>NZ_CP009553.3 GCF_000767615.3 Pandoraea pnomenusa | reverse complement strand
ATGAACGACTTCTGGCAACACTGCGCGACACGTCTCGAACAAGAGCTGACGCCCCAGCAATTCCGCACCTGGATCAAACCGCTGGCGCCGCTCGACTTCGACGAACAGGCGCGCACGCTCAAGATCGGCGCACCCAATCGCTTCAAGCTGGATTGGGTGAAGAGCCAATTCTCGGGGCGTATCCAGAGCATGGCGTCGGACTATTGGAATGGACCGATCGAGGTGACGTTCGTGCTCGATCCCAAGGCGGGCGTGCGTGTTCCCTCGTCGACGCCCGCCCCGGCGCCCGCACCGATTCCGGCCCCGCCGGCCGTGCCTGCCGGCGTGGCGCGCCAGAATCCGGCCGCGGCTGCGGCGCAAACGGCGGTGGCCGGTGCGCATGCGGCCGATGTGGCGTCGCTCGACGGTGAGCGTCCGGATCTGGAAGCGAGCGAAGCGGAGGCGGTGCGCCGCAATTGGCGCGTCACGCCGCAGGAGCCCGCGCAAATCAGCGAGGCCGAGTCGATCTACGAGCGTTCCAAGCTCAACCCGGTGCTCACGTTCGACAACTTCGTGACGGGCAAGTCGAACCAGTTGGCGCGCGCGGCGGCGATCCAGGTCGCGAACAACCCGGGCACGTCGTATAACCCGTTGTTCCTGTATGGCGGCGTCGGCCTGGGCAAGACCCACCTGATCCATGCCATCGGCAACCAGTTGCTGGCCGAGAAACAGAATCCGCGAATCCGGTACATCCACGCGGAGCAATACGTGTCCGACGTGGTCAAGGCATACCAGCGAAAGGCGTTCGACGAGTTCAAACGTTACTACCATTCGCTCGATCTGCTGCTGATCGACGATATTCAGTTCTTCTCGGGCAAGAGCCGCACGCAGGAAGAATTCTTCTACGCGTTCGAGGCGCTGATCGCGAATCGTGCGCAGGTGATCATCACGAGCGACACGTATCCGAAAGAAATCACGGGGATCGACGACCGTCTGATTTCGCGTTTCGATTCAGGCCTCACCGTAGCCATCGAACCGCCCGAGCTCGAAATGCGCGTGGCGATTTTGATCAAGAAGGCGCAGGCCGAGGGTGTGGGCTTGTCGGAGGACGTGGCGTTCTTCGTGGGCAAGCACCTGCGCTCCAACGTGCGTGAACTGGAAGGCGCGTTGCGCAAGATCCTGGCGTACTCGAAGTTCCACGGCCGGGAAATCACCATCGAGCTGACCAAGGAAGCGCTGAAAGATCTGCTGACGGTTCAGAATCGTCAGATTTCCGTCGAGAACATTCAAAAGACGGTGGCCGATTTTTACAATATCAAGGTCGCCGACATGTATTCGAAAAAGCGGCCTGCCAATATTGCGCGGCCGCGTCAGATTGCGATGTACCTGGCGAAGGAGCTCACCCAGAAGAGCCTGCCGGAAATTGGCGAGCTGTTCGGCGGACGCGACCACACGACAGTGCTGCATGCGGTACGCAAGATTGCGGAAGAGCGAGGCAAGGATGCGCAACTCAATCACGAGTTGCACGTGCTGGAGCAGACGCTCAAGGGGTAAACCGGTGTGTCCGGGGGACGGCGAGGCGGGGTCGCCGGCGTCCCTGTGGATAAGCTGGGGGTGGTTTGGGGGGAACTGGTGTTTTCGGGCACAATAGCGGATCGGCGCACAACGCGTCCCCGGCTCGTCCACCGTGTTTTCCGCCCTGTTATCCCATCTGCAAGCGATTGATAGATAAGGGAATCTTCGGGTTTTCAGCCGCAACCGGCACCCGTTAACAGTTACTACGAAGGATAAATATGCAATTGGTCAAAACTCAACGAGACAATCTGCTGCGGCCGCTGCAAATTGTGAGTGGCATCGTCGAGCGTCGCCACACGTTGCCGATTCTGGCCAATTTGCTTATTCGCAAGCACGGGCAGGACATTTCGTTCCTGTCGACCGACCTCGAGTTGCAGATCACCACCACCGCCGACTGCGGTGCCGGCGCCGACGATGTGGCGACGACCGTGGCGGCGCGCAAGCTGCTCGACATTCTGCGCAACATGCCGGACGCCGAAGTGGCACTGTCGCTGTCGGACAAGCGTCTGACGGTGCAGGCAGGCAAGAGCCGTTTCCAGTTGCAGACGCTGGCCGCGGAAGACTTCCCGACGGTGGCCGAGGCGAAGGATTACGCCGCGAGCTTTGCGCTGCCGCAGCGGGCATTCCGTCAACTGCTGGGCATGGTGCACTTCGCGATGGCGCAGCAGGACATCCGTTACTACCTGAACGGCATGCTGCTCGTGGTCGAAGGCGAGAAGATCGAGGCGGTCGCCACGGACGGTCACCGTCTGGCGTACTGCAACACGACGATCGCGGGCGAGAAGTTCGCGCGTCAGGAAGTCATCATTCCGCGCAAGACGATTCTCGAGTTGCAGCGTCTGCTCGAGGACATCGACGATCCGGTGCAGATCGACGTGGCGCCGAGCCAGGTGAAGTTCCGTTTCGCGAACGTCGAGCTGGTGTCGAAGCTGGTCGAGGGTAAGTTCCCGGACTTCAACCGCGTGATCCCGAAGGGGTACAACAAGAGTTTTGTGATCAGCCGTGAAGAGCTGCATCGCTCGTTGCAGCGTGCGGCGATCGTGACGTCGGACAAGTTCAAGGGGGTTCGCTTCCTCGTGAGCGAGAACCTGCTGAAGATCAGCGCGAACAACACCGAGAACGAAGAAGCGCAGGAAGAAATCGAGATCGATTACACGGGCGAATCGGTGGATATCGGTTTTAACGTCACGTATCTGCTCGATGTGCTGTCGAACCTCAAGGTCGAGCAGGTGAAGGTGAGCCTTGGCGACGCCAATTCGAGCGCGCTGATCACCTTGCCGGACAACGACGAATTCAAGTACGTCGTGATGCCGATGCGCATTTGAGCGGAGTTTCCGCCATACGCGCCGTCACATGCGCGAAGGGGCCGAGCGCCCCTTTGGCGTTTCTAGAGAATTATCCTTTTGCGGGATAAGCCGACTTCGTGGCGCGAAAAGCGCACGGAGCCGACAGGTCATGAAGCAGTAATTCGTCAGTTAATGACGCAGTAACCGGAAGATTGTCATGAGCGAACAGCAAAAGCAGGCCGAAAGCGGCTATGGTGCAGCCTCCATCCAGATCCTCGAGGGTCTGGAGGCTGTGCGCAAGCGTCCCGGCATGTACATTGGCGACACGTCGGACGGCACGGGCCTGCATCACCTGGTATTCGAGGTGCTGGACAACTCGATCGACGAGGCGCTTGCCGGTTACTGCGATGACATCCACGTGACCATTCACGCGGACAACTCCATTTCCGTGACGGACAACGGTCGCGGCATTCCCACGGGCATCAAGTTCGACGACAAGCACGAGCCGAAGCGTAGCGCGGCGGAAATCGTGATGACCGAGCTGCATGCGGGGGCAAGTTCGACCAGAACAGCTACAAGGTGTCGGGCGGTCTGCACGGCGTGGGCGTGTCGTGCGTGAATGCGCTGTCGTCGTATCTGAAGCTCACCGTGCGTCGCGATGGCAAGAAGCACTTCATGGAATTTCACCGTGGGGTGCCGCAGAATCGCGAGATCGAGGTGGTCGACGGCGTCGAGACGTCGCCGCTGAAGGTGTTGGGCGATACCGACAAGCGTGGCACGGAAGTGCACTTCCTCGCTGACGAAACGATCTTCGGCAATGTTGAGTTCCACTACGACATTCTCGCCAAGCGTATGCGCGAGCTGTCGTTCCTGAACAATGGCGTTCGGATTCGTCTGACGGATCTGCGCACGGGCAAGGAAGACGATTTCGCCTTTGGCGGTGGCGTGAAGGGGTTCGTCGAGTACATCAACAAGTCGAAGACGGTGTTACATCCGACGGTGTTTCACGTGATGGGCGAGCGCGACGGTATTGGCGTGGAAGTCGCCATGCAGTGGAACGACAGCTACAACGAGACGGTGCTGTGCTTCACGAACAACATTCCGCAGCGTGATGGCGGCACTCACCTCACGGGGCTGCGCGCGGCTATGACGCGCGTAATCAACAAGTACATCGTCGAGAGCGAGATGGCCAAGAAGGCCAAGGTCGAGACGACCGGCGACGACATGCGCGAGGGTCTGACGTGCGTGCTGTCGGTGAAGGTGCCGGAGCCGAAGTTCTCGTCGCAGACGAAGGACAAGCTGGTGTCGTCGGAAGTGCGTGCGCCGGTGGAGGAATACGTGGCGAAGGCGTTGGAGGACTTCCTTCAGGAAACGCCGAACGACGCCAAGATCATTTGTTCGAAGATCGTCGAAGCCGCGCGCGCGCGTGATGCGGCGCGCAAGGCGCGTGAGATGACGCGTCGCAAGGGCGTGCTTGACGGCGTGGGTCTGCCGGGCAAATTGGCGGATTGCCAGGAGAAGGATCCGGCGCTGTGCGAGATCTACGTGGTTGAGGGCGACTCGGCGGGCGGTTCGGCGAAGCAGGGGCGCGATCGCAAGTTCCAGGCGATTCTGCCGTTGCGCGGCAAGGTGCTCAACGTCGAGAAGGCGCGTTTCGACAAGCTGATTTCGAGCGAGCAGATCGTCACGCTCATCACGGCGCTTGGTTGCGGTATCGGCAAGGACGACTACAACATCGACAAGCTGCGTTATCACCGGATCATCATCATGACCGATGCCGACGTGGACGGTGCGCACATTCGCACGCTGCTGCTGACGTTCTTCTATCGTCAGGTGCCGGAGTTGATCGAGCGTGGTTACGTGTACATTGCGCAGCCGCCGCTGTACAAGGTCAAGCACAACAAGGACGAGCGTTACATCAAGGATGAAGGCGAGTTGGCGCAGTACATGCTGAAGCTGGCGATGAACAATGCTGAGCTGACGCCGTCGACGGGTGCTGCGCCGATTTCGGGCGATGCGCTGGGCGAGCTGACGCGCAGCTATCAGTTGGCTGACAGCGTCATCGAGCGTTTGAGCCGGGTTTATGAGGCGTCGGTGCTGACGGCGGTGACCGAAGGCGTGGAGATCAATCTCGACGATGAGGAAGCGGCGAAGCAATCGGCACTGGCGTTGGAGGCAGCGTTGAGCGACGATCCGCTGGCGCCGGAGATCACGATCACGGCGGTGATGGAAGACGTCGAGAACGCGGATCCGGTGGCGGCGCTGCGTGTGGAGCGTCGGCATCATGGCAACGTGAAGTTGAGCATGATCACGCAGGACTTCCTGCAATCGGCGGATTACGCGCAGCTGCAGAAGACGGCTGAGACGTTCAAGGGGCTGATTGGCGAGGGTGCGACGATCAGGCGTGGCGAGCGTTCGCAGCCGGTGTCGAACTTCAAGACGGCGATGAAGTGGCTGATGGCCGATGCCGAGAGCAAGGTATCGAAGCAGCGCTACAAGGGTCTGGGCGAGATGAACGCGGAGCAGCTGTGGGAAACCACGATGGACCCGACGGTCCGCCGCCTGCTGCGCGTGCAGATCGAAGACGCGATCGCCGCCGACGGCATCTTCACCACGCTCATGGGCGACGACGTCGAACCGCGCCGCGCTTTCATCGAGACGAACGCGCTGCGGGCTGGGAATATTGATGTTTGAGGTTTGTTCTCGTTGCAGGGAAACAGAATTCGTGAGATTACACACTGGGTTGTAAGACTGAAATAACGAAGTTGCTGAGATTATCTGGACTCGAATTGTGGTGGCATTTGCACTGCCGGGTTCGAGCCTAGATAACGGCACGTCGACCGTCGCGAGACATGCGTAGAGGGCCTTGAATTTCAAGGCCCTCTTTTTGTTTGAGACACGGTGACGTGTCCCCGGAATATCGGTACAGGTCAAAACTAGAGGTAAAGTTGCTTCTCAGCGCCCCAAACGGGGCGAGGAGTCGCCATGAAACGCTCGAGATTTACCGAAGAGCAGATCGCCTATGCATTGCGATTAGCCGAGAGCGGCACGCCGGTGGTCGACGTTTGTCGGCAGCTTGGCGTGTCGGAGGCAACTTTCTACACATGGAAGAAGAAGTACGCCGACTTCGGCGTAAGCGAGCTGCGCAAGCTCAAGCAGCTCGAAGACGAGAACGCACGCCTGCGGCGTATCGTCGCCGACCTGACGCTGGATAAGCAGATCCTGCAAGAGGTGGTGCGAAAAAAAGTCTGAAGGCCGCCAAACGGCGCGAGCTGGCGGCTTGGATGCAAGAGCGCTTTCAGATCAGCGTGCAACGTTCCTGCGCGCTGGCGTTGCTACAGCGTTCGACTTGGTACGCGAAGAGTCATGCGCGAGATCAAAGGGCGCTGCGCCAACGCATCCGGGACATCGCCTTAAGTCGCCCGCGGTTCGGCTACCGGCGAGTGTTGGTGATGCTGCATCGCGAGGGCTGGGACGTGGGCAAGAAGCGCGTCTATCGGCTCTACAGCCTGGAGGGGTTGCAGTTGCGGATGAAGGTCAAGCGCCGCAAACGCATCGCCCTGCTGCGAGGCAAGCCGCCGGTGCCCACTGGGCCGAATCAGCACTGGAGCATGGACTTCGTTCATGATCAGATGCTTGATGGGCGCCGCTTTCGCATTCTGACCGTCATCGATCAATGGAGTCGCGAGAGTGTCTGTCTGGAGGCCAACTTTCGACAGACCGGCCGTGCGGTTGGCCAAGCACTGGATCGTTCTGCGCTCCTTCGTGGATGGCCCGAATCCATCACCGTGGACAACGGCACCGAGTTCACCTCCCGCGCTCTAGACGACTGGGCATACCGGCGTGGGGTGAAACTCGACTACACACGCCCCGGTAAGCCGACCGATAATGGACTGATCGAGTCTTTCAATGGTCGATTGCGTGATGAATTCCTTAACGTGCATGAATTCGTCACGCTATACGACCTCCGAGAAAAAATGACGGCTTGACAGCACGACTACAACCATCATCGTCCCCACAGCTGGCGTTGATCAGCCAACTGGAAATGGGAAAGGTCAGTAACACACTGCCTTGGAAGCGATCTCGACGGGCATCCAATGCTTCCTGACGAAACAACTTCGACTTCGCGGGGTCAACGTAGCTCATTTTTGTTCGGCACCCCCTGCCTCACGCTCGTCATCACTGCGAGGCTCGAAGCAGAGGGCATCCCCAATACTTTTTATTGTTTAGGACTGGAATCCCGGCTGGTCGGCGGAACACCGACCCTCCCTGGACCAAATCACATCCTCGACACCGCACATGGCAGCGAAGATTGCGATGGCCGCAAGCTTGTCGTTACCCTGGAGCAGAAAGATCACGGTGCCGAAAGTAGCGATACCGATAATCCAAAACCCAAATCGTTCTACTTTAATGCCAAACACCGAACTCGATCGAAATCGGCGCCCAAACAACCACGGCCCGGCGAACAGCCAAAATACAGACGTCGGCAAATAGTACAAAAGTGCCGAAGAGGATGCCGAAAACAGTAACTTGCTACCGGAGAATAAAATCCCAAGGTTTATGATAAAAACCGCGAAGTACCACGCCAGTCTATGTCGATATTTTTTCATCAAGACTCCTTAACGTAATCGTTTTCGTTCAACCATCCCCGTCATCATTTGTTTGAGGCGTATTGATATTGTCCATTACGTACTTACACCCCATCTGGACCATTCGCTGGGTCAGTACCCCCACCATTGGACTCTCCGACAGGATGCCGGCCGTTATGCCGAAACCATTGCCGATCAGAAAGCAGGTTAGGAATGTGCCGCTATTCCAAGAATAACGCCTTACACAGGGCCGCAATTGCGGTGTTTTTCAAATCCAGGCGATTTACAACGAGCGTTGCGCCGTCCCGGAGAAGAGACTCCAGACGCTCTTTGGATAACCTAACCTTGATATCGGAAATGTCCTGATATCGTTCGGTGTATTGGGCCAGCTTGAGCACACCATCAAGATGAACCTTGACATCCGTGTCGCTCTCGAAATTCAGACCATAAATCGTCTGGCTCAGTGCACGCCATGAAAAATCATCACCGGATACAACGTTTGTTAGATGGCATGGCATCTTCTCGAAATAATCCGAATAAAAAGCCTCTCGCGAGAGCCCTAGTTGAAGTGGCATGACAAAACTCCATGTCGCGCTTACGTTGTGAAAAAATTAATGAAAATACAAATGATTATCATTAACCATATCGCTCATAAATGCAAGGCTGAGTTGAGCCTTTCAGGCTCGGCGCAAACCGAACCCATGACGTCGATCACCGAATCGCGTAATTGCCGCTCCAGCGTTTCTCCCGAAGCGAATTCAGTAGCGTAGATGCCCCTGTCTGCCTCGAAATAGACGACGGGGGGACAAGTGCCGGGGATCGCGGCGTTCATTCGCCTTATATGAGCAACTTCTTCTGCCGCAAGGCGGGAACGGATTGCCTTTACCACCACGCTGCAATGTGCATCGACCTTTACGACGGTCCCGGCTTCCGCGCCACCGCAAATTTCTTCAAGCCTTAGCCTGCAGAGCGATGGGAGTTTTTCGCGGATGGTGAACAGGAGGTGCGCTTCCGTCAAATCACGCTCCGTTGTCTCGACACAGACAGGCAATGTGGACGAGGAGTCTCCCATTCACCGATCCCCGAAAATTTGCAGAGCTGGAGGGAGACGGACTTGACGGTGACGTCCAACATACCTGGGCGTCGGAGTCGTTCGTCGGATGGTGAACATTAGGAGCGATATCGCGCGGCTTACGGTTGGCACGGAAGGCTCGATACTTGAAGAATTTGACCTTCAGAATCTAGTCGCACCGGGAAAAAATGGATATGGGATGGTTCCGAATTTAGTCGTTAATTTGTATAGGAACACTAACTATTCAATGGATAATCACTGCTTGTAGTGGAGATCCTGAATCGCCCCGGTTTTCGCGGAAGTCGGTTGGTTTAAGTTATTGCAGGCGCTTCAGCAGTACGCCATGCCACGACGACAGCCCGAGCCTGCGCGAGCGCCGTGAACCAGTGCTTGCCAGGGCATTCGTCGCGAGACTTGCCGTTGAACGATTCAGCGTACGCATTCTGCGCTGCCTCGTTGGCTGCGCCCGGCAATGCGGGTTGCCGGCGATCAATCATTTCGCCGTGGCGCCTGCGACGGCGCCGCACAGCCAGCCTCGCTTCACGGTACAGGCGGTAGATGCGCTTGCGATTGGCGTGTTGTACCTTTGCGCTCCGCCAGAGCGTGCAGTAGTCAAATTGACGACGTCCGTGCGCCAACTCCACCAGACACACCGCTAGCACCTCATTCTCGTGGTCTGGCCTCGTGTCCTAATGCAGAACGCTGCGAGAACGCCCGAGCAGCCGGCAGGCGCGGTGCTCGGAGATGCCGACCTTCTCCCGAATGCCTCATCTATCCCGCCCAACCTTGCCCCCGTCCTTCGGCGCGGGTTAATCGTCACTTCTCGGCTACGCCGGAACCCATTGCCCGAGCGACGTTACTCATTGGCATGGTGTTCAACCGACAAGCTGGTCGGGAGTTTGAAGGGCACGGCCCTCCCACCACCACGGTGAGCCCACTGAATCACCCGCACGCTTGCCGAGCGTCGCTTCGGCGCCGGCAGCCGCAGTTCATTCGCAGCAAGTGTAATTCCGTAAAGCCATAAATTAAATTGCTCTTCCCGAACATCCGGCACTTTTTAAATAAGGTACGAAAATGATATCCGCACAGAAAAACGTCGCTGGCCACAGATCCGTATACAAAAAGCAGGATCCGAACAAAAAAGACTCTCTCACGCCTTGTACCAACACGGCCAACCTTTACTTCAATAATGGTGACTCTTCGGAGAAGGATCGTCTTCAGCGAACTGATTCGCGCAGGATGAATCCTGGTTTTTACTCGTTGAGTATTGGTCCTAACGTGGAATCTCCAAGGGTTGCGAAAATTCTGATCGACAATATTCAGGCCTTCCTGGCGAATAATAAGGATTGCAAATCAGTAAATATCAAGTTTCATAGTTTTAACAACGATTCATTGCCGAGGGCAGCTTATATCGAGAAGGCCATTGTTGATGAATTTCCGGGGTTGGAGATTCGTTGTAAAACTAATGTGGTCAGCAATGAATCTAATAAAATCAAAAGATTTTCAAATGGCGTGGTTCGTCGTCTCGACGAATTGAATAAAAGAAGTAACCTTCTGTACGAGGCGGAGTTCTATAGTGCATTCAGCAATGGACGTAATACCGGTACCGCAGAAAAGTTCGGGCAGGAGAAAGGAGCTCTGGAGGGGTGGTATCGGACGGAGATTGGCAAGAGTATCGCTGGGATGAGCTTTGATATCGTTCACAAAAGAAAGGAGTATACGTACCAAGGCGACGATTGTTGTGGCGCGCTGGAGAAACTTATCGTCAACACGCCGTTCCTGCTGGATTGCAGGTTGTTCGTCCATTTGTGCATCGCACTTTCCATAAAGGATGAGCTTGGTAATGTGGAGTTTAATAAGCTGGTGTCAAATAAATATGGGGGCAGGTTGTCGCTAGGCCCGGATGGAATGCTGAAATTATTGGAGGATTTTGGTATGAAAACCGAGGCGCGCGCCGTGGAGGAGCTAACGAAAGGCGATATCCTGTTTATTCGCAGCGTCAATGCATCTGCATTTCATCCTGCATCCTCAATGAACTCGCATAATTTGATTTGCATTGGTAAGAGTATGGGCGAAGATCGGCAGCTTTTGCTTCGCGGGTTCGGAAAGGAGCCGCCCTTGTCTTTGTATCAATGGAAAGAAAAAATGAGTTCTTTGGCGCATGAGAATTTAACTTACGCGGATCTTCAATTGCTGAAATACTTGTCGGATAGTGACGAAGTTCCGGTCGGAGCGAACATCAGTTTTAAAAAAGCTTGGGGAGAGATAGTGAAACTGAATGGCGAACAACTGCTGCGTGATGAATTGTCCTCGCTTGGCGAAACCAATATGAGGAGTAGGTACACCATTTCTGACGTGAAGACGCCGAAGAACTTCATTGAACATGAGTTGCATTGCTCCGGATTTGTATCGACTGTTCGTCCATAAAAATATGCATACCCCATTTCCTGAGGATTGAGTGGCTGCATCACTCGGAGTCCAGCTTTGTGACAAGGAGATGGGAGCATGAAGCAGCGCGACTTCGGAGGGCGAACGATTGTCTTTCCCTCTGGAAGTCGCAACCTGGGTCCCAATCAAGGTGCCGTGCCTCGCCTCTTCTTCTCTAAGATGCAGGTCCGCCGAAGGCGGGTGAGGAAGACCGTCGCATTCACCACGGCACACCCGGTACCAACGCGCAGCACGGAAATGAGATTCCGGATGTCATGAACTTCGAGCAAAAGATGCTTGCGTGCATGGTGACGGTCAGGAATCCGCGCGCGCGTCGAATGTCAGCTCGGCGGCGTATCGATGCAGGCGAGCGATAAGGTTGACGGGGTTGACGGGCAATGCTGGCACGCCCGACACCGGTCGCGGCAACGGTATTCGCGAAGGTTCCTCACCCCACCGCTTGACTGACATCATGTTCCGGTGGAAAAGGGTTTGCCACTTCGGCGATAGGCGTGCATGCTTTGAAAAATGTCCTTCAAGGTGATCCGAATGCACAGGATACGTTGGGCGTTGGTGGCGGGAATGGCGATCGTGGTGGCTATCTGGCTGGCTGCGCACAGGCAGATCTTCTTTCTGAGCGAAGTTTTTGCGATGCGTCACGAATGGATCCTGTTGACGGGCCTGTTCGCTTTCGCGGCCATGGCGGTGGCGGTGATGCTGTCGGTACGTCCAGTGTCCATCGAGCCGCCAATGGGCGGACTGGACAAGATGTACCGTCTGCACAAGTGGCTGGGGGTGACTGCCTTGTCGGCCGCCGTTGTGCATTGGCTGTGGATCAAGGCCCCGAAATGGGCCGTGGGCTGGGGCTGGCTTGTGCGTCCACCCAGAGGTGCGCGTCCGCAATTGGAAGGCGTGGAGGCCTTTTTTCGCCAGCAGCGCGGCCTGGCCGAGACGATGGGCGAATGGGCCTTCTACGCGTTGATCGTTCTGGTTCTCATTGCACTGATTCGACGCATCCCTTACGGCTACTTCCGATACACGCACCGGCTGATGGCCGTCATTGCCCTCGTGTTTTGCTGGCATGCCGTCGTGCTGACCGAGTTTCGCGATTGGTCCAATCCGGTTGGCTGGTTGACGGCCCTGCTCGTGGCCGGCTGTGTCGTGGGATCGATCGTGGGTCTGTTGGGCCACATCGGACGCCGCCGGCAGGTATCGGCGCGAATTACCGAACTCGAACGCTTCGAGCACAATCGCGTGCTCAAGGTCGTGTTGCATCTGCAAAAGCCATGGCCCGGCCATCAACCCGGCCAGTTCGCCTTTGTGACCTTTGACCCCCGGGAGGGAGCGCATCCCTTCACCATCTCGTCCGCCTGGACCGGTGACGACACGCTGACCTTTCTGATCAAGGGCGTGGGCGACTACACGCGCCGGTTGCCGGACACCCTGCAGGTCGGCGGCCACGCCAGGGTCGAGGGGCCTTATGGGACCTTCCAATTCACGGGGCCTCAGCAGCGGCAGATCTGGATCGGCGCCGGCATTGGCATTACCCCCTTCATCGCGCGCCTGAAGGCGTTGGCCGTCGAGCACGACAAACGCAAGATCGACCTGTTCTACGTGACCCAACTGCCCGATCCGGTGTTCGTGGAAAGATTGCGGAAGCACGCGGAAATGGCCGACGTCACCTTGCACCTTCACATCAAGGGACGAGACCCGCGCCTGACGGGAGAGGTCGTTCGGGAAGTGCTGCCGGACTGGCAGTCCGCCAGTATTTGGTTTTGCGGCCCTGCCGCCATGGGCGAATCGCTTCAGGCCAACATGCAGAAGTGGGGCCTGGATCCGGCAGCCTTCCACCGGGAACTGTTCGACATGCGCTGAACCACCGGGCGACGTGTCGTATGCCGTCGCCGCCGGTCCCAGCCATCGGTGAATGTCATGCCCGCTCGCCCGCGCACGTTTTCAGCGCCGCGATGAACAACGATGCGAGCGGTGAGAGCGGACAGTCCTTGCGCCATGCCACCCCCATCGGGGCCGGCAATCTCGGCGAGCGCAACGACAGGATCGAGATCTCGCCCTTGTCGCGCAACGCATACGCGAGACGACTCGGCAACACCGTCATCGCATCGCACGACTGCAACATACCCAATGCGAGCGGGATGGAAAACGCCTCCACGATCACCGCCGGCCCCTGCACGCCATCCGCGAGGAACTGCGACTGAATCGCGTGGCTGATCGGCGATTCTTTCGGTGGCAACATCCAGGGGTATTTCGCCACCTCGCGCCACGTCAACGCCGGCACGTTTTCCAACGGATGACCGCTGCGGCAAATCACGAGCAATTCCTCTTCGAACAATGGCTCGAGATTGACCGCCGAGCGGAAATACTCCGGCACGAGACGCCCCACCACCAGGTCGAAACTTCCGTCGTGAAGACCGGCCGCCAATCCGAACGAGCCGCTCTCGCGTACGGTAATGACACATCTGGGCGCCGACCGCGTGATCAGGGCGATGGCCTGCGGCAGCAATTGCGGCATGGCGACGAAGAGCGCACCCACGGCAAGGCTCTGCCGATGCTCGTTCATCAGATCGCGAAGCTCATCCTCGGCGGACCGAAGATTTCCGAGGATCAACCGCGCGTGGCGTGCCAGCGTACGCCCGAACGTCGTCGGCACCACGCCGGCCGCCGTGCGCTCGTAAAGCTTTACGCCGAGTAGTTCTTCAAGCCCGGCGAGCGTCTTCGAGAGCGCCGCGCGGGTAAGGTTCAGATGATCGGCGGCCTTCGCCAGGCTATGCGTCTCGTCGAGCACGGCCACAACCTGAAGGTATTTGAGCTTGAGGCGCGACGGCGGCGCCTGACCGGTGCTGACATTCATTTTCAATCTCCGACGGTACATCGACCGCAAGTCAGTTTCGTTCCCACTCAACGCCGCAAAGGCGGCCCGCTTGCCGCTCCGACATCCTCTCACCGGTCTCGCGTGCGCGTGCTCATCACGTCAACCCGCGGTTGATGGCCCGTTCCAAAAATTCACCGGCCGAGGGTTGTGCCGAACCTAGAATCATTTCCCAGAGCCGACGTGCGCCAGCGGACGGATCCCGGATCCCCGAGCGCGGGTCTGCGCGCCCCCGCAGGGGCATGCGGGCCGCAATGCCTTCAATATGTTTAAACGTCAATTATATATATTTAAAGCATAACGCAATCCTGCCCCCTGAACACAACTCGGGGATGCGACCGATGCGTAGCAGGCCATGCCTACCGGCGAATGCCTTGCGAAAGCTGTCTTTGTGATGCATCCAAAACAATTCAGGGGAGATAACGTGAATCTTCATGGCATTGGCACGCGCTCGCTGGTCGCCGCGGGCTTCCTGAGTGGCGCATTCGCCACGACGGCGTCGGCACAGAGCAATCTTGAAATCAGCGGCCTGCTTGGCGCGGGCGTCGGCTATACGAGCAATGTCGACGGCGGTGCAGCCGTCACGGCAAATCCGGGTGTGTTGCGCCCGAACGCAGTGATCATTCGCGGCGGAGAAGACCTCGGCGACGGACAACGCGCCGTGTTTTACCTCGGCACGTTGTTCAGCATCCTCAATGGCAACGTGTTCGGCGGCCCGGCGGCGCTGTTCTCGCGTGAGTCGTATGTCGGGCTGGCGAATCGCTTCGGCACGCTGAGCGTTGGCAACCAGCGCGACTTCATGTTCGACAGCCTCACGCTGAACCGCTATCCGGGCAGCTTCTTCGAAGGCGCGTATGCCGCGCACCAGGGACCGTTCCCGAGGTTCGGCGTCTCGTACTCTGCGCAAGGCTCGTTCGATTTCGATCGCGTCAACGGTGAGGCGATCGCCAATACGGTCAAGTTCAAGAGCGCCGATTTCTCCGGCCTGACGTTTGGCGCCATGTACGGTTTCGGCGGCGTGGCGGGCAGCTTCGGGCGGTCGAGCGCCACGAGCTTCGGCGTCAATTACGAGCGCGGCAACGCGGGCATCGGCGCGGCATACACCATGGTCAAGGCGCCGCAAACGAACAACGGTAACGACGGTATCCGCAACATCGGACTCGGCCTTCGCTACGGCTTCGACAAGCTCACGATCTCCGGCCTCGCCACCGTTTCGCGCAACACGGCCACCGGCGCGCAGATCGACGTGTTCGACGTCAGCGCCGGCTACGACTTCACGGCGGCGTGGTATGCGTCAGTGACATACAGCTACATGCACGGCAACGCGCAACTCGACAACCACCGCGCCAATCAGGTGACTTCGCTCATCGGCTATCGCTTCTCGAAGCGCACGACCGTGTATGTCGATGCCGCGTATCAGATCGCGTACGGCGCGGGCGCCAAAGCCCAGGTGAACGCGTCGACCGGACCATCGGGCAGTGACCGCCAGTTCATCGGCACGCTCAGCATCCAACACACTTTCTGAGGCAACCGCGCCCAAGGAGGCCGCATATGAACGACGAAGTACAGCAACGCCGGCGCGATCTGCTCAAGCTCTGCGGCTCGCTTGCCGCAAGTACCCTCGCGCCGGCATCGCTGGTGCCCGTTTCGGGGATCGCCTATGCGGAAGACACCCGCAAGGCGGCGTCGGACGACGAATACATTCTGCGCGGGGGTTACGTGCTGACGATGGACCCGTCACTCGGCGAACTCCCGTCCGGCGATGTGCATGTGAAGGCGGGGAGGATCGTCGCCGTGGCCCCACGCATCGATAGGCGGGACGTGCGCATCGTCGACGCGACCCGAAAGATCGTGATGCCGGGCTTCGTCGACACGCATCAGCATCTGTGGACGAGCGTGCTGCGAGGTTCGCTGCGCGGGGACGATCCGCTGTTCGGCTATTTCCCGAGCAAGGCGCGCGCAGGTGCGGTCATGACACCGGACGACTTCTACCACTCGGTGCGTTTTGGTGTGGCGCAGAACCTCGCGTCGGGCATCACGACGGTACACGACTTCTGCCATAACGTGCCATCTTCCGCACACGCCGATGCGGACATGCAGGCGCTCGAGGATCTCGGCGTACGCGCGCGCTTCTCATACGGCAGGTTCGGCGAGCCTTCGACCCGACCGATGGACTGGCAGGACGTCGAGCGCGTGCGTCAGACCATCGTGCCGAAGCGCTCGCGTCTGACACTGGGAGTGGTCATCGCACCGACGACGGACAACGACGGCATGATGCGCCCGAGTGTTTTCGATGATCTGAGCGTGTCGATGGCGCACATCCGGGCCATGCATCTGCCGTACACGCTGCACTACGGCAATCTGACGCATGGCATCGTCGACGTCATGGCGAAGCATGGATGGCTTGACTCCGATCTGCTGCTGGTGCACCCCCAGGGCTTCACGGCAGCCGAACGCGAAACGCTCGTGGCATCGAACGTCAATATCAGCATCGCACCGGTCATCGAGCTGCAATACTCGACAGTACGAAGCGGTTACACCCAGTTCGCGGAAATGGAGGCGCTTCACGCGCGCATGGGGATCTCGGTCGATTCGTCGGCGGCGTCGGCCAACGCGAATTTCTTCAATGAAATGCGCGCGTTGCTGTGGGCGCACAAGGCGCGCGGCACACAAGTGCGGCTCACCCCTCGCCGGCTGGTCGAACTTGCAACCATCGACGGTGCGCGAGCCCTCAGTCTCGCCGAGCGCACCGGTTCACTGACACCGGGCAAGCAGGCCGACATCATCCTCGTTCGCATGGACGATCTCGATATCGCGCCCGTGGTCGATCCGTTCAACTCGCTGGTGTACTCGGCGCAGCCCGACAACGTGGACACCGTGATCGTGGACGGTCGCATGCTGCGCCGAGACGGCAAGTTCGTGTCGATCGACGCCGATGCGATCATTCGCGACGCCACGCGTTCTGCGCAACGTCTGAGAAAGGTGGCGGGACTGGCGTAGAAGGCATGCGTCCTCCGGAGCGTCCGCAGGCTGGTTGGAAGATCTGTAGTGTTACCATATGCGCCCATTGGCGATGACAACGCTAACTCATTGATTTTCCTGCGTGCGTGGCCGTGTTGCATCGGCGCTGCGGGAGCTGCGGACCGCCAGGGGGGCGTGCGACAGGCATGGCGTCGAGGCGACGTTCAAGCCAACCGGCAACACCGACGCGGGACGGAAACTGGAAAGGCCTTGATGTGTATTCAAGGCCTTTTCTTTTACCCAACGCACTTTTTTGATTGAAGGGAACACCATCTTGGCATTATCGGAACACGATCAGCACCGCGACGGCGGCAAGGCAGGCGCGCCCGCGCCGGGCGAGTTGCGCCGTACATTGTCGGCGCGCCATCTGACGATGATCGCAGTGGGCGGGTCCATCGGGACCGGCCTGTTCGTCGCCTCCGGCGCCACCATTGCGCAGGCCGGGCCCGGCGGCGCCTTGCTCGGCTACGTCCTGATCGGGCTCATGGTCTACTTCCTGATGACGAGCCTTGGCGAACTGGCGGCAGCCATGCCGGTCTCGGGCTCGTTCTCCACCTATGGCGCGCGCTACGTCGAGGAGGGATTCGGCTTCGCGCTGGGCTGGAATTACTGGTACAACTGGGCCGTCACCGTGGCGGTCGATCTGGTGGCGGCGCAACTGGTCATGGCGTACTGGTTTCCGCATGTGCCCGGCGTTTATTGGAGCGCGCTGTTCCTCGCCATCACCTTCGGGCTCAACGCCCTTTCCGCCCGGGGCTTCGGCGAAGCCGAATTCTGGTTCGCGCTCATCAAGGTGATCGCCGTGCTGGCCTTCGTGGCGATGGGCGTGATGATGCTGCTCGGCATCATCCGTGGCGGTGAAGCCGGCGGGGCGGTCAACTGGACAGTGGGCAACGCGCCATTCGCCGGTGGCTTTGCCGCATTGATCGGTGTGGCGATGGTCGTGGGCTTCTCGTTCCAGGGAACCGAACTCATCGGCATCGCCGCGGGCGAATCCCAGGACCCCGCGCGCAATCTGCCGCGCGCCGTGCGTCAGGTGTTCTGGCGCATCCTGCTGTTCTACGTGGCGGCAATTCTGGTCATCGGCCTGCTCATCCCGTATACCGACCCGCATCTGTTGCGCAACGACGTGACCGACATCAGCGTGAGCCCGTTTGCGCTGATATTCGAGCGTGCCGGGCTGCTGGGCGCGGCATCGATCATGAACGCCGTGGTGCTCACATCGGTACTTTCGGCAGGTAATTCGGGTATGTACGCGGCCACCCGCATGCTCTACAGCCTGGCTCGCGACGGCAAGGCGCCGCGCGTGTTTGCCCATGTCTCGCGCAACGGTGTGCCCCTCTGGGCGCTGTTCGCCACCGCCGCCGTGGCCGCGCTGTGCTTCTTCACCTTCGTGTTCAGCCCGAACGCGGTCTACATCTGGCTGCTCAATACGTCCGGCATGACCGGCTTCATCGCCTGGCTGGGTATCGCCATCAGCCATTACCGGTTCCGTCGCGGCTATCTGAAGCGGGGCGGCGATCTGGCCAATCTGCCCTACGTGTCGCCGTGCTTCCCGTTCGGACCCATCTTCGCGTTCGTGCTGTGCGTGATCATCACGCTGGGGCAGAACTACGAGGCGTTCCTGCAAGACCGGATCGACTGGGGCGGCGTGGTTGCCACCTACATCGGCATTCCCCTGTTTTTGCTGATCTGGGCGGGTTACCGACTGGCGCGCCGCACGCGCTTCGTGAAGTACGCGGACATGAAATTTCCCGACGCGCGCCCTCGCCCGCGGCAAACGCCCCCGATTTCCGACGCGGCACATTGGCCGTCCGCGCCGTCGTCGCGTGGGCCGCACGGCTGACGCTGCGCCAGCCGATGTATTCGGAATTGGCGAAATCGGATAGCGAATCCGCTGGACGCGGTGCGATAAGCATGGCAGCGAGAGCCATTCGCTGCCAAGGAAATCGCGATATGCCGCCGTTGCCGATCCCGGATATCAGTCTGGTGCTGCCATCCGACATGGAGGAGTCGTGCCGTTCGAGCGCGACGCCCGACATCGGATGGCCGCTCGATGGCGTGGCCAACGTGCCGGAACCGGCGTGGTCGCTTCCCTTCCCTCCGGTGTCGGTGGATACCGATACGGCATTTCAGTTTCAGACGGATTTTCTGGGGTTCGCACACGACATCCCGGAGGACTTCGTGGCGCATTGGGCGCAGGCGGTTCGCCATGGCGGCGGTACCCCCGGTTGGCAGGCGTTCGTCAGGTACTGGATGGCACGAATGCCCGGTGACGATAAGCGCTACGCGCTTTTTCAACATTTGATTCGTAACTTCGACCGGCTCGAGATCCATCTGCGGCTTGCGGCGCTGGAGTGCGTGCTCACTGACGGTCCCGATGGACGCGCCGCAGTGTTGCGCCATTGGCGGCGGCTTGGACTCGGAAGATTCGCGCGAGCGCACTGGCCGACAGTGCGTCGTCTGTTGCGCGACGCCGCGATGGCGCGGTGAATCTGGCGCCGCCGATTCAGACGCGGGCGGGTCGATGTCCCGCAAAGCGCGCTGGGCATCGGCCCGGCAGGGTACGGAAAATGAAAGTCGAGCGAGTGTAACGCAAAGGGCGTTATCGATCCGGTGACAGGATGGTTCTTCCTTCCACCGTATGGAGATCGACCATGAATCCTGCGCAGAACACCGGCTTTTCAGCCATTCCCTTTGCGGTCCCGGACGTGCGTGGCGCCGAAGGTCCAGTGCCGGGCGCCGGCGCGTTTCATGAATTCGTCGACGACATGGCA
The DNA here is from genome assembly GCF_000767615.3 of Pandoraea pnomenusa. Taxonomy (NCBI): domain Bacteria; kingdom Pseudomonadati; phylum Pseudomonadota; class Betaproteobacteria; order Burkholderiales; family Burkholderiaceae; genus Pandoraea; species Pandoraea pnomenusa. The sequence goes on along the minus strand of NZ_CP009553.3, from coordinate 5,369,672 downwards.
GGCGTTGGCCACGCTCCCGTCGGCATTGCGGGTTCACCAGGTTTCACGGAGTCTGAACTTATCGAAATCGCTTTCGGGAATTTGTGCCGGGCACTCAAGGAAGAATTCCATTACGCAATAAAGATTTGCAAGGACCTGCGCTGGCTGCGCGAGCTCCTTTGTGCGAGGGGCGAGCCCCCTGAAGCTGCGGCTTTGCGCCTGTTCGATGAGCTCAAGAGACTGCACGAGACGGACGTCCTTCACGCATTCAATATTCTGCTTCGGCTCCCGTCGTACGATTACGTGCCACTCGATTTGCATGCGGTCAAGGCGAAAACCTATGAGTGGAGCTGGATCAGTCAATTCCCGAATTACCTGTGGGTTTCCATGCGCGAAGCCGTGAGCAGTGCCATTGAAGGATCCGCCTCGAACGTCATCGCGCAGGCGATGCGTCATCCAGGCGATCACCCGGGGGCGTGACGACGCCGAAAAACGAAAAAGGCAGAAGACCTTTCGATCTTCTGCCTTTTTTAACCTTGGTGCCGACGGCGAGACTCGAACTCGCACAGCTTGCGCCACTACCCCCTCAAGATAGCGTGTCTACCAATTTCACCACGTCGGCTTTGTCCTGCAAGGGAGCGCGATTGTAACGGGAAAATCGACTTTTGTGAATGCCTCGCTCACGAAAGCCCCTGCCGCCCGCGCCGGTTCCCTTCAGGCGGCGAGCCGCTTCGTGCCGCCGACGACGGACAACGACGGCGCATGTGCGCCGCCCGGGCCGCGCGACTCGAACGACTGACTGTCGCGCAGGCGGAAGCGCGCCACGGTCTCGGCCAGCATGCGGGCCTGTTCGCTGAGCATGGCCGACGCCGCCGCCGACTCCTCCACCAGCGCCGCATTCTGCTGCGTGGCCTGATCCATTTCCGAGACTGACCGGTCGATCTGGCTGATGCCGGTGCTCTGCTCGGTCATCGCCCCGTGGATCTCGCTCACCAGACGCTGCACGCGGGCAATGCCGTCGACGATTTCATGCATCGTCGTGCCCGCCGCCTGTACCCGCTCGGTGCCGCTTTTCACGTTTTGCACCGATGTCTCGATGAGCGCCTTGATCTCCTGTGCGGCCGCCGCGCTGCGCTGCGCCAGCGTGCGCACCTCGCCGGCCACCACGGCGAAGCCGCGCCCCTGCTCGCCCGCGCGGGCGGCTTCGACCGCCGCGTTGAGCGCGAGAATGTTGGTCTGGAAGGCGATGCCGTCAATGACGCCAATGATTTCCGTGATGCGCTCCGACGACTGCGTGATCGCGGCCATGGTGCCGACGGCGTCGGTCACCACCTGGCCGCCGCGGGCGGCGGCGGCGCTCGCGTCGTTGGCCAGACGCGTGGCGTGTTCGGCCGTGTCGGCGGTTTGTTTCACGCTGGAGGTGAGTTCCGTGAGCGCGGACGACGTCTCCTGCAGCGAACCGGCAGAGGCCTCGGTGCGCTGCGACAGGTCGCGGTTGCCCATTTCGATCTCGCTGGTGGCCGAGGTCATCGACGACACGCCGGAGCGCACGTCGAGCATGACCGAACTGATCTTGTCCACGAAGGCGTTGAACGACTTCGAGATCTGCGCCACTTCGTCGTGACCGATCACGTCCAGACGCTGCGTCATGTCGCCGTCGCCCGAACCGATGGTATCCATCGCGTCGCGTACGATCGACAGGCGCTTGAAGGCGCGCGACGTGAAGATCGTGGCGATGACCAGCGCGAGCAAGGTCAGCACCACCAGCGTGACGACCGTGGCGGTGAGCACGCGCGTCAGCCCGGCGGTCGCCTCCGCGCGGTCGAGTGCGACCACGAGGTACCAGTCGGTGCCGGGAATGCGCTTCGCCCGGAGCAGCTTCGGTGCGCCGGCGAGCGACATTTGCACCGGCGCCGCGCCATCGGCGGCCATGCCGGGCAATGATTCGGCGGTCAGTTGCGGTGCGACTTCGGTGGAGGGCTTGAGCGAGAACTTGTTGTCCGGGTGGGCGATCACCTGCCCGTCGCTGGCCACCACGAGCGCAAGGCTCGACGGTGTGGGATGTACCGCCTTGATGATGTCCTGCACGCCGGTCAGGGCGACCGCACCGCTCACCGCGCCGGTGGTCTGGCCGTCGCGCACGATCGGCGCGGTAAAAGCCACGTACGGAATGCCCGTCGACGAATCGCCATACGGCTTGGTGACGGTAAGTTTGCCAGCCGAAACGGCACTCTTGTACCAGGGGCGAGCGGTCGGGTCGTAGTCTGCCGGCGTGGCCGCGGTGGAGAAGAACGTCTTGTCCGACCAGCCGACGCTGGTGATCGGGAAGTCGTTGGTCTTGCCCATGAGCTTGACGAGGCCCGCGGGATCGCCCTTTTCCACGACCTGCGACGTGGCGACGACAGCCTGCGCCTTGTCGGCCGACCAGCGATCGATGGCGCTGGCGTTGCCGTCGGCCACGGCCGAGAGCGTATCGTCGATGCTCGACATCATGCTCCCGCGCACGATCACGTAGGTCGTGACGCCTGAGAGAATCAGCGCGCCGACCACCGTCAGGCAGGCAATGAGCAAAATCCGGGTTCGCAAGGAAGTGACTTTCATGGGCGATCTTCGATAGGCTCGCATGCGAGCCGTGGGGTCGGGGGGGCAACCGGTCGGCGCGGGACTTGCGGTGCCCTCGCGTGGAGACAGTGCTGCGCTACTCCCTCGCTTACGGCCGCGCGGGGCGGGAACTTTAGTGAGCGAAAGTCAATGCGCCCGCGTTGCGTTTCAACCGTCGATGCCGAGGCATACACCGGGCGCCCCTCGGATTCGTCTCAATGCTTGTCGTCGACGAAGGGCGACCCGGTATCGCGCTTGCCGTTGCGAAGCGCCAGGCGGGCCTCGTTCGCGAGGGCTTCGTAGCGCTTGCGAAAGCGCGCGAGCTCCTTCTCGTCGAGCTCCTCGAGGTCGAGCAAGGCGTTATGCGCCCCTTCCATGGCCCGGATCAGCTCATCGAGCTTGATGTGCATGGCCGCCGTGTCGCGGTTCTGGGTGTTCTGGATGAGGAAGACCATCAGGAAGGTCACGATGGTCGTGGACGTGTTGATGACCAGTTGCCACGTATCGCTGTAGTCGAACATGGGGCCGGTGACAGCCCAGAGAAGTACTAGCGACGCCGCCAGCACGAACGCTGACGGTCGTCCGGTGAGCGTGGAAAGGTAGCTCGAAAACTTCGAGAACCATCGGCTGCGCATGGCTGTCTCCTGTCGTCGAAACAATTCCCGAATGATGTCACAAGCGACGGCCGCCATCGATGAGCGGTTGTCGTCGCTTGCGGTCGCCGAATACGGCCAGCGGACCACCCCGCGAATATCCCAAGCGTTCTCGACGGGTGGCCCGATGCCAAAATCCGGCGTCGACAACTGAAAGTGTGCCGCGTTTTCGGTGCCAATCTGAAATACCAACCTACCTGAGGAGTCGAGTCATGGGCATTGTTTCAGAGATGGAAGTGCGCGGCATCCCGCCTGCTCCGGCGTTCATCGAGCCGCATGCGCCGGCGCAGGGTGGCGTCGCCGGCGATCTGTCGCGCGTGACACACTCGGCCACCGCACGTTTTGATGGCGACGCCGCACCGCTGCGTACACGCAAGGGCGCCTCGGTTGCCGGTGCCGCAAGCAACGATTCCGTGGAAGTCGCATACACGGAATTGCGCAAGGACTGGCATGCGGCGGCGAATAGCGAAAGCCGATGGTCATCCATGCGGGCGGTTCGGGTCCCCGCCTCGTTCAACAGCTTGAGCGAGATCGAGAAACGTCGGTGTGTGCAGTGGATCGTTGACGAGGCCGTCGGACTCAACCGGAACAATTTCTGGAAGGCGTTGATGTTGACGGGCGCCCTGGGGCCGTATTACCGAGGGACGATCAGCCGGCGGGACTACAACGACTTCAGCCGCATGGGGTCCTCGGCCGGCGCCGACGGCACCTATATTCGCGGCCAGATGACGAGCTACGGGATGGTCAGGGATTACTACGCCGCCGCAATGCCGGCCACGGCTTCGGTCACGGAGGATCAGGAGGATAGCGCTGCGGTAGCGTCGGTACGCTCGGACACTGCGGCCGAAGGCGCCTCATTTCCTGCCGGCGTGCTGATTCGAAGCCGCCTTTGACCCGGCAGTCAAGGTGACGCGTGCCGTTGCCGCCGGGGACCGGCGCGAGGTGAACCTGACGGTTTCGGCACGCTGCGACCCGACATGACGGGATGGCGCTCGACGTAAATCTGTCGGCCCCCGGCTGGGCGATCAAGGACCGCTGGTCGCGACGCTCGCGAGATCCGGGAATCGCAGCTGGGTGGCGTGGCAGCCTTCGGCCAGTTCGTCGTCATGCGTCGAAAAGAACACGCAACTGTTCTTGCCCAGCTCGCTGAAGAGATCGATCAGCACGCTGCGCGACGGACCGTCCAGGCCGCCGCTCGGTTCGTCGGCAAGGATCACGCGCGGCGAGCCGAATCGCGTGGCGCTCAGATAGAACTTCCGGCGCGTACCCAGTGACATCTGATCGAACCGCTTTTCCATGTGAGGCATCAAGCCAAAGCGCTCCACCCATTGCAGAACGTCCGCGCTCACATCGACTCGTCGCGCAGCCGCACGCTGCGCAAGAAACCCCATCCCCGTCTGCGCGGGCTCGGTCAGGCAATCGAACGGCACCACGGCCAGCGCGGCTTGCGCGGCGTCCGTCGCGCTCTGCATCGAATGCCCGTCGATCCAAACCCGGCCGCCGTGGGCATCGACCGTGCCCGCGAGCATGCCGAGCAGCGTGGTCTTGCCGCCACCGCCCTCGTCGCGCAATGCGAAGCAGCCGCAGTCGGCCTGAAACCCGAGGTTCTCGAACAGAGTGAAGTCGCCGAAACGTTGGGTGAGATGCGCGAAGCGGAGCAGGGGGCCGGGGCGTGTCATTTCAGATAGGCCTTGATCACGTGGAGGACAGGTGCCAATTCGGCTTCGCGATGCGCTTCATCGGACTCATGAACGAGGTGATCGACCAGATGTCCTTCGATCACCGCGCCCATCAGACCGTTGACGGCGCCTCGAATGGCGGCAATCTGCTGGAGAATCTCCACGCAGTCGCCTTCCTCGCTCAACTGACGCTCCAACGCCTGCGTCTGCCCTTGTATGCGACGCACGCGTGCCAGCAATTTGCTCTTGTCCCGAATCGTGTGCACGGTCTGTCGCGCCCTCGCAATTTTCTGACGATCAATGTGCGAAAAATGCTAACACAAATATACTCTGGGGGAGTATATTCGCGGTTCCCTGTTCAACTCGATCGAGCGTGGCGTCATGACGGAGTTCTCGACCCTTCTGCAGCAAGGCAATGCCTGGCTTTTCATCCCGAGCGCGATCCTGCTCGGCGCATTGCATGGTCTGGAGCCCGGCCATTCGAAGACGATGATGGCGGCGTTCATCGTCGCAATTCGCGGCACGGTGGGGCAGGCCGTGTTGCTCGGCCTCGCCGCCACGATCTCGCACACGGCGGTCGTGTGGCTCGTGGCCATGGCCGGCCTCTATTTCGGGCGCAATTGGAACGCGGAAGCTACCGAACCGTACTTTCAACTGGCGTCGGGTGTGCTGATACTCGGCGTGGCGGCGTGGATGCTCTGGCGCACCTGGCGCGATAACGCTCACGCGCACGGTCACAATCATGGGCACGACCACGACCACGACCACGACCACGACCACGACCACAGCCACGACCACAGCCACGACCACGGCCACGATCACGATCACGATCACGGGCATCCCCGCGATCAGCGCCCCGCCCAGCATCCGCATGCATCCGCCCAACCCGCCGGGCTCGCGCTGGCGGCTGATGAGTATCAGGACGCTCACGAGCGAGCTCACGCCCGCGACATTCAGCGGCGGTTCGCCGACCGCAATGTCACCACGGGGCAGATCGTGATGTTCGGACTGACGGGCGGGCTGGTGCCGTGTCCCGCGTCGATCACGGTGCTGCTGCTGTGCCTGCAACTGAAGCGTTTTGCGCTGGGCGCGGGCCTCGTCTTGTGCTTCAGCATCGGCCTGGCGCTGACGATGGTGGCCTCGGGAACACTGGCCGCGCTCAGCGTGCGACACGTGTCGCAGCGATGGGGCGGGTTCGGCGAGTTCGCTCGCAAGGCACCCTACGTCTCCGGCGCGCTCATCGTTCTCGTAGGACTTTACGTGGCCTATCAGGGCGCGTCGCATCTGTTCTTCGGCGCTTGAAGCGACGCCAGCCGGGCGGGGCGCATGGACGCCATCGGCGCCGGACCGACGTGTGCGGCGCGTTGCCCCACGGTGTGCAAGAATCGGCTCATCCGGTATCGCTCCGATGAGGCCCCATCATGACCGCTCCGAAGGACATCGCCCCCGAACCCACGGCTGCGCGCGTTGCATTATGGCGCGCACTGCATCTCGAAGCCGACGCGGCCCCGCCCGTGCTCGCCGACGACATCGGACTGAAGCTGCTCGATCCGCCGGACGACTGGCGGGAGCGCGGCGACATGGATCCGACGTTCACGCGCCCGTTTCGGGCGTCCATCGTCGCGCGGGCGCGCTTCATCGAGGACCTCGTGATCGAGCAGGTGCAGCGCGGCGTGAGCCAGTACGTGATTCTCGGCGCGGGGCTCGACAGCTTCGCGCAGCGGCACGCGTCGTTGGCGTCGTCGCTTACGATTTTCGAAGTCGACCGCCCAGGGCCGCAGCGATGGAAGCACGATCGCCTCATCGCGCTCGGCTACGGCGTGCAGGACTGGCTTCGTTTTGTGCCGGTCGATTTCGAAGCCGGACAATCGTGGCGCGAGGCACTGTTGCGGCACGACTTCGATGCGAGCCGACCGGCCGTGATCGTTTCGACGGGCGTGAGCATGTATCTGTCGCGCGAGGCCAATGCCGCGACGCTGCGCGAGGTGTCGTCCTTCGCGCCGGGCTCGACGTTGGCGATGACGTTCCTGCTGCCGCTGGAGATGGCCGATCCGGACGTACGCCCCGGGCTGGAGATGGCGGAGAAGGGCGCGCGCGCCAGCGGCACGCCGTTCATCAGCTTCTTCACTCCGGACGCGATGATGGCGTTCGCCCTCGAAAACGGCTTTCAGGATGCCCGGCACATCTCGGCGGCCGCGCTGACCGAGCGGTATTTCGCAAACCGTACCGATGGCCTGCACCCGCCGCGCAATGCCGAGGAACTGCTGATTGCGACGACGTGAGCGATGCGCTCGCGTGCGGCCGGCGTTGCCCGAAACCGTCCGCCGCCGCATCGCATCGATCCTGCGCTGTGACGCCGACGCGTTCGCGCTATGCTGCCCGCTGCGCAAGAATCGATACCGCTAACGGAGGCGTGGCATGACATTGACCGAACTTCTCGTTCCGACCTTTTCGCAGATGCTGCGTGGCCTGTCGGCATGGCTCGACAAGGCTGCCGACTACGAAAGCGCGAATGGCAAGCATCCCGATGCGCTCATGACGCTGCGGCTCGCGCCGGACATGTATCCGCTCGCCGCGCAGGTGCGCTTCGTGTGCTACCAGGCGATGGAGCCCGCTTACCGCCTGCGCAGCGAAGCGATTCCGCAAGCGCTCGTGACGCTTCAGAAGGAAGGCTGGAATGCGGAACAGCATCCCGGCACGTTCGCCGACGCCAAGGCGTGCCTTGCGAACGCGCTCGCCTTTCTCGACACGCTGGCCGGGAATGCGCTCGACGCCGGTGAATACATCGACATTTCCCTGTCGCTCCCCAACGGTGTCATCTTCGACATGACGGGCGAGCAGTACGCGCGCGACTGGTCGCTCGCGCAGTTCTATTTCCACATCAACACCGCCTACGGCATCCTGCGTCAGCACGGCGTGGAACTTGGCAAGGCCGATTACGTGGCGCACGTGCTTGGGTATCTGCGCCCGGGGACCGCGCCGCAAGGTTAAGTTCGTCGCCACACGCTTTGCCGCACCCCTCGCCGCGCGTCATTCCGCCATCAGGAACGGCGGTCCGAAGCGCGTGGCGATGTGCTCCGTCGACTCGAACAGTTCGCGCAGCACCTGACTCGTGCACGTGGGCTGCACGTACAGATAGAACGCCACATCGGGCAGACGCGGCAGGCCGTCCGCTTCCGAGAGCACACGCATGTTCGCGTCGAGCAGTTCGGTGGTGCGCGCTGTCACGCCCAGCCCTGCGCTGATCGCCGCCTTGATGCCGGTGAGCGTGGGCGAGATGAAACTCGTGCGCCACGCGATGCCCGCGGCGTTCAGCCGTTCGATGGACAGTCGCCGGAACAGGCTCAGTTCGTCAGCCATCACCAGCGGCACCGGCGCCGACGCGTTGAAGATGAAATCGTCCGCGCAGATCCAGACCATCGGCGACGTCCGGAGCTTGATCCCCGGAAATCCCTCGTCGTAACGCGTGGAGATCGCCAGGTCCAGCTCCTTGTCGCGCAGCGCATCCATCAGGTGGGGGCTGCGTCCGACGATGATCTCCAACTGCAATTCCGCCGACAGCTTCGAGAGTCGTCGCAGCATGCTCGGCAGGATCGAATCGGCGACGTCGTGGGGCGAGCCGATCCGCAATTTCTCGGCCGGGCCGCGCGTTTGCATGACCTGCACCGCCTGATCGTTGAGCGCGAGAATCTTGTTCGCATACGCGACGAGCCGCAGGCCGTCGGCGGTCATCGTCTTCTGCCGCCCCTGCTTTTCAAACAGGGCGCATCCCATTTCCTGTTCCAGCCGTTGCATCTGCTGCGTGATGGCCGATTGCGTGCGCCCCACCCGCGTGGCGGCCGCCGCAAACGTCTCGTGCTGCGCGATCGCCACGAAGGTGCGCAGCAGGTCGATGTCCAGATTTCGCATGATCGTCAAAGTCAATACTTCAGAAACGCTAATGTTTCCGGGATAAAAATTAAATTGTTCTCAGGAATTTTGGTGGATAACCTGCCTGACACTCAAGCAATATTTATGTGACGGGGGGCAAAGCCGGCGCTGACCGGTCCCCCGCTAATCGATTCGCCGATCCATGATCGCCCCAGGATCGCACCCAAGGAGACTCAGGAGCATGTGGCAACGACACCTTGCAGCCGCGCTGTTCGCGACACTCGCCGTGACGGGCGTCGCCCGCGCCGATCAACTGGCCGACATCAAGGCGCGCGGCACGCTCGTTTGCGGCACGCAGAACGCGAGCGAGCCTTACGCGTTCCCCGACGCCGCGACGCGCAGGATCGTCGGCTTCGACGTGGACGTGTGCAACGCCCTCGCCAAGGGGCTCGGCGTGAAGCTCGACCACCGCGCCCTGTCGACCGACGCGCGCATCCCCGAACTGAAGACGCGCCGCGTGGACGTCGAGGCGGCCGCCGTGGCGTGGATGCCCGCGCGCGCGGCACAGGTCGACTTCAGCGACCAGTACTTCGTCGCCCCGATTCGCGTGCTGGTGCGCGCCGACTCGCCGGTGCAGACACTCGACCAGCTCGCCGGCAAGAAGATCGCCGCATCGGAAGGCTCGAGTTCGGCGGCCGTGTCGGTCACGCGCCTGCCCGATTCGAACCTGTTGACGTTCCATGACATCTCATCGGCCTTCCTCGCCCTGCAGCAAGGCAAGGTCGAGGGGCTGGTCGCCGGTCAGCTGATTCTCGCGCGCTTCGCCAACGAAGCGGCCACCAAGGGTGGGCAGCAGTATCGTCTGCTCGCCAAGCCGGTGTTCGAGGAGCGCTGGGGCGTGGTGATGAACAAGGGCGAGCCCGCGCTGCGCGAGGCCGTGAACAAGATTCTGCTCGACTACGACAAGTCGAACGGCCTGCAGGAAAGCTTCGACAAGTGGCTCGGCAGCAAGTCGGCTTACAAGTTCACGCGCGACTACAAGGTCGAGCCGATCAAGGTGCAGTAAGCGAGACGCGGCACAATGTTCGATCTTTCGTTTTTGCTCGACGACGGCTACCTGAAGCTGCTTCGCGACGGGGTACTGACCACGCTGCGGCTGTTCGTGGTGTCGGGTCTGATGGCGATCGTGGTGGGCATTGTGCTCACCACGCTGCGCGCCCTGCCGGTGAAGCTCTTCAAGGGCTTCGTCATCGTGATCGTGGAGTACCACCGCAACGTGCCGGTGCTGGTGCAGATCCTCGTGTGGTACTTCGGCGTGCCGCAACTGCTGCCTGCCGGCATGCGCGACTGGATCAACGCCGGCAATACCGAGTTCTTCTTCGCCTCGGTGGCGCTCGCGCTCAACGCCGGGGCCTTCATCTCGGAAGACCTGCGCTCGGGGCTGCGCGCGATACCGCATACGCAACAGGAGGCCGCGTGGTCGATCGGCCTGACGTACCTCCAATCATTCCGCTACGTGATCCTGCCGCAGGGGATTCGGGTGGCGTTGCCCGCCCTGCTCAACCAGGCGTTGCTTCTTTTCAAGAACAGCTCGTTGGCAATGGCCATCGGTGTGCACGAACTGCTGTACCGCACGCGTCAGATCGACAACCTGACGTTTCGCACCTTCGACGTGTTTCTGGTGGCCACGATTCTCTACCTCATCGGCACGCTCGCTCTGATGGCGCTCTCCGAGCACTTCGCCAAACGCCGCGCGGCGCCCTCGGGAGTCTGAGCCGATGTACCAGATCCTGCATGATTACTTCGCGTTGTTCCTCGTCGGCAGCTGGCCTAACGGTCCGCTGGGCGGCGTGGCCGTCACGCTCATTCTGTCGGCGCTCGGGCTGCTGATCTCGTTTCCGATCTCGGTGCTGATCGGCATGGCCCAGGTCTCGCCCTGGCGCGCCATGCGGCGTGCGGCCGGCGTCTGGACGCGGCTCGTGCGCGGCATTCCGCTGCTGATGATCATCTTCTGGGCGTACTTCGCCGTGCCGCTGCTGGTGGGCGCCGAAGTGTCGGCCTTCACCACGGCGGTGTGCGCGATCATCGTCTACGAGAGTGCGTTCCTGTCCCAGATCGTGCGCGCCGGTCTCGAAGGGTTGCCGCGCGGCCAGATGGAGGCGGCGCGCTCGAACGGACTATCCTGGCTGCAAAGCATGCGCTACGTGCAATTGCCGCAGGCGCTCGCGAACATGCTGCCGTCGATCGTCAATCAGTTCGTATCGATCATCAAGGCGACGTCGCTGGCCTACGTTATCGGTGTACCGGAGCTCACCTACTCGGCCGCTCAGGTCAATACGATCGTGCTGACCAAGCCGCTGCAGACGTTCCTCGTGCTTGCAGCTTTCTATTTCGTGTTGTGTTTCGCCATTTCGCGCTTCGCCGGCTGGCTCGAGCGTCGCATCGCCCGCCAGCGCGCGGGACTGGCGTAAGCACAGGTTTCCACAAGGAGAACGCGACCATGTCCATGCTCGCATTCGAGAAAGTCGACAAGTTCTACGGTGAGCACCATGTCCTCAAGGGCATCGATGCCACCATCGGCCGCGGTGAAGTCGTGGTGGTGTGTGGACCGTCGGGGTCGGGCAAGTCGACGTTGATTCGCACCGTCACGCGGCTCGAGGCCATTCAGAAGGGACGCATTCTCTTCGAGGGCAAGGACGTCAATGCCCGCGACGTAAAGCTCAACCAGCTGCGTGCGCGCATCGGTTTCGTCTTCCAGAGCTTCAACCTGTTCCAGAACCTTTCGGTGCGCCAGAACCTGGTGCTCGGGCCGACCAAGGTGCTCGGCATGTCGCGCGAGGCGGCCGAGGCGCAGGCCGAGACGCTGTTGGCCAAGGTGGGGCTCGCGCACAAGATCGACGCCATGCCCGCCAATCTCTCGGGTGGCCAGCAGCAGCGTGTGGCCATCGCTCGGGCGCTGGCCATGAAGCCGCCGCTCATGCTGTTCGACGAGCCGACGAGCGCACTCGATCCGGAGATGGTGCAGGAGGTGCTGCAGGTCATGCGATCGCTGGCCGGGGAGGGGCTCACGATGATGATCGTCACGCACGAAATGGGCTTTGCGCGCGACGTGTCGAGCCGCGTCTGGTTCATGGATCAGGGGCAATTGCTCGAAGACGCACCGCCCGCCGAGTTCTTCAGTCGGCCCAGGCACGCGCGTGCGCAACGCTTCCTTCAGGATGTACTGCGCCCGTCGCCGACGATCAGCGTGCCACGCGAGGCCGCGACGGTTTGACAGGCTAGCCGGCCCGACGCCCGCAAGCCATTGACGACACACACGAGCGCGTCTCATCGGAGCGCGTCGAAATAACAAGGTTTCACGGAGAAGACTTTCATCATGTCCACGTCCCAACTTTCCGAACAACGTCAGGCCGCCGTCGGCGACGCCATTGCCGCCATGAAGGCCGCCCTCGCGCCGGCCGGTGAGACACGCCCGGCATTGGCCGCCGTGCTCGAACAGGTCAAGTCGCTGGCCGCTCGCGGCGCCTTGTGGAGCGAGGCGGACTTTCCGCCCCCGACCGACGGCGAACTCCAGGCGCGTTACCTGATCCATGAAGACGCCGACAAGACGTATGCGTTGTATCTGAACGTCATGCGCCCCGGCAAGAAAATCACGCCGCACAACCACACCACGTGGGCTTGCATCGCAGCCGTGGACGGCGTGGAATACAACTACGTCTATCGCCGCACCGACGACGGCAAGACCCCCGGTGTCGGCACGCTCGAGGTGAGCGAGACCGTGGTGGTCGATCCGGGCAACGGCATCGCGCTCGCGTCGGACGACATTCACGCCGTCGAGATCAAGGGCGACGCGCCGATTCGTCACCTGCACATGTACGGACGCGCGCTCGAGACGCTGACCGAGCGTATTACGTTCGACCTCGAGAAGGGCACGTATCAGGTCATGGACATCGGCGTGAAGACCCGCCGCTGATCCGCTGATCCGCTGAAGCCGCGCCGTCCCGGCGCGGCCCGACGGCCTTTCCACACGGCGCAAGCGCCCCTTGCGCCAAGCGCGACACATCGCCCCCGAAGGGCGGTGCGGGCGCGCTCATCCCTACGCTTCGGCAACGGCCGGGCGAAACCAGAGAACCGATACCACGTGATGACTTCGTTCACTCCTCAATTCGTGCCGGCCGCCCGTCTCAAGGCATGGCTGCACGACGGCGCCGAAATCGCCGTGTTCGACGTGCGCGAACACGGTCAATACGGTGAAGCCCATCTCTTTTACGGCGTGACGCTGCCTTACAGCCGTCTCGAACTCGATATCGTGCGGCTCGCGCCGCGGCGTGATGCCCGCGTGGTCGTCTACGACACCGACGCCACCGTGGCCGTGCAGGCGGCGCAGCGTCTGGCCGAACTCGGCTACACCGGCGTGTACGTGCTCGAAGGCGGCACCGACGCATGGCGGCAGGCCGGCTACACGTTGTTCGCCGGCGTGAACGTGCCGTCGAAAACATTCGGCGAACTCGTCGAGATGGCATATCACACGCCGCGCGTGACGGCCCGCGAACTGGCGGCGATGCGAGCGCGTGGCGACAACGTGGTCATTCTCGACGGCCGTCCCGTGAACGAGTATCTGAAGATGACGATCCCGTCGTCGATCTGTTGTCCGAACGGGGAACTCGGCTATCGCATTCGCGAGCTGGTGCCCGACGCCACGACGCCCATCGTCGTGAACTGCGCCGGGCGCACGCGTAGCATCATCGGCGCGCAGACGCTCATCAATCTCGGCATTCCCAACCCGGTCATGGCGCTGGAGAACGGCACGCAGGGCTGGTATCTGGAAGACTTGCCGCTCGAGCGCGGCAGCACGCGGCGCTACCCGGACACGGTCGCGCCGTCGAGTGCGGCGCAGATGCGCGAGGCAAGCCGTGCGCTGGCCGAGCGCTTCGCGGTACCCGAAGTCGATGCCGCGACGTTCGCGCAGTGGGCCGCCGATCCCACGCGCACGCTGTTTCTGTGCGACGTGCGCACGCCGGAGGAATTCGCCGCGGGAACGCTGCCGGGCGCGCAACACACGCCGGGCGGCCAACTGATCCAGGCGACGGACCAGTACGTCGGCGTGCGCCACGCGCGCGTGGTGCTGTTCGACAACGACGGCGTGCGAGCGCCCATCGTTGCCAGTTGGCTGCGTCAATTGGGTCACGACGCGTACGTGCTGCGTGACGGCCTGTCGAGCGGCGCATCGCTGCCGGTGCGTTCACCGGGCGTGAGCGCTACGCTGCCCGAGATCGACGCGGCCGCGCTTGATGCGGCGCTGGCCGACGGCAGCGTGGCGGTCGTCGATCTGCGCCCGAGCATGAACTTCCGCCGCGAGCACGTGCCGGGCGCCCATTGGGCGATTCGTCCGCGTGTGTCGGCACCGGCGGTCTCTTCGGTATTGAATGCGGCACATCACGTCGTGCTCGTGGCCGACGAGCGCGGCGTGGCGGAGTTGTTCGTTGCCGACTGGCGGCGCGCGCACCCGGAAGACACGCGAACGTTCTCGCTGCTTGCGGGGGGCATCAAGGCCTGGATGGCGGCCGGCTACCCGGTGGTCGGTTCAGCCGATGTCCCGCCCGATGCCGAGTGCATCGACTACCTGTTCTTCGTACACGACCGTCACGACGGCAACAAGGCGGCCGCGCGTCAGTACCTGGCATGGGAGACGGGTCTGCTCGCGCAACTTGACGATGAAGAGCGAGGCGCCTTCCGAGTTGGTGAGTCCGTCGCTTCGAAGTAAGCTCCGACATGGGCGTGCGCACCGCGGCGGTGACGCATGTCCCATTCCCCCATTTCCCGATTCGCCGACGCTTCCTGTTACGCCACGCCCCCGAACCATGTCCCGACAATCGTCTTCCCAACGTCTCGCCACCCGCCTGATCAAGGGCGGCACGCACACGCCCGTCATTGGCGGCCACGCCGTCAATCCGCCGGTGGTGCGCGCGTCCACCGTGCTGTTCGACTCGATGGACGACATGAACGACGCCCGCCGCCGTCGCGGCACCGAACGCATGTTCACCTACGGCGCGCGCGGCAATCCGACCGGCTTCGCGCTGGAAGATGTCGTGGCGGACATGGAGGGCGGCTACCGCACGCGTCTTTTTCCGACGGGCCTGGCGGCGATTTCGATGGTGTTCCTCGCCTATGTGAGACCGGGCGACCATGTGCTGATTTCGGATTGCGTATATCAGCCGCTGCGGCATTTCGTGGAGACATTCCTGAAGCCGTGGGGCGTGCACGTGACGTATTTCCGCGCGGATGGCAGCGACGCGGCCGAGCACATGACGGCGCGCACCAAGCTGATCTATGTGGAAACGCCGGGGTCGCTCGTCTACGAGATGTGCGACATTCCCGCGCTGGCCGATCTGGCACATCGTCATGGCGCATGGCTCGTGGCGGACAACACGTGGGGCTCGGGGGTGCAGTGCCGGCCGCTCGCGCTGGGTGCCGACATCTCGGTGATGGCCGCGACGAAGTATCTCAGCGGTCACTCCGACGTCATGATGGGGACCGTCACCACGACGCAGGCGGTGTGGCCGACGCTGTCCACCATGGCCGACGCGCAAGGCGTGGCGGTGAGCCCCGACGATGCTTATCTCGTGCTTCGCGGCATTCGCACGCTGGCGGCGCGCTTGCAGATGCATGAGCGCCATGCGCTCGAGGTCGCCCATTGGCTCGAGACGTTGCCCGAAGTGGCGCGCGTGTTCTGTCCGGCGCTGCCGACGCATCCGGGGCACGCCCTGTGGCAGCGCGACTGCGTGGGCACGAACGGTCTGCTCTCGTTCGAATTCGCCAACGCCACGACCGCGCAGGCGAACCGGTTCGTCGATGCGCTGGCGCTGTTCGGCATCGGGGCGTCCTGGGGCGGCTACGAGAGCCTGGCGACAGTCGTCAACGTGCCGGGTACGCGCACGTGCGAGGACTGGAGCGCGGCCGGCCCCATCGTTCGCCTGCACGTCGGCCTGGAAGACCCGCAAGACCTGATCGACGACATGGCGGCCGCGCTGGCGGAGGTGTTCGGCTAAGGCACTCCGCCGTCAGGGCCGGGCGCCGTCGAGCGTCGTCAGGATGAGATGCGCGGCACGGATGCGCTCGTCCATCGCGTAATTCCTGTTCGCCAGCAGCACGATGCCCATCTGTTTGGACGGCACGAACGCAACGTATGCGCCGAAGCCGTTCGTCGATCCGGTCTTGTTGACCCAGGCGACCGGTGTCGGCGCCATCGGCGGCGAGAGTTCCCGCACCGGCGTGGGGTTGAGCGCCATGTGCGACGAATTGCCTTCGAGCAGGGCGTCGAGCGTCACGGGATACGGGTATTGCTCCCACACCAGATCCTGTGTCATGGGGGCATCGAAGTAATAGCCGGTGCGCGTGGCGTAGATCGCATGGCGCAATTTGCGATCGGGTACCGGCTGTCCGAGATTGGCATTGACGAAGCGCAGCAGGTCAGCGGCGGTCGTCTTCACGCCATAGGCTTCCGGTTCGAGCAGCGCGGGTGTGACCCGAACCGGCTTGCCGTCCTTGTAACCCCACGCGTAGTTCGCCTGCTCGGACTCGGGCACGCGAATGAAGGTGTGCCGCAGATCGAGCGGCTTGAAGACGTGTTCCGCCATCAGTGTCGCGAAGTCGCCTTGCATGGCCCGTGCGGTGAGCCAGCCGAGCGCGCCGATGCTGACGTTCGAATACGTGCGCACGGTCCCGGTCGGCTTCGCGGGCTTCCACGCCTTGAGGTAGTCAGCGATCTGGTCGGTCGTACGGACGTTGTCGGGCAACTGGAGCGGCATGCCGCCGCTGGTGTGCGTGCCGAGGTTCACCAGCTTGACGTCGCCGAACGGCGTGCCGGCGAATTCGGGGGCGAAGCGGCTCGCCTTGTCGGTGAGCGACAACGCCCCGTCGGCCTGCGCATAGGCGGCGAGGGTGGCGGTAAACGTCTTGCTGACCGACCCGATCTCGAACAGCGTGTCGGCGGTCACGGGCTTGTTGGCGGCCTTGTCCGCGACGCCGTAGTCGAAGACGTACGTGTGGCCGTCGAACAGGATGCCGACGGCCATGCCGGGAATGTCCTGCCGCGCCATGAGTGGGCGGATGGTCTTGTCGACCAGCGACCGGATCTCCTCCTGACGGGGATTCGTCCGAGTCGTCGCGTCGTCCGGCTCGGCCGCGAAACTGCGCGCACTGAATGCCATCCAGCCAATGGCGGCGGTGGCGACGAGCGAGGCAAACAGCGTGAGGTGTGGCTTGGTCATCGGCGAGGGTCTCCGTGTGAGGGGGCATTGCGCAGATACGGCACTGGCCGGGGCCGGTCGATGCCATTGTGAAGCGCTTGATGCGATGACCGAAGGGTAATCCCAAATGCCACCGCATCCGGCGGTGTGCGGCGTAACGGTCGTAACGGTCGTAACCTCGGGAACCGCCGTAAATCGCCGTAAATCGCCGTAAATCGCCGGCTCGGAAATGCCGCGCAAAAAAAACCGCCCTCGAAGGGCGGCAACACGCTGAAACGAAACGGGGGATCGGGGGGATCGGTCTTTTCAGCGCGTGGGTTGGTCGCGCCTTACAGGGCGGCTTCCAGCTCGCGGCTCTCCGCGGCGCGCATTGCACGAATCGCGTCGGCCGAGATCATGGCGTCGGCGTTGAGCGGCGGTACGTCGCCGAACAGCGGCCGGTAGACGAAATCGCCCACGTCGATCGACACTCCGGTCAACGCACAAACGCCGGGATGATGTGCTTTGCGGATGCGCCAGATCTGAGCGCCGTAGTTACCGCCCATGGCGTCGTTCCACGACACGGTGATCGTCAGTTCGCTGGATATTTCCAGCACGCGCACGATCGGCGCCCGCCGCGTGTATGGGATGACCGGCAGGCACACCATGGGCTCGGCATCGAGCATCGCCACGGTGTGCTGCCACACGCCCTTGTCACGCGCCGAAGCACGTGCGGCGCGCGAGGCGCGGGAGGTCGCCGAGGCGTTGACGGGAGCGCGGCTGCCGCCGCTTCGGTTGGAACAGTTGGTTCGGTCGCTTCGCATAGTCAGGCCAGCCGGATGCGCGGCCCGCGAAGGCCGCCGAGTTTTTCCGCCCCCAGCAACATCGTGGCGCGGGCGAACCCGTGCAACGCTTGCTGATGACGCCGATACAACATGGCGTGGCTCCACTGCGCAAACCGTCCGCGCACGATGCCACCTTTGAAGAAGCCGAATTGCCCAAGCGCACCGCACGCGTTGTAGCCCGACAGCGACACCGACGCGCCGGGATCGCGATAAGCGAACGGCGGAATAGCGCGGCCTTCGAGCCACGCGCCAAAGTGACGGCCCAAATGCGCCGCCTGTTGTGTTGCCACCTGAGCGGTTGGCGGCAGTGTGTGTTCACCGTCCGACCGCGTGAGCGATGCACAATCGCCAAGCGCGAAGATCCGCTCGTCCTGCGCGCTCTGCAGCGAACGACGCACCACGATCTGGTTCGCGTCGTTGGTCGCAAGGCCGCCGATACCGGCGAGCACGTCGGGCGCCTTCACGCCCGCGGCCCACACCAGCAGATCGCCCGGGATCAACTGACCGTCGTCGCGATAGAAACCATCGCGATCGGCGCACACGATGCGGGTGTCCGTCAGGACACGAAAGCCCAGCGCTTCGAGTTGCCCCTGCGTCGAGGCGGAAACGCCGGGGGGAAAGGCACCCAGCACCCGCGGGCCGCCCTCCACCAGCGTGAGTTTCAGGCGTTCCCCGATCCGCGGATCGCCATACCCCGCGGCCAGCGCAAACGTGCGGCTCAACTCCGCCGCCAGCGCCACGCCCGTGGTGCCGCCTCCGGCAATCACGATGCGCACCGCGTCGTCATTCACGGCGCTGCGCAGGGCTTCGCAGCGCAGCGCCGCGTGGAACGCCTCGGCCTGTGTCTGACTGTCGATGAAGTGGCATACGTCGCGCACACCGGGCAGACCGGCGTCGTCGGCCTGCGAACCCAGCGCGAGCACGAGGGCGTCGTACGGCACGCGACGCTCGCCCAGCAAGCGCGATCCGTCCGGCGCCACCATCTCTCCCAGCACGATTTCGCGGCGCACGCGATCCAGCCCGCACAGGTGTCCCGCCTGATACGTGAAGCCATTGCCGCACGCATGGGCGAGATACGCCACCCGTGTGTGCGCCACATCGCGCGTGCCGGCAGCCACGGTGTGCAGCATCGGCTTCCAGAGATGCGTGGGATGCTGATCGACGAGCGTCACGCGCGCGGCCCCGTCGCGCCCGAGCGTGCGGCCCAGGCGCGTTGCCAGCATCAAGCCGGCGATACCGCCACCGACGATCACGATTCGGTTCGCGCGAGACATTTGGGGGGAAATGTCAAATTCAACAAGTGATGAATAAGGGCATAATATAGAGCGTGGCCCCGGCGTGTCAAATGGGATGTGTCTGGGCAGGCAGGCGCGTTCGGGTCGGGTAGACTTGGCGCATTGCTGTCGCGAAATCGTTACCCCATCGCTCAATGACTCCCGAAAAAGCCGTCTCGCAAGCCGATTCACCCCGCAAGCGTTCCCGCGGACGCCCGACGTGCGACTGCGCGCATGGCGCCGATGCGTTGCTGCTCAACGCGCGGCGTATTTTTGCTCAACGTGGGTTTTATGCGAGCAGCGTGCGGCAGATCGCCGAAGCGTCGGGCGTGGATGCGGCGCTGATTTCGCATCACTTCGGTTCGAAGGAAGCGCTCTGGATTGCCGTCGTCGACCAGATCGCCACGCTCACGCAGTCGCTGATCGAGCAAACGCACCTGTTGCGTCAGTCCGAGATGGCGCCCGCGGAGCGACTCGAGCAGGCGGTGCGCGAGTTCGTGGAGGCGGTGTTCGAGAACCCGGACGTCGGCATGTTCTTCTCCACCGCGGCCACCGAGGAGGGCGAGCGTCTGGACATCATCACGCAACGGCTGGTGCGGCCGTACCGCGATGCGATGGTGCCGCTCGTGTCCGACTGGCTCGTCACGCAGCACCGACCGGTGCAGGATGCCGACGTGATGTTCTTCATGCTGACGTCAGCCATCAGCAAGACCGTGTCGTACCGGCACATGATGGGGCCGTTCCTGCCGCCGGAAGGCATGGCCGATCTGAAGCGCACGGTGCTCGACTGCGCGATGGCGCTCATCCGGCAGTGACGCGAATCGTGGGGCGTGCGGGCGTTGCGATACCCGTCGTTTAAGATAGCGGCACTCGGGCCACTCCCGGCTCGCGTTTTCTCTATACGGTGCCCCCCAATGTCGAACGAAATCAAGCGTCTGCACACCAACGCTCGCATGAGCCAGATCGTGATCGCCAACGGCGTCGTGTATCTGGCCGGCCAGGTGCCGGATGTCAACCTCTTGTCGATTACCGAGCAGACGCAGCAGATTCTGGAGCGCATCGACGGGCTGCTCGCCGAGGCCGGCGTGGACAAGACGCGGCTGCTCACGGCCAACATCTGGCTGTCGGACGCCAGGCACTTCGCCGAATTCAATGCCGTTTGGGATGCCTGGGTGCCGGAAGGCCACGCGCCCACGCGCGCCTGCGTGCAGTCGCCGCTCATGCGCGACGGTATCGATGTGGAAATTGCCGTGACTGCCCTGGCGTAACCGTCGTCAGTCCACGGGGCTCGCGATGTCGCGCACGGCGCGCGAGCCCCGCTTCCCGCCTCGTACATCTCGGAAAAACGGCCTTCACCCGTCGGGGTTTCGAATGTCCGCACTACTGCACTACTGCACTACTGCACTCCAGCACTACTGCGGCATCTCCTCCTGCGAATCGAGACCGGGTGCCCGTATGGCTTCTCCCCGAGGTTGTCCTGCCGCATCCTCCGCCCCGATCACGCTGATTTCGAATAGCGGCTTGCCGGCGAGCGACTGCGCCTCCGGATCTTCCGGATAGGTCTTGAGCAAGGGCAGTATCACCGAGCCGCCGATCACGTTGCGGCGACTGTTGTCGGCCGGTAATAGTCCCCACACGTTCTGATACGTCATCGGCACGCGCTCGCCATCTCGCTGGGCATTGCCCAGATACAGCATGATGTGCCCATTGATGTGGATCAGTGTCATGAGCGGCCGCCCTTGCTCGGAGAGCGTGCGCAGTCGCGTGTCGATGTCGGCGTGGCGCAGGTCGGTGCGCTTTCCGGCGCGCAACTGGTCCGACGAATGCCGGGGCAGCCACACGCCGAACGGCGCGAACAGGCTGCGTGTCTCGGCCGAGCAATCGTTGTAGAAGAGCGTGTTGCCCCACCCGTACGGACGCCCGATCTGCTGCTTCATTACCTGTGCGAGATGGCGCGGCGTAAGGGTCCAGGGCATCGCCACGATGGTGTCGGTGTCGAGCGCAGCCGTGCGGATCTGCGCGCGACGCTCGATGTCCGCCACCGGGAACATCGCGGCCTGGCGGTCATCGGCGGCGCGGATGAGCGGGAGTACGGTGCCGATCGGTGCGAACGTCCGGTATATCGGGGCCGGGGCGTCGGTGGCGTCGGCGGTGGCGTCGGCGAGCGGCGTATTGGCGCGCACGATGGCACCGAGCCGTTGCAGGGCGGCGCTGCGCCACGTGGTGACGAAGCGCTCGTCCACCGATGCGACCGTGCGCGCGTCGACCCACCCGATCAGGTCGGGCGAATAGACGAGCAGCCACGCACCGTCGACGCTGCGCGCCAGCGTGTAGACCGGTGTGCCGGGACGCAGCGCGGAGTCCTGCAAGGCGTCGAACGGATAGCCCTCGCCCGCTTCGCGAAAGTTGTAGAACGCGGGATCGTTCGTGGGCAGTTGCCGCACCAGCGCATTGTCCACCGTGATGCCGCGACGGCGCGGATCGTATCCCGGATTCGTCCGATCGGGATCGAGTTGCGAGAGCGCCATGTTGGCTTCGAGCGCCCGGATCCATGCGACGGTGTGCGGCTGGAAATTCTCACCGTACGTTTTGCGCACACCGGTTGCGCCATTGTCGAAGCGTCTGACGCGCCGTGCCTGGGAATCGCCGATCTGCCGCAGGCTTGCGGCATCGAGCAGCGACGCGGCGAGCCAGGTGCCGTTCCATGGCGACGGATCGCGCGGCGCGGTACCGAAGTAGCGCGCGCGAAACGCGTCGAAACGTCGCGCCTGTGCCTGCGAGGAAAGTAGTGGCCGGTCATAGCCGGGCGCGTCGGGGCGAATCCAGTGATCGACGTCCTGATCGTAATGTTCGATGGGGAAGCGGTCGATGTTCTCGCGCGTGACCGACGTCGCGGCCGGGGGCATTGCGGACGTGCGGGGCGGTTGTGGCGCAACCGCGCAGGCAGCCAGCAGGACGGCCGGGACCAGCAATGCCGCGATGGCGCGAAGACGGTTGGCGTGCCGCGTCGTCGGGCGCGGTCCGTCGGCGGTACGCGTCGAGCCGACACGGCGGGTCAGACGAATGCGCATGCGCCGGATGGCGCCGCGCGTCGCGAGAATTGCACCCATGTCGTGCGATAGAGAGCCTTGATGTCGCCATGCTACTCCATCGCGACCCGACCGATCCCGGCCGGGCCCCATGGGGCTGGCGGGTGTTGCAACGACGCTTTCGAAGAAGGAACACCGGCCGTGGGGGATTGGTCGGGTGCTGTACAAATATACAGTACAATCGACCCGTGCCGAGCGTTGTCCGGATGCTGCCAGCGACTGACGCATCGGCCTGATACAGTAGTTCCCCCGAGGCGCGTACGCGCGCCGTCAGACGTCACGCTGTCATCGTCAGTCAATCAAGCGGCCTCGATATCAAGTGGATAAGTCCTCCTCGAAACCCGACCCGTCGGCCAGCCACGCCATTCGCATTCGCGGCGCTCGCCAGCACAATCTCAAGAACCTCGACGTCGATCTCCAGACCGGTGAGATGACGGTGGTGACCGGTCCTTCCGGCTCCGGCAAGTCGAGCCTCGTGTTCGACACGCTGTTCGCCGAAGGTCAGCGCCGCTATGTCGAGACCTTCAGCGCCTATGCGCGCCAGTTCCTCGACCGCATGGACCGGCCGCAGGTCGACCATGTCGAGGGCGTGCCGCCCGCGATCGCCATCGATCAGACCAACCCGGTGCGCAGCTCGCGCTCGACGGTCGGCACGATGACCGAACTCAACGATCACCTCAAGCTCCTTTACGCACGCGCGGCGGCGCTGTTCGATCGCGAAACCGCGCAGCCAGTGCGTCACGACACGCCCGAGACCATCTACGCCGACCTCATGGCACGCACCGCGCAGGGGGATCCGCGCCTGGTCGTCACGTTCCCGGTGGAGTTGCCCGCCAGCGTCACCCCCGACGAGGTCGAGCAATGGCTCTCGGCGTCGGGCTACACGCGCGTGCAGGCCGAGCGGGAGGTCGCCACGGCCGAGGGCGCCCGCAAGGTGCTCGACGTCGTTGCCGACCGGTTCCGTTTGCAGAACACCGAGAAAGCGCGCGCGATGGAGGCCATCGAGTCGTCGCTCAAGCGCGGCCGCGGGCGCGTGAATGTCTATCTGCCGGTTGACGAAGGCGAGCCCGAGATCTGGCGTTACTCGCAGGATCTTCATTGCCCGGACAGCGATCTGCACTACGCCGATCCGCAACCCGCGCTCTTCTCGTTCAACTCCGCCTACGGCGCGTGCGAAGCCTGCCGCGGGTTCGGCCGGGTGATCGGTGTCGATCTCGGACTGGTGATTCCCGACGAGCGCAAGACGTTGCGCGGCGGCGCGGTGAAAACCATCCAGACGCCGGCATGGAAGGAAATCCAGGACGATCTGCTCGAATACGCGGGCAAGGCCGGCATTCCGCGCGATACGCCCTGGTCGAAGCTCTCGCCCGAACATCGAGAATGGGTGATCGAGGGCGACCCCGAGTGGAAGGGCGAGTGGAACAAGCAGTGGTACGGCATTCGTCGCTTCTTCGGCTATCTCGAGTCGAAGGCGTACAAGATGCACATCCGGGTGCTGCTCTCGAAGTACCGCAGCTACACCACGTGCGAGACCTGCGGCGGCGCGCGTCTGAAGACCGAAGGGCTGCTGTGGCGCCTCGGTACCAAGGAAAACGCGGACGCCGTGCTCCCTCCCGCACAGCGCTTCATGCCGCGTGGGGTGTCGTGGTCGCGCGAGCAGCTCGAGGCATTGCCGGGCCTGACGATGCACGACCTGATGCTCATGCCGATTTCGCGCGTGCGTCAGTTCTTCGATTCGCTGACCTTGCCGTCGAGCCTGCTCGACGACGCCCTGAAGCTGTTGCAGGAAGAAGTCGGCACGCGCCTGAAGTATCTGTGTGACGTGGGCATCGGCTACCTCACGCTCGATCGCCAGAGTCGCACGCTCTCGGGCGGCGAAGTGCAGCGTATCAACCTGACGACCGCGCTCGGCACGTCGCTCGTCAACACACTCTTCGTGCTCGACGAGCCCAGCATCGGCCTGCATCCGCGCGACATGGACCGTATCGTTGCGGCCATGCACCGGCTGCGCGATGCGGGCAACACGCTCGTCGTGGTCGAACACGATCCGGCCGTGATGCTCGCGGCCGACCGCGTCATCGACATGGGGCCGGGCCCCGGCGAGCGCGGCGGCCGCATTGTGTTCGACGGCACGCCCGACGAGGTGCGCAGCGCCGACACGTTGACCGGCAGTTACCTGGGCGGGCGCAAGCACGTGGCCAACGCGTCGAACTGGCGGGCGCGTCCCGTCGACGACGCCACGCCGCGCCTCTCGCTCACCGGTGCGCGCGAGCACAACCTCAAGCACGTCAGCGTCGACATTCCGCTCGGGCGCCTCGTGTGCGTGACCGGCGTGTCGGGCTCCGGAAAATCGACGCTCGTGCAGGACATTCTCAGTCCGGCGCTCGCGCGTCACTTCGGCGATCCGACCGAGGCGCCGGGCGCACACGATTCGCTCGTCGGCGCCGAACAACTCGCGGGCGTGGTGTTCGTCGACCAGTCGCCCATCGGCAAAACCGCGCGCTCGAATCCGGCAAGTTACGTGGGCGCGTTCGACGAGATCCGCAAGTTGTTCGCGGCAGAGCCGGTCGCCCTGCAACGTGGCTACAACGCGAGCACGTTCAGCTTCAACTCGGGCAACGGGCGTTGTCCGACGTGTGGCGGTTCGGGTTTCGAACACGTGGAGATGCAGTTCCTGAGCGACGTCTACCTGCGCTGTCCCGATTGCGACGGCAAACGCTATCGCGCCGAGGTGCTGGACGTGAAGATTCAGCGCGCCGTACCCGGCGAGGCGATGCGCGAGCTAAGCGTGTCGGACGTGCTCGAGCTGACCGTCAACGAAGCCGTCAAACTGTTTTCCTCGGATCGCGACGTGCTGCGCGTATTGCAGCCGATCGTGGACGTGGGCCTTGAGTATGTGAAGCTTGGCCAGCCGGTCCCGACGCTCTCGGGCGGCGAGGCCCAGCGCCTGAAGCTCGCGGGGTTTCTCGCCGAGGCGGCGCAGAAGAAGACGGCAAGCGGGCAGAAGGTGGCGCATCGCGGTCGCCTCTTCATCTTCGACGAGCCCACGACCGGCCTGCACTTCGACGACATCGCCAAGCTCATGCGGGCGTTCGCCAAGTTGCTCGACGGTGGCAATTCCCTGCTGGTCATCGAACACAATCTCGATGTGGTGCGCGCGGCCGACTGGATCATCGACCTGGGGCCGGAAGGCGGCGAAGGCGGGGGTGAAGTGTTGTGCGCGGGCACGCTGGCCGACGTCGTGGCGTGCGAGGGCTCGCACACCGGCCGTGCGCTGGCGGATTACGAACGCACCGTGGTGGCGCCGACGCGGACTGTTGCGGCCAGGGCGGGCGATCCGGGCATGCCGCTGCAAACGGCGTTGCGCGCCGCGCGCGCGCATCGCAAGCCGGCGGGCGGCGACGACATTCGCATCGTCAATGCGCGCGAGCACAATCTCAAGTCGCTGGACGTCGCCATTCCGCGCGGCAAGTTCAGCGTGATCACCGGCGTGTCCGGCTCGGGCAAGTCGACGCTTGCGTTCGACATCCTCTTCAACGAAGGGCAGCGCCGCTACCTCGAATCGCTCAACGCCTACGCCCGCTCCATCGTGCAGCCGGCCGGGCGTCCGGAGGTGGACGCCGTGTACGGCATTCCGCCCACGGTGGCCATCGAGCAGCGGCTCTCGCGCGGCGGGCGCAAGAGTACCGTGGCGACGACGACGGAGGTTTGGCACTTCCTGCGGCTGCTTTACGTGAAGCTCGGTATTCAGCACTGTATCCACGACGGCGCACCCGTCACGGCACAGAGTCCCGATTCCATCGTGGCCCAGCTCATGCGCGATCGTCGCGGCCAGCATGTCGGTTTGCTCGCGCCGCTGGTGGTCGGCCGTAAGGGCATCTATACCGATCTGGCGAAGTGGGCCAAGGCGCGCGGTCATACCCACTTGCGCGTCGACGGCGTGTTCCTGCCCGTGGACCCGTGGCCGAAGCTCGACCGTTTTCGCGAGCACACCATCGAGCTGCCGGTGGGCGACGTCGTCGTCACGCCCGAGAACGAAGGGCTGCTGCGCACGCAACTGGCGGCGGCGCTCGAACTGGGCAAGGGCGTGATGCACCTGCTCGCACCGCTCGACGGCCTGGGCGACGCCATGAACGGTGCTCAGCCGGGCGAAGGGGCGGGCGAAGGGGTCGGCGACATCGAGGTGTTTTCGGTCAAGCGCGCTTGCCCGGTGTGCGGCACGAGCTACCCGGATCTCGATCCGCGCATGTTCTCGTTCAACAGCAAGCACGGGTGGTGCTCGACTTGCGTCGGCACGGGGCTTGCGCTCACGCGCGAGCAGCGCGAGGCGTTCGACGACACCGTGCTCAATCAGGACAATCGCGGACGCGAGCATTCGCTGCCATCGCAGGAGCAGGAGCCGGAAGACGTCGGCGATCAGCCGTGTCCGGATTGCCACGGCGCGCGGTTGAACCCGGTCGCGCGCGCGGTGACCTTCGATAAGAATGCGATCTCCGATGTCGCGCAGTGGACCGTCACCGACGTGCGCGTCTGGATTCAGGGCCTCGAGCTGAAGGGGCGCGACGCGAGCATCGCACGCGATCTGATCAGCGAGATTCAGGGGCGTTTGGAATTCCTGGAGGAAGTCGGGCTTGGCTATCTCACGCTCGATCGCGCAGCGCCGACGCTCTCCGGTGGCGAATCGCAGCGCATTCGTCTCGCGGCGCAGCTCGGCAGCAATCTGCAGGGCGTTTGCTACGTGCTCGACGAACCCACCATCGGATTGCACCCGCGCGACAACGGCATTCTGCTCAGCGCGCTGCGCAAGCTCGGCGATCAGGGCAACACGCTCGTGGTGGTCGAGCACGACGAGGACACCATTCGCCGGGCCGATCACATCATCGATATCGGCCCGGGGGCGGGCAAGCGCGGCGGTACGCTCGTCGCGCAGGGCAACGTGGCCGATCTGGCGGCGCATCCCGATTCGCTGACGGGTCAGTTCCTCGCGCATCCGTTGCAGCACCCGATCGCCCCGCGCCGCGAGGTGGTGGCCCCGGCGAAGGGCGTCGATGCCGTGCCGCCGCATTGGCTGACCGTCCACGGCGCCACGCTGCACAACCTGAAGCATGTCACGGCGTCGTTGCCGCTCTCGCGGCTCACCGCGATTACCGGCGTGTCGGGTTCGGGCAAGTCGACCCTGGCGCGCGACGTGCTGATGACCAATCTGCTCGACGCCGTGGGACGTTCCGTGCTGTCGTCGCCGGCGGAACGGCGCGCCCGCAAGGGAGCGGTGCGCCATGCCGTGAAGGCGGACGGCCGTCCGCGAGCGAAATCGGAGGCGTCCGCTGAGCCGCGTCGCCCGGTGGTCCACGCGTGGCACGGTTGCGAATCGGTCACGGGGTGGGAAACGATCGATCGCGTGCTCGAAGTGGATCAAACGCCGATCGGCAAGACGCCACGCTCCTGTCCGGCGACCTACATCGGCTTCTGGGACACGATTCGCCGCCTGTTTGCCGATACGCTCGAAGCGCGCGCACGCGGCTACTCCGCCTCGCGCTTTTCCTTCAACACCGGCGAGGGGCGTTGTCCGGCATGCGAGGGGCAAGGCGTGCGCACCATCGGCATGAGCTTCCTGGCGGACGTGAAGGTGTTGTGCGACGTTTGTCACGGCCAGCGGTTCAACGCCGAGACGCTGGCGGTCACGTGGCGTGGCAAGAGCATCGGCGACGTGCTGACGATGGAGGTCGACGAGGCCGTGGCGTTCTTCGCGTCGATGCCCAGCATTGCGCATCCGCTGCAACTGATGAAGGACGTCGGGCTGGGTTACCTCACGCTGGGCCAGCCCTCGCCGACGCTCTCGGGCGGTGAGGCACAGCGCATCAAGCTCGTGACGGAACTGACCAAGGTGCGTGACGACGTCACCCGCCGCGGACAGAAGTCGCCGCACACGCTTTACGTGCTCGACGAGCCGACGGTGGGCCTGCACATGGCGGACGTGGCGCGTTTGATCAACGTGCTGCATCGTCTGGTGAACGGCGGGCACACGGTCGTCGTCATCGAGCACAACCTGGATGTGATTGCCGAGGCCGACTGGATCGTCGATATGGGTCCGGAGGGTGGCAAGGACGGCGGCACCGTCGTGGCGGCAACTTCGCCCGATGCGCTGGCCAGGGTGGCGGCGAGTCACACCGGCATTGCGCTCAGACCGGTGCTGGCGCAAACGCCCGGCGCCAGCACCGCTGCGAAGACATCGCTCGACGCGACCGCCACGGCGAAATAGAAAATCGTGCGACGCATGGGCCGGCGGCCTCGCATCGCGAGCCGCCGTCGGTGCCTCATCACCACGGGACACCCACGGGTGTCCCGTTTTCATTCGGAGATCGCCAACCCGAATCGATGATTCGAAGTGAGCACACGCCACGCCTCCTGCGAAGACTTGCGGTGGTTTGTCGTTTATTGTTTCTGAAAATGAAATTAAAAATAGACGACTATAGACTTTATTGCGAATGATGATGGCAATAGACTGCAACTGTCGACGATGAATTGAACATCGCCGCGTTTCAAACAGACAGGAGAAACCCTCATGAAGCGCACTCTTATCACCTCTGCCCTGATTTCCGCCATGCTGGCCGTTTCAGCCGGTTCGGCTTTTGCCAGCGATGCCTTCGACGGTCCGTCGGAGTTCTCGTGGGTTCCTCAGACCAGCGTGCTGAGCCGCGCACAGGTTCGTAACGAGCTGGTGCAAGCGCAACAGGCCGGCCTGCTCCAGCAGCATGACTCGGTGTATCCGAAGCTGGTCGCCACGGCGGGCGGTGCAGCCGCAGCCGGCGTGACGCCGGGTTCGGTCGGTCAGATCGCCCAGGCTGGCAGCACGTACTTCGGCAACTGATTGCCGCACCGATCGCGATACTCGCATTCCCCGTGAGCCTGTGCCATCAGGGCGCAACGTGACTCCGGGTAGCCGTCTCCGATGACAAATCGGCCGCACTTATGGCGGCCGATCTTGTTTTGTCCGCCGGTATTCGAGCGGGCGCAGCCTGTGGACAAGCCTGTCGATAACGCTGTGTACAACCTGTGCCAAAGGTGTGGGCAACCCTGTGGACTGTACGTTGGAAAAGCGGTGGATAGCCCGTGGATATCCAGTGAATATCTCGGGGAAAACGCGATTGAATGCGGTGGGTAACCTGTGGGTATCCAGTGAACAGGTGGTGCATAAGTGGCAAAAATGCGTGGATAAGCCAGTGGATTTCCTGTGGAAATCCGAGGTGTGCCGCTATTTGTCGAAGGCCTTGGCGAGAAAGGCGGTGACGCGCTCGATGGCGTCGGCGCGCGCCTCGGGCTGCGTGCCGGTGATCGGCACCACATGCGTGACCGGATTGGTGAACTCCGGGCGGCGCCGTACCGGCAGGTTCGGATAATCGAAGTCATGCACCGCGCCGGGATAGAGGTGGAAGGTAACGGGTGAGCCTCTTGCGATCACGTCCTGCATCAGGGCCTCACACGGCGCCGCTTTGCTCCAGACATCGTCGGCCCCGCTCAGCACCAGCAGCGGGATGCGCGTGGACCAGTCCACACCCTGCGCCCTCGTGTTGCACCAGCCGGGGTAGAACGCCACAGCGGCGGCAAAGTCGGGAGGCTGTGCGGCGTCCGGGGCGCTGGCAGGGCCTCTGGGGCCGATGGAAAACAGAACCGTGCCGCCACCGTGCGACCAGCCCATCAGCGCTATGCGATCGGGGCGAATGCCGGGCTGGCGCTGCAGGTAGCGCAATGCCCCGTAGGCGTCCTTCGGACGTTCGACGGAGGCACGCGCGGTGCCGCCACCCCGGCACTCGCTGGCCTGCCCGCGCGAAGTGAAGCTGTCCACCGCAAGCACGGCGTATCCGAGCGCATTGAAGCGCTGCGCCCAATCGAGTTCGCGCCGGTCGATGCCGCCTTTGCGCGTGAACATGCCATTGCACCCATGCATGAACACGACGGCGGGCGTCGGGCTTGTGGCGTTTGCGACGGGAAACAGGTACGCGTCGATCATCACCGGCTTGCCGTCGCCGTCGGTGTCCAACGAGGGCAGGCTGACTTTCTGCTGGGCGAACGCGGCGTCGCTCAGGACGAGCGCGGAAAAGGCGACGGCGGCGAATCCGACCCGAAGCACAGCGGGTAATCCTTGGGGGCGTGCGACGGCGAATCTGCGCAGCATGATCGAATGCCTCCTGAAGTCGCGGGCCTCCCGCGGTGCCGGATCGGCCCCGTGCGATGCGATGAGCGCGACGAACGCTGCCACCGCCGCCAACGCCGCCAACGTGGCTGCCGTCACGGCGAACCCGATGCGAGACGAGTATAGCCAGCCGCGGGTGCGCCAGATAGCGCGTGCGCCGTCTCCCATATTACGAACGATTGCGCGCCTGCCGGGTCCCCAACTCACCGCAGCCAAGCATTCGCAAAACGAAGATAAGCCGGGAGCGGGCAGCCGTTTAGAATGGCCTCGGATACCTAACCAATGCGCTCCGCAAAGAGAGAGCGCCAAACCTGTCCGGAGACATTCGACATGACCGAGAAGACGAACGCAGCCCCGCAAGCCCCGCAATGGCGTCTCGAGACGCTGGCCGTGCATGGCGGTTACCGACCGGACCCGACCACCCGCGCCGTGGCGGTGCCCATTTACCAGACGGTGGCCTTCGCCTTCGACGACACCCAGCATGGTGCCGACCTGTTCGACCTGAAGGTGCCGGGCAATATTTACACGCGCATCATGAACCCCACGCAAGACGTGCTGGAGCAACGCGTGGCGGCACTCGAAGGTGGCGTGGCGGCGCTGGCGCTCGCGTCGGGGCAGGCTGCGGTCACCTACGCGATCCAGACGATCGCCGAAGCGGGCGACAACATCGTCGCCGCGAGCGCGCTCTACGGCGGCACGTACAATCTGCTGGCGCACACGCTGCCGCTCTCGGGCATTACCACCCGCTTCGCCGATCCGCGCGACCCGGCGTCCTTCGAGCCGCTCATCGACGACAGGACCAAGGCCATTTTCGCGGAATCGGTCGGCAATCCGCTGGGCAACGTCACCGATGTCGCGAAGCTTGCCGACATCGCCCATCGTCACGGCATTCCGCTCATCATCGACAACACGGTGCCCTCGCCGTACCTGCTGCGCCCGTTCGAGCACGGTGCGGATATCGTGGTCCACTCGCTCACCAAGTACCTGGGCGGTCACGGCACGAGCCTCGGCGGCGCCATCGTCGACTCGGGCAAGTTCCCCTGGGCCGAGCACAAGGCGCGCTACAAGCGGCTCAACGAGCCGGACGTGAGCTATCACGGCGTGGTGTACACCGAAGCGTTCGGCCCGGCCGCGTACATCGGACGCGCGCGCGTGGTGCCGCTGCGCAACACGGGCGCGGCGATCTCGCCCTTCAACGCCTTCCAGATCCTGCAAGGTATCGAAACGCTCGCACTACGGCTCGATCGCATCACCGACAACGCCCTGAAGGTCGCGCAATTCCTGCAGACGCACCCGAAGGTGGAGTGGGTGAACTATGCCGGTCTGCCCGACCATCCGGAGCATGCGCTTGTCGAGAAATACCTCTCGGGTCGCGGCCCCGGCATTCTCACGTTCGGCGTGAAGGGGGGACGCGAAGCGGGCGCCGCATTCCAGGACGCCTTGCAGCTCTTCACGCGCCTGGTCAACATCGGCGATGCCAAGTCGCTCGCCACGCATCCGGCGTCGACCACCCATCGCCAGCTCTCGCCCGAGGAACTGCGCAAGGCCGGTGTGAGCGAGGAGACCGTGCGGCTGTCCATCGGCATCGAGCATATCGACGATTTGCTCGCCGATCTCGATCAGGCACTGACAGCACGACGAAACTGAACGGGCCGCCGTGCCGCGCGGCGCGGCGGGTGCCAATCCCGGATGGCAGTCGTTTCTGACGGCGTATCATGCGCGGCAGCCGGTGGCGGGCAAGCGACCGGCGCCGTCGCCATGTGACCGTCATGAAATTGTCACGAACGCGGCGTAGTGTCCTTGCCCATTTCAAAAGGATTGCGCATGGACTATTTGCAAGTGCTCGTGCTCGCGATTGTGCAGGGGGTCGCGGAGTTACTTCCCGTGTCGAGCTCGGCACACGTGATCATGGCCGAGAAGGCGATGGGACTCGATCCGTCGGCGCCTGCCATGACGTTGCTGCTCGTCATGCTGCACACCGGCACGATGCTCGCTGTCATCGTCTACTTCTGGAATTCGTGGCGCGAGCGGTATTTTTCGTCGAAGCGCGACTTCGTCCACAACGCGAAGCAGGTCGTCATTGCGACCGGCTTTACCGGGGTGATCGGTCTGGCGCTGATGTTCTTCATCGAGAAGGTGCTGATGCGCGGTAGCGAGCACGCCGAGATCGAGCATCTGTTCGGCAACCTGTACATCATCTCGGCGGGCCTCGCGATGGCGGGCGTCCTGATCCTGATCTCGGGTCGCAAGCGCGCGCCGATGGGCGATCGTCCGATGCGCGCGGGCGACTCCGCGTGGATTGGTGCGGTACAGGGCTTGTGCCTGCCGTTTCGCGGCTTCTCGCGCTCGGGCTCGACGATCTCCACGGGCATGCTTCGCGGGCTCGACAAGGTGCGGGTGGAGGAATTCAGCTTCGCGCTGGCGGTCGTGCTCACGCCGCCCGTGATCGCGAAAGAGGCGTACCGCCTGTATAAGTCGGGTGGCGCGCAGACGCTGTCCGGTCACTTCATGACCGTGCTCACGCCGAGCCTGGTCGGCATGGTCTTCAGCTTCCTCGCCGGCCTCGTGGCGCTACGCTGGCTCTCGCGCTGGCTCGAGCACGGCCGCTGGTACCTGTTCGGCATCTACTGCCTGGTGGCGTCGGTTGCCGTGCTGGCGTCGAGTCGGATCCTGTAACACCGAAGTGCCGCAGTAACTGATTGGCGGGGGTGGTCGCGCATCCCCGCCGCACATCACACCAGACCCGCGACCACCTCCAGAAACGCCGCGATGACCCGCGCGGCGCGGCGCTCCGCCAGGCACACGACGACGGTGGTCGTCTCCACGCGCGCATTGCTGATCGACACCGTGGCGAGCCGCTCGTCGGGCGTATGTTCGCGGGCCGACACGGCGGCAATCCCCAGTCCCAACATCACGGCTTCGCGAATCGCCTCGCGGCTGCCGATCTCCATCGCCACCTTCGGTGTCACGCCCGCGTCCTGAAGGGCCGCTTCGAGCGCGTGACGCGTGGTCGAGCCCGGCTCGCGCATGAGCATCGGCTCGCTGGCCAGTTCCGAGAGCTTTACGCTGCGGCGTCGCGCGAACCGGTGGGTGCGGGGCACCAGCAGCACGACCGGATGCGTGCGATACGGCACGGTGTGTAACCGCGCGTCATCGTGATAGCGCGCGAGC
Source organism: Pandoraea pnomenusa (assembly GCF_000767615.3). Taxonomy (NCBI): domain Bacteria; kingdom Pseudomonadati; phylum Pseudomonadota; class Betaproteobacteria; order Burkholderiales; family Burkholderiaceae; genus Pandoraea; species Pandoraea pnomenusa. The sequence goes on along the minus strand of NZ_CP009553.3, from coordinate 5,336,092 downwards.
ACTGCCACATCCGTGCGATACGCGAGCAAGCCGTCGATCATCTCTTCCGAGTTGCCCGGCCGCATCGAGATGCGAATGCCCGGATAGCGCGGTTGGAACGCCGCCACGATTTCCATCGCGTGATGCGGCCCCACGGCGCCCAGCCGCAACTCCCCGGTGCGCAGCCCGCCATGCTCCTTGAGCAGGCCGAGCGCTTCGGCCTCGTCCGAGAAAATGCGCAGACTCACCGCGTAAAGCGCCCGGCCCGTCGGCGTGAGCGTCAATCCCCGGCCGTGCCGGTAGAAGAGTTCGACGCCGTAGGTTTCCTCCAGCGCACGGATCTGCGTGGTCATGGTCGGCTGGCTCACATGCAACGCCTGCGCCGCGCGCGTCACGCTGCCGTGGTGCGCGACCGCGTGGAATGAGCGCAATTGGGTAATTCGCATCGATACCGCTCCTGGAGGGTCTCTCGCGAGGTATAGGTTTTATCAATACTTCGTCGAAAAAATGTGAATTGGAAGTATAGGAGAACGCTCACCATAATCCAGCTCAATCTTCGTCAATCGATCGCAACGCCTGCGGGCGCGGCGGCACCGCTCTCACCATGACAGCTCGTTCCCATTTTCATAATCCGGTCGATGTTCACTTCGGTGCAGGCGCACTGTCGCACTTGCCGGCGCTGGTCGGCCCTCGCCGCGCGGTACTCGTCACCATGCCCGAAGCGCGCGCGCTGGGCATGACGGGGCAGGTCGAGGCGTTGCTGGGGCAGCGTCTGGCCGGCGTGATCGACCAGGTGAATCCGAACCCGGACGTGCGCGAGCTGGCGCCGATGTACGGCGACTTCTGGCGGCGTTACGGCCAATGCGAAGTGATTGTCGCGTTGGGCGGCGGCAGCGCGCTCGATACCGCCAAGCTGTTGATGGTGGCGGGCGACGACGACCGTTTCGCCACGCTCGTGGACGCGCTCGACGCGGGCGTCGCCCTGCGGCCGACACGCACCAAGCGTCTGATCACGATTCCCACGACCGCCGGCACCGGCAGCGAAGTCACGCCCTGGGCGACGCTCTGGGACCGCCATGTGAAGCGCAAGAAATACTCGCTGCACCTGCCGCAGACGTGGCCGGAAGCCGCCATCGTCGATCCGGATCTCACGCGCTCGCTGCCACGCGCCGTGACGTTGCAAAGCGGTCTGGACGCTTTGTCGCACGCGCTCGAGGCGATCTGGAACGTCAATGCCAATCCGATCTCGGACACGTTCGCCGTGACGGCCGCGCGCGACATGATGCGCGTGCTGCCCCGTCTCATGGCGTCGCTCGACGATGCCGATCTGCGCGCGCACGCGGCGCTCGCCGCGCTGCAGGCCGGCATGGCGTTCTCGAACACGAAGACGGCGCTCGCGCACTCGATTTCGTACGACATGACGCTGCGGCACGGGCTACCGCACGGCATCGCCTGTTCATTCACGCTGCCGGCGGTGATGCGTCTGGCCATTGGCCGACGGCCCGATCGCGACGCGGTGCTCGCCCGGGTTTTCGACGGCGATATCGCGAATGCACCCGGGAAGCTCACGGCGTTTCTCCATGACCTCGGCGTGGCCACGGAATTCTCCGCTTACGGCGTGAGCGAGACCGAGTCGAGCGCGATGATCGCCGCCGCGCTGGACGGCCCGCGCGGGCGCAATTTCATCGGCGCCGCAGCCTGAGAAGCCTGAGCGGCCCGGGCTGCTGTCGGCACCATCGGCGCAATCGTCGCCAAGGGCGCGCCTGCGCTCGAATGGGCCCGACCGATGTGTTGGGCGCATGCCCGTGCGCATGCGTGTTTTCGAGTCTTACCCGCAGTCCCCGCAATACCCATCATCACAACAACCGCCGCGTCATGAACTCGCGGCACCGAGACATCCAGGAGACAGACGCCCGGCGCAGACCGGTGCGTCGCAGCGCGCCGCCATGGCGCGGCGCACAACAGGAGGCGCAATGGAACAGGTTCTCACCGGTGTCGGCGACCGCGCTGCCGCCAATGCCGAAAAAGCGGTGCGCACGGTCGCGCTGGCCAGTCTGATCGGCACGACCGTCGAGTGGTACGACTTCTTTCTGTACGGGACCGTCACCGGGCTCGTGTTCAACAAACTCTTCTTCCCCAGCGGCGACGCGTTCGTCGCCACCGCGCTCGCCTACACCGTCTATGCCGTGGGCTTCGCCACGCGCCCGCTCGGCGGAATTCTCTTCGGACACTTCGGTGACAAGCTCGGGCGCAAACCCTTGCTGATCGTTACGTTGACGATCATGGGCGTTTCGACGTTCCTCATCGGACTCGTGCCGACCTACGACAGCATCGGCATTGCGGCGCCGCTGATCCTGCTGTTCCTGCGCCTGTTGCAGGGCATCGGGCTGGGCGGCGAATGGGGCGGCGCGGTGCTCATGGCATTCGAATACGCGCCGAGAGACAAACGCGGGCAGTTCGCCGCCTATCCGCAGATCGGTCTGGCAGTGGGATTGTGTCTGTCGACGGGTGTGGTCGCGCTGCTCTCGTCCACGCTGACCGACGCGCAGTTCATGGCCTGGGGCTGGCGTCTGGCCTTCATGCTCAGTCTGGTACTCGTGGCCGTGGGCATGTTCATCCGGCTACGTGTGCTGGAGACACCGGAGTTCGCCCGCATCAAGGACAGCCAGCACGTGGCCCACGTGCCGCTCTCGGAGATCGCTCGCGACTATCGGCGCAATGTGTTGCTCGGCTGGGGCGCGCGCTATATCGACGGGGTGGTGTTCAACGTCTATGCGGTGTTCGCGATTTCCTATCTCGTAGGCACGCTGCATTTCCCGAAGACACCGGTGTTGCTCGCGGTGACGGTGGCGGCGCTCGTGCTGATCGTCACGATTCCTTATGCGTCGAAACTCTCGGATCGCGTCGGGCGTCGCCGCGTGTTCGGCTGGGGCGCGCTGGCATGCGGCGTGTGTTCGATCCCGGCGCTGGCGCTCATGCATTACTCGTCGAACGTCTGGTGGGTGTCGCTTGCGGTGATCGTGCCGCTGGGTGTGGTGTATGCGTTCGTGTATGGGCCCGAGGCATCGATGTTCTGCGAGCTGTTCGACACACGCGTGCGATACACCGGCATCTCGGTGGTCTATCAGGTGTCGGGAATCGTCTCGAGTTCGATCACGCCGCTCGTGGCCGCAACGCTGCTCGAATACGGGGGACACAAGCCGTGGTGGATTGCGGTGTACGTGCTCGTGGTGGGATGCCTGTCCGCGGCCTGTGCGGCAGCGATGAAACGGACCTATTGAGGCAGACGCGGCGCAGGGGGAAGGCGGGGAGAAGGTTGCGCGAGGAGGCGCGCGAGAGAGAAATCTCGTCCCGGTGAGTCGGGAGCGCGGCAGGCCGGTGGATGGCTCCCCGGCTTGCCGCTTTTTTTACGGACTTACTGGCCGAAGTAGATCGAACCGGCGCGGTTCACGCGACCCGGCACTTCGTACACCGGAGCGACGACCGTCGACGATTGTGCCGCGACCGGACCCGGCTGGGCCTGTGCCTGAGTCTTCGCCTGAGCTTGCTGCTGGGCTTGCTGCGGCTGAGCGGCCGGCTGCTGTGCGCTCTCTGCGGCGCTGGCGGCACCGGCAACGAGCGCGAGGGCAAGGGTCGAGGCAATCAGAATCGGCTTCATTTTCATTTCTCCTGTCTGGCGAGACGTCCACCATGGGCGTCGTCATGGTTGCCAAATCTACGCTCGCGCGTGAGGGAGAAAAATGCGATCCCGAGGAAGGGCGCATTGCTGAAAACGAAATAATCACCCTTCAAAAATGCCGATTTTCCCTATTGGGCGGCAAGTCAGGGACGATATGTGCTCGCGCCGACCCGACGTGTCGGCGACATCCTTTTTGCAGTGCGGCAAGGCGTGCGCCGTGCGCAACTTACCGGCGGGTGATACGTACCGGCTGGCGGCGCGCACGCGCGGCGCGGCTGCGCAGATACGAGGCGGTCAGCAGCGAGGCGCTCACCAGCAAAAGGAAAGACCCGAGGGCAGCCATGGTAATGCTCCTGTTCGAACCGGGTCGTCCGCGGTGCGGCGCACCTTGCGAGCCACGATGCCGGTTGACTTCATCATGTTGTCACTCTACTGCCGACGCACTTTGCAATAAACCCCGTCGCGTCAAAGACCTTGTTGCGCGTGGCGGCATATCCGGTCGATTTCGCGCCCCGAAGGAGTCATTTACCTGCCACTTATGAGGTTTAACGGCGCTAACAAATTGATTTTCAATAGTTTTTTCGAATCGGACGATCGGTTGCGTTTTGTGGACGCTTAGTTGCGAAAAAACCACGGGTTTTCCCTAAGATTCATCCATGCCAACGCGACGGACACCGCAACGCAACAAACCAGGTGGTTCGATGCCCCGAACGCTAGCTGACCAAGCCGTTATCCAACATTGACAGGAGTCTCACCATGAACACTCGTATCCTTGCCGCCGTGGTTGCCGCCGCTTCGTTTGTGTCGGCCTCTGCATTCGCCGATGCACGTTATGACAACAACGTGCCCGACATCGCCGTGACCGGTCAAAGCCAACTGAGCCGCGCCGAAGTGCGCAGCGAGCTTGCTCAGGCCGCCGCTGCCGGTGTGCTGAATCAAGTCGAAACCGGCGCACCGCTGGTCACGGCCAACCCGACGCAGGCCGCCGCGATCGCCGATCCGCTCACGCGTGCCGACGTGCGCGCTCAACTGAGCGATCGCACCCTGCTGCAGGACAACCGTTCGTAAGCTGCGCACACGTCGATATCAAGCGACGCGAAGCCGCCAGCCCACACGGGCCGGCGGCTTTGTCGGTTGTGCGATTGCAGACAAGTGTGGCGCGTTCTTGCCGCCGGGCCGATCCATGCGTCCGCAGACGGTTACGGCGATGTTCGCAACCCCTGAGTGGCGGTGGGGACGACACGGTCGTGCACATCGCCTTCACAGAAACAACACCGGCGCCTGTGCGATCAGGTATAGCACGGCGCCGATCAGCCCGCCGACGAGCGTGCCGTTGATGCGGATGTATTGCAGGTCCTGTCCGACGCTGAGCCGAATCTGCCGCGAAAGATGTTCCGCGTTCCAGCCGTGCACCGTGGCGCGGATGTGCTCCGTCACGAAGTCGGCGAAGCCCGGTGCCATGCGCTCGGCGGTGTCGAGCAGTTGGGCGTCGAGCGCGCGGCGCAGCGATTCGCTGCGGGCAAGCTCCTGGCCGATCCACGCCGCGGCGCCGGTGATTTTCGCGCCGATGACGGAATCGTCGCGCGCGAGGTCGTGCTTCACCCAGTTTCGCCATTCGTTCCACAGCCCGCCCACGTAGGCGTTGAGCGCCGTATCGCCCTTGAGTTGGGCCTTGAACGCGTCGAGCTTCTCCTGCAAGGTCGCGTCATGCTTGAGCCGTTCGATGAGCCCGGCGACCGCACGATCGAATGCCTGCCGCAACTGGTGCGTCTCGTCGGCCTCCATCTGCGCAAGCAAGCGCGTGAGGGCCGCCGAGATCATGTCCGATCCCTTGTCGCCGATCCACTCCGAGGGCAGCACTTTCTCCTTTTTCGGGTGATCGCTCTTGAGCCAGTCGACGATGCGCGCCGAAATGAATTCACGCGTGCGCGGTTCGTTCAGGAGTGCGATGAGATAGTCGAGCGTCTCGTCGAGCAACGCCTGATGACGCCCGTCGCGCGTGAGGGTATCCAGAATCGCCGCCGCCGATTGCGAGAAGTCCAGCCGGTCGATCATCGTGTCGAGTGCGCGACGGATGAACGCCTGCACGTTGCGCTCGTCCATCACGTCGAGCACGCCGCCCGTCACCTTCACCAGGACGGCACTCAATTGCCGGGTGTTTTCGTACGAGCCGAGCCAGTGCGTGACGGCGTCCGCCGGATTCTGCTGTCGAATGAGCCGCACGACCGACGGCGTGTCGAGAAACTTCTCGCGCACGAATCGGGCCAGGCCGTCGCCCAGCGCGTCCTTCTTTCGAATGAGAATGTTCGTGTGTCGCGAAAGCCCCGGAATCGGGATGCGCCGGAACAACGCTTCGACCGCGAACCAATCGGCCAGCCCGCCGACCATCGCGGCTTCGGCCGCCGCGCGAATCCAGCCCGTCACGAAGTGCACGGGCATGAATAGCGTGGCGATGAAGATCGCCAGCGCGACCAGCAGAAAGGACAGGGCCCGGCGCTCGGCGCGCTGCAAGGCAATGGCGGGATCGGCGGAATCTGCGGAATCCATGCGCAGCCGGCTCCTGAAATGACGACGACGCTCGACAGGTTACCGCGACGGCCGCGTGATGATAAGTCCCGAATTCGCGTTTGCAAGTCCATATTGGCGCGCGTCGGCGCGCTCGCGTGCGCGGTGTTGGGCCGATTCGCGCTGTCCGTGAAGCGAAACCCGGAAGTCGCGTCGGCGGACCGGGGAGGACACTTTGCGCGTGCTTCGACGCCATTGGGCCAAGGCGTGCGTCGTCGTGGCGCATCGTGACGTCGGTCCGACGCGCAGGCGCGTCGTCCGGACGCGGCGTTCCCGAGGATCTTGCTCGCCACGCGCGATAGGAGCCATGTCATGCCATCCACTGTTGACTACTGCGGCAACCACCCGCCGCTTTCCCCGGTGACGCCGCCGGCCCAGGATTTGCCGGACACGGATGACTTTTTCGAGCGAACGCTGACCGACATCATCGACGGCAAGTATCTCGTGGTCGTTCAAGGATTTGCGAATTCGGAATACGCGCAACCCGAGGGACTGAAGCTCGCGCTTACCCAGCAGTTGCTGACGACGCGCGATGCGCAGAATGGACGTCGGATCGTCGTCATCGGGGGCGGTAGCGATGCGAATATCGGGGTTGTCTACGCCCTGGCGCAGGAACTCGGCATGACGACGGCCGGCATCTACCTCGAGGGCGCGCTCGACACGACCCATTGTGATCGGTTTGTCGAGGTCAAGCACGTGCCCGGTACGTTCGACCGGGGCACCGCGATGCCGACCTCCGGGGAGGATCTGTTCGTGGCGGCAATGCGGATCGCCAACGGCCCCAAGGGGGCGGGTGGCACGATGTTGTGCTTCGGCGCCGACTCACCCACCGAAGCGCGCGCGAAGGCGGCGCACGAGGCGGGATATGACGTCACGCTGTTCCGGGAACACTGGCCGCAGGGGCAAGCCGCGTTCGTCGACTACCAGGACGTCATCGGCTCACTCATGGCGGCGGGTGTCGACGTGCGTTGAACAACGTTTTCGTTCCCCGGGGTGCACACGTCGCGGCTTCGCCACAATGACAAACGCCCAGCGGGGATTCCCCCACCGGGCGTCTTGTGCCGTGACCGGATGCCGCGATACATCGCGGCATCCGTCACGCGTCATCAGCCGCGTTGCTTCGCCTTCAACGCCAGACGGTACTTGTGCAGCAGCGGTTCGGTGTAGCCGTTGGGCTGCGTGAGCCCTTCGAACACGAGCGCGCTGGCCGCCTTGAACGCGAGCGAATCGTCGAAGTTCGGTGCCATCGGCACGTAGTGCTTGTCGCCAGCGTTCTGCTTGTCGACCACGACGGCCATGCGCTTCATGGTCTCTTCGACCTGCTCGCGCGTGATGACGCCGTGACGCAGCCAGTTGGCCAGGTGCTGGCTCGAAATGCGCAAGGTCGCACGGTCTTCCATGAGGCCGATGTCGTTGATGTCCGGCACCTTCGAGCAACCCACACCCTGATCGATCCAGCGCACGACATAACCCAGAATGCCCTGTGCGTTGTTTTCGATCTCCTTGCGGATTTCATCGGCAGTCCACTCGGCCTTCGCCACGACCGGCACGGTCAGCAGACCGGTGAGCAGCGCGTCGCGCTCCTTCGCGTAGTCGATTTTCTCGAGCGCCTGCTGCACGGCCTGCACATCGACCATATGGTAGTGCAGCGCGTGCAGCGTGGCGGCGGTCGGCGACGGCACCCATGCCGTGTTCGCCCCGGCCTTCGGATGCGCGATCTTCTGTTCGAGCATCGCGTGCATCAGGTCCGGCATCGCCCACATGCCCTTGCCGATCTGGGCGCGTCCGCGCAGCCCGGCCGCCAGGCCCACGAGCACGTTGCTCTTTTCATACGCGGTGATCCATGCCGACGACTTCATGTCGCCCTTGCGCATCATCGGACCGGCTTCCATCGCCGTGTGCATTTCGTCGCCCGTGCGATCGAGGAAGCCCGTGTTGATGAACGCCACGCGCGCCGCCGCCGCCGCGATGCAGGCCGAGAGGTTCACGCTGGTGCGGCGCTCCTCGTCCATGATGCCCATCTTGAGCGTGTTGCGCGGCAGGGCGTACAGATCTTCGATGCGACCGAACAGTTCGTCGGCAAAAGCCACTTCGGCCGGGCCGTGCATCTTCGGCTTGACGATGTAGATCGAGCCGGTGCGCGAGTTCAGCTGGTGCTTGCGATCGTGCAGCGCGGCGAGCACGGTGACCACGCCGTCGAGAATACCCTCCGGAATTTCGTGGCCATCGCGATCGGTGATCGCCGGGTTCGTCATCAGGTGGCCGACGTTGCGAATGAACAGCAGCGAGCGCCCATGCAGCTTGACCGGCTTGCCATCGGCGCCGGTGTATTCGCGGTCGGCGTTCAGGCGGCGCGTGAAGGTCTTGCCGCCCTTGGCGACTTCCTCGGTCAGCGTGCCCTGCATCAGGCCGAGCCAGTTGCGATACAGGTCGACCTTGTCGTCGGCGTCCACGGCCGCGACCGAGTCTTCGCAGTCGATGATGGTCGTGACGGCGGCCTCGACGAGCACGTCCTTGATGTGAGCGGCGTCGGTCTTGCCGATCGGATGATTGGCATCGAACTGGATCTCGAAGTGCAGGCCGTTGTGCTTGAGCAGCACGGCGGTCGGTGCGGCAGCGTCGCCCTGGTGGCCCACGAACAGCGACGGCGTGGCCAGGCCGGTCGTGCCCTGCTTCGTGGTGACGACGAGCTTGCCATTCTCCACCCGATAGCCGGTCGCATCCTTGTGCGAGCCTTCGGCCAGCGGCGCGGCCTGATCGAGGAAGCCGCGCGCGAAGGCGATCACGCGTTCGCCGCGCTTCGGATTGTAGCCCGCGCCCTTCTCGGCGCCGTCGGTCTCGGGAATGGCGTCGGTGCCATACAGGGCGTCGTACAGGCTGCCCCAGCGCGCGTTCGCGGCATTGAGCGCGTAGCGGGCATTGGACAGCGGCACGACGAGTTGCGGGCCGGCCTGCTGTGAAATTTCGTCATCGACGTTCGCCGTGGTGGCCTTCACGCTCGCGGGCGCGGGCAGCAGGTACCCGATCTTCTCGAGGAACGCGCGATACGCGGGCGCGTCGGCGATCGGGCCCGGATTGGCGCGGTGCCAGTTGTCCAGTTCGCCTTGCAGGCGGTCGCGCTCGGCGAGCAGGGCGCGGTTCTTCGGCGCGAGGTCGTGGACGATGGCGTCGAAGCCCTTCCAGAATGCGTCGACATCGACACCGGTGCCCGGCAGGGCTTCCTTTTCGATGAACGCGATCAGATTGTCTGCGACCTTCAGGCCGCCACGCTGGGAAGTGGAAGTCATGATGCTGTACTCGAGTTTGAAAACCTGGTTGACGCGACTTCGTCGCCCGGCTTCGACGTTCCGGCACTCGTTTCACCGGGGAGTCGTCGGCAGGGCGGACGATAAGGGGCAGTCTTATATAAGACTCTGAGTGTAATCCTTCTCCGCGCGCTCGGAAACCCGGGATTTCAGGTGGCGACACCACCGTCGGTTATAGGTGGCATAAGGGTTTGCGTATGACGTCGGTGCGACAAGGCTTTGCGCCCCGTGCGCATTTTTTCATCGTCAGTTGCAGCATTCGATATGGCGTTTCACTTCATGAGAAATGGCCGCGACCCGCCGGTGGCGCGCGATGGCCATCGGATACCCCGGAATTTGTCGGTTCGTGCGGCGGGTACACTCGATGCTCTGGCCGGCCGATCCGGCGTGGTCCCCCGAGAAATTCTTTGCCCCCGGAGGCATGTGTCGTGAAACAGATTCTGATGATGAGCAGTTCCCGCAAGGGCAACCTGGGGTATCTGGAGCAGGTCGACGATCAGGTGCACGCGGTACTGCGCGGGCGTGCCCGGCGTGTGTTGTTCGTGCCGTACGCGGGCGGCATCACGTCCAGCTTCGATGACTACGAGGCACGCGTGAAACCTACCTTCGAGCGGCTCGGCTACGCGCTCGAGTCGATCCACCGAAGCCCGGACCCACGCGCCGCGGTGGCGCTCGCCGACGCGGTGGTGGTGGGCGGCGGCAACACGTTCGCCCTGCTCGATCGCCTCTACAACGCGGGGCTCGTGGGTCTGTTGCGCGAGCGCGTGAATGCGGGCATGCCGTATGTGGGGTGGAGCGCCGGGGCGAACGTGGTGTGTCCCACGATTCGTACGACGAACGACATGCCCATCGTCGAGCCGCCGACGCTCAAGGCCCTCAACCTGATTCCGTTCCAGGTGAACCCGCATTTCATCAGCGGCAAGCCCGACGGCCACAACGGCGAGTCGCGCGAGGAGCGCCTGGCGGAGTATCTGGCGATCAATCCCGATGAGTGCGTCGTCGCCATTCCGGAAGGCACCGCGTTGCACGTGCAGGGCGATCAGGCGACCGTGATGGGAGATTTCGACGCGTTGTGCTTCAGGCAGGGCGGCATCGTCGAGAAGCTCGCCCCGGGCAGCACGTTCGCGCTGGCGTCGATCTGATCAGGCGTCGTCGTCGAGCCAGGGCACTTCGACGTCGGTCAGGAAGGCGACCATGGCCAGCGGACGCGCCTCATGGCGCCCCATCTTGCCGTCGGCGCGATGCCACACGACCTGGAAGGTCTCCGGATGCCTGTCGGCGATCAGTTGCACGGTACGCAACTCTTCTTCGTCCGCGTCCTCGATCGGACCGTCGAACGACAGCACGAGCGTCTGCGGCCACACACCGTCTTCCGGGTCGTAGACCTTGTCGCCGTTGGGCACGTCCACCACCGCCTCGACGCCGATCGTTGCCGACGCCGCCACGATCATCTCGCCAAGTGCGCGCAGCAGCGCCGTGGCACGGGCGGAGTTGATCTGGCGCATGGCGAGATCGCCGCGCGTCAGGGCTTGTTCCAGCTTGGGATTGGTTTTTTGATTGGACATGCGGTTCCTCGGTAAAACGTTGACCACCCCTTGGCGGCCGTGTCATGTCATTGCGACGCCGGTGCCTTGCAGGGGGTTCCGATGCTACCACCGTCGCGCATGCCGGGGCGCATTACAATGCGGTTTTCGTTACTTGCGGTGCTCCCGGTACCTGTCGTCATGGATTCCCCAAAGCCTCTCCCGTCCGACCCATCCGCCCAGGCCGCTGCCGCCGGGGCAAGCGACACCTATCTGCGTCTGCTCGGCGAGACTGCCAAGATCGACTGGAAGGACCTGGAGTCGTTCTTCGCGCGCGGCGCGCTGCTCTACGTCGCCCCCGGCGTCGATCTCGTGTCGGTCGCGCAAGCGGTTGCCGACGACGACACCACCACCGTGTCGCAGTGGCTTTCGTCGGGCCTGGTGCAGCGAATGCAGGCCGAACAGGCGTCGGATTTCGCGGCGCGCACGCCCGAACTTTGGGCCGTCGTCGTGGCACCGTGGGTGCTCGTGCAGGAGCGCGGCACCGTCGCCTGACGGGCCCGCGCGGCCGCGCCCTCCGACGTGTTCCCCGCCGCTTATTCGGTAATGCCCGCCTCCACGAGGCGGCGCGTGCAATCTTCCAGCAAATCCTGCGCCACCACCGACGCGTACGCATAGTCCGCGTCGAGGGATTCCATCATCTCGTGCGCCGTGTATAGCCCCGCCTCGCGCGAGAGCGTGCCGGCCAGTTCGCGCGCAAAGTCGTCGCTCAGTGTCGAGAGCAGACGCCGCTCTTCCAGCGGCAATTGCAGCTTCGAGCGCGACAGCCACATCTGCGCGAGCGTCGCACCCTGCTTGTCCGTCATCCACTGCCCATGTTCGTAGAATGCCGACAGACGCTCGGCCGTCAGCGCGAACAGCAGCGCGCGACGCGTGTTGAAATTCAGACGAATCGGGGTATTTTCCGGCATGACGGGAACCGCAGAATGCGGACAAAAACGGGATCAGGGGGCAAAGGTATCACGCGAACAGGCGCAACAGCGCATTGCGCGCGTGGCGGATCAGCTCCGTTTCGTCGGCGCGTCCGGGCAGCAGGTGGAATTCCGCGCGCGGCAGCGGCGGCAGGCCGAGCGATGGCGGGCAGACGACGAGGTCGGCGGTGAGCGCCGATTCGTTCAGACACGAAATACCCAACCCTGCGCTCAGCGCCAGCTGCATGCCGGCGACGCCCGCCGCCGAGTGCGATACGCGATATGGCACCTTGTGACGCTCGAGCACACCCAGCACGAGGCTTTGCAAAGCGCACGACGGCGGCAGGGTCACGAGCGGCAGCGGCTCGCCGACGGGCTCCGCCAGCGTCGACGACATGGCCCACACGAGACGTTCGCGCCGCACAAGCGTGCCTGGCGTGCGATACCCCAGCGCCCTGGGGCCTTTGCCGATATCTTCATTCATCAGCCGCAGCGCCAATCCCACGTCGAAGTGCTCGCCGGTCATCGCCGTTCGCTCGATCTGCGCACTTTGCATGGCGCTCACATGCAGCCGCAACCGCGGGTACAGACTCGTGAATCGCTTGAGCACGCGACCGACGTCGTGCGGTCGGTAGTAGTCCGTGATCGCGATGCGCAGTTCTCCGTCGAGCAACACGCCCTGCAGGTCTTCGAATGCGGCTTCGGAGAGCGCCGATATCTGACGGGCATACGCGAGCAGCCGTGTCCCCGCGGGCGTGGGGCGCATGCCCTTGCGCGAGCGCACCAGCAGTGGCTGTCCAGCACGTTCTTCGAGCTTCTTGAGTTGCTCGCTGACGGTGGACTGTGACAGGAAGATCTGTTCGGCCGCGGCGGAAATGCTGCCTGCGTCGTGAATGGCGATGAAGGTGCGCAACTGCGTGAGATCGAAGGCTCGGGCGTTCATGGCGGCTCTCGGATGTCGCGGAAACCCCCGACGGGAATCATGCCCTTCGCAGGCGCCCGTGACGACGCCTTCGGCGGATCACACCGCGCGGTTATCGGGCAGGACCCCGTCCGGACGAACGGGAGTATCCGTTCTGGTTAATCCGGAAAACTCGATATAAGTCATCGAATTTTCCCGCTTTTCCGATGCAATGTCCATCCGTAGGATGAGGCCGTGGCGTTGGACTGTCCCCATGGCTGCATGGCCGAGGGGACGCGACGCCGCCGACCTCCCTCCGCTCTGAGTCGCGTGCCGTTCGGTTCGCGCACCGTGTCATCCATGAATGAACGTCTCTGTCCTGCTCCCGCCGTTTCCCCGAAGGCAGCGGCGCCCACTGCGTCGACGCCGCCCATCTCAGGGGGTCTCGGCCCAAACCATCGCTGGAAGGTGCTCGGCGTCGGTGTGGTCGCCAACGCCAGCTTTGCCGCCGCGATGGGCGGCATTCCCGCGACGGCCGTGCAAATGCGCAGCGCCTACGCGCTCGGCACCGGCGATCTCGGTATCGTGCTCGGCATGATTGGCCTGGGCATCGCCCTGTCCGAATTGCCGTGGGGCATGTTGACCGATCGTTGGGGCGACCGCAGGGTGCTCCTCGTCGGTCTGTTGGTGACGGCGCTGGCATTCGTCGGTCTGGGGGCCTGGGTGGTGCCCAGGGCGCCGTTCATTCCGTCGGCGCCGGTGCTCGCGGCGGGCATGCTGCTCATCGGCGCGCTGGGCGGCAGCGTCAATGGGTCGAGCGGGCGCGCGATCATGCGTTGGTTTCACGATCGCGAGCGCGGCCTCGCGATGAGCGTACGGCAATGTGCCGTGCCCCTGGGGGGCGGGATCGGTGCGCTCGTACTCCCGGGCACCGCCGTGCACTTCGGCTTCGGCGCCGTGTACATCGGGCTTGCGGCGGCGTCGCTGGCGGCGGCCGGCATGGCCTGGCTTTGGTTGCTCGAACCGCCGCAGGGGGCGAACGGCAGTGCGGCGCCGCCGGCGAGCGTCGCGGCGAAAGCGCGCGACGCCAACCAGCCGGCCCCGACCAACGGCGGCGGCTTGCCGATGCAGGACAGGCATTACTCGCCGCTGCGAGATGCCCGACTGCTGAGTACGGCGCTGGGCATGGCGGTGCTCGCCATGCCGCAGATCGCCGTGCTCACGTTCGGCACGGTGTTTCTCCACGACTTCGCGCACGCCAGCGTGGCGACGATTTCGCTCACATTGGGCGCGGTGCAGGCCGGTGCGGCGATCACCCGTGTGTGGAGCGGACGCTTTACCGACAAGCGTCGCAATCGTCCGCAGTATCTGCGCGTGTGCACGATCGTGGTCGGCGCGGTGTTCGCGCTGCTCGCCCTGCTCGTGGCGCTGCTATCGCTGCGTCCCGACTGGCTCGCGCACGGCACGCCGTGGGTGGTGATCCTGCTGATTGCGGGCGGTGTGGTGGCGTCGGCGTGGCACGGGGTGGCGTTTACCGAATTGGCCACGCTCGCCGGCGCGTCGCGCGCGGGCACGGCACTCGGTATCGGAAACACCGGCGTCTTCCTCACGATGTTCCTCACGCCGCTTAGTATCCCGCTGCTGCTGTCGATCGCTGGATGGGGGCTGGTGTGGGCGGGCGGCCTGCTTTGCGCGGCCATCGCGTGGCCGTTGTTTGTCTGGTCGCACCGCCAACGCGCGTGAATCGCGTGAATCGCGTGGCTCGTGTGACTCTGAGCTGCGCTAACGGCCTTTCTGTCTGTCGGTACGCTACGTACGACATACGTGCGTAGCGCTCGCGCGCTCGGGCCGCCGCGTCAGGGCAGGTGCACGTTGTCCACGAGGAAGTCGAGAAACGCTCGCACGCGCGCAGGCAAATGACCGCCCTGCCCGACGTACACTGCGTGCACCGGCTCCGCCTCGCCCGCGTTGTAGTCCTCGAGCACGGTGACGAGGCGTCCGGCGCGCAGGTCGTCGTCGACGTGGTACCGCGCATGACGCGCCAGCCCCACCCCCTGGAGTGCAAGCTTGCGCATTGTCTCGCCGTCGCTCAGCGACAGGTTGCCGGTCTGGTGGAAGTGCGTGACGCCGCCCGAGCCGTCGCGAAACGGCCAGCCCTGCACCTGGCGATCGAAGTTGAACGCCATGACGTTGTGATGCACCAGGTCGGCAGGCGTGCGCAGCGGGGCGCTGCGCGCAAGATAATCGGGTGACGCCACCACGTGCACCTGACTTTCGCCGAGCTTTCGTGCCACGAGTCGCGAGTCGCGTAGCGGACCGGCGCGCACGGCGACGTCGGCGCGCTGCTCCAGCAGGTCGACGACGGTGTCGGTGAGCGTGAGATCGAGCCGGATTTCGGGATACCGGGCGAGGAACGCCGGAATCACCGGCAAGAGGTAGTGGGTGCCGATCGGCACGCTCGAATTCACCCGCAACCATCCGCGCGGCACGGCGCCCGCGGCCGCTTCGCGCTCGGCCGCGTCGATATCGGCGAGCACGCGCATCGCGCGCTCATGGAATGCGCCGCCCTCGGGGGTAAGTTGCAGCCGACGAGTCGAACGGTTGAACAGGCGCGTGCCCAGACGCGTTTCGAGCCGCGCGATCAACTTGCTCACGGCCGAAGGCGTCATGTGCAATGCCCGCGCGGCGGCAGAGAACCCGCCGAGTTCCACCACACGTGTGAATACTTCCATATCGCCGGAGCGATTGACGTCCTGTCGACCCATTCGATACCCGTGATTCCTGTCTGTCTCGGCCGCCCGGGCGGCCGCCTTCGTCCCGCCTTGTCCCTTGGCGTCCCGCGTCAGCGCTCGCTATTCGCTGATTTGTGCCTTGGTGTCACAAATCATATTCCCGACGGCAGTCTATTTCATCAATGAAAGGGCGTCTATATTCCGCACATTGCCGCGCCGTCGAACATGTCGACGGCGCGGCCATTCCCTCGTCCAGAAAGGAGTTTTCCGTGCCCATCGCCCTTTACGCCCTCACCGCCGGTGCCTTCGGCATCGGCGTGACGGAGTTCGTCATCATGGGCCTGCTGCTCAACGTCGGCGCCGACTTCGGCGTGTCGATCGCGGCGGCGGGCCTGCTGATTTCCGGCTATGCCCTCGGTGTGGTGGTCGGCGCCCCGGTCATGACCACCGCGACCGCCCGCTGGCCGCGCAAGACCGTGCTGCTCGTGCTCATGGCGATCTTCACTGTCGGCAACGCCGCCTGTGCGCTCGCCCCGACGTACGGCGCGCTCATGGCCGCGCGCGTGCTCACCTCGTTCGCCCATGGCACGTTCTTCGGCGTCGGCTCCGTGGTCGCGACCGGATTGGTGCCGCGCGAGCGTCGGGCGTCCGCCATCGCCGTGATGTTCACCGGACTGACCGTCGCCAACATTCTGGGCGTGCCGTTCGGTACGTGGCTTGGACAGCATTTCGGATGGCGCGCCAGCTTCTGGGCCGTGACGGCCATTGGCGTGATCGCATTTCTGGTCATTGCGGGGTTCGTGCCGAGGATTGCCGCACCGACGCACGCGGGTGACTGGCGGGCCGACCTGCGCGCGCTGGCGCGCCGTCCGGTGTTGCTGGGCCTGCTCACGACCGTGCTCGGCTGGGTTGGCGTATTCGGCGTGTTCACCTATATCGCGCCGCTGCTGACCGAAGTGACGGGGTTTGCGGAAGGGGCCGTGTCGCCGATCCTGCTGGTCTTCGGCGGGGGTCTGGTCGTGGGGAACCTGCTGGGCGGCAAGCTCGCGGACCGTCATGTCGTGCGTACGGTATTGGGAAGCCTGATGGCGCTCTCGGTCGTGCTCGGCCTGATGACGTTCGCCATGCACTCGCACTGGCTGGCCGTCGTTTTCGTGGCGCTGCTCGGCGTGACCGCCTTCGGGACGGTGGCGCCGTTGCAGTTGTGGGTGATGGAGAAGACGTCGGGGGCGGGCGAGAGTCTCGCATCGAGCTTCAACATCGCCGCGTTCAACCTCGGCAACGCCATCGGCGCGTGGCTGGGCGGCTTCGTCATCGACCACGGCCCCGGGCTGGCTGCCGTGCCCTGGGTCGCGGCGCTGGTGCCGCTCGCCGGCGCCGGCGTGGCCGTGCTGAGCCTGCGACTGGATCGACGTGATGCCCTCCGTCAGGCCGTGCCGAACTGCGAAACGCCAGCGCTGTAAATCGCATGGCGGCCGGGGTCCCCGTCTTCGGGGCGTCAGGCCACCGCGCCATCAGGCCATCACACCGATGATCACGCTGGCGGCGGTAAACGCGGCCGTGGCCCCCACACCCGGCGCCAGCCCGCGCGCCGCGAGCGTATCGTGCGGCATGACGGCTGCGAGCCGCGTGCCGCCGGGCAGGGCGAGGATCACTTCGGCCTGCCCCTCGTCGTCCTCGATGGCGTCCACCGTGCCGCAGAGCCGGTTGGCCGTGGGCAAGCCGGCGAGATCGACACCGCGCGCGATTTCGATCCAGGGCGCTTTGATCAACGCAAACGCCTCGCCGCCGGTCGCCAATCCCAATGCCTGCGCGCTGTGATGGGTGAGCGACGCGACGATGGCCTCGCCGCCCGGCAGCGTCAGCGTCACTTCGTCGTTCACGCCGCAATGCCGGATGCCGCTGATCGTGCCGTGCAACTGGTTGCGCGCGCTGGTCTGGAGTCCAAGGCGCGCGATGATCGGCCACTGTTCGTCGAAACGCTCCAGATCGGCCGCCACGCGCGCGAGGAATTGCTGCTGCGCCGCCTCCACGGCACGGAACGCGGCGACCAGTTTCGCGCCGCGGACGGTCAGTCGCGTACCGCCACCGCCGCGCCCGCCCGTGCTGCGCGCCACGAGCGGCTCGCCTGCCAACTGATTCATGGCGTCCACGGCATCCCACGCGGCCTTGTAGCTCATGCCCGCCGCCTTGGCCGCCGCCGTGATCGAACCGGTGGTGGCAATGTGTTCCAGCAGGGCGATGCGCGCCTGGCCTCCGAGCGACGAATTGCCACGATGCAACCACAGCGAACCGCTGACTTGCAGAGAGGTGTCCATTTCGTTGTGCAAAACGCTGGGCGGCGTTGAAGAAGGTTCGGAAACCATAATGATTTTTTCGATTCAATACAGCGGGTGGCCGCATTGTAGAGGGCGGGCGAACCGGCGGAAAACAACGCTGGACGGCGAACTGTTGCGGCGCACCAACGAAGCACGCTTCGGCGATTCCTTTGGGGGACGAATGGGGGACGTTTCTCCTCTACATTGAATTTGCCGCATGCCCCCCCCAAAAAGCCGGTCGTATCGCGTCAGGTCGAGTTTTGGCCGGATCAGCGCGCACCGGGAATGCGACGTTTGCCGAAGTGCCCACTCACCTGACACAACAGAAACGGGGTGAAATGATGCGCGTCAGGAATATCAAGGAAACGGTTGACGGGGCTCGATACTATCGTCTGGTTCGCACGCTGCCCAACGGCAAGCGACATCAGATGCAAATCTCTTTCTCCGCAGGTGAAATGCGCTTCAGAAGTTTCGTCGCACAGCGATTGTGGTTGCTGCGCGCCGAAATGCGGGCCAGCACGCGCGCGGCCGCCACGCCGGCGCCTCGCAGCAACATGCCGCAATTGGTCTTCTGACGTCCACGGCAGGATCGAAGTCGCGAAGCGCCGGCCTGGGCCGGCGTTTTCGCGATGCGTCTGCGTCGCCTCGGGACGGGGCATCATCCCGTCATGCGTGGAGACGGCAGCCGGGACGGCGCCGGCGCCCCGCGCTTGACCGCCGTCAGCCCGGTGCCCGCATGGGCGATCGCGAATTGCACCAGCTCGTCGAACGAGATCGGGCGGGCAAACAGATACCCCTGGGCATAGGTGACGTTGCGCGTGCGCAGGTAGCTCGCCTGCATCTCGTTCTCGACGCCCTCGGCCACGATCGTCATGTCCAGCCGCTCCGCGAGGTGGATGATGGAATCGCAAATGTTGCGCGTGACCACATCGTCCTCGGTCACGGGCAGGAATTCCTTGTCGATCTTCAGATAGTTGAAGTCGTAGCGCTTGAGATACCCGATGGAGTTGTTCTCGGCGCCGAAATCGTCGAGCGCGGTCTCGATGCCGCGCCGCTGGAGCTCGGCCATCACGCCGCGTGCGGCGGCCGTGTCGCGAATCACGTAGCGCTCGGTGATCTCGGCGACCATCGGATAGGTGTCGTTCAGCGTGCCGTAATACCGCTCGATGTCATGCACGATGGTCATGTCGCGCAAGTGGCGCTCGGCGAGGTTGATGCCGATATGAAAGCCCTGCGGTAACGCGCCTTTGGCCACGTCGTTGCGAATCTGACGCAACAGCGAGCGGGTGAGTTCGATGATGAGGCCGTTGTCTTCGGCAATCGGAATGAACGCGTCGGGCCGGACCAGCCCCGCGACCGGATGATGCCAACGCACCAGCGCCTCGGCGCCCGCGCAGCGGCCCGTGGCGAGCTCCATCACCGGTTGGTAGTAGACCTTGAATTCGTTATGCCGGATGCCCTGCGCGATCTGTCGCTTCATGAACTGGGCGGGGCCCAGGCGGCGGAATGTCATCACGCCGAGCAGGAATGCGACGACCCCTCCGAACGAAAGAAAGATCGGCGCCTGGTTGGCCGCGAGCGATTGCATCAGCGACGGGCTGCCTGCGAGCGACGTGACGAAGTGCTCCGACGCCAGCGTTACCTGCGCGCCGCGTGTCGCGATCCCGGCCGACTCCAGTCTCGGACCCTCGGAAGTGAGTGCCACCTTGCCCACCGTCATGGCGGTCCAGGCCAGGTCGCTGTTCTTGATGCTCAGGAGGGTTTCCGTGAGATAGATGCCGTCGACGAAGCCGAGCACGCCGTCCGTCGCCGAGGTCGGCACGTAGAGGGCGAGTGCCGGTGCGTCGGGGACGTACGGCGAACCGCCGACGAGCAGGGTACGCGTGCCGGTCAGCATCGGCACGAGATCGGCGGGTAGCGGCAAGCTCACGGGCATATCTGACCGAACCACCGACGAGCAATAGAGCTGGCCGCGAGAGACAAGCCAAATGGAGCGGAAGTATGGGCTGAGCGTGCCGGCCGCCTGGAGCGAAGTACTCACTTCGCCGCAAGCGCGCCCCACCCAGGGGGCGGCGCCCCGGAGCGTACCGTCGGCTTGCGCGATGATGCGCTCGATGGCATCGCGCTGACGTTCGGCATTTTCCTGAAGCACCGATTGCGACATGTGATAGATGCGCAACCAGCCCAGCACCAGGACGACGACGAGCGTGACCGCCACGACAAGTCCGGTCACCAGCCACTGCACGACTCTGGAGTGTTGAATCATGTTCTGCTGCCAACCAAGGAAAGCGTCGGGCCGCCCACTGCACCGGGCGCCTCGACCATCCGGGACGCCTGGAATGCCGCTCGCGCGCGCCGTGTTGCACGGCACAACTCGTCAATCGACTCTACACGAATCCCCGACGGCGTCCGACCCCCGATAAACCCGCACAGCCCCGGAAAACCTGCCGCCGAGCCTCGGGATGTGTGATTTGCCGCGAGTCCACCGCAGCAGAATGCGCCCGGATCGTCTTGCGATTTCAGGCGTCATCGGTTTCCGAGGAATCCGCAGTTTGCGGAGACCGGAGATGGCGCAATCGCGACAAAACTTGGCGTAACGACGATTTACGCATGCTCTACACTTCAGTCATTCCATTTCCGACGAAAATTGGGATTAATCCCAACTTTTGCGCATAGCTGGGCGAAAGCCGTCGGAATTGCCGCGTTTTCCTAAGCCTTTGACGTCATTGTTCCCGTCCATGTCGAGTCAACCTGCAACGACCCTCCCCGGCACCCCCGCGCCGGCGGCGCAGGGCACCGCGTTTCGCGTGCTGTCCGCGATCAGCTTTTCCCATCTGCTCAACGACATGATCCAGTCGTTGATCCTGGCGATTTATCCGCTGCTCAAGGCCGGCTTCAATCTGAGCTTCGCGCAGGTCGGCCTGATTACGCTGACGTATCAGGTCACGGCGTCGCTGCTGCAGCCGGTGGTAGGCCTATATACCGACAGGCATCCGAAGCCGTACTCGCTGCCGGTCGGCATGGGCTTCACGCTCGTGGGCCTGCTGCTGCTGGCCGTTGCACCGAACTTCGGCGTGCTGCTCGTGGCGGCGGCGCTGGTGGGCATGGGTTCGTCGGTGTTCCATCCGGAGTCGTCGCGTGTGGCCCGAATGGCCTCGGGGGGCCGTCACGGTATGGCGCAGTCGTTCTTCCAGGTCGGCGGCAATGTGGGTTCGTCGCTCGGGCCGTTGCTCGCCGCGCTCATCATCGCACCGCACGGCCGCGGGAGCGTGGCGTGGTTTTCGGTGGCGGCGCTCGTCGCCATCTTCGTGCTGTTCCAGGTGAGCCGCTGGTACGCCGCGCAGCGCGCCGCGCACCAGGGCAAGCCGGCCGCGCGCCGCGGCGGCACGGCGCATCTCTCGCGCAACCAGGTGATGTTCGCGATCGGCATTCTGCTGGTGCTGATCTTCTCGAAGTATTTTTATCTCGCCAGCATCAGCAGCTACTTCACGTTCTACCTGATCAGCAAGTTCCACGTATCGGTGCAAAGCGCGCAGGTGCACCTGTTCGTGTTCCTGTTCGCCGTGGCGGCGGGCACGATGATCGGCGGTCCGCTGGGCGACAGGATCGGTCGCAAGTATGTGATCTGGGGCTCGATCCTGGGGGCGGCGCCGTTCACGCTGATGCTGCCGTATGCCAACCTCTTCTGGACCGGCATTCTGACGGTCGTGATCGGCCTGATTCTCGCCTCGGCCTTCTCGGCGATTCTCGTCTATGCGCAGGAGTTGATTCCGGGCAAGGTGGGCACGGTCTCGGGCCTGTTCTTCGGCTTCGCCTTCGGCATGGGCGGCGTGGGCGCGGCGGTGCTCGGTCAGCTCGCCGATGCGACGAGTATCGACTTCGTCTATCACGTGTGCGCTTACCTGCCATTGCTCGGCATCGTCACGATCCTGCTGCCGAACGTCGAAGGCCACAAGAAGACGGCAGCCGCCTGACGCGGGAAGGCGCACGACATTGCCGGTATCCGCACACCGGCACCGCCATGAAAAAAGCCGGTTCCGAGATGTCGGAACCGGCTTTTTCCTGTCCGCGCGGCGACGCGGTTCGGATGGCTGCCACGGCGCGCTTACTTCGAACCGCGCTTCTGCAATTCCCAGCGGCCGTTCTCGCCCTTTCGGCACGCCGCCAGGCGCAGCGTGACTTCCTGACCGCGCGCGCCGAGCAGCACGATCAGATCGCGGCAGGTCTGGGCGTCGGTCTTCTGGGTGTTGGTCGGGGTGAGTTGCGCGGTGATGGCGGTCGGATTGCCCGTGCCCTTGTTGCTCCACTCGACGGTTTCGTTGTCTTGCTGATCGGACAGCGCCGCACCCGCGGCCTTGGCGATCGAGGCGTTGTCGGCCTTGCGCATGAAAGCGAGCGGCGAGTTATCCATGAACGCGAGATTCGAAGCGGCGAACGCGGGCGTGAACGCGCCTGCGCCGATGGCGAGCGCCGTGCCAAGCGCGAGGGAGCGGGCACGCGACAAGCGGATATGTGACATTCGGAGTCCTTGAGATTGTGGACAGGGGACGGAGCCTGCACGACACCGGTCCGGCGCTTGGGCCGGCGCCCGGCGGCAGGGAGCAAAGCGATCATAAAAGAAACAGCGGGCGGCGTCATCCCGGCGGGCCGAAGATGCTGCCCCTATTGCCGTCTGGCGGCGCGCACGACATCGGCGACTTGCCTGAGCGCCGCTTGCAGTGCCTCGTCGCTGCCGGGCGAGCCGAGCGCGACGCGAATGGCCGACGGCGCGCTTTGGCCCGGCGCGGCGAAGGCATCGACCGGCGTGACGGCAATGCCTCGCGCGTGCAGGGCGGCGACCGCGTCGTCGCAGCGCATGGGCGCGGGCACCGGCAGCAAGCGATGGAAGGAACTGTCGTGTCCCGTCGAATCGAGCCCCGCGAGACAGGCTTTCGCGATAGCCTGACGCCGCTGCGCCAGCGCGCGCTTGCGCCCGATCCAGAGATCGAGCGTGCCGTCCTCGATCCATCGGGAAGCGAGTTGCGCCATCAATGGCGCGGCGCTCCACACGCTGGCCCGCATAGCGGCATGCACGCGCGGCAGCAGTTCGGGCGGCGCGAGCAAATACGCCACGCGTAAGCCCGGGGCGCCCGGCTTGGAAAGGCTGCAGACCTCGAACGTGCGCTCCGGGGCCAGGTGCCGGAGCGGGGGCGGTGCGTCGGCCACGAGAAATCCGTACGCGCTGTCCTCGATGAGCAGCAGATCATGGCGGCGGGCGACCTCCACCAGGGCGGCACGCTGCGCCAGCGGCATCACGCCGCCCAGCGGGTTGTGCAACGTCGGCATCGTGTAGACGATCCGCAACCGGCCGGCATGCGTTCGGCAAGCCGTGTCGAGTGCGGCGGGGTCCATGCCGTCGGGCGTCATGGCGACGGCGACGAGCGGTATGTCGCGCAATGCGGCCAGCGCCTTCCAGCCGGGATAAGTCAGCGACTCCACGGCAACCGGTTCGCCCGCCCGGCACAGCGCCAACTGGAGCACGTCAAGCGCGTGCTGGCCACCGGCGCACACCACCAGGGCATCCGGCGAGAGCGCCACGCCGTCGCGACGCGACAGCCATTGCGCGGCCGCGCGCCGGTCGTGCGGATGGCCGTCGTGCGGAGCATGAGTGAGCAAGGCGCGCAGGTCTCCGGCGGCGGCCGTCTCCCGCAATGCCTGCCGGAATGCCTCGGTCTGTTCCGGCAACACCGGGTAGTTGAACGCCAGATCCACGCCGCCGAGGGCGCCGGGCGCCGGTGACCACTGGGCAAACGCGGCCGCCGCGCCGACGGCGGGCGACCGCACGAACGTGCCGCGCCCGACCTCGCCGACCGCAAGGCCGCGACGCGCCAGCTCGGCGTAGATCCGGGTCACCGTGGAGACCGCCAGGCCGTGCGCATCGGCGTAGTCGCGCTGCGGCGGCAGACGCGTGCCCGAGGCCAGATCGCCGCGGGCGATGGCGTCGGACAGACGTTCGACATGTTCGAGATAGCGGGCAGGGGCGGCCATGTGCAATCCATGCGCAAGGGAGGGAAGCGCGCGGGGGAAACATTGATATCAGGACAATTCAATAATTGCACCGAGGTGGCGGCGTGGCAATACTGGGCGCGTGCCTTGCGCCAGTCGTCTTCCCCAACGGATTCGCCGTATGTCTCGTCCAACACCTGCCCCGACGCCCGCGATTCGCGTGCCGCGCCACGCCATTCCGCTGCTCGCGCTGCAACTCTTTCTGGTGACGTTCTCCGTCAATCTTCAGGCGCCGCTGGTGCCGCACTACGCCGCCGCGAGCGGCTACGGCGCCGGCGCACAGGCGCTGGCGTTCGCCTGTTACGTGGGTGCGCTCGTACCGACGCTGCTGCTGCTTGCGGGACTTTCGGACCGGGTGGGGCGGCGATTGCCGCTCGCCGCCGCCTTGCTGCTCGGGGTGGCGGGCACGTGGTTGACGCTGAAATGGCCGACGCTTGTGGCCCTGGGCGGCGCGCGCGCGTGTTATGGACTGGCGACCGGCCTGGTGGCGGGCAGCGGCACGGCCTATATGACGGAGCTGTATGGCGCGCGCGAGGATGCCGCCACGCGAGGCGCGGCATTGGTGGCCGCCGCCACGTCGCTCGGGTTCGGCACCGGCGCGCTCGTGACGGGGCTGTGCCTGATCGCGGCGCCGACGACGTTGCCGCCGGTGAGCCTGTGGGCCTACCTGCCGGTGGCGCTGATGGCGGCCATGGCCGTGATCGCGCTCCCGTCGCCCGCGCGTCATCCGGGCGCTGCCTGGTTGCGCTGGCCGGTCGTGGCCCCGGGCACCGTGCCCCTGGGTGTGGCGATTTTGCTCGCCTGGGCGGCGGTGGGCGTGGTCATCGGCGTGGTACCGGCCGCGCTGGCGGTGCACGGGCACGCGGCGTGGGCGGGCTTCGCCACGTTTTTCGTCGTCTCGACCGGGTTGCTGTTTCAGCCGGCCGCGCGACGCCTGTCACCCGTGCGCGCGGTGCGCATCGGGCTGGTGCTCGTGCCGTCGGGCTTCGTCGTGCTGGCGCTTGGCGTGGTTCATGCGAACCTGCCGGCGCTGCTCGTGGGCGCCGCCATCGCGAGTTCGGCGTGCTACGGCTTCACATACCTGGGCGGACTGGCGGCCGTCAACGCTGCCGTGGCACCGGCCTTGCGCGCGCGCGCCGTCGCCGGCTATTTCCTGTTCGCGTACTTTGGCTTCTCGGTGCCGGTGGTCACGAGCGGGTGGCTTGCCGATCGCTTTGGCATGCCGGTGGCATTGATCGTGTTCGCGGGGGCGCTGATCGCGGGCAGCGCCGCACTCGGGCTCAGCCTGCGCCGCGGGACGGCGTCGGTCACGCGTCCGGTTTGACGCGCGCGCCCGCCGGGGTGACGTAGGCGCCGGTGCCGTGCAATTGATCCTCGGCCATCTCCAGCGCGCGCACGGCGCCGCGCCCCTTGCGGGCGAGCAACATTTCCACGAGTGTCTCGACCACGGCAATGCCCGCCGTGATCGACGGGAAGAACGACGGACTCTCGTGCGAGAACAATACTGTCACGTCGGCGTCGAGCGCGAGCGGCGAGACGGTCGAGTCCGTGAGCGCCAACACCCGTGCCCCGGCCGCGCGCGCTGCACGGGCCACGATCAGCGCCTCGTTCGAATAGGGCGCAAAGCTGATCACTACCACGACGTCGCGTGCCGACAGCGCACGCAATTCCATCTCCAGCGTGCCCGCTTCGCCGCGGATCAGATGCACCGTCGGGCGGAACAGCCGATAGACATACTGAAATGTGAAGGCGATGGGAAAGCACGCCCGAAAGCCCGCGACATGCACGGTGCCCGCGTTGGCGAGCAGGTCGACCGCTGCGCCCAGCGACGCGTTCGCGCCCGCTTCGGTCAGGTCGAGGTTGTTGTGCTGAACGCGAAACATTTCCGGCACCATGCGCGCGGCGTCGCCCTCCCGGATCACCTGACGCGCGCGGCTCGCATACGGTTGCGGCCCGAGGCGGATCGATTCGAGAAACAACTCGCGCAGGCCATGCCAGCCGTCGAAACCCAGGTGTTGCGCGAGTCGTACGAAGGTCGCGGGCTGCACGCCCGCCTCGGCGGCTATCGCCCGCATGGAACTGATCGGCACGCGCTGCGGATGGTCGAGCAGAAAACGCGCTCCCGACTGAAACTGCGGGCTGAGCTGCGAATAGCGCTCGCGCAACAGGGTATTGAGTTGTTCGAGCGTCTGCGGCGGCGCTGAGACTTGTGTCATTGGGAAAATGGCAACACGGTGGCGAAAGAATGTAACGATTGTTGCATGAAATGCCGCGACCGCGCACGCGCTTTCCCCGACGTTCGTCGGCTGCGACGCAACATCGTGTGGGGTAATGGGGTTGCGCGAAGTGTTGCGAAGATAAAATGAATGAAACATATGTTGCAAATGCGGTGTGTTGCGCCTACACTGAGCGTCATCGTTCGCGAGGCGACGGCCGGGTGGCCGTGGTGCCCCACCGTCTCGCGTCAACTTTCTCCGTCAGAGGTTCAGGCATGACTCACGTGTTTCACCGCAATCCGCGCCAGACACTGCCCGTCGCGGTCGGCGGCCAGGGAATCGAGTTGATCGACAGCACCGGCAAGCGCTATCTCGACGCATGCGGCGGCGCGGCCGTCTCGTGCCTGGGTCACGGACACCCGCGCGTGATCGAGGCGATGCAACGCCAGGCGGCGCAACTGGCCTATGCCCACACGTCGTTCTTCACCACCGAAGTCGCCGAAGCGCTGGCCGATACGCTCGCGGCGAGCGCGCCGGGAGACCTGAATCACGTGTATTTCGTGAGCGGCGGTTCGGAAGGCGTCGAAGCCGCGCTCAAGCTGGCGCGCCAGTACTTCGTCGAGATCGGCCAGCCGCAGCGTCAGTACTTCATCGCGCGGCGCCAGAGTTATCACGGCAATACGCTCGGGGCGCTGGCCATCGGCGGCAACGCGTGGCGCCGCGAGCCGTTCCTGCCGTTGCTGGTGCCGGCGCACCATGTCTCGCCATGCTTTGCCTACCGCGAGCGATTCGAGGGCGAAACCGACGACGCCTATGTGCAGCGCCTGGCCGACGAGCTCGAGGCGAAGATTCTCGAACTCGGTGACGACAAGGTGATCGCCTTCGTGGCGGAAACGGTGGTCGGCGCGACGGCCGGCGCCGTGCCGCCGGTGGGCGATTACTTCAAGCGTATCCGCGCCGTGTGCGACAAGTACGGCGTGCTGCTGCTGCTCGACGAAGTCATGTCGGGCATGGGCCGCACCGGCTATCTGTTCGCCTGCGAGGAAGACGGTGTGGTGCCGGACATCCTCGTCATCGCCAAGGGGCTGGGCGCGGGCTATCAGCCGATCGGCGCCATGCTGTGCTCGGACAGGATTTACGACGCCGTGGTGGGTGGCTCCGGCTTCTTCCAGCACGGTCACACGTATCTGGGACACGCGATGGCCTGCGCGGCGGCGCTCGCCGTGCAGCAGACCATTGCCGAATCGCGCCTGCTGGAGAACGTGCAGGCACGCGGCGAACAATTGCGCGCCCGTCTGCGCGAGGTTTTCGCCGAGCATCCGAATGTGGGCGACGTGCGCGGCCGGGGTCTGTTCGTCGGCGTCGAGTTCGTTGCCGACCGGACGACCCGGCAGACGCTGCCCGTGGAGGACAGGACGCACGCCCGGCTGAAGGCCGCGGCGAAGGCGCGCGGTTTGCTGATCTATCCGATGGGCGGCACGGTCGACGGCGTCCATGGCGACCACGCGCTCATCGCGCCGCCGTTCATCTGCGAGCCGGGCGACATCGACCGTATCGTGGCGTTGTTCGCGCTGGCCGTGGGCGACGTGGTGGGCGCGAAGGTCGGGGTCGCGGCATGACGCGCGCCTTTGCACTGGCCGTCGCGCCGAACGGCGCGCGACGCACGCACGCCGATCACGCGGCGCTACCCATGACGCCCGCCGAACTCGGCGACTGTGCGAAGGCCTGCCTGGCGGCGGGCGCGGCCATGATCCATCTGCACGTGCGCAAGGCGGACGGCACGCACAGCCTCGAAGTGGCGGACTACACGGCCGGCATCGACGCCGTGCACCGCGCCGTCGGCAACGAACTGGTGGTGCAGGTCACGACCGAAGCCGTGGGCATCTACACGCCGGCGCAGCAGATCGAGACGGTGCGTGCGTTGCATCCTGAAGCGATTTCGGTGGCCCTGCGCGAAGTGCTGCCCGATGCCGCGCATGAACCGGCGGCGCACGCGTTTTTCGCCTGGCTCTGGCAGGAACACATCACGACCCAGTACATCCTTTACGACACCGAAGACGTGGCGCACTACTGGCGTTTGCGCGCGAGCGGCGCGATCCGCCCGGGCCGTCACTGGGTGCTGTTCGTGCTGGGCCGCTACAGCAAGGGGCAGTTGTCGTCGCCGTCGGACTTGCTGCCGTTCCTCGCGGCCTGGGAGGCCGGCGCGCAGGCGCAGGGCGAGGCCGTTACCGCAACGCCGTGGGCCATGTGCGCCTTCGGTCCGCGCGAGGCGGAATGCGCGCTTGCGGCCGTGTTGCATGGCGGCCACGCCCGCATCGGCTTCGAGAACAACCTGTATCTGCCCGACGGGAGCGTCTCGCCGGACAACGCGGCGTCGCTGCGCGCGCTCACGGCCGCCGCCGCGCCGCTCGCGCTCGCACCCATGACGGCGCAGGCCCTGCGGGCGCTGACGCGCTGAGCGGCCGGGTGCCCGTGCGCATCGCGGTGTGTTCGTTGCACGCGCTTTGGGAGGCTTGATGTCACGCGCCGGGACGCCGGAAACCCAAAAATAAAAGCAAATACACGTCCTGACCGGCGTTGCCGGGCCGGGACGCTGTAATAGAATCGGCGTAACCTCAAAAAAGGCCCGCGTCGCCCTCCCCCGGCACCGGGCGTGAACAACGAACGGGAGCGCGGCGTGAAACACTGGTCGATCCGACATCGCATTCTGGCCAGTTTTGGCCTGATCCTCGCCTTGATGGCCTTCATGGCCGGCATCGCCTACACGCGCCTGGTTGCCATCGATCAGGAGGCCAACAGTGTGGAGACCGACTCCACGCCGGGGCTTTACTACAGCACGATGTTGCGCGGTGCCTGGTTCGAGAGCTATCAACTGCTCCAGCAGGCCGTGGCCATCGACGACAACGAGAAGACCCGTGCGGTCGACCTGGACGCGCTGCGCGCCGCCGAAGCCCGCATCGACGGCTGGATCAAGGACTACGGCACCACGGTCAATCGTGCCACCGACCGCGCGCAGTACGACGAAGTGCGCGGGGTGCGTCAGCAATACAGCCGCGTGGTCGGCCAGATCCTCAAGCTGACGGCGGACGGTCAGATCGCCGCCGCGCGTGCGGCGCTCACGGAACAGCTGTATCCCGAATGGGGGCGCGGGCGCGTGGCGACCCAGCGACTGGTCGACATCAACAAGGCGTTTGCCGAGGCGTCGACCCACAGCATCGGTGAATCGGTGGCGGCCGCCAAGGCGACATTGCTCATCGCACTGTGCGTGGCGCTCGCGGCCGCGATACTCGCCGGATGGTTGCTGTTCCGCGCGATCAGCGTGCCGCTGGCGAGCGTGATGCAAATTCTGGAGGTCATGCGCTCGGGCGACCTGACCAAGCGGCTCGATCTGGCGCGTCGCGACGAATTCGGCGCCCTCGAATCGGGCTTCAATCGCATGACGGACGAACTCACGGGGCTCGTCGGGCAGGCGCAGAAATCGGCATTGCAGGTGACCACATCGGTCACCGAGATCGCCGCCACGTCGCGCCAGCAGCAGGCGACCGCCTCGGAAACCGCCGCGACGACCACCGAAATCGGCGCCACGTCGCGCGAGATCTTCGCCACTTCGCGCGACCTGGCCCGAACCATGACCGAAGTCGCGGGCGTGGCCGAGCATGCGGCGTCGCTCGCGGGCACCGGCCACGTGGGCCTCACCCGCATGGAAGACGCCATGCGGCACGTGATGGACGCGGCCGGGTCGGTCAATGGCAAGCTCGGCATCCTCAACGAGAAGGCGGGCAACATCAACCAGGTCGTGACCACGATCACCAAGGTCGCCGACCAGACGAACCTCCTGTCGCTGAATGCGGCGATCGAAGCCGAGAAGGCGGGTGAGTACGGGCGCGGCTTCGCGGTCGTGGCCACCGAGATCCGCCGCCTTGCCGATCAGACCGCCGTGGCCACCTACGACATCGAACAGATGATCAAGGAGATTCAGTCGGCCGTGTCGGCCGGTGTGATGGGCATGGACAAGTTCTCGGAGGAAGTGCGTCGCGGCATGGACGAGATGCGCCAGGTGGGCGACCAGCTCGCCCAGATCATCGCGCAGGTGCAGACGTTGCCGCCGCGCTTCCAGGTCGTCAACGAAGGCATGCAGGCTCAGGCGACGGGGGCGGAACAGATCAATCAGGCGCTGGTGCAACTCTCGGAGGCGGCGCAGCAGACCGCCGAATCGCTGCAACAGTCGAGCCAGGCCATCGAAGAACTCAATCACGTCGCCAACGGCCTCAAGAGCGGCGTGTCGCGCTTCAAGATACAGACGCTCCCGCTCGCCGGGCTCGTGTGACGGGAAAGTGCCGCGCACAGCGCTCACCGAGCCGTTTTAGCACGCTGTCTTCGACCATCGCGCACACCGATATGTTGTTCCTGCGTTTCGCCATCGCGACCGATCACTATGTCATAGAGGCCAGCCATGTGGCCGAGGTGCTGCCGTGGCTCGCGCTCAAACGTCTGCCGGCGGCCCCGCCCTGGGTGGCCGGGGCGTTCAGCTATCGCGGCGAATCCGTACCCGTGATCGACCTGACGCATCTGGCGACCGGCGTGCCGGCGCCGGCGCGACGATCCACGCGCCTGGTGCTCGTGCACTACCCCGCCCCCGGTCCCGCCGCGCGCCGGCTCGGGGTGCTCGTCGAGCGTGCGACCGACACGCTGCGGGCGGACGCGGCGGCGTTTCAGCCCAGTGGTGTCGATCTGTCCGAGGGCCGCTACCTCGGGCCGGTGCTCGACACCGACGACGGGCTCGTGCAATGGGTGCGGGTCGATCAGTTGCTCACCGATGCGGCGCGCGCCCTGCTCTTCGACGCCGCGCGCGATGCGATGGCCGAAGCCGCCGCGGCGCGCCCGGCATCGGGAGAGTCGCCATGAGCCATGTGCGCGACATCGAGCGCCTGCTGCGCGACACGATGGGCCTCGATGCCGAGACGCTCGGCGCGAACGCGGTGGAGCGGGCGGTGCGCGCCCGGCTTGCCGCGCTCGCCGAATCGTGGCCGGAAACACGCGACGGTTCCGCCGACGTCTTGTATTGGCAGCGATTGCAACAGTCGCCGGACGAATTGCAGGCGCTGATCGAGGCGCTTGTGGTGCCGGAGACATGGTTCTTCCGGCATCGCGACGCTTTCACGGCCCTCGCGGAAATGGCGCAGGATGAACGGCGCGCGCGGCGAGGCACGGTGCGCGAGGCGCAGCCGCTGCGTTTGCTGAGCCTGCCGTGCTCCACCGGTGAAGAGCCGTATTCGATGGCGATGACCCTGTTCGATGCGGGCTTCGGCGCCGACGAATTCACCGTCGATGCCCTGGACATCAGCGAGCGCGCGCTCTCGGTGGCGCGCGCGGGGGTCTACGGCCGCAATTCCTTTCGCGGTCCACCCGCCACCCTGCAGTTTCGCGACCGGTATTTCACGCCGGTCGGCGAGCATCATCGCGTCGTCGATGCCTTGCGCACGCAAGTGCGCTGGCACGCGGGGAATCTGTTCGACGAAACACTGATCGACCGGCTGGGTACGTTCGACTTCGTCTTTTTCCGCAACGTGCTGATCTACTTCGACCGCGATGGGCAGCGACGTGCCATTGCCGCGCTGGAACGCCTCATGCGCATGGGGGCCACGCTGTTTGCCGGACCCGCCGAGGGCGGCACGCTGACCAGCAACGGCATGACATCGACCGGGCACGTGCAGGCTTTCTCGTTTCGTGTCGCCGGGCCGGTGCGCGACGTGACGCCGCCCGCGCCAGGGGCGCCGCGCTTCACGGGCACGCTCGACACGTTCAGCACCACGGCGCCCGCCAACGCGATGGCGGCGTTCGCGCAGCGGCTCACGGCATCTGGCCACGTTGCGCCGACGGCACCGCTCGCACCGGTCGCGCCTCCCGCGTCTTCCTCGCCCGCATCGCCGGCACGATCGGCACGATCGGCGCCCGCGCCCGTGGCTTCGGTATCCGCCGCCGTGGCGCGCCCCGCCGCGCCGTCGGCGCAGCGGGCCGACACGGGCGCATTGCTCGAACAGGCGCGCCTGGCGGCCGACGCGGGCGACTTCGTGCGCGCCGTCGCGCTGTGCCGCGACGTGCTCGCGGCGGATCGTGCCAACGCGCAGGCGGAGTACTTGCTGGGACTGGTCGAGGACGCACGCAACAACGCACAAGGTGCGATGATTCACTACCGCCGGGCGTTGTATCTCGACCCCGGCCACTACGAGGCCCTCGTGCACTGCGCGGCACAACTCGAAGCGCGCGGCGACACGCAAGGCGCCCGGCGCCTGCTCGAACGCGCCGGGCGCGTCGCGCCTGCCGAAACCCCTGATCGCGACCATCGTCACGGGACCCGACATCGATGACTCAACGCGACATCGCCCATGAGGCCGGCTCCGTGTCCGGCGAGCACCCGCGAATGCTGCGACCGGACGCAGACCGCCAGTCGCTGCATCGGCAGGCGGCGACGCTGCTCGACCGGCTGCCGGTCGTGCCCGCCGATCCATCGCCGTGGCGCGCCGCACCCGATGCACAGGGCGCCACGCGGGGGGCATCGCTGCTGTTGTTTCGGCTCGGCGACGAATGGCTCGCATTGCCGGCGTCCGCCATCGAGGAGGTCGCGCCGATGCGGGGCTGGCATTCCGTGCCGGGGCATCGCCAGCGTGCGCTGCTCGGACTGGTGAATCTGCGTGGCGCGCTGGTGCCGTGCCTGTCGCTGGGCGAGTTGATCGGCGTACAGCCCACGGTTGCCCAGACGACACCCACAGGCGCTCCGCGCGCGGGCACGTCACGATTGCTGGCGTTGCGCCATGGCCACCATCTGAGCGCCTTCCCCGTGACCGAAGTGCACGGCACGGTGACGCCCACGACCGAACGGCTCGGGGCCGTGCCCGCGACGGCACTCGGCGCGGCCGACGGGTTTTCCGTGGCGGTGCTGCACTGGCGCGAGCAGGTGGTGGGCGTGCTCGATCCGTTGCGGGTAGGCGCGGCGTTCGATCGGAGTCTCGCATGAGCGACGATCTGCGCAACGCCACGTTGCTCGACCTGTTCCGAATGGAGACGGAAACCCAGGCGCAGGTGCTCGGCGACGGGTTGCTGGCACTCGAGCGCACGCCGACCGACGCATCGCGCCTCGAAGCGTGCATGCGCGCCGCGCATTCGCTCAAGGGGGCGGCGCGCATTGTTGGCGTCGACGCCGGCGTTGCGCTGGCCCACGTGCTCGAGGACGCGTTCGTTGCCGCCCAGCGCGGCGCGCTCGCCATCGACGTCCCGGTCATCGATCGCATGTTGCAGGGCGTCGATTTGCTCATGCGGCTTGCTCACCCGCCCAGCCATGATCCGGGATGGGCGCAGGGCGCCGGCAAGGCAGAGATCGACGCCTATGTCGCCGCCTTCACCGAAGCCCTCACGGGGCTGACGAACGATGCTGCGCACGAACCCGCACCGCAGACACCGCAGGGCTCCGGGCGGGACGCCGCCGCCGGAGGCGCGCAAGGGGAGGCGTCGCTGGACGAGGACGCCGCTTTCGATTACGCCAGCTACGGGGGCGAGACGGCGGCGGCAACCGAGGCGAGCCGGGAGGTCCCGGAGGCATGGGCGCCTGATGGTGGCGTCGACCGCACCGGAATGCGCGGCGGGTGGCGCGACGACGGGCATGACGATGGGCGCCAGGACAAGACCGACGGCGAAGGCGTGGACAACGCATCGCGGGCGCTGCGCGTTTCCGCCGACAGTTTGAACCGGCTGCTGCGTCTGTCGAGCGAAGCGCTCGTGGCGTCGCGCTGGTCGCAGCCCTTCGCGCAGTCGCTGCTGCGGCTCAAGCGTCATCAGCATGAGGCGGGCGACGCGCTCGATCGCGTGAGTGCCGCACTGGAGGGTGTCGCGGACCGTGCCGACGAGAACCGTCAGATGTTGCTCGCGGCGCTGGCCGACTTGCGTCGCGCGCTGGGCGTCGGCGGCCAGTTGCTCGCCGAGCAGATTCACGAGCTCGACCAGTTCGACCGACGCTCGACGCAACTGTCGCAGCGTCTGTACGACGAAGCGCTCGCGTGTCGCATGCGTCCGCTGGACGACCGCCTGGGGGGCTTCGCGCGCATGGTGCGCGATCTTGGACGCTCGCTCGGCAAACCCGCGCGGCTCGAGATCCGCGGGGCGGACACGCAGGTCGATCGCGATATTCTCGACCAGCTCGAAGCGCCGCTTGGACATCTGTTGCGCAACGCCGTCGATCACGGTCTGGAGAGTCCGGCGCTACGGGCAGCGGCGGGCAAGCCAGCCGAGGGGGTCATCACGCTCAGTGCGCGGCACAGCGCGGGACTGCTGCTCGTGAGCGTGGCCGACGACGGTGCGGGAATCGATCTCGAACGGGTGCGTGCGGCGGTGGTCGCGCGCGGTCTGGCACCGCCGGAGACCGCGCAGCGGCTCGACGACAACGAACTCGTCGAATTCCTCATGCTGCCGGGCTTCACGCTGCGCAGCACGGTAACGGATATCTCGGGACGCGGCGTCGGCCTGGACGCCGTACGCGCCATGGTGGCGCAGGTGCGCGGCACGGTGCGTATCGAGCATGCGCGAGGGCGCGGCACGAAAGTCATCCTTCAGTTGCCGCTCACGCTTTCGGTCATGCGCAGTCTGCTCGTCGAGATTGCGGGTGAGCCCTATGCCTTGCCCCTCGCGAACCTGTCGCGCACGCTTGCGTTGCCGCGCGAGCGGATCGACATGCTCGAAGGGCGCCCGCATTTCACGCTGGACGACAGGCAGATCGGGCTCGTCAGCGCACAGCAGGTGCTGTGCGGCAGCGAGCCGTCGGCCGCGCCGGGGGATCAGCCGGTGGTCGTGTTCGGCGACGGCGAGTCGCGCTATGGCCTGGCGGTCGACAAATTCCTGGGCGAGCGCATGCTGGTCGTGCAGCCGCTCGATCCGCGGCTCGGCAAGCTGCCGAATATTGCGGCCGGGGCGCTCAACGAAGACGGCTCGCCGTTGCTCATCATCGACACGGCGGATCTGGTGCGCTCGATCGCCAAGGCCGTGGAGATGGGCTCGCTCGAACGGCTGCCGGTACGCGCGGCACAGACGAGCGGACGGGGCCGCAAGCGCGTGCTCGTCGTCGACGATTCCTTGACCGTGCGCGAACTCGAACGCAAACTGCTCGCGGCACGCGGCTACGAAGTGAGTGTCGCCGTCGACGGCATGGATGGCTGGAACGTGGTGCGCAGCGAGACGTTCGACATGGTGATCACGGACGTCGACATGCCGCGCATGGACGGTATCGAACTGGTCACGCTGATCAAGCGCGACGCCCGTACCGCGGAACTGCCGGTCATGATTGTTTCCTATAAAGATCGCGAGGAAGACCGTCAGCGCGGGCTCGATGCGGGCGCCGACTATTACCTCGCGAAAGGCAGCTTCCATGACGACGCGCTGCTGCGCGCCGTGGTGGATCTCATCGGGGAGTCGGGGTCATGAAAATCGGTATCGTGAACGATTCGGCCATTGCGGTGGAGGCGTTGCGCCGCACGCTCGCGCAACGACCGGGTCTCGAAGTGGCGTGGGTAGCGCACGACGGCGCACAAGCCGTTTCGATGTGCGGGCCGAATCCGCCGGACCTCGTGCTGATGGACCTCGTCATGCCGGTCATGGACGGCGTGGCCGCCACACGGGAAATCATGCGGCGCACGCCCTGCCCGATCCTGATCGTGACGTCCGACGTCGGCCATCATGCGAGCCTGGTGTTCGACGCCATGGGCGCGGGCGCGCTGGACGCCGTCGACACTCCGGTGCTCGGTGCGGCGGACATGACACGCCCGGCGTCGTCGCTGCTCGCGAAGATCGACGCCGTGGCGGCGCAGCAGGCCGACGCGCGCAAGCCCGCGCTCGTGGTGGCGCCCGCGGCGGCGGCAGTCAGCGACGCGCTGGTGGCGATCGGCGCGTCGGCGGGCGGACCGGCGGCGCTTGCAACGCTGCTCGGGCGCCTGCCCGCTAACTTTGGCGCCGGGGTGATCGTGGTGCAGCACGTCGACGACGCGTTCACGCCCGGCATGGCGACGTGGCTCGATCAGCAGACGGCGCTCACGGTGCGCCTCGCGAAAGCGGGCGACCGGCCGACGGCGGGCACCGTGTTGCTCGCGGGCGGCAATCGCCATTTGCGGGTCGACGGGAGCGGACGCTGCACGTACAGTGACGAACCGAAAGACGCGGTCTACCGGCCGTCGATCGACGTATTCCTGAGCAGCGTGGCCGAACACTGGCGCGCGCGCGCCGTGGGCGTGCTGCTCACGGGCATGGGGCGCGACGGCGCGGCCGGGCTCGGCGACATGCGCACGCGAGGTTTCATTACGATCGCGCAGGACCGCGCAACGAGCGCGGTGTACGGCATGCCCAAGGCGGCGGCCGAGGCAGGGGCCGCGTCGGAGATTCTGCCGCTGCCGACCATTGCGCCACAACTGGTGGCGCTATTTGGAACCGTATGACAGGAAGCCAATCATGACGACAACCCCGCGCCAACTCAATCCCGCAGTGCAGCCGATCGGCGGCGAGAGCAGCCTGAACGATTCGTCGGCGATGGTGTTGCTTGTCGACGACCAGGCGATGGTTGGCGAGGCGGTGCGGCGCGCGCTGGCCGGCGAGTCGAACATCGACTTTCACTATTGCGCCAATCCGGACGACGCGTTGCGCGTGGCCGAGCAGACGCGCCCGACCGTGATCCTGCAGGATCTGGTGATGCCGGGCACCGACGGTCTGCAACTGGTTCGCCAGTACCGCGCAAGCCCGCTCACGCGCGACATTCCTATCATTGTGCTGTCCACCAAGGAAGAGTCGACCATCAAGCGCGAGGCGTTTGCCGCGGGAGCGAACGATTATCTGGTCAAGCTGCCCGACACGATCGAACTGGTGGCGCGCATTCGCTATCACTCGCGCTCGTACATGAACCTGCTGCAACGCGACGAAGCGTATCGCGCGTTGCGCGAGAGCCAGCAACAGTTGCTCGAGACCAATCTGGAGTTGCAGCGTCTCACGCATTCCGACGGTCTCACGGGGCTGGCGAACCGACGTTACTTCGACGAGTATTTCGGCGCGGAATGGCGCCGTGCATTGCGCGAGCAGCGCGAGATGGCGCTGTTGATGATCGATGTGGACAACTTCAAGATCTACAACGATACCTACGGCCACATTGCCGGCGACGACGTGCTGCGGCGCGTGGCGGGCACGATCGCTGAAGCGGCGGCGCGTCCGGCCGATCTCGCGGCGCGCTTCGGTGGCGAGGAATTCGTGATGGTGCTGCCGAACACGTCGCCTGCCGGTGCGGCGGTGATCGCCGAAAAGGTGCGCGCGCAGATCGACGCGATGGCGATTCCGCACATCGGCTCGGCCAACGGCCGCCACGTGACAGTCAGTGTCGGCGGCGCGGCGCTGGTGCCGCGCACGCACATGGCGTCGACGTCGCTGATCGAGTCGGCGGATCTGGCGCTGTATCGCGCCAAGCAACAGGGCAAGAATCGCGTGGAGATGCAGCCCGGCGCTTCCTGAGCCCGAGGAGGGTGCATGACCTTCGAGCTGTTCTATTGGCCGGGCCTGCAGGGGCGCGGCGAGTTCGTCCGGCTTGCCTTCGAGGCCACCGGCACGCCATATGTGGAAATCGTGCGGGGCGATGGCCCCGGTCAGGGACTCGACGCGCTGCTCCACGCGATGGACGATCCCGCGTGCATCGATCCGCCGTACGCGCCGCCCTTCCTGCGCGTGGGCGACGAGTTGATCGGGCAGACGGCGAACATCCTCGCCTATCTCGGTCCGTTGCTTGGTCTCGTGGGGGAATCGCCGCGTGCGCGACGCTGGGTCAATCAACTGCAACTCACGCTGGCGGATCTCGTGGCCGAAGTGCACGACGGTCACCACCCGATCGCCAGCCGGCTTTACTACAGCAATCAGCGCGCCGAGGCGCGCAAGCGC
Organism: Pandoraea pnomenusa; assembly: GCF_000767615.3. Lineage (NCBI taxonomy): Bacteria > Pseudomonadati > Pseudomonadota > Betaproteobacteria > Burkholderiales > Burkholderiaceae > Pandoraea > Pandoraea pnomenusa. The sequence goes on along the minus strand of NZ_CP009553.3, from coordinate 5,297,909 downwards.
ACCGCCGACCTGATCGACTACCGCCTGCCGAAGTTCTTCGAGTACTTCGAGCGCGTGCTGGCGCATAACCCGCACCCCGGTGGGTGGCTCTCGGAGGGGGCAATGTCCTACGCCGACCTCTCGCTGTTCCAGGTCATCGAGGGGCTGTACTACGCGTTTCCCCGCGCGATGACGGGCTTTGCCAAGGCATTCCCACGCTGCCAGGCGGTGCGCGACGCCGTGGCGCGTGAGCCGCGCATCGCGGCATATCTGAAGTCTTCCCGCCGTATCGCCTTCAACACCACGGGCATCTTCCGGCATTACAGGGAACTGGACCGCGCCTCGCCGTTTTGACCCTTGCCGCTCGAGCGGCGCGTCAGCGCGATGACTCGGGCAGCGTGGCATCGCCGGCGTTGAGCGGGCGTTGCATGAGCACGGTGTCGACCCATCGGCCGAACTTGAAGCCGACCGATCTGAGCACGCCTGCCTGAACGAAGCCGCAGGCGCTGTGCAGCGCAAGCGAAGCCACATTGCCGCTGTCGCCGACGTTCGCGATCAACTGCCGCCACGGACCGCCCTCGCACCGCGCGATGAGCGTGAGCAGCAGCGCGCGCCCGATCCCCTGTCCGGTCGCGTCGGCGGCGATGTACACCGAGTCTTCCAACGTGAAGCGGTAGGCCGAGCGCGGTCGGTAATGGGTGGCATAGGCATAGCCGAGCACCTTGCCGTCGCGTTCGGCGACGAGATAAGGCAGACCGGCGTTGAGTACCTTCGCGCACCGCGCGCGCATCTCGGACTCGTCCGGCGGAATTTCCTCGAACGAGGCCGATCCAGTGCGCACGTGGTGCGCATAGATGGCCGTGATGGCCGGCAAATCGGCCTCGGCTACGGGACGCACGGCGCAGGCGCTGCGCGCCAGCTCGGTGCCCACGCGTTGCGCGTTGCTGGATGAGGGGACGGAAGACGACGGCATTCGGACACGCTAATTCGTTGAGGAACACGACGGACCGGCGAACCGGCCGCTACCTGCGGGCAGTGTGCGCCGCGTACGTCCATAAGAAAAGCTTGTGCTCATTATGAATTGCATAAGCATTACTTTGAGATGCCGCCGGTTCGATCGGCTCAGGCGCTGGCGCCCGCCTCGGGCGGCACCCCTCCGGCGCGCTGGACCGCGTGCGCGCCCGCCAGCCCGCCCGCACCCGCGCCGACGGGCTCGGGGTGCATGGCATCGAGCCGCTGGCGCACGAAGCCGATATGCTCGCGAAGCACATAAAACTGATCCGCATAGGCGAGCGGAATCTTCAGTCGGTTGACGGCGGCTTCGATGGCGTCGAGTCGATGCCGCAGGTTCGTGGATTCGGCGTGCGCGTCGTCGGCCAGCGCCTCGCGCTCGAGCGCGATGAGCGCGCCGTACCAGCGGTAAAGACGCGATTTCACGCGCCAGCTGTACAACGCCGGTACCAGGCGGAACGCGGGAATCAGGACCACGATGATGGGCACGAGCAGCACGACGATGCGATCGGCGAGGCTCGCGATCCAGAACGGCAGATGCCGGTACAGGAATCCCTTGCCTGACTGGTAGTAGCGCGCCGCATCGTCGGAGAGCGGGAATTCGTGCACCTGCGCGGACGGGAATTCCCCTGCCCGTTGCAGCAGGTTCGCCTTGCCGTGCACTTCCTTCGCGGCCTCGATGAGCAGATCCGACAGCGCGGGATGCAGGCTGTCGCGGGCCACGAGTTCGACGGTCGGGCTGATGACGTGGACCGCCTGCGCGGGCAGGTTGCGTCCGAGATCGAAGACGCCACGCGGCAGCGTGAGCTGATTCAGATACGTGAAGCGGCGCGTGTACGCGTCGGCCTGCGCGAAGTCCATCAACCGGATGCCCGGTTCGCGGATGAGCTTGCCCATGGTGGGGCCGGTGGCCGTGTCGCCGGTGAGCATGGCGGCGTCCACGCGCCCTTCGATCAGGGCCTGGGCGGCTTCCTGGCCATCGTACGCGGTGAGCGTCGTGGGCCCGCCCGGCTCGATGCCGTTGGCCTTGAGCAGCGTCAGGGAGAGGGCACGCGCGCCGCTGCCTTCGCGGCCGATCGCGATGCGCTTGCCGGTGAAGTCGGAGAGCTTGGTCACGCGCGGCCCGCGATAAAACACGGAAATCGGCGCGTAGAACACGCTGCCGAGCGACACCAGGCCGTCGACGTTCAGGCCTTGCGATACGCCGCCCTGCACCAGACCGAGATCGACGTTCTGCGAGTCGTCGGCCAGACGCTCGACGTTCTGCCGCGAGCCTTCCGACGTCAGAACGTTGAGCGTGATGCCGTCGCGCGCGAGGATCGTCTTGTAACGCTGCGCCGCGTTCCAGAACGAGCTGCCTTGCGGCCCGGCGCTGATCGTGACGGTGCGCGGCGGCGCCGGCTTGACCAGCCACACCGCGAGCCAGATGGCGGCAATCGACACGAGCACGACAGGCCCGAAGGAAACGGCGAGATCACGCCAGGAAATCGCGACGAAGCGCGCACGGAGTCGCCGATGGGCGGGTTGGTTCGAGTCGGTCTTCATCGATCAGGCAGGCTTTATCCAACACCCGGCCGATAATACGCCATCTGCGGTGCGGGACTTCGACGCATTCCCAAGTTACCGATGGGCGAGACTCTGCGCGAGTTGCTTCCACAGGTGATCGGCCGCCGGCGAGAGGCGCCGCCCGACGCGCGTCATCATCTGGCTGGAAAACCCGAGCGCGATCGGGTGATCGATCGGCACGGCCACGAGTTCGCCCAGATCGATGCCGCGTCGTGCGGTGATGGCAGACATGAACGCCACACCCAGACCAGCCGCCGCCAGCGTCTGCGCGGTATTGAACAGGTCGACGCGATAGGCGGGCGTGACATTCAGACGAGCCGTATCGAGCACCGAGTGCACGAACTGCTGCACGCCGTGGGCTTCGGTCATGAAGATGAGTCGCTCGTGCTCCAGCTCGGCGGGCGGCACGCTGGCGAGCTTCGCGAAGCGGTGTGTCGGTGCGACCACGGCGCACAGCGCTTTCGGCGCGAAGGGGTGGATGCGCATCGACGGATCGTCCGCGGAGCGCGCGCACAGACCGATGTCCACCACGTCGTCGCGCACGAGCGACAGCACGGCGGGCGTGGGACCGGATCGGATCTCGACCAGGATGTCCGGATAACTCATCGAAAAGCGTTGCAATGCCTGGGCGATCAGGCGGCCGATGAAGCCTTCGCCGACCCCGATCGCCACCTTTCCCCGTTTCAGATGGCGATACTCCTCGAGCCGGGCCGAGAGGTCGCGCTGGCGGCGCTGGCCGTCGCGGTAATAGTCGATGAGCACTTGCCCGATCTCCGTCACGCTGACGTTGCGCCCGCGCCGCTCGATGAGCGGAAAGCGCAGGCGCCTTTCCATCGCCGCGATCTGCCGGCTCACCACCGACGGATTCACTCCCAATGACTCGGCCGCCATGCGAACGCCGCCGGTCGCCGCAATTTCCGCGAGATATTTGAGCGGACGCTCGCCGATGTCGTCCATCCAGGTGTCGATCGTCATGGCGCGCTGTGCGTCCGATTGTTGCCTTGAGAGCAACATTTTGGCCTGGATTGCGTCATGGGTGGGAATTTTCGTCGGTGCAATACTCCGCGATATTCGAAAAAGAGAGGGAACCCCGATGAGTGAGACTCGCTATTGCGAAGTCGGCGATCTGGCCGACGCCCGCGAGCAACTGGCCGACATCCGGCACCATATCCACCAGCATCCCGAGCTGTCCTACGAGGAAGTCGACACCTCGCGCTACGTGGCCGATAAGCTCGAGCAGTGGGGCTATCAGGTCACGCGCAACGTTGGCGGTCATGGCGTGGTGGCGTCGCTGCGCGCGGGCACCAGCGGGCGCACCGTGGGCGTGCGCGCCGACATGGATGCCCTGCCGATTCACGAGCAGACGGGCCTGGCGTACGCGAGCGTGCACGACGGCAAGATGCACGCGTGCGGTCACGACGGCCATACGACCGTGCTGCTGGGCGCAGCCCAGCAACTCGCGAAGACGCGCAACTTCGACGGCACCGTCCACCTGATTTTCCAGCCGGCGGAAGAAGCCGGTTCGAACAGCGGTGCCGAGCAGATGATCGCGGATGGCTTGTTCGAACGTTTCCCGTGCGACGCAATTTTCGGTTTGCACAATCACCCGGGCGTTGCCACGGGCACGTTCGGCTTTCGCGTCGGCCCGCTCATGGCCGCGTGCGACACCGTGAAGATTCGCATTCACGGGCGCGGGGGGCATGCCGCGCGCCCGCATCTGGCAATCGATCCGGTGATGATCGGCAGCAGCCTCGTGATGGCGCTGCAGACGGTGGTGGCCCGCAACATCGATCCGACCGAAGCGGCCGTCGTCACTGTCGGTACCTTCCATGCCGGCTTCGCACCGAACGTGATTCCCGAGGAGGCGGTCATCGAGATGAGCGTGCGTTCGTTCTCGGCGACGGTGCGCGCCACGCTCGAGTCGCGCATCTGCGCGCTGGCGAAGTCGCATGCCGAAGGCTACGGCGCGAGCGTCGACATCGACTACATCCGCGGTTATCCGGTGCTCGTCAACACCGAGGCGGAAACGGAATTCGCGCGCGGCGTGGCCGAAGAACTGGTCGGCGCCGATCATGTCATCGCCCCGTTCCCGCCCATCGCGGGCAGCGAGGACTTTGCGTACTACCTGCAAAAGGTGCCGGGCTGCTTCATCCGCCTGGGCAACGGCGAAGGCAAGCCGATGCTGCACAACGCCAAATACGATTTCAACGACGACAATCTGACCATCGGGGCCGCTTTCTGGACGCGTCTGGTCGAACGCTTTCTTGCCAAGGACCGCGCATGAACACCGCCGCACAATCCACGCAATCCGCGCGATCGCTTCCGACCGAGGGTGCACAGCCCTTGCCGATGGATGCCGCGCAGCAGCGCAAGATCGTTTTCGCCGCCGTCATCGGCAACCTGCTGGAATTTTTCGACTTCACTGTCTACAGCTATTTCGCGCTGACCATCGGCAAGCAGTTCTTCCCGTCGCATGATCCGATCACGTCGTCGCTGCTCGCGTTCGCGGTGTTCGCGGTGGGCTTCGTGATGCGCCCGCTCGGCGGCATCGTGCTCGGCCGTTACGCCGACCGCGCCGGACGCAAGCCCGCGCTCACGCTGACCATCCTGTTGATGGCGCTTGGTTCGGCCGCCATCGGTCTGGCCCCGACCTATGCGCAGATCGGGCTGGCCGCGCCGTTGCTGATCGTCGGCGCGCGTCTGCTTCAGGGTTTCGCGCAGGGCGGCGAATTCGGCGCGGCCACGGCCACGCTGCTGGAAGTTGGCGGCGCGAAAAGCCGTGGGTTCCGCGCGAGCTGGCAGCTGGCAAGCCAGGGTGCGGCGGCGTTGCTCGGTTCGGGGCTGGCGGCGAGCCTCGGCTTCCTGCTCTCGGACGACACCATGCACAGCTGGGGCTGGCGCATTCCGTTCCTGCTCGGCACGCTGATCGCGCCGGTCGGCATCTATTTGCGCCGGCACATTCAGGAGGAGCCGCCCAAGGTCAAGGTCGTGGCCGGTCGCCACGATCCGAAGCATGGCGTGTACGTGCGCAACTGGTTCCTCACGATCTTCTCGATCATGGGCATGTCGGTGTCGACGTACGTGATGATGTACTACATGCCGACGTACTGTATCCAGTACCTGGGTCTGCCGCCGAAGATGTCGATGCTCGCGGGGGTGGCGGCCAGCACGATCTCGCTGGTGATGTGCCCGATCTACGGTGCATGGTCGGACAGGATGGGCCGTCGCAAGCCGCTCACGATGGCAGGCCGGGTGGCGCTCATCGTGCTGCTGTACCCGGCGTTCTGGATCATGACGCACTTCCCGTCGCTGCCGGTCGTGCTCGCCGCGCTGGTCGTACTGATGCTGTGCTACACCATGGGCTCGGCCCCGGCGTATGCGCTCATGCCGGAGAACTTCCCGAAGCACCTGCGTGCGGGCTACATGTCGAGCGCATACGCGATTGCGGTGTCGGTGTTCGGTGGTACTGCCCAGCTCGTCGCGGGCTGGCTGATTCGCGTGACCGGCAACAAGATGGCGCCGGCGTGGTACATGATCGTCTGCGTGCTGATCTCGCTCGTCGCCGTGTCGATGTTCGAGGAAACCGGCAACAAGGTGCTCGACGAATAAGGCGCACGCCCCAAGGCGCATCGGCCGCGCGTTTCCGCGCGCCTGGCCGATGCGTCGTGAACGTCAAAGACGTTCAAAGATGGCGGCGATGCCTTGTCCGCCGCCGATGCAGGTCGTCACGAGCGCATAGCGCCCGCCGGTGCGTCGCAGTTCGTGCACGGCCTTCGTCACCATCACCGCACCGGTCGCCCCGACCGGATGCCCCAGCGCAATGGCGCCCCCGTTCGGATTGACGCGGGACGCGTCCAGCGCCATCTCCCGCAGGAACGCACCGACGATCGAGGCGAACGCTTCGTTGAGCTCGATCACGTCCATCTGATTCATCCGAAGCTCGGCGCGCCGAAGCACCTCGCGCGTGGCGATCACCGGGCCGATGCCCATGTCCTCCGGCATCACACCCACGCGCGCGTGGGCGATCAGACGCGCCACCGGGTGCCGACCGAGTGCGCGCGCGCGCTCACGGCTTGCGAGCAGGACGGCGGCGGCGCCGTCGTTGATGCCCGAGGCGTTCGCCGCGGTGATGGTGCCGTCATTGCGACGGAAGGCCGGTTTGAGCTTCGCGAAATCGTCTGCGTGCGCGGCGGCGCGCACGCGCTCGTCGCGCGCGAACGTGACCGGCTTGCCCGGCGACCCGACGTCCACCGGCACCGTCTGTTCGTCGAAGTATCCGGAGGCCATGGCGCGCGCGGCCCGTTGATGCGAGGCGAGTGCGATGGCGTCCTGTTGCGCGCGGCTGATGTCGAAGCGCGCAGCGATGCGCTCGCCCAGCTCTCCCATGTGCGCACCGGTCATCGGATCGATCAGTCCGCCCATCAGCGTGTCGGCCGCGACGACGTCGCCCGGATGCGCGCCGAAGCGGTGCGCGGGCAGCAGGTACGGCGCCAGACTCATCGTCTCGGCGCCGCCGCCCACGGCGGCTTGTGCCTCGCCCGACTGGATGAAATGCGCGGCGAGCAGAACGGCTTCGAGCCCCGAGCCGCACAGACGATTGACCGTGAGCGCCCCCGCATGCGGCGCGATGCCGCCGCCGAGGGCCGCCACGCGGCCGAGGTACATGTCGGCCGGCGCCGTCTGATGCACGTTGCCGAAGACCGTCTGCTCGACGTCCTCGCCGGAGACGCCCGTGCGCGTGAGCAGCGCACGCACGACGCATGCGCCGAGCTCGGCGGGCGGTTTGTGTCGCAGGCTGCCGCCGAACTCGCCAATGGGGGTGCGAACCGCCCCGAGAATGACCACGTCGTTGTCCATCGTCCTGTCCCCCGAACACGTCGGGCGATCGACCGGCGCACGCATGCGGCCCGGCGTCGAGGAAGATCGGATGAGGATCGCCCGACGTCTAAGCGTAGGACGCAATCGCTCGCGGGGCACCTGACAAGGTTGACAGGTGCCCCGCGTGGGTCAGGCGCGAACGGTACTGCCTAACCCTGGAATGTCGCGTCGCCATCGAGCGGATACACCGGCCGTTTCACCCGCGAGAACGGGAACAGGCCGTAGTTCGAGCTGGTGACGCCGTCGCTGTCGCATTCCACCAGACCGGCCGAGATCGGCACGAAGACCGGGCGGCAATACATGCGCGACTTGAGCAGCAGGAAGCGCTCGCTGCGCGGATCGAGGCCGACGCACGTGAACACGCCATGATCCCACGGCTCGTGGGTACGCTCCGTGACCACGATGCGCGCCGGGCCGATGTCGAAGAGCACCGTCCGGCCCATATAGCAGCGCTGGCCGGTGTAGGTCGGACCGCTCACGACGTACTCGCCGTTGCTGATCCTGCGCACGATGCCCGTGAGCACCGTCGGCGTCTTGGTGATGCCCAACTGCGTGAGCGCGCGCTTGTTGCCGAGCGCGAGCGTGATCTCGGCGCCCTCGCCCGCGGCAATCAGCGCTGCCACGGCTTCCGGATCGCACAGCGGCCCCACGCCAATGCCGGTCAGACCCCCGCGAGCGCGGCTTCGAGCACGTCCATGGTGTCGCACGTGCCGCCCGACATGCAGTTGTCGCTGTGGTCGAGCAGCAGTACCGGCTTGTGTGCGCCGTCGGCGAGACGTTTCGCCTCGGCGATCGACGCCGCGAGCGGCGCGCTGCGGTAGACGAAGCCGTCGCGCTCATCCCACGCTTGCGCGGCGATGCGGTCCGCCACCGCCTGCGCGCGCGCGATGCCCGCCGCGTCGCCCTCGGCCGTCACCACGACGCTAAGACACGGCGCGGGAATGTCGGCGAGCGAGAAGCCCGAGAACACCGACACCGCAAGAATGCCCTCCTCGGCTTCGGCGCGCCGCGCCGCCTCGATGGCGCGCTTCATCGCACCGTCGTGGCTCGTGCTGCGCAGCGAGTGCACCATGAGCGGGGGCTGGCGCCACACGACTTTCGGGCGACGCTTGCCCGCGAGCATGTCGAAGAGCAACCGCCCGGCGTGCTCGCCGGTTTCGTACATGTCGACGTGCGGGTAGGTCTTGAAGCCGACCACGATGTCGGCGTTGGCGATGATTTTCGGGGTGACGTTCGCATGCAGGTCGAGCGCCACGGCAATCGGTGTGTCGGGCGCCGCCTCGCGCACCCGCGCGAGCAGATCGCCCTCCCCGTCGTTGCTGTTCTCGGCAACCATCGCGCCGTGCAGGTCGAGCAGGATCGCGTCGACCCCCTTGCTCGCCGCCACGATCCGGCCGCAGAGTTCGTCGTAGGCACCCGCCGCCACCGGACCGCTCGGATTGGCGCTCGCGGATACGGGCGTGATCATCTGCGCACCGGCCGCCGCGGCCAGATCGATGAACGCGGCCATGGCCGTGCGCATGCCCTTGTTCTCGCGATAGGCAGCCTCGTCGTAAGTCGGACCGTGATTGCCAAACGCCTCGAGCGGGGTCGGCACCGGCGAGAACGTATTCGTCTCGTGATTCATCCGCGCGATCATCACTTTCATGCGACACCTCCCGCGCGTTGGAGCATTGCCTGCAACAGCACGTTACAACCCGCTTCCAGATGCGCGGGATCGGCGTCTTCGATTTCGTTGTGGCTGATGCCGTCCTTGCAAGGCACGAAAATCATGGCCGTCGGCGCGATACGTGCGAGATACACCGCGTCGTGTCCGGCGCCGCTGATCGCGTCCATGGACGACAGGCCCAGCGCTTGCGCTCCGTCGCGGATCGCGGCGACGAGTTCGGGCGCGAACGGTTGCGGCGGGAAGTACACGACCTGCTCGATGGCGACGTCGATCCCGTTCGTGCTCAGTGCGGCACACTCGGCGCGCAACGCGGCGTTGAGTGCATCGAGTGTGGCGTCGTCCGCGGCGCGCAGATCGACGGAGAGCTTCACGCGCCCGGGAATCACATTACGCGAGTTCGGATAGTTGTCGACCCAGCCGACCGTGCCGCGTGCGTGCGGCGCGTGCTCGCAGGCAATGCGGTTCACCGCCTGAATCAGCTGTGCGGCGGCGAGCAGCGCGTCGCGGCGCAGTTCCATCGGCGTGGGGCCCGCATGGGCTTCCATACCGGTGACGGTGACGTCGTACCAGCGCTGACCAAGTGCCCCCTGCACGACACCGATGGTCTTGCCGTGCGCTTCGAGCACCGGCCCCTGCTCGATGTGCGCTTCGAAATACGCACCGACCGCGCCGGGATGGCCGACGGCGGACGTCTCGCCGGCGTAGCCGATGGCGTGCAAGGCGTCGGCGACGCTCACGCCGTCATGGTCCTTCTGCGCGAGCGCATGCTCCAGCGAGAAAGCCCCGGCGTAGACGCCCGAGCCCATCATCACCGGGACGAAGCGCGAGCCCTCCTCGTTCGTCCACACGGCGACCTCGAGCGGCGCCTGCGTCACGACGCCGTTGTCGTTGAGCGTGCGCAGCACTTCCAGGCCGGCGAGCACGCCGTAGTTGCCGTCGAACTTGCCGCCCGTCGGCTGGGTGTCGATGTGGCTGCCGGTCATGACCGGCGGCAGGGCGTCGTCGCGTCCGGCGCGGCGCGCGAAGAGATTGCCGATGGCGTCGACACGCACCGTGCAGCCGATCTCCTTCGCCCACTTCACGAACAGATCGCGGCCCTGGCGGTCGAGATCGGTCAGCGCGAGACGGCAGACACCGCCTTTTTCCGTGGCGCCGATCCGTGCGAGCTGCATGAGGCTGTCCCACAGACGCGCGCCATCCACGCGCATTGCGGCAGCCGGTTGATCGAGACGTTGCATGTTCATGGATCCTTCAGTGCACGCGGCACGGTGTGCGCGCCGCCGCGTGCGTTGGCAAATGGCGCATGCCGCGCCGGAGGTCCGGGGAAGGCGGCATGCGTCGCGAAATGCGGGGGGCGCTCAGGCCACGCCCACGCCGAGATAGCGATCCTTGACCACTTCGTCGGCAAGGAACGTCGCGTTGTCCGCGCCGTACACGATCACGCCCTGCTCGACGATGTAGTGTCGATCGGCGAGCTGCGTGCAGACTTCCAGGTTCTGTTCGACGAGCAGGATCGCCACGCCCGCCTGCTTGATGAGCTTCAACTGCGCCACGATCTCCTCGACGATCACCGGGGCGAGCCCTTCGACCGGCTCGTCGAGCATGAGCAGACGCGGGTGGTTCATCAGCGCGCGCCCGATGGCCAGCATCTGCTGCTCGCCGCCGGACAACTGGGCGCCGCCGTTCTTGCGGCGCTCCTGAAGGCGCGGAAAGATCCGGTAGATGTCGGCCAGCTGCCACGGCGAATCGCGTCGCGCGCCGAGCTTGAGATTCTCTTCGACGGTGAGCAGCTTGAAGATGCCGCGATGCTCCGGCACGAAGCACACGCCGCGCGCGGCAATGCGGTGCGCCGGTTGTCCGGCGACCGGTTTGCCGAGGAACGCGATGCTGCCGGCGCGAGGGGGAACCACGCCGGCAATGGTCTTGAGCGTGGTGGACTTGCCGGCGCCGTTACGGCCAAGCAGCGTGACGAGCTCGCCGTCGCCGACGGTGAGCGACACGCCCTGAAGAATGTGGCTCTTGCCGTAATAGCTGTGAATGCCTGCGACGTCGAGAATCATGCGCGGCCTCCAGTGATCATGTTGCCGAGGTACGCCGCTCGCACGCGGTCGTCTGCGCGAATCGCGTCGGGCTTGCCTTCGACGAGGACGCGGCCCTGCTGCATGACGGTGATCGTGTCGGAGATGTCCATCACGATGTTCATGTTGTGCTCGATGAGCACCACGGTGTGGTCATCGCGCAGGCCGCGAATGAGCTGCTTCATGTCGTCGAGGTCGTCGATGCCCATGCCCGAAGTGGGTTCGTCGAGAAAGATCGCCTTCGGGCGCGCGGCGAGCGCCATTCCAACTTCCAGCCGGCGCTGCTGGCCGTGCGAGAGCAAGCCGGCGGCGGTGTCCGCGTGACGCGTGAGCGCGAGGCGGGTGAGCACGTCGTCGACAATCTCGGCGCAGGCGCGCGCGCCGTCGGCCTTGCGCCAGCAAGACAGCGCGCGTCGCGGTGTGACCCCCAGGGCCGCCAGGCGCAGGTTCTCGCGAACCGACAGGTTCTGGAACAGGGCCGTGACCTGAAACGAGCGCGCGATGCCGCGTTGCACGCGGCGATAGTCAGCCTCGGTCGTGACGTCGTGTCCGTCGAACAGGATGCGCCCGCCCGAGACCGGCACGGTGCCGGTCAGCATGTGAAAGAGCGTGGTCTTGCCCGCGCCGTTCGGGCCGATGACGGAGTGCACGGTGCGCGGTGCCACGCGCAGGTCGACGCCGTGCAGCGCCGTGAATTTTCCGTAGCGCTTGACGATGCCCGAGGCTTCGATCAGTGCGTCGCTCATGTCGGGTCTCCCTGCGTATCCAGTTTGCCGCGCTCGCCGTTCTTGCCGTTCGCCGGACCGCGTTTGCCGGCAACGCGCTGCCACAGCGACTCGCCCACGCCCCAAAGCCCGCGATGCACGAACAGGCTCACGGCGATGAGCAGCAGTCCGAGCAAGAGCAGCCATCGTGGCCAGAGCGTGGAGAGCCAGTCGGCCGCGAGCACGTAGAACGCGGCGCCGAGGACCGAGGCGAAGAGATTGCCCGTGCCACCGATGACCGTCATCACCAGAATCATTTCGCTCGTGTGATATTCGATGTTCGACAGCGGGGCGATTCCCGTCATCAGCGCGTGCAGCGCGCCGGCGAGCGCCGTGACGGCGCCGGAGATGGCGAACGCCACCAGCTTGAACGTTTTCACGTGATAGCCGATGGCCGCGGCGCGCGTTTCGTTGTCGCGAATCGCGAGCAGCGTGCGCCCGAACACTGAATCGGCCACACGCAACAGGATGGCGAAGACGATCAGGAAGATCGCCGCGACAAAGGTGTAGTACTGCCAGGGCGACTCGAGCGGAATCAACGTCTTGCCGCCCAGCGAGAGCGAATGGCGCGGGATGTCGAGCAGGCCGTTGTCGCCGCCGGTCCAGTCCGTGGCGGTATAGGCCACGAAGTAGAACATCTGTGCGCACGCGAGCGTGAGCATGACGAAATACGTGCCCTTCTGCCGGATCGCGAAGCTGCCGACGATCGCGGCGATTGCCGCGCCGAGCACGATGGCGATGACGACCGCGAGCGGCATCGGCAGCGACGTGCGGGTGAGCATGATGCCCAGCGTGTAACTGCCCAGGCCGAAGAAGATGCCCTGGCCGAACGAGAGCAGACCGGTGTAGCCGAGCAGCAGGTTGCAGCCAAGCACCGCCAGCGCGTAGACGAGCACTTCGGTGGCGAGCGTGCCCGACGAGAGCGTGAGCGGCAGGATCAGGGTGACGGCTGCCGCGAGAAGCCAAAAACGGTAACGTGCCAGCATCATCCCCTCCCGAGCAAGCCGTGCGGGCGCATGAGCAGCACCGCCGCCATGGCCACGTAGATCATCAATCGTGCGCCTTCCGGCCAGATCGTGCTCATCAGGCTTTGCACGATGCCGATCACGAGGCCGCCCACGAGTGCCCCGGCGAAGCTGCCCATGCCGCCGATGACCACCACCACGAACGCGATGCCGAGCGCTTCGATGCCCATGAACGGTTCGACACCCCGCACCGGCGCGGCCAGCACGCCGGCCAGTGCCGCCGTGCCCGCCCCCAACGCGAACGCGAAGCTGAACACCCGGAACACGTTGATGCCCAGCAGCGACACCATCTCCGACGATTCGCTGCCCGCACGCACGGCACTGCCCAGGCGCGTGCCTTCGAGCAGCCACCAGAGCACGGCGGCAAACACGGCCGTGAAGCCGATGAGGAACAGCCGGTACTTGGGATAGATGAAGCTGCCCCACATCACCACGCCGTCGAGCATTTCGGGCACGGCCACGTTGTCGCCGAGCGGGCCCCATACGATGATGACGAGTTCCTGCACCACCAGGGCAAGCCCGACGGTGACGAGAATGTGAAATTCGTGCGCTTTCTCGTAGATGCGCGAGAGCAGCACCTTCTCGGCGATCCAGGCCAGCGCGCCCACGACGATCGGACACACGATCAGGGCGAGCCAGAACGACAGGCCCCACTGCAGCGCCTGATAGCAGAAATAGGCACCGAGCAGATAGAAAGCGCCGTGCGCGAAGTTCACGAAGCGCAGCAGGCCGAAGATGATCGACAACCCGACAGCCAGCAGGAAGTACAGCATTCCGATGCCGACGCCGTTGATGACTTGCAGCAAATAGACGTTCATGCGCGTCCCGGGGAACGTGAGTGGACGTGAAGTCCTCCGCGCCGCGGCGTACTCGACGCACGATGTGGCACGGACGACGCGCGGGGTGACGACGATGCGTCCCCCCGCAGGCAATACCCGACGCCTCGACGGTGTTATGGCGTTATGGCGCCATGGGACCAAGGCATCAAGCCATCTTGCACTCGGTCTTGTCGAGCGGAAGGAAGGACTTCCCGGCGCTGACGATGTCGGCGAAATCGTCGGCGTTCTTCATTTTCGACTTGGCCTTGCCCTTGAGCAGATAGTAGTTCTTGAGCACCTGATGATCGCCCTTGCGAATCTCTTCCGGACCCGTGAGACCGTCGTACTTCATGCCTTCCATGGCGGCGATCACGGCCTTCGGTTCGGCGCTGCCCGCCTTGACCATGGCGTCGAGCATGAGCTTGGTGCAAATGTAGGAGCCGGCGAGGCTGTAGTTCGGGTTCTGCTTGAAGCGGTCCTGCGTGCGCTTGACCAGATCGAGGTTCAGCGGCGAAGCCACGGCGTGCCAGTACTGTGCGCCGAAGTACACGCCGTCGCACAGATCGGCGCCGAGCGTCTCGAACTGCTCCAGACCCGAGGCCCACGCCATCAGGATCGTGCAGTTCTTCTTCATGCCGAAGCTCACTGCCTGACGCAGGGCGTCGGACGATTGCGAACCGAAATTCAGCAACAGCAACACGTCCGGCTTGGCCGCCATCGCGTTGGTGAGGTAGCCGGAGAATTCCTTTTCCGAGAGCGAGTGATAGCTGTTGCCGACGTGTTCGATGCCCTTTTCCTTGAAGATGTTCTTCGCGGCGGTGAGCAGGCCCTCGCCGAACACATACTGCGGCGTGATCGTGTACCAGCGCTTGGCCTTGGGCATCGACTCGATGAGCGGGCGCACGGTCTGCTCGATGGCGCCGAACGTCGGCACGGACCAGCGGAACGTTGCGCTGTTGCAGTCCTTGCCGGTGATCTCGTCGGCGCCGGCGGTCGTGATGAACACGCCGCCCGCTTTCTCGACTTCCTTGCCCATGGCGAGCGCCTCGGACGACAGGATGCCGCCCGCGAAGAAGCGCGCGCCCTTTTGCTGCGCGATTTCCTGCACGCGGCGGATCGCCGTGGCGGGTTTACCCTCGGTGTCGAGCGTGGTGTAGGCGAGCGGACGGCCGAGCACCTTGCCGTACTGCTCCACGACAAGTTTCATGCCGAGGTCGGCAAACTTGCCGTTGGCGGCAAACGGTCCCGACATCGGTACCGGGCAGGCCAGCTGGATGGCGCCGGAGCCCTGTGCGAACACGTCGCGAGCGGTGAATAGGGAGGCAGGCAAAGACGCTGCGGCGGCGAGCTTCAACAGTTCACGACGATTCAATTTGGTCTCCAGGGAAGGGAGCAATCGTTCATGGGGTGCAAACGTGCAGCGCGTCACACAACGACCGGCCAGAGACCTGAGAAAGCGACCTGACAGTAACGACTTGCAACGTCCGGGCCTTATCCCTATCCGTCATATTTATTATGATAAATAGGATGGATTTGATCGTAGGTATAATGCTTTTCAGTGTCAACCGGAAAAAAACCCGAAGCCGATGCCGTCTTTCCCGACGGTAACTCACGAGGCGCCACATGGCATTGGATCCGCAAACGATGCGCGAGCCGTTGGAAATCAAACAGCAAAAACGCGGCGATCTGGTCGCCGAAGCCATCAAGCGCCTGATCACGGAAGGCAATCTTCTGCCCGGCGATCGTCTGCCGCGCGAAGTCGAGTTGCAGCAGATGTTCGGCGTGTCGAAGAGCACCATTCGCGAAGCGCTCAAGTCGCTCGAGGTGCAGGGGCTCATCAAGGTGAGCACGGGTCCGACGGGCGGCGGCATGGTGGTGGAAGTGCCGCTCGAGCGTACCTTCCAGCTGCTTCAGAACTATCTCTTCTTCAAGGAAGTGAGCATCGACGACATCTACACGGTGCGTCAGTTGCTCGAGCCCGAGCTCGCCGCCGGCGCGGTGCCGCATCTGACCGAGGCCGACTTCGAGGCGCTGGAGCACAACATGGCGTGCTGCAGTCCGGCGTCGCAGGATCGGCGCGAGCTGCTGCGCCAGCGTCAGGCCGACGTCGACTTTCACGACATTCTCGCGGCAGCGAATCCCAACAGCTTCCTGCGTTTCACGTGCGAACTCGTCAACGAGATGATTCGCCAGCTGATCGTGTTCGGCAACGAGACACCGCGCCGCGAGCACGAGAAGTTCGGCACGGCCAACGTCGACATTCACCGGCAGATCACCGACGCGGCGCGCGAAGGCGATGCGTCGCGCGTGCGCGAACTGATGCAGTTCCACATGCAGGAAGCGCGCACGTACATCAAGCGGATGAACGGCAAGTTGCGCGGACGCCTCATTCTCGATTCGGACATCGTCGACATGCAGCAACGCGTGCGCTCGCACAAGAGCAGCAGCGCGGCGGCGTCGGCGCCTGCGGGTGGCGCTCGGCGCAAAGCGGCCACGGGTGCGGCGTCGGCGGGCCGCGAGGCGGCGGCAACGAAGCGGACACCGCGCAGGACGTCGGGCGAGGGTGACACGGCGCAGACGGTGAAAGCCGTGCCGAAGACGATTCGGGCCACCCGGACGGCCGGGCCGGCCGGGCCGGCGAAAGCAACGAAGTCCGCGAGAGCAAAGGCAAAGGCGGGTGTCGTTGCGAAGTCGCCGGTGGCGCGAAAGCGTCGTGTCGTGGAAGACTGACTTTGCGCGCGCGCCGTTCACCGCCCGGCTACGGCCGGCTGTTGCTGCGTGCAGCAGTGGACGCCGCCGCCGCGCCGCGCGATGGCGCGTAGCGGCAACTGCACGATGCGGCGCTCGGGAAACGCCCGCTGCACGATTTCGCGCGCATGCGCATCGGTCGCCGGATCGCCGAACGCCGCCATCACGACGCCGCCGTTCGGCAGATAGAAATTCACGTACTCGGGCGCAAAGTCGGCGTCGTTCGCCACATCGGCCGGCAGGGCATCGAAGTCGGGCGAGCGCAGCAGGCCGATGTCGAAATGCCGGCCGCGCGCGTCGCGCGCGAGCAGCAGCGCCCGCAGATTTTCACGCGCTTCACGCGACCACTCGTCGTCGCCGTCCGCACCCGTTGCGAGCAGTACGCCGGGGCGCACGAAGCTGGCCACGCCGTCGACATGACCGTCGGTGATCGTGTCGAGCCAGGAACCCGGCAACCACACCACGTGCGTCGCCCCCAGCCAGTGACGGAACAACGTTTCGGCCTCGCGACGCGTGAGGCCGGGATTGCGGTTCGGGTTGAGAATCGAAGTCTCCGTCACGATCAGCGTGCCTTCGCCGTCGACAAGCAGCGAGCCGCCCTCGGCCACGATCGGCGCGGCCGACGCACCCACGCCGAGCGTCAGTGCGACGCGTTCGGCCACGAGCGGGTCCGCCGCGGGCATCGGGCGCAGCTTTCTTCCCCAACTGTTGAAGTTCCAGCGCACCGCATGAAGCGCGGCCGTCTCGTCGACCACGAAGGTCGGCCCGGTGTCACGCATCCAGTGATCGTCGACCGGCATGGGGTGGAGCGTGGCGCTGGCGGGCAGCAGGCGCAACGCTTCGTCGAGATGCGCGGGATCGACGGCGACGTGCAACGGTTCGAACTGCGCAATGGCGTAGGCGATGCGCCCAAGTTCGTCGACGACGTCGGCGCGCTGTGTATCCGACAGGACCGTGTGGCCGGGCCACGCCATCCAGCCCGCCGTGTGCGGGTGCCATTCGGGCGGCATGCGCCAGGGGCCGTTGGACGGGGCGTCGGCGTCGCTGTCGGCACGGCCGGTGGCCGTGCGGGTGGCTCGAGGCGCGGTACGCCTGGAAATGGTGTCCGTCATGGTCGCGCTGCCATCAATGAGGTGCCGGGAGAATTTGCCGCCAGTGTAGGGGGCGCCCGGTGCGCGCGCACGACCTCAGGGCGGTGGCGAATCGGCCAGATGGACGCAGAGCCGCTTGAGCGCACGCACCTGGCGCAGCGCCACGCGCAGATCGCCTGTCGAAATTAGGCCGATGCCTCCCTCGTCGTCGCCCAACGGTTGCCCGTCGCGCTCGTAGACGACGAGCGCGCCCACGCCGACGGGCGTGTTGTAGAGCTCATGCCACGAGAACATGACGGTGTAGCCGTCTGCGCCCTGTGCCAGCACGAAGGCGCGTGTGAAGTCGCGTGCCTGCGGCATGCGTAATTGCGCGACGTCGAGCAGCGCGCTCAGGCGAACGCCCTTGTAGTCGCTCGCGCTGCGCACCTTGCGCCCGGATAGACACACGACATCGAGCGCTCCCGTCAGTTGCGTGGGCAGTCGTTTGAGCGCGCAAAGATCGAAGGAATGACGGCGCTTGACGCAACCGGACACGACGACCTCGTGCGAGGCGAGCGGCGCGGGGGAACGGGTGGCTGCGGGCCCGCCTGCTGGCTCGGATGCGGGCGCAGAGGATGAGGGACTTGCCATCGATCGCGCTTCGGCGCGGGTGGCAAGACGGGCATCCGTCGGGGCGGTCGACGGCACGCGCAGGGAATCGATGGGCATGACGGATTAGGCGTAGGTGAATTGGGGGCACCGGCCGTCCCAATATAGCGACCGGGCGCCGCCCGGACATACGATCCGCCTGATAGCCCCTATTTAAATGGGCGGGCGACGCACGCCACCGGCGAGCCGGTGCGGCGGCCCGCTCAGCTGCCGAATCGGGCGGTGCGCCGCTCGGGCCGCCGCGCCGCGACTTCCGCGAGCATGGCGCGCGCTTCCTGCACGTCCGCCAGCGTCTCGCCGCCATGCAGCGCATCGAGGGCATCGCGCAGGATCGCGACACAGTCGGCGTCGCCTTGCGGGTTGTCGTCGCCCAGGCGCAGCAGACTCAGCGCCGCGCGCAGCGTGAGCATCGGCGAAGCCTGTGCCTGGGCGATCTGCAGCGCGTGTTCGAGCCACGGGCGCACGCTGTCGATGGGATGATGTCCCGCGCGCAGGAAGTCGCCCTTCTGGCGCAGGAATTCTGCTTGCCAGTGGCCGTCGGCCCGACGGGCCGCCACGTGCGCGCCGCGTTCGGTGACATGCAGACCGAGCGCGATATCGCCCGTGCCCGCGCACGCCTCGGCCATCATGCCGAAGAAGATGCCCTCGACGCCGCCCATGATTTCGCTCAGGCGTCCGACACTGTCCGTAATGCGTTCGAGCCCGCTCGCGTCGCCGCGCGAGGCGAGCGCCCAACCGCGAATCGTCTGGCCGGCAAGCGCCCACAGCGCCACGCCGGTCTCCGTCGCCACTTCGGTGGCTTCGCTCGCCAGCGCTTCGGCCGAGGCGACTTCGCGCCGCAGACGTCGCAACATCGCCGCGAACACCAGGGCGAACGAGAACGAGTAACGACGGCCGTTCTGACGCCCCAACGCCAGCGCGGTCTCGCTGGCCGAGAGCGACGCATCGTGGCGCCCGGTGAACCAGTAGGCCCACGACAGGAACGACAACCCGGTGATGCGGGCGTCTTCGCCTAGGCCGGTGTCGGCATGCTCCGCACGGTAGTGCGAGAGCCCGGTCTCCAGCGCGGTGACGGCGCCGCCGAAGTCGCCGTGGCAGCACAGGCTGTTGCCCAGTGCGTAATAGGCGTGCGCGAGCAGTGGTGCGGCGTCGGCCTGCTCGGCGATCAGAATGAGCTTGCGCGCGAGTTCGATGCTGCGGTCGAAATCGCTCCACGAACTGGACCCGAGCCACAGCCCCCAGTAGACCGGGAACAGGGCGATGTCGTCGCCCATCGGCTGCGCCAGGGCCAGCGCGGTCTCGAAGTTGTGACGCGCGGGCTCCGAACCGTACCCATGCAGCGAGACGAGCGGCACGCCGAGCGCCATGCGCAGTTGCAGTTCGCGCTGCGCGGTCTGCGCTCCGCCGCCGGTCTGACGCAGCACGTCGAGCGCGCTCTGATAGTGCGCGCAGGCTTCGCGGAACGCCTGGCGCTCGGTCGCGTACTGGCCGGCGAGACGATAGTGCTCGATCGCGGCGTCGGGTTCGTCGGCCTGGCGGAAGTGCCAGGCAAGCACTTCAGGCTCCGCATGGACCGCCGCCGCGCCATGTTCGCGCATGGCAAGGGCAATGCGGCGGTGGGCGTCCTGGCGTCGCTCCTGCGGTTGCGCATCGTATGCGGCCTTGTGCAGCAGCGCATGACGGAAGACGTAGCGTCCGTTGTCCTGGCGGTGCACGAGCGAGCAGGCGACGAGCGTGTCGAGCGCGCGCTCGACGAGCGCCATCGAACGGCCGCTCGCGGCCGCGAGCAGAGCGGTGTCGAACTCCTGGCCAAGACACGATGCGAAGTGCGCCACGGGCTTGGCGCTGCCGGCGGCGTCGATGCGCGCCATCATCAGCTCCTGCAGGCTCGCGGGCATGGGCATCGCGCTGGCGGCGCCGCGTCCGCCTTGCTGCGCGGCGGTTGCGCGCGCCAGTTCCTGAAGGAACAGCGGCACCCCCTCGGCGAGTGCCACAATGCGCTCGCGCATCGCCGCCGGCAGTGCGACGCGGGGCGTGGCGGCGCGCACGATGGAGGCCGCCGCACCCGCATCGAGGGGCATCAGATCGATGCGGCGCAGTGCCACCGTGTGGCGCCAGGGCAGTTCGAATTCCGGGCGCGCGCAGACAATGAGCAAACGACCGGCGGGCGGGTTCTCCGCCATGAACGCGAGCAGTTCCTGCGTGGAAGGGTCGACCCAGTGCGCATCGTCGAGCACAAGCACGCCGCCGTCGGGCAGCAAGGCGGCGAGCAAGGCGGGCGCTTCGTCCAGCACGGCCTGCTTCCAGGCGTGCGGCACATTGCCGTCGGCCTGCATGTCGAACAGCGCGCGAAGGCGCCGGTGCGCGAGCAGGGCGGGTTGCGGCAATTGCGAAGCGTCGTCCGACGACTGCGTGCGCAGCCAGCGCGCGATCGGATGAAAGGGCGTGCCGGCGCCGTCTTGCGCACAGGTCAGTTCGATGGCGCGCAAGCTGCGCGTCTCGATGAAGTGACGCACCAGTGCCGACTTGCCGATACCCGCTTCGCCGATCACGAGTGCGGGCAGGCCTTGTCCGGCGTTGGCGGCCCGCACGGCCGCGTGCACGGCCGCCAGGTCGGCGAGCGCGGCATCGCGCCCGAAGAGCATGGCGGCGCGGCGGCGCGAACGACGCTCCGGGGTCGGGTCGGGATTGACGCGAAAGACCGGAATGTCGCGATTGGCGTGGCGTTCGCGCACGCTGCCGTGCGGCGTGGTGGCGATCGACACGCCGATGAGTCGCTGCGTGGCGTCGCAAACCACGACCTCGCCGGGCAGCGCCAGGTCGGCGAGCTGCGTGGCGCAGCGTGAAACGCGTCCACCGGTGTCGGGGCTGTCATCGGCGACCGAACTGATGACCAGGCCGGTGTGCACGCCCACGCCGATGCCGACGTGCGCGGTGCCGGCGTGCACGCAGCGCATGGCCGCCTCTACGGCATGGCGCCCGGCGCCTTCCAGCGCGGTCGGGTAACCGAAGTAGCCAAGCAGGCCGCCAGTGGGCGTGCGCAACGTGTAGCCCCACGACTGGCGCAGGATCGTTTCGCATTGCACGAGCGGCGGGCGCATCATGCCCACGAACTGATCGGGATCGTCCATGCCGCCGTTGGGCGAGAACTCGATGGCCACGACCGTCAACTGACGACGTTCCGGACCGGTGGCGCGTTGTTCCATGCGCGCGGGAGGTGTCTCCAGCAACTGCGTGAGCGCCTTGCCGGGGAGCTCGCCGAGTTCCTCCTGCAGGATGTCGCACAGGCGCCGGTATTCGGTTTCGGCTTCGTCGCGGCGACCGGCGCGCAGCAGCAACGCGAGCAGGCACTGCCAGCCGGACTCGTCGAACGGCGCGAGCGTGACGAGCTGGCGCGCGTGCGCGAGCGCCTGATCGAGATCGCCCAGGCGCGCGTAACCGTCGGCGAGCAAGCGCTCACCGAAGACGCGGCGGCGCTGGTACTCGTCGCGTTGGAGTTCTATCCATTGTTCGAGATCAGGCGTGTCGCGCACCGACAGGCCATGCAGGAACGGTCCCTGATAGAGCGCCACGGCGTCGGCCAGATGCTGCAGTTGCGCTGCCAGATCCAGACCGGTGACGGTGTCGAGCGAACGGCTTGCCTGCTCGATCATGCTCGCGAACACGTGGGCGTCGATCCACAGCCCCGTCTCGGGACGCAGTCGTACGACCTGGCGGTCGGATTCGAAGAGTTCGTCGCCCAGGGTGTCGCGCAGGTGGAACAGCATGCGCTTGAGCTTGTCGCGCCCGCCCTGGCCGTCTTCATCGGGCCAGAACAGGTCCGCGAGGGCGCCGCGGGTGTGATAACCCGGCTGCAGGGCGAGATAGGCCAGCAAGCCGCGCGCCTTGGTGTACTTCACGGCGCAGGCTTGTTTGCCTTGTTCGACCCGCATTGGACCGAGCAGGTAGAGCGATCTGGTGGCTTGCATTGTCCCTGGACGGCAAATAGGCAACACCGGCGCACACGCAGAGGTGTTGCACCGGTGTCGCGAATTTCATGATGTCGTCGCGCCGGCCCGATCGGTTCGGAGTGCGGCGTGAGTACCGCATTCGGGGCCAAACCCACCAGACCTCCGACGTGACGCCAAGGCCGTTCCGGGGGGGCTCCGGCCAAATGCTTCACGTATTACAGACCGAAGTATAAACACACGCATGAACTCCGTCGGAAATACCTGAGAAATTCTCGCGAAACTGTCGGAATTGCGCCATACACGCGGCTTTCCGCGGGGACGGCGTTTCCGCTGGACCGGGAACCGGACGCCGTCGGTATCGATGCCATTCGTCGGGGCTCGATGGGGGGCCTGTTCGCCTGACGTCTTGTCAGTCGAAACGCGGATCTCGCCGTATTCGCGTGCGCCCTGCACAAAAATTATGCAACCACGATTCGGGCATACCTGGGGATTACCCGTAGAGTCATCCACGCCGCCGCCGCGACGAGACTTCCATGTCGAAAGCGCAATGCACTTGCTTTCAGTGACTTACCCGCGGCGCGCACCTCATTGGTGCGCAATCATGGCGAATGGCGAGAGAAACAAGCGGAGATTCAGCGAAGCCGTCGAGCAATTAGATATTGAAATGCAAATCATTCTTATTTATATTCGCGACCCAGACTGTTTCGCTCACCTATCGGCGGTAATTTTGCCGTTCTTCGACAACGATCATGATGCAACGCAAGCCCCTCGCGCTCACGATGATGGCGCTCTTCGCCACGCCGCTCGCCATTCCCTGTTCCGCTTCGGCCGCCGCGCAGGGCGGGGCCGTTTCCGAGGCGACCACGGTAGCCGAAGCCGCCACCTCCGGAACCACGCCGGCCGCTCCCGCCGCAACGTTGCCGCAAACCGACGTGTCGGGCGCGTCGATTCGCGACGAGTACCAGCGTGACATGGCTACCGTCGGCGGCAAGGTGCCCACGGCGATCCGCGACATTCCGCAGTCCGTCACGGTGATCGACAAGGCCGTGATGCAGGCGCAGGGCGCAACGTCGTTTGCCGATGCCCTGCGCAATTCGCCCGCCATCACGCTCGGCGGTGCCGAGGGCGGGCAGATCGGCAACAACATCAATCTGCGCGGCTTCACCGCGCGCACCGACATTTATCTGGACGGCTTCCGCGATCGCGGCCAGTACTACCGCGACACGTTCAATCTCGATTCGATCGAAGTGCTCGAGGGGCCGTCGTCGATGCTCTTCGGCCGCGGATCGACCGGGGGTGTCATCAACCAGGTGAGCAAGCAGGCGAACCTCAAGCCGCTCAACGAAGTGTCGGGCACCATCGGCACGAACGACAGGTATCGCGGCACGTTCGACTTCAATCATCCGCTCTCGGACACGGCGGCCTTTCGCATCAATGGGTTCGCGCAGGACATCCATACCACGCGCGACGTCATGAACAATCGGGACTGGGGCGTCGCACCCACGCTCAAGCTCGGCATCGGTACCCCCACGCAGATCACGCTCTCGGCGCTGATCGAGCACAACCGCGACATGGCGGACTACGGCACGGTGGGCTACAACGGCAGTCCGCTGCCCATCTCCAAAAACCAGTTCTACGGCCTGACGACCGATCGCACGGTGCAGGACGTGATGAGCTTCTCGGCGAAGATCGAACACAAGGTCGACGACAGCCTGAAGATTACCAACCAGACGCAGTACAGCCGCTATGTCATCGACGCCATCGAGACCTCGTCGCACGCGGTGGGCATTCGCAACGGCTCGGGCGGCTTCACCGCGCTGCCGGTCGGACGCACGGCAGGGATTCCCTCGTATTCGCTCGATCAGCTCTGGGTGCAGTTGCAGAGTCACGATCGCAAGATCACCGACTCGTCGCTTTACAACCAGACTGACGTGGTGAAAACGTTCACCACCGGGCCATTCACGCACACACTCATCGCCGGGGCGGAGATCGGGCACGATACGTACGAGAACCAGGCCTACTCACGCACCGGCGCCGGGCAGTCCACGGGGTTTCTCGGCTGGATTCCCGCCAATAGCACGGCGTACTACGCGAATCTGCCGAACGTGACGACCACCGCGGGCAATTTCGCGCAGGGCAGCGCACAGACGGTGGCGTTCTACGCGAACGACACGATCGCGCTGAGCAAGCACTGGAAGTGGGTGGGCGGCCTGCGCTGGGATCGCTACAAGGCGCAGCTTTCGAACACCACGAGTTCACCGGGCTACGCCACGCAAACGGTCAATTACACGAGCGTGCGCACGGGCGTGATCTACCAGCCCAGCGAGGCGCAGTCGTATTACTTCTCGTACGGCACGTCGTTCAATCCGTCGCTCGAAGCGCTGACCGTGACGAACAACACGCAGGCGTTGCCGCCGGAGACGAACGAGTCGTTCGAGGTCGGCAGCAAGTGGAATCTGTTCGACGACAATCTCTCGATCAACACTGCACTGTTCCAGATCACCAAGAACAACGCTCGCACGCAGACCGGCACTTCCGGGCAGTACTCCAACGCGGGCAAGGTGCGCGTGCGCGGCGCCGAGGTGAGCGCAACTGGACACCTCACGCCGAACTGGCAAGTGATGGGCGGGTACATGTTCCTGAACTCGCAGGTCGTGCAGGCCAATGACGGCACGCAGGGCAACGCGCTGGCGAACACGCCCCGCCATTCCCTGACCCTCTGGTCCACCTATACGTTCGGACACTGGGAAGTCGGCGGCGGCATGAACTACATGTCGATGCGCTATGCCGCGAACACCAACCTGATCCGGGTGGGCGGCTATACTCGCTGGGACGCCACCGTCGCCTATCATCAACCGAAGTACGACATCCGCCTGAACCTGCTCAACGTCTTCAACAAGACGTATTTCGACTCGCTCATTCCGTCGGACGGGGGCCGCGCAGTGCCGGGTGTCGGACGCACGGCCATGCTCACCGGCACGTACCGGTTCTGATCGAATCCCGATCGCTTTCGAAGGAAATCCGTCGATGTTGCTGCGCATACCGAATGTCCTCAGTCCGGATCAGGTGAGCCGGGTTCGCGCCCGGCTCGACGGTGCGGGACCTGCCTGGGTAGACGGACTGGCGACGGCAGGCTATCAGGGGGCGCCCGTCAAGCAAAACCAGCAGATCGACGAGCGCTCCGACGTCGCGCGGGAACTGGGCGACGTGATACTTGGTGCGCTCGAGCGCAACCCGCTGTTCATCAGCGCGGCGCTGCCCAACAAGGTCTACGCCCCGATGTTCAACCGCTATGGTGAAGGCATGCACTTCGGCAATCATGTCGACGGGGCGATCCGGCTCCAGCCGGGCAGTGGCATGCGCATTCGCACCGATATCTCGGCCACGCTTTTTCTCGCATCGCCGCAGGAATACGACGGCGGCGAACTGGTGATCGAGGATCAGTACGGCGCGCACGAGGTGAAGCTGGCGGCGGGCGACATGGTGCTCTACCCGGCGACGAGTCTGCATCGCGTGAACCCGATCACGCGGGGCACGCGGGTGGGGTGCTTCTTCTGGGTGCAGAGTCTCGTGAAAGACGACACCCAGCGCACACTGCTGTTCGACATGGACAACGCGATCCAGCGGTTGAATTCGACGGACGCCGACGACACCGCGAGACGCACGCTGGTCGGCTGTTATCACAACCTGCTGCGCATCTGGAGCGAGACCTGACGAGGGGCGCGCGCGAACGCATCAACCGGTTCGCCGCACTGCATGAAAAAAAACGCCCGATCCCCGGGCAATCCGGGAACCGGGCGTCTCACGACATGCCGGGCGATCGCGCCCGGCGGCGCTGGCCTCGCGCTTATTGAGCCTGGCCTGCGGGCGGCTGCGTCGCCGGCGCGCTCTTGTGCATCGGACCGCGGTGCTGGCGTGCCTTGTCGTGCCAGGCCTTCATCTTGGCCCAGCGCGCCTTGATGGCGTTGCTCACGAGCACCTTCTGATCGTTGTTCAAGCCGTTGTACACGTTGAGCCAGGCGTCTTCGGTCTGGCTGCGCAGCTGACGGTTCTGATCGAACACCTTCTCGCGGGCCGCGCGCATGCCGGCCAGATCGAGCACCTGCTGGTCCTTCGCCTGCGCGAACATCTCGCGGAATTGCTCGCCGTTCTTGCGCATGGCGTCGCGATTCTGCTTCGACGTGTTCACCGCCTGCTGCCAGGCCTGCTCCTGCTGCGGGTTGAGCTTCAATTGATCGTGCAACTGGCGAATGTTGCCCAGGCCCCAGGGGCCATGTTCGCCGCGCATGTGATGCATGGCGGCATTCGGTCCCGTTGCCGGGGCCGTGGCATCTGCGGCGTGCGCCAGACCGACCATCGAAGTGGCGGTCAGGGCGGCGAGGGCGACGGAGGCGGCGGCGATCTTCAGTTTGCGCATGGTGTTAACTCCTTTGGGTACTGCCGGAATTGGCAGTTTCAGAGTAAGTCATCGTCGCGGCGAAGAAGTTGCAAAGTGCAACCGCTGTATTACCTGACGTTACCAGCGCCGACATTCGCAATATTCCGAAACGACTCGGCCCGCCCTTGCCGTCGAGCGACAAGGGCGGGCCGATCAAGCCGTCGCGCGACACGACGCGAGCGATGGGCTGTCGGTGGACGACCGATGAAATCAGTCCCAGGCGCCGCGACCGCCCGACACGCTGTATCGACCAGCGCCGAAGAGCATCACGCAAAGGCCGGCGAACAGGTAGAAGCCCTGGAGTTCAAGCGCCCAGCCGCCGGTCTTCGCGAGGTCGCCGAGCTGACCGAAGTGAACCAGGGTGAAGGCGATGATCATGTTGCCCACGACGAGCAGGCCGCCCAGTCGGGTGAGCACGCCCAGGATCAGCAGCACCGGCGCGAGCACCTCGCCCAGATAGACACCGTAGGCGAGCCAGCCCGGCAGACCGTGCGACGTGATCATGCCCTGGATGAACCCCACGCCGTTGATGACTTTGTTGATGCCGTGAAACAGCAGCAGGATACCGAGGGTGAGGCGCAGGATCAGTTTGCCGAGGTCGTCTCTGGTGCTCTGCATGGTTGAGGCTCCTTCTTGAATCGCGGGGTCGCGAAAGGGGGCTGAGAGTAACGGGGTGACACGCGCAAAGGGTGACGTGCCGGCCAAATGGGCATCACTGTATCAAATCGTTACCGCGCTGTCTGCGGGTGTCCCAGCGATTTCAGGGACCTGGCGCGAATCGGCCACGACGCGCCGATTACAAGCCGTTACTTTTCGGACTGCGCGGTTACACGGTCGCTGTCGGCGCGGTCTCGCGGTCCGCCGTTAATCCGCATAAGGACGCGGCGAATCGTTGGCAATCCCGCCACCGCCGAGCGTCCCCGCCGGTTTGCCGAACCCACCCGATATCGTGGTGTTCAGGCGTCCATCGAGCATTGCAAAGCCACTAAGGATTCCATCATGAACGTCCGTAAAACCCTGATTCTGAGCGCCGTGACCGTTGCCCTCGGCGGTGTGTTCGCCTCGCAGGCGTTTGCACAGGGCACTGCCACGCAAACCGCACGTGACATCCAGCAGCAGCAACGCATCGAGAACGGGCTCAAGAGCGGTCAACTGACCACGCACGAAGCCTCCAGGCTCGAGAAGGGCGAAGCGAAGATCGACAGGATGCAGGCGCACGCCGACCATACCGGCGACACCGCGGCCGAGCAGGCGCGTATCGCGAAGGCACAGAACAAGGAAAGCGCGAAGATCGAGCAACTCAAGCACAACGGTAAGGCAGGCAACCCCGTGTCGGCGTCGTCGGAGCGCATGCAGTCCGACGTTCAGCGCAACGTGAACCAGGAAAAGCGCATTGCGCAAGGTCAGGCCGCCGGCACGCTGAGCCACCAGCAGGTGGGTAATCTCGAGCGCGGCCAGGCGCATGTGGACGCCGCCGAGGCGCATGCCGGAAAGAACGGTCACGTGAGCGCTGGCGAGCAGGCGGGCGTTCAGCACCGCGAGAACCATCAGAGCCAACGCATCCGTCACGACAAGACGAACGGCTAAGCAAGCGGCCAGGCCGTTGCCGCCCGCCGCGAGCGGGCGTTCCCATGCATGACCAGCGCGCCACCCCTTGCCGGGTGGCGCGCTTGTTTTACGGCTATCATCGGCGTCACAACGACAACCGGAGGACCGGCAGGATGGAACTGGTGCAAGCGCAGAAGCTGCTCGATGAACTCGTCTCGCCGTGGGTGCGGCAATTGAATTTGCGGGTCGAGGCGGTCGGGCCCGAGCAGAGCGAGCTGCGGCTGCCGTTCGATGCCGCCTTCAAGCATGCCGGCGGCGTGATCTGCGGGCAGGTGTTCATGTCGGTGGCAGACACGGCGATGGTGGTGGCGCTGTCGGCCGCGCTCGGCGGCTTTCAGCCGATGACGACCGTCACGCTCAATACTCAGTTCATGCGCCCCGTGACGGACGGCGATCTGCGCATCGTCGCGCGCATTCTGCGTCGCGGCAAGAACCTGGTGTTCGGCGAAATCGAGATTCACGACGCATCCGGCAAGATGGCCGTGCACGCCACGACGACCTACGCATTGCTGTAAGCGTCGGCGGCATGGCGGGCGCCGGCCGTTCGGGTCGACGCGTTGCGTTGACGATGCGACGATCCGGGGATATCGCGGCGGAAGTCTCATGGCCGCGCACGCGCAAGGCCATTGCGCCACCACATCAACCCACCGGGGTATTCCATGTTCGATCAGATCGTATTTGCCGGCGGCGGCAACCGTTGCTGGTGGCAGGCCGGATTCTGGGAGCGGGTAACGCGCGACGTGCCGCTGCGTCCGCGCGTGATCACCGGGATATCGGCCGGCGCCGCCACGGCCTGCATGCTGCACATGCGCGAGTCGGACTGGGTGATGGACTATTACCGGCAGGCACTGGCGAGCAATCGCAAGAATGCCTACTGGGGCAATCTGCTGCGGCGCGAGCGTGTGTTCCCGCACTACCGGATTTATCGTCAGGCGCTGCTCGACATCTACGACGGGCAGCTCGCCAAGCTTGCCGCGGGGCCGGAAATACGGGTGGGCATCTCGCACATCCCGCGCTGGCTGGGGCCTCGCTCGGCAACGGCGGCGGGCCTGGTCGCGTTCAACATCGACAAGCACGTGCGCCGCACGCTGCATCCCACGCTCGCACGCCGCCTGGGCTTCACGCCGGAATTCGTGCGCGCGCAGGACTGCCGCACCGCGGCCGATCTCGCCGACCTGATGCTGCAGTCGTCGTGCACGCCACCGTTCACACCGATTCTGCGGCGCGCGGGGCGGGCCGTGCTCGACGGTGGCATGGTCGACAACGTTCCTGTCGACGCGCTGGACGCCGTGCCGGGGCAGGTGCTCGTGATGGTAACGCGCCGCTATCCGCGCCCGCAGATGTTCACGCAGCATCACGCGGGGCAGGACCGGCTGTACGTGCAGCCGTCAGAGGCGGTGCCGATCTCCAGCTGGGATTACACGCGCCCCGACATGATGCGTCCGGCCTTCGAACTGGGCCGGCGCGACGGCGAGACGTTCCTGCGACATCTGGACACGATGAAGTAGGCGCCGTTGCGAAGACCGACGATGCCGGCCGACACCCTCAACGTCCGAAGCCAAGCAGCGCGGCCGGATTCGCGACGTGCGCGCGATCGCCGTTCAGGAAGTCGACGATGTTCTGGAACGCCACGCGGAAATACATTTCGTAGCTCTCGCGCTCCACGTAGCCGATATGCGGCGTGCACACGCAATTCTCCAGCCGCAGCAGCGGATTGCCTTGCAGAATCGGTTCGCTCTCGAAGACGTCGATGGCGGCCATGCCCGGACGCCCGCGGTTCAGGGCCGTGATGAGGGCGTTTTCTTCCACCAGTTCCGCGCGGCTCGTGTTCACGAACAGGGCGGTCGGCTTCATCTGCAACAGGTCTTCCAGTTTCACGACGTGACGCGTTTCGTCGTTCAGGCGCAGATGCAGCGACAACACGTCGCTCTGGGCAAAGAGTGCTTCCTTGCTGTCGGCCACGCGCAGACCGTCGGCGGCGGCGGCCTCGCGCGAGCCTTCGCGCCCCCACACCATGACTTCCATGCCGAACGCGCGGCCATAGCCGGCCACGAGCCGGCCGATCTTGCCGTAGCCCCATAGGCCGAGCGTCTGGCCGCGCAAAACCTGCCCGAGGCCGAAGTTCGGCGGCATGCTCGACGACTTCAGTCCCGACTGCTGCCATGCGCCGTGCTTGAGGCTGGCCACGTATTGGGGAATGCGGCGCTGGGCGGCCATGATCAGGGCCCAGGTGAGTTCCGCCGGAGCCGTCGGCGAGCCCACGCCTTCGAGCACGGCCACGCCGCGCGCGGTGCAGGCCTCGATGTCGATATGGTTGCCGGCGCGACCGGTCTGGCTGATGACGCGCAGTCGCGGCAGTTTGTCGATGAGTTGTGCGGTGATGGCGGTGCGCTCGCGAATCAGGACGAGCACTTCCGCTTCGCCGACCCGGGCGGACAGTTGCCCGACACCCTTCACTGTGTTGTTGAAGACCTTGACGTCGTGACCGGCCAGCAGGGAGAAGCAGTCGAGCTTGCGCACAGCGTCCTGGTAGTCGTCGAGAATGGCAATTTTCATGGCAAAACGTAATCGGGTTGGCGCCGGACGAGGCGTCCGGCGCCAACGGAATCAATGTCGGAGGCCGCCGCGAAGGGGCGGGCGTACTGGTCGTTGACATGGCGGACGCGTCGGCGAAAACGCCCGGCCGGCCTTGTTGCGACGCAGCACCGGCGCATTTTGCGCGGTGGTATGCTGACGCCTCGTTTTGCATAGTATGGCAGGTGTCCTGGCAACCATGGCGAAACCGCCTCAACACGATGGCAAAAAATCGAACCCACCCCGCGAAAGCAAGTCGGACCTGGTGAGCGAGACGCTTGATGCGCACGTATCGGTGCGCGTGTTGCCCCCTGCCAACCCGCCGGTATCCCCAACCGGACGGGCCGCCTTGCGAGATTTCGTGCTCGCGAAGCTATCCGCGCAAAGCACACCCGGCGTCTGCGCGATGCGCACGCCCGGTGCCTGTCCCGATTCCTCGACTCTGCATGGAGACAACCCCCATGACGCAAGCCAGTGTGAGCGCCAGCGCGCTCAACGCCTCCTCCTCGTCCAATGTTGCAACGCGTGACCTGCCCGCCTGGGTGCGTCACCGCAAGCTGATCGACTGGGTGTCGCAGATCGCGGCGCATACCCAGCCCGAGCGCGTCGTCTGGTGCGACGGCTCCCAGCAAGAGTACGACCGTCTGTGCGAACAGATGGTGGCCGCCGGTACGATGCAGCGGCTCAACCCCGCCAAGCGCCCGAATTCGTTTCTCGCGCTGTCCGACCC
Organism: Pandoraea pnomenusa; assembly: GCF_000767615.3. NCBI lineage: Bacteria > Pseudomonadati > Pseudomonadota > Betaproteobacteria > Burkholderiales > Burkholderiaceae > Pandoraea > Pandoraea pnomenusa. The sequence goes on along the minus strand of NZ_CP009553.3, from coordinate 5,266,334 downwards.
ATCGGACGTCGCGCGCGTTGAAGACCGGACGTTCATTTGCAGCGAGAAGCGCGAAGACGCCGGCCCGACCAATCATTGGATCGACCCGCGCGAGATGCGCACCACGCTCGACGGCCTGTTCCAGGGATGCATGCGTGGGCGCACGATGTACGTGGTGCCGTTCTCGATGGGACCGCTCGGCTCGCCCATCGCGCACATCGGGGTGGAGCTGTCCGATACGCCTTATGTGGCGGTGAACATGCGCATCATGACGCGCATGGGCCGCGATGTGTACGACGTGCTCGGCGAGGACGGCGAGTTCGTGCCCTGCGTGCACACCGTGGGCAAGCCGCTCGCCGCCGGCGAGAAGGACGTGGCGTGGCCGTGCAACAGCACCAAATACATCGTTCACTTCCCGGAAACCCGTGAGATCTGGAGCTACGGCTCGGGCTATGGCGGCAACGCGCTGCTGGGCAAGAAGTGTTTCGCGCTGCGCATCGCCTCGAAGATGGGGCGTGACGAAGGCTGGCTCGCCGAGCACATGCTAATCCTCGGCGTGACCTCGCCCGAAGGCCGGAAATACCACGTGGCGGCGGCATTCCCGTCGGCGTGCGGCAAGACCAACTTCGCCATGCTCATCGCGCCGAAGGGCTTCGAGGGCTGGAAAGTCGAGACGATCGGCGACGACATCGCCTGGATCAAGCCGGGCAAGGATGGTCGTCTTTACGCCATCAACCCGGAAGCCGGCTTCTTCGGCGTGGCGCCGGGCACGAGCGAGAAGACCAACCCGAACGCGCTCGCCACGCTGGGCGAGAACGTGATCTTCACCAACGTTGCGCTTACCGACGACGGTGACGTGTGGTGGGAGGGGCTGACCGACACGCCTCCCGCGCACCTGATCGACTGGCAGGGCAAGGACTGGACGCCGGAGATCGCACGGGAAACCGGGCGCAAGGCCGCGCATCCGAACTCGCGCTTCACGGCGCCGGCCGCACAGTGCCCGTCGATCGACCCCGATTGGGAGAACCCGGCCGGCGTGCCGATCGACGCGTTCATCTTCGGTGGGCGTCGTTCGACGACGGTGCCGCTGGTGACCGAGGCGCGCGACTGGACCGAAGGCGTGTACATGGCCGCGACGATGGGCTCGGAGACGACCGCCGCGGCGGCCGGCCAGCAGGGCGTGGTGCGTCGCGACCCGTTCGCGATGCTGCCGTTCTGCGGTTACAACATGAGCGACTACTTCCAGCACTGGCTCGACACTGGCGCGCATCTCGACAAGATGGGCGCGACCCTGCCGAAGATCTACTGCGTGAACTGGTTCCGCAAGGGCGCCGACGGCAAGTTCGTATGGCCGGGCTTCGGCGAGAACATGCGCGTGCTGGCCTGGATGCTCGGGCGCATCGACGGCAAGGCGCAGGGCGCGGAGCACGCGTTCGGCATCACGCCGCGTTACGAAGACCTGAACTGGAACGGGCTGTCGTTCACGCCGGCGCAGTTCGACGAGGTGACCTCAATGGATCCGGCCGCATGGCGTGACGAGCTGAAGCTGCACGCGGAGCTGTTCGAAACGCTCAGGCAAAACCTGCCTCAGGCACTGCTGGACACGAAGGCCGACATCGAGCGTCGCCTGAACAAGTGATGCCGCGCACGCCGGCATGACCGGCGCGCTGAAGGCGAAACGCCAATCGATCCCGCCGGTGGAAACGCCGGCGGGATTTTTTTGTCTCGTGATCGTTCCGACGGCCTTGTGACGTGGGGATTCCGGCGGTTTCGCGCGCTTGCGCGGCGATGGCATTTCCTCCGTTGTTCCGTTCGGACAACGATCTTCCGGTGACGCCAGTCTGACTGCGCATTAACCGGGAAGGCACCCCACCGCGCCACGGGGCCCCGTCATCTCATGACGCCGCCTCACGAGCCTGCATCACAATCGGTTTTCCACCGCGAACTTGATCAGTTCCGCCTGTCCTTCGATGCCGAGCTTGCGTTTGATGTTCAGGCGATGCGTCTCGACGGTGCGGACCGAGAGATCCATCTCGGTCGCGATCTGCTTGTTGGCCAGGCCGCGAGCAATGCGCGAGAGGATTTCGCGCTCACGAGGCGTGAGCGAGTCGATCGGCGCGTGCGACGTCGAGGCCTGCACCACGCGCGCGGCGATGGCGGCGCTGTAGTACGCGTCGCCTCGGGCCACGCGTTCGATGGCGGTCACGATTTCGTGCGCCGGTGCGTCCTTGAGCACATAGCCGCGCGCGCCGGCGCGCACGGCCTGGCGGACGTACTCCGCGTTGTCATGCATGGACAGGATCAGCACGGCGATGTGCGGAAACTGCTCGCGAAACAGGGCAGTCAGTTCGATGCCGTTCGTGCCGCGCATGCTGATGTCCATCAACGCCAGATCCGGCGACGACGTTTTCGCCCGGGCGAGGGCTTCGGCGGCGTTGCCGGCTTCGCCCACGACCTGAAGGTTCGGTGCGGCGTCGAAACGCGCGCGCAGTCCGTCGCGCACGAGCGGATGGTCGTCGATCAACAGCAGGCGGATGGGAGGGGCTTGCGTCATTGGCGTGAGGTTGCGCGAAGCGCCGCTTTCACGGCGGCGGGCGTGAGCGGGACCCACGCGCTGATGGTGGTGAGGCCGGGCCACGACTGGATGCCCAGCATGCCCCCGACGGCGTCGAGACGCTCGCGCATGTTGCGCAAGCCGATGCCGTGGCTGGGGTCGTGGTGCACGTCGGTCACGTCGAAGCCGCGCCCGTCGTCGGCGATCGACAGGTGAATGCCGTCGGGCTTGAAGATGAGCCGGATCGAGACGCGCGACGCGTGAGCGTGACGCTCGATGTTCGTCAACGCCTCCTGGGCGATGCGATACAGCATCGTCTTGATGTTGTCGTCGAGCACCGGGGGCTCGCCCTCGACATGCATGTCGACGGGCAATCCCGCGTGCGAGCCGAACTCGCGCGCGAGCTGATCGATGGCGGCAGCCAGTCCGAGGTCGTCGAGTGTGGCCGGGCGCAACGCCTGTGAAATCCGGCGGACCTCGCCGAGCGTGCCGTTCAATCGCTCGATGGCCACGCCGAGGGTGGCGCTGACCGCCGCGGGCGACCCCGGCAGGCGCATCGACGCCGATTCGAGCAGCAGCTTGACCGACACGAGGAGCTGGCTGATGCCGTCGTGCAACTCGCGCGAGATGCGTGAACGCTCGACTTCCTGCGACTCCACCACTTGACGCGCGAGCTGGCGCAGTTTGGCGTCGGCGGTCTTGAGTTCGGTGATGTTCACCACAAGTCCGCAAAGCCCCACGATGGCCAGACACGACGACGCGATGAGCGTGATCCAGATCAGCGTGCGATCGATGTTCGCCTGCGCACGCTCGTCCGACGCGCGCAGCGTGGCTTGCACATCGTCGAGATAAATCCCCGTGCCGATCATCCAGTTCCAGCGCGGCAGCGCGATCACGTAGCCGAGCTTCGGGGCCATCTGGTGCAGCGACGGCTTCTCCCACGGGTACTGCACGTAGCCGCCGCCGGCGCGTGCCGCGGCGATGAGACGCTGAATCGTGGGTGCCCCCGACTCGTCCTTGAGCGACCAGAGATTGTGGCCCACGAGCTCTGGCTGGCGCGGATGCATCAGGCTGCGGCCTTCGAGGTCATAGACAAAAAAGTAGCCGTCTTTGCCGAACTCCATGCGGGCCAGCGTGGCAAGGGCCTGCTCGCGCGCGGCCGGGGTGTCGGGGCCGTCGTACAGCGGCTCGATGGCATTGCGCGCCAGACCGACGTAATGCAGCAGCTCGGCCCGCTTGTTGGCCAGCGATGTGGTCTGCACGGCGTCGTGCTGCGCGCGCGAGAGTTCGTTGCCCTGGTGACGCACGGCAAGCGCGATGGCAACCATGGCCAACGCCACCGGCAGTAGTGCCAGGACGAAAAATTTCTGTCGGAGATTCATGGCATTCGGGAGACCTGCAACACCGCCTTTCACGGGTATGGCGGCAGGTGCGCTACGTAATAGCACGTAGCCGGCCTGCGTAGTTCCGCGCTTGTGGCACGGCGGTCAAACGCCAATACTACACGCCGAATCGTGGCCGGGGCTGCCGAGTGGTAACGGGCAAGCCTCCCGACGACGCGCTGCAAGCGGGTGTGCCCCCACACCGCCGTCTTGCGCCGCGTCGGCGGCGTCATCGACCCTCGCTGCATGCAGACCCCCGAAAAGAGGGGCGTGTCCAGAGAGCCACGGTTCGCGGCGCCGTCGGGGTGCCGAAACAAGAGGCGGAACAGCGCTGCAACGGCGCCGTTCCGGGATCGCTGCCCGCGAGGCAGTTCCGAGGAGAGACAATGAATCGCATCTGGCAACAACTGCCCTGGGCAGCGGTGGCCATCGTCGGCGCGTGCGCGCTCGGCACGGTGGCCCTATCGCGCGGTGAAACCATCAGCGCACTCTGGATCGTGATCGCAGCCATCTGCGTGTATCTGATCGCGTATCGCTTCTACAGCAAGTTCATCGCCACCCGTGTGGCGCAACTCGACGGCACGCGCATGACGCCGGCCTGGCGTCACAACGACGGGCTCGACTACGTGCCCACGAACCGCTACGTGCTGTTCGGTCACCACTTTGCCGCCATCGCCGGCGCCGGCCCGCTGGTCGGACCCGTGCTGGCCGCGCAGATGGGGTATCTGCCGGGCATGTTGTGGATTCTCGCGGGCGTGGTATTCGCCGGCGCCGTGCAGGATTTCATGGTGCTGTTCATCTCCACGCGTCGCGACGGCCGGTCGCTGGGCGACCTGGTGAAGTCCGAACTCGGCATGATCCCCGGCGTGATCGCGCTGTTCGGCGCCTTCCTGATCATGATCATCATTCTCGCCGTGCTGGCGCTGATCGTGGTCAAGGCACTCACGGGGTCGCCGTGGGGGACCTTCACTGTCGGGCTGACGATCCCGATCGCGTTGTTCATGGGGATCTACACGCGCTACATCCGCCCTGGCCGCATCGGCGAAGTGTCGATCATCGGCTTCGTGATGCTCATGGCCGCGATCTACTTCGGCCAGAGCGTGCATGACAGCGCAGCGCTCGCGCCGCTGTTCACGTTCGACGGCAAGCAGCTGACCTGGATGCTGATCGGCTACGGCTTCGTGGCCTCGGTGCTTCCGGTGTGGTTGCTGCTCGCGCCGCGCGACTACCTTTCGACGTTCCTCAAGATCGGCACGATCCTGGCGCTGGCGATCGGCATTCTGGTTGTCGCGCCCGAGCTGAAGATGCCCGCGCTCACGCAGTTCGTCGACGGCAGCGGACCGGTCTGGTCGGGCAAGTTGTTCCCGTTCCTCTTCATCACGATCGCTTGCGGCGCCGTGTCCGGCTTCCATGCGCTGATCTCGTCGGGCACCACGCCCAAGCTGCTCGATAACGAACTCAACGCGCGCTTCATCGGCTACGGCGGCATGCTCATGGAGTCGTTCGTGGCCATCATGGCACTGGTCGCCGCCTCGGTGATCGACCCGGGCGTGTACTTCGCGATGAACAGCCCGGCCGCCGTGATCGGCACGACGCCGGAGGCCGTGGCCCATGTCGTCTCGGGCTGGGGCTTCACCATCACGCCCGACGTGCTCACCGCCACCGCGCATGCCGTGGGCGAGAACACGATCATCTCGCGCGCCGGCGGCGCCCCGACGCTCGCCGTCGGCATGGCGCACATCCTGCACCAGGTGGCGGGCGGCGAAGCGATGATGGCCTTCTGGTACCACTTCGCGATCCTGTTCGAGGCGCTGTTCATCCTGACCGCCGTCGATGCCGGCACGCGCGCAGGCCGCTTCATGCTGCAGGATCTGCTCGGCACGTTCGTGCCGTCGCTCAAGCGCACGGACTCGCTGCCCGCGAACCTGATCGCCACCGCGCTGTGCGTGGCCGCGTGGGGCTACTTCCTCTATCAGGGCGTGGTCGATCCGCTGGGCGGCATCAACACGCTGTGGCCGCTGTTCGGTATCTCGAACCAGATGCTCGCCGCCATCGCGCTGATTCTGGCGACCTGCGTGCTGTTCAAGCTCAAGCGCGAGCGCTTCGCCTGGGTCACGATCCTGCCGACGCTGTGGCTGCTCGCCTGCACGCTGACCGCCGGCTGGCAGAAGATGTTCGACCCGGATCCGAAGGTCGGCTTCCTCGCCCACGCCGCGAAGTACCAGGCCGCGCTGGCCGACGGCAAACTGCTGGCGCCCGCGAAGTCGGCCGCACAGATGCAGCAGATCGTGTTCAACGACTATGTCGATGCCACGCTGTCCGGGGTGTTTATGTTCGTGGTGGTCGCCGTGGCGCTGTTCGGGCTTCGCACCATCCTCGTGGCACGCCAGGCCAACAAGCCGACGGCCAAGGAAACGCCGTTCGAGCCGATGCCCGCCGGGCGTCAGATCTGACGAACCGAAGGAGCCAGTCTCATGCTCGACGAAGTCGGTAAGGTCGGACGCTATCTCGGACAGGCCATGCGATTGATGGTCGGCCTGCCCGATTACGACACGTATGTGGCGCACATGCGCGCCACGCACCCGGATCAGCCGGTCATGAGCTACGAGGCGTTCTTCCGCGAACGGCAGGAAGCGCGCTACGGCGGCAAGAGCGGCGGGCGATGCTGCTGAGCTGACGGCGGCGCTCTGTCCCGCGTGGTGCGTGTCGCGACGAAGGACGCAAGCCGCCTCGGCCGCGGTCACTGCATTGGAATAAAAAAGCGCCCGGTGGAAGATCCACCGGGCGCTTTCGTCATTGGGCTCCCGTCCGCGAATTCACCTACATCACTTTTGCGCAGCGGGCGTTGGCCGCGCTGCGTCGGTAGCGGTCGAATACCTGGGCGACGACGCGAACCAACAGGCGCCCGGCCGGCAGCACGCGCAACCCGTGCTCGTCGATGGCCACGAGCCCGTCCGCTGCCAGATCGGCCAGCTCGCCGAGCTCGCTGGCGAAGTAGGCGGCGAACTCGATGGCGTGTGCCTGCTCGATGGCTCCGAAATCCAGCGACATGTGACACATCACGCGCGAAATCACGTCGCGACGGATACGGTCGTCATCGTCGAGCCGCACGCCGCGCGCGATCGCGAGGCCGCCGGCATCGATGGCGTCATAGTAGTCCCGTAGCGTCTTGGCGTTTTGCGCGTAGCTGTCGCCGACGCGTCCGATGGCCGACATGCCCACGCCGACGAGGTCGCAGTCGGCGCGCGTGCTGTAGCCCTGGAAGTTGCGATGGAGTGTCCCGGCGGCCTGTGCCCGCGCCAGTTCGTCGTCGGGGCGCGCGAAGTGATCCATGCCGATATGGACGTACCCGGCCGCGGTGAGCCGCGCAACGATCGTCTGCAACAGCGCCAGTTTTTGTGGGCCGTCCGGCAGTGCGTCGGGCAGGCACCGCTGCATCTTGAACTGCTGCGGCAGATGCGCATAGCTGAATACCGACAGCCGCTCCGGGGCCATCTCGATGACGGCATCGAGCGTGCTGGAGAACGATTCCGGTGTCTGATAGGGCAATCCGTAGATCAGATCAAAGTTGACGGACCGAAACCCGCTGCTCCGCGCGGCGTCGATCGCGGCCTCGACGAGTGCGCGCGGCTGCACGCGATGAATCGCCTCCTGCACTCGCGGATCGAAATCCTGCACGCCGATGGACAGACGGTTGAAGCCCAGAGCGCGCAAGGCGCGAATCGACGCCGGCCCGGCGCTGCGCGGGTCGATCTCGATGGCGTACTCGGCGTCGTCGCCGTGGGTCATCACGAACCGGCGCGCGATGGCGTCGACGAGCGACGCGATCTGTTCCAGCGAGAGAAACGTCGGCGTGCCGCCGCCCCAGTGCATCTGCGCAAGTGCGCGGCCGGCGCCCAGCAACGACGCCTGCCGCCCAATCTCGGTGTGCAGGCGCTCGACGTAGGCGTCGGCGTGGGCGCGATTGTTCGTCACGATCTTTGTGCATGCGCAGTAAAAGCAGACCGTGTCGCAGAACGGCACGTGCAGGTACAGCGAGAGTGGCTTGCCGGTACGTTTGGATTGCGCGGCGGCGCGGGCATAGTCTTCGGCGCCGAACGCGTCGTGGAATTGCAGCGCGCTCGGGTATGAGGTGTAGCGCGGGCCGTTCACGTCATATCGGCCAAGCAGGCGGGCGTCGAAGAAGATGGGCGCCGGCGGGGCGTCCGCATGGGGCGGGCCGGGGTTGCGGCGTGTTTTACACGACGAATCGCCGTGGTCGTCATCTGAGGTGTGCGAGGCGTGCGAGGCGCACCCGGGGCACCGCGAGCCGTGGGAAGTGCGCGAGGCATTGGCGCAGGACGTCGTAATCGGGGGCAGGGCGGACATGACGGGCACGGGACGATGAGAGATTCCTCAATGTAGCCTTGCGACACCCGCCCCGCCCTGACCTGCGTCAAACACCGGGGCGGCGGCGCTCGCGCCGCGCCCGGCCGCGTGCATGTGGCGGGACGGCCCCATGAAGACCGTCACCCGGCGTGGAATTTCGCACCGGCACGCGCTCGATGTCCGACGGCCACGTCGCAAAATCATTGCCGCGACAGGCAATTTTTGGCTGCCTACGGTAAGCTAACGCCTTATTGAAGTCCCCGCCGTGTCGACACCCCTGGCGGCACGCGCGTTGCGCTCCCCGGAACGGTCCGGGGCGGCGGTCCGGCCAGTGCCTGCGGGTTTGCGCAGCATCGGAGCCACTCCGGTCCGCGCTCGCCTGCCTTTGCCTCGCTTCGCCGGATCGACGCGGCACATCACGATTGGAAACAACATGGACCGTCTGCAATCGATGCGCGTTTTCGTCAAAGTGGCCGACAACGGGAGTTTTGCCCGCACGGCTGCCCAGATGGATCTGTCGGCCGCCGTGGTCACGCGTCACGTCGCGGAGCTCGAATCCCATCTCGGCGTTCGTCTGCTCAATCGCACCACGCGCAGTCTGTCGCTCACCGGCGCCGGCCAGGTGTACCTCGAACGCTGTCGGCAGATCATCGACGAAGTCGACGAAGCGGATGCGCTCATCTCCAGTGCCTCGCGCGACCCGAAAGGTACGCTGAAGGTCGTGGCGCCAGTGTCCTTCGGGTTGCGCAACCTCGCGCCGCTGGTCAAGAAGTATCAGGAGATGCACCCGAAGGTCGTGGTCGATCTCACGCTCACGGACCGGGCCATCGATCTGGTGGAGGAGGGGTACGACTGCGGCATTCTGCTCACGCGCATGATCAACAGCGAAAGCCTGATTTCGCGGGTGCTCGCCGAAACCCGCGTGATGCTGTGCGCCTCGCCGGCGTACATCGCCGAGCACGGCGAGCCGGTCACGCCGCAGGAACTGGGCGAGCATGGCGTGCTCGGCCTGCCAAATGACTTCTGGAGCGACGATCGCGTGTTCTCCGGCCCGGACGGCGAGGTGCGCGTGCGCGTGCAGAACAAATTCATCTGCAACAACACGGCGCTGCTGCGCCAGTCGGTGCTGCTGGGCCATGGCATTGCGTTCCTGCCGTCCTATCTGGTCGGGAACGACGTGCGCGACGGCGATCTCGTCGCGCTGCTGCGCAACTTCTCGCAGACGCCGGTCGATGTGTCGCTCGTCTATCCGAGCCGCAAGTATCTGTCGGCCAAGACGCGGGGGTTCATCGATCTGACGGTTGAGTATTTCCGCCAGAACGAAGGGATTTCGGCCGCCGAGCGCTGGGTGCCGCCCAAAATGCCGTCGCCCAACCCGCCGATCAGTGAAATGCCCGTTTGACCTTTGACGCGGGCTGCATAAGCGCCATGAAAAAACGGCCACATCCCCGAGGGGCGTGGCCGTTTCTCATGGTGGCGGCGTCTCGCGACGCGCAGCCATGGGCGCTGACGACGCCCTCAGAACGGCGCGTCGTCCTCGTCGAACGACGCATCGTCCGACGGGCTCGCCGTCTTGGTTGCCGGCTTGGCTTTTGCGGTCGTCTTCCTGGCGGCCGCCTTCTTGGCCGGTGTCTTCGTCGCCGCGGTCCTGGCCGCCGTCTTGCGCGCCGGGGTGGCCTTGTCGTCGCCTTCGGCCTCGCCCGACTTCGCGGCCGTCTTCTTCGGGGCCTTCGCCTCGAATTCGAAGCCGATCGTGCCGTCCTTCTGCTTGGCCAGATAAGCCTTGAATGTGCGGCCGGTGCGCGAGGACTTGAAGTTCGTCAGCAGATCCGTCTTGCCCTCGGTCAGCAGCTTGTGAATCTGCTCGCGGGTGATTTCCTGCTGCAGGATGACCTTGCCCGACGTGAAGTCGCAGGTCTTCGGATTCGCTACGGCGTTTTCACAGACATAGCGCATACCGTGCTCGAAGACGCGACCGCCGCACTTCGGACACTTGCCGACCGGCTCCTGTCCGGTGAAATCGGGCGCTTCGCCGTCTTCGTCGCCGCTGTCCTGGCCGAAGTCGAACTCGAGCTTGTAGCCCATTTCGTCGTCGGGCGAGAGCTTGAGAATCGCCGAGAACGGGCGCCCCATCTTGCTGCGGAAACCCGACAGCGGACCGATCGTCTTCTTTTGCAGCAGTTCTTCGACCTCGGGGATTTCGAACTGGCGTCCGCCGGGGATCTTCGAGATCGAGAACGCGCAGTTCGTGCAGGCGAAACGCCGGTAGTTCTCCTTGACCACGCCGCCGCAATGCGGGCAAGGGGTGGTCAGCGTGGCGTAGTCGCCCGGAATCGTGTCCGAGTCGTATTCCTTCGCGCGCTTGACGATGGTCTGCGTCATTTGCGCGATTTCATGCATGAATTCGTCGCGCTTGAGCCCGCCGTGCTCGATCTGCGAGAGCTTGGCTTCCCACTCGCCCGTGAGTTCGGGCAGGGTCAGTTCGTCCACGCCGAGGCCGCGCAGCAGCGTCATCAGCTGGAACGCCTTGGCCGTCGGGTGCAACTCGCGGCCTTCGCGCACCAGATACTTTTCCGTGAGCAGGCCTTCGATGATGGCCGCGCGCGTGGCCGGCGTGCCGAGACCCTTGCCGGCCATGGCTTCGCGCAGTTCGCCATCCTCGACGAGCTTGCCCGCGCCTTCCATCGCCGAGAGCAGCGTGGCTTCGCTGTAGCGCGCCGGCGGCTTGGTCTGCAGCCCCACGGCCTCGACCTTGTCCACGCCCACCTTCTCGTCCTTTGCCACCGGCACGAGGTTCGGCTGGTCTTCCTTGCCGGCCTTGGCATCCTTGCCGTCGTCGGCGCCTTCCTTGCCGTAGATGGCCAGCCAGCCGGCCTGCACGAGCACCTTGCCTTCGGTCTTGAAGTGATGCCCCACCACTTCCGTAATGCGGGTCGTCACCTGATACTCGGCCGCCGGGAAGAACACCGCCAGGAAGCGCTTGACCACCAGGTCGTAGAGCTTCTGCTCCGGCTCGGAGAGATTCTTGGGCGCCTGAAGCGTCGGGATGATGGCGAAGTGGTCGCTGATCTTGCTGTTGTCGAAGATCCGCTTGTTCGGCTTGACCCAGTCCTTGTTCAGGATCTGGTTGGCGAACTGGTGGTAATTGTTGCTTTCCTTGAGCACGGCCATCGTCTCCTTGACGGTGGCCAGGTAGTCTTCCGGCAGGGCGCGCGCGTCGGTACGCGGGTACGTGAGCACCTTGTGCTTTTCGTACAGCGCCTGCGCCAGGCCGAGCGTGTTCTTCGCCGAGAAGCCGAAACGGCTGTTGGCTTCGCGTTGCAGGCTCGTCAGATCGAACAGCAGCGGCGAGAGCTGGGTCGACGGTTTCGATTCCTCGGTAACCGTGCCATGCTTGCCGCGCACGGCGGCGACGACCGATTCGGCGGCCGCCAGGCTCCACAGGCGCGAATCGCGCTGCTCGGGGTCGAATTCGTTGCGCTTGAAATTCGGATCGAACCAGCGGCCTTCGTAGAAGCCCGCCGAGGCCACGAACTCGGCCTTCACTTCCCAATAGTCGCGCGAGACGAACTTGCGAATCTTCTCTTCGCGCTCGACCACGATGGACAGCGTGGGCGTTTGCACGCGACCGACAGTCGTCAGGAAAAAGCCGCCGCCCTTGCTGTTGAAGGCGGTCATGGCGCGCGTGCCGTTGATGCCCACGAGCCAGTCGGCTTCGGCGCGGCTGCGCGCGGCATCGGCCAGCGGCAGCATGTCGCCGTCGCTGCGCAGGCGCTTGAAACCGTCGCGGATCGACTGCGGCGTCATCGATTGCAGCCACAGACGCTTGACCGGCTGCTTCGCTTTCGCGTGCTGCGCGATCAGGCGGAAAATCAGCTCCCCTTCGCGTCCCGCGTCACAGGCGTTGATCAGAACGTCGATGTCCTTGCGCTTGATGAGACGCGTGAGCACTTTCAGGCGCGATTCGCTCTTGGCGATCGGCTTGAGGTCGAAATGCGGGGGAATCACGGGAAGGTTGGCGAAGCTCCACTTGCCGCGTTTGACTTCATAGTCTTCCGGCGCGCCGATTTCGACGAGGTGGCCAACCGCCGACGAGACGACATAATCGTCGTTCTCGAAGTACTCGTCATGCTTGGTAAAGCCGCCCAGCGCCCGTGCGATGTCGTTCGCGACGGACGGTTTCTCGGCAATGATCAGAGCTTTTGACATGACGTTCGGTAATGTTGAGGGGGTGCCGCCAGGCGACATTCGTTGGCTTTATAACATATAGCCATTCCGGCGTTGCCGTCGGATAGAGCACGAGGCGTGCCTGGAAGCGGCACATCATAAGCGCGTCGCAGGCCGGCGGCAAGCGTGGACCGACGCGTCGCCGCACGCGCGCAAAGCCGCACCGCGGCGCGCCCCGGCGGTCGTGCCGGCGAGCGCCGTCAGCCCAGCAGATGCTCGCGCAGGGCGGGCGCCGCGACCGTGGCGTCGCCCAGCACCCGGGCGTCGAGCATGCGCTCGAGGATACCGATGGCCGGTAGCACCGGACCGAAAAAGCGCGCCTGTCCGGCGGACTGGCTGGCATCCTGCACCAGCAGGGTGGGAAAGTTCTCGATGTCGTGATCGTCGAGCCAGTCGGCGTGGGTCTCGATGTCCACCCAGACGAAGCACAGTTCGGGATACCTGGCCGCCAGCGCTTCGAGCGTCTGCGCGTACTCGCGGCAGGTGCCACACCACGCTGCGCACAGGCAGGCCACGAGACGCGTCTTGCCATCGGCGAGTACGGCGGCCAGCGCGGAGCGGTCGGTGACGGGATCGAAAACAGGCATGGATCTGGGCGGTGGAAGTCCGGGAAAGGGTCGGGGTGTGTAGGTGGGCGGGTCATCGCGCGCCGCCTCGCGGCCTGTGCCGGACAAACCGGCCGCCCGGCAAGCGGGCGACGCTTGCGTCCAGTTCGAGTGCGCCCAGGTGGGCGAGCACCTCGGCAATGCCCAGGCCGGTGCGTCCGCAAAGGGTGTCCGCGCTGACCGGATCATACCCCAGCGCCTCGAGGATTGCTGCGCGGCCCGGCGGCAGCGGCCTCACTGGCGATGTCGCCGATGGCGACGTCACGCATGCCGTCGACGCCACGCTCGCCTGATCGGCCACGTCCGGCGCAGGTCGCAGCGGATTGCCGGCGCCAAGGGCTTCGAGCACGTCTTCCGGCCCGGTGGCAAGCGTGGCGCCATCGCGAATCAGGGCATGGCAGCCCCGGCTCTGGGGCGCGTGGATGGATCCGGGAACGGCGAGTACGTCGCGCCCGAGTTCGCCCGCCAGGCGCGCCGTGATGAGCGAACCCGATTGCGTGGCGGCCTCCACGACCAGGGTGCATCGCGCGAGCGCGGCGATCAGCCGATTGCGGCGCGGGAAGTGGTCGGGGCGCGGCGGCGTGCCGATGGGAAAGGCGCTCAGCAGCAGCCCGCTTGCGGCAATGCGCTCGGCCAGCGCGCCATGTCGGGCCGGGTAGACGATGTCCGCACCGGTACCGACGACGGCACAGGTGCCGCCTGGCGTGTCCAGCGCGCCGTCGTGGGCGGCGGCGTCGATGCCGGCGGCCAGTCCCGACACGACGTTGACCCCTGCATCGCCCAGCACGCGCGCGAAGTGCCGCGCATCGTCGCATCCCTGCGGCGTGGCGCGCCGGCTGCCGACAAGCGCGGCCGTCATCGCCCCCGCCCGATTCGGCAGTCCGGCGTCGCCCCGGCAGTACAGGATCGGCGGGGCGTCCCCGAGCGCGAGCAGTGCGCGCGGGTAGGCCGGTTCGGACAAGGTGACGACGCCGCATCCGGGTTGGCGAGCCCACGCCAGGGTACGCGCGATCTGCTCGCCGAGATCGGGCGACGTTCGTGCGAGTAACCGAGCGACGAGCGCCGGCGGCACGATCCGCGCCAGGTCGTCGCGCGACGCCTGAAGGATCGCGGCCGGCAAACCGAACACCGTCAACAGACGCCGCACGGCCGCCGGCGGTATGCCCGGCGTGTGGCACAACCGAAGCCAGTCCTTGATTTCCTCGGGGCTGGCGCCGGTCGGATGCCGATGATCCGCACGGCACGGCGCGCTGTCGTCGGTCCGGCCGTGCGCCTCGACGGGGGCGCCGGGGGCGGCCTTCGAATGGACGTCGGAGGGAGGCGCCACGTCGCCGTGCGCCAGCGCCGACAGGGGCGCTATGCTAAAATTTTTCATCATCCGGTAAGCATTGACCGGGGGGCCGGGGCAGGCTGGGAGTCGGCGCAAACGTCGCGACGCCGCAGTCATCGCAAGATTGTGCGATTGCAGCGGCCTGCGGGGCAATGCGGCGAATTCCCGTTTTCATCATGGCATTACTGACAATTCTTCAATATCCCGATCCGCGTCTGCACAAGGTGGCCAAGCCGGTCGCCGAGGTCGACGACCGGATTCGCCAGCTCGTCAAGGACATGGCCGAGACCATGTACGACGCACCCGGCATCGGCCTGGCCGCCACGCAGATCGACGTGCACGAGCAGGTGATCGTGATGGATCTCTCGGAAACGCGCGACGAACTGCGTGTGTTCATCAATCCCGAGATCGTCTGGCGCAGTGACGAGCAGAAGGTCTACGAAGAGGGCTGTCTGTCGGTGCCGGGCATCTACGACGAAGTCGAGCGCGCCGATCGCGTGCGCGTGCGCGCCCTGAACGAAAAGGGCGAGAAGTTCGAGCTCGACGCCGACGGCCTGCTCGCCGTGTGCATTCAGCACGAAATGGATCACCTCAAGGGCCGCGTGTTCGTCGAGTACCTCTCGCCGCTCAAGCGCAACCGCATCAAGCAGAAGATGAAGAAGCAGGCCGAACGCGCCTGAACGAGCGTCGTCCCGCCTCATACGTGGGCGGGCCCTGCAAAGTCCTCTATACTTGCAGCGCTCGCGGGCCCATGGGGCCTGTCTTCCGCTGCTGCGACGGGGCGTCTCGAACGTCTGCCGTCGGGCCATTTCCCGACTGTTTGCCGAGATGTCCATCGCCATCACCTCGTCGTCTTCCCGCACCCGCACGCTTTACTGGCTGAGCGCCGCACTGCTGTTCGCGTTCCTGTTGGCGGGGCTGTTCGATCGCGACCCCTGGAAAGCCGACGAACCGTATTCGGTCGGCATGGTGCTCAACTTCTTCCGCGGTCACGACCTGGTCGTGCCGCGCGTGGGCGCCGACCCATTTGTGGAAAAGCCCCCCGTCATGTATTGGACGGGCGCGTTCTTCGCGCGGCTGGCAGCGGGGGTGCTGCCCGTCTTCGACGGCGCGCAACTGGCTGTGTTCGCATGGCTGGTGGTCGCCGTGCTCTGTGTCGGGCGTCTGGCCCAGCGTCTCTACGGGCCGGAGTCGACACATGACACCGACACCTTCAACTGGCTCGCGCCCATGCTGATGGTGGGCAGTTTCGGCGCGATCGAAAACATCCATAAGCTCACCGCCGACGTGCCGCAGCTGGCGGGCGCGGCGCTCGCGCTGGCGGCGCTCGCCCGGCTGGCGAAGGCGGAGAATTCGGCGCGCCTGTGGGGGTTGCTCTTCGGCACCGGTGCCGGCATCGCCTTCCTGAGCAAGGGGCTGCTGGTGCCGGGGGTGCTGGCGCTGACCGCGCTCGCGGTGCTCGCCATCCCGGCCTATCGCACGCGTCGCTACGCCGGCGCGCTCGGCTGGGCGGTACTGGCCTCGCTGCCGTGGGTCGTCATCTGGCCGGTGCTGTTCTGGCGCGCGTCCGAGCCGCTCTTCATCGAGTGGTTCTGGGACAACAACTTCGGACGCTTCTTCGGCTTCGTGCACCTGGGCGGGGAGCGGACCTCTTACCTGAGCGACGTGACCAGCCTGCTGGGTCTGACGTTCCCTGCCGGCTGGCTGGCACTTGGCGCGCTGGTCGCGCAGTGGCGCGAGACCGGTGTGCGCCGCTTCGTCGCGCAGCGTCCGGAGCAGGCGATGCTCTGGCTGTACGTGGCGCTCTTCGTGCTCACGCTCGTGGTGTCGTCGGCGATTCGCGATATCTATATGTTGCCGCTCTTCCCGGCGATCGCCGTATTGGGCGCCGGGGCACGCCTGCCGCGATGGCTGGAGAAAACGTGGTCGGGCGTGGCGCTCGTGCTCATGAGTGCGCTGGGCGTGTTCCTGTGGGTGCGATGGGGATTGCAATTGACCGGGCACGGGCACGTCGCCGCAGGGCCGATCGGCAAGTGGCTGCCGCTCGACTATGTATTGCCGTTTTCGCCGGGGCTGGTGCTTGCCGCCGTGGCGATCGCGGCCCTGTGGATCGTCGCGATCATGCGCCGTCGCGAGCTCGGGGCGCTCGTCTTCGGCTTCGCCGGGCTGATGTTCGTCTGGGGAACGCTCTCGACACTGCTGTTGCCCTGGATCAACGAGGCGCGCAGCTATCGCACGCCGTTCGCGTCGCTGCAACGCTCGCTCGCACAGGTCGTGCCGTCCGGCGCGGCCGCCACGTGCATCGGATCGTTCAATGTCGGCGAGTCGGAGCGCGCCATGCTCGATTACTTCATCGACGTGCGCCCGACCCAGTTGCCGGACCTGGCACATGCGTCGCGCTGCGGCGTGCTGTTGCTGCTCGACAAGGCCAACGCCCGCATTTCCGCTCCGCCGGGCTGGCGCGAGATCTGGCAAGGGGGCCGCGCCGGCGACACCAACGAGCGCTTCCGTGCCTTCGTGGCGCCGTCGATGCCCGCCGTCAAGTAATTCACCGTATCGCGCAGGAGAACGTCCGTCATGACGCTTCGCATCGTATTCGCCGGCACACCGGAATTCGCCCAGACCGCGCTCGCCGCCATCGATGCCGCAGGCTTTCCCGTTGAGTTGGTGCTCACTCAGCCCGATCGTCCTGCCGGGCGCGGCATGAAACTGCAGGCCAGCCCCGTCAAGCGCTACGCGCAGGCCCATGGCATGCCGGTCTCACAGCCCCCGTCGCTGCGCCGCAACGGCAAGTACCCCGAGGAAGCGGCCGCCGCGATCGAGCAACTGCGCGCGCTTGCACCGGATGTGATGGTGGTGGCCGCCTACGGCCTGATCCTGCCGCAGGAAGTGCTCGACCTGCCGCGCTATGGTTGCCTGAACATCCACGGCTCGTTGCTGCCGCGCTGGCGCGGCGCCGCGCCCATCCACCGCGCCATCGAGGCGGGCGATGCCCAGACGGGCATCACCATCATGCAGATGGACGCGGGTCTGGATACGGGCGCGATGCTCTTGCGCGAGGCCGAACCGATCGGCCCCGATGACACCACGGCCACGCTGCACGACCGCATGGCGGCGCTGGGCGGCCGGATGATCGTCGACGCACTGCAGCGGCTCGCACGCGACGGCAAGCTGCCCGGCGAGGCCCAGCCCGAAGCCGGCGTGACCTACGCGGAAAAGATTGCCAAGCACGAAGCGGTGCTCGACTGGCGCAAGCCGGCCGAGGTGCTGGCGCGGCAGGTGCGGGCGTTCGATCCGTTCCCGGGCGCGCTCGGCACGGTACACGACACCGCCGTCAAGCTGTGGCGCGCGAGCGCCGTGGCCGCTCCGGCCGGGGCGGCGCCGGGCACCGTGCTCGAAGTGAGTGCTGACGCCATTGTCATCGCGTGCGGCAACGGCGCGCTGCGCGTGACCGAATGCCAGAAACCGGGCGGTAAGCGCCTGCCGGTTCGCGAATTTCTCGCGGGGTTCGCACTCACTTCCGGCGACGTCTTCGCCGCTGCCCCACCTCAGGCGACGTGAGGGGCGCGTTTTTCACCGTTCCGAACGTCATAACTGCATGAAAACGTCGGAAAACGTCGTCGATCCAGCCGGGAAACTCCGGCAAACGTCCGAAAAAAGTCTAAGCTGGGGCCGCCGACGTTGAATTTTCGCCGGCCGGCCCCATCTAACGCCCGAGGACACGCAAAGTGCGTGAGTTCCTCGGGTCACCAAGATTTGCAGAGGAGAACACCATGTTCAACTGGATGAAGACCACCCTGCTGATGGCGGCCATCACCGCATTGTTCATGGTGGTGGGCGGCATGATCGGCGGCCGGCAGGGCATGATGCTCGCGCTGGCGTTCGCGCTCGCGATGAATTTCTTTTCGTACTGGTTCTCGGACAAGATGGTGCTGCGCATGTACAACGCGCAGCAGGTCGACGAGACGAGCGCGCCGCAGTTCTACGGCATGGTGCGCGAGCTGTCGCAACGCGCCGGGCTGCCGATGCCGAAGGTTTACCTGATCAACGAAGACGCCCCGAATGCGTTCGCCACCGGGCGCAGTCCCGAGCATGCCGCGGTGGCGGCCACCACGGGCATTCTGCGGGTGCTGTCCGATCGCGAACTGCGCGGCGTGATGGCGCACGAGCTGGCGCACGTGAAGCATCGCGACATTCTCATCTCGACGATTTCCGCGACGATGGCCGGCGCCATCTCTGCGCTCGCCAACTTCGCCATGTTCTTCGGCGGGCGCGACGAGAACGGCCGTCCGGCCAATCCGATCGCGAGCATTGCCGTGGCGATTCTCGCGCCGCTGGCGGCCTCGCTGATCCAGATGGCGATTTCGCGGGCGCGCGAATTCGAAGCCGACAGGGGCGGCGCCGAGATTTCCGGCGATCCGCAGGCGCTTGCCATGGCGCTCGACAAGATTCACCGCTACGCGCAAGGCATTCCGTTCGAGGCGGCCGAGCAGCATCCGGCCACGGCGCAGATGATGATCATGAATCCGCTCTCGGGCGGCACGATCGCCAACCTGTTCTCGACCCACCCGGCCACCGAGGAGCGCATCGCCCGCCTGATGGAAATGGCGCGCACGGGCCAGTATCCTGCCTGACCGGCGCGGCCGGACGCGCCGAAGTGAGGACTGACCACGCGGCGACCGAAGCCGTGTGTCGACGCGAATGCGCGACGCGCGCGGCACGGCTGATGCGGGCGGGCTGCGCCAGTCTGCTATCCTGTCGCCCGACAGCCCTCCGATAGTTCCCATGCCCGCCGTCGTGCGGGCATGTTTGTTTGTAGAAGCCCCATGCCGCAACCGAGCCTGCCCACCGAATCCCTGGCCTACGCGCTGCAACGCGCCGCGCAGGCCCTCGAATCCGTCCAGAAGGGCACCGCGTTGCCGCAGGCGCTGGCGCAGGCCACGGCGCAGTGCGCGCCGCCCGTGCGCGCCGCCGCACAGGATCTCGCCTACCGGGCGGTTCGGCGTCTGGGCAGCAGCCGCGCCTTGCTCGCCATGCTGGTCAAGCCGGCCCTGCAGGCGCGCGTGCGCGACATCCTGCTGTGCGCGCTGGCCCTGCTGCAAGACGCGTCCGAAAATGCTGCGTACACCGAATTTACGGTCGTGGACCAGGCCGTCGAGGCCATTGCCGCGCAGCGCCGCACGGTTGCCGCGAAGGGACTCGCCAATGCCGTGCTGCGTCGCTTTCTTCGCGAGCGCGACGCCCTGATGGCCGAGATCGCCGCGCAACCCGAGGCGCGCTGGAATTACCCCGCCTGGTGGATCGACATGGTGCGCGACGCCTATCCCGAGCAGTGGGAGACATTGCTCGCCGCGGGCGACCAGCGCGGGCCGATGACGCTGCGCGTGAACACCCGTCGTATCAGCGTGGCCGCCATGCAGGCTTGTCTGACGATGGCGGGCATGCAGGCCGAGGTGATCGGGCCGGTCGCCTTGCGTCTGGCGCAGGCCGTGCCGGTGGAGCGTCTGCCGGGCTTTGCCGACGGTTGGGTGTCGGTGCAGGACGCCGGGGCGCAACTGGCCGCGCGACTCGTGCTTGGCGAGTCGCCGCGCGCGGGCATGCGCGTGCTAGACGCCTGCGCCGCGCCTGGCGGCAAGACGGGGCATCTGCTGGAGACGGCCGACGTGCAGGTCACCGCGCTGGAGTCGGATCGCACGCGCGTGCCGCGCATTTACGAAAATCTCGAGCGGCTGGGACTGACGGCTGACGTGCGCATCGGCGATGCTGGCGCACCGACGAAATGGTCTGGCGGCGGTTGGGACGGCGTGCCGTTCGACCGCATTCTGGCGGATGTACCCTGCTCGGCGTCCGGCATCGTGCGCCGTCATCCGGACATTCGCTGGCTGCGCCGCGAGGCGGACATCGCCGCGCTGGTCGAGGAGCAGCGCCGCATCCTGCTCGCGCTGTGGGACACGCTGGCCGTGGGTGGCGAGCTGGTCTATGCCACATGCTCGGTCTTTCCGGCGGAAAACGAACAGCAGGCGCAATGGTTTGAACGTGTTTGCACAGATGCGGTACGATTGGACGCTCCCGGGCAACTGCTGATGACGCCAGGCGGCGCCCACGACGGCTTCTACTACGCTCGCTTCCAGAAACGGTGACCTTCTCCCAACGGCTACTGGCCTGCGTGCTGCCGCTGCTGCTGAGCGTTTTCGCGCTCGGCTTCGCAGCGCCGGCGCGCGCCGAAAACGAAATCCAGGTGCGCGAAGCCCGGCTCGAACCGTCCGACGGTGGCTGGTCGCTCGATGCGCGCTTCGCCTTCGAACTCAACAGCAGCCTCGAAGACGCCGTCAATCGCGGCATCTCCCTTTACTTCACGACCGACTTCGAACTCACGCGCTCGCGCTGGTACTGGTTCGACGAAAAGGTCGTGTCGTCCTCGCAGAGCGTGCGACTGTGGTTCCAGCCGCTCACGCGTCAATATCGCGTCTCCAGCAACAGCGGCAACAGCAGCAACGGACTGCAACTGGGCTTCGGCTCGTTGCGCGAAGCGCTGGCGCTGGTTCGCAATGTCAGTGGCTGGCGCGTGATCGACAAGGGCCTGGTGAAGCCTGGCACGCAATATCAGGCATCGGTGCGCATGCGTCTCGACAACGCGCTCATGCCCAAGCCGTTCCAGATCGATGCGGTCAACAACCGCGACTGGAATCTCAGCTCCGACTGGGCGCGCTTCCTGTTCACGCCCACGCCCCCGCCGGCGGCTAGCCTGCCGGCAACGGTGACGGTCGCCTCATCGGTCTCCGCCGCGCCAGCGACGCCGGACGCTCCGTCCGTGCCCAGCGCGGGAAGTGCGGGGCGTGTCGGCCCGGCGACCGCGGCGGCGACGCCATCGGTGACGCTGCCCGAGCGCAACCCGGCCCGTTTGAGGGGCACATTGCCGCTCGCCTTCAATGCGGCGTTGCCGCCCGGAGCCGCCCGTGTCAAATAACGGCGGCAGCCTGCTCAAGCACATCGTCATCCGAACGTCGATCGTCACGATGGCGCTGGTCGCCATCGGGTTGTTCGGCCTGCTTGCGCTTGCCTCGGCCAATACCGAATTCTTCGACCGCTACTATTCGCTGCTCTACACCGCGAACATCGCCGTCGCGATCATTTTCGTCTTCATCGTCGGCGCACTCGTCTGGATCATCGTGGTGCGCTTGCGTCAGCGACGCTTCGGCACGCGCCTGCTCGCCAAGCTGGCGATTTTCTTCGCGCTGGTGGGTGTGCTGCCCGGCGGCATCATCTATCTGGTGTCGCTGCAATTCGTCTCGCGCAGCATCGAGTCGTGGTTCGACGTGCGCGTGGAGACCGCCCTCGATTCCGGCCTTGAGCTCGGGCGCGCGATCCTGAATAACGGCCTGTCGGACCTGAGCGCGAAAGCACAGCTCGTGGCCGACAATCTGGCGTCGAGCGCCGACAAGGGCGGCACGCTCACGTTGCTGCGCATGCGCGACCAGTTCGGCTTGCAGGACGCGACGATCGTCGACGGCAACGGCCGCGTGCTGGCCTCCGCGTCGGGCAACTTCAATGCGCTCGTGCCCGATCTTCCCACGCCGCTCATGTTGCGCCAGGCGCGCGCACAATCGCGCGGTTACACCGCGATCGAGGGAGGCAGCGAGGGCTACGACAAACACCAGGGGAACGATCAACTGCGTTGGCGCGTGGTGATGCGCATTCCGTCGGGCTACACGTCTTCGTTGCAGGACGAGGAGCGTTTTCTGCAAGTCACGCAATTGGTGCCGGCCAATCTCGCGCAGAACGCCGAGGCGGTCCAGAACGCCTATCGCGAATACCAGGAAAAAGCGCTGGGGCGCACGGGCCTGCGCAAGATGTACATCGGCACGCTAACGTTGTCGCTCTTTCTGGCCACCTTCGTGGCGATGATGCTCGCGCTGGCGCTCGGCAACCAGCTCGCGCGTCCGCTTTTCCTGCTCGCGCGCGGCACGCAGGAAGTGGCGGCGGGCGACCTCTCGCCCAAGGGCGAAGTGCGAACGAACGACGAGCTGGGTTTCCTCACGCAGGCGTTCAACGCGATGACCCGCCAGCTGTCGGATGCCCGCGCCACGGTCGAGCGCAACCGTCTGGCGCTGGAGAGCTCGAAGGCTCACCTCGAGAGTATTCTGTCGAGCCTGACCGCCGGTGTGTTCGTGTTCGACCGCGATTTTCGCCTGACGACGGCCAACGCCGGCGCCGAGCGCATCTTCAAGCAGAGTTTCCAGGGCGAGCTGAACCGCTCGCCGGCGCATATTCCCGCGCTCGTGGAGTTCGGCGAGACGTTGCGGCGGGCCTTTGCCGATCGCGATGCGAATGCCGATCTCGGGCCGGGCGGACACTGGCAGCAGCAGATCGGCCTGACGCTGCCGGGCGAGACCGATCCGGTAACGCTGCTCGTGCGCGGCTCGCACCTGCCCGAACCGATGGTCGCCGTGGCCGGCGTTCCGACGCGCGCGGGCGGCGGATACGTGGTGGTGTTCGACGACATCAGCGACGTGATCTCGGCGCAGCGCTCGGTGGCGTGGGCCGAAGTGGCGCGGCGTCTTGCGCACGAGATCAAGAACCCGCTCACGCCGATTCAACTCTCGGCCGAGCGCTTGCAGATGAAGCTGTCCGACAAGCTGCCGCCGGCCGATGCCGAAGTGCTGCGCAAGGGGGCCACGACCATCGTGAATCAGGTCGCGGCAATGAAGCGCATGGTGGACGATTTCCGCGATTACGCGCGTCTGCCACCGGCGATCATGCATCCGCTTCAGCTCAACGAGTTGATCGGCGAGGTCCTGACCCTGTACGGTGTCGACGAAGGTCGCGGCACGATTCGTCCGTACCTCGACGCCGACCTGCCGGAAATTCGCGGCGACTCGACGCAATTGCGGCAGGTTATCCATAATCTGCTGCAGAATGCTCAAGATGCCGTGGGGGGAACCGAAAACCCACTTATCACGGTGGAAACGAAGACAGTAGAATACGCAGGAACGGATGTGCATCCGGGTGAACCGAAGCGCACGGCAGTGCGTCTGACCATCACGGATAACGGACCGGGATTTCCGGCACGCATCCTGACCCGCGCATTCGAGCCGTACGTGACGACCAAGGCGAAGGGCACCGGGCTTGGACTGGCGATGGTCAAGAAAATCATCGACGAGCATCAGGCCCGAATCGACATTCGCAACCGGTCATTACCCGAGGGCGAAGGCAGTGCAGGCGCACAGATTTCGATCTTGTTTACTCAATTGGCTGACGACCAGGACCTGTCGGGCACCAAGCCGACGGAACACACGAAGGTAGCGTAAATGGCAACCATTTTGGTGGTGGACGACGAAATGGGGATCCGGGAGCTGCTCTCGGAGATTCTGAGCGACGAAGGGCATGTCGTGGAAGTGGCGGAGAACGCGCAGGAAGCGCGCGCTTATCGTGCCGCCAACACGCCTGACCTCGTGCTGCTCGATATCTGGATGCCCGATACCGACGGCGTGACCCTTCTCAAGGAATGGGCGGCGCAGCAATTGCTGACAATGCCCGTGATCATGATGTCGGGGCATGCCACGATCGATACCGCCGTCGAGGCGACCAAGATCGGCGCACTCAATTTCCTCGAAAAGCCCATCGCGCTGCAAAAGCTGTTGCAGGCCGTCGAGCAGGGGCTGGCGCGCGGCAAGCGCGACGCGTCGGGCAGCGCGCCCAGCGCGTTCGACGCCGACGACGAAGTGCTCGACACCGGGGTTTTCGGCGAGAGCGAGACGCGTCACCCCGGCGCCGGCCTCAATGGCGCGGCAACGCACCATGCCCCGCTGGGCGGGCACGACGCCGAGACCGGTGCCGGGGCCGCCGGGGCGGCCATGTCGGCGGACATTTCGTTCGACGTGCCGCTGCGCGAAGCCCGCGATGCATTCGAGCGTGCCTACTTCGCCTACCATCTGGCCAAGGAGCACGGCAGCATGACGCGCGTGGCCGAGAAGACCGGTCTGGAGCGCACCCACCTGTATCGCAAGCTCAAGCAACTGGGTGTGGAGCTTTCCAAGAGCAAGACCTGACACCGCCGACACATGGAATTTTCGAGATAGGGCTTGCGCAAAGCGGATTCAGTCTCTATAATCGCTTTTCTCTTGGCCCGGTAGCTCAGTTGGTAGAGCAGCGGATTGAAAATCCGCGTGTCGTTGGTTCGATTCCGACCCAGGCCACCAAATTCGAAGGGCTTGCGCATATCGCAAGCCCTTTTTGCGTTTGAACGAAAACGCGGCCCGATGATGGGTATAACGCTCCGACGATAGCGACGCGGGGCAACGCGGTTCAAAATCGCGTGACATATCCCGCACGCGGGTTGCCCCGGACGGCCCGATGGGTTGCCCATCCAGCCGGCCGCCGCAGGCGCGTGCTCCGGCCCCCGTCGCTCCGACGGCGAGGGCGAAACTGCTAAGCGCATGATCATGACGACAAGCACCGACTCCGCTCTGGTCCTGTTCTCCGGTGGACAGGATTCGACCACCTGCCTGGCATGGGCATTGTCGCGCTATGCGCGAGTGGAGACGCTGGGTTTCGACTACGGCCAGCGTCACAGTGTCGAACTGGAGTGCCGCACCGACGTGCTGGCGAAGCTGCGTCAGCGGTTCCCGGACTGGTCGCCGCGCCTGGGCGACGACCACATGATCGACCTGTCGATCCTGGGCCAGATCAGCGAGACGTCGCTCACGCGCGAGACCACGATCGCGATGGCGGCCGACAATCTGCCGAATACCTTCGTGCCGGGCCGGAACCTGCTGTTCATGACGATCGGTGCGACCATTGCGTATCGGCGCGGTCTGCGCGTGCTCGTGGGCGGCATGTGCGAGACGGACTTTTCGGGATACCCCGACTGCCGCGACGACACGATGAAGGCGCTGCAGGTCGCGCTGAACCTGGGCATGGACCGCCGCTTTATCGTCGAGACGCCGCTGATGTGGATCGACAAGGCCGACACCTGGCAAATGGCGCAGGATCTGGGTGGCCAGGCGCTCGTCGAGACCGTGCGTGAGGATACGCACACCTGTTACCTGGGTGAGCGCAGCGTGCTGCATCCGTGGGGCTACGGCTGCGGCGAATGTCCGGCGTGCCAACTGCGGCAGCGCGGCTACGAACAATGGCGCGCCCGCGGTCACGATCAGGACCGCGGCGCGGCCTGACCCTTCGGAAATCGAGAGAATCATGACGTACGCGGTAAAGGAAATCTTCTACACCTTGCAGGGCGAGGGCGCGAACGCCGGTCGCCCGGCGGTGTTCTGCCGGTTTGCGGGGTGCAACCTGTGGACCGGCCGGGAAGAGGACCGCGCCGGGGCGGTCTGCCAGTTCTGCGACACCGATTTCGTCGGCACCGACGGCGAAAACGGCGGCAAGTACCGCACGCCGGCCGATCTCGTCGCGCAGATCGTCGCCCTGTGGCCGCGAGACGATCGTGCGCACCGCTTTGTGGTGTGTACCGGTGGCGAACCGCTGCTGCAACTCGACGCGCCGCTCATCGACGCGCTGCATGCCGAAGGCTTTCGCATCGCGGTGGAGACCAACGGCACCCAGGCAATTCCCGAGGGCATCGATTGGGTGTGCGTGAGCCCGAAGGCCGACGCCGAAATGGTCGTCACGCGCGGCGACGAATTGAAGGTCGTGGTGCCGCAGGATCGTCAGCGCCTGCTCGAATACGAAGCCCTCGACTTTGCGCATTTTTATCTCCAGCCGATGGACGGGCCGCTGCGCGACACCAATACGAAGCTGGCGATCGACTACTGCAAATCGCACCCGCGCTGGTCGCTGTCGATGCAGACGCACAAATATCTGAACATTCCCTGAGCCGTTGCCGTGATTACGATTACCCGGAAACTCGAATTCGATGCGGGCCACCGCATTCCCGATCACCGAAGCCAGTGCCGCAACCTGCACGGGCATCGTTATGTGCTCGAGATCACGCTCGCGGGCGAAGTGAGCCGTGAGAGCGGGGCGTCCGACAACGGCATGGTGATGGACTTCGCCGACGTGAAGGCGCTGGCCAACGAGCACCTCGTGTCCGTGTGGGATCACGCGTTCCTCGTGTACGAGGGCGATACCGCCGTGCGCGCCTTTCTCGAGACCATGCCCGACCACAAGACGGTCGTGTTCGATCGCGTGCCGACCGTCGAGAATCTTGCCGCCGCGGCGTTCGAGACGTTGAGCGGCGTGTTCGACGCGCACTACGGTCGCGATTTGCGTCTGGTGCGGCTGCGTCTTTACGAGACGCCGAATTGCTGGTCCGAAGTCACGGCCTGAGTCCGGGGCCGGGAGGGCAATCCGTTCGGATGTGAGCGGGTGAAGGCGGCCCCGATGCCCCGTTGTGCGTCAACGCGCTATGATGCAGCTGGCACAACGCAACCAAAGGGGACACCTCACATGAAGACGCTGCTTCGCGGCCTGCTCACCGCCTTTCTGTTCACCGTATTTGCTGTACCCGCAACGTCGGCACTGGCGCGCGACAAGGTCGTGTACCATATTAACGACGCCGAACACCAGGCACTCGCAGGCCTGCGCAACATTCGCAATCAGCTCGACACCGCGCCCGACACCGACGTCGTGCTCGTGGCGCATGCGAAGGGGGTCGATTTCCTGATGGAGAATTACAAGGACGCCGCGACCGTGGGGCCGCTCATTTCCGCACTGCATGCCCGCGGCGTGAAATTCGAGGTATGCGAGATCACCATGAAGCAGCGCAACCTGAAGAAGGAGCAGTTCGTGCTCGACGCCGACTTCACGCCATCGGGGGTGGTTGAACTCACGCGTCTGCAGCAGAAGGGCTACGCGTACATCAAGCCGTGAACCCGCCTCGGTCGGGGCGATGACGGCCCCGCCCCGGCGCCATCGCCACGCGGCGATTCCGCGATCGCCATCGATGCCCACGAGCCCCGGCCCCGCGCCGGGGCTCTTGCTTTGTGAGGCGCCGGCGTGCCCGGGCGCCCGACCGCTTTCAGCACGCCGCGGCGTCGCTGGTGGGCCACGGCAAGTATTGCCCGTTTGGCGCACAATAGGCGAACGCTCGTCCCGGAGGTTCGCCATGTCGACGTCTTACGCTGCGCGCCGGCTGCTCGCCGGCGCTGTCGCGACGCTGATCAGCGCCGCGTGTGCCCCGATGCCCTATGCGGTTGCCGCGGCGCAGGCGCCTGCGCAGTCGCTGACCGAGCAGGCGGTGCATCACTACGAGGCCGGGCAGCAAACGCAGGCGCTCGATGAATTTCATCGCGCGGCGGAGCAGGGCAACCGCCTGGCCCAGTTCGACTACGCGATGATGCTGCTCAACGGCGAGGGCGGCGCGCCCGATCCCGAGGGGGCCGTGCACTGGCTCGAGCGTGCGGCCAATGCCGGAATGACGCAGGCGCAATACGTCTACGGCAAGATGTTCGACGACGGCTACGTCGTGGGCAAATCGATACCGCAGGCCAACCACTGGTACGAAAAGGCCGCGAAGCAGGGCCACGTACAGGCGCAGGCCGCCATCGCCAACGAGTACTTCATCGGCCGCGGCGTTCCCAAGGATTACAAGACCGCGTTCGGGTGGTACGAAAAAGCCGCGCAGGGCGGCGATCTGCCCTCGCAGTACATTGTGGCCAGTTACTACGAGCGCGGCTATGGCGTCGTGACACCGGACCTCGATCAGGCGCGGGCGTGGTACGAGAAAGCGGCGGCGCAAGGTGACGTCGCGGCGAAAGGAAAGCTCGAGGCGATGAAACGTGATCGCGAAACCCGCGCTACCCTGGCGGTGCCCCCCAACGGGAAATAGCGTAGCCCCATCTGAAAATCTTGATCGCGCTTTTACGAGTTGCGAAGAATCCCATCATGAATCGCTGATGCCGCGTCGGTATTCTCACCCTCAACGAATTCATTGTTGAGGAGCGCGAACGCCGTATGCCGCCCGGGCTTCCAGCCCGTGGGCGCCCGCCTGCTCGCGAAGAAATGATGGAATCAGACATCCGACCCGCATCGATCGACGGCAGCCCGGCCCGCGCTGTGCTGCGGCTGCTCACAGGCCCGATGCGTGGCTGCGAATTCGCATTGCCCGGTGGCGTCACGTTGTTCGTCGTGGGCCCGAGCGATCCGGCCTTCGATCGCGGGTGGCAGACCGAAATGCCGCCGAATGCGATCTACGTGCCGATGGACGGCGACGGCGGCGACAACTTCGAAGTGCTCGTGGACGACGCCGGGCGCGAGGGGTTGTTCCTGCGTGTGCTGGGCGAAGGTGCCGGTACGGAAGTGGCGATCGACGCCACGCAGTTCGCTCGCGTGGGCGACGTCCATGTCGGTGTGAAGCGCGTGGACGATACGTGGTCCGACGAAGTGTTGCGCAGCCTGTGCCGTGACGCCCGCGCCGACGATGCGGCTCGCCCGGCCGCACGGCAACGTCGCCGCTGGCTGCGGGCAATCGGGGCCATTGCGCTGATCGTGCTCGTCACGAGTGGCGCATACCTCTACTGGCAGAGCGCGCCGCAGCGTCAGGCGCAAGGCGTTTCCGACTATCTCGAAACGCTCGGCGGGCGTGCGGTGGTGCTGCCAGGCAACGATAGTCAGATGTACGTCATCGCCCCCAATCGCGCGGAACGCAACGCACTCACGCGCGCGCTCGGCCAGGCGGTGATCCAGCGCGAGCGGCTGGAGGTCGTCGCACTCGACGAAGAGAATGCGCGCATCACACAGTGGATCGATGCGTCGCGTACCAACGTACCCTACTTCAAGCTGTCGCTCGACGATCCCACGGCACCGGAACTCTGGATCAACCGGCAGAAGTTCCGTCTCTCCGAGAGCGAGACGGCGAAATTCCGTCAGGCATTGCTCGAGAAGATTCCCTATGCCAGGCGCGTGACTCTCACGTTGCACGACGAGACCGATGCGAGCGGTGAAGCCGAAGATGCACTCAAGCGTCAGATGGTGCCGTTTCTGCGCACCGACACCCCCGATGGCGTGACCTTTCACATCAGCACCGAACTTGACGATGTGCAACTGCGTCGCCTTTACGGGTTCATGCAGACATTCGAGCGGCGCTGGGGCACGCATCTGGTGCGCTTCAACGTTGACCTTCGCGACGACTGGAGCGCTCAGCAATCTTATGCCTACGGCACCGCCGCGTATGTGAAGGAAGGGCCGAGGCAATGGCGCTTCATCAATCGTCAATAGGCGCGGGACGCCGATTTGATTTGCGAGCATGCGTCCCGCGGCGTCGCAACGCATTCCCCCCCACACACTTCACCCGATCCCAGCAAGGAGCAGGAACTCGTCATGACCGACCACACAAACTTCCCAGGCATCAAAAGCGACAACGCCGATCGATACCTCGAGCAGATGTCGTCCGAATTCGATGACAAAGTCAGCGATCTTCAGGAGCGGCTTCAGGAGGCGATGGAAGCCCTCAAGAAAGACGCGAGCGATGCCGTCACCCTCGCCCATTATCAATCCGTGCTGGGCGACTACACGACCATGCGCAGCGCGCAGTCGGCTGCCGTCAAGTCAATGAAGGAAATTGCGCAGGGAAGCATCTCGAAGTTCTGACCACGTTCGCGCGTTCTGTCCACGAAGGAGACCACGATGTTGCCCCCAAATGTATCGCTGTCGACGATGCTCGAACCGTCCACACTGACCGACGCCACCCCGCAGGTGGTCTCCGCCGCGACCGGCATCGGGGAATCGCTGGAGTCGCGCTTCTTCAACGCTGTGGCTCAAATGTCGGCGGACTTCGAGGGCGATCGGCAGCGTATTGCCTACGCCGTGCGAGGCGTCGATGCGACCGACCCGAAGTCGATGATCGAGCTCCAGACGAAACTCGCCGACTACAGCCTTCAGGTCGCGATGGTGAGCACGCTCGCGCGCAAGAGCGTCGGTGCTGTGGAGGCGCTGCTTCGGTGATGTCACGCTACGTCATGGTGCTGTGTCTGGTGATGCTGCTCACGGCATGCCGCAAGTCAGAGACACTGCTGACCTCGCTCGATCAACAGCAGGCCAACGAAGTGGCCGCTGTTCTGCTGCGCCACAGCATTGCCGCGGAGAAGGTCGATGGAGGCAAGGCGGGTTATTCGATCACCGTCGCACCCGCAGATTTCCCGGCAGCCGTCGACTGGCTCAAGACCTACGACCTGCCTTCACGTCCGCGTATGGAAATCGCACAGATGTTCCCGACCGATTCGCTGGTGGCGTCGCCGCGTGCCGAGCGCGCGCGGCTGTACTCCGCCATCGAGCAGCGTCTGGAGCAGTCGCTGCGCTTGATGTCCGGCGTGCTCGCCGCGCGCGTTCACGTAAGTTACGACGTCGATGGGCTGACGGTCGAACCGTCGCCTTCGACGCCCCATATCTCCGCCGTCGTGGTGCATCAGAGCGACATCGACGGCAGTGCGCTGATCAACGACGTGAAGCGCTTTCTCAAGAATAGTCTCGATGACGTGCGCTACGAGAATATCTCCGTGGTGCTCTCGAAGCAGCCGAGCACATTCGCCGCCGCGGTCCCGACCCCATCCGAAGCACACGACACCGGCCCATCCGCATGGACGCTGGCAATCGCCGTGGCACTGGTCGTCGGAAGCGCGCTCGCCGCGTTGCGTGCCCTGCGTGCGCGCCGGTGGCAGCGCATGCAGGGGCCGCACATGTCGCAAATGCCGGACGCGCGGGACGCATCGCCGGGCGTCGCGGCACCCGGCACGCCCGGCGCCCGGGAGGTTTAAGCGTGGCAATTCAACCGACGCCCGGACTGCATGAATCGCAGAGTGCCGTCGCCGTGAACTGGCGCACGATGATGTTCGACCCGGTGTCGTACATTCACGCCGCGCACTTTGTCTATCCGGCCCGGTTCGCCTCGCCGAGACAACGCGCCGTGATCAACGAAATGCTGATCGCCGGATTCCATCTCGACGTGCATTGGCCGTTCGACCACGTCGGCATGGCGGAGCGGCCCTGGGTGCTTAACTGGCGGCGGTTGCCGCAAGTGGCTTATCTGATGGGCTGCCAGGCGCGCAAGGCGAGCCTGTGCCGCCGCGCGGCACTGTTGCGTCTGCCCGCGTGGGCTTTTGCGTTCACTCAGTTGCCCGTGCTCGACGCCGCGCCTTCAATCCATTCGCGTCCCCCCTCGGACGGCGATCTGCTGGCGGAAGGCTTCGCGCGGCTCATGGCGCTGGCCGCCTCGTTGCGGGCGCCGCTTCGCCAGCGTCTGCCGCTGTTGTTTCCTCGCATCGACCCGTGTGCCGGTGACCTGCCGGATAGCTTCGACGTGCGTCTGTTCGTGACGGCTCTGCAATATGCCAAGAATCATCCCCATTCCCCCCCGGACAGTGGTCGCTGACGGCATTGTCGTGCGCCGCGCGCAACTCGTGCGCGGCGAGCGGCTGGCACGCCTCGACGACGATATCCGCCGCTGGGCGAGGCGTCGCGCCGTCGAAATGCAGGCCACGCTCGAAACGCAGCGCCGCGACGCTATGCGACGGGGTTATCGCGACGGCGTGGCGGCGGCGCTCGGGGACGTGGTGGCGCATCTGCTGCGAACGGAGCAGGCCCAACGTCGCTGGCGCGGCGATCTGCTCGCGCAGGTGCGCGAATGGCTGACGGCCACGTCGCGGCACGCCGACACGATGCTTGCGGTGCTCGACGAGGTGCTCGACGACTTTCGCGAGACCGCCGCCGACGCCGCACCGGACGCGCCGCTCACGCTTGTGCTGCCTTTGCGGCTCAAGGTCCGCGCAGATGCCATCCGCGAGCGGGTCCAGGCCGTCTGCCCGGTGCCACTCAAGTTCGAGTACCACCGTGCGGGCGAACGGATCTCCGCCCATCGGGCGGGGGCGGTCATCGAATACGACCCGGACGACTTCGTGGCACATGCCGAGGCGGCGCTCACGTTCAATACGCCCCCGGCGCCCGACGACCTGCATGCGCTGCTCGCGCCGGCGCTGGCTTCGTTGCATGAGCGCGTGAGCGAGCTGGCGCGCGACACGGTCGCGAATGGCAAGGCGTGCGCCACAGACACGACGGCCGCCCTGCCGGTTACCCCTGACACATCACTGGAGTGCTGCACCGATGAACCTGAACGCGATTGAGAACGTACGCGGCGTCTTGCCGTTGCCCGCCGACGACGACGCCCGCCCGACGCTCGTACAACGCATTCGCGAAGCGAGCGGTGTCGAGGGCGCTGCGCGCGTGCCGGATGTGCCTGGCGCGTACCCGATTGACGACAACGGAACGACGAGGGATGTCGAGACGGCGTCACACACGCCGAACGATGAGGCGGAAGACGCACCGGGAGACGTCGATGTTAACGTGTTTTTTCTGAACATTTTCCGACTGAAGATGTGGACGGACTGGTTCGACGAGGGCAATCAGCGCTTTGAGGACATGGGCGCTGTCTGACGGGGCGCGTTGCGCCGTCGAGACCCCGAGGAACCCTCGAGATTCGATGGGAAGTGAGGTGGGCGATGAGAAGTATGAAGATCATGGAAGCGGCGCAGGAATTGTGCGCCAATCATTCCTGTGCGCTGGCGTGTGACGGCGTGTGGTTCGTGTGTCCGCAGGCGTCCACGCGCAGCCTGCTGCTTGAGCTGCAACCGATGGGTGCCGCACCGGCCGCTCGCGTCGAGCTTTCGCCGGGCTACCGCGGTCTGGTGCTGTTCGGGCGCGGCCATCTGCAGGTCAAAGGCGGCACGCTGCACTACCACCGCATGCACTTCGACGTGCTCGTCAAACTGCTGGCGTTCATGGACGAGGCACGCGCGGCGGGGCCGCACGAAGCGCACCGCCGCTCTGCCATACCGGCGCTGCACCGGGTGCCGGTGTCGGGTCTGTGGAACGATCGTCGTCAGTGCGAACTGTGGTTCCTTAGCCAGCTCGTATCTCCGGGCGACGGCTTTAGCACCATGCTCGACGTGCTGCGCCGTTGCGAGTCGTACGAGCTGATCCGGTTCTTGCTGTCGCGTGCGCCAACCGGCGGCACGCTACGCCACATGTGCACCAAGTACGGCGTGTCGTATTCACACTTCCGGCGGCTTTGCCGGGGTGCGCTCGGCGAGTCCGCGAAGATCGCGTTGCGCGATTGGCGCATGGCGCGCTCGATGCTGGAAGTGGCCCAGGGCAACGACAGTTACACCGAAATCGCCTTGCGCAACGGGTATGCCTCGTCGTCGCATTTCTCGACCGAAATCAAGGAGCTGATCGGTATGTCGCCGACCAGTGCCGCTGGTGCATTGCGAACGTTAGCCCGATGAGGAAAGTGCATCATCTCACCTGCGTGCTTCTGGCCGCAGGTGTCTCGAACGTTGCTGTCGCATCCTGGGCCGTGGCGTTGTCGGATGCCGGCTCGCTGGAGGCGACGCCGGCGGCGCAGGCCGCGGTGCCCAGGCAGTCACCACAGTCACCACAGCCGCCACAGACACCACCGGTGTCCCGGGCGTCGACGACCGACGTCCCGTCGACCCGTGTCGAGGCATCGGCTCCATCACACGCGGCTACCTTCGCCCCGGACACCGGGCGTGCGCGGGGCGGTTATGTGGCGCGCAACGACAACCTGCGGGTCTTTTTCGATGCCCTGTCGCCATATCTGGGCCGCACCGTGATCGTCAGCAAGCTGGCCGCGAGGAAGCAGGTCTCGGGCGACTTCGACATGACGAACGCACGGGCGCAACTCGATTCGATTGCCACGAAGCTAGGCCTGATCTGGTATCACGACGGCCAATCAATCTACGTCTACGATGCCTCGGAAATTCGCAATGCGACCGTGTCGCTGGTGCACGCGGGCGTGTCCGAGCTCGTGTCGTATCTGCGCACGACCGGTCTGTACGACCGTCGCTATCCGATTCGCGGCGACGCGCACAGCCGACTCTTCTACGTTTCCGGCCCGCCTGTCTTCGTCGATCTCGTGATCGCCGCAGCACGCTCGATCGACCGCCGTGTGAGCGACGGGCCGGTCTCGGGGCCGGACCAGATCGGCGTGGTGCGCATGGACAACGCATTCGTGTCGGACCGCACGTATCAGCTTCGCGACGAAAAGATCGTGATTCCCGGGATGGCCTCCGTGGTCACCGAACTGGTGAAGTCGTCAACGGGCGGCGGCGGGGCGTCGGGCACGTTGCCGGCAACACCATTGCCGCGGTTGTCGTCGTCGTCGCCCGCGCCGGGCGAGGCTCACGGCGGGGGACTGCCTCCCCCATTGCCGCCACAACTTCCGCTATCGCCGAATGCCGACGGCTCGCCGGTCGGCACGGTCGATACCCCCGCCGAGCGCCGCGCGCCACCCGCGGGCTCACTGATCGTGAAGGCGTATCCGGCGGGCAACAGCCTGCTCGTGCGCGGCACTGCGGAGCAGGTCGAGCGTGTCGAGCGATTGGTCTCGCGGCTCGACCGGCCGCGCCGGCATATCGAACTCTCGCTCTGGATCATCGACGTGCGCAAGGAGGCGCTCGATTCGCTGGGTGTCGACTGGTCCGGTGGCGTGAACATCGGCTCGCGCCTGGGGCTCGTGCTCAATGCCACGACGCCGCTCAGTACGCTCGACGGCATGCGTTTTCTCGCCAGAATCCAGGCGATGGCGTCGAACGGGCAGGCGACGGTCGTGTCGCGTCCGGTAATCCTCACGCAGGAGAACATTCCGGCCGTGTTCGATGGCAGCCAGACCTTTTACGTGCCACTCGAAGGTGAGCGCACCACGGACCTGCGCAGCGTGACGTACGGCACCATGATCAGCGTGTGGCCGCGTTTTGCCGGTCAGGGCGAGATCGAGATGACGCTCAATATCGAAGACGGCACCAGCACCCCGAAGCGCGAGGGCGACGGCGAGAGCAAGTACACCGTGCTACCGACCGTGTCGCGCACGCGCATCAGCACCATCGCACGCGTGCCGCAGGGCAAGAGTCTGCTTATCGGCGGGTACACGCGCGACAGCGGCGACACGGTCGAGAAGAAGGTGCCGCTGCTCGGCGACATTCCGTTGCTCGGGCGCGCGTTTCGCTACACGAGCCAGGCGCGGAACAACGATGTGCGCGTGTTCCTGATCCAGCCGCGCGAGATTGCCGGCCCCATGGAGCGCGACGCGAGCGACATTGTGGCCGACACCATGACGGCGTTGCCCGGTGCCTTGAGCGGCGTTGGACGGGACGTGCGCGAGGCGACCGGACTCCTGCCGCCGCAGCCGCCGTCGAACGCCGTGCCGGCTTCCCCCGTCGTGCCGCCCGTGGCGCGCGACGAACCCTCCACTCACGACACGGGAGTCGACCGTGACAAGTCTTGATGCCATTCGGCACTCGCCATCGTTTTCCGAAGCGCCGGCCAAACCGCAGGGCGGCAGGTTCTCTGCGGCCAAAGCGGTCGAAGATGACGACGGGCCTTTGCGCCTGCTCACGGGCGGGCCTGTTTCGGACATCGTTCGCGCGGCCTGCTCGGCGGATGAGGGCACTGCTGCCGGGGCGCAGTTCGGAGTGCGTTCCTCGCTGCGGCGCCGCGAAGGCCAGTCGGTCGACGACAGCTATGCGTACCTGCTCGACGAGGACGCCCCGCAGAAGATTCGCGCGATTCTCGCGACGACGTGGGTGTCGCCCGAGGCATTGACCCGTCTGCTGTACGACGCGTTTGCCGACATCAGCGACCGCTGGCTCGCGCTTCAGGTGCTTGTGACCGAACGCGACACGCTCGATGCGCATCGGCAGGCGGCGCTCGACACGGTGCTCGCTCAGGCGCAGGATGTTCCGGCCGATGCCGTTCGCGAGCGCAAAGCGGGGATTCACTGCGCCATCAAGGCGCGGTTGACGAGCGTCGAGATGCGCCTCGAATACACCCCGGCCATGTTGCGCGCGACCTATCGCAGCTTTCTGAGCAGCGACGCGCCCGATATCGAGGTCTACCAAAGCTGGATCGCAGGTTTCGGCTACGAGCGTCGGGCGCTGGTTCTCCAGTTCGTGGAGGGTGCGCTTGTCGACGACATGCAGTCGGCCGACCCGAGCTGCACGCCGACCGGGTTTCTGACGCCGCTCGCGCGTCTGGGTATCCTGCGGCGTCTGCGTTCCTGCGAGCGCACGTTCGTCGCGCAGGTCAGCCAGAGTCCCCATGCCGCACCGTTCAACTCACGCGAGGAAGACTGGCTGCATTTCGTGCTCGCGGTGCTGACCGACCCGGCGACGCTCGACGAATCCATGCGGGAAGTGACCGGCAGTGCTGCGCTGTTGCACGACAACGGCGCGCATGGCCGCCTGATCGGCCTGCTCCACCGCGCGTGCAGCGCGTTGCCGGGCGAGCCGTTGCAAACGCCGCAGGCGCGCGAAGCGCTGCTCGACGGCCTGCGCCTGCTGGCGGGATCCGCCTACCGTGGCGAGCGCAGCGACGGTGCGCTCGATCCGGTATCGCGTCATCGCCGGAGCGTATGAGATGCCGGCGGCATTGCTCAATGACCTTCGCGGGCGTCCCGAGATTGTCATCCTGATTCTGATGTCATGTGTGATCGCGATGCTCGTGATTCCGCTGCCGACCTATCTGGTCGACTTTCTCATCGGGATTAACATCGCACTTTCGGTCCTGCTGTTCCTCGGCGCGTTTCACATCGAGAAGATACTCAACTTCTCGTCTTTTCCGTCGATGCTGCTCATCACCACGCTGTTTCGTCTGGCGCTGTCGATCAGCACCACGCGGCTGATCCTCATCGACGCCGATGCAGGCAAGATCATCGACTCGTTCGGCCAGTTCGTGATTGGCGACAGCCTGGCCGTGGGGTTCGTGGTGTTCGCGATCGTCACGATCGTGCAATTCATCGTGATCGCGAAGGGCTCGGAGCGCGTGGCCGAAGTGGCGGCTCGCTTTTCGCTCGACGGCATGCCGGGAAAGCAGATGAGCATCGACGCCGACGTGAAGGCCGGCACGCTCGACAACGATGGCGCGCGCGAGCGCCGCAGCGTGCTCGAGCGAGAGAGTCAGCTTTACGGTTCGTTCGATGGTGCGATGAAGTTCGTCAAGGGCGACGCGATCGCGGGCATCGTCATCATCTTCGTCAACCTGGTCGGCGGCATCATCGTTGGCATGACGCAACGCGGCATGGAACTGAGCGGTGCGCTGGCCACCTACACGTCGCTGACCATCGGCGACGGACTGGTGGCGCAAATCCCCGCGCTGCTGATCTCGGTGGCGGCGGGCTTCGTCGTCACGCGCGTGAACGGCGAGGCCAACAACATGGGCCGCACCATCATCAGTCAGCTGATGGGCAACCGCTTCGTGCTCGGTGCGACCGCGCTTCTGACGCTGGTCATCGGCACCCTGCCGGGGTTTCCTCTGACGACGTTCGCGCTGCTCGCCGGCCTGCTCGCGCTGGCGTGCTATTTCGCGAAGCCGGAGGCGCTCGCCAGGGGCAAGCGCGCCAGGGCGGCCGACACGTCCGGAGCGACCGGGGGACGAGCGGAACCGGGCCGGGGCGCGGTGCCGGGGACCAAAGCGCATAGTGCGCTCATGTCCATCGACGATCTAGACAGTCTGGCGCCCTCGACGGCGCCGCTGGCGGTGGTGCTGCCCGAGGCGCAACTGAGCGCCTTCGAAAGCGCGGCGTTCCCGCAGCGTGTTCGCAGTCAGTTCTTCAACGACTTCGGCGTGCACCTGCCCGAGATTCTGTTGCAGGGATCGACCGCACTCGATGCCACACGCGCGTCGGTCTACATCAACGAGGTGCGCGCCGACGAGTTCGTCGTGTTCTACGATCGGGTGCGCGTCGATGCCTTCACCGGCGAAATCGCCGCCCTGGATCTCGACCCGCTTTTCTCCGGCGCGGAGCGCGGACGCTGCGCCTGGGTGACCCCCGAACAGGGAGAGATGCTGCGGGCCATGCACCACGTCGTGCATACGCCGGCCGACGAACTCTACCAATGCCTGGCTGTGCTGTTCACGCGCCACGTCAACGAGTTCTTCGGCATTCAGGAAACGAAGAAACTGCTCGATCTGGTCGAGGGCCACTACCCCGATCTGGTCAAGGAAGTACTGCGCCACGTGGCATTGCAACGGGTGTCGGAAATTCTGCAGCGCCTGGTGATGGAGCGTATCTCGGTGCGCAACATGAAGCTCGTGATGGAGGTGCTTGCGATGTGGGCGCCACGGGAAAAGGACGTGCTCAATCTCGTCGAGCACGTGCGCGGCGCGCTGGGGCGCTACATCTGCAACAAGTTTCTGCGCAACGGGGAACTGCGCGTGGTGATGCTCTCGGCGGACGTCGAGGAGAGCGTACGCCGTTCGATTCGCCAGACTGCGGGCGGCGCATTCGTCAACATGGATCCGAAGGACGCGGAAGCGCTGCTCGATCGTGTTGCGCTCGCACTCGATGCATCCGGCCGCGCGCACAAGGAGGTTGTGCTGCTCGCCTCCGTCGATGTGCGGCGCTTCGTCAAGAAGCTGGCCGAGACCCGCTTCCGGGATATGGAAGTGCTGTCGTTCGGCGAACTGGTCGACGGTGTTTCGGTGAACGTCATCAGCACGATATGAGCGTACGAACGTGAGATCGAATGCCTCCATGAACGCCCCTGGGAAACGTGCCGCAGCGCTCGTCAAGCGCCTGGCGCTTGTGTCGCGCATCGCCGGGCACACGGCGGAAGCCCGTCTGCCGGGCGTGAGTATCGGTGAGATCTGCGAAATTCGCCGCACGTGGCGCGAGGCGCAGGTAGTCGGGCAGGCGCAGGTCATCG
Source organism: Pandoraea pnomenusa (assembly GCF_000767615.3). Taxonomy (NCBI): domain Bacteria; kingdom Pseudomonadati; phylum Pseudomonadota; class Betaproteobacteria; order Burkholderiales; family Burkholderiaceae; genus Pandoraea; species Pandoraea pnomenusa. Next base: position 5,227,221 of record NZ_CP009553.3, on the reverse strand, counting down.
CCGTGCACGACGATCGGGCCATCCTCAGCCTGTTCGCGGCCACGCAGGGGCTGTCGTGCGACTCCGCACTGGTGCCGACCGGACGCCAGGCCACTTGCCGCCCGCATGAGTCCTGGCGTGGCGCCGTGCTCGATGCCGGCGGGCGCATCGTCGACCGGATCGACGGCGCCGACCCTGCTGAACGAAGCAACCGTCGCGGGGGCGAAGCGCCGCGCGGGGGGGGCGTCGAGCGCGCGCTGCTGGCCCCGGCGCTGTCCTACGAAGCGCGGGTGGGGGTGGACGTCGCGCTGCACACGGGCCTGCGCGCCATCGACGCGTTGCTGCCTTGCGGCGTTGGCCAGCGCGTGGGCATCTTCGCGCCGGCGGGCTGCGGCAAGACATCGTTCATGAATGCATTGATGGCGGGGGTGGATGTCGACACGACGGTGGTCGCGCTGATCGGCGAGCGCGGCCGCGAAGTGGTGGAGATCGTTGACGCATTGCGGGCCTCGCCGGGCGCCCGGCGTTGCGTGGTGATTTTCGCCACGTCCGACGCACCGGCGGTCGCGCGTCGAAACGCGGCGCTGCTGGCCACGACAGTGGCCGAATTCTTTCGCGATCAGGGGCACCGTGTTGCCTTGTTCGTCGACTCGCTAACGCGCTACGTGCGCGCCTGTCGCGACCTCGCGCTGGCGACGGGAGAAATGCCCATGCGCGCCGGTGTGCCGGCATCGGTCTATTCGAGTCTGCCGCAGTTGCTGGAGCGTGCGGGCGCCGCGGCGTGCGGCAGTATCACGGCCTTCTATACCGTACTGGTCGAAGACGATGAGACGACCGATCCGATGGCCGAGGAGATTCGCTCGATTCTCGACGGACATATCCATCTGAGCGCGCAACTGGCCAATCGCAACCACTATCCGGCCATCGACGTGCTGCGCAGCGTGAGCCGTGTGGCCACGCGCGTGGCGTCGCCCGAGCATCTGAGGCTCGCGGGGGCAATGCGCACATGCCTGGCCCGTCTTGAATCCCTGCAAACGCTCGTCGACCTGGGCGAATACCGCCCGGGCGCAAACGCGCAGGACGATCGGGCGATGGACGCAAAGCCACAAATCGAAGCCTTTCTTCGGCAGGGCAACGGACAGTGGACACCGATCGACGACACCCTGGAGCGGCTGCATGAAATCGTGGGCTGACGCGCGACGCATGGGGCGCGGCGCTTTGCAGATGAAGCGATTGCAGGAGCGGGAACTGCAGGACATTGCCGCGCGCAGCGCCACGCTGTCTGCCAGGTACGACCAGCTTGCCGCGCAGCGCGACGCCCTGGCGGCGCTGATCGAATCGTCGCGGCTCGCGCATGTCGATGCCGAGCTGGCCGAGCTTCGCGGCGAGATGCGCGCCGTGGCGCTGCTGCGGGCGCAGGTGCGTGAGCTGGAAGTGAGGCTGACCACGCTCGAGGAGTCGCGCGAGCAACTGGCCACGGTTCGCGAAATCGCGGAGGTGGAGTGGCGCCGATGGTGGCGCAAGGAAACGAAGTATTCACGCATGGCGGAATCGATGCGTCGAGACGCGCGCAAGCGTGCCGAATGGATCGAAGCCGGAGAACTGGAGGATCGCCAATCATGGAAAGCTCGGGACTGAAGGGCCCTGTCGGGGCAGCGGGAACGGCGTCGGCGGCGGAATCCGTCGAGGGGGCGGAAAGAGACCGCTCCGTGGCCGATCGATTCGAGGACGCGCTGCGCAAACGCGAGGCCGGCAAACGCAAGCCGGACCCGCAGCCGGGGGGTGTTCCGACGTGGCTGCCGTGGCTCGCGACGTACGAGCCGCAGCTGTCGCTCAATGTCGATGCGCGGCGCGCGGCACTCGCTGCCGACGTCGCCGAGCGCGCTCACTTGGCGGGGCAGCGCGACGCCGGGGAGGCAGCGCCGCTCCCCGAGCGCACGCAACGAGCGGAGCGCACCGATGCGCCGGGCGATGCCTCAGACCGCATCCGGGAGAAAACATCGGCGCAGACCTCGCCGGACGCCGCCGCCGCCGTACGGCGCAACGACGGTGGCGCGGATGCACCGGACGCCCGCGAATCGACACGCCTGCAGACGATCGCGATTCGGGACGCGGGAGCGAGCGAACGACATCACGCGACGGTCGGTGGGACAGCGACCACGGCAGCGATCGCAGGCCATGACGGGGCTGCGTCGATGTCCGGCCGTGGCGGGCACGACGTCGGCGAGCGTCGCAAGGGCGAGCCCGGCCCTGCTGGCGTGGCCGCCGTCGGCCCGCTTCCGGCTCCCGGGGTGCCCTGGCAAGGGATGCCGCCGCGTGCCGCGGCCCCGATGCGAAGTCCTTTCATGCGCACGGGATCCAACGTTCGGCACGAGGCATCGTCTCGCACCGGCGCCGTGCCCGCTCCAGGCATGCGCTATGCGTTCCAGCAATGGGGCGACGGACATTTCGTGCAGATCAGGGCCGCCGAGATCGATGGGCAGCCGGGGTTCGTGCTTGGGGCGTCGGACCCCACCGTGCAGCGCCGTTTATCGGCGATGTGGTCGGCGGCGTCGGATGCGGGTGCTTGTGTCGCCGGGAGCGGGGTCGCGGTGCACGCCATCGAACCCGTCGGCGCCGATCCGCAATCGGGGGGCGAGGGCGGTGAAGGGAGTGAAGGTGGTGAAGGTGATGAGGGCGGCCCATGCTGAGGCTGCGCCGTGTCGACGAAGCCGCGGCGCGCCTGACGGCAGCCGCCGATGCCTGGCGCGCGCGGGGGTGGGCGGCCACGCTGGAACATCTGCCCCGCATGGGCACCTGGATTCAGGTGCAGGACACCTCGCATACGTGGCAGGGCTGGGTCGAACCCGGCATGTGGCTCGAAGGTGTGTCGCATGAACTGGCGTCGCTGGCCTGCAGTGCCGACTCGGAGCGACTGGCGGCACGTCTGTTTGCGGTGAGTTCCAGGCCGTTGCATCTGCCGATGCCGGAGCTGCGCTACGACATGCTCGACGTCGCATCGCCGATCGACGGCGTTGCCTTGCCCGAGGGCCGACTGCTCAAGGTACGCGCTGCGGAGTGTCCGGTGTGGCTGGCACGTGTGCCGGCCGTCGAGACGACGCGGCGGTTCGACGCGGGTGAAGCGAGCGTTTTTCTGGACATGGAGATCGGGCGCAGCCGGACTACCGCCGGGATGTTGCGCTCGACCGGACGGGGTGACGTGCTGCTCATCCGCCACACGCGGCGGCGAGTCAGTTGCCGTGGGCTGACCATCGGCAGTTATCTATACGAGGAGGGAAGGGTGATGCTGGAATTCGACGAGCAGGCCGCGCCGGGCGCGGGCGACGACCCGGAGGGCTTCGACGCGCATCTACCGGTGCCGGCACCGACGCTCGAACACTTGCCGGTCGAACTGGTGTTCGTGCTGCAACGCGAGCGCATGACGTTCGCCGAACTGCAACAGGTCGGCCACACGCACATGCTCGCATTGTCCCCCGGGGCGGAGCAGCGCGTGGAGGTGCGCGTGAACGACACGCTGCTGGCCAGGGGCGAGCTCGTGCAGCTCGACGGGCGGCTCGGCGTGGAGATTGATCAATGGTTCGCGGGGAACGCGCATGTGGAGTGATGTGCCGTCCATCGGCATACTGAGCCTGTTCACGCTGCTGCCGTTTCTCGTGGCGTCGGGCACCTGCTTCGTCAAGTTCTCGATCGTCTTCGTGATGGTGCGCAACGCGCTCGGCCTGCAACAGGTGCCGAGCAACATGACGCTCAACGGCGTTGCCCTGCTCATTTCGCTGTTCGTGATGCTGCCGGTGGCCTCCGCCGTGATGGATGCCTATCAGGCCAACCCCGTGAACTTCGGCGACCCGAACTCGGTGCGCCGCTTCCTCGACGATGGGCTGTCCCCATACCGCGACTATCTGGTGAAGTATGCCGACCCGCAACTCACGCAATTCTTCGCGCGCGAGGAGGTGGGGCGAGACGCGGGTGATATCGGCGCCGGTGCTGCGTCGCCGTCGATCTTCGCCCTGCTGCCCGCCTACGCACTCACGGAAATCAAGAACGCGTTCACCATCGGCTTCTATCTCTATTTGCCTTTCGTGGTGGTCGATCTCGTGGTGTCGAGCGTGCTGCTCTCGCTGGGCATGATGATGATGAGCCCGGTCACCATATCGGTTCCCATCAAGCTCATTCTCTTCGTGGCGATGGATGGCTGGTCGCTGCTTTCGCAGGGGCTGGTTCGCCAGTACCTGCCATGAGGAGCGCCGCAGATGGATAACCTGGTGTTCGCTGGCAATCGCGCGCTGTACCTCGTGCTGATCCTCTCGGTGGCACCCGTGGCGGTCGCCACGCTCGTCGGCCTGATCGTCGGTCTGCTGCAAACGGTGACACAGGTGCAGGAGCAGACCTTGCCGTTCGGACTCAAGTTGCTCGCCGTCTCGGTAAGTCTGTTCGTGCTGGCCGACTGGTATGGCGAGACGTTGGTGAACTTCGGCATCACGGTCATGCGACTGGCCGTGGCGGGGAAGTCCTGAGATGGGTGCCAGCCTGGTCCTTGCACACCATGACGGCATACTGGCCGCCGCCATTGCTTACGCGCGCGTGGCGCCCACGATATTCCTGCTGCCGATCCTGAATGCCAACGTACTCTCGGGGGTGGTGCGCATTGCGGTGTCGATGTGGATGGCCGTGGGCGTATGGCCGTATCCCTATGGTGCCCCTCTCGCGTTGAACGGGCCCGTCTGGGCGCTATTGGTTCGCGAGGCGAGTGTCGGCCTGTTGCTCGCGGTGGCGCTCGCGTTTCCCTTCTGGGTGTTTCACGCGCTGGGCGCATACATCGACAATCAGCGCGGGGCCACGCTCAGCAGCGTGATCGATCCGGCCAATGGCGTCGATACGTCGGAATTCGCCGGATTCTGCCAATGGTTCGGTGCGGTGATCTATTTGCACCTGGGCGGGATGTCCTGGCTGCTCGAGGTGCTCGCGCGCAGCTATCGCGTGTGCGAGCCGTTCGGCGGCTGCGTGTTGTCCGCCACTCGCGTGTACGAACTGCTCGACGGACTCGTCGGGCATGCCATCGCGATCTCGGCGCCCGTGGTCGCGGCGCTGTTTCTCTCGGAGATGGTACTCGGACTGCTCTCGCGCTTTGCGCCGCAGGTCAACGCCTTCGCCCTGTCGCTGACGATCAAGAGCGTGATCGCCTTCGCCATCCTGCTCATTTACTTCTCGGCAACCCTGCCCGAGGCACTTGTCGCCCGCGTCATGCGCCCCGACGACGTGGTGCGATGGCTGTCGCCGGCTTCGCCGGCGCTGACGACCGGCATGGAGCGCTAGCATGGGCGAAAAAACCGAGAAGCCAACGCCGAAACGTTTGCAGGAAGCCGCGCGCAAAGGGCAGTCGTTCAAGAGCAAGGAACTGACGATGGTGATCCTCGTCTTCGTCGGCCTGCTCTTCACGCTATCGACAGACCCGTTGCTCTGGTTGATGCAGGAGTACCGCCAGGTCCTCGCCGACGGCCGGTTTGCGGACCCTCAGGGCTACGCAGTGGCGTTGTTTCGCCATGGACTCCAGATGATCCTGCCCGTGCTGGTCGTGTGCACCGCCGCCGCCGTGCTCCCCACGCTGCTGCAGACCGGCTTCATTTGGGCGACACAGGCGCTCAAGCTCAATTTCGGAGCCGTCAATCCCATCCAGGGTGCCAGGCGCATCTTCAGCGCGCGAACCCTGAAGGACGCCGTCAAGGCCGTGCTTTACCTCCTGAGCTTCGCCGGCATTGCGACGGCGCTCTGGTGGGACGCCAAGGGTCTGCTGTTCGCGCAGTCGCACATGAGCGTGGCAGGCGTGGGGGCGGCATGGGTCGCGTTGTCCGCGAAGCTTGTCTGGATTTCGCTGATATGCGTGGCTCCGATCGCGGTGCTCGACGCGATGGTCGAGTACTGGCTTTTCATGCGCGATCAGCGCATGGAGCTGCATGAGGTCAAGCGCGAGCGCAAGGATTCCGACGGCAATCCCGAGATCAAGCAGCGTCGGCGTGCGCTGCATACCGAAATGCTGTCGGAGGCCGTGCGTTCCGACGTTCGCGACTCGCGTCTCATCGTCGCCAACCCCACGCACATCGCCGTGGGCATCTACTTCCGTCCCGATGTGATTTCGCTGCCGTTCATCTCGGTGATGGAGACGAACCAGCGCGCGCTTGCGGTACGGCGCTACGCCGAGTCGCAGGGTGTTCCCGTGGTGCAGGACGTGGCGCTTGCACGCCGTTTGTACCAGACGCATCGTCGATACACGTTCGTATCGATCGAGGAAGTCGACGCGATCATGCGACTGCTGCTCTGGCTCGAAGACGTGGAGCGGGCCGGCATGCAGGAGGCGTGGGAGAGCGCGGCGCCGACGGAAACCTCGCTTGGAGTGCCGCTGGCGCACGACGTGTGCGTCGACGGACAGCGCGATGTGGACCGCGCCCGTGAAGTCGAGTGGCAGGGTCCGGGCCGCCCCTTGGAATCGCATGACGAAGTCGCAGAACCGAAAGAAATTGACCCGCCGCGATAGAACGCTTTTTGGAAGTCGTGCAGATGGCGGATTGCTTTAATGAAGTCATCGGGATGCCGGCAATTGCGATACGCGGCAAAGCAGTGACCCACTTTTACGTAATCCCGGGAGGACCGATGGTACGGCAGGAAAGGCGTCAATTCATCCGCATGCGTGATACCTGCATGCCTGCGGACACCATTGAGTCAGTCTCGGCGTCAACGCCGTCGGAATGTCTGCGAGCGCTGGCCCGACAGGCCTTTTCCTTGATGGTGCACGCCGCGCGCGATGGGAGCGCCTGCCGCGTGGACCTGCCTTCGGAGCGCGACCTGTTTCCCCGTAGCGTGGCTCGGGCCGATGCGACGACGATCCGGCGCCGGGCCGAACGTGTTGCATTGCGCGACGCCGCCCGCTGTGCGTTGGAGCGATATGCGCAAGCGCGTGAGGCATTCGCACGAAGCCAGTTGCGCGCCATTCAGACCGACACGACGCTGGCCGAGGTGCAAACGGTGCTCGACATTCTGTCGCCAGGCGATCCGCAATATGCCCGAGCCGACCGGCAGCGCTATTCGGCCATCGAGGAGGCGCGCGGTGCGGCGGCGCTGGCCGACGCCCGCTATCGGGCGGTGCGCGACAGCGGCGTCGAGTCGTGGGTGCGTTGTCTGTCGTGCATGCCCGATGCGTCGCCCGCGCATCGGGTCGCGCGCCACGGCGAAGCGGGCCCGGCCGTCCCGGCAAAGGGGCCTGGCCGACGCCGCTTCAGCATTTCCCATCCCCCATTGATGTCTGCCAACAGGCTGGCAGGCCGAAGACTGACCCGAAATCGGGTATCGGAAGGAGGTAGAACGATGACACACGCGGCAACGCAGTTGGAAACGGAAGACAGTCGCATGACGGGCGCGATCTGGGAGGCTGTGTTGGCAGGTGCGAGCCTGAAAGATATTCATGGCATTCCGAACGAAACCATGGATGGCCTGTACGCACACGCCTACGATTTCTACAGCAATGGCCAATTGGCACAGGCGGAAGCGTTCTTCCGCTTCCTTTGCATCTACGATTTCTACAATCCGGAGTACATCGTGGGTCTGGCGGCCGTGTGCCAGCTCAAAGAGGAGTATCAGAAGGCGATCGATCTTTACGCCATGGCATTCGCCGTCGGCAAGAACGATTACCGGCCGGTCTTCTACGCCGGGCAGTGCCAGATGATGATGCGCAACATGACGCTCGCCAGCGACTGTTTCGCGCTCGTGTGCGAGAGCAGCTGTGACGCCGACCTGCGTACGAAGGCGAGGGCGTACCTGAACGCATTGGAGGCGGCGCATGCCGCGCGGCCGGCGACGGAGGATCCAACGATGCGCGAACTTGCGCCGGCGCCAGGCGTGACCAGCGTGTCCAATGACAAGGAGGCGGCGTGACGATCACTCTTGCTCCGGGCCTGCCGCCGATCTTGCCGACGCTTGACAAGGCGCTGGACGAGACCCTCCGGTCCGACAAACCGGACCCCGGCGCATCGGACCGCCCCGCATCCCTGCGCAGACTCGCGTTGGAGGGTATCGCGCGCACGGACGCGAACGACCGGAACCCGTCACTGAACGCCGACACCCCGGAACTTGAGCCACCGCCAAACTCGACGCGCGCCAACCTGACGCTATTGCTCGGTCGAATGCGCGAAATCATGGGGTCGTCGTCGCTGTCCGAGTTGCAGAACCGGCTCGCGCAATGGGAGGCGCAGTCCGCCGCGCAGCAGGCGCTGGCCGATGCGCGCGGCGAAGCCTTCAAGGAAGCCCTGGCCGAAGCCCAGAAGGCGCTGGAAGCGCTCAAGGCGGCCATGGACGCGTTGGCGCAGGCGCAGGATGCGCTCGAGCGTGCCAGGTCGCGTCTGTCGCAGGCCAAGGCGCGGCTCGACGGGCTTACCCCCGGTACGCCCGAACACGATGCGGCGCTTGCGGAGTACGACGCCGCGAAGTCGGAACTGGAGGGGGCCACAAGTCGCTATCAGAGCGCCAGGACGGCCGTCGACGGTGCTTACGACGCGGCGAAGGACGCGATGAAGCGCAGCGACGACGCGTTCGAGACGTTGAGCAACGACGGCGTCCGCCAACCGGGCGACAAGGACAAGCAATATCTCGACGATCTGGACGAGTTGTTCCGCCTCATGGGCCTGTTCGCCAAGCTCCTGGGTGACAGCGCGGTCAAGGGCATCGAGGAGGACATGAAGTTCTTCGACGCACTGCGCAAGACGCGCGAGAACGACATGCAACGTCAGAACGAGGAATACAGGAAGAAGGTCGAGAAAGCCGGCTTTCTCGGCAAGCTGTTCGGCGTGATCGGCAAGGTCGTGGGTGCGGTCCTGGCGGTGGTGGGGGTGCTGGGCGCGGTCTTCACCGGGGGGGCGAGCATGGCCATGACGGTCGTCGGCGTGGCGCTGCTGGCCGATTCCGTGATCGGCGCCGCGACCGGTTTCTCCGTTGTCAGCGAGGCCCTCAAGCCAGTCATGACGCACATCGTGCAGCCGCTGGCGTCGCTTATCGGCGATGGCATTTCGGGACTGCTGGAGAAGGCGGGCGTGCCCAAGGACACCGCCGACATGATCGGCGGTGTCGTGGGGGCAGTCGTCGCGGCGGTCGTGGTCGTGGCGCTGATTGCCGTGGCTGTTGTCGTTGGCGGCGGCACGGCCGCTGCCAGGCTCGGCAGGATGCTGGGCGATCTCGCGGGCGACCTGCTCAAGAAGATCGTGCCGGATCTGGCCCGCGAGGCGCTGAAGTCGGGCGCCTCGATGGTCACGAACCAGTTCGCGGCGCTCGCCACGAAGATCGGGCTGAAGGAAGGCAACGCGAGGGTGTTCGCCAACATGCTGGAGAGCATTCTCAAAGTCGGTGAGCTGGGATTGGGCGCGACACAGACCGGTGGTCAGACCGCGATCGGTATTCTCGACAAGGAAGCTGCCGATATTCGCGCGGACCTTTCGGTGTCTCAGGAGGTGCTGGAGAACGTCAAGGAATCCGTCAAACAGGCGGCCGACCGGTTTGCGGGCACCGAGGGCGTCATCAGCCGCCTGGTCTCCCAGATGTCGGACGCGGCGAAGGCCAAGTACGAAGCGCAGCGCTTCGCACTCAATCACGTGCGTGCATGAATCCGAGGAGGACATCATGAACATTGTGGATACGGGGCGCCCCTACGCGCCAAACTGGGTCGATCCGGTGCTGTCGCCCGGGAACCCTTCGCCCGGACCGCTGAAACTCGACGTATTTCGGCCCGAAGGTCAGACGGACGACCCGCGCCGCCCGTCGTTGAAGCTGCCGCCACCGGACGCGGATCGGGACGGCGCGATCGATCTGCTGAACCAACTCAACGATTCGGACACGGCCGACGCACCGGGCGCCGGCGACGGGCCAACCGGTGACAGCAGTGACAGCGGGGAAGGCGGTGGCTCTGATCACATTGGCGGCATCGTGTCGAACGCGGCCGTCCTGCTGGCGGAAATCTTCGCCTTGTATCAGAAGACGTTCGACAACTCGATCCAGCTGCGCAACACGATGAGCCGGATGAACGCGCAGGCGGTGCTGGCGTCGGCCGAGTCGATCCGGCAGCAGGGCTTGTCCAATATGGTGGGTAACATCACGGGTGCGTCGCTGCAACTGGGCATGGCCGGCGCCGGCGCGTTCAAGAGCATGCAGGGACTGTCGGGGGAGCGCAATGCGATGAAAGCGCGCGCCACGGCACCGGACGGTGCGCCGCCGCAAACGATGCCTCCGGGAACGGCTGGGGTGCAGCCGTCGGTCGATACGCCATCAACGACGCAGCCACCGCCCGGCCGACCCGATGCCCCCGCGCCTGCGCCCGATCTCGCGCCGGCGCCCGATGTCACACCCGCGCCAACGAATTCGCTCGCCGACGAGATGGACAACATCGCGAAAGTCGCGCAGGCCAAGGGCACCGCGCTGACGATGCTTTCCCGGCCGGTGGGCGATATCGCGACAGCCGGCGGCACCTTTGCCGAACGCTTGGCGATGCAGGAGCAGAAGCTCAACGACGGAGCATCGACCGTGAACAAGAATTCCGCCGACAGCATGCAGGACGTGGCGAACCGTGATAACGCGTTGCTTGCCGAGATGCTCAGGGCGATCGACAGTGTCGCGCAGTCGAGGTCCGGGGCCATGTCAAACATTGCCGGCAATATCCGCGCCTGAGGCCTCCAGTGCGCCGGTGACATCGAACGCGTCAGACCACAAGGGAATGCACTATGAACTCAATTTCCGACGGGCGTCTTCCGCCGCTCCCGTTACCCAACGACCTGCGGCTGCAGCCGCTCAATCGACTCCAGGAGGCCGGGGTGGACGGCCCCGGCGAGGACGGTCCTCCGTTTGACGGTACGGCGAGGGATACCCCGGACGACGCCAAAGCACTGTCCGAGGGGCTCGCAAGAAGCGCGGCGCGGTTACTCGCGCAACTGGAGGCGATGAACGACGCACTGGGCAAGCGTGACAATCCCGGCGAGCTCGACGATTTGCGCGACGACGTGCGGGTGGCCGCGCTGGATCTTGAAGCACGCCTGCGAGGACTGTCGGCGGTCGACGAGCCCATTGCGCCGGATGTTCGCAACGCCCTTCTGGATGCGCTACCCGGACCTGGCCTTCGCAACCTGCCTCCCGTCACGACGGACAGGCCCCCCGGTGTGACGAATCTGCCGCCGGTGGCGCCGCCCCCGTCCGACAGACCGAAGCCCGATGCCGAGCCGCCGCTGATGCCGAGGGTGAACAACACGCCGCCGGAGGACGAGAAAGACCCCTACAGCGACTCGAAGCTCTGGGAGGACATCGCCGATTTGATCGGCGATATCAAGGACGGCTATCTGGATGTCTATTCCGAAGCCGTCGCCAAGTATCTGGCGTTCAACAAGGCACTCAGCGATCTGATCTCGAAGCTGTCGGGCTGGATCAGCACCAGTTCGGACGGCAAGGAAGTGACGCTCAACATCGGTGAACTGCGAAAGGCGCTCAATGACATCCTGGCCGAATTCAAACCGCCGAACAAGAACTCGGTGTTGTATCCGAAGCAGGACAAGGACAGCAACGACATTGAAGGCGGCACCAAGGAGGATGCCGAGAAGTGGGCGCGCGACTTCGGCTTGCCCGAGTCGAGCGTGCAGGAACAGCCCGAGGGAAGTGGGAAGTGGGTGGTCGTCATCGATACGTCGCCGATCGATCGAATGCTCGACAGCATTCCCAAGGACGGCGACGAGAAGAAGATGAACCCGTTCGAGCTCGATATCTGGCGCTCGGGATTCACGTCGCAGGAGAATCAGGTGAAAACAATGATGCAGCAACTGATGCAGCGCTACACCACTGCGAACTCGACGTACGACAACCTGGTGAAGGTGCTCAGTTCCACCATCGCCTCGACGTTGGAAGTCGCAAAGGGGTTCCTCCGGTAATGCACCAGATAGGTATCCTCAGCCATTCCGTGCGCGGTCGTGGCGCGTTGCATCTGCCGTTGTCCGTGGATCCGGAGGCGGGCTTCCGGGCAGGGCCGCTGCGCAATCTGCCGTCGCAGGCCTACTTCTCGCGGTTGCTTCGCACCGGCGACGCGCAGTCGCTCGGCGTGGCGTTGATGATGGTGGTGCGCGATGCGTTCGATCCGTCGCCGCTTTCGGACATCGCGCTGCGGCGGCAGTGCATCGCCATGCGCGACGCCGTGCTGCCGCGCGACGCGATGCGCCAGCGCGAAATTCTCGACCGGTTCGCGCGCGGCGAAGCGAAGCATCTGGGCGATGCGTTGGGCCACATGATGACGCTGCTCGTCGCCCACCCTCAGCGAGACGCGCTGCGCACCTTCGCGTCGCAGTTGTTTCAGCGCGATTCGCTCGCGGTGGCGCAGATCTGCCGGAATCCGCTCGTCGCCACCATGCTCGCCGGCATCGGGCTCTTTCCAAAACCGAAGCCGCTTTCTGCGCATTCGGCAAATTCGGCGCACACGCTGCAATAACACAGCGTCGACGCCACCGTTGCCAGGCCCTGTCGTCACCGGCAGGGCCTTTTTGCGTTGTCAGATCGAGAACAGTGACTCGAGCCGCGGATCGTGGCGGTAGAGGCGCTGCCACGGATACCAGTCCGAATGCATGCGACGCCACGCCTCGCGGGCAGTGGGCAAACCCTGGGTGCGCAGAATAAGGGGCAACAGTCCGGCGCGCACCTGTCTTGGATCGATTTCCGCGAGCAGTTGCTCGGCGGCGCGTCGGGCGCCGTTGCCGCCGCGCGCCAGTTCAACGTAATGGCGATTGACGCGCAGCAGGCCCGTATCGTCACCGGTTTCGCGAACGGCTTGCACGAGCGACTCGGCCTCGCTGTGACGGCACTGGTGCGACAGCATGGTTGCCATGGCGCTGATCAGCACCGGGTGATGCTGCCCGAGGCGTTGCAGGTGTTCCCTCGCGAACGCGATGGCGTCGTCGGTGCGCCGGTCGAAAAACAGCGCCCACGTTTTCAGGATCGTGGCGGCGATGAGACTGGGGTCGTGTTCGAGCGCGATGTCGAGCGCCATTTCCGCGGCCTTGGCTTCGCCCTTGAGAATGCAGTGCCAGGCGTGGTGATAGCGCACGTAGGGATTGGAGGGCGCCGACCACAGCGCGCGATCGAACAGAATGTTTGCCACGCTCGATTCGAACTTCATGCTGTGCAGAATGGCCAGCAGACTGATCGCATGCGGATCGCGCGGTGCGAGGGCCAGCGCGGCCTCCACTGCCGCACGGGCGCCGTGCAGTGCAGCCTTCTGATCGAACAGACCGAGATGCGCGAGGGCGAGGTAACACTCGGCCTGACCGCAATATGGTGCTGTGCGCGAGGCGCCTTCCCCCACGCATTGGTGAAACAGCTGCAACGACTGGCGCAGGCTCGACGGCGTGTGCTGCTGGAGTTTGAAGCGCGCGTGCAGAAAAGTGGTGGCGCAATCGAAAGTGTCGAACGAGTGCGAGAGATGCACCGACGCGCCCAGACCGGGCAGATGCTTCGTGACAATGTCGGTGATGCGAATCTCGATCGGTAAGGTGGCGCTCGTCCCCGCTGCGTTCTCTGCGCCACGTGCACCGCTTGTACCGTTCGTACCGTTTGCACCGTTTGCACCGTTTGCACCGGTCATGGCACCGAAGTCGGTCAGGGCAAAGTCTTCGCTGAACTTCAGCTCATGGCCGTCGGAGCGCACCAGTTCGATGCGCAGCCGATCGCTGCCGATGGCATGCCCTGTCACATAAAAATCCGGTGTGAAGCGCTCGACGAACTCGGCGATGTCGTGACATTCGAGCACGGTGCGGGTGATTGACGCGGGCAGCACGCGCAGCCCATAGGCGGTGTATTCGAACAGGCGCGTCACGAGCCGGTCGTGCAGCATGAGGGTTTGCGCCATGGTCGGCAGGCGAAACGGCATGATGGCCAGGGTGCAAAGCGCGGCCGCGCGGGTCGCGGCAGACACAATGGCCACCGATCGGCGAATCCGGTACCCGGTGCCGTAGACCGTCTCCACGATGCGGTCCGATTTCTTCTCGCGCAGCACGCGCCGGATCGCGTAGATGCAGCGTGTCAGCGACTCCTCGCTGACATCCTGGTGCGGCCACACGAGACTGAGCAGCTTGTCCTTGGTGACGATCTCTCCCGAGGCTTCGAGCAGGGTTCGCAGCACCGCCACTTCCTTCGGTGGCAGGCTGATCTGACGGTCGGCCTGTTTGAGAATGCCGTTGGCGTCTAGCGAGAAATCATCGAACAGGTAGACCTTGCCGATGTGCGGTGAGCTGATCTGATTCACTTGCCGTCTCTCCTGCCGGTCAACCCTTGCCCCGCTCCGCGCGCCTGCGGCGGATCGCGGCATGACCGGTGTCGCGCAAAGGACGAGTGACTTGTGCGAATTCGGGTGCATCGGCGCAGGGGGGCCAGGGAAATCATGTTCCTCAAAGCGAGGAGACTATGCGACGAACGATCGCTCGCGTGGGTGGACGCCCCGAAAAATAGGCTAAATCCCTGGAAAGGAGGGTAGACGGTACCCATGGAACTGTTCTACATGGGCGAAAGATGAAATGCATTGTCACAACAACACCGGGATGATGCTCGAAAGCAAGTCGCGTTCCCGAATTCCGACTACCTATCAGAAATCATGGATGTCCCCACTGGGTTCGGCAGGTCGATATCGTCGACCGACCTTCGCAGGCATATCGCGGCACACCCGGTGCGTGTGCCGATCGATGCGCCACCGGCCTTGCACGGCCACCTCTCGATGGCCTCCTTGTGCGATGCGATGCGCGAGCGTTGGGAAGTCGACGTGACGCTGCGCCGGGACGCGATTTTTTTCGAAGCGCTTGACCACGATGTCTACGTTATCCGGCACGTCGACGGCACCCACATCGAGCGCCGCATGCCGGATGCCGACGATGACGCCGCCGCGCTGGCGCTCGGCATGAACCCCACGCTGTTTCGTCGGCGGATGGCTTTCGGTGTGAGCGGACCGGCCCTGGTGCTGCATCGCTATGTGACACCATGGGAAAGCCTCGACGGATGTCTATCGGCGGTGCGCGATTTCGTCGTCGTCTCGGATCAGATCAAACGCGAACTGGTGCCGGTATGAGCACCGACATTGTCGCCTTGCTGCTTGCTTCGCTGCCCGACACCGTCGGGGATTTCCTGCAGGCGCGCGCCTCGCACGACGCCGACTCGTTCTGGTTACTCGAATACTCGCGAGGCGATCTCATGCTGCTGGTTGCGCCGTCGAAGGGCGCGCCGTTGCCCGAGGTGCGCTTCGGCGAACGCACACCCGAATGCGATTTCTGGTTGTACGGGCCGACCGTCATGGGCGCGCGCTGCATGCATCTCATTCACGGGAGTGGCGTGGGCGCCACGCGCGCGGCGATCGTCGCCTGCGTGGAAATGTTCCTGCGCAACGTGATTTCACTGTGACGCCCGCATGCGTGCATCGTGCCGATGGCACGCGCAGGCGTCAGAACATTCTGAGGAGAGTTCGTCCCATGACTACTGTACCGATCCCTTCGCGTATCGGCATCCAGACGGCATGCGCGTCTGGCAACGCGTCGCCGGTCGTCATTTCACATAACGAAGGCGATGCGCGGGTCGGGAGTGACCCCCGGTTGCTGCATGCGGCCAACGGCAGCGACGAGATACCCGCCGTTCGCCTGACGCGACCCGCGCCCCCGCCCCCCGTTTCGCGTGCGGAAGCGCGGGCGGCCATGTCCTCGCTCTGGAACGTATACGTGCAATGCCGCAAGACGTTGGGGCTCGACGACAGCGGGAGGAAGCACGACGATCTGAAGTCGCGCGTCGAGGCATTCATGAAGGCATCCGAGCGCGCCGAAATGGACGCGAAGGAGCTCCGGCGCGCCTGCGATCTGTTTGGCACGATGCAGCGGGCGCTGACCCGTCACGCCGACGCCGCCCCGCGGTTTCCCCGCGTCTATGAGAGTGCGATGTACGTGAGCCGTGGATTGAAGTGGCAATTCAGGGCAAGTGCGCACGAATCGATCAAGCGCAAGCTGGATCAGGCGCTTCATGACCGGTTGGCATCAATGAAGCCCGGTTCCTCCGAGTCGATGAGCGCGTCGCTCGCATCGGGGGTGAATGTGATACCCGGCGTGGGCGTCAAGGCAGGCTATGGCTACGACACGGGGCTCTCGTTCACGCCGACCGAATGGCTGGTGGACACGTCGGGCCACAGGATTTCGCTCGCCGGTGACACGCAACTGCTGGGCTTCATGAAGGCGGAGCTCAAGCTCTCGGGTACGGCGTCGCGCTCCGAGACCTACGCGTCACTGTCGGACTATGTGGCAAGCGCGAGCCACAAGACAAAGACATGGCTGCGGCAGGGGCCCCTGACTCTGATCGCCAAGATTCGCGATCTCTTCTCACTCTCGTCAACCTACGAGCGCGACGTGGAACGTGCCGATATCAGTCGTCACTTTCTCGACAAGCACATGCGCAATCTCTGCGGCAAGAGTTTCGACATCGTCGGGCGCGACGTGCAGCGCGGCCCCATCGAGCGACATGACACGCTCATCGGCGAGGTGAGCGGGGGCGCCTCGGCCGAGATCGGCGTGTCGGCCAACGTGAAGGTGGCCGCGCGCAAGTACATCACGCTCAAACACGCGGAGATGGACATTCTGTCGCTTGCGGAATCCAAGCCGGACGACGCGCGTCGGTTGCTGTCGAATACCCGACTCGTGCACGACGCGGCGTCGCTGATCCAGGCCGCCCATGCGCACATCGAAACTTCGAGCGAGCGATTCACGCTCGGTGCGATGGCCGGCATCGACGGCGGGGGGCGCAAGGCGATGGAGGCTGGCGCCCAGCACCTGCTCGAGCAGTTCGCGCTGCTCAAGCTCGACGGCGACCTGCCGGCCGACACGGAATCGCTGTTGATGGACGTCTTCACCGAGAACCAGCGCATTCTCCGGCCGAAGGCACTGGCGGTCCACCAGCTCAGTTGTCGTCAGAACAAGTGGCAGGCCGAGCTCGACGCCGGGGCGGGGACGGGGATCGGGCTTCCCGTCGGTGCCCACGCCACGGTGACGTTCGAGAGGGTCACCGAGGATGAGGACGCCAACTACTGCGGCAATTTTCTGAACGTGACGATCTCCGGCGCGGTCAATGCGCTGGGCTCGATCATGGAGTCGCTCAATGCGGCCGGTGTCAGGGCGGGCGGCACATGGGGACTGGCCGATATCGAGAGCGCCCTGCGCGCGGGGGATATCTCGTACGAGGTGGGCGTGGTGAGCACGCTACGCTTCAAGCTGAAGGAAAACGGCATTGCGCTGATGTACTCGACCCGGGGGATTCAGACGACGCTCGGTGGGCAACTGAGCGTGCCGTCGTCGCCGATCTCGGGCTCGGTCGGCATGACGCACGTGACCCACTCGGCCGACGTGCTCACCATCGGCAGCGGTTGCCTGGATCTGCTCGCGCCGCTGGCGCGCATGCGACTGGCCAAGCCCGATTTCGGCGGTCCGGAATGGTGGAGCGGATTCGCCGAGAACCACAGGAAGGAGTTCGACGACACGTTCGCCAACATCGCCGAGCGTCGTCCGGGCACGCCGCTCGAGGACGATCTGCAGCGCATCGTGCGCGAAGTGCCCGCCACCCGGGCTTTGCTCGATACGCTGACCGAGGCGGCGCGCCGCCACGCCGAAACGCCGACGCCGTCGCATCGCGCCGAGGCCAACCGGGCATTGGCCGACTTCATGCTGGCCTACGTCAAAGGGGGATATGCCGAGAAAACCTCGAGCCACTGGAGTCTGTCGACCGATCGGAAACGCCTGCCCCAACGCGAGTCGAGCCCGCCGCCAGTGCGACCGCAGCGCGCGCCGTTCTCGCAGCAACGCGCCGGCGGCATGGCCTGACAGGCTTCGGGCCATGTGAGCGAGCGCGTGTCGCGTGACTTCCAGCCGGCGTGGTCGGCGCCAAGCCATGCCGGCGTCAAATGGCGCGCTACTTACGTGCCAATGACGCCCCGACGCAGCGTCATTGGCGCATTGATGGGGGGCGCCCGTCCGGCCAGCCCTCGCTCAACGTTTTGGTGGTATCGGTGCCGGTGGCGGTCGCAGGTCGGGTGCCGGGGGAATGCCAAGCGACACCGCCCGCACCGGGGGCACGCCGACGCCTGGCGCGCCACGTGGCATGGAGAGGCTGTCGCCGTTGGCGGCAGTCGCTCGCTGTCCCTGCACGTTCAGCGTCGAACCGCCCGCCGGTCGCCTCGACGGTGCGGTGTTTCGGCTCGGCGAGGCGGTCTCGCCGCGCGCGGGCACGCTCGGACGCACTGCCGCCCGGACCGTCAACGATGGCACGACCCTCATGGGCTCGAAAGGAGGAGCTTCACGTGCCGCACCTGGTGCGCCGGGTGCCGACACGCGCGTCGGGCGATGCGGGATGACGACCCATCGCAGGACCGTCAGTCCGGCGAAGATGGCGCGCACCCGGGCGGCGAAGGCACCCCAGCGTCGGTGCTTCGGCCCGCGCTTGTCGCGCGACACGAATTTGTCGGTCCGTGTGTTCTGCTGCGCAGGCAGACGAAAGTCCATGCCGCCGTATGAGACGCACACGCCACGCTTGGCATGTCCGATACGGGTGTGCGGCGGCAGTTTCGCAAGGTCGCGAGGCGGGGTGAGGCGTCCTGAGATGGCGTTGGGCATGGCGGTGGCGCGCGATAGGGGAGCGGGGTCAGGCGGCTTTGGGCATGGCCTGGGCGACGTCGAGCAATTCACCGAACGCGTTGGCCAGGGTCGATCTGTCATGACCGAAGAGCGGCAACTTGACCCAGCAGTTCAGCACGCCGTCGTCATTCAGGGAGAACACGGGCTGAATGGCGTCGGCGCGCAGGTGGTTGGCCTGCAACGCGACGAGCAGGGAATCGGAGGTGATCGCGTCGTTGAACTCGGCGAGCATGAACCATGACGCCTGGTCGATCGCACCGAAGTGCACCGACATGCCGTCTTCGACGTCCAGGCTCACGACCTCCTGATCCGGCGCCGGCTCGAACGCCGCGAAGCCGATATGCCGAAGCAGCTCACTGACAACGTTGTGAAAGGGGTGAAGATCGTGCATCGGGAAGCGTCCTGGACAGAGATGAGGGGGCGATCGCCTGAGCGCTCGGCTCGATGGCTGCGCGGCTGTGTGACGGGCCGCCGGGCATTTCGCACGGCAACGCGATGTTGCGACGATGGCGAGAGCGGGCAAGGCGCGCGAGCTCCTGGTACTGGCGAAAGGTCGGATCGAACGACTGCGCGCCGATACGGATGTCGCGCAGTACCGCATCGACCGACGCGTTGCCACGCTCGAGCAATGCGGCGGCGGCCAGCCACATGCCGAGCCGCGCGGCACGGTGACCCGATTGAAGCACCGGATCGTGCGTGACGAGATCGCGCGTTTCGGCATGAAACAGGCTGTGGCGTCGCATGTGCTGCGCCGGCGTGGTGGCCTTGATGCGCTCCGTCGCATAGTGCAGATGCGAGAGCGCGTCGGCGCGAACGATGGGTTCGCCGTCATGGGTCCACGCCTGGAGCGCCGGAAACGTCACGACCTCGTTGCCCTGGGTGATCGATACGACACATGTGCGCAGATGGGTGCCGTCGTGTCCGCACGCCCCCTGCGCCACCACGTAGCTCGCATAGGCGATGTCGCCGAAGCGCGTGCTCGTCGTACGCAAGGGCGGGTATATCGCGTTGCGCGCCCGCAATTCCTCATCGGAGGCAAGCGCGATCAGTACCGAAGGCGGTGCGATGAACCAGCGCCGCAGATACCGCTCGACATCGCTGGCTTTCGGGGGCTCGCGTCGCAGGGCGAGGGTGCGCTTTGCGTATGACATCGCCTGCGACTCGCGCGGCAGCTTGAGCGCGGCCGCGGACGCCGCGTCGATGTGGCGATCGGGCGTGCCGCGGGCCGCGCCGCCGCGCGCGCGGGACGCGGTCGATGCCCGACGGCTGCCGCCGGGGGTGTCGTTCGCGGGTGGCAACATGGTCAATCTCCTTCAAACGATGGCATCGCGTAATGTGGGGTGGCGAAATTCGGGAGGGCCGGCGTGCGCTGACGCGGCCGCGCCGACGGGCCGCCGCGCGGGACTTCGCACGCGGCTAGCGGTGCATCAGCAGCGGCACGCGCAGATCGTCGGCGAACGCACCGATGACGTCGAGCTGATGGGTCGTGCCGATGAGTTGCGGCGAGCCGGTCAACCGGATATCGGTGACGACCTCCTCCACACTCAGGCCCTCGGGCGAGCCGCGAGACAGCGCGAGCGCGGCAACGAGCACGCCTGCGATGCCGTCGGTATCGTCGAACACCACGACGGGACATCCGGCGGTGCCGGCAGGTGCGCCACGCGCCGCCGTGTCGTCGGGCATCGGCATGTGCCGCAGGGCGTTCTCGACGAACTGAAGCGTCTGCGTGACATACAGCCGGTCGGACGGGACATCCGGCGTGTGACGATACGGCGCGTGCAGAACGGAAAACGTGACGTCGCGCTCGCATGAGCGCAGCGTGGTCGAATAGGCGCTGAAGTCGGTGACGAATTCCGCCGCCGTGCTCGTCGTGACGTGCCGCCGTTGTACGCGAATCGGCCCGTCGTGACGCTCCGCGCCGTGCGGCTCGCATTGCGGTGTGACATGCACCACGACCGGCGGGCGTAGCGTCATCAACATGCCCAGATAGGCTTCGATCGCGCCGGGCTGTGGTGTCTGGCACACCACAGCGAGCGGGCGACCGCCGACGCGCACGACGCTCGCAGGCAGGCACGTGCCGTCGTGCGCGCGCAACGCGGTTTGCCGTGCGACCCAGAGCCTGCGCTCACGGCTGCCTGGCAACTCACGGTGGTAATGATCGCGGTAGGGAGAGTCGCGCTCGGTGAGCAGCTTGTAATGCCCCACGACGTTCTGTGCCGAACCCATGCGCAGTTTGAGTTCGGACAGCGCGTCGTGCGCGCGGCTGTGCTCGAGAATGTCGATCGCGCAGACTTCCGGATTGCCACGCCAGTCGAGCTGTCGCCGGATGCTTTGCAGCACGCGTTGCTTGACGCAAGCCGACGCGTTGCGCACCAGCCAGACGATGACAAACGGCTGGTCGAGCCGCATGGCGCGAAGGCCCGGACGCGTTTGCGCCACGCCGCGTGCGGGCAGACTCGCCAGCGCGAGCGAGGCGAGCGCCATGTCGCGCGCGCGTCGCCAGAGGCGAGGGTGCCGGTAGGCGCTCCATCCAATGAGCAAAATGAGCTTGCCGTCGCGCGTCACGCCCACGGTCGTCCTGGCAGGATCGATCGCGTGCCGGCAGATCAACTGATGCAACTGTTCGGCCTCGAGGCTGGTCATGGTGGCCGCGTTGATCTGGGTATGGATCGATGCCATGCGTGGTTCGTCTCCCGAATTCTGAACGTTCGTCGGCCAATGGTCGTGGTCGGCGAGCGATGTCGCTTGCAGGATTGGCTCATGCCCAGGCGCGCGGCCCGGCGTCACAACGTCTGGTTCGTCCGCATGCGATGCGCCAGCCGAACGGTGCGGGGCGACCGACTCAGATCATCGATGTAAGCCTGACCCCGCTCGCTGCCGGCGGCGGAGGTGTCGCTGTCGCTGGACGCGGATGACGCCGCCGACGCCTGGCGGGCGATGTCGGGCGTGCGGGGTGCGCTGGGCGTGTCGAGTGTGTCGGGTGTGTCGGGTGTGCCGGATGTGCCGAGGGGGGCGGGGGATTGCGCGTGCAGCCTTGGTTTGGGGATGGGACGCTGGGGCACGGGGTCGTCGTCGGCCAGGATGCGTGATTGCGTGGGAAGGCCCTCGCCATGGTTCAACAAGGCGTTGTATGTGCGGATCAGGCCCTGTCGATCGGATTTCGGTGGCACCGGCGGCAGTGCTTGGGAGGCGGGTGGTGCGGTGCGGTCGTCGGAGTAGGGGCGTTCGGCACGATTCACCGAGGATATCGACGGGGAGCCATACGGGGAGCGATAGGGCGGCGGCGGCGTGTCGGGATGACCGCCGCAGGCCATCGTTTCGGGCGGACGGTCCAGCACGTGAAGCGCGCGACGGTTGGACGCCTCGATACCTTCACGCGTCGTTTTGTACCGCAATTCGACCGCCTTGCCCGGCGTGTATTCAAGCGACTCGCTCGAATAATTGGAGGCGCGCGACGGCGTGGGGCTCGCCGTCGGGCTTGCCGCGTCGAACCCATTGAACAAGCGCGACGACCGCAGGCTCGCCCGCGTGAGCATTGGATTCGGCTTGCCCGCCGCTGTGCGATGCGAGGCGGCGTCGGTAAGCGGCTTGCCGACGCCTGTGGCCGACCGGACCAGGTCGACCAGCTTCCTGGCGGGTTCGCTGTTCAGGCGCAGATGTTTCGGATTCAGGTGGCTGCGGCGCTCGCCCAGCAGGTCATTGCGTTTCATGAACGACATGGCGCGTCGGCATTGCTGTGGGTGAAGCAGGTATTTGTGCCCCTTGTAGACGACGAGCGTGCCGTCGTTCCTCATCGCGAATCGGAGCTTCGTGGGGTCAGCCGCCGCCAGATTGTCGATCAGGGGGGCGGAATTTGCGGCCAATGCCTGCAATGAGATCGTCATGCCAGAGCCTCTCTCGGTGAGTTGCACGTCGCGGGGCGTTGCGCCATGCCAGCGGGGCCGGCGTGGCGCGACGCCCCGCGCGCATGCGTTGTCGGGGTGGCATTCTTTTTATTCAAATTGCGCCGGGCGGTATCCCACGTTTCGCTCATTGAAATGAAGTGGCAAGCGGCGGTGCGGCACCGGTGAATCGGGTTCGGGACGTATCCCACGACGCGCGTTCGCGGCGACCGGCAAAAAAAACGGCAGGGCGGATGCCCTGCCGTCTTTCTGGGGTGATCGGGATAGACCTGCTAGCTCTGCATGAGGCGCTTTTCCCGCGCAACGCTCATCAGAATGCCCACCCCGAGACCGAGCGTCACCAGCGCCGTGCCTCCATAGCTCATGAAAGGCAGCGGCACACCAACCACGGGCAGGATCCCGCTGACCATGCCCATGTTCACGAAGGCGTAGGTGAAGAAAATCATCGTGACCGCGCCCGCGAGCAATCGGCCGAAAAGCGTGGCGCCGCTCGCCGCGATCACCAGCCCGCGCGCCACGAGCAGCAGGTACAGCAACAACAGCACGCCTTCACCGATCAGGCCGAACTCCTCGGCGAACACGGCGAAGATGAAGTCGGTGTGCTTTTCCGGGATGAACTCCAGATGCGCCTGCGTGCCCTTGAGCCAACCCTTGCCCGTTGTGCCGCCCGAGCCGATGGCGATGACGGACTGGATCGTGTGGAAGCCCTTGCCCAGCGGGTCCGACGTCGGATCCAGCAGTGTGCACACGCGGTGCTTCTGGTAGTCGTGCAGGACGTACCATTCGACGTCGGGCTGACAGATCTTGTCTTCGAGCGCGAGGATCGTGCCGATGCCGAGCACGCCGGCGACGAGCACCGGCAGAATGAGTTTCCACGACAGGCCGGCCAGGTAGATCACGTAAAGTCCCGCGGCGGCCACCAGCAGACCGGTGCCGAGATCGGGCTGCTTGGCAATCAGGCCGACCGGCACGCCCAGCAGCGCAATGGCAACGAGATAGTCGAACCAGCGGATATTGCCTTCGCGCTTCTGGAAGTACCAGGCCAACATCAGCGGCATGGCAATCTTCATGATCTCGGAGGGCTGGATCACCATGCCGACGTTCAGCCAGCGCTTCGCGCCCTTCTTCGTGAGGCCGAACATCGCCACCGCAATGAGCAAGGCCACGCCCGCGGTGTACAGCGGCACGGCGAATTTCATGAGCGTCTGCGTGGGCAACATCGCCAGCACCCACATCAGAATGAACGTGAGCACGATGTTGCGGATCTGGTCTTCCACGCGCCCGGGTACGTCGATGCTCGCGCTGTAGAGTGTGACCAGCCCCACGCAAAGCAACAGGAAGACGATCAGGGCGAGTGGTTTGTCGAACGCGGCGAAAACGCGTCGGACCTGCTCTTTCCAGGTGTGTTTGTCGAGCGCCATCATGGCGTTGCTCCTTTCGCGCCCTGGGCCCGGATGGCGGCGCGATGACGGGCCTCGTCGGCGACGGTCGGGCTCACGGCCGGCGTCTCGCGCTTCGGCGTGCCCGGAACGGTACCCCCCGCGGCGGATGCCTTGGCGTCGCGTGCGGGCGTGGCCGAGGTCGCCGCCGCCGTTGCCGTTGCCGCCGTCGCGCGTGCACCGAGTTCGGCCGCGCTCGCGGGCGGGGCGTCGGGCGTGGCCGAGACCGCCGTTGCCGCCGACGCCGCGGTGGCACCGGACGCCGCCGCTTGCAGTGCGGCCGCCTCGGCGGCGCGCTCCTTGGGTTCGTCGATGAGGTAATAGTCGAGCAGGCGGCGGGCGACCGGCCCGGCCTGGGTGCCACCCCAGCCGGCGTTCTCGACGATCAGCGCGATGGCGATCTTCGGGTCGTCGGCGGGGGCGAAGGCGATGAACAGCGCGTGGTCGCGCTTGAACTCGGGAATCGCGTTGTGGTTGTACTTCTCGTTCTTGCCGAGCGAGTACACCTGCGCCGTCCCGGTCTTGCCGCCCGCCTCGTACGGTGCGCCGGCGAAGGCCTGGCGCCCCGTGCCTTCCTTGATCACGCCGACCATCGCGCGTTTGACGAAGTCGATGTCGGCCTGCTTGTAGGGCAGGCGTGCGCTTTCCTTCGGCACGGTCAGCTGGCGCGAGTGCGTCACGGGGTCTTCGACCGCTTTCACCAGGTGAGGCTTCATCACCACGCCGTTGTTGGCCAGCGTGGCCGTGGCGTGGGCGAGTTGCAGAATGGTGAACGAGTTGTAGCCCTGACCGATGCCCAGGCTGATCGTCTCGCCGTCGTACCACTTCTGTTGCGCCGGCTTCTTGTACGCCTTGCGTTTCCACTCGGTCGACGGCAGGATGCCGCGCGCTTCGCCTTCGATGTCGATGCCCGTGAGCTGACCGAAGCCGAGCGGCGCCATGAAGTCGTGAATGGCGTTGACGCCGAGGTCGTGCGCGAGCATGTAGTAATACGTGTCGTTCGACACCACGATCGAGCGGTACATGTCGATCCAGCCCTGACCATTGCGCACGTCGTTGCGGAACGTGTGGTTGCCCAGGGTGAACGAGCCCGTGTCCTGGAAGCCCCAGTTGGGCGTGCGCTTGCCGAGCTCCAGCGCGGCGAGCGCCATGAACGGCTTGTACGTCGAGCCGATCGGATAGGTGCCGCGCAGCGGACGATTGAGCAGCGGCCGGTCGGGCGAGTTGTTCAGGGCGTCCCAGTTCTGCTGGTCGATGCCCTCGACGAACAGGTTCGGATCGAAACTCGGCGCCGACACGAAGGCGAGCACGTCGCCGGTCTTCGGTTCGATGGCGACGACCGCGCCGCGGCGTCCCGCAAAGGCCTGCTCGGCCACCTGCTGGAGCTTGATGTCGATCGACAGCACGAGGTTGTCGCCCGGCGTGGCGGGCGTGCGCGAGATCGTGCGCACCGGGCGGCCGCCGGCCGTCACTTCGATTTCCTCGAACCCGGTAATGCCGTGGAGCTGTGTCTCGTAGCTCTGCTCGACGCCGATCTTGCCGATGTAATCGGTGCCCTTGTAGTTGTTCACGTCGCGCCGGATGTCGTACTTCGCGCTGTCGCTGTCGTTCTCCTCGCTCATCGCCTCGATGCGCTGGCGGTCGCGCTGGGAGATCCGGCCGATATAACCGATCACGTGCGCGGCTGTCTCGCCGAGCGGGTACTGGCGGAACAGGCGAGCGTGCACGTCGACGCCGGGGAAGCGGAAGCGCTGCGCAGTGAAGCGGGCGACTTCCTCGTCGGTCAGCCGCGTGCGGATCGGCAGGCTCTCGAAGCTCTTGCTGTCGTCCATGAGCTTCTTGAACCGCGCGCGGTCACGCGGCGTGATCTCGACCACATCGGACAGATCGGTGATCACGTCCTCGAGCGGGCGGCCGATCTTCGAGGGCGTGATTTCCAGCGTGTAGGCGGAGTAGTTGCGTGCGAGCACCACGCCGTTGCGATCCATGATCACGCCGCGGTTGGGCACGATCGGCGCGAGCGAGACGCGGTTTTCGTCCGCTTGCAAGGCGTATTGGTTATGACGGAAGACCTGCAGGTAGACGAAGCGCACCGCGAGCAGGCTGAAACAGATCAGCACGAAAAGCGCGGCCGCCGTCACCCGCAGATGAAACGTCTGCAGCTGTTGCTGGGGATTCTTGAACTCGGTCATGCTGAGTGGGCGGGCGGGGCTCGGTGGTGCTGTCGTACAGGCATTGTGCCCCTCAGATCGGACGCGTGTCGTCGCGGTCGACGGCCCGCTTCTGCGGTGCCAGCAGCAGGATACTGATGACCGGCCAGAGCAGCGCTTCGACGAAGCTTGCCGCGAGCGGCCACCAGCCCGGGAATGCCGCGCCGGTCGCCAGACGAATGATGAAGGGCACCACGTGCGCGAGCAGCAGCAGCGGCAGCACGGTCAACGCCTGACCGAGCAGTGTGAAGAACAGCACCCGGCGGTGAATCATGATCGCGCCGTACGACAGCAGCGTGTACGCGAGCGCATGCTCGCCCAGCAGTCCGGCGTTGTGCACGTCCATGAGCAGCCCCAGGACGAACGCCACGCCCATGCCGACCTTGCGCGGCTGATGGATGTTCCAGAACATCAGCACCAGCGCCACGAAGTCGGGCATGGCGGGGGCGTGCCCCCACGGCATCAGGTTGACCAGGAACGCCACCACGAGACTGAGCGCGATGAAGTACGGGTTGACCGGCAGCAGAATGTATTGCGGTCGTGACATGTCGATTCCTCAATGACCCTTGCGGGCGCCCGGCGCGAGCTTCGGATCCGCGCGCGTGCCGCCCCTGGGTGCCGGCTTGGCGCCGCTGGCGGACGGATCGGAGGCGCGCGCGAGATCGGCGGCGGCGTCGGGGTGCAGCGCGAGCGGCGTGGTGTATTGCAGCACCAGCACCTGACGCTGACTGCGCAGATTGGCCACCGGCTGACACAGGATGCGTGCAAACGCGGTGTCGGAGACGCGGTCGACCTTCGTAATGCGGGCCACGGGCAGGCCGGCGGGATAAATGCCGTCCAGGCCGCTGGTGGCGATCTCGTCGCCGACCTTCACGTCGGCCGACAGCGGAATGAAGCGCAGGTCGAGCACGTCGCCGCGCAAGCCGCCGTAGATCACGCTGTGCACGCCGCTGCGGGTGACCTGCACCGGCACCGCCTGTTCCTTGTCGGTGAGCAGCGTGACTTCGCTTTGCAGCAGGAAAACGCGCGAGACCTGGCCGAGCAGGCCCTGTTCGGTGAGCACCGGCGCACCGAGCTTCACGCCGTGCTTCGTGCCGCGATCGATCACCACGCGCTGCGTGAACGGGTCGCGCGTGTCGTATTCGATCTCGGCGGGAATGCTGGGCACGGGCAGCCGCTGGCGCAGATCGAGCAGCTGGCGCAGATGCTCATTCTCGGCGACGAGCTGATCGTTGCGCTGGGCCTGAACGGACAATGCCAGATTCTTTTCGCGCAGCGCGCTGTTTTCGCCGGTGAGCTGCGATTCGGTCGAGAAGAAGCTCGCGACCCCCAGAATGGCATCGCGCGGCATCAGCATCATGCGTTGCACGGGATAGAGCGCGGTGCCGACGACGGCCCGGACCCGCTCCAGCGTGTTGTAGTGCGAGTCGACCACGAGCAGGCCGATGGCGAGCGCGACGAAACAAATCAGCCGGGCCAACGCCGACGGTCCCTGTTTGAACAGTGGCGGCGGACTGTACTGCATGGTGGGCCCTTCAGGGAAGCACGCGCAGCGAGATGCCGCGGTGCACGAATGAGGTCAGTCGGGTGCGACGCCGCGGCATGAGCGCAGGCGCCGCGCGCGGGATCTTGCTGCGGGGCAGGTCATCCGGGGCGAGGTGTGGGGGGAAAGGTCCCACCGCGCCGGATGACGAACCACGCACGTTGGCTTACTCGTAGGAGAAGATGCTGCCGAGCTTGTCCATGCGCTCGAGCGCCATGCCCGAACCGCGCACCACGCAGGTGAGCGGGTCTTCGGCGACGAGCACCGGCAGGCCGGTCTCTTCGGCGAGCAGACGGTCGAGATCGCGCAGCAGCGCGCCACCGCCCGTGAGCATCATGCCGCGCTCGGCGATGTCCGCGCCCAGTTCCGGCGGGGTTTGTTCGAGTGCAATCTTCACCGACGACACGATCTGGTTGAGCGGATCGGTCAGTGCTTCGAGGATTTCGTTGCTGGAGATGGTGAAGGCGCGCGGAATCCCTTCCGAGAGGTTGCGACCCTTGACTTCCATTTCCTTGACTTCCGAGCCCGGGAAGGCCGAGCCGATTTCCTTCTTGATCGCTTCGGCGGTCTGTTCGCCGATCAGCATGCCGTAATTGCGGCGGATGTAGTTGACGATCGCTTCGTCGAACTTGTCGCCGCCCACGCGCACCGAACCCTTGTAGACGATACCGCCCAGCGAGATCACGCCCACTTCGGTCGTGCCGCCGCCGATATCGACGACCATCGAGCCCGTGGCTTCCGACACCGGCAGACCGGCGCCGATGGCGGCGGCCATCGGTTCTTCGATCAGGTATACCTGCGAGGCGCCGGCGCCGTGCGCGGCTTCCTTGATGGCGCGGCGCTCGACCTGGGTCGAACCGCACGGCACGCAGATGATGATGCGCGGCGACGGCGAGAACAGACGCGACTCGTGAGCCATCTTGATGAACTGCTTGATCATCTGTTCGGTCACGGTGAAGTCGGCGATCACGCCGTCCTTCATCGGGCGGATCGCCTCGATGTTGCCGGGCACCTTGCCGAGCATCTGCTTGGCTTCCTTACCGACGGCCTGAATCGTCTTCTTGCCGCTCGGGCCACCTTCCTGACGAATGGCGACGACCGACGGTTCGTCGAGAACGACGCCCTTGCCGCGCATGTAGATGAGGGTGTTGGCCGTGCCCAGGTCGATGGCCAGGTCGTTGGAGAAATAGCTGCGAAGAAAACCGAACATGCAAAATCCTGTGTTTGCGTGAGGCCGTCCCAATGGATGTGACTGGGACGGCGGCCTGTCATCTGGGTTCCGGCCTGTTCGCAAAAAAATCGCCAGGCGCTGCTGAGCGGCTCGCGAAACGTGCGGACAAACCGAGGAATGCTGTACCGGGCAGGAGGCGGGGCTGCCGTCATAAATCCGTCGCGTCAGGGTCTTCCGATGGACTGCGCGATCGTCTGTCGCGCCCCCCGAACGCGTCGAGGCCCGCTTGCGCGACAGCGTCGAAGGGTGCAAAAACACGCTCCGACGCAAATTTAATGCGCAATGATACCTTATAATTTCGCAGGTTTTGCAGGAAAAACAAGCACGTTCACGCCACATTCGACGCCCCCGCCGTGCACGCGGGGAGCCTTGCGGCACGGCGTGCCGGCGGTCCTGCGCAGCCCGGTGCGCGGATTGAAATGATGGGAATATTCCCCTTTGTTCGCAGAATCTCCGCATTCCGTCCCTAATTTCGGCGTCGGACATGCACCCGGCTGCTCCTCAATGCGCAATTTTTCGGGATTTCTTCATGGCTTTGAATCTCTCAGACGTCAAACGCATTGCCCACCTCGCGCGTCTCGAGCTGGCCGATGACGAGGCGGCTCACATGGAAAAGGAGCTCAACGGCTTCTTCGCGCTCGTCGAGCAGATGCAGTCGGTCGACACGGCCGGGGTGGCACCGCTTGCGCATCCGATCGAACAAATTCAGGCGGTGGCTCAGCGGCTGCGCGCCGATGCCGTGACCGAGGTGGTCGACCGCGACGCGAACCAGCGTCCGGCGCCCGCCGTTCAGGACGGCCTCTATCTGGTGCCGAAGGTCATCGAATGAGTCCGGCGGGCCACGCGAGCCCGACCCGGGCCGCACGCCGGGCGCTCGCGTATCCGCGTCGTGCCGCGCCGAGCGGTACCGCGCACTCCCTCACGCGCCACCCAGTACAGCAGCCACCATGGAACAAGATCTGATTCATCTGCAGGATTTGCGCGCCGCGCTCGACGCCAAGCGCGTCTCGAGCGTCGAGCTCACCCAGCACTACCTGGACCGCATTGCCGGTGCGGCCGACCTGAATGCCTTCGTGCACGTCGACGCCGAGGCGAGCCTCGCGCAGGCGCGCGCGGCTGACGCCCGCATTGCCGCCGGCGACGGCGCGAACCAGCCGCTGCTGGGCATTCCCGTTGCGCACAAGGACGTTTTCGTCACCCGCGGCTGGCGCAGCACCGCCGGCTCGCGCATGCTGGAAAACTACGTGAGCCCCTACGACGCGGCCGTCGTCGAGCGTCTGGCCGATGCCGGCATGGTCACGCTGGGCAAGACGAACATGGACGAGTTCGCCATGGGCTCGTCGAACGAAAACTCGCACTTCGGCCCGGTGAAAAACCCCTGGGACACGCGCGCCGTGCCGGGGGGCTCGTCCGGCGGGTCGGCTGCCGCCGTGGCCGCGCGCCTCGCCCCGGCAGCCACCGGTACCGACACCGGCGGCTCGATCCGTCAGCCGGCCGCCTTTTGCGGCGTGACGGGCATCAAGCCGACCTATGGCCGCGTGTCGCGTTACGGCATGATCGCGTTTGCCTCGTCGCTCGATCAGGGGGGACCGTTCGGGCACAGCGCCGCGGACTGCGCGTGGATGCTCAACGGCATGGCCGGCTTCGACGCGCGTGATTCGACCAGCCTCGAGCGCGCCGACGAGGATTTCGCGCGCGGTCTGGGCAAGCCGCTCGACGGCGCCACGGCCGACAAGCCGCTGGCCGGTCTGCGCATCGGTCTGCCGTCCGAGTACTTCGGCGAAGGCCTCGACGCCGACGTGCGTGCCGCCATCGACTCGGCCCTGAGCGAATTCGAGAAGCTCGGCGCCGTGCGCGTGCCCGTCTCGCTGCCGAAGACGGAACTGTCGATCCCCGTGTACTACGTGCTGGCTCCCGCCGAAGCGTCGTCCAACCTGTCGCGTTTCGACGGGGTGCGCTTCGGCCACCGCGCCGCGCAGTACCGCGACCTGCTCGACATGTACAAGAAGTCGCGTGCCGAAGGCTTCGGCACCGAGGTCAAGCGCCGCATTCTCGTTGGTACGTACGTGCTCTCGCACGGTTACTACGATGCCTACTACCTGCAGGCCCAGAAGATCCGTCGCCTGATCGCGCAGGACTTCCAGAACGCGTTTGCCCAGTGCGACGTGATCATGGGACCGGTGGCGCCGTCGGTGGCGTGGAACCTCGGCGAGAAGAGCGCCGATCCGGTCCAGATGTACCTGGCCGACATCTACACGCTGTCGGTGAGTCTGGCGGGTCTGCCGGGGATGAGCCTGCCGGTCGGGCAGGGACGCGACGCGCGTCCGGTCGGCCTGCAGCTCATCGGTAACTATTTCGACGAAGCCCGCCTGTTGCAAGTGGCCGACGCGTTCCAGCGCGCGACCGACTGGCACAAGCGTGCGCCGACGGGCGTCTGATCATGCGTGCCCCCCAAGTGTCGACCAGGCTCTCTCTCGCGCGCGCCGGCATTGCCGGGCCGGCCGGTGTGGCGTCAAAGGTGCTCGCGCTGGCGGGCATGGCGCTCACGCTCGCGTCGTGCTCGTTGCCGATCGGGCGGCCCACGCCCATTGCCTACCGCGAGATCAATCTGTCGGGCTATTGCTCGCAGACGGACGAAGACGGCTTTCGCGAACAGGCGACGCTCAAGGTGTCGGCCAACCAGGTGCAGACGCTCGACTGGCGTCTGTGGGTCGGCAATCGCGGCAGCTGTCACTTCAATCTGGCGGACTTCCACCAGACGAAATGGCGCCCGAGCATCGAGCTGCGCGCGAACCGCGGCAACTGCCAGCTGCTCATCTGGCAGGACCCGGGCAACGTGACGATCGGGCATGCCAATTGCGAGTCGTACTGCACGCCGGGCATTTACCAGAA
Organism: Pandoraea pnomenusa; assembly: GCF_000767615.3. Lineage (NCBI taxonomy): Bacteria > Pseudomonadati > Pseudomonadota > Betaproteobacteria > Burkholderiales > Burkholderiaceae > Pandoraea > Pandoraea pnomenusa. The sequence goes on along the minus strand of NZ_CP009553.3, from coordinate 5,195,321 downwards.
CGCCTGGCCGGTGAGCTTCGATCCGCGCTCGGGGATTTGCGCGGCGGATACGCGCCGGTGACCGGTCGTTCGTAAGGGATGTAAGGGTCGTAAGGGTCGTAAGGAGTCGGAGCCGTAGCGGATGACCGGCGGATGACCGGCAGGTGATCGGCGGGTGATCGGCGAACGGGCTCGTGGGTTGACGCGCGGGCAGGCAGGTCGGCTCGACGCAAAGGAAGAACAGGCCGGGGCGTTCCCCACGTGGGGGCGACTGGCGTCGACGGCGGGGCGAGCGCGCCACGCCGACAAGTTGAGACAGGGTGAACCTTATGCAATGGGAAGTCGTTATTGGTCTGGAGACGCACGCACAGCTCTCCACCGCTTCCAAGATTTTCTCGGGCGCGTCGACGCAGTTCGGCGCCGCCCCCAACACGCAGGCCTGCCCGGTGGATCTGGCGCTGCCGGGCGTGCTGCCCGTGCTCAATCGCGGCGCGGTGGAGCGCGCGATCGAGTTCGGTCTGGCCATTGGCGCCACGATCGCGCCGCGCAGCATTTTCGCGCGCAAGAATTACTTCTATCCCGATCTGCCCAAGGGCTATCAGATCAGCCAGTACGAGATCCCGGTGGTGCAGGGCGGCTCGCTGAAGATTCAGGTCGACGCCGACCCGCGCACCGGCCGCGAGGCTTATGAAAAGGTCGTCACGCTCACGCGCGCGCACCTGGAGGAAGACGCGGGCAAGTCGCTGCACGAGGACTTCGCGGGCATGACGGGCATCGATCTGAACCGCGCCGGCACGCCGCTGCTGGAGATCGTGACCGAACCCGACATGCGCAGCGCGGCCGAGGCCGTGGCTTACGCCAAGGCGCTGCACGGCCTGGTCGTGTGGCTCGGGATCTGCGACGGCAACATGCAGGAAGGGTCGTTCCGTTGCGACGCGAACGTGTCCGTGCGGCCCGTCGGCCAGAAGGCGTTCGGCACGCGCGCCGAGATCAAGAACCTGAACTCGTTCCGCTTTCTCGAAGAAGCGATTCAGTACGAAGTGCGCCGTCAGATCGAACTGATCGAGGATGGTGGCGAAGTGGTGCAGGAAACGCGTCTGTACGATCCGGACAAGAAGGAAACGCGTTCGATGCGCAGCAAGGAAGACGCGCACGACTACCGCTACTTCCCGGACCCGGACCTGATGCCGCTCGTGATCGACAGCGAATGGATCGATCGCGTGCGCGCCGCGCTGCCCGAGCTGCCTGCGGGCATGCAGGCGCGCTTTGTCGAAACGTATGGCCTGTCCGACTACGACGCCGCGGTGCTCACGCAGTCGAAGGCGCAGGCCGCCTACTTCGAAGCCGTGGTCGCCAAGGCCGGCAAGGCGAGCGCCAAGCCGGCCGCGAACTGGATCATGGGCGAGCTGTCGTCGCTGCTCAATCGCGAAGACCTGACCATCGAGGCCAGCCCGGTCTCGAGCGCCCAACTGGCCGGATTGCTCGCACGCATCGCCGACAACACGATCTCGAACAAGATCGCCAAGGAAGTCTTCCAACTGATGTGGGAGGAGCGTGCCACCGACGACGCCGCCGCCGATCGCATCATCGAGGCGAAGGGGCTGAAGCAAATCACGGACACCGGTGCGATCGAGAAGATCATCGACGAAGTGCTGGCGGCCAACGCCAAGTCCGTCGAGGAATTCCGCGCGGGCAAGGAGAAGGCGTTCAACGCGCTGGTCGGTCAGGCGATGAAGGCCACCAAGGGCAAGGCGAACCCGGCGCAGGTCAACGAACTGCTCAAGAAGAAGCTCGGCGCCTGAGTCGGCCGGGCCGTTCCACGCGAACGCTGCCTCAAGCGGCTCATCCGGCATTTGCTCATGATCGGCGTTCCGATCCGGACGCCGCTTCGGCCCCGGTGGCCTGAAGGAAAACGCGCGGTTGCCTCACGGCACCGCGCTTTTTTTGCGCGCGACTGAACTGGGGCGCTTTTTCTATGACCCGCGCAAAGTGCGAGATACTGCCGGTTGGCCGGCCAGGCATGTCACGAGGAGTTGGCGATGTTCGAGAAATACCGCGTAGCGCTCGGCAAGAAGCTCGACCTGTCGGCATTCGATCCGGCCGACAAGCCGTTCGCCGGCGACAGCAAGGATGACGACAAGGTGCGCATGGCCGAGCTGGCCCTCAAGCTCGACGAATTGCAGACGATCCTGCACGCCAACAGCAAGCATCGCGTACTGCTGGTGCTGCAGGGCATGGACACCGCCGGCAAGGACAGCACCATTCGCGCCGTCTTTCAGAATGTCGACCCGCTCGGCATTCGCGTAGCCAACTTCAAGGCGCCGACACCCATCGAGCTGGCGCGTGACTTCCTGTGGCGCGTGCACAGGGTGGTGCCCGCGGCGGGCGAACTCGTGATCTTCAACAGGAGCCACTACGAAGACGTGCTCATCACGCGCGTGCACGACTGGATCGATGCCGACGAATGCAAGCGCCGCTACGAGCACATCAATCAGTTCGAACGTCTGCTCTCGGACAACCACACGCACATCATCAAGTGCTTCCTGTACATCTCCTCGGAAGAGCAGCGCAAGCGCCTGCAGGAGCGTATCGACGATCCGAACAAGCACTGGAAATTCGAGCTGAACGATCTCAAGGAACGCAGCTTCTGGCCGCAGTACACCAGGGCGTACGAGGCGGCGTTATCGGCCACCTCGACGGAATATGCGCCGTGGTATATCGTGCCCTCCGATTCGAAACGCCACCGCAACCTGATGGTGGCCGAGTTGCTGGTGCACGCGTTGACCGAACTGAAGCTGACCTACCCGCCGGGCAGGCCCGAACTGGCCGGGATGAAGGTGGAGTGAGCCGTGCGGGCAGCGTCGTTCGCGCTGCCCGGCGACAAGGTGGCCAGCGACGCCGGCCGAAAACGCGGCGATGCGCCCGCCGAACTCACTCCACACCCTTACCCTCATCCGGCCGTGTCATCCGGCTTGTGAATCTGCTGAATTCCCCCGTTTGCGCTCGCCTTTGTGAGTCCTCGGCTTGCGTCTAGTCACATTCTGATTTTTTTCTGACCTCTTGCCCGCCGCCGCGTGGGCCGCATGCGTTCGCGCGTTCGTATTGGCGTGCGTTTCGTCCGTATCGGAACGGTTTTCGCCGTGCGCACGGCGGTGTCGGAAATGGCGCATGGATGGGCGACTTCTTGCTTGCGCCCAATGTCAATTTGCGAAAGACGCGTGCTGCACGCCACAACGCGAGGCTCGGCGTTGGGGCATAAATCGGCCCTGTCGTCGCGAGCGAGGTATCTCGGAGCGCGGCGTCGTTTCTTTCAACCTCTCGAAAATTCGGATCGGAAAAATGACTGTACGTACCGACGCAAACGCCATCGCGAAACGCAATACACCCCGGATTCAACGACTGCGTCAGCGCCGGCAGCGCGGCGTCACCCTGGTGGAACTCTCGGTCGCCGTCGCCGTGATGGGCCTGATCATGGCCGGCGCGATGGTCGGTGTGCCGCGGCTCATGAACAGCGTGAAGCTCTCGCAGGAAATGAAGGACTGGCAGATGTCGGCGCTGGCCGTGCAGAACGGTGTGGCCTCGGGCATCCTCACGACGCAATCGACCCCGGAAAAGATCCTGGAGATGGCCGTGGCGGAACCGTTCAATCGCACCAACGGCGGCAAGTCGCTGCTCAATCGCTTCGGCGGCAACATCACGATCAATCCGGTGCCGGGCACCACGTATCCGTCCAGCGGCGTGATGGTCAAGTCGGTCGGCTATCCCAGCGCGCAGTGCGAGGAATTCGCCGCCAAGATGATCGGCACGTTCGCCACACTGAGCATCAACGGCGCGGAAATCAAGAAGGGCGACGCGGTCGACAAGACCAAGATCGTGGACGCGTGCAAATCGAACGGCGGCAGCGACGTCACGCAGGCGGATCTGGACTTCACCATCGCCGGATGAGAAGGGTTCCCGGGGGACCTGATATGGAGGCGGACCGAACATGACTCTTTCCGGCATGCGTATTGCCTCGCTCCTGGCGGCGCTGGGTAGCGGAATGTCGCCGGTGCACGCGCTCGAAGCGGGGGCGTCGGCGCCCGGTGCGACGTGGACGTTCGCGAGTCACAAGCCGCTCACGCAGGCGGCCGGCGCCGACCCCGAGACGCCGGCAAACCGCCGTCCGAGCCAGGCCGGGCAGGCGCTGGAGGCGCGCGGCGGCGATCTCCGGCCGGCGTCCGTCGGCGGCGCTCAGCGCCTCGTGGCGCCACCGGGGGCCTCGCCGTCGCCTGGCGCGGCCGGTCTCGAACTCGTGCTGCGGCCGGCGGACGGCCGCGTCTCGCAGGCCATGCGGCGTTACGCCGAGCGCCACGGCTGGCAGCTCGCGTGGGAAATCGAGCGCGACTTCCCGATCGAGTATCCGGCCACGTTTCGCGGGGACTTTCTCGGCATCGTCGAACAGATCGTGCGCTCGCTGCAGAACACGGACGCGCCGATTCGCGTGAAGGTGTACGACGCCAACCGCGTGCTGCGCGTGGTGCACGCCACACAATGACAAGTGCCGCGTCTCGCGCGGCCAATGACTACGGAAGCGGTAATCCATGAGAAAGCGACTCGGCGTGTTGTGCGCCATCACGTTACTGGCGGCGTGCGGCACGCCGGGGATGCTGACCAGGACAGACGAGAACGTCACCGAGACGCGTGCTGCCGCACAGTCGTCGATGGCAACGCACTCGGCGCCGCCGATCCGCGCCATCGAGCACGTCGACGGCGCGTGGCTGTCGAAGAAATCGGTTGCCGTGAGCGCGACCGTCGCACTTCCCGAATTCTTCAAGCGCAATGTGCGCTTCTCGACCGGCGCCCCGCTGCCCATGTCGGTGTTGCTCGCGCAGGTCGCGCGTGGCAACGGGCTGACGATTCGCCTGGCTTCCGACGTGGCGTGCGACACCGCCGGCGACATGGGCCGCGACCTGCGCGACGGCAGGAGCGGACCCGGCGGATCCGTCGGTCATGGTGCCGGTGCCCTCTTTCAGGTGAACTGCACCGAGTCGGGCGAGCCTGCCGTGCCGCTGCAATACCAGGGCACGCTCTCCGGCCTGCTGGATACCATCGCCCACCGGTCGGGCACCCACTGGCGCTATCGCGACGGCGTGGTGCAGTTCGCGCGCTATGTCACGCAGACCTTCCAGATCAAGATGATGCCCGGCAGTTCGTCGTATCGCGCGTCGGTCGGCAAGGCCTCGAAGATGAAGGCCGATCGCGGTTCGACCGACGGCGGCGGGGGCGGCACGCCGGGCGGTGTCGACCTGAGCTTCAACGCCGATGCGAACGTCACGGTGGCGTCGGAACTCGACTATTGGGCGGACCTCGTCAAGACCGTGACGGACATGCTCTCGCCGGGCGGGCGCGTGACGCCGTCGGTCGTCACGAGTTCGCTCGTCGTCACCGATACGGCGGACGTCGTCGAACGGGTCGCGCGTTACATCGACGCCGAGAACGCCGTACTTGGAAGGCAGGTGAAACTCCGGGTGCAGGTCTATTCCGTCGATTTGACCGAGCGTTCGGCGGCCGGCATCGACTGGAAGCTGGTGTACCAGTCCGCGAGCGGCCTGGTGGCGGGCTTGTCAGGTCCGGCGCTGAGCGGCGGTTTGATGGGCGATCGCGGCGGCCTGAGTCTCACCAAGATTCCGAACGGGCGCCTGGCCGGCTCCACGGCATTCTTCAAGGCGCTCAGTCAGCAGGGGCGCGTGAGCACGGTGATCGACACCACGGTGGTCACGTTGAACAACCAGCCCGCGCCGGTGGCCGTCACGCAGAATCAGGGCTTTGTCGCGCAAACGAAGATGACGCCGGGCAACTACGGTGGGCAGGCGGTGGTCACGGCCGAACAGGCAGTGCTGACCACGGGCTTCGTCATGAACCTGCTGCCCACGCTGATGGATAACCGCAGCGTGATGCTTCAGGTGCAGATCGATATGTCCGATCTCAAGCGGCTCGAGAAGATCAACCTGCGCACGGGCAAGGAGTCGGAGAGCGGTGGCGACGGCGCGAGCGCGCGCGTGCGGCTGGGTGAGGACGGTAAGGGGCCGCGCGTGGACATCCGCGACGACGGCGATGCGCGGGACCGGCGAGATCGGCGCGATCGCAGCGACGACGGCCTGGGCATTGGCACGTTCATGCAGTTGCCGCTGACCGCGTCGGTCCAGACGATGCAGCGCGCTTCGCTCAAATCGGGCGATACGCTTGTGCTCAGCGGCTTTCGCCGCAAGGATGACAGCACCGACCGCGACGGCATCTTCAACTACCAGGGCGGCACGAAGGAGGCGCACCAGCGTGTGAACGAGATCGTGATCCTGATCTCGCCGGAACTGACCGAGGGCGTGTGACATGGGGCGCGCATTGTCGAATCACCTGGTCGTGGGCGCGCAGTGGGAGACGCTCATCGGGCTGCAAAAGGAGATGGCCGAGATCCGCAGTCTCGCTCGCAGCCGTGACGCCTCGCACTTCGTCGTGATCGACGACGGCGCGGGGACACGTACCGTGGGTCTCGTGTCGTTGCCCGCGCACGCCGCCGACGGCACCGAGCCTGGCGGCCCCGCGCTGGCGTGCCTGCTCGGCGCGCTCGTCGACGGACCGAACGTCGCCTTCCTGCATCCCGACCCCGACGATCCGGCCATGATCCTGTTCGTCACGCTTCGGGACCGGCGTCCCGAGCTCGATCTGAGTGTGCCGGCCGAGCAGATCAGGCCGCGTCTCGAGCAATGGTGTGCCGAGGTCGACGGGCCGGTGAAAATTGCGGGCGTCCAGCGCGCCAATCTGCCGCATGCCGACGTGGTGCTGACGCTTGACGACATCGTCGCTTCCTCCGGGCACGAAGCGCTTGCGCAGGCGCGTCTGAAGCCGGTGCGAAAGGCCTTGCCCACGCGGGCCATCCGGCTCGCGGGCGGTGTGCTGGTCATGCTCTTGGTCGTGGCGGCGGCCGGATGGTGGGGGTGGCGATGGTACGACGACGCGCAACAGGCCAAACGCGCGGCCGCCAATCGGGTCGATCCGATCGAAGCGTACCGGCAGGCGCTGGCGCGGGCCATCGCGGCGGAGCCGTTCTCGGCCGGCGCGTCGTACGCGCGGCACTTGCAGCGTGTCGTGCAGCAGTTGCCGGCGAATGCCGGCGGATGGCGACCGGCGAGCATCGATTGCAAGGCGCAACGATGCGAGATCGACTGGCGCCGTCGTGACGGCGGCACCTTCGACCTGCTCCTGTCGCAACGGCCCGATGCCAGGATCGTCGATCTGGACCACGCTCGCGAAACCGTCTCGATCGCGCCGGACGAGGCGCATGCGGCGAGCACCGTGGTGGCGTCGCTGGGCGCCGCGAAAGGCGATGCCTCGGCCCGGAACGAGATCGAGTCGCTGGAAGACGACGGCGAGGCGCGCGTTACGCCGGTGCCACGAAATCAATTCCTGCGCACCGCTGGCGCACGACTTCAGGCGTTGGGCGACTACGGCATGGACATCGCGCTCACGATGCCCGAACCGCTCGTGCCCGTGCCGCCGGGCGTGACGTCGCGCGACGACGTGCCGCCTCCGCTGTCGAAAGGCGAATGGAAGATGGCCGGGCATCTGGCATTCGTCGATTCGGTCGCCGGCCTGATGATGCGGGCGGGCAACATGTCGCTCTCCGAGCTGAAGGTCGTGATCGACGACGGCAAACCCGTCTTCTCCGCTCAAGGAACCTACTATGTCCATTAAGTCCTTCCACCCGGCATGCGTGGTGCTGCTGGTCGCGCCGTGCATGCTCGCGACGGCTGCCGGCGCGCACGCCGAAGAGACCATCGACGCGTTCGCGCGCGCGCATCTGAAGGCGTCGCAGGCGGCGCAGGCCGCGAAGGATGCCGGGGAGGCGCAGGCCGCCCACAAGGTACCGGGGGCGGCTGTGGCGAGACCGGCGCGCCCCGACGTGCCGCCCGAGCTGCTCTTCATCTACGGCGTGGAGAACACGACGGTCGCCTATCTTCGCGTGGACGGCCGCTATGGCCGCAACGTGACCCGCGGCGACAAGGTGGGCGACTGGCAGATCGTGGCCATCGGCGACGATTTCGTCGACGTGCGTCGTGGGGCGCAGCGGCGCCGCCTGTTGCTGCCCAACACGTTCGGCGCCGCGCCCGTGGCGCCGGAGCAGGCCGAGGATCGTTCGGCGGGCGGACGGGCGTCGCCGGAGTTGTCCTATGCGTCCCCTCGCTGAGCGTCTGCGCGCCGCACTGCTGCGTCTGGGGCGCCGCTCCGGTGCGCGCGTCATGGCCCAGCCCATTGCCGACCTGCGCGAGCCGGAGATCCAGGCGTTCGGCTGGCGGCAGGACCTCGGCATCACGTTGGCGGGTGCCGAGCACGGCTCGCTGGTCCTCGTGGCGATGAAGCCGCGGCTGTATCTGGTGTTGCTCGAACACACGACATTCCTGGGCACACAGGGCTCCGATCTGCTCGAACGCTTCGACCAGGCGGTGCGCGCCAGGCATCGCCTCGATCTGGAGGGCATCTACGTCGGCACCACCGAAGAAATCCTGCTGATGCAGTCACGCCTGCAGCAGCAGGGCGACGGCGACGACCGGCACGACGAGCGCCGCACCGGTGCCTATCGAAATTTCGATCTGATCATCGAGCGTGCCATCGACGCGGGGGCGTCGGACATTCACTTCGAATTTCGCGACAATCGCCAGGTACGGGTGCGCATGCGCATTCATGGCAAGCTGCGCGTGACGGGCGAGAGCGATCGTCTCGCACGCGACTATCACGCGATGCTCGATGCTGTGTCCGCCGCGTACAACTCGCGGGCCGATCCGAGCAGTCGCAGCCACAATCATTTCGACGAGGCGCAGCACCAGAGCTGCTCCATTCCGGTCACGCTGCGCCAGCGCAAGTATCAGTTGCGCTTCCAGAGCGTGAAGGAGAATCGCGGGGTGGACGTGGTGCTGCGCCTGCTGGTGAACGAGGCGACGGAAGGCGACGTGCTCACGCTCGCGCAACTCGGTTACTCCGCGGACCAGATCGAGATCCTGGAAGACGCGGTGCATCGCAGCCCCGGGCTGACCGTCATCGCGGGCGAGACGGGGTCGGGAAAGTCGACGACGCTGCGCACGCTCATGACGTACGAGCGCGACTCCGGCAAGAAATTCTTCTCCATCGAGGATCCCGTCGAGTACATCCAGCCACACATGACGCAGATCCCGATTCAGCGTCGTGCGGAAGACGGTCCGGGAGATTCCGCGTTCGGCGCCGCCGCGAAGGTGCTGCTGCGGGGAGATCCGGACAAGCTCATGCCGGGCGAGATTCGCGACGCGGAGACCGGGTCGTTCGCGAAGTCGATGACGGAGACGGGCCATCAGGTGCTCTCGACCGTGCATGCGTCGAGCGCGTTCGGAATCGTGTCGCGCCTCGTGAGCGACGAGATCGGCATGCCGCTGGCCGCCGTGGCCGCGCCGAATTTTCTCACGGCGATCATCTATCAGAAGCTCATTCCGGTGCTCTGCGAGCACTGCAAGCGGCCCGCGCGCGAACGGCTCGACGATGCCACGCTCGCGATCATCGGTGCGTTGGGCGTCGACGCCGCGGCGCTGCGCGTGGAGGGGCCGGGTTGCGAGCGGTGTCACGGGCGCGGCACCAGTGGGCAGACGGTCGTCGCCGAAGTGTGCGAGCTGACCGACGAGTTGCTGGAGCTGTTGCGCGCCGGCCAGTTCTGGGAGGCGGAGCGCCACTGGCGCGCGAGCCACGACGGCGATCTCGCCAGCCCGAACATGACCGGCAAGTCGGCGATGGAGCACGCGATATTCAAGATGTCGCAGGGTCTCGTCGATCCGCGCGACGTCGAAGCGGCCTTCTGCAAGCTCAAGAAATTTCATCTTCGTCAGACGGCGTCGCCGGGCGGTGCCGCGTCGCGCCGGCTCGCCTGTGTGTGAGCGCGGGCGCGCCATGTCTGACACCTCCGGGTTCCTCTCATGATCGAAGCTGCCAACCGCCTGCTCGCCAGGCTCACCGCCGATCGCGATCCCTATCCGGGACTGGCGAAGGCGAAGCGGCGATTTCGCAAGAGCCGCGCAAAGTTCTACAGCGATTTCGCCGACGCCATCGAAGACGGTGCCAATCCGTTCGAGCTCTTCTCGCGCCGGTATGCGCGCGCCAAGGAGCGCCGCAATCCGATGGCGCCGCTTTACGCCGTCTGGCGCGACCGCGCGAGCTCGAAGAATCTGCAGAAGTCATGGGCGGGCACCATCCCCGACGAAGACCTGGTCGTCATCGCGGCAGGGGAGAAGGGTGACCTGCCCGGCACGCTGCGATTCCTCGCGCGCGTGGTCACGCTCCAGCAACAGACGCGCGCGGCCATTGCCGGTGCCGTGGCGCTGCCGATCTTCATGTCGGTGCTGCTCGCCGCGATCCAGCTCGGCGTGGCGTACGGCATGATGCCGATCATGACGGAGATCATGCCGCCGGAGAGATTCCCACTCGTCGGCGCGGGACTGTACGCCATGTCGCGCTTCGTCGCCAACTGGTGGCCGCTGCTCTATGGCGTGCCGGTCGCGCTCGTCGTCCTGATGTCGCTGTCGTTCAGTCGGTGGACGGGGCCGTTGCGCCAGCGCGTCGATACCATCGGCCCCTACGCCGTGTACCGCGACGTGCGGGCGGGCGAGTTTCTGGTCGCGCTCGCTGCCCTGACCGGCGCGAAGACCTCGGTGTTCGACGCCATCTCCCTGCTGCTCGGGCGTGCGTCGCCTTGGCTGCGATGGCATCTGCTGCGCATGCGCGCCTCGCTCAAGAGCGAACGCAGCATGATCAAGGCGATGGACACGGGCATCTTCAATGAAGAGATCTTCGACCGGCTTGTCGAGTATTCGGGGCGGACCAACTTCGACGCCGGCATCCGCAAGATCGGGCTGATGACGATCGAGGAGGTGGCCGAGCGCATCAAACTGCGTTCGGCCACCCTGCGCTCGGTGTTGCTGGCGCTCGTGGGCCTGACCATCATCTTCACGGTCGGCGGCATGTTGCAAATCGGTCATGCGGCGGGCGAATACGCTCGCACGATGTTCTGACGATGCCGTCGTCACTCGATCCGCTCTGGCAGGCGCTGTACGCATTGCCCAACGATGTCGCGGTGGCGATGATGGGGGCGTTCGGCCTGCTCGTCGGAAGCTTCGTGAACGTGGTTGTGCATCGTGTGCCGCGCATGCTCGAAGCGCAATGGGCGCGCGAGGTGGCCGAATGGACCGGGCAATTGCCACCGGTTGCGCCACGTTTCAATCTGGCCTGGCCGCCATCGCGCTGTCCGCGTTGCGAGACGCGCATCGCCCTGCGGCACAACATCCCCGTACTCGGTTACCTCTGGCTGCGCGGACGCTGTGCCGGTTGCGGCGCGGGGATCTCCATGCGATATCCGCTCGTCGAAGTGACGGTGGCGGCCATGTTCGCGGCGATTGCGTGGCACTTTCTGCCTTCGAGACAGTATCTGCCCATGCTCGCCTGGTGTGGGTTCGGCGCGACGATGCTGGCGCTCGCCCTCATCGACGTGGACACACGCCTGCTCCCCGACGCGCTGACGTTGCCGCTGGTGTGGGCCGGATTGCTGTGCAGCGCCGCGGGGGTGACGCTGCCCGTCGACGCCTCCGTGACCGGGGCCGCGCTGGGATACGGGGCGATGTGGACGATGGCCGGCGCGTACCGCGCGCTGACCGGTCAGGACGGTCTGGGCGGGGGCGACGCCAAGCTCGTGGCCGCGTGCGGTGCGTGGCTCGGCTGGGTTGGCGTGCCGCTGATGCTCGCGTTCGGCGCCACCGCGGCCACGCTCGCCTTTGCCGTGCTGGCGCTCTGGCGCGGTCGCGCCGTGCGTGCACCGTTGCCGTTCGGACCGTGGCTGAGTCTCGGCGCGCTGGCGAGCGCACTGTGGGGCGAGCCGTTCCTAGGTCTGTGGCTGTATCCGGGCGGCTAAGGCCGGCGCACCTTCCGACGGTGTCGACGACGCGCGCGCGGCGGCGGTGTTTGCCTGCGGCGAGCCGATGGCGTGCGCGAGCATCAGGTCGGCCGCCTTCTCGCCGATCATGATCGATGGCGCGTTGGTGTTGCCGCCAATGAGCGTGGGCATGATCGACGCGTCCACGACGCGCAGGCCCTCCACGCCACGCACCCGCAGCGCCGGGTCGACGACCGACGTCGCATCGCTGCCCATCCGGCAGGTGCCGACCGGATGATAGATGGTGTCGGCGCGTTCGCGGATCAGCGCGGTCAGCGCTTCATCCGATTCCACGCCGCGGGTGTGCAACTCCCGCCCACCGAATCGTGCGAGCGATGGCGCCGCGAGGATGCGGCGAATGACGCGTACGCCGCGCAGCAAGGTATCGACATCTTCCTGCGCCTGCAGGAAAGCGGGGTCGATGCGCGGCGCGTCGCGCATGTCCGCCGAGGCAAGCGTCACGCGCCCGCGGCTCCTGGGCCGCAATACGCAAGCGTGCAGCGACAGCCCGCGCGGCAGATGCAAGCGGCGATTGTGGTTGTCGCAAACCCCGACCAGGAAGTGCATCTGAAGATCCGGCCGCGCGAGCGCCGGATCGCTCTTCAGGAAACCACCGGCTTCGGCCACGTTGCTCGCGAACAGCCCGCGGCGTGTGCGCAGATATTCGAAACCCTGCGTGAGCAGATGCCAGAGCCCCGCCGGGGTGTAGCCGACCAGTTCGCGGTGCGCAACGTACTTGTTGATGATGAAGTCGATGTGGTCCTGCAGGTTCTCTCCCACCCCCGGCGCGTCGACGAGCACGGCCACACCGTGTGCGCGAAGTTGTGCGGCGGGGCCAATGCCCGAGCACATGAGCAGCTGCGGCGAGTTGAACGCGCCGGCGCTCAGCACCACTTCGGCGCGGGCGCGAATCGTCTCGAGCGCGCCGCGGCGTTGCAGCTTGACGCCGGTCGCGCGCTTGCCGTCGAAGACGATGCGCTGCACGAGCGCGTCGGTGATGACATGCAGGTTCGCGCGCGATTTTCCATGCAGATAGGCGCGCGCCGCATTCCAGCGTTGCCCATCCTTTTGCGTCACCTGATAGATGCCCGCGCCTTCGTACTGCGGACCGTTGAAATCGTCGGTCACCGGAAATCCGGCCTCACGCGCGGCGTCGACGTAATGACGCGAGAACGGGTTGATCGTGCGAAGGTCGGCAACGTTGAGGGGACCTCCGCTGCCGTGCCACGCGTCGGCGCCATGCGTGTTGCGTTCGTTGTTCTCGCTGCGGCGGAAGTAGGGAAGCACGTCGCTCCATCCCCAGCCGTCGCACCCGGCCTGCGCCCAGTCGTTGTAATCGTCGGGGTGGCCGCGCGTGTAGATCATGGCGTTGATCGAGCTGGACCCGCCCAGGCCACGTCCGCGTGGCTGGTAACCCTGGCGGCCACCCAATCCCGCCTGGGGCGTGGTGCGATAGCCATAGTTGCGGCGCGAGCGAAACGGCACGAGTGCCGCCAGTCCCAGCGGCAGGCGAACGAGAAAGCTGTCGTCGGGCGGACCCGCCTCGATGAGCGCGATCGTGCACTGCGGCGCACCGTCGGCCAGTCGCGCGGCCAGTGCACAACCGGCCGAACCGCCGCCGACAATGACGTAGTCGTAGTCCATGCTGTCATCCTCCCTTGGATGGGCACTGCTATCGCTGTTGCGCGGCTGTCCGGCCGCTTTCTTTTGGCCGACGGATTCGCTCCGCACGGCGTGTCGTTCGACTTGTCGTGGCGCTTCTCTTCGTGCGTGATGCCATGCTGCGCATCGCGCGACCAGCGGCGGGCACACCTCTGACGGGCGGCACTTCGCGGCGGGGCTTCTCGGCGCCAAAGCGTCAATTCGCGGCGGCACTCATTGTAGGCAGACAAACCGTGTGCGCGGGGGGCAAGTGAAGCATTCCTCTAATTTCTGCGAACGTCCGACGCCAACCGCTATGATGAAATGATCGCCTCGGGTGACCGTCCGATACATGACCCATGGAGACACGGATGACTGAAGCCTGGCAGACCCACGACGTGACCAATCAGGTACCGCCGCTCGTCGACTACAACCTCTACGCGACCGACACGGCGTTGCAGGCCGCTGTTGCCGTCTTCGATGCCGACTGGCATGCGAAGGAACTGCATCGTCAGGGCGCGCGTCTGGGCGAGGCGGAAGTGCAGCAGTGGGCGCAGGCGGCCAATCGTCACGAACCGGAGCTGCAATCGTTTGACGCGCGAGGCAATCGCATCGATCACGTCGAGTTTCATCCTGCGTGGCATGCCCTGATGGGGTTGTTGCGCGGTGCACAATTGCAGTCGCTGCCCTGGGCGCATCCGCGCGGCGGGGTCATGGCGGCGCGTACGGCGTCATATTTCCTGCACGCGCAGAACGAAGCCGGCGCGTTGTGTCCCACGACGATGACGTTCGCGAGCATTCCGGTGCTGATGAAGGAAGCCGCGCTGTTCCCCTCGATCAAGGACAAACTGCTCGCGCCGCAGCACGACCCGCGCGACGTGCCGCTCGCGCAGAAGCACGCCATGCTCGTCGGCATGGGCATGACGGAGAAGCAGGGCGGCTCCGACGTGCGCACGAACACGACGGTGGCGACCGACGGCGGTCGCGGCGAGTTTTCGCTCGTCGGCCACAAGTGGTTCTTCTCGGCGCCGCAGTGCGACGCCCATCTGGTTCTCGCGCGCGAGGGCGATACCGATGCGCTCTCGTGTTTCTTCGTTCCCCGGTATCGCCCCGACGGCGGCAAGAATGCCGTGCAGGTGCAGCGCCTGAAAGACAAGCTCGGCAATCGATCGAACGCCAGCAGCGAGGTCGAGTTTCTGGGCGCGTTTGGCACGCGCGTGGGCGCACCGGGTCGGGGCGTTCCCACCATCATCGAAATGGCGACGTACACGCGGCTCGACTGCGTGATCGGCAGCGCGGCCATGATGCGCGCGGGCGTCGTGCAGGCGATCCACCATGCGAGGCATCGCGCGGCATTCGGCGCGAAGCTCGTCGACCAGGATCTGATGACGGCGGTGCTGGCCGATCTCTCGCTCGAATCGGAGGCGGCGACGTGGCTGGCGATGCGGCTGGCACGTGCGTTCGATGCGAGCGCCGCTGACGACGACTCGCCGGTCGAGCGCGCATGGCGGCGCGTGGTGCTGCCTGCCGCGAAATTCTGGGTATGCAAGCGTGCGCTGGAACTGGCCGGCGAGTGCATGGAAGTGTGGGGCGGCAACGGCTACGTGGAAACGGGGCCGCTCGCGCGGCTGTACCGCGAGGCGCCCGTCAACTCGATCTGGGAAGGTTCGGGCAACGTCATGTGTCTCGACGTGTTGCGCGCGATCGGTCGTGAACCCGACGTCGCCCAATGCTGGTTCGAATGGCTGACCGAACGCGTGGGCTCGCATGCGGTACTGCGCGCGGCGCTGGCGCAGCTCCACGGGTGGCTGGCCGCCGATCCGGCAACGCACGCGGTGCGCGCGCGCGCCATCGCGCAGCAGATCGTGTTGCTCGCGCAGGCGGCGTTGCTGCTCGAACATGCCCCGATCGAGCTCGCACACGGTTTCATCGAGACCCGTTTTGCCACGCACGGCGGACGTGTCTACGGGGTGATGCCCGACACGCTCGCCACGGCGGTGCAGCGCGCGTGGCTGGACCGGGCGTTCCCGGGCGCTGCGGGCTGACACGAATGCGATGCCGGTATGGTCCATCGCGCGTCACGACATAACAGATCGACATAACAACGCCGCGACACGATGCAATCCCGCATCGCAGTGCGGGCAGGGAGGAGCAGGGCATGGGTCACAATCACGAACCGGGCGGGCTGCACGAGGCGACGCCGATGACACTCGATACCTCGGTCGACGACGACATCGCGCGCGCGCAATTGCTGCCGCGCTTCGACGCCATGCGGCGAGCGCACGACGCGTCGCCGCACGTCGACTGGCCGATGCGCAAGCGCCAGCTCGAGGCGCTGCAGGCCATGCTGCACAAGTATCGCGACGCTTTCGCGACCGCCATCGACGCGGACTTCGGCGGACGCTCGTCGCAGGAAACCGACATGCTCGAGCTGTTTCCCGCGCATGGCAACCTGAAGCATGCGCTCGCGCACACACGGCGCTGGATGCGGGGGGCGCACGGTTGGGCGCACCTGTGGCTGCTGCCGGGACGCCGGTCGGTCGTGCCGCAGCCGCTGGGCGTCGTCGGCGTGATCGTGCCCTGGAACTATCCGCTGTTGCTCGCCGTGGGCCCGCTCACCGACGCACTGGCGGCGGGCAATCGCGTGATGATCAAGGTCTCGGAGATCACGCCCCGCTTTGCGGAGGTGTTCGCGGCGGCCGTGGCCGATACCTTCGCGCCGGAATGGGTGACGGTGGTGACCGGCGACGCGCAGATCGCCCGCGCATTTTCCACGTTGCCATTCGATCATCTGCTGTTTACCGGCGCGACCTCGATCGGGCATCACGTGATGCGCGCGGCGAGCGAGCATCTCACGCCGGTGACGCTGGAACTTGGCGGCAAGTCGCCGGCCATCATCGGCCCGGGCGCACGCTGGGACCATGCGGTGGAGCGCATCATGTTCGGCAAGCTGGTCAATGCGGGGCAGACCTGCATCGCGCCCGATTACGTGCTGGTGCCGCGCGAGAAACTCGACGCCTTCCTGACGACCGCACGGCAGACGGCGGCGCGGCTCTATCCGAATGCGGTGGACAATCCGCAGTACACGAGCATCGTGTCGCCGCGGCATTTTGCGCGCCTGGCCGGCCTGGCGAGCGAGGCCACGGCGCAGGGTGCCACGGCACATGCGCTTTTCGACGCCGAGCCGCAGGCGGCGCGCCGGCGTATGCCCCCGGTGGTACTCACGGGTGTGCACGACGGCATGCGCGTGATGCGAGAGGAGATTTTCGGGCCGTTGCTGCCGGTCGTGCCTTATGACGATCTGGACGCGGCGATTGCCTACGTGAACGAGAGGCCGCATCCGCTCGCGCTCTATGTGTTCGATACCGACAATACGCGCATCGATCACGTGGTCCGGAACACGATCTCCGGTGGCGTGACGATCAACGACACGCTGCTGCACGTGGCCGAGCATACGCTGCCGTTTGCCGGGGTGGGACCGTCAGGCATGGGCGGCTATCACGGCGAAGCGGGCTTTCGCACGTTCTCCAAGGAGAAACCGATCTTCCGGCAGTCGCGCTGGAACGGCACGGCGCTGCTCAATCCGCCCTACGGCAAGGCATTCGGCATGCTGATCCGGCGATTTCTGCGATGACCGCGGCGCCCGGGTCGCAAACCGGCCGTGGCGCGGTGATCACGCAACGATATTGTGGCCATATCGCCGTCGCTGGCCTTTGAAAACAAAACCCCCGCCGGGGCGACCCGGGCGGGGGTTGTGTCTTTCGGTGCCGGCGGGTTGGCGCCAGCTTGCGTGCAATGCAGCTCAGGCCACGGCGCGCAGACCGGCGTCGGCGAGCAGGGCGTCGGCGCGGTCGGTCGCTTCCCACGAGAATTCCGGCTCTTCACGGCCGAAGTGACCGTAGGCGGCCGTCTTCTCGTAGATCGGGCGCAGCAGGTCGAGCATCTGGATGATGCCCTTCGGGCGCAGATCGAAGTGCTTCTCGACAAGTTCGGCGATACGCTGATCGCTGATCTTGCCGGTGCCGAAAGTGTTGACCATCACCGACGTCGGGCGTGCCACACCGATGGCGTACGAGACCTGGATCACGCACTTCGAGGCCAGGCCGGCGGCCACGATGTTCTTCGCGACGTAGCGGCCGGCGTAGGCTGCCGAGCGGTCCACCTTCGAGGGGTCCTTGCCCGAGAACGCGCCACCGCCGTGCGGCGCGGCGCCGCCATAGGTGTCGACGATGATCTTGCGACCCGTGAGGCCGGCGTCGCCCTGCGGGCCACCGATCACGAAACGGCCGGTCGGGTTCACCAGGAACTTGATGTCGCCCTTAATGAGGTCGGCCGGCAGCACCGGCTTGATGACTTCCTCGATCACGGCTTCGCGCAGCGCGTCCAGCGCGATGTCCGGATGGTGCTGCGTCGAGAGCACGACCGTGTCGATGCTGTGCGGGCGGCCGTTTTCATACTTGATGGTGACCTGCGACTTGGCATCCGGACGCAGCCACGGCAGGCGGCCGTCGCGGCGCACTTGCGACTGACGCTCCACCAGACGGTGCGACAGGTAGATCGGCAGCGGCATCAGTTCCGGCGTTTCGTCGCACGCATAGCCGAACATCAGACCCTGGTCGCCGGCGCCCTGATCGAGGTTGTCGTCATGCGCACGGTCCACGCCCTGGGCGATGTCCGGCGACTGGCGGTCGTAGGCCACCAGCACGGCGCAACCCTTGTAGTCGATGCCGTAGTCGGTGTTGTCGTAGCCGATGCGGCGGATCGTGTCGCGCGCCACCTGCTGATAGTCCACCGTGGCGGTCGTGGTGATTTCGCCGGCGAGCACGACGAGGCCGGTGTTGCAAAGCGTTTCCGCGGCAACACGTGCGTACTTGTCCTGCGTCAGGATGGCGTCGAGAACGGCGTCGGAGATTTGATCGGCAACCTTGTCCGGGTGGCCTTCAGAGACGGATTCGGAGGTAAAAAGATAATCGTTCGCCACTTCTGGCTCCTCTGTACGAATTTGGCGACTCACGTTGCCGTCATCGGAGGCGAAGCGGCGACGCTTTAGCGGAAAATTGGTCGGATGCGCTGCCGGTAAGGTCGCTCACCCGAATCGCCCCGCAAGTTGTCAGTTAACTCGGCGATGTCGCTTATTATACGCCCCTGAAGAAATCCTGCTTGCGACATGGCATCCACTACCAAGAAATCCTTCGGGTACTACCTGAGCGTCGGCCTGCTGCGCGGGCTGAACCTGCTGCCCTACAGCTGGGTCGCGCGCTTCGGCGCGGGGCTGGGGCGTCTGCTTTACGCCATTCCCAGCTCGCGCAAGCGGGTTGTGCATACCAACCTGCGCCTGTGTTTTCCGCACTGGGATGACGCCACGCGCGAGCGCGTCGCCAAGGCGTCGTTCGTGCATGCGATCCGAAGCTACGCGGAGCGCAGCGTGCAGTGGTTCGCCGACGGCAAGAAGCTCGAGCGGCTCATCGAAGTCGATTCGGCCGTCGACCTCAAGGCGCCGGACATGCCCCCGACAATCTTGCTGGGCTTTCACTTCGTGGGCATCGAGATGGCGTCGGTCTTCATCAATTACCTGCTCGACCGGCCGTGCGCGTCGCTTTACACGCCGATGTCGAACCCGGCGTTCGACGCCATGGCGCGCGAGCAGCGCGGGCGGTTCGACGCCGAGATGATCCCGCGCGGCGACAGCGCCCGCGACGTGCTGCGCATGTTCCGCAAGCGCAAGCCCGTCATGCTGGCCGCCGACATGGACTATGGCGCGCGCAATTCGGTGTTCGTGCCGTTCTTCGGCGTACCGACCTGCACCCTGACGTCGGTTTCGCGTCTGGCCGAGGTCGGCCGTGCCCAGGTGCTTCCCTTCATCGGCGAGGTGCTGCCCAACTACAAGGGCTATCGCTTGAAAGTCTTTCCGATTTGGGAAAACTACCCGAGCGGCGACCCCGAAGCCGACGCGCGCCGCATGAACGCCTTCCTCGAGGAGCAAATCCTGAAGATGCCGGAGCAGTACTACTGGGTGCACAAGCGCTTCAAGACGCGCCCAGAGGGCCAGCCCGGCGTGTATTGATGGGGCCGGATGCGCGTCGACCTTCTCCACTACAATAGCGGCATGAAGCTCAAATTCACCAAGATGCAAGGTGCCGGGAACGACTTTGTCGTGATCGACGGCATCTCGCAGACCATCGATTTCACGCCCGAACAGTGGCGTGCGCTCGCCGACCGTCATTTTGGCGTCGGCGCCGATCAGTTGCTGCTCGTCGAGCGCTCCACGCTGCCGGGCGTGGACTTCCGCTACCGCATCTTCAACGCCGACGGTGGCGAGGTCGAGCATTGCGGCAACGGCGCGCGCTGCTTCGTGAAGTTCGTGCGCGACACCGGGCTGACCGACAAGCGCTCGGTGCGCGTCGAGGTGCAGCAAGGCGTGATCACGCTCACGATGCGCGAGGACGGGCAGGTCAGCGTGGATATGGGCGCGCCGATCCTCACGCCGTCGGACGTGCCGTTCGACACCGCCGGCCTGCAAGGGCGTGGCGAGGGTGACGACACGCTCTGGCCGCTGGACGTGGCCGGCAAGACCACGTGGATTTCCGTGGTGTCGATGGGCAACCCGCATGCCGTGCAGGTCGTGGACAACGTCGACACCGCACCGGTCGAGACGGACGGTCCGCTCGTCGAGCGACACGCCCGTTTCCCGCGCCGCGTGAACGCCGGCTTCCTGCAGGTGGTCGGGCCGCACCAGGCGCGACTGCGCGTGTATGAGCGCGGTGCGGGCGAAACGCTCGCGTGCGGCACCGGCGCGTGTGCCGCGGCGGTGGCGGGTATCCGTCGCGGGCTGCTGCGCGCACCGGTCGCGATCGAGACGCACGGCGGCATGCTCACCATCGACTGGGACGGTGCGAACGGCTCAGTCATCATGACGGGGCCGGCCGCCACGGTCTTCGAGGGCACGATCGAGATCTGACAGGCGACGTCGGCGCGTCGGACCTGACGCCCGGAAGGTCTGTACGATATTTGGTTTCTGACGAATACTGATTTAGCGACCCAGGCGGCCGCAGGCCACCCCTGAGCCCGGGGGCGGCTCGCGGCAGTTGACGAACAGCAGACGGACACTCATGAACGACCGAGATATTGCGGAATACCTGATTGCGCATCCCGACTTCTTCGAGCGCCATGCCGAATTGCTAGCCGGCGTGCGGCTCACCAGCCCGCACGGCCAGCGCGCGGTGTCGCTGCAGGAGCGCCAGATCGAGATGCAGCGCGAGAAGACCAAGCAGATCGAGCGGCGCCTCGCCGAACTGATGCGCTACGGCCACGAGAACGACGACATCTCGGCCAAGCTGCACCGCTGGACGCTCGGCCTTCTCGGCGAGCGTGATCCGCATGCGTTGCCCGAGGCGATTGCCCGCGGCCTGCGCGACGTCTTCAACGTACCGTACGCCGCCGTGCGTCTGTGGAGCGTGGCTGCGCCTTATCAGCCGGCCGATTTCGCCCGCAGCGTGAGCGAGGAAGTGAAGATCTTCGCGTCGAGCCTGGTCACGCCGTATTGCGGTGCGAACACCGGTTTCGAAGCCGTGACGTGGCTCGGCGCGCCGAGCGATCCCGCGTCGGTGGCGCTGCTTGCGCTTCGCGATCCGCAGGTCACCGACGGGCCGGTCTTCGGCCTGCTCGTGATGGGCTCGGAAGACGCGCGCCGTTTCCACGAGGGCATGGCGACCGACTTCCTGACGCAGATCGGCGAGCTGGCCGGCGCGGCGCTGGGCAAGCTGCGCGCGCACGACTGATGTCAGCCCGGCAGGCCGCGTCCGGCAAGGCGAAAGCCCGCACGCCGGCCGGCGCCGGCGACGGTGGACCCGACGGCAACACGCCACCGCTGGAACCCGGCATTCGCGCCTATCTCACCTCGCTGGCCAGCGAGCGCAAGCTCGCCGGCCTCACCCTGGAAAACTACACGCGCGACCTGCGTCAGTTGCAGCGTCTGGCGGGCGGACGTGCGCTCGAGTCACTGCAGCACGGCGATATTCGCCGGTTCGTGATGCAACTGCACGGCGAGGGCCTCGTCGGCCGCTCCATCGCACGCAAGCTCTCGGCGTGGCGCGGATACTTCGCATGGCTCGCGCAGCGCACCGCGCTCGTGGCCAATCCCGTCGAAGGCGTGCGTGCGCCGAAGCAGCCCAAGCCCTTGCCCAAGGCGCTCTCACCCGATCAGGCTTCGGCGCTCGTCGAGTTCGAATCCGGCACGTCGGCCGAGGCCGTGCGCAACCGCGCGATGTTCGAATTGCTGTATTCGTCGGGGCTGCGGCTCTCCGAGCTCACGAGCCTGGACCATCGCTACGTCGACGCCGATGGATACCGCTCGATCAGTTGGCTCGACCTGCCGGAGCGCGAAGTGGTTGTCACCGGCAAGGGGAACAAGCGTCGACGGGTGCCCGTGGGCGAGAAAGCCGCGCAGGCGCTGGCCCAGTGGCTCGACAAGCGTGCACCGCTTGCCACCGCCGAGCCGCATGCGCTGTTCCTGTCGGCACGCGGCAAACGCATCGGGTCGCGCGCGGTGCAGCAGGGGCTCGCGCATCACGCGCAGGCGGCCGGACTGCCCACGCACGTGCATCCGCACATGCTGCGCCACTCGTTCGCCACGCATGTGTTGCAGTCCTCGGGCGATCTGCGCGCAGTGCAGGAAATGCTCGGCCACAGCAACATTTCCACGACACAGATCTACACGAAGCTCGACTTCCAGCATCTCGCCAAGGTCTACGATCAGGCGCATCCGCGCTCGCGCAAGAAGCCCTGAGGCTTTCCGGCCGACGGCGCGACTCGGTGTAGAATCGCGTCCTTCCCCAGCAAGTCCGGCAGGTGACCCGCGTCGTGCGCGTCGGCATCGTTCCGTTGGTCGATTCACGCGCGCGAGACCGCCCAGCCATGCCCCGCGACTTGCCGCCACTCCGAATGCAACCGTTGGTCCGTCCCGCATGAATACCTTGACCCTCAAGCCCGGCAAAGAAAAGTCCTTGCTGCGCCGTCACCCCTGGATTTACGCCACCGCCGTGGCGCGCGTGGACGGCAAGCCGACTTCCGGCGCAACGGTCGTGGTGCGCGCGGCGGACGGCCGCTTCCTCGCCCGCGCCGCCTTCAGTCCGGTCTCGGCCATTCGCGCCCGCGTGTGGACGTTCGACGAGGGCGAGCCGGTCGACCACGCATTCTTCAAGCGTCGTGTGAGTGCCGCGCTCGCCTATCGGCAGCAGATGGTGCGCGACACGGGCGCCACGCGCCTGATCTTCGGCGAGGCCGACGGGCTCCCCGGACTGATCGTCGACCGCTACCAATCGGCGCCCGGCGCTCCGGTGTCCGATCAGCTCGTGTGCCAGTTCATGGCCGCGGGCGTGGAAGCCTGGAAGGACGCCATCGTGAACGCCCTCGTCGGCGCAACCGGCTGCCCCAATGTCTATGAGCGCTCCGACGCCGCCGTGCGCGAGCGCGAAGGCCTGCCGAGCCTCACCGGCGTGCTGGCCGGCGCCGAGCCGCCGCAGGCGCCTGACCTGCTCACCACCCACGAGTGCGGCGTGAAGTATTACGTCGACGTGCGCAACGGCCACAAGACCGGCTTCTACGTCGACCAGCGCGACAACCGTCTGCTCGTGCAGCAACAGGCCAGGGGCCGCGACGTACTGAACTGCTTCTGCTACACGGGCGGGTTTTCGCTGGCGGCGCTGGCCGGCGGCGCCCAAAGCGTGCTGTCGATCGATTCGTCGGGCGAAGCGCTGGCGATCGGCGCGCGCAACGTCGAACTCAACGGCTTCGACGCCGCTCGCGCCGAGTGGCGCGATGCCGATGTGTTCAAGACGTTGCGCGCGTTGCGCGACGAGGGCCGCACGTTCGACATGATCGTGCTCGATCCGCCCAAATTCGCGCCGTCGGCGCATCACGTGGAGCGTGCCGCACGCGCGTACAAGGACATCAACATGGCCGGCTTCAGGCTGCTGCGCCAGGGCGGCCAGTTGCTCACGTACTCATGCTCGGGCGCCATCGACGCCGACCTGTTCCAGAAGATCGTGGCCGGCGCGGCCGTCGATGCCGGTGTCGACGCGCGCATTCTGCGCCGTCTCTCAGCCGGCATGGATCACCCGATGCTGACCCAGTTTCCCGAAGGTGAATACCTCAAGGGGCTTTGGTTGCAGCGCATGTAAGCAATCACTTCGTGGTCGATGGTGGGTCGTCAGCCGAGCGTCAGCGCCACCACACCGAGCGCAATGAGGACGGCGCCGCCGATACGGCGGTGCACTTCGCCCTCTCGCAGCACGCGCACCCCGAGCAGCGCGGCGATCATCATCGACATCTCCCGGGCCGGGGCCACGTGCGAGACCGGGGCGTACTTCAGCGCCGTGAGGATCAGAAAGTACGACATGGGCGAGATCAGGGAGATCAGCACGATCTTGCGCCAGTTCGCCCGCCATAGCATGACCATGCGGGCCGGCCGCGCGCAGGCCGCCGGCGCGGAGAGCGCGACGCGCAGCACGTTTTCCAGGTAGTAATAGACGAGCGGAGCCAGCAGCAGGGAGCGCATGGCGTAGGCGTCGGCGAGCGTGTAGGCCGCGATGAAACCGCCCGTCAGCACGCCCCAGCCGGCGCCCGCGTGCATGCTGCCGCGCCGGAACAGGCGCTCGCCGCCCGCAATGATCAGCACGCCGCCCACCACCAGGGCGATGCCGCTCAGCGCGAGCCAGCCCGGACGCTCCCCGAGCAGCACGATGGCCCCCAGCGACGACAGCAGCGGGCCGGTGCCGCGCGCAAGCGGATACACCACTGACAGGTCGCCCACCCGGTAACCTCGCTGGAGCACCAGCGTGTAGCCGTAGTGCAGAAAGGCGCTCAGCGCGATGACGCCCCAGCCGAGTGCGTTCGGCCAGTCGGCATGCGAGCCGATCAGGAAATACAGGGCGAGCGGCGTATAGAGCACGACCGTGGACAGCGCGTACATGAAGACGAGCTGCGGGCCACCTCCTTCACGCGTGTCGATGCGCTTGGCGAGGAAATTCCAGGTGGCGTGCAGGAATGCGGCGGTGACGACGAGGGCGAGAGCGGTGGGCGACATGGTGGCGGGTATTTTTGTGTCAATTGTATGACGCGTCGCGCACCCGCTTTCGGTCAAGTTGGCGCCTTTTTCCTCGCGACTGCCCCGGCATCGACAGTTTTTGCAACTCGGTTGCAGCGCTCATGGGGGTGTGCTTAAATCGATTCATGAGCCTTACTCAACTACAACCGTATCTGGAAGCCGCCCGCGCGAGCTTGCAGGAGCAATCGGGCCGCGTGACTTCGGGGCGTGTACGTGTGCTGGCGCTGCTGCTCAAGGCAGGCCGCCCGCTCACCCATCAGGAAGTGCTGGCCGACCTGGCGACCGACGCCGATCCGCTCGACCGCGTGACGGCCTATCGCGTGCTCGACTGGCTGGTCGCGCAGGGCTGGGCCATCAAGCAGGCCGGCGACGACCGCATTTTCCGCTTCGTCATGGCGGAGCACGTCGACCCCCAGCGCGGGGCTTCGCCCCGGCCGCATACGCAGCACGGTCATTTCCGCTGTGTACGCTGCCATCGCACTTTCTGCCTTGACGATTGGCCCCAGCATCCCCAATTGAGTGAGCGCGAACTCAAGCGCCTGCCCAGGGGGTTCGTGGGCGAACAGGTCGAGCTGCTGATTCACGGCACCTGCGCGCAGTGCGCGGGCGCCCCCAACTGACGCGTCCCATGCCGCTTTTCGTCACCTCGGGTACAGTAAGTGACATTCCGGCGGCACCGGGTACGCCGCTTCACAACAGGACATTGCATTCATGACCCCCGTCACCATCCTGACCGGTTTTCTCGGCAGTGGGAAAACCACGCTGCTCAAGCGCATCCTGACCGAAGCGCACGGCATGAAGATCGCCGTCATCGAAAATGAGTTCGGCGAAGAGAACATCGACAATGACATCCTCGTGCAGGACAACGCCGAGCAAATCGTGCAAATGAGCAACGGCTGCATCTGCTGCACGATCCGGGGCGACCTGGTGCAGGCGCTGTCGGACCTGAACAGCCAGCGCGACGCCGGCACGATCCAGTTCGACCGGGTTGTGATCGAGACCACGGGATTGGCCAACCCGGGCCCGGTGGCCCAGACGTTCTTCATCGACGACGAGGTGGCCGACACCTACCGGCTCGACGCGATCATCACGCTGGTCGACGCCAAGCACGGCCAGCAGCAACTCGACCAGCACGAAGTGGTGCAGCGTCAGGTCGGCTTCGCCGACCGGTTGTTCATCACCAAGGCCGATCTGGTCACGCCCGAGGCGCTCGACGACCTGAAGCACCGCCTCGCGCACATGAACCCGCGGGCGCCGCAGCAGGTGGTCGATTTCGGGCAGGCCGACCTCAAGGAAATCTTCGATATCCACGGCTTCAACCTGAACGACAAGCTCGACATCGATCCCGAATTCCTCGCAGCCGACGAGCATTCGCACGACCACGATCACCACGACCATGACCATGACCACGATCACGCGAATTGCGATCACGATCATGGCCAGTGCGCCCACGAAGGGCACGACCACGGGCACCACCACCATCACCACGCCCACCACGACGACGCCATCAAGTCGTTCGTGTTCCGTAGCGACAAGGCATTCGATCCGGCCAAGCTCGAGGATTTCCTCGGGAGCATCCTGCAGGTGTACGGCGAACGCTTATTGCGTTATAAAGGCGTATTAAACATGCGTGGCATCGACCGCCGGGTCGTGTTCCAGGGCGTGCACCAGATGATGGGCAGCGACGTGGGCGCGAAATGGCAACCCGGTGAGACGCCGAACACCAAGATGGTGTTCATTGGTGCCGAGCTGCCGAAAGACATCATCCTGCAAGGGCTGGAGCGCTGTCTGGTCTGAACGGGACTGCCGAGCCGTGCAACGGGAAACCCCTTAACCGGGGCCGTCGAACGATTCGGTTACAATACCTGCCCACTGGGCTGCCGCCAGCGAGTTGACGCGGCATTCCGGAGGGTAGGCAGGGGAGCACCGCCATGGCCACCGCCTCTCGCAAGACTGCCACCGCACGCCCCACGCGCCGGTCAGAACCGGCGCCGGACGCGGGCGCCAAGCGTGCTCCAGCAGGCAATTCGAAGACGGGCGAAAAGGCCGCCGCCAAAAAGGGGGCGCCCAAATCGTCCGGCAGGAACGTAACCCAAGAAGCCGCCCGCGGCATCGCCGGTAAGCAAGACGTCCCACCCGCTGCAGGGGCGTCGCCGGACTATCCGAAAGAGACGCCACAAAAACCCATGAGCAAGAAAAGACTTTTGACCGAGGCCGAAATTCTGAAGATGGGCGAGAAGGACTACATGAATGAAGAACAACTCGCCTTCTTCAAGGATCGTCTGGAAAATCTGCAAGCTGAAATTCTGCGCAACGCCGGTCAGACGACCGAAAACCTTCGCGAAACCGTCGTCGTGCCGGATCCCGCCGATCGCGCCACGATCGAGGAAGAGCACGCTCTGGAGCTTCGCACCCGCGATCGCGAACGCAAGCTGCTGAAGAAGGTCCAGCAGTCGCTCGCCCGCATCGAGTCCGGCGAATACGGCTGGTGCGAGGAAACCGGCGAGCCGATCGGCGTGCCGCGTCTGCTTGCCCGTCCGACGGCCACGCTGTCGCTCGAAGCGCAGGAGCGCCGCGAACTGCGCCAGAAGCTGTTCGGCGACTGATCCGCACGCGCAATCCGGTCCGATGCCGCGCGGTGGCGGCAGCCGCAAGGTCGTCGGACCCCTCGGTTTGCCAAAGGCATGTCTGCACGACATGCCTTTTTTATTTCGCCATCGCCGCCGACCAGCCGTCGGCCCGCCCGCGACTGTGGCTTGCGTGCAACGCGCAGTAAGCCTCCCGGGACGTCCCACTTTATGGCAAAATTGCAACTCAGTTGCAAATTCATCCTCCCATGCTGTCCATCGATCCCGCCTCCCGACGCCGGCGCGCTTGTCTTCGCGCGGCGCGCGGCCGTGCCTGCGGCGGCTGGACGGCGTGGCTCATCGTTGCGCTGGTTTGCGTGCAGATTTGGGGGCTGCAACACGAGATCGTGCATGCGCGGGGGCTGACGCAGGTCGTCGCGCACCGCTCCGGGGCGGCAGCCCAGGCGACGTCTCGTGCGCTCACCCAACGCGCCGTGCCGGGCGCCGATGTGCCGCCTGGCGCGCCGGACACCGTGGCGGCCATCGCTGCCGACGACGATGACGACGATGCGGCGATCCTGCCGGAGCAATCCTCGTACGCCAGCCGGATTGGCTTGGGCGGCCACCAACATCATTGCCATCTGTTCGAGGGCGCCACGCTCGCCGTGGCCTTCGCCGTCGCGATACTCGTGTGGAAGCACGCGGGCGCCGATGCGACGGTGCCGACCCGCACCACTGGCCGGCGGCACGTCAGTGCGTCACAACGACCATTCGATTCCCGCGCGCCGCCGGCCGCAGTCTGATTTCACGCGCACGTTCCGCGCGAATCCCTGCCGACTTCCCGACTGACCGTCGTGGCCTCCGGAGCCGCGAGGCAGGCGTGCGACCGCGCGATCTGCGCGGGGCAGGCGTTCGTTCGCGTCGATTCACGGGGTATTCGGACGCCGCACGACAGCGTCCCGACCCAACTCGAAGAAAACAGACCGACATGGCCAACCTAGTTTCCAACGCCGCGGAAGCCTCCGCGGTGTCTTCGCTCGCCTCTGCCTTCACGGCCGTTTCCCTGGCCGTTCCTTTCGTTGCCGGCCACCCGCCCGCGCGCCGCGCACGCCGTCGGGTGAAGCCGCTACCGCTGGCCGCCGCGCTGAGCGTCGGTGCGCTCGCGCTGGCGAGCCCGTCCACCCGCGCCGCCGATGCCACGCCCGCGCCGAGCGCCGTACCGGAAGCCGTACTGCCCGCCACTTTCGTGACCGGGAACCCGCTCGGGCGCGCGGCCGCGGAGCTGACCGTGCCGGTGACCGAGCTCGACGGCAAATCGCTGGCGCTGCGTCGCGCCGGCACGCTCGGCGAGACACTGGACGGCCTGCCGGGCATCTCGGCCACATCCTACGGCCCGAACGTCAGCCGTCCGATCATCCGCGGCCTCGACGGCGATCGCATTCGCGTGCTGCAAAACGGCACCGCCTCGCTCGATGCCTCGTCGCTGTCCTACGACCATGCCGTGGCGCAGGATCCGCTGTCGATCGAGCGCGTCGAAATCGTGCGCGGCCCCGCCGCGCTGCTTTACGGAGGCAATGCGGTCGGTGGTGTGGTCAACACCATCGACAACCGAATTCCTCGCGAGTCGCTCACAGGGATTTCCGGTGCAACGGACTTCAGCTACGGCGGGGCCAACCGCGAGCGCGCGGGCGCTGCGCAACTCGAATTCGGCAACGGCCAGTTCGCCTTCCATGTCGACGGCTTCGCGCGCAAGAGCGCCGACCTGCGCATTCCCGGCTTCGCCCACTCGACACAGCGTCGCGCACTCGACGGCGAGGAGGCACCGCAAGCGTCCGGCACGCTGCCCAACAGCGACGGGCAGGTCAGCGGGGCGGCTGCCGGGGCGTCGTGGACGTGGGCCGACGGCTACGCCGGGCTGTCGTACTCCGGTTACGACTCCGACTACGGCACCGTTGCCGAGGAAGACACGCGCATTCGCCTGCGTCAGCAGCGCGTGGCGCTGGCAAGCGAGGTGCGCAATCTGAGCGGTCCGTTCACGGCGTTCAAGTTCGACTTCGGTTACACCGACTACGAGCACAAGGAAATCGAAAACGGCGAGACGGGCACGACGTTCAAGAACCATGGCTACGAGGGACGCATCGAAGCGCGTCACGCGAAGATCGGGCCGGTGGAGGGTGCCGTCGGCGTGCAGTTTTCGCAGAACACCTTCTCGGCGCTCGGGGAGGAGGCCTTCGTGCCGAAGAGCGATACGAATACCGTGGCGCTCTTCGCGCTCGAGGAGTGGGCCGTCGATCCGGCGGTGAAGCTTTCGTTCGGCGCACGCGTCGAGCATTCGAGCGTGAAACCGACCGCCGGGGGCAACGCCCGCTTCGACAACCTGCCGTCGCGCAATTTCACGCCGGGCAGCGTATCCGCCGGCGCCGTGTTCGGCCTCGCATCGGCATGGTCGTTGGCGGTGAACACGTCCTACACGGAGCGTGCGCCCACCTTTTACGAGCTCTATGCCAACGGTCCGCATCTGGCGACCGGCGTGTGGGAGATCGGCAGCCCGCAGGCGTCATTGGAAAAGGCTGTGTCGACAGACGTCTCGCTGCGCTACGCAAACGGCCCGAACAAGGGCAGCGTGGGCGTCTTCTACAGCCGCTTCTCGAACTTCATTGCGCTGAACAATACCGGCCGCACGCAGGCGCTCGACGACGACACGATTCCCGTCTACCAATATGCTGGCGTGCCCGCCGACCTCTATGGTGTGGAAGCCGAAGGCCGGGCGCGTGTCTGGCAGGGCCATGGCAACCTCGACGTCGAACTGCGCGGCGACTACACCGTGGGCCGCAATCGCGATACGGGCGAACCTCTGCCGCGCATCGCGCCGTTGCGTCTGACGGGAGCGATTGTGTACGGGTTGGGGCGTTGGGGCGCCCGGCTCGAAGTGGTGCACGCGAGCGCGCAGGGCCGTGTGCCGGCCAACGACCTCACGACGAGCGGCTACACCACGCTCGGCGCGTCGCTCACGTACCAGTTCAAGGCGGGCGGTGCGCAGTGGCTGGCCTACCTCAAGGGCGAAAACCTGACCAACCAGGAAGTGCGTCTGGCGAGTTCGGTGCTGCGCGACATTGCGCCGCAGGGCGGTCGCGCGGTGCGGGTGGGGCTGCGCACCACATTCTGAGTGGAAACCTGCCGCAAAAACGAAGCAAATTCCGAGAATTCGCTTCACCTCCATCAATTCGCGCGGTGTAACGCCGCGCGAATTTCCCGATCCATGCCGCGCTGCGCGGTGTCGGCAGGCGCCCGGCAGCGAGGCTCGCGCTTCGCCGTCGACGCCTCTTGATATTCGTTCGATTGCCCTAAACTACAGTGACGTCTCGCCCGGTCCGGGTGCGTCGTCACGGTCGTGAGACGCGCCGGTCGTCCGGGCCAATCGTTACGGGGCGCGTGTCGCCCCTCGAAAAGGAACAGGCATGGAGCAATATCACGGCACCACCATCGTCTCCGTTCGACGCGGCGATCAGGTCGCGCTTGGCGGCGACGGACAGGTCACGCTCGGCAATATCGTGATGAAGGGCACGGCGCGCAAGGTGCGCACGATTTACGACGGCAAGGTCATGGTCGGTTTCGCCGGCGCGACGGCTGACGCATTCTCGCTGCTCGACCGCTTCGAAGCGAAGCTGCAGAAACACCAGGGGCACCTGACGCGCTCGGCGGTGGAACTCGCCAAGGACTGGCGCACCGACCGTATGCTGCGCCGACTCGAAGCCATGATGATCGTCGCCGACGCCGAGACCACGCTGGTCATCACCGGCAACGGCGACGTGCTCGATCCCGAGGGCGGTGTGGCGGCGATCGGTTCGGGCGGCTCGTACGCGCAGGCCGCGGCCCGCGCGCTGGTCGAGAACACGGAGCTCACGCCCGCCGAGATCGTCAAGAAAGCGCTGACGATCGCGGGTGAAATGTGCATCTACACCAACGGCAATCACATCATCGAATCGCTGCCGCCGAAGGCAGCGAAGTAACGACGGACGACGCGCGCGCCGCAGCAGGTGGACTCCTGCGGCGCGATTGGCCGGTCGACGGCACAACGACTGTCGGCCGGCCGCGCGTCACCTTCTGAGCGAACCCCTAATCTGGCGAACGTCATGACCCATATGACCCCCTCCGAGATCGTTTCCGAACTCGACAAACACATCATCGGCCAGCACAAGGCCAAGAAGGCTGTCGCGGTGGCGTTGCGCAACCGCTGGCGCCGTCAGCAGGTGGCCGAGCCCCTGCGCCAGGAAATCACGCCGAAGAACATTCTCATGATCGGCCCGACCGGTGTCGGCAAGACCGAGATCGCCCGTCGTCTGGCCAAGCTGGCGGACGCACCGTTCATCAAGGTCGAGGCGACCAAGTTCACCGAAGTCGGCTACGTGGGCCGCGACGTGGACAGCATCGTGCGCGATCTGGCGGAAATCGCGATCAAGCAAACGCGCGAAGCCGAAATGAAGAAGGTGCGCACCAAGGCCGAGGATCGCGCCGAGGACCGCATTCTCGATCTGCTGCTGCCGACGGGGCGCGAGTCGTCGCGCGACATTCGCTTCGGTTCGGCCGCGCACGACACCGAGCCGAGCGGCGAGGATAACGCCACGCGCCAGACGTTCCGCAAGCGTCTGCGCGAAGGTGCGCTCGACGACAAGGAAATCGAGCTCGAAGTCGAGATTCCGGCGCAGGGCATGGAAATCATGGGCCCGCCCGGCATGGAAGAGATGACCGAGCAGATCAAGGGCATGTTCGCGAATCTGGGCAACCAGAAGAAAAAGCGTCAGAAGCTCAAGATCAAGGACGCGCTCAAGATCCTGACCGACGAGGAAGCGTCGAAGATGCTCAACGACGAAGAGGTCAAGCAACTGGCCCTGCGCAACGTCGAGCAGAACGGCATTGTGTTCCTCGACGAAATCGACAAGATCGCCACGCGCAGCGAAGTGGGCGGCGGCGACGTGTCGCGTCAGGGGGTGCAGCGCGACCTGCTGCCTCTGGTCGAAGGCACGACCGTGAGCACGAAGTTCGGCATGATCAAGACGGACCACATCCTGTTCATCGCGAGCGGGGCGTTCCATCTGGCCAAGCCGAGCGATCTGATTCCGGAACTGCAGGGGCGCTTCCCGATTCGCGTGGAGCTCGAATCACTGTCGGTCGAGGACTTCGAAGCCATTCTCACGCAGACGGACGCAAGCCTCGTCAAGCAGTATCAGGCCTTGCTCGCCACGGAAGACGTGACGCTCGAGTTCGCGCCGGACGGCATCAAGCGTCTCGCCGAGATCGCGTTCTCGGTCAACGAGAAGACGGAGAACATCGGCGCGCGGCGTCTGTACACCGTCATCGAGAAGCTGCTTGAAGACATTTCGTACACCGCCGGCAAGCAGGCGAACGAGGTAGTGACGATCAACGCCGAGTACGTCAACCGCTTCCTCGAGGAAGTGGCGCAGAACGAGGACCTGTCGCGCTACGTGCTGTAACCGGCGTCGCCGGCATACGCCGAACCCCAAAGGTTGGAGTGACCTCCGGCCTTTGGGGTTTTTTCATGGCCGTCGCCGTCGCCGTCGCTGGCGATGGGCGCGATGCGTGCCAGGCGTGTGATGTGGACAGGGAGCGGCGCGTCGATGTCGGAATCGCGCGCCCGCTGACGGCGAACGTTACTGTTTGACCGGCCGCTTGAGCAGCTTGCGTTGCAATGTACGCCGATGCATGTTCAGGGCGCGCGCCGTGGCGGAGATGTTGCCGTGGTGCTCGGCGAGCACGCGCTGGATGTGTTCCCACTCGAGGCGAGCCACCGACAGCGGCGACGGGTTCTCGATGGCTTCGTCGGCCTGCGCTTCGCTGGCGTCGCTGCGCAGCGAGGCGAGAATCGTGTCGGCGTTGGCGGGCTTGGCGAGGTAGTTGTCCGCGCCGTCCTTGACGGCCTGCACGGCGGTCGCAATGCTCGCGTAGCCGGTGAGAACCAGCATGCGGGCCTTGGGTTGCAAGGCGCGCAGCGGCGCGATGAGCGGCAGCCCCGAGTCATGCCCCAGATGCAGGTCGACCGAGATCAGATCGAACTGACGCGTGCGTGCCGCGAGCAGGGCGGCGGCGCTGTCGGCGGCGATCTGCACGTCGTAGCCGCGGCGCGTGAGCGCACGGGCGAGCGTCTCGGCGAAGACCACGTCGTCGTCGATAAGGAGGAAGTGGGAGGCGTTCATGTCTGACTCCGCGAGCCGAAGAAGAAGGTGGCCATCGGCAGGCGCAGCTCGGCGCGCGTGCCTTGCGGCGTGTTGGGGGTAAGGGTGATGTCGCCGCCGAGGCGCTGCGCGCTGGCGAAGGCGAGATACAGCCCCATGCCGTGCCCGCCGTGCGTGCTCATGACCGGCGAATTGCCCAGGCGCGCTCGCAGGTCGGCGCTCATGCCGGGACCTTCGTCGCAAACGGTGAAGCGCACATCTTCGGCGGTGACCGACACGTCGAGCGCGACCGATGACGGGCTGAAGTAGGCGGCGTTGTCGAGCAGGATCGTCAGGATCTGCCCGACCTGCACCGTGTCTTCGATGCGCGCCGTCAGGTTGGACGGCACGTGCAGCTGGAACTGAACCTGCGGGTGTCGCAGGCGCCACTGGGTGGTGAACGCGGGCAACCACTCGGCCATGGCCTGACGCACCGGCGCCGCCGCCCGCGTTTGCACGTGGCCGATGGCGCTCTTGCACAGCGCGATCTGTTGCTCGAGGGTCTGAAGATCGGGTTCGAACGGCTTCAAGGCGTCGTTGCCGCGGCTCTCGCTGCGCAACTCGCCGACGACCACGGCCATCGTCGAGAGCGGCGTGCCCAGCTCGTGGGCGACACTCGCGGCCTGCGCACCGAGGGCCGCCATGCGCTCGTCGCGCAGCAGGCGTTGCTCGGCGCGCGCGAGTTGGGCGTCGCGTGCGCGCAGGGCTCGCGACATGCGCGACACGAACCAGGCGATCACGAGCACGCTCACCACGAAGTTGACCCACATGCCGGCCAGATGCAGGCGCAGCAGATTGCCGGGGTCCGCCAGATCGAGCGGCACGTACTGGAAATTCAGCGCGCCGTAGGCGACCAGCGAGAGCAGTGCCAGTTGCGACGCATTGCGCCACGGCAGCACGGCCGCCGCGATGGCGAGCCCCGGCAGGAAGAGCGACACGAACGGGTTGGTTGCCCCGCCCGAGAAGAACAGCAGGGCGGTCAGCGCGGCCAGGTCGACGAGCAACTGGCTCATCAGGTCGAGATCGGTGCGGCGCTTGGCGCGCTCGACGCCGCGCCGCGCGCGCACCCACGTGAGCACGTTGAACAGGACTTCGAGCGCGATGATCGTGAGCATCGGCTCGAGCGGCAGACGTACGCCGAGCCAGAGTTGCGCCACGCCGATGGTCGCGAGCTGGCCGACGATGGCCAGGCAACGCAGCCAGAAGAGCTGCACGACGTTGGTTCGCTCGATGGGAAAATGAGTCATACAGGAAGTGTACCAAGTCCGCGTGTCCGCCCCTGTTGCCGCACCGACCGCTGCGACACTCTGCCGCACGGGCGCGTGTACCGCGTAATGCCAGACATAATGCGGCCACCATGCGCATGCTTCGGCGCGCGACTACAATGGTTCGCCACGGCTTTCGCGACACGGTGTCGCGCCGTGCGAACTGGCGGCACATCGCCAACGACGACGGGTCTCCGTCCGGTCCAGGGATCACGAAAAGGAGTTTGCATGAAGCACAAGCTATGGGCGGCTGCCGCCCTGAGCCTCGGCATGGCCTCGGCGTTCGCCCAGACGGCGTCGGTGGACGTCTCGGACGCGTGGGTGCGCGGCACCGTTCCCGGCCAGAGCGCCACGGGGCTGTTCATGACGTTGCAAGCGCATCGGGCGACCACGCTCGTCGGCGTCAGCACGCCGGCGGCCGCCAATGCGGAGGTGCACGAGATGAAGCTCGAAGGCACGCTCATGAAAATGCGGGCGCTCAAAGACGGCCTGCCGCTGCCGCCCAATCAGCCTGTGCAACTCAAGCCCGGTAGCTACCACATCATGCTCAACGACCTGAAGGCGCCGCTCAAGAAGGGCGACACCGTACCGGTGACGTTGCGCTTCGAGACGGCCGACCACAAGACGTCCGAACAGCAGGTCCAGGTGACGGTACGCGACCTGACCGCGGGCCCACCGAACGGCGGCGGCATGGCGGGTATGGCCGGCATGGCGCATGGCGCGCACAGCCAGTAATCGCGCGGCCATGGCCAACAAATCCCTGGGTACCCGGCAAAAGCTGATGTTTCGCGGCATCGCCGGAACCCGATCGGGGGGACGACCCGGCCTGGGCGGCGCTCGGCCGCCGGTGGTGCAGGGGCGGCAACAGCGCTCAGTCGGTGGCGTCGGCGGCGTCGATGGCGCTGCCCGCCAGACCGGCCACACCGGCTTCCCGCAGCGCCGCACGAAGGCAGGCGGGGCATAAGCAGGCGTTGGCGCCCAGCCGTGCGGAAGCCGGCAGGCGAGGCCAGTCCATGCACCAGCAGCGCACCGCCGCGCCGGGGGCTGCTTCGGAAGCCTCGAATGCCGCTGCCCCACAGGCGACCTCGACACCACACTTCGGGCAGCGCGATGAGGGGGCCGCGCTATGCATCCGCATCCTCTCGTGGCGCCGACGAGGGCCCCGATTTCCATGCGATGAGAGAGGCGCCCGGCCGGGCGCGAAGCCGCCGCGCGCCTGCGGGGCGTGACGAGTTGCGCAACTGCAACACTGCACGCGCGTCCTTGGCCCCGCCGCGCTCGGCCGCACGCGCGGCGCAATTCGGGCAAGAGAAGACGACAGGGGAAATTTCGGGCACTGACGGGCGTCCGTTAACAAGTGAAAGGGGTGATACGCACCCGTCGCGGTGTGCCGCTCACGGGGCGAAAATCGCCGCTTTCGCGGATGCCGCACGGTACGTGACAAAGGGTAGTCACGCGAGCTTGCCGACGCAAGCGGCAGCCCCTTCCGAATCCCATCGGAGCCCCGCACGGCCGGGCTTCTTGGCTGTACAATGCGCCGTGTTTACCGGTCCACCTGCTCTATTTGCGAAAGCACTTTCCTGCCATGTCCGATCAGCAACTGTCTTCCATCGACGACATCGCTCCCGCACTCAAGGCCGAAATCCTGGCCGAGGCGATGCCGTACATCCGCAAGTATCACGGCAAGACCGTGGTGATCAAATACGGCGGCAATGCCATGACCGAAGAGCGACTGAAGCGGGGCTTCGCGCGCGACGTCATTCTGCTCAAGCTCGTGGGCATCAACCCGGTGGTGGTGCATGGCGGCGGCCCGCAGATCGATCAGGCGCTCAAGAAGATCGGCAAGCAGGGCACGTTCATCCAGGGCATGCGCGTGACCGATGAAGAGACGATGGAAGTGGTCGAATGGGTGCTCGGCGGCGAAGTCCAGCAGGACATCGTCATGCTGATCAACGAGTACGGCGGCCAGGCGGTCGGTCTCACCGGCAAGGACGGTGGTCTCATCAACGCCCGCAAGATGATGCTGCCCGATCGCGAGAACGCCGGTCAGTTCATCGACATCGGCTTTGTCGGCGAAGTCGACTCGATCAACCCGGCCGTGGTGCGCGCGTTGCAGGACGATGCCTTCATTCCCGTGATCTCGCCGATCGGCGTGGGCGTGGACGGTCAGGCCTACAACATCAATGCCGACCTCGTGGCCGGCAAGCTGGCGACGGTGCTCGGCGCCGAAAAGCTCGTGATGATGACCAACATTCCGGGCGTGATGGACAAGGACGGCAACCTGCTGACCGATCTGTCGGCGCGCGAAATCGACGATCTGTTCGCGGACGGCACGATCTCGGGCGGCATGCTGCCGAAGATCTCGTCGGCGCTCGATGCGGCAAAGAGCGGCGTGAAGTCGGTGCACATCGTCGACGGCCGTATCGAACATTCGGTGCTGCTTGAGATTCTGACCGAGCAGCCGTTCGGCACGATGATCCGCTCGCACTGAGCCTGATGCGGTGCGGGCCATGCCGATGTCGGCCGGCCCCGCAGCGAGTCGAGAAGCGGACCCCGTGGGGTCCGCTTTGCATTGGTGGCATCCATTCTGACGGTAGTGCGGGACCCCATGACCTCATTGGCCTTTTTCTCGTGGAGCGGCGGCAAGGATTCCTGCCTTGCCCTGCACCACGCGCTTTCATGCAATGCGAGTGGCGAGCCGCACTTCGAGGTGCGACGTCTGCTGGCGATGTTCGACGAGTCGGGCGACAGCTCGCGCTCGCATGGTCTGCCGCGCGATCTGATGCAGGCCCAGGCCGACGCCCTGGGCATCGCGCTCGACATCGGACATGCGGGCTGGCGCGATTACGAAGCGACGTTCATCGCGCGTTTGCACGCCATGCGCGCGCAGGGCATCACGCATGGCCTGTTCGGCGACATCGATCTTCAGGCGCATCGCGTCTGGGAGGAGAAGGTGTGTGCGGCGGCAGACATGACAGCGGTGTTGCCGCTGTGGCAGCGCGAGCGCCTGTCTCTCGCGCACGAGTTCATCGCGCTGGGGTACCGGGCGGTCCTCGTTTGCGTGGACGGGCGGCATCTGGGGCCTGAGTTCGTGGGCCGCGAGTACGACACGTCGCTGCTGGCCGATCTGCCGCCGACGGTGGATGCCTGCGGGGAAAACGGCGAATTTCACACGTTCGCCTATGACGGTCCGCGCTTTGCTCGGCCGGTTCCCTGGCGCATCGAACGCGTCGAAACAATTCATGCTCCTAAGGAATACGGCGGCACGCCCTATCATCGTGCGCACATCGTGGCCGCCGGGGATTGAATCGCCGGGACCGCACATCGGTTTCCCCACGCGACGGCCGTCGTCATTCCGGCGACGTGAGCCGGCGGAGTTCGTCGAGCAGCTTGGCGGCGGGGCTGGGCAGAATGCCCTGCCGTCGGCGAAAGGCCGTGAGCGTGCGTGTGGCGCGCACCGTCTCGATCGGTAGCGTGTCCATCACCTTCGCCTGTGCCTCGACGTCATACATTGGCTCCGGCATCCAGGTCAGGAAGCCGCAGCGCGCGACCATGCTCTTGAGCACCGGCACGGAACGTGTCTCCACCACGATGTTCGGCAGTCCGAGTCCGTGCGCGGCAAATACCCCCTGCATGTGCGCGTATGGCGCGGTGCCGCGCGGCGGAATCGCCCAGCGCTCGCCGAGCGTGTCCGCCAGTGTGAGGGGCTTGCGCCGGCGCAGCGGATGGTCGCAGCGGGCCACCACGAAACTCTCGTCCTCCCAATGGCAATCGGTGATGGCGACGATGTCGTCGGTGTCCGGGGCGACGGTCGAGAGCGCCAGATCGATTTCGTGACGCATGAGCCCCTGTGCGAGCCGGTCCCAGACGCCCTCGATGATTTCCACGCGCAGATTTGGCCAGCGGTTGAGCACTTGATCGACGGCGAGCGGCAGGACGTGGCTCGCGATGGCACCGACTGCGCCGACCTTGATCGTGCCCCTGGCTAGCCCGCGCAAGGCATCGATCTCTTCTCGCGCATGCTCCGCCTCTCGCTCGAGCAGCATCGCATGCGGCAACAGCGCATGCCCGAACGCCGTGAGTTCCATGCCCTTGCTGTGACGCTCGAACAGCGGCGCGCCCAGGTCGGTCTCCAGACGCTTGATCGTGCGACTGAGCGCGGGCTGCGTGAGATGCAGTTCCGCGGCGGCGCGCCCGAGACTTCCGGTGGCCACGATGGTCGTGAAGGCGCGCAGTTGTTGGAGATTGAGGCTCATGGAGGACGCTGGTCCCGCGAGGAGAGGGGCGGCGGTGCCGGCATGGCGCGCGCCGAAGTCATGCAAAAGCGTAATGACTTTGGCACGCAAAAGCAATTCCTGTGCATATATCGGCTGCCTATACTCAGCCCATCGCCATGGGAGCCTTCATGAAAGACAGCCG
Source organism: Pandoraea pnomenusa (assembly GCF_000767615.3). Taxonomy (NCBI): domain Bacteria; kingdom Pseudomonadati; phylum Pseudomonadota; class Betaproteobacteria; order Burkholderiales; family Burkholderiaceae; genus Pandoraea; species Pandoraea pnomenusa. The sequence continues at coordinate 5,156,142 of NZ_CP009553.3, read as the reverse complement.
AGAAGTCCGCGCCGGTCAGCCGACCGGTGCGCCGCAGACCCTCACCGTTCGCGAAGTCGTGATCGACCTGATGCGCCGTCACGGCATGACCAAGGTCTTTGCCAATCCCGGCTCGACCGAGTTGCCGCTGTTCCGCGATTTTCCGCCCGACTTCGAATACGTGCTGGGTTTGCAGGAGGCGGTCGTCGTCGGCATGGCCGACGGCTACGCGCAAGCGAGCGGCAATGCCGCGTTCATCAACCTGCATTCGGCGGCGGGCGTCGGTAACGCGATGGGCAACATTTTCACCGCCTACAAGAATCAGACACCGCTGATCGTGACCGCAGGGCAGCAGGCGCGTGCCATTCTGCCGTTCGATCCGTTCCTCGCGTCCGTGCGTGCCACGGAGCTGCCGCAGCCCTACGTCAAGCTCAGCCTGGAGCCGGCGCGCGCCGAGGACGTGCCGCTGGCGCTTGCGCGCGCATATCACGTCGCCATGCAGGAGCCCAGAGGGCCGGTCTTTGTGTCGATTCCGGTGGACGACTGGGATCGTGCGGCCCAGCCGCTGCCGCCGCGCCAGGTGAGCACACGCGTGCAGCCGGATCCGGCGGCGCTCGTGCAGTTGGCGTCGGCGCTCGACACATGCGAGCGCCCGGCATTCGTCGTCGGTTCGTCGATCGATCGCGCGGGCGCCTTCGACGCGGTCGTCGCGCTGGCCGAGCGGCACCACGCCCGGGTGTTCACCGCGCCGATGTGCGCGCGTTGCGCTTTCCCCGAGGATCATCGCCTCTTCGCGGGCTTCCTGCCGCCGATGCGCGAGAAGATCGTCGGCCTGCTGGGTGGGCACGATCTGATTCTCGTGATCGGGGCGCCGGCATTCACCTATCACGTGGAGGGCGAGGGACCGCACGTGCCCGAGGGCGCGTCGTTGTTCCAGCTGATCGAAGACCCGGGCGTGGCCGCCTGGACGCCGGTTGGCGCCTCCGTCGTGGGCAACGTGCGCCTGGGCGTCGAAGCGTTGCTTGCGCGTGCCGTGCCGGGCGAGCGCGCCCTGCCTCCGGCGCGCGCCTTGCCGCCGGAGGCAACGCCCAATGCGCCCGGCCAACCGATGTCGACGGCCTTCGCGCTGCAAACGCTCGCGCAGGTGCGCGACCCAAGCGACATCGTGGTGGAAGAGGCACCGAGTGCGCGTCCGGTAATGCAGCAGTACCTGCCGTTCACTCGGCCGGGCACGTTCTACACCATGAACAGCGGCGGTCTCGGCTATTCGATGCCTGCCGCGGTCGGTGTGGCGATGGCCAATCCGGCGCGGCGCGTGATCGGCCTCATTGGCGACGGATCGGCCATGTACTCGATCCAGGGCTTGTGGAGCGCGGCGCAGGCGAAGCTGCCGATAACATTCGTTATCCTTAACAATCGCCGTTACGCGGCCTTGCAGGATTTCGCACCGTCGTTCGGCTTCGGCCCGACAGACCCGGTGCAGGGCACCGATCTGCCCGATCTCGATTTCGTGCGTCTGGCCGAGGGCATGGGGGTCGGTGCCGAGCGCGTCGAACGGGGGGAGGCGTTGCGCGACGTTCTGTCGCGGGCGCTGGCCAGTGGCGAGACCCGCCTGATCGAAATCGTGGTGGCATGATGCACGGCACCGCGCCATGCGCCGATGCCACGGCGTGCGGTGCGCGCCCAACAACCGAGCAAGGAGACGAAAACCGATGCAATCGCAGCAAGACCCCCAAGCCCTCACCCTGCTGATCGCGGGCAAGCGCGTGAGCGCAGCTGACGGTGCCACGTTCGAGCGGCGCAATCCTCTCGACGGTGAAATCGCGTCGCGCGCGCCTGCCGCCACGCCCGACGACGCCCGCGCCGCCGTGCGCGCCGCATGGGCCGCATTTCCGGCATGGTCGAACACCGGCCCGGGAGAGCGCCGGGCGTTGTTGACGAAGGCCGCCGAGAGGCTCGAAGCGAAGATCGAGCAATTTCAGGCGACCATGGCCGCGGAGACGGGGGCGTCCGGACTGTGGGCCGGCTTCAACGTGCATCTGGCCGCGCAGGGGCTGCGCGAAGCGGCCGCGATGACCACGCAGATCGCAGGCGAAATCATCCCGTCGGACGTGCCGGGCAGCCTGGCGATGGGCGTGCGTCAGGCGGCGGGCGTGGTGCTGGGCATCGCGCCGTGGAACGCGCCGGTCATTCTTGGGGTGCGCGCTCTCGCCCTGCCGCTTGCGTGCGGCAATACGGTCGTATTCAAGGGCTCGGAGCTGTGCCCGGCCACGCATGGACTCATCGCCGATGCGCTCCACGAAGCGGGGCTGCCGGACGGCGTCGTGAATTTCATCACCAATGCGCCGAAGGACGCCGGCGCCATCGTCGAAGCGCTGATCGCGGAGCCCGCCGTACGCCGCGTGAACTTCACGGGTTCCACACGCGTGGGACGCATCATCGCCGGGCTGTGCGCCGAGCATCTCAAGCCCGCGGTGCTGGAGCTTGGCGGCAAGGCGCCGTGCCTCGTGCTCGACGACGCCGATCTCGACGATGCGGTCGACGGCGTGACATTCGGCGCCTTTGCCAACTCCGGCCAGATCTGCATGTCCACGGAGCGCATCGTGGTGGCGGAATCCGTTGCCGACGCCTTTGTCGCGAAGCTTGCCGCGAGGGCCAGCGCGCTGCCGCTGGGAGACCCGCGCCAGGGGCCGGTCGTGCTCGGCGCCGTGATCGACATGGCGACCGTGCAACGCTGCAACGCGCTGATCGACGATGCGCTGGCCAAGGGCGCGACGCTGCTGTGCGGCGGCCGTGCCGAGTCCACGCTCATGCCCGCGACGCTGCTCGACCACGTCACGCCGGACATGCTGATTTACCGCGAAGAGTCGTTCGGTCCGGTCAAGGGCATCGTGCGCGTGAAAGACGACGACGCGGCGGTCGGCTGTGCCAACGACAACGCTTACGGTCTGTCGTCGGCCGTGTTCAGTCGCGACATCGCGCGCGCGATGGGCGTGGCCAAACGCATCGAATCGGGCATCTGCCACATCAATGGCCCGACGGTGCATGACGAAGCGCAGATGCCGTTCGGTGGCGTGAAGTCGAGCGGCTGGGGGCGCTTCGGCGGCAAGGCCGGCGTTCACGAGTTCACCGACCTGCGCTGGATGACGGTGCAGACCACCCCGCGTCATTACCCGTTCTGAGCCAGCTTAGCGCGGCTCGGACGCCATGACGTAACGCAATACCACCATACCGCCGCAGCCGGGACACCGGAACAGACGGCCGGAGGAGACAATCGTGTCACAACAGTTCGAAACCGCTCCTGTGGGGGCGGGTGCAGCATCGGGTCATGCCGGCAATACCGGCGACGGGCATCGCAACGACGTGCCGGCCGCGGCCCGTGCGGCGGCGCCTGGCTACGGCCGCGTGGTGGCGGCCAGTTGTTTTGGCACCGCCATCGAGTGGTACGACTTCTTCGTCTACGGATTTCTTGCGCCCATCGTGTTCGACCGGCTGTTCTTTCCGCAGCTCGATCCGATGGCGGGCATGATCGCGGTGTTCGCCACCTTCGCCGTCGGCTTCATCGCACGGCCCATTGGCGGCATCGTCTTCGGTCACTATGGCGACCGCATCGGGCGCAAGTCGATCCTGCTGTTCACGCTCATCCTGATGGGCGTGGCCACGACCCTGATCGGCCTGCTGCCGACCTACGACAAGGTCGGCATGTGGGCGCCGGTCATGCTTGTCACGTTGCGTTTCATTCAGGGCTTCGCGCTGGGTGGTGAGTCGGTCGGCGGCCTGCTGATGACCGTCGAGGGCGCTCCCGCGCATCTGCGCGGCCTCTTCGGTGGTCTGATTCAGGCGGCGGGGCCGACGTCGATCGTCGGCGCGTCGCTTGCCATCGTGCTGATCACACGCCTGCCGGAAGACGACCTGCTCGCGTGGGGCTGGCGCCTGCCGTTCCTCGTGAGCCTGTTGCTCGTGGCACTCGGCACATATGTGCGTCTCAAGGTGGAGGAATCGCCGAGCTTCAAGGCGGCCGAGCAGCATCGCGACATCGCGAAGGTGCCGGTGGCGGAAGTCATCACGCAATACTGGCGCCCGACGCTCGTCACGTTTTTCATCTGTCTGGCCGAGACGAGCTTCTTTTATCTGGTGGCGATCTTCTCGCTCTCGTACGGCACCAAGACGCTCGGCCTGCCGCGCAGCGTCATGGCCGACGGCGTGCTTTACGCGAACATCCTCGCCATGCTCACCATTCCGGCGTTCGGCATGCTCTCCGACAAGCTCGGGCGTCGTCCGATGTTCCTGATGGGGCTGGCGGCCACGGCGATCTTCATTTACCCGTTCTTCCTGATGATGGGCAGCAAGGAGGCTGCACTGGTCATGCTCGCCATCGTGATCGGTGCGGGGGTGATTCACCCGATGATGTTCGGCCCCGAGGGCAGTTTCTTCTCCGAACTCTTCGACACGCGTGTGCGCTTCTCGGGCGTGTCGCTGGGCAAGCAGATCGGCACCGTGCTCGGCGGCGGTCTCGCGCCGATGATCGCGGCGAGCCTGCTCGCATGGAGTCACGGTCACATCTGGCCCGTCATCGCCTACTTCCTGGTGCTCGCCGCGATGGCGCTGATCTCGACGCTGCTGGTACGCGAGACGCGGCACAGAGCGCTGTAACCGACGCGGCAGATGCGATCCGAGCGGGCATCGACCCCGTTGCACCGCGGTCGATGCCCGCAAAAAAAGCCCCGCTTCGCGATGCGAGCGGGGCTTTTTCATGGCGAGCTCCGAGGGTTCGGTGTGCCGGTCACTCCGGCACGCCCTGCGGTGGCGTCACAGATCGAGCACCAGCATGGCCGACTTGCTGCGCGAGCAGCACGGCAGCATCTGATCGTTGGCGGCGCGCTCTTCGTCGGTCAGGTAGACGTCGCGATGATCGGGAATGCCATCGATCACGCGGGTCAGGCAGGTGCCGCACACGCCTTGCTCGCACGACATCTGCACTTCCACGCCTTGTGCCGCGAGGGCGGCGACGATGGTTTCGCCCGCCTTCACGTCGATCACCCGACCGCTCGAATGCAGCTTTACCTGGAAGGGCCGGTCGCCCTCGCCATTGGCATCGGCCTGCACCGGCGCGGCGAAGTATTCGCGATGCACATTGCCCTCGGGCCACTGTTTGGCTTCGGCGCGCGCGAGCACGGCTTCGATGAACCCGGCCGGCCCGCACACGTAGAGATGCTTGCCACCCGACGGCTGAGCGAGGATCGCATCCAGATCGGCGCGCGCGCCTTCGCTGTCGAAGTAGAAATGCGTTCTCGACGCGAGCCCTTCGCGGGAGAAGCGATCGCGAAACGCCGTGCGCGCCGGTTCGCGCGTGCAGTAGTGCACTTCGAACGAAGCGTTGCGCGCCGCGAGCGATTCGGCCATGCACAGGATCGGCGTCACACCGATGCCCCCGGCGAGCAGAATGCTGTGCTGAGCGTCGTCGGCGAGCGGGAAGTGATTGCGCGGTGCGCTGATTTCCAGCTCGGCGCCGGGCGCGAGCGCATGCATGCCGACGGAGCCGCCGCGCGACGCCGGATCGCGCAACACCCCCACGCAATAGCGATGCGTCTCGCCGGGCGGGTTGCACAGCGAGTACTGACGCACCAGACCATTGGCCACGTGCACGTCGATGTGCGCGCCGGCGGTAAAGGCCGGCAGCGCGCTGCCGTCGACACTCGCCAGTTCGAATTCGCAGATGTCGGTGGCGACATCGCGTTTGTTCGCCAGCCGGACTTTCATGCCGCGTTCTCCACGCCACGCCCGGCGCGTTCGGCCTCGATCAGGCGGTCGAGCACCTTGCGCGACTGCACGCCGCCGGCGTCGATGTTGAGCTTGAGAATCTTCTTCTCCGGATACGCCGAGAGATTGCGTTGCTGGGCTTCGAGCACTTCCTGGTCTTCGGCGAAGATGCCGCCCTGGCCGCGCTTGATCTGCGCGGTCAGTTCGGCGTCCTGCGGCTTGAAGTTGCGCGCCATGCCCCAGAAGTACCAGATCGATTCGTCGGTCTCGGGCGTGATGAAATCGACCACGATGCTGCCCGCCTTCTTGTTGGCCGGGGCGTGGTAGCCGCCATGCCCCGCGTGCGCGACCCCGACTTCGATCATCACGTGGCTCGGCGGCGTGAAGCGGCAGATCTGCCAGCGGTCGCATGGCATTTGATCGTCGAGGCCGTTTGCGCGCAATGCACTTGCCCAGAACGGCGGCGCCTTGATGTTCTCCATATGGCGCGCCGTGATGACCATGTCGCCTTCGACGGTGGTCTTGGGGGGCGCTTCCTCGATCTCTTCCTGACCGATGCTCGTGGCGTGCACGTAGGTCTCGTGGGTAAGGTCCATCAGGTTGTCGATCATCAGGCGGTAGTCGCACTTGATGTGATACAGACCGCCGCCATACGCCCACTGGTCGCTCACGGCCCATTCCAGGTGCGGGATCTCGTCGGCATTGGCGAGCGCTTCGTCGCCCGGCCAGACCCACACGAAGCCATAGCGCTCGACGCAAGGGTACGAGCGCGTCTTCGGGAAGCCCCCCACGCGCTGACCGACCATCTTCGTGCACTTGCCGCCGCCATCGACCGTCAGGCCGTGATAGCCGCACACCAGATGACCGTCCTTCACGAAGCCCAGCGACAGCGCGGCGCCGCGATGCGGACAAAAGTCCTCGAGCGCCGCGACCTTGCCGTTGCCGTCGCGAAAGAACACCATCGCTTCGTTGCAGATCTTGCGGCCCAGCGGCTTTTCGGCGAATTCGTCCGGCGTGCAGGCGACGTACCAGGTGTTTTTGAGGAACATGTTCGTTTGTCTCCTAGGCGTGCCTTCGTCCGGCGCGCTCTCGTTTCGATTGGGGGTGAAGTGGGGGATATCGGGGCCGGGCGCGAGTCAGAGCACGTGCGCCCCCATGCTGTGCTCCTGTGTGACGATGTGCTCGCGACACATGAATTCGGCGCGATCGGGCTGGCGCGCGGCAATGGCTTCGACGATCGCGTGATGCTGACGGTGCGCGTACGCGATGATGTCGGCGTACTGGCGTCGGTCCTCGTGACCGAACGCGACCGTACGCGGCGCGACGAACGGCACCAGGTTGCAGCGCGCGATGAAGCCCTCGAGCAGCGGATTGCGTGCGCCCGTGACGAGCAGATCGTGAAAGCGCGCATTGAGCGATGCGTAACCGATCTGCACTTCCGGGGTCATGGTGTGCTCGGCAAGCAGGGCGTCGCCCTCGGCAAGCAGCTCGCGCAATTGCGCGAGCAGTTCCGCGCTCGCGCCCTTTTCGGCGAGCAAGCGGGCGGCGTAGCCTTCGAGCGCGCCACGCAGATGCAGCGCCTCGACGCTCTCGTCGCGCGTATGCGCGCGCACCGCGTATCCGCGCTGTCCGGCGCGCACCACCAGACCTTCTTCCGCGAGCACCGGCAACGCCTGGCGAATCGGCATGCGCGACACGCCGAGCTGCTCCGCGAGCTTGGCCTCGGCCAGACGCTCGCCCGGGGCCAGTTCGCCCTTGAGGATCATCTCGCGCAATTGAACCGTGGTCGGCGTGGGATGCAGCATGCGTCTCCTTTCGTTTTCTGGAATGCCTGCCGGACACACGGGATACCGTCCGATCCGGCTTTTTTTCATTATGGGATCCCATAATGACGAATCGCATCAGTACATACCCTTGTTTATGCAGATATGGGATCCCGTATAGACTCGGCGCTGCATAAATGCGGGGGCCGTCATTCGCCGCCCGCGCAATACAAGACACAAGACGGAGACGAAAGCGTGGCAAAGATCATTGGCGGGATCGGGACGTCGCACGTGCCGACCATCGGTGTGGCGTACGACAAGGGCAAGCAGCAGGACCCCGCGTGGGCGCCGCTGTTCCGGGGTTACGAGCCGGTGGCGAAGTGGCTGGCCGAGAAGCAGGCCGACGTGCTGGTGTTCTTCTACAACGATCACGCCACCACCTTCTTCTTCGACATGTACCCGACGTTCGCGCTTGGCGTGGGCGAGTCGTTCCCGATCGCCGACGAGGGGGCCGGTTTGCGTCCGCTGCCGCCGATTCGCGGCGATGTGGCCTTGCAGGCGCATATTGCCGAGTCGCTCGTGAACGACGAATTCGACATCACGGTGTTCCAGGACAAGCCGATCGATCATGGCTGTGCGTCGCCGCTGCCGCTGCTCTGGCCGCACAAGCCGGACTGGCCGGGCACGGTCGTGCCGATTGCCATCAACGTGTTGCAGTATCCGCTGCCCACGGGCCGTCGCTGCTATCGGCTCGGTCAGGCGGTGCGCCGCGCGATCGAGTCGTATCCGGAAGACCTGCGTGTGGTGGTCGTCGGCACCGGCGGGTTGTCTCACCAGATTCACGGCGAGCGCACGGGCTACAACGACGAGGCGTGGGATCGCGAATTCCTGGAGCTGCTGGAGCACCAGCCGGAGAGGCTGACCGAACTCAAGCACGTCGACTACGTGGAGCGTGGCGGCGCGGAAAGCGTGGAGCAGATCATGTGGCTGTCGATGCGTGGCGCGATGGGGCCGCGCATCAAGCGCCTTCATCTGAACTACTACCTGGCGACGACCACCGCCATGACCGTGGCGCTTTACGAAGAGGAGGCCGCATGAATCCCCAACTCGAAGGGATCGAGGCGATCACCGGCACGTATGCGTTCGACCTGCGCGTGAGCAACCGCACGCTCAAGCTCAATCGGTTCTTCTGGCACATGATCCGCGCCGAGCATCGCGACACGTACCTGAGCGACCCGGTCGCCGCGATGACGGCCGCCGGGCTCACACCCGAGGAACAGACGATGGTGCAGGCACAGGACTGGCTGGGGCTCGTGCGGCATGGCGTGAACTTCTTCGTGCTGGAGAAATTCGCGCGCGTGGTGCGCAGGACCAACCTCGAAGTGTATGCCCTCATGCGGGGTGAGACGCTCGACGAGTTCATGGCCACGCGTCGCGTGCCGACCATGCGCTGAGCCGACATTTCCTCGCGTCACAAGGCACTGCGCATGTCCGTCGACACCGTCATCAGTCTGTCCAATGTGCCGGCCGGGTCGCCGCTGGCCTGTCACGAGCGTGGCACCTGGAGCCGTGCGCCGCAGAGCAGCGAGGCGACACTGCTGTGTCGCAAGCTGCGCGGCCTGCGCGCCATGGTGGCCGTGCTCGAGTGCGATTCGGTCGCGCGCGCCGCGCGCGTGCTGCATCTCTCGCAGTCGGCCGTCGCGCGCTCGATCTCCGACATCGAGGCGGAACTGGGCTTCCCGCTGTTTCATCGCAGCGGCCGTGGCCTGATTCCGAATGCGGCCGGGCAGCGCCTCGGGGTTCGCGCCACGCGCGCGCTCGCCGAGTTGGCCAACGGCTACCGCGAAGCCTTCGCGGCCACGGCCTCGCAGGCCGACGGCGGGGCCCGCGCGGCGAGCCGCTTCGCGGCGGTCGTCGCGCCGCAGCAGCTCACCAGCTTCATCGCGGTCGCCGAACTCGGCAGCGGGCCGCTCGCGGCCAGCCGGCTGCAATGTTCGCAGCCGACCATCCAGCGCAATCTCGATCAGCTCGAAGATCTCATCGGCATCAAGTTGTTCCGCCGCACGCCGCGCGGCACGCGTCTGACCGACGAGGCGCAGGCCCTGCTCGGACCGGTCAAGCGCGCGCTGGCCGAACTCGCGATTGCGGAAGACGAACTGGCGCCCTTTGGCGGTCGTCAGCAGGGGACCGTGATCGTGGCCGCGCTGCCGCTCTCGAGCGGCTTTCTGCTGCCCAAGGCAATCGACAGCCTCCTTCACAAGTCGCCGTATCTGAGCGTGACGGTCGTCGATGGCACGTATGAAGCGCTGGTTCGCCAACTGCGCCAGGCGGACGTCGACATGATCGTCGGCGCATTGCGCGCCAGCGACGTGCCGCCGGACATTCGTCAGGAAGCGCTGTTCGAGGACCATCTGTCGGTCGTCGCCCGCGCCGGCCACCCGTGTCTTGCCACCGGCGCTGCGCCGACGCTGGCCGAACTGGCCGAGTACGGCTGGGTGAGTCCGCTGCCGTGTACGCCGGCGCGCGGCGTGTTCGAGCGTGTGTTCCACGCGGCGGACCTGCCGTTGCCGAAGACGCAGGTCCATGCGAGCAGTTCGCCGGTGGTTCGCGGACTGCTCGCGGCGAGCGATCGACTGGCGCTGCTCTCTCCCGTGCAGATCACGTCCGAGCTGCGCACGGGGGAACTCTCGGTGGTGCCGGTGGCGTTGCAACACGCCAGCCGCGCCATCGGTGTGGCGACACGGCGCGACGGGTTGCTCTCGCCGGCTGCCGAACAACTGCTCGACGAACTGCGCGCGCTTGCGCCGACGATGCAGCATCCCACCTGATTCGAAGGCGTCGCCACGTCACGGCGGCCATGCGTGCGCGCGCCGCTTGTCGCGGCGTGCGCCAGCGCGGCGAAAATCGCCGGATTCACCATGAGTTGCATGTGTCCCCGTATGGGCACGCGTGCGACTTTTTCCACTCGTCCCCCGGATCGACGACGCCTCGCCGCGCCTTGCACGGCGGGCGTTCCACCGTCGGAACGTGTCGCGTCCCGCTGCGCGAAATTCGATCCGAACAAAAGGTCACATTACGTAGGGGAAAGCTCGGGGATATACGAAAAACGCAACGCTCGACGCGGGAGTTTCATTCGACGTCGCCATTTCGGTTGCCTAAGCTGTTCCGGATACCTTGAAAAGGCGCGCCAACCCCCGGCGCGCCACATCAAAAAACGGAGCGGCGCCCGACGCCGACGAGGAGACGACACCATGATGAAGCGCCATCTTTGGCTCGCTGTGGCAATGGCGAGTGTTTGCCAATTCACCGCTGTTTCGGCCCACGCGGAAGACATCAAAGTCGGCATGCTGGGCCTGTTCTCGGGCTCGGCGTCGTGGTGGGGCACGGAATATCGCCGTGGCGTGAATCTGTGGCTCGAACAGAACAAGAGCAAGGTCGGCAACGACACGATCGTGATCCTCGAGCGTGACGAAGGCGGCGTGAATCCGCAGCGTACGCGTCAGCTCGCGCAGGAACTCGTGGTGCGCGACCAGGTGCAATACCTGTTCGGCGGCTCGTTCACGCCGAACGTGCTGGCCATGGCCGACGTGGTCAACCAGACCAAGACGCCGCTGGTCATCGGCAACTCCGGTACGTCGAGCGTGACGCTGAAGTCGCCGTATTTCGTGCGCACTGGCTTCACGCAGTGGACGGTGAGCGTGCCGCTCGTCGAGTACGCCGCGAGCAAGGGCGTGAAGAATGCCGCCATCGTGGTGGCCGACTTCGCCACGGGTTACGACGCCATCGACGCCTACAGCGAGACGTTCAAGAAGGCCGGCGGCAAGATCGCCACCGAAGTGAAGGTGCCGCTGGGGACGACCGATTTCTCGAGCTACCTGCAGCGCGTGAAGGACGCCAAGCCGGACGCCGTTTTCCTGTTCATGCCGGTGGGCCCGATGTCGGCCGGTTTCGTGAAGGCCTTCAAGGAGCGCGAGCTCGACAAGGCCGGCATCCAGTTGTTCGCCACGACCGAGACGATGGAGTCCGATCTGCCCGCCATCGGCGACAGCGCGCTCGGGACCATCACCGCGCTGCACTACTCGCCGTTCCTGACGACGCCGGAGAACACGGCGTTCGTGAAGGCCTACAAGGCCAAATACGGCCCGGGCGCGCTGCCCTCGATCGCATCCGTGTCGGCTTATGACTCGATGACGCTCATCGCGCAGATGATCAAGGCGACCAAGGGCAAGAAGGACGCCGACAAGGCGATCGCCGCAGTGAAGGGCTTCGCCTGGACCAGCCCGCGCGGCCCGGTGTCGATCGATCCGAAGACGCGTGAAATCGTGCAGAACGTGTACATCCGCCGCGTGGAGACCATCGACGGCAAGCTCGGCAACAAGCCTATCGAAACGTTCAAGGCGGTGGTCGAGCCGTGGCATGTGAGCCACCCCCAGGTAGCTGCCAAGTAAGTCAGGCGACGTCGTTCAGTTCGTTCGGTTCCGGTAATTCCTCATGACGCAATCGCTTGCCACTTTCCTGTCGTTGTCGATCGACGGTGTGGCCTACGGGATGCTGCTGTTCCTCATCTCCGTGGGCCTCACGGTCACGCTCGGCGTGATGCGCGTGGTCAACCTCGCACATTCCGCTTTCGCGATGATCGGCGGTTATTTCACCCTATGGGCCATGCAGCGCGCCGGGCTCGACTTCTTCGTCGCCCTGCTCGTGGGCGTGGCCGGCACGATGGTGCTCGGCGCGGTGCTCGAGCGCACGCTGTATCGCTGGGTCTACACGGCCAATGGCCTGGGGCAGTTGCTCATGACGATCGGGCTCGCGTTCATCATCTGCGCGATCGCCAAACACCTCGCGGGCACCGAGCTGCAATCGATTCCGGTGCCGCAGGGCCTGCGCGGCACGTGGGACTTCGGCGCGTTCTCGGTCTCGGTGTACCGCATCTTCGCGCTGGTGTGCAGTGCCGTGGTCGCACTGGGCATCTGGTGGGGACTCGAGCGCACGTCGTTCGGCGCGAAGTTGCGCGCCGCCGTCGACAATCCGCGCATGGCGCGTTGCGTCGGCATCGACGTGCCGGTCGTGTTCTCGATCACGTTCGCCATCGGGTGTGGCCTGTCGGGCCTTGGCGGCGCTCTCTCCAGCCAGATCCTGCCGCTCGAACCGTACTACGGCCTGAAGTACCTGGTGCTGGTGCTGATCGTGGTGGCCGCGGGCGGATTGGGCAGCCTGCGCGGTTCGCTCTACGCCGGTCTGCTGCTTGGCCTGATCGACACGCTCGGCCGTTACTACGTGCCGGCGCTCGGCGCCTTCATGATCTACCTGGCCGTGCTGGCCATCCTGCTGATCCGCCCGCAAGGGTTGGTCGGCCGCGCCTGAGCGGAGGTAACGATGTCCCGGATGATGCCTTCCCAAATGCCGGCCGGCGCCGCGCAGGTCTCGCCGGCACTGCGCCGAAAGCGGCTCGGCCCGCTCGACGCCGTGCTGCTGCTCGCCGCGATTGCCACTTATTTCTTCGCCGATCTGTATCTCGCGCTCGCCACGAGCGTGCTGATCATGATCATCTTCGCGCTCTCGCTCGATCTTGTGCAGGGCTACGGCGGCATCGAGACGCTGGGACATGCGGCGTTCTTCGGCAGCGGCGCCTACGCGGCCGGTCTGTTCGCGCTGCACGTGTCGCCCGACCCGTTGCTCGGGCTGATCGCCGGCGCCGTGGTCGCCGCGCTGGTGGGGCTCGTCACGGGCGTTGTCGTGCTGCGCGTGAGCGGCCTCACGCAGATCATGCTCACGCTCGTCTGCGCCACGCTCCTGTATGAAGCGGGCAACGTCGCGAAGTCGATCACGATGGGCGACGACGGCCTGACCGGTTACACCATCGCGCCCCTGCTCGGTCGCTTCGAGTTCGACATCTACGGTCACACCGCGTATCTGTACACGCTGGCGGTGTTGCTGGTGGTCTACCTGTTCACGCAGTTTCTGGTGAATTCCCCGTTCGGCCTGACGGTGCAGGGCATTCGCGAGAACGCGATGCGCATGTCGCTGCTCGGCGTGCGCGTGGGACTGCGCCGCCTGATGCTGTACACGCTGGCCGCCGCGTTGGCCGGCGTGGCTGGCGCGCTCTCCGCGCAGGTCAACAATATCGTGGCGCTCGACACGCTGTCGTTCACGCTCTCGGCCAACGTGCTCGTGATGCTCGCACTCGGCGGCACCGGGCGCCTCTACGGCGCCGTGCTCGGCGCAGTCGTGTTCATGGTGCTGTCCGACCGCATCGCGGCCATCGATCCCACGAACTGGCTGGCCGCGCTTGGCGTGCTGCTGATCGTCGTCGTGCGCTTCGCTCCCGACGGCCTCATCGGTCTGGTGGACCGCCTGACGGCGCGCTTGCGCCGCCGCACGACGGTCACGCCCGACGCGTCTCACGCAAGCGGCATCCAGGGCGCGTCCGCGACGTCGAAGGAAGGGGAGGTGACGCCATGAGCGCCGCACTCGAAATTCAGGGATTGTCCAAGCGCTTCGGTCAGCTGGACGTGACCCGCAACGTCAACCTGTCGCTCCCGGTCGGCGCGCGACACGCGCTCATCGGCCCGAACGGGGCGGGCAAAAGCACCTTGATGAACCTGCTCACGGGGGTGCTCAGACCGAATGCCGGCGTGGTGCGCGTGGGCGGCACGGACGTGACGTCGATGCCTTCGCACAAGCGCGTGAAGCTCGGCCTGGCCCGCACGTTCCAGCTCAACACGCTGTTCGACTCGCTCACCGTGGCCGAGAACGTGGCGCTTGCGCTGTCCTCGCGTCGCGGGCTTGACGGGCGCATCGGCAGGCCGCTCGCGAGCCGTTCGGCGGTCGTCGACGAAGCGGCCGAACGCCTGCGCGATCTCGGCATGCTCGATCTGGCCGGCAAGCGCATCAGCGAACTGGCTTACGGGCAGCGTCGCCAGGTCGAGATCGCTCTGGGTCTCGCCCTGGACCCGAAGGTGTTGTTGCTTGATGAACCGGTGGCCGGCGTGCCGTCGGGGCAGGGTCGCAAATTGTTCGAGCTGCTCGAACGCCTGCCGTCGGACGTGGCGGTGATGGTCATCGAGCACGACATGGATCTGGTCTTCCGCTTCGCGCGACGCATCACCGTGCTCGTCGAAGGCGCGGTGCTCATGGAAGGCGAAAAAGACGAAGTGCGCAGCGATCCGCGCGTGCGCGATATCTATCTGGGGCGTCGCCATCATGACTGACATGCTGCTCGAAGCCGGCGGGCTGAGCGCCGGTTACGGCGAAACCATCGTGCTCGAAGACCTGAGCCTGCGCGTGGCGGCGGGTGAGGCCGTGGCTATTCTCGGGCGCAACGGCGTGGGCAAGAGCACGCTGCTCCTCAGCCTGCTCGGACTGACGACGCGCCACGGCGGCGTGGTGCGCTATCGCGGCGACGACATTTCCTCGTGGCCCGCCTACAGGCGCGCCCGGGCCGGGCTCGCGCTGGTGCCTCAGGAGCGCGAGATCTTCAAGTCGCTCTCTGTCGAGGAGAACCTGCAAGTGTCGGCCATGGGCGGCGACACGCGCGCGACGTCCGACTGGTCGCTCGAGCGTGTGTACGACCTGTTCCCGCGTTTGCACGAGCGTCGCCGCAATCTGGGCAATCAGCTCTCGGGCGGTGAGCAACAGATGCTCGCGATCGGCCGGGCGTTGATCGGCAACCCGCGCGTGATCCTGTTCGACGAACCGTTCGAAGGCCTCGCGCCGGTGATCGTCGACCAGTTGGTCGATGCGTTCTGGAAGCTGCGCGCCGACGGCGGCATGGGCGTGGTGCTCGTGGAGCAGCACGCGGAGCTCGGGCTGGAACTCACCGATCGGGCGTTGGTGCTGGACCGCGGCCGCGAAGTCTGGTCCGGGCGCAGCAGCGAACTCGCGGCCGCGCCGGAACTGCTCGGCGCGCTGGTGGGACTGGAGAGCGTCTGATCGCACGATGCGCCGCGCGGCATGTATCGGCGCGGCGGCAATTCGGTAATTCGGTAATGCGGCGATACCGCGATACCGCGATACACGCAGCAAGCAAAGAGACAAAGGCGTCAAACACATGAGCACATCACAGAACACCCAAGCCCAGGGGCTGGCAGGCCTGGTGGTCAGCGCCCACTCGGCGGACTTCGTCTGGCGCGCGGCCGGCACGATCGCCGCGCACGTCGCGCAGGGCTATCGCATGAAGATCGTCTGCCTGTCGTTTGGCGAGCGCGGCGAATCGGCCAAGCTCTGGCGCAAAGGCGCCGAGATGACCGAGGCGAAGGTCAAGGCGGCGCGTCGCGAAGAAGCGCAGCGCGCGGCCGACATTCTCGGCGCGGAGATCGAGTTCCTCGATATCGGCGACTATCCGATGCGCGTGTCCGACGAAACGTTGTTCCGGCTCGTCGACATCTATCGCGAAGTGCAGCCGTCCTTTGTGCTGAGCCACTCCGAGAAGGACCCGTACAACTTCGATCACCCGCTGGCGATGCACGTCACGCAGGAGGCGCGCGTGATCGCGCAGGCCGAAGGGCACAACCCGGGGCAGAAGATCATCGGTGCGCCGGCCGTGCTCGCATTCGAGCCGCACCAGACCGAACAGTGCGAGTGGATTCCGAACACGTTCGTGGACATCACGCCGGTGTGGGACAAGAAGCGCGCGGCCATCGAATGCATGGCCGGCCAGGAGCATCTGTGGGACTACTACACGCGCGTGGCATTGCAGCGCGGCGTGCAGGCCAAACGCAACATCGGCATCACGGCCGCGCGCGACATCAAGTACGCGGAAGGACTCATGCGTCTTACGCCGGTCGTGACCGAGCAACTCTCCTGATACATGAAGCCATTCTCACCATTCACGGGGCAACCGTCATGATTCGCGGCGTCGTCGTTCGTCAGATTCCCCGTGTCGATGCCGCAACGCTCGACACGCTTCGCAATGCGGGCAGCGCCACGGTGCACGAGGCGCAAAGCCGTCTTGGTCTCATGGCCACCTACCTGCGTCCGATCTATCGCGGCGCGTCGGTCGCCGGCAGTGCCGTGACCGTGCTCGCGCCGCCGTCCGACAACTGGATGCTCCACGTGGCGGTGGAACAGGCCCGACCGGGAGACATCGTGGTGGTGGGCGTGACGTCGCCGTGCGACGACGGCTACTTCGGCGATCTGCTCGCCACGTCGATGAAGGCGCGCGGCGTGGCCGGGCTGATCATCGATGCCGGCTGTCGCGATATCGGCACGCTGACCGAGATGCAGTTTCCCGTGTGGTCGAAAGCCGTCTCCTCGCAGGGCACGGTCAAGGAGACGCTCGGCTCGGTGAATGTGCCGGTCGTGTGCGCGAACCAGATCGTGAACCCCGGCGACGTGATCGTGGCCGACGACGACGGCGTGGTGGTGGTGCCGTTCGCCACCGCGCGGGCGGTGGCCAGGGCGGCCGAGGCGCGCGGCGCTGACGAAGCCTACAAGCGCGGCGTGCTCGCCGGCGGCACGCTCGGACTCGACTATTACAAGATGCGTGAGCGTCTCGCGGCAAAGGGCCTGCGCTATGTCGACTCACTCGACGAGCTGCAAGGCGAGTGAGGGGCGCGACTTGGCCGACATGAAGCATTCCCAGACGCGCATTCGTGCAGCCGTCATGCGCGGCGGTACCTCGAAGGGGCTGTACTTCCTCGCCGAGGATCTGCCCGCGGATCCCGCCGCGCGCGACGCTGTGCTGCTCGCGGCGATGGGCTCGCCCGACGCACGCCAGATCGACGGTATGGGCGGCGCGCACTCGCTCACGAGCAAGGTGGCCATCGTCTCGCATGCGACGCGGTCCGATGCCGACGTCGATTATCTGTTCGCGCAGGTCGTGGTCGACGAAGCGCGGGTCGACTACGGACAAAACTGCGGCAACATCCTCGCCGGCGTGGGGCCGTTCGCGATCGAGCGCGGGCTCGTGGCCGTCGGTGGAGACGTGACGGAGGTCGGCATTCACATGGTCAATACCGGGCAGGTGGCGGTCGCCACGGTCCAGACCCCGGACGGCGTGGTGAAGTACGAGGGCGACGTGGCCATCGATGGCGTGCCGGGCACGTCCGCGCCGATTCCGCTGATGTTCCGTGACACCGCGGGCTCGTCGTGCGGTGCACTGTTTCCGACCGGCGCGCGTCAGGACACGGTCGAGGGCGTCGCGGTGACCTGCATCGACAACGGCATGCCGCTGGTGCTCATGCGCGCGGCGGACCTGGGCGCGACCGGTGCCGAGCCGTGTGAGGCGCTGGAGTCGGGGGCCGATTTCCAGACGCTGCGCGAGCGTATCGAGGCCATTCGTCTCGCGCTCGGGCCGCGCATGAACCTGGGCGACGTGCGCTCGCGCACGGTGCCGAAAATGTGTCTCGTGGCGCCGCCGCAAGCCGGTGGCGCGCTCGCGACACGCTGTTTCATTCCGCATCGCTGTCACACGTCCATCGGCGTGCTCGCGGCCGTAAGCGTGGCGACGGCCGCCGCGCTGCCGGGCACCGTCTGCCACGACATGGCGGTGGTGCCCGAGGGCGACGCGCCGTTGCTCGCCATCGAACATCCGACTGGCGAGTTCACGGTCCGTCTGGCGCTCGACCGCGACGCCGATGGCGCGCCCGAGGTTGCCGGCGCCGGACTGCTGCGCACGGCGCGCTGGCTCTTCGACGGCGAGGTGTGCATACCGTTTCACGTCTGGGCGCAAGGAGGGAAGTCATGAGCAACGAACGTCCCCCGCTGCTCATGCTTCCCGGCTTGCTCTGCGACCAGGTGGCGTGGGCCGCGACCGCGGCACTGCTGCCGCAATACGATTGCCGCGTTCCCGCGTGGGGCATGCTCGACACCATCGCGGCGATGGCCGATCACGTGCTGGCGAGCACGGCCGAGCCGCAATTCGCGCTGGCGGGTCACTCCATGGGCGGACGCGTGGCGCTCGAAGTCGTGCGCCGCGCCCCGCATCGCGTAACGCATCTCGCGTTGCTCGACACCGGCTATCAGGCCCTGCCCGAGGGCGAGGCCGGCGAGAAGGAGCGGGCCGGCCGCGGCACCTTGCTCGCGCGCGCGCGTGAGCAAGGCATGCGCGCGATGGGGCAGGTGTGGGCGACCGGCATGGTGCACCCGGACCAGATCGGCACACCGTTGTTCGCCGCGATTCTCGACATGATCGAGCGCAGCCATCCGGATCAGTTCGCGGCGCAGATTCGCGCGCTGCTCGGGCGCCCGGACGCGACATCGCTGCTTGCCGATGTGCGGTGTCCCACGCTCGTGTTGTGCGGGCGTCAGGACACATGGAGCCCGCTGGCCCGCCACGCAACCATGGCCGGCGCCATTCCCGGCGCGGTGTTGTGCGTGGTCGAGCACAGCGGGCACATGAGTCCGATGGAGCGGCCGGAGGATGTCGCCGGCGCGATGCGCGCATGGCTCTCGCAGGCGGAGGCGCGCGCCCTATGACCGAAAGCGTTTCGAACCTCGCCTCTCAATCGGCCAACGCGCTCGACGGCCCCGATGGCCTCGATGGTCTCGAGCTGTGCCTTGCGAAGCAGGCCTGTCACGACCTCGTGATGCGTTTCGCCGCGTGCAATGACCATCGCGACCCGAAGGGGCTCGGGGCCCTGTTCGCCGAGCAGGGCGTGCTCGTGCGCCCGGGCGGCGACACCCTCGTGGGGCCTGCGGCAATCGCCGAGGCGTATGCGGCGCGTCCGGCCGACCGGATCACACGGCATCTCGTAGGCAATGTCCTGATCGACGTCACTTCGCCGACGCAGGCGCGCGGCAGCAGCATGGTGCTGCTGTGGAGCGCCTCGGCGCAGGATGCGCCGGGACCGTTCGGCCGTGCGGTGCATGGCCGCCAGGTGATGGGCGAGTTCGACGATACGTTCGTGCGCACCGCGCAAGGCTGGCGCATCGCCCGGCGCGAAGCACGTTTCACTTTCGTACGCGAGGCGTGAGGAAAAAACAGCAACTCACGTCGCGCCGAAAAACGGCGGGTACCGGTGCCGAATGGTGCATCCAGGAGGCGGCACCGGTTGCCCGGCAGCGCAGGAAGGCAGTTGAGAAGGGCAGTACCCGAGACGGCCGCAGTGCCGTTCCACAAAAGGCTGGACCGGCTTCGCGCCAGTTCGGAGGTTGTAGTTGAGGGGCGACCCTCGTAGCTGTGTATTTCAAAAACAAGGGGACAGAAGTGAAAGTGAAACATGCATTGGCCGCAGGCCTGATGCTGGGTGCAGGCCTGGCGCAGGCGCAAAGCAACGTGACGCTGTACGGAATCGTCGATACCGGCGTTGCCTATTACAACAACGCCGCCAATGGCGGCAGCTTCATCGGCGAGCCGACCCTCACCGGCAAGGTGCCGTCGCGCTTCGGCCTGAAGGGCGTGGAAGATCTGGGCGGCGGTCTGAAGGCCGTCTTCACGTTGGAGAACGGCTTCCAGCCGGGTACCGGCAACCTGAACTACGGTGGACGCCTGTTCGGCCGTCAGGCCAACGTCGGTCTGTCGGGTTCATGGGGTACGTTCCTCATTGGCCGTCAGAACAACATGACGTTCTACGTCACGGGCAATGCCGATGTGATCGGGCCGTCGATCTTCTCGCTCGCGAGTATCGATCCGTACATCGCCAATGCCCGCAGCGACAGCGCGGTGGGCTACATGGGCAAGTTCGATGGCGTGACCGTCGGTGCGACCTACAGCTTCGGGCGCGACGGGTCGAGCGCGGGCGGGCCGTCGGCCACGAATTGCGCGGGTAACGTTGCCGGCAACTACCAGGCGTGCAAGCAGTTCACCGGCCTGCTCGGCTACGACTACCAGAACTTCGGCATTTCGGCGTCGTACGACCAGATGCGCGGCAACACGGGCGCCGCGGCGCCGCTGACCAGCTCGAACTACACGGACTCGCACTCGGTCATCAATGCCTACTACAAGTGGTCGACGGGACGCGTGGGCGGCGGCTGGATTCACCGCAACGTGAGCGCCGACGCGGCATCGCTGCGCTCGGACATCTACTTCCTCGGCGTGACCTACATGCCGACGATCACCTGGACGTTCGACGCACAGGCCATTCGCTATCAGCTCAAGAGCAAGGCCAACGCCACGATGCTCATCGGCCGCGCCACGTACTCGCTGTCGAAACGCACGTCGCTGTATGGCATGGCCGGCTGGGTGGCGAACAGCCAGAACGGCGCGGTGGCAATCGCGGCGGGCGGCTCGGTCGTGACGGGCGGCAACCAGTTCGGTACGATGCTGGGCATTCAGCACACGTTCTGATCGGGCGTTGCCAGTAGCGTCGGAAATCGCGGCATCGCGTGCGTCAAGCGCGTGCGGCACGTCCGGGGGGGCGAGTCGCACGTGACGCGGTGCTGCGTCACTCCCAGTTGCGCGGCATGCGACGTGGTGGCGGTGTCGCGCACAACGAAAGAGTGATCCGGCAGACGTCGTGCGGCATGACCGTGTGCAGCCGAACATTCCCCGAGCTGCGCCATTGCGTGCGATTTTCCTGCCCGGCCTGGGCAACGGCGACTGTGTTCCCGGGCCGCATTTTTTCTCCCGTGCGTTTCACCCCGTATCCCGTATGACCCGACCCACGCCCCCTGGCACACCGCTCGCCGACGGACTGAGCGCGAACGCGCGGCGCATCGCCGTGCCGTCCATCCTGCTGGGCACCTTTCTGGGCAATCTCGATGCCTCGATCGCCAACGTGGCGCTGCCGACCATCGCGCACGATCTGGCATCCGATCCGGCCTCGACGGTCTGGGTCGTCAACGCCTATCAGCTGATCTTCGCCATGGCCGTGCTGCCGCTGGCCGCGCTCGGCGAGAAGCTCGGCTACCGGCGTGTGTTTCTCTTCGGCGTGGCGGGCTTCACGCTGGCCTCGGCGGGCTGCGCGCTCGCGCCCAGTCTCGCCTGGCTCGTCGTCGCGCGCGTTGCGCAGGGACTGTGCGGGGCGTGCATGTCGACGATCGTGCCCGCGTTGTTGCGTATGGTGTTCCCGCCGAATCTGGGCGGACGCGCCATCTCCCTGCTCGCGCTCACGGTCGCGCTGTCCACCGCCGCGGGGCCCAGTGTCGCGGCTGCGATTCTCTCGTTGGGCGACTGGCGGTGGCTGTTCGCCATCAATCTGCCGATCGGTGCGGTGGCTTTCGCGGCGTCGTTCCGGTGCCTGCCGCGCACGCCGGGCGCCGCGCGACGCATCGACGTGCCCGGCGCCCTGCTCAATGCGGCGGCGCTCGCGCTCGTCATCATCGGTGTGGGGCAT
The DNA here is from genome assembly GCF_000767615.3 of Pandoraea pnomenusa. Lineage (NCBI taxonomy): Bacteria > Pseudomonadati > Pseudomonadota > Betaproteobacteria > Burkholderiales > Burkholderiaceae > Pandoraea > Pandoraea pnomenusa. Next base: position 5,134,424 of record NZ_CP009553.3, on the reverse strand, counting down.
CTCGGCGAGACGGGACGCCGCGGTATGGCGACGTTGCAGATCGTGTTGGGGATCGTCGTGGCCGTGATGCTCGTGCGTCATCAGCGCAGGCGCGAAACACCGCTGCTGCCACTCGACCTCATGCGCGTGCCGGTGCTGGCGCTGTCGTCGCTCACGTCGGTGGCCTGCTACATGTCGCAGACGCTGTCGTATGTCGGCATGCCGTTCCTGTTGCAGCACACACTCGCGCGCAGCGAGGCCGTGACCGGTCTGCTCATCACGCCATGGCCACTGGTCATCGTTTTCGTTGCGCCGCTTGCCGGGCGTCTGTCGGACCGCTTCGACAGCGCTCGCCTGAGCGCGCTCGGCCTCGGCGTCTTCGCACTGGGGCTGGCCTCGCTCGCGTGGCTGCCGCCGCGCGCCGGCGATTGGGACATCGCCTTGCGCATGGCGCTGTGCGGTGTGGGCTTCGGCTTCTTTCAGACACCCAACAACCGCATCATCATGATGGGCGCACCGCGTGAGCGCAGCGGGGCGGCGAGTGGGCTGATGACGATCGCGCGCACCGTCGGCATGACGCTGGGCGCCGCCGTCGTGGCGCTGCTCTTCGATGCGTACGGTGACGACGGCGCGCGTGCGGCCATGGTCGCCGCCACCGCACTCGCGATACTGGGCGGGGTCGTGAGTCTGGTGCGCACGCGCGTGAAGCCCGCCGGGGCGTAAGCGCGGCGCGCCGCGCGATCGTTGCCAGGCTGCGCGGGCGGATTTGTCAAAGCGGGCATCGCGCGCTAGCATCGTGCCTTGCCGAAGCCGCATTGTCTTGCCCGGGGATCGGGAGGCTGTCGATGCGGCGGCGTCATCTTCTTCCATCTGCTCGCATGATTGCGCTATCTCCGTGCCTTCTTCCCATGTTCTGAGCCGACGCCGGCGCGCGTCACGCGCACGCAGCGAATATGGCTCGCGCGGTCCGGTCTGGCTGTTCGATCTGGACAACACGCTGCATCGCGCGTCGCACGCGATCTTCCCGCAGATCAATCGTGCGATGACCGCCTATATCGTCGAGAAGCTGGGACTGTCGCACGACGAGGCCAACCGGCTGCGCACGGATTACACGTCGCGCTACGGTGCGGTGCTGCTCGGACTGATCCGGCATCACGCGATCGATCCGCACGAGTTCCTGGCGCGCGTGCACGCGCTGCCGCCGCTGGCGGAGGTGTTGCGCGCGGAGCGCGGCGTCGCCCGCCTGATGGCCGGGCTCCCGGGGCGCAAGATACTGCTCACGAACGCACCGGCGCACTACGCGCTGCCGATCGTCGAAGCGTTGGGCATCCGCCGCCATTTCGAGCGCTGTGTGAGCATCGAAGACATGGCCGACCGGCGTGCCTGGCGCGCCAAGCCAGACGCCATCATGCTGCGCCGTCTGTTGGCGAGAGAGGGCCTCTCGCCGCATCGCACCTGGCTGGTCGAAGACACACGCTCGCACCTCAAGCACTTGCGGCATTTCGGCATCAGGACGGTATGGATCACAGGGCATCTGCCGGCGAGAAACAGTGTGGGTGACGCAATGCCGCGCAGTGGGCGCCCACACTACGTGGATATCAAAGTACAATCTCTGCGCGAGTTACGGGCTCGCCTTGCGACCGGGGCCATGGCCCATGCCGCCCGACAATCAAATCCCTACCGATAACGACCAGACGATGCAGCAGGAAAATTCTTCGACCGGCGCCGGGTACGGCGTCGCCGATGCGCTGGAGGCCGCGCCCGCGCCGGTGAAGGCAACCCGTCCCAAACCGGGTGAGCGCCGTGTGCAGGTCTTGCAGACCCTCGCCGCCATGCTCGAGACCCCCAAGGGCGAGAAGATCACCACGGCCGCGCTTGCCGCGCGCCTCGATGTCTCCGAAGCGGCGCTCTATCGCCACTTCGCGAGTAAGGCCCAGATGTTCGAAGGCCTCATCGAGTTCATCGAACAAACCATCTTCGGCCTGATCAACCAGATCTCCGCGCAAGACCAGGACGGCGTGACGCAAGCCCGCGCCATCGTGCTGATGCTGCTCGGTTTCGCGGAAAAGAACCCGGGCATGACCCGCGTGCTGACCGGCGAAGCGCTGGTCGGCGAGCACGAGCGTTTGCAGGAACGCATGAACCAGCTGCTCGATCGCATCGAGGCGTCGCTGCGCCAGGTCTTGCGCCTGGCAAGCGCGCAGGGCACGTTGCCCGAGACGTTCGACGCCAATTCGCGGGCCAACCTGCTCGTGTCCTACGTGCTCGGCCGCTGGCACCGCTTCGCCAAGAGCGGGTTCAAACGCTCGCCGGCCGAAGGGGCCGAACCTCAGGTCTCGGCGCTGCTGCGCTAAGGCCGCTCGTCTGCGCCCCCGGCGCGGATTACGTTATACTTTTGCAACCCGCGACGGGACTGCCGGATCATCGACTGGCCTTGTCGCGACGATTGGCGCGCCGATTTGGTGACTCGCTTGCGGGCGCGCGAATGACCTGGCCAGGGTTTCACCGGGCCGGGACATTCACTAAAAATGCGGCTAAAGAGGTCGTTCGCGTACCCCGCCGTTTTTCCGTCGACCCCTTTTCCCGCACAGAACACTTCAGGACGCCGTCCGTCGATCAATGTCGTCTCGTTGATCCGGGTGCCGGCGCCGGCATGTTTCGGACAGGGATTTATGGAATCTTCAATCGGAATCGTCACGCCGCAGCGGATGCATTTCGCTGAGCCGCTGGCCCTGCAAAACGGCAGCACGCTCGCCGGGTACGACCTCATGGTCGAGACCTACGGCGAGCTCAATGCCGATCGCAGCAACGCCGTGCTCGTGTGCCACGCGCTCAATGCGTCGCATCACGTGGCGGGTATCGCCGCCGACAATCCCAAGGACGTGGGCTGGTGGGACAACATGGTCGGCCCCGGCAAGCCGCTCGATACCGATCGCTTCTTCGTCATCGGGGTGAACAACCTCGGCTCGTGCTTCGGCTCGACCGGACCGATGAGCCTCGACGAAGCCACGGGTACGCCGTACGGCGCACGCTTTCCGGTCGTGACCGTCGAAGACTGGGTCAACGCACAGGCGCGCGTGGCCGATGTCTTCGGCATTCACAAGTTCGCGGCCGTGATGGGCGGCAGCCTGGGCGGCATGCAGGCGCTCGCGTGGAGCATCATGTACCCGGAGCGCGTGGGACATTGTCTGGTCATCGCGTCCACGCCGAAGCTCTCGGCGCAGAATATTGCATTCAACGAAGTGGCCCGCTCGGCCATCCTCTCCGATCCCGACTTTCACGGCGGCGACTACTACGCCCACGGCGTGGTCCCGCGCCGCGGGCTGCGCGTGGCGCGCATGATCGGTCACATCACCTATCTGTCCGACGAGGACATGGCGACGAAGTTCGGTCGCGCGCTGCGGCGCGCCGAAGCGCTCGTCGACGGGGTGAAGGATGCGGGTAAGGGGGGCGGGAGCGCAGGCGCGAGCCCACAGGACGACGGTTACCGCTTCAGTTTCGACGTGGAGTTCGAGGTCGAGTCGTATCTTCGGTACCAGGGCGACAAGTTCGCCGAGTATTTCGATGCGAACACCTATCTGCTGATCACGCGCGCGCTCGATTACTTCGACCCCGCCAGGACGGTGGGCGGCGATCTGGCCAGGGCGCTGGCGCACACCACCGCCAAGTACCTGATCGTTTCGTTCACGACCGACTGGCGCTTCGCACCGGCGCGCTCGCGTGAAATCGTCAAGGCGCTGCTCGACACGCGCCGCACGGTGAGCTACGCGGAAATCGACGCGCCACATGGTCACGACGCCTTCCTGCTCACCGACTCGCGCTATCACAATCTGGTGCGCGCCTACTACGAACGTATCGCCCGGGAGATTGGGGTATGAGTCAGTCCACCGCACCGGTCACCAGCGCGCAGGCGGCGCAACTGGCCGCATCGCGCGGTCGCATTTCGGCCTCGCTGTCGGACCGTCCCGACTTTCGCGTCATTGCCCGATGGATCGAGCCGTCGTCGCAGGTGCTCGATCTCGGTTGCAGCGACGGCTCGCTGCTGCGCCTGCTCATGGACGAGCTCGACGTGAGCGGCTACGGCGTGGAGATCGACGACGCCGGCGTGCTTGCCTCCGCGCAGCGCGGCATCAATGTCATCCAGCAGAACATGGAAGACGGCCTGAGGCTGTTCGAAGATCAGAGCTTCGATACCGTGATCCTGTCGCAGACGTTGCAGACCATCCATCGCACGGCAGACATCCTGCGAGAGACGGTGCGCGTGGGGCGCGAGGCCATCGTCTCGTTTCCGAACTTCGGCTACTGGCCGCATCGGTTGTCCGTCCTGCGGGGGCGCATGCCGGTGTCGAAGAGCCTGCCCTTCCAGTGGCACAACACGCCGAACGTGCGCGTACTGACGATCAAGGATTTCGAGGCGCTCGCGCCGGATGTCGGCGTGAAGATCCTCGATCGGGCGGTGCTGCACAACGGCCGGCTCGTATCGGTGGGCGCGAACTGGCGTGGTAGTCTTGCGGTCTATCGCGTCAAGCGTTCCTGAACCGACGGCAACCGGCGGGACAGCGAAGCGCCTGGCCCCTGACAGTGAGGATAATCAGGGCCGGGCGCCGCGCACCGTCGTCGGCCGGCCCCTATTGCCTTTCCCATGACCGATTCGCTGCCGCCCGACGACGGGCGTGTCTTCCACCCCACGCGGATGCTCATCTGCGTGATTCTCGGCTTTACCTCCGGTCTGCCGCTTTTCATCCTGCTCAATCTCGTGCAGGCGTGGCTGCGCAGCGAACATGTGGATCTCAAGGCGATCGGCCTGTTTGCACTGATCCAGTTTCCCTACACCTGGAAGTTCCTGTGGGCGCCGCTCATGGATCGCTTCGCGCCCAATATCTTCGGCTGGAAGCCGGGGCGGCGGCGCGGCTGGATGTTCGTCACGCAGTTGCTCGTGGCCGGTGCGGTGGCGCTCATGGGCACCTATTCGCCGCAGCGCGACCTGATGACGATCGCGGCGCTCGCGGCGGCGCTCGCGTTCTTCAGCGCCAGTCTCGACATTTGTCTGGACGCCTACCGACGCGAACTCCTGTCGGATCGCGAGCAGGGCCTCGGCACGGCGATGCACGTGAATGCCTACAAGGTCGCGGGGCTGGTGCCGGGCTCGCTCGCGCTCATCATGGCCGATCATCTGCCCTGGGCGCAGGTGTTCTTCGCAACGGCCGCGTTCATGCTGCCGGGTATCGTCATGACGCTCGTGGTGAAAGAGCCGGAAATTCGCGGCACGCCGCCGAAGACCCTGCGCGAGGCGGTGATCGAGCCGTTCCATGAGTTCGTCTCGCGCGGCGGCTGGTCGCAGGCGCTGCTCGTGCTGGCGTTCATTTTCCTGTACAAGCTGGGCGATTCGATGGCGACGTCGCTGGCGACGTCGTTCTATCTCGACCTGGGTTTCACCAAGACGCAGATCGGCGTGGTGGCCAAGGCCACCAGCCTGTGGGCTAGCGTGGCGGGCGGCATCATCGGCGGGATCTGGCTGATCAAGCTGGGCATCAACCGCGGGTTGTGGGTGTTCGGCGTGCTGCAACTCGTCTCGGTGCTGGGCTTCGCGTGGCTGGCGGAAGCCGGCCCCGTCATCTCGGGCCTGGGCGCGGTCATCGCGTTCGAGGCATTTACCGCCGGGCTCGGCACGGCCGCGTTCACGGCCTATATCGCTCGCACGACCGATCCGCGCTACACCGCGACGCAGTTCGCACTGTTCACGAGCCTGGCGTCGGTGCCGCGGACATTCGCCAACGCCGGTACCGGCTACATCGTGGACGGCGTGGGATGGCTGACGTTCTTTCTCATCTGTACCGTGCTGGCGCTGCCCGGCATGCTGTTGCTGCCCAAGGTCGCCCCGTGGGGCGCGGACGACGGCGACGGCAACGGTGAGCTGGCGCCGAGCGCGCCGCACTGAAAGGCATCGAGCGGAATCCGGCGGCGCCAGACAGCGCGAAGCGGTGCTGAACGATGCAAAGGGGCGGTCAATCCGCCCCTTTGTCGTGACGCCGCCTCGTGGCGCACAAGGTCCACGGGTGCCGCGTCAGTCGCGGCGGAAGGCCACCTGCTGACGCTCCACCACCTGGGTGGCGAAGTCCGCGTCGGCGGGAATCGGTTCCCAGAAGAAATCCCACTGAAAGATCGGCAGGAAGTTGAACTTGCGCGACCGGAAGATGCCCCGGTTGCGTTTGAATTCGCTGTACCGATCGCCCTTGAAGCTGCGGTTCACCGACGTGAATGGCAGGATGCGCTCCGCGATGTCGGGGAAGTCCAGGTCGGGATGCGAATCGCGGAAGGCTTCCATCGCGTCGAACTGGTCCCGGCAGATCACCTGAATGGCGGTCTCCGGCATGGCGTACCGCTGCGCCCACAGGACATGCCAGCCCGAGCGCGTTTCGTTGATGAAGTCCGCGAGTGGCCGGCTCATGGTGAACGCGTCGGATTCGATGTGCACGATCTTGTCCGCGCCCATGGCCTTCGCCACCGTGAGCGAATGCAGGAAACTGCGCCACCAGCCGGGATAGGCGCTCATGCTCTGGCGTCCGAGATTGGTCTCGAAGCGCAGTATGCAGTGCTTCGCACCGAGGGCATCGAGTGCGCCGGGATCGCGCTCAGCGGACACTGTCGGCAAGACGTCCGGCTCGGGCAGCCATGGCGAGCCGTCGTCGATCATGATCATCCGGTCGGCCGCGATCGGGCCGTCGCGGTAGAAATCGAGCCAGCGTCGATATCGCGTCCGCCAGGCGTCGGCATCCTTGATATAACTGGTGCAGAACAAAAGGGTCGTCATGGGAAGTCACGTTCGGCCGCGCGGCATGCGCGCGGCGGTTTGCGCGAGTCCGCGATGGGGTAGCGACTCGGCGTGTAAAGCAGACCCGGGTGCATTCGCGCCCGGCGCCGTATTGTCTTACAAGGCGTGGTCGTAGTCGACGATCAGGGGCGCATGATCGCTGAACTTGATGTCGCGAAAGACCGAGGTGGTCTTCGCCTTGCCCGCGATGCCAGGCGTGGCGATCTGGTAATCGATGCGCCACCCCACGTTCTTCGCATACGCCTGGCCGCGGTTGCTCCACCACGTGTACTGTTCCGCGCGCGGGTCGAGCGTGCGGAACACGTCGACATAGCCATGTTCGTCAAACAACTGCGTGAGCCACGCGCGCTCTTCTGGCAGGAAACCGGAATTCTTCAGGTTGCCCTTCCAGTTCTTGATGTCGATTTCCTTGTGCGCGATGTTCACGTCGCCGCACAGCACGACTTCCCGGCCAGCGGACTTCAGTTCGAGCAGATGCGGCATGAAGTCGGCCATGAAGCGAAACTTGGCCGCCTGACGTTCCTCGCCGCTCGAACCCGACGGAATGTACACGGAGATGACCGACAACGAACCATAGCGCACTTCGACATAACGGCCCTCGGCGTCGAACTCGGCGTTGCCCCAGCCGATGAGGATGTCGTCGGGCTCCCGGCGCACGTACACGCCAGCGCCGCTGTAGCCCTTCTTTTCGGCGAAGTGGAAGTAGCCCTGATAGTCGTGCGGCTTGAGGAAATCCGGCGTCATGTCGGGCAGTTGTGCCTTGATCTCCTGAACGCACAGGATGTCGGCCTGCTGGTTGCCGAACCACTCGAAAAAGCCCTTCTTGGCGGCCGATCGCACGCCGTTCAGATTCGCGGTAATGATGCGCATGAGTGTCGATGCGCCGCGCTCGCGCGGCTGGGGGGGAATTGGTCAGCGGCAAGGATACCGCAATCGCCGCACCGTGTCGGATGGCGAGGGCGCCGCCGACCGGGTTGGGCCGTACCTCGCGAGGGCGACGACATTGGAACGTCGTCCGCCCCGGTGGCGTCGGCAGGCGGCGACGGCGCGGCCGTATCAATTGCGGCGCGCCGCGCCGGCGATGGCGGCCTTGGCTTCGCCGTCGCCACCCGGGCCGAGGATGTCGCGCGCGAGTGCGAGCCAGCGCCGCGCGGCGTGCGACAAATAGGAATCGCGCCGCCATGCCATGGCCAGATCCCATGGAATTTCCGGATCGCGCACGTCGACGATCACGAAGCGTTTGGGATCGAGTCGCGCGCAGAACGGTTCGGGCAGCAGCGCCACCCCCACGCCGTTGTCGACCATCGAGGCGATGAAGTCCCACTGGCTCGAGCGACCCGCGATCTTTGGCGTGAACCCCGCGCGGCGGCACGCGGCAATCACCAGTTCTGAAAGGGCGAAACCCTCCCCATAGAAGACGAAGGGCTCGTCGCGCAGTTCACCTAGCCCGACGGAGGCTCGCCCGTCCCAGCGCGACTCGCGCGGCGCAACGAGGCGCAACTGGTAATGGCACACGGGCAGCACGTCGAGAATCGTCGGATCGACCGGCAGCAGCACCGCGCCCAGTTCGATGTCTCCCGCCAGCAGCGCCTGCTCGATGGCGCGCGAGCCGGTCTCGAAGAGCTTCATCTCGATGTCCGGGTAGTGCTGGTGAAACGCACCGATGACCGGGATGAACAGGTCGCCGCCCAGCGGCGGAATCCCGATCGACAACTCGCCGCGCGCCACCGTTTCGAGGTCGGCCAGCTCCTGCTGCAACCTCGCGTAGGCGGCCAGCACGTCCTGGCCCCGCTCGAACACGACGCGCCCCGCATCGGTCAACTGGAGCCGGCGGCCCATGCCACGCTCTTCGCGCAGCATCAGCGGCGTGCCCAGCTCGTCTTCCAGCGCCTTGACCATCTTGCTGACCGTGGGCTGGGTCACGAACAGGGCCTCGGCGGCCGCCGTGAAGCTCTGCTGTCGCACAACTTCCACAAATCCTCGCAACGCACGCAGTTCCATGTTGGTTCACTCGCTTGCACCGCATCGGTGCAGTTTGCCGAAGCGGCCCGTCCTGCCGGCCTCTTGCATGCACTATAAGGGTTAATACCTAAATTATTCCATATTGGAATCAATTTCATGAGACTAATTCATTATATTTATGTTGCACCGCTTCCTATACTGCTATCCATGTTGATGTAAACCCTAGGGAGTCCACCATGACCAAGATGATCGCCAGCCGTCTGTACAGCCGTAGCAAGCGCATTGTGGACGTGGTGTGGCAGGCCGCGCTCCTCACGGGCATTTACCTGGTGGCCGATGCTGCATCGCGTCATTTTCATTTGCCGCTGCCCGGCGGCGTGCTCGGCCTGCTCGCCGTGGTGGCGCTGCTCATGAGCGGCGTGCTCAAGACTGAGAAGATCAAGCGTGGCGCCGACTGGTTTCTGGCCGAGATGATCCTGTTCTTCGTGCCGATGGTCGCCGCCGTCATGCAATACACCGACCTGCTGCGTCATGAGGGACTGCAATTGCTTGCCGTGATCGGCGTGGGCACGGTGCTCGTGATGGTTTCGACTGCCCTGGCCGTCGACTTCGCATGTCGCGCCGAGCGCCATCTCAAGCGCGCGCTGGTGCGCATCCCGGCCCGCCGCGCCCACGTCCACGACGTGCGCTGAGGCATCGCGCAACCATCGCTTCCGCCGAGTCCTGCCATGAATCATACGGCGCTGCTGCTGCTCGTTCTGACCGTCGTCTTCTATTACGTGTCGAAGCGCCTCCACGCGCGTTTCGGCAAGGTGTGGCTCGGCCCGGCGATTCTCGCGCCGGTGCTGCTCATCATCGTCATGGTCGGCGGCGACATTTCCTACAAGACGTACATCTCCGACTCGCGCTGGCTCGTGTGGCTGCTCGGGCCCACGACCATCGCGTTCGCGGTGCCGATCTATGAGCATCGCGACATCATCCGCCGTCATGCCTTCGCGCTGATCGTGGGCGTGCTCGTTGCCATGGTCGTGGCCGTGGGCAGCTCGTTCGTGCTGGCGCGGCTGTTCGAACTGCCGCCGGAGATGGCGCGAAGCCTGCTCGCCCGCTCGATCTCCACGCCGTTTGCGCTTGCGGTCTCGGATCAGGTCGGTGGCTCGCGCGACCTGGTTGGCCTCTTCGTGATCATTACGGGCTTCATCGGTATGCTGCTCGGCGAGGCGCTGCTGTCGTGGCTGCCGCTGCGCACCCGCATGGCGCGCGGCGCGCCGTTCGGCGCGGGGGCTCACGGCTTCGGCACCGCCAAGGCACGCCAGATCGGCAACGAGGAGGGCGTGGTGGCCAGCCTCGTCATGATGATCAACGGCATCGTGATGGTGTTCGCCGCACCGTTGCTCACGCATCTGCCGCTCTGAACGGCGGGCGGCCCGGCCGCCATCGCCCTTGCCCTTTCCCTTTCCCTTCCCCATCGAAGACGTCAAAAATAACCCTTCGCGCGTCGCCGCGGCGCCGACGCCGTGCCTCAGTTTTGCTACAATGCCGGGGTCTTGAGGAGCGTTGCGACAGCGAATCCGCTGCCAGGCTCAAGATCCTTCCCATTGGCCCCGCCGGCCGCCGGTTTCCCCCGGATCGTTGGCGTGTGGGCCCCAAGAACGGCGCTCACGTCCCAACTATCTAGACTTTAGAGAAAGGAGGCGTGATGAACGCCGTAGTCGATTCGAAATTCTCCGATTTCCACGTTGCCGATATCAAGCTGGCCGACTGGGGCCGCAAAGAGCTGACCATCGCCGAGAGCGAAATGCCGGGTCTGATGGCCACGCGCGAAGAGTTCAAGGCCAGCCAGCCGCTCAAGGGCGCGCGCATTGCCGGCTCGCTGCACATGACGATCCAGACCGGCGTGCTCATCGAGACGCTCGTCGCGCTTGGCGCTGAAGTGCGCTGGGCCTCGTGCAACATCTTCTCGACGCAGGACCACGCCGCCGCCGCGATTGCCGCCGCCGGTATTCCCGTGTTCGCGTTCAAGGGCGAATCGCTCGACGAGTACTGGGAATACAGCCACCGCATTTTCGAATGGCCGAATGGCGAGTTCGCCAACATGATTCTCGATGACGGCGGCGACGCCACGCTGCTGCTGATTCTGGGCAGCAAGGCCGAGAAGGACATCTCGGTCGTGGGCAACCCGACCAACGAGGAAGAAGTCGCGCTGTACGCGTCGATCAAGCGTCATCTGGCCATCGATCCGCAGTGGTACAGCAAGCGCCTGTCGCAGATCAAGGGCGTGACCGAAGAGACCACCACCGGTGTGCATCGTCTGTACCAGATGGAAAAGGACGGCGTGCTGCCGTTCCCCGCCATCAACGTGAACGACTCGGTCACCAAGTCGAAGTTCGACAACCTGTACGGCTGCCGCGAGTCGCTGGTCGACGGCATCAAGCGTGCCACCGACGTGATGATCGCCGGCAAGATCGCCCTCGTGGCGGGCTACGGCGACGTGGGCAAGGGCTGTGCGCAGAGCCTGCGCGGCCTGGGCGCCACCGTGTGGGTCACGGAAATCGATCCGATCTGCGCACTGCAGGCCGCCATGGAAGGCTACCGTGTGGTGACGATGGAGTATGCCGCCGACAAGGCCGACATCTTCGTGACGGCAACGGGCAACTTCCACGTGATCGACCACGACCACATGCTCGCGATGAAGCATCAGGCCATCGTGTGCAACATCGGTCACTTCGACTCGGAAATCAACGTGGCGTCGACCCGCAAGTACCAGTGGGAAAACATCAAGCCGCAGGTCGATCACATCATCTTCCCGGACGGCAAGCGCATCATCCTGCTGGCCGAGGGGCGCCTGGTGAACCTGGGTTGCGCCACCGGCCACCCGTCGTTCGTGATGAGCAACTCGTTTACGAACCAGACGCTCGCGCAGATCGAACTGTTCGTGCACGGCGCGAAGTACAAGAACAGCGTGTACGTGCTGCCCAAGCACCTCGACGAAAAGGTCGCACGCCTGCACCTGGGCCGTATCGGCGCCGAGCTGACCGTGCTGTCCGACGATCAGGCGAAGTACATCAGCGTCGACAAGAACGGCCCGTTCAAGCCGGCGCACTATCGCTACTGATCGACACGCGCCCGGCGGCCGGCGTTGACGCGCGAGCGTCGGCGTGCGGGCCGCCCGGCGCTGTCGGACGCGGTTTCACCACTGCCGGTGCCGGGAGTCCGCTCCCGCCCCGGCCTGTTCTTCGGAGCTTGCCATGCGTTTGCTGCTGATTTGGCTCATCAATGCCATCGCGCTTCTCGTTCTGCCCTACGTCGTCTCGGGCATCCAGCTCAAGGGCATCGGTACGGCCCTGATCGTTGCGGTCGTGCTCGGCCTGATCAACGCGTTCCTGCGTCCACTGCTCGTCATCCTGACGTTGCCGGTCACGGTGCTGACGCTGGGGCTGTTCATTTTCGTGATCAACGCGTTGCTGTTCTGGCTGGCCTCGCATGTCGTGAAGGGTTTCGAAGTCTCGGGCTTCTGGGCGGCGCTCTTCGGCTCGCTGCTGTACAGCCTGATCTCGTGGATTCTGTCGGCGCTGGTGTTCGGCGGCGAGCGAGCCACCAACGTGTAATGGCGGCGCATCGCCGTCGCCCGCTTCTTGCAGGAAATCCGTAGTCATGTCGCAAGCGCTTCGTGCCGATCAGGCCCTCGTCTGCCGGGGGCTGGCCGCATCCCGCACCGCCGCTCAACGCCTCATCGATGCCGGACGCGTGTATTACGCCGGCACCGAAACGGCGTTGAAGAAGGCCAGCCAGATCGTGGCGGACGATGAGCACATCGAAGTGCGGGCGGCGCTCGACGGACTGCCCGACGAAGATCGCTACGTGTCGCGCGGCGGCCTGAAACTTGCCGGTGCGCTCGCGCAGACGGGGCTTGGCGTCGGTGGCCGTGTGGCCCTCGACGTCGGCCTGTCGACCGGGGGTTTCGCGGACTGTCTGCTGCAGGCGGGCGTGGCGCGTGTCGTCGGGGTGGATGTCGGGCATGGACAGTTGCATCCGCGTCTCGCGAGCGAGCCGAGGCTGGTGTCGCTCGAGGGCATCAACGCGCGGCACCTGTCGCGCGAGTTGCTCGACGAGCGTCTCGCAACGGCGAGCGCACCGGACGCCATGCCGGAAGCCGGGTTCGACCTGATCGTGGGCGACGTGTCGTTCATCTCGCTCACGCTGGTCTTGCCCGCGCTCGCGCCGTTGCTGGCCCCGGCCGGCGACCTGCTGATGCTGGTCAAGCCGCAATTCGAGGTCGGACGCGAGCATGTCGGCCGCGGCGGGCTTGTGAAGGACGCTGCGCAGTATGCGCAAGTGGAGACAAAAATCCGCACTGCCTGTGAATCGCTCGGACTGACGGTCGCCGCATGGCTCGACAGTCCCATCGCGGGCGGCGACGGCAACCGGGAGTTCTTCGTGCACGCCAGGCGCGCGTGATGCGGCTCTCAAGATGACAAGACGATCATGACGCAACCTTCCTTCAGTTTCGAATTCTTCCCGCCCAAGACGGCCGATGGCGCGGAGAAGCTGCGCGCCACGCGTCAGCAGCTGTTCCCGCTCGGGCCCAAGTTCGTCTCCGTGACGTTCGGCGCCGGCGGTTCGACCCAGCAGGGCACGCTCGACACCGTCGTCGAAATCCAGCGCGAAGGCGTGGAGGCCGCGCCGCACCTGTCGTGCGTGGGTTCGACCCGCGAGAACATTCGCGAGATCCTGCAGACGTATCGTCAGCACGGCATCCGCCACATCGTGGCGCTGCGCGGCGACCTGCCCTCGGGCATGGGCGAGATCGGCGAATTTCGTTATGCGTCGGAGCTCGTGGAGTTTATCCGCGCCGAGACCGGCGACTGGTTCCACGTCGAGGTGGCTGCCTACCCGGAATACCATCCGCAGGCGCGCTCGCCCCGTCTGGACCTGGAGCATTTCGCCAACAAGGTGAAAGCCGGGGCCAACGCCGCGATCACGCAGTACTTCTTCAATGCGGATGCGTATTTCCGGTTCGTCGACGACGTGGCGCGCCTGGGCGTGCAGGTGCCGATCGTGCCGGGCATCATGCCCATCACGAACTACTCGCAGATGATGCGTTTCTCGGAAATGTGCGGCGCCGAAGTGCCGCGCTGGATCGCCAAGCGCCTGGAGGGCTTCGGCGATGATCGCGAGGCGATCCGCGCCTTCGGGCTCGACGTGGTGACCGGACTTTGCGAGCGTCTGCTCGCCGGCGGGGCGCCCGGGTTGCACTTCTATACGCTCAACGCGGCATCGGCGACCAAGGCGATGTGGCAGCGTCTCGGCCTCTAAGGCGCACGCAATCGTTTGCCAACGCAGGGGTGTCCAGGAAGTCAATTCTAATCATAAATGGGTGATTTCCTATCCAAAAACACCACAAATAGGCGGTTTGCTAGGGATTTGGCGTGTTGTGACGCACGGGAAGCTTCAGTAATATCCCCGTGAACCCGGCGACGGATCGTCGTCGGGCGTCATAACAGATCAAATTTCGAGGAGCCTATGAAACAGACTCACACCCTGCGTTTGCTTTTGGCTGCGACCTTGCTTGCCGGTGCGGCCGTGATCCCGCCCGCCGCGGCGGTCGAGCTCCCGAACAAGACCCTCGTCTATTGCTCCGAGGGCAGCCCCGCCGGTTTCGATCCGGGGCAACTGACTACCGGCACCGACTTCGATCCCGCCGACGCCATCTACAACCGTCTCATCGCTTTCGTGCCCGGGGAAACCGGTGTCATGCCGTCGCTCGCGGAGAAATGGGATATCTCGCCGGACAACAAGGTCTATACGTTCCATCTGCGCAAGGGTGTCAAATTCCACAAGACGGATTACTTCACGCCCACCCGCGACTTCAACGCCGAAGACGTGAAGTTCACTTTCGACCGCATGGCCGATCGCGAGATGCCGTTCCGCAAGGCATACCCGGCGGAATTCCCGTATTTCGTTGACATGGGCCTGCAGGCGGACATCGATCGCATCGAGGTCGTCGATCCGTACACCGTGCGCTTCGTGCTCAAGAAGGTCGACGCACCGTTCATCCAGAACCTGGCCATGTCGTTCGCGTCGATCCTCTCCAAGGAATACGCGGACAAGCTGCTCGCCGCCAATAACGCGCGCGACATCGCGCTCAAGCCCGTTGGCACCGGTCCGTTCATCTTCCGCAGCTACACGAAGGACGCCACGCTGCGCCTGGACGGCAACAAGGACTACTGGAACACGAGCCTGCCGCCAAAGGTCAGCAAGCTGATCTTCGCGATCACGACCGACGCGAACGTTCGCATCCAGAAGCTCAAGCGCAACGAGTGCCAGGTGGCGACGTATCCGCGTCCGGCGGACGTCGATGCGCTCAAGGCGGAGATTCAGTCGCAAGGCAAGGCGTCGAAACTGAAGATGCCGGACCAGGTCGGCTTCAACCTCGGCTACGTGGCGTACAACGTGCAGAAGAAGCCGCTCGATCGCGTGGAAGTGCGTCAGGCGCTCGACATGGCAATCAACAAGAAGGCGATTCTCCAGTCCGTCTACGGCTCGGCCGGTCAGTTGTCGAACGGTGCCCCGATGCCGCCGACGCAGTGGTCTTACGACAAGAACATCAAGCAGGCGAGCTACGATCCCGAGAAAGCGAAGGCTCTGCTCGACAAGGCGGGCGTGAAGGGCATGGAGATCACGCTGTGGGCCATGCCGGTGCAACGGCCGTACAACCCGAACGGCAAACTCATGGCCGAGATGATCCAGGCCGACTGGGCGAAAATCGGCGTGAAGGCCAACATCGTCACGTACGAATGGGGTGAGTACATCAAACGCGCCAAGGCCGGAGAACACGATGCGCTGCTCATCGGCTGGACCGGCGACAACGGCGATCCGGACAACTGGCTCGGCGTGCTGCTCGGCTGCGATTCGATCAACGGCAACAACTTCTCGAAGTGGTGCTACAAGCCTTTCGACGACCTCATCAAGCAGGCGCGTCAGACGACCGATCAGGCCACGCGCACCAAGCTCTACACGCAGGCGCAGGAGATCTTCGCGCAGCAACTGCCGTTCTCGCCCATCGCGCACTCCACGCAGTACAAGCCGATGTCCACGAGCGTGCAGGGCTTCAAGCTGAGCCCGTTCAGCCGCAACAGCTTTGCGGGCGTCTCGTTGAACTGAGTCCGCGACACGATCGACCGGTCCCGCGCCCCGCGCGCCGACCGGCGTCGAACCGCTGCCCGGGCCGCCGCGCCCGGGGTCGGCGGTCGCACCACGTCGGCAACGCGCCGACGATTGATTAACGCGGCACAGCACCGCTCGTCCCTGCGCCGGGGGCGGGCGATGCGCCAAGCCCCCACGGAACCCTCCTATGCTGAGATTCGTCCTGAGACGACTGGGCATGGTGATCCCGACCTTCATCGGGATCACCGTGCTCGCGTTCGCGCTCATTCACCTCATCCCCGGCGATCCGATCGAAGTCCTCGTGGGCGAGCGCAATCTCGACCCCGTCATGCACGCCGAGGCGATGAAGCGGCTCGGGCTCGACCAGCCGCTCACCACCCAGTACTTCGTCTACCTGAAGCACGCCGCGCAAGGCGACCTCGGGCGCTCCATCGTCACCAACGAAGGCGTGCTGCACGAGTTCTTCGCCCGCTTCCCCGCCACATTGGAGCTCGCGCTGTGCGCGATGATCTTCGCACTGGTCGTGGGCCTGCCCGCCGGCGTAGCCGCATCGCTCAGACGCGGCAAGACGCTCGACCACGCGACCATGGGCGCGGCACTCACCGGCTACTCCATGCCGATTTTCTGGTGGGGGTTGCTGCTCATCATGCTGTTCTCCGTCAATCTGCAATGGACGCCGGTGTCCGGGCGCATCGGGGTCGAGTACGACGTGCCGAGCGTGACCGGCTTCATGCTGATCGACACGCTGCTCTCCGGCGACGAGGGGGCGTTCTCCTCGGCGCTCAGCCACCTGATCCTGCCGACCATCGTGCTCGGCACGGTGCCGCTGGCCGTGATTGCGCGCATGACACGCTCGGCCATGCTCGAAGTGCTGCGCGAAGACTACATCCGTACGGCGCGGGCCAAGGGGCTGTCGCCCTGGCGCGTGATCGTCGTGCATGCGTTGCGCAATGCGCTGATCCCGGTCATCACGGTGATCGGACTGCAGGTCGGCGCGTTGCTCGCCGGCGCGGTGCTCACCGAGAACGTGTTCTCGTGGCCCGGCATCGGCAAATGGCTGATCGACGCGATTCTTCGTCGCGACTATCCGGTGGTGCAGGGCGGCATCCTGCTCATCGCGACGGGCGTGATTCTGGTCAATCTGCTGGTCGACGTGCTCTACGGCGTCGTCAACCCGCGCATTCGGCACTGAAGGAGGTCAACGATGAGTGACACCCCTGCCACGCTGCCGCCTCCCGCCGCCGTGACCGCGACGCCTCGCGCACGCCTGCTCCGGGAGTTTCTGCGCAGCTTTACCGCGAACCGCGGCGCCACGGCCGCGGCCGTGGTGCTGCTGCTGATGTTCGCGGCTGCCATTCTGGCGCCGCTGATCGCGCCGCACAGCCCGATCGAGCAATATCGCGACTACGTCAAGATTCCGCCCGTGTGGTTCGAGGGCGGTAACGCCCGGTTCCTCCTGGGTACGGACGAGGCCGGTCGGGACATCCTTTCGCGCCTGATCTTTGGCGCGCGCCTGTCGTTCTGGATCGGTCTGTCGTCCGTGGTGCTCTCGCTGATTCCGGGCATTCTGCTCGGGCTGTTTGCGGCGTTTTTCCAGCGCTGGCTCGACACGCCGATCATGCGGTTGATGGACATGATGATGGCGCTGCCGTCGCTGCTGCTGGCGGTGGCGGTGGTGGCCGTGATCGGGCCGGGCCTGGCCAATACGACGATCGCCATCGCGATCGTGACATTGCCCGCATACGTGCGACTCACGCGCGCCGCGGCGCTCGGCGAGTTGCAGCGCGAGTACGTCGTGGCCTCGCGCATGGCCGGGGCGGGAACGCTGCGGTTGATGTTCTCGACGGTGCTGCCGAACTGCGCGGCACCGCTGATCGTGCAGGCCACGCTGAGCTTCTCGGTGGCCATTCTCGACGCCGCGGCGCTGGGCTTTCTCGGTCTGGGCGTGCAGCCGCCGCTCGCCGAGTGGGGCTCGATGCTCGCGTCGGCACGCGACTATATGGAAAGTGCCTGGTGGATTGTCACCCTGCCGGGACTTGCGATCGTCATCTCGGTGCTCGCCATCAACCTGGTCGGCGACGGCCTGCGCGATGCACTCGACCCCAAACTGAAGCGAATCGCATGAATCTGCTCTCCATTCGAAATCTGTCGGTCGACTTCGACGGCGCGCGCGCCGTCGATGCCATCGACCTCGACGTCGCCCAGGGCGAGATCCTCGGCGTGGTCGGCGAATCCGGCTCGGGCAAGAGCGTGACGATGCTCGCGCTCATGGGACTGATCGACGCGCCGGGGCGCGTCCTTGCGGACGAAGTACGCTTCGACGGCCGCGACCTGCTGCATGCGTCGGCACGCGAGCGCCGCAACATCGTCGGGCGCGACGTGTCGATGATTTTCCAGGACGCGCTCACCAGCCTGAACCCGAGCTACACCATCGGCTATCAGATCGGCGAAGTGCTGCGCCGTCACATGGGGTTGCGCGGCCGCGCCCTTCGAGCGCGCGTCGTCGAGTTGCTCGAGCAGGTCGAGATTCCCGACGCGGCCAACCGGCTGGGGGCTTATCCACATCAGTTGTCCGGCGGGATGAACCAGCGGGTGATGATTGCCATGGCGATCGCCTGCCGACCGAAACTGCTGATCGCCGACGAGCCGACCACGGCCCTCGACGTGACGATCCAGGCCCAGATCATGGCGTTGCTGCTCCAGTTGCAGAAGGATCACGGCATGTCGCTCGTGCTGATTTCCCACGATCTGGCGGTGGTGGCCGAAGTCGCGCACCGCGTGGCGGTGATGTATGCAGGCCAGGTGATCGAAGTCCAGCAGGTACCGGCACTCTTCGATACCCCGCATCACCCCTACACCGAAGCGCTGCTCTCGGCGATTCCCGAGCACAACCGGGGCGTGCGTCGACTGCGTACCTTGCCGGGCGTGGTGCCCGGGCGCGATGACCGCCCGGCGGGCTGTCTGCTCTCGCCGCGCTGTCCGTACGCGGACGATCGTTGCCGCGCGGTGCAGCCGGCGCTCGAACCGTACGCGGCGCCGGGCATGGCGGGCATGGCGGGCGGAATGGGCTCGCCCACGGTGCGGTGCTTCAAGCCGTTGCCGCACGCGGTGGCGGGCGATCGAGTGGCAGGGGGTGTGCGATGAGTGAAACCGTTTTCGCGACGCCTCAGGAAACCCCGCGGGCGCTGGCCGGGCAGGGGCGTGTCGTGCTGTCCGCGCACGACCTGACGCGCTTCTATACCGTGAACCGCGGGTTGCTGCGCGGGCAGGCGACGCTCAGGGCGCTCAATGGCGTGTCGTTCGAGCTCGCGGCGGGGCGCACGCTGGCGGTGGTCGGCGAGTCCGGGTGCGGCAAATCGACGCTGGCCAGGGTCTTGACGTTGATCGAACCGCCCACGTCGGGCAGACTCGTCGTCGACGCGACCGAGACCACGTCCGCATCGGCTGGCGAAGTGGCGCCGCTGCGCACGCGGGTGCAGATGGTGTTCCAGAACCCGTACGCGTCGCTCAACCCGCGCAAGACGGTGGGGCAGGCGCTCGACGAGCCGCTGGCCATCAACACGTCGCTCGGCCGCGCGGAGCGCGGGGAGAAGATTGCCGAGATGATGCGCACGGTTGGCTTGCGCCCGGAACATGTGGCGCGGTATCCGCACATGTTCTCGGGTGGGCAGCGGCAGCGGGTGGCGATCGCGCGGGCGATGATCCTGTCGCCGGCCATCGTGGTCGCCGACGAGCCCGTTTCGGCCCTGGATGTCTCAATTCAGGCACAGATCCTGAATCTTTTCATGGATTTGCAGGACCGATACGCGACGAGTTACGTATTCGTGTCGCATAATCTCGCGGTGGTCGAGCATGTGGCCGACGATGTCATGGTGATGTACCTCGGCCGCGCGGTCGAACACGGTCCCAAGGCCGCCGTGTTCGGCAAGCCGCTGCATCCGTACACCAAGGCGCTGATGTCGGCCACGCCGGCGATCAAGGCGGCCGAGCGGCGGGTCAAGATCCCGTTGATCGGCGAGTTGCCGTCGCCCTTGCGACCGCCGCCCGGGTGTGCGTTCGCGCCGCGCTGCCCGTACGCAGTCGACCACTGCCGCGAAGAAGTGCCGCAACTGCGCAAGCTCGAAGGACGTCTGGTGGCGTGCCATCGGGTCGAAGACATTGAGGGATGACGAGATTGGGTGGACCACCACGCGCGACGCACGTTCGTCGGGGCGTTGCATTGACCGGCTGGCTGCTCGGTTGCCTGTTGATGGCGCTCGCCGTCACGCTGGATGCGGCGTCGACCGGCACGCCCCGCGCGATCGCGCCGCGCACGCTGCCGCTGGTGGTCCCGGAGCCGGGCGAGGCGCCGCCGGGCGCCAATCTCCCGTTCTACGAAGCCCGCAAGGGCGACATGACCATCTACGTGATGGGTACCCTGCATGTCGGCAAGCCCGACGACTATCCGTTCCGCAAGGTCGTGGTCGATGCGCTGCGCGTATCGAAGACGGTGGCGTTCGAGCTTTCGCCGGACGACCTGACGATGTCGCAGGACGACGTGCAGAAGTACGGCATGTGCGCGCGGTCGTGTCTGCCCCGGCTGATTCCGGCGCCGCTCTGGCGCAAGCTGCGCGCGCGCCTCAAGGGCAATCCGGCAATGCTTGCCGAGATCCGTCACATGCGGCCGTGGCTGGCGGCGCTACTCGTCGAGACGCTCGATTCGATGGGGGCCGACCTGCAAACGGAGTACGGTACCGAGAACCAGTTGGAGAATATCTATCGCGGCCGCATTGTCGGCCTCGAGTCGCTGGCGGAACAGATGGACGCGTTCACCGGCCTCACGCCCGCGCAGCAGAACGAGTTGCTGGCACAGGAGCTGGTGCTCACTCCGAAGAAGGCGACGGCGCAGGTCGAGGAGTTGCACCGCCTGTGGCGGGCGGGCGACGCGGAACTGGTCTTCGACTGGTCGCAGGGCAAGGCGGCGCAGGTGCGGCGCAACGCGGCCCTGGCCGACGCCATCGACGAGCGCATCCTGTATTCGCGCAACCGGCGCTTTCTGGCGCGCATGCTGTTCCTCGCCGACCCGGGCAAGCCGGTCTTCGTAGCGGTCGGCACGCTGCATCTCGGCGGTCCGCACGGCGTGTTGCAACTGCTGCGCGAACACGGGTTTTCGGTGGCGCAGCGCTAGCGCGCGCCGGGTGCCGCGAAGCCGGCGGTCGAACGAACCGCCGGGTCTGACGCTCACTTACGCCAACATCCCCCGGGCTTCGATGAAGCGGATGATCTCCTGAAGGCCCTTGCCTTCCTTCATGTTTCCCATCACGAATGGACGCATGCCGCGCATTTTCTGCGTGTCCGAGCGCATGATGTCGAGCGAGGCGCCGACGTACGGGGCGAGATCGGTCTTGTTGATGACGAGCAGATCCGACTTCGTGATGCCGGGGCCGCCCTTGCGCGGGATCTTCTCGCCGCCTGCGACATCGATCACATAGATCGTGAGATCCGAGAGCTCCGGGCTGAAGGTGGCCGCGAGGTTGTCGCCGCCGGACTCGATGAAAACGACGTCCGCGTCGGGGAAGCGGTCCAGCATCCGGTCGACGGCTTCGAGGTTGATCGAGGCGTCCTCGCGGATCGCCGTGTGCGGACATCCGCCGGTCTCCACGCCAAGAATGCGTTCCGGTGCCAATGCACCTGCAACGGTCAGCAGACGCTGATCCTCCTTGGTATAGATGTCGTTGGTGATCACGACGAGATCGTAGCGCTCGCGCATGGCTTTGCAGAGCATCTCGGTCAGGGTGGTCTTGCCGGAGCCGACGGGGCCTCCGATGCCGACACGCAGCGGCGGATTCTTCTTGGTACGACGGGCGTTGGCAGTGGTCGTCATGGCGAATGTCGTGGTGGCGGTGAAAGTAGCGGATTCGTGAAAAACGGCCAGGTGCTGGTCAATAGCGAATCAATTGCGAGTCAGTCGCGAGTCAATCATGTGATGCCGTGGAACGCATTCGCGCGAGAACGCGCGATGCACGGGGACACGGTCGCGCCCGCTGCGATCCCGATGCCGCGCTCGCGTCTCATGAGCGGAACAGCCGCGAGTACTGTGTTTCATGGCGCGAAGCGAGAATCGCGAGCGCGGGGGAGAACGTGTTGATTCGATCATCCGGCAATGCCATGGCCCGACGCGCGGCCGCCACGATGCGGGGCCGCAACGCCACGATCACGCGCTGTGCGGCGAGTTGTCCGAGCGGTACGGCCTTGAGTGCGCCGGCCACCTGATTCTCCAGCCAACTGAAGGCGTAGGCGACCAGCGTGTCGGCGAGCGTGGCGCCGTGCGCCAGCGCGGCAAGCGAAAATGCCGTCGGGAGGGCGATCGGACGCAGCGCCGAAAGACGATCGCGCTGCGTGGGGGTGCCCCATTCGAGCGAGACGATCAATTGCGTGAGCGACCAGCCCATCTGCTCGGTCTCCGCGCGCAGCTCGGCCGCTTCGCGCGTGGCCAGCAGCCAGTCGTTCACGCGAATGAGCGCCGCGTCGTCGTCCGTCTGCCAGTGACGCCACTGCCGCGCGAGCAGCGCCAGTTCGCCCGTGGCGAATACGCCATCGAGCTGACTGGCGATCCAGCGCCCGGCGCTGGCAGCGTCGTGAACGATGCCATGTTCGACGGCGGCTTCCAGGCCTTGCGAATAGCTGAACGCCCCGATCGGCAGTGCCGGCGACGCAAGGTGCAACAGCGCGGCAAGCGACTGGAGCGACGCGTCGGCGACGGGCTCAGTGAGTGGACTGGGGAGACTTGCCGTCATCGGAGAGACTCACTTGGGAAGCCGGTTCGTCGGTCGGGCCCGGCGGCATGTGGGAATGATCGTGCCCGCATGCGGCACCGTGCACATGCGCGTGAGCATGCGAGGCGTCTTCCGTGTGCGCGCAGCCGGGGCGATGCGCGTGATCGTGCTGGCATGCCGAGCCGTGCGAATGTCCATGATCGTGCGAATGCCCATGCGGGTGGTCGTGATCGTGTCCGTGATGCTCGTGGAAGACGCGCTGTGCGAGCGCGAAGTCCTCGGCGAAGGTGGCATCGTGCCCGTGCTTGTGACCGCCGCCGTAGGCGCCCGCTTCGGGCTCGAACGGCATCAGCGCCTCGGCGACGTCGACGCCGAGCCGCAGCAGCATATCGCGCAGCACCGGGTCGTGTTCGAGCTTGAGATACCCGTCGCCCACTTCCACCGGCGTATGCCGGTTGCCGAGATGGTACGCCGCGCGCGTGAGCGCCAGCGGCGTGGCAGCCGTCACGAGCAGCACCGTTTCGGGGGCGGCTTCCACGCGGATGAACCCGCCGTCGTCGGCCACGAGCACGTCGCCGCCGCGCAGCACGGTGCCACGCGGCAGGAACAGTGCAACGTCCTCGCCCGTCGCCAGCGTGGCGCGCAAGCGGCTCTTGCTGCGCGCGTCGAACGGCAGCACGAGGGCCGGTGCGCGGCGGGCGAGCGGTGCGGCGATGCGCCCGGCGGCAAAGTACTTCTCCACGCGGCGCAGCGCCGTGGACGACGTTGCCGGATCCGGCGAGGAGGGCGATTCGGGAGCTTGCGCCATGGTTCGTTCAGAAAAGGAAGTAGCGTTGCGCCATGGGCAACACGGTCGCCGGCTCGCACGTCAGCAGCTGTCCGTCGGCGATGACCTGATAGGTCTCGGGGTCGACGCTGATGTGCGGCAGCCAGGCGTTGTTCACCATGTCGGCCTTGGTGACCTGCCGGATATTGCGCACCGGCACCACGCGCTTGGACAGACCGTAACGTCCGGCCACGCCGCCATCGTACGCCGCCTGCGACACGAACGTGAGCGAAGTGCGCGCCATGGCCCCGGCGCGCGCACCGAACATCTCGCGATAGTGCACCGGCTGGGGCGTCGGGATCGACGCGTTCGGGTCGCCCATGAGCGCCGTCGTGATCATGCCGCCCTTGAGAATCAGCGACGGCTTCACGCCGAAGAATGCCGGCTCCCACAGGACCAGATCGGCCCATTTGCCCACTTCGACCGAGCCGATCTCGTGCGCCATGCCGTGCGTGATGGCCGGGTTGATCGTGTACTTCGCGACGTAACGTCTGACGCGGAAGTTGTCCGCCTCGCCGGTGTCCGGGCCGAGCGCGCCGCGCTGCACCTTCATCTTGTGAGCCGTCTGCCAGGTGCGCATGATCACTTCCCCGACGCGCCCCATGGCTTGCGAGTCGGACGAGATCATCGACAGTGCGCCCAGATCGTGAAGGATGTCCTCGGCCGCGATCGTCTCGCGCCGGATGCGTGACTCCGCGAAAGCGATGTCCTCGGCGATGGCCGGGTCGAGGTGATGGCAGACCATCAGCATGTCGAGATGTTCGTCGAGCGTGTTGATGGTGTAAGGCCGCGTCGGGTTGGTCGACGATGGCAGTACGTTCGCCTCTCCGCAGACCTTGAGGATGTCCGGCGCGTGACCGCCGCCGGCGCCCTCGGTGTGATACGTGTGGATCGTGCGTCCCTTGATCGCGGCCACGGTCGCTTCGACGAAGCCGCCCTCGTTGAGCGTGTCGGTATGAATCGCGACCTGGGTATCGGTGGCGTCGGCGACCGACAGGCAGGCGTCGATGGCCGCGGGCGTGGAGCCCCAGTCCTCATGCAGCTTCAGGCCGATGGCGCCGGCCTCGATCTGCTCCATCAACGGCTCGGGCTGGCTCACGTTGCCCTTGCCGAGAAAGCCGAGATTGATCGGCCAGCCGTCGGCGGCCTGGAGCATGCGTTCCAGATGCCACGGCCCCGGCGTGCAGGTCGTGGCGTTGGTGCCGGTCGCCGGGCCCGTGCCGCCGCCGAGCAGCGTGGTCACGCCCGAGGACAGCGCCTCTTCGATCTGTTGCGGACAAATGAAGTGAATGTGCGAATCGATGCCGCCGGCCGTGACGATCATGCCCTCGCCGGCGATCACTTCGGTGGCGCCGCCCAGCGGAATCGTCACGCCGGGCTGGATGTCCGGATTGCCCGCCTTGCCGATGCCCCAGATGCGCCCGTCCTTGAGGCCGATGTCGGCCTTCACGATGCCCCAGTGATCGATGATCACGGCGTTGGTGATGACGGTGTCCACCACGTCGGCGCGGGGACGTTGCGATTGCCCCATGCCGTCGCGGATCACCTTGCCGCCGCCGAATTTCACTTCTTCGCCGTAGATCGTGAAGTCGCGCTCGATTTCGACGATGAGTTCCGTGTCGGCCAGTCGCAGCCGGTCGCCGGTCGTGGGCCCGAACATTTCCGCGTACGCGCGGCGAGAGATTTTCATAGCGCCCCCATGACGCGACCTGCGAAACCAAATACGCGCCGCTCGCCCGCGAGCGCGACCAATTCCACCGTCCGCTGCTGGCCGGGTTCGAAGCGCACCGCGGTGCCGGCCGCGATGTTCAGGCGAAAGCCGCGCGTGGACTCACGGTCGAACTGCAACGCGTCGTTGACCTCGTAGAAATGGAAATGCGAGCCGATCTGGACCGGCCGGTCGCCGGTGTTGGCCACGGTGACGCGGATCGTCGGGCGGTCCGCGTTCAACGTGATCTCGCCGGCGGCGGGCAAGAGTTCTCCGGGAATCATGTGAGTCTCCGAGATGATGGCGAGAGCCGATGTCCGCGACATCAGGCCACGGCCGCGAGCAGCGTCGCGCCGTAGGCCAGCACGCCCGCGCCCAGCACGCGCGGCAGCCATGCCGAGCGACGACGCAGCGCTACGCCGGCAGCGATGCCCACACTGTGCAGCACGCCGGTGGCCAGCACGAAGCCGGCGAGGTAATGCATGGCGCTGGCCTGCGCCGGCAACTCGACGCCGTGCGCGAAGCCATGGAAGATCGCGAACGCGCCCACGATGGCCGCGCCCGCCCAGCCGGGCAACTGTGCGCGCGTGGCGAGCAGCAGGCCGAGCACCAGCAGCGAGACGGCGATCATCGGCTCCACCCCGGGCAGCGCCAGCGCGTGCGACATGCCGAGCAGGCCGCCTGCGGCCAGCATCGCCACGAAGGCGAGCGGGGCGAGCCAGACGCGTCGGGCGGTGAGCGAGCTCCACAAGCCCACGACGATCATCGCGCAAAGGTGATCGGCACCGGTGAGCGGGTGCAGGAAGCCCGCCGCGAAACTGGTCGCCGCGTCGTGGCCGGGATGACCCGGGTGCGCGAGTGCGGCGCCCGACGCGGCGAGCAGGGCCAGGCCGGCGAGACCACGCGCGAGGCGTTGGCGCGAGACGGCGAAGGTGCCGGAGTCGGCGATGACGAGCGGGGGGCGGACCAGTGACATGAGACGTCCTTTCGAGAGAGTGGTTGACGACACGGCGTCGGTTATCGGATGTTGTCCGGCCTTATCGGGTGCGGTTATGCGCGTCGCGTGCGAGCGCCTCGAATGGCCGGGCGTGGTCGGCGCATGCGAACCGACGGCGCCGGTTCGCGCGCCGATGGGCTTCAGGGAATCGGGTGATGCACGGTGACAAGCTTGGTCCCGTCGGGAAACGTGGCCTCGACCTGGATGTCCGGGATCATTTCGGGCACGCCGTCCATCACGTCGTCGCGGGTGAGCAGCGTGGTGCCGTAGTGCATCAGGTCGGCGACGGTGCGCCCGTCGCGGGCGGCTTCCATGAGCGCGGCGCTGATGAAGGCCACGGCTTCCGGATAGTTCAGCTTCAGGCCGCGTGCGCGTCGACGCTCCGCGAGCAGCGCGGCGGTGAAGATCAGCAACTTGTCTTTTTCTCGTGGGGTGAGCTTCATCTTGACGTGAAATTCAATGCGAAAGGGTCATGGGAGCAACGCAGCTGCCGCTCATCATAAGCACGAGTCGGGCGGCGCGCCATATCGATCGCGCACGCGCGGTTCGCGCACCAAAACCGTGCCGGACAAGGGCGGTGGGGCGGTGCGTGCCATGCCGCGCGGCGTCGTCATTGGCAGATGAACCGCTGTAGCTCGGGCGTGGCCGGCTGCGTGAAAAGCGTCTCGGGCGCGCCGGACTCCCAGATCTTGCCCTGGTGCATGAACACCACGCGATCCGAAACATGGCGGGCGAACCGCATTTCGTGTGTCACCAGAATCAGCGTCATGCCTTCGGTGGCGAGGTCTTCAAGCACCTTGAGCACTTCGGCGACCAACTCAGGATCGAGCGCCGAGGTGATTTCGTCGCAAAGCAGCACCGATGGGCGCATGGCCAGCGAGCGGGCAATGGCCACGCGCTGCTGCTGCCCGCCCGACAATTGCGACGGATAGCTGTCGAACTTGTCGGCCAGGCCCACCTTGGCAAGCATGGCGCGGGCGATCTCGCGCGCCTCGGCTCCGGCGGTCTTCTTCACGACCTTCTGCGCGAGCATGACGTTCTCTCCGGCCGAGAGGTGGGGAAAGAGGTTGTACTGCTGGAACACCATGCCGACCTTCAGGCGCAGCGCGCGCAGGTCGGTGTCGCGCGCGCCGACGTGCACGCCGTCCACGGCGACGCTTCCCGCATCGAATCGCTCCAGGCCGTTGAGGGTGCGCAGCAGCGTGCTCTTGCCCGAGCCGCTCTTGCCGATGATCGAGACGACCTGGCCGCGCTCGACGTCCATGTCGATCCCCTTGAGCACGGGGGTCTCGCCGAAGCGCTTTTGCATGCCCCTGACTTCAATGAGCGACATGGAGTTTCCTTTCGAGATGACGCGCCCACAGCGACAACGGATAGCAGGCGGCGAAGTAGAACATGGCGACGAGGCCGTACACGGTGAACGGCTGGAACGTCGCGTTGGTGAGCATGGTGCCCGTCTTGGTGAGTTCGTCGAAGCCGATGATCGACGCGAGCGCGGTGCTCTTGACGACCTGCACCGAGAACCCGACCGTCGGCGCGATGGCGATGCGCAGCGCCTGCGGCAGAATCACGTGACGCAACTGCTCGCCGTATCGCATGGCCAGGCTCGACGATGCCTCCCACTGGCCGTGCGGCACGGCGTCGACGCAGCCGCGCCAGATTTCCGTGAGATAGGCGCTCGTGTAGAGCGTGAGGCAGACCGCGGCGGCGACCCACGGCGAGACGTTCAGGCCGAGCAGCGGCAGGCCGAAGAACACCAGGAACAGCTGCATGAGCAGTGGCGTGCCCTGGAACACCTCGATGTACAGCGCCACGGCGCGCGCGGCCCACGAGACGCGTCCCACGCGCACCACCAGCAGTGCCAGTGCGACCAGTCCTCCGCACACGAAGGCGATGGCCGAGAGTGCGAGCGTCCAGCGCGCGGCAAGCAGCAAGCCGCGCAGCATGTCCCAGATCGAGAACTCGATCATCGTGCGCCTCCCTGGGTCGTGCCTCGGAACAAGCGACGCGCGCAGCGCATGAGCACCCGACGCAGCACGATGGCCAGCACGAGATAGAGCGCGGTGACGATCAGGTAGCTCTCGAACGCGCGGAAGGTGCGCGACTGCACGAAGTTGGCGGCGTAGGAGAGGTCGGGGACCGAGATCTGCGAGACGACGGCGGACCCGAGCATCACGATGACGATCTGGCTGGCGAGCGCGGGAAACACCTTCGCGAACGCCTGCGGCAGGATCACGTGACGCAGGATCTGTCCCCGCGTCATCGCGAGCGACAGACCGGCTTCGGAAAGACCGCGCGGCACGGCACGCATGCCCGCGCGGATGATTTCGGTGGCATAGGCCCCGAGGTTCACGCTCATGGCGAGGATCGCGGCCGTGGTCTCGTCGATGTGAATACCGAGACTCGGCAGGCCGAAGAAGATGAAGAACAGCTGAACGATGAACGGCGTGTTGCGGATGAGTTCGACGTACAGCCCCGCGATCGCCCTGAGCCACACCGTGCCCGTCTCGCGGGCGACGGCGCACAGGGCGCCGATGATCACGCCCACGACCGTGGAAACGGCCGTGAGCGCCATCGTGAGCGCGGCGCCGCGCACGAACAGCATCAGGTATTGCCGCAGATCGGCAAAGTCGAGAACGTAATGCATGGGGAACCGGAGACCTGTCGCGAGACGCGTCGTACTGCGATCAGAGATCGGCGGGCAGCGGCATGCCGAGCCACTTCTGCGAGATCTTGCCGAGCGAGCCGTCCTTCTTCGACGCGGTGAGAATGGCGTTGACCTTCGCGAGCAGGCGCGGCTCGTTCTTGTTCAGTCCCACGAAGCAGGGCGAGTTCTTGATGAGGAACTTCGGCTCCGGCAGCTTGGGCGGATGCTTGGCAACGATCGCCGCCGCCACCACATTGCCGGTGGCGACCAACTGCACCTGGCCCGAGAGGAAGGCGGAGATGGTGCCGTTGTTGTCTTCGAAGCGTTTGATCGTGACGTCGGGCGGCGCGACCTTCGAGAGTTCGAGATCCTCGACCGCGCCGCGCGTCACGCCGATGGTCTTGCCCGAGAGATCGGCGGGCTTCGACACGGCGAGGTCCTTCGGCCCGAATACGCCGTTGTAGAACGGCGCGTAGGCTTCCGAGAAATCGATCACCTTCTCGCGCTCGGCATTCTTGCCGAGGCTGGAAATCACGAGGTCGGCCTTGTTCGTCGTGAGGTGGGGAATCCGGTTGGCGCTCGTGACAGGTACCAGCTCGAGCTTTACGCCCATGCCCTTGGCCAGCAGTGCGGCTGTGTCGATGTCGTAGCCGACCGGCTTCATGTCGGGGCCGATGGCGCCGAACGGCGGGAAGTCCTGCGGCACGGCCACGCGCAGGGTGCCGCGCTTCGCGATGTCGTCCAGCCCGTCGGCGTGCGCGGTGCGCGGCGCCAGGGTGGAAACGGCAGCCAGCGCGCTCACGGCGAGCATCAAGGTGGTGAAGGCGCGGCGTGCGCGGGTGCGCGCGCCGAGCGTGGCGACAACGGCTTCATGAGAGACGGCGGTGCGGGAAAACGGCAGCATATCGGCAACCTCGGATTCAGGGGGCAAGCGTTCCGGCAACGGGAGTGTTCCGGCGGCCGGCGCATCTGGTCTGACCGGTCGATACAGTGACGTAGCAGGAATCATGCCCGGGCGAGCGGAACACCGCCGCGCCTCGGTTTCGGGCGCGACCCGGCGGGGAAATGGGGCCGCGAGGCGGCCAGTCTGGCCGTGGGGGGGGCGCGAGCGTGCGCCGAGTTGGTGCGAAATCCGGCGGGCGCGCAATGGGTGACGCCGTTCGTCACCGAAGTGGTGCGTTCGGGACGGGCCGCGCCGACACGGATGGTGGCCGACTTCCGTGATCGGCCGGTGTCGACGAGATCGCGCGTGCGGCGCTCGCCGTTCAGTGCCGGATCACGTCGCCCAAAGACGCAGCGGCTCGGCAGGGACGCCGTGCACGAGGGGCCGCAGCGCGAGCCAATGCGCGATCAGCAACTGACGCACCGCTTCCATGTCGCGTCCGAGCACGCGCAGCACGAGCACATTGCCGGGCAGACAGGTGATGCCTGCGCGCAAGTCATCGTCGAACGGCAGGTCCTGCGCGAGCGATTCCGCGAGCTCCCGCGTGCAGGCGTCACCCACGGCCCACAGGGCCGCGAAGACGGGAAAGCCCGCGAGGCCGGTTGCGCCGGAGCGCTGCGCGTCGTCGGCGCCGAGCACGGCCTGTTCGGCCCACAGCAGACGGTCGGCGGCGTCGCGCAATTCGAACGTCGAGCGCCATTGGCCCTGCGTCCATTGCTCGCCGGCCGCCTGGCGCCCGAGCAGTGTCGCATCCCAACCGATCACGCTGGCGCCGGCGCCGAGCCGGACCGTGATGCGCTGACGCGCGTCGGCGTGCTCGAACACGATGTTCTCGAGCGGCAGCCAGTCGAGCTTCGCGCCGTCGTGCACGGCGAGGGTGATGTCCTGTGTGCCGAAACGGCCCTGCGACTTGTACCACTTCGTGGCGCCGGGTGTCGTCAATACCGCGTGCGCTCCGGCACCGACGTCGACGTCGATCGACAGCACGTCGCCGCCCGCGATGCCGCCCGGCGGATGCACGACGACGGCGTGACAGATGCCCGGCCCCTCCGGATGCAGAGACTTCTGGACGACCAGCGGCCCCTGGTGCCGCCGTGTGGCGAGCACCGTGCGGGTGTCATGTCGCGCGAAGCCGAGCGACAACTCGGCGTGCCAGCCGGTGGGCACGGGAGCGGCGTGTGGTGAATGCATGAGCGATGGTAACGACAGCGGCAATGACGGCGGCGATGGCAACGACGGCGACGTGCCGTCGCGCGCGGGACGATGGCGCGAATCTAGCACGGGCTGCCGCCTCCTGACATCGGTGCGCGACATTGCGCGCTCGTGGCCGCGCTCATACGGCGACCATGTGACGCACGCCGTCGCGCTCCATATCCTTGCCGAGACCGCTTGCAACGATCGCGCCACGGCTCATCACGCGATAGTGATCGGCCAGTTCCAGCGCGAAGTCGTAATACTGCTCGACGAGCAGCACGGTCATGCCGCGCTCGTCGACCAGGCGTCGCAGCGTTCTGCCGATGTCCTTGATGATCGAGGGCTGGATGCCTTCGGTCGGCTCGTCCAGAATCAGCAATTGCGGCTCGCTCATGAGCGCGCGTCCGATGGCGAGTTGCTGCTGTTGCCCGCCGGACAGGTCGCCGCCGCGCCGTTGTTTCATGTCGCGCAGCACGGGAAACAGTTCGTAGATGTGATCGGGCACGCCGCGCTTGGCCTCGCGTGCGGGACGGCTGGCCGCCCCGATCAGCAGGTTCTCCTCGACGCTCAGGCGCGGGAAGATCTCGCGGCCCTGCGGCACGTATGCGAGCCCGTCGGCCACGCGCGCATAGGGCGGCGAGGACGTGAGCGCCTTGCCGCGCCAGGCGATGCTGCCCGACTTCACGGGCACTACGCCCATGAGGCACTTGAGCAGTGTGGTCTTGCCCACGCCATTGCGCCCGAGCAGCACCGTGAGCTGGGCGTCGGGCACCGTGAACTCCACGTTGCGCAGGATGTGACTGCCACTGTAGTACTGGTTGAGGGCGTGAATTTCCAGCATGGTCAGCGTCCCAGATACGATTCGATCACACGTTCGTCGCGCTGCACGGCGTCGAGCGTGCCTTCGGCGAGCACGCGACCTTCGGCCATGACCGTGACGAGGCCCGTGTCGCCCGCGAGCGAGGCGACGAACGCCATGTCGTGTTCGACCACCATCATCGAGCAGTGGCCGCGCAAGCGGTTGAGCAATTCGGCGAGCTGCGCCGTTTCTTCGTCGGTCATGCCGGCTGCGGGCTCGTCGAGCAGCAGCAGTTGCGGTTGTTGCATGAGCAGCATGCCGATCTCGAGCCGCTGCTTCTGGCCGTGCGAGAGCTGCCCGGCAAGAACGCGTGCCTGACGTTCCAGGTGCGTGAGCGCCAGCACTTCCTCGATGCGACGGCGCATCGCGGGCGTGAGGATTGCCCACAGCGCGCGAAACCAGCGCTTGTCGCCCGCGCAGGCCAGCTCAAGGTTCTCCCAGACGCTGTGATGCTCGAACACCGTTGGCTTCTGGAACTTGCGCCCGACGCCGGCCTGCGCGATCGCCGGCTCGTCCAGGCGCGTGAGGTCGAGCGTCTGGCCGAGGAACGCGCGGCCCGTGTCGGGGCGTGTCTTGCCGGTGACGACATCCATCATCGTGGTCTTGCCCGCGCCGTTGGGACCGATGATGCAGCGCAGTTCATCGGTCTTGATCGACAGCGACAGATCGTTGAGTGCGCGAAAGCCGTCGAACGAGACGGAGATGTTCTCGAGGTAGAGGATCAGGCCGTGCGACGTGTCGATCTCGCCGGGCACCACGAGGTGCGACATGCCCGTGGTGTCGCCGCTGACGGTGACGCTCGCGTCCGGCGCGTCCGTCATTTGCCAGGCGATGTCGTAGTCGGGTCTCATGCGCGGTCTCCGGTGAGCGGGTGGGGCGCGTCGCCTTCGGCTTGCGCGGGGGCCTGCTGGGCAGGCTTGCGCGAGCGCCGCGTGACGAGGCCGATCACGCCCTGCGGCAGCAGCAGCGGCACGAGGACGAACATGGCGCCGAGAAAGAACAGCCAGTACTCGGCGAAGTACGCGGTGAAGAAGCTCTTCGCGCCATTGACGAGGAAGGCACCGACGATCGCGCCGACGAGCGAGCCGCGTCCGCCGATGGCGACCCAGATCGCCATTTCGATGGAGTTGACCGGCGCCATCTCGCTCGGGTTGATGATGCCGACCTGCGGCACATACAACGCACCCGCCACACCGCACAGCATCGCCGACAGCGTCCAGACGAACAGCTTGTAGCCGAGCGGGCGGTAGCCCAGGAACATGGCGCGCGACTCGCCGTCGCGCATCGCCGTGACCACCCGGCCGAACTTCGACATGACCAGCGCGCGGCACAGCAGGAAGGCGCCGACGAGCACCGCGAACGTCACGAGGAACAGGACCGTGCGCGTGTTGGCCGACGTGATCGGGTAGCCGAGAATGCGCTTGAAGTCGGTGAAGCCGTTGTTGCCACCAAAACCGGTCTCGTTGCGGTAGAACAGCAGCATGGCGGCGAAGGTCAGGGCCTGCGTGATGATCGACAGATACACGCCCTTCACGCGCGAGCGGAAGGCCAGGTAGCCGAAGATCCAAGCCACCGCGCCCGGCAGCGCCACCACGAGGAACATCGCCCAGGCGAAGTGCTCGGTGCCTGTCCAGTACCAGGGCAGCGATTTCCAGTCGAGGAACACCATGAAGTCCGGCAGGTCGCTGTGGTACACACCGTCGCGGCCGATGCCGCGCATCAGGTACATGCCCATTGCATAGCCGCCGAGCGCGAAGAACAGGCCGTGCCCGAGGCTCAGGATGCCGCAGTAGCCCCACACCAGATCGAGCGCGAGCGCCGCGATGGCGTAGCACATGATCTTGCCGACGAGCGTCATGGCGTAGGCGGACAGATGCAGCGGATGCGACGGCGGGAGCACCAATGCACAGACCGGCACCAGAATCGCCACGGCAAGCACGAAAGCGAGCAGCACCGGTGCGACGTGCCTGGGCAGGAGCCGGGCGCGCGGCGGCGCCTGCACCGGGATCGGAGACGAGTTAGCGGTCGACATTCAGGCCTCCGCGCTGCGCCCTTTGAGCGCAAACATGCCTTGCGGGCGTTTCTGGATGAACAGCACGATCAGGATCAGCACGGCGATCTTGGCGAGCACCGCGCCCCACACGGGCTCGAGCAGCTTGTTGGCAACGCCCAGACCGAACGCGCCCACGATGGTGCCGGCGAGTTGTCCCACGCCACCGAGTACCACGGCCATGAACGAGTCGATGATGTAGCTCTGTCCGAGATCCGGGCCGACGTTGCCGATCTGCGAGAGCGCGCAGCCGCCCAGCCCGGCGATGCCCGCGCCGAAGGCGAAGGCGTAGCTGTCGACGCGCCCGGTCTTCACACCGACGCATGCGGCCATCGACCGGTTCTGCGTGACCGCGCGAATGAAGAGTCCCAGGCGCGTGAGATTGAGCACGGACCAGGTGAGCCCCACGACCACCAGCGCGAAGATCAGGATGGCGATGCGGTTGTACGGCAGCATCAGGTTCGGCAGTACCGCCACGCCGCCGCTCATCCACGACGGATTGATGACTTCGACGTTCTGCGCGCCAAACAGCGTGCGCACGCCCTGGATGAGCAACAGGCTGATACCGAAGGTCGTGAGCAGCGTCTCGAGCGGGCGGCCGTAAAGGTGTTTGATGACGGTGCGCTCGAGGACGAAGCCTAGGGCGGCGGCCACGAGAAATGCGGCGGGCACGGCGGCCACGAGGTAGACATCGAACGCCCCGGGCAGGAAGCGCTGGAACAGCGTCTGCACGACATAGGTCGCATACGCGCCGACCATCAGGAACTCGCCGTGCGCCATGTTGATCACGCCGATGAGCCCGTAGGTGATCGCCAGACCCAGCGCCGCGAGCAGCAGCACGCTGCCGAGCGACAGACCCGCGAACACCGTGCCGAAGAACTCGCTGCGACGCTGTGCCGAGGCCAGTTTCGTGAGCGCGATGTCCGCGGCGCTGCGTACGGTGGCGTCGGGTTCGGCGTAGCTGCCGTCGGCCTGTCGGGCGACGATGGGCAGCAACAGATCGCGCATCTGCGGGTCGCCGGCGGCGGCGATCAGATCGATCGCCTCGCGACGCCTGGCGGGATCGGCGTCGTGCAACGCCGACTGTGCCCAGAGTTGATCGAGGCGCTTGCGCAGCGCGGGGTCGGTCTCCTTGCGGCGCGCCTGTTCGATGCGTGTCTTGAAGGCGGGTGACGGGTCTTGCAGCATCGTGTCGATCGCCTTCGCCCGGGCGTCGCGATCGGTCGAGAGCAGGGCGCCGGCCGCGGCGGCGGTGGCGACCTTCGCGCGCAGCACGTTGTTGAGGGTGAGCGAGCCGGCGTCGTCGGCCTTGACCGGCGCGCCCGTGATGGGATCGACGTACTTGTCGCCGTCCTGAATCGCGAGGCGATCGCCGATCGTCACGGCCGAATCGTCGGCCAGTGCACGCAACAACGCGGCGGCTTGCGGCGAGGCGTCGGCCGCGAGGTGGTCGATGGCTTGCGACTTGGCGTCGAAGTCGTCGCCGGCGAGCGCGGTGAGATCGGCGTCGGTGACCGCGGCCTGCGCGGCGGAGGACATCGTGAGGGTGCCACCCAGGCAAAGCAGGACAAGGGCGGCAGCGGACCAGCGTCTTATCGTTATCATTTGCAACCTCGGCATGCGTCCGGCGCCCGTTGGCCGGGCGCCGGTGCAAGAGATGGAAGGAGCGTCAGACCTTGTCGGGTTTGCCTTCGTTACCCGAGATGTACGGGCTCCAGGGCTGCGCGCGCACCGTGGTCTTGGTCTTCCACACGACGTTGAACTGACCGTCCGGGCGGATTTCGCCGATCATCACCGGCTTGTGAAGATGGTGGTTGCCGTCCATGACCATGTCGAAGCCGTCCGGCGACTTGAACGACTGGCCGATCATCGCCGTGCGCACCTTGTCGACGTCGATGCTGCCCGCCTTCTCCACGGCCTGCTTCCACATGTGCATGCCGACGAAGGTCGCTTCCATCGGGTCGTTCGTCACGCGCTTGTCGCCGCCGGGCAGGCCCTTTGCCTTCACGTAGGCGAACCATTCCTTCTTGAAGGCGTCGTTGGTCGGGTTCTTGATCGACATGAAGTAGTTCCACGCGGCCAGGTGCCCCACGAGCGGCCTGGTGTCGATGCCGCGCAGTTCCTCTTCGCCGACCGAGAACGCCACGACCGGCACGTCGGTGGCCTTGAGCCCCTGGTTGCCGAGTTCCTTGTAGAACGGCACGTTCGAGTCGCCGTTGATGGTCGAGACCACGGTGGTCTTGCCGCCCTGGGCGAACTGCTTGATGTTGGCGACGATGGTCTGGTAGTCGCTGTGCCCGAACGGCGTGTAGACCTCCTGAATATCCTTGTCGGCCACCCCCTTCGAATGCAGGAAGGCGCGCAGGATCTTGTTGGTCGTGCGCGGATAGACGTAGTCGGTGCCGAGCAGGAAGAAGCGTTTCGCACCGCCGCCTTCCTTGCTCATCAGATACTCGACGGCGGGAATGGCTTGCTGGTTCGGTGCGGCGCCGGTGTAGAAGACGTTCTTCGACATCTCCTCGCCTTCGTATTGCACCGGGTAGTACAGCAGGCCGTTGAGCTCCTCGAAGACCGGCAGCACCGACTTGCGCGACACCGACGTCCAGCAGCCGAACACGGCGGCGACCTTGTCCTTGGTAAGGAGCTGGCGGGCCTTTTCGGCGAAGAGCGGCCAGTTCGAGGCGGGGTCGACGACCACGGCCTCGAGCGGGCGCCCCATCACGCCGCCCTTGGCGTTGATGTCCGCGATGGTCATGAGCGCGACATCCTTGAGCGACGTCTCCGAGATGGCCATGGTGCCCGAGAGCGAGTGCAGAATGCCGACCTTGATCGGCGTCTTGCTCTGCGCGAACAGGTTCGGCGCCATGCCGGTGAGGGATGCGGCGCCCGAGAGGGCCGCCATCTGGAGTAGCGTGCGTCGTTTCATGGTACGTCTTCCCCTTTTTTCCTGGTTAGACCGGTCGTTCCGGTATGCGAGGGGCTCACGCAAGGGCCGTGCCAGGCACGTCGTGGGGGCGAAAGTGCCTGATGCCGGTGCAATGTGCGCGGCCCGGCGCACCGATTGGCCGCGTTTCGCGCCCCGGGGTGAGGCATGCCGGCGCGATGGCGTGCCGAGATGGTGCGCACCGAAATGGCGCCGGGCGTGGCTTCAGGGTACCGAAGGGAAAGCGTGCGCCCGTAAGGCGCTTCGCGTGCGCGCAGGTCGATGGCGAGAAATGACGACGTGGCATTTTTTGATGCATGATTGGCATTCGTGCCAACGTGGTCGACGGCAAGATGAGGGCTCCCTACGACTCCCCGGTTCGACCTCCTGACCATGACCGATGCCATTGCCGGGCGCGCCACGCCCCCATCCCCACCGGAACCCGCCGGGCCCGCGGAGCGTCGCCGCCGCATGGGCCGGCGCTACGCGGCCGTGCTCGCCGCCTGTCAGGCGCTCTATACCGCGGCGTTGTCCGTCGATCTGACACTGACCGGTCTGGTCGGCTACATGCTGGCTTCGGACAAGGGGTATGCAACGCTGCCGTTCTCGCTGATCACCGTCGCTTCGGCGATCACGACGATCTTCGCGTCGATGCTGATCCAGCGCTTCGGCCAGCGCATCGGCTTTGCGCTGGGCGCGCTGTTCGGCACGGTCGGTGGTCTGGTGTCGGTCATGGCGATCTACGAGCGTCACTTCGCAATGTTCTGTGCGGGTACGGCGTGCGTGGGCGTATTCCAGGCGTTCGCCCGCTATTACCGTCTCGCGGCGGCCGATGTGGTGCCCGTCGAGGACAAGCCCCGCGCGATCTCGGTCGTGCTCACGGGCGGCGTGCTGGCGGCGGTCATCGGTCCGGCACTCGCGGCCGGCAGCAAGGACTGGCTCGCCCCGGTGACGTTCGCGGGGTCGTATCTGGTCGTCACGCTGCTCTCCGGCATTTCGCTGTTGCTGCTCGTGGGCTTCCTGCGCGACCTGCCGGTGCATGCGGCAGTCGGCGCGGCCGGCAATGCCGACGCGTTGCCCGTGCGCCCGCTCGGCGAAATCATGCGCCAGCCGATCTACCTGGCCGCGCTGGCCAACAACCTGATCGGTTTCATGGTGATGATGTTCGTGATGACCGCCACGCCGATTGCCGCCGTGGCCTGCGGCCACAGCATCGACGATGGCGCGCACATCATCGAATGGCATCTGGTGGGGATGTATGCGCCGTCGTTCTTCTCGGGGCATCTCGTCAAGCGCTGGGGGGTGGTGCCGGTGCTGCTCGCGGGCATCGCGATGAGCGCGCTGTGCGGCGTGCTCGCCCTGGCGTCGACGAGCCTGCCGTACTTCTATGCCGCGCTGGCGTTCCTCGGCGTGGGCTGGAACTTCATGTTCGTGGGCGGCACCACGTTGCTCACGATGTCGTATCGTCCGGCCGAGCGCGCGCGTGCGCAGGCGGCCAACGAGTTCATCACCTTCGCCGGTACCGCGCTGGCGAGCCTGTTCGCGGGGCAACTGCTGGCGCGCTTCGGCTGGGCAACGATCAACCAGGCGACCTTCCCGTTGCTCGCGCTCGCCGCGTTGGCCACCGTCTGGTATGCGCTCGACGCCCGGCGCCGTCCGGCACAGGCGACAGCCTGAAGACCTAGCGCGCACGCCCTCCCATTCCCTCGTACACCATGAGCCAACCCCCACGTCTCATCGCTTTCCTGATCGTGCCGCCCTTCGTGCTGCTCGATCTCGCCGGGCCGCTCGACGCCTTCCATGCCGTGATCCGCAACTTCGGGGAGACGGGACAGACCGAACCCTATCGCACGATCGTGGTGTCGGAACATGGCGGTCCGGTGGAGACGGGCTCGGGTATCACGCTGCACACGGAGCCGATGCGCGTGCTCGACGCGATGCAAGTCGACACACTGATCGCCGTGGGCGGTGCGGTGGCGCATCGGCCGGCGGTGCCGGCCGAGGTGAGCGAGTGGTTGCGTGCGTACGCTCCGCGCGTGCGACGCGTGTGTTCGGTGTGCGTGGGGGCGTTCATTCTCGGCTCGGCGGGGCTGCTCGACGGGCGTCGCGCGACGACGCACTGGCTCGATACCGCCATGCTGCAGACCTGCTTCCCGGCGGCCATCGTGGAATCGGACCCGATCTATGTGCGTCAGGACCCGGTGTGGACGTCGGCCGGCATCACGGCGGGCATCGACCTCGGGCTCGCGCTGGTGGAGGACGACTGTGGCAAGGACGTGGCCTTGCACGCCGCGAGGCGCCTTGTGGTGTTTCTCAAGCGCGCAGGCGGCCAATCGCAATTCAGCCCGCCCTTGCAGGCGCAAGTCGCGGCGGGCACGCCGTTCGGTGATCTGCACGCGTGGATGTCCGCGCGGCTCGATGGCGATCTGTCGGTGGTGCGTCTCGCGGAGCAGGCCAACATGAGCCCGCGCACGTTTGCGCGCAGCTATCTGGCGCGCACCGGATCGACGCCCGCGAAGGCGGTCGAGCGCATGCGTCTGGAGGCCGCCCGTTTTGCCCTGCTCGATTCGGAGGCCCCGCTCAAGCGCATTGCCGCCCGGGTGGGCTTTGGCGATGAACAGAACCTGCGTCGCGCCTTTCAGCGTCAGTACGGCGTAACACCCGCGGCGTACCGCGAGCGGTTCGGGGTGGGGGAAAGCGCGTAGGCCTTCATTTCACGCGGCCAACTTCCCCGCGGCTGCGCGATCCAGGAAGCGGAACAGGCGGGCGTCGTCGGAGTACGCCACGTTGAAGCGGAACCAATGGCAAGGATCGTTGTGCGCGAGGAAGAACTCGCCCGGGGCCAGCATGATGCTCTCGAGCAGGGCCGCCTCGGCCAGCTCGCGCGCCGGCTGCGCCGTCGCCGGCAGGCTGCCGCACACGAACATGCCGCCTTCGGGCTGCGCCAGCAATGTCACGCCGTGCGATTGCAACTGCGTGATGAGACGCGCCCGCGAGCGCGTGAGGCGATCGGAGAGCCGTTCGATGTGTTTGCGGTGACGCCCTTCGGTGAGGATCGCGTGCACGATGCGCTCGTTGATCTCCGAGGACGTGAGTCCCGCCACCATCTTGCTACGCGCGATTTCGTGCGCCAGATCGCGCGAACACGCGAGATAGCCCACCCGCACCGACGGCGAGATCGTCTTCGAGAAGCTCGAGACGTAGATCACGCGCGAGAGGCCGTCCATGGCCGCGAGCGATGGCGTGCCGGCCGGGGCCAGCTCGCGGTAGATGTCGTCCTCGACGATCCAGAAGCCGTGCTGCTCGGCGCATTGCAGGATGCGATGCGCCGACGCAGGCGTGAGCGACGTGCCCAGCGGATTTTGCAAAGCGGGATTGACGAACAGCGCGCGCGGGCGATGTGTCTGCGCCGCCTGCTCCAGTGCCGCGAGATCGAGTCCCGCTTCGGTTCGGGCAATGCCCACCACGTTCAGTCCCGCCAGCCGCAACACCGCCAGCAGGTTGCAGTACGCGGGCGCCTCGACCAGTACGGTGTCGCCCGGTTTGAGCAGCGTGCGCACCACGAGATCGAGCGCCTGCGTCGCGCCGTGCGTGAGCACTATGTGCTCGGGCGGCGCGTCGATGGACAGTTCGCCCAGGCGCCGCGCCAGCCATTGCCGCAACGGCCCATAGCCGTGCGGATGCCCGTAGTGCGCGAAATGGGCGCCCGGGCCCTTGGAGAGCGTGCGAAGCGCGCCGTGCAGGCCGTCCTCGTCGAGCCAGCTGTCGGGCAACCAGCCGCAACCGCTCTTCACGGCGATGGTGTCGTCGGCAAAGATCTCCGAGAGCAGCCACGCGTTCGTGACTTCGCTGGCGGCGGCGCTCATCGTCATCGCCCCACCGGGGTTTGCCGCGCCCGCCTCGCGCGCGTCGGCCGCACCGGCCACGAAGAACCCGGCGCCGCGCCGCGCGACGAGTGTGCCATGCGCCACCAGCCGGTCGTACGCCTCCACCACCGTGAAGGTGCTGATGCCGTGTGCCTTGGCCAGCGACCGGATCGACGGCATGCGCATGCCTGCATGCAGTGTCTGGCGCTGCAAAGCGCGCTCCACCTCGCGCACGATCTGGTCGACGAGGGCTTCGGGCTGGGCGCGGTTCAGGGAAAAGGCGAGGGGCTGGACCATGGTGTTTTGGCTGTTGCCAATACAGTTTGAGCAATTGACCGATACAGAATATACATTTTCCAGATAACTGTACATGTCTGTACCGGTCGGCCTCTCGTAGCATCGATCCCGTCCACCCGTGACGGCCTTGCCGTTCCCGGGACGTCCTGATCGATCCCAAGACCTGGGGAGCCCCCGCGATGAACATGAAAGACCTGAATCTCGACATGACGGCATTCTGGATGCCGTTCACCAACAACCGTCAGTTCAAGCACTCGCCGCGCCTGCTGGTGGGGGCCGAGGGCATGTACTACACGTCGTCGGACAACCGCCGGATTCTCGACGGCACGGCCGGACTGTGGTGCGTGAATGCCGGTCACTGCCGCACCGAGATCGTCGAGGCGATCCGCAAGCAGGCGGGCGAGATGGATTTCGCGCCGACGTTCCAGATGGGGCATCCGCTGGCATTCGAGGCCGCGAGCAAGATTGCCGCCATTACCCCGCAGGGGCTCGATCGCATCTTCTTCACCAACTCGGGGTCGGAGTCGGTCGACACCGCGCTGAAGATGGCACTGGCCTACCACCGCGCGCGCGGCGAAGGTCAGCGCACGCGCCTGATCGGACGCGAGCGCGGCTATCACGGCGTGGGATTCGGTGGCATTTCGGTCGGCGGCATCTCGCCGAACCGCAAGGCGTACTCGGGCCAGTTGCTGCCCGCGGTCGACCACCTGCCGCATACGCTCAACATCAAGGAAGCCGCGTTCACCAAGGGGCAGCCGACCTGGGGCGCGCATCTGGCCGATGAACTCGAGCGCATCGTCACGCTGCACGACGCCTCGACCATCGCCGCGGTGATCGTCGAGCCGCTCGCCGGTTCCACGGGCGTGCTGGTGCCGCCGAAGGGCTACCTCCAGAAGCTGCGCGAGATCTGCGACAAGCATGGCATCCTGCTCATTTTCGACGAGGTGATCACCGGCCTCGGCCGTCTGGGCGCACCGTTCGCCGCGCAGTACTTCGGCGTGACGCCGGACATCATGACGATGGCCAAGGGCGTGAACAACGCGGCCGTACCGATGGGTGCCGTGGCGGTGAAGACGAGCGTGCACGACGCCATCGTCGACGCCGGTAACGCGGGCGCCATCGAGTTCTTCCACGGCTATACGTATTCGGGGCATCCGCTGGCCGCGGCAGCCGCATGCGCCGCGCTCGATCTCTACAAGAGCGACGGCTTGTTTGAACGCGCCGCGAAGCTCGCGCCGCACTTCGAGAAGGCCATCCACGGTCTGCGCGACCTGCCCAACGTCATCGACATTCGCAATCTCGGCATGGTGGGCGGCATCGAGCTGTCGACCCGCGACGGCAAGCCGGGTGCCCGCGCGCACGAAGTTTTCGTCAAGTGCTTCGAAAAGGGCGCGCTGGTCCGCTACACCGGCGACATTCTCGCGTTCTCGCCGCCGCTGATCGTAAGCGAAGCGCAAATCGACGAATTGTTCGGCATCGTGGCCGAAGCCATTCGCGAAACGGCCTGAGTCGCGGCATTCCTCATCGGGACCGGGCGGCCGCGCGCCGCCCGGGCACGCTCATCACACGGGCTCCGACCGGAGCCAACCCGGGACAGACGTCTGCCCCGGACACGGAATTCACGGACATCGACATGAATCAGCGAGTCAACATCGAACGTATCGAGCATTGGATCGGCGGCGCGAGCGTGGCGTCGGGCGAGACGGAACTGCGCTTTGGCGAAGTGACGAACCCGGCCACCGGCGAGGTGATCCGCCAGGTGGCGCTGGGCGGCGAGAAGGACGTGGCGACAGCCGTGGCCGCGGCACGCGCCGCGCTGCCGGCATGGCGCGCCACGCCGCCGATGAAGCGCGCGCGCGTGATGATGAAGTACCGCGAGCTGCTCGAGGCGAATCGCGAAGCGCTCGTGCAACTCATTACGCAAGAGCACGGCAAGACGCTCGACGACGCGCGCGGCGAAGTCACGCGCGGCATCGAAGTGGTGGAATTCGCCATCGGCATTCCGCACCTGCTCAAGGGCGAGATCGCACCGCAGGTGGGTACGGGCGTCGATACGTATTCGATCCACCAGCCTGTCGGCGTCTGCGCGGGCATCACGCCGTTCAATTTCCCGTCGATGGTGCCGCTGTGGATGTTCCCGATGGCGGTGGCGTGCGGTAACACGTTCGTGCTCAAGCCGTCGGAGAAGGTGCCGTCGGCCGCGCTGCTGCTCGCTCGGCTGGCCAAGGATGCCGGCCTGCCCGACGGCGTGCTCAACGTCGTGAACGGCGACAAGGCGGCCGTCGACGCGCTGCTCACGCATCCGGACGTCAATGCGGTGTCGTTCGTCGGTTCGACGCCGATCGCGCAGTACATCTACAGCACGGCGTCGGCCCACGGCAAGCGTGTGCAGGCACTCGGCGGCGCGAAGAACCACGGCGTGGTGATGCCCGACGCCGATCTCGACTTCACCGTCGATGCGCTGATCGGCGCAGCCTACGGCTCGGCCGGCGAGCGCTGCATGGCGATCTCGGTGGCCGTGGCGGTGGGCGAGGTGGCCGATCAACTGGTGGCGCGACTGGCCCAGGCCGCGAAGGCGTTGCCCGTGGGCGACGGCACCGATCCCGTCGCGCAGATGGGACCGCTGATCACGCGCGTGCATTGCGACAAGGTCAAGGGGTTTGTCGATGCCGGGCTCGACGAAGGCGCAGCGCTGGTGGTCGACGGCCGCGGCCTGAAGGTCGCCCAGCGCGACAATGGCTTCTTCATCGGCCCGTGCCTGTTCGACAAGGTCACGCCGGAAATGTCGATCTATCGCAACGAGATCTTCGGCCCGGTGCTCTCGGTGGTGCGCGTGAATACGCTGGAAGAAGCGATTGCGCTCATCAACCGCAATCCTTACGCCAACGGAACGGCGGTGTTCACCACCTCGGGCGGTGCGGCGCGTC
The DNA here is from genome assembly GCF_000767615.3 of Pandoraea pnomenusa. NCBI lineage: Bacteria > Pseudomonadati > Pseudomonadota > Betaproteobacteria > Burkholderiales > Burkholderiaceae > Pandoraea > Pandoraea pnomenusa. The sequence goes on along the minus strand of NZ_CP009553.3, from coordinate 5,090,495 downwards.
GTTTCGAAGACGAGATCGAAGTGGGGATGGTCGGTGTGAACGTGCCGATCCCGGTGCCGGTGTCGTACTTCTCGTTCGGTGGCTGGCGCAATTCGCTGTTCGGCGATCAGCACATCTACGGGCCGGAGTCGGTGCGCTTCTATACGCGCTCGAAGGTCGTGACGCGCCGCTGGTCGGAGGGTCGCGCGGCCAACGCCACGTCGTCGCTCGTGATGCCGACGCTCGGCCAGTAAGCGAGCAACTTCCGGCGGGAGCGCGTGCGGGCATCGCCCGCGCCACCGCCGCCGATGCCATGAAAAAGCCGTCCCGGGGAATCCGCGGACGGTTTTTTTGCGAATGCCGTTACCGGACCGGCGCGATCTCGATGCCCTCGTCGAGCAGGAAGCTGCGAATGCGCCGCGCGAATTCGAGGGCATGTTCGCCGTCGCCGTGCAGACAGACCGTTTGCGCCTGGATCGGGACGAAAGTGCCGTCGATCGCACGCACGCGTTGTTCGCGCACCATCGTCAGCGTCTGGGCGAGCGCGTCTTCCTCGCGTTCGATAAGCGCCCCAGGCGTGCCGCGTTTGACCAGCGAGCCGTCGGCGTTGTAGCCGCGGTCGGCGAACACTTCCTCTACCGCCTGCATGCCCGCCGCGCGCGCCGCTTTCACCAGCTCGCCGCCCGCCAGGCCGAAGATCGCGAGGTCGGTGTCGAATGCGCGGATCGCTTCGACGAGCGTCTCGGCCAGTGCCGGGTCGCGCGCGGCCTGATTGTAGAGCGCCCCGTGCGGCTTGACGTGCGAGAGCCAGCCGCCCTGCGCACGGACCATCGCGGCGAGCGCGCCGATCTGATACAGCATGCCTGCGCGAACCTCGTCGAGCGGGAGCTGCATTTCGGTGCGGCCGAAATGCTCGCGGTCAGGGAAACTGGGATGCGCGCCAATGGCCACGCCGTGTGCCAGCGCCCAGCGCACCACCTGCTGCATGGTGCCCGCGTCACCCGCGTGCCAGCCGCAGGCGACATTGGCGGAGCTCACGAGTGCGAGCAGTGCCTCGTCGTTGTCGCACCCCTCTCCGAGGTCGACGTTGAGATCGATTTTCATGCGATGTGTCTCCTGCGGGGCCGCGGCCTTGCCGGCGTGCCCCCGCGAATGACGCGCTTCAGCGCTTGCGTGTGATGGCCGCCACGCGCGGCGTCGCGAGCACGCCGCTGTCGTGCCACGCGAGCGCGCGCTCGATCTGGGCAAGATAGCGCAGCTGTTCTCGCCATGCTTCGCGCGCCTCGGCGGCGCTGCACTCGGAAAAATACAGCGTACTTCCGAGCCGCGCCTGGCCGAGCCGCCACAGATCGGCGCTGATCACCGTGCCGATCTTCGGGTAGCCGCCGGTGGTCTGCGCGTCCGCCAGCAGGATGATCGGCTGGCCCGACGGCGGCACCTGGATCACGCCCGGCAGCACGCCGTGAGAGAGCAGGTCCTGGCTGCGGTTCTTCTTGCGCGCGAGAGGCTCCGGCCCCGACAGGCGGTAGCCCATGCGGTTGCTGTTGGGCGTGACCTGCCACGGATTCTCCCAAAAGTGCTTTTGCGCGGCGGCGGTGAAGTCGTCGTATTCCGGGCCGGGCAGCACGCGCACGCGCTGCACCAGCGGGTCCGACAGCCACAAGGGTGGGCGCACACCCAACGGCGCGGCGTGGCGGGCGGCGGCGCCCGGATGCGCGATGGCGATACGGTCGCCGTCGCGCAACGCGCGGCCCGCGAAGCCGCCGAAGCCCGCGGCCAGATCGGTGCTGCGCGAGCCAAGCGTCTCGGGCACGTCGATGCCACCGGCCACCGCGAGATAGGTGCGCATGCCGACGCGCGACGGGCGCAGCGTGAGCGTCTGTCCGCGTGAGACGGGGAAGCGCCACCATGACCACACGGGCGTGCCGTCAAGATCCGCATGGCAGTCGGCGCCGGTCAACGACACGAGGGTGGCGGACGTGAAGCGCAGCACACACGCGCCCATGGTGATTTCGAGCGTGGCGGCGTTCAGCGGATTGCCGACGAGGCGGTTGGCCACGGCGCAGGCCAGCGGATCGACGGCGCCGCCGCCGGCCACGCCGAACGCACGCATTCCGGTACGGCCCAGATCCTGAACCGTGGTGAGCAGGCCGGCACGATGGATATCGATCACAGGTCGAGACTCGCGATGGTGAAGCGCACGCGATCGCCCGGCGCCAGCAGGGCGGGCGGCGATGCGGCAGGGTCGAACAGGGCGCGCTCGGTATGGCCGATGATCTGCCAGCCCCCGGGCGAGGTAAGCGGGTACACGCCGGTCTGATTGCCGCCGATGCCGACGGCGCCGGCCGGCACCGACAGCCGCGGCTCGGCGCGGCGCGGCGTGGCAATCGACTCGTCCAGCCCCCGAGGTAAGCGAAGCCGGGTTGGAAACCCAGGAAGTAGACGATGTATTCCGGGGCCGTGTGACGCTGCACCACCGTCTTCGGTTGCAGGCGTGCGTGCCTGGCGACGTCGGACAGGTCCGGGCCGTGTTGCCCGCCGTAATGCACGGGGATCTCGATGTCGCGCCCGACTTCCCCGGCCGCCGGCTGTGTTTGCCAGGCGTCGCGCAGCCGCTCGGCAAGGCCGTCGATATCGGTGGCGAGCGGGTCGAACAGCAGTGTGAGGTTGTTCATGCCCGGCACGACTTCGCGCACGTCGGGCCAGTCGCGTGCGAGGGCCGCCACATGCCAGACGCGGCGTTGCGTGGCGAGCGTGGGCGTGGTACCTGCCTCGCACACCAGGGCACTGTCGCCGAGCGGCAGGATCTTGAGCGTTGTCATGAATTAGCGGGAAGGGTCGCCGGAGCGCGGGTAAATGGCCGATTCGGTGACGATCGCGTCGAGCGCCAGATCATGCGCTTCGGCATCGAGTCGCTCGATCTCCAGGGCGTCGTAGGCAATGCCCAGCGTGTGGGGTGCGGGGACGAGCGAATGCAGCGTGCGGTCGTAAAAGCCGCCGCCGTAGCCAAGCCGCAGGCCGCTGCGCGTGAAGCCCACGCATGGCACGAGCAGCAGGTCGGGCACGACGACCTCGGTGTCGCGCGGCACCGCAATCCCGTAGCGCCCCTCGGTCATGGGCGTGTCGGGGGTCCAGCGATGGAAGACGAGCGGCGCCGACGGTGCGGTCACGATCGGCAGGGCGGCCAGCGAGGCTGTCGGCGCCTGCGCGAGCCAGGCCGAGACAACGTCGCGGGCGTCGAATTCGGCCCGGATCGGCCAATAGAACCCGACACAGCGCGGCGCCCTGGCGCGCAACTCGGCGGCAAGCCGGGCGGCGAGCGCGGCGTCGCGCGCGGCGCGTCCGGCGAGCGTGCTGCGCGCCGCGAGCAGCGCCTTGCGCAGCGCGGCCTTCGCGGCGCCTGCCGGTGCCCCGTTTTCAGACGTCTGGGCCGCCGTTTGGGCGGGGTCCCGTGCTATGCTTGAATCCACTTTTTACCCGACGCTCCACGAAGATGTCCGAACGTTTGACCCGAGTATATCGCGCCGCCGCGCTTGTCCTGACCGCAGCCGCGCTCGTCGCCTGCAGCACGACCGAGGCGACTGGACGTCCCAAGGCGCATGCGGCAGCCGGCCGCTCGGCGCCCTCGGCCGATACCCTGTCCCAGCGGTCGCCGGACGACATCTTCGTGCAACTGCGTGAGGCCGCCCGCAGCAACGACGCGCCGCGCGCCACCGCGCTTGCCGCCATGCTCACCGACTACGACGTGCCGTCGTACGTCCAGTACTTCCAGATCAAGCCGCGCATGTTCGACCGGTCGGGCAAGGCGCTCATCGATGCGCCGGACGACGAAGTCCGGGCCTTCCTGCGCACGTACGACGGTCAGGCCATCGCCGATCGCATGCGCAACGACTGGCTGCTGGTGCTCGGCAAGCGTCACGACTGGCAGACGTTCGACGCCGAGTATCCAAAATTCGTGCTCGACGACGACACGCAGGTCAAGTGCTACGCGCTCATGTCGCGGGCGTCGCGAGGCGAGAATGTCACGCAGGCCGCCATGGATCTGCTGACCACGCCGAAGCACTACGGCGAGGGTTGCGTCGACATGATCAACACGCTCGCCGCGAGCGGTCAGTTGCCGCGCAAGGAAGTCTGGCATCAGATCCGTCTGGCGTACGAGGAAAACTATACGTCGCTGGGCAAGCAGATCGCCGACGCCCTTGGCGCCACACGCCCGGACGACACGCTGCTCGACATGGCGGCCACGCGCCCGGCGCAGATCCTCGCGCGCGGCATCGACGGCACGGAAACCTCGCGACAGCTGGCGCTGCTCGCCACGGTGCGCATGGCGCGCTCCGATGCCATGCTCGCCGCCAGCAGCTTCTCCGGCATCGCCGGCAACCTGTCGGCCGACGAGCGTGCCATCGGGTGGGGGGCGATCGGCATGCGCGGGGCGCTGTCGCAGAATCCGATGGCGATCAACTGGTACCGCCAGGCCGGATCGGCCAAGCTCTCCAATACCGCGCAGGAATGGAAGATCCGCGCCGCGCTGCGCGCCGGCGACTGGAACCTCGTTCGCTCGGGCATCGAGGCCATGCCCGCATCGCTGCGCGACGACGGCGTGTGGACCTACTGGTACGGCCGAGCGCTGCGCGAAGCCGGCCAGGGCGACGCCGCACGTGCGCAATTCCAGAAGATCGCCATGCAACCGAATTTCTACGGTCAACTGGCGAACGAGGAACTGGGCAACAAGACCGCGTTGCCGCCGCGCACTTCCGTCACCAGGGCGGAAATCGACGCCAACCGCTCGAACCCCGGCTTCATCCGCGCCGCCAAGTTCTACGACCTCGGCCTGCGCTTCGAAGGCAATCGCGAGTGGAACTGGGAGTTGCGCAACATGACCGACCGTCAGTTGCTTGCCGCCGCGCAGTACGCCAACAACATCGAGTTGTTCGACCGCGCCGTCAACACGGCCGATCGCACGAAGGTGGAGCACGATTTCACGTTGCGCTACCTGATGCCGTTCCGTGCCAAGGTCGAGCCGCTGGCCGCTGCCGTCGATCTCGATGAGGCGTGGGCCTACGGCCTGATTCGCCAGGAGTCGCGCTTCATCATCAATGCACGCTCGTCGGCGGGCGCCGGCGGTCTGATGCAGATCATGCCCGCGACCGCGAAGATGGTGGCCCGCCAGATCGGCATGGATTACACGCCGGGCATGATGCACGACATCGACACCAATATCCGGCTGGGCACGAGCTATCTCTCGGATATCTACAACAAGTTCGACGGCTCGGCCGTGCTCGCATCGGCCGGCTACAACGCCGGACCGGGACGCCCGCGCACGTGGCGTTCCACGCTCGATCGTCCGGTCGAGGGCGCGATCTTCGCGGAGACGATTCCGTTCAACGAGACGCGTACCTACGTCGAGAACGTGTTGTCCAACACCACGTATTACTCGGCGCTCATCACGGGGCGTCCGCAATCGCTCAAGGAGCGGCTTGGCGTCATCCTGCCCCAGTGAAATACCGGGGACAGGGCTTACGCGCCCGATGTCATGAAACGGAGGTGGCGCATGCGCTATAACGTTTGTGTCGTCGGTGGCACCGGATTCATCGGTGGCCATCTGGTGGCCCGGCTGGTGACGATGGGGCATGCCGTGCGGCTGCCCACGCGTCGGGTCGAAGCGTCCAAGGCCCTTGGGGTGCTGCCCGGCGTCGAGCTCGTCGAGTGCGACGTGCACGACCCGCGGGCGTTGGAGCGCGTGATCGCGGGCAGCGACGTCGTGATCAACCTCGTAGGCATTCTGCATGGCGAGCGTGGCACGCCCTATGGCCGCGCTTTCGCCCGCGCACACGTGGAGCTGCCGCGCAAGATCGCGCAGGCTTGCAGCGACCGGGGCATCGGGCGCCTCATCCACATGAGCGCGCTGGGCGCCGACGCCAACGGCCCGAGCATGTATCTGCGCTCCAAGGGCGATGGCGAGACTGCGATTCGCTCGACCGGGATTGCCGCCACGATCTTCCGTCCCTCGGTCGTGTTCGGTCCGGGCGACCATTTCCTGAATACCTTCGCGAAGCTGCAACGCCGCCTGCCGATTGTGCCGCTTGCCTGTGCGCACGCGCGCTTCCAGCCGGTCTTCGTGATGGATGTCGCGCAAGCGTTCGCCGAAGCCATCGACAACGACGCCACCGTCGGCAAGACCTATGAACTCGGCGGGCCGGACATCTACACGCTTGAAGCGCTCGTGCGATTCGCCGGTGCGGCATGCGGCTGCGAGCGGCCGGTGGTGCCGCTGCCGGACGGCGCCGCGCGGCTTCAGGCGGCGTTTTTCGAAAGGCTGCCGGGCGAGCCGATCATCACGCGCGACAATCTCGACTCGATGCGTGTCGACAACGTCATGACCGGACCGCTCGCGCCCGAACTGGGGCTCACGCCGAACGGCCTGGAAATCGCTGTCGATTACCTCGACGGCGACAACTGGGAACGGCGTCTGTCCGATTACCGGCGTTACGCCGGGCGCTGACGCCTGCCACGTGCCAATCGAAGCGGGCCTGTGCGGCCCGCGCAAGGAAGGTTCTCATGCAACTGATCGTCGCCAACAAGCGTTATTCGTCGTGGTCCATGCGGCCGTGGGTGCTGCTCAAGCATTTCGACATCGCGTTCGAAGAGCGCAACGTGTGGCTCGCACAGCCGGACTCGCGCGAGCAGATTCTGCGTTACTCGCCCACGGGCAAGGTGCCGTGTCTCATCGACAACGGCATCACGGTGTGGGACTCGCTCGCCATTTGCGAATACCTCGCCGAAAGCTACCCTCACCTGCCGCTCTGGCCGAAGTCCCGCGAAGCGCGCGCGCATGCGCGCAGCGTGTGTGCCGAGATGCACAGTGGCTTTACCGCGCTGCGCACGAACATGTGGATGAACGTGGCGGCGCATTGGCCGGGTGCCGGCGCCACGCCCGAGACACTTGCCGACATTCGTCGCGTGGAGGCCATCTGGGAAGACTGCCTGGCGCGCTATCAGGGGCCGTTCCTGTTCGGCGATTTCTCGATCGCCGACGCGTTCTATGCGCCCGTCGTGATGCGCTTTGCGACGTTCGAACCCAAGCTCTCGGCGCACGCGCAGGCGTATGCCGATCGCGTTCGCGAGGTGGCGGCGGTGCAGGCATGGGTGGCGGCCGGACGGGCCGAGACGCAGACCGTGACTTTCTACGAAGTGCGTCCATGAAGATTTATGCTGTGGGCGGCGCGATTCGCGACGCCATGCTGGGGTTGCCCGTCAAGGACCGCGACTACGTCGTGGTCGGCGCCACCCCCGAGGAGATGGTGCGCCAAGGTTTCAAGCCGGTCGGTCGCGACTTTCCGGTGTTCCTGCATCCGCACACGCATGCCGAATACGCGCTGGCGCGCACCGAACGCAAGACCGCTCGCGGCTATCACGGCTTCTCGTTCTACTTCGCGCCGGAGGTCACGCTGGAGGAAGACCTGGTGCGGCGCGATTTCACCATCAACGCGATGGCCCGCGAGGTGTTGCCCGACGGCGGTCTGTCCGACGTGCTGATCGACCCCTATGGCGGCAAGCGTGATCTCGACGCGCGACAGTTTCGCCATGTCGGCGAGGCCTTCGCGGAAGACCCGGTGCGAATTCTGCGCTGCGCGCGTTTCGCGGCACGCTTCACCGACTTCACGGTGGCGGACGAGACGCTGGCGCTGATGCGCCGCATGACCGCCGACGGCGAGGTCGACGCGCTGGTCGCCGAACGGGTGTGGCAGGAACTCTCGCGCGGCCTGATGGAGCAACGGCCGTCGCGCATGTTCGACGTGTTGCGCGGGACCGGCGCGCTTGCGCGCATCCTGCCGGAAGTGGACCAGCTGTGGGGCGTGCCGCAGCGGGCCGATTATCATCCCGAAGTCGACACCGGCGTTCACGTGATGATGGTGCTCGACTACGCGGCGTCGCAGGGTTATTCGCTGCCGGTGCGCTTCGCGGCGCTCACCCATGATCTCGGCAAGGGCACGACACCCGAGGACGTGCTGCCGCGCCACCTCGGCCACGAGGGGCGCGGTGTCGGTCTGCTCGGCCCGCTGTGCGCGCGCTTGCGCGTGCCGGTCGAGTGCCGCGAGCTGGCGCAGGTCGTGGCCCGCGAGCATGGCAACATCCACGCCAGTCAGAAGTTCGGTGCTGCGGCGCTGGTGCGTCTGCTGGAACGTTGCGATGCGCTTCGCAAGCCCGAGCGCTTCGTGGAAGTGTTGCAGGCCTGCGAAGCCGATGCGCGGGGGCGTGGGGGAGATTTCGCCGGTGCGCCGTATCCGCAGCGCGAGCGTTTGATGGGGGCGTTGGCTGCGGCGCGTGGCATCGATGCGGGCGCCGTGGCGCGTCAGTATGCCGATCATCCGCAGAAGATTCGCGACGCGGTGCAGGCGGCGCGCATCGAGGCCGTCGAGGCGGCGGGCTTTCACGCGCCGACGGCGTGAATTCCCGCGCCGCGGCGCGGCGCTCCCGATCGACGCAAAGGCCGCCCATGGGGCGGCCTGCTTCATGCGTCATGGAACGGCTTCCGCCCCGGCGGCTTAATCGAACGCCTTGTCGTTCGGGTTTGCGTAGAGCTGCTTGAGTTGCTCGCTCATCGGGAAGTTGAAGTTGATGTGCTTCGGCGGCACCGGCGATTCGAACCACTTCTTGTACATCGCGTTGATTTCGCCGCTCTTCATCACGCCGGCGAGCGTGTCGTCGACGAGCTTTTTGAACTCGGTGTCGCCGTGCTTCATCATGAAGCCGTAGGCCTCGAACGACTGCGGCGTGCCCGTGACGACCCAGTCGTCAGGATTGCGGCCCATGGTGCGCGCGCCGGCGAGCAGCACGTCGTCCATCATGAACGCCTGCACACGACCGCCCTGGAGCATGGTGAACGACTCGCCGTAGTCCTTGCCCGAGATGACGCTCATGTTCATCTTCTTGTCGTTGTTCATCTTGTTGAGGATGCGCTCCGACGTCGTGCCCGCATTGGTGACCACCGGCTTGCCCGCCAGATCCGGGAAGTCCTTGATGCCGGACTGCTTGTTCACCAGCAGGCGCGTACCCGCGACGAAGAACGTGTTCGAGAAATTCACCTGCGCCTGACGCGACTTGAGGTTCGTCGTCACGCCGCACTCGATGTCCACCGTGCCGTTCTGCACGAGCGCGATGCGGTTCTGGGACGTCACGGGAATGAAGCGCACTTGCAGGTCGGGCTTCTTCAGACGCGTCTTCACCACCTCGACGATCTTGTTGCAAAGGTCCTGCGAATAGCCGATGACGTTGTGATTGTTGTCGTAGTACGAGAACGGAATCGACGATTCGCGATGGCCGATCGAGATCACTCCGCTGCTCTCGATCTTCTGCAAGGTCTCCGATGCGGGCTGGGCCTGCGCCACGCCCGCCGCGACATACATCGTCACGCCCAGCACCGCACCCAACGCTCCCCCGGTCAATCGCATCTTCATCATGTCCTGCTCCTGAAATGGTCTCACCCTGATCCACGATTGAATCATTTGTTTCATATTAATTTTTTTGCAACAAACGATCAAATCATTGTTAACCCTAGCGCTTGCAGGGACGTTGTCGACACGTCGCGTTCAACGACGCGCGATGGCCTGCCGGCCGGCGCTGGATGGCGATTCGGAGGTGGGCGCGGCGGTCAGGCCGGTCCGGGGAGGGGGCGGGCGCGGGATGCAACAGGTGTTGCAGGCTGCCCCGGGGCATTACCGCAGCGTTACAGCAAGCGGATCAGCAGGTTGAAGACGAGCGAGAGCACGACCGTCGATGCGAAGGGAAACACCATCTCGCGTCCGCGCCAGCGCAGGCGCAGATCGCCGGGCAGGCGACCGATGCCGAGCTTGGCGAGCCACGGCGAGGCCGCGGAGAGGATGCAGATCGCAAAGAAGATCGTCAACATCCAGCGAAACATCGGCATGGGGCCTCGGGGCAGGGTGGGTGGGCGGAAGGCGTGAGGCGGCGGGGTCAGAGCGCGTGGCTGCGGTCGCCGGTGGCGAAGCCGAGCAGTCCGGCCCACTCGTCCATGCCGCGTCCGAAGGCGATCACCTTGAAGAGCTCGCCCATTTCCGCTTCCGAGAGCAGCTTCTGCGCGGCGGACGTTGCCGGCAGGAAGGTTTTCGGATCGGTCGGATCGAGCGCGCTCATGAGATCGACGATGCCCGCGTTCATCAGGAATCGCGCCTGCGACGTGAAGCCGAGCAGATCGAGGCCGGCCTCGACGCCCGCATCGGCGATGCCCGAGAACTCGACGTGAGCCGTGATGTCCTGCAGGCCCGGATAATAGAACGGATCGTCGTGGGCGTGATGGCGGTAATGGCACATCAGCGTGCCGTGGGCACGCTGCGGGTGATAGTACTCGCGCGCTGGGAAACCGTAGTCGATGAGCAACAGCACACCGCGCGCCAGCAGCGGCGCCACGCTGCGCACGAAGGCCGCGCCGGCTTCGTGCGTTTCGGTCAGGTATTCCTGCATCGGCGGCAGGCTGTCGAGCGACGCCAGAGCCTCGGGCAGCGGGCCGGCATGGCGGCGGGCTTCCCACGCGAAGCCGCTGGCGGTTCGCACGACGCCGCGCTCGAACCAGGCGGGGTGCCCCGTCTCGTCCGGACGCCTCGCCCACAGACGTACGGGCATGGCGTCGAGCACCTCGTTGCCGAGCATCACGCCGTGGAAGGCGTCGGGCAGACGATCGAGCCAGGTGACGCGATCGAGCAGATGCGGCGCCGCGCCGGCGATGGTGTCTCGCTGGCGGGCGCGCAATTCGCCGGACAGTTCCATGATCGAGTAGTGTTCGCACGGCGTGCCCTGTGCCTCGAGTGCGAGCAACAGGTCGGCTGCGAGGCGTCCGGATCCGGCGCCGAATTCCAGCACGCTGGCGTCGCCCGTCTGTTCGAAGATCTCGCCGAGCTGGCGCGCCAGCGTGCCGGCGAACAGCGGGGTGAGTTCCGGCGCGGTGACGAAGTCGCTGCCGTCGGCAGCGAGCCGGCCGAATTTCGCGGCGCCGGCGGCGTAATAGCCGAGGCCCGGCGCGTAGAGAGCCAGTTCCATGAAGCGATCGAACGGCAACCAGCCGCCGGCGGCGTCGATGGCATCGGCGAGGTAAGCCGTGAGGCGACGCGAGTGTTCGAGCGCGTCTGCCTCCGGAACAGGTAAACTATGGGGTTTCGGTGCGGCCTGATTCATGCGGGCATTGTAACGGAGACGGTGCCGGCTGGCTGCTTTCGCCGATAAGGACCGCAGAAGCTCGGAATCGCCTTGATTCGAGAGGGTTTTCGTCGAATTTTGGCTGTTTTTTGCGTGTAATTCGCCAATTTTTGCCGCCCCCGACCGCCGTTGGCATTCCCTTGGCAGCACGCGCATCGTCCGACGTGTCGCATGGGCGCGAGCGAATCGCCGCATCGACGACGCCCACTCACTCGTTCATAGACAGGAATTCGCCGCATGACCGTTGCATCGACGCCACGCTCCACGCCCGCCCGTGACCTCGCCGCCACGCCCGTCGTGTCGCGCGTGGCGTTGGTGACGGGCGGCGCGCGCCGCATCGGGCGCGCGATCGCACTGCGCCTGGCCGGCGCGGGCTGGGATGTGGCCGTGCATTATGAGCGCTCGCACGACGAGGCGCTCGAGACCGTGGCGGCCATCGAGTCGCTGGGACGCCGCGCGGTGGCGCTGCAAGCGTCACTGGCCGACGAAGCGGCCACGGCCGGACTGGTCGCCCAATGCGCTGACGCGCTGGGGGTACCCCGCTGTCTGGTCAATAACGCGTCGCGCTTCGAGTACGATAGCGCGAGCGATTTCGGCTACCGGGCGCTCGAGCGTCACATGCGCGTGAACGCGGGGGCGCCGCTCGTGCTGGCGCGCGAGATGTACGCGGCGCTGGGCGAGGCGGGGCGCGGCGTCGTCGTCAATCTGCTCGATCAGAAGCTGGCGAATCCGAACCCTGATTACCTGTCGTACACGTTGTCCAAGGCGGCGCTGGATGTGGCGACGACCTTGCTGGCTCAAGCCTTTGCGCCGCGGCTGCGCGTGGTCGGCGTGGCCCCGGGGGTGACGTTGCTGTCCGTCGACCAGACGCCCGCGGGGTTTGCGGCCGCGCACGCATCCACGCCGCTGGGTGCCTCGTCGACGCCCGACGACATCGCACAGGCCGTGGCCTATCTGGCCGAAGCGCCTGCCGTGACCGGCACGGTGCTTTATGTCGACGGTGGGCAACACCTCGCGAGTTCATCGCGCGACGTGAAATTTCTGACCGAGCCGGCCGACGCCGACCGGTCTCGTTGATTGTCATTACGAGTTTTCAAAATGCATAGCGCTCTCTCCCACCCTCGCCTGATGGACTGCCGTCGCATGTTCCTGCGCGACTACGAAGTGTTCATCAACATCGGCGTGCACGATTATGAAAAGCGTGGCGAACAGCGCGTGCTGATCAACGTGCAGCTCTTCGTGCCGCTCTCGGACAGCACGCCGGTGGCGGACAAACTTGAAGAAGTGGTGGACTACGACTTCATGCGCGAGACCATCGCCAGGCGCGTGGGGCAGGGCCACATCCACTTGCAGGAAACGCTCTGCGACGACGTTGCGGCTGCGCTGCTGGCACATCCGCGCGTGCGAGCCGTGGGCGTGTCGACCGAGAAGCCCGACGTTTATCCCGATTGCCACTCGGTGGGCATCGAAGTGTTCAAGATGAAGGATGCCTGACATGAGTGCCGTGATGCCCGAGACCGGTGCGCCGCTGGCCGCGACCGGCGGCGTTGCCGCCGACAGCGTGAAGAAAGCGCAGAAGCTCGCGTTTGAAAACAACAAGCTCGAAAAGCGCCTGTTCCGTCTGACGGGGCAGGCCATCGGCGACTACAACATGATCGAGCACGGCGATCGCGTGATGGTGTGCATGTCCGGTGGCAAGGACAGCTACGCCATGCTCGACATTCTGCTCAAGCTGCGCGAGCGCGCCCCGATCGATTTCTCGATCGTCGCGGTCAATCTCGATCAGAAGCAGCCCGGCTTTCCCGAGCATGTGCTGCCGGATTACTTCCGCGCGATCGGCGTGGATTTCCACATCGAGAATCAGGACACGTATTCGATCGTCAAGCGCGTGGTGCCCGAGGGCAAGACAACGTGTTCGCTGTGTTCGCGTCTGCGTCGCGGCATTCTGTACCGCGTGGCGGGCGAGCTGGGCGCGACCAAGATCGCGCTCGGCCATCATCGCGACGACATCATCGAGACGGTTTTCCTGAACCTGTTCTACGGGGGCAAGCTCAAGGGCATGCCGCCCAAGCTTCAGTCGGACGACGGCAAGAACGTGGTGATCCGGCCGCTCGCGTATGTGCGCGAAATGGACCTGGAGCGCTACGCCGAATACAAGCAGTTCCCGATCATTCCGTGCACGCTTTGCGGCAGCCAGCCGAACCTGAAGCGCGCCGAGATGAAGACGCTGATTCGCCAGTGGGAGAAGCAGCATCCGGGGCGCATCAAATCGATCTTCAGTGCGCTGTCGAACGTGATTCCGTCGCATTTGATGGACACGAATCTTCACGACTTCAAGAACCTGCGCGCCACGGGCCAGCCCGACCCGCTCGGCGATATTGCGTTCGATGAGGCGCCGTGCGGCGACGAGAGCGACGCCGGCATCATCCGTATCGCGCAGTTCGACGATTGACTGGCCGCGTACGGGCGGCGCGCGGCGGGTTTTGTGGCCGGCCGCGGCGCATCGACAGACGCGGCATATGACACGACACGACACGACACGACGCGGCCCGCCGGATTTCCCGGTGCCGCCCAATTCCGACACCCGCATTTCACTTTCTGATCGTCACGACGCCATGAATATTGTGATTCTCGCCGCCGGCATGGGTAAGCGCATGCGCTCGAAGCTGCCCAAGGTATTGCAGCCCCTGGCCGGCCGGCCACTCCTGTCGCACGTGATTGCGACCGCTCGCACGCTCGCCCCGGGCAAGCTCATCGTCGTGATCGGGCATGGTGGCGAGGCCGTTCGCGAAGCCGTGGCCGGCGACGGTGTGCTGTTCGCCGAGCAGGCCCAGCAACTGGGCACGGGCCACGCCGTTCAGCAGGCGGCACCGTTGCTCGACGAATCGGTGCCCACGCTCGTGCTCTATGGCGACGTGCCGCTCACGCGCGCCGAAACGCTGCAAGCGCTGCTCGACGCGGCGGGGGGCGACAAGCTGGGCGTACTGACGGTCGACCTCGACAACCCGACCGGCTACGGCCGTATCGTGCGCGACGGCGCGGGCAACGTGCTGCGTATCGTCGAGCAGAAAGACGCCAACGAGGCCGAACTCGCCATTCGCGAAATCAACACCGGCATCGTGGTGGCGCCCACGCGAGCGCTCAAGGGCTGGCTGGGCGGGCTGAAGAACCAGAATGCGCAGGGCGAGTACTACCTGACGGACGTGATTGCCTGTGCGGTGGCCGACGGCGTGCCGGTGGTGACCACACAGCCGGCGTTCGCATGGGAGCCCAACGGCGTGAACGACAAGGCGCAACTGGCCGAACTGGAGCGCGACTATCAGCGTAATGCGGCCGGGGCCCTGCTTGCCGCGGGGGTGACCCTGATCGACCCGTCGCGTTTCGACATGCGCGGTGAGGTCGCGTGCGGCACCGATGTCACCATCGACGTGAACTGCGTCTTCGAAGGCAAGGTGACGATCGGCGACGGTGCGACCATCGGCCCGAACTGCGTGATTCGCAACAGTGTCATCGGTGCCGGCACGCATATCGAGGCGTTCAGCCATCTCGACGGCGCGGTGGTCGGTGCCGACGCGCACATCGGCCCCTATGCGCGACTGCGTCCGGGGGCGGACCTGGCCGACGAAGTGCACATCGGCAATTTCGTCGAAGTGAAGAATGCGTCGCTCGGCAAGGGTTCGAAGGCGAACCATCTGGCCTACGTGGGCGACTCGACCGTTGGCACGCGCGTGAATATCGGGGCGGGCACCATTACGTGCAACTACGACGGTGCGAACAAGCACCGCACGGTCATTGAGGACGATGTGTTCATCGGATCGGACACGCAACTCGTGGCGCCGGTGACGGTCCGTCGGGGGACCACCATCGCGGCGGGCACGACCGTCTGGAAGGACACGCCGGAAGACTCGCTGGTGCTCAACGGCAAGGCGCAGGAAGCGAAGACCGGTTACGTTCGCCCGCGCAAGCAGAAGCAGTAAAATCCTCGGTTATGGACCGGTGTGCGGTGTGCCAGGGCGCACGGTGCACGCCGGGCGAGTCAAATCCGATCGAATCCGATCGAAAGAGCCAGGACCTCTGGCGTAAAGGGAAGGAATATGTGCGGCATTGTCGGCGCGGTAGCGCGACGTAATGTAGTACCGGTACTGGTCGAGGGCCTGCGCCGGCTGGAGTACCGCGGCTATGACTCGTGCGGCGTGGCGGTCCTGAAGGACGGTGCACCGCAGCGCGCGCGCAGCGTATCGCGTGTGGCCGATCTCGACGAGCAGCTTGCGCAGACGCATCTGGCCGGCGAGACCGGCATTGCGCACACGCGCTGGGCAACGCACGGCGCGCCGGTCACCGACAACGCGCATCCGATCTTCTCGCGCGACGAAGTGGCGCTGGTGCACAACGGCATCATCGAGAACCACGAGAGCCTGCGCGACGAGCTGCGCGGCCTGGGTTACACGTTCGTGTCGCAGACCGACACGGAGGTCATCGCTCACCTCATCCATCACCTGCTGTCGAACGGCGCGGCGGGCGATCTGTTCCACGCGGTGCGTCTGGCGACGCGTCGTTTGCACGGCGCTTACGCGATTGCAGTGTTTCGCAAGCAGGAGCCGCATCGGGTGGTGGGCGCGCGCGCCGGATCGCCGCTGGTGGTCGGTGTGGGCGAGGGCGAGAACTTCCTGGCTTCGGACGCACTGGCGCTGGCGGGCACGACGGACCAGTTCATCTATCTGGAAGAGGGCGATATCGTCGAACTCACGCTCGATGGCGTGAAGATCGTGGATCGCAACGATGGGGCCGTCGAGCGCGAAGTGCGCACGGTGCAGGCTTATACGGGCGCGGTCGAGCTGGGTCCGTATCGCCACTACATGCAGAAGGAAATCTTCGAGCAGCCGCGCGCGATCGGCGACACGATGGAAGGCGTCGAGGGCATTTCGCCGACGTTGTTCGGCGAGAAGGCGCAGGAGGTGTTGAGCAACGTCGATTCGATCCTGATTCTGGCGTGCGGCACGAGTTACTACTCGGGCATGACCGCCAAATATTGGTTGGAGTCCTTGGCGCAGATTCCGACGCAGGTGGAAGTGGCGAGCGAGTATCGCTATCGCGACAGCGTGCCGAATCCGAAGACGCTGGTCGTGACGATTTCGCAGTCGGGTGAGACGGCCGACACGATGGCGGCGCTGCAGCATGCGCAATCGCTGGGCATGACGCATACGCTGGCGATCTGCAACGTGGGCACCAGCGCGATGGTGCGCCAGACGGCCCTGCATTACCTCACGCGCGCGGGCACGGAAATCGGCGTGGCGTCGACGAAGGCGTTCACGACGCAGCTCACGGCGCTGTTCCTGCTCACGCTGACGTTGGCGAAGCTGCGCGGTCGTCTGACGGCGGCACAGGAGGCCGACTATCTGACGCAGTTGCGCCACTTGCCGGCGGCGCTGCACAGCGTGCTGGCGCTGGAGCCGCAGATCATTGCCTGGGCGGAGGAATTTGCCCGTCGCGAGAATGCGCTGTTCCTCGGCCGCGGCCTGCATTACCCGATCGCGCTCGAAGGTGCGCTCAAGCTCAAGGAGATCTCGTACATCCACGCCGAGGCCTATCCGGCGGGCGAGTTGAAGCATGGGCCGCTGGCACTGGTGACCGAGGAGATGCCGGTGGTGACGGTGGCTCCGCGAGACGCACTGGTCGAAAAACTGAAGTCGAACATGCAGGAAGTGCGGGCGCGCGGCGGTCAGCTGTACGTCTTCGCCGATGCCGATACGGAGATCTCGAATGCCGAGGGCATCCACGTGATTCGCATGCCGGAGCATTACGGCCAACTGTCACCGATCCTGCACGTCGTGCCGCTGCAACTGCTGGCATATCACACCGCCTGCGCCCGTGGTACCGATGTCGACAAGCCGCGAAATCTGGCGAAGTCGGTGACCGTGGAATAACGGCGAGGCGTCTGACGTACCATAGACTTCGGTGCGTCCCTGGCCGGCTGCGCGGATCGCGAGCCGGCCTTTTTCATGCGACTGGGCATGCATCGGGCTAGCGTGGCGTGTACAGGAACACCCATCCCGCATAGCTGTCCTGTCCGGCGAATGTCTTGTCGGCTTCGTCGAATCCGGTCTGTCTGAGCGGCGTGCCCTTCGCGCCGCTGAAGACGCCCCTGATGCCCCCGTCAGGGGCGCGAACGATATTCCAGCCGGCACCGGTCATCGGGTCGGCATAGGCGCGTCGAAGGTGATGGGCCGGGCGTGCGAGCCGGGTGTCCACCACCAGATCGTCGAGCGACCTCGGATAGCGTCCCGGCGCCGGCCCCGACGCGTGGTAACGCGCAATGGCGCGCCGGATCTCGTCTCCCTTCGCCAGCAAGTCCGCTTCGCGCTCGCGTCGCCGCTGCGCCGACCACAACGTCGACGTCTGCATGAGCAGAACACCGACGATCGTCACCGCCACGATCATGCCGAAATAGACGCTGCCCCGGTGCGTCGCGCAGGCGCGCGGACATCGTGACCGGACGGGCCGCTCGCCAGCATTACCAGGACGCATAGGCGCTCCCGTCAAGCGCCCGCCCCGTCGCGCCGCTGTGGACGTCGGCCGGACGGCTGTCGTCGCCCGGCGCGAGCCGCCACGTGTCGTTGCGCCCGGTTACCGGATCGAGCGGCAGCGTCTTGAGATAGTGCGCCGTGACCAGCACGTCGAGCGTCGCCGGCGATTCACCTCGGTCGTCGCGATAGTCGTCGAGCGCCCGACGAAGTGTCTCCAGGTTGTGCCGCAACACGGTCTCGCGTGCCTTGTCGTACTGCCGGAAGTAGCGCGGCGCGGCGATGGAGAGCAGCAACGCCACGATGGCGAGCACCACCAGCAGCTCGATCAACGTGAATCCGCAACTCAGCCGAGCGCCTGCCCGGGGTTCCGGCTTACCAGTCGCGATAGAACGTACCATCGAGTGCCTCGTCGTCGCTGGAGGAGTAGACATCGAACACGTCGGCCCCTTCGGCCGGCGCATCGGGAGGGCTGTCGTAGCTGCGCGATCGCCACGTCGACGCGGCGTCCCGCTCTGCGCAGTGACACATCGGGTCGCGCGGCAGCCGCCGCAGGAAATAGCGCCTGCGCGTCCCGCTCGGATCGCGTGCGTCGCGCACGCCGTCCACGAGCGACGCGAGATTCGGTGGGTAGCCGCTCTCGTCGCTCCCGCGCGCCACCTCCCCCTTCCGTGCCGCGTCGTAGTACGCGTCGATGGCGTGACGAATGTCGCGCAGCGCCCGCCGCAGTTCGATTTCCTCGCTGCGGCGCCGAACCATCTGCGTCAACGGAGCGGCCGTGCTCGCGAGCAATGCCAGCAGCGCCAGCGTCACGCTCATTTCAATCAACGTGAAGCCCGACATCCGGGCAGGCGACGCGCTTCGCGCGTGTCGACGACGCCCGCTCACTTCCCGTCCACCTTGGGGCCGACGACCTTTCCCCCGAAAACGCGTGGCGGGTCGTCGCGATCTTCGGGCGACGACGGAAAGCCGCTGTCGGCGGGGTCCTGCGCGGCCGATTCTGGCGATGACTCCCGTGGGGACCTGGCGGGCTCCGACCCGCCCGACGAGGACGCCGCCGGCATCTGCCGCCAGGCGTGCGGTGACGAACGGGAGGGAAATGCATCCGACAGCGCATCCGACAGCGCATCCGCCGCCACGTCAGGCGGCGCGATGCGTGCCGGGCGCCCGGATGAAGCCGCCGCGTCCGACGGTAAGTTGGAGATCACCATGTGCGTCGTTGGGCCGAGTCGCAGCGCGTCGCCCGGATGTTGCTCCGTGCCGCTGTCGAAGCGGCTCACGCGAGACGCCGGCACGGCCAGGCTGCGTTCGACGTGCGGGGTGATGAGCAGCACCACCTCCGTCTTGGCATGATCCTCGGATTGCGAACCGAAAAGCCGACCCAGCAGCGGCACCCGGCTCAGTCCGGGAATGCCGGACATCTTCTCGCGTGTCTCCCGATTGATCAGTCCGGCAAGCACCTGTGTCTCATTGTTGCGGGCGGAAAGCGTGGTTTTCGCCGTACGCGCACTCAGGTTGTAGGCGATGAGCCCGGTCTTCGTCTGCACCTGCCGGGTGATGTTGCTCACATCCAGCGCGACCTTGATCACGATTTCGTCGTTCAGACTGATGCTGGGCTCCACGTCGAGCTTCAGACCGACGTCCTGATATGTCAGCGATTCCGTGACCGCGCCGTTCAGGTTGGTCGTACTCACGACGGGTACGCGTTCGCCAATGCTGATCGTCGCTTTCTCGCGATTGCGCACCCGAATGCGCGGGTTGGCAAGGATCTGCGCCTTGTTCGCCTCCTGCAGCAGATTCAGGCGTGCCAGCGGCGCCGTAACGTCGAGATCGACGGCGTCGCCGCTCAGTCGCCCGAACCGGCTCAGCGCGACGCCGCCGCCGGCGTCCCGGACAGCGTCGGAGAAGCGCAGCGACACGCTCTCCGGATAACGGATGCCGAGATCGAGCAGACCATCGTTGGAGACTTCGAGCACCTGCACGTCGAGCGTCACCTCGGAGGTCGGCAGATCGATCACGTCGATCATGCGGGAGATCGCGTCGAGCGCCTCGGCACTGTCGCGCACCGTGATCGCGCCCAGACGCTCGTCCACGAACAGGTTGCGCGGGCGCATGAGTTGCCTGATCTGCGCGGCGGCCTTCTTGACGTCGGCATAGCTGAGGAAGAATGTCTGCACCGCGAGCGACCGGTACCGGGCGAGCTTCTCGGCGGTCGCCGGGAAAATGAGCAGTGTGTTGGCATTGAGAAACTGCTTTTCCAGACGGTTTGTCGAGAGCAACAGATCGATGACGTCCCCGGCGGTGGTTTGTGTCGCGTCGAGGCTCGCGCGTGCTGCGCGATCGAGGTCGCTGTCCAGCACGAAGTTGATCCCGGTGACTTGCGAAATCATCTCGAAAATCGCGGGCAACGGACGCGATTTGATACTGAGCGAGACCGGCTTGCGCAGCACGGCGGCGGCCGACGCCGGTGCGGGAGGCGGTGCGCGGTCGAGGATGCTTCGAATCCGCTCCGCCAACGCGATGGCTTCCCCCCAGTCGGGCAGTTGGCGCAGCACGCGAGACACGATGCGCAGCGCCGCGCGCGGATCGCTCGATGCCCTGGCTTGCGCATCGGCCAACGATCCTCGAAGGCGGTCGCGAATCCGCAGCCGGTCGAGCCACTGTGCCGCCGCCTGATTGGCGGGGTCGAAGCGCAGCGTTTGCGTCAGCCAGTGCCTGGCCTGCGCTTCGTCGCCGCGCGTAAGGGCGTCGCTCGCGTTGCGCAGGTACTGCGCCGCGAGCTGCTCGCGTACGAGCAGATAGCGTGTTCGCAGAGCGATGCTTTGCGGGTCGTTGCGCAGGTGTTCGGCAAGCCGCGTGACGGCGCCGGCGAGATCTCCCTTGCGGACGGCCGCGTCGCTCTCGGACAACGCATTCGGCACGGCGCAGCCCCCGAGCGCCGCAAACAGGCAGAGCACGCCGAGTCGCGCGAGTAATCGGGCCACGGGGCGAGGCTGCGCGCCGCCCGCACTACCGGTCGCGATGGACATCGGGTTCAGTCCCGGCGAGGCCCCGCATGGGGTTTGGCAGCGGCAATGTCATGTGGCGGGCGTCGGTCCGGCGCGTGTAGGTCAGCGATGTTGCGTCGATGCGATCGAGCCGAAACGCGCCGGCAAAAGTGTCGCCCGGCGCAACGCGGCCCGGCGCGTCGCAAGCCTCGCACAGTAACCACGTCTGCCCGCGTCGCTCCAGTACGACGACAGGCGGGCGGCTGTCGAAGCGCCACACCGCCGCCACGTCGAACACGGGTGACGGCGCCTCTCTCGGCCCGGTTGGCGCACGAGGGGGCGTGAGGCTCGATGCGGCTTGTGCGCGTGGTTCGCCCGGCGATGGGCCCCAGTGCCGGGCGGCGAACAGATCGACGTCTGGCAGGGCACCGTCCTTTGCGGGGGCGGAGGGCGGCTGCTTTCGATGGGCCACGGTGCGGGCGCGATGCGTGGACGCTGCGGCGCTCCGTGCCCGGCGGTCCTGCCACGCCAGCCACGCACTGGCGCAGAGTGTCGCGGCCAGCAACCCACCGACGATACGAGACGTGTTCATCGGCCGTCCTCCCGGAGGGTGAGCCGCACATGCGCGACGACGTGGGCGTCGGCGATGTCCTGGCGTTCGATGGCGACCGTTTCGAGTTCGGCGCCCCGCAACGCACCCAGTTCGCCCAGTGCCTTGCGCAGGTCCGGATACTCGCCGGTGAGCGGCAACGTCACGGCCAGGTGCCCGCCGCCGGCCTTCAGACGAGTCAGTTGGTACTGCACGTCGCCCACGAACAATCTGTTGGTGCGAACGATGTCGAAGATGCGGCCCAGATCGGCCGAGTATCCTTGTGGCCCTTCCCGTGACGCCGCGCGTTGCGGCAGGGCAGCCGCGCGTGGTGCGAGGCGTCGCAGTTCAGCACCGGAGCCGGCGATACGGCGCTCGGCGTCACGCAGTGCGGGCTCGATCCAGATGACCTTCATCGCGAGCACGACGATGGCCACGGGAGCGAGCAGCGCAAGGCCGGCGAGGGCGGCGACAGCCCCCGAAACGCCAGGGGTGCCGACACGTTGCACGACAGCCGCGCAGCCCCATCGGAGGCGGGCGACCGACACGCGGAGGCGATCTCGGGCGATGCTCATGAAGTCACCTGCGCGCGCAGCGTGAGCGTCATCGATGCCTCGACGACGGGTGCGTCGGACGCTGCCTTGCGGGCACTGTGGTGCCACTGGATGTCGAACGTCGGTTCCAGCCGCGTGGCGAACGCGATCATGCCGTCGACGTCACGCGCCTCGAAGCCGAGACGCGCGGTGCCGGCGTCGGCCGTCACCTCGATTCGACGCAAGGCGATATCGGGCGAGAGCGCGGGGCCCAGGCGGTCGAGCAGTGCCAGTGCGCGCGCGGTGTCCGCCCCGACGTGTGCTGACGGCACGGCAGGTGTCGGGGCACCGGTGCCGTGGGCGCCATCACAGCGACGCTGCGCATTCGCGACCTCGCGCGCGAGTACGACGGCTTCGGCCTGCGTGGCCCGAACGCGCTGCGCGTCGTGCCAGACGATCCACGCCAACCCGGTGAGCGCGATCGCCGTCGCGGCGCATGATGGGCCCAGGTGGCGTGTGGTTCGCGCTCGAAGATCCAGAGGCGCGGCGGCGCGGTGCCACCGTGTCAGGCGCCACACGTCCCGTGCAACCTTTGCAATGCCTGCCGTCGCGCAACGAAATCGATGTGTCATGCGCTCTCCCACAGCCAGGGGTGCGGCGCGGCGGCGCTGCACGCTTCACGCCCCACGCAGATCCGGTCGTCATTGGGCGACGGTGCCCGACCGTGCGCACGCGCAAGCCACAACGGTGCGTCGTCGACACCGCACAACGTCTGCAGGGTGTCCAGCGTCTGAGCCACGCATCGCTGCGCGAGCGGCAGCGCACAGACGTCGTGCCACCGCCCGCCACGTCGCAACAGGCATGACAACCCGCCGGTGTGATGTACCGCAATCGATGCATCGGCACTCGCATCGAGCGGCGTGCGCCGTACGACTTCGTGTAGTACGTCGCGGCAGGTTACCCAGCGCAGACGCGCTTGCACCACGAGGCGATGCACATGGTCGAGCCAATCGCCGTCGACGGCCACCGCGAGGTGGGGGCAGCCGAAGGCCGCGTGCGTCATCGCGATCTTCCATCCGCGCGACATGCCTCCGAAGCGGCGTGCGAACCGACCCGCGGCAAGCGCTTCGAGGTCGCGCAGCGATCGCGCGCCATCGGGCCATGGCACGACCTGATAGTGCGCCAGACCGAAACCCGCCAACACATGCAGGCGATCCATGCGACACAGTCGCCCGCGCGGCAGCGATGCCATGGCTTGCGCGCAGCCCTCGACGCCGCCGGTGTCCAGGCGCAGGCGCCAAATGTCGTCTGTGCGCCGGCGGACGTTCGAAATTCCCACCGGTCGCGACGCCGCAAATACCACGTCGCGCTCGACAAGCACGACATGCTCACGAAATCCCAAAGACACGGATGACCTCCTGCAGGGTGGTGGCCCCGGCGCGTGCGGCGGCCACGGCGGCGTCGTTCATGAAAACGTGCCCGCCTTCGCGCGCGATCCGGCGCAACTCGGTAGCCGGCGCGCGATGCCGCAAGGCTGCCGCGATCGCGTCGTCGATCTTCAACCACTCGGCCACCGCGATCCGACCGGCATATCCGGTGTCGCGACATGCTTCGCAGCCGACGCCGCGACGCCACCGCCCGTGCCGGATCGATGCCGCATCCAGCCGCATCGCCGCCGTGGCGTCGCGCGGGGGGGCGTCGTGCACGGCGCACGCCTCGCATACGCGGCGCACCAGGCGCTGTGCCACGATGGCCCGCAGCGCTTCGGTCACGCTCACGGGGTCGAGACCCATGTGCAGCAAGCGCTCGAGTACGCCAAATGCCGAATTGGCGTGCAGCGACGACAGCACCAGATGTCCTGTGAGGGCCGCTTGCACTGCGATGGTCGCCGTCTCGCCATCGCGAATCTCGCCGACGAGGATGGTGTCTGGGTCGTGACGCAGAATCGAGCGCAGGCCGCGAGCGAACGTCAGTCCCTTCTTCTCGTTGACGGGAATCTGCAAAACGCCGGGCAGTTCATACTCGATCGGATCCTCGATGGTGATGAGCTTGCGTTCGCCGCTGTCGGACTCAGCCAGCGCGGTGTGAAGCGTGGTCGACTTGCCGCTTCCTGTCGGGCCGGTGACGAGCAGCATGCCGTGCGGCTCGGCCAGCGCGGCACGAATGCCGGTCACCGTGCGCGTGTCGAGGCCGAGCGTGGTGAATGAGCGCGCGGCGTTGCGATGGCGCTTGTCGAGAATGCGCAGCACGGCATCCTCGCCGTGAATGCTCGGCATGACCGATACGCGAAAATCGACATCGCCGCCCTCGATGCGCGCCCTGAACCGCCCGTCCTGCGGCACGCGCCGCTCGCCGATATCCAGCCCGGCCAGCACCTTCAGACGCGAGATCGCCTGCCCGGCATCGTCCTGCCCCGGCCAGCGGCCAGCCAGGTGCAGGACACCGTCGATGCGGTAGCGAATGGCAAGACCGTCCGCAGCCGTCTCCACGTGGATGTCGCTGGCGCGCGCGCGCAACGCGTCGAGCAGCGCGGCATCGACCAGACGAACCACGGCATCGCTCTGCCCGTCGATGCTCGTCCGCGAGATCTCCGTGACGCGGCGCGCCGTGCCGCCGGCGTCGTCGCCGACGCCGGTCGTATCGAGTACACGTTCATGGCGTTCGGCGTCTTCGAGCGTGCGCATCACTACGCCGGGCATTGTCATGGCGGCGCGCATCCGGCTCGCGGCCCGGTGCGCGACACACCAGCTGCGTACGGCCAGATCGAAGGGATCTTCGAGGACCACATAGCGCATGCCGTCGACATGCACGGGCAGCACTCGGTGACGCACGGCATCCGACAGCGGCAGGTGGGCGAAGTCCGTCGCCGCCACGAGCGACGCGGGCGCGAGCGCCTCGAGTCCGGCCGCGCGCGCGACGGCGGGAAGCAGCGACGCGTCGGCGACGAGTCGCCGGGCAATGTGTTCGCCCAGTGGCTCGCCCGCGGCCCGCGCATCGTGCTGCCAAAGGCGCAGCGTGTCGTGACGGCGGGAGGACGATGTCATCGCGTCACCCCTGAAGACTGCCGGCGAGCTCGAAGATCGGCATGTAAAGCAGAAACACCACCAGTCCGATCACCCCGCCGACGATGAGCATCAGCACCGGTTCGAACACCCTGCTGAACGTGTCGAGCGCGCGCGAGCGACGCATCGTGAAACTGGGCAATGCGCTCGCACATCGCGTCGATGCCGCCGCCGCGCTCGGCGACACGCAAAAGGCGCACCGCGATGGGGGTCGTCAGGCCATGGGCGAGGAAGGCGTCTGACATCGGTACACCGGCGCGAATCTGCGCCAGCGCACCGACGCTGGCGTGTGCGTAACTCGCGGGCAACAGACGGCTCGCGAGGCCGATGGCGTCCACCGCGGGCATGCCGCCGCCCAGCAACATGCCAAGCGTGCGGTAAAAGCGCGTGAGCACGAATCGCTCGTGCTGCTCCCGCAGTCGCGGCAGTCGCCATACGGCGGCGAGCAGGCGCGAACGCACGTCCGGAGACCGGCCGGCGAAAAGCAGCGCCGTTGCCATCGCGCCGAGTCCGGCGAGCAGCGCCACGCGGTGCGCATCGACCAGGGCGCCCCACCCGACAAGCAGGCGGCCGGTGGCGGGGAGGTGCGGCGCGGACTGCAGGACGGCAGCGAAGCGCGGCACGACGTAGAACAGCAGGAAGGTGAGAATCGCCACGCCGGCAGCGATCACGACCGCGGGATAAGTCATCGCGGACTGGACCCGCTTGCGCAGCGTCTCGACGTGCTGCTCGTACTGGCGATAGCGCAGGAGGGCGGCGGCGAGGTGTCCGGTGTGCTCGGCGGCTGCGACGCTTGCCACGAACAACGGCGGGAAAGTGGACGGCAGGCGGCCCAGCGCGACGGAGCACGGCAGGCCATCGTACATCGCGTTCAGCAGATCCCCGAAGATCCTGCCATCCGCGGCACGCGGTGCCTTCTCTCGCAGCGCTTCGATGGCCTCGACGACGGTCAGCCCCGCATCGAGCAGTGCGCCGAGTTCGTGGGCGAAGAGCGGTACATCGAAGCGCGGGGAGCGTGACGGCACGGCGAGCGGGCGCCCTGCGCGTCGGATCGACACCACCTGGCAGTCGTCGTCGGCGAGGCGCGCTCGCGCATGGGCGGCGTCGCTCGCCTCGATGCACTCGACGCAGATTCGGGCGCCGCGAACCACGCGTGCTTCGAAGGTCGTCATGGCCCGTATGCCACGGCAGATTGGGCGAGGCGCCGGTTTCGCTCGGCCACGAGGATCGCATAACGCTTGCGGACTTTGTCGGCATAGCGCTTGCGCAGCGACGCGCGTGTCTGGCCCGTGCCGGCGTTGTACGCGCCGACCGCTTCCCACCCGTAGCCGAACTGTTGCACGAAGCCCGCCAGAATCCATGCCCCCGTAATGATGGAGGTGCAGGCGTCTTCGCGCAGGCGGCGTTCCGTGACGCCGTATTTCGCCAGACGCGGCAGATGGATGCTGTTGATCTGCATCAGGCCGATGTCGCGCGTGCCGTTGCGGTTGACATTGCGAGCCGCCAGATCGAGGTTCGATTCGACTTGTGCGATGGCATACAGCAACAGTGGATCGAGGCGGTAGCGATTCGCGGCGACGTCCCAGCAATCGGCGCGGGCGCGGGGCGCGAATGCCGCACCGACCGTCGCGATGAAGAGGACCGCCGCCACGCGTGCCATGACCAAACGCACGCGGAGGAGGGGGACGTGCCGGCGCACTGGCGCGCCGGTGCGAAGACGCGGTGTCACGCTAGGCGGCATGGCGGAACGCTCCTGTCAGAAGCCATACACGATGAGGCGTGCCGTGTCGCCGTCGCCGCCGGGGCCGTACGACACGATTTCCACCTCGTGATCGGCGCCCGGGTTCTTCCACACATAAGGGCGGTCCCAGGGATCGTTCGGGAGGGACTTCGCGAGATACGGCCCCTGCCATCGCGTCACCCCGACGGGACCGACAACCAGCGCCTGAAGTCCCTGTTGCTCGGTGGGGTACTGACCCACGTCGAGCCGATACTGGCCGAGTGCGTCGGCGAGCGATTTCATCTGTGCCAAGGCAGTCTTTTCGCGGGCCCGATCGACCTGGGAGAAGAGCTTCGGGCCAACGTATCCCGCGAGCAAGGCGATGATGAGCAACACCACGAGCAGTTCGAGCAGGGTGAAGCCGCGCTGGCACGCCCGGGGGAGCGCCGGCATCGTGGTCAGGCGAATGCGTCCGTCCATGTTTTTTTCAAGATGCATAGTAATGCGAATTAATGCGATGAGAGCACCGAATCGACGTGGAAGGATGCGCGCCATCGCACTGCGCTTTCCGGCGCGGAGGTGCGAAGTCGCTGTCGAAGCGTGTGTCGCCCGCCCGCAGGGCGGCGAAGGTGCGCGAGTTCATCTTGACAGTTAACCCATGGGCTGCGTGTGGGATGTGCCCTAAAGTGTTCCGATCGGGGCGGTGTCGAGATCGGCGGATGGCACGCCGAAGCCGCAAACGGCAAATCGACGGAAATTATCGGCGGCTTCGCGACATCGGACTTTCAAGAAGGGCTGCGGCGGCGCTGGCTGCACCGTTCAAAACGCGGGGCGAAGCAAGGACGGCATAATCCGTCATGAAGTTCGTCGTTATGACGATGAAAGCTTATTTTTCGACGATTTGACGCTACATTTCATCAGGCACTCTCCATAGAATTGGAGCGTCGGTGCATCGCAATGCGTGGCGGTGCGCGACATCGACCGACGTTCACGATGGGGGGAAATATGAAGAAGATTGCGTTGCTCGGTGCGGGGCACATCGGTCAGACCATTGCGCGGCTGTTGCACGACAGCGGCGATTACCAGGTGACGGTGTTCGACCGCAACGCCGCTGCCGCGGCATCGGTGCGCGACTATGCGCATGCCTTCGTGGTGCTGACCGAAACGGACGCGGGGGCGTTGCAGCAGGCGGTTGCGGGTCACGACGCCGTGGTCAACGCGCTGCCCTATACGATGGCCACCCGCGCGGCCACGGCCGCCGTCGCCGCCGGGTGCCACTATTTCGATCTCACCGAGGACGTTGCCGCGACGCATGCGATCCAGCAACTCGCCGAGGGCGCATCGACCGCGCTGATGCCGCAATGCGGATTGGCGCCGGGGTTCATTGCGATTGCCGCGCATCATCTCGCTGCCACATTCGACCAGGTGGATTCGGTGAAGATGCGCGTCGGGGCGCTGCCCGCGTTCCCGACGAATTCCCTGAAGTACAACCTGACGTGGAGTGTGGACGGTCTCATCAACGAATACTGCCAGCCATGCGAGGCGATCCGCGATGGTGCTCGCCTGACCGTGCAGCCGCTCGAGGACCTGGAGCACTTTTCGCTCGACGGCGTGGAGTACGAGGCGTTCAACACGTCGGGGGGGCTCGGTACGCTGTGCGAGACGCTCAGTGGGCGCGTGCGCGATCTGGACTACAAATCGGTGCGTTATCCGGGGCACGGCGCGTTGATGAAGGTGCTGCTCAACGAACTCCGGCTCAAGGACGATCAGGACACGATCAAGGCGATTCTCAAGCGTTCGGTGCCTAGCACGCTGCAGGACGTGGTACTGATTTTCGTCGTGGTCAATGGCTTGCGCGGCGGCGTGCTGACGCAGGAAGTCTTCGCGCGGAAGATCTTCGCGGAACGTAACAACGGGCACAGCGCGAGCGCCATCCAGATCACCACGGCGTCCGCGATATGCGCCGCCGTCGACATGTTCTTCGCGGGACAGCTACCGCAGCGCGGCTTCGTACGTCAGGAGCAGATCGCCTTGCCGGATTTCCTCACCAATCGCTTCGGTCAGGTGTACGCGCATTCGACGCACATCGAGTCCCTCTCCTGAGGCGGGAGAGGGAGAGGGGGAGGGAGAGGGAAAAAGGACGACGATCCGGCCGGCGGCTCACGCTCTGCGTGGCCGGGCGTCACCGTGCGATTCCCGAGCAATGCGGTGGCCGAGGTATGTGGGGAAAAAGTATCCTGATTATTGAGATTTTTTGGATCAAATTTCCACAAATCGCGATTGTAACGGAGGATTCCGCAAGCCTTTTCTCGTTTTCGGCGCGTACGATCGATGCACTTTTTATCCGGGGCCCGATCATGCGCGAGACAGACACACTTCATTACTTCGACTACGCGGCGACCACGCCGGCTGACGCGGCGGTGATCGCGGCGATGGCGGACTGTCTCGGCGTGGACGGCGTGTACGGCAACCCTGCGTCGAGTTCGCACGCAGCCGGCGTGAGCGCGCGACGTCTCGTGGAGCGCTCGCGCGCGCAGGTGGCGGCACTCATCGGCGCCGATGCGGCAGAGATCGTGTGGACGTCGGGGGCGACCGAATCGAACAATCTCGCGCTCAAGGGCTATGCCGAGCTGGGACAGGCGCGCGCGCACCTCGTGACCAGCGTGCTGGAGCACAAGGCCATTCTCGACACGATGGCCTATCTGGAGAAGCACGGCTCGCCGGTCACGTATCTGGCGCCTTCGTCCAGCGGCGAGATCACGGCGGATGCGGTCGCCGCTGCCATGCGGCCCGACACGGGGCTGGTGTCGCTCATGCTGGTGAACAATGAACTGGGCACGTTGACCGACGTGGCGGCCATCGCGAAGGTCGTGCATGCCGCAGGTGCGCTCCTGCACGTGGATGCGGCGCAGGCGCTCGGCAAGACGCCCATCGACGTCAAGACCATGGGGATCGACATGCTTTCGATGTCCGCGCACAAGGTCTACGGCCCCAAGGGGATCGGCGCGTTGTACGTGAATAAAGGCGTCATGCCGCGCATCGCTGCGCAGATTCACGGCGGCGGCCATGAGCGGGGACTGCGCTCGGGCACGCTGGCCACGCACCAGATCGTCGGTATGGGCACGGCGTGCGAGCTGGCCATGCACGCGATGACCGACGATAACGCGCGAATCGCGCGACTGAGCCGTCGCCTGCTCGATGGCGTGCTGGGACTCGCCGGCGTGGTGCACAACGCTGCCCATGCGCGGCGGATTCCCCACACGCTCAGCCTGACGCTCGGGCACCCCGGCTTCCACACGTTCATGCTCAACGGCAACCTGGCGGTGTCGTCGACGTCCGCCTGCAATTCTGCGTCGGGGCGGCCGTCGCATGTGCTCAGTGCGATCGGCCTGGATGCCGAGGCGGCGAGCCGCACGGTTCGCGTGAGTTTCGGACGCTTCACGAACGAGGCATCCGTCGATTTCGCCGTGGCGTGCTTCGAGCGTGTGGTCTGTCAGTGCCGCGCGCTGGCGGCCTGATACGCCGAGGCCCACGTTGGCCTGCCCGGACGGCCGGCGGCCCCGGGCGCGGCCCACGTCGCCCGACGCCCGCCGCCGGGTCAACGTCGTCGACTTGTATTATGCTTTGAACGACTTGCGGCTTGACGCACTCCAATTCTCTCCCTCTCCCCACCCACCTTCATGTCGGAGGTCAGTATGAGCAAAGAGAAAGAACGTCCGGACACCGGGTCGACGACTGGCGCGGGCGCCCCGGCGGCAAGCGATCGAAACACGCTTTCGGTCGGCGCGGACGGTCCGCTCCTGCTGCATGACGTTCACTTCATCGAACAGATGGCGCATTTCAACCGGGAGAAGGTGCCT
The DNA here is from genome assembly GCF_000767615.3 of Pandoraea pnomenusa. Taxonomy (NCBI): domain Bacteria; kingdom Pseudomonadati; phylum Pseudomonadota; class Betaproteobacteria; order Burkholderiales; family Burkholderiaceae; genus Pandoraea; species Pandoraea pnomenusa. The sequence goes on along the minus strand of NZ_CP009553.3, from coordinate 5,060,033 downwards.
GAGCGCCAGCCGCATGCCAAGGGCGCGGGCGCCTTCGGCGTCTTCGAGACCACGGAGGACGTGAGTCGCTACACGAAGGCGTCGCTGTTTCGCAAGGGCGCCAGGGTCGACATGCTCGCGCGCTTTTCCACCGTCGCCGGAGAAGCCGGCAGTCCCGATACCTGGCGCGACGTGCGCGGGTTCTCGCTCAAGTTCTATACCGACGAAGGCAACTACGATCTCGTCGGCAACAACACCCCGATCTTCTTCGTGCGCGACCCGATGAAGTTTCCCCACTTCATCCGCAGCCAGAAGCGCCTGCCGGATTCGGGGCTGCGCGACAACCACATGCAATGGGACTTCTGGACGAACAATCCGGAGTCGGCGCATCAGGTCGCCTACCTGATGGGCGACCGCGGGCTGCCGCGCACGTGGCGTCACATGAACGGATATGGTTCGCACACCTACATGTGGATCAATGCCGACGGTGAGAAATTCTGGGTGAAGTATCACTTTCACACGGAGCAGGGCATGGCGTTCTTCACCAATGCGGAAGCCGCGACCATGTCCGGGCAGGACGCCGATTTTCACCGCCGCGATCTGTTCGACGCCATCGCGCGCGGCGAGCATCCCAGCTGGATCATGTCGGTGCAGGTCATGCCGTATGCCGAAGCGAAGCAGTATCGCTTCAATCCGTTCGACCTGACGAAAACGTGGTCGCACAAGGACTATCCGCTGATCAAGGTGGGGCGCATGACGCTCAACCGCAATCCGGAGAACTTCTTCGCACAGATCGAGCAGGCGGCGTTTTCGCCGGGTAATACCGTGCCGGGCATCGGACTTTCGCCCGACAAGATGCTGCTTGGGCGCGCCTTCGCGTATAACGACGCGCAGCGCAATCGCATCGGCACCAATTTCCATCAATTGCCGGTGAATCGCCCGAAGGTGCCGGTGCAGACGTACATGTTCGATGGCCATATGGCGTTCGATCACAGCGGCAATGCGCCGACGTACGCGCCGAACAGCGGCGGGCGTCCGTACGCGGATCAGACCGGACCGGCAGCGGACGGCTGGGAATCGGACGGCGACATGGTTCGCAGCGCATACACGCTGCACAAGGACGATGACGATTTCTCCCAGCCGGGCGATCTGGTGCGAAACGTCTACGACGATGCGGCGCGCTCGCGTCTGGTCGAAACGGTATCGGGCGCGCTGCTCGCCGGGGTGCGCAGTCCCGTGCTCGAACGCGCCTTCGACTACTGGAAGAAGATCGATCCGGATGTCGGCGCGCGTATCGAGCAGGCAGTGAAGCGCGCGAAGCAATAAGCGCTTTACTCCCAATGAAGTGACGGCGGCGGGCGACTGTGCATGGCACGGTCCCCGCTGTTTTCATGACGCGTCGATTTCGATTCGAGCCTCGCAATGCGATCGAGAACGCTTTGCGCTATCGGCGTTGCGCGCAACTGAGCGCGCGATGTGTCGTCGAGGCGTTCGATGATTTCGGGTAATGTCATGCCCGCTTCGCCGATGGCGCGCTCGGGATCGTAGCGGCCCATCAAATGCAAGCGATCGGATGCCTCCTTGCCGAAGGTGCGCTTGAAGAGGATGGACGACTGAAAGAACATCCCCGGCAACGAGGGCGAAACAAGTTCGATTTCGAAGCGTTGTGGTGGCGCGGACAGCGTCAGCCTCTCCTCGGCTCTGCCCTCCAACCTCAAAATCAGTTGGCGATTCGTCGTATAGGCGTTGCAGATGAGCAGCGCTTGCAGCGGATACGACTTCAATATGCTAGCGGCGGTCGATGGCGTATCGCTCAGGCGCGACGGCACGAAAAAGTGCGACGTCTCGACAATGTCAACAGGCAGCCAGGCTCGCATGAGGGCTACATCGTTCGCAGAGTCGCATATGAGGCTTCGCGTCTTCATAGTGCACCCTCTCTCGAGTGAACGCCCGCGTGATGATCGCCTTCCTCGAGGCACGCACGATACTTATGCGTGAGCGCGCCCGCAAAATCCCGTCTTGACACGCATTGCGCGATGTCGTCGCCGTTCCAGCAAAGGATGGTGGCGGGTTTGGTGAAATGGCTCATCAGAATGGCGGCTTCCGAGTACCTGCCGCTGGTGAACAGGCATCCCACCAGGGTGGAAGGCCGCCGCGTCAGGCGCCCCTGAAGCTTGGCGATCGGATCATGCCCGACGCTCAGTCTGGCGCGGTTCGAGGACGTCGCGAAGTCCTTGCACTCCACCATCGCCGCGATGCCGGCCACGTAGACCATACCGTCGATCTGCTCGACATGTGTGGACTCGAGAAGGGTCACCGCGTACGGCCATCTCACCGTCGCGCCGCTGAGCTCGAATCCTTTCAAAACGACATACTCGAGCGCTTTTCCGGAATCCCACTCCGGTGTTCGGCAGTCGAGCAGGTCATCCCACAACGCCGCCACATCGCTCCACCCGTAATCCTTGACCCGTTCGACGTATTCCTTGTCCGCGACCATGTTGATCTCCGTGAATCCGCGGACGATTCTAGGGCCACCACGGGAGCGATGACGACGGGGGGGCGATTTATCGGAATGCGCCGATCCGGTTCGGCATTTCGGCGCGGAATGCGTCACTCATTGTGAGTGCTCGCGCTTCCTGATAGCATGACCACTGCTGCACGGAGATGGCATACCTCCGGCGTTCCTGCGCGAACCGCTCCTCCCCGGGGCTGATGATGCCTGCAAGATCCTGGCGTGCCGGGAGGTTGCGGGTCATGCGTACGAGCGTATTCCGTGTTGGGTTCGAAGTCCGCTACCGGGCTCCCCGCTTTCTCCGCTCCCCCCGCTCCCCGCTTTTCCTTCCGGTCATGGCCAGGCAATTTGTCGACGGGCATTGCTCGTCTCCACATTTGACACCATGAAGATGTTCCACGATTCCCCGTTGCGCGATCTGAGTGGCGTGTTGCCGCGCGCGGCCTACGCCAGCGCGGTGGCGGCGCTCGTTGGTGTGATGGCCGGCAGCGCCTCCGCGCTGTTTCTCGTTGCGCTCGACCTTGCCACCGACACCCGCCTTGCCCATCCATGGCTGCTCTGGCTGTTGCCCGTGGGCGGCTTCGCGGTCGGCTGGCTATATCTGCGTCTGGGCGCGCGCGTGGAGGCGGGCAACAACCTGCTGATCGACGAGATTCACGACCCGCAACGCGTCGTGCCGTTGCGCATGGCGCCGCTCGTGCTGTTCGGTACGGTCGCCACGCACCTGTTCGGCGGCTCTGCCGGCCGTGAAGGAACCGCCGTGCAGATGGGGGGCGCGCTCGCCGATCAGCTCACGCATGTCCTCAGACTGTCCGGCGAGCAGCGGCGTGTGGTGCTCATGTCGGGCATTGCCGCCGGCTTCGCCTCCGTCTTCGGCACACCGCTGGCCGGCGCGATCTTCGGACTCGAGGTGCTCGCGATCGGCCGCCTGCGCTACGACGCGCTGCTGCCCTGCCTCGTCGCCGCGCTCGTGGGCGACGCCGTTACGCGCGCCTGGGGCGTGCATCACACTGTTTATGCGATTGCGTCGGGCAATTTCGCCGCGTCGATGTCGCTCTCGGGCGCGCTCAATGCGGCCGCGGCCGGCGTGCTGTGCGGTCTCGTCGGCATGGCCTTTGCCCAGGCAACGCACGCCACGTCCGGGTTCATGAAGCGACGTATCGCCTATGCGCCGCTGCGTCCATTCGTGGGCGGCCTGCTCGTTGCGATCGCCGCCACGGCACTCGGCACGCCGCAGTATCTCGGACTGGGCATCCCGACCATCGTCGACGCATTCCACACGACGCTGCCCTGGTACGACTTCCTCGGCAAAACGCTGTTCACTGTCGTCACGCTCGGTTCTGGCTTCAAGGGCGGAGAAGTGACGCCGCTGTTCTATATCGGCGCCACGTTCGGCAACGCGCTCTCGCATGTGCTCTCGCTGCCGGCGGCGGTGCTCGCGGGCATTGGCTTCGTGGCGGTGTTCGCCGGGGCGGCCAATACACCGATTGCGTCGACGTTGATGGCCATCGAGATCTTCGGTCCGCAGATCGGCGGCTATGCAGCCATTGCTTGTGTGCTCGCGTATCTGTGCTCCGGACACACCGGCATTTATCGTGCGCAACGTGTGGGGTACGGCAAGCATGGTGCGGGGGGCGGGGCGCCGGAAGGCACGCGGCTTGCCGATCTGCCCGCGTGGCGCAGTGCCATCGGGACGAAGGCGCCAGCCGACGACGCGTCACGGCGCCGATGAACTCGTGTGTACGTGGAGGCGTCGATCGGTGCCGTCGCCCAATGGCGCCACGCCGTGCCACGCCGAGGCGTGGCATGCGCGGCGGCAAGGGGATCCCTCAGGCCGACGTCATCCGTGCCGGCCCGGCGTGAGGGCGGCCAGATCCGACAGGGCCCGCTCGAACGCTGCCGCGTTCTTCATGCCCTGGTCTTCATGGTTCGTGTTGAAGAGCACGTGGGTGTCGTCCGCGAGGGCGGCGATGCGCTCGACCCGGGCGGAGATATCGATCAGTTCGCCCGCGCTGTATTCGTAGACGAAGCGCCCGGAGGAGGCGGTGGTGTCGCGCCGGTTCCATGCGGCCGCGTTGCGCCCGTGCAGCCGTACGACACACAGATCATCGCGCGTCGTGGCCCAGACGGCCGGTACCGAATTCTCGAAGCCGGCCGGGCTGTCGACGATCGTGTGCGCCGCCCCCGTCTCGCGCAACATGGCGAGCGTGGCGGCTTCACGCGAAGGCGTATCGAACCAGCTCCGATGGCGGAACTCGATGGCGTGCCGCTCCGCGTCGAGTCGCCGCGCGATCTCGAACACGAAGGCGCGTCCCGCACGATCATTGCGCACGCGCGGCGAGAGCTGGAAGTGGATCGCCGAGAGCTGCCCGCTTTGACGCAACGGCTCGATGCCCTCGAAGTAGCGGCGCCAGAGTTCGTCACGCACCTCGGCCGGCAACGCGTTCGGTGCGAGCGACACGCCCGGTTGCGACTGCATCGCGCCGGCCGGATCGAGCGCGCCCGCGATATCGGCCGGCAGCGCGGACAGCGGCGTCGCGTGGCCCGTGAACGCACGGAACGCCTTGATGTGAAAGCGGAACGATGCCGGCGTGCGTTGCGTCCATCGCCAGGCCATCGTGGCTTGCGGCAGGCGGTAATAGGTGCTGTCGACTTCCACCAGACCGAACGTCGCCGCGTAATGGCGCAATCGCGCCTCGGGCGTGTCCACGCCCGGCGGGTAAAACCGCCCGCATGCAATGAGCGTGGGATCGGTCCAGGAAGATGTGCCGGTACGAATCATGATGGGCGTCGAAGCCATCGTTATAATGTATAAATATACAGTACTCATGGTGCGTGTCCGCCGGCAATGTCCCGTGGGCGGGTGCCTTCCCCCCGGAATTTCGCATGTCATCTCAGCCAACCGAGCCAACCCAGCGACACGTTAGCGCTGGCGATCCCTGGGCCGAACTCAACGACCGACAGCGCGAGGCCGTCGACTACGGTGTGGGCGACGACGGCTCGCCCGGCGGGCCGCTGCTCGTCATTGCGGGTGCGGGATCGGGCAAGACGAGCACGCTCGCGCATCGCGTCGCCAATCTGATCGTGCGCGGGGCGGATCCCAACCGCATACTGCTGCTGACATTTTCGCGCCGGGCCGCCGGGGAGATGGAGCGGCGCGTCGGCGCGGTGCTGCAGAAGGTGCTGGGACTCGCGTCGTCTCAACCGCCGTCGCTGCCGTGGGCGGGAACGTTCCACGCGGTGGGCGCCCGGCTGCTGCGCGATTTCGCCCCTCGCATCGGCCTGTCGGAGGCCTTCACGATTCACGATCGCAGCGATGCCGAGGACCTGCTCGGTCTCGTTCGCCACGACCTCGGCTTTTCCGCCACCCAGTCGCGCTTCCCCCTCAAAGGCACGTGTCTGTCGATCTATTCGCGCGTGGTGAACAGTCAGGCGCCGCTCCCCGAGGTGCTCGCGAAGTATTTTCCGTGGTGCGCGCAATGGGAGGCACAACTCAAGGCGCTGTTCGGCGCCTATGTCGACGCCAAGCAGTCGCAGCAGGTGCTCGATTACGACGACTTGCTGCTTTACTGGGCCGAGACGATGGGCGAGCCGGCACTCGCGCGCGAGCTCGATGCCCGTTTCGATCATGTGCTCGTCGACGAATACCAGGACACCAACCGGTTGCAGGCGCAGATTCTGCTCGCGATGAAGCCCGAGGGGCGTGGCCTGACCGTCGTCGGTGACGATGCGCAGTCGATCTACGCGTTTCGCGCGGCCACCATTCGCAACATCCTCGACTTCCCCGGGCAGTTCGCCACGCCCGCGCACGTGGTGACGCTGGAGCGCAATTACCGGTCGACGCAACCGATTCTCGACGCGTCCAATGCCGTCATCGCCGAGTCGAGCGAGCGCTATGCGAAGGCGCTGTGGACGGACCGCCAGTCGACGCGGCTGCCGCAGCTCGTGAACGTGAGCGACGAATCGGGGCAGGCGCGATGGGTCGCCGATCAGGTGCTGGCGCAACGCGAGACGGGCACACGCCTGATGCAGCAAGCCGTGCTGTTTCGCACCGGCAGCCACAGCGCCGCGCTGGAGCTGGAGCTCACGCGTCGCAATATCCCTTTCGTGAAATTCGGCGGACTGAAGTTTCTCGAGGCCGCGCACGTCAAGGACCTGCTGTCGATACTGCGCTGGGCGCACAATCCGGCAAGCCGCTTGTCGGGCTTCCGCGTGGCGCAGTTGATCCCGGGTATCGGCCCGGTGAGCGCCACGCGTCTGCTCGACGCGATGGCCCAATCCGCCACACCGGCCCAGGTGCTCGCGCAGTTCAAGCCCCCGTCGTCGGCGGCCGCCGACTGGCGTGCGTTCGTCGACGTCTACATGACGCTGCACGACACGCGTCTGGCATGGCCGGCCGACGTCGATCTCGCCCTGCGCTGGTACGGCCCGCTGCTCACGCAACGGTTCGACGACGCCGCCGTGCGTCAGGCCGATCTCGAACAGCTCGCGCGCATCGCCAATACTTACGGCTCGCGCGAACAGTTCCTGACCGAACTCACCCTCGACCCACCGGATGCCACGAGCGCGCAATCGGGCGCGCCGATGCTCGACGAGGATTACCTGATCCTGTCGACGATCCACAGCGCGAAGGGACAGGAGTGGCATTCGGTCTACGTGCTCAACGTGGTCGACGGGTGCATTCCGTCCGACATGAGCACGGGAGACGACGAGGACATCGAGGAAGAGCGGCGGTTGCTATACGTGGCGATGACCCGCGCGAGGGAGTCGCTGCAACTGGTCGTGCCGCAGCGCTTTTACGTGCATCAGCAAACGGGACTCGGCGACCGGCACGTCTATGGCACGCGAAGCCGTTTCGTGCCGGACGGCATGCTGCCGCTGTACGAAATCTTTCCGAAGCCGAGAGAGGACGACGCGCCCCGCACGCCGGTGGGCGACGTGACGGTTCACATCGATGTCGCGAGGAAACTGCGTAATGCCTGGTCCTGAATCGGCACTCGAGATCGCACTGCGCGACGCCCGCGCATCGGATGAGGCGGCGCTGACGTCGCTCCTCATGCAGACTTATCACACCACATGGGCGCCCATGCTGCGCCCGGAAGTCGCCGCGACGTTCGCGTCCGGCGACCGCACCCGGGCCTATGTGCAATCGCGCTGGCCGGAATTCACGGTCGCGACCCTGCGCGAAGACGGCCCGATCGTGGGCATGGTGCATGTGACGGATGATTTCATCGACGCGCTGCATGTGGCGCCGGCAGCGCAACGCCGTGGCGTCGGCGCCATGTTGTTGGCGCATGCTCAGGCGCAAATGCGCGCGAACGGGCATCGGCTTGCCAGGCTCGAAACCGACACGTTCAACCGCCAAAGTCGGGATTTCTATGCTCGACATGGCTTTGCGGAAGTCGCGCAATATCCCGACGAGGAGTGGGACAGCGGCTTCACGACCGTCCTGTTGACCAAGCCCCTTTGACGCGTGGAGGTGCGCCGGCCATTGCCGTCTCCCCTGCATCGGGTATAGTCGCCGCATCGGCGGCGGTGCCCAAGGCATCGCGGCGCAAGACACGCTTTCGACGACCGCGGGCGAGATGGAAACGAGGGGATCAGAATGAAATGGCCGGTTGATCAATTGACGATGCTGCCGACGGCACTGTTGCTTGTCTGCATGGCGTTGGTCACTGCACTGCTTGCGGTGATCGTCGCCTGGGGGGCGCGCGTCTGGTTGTTCGATCGGCTTGCCGATCCCGCGGAAGTGCGTGGCACGGTGGCCGACGTGGTGCACGGCAGTCTGCTCGCATTCATCGTGTTCGTGCTCGCGCATGTGCTCACCGACGTGCGCGCCAATCTCGGGCATGCCGACGACCAGGCGCTGCACGAAGCGTCGGTGGTGCGACGGCTGGACCGCGAGCTCAAGGCTGTGGGCGACCCCGATGCGCAGGCGGCCCGCGTGATGCTGCGCGCCTATGTGCGCTCTGCCGTCACCGACGAGTGGAAGTCATTGAGCACCTCGGACCCCGATCTGTCGCCGACAACGGAAGACGCCTTGACCGTGTTCGTGAGCGCAACACGCCGTGTCGTGGCGCGTCACGAAGACAGCGCAAGTTCGATTCGCACCCTGCTCGACCGGCTGGAAGAAGCGCGTCAGGGCCGTTTCGAGAATTCGACGAAGACGGTGCCGGGCGTGTTCTGGTGGGTCATCTCGCTCTTCATGCTGGCCGCCATGGCGATGAACGGACGTTATCCGGGCTCGTGGAAGAGCAATGTCATCATCGCGCTTCACATGGGCGCGATCGGCATGGTGATCGCGCTCATCGTCAACCTCGATGAACCGTTCCGCGGCGCTTCCGGCATATCGCCCGCGCCGCTGGCCAAATCCGTCGGCGTGGCCGTGCCGCGCTAGCCGACGCTCGCCGTCCGACGTTGCACGGAACGTTTGTCATGTCTTTTGCGTCGGATGCGTTCCGACTGCCGCAGCAGGAGAAGTTCACAATGTTGTCGAATCCCCCCACGCCGACGGCGGAATCCACGCCGGAAATCGAAGCGTTCCGTCCGGGCGTCTATCGTCATTACAAAGGCAATTGCTATCTCGCGCTCGGTATTGCCCGGGCCGACGAGACCGACGAGCCGGTGGTCGTCTATACGCGTCTCTACCCCCGAGAAGGTCTGCCGATGAGCACGCGACGGCTGCGCATCTGGAATGAATCGGTGATGACGGACGACGGACCGGTGCCGCGCTTCACCTACCTTGGCCACACGACGCCCGCCGTCTGAGGCGCTCCCGCCGACATCTCACCGCTTCAGGACCCCTCTTGATGAAGATGCTTTCCCAGATGTCCCGTCAGACCGACGGCGCTGCGCGCGAATCGCACGCAATGCCGGGCGCACGCGATCCTCGCGCCGGCGGCGACTCCGAGGCGATCTCCCGGCCCGCCGCGCGCAATCTGCGCCGGTGGTGGGCGGTGTTCGCCATTCTTCCTTTCGTGACGTCGGTGTCGGGCTGCGGATTGATGGCCGCGCCATGCCGCGTGGCATCCGCAGGACTGAAGATCGTGCCGGGCGTCGGCGGCGTGCTGGCGGCGCCCACGGACACCTGTGCGGCGGTCATCGACTGACCGCCTGGCCGCTCGCGGATTCGTGGAAGCCGATGGGCGAGCGAGAACGGACCCGGTGGCAAGCGGCCGACGGCAACGGCCCGACGACGCGCAACATGCTGCCGACGTGCTTTTCAGGCTGCGGAAAAAAAGAAAGCCCGCGTGTTTGCGGGCTTAATCCATATCAGGAGGAGACATGGAGGAGACGAGTTCAGTATAGGTCGTCGTGTTGCGTCGCACCATATGTATTTTTACGTAATCATTTTGGTGTTGCTTGTGTGCAACGAAAAATAAAACGATCTCTATCAAAGGGTTATCGCATCTTTCGGGATGTGCGTTCTGATGCCGCTCCATCCCTAATCGCGAAACATCCCTCTAATTATTGTGCGCTCGCACGCGCGGTCGACTTCGGCATCTGCCGATAAACGAACGGGACGGAGTCGCGCAGTGACGGATTGACGGTCGCGTCGTGGTCGAGCCCGTCATAGACGCGCGTCACCACGTGCGTTCCCGCGCTGGCGACGTCGCGCGCGAAGGCTTGCTGCATGATGACCGGCACGTCGATGTCCCGCGTTCCCATGCCGATGAAGACCGGATGCCCGACGCGCAGCGTCGGGTAACGCAGCGACGGTGTCTGTGCATGCAGGAGCTTCTGGATGTCCGGTTGCAGGCTGTTGCCGGCATTGAGGCCCGCGGCGGTGGCGTGGTCGGTCAGCTCGCCGATGCACAGCGCACGGGCTTCGCCCAGTACGGGCAGCGCCTGCGGCGAAAAGAACTTCGACGCCTGCAGTGACGGGTCGCGATCCGCCGCAGAGAGGAACAGGTACATCGCGTAGGGAATCTTCGGATCGGGCGCCCCCGGGTCCGGCTGGCTCGCGAACAATTGTGCGGCCGAGGTTTTCGCATTGAAGTACGGCGTGCCGGTGAGCACCGTGGCGATGACTTTGACGTCAGGCGCATATTGCGGCTGAAAACCCGCGGCGGCGAACGCGGCGTGCGCGCCCTGCGACTGCCCCACCAATACGACGCGATTCTGCAGCGGGAAAGCGCTGCGCGCGGCGAGCAGGCTGTCGAGCACACTGTATGCTTGCGCCCGCGAATTCAGGTAGTGATGCAATCCGCGCGAACCCAGGCCGGCGTAGTCCGGCGCCACGACGGCGAACCCCAGCGACAGCCAGGTTCCCAGATACTGGATGTCGCGTTGGGAGCGAACGTTGAGCGACGGCGCACAGGCGCTCGCAATGCCCACGGTGCCGTGTGCCCAGACGACGACCGGCCATCCGCCAGGCGGCGTGGGCCCCTTTGGCAGAAACACCGCGCCGGTATCCTCGCGTGCTTCGATACCGCCGACGCCGTCGATGGAGCTGTAGCGAATGCGGAACTGCTCGCCGGCTTCCGGGAGTCCGTGGTCGGCGTCGAGCGGTTGCTGGTCGACCATCGCCCCATGGGGGATGGTGGCCGGGGCGTCTTCCGGGGAGACCGCGTGGGCGGTGCGTCCGATGACCAGACTGGCAAACAGGGCGGCACTGGCGAAGCGCCACAGGCGGTTGAACATGTCGAACTGTCCTCGTATCGGGTTGCGGATGAAGCTCGCTGCGGGCGGCGCTCCCACGCCATCCCGATTGCCTGCTGCCGTTGCCCTGGCCCTGGCCCTGGCCCCTACCGACGACGTTACACCGTCTGCTTCCCGATGTCTTGTGCGTCGGATGCCAATGGGGTGCCCGGCGCCGACGATCCTCGGTGCGCGGCGCTAGCCATGCGAGGCTTGATTGCCCCGGGCCTGCGCGGCGGCGGCCTGTTCCGCGGCCTCGCGCCAGGCGCGGCGCGAGCGCCGCATGCGACGCAGTGCAAGCGAGGACATCGTGATCCAGCCGAACGGTCGAGGGTCGACGAGCATGCTCACGGCACGGGCGTAGTCGAGCACCAGGCCGGGGGTCCATGCCATCGTCATGGCGCGCTTGCGCAACTGCGCGGCAACCCACAACTCGGGCGTGAGCCACAGTCGCACGAACGTCCACCAGCCGGCGTCCCGTCCGTTTCGCAATTGACCCACCCGGCCTTCGATCGCGGCTTCGAGGGCCGCGGCAACGCTGCTCGAGCAATTGCGGTGCGTCAGGTTATACGTGGCGTTCTGCCGGTACGTCTGCCAAAAAGCGCCCAGTTGCTCCGGACTGTAGTTGCGGATTCGCACCTTGACCGTCGACGGACACCACGCCTTCGACTCCGTGGCGTAATCCGGCTGGAACGTGCCGGGCACGTCGTTCTCCCGCGTGGCGCGAAGAAGCTGTCCGAACTGGTCGGGCGAGCGGTCGATTTCCTGCGCCGGATAAAGGCTCACGTACACGCCTTCGTGGCTCTCGAGCGCGGCGTGCCCGGTCGAGATCACGCCATTCTTGTCGACCGCGGCGATGTAACGATCGATCACCGGATGACGCCGTGCCGGCGCCTTGGCCGACCCGGAAGGTGTCCATACGTGCACCGTCAGCGCCGGCTCGGCTTCGCTCGGTGGGCCCTCCCAGCGCGGTGCGCGCCCGGCGTCTTCCCACAACCCCCGCTTGTCTTCCGGCGCCGCCAGGATGTCCTCCACGCGGAAGTCGCGACGCATGCGCCGCGCGCGCATGGCGAGCACCATCACATTCCAGCCGGTGAAGGCGAGCCCCAGGCCGATGGCGTACGGCAGCGTGCCTTTGTAGTGCGTTGGGTACGGTTGATAGAAGAAGATCGCCACGGCGATTTCGAGCAGCCCGCCCGCCATCGCCCACGCCCAGCGAGGGTAGCGCACCACGTAGGCGGCCACGCATTGCAGCAACCCGTCGGCGAGAAAGAGGGTGCCGAACAGCATCGACAGCCAGAAGTTGCCGTTGCGCTGGTCGAAGAAGAGCACGAGCAGGGCGGCCAGGGTGAACGCCCCGCCCTTGAGCGCACGTACGATGCGTTGTCCCCCCACACCGATGCCGACGATGGCGAGCGTGGCCAGCCCCTCGAGCAGCAGCAGCCAGGCAAAGACCTTCAGCGGGAAATGGACCACGCCGTCCAGCGCATCGACGATCAGCGCGAGCCCGAATGCAAAGAAAATCGCACCGATCCAGATCAGTGCACGCGCACGGCGGCGCAAATAGTTCACGCCGAGCAGCAGCAGTATCAGACGTACCAACGCTAGGACTCCATCGCATGCGCCAATGTCGCGCGCACCCCGAGTGCGGGAGAATTTTGGGATATGGCCTATTTTTTCGCTATCTTAGCGCGTGATTCGTGACAGGCCAAAAACAAAGGCGGCGCGCTCCTTGCGGGGCGCGCCGCCCGTTGTGGCAGGCGACACAACCGCACCGCCCGATGGGGCGGCGCGTGCGCGTGTGGCTTAGTCCTTCTTGCTGTCGAGCTGCGGTAGCGCGTCGTCGCTCGAGGCGGTGAGCAGGCCGGCCTTGGCGTAGGTCATCAGCTTCTCGCGGGTGTCGACGATGTCGAGCGTGCGCATCGTGAGCTGACCGATACGATCGAGCGGCGTGAAGACCGAGTCGCCCTTTTCCATCGTCAGGCGTTCCGGCTTGTACGTGAGGTTCGGCGACGTGGTGTTGAGCAGCGAGTAGTCGTTGCCGCGGCGCAGTTCGATGGTCACCTCGCCGGTCACGGCGCGCGCCACCCAGCGCTGCGCCGTCTCGCGCAGCATGATCGCCTGCGGGTCGAACCAACGGCCCTGGTACAGCAGGCGGCCCAGGCGGCGACCGTTTTCGCGGTACTGCTCGATGGTGTCTTCGTTGTGGATGCCGGTGACCAGACGCTCATAAGCGATGAACAGCAGCGCGAGGCCCGGGGCTTCGTAGATGCCGCGGCTCTTGGCTTCGATGATGCGGTTCTCGATCTGGTCACTCATGCCGAGGCCGTGACGACCGCCGATACGGTTGGCTTCCTCGAACAGTTCGACGGCATTGGCGAACGTCTTGCCGTTGAGCGCCACCGGCTGGCCTTCCTCGAAGCGCACGGTGACTTCCTCGGCCTTGATCGCGCAGTCGTCGCGCCAGAACGGCACGCCCATGATCGGCTGCACGATCTTGATGCCCGAATTGAGATGCTCCAGGTCCTTCGCCTCGTGCGTGGCACCCAGCATGTTCGAGTCGGTCGAATACGCCTTCTCGACCGACATCTTGTAATCGAAGCCGTTGGCGATCAGGAATTCCGACATTTCCTTGCGGCCGCCGAGTTCGTCGATGAACGTCTGGTCCAGCCACGGCTTGTAGATCTGCAGGCCCGGATTGGTCAAGAGACCGTAGCGGTAGAAGCGCTCGATGTCATTGCCCTTGAACGTGCTTCCATCGCCCCAGATATTGACGCCATCTTCCTTCATTGCTGCCACGAGCATCGTGCCCGTGACGGCGCGGCCGATCGGCGTGGTGTTGAAGTACGTGACACCGGCGGTGGAGATGTGGAACGCGCCCGATTGCAGGGCGGCAATGCCTTCGGCCACGAGCTGCGCACGGCAGTCCACGAGGCGGGCGTTTTCGGCGCCGTAAGCCATGGCGCGGCGCGGGATATCGTCGTAGTCGGGTTCGTCCGGCTGACCCAGATTGGCCGTATAAGCGTAGGGAATCGCGCCCTTCTTGCGCATCCAAAGCAGCGCAGCGCTGGTGTCGAGACCGCCCGAAAAGGCGATGCCGACCCGTTGTCCCGTGGGAATGTGTTGCAGAATCGTGGTCATCGGCGTGAAAAAGCTGGGTTTTTAACCTGTCAAGTATCCCCGTCCGGCCTATGGGTGGTCAAGTCTGACGGCCGATTCCCCCGCAATTCCGACCATTTCCGCACGGTGGTAGCGCCTTATCACCACTGCATGCCCGCCGTATTGCACGCCGATGCCAAAAAGTCGGAAAAGGCGCGAATCACCAGCGATGCCTGACGATGCTGCGGGTAGACGACGTGAATGGCCGACGCCGTGGGTGCGAAGTCGTCGAGCACCGTCACCAGCTGGCCGCTCAGTAAAGCCGGCGCGACGATGAACACCGGCAGCCAGGTCAAGCCGAGCCCGGCGACCGCGGCGTCGCGTGCGAGCTCGCCGTTGTTGACCCGCAACCGCCCGCTGACCGGGATGTCGACCGGACGCCCGTCGCGCTGGAAGTTCCAGCTCACACGCTGGCTATGGCCGTAGGGCAGCAGGGCGTGCTCACGCAGGTCCTCGGGCGTCTGCGGCGTGCCATGGGCCTCCAGGTAGCGCGGACTCGCGCAAGTCACCATGCGCATGGGCGCGATGGTGCGCCCGATCAACGACGAATCGGCCAACGCGCCGATGCGCACGGCCACGTCATAGCCTTCGGCGATGATGTCGACCGTCCGGTCATTGAGTTCGAGCTCGATCGTGACGTCCGGATACGTCGTCAGAAACGACGGAATGACCGAATTCAGGAACATTGTGCCGAACGACATCGGCGCCGAGACTCGCAGATTCCCGCGCGGGCGCTCGCCCTGGCTGCTCACGGCAAGGTTGGCGGCCTCCACGTCGTCGAGAATGCGCCGCGCGCGCTCGTAGTAGATGCGTCCGAGATCGGTCACGGCGAGCCGTCGGGTCGTGCGTAACAGTAGTCGCACGCCGAGCGCCTGTTCGAGCGACGAGATCCGGCGGCTCACGAACTGCTTTGACAGCCCCAGACGCGTTGCCGCCCCGGTAAAGCTCATGGCGTCCACGGCTGTCACGAAAATGCGCATGTCGTCGAGCAGATCCATCGGCAAGATTCCCATCGTAAGAAAGATTCGGGTGACAACGACAAGTTTTGGCATGTCATTGTCACCCTGGACCAGACAATCATAGCCGACGCGTCAGTTCGACGCCGTGGGCCTGGTGCGTCTGACGCAGAGGGCTCAGCGCAACGCCAACCGGAGCCCCAGCAGAATTGCTGCGGTGCCGGCCACGGCGAGTGCCGTGGGGCGGTGACCGAAGATGGCCCAGTCGAGCAGCGCGGTCACCACGGGGACGAGATAGAACAGGCTGGTCACGGTGACGAGATTGCCCGACGCGATCATGCGATAGAGCAGCAGCGTGGCGCCCACCGAGATCACGAGTCCCATATAGAGCAGTGGCAGCCAGAAGCCCCAGGTGCCGTCGACGTGCCACGGTTGCGTGGGGGCGACGAGCAGTGCCATTGCGAGCCCGACCGCGTATTGCAGCGGCAGCACGTCGAGGGGTGTCTGGCGCGAGCCTTTTTGCGCGAGCGTGCCGAGCGTCATGCAGGCAAGCGCCGCGAGTGCCCACGCCGAGCCCGCCACTGACAGTCGCGCCGACATGAGGCTTTGCGCCACGACCAGCGCCAGGCCGGCAAGGGCCACGGCGAGGCCGGTCAGTCGTCGCGCGCCGTGCGCACGCTCCAGCGCCACGAGCGTGAGAATCGGCTGTACGCCCAGCACTGTTGCCAACGCGCCCGGGGTGATGCCGTGTGCCAGCGCCAGCAAATACGCGGCCTGATAACCACCGATGAGCAGCACGCCCGTTCCGGCAACCTGCCAGCGGCTGCCCACCGCCGGCCACCACTGGCGCCGGGCGAAGGCAACAAGCGTGAGTGCCGCGAGCGCGACGCCGAGCCGGATGACGAGGAACGCGAATGCCGACGCGTGCGTCAGCCCCCATTTGGCGGCGAGTGCGCCGCCACTCCATAGCAGAACGAACAAGAGCGTGGCGCCGTGACGGCGCCATGCGAGACCTGCGGATTGCATCGATCTTCCCCTGTCAGGATGTCCGGCGCGCTACGCACGACGCCTGACGCACGACGCCATCGTCGTCGGGCGACGACACGTCATCGCGAGACGAACCAAACGTTGGCGACACGCGGGGCAGCGGGCCGGAATCGAACTTCGAATGAAAAGGTGTTGTGTCGGGTGGCGAGCACCCGACGCGCCGGACGTGGCGTCAGGCCACGACGACGCTTGCGACCACTGCGGCGGGCGGTGCCACGCCGCACGGCGGGGGAGGTGCGACACCTGCCACCGCCACGCCCTGTCCGTGCAGACGTGCGCCTACCCCGCGCAGCGGCGGCGATACAGCGAGTCGGACGGGCGATCGAGCGGTCATGGATCGATGAAGAGGGTTGGCGCCTGTCACTCGACAGGCGTGGACACACTGTACACGGCGCCGACCGGAGCGGCAAGCCATGAAGGGTCGGCGACGGCGAGGTCGTGGGACATGCCGGCGTTGGTCACGGAAGTCGAGTTTCCCGTCGCGCAGATCGCGCCGCGACTTGCCTCGGGGCCATCGCCAGGGCGTCAGGCCCGATCAGGCGGTCGGCCAGGCGCCGGTGCGCTCGAGCGTGGGCGAGGTCTCGCCGTCGCGCCACGCCGCCGGCAGCGCGCGTTGCACCCGACGAACTTCACGCACGTGAAGACGCACAAGCCGCTGCGCCCCTTCGAAGCCGCTCTGCATTTCGTCTTGCCAAAGAATTTCCGCGTCGCCCGCCACGTGAAGGAAATCGCCCGAGGCGAAGTCGACGAACAGCAGTCCGGCGCGCGGGTTGGCATACAGGTTGCCGAGCGTGTTGTAGTAGGCGTTGCCGCGGAAATCCGGCCACGTGAGCGTGTTGGCGCCGTCAACCCGCACGAAGCCAGGCTTGCCGCCCCGATGCGAGACGTCGGTGCCGGCGCTGCGTTCGGTCGCGCCATCACCCGCGTAATGCGTCGCGATGAAGAAGGTGTCGGCGCTCGCGATCTGCCACCGGGCGTCGTCGTCGAGCGACGGCTGCGGCAATTCCGCCAACGGCGGCGCCTCATGCCGTTGCGACGTGACCTCGCGCTTGCGAATGTACTGAGGACAGTTGCCGAAGCTCTGCGCGACGCGGATCGCAAAGCCGCCGTCGTCCACGTCGAAGACACGCCCGTTGACGCGATTGCGCCGTCGCGTCGACGGTTCGATCCCGAGCAGTCCGACCGACGCGGCCGGCGTCACCGCGCGGTGCAGCGGGTCGGTCGTGGGCGGGAGCGCGTTCACGCGCAGCACCGTGGGGTCCGGCGACATGGCGAAGCCGGGCGTGCCGCTCAGAAGCGTTGCCCACGGCTGTCCGTGAGCGTCGAGCGCGCCCATCGCCAGAAAGGGCAGTTGCGGGAAGAACTGACGATGCTGCTCCGGCATCGCTGCGCGAATCACGCGCACACCGACCTCGGCCATGGCGTCGCGCGAGCCGGCCAGAGTCTGCACGGCCAGCTCGCCAGCGTGGAACGGTTGCACTGGCGACGCTGCCGGTGTCGCCGGCATCGGGGAAAGCTCGGGCGCGTTCATGTCGTCCTCCCGGGACTCAGGCGGCGTTCAGGCCGCATGCCGAGGCGGCCATCGGCACGAAGCGCGGAAGGGCGGCCACGCGGGCAAGCCAGGCGCGTACGGCCGGATAGGGGGCGAGGTTCACATTGCCTTCCGGGGCGTGCGCGATGTAGGCGTAACACGCAACGTCCGCGATCGTCGCGGTGTCGCCGGCGAGAAACGAGGTCCCCTGCGGGGCGGCGAGATGCGCTTCCATGCGCGAGAGCAGCAACGCCGCGCGTTCGATCATTGCGCGCGTATCGACATCGCGCTTGAAGACCTCTGCGACCCTGGCCGCGGCGGGGCCGAAGGCGATATCGCCTGCCGCGACCGACAGCCAGCGCTGTACGCGGGCAGCGGCCACGGGGTCACGCGGCAGCCAGACGCCCTGCGTGTCGTAGCGACTCGCAAGGTAGACGAGGATCGCGTTCGAGTCGGCGAACAGTAAGCCGTCGTCGTCGATCGCGGGCACCTGGCCGAATGGACTGATGGCGAGAAACGCCGGCTGCTTGTGCTCCGCGGAAGCGAAATCGATCTCCACGGTCTCGAAGGGCAGCTCGAGCAAACTCAGCATCAACTCCACTCGGTGACAGTGACCGGAGAGCGCGTGCCGGTACAGACGAATCGGCCGGGCGGGCCGTACGGTGCGGGATGTCGTCGCTTCAACGGAATGGGGCATGGCGGATCTCCGATAGTCAGGGGCCGGCGCCGTCTCGCAACGCGAACCGACGACCGATGTAGCGATTCTCTATCTGACCGAATTTCGGATAAATGCCGAGAAGTTGATTTGACTACTCCGATATTCGGAGTAATGATGCGCGGCATGGATAAACTTCGTGCCATGCAGACGTTCGTCGCCATCGTCGATCAGGGCAGCCTGAGCGCCGCGGCGCGCGCGCTCGACGCTTCGCTTCCTGCGGTGGTTCGCACATTGGCGGCGCTCGAGGCGTCGCTGGACGTTCGCCTGCTCAACCGCACCACACGGCGCCTGGCGCTCACCGAAGAAGGGCGCAGCTACCTGGAGACGTGCCGTCAGATCCTGAGCGAGTTGCACGAGGCCGAGGCACGCCTTGCGGCACGGCACGAGGCGCCCAGCGGCACGCTCGTGGTGACCGCGCCCGTGCTATTCGGACAACTGCACGTGGCGCCCGCGCTGCAGCGCTTCCTGCGCGCGCATCCGGCCGTCAAATGCCGTCTGCTGCTCAACGATCGCGTAGTCAACCTGTGGGAAGCGGGTATCGACGTTGGCATTCGCATTTCTCCGCTGGACGACTCGACCCTCGTTGCCCAGGGGATCGGTGCGATTCGTCGTGTCGTCGTGGCGAGTCCGGCGTGCATTGCGGAGCAGGGCGAGGTCACGCATCCGCGCGATCTTGTGAGCAAGAACTGTATCCGCTCGCACGGCGGCGGCTACGGGCAGTGGCGATTCTGGGAGAACGGACGGGAGTATGCGGTGGCCGTCGACGGCAATCTGGAAGTCAATCACGGCCTCACTGCGGTGGAGGCTTGCCTGAACGGCGTGGGCTACGGATGCTTCCTGTCGTATCAGGTCGCGGCGCCACTGGCCGACGGGCGACTGGTGCGAGTGCTCCAGGCATTCGAAGGGCCGGCTCGGCCGGTCAACATCGTGTACCCGCACGCGCGGTTGTTACCGTCGCGCACGCGGGCGTTCGTCGACTGGATGAAGCGGGAGTTGCGAGACGTGCCGATGATGTGAGCGGCGCGCCGCTCGTCCGGGCTGGCAAGGAAGGGTGCATCAGAGAAAAGAACGCGGAAAGCGACAGGGCCGCTTCCCGCTTAAAAAGCCCGCCGACGCCAACCGGCGGGCCGCTTCGTTCCTCGTGAAATCAGTCGCGGTCGTAGTCGCGGCGCCAGCCACGATGCCAGCCGCGATCGTGACGCTCTTCCCAGCGGCGCTCGCGCCAGTCGTCCCAGCGATCGCGACCGTAGTACACGACCGGGCTGGGCGCTTCATACACGCGAGGCTGCACGTAGACCGGTTGCGGCGGTTCGACATAGACCGGCGTGGCAACGACCGGTGCCGGCACGCCGAGATAGAGGCCGACATCCACGCGGGCCGAGGCGGCCGTCGAGGCGACGGCGGCTGCGGCGCCGAGGGCAGCAATGATGAGAATGCGTTTCATGGTGTCCTCCACCAAAGAGCGCGCTGTCGAGGCAGCGTGCGTGGGCAATGAAGCCGGTAAGTCGGATCGGTTCGCGAAGGGGAGGCGTTGCCGTGACGAAACCCTGCACACACATCGTCGAACCGTTGATGCCAGTGTATCGACGCGATCGCGTGGGAGGTGCTACGAGTTTGTCTGGGATGTGTCGTTTTGTAACGCGGCTGGACGCGCCGCACGGCGTGTCTGCCCGCGCAACTCGCCATCGATCGGCTCGATCGGCGCGGTCGACACGATGGAAAAGCGGGGCTCGGAAAAAACAAAAGGCGTCACGCGAAAACGCGGGACGCCTTGTGCTTTTGTTCGTTGGTAGGCTCGATTGGACTCGAACCAACGACCCCCACCATGTCAAGGTGGTGCTCTAACCAGCTGAGCTACGAGCCTAGAAAGACCGCGAGTATAGGGTGAATTTCCGAGGCTGGCAAGCGTTTCGCGCGATATTTCTCGAAAAATCTCCCGGGCACGCTCATTCGCCGCGCTTTGCCGTGCCGCGCTTCGGCTTGATTCTCACCCAAAGGCCCTTGTTGCCGCCGGTGCCCGCCCGCTGCTCGACATCGAACAGACCGATGGTCGCGACCAGATCGCTAAGCTTGCCGAAGCCGTAGTTGCGCGAGTCGAATTCCGGGGCCTGTTTGGCGATGTGACTGCCGATGGCGCCGAGGCTTGCCCATCCGTCCTCGTCGGACACCGCGATCACGGCGTTGCGCAGCAGCCGCACGAGCCGCGTGTCGCGCTTGAGCTCCGACGCGCTGCGGCGCTTGCGCGGCGCGGGGGCTTCATCGCCGTCCGGTTCGTCATCCTGGCGCAGCAGCTCCGTGTAGATGAACTTGTCGCAGGCGGTGACGAACGGCTGGGGCGTCTTGCGCTCGCCGAAGCCGTAGACGATGAGTCCCTGTTCGCGAATTCGCGAGGCGAGCCGCGTGAAGTCGCTATCGCTGGAGACGAGGCAGAAGCCGTCGAAGCGCCCCGTATAGAGCAGGTCCATCGCGTCGATGATCATGGCGCTGTCGGTGGCGTTCTTGCCGACGGTATAGCGGAACTGCTGAATCGGCTGGATCGAGAACTCGAGCAGGCACTTCTTCCAGCCGTCGAGATTCGGTTTGGTCCAGTCGCCATAGATGCGCTTCACGCTCGCCACGCCGTACTTGGCAACTTCGGTGAGCAGACCTTCGACGATGGCGGGGGCCGCGTTGTCGGCGTCGATGAGCACGACGAGCGTGGGGCCCTGGGCGGCCACGGGCGTTGTCACTGGCATGGCGGGGTTCCTTGAATGCGAAAACCTCTCGCGCGGTGTCGCGCGAGAGGTCTCATTATCACCCGGAACGATGGCCGTCATGTCACCGGCGCGGTGTCCCGCGCGGTCAGCGCCCGCGCGCGTCCCCCAGCGGCGCGAACCACAGCACGGCAATGCCCACGAGCAGACTGGCCGCGGCGAACAGCAGGCCGGAGGTGAACGAATGCGTCCAGTCCTTGAGCGCGCCCACGACGATCGGGCTGAGCGCCGAACCGAGATTGCCGACGGCGTTGATGACGGCGAGCCCAAGCGCGCGCGTGTGCGGCGCGAGGTTGCGATCGGGCACGGTCCAGAAGATCGCCATGGCCGTGTAGGCGCCCGTCGAGGCCATCGCCACGCCCGCGAGTCGCACCGACGGTTCCGGCGCGAAACACGTCACCACCCAGCCGGCGGCGGAGAACAGCATCGGCAGCACGAGGTGCCAGCGCCGTTCCTGGAGGCGGTCCGAGCGGCGGCCCCACCAGATCATGCCGGCGATGGTGCATACGGAGGGAATCGCCGCGAGCAGGCCGATGGTCACGTTGCTGCTGGTCGTGCCGAAGCTCTTCACGATCTGCGGAATCCACAGCGAGGCGAGCGAGAGCGTGTTGACCAGACAGAAATACCCGAGCGCGAATTTCGCCACGCTCGGCGTGAGGATGGCGCGCCACATGCCGGTGTTCTGCCCGCGTGCGTCGTGCCCCCGCGTGGCCACGACGGCGGCGCGATCGCGCGCCAGCATCGCGTCGAGCGCGCGCTTCTCCGTGTGGCTCAGCCAGCGTGCGTCGGCGGGTTTGTCGTCGAGATACCACCAGGTCACCACGCCGAGCAACACCGTCGGCAGTCCTTCGAGCACGAACAGCCACTGCCAGCCGGCAAGGCCGCCCACGCCGTCGAGGCGCAACAGGTAGCCCGACGCCGCCGCGCCGAGCGCCGACGTCACCGGCATGGCGATCATGAACCACGCGTTCGCACGCGCACGGGCGGCCGAAGGGAACCAGTCGCCCATGTACAGCAACATGCCCGGTAGAAAGCCCGCCTCGGTGATGCCGACGATGGCGCGAATGAGATAGAGACTCGTGGCGTCATGCGCGAACATGGTCGCGCTCGACGCCAGTCCCCACGCAATCAGGATCGCCCCGATCCAGCGGCGCGCGCCGAACTTCACGAGCATCAGGTTGCTCGGCACGCCGCAAAGTACGTACGTCAGATAGAACACGGTCGATGCCATGCCGAACATCGTGCTGGTGAGCCCGAGGTCCTGACTCATCGTGAGGGCGGCGAAGCCGACGTTGATGCGATCGAGAAACGAGAACAGGAAAAGCACGAAGAGGAAGCCGAGCAGGCGACGCGAGATCTTGCGAACCACCTGGCGCTCGAGATCCATGTCGTGCACGGCATGCGAGGCGGTTGTGGCGCCATCCTGGGCGCCGGGCAGCGATGCCGAAGGGGCAGATACGGCGATGCCGCCGCCGGACTGGGCGGCAGGGGTGATACGACTCATGATGGGTGTCTTCTCCAACGCTCCCCGCCTTGGTTGTGAGATGGCGGTGTTATGAAAACGGGCCCGCCGTCGAGGGCGGGCGCCGAAGGGAACGATGCGGGTATGGGCGGGGGCGAGTCGCTCAGTGCTGTGTGCTGCGCGCGGCCTGCTCGATGAGATGCAGCACGCGAGGCGCGTCCTGGATCTCGTTGGCCAGCAGCAGGGCGACCTTGGCGAGCAAGCGCTCGCGCCCGTCGTCGGGCGCGTCGTCGATGGCCAGGGCAAGCGCGTCGTAGATCGCTTCGAGACCCGCGATGTCGGTGTGTGGGGTGGTCATGATCAAGCTTCCTTGAGTATCGTGGCGGCTCACGCGCGTGCCGTCGCCTGAGCGAGGGCGGTGGCGAGGCGCGCGGCGTCCAGGCGCAGCCAGCGGGCACAAATGTGGTGATCGGGACGCACGAGGTATGCCGTGCCGTCGGCCGCGCCATATTTGGCGGCGGCGTGCCCGTTCGCATCGCGCAACGTGAGGTCGGCGCCGGCCACGGCGTGGAGCGAGCCGGAAAGTGCGATGACCGTGATCGGTACGCCGCGTTCGCGCCAGGTGGCGACTTCATGGCGCAGCACGTCGTCGAGCGGCGCGTCGCCGAACGTCAGCAGATGGAAGGCGGCGCCAAGGTGGTCATACAGGTAGTCGTTTTCGCCGAGCCGCAGATTCGGCGCCGGGGCACCCACGCCTGGGCCGCCAGGCATCGTGGCGTTGTCGTCGTCGGGACTGTTGAGCGGCGAGTCGCGGTAGTCATGCGCGCGCGACGTGCGCCAGTGAAACAGGGGGCGGACGAATTCGTGCGCCAGCGAGAGATCGAGCACGGCGTCGCGCAGCAGACGAAAGCCATGCGACGGCGGCGTCATGAAGCGCGTGCTCTTGCCCGCTTCCGAGATGATCTCGCGCGCGGCGCCCACGCGATCGTGCGTGTACGACGCCAGGAGTTCGGCCGGGGCGGCGCCTCGCGCCACGGCGGCGAGCTTCCACGACAGATCGATGGCGTCCTGAAACCCGGTGTTGGCGCCGCGTACGCCGAAGATCGGCAGCAGGTGCGCCGCATCGCCCGCAAACAGCACGCGGCCATGCACGTAGTCGGGCAGCGTGAGCGCGCGAGCCGAATACACCGAGCACCAGTCGAGCTCCCAGGGCGTGCCGCCCAGTCCCATCATGTCGAGTTGTGCGTTGATGCGCTCGCGGATGGTCTCGGGCTCGAGCGCGTGCTCCGACGTCTCGGACGCCGGCAACTGGTAGTCCACGCGCCAGATGCCGTCGGGCTCGCGATGCATGAGCACCGTATTGCCCGGGTTCCAGTCCGGCGCGAAGTAGGCCAGGCGCTCGGTCGGCAGATCGAGGTCGATGCGAATGTCGGCAATGACGAAACGGCCTTCGTAGCTCGCCCCTTCGAAGCGCAGGCCCAGTGCCGTGCGCACGGTCGAGCGCGCACCGTCGGCAGCCACCAGCCAGCCGGTGCGCTGCGTATATTCGCCCTCGGGCGTGTCGATCCGCAGCGCGACGCCGTTCGCGTCCTGCGTGAGTCCGACGAGCTTGTTGCCCCAGCGCATCTCGACGAGCGGTTCGCGCTCGATGGCGTCGACCAGGTAGCTCTCGAGCACGTTCTGTTGGAGGTTGATGAGCGGTGCGAAACGGTCGTCCTCGTCGACTGGCGATTCCATGCGGAACACGCGCTGGCCGCGATAGTACGAATTGCCGCTGGTCCACGGCAGTCCCTTGGCCACCACGGCGTCGGCCACGCCCACCGCCTGCAGAATCTCCTGCGAGCGGCGCGTGAAGACGATGGCGCGGCTGCCTTCCGAGACTTGCTGCTCGGCCTGCAACACCACGCAGCGCACGCCGTGACGTGCAAGCGCGAGTGCCGTGACCATGCCGATCGGGCCGCCGCCGACGATCGTGACGGGGACGGTACCGTTCCCGTCGGTGTCGGCCGCTGTGGCGTTGCCCGTCGCGAGGGACGCCGGAGCATAGTGGGGATAGACGCGATACGTGTGATAAAGCGACGCGCGCGGGGTGGTCTCTGGTCGATGCATGGTGCGGCACCTGAAAAGCCGCTCGGCGCGCGGGGCGTGGCGTCTCGTGTCAGCGGGGAGACAGCAGCCGCACCTTGCGCAAATGACGTGGATCGTCATCGAGCATTTAGTTGCTAACACAACCATTCTAGTGTGCTAAGGTTGCGTTCGCAACCAAATATCGACCCCTTTCGACTAGGGGAAAACACTGAAATGCGGCCAGTCCACAAAACGCTCGACCAGTTCCTGACGTACAAGATGCACCGTCTGATGAAGCAGCACGACAAGCGCATTGCACAGTCGTACGCGGAGGCCGCGCAGCTCAGCCTGGCCGAGTCGCGGGTGCTCGCGGCAGTGGGCACGGCGGGCGCGTTGTCGAATTCCGAGCTGGCGCGCCGCGCGAATCTGGACAAGAGCCAGGCCAGTCGCGGTGCGGACGGATTGGTTTCGCGCGGACTGGTCCGGCGCTCGCCTGACGAGCACGACGGTCGCGCGGTCAAGGTCACGCTCACGCCGGACGGCGAGCGCGTCTGGCGCGTGGTGATCGATGCGGCGCGCACGCACTACGAGCGCTTGTTCGAAGCGCTCACGGACGAGGAGATGCTCGCCTACGAAACGCTGCTCGACAAATTGCTTGTGCGCTCCGACGAACTCGACGATCAGGCGTAAGCCGCCACAGCGACGATGCACAAAGGGCGCCCTCGGGCGCCCTTCTTCATTGCCGGCGACGTGTGCCGGCGCGCGCTGCGCATGCGCTTCGCCCGACGATCAGGCGAACGACAACGTCTTCGTCAGGTCGCCCGGCGGCATGGCGCCGCGAGCGGCGAACGCCGCATTGCGATGCGCGATGCCTTCGAGCGTGGGCAGATCGTGCAGGCGCGTGACGAAGCGCAGGATCGACGTGGTGTCGTAGAACGTGTGATCGACGTTGCCGCGCCTGGCGAACGGCGAGACCACGATGGCGGGGATGCGCGAGCCCGGGCCCCATCGGTCGCCCTTCGGCGGCGCAACGTGGTCCCACCAGCCGCCGTTCTCGTCGTACGTGATCACGACCATCATGTTCTGCCATTGCGGCGACTTCATCAGGTGCGCGAGCACATTGCCCACGTGCTGATCGCCCGACGCCACATCCGAGTAGCCGGCATGCTGGTTCAGGTTGCCCTGCGGTTTGTAGAACGTCACGGCCGGCAGCTTGCCCGCGACCACATCGGCAAGGAATCTGTTCGAGATCGGGCTGTCGCCTTCGCCGCCGTCACGCAGGTGTTCCGTACGGGCGGCCGTGCCCGGCGCGAACTGTGCGAAGTAGTTGAACGGCTGGTGGTGATACTGGAAGTTCGGCCTGTCCGCTCCCCCCTTGTGATCGAGCGCCGACTGCCAGGCGCCGGCGTACCAGGCCCATGACACCCCCTTCGACGAGAGCAGATCGCCGATGGTGGCGAAGTTCTGCGGCGGCAGCGTGGCAGGATTCGACGGATCGGCAAAGCGCTTGTCGCCCGAGGCGGCGGGCTTGACCGGAGACGGCTGATACGCGGGCATCATCGTGTTCACGGCAAACCCGTCGGGCGTGATCGCACCGTCGCGCACGAACTTCGGCTTGCCGTCGGCGGCCGAGGCGGGCGACTCCGCGGACACGGCCAGACGCACGCCCTGGGGGCCGTCGGCGAGCACGGCGATCTTGTCCCTGGCCGGACTGCTCGCGGCATTCGGATAGACGGGCGGACGTGCCGAGACCAGGAACTGGTGATTGAGGAACGACCCGCCGAAGGCGGCCATGAAGAAGTTGTCGCACATCGTGTACTGCTGCGCGATCTTGTACAGGTCAAGCGTCTTTGCCGTCTCGCCGTAGTAACCCATGACCAGGCCGCCCGAGTCGGCCCATGCAGCGAACTGATTGTTCGCGCCGCCGTTGATCTGCATCTGGTTCTGCCAGAACAGGTGCCACAGATCGCGCGTGATGACCGACTCCGGCAGCAGCTTGCCCTCGGCGTCCTTGAGCATGTACGGCGCGTTCGGCTGGCGGGGAATGTCCTTCTCGCCGATGTGATACTTCTTGCCGCCGAGCATTTGCGGGCGCGGCACCAGACCGTCGAAGACCGGCGGCAGCAGTGACATCGGCGTCTTGCCGTCGCGATCGAGCTGCGTGTACGCAGACGCGGGCACTTTCGACAGCGGCTTCTCCACGCCGGGGAAGTCACCGAAGAGATTGTTGAAGCTGCGATTCTCCAGGTAGATCACGACCACCGTCTTGATGTTTGCCTTGAGCTGCGCGTCAAACGTGCCGCCCGGTGCGACGGCCGTCGGGGCGCCGGCACCGGCGTCGGTGGCGCATCCGGTCAGCGCGGTGGTGGCGCCCGCCGCACCGGCCGCGCCGATGGCGGCGAGACCCTGGAGCAGGCGGCGGCGCGACGGGTCCGACGGGTTGTCGTCGTTCGGACCGGCGGCGGAATCGTGGGGCGTGGTGTCTTGCGTCATGGTGTCCTTGGGTGTCCTGGTTTGGCGTGTCGCGCAATGCGGCGCGTGCGCGCGGGCGCGACCGGTCGGCAAGGACGGACGTACGAGAGACCTTGTGCCGTCGGCCGGCCCGGGCGGGTGAGGCAGACGACGTTTTTACGCGGGGACTGTGACAAATGGGTGACATCGCCGGGATGTCACCGCACGCGTGCCGGCCGCGACCGGGGTGCGACGCCGGGTGTCAGGCCGGAGGTGCTGCAGGGGCGGGCGGTGCCAGCGGTTTGGAACGCGAGGGAAGGCGCCCGGGATAGCCGGTGTCCTCGAACAGACCGGTGCGGAACTGTTCGACCAGATCGTCGAGCAGCGCGCGCAGGGCGCTGGGCATTTGCTTGCGCGAGATGTATACGCCGTAGATCGTCATCTCGCGCGGCACGTAGTCGGGCAGCAGGGCGCGCAGGGTGCCGTCGCGCAGATACGGCAGCGCCGAATAAACGGGCTGGAGGGAAATGCCCGCGCCGGCGAGCGTGGCGGCGAAGACCGCGCTGACCTCGTTGGCCGACAGATTGCCTCCCACGGGCACACCCAGCGGCGCACCGTTGTGCGTGAACTGCCAGAGGCTCTTGCCGAAATACGTGTAGGTCAGGCAGTTGTGAAGCGCGAGGTCTTCCGCTCGTTCGGGCGTGCCGTGACGCTGAAGGTAGGCGGGCGCGGCGCAGACCACGGAATGGCAGGTCGCCAGCCGTCTTGCGATGAGACCGGGCGACGGCTCGCTCGTGACCCGAATGGCCAGGTCGATGCGTTCGTCCACCAGGTCGATGGTCCGATCGGCCACCACGAGATCGATCGCCACGCCGGGGTGTCGCACGATGAACCGAGTGACAGCGGCCGCCAGGAACGCCTGCGCGAGCGAGGTGCTGCAAGCCACACGCAGCAGACCGCGCGGCGTGCTGTCGGCCTGCGAGGCGCAGGCGAGATCGTCCGCGATCCCGAGCATTTCCCGGCAGCGCGGCAGCGCGTCGTTGCCGGCGTCGGTCAGGCTCACTGCGCGGGTCGTTCGGTGCAGCAGCCGGGTACCCAGCCATGCCTCCAACTCCGCCAGATAGCGCGAAACCATCGCTCTCGACATGTCCAGCCGCTGTGCCGCCGCGGTGAGAGAGCCGCGTTCGGCCACCTCCGTGAAGACGCGCATCGCCGTAAGACGGTCCATGATTTGCTCGATCGATGCAACAAAGAGATCGTCATTATGGGCTTTTTTTGCGCGACTGGCGCGACTACGATGGCATGCATCACAAGCGCCCTACGACGGCTACGACGGCCATGACGGCGCGACACGACACAGGACAATCGAGATGACCTACGCGACCTTGCATTACATCGCCGATCCGCTTTGCGGCTGGTGCTACGCGGCGGCGCCCCTCGTGCGCGCGGCGCGTGACGTGGCCGGCCTTGACGTGGCGCTGCATGGCGGTGGCATGATGGCCGGCCCGAACGCGCAGCCGGTCACGCCGCAACTGCGCAGCTACGTCATGCCGCACGACCACCGTATCGCGGAGCTGACCGGTCAGCCGTTCGGCGACGCCTACTTCGACGGATTGCTGCGCGACGGCACCGCGGTCTTCGACTCCGCACCGCCGACGGCCGCCGCGCTGGCTGCCGAGGCGCTGGCCGGGCGCGGACTGGACATGTTCGCCGCCATGCAGCGCGCGCACTACGTCGACGGCAAGCGCATCGCCGAGCGCGACGTGCTCGTCGACATCGCCGCCGATCTCGGGCTGGACCGCGCTGCGTTCGCGAAGGCGCTCGACGCCGTCGATGCAAACGCGCTCATGGCGCATTTTCGCGAAAGCCGTGCGTGGCTCGCGCGCGTGGGCGGCAGCGGTTTTCCGACCTTTGCGCTGGAAATCGACGGCCGCCTGGAGCGTCTCGAACCGGGGCGCTATCTCGGCCAGCCCGACGCATGGCGCGACGCGTTGCGCGAGCGTCTGATGGCCGCGCAGGCCACGTCCGCCGCCGCGGGCGACGCCGCCGCGTTGCCGCAGTGCGGCCCCGACGGCTGCGCGATCTGAACGTGCGTCGCCTCTCTCCGAATTCCCCCTCAACTGCAGGAGTCGTCTGATGAAAGTCGCATTGATTGGTATTACCGGTCGCGTGGGCACGCGCGTTGCCGAGGAACTGCGCCAACGTGGCCACACGGTCACCGGCATCGCCCGAAATCCCGAGCGCGTCGAAGCGCAGTCGGGTCTGAGCGTGGTCAAGGGCGATGCGTCCGATCCGGCGTCGCTCGCGCCGTTGCTCGCCGGTCACGATGCCGTGATCAGCGCGGGCCGCTTCGTCTCGATGGATGCCGCGAAACTCGTCGATGCCGTCAAGCGCGCCCACGTGCCGCGTCTGCTGGTGGTAGGCGGCGCAGGAAGCCTCGAAATCGCGCCGGGCAAGGCACTCATCGATACGCCGGACTTCCCGCAGGCCTACAAGCCGGAAGCCGCCGCCGGACGGGACTTCCTCGAAGTGCTGCGCGCCGAGCCGAAGGGTTCGGCGCTGAACTGGACGTTCCTGTCGCCGTCGGCATTGTTCGAGCCGGGTGAGCGCACCGGCAAGTTCCGTCTTGGCGACGACACCCTGCTCGTCGACGGTAACGGCAAGAGCTGGATCTCGATGGAGGACTACGCCATCGCGCTGGTCGATGAACTCGAGAAGAACGCCCATCCGCGCGCGCGTTTCACGGTCGGTTACTGAGCGACCGAGCCCTTGCACGACGGCGGCGCGCGCTTCGCCAGACGATCAGCGCGCCCGCCGGAACGTGAGGTTGTAGCGTACGGCCTGTGCGTCGAAGCTGCCTTCGACGCCTGCAATGCCGTGATAGACCAGCCGCGACGGGCCGCCCCACACCACGACGTCGCCAGGTTCGAGGCGCACGCGCCGGGTTCGGTCGCTGCGATGCAGGCCGCCCCACAGGAAGGTCGCCGGCAAGCCGAGCGAGACGGATACGATGGGCGCGTCCAGGTCGCGCTCGTCGCGATCCTGATGCAGTGTGAGCCGGGCGTCGGGCGAGTAGCGATTGATGAGGCAGGCGTCCGGCGCGAAGCCGCGATAGCCGGCCGCTTCGGCCGCCTCGCGCGCGAGTGCGGTGAACGACGCCGGCATCGACGGCCACCGTTGCTTCGAGAGCGGATCGTGTGAGCCGTACCGATAGCCGGCGCGATCGCTGATCCAGCCGACGTCGCCGCAATTGGTCATGGCGACCGACATGCGTTTTCCGCCGGGCGTGAGCCAATGCCTCAGCGGCGCCAGTGCGACGACCGCGTCGATATCCCCTTGCAACACCGAAAGGCGCGAGCGCGCGAAGCCGCGCAGCAGGAAGGCGCCGGGGCCGAGGACGTCCGCCGGTGCCTGCCCGGTGTCGGTGTCGTCGTGGGCTGTGGCGAAGAGGTCGAGTGTCATGTGGCGTCGTGCAGGATCACGCCCAGCGTGTGCCGATGGCCGCTGCGCACCCGGCTCACGCCGTGCCGCATGTTCACCCGATACACGCCGCGCGTGCCGTTCACCGGGCGATGATGTACGGGGAAGACGACCGCGTCGCCACGCATGAGCGGCACGACTTCGGCACGCGATTGCATGCGCGGGCGCTGTTCCGTGAGCACGAACTCGCCGCCGGTGAAATCCTCGCCCGGCTGCGAGAGCAGGATGGCCACCTGCAACGGGAAGACATGATCTCCATAAAGATCCTGATGCAGGCAATTGTAGTCGCCGGCTTCGTATTGCAGCAGCAGTGGCGTGGGTCGGCGCTGACCGGCCGCATGACATTGGGCGAGGTAGGCGCGATGCGTCGGCGCAAAGCGTGTGTCGATGCCCATCGCGGCATGCCAGCGATGCGCGATGTCGCGCAAGGGCGCGTAGAACGCCTCGCGCAATTCGGCAACGAGCGGCGGCAACGGATAGGCGAAGTATTGGTACTCCCCCTGGCCGAAGCCGTGACGCGCCATCACGACGCGGCTGCGAAAGCGTGGCGAAGTGGGCGTCACGCTCATGCGCCCGTGCGTCGGGCCGTACATGTCGCGCAGCGTGGCACACGCCTGCGCGTCGAGCAATTGCGCGATGCGCGCGGCACCGTGGGCGTTGAGTTCGTCTTCCAGCGCGGCCCAGTCGAGTGATTTGACGCGATCGCTCACCGCTTTCCCCCGTTGATAACCGGTACGCACGAAGCATGCGCGTCGGGTGCGATTTCCCCGTCGCCCGTCTCACCTTCGGCACGTTCGTTCGCGAGCAACGCGCGCTTGCGCTCGACACCCCAGCGATAGCCCGAGAGCGCGCCGTCGTTGCGCACGATGCGATGGCAGGGGATCGCCACCGCGAGCCGGTTGGAAGCGCATGCCTGTGCCACTGCCCGCACGGCGCGCGGGGCGCCGATGCGCTCGGCGATCTGCGCGTAGCTGGCGGTCTCGCCCGCCGGTACTTCGCGCAACGCCTGCCAGACGCGCTGCTGGAACGCCGTGCCGCGCACGTCGAGCGGCAGTGACAGGCCGAGGCGCGGCGACTCCACGAATCCCACGACCTGCGCGATCCAGCGTTCGAATTCCGCATCCGCGCCGACCAGTTCCGCCTTGGGGAAACGATCCTGGAGATCGTGCAAGAGCGTGTCGGGGTCGTCGCCGAGCGAAATGGCGCACAGGCCGCGCGAGGTGGCGGCAACGAGCAATGCCCCCAGTGAGCACTGGGCCACCGCGAAGCGGATCGACTCGGCCTGCCCGCCTGCGCGGAACGTGGCGGGTTTCATGCCGAGCAGGGCGTCGGCGCTTGCATAGAAGCGGCCGTTGGAGTTGAACCCCGCGTCATAGAAAGCGGATGTGACGCTGCCCGAGGCGGGCAGCGCGTCGCGTACGCGTTCGGCGCGCCGGCCGTTCGCGTACGCGCGAGGCGTCACACCCGTCACCGCCCGAAACAGCCGGTGAAAATAATGCGGGCTAAGGCCGGCTTCGGCCGCGAGCACGTCCAGACGGGGCGGGACTTCGGCCGTCTCGATGCGTCGACACGCGGCGGTGATCAGGGCTGCGTGTCGCGCATCGAGGCCGCCCTGATCCGGTTTGCATCGCTTGCACGGTCGAAAGCCCGCACGTTCGGCAGCGGCAATGTCTGCATGAAAGGCGACATTCTCGCGCCGAGCGAGGCGGGCGCCGCACGACGGGCGGCAAAACACGCCGGTCGTGCGCACAGAGTAGAAGAATTCACCGTCCGCCTGCTTGTCGCGTGCGACAACGGCGGCCCATTTGGCGTCGTCGGTCGCATAGCGCGCGCCGGACGTTCGGTTCGCGCTATCGGTGGCGGTGTCGCTTGAACGCGGCGCGCGTTGGGTGGTCATGGACTGGGTACGCATCACGATAGTCTCCCATGGACTGAGGCTGTGTCTTCAGTGTAGGGAACGGGTCTCGTGGCGGCGCTCCGTTTCTTGCTATCGAATTCCACCCGCTATCGAATTTGCCGCTTTCGACGGGTCGTCGCGTCACACGCCGGGCGGCATGGTCGTGCCGAGCTTGGCGGCCAGGCTCATCACCATCACCAGCACGAGCGCCTCGATGCCAACCACCCGCGCGAATGCCGTGGTGTCGAGCGGCGTCTCGCCGGTGTCGAGGACGAGGCGAGGCAGGAAGTGCCAGCGGTTCCACGCACCCAGCAAGGCGGCGCAGCCCACGAGCACCAGTTTCGTCACCAGCCACGCGAGATACGGCGCGTTCTGATCGGCGAACCACAGCGACGGCGTTTCGCCGAGCGTGCGCCACGCATTGAAGGCCCCTGTCACGAGTGCGACGAACATCGCCAACGTCGCCACCGACGACAGGCGTTCGCCATACGCCGCGCGGGCACCGACAGGCCAGTGGCGCCAGCCGGGGATGGCACATCCCGCCACGAGCAGCACGCCGGTCCACGCAGCGGCTGCCGCGACGTGCAAGGTGTGAATGCCGACAGCGAGCGACGGCATCGATGCATCCGCCGCATGTCCGGTGCCGGCGCGCGCGAGCGCGAGCACCACGGCGCCGACGGCGTAGATCGCACGCGCATGACGTTCCTGGCGATGCTCGCGACGATGGTGTCGGTCGCGCGGATCATCGGCGATGGGCAATACCTGCCGCAATCGGCGCCGTGCGTCGTACCAGGCCCAGGCGCCCCCGCACAGCAGGGCGGCGCCCAGACCGGCCACCCACTGCATTCGGCCGTAATGCGTTTGCGTCAACACCAGCGACACGTCGCCGAGCATGGCCGACGCGCTTTCCCATTCGCCACCGGTCATGGCCTCTGTGCTGGCCACGACATACGCGACCCAGGCCAGCAACGCGAGCCCGGCCGCGAAGGCGGGCAGCACGCGCAAGGTAAGTCCGCGCTTCACGGCGTGAGGGCTGCGCAACAACAGTACGCCGGCCGCCAGCGCGAGGGCCAGATCGAGCAATCCGGCGGTGGCGGGCTGCCACGTGCCGGCGGCCATTTCCGCCGTCATCACTTGACGGCGAAGCGGAAATTGCCTTGCGTGCGATGGCCGTCGCTCGCCACGGCGACCCAGTTCGCCTGGTAGTCGCCGGCGGCGAGCGCGGGTAGCGCGAGGGTGAGCGTCTTGCGCGCGGCGTCGAGTGTCGGCTTGGCCGTTGTGACGGGTTGGCCCTTGGCGTCGACGACGCTGAGTTTCGACAGGGCGCCCTCGAGTGCCGAGTCGAACGTCACGCGCACCGACGTCGGGGCTTCGACGCTCGCCTGTGCGGCGGGCGCGCTCGAGACCACGTGGGCATGGGCCCATGCGCCTTGCGAGAGGCCGGCGAACGCAATGGCGGTCGCCAGGGCGATACCTTGCGCGGCGCGGCGCAGTCCATGGGCGTGGCAAGAGGCGTTGGCGCGGATCTTTGAATTACGCATAGGGGGGCAATCAGAATGAAAAAGGGGCTCCTGAAGCTTGGGCCAACGCTGCATCGACGAAGATCGGCACTGAAAAAGGCCGACGTCGGCAGACGGCCCGCGCCAGCGAGTGAATGGCCGGGGCATGACGCGTCGCAAGGCGTCTCGCGATGCGTATGCGGACACGCGAATCCATGACGGATAACGCAGTCTGCGCTGCTTGCGCAGTATCGCAGACCTTGAAGACTGGCGCAGCCGGCAAGGCAGGACAGGCATGATATTTTTGCAACTCAGTTGCAAATGTGTGGCCGCCCCCGTATCATCGCATCTTATTGCAACCAAGTTGCATTAGTGGGGTGCGGACGGTCGACCGTCCACGCGCCGCCCGCCGCCCGCCGATTACAGGACATCGTTGCCATGACTCCCCCCCTCGCGAAATCCGGCGACGTCGATCGTCGCCTGCCCGTCACCGTCCTTTCCGGGTTTCTGGGCGCGGGCAAGACCACGCTGCTCAACCATGTGCTGCGCAACCGCGATGGGTTGCGTGTGGCCGTAGTCGTCAATGACATGAGCGAGGTGAACATCGACGCGTCGTTCGTGGCGCGCGACGCCGCCAACGCGGGGGCGGCACTATCGCGCACACAGGAGCGTCTGGTCGAAATGAGCAACGGCTGCATTTGCTGCACGCTGCGCGAAGACCTGCTGATCGCCGTGCGCGAACTCGCTCAGGAGGGACGTTTCGACTATCTGCTGATCGAGTCGACCGGCATTGCCGAGCCGATGCCGGTGGCGGCGACGTTCGAGTTTCGCGATGACGAGGGACAGTCGCTCGCCGACATCGCGCGCCTGGACACCATGGTGACGGTCGTCGACGCGTTGCACGTGCTGGAGGATTTCCACGGCTTCGACACACTCGCACAACGCGGCGAAGTCGCCGGCGACGAAGACGAGCGCCGTCTCGCGGAGTTGCTCACCGAGCAGATCGAATTCGCCGACGTGGTGATCGTGAGCAAGGTCGACTGCGTGGATGCGGCACGGCTCGATGCCGTCAAGGCGCTGATCGCGGGACTCAACCCTTCGGCGCGCATCGTGCTCGGCGAGCGCGGCCGGGTACCGCTGGCCGACGTGCTCGGCACCGGGCGCTTCGACCCGGCGCGCGCCGGCCAGATGGCCGGCTGGGCACAGGCACTGGCGGGCGGGCACGCGTCGGAGGCCGACACTTACGGCGTGACGAGTTTCGTCGTGCGCCGGCGCGAGCCGCTGCATCCGGGGCGCTTTGCCGCGTTCATGTCGATGCCTTTCGATGGCCTGATGCGTGCAAAGGGCTATGTCTGGTCCGCGAGCCGACCCGCGTGGGCGCTGGCCTACTCGCGGGCAGGCAATACG
This sequence comes from Pandoraea pnomenusa, assembly GCF_000767615.3. Taxonomy (NCBI): domain Bacteria; kingdom Pseudomonadati; phylum Pseudomonadota; class Betaproteobacteria; order Burkholderiales; family Burkholderiaceae; genus Pandoraea; species Pandoraea pnomenusa. Next base: position 5,024,475 of record NZ_CP009553.3, on the reverse strand, counting down.
GCCACGCTCGAGCCGGTGGGGCAATGGTGGGCGGCAGTCGATCCGGACCAGTGGCCGCCGCTGGACGATCCGCAGCGCGCGGCGATCGAGGCGGGCTGGGAAGCCCCGTGGGGCGATCGCATCAACGAAGTCGTGTTCATCGGTCGCGACATGGACCGCCGCGCTATCGAGGCTGCGTTCGATGCCTGCCGTCTGAGCGCGGTCGAGCTTTCGCAGGGCGAGCGCGCCTGGCGCGATCACGCTCACGCGTTGCCGCTGGCGATGGAAAGCGAAGACGCATGAGTGCGGAGCGCCAGGACGTGCGGGCGCGGTTCGGGCTGCCACGCAATTGGCAACGCGCCTGAGCGGGCGCCGTCGCCTGCGTTGGCGGCGGTGTCGCGCGGAGGCGTTGGGGAAAACGCGGCCGGCACCTTGAGGTACCGGCCGCGCGGGCGCCGAGGGAAGGCGGCGCCCATGACCGGCATACGCAGGGAGGCAAGCGTATGCCGGGTCAACCTGCCTGACGTCAGAAGTCGGGCGTTTCCACCGGGCGCAGATCGAACACGAGGACCTCGGCGTCGCTGCCCTTCGAGAGGGTGAGCGCCGTTTCGTCGCGCACCCGCACCCCGTCGCCTTCCCCCAGCGCCACACCGTTGAGTGTCACGCTGCCGCGCGCCACGTGCACGTAGGCATAACGGTTCGGCGCCAGCGTGAGCGTGGCCGACTCGTCACCGTCGAACAGCCCGGCGTACACACGTGCGTCCTGATGGATGCGCAGCGAGGCGTCCTGGCCGTCCGGCGAAATGATCAGCCGCAGGCGACCGCGCTTTTCTTCCGGCGTGAACCGTTGTTGCTGATATTCCGGAGCGATGCCCGCCTGGTTCGGCACGATCCAGATTTGCAGGAAGTGCACCGGCGAGGTGGGCGAATGGTTGAACTCGCTGTGCGCCACGCCACGCCCCGCGCTCATCAACTGCACGTCGCCCGGCTCGATCACCGACCCCGTGCCCATGGTGTCCTTGTGCTCGAGCGCGCCTTCGAGCACGTACGAGAAGATCTCCATGTCGCGGTGCGGGTGCTTGCCGAAGCCCTGCGCCGGTGCCACGCGGTCGTCGTTGATCACCAGCAGATCGGAAAAGCCGACTTGCTTCGGATCGTAATAGTTGGCAAACGAGAAGGTATGGCGCGAGTTGAGCCAGCCGTGATTTGCAACGCCCCGGTCCGCAGCCTTTCTGATGTCCAGCATGATGTGCTCCTGTCTTGTCTGTTTCGTTGGGAGGCTGTGTGTGCCTCGATGAATGTCATTTTAGAGTCCTGAGCGATAACCACAATCCGTCTGAATTGTGAATTATTGTCATCTGAAACGAGACAATTGGGCGGTTCAGTGCTATCCAGGCTGGTGAAGGGATCGGACGATTCCGGTGGCTCGCGGACAATCGTCCGAAAGCGGGAGCTGTCGTGCGCATGCCGGGGCGCGATGTGCGAGACTACGGGCCTTCCTTTGCAAGGCCCGCGGGCCGGTCGCCAGTTCCGACCGGATTCGGGAGCCGCGCCGCCAACGACCTACCCCCACCGGAGATTCGTCATGAGCCGCACCTACGCATTTCGCATCGTCAATGTGTTCGCCGAAACCACGTTCGGCGGCAACCCGCTGTGCGTGTTCGAAGACGCGCGCGGTCTGAGCGACGATGAAATGCGCGCGCTGGCGCGTCAGTTCAATCTGTCCGAGACGACCTTCATCCTGCCCTCCGAGACGGCCGACGCCCATGTGCGGATCTTCACGCCCGGCTACGAAATGCGGTTTGCCGGACATCCCACGCTGGGTACGGCGCATGTGCTGCGCGCCATGCGTGGTCTGGGTGATCAGATCACGCTGCAATTCGCCGCGGGCCGGGTTCCGGTTGAAGCGTCGGGCGATCACTGGACGTTGACGGCGCCGTCGTCTGGCGAGCCGAAGATCTCCAAGGCCAGCGAGGCGGACGCCGACATCGCCGCGCTCGTGCGGCTCGGCCGGGACGATCTCGCGCAATCGCCGCAGTGGGTCGATACCGGCGCCGATCAGTTGCTCATTCCGCTGCGCAATGCCGAGACTGTCGCGCGAGCGCAACCGGACAGCGCACGGCTCGAGCGCTGGCCGCTCTCGAGTCTCGGGCGCAAGACGGGCTACGTTTTTTCCATCGATGGCGAGAGGGGCGGCGAGCTGGACGTGACGGCGCGCTACTTCTTCACCACCCAGGGCGGCGGCGTGAGCGAAGACCCGGGCACGGGCTCGGCTTGCGCCAATCTCGGCGGCTGGCTGATCGGGCAGGGATACCCGCTGCCGGTGCGTGCCCGCGTGTCGCAGGGCGACGCCGTGGAGCGCGCGTGCCGTCTGACGCTCGAAGTCACGGCGGATCGGCAGATCCGGGTCGGCGGCAACGTCATCGAACTCGCGCGCGGCGAGGTGCGCCTGTAAGGCGCCGGGAGACGACAGCCGTATGTACGCATTGGCAGCGCCGGTCGAGACCGAGCTGGAAATCAGGAAGAGCCGGTTCATCGGCATTGTCATGCCGGCGGCGTCGCGCGAGGCGGCCATGCGCGAACTCGACGCACTGCGCGTGCGCTACCCGAACGCCACGCACTACTGCTGGGTGTTGCTGTGCGACGGAGCGTCGGGCTTCGACGACGATGGCGAACCGGGGGGCACCGCCGCCAAGCCCATGTACAACGTGCTCATGCACAAGGGCCTGACGAATGTCTTTGCGGTGGTGGTGCGTTATTACGGCGGCATCAAGCTTGGCGCGGGCGGACTGACCCGCGCGTACGGTCAGGCGGTGAGCGAAGCCCTCAAGCTGGCCACGCTCACCGCAGTCGAGCCGATGGCGCAGATGCGTTACCGCTGTGCGTTCGCCCACGAAGCGATGCTGCGCCGGCTGGCGGAGCGTCATGCCGCGCAAGTGCTCGATGTTGCCTACGACGACGCGGTGACGTTGCAACTGTGCCTGCGAGCGCGCGACGTCGCTGCGTTCGAGGCCGACGCGACAGAGGCATTGAGCGGCGGCCTCGAACGTTGCGGCGCGGCCTGAGGCGACCGGCCGGGCGCGCCCGGTCGGTCTGGCCAGTCCTGCCTACCGCACATTGACCACGCCGCGCATGCCTGCCTCGAAGTGTCCCGGTTCGAGACACGCGAATTCCACGGTGCCGGGCTGCGTGAAGTGCCACACGAGGGTCTTGCGCTGACCGGGATCGACCGTCACCGCGTTGGCCTCGGCGTGCTTCATGTCCGGCATCTGCTGCATCATCTTCGCGTGCTCGGCCAGCGCCGATGCCGTGCCCAGCGTCATCTCGTGACGCACCTTGCCGTTGTTCGTCACGACAAAACGCACCGTGTCGCCACGGCGCACGGTGATCGTGGCGGGCGAGAAGCGCATGGTGTCGCGCATGTCGACGTCCACGGTGCGGGTGGCCTGCGCGTCGTCGCCGGCCTCGCCGATGGCCGGCGCCGCCGCGTTGCCCTGGCCGTGCTGCATGTGCATGGCATGCATGTCGTCGGCGAGGGCCGGCACGGCGAGTGCCAGGACGAGTGTGCCGAGCGCGAGTTGCGCGGGCGCGGTGCGATGAAGAAACGAACGCATCATGATTTGACTCCGGTTTTGCCTGCCTTGGCCGGTGCAACGGCGTGACCGGAGCGGGCGGGTTGACGATGTGAAGAGGGTAATGCGGAACTGCTGCCTTGCCACGGGCTCGCCACCGAGCCGCGCGGTGCGCGATACCAGCCGGGATCGCGATAACTGTCGCGTGGCAGGTCATGCCGGACTTTCAACGTGGTGAACATGCCGCCCATCTCGATGGGACCGTACGGGCCCGTGCCGGTCATCATCGGTAACGTATTTTCCGGCAATGGCATTTCCATGCCGTTCATGGAGCCGCCGGTCTCGCCCATTGCCATGTAGTCGGGAATGATGCGCGAAATTTTTTCGGCGATCTCGCGCTGGTTCACGCCGAGCATGGTCGGCACCTCGTGGCCCATCGGGTTCATCGTGTGATGCGACTTGTGACAGTGAAACGCCCAGTCGCCGGGTTCCGTTGCGTCGAACTCGATGGCGCGCATCTGTCCGACCGCGACGTCGGTGGTGACTTCGGGCCATTGGGCGCCCGGAGGAATCCAGCCGCCATCGGTGCCCGTCACGTTGAATTCGTGGCCGTGAAGGTGGATCGGGTGGTTGGTCATCGTGAGATTGCCGATGCGGATGCGCACCCGATCGCCCTGGCGTGCGACCAGCGGATCGATGCCGGGAAACGCGCGGCTGTTCCACGTCCACAGATTGAAGTCCGTCATCTCGTTGACACGGGGCGTGCGCGTGCCGGGGTCGATGGCGTAGGCATTGATGAGGAACACGTAATCGCGATCGACCGGCATGAACGACGGATCTTTCGGATGCGTGACCCAGAAGCCCATGAGGCCCATGGCCATCTGCATCATTTCGTCGGCGTGCGGGTGATACATGAAGGTGCCGGGCCGCTTCGCCTCGAATTCGTACACGTAGGTCTGCCCCGGCGCGATGGCGCGCTGGTTGAGGCCCGCCACGCCGTCCATGCCATTGGGCAGTCGCTGCCCATGCCAGTGCACGCTGGTCGGCTCGGGCAGACGATTCGTCACGTAAAGGCGAACGCGGTCGCCTTCGACGACCTCGATGGTCGGACCGGGACTCTGGCCGTTGTAGCCCCACAGATTCGCCTGCATGCCGGGGGCGATCTCCCGCACCACGGGCTCGGCGACCAGGTGGAACTCCTTGACGCCATTGCGCATACGCCACGGCAAGGTCCAGCCGTTGAGCGTCACGACGGGCCGGTATGGCCGCCCGGTGGGCGGGGCGAGGGGTTTGGCGGTACTTGCATCGCTGCGGGTTGCCGCGTCGGGCAGCGCGGCGAGGCTGGCCCGCTCGACGGCGGCGGCGCCCATGACGGCGAGACCGGCGTCACGCAGGAATCGTCGGCGCGAAGTCATGCGCCACCTCCGTGTGTGTGAGATGAGGACGGTTCGGCCCCGCCCACGCTCTCGCGCAGTGCGGCGTCCGCCAGCCAGAAATCGGCCGTGGCGTCGATGTAGGCGAGCACCGTATCGCGCTGTTCGCGTGCATCGGACAGCAGATCGAAGACGCTGGCGAGCATGCCGTTGTAACGCAGCAGCCATTCGTCGGAGACGCGCTGGCGCATCGGCAGGATCGTGGTGCGGTAGTGCTCCGCGATGTCCCAGGCGGCGATTGCCTGTGCACGGCGAGTGCGCACTTCGGCGCGCGCGGCCACTGCCGTGTCGGCCAGCCGGTCGAGGCTCTGGCGGTAGCGCGCCTCGGCGCCGGCCACTCGCGCGCTACCCCAGTCGAATAGCGGGACCTCCAGCGAAATTTCGTAGCCCCGCTCGTTGGGCGAGCCCGTGGCGCTGTTGTCGCGATAGGCCGTGTCGAGCACATTCACGAATCGGGTCACGCGCGTGAGCCCCAGATCGCTCGACATGCTCTCGAGGCCTGCGCGAGCGGCGCGAATGTCGGCGCGCTCGCGCATGGCTTGCGCCTCTGCGTCGGGCCAGGACGGGCGCTTGCGCGGAAGCGCCGGCAGACGCTCGGGGAGCTGGAAAGTCAATTGCTGCCCCCACAGCCCCATCTGCCGCGCCAACTGCTCTCGCGCGGTTTGGGACTGTTCGCGGGCTCGCGCCAGACGTGCCGCCGTGTCGGCATGCACGAGGTTCTCCTGCGTGCGACGCATCGCACTGAAGTTACCGGCACGCGCCATGCCATCGGCCAGTTCGCTGGCGGCCTGTGTGGCGACACTGGTCTGCTCGAGAATCCTTACGCGCTCCTGGGCTGCGACGGCTTCGATCCACGCTCGCCGCGTGGCGGTCGCCTGCTCGACGACGGCCTGCGTGACCTGCGCCTGCACTTGCGCGAAGCGTCGGGCTTCGACGCGCGAGGCGAGCGGCATCGTCAGCACGCGAACGAAGTCGAGGCCCCACGTGCGTTCGATGCTGACGTCGCCGCCGCCCTGCACACGCTGAAACGAGAAGCGAGGATTCGGCAGGCGCCCGGCTTGCACGAGCGACGCTTCCGCGATGCCGAGCTCCGCATACGTTGCCTGCAGGCCGCGATGGTTGATCAGCGTAAGTCGCACCGCCGAGTCGACGTCGAGCGGGCGCGAGAGCAAGACGTCGCGTTCCTTGGCGAGCGCCTGCGTCGTGGCGTCGTCGCGAGCCCAGACCGCGCGCGTGCCCAGGCGCTGTTGCGTCGCGTCGGCGACCGGGCCGAAGCCACCGTCCTCACTGAACGTCGCACACCCTGACAGGATGAGCATGGCAATGGCGGCGGTGGCGATCGCGGTTCCGCGTTGCACCCCGGATGAGGACGCACGCCGACGTTCTGGTGCCACAGCCCCGGCGCGCAAGACGAAAGTTGGCGAGGTCATCATTTCGGCGCTCCCGGCATGCGATGCGCTGCGTGAGGATCGGAGGCGCTGCCCGGCGCGGGCACGGCCGGCATGGGGTGTCCCATCGCCGCGTGATCCGGCGCGGTGGCGGCCGATGGCGGCGCCGACATTGTCATGCCGTGCATCTCATGCTCGCCGCCGGGGGCGGGCATGGCCGACGTGGAAACGTTGCCCGTTCGCATCGACATGGTGTGAGCGGCATGTCCTGCGGGGGGCGTGGACGGCATGTCGCCCATGTCGTGGCCGCCACCGCCCATCCCGCTCATGCCATTCATGCCGGCAACACCGGCATTGATCTGGCGCCAGTCGCCGGTTGCCACCGACAGCGCGGGGCGCGAGTAGTCTTGCAGAACCCCTTGAGGTGGCGGGCCGGCGGGCGCGTCCGGGGCCGACGGATCGGCAAGGCCGGCGCTTGCCGGCGCCGGTTCGGCGCTCGCGGCGTGTGACGACCACAGCCCGGAGAGCGAAAGCATCAGCGGCACGACCCATGCGTGCCGTCGCAAAGAAGAAGACGTCATGAAAAGACTCGTCAGTCGGGCGACGCCGGACGTGCCGGCGGCGCGTAATTCGGGCGGACGGACCGGCGGCGCGGGCGATGGGCGAGTGAGGGCCGGTCGCGCGATGCGGCGTCAGGTCAGTCCGACGAGAAACGGAGACGGCACGCCGCCAGACGGGGAACGCGCGACAGCGATTCCCGCGAACGATGGACGACCGTCAGGCGACGAGAGATTTGGGGGGACGTTCAGGCACACCGACAACGGCGCTGCTCGCCGAGGTGCGCAGGAAGGGGATGGGGGTGGACGGCTGAGCGTCCGGCGTACGCAGGACCATGCTCGCCGGCAATGCTGTACAGACGACGCAAGCCGCGCACGCCGAGCAACTCGCATGCAATGTGTGGCCGGCCGGCGAAGCCTTGTGGACGGACGGCTCCGATGTGGTCGAGTCCATTTGCGCCACGTCATGCATGCCATGCGCCATCTCATGTGACGCGTGCATCGCGTGTCGCCCTGTGTCCTCGGCCGCCGCCGGCATCATGCCGTTATGCCGGGCTGTCGAGTTGCCGTCTCCCGGCATGGCGGACGACGCCATCGTCGATCCGACGAGTGCGCTCGCGCCCGGCGATCCCGGCGCGCAATGCGTGCGCAGTGCGGCCATCGCCTGAAAGGGCATGGTGACGCACAACAGCCACAGCACGAGGAGTCTTCGCCAGCGAATCATGCCGCGCAGTCTAGCATCGCGGAGGTGACGCCCGCAAATGAACGTCGGCGGCGCAGCGGTGCGCCGCACAGCGTCGGCGTCGTCGCACGCGGTTCAATGCTCGAAAAGATGAAACGCCTCGAAGTGCGTTCGACGTCGCGAGAGGACAACGAGATTGACGATGCACACGATCGCGACCAACGCGAAAAGCGAGGCCGAGACTTCGACGGTGTGGTCGCCGAGCAGCGAAACCGCGATCGCCGCGACCATCAACGCGAGCAACACCCGGTGAAGCCAGGACGCGAGCCGAAGGTGGCGCTCCGATTGCGTGACGAGCACGACCAGCGACACGTAGAACGGCGCCGCGAGCATGGCCAGCACGCATAGCGCGAGCAACACACCGAGTACGCTGGCAAGCAGCGCGTGGCCGTCGGCGGCGCTCGATTGCACACCAACGACAGTGGCGGCGGCAAGGTAAAGCAGCATCAGGCCGTCCAGAACGATCGCGAGTCGGTTCATGACATCTCTCCGGCAAGTTGGGGCGGAGGTGACATTGCCCCGCGGCGGCGGGGTCCGGTACAGCGGGGACAATCCAGGCAAGGGCGGGCGCGGGCCACGCTCGAGACCGGCGTCGCGGTGCGACGGCGTCAGCGTGGCGGCTTCGGGGTGGTCGGTGCCCCGGGAACCTCACCACGTGCCTGGGTGGGCGAGTGCGCCGCCGGACCCGCGAGTCCAAGCCAGGCGGCGGCGACGTCGATGCCCACGGTGTCCGGCACGGCCTGCACGCGGTAGATCGACACGTTGCCGCCGTCGTCCGCGCAGAACAGGTCGCGCTCGAGGTCGGTCAGAACGTCGAGATGCTGCTGCAAACGGTAGAAGCCCGATGGTGTCAGGTCCTGCACGAGCGCGGCGAGTGTTTCCGGATAGAGGTAAAGGCGGCTGGGCCAGTGGCCGTGCCGAAATCGAAAGGTGCCGAGCGCGCCAAGCACATGCGCGAGCGTGCCGCCGTGACCGCGAACCGATTCGATCAACTGCGGCCACGCCGTGGGTGATCCTTGCTCAGGATTGGCGGGGCGCAGGCCTCGAGGTGGTGTTGGGTATCCCATGGGTCACCTCGAGCAACGCGCGAACAGGCAGGCGCGCGGTGTGCCGCGCGCTGCGGGAGACTGAAAAGTTTCCACAAACCCTCCGCTGACTTCCGAAGGTGAGTGCCCGAGCGATATTGGTCTTGTGATTCGATAGTTGCAGAGCGCCGACGCGGGCGAAATCCGCACTTTCGCCTAGTCCATCGGCATGAGGTCGCCACGAGGCGCCTTGGCTGACGCGAGACGGGGGAAAGACGGGGAGAGATGGGGAGAGATGGGGGGAGAGACGCTTGGCGACGCCCCAATGAAAACCGGCGGCCTAGCCGCCGGTTGAGGCCCCATCAGGGCATCGCCAGCCGCGTGTACCGGCGCGGCATGGTAAGGGCCAAGAAGACTTGGCACCGAGGGGCATTGCCGTGCTGCGTCGAACCACCATCGGTTCCCGGCCGCGCCCATGCAGTCTGACTGCGCTTTGAGTATAGGTCGACCGCCGTCGAATGGAATCGGCTTTTCGGATGAGAGACCGCCGCGTGCGAACTATCGCGAAACCGTTGACTCGAATTGGCGCACGATTCCCCCTGTGTCGATGGTTTCGTCCGCGCCAAGTTTGCGTTCTAATGGCAGCATTCATGGCGATGGATGGCGATCCCGGAAGGAAAAGTGCTCCGGCCCGGGCATCGCGCCGCCGTATACCCGTCAAACATTCCAACGATGGCAAAACATTCTCTACAACGATGGGCCCTGCTTGCCTGCCTGTGCGCCGCGCAGTCGGCCTTCGCCGCCGACCAGTGCGAGGGCATCCTGCTGCTGGCCAAGAGCGCGCAGGGCGGTTTCGAAGATATCACCGGCCCGCTCGCGGCCAAGAACGAGCGCGGCGAAAGCTATCAGGCCACCTACTCGGTGCCGGGCGGCGACTGCAAGGTGTTCCGGGCCACGGGCCTCGCGCCGACCTATGAATGCGTGTGGGACTACCAGAAGATCTCCGCGATGGACCTGCGTCAACAGGCGCAAAGCTTTGCGACGCAGGTCTCGCGTTGCACTCGCGGCGTGACCACGCTACGGACAACGACCACGAATGCGGCAGGTCTGCCCGCCGAATGGCAGAGCGCGAGCCGGAAGTACGCGCGTCCGGTGAATTTCACCATCACGGCGCAGGACCTGGTCACCCAGCGCGGCGAGCGTCTGCGCGAGATCTCGCTGTCGGTCGAGAAGCAGGTCGAGAAGTAAGTGGCCTCGCCGGACGGAACGCCGCGTGATCTGGCGAGGCGTGCGGACCTGTGCGGCGCCGGTCCGGCGCGGTGGTTACAAACGGTTGCAGACCGCGCCACGCATTAACATCTTTTCAGTCGACGCTCGTTCGACCGACCCGGTACAGTCATTCATGGGGTGTATGGCGCATCTGCCACCCGCAGATGCCGACAGCCCCCGTGCGAACCGGCCCCACCTTCGGGCCGGGGCTGTGGCTGAACCGAAATGAGTACCCGACTTCGTTATTGCTTCCTGTTGATACTCGTATGCGCCTACCCCGCTTGGGCGGGAGGTGGGCGCGGACGCGACATGCTCGACGTGAACAAGGCGTCGCTGCGTGAGGACATCAGCCGGTTCAGTGCCGACCGCGGTCGGGGGCAGGCGGCCTATCCGAATTGGGCCGCCCCGGCCGAGCCGCGCGAGCGGCAGTACACCCCGCAAGGGGAGCCGCGCGGACCTCGCGGTGGCGGCGGCGGTCGCCGCGGTCGCTGATTTCATCTCGCTGTTCCCCCGCGCCCCGCATGCGATTCGCCGTTCCCGGCGCATGATCGAGGCGCGGGGCGTATCCCCCTCTCCAGCCTCGCCCATGCACCGGATGTTGCACATGTGCAACATTGGATGCGCCGCGTCATCCCCATCCGCGTCTTCAATTCGGGCATGTTCATGGCCCGCCATTCTCGCTAATTTCCGCGAATGTGAGCGTTTGCTAACCTGCTGACGCAAGCACCATATCGATTTCGTTATACCGGGATTAATTGTGGCGCGGGTGTTCGGCCGATTTTTGTCTCCCCACCATTTCCCAGCCATCGCATACGGCAGATTTTTCGGTGCGGTTCCGGCCTTTCTGCGCATGGCGGGGCTGTGCGAGAATCACGGCCGTTTATCAGGGAGGCGCTTCTCGACGGGCGCCAGCAGGTCCCGCGTCGGGCGGGCAAACCGGCACACAAAAGACATAAACCAAGGAGAAGTCAATGAAGCGGAGCATGGCCAAGGGCATCGGTGGGGCACTCGTATTGGGCGCGTGTGTGAGCGCACCGGCATTCGCACAATCGAACGTCACGCTGTACGGTCAGGTCGACGCCTGGATGGGGGCGGTCAAGAATCCGGGCGGCGATCGTGCCTGGACGCAGGGCGGGGGCGGCATGTCGACCTCGTACTGGGGCATGAAGGGCAGTGAGGACCTGGGCGGCGGCCTCAAGGCGGTATTCGTGCTGGAAGACTTCTTCCGTCCGCAGAACGGTCAGTACGGCCGGTTCCAGGGCGATACGATGTTCTCGCGCAACGCCTACGTTGGCCTGTCGTCGGACACCGCCGGTACGGTCACGATGGGGCGCCTGACCACCTCGTATTTCGTGTCGACGATTCTGTTCAACCCGTTCGTCGATTCGTACACCTTCAGCCCGATGGTGTTCCACACGTTCATCGGCCAGGCCGGTCAGGGTATCGTTGGCGATTCCGGCTGGAGCAACGCCGTGATGTACACCACGCCGAATTTCAAGGGCCTGTCGGGCAGCGTGTCGTATGCGTTCGGCAACAAGGCCGGCGAAACCGGACAGAACAAGTGGAGCGCCTCGGCGCTGTACTTCAACGGTCCGTTCGCGGCGACGGTGGCCTACCAGCAGGTGAAGTTCGATTCGCAGCCGGACGACATGGCCGGCATGGCGGGCTTCCGCAGCCAGCAGGCCGTGCAACTCGGCGCGACCTACGACCTGCAGGTCGTGAAGTTCTTCGGTCAGTACCAGTACATTCGAAACAACATCACCGGCGGCGGCGTGTCGGAGAACGGCGGACAGCTCGGCGTGTCGGTACCGCTGGGCAACGGGAAGGTGCTCGCCTCGTATGCGTACACGAAGAGCTCGGGCGCGAGCAACGTGAACCGCAAGACGTGGGCGCTCGGCTACGACTACAACCTGTCCAAGCGTACCGACATCTACGCCGCGTACATGAACGACAAGGTAAGCTCGCTCTCGGGCGGCGACACCTTCGGTGGTGGCGTGCGCATGAAGTTCTGAGGCCACGCGGCGCGCCTGTCCGACAGGCGCGCCGTCGAACCGATCCGGAGGGGGCAAACGCCGCGCGCGTCTGCCCCCTTTGTTTTGGGGCGTCAATTCCGCGCGTCGCATCGTGGACGATCCGTGCCCGTCGTTTCGCACAGCGGTTCCATGTGTCACCGATCCGGCGTCTGCGCGCTATGATTTGTGCACCGCGCAAAGACGGTATTTTCGCCACCTTCCCGCACAACCGGAGCAGAGACGACATGACGATTCAACACGTAGGCATCATCGGTGCAGGCACCATGGGCAACGGCATCGCACAGGCCTGTGCGGTGGCCGGGCTGCCGGTGACGATGGTCGACATCAGCGACGCCGCCGTCCAGAAAGGCATGACGACGATTGCCGGCAGCCTCGAGCGCCTGATCAAGAAGGACAAGATCACCGCCGCCGACAAGGACGCCGCGCTCGCCCGCATTACCCCGTCGACCGACTACGCGTCGCTGGCCGATGCCGACATCCTGATCGAGGCCGCTACCGAAAATTTCGACCTGAAGGTCAAGATTCTCAAGCAGCTCGACGGCATCGCGAAGGAAGGCGCGATCCTCGCCTCGAACACGTCGTCGATCTCGATCACCCAGCTTGCCGCCGTGCTCGCACGGCCCGAGTCGTTCATCGGGATGCACTTCTTCAACCCGGTGCCGCTCATGGCGCTGGTGGAAATCATTCGCGGCCTGCAGACGAGCGACGACACGCACGCCCGCGTCGATGCGCTCGCGCGTGCCCTCGGCAAGTCGCCGATCACGGTGAAGAACGCGCCGGGCTTCGTGGTGAACCGGATTCTCGTGCCGATGATCAACGAGGCATTCTTCGTGCTGGCCGAGAACCTGGCCTCGCCCGAGGAAATCGACGAGGGCATGAAGCTCGGCTGCAACCACCCGATCGGCCCGCTGGCATTGGCCGACATGATCGGGCTCGACGTCTGTCTGTCGGTGATGAACGTCTACTACGAGCAGTTCGCCGATTCGAAGTATCGTCCCTGCCCCCTGCTCAAGGAGATGGTGGCGGCGGGCTATCTGGGCCGCAAGACCGGGCGCGGTGTCTACACGTACTGACTGTCCTCGCGGTTCCGGTTGAAACATACCGCCGACGTGCGGGTCCGGCGCGCATATTGCCGCGCCGGACCCGCGTGTTCGCGATCTCCGCGCGCGGCGTTAGCCTGCGGATGAAGCTTCGGCGACAGGCGATAGCGGCCGCGCGGCGTCGGGCGATCGTCGCACATGAGAAGCATGCGGCGTGTGGCGTGCGCTCGACGGTGCAAACGCATTGAATGCTGCGGACGCACCCGATGCGCCCCATGCACCCGACGCACCGGATCCGCCGGTGCTGCCGGTGCTGCCGGATGCGCCTGACCAGCGTCTTTCACCTTTCTCCGGTTTCGCGCTGTTCGAACTGCGCGCGCTTGCCGCACTGCCGAGGCTGGTGCTGCTGCTCGTCTGCCCGATCACCGCGTGACGCCGCGCCGCGAGCGGCCGGGTGACCGACACGGTGTACGGGTATCCGGTGCGGTGTCCGATCTCGGCGAATGCGCTGTCGAGAATATCGACTGCGTCCTGCGGCGTGTCGGCACGCGCAAACGAAATCGCTTTGTACCGGCTCCAGGGGTCAAGCAGTAAGGTGGTGTCGCGCGCCAGATAGGCGCCCCAGGCGAACTGCGACGACGTGACGCCATCTTCACGCAGCGGCGCTTTGGGCTGCGGCGTCGACCGGTCGAGGATGTCGATGAACTCCCGTGACTCCGAGTAGAGCACCATGACGTGCGGCGCCCGACCTTTTGGCTGCACGGTGATCATGCGCAGATTGTCCTGATCGACGCCGTCCTGAAGCAGGAAATAAAACAGGACTTCCGCGTTCTCCTGGCAGAACGCCTCCGCGAACGGCCGTGAGTAGTAATACATCGCGGTGGCTTCCGCGGCCTGGCGCTGTTGCTTTCTTAACGACGCACCGCGGTTGATGTCCTTCATCGCAACGCTCAGCGCGGCCCGGTGGTCGACGATCGAGTTGTCGCGCAAGTCGCGAAGATCTTCGCGATTCGAGCGCAACAGGCGCAACCGACCGACGTCGGCGAACGCATTCTGGATCGCCTCCTGCGCGGACTCGTCGGGCAGGTGCCGCGTGGCGGCGAAGATGTCTTCGTAGCTGCTTGTGATGCTGTCGGGCGTCATCGGACGGCTCGGGCCGCATCCGCCGCCACATAGCCGCAGGGGGGCGTGTGCCTGCCACCGCCCGGTGGCAGGGTCGAACGTCACCGGCACCTGCGCCTGGTTCCGGCGAGGCGCGTCGACGAGCCAGTGATCGTCGCTGAATCCGCGTGTGATGCGGTAATCCCCGGCCTCGCCCCGAAGGTAGTGGTGGCCACCCGCGACGAAGAGTCGAGCCGTTTCGTCCTTGGGCCGCCAACGTTCGGGCAAGGTTTGTGCATAGCCTGAGAGGTGTCGCCGCTCATCCTGAATGAATCGGGGGCTCGCGGGCTCATCATGCAATGCGATGTCGAGGCCGGAGACTTCCGCAAAGCTGTCTGGCGCGGTGTCGTAGCCGGCGCGATCGCGCTCGGGCGCGGCGCGCGATTCGGTGAGGCGGCCCGGTGCGGCATCGCTTGCGATGGCAGCGTCGAACGCCGGAGATCCGGGGGCGTCGCGATCCGGCAATACAGGCGCATCGCGCCACTCAGGTACGTCATGCATGGCCTGCCCACGTGGCGAGGCGAATTGCAGCACGCCGCTCAGACGGCTCGTGTCGAGCGCGCGGCCCGTGATCCGGTCGGCGGCGATGTCGGCGATCTCGGCGGGCATTCGCAATGCCTGAACGTCGGGAACGATGCCCGTGGCGGTATCGAGCGTGCCCGTCAGCGCGCGCAGCATGCGGCGAAAATCCGGGGCAACCGGCTGCCCGCTGGCGATTTCGTACACGTCGGCGAGCGATTCGCCGGTGTTCAGGAACGGCGAGCGCGCCGCGGCGACTGCCTTGAGTATGTCGAGCATCGCGTAGTCGGATTTGATGGCAGTGCGCGTCACCGGCCGCACGATGACCTGATCAGGCAATGGCATCGCCGTGAGGTTCGATGTCGGCGCTGACGTGCCTAGCCGCATCGTCGCAGTGCCATGCCCGTAGTCCTCGTTGTTGTCGTGCCGGACACGACGATCACTCGGTGGCAATGCGGACGTCGCCGGTGTCGCGAGGTTGGCAGCCAGCAGCACCGAGAATGCGACAGGCCAGAACGCATCGCGCGCGGCGGGCCGGCTTCGATGCGTGTCGTTGATGTCCCGTGCGGCGTGCGCTGCACGCGCGTGCCGGAAGGTACCGCGAAATTCGAAGGCGGTGGGTGTCCGATGGTGGGCGAACCGCGCGTCGTAGCGGGGCGTTGGGGCGATGGCACGAGCGTGTGTGGTTGAATGCATTTGGCGATCCGTCTCCGATGAAATCGATGGGGGAGTCAGGGAGTCAGTGAGTCAGGGCATGGCGGGAGCGTCAAGGGAGAATGGCGCCCTCGCTGCCGCTGTCTCGCGCCGCCGGGGCTGACGAGCCTCCGGAGAGGCTGCTCCCACTTCCCGATCTGCCTGAGCCGTCCGGATGGCCGGATCTCCTGTCGCTTTCCAGGCTGTCCCAACTGCCCTGCGTCTCCCGGTTGTCGCCACCCGACAAGCTGACGACGCTTGCCCGGGGCGTCCCTAGCGGGCGTGTGATCGAAACGGTGTAATCGCTGCCCGGGCGATGACCGATGTCGACGAATGCCGCATCGAGTGTCTCGACGAGGCTGATCGCGTGATTGGCGTGGAAGAACGAGGTCGCGCGTGCGTGACTCCAGGGATCCAGCAACAAGGTGGTGTCGCGCGATTCGTAGATTTCCCGCGCAAAGACGCCGTCCCGAATGCCGTCAGGACGAGCGCCGACGGGAGGCTGCGGCGTCGCCGCATCGAGCAGTGGAATCAACGTTTCGGATTCCGTATAAAGCACGAGAACATGCGGCGGGCGATTCTTGGGTTGAATCGTGATCATGCGAATTCGATCGATGGGGACATCGTTGACGAGCAGGTAGTGAAAGAGGATTTCGGCGTTCTCCTGGCAGAAGGCTTCCGCGTCGGGATGCCAGTAGTAATGCATCGCGGTAATCAGGGAGGCTGCCTGCTGCTGCCTGACCAGCGATGCGCCGGGCTTGATGTGCTTCATTGCCGCGCGCAAGGCCGCACGGTGATCGACGATCGAGTTGTCTCGCATCATGTGCAGGTCGGGCCGGTTGCTGCGGGTGAGATGCAACAGGCTCAGGTCGGCAAAGGCGCGCTGAATGCCCTCGCGTATGTTTTCGTCCGGGAGATGGGCGAGGGCGGATGCGACGCGATCATGGTCGAGCGCGATGCTGTCGGGCGTGGCTTCGCGGCTCGGCGCGCAGCCACCGCCGCACAGTCGCAGTGGTGCTTCGGCGCGCCACTGTCCGGTGTCGGCGTCGTAGTGCACGGGGACGGGGGCGCGGCGGTCCGCGCCTCTGGGGGCTTCGACAAGCCAATGGTCGGCGCTGCGTCCTCGTGTAGCGTGGTAGTAGCCTGCTTCGCCTGCGAGGTAGTAGCGTCCGGCCGCGAGTATCAGACGCTGGCGCGGGGTGCCCGGTGCAACACCGGGGGGAAGCGCTTGCGCGTAGCCGCTCAGATGCTCGTGTTCGCCCGCGATGCGAAAGGGCGTGTCCGCATCGACGCCGGGTGTGTTCCCGACGTGCGGCCGCGCGTCTCGTGTTGCGCCGACTGCGTCACGCCGCTCCGCCGGCGCGGCCCGCACCACATCCGATCGCGAATCCGGGAGCGCGTCCGGGCGTGCCGCAACACGGTGGGGGGCGGGCAGGGCGCCGCGCCCTGTCTGTCGGGACGCGCCCGCGCTCATCGCACGGGGATCGGCAACCTGGACGATCCCTGTAATGCCATCGGTGTCGACGTGGTTGTGTTCGACGGCGTCGGCACTGACATCCGCGACCTGTGCGCCGACGCGCATACGTTGTACCGCCGGAACGAGCCCGGTCGCAAGATCCATGAATGCGCCCACCTGCATGATCGTCTGTCGTGTACGTGGCGCCACATCGTTGCCGCTCAGCACCGCATAAGCGTCGCCGAGCGTTTTCCCGAGATTTCGAAACGGCGCGTCTGCGGAAGCCAGCGCGCGCAGCACATCGGATACGGGATAGTCGGTCTTGATGACAGGGGCGTGGATCGGCGCGACGTCGATGTCGATGTGTCCGAAGGCATTGGCCCTTGCCGGAAGGACGTCGTCGCTCGCGCGTTCGCCGAGCGCCGGACGGTCAATGCCGGCGGGCACAGCGGGGGTGGCGCGGGCGGAAGCGGCGGCGAGATTGGCGACCAGCGCTACGGCGAATATCGTGGATGCGGCGCAAACCGCGGTTGGCCTTTGCGTACGAGCAAGAGGGGGTATGGCTGCGGCGGCATCACGTGACGGAGCGTCGAATGTCAGGTTGCGGCGTCCGACGCGTGCGGCGCGAAACCGGCGAGGGAATTGGTGGGTGAGGTGAGGATTGCGGGTGCCTCGAGTATCGAGCCGTGGCGGTGCATAGCTCGGTGCGCAACGGATTGCGCGTCGATGCGAGGAAAGCGCCATGGGATTGCCTCCAGAGAACGGGGCGGGACATCAGCAGGCGTGGTTGACACGCAGGCGTCCCGTAGCCCGGAAGGAGGGAGATTGCCATTGACGCCCGTGGCGGCGCTTGCGCTTTGGCAGTGGACGTTGTCGCTTTTGCCGGAGCCGTTCACCCGGGCGCGGAGCACACCCGCAGCGCGCGTCGGCCGCGGGCGGCCCTTCGACGGCTCGTCCGGGAGATCCTCGCGAATCGTCAGAGAGACAGGCGCTTGCGCGTGTCGTTGTACTCCTGCTTCAGACGCGCGACGATCTCGGCCGCGGGCCGAACGTCGTCCATCAGCCCGACGCCCTGACCGGCACCCCAGATGTCCTTCCATGCCTTCGCCTTCGAGAAGTTCATCGTGCTCTTGTCGGCCGTGGGCAGGTTCTCCGGATCGAGGCCGGCGTTCACAATGCTCTGCCGGATGTAGTTGCCCGAGACACCCGTGAAAAGGTTCGAATAGATGATGTCGTTCGCGCTGGCGTCGACGATGGCCTGTTTGTAGGCGTCGCTCGCATTGGCTTCGGACGAGGCGATGAAGCGCGTGCCAATGTAGGCGAGGTCGGCACCCATGGCCTGCGCGGCGAGGATCGAACCGCCGTTGGCGATCGAGCCCGACAGCACGATCGGTCCGTCGAAGATCTTGCGTACTTCTCCGACGAGCGCGAATGGCGAGAGCGTGCCCGCATGCCCGCCCGCGCCGGCGGCGACGAGGATCAGCCCGTCCACGCCCGCCTCGAGCGCCTTGTTCGCATGACGCAGATTGATCACGTCATGCAGCACGATGCCGCCGTAGCTGTGGACCGCATCGAGCACTTCCTTGGGCGGCGCGCGCAGACTGGTGATGAAGATCGGCACGCGATGCTCAACGCACACGCGCACATCATGTTCGAGCCGCTGGTTCGACTGATGCACGATCTGGTTGACGGCCAGCGGTCCGACCACGGCATCCGGGTTCGCGGCCTTGAACGACGCCAGCTCCTCGCCAATGCGCGAGAGCCAGTCCTCGAGAATCTGCGGCTCGCGCGCATTGAGCGCGGGGAACGAGCCGACGATGCCGGCCTTGCACTGCGCCAGCACGAGCTCCGGGTAGCTGACGATGAACATCGGCGACGCCACGACGGGCAACGCCAGGTTTTGCAGAATCTCGGGAAGGGCCATGAAGTCTCCTTGAGCAGAACGCCCGTACCGGCGGCCGTGGCGCTGTTGCGCCGTGTCCGAACGTCGGTCACGTGTCGAATTCGCGAATTTGCGATCTCGCGATTTCGCGAACGATCGTTCGATTATAGGGGGAATTGCCGGCTGCCCGGTTGACGCGCAATTGAGGAAAGCTTCGGTTCCGCATCGGGTTCGCGAGGTGCCACTGGCCGCATCAGGGAAAGTCCCCTTGAGCCCGAACCCGCGGGCCGAGTAGGATGAAATTGCGTGTCGGGCGTCCTTGGCAGCAGGAGGTCGCAAGGCGAACGCGGCGTTAGCGACCGCAGCGTTCGTCCGGCACGTCACGTCCTCAAACGCCGCTTGTCGACTCAGGCAAGCGGCGTTGTTTTTTGCATGACGCGCCAGGTCCCGTCAGACGGCGAACAGCGTGTCGGTCTCGGCGTCGAAGCGCACGGCCCCGGCCTTCGCAAGGTCGGCCACGAGCGTATCGAGCAGCGCCGGCCAGCCCGATGGCGGCGCGAGCATTGCCGCCGCGTTGCGCCAGGCGCTTGCCGTATCCATTGTTGCCTTGAGCGTGGCGCCCGCCATGCTGCCGTCGGCCATCAGCCGGAACACGATCAGCACCTTGAGCGCGTTGCGTGCGTTGCGCGCCGGGTCGGCCTGAAGATACGCAAGGCGTGCGCGCGACGCGGCCAGTGCGCCGTCGATATCGGCAAACGGCTTGCCGTGTCCGGGAATCACAATGGAAACGTCGAGTTGCTCGATGAGATCGAGTACCGCCGCCTGTTCGGCAAAGCCCGACGCTCCGTCGAGTTCCGGAAAGATCACGCCGAAGCCGCGCTCCCAGAGAGCATCGCCCGAAATCAGAATGCCGTGCGCGGCGTTATAGAGCATCAGCGCGTGGGGGTCGTGCCCCGGTGCGCCGAGTACCAGCCATTCGTGGTCGCCTAGTGTGATGGCGTCACCCGGCGAGAGCGTCTCGTCGAAGGTGAAGCGCGTGCATTGCTGGCCGGTGGCTTCGAACGACAGTCGGCGCTCGTCCCAATGGCGGACCGGATCGGCTTCGGCGGCAGGTACCCAGGTGCGGCACCCGTAGTGCGCCTGGAGCGCGGCATTCCCGCCGCAATGGTCCGAATGCAGATGCGTGTTGACGAGCCGCGCGAGCGGCTGTCCCTCGGGCAGCGCGTGGGCCACGAGCGCCACCGTTTGCGCCGCGTGCGATACGTAGCCGCTGTCGACGAGCGTCGGTTCGTCGCCAAGGAACAGGACATTGTTCGATGAGAGCCAGCCGCGCTCGAACACGCGCATCCCGGCGGGCAGGGCAAGCGAGGTCATGGGCGTATCTCGTGAGTTGACAAGGCGGTGCGACCGGGGAGCGTGCGTGCGCTGTACCGGCGATTCACGTCGGCCTGGCGGACACGAGGATCTTGGCCGTGGCCGCGATCACGGTCTCGCCGCGCTGATTGACGGCCTCGCCCTCGAGCGACACGATGTCGCCCGCCAGTTTCTCCTTCCACAGGCTGTCGGTGACGGTCCAGCGCACCGTGACGTCGTCGCCCGCGTGCACGGCACGGCGCAGCTTCATGTCGAATTCCAGTCCGAGCGGCTGAGCCGTCCTGGAGTAGTGCGTGGCGAGCAACGCGGCGAGGTACGACATCTGCTGCGTGCCCGACGAGATCAACCCGCCGAAACGCGGATCGGCCGCGGCGTAATCGGCATCGTGGTGCAGCGGATTGAGGTCGCACGCCAGCGTGGAAAACTCGCGGATCGAATCGGGCGAGAAATGATGGGTGGCGGAGAAGGTCTCGCCAACGGCAACGATTTTTCCCATATGCGGTAATGAAAAAGTGGTGCGTCGGAGCGCGTCAGGTGCTGCCCGCGCCGGGGTCGTCCGCGATCACGCGACGATGTTGCACCGGCGGCTCCTCGTGCTCGGCGCGTCGCGAGGGCAGCAGCGACCAGACGTGGCGTTTGTCATCGTCGGCCATGGTGGACCACGCGGCGATTTCCGCGAGCGTGCGCCAGCAACCCGAGCACCAGCCCGTCGCCGGGTTCATCCGGCAGATGTTGGTGCAGGGCGATGGAACGGGCGAGGCGAGTGGGAGCATGACGTGACAGGCAGAAGGTGACTACACGGAAAGGCCGAGCCGCGCGGCTTTTTCGCGCAGCTTGCCCTGGAAGCGTGCCTCGTCGACGATCACGCGCTCGTGGGTGCCGGCGCTGACCTTGTCGAGCCCGTCCCACGCTTCGACTTCGAAGCGCAGCGTGCGCCCGGCGACATCGACGAGCGTGCCCCGGATGCGCAACGTATCGCCCGCGGGCGTGGCCGCCAGGTGCGTGAACGAGACCAGCGTGCCGAGCGACTGTTCGCGCGGCCAGTCGAGGTACGGTCGAATCGCCTGCAGGCAGGCGCATTCGAGAATGCCCGCGAGATACCCCGTGGCGAGCACCGCGGGCATGTCGCGGCAGAGTTCGACGTCGTCGTACAGTTCGGGCACGACGGCCTTGCGCGGCACGCGATACGTCCATTCGAACGTCAGGCCCGGAACCAGTTCGGGACTCGGCATGGCGTGTCTCCTCGTTAAGGTTTGGGGTGCCGGCGCATGCGTGACCGAAGGCAACGACACGCATGCGCGCCACCCGGTGCCGTATTCACTTTCGCTGGCGCGAACGGTTCAACTGCGCAGCGCCACGTCCACGACCGGCGCGCCCGTCATCGCCACGAGCTGCTGCGGCGTGAGGTTGAACACGGCGTGCGGGTGGCCGGCGGCGGCCCAGAGGCTGGCGAGCTTGAGCAGGTCTTCGTCGATCAGCGTGACCGGTGCGACCACGTGCCCGATCGGGCTCACCCCGCCGATCGAATAGCCGGTTTTCTCCTTGACGAAGCGCGCGTCGGCGCGGGCGAGCTCGCCCACCTGTGCCGCGACTTTCTTCTCGTCCACGCGATTGATGCCGCTGGCGATGACCAGCACCGGCGTGTCGTCGGCGGCACGGCGAAAGATGATCGACTTGGCGATCTGCGCCACTTCGCAGCCCAGGCCGGCGGCGGCTTCGGCCGACGTCTTGCCGGTCTCGGGCAGCAGCACGATGGGTTGATCGTGGCCCATGCCGGCGAGCAGTCGCGCCACGTGACGCGCGCCTTCGGGCAGGGTCTGTTCCTGGGCGGGTTCGGGAATGCGGGGGGTGTCGCTCATGGTCGTGTTCATGTCGTTACGCCACTCTCGCGGCGATGGGCGCCTGGTGCGATGCTTCAGGCGGCGGCGGTGTCCTGCATCTTCGCCAGAAGTGCGCGACCCACACGCGAAGCGTTCGGCCGTCCGATCGCCTGCGAGATGAAGTCGCCGGTGCGCACCACGGCGTCGAGGTCGATCCCCGTGGCGATGCCCAGGCCATGCAGCAGGTACAGCACGTCCTCGGTCGCCACGTTGCCCGTCGCTCCCTTGGCATACGGACAGCCGCCCAGTCCGGCCACGGACGAGTGGAAGATCGAGATGCCGGAGAGCAGCGCGGCGTAGATGTTGGCCGTCGCCTGACCGTAGGTGTCGTGGAAGTGCCCGGACAGGCGCTCGATCGGGAAGACTCGGGCGCAGGCCTCCATGACTTCGCGAGTGCGTGACGGCGTGCCCACGCCGATGGTGTCGGCAATGTCGATCTCGTCGCAGCCGAGCGCGGCGAGGCGTTTGACCACGTCGACCACGCTCGCGACCGGGACCTCGCCCTGATAGGGGCAGCCAAGCGCGCACGAGATGCTGCCGCGCAGACGCAGTCCGGCGTCTTTCGCCGCGCGTGCAACCGGTTCGAAGCGCGCGATGCTCTCCTCGATGGAGCAGTTGATGTTGCGTTGCGAGAACGCTTCGCTCGCCGCCGCAAAGATCACCACTTCATCGGCCTTTGCCGCCACGGCGCCTTCGAACCCCCGCATGTTCGGCGTGAGCACGGAATAGATCGTGCCCGGACGCCGCGCGATGCCCGCCATGACCTCGGCGCCGTCGGCCATCTGCGGCACCCATTTCGGCGAGACGAATGAGGTGGCCTCGATATTGGCGAAGCCGGCGGCGGAGAGTCGATCGATGAGGGCGATCTTGATGTCGGTCGGTACGGGCTGCTTTTCGTTCTGCAGACCGTCGCGGGGGCCGACTTCGACCACTTTCACACGCTGCGGCAAAGGGGATGCGGACATGAGTTGTCTCCTCGGAGGATGTCGGGTGACGATGCTGGCGGGCAGTGGCTCAGTAGCCACGCGTCAGATCGACGATGCCGGTGATGGCCTCGCCGCGCTCGAGCGCAGCGATCTTGCCGGCGATTTGTGCGACGGTCTCGTCGCGCAACGTCATCGCTGAAATATGCGGTGTGATCGTCACGCGCGGCGTGCGCCAGAACGGATGGTCGGCGGGCAACGGTTCGGTGCGGAACACGTCGAGCGTGGCCGCGGCAATCTGTCCGCTCGCCAGCGCGGCCAGCAGGTCGGCTTCGACCAGATGTGCGCCGCGCGCCACGTTGATCAGGAAGGCGCCCGGCGCGAGTTTCGCGAACAGGGCGGCATTGAGCACGTCGACGGTCTGCGGTGTGAGCGGCAGCAGGTTGACGAGGATGCGCGCGCCGCTCACGCAGGCGTCGAAACCCGCGTCGCCATGGTGCAGCGCGACGCCGCCGTCATCGCTTCGCGGACTGCGGCTCCACGCGCGCACCGGGAAGCCGAATTGCTTGAGCGCTCGCGCGACGTGGGCACCAAGCGTGCCATAGCCGAGCACCGCGACCGGAAAATCGGCGAGGCGGTTGGGCTTCTGAAATTTCCATTGTCCCTGCGCCTGCTGGGCGTCGAATTCATCGAGACGGCGGAAGTAGCGCAGCGCGGCGGCACCGACGTATTGCGCCATCTGGTCGGCCATGCCCGCGTCCTCCAGGCGCACGAGCGGCACACCCGGCGGCAGGCGGTGCGCGCCTTCGCCACGCGTGCCGAGCACGCCATCCACGCCCGCGCCCATGTTGAAGATCGCCTTCAGGCGCTCGCGAGGCTGCAGTACCTCGGCATTCGGCTTCCAGAGCACCACGTAATCGGCCGGCGCCGTGTCGCCAGGCTGCCAGGCGCGAATCGTCGCCCGGGGAAGGTGCTCGGCGAGGCCGGTCTCGTAGGCGGCGGTCTTGCCGTCCGGGGAGAAAACAAGAATATCCATGAGTTGCGGGCAGACGCTGATAGGGACGAGGCGTCGCGAAGCCGGAAGACGCACAACGCAAAACCCGCCGCGTACGAACGAATACGGTCGTATGCGGACGGGCGCGGCGGGCGGACCGGCGAAGTCGCGTTTACTCGATTTACGTTAACGTCAAGTGTAACGCAGCTTGTGGGCCGGCGGGCATTGGCGCAGGGCGGCGCGCCACGGTTGGGGGCGACGGATCCGGCGCACACCGAAGTGCACGGGCCGGGTACCGGAACGATCGGACGCCGCGCCTTGTACGACTTCCATACCCGCGCCGGGGAAGCGGGATTGCGGCAAGCGCCGTGTCGGCACCCGCCAGCGGGCCGCAGGCGGGCTCAGTCGTTCGCCGCCGAACGCAAGGTGCTGAGATTGACCGCGAAGTTGTGGTTGTCGTCCGCGATCCAGACTTCGCCGTCCTGGATCGTGCATTGAAGGCGCATCGTGCGCGAGGCGAGTGCCGTGAGCGCTTGTGCCGAGGCGTCGTCGAGCATCCGCACCGTGAGGTTCGACAGGCGGTGGATTTCCTTTTCGGTGGCCTGCCACCAGATCGCGGCGGGTTTGCCGCCATAGGTGATCACGTCGACATGTTCGGCGCGGCCGGCGGCCTTGACGAGGCGGCGTGCGTCCGGCTGACCGACGTCGATCCAGCGCACGATATCGTTGCCGAAATCGTGCTCCCAGAGGTCGGGTTCGTCGGCCGTGGAGATTCCCTTGCCGAACGAGAGGCGCTCGCCGGCATAGAGCATGAAGGCGAGCACGCGTACCATCATGCGCTCATCGGTCTCGGACGGATGACGGGCGATCGTCAGGCTGTGGGAAGCGTAGTAGTGTCGGTCGAGGTCGGTGATTTGCACCTCGGCCTTATAGATGGTGGCTTTGAGTGCCATACCGGGAAAACCGCAGGAATGAAGAGAGTCGCAAGCATACACCAGGCGGGTGCGGCGCTCCGGCGGGAGTGCCGGCCCCGGGAACCGTGATCGGGACGTGTCGTCCGCTCTGGCGCGTTGCAGCAAGGCGCAGGCAAGCTCGGTATACTGGCGACCCGTCTCACTGATGTGTCCCCCATGCCGGTTCCCGCACCGCAAACGATCGACGTCAACGGCTATCCGATGGCGTACGTTGAATCGCCCGCTCCTGCCGACGCCGTCGGCGCACCCCTCGTGCTGGTGCACGGATCGCTGTGCGATTGTCGCTACTTCAAACCGAACATGGCGCCGCTCGGACAGCGGCGACGCGTCATCTCGGTGAGCCTGCGCCATTACTGGCCCGAGGCCTGGGACGGCCATGAGGGCATCTTTTCCGGCGAGCAACACGCGGAGGATCTTGCGGCGTTCATTACGGCGCTGGGCGTTGGTCCGGTCCACGTGCTCGGCCATTCGCGCGGCGGCTACGTCGCGCTGCGAACTGCGCTCCTGGCGCCGGATACCGTGCGCTCGCTGATTCTGGCCGATCCGGGTGTTGAGATCAGCGGCGGCCCGGTGCAGGTATCCCTCGACAGTGAACGTGGCAACTTCCGCGAGCGGGCGCTGGCGGCGATCGAGAACGGCGATGTCGACGCAGGGCTGGCAATCTTCATCGACGCCGTGAGCGGCCCCGACACCTGGCGCCGCATGGTGCCCTGGTTCAAGCAGATGGTGCGCGACAACGCGCGCACGCTGATCGGTCAGGTCGCCGAGCCACGCACGCCGCTGCCCATCGACGCGCTGGGCGCGCTGCATGTGCCGGTATTGCTCATGGCCGGCGCGCACAGTCCCGCGCCGTATCCCGAGGTGCTCAACGCGCTTGCGGCCGCCATGCCGGAGGCGCGCCGCATGGTGATTCAGGACGCCTCACACGGCATGAACCTCGCCAACCCCATTTCCTTTCACCGCGCCGTCGACGCCTTCCTCGGCAACGACTGACGCCCGCTGCGCGCCGCCTGTGCGCCGACGCGGATGCGTGATATCGCCGACATCGCCGACGTCGCGCCCGACGGCCGCTCTCGCGTCATTCATCGCGCAACATGCCGTGGCCCAGTCGCAGGCTCAGCGTGCGCACCAGATCGGCCATCCACGCCTGGTCGCGATCCGACAGCTTCTGCATGGCCCGATTCAGCGACGGATACGGATCGCATGGGACGGACAAGCCGGCGGCGCCCGCATCGGCCGCCACGCCGTTCGACGTGTCGAAGGCCAGCAACTCATGCGGAGGCAGCCCCAGGGTGTCGGCCAGAATGCAGATGTTGCGCAGCGAGATATTCCGCTTGCCACGCTCGACGCCGCTCAGATAGGAGCGCGCCAGACCGCTTTCGAGTGCGAGCTTGTCCTGCGCCCAGTTGTATTTCTTGCGCAAGCCGGCGAGGTGCCTGCCGAATCGGAATAAGTTGGTGTCCATAAAAAAGTTTTCCTTGTTAGGGACGAGAAGATTGAAACAAAAATCCGGCATTGGGGGAGGTGCCTCGGGTATCCCGCGTTTGCGAGGCACGAACTACCGGGGCGGTCACATGGATAATTCGTGGACTTTCGGAGAAGACTCAACGAAAGGGGACTCGCCAACGGTATCGGCGACGCCAGCTCGCGTATCTACATCCCGTGGTTAAGGAGACGATGCCGAGCCGGACGTTGCCGCATGCCGGTCAACCGGAGCCGCGCAGTGTGACACCGGACGCGCCGGATGACGTAGAGCCGGGATTCTGAAAGGTTGCGCGCTGGGATGTCACTTGATGTCGACGGAGTGAGCGGGAAGTGATGTCGGAACGCGAATATTTGCGGTAGACGGCAACCTGCCGGGTTTCCTGTGCCGTCTGGGCGTATCCGTCACCGGGGCGATGCGCGGCGGTATCGCGGCGCGCCGCCCCCGACGGGCTTCAACGGTCAGATTTGATAGGTCGGTTGGTTACTCTTACTAGACGGACCACCGCGCAAACCCGTGCGAGAAATGTCGCGGACTTTGCGCGATGTCCTAAGAATCAATTCCGTGACGTTCGCTCACTCGTCGTCGCTGATGGGAAAATGCCGCGAGTCTTCATGGGCGCCAGGGGCCTTCGGCGCGGTGCCGGATGCTGCAAATTGCGGTGTGACGGGCGAGCGAGCATCGAATCCCGGATCGACGGCCGCGCAGCGCCCGTCGTGGCCGGGTATCGGGCGGCGTGTCTCGGGAGATGGATATTCCGGCCGCTCGGGGTTGTCTACCGCCACATCTGTCTCAGCCACATCGGGCACATCGGCCACATCGGGCACTTCAACCGCTTCAGTCTCTCCGACCTCTCCAGTCATCTCGGCCGCCCTGATGCCACGGGCGTCTTCGGCACTCGTTCGAATGCCGGCTCGATGGTCGTTTTGGAGGCTCGCGCCGGCCGGCCCAACCGCAGGTTGTGCGATGGCGGAATGCGCCCCAATGTCGGGGGCCGGGCTTGCATGGCTGAGCCGGGAGCTCAGGCTTCGAATGATTTCGGCGAGCCAGATCTGGTCTCGGTTCTCGAGTTTGCACAGCGAACGGCTGATTTGCGGCAGCGGCGTGCGCTCGGATGTGGCGGCAGCGTCTTGCGTCGTGGCGCTGGCCTGCGCGAAACGCAGCATCTCCGAGGTGGGCACACCGAGCGTGTCTGCCAGCACGCATATGTTGACGAGCGCGACGTTGCGTCGGCCTCGCTCGATACCGCTGACGTACGAGCGTGCCAGACCGCTCTCGAGCGCCAGTTTCTCCTGCGACCAACCGCGCGCCTTGCGCAAGCGGGCCAAATGGTCTCCGAACAGCGCGAGAGGATTCGTTTGCATGGCGGGACTCCGTTGACGAGTCACACAGCGTAATCAATCCCCCCGTGCGTTGCGACGTTATATCGCTCTCCTTCCCATGCGTTACAGGCGGGCCTCTATAAAGAGTGGGCGACGCCAAATGCGCAGAAGTTATCGGACACGTCCCAATTCATCCTGCATCGTCGGCAGCGGTTCGCGGGCTTTGCGAATTGGCAGATGCCAGTTTTCGCCGATCGCGACGCCCGTCAGAATGAGTGCGCCACCGAGGAGGTGGTAGGCCGCCAGATGTTCGCCGAGGCCGAATGCCGCGATCAGCGCGGTGAAAATGGGGACCAGGTTGATGACGACGGTGGCGCGTCGCGGACCAATGCGGGCCACGCCGATCATCCAGATGAAGGGGGCGGCAATCGAGACGGGAATCGTGGCAAAAGCCAGTTGTGGGAGGTTGTCCATCGACACCCCGGCCTTCTCCGAAAC
Source organism: Pandoraea pnomenusa (assembly GCF_000767615.3). Lineage (NCBI taxonomy): Bacteria > Pseudomonadati > Pseudomonadota > Betaproteobacteria > Burkholderiales > Burkholderiaceae > Pandoraea > Pandoraea pnomenusa. Next base: position 4,996,278 of record NZ_CP009553.3, on the reverse strand, counting down.
GAGGTAGAAGGGTAGAAGCGCCACGATGGCGAAGAGAATCTGCGCGTACAGCGAGGGCAACGGTGCCAGCGGGAGCTGCCACCTGCGCAGGAGCACGCAGTAGATCGCATAGGCGAACATGGCCCCGAACATCATGACGTCCCCGATGCCGATACCCTGATCGGCGAGATGCATGAGGGAGCCGTGTCCCACGACGAGCAGCACACCAACGATCGAAAGCAGGCCGCCCGCGAGCGCGCCGGCGGTGAGGGCGTCGCCAAGCACCATCACGGCTAGCGCCAGCGTGGTGAGCGGCAGCAGCGCGAGGATGATTCCCATGTTGGTGGCACTGGTGTAATGCGCTGCGGAATAGGCGAGTCCCTGGTAGATGGCCATGCCGAGCACGCCGAGCGTGGCGTACTGCGCCATATGCCGTGCAAACTGTTCGCGCGCGCGCCAGAGTCCCGGCAAGGCGAGTGGCGTGAGGAGGAGTCCGGCTGCGAGCCAGCGCAGAAAGGCAATCTCGGCGGGGAAGATGTGGCCGACGGACAGCTTGTTGACGATGACGTTGGCCGACCAGATCAGTACGGCGGTCAACGGCAGGATGAAATTGAACATGGATCGGATTGGTGTACCGGTCGATCGGACGACCGGCGATTCAGAGGGGCGACGTGTTCGGGGCGTTCGACACGCCGGCGAGCCGCGGACAAGTTCCGGAGCCGCCCTCACGTGTCGTTTCCGGCTGGCGCGTGAACCCGCGGCCGATTCGAAGGGCGTGGGGAATCACTCGGTGAACCGGACCGCGACGCGAACCTGGGCATCGTCTTACCGTCGTCAGCCGTTGCCATGGCCTTCCTGGCGGGCGCGCTTCCATGGGCCTGAAGGGGATTCGGCAAGCGAGTCGGTTCGTTCAGTCCTTCTCGTCTTGCATCGAATTGTCCGTCCGATCGGGAGATGTCGTATAGCGAATTTCGGACAAACGATAAGGAATTTCGGACTCGACGTCGATGCCAGCGGCGCTTAGCGAGCGCACAGACGATTGAGTGCGCCGCGCAAAGCGGCAGGTAGTGCGGCAGCGAAGCCGAAGGGACGAGCCAGGGCGGCGAGGCCCTCACCGTTGAGCACACGGGCACCTTCGAGGTGCGTGGCGAGCACACAGAAATCTTCCCGGTTCATGCCCACGCGCTGGCAGGCGTTGTCGAGCTGTTTCAGGTCGTTCGGGTGCAAGGTGAGAGTGACGGTGATGCGCTCTGGGTCGGTATTCATGTCTGGAAGTCTTCTCTTTGTTCAACGCATCGGGTCTGTCGCGCGGGTGACGCGCACGCCAAGCACCCACGCGATAACGCAGGCGAGCGTGATCCGATAGCGCGATACGTGAGCGGCATCGGAGTTTTGGGGTAACGCGTGGGCAATACGAGGCTGTGGGCGCGCGATCCGCCGCCTGACAAGCGGGCGGCGGTACGGCTCTGACGCGTGAGAGCGATGCCTCGTAACAGCAGGGAGGGATGACTCTCCATCCGGCCATCTGACCAGCGCCGGAATACAGCATGAGTACTGCGAACAGCAACTACGAACAGCAACTACGAACAGCAACTACGAACAGCAACTACGAACAGCAACTACGAACAGCAACTACGAACAGCAACTACGAACAGCAACTACGAACAGCAACTACGAACAGCAACTACGAACAGCAACTACGAACAGCAACTACGAACAACTGCCAACTGCAGGGGATGTTTGGATTCACTTCGACAACCGACGTTATCCGACTTCAATAACGTGACTTCTGTGTTGCGGTGATGCAAGACCTTTGAAACTCAGGGCTGCCGGTGATGCGCGTACAGCGATGCAGACCTGGAACGACGGAAACTGCGACTTGCTGAACTGCGATTGCGGATGAAGCGGAGCTGCGACTTCTACTGCGAGACGACCTCGACCTACGCGGCGTCCTTGAACTGGACGCGGGGGCACGGCGTGCGGCGGTGACTGCGGCGATAGCGCAAGACCCGGTCAACGTGGCTTGCCGCCGCCGTGCGCGTTGCCCGACGATGCAGGTACCGTACCCTTGCCGCCGAAATACCGATGGCGACGATAGCGACACACAACCAACTAACGAGAATCACGGACCTTCTCCCCTGAATGGCGGCTGCGCAACCTCCCGTCGGCGCGCATCGAATTCGGAGGGAAATCAAAAGGCGTGAATGCCGCTGGTTGCGTCTGCAACGAACTTCAATGGAAACGAATTCTAATAAGAATCCCTAATGGGGTAAACCCTTAAATTGAAGATTGGTGTCTTTTTTTAGACGAAACGTCCTCAAGATTCCAAACGTTCGTTTGAAACATAGATCTTCCAAAGCACGAAAAAATCGACCCGAACCCGCATGGATTCACGCATTCGGGCCGACTTCGTCGATGACTCGGTGGGATCAGAACGTGTGCTTCAGTCCCATGCCCAGGAGCAACTGAGTGCGCGCACCCGCGTCGATCCCATACGAACCGACCGACGCATTCGCCTCCACCGTTCGTCCCTGACGGAGCGTCGTGCCGACCGCCTGTTGATAGCCGCCGATGACGTACGTCGATGTACGCTTGGACAGGGCGTACGTCACCCCTGCGTTGAACTGGTTGTAGTGGGCGCCCACGCCATCCGCGCGCATACGCGTGTAGCTATAGCCGATGCCGGTGTTGAGCGCGGGCGTCAGTGCATACGTGGCGAAGGCGTTGACGGTATCGAACTTCGCCACGCCACGGAACGTGGAAAGCGCGTCGCTCGAATACTGGGCGTTGGACAGCGAGACGCCGAAGATTGCCGGACCGACGGCATACTTCGCCCCGGCGCGCGCGATGCGTACCTTGCTGGCCGTGCGGAAACCATCGTTGATCGGCGAGTTGAACAACGAGCCGGCGCTGCCCGCCCACTCACGAGGCCCGGTCGCCGGCGCATCCGGCGCATCGCCGGCCAACCGTTCACGCTGATAGCCGCCATCCGCGAAGAAGTAACCTGCCGCGAGGGCAACCGGCCCATTGCTGTAGGCACCCGCGAGGCCGAACGAGCGCCCCGCGCCTGTCTTCCCCGCGACACCTCCCGTCGCATACATGCCTTCGAACTGCAGGCCGCCGAAATTCGGCGTGGCATATCGGATCGAATTGTTGATGCGCGCACCGTTGTCGTAGTTGTCGACGTCCCCCGGCGTGGCGAAGAAGCCGCCGAAGTAGCCATCGGCGGTCAGGCCCTGCACGAGATTGACCACGGGGTCGTATTGCCGGCCGATCGTGACTTCGCCCCATTCGTTGCCGCGCAAGCCGATGATCGCCTTGCGGCCGAATGCCAGGCCACCGTTGCCGAGTGCGCCGTTGACCCCGTTGAACCCGCTCTCGATCTGCCACAGTGCGGTGAGGCCGCGACCCAGCGACTCCGTGCCGCGCAGACCCCAGCGACTGCCGCCGATGATGTTGCTGGTGATCCCGGAGAGCGGTTGCGCGCCATTGTCGGTCGCCGTGTGATTGGCGTGCACGAATCCGGAATCGATCGTGCCATAGAGCGTGACGTTGCTTTGCGCGTTGGCGCCGGCCGGCAGGCCGAGCGCCGTGAGTGCCGCGGCGAGCGCAAGGGCGCGCAGGCCGGTGTTCGAGTGTGGACGTTGGTTCATGATGTCGAGCGCTTTGCCGCGCATGGTTGAAATCGACACCGAGAATATTTCCGATCACCTATTCGGATTCCTTATGAAAATTCCGAAAGCGGTGAAATCCACATGACAGCGACCGTCCTCCGAGGTCGCTGTCGAATTTTCTAGGAACCGTCCTCGCTCATTTCGGCAGAACGCCGCAATTCGCGGCGCCGCTGACAAAGGAGGGCGTCCAACGTCAATCCGTCGCTTTCACGTGGCCCGCGCGCCGCGCGGCCACACGCGACAGGGCCGCCCAGTCGAGATGCCCTTCGCCATGCGCCAGGCTGTCCAGATGGTTGTCGCGCAACACGCTGCCGAATGGCATCGGCACGTTTGCCGCCTCGCCAGCGAGCAGCGCCAGACGCACGTCCTTGGCGCCGAGCGAAAGCTTGAAGCCGGCCGGTTCGAAGACCTGTCGGGCGATCGCGCCACCGTAGCCGGTGTATGCGGGAGTCGCGAAGACCGTGCTCGTGATCATGTCGAGGAAATCGGCGCCGGACACCCCATGACCCTCGGCGAGCGCGGCCGCTTCGCTCATGGCTTCGATGGCGCTCGCGATCATGAAATTCGCACCGAGCTTCACGACGTTGGCCTGCTCAGGCACGTCGCCGAACCGCCAGGTGCGTTGTCCGAGCACATCGAATATCGGCTGCACACCCTCGAGCGCGGCGGCGTCGCCCGCCGCCAGGATGTTGAGCTTGCCGGCCTCGGCGACGTTCACGCGGCCGAGCACGGGCGCGGCGACGTAGCGCAAGCCGAGCGACTCGCACGTCGAACGCATTTCGCGCGCGAAATCGAGCGATACGGTAGCCATGTTCACCACGATGGCATTGCGTGTCAGGACATTCAGCGCACCGCCGTCGAGCAGCACGGTGCGCGTGGTGTCGTCGTCGGCCAGCATGGCGATGAGCACGTCGACGCCGTGCGCGGCCTGCGCGGCACTCGACGCCGGCGTGGCGCCCTCGGCGCTCAGGGCGTCGACGGGGCCGTGCGAGCGGTTCCACACACGCACGGAGAAGCCCGCCCTGACCAGATTGCGAGCCATGGGGGCGCCCATGGTGCCAAGCCCCAGAAATCCGATGTTCATCAATGCTCCCGATGTCAAAAGTGTCGTTGCCGCGCCGGAGAAGGACGTTGCGCAAGGGGAGCGCCCGTCCTGAGTTGGCTGCGTGAGCGACAGCATGACACCGAACGCGCGTTGCCGCAGAGAAGACGAGGGGAGGTGAATTTCGTGATAGGCGGCGGGCGTCGATTTTGTGCAGGTACCGACCCGCCATCGTGCGGTGTCGCCCCCGGCGCAGCCGACGCCTTCGCGTGTCCCCGGCATGCCGGCGGGGCGGCGGTAAGATGCGGGCTATGGCGTGTCGCGAGGCGCGGCGCGCGACGCACGCGTGTCGTCCGCGCTTGCCGGGGGTCTGCCGCCGGCAGGCCTCGATTGTGCGAACTGTGCCGATCGTGCCAATTGCCGCCGCGAGCGCCGCGAATGTGCCGAACTCGCGGAATTTTTCCAATCTACATCGCTCCGACCCCGTCATGACCGTTCGCAACAACTGGCCGAGCTTCAAGACGTTGCCATATCCGGTTTACTTCCGCTACGACGAGTTCGCGGCGCAAACGGCGTGGGTGCCGCATCGCCACGATTGGGGGCAATTGAATTACGTTGCCAACGGCGTGATGCAGTTGGAGATCGAGGGCGCGCGCTTTCTGTCGCCGCCGCAATACGCGGTTTGGATTCCGCCGAAGGCGGCACACGCCAGCTTCAACGCGCACGCGGTGGTTTATCGCTCCGTCTATATCGACGCTTCACTTGCTGCGGCGCTTCCGGCCACGGCGGCAACGTTGCGGATGAGCGGCCTGCTGCGCGCGATTCTGTCGGACTTCGCGGAGCGCGGGGTGGCGTGTCCGCAGACCGAAGCGGATCGGCGGCTCGCACATGTGCTGGTCGATCAACTGGCGCTGGCGCCGGCCGAGCCGCGCTTCCTGCCACAGGCGCGCTCACCGTCGCTGATTCGCGTGCTCGACGCGCTGCAGGGCGAACCGGGCGACAATCGCACGCTCGCGCAATGGGCGCGAACGATGTCCATGACGGAGCGTACGCTGGCGCGTCATTGCCTGACGGAGCTTGGGATGACACTGGGTCAGTGGCGGCAGCGCATGCGGTTCATGCGCGCCATCCAGGGGCTTGAGGCAGGCCGAACCGTGAAGTCGATCGCATTCGATCTCGGCTATGCCACGCCTTCGGCGTTCATCGAAATGTTCGCTCGCGAATCGGGGCTCACGCCCGAGCAATTCCGGCGCCGGACGATTCGTGGGGAGAACGCGGGCGAGGCCGTCTGAACCCATCCACGTGCCACCCACGCTCCACCCACGCCGCATCCCTGTCGTGGCTGCCGCGAGCGCGCCGCCCGCACGCCACGACGTGACCTTCACCGCTTGAACGCGAGCAATTGCGCGCCTTCGGGCACCTGATCGCCCACCGCGTACAGCACTTCCTCGATCTCGCCGTCGGCGGGGGCACTGATGGTGTGCTCCATCTTCATCGCTTCCATCACGAGCAGCGGCGCACCCTTCTCGACCTTCGCGCCGACTTGCGCGAGCACGGCGATGACCTTGCCCGGCATCGGCGCGGTCAGGCGGCCTTCGCCGCCTTCGTGCCCGCCGGCCTGGGCCAGCGGGTCGTGCCAGCGCAGCGTCCACGACTGACCGTCGGCGAACACGTGCGCCGTTTCCTGTTCGAAATCGACGTGGCCCTGCACGCGCCGCTCGCCCAGCGTCACGCGATACACGCCGCCGTCGTGGGCATAGCGGTACGGGTAGGTCTGGCCGTCGACTGTGAGCGTGCTCGCCTGCGCGCCGCTCGTGAGCACGACATCGCGACGCGTCTCGCCATGATCGAAGGACATGGTGCGCTGGTAGTCGCCATTCAAGCGCCAGCCGGTGGCGAGTTGCCACGGCGAATGGTGGTCGATGCTGTCCTGATATTTGCGACGTCCGGTCACCGTCTCGCGCGAGAGTTGCGCAGCCACGGCCAGCGCCAACGCCGTTGCCGGCGCCGCGGCGGCTGCCGGGAACAGCGTATCGCGGTGCCGCTCGATCAGACCGGTGTCCAGGTCGGCGCCGGCAAACGGCTCGCTGGCGACCAGACGCCCGAGGAACGCGATGTTCGTCTGCACGCCGACCACGCGGTACTGCCCGAGGGCGCGGCGCATGCGGGCGAGCGCTTCGTCGCGGTCCTGGCCCCACACGATGAGCTTGGCGATCATCGGATCGTAGAACGGCGAGATCGTATCGCCTTCGCGCACGCCCGAATCGATGCGCACGGCGGCCGGGGTGGCGCCGCTGCCGATCTCGAACTGCACCGACGCGGGCGGACGCAGCGTCGAGAGCTTGCCGGTCGACGGCAGGAAGTTGTTGTCGGGATTCTCCGCATAGATCCGCGCCTCGAGCGCATGACCGTGAATGCGCAGTTCATCCTGCTTGCGCGGCAGCACTTCTCCGGCCGCCACGCGCAGTTGCCACTCCACGAGATCGAGGCCGGTGATCATCTCCGTGACCGGGTGTTCGACCTGCAGGCGGGTGTTCATCTCCATGAAGTAGAACGAGCCGTCCTGATTGGCGATGAATTCGACCGTGCCCGCACCGACATAGCCCACGGCGCGCGCGGCATTGCACGCCGCTTCGCCCATCGCGCGGCGGCGCCCTTCGGTCATGCCTGGCGCGGGCGCCTCCTCCAGCACCTTCTGGTGACGGCGCTGCACCGAGCAGTCGCGCTCGAAGAGATACACGCAGTTGCCATGGGTGTCGGCGAACACCTGAATTTCGATGTGACGCGGACGCGTCAGGTACTTCTCCACCAGCACGCGTTCGTCTCCGAAGCTGCTCGACGCCTCACGCTGGCAGGACGCGAGTGCGGCGCGAAACGCGTCGCTGTGCTCGACCACGCGCATGCCCTTGCCGCCGCCGCCGGCGCTGGCCTTGAGCAATACCGGGTAGCCGATCTCGTCGGCGCGCGCGTGCAGGAACGCCGTGTCCTGGTTGTCGCCGTGATAGCCCGGAACGAGCGGCACCGCCGCGCCTTCCATGAGCGTCTTCGCGGCGCTCTTGCTGCCCATGGCCCGGATGGCGCCCACCGGCGGGCCGATGAAGACGATGCCTGCCGCCTGGCACGCGGCCGCGAAGGCCTCGTTCTCGGACAGGAAGCCGTACCCCGGATGGATCGCCTGCGCGCCCGTGGCCTTGGCGGCGTCGATGATGGCTTCGATACGCAGATAGCTGTCGCGTGCGGCGGCCCCGCCGACGTGCACGGCTTCGTCGCATACGGCCACATGCTTGGCGTGCGCGTCGGCATCGGAATAGACGGCCACGGTGCGAATGCCCAGCCTCGCGGCGGTGGCTGCCACGCGGCAGGCGATTTCGCCACGGTTGGCGATGAGGATCTTGTCGAACATATTGCCTCCGGAAAATGATCGATTGGGGCGGTGCCCACGCCATTGCCCCGCTTGTGACGAAGCAACGATGCATGCGCACCCGTCTTTATTGCTGTGCAGCTTCGCCGCCACGGCGGATCGTCTTCGCGATCTCACCGCCGTTGCGGCGCATGACTTTTCAATACCTCCTCACCGCCCGCCGGCACTCCCGGGCAGCCCGCGCTCAATGGGTGGCGCAGGCCGACGTCGCGCCGCAGTCGTCCGCCTCGCCAGCCGGGCTCAGCTTGTCCTCGGTCGACGTACGCATGCCCAGGCGCGCAAGCAGCGCGCGGTCGTGCTCGGCTTGCGGGTTTTGCGTGACGAGCAGCTTCTCGCCGTAGAACATCGAGTTCGCGCCGGCGAGAAAGCACAACGATTGCAGCGCGTCGTCCATCATCTCGCGTCCGGCCGACAGGCGCACCATCGCGCGCGGCATGGTGATGCGCGCCACGGCGATCATGCGTACGAAGTCGAACGGATCGACGCTCTCGTTGTGTTCGAGCGGCGTGCCTTCGATCTTCATCAGGTTATTGATGGGCACCGACTCGGGATACGGCGACATGTTGGCGAGCTGCGCGATCAGACCGGCGCGCTCGCGCTGCGTCTCGCCCAGGCCGACGATGCCGCCGCAGCAGACCTTCAGGCCGGCGTCGCGCACCCGGGCGAGCGTATCGAGGCGATCCTGGTACGTGCGCGTGGTGATGATCTGGCCGTAGAACTCCGGCGAGGTGTCGAGGTTGTGGTTGTAGTAGTCGAGGCCGGCATCGCGCAACTGCTCGGCCTGACCGTCGCGCAGCATGCCGAGCGTCACGCAGGTCTCGAGACCGAGCGCCTTCACTTCACGCACGATCTCGCCCACGGCGTCGACCTGATGCGGCTTCGGGCTGCGCCAGGCGGCGCCCATGCAGAAGCGGGTGGCGCCGGCCTCCTTCGCGCGCTTCGCGGCGGCCACGACTTCGTCGACCGGCATGAGCTTCTCGGCCTGCACGCCCGTGTCATACCTGGCCGACTGCGGGCAGTACGAGCAGTCTTCCGGGCAGCCGCCGGTCTTGATCGAGAGCAGCGTGGAGAGCTGCACGGCGTTGGCGTCGAAGTGTTCGCGGTGCACCTGCTGCGCACGGAAGATCAGATCGTTGAACGGCAGCGCGAACAACGCCTCGATCGCGTCGACGGTCCAGGGCGTATCGTTGCGGCGCAGGGCTTCATCGTGTCCGTGTGCGGCGGTGTGAGCGTGAACTTGCATGGTGAGATTCCTTGAATGCTTTGATGTCGGGGGGAGGCCGTCGTATGTCGTAGCGTCACGATCGGGACGCATCGGACGATTGCGCGGCAAGCGGCGCTTGCGCATGGCGATGCGGCGCCGAATCCACGAGCGGTGCAATGTCGAGATAACCCGAGGCCGTCGCGGCGTCGGGATGCGGCAGGTGCGGCACGCGGCCGAGCAGCGGGGCGCCGATGCGCGCGGCAATGGCGTCGACGTTGGCGTCCACGTGACGCATGTCCGGATCCACGTGATTGGCGACCCAGCCGGCAAGCGTCAGGCCGCGCGCGGCGATCGCTTCGGCCGTGAGCAGCGCGTGGCTGATGCAGCCCAGGCGAAGCCCGACGACGAGCACGACCGGCAGGCCGAGCTGACGCGCGAGGTCGGCGGTGTCGGGCGCGCTCGCATCGGGGCCGAGCGGCACGCGGAACCCGCCCACGCCTTCCACGATCACCAGGTCGGCGCGCGCGGCAATACGCGCGTAGCCATCGCGAATCACGCGGCAGTCGAGATCGATGCCTTCGGCCGCGGCGGCAATGTGCGGTGCGGCGGCATCCTTGAGCACATACGGGCAATACCAGTCGTCGGGCAGCTTCAGATTGCTCGCGGCGTGCAGCTGCTCGACGTCGTCGTTGACGAACCGGCCGTTATGCTCCGACGCCCCGGCGGCCACGGACTTGAGGCCGGCACACACCAGACCGCGCCGCGCGGCGGCCTGCAGCAGCGCCGACGACACGAGCGTCTTGCCGATCTCGGTGTCGGTGCCGGTGACGAAGAATGCATGGCGCGCGGGCGTGGCGCGCTCGGCGATCGCAAGCGTTTGATCAGTCATGGTCGTGCGCCGTCCAGTCGCGGTCGAGCTGGTTGATGGCCGCTGCCAGGCGGGCGATGTCGTCTTCCGTGTGTGCGGCGCTGAGCGTGACGCGCAGTCGCGACGTGCCGGGAGCGACGGTCGGCGGACGAATCGCGGGTACCCACAGTCCCGCCTCGGCCAGACCGGCCTGGGCGTGCAGCGCCGCGGCGTTTTCGCCAAGGATGATCGGTTGCACGCCCGTGGGCGAGGCCATGTGCCGCCAGTGGCGCAACGCGAGGGTGTCGCGCAGTTGCGCGATGCGTGCTTGCAGCGTGGCGCGGCGCTCGCGTCCCTCGTCGCCGGCGATGATCGCCAGGCTCGTGAGCAGCGCATGCGCCTGCGACGGCGCGGCCGCCGTGGTGAAGATGTACGGACGCGCGCGATTGACGAGCCATTCAATCACGCGCCGGTTCGCGGCCACGTACGCGCCGCCCACGCCCGCCGCCTTGCCGAGCGTGCCGATGATGACGAGGTTGGGCGAGCGCAACGCGAAATGCTCGAACACGCCGCGTCCGTTTTCGCCCACGACACCGAATCCGTGCGCATCGTCCACGATCAGCCACGCATTGTGGCGTTCGGCCAGCGCGAGCAGTTGCGGCAGCGGCGCGATGTCGCCGTCCATGGAGAACACGCCGTCGGTCACGATCAGCTTCGTCTCGGCCGTGCTGGCGGCGAGCAACGCGCCCAGCGCGTCGACGTCGCCGTGCGGGTAGATCTGCGTGCGTGCGCGCGACAGTCGCGCGCCGTCGATGAGCGAAGCGTGATTGAGCGCCTCGGAGAAGATCTCGGCGTCCTTGTCCGCGAGTGCCGAGATCGTCGCCAGGTTAGCCATGTATCCCGTGCAGAAGTACAGTGCGCGGGCCTCGACCAGATGCGGCGACATGAACTGCGCAAGCGCGTCTTCAAGTTCGGCATGGGCCTGGAAATGACCGCTGATCAGGTGCGAGGCTCCGCTGCCCGCACCGTATCGCTGCGCACCGTCGATCAGCGCGGCCACGACCTTCGGATGTGCCGCGAGTCCGAGATAGTCGTTGCTCGTGAAGGCGAGGACGTCGCGGCCGTCGGCGCATACGTGCGGCTGGCACGGCGTGGAAACCACGCGATGACGGCGGCGCAGATGCGCGCGGTCGATTTCGGCGAGGCCCGCATCGAGGCGGTCGAAGAGCGGGGGGAGGGTGTGGGCGGTCATGCTGCCTGCTCCTTCCCGACCGTCGCGACACGATTGCCGCCGCCGAGGTCGCGCATCGTGACATCGAACGCGGCCATCGTGCGGCTGGCGAGCCAGTCGATCGTCGCGTCGTCGAGCACGTACGGCGGCATCAGGTAGACGGTATTGCCGATCGGGCGCAACAGCACGCCGCGCGCGCGCGCTTCGGTGTAGAAGCGCCGGGAGAACGCACGGACCGCCTCCGCCGCCTGCGGCACGTCGGCGTCGAACGCCCAGATCATGCCGCGCTGGCGGAAATGCTTCGCGCGCGGGTCGTTGGCCAGCGGTGCGAGCGCATCGGACAGACGCCGGGCACGCAACGCATTGACGGCGAGGACATCGTCGTCCGCGAAGATATCGAGCGTGGCCAACGCGGCGCGGCACGCCAGGGGATTGCCCGTGTACGAATGCGAGTGCAGGAAACCGCGCGCGGTGTCGTCGTCGTAGAACGCGTCGAAGATGGCGTCGCGCGAAAGCACGAGCGAGAGCGGCAGGTATCCGCCGCTGATGCCCTTGGACAACGTCAGCAGATCGGGCCAGATGCCGGCTTGTTCACAGGCGAAGAACGTGCCCGTGCGCCCGCATCCCACGGCGATCTCGTCGGCGATCAGGTGTGCGCCATATTGGTCGCACAGCGCGCGCGCACGGCGCAGATACTCGGGGTCGTGCATCGCCATGCCTGCCGCGCACTGCACGAGGGGCTCGACGATGACGGCGGCAATGCGGCCCTCGCGGCGTGCCAGCAATGCCTCGAGTTCGGCGGCCGCGCGATGCGCGACATCGATGTCCGATTCGCCGTCACGCGCGTTGCGCGCGTCGGGCGACGCCACGACGTGCGCGTGGCGCAGCAGCGGATCGTAGGCGTCGCGAAACAGCGCAACGTCGGTCACGGCCAGTGCACCGAGCGTCTCGCCGTGATAACCGTGGCGCACGCAAACGAATTCGCGCTTGTCGTCGTGCCCCTGATTGCGCCACGCGTGAAAGCTCATCTTGAGTGCGATCTCGACGGCCGAGGCGCCGTCGGACGCAAAGAAGGCATGGCCGAGCACGCCGCCGGTCAGCGCCGACAGGCGCTCTGCCAGCGCCACGACCGGCTCGTGCGTGAAGCCGGCCAGCATGGCGTGCTCCAGACGGCCGAGCTGGTCGACGAGCGAGGCGTTGATGCGCGGGTTGGCGTGACCGAAAAGGTTGACCCACCAGGAACTGATGGCATCGAGGTAGCGCTCGCCGTCGGTATCGACGAGCCAGGGGCCTTCGCCGTGCGACAGCGCGACGAGTGGCAGCTTTGCCTGTTGCTTCATCTGCGTGCAGGGGTGCCAGACCTGTCGCAGACTTCGCGCGGCGAGATCGCCGGGACCGGCGGGGGGGCGCGGGAAGGCGTCCATCATTGACTCCTTGGTTGGCCGCGACGCACGACGCCCGCCCGAAGGCGGCGGTCGATTGTCCGGCTGGCCCGCGGCAGGCATCGCGCGCAGCGGTGCCGCATGGGGCCGGAGGTGGGGGATGGGCGCATGGTAGGCAAAGCGATTTGGCAGGGCAATAGGCGGAAATGTGGCAAAAACTTGAGGTTTTGCGTGCCATAGGAAGACGTTATCGATAATTCCTCAAAACCCGCCGATAACGTTGCGGCATCTCCGTCGTTGCGTCTCCCCAAAAATATTTGTAACCGTTCGGGCGGCCGTCAGGCGCGCGCGGGCACAGCGCGCGCTCAGTTCTCGCTCAGTTCTCGCTACGCCACGACGGCGCGCGTTTCTCGAGGAACGAACGCACGCCCTCGCGGCCTTCCTCCGACGCGCGGATCTTCGCAATGCGCTCCGCGGTGTCGGCGATCGCGCCGTCGTCGATGACGCGGCTCGCGAAGTCCTGCACGAGACGTTTGCATTCCTTCACCGCGTTGGGGCTGTTCTCGGCCAATGCCTTGGCCAGCGCCTGCACCGTGCCGTCGAGCGCGTCGGCGCTCACGACCTCATGCACGAGCCCGTGCCGCTGCGCCGTCGACGCCGCGAAGCGTTCGGCCGTCAGGAAGTAGCGGCGCGAGGCCTGCTCGCCCAATGCGCGAATGACATACGGCCCGATCGTCGCCGGAATCAGGCCGAGCTTTGCCTCCGACAGACAGAAATGCGCCGTGTCGACGGCGACGACGACGTCGGCTACGGCCGCCAGACCGACGCCCCCGGCGTATGCGTCGCCCTGCACGCGTGCGATCACCGGCTTCGGGCAGCGGTAGATGGTGTTGAGCATGACGGCAAGCGTCATGGCGTCGGCACGGTTCTCGGCGTCGGAGTAACCGGCCATCTTCTTCATCCAGTTCAGGTCGGCGCCGGCACAGAAGGCGACGCCTTCGGCCGCGAGCACGATGACGCGCACGTCATCGTTCGTGGCGAGCGCGCGAAACGCGCCCGTGAGTTCTTCGATGACCGTCTCGTTGAAGGCGTTGCGAACGTCGGGACGATTGAGCGTGACGGTGGCGACATGCGCGTCGACGCCGAATTTGAGCGTGGCAAGATTCATGACGTGGAAATCCTCGAGTGGCCGGGCGTGTCGATCGGGGCGATTACATGCGGAACAGGCCGAAGCGCGAATCCGGAATCGGCGCGTTCAGCGAGGCCGACAGGCCCAGTCCGAGCACCGTGCGCGTATCGGCCGGGTCGATCACGCCGTCGTCCCACAGGCGGGCGCTTGCGTAATACGGGTGCCCCTGACGCTCGTACTGGTCGCGGATCGGTTGCTTGAAGGCGTCTTCCTCCTCGGCGCTCCATTGACCGCCCTTGGCTTCGATGCCGTCGCGCTTGACCGTGGCGAGCACCGACGCGGCCTGCTCGCCGCCCATCACCGAGATACGGGCGTTCGGCCACATCCACAGGAAGCGGGGCGAGTATGCGCGACCGCACATGCCATAGTTGCCCGCACCGAACGAGCCACCGATGATCACGGTGAATTTCGGCACGTTGGCCGTGGCCACGGCCGTCACCATCTTGGCGCCGTGCTTGGCGATGCCTTCGTTCTCGTACTTGCGACCGACCATGAAGCCCGTGATGTTCTGCAGGAAGATCAGCGGGATCTTGCGCTGGCAGCAAAGCTCGATGAAGTGCGCGCCTTTCTGCGCCGACTCCGAGAACAGAATGCCGTTGTTCGCCACGATGCCGACCGGGTAGCCCCAAAGATGCGCGAAGCCGCACACGAGCGTGGTGCCGTAGCGTGCCTTGAACTCGTCGAACTCGGAGCCGTCGACCAGACGCGCGATCACTTCGCGCACGTCGAACGGCTTCTTCGTATCGGCGGGAATCACGCCGTACAGCTCGCGTGCGTCGTACTTCGGCTCGACCGGGGGGCGCACGGCGACGGTCGCGGGTTTGCGCCGGTTCAGGTTCGCCGCGATGTTGCGCGCGATGGCGAGCGCATGCGCGTCGTTCTGGGCGAAATGATCGGCCACACCCGACAGGCGTGTGTGCACGTCGGCGCCGCCGAGGTCTTCCGCACTCACTTCCTCGCCGGTGGCGGCTTTCACCAGCGGCGGGCCGCCGAGGAAAATCGTGCCCTGTTCCTTGACGATGATCGACTCGTCGCTCATGGCGGGCACGTATGCGCCACCTGCCGTGCACGAGCCCATTACCACGGCGATCTGCGGAATGCCCTTCGCGGACATTTGCGCCTGGTTGTAGAAGATGCGTCCGAAGTGATCGCGATCGGGAAACACATCGTCCTGGTTCGGCAGGTTGGCGCCGCCCGAGTCGACCAGATAGATGCAGGGCAGATGATTCTGCTCGGCGATCTCCTGCGCGCGCAGGTGCTTCTTGACCGTCATCGGGTAATAGGTGCCGCCCTTGACCGTGGCGTCGTTGCACACGATCACGCATTCCTGGCCCGACACGCGGCCGATGCCGGTGATCACGCCCGCGCCCGGGGCGTCGTCGTGATACATGCCGATGGCGGCGAGCTGCGAGAGCTCGAGAAACGGCGAGCCCGGATCGAGCAGTTGTTGAACGCGCTCGCGCGGCAGCAGCTTGCCGCGGGCGATGTGCTTCTTGCGCGCGGCCTCGCCGCCGCCACCGGCCAGTTGCGCGATACGCGCGCGCAGGTCGTCGACCAGGGTCTGCATCGTGGCCGCGTTGCGTGCAAAGTCTTCGCCGCGCGGGTTGAGTTTGCTCTCGAGAATCGGCATGTGACGAAATCCGGTGGAGGGTGAGTTGTCGTGAATTGCGTGGCCTGGGCGATGCGAACCGTCGCGCGGACGGTTCGCGCGCGTCGTCAGTCGTACAGGTCGCCGTCGACGTAACGCCAGCGTCCGTCGTCGGTGCGCTCGAAGCGGCTGCGCTCGTGCAACCGGTGCGCGCGGCCGCCGACCTTGTAGCGGGCGACGAATTCGACTTCAGCGTGCGCGTCGTCGCGTTGCAGGTGCGCCTTGACCTGGAGGCCAAGCCATTGGGGGGCGTCGTCGAACTCGAGCGAGGCGGGGCGCGTGCGCACCGCCCAGGTGTCGAGCAGATACGCCGCGTCGTGGCGCACGAATGCCGTGTAGCGCGAGCGCATCAGCGCCTCGGCCGTGGGCGCGAGGTCGCCTCGTTCGAGATAGCGTGCGCAACAGTCTTCGAACGCGAGACCGCCGCAGGGGCAGGCTTCGCGTCCGGTGTCCTGTGTCGTGTTGTCGCGCGACGGTTGGGGTCTTGCCATGATGTTGTCTTGCCTTGTTGTCAGAGCTTGCCGTGCTTCAGGCAGGCCTCGACCTGTGCGAAGCGGTCGAACCCCCAGAACGGCTCGCCGTCCACGATGACGAACGGCGAACCGAACACGCCGCGCGCCATCGCCAGGTCGATCTCGGCCTTGAGATGATCCTTCGCCGCCGGGGAATGCATGCCCGCGTCGAGTGCCGCGCCGTCGATGCCCAGCGACTCGCCGATCCGCACCAGTTCCGCCGGATCGCCGATGTTCACGTCGTCGACGTACAACGCCGTGAAGATCGACTTGGCAAACTCCGCGGACAGGTCGCCGCCGCGATGGTCCTGCACCCAAAGCACGGCGCGCTCGGCCGCCTGGGTGGGAATCGGGAAATGCGTCGGGCGCTTGTATGGAATCTTGTGAAAGCGAGCGGTGCGCTCCACATCGTGCCGCAGATACTCGGTCTTGATCGGATGCTGCACCGGCGCCCCCGTACCGTTCACCTTGTAGACGATGTCGAGCAGGATCGGATGCCACGCGACACCGCGCCCGTTCTTCGAGGCGATGTCATCGATGCAGGTGCTCGCAAAATACCCATACGGGGATGCGAAGTCGAAATAAAAGTCGATAGCGGACGTCATGCTGGCTCCCGTTCCGAGTGACGTTTCTGGCCCGCGAATCAAAAGATACGGCGGTGTGGCACCACTGATACATACAGCTTGTTATTCGGTTGTGCGCCGGGCCATGTTCGCCCGGTCGCCACCCATCGATGTTCCGTCGATGCAATCCTTGCCGCTCGCCCGGCTTACCAGGCGAGCGCGTTGCCGTCGTAGTTGAAGAAGCCGCCGTTGTGCGTGGCGCGCTCGCCCGGTGCACGGGCGAGTACGCGGCGCATGCCGGCGACGCTCGTCTGCACGTCGATATCGGCGTGCTCGCCGCCCATGTCCGTGCGCACCCAGCCGGGGTGCATGGCCACGCATGTGGCGCGCTGTGCTTCGAGCGACGTCGCCTTCACGATCGAATTCACGGCCGCCTTGCTGGCGCGATACAGCCAGCTGCCGTTCGATTCCATGAGCGCCATGCTGCCCATGCGACTCGACAGGAAACCGAAGGCGCCGCCGGCCGCCTCGACCAGCGGAAGCACGAGCGGCGCGGCATGCATGGCGCCGAGCACGTTCGTGTGAAACACGCGGTCGAATTCCGCCGTCGTAACCGGCGCGAGGCCCGTGGTGCGCTCGGAATTCACGCCCGCGTTGTAGACCGCAACGTCGAGTGCCACGCCGTCCAGTTGCCAGGACAGGCCGGAGATCGATTCGATACGCGTGACGTCGAGCCTGAGCGGCTCGGCGCCGAGTTCGCGCAGGGCCGCCAGTCCGTCGTCGTTGCGGGCGGTGGCGAACACGCGCCAGCCGTCTTCCCGGTATTGCCGCACGAACTCCATGCCGATGCCGCGCGAGGCGCCGATGATGAGTGCTGTTTTCATGAAGAGTGGGTTCCGAAGAGGCTTGAGAGACCCGTCACCGGGCTCAGACGAGTTCGACGGCCATCGCCGTCGCTTCGCCGCCACCGATGCACAGGCTGGCCACGCCGCGCTTGCCGCCGGTCTTGCGCAACGCGCCGATCAGCGTCACGAGAATGCGCGCACCGGACGCGCCGATGGGGTGGCCGAGCGCACACGCGCCGCCATGAATGTTGACCGTCTCGTGCGGCAGGTCGAACTCGTGCATCGCGGCCATCGTGACGACGGCGAAGGCTTCGTTGATTTCGTACAGATCGACGTCGTTCGCCGACCAGCCGGTCTTCTCGAAGAGCTTGCGCATCGCACCGACCGGTGCGGTGGTGAACAGGCCCGGTGCCTGGGCGAACGTGCTGTGTCCGGCGATGCGCGCGAGCGGCGCGAGTCCGAGACGTTTGGCCGTCGACTCGCGCATGAGCACCAGCGCGGCGGCGCCGTCGGAGATCGAGGACGAATTCGCGGCCGTGACCGTGCCGTCCTTGCGGAATGCCGCCTTGAGCGTGGGAATCTTCTCGGGGTTGGCCTTGAACGGTTGTTCGTCCTGGTCGACGACGGTGTCGCCCTTGCGGCCGGGTACCGTGACGGGTGTGATCTCCCACGCGAACGAGCCGTCCTTCGTGGCGTTTTGCGCACGCTCGAGTGAGGCGATCGCGAACGCGTCCTGCGCTTCGCGGGTAAAGGCGTAGCGGTCGGCGCATTCTTCGGCGAAGGTCCCCATCAGACGCCCCTTGTCGTAGGCGTCTTCCAGACCGTCGAAGAACATGTGATCGATGACCTGGCCGTGACCCATGCGCATGCCTGCGCGCGCCTTGGGCAACAGGTACGGCGCATTGCTCATGCTCTCCATACCGCCCGCGACGATCACGTCGACGCTGCCGGCCACGAGCATGTCGTGCGCGAACATCGCGGCGCGCATGCCCGAACCGCACATCTTGTTGACCGTGGTGGCGCCGGCCGCAAGCGGCAGACCGGCGCCGAGCGTGGCCTGACGCGCCGGGGCCTGGCCCTGCCCGGCGGGCAGCACGCATCCCATGACGACTTCGTCGACCTGCTCAGGCTTGAGGCCGGCACGCTCGACGGCCGCGCGAATGGCGGCGGCACCGAGTTGCGGGGCGGCGACGTCGCCGAACACCCCTTGCAGGCCGCCCATCGGCGTGCGGGCGGCGGAAACGATGACGATCGGGTCCTGTTGCATGGCAATCTCCTGTAATCGGTGGCGGCCCCGGCGAGCCCGCCTCGCGGCGGATTCAGCGGCACCGGAATATCCAATGCTTCAATCGCTCCGTCGTCCACGCGCCCGATCGCGGAACATCCCCGGGCGAGTCCGGCGTGCGCCGGACAGCGTCCGCCGTTCAGGCGCGCGGTTGACGTAATTCGGCCATCGCGGCCACGCAGCGGTCATAGATCCGCGGCAGGCTCTCGAGGCTGTTGACGGACATGCGCAGGTCCCGCACCAGCCCGTCGCGCAGGCCGTACACCCAGCCATGCACCGTCACCGGCTGATTGCGTGCCCAGGCGTCGCGCAGTACCGTCGTATGGCAAATGTTGACGACCTGTTCGATGGCATTGAGCTCGCACAGGCGGTCGTGGCGCGCGTCGCGCGAGGGCAGCGCGTCGATCTGGTCGACGTGGCGCTCGTAGACGTCGCGCACGTGCCGCAGCCAGTTGTCGACCAGGCCCATCCTCTCGCCGTCGAGTGCCGCGCCCACGCCACCGCAGCCGTAGTGGCCGACTACCATGATGTGGCGAACCTTCAGCACCTCGACCGCGAACTGCAACACCGACAGGCAGTTGAGATCGCTGTGGACCACCACGTTGGCGATATTGCGGTGCACGAATACCTCGCCCGGCGCCAGGCCCGTGATCTGGTTCGCGGGCACGCGCGAGTCGGAGCAGCCGATCCAGAGATATTCGGGGGCCTGTTGCCTGGACAGCCGCTCGAAGAACGCGGGGTCTTCCGCGTTCACGCCGGCAACCCAGGCGCGGTTGTTGTCGAGCAGGTGGATGAGAGGCTGGTCTTTGTCTTCGGTCATGATCGTGTCATCCGGCGGGCGTGTCGTGGGCTGGGAGACGTCGGGCGCTCAAGCGGCCACCGCGTGGGGCGGGGCGCTTGCGGCACCGCTCGCGGTGCCGTAGCGATTGACGAAACGCAGCGCGACATCGTACGGATAGAAGTCGTGCATCTGTCCGGCCCGTACCCGGTCCTGAAAGTCCTGCCACAGGCGCGGGTCGAAGAAATCCGGATGATGCTGGCTCAGATAGTGACGCACGCGCGTGTCGCCCGTCAGAAACGTTTCGAACGTCTGCGGAAACACGTCGTGCGGGCCTACACGGTACCAGACTTCCCCCGACATCGCCTCTTCTTCGTTACGGGGCTCGGGCACCCGGCGGATGTGGCAATCCGTCAGGTATTCGAGCTCGTCGTAGTCGTAGAAAACCACCCGGCCGTGACGCGTCACGCCGAAATTCTTGTACAGCATGTCTCCCGGAAAGATGTTCGCCGCCATCAGTTCCTTGACCGCGTTGCCATACTCGCGCATGGCGTGATCGACCTGGGCGTCGGTGGCCGTTTGCAGCCAGAGGTTGAGCGGCGTCATGCGGCGCTCGATATAGCAATGGCGAATCACGAGCGCGTCGCCGTCGTATTCGAGCAGCGAGGGTACTTCGGCCTGGAGTTCGGCGAGCAGGGCGTCGTCGAAGCGCGAGAGCGGGAAGGCCACGCTCGAGAACTCCAGCGTGTCGGCCATGCGGCCCACGCGATCATGCTGCTTGACCATCAGGTACTTCGCCTTGACCTGCTCGCGCGTGGTTTCCTTGGGCGGCGCGAAGCGCTCGCGAATCAGCTTGAACACGTACGGATACGACGGCAGCGTGAACACGAGCATCACCAGCCCGCGAATGCCGGGCGCGCTGACGAACTTGTCGCTCGAATGCTTCAGGTGATGCAGGAAGTCGCGGTAGAACAGGTTCTTGCCATGCTTTTGCAGGCCCACGGACGTGTAGATCTCGGCCTTGGGCTTGCCCGGCATGATCGTGCGCAGAAAGTGCACGTAGGCCGACGGCACTTCCATGTCGACCATGAAGTAGGCGTGCGTGAAGCTGAATACCACCCGCAATGCGTCGCGGCGCAGCAGCGCGGCGTCGAGCGCCAGCTTGCCGTTATCGTCGTGCATGATCGAGATGGCCAGCGGCGTGGTCGTGTCGCCGTTCACGATACGGCCGACGATGTAGGCCGCCTTGTTGCGGAAGAACAGCGACGAGAGCACGTGAATCTGGAAATTCGGTGCGGGCTCGAACGCGCCGAGCGTCTCGTCGATGGCGCGCATCACGTAGTCGATGTCGCGCGGCAGATCGGCGAATGCCCGCCGGAGCTGGAAGTTCGTGACGATGCGCGTGAGCGTGGCGACCATCCCGTCCTGCGCCGGGTAGTAGACGCGGTACGTCGGCCTGGCGGCCGGCGCGTCGTTCTCGATGTACTCCGTCGCCACGGCCGGGCGCACGAAGATGAAGCGGTTGTTGAAGTACGAGCGGTGAAGGATCTTGCAGCACACCGAGTTGAAGAACGTCTCGGCCAGTTCGGGTTGACGATGCTCGGTGAGCAGGCCGATGTAGTGCAGCTTCACCTGCTGCCAGACGTCGTCGTCGAGCGACTGGGCGTCGAACTCGTCTTCCAGCGTGACGACGCATTCGCGCACGCGCTCGTCGTAATAGGCGATGCGATCGCGCTGGAGTTTCTGGATGCCCATGAAGTCACCCGCCTCGAAACATGCCTGCGCCGCGACACACACCTCGCGGAAAATGCGGTAATGCTTGTCGAAGCCGTCCAGCATCGTGCGGGCGACGTCGAAAGCAAACTGCGACGACAGGAGTTTCGGGAAGTGATTCATACCGGTCGGGACGGGCGCAGGTGCGTTTTCCTTGCTGTCTGAGTGGATTGTAGCGCCGCTGCCCGCGCCTGGATGTGGGTCGTTTTCCTGTGGTCGTTCGCCTGCTTACATCGTTTCCGCGAACAGTTCGCGGCCGATCAGCATGCGGCGGATCTCGGACGTGCCGGCGCCGATCTCGTAGAGCTTGGCGTCGCGCCACAGGCGGCCGACCGGGTATTCGTTAATGTAGCCGTTGCCGCCCAGGATCTGGATGGCCTCGCCGGCCATCCACGTGGCCTTTTCGGCGGTGTAAAGGATCACGCCCGCGCAGTCCTTGCGCACCTGGCGCACGTGGTCGCTGCCCAGCGAGTCCAGCTGGCGGCCCACGGCATAAAGGTACGCCCGGCTGGCCTGCAGGATCGTATACATGTCGGCGACCTTGCCCTGAATGAGCTGGAATTCACCGATCGACTGGCCGAACTGCTTGCGGTCGTGGATATACGGCACGACCACGTCCATGGCTGCCTGCATGATCCCCAGCGGACCGCCGGCGAGCACGGCGCGCTCGTAGTCCAGCCCGCTCATGAGCACCTTCACGCCGCCGCCGACCTGGCCCAGCACGTTCTCCTCGGGCACTTCCACGTTCTCGAACACCAGCTCGCCCGTGTGCGAGCCGCGCATGCCGAGCTTGTCGAGCTTTTGCGCCACGGAGAAGCCCTTCATGCCCTTTTCGACGAGGAAGGCCGTCATGCCGCGTGCGCCCGCTTCCGGATCGGTCTTGCCATAGACGACCAGCGTGTCGCAGTCAGGGCCGTTGGTGATCCACATCTTGGTGCCGTTGAGCACATAGCGGTCGCCGCGCTTCTCGGCACGCAGCTTCATGCTCACGACATCCGAGCCGGCATTGGGCTCGCTCATCGCCAGCGCGCCGACGTGTTCGCCGGACACCAGCTTCGGCAGGTACTTCTCCTTCTGTGCGGGCGTGCCGTTGCGATGGATCTGGTTGACGCACAGGTTCGAATGCGCGCCGTACGACAGGCCGATCGAGGCCGACGCGCGCGAGATCTCCTCCATCGCGATCATGTGCGCCAGGTAGCCCATGTTCGCGCCGCCGTACTGCTCCGAGACGGTCATGCCGAGCACGCCGAGATCGCCCATCTTGCGCCACAGATCCATCGGGAACTGGTCGGTGCGGTCGACTTCGGCGGCGCGCGGCGCGATTTCCTTCGCGGCGAAGTTCGCCACCGATTCGCGCAGCATGTCGAGGTCTTCGCCAAGCATGAAGTTGAGGCCGGGCAACAGGGTCATGACACAGTCTCCAGAGGGTGGCGCGTGGCGGCTCGCCCGCGCGCGTGTTCGATAAGGCTTCGAAATCGTTGAGTGGGTCGCTTCGATTGCGTCGACGGCGCAATGGCGTGCGCGCGAGCGTGGCTCAGCGCGCTGCGACGGGCACCTTGGCCGCCGGGTTCGCGGGCAGCGGGAACAGCGTTTGCTGCATCAGTGCGCAAAGCGTCCACTGGCCATCGTCGATGACGAACAGTTCGGCGGTGGTGACGATGAGCGAGCGTCCGGCTTTGACGACCTGACCGCGTCCGATCAGTGTATCCCCCCTGCCGGGCGCCAGAATGTTCAATTTGTATTCGGCCGTGACCAGCTCCTGCTCCGGCGACAGGCGCGTGTAGCCCGCGTAGCCGCCCGCCGAATCGGCGATGGCGCCGATGACCCCGCCATGAAAGAAGCCATGCTGCTGATTGACCTTGTCCGAGAAGGGCAACGTGATCTCGCAGTGACCGTCAGCCAGGTGCGAAAGCCGCGCGCCCCAATGCGTCATGACGCCCTGTTGGTCGAAACTCGCGCGGATTTTCGCGGCGACGACGTCGTCGAGCGGTGCGGCGTGGGAGACAGGGACGTTTGCCATGATCGGAAGGGGCGCGTCGAAAGGGCCAGGGTACCAGGTTCGAAGATACTACTTTACGTTTACGTAAACGTAAAGTAAGGGGTTTCCTGAGGGTGTCGTGACTTCGGTATGGCCGCCCTGCGACTGGCCTGGCGCTTCGGGCGATGTCCGCCATCGTGACGTTGGCGGGCCTTGCGTGACGGACGGCGCCGGGCGCCGCCGTCGGAGGGGATCGATTCAGTGAGCGACGCTCGCCTTGCCGCGCCGGGCCGGTGTCGCGGGCACCGTCTCGCCCGCGGCTTCGAGTAGCGCGAGACACTGGGCTTCGTGCTGCGAGACTTCGTCGAGCGTGGCGTGAAGGTCTTCGAGTTGCTGCTCGAGTACCTCGCGATGCTGCGCAAGGGTGTCCAGGAACACTTTGAGTTGCGGCACCGTATCCTTGGGCGATTCGTAAAGATCGAGAATCGTCTTGATTTCCGAGAGCGTGAGCCCGAGGCGTTTGCCGCGAAGCGTGAGCTTCAGGCGTGTGCGATCCTGCCCGGTGTAGACGCGATGGCGTCCGCCGGGGCCCTCCCGGGCGGGCGTGAGCAGCCCCTGATCCTCGTAGAAACGGATCGCGCGGGGCGTAATGTCGAACTCGCGGGCGAGATCGGTGATCGTGTATGTGAGCATCGGGTTAAGCGGGTGCTTACCATTGCAGATAGAATTGCCGTTTACGTTAGCGTCAACTTGAACCGTATGCAATCGGTGACGGCGTCAACCCCACAACAAGAGAACAAGCCCCTCTGGAGCGTGGCCCCCGTGAATGCCCTCGAACAACAACTGAACTATCCTCTCGGTGACTTTCTGCCTGACGGCGGCACGGTGCACGAAGTGGTGCCCGGCGTATTCTGGGTGCGCATGCCGCTGCCGTTCGTGCTCGATCACATCAACCTGTGGTTGCTGCGCGACGAAGTCGATGGCGTGAAAGGCTGGACCATCGTCGATTGCGGCATTACCCATCCGCAGATCAAAGCCTATTGGGAGCAGGTGTTCGACAGCGCGCTCGGCGGCGAGCCGGTGTTGCGCGTGGTGGTCACGCACTGTCATCCGGATCACCTGGGGCTTGCGCACTGGATCTGCAAGGGCGGCGACAAGGCCCGTTGGGACGCCCGTCTCGCCATGTCGCTGGGCGACTACGCATGGGGGCGTCTCATGTCGGAAGGCGACAACAACAACGCGGCGAACGCCGGCGGCGAATTCGCGGTGGCCCACTTCATTGCGCACGGGCTGGCCGACGAACGGATGATCGATCAGATCCGCAACCGCAAGACCTACTTCAGCGATCTCGTGCCGGAGGTGCCCTCGCGCTTCTACCGTCTGCGCGATGGCGGCACGCTGCGCATTGGCGGCAGCGACTGGCGGCTGATCGCCGGCTATGGACATTCACCCGAGCACATGGCGCTGTACTCGGCGCAGCACAACGTACTGATCTCCGGCGACATGGTGTTGCCGCGCATTTCGACCAACGTGAGTGTGTTCGACATCGAGCCGGAAGCGAATTCGCTGCAACTGTTCCTCGACTCGCTCGGTGTCTATCTCGAACTCCCCGCCGATTGCCTGGTGCTGCCCTCGCACGGCAGGCCATTTACCGGATTGCACACGCGCATCCGCCAATTGCGCGACCACCACGCGGCGCGATTGCAGGAAGTGCGCGACGCCTGCGCGCGTGCGCCGCAAAGCGCCGGTGACATCGTCCCGATCATGTTCCACCGCAAGCTCGATGCGCACCAGACGACGTTCGCCATGGGTGAAGCGCTCGCGCACCTTCACCTGCTGTGGCACGCGGGTGAACTCCGGCGCGCGCGTGACGAGAAGGGCGTCTGGCGCTTCAGCCCGGTCTGATTACCGCGCCGAGTCGAAAGCAAAAACGCCCCGCAGGCCGAAGCCCGCGGGGCGTTTTTGCCTGGTGTGACGCCGTCGGTGTCAGGCGTGTTGTGCCGCCGTCGGCAGGTGCCGTCCGTCGCGGCCGAGCAGGCCGTAGGTCACCAGGCTGATCGCCACGGTGAGCAGAATGTAATACGCGGGCGCGAGCGGATTCTGTGTCGCCTTGATCATGTACGTGATCCAGAACGGGGCAAGGCCACCGAACAGCATCACCGAGACGTTGTACAGAATCGACACGCCCGTCGAGCGCACGCCCACCGGGAACACTTCCGTGACGGCCGTCGGGAACGCACCCCATACGAAACCCATGCACACGGCAGGCAGAATCTGGGCAAGCAGAAGGTTGCCCATCGATGGCGCGTTATGCAGGCGCGTGAACATCCAGAACGACGTCAGGCCGTAGAGCAGCACGAACATCAGAATGAGCGGCTTGCGGCCCACGCGATCCGAGATCCAGCCGGTCAGCGGGCACAGTGCCGCGATGAGCATGGCGGCGACGAACGTCGACAGGCTGGCGGCGCCCTGAGTCAGGCCGAGTTGCTTGACGGCATAGATCGGCGTGTAGATGAGCGTGACATAGAACGACGTGGTTGCGGCCACGGTCAGGCCGAAGCCCGCGATGAGCGACCGGTAATGCTTCGAGAACACGTCGGCGAGCGGCGTGCGGCGCGTTGGCTCGCGTGCGGCGGCATATGCCAGGAATTCCGGCGACTCGGTCATGCGGCGACGAATGTAAAAGCCGACCGGCCCGATCAGAATCCCGAACAGGAACGGCAGACGCCAGCCCCACGATTCAAGGGCTTCTTTCGTGAGGCCCGTGTTGAGCACATAGGCGCACAGCCCGGCGAGCGCCACGGCCAGCGCCTGCGAGCACATCTGGAAGCTGCCGTAGAAGCCGCGCAGGTGCGGCGGAGAAAACTCGATGAGCATGGCGGTCGAGCCGCCGAATTCCCCGCCGGCCGAGAAGCCCTGGATCACGCGCGCGAGCAGGATCAGCAGTGGCGCCGCGAAGCCAATGGTCGCGTATGTCGGCGCGATACCGATGAGCCCCGTGCCCAGCGCCATGAGCAGCACCATGACCGAGAGGGCGGACTTGCGGCCGGCGCGGTCGGCATACAAACCGAACGCCACGCCGCCAATGGGACGGAAGAAGAACGCCACGCCGAGCGAGGCCACGCTCGCAAGCAGCGAGTTCGTGTCGTTTTCCGCGGGGAAGAACAGCTTCGCGATGACAACGGCGAACAGCCCGTACACCGTGAAGTCGAACCATTCGAATGCATTGCCCAGCGTGGACCCGATCACTGCCTTGCGTCGCAGTGCAGGATCGATGACCGGCGCGCCGGTGGGGGTTGTCTGCATGTGCCTCTCCTGCGTGGTAGGGCCTGCCGCAGTCGGATCGGTACACGGCCCATGGGCCGTCGACACGCGTCCGCTCTTTGGCGGCAATGCCGGTTTAACGTCGTGTATACCTCGTGCCAGTTGCACGCCCACTCTAGCGCAGGTTTGGAATGCACCACAACGGGTCAAAAATACCGCGGGATCTTGCGTCGAACAGCGGATTTTCCGCATGGAACGCCGGGACGGTGACGAACCTGAAGCTTTACCGTCGTTTCCGATGTCCTTTCCAGCGATAGTGCCGCTGGTCGACCCAGTCCCACGCGCCGGTGTACGGGTCGAACACGTAGCCGCCCTGATGCTCCGTGGTGTAGCACCCGCCCTTTTGCCGGTAGCAGCGCTCGCGCAGAAAGTGGGCGGCGTCGCGCGAACTGCGCGGCAGCGGCGGGGGCACCACGACGTACGGCGGGCTCAGCGGGGCGACTACCACAGGGGGCGGGGCGATGATGGTGGGGGCCGGCGTGACGATGCGCGGCGGCGGTGTCACGATCAGGGGCGCGGGCGCGACAGCGGCAGGCGGCGGGCCCACGTAGACGCCCGGTGGGCCAAATACTTGCCAGTTGCCGGCATCCAGTGCCGCACATCCGGCAAGCACCGGAAGGCTCGCGAGACATGCGAGCCATGCGAGGCGGTCGCGCGTACGGCAGCGCTTGCCGAGGTCCGCCTGCATCGCCGCATACCCATGCGGGACGGTGTTCGAGATGGCGCAAATACTGGCGGTGACGTGCCAAAGCGGTCCGGACGGGATGAGGGCGACGCCGCGCGGGGGGCAAGCGCGCGATGCGTCTTGCAGAGACAGGGCGTTCATGTGACATCGCGGGGTGGACGGAGCGAGGCACTCTAACGCGCAATGCCCGGTATCCCGATCGGTCGCGGCGCTTTTTGGGGGATGTCCGAATGGGATCTCGGAGCGAAGGGCGCACCGGATGAAGCGGTGAACCCAATGAAGCCGAGGAAGCAGGGCGCACCGGGATGGCGCGCCCATGCTCGGGGCGCGTCGTCCTAAGGCGTGTCGGACATCTTGCCTGTCGAGTCGTCCTTCGCGTTTTTCACGCCCTTCCCGGTCTTCTCGGCCTGCGAGGCGTCCGCCTGGAGCACCTCGGCCTCGCGCGCCTGACGTTGCGACAGCGTCGGCTTGCGCGGCGCCCGCGCGAAGAGCCTGTCATAGAGCCAGCGCGGCAGACGCCGCATCGCGCAGGCCACGATACCCATCTGCCAGGGCAGCACAACGAAGCGCTTGCCGCGTGCAATCGCCGCCGCGGCTTTTCGCGCGAACTTGTCCGCATCCATCAGGAAGGGCATCGGGAACGGGTTGCCGTCGGTCATCGGCGTACGGATGTAGCCCGGCGCGATCGTGACCACCGCGACCTTGTCGGCCCGCAGTTCGACGCGCAGGCTCTCCAGATAGGTCATCGCCGCCGCTTTCGAGGCGCTGTACGCACCATGACCCGGCAGACCGCGCACTCCCGCCACGCTGCCGATTCCCACGAGCGTGCCGCGCTTGCGCGCGCGCATGGGCGCCACGAACGGGCTGAAGGTGGCGACCATGGCCATCCAGTTGGTGTCCATGACGGACGCGAAATGCGGCAGATCCGCCGCATCTTCCGTATTCACGCCGTGGCTGATGCCCGCATTCGCAATGACGATATCCGGCACCCCGTGGCGCGCCATGAAGTCGCCCGCCGCCGCCCGCAGTGCCAGCGCATCGCGCACGTCGACAGCGTAGCAATGCACGGCGTGCGGATGCGGCAGCGTGGCTGCCAGATCGGCGAGCTTGTCGCCGCGTCGGCCGACCAGTCCGAGAATGGCGCCCTGCGCCGCGTAATGACGGGCGAGCGCCTCGCCCAACCCGCTCGAGGCGCCGGTGATGAAGACCTTCGGTGATGTCGTATGTGTGGCCATGTAACGCAAAAGCCCGGCCGGAGCCGGGCTTTGTCGGTGGCGAAGCTTACATCTTCTTCGCGCGGATCTGATTGATGATCGAGTCGGCCGTCTTCAGCGCCGCGTCGAACGTTTGCTGCTCGGTGGTCGCCGGCTTGCCGGCCTTTTGCAATGCGTCGCCCGAGGTTGCCGGCGAAACGAGATACTTGCCCTGGATCGCGATCGTCGGCACGCCGTCGATCTTGTAGTCCTGCCACGTCTTGTTGGCGATTTCCACGGGCGATTCCTTGCGCGCCATGGCCGGCTTGCCGGCGGCGTCGTACGCGGCGCCGTAGGCGGCCTTGTCGATGCCGAACTTCGAGAGGAAATCGGCCTGCGTATCCTTCGTCAGCAGATAGTTGTGCTTGACGTGGATCTCATTGAAGACCTTCGGCGTGAGCTCGGCTTCCTTGCCCAGCGCGGTCAGCGCGATGAACATGCGCGTATGCGGTTCGAAGCGGCTTTGGAAGGCCACGGGCACGCGCTTGAAAACGACATCCTTGCCTTGCTTCTTGACCCACGCTTCGAGCGACGGCTCCAGCGCATTGCAGTGCGGGCAACCGTACCAGAAGAACTCGGTCACCTCGATCTTGCCCGGGCCCGACGACGTCGGCTGTGCCTGCGGCAACACCAGGTAGTCGGTCCCCGCGACCGGTGCTTCGGGCGACGCCGAGGCCGCACCGGAGAGGAAACCGAAAGAAATCAGAACGGCACCAAGAAGTTTTTTCATGATCGTTATTGAGGAGTGAGGCGGACGCTCCCGCCATCGTTGGCGTGGCATTCCCGCGAAACCATATCCCGAAGTCAGGCAATTGAATCGCCAGTGCGTATGACAGTCGATGCACTGCCGGGTTCAACACGCCGCCGACGCCGGTTCCCCCGAATAATGCAGGGTTTTTCAACATCCTGCTCAGCCGACGGGAGATCGAACGGTGCAATGGGAAGAGACACAAAAGGCGTTGCCCTTTCGGTGCAACGCCTTTTGCCACGGGGCGCTTACTGCTTCGTGAAGCGAATCACCGCCGTGTCGTAGCCGCCGTCCTGCAACCGCTGACGCACGTGATTCATCTCGTCGAGCTTGCCGTACGGACCGAGGCGCACGCGATAGAGCGTGAGACCGTTCGCATCGCGCTGCGTGACCTTCGCCTCGAAGCCCGAGAGGGCCAGCTTGGCGCGCAGTTGCTCCGCGTCGCTTTGCGACTTGAACGCACCGACCTGCAGGTAGTAACCGGTGTTGGCGTTATCGGTCGCGCTCGCGGGCGGCGTGGTCGGCGGAGCGACGGGCACCGTCGACTTGCCGCTGAGGATATCCGCCGGTGACGGCTTCGTGTGGGCGGGCGACGTGGTCGGTGCGGTGGGCGAGGAGGCCACCGGCGGCGTGGTCGGCTCCACTGGCGTGCCCGGCACGAGCGGGGAGGTGGCCTGCGAGGACGGCTCCGTTGCCGCGGGCCCCGAAGCGGCGCCCGGTAGCGGCGTGCGCGGCTGCAATGACTTGTTCGGATCCGGCGCCTGGGCGGCCGGCGAATTCTCGGCGGGGCGCGGTGGCGTCTTTTCGACGAACGGGGTCGGCGTCTTCGTGATGTAGAGCGCGACGACGACGGCAACGGCCAGCCCGACGATCAGGCCGAGCACGATGCCCAGGAAAGTACCGCCCCGCTGGCGGGGTGGTCGACGTTTGTTTGCCATCGAGTCGATTCCGTCCTTACAGAGTTCCGATGCGATTGCCGTTCGGAGTGGGTTGGAAAGCTTACATCTTGGCCGGAGCGGACACGCCCAGCACGGCAAGACCGTTGCGCAGCACCTGACGCGTGGCCGCCAGCAACGCGAGTCGCGCATGCTTGACGGTTTCGTCGTCGACCAGCACGCGATCGGCGTTGTAGAACGAATGGAACGCGCTCGCCAGATCCCGCAGATAGAAGGCCACGGCGTGCGGCGCAAGTTCCTCGGCGGCGCGCGTGAGCATGTCCGGATACTCGGCCAGCAGTTGCAGCAGCGCGAGTGCGCGTTCGCTGTCGAGTGGCGCGAGGTCGGCATGCGCGAGTTGCGCTTCGTCGCCACCCCATTGCGTGAGGATCGAGCAGATGCGGGCGTGCGCATACTGCACGTAGTACACGGGGTTCTCGTCGTTCTGCTTGAGCGCGAGGTCCACGTCGAACACGAATTCGGTATCGGCCTTGCGCGAGATCAGGAAGAAGCGCACGGCGTCGCGGCCACGGCGCAGCGCGTCTTCACGCTGAACCGGGTCCGTGACCGGCGTTTCGGCCGTGATGCCGCCCGACCATTCGATGAGGTCGCGCACGGTCACGTAGCTGCCCGCGCGCTTGGAGATCTTCACCTCTTCGCCGTTGCGCATGACGGTGACCATCTTGTGCAGCACGTAGTCGGGATAGCCCTTCGGAATGCCAATGCCCAGCGCCTGCAGGCCGGCCCGTACGCGGGCGATGGTGCCGTGGTGGTCCGAGCCCTGCACGTTGATGACCTGGTGGAAGCCGCGCTCCCACTTGCGCGTGTGATAGGCGACGTCCGGCACGAAATACGTATAGGTGCCGTCGGACTTGCGCATCACGCGGTCCTTGTCGTCGCCGTAATCGGTCGTGCGCAGCCACAGCGCGCCTTCCTGTTCGTACGTCACTCCGGCGTCGACGAGCGCCTGCACCGTGCGCTCGACGCTGCCGTCCGCGTACAGCGACGATTCGAGGTAGTACTGATCGAAGATCACGCCGAATGTCTGCAGATCGATATCCTGCTCGCGACGCAGGTACGCCACGGCGAATGCGCGGATCGAGTCGATGTCCTCGATGTCGCCGCTGCCGGTGACGGGGGCGCCGTCGGATGCCTGGACGGTCTTGCGCGCGAGGAAGTCCTGCGCGATGTCGCCAATGTAGTCGCCGTTGTAGGCCGACTCGGGCCACTGGGCGTCGCCCGGCTTCAGGCCGCGGGCGCGGGCCTGCACCGACGTGGCGAGCGTCTGGATCTGCACACCCGCATCGTTGTAATAGAACTCGCGATGCACCGGGCGGCCCTGCGTGTCCAGCAGCGCCGAGATCGTGTCGCCGAGCGCGGCCTGCCGCCCGTGACCCACGTGCAGCGGACCGGTCGGATTGGCCGAGACGAACTCCACGAGCACCGGGGCGGCATTGCCTTCGACGGCGCGTCGGCCGAAGGTCGCGCCTTCGGTCAGGATCGCTCGGGCGACCGACTGCTTGGCCGTGTTGGCCAGACGCAGGTTGATGAAGCCGGGACCGGCGATCTCGACGGCGTCGACCAGACCCCCGGCGCGGGCGTCGGCGAGGATCGCGTCGGCGATCTTCTGCGCCAGTTCGCGCGGGTTGGCGCGCAGCGGCTTGGCGAGCTGCATCGCCACGTTGCAGGACAGGTCGCCGTGCGCGGCGACTTTCGGGCGTTCGAGCGAGATCGTGGGCGCGGCGGGCGCGGTACCGTCCGCGGGCATCAGGCCGGCGACGACATCGCCGATCAGCGCGACGAGAGCATTCTTTTGTGCGGGTAGCATTGGCGGGTGTTTCGGGGGCGACCGGACGTGTCCGGACAGGCAATTGAATCGTCAGCACCGGATTTTAACAGGTGTATGATGAAGTCACGGTACCCGCCGGTCCCCTCGTTGCGTGACATGTCGGGGACGGGGGTGGTGATAACTCGAACAGGGAGACAACCATGCTGGTAACGTTCAAGTCGCACGCCTCGCCAAATATCACGATGCTGGAAAATCTGGCGCAGTATTTGCTGGGAATCGTCGGCAAACAGGTGGGCGTAAGGGGCGCGATCGGCGACGACGAAACGGACGCCGCCGTCAAGAAGCTCGAAGCCGCCATTGCCGAAGACAAGGCCGTGGAACAGAAGCAGAACGAAGGGAAGAAGTCCGAAGAGCGCGACGAGAACGATCGCGTTCGTCTGGCGCAACGCGCCTATCCGCTGCTCAACATGCTGCGCGAAGCCAAGAACGAAGGCTGTGCGGTGACGTGGGAGACGAGCGAGCGCTAAGCCGTCGGAATGTGCCCCGGCACATCGGGCGCGAAGCCGGTTGTGTTCGACGTGTTTCGGACAGAAAAAAGCAAGAAGACACAAAAAAGCAGGCCGCAAAACGCGGACCTGCTTTTTTTGTGTCGATGCCAGGAAGGGGCCGCCCCGGGCGAGGGGGAGGGTCTGAGCAGTGGCGGCACCGCTTCCCGCGGGCAGACCTGGCGCGGATTACTGCGCCTTGCCCGGCGCGTTGTCCGGCGCGTTGGTGCTGCCGTTGCCGGTGTTGCCGTTGTTCGGCATCTTCTTGGTGCTGTGACGCGGCTTTTGCGTCTTCGACGTCGGGTGCGGGTTCGACGGCGTCATGGTCTGGGCGCCGGGCGTGGGGGTCTGCGGCGAAGTCGGCGAGGCCTGGCTGGGCATCGGCACCGAAGGATCGGTCGTCGTGCCGCCGCCGGGGCCGGCCGCGCCGCCGCCTGCGGAGCCTTGGGCGAAACTCAGCGCCGAAGCGCCGGCGAGGGTCAGGGCGGCAACGGAAATAATCAGCTTCTTCATCAGATGGACTCCTTTGCTTTGCGCTGCACACCTAAGGAAAGTCTGTCGTGCAGGCATCACTTGCGTCAGTGAGATTCCAGTCTAAGAAAGCGCATCCGATGGTGCTGTAAGCCTTTGTAATGGTTTGTAATTCGGCTTTTTCAGTTAGTCATCCGAACGACTCGACCAGAACACCTGATTCACGCCGGGCAGCGTCTCGAGGTGATCGGTCAGCGCGTCGAGTTCGCCGGCCTTGACGGCGGTCGGCAGAAGCAGTGCCTCGATTTCGACTTCGGACTCGCCGAACGGGTGGATGTCCAGCGCACGCACCGGATAGTTCGAGGCTTCGAGCCATGCTTCGACCTTGTCGAGCACATCGCGCTGGACGGTGCGCGCGCAGATGACCGACAGCGCGTAGGTCGCTTCGGACGTGGCTTCGTTGATCGGCGCGCGGTTGATACGGTTGACAACCGGTCGCAGCAGCGTGTTGGCCGCGAGCACGAAGGCCGCGACCACGACCGCTTCGACGATCAGGCTCGCGCCCGCGGCGGCGCCCACGGCCGCCGAGCCCCACAGCGTGGCCGCCGTGTTCAGGCCGCGCACGGACGCGCCGTCTTTCATGATGGCGCCCGCGCCGAGGAAGCCCACCCCCGAGACGACGTAGGCGATCACGCGTGTGTCGCCGGGCATGAGCCGCATCGACAGGTCGACGAAGGCGGCGGCGCCCACGGCGACCAGCACGTTGGTGCGCAGGCCTGCCGTTCGCTGGCGGACTTGCCGCTCCACGCCGATGATCGTGCCGAGCACGAAGGCCACGAACAGGGAGATCGTCGTGTTGAGCAGCGGCAGGAGCTGGAAATTCTGGAGGCTTTGCAGTGCGTGCATGGTACGTCTCGGTCGGCGCCGGCAGGAGAGGGAAGTCGGAACAAGCGCAAGCGCAGGTCCAGGCGCGCTCGGGCGCGCAAGGCCTGCGCGTCGTGCACAACAGGGGCACAACAGGGAACAGCAGGGCACCACGGGCCATCGCGCAGAGGAAAGCGGCGACCCGAGGGGCCGCCGCAATTATGCCTTCAGTTCGTGACGAAATGCGTTACGGCAGGCGCGGGGGCATGCGAGAGGACATGGGTTCCGCGATCTTGGTCACGACAGTTGCGGCGCGAGCAGACGTCGTGCCGTCGCCTCGTCCACGCCCGTGCGTTCCATGAAGTCTTCGACCTGATCGGGGCCGATCTTGCCGACGCTGAAGTACGTGCTGTCCGGGTGCGACAGGTAGAAGCCGGATACGCTCGCCGCGGGCAACATGGCCAACGATTCCGTCACGCTCATGCCGATTTCGTGCGCCTGGAGGTAGTGGAACATCGGCCCCTTCACCGAGTGCTCCGGACACGCCGGGTATCCCGGTGCCGGACGAATGCCGACGTATTGCTCCTTGATGAGGGCGTTGTTGTCGAGTTGTTCGTCGCTCGCGTAGCCCCAGAAGTCGCGTCGCACGCGGGCGTGCATGCATTCGGCGAAGGCTTCGGCCAGACGATCCGCCAGCGCCTTGAGCATGATCGCGCTGTAGTCGTCGTGGGTGGCGAGGAACCCCGCCTCCCTGGCGTCCACGCCAAGGCCCGCCGTCACGGCGAACACGCCGATGTAGTCGGCCACGCCGCTGTCTTTCGGCGCGATGAAGTCGGCCAGCGAACGGTTCGGGCGGCGCACGCCGTCGACCACCGGGCGCTCGCTTTGCTGGCGCAGGTTATGCCACGTGAACGCGACCTCCGTGCGAGATTCGTCGGTATAGATCTCGATGTCGTCGTCATTCACCACGTTCGCGGGCAGCATGGCGATCACGCCGTTGGCGGTGAGCCAGCGACCCTTGATCAGGCGATCGAGCATGTCCTTGCCGTCGGCGAACACGCGCTGCGCCGATTCGCCGACGATCTCGTCGTTCAGAATCGCGGGGAACGGTCCGGCGAGATCCCACGTCTGGAAGAAGGGGCCCCAATCGATGAAGTCGGCCAGCTCGGCGAGGTCGTAATTCTTGAACACGCGCCGGCCGATGAACTTGGGCCTGGGCGGCACGTAGGACGACCAGTCGACCTTGAACTTGTTCTCGCGCGCGGTGGCGAGCGACACCATCGGCGTGGCCTTGCGGTTGGCGTGTTGGGCGCGCACGCGTTCGTAATCCGTCTTCACCTCTTCCAGGTACCGCTCGGCGGCGTCGTCGGAGAGCAGGTTCGAGGCCACCGAGACCGAACGCGAGGCGTCGGGCACGTAGATCACCGGGCCGTCATAATTCGGCGCGATCTTCACGGCCGTATGCACGCGCGAGGTCGTCGCACCGCCGATGAGCAACGGGATGTTGCGCAGGCGGAAATAGTCGTCGCGCTGCATTTCCGAGGCCACATAGGCCATTTCCTCGAGACTGGGCGTGATGAGGCCCGACAGGCCGATGATGTCGGCGCCTTCTTCCTTCGCCTTGGCGAGGATTTCGGCGCACGGCACCATCACGCCCATGTTGACGACCTCGAAGTTGTTGCACTGGAGCACCACCGTCACGATGTTCTTGCCGATATCGTGCACGTCGCCCTTGACCGTGGCGATCACGATCTTGCCTTTGGAGCGCACGTCTTCGCCGGCGGCCGCCATGCGTGCCTTTTCTTCCTCGATGAACGGCACCAGATGCGCGACGGCCTGCTTCATCACGCGCGCGCTCTTCACGACCTGCGGCAGGAACATCTTGCCCGCGCCGAACAGATCGCCCACGACGTTCATGCCGTCCATGAGCGGGCCTTCGATGACCTGAATCGGACGTCCGCCCGCCGCGGCGATCTTCTGGCGCACTTCCTCGGTGTCTTCCACGATGAACGTGGTGATGCCGTGCACCAGCGCGTGCGACAGGCGCGCCTCGACCGGCTGGTTGCGCCACTCCAGGTTTTCCTCGCGCTTTTGCGCCCCGCCCTTGAAGCGGTCGGCGATTTCCAGCAGACGCTCGGTGCTGTCGTCGCGCCGGTTGAGTACCACGTCTTCCACGCGCTCGCGCAGCTCGGGATCGAGATTCTCGTACACGCCGAGCTGGCCGGCGTTGACGATGCCCATGTCCATGCCCGCCTGAATCGCGTGGTACAGGAACACGGTGTGGATTGCCTCTCGAACGATGTCGTTGCCGCGGAACGAGAACGACACGTTCGACACGCCGCCGCTGATCTTCGCGCCGGGCAGGTGCTGCTTGATCCAGCGCGTGGCGTTGATGAAGTCGACCGCGTAGTTGTTGTGTTCCTCGATGCCGGTGGCAACCGCGAAGATGTTCGGATCGAAGATGATGTCCTCGGGAGGGAAGCCGACTTCGTCGACGAGTACGCGGTAGCTGCGCTCGCAGATCTCGATCTTGCGCTGGTAGGTATCGGCCTGCCCCTGTTCGTCGAAGGCCATGACCACGGCCGCGGCGCCATAACGACGGATGCGTTTGGCGTGCTGCACGAACGCGTCCCTGCCTTCCTTGAGCGAGATCGAGTTGACGATTGCCTTGCCCTGCACGCACTTCAGGCCCGCCTCGATCACTTCCCACTTCGACGAATCGATCATGATCGGCACGCGCGCGATGTCCGGCTCGGAGGCGATCAGGTTCATGAAGCGAACCATCGCCGCCTTCGAGTCGAGCATGGCCTCGTCCATGTTGATGTCGATGACCTGCGCGCCGTTCTCGACCTGCTGGCGGGCGACCGCGAGCGCTTCGTCGAATTGGCCGTTCAGAATCATGCGCGCGAACGCTTTCGAGCCCGTGACATTGGTGCGCTCGCCAACGTTGACGAACAGCGTGCCTTCACCGATGTTGAAAGGCTCGAGGCCGGACAGGCGCATCGGCGGTACGAGGGACGTTTGGCTCATGGGGCGGATCCGTTCAGTGGGTGGCGCATCGCGGCTTCGGGGCGACGCGCCGGGTGTCTTGCTTTCAGACCTGTCGATCTATCGGACGTGTCGTCGCCGGACACGCCGGCGACGGCGGGGCGGCGCTCAGACGTCGGCGCTGCGGTATTGCGACGGCCAGCGGCGCGGCTTCACGTCGGCCAATGCCTTGGCGATCTCGGCGATATGCTCCGGCGTCGTGCCGCAACAACCGCCCGCCAGATTCACCAGCCCGGCCTGGGCAAACTCCCTGAGCAGGCCGGAGGTCACGTCGGGCGTCTCGTCGAAGCCGGTGTCGCTCATCGGATTGGGCAGGCCGGCGTTCGGATAGACCGACACATACGTGTTGCAGAGCTTCGACAGCTCGGCGATGTAAGGACGCATCAGCGTCGCGCCCAGCGCGCAGTTCAGGCCGAACGTGAGCGGGCGGGCGTGGCGCAGCGAGTTCCAGAAGGCCTCGACCGTCTGGCCGGACAGAATGCGCCCGGACGCGTCGGTCACCGTGCCCGAGATCATGATCGGCAGCAGCTCGCCGGTGTCTTCGAACAGTTCGTCGATGGCGAAGAGCGCGGCCTTGGCGTTGAGCGTGTCGAAGATGGTCTCGACGAGAAACAGGTCCACACCGCCGTCGAGCAGCGATTTGGCTTGCGCATAATACGCGTCGCGCAACTGATCGAAGTCGACGTTGCGCGCGCCCGGATCGTTCACGTCCGGGCTGATGCTCGCCGTCTTGGGCGTCGGGCCGATGGCGCCGGCGGCGAAACGCGGCTTCTCGGGCGTGCTGAAGGCATTGCACGCCTCGCGCGCGAGCCGCGCGGACTCCCGGTTCATCTCGTCGGCCAGCGCTTCCATGTGATAGTCGCTCTGGGCGATCGTGGTCGCGCCGAAGGTGTTCGTCTCGATGATGTCGGCGCCCGCTGCCAGATACTTGCGGTGGATCTCGCTGATCACGTCCGGGCGGGTCAGCGAGAGCAGTTCGTTGTTGCCCTTGACGTCGTGCGCGAAGTCGGCAAAACGCTCGCCGCGATACTCGGCCTCGCCCAGCTTGTATTGCTGGATCATGGTCCCCATCGCGCCGTCCAGAATCAGGATGCGCGACTCGAGCAGCGCAGGCAGCGCCTGCCCGCGCGTATAGGCGCGCGTGGATGGCGTGGCGTTTGCGGCGGGTGGGGTTGCGGTGGTCATGACGGACGTCGCCTTGGAGTGGCCGGAAAACCTATAATTGTAATGGTTTTGGCGGCATTCGCCCGCGAGCCGCGCCGTTTCCCACTATTTCGACAACGATATGGAATTCCTTCTGCCGGGCGCCGCCCACCAGTTTCTGCAAGCCAACGCCAACGCGCTGTTCGTCGATTGCCGCAGCGAGATGGAATACCTGTTCGTCGGGCATCCGGCCGGGGCCATCCACGTGGCCTGGAACGACGGCCCGGACTGGGAGATCAACCCGCATTTCGTCCAAAGCGTTCGCAAGCTTGCGGGCGCGGGCGGCGACCGGCCGGTACTGCTGATCTGCCGCAGCGGGAATCGCAGCACGGCGGCGGGCGAAGCGCTGGAGGCCGCGGGTTTCCTGAACGTCTACGGTGTGCTGCACGGCTTCGAAGGCGATCTGGACGCCACGCACCACCGCAACGCCGTGAATGGCTGGCGCTTCGAGGGTCTGCCCTGGGAGCAGTGCTGAGCCTGACATGAGGTCAAGCCTTGGCGCCATGAAAAAACCCTCGCCATGGCGAGGGTTTTTCGTGTGGCTGCACCGCGTGCGGTGCCGGCGTCAGTGGAGCACGACCGGATTCGTCATGAAGGTGTCGAACTGTCCGAGAAATTCGTCGACTTCGTCTTCGGAAGGCTCGGTGGCGATCAATTTCTGCACCTCTTCACGGAATTGCCGGGCAAGCGTGCCGTCGAGAAAGATCTCACGGCCAGCGGTCTTGTCCACGATTTCATAGCCACCGGCAGACAGCGAGTGATTGCCGTTATCCGCGGCAAACTCAACGACACAGTAATTCGGGCTGTTGTAAATCATGAGCATGGCAACTCTCCTGGTGTTCCTGCATGGTCCTTGGTACCCACATAGGGGCGACGCGGCGCGATTTCAAGAGGCAGTGCCCCATGATTCGCTTATCGGCACACCGGCTGACGAATTCAATGGCGAATTCAATGGTTTCGGCCCTCCTTGGTCAAAGGTCCCGCTTCAGGTCCCGCATTCTGCAGGGTTCATACGTTAGATGCGGCCCCTTGCAAAAACGTTGCAAGGGCATTGGTTACGAACTGTTTCTGCTCGACGATCGACAGATGCGCGGCGTCGGGCACGACCACCAGACGGGCGCCGGCGATACCGTCGGCAATGCGCTGCGCGACAGGTGGCGGGGTGGAGGGATCGTTTTCCCCTACCAGCACCAGCGTCGGCGTCTCGATTTCGTGCAACCTCGATCGCACGTCGAACGCGGCAAGCGCTTCGCACGCCGCGGCAAAACCCTCCGGATGGGCGCCGGCCACCAGCGCCCGAATCCGCTCGGCCCGATGCGGATGACGCTTGCGAAACCCCTCGCTCAACCAGCGGTCCAGCGTGCCATCCGCCAGCGCCTTCATGCCATGGTCGCGGGCCTGCGCGGCGCGCTCTCGAAAGCGTTTGGCGTCGGCCTCGTCATAGCCGGCGGTGGTGTCGATCAGCGTGAGGCTGGCAATACGCTCGGGGGCGTCGAGGGCGACCTGCTGGGCGACTGCGCCGCCCATCGAGATACCCACGAAATGGGTGCGGGGGATTTCCAGTGAACTGAGCAGTGCCGTGGCGTCCGCGGCCAACTGCTTGACGGTGTAGGGCCCATGGGGCACGTCGCTGCGGCCGTGGCCGCGGCTGTCGTAGCGCAATACCCGGAAATGTGCCGCCAGTTCGGGCACCAGATCGTCCCAGACCGTCAGGTCCGCACCCAATGGGTGCGCCAGCGTCAGCCAGGGACCATGGCCGTCCACCACGTAATGCAGCGATGCTCCGTTGGCACTGACTTTCATATTGTCCGGCCTCCCGAATTTCGTCGATACATTGGCGAAGTGGCGTCGATGCACTGGGATGTTTCCGATTATGTCAGGAACACGTAACTTGTGCAGCGCGATTCGTAGTAGTGGGGCAACACTTCGTCGGGCGACCGCATGGCCGCTACATCCGCGCTGGGTTTGCGCTGGATTTTCGAGAAATCGCTCGACAATCTAAGGAATTCAGGGCGCGGACTTCTGGGTGAATATCAACTCGAATTCGTTGCCTGACGGCTCGGTCTGCTTCACGCGCACCGGCATCCAGTCGAGCGACGGCGCGAGCCAGATGTCGACACGCCGCTCGTCGCCCGCCTTGCGCGGCAAGCGCGTGAAGTGGCGCGTCTCGACATACCCCTGCGGTGTGGTCAGCGTCTCGCTGCCCACGTACTGCACCGGCCACACTTCGCTGCTGTCGGTGTCGACCACGGTGAACTCATGCGTGACGCCCACCTGCGTGTAGCGTTCGGGGTTGCCCCGCGCGTAGCTCGCCAGTTGCATCATCACGCTGAAACGGTCCTGGGCGCCAGGTGCGAGCGGCGCCGTCTGGCCCGAGCGCGAGAACGTCAGCGTCGGGGCGCCTTCGCGAAGGAAATCGGTGACGTACTCGGCCCGCCGCCCGCGTTTTTCCACGTAACGGGACGGCGCGATGCCGTTCACGTCGAAGCCGCCTTCGCTGATGAACTCGAACGTTCCGAAAAAGATGATCGGCACGGCAATGCGCAGTCGGTAGTGCCCGTTCTCGTTCACCCATTGCAGTTGGCCGGTCTGGTTGCGCACACCGTTCATGAGCGCGTCGTAAGTGAGCGTGGCGGATGGCGGCGGATCGAACTTGTCGCCATTGGCAGCCGCCGCCGTGAGCGGCGGGCCGGGCGGCGTTTGCGCCGCCGCGTCGCTCGCTGCCGCGTCCGGGGTGTCACCCGCGCCGGCGACGGTCTCGGAGGCCGCATGCGGACCGGGCGTATCGGCCGTGGCGGGGGCCGCCAGCGAGTCGGGCCGCGCCGGGGGCGCGGCCGGCTTGGTCACGGGCTTGGTCACGGGCTTGCGCACGGGGGGCTTCGTCGGCTTCGGGGGCGGTGGCGTGGGCGAGGCCTCAGGGGCAGGGGGCGCCACCGGCTTGAGTGGAATCAGCGTGATCGGAATGACGGGGATCGGCGTGTCATCGAGCGGCGTGCGATGCAGGGCGACCCACATGGCGAGGAGTCCGTGCGCGACGAGCACCGCCGCGAGCACGGCCGTCCAGACGAGCCATGGCCGGCGCCCGCCCGGCGGCCTGGCGCCGGACGCTGCATTGCGGGAGCGGCCGTTGGGATCGGAGTGATCAGGACGGGGGGGGCCGGAAAGGCGTGGGTCGCGCGAAGACACGGGAATCGAAGAGCCGGAACGTCAGTGCGTCAGCATCTCACATTGCGATGAATGTCGGTTCGACAGTTCGCACCCACCGCCGTTCAGACCGCGCCGCCACCTTGTGGCTCAGGGCCGGTGGCCGGGCGCCTGCGCATGGCCCAGATCCGCGGAGAGCTTTTGCGCGAGGGTGCGCAAGGCCGTGTCGATCGGTCCGCCCCAACTGGCGTCGAAGCGGCTTTCGGGGCCGAGCGCCATGAGCCCCATGACGAGTTGCCCTGTCGCGTCGAACACCGGCATGCAGAACGCATTGACGGACGGCAACACCGTGCCTTCCACGCGTGCCGCACGGTGTGCGCGCACATCGTCGAGCACCGCATCGTACTGCGCTCGCGTGGCCGGCAGGTGGTGGCGCGAGGCGTGCTGCAGGGCGGTGAGGGCCGCGTCGATGAGCGGCGCCGTCTGACGGGCCGGCAGGTAGGCGGCGAAAAGGCGTCCGGCCGCCGATTCGAGCATCGGCATCACGTCGCCCAGACGCAGTGGCACGCGCATCGGGAACGTTGACTCGAGCCAGTGCACGACGGTCGGTCCCTGGTTTCCCCAGACGGCGAGACCGACCGTCTGATCGATGGCGTCGCGCAGTTCGGACAGGGCAAACCGGGCGGCCTTGAAGGCGTCGATGCGCGCGAGATGGGCGAGGCCCATGCGCAGCGTGAAGGGGCCGAGGTCGTAACGGCCGCTCACGGGGTCCTGCACGATGAGCCCCAGCCGCTGGAAACTCACGAGATAGCGGTGCGCCTTGGCGGGATTCATGCCCGCGGCGTGGGCGAGATCGCGCAGCATCATCGCGTTCGACGCCTCGGTGAGAACTTCGATGAGCCGGAAGCCGACCTCGATGGACTGGATGCCCGAGCGGGTCTTCTCCTCGTCGGGCGCGGTGTCGTCGTGATCGATCTTGTTGTTTGGGTCAGGCGCTGTCATGTGTCTCCGTTGTTCTCGTGTACGTCGTGTGCGAAAGCGTCTTCGGCTTCGTCATTTTCCTTCAGCGGCGTTCGCGGCTCGCCGCGGATTGCCGCCGCCGTCGCGGCGCGGGGCGCTCAGGTAGAATCGTGCGCTTCAAGCGCCATTCTATCGGGCCCGAGACCGCCCGCAGACTCCCACACATGAAACTTGCCACTCGTAAGGACGGCACCCGTGACGGCCAGTTGATCGTCGTCTCGCGCGACCTGTCGACCGCCTGCATTGCCGATGCCATCGCCCCCACGCTGCAACGCGTGCTCGACGACTGGACCTTTTACGCGCCGCAACTGCAAACGCTTTACACCGAGCTCAATCATCATCGTGCGCGCAACAGCTTCGCGTTCGACCCAGCCGAGTGCATGGCGCCGTTGCCGCGGGCGTATCAGTGGGCCGACGGTTCGGCCTACGTGAATCATGTCGAGCTGGTGCGCAAGGCGCGCGGTGCGGAAATGCCGCCCGAGTTCTGGACCGATCCGCTCATGTATCAGGGCGGCAGCGACGACTTCATCGGTCCGACGGACGACATCGTGTGCGCGTCGGAAGACTTCGGTATCGACTTCGAGGCCGAGGTCGCGGTGGTGACCTCGGACGTGCCCATGGGCGCGAGCCCGGCGCGTGCCCTCGAGGGCGTGCGTCTGCTCATGCTGGTCAACGACGTGAGCCTGCGCAACCTGATCCCGGCCGAACTGGCCAAGGGCTTCGGCTTCTTCCAGAGCAAGCCGGCGAGCAGCTTCTCGCCGGTGGCGATCACGCCCGACGAACTCGGCGACGCCTGGCGCGACGGCCGCGTGCATCGTCCGCTCACGGTGAAGTGGAACGACAGGAAGTTTGGTGCGCCGGAGT
This sequence comes from Pandoraea pnomenusa, assembly GCF_000767615.3. Taxonomy (NCBI): domain Bacteria; kingdom Pseudomonadati; phylum Pseudomonadota; class Betaproteobacteria; order Burkholderiales; family Burkholderiaceae; genus Pandoraea; species Pandoraea pnomenusa. The sequence continues at coordinate 4,953,034 of NZ_CP009553.3, read as the reverse complement.
GCGGCGAGGACATGGTCTTCGATTTCGGTCAGCTCGTGGCCCATGTGTGCAAGACACGCAACGTGCGCGCAGGCACGATCGTCGGCTCGGGCACCATCTCGAACAAGGATCGCAGTCGCGGAAGCGCGTGCATTGCCGAGAAGCGCATGCTGGAGACGATCGACAAGGGCGCCCCGGAGACGGCATTCATGCGCTATGGCGATCGCGTTCGCATCGAGATGTTCGACGCACAGGGCAAATCGATCTTCGGGGCCATCGACCAGGCGGTCGCGCCGCTCGACGAATAACAAATAGCGCGCGCGCAACGTCGCGCGTTCGCGCCGTGCGATGCCCGGAATATCGGGCACGGCGGGTGTTTGCGCGGCGCGGGGCGTGGTATCCATAGGGTGAACCCGGATATGGCGGGCAATTCCGGCTCCGCTATTCTTTGTCTCCTTGAGTCGGTTCGCACCCCTAGCGGGCGAGCCGGCCCTAATTTTCGCCGGCGCGACGTGGGGCACCCATTCCGGGAGTCCTGCGGATAGAAAAAAACAGCGCAGGCCAGACCAGGAGATTTTCCATGCGAAACCCCGTGCGCACTGTCTTGTTGGGTGCGATGTTGCTGGCGCTGGCCGGCGGCGCCGCTGCTCAGGTCAAGATCGGCGTGAGCATCTCGCTTACCGGCCCCGCCGCCTCGCTCGGCCTTCCCGCGCGCGACACCATTGCCATGCTGCCGACCGAAATCGGCGGGCAGAAGGTCGATTACATCGTGCTTGACGACGCGTCGGATACCACGACGGCCGTCCAAAACACCAAGAAGCTCATCTCCGAGAACCACGTCGACGCCATCATCGGCTCGTCGATCACGCCGAACACGCTGGCCATGCTCGACGTGATCGCCGCAGGCACCACGCCGACGATCTCGCTGGCGTCGTCCGCGCGCATCATCGAGCCGGTGGACGCCAAGCGCTACTGGATGTTCAAGACCCCGCAGACCGACGCGCAGATGGCATCGGCGATCGCCGAGCATGCAAGCCGTCATGGCGTGAAGACGATGGCGTTCATCGGCCAGGGCGACGCGCTGGGCGAGGCGTTCTACGAGGAAGTGGCGAAGTTTGCCGGGCTGCACAAGATCAAGATGGTGGCGAGTGAGCGCTTCGCGCGCACCGATCCGAGTGTGACGGGGCAGATCCTGAAGATCATGGCGACGAACCCCGACGCCGTGGTGGTGGGCGCCGCCGGCACTCCGGCCGCACTGCCGCCGAAGGCGCTCGCCGAGCGCGGTTACAAGGGCATCGTGTATCACAACCACGGCGTGGGCAATAACGACTTCCTGCGCGTGTGCGGCAAGGACTGCAACAATACGTACCTGCCGGCCAGCCCGGTGCTCGTGGCGTCGCAGTTGCCCAACGACCATCCGGCCAAGGCCGTGGCACTCGACTACATCAAGAAGTTCGACGCCAAGTATGGCCCGGGCAAGGTGGCGGCCTTCGGCTCGTATGCCTGGGATGCCGGCATTCTGCTCCAGCGCGCGATTCCGATCGCGCTCAAGACGGCCAAGCCGGGCACGCCGGAATTCCGCAAGGCGCTGCGCGACGCGATCGAGAGCAGCAAGAACGTGCACGTGTCGAACGGCGTGATCAACATGAGTCCGACGGATCACCTCGGCCTCGACCAGCGCGCCCGCGTGATGGTGAAGATCGAAAACGGCAAATGGGTGATCGCGCCGTAAGCGGCCCGACGCCCCCGGATCCTTCATGGATGTGAGCGACCCGACGGCGCTCGCATCGACCTGTTGACCGTCGGCGGTGTCGGCATTGTCCGGCGCCGCCGTTTCCCATCCCCGCCTGTGCGGGGATATTTTTTTGGAGCGGTAAGCCATGTCGCAAGACCCCTATCAACACTATCAGTCGCTGCAATTCAAGCGGCATCCGAACGGCGTGCTCGAGCTGATCATGGGCGCCGGTGCGAACAAGAGCGGCCTGTCGACGGCGGACCATCGCATGCATCAGGAGCTGGCCGACGTGTGGCGCGACATCGATCGCGACGCGCAAACGCGCGCCGTCGTGATTCGCGGCGAGGGCAAGGGATTCTCCGGCGGTGGCGACCTCTCGCTTGTCGAGGACATGGCGGACGACTTCGCCGTACGCGCGCGCGTGTGGCGCGAGGCGCGCGATCTCGTCTACAACGTGATCAATTGCAGCAAGCCGATCGTCTCGGCCATGCACGGCCCGGCCGTGGGCGCGGGCCTGGTTGCCGGGCTGCTGGCGGACATTTCGATCGCGGCGAAGACTGCGCGCATCATCGACGGCCACACGCGCCTGGGGGTGGCCGCCGGCGATCATGCGGCCATCGTCTGGCCGCTGTTGTGCGGCATGGCGAAGGCGAAGTACTACCTCTTGCTGTGTGAGCCGGTGTCCGGCGAGGAGGCCGAGCGCATCGGCCTCGTTTCGCTCGCGGTCGACGAGGCCGACCTGCTGCCCAAGGCATTCGAGGTGGCGGACAAGCTCGCGAGCGGTTCGACGACGGCCATCCGGTGGACCAAGTACGCGCTGAACAACTGGCTGCGCAGTGCGGGGCCGTCGTTCGATGCGTCGCTCGCGCTGGAATTCATGGGCTTCTCCGGGCCGGACGTTCGCGAGGGCATCGCGTCGCTGCGCGAGCGCCGCGCGCCGGACTACAAGGGTGACGCGCCGTTCTGACACACCAAGGGCACGGGCTGGGCGTATGATCGGTACAAGCGCCCCCCGGGCCCCGCAGCGCATGGCCTGCCGGTGAGCGGGCATGCCGTCCGTCCCGGACCACGACTGGAGACTGTAATGAGCGATTCGACGAGTGCCATGCCCAATGGCTTCGACATTCTCAAGAAGATGTGGGAGGCGTTCAGCCCGCCCGCGACCTTCACTTCACCGCTCACGCAGTTGATGCAGAGCGCCGCACCTTTGCTCGATCCGAACGAGATCGAGAATCGCATTGCCGAGATGCGCGCCGTCGAGCAGTGGCTCACGCTGAATCTGAACGTGCTGCGCTCGACGATCCAGGCGTTCGAGGTGCAGCGCGCGACCTACGCCACGCTGCGCGCGTTCGGCACGGGAGGCTTCGGCGCGGCGAGCGACGCAGGCGACGCCGCGCATCCGGCACAAGGCGGCGACGCGCCTACGCCCCCCTTTGGGCAAACAGGCGTGGGGGACTTCTGGCGCTCCCCGTTCGGGGCGGCGGGCGCCGCGCAGGACGTGGAGGCGTCGTCACCGGCCGCGGCAGAGCCGGAGTCGGCGCCCGAGCCCCCGGCCGATTCGCAGGAGGCGCCACCCGAGGGCGACGGCACGGTGCCGCCGTTTGCCCAGGCGGGCAATGCCTATGGCGCGCTCGACCCGTCGCTCTGGTTTAACGCCATGCGGGCGCAGTTCGATCAGATCGCCGCCGCGGCGCAGGCCGCCGGCATGTCGGCCGCGCAAATGACGGAGGCGGCCGCTGCGCAAATGTCCGACGCGGCTGCCAAGGCGACTCAGGCGACTCGGGCGACGCCGTCGAGCGCCGGTGCGGCCAAGGCGTCGAAGACCACTGGCAAGACCGCAGGCAAGACGGGCGCGGCCGCAAAGGGTGGCGCGGCAGGCAAGGCGGCGGGGAACGCTGCCGGGAAGGCCGCTGCGAAAACGGCCGCCAAGCGCGCGCCCGCCGACAAGAAGACGCCCGCGAAGTCGGCCACGGCCAGGACTGCCGCGAAGACATCGACCCGCGCGTCGACCAAGACCGTGAAAGCCACCCGCGCCTCGACGGTGTCGGAGGGGGCGCCGGTCAAGGCGCCGGGCAAGCAGGCGGCGTGGAAGTGGTGACGCCGAAGGGCGCCATCGGACGCCATGACGCGCGCAACCGCGTGTCGCCGCCGTCCATCCACGCTCGGCCACCGCCCACGTGGCGCCGCGGGCAATAACGAAGGCAGGAGGACGCCCCATGATCTCTGGCGAACGCACCGGTCTCGTCCTGATGGGCGGGGGAGCACGCGCCGCGTATCAGGTGGGCGTGCTCGCGGCGATCGCGGCAATCCAGCGTGAGGTGCTGCCGTCGCGGCGCGCGATACCGTTTCCGATTGTCTGCGGCACGTCCGCCGGGGCGATCAATGCGGCGGCGCTCGCCTCGCATGCCGATGATTTCCAGCACGGCGTCATGAAGCTCGATGCGGTGTGGCGGCAGTTTCACGCCGGGCAGGTCTTTCGCGCCGACTCGCTGGGCATGGCGGGCACCGGGGCGCGCTGGCTCGCCGCACTCTCGCTCGGATGGGCGTTGCGCCGATCGCCGCGTTCGCTGTTCGACTGGTCGCCGCTCAACGAAATGCTGCGCAATGCGATCCGTCTCGACCGATTGCCAGACGTGTTCGCGTCCGGCGCGCTCGAAGCGCTTTCGGTCACGGCGCTGTCGTACTCCTCCGGCAAACACGTCACGTTCTATCAAAGCGCCTCGCCGATCCAGCCCTGGAAGCGTTCGCTGCGTCTCGCACGCGCCGTGCCGCTCACGGTCGATCATCTGCTTGCCTCGAGCGCGATCCCGTTCCTGTTTCCGGCCATCGAACTCGATCTCGACGGACAGCCCGAATACTTCGGCGACGGGTCGATGCGTCAGATCGCGCCGCTCAGCCCGCCGATTCATCTCGGTGCGACGCGCATTCTCATCATTGGGGCGTCGCACGGTCAGTACGGGCTCGACAGCAGCGGCGAGCGCATCGGCGGCTATCCCAGCCTCGCGCAGATCGGGGGGCAGGCGCTGGCGAGCGTGTTCATCGACGGTCTGTCGGCCGATCTGGAGCGGGTCCAGCACATCAACAACGTGCTGCGGCACGTGCCCGAGGCGCATCGCGAATCGAGCGGCTGGCGGCCGGTCGAAACGCTGCTGATCTCGCCCAGCCAGCGCATCGAACCGATTGCGTCGCGGCATCTGCAACAATTGCCGCGCGCGGTGCGCACGATGCTCGGCGCGATCGGCGCCGACGAAGCCCGCGGCGCCGCGTTCGCAAGCTACCTGTTGTTCGAGTCCGCATACACCCAGGAACTCATCGCGCTGGGCGAGGCCGATGCCTACGCGCAACGTGACGCCATCGCCGCATGGCTGGTGGCCGAAGCCGACGGCACGAGCCCGCTCGACCACGTGGAAGCGGGGGCGGTGGGCGGAGCGGGCATGTCCGCGAATTCGCCGTTGTCCGTCGACGAGCCCGCAACGGTTGCCGACAGCGGCAAACCGGCGGCATGATTCGGTGTCCTCGCGGCTTCAATGTGCGACGTGCCGGCCGGCCCGGCGCCCCGGAAGTTGGTAGACTTCATGACCGACGATTCGATCACCCGCAAGCCTCGGCACCGCAGCACTGCGGTAACACCAGCCCTCTGAGTTCGCAGACAAGTTCGCACGCGCATGTCCAAAGCCACTGTTCCCTGTCCGTACCCGTCGACGTTCTGGCGCGACCCGGCATTGCCGTTCATCGAAGCGCGCGAAGTGCTCGACGGCCGTCGTGTGTGCTACGCGCTGCATAGCCACGAGACGTTCTCGATCGGGGTGGTGACGGGCGGCCGCAGCACGTATCTGAACGGGCGCGCGAGAGAAACCGTGGGGCAAGGCAGCGTCGTCGTGATGAACCCCGACGCCGTGCATGCCTGCAACCCCATCGGCGACGAAGCGTGGGCATATCGCATGTGGTTCGTGGATACGGCCTGGCTGCGCGATCTTCAGCGCGAACTGGGTTTTGGTCAGGGTCAGGATCTGCATCTGTTCGATCCGATGTCGTCGACCGATCCGGTGCTGTACGACGGACTGAACCGGCTCTACGACGTTTGTACCGACGCGTCGCGCGACCGGCTTGAACGGGAGACCGCGGTGCAGCAGTGCTTCATCGATGCGCACGAGCGTCTCAACCCGGCCCCGCGACCGATGCGCGAAGACGCACGGAAACTGCGCGACGCCGCGGACTTCATCCGCGCGCATTGTCGCGAGGCCCTGACGCTCGCGCAGATTTGCGCGGCGGCAGGATTGTCGGCGTCGTACCTTACGCGGGCATTCCGGGCGCAGTATGGCCTTACGCCCCACGCATTCCTGATGAACCAGCGGATCCAGTACGCCCGTGCGCGGTTGCGCCGCGGCCACGCCATTGCCGAAGTCGCGCTCGATGCGGGATTCGCCGATCAGGCCCACTTCCAGCGAACGTTCAAACAACTGCTCGCTGCGACGCCCGGGCACTATCGAGGCGCGCTCGACGCGCGTGGTGCCGGCGATTCGGGGCAGTCGCCCGATGCTGGCGACGCGGCGGCGTTGCGCGCGGCGTGCGATGTCCCGCAGTCCCGGGCGGCGTGACAAGTCGCCCGGGACTGCGGCGCTGAAGATGAATGGCCGTCGTGCCCGTGCCGCTACCCGGCCGCCACGAGATACACCGCGCTTCCTGCCAACAATGCGGCCATCACACGGTTCAGGCGTCGCACACGTACCGCGTCGCGCATATGGTGGCGGAGCATCGCGCCTGCCACTGCCCAGCACCCGACCGAGAGCCAGCACACCACGAAGTAGATCGCCGCGAACTGCCAGATGCGCAGCGGGTCTCCGGCCGTGTACGCACCCATCCCGGCGAGCGCGGCAAGCCACGCCTTCGGATTGAGCCATTGCATGACGGCGCCATTCGATAGCGTCGGGCCACGCGCCGTGTCGGAGTCGCCGAGCTCGCCATTGTCCACGGCCAGCTTGTACGCCATATACAGCAGAAACGCCACGCCGAACCACTGGATTGCGTGCAGGAGCCCCGGCACGCGCTGAAGCAGTTCGTACACCCCGAAGCCAACCGCAACGAGCAGCACGACGAAGCCGACCGTCGCACCGGTCACGTGACGCAGGCTGGCGACGAACCCATAACGGGCGCCCGAGCCCAGCGCCACGACATTGACCGGCCCGGGGGTAATGGACGCGGCCAGCGCAAAAGCCGCCATCGAATAAAAGAGTGTCATCGGAGCCCTCAGTGCCAAAACGATGCGAATGAAACGAGGTTCCGAGCGTAGCCGCACGGGCTGGCGGCGTATTGAACAAAACTGCCCTTCAACAGGCCCCGTGCAATTTCGTGCCGGTGGTTCAGCCAAGCAGGCGATGGCGTAACCATCTCAGCAAACGACCCATGAACGGAAGCTTGAGGTAGAGATCCTCCGTGGCGTCCCAATAGTCGCGCTGGTAGGCGACGCGACCGTCCACGGCGAGCCGGAGATGCGACGCGCCGTGGATGATCTGCTCGTCGTCGAGCCAGCGCCTCGCGTGAAAGTGCAGATTCCATACCAGCATCGCCTGATTGTGCTGCAGCAGCGTGGCGGTAATCTCGAAGCGCGGCACGTCGACGCGCTCGAACAGTTGCATGAGCAGTCCGGCGACTTCGGCGGCGCTGCGCACTTCGTGCAACGGCGTTCGAAGATAGACGTTGGGCGTATAGAACTCGCCCAGATTCGCAATGCTCTGGCGGGTGAGGGTCTCGAGGAAGCGCGTCAGGCGTGTCAGCGCCGCAGCATGATCGATATCCATGGGCACACTCGCATCGGCGCTGTCACAGCCGCGATTCGATGGACAGCCGGGAACGTTCGGACGACCGCGTAGCCAGCGCGACGCCTGCGGGCCTCAGTCCGTCGACTTGCCGACCCGCCCCAAGCGGGCCGGCGCCAAGGCCCGGTGGCAGCGCGGCCCTCCTCGTAACTTACCAGCCGGAACAACTGGATGCACCGGGGAGGTGCGCCGGTCGTGGCGCCGATGCGACATCGCGCATCGGATCAACGGGCGTCGCTGATCAACTCCGCACGTAGGTCGGGCGCGCTGGTGCGCGGGTCGAGCCAGATCGCGAAGAAGGCGCGGCCGAAGGCATCGCCCGCGATGCGCCCAATCAGTTTGCCGTCGGAAAAGAAGCGGGTGCCGTCACCGGGTCGGAACACCCCCGTGAGGTGCTGTCCGGCCGAGACGTCCGGCAGGATACGCGCGAGTTCGTCAGCCCAGTGCTGCCGCTCGGCATCGGTGGCGACCTGCAACTTGGTCATTTCGATCAGGCTGCGTTGCACCAGCGTATGCGACGTGAAACTGCGCGCATAGCGCAGATCGAGCACCAGCGGATGCGCACTCCAGTTCGCGCTCACGCGATCGGCGCCGGAAAACAGCTCGGCGTCGTAAAGATGGAAGCCCAGGCGGGTGAACGAGCCGTGGCCGACCAGACGTACGGCCGGCGTCTCCTGCGAGGCGAGTTGCCCAACGTCGAATGCCTGGGCGTGAGGGGCAACGGCGACTGCCGTCAACAGGCAGGCCATGCGCAGCCATAGGGCGAATGCGGGACGAGTTGCCATGCTCGGCTCCTTATCGGTCAAGGATTCCGTCGAGTAGGTTGGCCCGTGTCGTAGCGTCGAAGTTTCGGCTAGCGACTTGTTGCGAAATTGCGACTGAGAACTATCCTCAAACAAGGCGTCGGAATCCGGGTATGCGGATCCGCACCCCGCCGAAGGCCTCGCGTTCCTGGGATAGGTCCGGGTCTGCTATCGCGGTACGACGTTTCCAGCGTAGACCATGGACCGCCGTCCGCGCAGGCCCGTGGCACAAGGACTTACCCTGATGACCGGGGCGGTGTCGCATTGGATTCGCATTGGATCGACGTCCACCGGCGGCGGGCGAAGCGCGCGCAGCGACGGCCGGTGCGGGGAATGTCGCGAAGTGGATCGACGGTGACGTCGACGACGCTCGCCGCCGTTCAAGCTTAGGCCCTCCGCGTGACATTTTGACGGCCGTCAAAATTACGACGTATTACCGTCACGTGAGTGTCAGACGCGCCGGGGATGAAAGATATTTATGTTATGATTCAAGAGTTTGCCCATATTTTAGTAAGGTCGCTCTAAGCCATATCGCCAGGATGCGGCCACGTAATAGCGTAATAGCGACGTAACAGGCGTAACATCGCCGTCCTTCTGCGACGGCAGGGTTCAAGACGTGAAGCCGGGACGGCGGGGGCCTCCCGCGACGCGCTCACCGTTTTGTCTGTCGAAATTCGGCGTAAACTTTCACAATACTATCTTGAGTCCTGGTGTAAGGTCTCGCGACCTTGGGGGTAATTGAAATGAACGAAATGCTGTATCCCGAACTTTACAAGTCGCTGGAGGCAGTGCGTTGGAACATGGAAAAGGACATTCCGTGGGACAAGTTCGACGCGAGCCAGCTCACCGACGATCAGGCGCGCACCATCAAGATGAACGCCATCACGGAATGGGCGGCATTGCCGGCCACCGAGATGTTCCTGCGCGACAACCGTGACGACAGCGATTTTTCCGCGTTCATGAGCGTGTGGTTCTTCGAGGAGCAAAAGCATTCGCTGGTGCTCATGGAGTATCTGCGCCGTTTCCGTCCGGATCTGGTGCCGACCGAGGCCGAGCTGCACGCGGTGCGTTTCCCGTTCGATCCGGCGCCGCCGCTCGAGACGCTCATGCTGCACTTCTGCGGCGAGATCCGTCTGAACCATTGGTATCGCCGGGCTGCAGAGTGGCACACCGAGCCGGTCATCAAGGCCATCTACGAAATCATTTCGCGTGACGAAGCCCGTCATGGCGGCGCATACCTGCGCTACATGAAGAAGGCGCTCACGAGCTTCGGCGACAACGCGCGTGCCGCGTTCGCGAAGATCGGCGTGCTGATGGCGTCGGCGCGCCGCACCGAAAAGCCGCTGCATCCGACCAACCTGCACGTGAACAAGGACCTGTTCCCGAACGACACCGTGCAGTCGCGTCTGCCGGAGCCGGAGTGGCTCGAGCACTGGCTCGACGAGCAGATCAAGTTCGACGACAGCTGGGAGAAGAAGGTGGTCGAGCGCATTCTGCACAACATGTCGCTCCTGTTCGAGCGCACGTTCGCGACGGCGCAGGACCTGAACCGTTACCGCAAGGAAATCACGAGCCGTCTGGCCGCTGTCACGGCCCCGGCGGCACCGGCCGTCGCAACGGCATCGTAAGCGGATCGCGCCCTGGAGAGCCGCGGGTCTTGCGGGGTGCGATGGACGTATCGACGAAAGAGGGGCTTCGGCCCCTTTTTTGTTGCCTCGCGCTCGACGTGGGACAATATCGCGTCAACTTCGATCGATCGTCATGTCATCTTCCCCCGTCATTCCTCAGGCCGATTTCGAGGCCAAGATCGTCTCGCGCGAGGCCCTCGCCGCGCTTGCGCCAACGCTGCCGCGTCCGTTGGTATTCACCAACGGCGTGTTCGACATCCTGCACCGCGGTCATGTGACTTACCTCGCGCAAGCGCGCGCATTCGGGGCATGTCTCGTCGTCGGCGTGAATACGGACGCTTCGGTGCGCACGCTCGGCAAGGGCGACGACCGTCCCATCAACAACGAACAGGATCGCGCCGCGCTGCTCGCGGCGCTGCAAAGCGTGGACTACGTGGTGACGTTTGGCGAGTCGACGCCACAGGCGCTGATCGAGGCGGTGCGGCCCGATATCCTGGTCAAGGGCGGTGACTACGACATGGACGTCCTTCCCGAAGCGGCCCTCGTGCGGGGCTGGGGCGGCAAGGCGCTGGCAATCCCGTTCGAACATCAGCGCTCCACCACGTCGTTGCTCAAGAAAGTGCGGGCCCAGTCATGAATCTTGCCCCGCTCGTCGAGGTCACCCGCGGCGCCCAGGGCGTCGATACCGTGGAGTGCGTTCATTACGGCAGTGTGGCTGTCGTTGATGCGCAGGGTCATTTGCGCTACGCGGCCGGCGATCCCTCGTTCCTGACGTTTTCGCGCTCGACCCTCAAGCCGTTTCAGGCGCTGCCCTTCGTCGAGGGCGACGGCGTCAGGCACTTTGGCCTGACGCAGCCGGAGTTGGCGCTGCTTTGCGCCAGCCATTCGGGCGAGAGCTTCCACGTCGAAGGTGTGGCGAGCCTGCTGACCAAGGCGGGCTGCGACGAGCATCATCTGCAATGCGGTTGCCATACGCCGACCTTTTACTCGGCGACGGGCAAACGAGCGCCCGCGGATCTGAAGCCGACGCCGCTGCACCACAACTGCTCAGGCAAGCACGCCGGTTTTCTTGCGTACTGCGTGCAGCACGGCTTGCCGCTCGATACCTACCTGGATCCGGCGCATCCGTTGCAGCAGGCCATTCGTGCGCGTGTGGGCGATGTCGTCGGCGTGAAGGGCGATGCCTTGCGGTTGGGGATCGACGGGTGCTCCGCGCCGAATTACGCGCTGCCGCTCGAGAAGCTGGCGGGCGCCTATGCGCGCCTTGCGGCAAGCGACGATGCGGCACTCTCGACACTGTTCGACGCCATGACGCAGCAACCCGAGATGGTGTCCGGTACCGCGCGCAACGATCTGGCGTTCATGCGCATGGCGCCAGGCGACTGGGTCGCCAAGATCGGCGCCGACGGCGTGCAGACGATCGGCGTGCGATCCGCCGGATTGGGTATCGCGATCAAGGTGGTCGACGGCAACATGCGCGCGCTCTACACCGCTGCCGTCGCCGTGTTGGAGGCCCTCGGTCTGGTGACGTCCGCCCGGACGACAGGGTTGGCGCCCTGGGTGACTCCGGTCGTCAGGAACGCGCGCGGCTTCCAAACGGGTGTCGTGCGGCCGGTCGTGGACCTCCGGCGTGTGTGCTGACGGCGTCGATGCCCCTCTCGTCTAGCGAACCCCGGCCGGCGGGCTGCCGGCGGGCACCGGGCAGGCACGCACCATTTGCGCCGACCACTGTTGTGTGACAACGCCACGCACCTGCGTGGCGGCATTCCCGTTAATGCCGGCAATGCGATAAATGATCCGGCTACGGGCGTTCGGCCGCTCGCTCAATTGCGGCGTGAGCCCCTTCTTCTGTGCGGCGGCCATCAACCGCACGGCGCGCTCGCGATCGTTGAACAATCCCAGCGATACCACCACATTCGATCCGTCGTCGTTGAGCAGGAAATACTCCGTCACGCCCGCCGCGCGCAATTGGGCAACCTGTTTGTCGGCCGCCGCCTTGTTCGGGACGGGGTCCAGGTGCACCCAATAGCGCTTGTCGACGGCGATCGACTGAATGTCGCCCTGACCCGACGGCAGGGCCGCGAGCAGCAGCCCCCGCGCTTGAGGTGCGTCGCTGGCGGAGAATGGGCCGATATCCAGGCACGCCGTTGCCACGGCGGCTGCGGCTGCCGACGATGCGGCGCCCGCCTGTGTCGTGCTCGTCTCGGCCTGCACGGCGCCAGGCGCTGCAGCTGCGACGGCCTGACTGGTCGCAGCTGCGGCCACGCCCGATATGCCTGACGCGCCCGTAGCGCCCGAAGCGCCCGAAGCGCCCGACGGCGCGACAGCCTGCGACGCGGTGCTCTCGCGCGCCTCGACTTTCGGGGTTGCGGCATCCGATGCCGGTTCGCTGAGTTGGGCGCCCAACAGGCGAATCTTCGCGGGTTCGATCTGCTGCGCCACGCGCATCGGCTCGCGCCCCGAAGTCGCCAGGAGGTCGTGCCATTTCAGCCAGCCGAACTGTACCGCGGCCAACGCCGCATTGGCGGCAAGAAAGACAGCGAGTAACAAGGCACGCAACATCTCAGGCACCTCTGCGGGAGGGGCGGTCATCGTGCGAGAGCGACGATGGCGCCGACGCGGCGGGTGCGGCGGATTCCCCGGCGCCGGCGGTGTGAAGCGCGACTTCGTACAAGCCGGCCGGCACCAGTTGATCGTGTTCGGTAAACGGCAAGGCAAGGGTCTGCGCAAGCGCCTGGCGCGCGCCGCCCGAGAGAACGCAACGCACGGGCGCCCCGAGCTGGCTTTGGAGTTGTGCGTGGCTGCGCTCGACAAGCCCGGCCTGTGCCGCGGCGCATCCTCGGAGAATCGCATCCGACGTGCTACGCGCAAATGCCTGGCCGCCGGTGGGCGTCGTGGCGTCGAGCGTCGGTAATTGCGCGGTGCCTTGCGCGAGCGACTGGAGCATCAGCGCGGGCCCGGGCGCGATCAGTCCGCCGAGGTAATCGCCATCCGCACGAAGGGCCTCGACCGTCGTTGCGGTCCCCAGTGTGACGATCAGCAAATGCTCGCCGGGCCAGGCGGCATGGGCGCCGATCAGGCTGGCCCACCGATCGCTGCCGAGCTGGGCCGGGGAAAGGTAGCCATTGCGCACACCGGCGCGCGAATCGCTGGCGCGCAGCACCTGGAGCCAATCGGCTGACGCCATGCCCCACAGCGTTTGCAGTGTCATGCGAACGGCCTGCTCCGCCGCCTCGCCCGCGACATTGGCCAGCCAGACGCCCGCGGGCGCCGGGCAGATGAAGCCATCGTCCTGGCCGCCCTGACCGAGCGCCATCGGTGCCGAATTCGGCGCGAAGTGGGGCTGGCTGCCGACACCGGCGGCCAGGGCCGCCCAACCTGCACGAATCTGGGTGGCGAGCGTGCGCCACTCGGCGTGATCGACGGCGCCACTGGCGAGAAAGCCCGGCGCGGCGGCACGCCAGTGCTTCGGTCGGACCGCGGGTGCGAGCGCCCACTTGATCCGGCTGTTACCTGCGTCGATCAGGAGCCACGGGGCGGGATGCGCCGCCCCGGTCGAGCCCGGTCCCGCCGGTGGCGCCAGACTTGCCGGCGTGCGCGCAGGCCCTTGCCGGGAATCGGTCATCAGCGGGCCTCCTGCGTGCCAGGCGCGCGATCGAGCAGGCGCACGGACACCTCGCCGCTCGCAATGACGCGCTCGCCTTGTGACGTGGCCACGCGCAGACAGCCATGTCCGTCAACGCCGAGTGCCACACCATGCAGGACGTCGCGCCCGTGCTCGATGATTCGAATGGCGGCCCCACCATAGGCATGCATGGCTTCCCAGTCTTCGCGAAACGCCGCGAAGCCCTGCGTCGCAAACCGGTCCAGCATGGCAGTGAGGCGCTTGACGAGGGCGACGAGCACGGTCGACATGTCCGGCTCAGGAAACACGGATTCGAGTGCCGCCGGTGGCGTGGCCGGCACGACGGGTGTCGGCGCCGGGGACCGGTTCGATGCACCCGACGCATCCGAGGCACTCGCGGCACTTGCTGCCGCGTTGTCGATCCGGGTGGCCACATCGTCCGCGCGGCGAAGATTGAGACCGATGCCGATAACGATGCCAATACGCCCCGGGCCTGCCGGAACGGTTTCGATCAGAATGCCCGCCAGCTTGCCCCCTCGCAGCAGCACATCGTTCGGCCACTTCAGACCGAGCGCCTGCGGCGCCGACAACGGCAAGTCGGAAAGTCCTTCGATCACCGCCACACCGGTGGCGAGCGACAAGCCCGCCAGGTCCGCAGGTCCGCCGGACATCACATAAGCCAGCGAGAACATCAGGCTGTCGCCGGGCTGGCTCTGCCACGCCCGGCCGCGCTGCCCGCGCCCGGCGGTCTGGACCATGGCGGCACGCACGGTCGGCGCACACGCGACGTTCTCGCGAAGGCGCGCGAGCAAGTCGAGATTCGTGGAGCCGGTCGTCTCGACCACCTCGATTCCCCAGCCACGGCAAGCGGCGCTCAGTCGGGAGCGAATGCGTTCGCCGTCCAGCCGGCGCGATGCGACGTCGAGCCGGGTCCCGGCGGTTGCGCCGACGGCGGATTCGGTGCCATCGGCGGCCACGGAGGCCTGGGCGGCGCAGAGGATGTCCGGGGAGGAGGATGTGGCGTTATTCATGGCTGCTATTGTAGCGGCGAGGCTGGCGGCGCGTCGGTCTGATCGGCGCAAATGCCCGTGTTTCGGCATTATCCGACGCTCGGGTGAGCCGATTCCGAGAGCTTTTCAGACCGCACCGGGTTGCCATCGATTAGCCCCACCTGTACCGTACAATGACCGCGTTTCGCTGGACGCGAGCCGAATTCCAGCGGGTTTGTTGTCAGGAGACTCTCTGTTTTGAACCTCGATGCCGTGCCCACTCTGGAGCTGACCACCACGGCGCAAGGCCCGGTGGTCATGCTTCGCGGCCTGTGGACGGCACTGGCCCTCTCGCAGCGCAAGAAAACGCTGCTTGGTCTGGTGCGTGCCTTGCCGAATGGCCCGCTGGCGTGGGACCTGACGTGCGTCGAAAGGCTGGACCACGTGGGCGCGCAAGCGCTTTGGCGGTATTGGCAACGGCAATACCCCGAGCGCATTTCGCTGACGCCGACACAACGCGCGCTGTTCGATCACCTGGCCGAATTCGACCGAACGCGGCAGAGCCCGGTGCCGGCGCGCCGTGTCGATCCGATCAGCCGCCTGGGGTATTCGCTGTTCTCGCTCGGAGAACACCTGCGCGACGGCATCGCGATGTTCGGCCGGTTCGTGATCGACCTCGGTCGCGTGGTTCGCCATCCGGTGCGTGCCCCGTGGCTGGAGATGTCCGCCAATGTCTACAGCGCGGGGGCCAAGGCGCTCGGCATCACCGCGCTGGTGGCCTTCCTGATCGGGATCGTGCTGTCCTACCTCTCTGCCCAGCAGTTGAAGCTGTATGGAGCGAGCACCTTCATCGTGAACATCCTGGGCCTCGCGGTCATTCGCGAACTTGGCCCGGTGCTCGCGGCGATTCTCGTCGCGGGGCGCTCGGGGTCCGCCTTTACGGCGCAGCTCGGGGTGATGCGTGTGACCGAGGAACTCGACGCCATGCGCGTGATGGACATCCCGCACGGGCTCCGTCTGGTGCTGCCGAAAGTCATCGCGCTGGCCATCGCCATGCCGCTGCTCATCATGTGGACGAACATCATCGCGCTGCTTGGCGGCGCACTTGCCGCGAAGTACGAACTGGGCATCGGTCTGCATTATTTCTTCACGACGCTGCCGAATGCCGTACGCGTCGCGAATCTATGGATCGGTCTGGGCAAGGGCGTTGTCTTCGGCATGCTGATCGCGCTGGTCGCCTGTCATTTCGGCATGCGCGTCAAACCGAACACGCAAAGCCTGGGCGAGGGCACCACGCAGTCGGTGGTGACGTCGATCACCGTGGTGATTCTGGCCGACGCGGTCTTTGCCATCATGTTCCGCAATGTGGGGATCGGCTGATGCGCACGACCACCGTATCCGATCCTTCCCGCCAAGGTGCGGCGCCCGAGTCCGGCGGTGACGTGCTTTTCGGCGCTTCCAGCGGGTGTCCGCCGGTATCGTCGACCCTGCCGGGCGAAGCACAGCCGGTGATCGAAGTGCATGACCTGACCAAACGCTACGGCACGCATACGATTCACGAGCACCTCGACCTCACGGTGGGGCAGAGCGAGATCATCGCGCTCGTTGGCGGATCGGGTTCGGGCAAGACAACACTGATCCGGCAGATCATCGGGCTGGAGGCGCCGACGAGCGGTCATATCCGGATTTTCGGCCACGACATCACGATGATCGACCGTCGCGCGGCGCACTTGCTGCGCCGTCGGTCGGGCATGCTCTTTCAGCGCGGCGCCCTGTTCTCCGCCATGACCGTGTTCGACAACATCGCGCAGCCATTGCGCGAGCTGCATACGCTCTCGGAGGACCTGATTCGAGATGTGGTGATGTACAAGCTCGAAATGGTCGGACTGTCGGGGCGCATGGCCAATCGCATGCCGTCGGAGTTGTCTGGCGGGATGATCAAACGGGTGGGGATCGCGCGGGCGATTGCACTGGAGCCGGAACTGCTCTTTCTCGACGAGCCGACGGCGGGGCTCGACCCGCAGGCGTCCGATGAGTTCGTGGACATGGTTCGCGGCCTGCACCGCTCGCTTGGACTGACGGTCGTGATGGTGACGCACGATCTCGACACGGTCATGATGCTGGCCACCCGCGTGGCGGTGCTCGCGGAGCGCAGGGTGATCGTCAACGCGCCGGTCGAGGACGTGGTTCGGGTCGATCACCCGTTCATTCACAGCTTCTTCCTCGGTGAGCGCGGCAGACGCGCGTTGCTGGCTTTGCCTGCGGCAAGGCGCGCCAGGATTTCGGAGTTACTCGACGATGGAAAATAAATCGCACGCTTTCATGGCGGGCCTGTTCACGCTGGTACTGCTCGCGGCGGTCGCCGCCTCGGTGTACTGGTTCAATCGCGACAATCGCGAGCGTGTCCCGTACGACCTGGTGGCGCACACGAACGTCACGGGGCTCAACCCGGAATCGGCCGTGCGGTACCGCGGCCTGGCCGTGGGCAAGGTCGAGTCGATCAAATTCGATCCGCGCACGCCCGGACAGATCCTGATTCGCATTCTCGTCAACGAGGGCACCCCGATGACCCAGTCGACGTTCGCCACGCTGAGCTACCAGGGCGTAACGGGACTGGCATTCGTGCAGCTCGACGACGACGGGCACGATCGGACGCTGCTGCCGTCGTCGCCGGCGCACGTGGCACAGTTGCGGCTTCGCCCGAGTTTCGTCGACGAACTTCAGCGGCGCGGCAACAATCTGGTGCACCAGCTGGAAGAGGCGACGTCATCGGTCAACAAGCTGCTCGCACCGGAGAACCGACAGGCGATTCTCGACTCGATCAACAGCGTGAAGACCGCCGCGCAAAGTGTGAATCGCGTGGCGCAGCAACTCGAGCCGGTCACCCGTCAGTTGCCCGACACGGTGCGGGAACTCAATGGCACTTTGTCCGGCGCGAATCGTCTGACGAATCAGTTGGCCGACCCGCAAGGACCGCTCGTGCGCAATCTGAACAGCGTCGGTCGTGCGGCCGATCAGGCGACGTCGAGTCTGGCGGCGTTCGAAGGCACGATGCACACGTTCGAAGGATCGCTGCAGCAAGAAGCGCTGCCGCGCCTGAACCGGTTGTCCGACGAACTGCGCTTCACGTCGCAGGCGGTCGGGCAGGCCGCCGACACCATCAATCGCAATCCGCGCGCGTTGCTGTTCGGCACGACGCCGCCGACGCCCGGTCCGGGCGAAGCGGGCTTTTCGTGGCCGGGCGCGGCGGGGCAGTAATGCGCGACATCGTGATGCAAGGGGAAATCGAGATGACCAAGCCGAGCACGGCGAGCACACACACAGTCCACACCGGCGTCGGTCCGCTGCGTCTGCTAAGCACCTGGATGCTGGGTCTGGGCGCGGCGATACTGGTCGCGGGATGCGCGGCACCGTCACCCTCGAATTCGGTCGCCCGGTTCGACCTCGGGCCGCCGACGATGCCGGCGGCCGCGGGAGCCGCGGGAAATCCGGCCGTCGCCGACGTGGCGGGTGCCCCGCGTCTCGCGCCGTTGAAGGTGGTGGTCAGTGCGCCGAGCTGGCTGGATACCGAGATGATCTATTACCGCCTTCCCGCTCGCGATGGCGACCAGGCGCGCGTGTACGCGAACAGCCGGTGGCTGGCGTCTCCCGCTCGGCTCTTCGGCGACCGCCTGCGTGCGGCGCTGTCCGTCGACCGTCCGGTACTGGCTGCCGGTGATCCGACCGCGGCGCCCGCCCTGCGTGTCGAGATCGAGGAGTTCGCACAGTACTTCGACAGTGCGTCGACCAGTCATGGGGTCGTGCAGATGCGCGCCACCCTGTTCGACGGCCCGAAGTTGCTCGCGCAAACCACGTTGCGCGCCCAGGCGCCCGCGGCGACAGCGGACGCCGCAGGGGGGGCGAAAGCCCTGGCAGCGGCGTGCGACGCCGTGCAGACGCAACTCATCCAGTGGCTCGCCGGGCGCGTGCCTGCGCCATCCGCGACAACGCGGGGGCCGGCCGAGTCGCATGCGACGCCGGCGTCGATGGCGCAGCCGGCGACTTCGGGTGCCGCCGCGCCCGCCCGATAGGCAGACGTCGCCGATGCCCGAGCCGGATGTCAAACCCTGGCAACGACGCGCGTCACCGCTCACGCGTCAGGCGCTGATCTGTCTGATTCTGCTGATCGCCTACGCGAGTCTGTATCCCTTCACGTTCCAGCGCGCGGCCGTCGGGCCGTTCGACTATCTGTTCGCCCCGCTGCCCCGCTGGATGACGATGTTCGACGTGGTGACCAATGTGCTGGGCTACCTGCCATTGGGCGTGCTCACGGTGCTGGCGCTGCATCCGGCCTGGCGGGGCGTGCGCGCGGTGATCGCCGCGCTCGTGCTCGGAGCGTTGCTCTCGTGCGGCATTGAGGCGTTGCAGACCTATCTGCCGACGCGCGTTGCCTCGAACGTCGATTTGGCGACGAACGCGCTCGGCGCGCTCATCGGCGGCGCGATTGCCGTGCCGCTCACCAGCCCGCTGCTCGATCGCGGATGGCTGCGACACTTGCGCTTTGCCTGGTTCGAGCGTCAGGCGAGCATGTTGCTCGTCTTGCTGGCGCTTTGGCCCTGGGCCCAGGCGTACCCGCAGCAGTTTCTCTTCGGCGACGGCGACCTCGTGCGCCAGATCTGGCTCTGGCAAGACCCGGACGTGACCGATCGCGTCATCGACTGGGTGCCTCGCCTCGGACAACTGCAGGACTATCTGTCCGCGCTCGATGCCGTGGCCAGCCATGCCTTGTGGGAGACGATCGTCACGGCATGTGGCACGGTCCTCGCAGGTCTGCTCGCCACGCTGGCAATGCGCCGCACGGCGCCGCGCGTGCCATTGCTGTGCGCCATGTTCGCGAGCGCGTTCGCGATCAAGGCCGTTGCCTCGGCATGGCAGTTCTCGGCGGCTCAGGCCTTCGACTGGGTGACGGCAGGGGCCGTCTACGGGATGGTCGTCGGCGGGCTCGTGCTGTTTCTGGCCGGCAGGGGGCCGCGCGCCTTGCGCGGTGCGGTCGCCCTTGCGGCACTCATCGTATTGCTGGTGCTGGTCAATCTGTTGCCCGCCAATCCGTACTATGAGGCCGCGCTCCAGTCGTGGCGTCAGGGGCAATACGTTCACTTCAATGTGCTCGCGCGCTGGCTCGCGTGGACGTGGCCCTACCTCGTGCTGATCTATCTGCTCGCCATGTTCGATCCGAGCCATCGCGGCCCGGCCCGCAGCGTCGGAACGTCGCGGTGACGGACTTTTTTCTTGCTTCGCAAGGGGGATACGCTCGAGTTTCACCGCGCATTGTTTCTGAATCTGCAATAGCGTATTGGCCCGTCGCCGGTTGGTCTCGGGCGCCATGAATCCTAAACTCCCATGTAAGGCACGCTGATATCCCGCGTGCCGCGACCGCCCGGCATCGACAGGCAGATTCCGGGCGTTTTTCATTGGCGAGGCAAAGATGAGTACCTGGGGATTGGCGTTTGCGCACAAGACACGGCAGCGCGTGCTGATGGCCGTGATCGCCGCCGCCACGGGTATCGAAATGCTCGAAAACGGCATGTTCGTGTTCGCGTCGTCGCACATTGCGGGCGGGGTCGGTGCGGCCCCCGAAGAGTACGCTTTCGTCTCCACCCTCTATGCGGTGGCTGGAATTCTCGTGATCCTCAAGCAGCGCTGGCTTGCGTCGCGCCTGGGGTACCGCACGTTCCTCGCCGGTGCGCTGACGCTCATGGCATTCGGCGCATGGCTCTGCGGCATGGCGCATACGCCGACGCAACTCGCCGTCGCCCGCTTCGTGCTCGGTCTGGGCGCGGGGTCGCTCTTCACCGCGAGCCGCATCCTCATCAACCTGTGCTTCGCCCCGGAATTGCGGCTGCGCGCACTGCTTTTCTTCACCTACGGCTTCTTCGGCGGACAAATCTCCGCACCGCTGCTCGCCAGCTATCTCGTCGACCACTTTCTATGGTCGTCGGTGTTCTTTGCGGTTGTGCCGATTGCGCTGGCCGGCGCGCTGGCTTCGTGGATCGTGATTCCTGATTTTCGCGAGCGTTTGCGCGACGAGGGCGAATTCGAAATGCGCGGCATCGTGTTCTTTGCGGCAGGCGTGTTGTTCGTCGAAGTAATGATGCAGCGATCGCGGTTCGACTTTTTCTCCAACCCGCTGCATCTGCTCGAACTGTGTCTGGTCGGGGCGATCTGCGCGATCGGCTACATGTGGCATCAGTACTCGCACCACAAGCCGCTGATCGACTTTCGGGTACTGGTGCGCAACCCGGTCTACGTGCTTGGGTTGGGTGGCTACGCCGTGTATTACTTCTTCTCGTATTCGACGTCGTATCTGTTCCCGATCTACATGCAACGGGGGCTGAACTGGAGCGTCGAGCACACCGGATATCTGCAGGCGGTGGCGTCGGTCACGAGCCTGGTGGTGGCCGTCATGTACACCCTGGCGCGTCCGAAGTTCGTGCAGCTCAAGCCGTTTGTGCTGATCGGGTACCTGTGCCTGCTCGGGTATGCGTTCCTGCTTTCGCAGACGTACCCGGGTGTGTCGAGTCAATGGCTGATCCTGCCCATGGTGCTCAGTGGGCTCGGCGGCGTGTTCGCCATGATCCCCATCGCGGAGCTCACGTTTCGCGGCATGGACGAATACGTTTTCCAGCATGGCTATCAGACGAAGAACATCGTGCGCCAGTTGGTGAGTTCAATGTCCGTGTCGATGATGGCCGTGCTGATGCAGGATCGTCAGGCGGTGTTCATGCATCAACTCACGCCGGCGATGACGCCACTCAATCCCGCCTACAATGCCGCGGTGTCGCAGGCGCAGCAGGTGTTCGGCGCAAGCGTGGATGCGACGACGGCCGGGCACATGGCATCAGCCTGGGTGGGTAATCTCGCGTCGCAACAGGCGCTGGTACTCGCCAGCGTGAATGTGTTCTTCGGTTTTGCATGTCTTGCCGCGTTTTGCGCGTTGTTCATGGCCGTGCAACGCCGGCTTCGGTGAGCACGGCGGTCTCCGCACGCGCGGGGCAGGTCGGTTAGAATGGGCCGCAATACGCGAACACGTTGCCACTTCCCGATAGCCCCGACATGGCCACCCAGCCGCAGTTCTACAAGCATCACGTCTTTTTCTGCCTGAATCAGCGCGAGCCCGGCGCCGACCGTCCGTCGTGCGCAAACTGCAATGCGCAGTCGATGCAGGAATACGCCAAGAAGAAGGTCAAGCAACTGGGCCTCGCCGGCCCCGGCAAGGTCCGTGTGAACAAGGCCGGATGCCTCGATCGCTGCGAGCAGGGCCCGGTCGTGGTGATCTATCCCGAGGGGACCTGGTACACCTACCTCGACGAGTCCGACATCGACGAGATTGTCGAAAAGCACTTGGTGCAGGGCGAGATCGTCGAACGCCTGCTGATCGACTGATCCGGCCGCGGCTTCGACCGCTCCAGGTCCCGCCGCGTGTGTCCGACACCGAACTTCCCGAACCGGCTCGCCCGCTCCCGCACCCATTGGCGCAGCGCGGGCGCTGCCGCATCCCAGACCTCACATCGCCATGAACGCTCAGACTGAACGCTTCACCATCGACGGCCCGGTCGGGGCCATCGAAATCGCCATCGACCGACCGGCCGGCGCGCCGCGCGGCATCACGCTGGTCGCCCATCCGCATCCGCTGTTCGGCGGCACGCTCGACAACAAGGTTGCCCAGACCCTCGCCCGCGCTTTCGTGCAGTTGGGTTATGCCGTGGTCCGCCCGAATTTTCGCGGCGTGGGGCAATCGGCGGGCGAGCACGACAAGGGCATCGGCGAGCGCGACGACTTGCTCGCCGTGATCGCGTGGATGCGCCGACAGCCCGGCTGGGACGCGCTGCCGCTCGCGCTTGCCGGTTTTTCGTTCGGCACGTTCGTGCTCTCGCACGTCGCCAAAACGCTCGAGGCCGCCGGCACGCCGGCCCAGCGGCTGGTGTTCGTGGGTACGGCCGCGAGCAACTGGGACGTGGCCGACGTGCCCGCAGACACGCTCGTCATTCACGGTGAAGTGGACGACACCGTGCCGCTGCAGTCGGTGCTCGACTGGGCGCGGCCGCAGAAGCTGCCCATCGTGGTCATCCCGGGCGGCGAGCACTTTTTCCACGGTCTGTTGCCCCTGCTGAAACAGATCGTGGTCGACGCGTGGCGTCATTGATACATCGCCGGCGAATTTTGCCGGATTTGGGGCGCCCGGGCGGTTGGCGCTGGGGTGTCGAAATCATGGCGGGTATAATTCGCCCCTGAACCTTGTCATGTCCCTCGGGGTCTATGTCCCCGACAGGCATGGCACCGGCACTTCGGTGTCGCTGTCTTCGTCGCCGTATCGCAGGCCCGCCGGAATGCCGGTGCAATGCCAACGCAATGCCAACGATGCGGCGCTTCTTCAAGCGCAGATGCTCCTGAGTCTCACTTCGTCCTCCTCTTCGCCCATGAAATTCAACGCTTCGCTGTCCCGTGCCGCCGCCGCTGCGGCGCTTGTCGTTTGCGGCTCGCTTGCAACGCTTCCCGCCCGTGCCCAACAGATCCCGCCGCCGCCGATGACGGCCAAGGCGTGGACGATCGTCGACGTGACCAGCGGTCAGGTGCTCGCGGCCGGAGACGCGGAGGCTCGCGTGGAACCGGCATCGCTCACGAAGATCATGACCTCGTACCTGATCTTCGAAGCCTTGCGCGACAAGCGCATTTCGATGGACCAGACGGTGATTCCAGGGGAGTCGGTCCGCAAGGTCGGTCGTGACGAATCGCGCACCTTCATCGAAGCCGGCAAGCCGGTCACGGTGCACGATCTGGTCTACGGCATGATCATCCAGTCGGGTAACGACGCCTCGATCGCGCTGGCCGAACTCGTCGGCGGCTCGCAGCCGGGCTTCGTCGAACTGATGAACCGTGCCGCGCAGCGCATGGGCCTGAAGAACACCCATTACACCAACGTCGACGGTCTGACCGACCCGCAGCACTACACGACCGTGGCCGACATTGCCACGCTGTCGACGCGTCTGATCCAGGACTTCCCCGAGTACTACAAGATTTACTCGGAGAAGAGCTTCACGTACAACAACATCCGCCAGCCGAACCGTAACCGTCTGCTGTATCTCGATCCGACCGTCGATGGTCTGAAGACCGGCCACACGAAGGAAGCCGGCTACTGCCTCGTGTCGACGGCGTCGCGTCCGATGCCCGGTGCCGCTGGCGTGAGCCGCCGCGTGCTCTCGGTCGTCGTGGGTGAGCCCACCGAGCGTGCGCGCGTGCAGGACAGCCTCTCGGCGCTGAACTACGGCTACCAGAACTTCGACACGCTGCGCGTGTACGCCGCGAATCAGGTCGTGGCCACGCCCAAGGTGTGGAAGGGCAAGGAAAGCGAGCTGAAGATCGGTGTGAAGAAGGACACCTTCATTACCGTGCCCAAGGGCATGGCCGACAAGATCAAGCCGCAGCTCGAACTGCGCGAACCGCTGATCGCTCCGCTGGCGAACGGTGCGCAGGTGGGCACCGTCAAGGTCATGGCCGACGGCAAGCAACTGGCCGAGTTCCCGGTCGTGGCGCTGGCCGACGTACCTCAGGCCAGTTTCATTGGCCGCGCATGGGATGCGCTGCGCTTGATGTTCGTGAAAAAGTAAGCCCCATGGACAACCCCACTGTCTGGCTCAACGGCGAGCTGATCGCGCTCGCCGATGCGAAGATTTCCGTACTCGATCGCGGTTTCCTGTTCGGTGACGGCATTTACGAAGTCGTGCCGGTCTATCACGGTAAGCCGTTCCGTCTTGCGCAGCACCTCGACCGGCTCGAGCGCAGCCTCGCGGAGATTCGCATCGCCAACCCGTACACGCGCGCCGAATGGGAGGCTTTGTTCGCGCGCCTGTCGGCCACGTGCGCCGCCGACCCGCACAGCATCTACGTTCAGGTTACGCGGGGCGTGGCACCGCGTCAGCATACGTTTCCAAAGGACATCGCTCCGACCGTGTTCGGCATCGCAACGCCGCTCACGCTGCCGGGGCGCGAAAAGGTGGAGCACGGCGTGGGGGCGGTCACGCACGAGGATCGCCGCTGGCTGAACTGCCACATCAAGTCGACCTCGCTGTTGGGGAACGTGCTGATGGCGCAGTACGCCGCCGATCACGAAGTGCAGGAAACGATCCAGTTCCGCGACGGCAATCTGACCGAGGCGTCGTCGAGCAACGTGTGGGTCGTCAAGGGCGGTGAAATGTTCGCCCCGCCGCGCGATAATCGAATCCTCGAGGGCATCCGTTACGGTGCGCTCGAGACGTTTGCGCGCGAGTGCGGCATTGCGTTCCATGAGCGTCCGGTCAGCGAGGCGGAAGTGCGTGACGCCGACGAACTGCTCATCACGTCGGCCACGAAGGAAGTGCTCGCCGTGGTCACGCTCGACGGCAAACCGGTGGGCGACGGCAAGCCGGGCCCCGTTTTCCGCGCGCTCTACGCGGCCTATCAGCGGGCCAAGGAGGCACTATGACGACGGAAAAGAAGGAAAGCCTGCTCGAATTTCCGTGCGACTTCCCGATCAAGGTCATGGGCGCGACGCAGGACGGTTTCGCCGACGCCATCGTGGCGCTGCTGCGCGAGTTTGATGCGCAGTTCGATTCCGCCACCGTGGAAATGCGTCCGTCGAGCTCGGGCAAGTACCTCGGCCTGACGGTCACGGTGCGCGCGCACTCGAAGGCGCATCTCGACGACATTTATCGTGCACTTACCGGCCATCCGATGGTCAAGGTCGTGCTGTAAGCGGCGTGGTCAGGGCGAGCCCGGCGCGTATGCGGGGCTCGCGCATCGGGATGTTGCGCCCGTGGCGCCTCGTGCGCGCAAGGTACCTTGGGTGCCTGCGGCGCCTGGGGTGTCTAATGTCCTCGCCGCGCCTGATGCGCCGATAAGCACTTCACGCGTGTGTGGGTGCGCCGTCGTCGGGCGGCAACGCGGGGGCGGCGTCGAGGCCCATTCGCCCGCCCGCCGTGGCGGCAATGTCGGCCGCCAGCGCCGCGGGAGTCGGCTGCGTCGGACGGCGCTGCATGTGCTTCACCGATTCGAACGCCGCCAATTCCTCCAGAAACCACGTCCGGAACGCCTGGACGCGCTGCGTTTCCAGCACCGCTGGCGGGCAGACGAAGTAGTAATCCCACTCGCACGGCGTGTCCACGTCGGAGAGCCGCACGAGCCGGCCCGCCATGATGTCGCCCACGGCGAGAGAGCGACGTACGAGCGCCACGCCCTGACCGACGATCGCCGCCTGCGACAACATCCCCGAGTCTTCGTACATCATGCCTTGCGTCGGTTCGGGCAGCTCGAACCCGGCGGCCGTGAACCAGGGCGCCCAGGGCTCTCCCTCGGAGCGAAGCAGTGTGCTGCGCCGGAACTCCTCGGCGGTGTGCGGCAACTGCCCCCCGTTGTAGACCGGGCTGCAAGCCGGAAAGAACACGTCGTCGAGCACCTTCTCGATATGCAAGCCGGGCCAGTTGCCCTTGCCCATGCGCAGCGCGACGTCCACGTCGTCGCGTTCGAAGTCGATCAGGTGCGCGCTGCAACGCAATTCCACTTCCAGCTCGGGATGACGATCGATGAAGCG
Organism: Pandoraea pnomenusa; assembly: GCF_000767615.3. NCBI lineage: Bacteria > Pseudomonadati > Pseudomonadota > Betaproteobacteria > Burkholderiales > Burkholderiaceae > Pandoraea > Pandoraea pnomenusa. The sequence continues at coordinate 4,926,857 of NZ_CP009553.3, read as the reverse complement.
CCCGATGCGCGGCGTGAGCCATCGACTGGCGAACGACGGCATGGTCGTGAGCACCAGGCGCCGCTCGCTGCGCGTGCCCGCCTGCAATTTGCGCGTGGCTTGCGCGATATCGTCGAGCGCGGCGCGGATCGACGTGGCGTACTGGCGTCCCGCTGGCGTGATGCTGATGCGCTTGCCGTTGCGTGCGAAGAGCGTGGTGCCGAGCTCCTGCTCCAGCGCGCGGATCTGGTGGCTGATGGCGCCGTGTGTGACGAACAGCTCCTCCGCGGCGCGGGAGAAACTCTCCAGGCGGGCAGCCGCCTCGAAGGCGCGCAAGGCGCTCAGGTTGGGAAGTCTCCGAAGGTCCATGTGAGCCCTATTCGCAAGGCCGTGAAAATATGTCGTTTGGTACGGCGCTTGGCAGTCCCTATGATTCAGTCATTGTCTCGCACTGAGTGGGGGTCGTAAAATGCAAAACAATTTGACAAAGGTGCAGTACTTCTACGGTATTCGTCCGGGGGAAGTCATCGCCCTCGACCTGCACCACGAGCATACGCTGGTTGCGCGCGGATCGGCGGTTTGGGTCACTCGGGCAGGCGATCCGCGCGATTATTGGCTGATGCCCGGTCAGCGGCTTGCCGTCGAGCCCGGGCGCCGCTACTGGATCTCCGCCGATGCCGACGCCGAAGCGGCGCTCGAGCGCGAGGTAGCGCACCGCTTCCCGCTCGTTCGCGTGCTGCGCAAGTGGCTCGCCGGACGGCGTGCGGCGCGTGAGGCGAACTCCTGCACGGCGGCAGCCTGAAGCGTAGCGCACGTCGGTCCGTCGACGCCACGCGCTCCGAGGCGAAATTCGCCGGGGAGCGCGTTTTTCGTCTCAGGCACTGGTGCCGTCACGCCCGATATGTCAATCGAATTCACAACAAGGCGCGCAATAATCCGTTCGAAAGCCGTCTATAGCACGTCAAAATCAGAGAAGTCCCTGCCTGATGACCCGAGCTTCATCTCCCGCCCCGATGTCGTGCCCTCCGCAGACCGACACGCCGTCCCGTCACGTTCAGGCCGACGAGCGCCTTGGCCGCCTTTTGATGATTGCCGCCATGGTGATCTCGGGGACGATCGGTTACTTCGTGCTGATGTCGGGGCAACCGGCGCTCAACGTCGTGTTTTTCCGGTGCCTGATCGGGGCGACCAGCCTGTGCGCCTGGTGCGCCTGGCGTGGCTACTGGCGCGGCCTGCGCATGGCGCGCTGGCAAATCGTGAATGTGACCCTGGGCGCCATCACGCTCGTGTCGAACTGGTATTTCCTGTTCACGGCGTACCGGCTGACCTCGGTCGGCATCACGACGGTCGTCTATAACGTCCAGCCGTTCCTGCTCGTGCTCGCGAGCGTGGTCGTGACCCGCGAGCGCCCGTCGATGGCGACCCTGGGATGTCTGGGCGTGGCGTTTGCCGGGCTGGTGATTCTGGCGGAGCCCGGCGGCGCGCACGGTCAGGGTTACCTGCTCGGCGTGGCCAGCGCGCTCGCCGCGGCGTCGCTTTATGCGGCGACCACGCTGTTTACCAAGAAACTGGCGGGCACGATCCGCCCGGAGATCATCGCGGCGCTGCATATGGTCATTGGCGCGGTCGTTTTCGTCTGGATGGCCGATTTCCGCCATCTGCCTTCGGCACCGCGCGAGATCGGGGCTATCGTGACGCTGGGGCTTTTCCACACGACCTTTATGTATTTGCTGCTCTACGGGGCGTTTCAGAAGGCGTCGACATCGAGTCTCGCGGTCTTCGGCTTCGTTTATCCGGTCGTGGCGGTGGCGGTCGACTTCCTGGCGTTCGGCATTGTGTTGCATCCGACGCAGTGGCTGGGCGGCGTGATGATTCTGCTCGCCGCCGGCGGATACGCTCGGGGGATCGGCGCGCCTGCGGTGCGAAAGGTCGCCTGACGGCGCGCGGAGCACGCCATCGGCCAGCGGGAAGGCGAATCGGCGCAAACAGGGCGCCGACGGGGCGGTGGACACCGTTGCGCCCGGGCAACACCGGCCGCGGACGCCCTTGTGGCGGGGCTGCGAGCAAGACTGTGCCGGTTTCGATAAAATTGCGGGCATGACCTCCCCGATCGAAGTGTGCTGGCGCGGCACCGAAGACTACGCCACATCGTTCGACGCCATGCGTGCCTACACCGACACGCGCGGCCCGCACGGCCCCGACCAGCTCTGGATCGTCCAGCATCCGCCGGTCTACACGCTCGGACTGGCCGGCGATCCGGCCCATCTGCTCGTCGCCGACACCGGCATTCCGCTCGTCAAAGTCGACCGTGGCGGCCAGATCACGTATCACGGCCCCGGTCAGGTCGTTGTCTACCTGCTCGTGGACTTGCGTCGGCGCAAGCTCGGTGTGCGCGAAATGGTGCGTTTGATCGAGCAGGCAGTGATCGACACCCTCGGAGCGTATAATCTCGAGGTTGAGCGCCGGGCCGGCGCACCGGGCATCTATGTAAGTCCCGGTGACGGCACCGCAGCGCATGCCGGTGCGAAAATCGCCGCGCTTGGATTGAAGATCCGCAACGGATGCAGTTATCACGGGGTGTCGCTCAACGTCGCCATGGATCTGCGTCCGTTCGAGTGGATCAATCCGTGCGGCTACGCCGGCCTGCGGACCGTAGACATGGCCACGCTCGGCGTGGTCCCCCGCTGGGACGAAGTGGCCGCGCGACTGGCGCAGCAACTCGGTCATCACCTCGAACAGCACACCGCGACGGCCGTCGCCGCGCCGACTTCCGGCGCAAACGCCGCCGCCTGAATGGACGTCTGGAAAGCCCCAACATGACCACCGTGACTCAGAACGACAACGCGAACAAGGAAGTTCGCACGATCGACGGCGAATACGACGCCACCGCCAAGCAGAAGTCGCAAGCCAAGACGGCGCGCATCCCGATCAAGATCGTGCCGGTCGAGCGTCTGAAGAAGCCGGAATGGATTCGTGTGAAGGCGGCCACGCATACGTCGCGCTTTTACGAAATCAAGCAGATCCTGCGCGAGCACAACCTTCACACGGTGTGCGAAGAGGCGAGCTGCCCGAACATCGGCGAGTGCTTCGGCAAGGGCACGGCCACGTTCATGATCATGGGCGACAAGTGCACGCGCCGCTGCCCGTTCTGCGACGTCGGCCATGGCCGCCCGGATCCGCTCGACGCCGACGAGCCGCTGAACCTCGCGAAGACCATCGCCGCCATGCGTTTGAAGTACGTGGTGATCACGAGCGTGGATCGCGACGATCTGCGCGACGGCGGCGCCCAGCATTTCGTCGACTGCATCCGCCATGTGCGCGAGCTCTCGCCGCAAACCCGCATCGAAATCCTGACGCCGGACTTCCGGGCCCGCCTCGATCGCGCGCTTGGTATTCTCAATGCCGCACCGCCCGATGTGATGAACCACAACCTCGAAACGGTGCCGCGTCTGTACAAGGAAGCGCGTCCGGGTTCGGACTACCAGCATTCGCTCACGCTTCTGAAGGAATTCAAGGCGAAGCATCCCGACGTCTCGACCAAGTCGGGCCTCATGGTCGGCCTGGGCGAAACGGACGAAGAGATCCTCGACGTGATGCGCGATCTGCGTGCACACAACGTCGACATGCTGACCATCGGTCAATACCTCCAGCCGTCCGAGCACCATCTGCCGGTGCGCCGCTACGTCACGCCGGACACGTTCAAGATGTTCGAGGAAGAAGCCTACAAGATGGGCTTCACGCACGCAGCCGTGGGCGCGATGGTGCGTTCGAGCTATCACGCGGACGTGCAGGCACACGAAGCCGGGGTGGCCGACGCCATTTGAGCGGGCGCGCGGGCTGCTCGTTATTCGATCTTGCCCAGATCGGCCATCGTGAAGTCGCGCGATTCACCGTCCCAGTTTCGAAGATCGATGAATCCGAGGCCACCGGGCACCACGCCAAAATCCGGATGTTCGGTGTAGTGTGCGCCGCCATTGGTGTGGATGATCGTAGGCTTGCCCGGGGCGCTGATGCCCACGCCCTGTTGTAAAAGGACGTACTGACGCGACCTCACGGCTTGGATGAGTCGATCCTGATTTGCGCCCTCAATGGTCGGCATGAACATCAACGTCGGTCGGATTTCGTTGCCTTCGCCATGCACGAGTGGGCCGGCCGAAGTCAGTTGAAAGTACGCACCGAGCCCGACTCGATACTCGGTGGTCCAGAGGAGATTGATCCAGCGCTGGAAGCCTGGAACGCCGCTGAGCGTCTCCTCCAGAGCGGCGCCTGGCGGAATGCGCAGCCCCATGCGCTCGTACGAAAAGATCACGCGGTAGTCGTTATTGACGAGGTATTCCGGATACTTCTCAAAGAGACTTTTCGCGACCGCGATGGTCTTCTCGGCGCTCGCGCTCAGCATCGTCATCTCCAACGTCGCGCCCCAAAGACCTGGTGACAGTTCACTGACGTTCATCGACCCTTCGACGAACGATCCGGCAAACCGCGGCTCGTGTATCAGCTTCGCATTGTCATCCTCGATACCCGCCTTCGGTGGCGGACGTCCGGTCGACCACGGAAACGAGAGATCCACAAGTGAGATCGCATTCGAAGTGCTGTGCATGGTCATGACGTTCTCCTGTTCGTGTGCGCCAGATCGGCGCGATGTGGTTCGAATCTATATGCCGAAGTCATTATTGCGCACCTGTATACGTTGACAGGCACGTTGGCCCGGGCTCGGACTGCCATCTAAGCCCGGCGCTGCCTGCCGGTGGGTCCGTTGGTTTACGTGGCGTCACACGCCGCGCCGGCTTCATGACGTGATACGCGCCACGATGACATGGGTGCGAGGGCAAAAGCGTTTCAAATTGCCGCCATCTGCCGTGAACGCCGCGTAAATTTCGTTTCGCCGCCGACATCCCCGGCTTCGCGCTCCCGAAATATGTTGTAACAAGCCGTGCCTTGTCGATGCCTGCTGGTTGTTTCAAAATATTCGAACCTTGTTTTGCTTGGCAAAACAATGGGCTCGCCACGGGCTTCCGGCGAGGGGAAGTCACGGATGCACGCAAGGAGAGGGCATGTCCCGTCAGGTCACCGAGGGCCGGTATTTTGTGGAAGCACCGCAAAGGGGCTCGGCAAACTGCGCAAAGGACCTGCCGCTTGTCATCGACGCGCCGCACAGCGGCCATGTTTTCCCGCCCGACTTCGACACCATTGCGCCGGCTGCGGCGATTCTCGCGTGTGGCGACGCCTACGTGGACGAACTGTGGTCGGTCGCCACCCATCACGGCGCGACGCTTGTCGGCGCCCTGTTTCCCCGGGCGTACATCGACCCGAATCGCGCCGAGCATGACATCGATCCCGAATTGCTCGCGAGCCTGTGGCCGCATGACGCGCGTCCGCAGGCCTACAGCGAACGCGGCGTCGGACTGCTGCACCGCTTCGCCGCACCCAATGTGCCGCTGTACGACCGGCGGCTGACGGTGGCCGAAGTCGAGCGCCGCATCCATGACTACTACCTGCCGTATCGACACGCGCTGCGCGATGCCCTTGATGCGGCCTGGCAGCGCCACGGCGTGGTCTGGCATCTGGACTGTCATTCGATGAGCTCGCGCGGCGGCGCGCTGGACCCTGACGCCGGCATGTCGCGCCCCGACATCGTGGTGAGCGACGGCGACGGCACCACGGCCGACCCGGCGTTCTCGCGCTGGGTCATTGCCGCATTGACGCGCCTGGGCTATCGGGTGGCCTACAACACGCCCTATCGCGGTGGCGATCTGGTGCGCCACTTCGGGCGCCCGGCCGAGCGGCGCCACAGTGTGCAGATCGAACTGAGCCAGGCGCTTTACCTGAACGAATCGCACGGCGAGAAGCATGACGGTTTCTCGACGCTGCAATCGCAACTGGGCCAATTCGCGGCGGCACTCGCCGCCTATGCCGAACAACATAGCGAGGAAGTTTGATGGACTACACAGTCGCTTCGGTCGACACGGCGCTCACGCTGCTGTCGCTGGTCGGGGAATGCCCCGGCCTGGGTGTGACGGAACTGGCGCAGCGCGCCGGTCTCAACAAATCGCGGGCGTTTCGTCTGTTGGCGACGCTGGAACAACACCGCTGGGTGGTGCGCGAGGGGAGTCCGGTGACCTATGTGCTGGGCGCGCAGGCGCTGGTGCTCGGCGTGGCCGGGCACGAGCAGGTGAATCTCGTGAAGGTGGCGCATCGTCACCTCCAGTCCCTTAACCGGGCGCTCAACGAAAACATCCAACTGCGCGTGCGCGATGGCCTCGAGTCGCTGTGCGTGGCGCGCGTCGAATCGACGCACGAACTGCGCGTGCACGGCGTGGTCGGCAATCGCCGACCGCTGTACGTCGGCGCCTCGGGACGCGTGTTGCTTGCGTTCGCCTCGGATGACGTGCGTGCACAGGTGCTTGGCCGACCCCGCAAGCGATTCACGGCCGGCACGCTCATCGAGCGAGACGAACTGGCGGCCGAGTTGCTCAATGTGCGACGTCAGGATTGCGCCGTGAGCTTCGGCGAACTCGCGCCTGAGGCCGTGTCCGTGGCCGTGCCGGTGCGCGACGCTTCCGGTGAAGTCATCGCCTCCCTGTCGGCGTCGGGACCTTCGTCGCGCATGACGCGTGCCCTGCTGCCCGATATCTCGTCACGCCTGTCGGCATGCGCCGCCGAAATCTCGGCTGCCCTCGGTTACCAGACGCCGGTGCCGGAAGCCCTTTCGGCCTGACGCCGGCAGCGCGCCGCATTACCGCGACACACCCCGGCCGCCGCCGGGGGCCTCCTCGTCGCGTCGCCCGATTTTCCGGAAATCCAGAATGACTGTCCGCCGGTTTTCTGGATTTCCGTATTGTTGACTATCGGGTTTTCCTCAGTTTGACACTTTAAAATCAATGACTTGTGTCATTGGCATAGGTTTTGCTTTATTGGTCGTGTGCTGCCGCGTTGTCCGGGGTGCCAACGGAAATCCGGAAAAATCAGGCAAGCCGATCCAATAAGAGAGGAGACCCTATGTTCAAGCAATGTCTTGCCGCCGCAGCGCTGTGCGCGGCCTCGCTACACGCTTTCGCCGCCGACGATCTGGTGCGTCTGGGCAACCTGAAGTTCGCTCACTACGGTGCGGTGTCGTACATGAAGGTGATCGGACCCAAGTACGGTCTGAAGATCGAGGAGCGCATGTTCGCCAAGGGCGTGGACATCATGCCGGCGATCGTGGCGGGGCAAATCGACGTGTCGGCAAGTGCGCTTGACGCCGCCATCGCGGGTCGTGCACAGGGCGCGCCGATCTATGCCGTGGCCGGCTTCGCGAAGGGCGGTGTGCGCCTCGTCGCGAAGAAGGGCGAATCGATCACCAAGGTGGCCGACCTCAAGGGCAAGAAGGTGGGCGTGGCCCGTGGCGGCGCTCAGGAACTGATTCTCTACGCCGAGCTGGCCAAGGCCGGTCTCACGTGGTCGGATCAGCCCGGCAAGGACGTGCAGATCATGTTCATGGCGTTCGCCGACCTGAACCAGGCGCTCGCCGCCGGCAGCATCGACGCCATGTGCCAGTCCGAGCCGCAAGCCTCGCAAGCCATCAACAAGGGCTTCGGTGTGGAAGTGCTCAAGCCGTACGACACGCCGATCGGCGAGCCGGTGCGCGCGCTCGTGATCACCGAGAAGCTCTACAAGGAAAAGCCGGACGTCGCCCAGCGCCTGATGTACGCGTTCGTGGAGGCGACCGACTACTTCATCAAGAATCCGCAAGCGGCCGAGAAGTACGTGCGCGAGGACATGTTCAAGAACCAGATCACGTCGCAGGATTTCACCGACGCGATCGGCAACTCGCCGTATAGCTACGACCTGAGCCTCTCGCATGTGCAGCTCACGACCGACCTCATGAAGAAGTACGGCGTGGGCAAGCTGCAGGATCCGGTGCCGAAGGCCAGCGACTGGGTCAAGCTCGACCTGCTCGCCAAGGCCAAGGCCAAGCTCAACATCAAGTAAGGCGGGGCGCACGGATGGCCGCTGTCCTTGCTAATTCAGGCGTCTCGCGCGCCACGCGAATCCTGCGTGGCGTGCTGATTCCGCTCGTGGTCCTGGCGCTCTGGCAGATCGTCACGGGCCTCGGGTGGATCAACCCGATCATTCTTCCGTCACCCCTGGCCGTGGTGGCCAAATGGTGGCAATACCTCAAACCGACCGTGACGATGGCCGAGGGCTTCGGCGCGTGGCTGCAATCGAGCGAGTTGCTCATGGACGCCACGCACAGCCTGTACCGCGTCGTCATGGGCTTTCTCGCGGGCACCCTGATCGCATTGCCGCTGGGGCTGCTCATGGGCACGAGCACGCGCGTCTACGGCTTGTTCAATCCGCTGGTGCAGGTGGTGCGGCCGATCCCGCCGATCGCCTACATTCCGCTGGCCATTCTCTGGTTCGGCCTGGGCAACCCGCCCGCGTTCTTCCTCATCGCGCTCGGGGCGTTCTTCCCGGTGCTGATGAACACGATCGCCGGCGTGCGTCATGTCGACGGCATCTACCTGCGTGCCGCGCGCAACCTCGGTGCGAACCAGTTCACGATCTTTCGCCGCGTGATCATGCCGGCGGCCACGCCTTACATTCTGTCGGGTGTTCGGATCGGCATCGGCACGGCTTTCATCGTCGTGATCGTGGCCGAGATGATCGCCGTGAACAACGGCCTGGGCTACCGCATTCTGGAAGCGCGCGAGTACATGTGGTCGGACAAGATCATCGCCGGCATGCTCACCATCGGTCTGCTCGGCCTGGTCATCGATCTGGGCATGGATCGCCTCAACAACCACCTGCTCAAGTGGCACCGTGGTCTCGAAACCAAGTGAGGCGAACGACATGCTCATCGAAATCGAACACGTCAACAAGCAGTTCCCCATTCCCGGCGGCGTCGTCGACGCGCTCAAGGACATCGACCTGAATATCGCCGCGGGCGAGTTCGTCTGCCTGCTTGGCCCCTCGGGTTGCGGCAAGTCGACGCTGCTCAACGCGCTGGCAGGCTTCGTGCAGCCGAGCTCGGGCACGATCCGCATCGACGGGCGCGCCGGTGCGGCCGCCGAGCCGGGCCCGGATCGCGGCATGGTGTTCCAGGAGTACGCGCTGTTCCCGTGGATGACCGTGGCGCAGAACATCGCGTTCGGGCTGGAGATCAAGGGCATGAAGCGCGCCGAGATCAACGAGCGCGTGGACCTGCTGCTCGGCAAGCTCAACCTGCGCGAATTCCGCGACCGGTTTCCGCGCGATCTGTCCGGCGGCATGCGCCAGCGCGTGGCGATCGCCCGCGTGCTCGCGCTCGACAGCCCGATCCTGCTCATGGACGAGCCGTTCGGTGCGCTCGACGCGCTCACGCGCCGCACGCTGCAGGACGAGCTGCTGCGCATCTGGGAGGAATTCAAGAAGACGATCATTTTCGTCACACACAGCATCGAGGAGTCGATCTATCTGGCCGACCGGGTCGTCGTCATGACGTACCGGCCGGGCACCGTCAAGCAGGACGTGGTCATCGATCTGCCCCGTCCGCGCGACACGGCGGGCAGCGAATTCAACGAACTGAAGAAGACGTTGGCCCAGATGGTGATGGAGGAGCAAATGCGCTTTGCGCAAAGCGAGATTCGCGGCGTCACCGCGGATTGATAACAAGGGCGGTGGCTTGCCCCGCCGCCTGAAGAGGAAACGACATGCAAACCCAGACCAAGAAACCCTTTTACCGCATCCTGTACGTGCAGGTGCTCATCGCCATCGTCATCGGCGTGCTGCTTGGGCACTTCAAGCCCGACCTTGCCGTGCAGATGAAGCCGCTCGGCGATGCGTTCATCAAACTGATCAAGATGATCATCGGTCCGGTGATCTTCTGTACCGTCGTGACCGGCATCGCCGGCATGGAAGACATGAAGAAGGTCGGCCGCGTCGGCGGCAAGGCCCTGATCTACTTCGAGATCGTCTCGACGCTCGCGCTGATCATCGGTCTGGCCGCGACTCACATCCTTAAGCCGGGTGCGGGCTTCAACGTCGACATCAACTCGCTCGATCCGAAGGCGATCGCCGGCTATGCCGCGAAGGCGGCACATGGCGAGACGTTCGTCGACTTCCTGCTTCACCTGATTCCGAGCACGATCACCGACGCGTTCGCCAAGGGTGAAATTCTGCAGATCCTCGTGATCGCGATTCTGTTCGGCGCCGCGCTGGGCGCGATCGGCGAGCGTGGCCGCGTGGTCACGAACTGGATCGACAGCGTGTCGGGCGTGCTCTTTCGCGTGGTGCACATCATCACCAAGGTGGCGCCGCTGGGCGCCTTCGGTGCGATGGCCTTCACGATCGGCAAGTACGGTATCGCCTCGCTGGTGCCGCTGGCCAAGCTCATGGGCACGTTCTACCTCACGGCGTTCCTGTTCGTGATCGTGGTGCTCGGGCTGATTGCCAAGTTCACCGGCTTCTCGATCTTCCGCTACCTCGCTTATATCAAGGAGGAACTGTTGATCGTGCTGGGGACCAGCTCGTCGGAAGCCGCACTCCCGCACCTCATGGAAAAGATGGAGAAGGCCGGTTGCTCGAAGTCGGTGGTCGGTCTGGTGATTCCGACCGGCTACTCGTTCAACCTCGACGGCACGAACATCTACATGACGATGGCGGTGCTGTTCATCGCGCAGGCCACCAACATCGACCTGACCTGGGGCCAGCAGCTCACGCTGCTCGCCGTGGCGATGCTGACCTCGAAGGGCGCCTCGGGCGTGACCGGCGCCGGCTTCATCACGCTGGCCGCCACGCTCGCCGTGATTCCGACGATCCCGGTGGCCGGTATGGTGCTGATTCTCGGTATCGACCGCTTCATGAGCGAATGCCGCGCGCTGACGAACCTCGTCGGCAACGGCGTGGCCACGATCGTCGTGTCGGCCTGGGAGAAGGAGCTCGATCGCAAGAAGCTGGCCGACGCGATGGCTGGCAAGCAAGGTCCGGAGCTGGCCTGACGGCCGGCGGCAGCGGCGGCCAGTGCGGTGCGCGACTCGGTTCGCGCGCCGGCGCCGGCCGGACATGAAACCCGCTGCCACACCCACGTTCGCCACCGGGCGGCGCGGCACAGGCACAATAGCGCCTGAGCTTCGCCGCCCGGTGGTCCTTCGGTACCCAGCGCCCCAATGGCCACCCTGTACGACACCCTGATCCGCGCATGCCGCCGCGACTCGCCCGCGAGTGCCGCCGACGCGCGCGCGAGGTCACCGGATCGCCGGCGCGACGAAGTCCCCATCGAACTCGAGAGGACCGTGCCGATGCGCCGTTGGTCGTGGATAGTCGTCATGCTGTTGGCGAGCGTCCTGTTCTGCTGGTTGACTTACGCCCTGAGCTGGCAGCGCGGCGTGGCCGATCTGCGCGTGAATGCCGGCGCGCGCGTCGAGCGCTATGCCGGAAGCCTGCGCAGCACCGTCGACCGCTACGAATTCCTGCCCTACCTGTTGTCGCTGCACCCCTATGTGCACGATCTGCTGCGCAATCCCAAAGACCGCGCGGTCGTGCAACGCGCCAACGATTATCTGTTCGATGTGAACCACCGCGCCAAGGCCTCGGCCGCCTACGTGATCGATGCCAATGGCCTCGCCCTGGCAGCGAGCAACTGGCGCGAGAAGGCCACATTCGTCGGACAGGAGTACCGCTTCCGCCCGTATTTCATCGACGCTATCAAGGGCGCGCTCGGCCGGTTCTACGGCGTGGGCACCACCTCAGGCGAGCCGGGCTATTTCGTTTCCCAGCCGATCCTGGTGGATGGCGCGATTCGCGGCGTGGTCGTCGTCAAGTTGAATCTGGAATGGTTCCAGCGCGCGGGCGCCGACGCCTCCGAGCCGGTCGTGGTCGCCGACGATCACGGCGTGGTGTTCCTGTCGTCGGAGCCGCGCTGGCAGTACCGCTCGCTTGCACCGCTCTCTCCCGAGGTGACTGCGGCGCTCAACAGCACGCGCCAGTATTACAACCAGCACATCACGCCGCTGGCATGGCACGAGGATGAGCGGCTCGACGCCGACGGCGAGGTGGTGACCGTGCGCGACGGTCGCGGCGCGGGCAGAAGCCGGCGCTTTCTCGCCGTGCAGCGCAAGCTGGGAGAGCCGAACTGGACGCTCATGTACTTCGCCCCGCTCGACCAGGTGATCGCCAATGCACGGATCGCGGCGGTGGCCGCGGCGTGCCTGGCGGCGTTCACGTGCTTGCTGGGCGTGGCTTGGAATCAGCGTCGCCAGCGGGTGCGCGACATGCTCAAGAGCCGAGAACTGCTCCAGGCCGCGTACGCCGAGCTGGGCGAGCGGGTGGCCGAGCGCACGGCGGACCTGCAATCCGCGAACGAGCGATTGCAGACCGAAGTGCAGGAACGCTCGCGCACGGAGCACGAATTGCGCGAGGCGCAGAGCGAACTCGTGCAGGCGTCGAAACTCGTGGCGCTCGGACAGATGGCCGCCGGCATCACGCACGAGCTCAACCAGCCGCTCTCGGCACTGCGCAGCTTCTCCGACAATACGCGCGTGCTGCTCGAGCGCGGTGAACACGACGCGGCGCGCGAGAACCTCGAGGCCATCGCGTCGCTGACCGATCGCATGGGCAAGATCACGGGACAACTGCGGCTGTTCGCCGGACGCGCGCGGCGCGGCGACTCGGAGGCATCGGTGCGGCGCGCGCTGGAAAATTCGCTGATGTTGCTGCGCGGGCGGCTGGCCGGCATCCAGGTCGCCACCATGTTCGCCGACGGTCTCGACGACGTGCGGGTCGCCTGTGAAGGCTTGCGTCTGGAGCAGGTGCTCATCAATTTGGTGGGCAATGCCATCGACGCCGTGCTGAGCGTGTCGGGCACGCATGCGCCGCCGTCGATCTGGATCGATGTCGACGCCGACGCGCAATGGGTGCGCATTTACGTGCGCGACAATGGGCCGGGCATTTCGGAGGCACATATGCCGCGTCTTTTCGAACCGTTTTTCAGTACCAAGGAGGGCGGGCAGGGCATGGGGCTCGGACTCGCCATTTCATCGTCCATCGCGCAGGAGAACGGCGGCCAGCTGGTGGCGCGCAATGTTCCCGGCGGCGGTGCCGAATTCCTCGTGACGCTGCGCCGCGTACAGCGCAGCACCAGTGCAACCCTCGCATGATGTACAAGAACCTCCAGATCCTTTTTGTCGAAGACGACGAACTCGTGCGGCGCGCCACGCTGCAAAGCCTGCAACTCGCCGGCCTCGACGCCTTCGGGCTCGCATCGGCCGAGGCGGCGCGCGAGCGCATCACGCCGGACTTCGCCGGTATCGTCGTGTCCGACATTCGCCTGATCGGCATGAGCGGGCTGGAGCTGCTCGCGCACCTGCGGCAGCACGCGCCGGAAGTGCCGGTGATCCTCGTGACGGGCCATGGCGACATTTCGATGGCGGTGCAGGCCATTCGCGACGGCGCTTACGACTTCATTGAAAAGCCCTTCGCGCCGGATCGTCTGATCGAGTCGGCCAAGCGCGCGCTCGAAACCCGCAAGCTGATGCTGGAGAACCAGGCCCTGCGTCGCGAACTGGCCGAGCAGGGCGGACGGGCGTCGCGCATCATCGGCCGCAGTCCGTCGATCGAGACGCTGCGCACGCTGATTGCCAATGTGGCGATGACCGACGCGCCGGTGCTCATCAACGGCGACACCGGAACCGGCAAGGAGCTGGTGGCGCGCAGTCTGCATGAATTGTCGCGTCGACGCGATGCGCCGTTCGTCGCACTCAACTGCGGGGCGTTGCCCGAAGCCATTTTCGAGAGCGAGATGTTCGGCCACGAGGTCGGTGCGTTCACCGGTGCGGCCAAGCGTCGTATTGGCAAGCTGGAGCATGCCTCGGGCGGCACGCTGTTTCTCGACGAGATCGAGAGCATGCCCGCCGCGTTGCAGGTCAAGCTGCTGCGCGTGCTGCAGGACGGCGTGCTGGAGCGACTCGGGTCGAATCAGTCGATTCGCGTCGACTGCCGTATCGTGGCGGCCGCCAAGGGCGACATGGAGGCGCTCGTGCGCGCGGGCACGTTCCGCCGCGACCTGTACTATCGGCTGAACGTGGTCACGCTCGCCTTGCCGCCGCTGCGCGAGCGCCGCGAGGACATCCTGCCGCTGTTCGAACACTTCCTGCTCGACGCCGCCGTGCGTTACGGCCGCCCCGCGCCGGTGGTCTCGGACCGGATGCGTCAGGAGTTGATGCAGGCGGACTGGCCCGGTAACGTGCGCGAGCTTCGCAATGCGGCCGACCGTCTCGTGCTGGGGGTGGCGAGCGCGCCCGAGGGCGATTCGCTCGCACCCTTGCCGCTCAAGGAGCAGGTGGAACGCTTCGAGCGTGCGGTGCTGCAAGAAGCGCTGGAACACAGCAAGGGAAATGTGGCCGCCACGGCCGAGGCGCTGCACGTTCCCAAGGCCACGCTCTACGAAAAGCTCAAGCGCTACGGGCTGCAAACGCGCGGGCAGGGCGACGGGAGCGAGGGCGTGCGCTGAGGCGCCCAAAACGAAAAAGCGCCCCGAAGGGCGCTATCTTTTCATGCTCGGTGACCTGACCGTGCGCGGGGCGTCAGGCCTGTTTGGCCAGCGCCTTCTCGATAAGCTTGTCGAGTTCCGCGTATTCCGGCTCGCCAACGTACTGCTTGAGCACCTTGCCGTCACGGTCCACCACGAAGGTCGTGGGCGTGAGCTGTACGTTCCCGTACTGCTTTGCCACGCTGCCGTCCGAGTCCATGGCGACCTTGAACGGCAACTGACGCGATTGCGCGTAATTCACCACATACATCGGCGGGTCGTAACTCATGGCCACCGCCACGAACTCCAGACCCCGGCCCTTGTACTTCTCGTACGTCTGCACCATCGTGGGCATTTCCTTCATGCAGGTCGTGCAGCTCGTCGCCCAGAAATTGACGAGGTAGACCTTGCCCTTGAGTTGCTCGGTGCCGAGCTTCTGGCCCGAGAGCAGCGTGAAGGTGGCGTCCGGGGCGCGCTTCTGACCGGCGAACGTGAAGTAGGCGGCAATCGCGACGACGGCGACGATCGCCACAGCGACGATCTTGCCAAGCGGAGACTTGCGGGAGGTCGAGGTGCTCATGACACAGCCGTTGGGATGAGGTTGTTCATTGGGTGACGTCGATTCTACTCTGATTCTCTGGGATCAATCTCGACGCGTAGCAGCGCCGGAATTCCCGTTTCCCCCGTGAAGGCGGGCTCGACCGCGCGCGATGGCGTTGTCGAGGTAGGCGCCGTAGAAATCGGGCAGGCCAGCGCCGATCAAAGGCTCGGCAACGGGCCGTCCGTTCGTATCGAGGAACAAAACCGTCGGCGACACCTTGGCCCCGTGCGCGCGCGCCCAGGCAACACCGGTGGTGGTCGAGCCATCGAAGTCGCGCACCGCCGCCGTGCTGTCCATGCCGATCTCGCGCACTTCGTACTTGCCGCTGCGCACCAGCGGCGCGAGCTCACGTTGGCGGATGGGCCCGCAGTAGACGCAGTCGCGCAGCGACACCAGCACGATCAGCGGCACGTCGAGTGACTTGGCACGTTGTGCGTGTGCGGCGAAGTCCGTCGCCAGCGGCACAGCGGCGGACTCGCGCGCGGGCGCTTTGACGTCGCGCGAGAGGGGCGACGCGGGCAAAGCGGTCGACGCAGTCGAAGCGGAAGACGACGAGACTGCGCGCGGATACGTCACGCCGCCCGGCTGCGCCGATTCTCGCCCGGACGTGACCGAACGCAGGTCGTCGCCGGGCGTGGAGGCGGCGTTTGCCGCACCCGGGACGCCGCCGAGCATCGACAGCACCGCGAGTGCCTTCGCCGCCAGGGTGACGGCCGGCATCAGACGCCCGGTGCGTGCGGCAAGGCCCGCACGGGCCGTATGGGCCTCATGGTCCTCATGGGCCGTATGGGTTGCATCGGCCGCACGTGGGGCGCGTGAGGCCGGAACGGCGTATCGAGGCCATGGCGTCCGCGTGGTCCCGGGGACGGGGCGAGCGGGAGCGAATGCGTTTTTCATGTCGCCGATGATACCGGGAACGGTGTGTATGCGTGAGCGCCTCAAGGCGCGTTAGTGACGCGACATGACGGATAATGGCCGTTTCCCGGTCCTTCGAAAGTCTCCCGTCCATGAACCGTGTTGTCCGTGTCTGCGTGATGCTCGCCTCAGCGGTGGTACTCGCCGCCTGTTCCCCTCGCTACGACTGGCGTGAGGTGCACGACACGGACGGCGGCTATGCCGTGACGTATCCCGCCAAGCCGACGCAGGACGCCCGCGAAGTCAAATTCGCATCGGGTGCGTTGCCCATGCGCATGCAGGCCGCCCGTGTGGACGCCGCCTTGTTCGCCGTGGGCGTGGTGACATTGCCGTCCGACGACGCCACGTTGCGACAGACGGTGCTTGCCGAATTGCAGCAAGGATTGCTCGCTAACGTCAACGAAGCCGCGGCCAAACCGGCGCAGGTGATGGTGCGCCAGGCGGGCGACGCGCCGGCCGTGCCCGGACTGGCCGTCGCCGCGCAGGGCGTGGCAAGCGACAAGACACCGCGCTACGTCGCCGCCCGGTTTGTCGGGCGCGGCAATCACGTCTATCAGGTCGTGGTCCTCGCGACGAAAGCGCCCACACAGGACCAGGTCGACCAATTTCTCGACTCGTTCACTCTGGAGTGACGCCGTCCGGTCGCCGCCGTGTCGTCATGCGGTCAACTGGGGGCCTCTCGATATTGCACAGCTTCGGCGACGTGATGGGCATCGATGGCTTGGCATTGCGCAAGATCCGCGACGGTGCGCGCCACACGCAGCACGCGATGATAGGTGCGAGCCGACCAGTGGTGCTGCGCCACGGCCCGATGCAGGACCGCTTCGGCGTCGCGCGACAATGCGCATTGCATCTCCAGGGCCCGTCCGGACAGCGCGCAGTTCAATTGCCCCTGACGCGACAACTGCCACTCCCGCGCCTGCCTGACGCGCGATGCGACAACCTCACTCCGCTCGCCGTCGGCCTGGGCGGCGAACGTCTCGGCGCTCAGCGCCGGCACTTCCACGTGCAGGTCGATGCGATCGAGCAGCGGCCCTGAGAGCCGGTTGCGGTAGCGCGCCACCGCGTCGGCCGTGCAGCGACAGCGTCGCGACGGGTGCCCCAGATCGCCGCAGGGACACGGGTTCATTGCGGCGACCAACTGGAACGCGGCGGGGAACGTGGCATGTCCGCCGGCACGGGAGATGGTCACATGCCCCTGCTCGAGTGGTTCGCGCAGAACTTCGAGCACACGCCGCTGGAATTCGGGCAATTCGTCGAGAAAGAGCACCCCGCGATGGGCCAGGCTGATTTCGCCAGGGCGCGGCGTGCTGCCGCCGCCCACGAGTGCGGCAGCCGATGCCGTGTGATGCGGGGTGCGAACGGGGCGGCGTCCCCAGTGGCGCAAGTCGAACCCCTGCGCGCTGAGGCTCGCGAGCGTGGCGGATTCCACGGCATGTGCCTTGCTTAACGCGGGAAGCAGACCGGCGAGCCGCGTCGCCAGCATCGACTTGCCCGTGCCCGGCGGCCCATAGAAGAGAATGTGATGTCCGCCCGCGGCCGCCACTTCCAGTGCCCGTTTAGCCGGGGCCTGCCCCTTGATGTCCGACAGATCGGGCGCATCGGCCACCGGATCCGTGGGGATCGGCCGCTCGCCGGTGCAGGGCGACAACGCTGCGCCGTCCTGCCGCATCGACCCACCCGGCACGGTGGCACGCGGCAACGGCGTCGCAACGTCGGGTTCGGCAAGATGCGCACAGACATCGAGCAACGTGCGTGCGCCGAAGACGGTGGCGTCTTCGACCAGGGCCGCCTCCTGAGCGCTGTCCACGGGAAGCACCAGCGCGCGCGTCGACGCCTCGGCGGCGATGGCGCCCGCCATGGCGAGCCCCCCACGCACGCGGCGCAGCTCGCCGGTGAGCGACAATTCGCCCGCGAACTCGTGCGTCCGCAGTCCCGCCTCGGGCAACTGGCCACTGGCCGCGAGAATGCCGAGCGCAATCGGCAGGTCGAAACAACCGGATGCCTTCGGCAGGTCAGCGGGCGCCAGATTGACCGTGATGCGCCGCGCCGGAAATTCGAACCGGCTGTTCTGCAATGCCGAGCGTACCCGCTCCCGGCTTTCCTTGACTTCGGTGTCGGGCAGACCCACCAGCGACAGGCCAGGGAGCCCGTTCGCAAGATGGACTTCGACCGTCACCGGGCGCGCTGCCATGCCCGTAATCGCCCGGCTGCTCACGATGGCCAATGTCATGCCTTCCCCCTTCGAACGTTGCGAAGCATCGCCTGAGCATCGATCGTCGGCCCGGAGCGCGGCGGGCGCAATGGCCGCACCGCGCAAATGTGGCCTGGGGGGCGGTTTTCGGAGAAGGGGTGCGGGGGTGTCGGAAGCGTCAGTGTCGAACCTAGGACGATTCCGACCGTCGAGGCGCAATTTCGGCGAATGTCCGGGGGGGGCACCCGGCGGGAGCAGAGGCAGAGGCAGGGACGCGCAAACCGCTGGCCGACGCCTTGGCGCCGGGCCAGAAACGACAAGGGGCGCCGCAGCGCCCCGTTTCGGGTCGTCAGTCCTGCGCTTCGCCGCGCAGGCTTTCGAGTTCGGCCACGCGCTTCTCGAGCGCTTCGAGTTTCTCGCGCGTGCGCGCGAGCACCTGCGCCTGAACGTCGAACTCCTCCCGAGTCACCAGATCGAGACGGTTGAAGCCCTGATTGAGAAGGCTTTTGACGTTGCGCTCGATATCCTTCGCGGGCGATTGCCTGAGCAGGTCGCTCACCTTGGCTTGCATGTCTTGCAGGATCTCGTTCGGTTTCATAAGCCTTCCTCTCTCCATTTGTTCGCACCAACGTGGTGCCTGCACCGTCAGTGTGCTGCGTCGTGCCGGTCTGACCGGTGCAAGGTGGTGCATCGGAGACGGTCCATAACGCTGGCGCAACTCTAACACCGTTTATCGCGGCCAGCCAACGCAGCTGAGGCGTCCGATCGTTGCCCGGCAAGGGTTCGACACGATACCCCGCGCGGGGTTGCGGCAGGTGACGACATGGCCAAAGTGCGCTTCGCCATGCGGACGGCACTGCAATTTTGCCCTTTTTTTATCCCGAAATTCGTATCTTGCGCGTCGCTGCAAACGCAGACGACGGATCTGGCACGGGAGTTGCTCTACCCAATCCGGAACCTGCCGCACGCTGTACCAAGACTTCAATACTCAACTTAGGGGAAAGTGATGAAAAAAGTGTCGACTGCGATGGCTGGCGTTGTGTTCTTCGGGGCGATGGCGGGATCCACGGGCGCTTTCGCGCAGGCAAGCGGCGACGCGTCCGCCGCCGGTGCGGCGCCGGCCGCCGCAGCTGCGGCTGAACCGTTCACCGTGACCGCCAACATCGGGTTGTTCTCGGACTACCGTTTCCGTGGCATCTCGCAAACGGCGAAGCGTCCGGCGGTCCAGGGCGGCTTCGACCTCGCGCATGAGTCCGGCCTCTACGCCGGCGTATGGGCATCGAACATCAGCTGGATTTCGGACGGAAATTCCGCGGTGAGCGCGCCCATCGAAATGGACTTCTACGGCGGCTGGAAGAAGGAAATCGTTCCGGACTGGACCATCGACTTCGGTGGCCTGCAGTACTACTACCCGGGCAGCTATCCGTCCGGCGCCTATTTCCCGCGTCCGCATACCTTCGAACTGTATGCCGCCGTGGGCTGGAAAACCATCACGCTGAAGTATTCGCACTCGCTGACCCGCCTGTTCGGCCTGGTGAGTCCGGACGGCCAGGACACGACCAACAGCGGCTACCTCGACCTGACGGGCACCTACGACATCGGCTTCTGGGGCTTGTCCGCCGTGGGTCACGTGGGTCACCAATGGGTGCACAACTTCAGTGCGGCAAGCTACACCGACTGGAAGATCGGCCTGCAGAAGGATCTGGGCAAGAACTTCACCGTGTCGGTCGCCTACATCGATACGAACGCAGACGAGAAGTACTACACGGCCGGGAACTCGGGCAAGGTACTCTCCAAGGCGACGGTCGTCGTAGGGTTGTCAAAGACATTCTAAGGAGCGACTCATCATGAAGCTGATTACCGCCATTGTGAAACCCTTCAAGCTCGACGAGGTGCGTGAAGCCCTCTCGAACATCGGTGTGGCAGGCATTACGGTGACCGAAGTCAAGGGCTTCGGTCGCCAAAAGGGGCACACCGAGTTGTATCGGGGTGCGGAATACGTCGTCGACTTCCTGCCGAAGGTGAAGATCGAGGCGGTCATCGGCGACGCGCTGCTCGATCAGGCGATCGACGCCATCGAGCAGGCGGCCCGCACCGGCAAGATCGGCGACGGCAAGATTTTTGTGTCGAACGTTGAGCATGTGGTCCGAATCCGTACGGGAGAGACCGGCGAAGACGCGCTGTAAAGGTCCTACATAAGAGACATCCATCATGAAAAAACTGTTTGCCAAACTCTTGCTCGCCGCCGCCTTCCTGGGCGTGACGGGTGCTGTCGGACTGGGTTCCGGCGCCGCATTCGCACAGGATGCGTCGGCTCCCGCCGCCGCCTCGGAAGCTGCCGCACCCGCGGCCGCCGCCGCGGCAGCACCTGCGGCATCCGCCGCCCCGGCAGCCCAGGCGGCCGCACCCGCGCCCGCCGCCGCAGCGACGCCCGTGCCGCCCAACAAGGGCGACACCGCGTGGCTGCTCACCTGCACCGCGCTCGTCATTCTCATGACGTTGCCTGGCCTGGGCCTGTTCTACGGCGGTCTCGTGCGCTCGAAGAACATGCTCTCGGTGCTGATGCAGTGCTTCATCATCTTCGCGTTGATCGTGGTGCTCTGGTCCATCTACGGATACAGCATTGCCTTTACCGAGGGCGGGGCGTTCTTTGGGGGCTTCGACCGCCTGTTCCTGAAGGGCATGACGCCGGATTCGGTGGCCGCGACCTTCAGCAAGGGCGTCAACGTGCCGGAGTACGCGTACATGGCCTTCCAGGCAGCGTTTGCCGCCATTACCTGCGCGCTGATCGTCGGCGCCTTCGCCGAGCGTGCCAAGTTCTCGGCCGTGCTGCTCTTCACCGTGATCTGGTTCACGTTCTCGTACCTGCCGATGGCGCACATGGTCTGGTTCTGGGCCGGTCCTGACGCGTACACCGATGCCGCCGCCGCGGACGCCGCCACGGCACACGCCGGCTGGCTGTTCCAGAAGGGCGCGCTCGATTACGCGGGCGGCACGGTGGTGCACATCAACGCGGCCATCGCGGGTCTGGTCGGCTCGTACATGGTCGGCAAGCGCGTGGGCTTCGGCAAGGAAGCCTTCAAGCCGCACTCGCTCACCATGACGATGATCGGCGCATCGCTGCTCTGGTTCGGCTGGTTCGGTTTCAACGCCGGGTCGGGTCTGGAAGCCAACGGCGGCGCGGCGCTCGCTTTCGTGAACACGCTGCTCGCCACGGCCGCCGCTACGCTGTCGTGGACGGCGGGTGAGTGGATCGGCAAGGGCAAGCCGTCGATGCTCGGCGGTGCCTCGGGTGCGGTGGCCGGCCTGGTGGCCGTGACTCCCGCGGCAGGCTTTGTCGGTCCGATGGGCTCGATCGTGCTCGGCCTGATCGCCGGTGTGGTCTGCCTGTGGGGCGTGAATGGCCTGAAGCGCCTGCTCAAAGCGGACGACGCGCTCGACGTGTTCGGCGTGCACGGCGTGGGCGGCATGCTCGGGGCGATTCTGACGGGCGTGTTCGCTGCGCCGTCGCTTGGCGGCACGGGTATCTACGACTACGTTGCCAACAAGGTCGCGCCGGACTATTCGATCGCCGGTCAGGTCTGGATTCAGTTCCAGGGCGTGGTGACCACGCTCGTGTGGTCGGGGGTGGTGGCGTTCATCGCCTTCAAGATCGCCGACATCGTGCTGGGACTGCGCGTGCCGGAGGACGAGGAGCGCGAGGGTCTGGATATCACGTCGCACGGCGAATCGGCCTATCACAACTGATCGCAGGCATTGCTGAGAGGCGTTTGGCTTTGACCCACGCGGGTTGAGCGAGAAGCGTCGCCGGTGTACCGGTCGGACAGCCGGTCCCGGCATTGTGCGGGCACCCCAGCGGGTGCCCGCTTTTTTTTCGATCCCGTTCGGCGCGACGCGGCGCCGTCGTGGCGGCGTGGCGTCGTGGCGGCGCGCAGGCGTGTCCCGCTTGTGATCCGCGGTTTTGCCCCCACCTTCGCTCATCGCGGCATTGCGCCACCCCACTCGATCGCACCACGCCCGGGCCTGACGGCAGGCGTCGCCTGGACCGCCGCCCGGCGCGGAGCCCCTTCCGGGGGCATGGCGAACGGCAAAGGGGCCGGGCGTATGCTCTACAATCGATATTCCATCTGGATATGAGAGAAGCATGGTTCCGCATCTCGTCACGGCCCTGAAAGGCCCCCTGCTCGACCTGGAAAAGAAGATCCTCGATGCGACGCCCGCCATCGAGCGCTGGTTCCGGCTCGAGTGGCAGGAACATACGCCGCCGTTCTATTGTTCGGTCGATCTGCGAAATGCCGGCTTCAAGCTTGCCCCCGTCGACACCAACCTCTTTCCGGGCGGCTTCAACAATCTCGCGCCGGAAGTGCTTCCCCTTGCCGTGCAGGCCGCCATGGCCGCCATCGAGAAGATCTGCCCCGACGCGAAGAATCTGCTCCTTATCCCCGAGCGGCACACGCGCAACTCGTTCTACCTGCAAAACATCGCGCGCCTGTCGACGATCATGCGTCATGCCGGACTGAACGTGCGGCTGGGCTCGCTCTCGGACGACATCAGCGAACCGACGACCATCGAGTTGCCCGACGGCCAGCACGTGGTGATCGAACCGCTCGAGCGCACGCCGCGCCGGCTGGGGCTCAAGAACTTCGATCCGTGCTCGATCCTGCTCAACAACGACCTGTCGGCGGGCATTCCGCCGATTCTGGAAGGCCTGCACGAGCAATACCTGTTGCCGCCGCTGCACGCGGGATGGGCCGTGCGCCGCAAGAGCCAGCACTTCTCGGCCTATGACGACATCGT
Source organism: Pandoraea pnomenusa (assembly GCF_000767615.3). NCBI lineage: Bacteria > Pseudomonadati > Pseudomonadota > Betaproteobacteria > Burkholderiales > Burkholderiaceae > Pandoraea > Pandoraea pnomenusa. The sequence continues at coordinate 4,903,886 of NZ_CP009553.3, read as the reverse complement.
CAAGAAGTTCGCCAAGATGATCGACGTCGACCAGTGGATGCTCAATCCGTACTTCGCGAAGTGCGAGGGCATCGACTTCGACGAACGCGTCGGGGAGGAGAAACTGGCGGACACCGTCGACGCGGTGCTCAAGAAGATCAACAAGAAGTATCGCGAGTACGGCATCACGGAGAAGCCGTTCGTCGTGATCAAGGCCGATGCCGGCACCTACGGCATGGGCGTGATGATGGTGCACGACGCCGCGGAGATCAAAAGCCTGAACCGGCGCGAACGCACCAAGATGAGCGTGGTCAAGGAAGGCCTCGAAGTGCACGACGTGATCGTGCAGGAGGGGGTGTACACGTTCGAGCGCATCAATGAGGCGGTAGCCGAACCGGTCGTATACATGATCGACCGGTACGTGGTGGGCGGGTTCTATCGCGTGCATACGGGACGCGGCACCGACGAGAATCTGAACGCCCCCGGCATGCACTTCGTTCCGCTGGCGTTCGAACACACCGCCTTGCCGGATGTCCACGCCAAGCCGGGCGCCGCGCCGCCCAACCGGTTCTACATGTACGGGGTGGTGGCGCGTCTGGCGCTCCTGGCCGCCTCCGTCGAACTCGAGCGCACGGACCCGGACCCGGAAACGTATTGACGACGAACGGTCAACGAATGAGAGACGAGTGAGCGAGTGACATCGACTCGCGCACTATCGGCCTCTGCGTCTGCTTGAGAAGATTCTGAATTCGTTATGAAGCCGAATCCGCGCGGCGGTGGCTTCGCGCGCGTCCGGTGCAGGTCGGCGCAAAGAAAAAGACGCCCGGCTGGCCCCCCGACTAGCCGGGCGTCACATTTACCGGCCGCCTCATGCAACGGCCGGAAATCGGGGCTTCCCTGAGCGAGTCCCCCCGCAAACTGGTTTTCCTGCGTTCCCCCCTCGTCTGACGGATCGTGTACTTTTCCGGTCCGCCTTACGGTTCGTGTCAGCAGTAAGTGGATGATGCGACGGTTCGGCACACCGGACATCCCCCGAATGGGGGATGACGGTTCGTGACACAGCGGATTAAGAAATTTCCTTGGGACTGGCGGGGAGCTACATGGGAATGCATGGCGAGTTGCGGGCGTGCCTTCGTCAAATCCACCAATTGCCGGTGCCCACCCTCGGTTACCTGTCGCTATGGCTGGAGACCTTGCGCACCGGGCTGGCGGCCGACGGGGTGGTGGCGCTATGGTGTGAAGGGGGGAGGTCGACGCGGCAGAAGATTCGACGTTTGCGCAGGCGAGCGGTGTCACCGAATGGTACGCCCCGCAGACTTCGCTTCTGGCGTGCGAGCAAATGGCGGTGAGCGGTGGGCCCGCCATGCCGGCCGCCGCCATATGGCCCCGCTCGCCCTCGCGCGACAGCCTGCTGCGCGCCCATGCGCGACGCGCCAGGGGCACGGGTGCGGCGCAGGAGGCGATCTCGCTGCCTCGTCCCGCCGCGCTGGACCGCTGTTTGCCGGACGGCGACTTGCTCGACGTCTGTGTGCGGCCGGTCGCGGCGCCGCCAGCCGCGATGTTCGACGCGCCGTCTGCGAAGCCGATCGGCGCGCTCCGGCTGCTCGTCGGCCGCCATCGGTCGAAGCCGCGCTTCAACGCGCGGGACGTGACGACATTCGAGGCAGCGGCCTCTGAGTTCGCGGCGCCGCCCGGGCGTCCACTTTTCCCGCCGCTTCCGTCTTCTTCATCGCCCTCGTCGCCCTCGTCCGCTGCGACGCTCTCATCCTTCTCGGCCCTCCCGTTGCTTTCATCTGTCCCATCGCCCATGCCGGCTCCGCCGGCCATGCCGTCGACCTCGCGACCGGCGGCTTGGTGGGCCGTTGACGACGATGTCACGGGCACGCTCGTCTGGCATCGACACCAGCCAGAGTGGGCCGACCCGTCGGCGCTCGCCCTCATGCGCCGGGTTTGGCGGCCCGCGCCCGGCGGCGCATGGCCCGATGCCTGTGCCGTGGTGGACGTCTGCCGGTCGCTCGCGAATGCCCTGATGCTGCAACCGCCGATCGAGACCGGGGCGGGCCGCCAGGCGAGTCGTGCGGTGCTCGTTCCCGGAGGCACGCTGCATCTGCATGCCACGCATCTTTGCGGGATGGGAGGGCGCGCCACGGAGCGCGTGCGCATCGCGCTGCACCTTGCCGTGCCGCCGTCCATCCGATTGTTGCAACGCCTTCGTGCCACTGCGCTTACGCCAGTGCAACGCGAGATCGCGATGCGACTGCTCGCGGGCCAGTCCCGCGCGCAGACGCGCGAAGCCTGTGCGATCGGCGTGCAGACGCTCAAGACGCATCTGTCGCTCATGCGAGCGCGGCTGGACCCGGTGCGCGACGCGCCGCTGCTGGCGGGGTTGGGGCGGGCAGGGGCGGCGTGCCGGTGCGAAGCGGCAAAATGACGGCTCGGCTAGAATAGTTGCCTGTCGCCGCTTGCCGCGGTGTTTGCATCCGAACCCCCTAAGACTCCCGCCGATCGATGCAGATTCTCTTTATCGCCGACCCGCTCGACCAGTTCAAGATCTACAAGGACACCACGTTCTCGATGATGCGCGAAGCCGCGCGTCGCGGGCACCGTATCTTCGCGTGCGAACCCCATGAGATGGCATGGCAGGGCGCCTCCGTCGACGCGCGCGTGCGCGAGATCCGCATGACGGGCGACGCGCAGGTCTGGTACGACGTGGTGGACACGCGCGTGGCCGCACTCACGGAGTTCGACGCCGTGCTCATGCGCAAGGATCCGCCGTTCGACATGGAATACATCAATTCCACGTGGCTGCTGGAGATCGCCGAGCGTGCGGGCGCGCGCGTGTTCAACAAGCCCGGCGCGATCCGCGATCATTCCGAAAAACTGGCCATTGCCGAGTTCGGGCAGTTCGTGGCGCCGACCCTGGTCACGCGCGACGCAGCGCGACTGCGGGCGTTCCACGCCGAGCACGGCGACGTGATCTACAAGCCGCTCGACGGCATGGGCGGCACGGGCGTGTTCCGCATCGGCCCGGACGGACGCAACCTGGGATCGGTTATCGAAATGCTCGGGGAAAACGGGGCGCGCTCGGTCATGGCGCAGCGCTTCATCCCGGACATCAAGCTGGGCGACAAGCGGGTGCTCGTCATCGGTGGCAAGGTCGTGCCGCATTCGCTCGCGCGTATCCCGCAAGGCAATGAAGTGCGCGGCAATCTCGCTGCGGGTGGACTGGGCGAAGCGCGCGACCTGTCCGCGCGCGACCGCGAGATCGCCGAGGCGCTCGCCCCGGTGCTCTGGCAGCGCGGCCTGCTGCTCGTGGGCCTGGACGTCATTGGCGATTATCTGACGGAAGTCAACGTCACGAGCCCGACGTGCTTCCAGGAAATCACCGACCAGACCGGTTTCGACGTGCCGAAGATGTTTATCGACGCGCTGGAACAGGCGGTCTGAGGCTCGACGGGAGCGTGCCAGGCATCGCTTGGGGTAGACGCTAAGACCATGAAAATTCGGGGTTTTTGCGCGCCTGCTAGAATAGGAATCCCAAAATCGACAGGCGCGCGTCCGTCGTTGTGTTTGTATCCCGAACACGCGCGGCGCATGGCGTGCCTAGCATCATGGCTGGAATTCTGATCATCGCCCATGCACCGCTCGCCTCCGCGCTGCGCGAGTGTGTTTCGCATATCTACGGGGGCTGCCCGTCGCGCATCGGCGCGATCGACGTCGTTCCCGACCAGGACACGGCGGCGCTCGTCGAAACGGCGCGCGAACGTCTGGTTGACCTGCACGAAGAGAATGGTGTGCTCGTGCTGACCGACTTGTTCGGCGCGACGCCGTCGAACGTGGCGGCGCAACTTGTCGGCCCCAAAGTGCGCGTGCTCGCCGGGGTGAACCTGTCGATGTTGATCAAGGCGGTGTGCTATCGCTCCGTGCCGCTCGACACGTTGGCGGAGAAGGTGCTTTCGGGCGGATCTAAAGGTATTCTGGAAGTCGGCGCGGGTGCGCCGGCCACACACACTACGTCACACTGAAACATGCTTCGACAAGAAACGACGATCGTAAATAAATTGGGCTTGCACGCCCGGGCATCCGCAAAGCTGACGCAACTGGCAGCGAAATTTCAGAGTGAGGTCTGGCTGACCCGGAACGGTCGGCGAATCAACGCAAAGAGCATCATGGGTGTCATGATGCTGGCGGCCGGGATCGGCTCGACGATCGAAGTCGAAACGGAAGGCGAGGACGAGCAGCAGGCCATGGACGAAATCCTGGCGCTCATCGCGAACAAGTTCGGCGAAGGGGAATAACACGCCATTGCGGCGATCGCGGTAAGTCACGGCGCTTTGCAGGCGCGCCGCCGCGCGCGGGGACATGGAAGCACACGTCGCCCCCGTTGCCGCCTACCGGGATACAGGCGCGATCCACGCGCAAAACATGCGCGAGACAGGCGCCGGATATGCCCCCAAAACGCCCCCGAAACGTAAAATAAACACAGAATACGGTCGTATCACCCGCCTCTGAACTGGGGAGACTTCCTTGTCTTTCACCCTGCACGGTATTCCCGTTTCCCGCGGCATCGCCATCGGGCGAGCGTATTTGCTCGCGCCCGCCACGCTCGATGTCCCGCATTATCTGCTCGATCCTTCGCAGATCGACGACGAAATCGCGCGCTTTCACAGCGCTCAGGCGACTGTCCAGCACGAACTCGATACGCTCAAGGCCGAACTGCCCGACGACGCACCCGGCGAGATGGGCGCGTTCCTCGACGTTCACTCGCTGATTCTCAACGACACGCTGCTGGCCGACGCCGTCCTCAAGCTCATTCGTGAACGACGCTACAACGCGGAATGGGCGCTGACGACGCAACTCGAGGTCCTCGTCGCACGCTTCGAGGACATCGACGACGAGTACCTGCGCGAGCGCCGTGCCGACATCGAACAGGTGACGGAACGGGTGCTCAAGGCGCTCGCCGGCGCGCCCGGCATTCGACATGTGGTCGCCGAGACGCCGCGCGACGACATGATCGTCGTGGCCCGCGACATCGCGCCGGCCGACATGCTGCAATTCAAGTCGCAGACCTTCAAGGGCTTTGTCACGGACCTGGGCGGCAAGACGTCGCACACGGCCATCGTCGCCCGCAGTCTTGGTATTCCGGCGGCCGTTGGCGTGGCGCAGGCCAGTCTGCTCGTCAAGCAGGACGACGTGATCATCATCGATGGTGACAACGGCGTCGTCATCGTCGATCCGGCCCCGATCGTGCTCGAAGAGTACAGCTACCGACAGAGCGAACGCGCACTGGAAGAGCGTCGCCTGCAACGGTTGAAGCACTCCCCCGCCCAGACCATCGACGGCACGCCCATTGCCTTGCTGGCCAACATCGAATTGCCCGAAGATGCCAAGACGGCGGTCGAGGCGGGCGCCGTCGGCGTGGGACTGTTCCGCACGGAGTTCCTCTTCATGAACGAGGAAGAAGCGCCGGAGGAGGAAGCGCAGTTCGAAGCGTACAAGCGTGCCGTGGAAGCGATGCATGGGTTGCCGCTCACGATCCGCACCATCGACGTCGGGGCCGACAAACCGCTCGACAGTCACGAGACATACGAGACCGCACCGAACCCGGCGCTTGGCCTGCGGGCCATCCGCTGGAGCCTGTCGGAGCCACGCATGTTCCTCACGCAACTGCGGGCGATCCTGCGGGCCTCGGCATTCGGCAAGGTGCAGATTCTGTTCCCGATGCTCGCGCATGCGCAGGAAATCGATCAAACGCTCGAACTCGTGCGCGAGGCCAAGTCGCAGCTCGACGCCGCCGGCCTGCTCTATGACCCCGGCGTGAAGCTCGGCGCGATGATCGAGGTGCCCGCGGCGGCACTGACCGTGCCGATGTTCCTGAAACGGCTCGATTTCCTGTCCATCGGCACGAACGACCTGATCCAATACACGCTCGCAATCGACCGCGCGGACAACGCCGTGGCGCATCTGTACGACCCGCTGCATCCGGCCGTGCTGCGCCTGATTGCCATGACGATTCGCGAGGCGCACGCATTCGGCGTGCCGGTGGCGGTTTGCGGCGAAATGGCGGGCGATCCGACGGCAACGCGCTTGCTGCTGGGAATGGGATTGCGGGAGTTCTCCATGCATCCGAGCCAGTTGCTTCAGGTCAAGCAGGAGATCCTTCGGGCGCACCTGCCGGATCTGGAACGGCCCGTGCAGGAAATGCTGGCCGCCACCGAACCCGAGGAAATGCAGGCCGCGTTGGCGCGGCTGGCTATCGCCTGACAACGGCGGCCCTGCGTCGAGCGTCGACGGACGCATGAAAAAAGCGGACCCCGGTAAATGGGTGTCCGCTCTTTTTGCGTTCAGTCTCGCGTTTTGGCGCCGGTCCGACACGTGGGCGCCGGGGGCCTTCAGTGACGCTGCGCGCAGACCTTGCATTCCGGATTGCGCGCGCAGTGCATGGTGTGCCAGCTCATCCTTCGTCCGTCGAGCATCTGGAGGCGACCGACCAGTGGCGTGCCGATGCCCGTGATGATCTTGATCGCTTCGGCGGCCTGCATGCTGCCGATGATGCCCACGAGCGGCGCGAGTACGCCCATGGTGGCGCACGCCTGCTCCGGGAACGGCTCGTCAGCGGGAAAGATGCACTCGTAGCAGGGCGATGCGTCATTGCGGACGTCGAATACGCTGATCTGGCCGTCGAAGCGCAACGCGGCGCCCGAAACCAGCGGCACCCCTGCCGCCACGCAGGCGCGGTTCACCGCGTGGCGCGTGGCGAAGTTGTCCGAGCCGTCAAGGACGACGCTGGCCTCGCGGGCCAGCGCCGTGAGCCGCGCTTCGTCAACGCGTTCGTTGACCACATCGACCACGACCCCCGGATTGATCCGAGCGATACGTTCGCGCCCGGAAATCACTTTGGGACGCCCCACACTCTGCGTGTCGTGAAGGATCTGGCGCTGCAGGTTGGTGAGATCGACCTCGTCGTCGTCGATCAAGGTGATGCGTCCGACGCCCGATGCCGCCAGATACAGTGCGGCCGGCGAGCCGAGACCGCCGGCGCCCACGATCACGGCGTGGGCGGCGAGCAAGCGCTCCTGCCCCTCGATACCGAGCTCGTCGAGCAGAATATGGCGGGAGTAGCGCAGCAACTGATCGTCGTTCATTGCAAAACGGGGATACGGAAAAGGAATAAAAAAACCGTGCCGGCTTTCGCTGGCACGGTTTGTAGTGTAAGGCCGAAGCTTACTTCTTGTCCGACGGCTTGGCCGGTGCGGCCGCAGCCGGCTTCGCATCGTTCCTGGCGCCGGCGGCGGAAGGCTTCGAGGCGTCGTTCGGCATCGGACCGGCGTTGGCTTCCAGGCGCGACTTCGTGCGCTGGACCGGCTCGCCCTTGAGCTGGTGGACGGCCTGCTGGAGCATGAAGTCGTCCGGGCTGCCCAGATCCGGCAGGCGCTGCTCGCGTTCCTTCTTGCGCTCTTCCGGCGTCTTCTTCGCGTTCTCTTCCTCGAGGCGGCGGAGCTCTTCGAGGCGACGGGCCTCGCGGGCGTCGATTTCCTTCTGCTCGTCAGGCGTTTGCGTGTTGTGCAGATGGTTCTGGTAATCGATTTCGCGCGTGACCAGCACGTCGTCCGGATCGCCCTTCGGATTCTGGTCGACCGGCACGTCCGGCTTGATGCCGATGGATTGGATCGAGCGACCGCTCGGCGTGTAGTAGTACGCCGTGGTCAGGCGCAGCGCCGTATCCGGCGAGAGCTGCTGCACCGTTTGCACCGAACCCTTGCCGAACGTCGTCTTGCCCATGATGAGCGCGCGCTTCGAATCCTGCAGCGCGCCGGCCACGATTTCCGAGGCCGAGGCGGAGTAGGCGTTCACCAGCACGACCATCGGTACCGTCTTCCAGATCGCGGCTTCACCCTTGAGCGGATCGTCCGGGCTGGCCGACAGGCGGTAGTTGTCGAACGTTGCCGTGTACTTCTGCTTGGCGTCTTCGATCTGACCGTTGGTCGTCACGACCGTGGCGCCTTCCTTCAGGAATGCAGCGGAAACGCCCACTGCGGACTGGAGAATACCGCCACCGTTGTTACGCAGGTCCAGGATGAGGCCCTTGACCGGTTGATCCTTGGCCAGCTCCTGGAGCTTCTTGGCCAGATCCGGCACGGTGCGTTCCTGGAAGCTCGTGATACGCACGTAGGCGATGCCCGAGTCGAGCATCTTGCCCTTTATGCTCTGCACCCGGATTTCGGCGCGAACGATCGTCACGGGGAAGGTGCGCTCTTCCGACTTGCGGAAGATCGTCAGCGTGACCTTGCTGCCGGGGGCGCCGCGCATGCGCTTGACCGCCTGGTCGAGCGTCATGCCGCGCACGGGCTTGTCGTCGATACGGGTGATGAGGTCGCCAGGCTTGAGACCAGCCTTGAACGCCGGGCTGTCCTCGATCGGCGAGATGACCTTCACGAGTCCGTCTTCCTGGGAGATCTCGATGCCCAGGCCCGCGAAGCGGCCGCGGGTCTGTTCCTGCAGTTCCTTGTACTCGTCCTTGTCGAGGTACGACGAGTGCGGGTCGAGGCTCGACACCATGCCCTTGATGGCCGCGGTCAGCAGCTTCTTGTCGTCGACCGGCTGCACGTACTCGCGCTTGATGCGGCCGAACACTTCGGCCAGCAGACGAAGCTGCTCGAGCGGCAGCGGCGTGGTAGCGCTTTGGGCGGAGGCCTGCGAGAACGCGAGGGTGGCCGCCGCACCGGTCGCGAGGCCCAGCACGATCAGGCCGATGTGTTTGAGGGTTTGGCGCATATAGGCGTGGAAATTCCGGGATTTTCGGGGCGCTAGCCAATGGGCGCGCGCGCTTTGGCGAAGTATAACCGTTTGCCCGCAGGCGGGACATTGCCCATTCGACAGGGACTTTTCCGGAGTGGTTCTACGAAAAGTGCCGTTTAAATCGCGCTCGGGACGGTTTTTTTGCCGGATGCCCCCTGGCGGGAGGGGACTTTTGCAGGCAAATCACGCGCCGGATGGGCGGGCATACGTGAGATGGGGTACGCAAAAGACGCCGGGCGTCGATTACCGCGTATTACCGGGCCCGGGGTGAGAGGGCGTTGCACGCCGCAAGGGTGCGACGTGCGACCCGAGGTCTCGGCGCCCGGCCGGATGGACCGGCGGGGTTCCGAGGCGCGAAAGCCTTACTTCGACTTGCCTTGTGCGGCCACGGCGGCCAGCGCGCCGGCGATCTTCTCCTGATCGCCCAGGTAGTAATGGCGGATCGGCTTGAGTTCGGCGTCGAGTTCATACACGAGCGGCGTGCCGTTCGGAATGTTCAGGCCAGCGATGTCGTCATCGGAGATGTTGTCGAGGTGCTTGATGAGGGCGCGAAGCGAATTGCCGTGTGCGGCGATGAGCACCTGCTTGCCGGCGCGCACCGTCGGCGCGATCGATTCGTTCCACAACGGCAGCACACGCGCCACCGTGTCCTTGAGGCACTCGGTCAGCGGAATTTCCTCGGGCTTGAGCTTCGCGTAGCGCGGATCGTTGAACGAGCTGCGCTCGTCGTCGGTGCTCAGCGGCGGCGGCGGGGTGTCGTAGCTGCGGCGCCAGACGTGCACCTGTTCGTCACCGTACTTGGCGGCGGTTTCGGCCTTGTTCAGGCCGGCGAGCGCGCCGTAGTGGCGCTCGTTCAGTCGCCAGCTGTGCACCACGGGGATCCACATGAGGTCCATGGCGTCCTGCACGTGCCAGAGGGTGCGGATCGCACGCTTGAGCACCGACGTGTAGGCGAGGTCGAACTTGAATCCCGCTTGCGCGAGCAACTCGCCGGCCTGGGCGGCTTCGGCAACGCCCTTCTCCGTGAGGTCGACGTCGACCCAGCCGGTGAAGCGATTTTCCTTGTTCCACGTCGATTCGCCGTGGCGGATGAGAACGAGCTTGTACATGAGCAGACTTCAAACAGAGTTGGAAAGCGGGGGCAGCCAAAGGGGGCGTCCGGTCGCTGCTGCCTCGCGCAGCCGCGCCCGGCAAGGGTTTGCGGCTGTCGTCGAGGGACGTCGGGGAGGGCGGCGAACAGGCCGCCGGCGTCCGGCGCAGCGATCGGCAACGAGACCCGTCGGCGCAATCACGGAATATTTTATAATGATCGGATTCTTTTGACCTTTTTCAGGTGGTTTGTGAAGTTCTTTGCCGATTACACCAACCTCGCGCTGATCGCCATCGCGCTCGTCTCCGGCGGCATGCTCGCATGGCCGGTCTTCAAGCGCGGCGGTCGCGGTCTGTCGACCACGGAAGCGACCCAGCTCATTAACCGCAAGGGCGCCGTGGTGCTCGACGTGCGAACCGGCGAGGAATTCGCCGCGGGCCACCTGCCGTCGGCGCGCAACGTGCCGCTCGACGACGTGGAACAAAAGGTCGCACAGGTCATCAAGAACAAGGCGGCGCCGGTGCTTATCGTGTGCAAGAGCGGCCAACGCTCGGCGCGCGCCCAGACGCTGCTTCGCAATCTTGGCTATGCTGAGGCGTTCAGCCTCCAGGGTGGCATTGCCGCCTGGCAGGAAGCCGGCCTGCCGGTCGTGAAGTAATCGAGGAGTTGCAAGTCATGCCGAAGATCGTGATGTACAGCACGCAAGTGTGTCCCTACTGCCAGATGGCGGAACGTCTGCTGCGCCAGCGTGGCGTCCAGGAAATCGAGAAGATCCTGATCGACAAGGAACCCGCCCGCCGCGAGGAAATGATGACGCGCACGGGGCGCCGCACCGTGCCGCAAATCTACATCGACGAACGCCACATTGGCGGTTACGACGATCTTTCGGCGCTGGATCGTGCCGGCGGCCTGGTGCCGCTCTTGCAAGCGGCCTGATACCGCCCGCAAAATAGTCGTTCGGCCGCGTGTCTGCGCGGCCGTCTCATACCCAAGGAAACGAACAAATGTCCGACCAGAATCAGCCGTTTTTCAGCATCCAGCGCGCTTACCTGAAAGATCTGTCGCTCGAGCAGCCGAATTCGCCCGCGATTTTCCTCGAGCAGGAGATGCCGACCGTCGAAGTGCAACTGGATGTCGCGGCGGAGCGTCTGAACGAGCACGTCTTCGAAGTGGCGGTGATCGCCACCGTGACGGCCAAGATCCAGGACAAGGTCGCGTTCCTGGTCGAAGGCAAGCAAGCCGGTATTTTCGAAATCCGCAACGTGCCGGTCGAGCAACTCGACCCGCTTATCGGCATCGCCTGCCCGACGATCGTCTACCCGTACCTGCGCGCGAACGTGGCCGACGCCATCAGCCGAGCCGGTTTCCAGCCGATCCATCTGGCCGAAGTGAACTTCCAGGCGCTCTACGAGCAACGTCTGGCCCAACTGGCCGAGCAGCAGGCGGCCAACGGCGAGACGCCGGCCCCGGGTATCGTGATGCCCGACGGCTCGTCCGCCCAGACCCACTAAGCGCTTGCGCTCCGTCGACGCGTCGGTCCGTCTGCCTCGGACCCGCGCGTCGGGGTCCATCTCATGAAGATTGCCGTATTCGGTGCGGGTGCCTGGGGCACCGCAATGGCGAGTCACATGGCGGCACGCCATGACGTTGTCCTGTGGGCGCGCGACGCGGCGCTGCTCCGGCAACTCGCCAGCGCCCACGAGAATTCCACTTATCTCCCCGGTTGTCCGCTGTCCCCACGCCTGCGATTCGAAGCCGATTTCGCGACGGCGCTGGCCCATGGTACGGGCGAGCGTGCGCTATGCGTGGCCGCTGTCCCGGTGGCCGGCCTGCGCGCGCTGGCGGGGCATATGGCACAGGCCGCCGACGCGCCGAAGCATCTGATCTGGCTGTGCAAGGGCTTCGAGGCCGATTCCGGACTGTTGCCGCACCAGATCGTGGCCGAGGTATTCCCCAAGGTCGCGGGTGGAGCGCTGTCGGGGCCGAGTTTCGCCCGAGAAGTCGCACAGGGCCTTCCGGCGGCGCTGACGATCGCGAGTGCGGTGCCGTCACTGTGCGAACTGACGATCGCCGCGTGTCATTTCGGCGCATTGCGCATCTATTCGAGCGACGACGTGGTCGGCGTGGAAGTGGGCGGCGCCGTCAAGAACGTACTGGCGATCGCCACGGGCGTGAGTGATGGGCTAGGCCTCGGCCTGAACGCGCGCGCCGCCCTGGTCACGCGAGGACTGGCCGAGATGACGCGTCTGGGCGTCGCGCTGGGCGGCAAACCCGAGACGTTCATGGGGCTGGCCGGCATGGGCGATTTGATTCTGACGGCGACCGGCGATCTGTCGCGCAACCGTACCGTGGGACTGCAACTCGCGTCGGGCAAATCGCTCGACGAGGTGCTGGCATCGCTCGGCCATGTGGCGGAAGGCGTACGATGTGCACGTGCGGTGCGCGATCTGGCGCATGCCCACGGCGTTCAGATGCCGATTACCGAAGCCGTGTGCGCGACGTTGTTCGATGGTTTGCCCGCGCGTGCCGCGGTGGAGGCGTTGTTGCGGCGCGACGCCCGCGCCGAGCGCGAGGACGACAGTCACTCAGGCTGACGTTTTCCGCGCCGAATCGCAAGGTTCGCCGGCGGTCCCCATGGATTGTCGGCACTTTGCTTCCCCGGCGACGGCATCCCGTCGCCGACACTCGCTGCAAGGGAGTCCCGCCCATGTCGCAAGTTGTCCATCTTCACGCTTCTCAAGGCGATATCACGCAATCTCCGGTCGACGCTATCGTGAATGCAGCGAACGAATCGCTGCTGGGCGGTGGCGGCGTCGACGGCGCCATTCGCCGTGCTGCCGGACCGGAGCTCGTCGACGCCTGTCGCAAGCTGCATGGCTGTCCGACAGGCCAGGCCAAGCTCACACCGGGATTTCACCTGAAGGCCAGGTACGTGATTCATGCAGTCGGCCCGATCTGGCATGGCGGCGCCAACGACGAGCCCGCGCTGCTCGCGAGTTGCTACCGCGAGAGCCTGCGCCTGGCGTCGGAACACGGATGTCGCAGTGTGGCGTTTCCCGCGATCAGTTGCGGCGTCTTCGGCTACCCCGCCGAGTTGGCGGTGCCTTTGGCGGTATTTACGGTGCGCGACGCGGTGGCACATTTCCCGACGATCCAACACGTGGAGTTCGTTTGCTTCGACAAGGCGATGCTCGCGCTTTATCGGAAGGAACTCGCCAGTCAGGACCCGCCCGCGTAGCCTTGCTGACGCCAGGCTTCGAAGACGACCACGGCCACCGTATTCGACAGGTTGAGGCTGCGATTGCCGGGGCGCATCGGCAGGCGCACGCGCTGCGCGGTCGCAAACGTGTCGAGTAACGCCGGGGCGAGGCCGCGGGTTTCCGAACCAAAAATGAACCAGTCGCCCGGCGCGAACGACAGTTCGCCGAAAGGGCGCGAGCCGCGGGTCGTGAGCGCGAACATGCGCGAGGGGTCGGGGGTTTCGGCGGCCAGAAACGCAGCCCAGTCCTTGTGCACCTTCATTTGCGCATACTCGTGATAGTCCAGGCCTGCGCGGCGCATGCGCGCATCGTCGAGCGGGAAGCCCAGCGGCTCGATCAGATGCAGCCGGGCGCCGGTGTTGGCGCACAGGCGGATCACATTCCCGGTGTTGGGCGGAATTTCGGGGCAGACGAGAACGACGTTGAACATGGTCTTGGGGGCAGGGTTATCGGGAAGGCGGCGTACGCAAGGCGACCGCGGCGAGCACATGCGTGGCACCCGCCAGTTTGAGCGCGGCTGCGGCCGCATCGCAAGTGGCGCCGGTCGTCATTACATCGTCGACCAGCACGACGCGACGTCCGCGAACGAGTGCGCTTGCCGTGAAGGCGTTGCGCAGGTTGCGTTGCCGCGCGTCACGCGTAAGTCGGCGCTGTGCGGTGGTCGTTCGTTCGCGATGCAGCGCACGGGCGCTGGCCGGCAGGCGCGCGCGCCGGGCGGCGACACGTGCGAGCTCCCACGCCTGATTGAAGCCGCGCGCCGCCAGCCGCGACGGTGCCAGCGGCACCGGCACCACCAGCGGAGCCTCGTCCCCAGCCTGCTCGAGAAGGGCGTCGCCGAGACGTTGTCCGAACTCGCGGGCGAACGGCAGGGCGCCATGGTATTTCAGACGAATCATTAGCGTGTCGAGTGGCGCCACGTAGTCCGCGAGGGTGATCGTCGCGTCGAAGGCCGGCCGGTACCGGAGGCATTGTCCGCAGATGACGTTTGGCATGGTGCGACAAATTGTCGCATGTGCGGGCGCGTCGGCGTCCGGATGGGGGTCGCGTGCCGTCGGCAGCGCGACGGCACATCGGGCGCAGCGTTGCGGCGGATCGCTGCGGTGGACGTCGAAGACGTTCGCGCAATCCGCGCAGAGCTGTCGCGCGGCGCGGCGATGGCAGAACGCGCAGTGATCGGGCAGTGCCAAGTGCAGCAGTGTCCCGGCAAACCTGGCAAGCGTCGATAGGGTGGCGCGAACGATGGTCACGGCGATAGCGGGAGTCAGTGGTGTGGCTGGTGTGGCTGGTGTGGCGCGGCGGGGCGCTGTGCGGGAATTGCCGATCGACGCCGGTCGACGGAAGGCCGGACTTCGCCGTGGGCGAGCTTGCACAGGCGCCCACGCCCCGTGGCCGGGTGTGTTCGGCACGACGGGGCGCGGCGGTGCCCAATGCGCTCGGGCAGCAGCGAGTATACTGCCGACTCGCCTTTTCGCCTGTCCCATGAAGCCTTCTGCCGCCCCCCAAAATCCGTCTTCCGCGTTCAGCGCACGCTTCCTGCGCACCGCGTTCGATCGCCGTGCACCGAACTGGTCGGACGCCGATTTCCTCATGCGGGAGGTGGCGTCTCGACTCGCGAGCCGGCTTGACTACATCAAGCTCAACCCCGGGCGCGTGCTCGATGCCGGCTGCGGCACGGGCGGCGATCTGCTGGGTTTCGGCGAGCGCTATCCGGACGCCTATCGCGTGGGACTCGATGCTTCCTTCGCCATGGCGCGATCGGCCGCCGCAGCCGGTGCGGCGACAGGATGGCGGCGTTTGCTGCGCAGCGCGCCTCCGTACGGCGTGGTGCAGGCCGACTTTTCCGCATTGCCGTTCGCGGCGCGCTCGTTCGATCTGGTCTGGTCGAATCTGGCGCTGCACTGGTATCGCGAGCCGCATCGCGTCATTCCGGAATGGCACCGAGTGCTGAGTACCGACGGCTTGCTGATGTTCTCGGCCTACGGTCCCGATACGTTGCGCGAGCTGCGTGCCGCGTGGGCGGAGGTCGACGATCTGCCGCACGCGCTCGAACCGACGGACATGCACGATCTTGGCGACATGATGGTCGCCAGCGGCTTCGATACGCCGGTCACCGACATGGAGCGCCTCACGCTTACATTCGAGTCGCCGGACACGCTGTTGCGCGACGTGCGGCTGCTGGGGGTGAACCCCCGGCCGGAGCGCCGCACGGGCCTTACCGGACGCGGTCGTCTGGCCGCGTTGCGTGCGGCCCTGGATCGCCAGCGTGGCGCCGACGGCACGATCGCGCTGACGTTCGAACTCGTCTATGGTCACGCCTGGAAGATTCCGGAAAAGACGGACGCGGCGGGCAATGCCGTGGTTCGCATTCAGGATATCGGACGCGGCGGCCGACCGCGCTGAACGCGTTTGCGTTCACAACGTTTCCCCCACCAGGTTTCCCCCTTCCATCAAGTTTTCTGCCCGGCGGTGCCGGGCCGGCTAGTTCACCGCATCCTGCGTCCTACACGACCATGCAGGTGGCCGGCGCGCGTCTCGTTCGCTTAAATGACGCTTCACGGCGTGCATGAGCACGGCGCGTTCGGGAGCATCATTCCGCGATGCCGGCGCCATCCGGCTGCGGATTCCCTGCACTCGAATCGCTCGCGTCAGCATGTCATTGCGTCGCCTTCGGGCGCGATTTCGGGAGGTGATCCGTGGGGTATCAGCACGAAACGACGGCGACCGCTGCCATGGGTGCCAGTTCGCGAGACGGACTGACGCTTCACGTGAACGGCGCGTTTCTCCAGCCGTCGCTGCCGGCGTTTGCGAGCATCGACGGATTGTGTCGGGCCACCGTCCATCTCAAGCTAGAGGGCTTGAACGCGGCCGGGTCGATCAAGCTCAAGACGGCGCTGCAACTGATCGAAGAACTGGAGGCGACGGACCGACTTCGCGCCGATACGCAGATCGTCGAATCGTCTTCCGGCAACCTGGGCGTGGCGCTTGCGCTGATCTGCGCCAATCGCGGCTATCGCTTCACTTGCGTGACAGATCCCAATACTTCGCGCCAGGCGACCCGGGCGATGCAGGCCGCGGGCGCCCGGATCGTGCGTGTGGCGCGGCGCGATGCACAGGGCGGCTACCTCGGCACACGTATCGCCTGGATCCGCGAGACCGTGGCGCGCGATGCGCGATGGGTGTGGCTCAACCAATACGCGAATCCGGGAAACTGGCGCGCGCACTACCGGTGGACAGCGCCCGAGATCTTTGCAGCGCTGCCCCGCGTCGATCATCTGTTCGTGGGTGCGGGGACCACCGGCACATTGACGGGGTGCTTGCGATACGTGCGAGAGCATCGTCTGGCCACGCGCGTCGTGGCTGTCGATGCGACCGGTTCTGTCACGTTCGGCGGTTCGCCGGGGCCGCGGCGCATTCCCGGGCTGGGGGCCAGCTGCCGTCCGGCGCTGAGGGAGGGGCCGAATGCCGAACGGCCGGACGCCATCGTCCATGTCGACGAGCCGGACACGCTACGCATGTGCCATGCCCTTGCGCGGCGCGGGTTGCTCGCGGGCGGATCGACCGGCAGCGTGCTGCATGCCGTGCGAATGTCGGCTGCCGATATTGCCGCCGGCGACGCGGTTGTGGCACTCGCGCCCGACATGGGCGACAAGTATCTCGAAACGGTGTACGACCCCGATTGGGCCGCGTCATGCATCGATGGCAATGAAGAGGGACGCCGGGCCCGTGTTCGATCCGGTGGACGTCGCGAGCTCGTCGCTGTCATGAACGCGCTTCCATCCCCGCTTCCATCCCCCCTGCCATCCCCGCCGCCATCGCCTCAATTTCGCGTGTTCACCGGCGAGCAGGTCGACGCTGCCATTCGCGCAGGCATGCCCGACATCCTGGCCGTGGTCGAGGCGGCGTACCGCGCGCACCACGCCGGGCGTACCGTGATTCCGCAAAGCCAGTTTCTCCGTTTCCCGGATGAGCGGTCCAACCGGATCATCGCGCTGCCCGCGCATATTCGCAATGGTGAAGGCGACGGCAAGGGCGTGACGGGAATCAAATGGATATCCAGCTTTCCCGGCAACGTCGAGCGGGGCATGCCGCGCGCGTCGGCGGTGCTCATTCTCAACGACGCGTCGACCGGTTATCCGATGGCTTGCATGGAGGCGAGCATCGTCAGCGCCGCGCGCACCGCGGCGAGCGCGATCAGCGCGCTGCGCCGTCTTGGCGCCAATCGAACGCCGGTCCGCGCTGGCGGTGTGCGCGTAGCACTTATCGGCGCGGGGGTGATTTCGCGCCATGTGGCGCAATGCCTGCCGCTTGGCGCCACGCCGATCGAGCGGGTGATCGTGCACGATCTGCGTCCCGATTCCGCGAAAGCGCTGGCCACGCACGTCGAAACGAAACTCGGCTACCCCGCGCATGGGGAGCCATCGCTCGAACGCGCTGTGCGGCAGGCCGACGTGATTGTGTTCGCGACGACGGCGGCGGCGCCGTATGTCGACGATGTCGCGTGGTTTTCTCACTGCCCGCTCGTGCTTCACCTGTCGTTGCGCGATCTCGCGCCCGAGATCGTACGGGCGTCGTGCAACGTCGTCGACGATATCGATCATTGCCTGCGTGCTCAGACATCGCTGCACCTCGCCGAAATGGCGACCGGCCACCGCCGCTTCGTCACAACATCGCTGCCTCACCTGCTAAGTGGCGGCGAGCCTCCGACGTACGATCGTCCGGTCGTATTTTCCCCGTTCGGTCTCGGCATTCTGGACGTCGCCGTCGGCCACTGGGTCTACGAACGGCTGGCGGCTCGGCAAGCACCTGTCCCCCGTTTCTTCCTTGATATGCAACGCGCATGACCTCCGCAACCTGTAACACTGTCTCCCGCTGTTCCAACCACGCATCCAAGTGCGCAGCAGGCTATGCCGACGTCCTGGTCGGCCTGCAATATGGCGACGAAGGCAAAGCAAAAATCATCGACGCCCTGGCGCCGGACTACGACGTGATCGGCCGCTTCAATGGTGGCGCCAATGCGGGACACACCATCGACACGCCGTTCGGCAAGATTGCCCTGAAGCAATTGCCGTCCGGCGTGTTCCACCCGCATGCCGAGCTCTACATCGGCTCGGGCTGCGCCATCAATCCCTGGAAGCTGGCTGACGAAATCGAGCAGTTGCACGACATGGGGATCTCGCTGGAGGGACGGCTGCACATCAGTGCGAGAGCTGCGCTGGTTCAGCCTCATCACATTGCGCATGACCGTCGCGGCAGCGACACCATCGGCACGACCGGCAACGGTATCGGCCCGTGCTACGCCGATCGCGCCTTGCGCGTGCGCAACGATACGCGCGTCAATCTGATGTTCGGAGATTTGCTAGAACGGGAGGCGCAGACGGTGATGGCCATGCGCCGGGTGCTCACGGGCATGATCAACGCGGAGGGCGGCGCGTGCCCCTGGATGGCGGAGCTGTCGGACTTGTTGTTGAGCCTGCCGAAGGTCGCTCACACCCTGCGTCCCTATCTCGAGCCGGATCGGAGCTGGCTCACCCGTCGCGTGATGGCCGGCGGGCGCGTGTTGTTCGAAGGCGCCCAGTCGGT
This sequence comes from Pandoraea pnomenusa, assembly GCF_000767615.3. NCBI lineage: Bacteria > Pseudomonadati > Pseudomonadota > Betaproteobacteria > Burkholderiales > Burkholderiaceae > Pandoraea > Pandoraea pnomenusa. Next base: position 4,885,178 of record NZ_CP009553.3, on the reverse strand, counting down.
GTTGCTCGACGTCGTCGACGGCACGCAGCCCTTCGTCACGTCGAGTCACACGGTGCCGGCCTATGCGTATGTGGGCGGCGACCTGCCGCCGAAATTCCACCGCCGAACCATTGGGGTGGCCAAGGCCATCATGTCGCGCGTCGGGCGTGGTCCGTTCCCGTCGGAACTCGGCGGCGAGCGTTCCGCGCAGTATTGCCATGAGGCGTCGCAATCGCGGGTGGGGATCATTGAAGAGGCGCAACGTCATTCTCCCGACATGCTGTTGCGGTCCCAGGATCCGCTTGATGTCGGCACTGCGCTTCGCATGCTCACTGGCGAATATGGCACGGGCACGGGGCGGCCACGCCGTATCGGCATCCTGGATCTCGCCGCGCTGAACGACGTCGTCAGGATGCACGCCGTCGACTGTGTCTACCTCAACAAGGTGGACTGTCTGACGCACTATTTTCAGTCGACCTACCAAGGTGTGCCCGTCAGGGTGCAACGCGACGCCCTGTCCGGCGGTGGGGCGTCCGAACTGAAGATCTACACGGGGTTGACGGAAAGCGCCATCGCGCGCAGCAGAAACGGAACACTGGACACTGCCATGCGTGGCTTCATCGAGTTCGTCGAACGACATATCGGTGCGCCGCTGGCGGGTATCGGCCTCGGTCCCGAGCGCGCCGGTCTGGTGTCCCTTGCGTCGCATCCGCCAACACCAGCTCCAGTGGGGGAGGCGCATGGCTGATCCATCATCGATCGACGCCCCCGGATGCCGCCCCGAGCTGCGACCGTGGCGCGAGGTCGCGGCCGTCACGCGCTGCGCAACGGAGACGCCGTTCCCCGCGCTTCGGCCTGACGATCTGCTGTTCAACGTGTCGCTCATGCCGTATGCCATGCATCCGCTGGTGTGCGCGCGGGGACAAGCAACGCGACAACATCTGAGTGCGTTGCGTCTGGCCGATTATCTGAACCGGACGGAGCGCGTCGAGCTGCATATCGTCAATCGCGCCGTTGAACAAATGCTCGACATCCCGGGCATCCGGTCGGTGACCCGCGACGATCTCCTCGCCATCTATACAGATGAGGGATTTCATACGTGGATGATGGAGCGCTTTCGCCGCCATTGCCATGTGGCCACCGGATATGCGCTGACGCAATGTTCGTCGCTCAGCGTCACGCGGGTGATGGCGTTGTGCGAAGGCGCCCCCTTACCCTCTCGGGCGACGGCCGTCGTGGCAGCGGCGGCGATCACCGAGACGCTGATTACCGGCACGCTGCGTGAGGCGGGCGCAGGCGACAGCGTCTACGCGCCGGTGCGCACGTTGCTGGCCGAACATGGCGCGGACGAGATGCGACATCAAGCGGCCTTCGTGCGCTTCGTCGGCGAGTGGGTGCCCCTGCTGTCGCCGGATGAGCGCGCTTTTCTCGACGCGATCGTGCCGGAGTTGATGATGGCCTTTCTCGCGCCCGAGCTTCCCACGTGGCACGCGCATCTGTGTGCCGTGGGAGTGACGTCGCGCGATGCGGATCGGATTCTCCGGGACAGCGTCGATCCGCTGCAGGTCGGCGTGCAGATGATGGAGGCGGCATTGGTGCCGAGGCGCCTGTTCGAGCGGCTCGGCATGTCGTGCACGCAGCGGTTTGCGCATCGCGTGGGTCGCTGGCGGCCCCCCGAATGATGAGGATGAGGAGGCACCTGTGACTTGCCATTGGCTGGCGCCCGACATGACCATGCGCGCGGCGGACTATTGCGCGTTGCTTGAAGCCGCGCTTTCGTTCAAGCGACGCTATCCGATTCACACGGAAGCGGTGTTGCATGGCCGTACGATCTACTTCCTCTTCCACAACGCGTCGTTGCGTACGCGAAGCAGCTTCCAGACCGGGTTGTCGCGAATGGGTGGGCACGCGGTGGTGCTCGATCCGCGTCACGGCATCTATACGCCGGCGCTTCCGGACGCCGAAATTCCCTACGCGACGGAGCGCATCGCCGACGTCGCCCGAGTCCTCTCGTCGTACGGCGATGCCATCGCGATTCGCATGTACGGCGAGCCCGCAGGATGGGTATACGGCGCGGCGCATCGTCATCTCGAGGCGTTCGCGCAGTGGAGCGACGTGCCGCTCATCAATATGGAATGCGATCGATTTCATCCATGTCAGGCGCTGGCGGATGTGATGACGATGCGCGAAGCGCTGGGCGAACTCCCGGGCCGACGGCTATGCATTAGTTGGGCGTACTCGGGAAGCTGGCACAAGCCGGTGGCGGTGCCGCAGAGTTTGTTGCTCGCAGCGGTCAAAACGGGGATGGATGTGACGCTGGCGCACCCCCCGCTTTCGCGCTCGATCCTCACGTGATGCAGGCGGCGGCGCAGATTGCCGGGCAGACCGGCGCATCCGTTCGCGTCACGCACGAATTGCCGGCCGGCGTGGACGGTGCGCATGTCGTCTACGCGAAGTCGTGGTGCAGTCTTGCGCATCTCCCGAAGCGACCTGGGGAATCCGTCGATGAAGCCGCGATGCGCGATGTCTTCGAGCGCCACCGCGACTGGCGCATCGATGCGCGGGTGATGCAGGGCGCGGCGCCGAGTGCGGGCTACATGCATTGCCTGCCGGCTGACCGCGGGCAGGAAGTCTCGGAAGACGTGATCGATGGGCCCTCGTCCTGGGTCTTCGCGCAGGCGGCGAATCGGCTGCACGCGCAGAACGCCGTGATGGCCCATTTGCTTAACCCGGGGTGTCTGGCATGACTTGCGCGTTTTCCTACCACTATGTCTGTGTGCGATGCGCGACGCCGCAACCGTGGGATGGCATTCGGTATCGTTGTCATGTGTGCGGCCAGAACCTGCGGGTCGAACGCAAAGCCGACAGCCATTCGCCCGCCGCGGCGGATCTTGTCCGTGCGTTCCGTGGCCAGGGCATGTGGCGCTACGCGGCCCTCTTGCCTGTCGAAGCCCGCTGGCGCAGCCGGTTGGCCGTTGGCGGAACGCCGCTGGTCGACTGCGGTGTCGAGCGCGGCGCGCACCTTTGGGTCAAGGACGAAGCGCGCAACCCGAGCGGTTCGCTCAAGGACCGGGCGACGGAGCTGGTGCTCGCCGCAGCGAGACGATCGGGATGCACGCGAGTCGTCACGGCGTCGACCGGCAACGCCGGTGCATCGCTCGCTTGCATCGCAGCGTCGCATGCCATGGGTGCGACCGTATTGGTGCCCGCCACGGCGCCGTCGGCGAAACTGGCGCAGATCCGCGCATATGGCGCGACGGTTCGATTGGTGGAGGGCGGGTATGACACCGCGTTCGATATTGCGGAGCGGATGGCCGACGACGCGCGGGTCTGCTGCCGAAACACCGGCGTCAATCCGTTCACTCGAGAGGGAAAGAAGACGTGTGCATTCGAAATTGCGGAGTCGCTCGATTGGCAAGTACCGGATTGGGTAATCGTCCCGACGGGAGACGGTAACCTGCTATCCGGGATCGCAACGGGATTCTTCGATCTGTTCTCCCTTGGCATCACGTCGTCCGTCCCCCGATTGCTCGCCGCGCAAGCCGAGTGCTCGAACAGCATTGCGCGAGACTGGCGGGTGCACGGGAGACACCGCGACATCGACCTGCCGGACGCGCCGGTTGCGGTGCATCCCGATTCGGTGGCCGACAGCCTCTGTGTCGAGCGTCCGCGCGATCACTTCGCTGCATTGAGCGCATTGCGGGCGACGCGTGGCGATTGCGTTGTGATCAGCGACGCACAGATCATGACGGCCTCGCGCGCCCTCGCGCAGCAGTTTGGCCTCTGGTTCGAGCCATCTTCGGCGGCAGGCTACGCCGCGCTGCGCGATTGTCTGGCAAGCGGGCTGATCGCACCGGGAGCGCGCGTGGTGGTGCTCGGCACGGGCAGCGGGCTCAAATCCGCACAGGCGTCGGAACACGCGCCATTGGATGGCGCCCCCGACATCCTGGATGTCGGGCCACACCATACGCAAGACAACCGGCGGCTCGCCGGGAAGGCGGATGCGCGACCATGACGCGTCGTCGACAGGTCGTCGTGCTCGGCGCAGGCGTCAGCGGACTGACCAGTGCCGTAGCGCTTTGCCTGGCAGGATGTGATGTCGAGGTGCATGCCGCCGAGGGGCCGTCGCAGACGACCTCGGCACTTGCCGCCGCGATCTGGCATCCGTTCTATCAGGCGCCGGACTTTGTTTATCTGGCTCGCGCCGGAAAAACCTACGCAACGATGGCCCGGCTCGCTGAGGATGCGTCATCGGGTATCCGCATGCGAGCGTTGACCGAGTACTTTCGTCACGACGCGGGAGCGCCATGGTGGGCCGAATGCGCTCGCCGCCTCAGCCGGGTCGCACCGCACAACGTTCCCGAAGGATTTGCATGTGCATACCGGATGGACGTGCCCGTTGCCGACGCCGCCGTTTATCTGCGCTATCTCATGAATACCTTTCTCGACGCCGGCGGCCGGTGCGTGCTGACACGGGTCGACGACCCCATACCTCTGCTCGATCAGGCGGATTGGGTGGTGAATTGCTGTGGTTACGGCAGCCGACGTTTCGGCGACGACGACCTAGCGTTGTCGCGAGCCGTGGTGCTGCGCGCGGCGAGTGACCCGTGCGTGAAGGGCTGCTTCATCGACGATTCCGACCCGGTCGCACCATCCTATATCGTCGATCGCGGGCATGACGTCATTCTCGGTGGAACGGCCGACGCGGAACTCACATCGACGCTCGTTGGCAACGCGCGAATCGACGACATTGTCGAGCGTTGCTCGCGGTTGTGCGAGGGGGTGGCGCGACTTCGCGTCATCGAAGCGCGGGTCGGTTTCCGGCCCGTGCGGCGGACGGTGCGCGTGGCGCGCGACTCGCGGCATGCGAGGTTGCTCCACAACTACGGACACGGCGGCGGTGGATTCACGTTGTCATGGGGATGCGCCGACGATGTCGTGCGCATGGTCGAGGAGGATGGTTGACGGATTCACGTCGCTCAAACCCGTGCTCCTGACGGCCCGGACACATCCGACACCTCAGACAGCGCAGATGTCTCGTTCACCACGAGCGTGCGAGCGCAGCAATCGTCCCTATCAATCGGCGCGATGCGCCAACCGGAGCGGCGACATGGAATTGGACCCAACTACCCTCGACGAGTCGAGTATCTACAACTTCATGATGAGCACGATCCTGCCGCGCCCCATTGCGTGGGTGAGTACGGTCGACGCCGAAGGGCGTCTGAATCTTGCGCCGTACGCATACTTCATGGGGGTGTGCTGTGTGCCGATGACCGTGTTGTTCTGCCCGGTGGTGCCGCCCCCGCCGAAGCGAAAGAAAGACACGCTCCGCAACATCGAGGCCGTGCCGGAGTTCGTTGTGAACGTGGCCAGCGCGTCGAATATCGACGCCGTGAATCTCTCCGCCGCGCCGTTGCCCCCGGGGGAGTCGGAGTTCGATCTGGCCGGTGTGACACCCGTCGCGTCGTCGCGCGTCCGGCCGCCGCGTGTTCGGGAGGCGGCCGTTGCATATGAGTGCCGGGTGCGCGACGTGATCGAAATCAGCGCGTCGCCCGGCGGCGGGTGGGTCGTACTCGGGACCGTGCTGGCGGCGCACGTCGATGCTGCACTGCTCGATCCGGTCTCGCATCAAGTCGATCTTGCCGGGCTTCGCCCGATCGGACGGTTGGGCGGAGGATCGTTCGTGAATGCCGCAAGCGACACGTTCACGTTGACGCGGTACAGGACGCTCGCGGATCTGGCCACCCGAAAGTGACAAGCGACAGCGGGGGAGCGAGCGCCTGGACTTGCATGGACGGTGCCTCGGGCGGTGCGGCGGATGGCGCGCATGGCGAAGACCGCGAATGTGGCGAGGAAGACGAAGAGGGCGAAGAGGGCGAAGAGGGCGAAGAGGGCGAGGGCGGCGAGGAGCGGCCCGGATCGTGTGACGACACGGTGGCCGGCCCGTCATCGAGCAGGCCGTAATCGCTGGCGAGCCTTGCCGCCCGATGTCGGCTCGAGACGTTGAATTTGCGCATGACACTGCGCAAATGGAAAACGACGCCGTGTTCGGAAATGGTGAGGATGCGCCCGATTTCCCACGACGTCTTGCCGCGTGCGACCCATTGCAGGCATTCGCGCTCCCGCGGCGTTAGAACCGGTGCATGCGCGCGCAGGGCGTCGCGTTGCACGATGCGCCAGACAGCTTCGTGCACGTGCATGGCCAGCATGGCACCCGCATGCAACACCCAGGCGTGGGGGCCGCTTGCACGAAGGCGTCGCGCCGGCGCATGAGGCGACGACAGACTCAACGTGCCGGATGCCCCGGAAGGGGTAAACACGGGGTACGTGATTCCAGCGCGCAAACCCGCGGCGCGCTGCTCTCGCAGCAGCTCACGCGCCTGAGGCGAGACATAGAGCGCGGGCGTCCATTCCACGGGCGTGAGTTGACGAGCGGCGAGCGCAAGCACCGGGTCGACCGCGGCGTATCGCCGCCGCTCGTATTGTGCCTCCCACGTTCGGGGCAGATTGCCGAGTCGTGGCAAGGCCACGCCATCGCCCGGCAATGGGAAATGGCCGCGATAGCTGAAGTAGCGTTGCCTGAGCGCGCGACACAGCGGCACCAGCGCGGCGCGTACGCCATCGACGTCGCTGGCCGCGTGCAGTGCGCTCAGATGGTCGGTGAACGAACGGGGTGTGGTGCAGCGCGTGGCACGCATGGCATGGCGATGTAGGGACGATGTTCGCTTGTAGCATGCGGATAAGGGATGCGCGTACGGCGTGTCGCCGCAGGTCGCGACATTGGGGGCGCATGGCGTCGACGGCTCACCGCCAGCAGGCGCGACATAACGTCGCATGTGAAATCGGGCGCAGCGTCTACTGTTGATGGATATCGGACGAATCCCGCATTGCAGCGACGCCGGCTCGACGGCATCGCGTCTCGCGCATTTATGCAAGGCGTGAATGCCGGAACGGGGGACACCGGCGATTACCGGTCGTCATGCGTGACTGTGGGCGCGCATCGCGGTGGACCGAAGGGTATTCAGGACACCGCAACGAGTGATTCCGTGCTGCATTGTGTCAAACGCGGGGCGCATAGGGAGTATCCCGTAGATGCGTGGCAGCGATGTTTTTCTGCTAGGGGAATTACCGGATTTCCCTTTTGCATCAATGAGTTCAGGAGAATGCTATGGCGCGCCAAATACTCGGTATCAATGTTGTCGCTTCGAGAAGGCGCGTTCTATAATGCGGCAGTTTGTCGCGGCCCGGACGCAGTTGGTTCCCGGCCGTCGGACATGAAAGACCCAAAATGCCCCACGGGTGACGGCGATGCTCGCAGCCTCTTCTTCCGACGCCGGATCGGTGACGAAGGAATGGACGCACAAGCGCAACTGCGCGATATCGCCGCGCCAGTTTGTCCTGTTCTACCTGTCGTTGGCCGCCGTGTCGCTGGGTGTTGCCTTGATTGCGGCGTGGCGCGGTGGGTGGTTGGTCTTGCCGTTCACAGGCCTGGACTTGCTCGTGGTGGGCGTTGCGTTCGTCATTCATGCCCGGCATGCCACAGATTACGAGGTCATTCGGTTGTCGCCCATGAGCCTTGTGGTCGAGCAACGTTCAGCACAGAGGTTGACGCAGTACGAGTTCAATCCCCGCTGGGTACGCATCGACGTCGAGACACCGCCGCGCACGCGCATCGTATTGCGCTCGGGCGGCCGCTCGATCACCGTCGGCGCCTATCTTGCGCCGCATCGCCGCGAAACGTTTGCGCGCGAGCTGCGCCGTTGTCTTGCCCAACAGGCCTGAGAGAGATGGAGACGATCTCGGGCGACCGCCAGGGAGGATTTGGATGGTAATTTTGGGTAAGGAAGCTATGAAAACAACGAAACACGCCTTGGCGGCTTTCCTTGCGGGCGCCTCACTGCTCGCCGGCGCTCCCTCACTGGCGCTGGCGGCGGTCACGGATATGCCGGGGGGGCCGGCCGTCAACGAACTCAACTTCCAGCCGCCGGTCACGAAACTCGCGGAAGAGCTTCACAGCCTCCACACCATGATGCTGATCATCTGCCTGGTGATCTTCATCGGCGTGTTCGGCGTGATGTTCTACTCGATCTTCAAGCACCGCAAATCCAAGGGCCATCAACCCGCGAATTTCCATGAAAGCACCACGGTCGAGGTGATCTGGACGGTCGTGCCGTTCATCATCGTGATTCTCATGGCGCTGCCCGCCACGAAGACCGTGGTGGCAATGAAGGACACCTCCAATGCCGATCTGACGATCAAGGTCACCGGTTATCAGTGGAAATGGGGCTACGACTACCTGAAGGGCGAAGGCGAGGGCATCAAGTTCCTCTCCACGCTCGCCACGCCGCGCAGCCAGATCGACGGCCAGGAAGCGAAGGGCAACACGTACCTTCAGGAGGTCGACAACCCGCTCGTGGTGCCGGTCAACAAGAAGGTGCGCCTGATCACCACCGCCAATGACGTGATCCACTCGTTCTACGTGCCGGCGTTCGGCATCAAGCAGGACGCGATTCCGGGCTTCGTGCGCGATACGTGGTTCAAGGCCGAGAAGGTCGGTGAGTACCGTGGCTTCTGCACCGAGTTGTGCGGCAAGGAGCATGCGTTCATGCCGGTCGTGGTGAAGGTCGTCTCGGAAGAGGATTACAACAAGTGGGTCGACACGCAGAAAAAGCAGATGGCCGCTTCCGCAGACGACCCGAACAAGACATACACCGTGCAGGAACTGATGGAGCGCGGTCAGAAGGTCTACGCCGCGAACTGCGCCGTGTGCCACCAGCCGAATGGCAAGGGGGGCGGCGCGTTCCCTGCGCTCGACGGATCGAAGATCGCGACGGGTCCGGTGGCCGACCACATCAGCATCGTGCTGCACGGCAAGAACGCGATGCCCAACTGGTCGCATCTGAACGATGTGGAGCTTGCGTCCGTCATCACGTTCGAGCGCAACTCGTGGAGCAACAAGACCGGCGACGTGGTTCAGCCGGCGCAGGTGCGCGATGCGCGCGGCAACAAGTCGGCGAATGCCGCAGGGGCCGCCGCAGACGCAGCGAAGAACAGTTAAGTCGTTCGACCAGTTCGAAGCAAGGAGATTGGGTATGAGTTCCATCGCTCACGATCACGTGGCGGGTCACGACGATCACGCGCACGACCATCCGCACGGATGGCGTCGCTGGCTGTTCGCGACGAATCACAAGGACATCGGCACGATGTACATGATCTTCTCGTTCGTCATGCTGCTCTCGGGCGGTGTGATGGCGCTGATGATCCGTGCGGAATTGTTCGAGCCGGGCCTGCAGTTCATTCGTCCGGAGTTCTTCAACCAGCTCACCACCATGCACGGGCTGGTGATGATTTTCGGTGCAATCATGCCGGCGTTCGTAGGCTTCGCGAACTGGATGATTCCGCTGCAGATCGGTGCGTCCGACATGGCGTTCGCGCGCATGAACAACTTCAGCTTCTGGCTGCTGCCGGTCGGCGGCCTGCTGCTGATCTCGTCGTTCCTCGTGCCGGGCGGCGCCACGGCGGCCGGCTGGACGATGTATGCGCCGCTGTCGGTGCAGATGGGCCCGGGACAGGATCTGGCGATCTTCGGCGCGCACATTCTGGGTGCCTCGTCGATCATGGGCGCGATCAACATCATCGTGACCATTCTGAACATGCGCGCGCCGGGCATGACGCTCATGAAGATGCCGATGTTCGTGTGGACGTGGCTGATCACCGCCTATCTGCTCATCGCCGTGATGCCGGTGCTCGCGGGCGCCATCACGATGCTGCTCACGGACCGTCACTTCGGCACGTCGTTCTTCAACGCGGCAGGCGGGGGCGACCCGGTGATGTACCAGCACATCTTCTGGTTCTTCGGACACCCGGAGGTGTACATCATGATTCTGCCGGCGTTCGGGATCGTGTCGCAGGTGATCCCGGCGTTCTCGCGCAAGCCGCTGTTCGGCTATAGCTCGATGGTGTACGCCACGGCGTCGATCGCGATCCTGTCGTTCATGGTGTGGGCGCACCACATGTTCGTGACGGGCATGCCGGTCACGGGGCAGCTCTTCTTCATGTACGCCACGATGCTGATCTCGGTGCCGACCGGCGTGAAGGTGTTCAACTGGGTTGCCACGATGTGGAAGGGCTCGCTCACGTTCGAGACCCCGATGCTCTTCGCCGTCGGCTTCCTGTTCGTGTTCACGATGGGTGGCTTCACCGGCCTGATGCTCTCGCTGGCGCCGCTCGACATTCAGATGCACGGCACTTACTACGTGGTGGCGCACTTCCACTACGTACTGGTGGCCGGTTCACTCTTCGCGTTGTTCTCGGGGTTCTACTACTGGGTGCCGAAGTGGACAGGTCACATGTACAACGAGTGGCGTGGCAAGTTCCACTTCTGGGGCTCGCTGATCACGTTCAACGTGACGTTCTTCCCGATGCACTTCCTGGGACTCGCCGGCATGCCGCGTCGCTATGCCGACTACCCGGCACAGTTCACCGACTTCAATCAGATCGCCACGATCGGTGCGTTCGGTTTCGGCCTGATGCAGGTGTACTTCCTGTTCTTCGTTGCGCTGCCGACATGGCGTGGCGGCCCCGCCGCCGAAGCCAAGCCGTGGGACGGTGCGGAGGGACTTGAGTGGACCGTGCCGAGCCCGGCGCCGTTCCACACGTTCGAGACCCCGCCGAAGGTGCATTGAACATGACGGCAAGTCGCGAACAGCGAACGAAGAACCTGCGCACCGGGCTGATTCTCGCCTCGGTTGTGCTGGTCTTCTTCTTCGGTGTGATGATCAAGACCAAGCTGATGGGCGGTATCTGATCCCTGCGTCCCGCCCGGGCGGGACACAGGGTGGCCCCGGCGGTCGCGGCAGCAACGAGGTGTCTTCACGGCGGTCTTCAAGGCGGATATGGGCGGTTTGCGACGAATCAATGTGCGTACCTTCAGCAAGTTGCTGCTGCTGGTCGCGGTGATGTTCGGTTTCGGCTACGCGATGGTGCCGTTCTACCGGGCGTTCTGCGATCTCGTCGGTATCAACCAGTTGGGCGATCGCGCCACGGAGATTACCGCCCGTAATACGCAGGTGGACAAGAGCCGTACGATCACGGTCGAGTTCGATGCCAACGCGCAGGGACCTTTGCGGTTCAAGCCGGCGAAGAGCAGCCTGACGGTACATCCGGGCGAGATCGCGACCATCGAGTACGAAGTGGCGAACCAGCAGCAGCACGAGGTGCGTGCCCAGGCGATCCCGAGCTACGCCCCCGCGCAGGCCGCGAGCTACTTCAAGAAGATCGAGTGCTTCTGCTTCACGCAGCAAACGCTCAAGGCCGGTGAGGCCAAGGAATTTCCGGTGGTGTTCGTGGTGGACACGAAGCTGCCCAAGGATGTGAACACGATCACGTTGTCCTATACTTTTTTCGATCTCGGCAAGAACGATGCCAGCCAGCGCGCGGACGTTTCGACGAGCGCGCCGGCGGGTGGGGTCAACGCAGGAGCGACAGGAGGAGGCAAGGGCGGCAATGGATGACCTGAAGGAGGCGACCCGGCGCAAGCTGTCTTTCGTCCAGACCGTCAAGGCGGTGTTCTGGTCGTTTTTCGGTGTGCGCAAGGGGCGCGATCATGACCGCGACATGGCGCAGCTCAACCCTGTGCATCTGATCGCGGCGGGACTGATCGGGGGCATCCTGTTCGTCGTGGCGCTGGTGATGCTGGCGAAGCTCGCCATCCGGCTCGCGACGTCGTAATCGGCATAGACAAAGAGAACCAAGCCTGGAGAGATAAGAATGAGTGGTCAACACCAAACGGCGCCTTACTACTTCGTGCCGGCCCCCTCGCGCCATCCGGTGAGCTGCAGTGTCGGCCTGCTGGTGGTGCTGGCGTCGGCCGCGGCGTGGGTGAACGGTCAATCGTGGGCCCCATGGACGGCGCTCGTCGGCCTGCTGTGGGTATTGTGGGTGCTTCGCGGCTGGTTCGGCGACTCGATCGCCGAGTCGGAGGGGGGGCTGTACGGCAAGCGCATCGACGTGTCGTACCGCTGGGGGATGAGCTGGTTCATCTTCTCCGAAGTGATGTTCTTCGCCGCGTTCTTCGGCGCCCTGTTCTATGCGCGCACGCTGGCCATGCCGTGGCTCGGCGATCTCGACAACAAGCTGCTCTGGCCTGACTTCACCGCCGTGTGGCCGAACACTGGCCCCGCCGGCGTGATCGATGCGTTCGAGACCATGGGCCCGTGGCCGATTCCGACGCTCAACACGGCGTTGCTGCTGACTTCAGGCGTCACGCTCACGATCTCGCACCACGCCCTGCGCGCCAACCATCGGGCGAGCGCGATCTTCTGGCTGTTCGCCACCGTGGTGCTCGGTTTCGTGTTCCTCGGCTTCCAGGCCTACGAATACCATCACGCCTACACCGAACTGAACCTGAAGCTGACCTCGGGCGTATATGGCTCGACGTTCTTCCTGCTCACCGGTTTTCACGGCTTTCACGTGATGATGGGGGCGATCATGCTCTCCGTCATGCTGGTTCGCCTGATGAAGGGACACTTCACGCCCGAGCACCATTTCGGCTTCGAGGGCGCGGCCTGGTACTGGCACTTTGTCGACGTGGTGTGGCTGGGCCTGTACGTCGTGGTCTACTGGCTCTAACGTCGGGGCGCCCTGTCGCTGTCGGAACGCCGCCGGATTCCGGCGGCGTTTCCATTTGCGCGAGATGAGCGCATGGCGGAAGGCGATATGGCCACACGCCAGTAGGGGTATTCATTCAGGCGGCCGGCGGGGCGGTGCGAAATGCGGCTTTATGTCGCAGCGCTCGCGAAACGGCCTGGACGCTGGCGACAATTTGCCGGGACCGACCTGAAGTGCACCGCCTTGAGCGGTGGCCGGCGGTATCGTCGGGCATGATCCGGCATGACCCGGCGCGATATGGCGCGATATGGCGACGCCGGCGGGACGACGTGGGTGCGGTGCGGCGATTTGCCGCAGGTGAGGGGCGCGAGACTCAGTATCGTATGCCCGTGCTGTGGATCCACCCCATCCAGTTGGCGAACAGGATGAGCAGGAACAGCGTCACCGACAGGCCGACGCGCACCATGAGCGAATGCACGGTGCGATTCGATCGGCCCTTGTCCCGCATCATGAAGAATAATGCGGACGCCAGACTGCCGAGAATCAGGACGAAGGCGATGGCAACGATGATGCGCATGATTTGTCCGATGACGGGAATGCGTCATTATCGGGCAACGGGCACAGGCTGGCACGCTGCAATGCAGTGTGCGGTGCGAGTGTCCGGCGCGCTCGAACGGCGGTCAGACAAGGAATTCAAGTGTTGAGAACCCTCTTGCGGGGCATGCGCCCGGTACCGGCGCTGCTGATTCTGTTGGGCGTGCTGCTTACGGCGGCGCTCGGCGTGTGGCAATACCAGCGCGCGCAAATGCGCCTGGCGCGACAGGCGCAGATCGAGCAGGCCGAGCGGGCGCCCGTGATCACGCTGGGCGCGCAGTCGTATCGCCTGGCGGACGTGGCCAACCGGCGCGTCCGCGTAACCGGCCGTTTTCTGCAGAATCGCGTGGTGTACCTGGACAATCGTCCGCGCAACGAGTTGCCTGGCTTTTACGTGGTGATGGCGTTGCAGATCTCGCCGAATCAGGTGGTGCTCGTCAATCGCGGGTGGTTGCCGCGCGATTTGCGCGACCGCACGTCGATCATGCCCTATGCAACCCCGGCGGGCGACGTCACGATCGAGGGCCTCGCGCAGCCCGACCCGTCGCGGGCCTTCGAGTTGGGGCATGGCGGTTCGGCGCCGGGATTGAGCATCCGCCAGAATCTGGATGTCGCGGACTATGCGCGCGAGACGTCGCTGCCGCTGCAGCCTTTCGTGATCATGCAGACGAACGACACGGGCGATCACCTGCTGCGCGACTGGCCCGCGCCGGCGAGCGGCGCGGATCGCAATTATGGATATATGGCGCAGTGGTTCGGCATGTCGCTGATCCTTGCGCTACTGGGGCTGCGTCTGGCGTATCGACGCGGCCGCCGCCTCGGGGCGGCCACCGACAACTTCAAGCGGGCATGAGGCAAGCATGAGTGCAGATGTGAGTTCCGGACGCCCGGGACGAGTCGACCCGACCGACCCGGTGCAGCGCCGTCGCGCGCGACGCATGTTGGTTTTGCTGTTTGTGGTGTGCGCCGCACCGGCAATCGCGGCTTACCTGATGTACTACGTGTTCAAGCCCGCAGGCGGTACGTCGGCGTACGGCAAGCTGATCGAACCGCAGCGTCCGCTGCCGTCGCTGATGGTGCGCGACGACGAGACGGGGGAGTCGCTCGCGCTGTCGTCGCTCAAGGGCAAGTGGCTGATGATCAGCGCCGATACTGCCGCATGCGACGAAAATTGCGTGAGCAAGCTCTTCTATATGCGGCAGATCCGCGTATTGCAGGGCAACGAGCGCACGCGCGTGGAAACGCTGTGGCTGCTGACGGATGGCGCCGCGGTGCCGGAGACGATCGACACCGCGTATCCCGACACCCGCCGCCTGCGCGCCGACCCGATCGCGCTCGCGTCGTGGTTGCCGACGCAGGAGGGCACTGGCCTGCGCGACCATATCTATCTTGTCGACCCGCTGGGCAACCTGATGATGGCGTTTCCGAAGAACGCCGACCCGGGCAAGATCAAGCGTGACCTGGCGCGACTGCTCAAGTGGTCGGGTACGGGTTGAGGGGCGATGCCGCCGGCGAGAACGAGACTGGCGCCACGCGCTGGAAATAACGAAGAACTGACGTAAAACCGATGCTTTACCTTCTGGAACTGGGCTTCATCGGCCTGTGTATCGCCGTACTGCCGCTGGGTTGGGTGCTGCTGCGCCGCGACCCTAGCAAGTACCGCAAGCTGGCCTGGGTGACGACCTTTCTTACGCTCGACCTGATCATGTTCGGCGGATTCACGCGCCTGACGGATTCGGGACTCGGTTGCCCCGACTGGCCGGGCTGCTACGGCACGTCGTCGCCGTTCGCGGCGCATGCCGACATCCATGCCGCCCAGGTGCTGCTGCCGAGCGGGCCGGTGACATTCGTCAAGGCGTGGATCGAGATGATCCACCGCTACTTCGCCATGTCGGTGGGGGTGCTCATCATCGTGCTGATGGTCATGGCGTGGGTCAAGCGACGCGAACTGAGGCAATCCCCGTGGCTCGCGACCTGGCTGTTCGTCCTCGTATGCGTGCAGGGGGCCTTCGGCGCATGGACCGTGACGATGAAGCTCCAGCCGGTGATCGTCACGACGCACCTGATGTTGGCCCTCACTTTGCTCGGATCGCTTGCCTGGCTGGCGTCGCGTCAGATGCCGTTCACCCAGGTCGCGGCAGACCCCGAGGCCCTGCGCTGGCGCTGGGCGGCGCTCGCCGGGCTGGCGTTGCTCGTCTTCCAGATCGCCCTCGGTGGGTGGGTGAGCACCAACTATGCGGTACTGGCCTGCACCGACTTCCCGACCTGTCAGGGCCAGTGGGTGCCGCCGATGGACTTCCACAACGGTTTCCGGCTGTGGCGCGAGCTGGGCAAGACGGCCGGCGGCGAGGTCATTCCGATGCAGGCGCTCGTGGCGATTCACTGGGTGCACCGGACGTTTGCCGTGGTGGTGGTCGCCTACCTGGCGTGGCTGGCAACCCGCCTGCGGCGTCACGCGGCGCTCAAGACGCCGGCGACGCTGATGTTGGGACTGGTGGTCGTGCAATTCGCGACCGGGCTGTCCAACATCGTCTTCCAGTGGCCGCTGCTCAACGCCATCGCCCACAACGGCGGGGCGGCGATCCTGTTGCTTTTGCTCGTCATGTTAAACTACCGCATTCGCGCCGCCCGCCATGTCGAGGCGGCGCCCGTTGCGGCCAGCCTGGCTCAGGCAGACCTTTTGGCCCGCCAGAAGCCCCTCCCGTCAGCGGAACCGGCCGCCGCGCCCATTGCCGGCACCCCGACCGGCTCGGCGTAGCGCATTGCCTCTGAACGTATGAAAAGCACGACCCTTCCCCATCCGCCGGCTAGCCGTATCGCGCAGTACTGGGCGCTGACCAAGCCCCGGGTGACGCAGCTCGCCGTCTTCTGTGCCGTGATCGGCATGTTCCTGTCCACGCGCGGTATGGTGCCGTGGCAGGTGCTGATCGGCGGCACCATCGGTATCTGGCTGCTCGCCGGATCCGCTTTCGCGGTGAACTGCCTGATCGAGCAACGCGTCGATGCGCTCATGCGCCGCACTGCCTGGCGTCCGTCGGCGCGCGGCGAGATTGCGCCGTGGCAGATCATCGTGTTCTCGACGATCCTCGGCGCTGCCGGCATGGCAGTGCTTTACACGTTCACGAATGCGCTCACGATGTGGCTCACGCTCGCCACGTTCGTGGGCTATGCGCTCATCTACACCATCATCCTCAAGCCTTCCACGCCGCAGAACATCGTGATCGGCGGCGCTTCCGGCGCGATGCCGCCGGCGCTGGGCTGGGCGGCCGTGACCGGTGCGGTGCCGGCCGATGCGTGGATTCTGGTGCTCATCATCTTTGTCTGGACGCCGCCGCACTTCTGGGCGCTCGCGCTCTACCGCCGACAGGACTATGTGAACTCCGGTCTGCCGATGTTGCCGATCACGCATGGCGAAAAGTACACGCGCCTGCAGATACTGCTCTACAGCGTGGTGCTCTTTGCCGTGTCGCTGCTGCCGTTCGCGCATCGCATGAGCGGATACCTGTATCTCGTGTCGGCCGTGGTGCTCTCGGGCATCTTCCTCGGTTACGCGGTCAAGCTCTGGCGCAACTATTCCGATGCGCTCTCGCGCTCCATGTTCCGCTACTCGATCGTCTATCTGTCGCTGTTGTTCGCGGCCTTGCTGGTCGATCACTACGTCCAGATCTTCCTGTTGGGCTGACACGACGTCTGCCTTGTATCGACGGCGGGCCCGCCCGCGGCGATGCGAGTCACGAAGACAGGCGCGTCACGGTATCCTTGCCGTCGCGCCTGTTGTCTTTTCGGAAGGTACTTTTTCCATACGTTCTGGGGTCATTCGTTCATGAATCTTGCGCTTATCTGGTCGCGTCGCGCGTTGTTGCTGCTGGGGCTCTCCGTGCTGCTCGCTGCGTGCGGCAAGGAAGGTCCGACGTTCCAAAGTCTCGATATCACCGGCAACAAGGAGTTCGCGCAGGACTTCTCGTTGCAGGACCCGCAGGGAAAGACGCGCACGCTCGCCGACTACAAGGGGCGCGCGGTGGTCATGTTCTTCGGCTACACGCATTGCCCGGACGTTTGCCCGACCACGATGGCCGAGCTCAACCAGGTGATGCAGAAGCTCGGCCCGGACGATGCCAAGCGCGTGCAGGTGATTTTCGTGACCGTCGACCCGCAGCGCGACACGCCCGAGCTGATGGGGCAGTACGCGCCGGCATTCAATCCGGCGTTCGTGGGTTTGCGCCCGGCGGACGACGCTGCGCTCAAGGCACTCACCAAGTCGTTCCGCGTGGTGGTCAACAAGGTCGAGGGTTCCACCCCGACGAACTACACCATCGATCACACCGCCGGCATCTATGTGTTCGATCCGAATGGCCAGTTGCGCCTGTTCATGCGTCCGGACGAACCCGTCGACGCGATGGCCAAGGATCTGAAGACGCTCTTGAGCTGATCGTGAACCGCGGCGCGTCCGAGCGCGCCACACACAAAAAACGCGCCCCACGGGCGCGTTTTTCGTTCTCGCCGAGATCGCCGGCGGCGTCAGTTGCCTTCCTGCGAGCGGCGCTCGAGGTCATCGTGCGCTTCGAACCACATCACGTTGATGATGCCGAAGGCGAGTGCGAGGCCGAGGCCAAGAATCCAAGAGAAGTACCACATGTCGCGACTCCTTGATCAGTACATCGTGTGCGGGTTGTCGTTGACCGTCTCGATCGTCACGCGGCCACGGATCACGCGGTACACCCAACCGGTGTAGAGCAGGATGATGGGCAGGAAGACGATCACGGCGATCAGCATGATCTGCAGCGTGAGCTGGCTCGACGTGGCATCCCAGACCGTGAGGCTGCTGCCCGGCGCGGTGGCCGAGGGCATCACGAACGGGAACATCGAGAAGCCGGCGGTCAGGATGATGCCGGCCATCATCAGGCCGGTGACGACGAACGTCCAGGCGTAGGCGCGGCTGGTGGCGAGCAGCGCGGCGAGCAGCGCGCACAGGCAGGCGACGACCGGCGCGGCGATCATCCACGGATACGTGTGGTAGTTCGCGAGCCACAGTCCCGGGCCGGTGGTGACCTGCTTGAGCAGCGGGTTCGCCGGTGCGTCGGTAGCGCCCATCTGCGTGATGGCGAAGCCGTCGACGTGCGTGGCGACGAGCACCCCCGCCACAAGGAACAGCACGAGCGTGCCGAGCGCCGTGAGACGCATGATGCGACCGGCGCGCTCGGCCACCAGCGGGTCTGCCTTCATGCGCAGATGCGCGGCGCCGTGCGTGAGCAGCATTAGCAGGCTCACCAGGCCGCACAGCAGCGCGAACGGGTTGAGCAACGCCCAGAACGAACCGGTGTACGTGGAGCGCAGCGTGTTGTCGAACGAGAACGGCAGGCCGAGCAGCAGGTTGCCAAACGCTACGCCGAAGACCAGCGACGGCACCGTGCTGCCCACGAACAGCGCCCAGTCCCACGAATTGCGCCAGCGCGCGCTCGGCAGCTTGTTGCGGTAGTCGAAGCCCACGGGGCGCAGGAACAGCGCGAAGAGCACGAGCAGCAGCGCCCAGTACAACCCCGAGAACGCCGCGGCGTAGACGAGCGGCCACGCGGCGAACATGGCACCGCCGGCCGTCACGAACCATACCTGGTTGCCTTCCCATGTGGGGGCCACGGTGTTGATGATGACGCGGCGTTCCGCGTCGGTCTTGCCGAGGAAGGGCAGCAGCGTGCCGGTGCCCATGTCGAAGCCGTCGAAGAAGGCGAAGCCGATCAGCAGCACGCCGACGAGCACCCACCAGATCAGCTTGAGTACGGTGTAATCGATCATCATGATGTCGTGTCTCCCTGACGATCAGGCCGAGGCCGCGCGGTCGGTGCCGTTCGCGCCTTCGGTCTCGAAGTGGTAGCGGCCGGTGTGCAGCGACGACGGGCCGAGCTTGACGTACTTCACCATCAGGAACATTTCAATGACGAGCAGCGCGGTGTAGAAGACGATGAAACCCGCGAGGCTCAGATAAAGGTCGGTGGCCGAGAGCGACGACGTCGAGAGATGCGTCGGCAAAATGCCGGCAATGGTCCACGGCTGACGACCCACTTCCGCGACGATCCAGCCGAATTCGGCGGCGAGCCACGGCAGCGGAATCGCCCATACGGTCCAGCGCAGGAACCAGGCCGAGCGCGGCTTGAGCAGACGACGACGTGCGCACAGCCAGAACGCCCACAGGAACGTGAAGAGGAACAGGAAGCCCAGGCCGACCATGATGCGGAACGACCAGAACACCGGCGCGACCGGCGGGATCGTGTCGTTGGCGGCCATGAGGATCTGCTCGGGTGTGGCGTCGACCACGTTGGGCTTGTACTTCTTGAGCAGAAGGCCGTAACCAAGATCGTCCTTGTACTTTTCGAACTCGGCCTTCACTTCCGGCGACGTGTCGCCGCCGCGCAGCTTTTCAAGCGCCGCGAAGGCAAGCATGCCGCGCTTGATGTTGTCCTTGTGCTCGTCGCGCAGCTGCGTCAGACCGATCACCGGCGTGTCGATCGAGCGCGTGGCGATCAGGCCCATGGCCCAGGGAATCTTCACCGCGTAATCGGTGCGCTCTTCCTTCTGGTTCGGGAACCCGAACAGCGTGAACGATGCGGGCGGCTTGGCCGTTTCCCACTCCGCTTCGATCGCGGCGAGCTTGACCTTCTGCACTTCGCCGGTGGTGTAGCCCGATTCGTCGCCCAGCACGATGACCGAGAGCGTCGATGCGAGACCGAAGCCCGCAGCCACGGCGAACGAGCGCAGCGCGAAGGGCACGTCGCGACGCTTGAGCAGATACCACGCGGAGATGCCGAGCACAAACATGGCGGCGGTCACGTAACCGGCCGAGAGCGTGTGCACGAACTTCACCTGGGCGACCGGGTTGAAGATCACCTCCCAGATGCTGTTGAGCTCCATGCGCATGGTCTCGTAGTTGAAGTGCGCGCCGACCGGATTGTTCATCCAGCCGTTGGCCACGAGAATCCAGAGCGCCGAGAGGTTCGAGCCGAGCGCCACCGCGAACGTGGTCGCCAGGTGACCGATGCGCGAGAGCTTGTTCCAGCCGAAGAAGAACAGGCCGACGAACGTGGCTTCGAGGAAGAACGCCATCAGTCCTTCGATGGCGAGCGGCACGCCGAAGATGTCGCCAACGTAGTGCGAGTAATACGCCCAGTTGGTGCCGAACTGAAATTCGAGCGTGAGACCCGTGGTCACGCCCATCGCGAAGTTGATCAGGAAGAGCTTGCCCCAGAACTGGGTCATGTCCTTGTAGATCTGCTTGCCGGTCATCACATAGACCGACTCCATGATGACAAGCAGCCACGACAGGCCGAGCGTGAGCGGGACGAACAGGAAGTGATACAGCGCCGTAGCGGCGAACTGCAAGCGCGAGAGGTCAACGACTTCGCTACTGATCATGGCGGACACCTTGACTTGGGGTGGGGGACTGCGCTTCTACTGCCTGCGGCCCGATCAGGGCGCGGGCCACGACGTCCGGCGGCAATTGCATGTGCTTGGCCATCGGTGCGTCGAAGAACGCATGTTTCAGAATGAACAGGAGTACGACCTTGATCGCGAGAACGATCAGGATTTCGAACATGAAACGGGAAGGGCGGTTGCGCCAGCGCCTGACCAGCCAGGCGACGACGCCGGAGGCAACGGGGCGCGGCGCGACTGCGGGCGCGGCCGTGGCGGGAGGCTTCAGACTGCTAGGAGAGTGGGTGTCCATCCGTGACGGCTCCTGGCGTCGAAAGTCGTGATGTCGGAAACAGCGTCGACTTCCGGCGCATTGTGCCTTAACGCTTGAAAATGTCAAACCGCGGAGCGCGGGGGCGGATGACACGCAGATGACGCTGGTTCGATGCGGATCTGCCGCCGTGACGCACGGCAGATGGGAAGCGGATTCGAGACAAGGGTCCGGCGCGCCGAACGGCCCCCGGGCCGTCCTTCGCACGCAGCATGGCCACGTACGATCCGATTCTATCGGTGCGTCCCGCCGGCGACCTTGCGATGCATCAAGTCCTGAGCGAATGGGCGATGAACTTTCGAAGTCCAATAAAAAAGCCCCGTGGATCTCACGGGGCTTGATGGCCGGCGGCAGGGGCGCTGCGGCGCGGTCGACTTATGCGTAGGCCTGAAGCGCGCCTTTCATCTTCTTCATTGCGGCGACCTCGATCTGGCGAATGCGCTCGGCGGACACGCCGAATTCTTCCGCCAGTTCGTGAAGCGTGGCGCCGCCACTGCCGTCGTCGGCCACCGACAGCCAGCGGGCCTCGATGATGCGACGGCTGCGCGGGTCGAGTCGGCCGAGCGCGGTTTGCAGCCCGTCGCTTTGCAGGTGGTCGCGCTCGCGTGCGGCGATGACGGCGGTCGGCTCCTGATGCGAGTCGGCCAGGTACGCGATCGGAGCGAAGCTGGCGCTCTCGCCGTCGTCGCTGTGACCTTCGAGGGCGATATCGCCGCCCGACATACGCGTTTCCATCTCGATGACGTCTTCGCGCTTGACGTTCAGATCGCGGGCGACCTGATCGATCTCTTCCGGCGTGAACGCTTGCAGGCCTTGCTTCTGGCTGCGCAGGTTGAAGAACAGCTTGCGCTGGGCCTTGGTCGTGGCAACCTTCACGGTGCGCCAGTTCTTCAGCACATATTCGTGAATCTCGGCCTTGATCCAATGCATGGCGTAGGACACGAGCCGAACGCCCTGGGCGGGGTCGAAGCGCTTCACGGCCTTCATCAGGCCGATATTGCCCTCCTGGATCAGATCCGCGTGCGGCAGACCGTAGCCGAGGTAGTTACGCGCGATGGACACCACCAGACGCAGGTGCGAGAGCACCAACTGGCGGGCGGCTTCCAGATCATCGTTCTCGCGCAGACGCTTGGCGAGCGACTGCTCTTCCTCGGCGGAAAGCAGGGGAATGCGGTTGACGGCCTGAATGTAGCTGTCGATATTGCCCAGACTGCCCGGCAGCATCAACGCGGACGGGGCAAGCGCAAGGGCACGCGAAGTCGGCGCCGTGCCGGTGGCCGGCGTCGTCGGATGCAAAGTGGCGGCAGTACTCAAGTGGTGGACTCCTGGTTAGCCTCTGGGAAAACATTTTAGCACTCTCTTTCGGTGAGTGCTAAACACGTTAGAACCCTTACCGGACGGGAAGTTTCCGGCGTCTCGGGGTTTTCCAGCACCCTCCGTCAAACGGGAGAAGTCACTGGCGCAAACGTCACGTGGATGGTGTAAATTGCAACCCAAGCCGCGAGCGTTTAATGGTGGCGAAGATGGGAGGACAGCATGGCCGGAAAGCACATTGACGCGGTACGGGAACTCGAATCGGCGCGCTTCGACGCGATGGTCGAGTGCGACGTCGAACAACTGGATGCCTTGCTGGCAAGCGATCTTCATTACGTTCATTCAAACGGCAAACGAGAAACCAAACGCGAGTTTCTCGACGCGCTCAGTTCCGGGCGCCGGCGTTACATCGACATCGACGTCAAGGCGCAGGAATTGCGCCAGTTCGGCGACACCGTGGTCGTGACAGGCAAACTCCGCGTGGAGCTGGAGACCGCGACCGGCTCGCTCGAATCGCAGATGACCTACACGGCGGTCCATGTGTTGGAAGCGGACGCCTGGCATCTCATCTCCTGGCAGGCGACGCGCATGGCGTCGGCCGATTGACGCCATGCGCTCAGTCCGGCCCTCGCCGGACGCACGTCTCAATACGTAATTTTTGACGAATTTCGGAACAAAACGTTCCGAGAAAGATGGAATTCGTGTTTGGCTGCAAGCGATTGTTGCGTTTATCGGGCGCAATGCATCGAATTGCGCTCAAATGATGGCCAATGCCGGCATATCCGACGTATCCGGTGGGGGATGGCGGTAGCCGGGTGCATCAGGGAGACATGCCCGAGCGGGTGCGGGCGCCCCCGAAGCGCGTGTACGTGGTCGCTCAGGTCCGCGACCCGGGCGTGTCGAGCCGCAACGCCAGACGGATCACCGCGACCTGCCGGGCGATGGGCGCGGGAATCGGAACGTCACCCGCCAGCACCGCTTCGATCCACCGGGCGGTCGCGCGGGCGTCCGCGGCAGGGAGCGCCGGCGGTGTGCCGATGGCGCCTTCTTCGGCGGCCTGCCACAACGTAGGCACGCCGTCGCTAAAGCCCTCGATGGCCGCCTGACGACGGGCATCGGCGACCGGCTCGCCTTCCGTGCCGCGCGCGAGCAGCACGCCGGGAGCGGGGCTATTCGCCGGATCGGAGAACAGTTCGCCGAGCGTTTCACGATACTCGGGATGGGTGTAGTTCACCAGGCGCAGCGCCGGACCGGCGAACGGCTGCAGCAACTTCACCACCGTGTGCCCTGAATTGCGCACGCCGAGCACGGCCCGCATCTCCAGCAAACGCTCCAGCGCGGGCGACAGCGCCGCGATTGGCAGGTATGCGACACGTCGGTCGCGCAGCGCCGCTTGCGCGTCCGTCGCCGAGCCGCACGGGGCGTGCCCCAACTCAGCAAAGATGGCCTGGGTGCCAACACGATTCGCGCCGCTGTGATGCTGACCGTGCACCAGCACCGGAATGCCGTCGCGGGCGAGCAGCAGCGCAAGCAGCGGCGTCAGGTTGGGCTGCTTGCGCGCGCCGTTGTAGCTCGGCAGCAGAACGGGCGGCGGCGCGTCGGCGGGGGCGACGAGCGGGGTGAAGGTGGCGTGAGCGGCGTCGAGCATGGCGCGCAACTCGACCGGTGTCTCGCCCTTGATGCGGTACGCGATCAGCACGCCGCCCAGCTCCGCCGGGGCCACACGTCCGGCGAGAATGGCGTCGAAGAGTTCTCGCGTCTCGTTGGCGGTGAGCGCGCGCGCGCCCTTGGCGCCCCGGGCGATGGTCTTGAGCAGCGGCGCGCAGGCGAAGGGAGCGAGTGGGGCGGCGGCGGTCATGGCACTTCGGTGTTGTGTCGTACTGGGCAGACCGGGGCGACGAGGCACGCTCCGGAGGGAGATTGTCCGCTCATGATACGCACTTGGGGGTGCCCGGTGCCAGTGCTTGAAGTACCATTTCGGGTTCGGGCGCGGCGCACGCACACAGTTGCTGGCGGCCGTCGCCTTTCCCCCATTCCCCTCCGAGGTCTTGCCATGTCCACGCTGTACAGCTATTTCCGCAGTTCCGCCGCGTATCGCGTGCGGATCGCCCTGAATCTGAAGGGGCTCGATTACGAGATCGTGCCGGTGCATCTGGTGCGCGATGGCGGCGAGCAACTCAAACCGGCGTACCGTGCGTTGAACGTCAACGGGCTGGTGCCGACGTTCGTCGACGGCGAGGTCAACATTCATCAATCGTTGGCCATCATCGAATATCTGGAGGACGTGCATCCGACGCCGGCGCTGCTGCCGGCCGATCCGGTCGCGCGGGCGCAGGTGCGGGCGCTGGCGCTCGACATCGCGGCCGACATTCATCCGATCGACAACCTGCGCGTGTTGCGCTATCTCAAGCACGACCTGGGGGTGAGCGAGGAGCAGAAGAACGCGTGGTACGTCCACTGGGTCGTGGAGGGCTTCACGGCGCTCGAAGCGCGTCTGGCGGCCCAGCGCTCGCCCGGAAAATTCGTCTTCGGCGACACGCCGACCCTGGCCGATTGCTGTCTCGTGCCGCAGGTCTACAACGCCAATCGATTCAAGGTGGACATGGCTTCGTTCCCGCGCATTGCCGCCATCGACGCGCACTGCCAGACGCTCGACGCCTTCCGTCGCGCTGCCCCGGAAGCGCAACCGGACGCCGAGTAAGCGCCGCATGTTCGATCCGGCTTTCTGGCGGGGCATGGCCCTTGGCGCCAGTCTCATCATTGCCATCGGTGCGCAGAACGCGTTCGTGTTGCGCCAGGGCATCCTCAAGCGGCATGTCGGCTTGGTCGTGGCCGTGTGCGCCGTTTGCGACATGGTGCTGATCGCGGCAGGCGTGGCGGGCATGGGCGGGCTCATCGACGCATATCCGCGTTTCCTGACCGCCGTGACGTGGGGCGGCGCCGCTTTCCTTTTCTGGTATGGACTGCGGGCCTGGCGCGCGGCGTTTCGCGGCACCGGCGCGCTGCAGGCGGATGGCAGCCGCGCGGCGACGCAGGACATGACCTGGCAACGCGCATTCGTGCTCGTGCTGATGCTCTCGGTGCTCAACCCGCACGTTTATCTCGACACAGTGATCCTGCTTGGCGGCATTGGCGCGCGCGAGGCCGCGCCCGGCAATGTCTGGTTCGCGGCGGGAGCGATGACGGCGTCCGTCCTGTGGTTCACGCTGCTCGGCTACGGTGCGCGTCTGCTCGCCCCGCTGTTCTCGCGGGCAAGAGCCTGGCAGGTACTCGACGGCCTCGTGGGCACGATGATGTGGGGGCTATGCGCGGGACTCGTCGCGCAACAGTTGTAACGGGCTGACCGGCGGCGCTGTCGGTGGCCGTCGGTTGTGCTGCCCCGAGAGACAAACGGCCCGCACACGAGACGTGGCGGGCCGTCGGTTCGTCTGACGCCGGCGGGCGGCGTCGTTCGGCAGCGCGATTCGCGCGTCTTACCCGAGCAGGGCGTCGGCGAACTCTCGCGCCGAGAACGGTTGCAGGTCCTCGACCTTTTCGCCCACGCCGATGAAGTACACCGGCACGGGACGCTGGCGGGCGATCGCGGCGAGGATGCCGCCCTTGGCGGTGCCGTCGAGCTTGGTCACGATGAGGCCGGTGAGCCGCAGGGCGTCGTCGAACGCCTTGACCTGCGCGAGTGCGTTTTGACCGGTATTGGCATCGATCACGAGCAGCACTTCGTGCGGCGCGCCGTCGGCGGCCTTGCCCAGCACGCGCTTGATCTTCTTGAGTTCTTCCATCAGATGCAGCTGCGTGGGCAGGCGACCGGCCGTATCGGCCATCACGATGTCGATCTTGCGGGCGCGGGCGGCGTTGACCGCGTCGAACACGACGGCGGCCGGATCGCCGCTCTCCTGCGAGACGACCGCCACGTTGTTGCGCTCGCCCCAGATCGTGAGCTGCTCGCGGGCGGCCGCGCGGAACGTGTCGCCGGCGGCAAGGAGAACCGACTGACCGTAGTGCTGGAAGTGCTTGGCAAGCTTGCCGATGCTGGTCGTCTTGCCCGCGCCGTTCACGCCCGCGATCATCACGACCAGCGGCGCTTCGCGGCCCAGCACGAGGCTTTGCTCGAGCGGTTGCAGCAGTTCGACGAGCAGGTCGTGCAATGCGCGCTTGACCTGTTCGCCGTCGGTCAGCCGTTCGGCCTTGACCTTTTTGCGCAGGGCATCGAGCAGGAACGTGGTGGCTTCCACGCCGGCGTCGCTCATCAGAAGTGCGCTCTCGAGTTCCTCGAACAGGTTCTCGTCGACCTTCACACCGACGAAGATGCCCGTGAGGCCGGCGCTCGTCTTCGACAGGCCCGCCTTGAGCCGCGTGAGCCACGAGCGCTTGGCGGCCGGGGCGGGGGCCGGCGCGGACACGATCTCGCCGATGGCTTCGCCGCTGGCATCCTTCACGACGACCGGCGCGGCCGATGCCGACACTTCAGACGATGCGAGCGATTCGGGTGATTCGGGCGATTCGGGCGATTCGGGCCATTCGGATGTCTCGGAGGCGTCGGACGTTGGGACATTCGCCATCGCCGGCTCGGACGCCGCCGCGTTTTCGGCAGCCGGGGCATGACGGACGGGCTCGCTCACGCGGGCGTCGGTGACGTGCGGCGCCGTGGGGCTGGCCGGCGTGCTCGGGGCGGTAGCGCCCGAGGGCGCCGCCGACACATTCGGTACGTCGTTCGGCACGTTCGGCACGTTCGGCGTGAGCGGCACGCCCACGGGCGGGGCTTCGGGCTCCGGGCCGATGTCTGTCCTGGTGTCGTTGCCCTGCGGCGGCACCGCGGGAGCGGTGGGGGCGGTGGGGGCTGTGGAGGCGGCAGAGGGGCGGGCCGCCTCGTGCGACGCATCGGACTCGGGCAATCCGGGAGATTCGGTCGGTGCGGGACTCGTCTCGGCGGCCTTGTTGCCGCCCGACTTGAAGCGCTTGAAGAAGCTGAACATGGGGTGAAGAACTCGACGTGGGGACGCGCAAGCGGCGTGCGACTGTGATTTGTCCTGCGATTCGCGTGGCACAAAACCCCCTACAATGGGCGGGTCGTTGTTTCCGACGCGGGAAATGCGACGTATTTTATCAGACGCGAATCGACGTCCACGACGGGCGAAAGGGGATCCATGACGGTAACCATGCGCTGGCGCCACGCCTTGGTCGGATTGACCGTGGCGGGTTTGATGAGCCTGAGCCATGCGGCCGACACGACGGGCAGCAAAACGACCGACAACACATCGGAATTCACGCTATCGAATGGCCTGCGGCTGATCGTGCGCGAAGATCACCGGGCGCCGACGGTGGCGCACGTGGTCTGGTACCGCGCCGGTTCGCTCGACGAGTTCAATGGCACCACCGGCGTTGCCCACGCGCTCGAGCACATGATGTTCAAGGGCACCAAGTCGGTCGGGCCGGGCCAGTTCTCTCGTCAGGTCGCCGCGCTCGGCGGCCGGGAGAACGCCTTCACCAGCAAGGACTACACGGGCTATTTCGAGCAGACGGAGAAGTCGCGCCTGCCGGAGATGATGCGCCTGGAAGCCGACCGGATGGCCAACCTGACCTTGTCGGCGGACGAGTTCGCCAAGGAAATCCAGGTTGTCATGGAGGAGCGTCGCCTGCGCACGGACGATCAGCCGCGCGCCTTGCTCTACGAGCAGTTGATGGCCACCGCGCTCGTCGCCAACCCCTATCGCCGTCCGATCGTCGGCTGGATGGACGATCTCGAGCATATGACGGTGCAGGACGCGCGCGACTGGTACGAGCGCTGGTACGCCCCGAACAATGCCGTGGTGGTCGTGAGCGGCGACGTGGACCCCGCACAGGTCAGGCAACTCGCCGAGAAGTATTACGGGCCGCTCAAGTCGCACGCGCTGCCGGACCGGCGTCCGCAGAACGAACCGGCGCAACTCGGCGTGCGGCGTGTCTTCGTGAAGGCGCCGGCGGAGAATCCGAACGTGATGCTCGCGTGGCGGGCGCCGCGTCTGACCGATGTCGAGAAGGATGACAACGTCTATGCGCTGCAAGTGCTCGCGGCCGTGCTCGACGGATATGGCAATGCGCGCCTGACGAGTCGGCTGGTGCGCGAACAGCGCATTGCGAACGACGTCGGCGCCAGCTACGACGGCGTCGGCCGCGGACCGCAGTTCTTCATCCTCGACGGCACGCCTGCTCAGGGCAAGACGCCCGAGCAGATGGAGAAGGCGTTGCGCGCACAGGTCGCCGACATTGCCGCGCACGGCGTGACGCAGGCCGAACTCAAGCGCGTGAAGGCGCAGGTGATTGCCGGGCAGATCTACAAGCGAGACTCGGTCTTCGGACAGGCGATGGAGATCGGCCTGAACGAAATGTCGGGTATCTCCTGGCGCCAGATCGATCGCATGCTCGAGAAGGTGAAGGCCGTCACGCCCGAACAGGTGCAGGCGGTGGCCGGCAAGTACTTCGGTGACGAAACGTTGACGGTGGCGACGCTGGTGCCGCAGCCGATCGACGAAGCGACACGCAAGCGCCGCGCCCAAGGGGCGGAAGACCTGAAGAACATGCGCTGAGAGGGCCACACGATGATGAAGATTTCCGCACTGTTGCGTGCGTTTGGCGCGCCTGCGCGCTCGGGGTTGATGGCCTCGGTCGCCGCCGGCGCCGTGGCGGTAGTCACGCCGCTGTCGGCACAGGCGGCGCTGCCGATCCAGAGCTGGATCGCCCCGTCGGGGGCGAAGGTGATGTTCGTCGAGAGCCGCTCGATTCCGATGATCGACCTGAACATCGACTTCGATGCCGGCAGCCGCTACGATCCGCCGGGCAAGTCCGGGCTGGCGCTGCTGACCGCGGGCCTGCTCGATGCCGGCGCGGCCGCGGCGGCGGGCCGTCCGGGCCTCACCGAGGCACAGATCGCCGATCGCTTCGCGGACGTCGGCGCGATGGAGGCGACGAGCGCCGGTCGCGACGCCGCGACCGTGACCATGCGCACACTGTCGTCGGCCGCCGAGCGGGACGCGGCCGTCAATACGGTGGCGCAGTTCCTCCAGCATCCCACATTCCCCGACGCGGTGCTCAAACGCGAAGCGGCACGACTGTCTTCGGCGATCGCCGAATCCGATACGAAGCCGGAGGCGATTGCGGAGAAGGCCTTCCGCCATGCCATCTACGGCAGCCATCCCTACGGCGTAAGTCCCACGGTGGCGAGCGTCAATGCCATCAAGCGTGAGGATCTGCTGCGCTTCTATCGTGACATGTACAGTCCCAAGCGGGCGGTCGTGACGATCGTGGGCGATATCGATCGTGCGCAGGCGGAGAAGCTCGTGGCGTCGCTCACCGATGCGATGCCGGCGGGCGTGACGCCGCCCGCAATGCCCGCTGTCGCGCCGCTGCGCAGCGCCGTGCAGATCGATCTGCCGCATCCGGCCGAGCAGGCGCATATCGTGACGGGGCAGGCGTCCGTGGCGCGCAGCGATCCGGACTACTTCCCCCTGCTCGTGGGCAACTACGTGCTCGGTGGCGGCGGGTTCGTCTCGCGGCTCACGGCCGAGGTGCGCGAGAAGCGCGGTCTGACGTATGGCGTGTCGAGCAGCTTTTCGCCGCAATTGCAGGAGGGGCCCTTCGAGATCAGCCTGCAAACGCGTCGTGAGCAGGCGCAGCAGGCGCTGCGCGTGGTGCGCGACACGCTCGCGGCGTTCGTGCAGGACGGACCGACCGACGCGGAGATGCAGGCCGCCAGGGACAATCTCACCAACGGGTTCCCGCTGCGACTCGACAGCAACCGCAAGCTGCTGGCGAATGTGGCGGCCATCGGGTTCTACAACCTGCCGCTGGACTATCTCGACACCTGGACGAGCAAGGTGCAAGCGGTGACGGCCGCGCAGGTGAAAGCCGCGTTTGCGCGTCATGTGCAACCGGAGCGGCTTGCGACCGTCGTGGTCGGGCCGCGTGATGTGTTCGGTGCGGCGAGCGCCGGCGCGGCGGCGCCGGGGGCGGCACGGCCGGTCGGCAACGGTAAGGCGGAGTAAGGCGGGGCCCACATGGCGCGCCGCGATTTGCTGCGGCGCGAATGACGTCGGAATGCGGAACGATAACGGCACCGGAACGATTCCGGTGCCGTTTTTTTGTGGCACTTCAGCGCAGAACCCGGCGGCGCAGAAGTATCAAGGCCACGGCAAACCCGGCGATCGCATAGACGAGCAGCGCGCCGACATGCAGGCAGGGCTGGTCGAGGGTGCGCCCGAGCATTGCCGGACGTATGAGAGCGACGGCGTGCGCGAGCGGCAGCCATTCGGTCACGTGGCGGGCGGCCGCCGGCAATTGCGACAACGGGAAGAACACGCCGGAGAGCAACAGCATCGGCGTCATCACCAGCGTCTGGTAGAACATGAAGAAATCGTAGCTCGGCGCGAGCGCCGTCATGATCATCGCCAGACTCGCGAATGCCAGACCGGCGAGCAGAACCGCGGGCAGTACCACAGGCAGGGCGTCAAGGCGCGCATAGCCGAGCACGCTCGCCACCAGCAGAATGGCAACGCCCGAGAGCACGGCTTTGCTGGCTGCCCACACGACCTCGCCCAGGACCACGTCGCCGAGTGTCAGCGGTGTGTGCATGAGCGCCTCCCACGTACGCTGCACGTGCATGCGCGAAAAGCCGGAATACATCGACTCGAAACTTGCCGAAAACATGACGCTCGACCCGACCGTGCCCGCGGCGAGAAACGCGATGTATGACGTGCCATCGACCTCGCCGACCATTATCCCGAGACCGAAGCCGAGTCCGAACAGATAGATCATGGGATCGGCCAGATTGCCGAACATCGAGGCGATGGCGAGCTTGCGCCATACGAGGAAATTGCGTCGCCAGACACCTGTCCATGCCGACGCGCCCGGCAGGTAGCGTGGCGATGCGGGAGGTGTCGCCGGATGCGGGCCGTGCGCGATTCGTGCGGCCCGCGTCGGTTCGGATTCCGTTGTGCGCGCGTTGACGGTGACGTTGGCGTGGGTGTTGGCACGCGCGTTCGCGCCGGCGTCGGTGTCGGCGTTGTGACGCGGGCCGGGGGCATGGCGGTCGGGTTCACTCATCGCGCATCTCCCGCCCGGTGAGTTTGAGAAAGACGTCTTCGAGGTTGGCGCGGCGGTGCAGATAGCGCACGCCGGGCGGGTCCTGCAGGGCGCCGACCAGCGGGGCCGCGTCGCGCACGTAGCAGAAATGCGTCTCGCCGCTAGTCTCGATGCGTTCCGCGAGAGGCGCCAGTCGCGCGAGCAGCGAGTGCGGCACGTCGCCGAAGACTTCGACGACATCGCAGCCGATCTCGCGAGCGATCAGCTCAGGCGGCGTGCCTTGCGCGATCTTGCGCCCGGCATCGATCACGCACAGGCGGTGGCAAAGACGTTCCGCCTCCTCCATGAAGTGCGTGGTGAGCAGAATGGTCTTGCCCTCGTTCATCAGCGATTTGAGGCGTTCCCAGATCAGATGTCGCGCCTGCGGATCGAGGCCCGTCGTGGGCTCGTCGAGGATGAGCAGATCCGGATTGTTGACGAGCGCACGCGCGAGCGTGAGGCGTCGTTTCATGCCGCCCGAGAGCTGGCCCACGCGTGCATCGGCCTTCGATTCCAGACGGGCGAAGGCGAGCAGGGCGGGCACACGTTCGCGGATGTCGGCGCGGGAGAGTCCGAAATAGCGGCCGAAGACCGCCAGGTTTTCGCGTACGGTGAAGTCGGGGTCCAGGTTGTCGAACTGGGGAACGACGCCGACGCGACGCCGCGCTTCGGGCGCCAGACGCGGCACCGGCAGGCCGCCGAGGCGAATGTTGCCGGCATCGGGCGTGACGAGTCCGAGCAGCATGCGCAATGTCGTGGTCTTGCCCGCCCCGTTGGGGCCCAGCAGGCCGAAGCACTCGCCCGGCGCCACATGCAGCGACAGGTGATCGACGACGGGGCGGCCCTCATAGGCCTTGCATAGCTCAACTACCTCGATGGCGGCATCGGTCATGGTGGATCGGGCGCTCTCCTGTTGGGCGGCAGGCGCATCCAGGGGCCCGGTGGCGAACGAGAGACATGCGCTCGCGCCGCGCTGGCCGGCCGGGATGGGCGCCTTGCAGGGTTCGACTTGACCCCGATGGGGCCGGGGCACGGACGATGTGGTATGTTTCGCCTCAACAATGTAGCGTGAATTGTCATGATTTTGGATTCCCTGCGTGCGCCGCGGTGCGCGCGATCTCTTTCTGGCGTCGGCATCGGCGCATCCGGCAACGCAATGCGGCGGGGGGCGGCATGAAGTCCGGCGCAGGCAATGTCGCGCGCGGCGCTCCCCAACAGGTGCGCATCATCGGCGGTCAATGGAAACGCACGCCGCTGCCGGTGCCCCCTGGCGATGGCTTGCGGCCGACACCGGACCGCGTGCGGGAAACGCTCTTCAATTGGCTCGGGCAGGACCTGAGCGGCGTGCAATGCCTGGACGCGTTCGCCGGCAGCGGGGCGCTCGGGTTCGAGGCCGCATCGCGCGGCGCCGTGCGGGTGCTGATGATCGAGCAGGCCGCGCCGGCCGTGCGTCAGCTTCGCGCCAATCAGGCCAAGCTGGGCGCCGATCAGATCGAGGTCGTGCAGGCCGATGCGCGACGCCTGATAACCACACTGGCGCCCGGGGCTTTCGACGTGGTGTTTCTCGACCCGCCATTTGCCAGCGGGTGGCTGCATGATCTGTTGGCGCCTGCGGCACGTCTGCTGGCGCCGGGCGGCGTGATCTACGCCGAATCCGACATCGCGCTGGAAGACGATGCGCTTGCCGCGCTTGGCCTTGCGTGCGTGCGCCGGGCGAAAGCCGGAGCGGTGCATTATCATTTGCTTGAATCGATTCCGAAAACCCAGAGACCACAATGAAAAAGTACGCAGCACCGGTCCCCAGCCGCGAGGAGACGTTGGCATGGTAGTGGCGATTTATCCGGGGACTTTCGACCCGCTTACCCGAGGACACGAGGATCTGGTTCGCCGCGCGGCGGGCATCTTCGACAAGCTCGTCGTCGGCGTGGCGGACAGCAAGAACAAGAAGCCGTTCTTCACGCTGGAAGAGCGCATCGACATCGCGCGCGAGGTGCTGGGCCACTATCCGAACGTGAGCGTCGAAGGGTTTTCCGGGCTGCTCAAGGATTTTGTGCGCAAGCATCAGGCGCGCGTGATCGTACGTGGTCTGCGCGCCGTGTCGGACTTCGAGTACGAGTTCCAGATGGCGGGGATGAACCGCTACCTGTTGCCCGATGTGGAAACGATGTTCATGACGCCGTCCGATCAATACCAGTTCATCTCTGGCACGATCGTGCGCGAGATCGCGCAACTGGGCGGCGACGTCAGCAAGTTCGTGTTCCCCTCCGTCGAGAAGTGGCTGGTGACGAAAGTCGGCGGCCAGGCGTCGCAGGGATAAGTATCGTGCGCGCCGGGTGATCCGGCGCGGCGATACGGCTGGAGGTGCCGTATGGCCTTGATGATTACCGATGAATGCATCAATTGCGACGTGTGTGAGCCGGAGTGCCCGAACGACGCAATTTCGATGGGGGTCGAGATTTACGAGATCGATCCGAACAAGTGCACCGAGTGTGTGGGGCACTTCGACGAACCGCAGTGCGTGCAGGTGTGTCCGGTGGAGTGCATTCCGGTCAATCCCGAGCACGTCGAGACGCCCGAGCAGTTGCTCGAGAAGTACACCCATCTGCAAGAGGCCAAGTCGGCCTGAGCGAGGCTCGCGCGTGTCCTGCCCGGCGAGACACGCGGCTTCGTCGCGATCGGCCCGAGCGTTGCGCGGCGGCACCTCGGGCAATGAGATGAGCGGCCTGCGAGCCGCTCATTTTCGTTTCCGGCCTACTTTCCCGGCGTGGCGTGCGGCGTGGCGTGCAGCCGCATCATCGCCTTTTCCATGTCGCCCTTGACGACCAGATCGACGATGTCGAGCGAGCGCGACATGGCGTCGTCGATTTGTGCCTGTTCTTCCTTGCGTGGCGGCTTGAGTACGAAGTCCACCACTTGCTGCTGGCTGCCGGCGGGCTGAAGCGTGCGGGGGTGACCGATCCCCAGGCGCAGGCGCCAGAACTCCGGCGTGGTGAGGTGCGCGGCGATGTCCTTCAGACCATTGTGACCGCCGCTGCCACCGCCGCGCTTGAGCTTCACGGTGCCGGGCAGCAGATCGAGTTCGTCGTGTACCACGAGAATTTCGTCAGGCAGGATCTTGTAGAAGCGAGCGAGCGCGACGACCGATTGACCGGATCGGTTCATGAAGGTCTGCGGCTCGAGCAGCCACACTTCCTGACCGGCGATGCGTGCGCGCGCGGCGAATCCATGGAAGTTCTTCTGGTTGGACAGCGATGCACCGCATTGCTGCGCCAGCGCGTCGACGAACCAGAAGCCGGCGTTGTGACGCGTTGCTGTATATTCGGCGCCCGGATTGCCGAGCCCTACGATCAGCTTGATCATTTCGGTGTCAGGATCTTGGCGCGCGCCGATTCGGCGTGCGCGCCGACATAAAAAAACCCGCCGGACATGATGTCGCGGCGGGTCTTGCGTCCAGCGTCGCCGCTGAAGGCCAACACGCGTGGCTTAGGCAGCCGGCGTTTCGCCTTCGGCAGCCGGGGCGGCCGCTTCGTCAGCAGCAGCGCCAGCCGGTTGAACGGCTTGCGCCACCACCGGGTTTTCCTGCTCGACGTGCAGCGTGAGCGTCACGCCGGCGGGCAGCTTGACGTCCTTCGCATGCACGGTCTTGCCGGCTTCCAGCGTCGACAGATCGACTTCCAGGAATTCCGGCAGCTTGCCCGGCAGGCAGCTGACGTCGAGTTCGTTCACGGTGTGGCTGATCACGTTCGAAGCCAGCTTCACAGCCGGGGCGTTCTCGGCACCCAGGAAGTGCAGGGGCACCTTCACGTGGATCGGCTTGTTCGGGTCGACACGTTGGAAATCCACGTGCAGGACCAGTTGCTTGAACGGGTGATACTGCACATCGCGCAGCAGCACTTGTTCGGACTTGCCAGCCACTTCCAGATCGAGGATCGACGAGTGGAAGGCTTCCTTGCGGAGGGCGTGCCACAGTGCATTGTGATCCAGTTCGATCAGTTTCGGATCGACGTTACCACCATACACGATGCCCGTGGTCTTACCGGCATTGCGCAGGCGGCGGCTCGCACCCGTACCTTGCTGAGTACGCTCAAAAGCGACGACTTTCATAACAACTCCTTGGACTGCCCGCGACCAGGCAGCGATTTCTTCCCGAATATCCCGCAAAAAAGCGAGCTTCAGGAACGACAAAGGCAGGGAGATGCTCCCTGCCGACATAACAACGGCGCCACACAGGCGCCGTCGCAAAACTTTACCGAACGCTTACTCCGCGAACAGCGACATCACCGAGTCGCCGCGACGGATACGCGAGAACGTCTCGGCAAGCAGATTGGCGCAGCTCAGCTGGCGAATCTTGCCACCCTTCGAGTCATCGCGCAGCGGAATCGTGTCCGTCACGACGACCTCGTCGAGTTCCGAGGCATTGATACGGGCTGCTGCGCCACCGGAAAGCACCGGGTGCGTGCAGTACGCATAAACCTTTTTCGCGCCGCGCTCCTTGAGCACCTGGGCAGCCTTGCAAAGCGTGCCGGCGGTATCGACCATGTCGTCCATGATGACGCAGGTGCGGCCTTCGACTTCACCGATGATGTTCATCACTTCGGCCACGTTGGCCTTCGGACGACGCTTGTCGATGATGGCCAGATCGCAATGCAGTTGCTTGGCCAGCGCGCGGGCGCGCACCACGCCGCCGACGTCCGGCGAAACCACGAGGAGGTTTTCGTGGTTCTGCTCGCGCACATCGGCCAGCAGCAACGGCGACGCGTAAATGTTGTCGACCGGGATATCGAAGAAGCCCTGAATCTGGTCGGCGTGCAGGTCCATCGTAATGATGCGTTCGACGCCCGCGATCTGCAGCATGTTGGCCACGACCTTCGCCGAGATCGCCACGCGCGCCGAGCGGGGGCGACGATCCTGACGGGCATAGCCGAAATACGGAATGGCAGCGGTGATGCGGCCGGCCGAAGCACGCTTGAGCGCGTCGACCATGATCATCAGTTCCATCAGGTTGTCGTTGGTCGGCGCGCACGTCGATTGCAGGACGAAGACGTCCTTGCCGCGCACGTTTTCCTGAATTTCAACCTGGATTTCACCATCCGAGAATCGGCTCGCCATGGCCTTGCCAAGCGGGATTCCCAGGGTGTCGACGACCGCTTGGGCCAGGGCGGGATTGGCGTTCCCGGTGAATACCATTAGGTTATCACTACTCATCTGGCTACCTGCGGGACGTATGGATGCTGACACTGCACGACAGAGAAATTGGCAGGGGAGGAAGGACTCGAACCCTCGTATGCCGGAATCAAAATCCGGTGCCTTAACCAACTTGGCGACTCCCCTACACTAACCGTTGCCTTTGCTGCGCCGTAGGAAACGCAACAAAGTAAAACCTTTTCACGCGAAGGCGAACATCGGATGTTCGGCCAGACTGGTGGCCACCTGGCCGATCCAGCGCTCTGGCAATCGCTTGCATGCGTCTTCCGCTTCCGCCTTCGTGTCGAATACTGCAAACACACTGGCGCCGGATCCTGTCATGCGTGCCGGGGTGAAGGTTCTGAACCAGTCAATCACAGCAGCGACTTCCGCGTATTCTCGAGTGACTGCCGCCTGCATGTCGTTACGGAAGATTTCATCCGTTTCGAACACGTTTTTGTTGGCGTGCTCAAGAAAGAACGCCATTGTGACGATCTTCGTATCCCTTGTCAACAGGGGATCGCGAAATATTTTGTCCGTCGCGACGTGTACGCGCGGGTTCACCACGAGGAAGTGTCGTTGCGGCAATTCCACGGCCCGCAACACCTCGCCGAGCCCCTCGGCAAATGCATTGCGACCGAAGACGAAAAACGGCACGTCGGCACCGAGTTCGAGGGCAAGCGTCTGAAGGGTTTCGCGGGGCAGGTTCAACTGCCACATGCGGTTGAGCGCGAGCAGCGTCGTGGCCGCGTCGGAACTGCCGCCGCCGATGCCGCCGCCTGCCGGCAATCGTTTCTCGATGCCGATGTCCACGCCGAAGCGTACGCCGCAATGCGCCTGGAGCAGACGGGCGGCACGCACCGTCAGGTCGGTCTCGGGCGGCACGCCCGGCAGCGGATTCGTGTGCACGACCTGTCCGTCGCCGCGGCGCTCGAAATGCAGTGTGTCCGCCCAGTCGATCAGTTGGAAGACGGTTTGCAGTTCGTGATAGCCGTTCGGCCGGCGACCCACGATATGCAGGAAGAGATTGAGCTTGGCCGGTGCGGGGCAGTCACGCAGGATTTCGTACATGGCAATGCGAACGAAGACTTATGGGATGCCGCGGTCATCGACAGACGACACCGGCGGCCGGATACGGGGGGACGTTGCCCGTGCGGCGTCCCAGATGCCGGCGCGGGCGGTGCCAAGCATAGCACCGCCCGAGCGAGGGCGTTCGGGAGCGGGCGCGCCGCGTGCCGCGAACGAGGCGGGGAACGCGTGCAGCAGAGGGGATGTGGAGGCTTACTCGTCGATCACCAGACGCACGGCGAGCGGCGAGCCGTCGAGATCGCGCGAGAGGTCGAGACGTTTGACCCGCAACGGCGTGCCGTCGAAAAACGCCTGATAGTCGATCGTCCATCCATCCTGCTTCAGATGCGACGGGCGCTGCGTCTGCGGATCGGTTTCGATGCTTGCCTGCGAGCCGGGAGCGCTGCGCATGCGCAGCCAGTAGCGCAGCCCGCCGACCGGGAGTGCGAATCCCAGCGCATCGTGCATCACGTCTTCGAGGCGCGGTCCCGTCAGCGGCGCCTTGCCCGGCAATTCGAGCGAAGCGCTGCGCGGACTTTCACGCACGATTGCCTGCGTCTGCCCGAGCGGATCGAGCAACTGGACGGTCGCGTTCTCGCCATTTTGCTGCCAGTCGAAGTTGCCGTAGGTATTGCGTGTCTCGCCGTTTTGCTCATAGCGCACGGCGAAGCGGCCGCGATAGTGCTCGACACTCGCTCCGGGCGCCTGTTCGACGGCGGCCGGCGGCGCGAGACTGGCGCAGCCGGCCGCGAATACGGTGGCCGAGCACGCCAGCGCCAGTGCCGCGCCGCGCATGACACGAAACGAACGACCGTCGCGCGACGGGGGCCGCGCGATCGCGCGCGTCATGTCTTGCACCAACCCCTTCGTCAAACCATGCATCCGTCGTACCTGATCCATTACGGTGCCACGTTGTAGCGCTTCATCGTCGAGCGCAGCGTGTCGTCGTCGCCGTCAAGCTTGAGCGCTTCACGCCATGTCTTGCGCGCTTCGTCCTGCTGGCCCGTTTCCCACAGCACCTCGCCGAGGTGCGCGCCGATTTCCGCTTGCGCCTGAATGCCGTAAGCGCGACGCAGCAGTTCGAGCGCCTGCTGCTTGTCGCCGAGGCGATACTTCAACCAGCCCAGGCTGTCCATGATGTACGGATCCTCGGGCGCGAGCGCCGATGCCTTCTGCAGCAGCTTGAGGGCTTCAGGCAGACGCGTATTGCGCTCCGTGAGCGAGTAGCCGAGCGCGTTGTAGGCCTGCGCGTTATCCGGTTGCGCCGTCATGACACGGCGCATCGCCTTTTCCATGACGTCGTAGTGCTTGTTGAGTTCGGCCACCATGCCGTACTGATACAGCAGGTCCGCGTCGTCCGGATGGTTTTTCACTTCGACGGACAGCAGCTTCTCGGCGTCGTCGTAGCGCTTGGCCTTGACGAGCAGATCCGACTCGGCGCGCTTGAGCGCGAGCTGCTCACGCGGGTCGCTCGACTTGATACCGTGCAGCAGCGCACGGCCTTCGTCGACCCTGCCCTGGTCGGCGAGCAATTGCGCGCGTCCGATTTGCGCGGGCAGATACGCGTTGCTGTCCTCGCGAATCTTCGAGAGCCATTTGTCGGCGGCCGGGTAGTCCTTGCGATCCTGCGCGATCTGCGCCAGATAGATGTAGGCTTGCGCGCCGTCGGTGTTCTGCGCTTCGGCTTCGCTGGCGTACTTCTGCAGATATTGCTCGGCGATCTCCGGATGCTTGGCGTGCAGATTGAGCAACGCGAGCGCCATGAGCGTCGAGAGTTCATGCGGATAACGCTTCTCCAGCGTCTCGAACTGCTTCTGCGCGGCGTCGAGCTGGTTGTCCGCGAGCAGGAGTTTGGCGTAGGCGAAGCGCGCTTCTTTCGCGTTGGGGTTGCGATCGAGGAAGGCCTTCAGTCCGGCGATCGCGCTGGTGCGCTCGGCGGGGCCCATCTGACCGTACAGCAGCGCGGCGGCTTCATAGTCGGGCTTGAGCTTGAGGGCGGCTTCGAGCGACGCGCGGGCGCCGGCGGTGTCGCCTGCGTCGAGCTGCGAGCGGGCGATGGCGAGTTGCGCCTCGGGGCGCTGCATGTCGTTGGCCAGCATGCGCTTGAGCGACTCGATGCCCGTGGCGCGTTCCGGACTGCGAGCGATCATCTGCTGGAGTTCGAGAATGGCCTGGCCGCGGCGTGCTTCGGGCACCTTGTTCAATTCGTCGACGAGCAGGGGCTCGGCTTCCGCGAGATGGCCGGTGCCGACCTCGAGGCTCGCGAGCAACTGCGTGCCCGGACGCCACGTCGGATCGAGCTGGTGCCACAGCCGGGCCGCGACGAGTGCGTCGCCAAGCTGGCGCGCGCCGAGCGCGATCTCCACGGCGCGGCGTGCCATGCGCGGGTCCTTCGTGCGATTGGCCAGGGCGATGTAGGTATTGAAGGCCGGCGCGAGGTTGCCTTGCTGCAGGCTCAGCTCCGCGGCCATCACTTCGAAGACGATCTCGCTGGTCAACGTGACGTTCGGGAGCTTTTCATGCGGCACGCTCGCATTCGGCGGCACGTCCTCGCTGTCGGCATCGGTCCTGGCATCGCCGGCCGCGCCCGCGCCGTTGGCCTTGCCCGGCGCGACGGCCGGTGCGGCAGGGGCTTTCGGCGCCGATTGTGCGGCGGGGCCGCTCTGGGCGAAAGCGCTCGTCGACGGCAGGAACGCCATGACGGCGCTCGCGCAGCCCACGCCAAGCGCCGCCGCGCCGGCCCAGGCCCCGCGTGCCAGGGCGCCGCGCAGGCGCAAAACCACAGGTGCCGCCGGGTTGGCAACGGCGGAATCGGACTGGAATCGGGTGTTCGGCATAGGGATCCACGGCAGGTTTCGAGCGATTGTAGCGCGCCCGATACAATAGAGTCTAAATCCTCAGCAAACGTTCGCAGGCATGCCTGAACTCCCAGAAGTCGAAGTCACCCGCCGCGGTATCGCGCCGCATGTGGCGGGCACGCGTGTCGCACGCATCGACGTGCGCAACGCCTCGCTGCGCTGGCCGGTACCCGACGGGCTGGACGCACGCCTGCGCGGCGAGACGCTCATTGGCGTGACCCGTCGCGGCAAGTACCTGCTGCTTGAATATGCGCCCGGATGGCTGCTCGTGCATTTGGGCATGACCGGGACGTTGCGTGTCATGCCCGAGCCGCACGCATTGCCAGCGGCCGGCGTGCACGACCACATCGATC
Organism: Pandoraea pnomenusa; assembly: GCF_000767615.3. Lineage (NCBI taxonomy): Bacteria > Pseudomonadati > Pseudomonadota > Betaproteobacteria > Burkholderiales > Burkholderiaceae > Pandoraea > Pandoraea pnomenusa. Next base: position 4,844,394 of record NZ_CP009553.3, on the reverse strand, counting down.
TGGTCTTCGAGCACTGTGCACTGCGTTATCGCGACCCCCGGCGCTTCGGCGCCGTGCTGTTTCATCCGCGCGCCTCGGGCGATGTGCTTCTGCACCCGCTGCTCGCCAGTCTGGGAGTCGAGCCGCTTACCGACGCTTTCGATGGCGCCTGGCTGCATGCCGGCACGCGCGGGCGAACGGTCTCCATCAAGCAGGCGCTGCTCGCGGGCAGCATCGTGGTGGGTGTGGGCAACATCTACGCTTCGGAGAGCCTGTTTCGCGCGCGCATTCATCCGCGCATGCCGGCGGGCAAGCTCACGCGCCCGCGCGCCGGGAAACTCGCCGCGGCCGTCAAGGAAGTGCTCGCCGCCGCCATCGAGAAGGGCGGCAGTACCTTGCGGGACTTCGTCGGCAGCGACGGCAAAAGCGGCTATTTCCAGCAGGAATATTTCGTCTACGATCGCGCCGGCCTGCCGTGCCGGGTGTGCGGCACGCCGATCCGGCAGATCGTGCAGGGGCAGCGCTCCACGTTCTTCTGCCCCCATTGCCAGAAATAGCGCAGCGCGCGGCGCGCGGCGCCCTACGCACGATATCCGACATTCCCCCCGAATCGCTTATGACAGAATCCCCCGAAAACGCAGGCACCGACGCGCTGGCGGCCACGTTTGCCGAGCGCCTGATCGCGTGGCAGGCCGAGCACGGGCGTCACGACCTGCCGTGGCAGAACACCCGCGACGCCTATCGCATCTGGCTCTCGGAGATCATGCTCCAGCAGACGCAGGTCGCCACCGTCATTCCGTATTACACGAAATTTCTTGAACGCTTTCCCGACGTGACGGCATTGGCCAATGCGCCGCAGGACGACGTCATGGCGCTGTGGAGCGGGCTTGGCTACTACTCGCGGGCGCGCAATCTGCATCGTTGCGCCCAGGTCGTGGTGGCCGAGCACGGGGCCCGCTTCCCGTCCGATCCGCAGGTCCTCGCCGCGTTGCCGGGCATTGGTCGTTCGACGGCCGCCGCCATCGCGGCGTTTGCGTATGACGCGCACGCGGCCATTCTCGATGGCAACGTCAAACGCGTGCTCGCAAGAGTGTTTGGCATCGAAGGATTTCCCGGCACGCCGAAGATCGAGCGCGAGATGTGGGCGCTGGCCGAGTCGCTGCTGCCCCAACGGGATCTGCCGGCCTATACGCAGGGGATGATGGATCTCGGCGCGACGCTTTGCGGGCGGGGCAAGCCGCGTTGCGGAGAGTGTCCGTTCGACGGCGATTGCGTGGCGCACGCCACGGGCCGCGAGCGCACGTTGCCGACGGCCAAGCCGAAGAAGGCGCAGCCGCAGCGCTATGTCGATGTGCTCGTCGTTCGTGCGGCCGACCGCGTGCTGTTCGAGCGGCGTCCGGACAGCGGCATCTGGGGCGGACTGTGGAGTCTGCCGGAACTCACGCCGCCGACGGATGCCTGCGCACCGGACGATGCCGCCTTGCGCGCGCGCCTGACGGCGCTTGCCGTGACACTTGCCCAGGGCGCGGAGAACGGCCTGGGCGCGCAGGAAGTGGCGCCGTCGATCGTGCCGCTGCGGGGGCTGACGCACGTTTTCACGCACTTCAAGCTATTCCTGCGGCCGTGGCTCGTGACGCTGCCATCAGCGTCGGCAGCCGGTTCGCGTCACGCGTGGCTCGACGCGCCGGGCATGGCCGCCGCCGGCTTGCCGTCGCCGATTCGCAAGATCGCCGACGCGCTCTCGCTCACCGTGCAGGACGACGGCCAACTACGGTTGCCTGCGTGAATCCCTGCGCGTCCCGACAATATCGCCAGGCCCTCAGGCCGACTCGCCAGGCGTGAGTTCGCGATGCCGCACCAGCACGCTCGCTTCGGTGCGGAAGCGCTCGCCGAGTGTCTCGGCGATGAACACGGAGCGGTGCTGGCCGCCGGTGCAGCCGATGGCCACCGTCAGATAGCTGCGGTTATCGCGCATGTAGCTCGGGAGCCACTTCTGCAGATAATTGCCGATATCGTTGATCATCTCGTCGACTTCGGGAATCGCCGAGAGAAAGTCGATCACGGGCTGATCGCGGCCGGTAAGCGGGCGCAATTGCGAGTCGTAATACGGATTGGGTAGCGAACGGACATCGAACACGAGGTCGGCGTCGAGCGGCACGCCGTGCTTGAAGCCAAAGGACTCGAACATCAGCGTGAGTCCGGTGTGATCGTGCTGCACGAATTCGCGAATCCAGCGGCGCAGGGCGCTTGCGCGCAAATTGCTCGTGTCGATCTGGTGACCGAGTTCGGTCACGCTGTTGAGCATTTCGCGCTCTTTCTCGATCGCCTCGACGAGCGAGCCGTTGGCCGAAACGGTATCGTCCCCGCCCACCGACAGTGGATGGCGGCGACGCGTCTCGGAATAGCGCTGCACCAGCGTTTGCGTGTTGGCGTTCAGGAACAGTACGCGCACGTCGTGGCCGAAGCGGCGCAGCCCGCCGATGATCGGCGGAAGATCGGCGAGGGCGCCGCCGCTGCGCGCGTCGATGGCAACGGCCAGGCGTGTGTAGTTCTGTGTTTCGAGGTACTCGGCGAGTTCAGGCAGGAAGCGTGACGGCAGATTGTCGACACAGTAGTAGCCCGCGTCTTCGAGGACATTCAGCGCGAGCGACTTGCCGGAGCCCGAAACGCCAGTAATCAATACGATCTTCATGACATTTCCCGGATACAACCCTCATGGTAAGCGATTGTGTCTTACGGGTGTCGAGCAGCGGAACGCGATAATGTTCCGCACACGTCGCGCTTTGTCGCGCGAATTCGCGCCAGTTCAACAAAAACGGCGCCGCAAGGGGCGCCGTCTGGCGGAAATCGCTGGGTCCTGGATCTCGGCGGATCAGCCTGCCGGCTTGTTCGACAGGCACGACTTCATGAACGCCTTGCGCTCGTCGCCTTTCTTGTCGCCGGCCTGGGCGTTGCACGCCTTCATCTTTTCCTGCTGCGTCTGCTTGGCTGCCGGGGCCGGCTTGTTCGACAGGCACGACTTCATGAACGCCTTGCGCTCATCGCCCTTCTTGTCGCCGGCCTGGGCATTGCAGGCGCTCATCTTGCTTTGTTGCGAGTTGGACGCCTTGGGCGCGGGGGCCGGCGCGGCCGTCTGGGCAAACACGGGCGATGCGAGCAGCGGGGATACCAGGAGCAATGCAGCAAGTGCTTTCTTCATGATCGTCTCTCCATAAGGTCGACACGCACGGGGATGGGCCGCGTGGCGATTACAACATGAAAGAAAACGCGCCGCAATCGCGCGGCGTTGACAGAAAATCGCAAAAATTGCGGTAAACCCGGGGAAAAAGGGGACGACGACGCGTCGCGCCGCTCAGAGAAGCTTGCCCTGCATCCCGTCCGGGTCCTGCATGGCCTGGCGCTGGCGCTCCATGAAGTCCTTGAGCGTATCGATGCCGCGCAATTGCAGAATCGTGTTGCGCACGGCGGCTTCCACGAGCACGGCAAGGTTTCGCCCGGCGGCCACTTGCAGAATGACCTTGTTGATCGGCAGCCCCAGCACGTCGACCGTCTGCGCCTCGAGCGGCAGGCGCTGGAATTCGCCGTCGGGGCGGCGCACCAGTTGCACGATCAGCTTGAGCTTCATCTTCCGGCGCACGGCCGTTTCGCCGAAGATCGTCTTGATGTCGAGCAGGCCCAGACCGCGCACTTCGAGCAGGTTCTGCAACAAGGGCGGACAGCGGCCTTCCACGAAGTCCGGGCCGAGACGTACGAAATCGACGGCATCGTCGGCCACCAGCCCGTGACCCCGGCTGATCAGTTCCAGGCCGAGCTCGCTCTTGCCCAGGCCGGAGTCGCCGGTCAGCAGCACCCCCATGCCCAGAATGTCGATAAATACGCCGTGCATCGTGCATCGCGGGGCGAACACGCGCGAAATGTACAGCCGCAGGCTGTCGATGACAGCTGCCGTCGACATCGGTGTGGTGAACAGCGGGGTCGAGGAACGGGTGCAGCGCAGCACCAGGTCGGGCGGCGCTTCGAGGCCGTCCGCGACCACCAGGAACGGCGGTTCCAGGGCGATGACTTCGCCCATGTGACGTTTGCGGTTCTCGTCGGTCAGGCGCTGGTAATAGCGCAGTTCGGCCTCGCCAAGCACCTGGATCCGGTTCGGGTGAATGAGGTTCAGGTGACCCACGAGGTCCGCGCTGGAGGTTGCGGTAGCCACGCTTTCAGGCGTGAAACCGCGCTCCCATCCCTCATGGCCGGTCAGCCACGACAGGCGCAGCGTGGCTGCGTTGTCGTCGAATATGCTCTGCGCGTTGATGCCGGTCAGTTCCACCGCGTCGCCTCGTTCGGTTGGGTGTGGGAGCTACGGAATTCGTCAGTCTTTGCGGCGATACCCGTGAATATCGGCGGAAATCGGCGAGCCCCCGCGGGCTCAGGGCTGCCAGTTCGCGAGCGCGGCGTGAATGACTTCGGCGTCGGGCGCCGTGGTCAATGTCTCGCGCATCGAGCGATCGGAGAGCAACTGGGCAATTTCGGACAGAATCTCGAGATGTTGCTGGGTCGCCTGTTCCGGAACCAGCAGGAAGAACAGCAGGGAGACGGGCTGGCCGTCGGGCGCTTCGAAGGGAATCGGGTCGGCCAGGCGCACGAAGGCGGCCATCGGATGTTTCAGACCCTTGATCCGGCCGTGCGGAATCGCCACGCCTTCCCCCAGCCCGGTCGAGCCCAGACGCTCGCGCGCAAACAGATTGTCGGTGACAAGCGCGCGCGTGAGCCCGGCATTGCTCTCGAAGAGCAGCCCGGCTTGCTCGAAGACGCGCTTCTTGCTGGTGACGGACAGTCCAAGCAGGATGTTGGACGCAGGTAAGAGTTTGACTAAACGATTCATCTTGTAATGCGGGCGAACGCGTAGTCGCCCTCCAACCCCCGATTGACCTCGCATTATAGACCACCCGTCGCTGCGCCCGCGCCAACGCGCGGAACTCGTCGGGACCATACAAAAGGGGCCGTTCAACGGCCCCGCGGTGGGTGATGCCAGACTTATGACAGACGTGGGTTCGCGCGTGAGGTTCCGTGCGGCTTCGCGTCAGTGTCGGTCAATGCGACGACCTCTCCCGGATGGACTTATTGCAGCGGTTCCGCCTCTGGAGGTTGCTGGTGCTTGAGTGCCTCGCGGCCGTGATCCTGAACCTTGTCCTTGTATTGCATTACCTTGCGGTCGAGCATATCGATCAGCTTGTCGATGGCGGCGTACATATTCTCGTCACACTTCTCGACGAAAATCTCCTTACCCTTGAGATACACCGTGATGCTGGCGATCTGGCGCCCGGTCTTCTCCTTGGTCTTGTCGACAGAGAGGATCACCTCGGCGCCGATGAGCTGATCGAAGTGCCTCAACACGCGTTCGAGCTTGTTGACGACGAATTCGCGCAGCGACGGCGTGAGTTCGAGATGATGTCCACTGATCTTCAGATTCATAGCTGCTCTCCTTGCTGAAATGCCGAAGTGCAGGCCGCGTCACGAGCGACGCCGGCTGACGAGAGCCATTGGCGTGACGCAATGTCGCACTGCGGCGTAATGCCCCAGCGAGCCAACATGGCGCACTAGGACCGTACTACAAAGATTTGCGCAAGTTGACTGCGGGGATTCGCATGGCCTCGCGGTACTTCGCGACAGTGCGCCGCGCCACCACGAACCCTTGCTCTGCCAGCAGTTCCGCGATACGGCTGTCGGAAAGGGGGCTCTGCGGGTCTTCTGCTCCTATGAGTTGCTTGATGAGTGCGCGGATGGCCGTCGATGACGCTGCGCCGCCCGCCTCCGTGGCCACGTGCGAACCAAAGAAGTACTTGAGCTCGAAAGTCCCGAATGGAGTGAGCATGTACTTACTGGTTGTCACCCGTGAAATCGTGGATTCATGTAAACCCAGCGTATCAGCAATCTCGCGTAAAACCAAGGGCCGCATGCCGATTTCGCCGTGCGTGAAGAAGTTCTTCTGACGCTCGACGATCGCCTGTGCGACACGCAGGATCGTGTCGAACCGTTGCTGGATGTTCTTGATCAGCCAGCGGGCTTCCTGGAGCTGTTGCTGCAGATTGCCGGTGCCCGGATCGTTGCGGTTGTTTCGCAGAATTCGCGCGTACATCTCATTGATGCGCAGCCGCGGCATGACCTCGGGGTTGAGTTCGGCGATCCAGTTGCTGCCCTGCTTGCGCACCAGCACGTCGGGCACCACGTAATCGGCCTGCGGCGAGCCGTAGGCCGCGCCGGGGAAAGGGTCGAGCGAGCGAATCAGGTGATGCGCCGCGCGCAGGCTGTCTTCGCTCACGCCGAGCAGGCGACGCAAACGCGTGTAATCGCGCGCGGCGAGCAGTTCCAGGTGATCCGAGACGATGCGCAGCGAGAGCGTGCGCACATTGCTCGGCGGCAGGCGCTGCAACTGAAGGCGCAGGCATTCGGACGGCGTACGGGCACCCACACCGGCCGGATCGAAGCTCTGCAGGAGCGCGAGCGCCGCGTTGATCTCCTCGGTCTCGAGCGCCAGCTCTTCAGGCATATCCGCCTGGATTTCGTCGAGCATGGTGCCGAGGTAGCCGTCTTCGTCGAGCGATTCGATCAGGAATTCGACAAGCGCGCGATCGCGCGGCCCCGCCTTGGTCAGGCGCAGCTGCGCGAGCAGGTGTTCGCGAAGGTTGGGGTGATCGACGTGCAACTGCGGGCGCGCGTTGTCGTCGTCGTCCGAGGCGCTGCCCGAACGGGCGAAATCGTTAAGACTCCAATCGCTGCCGCTGTCCTGGTTGCTGTCGTCGAAGCGGGTCTGGCCGTCGAGCTCGCGGGTTTCGTCATGGCCGTTGGCGGACTCATGGCCCTCGCTGGCGCTGCTCGCCGACGTGCTGCGCTCGTTGCGAAGCGACCCGTCCGTGCCGACACGTACCGAGCCCGCGAGCCAGTCGTCCTCGCGCTCGAGCATCGGGTTCTGGGTGAGGGCGTGCTCGACTTCCTGCTGAAGTTCGAGCGTCGACAGTTGCAACAACCGGATGGATTGCTGCAACTGCGGCGTGAGGGTCAGGTGCTGCGAGGTGCGGAGTTGAAGAGTCGGTTTCATAGCGTGTCTCGCCTTCATTGTAGAGGCTTTGTCACGCCAGCGGAACCGGCCCGGCGCCCTATCGGAGGCAGGGTTTACATGCGAAAAATTTGCTTTACATCCGGAAATTCTCGCCCAGATAGACGCGCCGGACGCTCTCGTCGGCCACGATCTGGTCGGGGGTGCCCGCGGCGAGCACCGAGCCTTCGCTGATGATGTAGGCGTGATCGCAGATGCCGAGCGTTTCCCGCACGTTGTGGTCGGTGATGAGGACACCGATGCCCCGATCTTTCAGAAAACGCACGATTCGCTGGATTTCCAGCACGGCGATCGGATCGACGCCGGCAAACGGCTCGTCGAGCAGGATGAAGCGCGGTTGCGTCGCCAGCGCCCGGGCGATTTCCACGCGGCGGCGCTCGCCGCCGGAGAGCGACATGGCCGGATTCTCGCGCAGATGGCTCACCTGGAGCTCGTCGAGCAGGGCTTCGATGCGTCGCTCGATCTCGTCGCGCTTGAGCGGCTTGCCCTGGGCGTCGACCTGCAGTTCGAGCACGGCGCGAATATTGTCCTCGACCGTGAGCTTGCGAAACACCGATGCTTCCTGCGGCAGGTACGAGACGCCCATGCGGGCGCGTTCGTGAATCGGCAATTCGCTGATCAGGTTGCCGTCGAGCTGGATTTCGCCGTCGTCGGCGGGCACGAGTCCCACGATCATGTAGAACGAGGTCGTCTTGCCGGCACCATTGGGGCCGAGCAATCCCACGACCTCGCCGCTTTTCACGTCCAGCGACACGTCCTTCACGACGGTGCGCGCGCCGTATTGCTTCTTGAGCGAGCGCACGACGAGCGCGCTCGGCTTGCCCGACGGCCCGGCGCCCGGGTTGATGGTCGAGGCGTTGTTGGCAGAATTACTCACGCGGATTCCCGATGCTTTTGGAGGGAGACAGCGGCGGCAGATCGCCCTTGGGTGCTGCGGCCGGCTTGCTGCCCGGGCCGCCGGCCGCGGGTGCGGCACCCGTCGCATTGCGCGGCGCGAGCGTGGCGCGTACACGGCCGTTCGGATTGTTGGCGTTGACCTGGTCGGCCCCGCTGTTCGCGGTATAGACCTCGTTGTACGTGTCGTAAGTGATCACGCTGCCATGGATTTCGTCGAGCACGCGCGTGCCGCCGGCCAGGCGCTTGAGCGTGGCCTGCGTGGTGAGCGTGGCGACTTCCGTCTTGCCGTTGTAGTAGATCGTCTGGCCCCAGCCGTCGATGTACTCGTCGAGGCCATCGCGCTTCTGGCGCATGTAGGCGAGGGGGCCGCCCGGCTTGTAGTAGGCCGTGGCGTACTGGTAGCCCTCCGGATCCTGGGTCACTTCGACGCGATCGGCCTTGAGGAGGATGGTCCCCTTGGTCATCGTCACGTTGCCCGTGAAGATGTTGACCTGCTTGAGGTCGTCGTAGCTCATGTGATCCGACTCGATGTTGAGCGGCTTGTCGCGGTCGGCGCGTTCGGCATGGGCGAGCGGCGACGCCAGGGCGCCGAGCACGGCGAAGGCGGCGGCCAGCGCGCGCAGGGCACGCAGCGAAAGGGATGCGGGTCGCGGATTGCGGCGATCGGTCATGGGGTCTTGGAGCCCTGTTTGGTCTGGGATGGCGCGCCGGGCGTGGCGGGCGGTGCCGGGGACTTGTTGCCCAGTTCCGCCGGCTGGATCGTGCCGTGCACGTTGCCGAGCAATTGTACGGCGCGCGTGATGTTATTGAAAATCATGCCATCGCCGTACATCACGGACATCCCGCGATACAGCTGGACGGGTTTTTCCGTGCGGACGATGTCTTCGTTCACCAGCACCTGGAAATGTTCCGAGAGTGCGCGCATTTCCGGGTCGCGCGGGCCGGCCTGGCGCACCACGACGGCGTCGTCGTACAGGTCCACCACCGACATGTCGGCATTGAGCGTGCCGCGCTTGCTGGTGGCCGTCACTTCCGGCTGATCCGGGGTGAACGCGCGCACGGCGGGCATCGTCATCGCGGTGGTCTGGTCGTCTTCGAAGTGCGTCATGTGAACGGCGTTGACGCGATATTGCGTCATGCCGCTTGCCGAGAGCATGGAGATCACCATGTCGTCGGCATAGTAATCGGGAATGTGCTGTTTGACGTACGGCGCGCGATCGGCGTCCGAGGGCAGCGTGCGCTGCACCAGCCAGTACGTGCCGGCGGCAAGTCCGGCGAGCACGGCAATTGCGATCAGCGAAGCGGGCGAGACGCGTTGCATGGCCATGGGGGGATGGGCTCCTTCGGCGCGTCAGGCGAGGGCTTCGGCGAGCAGGGCGTCGTAACGCCCCTGCGCGCGCAGGACGAAGTCGCACAGTTCGCGCACGGCGCCGTCGCCGCCGCGCGTGGCGGCGATCCAGTGGCTGCGCGCTTTCACTTCCGCATGTGCGTTGGCCGGGCAGGCAGCGAAGCCCACGCGCGTGAGCACCGGCAGGTCCGGCCAGTCGTCGCCGATGTGGCCGCAGACGTCGGCCGTCACGGACAATTTGCCGCACAGGTCCTCGAACGCCTCGCGCTTGTCGCGCACGCCCTGGTAGACGTGTTCGACACGCAGGTCCGAGGCGCGTTTGGCAACGATGTCGGACTGGCGACCGGTGATGATGGCGGTGACGATGCCGGCTTCGGCCAGCAGCTTCATGCCATGGCCGTCGAGCGAGTCGAAGGTCTTGATGAGTTCGCCGGCCGGGCCGTAGCGCAGGCCGCCGTCGGTGAGTACACCGTCGACGTCGAACACCATCACGCGCACGCGGGCGGCGCGCCGGACGGCGGCGGCCTCGTCGAATGCGGCGAATGGCGCGAGTGGGGCGGTACTGGCGGTACTGGGTCGATTCATGGGCAACGGACTCACACGACCTTGGCGGCGAACAGATCGTGGACGTTCAGCGCACCGGCGAGGCGGCCGTTCTCGGTCACGAGCAACTGCGTGATGCCGAAGCGCTCCATGAGCTCGGCGGCTTCCGCGGCGAGCTGATCCGGCCCGATGGTACGCGGGTCGGCCTTCATGACGTCGGCGAGCTTGAGCGTGCTGAAGTCGAGCGTGCGCTTGAACAGGCGGCGCAGGTCGCCGTCGGTGAAGATGCCCACGACGCGATCGTCGGCATCGACGATGGCCGTCATGCCGAGACCCTTGGCGGTCATCTCGAGCAGGGCTTCGGACAGGCTTGCGTCGGCGCGCACGCTCGGAATGCGCTCGCCGGTGCGCATGACGTCGCGCACGAAAGTGAGCAGGCGCCGCCCGAGGGCGCCGCCCGGATGCGAGCGGGCGAAATCTTCGGCGCCGAAGCCGCGGGCGTCGAGGAGCGTCACGGCCAGGGCGTCGCCGAGCGCGAGCGCGGCGGTGGTGCTGGCCGTGGGCGCCAGGCCCAGCGGGCAGGCTTCGCGGTCCACGTGCGCGTCGAGGTGGACGTCGGACAGACGGCCGAGGCTCGACGCGGCGTTGCCGGTCATGGCGATGAGCTTTGCGCCGAGGCGCTTTATCATCGGAAGAATACTGACGAGTTCTCCCGTTTCGCCGGAGTTCGACAGGGCGACGACGACGTCGTCGGCCGTGATCATGCCCAAATCGCCGTGGCTGGCTTCGGCGGGGTGAACGAAAAAGGCGGGCGTGCCAGTGCTGGCGAACGTGGCGGCCAGTTTGCGGCCGATGTGCCCCGATTTGCCCATGCCCGTCACGACGACGCGACCGCGACACGCGAGCAGCAGCGAAACCGCTTCGAAGAAGCTGTCGTCGAGGTGCGAAGAGACTCGTTCGATGGCGTCGGCTTCGGTGCGCAACACCTCCCGGGCGACCTCGAGTGCCCGGTCTGGATTGATTTTCGCTATCATGCGCGGAGTATATCAAAATGGACGCCGCGCCGAGGACAGCCGCACCACGCCTGGGCTTGCGCGATTCGGGAGACGTCCCGAACCGTTCCGGTTTCTGCCTCGATCCTGCCGTCCGGGTGCAATCTGGCACGGCGCTTGCATGAGAAGTGCCGCGCGCCTTCCAACTGACTCAGGAAACCGACCCCAGCCGATGGCTTCGCCTCTCGAACTCACTCTTGTCCTGCTGTTCGCCGCCTGCATCGGGGTGGTGCTGTTCCGCATGCTCCATCTGCCGCCGATGCTCGGTTATCTGAGTGTCGGCATCGTGATCGGCCCGCACGCGCTCGGTGTGGCGGCCGACTCGCAGCGCGTGCAGTACCTCGCCGAGTTCGGCGTCGTCTTCCTGATGTTTTCCATCGGCATCGAATTCTCGCTACCCAAGCTCAAGAGCATGCGCCGGGTGGTGCTCGGACTGGGGGTGTCCCAGGTGCTGGGCACGCTGCTCGTGGCGGTGGGCCTGGGCGCGATCGTCAATCTGTTCTGGTCGTTCTCGTGGCAGGCGTCGGTGGCGCTGGGCGGTGCGCTGGCGATGTCGTCGACGGCGATCGTCACCAAGATGCTCGCCGAGCGGCTGGAGCTGGAAACGGAGCATGGCCGCAACATCATGGGTGTGCTGCTGTTCCAGGATCTGGCGGTGGTGCCGCTGCTCATCGTGATCTCGGCGCTTGGCGGCAACTCGAAGGCGCTCGTGCTTGCGCTGACACTCGCGGCGCTAAAGATCACCGGGGCCCTTGCGCTGTTGCTGTGGGTCGGACAGAAGCTGGTGGGGCGCTGGTTTCACATCGTGGCCGCGCGGCGCTCGCAAGAGCTCTTCATGCTCAATCTGCTGCTGCTCACGCTCGGTCTGGCGTACGTCACCGAACATCTGGGCCTGTCGATGGCGCTGGGCGCATTCATCGCCGGCATGCTGATTGCCGAGACGCCGTTCCGGCATCAGGTGGAAGACGACATCAAGCCGTTTCGCGACGTGCTGCTCGGTCTGTTCTTCATCACCACGGGCATGTTGCTCGATCCGGCCATCCTGCTGAAGCAGCCATTGCTCGTGCTGTTGTTCTTCGTTGGCCCGCTGGTCGTCAAATTCACGCTCATCGCTGGCCTGGCGCGTCTGTTCGGCAGCTCGCCCGGCACGGCGATCCGCACGGGGCTCGGTCTCGCGCAGGCGGGCGAATTCGGTTTCGTGCTGCTCAATCTGGTGATCGATCGGCACTTGCTCGATGCGTCGCTCTCGCAGGCGGTGCTCGCGGGCATGCTGCTGTCGATGTTGTGCGCGCCGTTTCTCATCATCAACGCTGACCGCATCGCGCTGCGTTTCGTCGCCAACGAATGGATGATGCAGTCGTTGCAGATGACGAAGATCGCCACGCAGAGCATCAAGACGTCGGGGCACGTGATCATCTGCGGCTACGGCCGGTGCGGCCAGAACCTCGCGCGCATGCTCGAACAGGAGGGCATCGGCTACGTGGCGCTCGATCTCGACCCCGACCGCGTGATGGAGGCGGCCCGTTCCGGCGAGACCGTCGTGTTCGGTGACGCTGCCCGGCGCGAGGCGCTCGTTGCCGCAGGCATTCACCGCGCCGCGGGCATTGTGGTGACGTACGACAGCACCCCGGCGGCGTTGAAGGTGCTCGCGCAGGTGCAGGCGCTGGAGCCCACGCTGCCCGTGGTCGTGCGCACGGTCGATGAAACGCACATCGACGACCTGATCGCGGCGGGCGCCACGGAAGTCGTGCCCGAGATCGTGGAGGGCAGCCTGATGCTCGCGTCGCACGCCCTCGTGCTCCTGGGCGTGCCGATGCGCCGCGTGTTGCGTCGCGTGGCGCAGGCGCGCAACGAGCGTTACAGCTTGCTGCGCGGCTATTTCCACGGCCTCGACGACGAGGACGAGGGGGGCGAGCGCGAGCAGGTCCGGCTGCAGTCCGTACCGCTACCGCTCAATGCCGACGCCGTGGGCCGCACGCTGGGCGAGCTTCGTCTCGACCGGCTGGGCGTGACGGTCACGGCCATCCGGCGCCACGGCATTCGCGGCGTGGAGCCTGTGTCGGAGACTCGCCTGATGGCCGAGGACATCGTGGTGCTGCGGGGGTTGCCCGAGAAACTCGTGGCCGCGCAGGAGCGTTTGTTGGGCCGCGACGGCGAGCGGCGGCGCTGAGGCGGCGCGGGCGGGCGTCCCGTGGGCGCCGCATGGCGAACCGACCGTCACGGGACCGTCGGGTCCTTTTTGGCATAATGTGGCATGTTCCCCGTCAGTCCCCCACCAAGGATCCCCGTGCAGATCGACGAGTCCCCTGCCGCCTATATCAAGAGCCAGATTCGCACCGTGCCCGACTGGCCCGCGCCCGGCGTGCAATTCCGCGACATTACGCCGTTGCTCAAGAACCCGCGTACGTTGCGCGTGCTCATCGACGTGTTCGTGCATCGCTACATGGCGCAGCGCCCCGATTACATCGCCGGCCTCGATGCGCGCGGCTTCATCCTCGGATCGATCCTGGCCTACGAGCTGAACATCGGCTTCATCCCCATCCGCAAGAAGGGCAAGCTGCCCTATCAGACCGTGGCCGAAGAATATGAACTGGAGTACGGCAGCGCGACGGTCGAGATTCATGCCGACGCCTGCGGGCCGGGCGATCGCGTGCTGCTCATCGACGATCTGGTCGCGACCGGCGGCACGATGCTTGCGGGCAAGAAGCTGCTCGAGCGTCTCGGCGCGACGGTCATCGAAGGCGCGGCGATCGTCGACCTGCCCGAGCTGGGAGGGTCGCGCCTGATTCGCGATGCCGGCCTGCCGCTGTTCCTGTTGTGTTCGTTCGAGGGCCACTGAGGCGGCCTTCCCGCTTCGCCTGCTGAACCTGACTGCGCCCACCCCGCCAACTACGCCCCGGATCTTCCGATGCCCAATCTCTGGCTGTTTCTGCTGACCTCGGTGGCGATCACGCTCGCGCCGGGCCCGGACAACATGCAGGTCATCGCGCGAGGGATTGCGCAGGGCCGTCGTGCCGGCCTGGCGGCCGCTGCGGGGTTCACATTCGGCTGCCTGTTTCACACGACCGTCGCGGCCGTGGGGTTGGCTGCCGTGCTGCGCTCGTCGCCGTGGGCATTCGAGGCGATCAAGCTCGCGGGGGCGGCCTATCTCGTCTGGATCGGCATCAAGGCACTGCGTGCGCGCGGCGCCATGACCCTGGCCGGCGGCGCGGCCCCGCAGCCGCTCGGCGCGGTGTTTCGCCAAAGCGTGTTCGCGAACATGCTCAATCCGAAGGTCACCCTGTTTTTCCTCGTCTTCCTGCCACAGTTCGTGAGCGCCGACGCGGCGCATCCCGGCTGGCAGATGCTGATGCTGGGTCTCGTGTTCATGGCGCAGACCATCGTCGTCTTCAGCGCATATGGCTGGTTCGCCGGGGTGCTGGGCGGGTGGCTCAAGCGTCGCCCGGGCACGGGGCGCTGGCTCGATCGTGTGGCCGGGGCCATCTTCATCGGCCTGGGGCTGCGCGTCGCGTTGCAGGGATAGCGGGGTCCCGACCCGTCGTCCGTCACGCCATCAAGATTTCGTAGTCCAACCGACATTGCCCGATCATGCTTGCCGAACAACGCCAACAATACGTGCTCGAACAACTTGCCAGGACCGGAGCGCTCGCGATCAGCGACCTCGTGCGCGAGTTGGGTGTCTCGCGAGAGACCGTGCGGCGCGACCTCAATACGCTGGCCGCCCGCGGGCTGTTGCTCATGACGCACGGTGGCGCGCTGGCCGCTGATCGCAGCGAGCCGGACTGGACACTGCGCGAGAACGTCAATGCGGTGGGCAAGCGGGCCATCGGCGTGCGTGCGGCGGAACTGGTGCCCGACGGCGCCTCGGTCATCATCGATTACGGCACGACCACGCGCGCGGTGGCGCAGGCGCTGCTCTCCAAGCATCGGCTGCGCGTCTACACGAACGACTGGCAGATCGCCCGGCTCCTCGGGCGTCACCATGACAACCGCGTGACGCTGCTCGGCGGCGAGCTGCAGGACAATGAAGACGCCGTGCAGGGCTGGGACGCCATCAACCAGATCGCGCAGTATCACGCCGATTTCGCCTTCATCGGGGTAGGCGGCGTGACCGAAGATGGCGGCATCACCGACTTCAATCGTGCGGCGGCCGAATTGCGTGCGCGCATGTTGCTATGTGCGAACGTCGCCGCCGTGGTGGCGGATCACACGAAGTTCGGGCGCGTCACGCCGGTACGGATTCGCCACTTCGAGGCCGCGCGCTATCTCATCAGCGACGCCGCGCCTCACAAGAGCATGCTCGCGCAATTGCGCGCCCGCGGCCCGGAGCTGCTGATCGCCTGATGCGCGCAGCGTGTGGAGCGACCCGGTCGCGGCATCGCTCGTCGCCTGGAAGAACGTGTAGACAAAATCGCTCCTCGACGCACCGGATGTCGGCGCAGCCGTGCGTCCGACGCGACTGTGACGCCCGTGAGGCAGCCCTTCCCATGCGCCTGCAAGCGCTCCCAAATCATTGACCTGATAAGGGTTTTCGACGTCCACGAAAAAGCTGGTCGATTGTCACCGTGGTGTCATCGACGCTTTTTAGACTGCGTTCACTTTTGGCACAAATTGCCACAAAACAGCTAGTCGGAGGCGCTGGGGATGCATCCCTTCGGGGGGCGTGCATTCCACACGGGGCGCACTGCCCGGCAGGCGAACTGAATGACAGGTGAACCGTGGACGAAGCGATTCGAATCGAGCGACTGACCAAGACTTTCGGAAGCGGCCGACGCGCGCTCGACGAGGTGGCGCTCAAAGTCATGCCGGGCGAGATGATTGCCCTCATCGGCGCCTCGGGCTCGGGCAAGTCGACGCTGATGCGTCACATTGCCGGCTTCGTCGCTGCCGACCCGCAGCCGGGCTGTATCGAAGTCCTGGGACGCCCCATCCAGCGGGATGGCCGCATCGTGCGCGAAGTGCGCCAGATCCGTCGCGACATCGGCTTCGTGTTCCAGCAGTTCAACCTTGTGGGGCGTCTGCCGGTGATCACCAACGTGCTCACCGGGCTGCTTGCCCGCGTGCCGCTGTGGCGCAGCCTGCTGTTCCGTTTCACGTCGGCCGAGCGTCAGGCGGCGATCGCGGCGCTGGCTGAAGTGGGCATCGCCGATCTGGCATTTCAGCGGGCGAGCACGCTCTCCGGCGGCCAGCAGCAACGTGCGGCGCTGGCGCGCACGCTGGTGCAGGGCGCGAAGGTCATTCTTGCCGACGAGCCGATCGCCTCGCTCGACCCCGAGTCCGCGCGCAAGGTCATGGACATGCTCGCGCGCATGAACCGCGATCACAAGTTGACGGTCGTCGTCTCGCTGCACCAGGTGGATGTGGCCATGCGCTATTGCGTGCGCACCGTGGCGCTGCATCAGGGGCGCGTGGTGTACGACGGTCCGTCCGCGGCACTCACGCCCGACCTGCTGCGCCGCCTCTACGGCGTGCAGGCGGGCGAGCTGCTCAACGAATCCGCCGATAGCCCGGAAAGCACGGGCGTCGGCACGCACGCCGAGCCTGCCGACGAGCAGGCGCCCTTTCTCACTTCGATGTCCCTAAGCCTGAACTGACCAGGAGCTTGCTCTCATGAAACTGTGGAAAACCCTGCTGGCCGGCGCGGCCATGATCGCCTCGGTAGCGGCGGCACACGCGCAGGAAATCAACTTCGGCATTATCTCGACGGACTCCAGCGCGGCGTTGCGCCAGCGCTGGCAGCCGCTGATCGACGATATGGAGAAGCAAACGGGTCTGAAGGTGACGCCGTTCTTCGCGACGGACTACGCCGGCGTGATCGAAGGCATGCGCTTCAACAAGGTGCAGCTCGCATGGATGGGCAACAAGGGCGCAATGGAGGCCGTGGACCGCTCGCAGGGCGAAGTCTTCGCGAAGATCCAGTACGCCGACGGCACCGAAGGCTACTACTCGCTGCTGATCTCGAACGCGTCGAGCCCGTACAAGACGCTCGACGACGTGATCAGGAACGGCAAGAAGATCAACTTCGGCCTGGGCGATCCGACCTCGACGTCGGGCACGCTGGTGCCGGGTTATTACGTGTTCGCCAAGAACAACATCGACCCGCGCACGTACTTCAAGACCGCACGCAGCTCGAACCATGGCGCGAACCTCATGGCCGTGATCAACAATCAGGTCGACGTGGCCACGAACAATACCGAAGAGCTCAACAAGCTCGAAGCCACGCAGCCGGAGAAGGCCAAGCTGGTGCACGTGATCTGGAAGTCGCCGCTGATCCCGTCGGACCCGCTGCTGTGGCGCAAGGACCTGCCGGACGCGACCAAGAAGAAGATTCGTGACTTCTTCCTCGCCTACGGCAAGGATGCGCACGAGAAGGAAGTGCTCAAGAACATCTACAACTACGGCGGTTTCCGCGCGTCGTCCGATGCCCAACTCCTGCCGATCCGCCAGCTCGAGCTTTTCAAGCAGAGAACGCAGCTCGAAGCCGATACGAGCGTGGACGCGGCGAAGAAGAAGGCGCAACTGGCCGACATCGACAGCAAGCTTGCTGCGCTCGATCAGCAAATCGCCAAGACGAAGTAAGTCATACGACGTCAGCGGCATGCGTCTCGCAAATGCATCGATGCAGACGCAATTCGACGTTGTCTCGCAGGGCGGCGCCTGCTGCCCTGCCATCGAAGCCGGCGGGCCCGTGGATCGTGTGGTACGGCCCGCCGGCGTCGATGCCGAACGAAATTTCGCCGGTGGCGTCGCACGGCGCGGCGACCGGTACGACCTGTGGTACTCGACATGAACACCAGCGTTCCCCTCACTGCAAATGGCCGTCTGCCGGGCGAGCCGCCCAAGCGTTCGTGGTTGTCCCTGATCGGCTGGGGGGCGTTCTTTCTGATTCTGGTGTGGTCCTGGGGGGGCGCGGACATGCGTCCACTCGATCTGTTTCGCGATTCCGGCAACATGAGCCAGTTCGCGCATGATTTCTTCCCGCCGGACTTCAAGGACTGGCGCGTCTACGTTCACGAAATGCTCGTGACGATTCACATCGCGGTGTGGGGCACGGCGCTGGCGGTGGTGTGCTCGATTCCGATGGGGCTGCTCTCCGCGTCCAACATGGTGCCTGCGGGGGTGTATCAGCCGGTGCGCCGGGTGATGGATGCGTGCCGCGCGATCAACGAGATGGTGTTTGCCATGCTCTTCATCGTGGCCGTGGGACTGGGGCCATTCGCGGGCGTGCTCGCGCTATGGGTGCACACGACGGGTACGCTCTCGAAGCTCTTCGCCGAGGCGGTGGAGGCCATCGATCCGCGTCCGGTCGAGGGCGTTCGCGCGACCGGTGCGCGGGCCATCGACGAAATCCTGTACGGCGTGCTGCCGCAGGTCATGCCGCTGTGGATCTCGTACACGCTGTACCGCTTCGAGTCGAACGTGCGTTCGGCGTCGGTGGTGGGCATGGTGGGTGCGGGCGGCATTGGCGTGGTGCTCTACGAAGTGATCCGCAGCTTCCAGTACGCACAGACATGCGCCGTGATGCTGATCATGATCGTCGTGGTCACCTGCATCGACGTGTTCTCGGCGCGCGTGCGAAAGATGGTGATCTGACATCGCGGCACCCGGCCGGGCCAGGGAATGGAACAAAGGGCGCTTCGGCGCCCTTTGATTTTTTTGTCGCGCGGACTCCCGTTCGCGATTGGATTCACGACGCCAGTGCGCGGGCTTGGGACTTGACATTTCGATGCGTGAAAAAATAACATGTCCTCTGTCCATGGACAGTGGACGAAACATGGAGGGCCAACTTGAAAAGTCAAGACATATTTCTGCTTCTCAAGCTCGTATCGCTATCCCGGCGTTCGGTTCGCGGTGACGAGCTGAGCGACCCGGGGAACCCCGTGCTCGATTCCAGCGCGCATGTCGAAGACGAGCGGCATGACTGGTCCGACGAGAAGTCCGGGAGTGTTTCCCGGTCTCGTGCTCATGCAATCTCCCTGCATGAACAGTACAGTGTTCGCTCGCTGGCAGTGGCGACCGGTATCAGCAAATCAGAGATTAGCAACATTCTTCAGCGGTGCTACCGATCAGGGCTTGCGAAACTCTCCGTGGAAGCCGGTCATCCGGTCGTCAACACGAAAGCACTCTGTGAGTTCATTACGTTCGGTATCCGGTACGTTTTCCCCGCTTCCATGGGCGAGATGACCCGGGGGATCGCCACCGGATTGACGGCGCCTATTTTCGGCGGCGCGTTGCGTGCCGGCACGGATTTCGTCCCGGTATGGCCTGACCCAAAGGGCGATACTTCCGGGCTGGCCGTCGAGCCGCTTTTCCGGACCGTTCCAAGAGCGGTTCGCGTCGACGCCGATCTCTATGCCATGTTGGCGTTGGTCGATTCCATTCGAATCGGACAACCGCGGGAAAAGAAATTGGCCGCATCGAAACTGGAAGCTCTGTTACGAGGGTGAGCATGGCTACTTACGAAGATCATCTCGGCATGATCAGCGCAGTCGCATCCGCAATGGGGCAGCCGATATGCGATGAGGTTGCTTTCGTCGGAGGATGCACAACGGCATTGCTTCTGACAGACGACTTCACTAAACAGCAGGTGCGTCATACCGACGATGTGGATCTGATCGTTCACGTCATCAGCACCGCGGGTTGGCACGCGATGGTGGATCGCTTGAGGGGGGCGGGATTTCGGGAGCGGATGGACGAGGACGGGCCGATTTGCGCAATGTTTCTTGACGATCTGCGTGTGGATTTCATGCCGGACGATCCAGATATTCTGGGATTCTCGAATCAATGGTATGCAAGCGCACATCGAACTTCGTCAACGCTGGCGTTGCCGAACGGATTGAGCATCAAGCTCGTGGCACCAGCATACTTCGTGGCCACGAAGATCGAAGCGTACCTATCCCGAGGCAAGGGAGACCCACTGATGAGCCAGGATATCGAGGACATCCTGACGCTGATTGATGGGCGAGCGGAACTCCTTGACGAACTTCTCGCTGCGCCAACCGATTTGAGAGTCTATGTCTCGACCCAGTTGCGAGCACTGACGGGACACCGGGACTTCGAATACGCGATCGCAGCGGCCGCCAATGGAGATGATGGTCGCGAGCGCGAGATCGCCGGGAGAGTCGCACGCATTATTTCCTTGAACGGCCTGACATGAACTCGCCGTGCACGCTGGGTATGCGTTGGTGCAGCCGACGAGGCATGTCCAAAATGGAAAATCGTGACGCGTGCGGGATGTTTCGCTCGAGCGAGTATATGTTGGTCGTCGTGATGGACGCGACGGACCACGGCGCATTGGGCGTTGAGTTCAATGGCGCCTGGCTGACGAGCATTGCCGGCTTGCTGTCGCAAGAGGCACCGTCAGCGGACGATGTTGTGTCGGCGATGCGCGAAGCCCATGGCGGGTTGGATGTCAGGCGCTACCTTCATGAACGCGCATGCTATGCGGCTCTGCTTTTGGACGGTGAAGGCAACGCCACAACGCTGACCTGTGGCGACTGCCGTGTCGGGCTGCAGCTCGCGTCAGGGAGGGTCCTTTGGGTATCGCGACCGCATACATATTCTGAAAGTGGCGTTTTTCGCTATGGCGACCAACGCCCAGTGTCTCGGCATATCGTCACCAGAACGCTCCGCGCACGGCGCGGATTCGAATCTCCGGAAATGTCGCGGCTCAAGATCGAAGGGGATGCGCAATGGATCGTGGCGACTGATGGATATTGGGCAAACGTTGCGTCGGCCGAACAAAGCCGAGACGATGACGCAAGCCACGCCATCATCGCACCGCACGCTGGCGTTGAACTGGACACGGATTGCGCCAACTATATCTTGAAGGACTACGTGCGCGACACCTCTCCGACAGACGTGAGCCTCATGCGATACGTTGCCCCATGAGATACGTCGCGCGCGGCACCGGCGGCATGCCGGGACGCACGGCCACGCGCACCATGTCCGCGCGCAGGCCGGGCACGATGCCGCCGCGATCGGCCAGGCCCGCTGAGCGCGCGGGATTCCACGACACCGTGCGCATTGCCTTCGACAACGTCCAGCCGATGTCGGTGTGCAACTGGAAGGCCGCTTGCAGCAGGCTCGACGGGACATAGTCCGACGACAGTATGTCGAGCACGTCCTCGCGCGCGAGATCGGCCGCCGCTACGTTGCCCGAGTGCGAACCGCCGCGCACGATGTTCGGTGCGCCCATGATCACACCGATCGCGTGGGCGTGCGCGCCGCGCGCGGCGGCCAGCGTCGTCGGGAATTCCGAGAGCGCCACGCCGTCGCGCACCGCTTCGGCCACGTGGTCGAGCGACGTGTCGTCGTGGCTCGCCAGCGGCAGCCCGCGCGCACGGCTCATCTCCACGATCCGACGGCGGTGCGGCTGCGCGAACGCCTCCTGCTGCGCGATGAGTTCCGCGAGCATGGCCCGCCAGTGTTCGTCCGACACCTTGCCGTTGCGCTCGTGGTACTGCCGGTACATCGCCGGGTCGTGCCACTGGCGCTGCCCCGGTGTGTGATCCATCACCGAGACCAGGCGCAGCAGCGGGTGCTCGCACATTTCGGCGAACGCGTCGGCGGCGTCGTGCGTGGCGACTTCGCAGCGCAGATGCAGGAAGTGCTCGGCACGAAACAGACCGGCCGCGGCCGTGTCGAGCAGTGCCTGGCCGCACGCGTTCTGCACCTTGCGGCTGCGTAGACCGAAAGCGTCGCGCTCGCCGAGCACGAGCGAGTCGAACACGGTCGTAATGCCGGCCGCCGCAACCTGCGCGTCGTGAATGGCAAACGCGGCGTGCGTGTTCCAGATCACCCCGGGGCGCGGCGCGAGATGCTTCTCCAGATTGTCGGTGTGCAGCTCGACCAGTCCGGGTAGCAGATGATCGCCCTCCCAGTCGACGGCGCCGGGCACCTGCGTGGTGCCTTCCTCCACGCCGTGAATGCGACCCTCGCGCACCTCGACCACACCGATGAAGGTGGTCTCCGGTGTGACGATGCGGGCGTTCTTGATGAGCATGAACAAACTCCGGAAATCAATGAGCGGGACGCAGCACGGGACGCATGGCCAGCGTGCGCGTGGCCACTTCGTCGCGGGTTGCCTCGTCGTGAAAAATGCCGACGATCGCGCTGCCGGCCGCGCGCGCTTCGACGATCAGTTGCGCGACCACGGCGCGGTTGGACGCGTCGAGCGATGCCGTGGGTTCGTCGAGTAGCAGCACGGGGGGGGCGGCGATGAGACCGCGCGCGATGTTGATGCGCTGCTGCTCGCCGCCGGAGAACGTGGCCGGAGCGAGCGACCAGAGACGCTCGGGAATGTTCAGGCGATCGAGCAGATGACATGCGCGCTGCGCGGCGTCGCGGTCGTCGCAGCCGAGGCGGCGCAGCGGCTCGGCCACGATGTCGAGCGCGCTCACGCGCGGAATCACGCGCAGGAACTGGCTGACGTAGCCGAGCGTGGTGCGGCGCACCGAGAGCACCTCGCGCGCGTTCGCCGTGCTCAGGTCCACCCAGCGCTGCGCACTGCCGTCGTCATGTCGAATCTCGATGCGGCCCTCGCCGACGAGATAGTTGCCATAGAGGCAGCGCAGCAGCGTGCTCTTGCCCGCGCCCGAGGGGCCGACGAGCGCGACGCATTCGCCACGCCTCACGGCAAGGTCCACGCCGTCGAGCGCCGGAATGGTCGCGCCGCCCTGGGCGTGCAGCACGAACGCCTTGCGCAGGCCCTTCGCACGAAGCATCACGTCGTGCTCGTGCATGGCGAGCCCAACGGATGCCTGGGGCGTCGTTGTGTCGTTCGAGGAAAGCATGCGCGTCATACGGGAAGTACCGAGGAGACCAGCAGTTGCGTGTAGGGATGTTGCGGGTCGTCGAGCACCTGATCGGTGAGGCCCGCCTCGACCACGCGGCCCGCCTGCATCACCATCAGGCGGTGTGCGATGAGGCGTGCAACGCCGATATCGTGCGTCACGATGATGGCGGCAAGATGAAGGCGCTCCACGAGCGAGCGCAGCAGATCGAGCAGGCGTGCCTGCACCGACACGTCGAGCCCGGCGGTCGGCTCGTCCATGAACACGAGGCGTGGCTCGGTCACGAGATTGCGCGCGATTTGCAGACGTTGCTGCATGCCGCCGGAGAACGCGCCGGGCATGTCGTCGACGCGGGCCGGGTCGAGCTCGACCTGCGCCATCCAGTGGCGGGCCTTGGCGCGGATGTCGCCGAAGTGGCGTGCGCCCACCGCCATCAGCCGGTCGCCGATATTGCCGCCCGCGGAGACATTCATGCGCAGCCCGTCGCGTGGGTTCTGCTCCACGAAGCCCCACTCGGTGCGCAGCAGATGGCGCTTGCGCGCCTCGTCGAGCGTTCCCAGGTCGTGCAGCGCACCGTCGGCGTCGCGATAGTGCAGCGAACCGGTATCGATCGCATGGCGCAGCGCCAGCGCATTGAGGAGAGTGGACTTACCCGAACCCGATTCTCCCACCACGCACACCACTTCACCCGGCCACAGGTCGAATGTCACGTCCGCGCAGCCGATGCGATCGCCGTACCGTTTCCCGAGCCCCGCCACGCGCAGCAGGGGTGCCTGCGTCGGCATCGCATCGTGCCGTTCGACCTGCCGCAATGGATTCGTCGACGGCGTCATGCGGCCTCCCTGTCGTTCGTGCGGCGCCCGCAGTAGTCGCTGTCGGAGCAGACGTGCATGCGTGTGCCCGCGTCGTCGGTAATGACTTCGTCCAGGAAACTGTCGGTGGCGCCGCACAGCGCACAGTGCGCGTTCCACTTCTGGATCTCGAACGGGCGATCGTCGAAGTCGAGGCTCTCGACGGGGGTGTAGGGCGGGATGGCATACAGGCGCCGCTCGCGTCCCGCGCCGAACAGTTGCAGCGCCGGGTTCATATGGAGCTTGGGGTTGTCGAACTTCGGGATCGGCGAGGGCGACGTGAGATAGCGCCCGTTCACGATGACCGGATAGTCGTAAGTGGTGGCAATCGCGCCGTGGCGCACGATGTCTTCGTACAGGCGCACGCGCATGAGGCCATATTCGCCAAGCGCGTGCAGCTTGCGCGATTGCGCGATGCGCGGCTCCAGCCGGAACAGCGGCTCGGGCATCGGCACCTGATAGACCATGATCTGGCCTTCGCGTAGCGGGGTTTCAGGAATGCGGTGACGTGTCTGGATGATCGTGGCCTCGGACGTTCGTGTCGTCGTGGCCACGCCGGCCGTGCGCGCAAAGAAGCGGCGAATGTTCACCGCGTTGGTTGTGTCGTCGGCACCCTGGTCGATCACCTTGAGCGTGTCGCCGGCGCCGATGATGGCGGCGCTCACCTGAATGCCGCCCGTGCCCCAGCCATACGGCAGCGGCATCTCGCGGCTGCCGAACGGCACCTGATAGCCGGGAATCGCCACGGCCTTGAGCAGGCTGCGGCGGATCGCCCGTTTGGTCTGTTCGTCGAGGAACGCGAAGTTGTAGCCATCGGCCGTGGGCAGGCCGGCTGATGCGCGTGCTGTCGTGCCGGATGCAGCGTCGCGGGTCATGCGGCCTCCTGTGTGGTCGGAGCGCCGGGGCCCGACGGTCCATGCGTCCTGGCGTGCTCGGCGCGCAGCCGTCGCACCAGTTCCAGCTCCGCCTGAAAGTCGACGTAGTGCGGCAGCTTCAGGTGCTGCACGAAGCCCGAGGCCTCGACGTTGTCGCTGTGGTAAAGCACGAATTCCTGTTGCTGCGCGGGCGAGGTGACCTCATCGCCGAGCTCCTGCGTGCGCAAGGCGCGGTCGACGAGCGACATGGCCAGCGCCTTGCGTTCGTTGTGGCCGAAGGCGAGGCCGTAGCCTTGCGTGAACTGTGGTGGCACTTCGCGATTGCCGCCGAATTGCGTGACCATCTGGCATTCCGTCACGGCGATTTCGCCGATGTCGATGGCGAAGCCGAGTTCTTCGGGCACGATCTCGATGGCCACATGGCCAATGCGGATCTCGCCCACGAACGGGTGGTCGTTACCGTAGCCGCGCTGGGTGGAATATCCGAGGGCAAGCAGGAAGCCTTCGTCGCCGCGTGCGAGGTTTTGCAGGCGGGCCGTGCGCGACGCGGGCGTGAAGAGCGGTGAGTGCACCAGGTCGTGCGGCTCGGGGTCGTCGTTATCGGCGTGCGCGGATGTCTCGAGCAGGCCGTCGCGCTGCAGGATGTCGGTCACGCGAGGAATGGGGAGGAGGGGAGGCACGGTGGGGCCTGCTCCGTGCGCAACGCCGTCCGCCGGGCATCCCACCGCGGCATCGGGGCTGGTTCGCTGCGTATCGTGTGCGTCGAGGTCGTGCACCTCGTCTTCGTCGAGCAGCGAGAAATCGAGCAGGCGCTGCGTGTAATCGTATGTGGCACCGAGCGTCTGGCCGCCGGGCACGTCCTTGAACGTGGCGGAGATGCGGCGCGACAGGCGCATCGCGGCCGTGTCGACGGGGCGCGTGGTGCCCAGTCGGGGCAGGGTCGTGCGATACGCACGCAGCAGGAAGATCGCTTCGACCAGATCGCCGGCCGCCTGCTTGATGGCCAGCGCGGCAAGCGTCTCGTCGTACAGCGCGCCTTCGCTCATCACGCGCGCGACGGCCAGACGCATCTGCTCGCGGATCTGCGTGACGGTGAGCGCGGGAACGTTGGGGTTGCCGCGTCGCGCCCGAGCGAGCAGGTCCCAGGAGCTTTCGATGGCGCGTTCGCCACCTTTGACGGCCACATACATCAGCAAACCTCCACGTGGGTGGTGCGCGGCAAACCGAGCAGGCGGTCGCCGGCGGCGATCAGCAGATCGAGTCCGGCGGGAAAGCGCGGCGCAAGTGCGGCGCGCGACTGCCAGAAGGCCGCGTCGAGCCCGCCCACGCTCACGTCGGCGTGCGAGGCAATGCCCGGCCCGCGCAACCGCAGTGCCAGTGCGCTGTTGGAATGTCGGTCGCGACGGGCGGTGTGCCCGGCCGCGAGCGTCGGCACGTCGACGATCAGCGTGGCGCTGTGCTCCGGCGACTCCGCCGTGCCGAAGGCGAATCGCTCGAGCGGCGGGCAGTGCGCGGGATCGGTGAGCAGCGCGAACTGCGCGCCGGCCAGTTCGGACTCGCTGCTCAGCAGTGTCGCCCCCGTATGAAAGCGCAAAGCGCTCGCGACTTCGGGCAGCGGCGATTGCAACCAGACCGGCGTGGTTGCGTCGGCCAGCGCGAGCAGCACGGCGCGCGCGGCGACGCTGGCTTGCTCGCTGGGCGCGAGCCGGCTGCCCACGCTGCATAACCGGCCCGGCCGGGCCAGTGCGTCGAGCACGGCACGGAATACGCCTTGCGCGTCATGCACGGGATCGACGAATCCGGGTTGCAGTTGCGACCAGTCGGGCATCGATGTCATCGACATTCAGGCCTCCCGGACCATGGTGAAAAATTCGACGCGGCTCCCGGCCGTATCGGCGTCGAGCTGCGCGGCTGTCGCGGCGAGTCGCCGCGAGATGACCGCCAGCGCACCGGCGGTGATCGTGTGACGATGCCGCGGCATCTGCATGAGCGCGTCGACACGCGCCACGCGCGCGGCGCGCCCGGCGTCGCGGCCGAGCACGTAGCCGGTGCCGACGATGCCGTCGTGCTGGCGCAGGGTGCAGCGCGTGACGGTCGTCTCGCCCAGGTTGAAGCGCTCGCCGTTGCCGCCGACGCGGCCCTGGACCATCACAAGTCCGGTCTGCGGTGCGCGCAACCAGACGAAGTCGGGGACGTCGGGACAACTGGCGATGGCGTCGTCGAGCTCGTTGCGCGTGGCGCGGGCGAGGAGTGCGAGCCATTCCGCGCGGTCCGGCGCGGCAGGATGCCCTGCGTCAGGCATGGGGTCGGATGCGGTGCTTGGCATGATTGTCTAGTCGTATAGACGTGTGTATGATCGCGATGACATCGAATGGGGTAATGCACGCGAACTCATTACAACTTTGCCGGGTGTCAACTTGATGACAGCACAACTCGAACGGGGCGGCGGGGTCGCCGTCTGGCGCCAGATTGCGCAGATCCTTGCCACGGAAATCGGCCAGCGCCGATACGGCGAGGGCTCGCCTGACGACCGTCTGCCCAGCGAGACTGACCTCGCGCAGCGCTTCGGCGTGAATCGGCACACCGTGCGGCGCGCGATCCTCGGGCTCGCGGAACAGGGGCTCGTGAGTGTCGAGCACGGGCGTGGCACCTTCGTGCAGGCGGGGGCGATCGGTTACGTGATCGGCCGTCGCACGCGCTTTACCGAGAATCTTTCCCAGAACCATCTCAAGACGGCGCAGCAGATGCTGTCGGCGCAGAAGATGGCGGCCGACGGCAGCGTGGCGCAGGCGCTCGATTTGCCCGTCGGCGCGCCCGTCTATCGCGTGGAACTCACGCGCCGCAGCCTCGACGCGCAGGGCATCGAGCTGCCGCTTGCCTACAGCGAGAACTGGTTCCCGGCGTCGCGCTTTCCCGACTTTCCCGAGGTTCTGGCGCAGCAAACGTCGATCAGCGCCGCGCTCGCCGGCTTCGGCGTGACCGACTACACGCGTCGCGAGAGCCGCATCGGCGCGCGTCTGCCCGACGCCGACATGGCACGTCACCTCGGCAT
Organism: Pandoraea pnomenusa; assembly: GCF_000767615.3. Lineage (NCBI taxonomy): Bacteria > Pseudomonadati > Pseudomonadota > Betaproteobacteria > Burkholderiales > Burkholderiaceae > Pandoraea > Pandoraea pnomenusa. The sequence goes on along the minus strand of NZ_CP009553.3, from coordinate 4,816,897 downwards.
CAATCGTCAGCAGCCGGTGTTGAGCGTGGAGAGTACCGATGTGGACGAAGCCGGCAAGCCGATCAAGTACGGTATCGCCTATTTCCCGGCCGACCGCATGCAGCTCGTCGTGCAGGGAGACGCGCAATGAGCGGGCGAACGACGTGGGACCTGTCGACTGCACGCTTCGCCATCTACTACGCACCGCCTGAAGCGGGGCGCTGGTGGGAAGAAGGCAGCCGCTGGCTCGGTCGCGATGCGATCACCGGGCGTTTTCTCGATGCGCCGAAGGTGCCGGGCCTCTCGTGCACGGTGCACGATGCGACTGTCGATGCGCGTCGCTACGGATGGCACGGCACGCTCAAGGCGCCGATGAGGTTGGCGCCCGGCGCCCGACTCGGCGATCTGCGCGAAGTCGCGCTCGCGGTGGCGGCACGCCATGGGCCATTCACGCTCGCCATGCGCCCCGGGGTGCTGCCTGCCGGGAGCGGTCAGCGATCCGATTTCGCGGGATTCGTTGCGTTATGCCCGGGCGCTGGCGCGACGCCGGTCAACGTGCTCGCCGAAGACTGCGTGCGCGCATTCGAAACATTGCGCGCGCCGCTGACCGACGCCGAAACGGCGAAGCGCCGGGCGCAGTCGTTGTCTTCGCGGCAAGGGGAATATCTCGCCGCATGGGGCTATCCGTTCGTGTTCGACGAATTTCGTTTCCACATGACGTTGTCCGACCGCGTGGGCACGTCAGACGCCGCGGCGATCGTCGATTGGTGGCAGCCGCGCGTGCAGACCCTCGGGCCGATGTGCGTCGACAGTCTGGCGATCTTCGTCGAGCCCGCGCCGGGCGCGCCGTTTGTGCTGCATGAACGTTTCGCGCTGGGGGGCCGGGCATGAATCGCGCACGCCTGTTCTACGTCATGGGGCCGTCGGGTGCGGGCAAGGACTCGTTGCTGCGCTACGCGCGCGAGCGGCTTGGCAACGCACCGATACTTTTCGCGCACCGCTACATCACGCGCGCACCGACCGACGGCGAGAACCACATCGCACTTTCCGGCGAGGAATTTGCGCAGCGGCGCTCGCTCGGATGCTTTGCGCTCGACTGGGAGAGCCACGATTGCCGGTATGGCATCGGCATCGAAATCGACGCGTGGATGGCGGCGGGGGCAAGCGTGGTCGTGAACGGTTCGCGCGCGTTTCTCCCGCAGGTCGTGCGTCGCTATGGCGAGCGCCTGCACCTGGTCGAGATACGCGTCGATCCCAAGGTGCGCGCACAGCGGCTCGCGAACCGCGGACGCGAAACCGGCGATGCCCTGCACAAGCGCGTGGCGCATCGTGTCGAGTGGTCACCGCCCGACGGCGTGCCGCTTTCGGTCGTCGCCAACGACGGCACGCTCGCACAGGCCGGCGAGCGCTTGTTGGCCGTATTGCGACGTTCGGACGACGCCTGAGCACGAGGTAGTCCGGGCGGGCAGGTCCGGGGCGCCTGGCCACAGGCCGATTCCGGTGTTGATGTCACGGCAATGTCGATGCATGCGATGTTGCATTGCTTGTCGTTATTTTGCAAATTATTGCAAATGGCGCTCACTTTGCGTAATCTCGCGTCATCGCACACGACATCGCCCGTGACGCGATCGCCGGATCGACGCGGGCCAACCCGGGAGCCTCCCCATGACCTCAGCATTGCCCACGCACGCGCGCGTCGTCATCGTCGGCGGCGGCATCGTCGGCTGTTCCGTCGCCTATCACCTGGCAAAACTTGGCTGGGCGGACGTCGTCCTGCTCGAGCAGGGGCAGTTGTCCTGCGGCACGACGTGGCATGCGGCGGGGCTGGTCGGCCAGCTGCGTTCGCAGGAGAGCATGACGAAGCTCATTCGCTACTCCACGAAGCTCTACAGCGAGCTCGAAGCGCAGACGGGGTTGGGCACCGGCTGGAAGGCGTGCGGCTCGCTGTCGGTGGCGCGCACGCGGGAGCGCATGACGCAGCTCAAGCGAACGGCGGCCGTGGCGCGCGCCTATGGCGTGCAATGCGATGTGATCTCCGCGCGCGAGGCGGGCGAACTCTGGCCGGTGATGCGCACCGACGACCTGATCGGGGCGGTCTGGTTGCCGGGCGACGGCAAGGCGAATCCGACCGATCTCACGCAGGCGCTCGCGCGCGGAGCACGCCAACGAGGCGTGCGCATTGCGGAGAACACGCGAATCACCGACATCCACACGGCATCGCCCAACGGCGTGCGCACGGCGACGGGCGTGTCGTGGCGCAACAAGGCGGGCGAGACCGGCCGCATCGACGCGGACATTGTCGTGAACTGCGCGGGGCAATGGGCGAAGGCGGTCGGCCGCATGTGCGGCGTGACCGTGCCGCTGCATTCGGCCGAGCACTATTACATTGTCACGGACCCCATCCCGGGCGTGCATACCGATCTGCCGGTCATGCGCGATCCCGACGGCTACATCTATTTCAAGGAAGAGGTCGGCGGGCTGGTGATGGGCGGCTTCGAGCCGAACGCCAAGCCGTGGGGCATGAACGGCATTCCGGAGAATTTCGAGTTCCAGTTGCTGCCCGACGACTGGGACCAGTTCGAGATCCTGATGGAGAACGCGCTGATGCGGGTGCCGGCGCTCGAGACCGCACAGATACGCCAGTTCTACAACGGGCCGGAATCGTTCACGCCGGACAACAACTTCATCCTCGGCGAAGCGCCGGAGCTGCGCAATTTCTACGTAGGCGCGGGCTTCAACTCAATGGGTATCGCGTCGGCGGGCGGCGCCGGCATGGCGCTCGCCGAGTGGATCGTGGCCGGGGAGCCGACGATGGATCTCTGGCCCGTGGACATTCGCCGCTTTGCGCGCTTCAACGGCAACGACACCTGGCTCCACGATCGCGTGAAGGAGACGCTCGGGCTGCACTACGCCATGCCGTGGCCGAACCGTGAACTCGATACCGCACGGCCGTTCCGGCGTTCCGCGCTCTACGCCACGCTGCTGGCCAAGGGCGCGTGCTTCGGCAGCAAGATGGGCTGGGAACGGCCCAACTTCTTCGCGCCGACGCCCGCGCAGGCACGCATCGACTACAGCTTCGGCCAGCAGAACTGGCATGCCTGGAGCGGCGCCGAACATCGTGCGTGCCGCGAAGCCGTGGCGCTGTTCGACATGAGTTCGTTCTCGAAGCTGCTCATCAAGGGGCGCGACGCGGAGGCCGTACTGCAAGCCTTGTGCGCCAACGATGTCGCCGTGCCGCCAGGCCGCACCGTCTATACCGCCATGCTCAACGAGCGCGGCGGCTACGAATCGGACTTCACCCTCACGCGCCTCGCGCAGGACCAGTACCTGATGGTGACCGGTTCGGCGCAGACCACGCGCGACATGGATTATCTCGAGCGACGCATCGCGAGCCTGCCGGGCGACGCGCGCTGCACCGTGGTCGACGTCACGGGACAGTATGCGGTCCTGGCGTTGATGGGGCCGAACTCGCGCGCGCTGTTGCAGCAAGTCTCCAGGGCCGATTTTTCCAATGAGGCATTTCCGTTCGGCACGAGCCGCGAGATCGACCTTGGCTATGCAACCGTGCGTGCGACGCGCCTGACCTACGTCGGTGAACTGGGATGGGAGCTGTATGTGCCGGTCGAGTTCGCCGTGGGGGTGTATGAGACGCTGCACGCGGCAGGCGGGGCGCTGGGGCTCAAGGACGCGGGCTACTTCGCGATCGAATCGCTGCGTATCGAGAAGGGATATCGCGCGTGGGGCCGCGAGCTCACGCCGGACACCAATCCCGTCGAGGCCGGGCTGACGTTCGCGTGCAAGCTGGCGAGCGGGCACCCGTTCATCGGACGTACCGCCGTCGAACAGGCCCGCGCGAACGGCGTGCACCGTCGACTCGTGAGCGTGGTGCTCGACGGCGCTCAAGACAAGATGCTGTGGGGCGGTGAAGCCGTGTTGCGCGACGGCCGGCCAGTCGGCTCGATCAGTTCGGCAGCCTACGGTCACACCGTGGACGCGCCCGTGGGGCTGGCATTCGTGACGAATTCCGACGAGGCGGTAAGCGCGGCGTATGTCGGGACGGGCCGCTATCAGGTCGATCTGGCCGGCGAACTGATCGACGCAAGGGTGCAACTGCGCCCGCTGTACGATCCCGCGGGCGAGCGCGTCAAGGCCTGAGCCCTTGCGTTCGCCGCGCAGTGGCCCCGGGGCGGGCCTGGCGGTAGCGACGATGGCGGCCGTGGCAGGATCGTCCCGCACGTCCGGCATCGGGACCATGGCGCCGCCTTCGCGTCCCGGGAAATCGCTGCCACGGGCGTACTCGCCGCCGCTTCTGTAAAATGCCGCTTTTGCCTCGATTTCGCGTGCCTCGGATGGGGGCCGCGTCCGGTCTCTGACGTATGTCTTTTGCTTGTATTGCGGCGGCGCGCCGCTTCGACGACAGGGCACATTTGCCGCTCGTGATCGGTTCGCAGCGTTATGGCTGGGTACGCCGTAGCGATGTCGAGTCGTTGTGCCGCTGGCCCGACGTCTTTGAGATCAGTTCGCTCGCGGTGCGTATCCATCCGCGCCACGACACCTGCGAAGCCCGCACGGCGGCCCTCGCTCCGGTGGTCGAGACGCTGGCTGCCGAGGGGCGCATTACCGGCTGGCGCAATGAGCGCTACGCGATTCGCCAGCGGCTGTACGACGCCCCGCTGGCGTGGATCGAGCGGGCGGCATCGCGCTTTTTCGGCACGCGCACGTTCGCCGTGCACGTGAACGGCTTCGTGCCGGCGCGCTTCGTCGGCGAAGCGCCGAAGATGTGGATTGCACGGCGCAGCGTCCTCAAGGCGACCGACCCCGGTTGTCTCGACAATGCGGCGGCGGGCGGTATCGGCAACGGCATCGGCGTGGGCGACACGCTCGTGAAGGAGTGCTGGGAAGAAGCGGGCATTCCGGCGCATCTCGCCAACGAGGCGCGGCCGGGCCGCACGCTGCACATCCTCGCGGAAATCCCCGAGGGCGTGCAGTCCGAGCAGATCTTCGTCTACGATCTCGCGCTGCCGCGCGGCTTCGTGCCCGTGAATCAGGACGGCGAGGCGAGCGCGCATTGGCTGTGTTCGGCCGGCGACGTGCGCGACGTGATCGCGCGGGGCAAGATGACCGTCGATGCGAGCCTCGCGAGCCTGGACTTCCTGCTTCGCGAGGGCGCCATTCGCGTAAAGGACTGCCCCGGGATCGAGGCGTTGTTCAAGCCGGCGGAAGAATAGCGCGCGATCGCGCGACTCCGGCTTCGCGCATTGGCGCGGCGCACGCCACGAGGGCGGTCCACAGGCCGCCGAACCTACAGAATTTCAACACTGCAACGACATTGCAAGCCTTTGCCCAGGAGCAATCATGGCACCGATCGAAAATAGCTACATTCTGAAGTTGTCCTGTCCGGACCGTCCCGGCATCGTCCACACGGTGGCCGGTTTCCTGGTCGAGCGCGGCGGCAACATCCTCGACTCGGCCCAGTTCAACGATCGCTTCACCGGCGGCTTCTTCATGCGCGTGCATTTCCAGCAGCTCCCGGGCCAGACCGATCTCGCCTCGCTGCAACGCGACTTCGCGCCGCTCGCCGAGCAGTTCGAAATGCAATGGGAGCTGGTCGATGCCGCCATCAAGCCGCGCGTGCTGCTCATGGTCTCGAAGATCGGCCACTGCCTGAACGATCTGCTGTTCCGTTACAAGACCGGTCAGCTCAACATCGAAATCCCGGCGATCGTCTCGAATCACAAGGATTTCTACCAACTCGCCGCGAGCTACAACATTCCGTTCCACCATCTGCCGCTGATGAACGCCACCCCGGAATCGAAGGCGGCGCAGGAGGCGAAGGTGTTCGAGCTCGTGGAGGAGAACAACGTGGACCTCGTGGTGCTCGCCCGGTACATGCAGGTGCTCTCGAGCGATCTGTGCAAGAAGCTCGCCGGCCGCGCGATCAACATCCATCACTCGTTCCTGCCGAGCTTCAAGGGCGCGAAGCCCTATTACCAGGCCTTCGATCGCGGCGTGAAGCTGATCGGGGCCACGGCGCATTACGTCACGTCCGACCTCGACGAAGGTCCGATCATCGAGCAGGAAGTGGAGCGTGTGGACCACACCATGGACCCCGAGCAACTGACCGCCATCGGCCGCGACGTGGAATGCGTGGCGCTGGCGCGCGCGGTCCGGTATCACGCCGAGCACCGCATTCTGCTCAACGGGCACAAGACGGTGATCTTCCGCTGAGCCTCGCGAAGCGCGCGCACGAGCCACGAAAACGAAACGCCCGGGACGTCATGTCCCGGGCGTTCTGGTTTTGGGCCGTGCGCGTTCAGCGGGCGTTGCGTTGCGCGAGTTCGTTGCCGGCGTCGCGTTCGAGCCGGGCGATCGACACCGTCGAGCTGATCGCGACGAGCCCCACGACGAGGAATGCCCAGGGGAAGTCGACGTTCGTCACGTGATCGCGCCCGTGCAGCCAGGACGACGTTTGCAGTACGGCCGCGCCGATGGTGATGCCGAGGGTCAGCGAGACCTGCTGGGCGACGCTGGCCAGACTTGTCGCCTGACTCATCCGGTTCGCCGGAACGTCGGCGTAGGAGATGGCGTTCAGGCTGGTGAACTGCAACGAACGGAAGCAGCCGCCGAACAGCAGCGTGCCGAGAATCACCAGGTGCGACGTCTGCGCGGTGAACAGGCCGTAGGCGCTGATGGTGGCCGATGCGATCAGCGCATTGATCATGAGCACGCGCCGGAAGCCCCAGCGTCGAAGGATTCGCAGCGAGAGCGTCTTCATGAACATGGCGCCCGCGGCCGAGATGAACGTTAGCGCGCCGGACTCCATGGGCGTCATGCCGAAACCCAGTTGCAGCATCAGCGGCAGCAGGAACGGGGTGGCGCCCACCCCGATGCGGAACAACGTGCCGCCGGCCACGCCCGCGCGGAAGGTGGGAATGCGGAACAGGTCGAGCCGCAGCAGCGGGTGCGCCAGGCCTCTTGCATGACGCAGATACCCCAGGATCAGACCGGCGCCCAGCGCGACGAGGCCCAGCGCAAGCGGTGTGGGAATCAGGTGCCGACCGATGGTGGAGAGGCCGAGCATCAGGATGGACAGGCCGAGACCCGATAGCACGAAACCCTTGACGTCCAGCGGCGGCAGGTCTTCCTCGTAGAGATCGGGAATGTACTTGGTGGCGAGAACGAAGCCGAGTACGCCGATGGGGATATTGATGAAGAAAATCCAGCGCCAGTGCCAGAACGTGGTGATGAAGCCGCCCAGCGGTGGCCCGAGCACGGGGCCGACCAGCGCGGGGATCGTGAGGTAATTGAGCGCGCGCACCATGTCGCGCTTTTCCACGGACTTGAGCAGGGCGAGGCGTCCTACCGGCACCATCATGGCGCCGCCCATGCCTTGCATGAAGCGCGCGATCACGAGCTCCGGCAAGTTCGTGGAAATGCCGCAGCAGATCGAGCTGAGAACGAACACGCCGATGGCGGTGCGAAAGACGTTGCGCGTGCCGAAGCGATCGGCGATCCAGCCGCTCACCGGAATGAAGACGGCCAGGCTGATGAGGTACGTCGTGAGCGCGAGCTTGAGCGTGATCGGGCTCTCGCCGAAATCCCTCGCGATCAACGGCAACGAGGTGGACAACACGGTGGAATCCATGTTCTCCATGAAGAGCGCGCAGGCAACGATAAGTGGAACGAGCATGAGACACGGCGCGGCCATCGCGACAGCGCGAAAAAACGCATGGACAGGGGCATGAGGCGCCGACGGCGCACAGAGCCTTATAGCAAACTTCCCCACCGCCCGCCGGGCTTGTCCGTCGATCCAGGTGCCACGCGGGGTTGCAACGACGTCGCGCGACGCCGCCGCGTTTCAGTCGGCGGAATACCGTGTCGCGGCCCGATACGGCGTTTCGTGAGGCGAGACGCGGTCGGTCACCTGGCCTCGAGGAAGTCGCGCAGGACGTCGAGGTGCGTGTGCGTATGGGTGTCGTGCTCGACGAGCCGGTGGGCCGCCGTCAGCAGCGTCACCGGCCCCGCTTTCACGCGCGTGCGCAGTTCGGCCAACGTGTCGTTGCGTTCGGCATCGAGAGCGGCGAGTTCGTGCAGATAACGTTCGCGGAACGCGTCGAACTGTTCCGGGTGTTCGTGGAACCACTTGCGAAGTTCCGTGGAGGGCGTGACATCCTTGGCCCAGAAGTCGATTTGCGCGTTGGCCTTGGCAAGCCCGCGCGGCCACAGACGATCGGCCAGGACGCGCTGTCCGTCGTCGGGCCCGGGGGCGTCGTACGCGCGCTTGAAGCGAATGTCGGCACGTTTGGCGCGGCCGCTGGCGCCAGGGGTTTTCGGCGATGGCATGCGGATCACCTCGGAAAGGGCGCGCACGCGCGCGCGACATCCCCAAGCTTACCGGAGGCCCCCGGCCGCGTCGATGGACGAAGCCGGGGGGCGCGGCCTCACGCCGCGCGCGTGAGCGGTGCGACCTGACGGATCCCAAGCGATGCCAGCGATTGCGCGATCGCCGTCACGACGTTGCGCATCTCGTTTTCGTCGATGGCACCGATACAGCCGACGCGGAATGTTTCGAGCTGCGTGAGTTTGCCCGGATACAGGATATAGCCGCGTTCGCGTACCGCGGCGTAGAACGCCTTGAAGTCGTACTTGCTGTCGGCCGGCGCGTGGAACGTGACGATGACCGGTGCCTGCACTTCGGGCGCGAGGAAAGGGCGAAAGCCCAGCGTGGCCATGCCCTCGACGAGCGTTCGGCAGTTCTTGCGATAGCGCTCGCCGCGCACCGGCTGGCCGCCTTCAACGAGGAACTGATCGACGGCGGCGCGTAGTGCGGCGACCACGTGCGTAGGCGGCGTGAAGCGCCACTGCGTGGTCTTCCGCATGTAGACGTACTGATCGTGCAGATCCATCGCGAGCGAGTGGCTGTTGCCGGCGCTCGCTTCGAGCACCGAGCGCTTCGCGATCACGAAGCCCATGCCCGGCACGCCTTCGAGGCATTTGCCGCTTGCCGCGACGAGGGCGTCGAACGGCATCGAGCGAGCGTCGATCTCCACGGCGCCGAACGAACTCATGGCGTCGACGATGAGCCCCCTGCCGTGCTTCTCGCACACGCGCGCGATATCGGCGAGCGGGTTGAGCACGCCCGCGCCGGTTTCGAGGTGCACCTGGGCCACGTGCGTGATCGACGGATCGCGCGTCAGCGCGTCATCGATGGCGGCGGCGCTTGCCGCCGCGTCCTCGGGAATGGGCAGGGCAATCGCGTCGCGCCCCAGATAGCGGCAGATCTTGAGAATGCGCTGACAGTACGCGCCATTGTCCGGCACGAGGATCCGCGCGCCGCGCGGCGTGAGCGTACCGATGGCCGCCTCGACGGAGAATGTCCCGGAGCCTTGCAGCGGCACGCAGACATAGTCGTCGCCACCGTGCACGACATCCACGAGGTCGCGGCACAGCGACGCCGTGATGCGGTTGAACTGGGCGTCCCACGAACCCCAGTCGCGCAGCATGGCCTGTCGGGTGGCCGGCGACGTGGTGAGCGGGCCGGGGGTGAGCAGAATCGGTTCCTGACCGAGAATCATGACCGCCTCCTATCAAGCGGGAAAACAAGCGAGAGAAGTAACAGCGTCGTCGACATGCGGTGCTGCGACGGACCCGGAAGCCGCGGACACAGTGCCGGGTCCCGATACGTGAAACCTCGTGTTTGCGGCGAACCTCAATGACCTTTGCCGACCATGCCCGACGGCCGCCGCCACGCCTGCGTGTAGCGCTCCACCACGATCTGCACGCCGTGATAGAGCAGGCAGGCCAGCATGGACGTGAGCACGACGAGCGTGGCCATGGCGGCGGCCGGGCCGATCGAGCCGGTCTCGTCCATGTTCACGATGGCCACCGAGGCGAGCGACGTGTCGGCGGAGTAAAGGAACACCACGGCGGACACCGTCGTCATCGCGTTGACGAAGAGATACCGGCTGATGTCGATGATGGACGGCAGGCAAATGGGGGCGGACACGCGCCAGAACGTCCGGTAGAACGGCACCTTGAGTGACGCCGACACGTATTCGAATTCGGGATCGATCTGCTTGAGGGCGGTCACGGCGGTGAGATGGCTCGACGAGTAGTAGTGCACCACGTTGACGATCACCAGGATGGCCAGCGTGCCGTAAAGGCCATGCAACGGATTGGATGCCGGAACGAAGAAGAAGATGTAGCCCAGGCCGAGCACGAGGCCGGGCACGCCCATCGGCAATACGGCCATCATGCGGATCAGGCCGCGCACCCATGGCATGCCGCGCGTCTTCTCGAGCAGGTAGGCGATGACGAAGATGGCCGCCGTGCCCCACACCGCGCACCAGAATGCCATCTGCACGCTGTTCATGTAGGCGTCGAACGCGCCGCTCTCGATCAGGCCGAACCGGTAATGTCCGAGCGACAGGCTGAAGTTGTACGGCCAGAACTTCACGAACGACGCGTACACCGCCATGCCCAGAATCGCGAGCATGATCGCCGCCATCGACCAGCACAGCACGGCCATGAGCGCATCGAAGCGGCGCGACGGCTTGGGCGTGTAAGGCACGGCCCGCGCCGAGAGCAGTGCCTGCTGCTTGCGTTGCACCACCGAGTCGACGAGGTACGTGATGCCGACCGGCACGAGCAGCACCAGGCCCACCACCGCGCCCTTCGAGAAATCCTGCTGGCCGATCACGAGCTTGTAGATGTCCGTGGCGAGCACGTTGAAGTCCCCGCCGATGACCTTGGGAATGCCGAAGTCGGAAATTGCATAAGTGAAGACGATCATCGCCGCGCTGATCACGCCATACTTCGCACCTGGCAGCGTGATCGTGAGAAAGCGCCGTACCATTGGCGTGCCGAGCGCGTCGGCCGCTTCGTACAGACGCGCGTCGGTGAGCGACAGCGCCGTGATCAGGATCATGAGCGCATGTGGAAAGGTGGCGTTCACGAGCGACATCACGATGCCCAGCGGACCGTAGATGTCCACGGCGCCCATGAACGGCCGCAGCACCCCCTGGTTGCCGAACCAGAAGATGAACGAGATCGCGGGCAGCAGCGTCGGGCCGAGAATCGGGATCAGGGCGATGTTGCGCAACAGCGACTTGCCGCGAATGCAACTGCGCGTGAGCGCGTACGCGAAGAGAAATGCGAGCGGCACGGTGATGCACGTCGTCACCAGGGAAACCCACACGCTGTTCCAGATCGAGCCGAGCAGGGCGGGGGAATGGAAGTATTCCCGGAAGTGCCGCAGTCCGACGAAATGCCCGTCGTTGTCCTGCACGCTCTTGACGAGAATCGCCGCCATCGGCGCGAGCAGGAACAGCACGCCCGCGGCCGCCGCGACGAGCAACAGCGCGTGGGCCAGGCGATCGGTCCAGTGCGACGCTAGCCGCACCGATCGTGCGCTAGCCGTCGGGTGGTGATCCAGGCGACCGGGGCGGTCGTCGGCCGGGTGCGCCGACGGTGCGCTGCGCAATGTGGAAGGTACGGAGCTCATCGTGGCTTCACCCCTGGCGGAAGACGCGCACGGCGGCGCTCGGCACGGCAAAGCGCAGCGCGCCTCCCGTGGCCGGTTGCAGGGCCTGCATGTCGGCAGGCGAGAGGTCGGCGTAGAGCGGGTGCTCGCACGCGTGCATGCGCAGCGTCACGCGCGAGAAGGCGCCGAGAAACTCGATCTTCTCGACTGCGCCGTCGAAGACGTTGGCGCCGTCGTCAAGGCCGTCGAGATCGCGCACGCGGACATCCTCCGGTCGGAAGAACACGCGAATGTCCTCGCCGCTGCGGCAGCCGTTGAGCGTGCCGCAGGTGAGTTCGTACTGCCCGACGTGCACGCGCCCCGCATCGCCGAGCCGGGCCGGCAGGATATTGGTCTTGCCGACGAAGTCGGCCACGAACGGCGTGGCCGGGTGCTGGTAGATCTCGCCGGGGGTGCCCACCTGCTCGATCACGCCTTGGTTCATGACCACGATGCGGTCGGCCATCGACAAGGCTTCTTCCTGGTCGTGGGTCACGAGAATCGTGGTGATGCCGAGCCGTTGCTGCAACGCGCGGATCTCGCCGCGCAGACGCACGCGCACCCGCGCGTCGAGCGCGGAGAGCGGTTCGTCGAGCAGTAACAGGCCGGGCGACGTGGCGAGTGCCCGCGCAATGGCGATGCGTTGCTGCTGGCCGCCGGAGAGCTGGCCGGGGAACTTGTCGCCCGCGTCCGGCAGGCCGACCATCGCTAGCAGCTCGGCCACGCGGGCGTCACGCTCGGCGCGCGCGACGCGCCGGTTCGTAAGCCCGTAAGCCACGTTCTGCGCGACGCTCAGGTTGGGAAACAGCGCGTACGACTGGAAGACGATGCCGTAATCGCGCTGCATCGGCGGCAGCGTCGAGATGTCGCGGCCGTTTTGCGACAGCGTTCCCTGCGTCTGGGCCTCCAGGCCCGCGATGATGCGCAGCAGCGTTGTCTTGCCGCAGCCCGACGGGCCGAGGAAACACAACATTTCGCCACGCCGCACGCTGAGGTGGATGTCGTGCAGCACCACCGTGTGCTCGAAACGTTTGTGGATGCCGGCGAGGTGCAAATACGTGTCGTCGCTCATTCGGGGGACCTCCTGCAGGGTTCGCAATGTCCGATGGGCCAAGTGTCCGGCGCGTTCGCCGCGCTTATTTCTTCTCGGACTTCGCGCCGTAGCGCTTCTGCCATTCGGCGAGCACCGACTCGCGCTGCTTCGCGATTTCCGTGAAATCGTTCTTCACGAGCATGTCGGGGTAGTTCGCCGGAATGGTGTCGAACTTCTTTGCAACCCCCGGATAGGCGACGATGGCCCAGTCCTTCGCATACATCTCGTTGGCTTCCTTGCTGGCGAGCCAGTCCATGTACCGCTTGGCGGCGTCGAGCTTCCTGGTGGTCTTCACAATGCCGGCCGCCTCGATGTCGTAACCCAGCCCTTCCTTGGGGAACACGAGATCGATCGGTGCGCCCGCGGCCTTGGTGCGATGCGCGTTGAACTCGAACGAGATGCCGATCGGGTATTCGCCGGCGCCCGCGTCCCGGCACGGTTTCGAGCCCGAGTGCGTGTACTTGACGATGTTCTTGTCGAGCGCATCCATGTACTTCCAGCCGCCTTCCTTGCCGAACATCTGCAGCCACGCCGTCACGTCGAGGAAGCCGGTGCCCGACGTGGCCGGATTGGGCATCACGATCATGCCCTTGTAAATCGGCTTGGCCAGGTCTTCCCACGAGGTCGGTTTCGGGAGGTTGCGCTTGGCCGCCTCCACCGTGTTGAAGCACACGGTGGCGCCCCACACGTCCAGCCCGATCCACGAAGGCGGTGTTGCCTTGTCGCTATAGGCGCGCGTGAGCCGATCGAAACCCTTCGGCGTGTACGGCGTGAGCAAGCCTTCCTGCTTGATCAGCTCGAGACTCGAGGCCGCGAGTCCGGCGATCACGTCGGCCTGCGGGTTGGCTTTCTCGGCGAGTACCTTGGCGGTGACCACGCCGGTGGAGTCGCGCACGTATTTGATATCGATATCGGGATTCGCTTTCTGGAACGCCTCGGCATACGGGCGCATGACTTCGACTTCCCAGGCCGTATAGACGGTCAGCGTGGTCTTGGCGAGCGCCTGACCGGCCTGCGCGGCGCAGACGAGTCCGGCGGCAAGCGAGGCGGCTACGCGCATGGCATGGCGCAACGTTTGGTTCATGGATGGCTCCTGTGGGTCGCGAATCCAGATCGCGTGAGTGAGTCGGTCAACGCCCTCTTTTGGGGTGTTGTGTTGCATATTATTGGCAAATTATGTCTTTTTATTGAAACCCGATGCATTTGTCATCTGTTCGTCAAATACCTCCAATAGTATGGAAATCATTGATTCAGATAGGGTTTCGTCGTTGCCTGAACCGACTCACCCCGACGTTGTTGCGAAATTTGCCTGCAATGTCGGATGTGTTTTGTTGACAATCTACAAATTGCTGTGCTTGAATGTCAACAACAAAAATAATCACGTGATGCCACAAATTGCAACGGTGTCGGCAGCACGGGATCGCATGAGTGCCCAGCGCGGAATTCAGAGAAAAGGAAGACCGGTATGACCCCGAAGCCCACCTCGCCAACGGCGATCGAGCTACTGCAAAGCCAGTCGCTCACCACGCTCGTTCAGCACGAGATCGAGCGCCAGATCATGGCGGGCACGCTCACGCCCGGCACCAAGCTCAACGAAATCGAGGTGGCCGGGCGGCTGGGCGTGTCACGGGGACCGGTGCGTGAAGCGTTTCGCGCTCTGGAAGAAGCCGGATTGCTGCGCACCGAGAAGAATCGCGGCGTGTTCGTGCGCGTGATCTCCCTGGAGGAGGCCGAGGAGATCTACGCGCTGCGCGGTGTGCTGGACGAACACGTGGCGCGCACGCTGGCCGAGACGATCACGTCGGAGCAGCTCACGCAGTTGCGCGAATCCGTCGAGGCGATGCATCGCGCGGTGGAGGCGGGCGACAGCGAAGGGTACTACCGGTTGAACCTGGCGTTTCACGACGCGCTGGTGGCGATGGTCGGCAATCGCAAGTTGCTCGAGACCTACCGCCGCCTGGTCAAGGAGCTGAGCCTGTTCCGTCACGAGGCGCTGACGGCGGACACGTCCGCGCCGCCGAAGTCGGAGCGCGAACACCGCGACATCGTGAGCGCCATTGCCTCACGCGACCCCGAGCGCGCGGCGCAGGTCACTCGCGAGCACCTCTCGCGCGGCCGCGCCCGCATTCGCGAAGCCCTGGCGCGCGCGCCGGGAAGCGGTACGCAGGCGAAGGCCGGCTGATCGCGCCCGCGACATCGACGTACCGATTGTGTTGAATAACCGGTCGCCGGCCGGTCGTCGCCCCCAACGACGACGCCTGCGGCAGTCACCCAGTTGCCCTTGAGGAGATCCGACGTGACCCAGCCCGAACAGATTCAAGTGAACGGCCGCCAGTACCGGCTGCCGCAACAGCCGACCGTCATCGTGTGTGTCGACGGCTGCCAGTTCGAATATCTCGAAGCGGCCGCGGCCGCGGGTGTTGCGCCGTATCTCGCGCATCTGCTCAAGGAAGGCGCCGTTTTTCAGGGCGACTGCGTGGTGCCGTCGTTCACGAACCCGAACAACCTGTCGATCGTGACGGGGGCGCCGCCTGCCGTGCACGGTATCTGCGGCAACTACTTCTTCGATCCGGCCGCCGACGGTGGGCGCGGTGCCGAGGTCATGATGAATGACCCGGCCTACCTGCGCGCGGGCACCGTGCTGGCCGCCGCCGCTGACGCCGGCGCCAGCGTGGCCGTGGTGACGGCCAAGGACAAGCTGCGCAAGCTGCTCGGGTATCGCATGAAGGGCGTCTGCTTCTCCTCGGAGAAAGCCGACCAGGTCACGCTCGCCGAGAATGGCATCGACGACGTGCTCGGCCTGGTGGGCATGCCGGTGCCGGACGTCTACAGCGCCGAGCTCTCGGAGTTCGTGTTCGCGGCGGGCGTGCGCCTGCTGGAGACGCGCCGGATCGACCTGATGTATCTCTCGACGACCGACTACGTACAGCACAAGTGGGCGCCGGGCACGCAGGGCGCGAACGCGTTCTACGCCATGATGGACAAGTACCTGCGTCGCATGGACGAACTGGGCGCGGTGATCGGTCTGACGGCCGATCACGGGATGAACGCCAAGCACGATCCGACGACCGGGCAACCCAATGTCGTCTACCTGCAGGATCTGCTCGACGACTGGCTGGGCAAGGGCGTGGAGGCGGGGGGCGCGCGCGTGATCCTGCCGATCACGGATCCCTATGTGGTGCATCACGGCGCGCTTGGCTCGTACGCCACGATCTACCTGCCGGCTGACGTCGATCGCGATGCCATTCGCGCGCGCATCGCCTCGTTGCCCGGCATGGACGTCGTGCTGACCAATGCCGAGGCGTGCGCGCGCTTCGAACTGCCGCCCGATCGCGTGGGCGACCTCGTGGTCGTGAGCGATCAGTCGGTCGTGCTCGGCACGAGCGCGAGCCGTCACGACCTGACCGGACTGACCGTGCCGCTGCGCTCGCACGGCGGCATCTCGGAACAGACGGTGCCCCTGCTCTTCAATCGCAAGACCGAAGGCATCCCGGGCAAGGCGCGCCTGCGCAACTTCGACATTCTCGACGTGGCGCTGAATCACGTCTGAAGCGCGACCGATGCCACATTCGAACGATTCCTGATGAGAACCAACGGCGCGCAAACCCCGTTATGGTTGCGCGGCCGGGCCCCTGTCCAGTTGGATACGCTGTGGAGAACCCCATGAACGCGCCGCACAAGCTGCACCCCGAATTCCGCGCCGAAGCGCTTCGCATCGGCGGCGAGAAAGTGACCCGCGAACGGATCATCGAAGTCTTCAATCCTTACTCGGGCGACCTCGTCGGCACCGTGCCGAAAGCGTCGCTCGACGACGTGCGTCGCGCATTCTCGATCGCCAGGCAGTTCCGCTCCACCCTCACGCGCTTCGAGCGCGCGAACATCCTCGAAAAGGCTGCCGCGCTGTTGCGCGAGCGCACCACGCAGGCGGCCGCCATCATCACGATGGAGTCGGGGTTGTGCCAAAAGGACGCCATCTACGAAATCGGCCGTGTGGCCGACGTGCTCGGCTTCGCCGCCGGCGAGGCGCTCAAGGACGATGGGCAGGCGTTTTCGTGCGATCTCACGCCGCACGGCAAAAAGCGTCGCGTGGTCACGCAGCGTGAGCCGCTGCTGGGCGCGATCTCGGCGATCACGCCATTCAATCACCCCATGAATCAGGTGGCCCACAAGGTGGCGCCGTCGATCGCGACCAATAACCGCATGGTGCTCAAGCCTTCCGAGAAGGTGCCGCTCTCGGCGTACTACCTGGCCGACACGCTCTACGAGGCGGGACTGCCGCCGGAGATGCTGCAGGTGATCACGGGCGATCCGATGGAGATCGCCGATGAGCTGATCACCAACGAGAACATCGACCTGATCACGTTCACGGGCGGTGTGTCGATCGGCAAGTACATCGCGTCGAAGGCGGGGTATCGACGCATCGTGCTGGAGCTCGGCGGCAACGACCCGCTGATCGTCATGGAAGACGCCGATCTCGATCGTGCCTCCGATCTCGCGGTGCAAGGCTCGTACAAGAACTCCGGCCAACGCTGCACGGCGGTCAAGCGCATGCTCGTGCATCAGGACATCGCCGCCCGGTTCACCGAGCTGGTGGTGGAGAAGACTCGCGCATGGAAGTACGGCGATCCGGCCGACGGTAACAACGACATGGGTACGGTCATCGACGAAGCCGCGGCCCGCCTGTTCGAGGCGCGCGTAAACGAGGCCGTCGCCCAGGGCGCGCGGTTGCTGGTGGGGAATCGCCGCGACGGCGCGTTGTACTCGCCGACCGTCATCGATCGTGTCGATCCGAAAATGACCGTGGTGCGCGAAGAGACGTTCGGCCCGGTCTCGCCGATCATCACGTTCGGCAGCATCGACGAGGCCATCGCCATCTCCAACGGCACGGCCTTCGGCTTGTCCTCGGGCGTGTGCACGAACCGGCTCGACTACGTGACGCGCTTTACCAACGACCTGCAGGTCGGCACCGTGAATGTCTGGGAAGTGCCCGGCTACCGTATCGAACTGACGCCGTTCGGCGGCATCAAGGATTCGGGGCTGGGCTACAAGGAGGGCGTGCAGGAGGCGATGAAGAGCTTCACCAACACCAAGACCTTCACGTTGCCCTGGGGGATTTGAACCCGCCACGGAAGGCGATGGGCGCAGGGAAAACGGGGGTGTCCGGAAGACCGGTCACCCGTCTGTCCCCCTTACGCAACAAGGGTTGGCAGAATCGAGCCGAAAATTGTGACAATTTGATGACACGATTGTTGCAGTGATCGATTTGGTGTACGGTGTACCGATTGGGGATACGCATGACGCGTGAACTTCATACGCATCCCGACGCCAGTGATGGACTGACGCGGGATGCCGGTTTGGCAAACCAGTGGGCGCGTCATGTCGGCGGCGCAGGACGTCGCCAGTCCCGTCGACAAGAAGATCACGGAACACTGGCATGCTGACACTACTCAACCTCCTTTCCGGCGTGGCGATGCTGATTTGGGGTACGCATATCGTGCGTACCGGCGTGCTGCGCGTCTACGGCGCCGATCTGCGGCGCATTCTTTCGCACAGCATTTCCAACCGTTTCCTTGCCTTCGCGGCCGGCGTGCTCGTCACGGGTCTCGTGCAGAGCAGCAACGCCACGGCGTTGATCGTGTCGTCGTTCGGCGCGCAGGGGCTCATTGCACTGGCGCCGGCGTTGTCGATCATGCTGGGGGCCGACGTCGGGACGGCGCTCATGGCGCGGGTGCTGACGTTCGACCTGCACTGGCTTTCGCCGCTATTGATCTTCTTCGGCGTCATCTTTTTTCTGTCGCGCAAGCAGACGCGCGCTGGCCAGCTCGGGCGCGTGTCGATCGGGCTCGGTCTGATCATTCTCGCGTTGCAACTGATCGTGGCGGCGACCACGCCGATGACCGAAGCCGCGGGTGTGAAGGTGTTGTTCGGCTCGCTCACGGGCGACGTGATGCTTGATACGCTGATCGGCGCGCTCTTTGCGATGGTGTCGTATTCGAGTCTGGCGGCGGTGCTGCTCACGGCAACGCTGGCGTCATCGGGGGTGATTTCGCTCAAGGTCGCGCTGTGTCTGGTGATCGGCGCGAATCTGGGCAGCGGCATGCTGGCCATGCTCACCTCGGCGGGGCAGAACGCCGCGGGCCGCCGCGTGGTGTTCGGCAGCCTCATCTTCAAGTTGATCGGTTGCGTGCTGGTGCTGCCGTTCATCGACTATGCGCCGCATCTCGTGGACTGGATCTCCGACGCGCCCGCGCAAGCCGTCGTCAATTTCCACGTGTTGTACAACCTGATTCGCTGCGTGGTGTTTCTCGCGTTCACCGAACCGATGGCACGGCTTTGCGAGCGCCTGCTCGCCGAAAAGCCCGAGGCCGACGGTGTCACGCGCGCGCGCCACCTGGACGAGAGTGCGCTGGAGATGCCGTCGCTCGCGCTCGCCAATGCCACACGCGAAACGTTGCGCATGGGCGACATCGTCGAGCAGATGCTCAACGGCCTGCTCGACGTGATTCGCAGCAACGACGTGGTGCGCGCCAGAGAGACGCGACGTCTGGACGACGACGTCGACCATCTTTATACCGCGGTGAAGATGTATCTGACGCGCGTGTCGCGCGAGAACCTGAGCGAGCAGGACAGCCGCCGCTGGACCGACATCATTTCGCTCACGATCAACCTGGAACATGCCGGCGACATCATCGAGCGCATGGTGACCGAGGTCGAGGAGAAGAAGATCTCGCACAAGCTGTCGTTCTCCGAGGCGGGCCTGCAGGAGATCTGCGACATGCATGCGCGACTGGTGACCAACCTCCAACTGGGCCTGTCGGTGTTTCTGAATACCGACCTCAAGAGCGCGCAGCGCCTGATGGCGGAAAAGGAGAGCTTCCGCGATCTCGAGCGTGCCTATTCGTACACGCACCTGAATCGTCTGGCGGGGCAGTCGGTGCAGAGCATCGAGACGAGTTCACTGCATCTGGACATCATCAGCGACATGAAGCGTCTCAATTCGCTGTTCTGCTCCACGGCCTATCCGGTGCTCGACGACGCGGGCGCGCTTCGCAAGAGCCGCATGCGCGACAAGCCGAAGGATACGACCAAGCCGCCCAAGGAAACGAAGGCCTCCAAGCTGGCGGCGCTCGCCGATGTCGCGACGGCAGCCGCTCCCGGATCTCGCGACGACAACGAGAGTTCACACGATGGCCCTGAGCCTGCCGGACATCCGCACCCTGTTCGATAAATTCGGTTCGCTCGCCTACAGCGGCGAGCCCGTCACCCAACTGGAACATGCGCTGCAATGCGGCGCGCTTGCCGAAAGCGAGGGCGCCGACGAGGCGCTCGTCGCGGCCAGCTTTCTCCATGACCTCGGCCATCTGCTCAACCTCCAGGGCGAAACGCCCACCGAGCGCGGCATCGACGATCTGCACCAGTATTACGCCCTGCCTTTCCTGCGGCCGCTGTTCGGCGATGCCGTGCTCGATCCGATTCGTCTGCACGTGGACGCCAAGCGATGCCTGTGTGCCATCGATGCGGCGTATCTCGGCCAATTGTCGGAGGACTCCGTGCGCAGCCTGGCATTGCAGGGCGGGGTGTTCAGTGACGAGCAGGCGCGCGCGTTCCTGGCGCGCGAGCATGCCGATGCGGCGTTACGCCTGCGCCGATGGGACGATCGTGCCAAGGTGGCCGGTCTTGTCACGCCGTCGCTCGATCACTTCATGGCGGTGCTCACGCGTGTGACGTTGCAGTAGCGGCGCAGTCGCGCGGCGAGACGGCGCAGGCCGGTCAGCGCGGCAGACGCGCCCGCCACGCTGTGGGCAGCAGGCGCAGCACCGCGCCGCGCGACGGTTTCCAGAACACGGAAAGCAACAGCAGCCCGCCGCCGACCACGACGGCGACCAGCGGCAGCGACATTGGCGCGAGGTCGTAAGACCGTCCCGGAAGATCGCCGCCGACCGGCGAAGGCGTGACCATCAGGCGCAGCATCGCGCTCATGACATACAACAGCGACGAGAGCATCAGCGCGCGACGATCGATCGCGAGCGACACGGCGGTGAGCACAAGGAACACGGCGATCACGGCGCCCGGGTGATGTGGGGCGAGCATCCAGAAGATCGGGTGGGTGACCATGCACGAGGCGAGCAGATGGAGCCAGAAGGCGACATCCGAGCGGATCGTGATGCGCTGAGGATCCTGCGCGTCCCAGCGCAGCGCCCAGATGAAGATCGCGAGGCCGGCCACGATGTTGGCGACAAGCAACCCGCCGACGGCCTGCGCATCGAGCACGAGCGCATGTGCCCACGCAACGATCACCACGCCGGCCAGGCCCATGGCGATGACGGCCGGAACGCGGAACCGCCACCAGTACAGGGCGGCAGCGAGGAGCGTGCACACGGCGGTGGCGGCAAGCGTCCACACGCTCATCGAGGCCCGGACCGTCTCGCTGCCCTGGTGCAGCAGCGACGCGTTGCCGAAACCGAGCAATGCGGCGGTGCTCACGAAACTGAAGGCGAAGCACAACGCGGGCAAGGCCATGCGACGACGCCGCACGAAGATCTCGGAGAGGCCCCACGTGATGGCCGTTGCGATCAGCATCTGCAGCCAGGAGGGGAGCCCCCCGGTCAGGAACACGGTGCCGAACGAGAGCAGCCACGCTGCGATCACGACGAAGATGTCGTTGAAGCTGGTGACAAGCCGCAACGGCTCGTCGTCGACACGTTGCGGCGTCGGTGGGTACGACGCGGGGGACGGCTGGGCGGCGGAGGTGTCGGGTGGGGTCATGATGAGCGGCTTTTGGGCTGATCGGTGTGCCGGCGAGGCGGTCACTGGGTATCCATGAGACGGATCTTCGCAGATAAATATCCCGCCCGTTGCATGCCGTTGCCGTGATTTGTGAGATGGCTTGCGCGCGGGCGGCGCCGTCTCCCAAACGGCCGGCGTTTTGCGCCGACCTTGCCCGCGGTCGGCGCGCTTCACGCCCATCTTTCAGCCGACCTTCAGTCGAGCCTCAGTCGAGCCTCAGTCGAGCCTCAGCCGGCCAATGCCGTCGCCTCGATCTCGATGGCCACGCCGTGACTGAGCGCGGGCACGGGAACGACGGCCCGGGCGGGCTTTGCGCTGCCGGCCCACGCGGCGTAGACCTCGTTGAAAGCGCCCCAGTCGTCCACGTTAGTGATGTACACGCGCACCTGCACGAGACGGCTCACGCTCGTGCCGCACGCGTTCAGGATCGTCGCCACGTTCTCCAGTGCCTGCTGCGCCTGGGCGGCAAAGGGGGCCCCGACCAGGCGTTCGCCGTCGGGGGTGATCGGCAACTGTCCCGACACGAACACGAAGCCACCCGCGCAAACGCCGTGCGAATAGTGTCCGCGGGGCGGTTGCAGCGTGGGAACGTTGATTGGCTCGATACCGCGTTCGCGCGTGCTCATGCGGCCTCCCCGAGCGTGAGTTTCGCGAAGCGCGCCATGTCGACATTGCCACCCGACAGGAGGATGCCCACACGCTTGCCCCGCACGTCGATCTTCTCTTGCAGCACCGCGGCCGCCGCGAGGCAGCCGGTGGGTTCGACGACGATCTTCATGCGACTGGCGAAGAACTGCATCGTCTGCACGAGTTCGTCGTCGGTCACGGTCAGGATGTCGTCGACCAGCGAGCGGATCACGGGAAAAGTGAGTGCGCCGAGATGCTGCGTTTGCGCGCCGTCGGCGATCGTTCGCGGCGTGTCGATGTGCACGATGGCGCCGCTTCGGAAACTTTGCTGACCGTCGTTGCCCGCTTCGGGCTCCACCCCGTAGATTTCGATGTTCGGATTGAGCGCCCGCGCGGCGATCGCGCTGCCCGAGAGCAGCCCGCCGCCGCCGAGGCAGACCACCAGCGTGTCGAGCTCGCCGGCATCTTCGATCAGCTCCTTGGTCGCCGTGCCTTGGCCGGCCATCACATGCGGATGGTCGTAGGGGGGGATCAGCGTCATGCCGCGCTCGCTCGCCAGGCGCTTCGACAAGACTTCGCGATCTTCCTGATAGCGGTCGTACAGGATCACTTCCGCCCCGTAGCCGCGCGTGGCGTCGATCTTCATCTGCGGCGCATCCTGCGGCATCAGGATGACGGCCGGCACGCCGAGCTCCCGCGCGGACAGGGCGATGGCCTGTGCATGGTTGCCCGACGAGAACGCCAGCACGCCGGCCCGCTTCTGCTCGGCGGTGAATTGCGAAATCGCGTTGTAGGCGCCGCGGAACTTGAAGGCGCCCATGCGCTGGAAGTTCTCCGCCTTGAAGAACAGGCTGGCGCCGGTCATGGCATCGGCCGTGCGCGAGGTGAGGACGGGCGTACGATGGGCGGCTTCGCGAATCCGATCGTGAGCGGCGACGACGTCGCCGTAGGTGATCGCCAGCGGGGTGGGGGTCATGATGCGCCTTTCGGGTCGGTGAGGTAGGTGTACACGGTCGATCGCGCCACGCCGAGCGTACGCGCGACTTCCGCATGCGCATGACGCAGATCGAGCAGGCCGCGCGCTTCGACGAGACGGATCGCCTCGCGGCGTTGCGACAGCGTGAGGCCCGGGGGTGTCGTGTTGCGCTGGGCCGCGAAATCGGTAATCAGTGGGGCGATGTCGTCGAGCCGGCGAGTGGCGAGCGTCTCGCGCACCGGTGCGGGCGTTTGCGCCGATACGCCGACCAGTTGCTGCACGCTGGCCGCCGCGGCGGCCAGCATGGAAATGTCCATGTTCAGGCAAATCGCGCCGACGTACTCGCCACGACTGTTCTTCAGCCCAATGGACGTGCTCTTGGCCGGACGTCCGTCCGGAAACCGGTTCGCGTAGTTGGCGATGACTTCGGGGAACGCCGGATCGGCAATCCGCGCGAGGCCCATTTCGGTGACGGCGTCACCGGGTTGGCGACCCGACAGATTGTTGGCGATGGCCACGACCGCGTTGTCCGGATCGGTCAGGTCGTGCAGCACTACCTCGACGAGCGGCGCGAACGTCTGCCCGAGCGCCTCGACGATCTTGCGTCCCTCGCGCAGCAGCAGCGCGTTTTCGTCGAGCTTGCCCGTGCTGACGGCGGATTTGGTGGATTTCATGATTTGACATTATGTCACTGAGTGACGAAATGTCAAATTCCGGTCGGAAAAACGCCCGTGGACCGTCCTGACCCGCTGTCTGGCGCAATCGCGAGATTGCGTAAGCACTAAGGGGTGGGGCGACGCACGGGCGTTCGTCTCAGACGAGTTGTTTGTCGGCGAGCTCGCTCTTGAGGTAGCCGTAATAGATGGGCGCGGCGATGAGTCCCGGCAGACCGAACGCTGCCTCCATCACGATCATTGCGAGCAGCAACTCCCATGCGCGCGACTGAATCTGGGTGCCAACGATGCGCGCGTTCAGGAAGTACTCGAGCTTGTGGATGACGATCAGGAACACGAGCGCTCCGATCGCCACGTAAAGCGACATCGACAGCCCCAGCACCACGATGAATGTATTCGAGATGAGGTTGCCGATGACCGGCAACAGACCGACCACGAAGGTCACGATGATCATCGTCTTGCGCAGCGGCAGGTGAACGCCGAACATCGGCAGTACCGCGAGCAGGAAGATGGCGGTAAAGAGCGTATTGATGGCCGAGATCTTCACCTGTGCGAACACGATGCGGCGAAAGGCGTCGCCGAACAGCGTGACGCGGCGCGTGAGCGCGGCGGCCAGGGGGCGCATGTGCTGGACGGGGCGCACCGACGAGAGTGCCACGAGGGCGCCGAGCACCAGCCCGACGATGATGTGCACCATCGCGTTGAGCGCTTCCTTGCCAACCAGCGACATCTCCTGGGTGTGATCCTTGAGATACCCCGTGATGGCCTGGTGGATGTCGTCGGTATCGGCGGGAAGCCGTGCCGTCACCCACGCGGGCAGTTGGCTGCGCGCCTGTTCGAGCGCGTCCATCATGCGGCCGTTGATGTGCTCCAGATGCCCGGCGTCGTTGCGGAAAAAGGCAATGATGCCGAAGATGAGTGCGGTCATCAGCGCCACGATGATGGCCGAGAGCAGCGCCACGGCGGCGAGCCGCGCCCAATCGCTCGAGATGCGCAGTTGCAGGCGCGGGCTGAGCACGTGCACGAGCTGATAGACCACCATGCCCGCGAGCACTACCGAGAGCAGATGGATGCCGAGAATGAGCCACAGGCCCACGGCGGCGAACACGTAGCTCGCCAGTTCGATCCAGAAATTCCGGTCCGGATTCCAGCCAGAGCGTGGTTCCATGCAGTGACGTCCTTGATAATTGCCTCGCCGTGATGGCGCGGCTTACTTCGCGCGCGCAAGCAGCGGGGCAAGGTACTTTCCGGTGAAACTGGCCTTGTTGGCCGCCACTTGTTCGGGCGTGCCCTGCGCGATGATCTGCCCGCCGCCCGCACCGCCTTCCGGTCCGAGATCGATCACCCAGTCCGCCGTTTTGATCACATCGAGATTGTGCTCGATGATGACGACCGTATTGCCCTGGTCGCGCAGCCGATGAATCACGGTGAGGAGCAGTTCGATATCGTGAAAATGCAGCCCGGTGGTCGGTTCGTCAAGGATATACAGCGTGCGGCCCGTATCGCGCTTGGAGAGTTCGAGCGAGAGCTTCACGCGCTGCGCTTCGCCGCCCGAGAGCGTGGTGGCCGACTGGCCCAGGCGGATGTAGCCCAGGCCCACGTCGAGCAGCGTCCTGAGCTTGCGCGCCACGACCGGCACCGGCTTGAAGAACTCGTGTGCCTGCTCGACCGTCATGTCGAGCACTTCCGAGATGTTGCGGCCCTTGTACTGCACTTCGAGCGTTTCGCGGTTGTAGCGCTTGCCGTGGCAGACGTCGCAGGGCACGTACACATCCGGCAGGAAGTGCATCTCGACCTTGATGACGCCGTCGCCCTGACAGGCCTCGCAGCGCCCGCCCTTCACGTTGAACGAGAAGCGGCCGGGATCGTAACCGCGTTCCTTGGCGGCGGGCACGCCCGCGAAGAGCTCGCGAATCGGCGTGAAAACGCCGGTGTACGTGGCCGGGTTCGAGCGCGGCGTGCGGCCGATCGGGGACTGGTCGACGTTGATGACCTTGTCGAAGTGCTCGAGTCCGTCGATCTGTTCGTACGGTGCCGGCTCGGCCGACGACCCGTAGAGATGGCGCGCGACGGCGTGGTACAGCGTATCGTTGATCAGCGTCGACTTGCCCGATCCGGAAACGCCCGTCACGCAGGTGAGCAGGCCAACCGGCAGATCGAGGTTGACGTGCTTGAGGTTGTTCCCCGTGGCGTCGACGATGCGCAGGTGGTCCTCGCCGGGGGCATGACGCTCGGCCGGCACTTCGATGCGGCGCGCGCCCGACAGGTACTGCCCGGTGAGCGATTCCGGCGCGCTTTCGATCTGCGCGGGGCTGCCTTGCGCGATCACTTTCCCGCCGTGAATGCCGGCGCCGAGTCCCATGTCGACGACATAGTCGCTCGCGAGGATCATGTCCTCGTCGTGCTCCACCACGATGACCGAGTTGCCGAGGTCGCGCAGGTGCTTGAGCGTGCCGATGAGGCGATCGTTGTCGCGCTGGTGCAGCCCGATCGAGGGTTCGTCGAGCACGTACATCACGCCCGTGAGACCGGACCCGATCTGCGACGCGAGACGAATGCGCTGCGCTTCGCCGCCCGAGAGCGTGTCGGCGCTGCGCTCGAGCGACAGGTAGTCCAGGCCGACGTTGTTCAGGAACGAGAGCCGCGCCACGATTTCCTTCACGATCTTGTCGGCGATCTCGCGCTTGGCCCCATGCAGCACCAGTTCGTGGAAATAGCCCAGCGCGTCGCGCAGCGGCAGGTTGCCGATCTCGTAGATGGCGCGGGCCTGCTTGTCTTCGCCGACCTTGACGAAGCGCGCCTCGCGGCGCAGGCGACTGCCCTCGCAATCGGGGCAGGCCCGGTTGTTCTGGTACTTGGCGAGCTCCTCGCGCACGGCGACCGAGTCGGTCTCGCGATAGCGGCGCTCCAGGTTCGGGATGATGCCTTCGAACGCATGCGAGCGCACCGACGTGCGGCCCTTCTCGTTCACGTAGGTGAACGGGATCTCCTGCTCGCCGGAGCCGTACAGCACGATCTTCTGCGTGGCCTCGGGCAAGTCCTCGAACGGCGTGTCGACGTCGAAGTCGTAGAACGCCGCCAGGCTTTGCAGCATCTGGAAGTAGAACTGATTGCGACGATCCCAGCCCTTGATCGCGCCGGAAGCGAGTGAGAGCGCGGGGAAGGCCACGACACGCTTCGGGTCGAAGAACGTCATCTGTCCCAGACCGTCGCAGGTCGGGCAGGCGCCCATCGGGTTGTTAAACGAGAACAGGCGTGGCTCGAGCTCCTGGAGCGAATACGAGCACACCGGGCAGGCGAACTTGGAGCTGAAGACGTGCTCCTTGTCGGTGTCCATCTCGAGCGCGACGGCGCGTCCGTCGGCCAGACGCAGTGCCGTCTCGAACGACTCCGCCAGACGTTGCTTGAGATCGGCGCGCACCTTCACGCGGTCGATCACCACGTCGATCGAGTGCTTTTCCGTCTTCTTGAGCTTGGGCAGCGCGTCGATGTCGTAGACGCGTGCGGTGCCTTCATTCGCCGCGCCGCCACCGGAACGAATGCGAAAGCGCACGAAGCCTTGCGCCTGCATCGAATCGAACAGGTCCGCATGTTCCCCTTTGCGATCGACGACGATCGGCGCGAGGATCATGAGCTTGGTGTCTTCGGGCAGCGCGAGCACGGCATCGACCATCTGCGAGACGCTTTGCGATTCGAGCGGCAGGCCGTGATCGGGGCAGTAGGGCGTGCCCACGCGGGCGTAGAGCAGGCGCAGGTAATCGTGGATTTCCGTGACGGTGCCGACCGTCGAGCGGGGGTTGTGCGACGTGGCCTTCTGTTCGATGGAAATCGCGGGCGACAGGCCTTCGATGAGGTCGACGTCCGGCTTTTCCATCAGTTGCAGGAACTGACGGGCGTACGCCGACAGGCTCTCGACATAGCGGCGCTGACCTTCCGCGTAGAGCGTGTCGAAGGCGAGCGACGACTTGCCGGAGCCGGACAGGCCGGTAATCACGACCAGCTGGTGGCGCGGCAGGTCGAGGTTGACGTTCTTGAGGTTGTGGGTGCGTGCCCCACGAATACGAATGGTTTCCATTGACGGTTCCGGGTCGTCGCCGAGGAATCCGCGCGGCGAATTGTCGCGGGGCGGTTTCCGGCCCCCAAGAGTCCGAATTTCCCGGGACGTCGCGCCGTGTCGACGCGGCATTGGCCAGGCGTCGACGCGGCAGGCGGCGGGAGCGGTCGGGCGGGCCGCTGGGGGGAAATCCGGGCGGCTAAACCTGCTAATATACCTAAGTTTGATTGCCAGGGCTGAACCGGCTGACGGGCTGTCTCGCACGGCACAACGGCCAGCGACTCAGATGGGGACGAACCGCCCGAAATCCAGAGGCGCCGCCGCGACCGCGGGCCTGAGTGCGATGCTTGGGTCGCACGGACGGCCGACATGGCGCCCGGGGCCGCGAGCATCGGACGGTGCCGAGGCGGCTCGACAGCCAAACTGATAGCGAAACCCTACCGGCGAGCGCTTTTTCCATCTCTCAGGACGTAATGTCTACCGATTCCGTGACTTCCGCTTCTCCTGCCTCGACACGCGGCCGAGGGGGCCGCATGACCCCGCTAGAAGTGCGCGCGAGTGCGTCGCTCGCGGGGATCTTCGCGCTGCGCATGCTCGGCCTGTTCCTGATCATGCCGGTGTTCTCCGTGTTCGCGCAGACCCTGCCGGGCGGCAACAACACGTTTCTCGTGGGGCTGGCCATCGGCATCTACGGTCTGACGCAGTCGCTGCTGTACATTCCGTACGGCTGGGCGTCCGACCGACTGGGGCGCAAGCCCGTCATTGTCTTCGGCCTGATCGTGTTTGCCATCGGCTCGCTGGTGGCGGCGATGGCGCACGATCTGACGTGGATCATCGTTGGCCGGGCGATTCAGGGGGCGGGGGCGATTTCCTCGGCGGTCATGGCCTGCGTGGCGGACCTCACGAGCGAGGCCAACCGCACCAAGGCGATGGCGATGATCGGCGGCAGCATCGGTATCTCGTTCGCCGTGGCGATTGTCTGCGCGCCGTTCCTGTATCACTGGCTGGGCATGAGCGGGCTGTTTTCGGCCATTGGCATTCTGGCGGTGCTGGCGATCTTCGTGGTGCTGTGGGTCGTGCCCACGCCGCCGGCCCATCCGAAGGCGGGACCGGCGCCGTTCTCGGAGGTGCTCCACAACCCCGAGCTGTTGCGCCTGAACTTCGGTGTGTTCATCCTGCACGCCACGCAGACCGCGCTGTTCGTGGCGATGCCGCGCATGCTCGTCGCGGCGGGCTTGCCGGTGGCGCAGCACTGGGAGGTCTATTTGCCGGTCATGGGGCTGTCGTTCGTGGCGATGGTGCCGGCGATCATTGCGGCGGAAAAGCGCGGCAAGATGAAGGCGGTGCTGCTCTCGGCGATCGCGCTGGTGGCGGTGGCGCAGGTGGCGTTGGGTGAGTTGCCGCCGACGGTGGGCGTGATCGCCGGGGTGCTGTTCGTGTACTTTCTGGGCTTCAATGTGCTCGAGGCGTCGCAGCCGTCGCTGGTGTCGAAGCTGGCGCCGGGACAGCGCAAGGGCGCGGCGGTGGGCGTCTACAATACGACCCAGGCACTCGGATTGTTCACCGGTGGCGCGCTTGGGGGGTATCTGATGACCCACTTCGGACAAAACGCAATCTTTATGACCTGTGCAGCTGGGGTTTTGGTGTGGCTTATAATCGCCGCACCGATGAGGACGCCAGCGCCTCGTCAATCCTGAACGGATTTCAGCAATACCGGAGAAAGATTTATGGCATCAGTCAACAAAGTGATCCTGGTCGGCAACCTTGGCGCCGACCCCGAAGTCCGCTACATGCCGAGCGGCGATGCGGTCGCGAACATCCGCCTGGCCACGACCGACCGTTACAAGGACAAGCAGTCCGGCGAGTTCAAGGAAATGACGGAATGGCACCGCGTGTCGTTCTTCGGCCGGCTCGCGGAAATCGTCAATGAGTACCTGAAGAAGGGCTCGTCGGTGTATATCGAAGGCCGTATCCGCACGCGCAAGTACCAGGCGCAGGACGGCACGGACCGTTACAGCACGGAAATCGTGGCGGACCAGATGCAGATGCTCGGTGGCCGCAGCGGCGGCGGTGAAGGTGGCGGCGGTGGCGGCTACTCGCGTGGTGGTGGCGACGAGGGCGGCGGTGGCTATTCGCGTGGCGGTGGTGGTGGCGGCGGTGGCCGTCAGCAGGCGCCGGCCAAGCCGTCCGGCGGCTTCGACGACATGGACGACGATATTCCGTTCTGATCCACGCCAGGCGCCTTTCTGGTGGCTAAAAAAAAGCCCGCTCTCCCTTTCGGAGGCGGGTTTTTTTGACGCCATCTTCGGCGTCGTCAATCGCGCTGACGATGCAGCAGAAAGCGTCGACGACGACATGCCCGGTTCCAACAAACTCGGGCGGCGTCGCCCAAACCCGCGAACGAGCTTGCAGTGCCTGCGAGCGCCCGCTGCGCCATCACGGGCGGAGAGCCATCCGAGCAAGCCCGGCAAGTGGCTCTCTCGCCCATTCCCGATGCCAGTATTGCCTTGGTGCGACTGGGCGGCGCAATCGCGGGAATCAATCGCCAAAATAAATCGATTCGCTTCCGGCGTGGCTTACCGGCTGGTTGCCCGTGCTTACCCCCGTCGCCGTGACAGTGCCGGAGGTGTTGGTCATGCTCGCACGGGCGTCCTGTTTGGCGACAATGGCCTCGGCGCGTTCGATGTTGGCCGGGTAGTTGGCCTGCGAGCCGGACGGTTGGTAGCCCGCTTGTTCGACACGGACGAGATCGGCCCGGACCTGCGTACGCGAGAGTGCCGCACCGTCGTTGCCGCCCGACTGGGCGAATGCGGAGAAGGGGGCGGCCAGGGCGCAGGAAACGAGAAGGGCGGAGACGATGGCTTTCATGATATTCACCTTTGCAAAAGTGGCCTCTGCGCCCGGAACTGGGGCAGTTCAGCCAGCCTTCGACAATGTCGCGAAGGTTGAATGCATTCTGGTCGTTCGCGGCTGACCTGAAGGTGACTCCCCGATTACGATTTTGTTATCCGCGCAGATGACAAATCCGTAATTTGACGGTCAGCGCGAGGTAAGCGGCCCATCCACATACTTGCCTCCATCTCGAACGCCCGCGTTCGTCGGAATTCCACTTTCCGGGCGCAGCGGGTCCTTCGCTGCCGTAGTCACCTCACCCCCGGACATTGTCATGTGGATCGTCAGATTGGCGCTCAGGCGCCCCTACACGTTCGTCGTGCTCGCATTGCTGATCTTCATCCTCGGCCCCCTTGCCATCATGCGTACGCCGACGGATATTTTTCCGAACATCGACATTCCCGTCATCAGCATCGTTTGGTCCTACAACGGCTTCTCGGCCGAGGACATGGCGCATCGGATCACCTCGAACTACGAGCGCGCATTGACGACCGACGTCGACGACATCGATCACATCGAATCCCAATCGCTCAACGGCGTGTCGGTGGTCAAAGTCTTCTTCCATCCGGGCGCCGACATCAATCGGGCGATCGCCGAAGCTGCGGCGAACTCCGCGTCCATTCTGCGTGTCATGCCACCCGGCACGCTCCCGCCGAACATCATTACCTACAACGCATCCACGGTGCCGGTGTTGCAACTCGGGCTTTCGAGCAAGACGCTGCCGGAGCAGTCCCTTTATGACCTCGGCAACAGCTTTATCCGGACGCAACTGGCCACGGTGCAGGGCGCTGCGGTGCCGCTCCCCTATGGCGGAAAAGTCCGTCAGATCATGGTGCAGCTCAACACCCGTGCGCTTCAGGCCAAGGGGCTCGCGCCGATCGACGTGGTCAACGCAGTCAACGCTCAGAATCTGATCCTGCCCGGAGGCACGGCCAAGATCGGCGCGCGCGAATACAACGTCCGGATCGATGGAAGCACGCAGAGCGTTGACGCGCTTAACGATCTGCCTGTCAAGACCGAAAAGGGAGCGGTCGTGTATCTGCGCGATGTCGCCCATGTGATCGACGGTTACGCACCACAAACCAACATCGTGCGCGCGGACGGCCAGCGCGGAGCATTGCTGACCGTGGAGAAGACCGGTAGCGCATCCACCCTCACGATCATCGATCAGGTCAAGCAACTGTTGCCGAGGATCACGGCCGGTCTGCCTGGCGCACTCAAGGTCACGCCGCTTGCGGACCAGTCGCTATTCGTCAAGTCGGCAATCTCCGGTGTCGTGCGCGAAGCGCTGATTGCCGCATGTCTCACCGCGGTGATGATCCTGCTATTTCTCGGCAGTTGGCGTGCCACGCTCATTATCGCCATCACGATTCCGCTTTCCGCGCTCACCTCGCTGATCGCGCTGTCGGCGCTGGGGCAGACCGTCAATATCATGACGCTCGGCGGGCTGGCACTGGCGGTAGGCATACTCGTGGACGATGCGACCGTCGCGATCGAAAACATTACGCATCATCTGGAGCGAGGGGCGCCGTTGCACGACGCCATCCTCGATGGCGCTGGCGAGATTGCGGTACCTACCTTTGTCTCGACCCTTTCCATCTGCATCGTGTTCGTGCCGATGTTCCTGCTCTCCGGCGTCGCACGGTACCTGTTCGTGCCGATGGCCGAAGCGGTCATATTCGCGATGTGCGCTTCATACCTGTTCTCGCGCACGCTGATCCCTACGCTCGCGATGTATTTGCTGCGCGCCAAATCCGCGAATGCGCGGCCTGCCGGCGGATGGTCCGCGCGGCTCTCGTGCTTTCAGTCGCGTTTCGAGACGGGCTTCGAATCGCTGCGCCGCTGCTACGCTTCAGCGCTCCGGGCCGCTGTCGGCCAGCGGTCGCGGTTCGTGGCAGTCTGGCTCGCGATCTGCCTTGGCTCCCTTGCCTTGGTGCCGTTTATCGGACGAGATTTCTTTCCGTCCGTGGATGCCGGTGAAATACGCCTGCATTTGCGTGCGCCGACCGGCACGCGCATCGAAGAGACCGCCCGCATCACAGACGAAGTGGAAGCGAAGATAAAGACGGTCATTCCTCCGGCGCAAGTGAGCCTCGTGCTCGACAACATCGGCTTGCCGGTCAGTGGCATCAACCTCACCTACGAATCGTCAGACCCGATCGGACCAGAGGACGCCGATGTGCTCGTCACGCTCAAGCCCGATCACCAACCCACCGCCGAATACGTCGCGAAACTGCGCGATGTGCTCAACGCCTCGTTCCCCGGCGTCACATTCTCGATGCTCCCGGCCGACATCGTCAGCCAGATCCTCAATTTCGGCCTGCCGGCACCCATCGACATTCAGATCGTGGGAAACAAGTTGGCACAGAATCGGGCGCTCGCCAATCAACTGCTCGACCAGTTGCGCGGCGTTCGGGGGCTTGTCGACGCCCATATCCAGCAACCCGGCGACGCACCCACGATAAACGTGAACGTTGATCGCACCAAAGCCATTCAGGCGGGCATCACGCAGCGCGATATCGCCCAGAACTTGCTCATTGCGCTATCCGGCAGCTCCCAGACCACGCCGAACTTCTGGCTCGCCCCAAGAAACGGTGTGAGCTACCCGCTTACCACCATGGTGCCGCAGTACAACATCGACTCTCTGCAGAAGCTCGCCAACGTGCCGGTAACGACGCCTGCGTCCTTCATTGCGCCGCAAAATCAGATCGGTTCCCTGGGCACGCTCACGCGCAGCGAACAACAGGCTGTCGTCTCCCACTACAACGTGCAACCTGTGCTCGACATCTTCGCGTCTACGCAAGGCCGCGATCTCGGCGGGGTTGCATCGGACGTTGCCCGTCTGGTCGATGCGACCCGCGCCCATTTGCCATCCGGATCGTCGATTGTCATCCGGGGGCAGGTGCAATCGATGAACGCCTCATTCAGCGGGTTGGCACTCGGCGTTGTCCTCGCGATTGTGCTGGTTTACCTGCTGATGGTCGTGAATTTCCAATCGTGGGTCGACCCGCTCGTCATCATTTGCGGTATTCCCGCGTCGATGGCGGGTATTGCGTGGATGCTGTTTGTCACGCAAACAACGCTGTCCGTGCCCGCGCTGACCGGCACGATCCTGTGCATCGGCATTGCCACCGCCAATAGCATCCTCGTCATCAATGCAGCGCGCGAGTCGCTCGCGGCCGGCGTGGCGCCGATCGACGCTGCGCTCGGTGCCGGCTTCGACCGCTTTCGCCCGGTCGTGATGACCGCACTCGCAATGCTGATCGGCATGTTGCCGATGGCGCTCGGGCTCGGTGATGGCGGAGAGCAAAACGCGCCGCTCGGGCGGGCCGTCATCGGTGGACTCGCGCTTGGCACGATATCGACGCTTGTGTTCGTTCCGGTCGTGTTTGCCTCGGTACACGGCTGGCTCGCGACTCGCCGTCCGGGGCGCTCGAACGATACGCGAGCGGCCACGTCCTCCAACGTCAACAAGGATTCCCAATGAGCATGCATAACCCGCCCGACGGCCGCGTCGAGACTTCCGCGGCCACGGAAAAGCCGGAGTTCGCCCCGTTGCCACCTCAGGCCACACCCGCCGCGATGCGGCGTTCTTCAGGGGCGCGACGCTTGTGGGGGCTCGGCCTTGGTGCCTTGGCGCTGACGCTGCTGTGTGCGGGCATTGTGCCGCGGGTCGTGGCGAGACAGGCGCAGGCCGCGCAAGTCGAGGCGCAGCGCGAGCTGCGAGTCTCGACGATTGCGCCGACACCTGCCCCGGCGATCCAGGATCTCATGCTTCCCGGCGCCGTCGCGCCGTGGGCCGACGTGGCGATCTACGCGCGCACCAGCGGCTATGTCAAACAGTGGTTCGCCGACATTGGCTCGCACGTCAGGGCAGCTCAGGTGCTGGCTCGGCTCGATACCCCGGAGCTCGATGCGCAATTGCGCCAGGCCCGGGCTGACGAGGCCACGGCACAGGCCAATTACCGCTTCGCCAACAGCACGGCGCAACGGTGGCGGACCATGCTGCAAACCCGATCCGTTTCCCAGCAGGATGCCGATGCCAAGGCCAGCGACGCCGCAGCCAAGCTAGCCGCGTTGCAGGCAGCACAGGCCAACGTGTCGCGACTCTCCGAACTGGTGTCGTATCAAAGTGTGACCGCCCCGTTCGATGGGGTGGTGAGCGCACGCAACGTACAAGTGGGCGCGCTGGTCACGGCGGGTGGGGCACCGGGCCTACCGGCGGCCTCCGGCGAACTCTTTCACCTGGAGCAGACCGATCGTCTGCGCGTCTACGTCGATGTTCCTCAAGACGAAGCCAATGGCGTGACGCGCGACACACAAGTGTGGATCGCGACGGAGCAATACCCCGGCCGGCGTTTCCCCGGCACCATCGCCCGCGATGCCAACGCGCTCGACCCCGTAAGTCGCACGTTACGCGTGGAGATCGATGTCGATAACCGTGACGGCGCCTTGTTGCCTGGCGCTTACACGCAGGTGCACCTGGCGCTGAAATCCAATGCGCCCGGCCTTGAACTTCCCGCGAGCGCGCTGCTGTTTCGTCCCGACGGCGTGAGCATCGCGACGGTGGACGCGAACGAGAAGGTGGCGCTCAGGCGTGTCAGCATCGGGCGGGACTTCGGCGCCTACGTGGAGATTGCCTCGGGCCTCTCGCCAGGCGATCGCGTGATTGCCAATCCCGGCGACGCCATTTCCGACGGCCAGCGCGTACGGTCGAGTCCCGCCTCGTGGAATGCCGGGAGCCGGGCCGGCGCGAGCCATGAAGCCGGCACGAAGTCCGTGGAGTCCGGTCAGGCCATACCGATGCCATCCAGGCCTGCCGCGACTTCCGGCAAGGCGTGAGGAGGCTCGCCATGATCTCCATGAAATCCATCCAGGCGGGCACCGGGGCGCTCGTTTGCGTAGTTACGACGTTGAGCGCCTGCTCGACAGTGCCTCCCTATCGTGTACCCGATATTGCTGCGCCTGCCCAGTACGCAAGCGCCACGTATCCCGGCGCCGGTTGGGCCGCCGCCGCACCCGCGGACGGCAAATCCAGAGGGCCGTGGTGGAGCGTTTTCCATGACGAAACGTTAAATCGCCTGGAGGCCCGCGTCGACGTCTCCAATCAGACGGTGAGCCAGGCCGTCGCGCGGCTGGAAGCGGCACGTGCCGCGCTCGCGTATCAACAAAGCGCGTCGGCGCCGATCGTTAGCGCTGGCGATGGGGCACAGCGCTTTCGAACGTCCCGGAGTCTCGTGGATCGCGCGCTTGCCGGGAAGACCATCCCGGACTACTCGGTCGGTGCCGGAGCGAGTTGGGAGCCGGATCTGTTCGGGAGAGTGAGGAGCGCCGCTACGGCGGCGCGTGATAACGTCCAGGTCAGTCAGGCGGACCTGGAGTCAGTGCGCCTCTCGGTCACCAGTCAACTCGCGTCCGCATATTTGGGTCTGCGCTCGCTGGATCGTCAGCGGCAGCTTCTCGAGCGCACGGTAACGACCCGCGAGGCCGGCCTGCGCATCGAGGAGCAACAGCTCGCCGATGGCGCGATCGACGCCTCGGTGCTCTCCGAGGCGCGAACGCAGCTCGAGAGCGCGCAAACGGCGAAGCAGGAAATCATGGCACAGCGCGCGAAACTCCTGCATGCCATCGCAACCCTCATCGGCACGCCGGCATCGTCGTTTTCCCTGCCGCGAGAGGGGTCCGCGGCCGTGTTGCCGTCGATCCCCGCAGGCGTCCCTTCCGCGCTGCTTGAACGTCGTCCGGACATTGCGGCCGCAGAGCGACGCGTTGCCGCGGCCAACGCTGAAATCGGGCAGGCGCGCGCTGCATACTATCCTTCGCTTGTCCTCTCGGCATCGACTGGACTGGAGAGCACGTTTTTCTCCCCGTGGTTGTCGGCGCCGAGTCTCTTCTGGTCTCTTGGCGCACAAATTGCGGGCGTGGTGTTCGATGGCGGCCGTCGAGACGCAACCTTAAAGGGGGCCAGCGCGCGGTACGACGAGGTAGTCGCCGCCTATCGTCAGACTGTGCTCGAGGCTTTCCAGCAGACGGAAGACGACTTGAGCGAGCTGGGGTCGCTGGCCGAGCAGGCGCGAAGTCAGCAACGTGCGGTGGCCGCTGCCGAACTGGCGCTTTCGCTCACGAACCATCGCTATGAGGCGGGCGCGGTGAGCTACCTCGATGTCGTCGCAGCCCAATCCATCGCCTTGCAGAGCGAGCGCACCCTCGAGCAGATCGGACAGCGGCAACTCGACGCGAGCGTCCGATTGCTTCAGGCGCTCGGCGGCGGCTGGGACCGCGATGCATTGCAGGACGGTGTGTCGCCCGCCGGTGAGGGGGCTGCGACTCAATGACGCGGGAAGGAAAGGACGAATCGCGTGCCGGTGGCATCGCTTTCGGCATGCGCCGTTCCACCGTGCAGGGTCATGATGGTGCGCACGATCGCGAGTCCCAGTCCGGCGGATCCGCTGGCCTGGGCCGTAATGTGGCGAGAGGCGTCCGCACGATAGAACCGATCGAAAATCCGCTCGAGCAGAGCCGCGTCGATTTGGGGTCCGGGGTTGTGCACGCTGATGGCGACCGCGGTTGCGGTGGGTTCGGCGCGCAGCGTGATTTCACCGCCTGGCGGCGTATAGCGCAGCGCGTTTGCGAGCAGGTTGCTGACTGCGCGACGGAACAACTCCTTGTCGGCACGTACACGACCCTCGCCTGTCACGCGAAGGTTGACGCCAGCCTCCTCCGACAGCCCTTCGAAGTAATCGGCGATCTGGGTGAGGGCGATGACAACATCGAACTCCTCCATTGCCGTCATGAACTGCGGATGCTCCGCACGCGAGAGAAAGATGACGTTTTCGATCATCTTCGAGAGGCGGGCACATTCCTCCAGATTTGATTCGAGCAGCGCCTCGTACTCGGGAACACTTCGTGGTCGCGCCAGGGCGACCTCGGTGGCGCCGCGCAGATTGCCAAGCGGCGTCCGCATGTCGTGAGCGAGGTCGGCCGTGTACTGCGATATGCGCTCGAAGCCATCGTGCAGACGCCGTATCATCGAATTCAATGACCTCGCGACGATTTCGACCTCGCTCGATGCGCCCTCGATCTCGATTCGCGTATCGAGTTTGTCGATAGTGACAGCGCCAACCTGCGAATCCAGATCGCGCAAAGGCTGCAGTGCGGCACGCGCCAGCAGCCAGCTGATCAGGAAAGCGAGCAGCACGCCGGCAAGCCCATACCCGTAGAGCCGTTCGCGATAATGATCGAGCACGCGCCACCGGTCGGTCATGTCCCTGGCAATCACGACCGTGACCCGTGAACCGTCACCCAGTCGGGCGTCAGTGGCCAGACCGCGCACAGGTAAGCCCTTGGGGCCGCGCCACTCCGACACGTCGGCTTCCGTGATGCGTTGCGATGCATCGAGCCTTGATGCGGTTGTCACGGGCGCAAGCGACGTGCCCATGACCCGATTCGAATTGTGTTCGATCAGCTTGACCCCACCTTGCCCAAGTATTTCCATCGCGAACGATGGATTTCCGAGCACCTGACTCGTGAGGCGCAAGGCATGCTCGCGAAGGTCGTCGCTGTTGCGCAGTTCTTCGGCGAGGCGGCGTGTGTGGCGGGCGTTCAGCACGATGTCGAGATCGTCCTGCTGACGGATCTCACGTCCGAGCGTAACGTAGAGCGTCGTGCCCACCAGGGCGAACACGACCAGCGTTGTGGCTGCGAAGGAGATTGCCAGGGTTGTGGAGAGCGGTCGGGCAGCCATCAATCCACCGATTTGATCTCGGCGACATAGCCCACGCCACGCACGGTGTGAATGATCTTGACGGGGAAGTCGTCGTCCACTTTCGCTCGCAGACGTCGGATGGCGACTTCCACGACGTTCGTGTCGCTGTCGAAGTTCATGTCCCACACGTAGGAGGCGATTTGCGTTCGGGTGAGCACTTCCCCTGGCGACGCACGAGGATTTGCAGCAGGGAGAACTCGCGCGGTGTCAGATCGATACGCATCGTGCCGCGACGAACGCGCCGGCGTGTCACGTCGATCTCAAGATCACCGAGGGTAAGAATGTCGCTATCGCGAGGCGGGCCGCGACGCGCCAGCGTACGCACTCGCGCGAGCAATTCGACAAAGGCGAACGGCTTGACCAGATAGTCGTCGCCGCCCAGCTCCAGCCCTTTGACCCGATCGCTGATATCGTCGCGAGCCGTCAGGAACAATACCGGCGTGCTTTGGGATTTTCGCAAGGTTTTCAGGACGGACCAGCCGTCCATCTGGGGCAGCATGACGTCGAGCACGATCACATCGTACGTCGCTTCACTGGCGAGAATCAGGCCTTCGGCACCGTCGTTGGCAACGTCGACGACGAAGCCGGACTCTTCCAGCCCCTTCTTGACGTACGCACCGGTTTTGCGTTCGTCATCGATTACGAGTACGCGCATTGTCGTCGCCCCCCTTTTCCGCCTGCCTGGATTGTATGCGCTGCCTGGACAGTTGTGTGACGCCTGGCGAGTCCACCGCACGAACCTTTCAGAAATGTAATGTGGGCGTCAGGCGTCCGTTAACTTGGCGCCATCGGGCGCCTTCGCCAGCTTGCATGCAATTCCGCGTGAGGCTGCCGGTCAGGACTTCACTGGGACGTACCGCTTCCCGCATGAGCCTCGTATGTCTGCAACAGGCAGTAAGCGGCGGTGAGCAATGGGGACGTCACGCCGGCCTGCCGAGCGCGTGTCAACATATCTCCCACGATGGCGTCAGCCTCGATTCGCCTGGCGCCGCGCTCGATATCCCGCCGCATGGAGGCCTTCCAGGCGGATGCCGGATCGAGCAGCAGACGCTCGATGGAGGCACGCGCATTCTCACGCGGCGCTTTCCCCTGGGCGGCCGCAGTGGCGACGCAGTCCTCGAGAATCTGCCGGACAAGACTCGTGCCATCGCGCGTCGCGACAATCTCGCCAATGGAGGCCTGCATCAGGCACGTCGCGGTGGCGCCCGTCGCGAGCATGACCCATTTCTCCCAGAGCTCCTGCTCGATATCGTCGGATATCTCTCGCAGCCCTTCTCCTTGAGATAACGCGGCGTAAAGGCTTTCGATCGCATGGCGCTGGCTTGCGTGCCGGGCGCCAACGATCAGTTTGTCAGCGGCGTTCAGATGAACGATGTCACCGGACTCGTCGAGCATCGTTGCGATGTACGCAACGCCACCCGCAATTCGCTCGCGTCCAAATCGCGCGTCGAGCTGATCGTAGGGCTTGAGTCCGTTCAGGAGGGGGACGATCACCGTATGAGCCCCGACATGAGGCGTGATTGCATCCATCGCTGCGCGCAGATCGTAGGCCTTGCACGCAACAACGACGACGTCGAACACTTCCTCTGAATCACCCGCGACGATCGCGCGGACGCGGCCGTGGAAATTCGCCTGCGGACTTTTCACGCGCAGCCCCTCGCGCTGCAGCGCCGTCGCGCGATTCGGCCGCACCAGAAACGTTACGTCGGTACCGGCCTGTAGGAGCCTGGCACCGTAATACCCGCCAATGGCGCCGGCGCCAAGTATTAGCACTTTCATACAACTCTCCGTCTTGATGAGTGGACTTGACAGCCCTTCACACGGAATCGGTATTCCGTGCGTGTCTTGCCTCGATTCATCAGCCAACACTCGGATGCTCGATGAAAGCGACGCAACCCTGTGAAAATTACCCTCGCGGATAATACTACTATGATGATAGTATTTGGTGCGGAAGTACTTTGCAAGCCGGATTG
Source organism: Pandoraea pnomenusa (assembly GCF_000767615.3). Classification (NCBI taxonomy): domain Bacteria; kingdom Pseudomonadati; phylum Pseudomonadota; class Betaproteobacteria; order Burkholderiales; family Burkholderiaceae; genus Pandoraea; species Pandoraea pnomenusa. The sequence goes on along the minus strand of NZ_CP009553.3, from coordinate 4,776,556 downwards.
AATCGAAGTCGCCAGATCACCACAAACCATGCCTACCGAACCACTGAGCGCGTCATACCTGTACTCGAGAGAGCGTTGGATGATATTCGTACTGAGTCTCGCGGTCTTCATCGCGTCGCTGGACATGTTTGTCGTCAACGTTGCTCTGGGGGCGATTGGACGTGATATGTCCGCACCGCTAAGCGACCTGGCCTGGGTTCTGAACGGCTACACGATCTTCTACGGAGCGTTGCTCGTTCCAGCAGGTGGATTGGCGGACGTGATTGGGAAGAAAGAGGCATTTATCGCAGGACTGACCCTCTTCATGGTGGCGAGTGTCGGGTGTGCGGCAAGCGGCGGCGTCGGGATGCTCGTCGTCTTCCGGTGCATCCAGGCGGCCGGGGCCGCGCTGCTGACGCCGGCGAGCATGGGGCTTCTGGTCGCCGCGTTCCCCGCTGAGGTCAGGCCTCGAGCGATTCGTGTCTGGGCCGCGAGCGGTGCTCTGGCCGGAGCCGCCGGCCCGGTCGTCGGAGGTATTCTTGCGGCGTATGGCTGGCCATGGATATTTCTGATCAATGTGCCGGTTTGCCTGATCGCGATACTCCTGGGCGCGTACATCATTCCCGCGCAACCCAAAGTGGTGTCCGACGCGCGATTCGACTTGTTGGGTAGTTTGCTGCTGATCCTTGCGTCCGGTGCAATCGCCCTGGCGTTGGTCAACGCCGGCCATTGGGGGCTGACGGCACCATCGTTGACTACGTGGCTGGTAGCGACGCTCGCGGTGTCGCTGCTTTGGCGCAGAGTCGCGAGACATCCCGCTCCCGTCGTGCCACGTGCATTGCTGAGCGAGCCGCACATGAGGTCTGCACTGGCGGCAATCTTCGTGATGTCGCTATCATTCGGCGCACTGCTGCTCGGCGCATCCCTTTACTTGCACGATGTCGTGAGCAAGGATTTGATGGTCGTTGGCATGATGATTGCGCCTGGACCGTGTGTTGTCGGCCTGATTTCCTTCTTGACGAAACGCACCGAATTGGGCGGATTGTATCGACGCGTCAAGGTGGGCTCGATGGTACTGGCTTGCTCGTCCTTTGCGCTCGCCCTGATTGTCGGCCGCGATGCGGGACCTGCTTGGTTTGTCGTTGCCTGGACCCTCACCGGAGTGGGCGTAGGTCTCGTCTTTCCCAATCTGTTTGCCATCGGCGTCGTCAAACTCGGACCAGAGCTGGCGTCGACGGGCAGCGGAGTCATCAACATGAGCCGTCAGTTTGGCACCACCGTCGGCACAAGCCTTTTGGTCATGACCCTGGGGTCGCAAGGCGGCGCTTTTGCCGAGGCCTTCTGGATCGCCGGAGCGTCTGCGATCGTAGGTCTTCTTCTGCTTGGACGGCGCTAGCGGACATATCGATGGGCTCTCCCGATATTCAAACTTCATCGCACGACGGCTTTGGCCCCAATTTCATCTTTAGACGGTATCGAGCGTGAAACGAAAAGACTTTACCTCCATGGATTGTCCCGTGGCGTTGGCGTTGGAAAACGTTGGGGAGTGGTGGAGCCTGCTGATTCTGCGGGACGCACTCCAGGGTTCGACCAGATTCGAGCAGTTTCGCGAAAGCCTTGGCATTTCACCCACGATTCTGACTCGTCGTTTGACCGATCTGGTCGCTTCCGGGTTGCTGGAAAAGCATCGCGCGTCTGTCGCATCGGGTCGGGACGAATATCGCGTTACGGAGCGCGCGCGGGATCTGTCGCCTGTTCTGATCGCACTTTTCGCGTGGGGGCGCAAGCATGTGAAAGGTCACAACTGGGGCATCGACTTTGTCGATCGCTCGACGGGAAAGGCCGTCGATCCCGTGATGATCGATCGCAACACGGGCAAGGTCATCAGCCGGGAGGCGCACGCGTTTGTTCCCGGTCGCTTTCCTTCGGCATCGACCTTGAAGCGACTCAAGCCGCTCGCGCAGCTCGAACCGGCTGAGAAATAGATTCAATTCACGAAACACGCCTCGTCATTGAAAAGTGGAGAGTTCCATGGACCAACTGGATCCGGTTGTCATTATTTCCGCAGTGCGCACTCCGTTGGGGAGATTCGGGGGGAATTTCTCGGCGGTCAGTGCTCCCGAGTTGGGCGCACACGCCATTCGCGCCGCCGTGGAACGCGCAGGTCTCGATCGCGAGAAGATCGATGAGAGTTTCATGGGATGTGTTCTCGCGGCCGGCATTGGACAAGCCCCGGCTCGCCAGGCATTGCGCGCGGCGGGGCTATCGGACGCGACCGGGGCGACCACGGTGAACAAGGTCTGTGGCTCGGGTATGAAGGCCATCATGATTGGACACGACCTGCTGCTCGCCGGCTCGGCGAACTTTGTGTTGAGCGGCGGGATGGAGTCGATGTCGAGCGCGCCGTATTTGCTGCCGGGCGCGCGGGGCGGATATCGCATGGGGCACAACCAGGTGGTCGATCACATGCTTCTGGATGGCCTGGAAGACGCCTACGAAAAAGGGCGATCGATGGGCGATTTCGGGGAGGCCGCGGCGGAGCGGTTTGGGTTCGATCGCTTGCAACAGGACGAGTACGCCTTGGAGACATTGATGCGAGCTCGCAATGCCATCGAAAGTGGTGCATTTTCCGATGAAATCGCACCGGTCACGGTCCTCGACAAGGGGGTGCCGCGACTGATTGCCCACGACGAACACCCCCTGAAGGTGTCGCCCGATAAAATCCGGTCGTTGCCGCCAGCCTTTCGTCCGAACGGCACGATTACCGCGGCGAGCGCTTCCTCCAATAGCGATGGCGCAGCGGCGCTGGTCCTGTCGCGACGCTCGATCGCCGAGCGGGAGGGACTGCCCGTTCTTGCGACAATCCGCGCGCACGCGACGTTCAGCCATGATCCTGCCTGGTACACGACGGCGCCAATCCCCGCAATTCGGAAGTTGCTCGACAAGGCCGCGTGGGACATCGGCGATGTGGACTTGTTCGAGATCAACGAAGCCTTCGCCGTAGTTGCCATGGCGGCGGCAAAGGAGTTGGCGATTCCTCGTGATCGGTTGAATGTCAACGGGGGCGCATGCGCCTTGGGGCATCCGATCGGTGCGACAGGCGCACGTATGGTTGTCACACTGCTGCACGCACTGCGTCGCCGGCGTCTTCGACGCGGTGTCGCAGCGTTGTGCATTGGCGGAGGCGAGGCTACCGCGATTGCTGTCGAGGTGTAGGATCTGTCCAGTGCCTTGGCGGAAAAAATCGGTCCGTAAGCCGTGCCGTCCGCTGGGGACCGCTTGTTGCGACATGCACGAATCCTACGTGGATCGGGAGCTTGATATGGCTACGATCGGCACTGTGCCGCTCAATCGAGTGAAACTATGGCGTGAGCCGGATTTCGCGAACGCCGAACTGATGGTCGCGAGTTACCGGACACATCGATTTCCGCCGCACGCGCATGACGAATATGCGATCGGCGTCATCGAGCGAGGCGCGCAGGCGTATCTCGACGGTCGAGGGCGGCGCGCGATCATGCCGCAAGGCACGATCTGTGTCATCAATCCGGGAAGCATTCACGAGGGGAGACCGGCGATCGACGGCGGGTGGGACTATCGTATGGCATACATTCCCACCAGGGATTTCGTTCGTCTGGTCGGGGCGCATGATCCCGGCCTCAAGGGAGAGCTGCATTTTCCCGATGTCGTCATCGACGACGTCGAGACAATGCGGTTGCTTCTCGCGGCTCACCGATGCTCGCAGTCGACCGACGCAAGCCAGTTGGAGAAGAGCTCACGGCTGACCGTTGCAGTCTTTCAATTGATTGACCGGCATTGTGTCGGTGCAAAAGGTGTTCGACATCCGCTGGCCATACCGATCGCCGTACGGCGCGCGCGTGACTATATCGACGCGCATGTGACAGCGAACCCGTCGCTTGACCAGCTTACGGAAGTGGCCGGCATCAGCGCATTTCATCTACTGCGCGAGTTTAAGCGCGTGATCGGCATTGCGCCTCATGCCTATCTCATTCAGCGGCGCGTTGCGTTGGCAAAAGGGCTTCTATTGAGAGGCATGCCGCTGCGCCAGGTCGCTATCGAGGTGGGATATTGCGATCAGAGCCACCTGAGCCGGGAGTTTTGCAAGTTCTACGGGGTTCCACCCGGGACGGCGCGCCAATAATATCCGCAAGATTATCCAAAAGACGCATTTCATTTCATCCCACACTGTGGGGCCATATGTTCCCTTGGGGAGTCATGAAATGATCGATTTGCGCAGCGACACCTGCAGTCAACCCACCCATGCAATGCGAAGTGCCATGGCTTCCGCGATCGTTGGCGATGATGTTTACGGTGACGACCCGACCGTAAAGGAACTCGAGCGAGAGGTTGCAGCCTTGTTGGGCAAGGAAGACGCCGTCTACATGGTCACCGGGACGATGACCAATCAAGTGGGTATCCGGGCTCACACGGAGCCGGGGGATGCCGTGCTCTTTGACCAGAATGCTCACGTATATCTCCTGGAGGGAGGCGCTCCCGCTGCGTTATCGGGCGTTCTGCCCCGCCTCCTGCCCGGTAATCGCGGCGTATTCTCACCGGAGAACGTATCCGCTGCGTTGGGGGAAGCGCATCGATTCTTTCCGACCACCATCCCGGCGCCGGTGAAGCTGCTGTGCCTGGAAAACACGCATAACATCGGTGGTGGCAAGGTTTGGCCGCTCGCCCAGTTGAAGGATGTTTGCGACCTGGCCAGATCACGGGGTCTCTCGCTGCATCTCGACGGTGCACGCCTGTGGCATGCAACGGCGTCGACGGGCATCGCCGAGGCGGAGTACGCGAAACACTTTGACTCCGTGAGCGTTTGCTTTTCCAAAGGTCTGGGCGCCCCGGTGGGTTCCGCCCTCGCCGGCTCGAAGGAATTCATCGACCGAGCGCGCCGCTTCAAGCAGCAGATCGGAGGTGGGTTTCGACAGGCGGGAATCATTGCCGCCGGCGCGCTGTTCGCGCTGCGGCACCATCGGGAGCGCCTTCTGGAAGATCACGAACATGCGCAGCTGCTGGCTCATGGAATCGCGGATTTGCCGGGCATAGAATTGGATGTCGCCACCGTGGAGACGAACATTGTTCGCTTCGGCATCAACAGTCTCCCGGCGGGAGAGTTCGTCGAAAAGCTCTACGAACGCGGACTTCATGTCCTTCCGTCCGGTACCGACGGCGTCCGTGTCATTCCTTACCTGAATATCTCGCGAAAGCAGATTCGAGAAGCCATCGACATCATTGCGTCGGTTGCCGAAGCCCATGCGAACACAGCCGGCGCAAGCAAAACGTCAAAACAACCGTCCGGGTCCGGGTACTGACGCGCGAAGTTGCGCCCCTGGTTCCTGGCGATCGCATCGAAGGTCGGTTCGTCTGCCTTGCGACGGTGTCGTCCGCGTCTTTGTGGTGTCTTGATATTCGAACCGCGAAGACGCGCAGTGTCCGCCGGCATGGCGAAGTCGATGACCGGTAGAATCGAGGGCATTCCCTCGTCAGCCGTTTCACCGCCATGCTTGCGCACGCCTTTGCCCCGTTCGAGACAACCATTGCCGCCGTCCTCGACGCGCTGGGCATCAACCCGCAGGATGCGCATGCCGACGGTTCGCCCGATGGCACGCCCGATGGCACGCGTGATGGCTCCCACGATGCCTCGCACCTGATTCGCGTCTGGAAGCTCGTGAAGGAGATTGCGGCGAACGCCCAGGCCGCCGATCTCGAGATGCTTGCCGTGGCTACGCTCTTGCACGATTGCGTGCCGGTGGAGAAGCACGATCCGCGTCGCGCGTTAGCGTCGCGGTTGTCCGCCGACAAGGCAAGCGCGATCCTGCACGCGATGGGTTGGGAGGCGGCGCGCATCGACGCGACGGCGCATGTGATCGAGGCGCACAGCTTTTCGGCCGGGATCACGCCTCGCTCGTTCGAAGCCCAGGTGCTGCGCGACGCCGACCGGCTCGATGCGATCGGCGCCATCGGGATTGCGCGCACGTTCTACGTGGCCGGACGCATGGGCTCGCGCCTGTACGCACCCCTGGACCCGTTCGCCGCGCAACGCCCGCTCGCCGACCGTCGCTATGCGCTCGATCACTTCGAGACGAAACTCTTCCAACTGGCCGACGGCCTCGTGACACCGGCCGCGCGGGCCATTGCCGAACGACGCGTCGCCACCATGCGCGCCTTCATCGACGCGCTGCGCGAGGAAATTGCGCCGCAGGCATGAGCACCGCCTAAGCGGCTACTTCCCGTCAACCGCGTCCAGCGGCACTTCCAGGCCAACCTTCACGTTGCTCATCGAGACGAGCGTCTTGAAACGCTTGACGTTGTTGCTCTCGAAAAAGAGCGAGCGGGTGAGTTCGGTGTACTGCGCCATGTTCCGGACCACCATGATCACCACGAAGTCGCACTCGCCCGCGACGTAGTAGCACTGCTGGACCTGCGGGCACGCGAGGAAACTGCGCTTCATCGCATCGAGCAGGTCGAGCCGCTCGTTCTCGACTTCCACCTCGGTGATGATGGTGAGCGGATAGCCGACGCTCGCCGGATCGATGCGCGAGACGGTGCCGCACGTCACACCTTCGTCGGCGAGTTTCTTCAGGCGTCGGTTGACGGCCGCGGACGACAGGTTCACCCGCGCGCCGAGCGCGTGCTGCGGTGTCGTGGCGTCCTGCTGAATCGCCGCGAGCAGGGCGATGTCGTAACTGTCGAGGCTCATGGTGCGCAATAAAAATTCGATTACAGGCGACAAAACGCGCAAATCGTACGCATGCCGCGGAATATTATTCAGGCTTGACGATGATACTCCGCCAGCGTCGACACTCCCATCGACGAGCGCGACACCCGAGACTTTCCCATGCCCCAGACGAATTCTTCCGACACGCTCGAACTCAATGGCGCGCGCCTGTTGCAGCAACTTCGCGAGCTCGGGGAGATCGGCGCCGATCCCGTGGCGGGCGGGCGCACTCGCGTGGCGCTGACCGACGACGAAAAAGCGGGCCGCGATCAGGTCGTCGCCTGGATGCGCGAACTTGATCTCGACGTGCAAATTGACCGTATCGGCAACATCTTCGGCACGCTGGCGTCGTCGAATCCGACAGTGCGCCCGCTCATGATGGGGTCGCACATCGACACCGTGGTCAACGCCGGTGCGCTCGACGGCTGCTACGGAGTACTGGGTGGCCTCGCGGTCGCGCGCGCGTTTCGCGATGCCGGCATCGTGCCGTCGCGTCCGATCACGGTGGCGGCATTCACGAACGAGGAGGGTGCCCGCTTTCATCCCGACATGATGGGGTCGCTGGTGCATGCGGGCGGCTTGCCTCTCGATGAAGCGCTCGACGCCATCGGCACCGACGGCGCGCGTCTGGGCGACGAACTCGTGCGCATCGGCTACGCGGGCGAAATGGCGCCGGGCACGCTGGTGCCGCACGAGTATCTCGAACTGCACATCGAGCAGGGCCCGATCCTCGAAGCGGAGGGGTTGGAAATCGGCGTGGTGGAGAACCTGCAGGGCATTTCATGGCAGCAGGTGACGGTCCACGGCAATGCGAATCACGCGGGGACGACGCCGACGCACCTGCGCCACGATGCAGGTTACGTCGCCGCCGCCGCCGTGGCCGAGCTGCGACGCATCGCCATCGACGCCGGCACGACGCTCGCTACCGTCGGCACGTTCAGGGTGGAGCCGGGCGTCGTCAATGTGATTCCGCGCAAGGCGGTCTTCACCGTCGACATGCGCGATCCGGACGAGCAACGCCTGGCTGCGGGCGAGGCCCGCTTCGCTGCGTATCTCGCGACGATCGCCGAGCAGGAGGGCGTGCGCATTTCGACGGAGCGTCTCGCACGCTTCTCGCCCGTCGTTTTCGACGCCGGGCTGACGGACGTCATCGAGACGTGCACGAAGCGTCGCGGCTTGTCGTATCGGCGCATGACCTCGGGCGCGGGGCACGACGCGCAAATGATGGCGAGGATCGCACCGGCGGCGATGATTTTCGTGCCGAGCCGCGGCGGCATCAGCCACAACCCGCGCGAGCATACCGACGACGATCAGCTCGTGCGCGGCGCGCAAATCCTGCTCGACGTCGTCGCACAACGTCTGGGCGCGACGACGTAATCCGCCGCCCACCCAAGCCCGCGCCGCTACACCGAATTTTCCGGAGCCCCCCATGTTCTACGTCAACCCGCATGCCACGCGTGCGCCATATCCCGCGGATCTTCAGGAAATCATGAGCATCGCGCGTGCGCAGCAAAGCCGCGAATGGCTTGCGCACTGGCAGGGCCTCGCGCCCGGAAGCACGCCGCTGCGTGCACTGCCCGATCTCGCGGCCTCGCTCGGCGTGCGCAGCGTGCTCGTGAAGGACGAAGCGCTGCGCTCGCCGCTGGGCAGCTTCAAGGCGCTCGGTGCGCCGATTGCCCTCGTGCGCCTGTTGCTGCGCGAGTTCGCCGGGAGCCACTTCACCGCACGCTCCCTGCTCGCCGGCGAGCACCGCGCGGCGCTCGCCGGCGTCACCGTCGTCAGCGCAACGGATGGCAATCACGGCCGCGCGCTGGCCGCGGCGGCGCAGAGCATCGGCTGCCGTTGCGTGATCGTGCTGCATGCGCACGTGAGCGACGAGCGCGAGCAGGCCATTGCCGCCCATGGCGCCGAGATCGTGCGCATTGCCGGGAATTACGATGCGTCGGTGGAGACGGCGGCGGCGCTCGCCGCGCGTCACGGCTGGCATGTCGTATCGGATACGTCATACGAGGGCTACGAGGCGATCCCGCGCGATGTCATGCAAGGCTACGCAACGGTGGTGGCGGAAGTCGTCGAGGCGTTGACCGCGACGGCTTTGCCGGCGGACGATGCCTGCCCGGTCACGCACGTCTTTCTGCAGGGTGGCGTAGGCGGACTGGCGGCCGGCATCGTGAGTTATCTTTGGGAGCGTTGGGGCGCATGGCGCCCGACCTTCGTGGTGGTGGAACCCGAGCAGGCCGACTGCCTGTATCAGAGTGCCATCTCGGGACGCGCGGCGTCTGCGTCGGGTTCGGTCGACTCGGTCATGGCGGGATTGGCTTGCGGTGAGACGTCGCCGCTTGCGTGGCGATTCCTCCAGCCGTCGGTCGATGCCTTCATGACCGTGACCGATGCGCAGGCGGTCGAGGCCATGCGGCGTCTGGCCCGCGGCAGCGAGCACGACGTGCCTTTCGTGGCAGGCGAGTCGGGTGCGGCGGGGCCGGCCGGACTGATCCGGGCGGCGGCAGTCCCTGCCATCGCGTCCGCGATCGGCCTGACGGCGCAATCGCGCGTGTTGCTCATCAGCACCGAGGGTGCGACGGCGCCGTCCGTCTACGCGGAACTCGTCGGCGAGACGGCCGCGTCGGTCGCCGGACGTCAGCAGGCATGGATGGCGCGCTGAACGGCGCCATCGGACATCGACTCAGGGAGACGCTCGCATGACTCAGGACACCTACTTTGCCGACGCGCTCAAAAGCTGGCGCCATGCGTTCCACCGCGAGCCGGAGACCGGCTTCGAGGAGGTCGGCACGTCGCAGCGCGTGGCCACGATCCTGGAGAGCCTGGGGCTCGAGGTGCATCGCGGCATCGGCGGTACGGGCATCGTGGCGAACCTGCGGGTTGGGGAGGGGGGCGGCGCGATCGGCATCCGCGCCGACATGGACGCGCTCATGATCGCCGAGCAGGCGCCGGGGCGCGCATACGCGTCGCAGGTGCCCGGCAAGATGCACGCGTGCGGCCACGACGGGCACATGTCGATGGTGCTCGGCGCCGCGAAACTGCTCGCCGGGTCGCGCGACTTCAACGGCACGGTGCGTTTCATCTTCCAGCCGGCCGAGGAACACGGCCGAGGCGCGAAAGCCATGATCGCGGACGGCCTGCTCGATCGCTTTCCCATCGATGCGATCTACGGCGTGCACAACATGCCGGGCATTCCCGCAGGGCATTTCGCGACCCGCGCTGGCGGCATCATGGCGAGCGAAGACAACTTCGTCATTCGCATTCGGGGCAAAGGCACGCATGCCGCGCGCCCGCACATGGGGATCGATCCGCTGGTCATTGGCGCGCAGATCGTCCTCGCGCTTCAGACCGTGGTGTCGCGCAACGTCGATCCGGGCCAGTCAGCGGTCGTGTCCTGCACGGAGTTCGTCACCGACGGCATTCGCAACGCCATTCCGACGCATGTCGTGATCAAGGGCGACACGCGCAGCTACACACCCGACGTGCAGCAATTGCTCGAATCGCGCATGCGCGAGATCTGCATCGGCATCTGCGCGATGCACGGCGCGCACTGCGAGTTCGAGTACACGCACGAGTTCGCGCCGACGGTGAACTGGGCCGAAAACACGGCGCTCGCGGTGAAGGCAGCGCGGTCGGTGACGGAACCCGCAACGGTCGATGCGGACGTCGCGCCCATGATGGCGTCGGAGGACTTCGGTGTGTTCCTGCAACATGTGCCGGGCAACTTCATGTTCATCGGCAACGGCAGCGGCGACGCGCCGGGGGCGATTCCCCTGCATAACGCCTGCTACGACTTCAACGACGCGATTCTGCCGCTCGGTGCGCGCTACTTCGCCCGGATCGTGCGCGACAGCCTGCCGCGCTAAAGCTAAACGCCAGGTGCCGAGCGCGGCACGCGATGCGGCGAAAACCGCTCAGCGCACCGGCGCGAGCGGCACCGTGCCGGCGTTGATGACGGCGTCGGGCAACTCCCGGACCGCTTCGAGCGTCTTGCGGATGTGGGTCGCGAGCAGTGCCGTCGCCTTGTCGGCGTCGCGCGCGAGGCAGGCATCGAAGATTGCCTGATGTTCTTCGTGAACGTCGCGCGGCACCGGCCGATGGGTGATCGACAAGCGCCGGTAGCGCTCCGACTGGCGATAGAGGATCGCGAGGAAGTGGTGCAGCCAGCGCGACGGACACGCCCTAATCAGCACCTCGTGAAAGGCGCGATTGCGCGTCTCCCATTGGGCGAACTGACCGCCGTTGTCCCCCATGCCGTCGCCCAACCGCTCCTCGGCGAGCGAGAGCAGGTGAAACGCGCTCGTCAGGTCGGCTTCCCAGACGTCGTCCCCCAGCGCGATGGACTGGCGCAATGCCTCGGTCTCCAACTGCACGCGCGTTTCGGTGATGTCGATGAAATCGGCCAGCGAGATCGGCGTGACGCGAAATCCCCTGTGCCCATGCTGGACGACGAGCGCGTCGGCCACCAGCAACGCCAGTGCTTCGCGCAGCGTACCCGCGCCAACGTCGTATCGATCCTTCAGATGCTCCACGCGCAACTTCTCCCCGGGCGCGAGATGCCCCTCGACGATGTCGCTGCGAAGCCGCAGGTAGGCGCTTTGCGCGAGCGTGGCATCGGCGCTCGGGGCCGACGACGGAGTTGGGCTGTGCATGCGAATGGGAGTCGGAAGCGTAGGGACGACCGCCGCAAGGGTGGCGTGACGAGATTATAAGCAGCTTCCGCTCGATTGTCGCAAAATCATCATAAAATCGAGATAAATAAAAATTCTCGAGAAAATATTGACGAGACCCGCGGCAGCGCCGTATCGTTTGCCTCATGCCGCCATCGGGACGCCTGACGTACCCGGGCATGGCAGGCCGTCGCGAACCAACCAACAGAACGAGAGTGAGCCATGAAGGATTTCCGCAACTTCATCAACGGTGAGTGGGTGTCTAGCGCACGCACCTTCGAGAACCGCAACCCGGTCGACAACAGCCTGATCGGACACGTGCACGAAGCCGGGCGCGCTGAGGTGGACGCCGCCGTGCGTGCCGCGCGCGCCGCGCTGGCCGGGCCGTGGGGCACGATGACGGTGGCCGCGCGCGTCGACCTGCTGCACGCGGTCGCCGACGGCATCCATTCACGCTTCGACGACTTCCTGGCCGCCGAGATTGCCGACACGGGCAAGCCGCACAGTCTCGCGAGCCATCTGGACATTCCGCGCGGCGCCGCGAATTTCAAGGTGTTCGCGGACATGATCAAGAACGTGCCCACCGAGTCCTTTGCGATGACCACGCCCGACGGCGGCAACGCGGTGAACTACGGCGTTCGCACGCCCCGCGGCGTGATCGCTGTCGTGTGTCCGTGGAACCTGCCCCTGTTGCTGATGACGTGGAAGGTCGGCCCGGCGCTCGCGTTCGGCAACACGGTCGTGGTGAAGCCGTCGGAGGAAACGCCGGCCACCGCCACGTTGCTGGGCGAAGTGATGAACGAAGTCGGCGTGCCGGCGGGCGTCTACAACGTGGTGCACGGTTTCGGCCCAGAGTCGGCGGGCGCATTCCTGACGGAGCATCCCGGCGTGAACGGCATCACGTTTACCGGTGAGACCCGCACGGGGGAAGCGATCATGAAGGCCGCGGCCAACGGCGTGCGTCCGGTGTCGTTTGAGCTCGGCGGCAAGAATCCGGGCATCGTGTTTGCCGATGCGGATTTCGACAAGGCGGTAGCGGGCATCATGCGCTCGGCGTTCGACAACAGCGGTCAGGTGTGCCTGGGCACGGAGCGTGTCTACGTGCAGCGGCCGATCTTCGAGCGCTTCGTCGCCGCGCTCAAGGAACGCGCGGAGTCGCTCAGGCTTGGCGACCCGTACGCCGAGGGCACCAACTTCGGTCCGCTCGTCTCGCAGGTGCATCGCGAGAAGGTGCTTTCGTATTACGCCAAGGCGCGTGAAGAAGGGGCGACGGTCGTGACCGGTGGCGGCGTGCCGGACATGCCGGCATCGATGAAGGATGGCGCCTGGGTGCAGCCGACGATCTGGACCGGCCTGCCGGAGACGGCTTCGGTCATCCGCGAGGAAATCTTCGGGCCGTGCTGTCACATCGCGCCGTTCGACACCGAGGAGGAAGTCATCGCCATGGCGAACGCGACGCCGTACGGTTTGGCCGCCACGGTGTGGACCAGCGATGTCGGCCGGGCACATCGCATGGGCGCCGCGCTCGAAGTGGGCGTGTGCTGGATCAACGCCTGGTTCCTGCGCGACCTGAGAACCGCGTTCGGCGGCGCCAAGCAATCGGGCATCGGCCGTGAAGGCGGCGTTCACTCGCTCGAGTTCTATACGGAATTGCGCAACGTCTGCATCAAGCTGTGATTCGACACGAATCCGCTACGACGCTGGCGCCCGCCCCGGGCTGATTCGCGGGCGGGTCGACACAAGGGCCTCGCTCACCGCCCCCTCGGGGACGGCTGGCGAGGCCCTTGCCGCCGGATCGGTGTGTCGATCCGGATGTCGATCGGCGCGTTGCCGCTTTACGGGTTCGTAGCCTGAATCGCCCGCGCCAGGCGCGCTACACCTTCCTCGATGGCCGGCACGTCGGGCGCGGCGAACGACAGCCGCAGCGATGCCTCGTCAGGTGTCTCGGCGAAGAACGCGGTGCCGGGCACGAACAACACCTTCTCGGCGATGGCATGCGGCAGCAGTGCACTGGTTTGCACCGACGAGAGGCGCGCCCACACGAACATGCCGCCCTGCGGCGCGTGGAACTGGATCGCGTCGCCCAGTCGCGTGCGCAGCGCGCCGCACATCGCGTCGCACTTGCGCCGATAAGCCTCGGTGATCGTCGGCAAGTGTCGAGCGAGCGCGCCATCCGCCAGGTACTCGGCGGCAATTGCCTGCGTCCACGGCACGCTGCACAGATCGACGGTTTGCTTGGCGACCACGCAACGCCGCGCGATCTCGGGCGGCGCGACGGTCCAGCCCACGCGCAGCCCCGGCGCCGCGATCTTCGACAGGCTCGAGAAGTGCACCACCCAGTCACGCGAGCCGGGGACCTCGGCGGTGAGCGCGAGCATCGTCGGCACCGTCTCCCCCGCGAATCGCAGATCCCCGTACGGATCGTCCTCGACGATCACGAAGCGGTACTGCACGGCGAGCCTCAGCAGCGCGAGGCGCCGCTCGCGCGAAAGCGTGGCACCGGTCGGATTGGCAAACGTCGGTACCGTATAGAGCAACTTCGGCACGGGCATCCTGTCCTCGCGCAGCCAGGCATCCAGATGCTCGACATTCAGGCCATCGGCGTCGACGGGCATCGTCACGATCGTCGCCTGTGCAAGGCGCAAGGCCTGCAGTGTCGCGGGATACGCCGGCTGCTCGGTCACGACGACATCGCCCGGGGTGACCATCACGCGCAGCAGCAGATCGAGCCCTTGCTGAGAGCCGGTCGTCACGACGAGCGATTCGGGGGCGCACGGCGCGCCGCGCGACGCCATGAGCGTCATGAGCTGGGTCTTGAGTTCGGCGAGCCCGTCGGTCGGCCCGTATTGCAGGCAACGCGTCGGTTGCGCGAAGGCGCGCGCCTGCGCGGCGGCAAGACCTTCGACGTCGAAAAGCTCGCTCGCCGGATACCCGCCCGCGAACGAGATCATGCCCGGCTCGGACAGGTACTTGAACAATTCGCGAATCGGCGAACCGGTCGGGTTGGCAAACGGGGAGGTGAAGGCGTACATGTGGGCCTCGCTGGCGAAAGCGTGACGAATCGGGGCGTGGTTCCGAAGGGGGGGCGGCAAGCCGGGGCGCCGGCGCCCCAAACAACTTCGACGACGAGCGGCGACGAGCAGCGACGAGCAGCGGGACGTCGTGCATGGCGCACGTCGTCCCGCGCGTCCGCTATTGCGACTTCACTCGATCGAGAAGTCGATGCCTTGCGCGAGCGGCAGGGCGGAAGAGTAGTTGACGGTGTTCGTGGCGCGGCGCATGTAGCCCTTCCACGCGTCGGAGCCCGACTCGCGGCCACCGCCGGTTTCCTTCTCGCCACCAAACGCCCCACCGATCTCGGCGCCGCTCGGTCCGATGTTGACGTTGGCGATACCGCAGTCGCTGCCGGCCGACGAGGTGAAGCGCTCGGCTTCGCGCAGGTCGTTGGTGAACACGCACGACGACAGGCCGTGCGACGACGCGTTGTTGGCGTCGATGGCTTCGGAGAAGTCGCGGTACTTGAGCACGTAGAGAATCGGCGCGAACGTTTCCGTGAGCACGACTTCCGTCTGCGACGGCATCTCGACGATGGCCGGCTTCACGTAGAAGCCATTCTCCAGGCCTGCCACGGCGTGGCGTTCGCCGCCGGTGACCTTGCCCCCCTGCGCGCGTGCCTGATCGAGTGCGGCCTGCATGCGCGCGAAGGCGCCTTCGTCGATCAGCGGGCCCATGAGCGTGCCACGCTCCAGCGGATTGCCGATGGCGACTTTGCCGTACAGCGTCTTCAGGCGTTCGACGGTTTGTTCGTACACGCTCTCGTGCACGAACAGGCGGCGCAGCGTGGTGCAACGCTGACCGGCGGTGCCCACGGCCGAGAACAGGATGCCGCGCAGCGCAAGTTCCATGTTGGCGCTGTCGGTCACGATGCCGGCGTTGTTGCCGCCGAGTTCGAGAATCGAACGGCCGAAGCGGCGTGCGACTTCCACGCCGACCTTGCGGCCCATTTCGGTGCTGCCGGTCGCGCTCACGATTGCCGAGCGCGGATCGGCGACGAGCGCCTCGCCCACGTCGCGACCGCCGATGACGAGGGCGGTCAGGCCCTCGGGGGCATCGCCGAATTCGGCAATCACCTCTTCCATCAGCTTGTTCACTGCCAGGGCGGTGAGCGGCGTCTTCTCCGACGGCTTCCACACCACGGCATTGCCGCACACGAGTGCGAGCGCGGCGTTCCACGACCAGACGGCCACCGGGAAGTTGAAGGCGGAGATCACCGTGCAAACACCCATCGGATGCCACGTTTCCGCCATGCGGTGGCCGGGACGCTCCGAAGCGATCGTCAGGCCGTAGAGCTGGCGCGACAGGCCCACGGCGAAGTCGCAGATGTCGATCATTTCCTGGACTTCGCCCAGGCCTTCCTGAAGGATCTTGCCTGCTTCGAGCGTGACGAGCGCACCGAGCGCCTGCTTGCGCTCGCGCAGCTTTTCGCCGAGCAGACGCACCAGTTCGCCGCGGCGCGGCGCGGGCACGTTGCGCCAGGCGGTGAATGCGGTTTGCGCGCGCGCAAGGGCGGCCTGGGCGTCGGCGACAGAAGCGCTGGCCACGCGTCCGATCAGTTCGCCGTTGATCGGCGAATGCACGGCGATGTCGCCCGCTTCGGCCAGCTTGGCAATGCCCAGTTCGTTGAGGATGGAAGTTGCGTTCACGTGGATACCCCTATGGAATTCAGTGTTGGCCGCCGGTGCCGCTCACCGGTGTCGGCAGGTGAGGTGGCGGCACGGGCACATGGGTATTGTGCGCCGAGGCCGCCATGCCTCGCTTGACTGGGCTACTTGGCGTTGGCCGTCATCTTGAAGATGCCCTGCGCGTTGCCGGCATCGAAGCGAAGATCGATCTTCCAGCGACGGTTGACGGTGTCGTACTCGCGATGGCGCGTGATGAACTCGTAGAAGGAGCCGGGCACTTCGCGCGCCACGATTTCGCCATCCTTGCCACGGAATTCGCGACGCACCGTGTCGGCGCGATAAGCCGTCTGGAATACGCGGCCCGAGCGCGAGCGCTCGACCTCGGGCTTCATCGGGCGACCCTTGGCCTTCTCGGCGTCCGACAGGGCGAAGACGTCGTCCACGCGATCGGTCGCATGGTTGAACGCGTTGCCTTCGGTCGCGATCCAGGCCATCTCGGCGGATTCGGCCAGCAGCAGTTCGTAATCGGCCTCGCTCGGCACGTCGTGCTGACGCGCGAACGCACCCACGATCACCGGCAGGAGCGCCTGAGCGATATCGAGCGGCAGCGTACCGTCGCGCTCCAGTTCCCAAAGCTGCGCGACGGCTGCCGGCGTGAGCGGGTCCTTCGAAGTTCCCACCACGCGCGACACGGCTTGCTGGAAGGTCTCGGAGAAGCGCTCCGGATGCAGCTCGCTCACGAAGAACTGGGAGATCTCTTCCGGGGCGTCTTCGTGAGCGTAGGCGCGCCCGGTCATGCCCAGACGATCGAGCGGATAGCGACCATTCGGGCGAAAGCCCAGCGGGCGCAGAATGCGCGTGAAGGCCGCCTCGCCCGGTGGCAGGGCGCCATTGTCGGCCCAGCGCACGGTGCGTAGCGCGCCGTGGTCGAGATAGACGCTGCCGCCTGCGGCAATCGCTTCCTCGGTGTAGGTGCGACCGTTCGGCGAGCGTGCCAGCAAGTCTTCGAACAGCGCCATGTTCATCGCCTGCGCCAGTTCGGCGCGGGTCACGAGGCCGGGCTCGCCGTCCGACAGAATCGACGGCGAATTGAGCGTGGCGAACAGCGCGTCGGTACGCGCCTGCCCGATCAGGGAAACCAGCAAGGATTGCACATTCGCATTGCGCATCGTGATGTCTCGCAGGGAAGACGCCGTCTCGGGCGGCGTCGCAGGGGGTCGGGGCGGGCATGGGATGCATTTCCCCATACCTTCTTGCAGTGACAGCATTATTGGAACGGACGCGACGCCCGTAAAGCGAGATAAAATTGCCACTTGATGCCTTTTGGGAATCAACATGCGCAAATTCAAGACGCCCGGCACCGCGGCGCTACTCGCCTTCGAGGCGGCGGCCCGGCACGAGAGCTTTACCCATGCGGCGCGCGAACTGTTTCTGACGGAGAGCGCCGTGTCGCGTCAGATCGCCACCCTCGAGGCACAACTGGGCGTACGCCTGTTCGTGCGCGCCAAGCAGCGCGTGGTGCTCACGCGGGCCGGACGTCTATACAGTACCCAGGTGCGGCGCACGCTCGAGCAACTCGATCGCGACACCCTCTCGATCATGGCGCACGGCAGTGGCGGCGGCTACCTGGAGCTTGCGGTGCTGCCGACTTTCGCGTCGGAGTGGTTGATTCCCAGAATGAAGGACTTCGACGACCGGCATCCGGACGTGCGCGTGAACATGGGCGTGCACACCGACCTCTTCACGTTCGACGAGACGCACTTCGAGGCGGCCATTCACTTCGGTCAACCCACGTGGCCGGGGACGTCGTCGGATTATCTGTTCGGCGAGGAGGTGGTACCGGTATGTCGGGCGTCGTTGCTGCGAGGGCCGGTGCGTACGGCGGCCGATCTGCTGGACTACCCGTTGCTGCACTCGACGACACGGCCGAGCGCGTGGACGCAATGGTTCGCCGAGCAACGCATCGAGGACAACCGTACGTTGCAGGGCGTGCGCTACGAGTTGCATACGATGCTGATCGCGGGGGCCGCGGCGGGATTGGGAATAGCGCTCGTGCCGAAGTTCTTCGTCGAGGGGCAATTGCGCACGCTTGGCCTCACGATTCCGTTCGACGTGAAGAGCGTGGCGGGGTCGGCCTATTACCTCGTCTATCCGACCGAGCTCACGCACGGGCAGCCGCTCAGTGTGTTTCGCGAGTGGCTGCTTGGGCAGGCGAGCGCCTACCGGCCGTCGGGCCGGCAGGACGCACGGTAAGCGCTGGAACCGCTGGAAGCAAGAATTCCGACGAGCGGCGTCGGTTCAGCAACCGGTGTAGCGTCCCGGTCGGTGCCACGCCACCACCATGCCGCTCATGGCGACGGCCGACAGTGCCGACCAGGCGACGCGTCCCGCCGGGATCGTGGCGAGCGAGGCGAGCAGGATCGTGCTGTCAATGCAGACCTGCGAGATGCCCGCATTGATGCCGCGCTTGCGTTGGAGCCACAGGGTAACGATGCCGGTTCCGCCCACGCCGGCACCGTGACGGGCGAGCGCCAGGATACCCATGCCGCACAGCGTGCCGCCGACGAATGCCGCGAACAGCGGATTGACGAAGGCGACGTTGAACGTCTTCGGCATGGCCGCCAGTGCGAAGGTGATGCCGAAGCTCGCGACGGTGGACTTGAGCGCGAAACGCGGGCCCATCGTGAAGTAGGCGAACAGGAAGAACGGAATGTTCACCAACGTGAAGATGGTGCCCACCGGTAGGGGAAAGACGTAGGAAGCGAGCAGCGCAATGCCGGCCACGCCGCCGGTGACCAACCCGGCAGCCTTGAGCAGCACCAGACCGACCACCACAAATGCCATGCCGATGACCATCGCATAGATGTCTTCGAACACGGAGTGCGGAACGCCGATTGTGTCGGCTGCCGCAATGACGCCGGATGCGGCGCCCGAATCGTGTTTCATGATCTGCAAGTCAAGTACAACGAGACGGCGCGCCCGACTCTCCTTATGTCGTGACGCGCCGTCCAAGATTTCCCGCGTCGCTGTCTCGGGCGACGCGCAGCTTCACAGCTTGTTATGGCGATACGGCAGGCGATTGCGCGAAATTACGCCACGTGGTGGACCCAGCCGAACGGATCGGCGACCTTGCCACGTTGAATGCCGGTGAGTTGGTCGCGAATGCGCTTGGTGACCGGGCCTTCGCCGCCGTCGCCGATGGCGAATTCGCCGTTCGCGTGGCGCACCTGGCCGATCGCCGTCACCACTGCCGCCGTGCCGCAGGCAAACGTTTCCTTCACGCGGCCGCTGGCGGCATCTGCCTGCCATTGCGCGAATTCGTACGGCGTTTCATTGACCGTCAGGCCTTCGCGCTTGGCGAATTCGATGATCGATGCGCGCGTGATGCCCGGCAGGATCGTGCCCGACAGCGGGGGCGTCTGGAGCGAACCATCGTCCATGACGAAGAAGACGTTCATGCCGCCGAGTTCTTCGATCCAGCGGTGCTGTGCGGCGTCGAGAAACACGACCTGATCACAGCCCTTGGCGCTCGCTTCGGTCTGCGCGATCAGGCTGGCCGCGTAATTGCCGCCGCACTTCGCCGCGCCAGTGCCGCCGGGCGCCGCACGCGTGTACTGGTCCGAGACCCACACGGTCACGGCCGACTTGCCGGGCTTGAAGTAGGGGCCGACCGGGCAGGCGATCACGCAGAAGATGTACTCATGCGCCGCACGCACGCCGAGGAAGCTTTCCGAGGCGAACATGAACGGGCGGATGTACAGGCTGCTGCCTTCCGCGCTCGGGATCCATGCCCGATCGATGTCGACCAGCTTTTCCACGGCTTCGAGGAACACGGCTTCCGGCAGATCGGCCATCGACATGCGCTGGGCCGATTCGCGAAAGCGCCTGGCGTTCGCTTGCGGGCGGAACAGGGAGATCTTGCCGTCTTCGCCGCGGTAGGCCTTCATGCCCTCGAAGATTTCCTGCGCGTAATGCAGCACGGCGCATGCCGGGTCGATCTGGAACGGGCGGCGCGCTTCCACCTTCGCGTCGTGCCAGCCGGTGCCCTCGGTCCAGCGGATCGTGACCATGTGATCGGTGAATACGCGGCCGAACACCGGGTTGGCCAGCTTGGCGGCGATCTGGTCGGCGGGGGTGGGGTTGGCGTGCGGCTCCACGACAAAACGCAAAGGATTATCAGCGCTCATGTTTCTTCAATGTCTCGGCAGAGGTGGCTTGAGTCGTCAGTGCCGTTAACGTAAACGGCAAGGTGCCAATATTTTCCTCCTTTCGGGGCCCGGCTGTCGACTGAATTCACCGCGAATCCCGTCACGTCGGGGCACGCGGGCCCGGAACGCCGGAAAATCTCGGAATTTGGCCGTTTTTTGCAGGAATATCGCGAAAATTTCGCCGATAGGTGGCGGGTGCTGGCCAGGAACGGGGCGAGCGGGGGTAACAGTGTGTAAAAAAACATTTCCGGTCACGAGGCGTGCGCGCTGGACATTTAAGATCGGAGGCGGATGATGGCGGCAACGCCAGCGGATACGGTGCCCTGAGTGATAGGGTGGACGCCGCAGGCGTTTCGCCAGGCGGGCGGCAAAGGGAAAGGGGGGAGAAGCCGAATGAAATCGACGACGATTCGGATGTTGCGTGCCTATCTGCTCGTGGCTTCGCTCGGGGCCGTGTGTATCGACGCCTGCGTGGTGATCGCCATGCTGGTGTTCGACGTGCCGGAGTCCGTCTTCACCTCGGCGGATTTTCGTATCGCGATGGCGGGCTCGCTGCTGCTGCTCATGCTCGCAGCCCGCTCGCTGGCCGGTGCAGCCTATCAGGCGGCGCTCTCGAGCCGCCACGCCAGCGTGGACGGCGAGGGGCGAAAGGTCGCATTGCGCGACGACTGCCCTCATCGCTGGCTCGTCCTGTTTCACATCTTCGTTCACCGTCAACCGCTGGCTGCGGCGGCCGTCTGAGCCGGTCGGAGCCTGTCGATCCCATCGAGCCTGCCAGTCCGCCGCGGCAGGCGCTTACGCGACCGCTTTTCCTGGCTCGTGGCCGACGGCGTCTCCCGGACGCGGCGGGCGCGCCATGGCCATCCACTCCTGCACGGCCGGTCGGGCGAACTGACGGCGTGCATACGCGACGAGCGGCGCCGGAACCACGTCGTCGTTATAGATCAGACGATTGAGCATCAATGCGAGATCGACGTCGGCGATGCACCACGCATCGAACAGCGACTCACGGCCGTCGGGCAGCAGGCTTTGCGCGACGGCGATCAGCTTGCTCGCGGCCGTGTAGCCGGCGTCGGACAACGGGGCGGCCGTTGGCGCGTAGAAAATCACTTCCGTCGAGCGCTCGGCCCGCAACGCCCCCAGATCGCTGCGCAGCCATGCCTGCACCTGACGTGCGCGGGCACGCTCGCGCGCCTGCGCGGGATAGACCGGCACCTCCGGCGCGATCGTCTCGATGTATTCGCTGATCGCCGACGATTCCGACAACGTGAAATCGCCGTGCACGAGCGTCGGCACGCGGCGCGTAAGCGACATGTCCGCGAAGCGCGACTCGCAATGCGCGCCTTGCAGCAGATCGACGGTGCGCAGCTCGAAGGGCAGCCCTTTCTCGCGCAGCGTGACGAAAACGGAGAGGGCATAGGGGCTGGTGAATTGCGCGTCCACGAATAGCGTGAACGGGGCGGGGGCTGCGGCAGGCACGTTGGGCTCCTGAAAAAGTGAATGGCGGGCGACGCGCGACGCTCGGCATGGCTGCCGGACCTCGGCGCCCGATTTCCTCGCCCGCACAGGCCTATCTTGCCGTACTGCCGCGGTGATAAGCTACGACACAAATCGCCGATCAGCTGTGAGAAACATTCACAGCCAATTGGGTCGTCGGCAAGCGCCACGTTGCGCTCCATCGCGCCCTATTTAGCCCCATTTAGCCCCATTTAGCCCTATTGAGCCCTTTAGCTCCTCTCGGGTATTCCGGCCTCCGCCCCATGAATTCACAACGTCGCTCGCGCCCGCCGCTGGCCAATCTGGAAACCGTCTGCCTCGTGGCGCGTCACGGTTCGTTCACCGCCGCGGCCGAGGCGAGCGGCCTGACGCACGGGGCGATCAGCCGCCGTGTCGGCGCCGTGGAGAACTGGCTCGGGTGTCCGCTGTTCGAGCGGCACGGGCGCGGCGTGAGCCTGACGTGCGACGGCCAACGTTTCCTCGGCCGCGTCGAGCACGCGTTCGACGTCATCGACGCGGCCGCCGACCAGTGGCATCAGGCACGCAAGACACCGGCCGTGCGCCTGAGCGTGGTGCCGTCGTTCGCCAAGCTCTGGCTGCTCGAACGCCTGAGATCGCTCGAAGCCGGCGAGCCGTTCATCGACATTCAGGTGACGACGGAACACCGCAATGCCGATGTCGGTGCGGGCGAGGTTGACATCGCGCTGCGCTACGGCCGTGGCGGCTGGACAAGCATCGACGCGGAACCCTTGATGTCCGAAACGTTGTATCCGGTCGCCTCGCCGGAGGTCGCGGCGCGCCTCGCGGGCGCGGATGTGGCGCAAATGCTGGCCATGCCGCTGCTGCACGACTCCGATCTCACCGGCTGGCGCGCGTGGTGCGGCGCGCAGGGCGCGAGCCTGCGCCCGCGAGCGCGCGATCGTCGCTTCGAGGATTACACCGTGGTGCTGGCGGCCGCCGAAGCCGGTTTGGGCATTGCGCTCGCCCGAGCGCCGCTGGCCGACGGCTGGCTCGCGCGCAGCCGGCTCGTGCGCGTGTCCGATGTGGAGGTCGAGTGTCCGTTGCAGTACCACATCGTGACCGCCAAACGTGAGAAGCGCCCCGAGGTGCTGGAAGTCATCGCGCGTTTGCACGCGGCGGTGCGAGCGGGCGCGCGCACGTGATACCACGAACGTCGCCGTGCGCGCGGGCGGGGTTTACCGCACTGCGCACGCGCCCGAACGTTGCCTAAAATGCGGCAGCTTCTTGCAGGACGGTACGGCTGGGGATGAACTTACGCTCGCTCGATCTGAATTTGTTGCTCGTGTTCGAGTCGCTGCTGCGCACGCGCAGCACGACGGTGACGGCCGAGGAACTGAACCTCACGCAATCGGCCGTGAGCAACGCCCTCAAGCGTCTGCGCCTCGCGTTCGGCGATCCGCTCTTCGTGAAGACGCCACAGGGCATGCTGCCGACCGATCTCGCCAACTCGCTCGCGCCGCCCGTCACCGAAGGCCTTGCCCTCATCCGCAGCGCGCTCGAGGCGCCGCAGGACTTCGAGCCCGCCAACGCACAACGCACCTTCCGCCTGTACCTGAGCGACATCGGTCAGCTGATCTTCATGCCGAAGCTCATGGCCACGCTCGCGACCGAGGCCCCCGGCGTGCGCATCGTGACCGTCGACACCACGCCGCGCGAGGCGCAGAACGCCATGGCGATGGGTGAGATCGACCTCACGCTGGGTCTGTTCACCCGATTTTCGTCGGGATTCCATCAGCAACGCCTGTTTCGCGAGCACTATGTCGCCCTGGTGCGCGAGGGACATCCCACGATTCGGGAGCGGCTTACGGGGGAGGCGTTCCTCGGCGCCGCGCACGCGGTTTATCGTCCCACTGCCGGTAATCACGACCTCTTCGAGACGGCCGTCGAGCAGTGGTTCGCACAGTCGGGGCGCCAGCGGCACGTGGCGTTGCGCATGGCGCATTCGATGGGCCTCTCGGCGCTGATTGCCGCGAGCGACCTCGTGGTGTGCGTGCCTACGCGGCTCGGACGCGCGCTCCAGGCCGCCGCCGATCTGCGCACGCACGCATTGCCGTTCAACGGTCCCGAGTTCGACATCTCGCAACTCTGGCACGAACGCTTTCATGCGGACGCCGGCCATCGCTGGTTGCGCAGCACCATCTTCCGGCTTTTCCACGGCGAAGACTGATCCCGGTCGGCCGCTTCCTCCGCTTCCTCCGCTTCCTCCTCTCCCTCCTCCCACCGTTCAAGCGAGTCCGGCGCGCGTCCGCCATCGCCCAAGGCCG
Source organism: Pandoraea pnomenusa (assembly GCF_000767615.3). Lineage (NCBI taxonomy): Bacteria > Pseudomonadati > Pseudomonadota > Betaproteobacteria > Burkholderiales > Burkholderiaceae > Pandoraea > Pandoraea pnomenusa. The sequence continues at coordinate 4,752,496 of NZ_CP009553.3, read as the reverse complement.
CGCCGCGTCCATGCTGCACCCCTAATTCACGACGTAAATACCGCGCATTTACGCAATTTGTTGGCGTCATGCGGCGCCGCTCCTTATCGTATCCCTCACGACATAAACCGGGCGCCAGTCCGGGACACAAACTTTATCCGCAGGAGACAGGCGGTGATCAATCTGCACGACATCCGTTACGTGCGGCTGGGCACGCGCGACCTCGAAGGGGCTACGCGCTACGCGCGCACCATTCTCGGTTTGCAGGAAGTGCGCCGCGAGGCCGGTTGCGTATTCCTTCGCAGCGACAGCCGCGACCATTCCGTGTGCTATTTCGAGGGGGATCCGACCGACCATACGGTCGCGTTCGACATCGCGAGCGACGCTCACTTCGACGCGGCCGCGGCCCAGCTCGAGGCGATGCGCATCGATTTTCGCCGGGGCACGCGCGACGAGGCGCACCTGCGCCGCGTGGCGGACTTTCTCTCCTTCCGAGATCCCACGGGTAACCAGATCGAGCTGGTGCTGCGCGCGGCGCAGACCGGACGCGGTTATCACGGCGAGCGCGACGCGGGCATCGACTCGTTCAGTCACGTCGGGTTGTGCACGACCGACGCACGACGCGACGAAGCGTTCTGGACCAGCGTGTGCAACGCGCGGGTGTCGGATCGCATCGGCGAAGCCCCGCTGCTGCGCATCGACGAGGTGCATCACAAGATCGCGTTGTTCCCTGCGAGCCGCGCGGGCATCCAGCACGTGAACTTCCAGGTCAACGGTATCGACGACCTCATGCGCTCCTGGTATTTCCTGCGCGAGCAAGGCGTGCCGATCCGCTTCGGCCCCGGCCGCCATCCGACGTCGCACGCCATGTTCCTGTACTTCGCGGGCCCCGACGGCATGGTCTACGAATACTCCACCGGGGTGCGAACGATTTCCCCGGAAGACGAAGCGACGTACGTGCCACGCCAGTTCCCGTTCGATCCGACCGGCTTTTGCATGTGGGGCGCCAAGCCCGAGATTCCCGAGTTTTCGGCCTGACGCATCGCGTCGATTTCTCCGGCGACGACAAGCGCCGCGTTTGCCCATGACACCACACACACTCGACGGCGTCGCCGACCTCGATCGCGCCGTGCGCGTGGCGGCCCGCACGCTCGCCCGCGCTGGTCTGGCTCACGCCTATGGCCATTGCAGCGCGCGTCTGGACGCCGAATCCTTCGTCGTTTGCGCTGCCCGCCCGATGGGGCTGATCGGCGTGGGCGAGGCGGGCACTGTCGTGCCCGTCGACGGACCGCTGCCGGACGGCGTGCTCGGCGAGGTCCGTCTGCATCAGCAGATCTATCGCACGCGGCCCGACATCGGCGCAGTCGCCCGCACCATGCCGCCCCGGACGATGTCGCTCTCGACGCTGCGTCGCACCCCACGCGCGTTGCACGGGCCCGGCACCTACTTCGCGCCCGGCGTGCCGCTCTGGGACGACCCGCAACTGATTCGCACCGATGCGCAGGCTGAAGCGGTCATCGCGACGATGGGCGGCAACGCCGCCGTCGTCATGCGCGGCAACGGCGCGGTCGTCGCGGCGGACACGCTCGAGGCGATGGTCGCACTCACCTGGTATCTCGAAGACGCCGCACGCGTCGACCTGGAGGTGCTTGCACTCGAAGCCGCGCAGCCCGCGTCGTTTTCCGCCGCGGTGCTCGACGCGGAGGCGTGCAGCGCTCGCGCCACACGCTCGGGCCGCATCATCGAGCGCATGTGGGAATACCTTTCGGCGGGCGACCCCGAATTGCCCCCTATCCGGTGACGCCGCGGCGCGCGGCGTAACACGCTGCGAAATCGCGTCATGCGCAGTTGTTTCAGGTAATCGCCCCCAACCGGCGGCGCGGCATTCACAGAGCGTCGACAACAGACGCCACCGCCCGCCGCCTTGCCCGCGGTCACGACCGCACAGGAGACAGACATGGAAATATCCGCTTTGATGAATCGCAGGGGCATCACGCCGTTTCAATGGCGCGTGATCGCCCTGTGCTTTCTGATCGTCACGCTCGACGGCTTCGACACGGCCGCCATCGGCTATCTCGCGCCGGCCATTCGCACGGAATGGGCGATGGCGACAACGAGCCTTGGCACCGTGTTCGGCGCAGGTCTGGGCGGCCTGATGCTCGGCTGCTTCATCTTCGGTCCGTTGGCCGACCGTATCGGCCGAAAGCGTGTGCTGATTCTCTCCGTGATCCTGTTCTCGGTGGGCAGCATCGCCTCGGCCTTCGTCCATAGTCCCAGCGAGCTCGCCGTCATGCGCTTCCTGACCGGCATCGGGTTGGGCGGCGCCATGCCCAACGCCATCACGCTGAGCTCGGAGTACTGTGCCGAGCGCATGCGCTCGCTGCTGGTGACGGCCACGTTCTGCGGCTTCACGCTGGGCTTTGCCATCGGTGGCGAGATCGTCGCGCAGACGCTGCCGCACATTGGTTGGCGCGGCGTGCTGATCGCCGGCGGCGTGGTGCCGCTCGCGGTCGTGCCGGTGCTCATGCGCTGGTTGCCGGAGTCGATGCGTTACCTCGCCGCGCGCGGCGATCGCGCCGAGCAGTTGCTGGCCATCGCGCGTCAAATCGACCCGCAGGTCACGCGCATCGACCCGGAGGTCGCCCCGGCCGGGGCTTCGGATTCGGCGGTGGGCGGACTGTTCGCCCGTCGTTATGTGGTCGGCACGATGCTGCTCTGGGCGACGTACTTCTGCACGCTCTGCGCGTTCTACCTGTTGACGAGCTGGTTGCCGCTCGTCGTCAAGGATTCGGGCTATTCGCTCGCCGAGGCGGCGCGCATCGGCGCAATGCTGCCGCTCGGCGGCACGGTCGGTGCGGTGCTGATCGGCTTCGCCATGGATCGTACGAGCCCGTACCGCGTGCTGGCGGCATCGTACGTGATGGCCGGCGTGGCGCTGTGCGTGCTTGGCACGGTGACGCATCAGGCAGGGTGGCTCATGCTCGTGGTGTTCCTCGCCGGCTTCGGCGTGGCCGGCTCGCAAACCGGTGCCAACGCGTTGACGGCGGCGTATTACCCTACGGCGTCGCGCGCGACCGGCGTCGCATGGGCGCTTGGCGTGGGACGTCTCGGCTCGATTCTCGGGTCGAGCCTGGGCGGCGTGCTGATCGCATCGTCGTCGAGCATCGCGCAGGCGTTCCAGATCGTCGCCATCCCGGCGTTCCTCGCGGCGGCACTCATGCTGGTGATGCGTCGTCGCGTGAGCTGGGCGAGCGCGCGGACGCCGGCGGCCAAGTCCGCGGCAGGCGCCGTCTGAACCCTTTCGTCGGTTACGGGGCGAATGCAACGCGTTCGCCCTCGCAGCATCCGCCACGCCATCGTCCCCCGACGGGCGGCGCGGCGGCGCTTCTCGTCGTTCACCGGCCGACACAGGCCGGACCACCACATGATTCAATGGAGACACACCGTGACCCACAAGGGACTGCCCGCGCTCGCGCTGGCCGCCGGTCTGGCGCTGGCCGGCACATCCGCCTCGGCGCAAACCGTGACGCTGTACGGCATTCTGGACACCGGCGTCGAGTACCTCTCGCATGCCGGCACGAACAACAGCTCGCTCGTGCGCATGCCTTCGAACACCGGCTCGCTGCCATCGCGCTGGGGCCTGCGCGGCGATGAGGATCTCGGTGGTGGCCTGCACACCGTATTCGCGCTCGAGAGCGGCTTCAACGTTCGCGCAGGCGACCTGAACCAGGGCGGCCGGATGTTCGGCCGCCAGGCGTGGGTGGGATTGTCGAATCCTTACGGCACGCTGTCTTTCGGCCGTCAGTATTCGATGACGTTCTGGGTCATGGGCGACGCCGACATTCTCGGCCCCGACCTCTACGGCAGCGGCTCGCTCGACAGTTACATCCCGAATGCGCGCAGCGACAACACGATCGCTTACAAGGGCGTTTTCCACGGCCTGACGCTCGGAGCCACCTACTCGTTCGGTCGCGACAGCGGCGGTACGGGCAACTCGCCGGGACAGGGCACGTGTGCGCAGGTCCCCGGCCAGATGACCGCGTGCCGTCAGGTGTCGGCGATGCTCAAGTACGACACCTCGTGGTTCGGCGTGGCCGGTGCGTGGGACGAGCAGCGTGGCGGCGCCGGCGCGGCGGCGAGCTTCTTCAACGGCGCGGCCGCCGTGCCGCTCACCAGCTCGTCCGACAAGGACACGCGCTGGCAATTGAACGGCTATGTGAAGGGCGGCAACTGGAAGGCGGGTGCGGGGTGGCTGGGGCGTCGCGTGCAAACGGCGTCGGCGGCGGTCGCCGATGTGAATTCCGACATGTTCTACGTCGGTGCGCTGTATCAGTTCACCCCGGCGTTCGCGGTGGACGGCGAAGTGTTCCGCATGCTCAACTCGCGTCAGAACACGCGCGCCACGATGGCCACGCTGCGCGGCACTTACTTCCTCTCGAAGCGTACCGCGCTCTACACGCAGGTCGCCTGGCTGGGCAACAGCGAGCATGCCGCCTACTCGGTCAGCTCGGGCGGGCCGGGCGGCGCACCGGTGGCGGGCAGCAATCAACTGGGCGTGAACATCGGCATGCGTCACACGTTCTGATGCCGTGACGCAAAAGGCCACGGCGCACCGTTTGCACGGTGCGCCGTGGGGCGTTTCGCGCCGAGGCGCCGTGCGCCACGCTCGCGTTACAGCAGACCGGCTTCCGCCAGCTGGGCGCGACGCGGATCGCCCTGGCGCGAGAGCATCCAGCCCGGGTACTCGCTCGGCAGCGCGCTGGCCGCGTCGATGGCGGACAACTCGCGCTCGTTCAGGGTCACCCGTGTGGCCGCGATATTGTCGTCGAGCTGATCGACGCGCTTCGCGCCGATGATGACGGAGGAGACCACCGGCTGGGCGAGCAGCCAGGCAAGCGCGATCCGCGCGACCGAGACGCCCTTCTCGGCGGCGATGCCGCGCATGGCGTCGATCACGTCGTAGGCGCGTTCCACGTCGACCGGGGGGAAGTCGAAGGCCTGACGGCGGCTGCCGGACTCGCTCTGGCCGTCACGCGTGTACTTGCCGGAGAGCAGGCCGCCCGCGAGCGGACTCCACACCATCAGGCCAACGTTCTCGCTGCGCAGCATCGGCACGATTTCGCGCTCGAGGTCGCGCCCGGCGACCGTGTAGTACGCCTGCAGCGATGCAAAGCTCGCGAGGTTCAGGCGAGCGGAGATGCCCAACGCCTTCGCGATTTGCCAGGCGGCCCAGTTGGACACCCCGATGTAGCGGACGTGCCCGTGGCGTACCAGGGTGTCCAGCGCACCGAGTGTCTCCTCGATCGGCGTGGCCGGATCGAATCCGTGCACCTGGTACAGGTCGATGTGATCGAGCTGCATGCGCTTGAGGCTGGCCTTGATGCCATCCATGATGTGGTAGCGCGACAGGCCTCTCGAGTTGGGGCCTTGCGCTCCCGTCGCGCCGAAGACCTTGGTGGCGACCACGACGCTGTCACGCGGCACCTTGAGGTTGCGCAGCGCCTGGCCGGTGAGCACCTCCGACTGGCCTTCCGAATACACGTCGGCGGTGTCGATGAAGTTGATACCCGCATCGAGCGCGCGACCCACGAGCGCGTCGACGTCGTTTTGCTGCAGGTGCCCGATCTTGCTCCAGAGTTCGCCCTGCCCGCCGAAGGTCATCGTGCCGAGGCACAGTTCCGAGACGAAAAGGCCGGTGTTGCCGAGTTTGCGTTGTCGCATTGCGTCGCTCCGTTGAATTGGCTGCCCATTGCACGAATCGTTGGGGGAGAGGGTGTGCACGGGATGGGATGAATTATGCGGTGCTGCGTTGGTATGACTGTACTAGCGCGCCGTCGCCCGCGTCAGCCGGGTCAATATTTCCTTGGTCAACCGCTGCTGCGCGGCCTTGTCATAGCCCTCCCAGGGGTCTTGCCTCAGGGAGGAGACGTGTTCCACGGCGTTGCGCACATTCCATGCATCGGCGCCGGGCAATGCGGTCAGATCCTCCCAGCGAACCGGCATCGATACCGCCATGCCTTCGCGCGCCCGCGACGAATAGGCGCACACGGTCGTCGCGCCGCGGTAATTGCGCAGATAGTCGATGAAGCATTTCCCCACGCGATGCTTCGGCCCCATCGTTGCCGTGAAGCGATCCGGAAATATGCGCGCCATGTGCCGGGCCACTGCCTCCGCGAAGGCCTTGGCGACGTCCCACTCATGACGGCGTGCCAGCGGTGTCACGATGTGAAGACCGCGTCCCCCGCTGGTTTTCACGAAGGCGGTCAGGCCCAACTCGTCGAGCAATCCGCGAATCAGCCGTGCGCCTTCGACGACGGCCGCGAAATCCAGGCCTTTGCCGGGGTCCAGGTCGAAGATGACGCGATCGGGACGCTCGATCAGATCGCTGCGTGCATTCCATGTGTGAAACTCGACGGCGCCCATCTGCACCGCGCCGACAAGGCCCCGCACGTCGTCGATCTGCATGAGCGCCGCATGATCGGGATCGAGCGAGGGATCGAGCGTGTGCACGCCGGGCATCGTCTTTGCCGCGTGCTTCTGGAAGAACATCTCGCCGCCGATACCCTCCGGCGCACGCAGTACCGCCACCGGGCGCCCGGCCAGATGCGCAAGCATCCAGGGGGCCACGGCGTGGTAGTACGCGGCAAGTTCCGCCTTGGTGACCTCGGAGTGGGTATCCATCACCCGATCGCCGTGGGTGATCTTCACGGGCAACGAAGGGGGTTCTGCGTTCGATTTCGCACTGCGCGGCATTGGCGATGTCTCCTTGTCGGGGCGACCACGTTGGCGGGATGGCGCGAGCGCGCTGACGGTTCCACGCATGCGCGCCTCGCGGCGAATGTCCTTCGCGGGCTTGTCGTCGCGCATCGCCACGAACGACGCCTGGCGCACGTTGCCGTCGCGGGTCCACTCGGCGAAGCGCACCTCGGCCACGAGCGTGGGTTCGAGCCAGCGCACGCGTGCGGCGCCGGCAGGCTTCGGCGCGGGCGACAACGGCGCGCGCGGCGATCGCACGGCATCGAATCGCTTGCGCAGGCGCAGCACGGCATCGGTGTCGAAGCCCGTGCCGACCTTGCCCGCGTAGCGCAGCGTCTTGCCGTCGTCATCGTAATACCCCAGCAACAACGCACCGAATCCTTGCCGCGTGCCGGACGGTTCGGTGAAACCGAGCACGACGAACTCCTGACGCTGCGAGCACTTGAGCTTGCGCCACGCATCGCTGCGTCCCGCGACGTAAGGCGAATCGTCGCGCTTGACCATGATGCCTTCCAGTCCGGCCTCGCACGCGCTATGCCACAGCGATTCGAGTTCGCCGCTCACCGGTTGCAGCACGCGCACGGCGTCGGTTTCCCCACCTTCGAATAGCGCCGCGAGCGCGGCCTGTCGTTCGCGCAACGGCATGTCGCGCATGTCGTCGCCATTGCACCACGGCATATCGAAGACGTAGATCAGGATGGCGTCCTGCGCGTTCGCATCGAAGGCGCGTTGCAACGCCTGGAAATCGGGTAGACCGTGCGCGCCGACGACCACGGCTTCGCCATCGAGCCACGCGTTGGGCAGGGCGCATTTGCGCAGCGCGTCGCACGCGGGACGAAAACGATGCGTCCAGTCCTGCCCCGAGCGCGTGAATACGCGCACGTCGTCGCCGTCGATGCGGATCAGTACGCGGTAACCGTCGAGCTTGATCTCGGCATGCCAGCCCGCGGACGGCGGCGCTGCGTCGACGAGGGTGGCGAGCATCGGGCTGAGTGTCGTCGGCGGGCTTTGGGGCGATTGACGAGACGTCTTGCGCGTTCGCGTTCGGGTTGTGGTGTTTGCTTCGGTTCTCGCAACAGCGGACCGCGTTTGCGTGGCGGCGGGTGTCGACGCCTGAAGCGTGGTGGCGTGGCGTGTGCCATCGCGCCGGTGGATCAGCAGCCATTGCGGTTGACGCGCCGGCTTCGTGGTGCGAACGAGCGTCCAGTCTCCGTCGAGACGCTCGCCATGCAAGGTGAACGACAGCTTGCCGTCCTCATAGTCGCGCCGCGCGTCGCCGTGCGGCTCCCACGTGCCGCTGTCCCAGATGTCGACGTGCCCGGCACCGTAGTTTCCCGGTGGAATGTCGCCTGAAAAATCCGCGTATGCCAACGGATGATCCTCCACCTGAACGGCCAGTCGCGGGCGGCTGACTTCGGGGCTGGGCTGTTTCGGCAGCGCCCACGACTTCAGCGTGCCGTCGAGTTCGAGCCGGAAGTCGTAGTGCAGATGACTGGCGTCATGGCGCTGGATGACATACCGCATCGCGCGTCCTTGCGCGGCGCGCTCGCCGCGCGGTTCTGGCGTCGCCGCGAAATTGCGCCTGGCATCGTAGGCGGCCAAAGCATCGGGCGCGTCGCGCGACGACGAAGGGCGCTGCGAGCGCTTCGGGTGCTTCGGGCGCTTTGGACGTTTCGGACTCGCGTCGCGTCTTGTCATGCGTGACCTCAGTCGGCTTTCGTACGTTTTGCCGTGGGCTGCTTTGACACCTTCGCCGCCTTCGTGGTTTTCCCCGCTTTCGTCGCCTTCGTCGCCTTCGTCGCAGCGGGCTTCCGCGGTTGGCGCGTGGACGCCTTGGCAGCTTTGGCAGCTTTGGCAGCCTTGTCCGCGGCCGCGGTCTTCGGTTCGACATCCTGCACGGCTGCCGCCTCGCGCTTGCCGCGAGTGCCGAGACTCTGCCTGAGCAGGGCCATGAGGTCGGCAGTACCGCCCGCGCCTGGCAGCTTCGGCGCGCTGGCTTCGATCTGGGCGACCTCGCGTGTCTGGCCCGAAGCGATCTTGCGGTCGATGAGCGCCTTCAGGTCGTCCTGGAACGTGTCGCGAAAGTCCTGTGGGCGCCACGGCCCGGACATCTCGTCGATCAGCCGTACGGCCATGTCCAGTTCGCGCTCGCCCGGCGCGGCGAGTTTGCCGAGCTTCTCGCGGGTCAGGCCGACCTCGGCCGGGTCGCGCATTTCGTCCTGCCAGCGCAGGGTGTCGAGCACCAGCGCATCGCCCGCCGGCGCGAGCACCGCCAGGTGTGCGCGCGTGTGCATCACCACGCGGGCGATACCCAGCTTGCCGGCCTTGACAAGCGCCGCGTGCAACAGGGCGTACGCCTTGGCGCCGCCGCGTTCGGGCACGAGATAGTACGGCGTGTCCAGGTACATGAACGAGACGTCGCTGGCGTCGACGAACGCCAATATGTCGACGGTTTGCGTGGCTGCCGGGTTCGCGGCGCGGATCTCATCGTCGCTGAGCACGACATAGTTACCCTTTTCGAACTCGTAGCCGTGCACGATCTGGTCGCGCGGCACCTCCTTGCCGTTCTCCTTGTTGACGCGCTTGTAGCCGACCGGCGACATGGTGCGCTTGTCGAGCCAGTCGAGATCGAGCGTGTGCGTGGTGGAGGCGGGAAACAACGTGACCGGCACGTTGACGAGTCCGAAGCTGATAGCACCCTTCCAGATTGCGCGAGCCATATGTGCTCCCAAAGCGGCGTTCCGAGGGTTGGCGCGGGTGAATCATCCAATCGGCGGAATTCACATGACTGGATTGACAGGTGCCCGCGGGCGTTACCTTGCCATTACCTTGCCAGTATAGGAGGCATGAAGGTGCGATCGACGCGCCGTCCCGCGGGTTCCCGGGTATTGATTTTCTCAATGCGTCGTCGCCGGCCATAAGGATTCCTTGATGAAACAAAGCCGATGGACGTCTATCCCACAAAGACCACTGCGACCACTGGGACAGTAGGCAAATCAGACAAGGGAGGTTGACGATGGCGATGATCGTGGCAGGACGGTTCACGACGTTCGATCAGGCGAATCTGGTGGCAAGTCGGCTGTACGACCGGGCGTTCCGGCCGGCCGATGTCTCGGTCTTCTTTCTCAATCCCACGGGACAGCACGCCCGGTTTCCCATCGGCGGCGATGTCGATGCGGATGCCGCCGCGCGTCCCGCGGGCCGCGGCGCGGCCCAGGGCGTGATCGCGGGCGGCGCATTCGGATTGGCCGTGGGGGCGCTGCTCTTTGCGTTGGTCTGGCGTTTCTGGTTGGTGCCGGTCGTCGGCATGATGGGCGGCGCCTACCTCGGCGCGTTTTTTGGCGCGTTGCGGCGCATGCGTGGCCGCGAGCGCGTGTCGGCCAGTCAGGCGGGGTTGCGCGACGCCGGCGTGATGCTTGCCACGCACGTCAGCGAAACCACGGCCGACACCGCGATTGCCGTGCTGCGAGATGCCGGGGCGGCCGAGATCGAACAGGCCGACGGCGTTTGGGAGAACGGCGAGTGGCGAGACTTCGATCCGCGCGAGCGCGTGCATCGCGCCCCGGCGCCGGAGGGCCATGCCGAGCCGACCGTCGGCGCGGCGGCGAATGATTTGCCGACGAAGGCGCCTGCGTCGCCCCATGGCGAGACTGGTGGGGCGACGCGGGATCGACGGCCCGAACTGCCAGACCGGCCCGGCCAGCCCGACGATCCGGAAGCTTCCGATCCTGGCCACGGCCGCCCCCGCCGCACGGACTGGTTGTAGAATCGATCACGTCGTCGACAGGAGAACCGCCATGCGATCGATCCACACCGGTTTCGTTGTCTGCCCGACCTGCAAGGCCCGTTTTCCCGTGGCGGCGAGCGAGCCCACCGTCAAGGCGCTGAGCGATTATCTTCATTCGGATGCCGAAGTGAAATGCCCGACGTGCGAAACGGTCTTCACGACGGGCAGCGCCCGGAGCAGCATCGAGTTCGAACCCGTCAATGACGGCGTCACGCTTTCCGCGTCGCCGGAGCGCAGCATCGACGGGTTGGACAATCACTGACGCGCGCGCACTTACAGCGGCGTCATCACCGGCTCACCGGCAAGGTAGCGTCGCGCGTTTTCGAGGAACATCGCGAGCGTGGCCGCCTCGGCTTCCGGTGAGCGCCCGGCCACGTGCGGGCTGAGCACCACGTTCCGCAAATCGATGAGCGCCGCCGGAGGGGAGGGCTCGCCCTCATAGACGTCGAGTCCGGCGCCGGCGATGGTGCCGTTGCGCAACGCCTCGGCCAGCGCGGCAGTGTCGACGATGCTGCCGCGCCCCAGATTGACCAGAAAGCCGTCTTTGCCCAGGGCCTTCAGGACTTGCGCGTTCACGAGGTGGTGCGACTGCGCGCCGCCGGGCGCGGTCACGACGAGATAGTCCGCCCATTCGGCCAGCGCCAGCACGCTGTCGAAGTATCGGTAATGGGCCGGCACGCCGTCGCGAGGGTTGCGATTGCGATAGCCGATCTGCATGTCGAAGCCTTCGCCGCGCCGGGCGAACTGGCGTCCGACGGCGCCAAGACCCACGATTCCCAGCTTCTTGCCCGACACGCCGGGCTGCATCGGCAGCGCGTCGCGCCACACGCCCTTGCGGCAGGCGGCGTCGTATTCCGGAATGCGGCGCACGGCGGCGAGCAGCAGCGCAAAGCCCTGGTCGGCAACGGTGGGGGCGTTGGCCCCGGCACCGTTGACCGCCGTGATCCGGCGCGCGTGCATGGCGGCCACGTCCAGGTTCTCGTATCCGGCACCCAGTGCGCTCACGAATTCGACCTTTGGCAAATGCGCCAGCTCGGCCGCGCTCAGGCCACGTGCGCCGTTGGTGAGTACGAAGCGGGCGCGCGCGCCTTCCGCTCCCCAGCCTTGCGGCTCGGGATGGTGGCTCGGGCGGTAGATCACATCGAAATGGGTCTGCAGTTCGGACAACTGCTCGGGGTGCATCGGGATGACGACCAGCAAGGGGGGCAGCGACACCTTCAATCTCCGTCAGAGGGCATGGGGTTGCGCGGCGCGCGATGTCGTCTGTCGCGACATCGCTACGGCGCCGTCATTCACCACTCTAGCCGGATCCCGAACGATTTGCGCGGCACGTCGCCACGCGCCCCGCTCGCGGGGCCGACGCCGACAACGCCATAAAAAACAGGCGGGCGCCAGCGCGGATGGCGACTGGCGTCCGCCGGGGAGAAAGCGTCGTGGTTGCGTGTGGCGAAACGACTAGACGCGCTCTACGCTGACCGGGGCGCGTGCGGACGGTTAAGCGGTCGCCTCGTCAGACCGTGGCGCCCACGGCAAGCGTGGCCTGACGGTGGCGCAGGCGACCGAGCGTGAGCATCGTCAGACCGGCGAGCACGGCGGGCACGCCGATGGCCGCGAACAGCGCCGGCATCGACCAGCCCATGGCCAGCATCGAGGCACCACCCACCGAGCCCACCACCGACCCCAGGCGGCCGACGCCGTTGGCCCAGCTTACGCCCGTGGCGCGGCAGTCCGTCGGATAGAAGCCAGCGGACAGTGCGTTGGCGCCGACCTGGCCGCCCGATACGCAGAACCCGGCCCAGAACACTGCGACCGACGCGAGCAGCGGCGAACCGGCCAGCGGTCCGACTGCCGCGATGCAGACACCCGCCAGCACGTAAGCCGTTGCCAGCACATAGTGCGGATTGATGCGGTCCATCAGCCAGCCGAGCACGATGGCGCCGAGCGTGCCGCCCACCTGGAACATGGCAGTCACGATGGCCGCGTTGCGAAGCGTCAGGCCGTTCGTGCGCAGCAGCGTTGGCAACCAGCTCGACAGCAGGTAGATCACGAGCAGGCTCATGAAGAACGTGGCCCAGAAGAGCAGCGTGCCGCGCAGCAGTTCGGGCTTGAACAGGTGTCCCACCGGCGAAGTGGTCGATGGCCGGGTTGCGAGGTTGAACGTCGCGCCACGCAGGTCTTCCTGCGGGGCGATGCGCTGGAGCGAGGCCGCCACGCGCTCGGGAGACTTGCCGGCCATGACCAGAAAGCGTACCGATTCGGGAAGCGCGCGCATCAGCACCACGCCGAGCACGATCGGCATGACGCCGCCGGCGATGAGTACCGAGCGCCAGCCGAACGTCTCGATCAGACCGGCCGACGCCAGGCCGCCCAGCGCCGAGCCGAGCGTGAAGCCACAGAACATCGTCGTCACAAGGAACGAGCGGCGCGAATCGGGACAGTATTCCGAGGTGAGCGTGATTGCGTTGGGCATGGCGCCGCCGAGGCCCAGCCCCGTAAGAAAGCGCAGGGCCACGAGGTGCCACAGGTCCGTCGACCAGGCCGACGCGAGGCTGGCCACGCCGAAGAACATCACGGAAAAGATCAGGATGGTCTTGCGGCCGAACTTGTCGGCGAGCGGTCCGAAGATGAACGCGCCCGCCATCAGGCCGGCCAGCCCGGCGCCGAAGAGCGGGGCGAGCAGGGCGGGCGAGAGCGACCACTCCGCACGAATGGCGGGGGCGATGAAGCCGATGGCTGCCGTGTCGAAGCCGTCGATGGCCACGATCAGGAAGCACAGAACGACGATCATCATCTGGAACGGCGAAATGCGATGCCGGTCGATGAATGCCGTCACGTTGATGGGGGTGGCTGGCATGGTTGTCTCCTCGAAGGTGCCAGAGGCGTTGTCGGCCGACAGGCCGACATTGCCGAATGCATTGCAGTGTTTGTTGTTATGGGTACGGCATGCCAACGCGTCGCGGGCTGCGGCGCGGCGGACGTTGGCGCGACGTCGTTGGGGACGTCGCGCCAGGGCACTACGTGACTACAGGGTGATTTGGGTGATTCAGCCCGCGCCGTGCGTCTCAGGCGTCATTGAGCCAGGGCGTTTGCGACAGGCAGTTCTCGGCGCGCCAGCCGTGCAGCCACTGCAGCGCGTCGTAATACTGCGTTTGCGTACGACCTTTCCACAGCGAGTTGCGCACCCAGCGATCGACGCCCTTCGCGTGGTACACGCGGCCCATGTCGCGCGCGCCGTAAAGCACGCGAGCCGTGCGCGGAATGCGCGCATGTTCGTAGCGGCGGAACGCGTCGACGAAATCGCCGTTCGCGGCCGCATACGCCGCGCCCAGCGTGACCGCGTCTTCCAGCGCCTGGCAGGCGCCTTGTGCGATGTATTGCGTCATCGGATGCGCGGCGTCGCCAAGCATCGTGGCGCGCCCGAAGCTCCACTGCTCCACCGGATCGCGATCGGCGGTGGCCCAGCGTCGCCACGACGTCGGGCGGTCGAGCATCTGGTGCGGCAGGGGATCGATTCCCTGGAAGTACGACAGCACTTCTTCCTTGCTGCCGTCGCGCACGCCCCAGACTTCCTGCTCGCGGCTGTGGAACGTGACCACCAGGTTGTATTGCTTGCCGCCGCGCAGCGGGTAGTGCACCAGGTGGCAGTTCGGTCCGGCCCACACGACCGGCGCATTGACCTGCAGGTCCTTCGGCATGTTCTCGACGTCGACGACGGCGCGATACACCACGTGACCGGTCACGCGCGGCTCGTCGCCGATCAGCACGGCGCGCACGGCGGACTTCACCCCGTCGCAGCCGATCACGGCGTCGGCCGTGTGGCGCTCGCCATGCTGGTCGATCACCGTCACGCCGTGCGCATCCTGTTCCAGCGTGACCACGCGCGTGGCCGTGCGGAACTGGATCAGCGGGTTGCGTTGCACCGCTTCGAGAATCGACAGATGGATGTCGGCCCGGTGAATCACGGCATACGGGTTACCGAACCGTTCGCGGTACGGCGCGCCGACGTCGACCTGCGCGATCACGCTGCGATCGATGGCGTCGCGCAGCGTGATGTGATCGGTGAAGACCGACCGCCCGCGTGCGGCTTCGCCGACGCCGAGGGCGTCGAGCGCGGCGAACGCATTGGCCGCGAGCTGAATGCCCGCGCCGATCTCGCCAATGGTCTCGGCCTGCTCCAGCAGTTCGATGCGCACGCCCTGATTGGCGAGCGCGAGGGCGGCGGCCAGGCCACCGATCCCCCCGCCAACGACGAGGGCCTTGGGTTGATGGGTTTGATTCATGATTGTCTCCTGCGGCCCTTCCAGCCGTTGCGGACGTCGATCAGGCCGAATAATCCGGCTGGCGGTTGGGGGCGGCTGCGAGGAACGCCGGGTGCGTTTGGGCCACGGCGTATACCGCCATCGCGCGCGGATACGCCGACATATCGCAGCCCATGCGCTGTGCGTTGGCGATCTGCGGCACCAGGCACACGTCGGCGAGTGTCGGCGCGTCGCCGAAACACCACTTGCCGTGGCCGTGCCTGGCCAGCAACCGCTCCACGCCCGCCATGCCTTCGGCGATCCAATGGGCGTACCACGTGTCCTTCTGCTGCACCGACAGACCCATCGGGCCCTGCAGGTACTTCAGGATGCGCAGGTTGTTCACCGGATGGATGTCGCAGCTGATGAGCATCGAGAGTTCCAGCACGCGTGCGCGGGTCTCGATGTCGCTCGGGATCAGCGGCGTGCCCGGATACTTGGCGTCGAGGTAGTCGAGAATCGCGAGCGACTGGCCGAGCGACAGATCGCCGTCGACCAGCGCCGGCACCGTCGCCGACGGATTGACCTCGTCCACGTAGGCTTCGGCGCGATGCTCACCCACGCGGATATTCACCGGCACGGTGTCGAACGACAGCCCCTTGAGCGCGAGCGCGATGCGCACGCGATACGACGTCGAGCTGTTGAAGAAGCTGTAGAGCTGCATGACCTTGCCTCAGACCACGCGCACGGTGATCTCGCCGAGGCCTTCGACGGCCGTGACCATGGTCTCGCCCGCCTTGACCGGACCCACGCCTTCCGGCGTGCCGGTGTAGATCAGGTCGCCCGGTTCCAGGCGGAAGAACTGCGAAAGATACGAGACCGTTTCGGCCACCGACCAGATCAGGTGCGTGATGTCGCTCTTCTGCTTCTGCACCCCGTCGACCGTCAGCGAAATCGCGGCCTTTTCGATATGGCCGACGCTCGAGGCGGGGTGGATCGGGCCGATCGGCGCCGAGGCGTCGAAGGCTTTGCCGATTTCCCACGGACGGCCCATCTCGCGCATTTTCATTTGCAGGTCGCGACGCGTCATGTCCAGACCCACGGCGTAGCCCCACACATGCTCGAGCGCCTGCTCGAGGGGGATGTCCGAACCGGCCTTGCCGATCACGGCAACCAGCTCGGCTTCGTAGTGATAGTTGCTCGTTTGCGCCGGGTACTTCAGTTCGAGCGTCTCGCCGTAGGCCACCGGAATCACGGCGTCGGCCGGCTTGCAGAAAAAGAACGGCGGTTCACGGTCCGGATCGAAGCCCATTTCGCGGGCGTGCGCGGCATAGTTGCGGCCAACGCAGTACACGCGGCGCACGGCGAACTGATCGTTGCTGCCAACAACGGGAATGGCGACGGTGGCGGGCGGAGCGAAGACGAAGGACATAGGTTTTGACTCGACGAATAAAGAGGAAAGCGGGGCGCCGCGTTGCGCGTGTTTCGTGTGCGATGTCCGCGGGGCCGATGTGTCGTGTGTGCGCGCTGACTCAGGTGCGCGACTCGCGCAGCAGATTCAGCGCGGCGAGTACCGGGCGGTCGGAGTAGCTGAACAGCACGGCGTCTTCGAGCGCGGCGAGTTGCACCGGGGCCCACGACGGTACGACGAAGTGGTCGCGCGGCTCGAACTGGAACGTCTCGTCGCCGATGCGCACCGTACCGCGACCTTCCACGACCGAGAAGACGGTGGCGTCGGTGCTGCGATAGGTCTTGCCCTGGAAGCCTGCCGGGAGGTACTGCATGAAGGTCGCCATCGTCGGCATCGGCCAGCCGCCGGTGGCCGGATTCACGTAGCGTAGCTTGATGCCGTCCCACGCATCGAGCTCGCCGTTGCGGTACAGCGTGTCGAGCGCCTCGCGCGAGCGCTCGTACGGATAGCTGAAGATCGGCGAGGTGGGATCGCTCACCTTGTGGTGCACCGGCAACATGTTGAACCCGTATCGCGCAAAGCTGTCGCCCTCGGGCCGCTGCACGGGCTGCTGCGATTCGGGGTAGTTCTCCGCGAAGCCGGCATCGAAATACTGCACGAGCGGAATGTCGAGACCGTCGAGCCACACCACCGGTTCGCCGTCCGCGGGGTTGCCGTGGTCGTGCCACGTCCACGACGGCGTGATGATGAAGTCGCCCGGGTGCATGGTGGTGCGCTCGCCGTTCACGGCGGTCCAGGCCCCGCGACCTTCGACGATGAAGCGCAGCGCCGACTGCGTATGACGATGACTCGGCGCGATCTCGCCCGGCAGAATCAGTTGCAGCCCGGCGTAGAGCGAGCCGGTAATGCTCGACGAGCCCGGGGTGCCCGGGTTCTGCAGAATCAGCACGCGCCGCACCGCTTCCTCGGCGCTGATGACACGCCCGGCTTCCATTACCAGCGGACGCACTTCGTTGTATTTCCAGATGGCGGGCACCACGCGCGGGCGCGGTTGCGGGGGCACGAGGCTGTGCAGCGATTCCCACAGCGGGGCCATGTGATTGCGGCCGATGTGCTCGTAATAGGCGGCGCGCGCGGCGCTGGGTGCGCGTTCGGACATGCTTGTCTCCGGGTTGGCAGGGGGCCCGGTCGGCGGGCGCCGCATTCGCGTCCTCTCGGTGTCGTGCAGGGCGCGCGCGGCGGGCTTTCGGGTCTATGGATAGCGTTATACTCGGCGAGACATATTCTTTGAAATGAAATAATCATCGGATCCATACGAAAAATCGTATGGGTCGAGACGATTTTGGGGCGCCCCCGGGGGTGCCCGGAGACTGCGCATGGATTGGACCCATCGCCTGCGTCTGCGCAACCTGCAGATGCTCCTGACCCTCGCGGAGACCGGCAACATGAGCCAGTCCGCCACGCTGCTCAACACGACGCAGCCCGGATTGTCGAAGTGGCTCAAGGATCTCGAGGACGATATCGGGCTGCCATTGTTCGAGCGTCAGGCGCGGGGATTGCGCCCGACGGTGTACGGGGAATCCCTGATCGAACATGCGCGCCGCATCGAGGCGCAACTCGATACCGCGCGCGACGATCTCGACGCCATGCGCGAGGGCGGCAGCGGTCTGGTGGCGATCGGCACATCGGGCGCGTCGTCGGCCGACACGGTGCCGCTCGCCGTGCTGCTGCTTCTGCAGCGCATGCCGCGTGTGCAGGCGCGCGTGATCGAGAACACGATGGACCGGTTGATGAATCAGCTCGCGCACAGCGAGATCGATATCGTGGTCGGGCGCTCGGCCCCCGAATTGCAGGACCGCAACGTGCGCGCCGAAGCGCTCTATCTGGAGCCGCTGCACTTCGTCGCCCGAGCCCGGCATCCGGTTTTTTCGCTCGCGCAGGTCCAATGGGAGGACATTCAGCGCTACCGCTGGGTCGTATGGCCTCGCGGCACGCCGATACGCAATGCGCTCGAGGCGGCGCTCGCCGAAGCCGGGTATCCGCTGCCGAACGACACGGTGGAGTCGAACTCCACGATTCTCAACCTGACGCTGCTTAATAACAGCGACATGATCGGGCTGGCGTCGCACCGCACGGCCAGCCGCTTGCAGGCGCTCGGCGCGCTGCGGATCGTGCCGCTGCGACTGGCGGGATTCGGGGCGATCTCGATGTACTGGCGCGACGACGGCGCCAACCGCGCGGCCGTGGCGGCCGCCCTCGAGTGTTTGCGCAGTGCCGCCACGCGTTCGACCGGCGACGCGGTGATCGGCGTCACGGAGCCGAGGTAGTCCCGCGTTCGCGTGGGTTCGGGGGCGGCCGTTTGCTACACTTGCCGCCTGTCGAAGTCACTCTCTCGGGGCGTCAATGATTGGCCGCATCTCCGGCACGCTGCTGGAAAAGAATCCGCCGCACATCCTGGTCGATTGCCAGGGCGTGGGCTACGAAATATCGGTGCCGATGAGCACCTTCTTCAATTTGCCGAACGTTGGCGAGCGCGTCACGCTGCTCACCCAGTTCATCGTGCGCGAGGACGCCCAACTGCTGTTCGGCTTCGGCTCGCCCGACGAGCGCAACACGTTTCGCGAGCTGCTCAAGATCTCGGGCGTCGGCGCGCGCACCGCGCTGGCGATCCTCTCGGGCATGAGCGTTGCGGACATCGCACAGGCCGTGACGCTGCAGGAGTCGGGGCGTTTGACCAAGATCCCCGGCATCGGCAAGAAAACGGCCGAACGGCTGCTTCTCGAACTCAAGGGAAAGCTCGGGGCGCAGTTGGGCACCGTGGCCGGCGTCGCAACGCCGCACGATCACAAGAGCGATGTCGTCAACGCGTTGCTCGCACTGGGCTATTCCGACAAGGAAGCGCTTGCCGCCGTCAAGTCCGTGCCTGAAGGCACGGGCGTGTCGGAGGGCATCAAGCACGCACTCAAGTCGCTCTCCAAGGCATGAGGCTCGGTCGGGGCGAGGGAAAGACGACGCCATGACGATCGCGTGAGGACACGGCATGCAACTGCGATGGCTGGAAGACTTCGTCGAACTCGCGCGCACGCGCAGCTTCACGCGTGCGGCGGAGAACCGCTTCGTCACGCATCCGGCTTTCGGGCGTCGCATCCGCGCGCTGGAAGAATGGGTGGGCACCCGGCTGGTCGAGCGCAGCAAGCCGCTGGAACTCACGGCGGCGGGCACCGTATTTCTCGACGCCGCGACCAACGCGCTCGATATTCTTCACAGCGCTCGCACCCAGTTGCAGGACGCCGCGCCCACGCTGGAAAACAACCTGAAAATCGCCACCGGGCGCACGCTCGCCGCGACATTCTTCCCCGATTGGTACGACCAGATGGTCGCGCGCGTCGGCTTCTTCAGCGCCACGCTGTCCACGAGCGGGGCGGAAGAGGCGATTCTTCGACTGGCGGCGGGAGAAGTGGATCTGCTGATCGTGTATTCGAGTGCGCACACGCGACTGCTCATCGATCAGGAGCGGTTCGACTGGCTCAGCGTGGCGCGTGAAGTGCTGGTGCCGGTCAGCGCCCTGGACGCCAAAGGGCGCGCCAGATACCGTCTGACGGGTGGCCCGGCGCCGATTCCGTGGCTGGCGTTCACGCGCACGCTCACGCTGCGCGCCGTACTGGCCCGCCACCTCGCGGAGATGCCGAACCGCCCGATGCTCAAGCCCGTGTACCAGGCGGATTCCTACGAGGCGATTCTGGCAATGGCACGTCGGGGCACCGGCATTGCGTGGTTGCCTCAGCGTCTGGTGGCCGACGATGTCGCACGTGGCACACTGGCCATCGTCGGCGGCAAGGATTGGCAGATCGGGTTCGACATCGCGCTTTACCGCCGCGCTCACCAGCCGCACAACGTGCTCGACGCCATCTGGCAGAGCGCGCGACAGGCGTCAGGCGACGATGCCTGACACGACCAGCGAGCCTGCGAGCGCAAGGCCGGTGCGGCGAGTGCTCGCACCGGCCGATACGATCAGTGCTCGTGATGAAGGTACTTCGCCTGACGCGGCAGGCGCAGGCTCACGAGGAACGCCACGATCATCATGCCGGTGACGTACCAGTAGAACGTCGGCTCCATCCCGGCCTTCTTGAGGCCGAGGGCCACGTATTCCGCCGAGCCGCCGAAGATGGCATTGGCGACCGCGTAGGCCAGGCCCACACCGAGCGCGCGCACTTCGATCGGGAACATCTCGGCCTTCACGATACCGCTGATCGACGTGTAGAAACTCACGATCGCCAGCGCCAGGCAGATCAACAGGAATGCGGCGGTCGGGCTTTGCACGGTCTTGAGCGCGGTCAGGATCGGTACCGTGGCGATGGCGCCGAGCGCGCCGAACAACAGCATGTTGTTGCGGCGACCGATCCTGTCCGAGAGCATGCCGAAAATCGGCTGCATGCACATGTAGACGAACAGGCAGCCGGTCATCACGTAGCTGGCCGTCTTGATCGGCATGCCGGCCGTGTTCACCAGATACTTCTGCATGTAGGTCGTGAACGTGTAGAAGATCAGCGAGCCGCCCGCAGTGTAGCCGAGCACCGTGAAGAACGCCGCCTTGTGATGACGGAACAGACCCGCGAGCGTGCCCGCCTCGCTGTTGCTGCGGCTCGCATTCGTCGACGTCTCATGCAGCGTGCGACGCAGCATCAGCGCCACGACGGCCGTGACCGCGCCGACCACGAACGGAATGCGCCAGCCCCAGGCCCTGAGTTCGGCGTCGGACAGCAATTGCTGAAGAATCACGACCACGAGCACGGCGAGCAACTGTCCGCCGATGAGCGTCACGTACTGGAACGAGGAGAAGAAGCCGCGGCGTCCCTTGAGCGCCACTTCGCTCATGTACGTGGCCGTGGTGCCGTACTCGCCGCCCACCGACAAGCCTTGCAGCAAGCGTGCGAGCAGCAGCAGCGCGGGCGCCCAGGTGCCGATGCTGGCGTACGTCGGCAATGCCGCGATCAGCAGCGAGCCGAAGCACATCATCATCACGGAGATGACCATCGAGTTCTTGCGGCCGTTGCGATCCGCGATACGGCCGAAGAGCCAGCCGCCGATGGGGCGCATCAGGAAGCCGGCGGCGAACACCCCGGCGGTGTTGAGCAATTGCGCCGTGGGATCGGCGCTCGGGAAGAATGCGGGGGCGAAGTAGATCGCGCAGAACGCATAGATGTAAAAGTCGAACCACTCGACCAGGTTCCCGGACGATGCCGCAACGATCGCGAAAACGCGCTTGCGAACTTCTTCGGGAGTGGGCGGCGTGTCGATTCCGGCGGGGGTTGTCGCTGTGTCTCTCATTTCTACCGGCGATGGGGCATCGCGTTAATTACTGCGTTTGCAACATGACGCACCGGCGGTTCGCCGCATCCAGCCCATATATACATTTCATATATGAAGGAGGCAGGCGCCGACGCGTCGCGGGGGCGGGGCCACTATAGCGGTTCGGAACGGGGGCAGACAATGCCCGCAACGTGTGTCGATTATTGTGAATATAGAAACAATCGTCTGGATTGTTGCGTTGCAGCATGGTGATGACGCCCGCCGGGCGGGCGTTCGCCCGAGCACGGCGTCTGTTTCGGTGAGCGCGACCGGAAAGCGGAAAACACAAAAATATTTTTGACCGCATGTGCCTGCCGATTCAGCTGCCGTGTTGTTCCTCCACGAACTGAAGCGCGACATGAAAGCCGTCGGCGGCGGCCACCAGTACCGAGCCGTCATCGCGTGTGGTGTGGGGCACGCCACGCTCGCTCAGCGTCGTCCGGGTGCGTGCCAGAGAGCGCGTGCGAAGGATCAGTGCGACACCGCGCTCGCTGCCGTCGTCCGTGACCTCGAGCTTCCCGAAGCGCTCGGCGGCTTCGGCCGGGGTGTAGAAGTGCACGCGGGCACGGCCGGCTCGCATCGAATAGCCGAGCGTGCCGGCGGCTTCGAGTACGCCGGGACCGAAGACGCGATCGTAAAGCGCGGCCGTGACGGCGGGATTCGGCGACGTGAACACGTACCCGGCGATGTCGGTGACGCCATTCGGATGCTCGCGCCACGCGTCGTGCCAGACATGTTCCGGCGTGAGGTGATGGCAGAAGAACGCGCGTCCGTTGCGCACGAGATCGATGCCCAGGCGCACGGTGCGAAAACGGGCATCGTCGGTCGTGCCGTCGGGCAACGCAACGGGACGAAAGAACGTCAACGGCCGCTCCATGGCCACGCCGCGTGCCTGTAACGTTTCGAACACTCGCTGTACGTCGTCCGTCTTGAAGCACAGCCCTGTGAGGCCGAGCGGTGCCTGCATCACATCGGGGCGGGCCGTCGACTTGCCGGCTTCGTAACCGAGCAGTTCGAGGTAGTTCTCGCCGAAAACGGCGAGGTGGTTGCTGCTGCCCAGCGAGTGGTGTCCTCGGGGGGTGAGCGAGAAACCCAGGCGGCGGTAGAGGTCGAGCGCGCCGTCCAGGTCGCCCTTGACGTTGACGACGACATGATCGAGCACGGGCGCGGGGAGCCGGGTCATGCCCGGCCTCCCATGCGAAGCGGCGAGAACGAAACGAGGCAGGCAATACGGTAAGGCATGACGACTCCCGGGGGGGCGATAGGACGATGCACCATTCTAAGAGCCTGAGGGTGCACGACAAGGGGTGCCGATTTATACCGGTCGATGGCACTGGGCCAGAAGCTCGAGAAAGAGATCCAGCGCTCGCGTTCTCGGGCGCGACGCTTCGGTGATCGCGCTGATGGCGTTTTCGTACTCCAGTCCTCCGGGCACGCGCATGAGCGCATGGCGCTTTGCGAACGACGCGGCGTAGTACTGCGGCAACAGACCGACGTAATGGCCGGACAGCACCAGCATCGCCACCGCTTCGAGTCCCGAGGCCGTGGGGCCGCGTGCGAGGCCGAGCGAGTTGAGCGCTTCGTGCACGAACGGCTGCGTTCGATAAACGAGCGGCAGCCGGGCGGCCTCCTTCAGGCGGTGCCGCGCTACATACAACTGGTGACGTTCGATGAACAGCGGCTGGTAACGAAATCCGGCCTCGCGCCGGTACATGCCGCGAATGGCGATCTGCACGCGGCGCTCGCGCAGCGCGAGATCCAG
Organism: Pandoraea pnomenusa; assembly: GCF_000767615.3. NCBI lineage: Bacteria > Pseudomonadati > Pseudomonadota > Betaproteobacteria > Burkholderiales > Burkholderiaceae > Pandoraea > Pandoraea pnomenusa. Next base: position 4,729,214 of record NZ_CP009553.3, on the reverse strand, counting down.
TTCGTTGAACGTCATGACGGTCAGTTCCACTTTCACGTCCGGCGCCTGCGCCTTGAGTTCCGCGAGCGCTTCCGGGATGTGGCAGCCGACATCCGACACGATGTGCTCGACCATGCCGATGGACAGCGTGCCTGAGAGCACGCCGCGCACGGCGTCGATCTCGGGCCGAATCCGCTCCAGCGACTTCAGTGCGTCGCGTGCCAGTTCCAGCGCGACCTTGCCCGCATGCGTGAGCACGAATCCCGAGGGCCCTCGCTCGCACAAACGTGCGCCCAGGGTCTCCTCGACGTCCCGGATGTGACGACTGATCGACGCCTTGGACATGTTCAGCTGCTTTTCCGCCGCGGCGAATCCGCTCGCTTGCGCCACGGCGCAGAAGATGCGCAACGAGCGCAGGTCGCGCTCACTGAATTCCCGATTCGCCACGATCCGCTCTCCGGCCGGCAGGCGCCGGGGACCGGCCGGACGGCGCATGCGCAAAAGGTTTCGTTTTTTGAAACCATACCAATAAAAAAATCATTTTTCATGCTCTTTTTGCCCGCATACATTGGGTTCACGAGGCCCATCGCGCCGATGCGCCCGAACGACTCGAAACCCACTCCACGCGAGGCAAGCGATGAAGACCTGCTCCAGACGATCCTTTGTAAAGGCGACGCTCGTATCGGGCGCCGCACTGGCCCTCCCGGCCGTTTCCTCGCTGGCGTTCGCCGAAGGCGGCACGCTCGCCGACATCAAGAAGCGCGGCAAGCTCGTCGTGGGAACCGAGGCGGCCTACGAGCCGTTCGAATTCGTGGAAAACGGGCAGGTGGTGGGTTACGGACATGACGTGCTCGAGCTGATGGCCGCCAAACTCGGCGTTCGGCTCGAACAGATGAACCTCCCGTTCCAGGGGTTGCTGCCGGGCCTCATGTCCCACAAGTTCGACTTCGTGGCCACGAGTGTGGGTATCACCCCCGAGCGCGCCAAGCGTTTTGCGTTCAGCCAGCCGGTCGGCGTGGTGCGCTCGGTGCTGATGGTGCGGGCGGACGACGCGGCCATCAAGCAGGACATGGACATCGCGGGCAAGACCATCGGCACGCAGATGGGCTCGTCGTCGCAGCCGGTGGCCGATGAATTCGAGAAGGAACTCAAGGCGAAGACGGGCAAGGGCTATGCTGGTACGCGCCTGTTCCAGGCCTATCCGGACGTGTCGAACGCGTTGGCGAACAAGACCATCGATGTCGCGCTCATGCCCTCGAACATCGCGGCCGTCCAGATGCGTCGGCAGCCCAAAGTCTTTCGCATCGCGGGAACGATCGGGCAGCCCAAGCTGCTTGCGTGGGTCGCCAATCCGAACGATCTCGAGATCCGCAAGTTCATCAACGATTCGCTCGACGAATTCCGTGCGAGCGGCAAACTCGCTGCACTGCAGACGAAGTGGTTCGGTGCACCGATGGAGACGCCGCACGACAACTATCTGCCGCAGGGGGCGATTTGACAGCGGCGGCGCTGCTCGAGGGGCTCGGCATGGGCAGCATGGCAGGCGTGATGGCGCCGTTCCTGGAAGGCGTCGTATCGGGCACGGCGATCACGCTCGCGGCGTCAGCCGCGGCATTCGCGATCGGCCTGGCGCTCGGGATCGTGCTGCTGCTCATGCGCATCTCGTCCATCGCGGCGCTGCGTGCCGTGGTGGTGCTGTGGGTGAGTCTGATCCGCGGCACGCCGGCGCTGATTCACATGCTGATCGCCTACTACATGGTGCCGGCGCTGTTCGATATCTCGATCTCGCCGATCACGGCCGGCATTGCGGCGCTCGCGTGCAACACGAGCGCATACATCGTCGAGATCCTGCGCGGCGCGCTCGGCACGCTCTCGCACGGGCAGCGTGCGGCGGCGTACGCGATGGGCATGCGCGCCACGCAGGTCTGGCGCCACGTGCTGCTGCCGCAGGTCATCTACCGTGCCATTCCGCCGCTCACCAGCGAGTTCACGATCCTGCTCAAGGCGTCGTCGCTGATGTCGATCATCGCCGTGCCCGAGCTGGCAACCGTGGCCCGCAACGCCACCTTGCAGACCGACATGCCGCTACAGGTGTTCGCGATTACCGCCGCGGTGTATTTCATTGCGCTGTTCTGCATATCGGCCGCCTCGCGCGCATGCGAGCGCCGAGTCTCGAGGATGCTGCCCCATGGCCATTGATTTTTCCATCGTGAGGGAAGCGGTCCCGGTGCTGCTCGAAGGACTGCGCGTGACGGCGCTCGTGAGCGTCATCGGCATTCCGCTGGGGATCCTGATCGGCATCGTTGCCGCGTATTCGGCGCAGTCGCGCACGATCCTGCGTCCCATCGCGCTGGGCTACGTCGAACTCGTGCGCAATATCCCGTACCTGATCCTCGTCTACCTGTCGTTCTTCGGTCTGCCGAAACTGGGCGTGAGCGCGTCGGCCATGGCCGTGGCGGTGGGCTGCACGGCCTTCTACACCGGCGGATATTTCTGCGAAATCCTCCGGGCCGCGTTGAGAAGCGTCGCGCGAGGACAGACGCACGCGGCGCTCTCGCTCGGCATGACCTATTGGCAGACGCAGCGGCATATCGTCGCGCCGCAGTTGTTCGGCTTTCTCATTCCGCCGACGACCAGCCTGGTGATCATGATGTTCAAGGACTCGGCGATCTTCTCGGTGATGAGCCTGCCGGAGATGACCTACCAGAGCAATCTGCTTACCGCAAACACGTTCGCCTACGTCGAAGTGCTCGGCACGACGGCGTTGATCTACTGGGCCAGCAGTGTCTTGCTGGCCGGCGTGGGGCGGCGTCTCGAGAACGTGGTCGGGCGACGTACCCGGCACGTATGACGCCTGCCCGGAATTTCACCAAAGGACACTGACATGACGACTTATACCGTGGCACCCCGAACCGGCCATCCGACGCTGCTGTACTCGGAGCTCGATCTGGACATCGACAACCTCAGGGCCGACATCGCCGTGCTGGGCATGCCTTACGGCGCGCCCTACGCCGCGTCGGACTTCAGCAACGATCAGACCAACGCGCCGTCGGCCATCCGCCAGGCGACCGATCGCGTGGTGCGTCGGCCGGGGCACTACGACTTCGACATCGACGGCCCGCTGCTGCAGGGGCGCACCGACATCCGGTTCGTGGACTGCGGTGACATCATTCCCGATCTGACGCAGCCGGGCGAGCACTACGCGCGCGCCGAGGCGGCGGTGCGCCGGATCGCGGCCGGCGGCGCCATGCCGATCGTGCTGGGCGGCGATCACGGCATCACCACGCCCGTGCTGCGAGGGCTCGATCAGAAGGGACCGATCACGCTCGTGCACATCGACGCGCACCTGGACTGGCGCGACGAAGTCAATGGTGTGCGGGAGGGATTGTCGAGCCCGATCCGGCGCGCCTCGGAGATGGCGCACGTCGAAGGTATCGTGCAGATCGGTCTGCGCGCCCAGGGCAGCGGGCGTCCAGAGGAGCTGGTGGCGGCGCGCGCTTACGGTGCGCAGATCGTAACCGCGTACGAGTTGCACGACATTGGCATGGACGCCGTGCTGGCGCGCATTCCCGACGGCGGCAATTACTACCTCACCATCGACGCCGACGGTCTCGATCCGTCGACCATGCCCGCCGTGGCCGGCCCCGCGCCGGGCGGCGTGACGTTCGTGCAGGCGCGCAAGCTGATTCACGGGCTCGTGCGCAAGGGGCGGGTCGTGGGGATGGATATCGTGGAGATTCAGCCTGCCAAGGACGATGCGAACCAGATCTCCTGCATCACCGCCGGTCGATTGATTCTCAATCTCATCGGTGCATCGATTCGCGCGGGACACTTCGACAAATGAGTACCGCGCAACCCATCATCGAGATACGCGACGTCGACAAGTGGTACGGCTCGCATCACGTGCTCAAGCAGTGTTCCACGCAGGTCGCGAAAGGCGAGATCGTCGTGGTGTGCGGGCCGTCCGGGTCGGGCAAGTCGACGCTGATCAAGACCGTCAATGCGCTGGAGCCGATCCAGAAGGGCGACATCGTCGTGGCGGGCACGTCGCTCATGGCAGCGTCCACGAATCTGCCGAAGCTGCGCAGCAAGGTGGGCATGGTCTTTCAGCATTTCGAGCTGTTCCCGCACCTGGACATCACGCGCAATCTCACGCTGGCCCAGCAGATCGTGCTCGGCCGGGAGGCCGCTACCGCCCGCGACAAGGCGCGCGCGCTGCTCGACCGCGTTGGCCTGTCGGCACATGCCCACAAGTACCCGGGGCAGCTCTCGGGTGGCCAGCAGCAACGCGTGGCGATTGCGCGGGCGTTGTCGATGGACCCGATGGCGATGCTCTTCGACGAACCGACCTCGGCGCTCGACCCGGAGATGGTCAACGAAGTGCTGGACGTGATGGTGGAGCTCGCCCGCGAGGGCATGACGATGATGGTCGTCACGCACGAGATGGGCTTTGCCCGCCGCGTGGCGAATCGGGTCGTGTTCATGGAGGACGGCGCCATCGTCGAAGACAGTCCGACCGACAGCTTCTTCAACGACGCGGCGAGTCCCGCCGCCAAACGTTTCCTTTCCAGGATTCTCGCGCACTGAACCGCAGCGCGCGACATATGACGTTCAACCGATAACCTGACGAGACACCATGACGCACACCCGAATTCGCAAGTTCAATACCCGTGACACCTATCCCGAGCAAAACCTCGACAACGACCTTTGCCAGGCCGTCATCGCCGGCAACACGATCTATCTGCGCGGACAGATCGGCCAGGACCTCGATACCCGCGAGTCGGTCGGCATCGGCGATGTCACCGCGCAAACGGAAAAGGCAATGGCGAACGTCGCCATGCTGCTCGACGAGTGCGGCAGCCGGCTCGCCGACATCTGCAAGGTCACGGTCTATATCGTGGACCCGCGCTATCGCGAGGCGGTCTACAACGTCATGGGGCGCTGGCTCAAGGGCGTTTTCCCGGTGTCGACGGGCATCGTCGTGCAGGCCCTGGCGCGGCCGGAATGGCTCGTCGAGATCGATGTGACGGCTGTGAAGCCGACGGCCTGAGCCCGGTCGTAATACATGGTGCGTAATGCGTAATGCGTTGTGTGTCACACGCTGCGCGCGGGCCGGTGTTCAGAACCGTCGTTTGACGTACACGGTGGCGCCGATGGCGCGTTGGCCGAGCAGCGGTATGCGCGCGGTCGCGGAGACAGTCCAGGCGTCGGTTTTGAGTGCCAGGCCCCGCTTCGGGTCGGACCCCAGCTTGTCGTCGGCGTTGTTCCATTGCACGAACGACAGCGTTGGCGCCGAGGATGGGCCGATGAAAAGATAATGCTGCGCCGTTTGCGTGGCCGTGGTTTCGTTCGGCGAGCCGATCCAGTCGGCGAGGTGGTTGTCGTGGGCCGCGATGACACCGTTGACCGCTTCGATGCGCGTGTAGAGCAGCGCGCTGTCGTCGGCGAAGCGGGTCGCGTCGACACGCTCGCCACGGGCGGCGATGTCTTCGCCGGCGCGCCCGAACGGATAGACCGTGACGGGCACGGGCGGCACCACGGCGACGGAGACCGGCGCGGGTGGGGCGGGGACGTGGATCGGCAGGGGCGCCGGGCCAAGATTGGCCAGCATCATCTGTTCGGATGACCCCGGGGTGGCGCCATCAGCGATCGCCACGCTGCTCAGCGTGGCAACGCAAGCGCCTATCATCCATTTGTTCAGGCACGTCATGGACATGCCTCCCATAAAGGAATGGCAACGCTAAGTCGCTGGCCCCACTTTGACTGCGCATGACGCGCTTCGCATTACAAACTTTCTGAAATCCCTGCACCGTCTTGTGCGGTGTTTGCGCGCCGTATGCATTTAGGAAGTGTAGTCAGACATTTGCGTCCCGCCACCCTTATTTGCACCGAGTGTGATCGGGCGCAAATGCGCGCTCGCGCACAGGCCCGCCGGACCGGGCCCGGCGGACGTTCCATGGCGCGCGCTCTCGGGTTTATCCTGAGGGCGGCCGATGGCGCGCCGAATCCACGGTTCGCTCGGTCTTCGCCCGTCCTGCCACGTCGCGATGCACCGTGACCGTGGACGTCCGTTCCGGCGTGGCGCATTGCGACGTGGAGCAACCGCCGCAACCGCTAGCGCATCCGGAGGCGGGCGCGGGGGCCTGTCGCCACTTGCGCGGCACGGGCACGCCTCGTCGTGCCAGGGCGTCGAAAAGTCGGCGGCCGACCGCCCGGGTCTGACGCGGCAACAGATGCCGCAGCACCGACAACGCACTGGCCACGACAATCACGGCGACCACGACATATTGAACGGCAGGGGACATGGTGGCGGCTCCTTGTCTCAGATCAGCCAAAGCGCCAGGCGATACGTGGCGAACGACACGATATAGGCCAGGCCGAACATGTAGCCGAACGAAATCATCACGTAGCGCCAGGACTGCGTTTCCCGGCGGATCATCGCGAGCGTCGACATGCACTGTGGCGCGAAGGCGAACCATGCGAGCAGCGACAGTGCCGTGGCCACCGAAACGTTGGACGACAGCGCGCTCGCCAGTCCGGCCGCGTCCTCGGCGCCGCCGGCGACCGCGTAGACCGTCGCGAGCGCGGTCACCGCCGTCTCGCGGGCCGCGAAGGCGGGAACGAGGGAGAGGCTGATCTGCCAGTTGAAGCCCAGCGGCGCGAAGATGACCTGAAGCGCCCGGCCGATGTATCCCGCGAACGAGTAGTCGATGGCAGGCCCGGTGGCGCCCGCTGGCGGCGACGGGAACGTCGAGAGGAACCACATGAGGACCGTGAGCGCGAGGATCACCCCGGTCAGGCGCCGCACGAAGATCCAGCCGCGCTCCCAGAGACCCAGTGCCAGATTGCGGACCTTCGGCATGCGATACGACGGCAGTTCCATGAGCAGTGCCGGCTGCGAGCGTGCACCGCGCAAGCGTCGGGCAATCCATCCCACGGCCATCGCCCCGAGGATGCCCGCGGCGTACATCGCGAAGAGCACCAGCCCCGGCAGCTTGAAGACGCCCAGCACGGGCCGGTCGGGAATGAACGCGCCAATGAGCAGCGCGTATACCGGCAGACGCGCCGAACATGTCATCAGTGGCGCGACAAGGATCGTGGTGATTCGTTGACGAGGATCGGCGATGCTGCGCGTGCCCATGATGCCGGGAATCGCGCACGCGAAACTCGACAGCAGGGGAATGAAGGAGCGGCCGGTCAGGCCGACCTTGACCATCATCCGATCGAGCAGGAAGGCTGCGCGTGGCAGATAGCCCGATTCCTCCAGCACGAGGATGAAGAAGAACAGCACCAGAATCTCGGGCAGGAAGCCGAGTACCGTGCCCAGGCCACCGAAGAGGCCGTCGACGACCAGACTTCGCAGCGGACCGTCGGACAGCCCGGCGCCGACCCGCTCGCCCAGCCAGCCGAAGCCGTCGCCGATGGCATCCGTCATGGGTTTGCCGATGAAGTACACCGCCTGGAATATCAGGAACATCACGGCAGTGAGCACGATCATGCCGAACACCGGATGCAGCGCGATGCGGTCCAGGCGTTCGTCGACGCTATCGGTCATCGCGGGCGCACTCACCGACGACGCCATGATCCGACGGACTTCGGCGTGAAGATCGCGGCCCGCGAGATCGGTCGTTGCAACGCGGCTTGCGCTTGCGTCGCCCGTACCGCCATCTCGGGTGAAGTCGTCGAGCGCCTCGATCAGCGCGCCTACGCCGGTGCGGACAATCGCCACCGTTTCCACGACGGGAATGCCCAACTCGCCCGAGAGCGCGGCCACATCGATTTCGATGCCGCGTCGACGGGCGGCGTCCATCATGTTCAGGGCCAGTACGGTGGGGCGACCCAGCGCCAGCACTTCGAGCACGAAGCGCAAATGCAGGCGCAGGTTCGTGGCGTCGACCACGCACACGATCAGCTCGGGAACCGCTTCGCCCGGATAGGCGCCGTGCAGGACGTCGTGCGTGACCTTCTCGTCGAGACTGGTGGCCGAGAGGCTGTAGGTGCCGGGCAGGTCGAGCACGCGGACCGTTGTGCCCGCGGGCGAGACGAACGCGCCTTCCTTGCGCTCGACGGTGACGCCGGCATAGTTGGCGACCTTCTGGCGCGCGCCGGTCAGGCGATTGAAGAGTGCGGTCTTGCCGCAGTTGGGGTTGCCGACGAGGGCGATGCTGAGCGTGGTCGATGGCATGCGGTTCACCCCAGCCGGACCTGAACGCGCGCCGCTTCGTCGCGGCGCAGTGCGAAGCGCGTCGCGCCGACCTGCACGACCATCGGGTTGCCGCCCCAAGGCGCCAGCGCAACCACGCGCACCGGTTCGCCGGCCACGAAACCCAACTCGCGCAAGCGATGCGCGATGGCATCGGGTTGCATCTGATCGACGACCGAATCCACGGTCGCGGTACTGCCCTTCTTCAACGCCGACAACTGCATGATACGGATATAACGCGAACGATAATTATTCGCAGTATAAGCAGGGTCGGTGGAATTCCGAAGGGCGGGATAGGGGATGGGCGGCGAGCATATTCATGCGCGGCGCACCGGACCTCAATGCGGTCGGGGCGTTCGGGGCGGTAGGGGGCGTGACATCGCCTTCGCCTGCGGCCATATGCCGCACCCGAACCCGCCCTGGCGCATCATTGCCCTGCCAGCGCCTTCGGTAATGCGTAGCGGGCGCCGTCGTATTCAAGGGTGACGTTTGCGCCTCTCGAGGTGCGCTCCTTGCTCGCGCAGTCGTTGCGAGTCGGCTTGTTCGTGGTGGTGGTGGTCTTTTCGCTGACGACGAGGCTGGCGTAGCCATCCTTTCCCGGCGCGCCGACGGAAACGATGCGCGAGGTGTCGGTGAAGCTTCCCGCGCAGTTGCCGTCCCATTCGCCGCCGCTCGACTGCGTGGCCAGCCCGTCGACGACCTTGCGCAGCGTGGCGCCGTCGACGACATACAGGCTGAGCGTCGTTTGCGAGAAGGGATTCACGCGCGACGATCCTTCAAGCGTCGTGCGTGTGCCAAACGCAGTGACTTGAGGTGTCAGGCGCCACGCTGCCGTATCGAGCGCGAGTCCGCGCAGCACGATGGCATCCGACGTGATGGCGGCCTTCTCGAAACGATGCGCGACGATCTTGCCGCTCTGGCTATCGGCGACGAGCACTTCCACGTCATAGACCCGGTCCTCGTCGGTGCCGCCGGGTTGCGGCAAGGGGAGCACGGCGAGCGTCCAGGCGGGGTTCGCGGGCCAGACCTTGCAGGTGGCGAAGTCGGTGTCGAGCGTGCGGCCGGGCTGGAGCGTCTTCGCCCAACCGGTCAGGCGATCCTTGCAATCGGCATGGGCGAGCAACGGCAGGCACAACAGGGCGGCGGCGAGGGCGTGGCGCATAAGTGTCGGGAAAATGGCCGGAGTGAACGTGCATTCATTCTACCGATGGGCTTCGGTTCGAGGCGCGGCCCCATCGCTCCAATCAGCACTTCTGCGTGCCGAAACGGCACGGAGCCAGAATTTCTGCCGCCTACACTCCGCTTCCTGAGACTGGCAGGGGGTCCGGGGCGCGCATCGAGTGCGTGCCGCGCGACCGCCAGACATTTCCAACGCCAGCAGTAATCCAGAGGAGCAGGGCATGACAGGCAACACCCAACCCCACAACCCGTGGCGCGAGATCTGCGCCGCGAGCATCGGCAACGCACTCGAGTTCTACGATCTGCTGATCTACGGCTACTTCGCCATCGTGATCGGTCAGTTGTTCTTCCCGGCGCACGATGCCACGACGTCGCTGCTGCTGGCCGTCGGCACCTTCGGTATCTCGTTCGTCACCCGCCCGCTCGGCTCGATCATTCTCGGCAGCTACGCCGACCGCGCCGGCCGCAAGGCGTCGCTCACCGTGTCCATCGGCCTGATGATGCTCGGCACGGCCATGATCGCGTTCGCACCGACCTATGAGCAGATCGGCATCGCCTCGCCGCTCATGATCATCGTCGCGCGCATGCTGCAGGGCTTTTCCACGGGCGGTGAGTTCGGCGCCGCCACAGCTTTCATGGTCGAGCACGCCGACGCCAAGCGGCGCGGCTTTTTCGCGAGCTGGCAGATGTCCACCCAGGGTCTCGCCACGGTGCTCGCCGCCGGTGTCTCCGCGCTGCTGAGCCTGCTGTTGAGCGCCGACCAATTGAGCGCGTGGGGCTGGCGCGTCGCGTTTGCCGTCGGTCTGCTCATCGGTCCGGTCGGTCTCTACATCCGCCGCAACATCGACGAGACCGCCGACTTCAAGAAACTGGGCGAGAAACAACGCGAGACGTCGCCGCTGCGCGAGGTCTTCGGCCGCGACCGCGCGAACATGCTGCTCGGCGCCGGCGTCGTGGCCGCCGCCACGGCGTTCAACTACGTTCACAAGCTTTACATGCCGACGTACGCGGTCAAGCAACTGCACATTCCGGCCACGTCGTCGTTCATCGGCGCCGTGGTCACCGGCGTGATGCTGATGATCGCCGCGCCCGTGGTCGGACACCTCTCGGATCGCTTCGGCCGCATTCGCGTAATGCTCTGGGCGCTGATCCTCGTGGGCGCGACGACCTACCCGTTATTCGTGTTGCTCAACAAGTACCCCACGTTCCAGACGCTGCTCATGGTGCAGGCGCTGGTCGGTCTGCTCATCGCCGTGAGTCTCGCGCCGCTGCCGGCACTGCTCGCCGACATCTTCCCGACGAGTACGCGCGGCACCGGCCTCGCCCTGTCGTACAACTTCTCGGTGACGCTCTTCGGTGGCTTCGCGCCGCTCATCGTGACCTGGCTGATCGACGCCACCCACAACAAGCTCGCGCCGAGCTTCTACGTGATGGCCACTGCCGTACTGAGCATCGCCGCCGTGATCTCGCTGGGTCGCCGCGTTCGGGCGGGCAAGATCGCGGGCGTCACGCACGGCGGCGCGCGCGCCTCGAAAGCCTGATCGCCCGCGGACGATCCTGCACGAGGCCAGTCCAGGCACCAGGATTTCACCGCGGTTCTGTTTCCCGCCGCAAAGACGACGTGCGCCGCTCGCGCGGTAACGTCGTCGTCTTTTTCGGCACCCTTGCGGAGCACTACTCATGACCACGCTAGAAGCGATTCGCGCCGCCCTGCCGGCGTACCCCATCGAAGTCCCGTTCCCGGATATCGCCCGCTGGCGCGAAGGCAACACCGGCGTCGACTACCTGCACACGTTCGACAGCGGCAAGCCCGGCAAGCACGTGATGATTCTCGCCCTCACGCATGGCAACGAAGTGAGCGGCGCCATCGCTGTCGACACGCTGCTCGCGGCCGGACTGCGTCCCACCTCGGGCCGCCTGTCGCTGGGCTTCGGCAACGTCGGCGCCTATGAGCAGTTCAGTGCGGAGAATGCCGATGCCACGCGCTTTCTCGACGAGGACATGAATCGCGTATGGACGCCCTCGACGCTCGACGGCGAGCGCCAGAGCCGCGAGCTGACGCGCGCGCGCGCGATGCGTCCGTTCATCGACACGGTCGATCTGCTGCTCGACATCCACTCGATGCACGAAGCGTCGGCGCCGCTGATGATGACCGGTCCGCTGGAAAAGGCCGTTGCACTCGCGGCCGAACTCGGCACGCCCGAACACGTCATCATCGACAAGGGCCACGCGAACGGTACGCGCATGCGCGACTACGGCGGCTTCGGCGACGCGGCCAGCCCGAAGAACGCCCTGCTCATCGAGACGGGACAGCATTTCGCCGCAAGCGCGCGCGACGTGGCGCTCGACAGCGCCGCGCGCTTCCTGCTGCATGCGGGCGTGGTCGCGCAGGCCGACGTCGCCCGGTTCCTGACGCAGACGCCGCCCGCCCGGCAGAAGTTCGTCGAGATTACGCAGCCGGTCGTGGCCCGTTCGATGGATTTCCGCTTCTCGCAACCGTTCACGGGACTGGAAGTCATCGAGAAGGCGGGCACCGAGATCGCCCGCGACGGCGACGAGGTCATCGTCACGCCTTACGACAACTGCGTTATCGTGCAGCCGTCGATGCGCCACCTAGGCGTGAATGTCACGATGATGCGCCTGGGTCGCCTGCTCGATCGTTGATCGACGCGGGGCGTTGCCGCCGACGCGGTCGGCGGCAACAGGCACGAGCGCACGGGCGCCGCGTGCTAGAAGGTGCCGACCAACGAGCCGACGACGATGACGGCCACGAGCGCAATCAGCGCGCTGACGATACTCGCCATGACGATGTCGAGATAGCTCTCCCGATGCGTGCTGCCGCACACGGCGAGCAGGGTCACGACGGCGCCGTTGTGCGGCAGGCTATCGAGCGTGCCCGATGCGATCACCGCCACACGGTGCATCAGTGCCGGATCGATGCCGTGCTGCGCGGCGAGGCTCACGTAGGCGGGGCCGAGTGCGTCGAGCGCGATGGTCAGGCCGCCCGAGGCCGAGCCGGTGATGGCCGCGAGCAGATTCGCGGACAGGGCCAGCGAGACGAGCGGTCCGCCGTCGATCGACAACACCCAGTCACGCACGACTTCGAAGCCCGGCAGGGCCGCGATCACACCGCCATAACCCACGAGACTGGCCGTACACATGATCGGCAGAACCGACGCGTTGGCGCCGGCGTCCATGGTCTTGCGCAGGGCGGGCAGGCGCCGCCATTGCAGCGCGATGAGCACGACGATCGCGCTGGCCAGCGCGATGCATACGCCCCACACGCCCGCCACGCTTTGCAGCGTCATGCCGCCCCATCTCGGTTCGGCAAGAAAACTCGCGTCGAGCCGGGGGAAGACGATCACGTTCATCACGAAGTTGCCACCGATCACGACGAGCAGCGGCAACGCGGCCGTGAGAATGCCCGGCAACTCACTGCTGCGATGACCTTGTTCGATTTCCGCCGGATCGAATTCCCGCGCGACGCTGGCGCGCTCGCGAACGACTGTCGGGTCGGCGGCCTTGTCCCAGACTTCGTGCTCCGCGTAACCATGTCCGGCGCGGCGCGCCTGCGCCTCGCGCCACGACAGCCACCACAGTCCCGCCCCGAGCATGATGGCGGAGGCCATCAGCCCGAGGCCCGGGGCGGCGAACGGCGTGGTGCCGAAAAAGGGCATGGGAATGGCGTTCTGGATGGACGGCGTGCCGGGCAGGGCGGACATCGTGAAGGTTGAAGTCCCCAGCGCGATCGCGGCCGGCATCAGGCGCACGGGGATGTCCGCTTCGCGAAACAGTGCGTGCGCCATCGGTGCGAGCACGAAAAACGCCACGAACAGGCTGACGCCGCCGTAGGTGACGAGCGCGCCGCCAAGCACCACCGCGAACATCGCCCGGCGTGCGCCGAGTTTGTCGGTGAGAAACGCGGCGATCGCACGCACCGATCCGCTGTCTTCCATCAGCTTGCCGAACAGCGCGCCGAGCAGGAACAGCGGGAAGAACTGCGCGACGAAACGCGCGGCGTTCTGCATGAAGGTGTGTGTCCAGTGCGCAAGCATCGGCTCGCCGGAAAGCGCGGCGGCGAGCATGGCGGCCGCGGGGGCGAGCAACAGCACGCTCCAGCCGCGGTATGCCAGCCAGACGAGCAGCCCAAGACCGATCAGGATGCCGGCAAGCTCCATTCAGATCGTCTCCTGAAGCGGGTCGAGATCGAACGACGCGCGCCGACCGAGATCGGCACCATGCGTTCGCAGGAAGTGCTCGGCGCAGCGTCGGCCCTCGTCGCGCAGCATCGCGAGGAAATCCCATTCGGCCGAGAGCTTCGATGAGTAGCCCAGCGTGGTCATCATGTCGCTGGCGATGCGGTGCATGCGCATCTGCGCCCAGCGCCGGCCTTCGCTGCTGCCCGCGTCCACGACCTGGCGCAGCACCGAGATCATGCGCAACTCCTTGAGGAGCGTGGCGTTGAACGAGACTTCGTTGACGCGGTTGAGGATTTCGCGCGCCGAACGGGGAACTTCCGCGCGTTCCACCGGGTTGACCTGCACAAGTATCGTGTCGCACGACGACGTTTCCCGAACCAGCGGCGTGATCGTCGGATTGCCCGCGTAACCACCGTCCCAATAGGGTTCGCCGTCGATCTCGATGGCGCGGTACAGCATGGGCAGGCAAGCCGATGCCAGCAACACGTCCGCCGTCATCTCGGCATTTCGGAAGACACGACCGCGCCCGGTTCTCACATTGGTCGCGGTGATGAACAATTGGATCGGGCAGGCAGCGATGCCGTCGAAGTCGATGTGATCGGCGAGCAGGCGCCGCAGCGGGTTGAATTCGAGCGGGGCGAGGTCGTACGGCGAGACGACCCGTGCGGCCAGATCGAAGAACATGAAGAACGGGGAGTTATCGAGCGACCACCGCCCGAGCACGATGTCGAGCGGCGTGCGGCGCAAGGGACTGAATCGCCCCGCATGCGCGACGTCACGCCAGAATTGCTCGAGCGCGCGACGTGCGCCCTCCGGGCCGCCATGCGCGTAACCGGTAGCGAGCACCGCCGCGTTCATGGCACCCGCGGATGTGCCAGAGATGCCCTCGATGTGAAACGGGCCGCCGCTGGCCATGGCTTCGAGCAGCCGGTCCAGTACGCCCCATGTGAAAGCGCCATGGGCGCCGCCCCCTTGCAGCGCAAGATCGACGGGCAGGGTGCCGGGCGCGGCCCGACTGGCGGTGGCAGGGGCGTCGCCAGCCGTACGACTGGCAGCACTGGCACGTGGCCGGCGTGGATTGCGTTGAGTGCGTGGCATGATCCCTCGGCGATGCGACGCGGCACCGGCAGGGGCCGGCCGCGGGGGGCGTTACGAGAGTAAGGTTGCAGGCGGTACGCAGGTTGCGCTGCAACATAACCACTGTCTCAGATTAGGAAGAAATCGGCAACCGTGCCGAGCGATCGCCGCGATTCTCCTGATCGGCGGTCTGTGATGGCTTGCCACGTCGCAGGCTCAGTTGCGCGAGCACGTCGGCGTGCTTGTTGCCCCAGCGGTAAAGCATTTCGATCGGTTCGATGAACAACTCTCCTAGCGGCGTGAGCGAATACTCGACCTTGGGGGGCACCACGGCGTAGACCTCGCGGTGAATCAGCCCGTCGCGCTCGAGTTCGCGCAGCGTCTGTGTGAGCATCTTCTTGGAAATGCCGGGCAACCGACGCTGCAATTCGCCGGTGCGGGTGGTGCCGCACTGCAACGCGTAGAGGACCATGCTCGTCCACTTCACGCTGAAGAGTTCCAGCACGCGGCGCGGCACGCAGGTTTCTTCGAAGACGAACGGCTCGGGTTTGTTCATGGTAACCAAATGGTGACTATCTAACGAAAAGGTGCCTACTGGGGGTTTCGACCCTTCGTCACTATACTTTGTGGCGACAGTGCGCGTCACCCGGGAGTGTCGTTCCGGCCGCCCGACGGACTGCCGGAGGATCGCCCCGGACATGACGCGCAGACCAATGGAGAACCCCATGAGCAGTTTGTCGAAGACGGCCATCTCGATGCTGGATCTGGTGCCGGTGCGTGCCGGTGGCACGGTGGCCGAGGCCCTGAAGCAATCCACGGAGCTCGCGCAGCACGTCGAGCGTCTCGGCTTCACGCGCTTCTGGCTGGCCGAGCACCACAACATGGACGGTATTGCGAGTTCCGCGACCGCGCTGCTGATCGGGCACATAGCGGACAAGACGTCGCGCATTCGTGTCGGGTCGGGAGGGGTGATGCTGCCGAATCACCCGCCGCTCGTCGTGGCAGAGAATTTCGGCACGCTGGCCGCGTTGTATCCCGGGCGTATCGATCTGGGATTGGGGCGCGCTCCTGGCGCGGATCAGGCGACGATGCGTGCATTGCGCCGAGACCGGCTGTCCAATGGCGACGACTTCCCTGAACAGGTTGCCGAGCTGCGCGCGTTGCTGGCGCCGGCCCAACCCGGTCAGCGGCTGGTGGCGACGCCGGGCGCGGGCAGCGATATTCCGGTCTGGCTGCTGGGCTCGTCGCTGTTTTCAGCCCAGCTTGCCGCCCATCTGGGCCTGCCCTACGCCTTTGCGTCGCATTTCGCGCCGCGGTTCCTGTTCGATGCGATACGTCTTTACCGCGAGCTTTTCCGGCCGTCGGCCGTCCTCGACAAGCCGTACGTGATGGTCGGCGTGCCGGTCGTGGCCGCGCCGACCGACGAGGAAGCGAGGTTCCTCGCCACGTCGTCGCAGCAGAAGATTCTTGCGCTGATGCGCGGTCAGAGCCTGAAGCTCCAGCCGCCGGTGACCGACATGGACGAGCGCTGGGACCCGGCCGAGCAGCATTCGGTGGAAGCCTTCCTTGGGGTGGCGGTGGTTGGCGGGCCCGAGCGCGTGAAGGCGGGGTTGTCGGATCTCGTCGAGCGCACGCAGGCCGACGAGCTGATGCTCGTGACCGACATCTACGACCCCGCACTGCGGCTGCGTTCGTGCGATATCGTGGCCGCCGTCTGCAAGGACTGACAACGCGCGAGTCCCGGGGACCGGGGCTCCGGTCGTTGCCGACTAGCGGAAGCGACCGATGGAGAACGGAGAAAGGTCGATGTCAGGACGTTCGCCCGACACCAGGGCGGCGATCGTGCGACCCGTCGATGCCGCCGCGGTCAGACCCACATGCCCGTGTCCGAAGGCATAGAATGCGTTCGGCACTTTCGATGCGGCGCCGACGACCGGCAGCGAGTCGGGCGTGCTCGGCCGGAATCCCTGCCAACGCGCCCCGTCGACCGATTGCGAAGGCTTGGCGCCCGCCACGGCGCCGGGGAACATCTTGTGCAACTGATCGAGCAGCAGGTCGGCGCGTCGCCAGTTCGGCGGCGCCTGCAGTCCCGCTAATTCGACCGTTCCTGCGCCGCGAAGCCGCCCGTTCATCGGCGTGGCGAACAACTTTCCCTCGGCCCACATGACCGGGCGCGAGGGCATCGTCTGCGGCGACGCGATCTCCACGTGGTAGCCGCGCTCCGTGTCGAAGACGATGCTGTCCCCCAACTGCCGTGCGAACGGCGCGGACCATGCGCCCGCGGCCACGACGACCGCGCCTGCCGCCTCGCGCCCCGCGTCCGAATGCACGGCAACGGCGTGTGCGCCGTTAGTCTCGATCGCCGTCGCGCTGGCGTCGACGACGCGTCCCCCGCGCGCGATCACCTGCGCGGTCAACCGCGCCAGCAAGGCACCGGGGTCCAGCGTATGTCCGGTCTCGCCGATATATCGGGCACCGACGAATTCATGCGAAAGCGTTGGCTCGAACTCGCGCAGCGCCGCGGCATCGAGGGTTTCAATGTGCACGCCGTTCTCGCGGCGCAGGGCCATGCCCCCCTCGTCGCCGCGCATGCCGCGCTCGCTCGAATAGGCGATCAGATAGCCGCGCCGCGTGACGAGATCGTTGGCCTGTGCATCGTCGAGCAGCGGCTGGTAGGCGTCGAGCGCCGGGCCAAGCAGTGCCCGAAGTGCGCGGGCCTGCGCCGCGACGCGGGCAGGCTGACTCGCCGCCACGAAGCGCATCAGCCAGGGGACCATGCGAGGCAGGTAGGACCAACGCAACACGAGCGGGCCGTCCGGTTGCATCAGCCACCCCGGCACCTGCCAAAGCACGCCTGGCATGGCAATCGGCACGACCGAGGACCCATTGATGCAGCCAGCGTTGCCCAACGAGGCCGCCTGGCGTGCGGACTGGCGATCGACGATCACCACGGCATGCCCGGCGCGTTGTAGATAGGCGGCGGTACATACGCCGACCAGACCGCCCCCGATGACGACGACGGGACGTGAATCGTTCATGAAGCCGTCCTGCGGAATTCGAAAGCGCCTAGTGTACTGTGTTGCGCGCGTGTGACCGAGCGCCTTCAAAATTCCCGGATGGCCTCAGATCATCTCCAGCGGACGCTTGCGTGAGGGCGCCTCGAAATGATGGTCGAGCAACGCCAGCTCCTGTTCGGTGAGCACAATATCGTGAGCGGCGCGATTGGCCCGCACGTGCGCCTCCGTGCCCGCCTTCGGAATGGCGATGACGCCTGGGCGGCTCAGCACCCAGGCCAACGCGATCTGCAGCGGTTCGACGTGACGGGCTCTGGCGATGTCGCCGAGCACGCCTTTGGTCGGCAATCGTCCCTGCTCGATGGGAGAGTAGGCCATCATCGGCAAACCGTGCTCCGCGAGCCACGGCGCAAGATCGTATTCGGGGCCGCGTCGAGACAGGTTGTAGAGCACCTGATCGGTGGCGCATGCATTGCCACCGGGCGTGGCGAACAGTTCGTCCATGTCGTCGGTGTCGAGATTGCTTACGCCCCAGTGGCGGATCTTGCCGGCCTCGCGCAGTGCCTCGAAGCCGGCGATGGTTTCCTCGAACGGTTCGCCGCCGCGCCAATGCAGCAGATAAAGGTCGAGCCGATCGGTGCGAAGGCGCTTCAGGCTGCGTTCGCACGCAGCGACCACGCCGCGTCGCGATGCATTGTGGGGATACACCTTGCTCACCAGGAAGACCTGATCGCGAAGGCCGTCGAGCGCCTCGCCGACAAGCGTTTCCGTCGCACCCTCGCCATACATTTCTGCGGTATCGACGAGCGTCATGCCGAGCGATACGCCAAGACGCAACGCCGCGATTTCCTCGCGACGCCGCTCCGCTTTCTCGCCCATCATCCACGTGCCCTGACCGAGCACCGGCACGGTGTCGCCTTGGGGAAAAGAGATGCTTCGCATGATGTGTCCTCCTGGATTTTTGCTTCCATTATCGGCCCCCGAGTCGAGCGATGACCAGCGAAGTGAGGGCTTCGCGCAACACTTCGCGGCATGCGCCTACCTTTCGGGACAGATTCGTCCTGGTCATGGATCGGACAGGCCCGCTATTGCGTTCGTACGGCGATTCTCTCGGATAGTTCACAGGCCTTTGCGAATGCCCTCGCGTTAAGCTGGATCGACCGATGCGCATGGCGAATGTTGCTCTGCAGCGAGACGGCTCAGTGACGGCGCATGCCGTGTGCATCGGCCCGGCGACGACGGCTGGTGTGCCATCGATTGCGTCGTGGACAAAAAAGAAGCCCCGAGCGGGGCTTCAAGGCCGACCCGGCGTGCATCGGCCAAGGAGGTTTGGCGAAGGCGGCTTGAGGGACGGGGAGCGGGCGTGCACCGTATTGTCGATACGGGACAAAGGCGGTGGGGAAGGAGGAGTCCGAATATCGAATGGAAACTTGGAGTAACAAATGTGACAGTTTGCGACCTTTTCGCGTAACAGAACGCGAGGGATAATGAGGCGCCCCATCACAAAACAGGAAGCTGTCAATGGATAACGCGATCAAGTTTCGTTCCCCCGGACCTTCGATGTCGCCTTCGGGACGCTACGCGCCGCCGGCGATCTTCTTTCACTGGGCGGTGGCACTGCTGATCGTAGTGGCCTACGCAGCTGTCATCACAAAGGGGTATTTGCCCAAGGGCAGCGCACCGCGCGCGCTGTCGATGACGATCCACGAATGGGCCGGCCTGGCGGCGCTCACGCTGGCGGTGCCGCGCCTTCTGTGGCGGCTGATCAAAGGATCGCCGGGTGCGTTGCCGGGGCAGGCATGGGTGGTTCGCGCGTCGTCCTCGCTCGTGCATCTGCTGCTGTATCTATTCATGTTCGCGCAGCCGGTGCTTGGCTATCTGGCGCTCAACGCGGGAGGCGACGTGCTCACGATTCCCGGACTGGATATTGCGTTGCCTCAATTTGTCGGGCAGGACGACGCGCTGCGCCGCTCGATCAAGGAGATTCACGAGACGATCGGCAGTGCGTTCTATTGGGTGATCGGGCTGCACGCGGCGGCTGCGCTGTGGCATCACTACCTCCGCCGGGACGATACGTTGCGCCGCATGCTCTGAGCGCTCGAATCGAGGGCCCGGGGGCGCGACGACCCGAGTGCGCCGTCGGCCGCCCGCACCTGGCGCCGCAGCGAAGGCGCCAGGTCCGGCATGAACCAGCGCGGCGCGTGACTGATGCGCCTCGCATCAAA
The DNA here is from genome assembly GCF_000767615.3 of Pandoraea pnomenusa. Lineage (NCBI taxonomy): Bacteria > Pseudomonadati > Pseudomonadota > Betaproteobacteria > Burkholderiales > Burkholderiaceae > Pandoraea > Pandoraea pnomenusa. The sequence goes on along the minus strand of NZ_CP009553.3, from coordinate 4,709,338 downwards.
ACGGGCGAGATACCTGCCCGTCGATTGCGGTCAGAACGCGAACCGAACGCCCGCGAATACGCTGCGACCGTCTCCCGGATAGAAGACGGCGGTGTTGGCGGTGCGCGCGTCGGTCACCGTGCTGAAGTCGGTGACGTAGCGTTTGTCGGTCAGGTTGCGCGCGTCGACATAGAGGGTGACCCCGCGCTGCACCAGATACGATGCCTGCAAGCCGATCAGCGAGTAACCAGGCACGCGCAGGGTGTTGGCGTAATCCACCCATGCACCGGTCGGCACCCAATCGAGCGATGCGGCGACCTGGAAGCGGTTCGACAGGGCATAGCCGAGTGTCGTGCGCAACACATGGGTGGGAACACCGGCAATGCGATTGTTGCCGTATTGCGGATCGTCCCGGAAGCGGAAGTCGCTGTAGTTCCAGAGTTGTGACAGCGTGATGCGGTCTCCGGTGGCGGCGAGGTTCCTGAACAGGTCGACCGACGCGCCGATCTCCAGACCCTGGAGCACGGTCTTGTTGGCGTTGAAGGTCGACGCGGGAATGTCGGCGGACGTGGTGTACTGAAGCAACTGATCGCGCACCAGGGATCGATAGGCGGTGACATCCCATGCCACGCGATCGAGCTTGCCGCGGGTGCCGGCCTCGATCGTCCAGGCATGCTGCGAGGCGAGCGGTACGAAGCGCGACGTGGCGCCGAACGTCTGCGACAGGTCGGTGAAGTCGGGGACGTCGGCACTGCGGGTGACGTCGACGAATGCCTGTACGTCCTTGCTGGGCTCCCAAAGCAGGCCGATCTTCGGATTCACTCCCGAATAGGCGGCGCTCGTCGACCGGTAGTTGGGGTCGCCGGCCAGACCGCCGTAGTCGATGTATTGTCGTACGTCCCGAAAGGCCTTGGCGCCTACCATCAGGCCCAGCGTCGGCAGGAAGAACCACCGGTTCTCGAAGTAGGCCTCGTAGTTGTACGCGCTCTGACGGGCGTCGAGCGTCTGGGCGCCCCGATTGCCGTTCACGTTCGTGTATTGGTTGGCGCTGGTGTTACCGCCGAAGAAGCGCGCGCCCACGATCAGGTCGTTACGCATGCCCGCGAGCGTGAGGTTGGCGGTGTAGCGAGGCGCCACGCCATACGTCCAGCCGTCCTGATCGATGACCTGGAAGATCGGGTGATAGAGGCTCTTGTGGATCACCCACGAAGCGACGTCGAGTTGGCCAGTCGCAAAGCGAACCGTCGTCAGGTTGCCCAGGCGTTCGGTGCGAATGTTGCGTGCCTGATCGCCGGAGACGGCCGATGCGGCCGCCTTTGTCGGATGGTTCAGGGCATCGAACAGCGACAGCGTGCCCGGCAGCTTCTGGTCGACGAGGTAGGCGCCGAAGAAGAAGCGGGTCTCGACGCGCGGCGAGAACTTGTATCCGACGTTGGCGTTGATCTGGGCGTAGTTGCCCCTGTCATGATCGCGATAGCCGTCGGCGCGATTGACGGTCACGGTAGCGAGCGCATCGAGGGGGCCGAAGATGCGTGACATCTGCGCACTCGCACGTATGGTGCCGAAGCTGCCGCCATCGATGCGCAACTGGTTGGGCGCATCCGCCGTGTAGGCGGTGGGCGTGACGAAGTTGAGTGCGCCGCCCAGCGTGGTCGCACCGTAGGTCAGACCGTTGCCGCCCTTGTAGACCTCGGTCGAGCGCAGGCCCAGCGGATCGATCTGGTAGTAGTCGCCGCTGCCGTCCGCGGCGTTCGTCGGAATACCGTCCTGCAGGATCTCGAGTCCGCGAGCATGATAGCCGCGGGCGATCCCCGAGCCGCGAATCGAGACGCGTATCTCCTGCCCGTATCGATTCTGCACATAGACGCCCGGGCTGTCCTTGAGAATGTCGCGCAGATTGAAGGCGTAGGTGTTCTGGTACGAGTCGGCGTCGACGAAACCGACGGCGCCGACGGTCTGGAACAGTTCGGCTTTTTGCAAGTCCACGCTCGGCGAAGTGAGCGATTCGGGCGGGGCGGTCACCACCGTCACGGGTAATGTGGCCTCGGGGCCGGTCGTCAGTGCGTGTGCTGCACCGCCCAGCGAGGCAAGGGCGAGTGCGATGGCCGTTTGCAACGGCTTCTGCGTCAGGGAACGCGACATGGAATTCTCTCTCTCGCGACCGCACCGGGCGGTCGCCTGATGTACGTGTACGGCCGCACGCGCATTGTGCGAAGTCTTGTGCAGTGCCGGGTGCGGGGGACGCACGGCGTTCGTTGCATCGTGAGAGATGCACGGCGACGGGCGACGGCGTGCGCCGTCGCGCAGCGCGCGAGCAGACGCACGAACCGGCCAGGCATGGCGCGTTCGGCAAGTGTTACCGGTCGGGACCGGCACGGGAAGGATCAGGCGACGCCGGGCGGCGGTGCGCGCGCGAGGGCGGCGCGGAAGCGGGGGCGCGGGTGGTACGGTACCCGTACCCGGGGGCGGGGTCGATGCTGGCCTGAGCGGCGCGCGGGAGGGTAAGAACGTCGGTCGTGACGAGCGGCTGGTGCGCCCAGAGCGTGCAGTAGCCGCACTTCTCCCAGTGGTCGGCCGACGCGAGCGAATGATCGGCGCCGTCGTGAAGGCTGTGTTGCTCAGCGGCTTGCGACGGCGTGGGCGGCGCTTGTGCGTCGTCGTGTCCGGAGTGGCCGTCGTGAGCGGGCTCTCGCTGCGCATTGGCGCGCGCTGTGGTGTTCGTTCCGAGCGAGGCCTGCGTGCCTGTCGCCGTGCAGTAGATCGCGAACGGGTCCTGCTGCATGGCCGCCCGCCACTGCGCGATCGCAGGCATGAGCGCCGCCAGCAGGATCGCCAGCAAGGCGATCCCGATTGCGACGCGATGCTGACGGAGCTTGCGCATGCCTGGGCCGGGGGAGTGACGACGTGAGATTCACGGAACCAGGCATTGTAGGCGGGGTCTTCGGCCAACGTAAATGCTTTGCGTTCTCATGTAGGGAGGACGCGACAATTTGACGCATCGCCCGGCGTCGCCCACGGCGTCGCCGACGCGGACTCGCGGCAGCCCGGCCACACGCGAAAAAAAGGAGCGCCACCGTCCGCCAGGCACCTGTGGCGCTCCACACCGGAATCAGAACTTCATGCCGATGCCAACGCCCACGATGAGCGGGTCGATGTGAAGGGTGCCGAGATCGGCGCCGGCAAGCGAGGTGTCGGTCTTCATCCAGACCTTCTTGATGTCGACGTTGAAGAACAGGTTCTTCGTCATCTGGATGTCCACACCGGCTTGCAGTGCCGGACCGACGCTGTGATTCTTGATCGAGATCGGTGTGCCGCCCGCATTCAGGCTACTGTTCCAGAAGCGGGTGTAGTTGACGCCCGCGCCGACGTAGGGCCGAATCTTGCCTGCGTGGTTGAAGTGGTATTGCAGCAGCAGCGTGGGCGGCAGCACGTTCACGCCCCCGAGATGTCCGAGGCTCGACGTGAGCTGATGACGCGACATGCCGAGAATGAGCTCCACACCCACGTTGTCGAGAATCATGTACGTGAAGTCGAGTTCGGGCACGATGGCATTGTTGACGGTCACGCCCAGCGTCGGCAGCACGCTGCCGCTCGCGTGCGAGTCCGGCATGATGCCGATGGCGCGCACGCGCGCAAGGATGTCGCCGGCGTAGATGCCCTGTGAGCTGTCCTTGATGAAGCCGAAGGTCTTCTGCGCTTCGGGCGCCCCTTGTGACGATTGCGACGATTGCGCGTTGGCGCAAGTGCTGGAAATGGCGCCGCCGATGAGCAGCGCGGCGGCGATGGCCGTGGCGCCGAGAGAGTGCTTCATGATGTTGTCCAAAGTCGTGAGTGAGCACGGACGATGGTAGAAGCGGGGGGCGCTTGCGTACTTGATGCGCGTCAAGCGCGGGGAAACACGAGCGCGTCATGCGACAAACTGTCGCGCGCTCGCGTGGCATTCCGATGCATTCAGTCTCGCGACAGCAACACGACGGTGAGCGAGCGCACGCCTTGCGCGCCCTGAATGAGCACCCCTTCGATATCGGCGGTGGCCGAGGGCCCCGTCACCAGCACCGCATACCGCGCCGATGCGAAATCGGGCAGCCGGTAGATGTCCTGCAGGCCGTCGACAATGTCGCGCGGATCGAGCAGCACGACGAGGTGTTGCACGAGATAGCCGAGCGCATTCACGCCGTACTCCTGCTCGGAGAGCCAGACCGAGCCGGTTTCGGCCACACCGAAGCGGGCGCGCACCACACCGACGTCAACGTCGTGCAACGACGCCGGCGGCCGCCCAGCGTCGAGCGGCACGGCGCTTCGGGCCTGCGGCGTCGCGGTGACCGGCGCGACGCCGGGAAAGCGTTCGGCAAGCCACCGGGTCAATGCCGGCGCGTCGTCCAGTGTCACAAGCTTGCCGCCCATGGCGACGAGTTGCTGGCCGAAGCGTTTGTGTCGGTCTCCGGCGGGCGTCTCGAAGACAGGGAGGGCTGGCAGAGGGAAGGGCTCGCGGGTGCCGTCGGCCGGGTGGTCGTCGTCGCGCAGTGCCACGCGTTGCGCCGCGCGCACGCGAACGAGGAAGGCTTCGCGGGACATGTTCACAGGGTCTCCCGGGTGGACGATTGATCGAGGTCGCTCGCCGACGCGTCCGGTGTCGCGTCGAGCGTGCGTCGGTTGGCGTCGTACCAGTCACGAAACGTCTGCGACGGCGCATCGGGAAGGTCGCGGCCCTTGCCCCACGTATTGAGCGGGTTATAGAGCAGCAGGTTAGGCAACCGGTGCAATGCGGCGTTCATCGATTTCACCGACGCCCGGTACAGCACCGGATTGGCGAGCAGCTTGCCAGCGACCTTGATCAGGCCGCGTTTGACGGACGGCAACTCGCCTTCCTCGGCCACGATCTGGCGCCACTTGTACAACTGCTCGTGAATGTTGATGCGCACCGGGCAGACGTTCGAGCAGCTCCCGTTCATCGTGGATGCGAACGGCAGCGCGCTGTAGCGTTTGAGATCGTATGCGGGGTTGAGGATGGCGCCGATCGGCCCGGCGTAGGTACTGCCGTACGACAGCCCGCTGCTGCGACGATAGACGGGGCACGTGTTCATGCATGCGCCGCAGCGGATGCACTTGAGCGAGTACCAGAAGTCGTCCATCGCCAGGCGTGCGGTGCGGCCGTTGTCGACGATGACGAAGTGCATTTCGGTGCCGGGACGAGGCGCGCGGAAATGCGAGGTGTACTGCGTGATGGGCGAGCCCAGCGCGCTGCGCGAGAGCAGGCGCACGAACACGCCGAGATCGGCCATGCGCGGGATCAGCTTTTCGATGCCGAGCGACACGATGTGCACTGGCGGCACGTTCGCCGACAGATCGGCGTTGCCTTCATTGGTGCAGACCACGACGGTGCCGGTCTCGGCAACGGCGAAGTTGCAGCCGGTCATCCCGGCGCCCGCCTCGAGAAAGGCGGGGCGTGTCGTGCGGCGCTGGCTTTCCGCCAGGTAGTGCACATCGTCGTTGTTCGGGTCGGTGCCGAGGGTGCGGCCGAACAACTGCGCCACGTCGCCGCGCAACTTGTGCACGGCCGGCACGACCACGTGCGACGGCGGCTGCCTGTCGAGTTGCTGGATGCGCTCACCGAGATCGGTTTCCATCACCTGGATGCCGCGCGGTTCCAGGTATTCGCGAAGCTCGCACTCGTCGGTCAGCATGGACTTGCTCTTGACGAGTGTTCTGACGTCGTGCGCCGCCAGAATGCCGTGCACGATGGCGTTGTGCGCGGCGGCATCGAGCGCCCAATGCACTTTCACGCCGTTGGCTTCGGCCCGCGCGGCGAACTGTTCGAGATAATCCCCCAGCCGGGAGAGTGTGTGTTCCTTGATCTGCGAGGCGAGTGTGCGCAGCGTCTCCCATTCGTCGATGGATGCCGCTTGCGCGTCGCGCTTCATGCGCAGGTCCCAGAGTCGCTTGTCGTGGAACGCCACATGTTCCGTCTTGGCGAGAAACGCCTCCGCGTTTTTCGCGTGATCGACGCGTGTCGTGCGGCTCATGCCGGGACCTCCTCGCGCGCGCCGCCGTCCACCCCATTGAGAATCTGCGCGATATGCAGGAAGCGCATGGGGGTTCGGGTGCGGGCCGCGCAGCCCTTCTGATGCATGAGGCACGACATGTCGGCCGAGACGATGAACTGCGCGCCCGCGTCGAAATGATCGCGAACCTTGTCCTGCCCCATCTTGACGGAGACGGCCTGCTCCGACACGGAGAACGTGCCGCCGAAGCCGCAGCACTCGTCCGGGCGGCGCGGGGCGGCGAAGCGGATGCCCGGCACGCCTTCGAGCAGCGTGCGCGCCTTCGACCACGGCTCGCCGGGAATCTCGCTCGCCGACGCCGCATGCAGGTGACGGATGGCGCTGCAGCTGTTGTGCAGCCCCACCGTGTGAGGGAAGTTGGCCCACGGGAAGTCGCGAACCTGCAGAATGTCGTGCAGGAATTCCGTGAGCTCGTACGTGTTGGCGCGAACCGTCGCAACGCGCTCCGACTCGCCGGCCGCGCTCAGGTGCTTGCGCACGTGATGCACGCAGCTCGAAGAGGGCGACACGATGCACTCGTAGCCGGCGAAGTTCTCGACGAAGAGCGCTTCGGTCCCGGCTGCGTCGGCTTCGCAGCCATTGTTGGCGAGCGGTTGCCCGCAGCAGGTCTGACGACGCGGGTAATCCACTGTCACACCGAGTTTCTCGAGCAGTTCCAGGGTGGCGATGCCCACTTCGGGGAACAGCGCATCGATGAAACAGGGAACGAACAGGGCCACTTTCATGGGGGTCTCCTACGGGGGACGACACGTCCGCCGCCGTGTGGCCGGCGACGGACGCTGCTACGGGAAACGGCTTCAGTGCACCAGCATCCCCGTGAGCCAGTAAGCCTGCACGAGCGTGATCAGGCCGGCGAGCACCACGAACATGAGGCTGTGCCAGACCGTGAAGCGGAACAGATCGGCTTCCTTGCCGATCAGCCCGGTTGCCGCGCACGCCACGGCGATCGACTGCGGGGAAATCATCTTGCCGGTCACACCGCCAGTGGTGTTGGCGGCGACGAGCAACGTGTTGGACACGCCGATCTGCTGCGCGGTGGTGCTTTGCAGGCCGGAGAAGAGCGCGTTGGACGAGGTGTCCGATCCCGTCAGGAACACCCCCAGCCAGCCGAGCAGCGGGGAGAAGAACGGAAACGCCGCGCCGGTATGGGCGAGCAGCAACGCCAGCGTCGTCGACATGCCCGAGTAGTTCATGACGAACGCGAACGCGAGTACCAGACCGATGGCCAGCACGGGCTTTTTCAGCTCGGCGACGGTTTCGAAGAAGCTTTTCACGCCATCGGCGGGCTTCATGCGGAGCAGGGCCATGGACAGCAGCGCCGCGATGAAGATGGCGGTGCCGGTGGCCGAGAGCGCGTCCCACTTGAAGATGGCGTCCATCGGCGTGGGGTTGGCGACGATCGGCGCCGCCTTGGCAACCAGGCGATCGAGACCGGGCACGTGCAGGGCCGGTACCGTCCAGGCGAGCACGGCACCCTTGGCGAAGAGTGCCTTGAACGCGGGCAGGCTCCAGATCGTGACCATGCCGGTGAGAATCAGGAACGGCGACCATGCGCGCAGAATCTGGGCGCCGGTGTAAGGCGAGGCTTGACGGCTTCGCGGCGCGCCGCCGCCGAAGCCACCCAGCGCGGCGGCGCCGCCCGAGGTCGTGACGGTCGCGCCGCCGCGCGCGGCCGACGTCTTCGGTTGCCAGACCTTCAGGAAGCTGGCCAGACACACGAGCGAGAACAGCGACGAGATGATGTCCGGCAGTTCCGGTCCGATGTGATTCGACGAGAAGTACTGCGCCACGGCGAAGCTGCCGCCGGCCACGAGCGCGGCGGGCCACGTCTCCTTCACGCCACGCTTGCCGTCCATGATGAAGACCAGCCAGAACGGCACGAAGGCCGAGAGCAGGGGCAACTGACGCCCGGCCATGGCGCCGATGTGGAACGGGTCGATGCCGCTCACCTGGCCGGCCACGATGATCGGAATGCCCATCGCACCGAACGCCACCGGCGCGGTATTGGCGATCAGGCAAAGACCGGCCGCGTACAGCGGCTGGAAACCCAGCCCGACAAGCAGCGCGGCGGTGATCGCCACCGGGGCGCCGAACCCGGCCGCGCCTTCGAGGAATGCGCCGAACGAAAAGCCGATCAGCAGCATTTGCAGTCGCTGGTCGTCGGTCAGCGAGACCACCGAGCTACGAATGATGTCGAATTGCCCGGTCTTGACCACGACCCGGTAAAGGAACACCGCCGTCACGATGATCCATGCGATAGGCCACAGGCCATATGCGAAGCCGTACACGGCCGACATCGCGGCCATGCGCGCCGGCATGCCGAAATACGCCACGGCGATGAGCAGCGCGAGCGCAACGGTCACCGCACCCGCGACATGCGCCTTCATGCGCAGCCCTGCCAGCCCAACGAAGAAAACGATAATCGGTAACGCGGCCATGAGTGCCGCAATCCATAGCGTGCCACCCGGCACGTAGTTCTGAACCCACACTTCCACTTACGTCTCCTCGATTTGGTGATCGATGCTTTGATGCCCGTTCGGGCTGTATGCCGTGCGCGCGTGCACGCGCTGATGGCGGCAGGGGCACGACGGTCGGCTCGGACGTGATGTCCGGCTGCCGCGATGATCGACACCCGGGAAACGTTCGGGCAAACTGGTCGTACCAGTTGTCGCGGGTGACGACCGATGGAGCAAAATCACGGCATGCCCGGAACATGCGCCGACGGCGTATGCGGGGGAGGCGACATGCGTTCGCCTCGCGGTCCGATCCGCGCATGGCCGATATCCACCGCATTGGCAACGTCGCAGGAGACGTCATCGTGAGCGGTCCCAATCTGACCGAGCGCATCACGCGCGAGCTCGAAACCCGATTGATCGAAGGTGTCTGGTCGCCGGGCGAGCGCATTCCCAGCGAACGCGCACTCGCGACATCGCTTGGCGTGGCCCGCTCGACGGTGCGCGCGGCGCTTCAGCGACTGATTGCGCGCGGGTTGCTCAAGACACGCGCCGCGTCGGGCGTCTATGTCTCGGATCGGTTGCAGACGGGGTTGATTTCGCCGTGGCGGCAACTCGTAGGCGATCACCCGGAACTGCGCCCCGACATGCTGGAATTCCGGCTGATGCTCGAAGGCACCACGGCCTACCTGGCAGCGGTGCGGGCCACCGACGAGGACCTCGCACGCATCGGCGAACTGGTCGACGGACTGGTCGCTGCGCACGCACACGGCGACACCGTGCTCGAATCGCGCCTGGACGGCGACTTCCATACGGCGCTTGCGAACGCGTCGCACAATGCGATGCTGCGTCACTTGCAGGGCAGTGTGGTCAAGATGCTCTACGAGCACATCTCGCTCAATAACGCCGGACTGACCGAGTTGCGCGAACAGGCCTCGGAGACGATTCTCGCGCAGCACCTCGCGCTCTGGGAGGCGATTCGCACGCGTCAGCCGGACGAAGCGCGGCGCATCATGCGCGAGCACATCGGCTTCGTGTGGCGCAAGCTGGAGCCCGAATCCCCGGTGCCGATCGTGCCCTGACGCCACTCGCGGTTAACCTCGTACGCCTGTACGCCGCCCGCGCAGCACCCGCCGCCCCCGCTGGTTTTGGTAGGATGCGGACTTTGCCACGCGGTCCCCCATCGTGAAGCGCCTGATTTCGTCGTTGTTCTTGCTGTTCCAGCATGTCGTCGCCCTGGCGGGGCGGTTTGGCCGGCGCCTCTGGCAACGCCTGCAACCGTATGCCGCGCGTGCATGGCATCACGTGCGCCACCCCACGCGTCGCGGTGTGCTGATCGCCATTGCGGTGCCGCCGGGCCTGCTCATCGCCTACACGTTGATCCTGATTCCGTTCACGCCGGGCATTCGCGACATTCGTCGCGCGATGATCGACCGGCCCGCGCAGGTCTTGTCGGCCGACGGCAAGCTGCTCGCCGAGTTTCGCCCGTCGAATCGCGAGTGGGTGGCGCTCAAGGACGTGTCGCCGAATGTGGTCAAGGCGCTCATCGCCACCGAAGATCACCGCTTCTACGAACACCATGGCATCGATCTGAAGCGTACGGCCGGGGCGGCGCTGCGCACGTTCTCCGGCGATCGGCAGGGCGGCTCGACGCTCACCCAGCAGCTCGCCCGTAACCTTTATCCCGACGAAATCGGCCGTGCACCCACGCTCACGCGCAAGCTCAAGGAGGCGATCACCGCGCTCAAGATCGAGGCCGTGTACACGAAGCCCGAGATTCTCGAGACCTATCTGAACACCGTGCCGTTCCTGTACAACGCCTACGGCATCGAGATGGCCGCGCGCACGTACTTCGACAAGTCGGCCGACCAACTGGACGTGGTCGAGGCCGCCACGCTCGTGGGCATGCTCAAGGGCAACAGCTACTACAATCCGGTGATCAATCCGGAGCGCGCGCTGCAACGGCGCAACACGGTGCTTGCGCAGATGGTGAAATTCGGCGATCTCGACGCGTCGAAGCTCGCCGCGCTGCAAAAGCGCCCGCTGCGCATCGACTTCGAGCGCCAGACCGAAGCGCCGGGCCCCGCGCCGCACTTCGCGCAGCAGTTGCGCAAGTGGCTGATCGGCTGGGCGGATCGCAACGACTACAACATCTACTCCGACGGCCTCGTGGTGCACACCACCATCGACTCGCGTCTGCAGGCCATCGCCACGCAGGCGCTCACGCGTCAGGCGAACCAGTTGCAGGGCATCGCGGACGCGAACTGGTCGGCGCGCGGCGGCTGGCGCGACAGCACGGCGCTCGTGCAGTCGTTCGTGCGTGAGTCGGCGGAGTACCGCAATGCGGTGGCGGCTGGCGAAGCACCGGAGGCGACAATGAAGCGGCTGCTGGCCGACAGGTCCTTCATGCAGAATTTGCGCACCACGAAAACGCGTGTGCAGGCGGGCTTTCTCGCCATCGATCCGCGCACCGGCGAAATTCGCGCCTGGGTCGGTAGTCGCGATTTCACGATCGATCCCTTCGATCATGTGCAGCAGGCCCGGCGCCAGCCCGGTTCGACGTTCAAGCCGTTCGTCTACGGCGCGGCCTTCGTCAAGGGACACAAGCCGGAGGACACCATCGTCGACCAGGTCGTCGACATTCCCCTGGCGGGCGGCGAGATCTGGCGCCCCAGCGACGATTCCGCGCCGACCAACAAGCCCATGACGCTGCGCGATGCGCTCGCGCAATCGCGCAACACCGTGACGGCGCAACTCATGCAGGACGTCGGACCTTCGCGCGTGGTCGGATTGGCGCGAGCGATGGGGGTGCGCGAGAGCAAGCTCGATCCGGTGCCGTCGCTGGCATTGGGCACGAGCCCTGTCTCGCTCAAGGAGATGGTGGCCGCCTACGGCACGATTGCCGACGGCGGCGAGTATCGCGAGCCGACCATGGTCACCGAGATTACGAACGGCGACGGCGATGTGCTCGCCACGTTTTCGCCGGCTCGCCCCGAGCGCGCGCTCTCGCGGACCGACGACTATACGTTGCTCGACACGATGCGCGGTGTCGTCAACCGGGGCACCGGGAGTGCGATCCGTACGCGCTTCGGCATTCGCGCCGACGTGGCGGGCAAGACGGGCACGACGCAAGACAATGCCGACGGGTGGTTCATCCTGATGCAGCCGCAACTCGTGGCGGGCGCCTGGGTCGGCTTCAACGACAGTCGCATCACACTGCGCAGCGACTATTGGGGGCAGGGCGCGCACAGCGCGTTGCCGATCGTCGGCGATGTGTTCTCGCGGGCGCTGCGCGCCAGGGTGATCGATCCGAACGCAAAATTCGAGGCGCCCGACAACCATCATTGGTACAGCGATTGGTGGACGAGGGCGTCGGAATGGGTGACGTCGCTTTTCGCGAAGTCCCCTGAACCGGAGTCCAGGCGCAAGGCGCCCGTGAAGCGGCCCGCCGCATCCGCGCCGTCCACCGCGTCGGTGCCCCGGCCGGAGGCGGCGAGCGACGGCGGACCGTTGCCGGTGCCCGTGGCGTCCGCGGTGCTGGCGCAGCCGGAATATGCGTCGCCTGCGAGCGTACCGCCGGCCTCGGGGGTGTCAACTGGCGTCCCATCTTCCACGCCCTCGCAGACGACACCCGGCGCGCCGCACGGCAACACGATTCCCGGCGTGCCCGGTGAGTGGAACGGGCCGGGCGGGGCGGGGCCCGCGCCGAACGGCAGTCCGACGTCGTCGGGCCGCGCGGGCGCGGCAAGCCCGGGAAGTGCCGGCACACCGATCTTCTCATTGCCCGGCGCTTCCGGTTCGACGCCATCCTCGTCGCCCACTTCCGCGTCGGGGCAATGATCGCGCCGCGGGCGCGCATTCTCGATGCGATCGGCCGCCCGGCGCGACCATGACAGATATGCGGCTTTCTCATGACTGACCCACGATGGCTTGCGCTATATTTGAATGTATATAGCGAACGCGCATGCCATGACGACCGTGGCATTCGGAACCGGGGAGGCGCAGGGCATGTTCATCCGTCAGTTGAACTATCTGGTAGCGCTTGCACAGGCGCGGCATTTCCGCCGGGCGGCTGAGCTGTGCAATGTCTCGCAGCCGACGCTCTCGGGCGCGATTCGCAGCATCGAGGAGGAATTCGGCTTGTCGATCGTGCGACGCGGACGCCGCTTCGAAGGCTTCACGCCCGAGGGCGAGCGTGTGCTGGCCTGGGCGCGGCAGGTGCTCGCCGATTGCGAGGGGTTGCGGCAGGAGGCGAGCGCGGGGCGACGCGAGGTCAACGGCTGCCTGCGCATTGGCGCGATTCCGACCGCGTTGCCGCTCGTGCCATTGCTCACCGACGCCTGTCTGACGGCGTTTTCCGGCATGCGCCACGAGGTCTTCACGCTCTCCGCCACACAGGCGCTGCGTCAATTGTCCGAACTCGATCTGGACGTTGGACTCAGCTATCTCGACGATCCGCGTCTGCGCGCGTTCGAAACCGTCTCCCTGTTTCGTGAACGCTACGTGCTCATCGTTCGCGACGCGTCGGTGCTCGGGGGGCGCGCGTCGCTGTCATGGCATGAGGCGGCCCGACTGCCCCTGTGCCTGCTCACGGGAAACATGCAGTGTCGCCAGGGGATCGATGCGGCGTTTTCCCGTGCCGGAACGTCGGCGTCGCCGCGCGTGGAGACGGACTCGCTCATGGCGCTGTATGCCCACGTGCGATGCGCGGGCCTGTGCAGCATCGTGCCGCACAGCGTGCTGTGCCTGGCAGAGATGCGCGACGAATTGCACGCCGTGCCGTTGCAGCCCGCGCTGCATCGCGAAATCGGCTTGATCCTTCGGGAGCGCCAGCCGCGCCCGCCCTTGCTCGATGCGGCCATTGCCGCCTTTCGCAGCGTGGATCTTCAGACGCGGCTCGATGCGCTGCTGACGCCGTAACGCGGCGGCGCCGTGTCGGCATTTCTCGGCGCGCGCCTCGGCCTGGTGTCGCGTCGAACCAGGATGACGAATTCGCCACACGGGAGCCTGTCGCGCTGCCGAGCGCGCCCGAGGTGATAGATCCCGCCGATCATCCGATCGACCGGAACGATTTTCCCTTCCCGCCCGCCGCAACGATCATTGGCCTCAATGCCGGGGCGCCACGAGGCGTCGCCGATGCAGATATCTTGCAGTCAACCCTTCAGGAGCGAGACATCATGGCCAAGATTGTGTGTGTGCTGTACGACGACCCCGTTGCCGGATACCCGAAAACCTATGCCCGTGACGACCTGCCGAAAATCGAGTGCTATCCCGACGGGCAGACACTGCCCACGCCCAGGGGCATCGACTTCGCGCCGGGCGCGCTGCTCGGCAGCGTGTCCGGGGAGCTGGGCTTGCGCAACTATCTGGAATCGAATGGCCATCAGCTCGTGGTGACGTCGAGCAAGGACGGCGAGAACAGCGTGCTCGATCGCGAACTGGTCGACGCCGAGATCGTCATTTCGCAACCGTTCTGGCCAGCCTATATGACGGCCGAACGTATCGCGCGTGCGAAGCGGCTCAAGATGATCGTGACCGCCGGTATTGGATCGGATCACACCGATCTGCAAGCCGCCATGGAGCACGGCATCACCGTTGCGGAAGTGACCTACTGCAACAGTAACAGCGTGGCCGAGCACGTCATGATGACCACGCTCGCGCTGGTGCGGAACTATCTCCCGTCATATCAGTGGGTGCTCAAGGGCGGTTGGAACATTGCCGACTGCGTGTCGCGTTCGTATGACCTCGAAGGCATGCACGTGGGAACGGTCGCGGCCGGGCGTATCGGCTTGCGCGTGTTGCGGCTGATGAAGCCGTTCGGCACGCATCTGCATTATCTCGATCGTCATCGGCTGCCGGCGTCTGTCGAGCAGGAACTGAATCTCACGTACCACACCAGTCTCGAGAGCCTGGCGAAGGCGTGCGACGTGGTCACGCTGAACTGCCCGCTGCATCCGGAGACGGAGCACATGATCAATGCGCAGAGCCTGAAGCACTTCAGGCGTGGTGCCTATCTGATCAATACCGCTCGCGGCAAATTGTGCGATCGCGACGCGGTGGCCGCCGCGCTGGAGAGCGGCCAGCTCGCGGGCTACGGTGGCGACGTGTGGTTTCCGCAGCCGGCACCGGCCGATCATCCGTGGCGCCACATGCCGCACCACGGCATGACACCGCACATCTCGGGCACGAGCCTCTCGGCGCAGACGCGCTATGCGGCGGGCACGCGCGAAATTCTGGAGTGCTATTTCGAGAATCGTCCGATCCGCGACGAGTACCTGATCGTGCAGGGGGGCCGACTCGCGGGCGTGGGGGCGCATTCGTACAGCGCGGGCAATGCAACGAGCGGCTCCGAAGAGGCGGCGCGCTTCAGTAAGTCGGCATAGGGCTTCGAAACTTCCGCCTCGCGTGGCTTCGCGTTCAACGGCCGGGCATCTCATCGATGCACCGGCCATTTTTTCCTCAGGCGGGACGCTTGGGAATGTCGAGGCCGCGAATCACGGCAGGGCGCGCGACGAAGGCATTGAGCGCGCGTTGCACGTTGCGGAACTGCTCGAAGCCCACGAGCTCGCCCGCTTCGTAGAAGCCGACGAGGTTGCGAATCCACGGGAAGGTGGCGATGTCGGCAATGGTGTACTCGTCGCCCATGATCCACTCGCGCGTTGCCAGATGCTTGTCGAGCACCGCAAGCAGGCGTTTGGACTCATTGACGTAACGATCGCGAGGACGCTTGTCCTCGTACTCCTTGCCGGCGAACTTATGGAAGAATCCGAGCTGACCGAACATCGGTCCCACGCCGCCCATCTGGAACATCACCCATTGCAGCGTTTCATAGCGCGCCGCCGGGTCGGCGGGCAGCAGTTTCCCGGTCTTCTCCGCCAGGTACCAGAGGATGGCACCCGATTCGAACAGCGGCAGCGGCTTGCCGCCGGGGCCGTTGGGGTCGAGGATCGCCGGGATCTTGTTGTTCGGATTGAGCGACAGGAATTCCGGCGAGAGCTGATCGTCGGTCTGGAAGCTGACCAGGTGCACTTCATAAGGCAGCCCGATTTCCTCCAGCATGATCGATACCTTCACGCCGTTGGGGGTGGGCAGCGAGTACAGCTGCAAACGTTCGGGATGTGTGGCCGGCCACTTGTGCGTGATCGGAAACGAGGACAAATCGTGGGACTGATCGGACATGGGGATCGATGCAATCGGAATGAGCGGCCAAACGCACCGCGGGACAGCCAATATAACGCCAAGTGCACTGGCGCGCTGACGCACGCACCGTCGCCACTCATGCATGCACCGCGATCGTGCGTCGAGGTGCCGCTGCGGCTTTCATGTCAGCCTTGCGGCGTGTCGTGTGAATCCGGCTCATGCGCGCATCAAGCAAACTCCACTTGAACGCGCGTTCATCGCGGCATTAAATAGAGTTCCTTCGCGTGGCGCGCGTCATTGCCGTCGCACGAAGTGCTGTCGCTGCGGCGGGCGCCCTGCGCAGCGCCGCGTTCCTGTCGAGACGCGGCTTCCCCCCGCCATGACGGCGTTGCGTCTCGTTCCCCCCTCCTCCTCGTTCTTAGTTCTTATCGCGCATTGCGCAAGGATCGAACCATGAGCACGTTCAAGACGAAAGACGGCACGTCGATTTATTACAAGGACTGGGGCTCTGGCCGCCCCGTGGTGTTCTCGCACGGCTGGCCGCTCAGCGCCGACGCCTGGGACGCCCAGATGCTGTTCCTCGTGCAGCACGGCTATCGCGCGATCGCGCACGACCGTCGCGGGCACGGCCGCTCGGACCAGCCGGGGCAGGGCAACGACATGGATACCTATGCCGACGATCTCGCGGCACTGGTCGAGCATCTCGATTTGCACAACGCCACCTTCGTGGGCCATTCGACCGGCGGCGGCGAGGTGGCGCACTACCTCGGACGCCACGGTACGAAGCGCGCGGCGCAGGCCGTGCTGATCGGTGCCGTGCCGCCGGTCATGGTGAAGTCCGACAAGAATCCGAACGGGCTGCCCATCGGCGTGTTCGACGAAATTCGCGCCAACGTCGCCGGCAATCGTTCCCAGTTCTATCGTGACCTCGCCGTGCCGTTCTACGGTTACAACCGGCCGAACGTCAAATCGTCGCAAGGCGTGATCGATGCCTTCTGGCTTCAGGGCATGTGGGGATCGCACCTCGGGCAATACCTGTGCGTGAAGGAGTTCTCCGAGGTCGATTACACCGAGGACCTCAAGAAGATCGATGTGCCGACCCTCGTGTTGCACGGCGACGACGACCAGATCGTGCCGATCGACGATTCGGGCAAGCTGACCGCACAGATCGTCAAGAACGCCACGCTCAAGGTCTACCCCGGTGGCGCGCACGGCATGTGCACGATCGAGGCCGACAAGGTGAACGCCGATCTGCTGGCATTCCTGCGCACGGCGTCCTAAGCGGCGCGAGACAAGAAAAAAGGGACGGCATGCCGTCCCTTTTTCATGGCGTCGGTCAAGCGGTAGCGCTTAGCCGTTCTTGAGCACCTTGGCGATGCTGTCCGCCACCACGGCAACGTTCTTCTCGTTGAGCCCTGCCACGCACATGCGGCCCGAGCGGATCAGGTAGACCCCGTACTGCTCGCGCAGCACGTCGACCTGCGCCGCCGAAAGACCCGTGTACGTAAACATGCCACGCTGCTCCAGATAGCGCGAAAGCATGTTCGCCGGCACGTGAGCGCGCAGCCCTTCATGAATCGCACCGCGCATGCGCGTGATGCGCTGGCACATTTCCGAGAGTTCGGCTTCCCACGCCTTGCGCAGTTCCGGCGTGCTCAGCACCTTGGCCACGATCTTGGCGCCGTGCGTGGGCGGATTGCTGTAGTTCGAACGAACGGCGCTCGTCAACTGACCCAGCACGCGATCGGCCGCTTCCGACGACTCGCAGATCACCGACAGGCCGCCGCAACGCTCTCCATACAGCGAGAAGTTCTTCGAGAACGAATTGGCGACGAACGCCGGCACGCCCTGGCGCGCGAGTTCGCGAATCACGAACGCATCGGCGTCGATGCCCGAACCGAAGCCCTGATAGGCCATGTCGACGAACGGCAGCAGTTCGCGCTTTTTGAGTACGTCGATCAGTTGCACCCATTGAGCGTCGTTCAGATCGACACCGGTCGGGTTGTGGCAGCACGCGTGCAGCAGTACCACGCTGCGGGCCGGGAGCTTGTCGATGGCGTCGACCATTGCTTCGAACTGCAGACCGCCGGTGGCTTCGTCGTAATACGGATACGTATTCACGGTGAACCCGGCACGCTCGAAAATGAAGCGATGGTTGTCCCACGTCGGGTCGCTTACCCACACCTGCGAGTTCGGGAAGTAACGCTTGATGAAGTCGGCGCCGACCTTGAGCGCCCCGGAGCCGCCGAGCGTTTGCACGGTGGCGATGCTGCCGTTGGCGCGGGCAGGCGAGTCCTCACCGAAGACCAGTCCCTGCACGGCGTCGCGGTAGTTGGCGAAGCCCGCCATCGGCAGGTACGGCTTCGGCCCGACTTCGGCCAGCAGCAGGGCTTCGGCTTCGCGCACGGCCTGCATGACCGGGAGACGGCCAGCTTCGTCGTAATAAATGCCGATGCTCAGGTTGACCTTGTTGGTACGCGGATCCTTGGCGAAATTCTCGTTGAGCGAGAGGATCGGGTCGCCGGGATAGGCATCGATATGTTCGAACATGGCAGTTCCTGAAAAAACGATAGAGATTCGTGACGATGTCGCTGACGCAGGCCCGGATCAGAGCCACGCCGCCGGGCGCACCCGGTGGCAAACGCTTGATGATACCGCTAGTGAGGTATCCCCGGGGATTGCCGGAATGGCCGGAATTGCCGAGATGACGAGTGACGCGGCAGTCGGCGGGGGGCGGAGGGGCGGCGGCCGCCCGCGTCGTTCGACGCACGACGGCCGCCGCTCCGCGGCCCGCGTCAGCGCGTCGCGCTTACGGCCACCGGCGCCGCGCCGCGCTTCTGGCGCAGACGATAGCCGACGCCCAGCACGACCAGCCACACGGGAATCAGGTAGACCGAGATGCGCAGATCCGGGATCAGGTACATCACCACCAGGATGCCGCCGAGGAACGCCAGGCACACGTAGTTCGTGAGCGGATACCCGAGGCTCTTGAACGACGTCGTTTCACCGGCACGCGCCTTGGCGCGGCGGAACGCCAGGTGGATCACGCTGATCATCGCCCAGTTGATGATCAGCGCCGAAACGACCAGACCCATCAACAGTTCGAACGCCTTGCCCGGCATGAAATAGTTGATGACCACGCAAACGGCGGTGGCAGCGGCCGACACGCCGAGGGCTGCGAGCGGAATGCCACGGGCGTTGACCTTGAGCAGCGCGCGCGGTGCATTGCCCTGGCCGGCCAGGCCGTAGAGCATGCGGCTGTTGCAGTACACGCCGCTGTTGTACACGGACAGCGCGGCGGTGAGCACCACGGCGTTGAGCACGTTGGCCACGAAGTTGCTGTTGAGTTCATGGAAGATCAGCACGAACGGGCTGCCGCCGGTCACCACCTTCTCCCACGGGTAGAGCGAGAGCAGCACGCCGAGCGCGCCCACGTAGAAAATCAGAATGCGATAGATCACCTGGTTGGTCGCGCGCGGAATGGTGCGCGACGGATCGTCGGCTTCCGCGGCCGTGATGCCGACGAGTTCGAGTCCGCCGAAGGAGAACATGATGACGGCCATCGCCATGACGAGGCCCGACACGCCGTTCGGGAAGAAGCCGCCGTGTTGCCACAGGTTGGCCACGCTCGCCTCGGGACCGGCGTTGCCGGAGAAGAGCAGGTAGCCGCCGAAACCGATCATGCCGACGATGGCCGCGACCTTGATGATGGCGAACCAGAACTCCATCTCGCCATACGACTTCACGCTGGTGAGGTTGATGGCGTTGATGATGCCGAAGCACACGAGTGCCGAGACCCAGGTGGGAATGGCGGGCCACCAGTACTGGACGTAGATGCCGACCGCCGAGAGCTCGGCCATCGACACGAGCACATACAGCACCCAGTAGTTCCAGCCCGACACGAAGCCTGCGAATTGCCCGCAATACTTGTTGGCGAAGTAACTGAAGGAGCCGGCGACGGGCTCGTCGACGACCATTTCACCGAGCTGTCGCATGATGAAGAAGGCGACGACGCCGGCAATGGCATAGCCCAGCAGAACTGAGGGGCCGGCGGTCTTGATGGTTTGGGCGATGCCGAGAAAGAGGCCTGTGCCGATCGCGCCACCCAGCGCGATCAACTGGATGTGACGATTCTTCAGGCCGCGATGAAGCGAGCCTTCGTGTGCTGCGTTGGCGGACATGTCTGTTCCTTACCCTGACTTCGATACCTTGCGACGCGGTCCTCTGCTCTCGTGCTTTCGGCACGAACCGGGACCGTTGAGCCGCCACGGTACGGCGCTCGTGACGCCGATGCCGTGTCCTTTGGGACCCTTCTGCGAGAGAGGGTCATGCGCCCGGCAGCCCGCGGGCCGCCGAGTGTCTCCCCTGGACTCAGACCTTGAGCGTGCCCCGCTCGATCTGGTCGCGTTCGAGCGATTCGAACAGGGCCTTGAAGTTGCCTTCGCCGAAGCCGTCGTCGCCTTCGCGCTGGATGAACTCGAAGAATACGGGGCCGAGCAGCGTCTTCGAGAAGATCTGCAGCAGCAGGCGTGGCTTGCCGCCTTCGGTCGTGCCGTCGAGCAGGATGCCGCGCGACTTCAGTTCGCCCACGGGCTGCCCGTGGCCCGGCAGGCGGGTCTCGAGCGCATCGTAGTAGAAGTCGTTCGGGGCCGTCATGAGATCGACACCCGCCATTTGCAGGTTGTCGATGACCTGGATCAGGTTGTCCGTGAGGAAGGCGATGTGCTGAATGCCCTCGCCATTGAAGGCCATCAGGAATTCTTCGATCTGGCCGCTGCCCTTGGCCGATTCCTCGTTCAGGGGAATGCGGATTTTACCATCGGGCGCAGTCATCGCCTTGGACGTGAGGCCCGTGTATTCGCCCGAGATGTCGAAATAGCGAATCTCGCGGAAGTTGAACAGCCTCTCGTAGAAGTTGGCCCAGTAGGCCATGCGGCCGCGGTAGACGTTGTGCGTCAGATGGTCGATCAGCTTCAGGCCGTGGCCGACCGGATGGCGATCGACGCCTTCGATGAATTCGAAGTCGATGTCATAGATCGACTTGCCTTCCTCGAAGCGGTCGATCAGGTACAGCGGCGCGCCGCCGATGCCCTTGATGGCCGGCAGGCGCAACTCCATCGGCCCGGTCTCGATCTCGACCGGCTGGGCGCCGAGCGCCAGCGCGCGGGCGTAGGCCTTGTGCGAATCCTTCACGCGAAAGGCCATGCCGCAGGCGCTCGGGCCATGCTCGGCGGCGAAGTAGGCCGCTTCGCTCTTCGGCTCGCGGTTCACGATGAAGTTGATGTCGCCCTGACGGTACAGCACGACATCTTTCGAGCGATGGCGCGCCACCAGCGTGAAGCCCATCTGCTCGAAAATCGGTTCGAGAACATTCGGCGTGGGCGAGGCGAATTCCACGAATTCGAAGCCCATCAGTTGCATCGGGTTGTCAAAGAGGTCGGCCATGTTCGTCTCGGCGAGGTGAGGTGATTTGTGAGGTGGCGGACTCGACGAATCCGGCGAATCCGGTACAGCAGGTCAATCCGGCGCATCCGTTGGACGCCTGCACTGGAAGGTGGTTGTCACGCATCGGAGACGCTGGCGCTTTTGGGAATGCAACAAAATTGTGGTTTGCTGACCGTTGGGTCGGGAAATCGACCACTGCCGGTTCCTTCCGCCGGAATCCTTGCAATGACAAGCATTTCGCGTGCATTTACGATACTTTCCGGCGGTCAGTGTAAGTGCGGCGACGCAAAATAGGATTTCGTAACAACGGTAGGGAAACCCTAATTTGTGAATTAAAATTTCGTCACGCAGATTCTTTTGGAAATTAAAGTGCACAACATCGAGATTGATCGGATTGACGTACGCTTGTTGGGGATTTTGCAGTCCAATGGCCGAATTTCGAATCTGGAACTGGCCGAGGCGATCAAGCTCTCCCCGGCGCAGACACTGCGGCGCCATCGCCGGCTCGAAGAGATGGGCGTGATCAAGGGCTACGACACGCGACTGGACGCCCAGCGCCTGGGATTCAGCGTGGTGGCGTTCGTCCACGTGACGATGGAGCGGGGGCACATCCGTGATCTGTCGAACTTCAAGGGGCTGGTTGCCGAACTCGCACAGATTCAGGAGTGTTTCTCCGTGACGGGCGATATCGATTACGTGCTCAAGGTCGTCGCACGCGATCTGAAGGCGCTTTCCGAATTTCTGCTCGACACGCTCATGCGCATTCCCGGTGTGAGCGCCGTCAAGTCGAGCGTCTGCCTCGACGAGATCAAATGCACATCCGCGGTGCCCCTGACGGGCTGATGGCGCGCCGTTCGCCCCCTGGTGGCGCTGCCATGTTGGGAACCACTTCGACCGGCGCCACAAATATCGCGGGATGACACTTCATGGTTGACAGTGTCGGAAAATCTGTGCTCTCATGTAAAACATGATCACCGCGCAATTCACCCTCTCGCTACGACTACTAGCCCGCTCCACCGGGCTTGGTCCGTTGCTGCGCGCGTGCATCGTCTGAATTCCTCACTGAAGCACCGCTGATTTTCCCCAGTTACGCCGACCTGAGCCCCGGTTCATTCAACCGGAGGTCGTAGCTTATCTGCGCCTGCATGCGTCGTCCGGTTGTCACTTTTTGCCGACCATCGAGACAACGCCATGCTGAAGAATCCCGCCACGAAGTACCGTCCCTTCACTCCGGTCAACATGCCGGATCGACAGTGGCCGAGCCGCACCATCACGCGAGCGCCGATCTGGATGAGCACCGACCTGCGCGACGGCAACCAGGCCTTGTTCGAGCCGATGGACGCCCAGCGCAAGATGCGCATGTTCAAGACGCTCGTGGCCATCGGTTTCAAGGAAATCGAAGTCGCATTCCCCTCGGCGTCGGATACCGATTTCAATTTCGTGCGCGAACTGATCGAAGGCGGTCATATTCCCGACGACGTCACCATCGAAGTGCTCACCCAGGCGCGCGACGATCTCATCGAACGTACGTTCGCTGCCCTCAAGGGCGCCCCGCGCGCCATCGTTCACCTCTACAACGCCACGGCGCCGGAATTCCGTCGCATCGTCTTCAATCTCGACCAGCCGGGCGTGAAGGCACTCGCCGTGTCCGCCGCCAGGACGATCAAGCGCTGCGCCGACGCCGCGCCCGAAACGCAGTGGACGCTGCAGTACAGTCCGGAGACATTTACCGGCACGGAACTCGAGTTTGCGAAGGACGTTTGCGACGCCGTGTTCGACGTCTGGCAGCCGACCCCCGAGCGCAAGTGCATCGTGAACCTGCCCGCCACGGTGGAGATCGGCACGCCGAACTATTACGCCGACCAGATCGAGTGGATGCACCGCAACCTCGCACGTCGCGATTCGCTGATTCTGTCCGTGCACCCGCACAACGATCGCGGCACGGCGGTGGCGGCCGCCGAACTCGCCGTGATGGCAGGCGCAGATCGTATCGAAGGCTGCCTCTTCGGTAACGGCGAGCGTACCGGTAACGTCGATCTCGTCACCCTGGCGCTGAACCTCTATACACAAGGCGTGGACCCGGGCCTGGACTTCTCGAACATCAACGACATTGCCCGCACGTCGGAAGAATGCACGCAGTTGCCGGTGCATCCGCGGCATCCGTACGTCGGCGACCTGGTGTTCACCGCGTTCTCCGGCTCGCACCAGGATGCCATCAAGAAGGGCCTTGCCGCGCAAAAGGCCGACGCGATCTGGGAAGTGCCGTATCTGCCGATCGACCCGAGCGATCTCGGCCGCACCTACGACTCGATCATTCGCGTGAACAGCCAGTCGGGCAAGGGCGGCATTGCGTACCTGCTCGAGCAGGCCTACGGCGTGCAAATGCCGCGCCGTCTGCAAGTCGACTTCAGCTCGGCCGTACAGCGCTACACCGACGAGACCGGCGCCGAAGTCACCGCTTCGCAGATCTGGCAACTGTTCCAGAAGGAATACGTGAGCGCGGCCGAGCCGGTCGCCTACATCGGTCACACCCTCTCGGAGCGCGATGGGCGCCAGCATATCGCCGTGACGGTCGACATCCATGGCCAGCGCACGACGGTGTCGGGTGCGGGCAACGGTCCGCTCGACGCGCTGATGAATGCGATGCGCACGCCGGTGCGCGTGCAGCACTACGAAGAGCGCGCGCTCACCCAAGGCGCGGATGCGCGCGCCATCGCCATCGCCGAAATGGCGGGCGAGGCGATTGTGGGCAGTGCGTTCGGTGTCGGGATCGACGCGAACCTGACCACGGCGTCGATCCGCGCGGTCATCAGCGGCATCAACCGCGCCTATGCCCGCAGCGATGCGCAGGCGCAGGCCGGATTCTTCGGTGGTGTGATGCGCGACGTCGCCAAGGCGGTCTGAGCGCCGGAAGCTTCAGAGCAGGAGAGTGCAGGAGACATTGGGCAGACGAGTCCCGCGCCGCACCGATCGTGCGGGCGGGACCTCGGGTGCGGCAGGGTGGGACTTATCCGGTTCCACATGCGCGCCCGGCCCGAAGACATCGGCGGGGAATACGGGCGTACGGGGCGTACGAACGTACGCGCGTTACACCGCTTCGATGGCGATAGCGATGCCTTGGCCGACCCCAATGCACATCGTACACAGCGCGAAGCGGCCACCGGAACGCTTGAGCTGATACATCGCCGTCGTGACCAGACGTGCGCCGCTCATGCCGAGCGGATGGCCCAGCGCAATGGCGCCGCCGTTCGGATTGACGCGCAGGTCGTCGTCGGCCACGCCGAGCTGTCGCAGCACGGCAAGGCCCTGGCTCGCGAATGCCTCGTTGAGTTCGATGACGTCGAACTGATCGAGCGACATACCGAGCCGCGCGAGCAGTTTTTGTGTTGCGGGAGCCGGACCGATGCCCATGATGCGCGGTGCCACGCCTGCCGTCGCCATGCCCAGGATCCGGGCGCGCGGCGTCAGGCCGAAGCGCGCCGCGCTCGCCTCGTCTGCCAACAGCAGTGCGCAGGCGCCGTCGTTGACGCCAGAAGCGTTGCCGGCGGTCACGGTCCCATCAGGGCGTACCACGCCCTTGAGTCTGGCAAGCGCTTCCATGCTCGTGGCGCGCGGGTGTTCGTCGCGATCAACGATGATCGCCTCGCCCTTTTTCTGGGCGATGGACACCGGCGTGATTTCCTCGGCCAGCGTGCCGTTCGCTTGCGCGCGCGCCGCCTTTTCCTGCGAGCGCACGGCGAAGCGGTCCTGATCCTCGCGACTGATGCCGAACTCGGTCGCCACGTTCTCGCCCGTCTCGGGCATCGAATCCACGCCGTACTGCGCCTTCATGAGCGAATTGACGAAACGCCACCCGATGGTCGTGTCGTAGATTTCCGCCTGGCGCGAAAACGCGCTTGCCGCCTTGCCCATCACGAACGGGGCACGGCTCATGCTCTCCACGCCGCCGGCGATCATCAGTCCGGCTTCGCCCGCCTTGATGGCGCGCGCCGCGGTGCCGATGGCATCCATGCCCGAGCCGCAGAGGCGGTTGAGGGTGGCGCCGGGCACGTCCTGCGGCAGTCCCGCGAGCAGCGACGACATGCGCGCCACGTTGCGGTTGTCTTCGCCGGCCTGATTGGCGCAGCCGAAGATCACGTCGTCGATCCGCGTCCAGTCCACGTTCGCATTGCGCGCCATGAGCGCCTTCAGGGGAATGGCGCCGAGGTCGTCGGCACGTACGGAAGACAGCGCGCCGCCGTAGCGGCCGATCGGGGTGCGAATCGCGTCGCAGATAAAGACTTCACTCATGCTGGAACCTCATCGGATGGAAAATCGCCGGGTCGCATCGAAAGGATGGCCCGGCGAGGGTGTCGTGCGAAGTGTCAGGCAACGGCCGGCGAGGGCAGCAGCGTCACACCGGTGATTCGCTGCAGCTCGTCGAAGGAGAGGCCCTCGACCATGTCGATGACGCGCAGGCCTTCGGGTGTCACGTCGATCACGGCGAGATCGGTATAGATGCGCGTGACGCAGCCCACCCCCGTGAGCGGATACGTGCACTGCTCGACGATCTTGCTCTCGCCCTGCTTCGTCTGGTGCTCCATCATCACGAACACCTGTTTGGCGCCGCTTGCGAGATCCATCGCACCGCCCACGGCGGGTATCGCATCGGGCGCGCCCGTATGCCAGTTGGCGAGATCGCCGGTCTTCGAGACCTGGAACGCACCCAGCACGCAGAAGTCGAGGTGTCCGCCTCGCATCATCGCGAACGAGTCCGCGTGGTGGAAGAACGCGCCGCCCGGCTTGAGCGTGACGGGTTGCTTGCCGGCGTTGATGAGGTCCTCGTCCTCTTCGCCCTTGGCCGGGGCGGGGCCCATGCCGATCACGCCGTTCTCGCTCTGGAGAATGATCTCCTTCTCAGCGGGCAGGTGGTTGGCGACGGCCGTCGGCAAGCCGATGCCGAGGTTCACGTAGGCGCCGTCGGGGATGTCCTGGGCGACGCGGGCGGCCATCTGGTCGCGGGTCAGTCGGTTCATGTCTTGCTCCGGTTCAGATGGGGATCAGGCGCGCGCGGCCGGCGGCACCGCCACCACGCGCTGCACGAAGATGCCGGGCGTCACCACGGCCTCCGGATCGAGCTCGCCGAGCTCGACGACTTCGCTCACCTGAACGATGGCGCATTTGGCCGCCGTGGCCATGATCGGGCCGAAATTGCGGGCGGTCTTGCGATACACGAGGTTGCCCCAGCGGTCGCCCTTGAGTGCCTTGATCAACGCGAAGTCGGCGTGAATCGGCAGCTCGAAAACATACGGCTTGCCGTCGATCACGCGCGTTTCCTTGCCTTCGGCGAGCAGCGTGCCGTAGCCGGTTGGCGTGAAGAAGCCGCCGATGCCGGCGCCCGCCGCGCGAATGCGCTCGGCCAGATTGCCTTGCGGCACCAGCTCGAGCTCGATCTTGCCTGCGCGATACAGCGCGTCGAAGACCTGCGAATCGGTCTGGCGCGGAAACGAGCAGATGATCTTGCGTACGCGTCCGGCCTTGAGCAGCGCGGCAAGACCGGTCTCGCCGTTGCCAGCGTTGTTGTTGACGATGGTCAGGTCGCGAGCGCCCTGTTCGATCAGCGCGTCGATGAGCGCCGAGGGCATGCCGGCATTGCCGAAGCCGCCAATCATGATTGTGGCGCCGTCGTGGACGTCGGCAACCGCGCTGGCGAGCGAGTCGTAAATCTTGTTGATCACACGTGCCTCCTGGGCAGTTCCATGGCCCGGCGGGTGAGGTTCGCGATACGCGTGATGCGCGCATCTTTCGCGTCGTTCGCGATGTGCCTCTTTCGCCCCGGCCCCGGTGGGGTGTCGCCCGACACGAACGTCTTGTCAGGCGGCATCGTCTGGGTCACAATGTTCTTATAGCGAACAAATATTCGCTATAAGAACAGCGTAAGCCTTCCATTGTCGGGCGTCAAGCGAGGGGATGCCCGGCGGGCCGACCCGAGGGCGTGTGCTGTACGGTAGAACCGGCGGCGCAAATCCATTACGCTTGCCGTTCACCGCCCGCCAGCCTTTCCAAACGGACTCCAGCATCTCCCATGACCTTTGTGCCGAACGACGCTCCCGAACCGACCGACAAGAAGCCCGGCGACTCCTACGTGCAGTCGTTCGCGCGCGGGCTGGCGGTGGTCAAGGCGTTCAATGCCGCGCGCCCGGCGCAAACGCTCTCGGAAGTCGCGCAGGCGTCGGGGCTCACGCGCGCGGGCGCGCGCCGCATTCTGCTCACGCTCGAAGCGCTCGGCTACGTGCGAAGCGAGGGTCGTCTGTTCCGCCTTACGCCGCGGATTCTCGACCTGGGGTTCTCCTATCTGACGTCGATGCCGCTGTGGAATCTGGCCGAGCCGTTCATGGAGGCGCTTGTCCAGCAGGTGCAGGAGAGCAGCTCGGCCTCGGTGCTCGACGGCGACGACATCGTCTACGTGCTTCGCGTGCCGGTGCGCAAGGTGATGTCGATCAACCTGTCGATCGGCAGCCGTCTGCCGGCCTGGTGCACGTCGATGGGACGCGTCATGCTCTCGGCGTTGCCGGACGACGAACTCGAGGCCGCCTTGCGGCGTGCCGACATTCGTGCGCACACGCGCCGCACGGTGACGGACATCGATGCATTGCGTGAACGGATTCTCGCCGTGCGTGCGCAAGGGTGGGCGTTGGTCGACCAGGAACTGGAGGAGGGGTTGATCTCGATTGCCGCACCGATTCGCAACCGGGCGGGTCAGGTGATTGCGGCGATGAATGTGAGCGGTCAGGCCAACCGGACGTCGGCGGCGGAGATGGAGAAGAAGTTTCTCGCGCCGTTGCAGCAGGCCGCGCAAAAGATCTCGCAGATGGTGGTCGTGTAACGCATTTTCCTGCGCTCGCGCGTCGCGCCGAGGCAGGAAAAACAACGGGGCGCCCGATGTCGGGGCGCCCCGTTTGACATGCGCGGGTGCGATGGCGCTCGCGCCGCGTGCGCGGCGTCGTCAGGCGGCTGGATTGGCGGCGCTGCCCAGCGCGCCCGCACGTGCCAGTCGGATGGCGGAGATCAGCGTCTCCTGGTCGCCGATCTGGTTGGCGAGCAGCAGAATCAGTTGCGCGTTGGCGGCCTGGCTCTGCGCGTCGTCGAGATCGCGATGCATGTCGATCAGGGCTTCATAGAAGTCGTCGGGATGCGTGAGGCGCGGTTGGGTATCGAGGGCCATGAATCTCTCCTTGCTGCGAATACGGTGTGATCTGAACGATGGCAAGCGCTGACCGAAGGCGCGGCATCAGGCCGCGCATTGCATTGGCGCGAGCTCCGGGGCCGTACGGCCGATGGCGCGTTCGCGCGCGGCGGCGATCGCTGCGGCGTCGACATTGCGCCAACGGGCGCACACATGCTGGTCCGGGCGAATCAGGTAGACCGTACCGGGCGCCGCATCGTAGCGCTGGGCGGCCAGCCCCTGGGCGTCGTGCCAGACACTGTATTCGTCGTGCGTGTCCTCGGCGGCTTCGGCGTCGGGCGTGACGAATACCGGCACGACCGGCACGCTGTCGCGGGCGAGCGCGTCCAACGCGGCGAGGGCGGACGCGTCGAGCGATGACGGCGCACCGAACACGAGCGCGACGAAGCGCCCGCCCAGGCGCGGCAGCAGCCAGCCGTCCCGCCCCTGACGCGAGAGCGGTGCATCGACGCAGGCCGTGCCCGGCACCATGCGTGCGGCGAACGCATCGCATTCGGCGGTGTTGAGCGTGGAGTCGTGCAACACGGCGGGCACCGACAGGCGACCGCTGTTGACCAACTGGCGCGCGAAGGCGTGATCGCGAGCGAGCGTGAGCACGGCGTCGCGGAATACCCGGGACACGGGACTCTTCGGTGTGATGAAATCGGTGGAGCGCGTCGAATTGCGAATGTTCTCGTCGGCCGCGTATTCCCGCTCGCGCGCGTAAGTGTCGAGCAGGGCATCGGGCGCGTGGCCGGCGAGCACCAGGGCGAGCTTCCATGCGAGATTCTCGGCATCCTGCACACCGCTGTTCGCGCCGCGCGCACCGAACGGCGACACCCCGTGCGCCGAGTCGCCGGCAAACAGCACATGGCCGTGACGGAAGTCGTCCATGCGCAGGCACGAGAACGTGTACACGCTGACCCACTCGAGCGTGAACTTGGCGTTCGGGCCGAGCAGCGCCTGCACGCGCGGGATCACCCGCTCGGGGGCCTTTTCCGCGACGGGATCGGCGTCCCAACCCAGTTGGAAGTCGATGCGCCAGACGTCGTCCGGCTGGCGATGCAGCAACACCGATTGATTCGGATGGAACGGCGGATCGAACCAGAACCAGCGCTCGGTCGGGAAGTCGGCCGTCATCTTCACGTCGGCGATGAGGAAGCGGTCCTTGAACGTGCGGCCGTGGCTGTCCACGCCGATGAGCTTGCGCACGGGACTGCGCGAGCCGTCGGCGGCGACCACGTAGCGCGCCGTCGTCCGGTATTCGCCGTCGGGCGTCTCGACCGTGAGCGTCACGCGCGCGTCAGGCGTGCCCGGCGTGCCTTGCTGCTCGAGACCGACGACCTTGTTCTTCCAGCGAATCTCGATGTTGGGCAACTCGCGCGCGCGATCGAACAGGTAACCCTCCACGTAATACTGCTGAAGGTTGATGAAGGCGGGACGATGGTGGCCGGCCTCGGGCAGCAGATCGAAGTTGTAGACCTCCTGATCGCGCAGGAACACACGACCGACGTTCCAGCGCACGCCCTTTTGCACCATGCGCTCGCCGCAGCCCAGACGATCGAAGATGTCGAGCGTGCGCTTGGCGAAACAGATGGCGCGCGAGCCGGTGGACAGCGTGCAGTCGTCGTCGAGGACGACCACGGACACGCCCTGCTGCGCGAGGTCGATGGCGGTGGCCAGCCCGATCGGGCCTGCGCCGACCACGATGACCGGATGCGTGACCTGCGCGCCGCTATTGCTCTGGTCCGCGCACGGGCGATAGTCGAACGTCAGGCGCTGGTAATCGATGCTGCTCATGCAATGTCTCCATCGTCGACACCGCGCCGGCGCTCGGGCGCCGGCGGGTTCCGTTTATTGTTATTGCGATTTGCAACGGGTGCCGCAATGACTGCCGCACCCGGGAACGACGTGTCGCGCTCAGTCCTGCAGCGCGGCCCACATTTCCTTGTCGCGCTGCGCCGTCCAGATGCGCGGGTGCGTAATGCCGCTGGCCTCGTCGAACGCGCGCGTCACGTCGAACGGCAGGCAGTGTTCGTAAATGAACACGTGGCCAAACTTCGGATCCATCTGGCTGCGCGTGAGTGCCATGGCGCCCTTCAGGTCGAGCTTCTGTTCGACGGCCTGTTTGCCCGCTTCGAACAGCGTCGTCACGAAGTCCTTGGTGTAGGCGAGGCCCTTGGCGACTTCGTCCGGCGTGGTCAGGGCGGGGCCGCGTCCGGGCACGAGCTTCTCCGCGCCCAGGGCCGCGAGCGCATCGAGCGTGGCAGGCCATTCGGCGAGCTGCGCGTCGCCGGTGTAGCAGGCGGCGTCGTACTCGACGAGGTCGCCCGAGAACAGCACTTTCTGCGACGGCAGCCACACCACGGTATCGCCCTTCGTGTGACCCGAGCCGAGGTGCGCGATCTTCACTTCGAGCTTGCCGAGGAACAGCGTGATTTCCTTGTCGAAGACGAGCGTCGGCCACGTGAGGCCGGGCACCGTTTCCACGCCGGCGAACAGACGCGGGAAGCGCTCGATCTCCGACTTCATGTCGGCCTCGCCGCGCTCGACGATCATCTCGTAGGTGCCGCGGCTCGCGATGATCTGCTGGGCGCCTTCGGCGAAGTAGGCGGACGCACCCAGCACGCGCACGGCGTGGTAGTGCGAGAGCACCACATACTTGATCGGCTTGTCGGTAATCGTGCGGATCTTCGCGATCAGGTCTTGCGCCATGGCCGGCGTAGCCGTGGTGTCGACGATCATCACACCGTCGTCGCCGATGATGACGCCGGAGTTCGGATCGCCCTCGGCGGTGTAGGCCCAGGCGTTTTCCGACAATTGGGTGAACGTGACCTTCTTGGCTTCCAGGTCGGCTTGCGAGGCGAATGCTTTGGCCATGCTTGTCTCTCTCTTTATCTCGTCTGCGGGGAAGGATGCTGCGGATGAAGGCATCTTACGAAACGCCTTAATTATTTGTCAATGACAAATCTTATTGTTATTTGCTAATGTTGCGACGGGATTGATCGACGCGTGTTTTGTGCGGGTCGAGGTGCCGGGTTTACCCTGCGGCAATACCGGGTTGGCGCAACCGGCGCGACGCCGACATGTTTAGAATCTAGGCCATTTTCATTGGGGAGCCTGTCTCCCGAAATCGCATGAACCGAATTCCGAAGGACGGCGCTGCCGACGTGGGTGGCCAACCGGGCCGGGCCTCGCGCGGCGTGCAGAGCGTGGATGTCGCCGCGCGTGTGCTCCAGGCGATGGCGCAGGCGCGCCGGCCGCTTGGGCCGGGGGACCTGGCCGCGCTCGCGGGACTGCCACCCGCCCAGGCGCATCCGTATCTGGTGAGTCTGACGCGGCTGGGCCTGCTCAAGCGCGACCCGATGTCGGGGGACTACGCGCCGGGCCCCATGACGTTGCGTCTTGCACTGCTGCATCTCGAAAACGATCCGGCATATCGGGCGGCAGTGCCGCGCGTCGTCGCGCTGGCGCGCGAGACCGGCTTCTGCGTGGCGATCTGCGCGCCGGCGCCGCAAGGCCCGCTCGTGGTTCATTTCGAGCGGGCGGCATTCCCGTTGCATGTGAACCTGCATGTGGGGTCGGTGATGTCGCTCACGACCACGTCGACCGGGCGCGCGTTCTGTGCCTTCACCCCCGACGCGCAATGGCCGCGGGCCTGGCGCGAACAGATGCCGGCCGTTGCCGACGAGCGTGCGCGATTCGACGCGTTGCTCGATGAAACGCGCAGGCACGGGATGGCGCGCAGCGTGAACACGCCGAGCCCGTCGGTGAGCAGTCTGTGCGCGCCGGTGTTCGATGCGAGCGGGCGCCTGCGCCTTGGGCTCACCGCCATCGGCCCGACGGCGGCGCTCGACGTGGCTTGGGAGGGCGAGGCCGCTACCGCGTTGCGAGCGACGGCGAGCGGCATCGCCGCGCAGGTGAATGCGGACGAAGGCCGCGGCAGGGAAGGAGAGCACGCATGAGCGCGACGCGACATCGCACCGAAGACGCGACGGCAGCCGGGATGATGCCGGACGACGCGGGCACCACGGCCAGGCCGCAGCGCGGCATACAGGCGCTCGAGAGTACCGGCGCATTGCTCGAGGCGCTGGTGAGCGCGGGGCGCTCGCTGCCATTGAACGCACTTGCGCGCGAAGCGGGCATGGCGCCGGCAAAGGCCCATCCCCACCTTGTGAGTCTCCAGCGCGCGGGCCTGCTCGCGCGCGACGCGAACGGCAATTTCGAGGCGGGTGTCCTCGGCCTGGAGCTTGGGCTGATGGCGCTGCAACGGCTTTCCCCGACGGGAGAGGCGGAGCCGGAAATCCTCGCGCTCGCGCAGGCGACCGGCCTCTCGGCGGCGATGTCGGTACTCGGCCCCGTGGGACCGACCGTGGTCCGCCTGGAGGAGGCGATGCGACCGCAGCACGTGAGTTTGCGCATCGGCACGGTGCTTTCGCTGGTGAACACCGCGATTGGACGCACGTTCGCCGCTTTCCTGCCCGAGGCGGTGCTGGACGGCATGCTCGCGCAGGAACCCGTGCGAATGGCTGGCATGGGGGCGGAAGGGCGCGCATCGACGCCGCCTTCGGACTATGCCGCCCGCCTTCGAACGATTCGCGAGCAGCAGTTCGACACGGCGCTGAGCAATCCCGTGCCCGGTATCGATACGGTGGCCGTGCCGGTGTTCGACCATACGGGGGAAGTCACGCTGGTGCTGGCGCTCATGGGGTCGGCGGGCAGCTTTGACACGGCGTCCGACGCCGCGCCCGCGCAGGCGCTCGTGGCCGCGGCACACCGATTGTCGTGGCGCTTCGGCGCGATCGGTCGCGCACCGGCGGCTACCTCGCAAGCCGCATAAGCTGCATGAGCTGCGCGATTACGGGCGTATCCGGCGCCGTGCACGCATGGACTCGCCGGTGCGCGCCGCGCGATGCGTTAGCGCCCCGGCGGCGCCTCGTCTTGGGGATGTCGGACGCGCACGGTAAGATGGATGTCGATGCCGTATCCCGGCGTCTCCCGGCGTCTCCCGCCGTCTCCCGCCGTCTCTGTCACCCCGACCTGCCCATGACATTTGCCATGCTCCGCGTGATGACCTGTAGAACCGTTCGCTCCCGCATCGCCGCGCTCGCCATGCGAGCGTGCCTGACGCCTCTGTTGCCCGCGCAACACGTTCGACCTGGGCGACGCGGCATGCGATGGCGGGCTTGCGCGGCGACGCTTGCCGTGGCCGGCGTACTGAGTGCTTGCACGACGGCCACGCCGCCCGCGCCGGGGGCGGCGAAGCCGCCGGAGTCGGCCGCGCGCATCGACGGCATGCCCGCCGACTGGACCCTGGTTTCGACGGTGATCGTGAGCCGGCACGGCGTGCGCTCGCCAACGCACGCGCATCCTCCGCTGGACAAACTGACGCCTGATGCCTGGCCGGGCTGGCCCGTGCCTGCCGGCTACCTGACGGCGCGCGGCGGCTCGCTGGCCGAGCGCATGGGCCGGTACTACGGCGACTGGTTGCGCGCACGTCGTGTGTTGCCCGACAACGCTTGCCCCGCACCGGGCACGGTGTACGGATGGGCGGACATCGACCAGCGCACGCGCGAGACGGGCAACGCGCTGCTGCAGGGCATGGCGCCGGGATGCGAGATGCGTACGGCGCACCAGGCGGATCTCACGACCTACGACGCGGTCTTCTCGCCGATGGCCGCGGGCGATTGCCCGCTGGATCCGGGGGCGGCGCGCGGCGCGATCGAGGCGCGGCTCGCACCCGACGGCGTTTCCGGGCTCAACAAGCGCTATGCCGCGACGCTCGCCCGCATGAGCGAAGTGCTCGACTACGGACGGAGTCCGGCGTGCGGTGCGCAAAGCGGATGCAAGCTCGAAGACGAGCCGACCCGGCTGCGCGTGGAGGGCGACGGCAGCGGCGTGACGCTGCGCGGCGCGCTGGGCAGTGCCGCGACGGCTGCGGAAGTCTTCCTGCTGCAATATGCGGAGGGCTTGCCCGACAACGACGTGGCGTGGGGACGGATTCGCGACGAAAAGGACTGGGCGCTCCTGTTCGAAGCCCGCAATGCACGACGGGACCTGCTCAATCGCACGCCTTATCTCGCGGCCACCAACGGCACGCCGTTGCTTGCCGTGGTACTCGACGCCCTGACGCGCGCCGAGCAGCAAACGGGGGCGCCGCCGCCCGCGCCGGTCCGTGGACCGGTGTTGCCGGTGGGCAATCGCGTCTACGTGCTCACCGGTCATGACACGAACGTCGCCAATCTGGCTGGCATGCTCAAGCTCGACTGGCAGTTGCCCGATCAGCCCGACAACACGCCGCCCGACGGCGCGCTCGTCTTCAGTCTGTGGCGTAGCCCGGCGGGCGAGCCGTTCGTGCGGGTCGAGTTCGTCTACCAGTCGATGCATCAGATGCGCCATCTCACCACGCTCTCGCTCGACGAGCCCGCCCGGCGCGTGACGCTTTCCGTTCCCGAATGCACTGACGGTCCGGATGCCAAAGCCTGCCGCTGGCCTGCTTTCGCGCGGCGCGCGCGGGCGGCCCTCTTGCCGGCGTGTCTGGACGGTGTTCGATAGGCATCAGGCCTCGAACGCGAACCCATGCGTGGCGCGCCGGGACGGGTCGACCCGCCCTGAGCGCCACGCCATCCACCCTCGCTTCCCCGCGCTCGTAGCGCGCCTCTAATTTATTTCGTGCGCGAAATAAATTTGCGAATATACTTCGCGTACGAAATAAATTCCGAAACTGTCTAACCGACAGGTGCCGTGCATCTTCCTTTGGGAGGGCGAGCGCCGGGGAGTTGTGTCATGTCGTCGTTTGCCGTCGAAATTCCAGCGGTCGACGGGTATCCGCTGGGGGGGCCACGTCTGGTATCCCGAATCGTTACCAGCCCTTGGCGTCGTGCTCGTGCATCCGGCTACCGCCGTTCCCGAGCGCCTCTACTTCGCGTTCGCGCAACACATCGCGCGGCGGGGCCTGATCGCCGTCACTTACAGTTATCGTGGCGTCGACGGATCGCGACCGCCCAGACTGCGCGGCTTTCGGGCGCGTATGCGCGATTGGGCCGATCTGGACGTGGAAGGCGTGACACGCTGGGCGACATCGGCCTATCCGTCGTTGCCTTGCTACGCGGTCGGCCATAGTTTCGGCGGCCACGCGATCGGGTTGTGCGAGAGTTCGAACCGGCTGGTCGCCGCGGTACAGGTCGCGTCGCATGTCGGGGCGATGCGCGTGGTGAGTCATCGCCCCGAGCGACGACGCATCACGCTCCTGATGCACTGGATCGCGCCACTGCTCGCACGCCTTGCCGGGTACATGCCGGGCAGCAAGTTGGGTATCGGTGAGGACCTGCCCGCAGGGGTTCTGCTCGAGTGGAGTCGCTGGACCCGCCTGCCGAACTATTTTTTCGACGACCCGACGTTAGACGCGGATGCGCGCTTTGCTCGCGTGCGCACGCCGATCCTGTCGCTCGGTTTCGACGACGATCTCTGGGCCACGCCGATGGGCATCGAACTGCTGGTGTCGCGGTTCCGGAATGCGCCCGTGACGCGCCGCGAAATCTCGGCGGTTCGTTCGGATTCCGGATCGATCGGGCATATGGGATACTTCAGGCAACATTCCGGCGGGTTCCTTTGGCCCGAAACCATCGACTGGTTGTTGTCGGCGGGGTCGGCGCAAACCCGGGTGAGCCCACCCCACGCCGGCATGCCGGGGACTTCGTGGTCACCCACGTCGGCCGACCCGGCTGCGGCGATGCGACCTGCCGCCACAATGAAATCACCACGATCCGACCAGACCGAATGCCAAAACGCCAACCTTCCGCCGCCCCTGCTGAGCGCGCCATGAGCGCCATGAGCGCCGTGAGCGCCGTGAGCGCCGTGAGCGCCGTGAGCGCCGTGAGCGCCGGAGATCCCGGCAAGGGCAAAGTCAGTGAGGAGGCTGCCGATCGCCGGCTGTACTTCCTGCTCACCGTTGGTCAGCGCCGCGTGCAACGGTGGATCGATGCCCGCGCAGGCGACTCAGCCAGCGTGAGCGCCGCGCAGGCAGGCGTGCTGTTCTACCTGCTGCGTCACGAAGATGCCCTGGTGGGGGAAGTGGGGGCGGCATTGCAACTGTCGCCGTCGTCGATGACGGGGCTGGCCAATCGCATGGTCGGCGCCGGGCTGCTGGCGCGACGCGCCGACGCGGAGGACGGGCGTGCCACCCGATTGCGGATCACGGCAGCGGGGCACAAGGCGGTGGCCCGCGCCCGCGACATTCTCGCCGAGCTCAACGCGTTGCTGCACGACGACTTCACCGAAGCCGAATTGAAAATCGTCGCGCGCTGGCTCTCCAACTTGCAGAACCGCTTCCCGGCCGATCTCGGAATCGACCTGGCGCGGGGTGGCGCTCAGTGAATCGCCAGTGCGTTGGCCTGAGCGTTGGCGACGCCTGCCACCACGTTCACCCCGATATTGCCCGATGCGCCCATCAACGCGCGCTCGCCGAGCGATGCGCTGGTCGCGCCCGTCACGCTCGCCGCGTTGCGAATCGTCTGACGGGTGTCGACGCTCACATGCGATGCGGTTGCCAGCACGAGCTGGTTCGACTGCATATTGAGCGCACCGGCGGCCACGTTCGCACCGAAGTTGCCGTGGGCATTGCGCAAGGCGTCGTTGCCGAGGGTGGCGACGGGCGCGCCGCCGAACACGGCGGTGCTGGTCGCGACTTGACGGGTGGAGAGTCGAACGACGGTGGCGTCATTCGGTTGGCCGGCGAAGGCCGATGCGCTGACGGCAGCCAGCACGAGAGAACTCAGCAGAGCAATGCGCGGCATAGGGGAGGATCTCCAGACGGTCCGTTGGGACGGATATCTGGTTAACGGCGCCTGAGGCGCTCGGGTTGAATGATTTTTCGTGTGTCGCGCACGCATCAGGCGATGTCGGTCTGCCCCCGCCCCGACGCATCGCTTCACCGAAAGCCGCCGTCTTTCCCATGACGGCCGCGGCGCGAATTCTCTCACGGCGGCGCCCCCTTTGCGCCGCCGTGCGATCGCTACTGCGCTTACGGATTCAGACGGTC
This sequence comes from Pandoraea pnomenusa, assembly GCF_000767615.3. Taxonomy (NCBI): domain Bacteria; kingdom Pseudomonadati; phylum Pseudomonadota; class Betaproteobacteria; order Burkholderiales; family Burkholderiaceae; genus Pandoraea; species Pandoraea pnomenusa. Next base: position 4,672,015 of record NZ_CP009553.3, on the reverse strand, counting down.
TTGACGCGCGAGATCACGCCGGTTCTCCCGCGCCATTGGCGAATTGCGCCGGGGTGTCGCGTGATTGCGCCGCTGCCTGCTGCTGTACCGTGGCCGACTTCTTGTGGTCGATGAGCAACACGGCGATCACGGCGACGACCGCCGGAATGGCGATCGCCATAAAGTTTTGCTGCAACGGCAGCGACATGCTCACCAGCACACCGATCACGATGGGCGCAAGAATGGCGCCGCTGCGTCCCACGCCCGAGGCCCAGCCGATGCCGGTGCCGCGCGCGGCCATCGGATAGAACTGACCGGCGTAGGCATAGGTGACGATCTGCGTGCCGATGGTCGATGCCCCGGCCAGCCCGACCAGCACGAACAGCACCGGTGTGGGCACCTTCACCCCAAGCAGGGTGATCGACACGGCAGCGAGGGCGTACATGCCGACGAGCACGTATTTGATGTTGAAGCGGTCGGCGAGCCACCCACCGCCAATGGCACCGAGCATCGCGCCGAAGTTCAGTACCAGCACGAAGGTGAGTGCGGAGCCGAGACTGTAGCCCGCGCTCGCCATGAGCTTGGTGAGCCACGAACTGAGCGCATACACCATGAACAGGCACATGAAGAAGGCCACCCACAGCATGACCGTGCTGAAGCCGCGGCCGTCCTGGAACAGGCGTGAAAGCGGCGCGGCCTGTTTGCGATCCGTTGCGGGCAGGGCGAACTGGTCGCCGGGCTGCGCGGCGTAGGTGGGTGCGAGTCGGGCGAGCACCTGCTTAAGGGCGTCGTGGCGACCGGTGCGAATCAGGAACGGCATCGACTCCGGTAACGCCTTCATCGCAAACGGCACGAGCAGTGCCGGCAATGCGGCCGCGAAGAAGACGGATTGCCATCCGTACGACTCGATCAATCCCTTGCCCAGCAGTGCGGCGAGCATGCCGCCGACCGAATAGCCCGAGAACATCAGCGTGACGAGCGTGCCGCGCAGCTTGCGCGGCGAGTACTCCGTCATCTGGGCGACCACGATCGGCATCACGCCGCCGATGCCGACACCGGCGAAAAAACGGGTGACGGAGAAGCTGATTGGCTCGTGTGTGAGGCCGGCCGCCGCAGTGAAGAGCGAGAACATCAGCACGCAGATCGCAATGGCTTTGCGTCGCCCGATGCTGTCCGCGACCATGCCCATGACGATGGCACCGAACATCATGCCGAACAGCGCCGAGCTGACCATGAAGCCGGCACTCGTGGCGTCGACGTTCATCGCCTTCATGATCGACGGCAAGGCAATGCCAGCGACCGCGAGGTCATAGCCGTCAAAGATGATGATGAGCGCGCACCAGAGCAGAATGCGGCCGTGATAGCCGTTGAAGCGCGCTTCGTCGGCCAGATGATGTACGTCGATGTGTCGCATGCGGAGTCTCCATAACGTATCCGCCCTCCGTCGAAACGCGGAGAGTCTTGGGATGTCTTGACCGACACCGGCGGCACTTGGCCGAGCCTCACGGGCGGGCTCTGCGGCCGCGTCCCATGAAACCCACCTCCGCTTTCCGGTTGGAAGGGGGTTATTTATGCAATATTGTGCATGCAGTAAACGCGAAATGATCGTCGACTGCAAGCGCAAATTGCGGGTGCTAGGGTTTTACATGAGAAAACACGTCACGTAAGTGACTGTTTAATTGGGGGGATTCCGGCGTGAGGAAGAGGGTGTGCGGCGACCGAACGCCGCCGCACGCTTCAGGCAGGGGTGCAACTTATTGCTTGGCAACCGAATAGGGCGGGAGTTGATAACTCCATGTCTCGCTGACGGCCTTGCCGCCGGAGATCAGTGCGGCACGCAACTCGGTGACCTTGGCCGGATCCTTGACCATCACGCGCAGGTTCAGGCGCAGGCCGTGTGTCACGGGGTTGGGCTGCAGCGTCTGCTCGAGGATCGTGGCGTTGTCGCTCACGCTCACCTGGGGGGTGACCGATCCGGCCGGCAGCGACGCCAGCGGACCGCCGTCGAAGTCCACGATGAGGCCGGTGCTGCCGTCAAAGTGTCGGATGAGATTGGCTTGCGTAATCTCGCCGGCGGTGCGCAGCGTCTGCTTCACCCATGCCAGTTGTCGGTCGATGATGCCGCGCTCGTTCATGGTCCAGCGAATCGAATAGTCGGCCTTGAGCGGCGTGCCCTTGGGCGGCAACTGATCGGGCGTCCAGAACGCGGCGATGTTGTCGTTGGTTTCGTCGGGCGACGGAATCTCCACGAGTTCGACGTGCCCCTTGCCCCAGTCGCCTTGCGGCTCGATCCACGCGCTCGGGCGCAGGTCGTAGCGGTCCTTCAGGTCTTCGAATTTAGAGAAGTCGCGTCCGCGCTGGAGCAGGCCGAAGCCGCGCGGATTCGTCACCTGGAACTGGCTGATGGCGAGATTGCGCGGATTGTTCAGCGGGCGCCAGATCCATTCGCCGTTGCCCGCGTGAATCGCCAGGCCGTTCGAGTCGTGCAGCGCCGGACGGAAGTTGTAAGGATCGCGCTGCTGGTTCGGTCCGAAGAGGAACATGCTGGTGAGCGGTGCGATGCCCAGCTTGGTCACCTTGTCGCGCATGAACACGCGCGCCTGCACTTGCAGCACCGAGTCCTCGCCGGGCGTGAGATCGAAGCGATAGGCGCCCGTGGCGCGCTTCGAGTCGAGCAGGGCGTAGAAGACCAGGTGTTTGTCGCCCGCGTTCGGGCGTTCGATCCAGAACTCGCGAAACGCCGGGAATTCCTCCGCGATCGGCAGGCCCGTGTCGATCGCCAGGCCGCGCGCCGACAGACCGTAGACCTGGCCCTTGCCGATCACGCGGAAGTAGCTCGCGCCAAGCACACTCATGATTTCGTCGAGCTTGCCGGGTTCGTTGATCGGATACAGCACGCGAAAGCCGGCATAGCCGAGATTCTGCGTGGCACTGCGGTCGAGCTTGAGGTCGCCGAAGTCGAAGCGATGACTGTCGTACTTGATTTCGTCGATTTTCGCGTTGCCGCCGCTGCCGACGATTTCGTTGATCTTCACGGGCGTGCTGAACTGCATGCCCTGATGATAGAAGCCGAGCTTGAACGCCGTGGGCTGATCGTTCCATTCGAACGCGTCGCGCCGCGGCTGGATCTTGATGTAATCCCCAAACTGCATCTTCGCGAAGGCGGGGGTGAGGTTGCTCACCGGCGCGGCGTAGGGTTTGTCGGCGAGCGCCCTGGCGCGAGCGGTGACGTCGTCCAGGGAAAAGGCGTTGGCATGCGCGGCGCCCAGCAGGGCGACGCCCGCCACGAGTGCGGGGGCCAGGGCGCGCACGCGTCGATGCCACGATGCAGCGAGAGGAGCAACTGAAAGCGAAACCACAAATCTCTCCAAAAATGAGGGGACGCAGCAGGTGTGAGATACGGTTTGTTGCACTTTTGGCGCGCGAATTCCGCAAGCGCCCCCGACGCATTGTGGCAAAGTATCGCATTTCGCGTCGTTCACCTGGCGAATGCCCGCGTGCTCGGCACCAATCGACATGACGGCGGGGCAGGCCGGTCGAAACAAGCCGTATTTTCCATGCCCGTCGTCGCGCCACATTGGATCGCTATCCCATGAGAATGTTCTCTGCACTGGCCGTCGCCGCCAGCCTCGCCTGTCTGAGCGCCGCTTCGGCCTTCGCCGCCACCGATGGCGCGGGCAACGGCAAACCGGCCGTGGCCATGCCCTCCGCATCCGCCAAGCAGGCCTTCATCGACAACCTCATCCGGCGCATGACGCTCGACGAGAAGATCGGGCAACTGCGATTGATCAGCATCGGGGCCGACATGCCGGCGCCGAAGCTCATGGAGGAGATCGCCGCGGGCCGTGTGGGGGGAACCTTCAACTCGGTCACGCGGGCCGACAACCGTCCGCTGCAGGACGCTGCCGTCAAGCGCAGCCGCCTGAAGATTCCGATCTTCTTCGCCTACGACATCGTGCACGGTCACCGCACCGTGTTCCCGATCAGCCTGGGCCTGGCGTCGAGCTGGGACATGTCGGTCGTGAAACAGGCCGCCCGAGTGGCCGCCGAGGAAGCCAGCGCCGACGGCCTGGACGCCACGTTCGCACCGATGGTGGACATCTCGCGCGATCCGCGCTGGGGGCGTACGTCGGAGGGGTTTGGTGAGGACCCCTATCTGGTTTCGCAGAGCGCTCGCGCCAGCGTGCAGGGATTTCAGGGCTCGTCGCCGGCCAACCCCGACAGCCTGATGGCGTTCGTGAAGCACTTTGCGCTATACGGCGCCGTGGAGGGCGGGCGCGATTACAACGTGGTCGACATGAGTCCGATGCGCATGTACCAGGACTACCTGCCACCGTATCGCGCCGGGATCGACGCCGGTGCGGGGGGCGTGATGATCGCGCTCAATTCGATCAACGGCACGCCGGCCACGTCCAACAAATGGTTGCTGCGCGATCTGCTGCGCGGCGAATGGGGATTCAAGGGCGTGACGGTGAGCGACCACGGCGCGATCGAGGAACTGATGCGTCATGGCGTGGCCAGGGACGGTCGCGAGGCGGCGAAGCTGGCCATCGAGGCGGGCGTGGACATGAGCATGGCCGACGTGCAGTACCTCAAGCAGTTGCCGGATCTCGTGAAGTCGGGCGAGGTGCCGATGCGCGACATCGACGGCGCCGTGCGGGAGGTGCTCGGTGCGAAGTACGACATGGGGCTGTTCGCCGACCCGTATCGCCGCATCGGCGCCGCCGCGCAAGACCCGAAGGATGTGAATGCCGAGAGTCGTCTGCATCGCGATGCCGCGCGCGACGCCGCGCGCAAGTCCATCGTGCTGCTCGAAAACCGGCACGACACGCTGCCGCTCGCGAAGACGGGCAAGGTCGCCGTGATCGGTCCGCTGGCGGACGCGAAGATCGACATCATGGGCAGCTGGTCGGCCGCGGGCGTGGCGGGGCAGGCGGTCACCCTGCTGCAAGGCGTGCGCGACGCGCTCGGCGCGAATGCTCAGGTCACGTACGCGCGCGGCGCGAACATTACCGACGACCCGCGCGTGGTCGAGTACCTCAACTTCCTCGACTGGGACAATCCGGAGGTCGTGCAGGACAAGCGCACCCCGCAGCAGATGATCGACGAGGCGGTGCAGGTCGCCAGGGGCGCCGACACGCTCGTGGTTGCCGTGGGCGAGTCGCGCGGCATGTCGCACGAGGCGTCGAGCCGCACGAGCCTGTCGCTGCCGGGCAGCCAACTGGCGCTGCTGCAGGCGCTCAAGGCCACCGGCAAGCCGCTGGTCGTGGTGCTCATGAACGGTCGCCCGCTCGATCTGAACTGGCCCAAGGCCAACGCCGACGCCATGCTCGAGACCTGGTACACCGGCACGGAAGGCGGCCATGCGATCGCGGACGTGCTGTTTGGCGACTACAACCCGTCGGGCAAGTTGCCGATCTCGTTTCCGCGCTCCATCGGCCAGATTCCCACGTACTACAACCAGTTGCGCATCGGCCGTCCGTTCACGCCGGGCAAACCGCCGAACTACACCTCGCAATATTTCGAAGAGGACTCCGGCCCGTTGTATGCGTTCGGTTACGGCCTGAGCTACACCACATTCGACGTCTCGAAGGTCAACCTGTCGGCCGGCACGCTCGCACGCGGCGGCAAGCTCGATGCGAGCGTGATCGTGCGCAACACCGGCAAGCGCGAGGGGGAAACCGTGGTGCAGTTGTATTTGCAGGACGTGGCGGCCTCGATCGTTCGGCCGGTCAAGGAACTCAAGGGTTTCCGGAAGATTGCGCTCAAACCGGGCGAGTCGCGCACCGTGCACTTCACCATCGACGAGGGCCTGCTGAAGTTCTACAACGCCAAGCTGCAATACGTGGCCGAACCCGGCGATTTCAACGTGCAGATCGGACTCGACTCGCAGAACGTCGGCCAGGCGACGTTCACGCTGAAGTAAGCGGCAAGCGTTTTCGCCGCGATCCCCACGGCGCTCGCGGCGAAATCGAGCATGGCGCGCCCCTGTGCCATCGGCCGCGTCACGCCTGCGTTCGGAATTCCCCCGCGAGGAATTCCACGCAGGCGCGCACCTTCGCCGATGCCGCCACGCGAGACGGGTACACCGCCCAGACGTTGGCCGGCTGGGTGACGTCGGGCAACACCTGTATCAGGTCTCCGCGCGCGATCAGCGCGCCCACATCCCACATCGAGCGCAACACGATGCCCTGCCCGTCGAGCGCCCACTGCACGGCCACTTCCCCGTGATTGGTCGACAGCGGCCCCGTCACCTTGAGCGAGACGGCCTCGCCGCGCTGTTGCAGGCGCCACATGCCGAACGGGTGATCGCGTTCCTTGATGACGATGCACGCATGCCCCGCGAGATCGCTCAACTGACGCGGCGTGCCGTGCGCGTCGAGATACGCCGCCGACGCGCAGAGTACGCGATGGTTGTCGGCAAGCTTGCGTGCAATCAGATGCGGCGCGATGTCGTCGCCGATGCGCACGTCGAGGTCGTAGCCCTCGGCCACCACGTCGACGATCCGGTCGAACAGATCGAGCCGCACGTTGAGCTGCGGATGCAGCGCGCGCAGGCGCGACATGGCCGGCGCCACCACGTGCCGCCCGAATCCGAAGCTGCTCGACACGCGCAACGTGCCGCGCGGCAACTGCCGCGTACTGGAGACGTCTTCGATCAGATGGTTCACGTCGTCGAGGATTTTCTCCGCCCAGGCGTAGACGCGCTCCCCCGCGTCGGTGATGGCCACGCGGCGGGTCGAGCGATGCAGCAGCCGCGTGCCGAGATCGGCCTCGAGCATGCCGACGCGCTTGCTCACATACGCGGGCGAGACCCCCAGTGCCTCGGCCGCCGCCGAAAAGCTGGCGCGGCGCGCCACCTGGCAAAACACGCGCAGGTCGTCGAGATTCGGATTGACGGGCAGGGGTTTGTTCACGATTCGTGGATAGTCGATTAACCAAATAGGGGATTTTATCCGTGATGGAATGGAATAACCTAGGGGCACGATTGGCAATGCCCCCAAACCAGGAGAGACTCACCATGACCGACACGTCCCAGCGCCCTCAGCGTCCGTTCAAGATCGCCGTGATTCCCGGCGACGGCATTGGCAAGGAGGTGATGCCCGAAGGCCTGCGGGTGCTCGACGCGGCCGGCAAGCGCTTCGGCATTCCCCTCGAGTACCGTCACATCGAATGGGCGAGCTGCGACTACTACGCCAAGCACGGCCAGATGATGCCGGATGACTGGAAGCAGCAGCTCGACGGCGTGGACGCGATTCTGTTCGGTGCCGTGGGTTGGCCCGAGACGGTGCCCGATCATATTTCGCTGTGGGGCTCGTTGCTGAAATTCCGTCGTGAGTTCGACCAGTACATCAATCTGCGTCCGGCGCGCCTGTTCGACGGCGTGCCGTCGCCGCTGGCGGGCCGCGCGGCGGGCGACATCGATTTCCTGATCGTGCGCGAGAACACGGAAGGCGAATACTCGTCGGTCGGCGGGGTGATGTTCGAGGGCACGGAGCGCGAGTTCGTCGTGCAGGAGTCGATTTTCACGCGTCACGGGACCGAGCGCGTGCTGAAATTCGCCTTCGACCTGGCGCAGCAGCGCGCGCGCAAGCACGTGACGGTGGCCACGAAGAGCAACGGCATTTCGATCTCGATGCCGTGGTGGGACAAGCGCGCCGCCGAGACGGCGGCGAAGTACCCGGACATCACCTGGGACAAGCAGCACATCGACATTCTGTGCGCGCGATTCGTGCTCAATCCGGATCGTTTCGACGTGGTGGTCGCGTCGAATCTGTTCGGCGACATCCTGTCGGACCTCGGCCCCGCGTGCACGGGCACCATTGGTATCGCGCCGTCGGGCAACCTCAATCCGGAAGGACGGTTTCCTTCATTGTTCGAGCCGGTGCACGGCTCGGCACCGGACATCGCGGGCAAGAACATCGCCAATCCGATCGGCATGATCTGGACCGCCGCGATGATGCTCGACTTCCTCGGCAAGGGGGAGGGGCGTGTCCGCGAAGCGCATGACGCGATCCTCGCGGCGATCACGCAGGTGATCAAGGACGGTCCGCGCACCGGCGACATGGGCGGGCGCGCGAACACGACCGAAGTGGGTCAGGCGATCGCCGCCGTGGTTGCCGGCAACTGAGCGCGATCGAGGCGAGCGAGGCGACGCAGGGGGAGGCGCGCCTCAGGCGCGGGCGCGTTGCAGCACGCGCTCGCCGCCGAACGCTCGCGGGCGCGGCGCGTCCACACGCTCGCGCAGCAGCGCAACGGCACGCTGCGCCCGAGCCGAGAGCGGCCATTCCGCGCGGTGAATCAACCACAGCGTATCGACCACCGGCGGGCCGCAGTCGACCACGCGAATCGCATCCTGCGACGCAAAGGCCTGTCGCGCGTATTGCGGAATGATGGTGAATCCGAGCCCGCGTGCGACGTATTCGAGCACCAGACTGATCTGATTCGTACACCCCTTGCCCGGGAGACTGCGCACGCCCGGATTGCCGGGAAACCGGCGGCTCAGCAGCCGCGTCGACATTGCTTCGCCGTCGGGATGGTCGATGAACCCGATGCGCTTCAGGTCCTCCCACCTGTGCACGTCTTCGCCTGCCGGCACCACAAGTTCGAGCGGCTCCTGCGTGAACGGGCTGGCGCTCAGCCGCGCGTCTTCAGGGCGCAATGTCACGAGGCCAAGCTCGAAGTGATTCTGCAACACGCCTTCGAGCACCTCGCGATCGGGCGCGAAGCGATGCTTCACGACCATGGCCGGATTGGCCTGCTGCATGTCGAGCAGAATGGGGCACAGGTACAGGCCGATGCTGCCGGGCGTGATGAGCGTCACCTCGCCGCACTCGTCGTCGGCATCGTCCAGTCGCGAGCGCAGATGCCGTGCCGCACACTCCACTTCTCGGCAGTACGTGAGCAGCGCCTGCCCCCCGGGAGTGAGCTCGATGGCGCGCGGCCGACGCACCAGCAACGGACCGAACTCCTCCTCCAGATGCTTGACGTGCTGACTCACGGCAGCCTGCGTGAGGCCCAGGCGATCGGCCGTACGGGTGAAGTTGCCGAGCTCCGCGAGCGTGGCGAACGATTTGAGCCACTGAGGATTGACCATAACGAAGTGTTATCAAATTGATAATGTGCAGGTGGTTTTTATTATAGCGATATGCGGCTACCATGGCTTGCGTCGACCCTGTCCGGTCGAGGCGCCGCCGGAGCCGAGGGCTTGCCGCGGCGAGCGCCGCATTCACTGACACCACCGAGATTTCTTCATGTCCGCCTTGTTTTCCCCCTTTGAACTGAAACGCGTCAAGCTGCGCAACCGCGTGGCGATTCCCCCCATGTGCCAGTACAGCGCCGTCGACGGCGTGACCAACGACTGGCATCTCGCCCACTACAGCGGGCTCGCGCGCGGTGGCGCCGGGCTGGTCATCGTCGAGGCGACCGCCGTCTCGCCGGAGGGGCGCATTTCGCCGGGATGCACCGGTCTGTGGAACGACGTGCAGGCGGCCGGCATGGCGCGCATCGCATCGGCCATCAAGGCGCATGGCGCCGTGCCCGGCATTCAGATCGCCCATGCGGGACGCAAGGCGAGCGCCAACCGTCCGTGGGAGGGCGACGACCATATCGCCGAGGACGATCCGCGCGGTTGGCCGACGATTTCGCCGTCGGCCGTGGCGTTCGGCAAACACCTGGGCAAGATGCCCAGGGCCATGACGCTCGACGACATCGCTCGCGTGAAGGCCGACTTCGTGGCGGCGGCGCGTCGTGCGCTGGCCGCCGGTTTCGAGTGGCTGGAGTTGCACTTCGCCCACGGCTATCTGGCGCAGAGCTTCTTCTCGGTGCATGCGAATCACCGCGAGGACGCCTACGGCGGGGACGCCGCAGGTCGTGGCCGCTTCCTGCTCGAGACGCTCGCGGCGGTACGCGAAGTGTGGCCCGAGCATCTGCCGCTGACCGCGCGTTTCGGTGTAATCGAGTACGACGGCCGTGACGAGCAGACTCTCGCCGAGTCGATTGCGCTGACGCGTCAGATGCGCGAGGGAGGCCTCGATCTGCTCAACGTGAGCGTGGGCTTTTCGACGCCTGACGCCAAGATTCCCTGGGGCTCCGCGTTTCTCGCGCCGATCGCCGAGCGTGTGAAGCGCGAGGCCGGCATTGCCGTGGCGTCGTCGTGGGGGATCGACGATCCGCACGCGGCCGAGCGCGTGGTGGCGGACGGCCAGATGGACCTCGTAATGGTCGGACGTGCGCTGCTCGCCAATCCGCACTGGCCGTATCACGCCGCGCGCGAACTCGATGTGGCGCGTCCGTCGTGGGTGCTGCCGGCGCCATACGCGCACTGGCTCGAACGTTACCAGGTGCAGCGCGCCGCCTGAGCGGCGGCAACGCGCGTCGTGCTGCCGCTCTCAGGCGGCAGCATTTCGCGCGCTACCAGTTGATGTCGACGCAGAGCACGTGCAGCCCTTGCTTCGCAGGCGACGCAATCGACGCCGTCACGCACAGGTGCGCTTCGTTGATGGAGAGATAGGGCGGGGTGAAATGCACTTCGCCGGGCGCGCGCATGGCCTCGATGAAGTACGGCCGTCGCGCCCAGTTCGCGCCTTCCGAATGCAGCAGCGGGCGAAAGCGCTTGGCACGCTGCGACGAATGGCTGTGTGGCAGCACGTTGTCGCCGATCTGCCGTCCGGCGGCGTCGAGCAGGAAGCACCGTGCCGCGTCGGGCAGTGCCAGCAGCTCGTGCGTGGCGGTGCGCAGATCCTGGCCCTGTGCCATACGGGCGGCGGCGGCCTCGATGCCGGCCACGTACGGCGCCAGGCGCGCATGCTCGGCGCGCTCGCGCTCGACCAGCTGCGTGCGCAGCGACGACGAGAGGGCGTCCATGCGCTCGGCGGCGACCTTGGGCGGCACCGGGTCGACGTCAGGCGCCGCGAAATATTGCCCCTGCACGAAGTCGACGTTGCACTCCAGCGCGATCAGCGCTTCGCGATCGGACGTGAGGCCGCCCATCATCACGAGTTGCCCCGATTCGTGCAGCAGCGACACGAGCCCGGGCAGTACCCGCGCCAGATGTGTCTGCTCCGCGGCCTGGGCGAGAATGCCCCGGTCGAGCACCACGATATCCGGACGCAGATCCCACACCCGGTCGATGTTGGAATGCTTCGCCCCGAAACCGCCCAGCGCGATCAGGAATCCCGCCTTGCGCAGACTGCCCACGATGGCGCCGAAGCGCGGTGTGTCGCCACCGGCCTGCTCCGGCACTTCGAGCACCACGCGCTGCGGCGACAGACCCGTGGCCTTGAGCGTGGCGATGAGCGCGTCGCCGTAGACGGTATCCATCAGCGCGGCCGGATGCAGGTTCAGGAAGAGCCACGCGTCGCGGCTGTCGAATTCGTGGAAGTTGCCCAGATGCAGCGATTCGGCGAGCCGGCCCAGCTCCAGCATGTCGCCGTGACGCGCCGCCAGCGTGAACACTTCGTGAGACGGCACGTGTCGGCCCTCGGCGTCGTGCGCGCGCAGCGAGGCGTGATAGCCGATGGCGCGCCGGTGCGACACCGAGAATACGGGCTGAAAGACGCTGCAAATCGTGAAGTCGCCGTAGATGACGATGCGCCGGCCGTCGTCGGCCGCCGTCATGCGGGGGGGCAGCAGGCCAGGGGCGTCGAGATCTGTCATGTGCATGGTGGAAGCGGGCGCGGGGGCGTCAGTGTTATGTACAGAATAGGTGAGCAAGAACCGTGCTCAAAGGCGTCCGGCGACGCCCGCGCTATTGTCCGCGATTTTTCGCCGGTGTTGTGACGCATCGCACCACACCGCGGCGCGAGCGCACCAAGGTGGGGCCTGGCGCCGCCCTCCGCGCCTTCATGCCCGTGGGGCGTAGTACCGCGGCTTGCGTGGCACCGTCCGCATCGCTCGTGGGCGCCCGTGGGCGCCCATCATCGCCGGGCGTCCGATCAGGGTGCGAGCATCTGTGCGCGTCGTGCCACGCGAGCCAGCGCGAGCGCGCAGGCGACATTGAAGACGTGCAGCCCGCCGGGGCCGAGCAGGGTCACGAATACCGACGCGATCATCGGCCCGAGGATGCCGCCGACCGAGAACAGGATGAGCAGCGTGGCGCTGACCGCCACGCGCCGTTCAGGCTCGGTCCGGTCGTTCACGTGCGAGACGATCAACCCGTACTGTGTGAAGTTGGCGGCGGAGAAGAGAAACATGAGCACGAACACGAGCCAATGCGCCTGAATGACGATCAACGGCACGCAGAACGCCGCGGCCGCGAGCGCCAGCCGGCGCGACAGGGTGCGCCGGTCCATGCGATCCGACAGGCGTCCCACTGGCCATTGCATGAGCAGCGCGCCGAACAGGGCGACGCCCATCAGCGTCGACAGGCTGCCGATGGAAAAGCCGATGCGGGTGAGGTAGATCGGCATGATCGCGTAGAAGGCGCTGTACAGGAACCCCGCCAGAATGCAGCCTGGGATGGCGATCGGCGTGGCACGCGCCATCTCCGCAACGCTGTCGAACAGGCTGACGGCGGGCTGCTTGACGAGCCGTTCGTCGGCCACGCGCGTGGGCCAGCCTTGCATGAGCGTGATGGGCAGAATGGCCGCGACGAACAGACCCGCAACGAGCAGGAGCTGGCCCTCGCTGCCCGCCTCGCCCACGTTGAGCAGAAACTGACCGGCGCTCACGGCGAGGTAGTTGATCGTCAGGTAGGAGCCGAACACGCGCCCGCGCATGGTATTGGGCACCGAGCCGTTGAGCCAGCTCTCGACCGTGGTGTACATGCCCATGAGGGCAAAGCCGGTGCCCAGCCGAAGCAGACACAGCATCGGCACTGATTCGCTCACTGCGAATCCCATCACGAACAGCGCCGCGAGGGCGGTGAACGCCACGAAGGCCCGATGCTGGCCGATGCGCTCGATGAGCGTACGGTTGTAGAACGCGCCGAGCAGGAAGCCGCCGTAGTAGCATGACTGGATCACGCCGATGGACAGTGTCGATGCGCCGAACTTCAGTGCATGGAAGGGCACGGCGGTGACGAACAGGCCGTTGCCGACCACGAGTACGCCATAGGCCAGCAGAATCCCCAGGAGCGCCGGGTAGATGCTGATGGGCAGCGGCACGGCATCGGCGGGCGCCGGACCGGGCGGCGTGGGCGGTGCGCCCAGCAGCGACGCCTCGGAGAGTGGGCCGGGACGGTCGGGTTCGTCCTCGGCCGGGCCGATCGTCGTGGCCGGGGCGGCCAACGTTTCCAAAATGTCGTCGGGCGACGGATCTCGCTGCATGCTGTCCTGCGGGCCGGAGAGTGGGGGGCAATGGCGTTCACACGTGCCACACGTGCCACAGGTGCCGCAATGCTATGCACTGCAAAGCAACCGCGCTCGCGGCACACGTGAGCGATACCCCGTATCTTCGCACGAGATCGGCCATGGGCACGGCAAAGGACCAATGACAAAGGGCGTGTCCCGTTACAGGACACGCCCTTTACGCGTTGGTGGCTTTCGTGCTTCGTGCTTCGCGCCGATGCCTCACATCTCACGGGCGCTCATCGACGGCTCACGAGTGCTCCGTCGCGCCGGCGCCATGCCACACCTGCTGCCGGCGCTTGCGGCTGCCGATCCACGCGGCGGATAGCGCGCTGACAAGACCCGAGCAGAGCACGTAGATGCAGATCATCCAGGGGTCGCCGCCGTTCTTCTGCAGCAAATAGGTGGCGATCACCGGCGTGAGGCCGCTCGCGAAGATGCCCGAGAACTGGTAGACGAACGAGATGCCGGTGTAGCGCACCTTGGCGTCGAACAGCTCGGCGAAGAGCGCCGCTTCCGGGCCATAGATCGACGCGTAGATGACGCCCAGCGGAATCACGATGGACAGCCAGACGAGCATCACGCTGCCCCCGCTCGCCTTCATCAGCCAGAACCCGGCGAACGACGACAGACCGGTCGCGAGCGAGCCCCAGAAGTAGATGCGCGTGCGTCCGATGCGATCCGAGAGCTTGCCGAAGAAGGGGATCGTGAAGATCATCACGAACGCGGCGGCCATCACGCCGGTGAGCGCTTCCGTTCGCGAGAGATTGAGCGTCTGGGTGAGATACGCGATCGAGAACACGCCGAAGATGTTGAAGAACACGCCGTCGATGAAGCGCGCGCCCATGCCGGCGAGCACGTTGCCCGTGTTGCGCGTGAGCACCTCCGCGATCGGCATCTTGATTTCGGCGCCGGCCTTCTTGATCTTCGAGAATTCAGGCGTCTCCATCACGTTCAGGCGGATGTACATGCCGATGGCCACGAGCGCGACCGACAGGAAGAACGCCGCACGCCAGCCCCACGCCAGGAATTGCGCATTGGTCAGGGTGTAAGAGAGCACCGCGACGACGCCCGAGGCGAGACACAGGCCGAGGGCGAGGCCGACTTGCGGGATGCTCGCGTAGTAGCCGCGCTTTTCCTTCGGCGCGAATTCGAACGCCATGAGCACGGCGCCGCCCCATTCCCCGCCGAGCCCGATGCCCTGCAGCACGCGAAGCAGGAGCAGCAGCACCGGCGCCCAGATGCCGATCTGCGCGTAGGTGGGCACCAGGCCAATGAGCATCGTGGCGATCCCCATGATGGTGAGTGTCATCACGAGCATGCTCTTGCGTCCGAGCTTGTCGCCGAAGTGCCCGAATATCACGCCGCCCAGCGGCCGGCTAAGAAAGCCCACGGCGAACGTGCCGTAGGCGAGCATCGTCGAGATGAGCGGGTCGCCCGACGGGAAGTACAGCTTGTTGAAGACGATGCCGGCGACAACGCCGTAGAGGAAAAAGTCGTACCACTCGATGGTGGCGCCGATGAGGCTGGCGACGACGACACGGCGCATCTGCCGCGCGTCGGTCTGGGTCGATGCATTCATGGAAGTCTCCGGATCTTGTAATGGTGTTGGGCTGACGCGAACATTCCTGGCTAAACCGTTACCGCAACGTTTGCCACCTCCGCCGGCGCCTCCTCGCTGCCGCGGATTTCCTGCATGCCCGACGCCTGTTTTCTGTCTTCGAGAATCATGTCGGCCGCTTTCTCGGCAATCATGATGGTCGGTGCATTGGTGTTGCCCGACACCAGCTCGGGCATGATCGATGCGTCCACGACGCGCAGCCCCGCGAGACCGTGAACGCGCAGGCGGTCGTCCACCACCGCCATGGCGTCATGCCCCATCTTGCAGGTGCCCGCCGGGTGGTAGATCGACTGGCTGAACTGCCGCGCCGCCGCAAGCAGTTCGTCGTCGCTCTGGTACTGCGCGCCAGGGATGAACTCGCTCGTGATATGGGGCGCCAGCGACGGCGCGGCAGCGATGCGGCGCGCGACCTTGATGCCGTCGATCACCACGCGGTGGTCGCGTTCGTCGGACAGATAGTTGGCGTGAATCGCCGGGTATTGCAGCGGATCGTTCGAGACGATTTCCACGCTGCCACGGCTGAAAGGGCGCAACTGACACACGGACGACGTGAATGCCGAGAAGCGATGCGCGCCCTGGCCCGGCTTGTCGGCCGAGAGCGGCTGCATGTGGAACTGGATGTCTGGGCGCGTCAGACCGGGGCGCGAACGCGTGAAGATCGTCACCTGGCTCGCGGCCAGCGTGAGCGGGCCGGTGCGGAACAGCGCGTATTGCAGTCCGATGAGCGCTTTGCGCAGCGGATTGTTGACCTCGTCGTTGAGCGTGCGCTCACGCGTCTTGAACACCAGGCGCACTTGCAGGTGGTCCTGCAGGTTCATCCCGACGCCGGGCAGCGCGTGACGCAGCGCCACGCCAGCCTTGGCCAGCACGGTGGTCGGGCCCACGCCGGAGTTCTGCAACAACTGCGGCGACCCGATGGCGCCTGCCGCGAGAATCACTTCGACGCGGGCGCGGGCCTTCTTGCGCTGACCGTTCTGCAGATACTCGATACCCACGGCGCGCCTGCCCTCGAACAACACGCGGCAGGTCTGCGCGCGGGTCTCGACAATCAGGTTGCGGCGATCGCGCACGGGCTTCAGGAAGCCTTTGGCGGTGCTCCAGCGAAAGCCCCTGAAGGCCGTTTGCTGGAAGTAGCCCACGCCTTCCTGCGTCGCGCCGTTGTAGTCCGGGTTGAAGGGAATGCCGATGTCCTTCGCGGCGGCAATGAAATGCTCCGCGATGGGACGGCGCAGCCGCAGGTCGGAGACCTTGAGCGGGCCGCCGACCCCGTGGTATTCGCTCTCGCCGTGCTCCTGATCCTCCGACTTGCGGAAGTACGGCAGCACGTCGGCGTAGCGCCAGCCGTGGTTGCCGAGCGCGGCCCAGTGATCGTAGTCCTCGCGTTGGCCGCGCACATACAGCAGGCCGTTGAGCGAACTGGAACCGCCGAGCACCTTGCCGCGCGGCCAGTCGATACGGCGGCCCGCGACGTTCGCGTCCGCTTCGGTGCGATAGCACCAGTCCAGCGCCGGGTCGTGCATCGTCTTGAAATAGCCGACCGGAACGTGAATCCATGGATTGCTATCGGCGCCGCCGGCTTCGAGCAGCAGCACCCGGTTCGCGGGATCCGCGCTCAGGCGGTTGGCAAGCACACAGCCTGCCGAGCCCGCACCGACGATCAGATAGTCGACCTCATGTTCCATACCGCCTGCCTCCTGCCTCGTACTTCGTCGAATGGATGAAACGATTCGTTTCGGATTGTTTCGATCCAATGTCGACGAGCACCGCAAAAATGCCAAGGAAAATTCGGCGAGCGCGGGCGAATTGAAACGGATTTCGCGCTTGCTGTCTCAGAAAAAGGCAATTGCTGCGCCGCATCTGCGGGGTTTTACTAGGGTGGCGAAGCCGATGCGACAACCCTCGTAGCGGGCGTCGGACGCGCGCTGTCCGCGCTCGTCGCGGGTTATCCCGAGGCTGATGATTGTTAAAAAATTGGTATATTTTGTTTCTTTTATTGCGTGCGACGGTGTTTGGGCGACGGGCCTGGGAGGCGCTATGCGCGAGACGGTGACGCTGGACGACGGGGATTTGCGGGCGAGCGAGGAGGCGCGCAATTTGCGCGCGCTCGCCGTCATCGAGCGATTGGCGATGGCCGGGCAACCGTACACCCTGTCGCAACTCGCCACTCGCTTGTCGATTCCGAAGGCCACGCTCATGCGTCTGATCGAGGCGCTCGAAGTTTGCGGTTACGTTTCGCACGTGCCGGATTCGCGTGGCTCCGAACGCGGTCTGTCGCTCGGGCCGCGCGCCGCGCGGCTGGCGCTCGTCACGCTCGCCAACAACAATTTCACCCGTGCCGCGCGCTCACTGTTGCGCGCACTGGTTGACCGGGTGGGAGAGACCGTCAATCTGACGGCCCTCGACGGCGACGAAATTCTCTACATCGAGCGTGTGGAGACCAACGAACCGCTGCGCATGCAGATGCACCCGGGCATGCGCGTGCCGTTGCACTGCACGGCGAGCGGCAAACTGTTCCTCTCGCAAATGCCGGCGGCCGAGCGACGCGCGGTGCTCTCGCGACTGACGCTCAAGCGCATGACGCCGCGCACGATCACCGACGTGAGCTTGCTCGAAGCCGAGCTGGATCGGCTGGCGGCGCGAGGCATCGGCATCGACAACGAGGAGTTCGTGCGCGGCATGGTGGCCGTGGGCGTTCCCGTGCGGGCGCCGGAAGACGGCCACATTCGCGCGGTGCTCGCCGTGCATGGGCCGACGGCGCGCGTCACGCTGGAGCAACTGCTGGGTATGGTGCCGACGTTGCGCGAGACCGCAACGGCGCTCGCACCGCTGCTCGACTGGCAGCGGGCAAGCAAGATCGAGGCGCTGGCGAAGAAGGCGGAAGCGGAGCGGGAGAAAGAGAAGGCCTGACGCGTCAGAACGTTCCGGCCAGTTCCTTCGCGGCTTCCTGCAGGCGCGGCACGAATTCCATCGCCTTGGACAACGAGGTGCGCGAGACCGGCGCATGCACGGCCACGGCGGCAATGCAGGTGCCGTCTTCCTTGAGGACGGGCGCTGCCACGCAGGCGATGCCCAGCACGAACTCCTCGTTGTCGACCGCAATGCCCTTATGCGCAATGCGATCGAGTTCGCTCTCCAGCAGTTCCGGATCGGTCAGCGTGTTCGGCGTGAAGCGCTGCAGCTTCATGGCGCGCAACAGGGCGCCGCGCTGCTCGCGCGGCATCATCGCGAGCAACAGCTTGCCGCTCGCGCTGCTGTGCGCCGGTACGTGGGAACCGGGCTTCAGATCGAGACGCAACGGCCACGGCGCTTCCATGCGGTCGAGGTAAAGCACCTCGGTTTCGTGAAGCATCGTGAGATTGCAGGTCTCGCCGAGATCGGCCACGAGGCGTCCGAGAATCGCATGTCGCATGCGGCGTGCGCCTGCCTGCATCATCACGCCCAGGCTCAACTGCGCCAGGCGCGGACCGATCACATAGGCATTCTTCTGGCCGGGCTCGCGAATCACCAGCCCGCCGGCTTCGAGCGAGCCAAGCATGCGATGCAGCGATGCCTTCGGCATCTGAATGTCGTGGGCCATGTCCGCGAGCGAGACGGGAGCGTCGGCGGCGACGAGATATTCGAGCAGCGCGAAGGCCCGCAGGGTCGGGGTGTCCGCCTTGTTGTCGGCCGGGTTGTCGTGCTGAGTCGCTGCGTCGTTCATATGCGCCGTTCCGGAAAATGGATCAGCGGTATTGTACCCAAACGGGTTCTCGAACGGCATGGGCAAGGTTCCAATGCGTTTCAGTTCGCCTGAATGTAGACGAGCGTCCCGGCATCGTCAATCAGTGTTTTAATTATTCGGAACGAATTGTTTCTAAAAATGGTTAACGTTATGATGCCTTGAAACCGCATTTGAACCAGGAGAGGGACGTGATGGAGACCGCCACCCAACAACCGGATCGCACGGTCGACGCCCGCGCCGTATTCGGCATCGATACCGACCTGCAGGTCCCGGCGTTCAGCGAGCGCGACGATCACGTGCCCGAGATCGACACGGCCTACCGCTTCAACCCCGATGTGACGCTGGCGATTCTAGCCGGCTTCATGAACAACCGGCGCGTGATGGTGCAGGGCATGCACGGCACGGGAAAATCCACGCACATCGAACAGGTCGCCGCACGGCTGAACTGGCCGTGCGTGCGCGTGAATCTCGATGGCCATATCAGCCGGCTCGATCTGGTGGGCAAGGACGCGATCGTCGTGCGCGATGGTCATCAGGTCACCGAATTCCAGGAAGGGATCGTGCCGTGGGCGTTGCAGCGCCCGGTGGCGCTGATCTTCGACGAGTACGACGCGGGGCGTCCCGACGTGATGTTTGTGATTCAGCGCATTCTGGAGCGCGACGGCAAGTTCACGCTCCTCGACCAGAATCGCGTGATACATCCGCACCCCGGATTCCGCATGTTTGCCACGACGAACACGGTGGGCCTGGGCAATCTCAACGGCCTGTACCACGGCACCCAGGTGCTCAACCATGCGCAGATCGACCGCTGGAACGTGGTGGCTACCCTCAACTATCTCTCGCGCGAGGACGAGGCCGGGATCGTATTGGCACGCGTGCCTGCGCTCGACGACGAGGCGGGTCGCACACTGATCGATTCGATGGTGAGCGTGGCGGAACTCACGCGCAAGGGCTTCGCCACGGGCGATCTGTCCACGCTCATGTCGCCGCGCACGGTCATCAACTGGGCGGAGAACGTGGGCATCTTCCGAGATGCCGGACTCGCCTTCCGTCTCACCTTCCTGAACAAATGCGACGAAGCGGAGCGCGCGGTGGTGGCGGAGTACTACCAGCGGGCGTTCGGCCACGAGCTGCCGGCGAGCGAGGGCGGGCGCTCGCTGCTGGCCGATGCGTCATGACGATCTCCGAGCGCGAGGCGGCCCGGCGCGCCGCACGTGGCGAGGCGCTGTGCGCCGCGACCGTGCGCGCGCTGACGGGCGACGCCGCGCTGCATTACAGCGGCGCGCGCCTGTGCCGGAACATGCGTCCGCTGCCGTTGCATGCCCCGCATTTGCAAACATTGCCCGGACCATCCGATCCGTTGGCGACGCTGCGCGGTGCCGCCGACGGTGCGGCGCTCCGATTGCGCCACAGCGACGCCGGACTGCATCGCCGCCTGCAGCCGGAGGCGCCGCTGGAGCGGTTGCTTTTCGAGTGGCTCGAGCAGTTGCGATGCGAGACGTTCATTCCGCCCGGCATGCCGGGCGTTGCGCGCAATCTGCGCGAGCGCTTCGAGGCGTGGTCGCGCGCGATGCATGTCACGGGCGTGGCCGACAGCCATGTGGGGCTGTTGCTCTACACCGTCGCGCAGATGAGTTGGTCGCGGCTCACGGGCCATCCGGTGGTCGAGGACACGGAAGGGCTCATCGAGGCGACCCGCATGGCGATCGCCCCGCGCATCGGCAGCGCGCTGGCGGGCATGCGCCGCACGCGCGCCGACCAGGCCGCTTATGCAGTCCACGCGCGCGAGCTGGCCGCCGACATCGCGGGGCTGATTCGTGCGGCGGGCGGTGAACAGGCACACGAGGCGTCTCGGGACGAGGAAGACGAGAAGGCCGTGCGCAACGCCTTTTCGTTGTTCCTCGACTTCGACGAGCAGGAAGACGACGGCATCACGCTTGCCCACTCCGGCGACAGCCGAGTGCTGAAAGCTTCGGCCCAGGGATATCGCGTTTTCACGACTCGCTACGACCGCGAGTTGTATGCGGGCACGCTCGTGCGGCGCGCGCTGCTGACCGAGTTCCGCGAACGGCTCGACGAGCGCATCGTCGCGCAGGCGATCAACGTGCCGAGGCTGGCGCGTGCGCTCAAGGCCGCACTGGCCGTGCCGCAGCGAGACGGATGGTCGTTCGGCGAGGAGCACGGACGTATCGACGGCCGCCGGCTGGCCCAACTGGTCAGTTCGCCCGCGGAGCGGCGCCTGTTCCGGCTCGAGAAGCACACGCTGATCGCCGAGTCCATGGTCACGTTCCTGATCGACTGCTCCGGTTCGATGAAGGCGCAGATCGAAGCCGTGGCAATGATGGTCGATGTGTTGTCCCGGGCGCTCGATGCGGCCGGCGTGACCAACGAGATCCTCGGCTTCACCACGGGGGCCTGGAACGGCGGGCGTGCCCGCACCGACTGGCTTGCGCGCGGCAGGCCGCCATACCCCGGTCGTCTGAACGAAGTCACGCACCTCGTTTTCAAGGACGCCGTGACCAGTTGGCGTCTTGCGCGAACCGATATCGCGTCGCTGTTCAAGGCCGACCTGTTCCGTGAAGGCGTGGACGGCGAGGCGGTGGTGTGGGCGTGCGATCGCCTGCGTTCGCGCACGGCCAACCGCCGTTTGCTGATCGTGATTTCCGACGGCAGTCCCATGGACGCCGCCACCAACCAGGTCAACGATGCACATTACCTGGATCATCATTTGCGTGAGGTCGTGGCACAGCAGCAGGCGGTGGGCGACGTGGAGGTGCTGGGGCTCGGCGTGGGACTCGATCTGAGCCCGTACTATCGCAACTCGCTCGCGCTGGACCTGACGTCGCCGCCCGACATGACCTTGTTTTCGCGGCTGGTCGACTGGATCGGCAGTGGCGGGCGTCGCGGGCGCTGACACCCGCGCGGTGTCACAGCATTTCCAGCAGCGCGTTCACGATCAGGTGGGCGCCGAGCAGCATGAGGGTCACGAAGGCCAGGCGCCGCGTGGTCACACCGGAGAGCGGCGGCGGGTGGCGACGTGCGAAGAGCGTTGCGAACGTCACGACCGGAAGCGCGACCGCCGCCTGCCACCACATCGCCGCCGGCAACTGGCCGGCGAATGCGCTGTACGCCGTGCGGATCGATGCCGTGACGGCGAACAGCAGGATCAGCGCGCAGCGAATCTGCGCCATCGTGAGCGGTTGCCGATAGAAATAGAAGATCAGCGGCGGGCCCGAGATGCCGAACATCCCACTGAGCAGTCCGCCGAAGATCCCGCTGAGGAAAAATCCCGTGTCGCCCGATCGCTCGGCCTTGGGCGCCGGGCGCAGGGCCGAGCCGATGCCGCCGTACAGCACCACGGCGCCAAGCAGCAGATGGAGCACATTCGACGCGGTACCGTTCAGATAATCGAACAGCAGTACGCCAACGACCACGGACGGCACGATGCCGAGCGTCGCCGCGCGCACGGCGCGCCAGTCGATCTGGTCGAGCGTGCCCGGTAGTGCGAGCGCGCTGTTCACGAGCGTGACCAGGCTGACGAGAATGGCCACGCTCGCCACGGGGGCGAGACCGAACCCGCTGGCCCCGCCCAGAACGATCATGCCGAGCCCGAATCCCGTCACCGTCTGAAAATACGTGGCGAAGCCGAGCAGCAGCATCAACGGCAGATAGCCCTGAACCACCTGCAGGGTCATGGCCGCATGGCCGGCGGCGGGGTTCCGGTGAGCTTCGCGCGTGCGGCCTGTGCCTGAACACAGGTCACGCCGATCACGTAGTAGATGTCGTCGGCACTGCAACCGCGCGACAGGTCATTGGCAGGGCGATTCAGTCCTTGCAGAAGGGGCCCGATGGCCTTGGCCCCACCGATGCGCTCGGCGAGCTTGTAGCCGATGTTGCCGGCGTCGAGGCTCGGAAATATCAGCGTGTTGGCGTGTCCTTCGACCTGCGAATGCACGACCTTGCGCTGTGCGATCTCGGAGACGATGGCGGCGTCGAGTTGCACGTCGCCGTCAATGGCGAGTTGCGGACGCGCCTCCTTGACGAGCCGGGTCGCTTCCACGACCTTGTCGACGGCGGCGTGTTTCGCGCTGCCGCTCGTCGAGAACGACAGCATGGCCACGCGCGGCGGCTCCATGAGCAGCGCGGCGGCGCTGTCGGCCGCGGCCAGTGCAATCTGCGCCAGTTGGGCGGCGTCGGGATCGACGACGAGGGCGCAGTCGGAGAAGATCAGGCCGCCCTTCATCGTATGGAACGGTTCGCAGAGCATCATCAGGAAGAAGCTCGACACGAGCTGGAACGACGGTTCGATGCCGATGATCTGGATGGCCATGCGCACCACGTCGGCCGTGGTGTTGACCGCGCCGGCGACCGAGCCGTCCGCGTGCCCGAGCCGCACCATCATGTTGGCGAAGCCCAGTGGCATGCGCATTTCCTCGCCTGCCTGGGCACGTGTCATGCCTTTCCTGGCGCGCATCGAATACCACATTTCCGCGAAGGCGTCGGTCATGTCCGAGGTGGCGGGGTCGACCAGTTCCATGCCGGTCAGGTCGACGCTGGCCGCGTCGGCGGCGCGTTGCGTCTTGCCGATATCGCCCACGAGCACGATGCGCGCGATGCCGTCGCGCGTCGCGCGAGCGGCTGCGTGCAGCACCCGCTCGTCTTCGGACTCGCACAGCACGATGCGCATCGGTGCGCGGCGCGCGGTATCGATGATGCGATTGATGGCTTTCATGATGTCGAAAAAGAAAAAAGCGCCCCCGGCACCCACAGAGCCGGGAGCGCTGTCACACGACTGACGTCAGGCGCTCAGACGTAATCCTTGTACTTGTCGAGCATGCGCACCGGCTTGGAGAGTGCGTCGCGGCGGAACGGATCGCCCAGTTCGCGGGTGCACATGATCTCGATGATGGTCGTCTTGCCGTGGTTCATCTGCAGGTCGATGGCCTTCTTGAGCGCGGGACCGACGTCTTCCAGACGATCGACCACGATGCCCTCGGCGCCCATCGCGCGGGCGATGTTGGCGAAGCTCGGGCTGTCGAGTTCGCCGGCGACGAAGCGACGGTTGTAGAAGTCCACCTGGTTCTTCTTCTCGGCGCCCCATTGACGGTTGTGGAACACCACGGCCGTGACCGGAATGTTGTGACGCACGCAGGTCAGCGTTTCCATCAGGCTCATGCCCCAGGCGCCGTCGCCGGCGTACGAGATGGCCGGACGGTGCGGTGCGGCCACCTTGGCGCCGATGATCGTCGGGAAGGCGTAGCCACAGTTGCCCCAGCTCATTGCCGCGAAGAAGCTGCGCGGCTTGTTGAAGCGCAGGTAGCTGTTGGCGACCGAGTTGATGTTGCCGATGTCGGTGGAGACCATGACGTCCTCCGGCATCGCTTTTTCCAGCTCGCGCAGCACTTGACGCGGGTGCAGGTACTCACCCCCGTTGAAGGTCTTCTCGTGCTTCTGCTCCTCGATCATGTCGAGGCTGTACGGGTCGCGCTCGTGGGTCCACTCGTCGAGTTCCTTCTCCCAGGCGGCCTTTTCCGAGGCGATCTGGTCGGCACGCGCGGCGCGCGTGGCGTCGCAGGCGAGGGTGCGTTCGGCCAGGCGTTGCGACAGCGCGATGGCGGCAGCCTTCGCGTCGCCGCAGATGCCCACCGAGATCTTCTTCACGAGGCCGAGCATCTTGTGATCGGCGTCGATCTGGATGATCTTGGCTTGCTTCGGCCAGTAGTCCATCCCATGCTGCGGCAGCGTGCCGAACGGTCCGAGACGCGAGCCGAGCGCGACGACCACATCGGCCTGCGACAGCAGCTTCATGGCGGCCTTCGAGCCTTGATAGCCGAGCGGGCCGCACCACAGCGGATGATTGGCGGGGAACGAGTCGTTGTGCAGGTAGCTGTTGACGACCGGTGCGCCCAGGCGTTCGGCGAGGGCCTTGCATTCCTCGACGGCGTCGGCCATGACCACGCCGCCGCCAGAGATGATGACCGGGAACTTGGCGTTGGCGAGCAGCTCCGCGGCTTCGTTCAGGCGCTCTTCACCGCCCGCGCCGCGATCCAGGCGCTGCGGACGCGGAATCTCGGCCTTGATCTGGCCGTAGAAGTAATCGCGCGGAATGTTGAGTTGCGTCGGGCCCATTTCGGCCATGGCGCGGTCGAAGCAACGGCCCGTGAATTCGGCCATGCGGGCCGGGTGAGTCACATGGCCCTGATACTTCGTGAATTCCTGGAACATCGGCAGCTGCTTGGCTTCCTGGAAGCCGCCCAGACCGATGCCCATCGTGCCGGCTTCGGGCGTCACGATCACGACCGGGCTGTGCGCCCAGTACGCGGCGGCAATGGCCGTCACGCAGTTGCTGATGCCGGGACCGTTCTGGCCGATCACGACACCGTGGCGGCCCGACACGCGGGCATAGCCGTCGGCCATGTGACCCGCACCTTGCTCGTGGACCACCGGAATCAGACGAATGCCGGCCGGTGCGAAGATGTCCATTGCATCCATGAAGGCCGAGCCCATGATCCCGAACATTTCGCTCACGCCGTTGGCGACCATCGTTTCAACGAATGCCTCCGAGGGCGTCATCGTTTGCGGACCGGCGTCGGACGCGGTCATTTGCTGGGTGGCCGTAGCCGGATCTTTGGCGTTCATGGGTGTCTCCAGTAAAAATTAAACGGAACAAATTATTCCGATTTAGTTGCTTAGGTGGAAATCTAGGCGATCTGAGTGTTATGGTCAATCAGTATTTTTATTATTTGGTACGTTTTGTATTAAAAAATGAGATTGACCGTCGCCGTGGCGGACTTCCACGATGTGCCGAGGGGATATCAGAACGCCGGACGGTCCTTCCGGAACGCGTTCTTCACTTCGATCTTGCCGTCGCGCAGGGTGAAGACATCCACCATGCGGGCTTCCACGCGCGAGCCGTCTGCCTTGGTGCCCCGGAAGGTCGACTCGGAGACGCCGCGATCGCCGGTGACGAAATGCACGCCCTCCGTCCACGAGGCGTCGGGGAAGTTCTCCCAGGCCGACTGGAAGGCCGCGCGTACGGCGTCGCGGCCTTCGAAGGTGCGCCCGAGCATGTCGGGCCCGGCCACCGCATGGAACACGCAGGTGTCGGTCATGCAGGCCATGAGGGCGTCGATGTCGTGACGATTCCAGGCGTCGTTGAAGGTCTTGAGCAACTGGAGATCGGCGGATTCGTTCTGAGTCGTCATTGCAGTTTCCGGATAAGGCAAGGGAGAAATAGGGCTCAACGCGCTTCGTCCTGCGCGTGGTACCGCTGGTAGAGGAAGCGTTGGCCGATGCGGCGGAACGGGGCGAAGCCCTGCCACTGCACGGCGCCGAACACGTTCGGGTATTGGAGTGCCGAGTCGTAGATCGGCAAGTTCCACGACGGATCGCGTTGACCGGCGATGCGCTGGGCGAGGCGGCGCCCGGCGTGCGCGGAAAACGACACGCCGTTGCCGCCGTAGCCCACCGCATAGAACAGGTTCTGGCGCGGATCGGGTTGCGTCACGCGCGGCATCATGTCGTGGCTCACGTCGACCCATCCCCACCACGAGTAGTCGATGCGAATGCCCTTGAGGGCGGGGAATTTGCGATGCAGCCCTTCGACGAGCACGGCCATGTGTTTCGGATTTTGCGCATCGGCGCCCGTGATCGAGCTGCGGCTGCCGATCTGCAGGCGGTTATCGGGCAGCAGCCGGTAGTAGTAGCGCAACGTGCGCGTATCCGTAATGACTTCGTGGGTGCGGAAGTTCGTCGCGGCGATCTCGTCGGGGGTGAGCACGCGCGTGACGAGCGAGTTCGACAGGATCGGCATGATCTTGGCGCGCAGGGCTTTGGTGACATCGTTGCGCGTATACCCGCCCGTGGCGAACGCGACCGCCTTGGCGCGCACCACGCCGCGCGGCGTGCGCACGTGATGCACGCCATTGATCGTCTCGACGCTCAGGACCGGCGTGGACGGATGCACGCGGGCACCGAGCGCGCGCGCCATGCGCAGGTAGCCGAACGCGAGCTTGAGCGGATGCACGCCGATGCCATCGGGCTCGTGCAGCGCGCCGCAGTTCTCCTGATCGTCGACGTACTGTTCGCTCACGTCGGCGCGCGAGAGGATGCGAGCGTCGTAGCCGAACACGTCGCGCATGACCTTGGCTTCGTTGCGCAGGAACTCCATCTTGCGTTCGCGATGCGCGATGTACAGGTGGCCGCCCGGCTGCGGTTCGCACTCGGGGACTTCCGCGATGAGCGACTTGAACGTGTTGAAGCCCTCGCGGATCTCGGCGTCCAGGCGAAGCGCGGTTTCCTTGCCCCAGCGCGCGATCCATTGCGAGCGATACAGGCGCCCGCTCGCGTTCTGCCCCTGACCGCCGTTGCGGCTGGTACATCCCCAGCAGGTGCGGTTGGCCTCGAGCACGGTGGCGCGAATGCCGTGCTCCCGGGCAAGGAAGAGTGCGGTGGACAATCCGGTGAAACCGGCGCCGACGATGACCACGTCGACATCGGCGTCGCCGACGAGCGGACCGTCGTCTTCCGGCGGTTCCCCGGCGGTAGCGACCCAGTAGGTGGGCGCATAGTCCATCCCGAGACCGGGACCGGACGAGACAAGCGGATCGTAAAGCGGATCGTATGGCGCGGCTTCGGCGCGACGATCCAGCGTGAAGGATTCAATCGTACCCACGGTAAGCTCCCTGACGGAAATGAGCCAATACTGCCAAGAACATTTTCCGGGGATTAGTACCACCGCCGCTTTGTGATGGTGCCAGCAGGAGACGGCCCCGCAGTGGCCTTTGCGCAGGGGGCGTCCTCATTGCTGGCACCAAAGTTTTCTGCCATGTGGCTCTAAACGGCACGATTTTTGGCCGGGGATACTGGGCCAGACAACCGACCCCGCACGTGCGTCACGCCGATGGGTCTCGCGGGCACTGGCGCCGTGCACCCCCGCACGTCGAACCACGACTCGCGAAACGGAGACAGGACATGCTCAGATTGTTGATTGGCCTTGGGGTGCCGTATCTCGGCGTCGTCGGACTGCTGCCCTGGGCGGCGTCCGTCGAGCGCTACATCCTCGGCGTGCCGTTCATCTACGGCTGGATATTTCTGTGGTTCGTGCTCACGTCCGGCTGCCTGTGGCTGTGCTGGACGCTCTTCGACCGGCACACCGCCGAGGAACCCGCCTGACGGTCCGCGGCCGTCTTCGCGCGGCGAATTCCCGGCACACGCCGACCGGCGTGATGTCGCCGATGGCGCGCCCGACCGCAATCGAGCGCGCCCCGTTCCGAGATTCCGGAGATTGCGTCAATGGCAACCCTCATCTTTGCCGGCTTCATTCTGTTGTCGGTCTATCTTGCTTTGCGTGCGCGCGGTGGACGCGGTCCGCAAAGCGTCCATGACTTTTTCGTGGCGTCGCGCCAGTTCGGCGCGTGGCTGGTGTTCTTCCTCGCGGCCGGCGAAATCTACAGCATCGGCACCATGGTCGGCTTCCCGGGCGGCATCTATGCCAAGGGGCCGACCTATGGCGTGTGGTTCCTCGGCTACATTCTGCTGGCGTACCCGGTCGGCTACTTCCTCGGCCCGAAGATCTGGGACGCGGGCAAGCGCTACAACGCCATCACGCTGCCCGATCTGTTCAAGGGGCACTTCAACAACCGCTTCCTCGAACTGGTCGTGGCGATCACGGCGATCGTGTTCCTGCTGCCGTGGGGCCAGTTGCAGTTCACCGGCCTGGTCGCCGCGCTCAAGGGGTTGGGGTGGAATTTCCAGCCGTTGTGGCTGATCTGCTTCTCCGCCATGCTGGCGTTCGTCTATATCGCGATTGCCGGGGTGCGGGCATCGGCCTATATCGCGGTGCTCAAGGACGTGCTGATGGTCGCGGCGATCGTCATCACCGGCGTGGCCGTGGCGTGGGAGTCGGGCGTGACGCCGGTATTCCAGGCCGCGAGCCAGCACGTGAGCAACGCGATGAGCACGCAGCAGCTCACGTTTGCCATGACGACCATCGTGTTCCAGTCGCTGGGCATGTACGTGATGCCTTTCGGCGTGCAGAACTTCTTCACGGCCAAAAGCGCTTCGACGATCCGTCGCACGCAGATCGCCATGCCCCTCTACATGCTGATGTATCCGTTCCTCGTGCTCGCGTCGTACTACGCGATCGCGCAGAACATTACGCTCGCTTCGCCAAACGAAGCGTTCTTCGCCGCCGTGACGCAGCTGTTGCCGTCGTGGCTGGTCGGACTCGTTGCCGCCGGTGCGGCGCTGTCGGGCCTGCTGGTGCTTGCGGGCATCTGCCTCGCGCTGGGGCCCATCGTCACGCGAAACATCCTGTCCGGCATGCCCGAGCACCGTCAGAAGGCCAGCTCGAAGGTGGTGATCGTGCTGTATCTGCTCGGCTCGATCGTGCTGACGCTGCTCACGCCGAATCTCATGCTCACGCTCATCAACATGGCGTACTACGGGGTGACGCAGTTCCTGCCCGGCGTGATCGCGGTGGTCTTCCGCATGCGCGTGCGGGCGACGGCCGTCGCGGCGGGCGTGCTGGCCGGGCAGGGGCTTGCGCTCGTGCTCTACTACAAGAATCCGGACCTCGGCGGGGTGAACCTCGGGCTGATCTGCCTGGTGGTCAACGTCGTGGTGATGTCGGTGCTCAACGTGATCCTCGGCGGCCGCCGCGCCGAATCGATGGACGCTCGCGTGGGCACGCTTTCCACCTACAAGAAGTGAAGATGACAGACAGAGCAGACAGAGACGCCGGCGCAGCGCAGGACGTCACGGCGAGCCGAGACGATATCCGCGTCTACGTGGCGCGCAAGATCCTGACGATGAACCCTGCGCAGCCCGTCGCGACGCACGTGGCCGTGCGCGACGGTCGCATCCTCGCCGTGGGCGGATTGCAGGAAATGCGTCGCTGGACCGACGCCGCGCCCATCGAGACGCTGCACGACAAGGTGCTGATGCCGGGTCTGGTCGAGGGCCATTGCCATTTGATGGAAGGCGCGATGTGGGACGCGGTTTATGTCGGCTACTACGACCGGCGCGGCCCCGATGGGCATCTCTGGGAGGGGCTGAAGACGCCCGTGGCGGTGCTCGACCGCCTCAGGGCGGCGCTGCAACGCATGACCGATGACCACAAGCCGTTGCTCGCCTGGGGTTACGATCCGATCTTCTTCGAAGACACGCCACTGGTCGCGCGCGATCTCGATGGCGTGTCGGTCACGCGTCCGATCGCGATCCTGCATGCCAGCGTGCATTTGATGAACGTCAACACGGCAATGCTCGAGCTCGCGGGCATCGACGGCGACACTGACGTCGAGGGCGTCGTGATGGGGGAGGACGGCGAGCCGACCGGCGAGCTCCAGGAGTTCGCCGCCATGTTCCCGGTGTATCGCGTGATCGGCGAGGGGTTGTCGATTGCGGCGAGCGAGAGCACGCGCGCCATCTGGAACTTCGGGCGCGTGGCGCAGCTCGCCGGCGTGACGACCGCGACCGATCTGGTCAACGATCTCACGCCCACGGGTAACGCCAACCTGCACGAAGTCACCCGGGACCCGGCGTTCCCGATCCGCATCGTGCCCGCGTTCGCGCCGCAGCGCTGTCCGGAGGGCGGACCGCAACGGGTGCTGGAAGCCCGCGAGGCCAACACCGACAAACTGCATTACGGCCCGGTGAAGTTCATCGTCGACGGATCGATCCAGGGATTCACGGCGAGGTTGCGATGGCCCGGCTATCACAACGGCAAGCCCAATGGCCTGTGGCTGATCCCACCGTCGCAACTCGTCGAGACATTCATGCCGTTTCATGCGGCAGGCCTGCAATTGCACATCCACACGAATGGCGACGAGGCGACGGAAGTCGTGCTCGATGCGCTCGAAAAGTTGCTCGCGCTGCATCCGCGCACCGATCATCGCCACACGTTGCAGCACTGCCAGATGGCGGACCTGGCGCAGCTCACCCGTGCGCAACGCCTCGGCTTGTGCGTGAACTTCTTCGCGAACCACGTCTACTATTGGGGCGATGCTCACTACCAGCAGACGATGGGACCGGACCGTGCGAACCGCATGGACGCGGCAGAGATCGCCCGCCGGATCGGTTTGCCCTTCGCATTGCATTCCGACGCACCGATCACGCAGCTCAGCCCGCTGTTCACTGCGTGGTGCGCGGCAAAGCGCGAGACGTCGTCGGGCCGCTTGCTCGGCGAATCGCTGCGGCTGCCGGTCGACGACGCGTTGCGCGCCATCACCATGGGTGCGGCGTTTTCGTTGGGAATGGACCATCTGATCGGCAGCATCGAAGTCGGGAAATATGCGGACTTCGCGGTGCTCGACGCAGATCCTTACGAAGTTCCGCTCGACGACCTGCGACAGATGCCCGTATGGGGCACCGTGCTCGGCGGCGAGATCTTCCGCGCGCCGGCGTGAGGCCGATGCGACACGATGACCGTGCGGGGATGGCGTCGGCGGCCGCGAAACAGGCCGCCGATCCGGGAGCGAGGGCCCCGCGCCCGCCCATTCCGATGATCGTGCTGGGCGGCTATCTTGGCGCGGGCAAGACGACAATCGTCAATGCACTGCTGCGCAACGCCGACGGCTTGCGCGTGACGGTGCTCGTGAACGACTTCGGCGCGATCAACATCGATGCCTCGCTGATTCGTGAGCGCGGCGACGACGTGATCGGTCTCGAGAACGGCTGTGTCTGCTGCACCATCGGCGGACGCCTCGTCGAAACGCTGATCGCGCTTGGCGAGCGCGAGGTGCGCCCCGATCTGCTCGTGATCGAGGCGAGCGGCGTGTCCGACCCGATGCGTATTGCGCAGGTGGGGTTGCTCGATCGCGCCTTTCGCCTGCACGGCATTGTCGTGGCCGTGGATGCGAGCGGCATTGACGACACGCTCGACGACCGTTATGTGGGCGATATCGCGCGCAGGCAGATCGCGGCGGCGAGTACGCTCGTGCTGACCAAGGCCGATCTCGTCACGCCGGACGATCAGCAGCGAGTGAGGGCGCGACTGTCATCGCTCGGGGCGACGCAGATCGTCGTGACGGCGGACAATGGCGTGGTCTCGCCCGCGATTCTGTTTCCGGACGACGCGCTCACGATACCTGGTCTGCTCACCCCACGGCCATTGCGCCGGTCCCGCGACGCGCTGCCCGAGGGATTGCGCGCCTTCGACTGGCAGACGGACGGCCTGATCGACCGCGAGCGATTGAAGGCGGCGCTGGCGTTGTGCCCGGGCAAGCTCCTGCGGGCCAAGGGGTTCGTGGCGCTCCCTGGCGAGCGCATGAGCGAGATGCATGCGGTCGGCGCCCGCGTGGCGTTCACACGACGACCGGAGATGTCGCGCCGCCCGTCGCATATCGTCGTCATCGGCGTGCTGACCGACGAGGAGATCGTGCAATTGCGATCGGCATTTCGGGCGTCGACACTTCCCGGCGACGCCGCCGCCTGACGAACCGCCTGCGGTGAGTTCGGTTGGGGGAAATCGCAGACGTTGCCGGATCATTCCTGCAATCGGTCCTTCGGCATCCGGCAGAGACTGGACATCTCCCGCTCTCCCGAGGATCTCCGCATGATCAATGCCGACGTACAGTCCGTCTCGACGTTCCCGTTTCAGGGCTACCCCGCGTCCCAGCTGAGCGCGCGCCGTCTCGCGGTGCTCGATGAGTTCGACGCGGCAATGGATACCGGCGCGGCACCCCGCCACGCGATCGAAACCTTTCTGAAGTCGTTCACGTCCATGGGGCCATGGGACAGCTTCAAGGACTGGTTCGCGCACGGCGGTACGAAGCAGGACGTCCTCGTGGCCGTTGCCCGATGCCACGTGGCATCGTTCGAGGAGGGACAATGCTTCTTTGCGGGAGGCGACGATCGCGATAGCGTCAACGTGGATTCGCTCACGGTGTTGCGCGAACTGAACCCGGACGTCAGAAGCGCCATTCTGGCGAGTCCCACGCTGGGGGTGAACCAGCAGATTCACTTCTTCCTGCCGGGCACGTCGTTGTGCGTGCCGCTCGGCACGGCCTGTCTGGGCGACGGTGACGGCGCGCTCACCCGCGCGGAAGCCGTGGGTGTTCTCACGCAAGGTGTCGAAGACGCCGGGCCGCTGCTTGCGCAGTTCATCGCCAGCGAGCGAAGCAGCAGGTTCCTGACCGTATGGCGCGATCTGCTCGAACGAGCGCGGCACGAGAATGGCTGGAAAGAAGCCATGACGCCAGAGAATGTCGAGCGCGTCGGCTTCGTCTGCGAGCATATCTCCAGCCAGGCCGAATCGTCGGCACTGGGCGCCTTGTGGTACCGACACGCCGCCGAGGCGTTCTGCGAGGCGGACAGCCACGAGAACGCGGCGCGCGCGTTCGTCAATGCGGCGAGCGTGTTCAGCGGAGCGCACGACGAGAAATCGGCCAAAACGGCATCGCGCAACGCGGGCTACGCGTTCACGCGTCAGTTCGACGAGATGGATGGCGGCCAGACCGATCGCGGCATACGAGTGCTGCGCGATGCCTTCAACGCATTCGATTACGCCGGCGCATATGACTCGGCGCTCTGGACAGGGATGACACTGCATCGTCATCTCTGCGACGGCGGGCAAGCGGAAGCGGCGGCGGAAGTCGCCAGGCGGATCGCTGCCGTCATGCGCCGCAACGGACTCCCGGGGCAGGCTGTCGGTTGGGAAGCCATGGGGGCGGAGCCCTCGAACGCCGGGCAAGTGGCGCGGAACGAATAGCCTGCGCACCCGATGTAGAGCGGGCCGTGCGAACCCGCGTCGGGCCACGTTGGCAGCGCCGTCCCGACGCCGTCGCGCGCCTGCTGCGTCTTCGCACCCAATGCGCATCCTCTGCGCAACCTCCACGTCTTCGAACCGAACGCCCATGCCATCGATCACGTCGACGACTGCCACGAATTTTCCACTGGTGGCCTATCCCGCGCAGCGTCTTAGCGAGCGGCGCCTGGCAGCGCTCTCAGCCTTCGAGCAGCGCATGACGTCCGCCGCGGCGCCCGTACCCGACGAGGTGTTTCGGACATTCGTCCGGGAATTCACCAGCATGGGGTGCCGGGACAGTGCACTCGACGGTCTTGCGCGAGGGGGCGGAAAACGCATCAGTCTCCTGGCCGCGGCGCAGTCCCACATCGCGTCGTATACCGCCGGACAGGCCTATCTGCTTCGCGATCCCGATCGACGCTTCGATGCGTCGCGCTATCTCCTCGATCAACTCGGCAGCGAAGCACGCTGCGCGATGCTGGCGAACCCGGCGTTGTCCGAGAGCGGGCGGGTCGTACTCTGCTTTCCTGATTCATGCCTGCGGCTTGCGCTGGATGCAACGTGTTTCGGCACGGGGGACGGGGCCATCACGAGCGAAGAAGCGCTCGCCTTGCTGCAAACGCGCGATGACACACTGCAAACGTTGATCGGTCGACTCGTCACGCTGATGCCGGAGAATTCCGGCGATCTGCCGGGCAAGCAGAATTTCCGCGATTGGCGCGCGCTGCTCGAGGCGGCGCAAGCGGCCAGCCATCGGGACAAGGAACACGGGGCGGAGGTCGGGTTCGATACATTCGATATCGACGCGGACCTCGCGAGCGGCTTCCTGCATCTGTCGAAAATGGCGGATTGCCAGGACGATGCCAAGCGCATGCTGGTCGCCTGTGCCCGCCAGCACACCGATTCCGGATCACCGCGCAAAGCCGCGCAGGCCTGGTGTCGCCTTGGTGAATTTCTCGAAACGTGGCGGACCGATCCGGGGTTGCAGGAACCTGCCCCACGTGCCTGGCAGGCGTCGCTGTCCTCGGCGTCAAAAGTCGTTGTGCGTGGTGTCGCGGGCGAAGCGGGGAGGGGCGCGGGCGCATGCCGTGAACTGCGGGAGCAATTGCGACGCGAGACGGCCGACGCGTTTCTACAGGCGGCCAATCTTCTCCTGCAATGTGGGGAAACGGAGGATGTCCGCGCGTGCCTCGGCCGCGTGCGCATTTTGTTCGATGGCGCGATGACGAGCGCCAACTGGTTGTCCGCCGCGCATATCGGCGCAACGCTCTACGCGCAATACCGGACTGCCGGATGGCCTGACCAGGCGCAGGCGATCGCGCGGCAGATGATCGCGCCACACCACGTGTTGGGGAACGGCGACGAGACCCGGAAATGGGAGCGTCGCGCGATTTCGCCCGAGTGACCACGATGCCCGCCATTGCCCCTACTGCCCCCATCGCCCACCCCAATTTCCCCGTTGCCGATTACCCCGGCGCGTGCCTGAGCGAGCGTCGGCTGAGCCGACTCGACGAGCTGGACCGGGCGCTTGCCGACAATGCGGCTCCTTCCGACACGATTTTCAACGCATTTCTCGACAAGTTTCGGTACATGGGTCCACTGGACATCTTCTATGACAAGTTCTGTCGAGGGGGCGTCAAGGCGGATCTTCTGACGTGTGCGGCGTACTGCCACGTGGGATCGTACCGTTCAGGCCGCGCGTATCTGGCGGCGCAGAAACTGATCAAGCGCGTGAGCGGAGATGCGTTGTCGCTGATCGCCGCGATTGCGCCCGAGGCCCGGCAGGTGATTCTCGATACGGCCGTACTTGGTGATGGCGGACAGATCGTGCTGATCGTTCCGCTGTCGGGCTTGCGCGTGCCGATCGGCGCGGCATGTTTCGGCGACGGCAAGGGGGCGATCAGCGCGGCCGAAGCCGCGAGATTGCTGCTGCACTGCGACACTGAAGGGCGAACCTTGCTCAATCGCTTCGTCGTCGAGCTCAGGGGGATTCCGTACGATCCGGACGCTGCCCTCGTCCTGCCGTCTTGGTATGCGCTGCTGCGGCGAGGCAGAGACGGCCTCTCCGGGCAGGATCTGGCACACATCCACGCGCATCTGACCGACATGGGGGCGGCCTTCCGCGAACTGGCGCAAGGCGCGCTGGCAAATCCGCGGCGCCGTACGCTGCCGCTGATTCCCGCGTTGACGGCGAGCGCGACGGCCTACCATTCCGCCCGGGGCTTCGCGAGTGAGGCGCAGATGTGGCGGGAAGTCGCCAGACATCATCGGGCTGCCGGCGACTTCGACGCGGCGCGTGTCGCGCAAGGTTGCGCGGGCGCGGCGTTCGTTGCGGCGGCCAACGAGGCGGCGGACCCCGCATACAGCGCCGAGATGCATTTGCTCGCCTCGGCGTTCGACGCCTTCGCGGCGGCGCCCGATCCCTCGGCGATGGTGACGACGGGACGCGCGCTACTCCGGCACTATGCGCGGCGCGCCATGGTGCCGGAAGCGATGCGAATCGCTCAGGCGACGGGGCTCGATTTGCCGATGGAGCTCCGTCGCCAGGTTCAACCGCCTTCCGTCAAATCTCGAATCCCGGATCAGGCGAGCGCAACTTGCGCCAGATCGAACGAACCGTGAACGCCACGAGCAATACCGTCAGGCTGACCACGCCCAGGGCAAGCGGCGTGCGTTGGTCGGGGATGAACGCCATCGCGCCGACGATCGACAGCATGCCGATGATCGCGACCCACGTGAGATACGGAAAGCCCCACATGCGCACCTTGAGCTTGCCCGGCGCTTCGCGCTCCAGCCGCTTGCGCAGCTTCAATTGCGAAAAGGCGATCAGCACGTATACGAAAATCGCTACCGTCCCATAGGAATTCACGAGAAAGGCGAACACCGTATCCGGCGACACGTACGACATCACCACTGCCGCGTAGCCGAACAGCGTGCCCACGAGAATGGCGCGAACCGGCACGCCGCGCGCGTTGAGCTTGGCGAGCGAGCGGGGGGCGTCGCCCCGGCGCGTGAGCGCGAACAGCATGCGCGACGACGCGTACAGACCCGAATTCAACGCCGAGAGTACCGCCGTGAGTACCACGGCATTCATGATGTGCGCTGCAGCCGGTATGCGCATCGCTTCGAGTGCGCTCACGTACGGCGTGGCCATGCTTGCCGAATTCCAGGGCACGAGCATCACCACCAGCAGGATCGAGCCGATGTAGAAGAACAGCACGCGGCCGATGACCGAGTTGGTTGCCCGTGCCACGGCCTGCTGCGGTTCGGCGGCTTCGGCGGCGGCGATCGTCACGATTTCCGCGCCAAAGTAGAAGCCGGTGGCGGCCACCGCCCCCGCCATGACCGGGCCGATGCCGTTGGGCATGAATCCACCGTGCGAGAGCAGATGCCCCGTGCTCGCGACCGCGCCCGGCCACATGCCGAACACGAAGAGCGCGCCGAGGAACAGGAACACCACGATGGCGGCAACCTTGATCGAGGCGAACCAGAACTCGAATTCGCCGTACGATGCCACCGACACCAGATTCGTCAGCGTGAGCACGACCAGCAGCGTCAGGCTGATGGCCCACGCGGGGATGTCCGGCAGCCAGAACTGGATCAGGTTGGCGCCCGCGACGGCCTCGACGGCCACCACGATCACCCAGAAGTACCAATACATCCATCCGGTCAAAAAGCCGGCGAGCTCGCCGCCCACGGGCTTGTCGTTCCACGCCAGACGCGCATACTCGTAAAACGACCCGACGGCCGGCAGGGCGCAGGCCATCTCGCCGAGCATGCGCATGACGAGCACCACCAGCGCCCCGGTGATCAGAAACGACAGCACGGCAGCGGGGCCTGCCGCATGCACCACCACGCCGCTCCCGACGAATAGACCCGCACCGATCACGCCGCCCAGCGCGATCATGCTCATGTGCCGCTGCTTGAGGCTCGACTGGAGATGGGCGCCGCTGTCACGACTGGTCATGGCGACCTCCGGTGATGAGCGTCGCCGTGGCGCGCAATGCGTCGATGACGCGGTGCAAGCGGGGGGACGAAACGATACGGGGGAAAATACGCGGGAAAGTGCGCGAGGGAATGCGCGTGCAAATGCGCGGGATTACAACGCTTGTCTCGACTACCACACAACCTCCTGAATGCCTTGTTTGACGTCAGGTGCGGCCGGGGGAAGCCGCCCTGCGTCTCTTGTGATGACCAACGGACCGCGACTGCCTTGTCAGACCTTGCCTTTCCAGGGCACCAGCACGCGCTCGAGATAGCGCATGATCAGATCGAACCCGAAGGCGAAGAAGCCGATCACGATGATCCCCATGATCACGATGTCCGACGCGAGGAACTCCGCCGCGTTGAGCACCATGAAGCCGAGGCCGCTCGAAGCCGCGACCATTTCGGCGGCCACCAGCGTGGTCCAGCCCACGCCGATGCCAATTCGCATGCCGGTGAAGATCTCCGGCAGTGCGGACTTGACGATCACGTGCATCACGATCTGGCGCGGGGATGCGCCCATCGAGTACGCCGCGTGAATCTGTTCCATCGATACCGAGCGAACGCCGGCGCGCGCCGCGATCGCCAGCGGTGCGAAGATGGCCAGGTAAATCAGGAAGACTTTCGAGAACTCGCCAATGCCGAACCAGATGATCACGAGCGGCAGGTAAGCCAGCGGCGGCAGCGGACGATAGAACTCGATGGGCGGATCGAATACGCCGCGCGCAATGCGCGACACGCCCATCAGAATGCCGACCGGAATGGCGGTGACGCAGGCGAGCGCAAACGCGCCGAACACACGGTACAGACTCGCGAGCGTGTGTTGCCACAGCGTCGAACCCGCGAAGCCTTCCGTCGAGACCTGCAGGAATTTCTCGACGATCGCGCGCGGTCCCGGCAGGAACAGCGGCTTGATCATGCCCGACGAGGTGATGGCGATCCACAGGAGCAGGAGCGCGGCAACCGTCACGATGCTGATGACGAGGCTCGGACCCTGGCCGGGCGCGCCGAACGATTCGCCCGCCTTGACCGGGCGCGGGGCGAACATTCTGGCGAACAGGCCGCGCTGGCGCGGCGGCCGGGGCGATTGGGGCGACAGCGACGCCGGGCGTTGCACGCCGGTGCCGGGGGTGGTGACAGGTTTGGTCATCATGATGGCAACGTCTCCGAATCAGGCCGCAACCGCGCTGGCGCCAGACGTCGCCGTCTGTCCCGCGCGCTCGTCGCCGTAGATGATGCTGAGCACGGTCTCGCGCATGGCGATGAAATCGGGACTCGACTTGATCGCGCGTGCATCGCGGCACTCGAGGTAGCGCTTGTTGAAGTCGAGTTCGTAGGTGTGCGTGATCCGGCCCGGGCGCGGCGACATCACGATCAGCCGGCTCGCCAGGAAGAGCGCTTCTTCCACGCTGTGGGTGATGAAGAAAATCATCTTCTGCGTCTCGCGCCACACGTCGAGCAGCAGCTCCTGGATGGTCTCGCGCGTGAGGGCATCGAGCGCGGCCATCGGCTCGTCCATGAGCAGCATCGACGGATTGCACGTGAGTGCGCGTGCAATCCCCACGCGCTGCTGCATGCCGCCGGAGAGCTGGTAGATCATGTGGTTGTGGAAGTCCTGCAGCCCGACGAGCGCCAGGTTGCGCGCCGCGCGCTCGCGACGCGCTGTCTTCGGCACGCCTTGCAGCTTGAGGCCGAATTCGGTGTTCTCCATCACGCTCAGCCACGGCAGCAGCGCATGCTTCTGGAACACCACGCCGCGGTCGGCGCCGGGGCCTTCGATGGGCGCGTTGCCGAGCAGCAGTTCCCCCGACGTGGGTGCGATGAAGCCGGCCATCAGACTGAGCAGCGTGGTCTTGCCGCAGCCCGAGGCACCGAGCGCCACGACGAAATCGCCGGGTGCGATGGTCAGATCGACGTGCGCGAGCGCCTGCACCTGCTCGCCGGGCCGCCGGCCGGGATATACGACGCTGACGTCGTTGACGATGAGTTGTTCCATGAAGCCCTTCTCCTGTCGATCGAGCGATCGGGGAGGGGCCGTCGCGCCGAACCCTGTCGGCGCCACGGCCCCGATACGGCTTACTTCAGTTTGAGAGCGGCGTCGACATAGCGCGACGTGACGTACGGGGTGTAATCCGCCTTGACGGCGTTGATCTTCTGCTGGCCCTTGAGGAACTCGGCCGTGTCCTTGAGCGCCTTGGCCGCGCGGCTGTCCTTGCCGCCGCCCAGCCATTCCGACGACGCCTGCTGTTGGGCGGACGGGAACGCGTACAGCGAGAGCGCGCCCGGCACGTCTTCCGGCTTGCCGCCGATCATCTTCACGATGGCCTTGACCTGCGGCGACGCGGGCGTCCACGCGGCATGGTTCTGACGGTACGCCGCGTCGGCGTCGGCGATTACCTTGACGAACTTCGCCATGAAGTCGGCGTTCGCCTCGCCCCACTTGCGGTCGACGGCAATGCCGTCGAACGTCGGCTTGCCCTGTTTCGACAGCTCGCCGGACGTGATGAGCACGTGGCCGCTTTGCTTGATCTGCGCGAGCGCCGGATCCCACACGTAGGCCGCGTCGATGTCGCCTCGCTCCCAGGCCGCGACGATCTGGTTCGGCTGCATGTTGAGCACCTGCACTTCCGTGGGCTTGATCCCCCATTGCTGCAGCGCAAACATGGTGTGGTAGTGGGTCGTGGAGACGAACGGTACACCGATCTTCTTGCCCTTCAGGTCAGCCGGCGTCTTGATGTTCGACGCATTGCGCACGACCATCGCCTCGGCCTGGTTGATGTCGTCGAGGATCCAGAACAGTTGCAGATCCAGCCCCTGGGACACCGCCGCCGCCATCGGACTCGAGCCGAGTACGCCGATCTTGATATCGCCCGACGCCAGCGCCGTGGCCACCTTGGCGCCGGATTCGAACTGGCGCCAGTGGATCTTGTAGCCCGTCGCCTTTTCGAACTCGCCGCTGGCGATGGCCGTGAGCCACGGGTCGACGATCTGCTGGTACGCGATCGTCACCTCCTTCTCCTGCGCCTGCGCCGTGGCCGGCAGCGTCAATCCGAGCGTAAGCGCCGCGGGCAAGGCCG
Organism: Pandoraea pnomenusa; assembly: GCF_000767615.3. Lineage (NCBI taxonomy): Bacteria > Pseudomonadati > Pseudomonadota > Betaproteobacteria > Burkholderiales > Burkholderiaceae > Pandoraea > Pandoraea pnomenusa. The sequence goes on along the minus strand of NZ_CP009553.3, from coordinate 4,631,598 downwards.
CCGCCGCCAGTGCTGTGGCGGCGAACACCCGTCGCAGCCGGTTCGGAAGTCCATTCATGGTTCACCTCTAGTCGGGAAGTTTTTCGATGGAACACTCGGGGTTGACGCAATTGGCGTGTCGAATCGGCGTCAAGTGTCTGCATCATTGCCGCCAGCATTTTTGTTCGTTAGAGCCAGTTGGCCGCATTTGATGATGCCAACTGGTCCAGTGACCCCATCACCCGTCCGCAACCCGCATGGATGCTCGAATCGGCCACAATTCGGCGGAACTGCGGATAAACCCCAATTCGGAATTAACGTCACCGCCTGATGAGTAATAATTGACGTTCTGGAAGTGACAGGATGAGGTGGCGCGATGTCGAGCCGGATTTCAGCGGCGATGTGGAACCAGTTGTTTCTGATGTCGGCGCGCGCCGGCATGAGCCTGCAAAGCCAGATACGCCAGATGCTCGTCTCGGCGATTCTGGACGAGCGGCTCATGCGTGGCGCCGCGGTGCCGTCGTCGCGCGAGCTGGCCGAAGGACTGGGGGTGGCGCGCAACACGGTGGTGCTGGCCTATCAGCAACTGGTCGACGAGGGCTACCTGATCGCAAGGGAGCGGCGCGGTTACTTCGTCAATGGCGACATCCTGGCGCCGCGCGTGGGATCTCAGGTCGCGCCCGCACGGGACGTGCCAGAGCCTGCCGCTGGCACCATCGCGCCGCTCGATCCCGCCACGCCGGACTGGGAGGGGCGCTACGTGGTGCGGCCGTCGGGCCAGCGCAACATCGTCAAGCCCATCGACTGGCAGCAGTACCAGTACCCTTTCATTTACGGGCAGTTCGATCCGTCGATGTTCCCCACGGCCGATTGGCGCGAGTGCTGTCACAAGGCGTTGACCGTCATGGAGATTCGCGACTGGGCGCCGGACATGATCGCCCGCGACGACGAGACGTTGATCCAGCAGATTCGCACCCGGGTGTTGCCGCGTCGTGGGGTGTGGGCCGACGCCGACGAAATCGTGCTGACCAACGGGGCGCAGCAGGCGTTGTATCTGCTGGCGGACCTGCTCGTCGGGGCACGTACGACCGTCGGTATCGAAGACCCGGGTTATCCGGATGCGCGCAACATCTTTGCGATCCGCACGCCGAACCTGGTCGGCCTGCCGGTCGACGAACACGGGCTGCCGGTCGACGAGCGGCTGTCGCAATGCGACTACGTCTACGTCACGCCGTCGCACCAGTGCCCCACGACCACGACCATGCCGCTGGCGCATCGCGAGGCGTTGCTGCGCCGCGCCGAAGCCGACGATTTCGTGGTGATCGAGGACGATTACGAGAGCGAGAACAGCTATTCGGACATCCCGATTCCGGCGCTCAAGAGCCTGGATCGCAGCGACCGGGTCATCTACATCGGCAGTCTGTCGAAATCGTTCGCGCCGGGGTTGCGGCTGGGTTACATCGTGGCGCCGGCGGCGCTGGTGGCGGAGTTGCGCGCGCTGCGGCGCCTGATGATTCGCCACCCTTCGGCCTTCATCCAGCGCTCGTTCTCGATGTTCCTGGCACTGGGGCATCACGACGCGCTGCTGCGGCGTCTGGCCGACACCTATGCGAAGCGCGCCGAGGTGCTGAGCGCGGCGCTGACCACGCATATGCCGGAAGTGTCGTTCGTGCAGGTCAAGGGCGGGGCGTCGTGCTGGGTGCGCGGGCCGGAGGCGCTCAACGCCAATGTGCTGGCCGCCCGGGCGAAATCGCGAGGCATTCTCATCGAACCGGGCGACGTCTTCTTCATGGGCGATGCGCCGCCGCGCAACACATTCCGACTGGGTTTCTCGTCGATTCGCCTCGAACATATCGAGGCGGGCATCGTCGCACTTGCCGAGGTGATGCGCGAGACGTTGGCGGCGCAGTAGCGCCAGACCGGCGTCAGGGCGTGCCGTTGCGTCCGTGCACGCTCGCCATCAGTCCCACCGCGGCGCCAGACCGTCCGGGTTGACCTCGCGGCCGTTGCGCTCGAGCGCGGCGATGCGAGCCATGTCGTCGTCGGTAAGCCGCAGCGATTGGGCCAGCAGGTTGCTCGCAAGGTTCTCCCGTTTGGTGGACGATGGAATCACCGAGAAGCCGCGCTGCATCGCCCAGGCGAGCGTCACCTGCGCCGGCGTGGCCTGGTGGCGCCGTGCGATGTCGCCGATCACGGGGTCGCCCAGCACCTTGCCGTAGGCGAGCGTCATGTACGAAGTCACGTGAATGCCTTCCTGCGCGAGGAATTCGACTAACCGGGCGTTCTGCAGGTAGGGGCTCAGCTCGATCTGGTTGGTCGCGATGGCGTCCTTGCCGACGGCGGCGATGGCCTGCTTCGTCAGCGCGATGTTGAAGTTCGATATGCCGATACGGCGTGTCAACCCACGGGCCCTGGCCTCGACCAGCGCGTGCATGAATTCCTCGAGAGGTACACCGTTGTTGGGCGCGGGCCAGTGAATCAGCGTGAGGTCGACGTAGTCGGTGCGCAGCCTGGCGAGACTCTGTTCCAGGCTTGGCGCGAGCTTTTCGCGGGCGTAGTTGTCGACCCATATCTTGGTGGTCAGAAACAGGTCGCCGCGGGAGACGCCCGACTCTGCGATCGCCTGTCCGACCTCCGCTTCGTTGCCATAGATCTGCGCGGTGTCGATCGCGCGATAGCCAAGGTCGAGACCGTTTCGTACGGAATCGATCACGACCCGATCCTTCAGGCGGAAGGTGCCCAGGCCAAATGGAGGAATGTGGTTCATCCTGTAACTCCTGTGTTGAGTGATGCGCTCAAGCATCGGGGATTACTGTCGCGGCGCGTGAGGTGGAATCCCGATTTCCTTGAGGGTAGCGCGTAGTTTGCCGCCTTTACTTTTGATGAAAAAGTAGCGTATAAGCGAAATTATTTTGATTTCAAATCAATAATGAAGGTCACGCTAGACGAACTTCAGGCGTTTGCCGCCGTGGTCGACACCGGCTCGATCACGGCCGCCGCGCAGCAGCTCGGCCTTACCGTGTCGGCGACGAGCCGCACGCTCGGGCGTCTGGAAGAGAAGTTGAAGACAACGCTGCTGCGCCGCACGACACGGCGCCTGGCGCTCACGGACGAGGGCGAGGCGTTTCTGCGAAATGCCCGCTCGATCATCGACGCCGTCGAGAACGCCGAAGCGCAAATGCTCACCCGGCGGGAAAAGCCATCGGGACGCTTGCGGGTCGACGCCGCCACGCCGTTCATGCTCCATGTGATCGTGCCGCTCGTGGCGGGCTATCGCGAACGCTATCCGGAGGTGGAGCTCGAGCTCCACAGCAACGAAGGCATCATCGACCTGCTGGAGCGGCGGACCGACGTGGCGATTCGCATCGGGCATCTCAAGGATTCCACGTTGCACAGCCGTCTGATCGGTCACAGTCGCGTGCGAATCCTCGCGAGCCCCGCCTATTTGCAAGCTCACGGAACCCCACGTAAGGCAGAGGACCTCGCAAGGCATTCGCTGCTGGGATTCAGTCAACCCGAATCGCTCAACGCATGGCCGATTGCCGGCGCCGGCGCCGACGGCGCGCCGCACCGGATCGTGCCGGACATCGTGTCGTCGAGCGGCGAAACACTGCGCCAGCTGGCGCTCGAAAGCGCGGGAATCGTGAGTCTGTCGGATTTCATGACGGTGCGTGATCGCGAGGCAGGCCGTCTTGTGCAGATCCTCGCGCGTCAGACCCTGGACGTGCGCCAGCCGGTTCAGGCGGTCTATTACCGAAACACGGCAATATCGTCGCGAATCGCGTCGTTCGTCGATTATCTGGTGGCCGCGCTCGGCGAGCCGGCGACGCAAGGCAAGGGCAAATCATGGACGGCGTCATGACGGCGAGCGTCGCGGCGCCTTCGCGCGAGCCGGTCGCCGACGTCCCAACGCCGAAATACGTCGCCTTCGGCGCTTCGCACGTCTAATATTTCACCGAAGCGGCGTGCACGGCGATCCGGGCGGACCTGCCCGGGGGATGCGCGCGCGACACAACACGCCGGGGAGTCGTCATGCAGGCAAACGTTCGCGGTAGGGTCTGGAAGTGGAGCAAGCGAGGGCTGGTGGCGTTGCTGCTGGTCCTCGGAACGCTTCTGGCACTTCGCATCTACGACACCCAACGTGGTCCGGGGCTGTCGCTGTGGCACACCTATGTGCCGCCAGACTGGCATGCGGCGCAGATCGATCACGCCACATGGGGCGCCTATCTCGACCATGAGAACGCGTTGTTCGACGATGTTCGCGAGCATGTGAGCGACCAACTGCCGCCCGACGAGCGGGTCGCGAGCAACCGGTTCAATCCGCGCAGTGCCATCTATCCCGAGCATTTCAAGCAGGACTGGAACCGTTCCTACACGCTGATGCCGCAGGGCACGCCGCGTGGCGTGGTGGTGCTGCTGCACGGCCTGACGGATTCGCCTTACAGTCTGCGGCACATCGGTCGGCGTTATCGGCGTGACGGCTTCGCGGTGGTGGCGATCCGCTTGCCCGGTCACGGCACGGTACCGGCCGGGCTGACCGATGCGACGTGGGAGGACTGGCGCGCGGCTACCCGGCTGGCGGTCCGCGAGGCGCGCGCGCTCGTGCCCGCGCCCGCGCCGCTGCATCTCGTCGGGTTCTCGAACGGCGGTGCGCTCGCGATGCAGTTCGCACTCGACGCACTGGAGAACGACACGCTCGCACGGCCCGACCGGCTGGTGCTGATCTCTCCGATGATCGGCATCACCCGCTTCGCGCGTTTTGCCGGGCTGGCCGCCTTGCCCGCGTTCCTGCCGCCGTTTGCGAAAGCGGCCTGGCTTGGCATCGTGCCCGAGTTCAATCCGTTCAAATACAACTCGTTTCCCGTGAACGGTGCGCGCCAGTCGTACGCGCTCACGCAGGCACTTCAGGCGCAGATCGCGCGCATGTCGCGCCAAGGCGTGCTCGACGGTGCGCTCCCGCCGGTGCTGACGTTTCACTCCGTACTCGACTTCACGGTCAGCACGCGCGCCGTGGTCAGCGCGCTATACGAGCATTTGCCGGCGAACGGCAGCGAGCTGGTCTTGTTCGACATCAACCGCTCGGCGAAGATGACGCCGTTTTTTCGCACGGCGGCGTCCGATGCCATGCTTCGCCTGCTGCCTTCGGGACGCCGGTCCTATCGCACGACGGTCATTACCAACGCTGGCAACGATTCGCCGGACATGGTGGCGCAAGTGACAGAGCCGGGCAGCAGCGAGACCGCCGCCCGGGCGATCCCGTTCCAATATCCGCCGGAGATCTTCTCGTTGTCGCACGTGGCATTGCCATTTCCCATGTCCGACACGCTGTATGGCCTGCACCCGGACGAGCCTGAAAACTACGGCGTGCATCTCGGCGCGATGTCGGTGCGTGGCGAGGTGGGGTTCCTCGTGATTGGCTCGGACACCTTTGTGCGGCTCTCGTCGAATCCGTTCTATCCGTTGATGGAGCAGTACATCGATGGCCTGACCGGCGCGGTATCGCAGCAGACGGCTTCGCGGCCCTGACGGCTGCGGGCCATACGGCAGGCCCGCGGGTCAAGCCGTGGGCGTGCCGTATCGCCGGCTCATGGCCATGAGCAGCGCGTTGCCGGCCACGGCGAAGAGCACGAGAAAGAGTGCGACGGCCATGATCGTGTCGATGTCGCCGAGGTTCATTGCGTTGGCGATCTGATGGCCCAGCCCCTTCTGCGAAGCGAACATCTCGCCAATCAGCACCCCTAGCAACGACAGTGAAAACCCCAGCCGTACACCGGCGAACACCTCGGGTAGCACCGCGGGCAGGACAACGTGCAACGCGATCTGTCGGCGCGAGAGATGCATGGCATGCGCCGCACGGAAATACACGGGACGGATCTGCCGGATGCCGTTCATCGTAAAGATCAGCACCGGCATCAGGCCGTGCATGACCCCGAACGCCACCTTGGCCGCGAGCCCCAGGCCGAAGATCAGCAGCACCAGCGGGTACAGCGTGACCTTGGGCAACGCGTACAGGTTGACGAGAATCGGCTCCGCCACGTTTGCCGCAAGTCGATTCGCGCCGAGTACGAGGCCCAGCGCAACGCCCCCGGCGATGGCGATCGCCAGCGAGTAGACGAGCGCCCGACCGGTTTGCGCGGCATCGTCCCAGAACGCCGCCGTGCTCATCATGCGCCACAGCCCCTGCACGGTCGTGGCGGGCGAACCCAGGGCCGCGGGGTTGAGCTGGTGCACGGCCAGCCACAGAACCAGGAGCCCGAGCAGGACGGCCAGCGTACCGAGGGGATTGGCTTGCTTCGTTTCCATGCGATGGCCCTGTCAGCGTCGCGGACTGGCGACGTTGCCGCGTCGCGCCCGAAAGCGCGCGTCGACGTGGTCGAGCACGCCGTTGACCAGTGTCACGGCAATCAGCACCATGAGCATCAGCGCATACATGTCGGCATTCTCGAAGTTGTTGTAGGCGTAGCCGATGGCGTATCCGATGCCCGCGCCCGACAGAATGAACTCGGACGCGATCACCCCGATGAAGGCATGCGAGACCGCGAGTCGCACCCCACCGAACAGGTGCGGCAGGGCGGCCGGCAGCTTCACATGCCACACGGCCTGCCAGCGGGACAGCCGCATCGTTCGCGCGGTTTTCGCGTACACGCGAGGAATGCGATCGAGCCCGTTCATCGTTGCGGTCACCATCGAGACGACGGCGAGCAGGGTGGCAATGACAATGATCGGCAGCACGCCCACGCCGAACAGCACGATGAATACGGGATAGAACGCGAATGTCGGTACGGCGTAATAACTCGCGATGAGCGGCTCGAGTGCGCGGCGCACGCCGGGCATCGCGTGGATGGCGAGCCCGGCAACGAAACCGAGAACGACGGCGCACAGCGAAGCGACGGCGATGCTCGCGAAGCTCGTCGCGATGTCGCCCGCGAAGCGGCCTTCGCGCAACAGATCGATGGCATGCCGGGCCATGGCGCTCGGGGCAATCAGGACGGTGCCCGGAATCGTGCCGCTGCGGCACAGCCATTCCACCAGCAGGATCAGGCCGGCGACGATGCCCATGCGGATGAGGCGTTCAGTGTGAATCATGACCACGGCGTTTCCACGTTCTGCGCGGCTCGCTCAGCGACCGCGAAGGCCGGGGCGGCGTACGCCGCCGTCGCGCGGGGGCTGGCCGGCCTGCATCGCCTTGAGCGACTCGTCGCGCAACGTCGCCCAGAGGCGGGCGGTAATGTCGCCGAAACGCGGCGCGGCCACGCCGCGACTGTCGCGATGACGGTCCCAGCCGGTCTCGACGATGTCGATGAAGCGGCCCGGACGCGACGACATCACGCCGACGCGATCCGAGAGTACCGCCGCCTCGTCGAGCGCGTGCGTGATGAGCAAGACGGTCGCGGACGTTTCGCGCCACAACCGCAGCAACTCGTCGCCCATGAGCATGCGTGTTTGCTGATCGAGCGCGCCGAATGGCTCGTCAAGCAGGATCAGGCGCGGGGCGATGACGAGCGTTCGTGCAATGCACATGCGCTGACGCATGCCGCCCGAGAGCTGGGCGGGGCGGGCGTTGGCGAAGTCGCGCAGCCCCATGAAGCCGAGGGCGTAGTCCACGCGACGAGCGATCTCCGCGCTGTCGACCCCGGCCATGCGAAGCCCGAAACCGATGTTCTCGCGCACGGTGAGCCACGGGAACGAGGCGTCCTCCTGGAAGACGACGCCGACCCCGTCGGGCACGCCGCCGTTCACCGGTCGCCCTTCGAACAGCACGGTGCCGGTGGTCGGCGCCGCGAGTCCCGCGATCACTTCGAGCAGTGTCGACTTGCCGCATCCCGACGGGCCGACGACCGAGAAGAATTCCCCGCGACGCAGCGTCAGATCGATGGGGCCGAGCGCCTGCATCTTCACTTTTCGCTGTGTATTCCCGCTCGGCGTGTCGAACACCTTGGTCACACCCGACAGCACGGCGTGTGGCTCGTGGCCGGTCAACGTTGCGCCAGCGACGTCTACCAGATGCAGGTGCGGGCCCGTTCCATGGGAAGTCATGGCTGACCCTTCGCGCGGAGGTCGGCCGGCAGGAAGCGGGTGTCGATGAGCTTCGTCCAGTCCACGTCGTCACGAATCTCGCCGATGAGCCTGAGCCCGTCGGCCACACGATCGAGCTCCGCGCGGTCGAATTGTCCCGGGCTCCACATGCGCGCCCGGATCATGTTGTCGACGGCTTCCCGGGCGATGTCGGGCGGGAGCTTGAATTGCGCGGCCAGCAGTTTCGCGGCGCCCGCGGGGTCGGCGTAGGTTGCGTCCACCCCGGCGCGGCGCCCCGCGATGATGGCGCGCAGTGTGTCGGGATGCGATTGCGCGAACGCGCGCGTGGTGATCCCCACGGACGTGGTCATCGGCTTGAGGATGTCGCCCGCGCGATACAGCGTGCGGTACTTTGCCTTGCGCACGAGGGAGAGCGGCTCGATGGCAACCGCACCGGCCACGGCGCCCTGTTCGAGCATCGTCATGCCGTTGACGTATCCGCCGGAGGCCACACGGGTGATCTTCGAGGCATCGACCCCCTTTTCGCGCAGCACCATGAGGAAGAGCATTTCCGACACGCTCTTGGGCGATGTGATCGCCACTTTCCTGCCGACGAGATCGTTGATCGAGCGGACCGGGCTGTCGGGCATCGTGACCATCGACGCTTCGGCCACGCTGCGCGTGCCCACGTTGACGATCACGATGTCCAGACCCTGGCGCGCCGCGGCGAGTGCGGCCGATACGGCCACTTCGCCGTACGGGGTCTTGCTGGCGAGAATGTTGCGCACGGTGGTGCCGCCGCCGCCCGAGCCAAGAATGCCCGTGATGTCGACGCCCGACTTTTTGAACAGGCCGCGATCCATCGCCATCGCATAGGGCAGCCCGTATAGGCTGCTTCCCCATTGTGTGACGGAGATTTCTTCGGCCTGCGCGACACGCGAGGTCGGCAGCCAAACGGTGCATGCCAGGGCAAGCAGGGGAACGAGGCGCAACAGCCTTTTCATCATCGACTCCGGGTCAAACCAGCCAGCGCATTACCAAACGCCGGGAAAGAATCAAACATCAGCGCCCCCTGGGGCGCGAGCATCGGGCCGATAGGGAGCACGGGCGCGCCGCGCCATCTCGCGGCGAGGGCGAGGCGGTACAAAAGGCGCTGGACAAGGGGCGCCGCCGCGCCGGAAAGCTCACATGATGAAGCATTTTGGTCTTTCGCGCCGCGTGTGGAAGTGGGCGCGATCGCGCGCCATGTACGAAGCTCGCCCGGTGCCAATCGGTTGACCCGTGGCGCCGTGCGTCAACGCACGCCGCTGACGACGTCGCGCAGCGTGGCGGCGAAGCGCTGGGCGAGCAGGCTCTGCGGCCCATGCCGCGGACGCAGCAGATGCGTTGTGAACAGGACATCCGGCGAAAACGGGCGATAGTCGAGATGGGGCCCCGCGTACGCCTGCGCCACCGCTCGGCTCACCACGCTCACCCCAAGCCCGCCGGCGACCAGCGCGCACACGGTCGCTTCATACGGGGTTTCGAGCTCCTTGTGCCGGAGTTCCACGCCGGCTTCGCGAAACCGCTGATCGATCTTCATGCGTGTGCCGTCGACGAGCGAGAGCGCGATGAACGGCTCGTGCTCGAGATCGGCCGGCGTTATCACGTCATGCGCCCCGAGCCGGTGACCGCCCGGAAACGCGCAGACGCCGGCAATTTCGCTGATGGTCGTCGCTTCGATACCGGAGACGTCGCGGCTCACGTAGGACACCACGCCAAGATCGCAGAATTGCGACGCCACCCAGTGCGCCACGCGCGGCGAATCGTTGGTGAGCAACGAAACGGCGACACCGGGATGCGTCTCGCGAAACTGCCGGATCACTTCAGGCATCTGCGTGAGCGCAATCGAGGGGACGGCACCCACTCTCAGACGGCCAGTGCCCGAGCGGCGGATCTGCTCGGCGGAATCCTCGAGGCTCTTCAGGCTGACGAACGCGCGCTCGACGTCGCGGAACAGCTCGGCGCCTTCGTCCGTGAGCTGCAGACGGCCGTTGATGCGCTCGAACAGCCGGAATCCCGCGCTGTCCTCCAATTGCCCGATCAGCCGGCTAATGTTGGGCTGCGACGTATGCAGCGCGTCGGCCGCCGCGGTCATGGACCCCGTCTGAATCACGGCGCGAAACGCTTCCACCTGCTTGAACTTCATCGTCGTCGGTTCTCGGCTGACCCGCTCGCCGCGAAGGGCGGGGGTATATCAATAATGTATGAGCTCGTATTGTATTGTGATTTTTAAGAATGCCCCGGCGCAGCTACAGTCTTGGGTATCCGGTCGCAGCGCTCTCAGGAAAACAGCATCGCCCGCCTGTCGGCGCCCGGCCTCCTTTCGTGTCGTTCCGCATTCGGGAGCCATCGATGTCAAGCCTGCGTCGTTCGTTCGTATTCACTTCCGCCCTGGCTGCGTGTGCCGTTGTCGTCACCATGACGCTGGGCGCGCGACCCGTGCTGGCCGCGCCTGGCGATCTGCCGCCATTGCCGGAGGAGATCAAGTCACAGGGTCAACTGCGCGTCGGCGTGCGCTGCGACCAGCCGCCTTACGGGTACCAGGACAGTACCGGCGCGTTTGCCGGTGTGGAAGTCGAGATGGGCCGCCAGATTGCCGAGTGGGCGTTCGGCTCGAAGGACAAGGCGGTGTTTACTTGCGTGACGGCCGAGAATCGCGTGCCGCAACTGCTTGGCCGCAAGGTCGACCTGCTCATTGCCACCCTCGGCGTGTCACCGGAACGCGCGCGCGTGATCGATTTCACGAAGCCCTACCGCTGGGGCGCCAGCGACGTGGTGGTGCGCCGCGACAGCGGTATCGAGACACTCTCCGACCTCAAGGGCAAGACGCTCGTCGCGCTCAAGGGTTCGGTGCAGGCGAAGTGGTTCGAGGATCACATGCCAGACGTGAAGATGCTGCGCCTGAACACGGCTGCCGACGCCATGCAAACCTTCCGTCAGGGCCGCGCCGACGCCTACACGCACGACGCCGCGACCCTCGTCGTGGCGGCGGCGAAGGACCCCGGAGCGAAACTGCTGGGGCAGTATTTCCAGATATCAGATGCCGCCATCGGTGTGCGCAAGCATGAGACCGCGTGGCGCGACTATCTGACGGCGGCGATCGCACGCATGCGTTATGAAGGGCGCTTCGTCCAGTGGGTCAAGCAAAGCGTGCCCGAGTCGATCCGCAGCTATTACCTCTCGGTGTTCCAGCAGGGACGTCCGAAGGAAGTCCTGTAATCGGGCGGCCGTCATGGACTTCGACGTTGCCTATCTGATCGCGCAATGGCCCGCGCTCTGGCGCGGCGCATTGATGACGCTGGAAGTCTCGGTGATTGCCATCGTTTGCTCGGCGCTCATTGGCGTGGCCGGATGCGCGATCCGCATCTTCCGCGTGCCGGTGCTCTCCCAGATCGTGACCGGCTACGTGGAGCTGATGCGAAACACGCCCATTCTCGTGCAGCTGTTCTTCATCTTCTATGGATTGCCGGCGATCGGATGCGGCCTGTCGTTGTTCGCCTCGGGGGTGCTTTGCCTGTCGCTGTGGGCCGGGGCCTACCAGATCGAGAACTTGCGCGGTGGGATGGCCGGTGTCGGTCGACGCATGTACGAGTCGTGTCACGCGTTGTCGCTGCGGCCGTGGCATTACTTTACGCTGGTTGCGCTGCCGATCGCGCTGCGCCACGCGCTGCCCGGCATGCTGAACACGGCGATCTCGCTTCTCAAGAACTCGTCTTATCTTCAGGCCATCGGTTTGATGGAACTCACGTTCGTCGCCGTCGACCGCATTGCCACGGACTTTCGCCCGCTTGAGATGTTCGGCGCGATTCTCGTGCTGTACCTGGGCATGGTCGCCGTGCTCGCCCTGCTCGCGCATCGGCTTTCGGCCTGGTTGCAGCGACCGTTCAAGACTCACTGATCTCCGTCGCCGACCATGAACGTCATTCTTGAAAACTGGCTCGTGATCGTTCACGGGCTGCGCATGACGCTGGCGCTTGCCGGCGCGGTGCTCATCTGCACGACCTTGATTTCGCTGGTGCTCGGCGTGCTCGCGACATTGCCCAATCGCGCGCTCCGGTGGATCATCCACGGCTATGTCGAACTGTTCCGCTCGATTCCGCTGATCGTCAATGTCTTTTGCGTGTTCTTCGTTGCGCCGATGTTCGGTCTCGATCTGAGTCCTTTCCTGGCGGCGACGGTCGGACTCTCGCTCTGGGGCGGCGCGAACGGCACGGTGGTCGTCTCCGGGGGCATTCTGTCGGTGGCGTCGCACCAGTGGAAGAGTGCGGCGGCGCTCGGGCTACGCCGCTGGCAGATCTACCGTTACGTGATCGGTCCGCAGTCGGTGAGCGCGATTCTTCCGGCCTATACCGGTCTGCTCACCCTGCTCGTGCAGTCGACGTCGCTCGGCGCGCTCATCGGCGTGAGCGAGTTCCTCAAGGTCAATCAGAACATCATCGAGCGCACCACCATCATGCAGGGCCAGAACCCGGCCTTCGAAGTGTACGGCCTCGTACTCGCTGTCTATTTCGTCATCTGTTCCGCGCTCAGCGCGCTGTCACGTCACCTCGAACGCCGGCTGCAACGCGAACGCGTTCGTCCGCTCTCCACACAAGGTTGAACATGTCCATCTCGAAAGTCAGTCGGCGGCTCACCGAAGCCCTCGCCCCGGAAGTCAACGACATCATCTTCAAGCCGCGCCTGGCGGGCTTCGACGAAACCTTCGTGCCGCTTGGCGACATCAACAAGGCGCACGTGGTGATGCTCGCCGAGCAGGGGTTGATTCGCACCGAACATGCCGCGGCGCTCGCGCGAGGCATTCTCGACATGGAGGCGCAGGGCCCCGGCGCCGTGCCGCTCGACCCGAGCCGCGAGGATGCCTATTTCAACTACGAGGCGCACCTGATGCAACAGGTCGGCGCCGACGTGGGCGGACGCCTGCATACCGGTCGCAGTCGCAACGACATTCTGGCCACCCTCGATCGCCTGCGCGGCCGTGCCACGTTGCTCGATCTGATCGGTGCGCTGGTGCGGGTGCGCGCGACGGCGCTCGAACAGGCCGAGCGTCATGCCGACGTGGTCATGCCCGGCTACACCCACCTGCAGCCCGCGCAGCCGATGACTTACGGCTTCTACCTGGCCGGCGTGGCGCAGGCCCTCGAGCGCGACAGTCGCCGTCTGACGGACACGCTGTCCAACATGAACGTCTCGCCGCTGGGCGCCGCGGCGTTCGCCGGCACGCCGTTCGCCATCGATCGACAGCGTACGGCCGAGCTGCTGGGCTTCGACACCTTCGTCGACAACGCACTCGACGCCGTGGGCTCGCGCGATTTCATGCTCGAGGGCATTGCCGACCTCAGCCTGCTCGCGGTGTTCTGGAGCCGAGTGGCGCAGGACTACTTCGTGTGGACCACCCATGAGTTCGGCATGATCGAATTTCCCGACAGCGTGGCGGCGACGTCGAGCATCATGCCGCAGAAGAAAAATCCGGTCGTGCTCGAGTACCTCAAGGGGCGAACCGGGCACATCGTCGCCGCGCTTCTCGCCTGCTCGATGGCCATCAAGGGGACCCACTTCACGCATACGGGCGACGCCAATCGGGAAGGCACGCACGGTTTCTGGGAGGCCGCCCGAGAGAGCGTGCGTTGCCTCAACCTGCTCGAACTCGTGCTGCGATCGGCGCGTCCGGTCGCTGCCCGCGCGCAGCGTCTGGCGGCAGAGGACTTTTCCACGGCGACCGCGCTGGCAGACCACATGGTGCGCCGACACGACCTCTCGTTCCGAGCGGCGCACCACGTCGTGGGCGCCGTGGTGCGCGATGCGATGGACCGTGGCGTACCGGCCGACCGGATCGACGCAGCGATGGTCGAGGCGGCGGCCACCGAGCAACTCGGCGCGCCGCTCGGCATCGACGCCGACGCAATCCGTGCCTGCCTCGATCCGGAAAGCAATGTGGCGTCGCGCATGTCGCCCGGCGGTCCGAGTCCGGACACGCTGCGCGCGCATGTGCGCGCGGCACGCGAGCGCGTCGAGCAGACGAACGCGCTTGTCGCTCGCTGGCAGGCGCGCCTGGCTGACGCCCGGGCGACGCTGCAAGGCGCCACGCGCGCACTGGCGGGGCTCTGATGGGCGCGCTGCTTTCGATTCGCGGGTTGCACAAGCACTTCGGCCCGCACCAGGTGGTCAACGGTGTGGATCTCGACGTTTACCCTGGCGAAGTCGTGGTCGTGATCGGTCCGAGCGGTTCGGGCAAATCGACGCTGATCCGTTGCCTGAACAGCCTCGAGACGCCAACCGACGGCACCGTCACGCTGGGCGACGCCGCCACGGACGTGAAGGATCACCGCGCCATGGCGAAGTTGCGGGAAGACGTGGGCATGGTATTCCAGGACTACACCCTCTTTCCCCACCTGACCATTCTGCGAAACATCACGCTGGCGCCGGTGAAGCTTGGGCGGATGACGCTGGCGGACGCCGAGCGCACGGCGCATGCGCTGCTCGAACGTGTGGGACTGGCGCACAAGGCGAATGCGCATCCCGCGTCGCTTTCGGGCGGCCAGCAGCAACGTGTGGCCATCGTGCGGGCACTGGCGATGAAGCCGAAACTGATGCTGTTCGACGAGCCGACGTCGGCGCTCGACCCCGAAACCGTGGGCGAGGTGCTTGCGGTGATGAAGGATCTGGCGCGCGACGGCATGACGATGATCGTGGTCACGCATGAGATGGGATTCGCGCGAGAGGTCGCCGATCGTGTCGTGTTCTTCGACCATGGGCGCATCGTGGAGAGTGGCCCACCGGAATCGCTTTTCGGTGCGCCGCGTGAAGCGCGTACGCAGCAGTTTCTCCGAAGCGTGCTGCGTTGAGCGGGCTGACCCTGGTCGGTGGCGTATGACGGCCCGTATCTCGCACGTCGAACTCGCGGAGCGCGCACAAGGCATGGGGTGTCCGCGACTTCGTGATCGTTGGGGCCACCACCCCGCACGGGGCGCCGCGATCGCTATACTGCTGCCCACGGCCGGCTGGCGACGCACAGGCGCCAGCCGGGCCGCTTCGTCAACGAAAGCAGGCAGGGCATGGACAGCAAGCGAAGGAATCGGGCGACGCTCGTCGGGTTGGTGGCAGTGGTGCTGTGGAGCGCGATTGTCGGGTTGATTCGCGGGGTCAGCGAAAGCTTTGGGCCGACCGGCGGCGCCGCGATGATGTACACGGTCGCGTCCGTGTTCCTGTTGCTCAGCGTCGGCTTCCCCGACCTGAAGACATTTCCGAAACGCTATCTGTACCCGGGCACGCTGCTGTTCGTCGTCTACGAGCTGTGCCTGTCGCTGTCCATCGGCTACGCGAATACAGCGCGTCAGGCCATCGAAGTCGGCATGGTCAATTACTTGTGGCCGACGTTCACGATGCTCGCGGCAATCGTCTTCAACCGGCAGCGCGCCAGCTTCTGGGTGGTGCCGGGATTTCTGCTGTCCATGCTCGGCATCTGCTGGGTGCTCGGCGGCGACCAGGGGTTCGACGTCGCGCGGATGGCCGGCAATGTGCTCGACAATCCGCTGAGCTACGCACTCGCGTTCGCCGGGGCGGTGATCTGGGCCGCTTATTGCACGTTGACCGCGCGCTACGCCGACGGCAAGAACGGTGTGACGTTCTTTTTCATGCTAGTGGCGATCGCGCTATGGGCGAAGTACTGGCTCGGGGAACCGGCGCCGATGCGCGTGAGCATGTCCGGCGTTATCTATCTGTTGCTGGCGGCCGGGGCGATGGGTTTCGGGTATGCGGCCTGGAACGTCGGCATTCTGGGTGGCAACGTGACGCTGCTCGCGGGGGCCTCGTACTTCATTCCCGTGTTCTCCGCGGTGCTCTCGGCCGCGCTGCTGCGCACTGCACTGCCCTACACGTTCTGGCAAGGCGCGGCAATGGTTTGCGGCGGTTCGCTGCTTTGCTGGCTGGCCACCCGAAACCGGGGGCGCGCGGTGCGCCGCTCCGGGGCCGGGGATTGAAGGCGTGCGGCTCGCCGGTCCGGTGGTCGTTACGAGCACCGGACCGGCGACGTGATCGCCCGGATCAGGCGGTCACGCTCAAGCGGCCATGATCACGCGGCCATGACCGACACGGCCTTGGTCACGAGATAGGCTTCCATGGCCTCCGGGCCGCCTTCCGAGCCGTAGCCCGAATCCTTCACGCCGCCGAACGGCATTTCGGGCGACGGGGCGGCCGGTTGGTTCACCCACAGCATGCCGACCTCGAGTTGCTGCGAGAGCAGATGCACGTTGCGGAACGACTGAGTGAACGCGTAGCCCGCGAGCCCGAACGGCAGACGGTTGGCCTCGGCGATGGCGTCTTCGAGCTTGTCGAAGCCACGAATGGCGGCCACTGGCCCAAACGGTTCGTTGTTGAACACATCGGCCTCGAGCGACACGTCGGTCAGCACCGTGGGCGCAAAGAAGTTGCCCGACGTGCCCACGCGCTCACCACCGGTTGCCACCGTTGCGCCGGTCTTGCGTGCGTCCTCGACCACGTGGCTCATCGCGGTGAGACGACGGGCGTTGGCGAGCGGCCCCAGGGTCGTGCCCTCGGCCAGGCCGTCGCCGAGCTTCAGGCTTTCGGCGTGCTTCACGAGGGCCTGCGCGAACGCGTCCTTGATGCTGTTGTGCACGAGAAAACGCGTGGGCGAGATACAAACCTGACCGGCATTGCGGAACTTGGCGCCACCGGCTGCCTTGACGGCGAGCGCTAGGTCGGCGTCTTCGGCCACGATCACCGGCGCGTGGCCGCCCAGTTCCATCGTTGCGCGTTTCATGTGCAGGCCCGCCAGCGAGGCGAGCTGCTTGCCGACCGGCGTCGATCCGGTGAACGTGATCTTGCGGATCACCGGGTGCGGGATCAGGTAGCTGGAAATCTCGGCCGGGTCACCGAAGACGAGGCCCACCGTACCGGCCGGAACGCCCGCGTCCACGAACGCCTGCAGCAGCGCGGCGGGGGAGGCCGGGGTCTCCTCGGGTGCCTTGACGAGGAACGAGCAACCGCAGGCCAGCGCGGCACTCAGCTTGCGCACTACCTGGTTGACCGGGAAGTTCCACGGCGTGAACGCCGCCACCGGACCGATCGGCTCCTTGAGCACCATCTGCTGGGCGCTGAGGTTGCGCGACGGGACGACACGGCCGTAAACGCGCATGCCCTCGTCGGCAAACCACTCGATGATGCCGGCGGCAGCAAGCACTTCGATGCGGGCCTCGGCAAACGGCTTGCCTTGCTCCTGCGTCATCAACCGGCCAATGGCGTCGGCACGCTCGCGTACGAGTACGGCCGCCTTGCGCATCGTCGTGGCGCGCTCGACGGCGGGAATCTTGCGCCAGGCGTTGAAGCCGCGCTGCGCGGCTTCGAGCGCCCGGTCGAGATCGGCAATGCCCGCATGCGCGACCTTGCCGATCGGATTCCCGGTAGCCGGATTGATGACGTCGATCGTCTTGCCGCTCGCAGCATCGCACCACTCGCCGTTAATCAGCAGGCGGGTGTCGGTATAACCTGATGTGACCATGGTCGAATTTCCTGGAATGAAGACACAATGTAAGTGAGAGGGGGATCCAGAGCGAGACGCGGCCGGTGTCGACACCGGCCGCGTACCTCGCCACTTTACAACGATGCGACGAGCATCGTGCGGTAGTCCTGCGCACTGGCGTCGCGCGGATTGGTCTTGTGGCTGTGATCCTTCAGCGCGCCGTCGATGATGCGCGGGAATAAATCCTCTGTCACCCCCAGTTCCCTCAGGCCGCGCGGCAGCCCCAGTCGCTGTGTCATGTCGGCGATCGCCGGGCCGACCTCGTCGCCCGTTGCGAGTCCCATGGCCTGAGCCATGCGATCGAGTTTGGCGTCCTGCTG
Source organism: Pandoraea pnomenusa (assembly GCF_000767615.3). Taxonomy (NCBI): domain Bacteria; kingdom Pseudomonadati; phylum Pseudomonadota; class Betaproteobacteria; order Burkholderiales; family Burkholderiaceae; genus Pandoraea; species Pandoraea pnomenusa. The sequence continues at coordinate 4,613,706 of NZ_CP009553.3, read as the reverse complement.
CATCGACGGCGACGCGCGGTTGAACGCGATGACCGCAGGCAGCAGGATGGCGTTGAGCGTGCCGTGGTGCAGGCGCGGATTCAGGCCGCCGAGCGAGTGGCTCAGGCTGTGCACGCAGCCCAATCCTTTCTGAAACGCGAGCGCTCCCTGCATCGAGGCGCTCATCATGTTCAGTCGCGCGGTGCGGTCGCCCGGTTCGCGCGTGGCGCGCTCGATATGGCGCCAGGCGCGCCACAGGCCGTCGAGCGCGATGCCGTCGGCTGGCGGGTTGAACGCCGGCGCCATGAACGTCTCCATACAGTGCGCGATGGCGTCCATGCCGGTGGCGGCGGTGAGGCCCGGCGGCAGGCCGAGTGTGAGCGCGGGATCGCAAATGGCCACGCGCGGCACGACATGAGGCGAGATGACGCCCACCTTGCGCCCGTCGTCGAGAATCAGGATCGCGCCGCGCCCGACCTCGCTCCCCGTGCCGGCCGTGGTCGGGATGGCGATGACCGGGGCTGTCGCCGACGTAATGCGCGCCGCGCCGCCTTCGATGACGGCAAACTGCTGCAGCGGGCCGTCGTGCGTGGCGCAGACCGCCACCCCCTTGGCCAGATCGATCGACGAGCCGCCGCCCAGCGCGATCACGCCGTCGCAGCCGCTGGCCTTGTACATCGCAACGGCGTCTCGTACCACCGACTCGTTCGGGTTGGGCGGTGTCCGATCGAATACCGGCACGGGCGCGGAGGCCCCCAGTGCGTCGAGCACGGTGTCGAGCAGGCCCGCCGCGCGAATGCCCGTGTCCGTCACGATCAGCGGGCGACGAATGCCGATCCGCTCGCATTCGCCCGCCAGAAGGCGAATCGCGTCGAAGCCAAACTGGATCTGCGTGATGTAGTTGATGAGAGACATGGTGGATGACGAAAAGTTATAGAGGGGCTAAGCTCCTGCGAGGATGTAGCAGTTTATGGCGCGTTGCATCGCGCCGATATTGAAAGCATTTGATAGTGATATAACTTTTCATCAATCCAAGATGCCCCCAACGCTCAACTCGATCATCTCCCGCCTGCACGTCAAACAGCTCCGATTGCTGATCGCCATTGAAGAGCACGGCTCGTTGCTTGGCGCGGCCAGGCAACTCGCCATGACGCAGCCCGGCGCGAGCAAGGCGTTGCATGAGATCGAGACGACCTTCGGCGCATCGCTCTTCGAGCGTTCGAACCGTGGTTTGGAACCGAATGCCGTCGGGCATTGCGTGATCCGGTACGCGCGGCTCATCCAGTCCGATCTGGCGCACCTGCGCGAAGAGATGGTCGGCATCATGCGCGGTCATGGCGGCCGGGTGTCGGTGGGTGTCATCATGGGCGCGGTGCCGCTGCTGACCGACGCGATCACCGCCGTGGGCGAGGCCCAGCCCGACATGTCCATCGAGATCGTGGAAGACACGAGCGCGACGCTGCTCAGCCTGATCGACGCCGGGCGCCTCGATCTCGCCATCTGCCGCACGAGCGTGAGCCAGACGCCCTACCTCTACGACAGCGCGTTCGTACAGGACGAGACGCTTGCGGTCATCGCCAACGCGGCGCATCCGCTGGCTCGCGCCGGAGGCGTTTCGCTGAGCGATCTGGCCGACTACCGCTGGGTCGTCTATCGCGCGAACATGCCGATGCGACGGTTGCTCGAGCGGGAGTTTCACGACGCCGGGCTGCGTTTTCCGTCTCATCTGCTGGAAACGACTTCCGCCTTCGCGACGGTTTCGCTGCTCCAGAAGAATCCGTCGCTCGTGGCGCTCGTGTCCATCGACGTGGCGCGCTTTCATACGGCGCACGGCGTGGCGTGCACGTTGCCACTGCAGCTGTCGTCGCTCAGCGAGCCTTACGAACTCGTGACCCGGCGCGGCGCACCGGTGTCGCACGGGGCCCGGATGCTCATGGACGCGATCGTCGCGCGCGGCGCGACCCATGACGCCTGACGGAACCGCCGCGTCGCCTGACGAGGATCGGAGTATGTGTGTCTCGCATGCCAGCGTTCGGCGTGGCCGTTCGTTGGCATAGCGAAAAGTTATATCGCTAACGCCAACCCTCAGTGTACGGTTGCGATCCGCCTTTGTAGACTTCGTTCGTTCGCAAAATAACGAGGTGGAGACAATGAGCGGAATTGCGCCCAACAGCGCCGGACATGCCGGGCTGACGGCTGATATCAAGGAAACGATGGTTCCCGATGCCGAGCGTCGGCGCGCGTTGCTCGGCAGCGCGGTGGGCAGCACGATCGAATGGTATGACTACTTCCTGTACGGGACGATGGCGTCCATCATCTTCGCAAAGCAGTTCTTCCCGAGCACCGATCCGTTGGTCAGCCAGTTGCTGGCGCTCGCCGCGTTCGCGCTGGCCTTCGTGATTCGTCCGTTGGGCGGCGTGATTTTCGCGCACGTCGGCGACCGCGTCGGGCGCAAGAAGACGCTGGCCATCACGTTGTCGATGATGGGAATGTCGACGGTGTGCATGGGATTGCTGCCCAACTACGACCAGATCGGCGTGTGGGCGCCGATCCTGCTCTCGGTGCTGCGCCTGATGCAGGGCCTGGCGCTGGGCGGCGAGTGGGGTGGCGGTGTGCTGCTGGCCGTGGAGTATTCGCCGCGCCATCGCCGTGGCTTCTTCGGTGCGGTGCCGCAAACCGGCGCCGTGCTCGGGCTGGCGCTGGGCAACATCATCACGTCGCTGCTGAGCAATACGATGAGCGACGCGGACTTCCAGAGCTGGGGATGGCGCATTCCGTTCGTCGGCTCGATCGTGCTGGTGCTGATCGGGATGTGGATTCGCAACGCCGTCGGGGAGACGCCGTCGTTCAAGAAGATTCTCGCCACGCGCAGCCACGCGCGCATTCCGCTCAAGGAGACGCTCCAGGACCACTGGCGCGTCGTGCTGATCGCGATTGGCGCCAAGGTGGTGGAGACCTCGACCTTCTTCCTGTACGCCACATACACGGTCTCGTACATGATCGGTCACGGCTTCCAGCGCTCGGACATTCTGAACATCGTGTTGGTCTGCGCCCTGATTGCCTTCCCGTTCATGCTGTATTTCGGGCATCTCTCGGACAGGATCGGCCGCAAGAAGGTCTTCATCTACGGCAGTCTCGCTTTCATAGCGTGGATCGGGCCGTTCTTCTGGCTGCTGAACCAGAAATCGATCGTGCTGGCGGCACTTGCGGTAGGTGTCGGCCTCAGCGTGATCTGGACGACCTACGGCTCGATGATCGGCACGCTGCTGGCCGAGGCGTTTCCGGCAAGCATTCGCTACACAGGCATGTCACTGGGCTACCAGATCGGCGCGGCGCTCGTGGGCGGGCCGATGCCGCTGATCGCCACGGCGCTGGTCGCCTACTTCGGCGGCAGCTACGTGCCGGTGGTCGTCTTCATGATGGCGTGCGCATTGGTGTCGATCGTGGCGGTCGCCTTCGCCAAGGATCGCAGCGGCCTGCCGCTCGACGACTGATCGCCGCAGGGGGGGGCGCTGGTCTCCGTCGGGCGTCGGCGGCTTCGAAGTTCCGCGACTGCCCGACGGACGACGTGGCGAGATGCCTGCACCGGCGTGTCTATGCCACGCGCAAGTCCCAGAGCACGTCCAGCACGTGTTGCGTGGCACGCTCCACATGACCTGCGCGATGGGCGATGCCGAGACGACGCCAAAGCGCGGGTCGCAACGGGCGCATGACGACACGGTTGTCGGGCACCGGTGTCGTCGCCTCATTGGGCAACAGCGCCGCGCCATATCCGGCGGCCACTAGGCTTTTGATCGCGTCGTTGTAGTTCAGCTCGATGCGCGGCACGGGGCGGTGCCCGCGCGTGGCGAACCACTCCGAGGTCAGCCGCGAGAGGCGGGTGGTGGCGTCATTGAGAATCAGCGGCTGCGCCGCCAGCCATTCCGGCGTGATGCGCGCCGGACACTGCCAGTGCGCCGGCACGAACGCCATCACCGGGTCGCGTCGCCACGGCTTGATGACCAGACCGGCAACCGGCGGTTGCGGCAGCGCCACCAGCCCGATGTCCAGCGTGCCGTCCCCCAGTCGAGCGAGCGTCTCGTGCGACGTGAGTACCGCCACCTGAACGTCGATCGCCGGGTGGTCTCGTCGCAAGGCTTCGAGCGCCTGTGGCAAGAGGTGCGCGATGGCCCCGGTCGATGCGCCCAGGCGCACCCGGCCCTCAAGCCCTTCCACCTGGCGCTGGATATCGTCGAGCGCCTGCTCGGCGTCGGCCAGCAGGCGGCGCGCGCGCGCCACGAGCGCTTCCCCAATGGCCGTGGGACGCACCTGCGCTCGCTTGCGAGAGAGCAGGGGCGCGCCAATGCGGGCCTCCAGCTCGGCGATGTGAAGGCTCACGGTCGGCGCGGCCAGATGCAGGGCGCGCGCCGCTTCCGCGAACGAACCCCGCTCGGCAATGGCCACCAGCGTACGCAGGCGGTCCAGGCTGATCTCTCGCATGTCGATATCCAGGTTCAGGAAAACTGAACGTTATTGTCATGAAATTCAACTTTCCTTATTCTATCCGCACGCGGAACATGAGGGCTCCTTTCCCCTTTTCGAGCCTGCGCCGCGCAGGCCATTGCGCTTATGAGCTCTCCCGTAATCTTCATCGATGGTGACCAAGGCACGACCGGACTGCAGATTCACGAACGGTTGCGCGACCGCACGGATCTCCGGTTGTTCACGCTTCCCGCCGCGCAACGCAAGGACGCGACGCGGCGCGCGCAGGCCATCAATGACTGCGACATCGCCATTCTTTGCCTACCGGACGATGCCGCGCGCGAGGCCGTGAAAGCCATCGTCAATCCGGCCGTACGGGTCATCGACGCGAGTTCCGCCCACCGCACGCAGCCGGACTGGACCTACGGCTTTCCCGAGATGTCGCCGGGGCAGGCAGAGCGCATTGCCAATGCGCGCCGAGTGACCAACCCTGGCTGCTATCCGACCGGCGCGATCGCTTTGTTACGTCCGTTGTTGCAGGCCGGACTCATTCCGGACGACTATCCGATCAGCGTGCACGCGGTCTCGGGCTATTCCGGTGGGGGACGTGCGAGGGTGGAAGCCTTCGAGGGGCCGGAAGCCGCCGACGCACCGGCCTATCAGGCATATGGATTGCAGCTCGCGCACAAGCACACGCCGGAGATAGCCCTGCATGCCGGGCTTGCGCATCGCCCGATCTTCTCGCCGGCCTATGGCGCTTTCCGCCAGGGCATCCTGCTCACGGTGCCGCTGGCGCTACGGTATTTGCCGTCCGGCGTGGACGGTGCACGCTTGCACGCATGCCTCGCACGGCACTACGCGGAAGCGGCCCATGTCAGCGTGGTGCCGCTGGAGGCGTCGGACGCCCTGACGCATCTCGACCCGCAGGCACTGAACGGTACGAACGACATGCATCTGCGCGTGCATCGAAACGAGGCGCATGGTCAGGTGCTGTTGTCGGCAGTATTCGACAATCTCGGCAAGGGGGCGTCTGGCGCGGCGGTCCAGAATCTCGATCTGATGCTGGCGCAAGTGTGAGGCACCGGTGCGGCCGTCCTCCCCCGGTGCGAAGGCGGCTGCGCCTCAGGAGGCCGTCGTCGTCGGGGGAGCGCCGTCGGTGCCCCTGCGTCGAAGCACCACGTGGGTGGCCTTCTCCGATGCGATGAAAGTCTCGCATTCGTATCCGAGTGACTGCAGGTCGAGGCCTGCGAACAGCGCCTCGCCGCGTCCAAGCAATACCGGCGAAATCGCGATGTGCAACGTATCGATGAGTCCCTCGCGCAAATACTGACGAATGGTGCTTGCGCCGCCGCCGATCCGGACATCCTTGCCGGCCGCCGCTGCACGGGCGCGCTCGAGCGCTTCGTGAATGCCGCCGGTGACGAAATGGAAGGTCGTGCCGCCATCCATTGCGACATCGGGTCGCGCGTAATGGGTCAGAACGAACACTGGCGCGTGATACGGCGGGTTGTCGCCCCACCAGCCTTTCCATGCGCTGTCGGGCCAGTCGCCCCGAATCGGGCCGAACATGTTGCGCCCGAGAATCCAGGCCCCGACGTTCTGAAAGCCGCGTGCGGCGAATTCGTCGTCGATGCCGGTCGTGCCGCCCTCGTTGCCGAAGAGTGAGCGCTGGAATGTCTGCGTCGGCACCAGCCATTGATGCAATTGCGTGCCGCCTACACCGAGTGGATGGTCGATGTCCTGATCCGGCCCGGCGCCGAATCCGTCGAGCGAGAGGGTGAAGCCGTCAACGCGTACGCGTGCCATCGTCTGCCTCCGGTTTGGTCGTTTGTCATGCTGCCATGTTCACCGCCAACCTTCGTCGGCACCGCAGCCGGTCGACGTGGCCACTTTACCGGACATTGCTGACATGGGTAAATCCTGCCCGGCGCGGGTCAACATGAACGTGAACGTACACGTTGTGCTATGATCGTGCCATATTCTGTTCACGCAAGGTTTACGTCATGTCAACGTCCGCTGCCGAATCCCGTCATGTCACGGTTCGCGAGGCTGCCGAGCGGCTCGGCGTGACGCCACGCACGCTTAAGTATTACGAGGAGAAGGGGCTGATAGTCCCGACGCGGAGCGAGGGTCATTACCGGCTGTACACGCAGGAGGATCTCGAGAAGTTCGTGCGGATCCTGCGCATGCGCTCTCTGGGATTTTCGCTGCAGACCATCGCCGAGATTCTGTCGAAACCCATCGAGGCGTCGACGCCGACGAGCACCGCGGTGTCGCTGGCGTCGCTGCGCGAAGTCGAAGCGTCGCTGGTGCGTCAGGTAGAGGCTGTCGATGCCAGAATTCAGGCCGTGCGCAAGGAGATGCGCGAAGCGATGGCGGTGCGCGACGAGATCGAGTACGACCTTCAGTACATTCGGCGCCGCATTGCCGGCGAGCCCAAGGACGCGCTGATTCGCGAGCGTCGCGAGCGCGCGCTGGCCAAACGCGGGAAGGGGCAGGGGGCACCGAAAGCCCGGAAGGCCGCTGAAAAATGAGCGAGGTCGCCCGCGCCTTGCCCGCATGGCGGGGCGGATACCTGTCGCGGTTTCGGGACGAATTCTTCCCGTGGGCCATCGCGCTCGCGACCGGGCTGGACTATTTCGACAACGCCGGGTTCGCATTCTTTACCAGCTATATCGCCGGCGGCATCAACGCTTCGCCGGACGAACTCGTCTGGTCGTCGAGCGCGTATGCGGTCGCGTCCGTGCTCGGGATCCTCCAGCAGCAATGGTGGGTGGAGCGCCTGGGGTACCGGCGGTATGTCGGCGGCAGCCTGCTGCTGTTCGCCGCCGGCGCGGTGGCCGCGGGACTGAGCGAGTCGTCGATCGAGCTGGCGCTCGCCCGTGGGTTCCAGGGGTACTTTATCGGCCCGATGATGAGTGCCTGCCGCATTCTGATCCAGACGAGAATGACACCGCAGCGCCGACCCGTGGCGGTTCGTGTTTTCCTGCTGATGATCCTGATCGGCAGTGCGCTTGCTCCGCTCGCAGGCGGCTACCTGATTGGCCGCTTCGGATGGCGATCGTTGTTCGTGGCCACCGGTTTTGGCGGCGTGGTGCTCGGGCTGTTTGCCGTGCTCGCCGTTCCGTCCGCCGGACGCGTGCTTCACGAGCATCGCGGCGAAGCGCATTTCTGGCCGTACCTACTGTTTGCGTTCGCGCAAGGGGCGTTGCAGATCGCGATGCAACAGGTTCGCTTCGAGCTGTTCGGCTCATCGCCGGAGCTGATATTCCTCACGGGCGCCGGACTGGTCGCGCTGGGCGGATTCATCTGGCAGCAGTGGCATCATCCGCGCCCGCTGCTTCGTCTGCACGCGCTTCGCGAGAAGACGTTTCAGGCCGGGATCATGCTCTATATCGCGTTCTACTACCTGAGCAATTCGATGGGGTTTCTCGTCTCCCGACTGCTGGAGGGTGGGTTGCACTATCCGGTGGAGAATGCGGGGCGGCTGGTGGGGCTCACGTCGCTCGTCTCGGTTGCCGGCGCGCTGATCTATTTCCGTGTCTCCGCGCGCGTCACGCACAAGAAGTGGATGATCGTGCCAGGCTTTCTGATGGCGGCGCTCATTGCAATCTGGATGATGCACATGCCGCCCGACGTGAGCACACCGTGGCTCATCGTGCCGCTTGTGCTGCGCGGACTGCTTCTGCTCATGATCGCGCTGCCGGTCGCCAACGTCACGTTCCGCATCTTCGCGCTGGAGGAGTTTCATCACGGTTACCGGTTCAAGAACATCGTCAAGCAACTGACCTACTCGTTCGCCACGGCCACCATGATCATCCTGCAGCAACACCGCGTTGCCGTGCACGAAACCCGTCTGAACGAGTCGGTGTCCCTTTTCAACCCCGCGTTTCAGGAGATGTTCGGCAAGTTGTCGCACGGCTACGAGTCGATGGGATATTCGGCACAGCAGGCGGCGTCGCTGGCGCTGTCGACGATTCATACCCAGGTGGTGCAGCAAGCGAGCTTTCTCGGCTCGCTCGACGGCTTCTCGGTACTCGTGTGGGTGTCGCTCGTGGGCGCCGTGTGTGCATTCGTTCAGAAGCGGATCGACTGATGGCGCCGATGAGAATGGCCCGGTATCGGTATCGCCCGGGGGGACGGATCGCCTCGTCAAGAGAGCGAGCGTGATTACAGCGTGAAGCGATCCCGGGTTGTCGTGTACAAGCCGCCGCCCAGGCGGCCGACGGGCGTGTACTCGTCGAGCGCGATCCGGCAGGTGGCGCGGTCGACGAGTCCGTCGCGCGCATGAAGGCGCAGTACCTGTCCGATGAATATCCGGCGGCTCTCGGACGTCAGCGTCTCCCAGACCGTGCATTCGAACGCCACTGGCGCCTCGACGATCCGAGGGGGGCTGACATCGACGCCTGGCGCCGTGGTCAGGCCCGCGTCGGCAAGTTCGCTCACGTGCGACGGCAATCGCGCGCCGCACCGATGCATCTTCGCGGCCATCGTCTCGTCGCACAGATGCACCACGAATTCGCCGCTCCGCCCAATGTTGACCGCCGTGTCCTTGAGCGCGCCGTCGTCGTGCCGGTTGATGCTCACCATCACGATCGGGGGATCTTCTCCGAGCATGTTGAACATCGAGAACGGGGCGGCATTGACTGTGCCGTCGTCGCCCAGCGTCGTGATAAGGGCGATGGGGCGCGGCACGATCAGGCTGCTCATGAGCTTGTAGCGTTCGTAGGGTGTCAGCGTCGCGAAGTCGATGTCCACGCAGGGCTCCAGTCGCAGGAAAAGGCGGGCGGACCGGACGGGTCCCCCGTGCGGGATCACTCCAGCTCCACGCCCTTCAGTTCGGGAATGAGGAACACCGTGGCGAGAATGTCGATCACGTAGATGCCGGCCAGCGCCGCGATGGCGATCTCGAACGAGTAATGCGCGGCGATCACGCCGATCACCAGCGGACTCAGCCCCCCGAAGCCGCGCCCGATGCTCCAGAGCACGTTCTGCGCCGTGCCGCGGGCATGCGTGGGGTAGAGCTCGGCGAGCAGCGCACCGTAGCCGCCCATCATGCCGTTGACGAAAACACCCATCACGATGCCGCCGATGAGCAGCGCTTCGGGCGTGCTCAGCTGCGAGTACACGAACACCATGATCAGCGCGCCGATCTGGTAGCCGATGAACGTCGGGCGGCGACCGATCCTGTCGGCGAGTTGCCCGAAGATCCAGATGCCCACCAACATGCCGATGATCGACGCACCGGTCCACACCGCCGACTTCGCCAGGCTGTAGCCGAACATCTTCGACAGATAGGCGGGCATCCACACGATCAGTCCGTAGTACCCGAAGTTCTGCACCGAACACAGAATGATCACGCCGATACTGCGTTTGGTCGTCTGTGCGTCGCGAAACAGTGTCTTCACCGGGAATTCACGCTTTTTGCGGGCGGACTTCAGGAAGATCTCCGACTCGCCGATCACCTTGCGGATCACGAACGACCCGAGTGCCGGCAGCACGCCCACGACGAACATGCCCCGCCAGCCGATGTGCGGCAGAAGCAGGGGCGTGAGCACCGCGGCGAGCAGCACGCCGAGTTGCCAGCCCATGCCCACGTATGACGACACGCGACCGCGCTTGTGCGCCGGCCACGCCTCGATGGCGAGTGCCATGCCGATGCCGAACTCGCCGCCGAGCCCGAGGCCCGCGAGGAATCGATAGATCAGCAGGTCCCAGTAGCCCGTGGCGAATGCGCAAAGTCCCGTGAAGAGGGCGAAGACCAGGATCGTGTACGTCAACACACGCACGCGTCCGTAGTAGTCGCTCAGAATGCCGAAGCCAATGCCCCCGAAGATGCCGCCGATCAGGGTCACGGTGACCAGCGATCCGCCCTCAGTGGCGCTCAGTCCCAGATCGGCGCTGACCACGCTCATCATGAAGCCCAGGATGAGGAGGTCGAAGCCGTCCATGGCATAGCCGGATACGGCGGCGATCAGGGCCCGCATGGGATGATTGCCCGATTGTTCCGCCGTGGCCGCCGGTCGGTCTTGAGCCCCTTGTGCCGGACTCAGGCTGTTGCTTTCATAGCCGCTCATGATGTCTCCTTCGTGCTGCCTGTACGAGTTGCGCGCGCGTGTCTCAGAAATCTTCCCGGGGCAGCGGGGCGCCGGCGCCGGTGCGCTCGACGATCAGCCGGTAGTGCTCCGGACGGCGATGCTTCGCGAAGTTGAAGACGTGGTTGCGGAAGCCTTCGGTGACGGCGAGGTTGATCGAGGAGAAGATCACTTCGTCCTCTTCGGTCACGGTCTGTGCCGCGATCTCACCTGTCGGCGCGACGATGACCGAACCGCCGATCATGTGATGGCCGTCTTCGCTGCCGCACTTCGCCGCCGCGCCAATGAACATCGCGTTCTGGTAGGCGCTTGCCTGCAACGATACGAGATGCGTGTGCATTCGCAGGTGCGGCGGCTCGTTCCAGTGGATGTTGATCGACGGGGTGTTGTAACCGACGAGTCCGATTTCCGCGCTTTGCAGCGACATGACCCGCCACGTCTCCGGCCAGCGACGGTCGTTGCACAGACACATGCCGATGCGGGTGCCGAACGATTCGATCACCGGAATCCCCGAATTTCCGACTTCGAAGAATTTCTTCTCCAGGTGCTGGAACGGTGCGTCGGGCTTGTGGTCGGCATGGCCCGGCAGATGAATCTTGCGATACTTTCCCACGATGTTGCCGTCGGCGCCGACCAGCACACAGGTGTTGAAGCGCCGGCCTTGCGGGGTAAGTTCGGCATACCCGAGATAGAAGCCCACGCCGAGTTGCTTCGCCGCGTCGAACAGCGGTTGCACGTCGGCGTTGGGCATCGATGTCTCGAAAAAGCGTGCGACGGCCTCGTCCTCGCTCATCCAATATCGTGGGAAGAAGGTCGTGAGCGCCATTTCGGGGAAGACGACGAGCTTCGCACCGCGCCCTGCCGCTTCGCGCAGCATTTCCACCAGCCGCGACACCACGGCGCGGCGGTCGTCGGCCAGGTTGACCGGGCCCATCTGTGCGACGGCCAGACCGAGTTTTCTGTTGTTGCTCATATCCACTCTCTTGAAAGAACAAATGCAATCGGTAGCGCCGACGGGTGTCATCGGCGATGCTGCGGGTCAGTAGTTTTTCTGTTTCCCGTTGGTCAGCGCCAGCGTGCGGAAGAACCTGGCGCCCGGCGAGATCTCCCGCCCCACGGTGTGCGGCTCGGGCGCGCCGCGGGCGATGAAACGGCCGCTGCCGGGCGCGGCATGCAGGCGTCCGTCGCTCACGATCACTCGCCCGGCGCTGATGACGATTTCGGGCCAGCCCTTGACCGTGCGCCCCTCGTACGGCGTGTAGCCGACCTGGTCGTGCAGTGCCGACGTTGAGAGCGTGACTTCGCGTTCGGCATTCCAGATGGCGATGTCGGCGTCGGCGCCCTCGGCGATATGCCCCTTGCGCGGAAAGATGCCGTACATCCTTGCGTGGTTGGTGGCGCTCAGCGCAACGAATTGCGTCAACGAAATGCGTCCGCCGCCCACACCTTCCGAGAACAGCAGCGGCAAGCGTGCCTCCAGCCCGGGCATGCCGTTGGCCATTTGCTTGAACGTCGTCTTGTCGCCGAAGGGAATCTTTCCGCTTTCGTCGTAGCGATAGGGGGCGTGGTCGGACGAGAGCGTTTGCAGGGTGCCGTTGGCCAGACCCTCCCAGAGGCTGGCCTGCGCCCTGGCGTCGCGCAGCGGCGGGCTGCAGCAGTATTTGGCGCCTTCGGTGCCGGGCAGGTCCATGTCGTCTTCGGTCAGCACCAGGTAATGCGGGCAAGTTTCGCCGTACACCTGCGCCCCGATCTTCTGGGCGGCCTGGATCGTGGACAACGCTTCGACGGCCGAGACGTGCACGATCATCACCGGCACGTCGAACAGGCGCGAGAGCTGGATGACGCGGTTCGTCGCCTCGGCTTCGGCCAGCGCGACGTGGCTCGTGCCGTGGAACTTCGGCGCGGTGTAACCACGTTCGAGCAGGCGCTGCGATACCCAGCGAATGACGTCGTTGTTCTCGGCGTGCACCATCACCAGGGCGCGTTCGCGCGCGGCGACGGCGAGCACGTCGAGCAACTGGTAGTCGTCGATCTTCAACTGGTCGTAGGTCATGTAGACCTTGAACGACGTGATGCCGCTGCGGATGAGTTCCGGCAGGTCGGTGTGCAACGTCTGCGGATCGGTCTCGGAGAGGATCAGGTGATAGCTGTAGTCGATGACGGACTTGCGTCGCGCCAGTTCGGCGTAGTCGTTGGCCACTTTGCGCAGCGAGTTGCCGCGATGCTGGGCGGCGAACGGGACGATCATCGTGGTGCCACCGAAGGCCGCCGACACGCTGGCGGAGTACCAGTCGTCGGCGCCCATCTTGCCCATGCCCGACAGTTGCTCGACGTGGCAATGCGTGTCGATGCCGCCGGGCATCACGAGGCGCCCGGTGGCGTCGACGATGCGCGCGGCGTTGCCGGGCAGGTTCGGGCCGACGGCGGCAATCCTGTCGCCCCGCACGCCGACGTCGGCCCTTTGGGTTCCGCCGGCGTTGACGACGGTGCCGCCGCGAATGATCAGATCGAAATCGCTCATGATGAAATGGTCTCGTTGCGGCGTCGGGCTGCCGTCGCCTTGTGCCACCAGGCGATGCAAGCCTTCACCAGCAAATGGGTGGTGTCGAAGAGCGGCACGCCGCTCGGGTGATCGGAGAGCACCAGCGGCAACTCGGTGCACCCGAGGATGATGCCCTGCGCGCCGTCATCCACGAGTTGCGACGCGGCGCGGTCCAGCATCGCGGCCGCGCGCGCGAGGTCGCCGGCCTTGACGGCCGCGATGCCCGCGCTCACGCGTTCGTGCTGATCGCGCGCGCAAGGAACCACCACGTCCACGCCGGCAGCGTGCAGGGCGTCGTGATAGATGCGCCCCTGAATGGTGGCGGACGTGGCCATCAGGCCCACCCGCCGGAGTGCCGCGGGATGCGCGGTGACGGCTTCGGCGCTCGCGCGTCCGATGTGCAGCACTTCGAGCTGCGTGGCCGCCGCGAGGCGTGAATGCCAGAGATGCGCCGTATTACACGGAATGGCAATGGCGCCCGCGCCCGCCGATTCGAGAATGCGCAGACCGGCCAGCAGGAATGGCCAGGGCGCGTCGGAGCCGGCGAGGAACGACTCGCTGCGGTCGGGAATCTGCGGGACGCTGTGCACGAACACCGGCATGTGGTCCTGGTCCTTTGTCGCCGGCGTGGATTCCACGAGCTTGCGCATGAAGTCGGCGGTGGCGAGGGGCCCCATGCCACCCAACACGCCGAGCACGGTCGGCGCGGCGCTCATCGCAGGACCCCCGAGTTTCCCTTCAGCACGTTGGCGGCGAGTGCGATGGCGGTCATGCAGGGTTCGACCACCGGTACCCCCACGGCGGCTTCGATGCGCTCGCGCAATGCCGCCATGCCAGCGCAACCGAGCACGATGACGTCTGCGCCGTCGCGCTCGATGAGTGCGCGCGCGGTGTCGACGATGCGCGGTACCGCGCGCGTCTCGTCACCCGATTCGGCAACGCTCAGGTCGACGGCGCGTTCGCCGGCGATGTGCTGCGCGAGGCCATAGGCTCGGTAGGCGCGCCAATGTCGGGCGATGCTGCCCCGGGTGATCGCGACCACGCCAACGCGTTCGCCGAGTGCGGTGGCCGCCCCGAGCGCCGCTTGTCCGATGCCGATGACCGGGCGTCGGGTGATCTCGCGCGCGGCGGCGAGTCCGGGATCGCTGTAGCAGGCAAGCACGAAGGCATCGGCGGCATCGGTGCCTTGCAGATTCCTTTCGATCGCGTCGGCGACGAGGACCGCCGCCCGATCGGCGTCGCGCTGCGTGGCGATCCCGGGAGGCGCCCCGTCGAGCGTGGCGTAGGTCAGGCGCACGGGCGCGTCGCGGAACTGGACGTTCGCCGTCGCGGCGATGCTGTGCGTCACGCCGGTGAGCGAGTTGGGGTTGATGACGAGGAGGGTGGACGACATACGCGAATCCGGTAACGCGACAAATTGGATGGATTCACGATAGCAACCGCATGGATGACGGGTCCAATAGAACGATTTTCGGACCTTATAGACGCAATGCATGGGTTCGCACCACGGAGGTGCCTGAGGTAAGCTTTTGCACCATCAAGACTCCATTGGAAAGGTGCAGACGTGGTCTCGGATACCCCCATGCCGCGCCCGCTGGCGATGAGCCTTCGTCAGATCGAGACATTCCGCGCGATCATGATCACCGGCTCGATCACAGAAGCGGCGAAGATGCTCTTCATCACACAGCCTTCAGCCAGCCGAATTCTCGCGGCGGCCGAGGGGCGCGTGGGGTTCCCGTTGTTCGAGCGATCGAAGGGGCGGCTATTCCCCACGCCCGAGGCGCGACGCATCTACCACGAAGTGGAGACGGCGTATGCCGGCGTGCAGCGCGTTGACGATCTGGTGCGCGCGATCATCGAGGGCAAGAGCGGGAAGCTGAACATCGTGTGCAGTCCGAGTCTGGGCGCGGAATTGGTGCCGCGCGCGATTGCGCTGTTCAATCAGCGCTATCCCGAGCTTCAGATCCACTTCGAGCCGCTCACGCACAACAACCTGATCCCGCGCGTGTTGCTGGGCAAGGACTATCTTGGTGTGTCGATGTTCGCGGTGAATTCGAACAACCTGAGGATGGAGGCGCTGGCCGACGGACCGATGATGTGCATCAGCCCACCCGGATGGCTTGCGCCGGGGGGCGTGGTCAAGGCGGACGACCTCGCGTCGCATCCCTGGATCGACTACGGACACGACACGCCGTTGGGCGCGATCGTGGGCGATATCTTCGGCAGGCACCGGCGGCCGTCGCCCATCGTCGAAGTGCGCTCGGCGATCAGCGCCCGCGTGCTGGTGAAGGAGCGCGTGGGCGTGGCGATCGTCGATCCGTTCTGCATCGATGCGTCGACGTTCCAACGCATCGATGTTCACGAGATCCGCCCCGCCAGGAAACTGCGGGTGCATGCCGTGTACTCGCAGGCCGAACCGCTGTCGCACGCCGGGCGGGCATTCATTCGAACGTTGCAGTCGGTGCTCGAAGATCACCTGCATGCGATCGACGCGTTGCGCGGATGACCTGTGGCTTAGAATACGGGCTCTGTCGAAAGAACCGTCATGGCCGTTGCCATGGAAGGCTTTCATTCTTGCAACCATTCCATGGTGAAGATGAGCACGCCTTTCATTTCCCTGTGCCCGGAGATCACGCGGGCCAACGCACTGAATCTGATCGATTGGCTGGACGACGAAGACGTTGTCCGCTACCTCAGCGATTCGCGCCACGTTTCCCGATCCATCGAGCAAGTCATCGAGCGCGTGCAGTTGCCGGTACTGACCCATCTGTTCAACCAGGGCGGCCGGTTCTTCATGGCCTACGACCGACATGACGCCCCGATCGGCTTTGTCCGCCTCGTCAAGACAGGTAAGGATTGCGAAATTGTCCTGGTCGTTGGTGATCGCGACAACTGGGGCCGCAGGCTTGGCGCCGGGGCGCTGCGCGCGGGAATGAAGCTCGCCTTCTTCGAGATGCGCGCCGAGACGCTCGTCGCCAGGATTCACGTGGATAACACGCGCTCGCTCAGGGCCTTCATGCGCTGCGGATTCGAGCCTCACGGCGAAACGCCCACGATGAAAGCGCTCGCGATGACCTCCGAGCGCTATCTACAGTATCTGCGCGAGAGCACGCCGGGCGACACGACCGAGATCCACATCACCGAGATCGATCAGACACGGCTCAGGCACCTTGTCGCGATGGAGGCGGGCCCGGCACTGGTCGATCTGGAGCACGAGATCGAGCGGGCCATTGTCGTCGACGCACGGCAGGTAGCAAGCGACGTGGTCACGATGAACGCCAGGGCACGGCTCAGGCTCGACGACGAGACCGTGGACGTGGACCTCGTCTACCCGCACGACGCCGACGAGAGCGCCGGTAAGGTGTCGATCTTCTCCGAAGTTGGCTCCGCGATCCTCGGCTATAAGGCGGGCGATGGGATCGATTGGCGGATTCGGAACCGGACTCGCCGTATTCGCATCGAGAAGGTGCTTTACCAGCCGGAAGCGGCGGGCGACTTCGATCGATAGGATGACGGCGTCGCATCGACGCGACGCGCGGGGGCGATTTCATGCATGCTTCGCGTCGGGCGTGTGGCCGCCGTCGCCATCGTGATGGCGATCGCGGTCACGTCGGCGACTGGGCGCAGGTTCACCAGCGCACGGTGCGTCCGAGGTAGTCGAGGTACTCGAGACCCGGCCGGCCGAGCTTGTCGAGCAGCACGTTCACGACACCTGGCACACTTTCCTCGATCGACAATCGCCCCTGGGGGCCGCCCAGTTCCGTACGCACCCAGCCCGGCGCGATGAGCGCCATGGGTCGTGGGGTATGGACCTGGCGCGCGGCGAAGCTGCGCATGAACTGGTTCAGCGCGGCTTTGCTGCCGCGGTAGAGCTCACGCTGGCCGGACTCGTTGTCGGAGATGCTGCCCTGGCCCGACGACATCACACCGATCAGACCCGCGGCACGCACCCGGTCGCAGAGACGTTCGACGACACGCATGGGGCCGAGGGCGTTCGTGATCATGAGATCCACGAAATCCTGCGTCGACACTTCGCCGATGTGCTGCGTCGGGTCGGGATTGGTCGTGCCCGCATTGACGAACAGCATGTCGAACGTTCGGTCGTGCAAGCGCTCGCGCAAGGCCGAGATCTGTTCGCACCGCGTGATGTCCAGCGTCTCGATTTCCACGCAGTCCGGGTGCGCTTCGGCCAGATCGTGCAGCAGCGTCCGGCCGCTGCCGGCGCGCACGGTGCCTACCACGCGCCATCCCCTGTGGACGAACTCCGCGGCCATCGCGTGGCCGAGGCCGCGCGAGGCACCAATCAGGAGGAGGGAGGGTAAATGCGTTGGGGTTTCAGGCATGAGATTCTCCGTCGTTCGATCGAATGCATCGATTCTCTACCCTCGGAAAACGTTGCACCAGACGCCTTATCTGCAATTATGAGTTGCACCGAACGCCATAGGTGTGCGATTTCGATTATGCTGCGCAAATGTCGCGCATCGATCTGAATCTACTGACAGCTCTGGACGCGCTGCTGAGCGAACGAAGCGTCACGGGCGCGGCTCGGCGGCTGAAGATCAGCGTGTCGGCCATGAGCCGTACGCTCGCCCGGCTTCGTGCCGCGACGGGGGATCGCCTGCTCCTTCAGGCGGGGCGATCGCTGGTGTTGACGCCTTACGCCGAGCAACTGAGCCAGCGGGTGCCTTCGCTGACACGCGACGTGGAAGCGACGCTGGGGCGCGCCGAACACCGGTTCGACGCCGGCACCCTCGTGCAACGTTTCACGGTGCGCGCTGGTGAAGGGTTTATCGACCTGCTCGGTGCCGCACTGCTCACGCGCCTTCGGTGCGAGGCGCCGGGGGTGCAGATTCATTTCGCACCGAAGGCCGATTGGGATGCCCAACCGCTCAGGGACGGCACGATCGATCTCGAGATCGGTATCGTCAGGGCGTCGGCGCCCGAAGTGCGCACGCGCAGACTCTTTCGGGACCGCTATGTCGGCATTTGCCGAAGCGCTCACCCGCTCATGCGCATGCGACGCGTGAGCACCGCGCGCTGGTTGAATTACGCGCACGTGATGGTTTCGCGCACGGGAGACCCGGAAAACCCAGTCGATCTGGC
The DNA here is from genome assembly GCF_000767615.3 of Pandoraea pnomenusa. Classification (NCBI taxonomy): domain Bacteria; kingdom Pseudomonadati; phylum Pseudomonadota; class Betaproteobacteria; order Burkholderiales; family Burkholderiaceae; genus Pandoraea; species Pandoraea pnomenusa. The sequence goes on along the minus strand of NZ_CP009553.3, from coordinate 4,595,526 downwards.
GATTGCGTCGTCCGAAACGCCGCGAAACGTGCCCGTGGTGGTGCCGTCGTATACGAGCGCAATGCAACTGGTGCGCCATTCCGACTGGCTCGCGATCGTCCCGCGTTCCTGCCTCGGCAATGCGTTCGCTCCGGATCACGCCGCAAGCATGGGCTTGCAACCCTTCGACTTGCCGTTGGCAGCCTCCGATTTCCATGTTTCGGCGATCTGGCATCCCCGCCTCGATCACGATCCGGCGCAGCGCTGGTTCCGCACGCATGTGCGCGAGTTGTGCGAGGCGGCCTATCGGTAGGGTAAGGTGCGGCCCGAGCGCACGTCGGCGGGAGTCGGGCGGACTGCATAGTTACTTGACTGCCATACCGGCTTCGGCTTCCTTCAGAAACCCGATGATTTGCTGTTCCGCAAATCGCTTCTTCATGTTCGTCTTCTTCTCCGAAAACGAACTTTACTAGACTCCGGATGGCACTGTTTGCAGGGGGCGGATCAGGAATGGCCATCCCATTGTTTCAAGTAGTTACTGCGCGTCGTGGTAACCGTTTTTATTACTAGTATCACCACCCCGTCTCCGAGCCTCCGATCGTGCTAAAATCTTTGACTGATCAAACATTGATCCATCAAAAAAATGGCTCCCAGTCCCAGCACCCCGCACTCGGCGGGGCAGGTGTTGCCCTTCCGACAGTCGCTCGTGGCGATGCTCGGGCTTTGTTTCTGCACGATGATGGTGGCGCTCGACCAGACGGTCGTCGGCACGGCGCTGCCGACCATCGTCGCCGAGCTCAAGGGCTTCGAGTACTACGCCTGGGTCGCAACGTCGTATCTCCTGACCTCCGTCATCACCGTGCCGATCTTCGGTCGGCTCGGTGATTTCTACGGCCGCAAACGCTTCGTGATGGCGGCCATCATCGTATTTACGGCCGCGTCCGTGCTGTGCGGCGCGGCCAGCAGCATGCCGTTCCTCGTCATCGCACGTGCCCTGCAGGGCATTGGCGGCGGCATGCTCGTCGGCACCGCCTTCGCGTGCGTGCCTGAACTCTTCCCCGACTCGCACGTGCGCCTGCGCTGGCAGGTCATGCTCAGCTCCGCGTTCGGCATCGCCAACGCCATCGGCCCGTCGCTCGGCGGTTTCCTCACCGAAGCCTACGGCTGGCGCTCGGTGTTCTACGTCAACCTGCCCGTCGGGCTGCTCGGCGTATGGTTCGTCGGTCGACACCTGCCTCACATGCGCGCCGACGAACACGGCAAGACGAGCCTCGACTGGCTCGGCGCCCTGCTCATCGCCGCCGCACTCGGAAGCCTGCAAATGCTCGTGGAGTGGCTGCCGGCGGACGGCCTGTCGCGTGGCGTGCTCGCGCTGCTCGTCGTGTTCGTGGTCGCGTCCTACGTGCTCTACGCGTGGGAGAAGCGAACGTCTCACCCGATCCTGCCGTTCGAGATGTTCCGCGACAAAAGCCTCGCGCCGCTCTTCGTGCTGTCGGTCTTCGCAGGCTTCACGATGTTCGGCATCCTCTTCTACGCGCCCCTGATGTTGCAGGGCGGCTTCGGCCTGTCGCCGCGCGAAACCGGTCTGCTGGTCACGCCGCTGGTGGTCTGCATCACCGTGGGCAGCATCGTCAACGGACGCCTCATCACGCGCTTGCGCAATCCGAACGTGATGCTCTACGGCGGTTTCCTGCTGCTCGCGCTCGCCTGTGCCGGCATCATCACCACCCATCGCGGCACCTCGCACGCGCTGCTCGCGAGCTACATGTTCATCGCCGGCCTCGGCCTCGGCTTTGTGATGCCCAATCTCACGGTTTTCGCGCAGGAAGTCGCCGGCCGCGCGCATCTGGGCATCGCCACCGCGCTCATGCAGTCGCTGCGCATGATCGGCGGCATGCTCGGCACGGCCATCGTCGGCACGCTGGTGAATCACAGCTACACCGCCCGCGTGAAGGACGCGCTCGCCGCAAACGATGGCACCCAATGGACCGGGCAACTCACCGATCCGCAGATCCTCGTGAACTCGCAAGCCCAAAGCGACTTCCTCATGACGCTCGCCCACATGGGCCAGAACGGCGCCCTGTTCATCGAGTCGGCGCGCTCGTCGCTGGTCGCCGCGATTCACAACGGGCAGATGATGTCGCTCGCCGCGGCACTCGCCGGCCTGTGGTTCGTGCGGCGCGTGCCGCTCATTCGTCTGACGCGCGGCGCCAAGGCGTCGCCGCCGCCCGCGGAGTGACGCCATGCCGACCCCTCAGAAACGCAACGTCATCCAGCAACTCAGCCTGACGTATCGCGCGATGATGCTCGCCTTCGACGCGAAGGTCGGACACCCGTTGCCGAGATGGCGAATCATTCTCACGCTCGCCGAACAAGGCACCTGCTCGCAGAAGTATCTGGCCGAACATTGCCGGCTCGACCCGGCGTCGCTCACGCGCCAGTTGCAGTCCATGGAAGCGCTCGGCTGGCTCACTCGCGCCCCCGACCCGGACGACAACCGCCTCACCAATGTCACGCTCACTACCGCCGGTGCCGAGGTGTACGAGGAGGCCACGCCGCGTCGCCAGGCTTTCTTCGACGACGCGCTCGAAGGCATGACGCCCGCCGAGATCGCGACGCTGGAAAGCGCATTGGGCCATCTCGAGGAACAGTTCAAGTCGGTGGTGGTCCGCGCGAAATCGACCGCGCCGGACGCCCGGCCCGCCACGCGACGCAGTCCTGCGGAACCCGTCAACACGGATCCGCCGCCACCGGCGCGCAAACGGTCGTCACGCAATCCGGCATGAGCGGTCTTCCCGGGCATGCAATAGGCCACCGGGTCTGAACGTCACCCCGAAAGCTCGACGTAAGTCCGACCTTCGGGGCTTTGTCATGTCGAAGCACGACGCACAGGTCATGCCGGCGGTCGTGAAGGTGGTTCTGTCTGGCGTTGCGGAGGGGGGGGCGTCGGCACGGCGACGCATCCCCGGTCAGAAGAATGTCTGCACGATGTCAACGACGTTGTAGTCGCTGTCGACCACGGGCAGATGACGCCATTTGTCGAACGTCAGGCACGGGTGCGAAATGTCGAACGCGATCATGTCGCCCACGCGGATGTCGTCGCCCGGCGCAATGCGCAGGTATGCGTGCTGATCCATCATGCCGGTGACTTCCCAATGCGCCGGCGTCGCCTTCGGTGTCTTGTCCTCGCCGGGACGAAACTGTTGCGCCGGTTCGGGCATGCCCGCATCGAATGCGGCGTCGCGCTTGCCCAGCGCGATGATCGCCCGCTCCGGTTCCGGAATCGATTGCACGTAGGCCCAGAGCTGGAGCGCCGGTTGCAACTGCGAGCGCATCTGCCTTGCGATGGGATTGCGCGTGGCGATCTGCGCCTGCGCTGCCTTGTAGATGCCCACGTCGTGCGTAAGGTAGCAGCCGGGGCGCAGCACGACGTCGAGCGCTGCCCCGACGTCCTTGTGCGCGAACTCGTCGGCCACCACGTCGTACCATGCCGACCCGGCGCCCGAGAGCACCGCAGGCGTGCGCTCGATGCGACCCGCCGCGACCAGCTCGCGCGTGGTGCTCACGGCACGTTGGAGGAACGCGCGAATGTCCGACTCGGTACTCAGCACGCCCTCGTAGACTTCCACGCCCGCGAGCTTGACGGCGTCCGGGTAGCGGGCGAGGGCGTCGAGCACGGCGCGTTGCTGTGCGTCGTCGCGCACGCCGGTGCGTCCGCCCGTCACGCCCAACTCGATGAGCACCTGAATCGACTGGCCGCGCGCCCGGAAGAAGGTGCCTAGATGCACCACGGCCTCTGCCGAGTCCACCAGGCAGAAGAATTCGAAATCGGGATCTTTCAGCAAGTCGGCGATTAACGCCATGTTGCGCTTGCCGACCAGCTGGTTCGCCATGAGCACCCGGCGCACCCCGTGGTGGTACGCCGCATTAGTTTGCTGCGCCGTGGCAAGCGTGATGCCCCACGCGCCGCCCTCGAGCTGCCGACGGAACAGCTTCGGTGCCATCGTCGTCTTGCCGTGCGGGGCGAGTTTCACGCCGTACTCATGCACGAATCGCTGCATCCACGCGAGGTTGTGACGGATCTTGTCTTCATAAAGCACCGCCGTGGGCAGGCTCAGGTCTTCGGCGAGCAGATTCCATCCGAGGCCGGCCGTCGCCGACGGCGCCAGCGGCGTGGGCATCGCCCCAAGACCCTTGTTCAGGGTATCGATCATGCCGTGCTGATAGTTTGTATCATTCATCGAAAATCCTCCGCGTGACCTTGCGCCGACGTCTGCCGGATGGTTCGTATAATAGCTTTGAATTACCAGGGTTTGACAAATTTGTTATAAAGTAACAAAAACTGAGAAAACGACTTGAACCGACGTCACGGCGAATTGCCGGGGCGCCCGACCGCACGCATGGACCGGAATATGGCCGAAACCTTCGATATCGTGACGCGCGTTGCCGAGCGCAGCGACCACCTGAGTCAGGCGGAGCGCAAAGTCGCGCAGGTGGTGCTCGAAGACGTGGCCGGCGCCGCGGCGGCGTCGATCAATGTGCTCGCCGAGCGCGCCGGGGTGAGCGAGGCCAGCGTGACCCGCTTCGCCAAGGCAATGGGCTGCCGGGATGTGCGGGACCTGAAGCTGCGTCTGGCACAGGCGGCGGTGGTGGGGCAGCGCTTTCTGGGCGCGAACGCCGCCAACGCGCAGGACGGCTCGGGCGAGACCATCGACCGGATCGCCGACGATATTCAGACGACGCTCCAGGTGCATCGCGGACTCATCAAGCCAGACGTGGTGCGTCGTGCCGCGGGGCGGTTGCTGTCGGCGCGCATGGTCTACGCGTTCGGCATGGGGGGCGGGTCGTCGCTCATGGCCGACGAGGCCCGTTACCGGCTCGTGCGGCTGGGGCGCCCGGTGGCGAGCTATCAGGATGCCGTGCTCGCCCGCATGGTCGCCGGCACGCTCGGTCGGGACGACGTGGTGCTCGCCTTTTCGGTGAGCGGCCATACGCCGGAGCTGGTGTCGGCGTGCGAGATCGCGCGGGAGTATGGCGCGCAGGTGGTCGCGGTCACGGCGACGGCATCGCCCCTCGCGACGCTGGCCGACGAGGTGCTGCCGATTCGCGCGCTGGAAACGGATTTCATTTTCAAACCGTCGTCGTCGCGCTACGCGATGCTGCTGGCAATGGACGTGCTGGCCACGGAACTGGCGTTGCTCGCCAAGCCGCAGAGCCAGGCGCTGTTGCGGCGCATCAAGTACGTGCTGGACACGCATCGGGGCGGCGGCGATCGCCAGCCCCTGGGAGACTGACATGACTGACTGCCTCGCGAACCGCACGGTGGACACCCTCATCACCGATGTGCGACTGGCCGACGGCTCCGGCGCGCCGGTCACCGACGAGCGTTTCGATGTCGCGCTGCGCGACGGCCGCATCCATGCCGTGGCGCCGGCCGGCGCGCTTGCCGGCTGGCAGGCCTCGCAGCGGATCGCGGGGCGGGCTCAGGTGCTGAGTCCCGGCTTTATCGACGTGCACACGCATGACGATACCAACGTGATACGCACCCCGGACATGACGCCGAAGCTCTCGCAAGGCGTGACGACGGTGGTCGTGGGCAACTGCGGGATCAGCGCCGCGCCGGTCACGCTCGGGGGCGATCCGCCCGATCCGATGAACCTGCTCGGCGAGGCCGACGCTTTCCGCTATCCGACATTCGCGGCCTATGTCGAAGCGCTGGAGCGGGCGCAGCCGGCGATCAACGTGGCCGCGCTCATCGGTCACACGGCGCTGCGCAACAATCATATGGACCGCCTCGACCGCCCCGCGACGGAAGCGGAAATCGAGGGGATGCGCGCGCAGTTGCGCGAAGCGCTGGCCAACGGCGCGCTGGGCTTGTCCACGGGCCTCGCCTATGCGAATGCGAACGCCGCCCCCACGGAAGAGGTGCTCGCGCTGGCCGAGCCGCTCGCCGAGGCGGGCGGGCTGTACGCGACGCATCTGCGCACCGAGTTCGCCGAGATCCTGGAGGCGCTCGACGAGGCATTCCGCATTGGACGGCACGCGCGCGTACCGGTGGTCGTGTCGCACCTGAAGTGTGCCGGCGTCGACAACTGGGGACGCAGCACCGAGATTCTCGACGCGCTCGACAAGGCACGGCGCTTCCAGCCGGTTGGCTGCGATTGCTATCCATACACGGCCAGTTCGTCGACGCTCGATCTCAAGCAGGTCACCGACGACTTCGACATTCTCGTGACATGGTCGCAGCCGCACCCGGAGCAGGGCGGCAAGCTGCTCGCGGAAATCGCTGCGCAGTGGGGTGTGGGTCTGATGGATGCCGCAACACGGCTTCAGCCGGCAGGTGCGGTGTACCACTGCATGGAAGAGGACGACGTGCGGCGCATTCTTCGTCACCCCGCGACGGTCGTGGGCTCGGACGGTCTGCCCAATGACCCGCTGCCGCACCCGCGACTGTGGGGGGCATTCCCGCGCGTGCTGGGCCGATACAGCCGCGAGCAGCAACTGTTCCCGCTGGCCGAGGCCGTCCACAAAATGACAGGATTGTCGGCCGAGCGCTTCGGGCTGACCGGGCGGGGCTTCGTGCGCGAGGGCTACTGGGCCGATCTGGTCCTGTTCGATCCGGACACCGTGGCCGATGCCGCGACCTTCACCGACCCCATGCAGCCGGCCCACGGTATCGCCGCCGTGTGGGTCAATGGCGTACTGTCGTGGCAGGACCGTGCACCCACGCAGCATGCGCGAGCCGGACGCTTTGTGCGGCGTGGCACGCCGCAGCCGGTACTTTGATCAATGTTGCGGCCGACACGCGTGTGGCGGCCGTATTGTCGAAAGGAGCAATGATGAGCATCAAACGATATGGCGTGGAAGGCGGGCAGGGCACAGGTGGCCAGCGCATGCCGTTCGCACGCGCAACCGAAGCCGACGGCTTTCTGTTCGTCTCGGGGCAGACCCCGATGCAGGACGGCGAGGTGATCGATGGCGGCATCGTCGCCCAGTCGCATCAGGCGATCCGCAACATGCTGGCGATTCTCGCGGAGGCCGGTTATGGCACCGAGCACGTGATGCGCGTCGGTGTATGGCTCGACGATCCGCGTGATTTCGCGTCGTTCAACAAGGTGTTCAAGGAGTACTTCGGCGAACACCCGCCCGCGCGGGCCTGCGTGGTGTCGAGCATGGTCATCGACTGCAAGGTCGAGGTGGATTGCGTCGCGTACAAGAAGCCCGCGGCGTGAGCGTGCGATCCGCGCGGTGTCGCCGGTGTGGCGATGCCGCGCGCAGGTTCGAGGAAGCCGGCGATTTCGCCGGCTTTTTTTGTGGTGGCCGCCACGGACGCGATCATCGGGGTGTCGTCGTCGTACTGAGCACTCGCCTTGACGGGCACCTTGGTATCCGTTTCGCAAAGGTTGCGGTTGAGCTTCGATGGCAACGGGATGTTGGCGCGCGCAGTCTGCAATCTCTTCATCAAAGAGGGGGTGGACCGTGTTTCATGGACTGGAGGGCGCCAGCCGGAGCGCCCCGGCATTGCATCGGATGGACGACGTTGCCGACGACGCCCGCGTCGTCATCGACTTCCCGCCGTCCCCCGACGACATCCGTTTGTACAACCAGCGCATGTCGCACCTGAGCCAGGCCGGTTGGCATTCGGGCCTGTCGGGTCTCTCGCTCGTCGTGCTGGGCCTGATGGGCGTGGGGTGCAGCGCCTACGCTTGCATGCAGACTTCGTTGCGGGGCGACGAAGCGGTTTTCGCGGACGAGCATCGCTGGCTGGGCTATGCGTTTGGCGGGAGCGTTGCGCTGCTTTCCACGTGGTCGATCACGTTCGGCCTGAGCGAGATCTGCGTGTGTGCGAGAAAGCGCCGCGAAGCCCGGCAGGAGATGCAGGCGATGAGCGCGAGCGTGCGCTTCGATGCGCGCTCCGGGGAGGCCAACGGCCGTGACTTCGTTTGAGATTCCAGCCGACACGACGCCGCCGTCGCGGCATGTCGCGAGCGACATCGCGGCGATCCGCGATGCGGTGCGCGACGCCCAGGCGCGCTGCGCTGCGATGGACCTGCCGTCCCCGGGGACGTGGGACGCCGCGCGGTGCGACGCCGCCTACCGTCGTGGTTACGGCGCGTTCGAGCGCGGCGATTACGTGCAGGCGATCGAGTGCTTCGCCCCGCTGCTCGCGGCTTGCCCGCACCAGGCGGACTATGCCGTGGCGCTCGCCCTGTGCGCACAACGTCTTGGCGAGCCGCGGGCGGCGCTGCCGCTTTTCATGGCGGCGGCGCTGATCGATCGGGAGGCACCCGGGCCGATGTATCGGGTGGGCGAATGTCTGTTCGAGCTTGCGTATTACGCAGCGGCCGTAAGCGCCATGCGCGAGACGATGCGTCGCTGCGCCGGACAGCCAGGGTTTGCCGCCGTGCGCCGCGCCGCGCAGCGCGTCATGGCGATGGCGCAGGCCATGGCATGACGCCTCGGCGTCTGCCCTCAAACGAGCACGGCGGCGGGACCGGTTCGGATCCCGCCGCCGTCTGGCGTGCCGCTCGGGCGACAATCCCTTACTGGCGAGCCGTGCGCGCGTTGTCCGGCATTGGCAGCGTGAAATTGGTGCGGAACGGGTTGATGTCGAGCCCGCCGCGTCGCGTATATCGTGCGTATACCGCCAATTGGCTGGGTTTGCACTGCCGAAGGATGTCCATGAAGATGCCCTCCACGCACTGCTCGTGAAAGCCCGTGTGACGTCGGTAGGAAATCACGTACTTGAGCAGGCCTTCCTGATCGATCGGCGGGCCGACGTAGCGGATCTGCAGGCTGCCCCAGTCAGGTTGTCCCGTCACGGGGCAGTTGGACTTGAGCAGGTTCGACACGAGGGTTTCGTCGACGTGTGGCTCGTCGAATGCAGCCTTGAGCAGGGTGGCGTCGGGCGCGTACACGTCGGTCTCGATATCGAGGCGATCGACGAGCAGGCCGTCGAGTTCGTCGAGTTCGAGCTTGCCGAAGCCGCCCGGCTCGATGAGCCGCACCTGCACCGGCGCCCCCGCGGCTTCGGACAGATCCTGCTGAATCAATGCGCGCGCCGCGTCGGCGTTGGCCAGCCGGGTTTGGGCGAACGAGCCGAGATAGAGCTTGAACGACTTCGATTCGATGATGTTCGGCGAATCGGCGGGCACCATCGCGGTGAGCAGCGCGATCTGCGGCTTGCCCTTTTCATTGAGCCATGAGAGTTCGTAGCCGTTCCAGATGTCGGCGCCGAAGAACGGCAACGTGTCGGGCACGCCGATCGCCGCGCGCGCCGGCGCACGGGCGATGGGGAAGAGCAGGGACGGGTCGTACTGCTCGGTATAGGCAACTTCCTTGCCGAGCGGAGATTGGTCAGGCGTTGTCATGATTTGCAATGCCACTGATGACGTGACCGGTGGGGGTGACCCGCGCGGCCGACTCGCAGTGGCGTGTCTGATCGTCGAAGAAGAAATCGGGCTCGAATTCGCGCAGGAACGCGCCTTTGTCCAGCCCGCCCAGGAACATCGCCTCGTCGATGTCGATTTTCCAGTCCATGAGCGTGCGAATCGCGCGTTCATGCGCCGGCGCCGAGCGCGCGGTCACGAGCGCGGTGCGGATCTTGACCGGCACTTCGTGTCCCGCGAGCGTTTGCAGGCGGTGCAGCGCCTGCAGCAGGGGCTTGAACGGCCCCGGCGGCAACGGCGTGGCGGCGCGCTCGATCTCGTGCCGCTGGAAGGCGTCGAGTCCGTTGCGCTGGAAGACCTGCTCGGCTTCGTCGGAGAAGAGCACCGCGTCGCCATCGAACGCGATGCGGATTTCGTCGGGGTGCAGTTCCGCCTTTTTCGCGGAGTCGGGGTAGACGCGCGCCGCCGGGAAGCCGGCCGTGAGGGCACTGCGCACGTCTCGCTCGTTGGCCGAGAGGAACAGGTGCGCGCCCAGGGCGTTGAGGTAGCCGAACGGTTCGCGCCCGCGCGTGAACACACCGCGCTCGATCTTGAGGTCGACCTGCCGCGCGGAACGAAACACACGCATGCCGCTCACGGGATCGTTGCGCGAGAGCACCACGACTTCCACGCGATGCCTGTCGGTCCCGTCCTGATTGAAAGCGAGGAGCTTCTGCACGAGCGGAAACGCCACGCCGATGCGCGCGGGCACGTCGAGGCGGTCGAGCTGGTAGCGCATGTAGGACTGGTCGTCGCCGCTTGCCACGCCCGCCTCGTACACGCGGTTCTCTTCTTCGAAGTCGAACAGCGCGCGCGAGGATATCGCGACGACAAGTTTGTTCTCGAGCGTGATGGGCATGGCGGCGGTGGCGTGATGTCCTGAGTCGTTGCGGATGTGAAAGCCGGCGGCTTACCCGAGGAACAGCTTGTAGACCGGGTTGTCGCTTTCGTCCCAGTAAGGATAGCCGAGCGTGGCGAGGAAGTCGCGGAACGCGGCCTTCTCGTCGTCCGGCACCTGAATGCCCACGAGGATGTTGCTGTAATCGGCGCCCTGATTCCGGTAGTGGAACAGGCTGATATTCCAGTTCGGGCTCATGGCCGAGAGGAATTTCATCAGCGCGCCCGGACGCTCCGGGAACTCGAAGCGGTAGAGCACTTCGTTGCTCGCGAGCGCGGAGCGTCCGCCCACCATGTAGCGGATGTGCTGCTTGGAGAGTTCGTCGTTGGACAGGTCGAGCGTGGGGAACCCGTGACGCTCGAAGCCCGCCTTGATGCGTTCGCCCTCGTCGCGATTGTGCATCTGGATGCCCACGAAGATGTGCGCGCTGGACGCCTCGCTGATTCGGTAATTGAACTCCGTCACATTGCGGCTGCCCACCACTTCGGTGAAGCGCTTGAAGCTGCCGCGCGCCTCGGGAATGGTCACGGCGAACACCGCTTCGCGCGCCTCGCCGACTTCGGCGCGCTCGGCGACGAAGCGCAGGCGGTCGAAGTTCATGTTGGCGCCGGAGGTGATCGCCACGAGCGTCTCGGCCTTGAGCTTTTCACGCTCGGCGTACAGCTTGGCGCCCGCCACGGACAACGCGCCGGAAGGCTCGAGCACGCTGCGGGTGTCCTGGAAGACGTCCTTGATGGCCGCGCAGAGCTGGTCGGTGTCCACGCGAACGACTTCGTCGAGGTGGGCCTGGCACAGCCGGAACGTCTCGGCGCCGACGTATTTGACGGCGGTGCCGTCCGCGAACAGGCCCACATCGTTCAGGAGCACGCGCTCGCCGGCGTGGATGGATTGCGCCATGGCGTCGGAGTCGACGGACTGCACGCCGATGATCTTGATCTCGGGACGCACGGCCTTCACGTATGCGGCGACGCCGGCGGCGAGCCCGCCACCGCCGATGGGCACGAAGATGGCGTGCAGCGGGCCCTGGTGCTGGCGCAGGATTTCCATGCCGATGGTGCCCTGGCCGGCAATGACGTCGGGGTCGTCGAACGGCGGCACGAAGGTCAGGCCGCGTTCGCTCTGCAAGGTCATGGCGTGGGCGTAGGCGTCGCTGTAGGAATCGCCGGCCAGCACGACTTCGACGGCGCGCCCGCCGTGTGTCCGCACGGCGTCGATCTTGACCTGCGGGGTGGTGACCGGCATGACGATGACGGCCTTGCAGCCCAGGCGCGCGGCGGAATATGCCACGCCCTGCGCGTGATTGCCGGCCGAGGCGGTGAGCACGCCGCGTTCGCGTTCGGCCTCGCTGAGGTTGGCCATCTTGTTGTATGCGCCCCGAATCTTGAAGGAGAACACCGTCTGATTGTCTTCGCGCTTCAGATAAATTCGATTGTGCAGCCGCATGGAGAGCGTGCGTGCCAATTCGAGTTCGCTTTCCTTGGCGACGTCGTAGACTTTTGCGGTGAGGATCTTCTTCAGATAATCGGGAGCTGCATCGGACATGATTTAAGGCTTCTTCAGGTTAGGCACATCAAGGAACAAAAGGACAATGATAGACCAGCACGTCCGCCGGGGCGGTCGCGCTTGGTCTCTCGGGAAAAATCGGGAAAGGGGAGTGCGCGCCCTAGCGTAGGTCGTCTGGGGTGTCGATGTCGCGCACGATTCCGGCGTCGTCGACATCGACGATCGTAATGTGCTCGCTAATCAACAGGTCGCGCGCGCCGGCGTCGCCGTCAAGGGCGGCCAGGCGTGACGTGAAGGCAGAACCGAAGGCCACGGGGTGGCCGCGCTGTCCCTGATAACTCGGTGCGACGATGGCCTCGGACGAGGTGAGTCCACCGGCGACGGCGCGAATGGTATGCGGATGGATGTAGGGCATATCGGCCAGCGCAACGAGCCAGCCGTCGAGATGTTCCAGCCCGGGCGGCGGCGCTTCGTCGGCGCCGGACTGGATGCCGGCCGCGAGCGTGGCCCCCATGCCGCGCTTGGTGGCGTGGCTCATCACGACTTCGCAACCCGCCTGCAGCAGCACGTTCTCGAGCTCGGCCGAATCCGGACGCACGACCGCGATTACGCGCGGCAATACGGCCAGCAGCGCATGCGCGCTGGCAAGGGCAACGGGTCGGTTCAGGGGATCTCCGGGCAGCGGCGCGAGCAGCTTGTTCCGGCGCCCAGCCGCATCGAAGCGGGTACCGAGTCCGCCTGCCAGTAGAATGGCCACGGGCGGCGTCGAAGGTCGGGTCATGGACATGCATTATGCGCCAGACTTTTCGTTTCTGCCAAACTCGCATGCCCGAACGCGGGTTGGCGCATGACGCATGCGCCGACCGTCCGGTCGGTCATGTCGTCCGGTGGCCCGCCCGTGCGGGATCTGTTCTGTCTATTTCCGGAGTTGCATGGAGTCGTTCATCACCTGGCTGCTCGGCGTGCTGGCCCTGCCCGGCGTTGGCCTGCCGGCCATTTTTCTGGTGTCGTTTGTCTCGGCCACACTGCTGCCAATGGGCTCCGAGCCCGCGCTCTTCGGCTATGTGACGCTCAACCCGCAAATGTTCTGGCCCGCCATTGCGGTGGCCACGGCAGGCAACACTGCCGGCGGAATGCTCAATTGGTGGATGGGGTTCGCCGCGCGCCGCGCGTTCGTTCGCCTCAAAGTCCGTCGCCGCACCCATGCGCGGGCGGCGGGCCGTGCCGGTGAGCGGGCGGCCGCCTTCGGGGATGCGCCGTCGCGGTCCGTCAAGCGTGCCGACGGCAAGGCGCCGATGAACGAACGCTATCACCGCTGGATGCGCCGCTTCGGGCCGCCACTGCTCCTGCTCTCGTGGCTGCCCGTGGTCGGCGACCCGTTCTGCTCGCTCGCCGGATGGCTGCGCCTTCCCTGGCGCGCCTGCCTGCTCTATATCGCAGTGGGCAAGGCGCTGCGCTACATTGCCGTGACCTACCTGATGATGCGGGTGCCCGAATCGTTCTGGCACGGCATCTTCGCGCCTTTCAAACATTTACTGGTCGGGTAGGTTCGATGGCCCGACGTCGAGGCTCGATGCCCTGCCGCCAACGGCGGCGCGCAACGTCCGGGTCGGCCGGACCGGCGCACCCATGGACACATTCCGGTTCCTGATTCCCCCATCGGAAAGGCGCCCCGGTCCTGCCCCGCCGCAGGCTGTCCAGAGCGCCTCCTCCTGTTTTCCTGCTTATCGTTGCGCGCAGGTCACGCCTTTGCCACGTCGAACGGCAAGGAACGCAGGCGCTTTCCCGTCAACGTGAACAGCGCGTTCGCGTACGCCGGTGCCAACGCCGGCAATCCCGGCTCGCCCATCCCCGTCGGCGCATCGCCAGAACTCGCGATGTGCACACTGATCGCCGGCATGTCCGGCAGGCGCGCCACCATGTACTGATGGAAGTTGCTCTGCTCGACTTCCCCATCCTTCATGGTGATCGCCGCACCCGGCAACGTCGTTCCCAATCCCATCAACGCCGCCCCCTCGACCTGCGCAGCTACCGTCAGCGGATTGACCGCGAAGTTGCAATGCACCCCCGCCGTCGCACTCACCAACCTCGGGGTTCCATTGCGCATCTCGGCCACGACAACGTACGCCACCACGGAGTCGAACGACTCATGCACCGCCACGCCCCACGCCTGCCCCTCCGGCAACCGTGTCTTCCCGTAGCCGGATCGCTCGACCGCCAACGCGAGCGCCTCCTTGTGTCGCGGATGTTTGTCACCCATCAATGCATAGCGATACGCCACCGGGTCCTGACCGGCCTGCTTCGCCAACTCATCGATCAAGGTTTCCATGACGTACGCGGTGTGCGTGTTGCCCACCGACCGCCACCACAACACCGGCACGTTGACCTTGGGACTGTGCAACGTCAGACGCAGCGGCACGGCGTACGGCGTGCCGGACACGCCCTCCACACTGGTGCCGTCGATGCCGTTCTTGACCATCATCTTCTCGAACGGCGTACCCGCCAGAATGGACTGACCGACGATGGTGTGATTCCACGCGAGGATGTTGCCCTTGTCGTCGAGGCCGATTTCGGCGCGGTGCACGTACATGGGACGGTAGTAGCCGCCGTGGATGTCGTCTTCGCGGCTCCAGATGACCTTGACCGGCTCGCGATGGCCGGCCTTGCGCCATGCCTTGGCGACCTGCGCCGCCTCGACACCATAGTCGGACGTGGGGACCGCGCGTCGCCCGAAGCCCCCGCCCGCCATGAGCGTGTGCAGCTTGACTTGCTCGGGCTTGAGTTCGAGCGTGCGTGCAATGGCCGCCTGATCGACGGTCTGGAATTGGGTGCCGGTCCAGACTTCGGCCCCTTTGTCGGAGAGCTGCACGGTGCAGTTCAACGGCTCCATGGGCGCGTGCGCGAGATACGGGAAGCTGTATTCCGCCACGAGCGTTTTGGGCGCGCCCTTGAGCTTGCTGACGTCGGCGTCGATGGCCACGGTCCCGGGCGTCCTGGCCATTTCCTTGTATTTGGCCAACTGCGCCGTGGTGTCGACGTGTTCGACCCCGCTGGTGTCCCACTCGGGTTTGAGCGCGTCACGTCCGGTCTTCGCCTGCCAGTAGCCGTCGGCGATGACGGCTACGGCGGTGCCGCCCCGATCGTCGGGAATCTCCAGCACGTCGCGCACGCCCTTGACGGCCTTCGCGGCCTTGGCGTCGAAGCGTTTCACTTTGGCGCCGAACACCGGCGGGCGCGCCACGACCGCCACCTTGAGGTTGGGCAGCTTGAAATCCATGCCGTACATCGGCACGCCGGTCGACTTGGCCCGCGCGTCGAGGCGGCCGGTCGGCTTGCCCAGCAGGCGGAACGCCGACGGCGATTTGAGCGGGACATCGGCCGGCACCGGCATGGCCTGCGCCCTGGCTGCGAGGCTGCCGTAGGTGGCGCGCTGGCCGTTGGGGCCGAGGACGACGCCGTTTTCGGTTTTCAACTGTGCGGCGGGCACTTTCCATTGCTGCGCCGCCGCCGCAATGAGCATGGCGCGCGCCGACGCCCCGATGCGACGGTACTGCAACCACGAGTGCGCCACGGAGCCGGAACCACCGGTCATCTGAATGCCGAACAAGGGGTCTTTGTAGACGTCGGCCGCCGGCGCCAGCTCGCTGCGCACCTTCGCCCAGTCGCAGTCGAGTTCCTCGGCAACCAGCATGGGCAGCGCGGTCTGCACGCCCTGGCCGAAGTCGAGGCGGTTGACCTGGATGGTGACGGTGTCGTCGGGCGCGATGCGCACGAACGCGGACGGCACGACGGGCGCCGGCGCGGCGCCCTGTGCGGCGGCGCCGCGCATGGCGCCGGGCAGCGACATTTCAAGCATCAGGCCGCCGGCCGCAAGGGCGGAGGTCTTGAGGAATCCGCGGCGGCTCAGGCCGGTGTAGTCGCCCACGGCGACGCCGGGATACTGGGAAAAGCGAAGTTCGCGCATGTCGGTGTCTCCTCGCCTCAGGCCAGCGACGCCGCGGCGTCCTTGATGGCCGCGCGAATGCGGGCGTAGGTGCCGCAACGGCAGATGTTGCCCGACATCGCGGCGTCGATCTGCTCGTCGTTGGGCTGCTTGTTCTCGCGCAGCAGCGCGGTGGCGGACATGATCTGGCCGCTCTGGCAGTAGCCACACTGAGGCACGTCGTGCTTGACCCAGGCGTCCTGCACGGCACGGCCGACCGGGTCGGCGCCGACGTTTTCGATGGTCGTGATCTTCTTGCCTTCCACGGCGGAGACGGGGGTGATGCAACTGCGGATGGCCGCGCCGTCCATATGGACGGTGCACGCGCCGCACAACGCCATGCCGCATCCGAATTTGGTGCCGGTCATGTTGAGCGCGTCGCGCAGGGTCCAGAGCAGGGGAGTGGCCGGGTCGACGTCGACCTTGACCGGCTTGCCGTTCAGTTGAAACGAAGCCATAGAGACACCTCTTGTCGGGTGGATGGAGCGGGGATCGGCAAAACATACTCTGGTTCGCTGAAAATTTCACAGCAGGAGTGGGCCGCAACTCGTTGTATATAAACGGATACAGCGGCCGGGGAAATCACTGGAAGGTGTCGGGGGCGAGCGGTACCGGGTTGGTCGTTAAGGTGCCGTCAACGCAGCGATGAGGCCGATGTCGGCAACGACGGACGGCGAATCGGTCGGGGGAAGTTGGGGGGAGGGAGGGGAATGACGCGCCAGAGCGAGGAATTCGGTGCGCCGCCGACGTGTTGCGGTGCAATGAAGTACAATTCGGCCTACATTCCCCTACCAACACTTTCCCAAGCCGGAAGAAAGATCTGGGCATGCGCACCAACTGCCTCACCCCCCTGTGCTTCTGCTCGATGACCGGACACGATTCGTCATCGGCGTCTTCGCACGGCAGTCGTCGATCTCGCTGATCGCAGATCGTCCGTTGTCGGCCAGCGCGCACCCTTGATCCCCAGCGCGCTCGCCGCCGGCAATCCCAGCGCATACCCGATTTTGACTTTCGGCGCGTCCCGCGAGACGAACGCCGACGGCGGACGCACCGCCGCAATGACGAGCCCGACAAGATGAACGCACCCTTGCCCGCCTTCGAGCCGCACGACGCAAAGCATGCCGTAGCCGCCCAACCGCCGCGACTGCGCGAGATCCCCTATAACTACACGTCGTTTTCGGACCGCGAAATCGTCATGCGCCTGCTCGGCGCCGACGCCTGGGCGATCCTCGACGAACTCCGCGCGGAACGCCGCACCGGCCGCTCGGCACGCATGCTGTACGAAGTGCTAGGCGACATCTGGGTGGTTCGCCGTAATCCGTATCTGCAGGACGACCTGCTCGACAATCCGAAGCGCCGCAAGCTGCTGATCGATGCCCTCGAGCACCGGCTCAACGAGATCGACAAGCGCCGTCGCGCCGACATGGCGCAACACGCCGACGAGAGCGGCCGCGAGCGCGCCGCGCGCGTGGAACAGCTGGAATCGGCGGCGCGCCGCGCCGTGGCCGACTTCGCCGCGGAGTTCGACAAGATGGCGGAACTGCGCCGTCGCGCGAAGAAGGTGCTTGGCCGCACGACCGCCCACGACAACATCAAGTTCGACGGCCTGTCGCGCGTGTCGCACGTGACCGACGCCACCGACTGGCGTGTGGAATATCCGTTCGTGGTGCTCACGCCGGACACGGAAGCCGAAATGGCGTCGCTGGTCAAAGGCTGCTTCGAGCTCGGGCTGACGGTGATCCCGCGCGGCGGCGGCACCGGCTATACGGGCGGCGCGATTCCGCTCACGCCGTTCTCGGCCGTCATCAACACGGAAAAGCTCGAGCAGCTCGGCGATGTCGAATATTCGCAGTTGCCCGGCGTGGACAAACCGGTACCGACGATCTTCTCGGGCGCGGGCGTGGTCACGCGCCGCGTGGCCGAGGCCGCCGAGCGCGCCGGTCTGGTGTTCGCGGTGGACCCCACGTCGATCGATGCCTCGTGCATCGGGGGCAACGTGGCGATGAACGCCGGCGGCAAGAAGGCCGTGCTGTGGGGCACCGCGCTCGATAACCTGGCCTGGTGGCGCATGGTCGATCCGCAGGGCAACTGGCTGGAAGTCACGCGCCTCGATCACAACCTCGGCAAGATTCACGACATTCCGGTCGCCCGCTTCGAGCTCAAGTGGTACGACGGCAATCAGGCGCCCGGCGCCGCACTGCTCAAGACCGAACGGCTGGACATCGAGGGCAAGCGCTTTCGCAAGGAAGGCCTCGGCAAGGACGTGACGGACAAGTTCCTCGCCGGCCTGCCGGGCATTCAGAAGGAAGGCTGCGACGGTCTCATCACGAGCGCGCGCTGGATTCTGCACAAGATGCCCGCGCACACCCGCACGGTGTGCCTGGAATTCTTCGGCCAGGCCAAGGAAGCGATTCCGAGCATCGTCGAGATCAAGGACTACATGTTCGCGCAGACGGCCGCGGGCGGCGCGATTCTCGCCGGCCTCGAGCATCTGGACGAACGCTATCTGCGCGCTGTGGGCTACGCCACGAAGTCGAAGCGCAACGCGTTCCCGAAGATGGTGCTCATCGGCGACATCGTCGGCGACGACGACAACGCGGTCGCCCAGGCGACCTCGGAAGTCATTCGCATGGCCAACGGCAAGAGCGGCGAGGGTTTCGTCGCGGTGTCGGCGGAGGCCCGCAAGAAGTTCTGGCTCGACCGCTCGCGCACGGCCGCCATCGCGCGCCACACCAACGCCTTCAAGATCAACGAAGACGTGGTGATTCCGCTGCCGCGCATGGGCGAGTACACCGACCACATCGAGCGCATCAACATCGAGCTCTCGCTCAAGAACAAGCTCCAGCTGGTCGACGCCCTCGAGGCGTTCTTCGAAGCCGGCAACCTGCCGCTGGGCAAGACCGACGACGCGAACGAAATCCCGTCGGCCGAACTGCTCGAAGACCGCGTGCAAACCGCACTCACGCTGCTGCGCGATGTGCGCGAGCGCTGGGTCTTCCTGCGCGATCACTTCGAGATGCCGCTCGCCGAGGCGATTCCGCTGCTCAATCGTCATGGCATTCGCGACATCAATGTGGCGCTCAACGATCGCCTGACGAAGCAGCCGGAAACGCGTCTGATCGACCTGCTGCAAGATCGCACGGTCCGGGTGTCGTGGAAGCAGGAGATCCGCGCCGAACTGCGCCAGATCTTCTCGGGCGCCGAGTTCAAGCCGATCCTCGACGAGGCGCAGGCGATTCACAAGCGCGTGCTGCATGGCCGTGTGTTCGTGGCGCTGCACATGCACGCCGGCGACGGCAACGTGCACACCAACATCCCGGTGAACTCGGATAACTACGAGATGCTCCAGGATGCGCACAAGGCCGTGGCCCGCATCATGGACATCGCCCGCTCGCTCGACGGCGTGATCTCGGGCGAACACGGCATCGGCATTACCAAGCTGGAGTTCCTGACGGAAGCCGAGATCGGCGAGTTCCGCGCCTACAAGATGCGCGTGGATCCGGAGGGGCGCTTCAACAAGGGCAAGCTGCTGGACATGCCCGACCTGCCTGCCGACCTGCGCAATGCCTATACGCCGAGCTTCGGGCTGATGGGCTACGAGTCGATCATCATGCAGCAGTCGGACATCGGCGCCATTGCCGACAGCGTGAAGGACTGCCTGCGCTGCGGCAAGTGCAAGCCGGTGTGCGCCACGCACGTGCCGCGCGCGAACCTGCTCTACAGCCCGCGCAACAAGATTCTCGCCACGTCGCTGCTCATCGAGGCGTTCCTCTATGAGGAACAGACGCGTCGGGGCGTGTCGATCAAGCACTGGGACGAGTTCAACGACGTGGCCGATCACTGCACCGTCTGTCACAAGTGCGTGACGCCGTGCCCGGTGAAGATCGACTTCGGCGACGTGACGATGAACATGCGCAACCTGTTGCGCAAGATGGGCAAGAAGAAATTCAATCCGGGCTCGGCCGCCGGCATGTTCTTCCTGAACGCGACCAACCCCGAGACGATCAACATCACCCGCAAAGTGATGATCGACTGGGGCTACAAGGCGCAGCGTTTCGGCGCCGACATCTTCAAGAAGCTCGCGAAGAAGCAGACGGCGCATCCGCCGGCCACGGTCGGCAAGCCGCCGCTGCGCGAGGAAGTGATCCACTTCGTCAACAAGAAGATGCCGGGCAATCTGCCCAAGAAGACGGCGCGCGCGCTACTCGACATCGAAGACAACAAGGTCGTGCCGATCATTCGCGATCCGAAGGCCACCACGGTGGACTCGGAAGCGGTGTTCTACTTCCCGGGCTGCGGTTCGGAGCGTCTGTTCTCGCAGGTCGGTCTGGCCACGCAGGCCATGCTCTGGCACGTGGGCGTGCAGACGGTGCTGCCGCCGGGCTACCTGTGTTGCGGCTATCCGCAGCGCGGCTCGGGGCAGGGCGAGAAGGCCGAGAAGATCGTGACGGACAACCGCGTGCTGTTCCATCGCATGGCGAATACGCTGAACTACCTCGACATCAAGACCGTGGTGGTGTCGTGCGGGACTTGCTACGATCAGCTCGCCGGCTACGAGTTCGAGAAGATCTTCCCGGGCTGCCGCATTGTCGACATTCACGAATACCTGCTCGAGAAGGGCGTCAAGCTCGACGGCGTGGGCGGTACGCGCTACATGTATCACGATCCGTGCCACACGCCGATCAAGACGATGGACCCGGTCAAGCTCGTGAACCAGCTGATGGGCAGCGAGAACGACGGGTACAAGATCGAGAAGAACGATCGCTGCTGCGGCGAATCGGGCACGCTGGCCGTCACGCGGCCCGACATCTCGACGCAGATCCGCTTCCGCAAGGAGGAGGAGATGCGCAAGGGCGCCGCGAAGCTGCGCGCCGACGGCAAGGTCGATGACGTGAAGATTCTCACGAGCTGCCCGTCGTGCCTGCAAGGGCTGTCGCGCTATAACGAGGACGCCAATGTCACGGCCGACTACATCGTCGTGGAAATCGCCAGGCACGTGCTGGGCGACGAGTGGCTGGTGGACTACGTGAAGGACGCGAACAACGGCGGCATCGAACGCGTGCTGGTGTGATGCTCCTGCGCGGGACGCGGCCGAGGCCTGACCGACGGACCACGGAGGTGGCATGGAGGTAGTCTATACAGCACTGATCCTGCTGTTCGTGGTGGCGCTGACCGGCGTGCTGGTCAGCTTCGTCCGATTCCTGCCGGTGCCGCTGGTGCAGATCGCCGTGGGCGCCGCGCTCGCCTGGCCGGGCGCGGGGCTGCACATCGATCTCGACCCCGAGATCTTCTTCCTGCTGTTCATTCCCCCGCTGCTCTTCGCCGACGGCTGGCGCATGCCCAAGCGCGAGTTCTGGCACCTGCGCGTGCCGATCATCGCCATGGCGCTCGGTCTGGTGATCTTCACGGTGCTCGGCGTGGGGTACTTCATCCACTGGATGATTCCGTCGATACCGCTGGCCGTGGCGTTTGCGCTCGGCGGCGTGCTCTCGCCGACCGACGCGGTGGCCGTATCCGCGCTCACCGGGCGCCTGCGCATGCCCACGCGTCTCATGCACGTGCTCGAAGGCGAAGCGATGATGAACGATGCGTCGGGCCTCGTCGCGTTCAAGTTCGCCATCGTGGCGGCCACCACCGGCCTGTTCTCGATCGGCAACGCCACGTTTTCCTTCTTCGTCATCGCGCTCGGCGGCCTGCTCGCCGGCTGGGCGGTGACTTGGCTCTTCACGCAATTTCACCGCCGGGTGCTCGACGTCTCCAACGAGGAACCGGCCACGGTCGTGCTGCTGCTCCTGCTCATGCCGTTTGCCGCCTATCTGCTGGCGGAGCATTTCGGCTTCTCGGGCATTCTCGCGGCCGTGGCCGCGGGCATGACCGTGAGCTCGACCGATCTGCTCAACAGCCGCACGGCCACGCGCATTCTCGGCAACGGCGTGTGGTCGATGCTCGAATTCGTGTTCAACGGCGCGGTGTTCGTGCTGCTCGGCCTGCAATTGCCCGATATCGTGCGCGCGGCGCTGCGACCGAACCAGCATCTGTGGGGCACGTTGCTCAATCTCGGCGAGTTGATGGCTTATGTGGGCGCGATTTCGGCGGTGCTCATCGTGCTGCGCTTTTGCTGGGTGTGGTCGGCGTGGCGAGTGATGTACTTCCTCGGCATGCGTCGCGGGGAAATCACGATGAAGCCCGGCATGCGTTTTACCGGCGTGACGGCGCTCTCGGGCGTGCGCGGCGCGGTGACGCTGGCCGGCGCCCTGTCGGTGCCGCTCGCGCTGCCGGGCGGCGCCCCTTTCCCGGGGCGCGATCTGCTGATCTTTCTGGCCGCCGGGGTCATCCTGCTGTCGCTCATCGGAGGAAGCATCGGCCTGCCGATCCTGCTGCGTGGTGTGCGCTGGCCGGTCGAGGACCCGCGCAACCGGGAGATGGCCGAAGCTCGGCTGGCGGCGTCCGAGGCGGCGATTCGCGCCATCGAGTCGTTGCAGAAGGTGATCGCCAGGTCGGGCGACGAACTGGACACCGCCGTGTGCGCGGAAGCGGCCGCCCGGGTCATGGGGCGCTACCGGCGTGCGCTCAACGCGGCAAGCGCGACCGAAGAGATGCGCGCGCGCGCCGTGCGCGATGTGGAAGTGGAGCGGCGTTTGCGCGCAGCCGCGCTGCAGGCCGAACGCGTGGAACTGTCGCGCTTGCGCATCACGCATCGCATCAACGACGAGACGCTGCGCGAGATGCTCAGCGAGATCGATTTCGCCGAACTGGCGCTCGGTCCGGTGGATCCGGCGACCGGCAAGCGCAAGAAGGGCAGGAAGCATTGAGGCGTTATGCGCGCCATTGAAGGACACCGCCGCGCGACCAGGGGCGGCGAAGGACGACGGCGTGTCACGTGGCGTCGCCTGGCGTCACGCAATGGGATGAAGCGCAACGAAGCGTAACGAAGTGCACCGAAGCGCAACGAAGCGCAACGAAGGGAGACCGAACATGGAATGTCCGTTTTGCGCCGGCGACGGCGGTGAAGTCGTGTGGCGCGATCCGGTGCTGCGCGTGGTGCTGGCCGACGAAGCCGGCTACCCGGGGTTCGCCAGGGTGATCTGGCACGCGCATGTCGCCGAAATGAGCGATCTGCCCGAGGCGGCGCGCGAGCATGTGATGCGCGCCGTGTTTGCCGTGGAGACGGCTCAGCGCGCCGTGCTGTCGCCGCACAAGGTCAACGTGGCGAGCCTGGGTAACATGGTGCCGCATGTGCACTGGCACGTCATTCCCCGCTATCGCGACGACGTGCATTTCCCCGGCTCGGTCTGGAGCGCGCCGCAGCGCGCGCTGCCCGAGGCGGCGCTCGCGCCGCGCATCGCCCGGCTGCCGGCCCTGCGCGAGGCCATCGTGGCAGAATTGAAGCGCGTTGCCGCATGGCCGGCATGACCGCCGGCGCCTGAGCGGCTATACTGCCGACCGATTCTTCTGGAGCAAGATCATGGCTGGGCTGGAGAAAGACACGCCGATTCCCGTTTCCCTGACGCTGCATCGCACTTCGAAGGTGCTGGAACTCGGTTACGAGGACGGCAAGCATTACCGCCTGCCATTCGAATTCCTGCGCGTGCTCTCGCCGTCGGCGGAAGTCCGCGGTCACGGCCCGGGGCAGGAGACGCTCCAGACCGGCAAGCGCGACGTCGAACTCACCGGCCTGGAGCCGATCGGAAACTATGCGGTGCGCCCCGTCTTCTCCGACGGGCACGACACCGGCATCTATTCGTGGGACTACCTCTACGAGCTGTGCGTGCGTCAGGACGCCCTGTGGCAGGAATACCTGGACAAGCTCGCGGCGGCAGGTGTCGAGCGCGACACGCCGATGCCGTCGCCGGCCGCCGGTGGCTGCCACCACCACTGAGGCCCCGGCGGGGCGCGCGCTGCGAGTGTGCGCCTGCTTATATGATTAGGGAGATGTGCAATGGGCCAACAGACCCACTTCGGTTATGAAACCGTCGACGAGAAGGACAAGGCCGGCAAGGTGGCCGAGGTGTTCCATTCGGTCGCGAACAAGTACGACATCATGAACGATCTGATGTCGGGCGGCCTGCATCGCGTCTGGAAGGCATTCACGATCGGGCGCGCCGCGGTGCGGCCCGGCTTCAAGGTGCTCGACATCGCGGGCGGCACGGGCGACCTCTCGAAGGCGTTCGCGCGCGCGGCCGGGCCGACCGGCGAAGTCTGGCTCACCGACATCAACGAATCGATGCTGCGCGTGGGCCGCGATCGGCTGCTCGACGCCGGCATCGTCACCCCGTCGCTGCTCTGCGACGCCGAGAAGCTGCCGTTCCCGTCGAACTATTTCGACGTGGTGACCGTGGCGTTCGGTCTGCGCAACATGACCCACAAGGATGCCGCGCTCGCGGAGATGCGGCGCGTGATCAAGCCGGGCGGCAAGGTCATGGTGCTGGAGTTCTCGAAGGTGTGGCAGCCGCTCGAGAAGGCCTACGACACCTACTCGTTCAAGGTGCTGCCGTGGCTCGGTTCGCGCATCGCGGGCGACGCCGACAGCTATCGCTATCTGGCCGAATCGATCCGCATGCACCCGGACCAGGAAACGCTCAAGACGCTCATGGAAGACGCCGGACTGGAGCGCGTGGAATACCACAACATGACCGCCGGCGTGGTCGCACTGCACATCGGACGCAAGTTCTGATACCTCGAGGATAAGCGCTCACTTACGCTGAGCTGCGCTGAAGTCGATGAAGTTGCCGAAGCGCCCCGGTCCGCGGAAAATTCCCGCACCGGGGCGCTTCGCTAATTTCTGACTAATTTTGCTGTGTCAGGATCCCCTCACGCGTCCCCTGGTTTCGGTGCATGAAATTGCCCTGAACCATTCGGGTCGACGCCTGTCAGTAGACAGCAACCGATAACTCCACGGAGAGACCAGAACGATGTTCCAGTTCCTGAAAAACAAGCTGTTGTTGGGCGTAGTGGCCGGCGTCATCGCGGTCGGCATGACGATCGCCGATGCTGACGCCAAGCGCGTTGGCGGCGGCCGGAGCATCGGCAAGCAGTCCAACACCGTCACGCAACGCCAGGCGACCCCGCAGCAACCGGCACAGACGACCCCGGGCGCCGCGCCGAACCAGGCCGCGCCGGCCGCCGCCGGTGCAGGTGCCGCGGGCGCCGCCGCAGCTGCCAAGCCGGCCAACCGCTGGCTGGGCCCGATCGCCGGTCTGGCCGCTGGCCTCGGCATTGCCGCGCTGCTCTCGCACTTTGGCCTGGGCGGTGCGTTCGCCAGCATGATGGCCAATGCCATCGTGATCGCGCTGATCGCGTTTGCCGTGATCTGGCTGATCCGCCGTCTGCGCGGCAACAAGTCGCAGCAGCAGACGCCGGCCTACGCCGGCGCGGGCGCCGATGCGTCGAACGCCTCGAACACTTCGCTGCGCCAGTCGTGGGACAGCCAGCAAGCGCCGCAGGCGGGTTCGTCCTCGACCCAACCGTCGCTGTCGGCCGTGCCGGCCGCCGCCGGGGCCGCCGGGTCCGTTGGCGCCGCTGCCGCCGCCGAGCCGTTTGGCGTGCCCGCCGGTTTCGATACCGAGGGCTTCCTGCGCAGCGCGAAGGTGTACTTCAACCGTCTGCAAGCCGCCTGGGACAAGGGCGATCAGGCCGACATCAACGAGTTCACCACGCCGCAGATGTTCGCGGAAATCAAGATGGATCTCGAAGAGCGCGGCAAGGCGAACAACCGTACGGATGTGGTCCAACTGGACGCCGAGCTCCTCGGCATCGAGCAGACGGCCACCGAGTACATGGCGAGCGTTCGCTTCTCCGGTCTGATCCGTGAAGCCGAAGGCGCCCCGGCCGAGCCGTTCAACGAGGTGTGGAACCTGACCAAGCCGGTGACCGGCAGCGGCGGCTGGGTGCTCGCCGGGATTCAGCAGCTCAGCTAAGCTCGCGACGATTTTGGCGTAACCTGCCTTACAATGAGAGCCCGCGCACCACGCGGGCTCTTTTGTTTTTGCCGTCCGAACGTTTCATGCCGGGCGGCGTCTTTCGGTACGGCCGGTGTTCAGCGCCGGCCGGCCGCCAAGCTCATGACCGTAGCCGCCAAAGCCTTTGCCGCCACCGTGAACCATCTGCTTGCCCGCGAACCCTGGGCTCGCGAGCGTTTGCGTCATCACGTCGGCGCGTCTGCCCGGCTGGCGATGTCCGCGATCGACCTGCGCCTGCGCGTGGGCGAGGACGGCTATCTCGCCGCCGCCGAACCGGATCACGCCTGCGACGTCGGCATCTCGGTGCCGCCTGCGGCGCTGGCCGATTTCGCGGGCGGTGGACAGGCCGCCGTCATGCGTCACGTCAAGATCGAGGGCGACGCCGAGTTCGCCAACACCGTGTCCTATCTCGCTCAACATCTGCGCTGGGAAGTCGCCGAAGACCTGAGCAAGGTGATTGGCGACGCCGCCGCGCACCGCGTGACCGAGACGGGCAAGGCGGCCGTCGCCGGTGCACGGCGCACCGGAGGCACGCTCGCACGCTCGCTCGCCGACTTTCTCGTGGAAGAGCATCCGATGCTGGTGGCGCGACCGCGCCTGGATGCCATGCGCACCGAGATCGGCACGCTGCGCGACGACCTCGCCCGGCTCGAGAAGCGCATCGAGAAGATCGAGCGCCGCAAGGGCGCGCCCGGGGCCGCAGCGCCGTCGGTCCCGCGCACCAACGGAGGCCGCTGACCAATGCGTCTTCTGCGTCTGATCAAGATTTTCATCGTCTGCTATCGGTATGGGCTCGACGAGCTCGTGCTCTCGAGTATTCCGCATCCGGTCACGCGCGCGCTGCTGCGCGTGGCGACGTTGGGCCGCTCGGGGCTCAAGGCGCCGCGCGGCGAGCGTTTGCGACTTGCCCTCGAATCGCTCGGCCCGATCTTCGTGAAGTTCGGCCAGGTGTTGTCGACGCGACGTGACCTGATGCCGCCCGACATCGCCCAGGAACTGGCGCGCCTGCAGGACCAGGTACCGCCTTTCGATCCGGACGTGGCGCGTGCAAGCATCGAGAAGTCTCTGGGCCGTCCGCTCGAGGAAGTGTTCGTGGAGTTCGAGCGCACGCCAGTGGCCAGTGCGTCGATCGCCCAGGTGCACTTCGCACGCGTTCGCGAGGGCGAGCACGCCGGCAAGGAGGTCGCGGTCAAGGTGCTGCGACCGAACATGCTCGTCGTGATCGACAGCGATCTGGCGCTCATGCGCGATCTCGCCGGCTGGGTGGAGCGACTGTGGCCAGACGGCAAGCGCCTCAAGCCGCGCGAGGTGGTCGCGGAGTTCGACAAGTACCTGCACGACGAACTCGACCTGATGCGTGAAGCCGCCAACGCCGCGCAACTGCGCCGCAACTTCATCGACTCAGGCATGCTGATGGTGCCCGAGATCTACTGGGAATTCAGCTCGAGCTCGGTACTCGTGATGGAGCGCATGCGCGGCGTGCCCATCAGCCAGATCGAGGTGCTGCGCGATGCCGGCGTCGATCTGAAGAAGCTCGCGCGCGAGGGCGTGGAGATCTTCTTCACGCAGTTCCTGCGCGACGGCTTCTTCCACGCCGACATGCACCCGGGCAATATTCTCGTGAGCCTCGAGCCATCGACGCTGGGGCGCTACATCGCGCTCGATTGCGGCATCGTGGGCGCCTTGTCCGAATTCGACAAGAATTATCTCGCGCAGAACTTTCTGGCGTTCTTCCGGCGCGACTACCACCGGGTGGCGTCGCTGCACCTGGAGTCCGGCTGGGTGCCGCCGGATACCCGTGTGGAGGAACTCGAGGGCGCGATCCGTGCCGTTTGCGAACCGTATTTCGACCGTCCCCTCAAGGAAATCTCGCTCGGCCTGGTGCTCATGCGCCTGTTCCAGACGTCGCGCCGCTTCAATGTCGAGATTCAGCCGCAACTCGTGCTGCTCCAGAAGACACTGCTCAATATCGAGGGGCTCGGGCGCCAGCTCGACCCGGATCTGGACCTCTGGAAGACAGCCAAACCGTTCCTCGAGCGCTGGATGGCCGAACAGATCGGCCCGCGCGGCTGGCTCGAGCGCCTGAAGGCGGAAGCGCCCCAGTGGAGCAAGACGATGCCGCAGTTGCCGCGCCTGATCCATCAGGCGCTTGCGGCGCATGCGCGACCGCAGGACGATACGCTGCTGCTCGCGCTGTTGCAGGAGCAACGTCGCACGAATCGCTTGCTGACCGGCGCCTTCTGCCTGGTCGGCGGCATCTCCATCGGAATACTGGCGGCATTCATCTGGCTCTACAGCTGAGCCGCCTGCCAAGGAATCGAACATGTCCGTCTTCCCGTCGTGGTCCCCCAAGGTCTGGCCGCTGCACGCACCGCGCGATGGCGACGGCCCGGAGATGGCCGGCATGGGCGGGGCGGATCACACCGAGGCCGCGACTGGCACGGGCGAAACGCGTGCGCGGGACAGTGGCGCGCCGGCGGTACCCGCCTTCGCCCATCGCGATCCGTCGAGTGCCGCGTTCTGGGACGAGCGGTTCGCCAACGCGTTCATGCCGTGGGACGCCGCCGGCGCGCCTCGTGCGCTTCGGGAGTTCGTGGCACAGGAAGCGGCGCCGTGCGCCACGCTGATTCCGGGGTGCGGCTCGGCGTACGAAGCCGCGTGGCTCGACGCGCAGGGCTGGCCGGTGCGAGCCATCGACTTCTCACCGGTTGCCGTCGAGTCGGCCCGGGCGCAACTCGGCCCGCGCGCCGCGCTCGTCGAGCAAGCCGACTTCTTCACCTATATGCCCCCGTTCGCGCCCGACTTGATCTACGAACGGGCGTTTCTCTGCGCATTGCCGCGCCACCTCTGGCCGGACTATGCCCACCGGATGGCGCAGTTGCTGGCGCCGGGGGCGCGTCTGGCCGGCTATTTCTTTTTGCGCGAGACGCCGAAAGGCCCGCCGTTCGGCATCGCGCCCGAAGCCCTCGATGCACTGCTGGGTCGGGATTTCGTCTGTGAGACGAAGCAGCTCGTGGAGGACTCCGTACCGGTCTTCGCCGGCGCCGAATACTGGATGGTCTGGCGCCGGCGCTGAAGCGGCCGCGCGAGCGCAGGGACGCGGAAGCCCTCTGTTAAGCGTCATCTGTGGCCAACGCCATCCCAGACACTAGGTATTTCCCGATATTTGCCACGATTGCCCGCGGGAATTGTGATTTTTTCCCCGCGCGTCTTCACCGCCGCTATAATCGGCCGAAAATTTTTTCGCCAGGTGGCAAAACGGGCGCCCCCGAGTGCTGAATCGCATCAGCCCCGTCATGCACCGACCTGATTTTCTGTTGCCCGGAAGGCTGCGGCCCATGGCAAGGTATCGTTAGCGCGCGGGCGGCCACATGCGGCCGGATCATGCCCCGGCGCGGCGCTGCCTGCCGGGAGCTGTCGCCCTGGGGCTTGGCTGGGGCCGCGTTATGCTGATTTGGTTTGTCATTCTGTACTGGGTCATTTCGGTGGCCATCGGGCTGCTGGCCGCCCTCAAGGTCCGCAATACCAAGGATTTCACCGTCGCCGGCCGTCGCCTGCCGTATGGCATGGTCATCGCCGTGGTGTTCGCCACCTGGTTCGGCTCGGAAGCGGTGCTCGGCATTCCGGCCACGTTCCTCGGCGAGGGATTGCGCGGCGTGGTCTCGGACCCGTTCGGCTCGTCGATGTGCCTGGTGCTCGTCGGCATGTTCTTCGCCCGCAAGCTGTATCGCATGAACCTCATGACGATCGGCGACTTCTACAAGCTCAAATACAACCGCACGGTCGAGGTGGTGACGAGCATCGCCATCGTGATCTCGTACCTCGGCTGGGTGGGCGCGCAGATCAAGGCGCTCGGCCTCGTGTTCCATACGGTATCGGGCGGTGCCATGTCGGAACCCACCGGCATGATCATCGGTGCCATCTCCGTGCTGGCCTACACGCTGCTGGGCGGCATGATCTCGGTGGCCGTGACCGACTTCATCCAGATGATCATCATCGTCGTTGGGCTGATCTACATCGCGGTCGTCGTCTCGGGCATGGTGCCGGGCGGCGCGAGCGCCGTGATCGCCCACGCCTCGGAAGCCGGCAAGTTCGTGTTCCTGCCAGAGATGAACCCCGCCGACGTGCTCGCGTTCATCGCGGCGGGCATCACCATGATGTTCGGCTCGATACCGCAGCAGGACGTGTTCCAGCGCGTGATGTCGTCGAAGTCCGAAAACGTGGCGGTGGCCGGTTCGGTGACCGGCGGCGTGCTGTACTTCTTCTTCACGTTCATCCCGATTTTCCTGGCCTACTCCGCGCTGCTGATCGCGCCGTCGATGGTGCAGAAGTACATCGGCACCGATCCACAGCAGATCCTGCCGCAGCTGGTGCTCACCAGCGTGCCGATCGTGGCGCAGGTGATGTTCTTCGGTGCGCTGCTGTCGGCCATCAAGAGTTGCGCGTCCGCCACGCTGCTCGCCCCGTCGGTGACGTTCGCGGAGAACATCGTGCGCCCGATGCTCAAGGGCCGGATCGACGACAAGCACCTGCTGCGCCTGATGCGTATCGTCGTGCTTTGCTTCACGGCGCTCGTGCTGGTGTACGCGCTCAATTCGACCGCGTCGATCTTCCAGATGGTGGAAAGCGCCTACAAGGTCACGCTCGTGTGCTGCTTTGTGCCGCTGGCCTTCGGTGTCTACTGGAAGCGTTCGAGCTCGCTGGGCGGCACGCTGTCCGTGTTCGGCGGCCTGATCGTGTGGCTCGCCTGCGAAGCGTTTGCCCCGGATGCGATGGTGCCGCCGCAACTGGCCGGCCTGATCGCCTCGATCGCGGGCATGGTCGTCGGTTCGTTGCTGCAGCCGGCCTCGGCGCGTCGGCAGCCGCCGGAACAGCAGATCTCGACGATCTGACCGATCTGGCGTCGGCAGGGCCGCGGCATCGTCCGCAGGCCCGCGGACTTCCCGCGATGGCAGGGCTTGTGCCACCGGGCGGGACGGCCGTACTCGAGGCGAGGCGCGCCGCCTCTTGATCTTGGCCCGGTGCGGCCCCATATATCTGCGGACTCATCCCGAAAGCCTTGTGAAGCGGTTATAATTCAAGGCTTTGCGCGCCTTTTTCCGTCAGAAAGAATCATGCCAATCTATGCCTATCGTTGCGAAACATGCGGTTTCGCCAAGGATGTGCTGCAAAAAATGAGCGATGCACCGCTCACCCAGTGCCCGGAATGCGGCAAGGACTCGTTTCGCAAGCAGGTAACGGCGGCCGGGTTCCAGCTCAAGGGCTCGGGATGGTATGTGACCGATTTCCGTGGCGGATCGGGCGGCGCCAGTGCCCCGGCTTCGGGCGCGCCGTCGTCGGCTTCGGCCGCTTCGTCCGCTTCGTCCGCTTCGTCGTCCCCGGCAGCCGCATCGGGCGAGAGCAGCGCGTCGTCGTCTTCGGGCGGCGAATCGTCGAGCGCACCGGCTGCCTGCGGTGGCGGCTGCGCCTGCCACTGATCCGAATCCGCCGCTGACACCCCCGGCCCACATTCACGAGTCCTGCCATGAGCGTCAAAAAACCCGCGTTGAAGACGATTTTCCTGACCGGCCTGCTCGTGCTCGTGCCGCTGGCCATCACCCTGTGGGTGCTCGGGCTGATCATCGGCACGATGGACCAGACCCTGCTGCTGCTGCCGGACGAGTGGCAGCCCTCGCGCCTCATCGGCATGCGGGTGCCCGGCTTCGGGGTGGTGGTCACGCTGGCATTCGTGTTCGTCGTCGGCCTTCTGGCGCATAATTTCATTGGCCAGAAGCTGGTCGGCTGGTGGGAAGCCATTCTGACGCGCATTCCCGTGGTCGGACCGCTGTACGGCAGCGTCAAGCAGGTGTCCGATACATTGCTCTCGAGCAACGGTAACGCGTTTCGCAAGGCATTGCTCGTGCGGTATCCGCACGCGGACTCCTGGACCATCGCCTTCCTGACCGGCGCGCCGGGCGGCGATGTCGTCAATCACTTGCAGGGCGAGTACGTGAGCGTCTATGTCCCGACGACGCCGAACCCGACCTCGGGCTTCTTCCTGATGATGCGGGCGAGCGACGTGATCGAGCTCGACATGACGGTCGACGCCGCCCTCAAGTACATCGTATCGATGGGCGTGGTGGCGCCCGCCCACAACCCGCGCCAGCAACGTCCCGGTCCGCTCCTGTGAGCCACCGGGATCCGTCGGCGTCATATTTTTGAAAATCGGAACAGCAAAATGTCCATGCGTACCTCCTACTGCGGTCTGGTGACCGAGCAACAACTGGGCCAAACGGTCAAGCTTTGTGGCTGGGTCAATCGCCGCCGTGATCACGGCGGGGTCATCTTCATCGACCTGCGCGATCGCGAAGGTCTGGTGCAGGTCGTGTGCGATCCGGACCGCGCGGAGATGTTCAAGGTCGCCGAAGGCCTGCGCAACGAGTTCTGCGTGCAGATCACGGGCCTGGTGCGCAGCCGTCCGGCCGGCACCGAGAACGCCAACCTCACGAGCGGCAAGATCGAAGTGCTGTGCCACGAACTGCAGGTGCTCAACGCCTCGGTCACGCCCCCGTTCCAGCTCGACGACGAAAACCTCTCGGAAACCACGCGCCTCACGCATCGCGTGCTGGACCTGCGCCGTCCGCAAATGCAGTACAACCTGCGCCTGCGCTACAAGGTGGCGATGGAAGTGCGCAAGTATCTCGACGCGCAGGGTTTCATCGATATCGAAACGCCGATGCTCACCAAGAGCACCCCGGAAGGCGCCCGCGACTATCTGGTGCCCTCCCGCGTGAACGCCGGCCAGTTCTTTGCACTGCCGCAATCGCCGCAGCTCTTCAAGCAGCTGCTGATGGTGGCCGGCTTCGACCGCTACTACCAGATCACCAAGTGCTTCCGCGACGAGGACCTGCGCGCCGACCGCCAGCCGGAGTTCACCCAGATCGACTGCGAGACCTCGTTCCTCTCGGAGCAGGAAATCCGCGATCTGTTCGAGAACATGATCCGTCACGTGTTCAAGGAAGCCATCGGCGTCGAGCTCGACGCCAAGGTTCCCGTCATGGAGTACTCGGAAGCGATGCGCCGCTTCGGTTCGGACAAGCCGGACCTGCGCGTGAAGCTTGAATTCACCGAGCTGACCGACGTGATGGGCGACGTCGACTTCAAGGTGTTCTCGGTGCCTGCCACGACCGAAGGCGGCCGCGTGGTGGCGTTGCGCGTGCCGGGCGGTGCCGAGATCTCGCGTAGCGAAATCGACGCGTATACGGAATTCGTGAAGATCTATGGCGCGAAGGGCCTGGCCTGGATCAAGGTCAACGAAGTGGCCAAGGGCCGCGACGGTCTGCAAAGCCCGATCGTGAAGAACCTGCACGACGCCGCCATTGCCTCGATTCTCGAGCGCACCGGTGCACAGGACGGCGACATCATCTTCTTCGGCGCGGACAAGGCCAAGGTCGTCAACGACGGCATCGGCGCACTGCGCCTGAAGATCGGCCACTCGGAGTTCGGCAAGAGCCACGGTCTGTTCGAAGCCGGCTGGCGCCCGCTGTGGGTCGTCGACTTCCCGATGTTCGAGTACGACGAGGACGACGCCCGCTGGGTCGCCTGCCACCACCCGTTCACGAGCCCGAAGGACGAGCACATCGACTACCTCGAGACCGACCCGGGCAAGTGCCTGGCGAAGGCCTACGACATGGTGCTCAACGGCTGGGAAATCGGCGGCGGTTCGGTTCGTATCTTCCAGGAAGACGTGCAGAGCAAGGTGTTCCGTGCGCTCAAGCTCGGTGAGGAAGAAGCCCGCGCGAAGTTCGGCTTCCTGCTCGACGCGCTCCAGTACGGCGCGCCGCCGCACGGTGGTATCGCGTTCGGCCTGGACCGCATCATCACGATGATGGCCGGCGCCGATTCGATCCGCGACGTGATCGCCTTCCCGAAGACGCAACGCGCGCAGGATCTGCTCACGCAAGCACCGTCGCCGGTCGACGAGCGTCAACTGCGCGAACTGCACATCCGTCTGCGCCAGCCCGAAGCTCCGAAGGCCTGACGCCTGCGCCGGGGGCCGCTCACCGGCCCGGTGCGACGTTTCGAACCCCCTCTGCCGTCAAGGCGAGGGGGTTTGTTTTTTTCAGGTGCCGATGCGGACATCGACACGGATCCCGCTGGAGTTGGCCGTGCGCGACGGGACGGACCGGGATGTGCGCTGACAGTCGGACCGTCGCACGGTCACGGCTATCCGATGGGCGACCTGTCGGTATCGCAATGTCGTGCGTGCCCTATACAATGCATCATCGGCGCCGGCCGTCGGCGCCGCCATCGACAACCGCAGCCTGCATGAAGCCTTTCAAGATTCCCGAATCGGTCCTCGTCGTGATCTACACGCCAGCGCTCGACGTCCTGCTCATCGAACGCGCCGACGCCGAGAATTTCTGGCAGTCGGTCACCGGCAGCAAGGACCGGCTCGACGAACCGCTTTTCGAGACCGCCGCGCGCGAAGTCTTCGAGGAGACGGGCATTCGCGTGGCAAACGGTACAGCGGTCCCGGAAGACGCGCTGATCGATTGGCAGCACGAAATCCAGTACAACATCTATCCGCGATGGGCGCATCGGTACGCCCCGGGCGTCACGCGCAATACGGAGCACTGGTTTGGCCTGTGCGTGCCCGAGAACACACCCGTGACGCTCGCCCCGCGTGAGCATGTGGCGTATGCGTGGCTGCCGTGGGAGGAGGCCGCTGCGCGGTGTTTTTCGCCATCGAACGGCGACGCCATCCGGCAATTGCCGCGGCGCGTGCGGTAGCCGCACACGCCACGTCGCGCCAATGAGCAAGTATCTGCCGTTCTCCCGCGATAACGATCTGACGCTGCTCTATCTCGGTCAGAACTACTTCACCGCACTGGTCGACGCGATCGACAAGGCCACGCGCGATGTCGCGCTCGAGACCTACATCTTCGAGGCCGACGACGCGGGGCAGAACGTTTCGGCGGCATTGCAACGGGCGGCACGGCGTGGCGTGAATGTGCGCGTAATTACCGACGGCGTGGGCACGAGCCGACGTCTGCCTTGCTTCGCCGAGTGGCGTGAAGCCGGCGTGCAGCACCGCATCTACAACCCCAGCCTGTTCGGCAAGTTCGGCTTTTCGCGCACGCATCGCAAGCTCGCCGTCGTCGATCACGAAGTGGCGTTCGTGGGCGGGATCAACGTCATCGACGACTACAACGGTGGCGGCGGCCTTCGCATGGAGCATCCGCGCTGGGACTTTGCCGTGCAATGCCGCGGCCCCCTCGTGGCCGAGGTCGGCATTGCGTTCCATATCCAGTGGATGCGTCTTGCGCCGGGGTATCTCGGCACGCCGTTCCGGCATCGGCGCCGGGGGCAGCGAGGGCGCCTCCACGCCCCTTACGCTGGACAGGCGGCCTTCGTCGCGCGCGACAATCTGCATAATCGCCGCGCGGTCGAGAAGGCTTATCTGCGCGCCCTGGGGCGCGCCCGTCACGAGGTCTGGCTGGCGAACCCGTATTTCGTGCCGGGACGGCGGCTGCGCCGCGCGCTCTCGAAGGCGGCAGCGCGCGGCGTGGCCGTGCATCTGCTCATCGGGCGCAAGGAGTTCCGCCTGCTCGACGCCGCCGTGCCATGGCTTTACGCGAAGCTGCTCGACGCCGGTGTGCACATCGGCGAGTACGACATGCGGCAGTTGCACGGCAAGGTGGCGGTCGTCGACGATGTCTGGGCGACAGTCGGCTCCTCGAATCTCGACGCGCTATCCCTGTTCGTGAACCACGAAGCCAATGTGGTCGTGCTCGACGACCCGCTGGTGATCCAGCTGCGCGATCATATCCGGCGCGCGTTCGGCGAGGCCCGCCGCATCGACCCCGATCGCTACGGTGGGCGCTCGCGCTGGCGACGCCTGCGCCAATGGGCCGCCTATCGGCTCTATCGCCTCGTGATGAAGCTGCTCACGCGCGGCAAATACGACTGATCCCGCACCGTCGCCCGCACTCGTCGGGCCTTGCGCCGCGCCGCCGGATGCCCCTCTCGGCAACGATACCGATTAGGTATTCCGATCTAATAAATTCCTTGTTCGCCCATGGACGTCCCTCAATAATAGGACGGCCGTTCGATTTTTTGGTTAGCATCGGAGAACGGATAACCAAAGCGATGCCATACACATGCGAAAGGGTGAACAGACACGTGCCGCCATTCTGAATGCCGCGCTGGAACTGGCGGGGCGGGATGGACTCGAGGGGCTGACGATCGGCTTGCTGGCCGATCGCATGCACATGAGCAAGAGCGGTGTTTTCGCGCATTTCGGTTCGCGCGAGGACTTGCAGATCGAGGTGCTGATGGAATACCACCGGCGCTTCGAAGCCGAGGTGTTCGCACCGAGCATGGAAGCACCGCGCGGTTTGCCGCGACTCAGAGCGCTGGTGGATCGCTGGATGGACAAGCGTATTCGTGAAGTCACGACGGGCTGCATCTACATCAGCGGCGCCGTCGAGTACGACGACCGCGCGGCCAGTCCGGTGCGCGAAGCCTTGGTGAAGAGTGTGCGACTGTGGCGTGCCGCCCTGCTGCGCGCGATCACGCAAGCGAAGGAGGAGGGACATCTGCGTGCGGACACCGATCCGCGACTGATGCTCTTCGAAATGTACAGCCTGACACTCGGCCTGCATCACGACGCGCGCTTCCTTCGGGAGCCGGGCGCCGTCGAGATGACCCGGGTGGCACTGGAAAAGCTGATTTCGTCTTATCAGCGCGGGTGAGGCGCGAGCCGTCCGCGATTCGAGTCGATTTGTTCGGAGGAGTAGGTCATGGGACAGTACAACGCGCCGCTGCGCGACATGCAATTCGTTCTGCACGAACTGCTGGGCGTGGAAAACGAATTGAAGGCAATGCCGAAGCACGCGGACATCGATGCAGACACCATCAATCAGGTGCTCGAGGAAGCCGGCAAGTTCTGTAGCGAAGTGGTCTTCCCCCTGAACCAGGTGGGCGATCGCGAAGGGTGCAAGTACGAAGGCGACGGCGTGGTCACCACGCCGACCGGCTTCAAGCAGGCCTACCAACAGTACGTCGAGGCCGGCTGGCCCGCGCTGGCGTGCGATCCCGAATTCGGCGGCCAGGGGCTGCCGCAGGTCGTGAACAACGCCCTGTACGAAATGCTCAACTCCGCCAACCAGGCCTGGACGATGTATCCGGGGCTGTCGCATGGCGCCTACGAATGCCTGCATGCGCACGGCACCCCCGAACAACAGGCCACCTATCTGCCGAAGATCGTGTCGGGCGAGTGGACCGGCACGATGTGCCTGACCGAGCCGCACTGCGGCACCGATCTCGGCATGCTGCGCACGAAGGCAGAGCCGAACGGCGACGGTTCGTACGCCATCTCGGGCACCAAGATCTTCATCTCGGCGGGCGAGCACGACATGGCCGCCAACATCGTCCACCTCGTGCTGGCGCGCCTGCCTGATGCACCTCCGGGCACCAAGGGCATTTCGCTGTTCGTCGTGCCGAAGTTCATCCCTGACGCCCACGGCGCTCCGGGCGAGCGCAACGGCATCAAGTGCGGATCCATCGAACACAAGATGGGCATTCACGGCAATGCGACCTGCGTGATGAACCTCGACGGCGCCAGGGGCTGGCTCGTGGGCGAACCGAACAAGGGCCTGAACGCCATGTTCGTGATGATGAACGCCGCGCGCCAAGGCGTGGGCATGCAAGGCCTCGGCCTGACCGAAGTTGCCTACCAGAACTCGCTCGTGTACGCGAAAGAGCGCATCCAGATGCGCTCGCTCACCGGCCCGAAGGCGCCGGACAAGCCGGCCGACCCGATCATCGTGCATCCGGACGTGCGTCGTATGCTGCTCACGCAGAAGGCCTACGTCGAGGGCGGTCGCGCCTTCTCGTACTGGACGGCACTGCACATCGACAAGGAACTCTCGCACGGCGACGAAGCCGAGCGCAAGGAAGCTGCCGACCTGGTCGCATTGCTCACGCCGATCATCAAGGCATTTCTCACGGACAACGCCTTCGAGTGCACGAACCACGCTCTGCAGATCTACGGCGGGCACGGCTTCATTTCCGAGTGGGGCATGGAGCAGTACGTGCGCGACGCGCGTATCAACATGATCTATGAGGGCACCAATTCGATTCAGGCCCTCGACCTGCTCGGTCGCAAGGTCCTCGGCGACATGGGCGCCAAGCTCAAGAAGTTCGGCAAGCTCGTGCAGGATTTCGTCGAAGCCGAAGGCACGAAGGAAGAGATGCAGGAGTTCGTCAATCCGCTCGCGGACATCGGCGACAAGGTGCAGAAGCTGACGATGGAAATCGGCATGAAGGCGATGGCCAATCCGGATGAAGTCGGCGCCGCTTCGGTGCCGTACCAGCGCGTGGTCGGTCATCTCGTGTTCGCGTACTTCTGGGCGCGCATGGCGCGCATTGCGCTGGACAAGCAAGGCAGCGGCGACAAGTTTTACGCATCGAAGCTCGCCACCGCGCGTTTCTACTTCGCCAAGCTGCTGCCCGAGACCGCGTCGCAAATCCGCATGGCCCGTGCCGGCGCGAAGACGCTGATGGACATCGACGTCGACCTGTTCTGAGAGCGGAGGAGATCACCGTGAGTCAAACCAACAAACCCCTGGTCGTGCGCAAGGTCGCCGTGCTCGGCGCCGGCGTGATGGGCGCGCAGATTGCCGCTCACCTCGTCAACGCGAAAGTGCCCGTCGTGCTGTTCGACCTGCCAGCCAAGGAAGGCCCGAAGAACGGCATCGTCACGCGTGCCATCGACGGCCTGAAGAAGCTGAGCCCGGCGCCGTTCGCCGACAAGGCGGACGCGCAGTACATCGAGGTCGCCAACTATGAGGACGATCTCGAGAAGCTGGCGAGCTGCGACGTGGTGATCGAGGCGATCGCCGAGCGCATGGACTGGAAGCACGATCTGTACAAGAAGGTCGCGCCGCACCTGGCCAAGCACGCCATTTTCGCGTCGAACACGTCGGGCCTGTCGATCACCGAACTCTCGGAAGGCTTCGACGCCGATCTGAAGGCGCGCTTCTGTGGCGTGCACTTCTTCAATCCGCCGCGCTACATGCATCTGGTCGAGCTGATCCCGACCGCCACGACCGAGCCCGCGATCCTCGACCAGCTCGAAACGTTCCTCACGTCCACGCTCGGCAAGGGTGTGGTGCGCGCGAAGGACACGCCGAACTTCATCGCCAACCGCGTGGGCGTGTTTTCGATTCTCGCGGTGTTCGCCGAAGCCCAGAAGTACGGCATCGCCTTCGACGTCGTCGACGATCTCACGGGCAGCAAGCTCGGCCGGGCCAAGTCCGCCACGTTCCGCACGGCCGACGTGGTCGGTCTGGACACCATGGCGCACGTCATCAAGACGATGCAGGACGGCCTCAAGGACGACCCGTTCGCGCCGGTGTACGCCACGCCGCCGGTGCTCAAGGCGCTGGTGGACAAGGGCGCGCTGGGCCAGAAGTCCGGCGCCGGCTTCTACCGGAAGGAGGGCAAGGCCATCAAGGTGCTCGACCCGCAGTCGGGCGAGTACGTGGAGTCGGGCAAGAAGGCCGACGAGATGGTCGTGCGCATTCTGAAGAAGGCGCCTGCCGAACGCTTGCGCCTGTTGCGCGAATCGACCCATCCGCAGGCGCAATTCCTGTGGGCGGTGTTCCGCGACGTGTTCCACTACATCGGCGTGTATCTCGAGCAGATCGCCGATAACGCTCGCGACGTGGACTTCGCGATTCGCTGGGGCTTCGGCTGGACCACCGGTCCGTTCGAGGACTGGCAGGCCGCCGGGTGGAAGGACATCGCGCAGTGGGTGCAGGAAGATATCGACGCGGGCAAGGCCCTGTCGAGCGCGCCGCTGCCCAAGTGGGTCACGAGCGGCAAGGTGGCCGACGCCGGTGGTGTCCATACGGCAGAGGGTTCGTACAACCCGGCCAAGGACGCCTTCGTGCCGCGCAGCACGCTGCCGGTGTATCAGCGCCAGGTATTCCCGGCCTCGCTCGTGGGCGACGCCAGCGCCGATCCGCGCAAGTTCGGCAGGACCATCGAGGAGAACGACGCGGTGCGTCTGTGGGTCGACGAGACGCCGGGCCAGGACGATGTGCTCATCGTCTCGTTCAAGACCAAGATGAACACGATCGGGCCGGCCGTCATCGACGGTCTGACCCGCGCAATCGATCTCGCCGAGCAGCAGTATCGCGGTGTCGTCGTGTGGCAGCCCACGTCGCTCAAGCTCGGCGCGCCGGGCGGTCCGTTCTCCGCCGGCGCCGATCTGGAGGCCGCCATGCCGGCGTTCATGATGGGCGGCGCGAAGGGCATCGAGCCTTTCATCAAGAAATTCCAGGACGGCATGATGCGCGTGAAGTATGCGCAGGTGCCGGTCGTCTCGGCCGTCTCGGGCATTGCGCTGGGTGGCGGCTGCGAACTGCTGCTCCACAGCGCCCGGCGCGTGGCGGCGCTAGAGAGCTACATCGGGCTGGTCGAAGTCGGCGTGGGTCTCGTGCCCGGCGGCGGCGGTCTGAAGGAAGCGGCGATTCGCGCGGCCGAGGCCGCCACTGCCGCGGGCAGCGTGCAGTACCTGCAGTTCTTGACCAAGTCGTTCACCAACGCGGCCATGGCGAAAGTCTCGGCCTCGGCGCTCGACGCGCGCGACATGGGCTACCTGAAGCCGTCGGACACGATCGTCTACAACGTGCACGAACTGCTCTCGGTTGCCCGCAACGAAGCGCGTGCGCTCGCGATCTCCGGCTACCGTCCGCCGCTCAAGCCGGCGGGCATTCCGGTTGCCGGCCGCTCGGGCATCTCGACGATCAAGGCCTCGCTCGTGAACATGCGCGACGGCAACTTCATCTCGGCGCACGACTTCCTGATTGCCTCACGCATTGCCGAGGCCGTGTGCGGCGGCGACGTGGAAGCCGGCAGCCTCGTGAACGAAGAATGGCTGCTCGCACTCGAGCGTCGCGCCTTCATCGAACTGCTGGGCACGTCGAAGACCCAGGAACGCATCATGGGCATGCTGCAAACCGGCAAGCCGGTGCGCAACTAAGCCGATCGGAGACTGACATGAGCAAACAACTGCAAGACGCCTATATCGTTGCCGCCACGCGCGCGCCGATCGGCAAGGCGCCCAAGGGCAGCTACAAGAACACCCGTCCGGACGACCTGCTCGCGACCATCCTCAAGAGCACGCTCGCCCAGGTGCCGGATCTCGATCCGAAGGTGATCGAGGACGCCATCATCGGCTGTGCGATTCCCGAAGCCCAGCAGGGGCTGAACGTGGCGCGTATCGGTGCGCTGCTCTCCGGGCTGCCGAACACGGTAGGCGGTGTGACCGTCAACCGTTTTTGCGCCTCGGGCCTGACGGCGCTGGCCATGGCCGCCGACCGTATCCGCGTGGGCGAGGCCGACGCCATGATCGCCGGGGGCATCGAGAGCATGAGCATGGTGCCGATGATGGGCAATACGCCGTCGCTCTCCCCGTCGATTTTCGAGCGCGACGAGAACGTGGGCATCGCCTACGGCATGGGGCTCACGGCGGAGAAGGTCGCGCAGCAGTGGGGCGTGACGCGCGACGCGCAGGACGCCTTCGCGCTGGCGTCGCACCAGAAGGCCATCAAGGCCCAGCAGGCCGGCGAATTTACCCAGGAAATCACCCCGATCGAGATCGTCGAGCGCTTCCCGAACCTCGCGACAGGCGAAGTGGCGGTCAAGACGCGCACGCTCTCGCTCGACGAGGGACCACGCCCGGACACGTCGCTCGAAGGCCTCGCCAAGCTGCGCCCGGTGTTCGCCAACAAGGGCTCGGTCACGGCCGGCAACAGCTCGCAGACGTCGGACGGCGCCGGTGCGCTGCTTGTCGTGAGCGAGACGGTGCTCAAGCAGTTTAACCTCACTCCGCTCGCGCGTTTCGTCTCGTTCGCCGTGCGCGGCGTGCCGCCAGAGATCATGGGCATCGGCCCGAAGGAAGCGATTCCCGCGGCGCTGCGTGCCGCCGGCCTGTCTCAGCAGGACATGGACTGGATCGAACTCAACGAAGCGTTTGCCGCGCAGGCGCTGGCCGTCATCAAGGATCTGGATCTGGATACGAGCAAGGTCAATCCGATGGGCGGCGCCATCGCGCTGGGGCACCCGCTGGGCGCCACCGGTGCGATTCGCGCCGCGACCGTGGTGCATGCGCTGCGTCGTCACAACCTGAAGTACGGCATGGTGACGATGTGCGTGGGCACGGGTATGGGCGCCGCAGGGATTCTCGAGCGCATGTAATCGGGTGGGCCGCCGCTCGCGCGCGGCGAGTCCGTCGCAGGTGATCGCAAGGTCGCCGGCAAGACGCCTCGCCGGATCGACGTCGGCTCGTGGCGCCGGGGTGCGGGTTCGCGGGAGCGCGGCCGCACCCCGGCGT
This sequence comes from Pandoraea pnomenusa, assembly GCF_000767615.3. NCBI lineage: Bacteria > Pseudomonadati > Pseudomonadota > Betaproteobacteria > Burkholderiales > Burkholderiaceae > Pandoraea > Pandoraea pnomenusa. Next base: position 4,553,390 of record NZ_CP009553.3, on the reverse strand, counting down.
TTTTGACGACGGCGGGGCAGGGGACGATGCCCCCGGTGCTCCGGCCCGGGCGCTTGCAACGCAAGGAGACAGACGAGATGGAAGACGTATTGGTGCAGCGTCAGGGCGCCGTGCAGGTGCTGAGCTTCAATCGCGCTCACAAGAAGAACGCGATCACGGCCGCGATGTACGCCCAACTGGCCGAGGGCATCCTGGCGGCGGAAGCCGATCCGACATTGCGCGTGATCCTCATCCAGGGGCACCCCGAAGCCTTCTCGGCGGGCAACGATCTCGAGGACTTCCTGAAGCATCCCCCGACGGACGGCGACGCCCCTGTCTTTCGGTTCCTGTACGCCATCAGCGAGGCCACCAAGCCGATCGTCGCCGCCGTGTCGGGCAACGCCGTGGGCGTGGGCACGACGATGCTTCTGCACTGCGACGTGGTCTACGCGGCCGAGACGGCGCGGTTTTCGTTGCCGTTTTCGCAACTGGCGCTGTGTCCGGAAGCGGCGTCGAGCTGGTTGCTGCCGCGCGTGGCGGGTTATCAGCGCGCCGCGGAGAAATTGCTCTTCGGCGAGCCGTTCGACGTGAACGAGGCCGTGGCGATGGGCTTCGTCAATCGTGTCGTGCCTGTGGCGGAGCTCTCGGAATACGCGGCCAGACGCGCCGCGCAGCTGGCCGCCATGCCGGCGGGGTCGCTGCGTGTAACCAAGCAACTGATGAAGGGCGACAGCGCGCGCAACGTCAGGGAGCGCATCGGCGAAGAAGCCCTGGAGTTCGGCAAGCGCCTGGTGTCGCCGGAAGCCCGCGAAGCCTTCACCGCGTTCTTCGAGAAGCGCAAACCGGATTTCACGCAGTTTTCGTAAGGCACGCATTGCCGGGGCGCCCGCCCGGCAATGTGCGAACGCCGCACGTCCCGTTGCCCGGGGCGTGCGGCGTTTCTTTTTGGGGGCGGCGGCGACCGCCGGCCGCCGGAGGCCCGCGATGTGGCGTGACGCTCAGCTCGCTGCGTCGAGCTTCGGCAACTGTCGGGGACGGCGGTCTTCGTCGGTTGCCACGTACGTGACCATCGCCTCGGTGACTTTCACGATCTCGTGCGACAGGCGCATGCGCTGTGCGTAGGCCTCGACGTAGACGGTGATCGATGTGTTGCCTGTCTTCACGATGGTGGCGTAAAAGCTGAGGAGGTCGCCCACGAACACGGGTTCCTTGAACAGGAACGAGTTGACGGCAATCGTCGCGACGCGGCCATTGGCCCGCTGGGCGGCAGGGATCGACCCGGCGATGTCGACCTGCGACATGATCCAGCCGCCGAACACATCGCCATGGGCGTTTGCGTCGGCGGGCATCGGCATGACGCGCAGGGCCAGTTCTTTTTCGTCGGGCAGGGCCGTGAGGGCGGGGGTCGGGGTACTCATGAGATTCCTTGCGTGAGCCGGTGAGGCTGCCCGGCGTCGGCTCAGCATGAGACGCCGGGTTCTGCGAAAATACGTCATCAACGATTCTAGCGGAAAGCCCTCGCGCGAGCCGGACGCCGCCCCACGCCATCATGAGACGTTTCACTCCGGCCGAGCCCGCGCCGGCGGCTGCCAATGCGCCCCGGTCGCCGCGCGGCGACTGGCAGGTGATCAAATCGCTGTTGCCCTACCTGCTCGAGTTCCGTGGACGGGTCACCCTGGCCCTGTCGTGCCTGATCCTGGCCAAGGTGGCGAACCTCGGCGTGCCGATCATCATGAAGCACATCGTCGACGCGCTCGGCCCGGTGGCCACGCTGTCGAGCACCGCGCGCGCCGCGAACGATCCCAGTCTCATCGTGGTGGGCGGGCTTGGACTGCTCGTGGTCGCTTACGGCCTGGTACGCCTGTCCACGTCGCTTTTCACCGAACTTCGGGAAATCCTGTTCTCCAAGGTCACGGAAAGCGCCGTGCGGCAGATCGCGCTCAGGGTGTTTCGTCATCTTCACGCGTTGTCGTTGCGCTTTCACCTGGAGCGTCAGACGGGCGGCATGAGCCGCGACATCGAGCGGGGGACGCGCGGCATCCAGTCGATGATCTCGTATTCGCTCTACAGCATTCTGCCCACGCTCATCGAGGTGGCGCTCGTGCTCGGGTTCTTTGTCGTGCGCTACGACGCGTTCTACGCCATCGTCACGCTCGTCGCGCTCGCCTGCTACATCGTCTTCACGGTGAAGGTGACGGAGTGGCGTACGCACTTTCGCCGCACGATGAACGAGCTCGACTCGAAAGCCAATGCGCGCGCGATCGACTCGCTCATCAACTACGAGACGGTGAAGTATTTCGGCAACGAGGCGTTCGAGACGCAGCGCTACGACGAGAACCTCCGGCGCTACCGCGCGGCGGCGATCCGGTCGCAGAATTCGCTCTCGGTGCTGAACTTCGGTCAGCAGGTGATCATCGCTACCGGGTTGATCCTGATCCTCTGGCATGCCACGCGCGGCGTGATGAACGGCACGATGACGCTCGGCGACCTGGTGCTCGTCAACACGTTCATGCTGCAGCTCTACATTCCGCTGAATTTCCTCGGCGTGATCTACCGGGAACTCAAGCAGGCGATGACGGACATGGATCGCATGTTCACGCTGCTCGACGTCAATCGCGAAGTGGCCGATCCGCCCGGCGCCCAACCGCTCGTGTGCCAGGGCGGTCTGGTGCGTTTCGAGCACGTGAATTTCGGCTATGAAGCGTCGCGCCAGATTCTTCACGACGTGGACTTCAGCATCGCGGCGGGCACGACCACCGCAGTCGTCGGCCATAGCGGCTCGGGCAAATCGACGCTCTCGCGCCTGCTGTTCCGCTTCTACGACGTCGGCTTTGCGGGCGCGTCGGCCGGACGCATCACCATCGACGGCCAGGACATTCGCGAAGTCACGCAGGATTCGCTGCGCGCGGCGATCGGCATCGTGCCGCAGGACACGGTGCTGTTCAACGACACCATTTACTACAACATCGCGTACGGCAATCCGTCCGCATCGCGCGAGCAGGTGATCGCGGCCGCGCGCGCCGCGCACATTCACGATTTCATTGAAAGCCTGCCCGCCGGTTACGAGTCGATGGTCGGCGAGCGCGGCCTGAAGCTCTCCGGCGGGGAAAAGCAGCGCGTGGCGATCGCGCGGACCATCCTCAAGAATCCGCACATCCTGATTTTCGACGAGGCGACGTCGGCGCTGGACTCACGCTCCGAGCAGGCGATCCAGTCCGAGCTGCGCAATATCGCGCGCTCGCGCACCACGCTCGTGATCGCCCACCGACTCTCGACAGTCGTGCACGCCGCGCAAATCATCGTGCTCGACAAGGGACGCATCGTGGAGCGCGGCACGCACGACGAACTGCTGCGCGCCGAGGGCCTCTACGCGCAAATGTGGGCGTTGCAGCAGCAACGGCGCGGTGACGAGGGGGATGCCGAGGCGTCTCACTTCGCTACGGTCGTGTCGTAGGTCGACTCGCTCGGGGCGGATGTCGTTGCCGGGCGGAGGCGGGGGGACGCAGGGGGCGCGGCCGCCCACGCCCGGCCCTGTGCGCCAGGCGAACGATTGAGTAGACTAGCGCGCTGGGATGGCAGCCGCGGGAGCGCCGCATGGAAATCAAATGGCTCGAGGACTTCGTGTCGCTCGCCAAGACGAACAGTTTCAGCCGTTCGGCCGAGTTGCGTCACGTGACGCAGCCGGCGTTTTCGCGTCGCATCCAGTCGCTCGAAGCGTGGCTCGGCAGCGAACTGATCGACCGTTCGAGCTATCCCACGCGGCTCACCCCCGCCGGCGAAGTCTTCTACGAGCAGGCGCTGGCGTTGCTCTCCCAGGCACAGGAGGCGCGGGCGCTGCTGCGTGAGCAGCGCTCCGCCGATCACTCGGTGCTCGATTTCGCCGTGCCGCACACGCTGTCGATGACATTCTTCCCGCGTTGGCTCAAGACGCTGGAAAAGCGGCTCGGCCTGCTGCGCAGCCGCTTGCGCGCCCTCAATGTCCACGATGCGGCCATGTCGCTCACCGACGGTGGCTGCGATCTCCTGATGTGCTACTACCATCCGAGCCAGCCGCTGCAACTCGACGCGGCGCGCTACGAGATGATCGTGCTGGGCAGCGAGCGCTTCAGCCCCTACAGCGCGCCCACGCCGCAAAAGCGCGCCCGCTTCAGGCTGCCCGGCACGCGCGAGGTGCAGGTGCCCTACCTGGCCTACACGTCGAACGCCTATCTCGGGCGCATGGCCGATCTGCTGGCGGGCGACACGTCGAGCGGGCTGCATCTGGACAAGGTCTACGAGACGGACATGGCCGAAGCGCTCAAGGCGATGGTGCTCGCGGGGCACGGCGTGGCGTTTCTGCCGGAGAGCGCCGTGGTCGACTCCGTGGCGCGCGGCGAACTCATCGATCTCGCGCCGCCGGGCAAGGCGGCCGCCCCGTGGCACCTGGACATGGAAATCCGGCTTTACCGCGACCGGCTCGCCCATGCGGATGCCGGCAACCGTCGCGAGCGGGCCAAGCGTGATGCCGTCGAGGCGTTCTGGCAGGCGGTGCGCGATCAGTGCAAGGGGTAGACGTCACCGCCCGGCCGGGTGGATGACAAAACTATGCACGATTTGCATAGATGCATGTTTATTCGGCATTGGATTGTTCTCTGCGGTTCTTTGTAAAGTGCGAGCCATTCGTGTCGCAAGCACGGTATGTGCGTGCGGCGCCGATTGAAGCCGGAGAATCCAAAGATGTCTCAAACGTCACATGCCTTGCCCTCTTACCTCGACGCCGAGCACCTCGGTCCGTGGGGTAACTATCTCCAACAGGTCGATCGCGTCACGCCCTATCTGGGCACGCTCTCGCGCTGGGTCGAAACCCTCAAGCGCCCGAAGCGGATTCTGATCGTCGACTGCCCGATCGAACTCGACAACGGCACCATCGCCCATTTCGAGGGCTATCGTGTCCAGCACAACACGTCGCGCGGCCCCGGCAAGGGCGGTGTGCGTTTCCACCAGGACGTGACCCTGTCCGAAGTCATGGCCCTGTCGGCCTGGATGTCGGTCAAGAACGCCGCGGTGAACGTGCCGTACGGCGGCGCCAAGGGGGGTATCCGCGTCGATCCGCGCAAGCTCTCGCGTGGCGAGCTGGAGCGCCTCACGCGCCGTTACACCAGCGAGATCAACATCATCATCGGGCCGACGAAGGACATTCCGGCGCCGGACGTCAACACGAATGAGCAGATCATGGCGTGGATGATGGACACCTACTCGATGAACGAGGGTTCCACCGCCACCGGCGTGGTGACCGGCAAGCCGATCTCGCTGGGCGGCTCGCTCGGCCGTCGCGAAGCGACCGGCCGCGGCGTGTTCGTGGTGAGCTGCGAAGCGGCCCGCCGCCTGGGCATGGACGTGCGCGGCGCGCGCGTGATCGTGCAGGGCTTCGGCAACGTGGGCGGAATCGCCGCGCGTCTGTTCCATGAGGCCGGCGCGCATGTCATCGGCGTGCAGGATCATACCGGCACCATTTTCAAGTCCGACGGCCTCGATGTGCCGAACCTGCTCAAGCACGTGGCCGAGACCGGCGGCGTGGGCGGTTTCCCGGCAGCCGAGACGATCCAGGACGACGAATTCTGGTCGCTGGACTGCGAATTCCTGGTCCCGGCAGCCCTGGAAAACCAGATCACCGAGAAGAACGCCGACAAGATCCGCGCCAAGGTCGTGGTCGAGGGCGCCAACGGTCCGACGACGACCGCCGCCGACGACATCCTGCGCAGCAAGAACATCCTCGTGGTGCCCGACGTGGTGGCCAACGCCGGTGGCGTGACCGTCTCGTATTTCGAATGGGTGCAGGATTTCTCGAGCTTCTTCTGGACCGAGGAAGAGATCAATCACCGCCTGGAGCGCATCATGCGTGAAGCCTTCGACGGCGTGTGGCACGTGGCGCAGGAGCACAAGGTGTCGCTGCGCACGGCGGCCTTCATCGTCGCGTGTACCCGCATTCTGCAAGCCCGTGAGATGCGCGGTCTGTACCCCTGATCAGGCAGTGCCGCCCAACTAAGTAGTAATACGCATTAATGCGTAAAAACCGAATGTTCGGGGCGAATTGCGTCAAAAAAGACGTGCGTTCCGGACATTCGGGAATAATAAAATGGGCAAAGGCAGTGCTAAAATGCATTCGTTTTGTGCCAAGGAGACCAAGGAATGACCCTCTCGAAAATTGCATTGGCGATGTGCTGTGTGGGCCTGATGGCGGGCGCCGCCCAAGCTCAGGAAAGCGGTACCCTCAAGAAAATCAAGGACACGGGCATCATCTCGCTGGGAAACCGCGAGTCGTCCATTCCGTTCTCGTTCTATGACAACCAGCACAATGTCGTGGGCTATGCCAACGACGTGGCGATGGCCATCGTGGCCGAAGTCAAGAAGGACCTGAAGCTGGCGAAGCTGGACGTCAAGCAGACCCCGATCACGTCGCAGAACCGCATTCCGCTGGTTCAGAACGGCACGATCGATCTCGAGTGCGGTTCGACCACGAACAACGCCGAGCGCCAGAAGCAGGCCGCGTTCTCGAACACGTTCTTCATCATCGGCACGCGCCTGCTGACGAAGAACAGCTCGGGCGTGAAGGATTTCGCCGACCTCAAGGGCAAGAACGTCGTGACCACGGCGGGCACGACCTCCGAGCGTCTGCTGCGCGAGATGAACCAGAAAGACAACATGGGCATGAACATCATCAGCGCGAAGGACCACGGCGAAGCGGCGATCACGCTGCATTCGGGCCGTGCCGTCGCGTTCATGATGGATGACGCCCTGCTCGCGGGCGAGCGCGCCAAGTTCAAGGACGCCAAGGACTACAGCATCGTCGGCAAGCCGCAATCGTACGAAGCCTACGGCTGCATGATGCGCAAGGACGACCCGGCCTTCAAGAAGGTGGTGGACAAGGCTGTCGCCGACTACCAGAAGTCGGGCCAGGCCCAGAAGGACTACGCCAAGTGGTTCCAGAAGCCGATCCCGGCGCTCAACGGCGTGAACATGGACTTCCCGCCGTCGGCCGAGATGGCCGCCCTGTGGAAGGCGCCGAACGACAATGCTGACGTTCAGGGCGCCAAGTAAGCCGGACCAGCCAGGTCGTTCGCTGAACGTTCACAGCGCTGCATCTGCGTAATGCTGAAGCGGAAGGAGTCAATCCTTCCGCTTCTTTTTAAGCAAGACAAGTAGAAGAGGGGAGATCATGGCTCTCGGTCTCGATTTCAGTTTTTTCTTCCAGCCGGTGGCGACCGGTGAGGACACCACCTACTTCGGGTGGCTGCTCTCGGGCCTCAAGCTCACGCTCGAGGTGGGCCTCGGCGGCTGGATCATCGCGCTCATCGTCGGCTCCGTGCTCGGCGTCATGCGCACCATCCCAAACAAATGGATTTCCGGCTTCGCGACGGCATACGTCGAGTTGTTCCGTAACATCCCGCTGCTGGTGCAGTTGTTCTTCTGGTATTACGTCGCGCCTGACTTCCTGCCGGAAGGGGTTCGCCAGTGGCTGTTCTCGCTCAATCCGGCGAATGTCTCGCTGCTCACCGGTGTGATCGGCCTGGGCCTGTTCACGGCCGCCCGCGTGTGCGAGCAGGTGCGCTCCGGTATCAATTCGCTGCCCAAGGGCCAGAAGAACGCCGGGCTGGCCATGGGCCTCACGCTGCCGCAGACGTATCGCTTCGTGCTGCTGCCGGTGGCCTTTCGCGTGGTGATCCCGCCGATCACTTCGGAATTCGTCAACATCTTCAAGAACTCGGCCGTGATCTCCACGGTGAACCTGCTCGAACTGACCGGTCAGGGCAAGCAGCTCATCGACTACACGGCACATAGCTACGAATCGTTCATCGCCGTGACGATCGCGTACATGATCATCAATATCGCGGTGCTGGTGCTCATGCGCTTCATCGAAGCCAAGACCCGCCTGCCGGGCTACATCGGGGGCAAATAATGGGTGAGATCTTTGCATGGGGCGGCGCCATCGACGCAGCGCCGCTGCTCATCAAGGGCATGGTCACGACGTTGCAGATCACGGTGCTTGCCGTGATCGTCGGCATCGTCTGGGGCACCCTGCTCGCGATGATGCGCCTGTCGGGCGTGACCGTTCTGAAGTGGTTCGCGGACCTGTACGTGAACGTGTTCCGCTCGATCCCGCTGCTGATGGTGCTGCTGTGGTTCTTCCTGATCGTGCCGCAGGTGCTGCGTTCGCTGCTCGACGTGCCGCCGACGTGGGACATCCGCATGGTCTCCGCCCTGGTCGCCTTCTCGTTGTTCGAGGCGGCGTATTATTCGGAAATCATCCGCGCGGGTATCCAGAGCGTGTCGCGCGGCCAGATGTCCGCCGCGTTCGCGCTGGGGATGTCGTACTGGCAGGCAATGGGCCTCGTGGTGCTGCCGCAGGCGTTTCGCAACATGGTGCCGCTGCTGCTCACGCAGGGCATCATCCTGTTCCAGGACACCTCGCTCGTGTACGCGATCGCCTTGGCCGACTTCTTCGGCATGGCGTATCAGGTGGGTCAGCGCGACGGTACGCTGCCTGCCATGATTGTGTTTGCCGGAGCGGTCTACTTTGTGATCTGCTTCACGGTTTCGATGTTGGTTAAACGTCTTCAAAAGAGGTTGGCGAAATGATTACCCTGAAAAACGTCTCCAAGTGGTACGGCCAGTTCCAGGTGCTCACGGACTGCTCCACTGAAGTCAAGAAGGGTGAAGTCGTGGTGGTGTGCGGCCCGTCGGGTTCGGGCAAGTCCACGCTCATCAAGACCGTCAACGGTCTGGAGCCGATCCAGCAAGGCGAGATCATCGTCGACGGCACCTCGGTGGCAGACCCCAAGACGAACCTGGCCAAGCTTCGCTCGCGCGTCGGCATGGTGTTCCAGCACTTCGAACTGTTCCCGCATCTGTCGATCACGGAAAACCTGACGCTCGCGCAGGTCAAGGTGCTCGGCCGCAGCAAGGAAGCCGCTCGCGACAAGGGCCTCAAGCTGCTCGAGCGTGTGGGCCTGAAGGCGCATGCGCACAAGTTCCCGGGCCAGCTCTCGGGCGGCCAGCAGCAGCGCGTGGCCATCGCCCGTGCGCTGTGCATGGACCCGATCGCCATGCTGTTCGACGAGCCGACCTCGGCGCTCGACCCGGAAATGATCAACGAAGTGCTCGACGTGATGGTCGAACTGGCTCAGGAAGGCATGACCATGATGGTGGTCACGCACGAAATGGGCTTCGCCAAGAAGGTTGCGAACCGCGTGATCTTCATGGACCAGGGCATCATCGTCGAAGACGACAAGAAGGATGAGTTCTTCGCGAATCCGAAGTCGGACCGCGCCAAGGACTTCCTGGCCAAGATCCTGCACTGATCGCCGCCGTCGCAAAGGAAAAAGCGTGTCTTCGGGCACGCTTTTTTATGCGCGCGGCAGAGGTGAGGTTTGCGGGCCCGCGAAAGCCGTCCAGGGCGGCGAGCGCCCCGGTTACAGGCAGGCCGTGTTCTGCGCGTTGCGCAGCCGCACGGCTTCCGGAATCGGCACGATCGTGCGAAGCGTGGGCGCGCCCTTCTCGAAGAGAATCAGTTCGCCGGGCTCGAAAGTGGTCCAGACCTCGTTGTCGGTGAGCGGCGCCGTGGCGATCACGGCCACGCGGTCGGCCGGCGTGGTGAACTTGGCGAAATCGATTTCCCAGTCGGCGTCGATCAGGTGCGCCTTGGTGAACGGCCACTGACGCGCGATGAAGTGCAGGCGCGTGGAGCAGTGGGCGATCAGGGCCTGGCCGTTCGAGAGCACGAAGTTGAACACGCCGTGGCGCGTGATCGTGCGGGCAATGTCCTCCACGGCATGGAACAGCTCGTCGAGCGGTGGCTGCGAACCGGGGAAACGCTTGCGCAATCCCTGCATGATGTCGCAAAAGGCGCGCTCGCTGTCGGTCGTGCCGACCGGCTGGTAGACGCCGGAGAGGAACGGGTCGTAGTCGTGCAGGTCGCCGTTGTGGGCGAAGATCCAGTGCCGTCCCCAGAGTTCGCGCTGGAACGGGTGGCAGTTCTCCAGCTCAACGACCCCTTGCGTGGCTTTGCGAATGTGCGCGATGACGTTCTTGGACTTGATCGGATACTTCTTCACCAACTCGGCAATGGGCGAGTTGGCCGCCGCCAGGTGATCGATGAACAGGCGGCACGCCTTGTCCTCGAAAAATGCAATGCCCCACCCGTCGGCGTGGCTGTCGGTGCCCCCGCCACGTGCCGCGAAACCGGTAAATGAGAACGTGATGTCGGTCGGTTCCGCGCAATTCATCGCGAGAAGTTGGCACATGGTACGGGGAAATCGATGATTGGCTTCGCACGTCGTGTCGGAGCGCCGCAGCCGTTACAATATGGGGTTGCACAAGCATAGCACCGGCCCTTGTGCACGTACATTCCCGCCCATCGGGTCCGTCGCGCCGACGCGTCACCACGCGAGCCCGGTCGCGCCGTCCGCCGCGGCGAGGAGCCTTCCCAGCCCCCGGAAAACGTCCATGACCACCGAACTGACTATCACTCGTCCCGATGACTGGCACCTGCATGTGCGCGATGGCGCCGTGCTCAAGAGCGTGCTGCCCGACAGCGCCCGCCAGTTCGGCCGCGCGATCATCATGCCGAACCTCAAGCCGCCGGTCACCACGCTGGAGCTTGCCTCGGCGTATCGGGAACGCATTCTGGCGGCGCGTCCGGCCGGCAATACGTTCGAGCCGCTCATGACGCTGTACCTGACCGACAACACGCCGGCCGAAGAGATTCGTCGCGCCAAGGCGTCGGGGTTGGTGCATGGCGTGAAGCTCTACCCCGCGGGCGCAACGACGAATTCGGATGCCGGCGTGACCGATCTGGCCAAATGCCGCGGCGCCCTGGAAGCCATGCAGGAAGTCGGCATGCCGTTGCTGGTTCACGGTGAAGTCACGAGCGCCGACATCGATATCTTCGATCGTGAAAAGGTGTTCATCGACAAGGTGATGTCGCCGCTGCGCCGCGATTTCCCGGGCCTCAAGGTCGTGTTCGAGCACATCACCACGAAGGACGCCGCCGATTACGTCGCCAGTGCCGAAGGTCCGATCGCCGCCACCATCACCGCGCATCACCTGCTATACAACCGCAACGCGATCTTTACCGGCGGGATTCGTCCGCATTACTACTGCCTGCCCGTACTCAAGCGGGAAACGCACCGCGAAGCGCTCGTGAAGGCGGCAACGTCGGGCAGCGCACGCTTCTTCCTGGGCACCGACAGTGCGCCGCACGCGCGTGGCGTGAAGGAGGCCGCCTGCGGTTGCGCCGGGTGCTACACGGCGCTGCATGCGGTGGAGCTTTACGCCGAAGCGTTCGACAAGGCGGGCGCACTCGACAAGCTCGAGGGTTTCGCCAGCTTGCACGGCCCGGACTTCTACGAACTGCCGCGTAACGCCGACAAGATCACGCTCGTGCGTGAGGACTGGGAACTGCCGGCAGAACTGCCGATGGGCGACGCGACGGTGGTGCCGTTGCGCGGCGGCGAGACCATCGGCTGGAAGCTCAAGGGGTGATGTCAGGCGCCACGGCATCGGTGGGCGCGTCGATGCCGGTCGCGGGGTTGCCGGAGATCGACTGGCGGCAACCCTGGTTCGAGTCCGTGGCGCAGCGTGCATACGATGCGCTGGCGCGCGGGGATTGGCGTGAAGCGGTCTCGTCGCAGGCCGCCGCCGCCGGACTGGTGAGCGGACACGGGCGCGCGCTGCGGTTCGTCGCGCAGGAGAACTTGCCGACGGACATCGCGTACGAGGCGTTCATTGCCGCCACCGGGGGCGTGCCAACGCGTCGGAATCTGCACGATTTCTTCAATGCATTGATCTGGCTGACCTACCCGAAGGGCAAGGCGGCGCTCAACGGTCGTCAGGCCGCCGCCATCGCGCGCGACGGGGTGAGGGCTGTCCGGGGCGCCACGCGCGACGCCGCCACGCTTTTCGACGAGAATGCCGTGCTCTTCGCCTGTAGCGATCCGGCACTGGCCGCCGCCTTGCGCGGGTTCGACTGGCAAACGCTGTTCGTCGCGCGTCGCGCCGACTGGGGGCGTGCCTGCGAGGTCCAGCCGTTCGGTCATGCGCTGCTGGAAAAGCTCGTCACGCCCTATAAATCGGTCACGGCGCATGCGTGGATCGTGAACGTCCCGGCCGCCTATTTCGCGTGGGCGCCGGGTGCGCGCAGGGCGTGGCTCGACACCCGGATCGCACCGGTGCTCGCCGACGTGCCGCTGTCGACCCGCGACTTCGCGCCGCTGCCCGTCCTGGGCATTCCGGGCTGGTGGCCGGAGAACGAGGCGCCGGATTTCTATCGCGATACCGTCGTGTTCCGTCCGGGACGGCGACCGAAGGCGTCTGCCTGAGGTCCGGGGCCGCCCGGTATCGTGCCTGGCACTTTTCCTCACATCCAGGTCCCAAAGGGACGGCATGCGCAACGCCGCCGGGCCGCGCGTCCGCAAGCGGTTCCCGATGGTCCGCCCGGGCAGTCGCGCGGGCATGCGTGATACACTTCGCCCCGCAGAGTCGGCCAGACAATCGCCGCCTCCCTTCGGGAGGGGGAGGAAAGTCCGGACTCCACAGGGCAGGGTGATGGCTAACGGCCATCCGTCGCGAGACGCGGAACAGGGCAACAGAGAACAGACCGCCGATGGCCCCTGACGAAAGTCAGGTGGATCAGGTAAGGGTGAAACGGTGCGGTAAGAGCGCACCGCGGCGTGCGGCAACGCACACGGCACGGTAACCTCCACCCGGAGCAATTCCAAATAGGCAGGTGAGCGGCATGCGCCTCGTGCGTGTGCCGGCAACGGGGCCCCCGGGAGCCTGCGGGTAGGAAGCTTGAGCGGCGCAGTGATGCGTCGCCTAGAGGAATGATTGTCAGGCGCGGCGCGAGTCGCGTTCACAGAATCCGGCTTATCGGCCGGCTCTGCATCCGAACCAAATGCAAAAGGCTCCCGAGGGAGCCTTTTGTCTTTCCGAAGATCGGCGTTTGCTCAGGCGATTCAGCCTTCGACGATCTCGACGCTGTGCGTGAGCTCCGCCGTCTTGGCCAGCATGATCGACGCCGAGCAATACTTGTCGTGCGAGAGCGTCACGGCACGCTCCACCGTTGCCGGATTCAGATTGCGGCCGGTTACCGTGAAGTGGAAGTGAATCTTGGTGAACACCTTCGGATCTTCGCTGGCGCGCTCGGCCTTGAGCGTGACGCTGCAACCCTTCACTTCGGCACGACTCTTCTTCAGGATCAGAACCACGTCATACGCGGTGCATCCCCCGGTGCCCACGAGCAGCATCTCCATCGGGCGCGCCGCAAGATTGTGGCCGCCGCCCTCCGGTGCGCCGTCCATCGCGACAATGTGCCCGCTGCCCGTCTGCGCAACAAAGGCCATGCCGTCCTGGCCCATCCAGCTCACCTTGCATTCCATCATTCGAAACCCCGATATCTCATTCAAGCTGAAAATTGTAGCGGCTTCCGCCGACGCGCGTACGACGCCGCTCGCGCCCCTGAAATGCCAACCTTCGCGTCCCGGGATGCTGCGTCGCAATATTGGCGCTTTTTTGATCGGCTTTTCAGGGGGATAAACCCTAAATTTAGAAGCTTGGTGCTACGCAGGACGGTGAGGTGAAAGGCGAGAATTGGTGTAAATAATTGATTTTAATGGAAATTATGTAATCCTTCGGCCGTGCCTCTCTTTTCACATTATGGTGTTTGATTTCGCACTATAAATTTTCTTGCGTTGCACCATCGCCTTTGCTACACTTCAGTCATTGGTTGTTGTGCTTCACAGCAATCCTGCAAGTGTCTCCTCCACCCTCCTCCTTTGGTGGATTTAACCCGGACCCATTGAGGTTCGGGTTTTTTTTTGTGCGCCCGGAAACGCCGTTTACCGGGGAGTGGATTTTTCTGTATAATCAACGGCTTTTCCGGAAATGCCCACGGAAAAAGCATCAGGGAGAGCCTGCAAGCACAGGACTGCGCCATGCGACTCGATTCGCCAGGACGCGGCCGGCAGACAAGCAGGAAGTTGGTGTTAATGGGGCAAACGCATTTTATTTGGATCGATCATGAAGACGTTTTCCGCTAAGCCGGCAGAGGTGACGCGCGAATGGTTTGTGATTGACGCGACGGACAAAGTCCTCGGCCGTGTCGCCAGCGAAGTGGCACGCCGTCTGCGCGGCAAGCACAAACCTGAATTTACGCCGCACGTTGATACTGGTGACTACATCATCATCGTCAATGCTGCCAAGCTGAAAGTTACGGGCGCGAAGCAAACTGACAAGAAGTACTACCGTCACTCGGGTTACCCGGGCGGTATTTACGAAACCACGTTCGGCAAGATGCAAGAGCGTTTCCCGGGCCGTGCGCTCGAGAAGGCCGTGAAGGGCATGCTGCCGAAGGGTCCGCTGGGCTATGCGATGATCAAGAAGCTGAAGGTGTACGCCGACGGCAATCATCCGCACGAAGCGCAGCAACCGAAGTCGCTCGAGATCTAAGGGCCACGCCATGTTCAAAAACGATTGGAATTACGGCACCGGCCGTCGCAAGAGCGCTGTTGCTCGTGTGTTCATCAAGGCTGGCAAGGGCGACATCGTCGTCAATGGCAAGCCGATCAAAGAGTACTTCGCTCGCGAAACGTCGCTGATGATCGTCCGTCAGCCGCTCGAGCTGACCAACCACGCTGAAACGTTCGACATCAAGGTCAACGTCTCGGGCGGCGGTGAAACGGGTCAGGCCGGTGCGGTTCGCCACGGTATCACCCGCGCACTGATCGACTACGACGCGACGCTCAAGCCGACGCTGTCGACCGCAGGCTTCGTGACCCGCGATGCCCGTGAAGTCGAACGTAAGAAGGTTGGTCTGCACAAGGCCCGCCGTCGCAAGCAATTCTCGAAGCGTTAATCGCACGAGTGCTTGTTCGCATCTGCTGCCGGCAGGTGCAAAAGAAGGCCGCCTCGCGCGGCCTTTTTTCATTGTGCGGCGCGTTTCCGCCGGTGCGAAGGCATTGCGTGCGATGCGTCACCGGCCCACATGCGTCGTGGAAGCTTGATAGAATCGCGATTCCGATTGAAAGGGGTAGGACATGGTCAAGGTAGGTATCGTAGGCGGCACCGGCTACACCGGTGTGGAGCTGCTCCGTTTGCTGGCGCAGCATCCGGAAGTGAAGTTGACGGCGATCACCTCGCGCAAGGAAGCGGGTACGCCGGTCGCCGACATGTATCCGAACCTGCGAGGCCGTGTCGACCTGGCCTTTTGCACACCCGACGACGCCCGCCTGACCGAATGCGACGTCGTCTTCTTTGCCACGCCGCACGGTGTGGCCATGGCGCAGGCGCGCGAGTTGCTCGCCGCCGGCGTGCGCGTGATCGATCTGGCGGCGGATTTCCGTCTGAAGGACATCGCGACATTCGAGAAGTGGTACGGCATGCCGCACGCTTGCCCGGACATCCTCGAGGAGGCGGTCTACGGACTGCCGGAGGTCAACCGAGAGCAAATCAAGCGCGCCCGTGTGATCGGTCTGCCGGGCTGCTACCCGACATCCGTACAGCTCGGTTATGCGCCGTTGTTCGCCGGCGGGCGCAAGCTGGTGGATCCGAAGCATCTGATCGCCGACGCCAAGTCGGGCGCGAGCGGCGCGGGTCGTAAGGGCGAGACGTCGCTGATCCTCGCGGAGACGGCCGACAACTTCAAGGCTTACGGTGTGAAGGGCCACCGCCATCACCCGGAAATCAAGCAAGGGCTTGAAGCCATCGCCGGTTACGAGGTGGGCCTGACGTTCGTGCCGCATCTGCTGCCGACGATTCGCGGCATTCATTCGACGCTTTACGCGACGATCCTGCCGGAAGCCCGCGACACGGATTTCCAGGCGCTGTTCGAGACGTATTACGCGGGCGAGCCGTTCGTGGACGTGCTGCCGGCCGGCTCGATGCCGGAGACGCGCTGGGTGCGGGCGTCGAACTATGTGCGCATGGCGGTCCACCGTCCCGGCAACGAAGACACGCTGGTGATCCTCGTCGTCGAAGACAATCTGGTCAAGGGCGCGTCCGGTCAGGGCGTGCAGTGTATGAACCTGATGTTCGGCTTGCCGGAAAACATGGGCCTGACCCATATTCCCGTACTGCCGTAACGGTATTTATCGCCCCTAACCCCTTGATTTTCCGAGCGTCGGCACAAATTGGGGATTAGGAATAGAATGATACCGAACCGATTTATGGAGATTTGCGATGAACGCACCGCTTGAGGCCGCCGTCACGGAAATGCCCGCGTTCCTGGTCTTTACCGACAGCGCCGCGGACAAGGTCAAGCAACTGATCGACGAGGAAGGCAACCCTGAGCTGAAACTGCGCGTTTTCGTGCAGGGCGGCGGTTGCTCCGGCTTTCAGTATGGTTTCACCTTCGACGAAGACGTGAACGAAGACGACACCGTACTCGACAAGAACGGCGTGTCGCTGCTGATCGACTCGATGAGCTACCAGTATCTGGTGGGCGCCGAGATCGACTACAAGGAAGATATCAACGGCGCGCAGTTCGTGATCAAGAACCCGAATGCAACCACCACGTGTGGCTGCGGCTCGTCGTTCTCGGTCTGAGCGATACAGACGCGTTGGCTGCCCCATCGGGGCGGCAAGACGGAAGCCCCCTCCACGAGGGGGCTTTTTTTTGGTTCATCGCGGATTGCCGGTGCGACGCTCGACCGTCAGGCACTGCGTAACGCGTTCATCAGATCGCGCTTCAGATCGTCGATATGTTCGATGCCGACCGCATACCGGATGAGATCGGACGGCATGCGCTCCGACGATGCGGCATCTTTCAGGGTGCCATGCCAAAGCGTCGCCACGTGGATGGCGAGCGAGTTGACGCCTCCGAGACTTGCCGCGATGAGGGGAATGCGAAGTGCCGACAACGCGCGTTTGGCCGCCGCCTCGCCGCGACGGACCCGGAACGTCAGCACGCCGCCGAAGCCGTTCATCTGCTGGCTGGCCAGTGCGAATTGCGGATGGGACTCGAGCCCGGGGTAGACCACGTCGCGCACCTTCGCCTGATCGCAAAGCCACTGTGCCAGCGCCAGTGCATTCGCATTGACGCGCTCCATGCGCAATGGAAGGGTGCGCAGGCCGCGTAGCAACAACCAGGCGTCCATGGGCGAGAGCACCGAGCCGACGCTCAAATGCGTCAACCAGATCCGCTCGGCCAGCGCGTGGCTGGTACAGATCACGCCGCCGGTGAGATCGTGGTGTCCGCCCAGGTATTTGGTGGCGCTGTGCACAACCACGTCGACCCCCAGCTCGGCGGGGCGCTGATTGAGAGGGGTGGCAAACGTGTTGTCGGCAACGGTCAGAATGCCGTTAGCTCGCGCCAGCGCCGTGACCGCCCCGATATCGGTGAGCGCGAGTGTTGGATTGGCGGGCGATTCCATGACGATCACACGCGTGTTCTCCCGCAGTGCGGCGGCCATGGCGGCGGGATCCGTCGCGTCGACGAGGGTGAGTTTCACGCCGAGCTTGCCGAGCAGCGTGTCGAGTACTCGCGACGTGCTCATGTAGTGCTGCGTTTGGGCCACCACGTGGTCGCCCGCGCCGAGCAAGGCGAGCAGCGTGGTGGTCATGGCGCCCATGCCGGAGCCCGTCACGAGGGCGGTTTCAGTCCCTTCGAGCTCGGCCATGATCGCCATGATCCGCTCATGGACCGGGTTCCCGTATCGGGTGTAGTTCCTCGGATGCCGTGGGGTGCTCGACATCCGCGCAAAGGCGGATTCGTCGGCCGCGGCAAAAACCGCGCTGTAGTGGATGGCGGGGACGACACCGGATTCGTCCGTGGTGCCGCGGTCGCCCATCACCGCCGTGGTGTCGACGTGCAGCATCGTGGACAGTGGGCGGTTCACGGCAAAATCTGCCGGGCGGGCTCTACCGCAGGCGCCGCCAGTCGCTTCTGTCCTTCCTGATCGGGCAGTTCCCGAAACCCGGTGATCCATCGCCGGCAGTTCGGCGCGCCGCACTCGCACGAAAACTGCCGCGCCAGTACCTCCTCGGTGCAGGCGTAATCGATGGTGAGGAACTCGCCAGCCGAAATATCCCGGAGCGCGAAGATCTCGAGTCGTTTCATGTCCAGCACGGACGACGGTGCGCACGAGTGAAGCAGCAACCCGGAAAAATGGGGATCGTAGAGGTGCGTCGTTTCGCTCACCTGCAGGGTGTGCAGTTTGCGCTGACTGGACAGCAGTCCTGCCATGCGACTGATGCGTTGTCCGCGTGCGAAGGGAACCAGCGTTCGCACGCCGTTGCCTTCGCCGCCGGCAGTTCGACAGACCTCGAACTGTCGGCTCGAGGGGTAACCGTCCTTCAGCCCCTCGAAAGGGTAAAGCCAACCGGGTTCGGCCATGATGGGTGCCCACTGAGGTTGAACGTCCTGGACGACATCGAAAAAGATGTCGAAATGACGCTTCAAGAGTGGCACATGGAATCACGAACCCCGAAAATCGGCACCGCATTTGGGTGCCGTCCTTCGGCGTTTGGGCTGCGTCTCACAAGGGCGGGGGCGGGCGAAGCGGTCCGCCGCGGATGACGGACGCAGTGTTCGACCCGTGGTTCAGCGCGGATAAATCGCGCCAAGAATGCGCGGACCCTTCGCGCCGGTGACGGACGGAAGGTTGCCGGGCTCCCGCGCCACGCAGCGCTGCGCGAGCCACGCGAACGCGCGTGCCTCCACCTGCTGCGGCGGCACGCCCAGCGCCTCGGTCGTCGCGACCGTGATGCCGGGAAGTCGGGCCGCAATGGCATGCATGAGCGCGCGATTGCGCGTCCCGCCGCCGCAGGCGTAGAAGCCCCGGCAGTCGGGTGCGTGGCGGAGTACGTCGCTCGCCACGCACTGCGCCGTGAGCGCAACGAGCGTGGCCTGTACGTCGACCGGCGCGACGCCGGGGAAGGCCGCCAGATGCGCGTCGAGCCACTTGGCGTGGAACAGGTCGCGGCCGGTACTCTTGGGCGGGCTTTGGGCGAAGTAAGGCTCGTTGAGCAGCGCGGCGAGCAGGGCAGGGTCGACCTGTCCGCCCGCACCCCACGCGCCGCCATCGTCGTAGGCCGTGCCCAAATGACGCGCCGCCCAGCCGTCGAGCAGCGCATTGCCCGGTCCGCAGTCGAAGCCCGAGACCGGCTGCGCAGACGCCAGTGCCGGCAAAATCGTCACATTGCTGATGCCGCCGAGATTGCAGACGACGCGCGTCTCGCTCGCATGGGCGAACATGGCCTGGTGGTAGGCGGGCACGAGCGGAGCGCCCTGGCCGCCGGCGGCGACATCGCGGCCGCGAATATCGGCCACCACGTCGATGCCCGTGAGCTCGGCGAGCAGGGCGGGCGCGTTGAGCTGGCGCGTGTACCCCACGCCGTCGAATTCTCCCGGACGATGCCGGATCGTCTGCCCATGGGCGCCGATCGCGGCGACAGCCTCGGCGCGTACCCCCGAGCGGGAGAGCAGTTCGTTGACACAGTCGGCATAGATGCGTACCAGCGCATTCGCGGCCAGGGCTTCGCGGTGCAACTCGTTTTCCGATGGCGCCTGCAGCACCATCAGCGTCTCCCGGAGGTCGCGGGGGAACGGGAGGTACGATTCCGCAAGCACGCGGCCGTCAGACGCGTCGACGAGCACGCCGTCGACGCCGTCGAGGCTGGTGCCGGACATCAGGCCGATGAAACAGGGCGATTGGGACGTTGACCCGGAGGATGCCGAAGCGGCGATGGAACGAGCGGTGTCGGTCATGGGAAAGCGCGGGCGGATGGGAGCCGGGGAAATCGGTGCCGCACCGAGCGGGCGACGCGCGGGCTATCCGGCAGCCCGTCGCGTTACCCGCACAGTGCGGTCTCCAGCATACCTCAATCGCGCTCGGCGACCTGTACGGTGCGCATCAGGTCGATGCGCTTGAGCAGGTTCTCCGCGTACATGTCGAACAGCTTCAGGCGAGCGCCCGTGAGCGGCGCTACAGCAGCCACGTCCGTCGAGAACGGGTTGAGCGGCACCCCCTTGAGGCGCAATTCGTAATGCAGGTGCGGGCCGGTTGCCCAGCCCGTCTGGCCCACGAATCCGATGACCTGGCCCTGCGTGACGCGCATGCCGGCCTTCACACCCTGGCCGAAGCCGGACAGGTGGGCGTAGCGCGTCTGGAAGTTGCCGGAGTGATCGATCTCGATCAGGTTGCCGTAGCCGTTCTGCTTGCCGACGAACGTGACCACGCCATCGCCCGCGGCGAACACGCGGGTGCCGATGGGTGCGGCCAGATCCACGCCCTGGTGCTTTTTCCACTGGTGTTGGAACGGATGCTCGCGTCCGCCGAAAGCCGACGAAATCCGCGAGAACTCGACCGGCGTGCGCAGGAACGCCTGCTTGAGGTTACGGCCGTCGAAGCCGTAGTACGCCCCCTCGGGCGAGCCCTGCGGGTCCGCGTACCAGATGGCCTGATGTGTCTTGCCCTGGTTGATGAACTCGATGGCGAGCACGCGTCCCGTGCGAACGGTCCGGTCCTGCTGCTTGATCACTTCGTACACGAGGCGGAAACGATCGCCGCGGCGCACGTCGCGCTGGAAGTTGATCACGCCGGAGAAGATCCTGACCATCTGCGCGACGACGGCATCGGGCACGCCCGCGTCGTCCATGGCGGTGAAGAAGTTGCCGGCGATCGCCCCTGAGCGCATGGCCCATTCGGTGTCGTTGGCCAGTTGCTCCATGCGCGCGCGCAGCGTGCCCTTGTCGTCGCGCTCGATCACCAGTTGCTGGGCGGCGGTGGCGCCGCTCGAGAGCACGGTGGAGAGCGAGACCAGCTTGCCGTCGTCGTCGGTTTCGGCCTGCACGACCTGCCCGGCGGGCACGCCGATCAGGCGTCGGGCGACGGCATTGTCGCGAATGAAGCGCTCGGCGGCGGGGTCCTGGATCGACAGGCGCGAGAGCATGTCGCCCAGCGTTTCGCCACGCCGAAGCGCCACCTGGTGGATGAATGTCTGGGATTGCGCGTCGAGCTGCTGGATTTGCCGGGCCAGGTCGGGGAAGGTCAGCGGCAGCGTCACGCTCGCACCGTTGCGGGCCGCTTCGGGCACCATGGGCGCCACGCCGAATGCAGTCACCATTCCCAACGTCAGGGCCGAACCGACCGTTGCCACGATTTGCACCTTTCTGCGACGGTGCTTGGGCTGCGTGGGATCGATCAGGGTCAGCAGTTCACGCGCAAAAAAATCACGGAGTTTAGGCCACATCACGTAAAATTCTGCGCAACTTACGAAAAAGCCCGGGCGGAGCGACACGCTTCGAGATTGCCTGCCGGAATTCCGGGGCAACCCGGCGTCGCTTCGGCCCGAGCCGAGAATTGAGCGGCGATTATAGCAGACCCGCCGCGGCCTCCGCCTCTACTGACTGAATAAGGGAATCCCCTGAAGCAGTCTGGACAATGATGTTATGACAAGTGAACACGCACTCACCTCGGAAATGAAGTACCCCGTCACCGATGCCACGCGGGCCGCTCTGGCGATCGCCAAGCGCGGTTGCGACGAGCTGCTCGTGGAAGAGGAGTTCCTGCAGAAGCTGGCGCGCAGCGAAGCCACCGGCAAGCCGTTGCGCATCAAGCTGGGTCTGGACCCCACGGCGCCGGACATTCACATCGGCCACACCGTGGTGCTCAACAAGATGCGCCAGTTGCAGGACCTGGGGCATACGGTCATTTTCCTGATTGGCGATTTCACGTCGCTGATCGGCGATCCGTCGGGGCGCAACAGCACGCGTCCGCCGCTCACGCGCGAGCAGATCGAATCGAATGCCAAGACCTATTTCGAGCAGGCCGCGCTGGTGCTCGACCGCAGCAAGACCGAGATTCGCTACAACAGCGAATGGTCGATGAAGCTGGGCGCCGACGGCATGATCAAGCTTGCCTCGCGCTACACCATGGCGCGCATGCTCGAGCGCGAAGACTTCACCAAGCGCTTCCAGAGCGGCGTGCCCATCGCCATCCACGAATTCCTCTACCCGCTCATGCAGGGCTACGACTCGGTCGCGCTGGAGTCGGATCTCGAGCTCGGCGGCACCGACCAGAAGTTCAACCTGCTGGTCGGTCGCGAATTGCAGAAGCAGTACGGCCAGGAGCCGCAGTGCATTCTCACGATGCCGCTGCTCGAGGGACTCGACGGCGTCGAGAAGATGTCGAAGTCCAAGGGCAACTACGTGGGCATCAGCGAGAAGCCGAGCGAGATGTTCGGCAAACTCATGAGCATCTCGGACGAGCTGATGTGGCGCTACTACGAGCTGCTGTCGTTCCGTTCGCTCGACGAGATCGCGCAACTGCGCCGCGACGTGGACGGCGGCCGCAATCCGCGCGACGTGAAGGTGCTGCTCGCGCAGGAAATCGTGGCGCGCTTCCATTCGCAGGCCGACGCCGAGCGCGCGCTCGAGGACTTCAACGCGCGTGCCAAGGGCGGCGTGCCGGACGATATTCCGGAAGTTTCCCTGCAAGGCGCCCCCCTGGGCATTGCCCAGTTGCTCAAGCAGGCGGGTCTGGTGCCCTCGACGTCGGAAGCCAACCGCAACATCGAGCAGGGCGGCGTGCGTATCGACGGCGAAGCCGTTTCCGACAAGGGCGCGAAGATCGACGCCGGGACTTACGTCGTGCAGGTCGGCAAGCGCCGCTTTGCCCGCGTGACGCTCGCCTGAGCGTGGGCACCGCACCGATTCGGCCGTTGTCTTTGCCTTTGCGGCCGCAATCATGATCGCGTTGATTCAACGTGTGCTCGAAGCCGCGGTGACGGTCGACGGGCGCACCGTCGGCGCGATTGGCCCGGGGTTGCTCGCGCTGGTGTGCGCCGAGCGCGGCGACACCGAAGCGAGCGCCGACAAACTGCTCGCGAAGCTGCTCGGCTACCGCGTCTTCTCCGACGACGCGGGCAAGATGAACCGCAGCGTGTCGAATCTCGACGGCAACGGTGCGGCCGGCGGGTTGCTGCTCGTTTCGCAGTTCACGCTGGCGGCCGACACCAACAGCGGGACCCGTCCGAGCTTCACGCCGGCGGCCAGCCCGGCCGACGGCCAGCGGCTTTTCGATCATTTCGTGGCACAGGCGCGAGCGCGTCATCCCATTGTGGAGACGGGCGAGTTCGGCGCTCACATGCGCGTGTCGCTCGTGAACGACGGGCCCGTCACGTTCTGGCTTCAGACGCGCCCTGACGGGGCCTGACGCGAAGCGCCCTCGGGCGCGCGCTCGGTGCTCCGAAAGCGTCAAGCAGCGTCAAGCAGCCTCGGAGGTCTTCCGGGGCGTTCAGGGGCTTCCCGACAGCCTCGACGTTCCTGCCCGTGCCGCGCGGCCTGCGGCGTCGCCGCGCGCCAAGGCGAGGACGGTGCGAGGGTACCCGCCCGGATCCATCTCGAAAATCGCTCGGAATCATCTGGAATCATGCGGATTTGCGCGAGCTCATGCACGTGATTCGCATCGGTGTGATAACGTCGACCGGTTCCGAAATCACAATGCTTGGGAGAAACCGATGAAAGTCTGGAGCAACTCGTTCGAGGACAATGGCGCCATCGACGCCCAGTTCGCCTTCGGCAAACCGGATGCGCAGTCGCATGTTGCGCTGTCGCAGAACAAGAATCCCCATATCGCGTGGTCGGACGTCCCCGAAGGCACGCGTTCGTTTGTGGTGATCTGCACCGACAGCGACGTGCCCAGCCGCGGTGACGACGTCAACCAGGAGGGCCGGGAGGTTCCGTCGGATCTGCCGCGCGTCGATTTCTACCACTGGGTGCTTGTCGACGTGCCGGCGTCGACCACGGAAATTCCGGCGGCGAGTCACAGCAATCACGTCACGCCGCGCGGCAAGTTCGGTCCGGACGCGCTCGACGGCATGCGTCACGGCGTGAACGACTACACCGCATGGTTCGCGGGCGACGAGAGCATGAAGGGCGACTACTATGGCTACGACGGCCCGTGCCCGCCGTGGAACGACACGCGGCTTCACCACTATCACTTCACCGTGTATGCCCTCGACGTCGAACGTGTGCCGCTGGAGGGCCGCTTCGGTGGCGACGACGTGCTCGCCGCCATCAAGCCGCACGTGCTTGGCAGCGCGCGCGTGACGGGCACCTACACGCTCAATCCGAAGTTGGCCTGAGGTCCGGCGCTTCGTCACTCCCGAACACAATCACCACGCAATGGCTTCGATGACCGGCAAGACCACGACGCTCACCCTGATTCGTCACGGAGAAACCGACTGGAACCGCGTGAAGCGGATTCAGGGGCATACGGACATTGCGCTGTCGCGTGCGGGCGAGCGGCAGGCGGCGTTGCTGGGTGAGCGTGTGGCGCGCGAGGTGCGTGCGCACGGAACGGTGTTCGATCACGTGCTCACGAGCGATCTGCGGCGCGCGGTGCAAACGGCGGAGCCCGTTGCACGCGCGTGCGGCTTGCCGCTCGTGCGCACGCCGCAATTGCGCGAGCGTCACTACGGCGCCTTCGAAACGCACGTGCCGGACGAGATCCAGGCACTGTATCCGCAGGACTACGCGCGCTGGCAGAGTCGCGATCCGGACTTCGTGATTCCGGGCGGTGAGTCGACGCGGGGGTTCCATGAACGCATCACCGCGTTCGTCGAACAACTGTTGCGCGACCATGCGGGACAACGTCTCGCGCTGGTGGCGCACGGCGGCGTGCTCGACTGTTGCTACCGGCTGGCCACGGGGCTCGCCCTGGGCGAGCCGCGCACCCATGCGCTGCTCAATGCAAGCGTGAATCGACTGGCCTACGACGGACAGCGCTGGCAGGTCCTGAGCTGGGCCGACGTCACGCACCTCGACGATACGGTGCGCGACGAAAGCAATGACCGACCGGGGCAGGCTGCGGACCGCGTGGACCCGCGCGTGGTGTGAAGGCGACGCCAGCCGTCAGCGCTCGAGCGACGGCTGCACGTTGACGACGTCGGGCGACGCCAGCGCACGCCGACGTGCGCGGTGGGCGACGCTGTTGCGCATCGACCAGCGCGCGACCTGCGCCATGTGACGCACGGCCGGCCGCACCGTCAGGCGGCGTAGCGCCGAACGATCGTCGAAGCCCAGCATCGATTGCGCCCAGTCGGGCAGCAGGTCGATGCCCGCGCGGAACAACAGGCCACTGAATACCTGCGCGCCGGCGAACGGTGCCGGAAGATTGCGCAGCACGCGCACGACCTCTTCGGTGCGCTCGCTCGCGCAAAGCCGAGCGCGCATGCCGGCGAGGTAGTCGTCGATGTCGGCAACGCTCATCGGCACATTTCGCGCGCCGAGTGCGACGGCGATGCGCGAGACCTCCGCGTAGTAGCGATCCTGCTCGCTGCGTGCAAATCCCGGGTCCTTGTAGACGAGATAGCTGCGCAGGAAACTCGACGTCTCGGCCACGTGCACCCACGTGAGCAAGTCGGGATCGTACGCCGCGTACGGGCGGCCGTCCGGCGCGATGCCCGTGACCTGGAGGTGGATGCGACGCACGCGTTCGAGCAGCGCCTGCGCGTCGGCCGTGTTGCCGTACGTGGTGCCGCCGATGAAGGTGGCGGTGCGGCGCAGGCGGCCTATCACGTCCTGCCGGAACGTCGAGTGGTCCCAGACCCCCGCCATCGCGAGCGGATGCAGCGATTGCAGGAGCAACGCGCTGATGCCGCCGATCATCATCGAGGTGAAGTCGCCGTGTACCTGCCAGCAGGCCGCGTCGGGGCCGAACAGGCCGGGATCGCCAGGCGGTGTGTCGTAATTCAGGCGCGGCGCACCGGGCCCCGACGTCAGGCTCACGAGGCGCATGGCGATGGCATGTCGCACGCGTCCCGACACGCCAACGACCGGTCCGGCGGGCCGCAACGGCGTGGATGGCGGCGGGGTGGGCAGGTCGTCGTGCAGGGACATGCGGCTGTCGGGGTGAGGGAGATGGCGGGATGTGTGCGGCGCGTTACTTGCCGTCGGCGTCCTGCGACCAGAGCGAGCCGGTGTCCGGCAGGCTGCCGGGGGCGGCCAGTCCGAAGTGGCGGTAGGCCGCCAGGGTGGCCACCCGTCCGCGCGGCGTGCGTTGCAGAAAGCCTTGCTGAATCAGAAACGGCTCGATCACGTCTTCGATGGTGTCGCGCTCTTCACCGATGGCCGCGGCGAGGTTGTCCACACCGACCGGGCCGCCGTCGAACTTGTGGAGCACGGCTTCCAGCAGCTTGCGGTCCATCACGTCAAAGCCGACCGGATCGACGTCGAGCATGGACAGGGCGGCGTCGGCGACCGCCGCGGTAATGCGGCCGTCGGCCTTCACCTCGGCGTAATCGCGAACGCGGCGCAGCAGGCGGTTGGCGATTCGCGGCGTGCCGCGCGCGCGACGGGCGATCTCGAAGGCGCCGTCGTCGACGATGGCGGCGCCGAGCAGTCCGGCGGAGCGACGCACGATGCCGGCCAGTTCGTCGGCCGTATAGAACTCCAGGCGCGCCACGATCCCGAAGCGATCGCGCAACGGGTTGGTCAGCATGCCCGCCCGGGTGGTCGCACCCACGAGGGTGAACGGTTGCAGGTCGAGCTTGACGCTGCGCGCGGCGGGGCCCTCGCCGATCATGATGTCGATCTGGTAGTCCTCGAGCGCCGGATACAGGATTTCCTCGACGACCGGCGAGAGCCGGTGGATTTCGTCGATGAAGAGGACGTCGTTGGCTTCGAGGTTGGTCAGGAGCGCGGCCAGGTCGCCCGGACGTTCGAGCACGGGGCCCGATGTCTGACGCAAATGCACGCCCATTTCACGGGCGACGATATGCGCGAGCGTCGTCTTGCCAAGGCCGGGCGGGCCGAACAGCAGCACATGGTCGAGCGGCTCCGCGCGCTTGCGCGCCGCCTCGATGAAAATTTCCAGCTGTTCGCGCACCTTGCGCTGGCCGACGTATTCGTCGAGCAGCTTGGGGCGCAGCGCGCGCTCGAAGGCTTCCTCGTTGGGCGAGG
This sequence comes from Pandoraea pnomenusa, assembly GCF_000767615.3. Lineage (NCBI taxonomy): Bacteria > Pseudomonadati > Pseudomonadota > Betaproteobacteria > Burkholderiales > Burkholderiaceae > Pandoraea > Pandoraea pnomenusa. The sequence continues at coordinate 4,526,473 of NZ_CP009553.3, read as the reverse complement.
CCGGGGTCGGCGCGATGATGCGCTCGGCGGCGAGTTTGTCGGTTTCGATCATGGCTGCATTGTAGCGCTTCAGGCGTGGCTTGCCGGGGCGGGACGACCGGGCGGCCTGCGAGGCATGTCGGGCCTGCGACGCCTAGCCGACGAGCCGCCCGCGCCGCACGCGCAGGCCCTTCGCCGCGAGTGCGGGGGAGACGTCGGCCAGGGCCGAGAAGGTTTCGCCGCTGTGGGCGTGGCAGATCGCCACGCCGAGCGCATCGGACGCGTCTTTCCCCGGGGTGCCGGACAGGGTGAGCAGTCGCGTGACCATTTCCTGCACTTGTTCCTTGCGGGCGCGTCCGTAGCCGACCACCGCCTGCTTGAGCTGCATCGGCGTGTATTCGAACACCTCGAGACCGCCGACCGACAGCGCGGTGATGGCCGCGCCGCGCGCTTGCCCGAGCAACAGCGTGGATTGCGGGTTGACGTTGACGAACACCTTTTCGATGGCGGCCTGATCGGGCCGGTAGGTGTCGACGAGTTCCGCCACGCTCTCGAAGATGATGCGCAGCCGCGCGGGCAACGTGCCTTCGCCGGTACGAATGACGCCGCTCGTCACATATTGGAGACGGTTGCCGTGCTTTTCGAGTACGCCAAAGCCGGTGACGCGCAGTCCGGGGTCGATGCCAAGAATTCTCATGCGGGAGCCAGTGACCGGCGCGTGACGCCGATGGGGGCGGAAAAACCAATATGGTCCGTATTCTGGCACAGGCGTGCGTGGGCGTTGCCGAAACCGGCGGCAGCGGCGCGGGAGGGATGTTTTGGCGGGCGAGACGCAACGAGGCACCCGCCTCGGAGGCGGGGCGGCGGGCAGGCGAGGGCAAGGCGCGGGGTGCGAGCCCCCGCCGAACGGGATCGCGTCGATTTGCCGCAGCGCGCCCGGCTGGTCCGGCGCGAGGGTGCGTCTCGCGATGTGACGGATTGTTGTACATTGCTTGCTGTTCAAAATATTCGACGGCCTGCGTGCGGGCCGCCCCGTCCCCGATGCTCTGGATCAAAGCGTTTCATATCGTTTTCGTCGCCTCGTGGTTCGCCGGTTTGTTCTATCTGCCGCGCATCTTCGTCAACCTGGCGATGGAGAGCGATCCCGCGGCCACGCAACGTCTTCTGCTCATGGCGCGCAAGCTCTACCGCTTCATGACGATCCTCGCGGTGCCCGCGCTCGCCTTCGGTCTGATTCTCTGGCTGTACTACGGCATCGGTCGTCACGGCGGCTGGTTGCACGCCAAGCTGCTGATCGTGGTGCTGCTGCTCGGCTATCACCACGCCTGCGGCCGCCTGTTGCGCAAGTTCGAGACCGGGCGCAATACGCACTCGCACCGCTGGTATCGCTACTTCAACGAATTCCCGGTGCTCGGGTTGCTGGGCGCGGTGATCCTCGCCGTGGTCAAGCCGTTCTGATGCGCCACGTCGGTGGCGGGAGTGTCGTCACCGATGCGTTGCGTCGGCATAGGGCCCTGCGTCGTGCTCGGCGTCGCATGCTGTCTCGTTCGACGCCCGATTCGTCGTAGTGCCTGTCGTGTTACCCGTGTTGTGACCCATTTCGCGCGCCGATAGGGCGCGATTCACCGACTGTCGAGAGGAGTCTGACGTGAGCCTGACCTGCGACTACTTTGTGTCACCGCCGTCGCCTTACGTGTATCTGGGGCACGCGCGGTTTATCGACCTCGCGCGCCGCTACGACGTGCAGATTCAACTCAAGCCGATGGACCTGGGGCGCGTCTTCGCCGGCTCCGGCGGTCTGCCGCTGGCCAAGCGCGCGCCGCAGCGACAGGCGTATCGCCTCGTCGAGCTGGCGCGCTGGTCGAAATATCTCGGCATGCCGCTCAATCTCCAGCCCAAGTTCTTCCCTGTCGCGGGCGACCCGGCGGCGCGGCTGATCGTGGCGACGCAACTGGCGCTCGGCACGGACAAGGCGCTGGCGCTGACGGGCGCCATTTCTAAGGCGCTCTGGGTCGAGGAGCGCAACATTGCCGACGATGCCACGCTGCAGGCGATTGCCGACGCGCTGAAGTTCGACGGCAAGTCGCTGCTTGCGGCGTCCAACGGGGCGAGCGTGCAGGCCGCCTACGACGCCAATACCGAGGAAGCGGCGAGTGGCGGCGTATTCGGCGCGCCGTGGTTCGTCTTCGAGGGCCAGCCCTATTGGGGGCAGGACCGTCTCGATTTTCTCGAGCGTGCGTTCGCCGAGGCCCGTGGCGCGTAATCGTACCGTCGCGACGTGGGAATCCCGCCGTCGCGTCGCTGTGATGTTTTCTTAGTGGTGCGGTAGTGTCGCACCGGCGTGACGCCGTCATGCCGTGATGCCGTGAGGCCGCCGCGTGCCGGTCGCGCCGAGCGGGTCTGCCGGCCATGTCGCCCGTGGCGTTCGGCGGCAATCTTCCCCAGGAGTGAACACGATGAGTCGTGCGGAAGTGGTGTTGTACAAGGGCGTCCCTCCGGATGTGCGGGCCCGTTTGGCCGAGGCGTTCTCGCTCACGGAATTCGATGGTGTGAACGATGGGAATCGCGCCGCGTTCATGGCGGCGCTCGGCCATGCGGACGGTGCCATCGGCGTTGGCCTGAACGTCGGGCCCGCGTTGCTCGATGCGGCGCCCCGGCTCAAGGCGTGGGCGACCATTTCGGTGGGCTACGATCAGTTCGACGTGGCCGATCTCACGCGCCGCGGCATCGTGCTCACGAATACGCCCGACGTGCTCACCGAGACGACGGCGGATACCGTCTTCTCGCTGATCCTGTCGAGCGCGCGACGCGTGGTCGAGCTCGCCGAGCTGGTGAAGGCGGGCGGCTGGAAGGCAAGTCTGGGCGAAGCGCATTTCGGCACCGACGTGCACGGCAAGACGCTGGGCATCGTCGGCATGGGGCGCATCGGCGGCGCCGTGGCGCGCCGCGCCGCGCTCGGCTTCGGCATGAAGGTGCTGTACAGCAACCGATCGCGCAACGAGGCCGCGGAAGCGGCCTACGGCGCCGAACATCGGGCGTTGCCCGACTTGCTCGCGCAAGCCGACTTCGTCGTGACGCTCGTGCCGCTGTCGCCTGCGACGGAGCGCCTGATCGGGGCGAACGAGTTTGCGCAAATGAAGCGCGGGGCGATCTTCATCAACGCGGCGCGCGGCAAGGTGATCGACGAAGCGGCGTTGATCGGGGCGCTCGCGTCGGGACATTTGCGCGCCGCAGGCCTGGATGTCTTCGAACGAGAGCCGGTGCCGGTCGATTCGCCGCTGCTGACAATGAAAAATGTGGTGGCGCTGCCCCACATTGGCTCCGCCACGCACGAGACGCGCCATGCAATGGCGTCTTGCGCCGCCGACAACCTGATCGCCGCGCTCGGCGGCAGGTCGCTGCGCAATGCGGTCAACCCGCAGGCGCGGCAAGGCTGAATACTCGATCCGGCGTGATCCGCTGTAACCCGGTGTAACCCGGCGTAACCCGGCGTAACCCGGCGTGACCCGGCGTGACCCGGCGTGACCCGGAATTCGACGGCCGCATTCGCCGCCGGTATCTCGCCGGCAGGCTTGCAAACGCGAAGGGCTGGGTTCCGTGCAATACGAAACCCAGCCCCGCCGGTACGACTTGCCCTTCCAGCGCCGTGCGCTCGGATCATCGGCGTCGCGACGTTTCAGGTGCCGCCGCGCGCCGTGGATGGGTTGCCGTCGACGGCAGTGCGACGCCGGTTGATCACTTCCTTCGCGCGCGCGAGCTGCGACGGCAGGCGGTCGCCCAGGCGCAATGCCATGCCCACCGCCAGCACATCGCCGATGGCCAGATGCGAGATGCGCGACGTGAGCGGCGAATACACGTCCGTGTCTTCATCGACGTCCGCGAACAGCGCCACGCTCGCCTGACGCGCAAGCGGCGAATTGCTGTGCGTGATCGCGATCACGCTGGCACCGGCCGCGCGCGCGAGCCCGACGGCTTCGAGCAGATCCTGCGTGCGCCCCGTGTTGGAGATCGCCACGACCACATCGCCTTCGCCGAGCAGCGCGGCGGACATGCCGTAGACGTGCGGGTCGTTGTAGGCCACCGAGGGCACGCCGAGACGGAAGAACTTGTGCTGCATGTCCTGCGCGGCGATGCCCGACGCACCCGCGCCATAGAACTCGATGCGGCGCGCGCGGGCGAGCAGATCGATGGCTTGCCCGATGCTGTCGGGCGAGAGATTGTTGCGCACCTGCATCAGGCTGCCGATGGTGCGATCGAGCACCTTGCCGGCAATGCCGGGCACCGGCTCGTCGGGCCGCACGTCGCGGTGCACGAAAGGCACGCCCTGGGCGATGCCCTGCGCCAGGCGGATCTTGAATTCCCGGTACCCGCTGCAACCGACCGCCTGGCAAAAGCGCGCGATCGTCGGCTGGCTCACGTTGGCGCGCTCGGCGAGTTCGTTCATCGACAGGTCGACGACTTCGCGCGGCGCGTCGAGCACGTAGGTCGCGAGCTTGCGCTCGGACGGACGCAACTGGGTCAGCGTGGCTTCAATTCGGTTCAGCATGGCAGGCACCAACAAAAGCAGGCGCGTGAGACGTTGGAACGTCGCCACGCGCCATTTCCCCGTTTCGCCGTGAGGTCGAGCGCCGTCTGGGCGCGCGGCGGGTCCGGCGTCTGGCGACCACTATAGCACCCGTGCGGCGTGGCGCCGCACCGTATCCCGACGCGGAATTCCGTCGGCATTGCCCTGAAGTTGTACAAAAACTACATAAATTTGCAATTTCATATTGTGGATGTTTATTTCTCAATACGGCAAAAAGATAGGTAAATACAAGAAAATAATCGGTATAACCCCGAATGCGGATGGCTTTTGATTGATGGTGTGTAGAATTTCTACTAAACTCCGCTCCCAATCGCCCCTACCCTGAGTGCATCGCACCGCCCCATCGGCATGACGTCTGAGCAAACGAAGCCCCTGCACCCGGCCGTGATGGCCGTTACGGCGCGCATTGCGGCGCGCAGTCGTGACAGCCGTGCGGCTTATCTCGCCCGCATCGACGCGAGCGCTGGCCGCTTTCCGCAGCGTGGCGCGCTGTCCTGCGCGAACCTGGCGCACGGTTTCGCCGCCATGCCCGCCAACGACAAGCTGATGCTGCGCGAGCAGCGTCGCCCGAACGTTGGCATCGTCACGGCGTACAACGACATGCTCTCGGCGCACCAGCCGTACGAGCAGTACCCGGCGCGCCTGCGCGAAGCGGCCCGCCGGCTGGGCGCCACGGCGCAGGTCGCGGGCGGCGTGCCGGCCATGTGCGATGGCGTCACGCAGGGCAATGCGGGCATGGAGCTGTCGCTGTTCTCGCGCGAGGTCATCGCGATGAGCACGGCCGTGGCACTCTCGCACAACATGTTCGACGCCGCGCTGATGCTCGGCGTCTGCGACAAGATCGTGCCGGGCCTCGTTATCGGCGCGCTGCAATTTGGCCATTTGCCAACGATTTTCGTGCCGGCCGGCCCAATGGCCAGCGGCCTGTCGAATGACGACAAGGCGAAGATCCGGCAGTTGTACGCGACCGGCAAGGTTGGGCGCGACGCGCTGCTCGACGCCGAATCGAAGGCGTATCACAGCGCCGGCACCTGCACGTTCTACGGCACCGCCAACAGCAACCAGCTGCTCATGGAAATCATGGGCCTGCATCTTCCCGGCGCGGCGTTCGTGCACCCACACACGCCCTTGCGCGACGCGCTCACCGATGCGGCCCTGGCGCGCGTGCTGGCCATCGGCGCGGACACGGCCGAGTACACCCCCATCGGCCATGTGGTCGACGAGCGGGCCGTCGTCAACGGCATCGTCGGCCTGCTGGCCACGGGGGGCTCGACCAATCACACGCTGCACCTCGTGGCCATGGCGCGTGCCGCGGGCATCGTCATCGACTGGGACGACTTCGACGCGCTGTCGGCCGTGGTGCCCCTCATGGCGCGCGTCTACCCGAACGGCAAGGCCGACGTGAACCACTTTCACGCGGCCGGCGGCATGGGCTTCCTGATCGGCGAACTGCTCGACGCGGGACTGCTGCATGCCGATGTGCGGACCGTGGCCGGCCCGGGCCTGGCGCGCTACCGTGCCGAACCGTGGCTCTCGCCCGAGGGGCTGGCGTGGCGCGCAGGGAGCGCCTACAGTGGTGATCGTGACGTGTTGCGCGGTCATGCCGAGCCGTTCGCCCCCGATGGCGGACTGCGGCTCATGCACGGCAATCTGGGGCGCGGCGTCATCAAGGTGTCGGCGGTCAAGCCGGAGCATCGGCGCGTGGCCGCAACGGCGCGCGTATTTACTTCGCAGGAAGCGGTTCAGGCCGCGTTCGATGCAGGCGAACTGCATCGCGACGTGGTCGTGGTGCTGCGTGGCCAGGGGCCGCGCGCGAATGGCATGCCCGAGCTGCATCGCCTTACCCCGCTGCTGGGCGTCTTGCAGGATGAAGGGTTTGCCGTGGCGCTCGTGACCGACGGCCGGATGTCGGGCGCGTCGGGCAAGGTGCCGGCCGTGATTCATGTGTCGCCCGAGGCTGCCGCCGACGGCCCGCTCGGCCGGGTGCGCGACGGCGATCTGATCGTGCTGGATGCGAACGCAGGCATGCTGCACGCGGAAGTGGCCCCGCAGGCATGGTCGGCGCGCGAGGCGGCACCGGTGCCGGTCTCGGGTGACGACACCGGACGTCTGCTCTTCGGTCACATGCGCGCCGCCGTCGGCGCGGCGGAGACCGGCGCTTCCGTGTTCTTCGGTACCGAGTGACGTGCGGGGCACGTCGCTGCATTCAAGGAAAACGTAATGGACATCAATGACATCGTTCGTGCCGGCCCCGTGGTTCCGGTGCTCCAGTTCGACAACATCGAGCAGGGCGAGCAGGTCTCGCGCGCGCTGCTTGCCGGCGGCGTACGGGTGCTCGAGATCACGCTGCGGACCCCGGCGGCGATGGACGTCATTCGCCATGTGGCCGGGCTGTCCGACGAACTGATCGTGGGCGTGGGCACGCTTACGCGCCCGGAAGAGATGGCGCGGGCCGTGGCCGCGGGCGCACGCTTTGGCGTCTCGCCCGGTTACACGCCCGCGCTGGGCGCGGCCGCCAGGGCGGCCGGCCTGCCGCTGCTGCCCGGCGTGGTCACGCCGTCCGACATTCTCGCGGCGCTGGCCGACGGCTACGACACGGTGAAGTTCTTCCCGGCCGAGCCGTCAGGCGGCGTGCCGATGCTCAAGGCGCTTTACGGCCCCTTCCGTGACGTGCGGTTCTGCCCGACGGGCGGCATCAGCGCGGAGTCGGCGCCGTCGTACCTGGCTCAGCCGAACGTGGTGTGCGTGGGCGGTTCGTGGTTGACGCCCAAGGCACTCGTCGACGCGAAGGACTGGGATGGCATTACGCGCCTGGCACGCGCCGCGAGCGCGCTGCCGCGCGGCTGACGAGCGGCTGACGGGCGGCGCGAATCGACTCGCCGCATTGATGTATCGAATAACAGGAAGCAGGATTCCAATAATCGGGCGCAAGCCCCTCGGGCATTCGCCCAACTAGCCAAACGAGGAGACTCCCCCATGGTCGCGGTGCAAGGCAACTTGCTGCTGGTGTACGCGCTTGTCGCGGTAATCGCGCTGATTCTGCTGATCGCGCGCTTCAAACTGAATCCGTTCATCACGCTGATCGTCGTCTCTCTGGTGCTCGGGCTGGCCGTGGGCATGCCCATGGGCGGCATCGTCAAGGCGTTCGAGACGGGCGTGGGCAACACGCTGGGGCACATCGCGCTCGTGGTGGGGCTTGGCACGATGCTCGGCAAGATGATGGCCGAGTCCGGCGGGGCGGAGCGCATTGCGCGCACGCTCATCGGATTCTTCGGTGAGAAGAACGTGCATTGGGCGATGGTCGTGATCGCGTTCATCGTCGGTCTGCCGGTGTTTTTCGAGGTCGGCTTCGTGCTGCTCATTCCGATCGCCTTCAACGTGGCCAAGCGCACCGGCACGTCGATGGTGCTCGTGGGCATTCCGATGGTCGCGGGCCTGTCGGTCGTGCACGGTCTGATTCCGCCGCACCCGGCGGCGCTGCTGGCCGTGACCGCCTACAACGCCGACATCGGGCACACCATCATGTACGCCCTGATCGTGGGCATTCCGACGGCGGCCATCGCCGGTCCGCTGTTCGCGAAGCTCATGGCGCGCCACGTGGTGCCCAACCCGGACAATCCGCTGCTTGCGCAATTCGTCGAGGCCGATCGTCCGATGGATCGTCTGCCGGGTTTCGGCATCACGCTGTTCACGATCCTGCTGCCGGTCATCCTGATGCTGCTCGGGAGCTGGGCCGACCTGATCTTCGCGCCTAAGACGTTCGCCAACGACTTCCTGCGCCTGATCGGCAACTCGGTGATGGCGCTGCTCATCGCCACGCTGGTGAGTTTCTTCACGTTCGGCAAGCAGCGCGGCTTCAATCGCGACCAGATCCTGAAGTTCACGAACGAGTGTCTCGCGCCCATCGCCACGATCACGCTGGTGGTGGGAGCCGGTGGCGGTTTCGGGCGTATCCTGATGGACAGCGGCGTGTCGAAGGCGATCGTCGATGTGGCCAACAATGCCCACCTCTCGCCGCTGCTGCTGGGCTGGCTGGTGGCCGTGCTGATCCGTATCGCGACGGGCTCGGCCACGGTGGCCATGACCACGGCGTGCGGCATCGTCGCCCCGATCGCGGCCGCCGCGGGTGTCACGGTGAAGCCGGAGCTCATGGTGCTCGCCACGGGCGCGGGATCGCTGATCCTCTCGCACGTGAACGACGGCGGCTTCTGGCTGGTGAAGGAATATTTCAACATGACCGTGCCGCAGACCTTCAAGACCTGGACGGTTTGCGAGACGATCATTTCGGTAGTGGCGTTGCTGCTCACGCTTGGCCTCTCGACGGTGGTCTGAGGTCGCGATGCAGGGCGGGCAACACCGGCAACACGCCGACGCAAGTCGGCAGGTGACAAGGAGGCGAGCCATGATCGTCGTGGTGATGGGCGTATCGGGCAGCGGCAAGAGTACGGTCGGGCAGAGGCTGGCCGACCGGCTGGGCTGCGGTTTTTCGGACGCGGATTCGTTTCACAGCCCCGCGAACATCGAGAAGATGCGCCGCGGCGAGGCGCTCAACGACAACGATCGTGCGCCGTGGCTTGCGGCGATCCGTGAAGCGATCGTGGCGCGCCGGCTGGCGGGGCGTCATCACGTGTTCGCCTGCTCGGCACTGCGCTCGCGCTATCGCGACGTGCTCGGCGAGCACGACGGCGACGTGGTGTTCGTCTACCTGAAGGGCGCCCCCGAGGTGATCGGCGAGCGGCTGGCGTCGCGCTCGGGGCATTTTTTCGACCCTGCCTTGCTGCAAAGTCAGTTCGACACGCTGGAAGAACCGCGCGACGCGCTGATCATCGACATCCGTGAATCGCCCGACGCCATCGTCGAGACGCTGCTGCACAAACTCGCCGCCTGCCCGGGCGGCGCGCCGCTGATGTCGGCCGGCGCGGCACGCGTACAATAGCGGTTTATTCCCTGCGCCGGCACGTCATGTGCCGGCCGTACGCATCGAAATGGCTTCCTTCGAATTCTTCGCGCCCTGTCCTCGCGGACTGGAAGAGGCGCTTGCCGCCGAACTGGCTGAACTGGGCCGTCTGGCGCCCGTCTCGGTGGGCAAACAGGTGCCCGGTGGCGTGCATTTCGCCGGTCCGTGGGCGGCCGGCATGGCGGCCAACCTGCATTCGCGCATTGCAAGCCGCGTGCTGCTGCGCGTGGCCCAGCAGGGCTACCGCACCGAACAGGACATTTACGCCTTCGCGCTGTCGCAGCGCTGGGAAGACTGGTTCGGCTATCAGCAGACGTTGCGTGTGGACGTCACGGGCATCAAGGCCCCGGTGCGCAGTCTCGAATTCGTCACGCTGCGCATCAAGGACGCCGTTTGCGACCGTTTGCGCGAGAAGACCGGCGCGCGCCCGAACATCGATACCGCCCAACCCGACGTGCGCGTGTTCGCGTTCCTGACGGCGACCGACGTCACGCTCTATCTCGATACCTCCGGCGAAGCGTTGTTCAAGCGCGGCTGGCGCCTGGACAAGGGCGCCGCCCCGCTGCGCGAGAACCTCGCTGCCGGGATCCTGCGACTGGCCGGCTGGCGCACGGACACGGCCGCCGACATGGTGCTCTACGACCCGATGTGCGGCAGCGGCACGTTTCTCGCCGAGGCCGCGCAGATCGCGTTGGGCGTGCCGGCGGGTGCCGGGCGACGTTTCGGGTTCGAGAAGCTCAAGGGTTACGACATCACGGCCTGGCAAACGCTGAAAGTGCAGGCCATGGACGCGCAGCGCGACGCGCGCGTGCGCGGTGTGCCCCCGACCATCTTCGGCAGCGACATTTCCGGCGACATGCTGGTCAAGGCACGCGCCAATCTGGAGCGCGCCGGCGTAGGCGACATCGGCCTGAAACAGGTGGACGCCCGCGACATGTCGCCGCCGGTGGATCGGCCGGGCATCATCGTGGCCAACCCGCCGTACGGCGAACGTATCGAAGTGCGCGGCCGACGCCCCTCGCGCGATGCCGACGATGGCGATTCGCCCGACGTGCAGGGCAATCGCGGCGGTTTCCAGCGTAATCAGCCCGATGGCGTCGACGCGGCGTTCTTCCGCGCGTTCGGCGACGTGCTCAAGCAACGCTTTACCGGGTGGAGCGCATTTCTGCTGACCGCCGACATGAGCCTGCCGGGGCAAATGCGTCTGCGCGAATCGCGACGCACGCCGCTGTACAACGGCGCACTCGAATGCCGCCTTTTCCGTTTCGACCTGATCGCGGGCTCGGTGCGCAAGCGCGAGGGCAAGGCGGACGAAGGCGCGCCGCAGGCGTAAGCCCCGCCATCGCTCCGGCGTCACGAAAAAGACCGGCCACTGGCCGGTCTTTTTCATGGTCCTTTGCCCGGAGCTTTGGCGCGCGCGATCATGCGTGCCGCGAGAGCAGAAAACGCCGCAGAATGCCGTGCGAGTAGTGGCTGGCCACTTCGCGCAGAAAGCGCGGAAAGTCGACGTGCGCATCGTCGTCGGCGGCATCGGACAATGTTCGCATCACCGCGAACGGCACCCCGTACTCATGGCACACCTGCGCCACGGCGGCGCCTTCCATTTCGACGGCAAGCGTTCGGGGCAGGGCGTCGCGCAGGCGCGTGACTTCCGCCGCGCTGGAGACGAACCGGTCGCCGCTGGCGATCTGTCCCACATGAACGCGCGGTGCATGCATGTGCCACTGTGCGCGCAGCGATGCCGGCACCTCGTCGGCCATGTCGGTGGCCAGCCACTCGCGGGCGGCCTGCGCGAGCGCGTCGCGCAGGGGCGTCTCGGTGTCGAACGCATGGCGTCCGAGCAGCGGAATCTCGAACCGGGGGAAGATGGGGCTGGCGTCCATGTCGTGCTGCACGAGCGTGTCGGCGACCACCACATCGCCGACCGACAGGCCATGCGCGAGGCCGCCCGCCACGCCAGTGAACACGATTTCGCCGACATCGAAGCGATGGATCAGGGCTGCCGTGGTCGCCGCGGCCGCCACCTTCCCCACGCGGGCAAGCACGATGACACAGTCGTGACCGTGCAGGGTTCCGACGTGATAGTCGCGCATGCCGACATGCTCGACATGCGCCCCGGGGGCCATCTCGGCGAGCAGGTCGGCGATTTCTTCATGGAGTGCGGCGACGATGCCGAGGGTCATGGCGCGGTCTCGGAGGACAATGAGAAGCGCGCATTGTAGCGCGGGGCTGCCGTGGCAGCCCCGCATCGGGTCAAGCGAGAGCGGCCAGGCCGCAAGCGATCATTCGACTGCCTTGACCATCTCCTCGACGACCTTCTTCGCGTCGCCGAACACCATCATGGTCTTGTCGAGATAGAACAGTTCGTTATCCAGACCGGCGTAGCCAGCAGCCATCGAGCGCTTGTTCACGATGATCGTCTTGGCCTTGTACGCCTCGAGAATCGGCATGCCCGCGATCGGGGACTGCGGATCGTTCTTCGCGGCAGGGTTCACCACGTCGTTCGCTCCAAGCACCAGCACCACGTCCGTCTGCCCGAACTCGCCGTTGATCTCGTCCATCTCGAGCACCTGGTCGTACGGCACCTCGGCCTCGGCCAGCAGCACGTTCATGTGTCCCGGCATGCGGCCCGCGACCGGGTGAATCGCGTAGCGCACGTTCACGCCCTTCTCCACCAGCTTGTCGGTCAGTTCCTTGAGGGCGTGCTGGGCGCGCGCCACGGCGAGGCCGTATCCCGGCACGATCACCAGCGATTCGGCGTTGCTCATGAGGAACGCGGCGTCGTCGGGCGAGCCCGACTTGACCGGGCGTTGCTGCTGCTCGCCGCCGGCGGCGCTCGCGCCTGGCGCCGCGCCGAAGCCGCCGAGGATCACGTTGAAAAACGAGCGGTTCATCGCGCGGCACATGATGTACGACAGAATCGCGCCCGAGGACCCCACCAGCGATCCCGCGATGATGAGCATCGGATTGTTCAGCGAGAAGCCGATCCCCGCGGCCGCCCAGCCCGAGTAGGAGTTCAGCATCGATACGACCACCGGCATGTCCGCGCCGCCGATCGGGATGATGATGAGCACGCCGAGCACGAAGGCGATGGCCGTCATCAGGATGAACGGCAGCCAGCTTTGCGACAGGAAGAAGATCACGCCGAAGCCGATCATCGCGATCGCGAGCAGCAGGTTCACGGTGTGCTGCCCCGTGAACTGTACCGGCGCGCCCTGGAACAGTCGGAACTTGTACTTGCCCGAGAGCTTGCCGAAGGCGATGACCGAGCCCGAGAACGTGATCGCGCCCACGAACGTGCCGATGAACAGCTCAATGCGGTTGCCCGGCGGCAGCAGCGTCTCGCCGGCCGGCACGATGCCGAATGCAGCCGGTTCCGCCACGGCGGCCACCGCGATGCACACGGCCGCCAGACCGATCAGCGAGTGCATTGCCGCGACCAGCTCCGGCATCTTCGTCATCTCGACCTTGCGGGCGACGAATGCGCCGATGCCGCCACCGACGACCAGCCCCGCCAGAATCAGGCCGAGGCCCGAGAAATTGCCGTTCGAGAGCTTGCGCAACTCGAAGATCAGCGCCACAGTGGTAAGCGCGGCGATCGTCATGCCGATCATGCCGAAGGCATTGCCCCGGCGCGCCATCTTTGGATTCGACAGGCCCTTGAGCGCCTGAATGAAACAGATCGACGCGACCAGGTACAACAGCGTCACAAGATTCATGCTCATGTCAGTGCGCTCCCTTTGCCGCGGCTTCGTCGTTGGCCGCCGTCTTCGCCGGGGCCTTGTCTTTTTTCTTGAACATCTCCAGCATGCGCTGCGTGACGAGGAAGCCCCCGAACACGTTCACCGCGGCCAGCGCCACGGCGACCACGCCCATCGTCTTGCCGAGCGCGCCTTCAGTGAGGCCCGCCGCCAGCATGGCCCCCACGATCACGATGGCCGAGATCGCATTGGTCACCGCCATGAGCGGCGTGTGCAGTGCCGGCGTGACGTTCCACACCACGTGATAGCCGACGTACACCGCCAGCACGAAGATGATCAGATTGATCACCGTGTGATTGATCATTTCCATGATGTCCGCTCCCCCTTAAGCCGCACGCAGCACTTGACCGTCGCGGCACATCAGGCACGCGCTGACGATGTCGTCGTTGGTATCGATGACGAGCTTGCCTTCCTTGTCGATCACCAGCTTCAGGAAGTCGAGCACGTTACGCGCGTACAGCGCGGACGCATCGGCCGCAACCATGCCCGCCAGATTGGTGTAGCCGGCGATGGTCACGCCGTGGACCTTGACGACTTCGTCGGCCACCGACAGCGGGCAGTTGCCGCCGCCGTTCGCGCCGCGTCCGGCCGCCAGATCGATGATCACCGAGCCGGGCTTCATGGCCTTGACGGTGTCTTCAGCGATCAGCGTGGGCGCCGCGCGCCCCGGGATCAGGGCGGTGGAGATCACGATGTCGGCCTGTGTGAGGCGCGTGTGCACCAGTTGCGCCTGACGCGCGAGCCATGCGGCGGGCATCGGGCGCGCGTAGCCGCCCACGCCCTTGGCGATCTCGCGCTCTTCGTCGGTCTCGAACGGCACGTCGATGAACTTGGCGCCGAGCGATTCGATCTGCTCGCGCACGGCCGGGCGCACATCCGAGGCTTCGATCACGGCGCCCAGACGCTTGGCGGTGGCGATCGCCTGCAAGCCCGCCACACCGGCGCCGAGCACGACCAGGCGCGCCGCCTTCACGGTGCCCGCGGCCGTCATGAGCATCGGCATGAAGCGTTGATAGAGGTTGGCCGCGAGCATCACGGCCTTGTAGCCGGCGATGTTGGCCTGCGAGGACAAGACATCCATGCTTTGCGCACGCGTGGTGCGCGGGGCGGCTTCCAGGGCGAAGGCGGTCACGCCGGCCGCCGCCATGCGCGCGTTGTTCTCGGCATCGAACGGATTGAGCATGCCGACCACGACGCTGCCGCGCGGAATCTGAGCGAGTTCTTCCGGCGACGGCGCACGTACCTTGAGTACGAGCTCGGCGCCAAGGGCGTCGGCTGCGCTGCCCAGTGTGGCGCCGGCAGCCTCGAAGGCGGCATCGGGTACGCTGGCGGCGTTGCCGGCGCCATGCCCGATCACGACCTGGTGTCCCGACGCGACCAGTTTCTTCACCGTCTCGGGCGTGGCCGCGACACGGGATTCTCCGGCAAGCGTCTCGGCGGGAATGCCGATTTTCATTGTGTCTCTCCTTGGGTTTGTGAACTGATCTCATCAACGGCCAAGGAGCCGCAGCGCGTGCGCTGCCGGGGCAGGCGCGTTACCTGTTTCGCCGCTGATGACATTAGTCCTGCACAAACCACTGCAAACGAACTACTGCAAAAACCGGTGATGCGGTACTGCCACTGCACACTGCTGGTGCTCGAAGCTTACCCGAAGATTACAGATGCGCCTATTGCACCAAACGGCATATCAATATGCCGCGAACGCGGGATAATCGCGGCTAACGCCAACCGACCGGTCGGTCGTTCGACTGGCGCGTCGCCTGCGGCAAACCCCGCCAGACGGTAAAATGACGTTTTTATCGGGGATCACGTCCGCGAGGTAACTTCCGGGCGGTGTCCCGGGTGAGCCGGGCGACCCGTCTCTCGCGAGGAAGTCGCATGGATGCACGCTGGAAGCCCAACGTGACGGTGGCGGCGGTCGTCGAACGCGACGGCCGTTTTCTGTTTGTCGAAGAGCAAAAGCGTGCCGGGCTGCTGATCAATCAACCCGCCGGCCATCTGGAGCCGGGCGAGTCGATCGTCGACGCCGTGCGCCGCGAGGTGCTGGAAGAGACGGCATACCGGTTCGAGCCGAGGCATCTGGTGGGGATTTATCTTGCGCCCGGGCCGGACGACATCGCGTACCTGCGCTTCACCTTCACCGGCACGCTCGGCGAGTTCGACGCCTCGCGCACGCTCGACGACGGCATCGTCGGCACGCTGTGGCTCACACCGGACGAAGTGCGCGCCCAGCGCGCACGCCACCGGTCACCGATTCTGGAGCGCTGCATGGACGATTACCTGCGTGGGGTACGTTACGACCTCGCCATACTTCAGTCCCATCCGGTCACGACCGGTGGGCAAGGCAATACATGAGTCAAAAACGCGTAGTGGTGGGCATGTCGGGCGGCGTCGATTCGTCGGTCACGGCATGGCTGCTCAAGCAGCAAGGTTACGACGTCGTCGGCCTGTTCATGAAGAACTGGGAAGACGATGACGACAGCGAGTACTGTTCGACCCGGCAGGACTGGATCGACGTGGTGTCGGTCGCCGATCTGATCGGCATCGACGTCGAGGCCGTGAATTTCGCCGCCGAATACAAGGACCGCGTGTTCGCGGAGTTCCTGCGGGAGTATTCGGCGGGACGCACGCCCAATCCGGACGTGCTATGCAATGCCGAGATCAAGTTCAAGGCATTTCTCGACCATGCGGTGGCGCTCGGCGGCGAGACCATCGCGACGGGGCACTACGCGCGCGTGCGTGAGCACGACGGACGCTTCGAGTTGCTCAAGGCCTTCGACCACACGAAGGACCAGAGCTATTTCCTGCATCGGCTCAATCAGGCGCAACTCTCGCGCACGATGTTCCCGCTCGGCGAAATGCCCAAGACGAAGGTTCGCGAGATCGCCGCGCAGATCGGCTTGCCCAACGCGAAGAAGAAGGATTCGACCGGCATTTGCTTCATCGGCGAGCGTCCGTTTCGCGACTTCCTCAATCGCTACCTCCCCACGACGCCGGGGCCGATGAAGACGCCCGACGGCGCTGTCGTGGGCGAGCACGTGGGCCTGGCGTTCTACACGCTCGGTCAGCGCAAGGGCATCGGCCTGGGCGGTAGCCGCGACGGTTCCGGCGAGCCGTGGTTCGTCGCCCGCAAGGACATGGCGAGCAACACGCTGTACGTGGTGCAGGGGCACGACCATCCGTGGCTGCTCTCGGCCACGCTCGACGCCGAGGACCTGTCCTGGGTCGCGGGCGAGCCGCCCGCCGAGGGCACCCGCTGCGGCGCCAAGACTCGCTACCGCCAGGCGGATGCCGCCTGCGAGGTCGTGCGCGCCGATGGCTCGCAGGCGCTTACGCTGTCGTTCCCGGAGGCCCAATGGGCCGTCACGCCCGGACAGTCGGCCGTGCTGTACGACGGCGAGATCTGCCTCGGCGGCGGCATCATCGCCGCGACCACCCCCGCCACGCCGGACACCTCGGCGTCCGTGTCGCAGGCGTCGCCTGCGTCGGTCCGCACCGAACCGCCGACGCGCGACGCGAAGCGCAAGCACACCATCCTCAACTCGCACTGACGCCGTCGGCGCTCGCCGGGGGAACACCCGGCCGTGCGCCGGTGCCGGTCCCCCCAAAAGCAAGGAGGTTTCATGTTTTCGCGCCGATTCCTGGCTCTCTGGCTGGCGGTCGCGTTGCTGGTGGCAACGCTCGCCCTGGTGCTCGTCGACGGCTGGCATCCGCTGTGGCCGCTTCCGTTTGCCGCACTCGTCGCGCTCGGCGTGTGGGATGTCGTGCAGCAGCGTCACGCCGTGCTGCGCAACTACCCGCTCTGGGGACATTTCCGATTTCTGTTCGAATTCATCCGGCCGGAGATCCGTCAGTATTTCGTTGAGGACGACACCTCCGAGACGCCGTTCTCGCGCGCGCAGCGCAGCATCGTCTATCAACGCGCGAAGGGGGACGTCGACAGTCGACCCTTCGGCACCGAACTCGACGTCAAGGCAACGGGGTACGAGTGGATCGCCCATTCGCTCGCGCCCACGGTCCTTGACGGTCACGACTTTCGCATCACCATCGGCCCGGATCGCGCGCAACCTTATTCCGCTTCGATCTTCAACATTTCCGCGATGAGTTTCGGCGCGCTGTCGGCCAACGCGATTCGCGCGCTCAACCGGGGCGCAAAGCTCGGCAACTTCGTGCACGATACCGGCGAGGGGTCCATCTCGCCGCACCATCGCGAGCAGGGCGGCGACCTGATCTGGGAAGTGGCGTCGGGGTACTTCGGCTGTCGCAACGACGACGGCACGTTCAATGCCGAGAAGTTCGCGGCGCAGGCCACCACGCCTCAGGTGAAGATGATCGAGGTGAAGCTCTCGCAAGGCGCCAAGCCGGGGCACGGCGGTGTGTTGCCGGCCGCGAAGATCACCCCCGAGATTTCGGCCACGCGCGGCGTGCCGATGGGCCAGGACTGCATCTCGCCGTCGCGTCACAGCGAATTCTCGACACCGCTCGGCCTGCTTCAGTTCATTGACCGCTTGCGCACGCTCTCGGGCGGCAAGCCGACCGGCTTCAAGCTCTGCATCGGCCATCCGTGGGAATTCTTCGGCATCGTCAAGGCGATGCTCGAGAGCGGCATCCTGCCCGACTTCATCGTCGTGGACGGCTCGGAAGGCGGCACGGGCGCCGCGCCGCTGGAGTTCACCGATCACGTGGGCGCGCCGCTGCAGGAAGGTCTGCTGCTTGTGCACAACACGCTCGTGGGCGCCGGGCTGCGCGACAGGATCCGTATCGGCGCGTCCGGCAAGATCGTGACGGCGTTCGACATCGCCCGCACGCTGGCCATTGGCGCCGACTGGTGCAATTCCGCGCGTGGCTTCATGTTCGCGATCGGTTGCATTCAGTCGCAGAAGTGCCATACCGACCGGTGTCCGACCGGTGTCGCGACGCAAGACCCGTTGCGTCAGCGCGCGCTCGTGGTGCCCGACAAGGCGCAGCGCGTGCACCAGTTCCACTCGCAGACGCTGCATGCGCTTCAGGAATTGATTCAGGCCGCGGGACTCTCGCATCCGTCGGAGTTGCGCGCGCATCACATCGTGCGGCGGGTGTCGTCCAACGAGATTCGCCTGATGTCGGAGTCGCTGAAGTATCTCGCGCCCGGCGATCTGCTGCGCGGCCAGTTCCGCTATCAGCTCTACGAGACGTACTGGCCCATGGCGCGCGCCGACAGCTTTTCGCCGGCGGCGATCGCCTGACGCGTTGGCCGCACGTCACGCACGACGGCGTGGCGTCCGCTTCCGGAACCCGATGCGATGGGGCATCGGGTTTTTTGTTTTTCCGACAGTTTTCTTCCCAAAAACCAAAACGGCAGGGCGCCGCGCGCGACATTAAGGTGTCCACCGGATGATGCCCGTGCGCGGACTCGCCTATCGTTGGGCCTTCGATTTTGTCATCCCGCAGACGGAATGCCGTCAGAGGAGGAGCCAATGAGTACGGTGCGATTTCTGATCAGCCGCCACGACGTGAAACTGATCGTGAACGGTCTCGTGCATACCCTTCCCGCCGGCAGCATGACGGCGACCAGTTCGGACGCCACGATGGACGCCCAGGGGCCCGTGGTGTCGCATGACTTTCATGCCTGCGATCTGCAGGCGCTTTACCCGGATGTCGTCGACCTGCTCGACCGTCGACCGCTTGGCGTCTTCCATCGGCAGGCGGCGCGCACGCTGATCCTCGAACCGAGCATGGTCGACGTGGCGATGGCGTTGCAGGACGTCGACCGCATGGCGATGCTGCGCTTCTTCTACGTCTATTGCCTGTGCCGCGATCAACGCTACTTTTCCGCGATGTTGCGCCAGACCATCGCCGGCAGCCACTCGTTGTTCGATTTTGTCGAGGCCAACTTTCACCGACCGTGGCCGGTGGGGCGTCTGGCCGAAGAGTTCGGCATGCCGCTGCGCAAGTTCCGCTACCTCTTTCAGCAGACGTACGGCATGCCTGCCAAGCAGTGGCTGCTGGAGCGGCGGCTGAGACTCGCCCGAGACCTGCTGCTCTCCACGCGTCACAAGGTGCTCGACATCGCGCTCGAGTGCGGCTTCACCAATCACGCGCATTTCACCGACACCTTCCGCAAGCGGTTCGACTGCGCACCCACCGAGATCCGGCTCGGTGCCCCGCCGATGCGCGGCGCCCGCCGGGTGGCGACGCCGCGCGCCGAGGCCTACGCCGCGCTGCGTGCCGATCTGGTGGCCGGGCAGGGGGCGGTCGCCGAGGGAGGTGTGCAATGAACGTCGAGGAAGTGCACCGCGGCATGTCGGAAGGCGTGCGCCGAATGTCGGACGAAGCCACGCAGGCCGTGCGCACGCAGGAGGTCAACGATCCGCGACATATGCTCGACGTGCAGTTCCGCCTGCAGCAGTACTCGACGATGGTCGGGTTGCACAGTGCGGCCATCAAGCTCATCAAGGACACGCTGATGGGCATCATTGCCAAGATCGCATGACAGACATGACGCACGCCACGCCGGCCGACGGCGATGCGGGTCGTCAGTGGCTCGACGCTTCCGTACGGCAATGCCTCGTGGAGCTCGCGCTGGCGGGCGCGCATCACGGCATGGCGCACGAGGCTCGCACGATTCTGACCGCATTGCCGTCGCTGGTGCCGGATCCCGATACGTGTCGCTGGTTGCAGGCGGCGCTGTCGATCGCGCTTGGCGACACCGTGGCGGCCGGCGGCTTGCTGGCCGAAGCGCGCAACGGCGCGCCGGCCGCGGACGCGACGGCCGATGCCCTCGCGTGCTGGGCGGCTTCACGTCCTTCGGCGGGCGGGCGGGTCGCACCGGATGCACCGATCGCCCCGACGCCGGTTGCCGCATCCCGAACTTCCGACATCTTCCACACTTCCCGATCATGACGCTTTCCCGACTCTTCGAAGTCGCTGCCCAGGCGGTGGACACGGCGTCGCCCACCAACGCGGCGCTCGCAACGACCCATGCCGGCGAAGCCGACGCCGTCGGCTTCGCGCAAGCCATGGCAAACGCGCCCGGATTGCCGGAACACCATCTGCTGAATGCGGCAGGCAGGCTCGCGGGCGATACGGAACGCCTGGCGGAGCGAATCACGGCGCAGGCGGGCACGCGCAACGACCCGGTGCGTCTGCTCGCCGCGCAGCGCGATCTGACGGAACGCGTACTCTCGCTGGAGTTCGTGGCCAAGGTGGCGGGCGCGGCCACGCAAGGGGTCAACAAGCTGGTGCACATGCAATGACGCACGGTGTTGGCATCGCCCGTCCCGTTCGCCCGGGTGCGATGTCGGTGGCCGGGTGCGAACGTATACGTCGGCGCGTGTGCCGCTGTGCGCATTGGTGCGTTGGCGGCGCGCTGGTCCTTGCGCTCGCAGGCTGCAAGGTCGAACTGCATCGTGCATTGAGCGAGACCGAGGCGAATCAGATGCTCGCATTGCTGCTCGTATCGGGGCTCCAGGCGGACAAGCGCGCCGATACGTCGGGCATGACCGTTCGCATCGAGCGCAGCGACTTCGTCCGCGGGGTGGAGGTGCTGCGCCAGCATGGGCTGCCGCGCCAGAAGCGTGCATCGGTGGAGGACGTCTTCCCGCCAGGACAACTCGTCAGCTCGCCGGTGCAGGAGCAGGCGAAGCTCAATTTTCTCAAGGAGCAACGGCTCGAACGCATGCTCGCGGCGCTCGATGGTGTCATGGTGGCCGAGGTCTCCATCGCGCAGGTGCCCGTGGATTCGGCCGGGCGCGCGACCTTGCCGCCGGGCGTTGCCGTCTTCGTGAAATACAGCCCGGAGATCAACATGACGCAACGCATAACCGACATCCGCAGCCTCGTGCATGACAGTGTGCCCGGCGTGACGCCGGAGCGCATCAGCGTCGTGCTCCAGCCGGCCGACTATCGCCTGCCGCGTGCGGCAATCGAGACACGTTCGGGAGCGGTCCCACCGTCGGTCGGCGGCGCTGCGCGCTGGCGTCCGGTGCTGCAATGGACCAGCCTGGCGCTCGCGGGCACCGTGCTGTCCGTGGGCGGCGCGATGGCATGGCGCAGGCGTGCGGTGTGGGGACGATGGCTGCGTCGGCGCGCGGGCAAGCCCGCATGACGGCGCGCGGCGACACGGGTGCGGTCCGACTCGCAAGGCTGATCTGGCAGCCGGGAGGACAGATGGACGAAGGGTGGTGGCATGCCTTCGAGATGACGCCATGGCGAGACGCCTACCGTCGACATCCTGCATGTCGCGCATCCATCGACGCGCAACTGATCGTGCGCCGCGGTTGGCCTGCCGTTCGTGAGGCACGGGGGCCGCACGCGGTACCCCCATGCAGCGAAGCCGCAAAAGCGCGATTGCGGCGTCTGCCGACGCTGCGCCGCGTGGCGGTGGCGTATGGATTGCGAACGATGGGGTGCCCCGACTATCTGTTGCTCGGCGCGTATCGTCGCGCGCTGTCGCCATGGCTCGACGCCTGGCAATGCGACCGCCTGCTGCTCGCATGTGCCGAATGGCCCGCGCGGGCGACCTGTCCGCCCGATCGGATCGTGGCGGCGGCAATGCGCCGCACCGGGCGATGCCTCGATGCCGTCGCGATGCCGGATGCGGCCGACCTGGCAACGATCGTCACTGCGGCCCGCATTTTGCTGCCACCGGCGCACGATGCCGCCGAGGCGGGTGGGGGCATCGCCGATGGCGTGGCCGACGACGACATGTGGGCGCGCCTCGCGGCGCTCGAGAGGATGCTATGTATGTCATCGAAATCGCATTGACGGCGATCACGACGATCGAGGGCCCCGCGCCGGCGGGGCCCGTGGTTTGCGCTGACGCACTCGCACGTCTGCGCGGCCAGTCGGACCAGCGGGTGCAGTGGATGGCGCAGGCGCAGGCCGAGCGCGACGCCGCGCTGGCGGAGCGCGAGCAGGCGCGGCGCGATGCGCAGGCCTTGCGCGAGACGTGGCTGGCGCAGGCGCGCGAGCAGGCCGGGCAGGAGGCGGCGGCGATGGCGGAGGCGGCGCGTCACGACGCCGTGATGCAAGCCGTCGAATGGCTGGCCGGAGAAGCCGCGCTGGAGCGCGACATCGTTCGTTCGCTGGAGCGGCGCGTGGCCGATGCGATGGGTGTCGCGCTGTCGAGTTTCGTCGATGCGATGGAAGTGGGCGAGCGCTACGCACTGCGTGTTGCGCGTGCATTGCCCGATCTCGTAAGGGAGGGCGCGCTCACGCTGCGGGTTCCACCCGCGCATCGCGATGTCGTGGCGCACGCGCTGCGAGCGGCGGACATCGTGCTGGCGTGCGTGCCAGACCCGGCGCTGAGCGGGCGTCAGGCGCGCATCGAAAGCGAGTGGGTCACTGTTTGCCTGGACCTCGACGCCGATCTGGCGGCGATCCTGGCGCGCCTGCATCCCGGCCCCGGACTGGAGGTCGCCTATGGTTGAGCGCGTGCGTTCGTCGATGCCTACGGAGGCCGGGTCCGCGCAGGCGGGCAGTACCGCCGAGCCCCCCGATGCGCAGGCGTGGCTGGCGTTGGAGGGGCATGCGCGTCTGTCGCACGACCCGACGACCGACGTGCCCGGGCATGTCGCGTTGATCGAAGCGGCGATCGCGCAGAACGACAAAGCCGCTGTCGCCGAGTCTCAGGAGAACCTCAGTTTCGCGCTTGGTGTGCGCTTTCGACGCACAGGCCTGCGCGACATTCGCGACGACAAGCAGCGTGCGCGGGCGCTCTTCGAGCAACAGATGATTCGCTACGCGCGCGTGCACGGTGCGCAGTTCGAAACGATTCGCGAGCAACTGCGCGATCTGCCGTTCGTTCCCGATCCGCTCCAACGGATTCGACAGGCGCAGTTGTCGGGCGGCCACGCGGCGTTGGTCGTTGCGGCCTGGCTGGCCGAGAGCGGCCTTGACCACCCGACGCGCTCCCGATTGCGAAAGACGCTGGAAGTGCTGACGGATACGCAGACCTGGGCGATCGAGGCGTTTGCCGCGCTGGAGTGCGGCGGCGGCCGCCGTCCGGGCGCCGCGTTGCTGCAACAACTCAAGTCGCTCTATCGTCAGTCGCAGGGACCGCAGCAGTCGCTGACGCAATGGTTCGATACATGTCGACGATTTCCGCAGCGACGCGCACGCTTGCGCGCGCTGATGCAAGCCCTCGGCATGGAGCTCGGCGCGACGCACGCGGATGCCGACGTGCGGCGCCTGGCGGAGGTCGTCGACGATTTGCGCCGCGTTGTGCTGTTCCTCTCATTGGAGGCTTCGTGCGAGGCGTCGGCAACGACGATGCGCGCGGCGGGCTGCCGTACGTTCGAGACCGACACCATGATCTCCGAGACGCTCACGTTGCTCGATCAGTCGTGGGCGGGCGTCGAATGGCTGTCGCAGCGGGCGCACTATCTGGGCATCGCGACGCCGCGAATACGATATGCGTTCGCGCGCGAACTCACCGGCCTGGTGAAGTCGGCACATGACGGGTGCTTCCGCGACGAAACGCAACGCGAGGCACTCGACGAGGCGCTCGATGCATGGAGGACGGAGCTCGCCCGCGAGGGCGACGAGACGCGATAGCGGTGGTGTGGGTGGCTGGGCGGCAGCGAGGGGCGGGGGCGCCCATTGGGTGCGCTACGGCGCGCGGGGGGCGAGCGCAGGATGTACAGGGGGGCGAGGCGGGGGGCCGGAAAGCGGAATGGAGAAGATCGCGAGGATCACGCGCGCAGATGTTCGCGGCAGAGCTTGATCCGGTCATAGAAGTCGGTTAGCGCTTGCGCGAAGGGTTCCGGTTCTGCCGCGGCGTCTTCCCTGACCTGTGCGTGAAGAATCAAGCGGTTGTCGCGCTCGCGCAATTGCACGTGTCCGGTGACGGCCCATTCGGCGGGCTCGATCAGGAATTGCAGCAGCCGCTCGCTGTTGGCCCGGTGCAATCGCGCCGCTTCGTCGGTGGCCACGACCGCGTGAATGCTGCACACCTGATTCTCGAGGGTTTCGACGATGATGCTGGGCGAAGCGTTGAACGTCAGCTCGATGGGCGAATGATTGTCGACGGCGTCGATCTTGCTGGGATCGCAGCCGATCAACTTCAGGGCTTCGACGAGCGTTTGCGCGAGGTCGTAACTGGGCATGATGTGCGTGAAGTGATGAGGAAATCGAAGGCGCATCGGCGTGGCGTGCGACCGGTCGCCGCGCGCGCCGCGCGATGCCGAAGGTTCCCATGCGCCGTCGATCTCGACTTTGGTCGTCGGTGCAGGGTTGTCGCTTCTGCGCACGCCTGGCGCGCCGCCGCCTTCATCGCGGTCGCCGTGATCGCCTCAGTCGCAGCAGTCGCAACTATCCGGACCGTCACGCCGAAGCTCCGTACGATGTGCCGTAGCGGCGTGCCAGGCTTTCGAGAATCGCTCCGGCGGCGTCGACGGCACGTTGCTGAAGTCGCACCTGTGCGTGCTCGGCGGGCGTGAGCGGTGTTCGTGCCGCTCGTGCCAGCGTCGCGCGTGCGGCGTCGAGCGTCGACGAAACCTCGCGGGCAACCGCAGCGGGCGCGACGGCCAGACGATCCTCAAGCTGCGTCAGGTGCGTCGCCAAGATGGGTCTCCGGAGTCAGGGGAAGGTAGTAGAGCCGGTCCGGTGCACCGATTGACACGCCGTCGGCGTAAATGGCGACGATGCGCGTGCCACCGGGCAGGCGTACCCCCTGGGCGAGACGTGTGCCGTCGGCGAGCGTGAGCGAGGGCGCTTCGGGCGAGCCGCCGATGCTCACGAGCGGCGCGGAGAATCCCGTCTCGGCCAGTGTCGGGATCGTGGGCGGCAACGGTTCGATGCGCGCGGGCGATGCGTCTGCTGAGCGGTTCCATGTGTCGACGATGCCCTTGAGCGCCGCTTGCCGGCCGGGCGGCAGGGCGCCGGTGAGGCGCCAACCGCGGCGATCGCGCGAAATGTCGAGGCCCCGCAGTTGACCGGCGTTGCGCAGCGTTCTCACCAGCCTGTCCAACGCGTCGGCCGACCCCTCGGCCACGCGCCAGCCGTATGGCAACGCGAGCGCGTCGAGGGCGTCGGAGGCGGCTCGCCAGCGGGCATCCGCCACGAACGGGCCGCTGACGACGATCTCGCCGTCCGGTGCGGCTTCCACGTGCGCCGTCGCAAAGCCATGCAATCGCAACACCGTCCTCGTGGTCTCGATGGCGTTCGCCGGGCACCAGGTCTCGTCGCTCACCGTCTTGCCCAGCCACCGGGCTTCGGCGCGCAGCCGGGCGCGCGCATCGTCGTCGATGCAGCCGCCAGTGAGACGGACGGCGCCATCGCGATTGGCGAGCACGACGTTGGGTGCGATGCGCGCCGCGAGTGCCGATAACGCGTCCGGTTCCGGCGCGCCCGGGGCCTGACCGGTAGAGCCGGTGCGCCACATCGCGGCGCCTGCGGCGACGATCAGCGAAGATACGCCCGCGACGGCGATCCACGGAAGTGACCCGCGGTGACGGCGAGGGCGACGAGCGGCGCGGGCGTCGGGCGAGGCGAGGGACCGCCGCGCGACCTGGGGCTTGTGGGACGGCGCAAGCGAGCGCGGCGCCGCCGGTCGACGTGCCGGACGCGGCGGCATCGGGCAGGGTGTTGGATCGCTGCCATCGTCGAGCCGAAAGGCCATGCCGGCCAGGTCGATGACGGCATGCAGCGGCAGGCAGGACGTGTCGGGTGCCGAGGGTGGCCGGGCTGCGGCGCCGTCGCCGTCGCCGTCGTCGCACCAATTGTCGTCGGGGGACGCGACAGGTACACCGTCCACCCAGAGCGGCGCGGCCGTCAGCAAGCGCACGCCGTCGTCGTCCACGCTCAGCGTGACACGCGCGCCGTGCTCGAGCGTCACGGCGATATCCGAATCGGCGTCGCCGATGGTGAGCATGCCTGCGGGCAGCGGCATCGGACGTCCGGCGAGTGGACCATCGAGCAAGGTCATCGTCAGCATGGTCACGGACTGGGCATGCCTTGGGCCGGCTCGGCCTTGATCAGGAACAGGCGCATGACGCTGTCGCTCCGGTTGCTCGTGGAACTGAAGAGGCGGCCGATGAGCGGCAGGTCGCCCAGCAGCGGGATCTTGCGCTCGTGCTCGCGCTGCGCGTCCTGGACGAACCCCCGAGAAGCAGGCTTTGCCCCGCCTGCAACGTGGCATGGGTGGAGATCGACGAGTTGCGGATCGTCGGCACTTCGTCGCGCGTATTGCGTTCGCTGCGCACCTCGCCGCCATCTTCGATGTTGAGCGTGAGCATCACCTGCTCGGGCGCGGGGGCGTCTCGTGCGCTCCCCTGGTTCCCGGTACCTCCAACGCCCGGAACGAGGCGCGGTGTCACGCGCAGCAGCGAGCCTGACGTCACGCTCTCGAGCCTGGCCACCTTCTCGCCGGAGACCTTCGTGTAGAACGTCACGCTGCGATCGAGCACTGCCTGCATGTTGTCCAGGGTGACGATCGACGGCCGGGACAACACGCGTGCCTTGGAGTTTCTTTCGAGCGCACTCAGGTTGATCATGAACTTGTTGGTATCCCCGACGACGGTCGTGAACGTGCCGCCGTCGCCCTCGTGCATCTGACCGTTCAGCGCAACCGCACCGAACCCGCCAATTCGCGCGCTTCCCGAGAAATCGACGCCGAGCTCGGCAATGTCGCTGGCGTTGACGTCGATGATGGCGACGGAAATATCGACCAGGCGCGGCGGGATATCGAGTTGCGAGATGAGATCGCCGTAGATCGGCAGGTTGCGTCTTCGCTCCCGCACGATCACCGCATTGCGGCGTGGGTCGGCCGAGAAGCGTGGCGTGCTGCTGCGCGCGGCGGCCGACAGCGACGCGCCCGCGCCGGCCGTCATCGCATTGCCGATGCCCTCGGTGGACGCGTCGCCGGTCGCCGTCGCGGTCAGCGGGCCGGCGCCGAGAACAAGCTCCTTGAGTACGCTGACGACGCCCGGGATGACGACTTCCTGCCCGCGATAAGAGTACCTGGTGTCGTCCGCCGTCGCGAATTTCAGGGGAAATATCTTGATGGTCTCTTCGCTTTCCTGCTGGTCGCGCGCGTCGCGCTCGACGTAATCGGCGAGCATGGACACGGTCTCCAGACAGGCCGGCACGCCCGTGATCTCGAGCGCGTGCGTTGCCGGAATCGCCCGCGCCACGCAGTGCCGCGGGTGCAGCACGCCCGCCTCCCGAAGGTGCCCGAGCAAGTCGCCGGTCGACGCGAAACGCAGCGGCACCACGCGTCGCGCCGCCTCGCTGGACTTATAGATGTTCAGCGTCTGGCCGTTGAAGTACCACGAAAGCCGATAACGTTCCGAAAGTGCATCGAGCGTCGCCTGTGCAGACCCCGCAGGTAACGTTCCGATGAAACGATCGTCGACTTGCTCGCTCACGACAGTGGGCATGCCGTGATGCGCCCCGAAGTCGCGCAGCAGTTCGACCAACGGGGTTCCGGTGCTCTGAAAGACGAACGGCCCGCCGCGCCAGACGGGCGTGATCGTCGCTCCAACGGCGGGGGCGAGCGCCAGCACGATGGCAAGCAGCGCATGCCACGGGAGGGAGGGCGCCAGACGGCGCGAGAACTCGACACGCATGGTCAGCGCTGTCGCGGCGGCCGGCGCCGGAAGTCGGCCGCGGCGATGCCGTCTCGTGGCGTGCTCGTCGACGGACGCCCGGGGCGTGGCGTGCTGTCCGCGTCCCATGCGACAGCCATCGCGCAGGCGAGCAACTGTCTGCGCAGATGGGCCTCGACCTGTGCGGCCGGGGCCGAGTTATCGAAGCGGTGAACCCACCAGAGTGCGTCGGTCGCGAGGCACAGACTGTCATCGCGCAACGCCGGCTCGGCGGCGAGCGCGAGCGTGAGGCGAGCGAGCCAGTGGGCGAGCGCGGCGTCGTCGCGGAACGCGCTCGCCAGCGGCGGCCGGCCCGGGGTCTCGACGGCAGCCGCCGGCGTGACGTTCGTGGCCACGCAGTAGCCGTCGCCGGCCGCGCAGGTCCAGCCGCGCTGGCCGTCGAGTTCGAGGACGATGCGCGAGCCCTGAATGTCGCAGGGAGCGATCCAGTCGAGCGAGGCAAGGGCGAACGGCAGGCGCATGGACGGAAGTGGAGTCGGGAATGCGGTGGAACGGGAGAGCCGAAGTCGGGGAGGCGCCGCAACACCGATCTCCGGCGAGGATACGGTCCACGTTCGTGAATGGGCGTCGGCCGTCGATCGGCGAGCGAGGACGGTCATTATCGGGCGCCGCGTGCGCGACGCCATACGGCGCAGACCTGAAGTTGTCGCGAGGGCGTCGGGTTTGCGGCGTTTTCCCATGTCGAGGATCAGGCGAAGGCGCAAGATTCGCGCCGCGGGACCGAAGTCGAAAGAGAGTGAACAAAAATCCGCATGAATGCTAATGATCAACTGTCGAGGAGCCGCGAATGACGGGGGGTATCGGTGTCATCGTTGTCGAGGATCATGAATTGCTGGCCGACGGGCTTTGCCGTCTGCTCGAAGAGCGTCTTGGATGGTGCGTGCTGGCCAGAGTCGCCAACGGGCTGGACGTATACCGTGCCTGCGTGATTCACGCACCGACGCTGATGATGCTGGACCTCGGGCTGCCGGGCATGGACGGTGTCGACGTGATCCGGCAATGCGCGCAACGCTGGCCCGAGTTGCGCATCGTGGTCAATTCGGCCAGCGACGACAGCGAACGCGCGCGTCTGTCGCTCGAAGCCGGCGCCTCGGCGTTCGTCCTCAAAAGCAGTCCGCGCGAGACACTGGTTCAGGCGGCAATTCAGGCAATGCGGGGGATCGCTACGTCGATCCGGCGGTTTGCGGCGGCGCGCTCGATCCGGCGAACGCACCGCGTCCGCCGGCGCTGGGCACTGTCGAGAAGCCCGAGCGGCTGCTCACGCTACGCGAGCGCCAGGTGCTCAAGCTCGTGGCGGAGGGGCAGCGCAATCGCGACATCGCGCAGTTGTTGTCGATCAGCGTGAAGACCGTGGAGACGCATCGGCTGAACATGATGCGAAAGCTTGGCGCGCACAACGTGGCCGACATCGTGAATTGGGCCTATCGCCTGAGAATGATGCTGTGAGCGAAAGCCGGCGCCGGGGGCCAAGTTCAGGTCTGCACCGGATAGCCGCGTGCGCGCGGAGTGCGCGACCATGCCCGCTTCCCGAACCCTGCACATATCAACGTATCGGCATGCCGGCATGCCGCCGTGACGGTCCATCGGCACTTCGGTGGGTCGACACGCCGACATGCCGGCACGGTGGCGACGCGTCGCCATCGAACCTCGCCCAACCACGCCGAACGTCAACGTCTGCCGACGATGGACACCCAGACCCAACGCAAGCTCGAACAGCTCTTCGAATTGTTGTCGCTGCCGCCGCGGCGGATCGCATGGCGCATGCGGGTGCCGCTTGCGCCATGTTGGCTGATGACCGACGTCGATGCTTACGGCATTACGTTGACGCTCGCGCTGCCGCAGCCGGACGGGCACGCGGTGCGGTGCCTGCCGTTGCTGTTGCAAGCGTGTGCGCCGGAGTGGACGCCCGGCATTCCGGTGCGTGCCTGCGTGGCGCAGGGGGCGCAATGCTCGTTGCGACACCGCCGGCCCGATTGCAGGCCCTTGCATGGTTCGGATGCCTTTCTCGTATGCGCCGGCTGCTCGAACGCGTCGATGCCCGTCGGCACCGTGCGGGGCACGCATGAGCCGCATGGGCCGAATGAACCGCACGCGACGGGTGAGCGACTGGCTTCGCGCCGCCGCGGGGCGACAGGATATCGTCCTGGCCGCGCTGCTGCTCGTGACCGTACTGATGATCATCATCCCGATGCCGCCGTCGGTGATGGATCTGCTCATCGCGCTCAATCTCGGCGTATCGCTGTTGCTGCTGATGGTGGCGCTCTACATCAACGAGCCCCTGGACTTCTCCGCATTCCCGTCCGTGCTGCTGATGACCACGCTGTTCCGCCTCGGCCTCACGATCAGCACGAGTCGCCTGATCCTGCTGCACGCCGACGCGGGCGATATCGTCTACACCTTCGGCGACTTCGCGGCGGGCGGTAACATCGTCGTGGGCATGATCGTGTTTCTCATCATCACCATCGTGAACTTCATCGTGATCACGAAAGGCTCGGAGCGGGTGGCCGAAGTCGGTGCCCGTTTCTCGCTCGACGGCATGCCCGGCAAGCAGATGAGCATCGACGGCGATCTGCGCGCGGGCACCATCGACGCTGGCGAAGCCAAGCGCCTGCGACGCGTCGTGCAAAAGGAGAGCCAGTTCTACGGTGCGATGGACGGGGCGATGAAGTTCGTCAAGGGCGACGCCATCGCGGGGCTCGTCATCATCGTGGTCAATCTCCTCGGCGGCATCGGCGTGGGCGTTTTCATGCGCGGCATGAGCGCCGGAGACGCGGCCGCGATCTACGCCATTCTTTCCATCGGCGACGGGCTTGTCTCGCAGATTCCGGCGCTGCTGATCTCGGTGACGGCCGGCATCATCGTGACGCGCGTGCCGGGCGAGCACCGCCGCAACCTCGCGCGCGAGTTGACCGATCAACTGGCGGCCCAGCCGCGTTCGCTGACACTCGCCGCGGTGGTCATGCTGCTCTTCGGCCTGATCCCGGGCTTTCCGATGCATTACTTCCTGCTGCTCGCCGCGCTCGCCGGTAGCGGCGCCTGGTGGGTCGGGCGCGGTCAGCGCGCGGCCGCGGCGGCGCATGCCGACCCGGGAAGCACGCCGAACGCCAACGGCGGACGTCCTGGAGCGCAACCGCTGCTGGCGCGTGTCGGCGCGGGACTGGCGGACCCGGAGGGCGGTGTCGCGACACTGGCCGCGCGCATCGACGCCTTGCGTCACGAGAAGTTCGAGCAGTTCGGCGTGCCGATGCCGGAGGTGGCGGTCGTCGTCGATGCCGCGCTCGCCGACGGCACGTTGGACATCCAGCTGTATCACGAGAGCGTGATGACGCTCGAGGTGATGCCCGGCGAGGCGCTGGCGCGCCACGATGTTTCGCATCCGATCCCGGCACTGCGCAATCTTGCCGCGGGCGCGCCGCGCGAGACGCCGCTGCCGTTCGGCGGCCAGGTGTTGTTCTGGCTCGACGACGCGCAGCGCGACGCGTGGCGGGGACAGGGGGGCGCGGTGCTCGAGGGCGCCGATCGCGTGGCGCACTGCGTCTCGCTGGTGATCGACGCGCACGCGGCGGACTTTCTGGGCGTGCAGGAGGCGCGCTATCTGATGGACGGCATGGAAGATCGCTACGGCGAGCTGGTCAAGGAGCTGCAACGGCAACTGCCGATCAGCCGGACGGCGGAAGTGCTGCAGCGCCTGGTGGCCGAAGGCGTCTCGATCCGCGATCTTCGGCGGGTGTTCGAAGCGCTGATCGAATGGGCGCCGCGCGAGCGCGATCAGATCATGCTGACGGAGTATGTGCGGCTGAGTCTGCGCCGCCATATCACGCGGCGTTTTCGCCGGGGCGCCGAACACATTACCGGATGGAACGTGGGCCGCGGCATCGAGGACACGGTGCGGGCGGCGGTGAGGCAAACGTCGTCGGGTTCGTACGCCGACCTGAGCCACGAGCAGACCGACGCGATTCTGGAAGCGCTCGACGGTGCGATGCAGGCGCATGACGGCACGCCCGCGGTGCTCCTCACCGCGATGGATGTGCGGCGCTTCGTGCGCAAGCTGATCGAGCGCGAGCGCGCCGACCTGCCGGTGCTGTCGTTCCAGGAAGTGGCGGACGAGCCGCATGTGCGCGTGCTCGGCACGATCGACCTGCAGGGAGCGCACTGACATGCGCCGCCCCGATGCGTCCCGCATTGCCAACGGATTGCGCCGAGTGCTCGACGGACAGCGCAAGGCGTGTGACGACTGGCGCCGCACGTCGTCGGCCGAAGTCCGCCATGGGCGCATCGACAAGGTCACCTCGAACGCGATGCGCGCGCGGCTGCCCGGTGCGGCGCTGGGCGAGCAATGCCGCGTCATGTCGCCGTTGCTCGATGCGGAAGTCATCGCGGTCGAAGGGCGACATGTCTGGCTCGCGCCGTACGCGCAGCCGAACGGCGTTGCCAACGGCGCGCTCGTACGGGCGTTGGGCACGGATTCACGCGTGGCGGTCGGAGACCGGTTGATCGGACAGGTGCTGGACGGACTCGGTCGTTCGCTGTCGGCGGGGGCACCGATTCCGCACGACGTGCCGACCGATGTGATCTGGCGCTCGCTCGACGCCGAACCACCCGGCGCGCTCACGCGGTGCCTCGTCTCGACGCCGTTGCCCATCGGCATTCGCGCCATCGATGGCCTGCTCACGTGTGGTCGTGGGCAACGGCTGGGCATTTTCGCCGCGGCCGGCGGCGGAAAAAGCACGTTGCTTGCCATGATGTGCGCCGGCGCGCAGGCCGACGTGATCGTGCTCGCGCTCATCGGCGAGCGCGGTCGCGAAGTGCGTGAGTTCCTCGAGCAGGCCCTTACCGCCGAGGCGCGTGCGCGCACGGTGTGCGTGGTCGCAACGTCGGATCGTCCCGCACTCGAACGCATGAAGGCGGCCTATACCGCCACCGCGATTGCCGAAGCGTTTCGCGACGAAGGCAAGCACGTGCTGCTGCTCATGGATTCGCTGACCCGCTTCGGCAGGGCGGTTCGCGATATCGGCGTGGCGGCCGGGGAACCACTCGGCGCCGCGAGCGGCTTGCCGCCCAGCTTCTATGCCCGTTTGCCCCGTTTGCTCGAACGCGCCGGCAATGGCGAGCGAGGGAGCATCACGGCGTTCTATACGGTACTCGTCGAGGGCGACAACCTCGATGAACCGCTGGCCGACGAGGTCCGGTCCATCGTCGACGGCCACATCGTGCTTTCGCGCCGTCTGGCGCAGGAAAACCACTACCCCGCCATTGATATACCGGCAAGCCTCTCGCGCGTGATGACGCAGGTCGCCCAGGCGCGGCATGTGGACAACGCGACACGCGTGAGGCGCGCGATGGCGCTCGCGGCGGAGGTCGAGCTGCTGGTGCGCGTTGGCGAGTACCAGGCGGGCAACGATCCGGACACGGACGACGCGTTGGCGCGCGCGCCTGACATCCGCCAGTTCCTGTGTCAGGCGCAACACGACGTGGCGCCTTTCGACGATACCTGCGCATGGCTCGAACATCTCGCGAACTGAAGACCACGGGCGGCCGGGTGCAGGTCGAATCGACGGCGCTCGCCGAACTGGTCGCGCTGGCGAGGCACCGCGACGTTGGCCTGCGTGCCGCGATGCGCCGCGCGCAGGCCGATGCCCACGATGCCGAGGCAGCGGTGAGGACGTGCGAGCAGGCCTGCGAGACGCAGCGTCGCCGTTGGCGTGAGTGCCTGTCGCGAGGCGGCGTCTATGCGCGCCGCGAGGCGGTCGAAGCCTTGCGCCGCGTGGAGGCGGCGCGCGTCGCGCTCGGCGATGCCGCGTCGCGGCACGCGGCGGCCCTCGCGCATGCGCAGCAGGCGCGGACGGATGTGATTCGACTGCACGAGCAACTGCAAGCGAACGCCCGCAAGCAGGAAAAATTTCGCGAGCTATCGAAGTTATACCGCCGTTGACCGAGAGACACGGCGATTGCACGAATGGTTTTCTTCACCACGCCATGATGAGGACTTCACGATGAACATCACCCACCGCAGCGGCCTGTGTGCCGATCCCGTCGTCAGTCCGCAAGACAGATCGTCACCGCGGCGGCGCGAAGGCGCGACGAGTCGCTTTGAACGCCGCTGTGACGGCAGCCACGGCAGCAACGACAACATTGGCAGCGAAGGCGGCGAGCGCACGTTCTCGCTGACCGGCGAGCATGTCGCGCGCGTGAGCGGCCCGGCCGACGTGCTGCGCTGGCTGCGCGTGTGGCATGCACGGCAGGAGGTCAATTGGGACGGCGCCAGCGCATTGCGCGTGGTCGTGCATGGCGGAGTGCTCGACACGCTGGTCGTCGAAGCCCGTCGGGGGCGGCTGGGGATCACCGTCAGTCTGCTCTGCGTGCGGCTCACGATGTTCCGGCGCTTGCTGGCGCGTCGCGGGCAATTCTCCCGGGCGCTGACCGCGCGCATGAAGCTGCCTGTCACGGTCGAAGTCGAGGCGCGCTATGTCCCGTGACCTTTGCGCGGCGTATTCGGGCGACGACCGTCAAATGTTGGACGACCTGCTCGCCGGCGGCGGCAGTCTGATGTTTCAGGAAGGCGACACGCAGGTTCGGGTCGGTTGGCTTCTCATCGGCGGCGAAGGATTGATCGTCACAGCGCGCGTCAACGAGGCGGGGCCGGGCCGGACGCGCTTCTGGTGCGACGCGCGTCAGTGGGCCGACTGGCTCGCGGCGGAGCTGCCGGTGCCCTCGTGGGAAGCGCTACCGCAAGCGTGGCGTGCGAGTGCGGCGGCGCTTACGCTTTCGCCTGGCGGCGCCGCAGTCGATGCGACCTGGCCGCAGGCCGTCGATCTGACACCCGGGAGCGTGACGACGGACTGGCGTATCGGCATCGTCCTGCAGCGCGGCGCGCACCGATTGGCGCTGACGTATCTCGACGGCGCGGCATCGTGGCTACGCGAGCGCTGTCGACTGGCCACGCCGTGCGACGAACCGCTCGACCCCGCAGGGCTGCCGGCGCGCCCGTGCACGTTGGCGGTGGGGTGGGCCACGCTCGGCGTTGCGCAATGCGACGCGCTGTGCAAGGGCGACACCGTCCTGCTCGACGTGACGGCGGACATCGCGAGCGGTGAGTACTGGCTGATCGACGGCGACTACGCCATCCCGATGCGCGACGGTCAACCGTCCGGCCGGGGCGCGGTGGAGCGCATGCGAACCGATGCCGTGACCTGCCTCGACGTGGTGATCGCGAAAAGGCCGATTCCCATTCCGGCGCTCATGGCGTGGCTTGCCGGCGAGCCGGCCGTGTCGCCGCCCGCCGGCGCATCGAATGTGCACGCCGCTGCCTGCCTGACGATG
The DNA here is from genome assembly GCF_000767615.3 of Pandoraea pnomenusa. Classification (NCBI taxonomy): domain Bacteria; kingdom Pseudomonadati; phylum Pseudomonadota; class Betaproteobacteria; order Burkholderiales; family Burkholderiaceae; genus Pandoraea; species Pandoraea pnomenusa. The sequence continues at coordinate 4,491,283 of NZ_CP009553.3, read as the reverse complement.
TGGCGCGACGGCGCACCCTGGTCCAGCGGGCAACTCCTGCGTTTCGGCGACGGGCGCCTCGGCGTGCAGATCGACGCGATCGGACCGGCTGCCGGTCCGATACCGGATTCGAACGACGAGGGTGGCACCGACGCCTCAGGCGATGAGGCCATCCCGATTTCGGGTGGTGACCCGATGGGCGTATATCCGACGTCCACCTAACATCGCTCGGCCTTTGCCGCGCCTTGCTTTCGCGCCACGTCATTCCTGGAGTTCGCATGTCCCTGCTCGATCATCCGGTGCAGCTCGTCGTACTGCTTTCGCTGCTCTCGATCTTGCCGTTGCTGGTGGTACTGGGGACTGCGTTCCTGAAGCTGGCCGTCGTCTTCGCACTGCTTCGCAATGCCCTAGGTACGCAGCAGATTCCGCCGAATATTGCCATCTACGGACTATCGCTCGTTCTCACCTGTTTCATCATGGCGCCCGTCGCGTTCGATATCGAAGCGAATCTGGCGGCGCGCCCGGTGTCGCTGTCGTCGAAGGATTTCGTTGCCGACGTCGATGCCGGCGTACTGGCGCCATATCGCGCTTTCCTCACCCGACACACCGATCCGCGCCAGCGCGACTTCTTCGCAGGGATCGGCGGCCGGACGTGGCCCGAGGCGCATCGCGACCGGCTGGGCGCCGATTCGCTGCTCGTGCTGATGCCGGCCTTCGCGTTGAGCCAGCTTGCCGAGGCGTTCAAGATCGGGCTGCTGCTTTACCTGCCGTTCGTCGTGATCGATCTGGTGATCTCGAACATCCTGCTCGCCATGGGCATGATGATGGTCTCGCCGATGACCATCGCATTGCCCTTCAAGCTGCTGATCTTCGTGATGATGAACGGCTGGGAACAACTGGTGCGCCAGTTGATGCTCTCCTACGCATGACGGCCGGGGGGCAACATCATGAGCGAAGCGATCGTCGTCAATCTCACGAGCGAAATGCTCTGGCTCACGCTGCTGATGTCGTTGCCGACCGTGGTGGTCGCGTCGGTCGTCGGGGTGCTGGTCTCGCTGATTCAGGCGCTCACGCAGGTGCAGGACCAGACGGTGCAGTTCCTCATCAAGCTGGTCGCGGTGTCGGTCACGCTCGCGGCCACGTACGCGTGGATGGGCCATGTGCTGCTCAACTACGCGGGCAGCACGTTCGAACAGATCAGCCGGATGGCATGAGCGCATGGACACTTCCTTCCTTGGCGGCGCCGACGCCACACTCGGCGGCCTGCTCTCTTCGGCCGGGTCAGGCTTGTTCGAATGGTGCCTGGCGTGGGGCGTGGCCATGTTGCGCCCGCTGGGCCTTGCCATGCTGTTGCCGGTGCTCTCGGTGGGGATGCTCGGTGCCGGCCTGTTGCGCAACGCTCTCGTGCTCGCCCTTGCGTTGCCGGTGGTGCCGCTCGTTCACGCGGCTCCTGAGATCCCGGCACATTGGGGGGGCTGGAGCATGGTGATCGTGCGTGAACTCTGCGTTGGCGGCCTGCTGGGTTTCGCCGCCGCGCTGCCGTTCTGGGCGGTCGATATGACGGGCTACGTGATCGACACGATGCGCGGGGCGTCCATGGCGAGCGTGCTCAATCCGTTGATGGGCGCACAGTCGTCGATCTTCGGCACGGCCTTCACGCAGATGCTCTGCGTCCTGTTCTTCATCACGCCCGCGGCACACATGCTGCTCGCCACGCTCTACGACTCTTACCTCGCCCTGCCGGTCGGTCTGCCCTGGCAGTGGCACGGCGGCGGCCAGGCGTGGGTGTTGTCGTTGTGGCAGGCGATGCAGGTCATGTGCCTGGCCGTGGCGCTGCCCGCGATGGTCGTGATGGTACTGGTCGACATGTCGATGGGCTTCGTCAATCGCGCGGCGCAGCAGCTCAATGTGTTCTTCCTGGCCATGCCCGTCAAGAGTGCCATGGCGCTGCTCGTGACCGTGGCGAGCCTGCCGTTCGCCGTTGCCGTGCCGCTTGCCGGCTGGTATCGCCTGCCCGACGTGTTTCACGCATGGGTCGCGCTGGCGCAGCCGGCTTCGTGAGGCCGGGATGAGCGAAAAGACCCTGCCGCCCACGCCCAAGAAGGTCGCGGATGAGCGACGGAAGGGGCGTGTGGCCAAGAGCGCCGATCTGGCCGTATGCATGCAACTCGGCACGACGCTGGCGTGGCTGACGTTCGAAGGCCCAGCGCTGCACGACGCGCTCGTCGCGCTGGTCTCGCGCATGTTGCAAGTGCTGCGCGATCCGGTCGATGTGGCCGTGCAGGGCATGCTGGGCCCGTCGATGCTGCTGCTCGCGCGTTTCGCGGGCGGGCTCGCCGCGTTGCTGGTGGTCACGACCTGGCTCGCGATGGTGTTGCAGGTCGGCGTACTCGTGGCGCCGGAGGCGATACGGCCGAAATATGAACGTATCGATCCCGTGGCGAAGGCCAGACAGCTGTTTTCGATGCAGTCGCTGTTCGAGTTCGGCAAGTCGCTCGTCAAGGTGGGCGTGCTTGGCGTGGTGTTCTTTTATCTGATCCGGCAATACACCCCCTCGCTCGCGTCGTTGCCCATGTGCGGGCCGTCATGCGGACTCGCGCTCACGGCGCGATTGCTGTTTTGGCTGATGGCTGTGCTGGTCGTGGCGTACGTGGTGTTCGGCGCGCTGGACTTCGCGTACCAGAAGTACCAGTTGCGCAAGCAGTTGATGATGTCGTTCGACGAGGTCAGGCGCGAGTCGAAGGAGGTGGAGGGCAATCGGGAAATCAAGACCCGGCGGCGCGACATTCACCGCGAGACGATCGAGAGCGGGAGCCTTTCCGACAACGTGAACCGTTCCACCGCGGTGGTGCGCAATCCTACGCGCCTCGCCGTGTGCCTGCGTTACGTGCCGGGCGAGACGGCCGTGCCGCTGGTCATCGAGAAGGGGCGCGACGCACGCGCGCGCACCATCGTGCGGCTGGCCGAGCGGGCGGGCGTGCCCGTTGTCGAACACGTGCCTGTCGCGCGGCGCCTGATGGACGAAGTGGAGATCGACGCCCCGATTCCGCCAGATCTGTTCGACGCCGTGGCCGCGATTCTGCGCCTGGCGCTCGATCTGCCATACGAGGTGAGGGCGCAGGAGACTGGCGAGAAGGTCGATGATGACGGCGAGGGCAACGAAGGCGGACAGGTCGGAAGCGGCGGAGAGGGCATGGAGGCCGTAGAGGGCGGCGGCGGGCGCGATGACGACGGTGACGCCGGCGAGTCGATTGAAGACGCTGGACGCGACGAACCGGGAGGTGGCGCGTGAAGCGGGGTGTCGCGCTCGTGCTCGCGGCACTTGCCGCACCGGTCGCGCCGGCGGCCTTATTGCCCCACCATCCTCGCGTGGAGGACGCTCAACTGGCGGTGCCCACCCCACCGACCGCCGTGGCGGAACCGTGGCGTGCGCCGCCACCGTTGGCGCAGGCGCAGGCGCAGGCGCGCGCTGAACGCTCGCCAGGTCCGGCGTCGGCCGCGCCGCCGTTCGACGCGCTGGTGCGCCGCACGGCGCTTGTCACCGACGTCGACGCGGCGCTGCTGCATGCGATCATCGACACGGAGTCGGGATACGATCCGACCGCCGTGTCCGAGCGAGGTGCGATCGGGCTGATGCAGATTCTGCCGCGCACGGGGCAGCGTTTCGGCGTCCGACGTCTGGAGGACCCTGCGGAAAATCTTCGGGCGGGCGCGGCGTACGTGCGCTGGCTGCTCTCCCGATTCGATGGCGACCTGCGTCTCGTGCTCGCCGCCTACAATGCCGGCGAAGGCGCGGTGCTGCGCCATGGGCGACGGGTGCCGCCGTTCGCCGAGACGCGGCGCTTCGTCCAGCGCGTGATGGACGCCTATTCGCGCCTGCAAGACTCCGGAGCGTCGGGCGAGGCGGTGGCTCCTTCCTCGCGGAAGCGGGTCGATGCCGTCGGCTCGGCCGCCCCCTTCGTCGCGGGCGTGCCCAGGGATTCCATGGAGTCCTCCGATCCCTACGATTCGGTTGCCACTGTCGGTGCCGCAGGCAAGGACGCGGCAGGTAAATCGTCTGACGCCGCGCGTCCTTTGCCCGCACACGTACAGACGGCCTCGCCGGTGCCCGCCGCGCGCACGGACGGCGCCGACGCGTCTGGCGCGTGGCGCTTGCTACGGGATCTGGGCGTGCTGGTGACGCGCAGTCCGTCGGCCGAGGCCGAGCGAAAGCGGCGGCGCGACCGTCCCGCGGTCATGTACGAGCGCCCGGTCGGCGCCACGGCACAGTCCGCCGGGCGGGGCGGGTGAGGCGCGCCTAGAGCGTGGGGACGGTGTCGGTCACCGAGGCGCGCGTGCTCATGCGCTCGAAGTGGCGGGCAAGATTGGGATGGGCGTCACGCCACTGGATATCGGGAAAGCGGAAATCGAGATAGCCAAGCGAGCATACGAGCGCCACGTCGGCCAGCGTCAGGCGATTGCCCGCGCACCACTGGCGATCGCCGAGACCGCTTGCCATGGCCTGAAGTCCGGCATCGATCTTGCCGAGCTGACGGTCGACGAGCCGCTGCGAGCGCGATGCCTCGTCGTGAAACATCATTTCGACGCGGATCTGCACGGCGGCGTCGGTCAGGCCGTCGGCCAGGGCCTCCCAGCAACGCACTTCGGCGCGCTCGCGCCCCGACGGCGGAATCAGCTTGCCCACGGGCGACAGGGTGTCGAGGTATTCGCAGATCACCCGCGAGTCGAACACCGCCTCGCCGTCTTCCATGACGAGGCAGGGTACCTTGCCCAGCGGGTTGGACTGCTGGATGCGGGTGTCGTCGCCCCACACGTTCTCGAGCTCGAGCTTGTAGTCGAGCTTTTTCTCGGCCAGCACGATGCGGACTTTGCGAACATACGGACTGGCGAGGGCACCGATCAACTTCATGTGAATCCTTGATATATCGCGATAGCGCGGGGGAGAGTATAACGTGCGGGATGGCCGTCCCCGGGGAATGGTAAAATACTGGCCTTTTCCGAGTTGGCACATCGCCGGCTCCCCGGTTTTCTTTTTCGGTGCCCAGTGCCATGTCCGACGAATTCTCCCCCCTGACCGCGCTTTCCCCGCTCGACGGCCGTTATGCCGGCAAGACCGACGCCCTGCGTCCGTGGTTGTCCGAGGCGGCTTTCATGCGCCACCGCGTGACGGTCGAAATCCATTGGCTGATCGCCCTGTCCAAGGCCGGCTTTGCCGAGATCGCGCCATTTTCGGCCGATGCCGAGGCGTTCCTGCTCAACCTCGCCGCCAATTTCTCGAACGCCGATGCCCAGCGCATCAAGGACATCGAGAAGGTCACGAACCACGACGTGAAGGCGGTCGAGTACTGGCTCAAGGAGAAGGTGCAGGGCCAGGCGGAGCTCGAGAAGGCCAGCGAGTTCATTCACTTCGCCTGCACGTCGGAAGACATCAACAACACGTCGCACGGCATGATGATCAAGGGCGCGCGCGACGAAGTGATCGTGCCCGCGCTCGAATCGCTCGTGACCAAGCTCAGCGAGCTCGCCCGCGAGCACGCCGCGCAGCCGATGCTCTCGCGCACGCACGGTCAACCGGCCTCGCCGACCACGCTGGGCAAGGAGCTGGCCAACGTGGCCGTGCGCCTGGCTCGCGCGCTCGAGCGCGTGCGTCGCGTCGAGCTGCTTGCCAAGATGAACGGCGCGGTCGGCAATTACAACGCCCACCTTTCGGCCTACCCTGAATACGACTGGGAGTCGTTCTCCAGGGCGGTGATCGAAAAGCGCCTGGGCCTCACGTTCAACCCGTACACGATCCAGATCGAACCGCACGACTACATGGCCGAGCTGTTCGACGCCGTGGCCCGCGCCAACACGATCCTGCTCGATCTGAACCGCGACATCTGGGGTTACATCTCCGTCGGCTACTTCAAGCAGAAGACGAAGGCCGGTGAAATCGGCTCGTCGACCATGCCGCACAAGGTCAACCCGATCGATTTCGAGAACTCGGAAGGCAATCTGGGCCTGGCCAACGCGGTGCTGCGTCACCTGGCCGACAAGCTGCCGGTTTCGCGCTGGCAGCGCGATCTCACGGACTCGACCGTGCTGCGCAACATCGGCGTGGCGTTCGGCTACAGCCTGCTGGCCTACGACTCGTGCCTGCGTGGTCTGGGCAAGCTCGAAGTCAACCCGCAGCGTCTGGACGAAGACCTCGACAACACGTGGGAAGTGCTGGCCGAGCCGGTGCAGACCGTGATGCGCCGCTTCGGGGTGCCGAACCCGTACGAGCAACTCAAGGAGCTCACGCGCGGCAAGGGCATCACCCGCGAAGCGCTGCAGGCGTTCATCAAGCAACTGGCGATTCCCGAAGACGCCAAGGCGCGTCTGCTGGAGATGACCCCGGCAAACTATGTCGGTATCGCCGAGGCGCTCGCCAAGCGCGTGTAAGCCTCCGAACTACCGAAGACCCCTCGACTCGCGGCATCTGGCGCCCGCGTCGACCCGACGGGCCGCTTTTGCGGCCCGTTTCGTTTTTTACGGTGCCGGGTTGCTGTGTATCATAGCCGCACAACCCATAAGGAGAACCCCACCGATGAAGCTTACCCTCGCAGTTGCAGCGCTTGCCGCCGCCGTCGTGCCGGCATTCGCACAGGCTCAGTTCGCCAAGGCCGACGACGCCGTGGAATACCGTCAATCGGCCCTCTTCCTGCTCGGCAACCATTTCGGTCGTATCGGTGCCGTGGTCAAGGGTGACGCACCGTTCAACAAGGACGACGTGATCAAGAACGCCGAACTCGTCGCCACGCTTTCCAAGCTGCCGTGGCCCGCGTTCGAGGGCGGTCAGACCACGGCAAGGAGCAAGGCGAAGCCGGAGGTGTTCTCCGACAAGGCGAAGTTCCAGCAAGCTGCCGAGAAGATGGAAACCGCGGTGGCCAAGCTCAACACCGTGGCCAAGGGCGGGGACCTCGCCTCGATCAAGACGGCCTTCGGCGAGGCGGCGCAAACCTGCAAGAGCTGCCACGACAGCTTCCGCGCCAAGTAAGCGCGTCTCGCACGCTGGCCACGCCTGCGAAAAAGCCGGTCATCCGACCGGCTTTTTTCATGGACGTCGAGATCGCGCCGTCAATACGACGGCAAGGCTGCCACGGCCGGGGTCAGGTTGACGACCCGATACACGAGCGCCGAGGCCAGCACGATCAGCACCAGTGCGCCCACGCGCACCCGCCAGTCGTCGCGCGCCGGATGCACGGGCGCGGCGGTGTGCTTGTCCCCCACGATCATCGGCTTGATCAGATCCTTCCTGCGGATCACGCGGTAATAGAGAATCGCCAGCACGTGCAGCGCGACGAGTGCGACCAGTACCCATTGGTTGCGCAGATGCCAGCCAGTGAGCATGTCGCTGGTGTCCTTGTCGATGAACTTCACGAGCGGGCCGTCGTTGAAGATGTCGTCGTTCGAGAACAGGCCCAGACCGGCCTGGATCGCGAAGAACAACAGCATCGCCATCACCGACAGACCGCCGAGGGGCGTGTGACCGGCGAAGCGGGCGTCGGTGTCCGATGTATCGCGCAGCGAGCGCAGGAACGTTGCCGGGCGGGCGATGAACGCCCCGAAGCGGGCATAGCGCGGCCCGGCGATGCCCCACACCAGCCGGAACAGCAGCAGCGCGAGCACGGCGTAGCCGCACCAGAAGTGGTAGATCATCGCGTTGCCGCCTGTTTTGGCCGTGACGTAGGCCGCCACCGCCAGCACGACGAACGACCAGTGAAACAGACGAGTGGGCAGATCCCAGATGCGGACGGACTTCATTGGCGTGAAATGTCGAAATTGGCGAACTTCGCGAGATTACCGCAAGCCCGCCGCGCCTGCACGCGTCACACCGTACCGCACCGCGTGACGGCGACACACGAAAAAAAACCGCCGGGCGAGCCGGCGGTTTCTTCACATCATGTCGCGCGTGTCAGACACGGGCGCCGAAGTTCGGGTCGTTGCGATCGACCCCTGGTTCGTCGTCCTTGCCACCATGCTTGATGAGGTCCTCGCGCTTCACACCGAACCACATCGCGAGCGCGGCCGCCACGAACACCGACGAGTAGATACCGAACAGAATACCCACGGTCAGCGCCAGTGCGAAGTAGTGCAGCGTCTGACCGCCGAAGAAGAACATCGACAGCACCATCATTTCCGTACTCGCGTGCGTGATGATCGTACGCGACATGGTCGTCGTGATGGCGTGGTCGATCACTTCCTGCACCGTTGCCTTGCGCATCTTTCGGAAGGTCTCGCGAATCCGGTCGAAGATCACGACCGATTCGTTCACCGAGTAGCCGAGCACGGCCAGCACCCCCGCGAGCACCGCCAGCGAGAACTCCCACTGGAAGAATGCGAAGAAGCCGAGAATGATCACCACGTCATGCAGGTTGGCGATCACGCCGGCCACGGCGAATTTCCATTCGAAGCGGAACGACAGATAGATGATGATGCCCACGACCACGAAGGTCAGCGCCAGCAGGCCGTCGGTGAACAGCTCGTGACCGATCTGCGGGCCGACGAATTCCACGCGACGCAGCTGCACGTCGGGGGCGTCGGCCTTGAGCGCGGTCATCACGGCGTCGCTCTGTTGCGCGCTGGTCACCTGCTTGCCGTCGGCGCCGCTCTGGATCGGCAGGCGGATCATGACGTCGCGCGAGGTGCCGAAGCTCTGCACCTGCACGTCGCGATAGCCGAGCTTGCCCACTTCGCCCCGGATCTTCTCGAGATCGGCCGCCTGCGAGTAGGCCACTTCCATGACCGTGCCGCCGGTGAACTCGATCGACAGGTGCAGGCCCCGCGTGAGCAGGAAGAACACCGCCGCCACGAACGTGAGCGCCGAGATGATGTTGAAGATCAGGGCGTGCCGCATGAACGGCACGTCTTTCTTGATGCGGAAAAATTCCATGACTGTTTCCTCTCGCGCCTGCGGTTATTGCTCGCCTGCGTCGGGTGCGTTCTTCGCACCGTCCGGGCGCCAGACCTGACCGATCGCCAGCGTCTTGAGCTTGCGGCGGCCGCCGTACCACAGGTTGACCAGACCGCGCGAGAAGAACACGGCCGAGAACATCGAGGTCAGGATACCCAGGCAGTGCACCACGGCAAACGCGCGCACCGGGCCCGACCCGAAAGCCAGCAGTGCCAGGCCGGCGATCAGCGTGGTCACGTTCGAGTCGAGAATCGTGGCCCACGCATGCTCGAAGCCCAGCGAAATTGCCTTCTGTGCCGACGCACCCGCACGCAGTTCCTCGCGGATACGTTCGTTGATCAGCACGTTGGCATCGATGGCCATGCCGAGCGTGAGCGCGATGGCGGCGATACCCGGCAGCGTGAGCGTGGCCTGCATCATCGAGAGCACGGCCACGAGCAGCAGCAGGTTGAACAGCAGGGCGATGACCGAGAACACGCCGAAGAGCATGTAATACAGCATCATGAATACGGCGATGGCGATCAGGCCGTACATCACCGAGTCGACACCCTTTTGCACGTTATCCGCGCCGAGGCTCGGGCCGATCGTGCGCTCTTCGATGATTTCCATCGGCGCGGCGAGCGAACCGGCGCGCAGCAGCAGCGCCAGATCGTTGGCGGCCTGCGCCGAGCCCATGCCGGTGATCTGGAAGCTCTGACCGAGTTCGCTGCGGATGTTCGCCACCGTCAGCACTTCGCCCTTGCCCTTTTCGAACAGTACGATCGCCATCGGCTTGCCGATGTTGTCGCGTGACACGTCGCGCAGGACGCGACCGCCGGCGGCATCGAGCTTGATGTTGACCGAGGGCTGCTGGTGGTCGTCGAAGCCGGCCGAGGCGCTCGTGATGCGATCGCCGCTGAAGATCACCTGACGCTTGAGCATGACCGGTGCGCCGTTGCCGTGCAGGAACAGCTCGTCCTGCGGCGGGACCGGCGTATCGGCCGTGACGAAGCGGGGCGCGTCCGGATCGGCCAGGCGCGCTTCGAGCGTCGCGGTGCGGCCGATGATGTCCTTCGCCTTGGCGGTGTCCTGCACGCCGGGCAACTGCACGACGATGCGGTCCGGGCCTTCCTGCTGGATCACGGGCTCGGACACGCCAAGCTCGTTCACCCGGTTATGCAGCGTCACGATGTTCTGCTTGACGGCGTTGTCCTGCACGGAGCGCCGGGCGGCTTCCGTGAACGTGCCCACCACCTTGAACGTCCCGTTCGGGCCGGGCTGCGTCGTGTAGGACAGATCGGGCAGGCCGTCGGTGAGCGCGCCACGGGCGCGATCGGCGTCTTCCTGCGTGCTGAAGGCCGCTTCGATGCCATTGTCCGTGCGCGTCACGCCGTTGTGACGGATGTTCTTGTCGCGCAGCAGCGTACGGGCGTCGGCGGCCGATGCATCCAGACGCTTGGTGATGGCACCGGCCATGTCGACTTGCAGCAGGAAGTGGACACCGCCGCGCAGGTCGAGGCCGAGGTACATCGGCAGCGCATGAATCCTGGTGAGCCAGTCCGGCGAGGCCGAGAGCAGGTTGAGCGCCACGACGTAGGTCGGGTCGGTCGGATCGGTGTTCAGCGCGGTCTGGAGCAGATCCTTGGCGCGCAGCTGCGTGTCGGTGTCGGAGAAGCGAATGCGCACGCTCGGGTTGTTGCCCGTGCTGTCGAACACGGCACCGTTGTAGGCAATGTTCTGTGCCTTGAGCGCGTCTTCGGCGCGCGCGAGCGTCGAGGGGTCGACCTTGACGGTCGCCTTGACGCTGGAAATCTGTACCGCCGGCGTTTCACCGAACAGGTTTGGCAGCGTGTAAAGCACCCCGATGGCGAGCGCCACCAGAATGATGATGTATTTCCAGAGAGGATAGCGATTCATAGCGGCGGGCTAGGGTGATGCCTCGTGGCAAACCGTGCTTCAGACCGGCTGGCAAGGCAACGCAGGTCGCCAGACCCGCGCCGCCATGCATTGCGGCCGCCTGGGAGGGCGGCCGCATGCGGTTGCGCGAAGGATCAGAGCGCCTTGATGGTGCCCTTCGGCAGCAGGGTCGTGATCGCACCCTTTTGCACGTTGATTTCGACGTTCTCCGCGATCTCGATGGTCACGAAGGTCTCACCGACCTTCGAGATGCGACCGGCCAGACCACCCGAGGTCACGACTTCGTCGCCCTTGGCGAGGGCCGCGAGCATGTTGCGGGTTTCCTTCTGACGCTTCATCTGCGGACGGATCATGATGAAGTACAGCACCACGAACATCAGAACGAGCGGCAGGAAGCTCATCAGGTTGCTGGTCGGGCTGGCGGCGCCAGCCGTCTGAGCGAAAGCATCGGAAATCAGCACGTTCGGTTCTCCTTATGTAAGACGTGTAAAAGCCGCGTGTGGCCGGTGACCCGGACACGCGCGGCGTGTGTTTCGGTGCGAGGATTCAGGATCCAAGCCCGGCATTTTACCACTGCCCGAGCGCCTTCCACGGGGATTCGGTGCCCGTTGCGGAGCCCCGGGCCGTCACTGCACGCCGCGCGCGCGATCGGCCCGGAACTGGGTGACGAACGCGTCGAATCGGTGGGCTTCGATGGCATCCCGCATTTCCTGCATCAGCGTGAGATAGTAATGCAGGTTATGGATGGTGTTGAGCCGCGCGCCCAGAATCTCCCCGGCTCGCTGCAAATGGTGCAGATAGGCGCGCGAGAAGTTTCGACAGGTGTAACACCCGCAAGTTTCGTCCAGCGGGCGTGTGTCGCTCTTGTGCGAGGCGTTGCGGATCTTCAAGTCGCCGAAACGCGTGAACAGCCAGCCGTTGCGCGCGTTTCGCGTGGGCATCACGCAATCGAACATGTCGACGCCCGCGGACACACCCGCCACGAGGTCTTCCGGCGTGCCCACACCCATCAGGTAGTGCGGCTTGTTCGCGGGCAGGCGCGGCGCCACGTGCTCGAGCACGCGCATCATGTCCTCCTTGGGCTCGCCGACCGACAACCCGCCGATGGCATAACCATGGAAGTCGAGCTCGGAGAGCCCGGCGAGCGACTCGTCGCGCAGATGTTCGTACATGCCGCCCTGCACGATGCCGAACAGGGCGTTGGGGTTTTCGAGGCGGTTGAATTCGTCGATCGAGCGCTTGGCCCAGCGCAGCGACATGCGCATCGACTGGCCGGCTTCCGATTCCGTGGCGGGGCGGCCGTCGATCTCGTAAGGCGTGCATTCGTCGAACTGCATCACGATGTCCGAATTGAGCACGTGTTGAATCTGCATCGAGATTTCCGGCGAGAGGAACAACCGGTCGCCATTGACGGGCGAGGCGAATTTCACGCCTTCTTCGCTGATTTTGCGCAATTCGCCGAGGCTGAAGACCTGGAAGCCGCCGGAGTCGGTCAGGATCGGACGGTCCCAGCCCATGAAACGGTGCAGGCCACCGTGCGCGGCGATTGTCTCGAGGCCCGGGCGCAGCCAGAGGTGGAACGTGTTGCCGAGAATGATCTGGGCGTTGTTTTCGACGAGTTCGGCGGGCGACATCGCCTTGACCGAGCCGTAGGTGCCCACGGGCATGAAGATGGGCGTCTCGACCACGCCGTGGTTGAGCGTGACGCGTCCCCGGCGGGCCTGCCCGTCGGTGGTGATGAGTTCGAACTTGAGCATGTGTCGTGCGCCCCGGCACTACCGGCAAAACAAGCCGGCGCACGCGCGGGGGCGTCAAAAAGCGGCCAGCGCCCCATGCGCGGCCAAGGCGCCATTGTACCGGGTCGAATGGCGCTCGATGAGAACGCCCCACCGGCCGGCGGGGCCGGGTGCGACGGCCCACGCATGCGATGGGCCCCGATCGGCGGCCGACGCGCCCGCCCGCGCGCGGCGGCCCGCCGCGCATATCGCGTCTCTCAGGCCGCGGCCAGGGGGGCGTCGTGCATTTCCACGCGCGAGAGGATCATCGCGTCGCCATAGCTGAAGAAGCGGTAGCGCTGCTCGATTGCGTGCCGATAGGCCGCGCGGATCGTCTCCATGCCCGAGAAAGCCGACACCAGCATGAGCAGTGTCGACTTGGGCAGGTGGAAGTTGGTGATCAGGCGATCGACCACCTGGAACCGGTATCCGGGCGTGATGAAGATGTCCGTCTCGGCGCTGCCCGGGCGAAGCGTTCCCGGTGCGTCTCCGGCGACGAGCGCGGCCTGCGCGGCCGATTCGAGCGCCCGCATCGACGTCGTGCCCACGGCGATCACTCGCCCGCCGCGGGCGCGGGTGGCGGCGATGGCCTGCACGAGCTCCGGCGTGATTTCGTACCACTCTGCGTGCATCTTGTGCTCGTCGATGTTCTCCACGCGCACCGGCTGGAAGGTGCCGGCGCCCACGTGCAGGGTGAGCGTGGCGCGTTGCACGCCGAGTGCGTCGAGACGGGCGAACAAGCTGTCGTCGAAGTGCAGGCCGGCCGTGGGGGCCGCCACGGCGCCCGGATTGCGGGCGTAGACCGTTTGGTAGCGTGTCTCGTCGGCGGCGTCGGCGTCGTGCTCGATATAAGGTGGCAGCGGCAGGCGGCCATACGTCTCGAGCAGCGTGTAGCAGTCGTCCGGGAAATGAAGTGTGTAGAACGGCTCGACGCGCTCGCCGACCGTCACGTCGAAGGCATCCGCCAGGCGAAGCACGGTGCCCGGGCCGGGACGCTTGCTGGCGCGGATCTGGGCCAGCGCGGTGCGGCTGTCGATCACGCGCTCGACGAGCACCTCGATCTTGCCGCCGCTTGCCTTCTGGCCGAACAGGCGCGCCTTGATGACGCGCGTGTCGTTGAAGACGAGCAGGTCGCCGGGGGCGAGCAGACCGGGCAGGTCGGCGAAGCGGCGGTCGTACAGATGCGGTGGCGTGACACTGCCGTCGACCTCCAGCAAGCGGCTGGCGGTGCGCTCGGCGAGAGCGGTCTGCGCGATGAGCTCGGGCGGCAGGTCGAAATCGAAATCGGAGAGGGTATACATCAGCGTTTACAATGCGTAGCAACCGCCATTTTACTTGGAACGCCAGATTCGCGACTGCATGACCGAACGCAGAATGTCCGCCACCGCGCCCGACGACGCCCCTGCCGACCTCGTGGACCTTGCCGATGCCGCAGGCGCGCAGGCCGACGCCTCGCCGCGCGTGGCCGCCAGGCGCGGCGCGCGTCGCTCCGGGGCCGCCGCTGCCGATAGCGCCGCGCCGGCATCGGCGAAGTCCGCCAACCCCCCGACGGACGCGGGGACAAGCCATTCCGACAAGTCCGGCCAATCCTCCGGCGCATCAGGGCCCGCCAAGGCCACCAAGGCCACCAAGGCCACCAAGGCCACCAGGCCCGCAGCCAGCAAGGCCGGAGCCGGCAGCGCCGACAAGCTCGCCAAACTCGGCCTGAAGCGCGACATCGACCTCATCCTGCACTTGCCCATGCGCTACGAGGACGAAACCACGCTGCGCAAGATCGGCGAGGTGCTTCCGAGCGAGCTGGCGCAGGTCGAAGGCGTGGTGACGTCCAGCGAAGTCGCCTATCGGCCGCGCCGCCAGTGGGTCGTACGCATTGCGGACGATGGGCACGAACTCGTGCTGCGTTTTCTGAATTTCTACGGCAGCCAGCAGAAGCAGCTCGCCATTGGCACGCGTGTGCGTGTGCGCGGCGAAGTACGGGGCGGATTCTTCGGGCTGGAGATGGTGCACCCCGCATATCGCGTGGTGCAGGACGCCGCCGCGCCGTTGCCCGAGTCGCTCACGCCGGTGTATCCGAGTGCGGCGGGCCTGTCGCAGGCGTATCTTCGCAAGGCCATCCACAACGCGATGGCGCGCACGCCGCTCCCGGAACTGCTGCCGCCGGGTCTGCTCCAGGACGCCATCGGCCCCGATCATCCGCTGCCTGCGTTGTCCGACGCCGTGCACCTGCTGCACGCACCGCCGCCGAACGTGTCGGAGACGGCGCTCATCGAGCGTTCGCATCCCGCGTGGTTGCGCATCAAGTGCGAGGAGCTTCTGGCGCAGCAGTTGTCGCTCAAGCGTGCGCAGGCCGCGCGCCGGCGACTCGCCGCACCGGCCTTGGGCGCGCGCGTGCCCGGTGGCCTGCTGGAACGCTTCGAGGCGGCGCTGCCGTTTCGTCTGACAGGCGCGCAGCAACGCGTCTGGGCGGAGATTCGCGCCGACCTGGCCGAGCCGCATCCGATGCAGCGGCTGCTGCAGGGCGACGTGGGCAGCGGCAAGACGATCATCGCGGCGCTTGCCGCCGCGCAGGCCATCGACGCGGGCTACCAGGCCGCAATCATGGCGCCGACCGAAATTCTGGCCGAGCAGCATCTGCGCAAGCTCTCCGCATGGCTCGCGCCATTGGGCGTGACGCTCGCGTGGCTTGCCGGCAGCATGAAGGCGAAGGAAAAGCGCGAGGCGCTGGCCCGCGTGGCCAGCGGCGAGGCGCAACTCGTCATTGGCACGCACGCCATCATTCAGGACACGGTCGTGTTCGCGCGGCTGGGGATGGCCGTCGTCGACGAACAGCATCGATTCGGCGTCGCCCAACGTCTGGCGCTGCGCAGCAAGATGCAGACCGCCGGCATGGGCGACGACGCCATGCCGCACCAACTGATGATGAGCGCCACGCCGATTCCGCGCACGCTTGCCATGACCTACTACGCCGATCTCGACGTCTCCGTCATCGACGAGCTGCCGCCCGGGCGCAGTCCGGTCGTGACGAAGCTCGTCAGCGACACGCGGCGTCCCGAGGTCATCGACCGGGTTCGCGCGGCCGCGCTGGCCGGCCGTCAGGTGTACTGGGTGTGCCCGCTGATCGAGGAGAGCGAGGCCCTGCAATTGCAGACGGCCGTCGACACGCATGCGCAACTGGTGGCGGCGCTGCCCGAATTGCGCGTGGGCCTCGTTCACGGTCGGCTCTCGCCGGCGGAGAAGGCCGCCGTGATGGACGACTTCTCGCGCGGCGACACGCATCTGCTCGTGGCGACCACGGTCATCGAAGTGGGCGTGGACGTGCCCAATGCGTCGCTGATGGTCATCGAGCATGCCGAGCGCTTCGGTCTCGCGCAGCTCCATCAATTGCGAGGACGCGTCGGGCGCGGCTCGGCCGAATCGGTGTGCCTGCTGATATATGCCTCGCCGCTGTCGATGGGCGCCAAGGCGCGATTGCAGACGATGCGCGAGACCACCGACGGCTTCGTCATCGCGCGGCGAGATCTGGAGATTCGCGGCCCGGGAGAATTCCTCGGTGCACGGCAGTCGGGCGCCGCCATGCTGCGCTTCGTCGACCTCAACGAGGACGCTTGGATGATTCCGGGCGCGCAGGAGGCGGCCGACCGGTTGCTCAAATCGCATCCAGGCGCGGTGGCGGCGCATCTGGAGCGATGGCTCGGCGCGCGCGAAGACTATCTGAAGGCATGACCCCGGGTGCCGGGCCGGCAGGACGGTACTCGACGCCGGTGCGGCGGTCGGTGGCAGGGGGAGCGCGGTGCCGACGGGAGCGTCGCCTGAAAACGGGCAATTGCCGCCCGATTGTGCTATAAAAAAGAAAATCTATCGACTGCCGTTGTTCGATTAATTTACACAGGTTAGGACGACATGACCCTCACGGAACTCAAGTACATCGTGGCGGTGGCGCGAGAACGCCATTTCGGTCGCGCGGCGGAAGCCTGTTTCGTCAGCCAGCCGACGCTCTCGGTGGCCATCAAGAAGCTCGAAGACGAGCTGAACGTACAGATTTTCGAGCGTGGCGCCGCGGAAGTGAGCGTGACGCCGCTCGGCGAGCAGATCGTCGCGCAGGCGCAGCGCGTGCTCGAGCAGACCATCGCCATCAAGGAAATTGCCAAGCAGGGCCGCGATCCGCTCGCGGGACCGTTGCGCCTGGGCGTGATTTACACCATCGGCCCGTATCTGTTGCCGGCACTCGTCAAGCAGATGATCGAGACGACGCCGCAGATGCCGCTCATGCTGCAGGAGAATTACACCCTCAAGCTCATCGAACTGCTCAAGCAGGGCGAGATCGATGCGGCCATCATGGCGCTGCCGTTCCCGGAGAGCGGTCTGATGGTGCGTCCGCTCTACGATGAGCCGTTCGTGGTGGCACTGCCGCGCTCGCACCCGTGGGCCACGCGCGAGCAGATCGACGCGGGCGATCTCAAGCAGGAAACCATGCTGCTGCTCGGCAGCGGTCACTGCTTCCGCGATCACGTGCTGGGCGTATGCCCCGAACTGATGCGCTTCTCGCAGAACGCCGACGGCATCCAGAAGACGTTCGAAGGCTCGTCGCTGGAGACGATTCGCCACATGGTCGCGAGTGGCGTGGGCATCACCGTGCTGCCGAAGACGTCCGTGCCCGACACGCAGGCACCCGACAGCCTGTTGCGCTACGTGCCGTTCTCGGCCCCCGTGCCCGACCGCCGCGTGGTGCTCGCCTGGCGCAAGAGCTTCACGCGCCTGCCGGCCATCGACGCCGTGGCGCAAGCCATTGCCAAATGCCACCTGCCGGGTGTGATTCCGCTGGATCTTCCGGCCACGTCGAACTGAGCGGCCGGGGCGGGCGCGGCCGACAGGTCACCGCATTCCGCCCCCGCCGCTTGTCGGCGCTTCCCCGTCTTCCCCTCGCGCTTTTTCCCTTCCGCTTTTTCCTCCAGGTCCTTCCGACTGTCATGCCGCCGCCGCTGCGCCGAGCCGCGGCGTATTGCTTTTGTCTATTGAATATATAAAAACGATCAATTTTACGATTTCGATAAAAATATTTAATCTGACGGCACGCGTTGGCAACGGGCACTGCCAGCAGGCCACCGCCCACCGACGCGACGATTGCCCGAGCCACCCCATGCCCGGAGAGGCGCCGACGATGACCCCATTCAAAGCCTATTGGCACGACATCGAAACCACGCTGGAACACGTGCTCGCCGACTTTGCGCAGATGGGCGCATGAGTCCGGCGAGATTGCCCGATCAGGAAACAGGAGAGCGTCACATGTCAGATACGAAAAAACTCACGACCGCCGCCGGAGCCCCGGTGCCCGACAACCAGAACACGCTCACCGCCGGCCCGCGCGGCCCAGCCCTGCTGCAGGACGTGTGGTTCCTCGAAAAGCTCGCGCACTTCGACCGGGAAGTGATTCCGGAGCGTCGCGTGCACGCGAAGGGCTCCGGTGCGTTCGGCAAGCTCACCGTCACGCACGACATCACGAAGTACAGCCGGGCGCGCGTGTTCGAGGCCATCGGCAAGGAAACGCCGGTGTTCCTGCGCTTCTCGACGGTGGCCGGCGAGCGCGGTGCGGCCGATGCGGAGCGCGACGTGCGCGGCTTCGCGCTGAAGTTCTACACCGACGAAGGCAACTGGGATCTCGTGGGCAACAACACGCCAGTGTTCTTCGTGCGCGATCCGCTCAAGTTCCCCGACTTCATCCACACGCAAAAGCGTGATCCGAAGACAAACCTGCGCAATCCGACGGCTGCGTGGGACTTCTGGTCGCGTCACCCCGAATCTCTGCATCAGGTCACGATTCTCATGAGCGATCGCGGCCTGCCGGCGAACTACCGCCAGCAACACGGCTTCGGCTCGCACACATTCAGCTTCATCAACGCGGCCAACGAACGCTTCTGGGTGAAGTTCCACTTCAAGTCGATGCAGGGCATCGAGAACCTGACGAACGCGCAGGCGGCACAGGTGGTCGCCGGCGATCGGGAAAGCGCGCAACGCGACCTGTTCGAGGCGATCGAGGCCGGCAACTTCCCGCGCTGGCGCATGCAGGTGCAGGTGATGCCGGAGGCCGACGCGGCAACCTATCGCATCAACCCGTTCGATCTGACGAAGGTGTGGCCGCACGCGGACTACCCGCTCATCGACGTGGGCGTGCTCGAACTCAATCGCAATCCGGAGAATTACTTCGCCGACGTCGAGCAGGCAGCGTTCAATCCGGCCAACGTGGTGCCGGGCATCGGCTTCTCGCCCGACCGCATGTTGCAAGGGCGCCTGTTCTCGTACGGCGACACGCAGCGTTACCGTCTTGGCGTGAATCACAGTGCCATTCCGGTCAATGCGCCGAAGTGCCCGTTCCATCACAGCTTCCACCGCGATGGCGCGATGCGCGTGGACGGCAATCTGGGTGGCACGACGAATTACGAGCCGAATCGCTACGGCGCATTCGCGGAGCAGCCGGAATTCCGCGAGCCGCCGCAAGCAGTGGGCGCCCTGGCCGATCGCTATGATCATCGCGAAGACGACGATTATTACTCGCAGCCACGCGCGCTGTTCCAGTTGTTCGACGACGGGCAGAAGGGCCGACTGTTCGGCAACATCGCCGCCTCGATGCAGGGCGTGCCGGACGACGTGTCGGCGCGTCAGATCGCGCACTTCGAGAAGATCGACCCGACTTACGCGCAGGGCGTGATCGCGGCTCGCAAGGCGCTCGCCGGGTAAGCGACGCCGGCGATCAGGGAGTCAGCGGTACTGCGACGCCATCGGCGGCGCGCACCCGGGGGCGGATTGAATCCGCCCCTTTGTCGTTTTGAGGGGGCCTCAGGCCGTAGGCCAGAACGCGCGGATCGCGGCGATGCCGTAGGCGCCGGCGTGGCGCGCGTTCGAGAGCATGTCGGCACGCATGCCGCCGAGCGCGAACACCGGCAGCGTGGCCTGTGCCGCAAGGGCCGTGAATGCGGGCCAGCCGAGCGGCGTGGCCTCCGGATGCGTGGCGGTGGCGAGTACGGGGGACAGCGTCACGAAGTCGAGTTCGAGTCGGCCGGCCTGCGCGAGCTGGGCTGCGTCATGACACGCGGCACTCACCCGTCGCCAGCCCGCTGGACGCGTCTGGCTCGCCATGAGCCGCTCGCTCGTCAGGTGCCAGCCGTCGGCCTGCGGGACCGTGCCGGCATGCTTGCCGCTGGCAATGTCGAGCCAAAGGTCCGCCACGTCGCGCGGTGGATTGAGGATGAGTTGCGCCCCGGCCGCATGCGTCAGGGCCAGCGCGCTCTCCGCAAGGGCGCGATAGCCGTCGGCGTCGAGCGACCGGTTGCGAAGTTGTACGAGCCGAATGCCGCGAGCCAGCGCTTGCGCGAGCTGCGACGCGAAGGTGGCGATCTGGGTGCGTGAGGTGACGTCGGGCGTCACCAGCAATTGACGGGGAAGCGTGGCCAAGTCGGCGGTGAGGTCGTCGGGCATGCGCGAAGTGTAACCGGAATGCCGGCGCGAACGTCCTGAGGAAAGTACGGAGAGGCGTCGCTTCGGGTTGCGGCGTGGAGTCGTGCCGTGACGCCGGCCCCGGCAAGCTTGCGCGCAACGGTGCGCGGCGCGCCAGTGGGCGCCCTGGCGTAGAGAATGGATGCACTCGCGTGTGCAGTCCAGTAGACTGGCGGGATGCCCTTCGATTGGCTCGCCCGGAACCTCCTCGTCAGCTTGTTTCTGCCGCCAGCCAATGTGCTTGTGCTCGCGGTGCTCTCGCTCGTGAGCTGGCGGCGCTGGCCGCGCACCGGGAGGACGCTGGCCGTGCTCGCGGCCGGGGTGCTCTGGCTGCAGGCCATGCCGTGGTTCGCCCGGCAGATCGCGTATGGGCTCGAGGTGGGAAAGCCGGTCGATCTCAAGGCGTACGACGCTGCGCGACAGCATCCGGCCACGGCGGCGGCGCTGCCACAGGCCGTGGTGATCCTCGGCGGCGGCACCAGCGTCA
Source organism: Pandoraea pnomenusa (assembly GCF_000767615.3). Taxonomy (NCBI): domain Bacteria; kingdom Pseudomonadati; phylum Pseudomonadota; class Betaproteobacteria; order Burkholderiales; family Burkholderiaceae; genus Pandoraea; species Pandoraea pnomenusa. Next base: position 4,470,723 of record NZ_CP009553.3, on the reverse strand, counting down.
ACGCTACCGAATACGCCAGCAAGGGCTGGCGCAAGGATGCCGACCTGAGCACGGAGACGCTTGCACGGGTGCGCTACGGCGCGTTTCTCGCCCGTGAGACGCACCTCCCGGTGCTCATGTCCGGCGGCAGCCCGAGCGGACAGGCGGTCGAGGGGCGTCTGATGGCGCAGGTCGCCACCGAGGAATTCGGCGTGCCGGTGCGCTGGACCGAAGGACAATCACTGAACACGGCGCAAAACGCCATCTTCAGCGCGCGCATGCTGACCAACGCCGGCGTGTCGCGCGTCTATCTGGTCACGAGTGCCTGGCATATGCGCCGCGCCCGCGATCAGTTCGAGCGCGCTGGACTCACGGTGGTACCCGCGCCGTGCTGCAATGCGAGCAACCTCGACCCGGATGCCGTGCCCGGCATGTGGCCGACACTCGACGGTTTGCGCAGGACGCGACAGGCGCTGCGCGAGTGGATGGCGCTGGCCGTAGGGCACTGAGCGGTCCGTTGCCTGCGCGATGTCACGTGCCGGAGGCATCGTCGCAGGCGGATTTCCGCGGAAGCCGCGCCCGGCGCGGCTTCCTGAATTGCCAACCCTGAATGAGAGAGACGTATGAAGACGAAAGCAGTCCTGACTGTTGAAGACGTGCAGAAGATCAACGCCGCCGCCGTGGCCGAAGCCAGCGCGAACGGCTGGAACGTATGCATCACGATCGTCGACGACGGCGGTCACGCGCTGTCGCTGCACCGCATGGACGGCGCGGCGCCCAGCACCGCCATGATGTCGCTTGGCAAGGCGCAGACCTCGGCCGTCGGCCGTCGCGAGAGCGGTGCGTTCGAAGAGATGATCAATGGCGGCCGCTTCGCGTTCCTGAGCGCGCCGAACACCGCCATGCTCGAAGGCGGCGTGCCCATCGTTGTCAACGGCGATGTGATCGGCGCGGTCGGCGTCTCGGGTGTGAAGTCGGCGCAAGACGCGCAGATCGCCCGGGCGGGCATTGCTGCCGTCACCGCGAAGTGATGTAAAGAAAAACCCATCCTCGCGGATGGGTCAAGGGCTTGTCAGGCCGGACGGCGTGCCTGAGGCTTGCAGGCGGCGCCGCGAGGAGAACATCAATGAAACCCGTGTGGGTGGACAAAAAAAGCGGCTTGGCTGGCGCGCAACGCAGGTAGAGAGGGGCTTGCCGTAACTACATGGGATCGCGTTGCGTTCGCTGGCTACTGCCAAACACCTCTTAGGCGAGGTGGTCCCCACAAAACTCGGTGAAGGTGGCGGCGAGGTCGTGGTCTCGCCACCGCCAAAATGCTTGCAGATTCAATCGCTTACTTCGTCAGGATCAACTTGCCGTAGCGCGTGGCGCGCAGCTGGTACGTCTGTCCGTTGTGCAGGATGTTCACGCACTGCGTGCCCTGCAACAGGTGATCGCTCGTGAGCACGCGTCCCGTGGCGTGGCTGGCCGGCTTTTCCGCCGCCGGACTGGCCGCCTGCGTGCGCGTCGTCGACACCGACAGGGTGCGGCGCGGCGCCGTTGCGGGCGTGGTCTGGCGGGCAGTGGTGTGGCTTGCGGTCATCTCGCTCATCCGTGTGGCTGACTGTGAGATGAATATTAAATGAGAATCATTCCCATTTGTATTTGAATTTGGCTATTGTCGTATTCTCTGGAATAGATTTTTGCTAATTGGTCCGATGCCGAAGGATGACCGGCATCGGACCGGCGCCGTACGGTGGTGTCCGGCAATGCCCTGTGGGGCGGGCGTTCAGCCCAGTGCGCCCTGCTCCGCGAGGGCGCGAATCTGGGCCACCGTGTCGATGTCCGCTTCGCGATAGGCGGATTTCACAAATTCGCTGTAGCGGGTATCGGCCGTCGCGGCGTCTTCCGGCAGCGTGGTGCTGTAGGTGAAGCGCACGAAATAATGCGTGGGCGTGGGCTCTTCGATTCGCATCGTGAGCGAGCCGCCGGCGTGCTGGTCGGTGGCGGCCGTCTCGTAGCGGACCGATTGCTGGGCTTCGAAGATCACGCGATCGCGCACTACCGCCTCGCCGAAGCGCAGCTCGCGGGTGAGCGTGTCGTCGGTGCGTTCGTGCACGATGCACTTGTCCAGCCCCAGCACAAAGGATTCCGGCTGCTCGGCGCGCAGTACCAGGCCTCGCCACAATTGGTCGCGGGACAGCGCGAAGGCCAGCGGATTCAGAAGGTCGTTGACCTCGATGAGATGTTCGTACTGCAAGACTATTTCCCCTTCAATCGATGACGGCCGGCCTCGCGTCGCCATGGAGCGAGAGGCCGTGCGCGCGCCGGATCTTACTCGACCAGCGAACTGTCGATGGCGATGGTGCCCGACAACACCTTGTGAATTGGGCACGCATTGGCGATTTCCAAGAGACGCTGACGCTGCTCCTCGGACAGATCCCCGCCCAGCTCGATCTTGCGCGTGATCTGCGTGGTCCCCATCGGCGGTTTGCCATCCGGATTCATCGCGAGCGTCACCTTCACATCCTTGAGCGGCCACTCCTTGCGGCGCGCATACATTTGCAACGTGATCGATGTGCATGCGCCCAGGCTCGAGAGCAGCAGCGCCGTCGGGGCCGGACCGAGGTCCGCACCGCCGAGCGTTTCGGGCTCGTCGGCGATCCATTCGTGTTTGCCGTCCGAGAGACGCGTGGTGTAACCGGCGGCGCCCAGATGGGCGGTGACAATCGCTTCTGCAGCCATGGCGGCTCCTGTGGGGGCTGGATGAAAACGGCCCGGCGAACGTATGGGCCACGATGCACTCAATGAGTGTCATTGTGACCCAAATTCGCCGGGCCGGTGCGAACGATGGGGCGGCTTGCGCCGCGCCGGATGCTGCTGTCGTGCGGCCGGGGACGCTGCCCTTAGGCAGACGCGCCCGCGCCCGAGGCCGGGATGCGGCCCATGCGACCCGCCTGGAAGTCGAGGATCGCCTGGCGGATCTCGCTCTCGGTGTTCATCACGAACGGGCCGTAGCGTGCCACCGGCTCGCCCAGCGGCTTGCCGCCGATCAGCAGGAACGACACTGGCCGATCGCCATCGTTGCGCACGGTAATGCTCTCGCCGTCGTTGCCGAACACGACCATCTGATGCGCCTTGGCGGCAACGGGCTCGGCACCGAAATTGCCTTCGCCGTCGATCACGTAGGCGAACACGTTGAAGTCGGCGGGCACGGGATGATCGAGCAGCGCCTGCGGTTGCAGCGTGAAGTGCTGGTACAGGATCGGCGTGCGCGTCTCGATGGCGGCGCGTGTGCCCAACGCCTCGCCGGCGATCACGCGCACCGACACCTTGCCGTCTTCGCTCGTTGCGTTCGGGATGCCGGCAGCCGGCAGCTCCTGATAGCGTGGCGTCATCATCTTGTCCGTGCGCGGCAGGTTCACCCAGAGCTGAAAGCCGTGCATTTCGCCGCCGCGTTGCTGGAAGGCCTGCGACGGCATTTCGGAGTGGATCACACCCGCACCGGCCGTCATCCATTGCACGTCGCCGGGCGTGAGCTTGCCGGCGTGCCCTTGCGAGTCGCGGTGCTCCATTTCTCCGGCGAGCAGGTACGTGACGGTCTCGAAACCGCGGTGCGGATGGTCAGGCGCGCCCTTGGCGTCGCCGGGGGCCACCTGCATCGGACCCATCTCGTCGAGCAGCAGGAACGGATCGAAGTCCATCATCATGCGCGTGGGGAAGGGGCGGTTGACGTGAAAACCGGCGCCTTCCTGCGTTTGCGCTGCCGTGAAGACACGGGCGACCGGACGGGCGAAGGTGGTGCTCATGGGGCAATCTCCTGTGGGGGCGCGCGCCAGGGCGGCGTGACGCGTCCAATGTCATGTCCCCACTATATCGGGGTGGCCGGTACCGGGAGTAGCCCGTAACGCTGGAAGCATTGTTACCCGATTGGAACAATGCGTGAACTTCATCGGGAAATGGCGGAAAAGTGATGGGAGAGAGGCGGGAAAGTCGAGCGAGTCTGCGCGGGCGGTGACGGCGCCGGGGCAAGGGCGGGGATGGAAAAAGCGCGGTGACCGGCACCGCGCTTTGTGTACTGCGACGGCTTCGACTTGCGCGAAGCGTCGGATCGGTGGAACGCGTGCGGACTACTTCGTCGCGGGCTCGGTCACGAAACCGAGCTTGGTCACGCCTGCCGTCTGGGCGTCGGAGAGCACCTTCGCAACGCTCTCGTAACGCACATTCTTGTCGGCGAACAGGTGCAGCTCCGGCTGCGGCTGCGCCTCGGCCGCCTGGGCCAGGCGTGCCTTGAGCGTGGCCTCGTCGATGGCCTGCTTGTCCCAGTAGACTGTGCCGTCCGCCTGGATCGAGAGGTCGATCTTGGCGGGCTTGGTGTCTTCCGGCTGGTTGCTTGCCTGCGGCAGATCGAGCTTGACCGCGTGATTGAGCACCGGCAGCGTCACGATGAAGATGATCAGCAGCACCAGCATGACGTCGACGAGCGGCGTCATGTTGATCTCGCTCATCATTGCGTCGTCGGCGCCGTCGTCGCTGCTGTATGAACCCATGGCCATGGCGAACTCCTTGTTTCGTGCGCCGGCTTAGCTGGCGCTGGCCGGCGTGGACGGCTTGCGCACCGGCGTGACGTTGCTGGCGAACTGCGTCGAGTGCAGGCTCGCGCCGGTCAGGAAATAGGCGTGCAGGCTGTGGGCGAAGCGGTTGAGCTTCGAGACGATGCCCTTGTTGGCGCGCGTGAGCGCGTTGAACCCGAGCACGGCCGGGATGGCGACGAACAGACCGAACGCGGTCATGATGAGGGCTTCGCCCACCGGGCCTGCCACCTTGTCGATGGTCGTCTGACCCGAGGCGCCGATCGCCAGCAGCGCGTGGTAGATGCCCCACACCGTACCGAACAATCCCACGAACGGCGACGTCGAGCCGATCGAGGCGAGCATGGCCAGGCCGCTTTGCAGGCGCGAGACCGTGTCGTCCACCGAATTCTTGAGCGCGCGCGTGATCCAGTCGCTCACGTCCATCTTGTCGTGCAGATGCGGCTGGCTCTGGCGATGATGCTCGGCGGCGTCCTGACCGGCGAGGGCCAGCGCGAGGAACGGATTGTTCTGGCCCGATTCGCCGAGCTTCTGCAAACCGGCGGAGAAGTTCTCCGAATGCCAGAAATCGGGTTCGGCGGAGCGCGTGAGGCGGCTCAGGCGGAAGACTTGCGTGCCCTTGATGATAATGACCGTCCAGGACAGCACCGACATCACCAGCAGCACGATCGCGATGGCTCGGGTGACGAAATCGCCCTGTGCCCAGACGTGGCTCAAACCATACTCTTGCATTTTGCGTTCCTCGGGAGATCCAGTTCGTTAATCGTTCAGATTGAAGTTAAACGGCTTGGTCGCGGCGGCTTCCACCGCGCGACCGTTTTGCATCGGGGGCGCGCAGCGCATTGCCAGCGCGGCGGTGCGGGCGGCCTGATCCAGCCGCGAGAAGCCGCTCGACTTGATGACGTTCGCGCTCGCGACCACACCACGCGTGTCGATCACCAGCCGCAGCGTGACCGTGCCTTCCTCGCCCACGCGTCGCGACTGTGTCGGATAGACCACGCGCGGCTCTTCGCATTTCACGGCCAGACCTTCGATCGGACCGGACGGTGCGGGTGCCGGTGTCGGCGCGGGCGGCGCCGGCGGGGTGGGTGCGGCGTTCTGCACCGGGGCGGCCGGCGTGGGCTGGGGCGCGGGCGCGACCGGCTCGGCCTTCTGCGTGATGGCATTCCTGGGCTGCACGCGTGGCTTGGGCGGCGGCGGGGTCACGCGCGGCTTCGGCGGCTCCGGCTGCGGCTTGGGCGGCGCGGGTTGCGGCGGCGTGGGCGCGGGCGTGAGCGGAATGATCGTGGCAGTGAAGGTGGTCGGTTCGATGGTCGCTTTTTCCGGGGCGTTGCGCAGCTGCGACAAACCGACCAGGGCGGCGATATGGAGAACGACGATCGCGCCCGCGATCACAATGGCGCGCGGCGACGTCAGCGGGTCACGAATCGAGGTGGGCGCACGACCGGAAGTCGTCACGGCAGGGGGCACGGCGGTCGACATGTTAACGGCTAGGGTACGCTAGTTTGCGGCAGATGAACGTCGAGTGGTGCGCGATGCGCGAAGCCTCGGGGTTCGGGATGGCCGGACGTGCGATCAAAGGAAAACCGCGCCAGGGGGCGCGGTCGGCGAATGCAGCGAGTCAGGCACCGTGCACCGACTCACCTTCGAAACAGGAAGAACGATAAACATAACGTCGAAACGAAGCCGATCAGGAGTTCCATCTGACACCTCCGAGGGTGACGGGTCGCTGGCTGGCGCATGACGCCGCGAGACGCCTGGCTGGCTTCGTAGCGTCGCGCTGCGGTGAAGACCGCATCGGGACGGGGAAATCGAAACGGATGACGTCAGGGCTTGCCGGATGCCTCAGGCCGCCAGCGCGAGGTCGCGCTGCGTGAACACGACCTCGGTCGTGGCGTCGGCCTGCGCCGATTGACAGCAGCCACCGCACGACCGACCGCAGCACGGCGTGACACCCGACACCATCTCCTGAACGTACGGGCCGCACTTGCCGCAGCACAGCGCAACGCCCAGGTCGATCTGAAGATCTTCCAGGGTGGTGGCTCCGGCATCGAGGCATGCCTTGATCTGGCGCTCGGAAACGGACTTGCAGACGCAGACGATCATGATGAAAACGTCAAAATGTAACACTAATGAGAATAATTATTATTTAAGTTGCCGAGATTTGCAAGCGCCATCCACCTATCCCATGTTGCATTCAGGGATACAGGGAAACGGTGTCAGGCTGACGCGATGGGAAGGTTGGGCGGCAAGTCCAGGCGGGCCGCGTCGTTTGGGACGCATTCGGTGACTTCGTTGGCTTCGCCGGTCCCGGGGATCCGGACCGCCTGAACGCCCGGGGCGTGCGGCAGCAGGCGGTCGGCCATCTTCTGCAAGGCGTGCGGGCTTGCGGTGGTGAACAGTTGGAGCGTGCCGGCGAGGCCAGGCGGCGACTCGCACTGCGTCGGCGCGCTCAGTTCGGCCGTCTCGAGGCGGCGTTGCAACTGACGCGCGATGGCGGCGCCGGTATCGATGAGCGTGAGAGCATTGCCGAAGCGCCGCTCGATGGCCGGAATGAGGAACGGGTAATGGGTGCAACCGAGCACCAGCGTGTCGACGCCTTGCGCGAGCATCGGCTCGATAAAACGTTCGAGCAGTGCCACGACATCGGCCGAGCCCACATCCCCGGCTTCGATGCGCTCGACCAGTCCATGCCCGGGTTGGCAGAGGAAGCGCTGGCCTTGCGCCGTATGCCGCGCAAGCAGGTCCGCGAATCGCGCGCTGCGCAGCGTTGCTGCCGTGGCCAGCACGCCGATCACGCCCGTCTTCGATGCTGCGGCCGCCGGCTTGATGCCGGGCTCGACCCCGACGACCGGCCAGGCGGCGTCGGCGCGCAGGGCCGCCACGCCGTGCGCGGTGGCGGTATTGCACGCCACGACGAGCGCCTTCGCGCCATGTGCGCGCAGCCATCGACCAATGGCGAGGCTGCGCTGTTCGATGAACGTGTCGGGGCGCTCCCCATAGGGTGCGTAGCGGGAGTCGGCGACGTAGAGCAGCGACTCATGGGGCAGCAGGGCGCGAACGGCCTGAAGGACTGACAGGCCGCCTAGGCCGGAATCGAAGACGCCAATCGGCGCGTTGGAGGACATGGTGAATAAAAAAGGGCCGGCAAGCGGCCGGCCCCGAAATTCTAGCGCAAAGCCGGCAAACCGATATCGGCGCGGCGATGCGTCTTGTTGTCCAGGTTTTGTGGGTGACGGGCTTATTCTTCGAACGACGCCATGCCCGACTGCTGGTAATTCTGGAGACCGACTTTGTCGATCAGTTCGATCTGCGTCTCGAGCCAATCGATGTGCTCTTCGGTGTCGTGCAGAATTTCGTTGAAGAGTTCGCGCGATACGAAGTCCTTCACCTTTTCGCAATGCTCGATACCGTCCTTGCAGGTCTTCTGCGAGATGTATTCGAGCTTCAGATCGCACTTCAGGATTTCGTCGGTCGTCTCGCCGATGAGCAGCTTGTGCAGGTCCTGAAGGTTCGGCAGGCCGTCGAGCATGAAGATGCGCTCGATCAGCTTGTCGGCGTGCTTCATCTCGCCGATGGACTCGTCGTACTCGTGCTTGCCGAGTTTCTCGAGGCCCCAGTGTTTGTACATGCGGGCGTGCAGAAAGTACTGGTTGATCGCCGTCAGCTCGTTGGTGAGCTGTGCGTTGAGGAGTTCGAGGACTTTCTTGTCGCCTTTCATTTCGGATCCCTTGTTATGCAGTTTGCGAGCCGTTGAAGGGTAGCCGGAAACGTCTGGAAAGCCAAGCTCTGCAAGGCTTTTCGTGAACCGAGGTGCGAATGGTAATGCGAGCCATTCTCGCGTGGCGGTGGATAAAAAAGCCCGGCCGAAGCCGGGCTTTTCGTGGCGAGGGCGCGGCGCGATTACTCCGCGGCGACCGGAATCTTGCCGATCTTCGCCTGCCATTCCTTCGGGCCGGTGTTGTGCACCGACACGCCGGTCGCATCCACGGCCACCGTCACGGGCATGTCCTTGACGTCGAACTCGTAGATGGCTTCCATGCCGAGGTCTTCGAAGGCCAGCACGCGCGCGGCGCGAATCGCCTTGGACACGAGGTAGGCGGCGCCGCCCACAGCCATCAGGTAGGCCGCCTTGTGCTTCTTGATGGCTTCGATGGCGGCCGGACCGCGCTCGGACTTGCCGATCATGACCGCCAGACCCGTCTTCGACAGCATCATGTCGGTGAACTTGTCCATGCGGGTCGAGGTGGTCGGGCCTGCCGGGCCGACGACTTCGTCGCGGACCGGATCGACCGGGCCGACGTAATAGATCGCGCGGCCCTTGAAGTCGACCGGCAGCGGCTCGCCCTTGGCGATCATGTCGGCGATGCGCTTGTGCGCGGCGTCGCGGCCGGTGAGCATCTTGCCCGAGAGCAGCAGCGTCTGGCCCGGCGTCCAGCTGGCGACTTCTTCCGGCGTGAGCGTGTCGAGATCGACGCGCTTGCTCGTTTCGGTGTTCGGCGCCCAGTGCACATTCGGCCAGGCGTCGAGCGACGGGGCGGCGAGGAACGATGGGCCCGAGCCGTCCAGCGTGAAGTGCGCGTGACGCGTGGCCGCGCAGTTCGGGATCATGGCGACCGGCTTCGACGCGGCGTGCGTCGGGTAGTCGAGAATCTTCACGTCGAGCACGGTGGCCAGACCGCCCAGACCCTGTGCGCCGATACCGAGGGCGTTGACCTTCTCGAACAGCTCGATACGCAGTTCTTCGTTCCAGTTCTGCGGACCGCGCTTGATCACGTCATGGATGTCGATCGGGTCCATGAGCGATTCCTTCGCGAGCACCATTGCCTTTTCCGCCGTGCCGCCGATACCGATGCCGAGCATGCCCGGCGGGCACCAGCCGGCGCCCATCGTCGGCACCGTCTTCACGACCCAGTCGACGATCGAATCCGACGGGTTGAGCATCACGAACTTCGACTTGTTCTCCGAGCCGCCGCCCTTGGCCGCGACCGTGATGTCGACCTTGTCGCCTTCCACGATTTCGTAGTGAATGACGGCCGGCGTGTTGTCCTTCGTGTTCTTGCGTCCGGCTTCGGGCGGCGCCACGATCGAGGCGCGCAGCACGTTGTCCGGGTGCATGTAGGCCTGGCGCACGCCTTCGTTGATCATGTCGGTGAGGCTGCGCTTGGCGTCCCAGCGCACGTTCATGCCGACCTTCACGAAGACGGTCACGATGCCGGTGTCCTGGCACAGCGGACGGCGGCCTTCGGCGCACATGCGGCTGTTGGTCAGGATCTGCGCGATGGCGTCCTTGGCGGCCGGGCTTTGCTCGGCCTCGTAGGCACGGCCCAGCGCCTGGATGTAATCGTCCGGATGGTAGTAGCTGATGTACTGCAGGGCACCGGCGACGCTCTGGATGACGTCGTCTTCTTTAATGACGGTAGACATGAAACGACTCTCGACTTAGTGGGAACTGGTAGAGGTAACGACTTGGGGGAGGCGTAGGCCGGGGCATGGCTCTCGTTCGTCATCTTGTTGACGACGGCCATGACCACGGCGGAAAGCAGGAATGCGCAGTGAATGATCACCTGCCACATGATCGTGTGCGGCGTTTGCTGCGAGGCGTCGATGAACGTCTTGAGCAGGTGGATCGACGAGATGCTGATGAGCGCCATCGACAACTTCACCTTGAGCACGCCGGCGTTCACGTGATCGAGCCATTCCGGCTCGTCCGGATGGCCCTCGACGCCCAGGCGCGAGACAAACGTCTCGTAGCCGCCGATGATCACCATGATCAGCAGGTTCGAGATCATCACCACGTCGATCAGGCCGAGCACGACGAGCATGATCTGCGTTTCGTCGAAGGTCGCTGCGTGCGAGATGAGATGCCAGAGTTCGGCAAGGAATTTGTAGACGTAGACGCCTTGCGCGGCGATCAGCCCCAGGTACAGCGGCAGTTGCAGCCAGCGGCTGAAGAAGATGATGCGGGGCAGGGGGCGCATCGGCGCGTCGGACGGGCGGCCGGGAGTCGACATGGCTGTTTTGAGTGGGGGCGTTCGCCTGCGCGGACGGCCGCAGACGAGGGTTATCAAATACGCAAATCAAATAGACGCGGCGCGCGGGACGGTGCCTGATGGCAGGTCACGGATTTCGCGTCGCGAAATTCGGCATGGCGGGCATTTTACAACGTCTTGCCCGCCGCGCCGCGGCCGAATCAATCGCGGGCCGGCAATAGCGTCTTGCGTGCGCCGGGGGAAGGGAGCGCGGCGAGCACGATTCCCGCGACGGTGAGCGCCAGCGCGGCGCCCTGGGCGACGGAGAGGCGCTCGTCGAGGAAAATCACGCCGTACGCGGTGGCCGAGACGGGCACCATCGCCGTGAAGACCCCCGCAAGCTGTGCGCTGACGTGCCGAATGCCGCGCATCCACAGGAAAAACGAGAAAACGCTCGCCGCCAGGCCATACCAGACGATGAGGGCCCAGTGGCCGGGCGTGAGCGCCGCGTAGTCCACCGCCATCAGGCCTGCCGCGCCCAGGGGCAGCATCAGTGCGCCGCCAATCAGGTGCGTATAGGCGCAGATGTCGATGGCGGGCAGCTCGGCGGCCAGGCGTTTCGAGACGATCACGTAGATGCTCTCGCAGAGCACCGCGCCGAGCACGAGCGCGTTGCCCAGCCAGGCGCTCGGGGCGCCGCCCGTGCCGCTGGCGCCGTGGGCGTCGCCGCGCGAGACATTGAGCAGCGCCACGCCGGCAATCGCCAGTCCGATGCTCACGAGCGTGCGGCGCGACGGGTGCTCGCGCAGCACCGCCCAGGAGAGCAGTGCGACGCAGGCGGGCAGCGTGGCGGTGATCACGCCCGCGGCGGTGGCCGTGGTCAGGCGCACGCCATGGAGCATGAGCAGCGTAAACAGGAACGTGCCGAAGAACGTCTGCACGAAGAGGTGCTTCCACTGGTCTCGCGTCACGCGCCGCATGACGGAAGGCCGGTAACGGGGCGACAGGGCGGCAATGGCGATGAGGAAGCGCCACAGCGCGAAGGCCGCGACGGGCATCACGGCCACCATCGTCTTGCCGATGCCTACGTTGGTGCCCACGAACGTCATGGCCAGCGCAAGCGCGAAGCTCGGAAACCGGGCGAACAGCCGGTCGGCGGTCGGCGTCCCGGGCTGGGTATGAGGGGGCGTCGGAGGCTGAGATGTCGAATTCACGGGCGCTCCGGGCGAGTCCGGGGTGGCGGGATAGGGTTGATACGGGTAGGATTGTAGCGAATACGCCACAGTCTGCGGCACAGCGTCGACGCGTTCGCGCGAGTCCCGCGCGCAGGAGGCGCGAAGCGTGTGCACCAGTGTAAGGCGTTAGTAAGTCGCTCGTCTTAATGTGACGTTAGCGATTTGTTTTGGCTTGATTGCAATCGTATTTGCATATCCATAAGAGGGGACAACTCATGGCAGCAATCGAATCGGTTTTGCAGGAGCAGCGCGTTTTCGCGCCGCCGCAGGCGCTGGTCGCCAAAGCGAACATCTCCGGCATGCCCGCCTATGAGGCGCTTTGCGCCGAGGCCGAGAAGGATTACGAGGGGTTCTGGGCGCGTCAGGCGCGCGAGAACCTGGCCTGGCACAAGCCGTTCACCAAAGTCCTCGACGAGACCAACGCCCCGTTCTACACGTGGTTCGAAGACGGTCAGATCAACGCTTCCTACAATTGCCTGGACCGTCAGATCGAGGCGGGCCTGGGCGACAAGAACGCCATCCTGTTCGAGTCCGATGACGGCACCGTGACGCCGGTGACTTACCGGGACTTGCTCGCACGCGTGAGTCGTTTCGCCAATGCGCTCAAGGCCAAGGGCGTGAAAAAGGGCGACCGCGTGGTCATTTACATGCCGATGTCGATCGAAGGCGTGGTCGCCATGCAGGCGTGCGCCCGTATTGGCGCGACGCACTCGGTGGTGTTTGGCGGTTTCTCGGCGAAGTCGCTCAACGAGCGCGTGATCGATGCCGGCGCGGTGGCCATCGTCACGGCCGATGAGCAGATGCGCGGCGGCAAGGCGCTGCCCTTGAAGGCGATCGTCGACGAAGCGCTTGCCATGGGCGGTTGCGACCATGTGAAGTCGGTGATCGTCTACCGTCGCACCGGCGGCAATGTGGCCATGCAGGCCGGTCGCGACGAAGTCATGCAGGACCTCGTTGCGGGCCAGTCGGATCAGTGCGCGCCGGAGTGGGTCGGCGCGGAGCATCCGCTGTTCATCCTTTACACGTCGGGATCGACGGGCAAGCCCAAGGGCGTGCAGCACAGCACTGGCGGCTATCTGCTGTGGGCGTCGCTCACCATGCAGTGGACCTTCGACATCAAGCCTGACGATGTCTTCTGGTGCACGGCCGACATCGGCTGGATTACCGGGCATACGTACATTGCGTACGGTCCGCTCGCCGTGGGCGCGACGCAGGTCGTGTTCGAGGGGGTGCCGACGTATCCGAACGCCGGTCGTTTCTGGGAGATGATCGGCCGTCACAAGGTCAGCGTCTTTTACACGGCGCCGACTGCGATCCGATCGCTGATCAAGGCGGCCGAGCAGACGCCGGACGTGCATCCGAAGCAGTACGACCTGTCGTCCCTGCGCATTCTCGGTTCGGTCGGCGAGCCGATCAATCCGGAAGCGTGGATGTGGTACTACGAGAACGTTGGCGGCGGGCGTTGTCCGATCGTCGACACGTGGTGGCAGACGGAGACGGGCGGTCACGTGATCACGCCGCTGCCGGGGGCGACGCCGCTGGTGCCGGGTTCGTGCACTTTGGGGTTGCCGGGCGTTGCGGTGGCCATCGTCGACGAGACGGGGCAGGACGTGCCGAACGGTCAGGGCGGCATGTTGGTGATCAAGCGTCCGTGGCCGTCGATGATCCGTACCATCTGGGGCGACCCGGAGCGTTACAAGTCGAGCTACTTCCCGTCGGAGCTGGGTGGGCATATCTACCTGGCCGGCGACGGATCGATTCGCGACGCCAAGACCGGTTACTTCACGATCATGGGGCGAATCGACGACGTGCTGAACGTTTCCGGTCACCGCATGGGCACGATGGAGATCGAGTCGGCGCTGGTGGCGAATCCGATTGTGGCGGAAGCGGCGGTGGTGGGGCGTCCGGACGACACCACGGGCGAGGCGATCGTGGCGTTCGTGGTGCTCAAGCGTTCGCGTCCGACGGGAGACGAAGCCAGGCAGATCGCGCTCGAGCTGCGCAACTGGGTCGGCAAGGAAATCGGGCCGATCGCCAAGCCGAAGGACATCCGCTTCGGGGACAATCTGCCGAAGACCCGCTCCGGCAAGATCATGCGTCGCTTGTTGCGAGTGATTGCCAAGGGCGAGGAGATCACGCAGGACACGTCCACGCTCGAGAATCCGGCCATTCTGGAGCAGCTCAAGCAGGCGCAGTAAGCGCGGGGTTCCCGGCCGGTCATGGCTAAGCGTTCGCAGACGGGGGCGGCGGGCACACCTGCCGCATCCGCGACCTTCGGCGTTGGTGGCGTGCGTTCGGACATGCGTTCCGGCGGCACGCCGCCCGACGTCGACTGGCATGGCGAGGCGGCGAGCATCGCGACACGTCACTGGCGACGGACGCTACGGCTCGTGGCGGTGCTGATGGCCATCGGATTCGTGGTGACTTTCGTACCGCAGTTCTGGGCGCGGGAATGGGCCGCGATGCGATTTGCGGGCTGGCCGCTGCCGTTCTACATGGGTGCGCAGGGGGCGATCCTGATCGACATTGTGCTGATCATGATCTACGTCGCGATGCAACGTCGCAACGATACCCAGTATCGCCGGGCGCTCTCGGCGTTGCGCGATGCGCATCGGGACAGCCTCGGAATGCGCGATGCCGGCGCTGAATTCGGCGCAATGCCTGACCCCCTCTCTCGCGCCACGTCGGCGCGCGCTCCCCGATGAGTTTCACGCGCAGGCTGCTGCGTTACTACCTGTATTACACAGCGGGGTTTCTCGCGTTCGTGCTGATGATCGGATTGCTTGAGCGTGTGAACGGTCCGGGCGTCTGGATCGGGTATGCGTTCCTGTTCGTGACGATTGCCGTGTATGCGGTGATCGGGCTGATATCCCGCACGTCCGACGCGGCCGAGTACTACGTGGCGGGGCGTCGTGTGCCGCCGATGTTCAATGGCATGGCGTGCGCGGCGGACTGGATGAGCGCGGCGTCGTTCATGGGGTTGGCGGGGTCGCTGTACGTTTCCGGTTACGACGGCCTGGCATACGTCATGGGATGGACGGGCGGATATTGTCTGGTGGCGTTTCTGTTGGCGCCGTACTTGCGCAAGATGGGACGGTACACGGTGCCGGACTTTCTGGGCACGCGTTACGACAGCAATCTGGTGCGTGCGCTGGGGGTGTTTTCGACGATTCTGTGTTCGTTCGTGTATCTGGTGGCGCAGATTCAGGGCGTGGGGATGATTGCGTCGCGTTTCATCGGCGTCGAGTTCACGATCGGGATCTTCTTCGGGCTGGCGGGCATTCTGGTGTGTTCGTTCCTGGGCGGCATGCGCGCGGTGACGTGGACCCAGGTGGCGCAGTACATCATCATGATCACGGCGTTTCTGGTGCCGACGGCCATGATCGGGCATCAGACGGGCAATGGCTGGTTTCCGCAGTTCACCTACGGCAAGGCGCTGGCGAAGGTCGAGGCGCTGGAGCGCGACATTCAGCAGTCGGTGCCTGAGCGTGAGGTGCGGGACTATTACCGCGAGCAGGCCGAGCAGATGCAGCGACGGCTGGACGGGTTGCCGGACAGTTTTTACAGCGAGCGGGCCGAGCTGGAGCGGCAGTTGCTGGACACGAAGCGTCGCAATGGCCCGTTGCGTGACGTGAAGGTGCTGGAGACGAAGTTGGAGGCGTTTCCGCGCGACGTGGGCGAGGCGCAGAATCGGTGGCTGGAGATGCGAAATCAGTATGCGGAGCGCAGCGAACCGCCGCATGCGATGACGGAGCCGTTTCCGGCGCGGGATGACACCACGCGCAGTTCGCAGCGGTTGAATTTCCTGTTGCTGATGGTGTGCCTGATGATCGGGACGGCGAGTCTGCCGCACATCCTGACGCGATATGGCACGACGGCGACGGTGCAGGGGGCGCGGAGTTCTGTGGGGTGGACGTTGTTCTTCGTGGCGCTGCTGTATGTGAGTGCGCCGGCGTTGGCGGTGATGTTGAAGTATGACGTGTTGCTGCATCTGGTCGGTGCCCGATACGAGAACTTGCCGGGGTGGGTGACGCAATGGCGGCACGCGACGCCGGTGCAGTTGGACATCTCCGACGTGTACCGGGACGGGGTGGTGCAGTGGGGCGAGATCTGGATGCAACCGGACATGCTGGTGCTGGCGGGCCCGGAGATTGCGGGATTGCCGTACGTGATTTCCGGGCTGGTCGCGGCGGGGGCGTTGGCGGCGGTGCTGTCGACGGCGGACGGGTTGTTGCTGACGATTGCGAATGCGCTGTCGCACGACGTGTACTTTCACATGGTGGATCGGAATGCGTCGAGTCAGAAGCGGGTGACGACGTCGAAGATACTGTTGTTGTGCGTGGCGATGTTTGCGTCGTACGTGACGTCGCTGAAGTTGGGGAACATTTTGTTTCTGGTGGGGGCGGCGTTTTCGCTGGCGGCATCCTGCCTGTTTCCGGCGCTGGTGCTGGGGGTGTTCTGGAAGCGCACGACGCGTCTGGGGGCGACGGCGGGCATGGTGAGCGGGTTGTTGGTGTGCGTGTACTACATCATGACGACGTACCCGTTTTTCACGCGGTTGACGGGATTTGCGGGAGCACGGTGGTGGGGCGTGGACCCGATTTCGGCGGGGGCGTTCGGGGTGCCGGTGGGGTTTGCGGTGGCGATCGCGTTCAGCCTGCTGGGCGGACGCCCGAGCGAGCGCGACAGACACCTGGTGGACCATCTGCGACGCCCGTGACGGAAGGGGAGGCGCCATATTTGATCCCACGCGCTACGAAAGGGGGTGAGATGTTGCCGCCAACCTGCTATAATGCGCGACCATTCAGGAGAGATGGATGAGTGGTTTAAGTCGCACGCCTGGAAAGCGTGTATAGGTTAATAGCCTATCGGGGGTTCGAATCCCCCTCTCTCCGCCACCGCCTTCCATAAGGCTTTACGCCTTTCTAAGAAAGCCCCCGTTTCCTATAGAACGGGGGCTTTCCTATTCGGATCGTCCCCGGCGCAGTGGTTTGACCTTTTCGGCCTTGCGCCGGTATGAGCGCTGCGTGGTCTGTGTCGTCGTGTGCGAGAGCAGCGCGCGGGCATGTTCGATCGATTCCGCGTCGCTCGACACCTTGGCGCGTAGGTCGTGCTCGGTGAACCGCTCGGTGACCTTGGTCTCCGCCAGCACGCGATCCATAAACCCGCGCCACATCGAATCGAAGCCGCCGGCGCGTCCAGTTTCCTCGTCAATGTAGCCTTCGCCCTCAAGCGTGCAGAAAAGCCACTTGGACGTGCGCACCGGCCGTGCGCGAACGGCTTCAGCTACTGCCTCGCGCAATTCGTTCGTCCACTCATAGATCGTGCGTTTGCCGCTGCTGTCCGCCGTCTTGTGGCGCAGGATATGGATGCCGTCGTCGTCAAAGTCGCGCTCCGGCTGAAGGCGTAGCAGGTCGCTGCGTGCCATGCCGGTTTGTAGCTTGATCTTGATGTATGCCTGCAAGGCGAGCACGCTTCCCTTCTTGCGCTTCGGCTCGAGCGCGAGGCACTCATCGATTTCCCAGTCCGCGATGTACCGCGTGCGCGACTTTTCCCCGGGAAGCCGCACCTCGCCCTTGAACGGGTGACGATCCAAAATGCCCCACTCGACCGCCTTGGTGAACGCGTGCGACAGGATTTCGATTTCGCGCCGCGCTGCCACCTTGGCCTCACGCCGCTCGACGTATTGATAAATGAGCTGTGGCTTGATGGCGGTGATGGGCACGACGCCGAGCACGTTGCGCAGGCGCTTGATCGCGACCTGGTTCTGGGCGCGTGTCGTCGGCTTCTTCGTTGGCACGACCTGCAGCGAGTATCGATCGAGCAGTTCGGCGACGGTGCGCGTCTCCTCCATCTTGCCGAGCCGCTCTGCCCACACGCGGTATGCCTCGGGCAGTGACGCGCCGAGCCGGAATTCCTTCTTTCCGTCCCACATATGCTCGAGGCCGCGCGGCACCTGGTAGTAATAGGCGCCACTTCGCCGGCGCCAGCGGGTCGGCAGGCCCTTGTTCTCTTTGCTTCTCGGTCGTGGCATTAGGCTGCGCTCCAATTCGGTTGCCAATCCGCGACGCGGCGCGTTGCGGCAGGGGCCAGTTCGGCCTCGATGTGCGTGCGCAAAACGGCGATCGAGCCGTCCGGCCGCACGCGATGTTCGATGCCCATCGCGCGCAGTGCTCGTGCCTGCGCCGCATGCTGCCGGCGCCCGGTCAGTTCACAGACTTCGTCGCGCGACAGGAAAGTGCTGCTCATTGCGTCACCTATTCCCCGGCCGGAACAGCGATCGGGCGCATGTTGCCGGTCTTGAGGTTTACGAATGCGCCGCACCACGTGAGCTTCCCGTAGCGGAAAAACTCCCAAAGCAGCGCGAGTGCTGGCGTGGCCACCGCCTGGTTCACGAACAGTTCCTGGCGCTCGAGCGCGGCGGCGAGGCCACAACTCGGCTCGTCGTCGGGCGGAGCGGTGGTGTCGACCAGCTCGGGCAGCACGCGATGAGGCGCCGGCAGTCTCGCTGCAGGCTCAATGCCATCGTCGGCGAGCAGCGGGGGCAAGTCGCCGCTCGCGGAGAGCTGGCCAAGCAGAACCTGTCCGTCACTGGCCCGATTACCGAGGTCGAGGATGTACCCGCGAAAGCTACGGCTCTCCAGAAAGGAGTAAATGCTGGCTCGTGCGGTAGCGCTGTCGACGCATACGATGGCGATGGTGGGCTTCCCATTCAGCGAGTACGTGTTGGCGTCCTGATCGGATGCGAAGCGGTGCGGCTCGGCCCGCCAGTTCAATCCGAAGAACTGATTGACCCGATGAACGAGCACGCTGCTCTTGTGCAGGCCGACGTCGGCAGGGCTGAACATCTGCCTGCCCATGTTCGCCTCGCTCACGGTGTCGTCGTCGTAGGCGGTGACGTCCAGGCCCGGGTGGCCGAGTGCAGTCAGCGCATGATTGAGTCGGCCGAGGCCGGTGAGCATCAGCGAGCCATTCCCGCCGCAGCCGATGAGCAGGACGCTCACAGCGCGACTCAGATACGCTGACGGTGTTGGGTGGATGCGGTCGAGCTTTCTCATTTCCGCTCATCCTTTGCCTGCGAGGCTGCGCTCCGTGCGGCTTCCCATCCCCGCAGCGCCGCGGCGGAAACCGGCGATGTGAGGTCGCCTTTCCAGTCAACCGACATGTCGAGCCCTTCGGACTCGGCCCAGTCGTGAAATGAGCGGTGGCCTGCGCTGAATGCTAGCCCGTTCTCGAAAGCGATGGCGGCCACATGTTCTATGACCCGTTCTGCGGCACCATAAGTGCCACCTGCCATCGTGTACATGCGCTTGGCGTCCTCAAGCTGCTTTTTTGTGAGCGGCTTATGCGACATGGTTGGCCTCCCACGTCTTGAACACGTCTGCCGGCGAGAGCTTGATGGGAATGTTGAGGCCGAGTGCGCAAAGGCGCATCGCGATTGATGGCAGGCTGCCTTCCTCGCCGAGGTTGCCCACAACGCACGCGAATTTCACTTCTCCGCGATCGTCCTGGTCGTCAGTGGCGCTGAAGAACGCCGGCGACGCTCCGTGGCTGTGGATATCGATCACGAGTGACAAGTGAGCCGCGAGCTGCGGCCGTTCATACTTGATATGGCCGGGGGACGCTTCGCTCGGCTTCAGCGCGATGTACTCGAGCAACTGCGACTGATCGTTCCAGACAATCCAGGCGGCATGCTCGTTTGGCAGGCTATCGAGCGCTTCGGCTGCGAAGCCTGCGATAAGCGGCAGCGCAGCGGGGAGTCGACCAAACGTCAATTCGCACGTCTCGGCGATGGTCCCGTAAGGCGGGCGCGGACCTTCGGCCGGGAATTTGCTGACCTGGCGAATCAGGTGCAGCCACGGGCGGCGGATCTCGACAAATAGGCCATCGGCCGATGCGAGGAATCGGTGGCCGATCTCTTGCAGTGCTTCGAACTGCGCGTGCTTAGGTACTGCAAGCGTCGGCGCGCTGTCATACAATGCTACGTCGAGCTGGATCTGGGCGTCGTCTTCCTTTGCTGCGATCGCGCGCGGCCGCGCGGCTTCCAGTTCGTGCTTCACGGCGCCGGAGAATTCGGTCATGGCGTCGGCCAACTGCTTGAGGGCGCCCTTAGAGGCGGCTTCGAATGCTTCGAGGACGTGCTGCATTATTTCTCTCCAGTGGCGATACGGTGGATTGCGTCGGCCAGCGTCTCGCCGGCGGGAATGAGCGCGGCGAGAGGAAACGCCACGCCGTCGAGCAGGTCGAGCCAGAGTTGTGTCGCGCCGCCCTTGCGCTTGATCAGTCTTGGTTGGTTGGGGTGCGTGAATCGGCTTCGGAAGAACGCGTCCTCGAATCCTTTGATCGAGTCGGGCGTGGCTGACTTGGGTGTTTGCGCGTTGCCAGCGCAGATCCTGCCGTCCTGCCAAACGTTGTAATAGGGCGCGTTGAATAGCGCGCTTTCCGGCGTGGGCCGGGTATTCGTGCGGAGGGCGAAGACATGCCAGCCGCGATGCGAGGCGACGAACACGAGCGGCGGATGCTCAGTCGCGCCAGCACGCTGGCCAATCGCGTCCCCCGTGGAGAACCAGACGTGACGCTTTCCCGCCGGGCGCCACCACGCGATCAGGTTGGGCTGCGTGTAGATCAATCGTTCCGGAACGAACCCGGCATAGGCGGCTTGCTTCTGCGCCACCGCGGCGAAGTCTGCGAGATGATCGTGATTCAACGCGGTGCCAGGGCCTAGATGCGGCACATCTCCGATGAAGTGAATCGGGTGGCATGTGGCGAAGGCGTGCGCGCTTCCGTCGTCTCGATACATGACTAGTGCACTACGCGGCACGAGCACGGCGTCGCGGTTCGATTGAATGGTCACGGGGCTCATGTTCGGCGCTCCCCGACGAGATCGAGCAACACCTCAACACGGCGGGCGAGCTCGCCGAGTTGCGGCAAAGCACCGATCCAGTCTGCAATGCCTGTGCCGCGAATGTCGAAACCAACGGCGGCGCAGGCTTCAAGGTGTTCGCCTTGCACAGAAAGGTTCGCGTAGTCGTCCCACAGTCGAAGTACGGCGTCGTCCTCGTGCCACCGAACAAATGCCGATACCCCGATCAGTTCGCAGGGGGCGTCGTGCGCCATGGACGGGAGAGGCCCATCGTGCATTGCGAGATCGCTAATTGCGTCGCATGCCGCGACGACGGAGGCAGCGAACTCGTCGCTCCGGGCAGCTTCCTCGATGTCGCGAACGGTCAGAACGCGTTCGGGTAGCGCGGCCCATTCCGGCAGGCCGCAGAAGAAATCCGCGCGCCGGAAGACGTCGATCGTCGCGCCCTGTGCTTCCTCGGGCGTCATCCATCCGAGCAATTCTTCGATTGCGTAAGCTTCGTCACGCTCGCCGTGCCAATGCACGTACTCGGCGGTCCAAAGAGCTGTGCGCGGCGTAAACACGTTGGGCAGACTGTCGAACGCGTCATACAAAAGCGCGAGAACCGTTTGGCCAAGACCGGGCCTCGTCGACTCAAGCTGCATGATGCGCGGTCCGATTTCGAGCACTGGCCACTGATCATAGGTCTCTGGGCGAAGCACGCAAACGAATGCAAACGATTCGTCGGAGTACACCTCGGTTCCAGGCAGCACATGGAGATGCCAGTTGAATGTGCGCAAGCCAGCCGTGACCTCAGTCCAACGGGCGGCGATCGCGCGGCGGCAGACTTCCGCGAAGGAGCGCGGGCTCGTTCCGCGCACGCATTCGTCTCCGATCAGCCCGGCATCGAGAAGCGTCGTCGCGATCTTGGTGGTGTAATCAGAGTCAGCCGCGAGGTGGTACGAGGGCGCGATGGCGTTCGCGCGCGGAATCGACAAGGTGTTCATGGCAATAGCCCCACGTTTTCCGCGACCGGCGTCGGACGCCGTTGGTCGGCAAGTGCCGATCGACGGATCACCTCCTCGACGCGCCTTGCGAGCGGGGTGTTGACGTGTTCGGCGGGTGCCTGGACTCCAGCGACTGGTGACAGTGATCCGGCACGAATGGCAGCGTGAAGTTGGGCGAGCGTCATGCCTTCTCCCCTGCATGCTCATCGTAAAGGCGGTGGATACGACGCAACTCGCGGTCGGGGATCGCAACAACCTGTCCGCTGTTGAGCGCGCGATTCAGCTTGCCGATGAAAGAATGTTCACGCGCGGGGACGTCTCCCATTTCGGCGAGTGACATCAGGCGAGCAGCCTTGACGCTGATGGGAACGCAGCCCTTGGTACCGACGGCTCGGCGGAACGTGTAGACCTGCTTGCTGCCGGCCATCTCGGGCCCTTCGATATCTGCGTTGACGATCTCCGGATACGTGTTCGCATAAAAGTCGCGGACCTGTTGCACGGTGAAGGCGGGGGCCGGATCGGCGAGTTTGACGCTGTTGTAGCGAAACTCTCGTTGGAGCGCTTCGGTTTTCATGGCGGAAATCTCCTCGGTGAGTGGCTGTTACATCAAGTCGAGCGGCGCGTTACTCGGCAGGTCGTCGTCCGAGTCGTCAGTGACGTTCGGCGTTGCGGCGGAGGGCGATGCGCTCTGGCCAGGTTCTTCGGCAGTCGTGTTGGTCTGTGCGGCGCCTTGCTGGCCGTTGTCCGTGGACGGCGCGTCGTTTGCTGGAGGGCGCTTTTTCGGGCCGCGCGTGCCCTTGGGCTTGTTGGTGGCGGCAGGCGTCTCGGCGTCATTACCCTTCGCATTGACATTCGCGGCGGCGCGAGCCTGGTCGAGCAACGAAAGCGCGCCCGGCTCGTAGATCGCCACGGCTTCCGGGAACTGCTCGTCAAGCTCTTCCGGCGTGCCGATCAACGAAAGCGGGTGCACGGGCGCGCCCTCCTTTTTGGGTGTGGGCTGGATGTGCACACGCAGATGCTCGCCTTCGGCGGTCACTGCGATGGTCAGGCAGGTGCGCTGCGCGAGCGCGTGCAATTCGGTGAACATGAGAGTCTCCGTGGGCGATTACTGCTTGTGAAGGGGAAAGAAGCCGCGAGCGACGCCGCGGTAATAGCAAAAGAAGAACCAGACGCTGACGGCGAACACGCCCCACGTTTCTCCCTTGGCGGTGACGTAGAGCCAGGCTGGTTGTCCGCACAAGCGATGAGCGAGCCCCATCGCGCGTGCGCTGGCTTACTGGTGAGGAAGTACACGGCCGAAATGGACGTGATGAAGATATAGATCTGAAGCAAAAGCGCGCTCATGCGGCACCTCGCGCCGCGCGGGCAGCACCATTCAACACTCGTGGTCGGCGGCGCCCGCGCGGGGCGCTGGCCTTTTCAGCCATGGCGTGGGCGCGGACCGCGCATTCGCGGTCGTAGGCACTTGGTGCGCTGATCGTATCGAGCACGATCACACCGCCGGCGCTGACGATGTAGCGGGAGTATGGGGTGCCGTACATTGGCCGAACCTGCGTTTGGGTTGTCGTTGCGCGATCGCGGGCGCGACCGTCCTTTATGGCGGGCTGCGTAGTCATGTGCTTGATGTGTTATTCGTCGAAATCGCCGGCGGCGCGGCGCTTGAGGTCGACGTGATGGAGGGCGCGCGGGCGTTGCTCGCGCTCAATGCGGATTCGGGTCAGGATCACGAGAGTCGCCAGCAGATGCTGCCCGGCGTGTTCGAGTGGCGTAGTGACTCGATACAGCGCGCACGTGCGCATCAACTCGTCGCGGGAGAATTTCGCGGCCCTGTCCATATCAGACCTCCGCGAGCCAGCGCAAGACGCGACGAAGCACTCCCGCGCGACGTGGGCGGAATGGCCCTGCGATGGCGTTGCTGACGATGAGCGGGTCGCGGCACTTCATTTGACCAGCCCCGCCAGGAACTCGATTGGAGGCGCAGCGTAACCGGCGAGGCCGGGCGCGATGACGGTGAAGAAGACCGCGCCGATCCAGAGTGGGATGTCGGGATGGATGGCCTCAAGACGAGAGAGAATGGCGCGCATCGTCGGTCAGCCTTCGATGCGAGCAATGTCCACAACTGTCGCGGCAGGGTGCCGGGCGCCAACCAACTCTTGCGCATGCAGCGCGTTCGCGGCGTGGACGATCTCTGTGGCCGGTTCAGCCCCAATGTGAGCTGTGCCGGCAGGAATGTATGCAGCAGAGTAAGGGTGCAGTTCCAATTCGATCCTCCAACTCAGGTAGTGGTACGAGTTGGAGGAATATTACTTTGAGGTAATTTTTATAACAATACCAAAAGGTAATGTTCTAGATTGAATTTACCTAATAGTAATTTTTACCATTAGATTTTAGTAATTCTGCGGGGTTGGTGCTCTTGGCAGGGAAAGGCAAGGCTTCGCGGCCCGAGCGGGCCGCGGGAGGTTACATCCTGGTCTTGATCTTGCGGGCGGGGACCGGGTGCGCCGCGTAGTACATCCAGACGACTTCGTCATCGCGGTACGTGAGCGTTTCGGGGCGATTGTAGCTTCCGAAGCGCAAGATTCCATCTCTACGCGATAGCAGTCTCTTTAGCATGGTCTCACCGGACCTGAGCCGAACCAAGACGCAGTCCTCAAGGTCAGGTTCAGTGCCTGGCTCAATCAGAGCGAACTCTCCTGGGTTGTACCGTGGCGCCATCGAGTCTTGCACCACCGGAACCAAGAACGCGTGCGGGTCGGTGCTGGCGAGAATGCCGTATTGATCAGTTACCCCAACTGGATAGTCCCCATCTGTCCAAATGCGGTCAGGGAGCCCCCCTTGCGCCTTGCCAATAACAGGGATCTCGCGGAACTTAGTGAGATCGACGGCGTACGTGAGGGGCACCGGATGGCCCGGGCCGCTTTCGTTTGTTTTCTCGTTCGATGGGGAAGAGTCTAACCATCCGGTCGTGATTCCCGCAAGTGCTTCGATCTTTCGGGCCTTTCGTTCACCGAACGATTTGTCGCGCAACAAAGAGGATAGCTCCCCCTGGTTCATGCCAGTGGCGTCTAAGAACTTTGCCTGAACACCCCCGTATTGCTCGTCGATGAGCTGGCGGAGACGTTGTCTGCGGGTCGCTTGAATGTCCATCGCGCGATTATCGGGGACGATTACCATAAGGTGAATCACTGAATGGTATTGACAGAAAATTACTAAACAGTAATTATTCGGCGCATGGACAAACTGCGCGCTTACCTAAATTCCCTCTCTGCAGCCGAGCAAGCACAGTTTTGCGCGGCCTGCCGCACTTCCGTCGGGTATCTCCGAAAGGCCCTTAGCGCCCGCCAAGCGTTGGGGGCGGCCCTGTGCGTGGCGATAGAGCGAGAGTCATCGCGCGAAGTCACGCGGGTTGACCTTCGTCCGGAGGATTGGTCCGAGCTGTGGCCCGAACTCGCCCACGTGCCGCGCGGCCGCCCGGTCGAGCGCGCGTGAAGCGCTTGATGCGTGCGCGCTCTACCGGAGAGAGGCGTCGCAGATATTTCGGCTTTCGATGCATGTCGGTTCCATTGGTGTTGGCTGAAGCAATGGTATCGGCGCACCCCAAAAGTAAACACGGCAAAAATGAGGAGCGTTAACCGTGACCCGTCGTTACAACGAAATCAATCAGCATGATGCCCTGTACTTGATAGCGCGCGCTTACCCGGGAGGGGTCGAGGCGCTCGCGCAGCGCATGGGGAAGTCGGTCAATGTGCTGCGAAACAAGCTTCGTCCCGATATCGACACGCATCACGTGACTTTCGAGGAGGCGACAGAGATCACTGAGCTTTGCACTGCTGCTCGAGTGCGCGAGGCCACGCTGGCGATCGACGCGGCGGAATGGCGTTTGGGGCGCGTCGCTATCCAGATGCCGGTTATCGAGGAAGCTGGTGATCAAGGGCAACTTGCAACTGCGCTCGGCGATGCAATCGGCCGGATTGGAGCTGTGGCTGAAAAGGTTAGCGAGTCGATTCGCAACGATGGCGTGATCGACTGCAGCGAGCACGGCGAGATCGAGAAGCTGTTTCAAGAGTGCCTCCATGCGGTTTCACTGTGGCGCGCGAATGTGACGGCCCGGCACCAGAGCGATATGACTGCTTCCGGTCGACCGAATTGCTGTTCGGGGGACTGATGCCGAAGCCCACGCTAGGAAAGCGGGCCATGCAGCGCGCGGTGCATGCGATCGAGAACGTCCTCTACCGTGCCCGCGAGCCGTTCGCGGTGTTTGTCGTGAAGGGCGAAGCGGTTGCGCTGCGCACGTCGACGGCACGCTGTGCTTGCGAACTGCGGCGCTCGACGGTGCACGGCCATCTCGTCGGGGTCTACGACGGCCGGGCTGACATCGACGCCGTGATTGCCGACCTTGAACACTTTGCGGCGCGTTGAATCGCGCTTAATCACCGGGGGAATCAATGGGAACGCGCGATCCCGTCGCCGCGAAAAGGCCGATCTTTGCCCAAGAGGCTGAACAATCCGTAATTGGTGCGCTACTGCTCGACAACGAGGCATATGACCGCATCTGCGACACCATCTCAGCAAACGACTTTTACATCTCGGAGCACGCCGCGATTTATCGGGCGATCGAGGCGCTACTTTCCATTGGCAAGCACGCCGACGTGATCACGGTGTTTCAGCGGTTGCAGGACACCGGCGTCAAGATCGAGCGACCGCTTGCTTATCTGAACGAATTAGCATCAAACACGCCTAGCGCAGCCAACATCGTCCGATATGCCGAGATCGTGCGCGATCGGGCGATGCTGCGCGGATTGGCGCGATCGGCCAGCAAGGCCCTGGAGATGGCTTACAAAACAGGCGGGCGCGAGGCCGCCGATGTCATCGACCAGGCGCAGGCCGAGCTACTGTCACTGACCGACGATGCACAGCGCGCGAACGAAGGTTTTCGACCAATCACGCCATACCTGGCCGAGGTAGTGCAGCACGTTGATGACATGTATCACCGGGAAGACAAGTCTGGGATCGTTGGGCTCGCGACGGGCTTCACTGCGTTGGATGAGCTGACGTCCGGATTGATGGACACGGACTTCATTGTGATCGGTGCTCGGCCGGCGATGGGAAAGACGGCGCTTTCGATGAACATCGCGGAATACGTGGCCACCTCCATCGGCCGGGCCGTGGCCGTTGCTTCGATGGAGATGGGTGGCTTCGCGCTGGCGATGCGCTTACTTGCATCGGCGTCGAAGCTCAGTCAAAACCGCCTTCGGGCGGGGCGAATGCGTGACGAGGATTGGCCCCGCCTGACGCATGGCGCAATGCATCTGAATGACATCCCAATCTACGTCAAGCAGGAATCAACTGTTACGCCAACTTCACTGCGCGCCGCTGTGCGGAAGCTGAAGCGGATGGTCGGCGAGAAGCAACTCGGGTTGATCATCGTGGACTACCTGCAGCTGATGGACATCGAGTCGCCGACGGCGAACCGCGCGGCTGACCTTGCGCAGGTTTCTCGGGCATTGAAGAAACTCGCGATGGACGAGCGGGTTCCCGTGATCGCCCTTGCTCAGGTGAATCGCGAAGTTGAAAAGCGCACCAACAAGCGGCCCGTGATGTCCGATATCAAAGACTGCGGCGCCATCGAGCAGGATGCAGACCAGATCTGGTTTTTGTATCGCGATGAGGTCTATAACCCCGATTCGATGGACAAGGGGAGCGCAGAACTGATCGTTGAGAAGCAGCGCAATGGCGCGCGCGCCACGATCCGTTTGGCTTGGCGCGGTGACGTAACGAGATTCGAGGATTTCTCGAGTGGGCCGCAAGGCTCAACGTAACGAGGTTATCTATGACGGCTTTGCCGAACTTCTTTAACTGGCGCAAGGCGATGATGAAAAGCGACTTGCACCCGCACTCGCGCCTGATTCTGCATACGATCGGCTGCTACATGAACGTCGCCGACGAGATTGCGTGGCCGTCGATCGAGCGTCTGGTCGAGGAAACCGGATTGTCGCGCAGCTCAGTGTGCAAGTACCTCGATGCCGCCGTCAAAGCGGGCTGGCTAGAGAAGTGGCGACGAAGGCAGCCCGGTGAGCAGTGGGCGCAGAATCACTACCGTTTGGCTGTACCCGATGGAGTGGTACGCGTGCATATCTCCGAGGTGGCTGGCTTGTTACAACGTCCGCCGCACGGACGTGGCTCTTCGCAAGCAATTGATTCTAAAGGCCGCTCGAACGGGGTAGGTCCGTGCCACGGACATGATTCGGAGCAAGGTCCGTCTGACGGACTTGACGATTTGAGCGCCGGCGTGCCTGGGGGGGATTTCGGGGGGATCAGGTCCGTGGCACGGACACTAATACTCCACTAACAGAGATTAGTAATAAAACCTCTCTTGTCCCATCTTGCGATGGGACGAGAAATGACCTTTCGTTTGGTGGGGGAATGGTCGTTGACGACGCGGCGGAGGATCTGCGGCTGGCGGAGTGGATCTTCGCGCGCATTCTCGGCATGCATCCGACGCACCGCCAGCCCGATATGCACTCGTGGTCGCGAGACGTGCGCCTGATGCGCGAGCGAGACCGGCGCTCAAGGCGGGAAATCGCTGCGCTCTTCGATTGGGCGAACCGCGATGCCTTTTGGCGGAACAACATTCTTTCGCCTGCGAAGCTCCGCGCTCAGTGGGACCAACTGGTGATTCGCCGTGAGGCGTCAGCAGTAGTGGCGCCGGGGAAGGTGGCGGCGCCGCCTTCAACTGGCCATG
This sequence comes from Pandoraea pnomenusa, assembly GCF_000767615.3. Classification (NCBI taxonomy): domain Bacteria; kingdom Pseudomonadati; phylum Pseudomonadota; class Betaproteobacteria; order Burkholderiales; family Burkholderiaceae; genus Pandoraea; species Pandoraea pnomenusa. The sequence continues at coordinate 4,442,375 of NZ_CP009553.3, read as the reverse complement.
CCGACGGAGGGTGTTGCCACGTTGGCGCGGCAGGTGAGCGGTGCGCCCGGCGTGGCGCGATGAAGCACGGCGGGCATTGGTGGTGTCTGGATCATTACCGGGAAGCGGTCGATAACGAGGAGGGAGCATGAGTAGATTGGCATTGCCGCGTGAGCGCGGTGGGCGGCGAGATCCACACGAGCGTGTGCGGGAACGTCTCATTTCGTGGGGCAGGTGGGTCGAGATGCAGGGGCGCATGGGATATGGCAGCAGCAGCCTGACGATCGACCCCAGCGATCGGGCCATGCCGCCGGTCTATGTCCCTGTGCAAGAGCTTGAGTGCTCACAGACCGACGATGCCGTGCGCAAGCAATCGCGCCAGTTGCAGGATATCGCGCTGCTTGAGTACGTATGGGCATTGACGATGTCGGACGCCGCAAAGCGAGCCCGGGTCAGCGAGGGCCATTACCGAAAGCTGCGGCAGATGTTGCATAACGGCGTTCAGTACTGCATCGAGAACCCAAGAGCGGCTGTGCCAACGCATGCCGCTGTACTTAAACCCATGGCTCGCGCTTAGAAATCGCCAAAAACTGCGCGCGAATTGACGTCGATTTCCTTTTTCAAATCATGAGCTTCCAGAACAGCTACCCCTCGGACCCTTGAAAACAGGCGCGGATACTCGTACATTTCAGCTACGCTTTGCGAAGCCTGCGTCTCCAGAATGAATGAGTCGAAGCTGTCGCAGTCATCGCCCGCTAGGTTCGCGCCTCGCGGGCTTTTTGTTTTCCGCCGAGGGTTCCCGCGATTCGCTTCCGCGTGGTAGGGCGTTCGTCCGAGGGTGATTGTTATGCCCCGTCAAGCTCCGTCGAAGTGCCGGCACGTTGGCTGCCGTTGTCTGGTTCCAGTGCCTGGCTACTGCGCGCAGCACGCCAAAGAGGCGTCGGGGTGGCAGCGAGATCCGAACCGCGGCTCGCGTCATGCCCGAGGTTATGGCGCCAAGTGGGTAAGGCTGCGTGCTCGAATTCTCGAACGCGACAACGGCCTGTGCCAGCCGTGTCGAAAGGTCGGTCGCGTCACCGCTGCACGGCACGTCGATCATATTGTTGCGAAAGCGGAAGGCGGCACGGATGACGAGTCGAACTTGCAGTCGATCTGCCCGACGTGTCACGCGGCGAAAACTGCCGACGAAAGTGCACGAGCGCGGCAGATTCGGCGATGAGATCGCGGGTGCGCTTAGATGCTGAATTTTTGAGCAGCGATGGCCGCGCGGGCAGGGGGGGTACATTTTTCCGAGGGCGAACGCCGCCGGGACCGTACGCCCAGCTCGATTTTTTCTCGACGCATTTTTCAGAGAGGGGGGGTTAAACACGCCGCCCGATAGAGCCGATCAGATGAAGCGAGATGAAGTTTTTGTCGGCTCGTGAACAGAGGACGCTCTATGGCTCCGAATGAACCGAATACGCCGGTGTCTCCGGGCGCACCTGTCCAGCAGGGCCCGGTCCCGGTTGGGAAGCAAATCGTGTCGCCGCCGCCGCCGCCGGGGGTGCATTTCGAGTCCGCTCACCGGAAGGTGTGGGATTACCTGTGCGTCGCACTCAGAGAGGAGGGCGTGCCACATCGAACCGCCGGCATCGTGTTGGCGATCGTATGTGTCGACTTCGTCAGGTGGGTGAAGGCTGAACTTCAATTGCGCGACTTCGAAAAGATCAATCACGGATCGTTCATGGTCGTAACGCCGAACGGTCATACGCAGCCGCACCAGCTGTACTACGCGGCGAAAAGCCTCAAGGAAGGATTGCTCAAATGTTTGCCGGAAGCTTGTCTGACACTGCCGTCGATGTTGGTGGCGCAGACGAAGATGGGCGATCCGAATCCGCAGGACGATTTGTTCGATCAGCTGGTGGAGCATGCTCGCTCGCACCCGAGCGCCTTGCCCGCTTGACGCCCGCACGTCTCGAAGACTGGGATCTGCTGTACGGCCTGCCGGTGCTTCGGGGCGAGGTGCTCGAATGCGAGTTTGTATTTCTTGCGGTGCTCCGACACTACGAAGATCTGGCCTATGGCCCGTCGCGGGGTTTGGTGTTCAGCTCGCCGCACGCGCGCCATTGCATCGACTGGATCGAGACGCAGTTTCACCATATCAAAGGTGCGAAGGCCGGCACGCCGTTGGTGCTTGATCCGTGGCAGCGCTTTTGGACGGCGGTGTTGTTCGGCTGGCGCCGCGCGGCAACGATGTTTCGGCGGTTTCGAACGGGCTATGAGGAGGTCGCGCGCAAGAACGGTAAGTCGACATGGAAGGCGGCGATCGCCGATTACCTTTTCCTGATGGACGGCGAAATCGGGCCCGAGGTGTACACGATCGCCACCACTCGCGAGCAGGCCATGAGCGTGTTCAAGCCGGCGCTCGACAATTACAAGCGCCGACTGCGCCGCTCAAAGCGACTTGCCAAATCGGTCAAGCTGTACGACGGCGCCAACCAGGAGCGAATCCTGCTCGGCAGTGGAGTGTTCAAGCCGTTGCCGGCGAACGCCGAGTCGCTTGATGGTCTGAATCCGTACGCCTGTATCGTCGATGAGCTGCATGCGCACCCTACGCGCGAAGTCTGGGATGTGATGGAGTCGGCGCTTGGTGCTCGACGGCAACCGCTCATCTCGGCAATCACGACGGCGGGGTACATCCTCGACGGGATCTGCACGGAGATTCGCGGCTACCTGGCGCTGATCCTGACTGGCAAAAAGCAGGACGACAGCTTCTTCGGTTACATCTACACCCTCGACCCCCAGGACGATCCGTTCGATCCTGCGGTTTGGCCGAAGGCAAATCCGAGTTTGGGCAGTGCGAAAACGCGAGAGTACATGGTCTCGCAAGCAGCGAAGGCCGCCGAGTTGCCGAGCGCAAAGGCGAATTTCCTGACGAAAGACCTGAACGTGTGGGTGAACTCGGCGCTGAGCTGGTTCGATATCTCGGTGTGGGATCGAGGGGCAACGGCATTCGATGCGCGTCAACTGGCGGGCCGGCGGTGCTTCGGCGGTTTGGACCTGGCCAGCACTCAAGATTTGTGTGCGTTCGTGCTGGTGTTTCCGCCAGAGGGATTTCGCGGCGAGCTGGCCGACGATCCGGATGCGGAGGGAGATTGGTACGTGGTGGCACGAATTTTCGCGCCACAGCGCAAGGTCGACGAGCAGTCCGCGAGCGACGCGGCGCCGTACGCGAAATGGGCCGAGGCCGGTTGGCTGACCGTGACCGAGGGTTCAGTTGCCGATTACGGCTCGGTTCGTGATGCGGTGATTGCCGCATGCGACCTGTACGACGTGCAGGACATTGCCTTCGACCCCTGGAATGCAACTCACATCGTTAATGAGTTGCTGGAGAAAGACGTGCCGATGGTGCAACTGGCCCAGAACATGGGCGGTCTGTCTCCGGGCTCGAAGTTGCTCGAGCGGCTCGTGTATGGCGCGCGGCTCCAGCACGGTGGAAATCCAGTCTTGCGCTGGTGTGCCAGCAACGTGACGTTGCTTATCGACACCAACGAGAACATCCGACCGAACAAGAAAACGTCGGGTGGCCGCATTGATCCGATCGTGGCGACATGCATGGCAATGTCGCGTGCGCTAATGCATGAGCCCGATCCCGAACCGAAGATTTACATCCTATGACGCAACGTCTGAACAATCAGGGTGACGCTGATCGCACCGGATCGACGATCCTGCGCAACTGGAATGCTCAGCGTCAGGCGCAGCGCGCCCAAGCGCAGGGGCAGTCGCAGCCGGTGCCGGTGAGTGAGATCACGTCCGGCACGGAGGCATACGGCTGGTTGACCGGTGGCGTCGGTCGGGGCCGTGCGGTGACTGAGCGCACGGCCATGAGTGCGGCCACCGTATATGCGTGCGTTTCGCTTATCGGCGGTGCGATCGCGGCGACCAAGATCGAGGAATTCGAGTCGAATGGTCTTGATCTGCTTCCGGTCAAGTCGGAATTTTGGTACCTGCTGAACGAGGAAATGCACACCCGCTGGGCGGCTGGCGTCGGATGGGAGTTCGGCATGCAATCGCTGCTGCTGCACGGCGACATGTTTCTGCGCATTCGCCGGGCTTCGCGTATGTCATCGCGAATCGCTGCGTTCGAGCCGTATCACCCGCTGGCGGTATTTCCGGACATAGTCGGCGATCGCCTGACGTACACGCTGTGGAATCAGGCGACGGGGACGGTAGAAGTCATTGACCAGGACGACATGCTCCACGTGCCCGGCCCTGGCTTCGACGGCCGGCGTGGGATGTCGCAAATCCGCTACGCGCTGCGAAATCCTGTTGCGCTGGCTGACGCGACTGGGGAGCTCTTCGATGCATTGACTACTGACGGGCTCCGTCCCGATCTGGTGCTCAAGACGGACCAGAAGGTCGACGAGCAAACCGTCCTCATGCTCCGTAAGCAGTGGATTGAGCGCTACTCGGGCCTCAGCAATAGCACGGCTCCGATCATTCTCGGCGGAGGGATGGAGGTCAAGGAAATCAGCATGACCGTGGCGGACGCGAAGCTGCTCGAGGCTCGCCAGCAAACCGACTACGACATCTGCGGCATCTTCGGCGTCATGCCTTATCTGATCGGCCGGCCTGAGAAGACCACGACGCTGGGATCGAGCGTCGAGCAGTTCGGGATCAATTTCGTCAAGTACACGCTGCAGCGCCACATGGTGAAGATTGCCCAGGAGCTGAACCGCAAAGTGGTGCGCAATGCGACGCGTACTGTGCAGCATGACGTAACGTCGCTCGAGCGCGGCGACCTGAAGTCGCTCTATGACTCGTTGCGCGTCGCCATCGGCCGGCCAGGCGAACCGGGGTTCATGACGGTGAACGAGGCGCGTCGCAAGGTCAATCTGCCGGTCCACCAAGACGGCGACACACTTTTCAAGGGAACCAACGATGGCGCAAAACCGAATCCTGCAACTGCTGAATGACAACCGCGGGCGGCGGGAGGGGCTTCGCGTGCAAGCTCAGGCCGGAGCGAGTGAGGTCACTGTCTATCTGTATGACGCCATCGTGACTGACGATTGGTGGGGCGGTATCTCAGCGCAGTCCTTTGTGCGTGCCTTGGCCGAGATTACCGCCGACGTGATCCATCTGCGTATCAATTGTCCTGGCGGCGACGTGTTTGCGGCACGGGCGATGGAAACCGCAATCCGCGGCCACTCGGCCAAAGTGATCGCGCACATCGATGGAGTTGCCGCGAGCGCGGCGAGCTTCGTGATGTTGGCCGCCGACGAAGTCGAGATCAGCGAGGGCGCATTCGTGATGATCCACAAGGGGTGGGCGCTTGCGATGGGTAACGCCGATGAATTGAAGGAAATGGCGGGCTTGCTCGACGCGGTGGACGCGACGCTGGTCCGAACCTACGCAAAGGAGACCGGGCAAGATGAATCCGACGTCCTGGCATGGATGGCCGCGGAAACGTGGTTTTCCGCCGATGAGGCTGTGGAAAAGGGCTTTGCCGATCGTATCGCGGGTGATGCGCCGGCTGCGAACGCGGCGGCGTGGAACCTCGCGGCGTACAGCAACGCCCCGCCGGCCTCTCCGCAGCGCGAAGCGCAGAGCGACCGCGCGCCGACACCGACTCCATCGCCCGAAGCCCGGCGCGTGGATCAGCCTCGCGACGTCGTCAAGCCGGTCCCGGATCTCGCAGCGATGCGCCGTCGGCTCGATCTTGCGCAGCGAACTTGACGCCTTCCCGCGTCGTGTCTTGAAGCCGCTCTTCGGAGCGGCTTTTTTATTTCCTACATTGGAGAACCTATGAAAAGCATTCAGGCACTGCGGGAGCGTCGCGACGCGCTCGCCAAGAACTTGAACAACCTGCTCGAGAATCACCCGGGCGAGAAGTGGACCGACGTCCAGCAGACGGCCTACGACGACGGTATGCGCGAGATCGACACGATCTCGGCGGAGATTCAGCGTCACGAAGGTCTGATGGCGCGCTTGGCTGCGGACGCTCTGAATGGAGACACCGATGGCCTGCGCAATGCCGTAACGCGCACGCCGGGCGCGCACAGCGAGAGCACGGCAGGTGTGCGTGCGTACCTGATGGGCGGTCTGAATGCCTTGAGTCAGGAGGATCTGGCGTCGCTTCGTGAGCGTCAGACCCCGGATATCCGCGCGGCGATGTCGACGACGACTGGCAGCGAGGGGGGCTACACGGTGGCGACTGAGTACTACCGCCAACTGACCGAGGCGATGAAGCTGTACGGCGGCATCCGTCAGGTCGCTCGCACGATTCGCACGGGGACCGGCGCCGCGATGAACTTTCCGGCAGCCGATGCCACGGCGGAAGAGGGCGAGATCGTCGGTCAGAACGGACCCGTGAACAAGGCGGACACGTCCTTCGAGAACCTGTCGCTCGAGGTGTACAAGTACTCGTCGAAGTCGATCGCGATTCCGTTCGAGTTGATCCAGGACGGCATGTTCGACATCGATGCGTACATTCAGGCGCTGCTGGCAATGCGCATTGGCCGTATCACGTCGCGACACTTCATGGTTGGCTCTGGCAACAAGCAACCGATGGGACTGATCACAGCGGCCCAGGTCGGTGAGACGCTCGTCGCCGGCGCGAGCATCGACTATGACGCGCTGATCGACCTCGAGCACAGTGTCGATCCCGTGTACCGGGCCCGTCCCAATGTGGGCTGGATGTTGAACGACAAGACGCTGCGCGACGTACGGAAGATCAAAGACGAGAACAAGCGTCCCATCTTCGTGCCGGGCTATGAGCAAGGTAACCCGGGTGGTGCACCGGATCGGCTGCTCAACCGACCGATTCACATCGTGCAGGAAATGCCGGACGTTGCGCCTGATGCACTGCCGATCGCGTTCGGCGATTTTGGCAGTTACTTCATTCGCGAGGTGATGGACCTGACGATTTTCCGCATGACCGACTCGGCGTTCACGCTGAACGGGCAGGTGGGTTTCGTTGCGTTCAACCGCCAGGGCGGGAATCTGATCGACGTCGGCGGCGCCGTCAAGACGCTGAAGATGGGGCCGGTTGCCGGCTAAATCCGCTGAAACGACAGGGCGCTCCAGTTGTGATGCGCCCCGTTCACCATCGAGGCCGAGATGCCGAACAAGATTTTTTTCCCTTCGACGGTTGGCGTGGGGCGGCCGGTCACCATCGAGCGACCGGCGGCTGAGCCGCTCAATCTGGTTGAAGCGAAGGCGCATCTGCGAGTCGATGACGATGACGAGGACGAGCTGATCGAGGGGGCCATCGTCGCTGCACGCGAGTTGCTCGAGCATGAGCTCAATCGTCCGTTGCTTGCTCAGACGTGCCGTGTCGCGATTGACGAGTTTCCCTCCGGGCGCATCTTGCTATGGAACGACGTGACGGCATTGGTCGAAGTGGGCTATGTCGATGCGGATGGCCAGCAGCAGGCGCTTGACCTGTCGAGCGTTCGGCTGCTGCAGCGATCTTACGTCGTGCCGCGCACGTCATGGCCGCGGGGCGAGCAGGTAACGATCAAATTCAAGTGCGGCGCTTTTGACGAGGTGGCCGGTGTTCCCGACTCGTGCAAAGCATGGATGAAGCTGGTACTCGGCACGCTCTATGAACAGCGTGAGATTGCCACCGCAGACCAGACGTTTGCACTTCCCGGCCGATTCGCGGCTGGATTGATCGACCGATACAGGGCGGTGACCTTATGAGCGCAAAGCCGGGACGGATGAACGCTCGCATCGCGCTGAGGGTGCGGACGGACTCGCCGGCGCTGGATGCTGGCCTAACTGCGGGCTATTCCGATGAGGTGAAGCGCTGGGCCGAGGTGCGGCCGGTCGGCGCTGTTGCGTATGCCGCGTCCGTCCAGTCGGATGAACGCGTTACGCACCGCATGCGAATGCGACTCTTCTCGAGGATTACGACGAAGTACGAGGTCGTTTGGAACGGCTGGGTGTACAGAGTTCGACGAGCAAAGCACGAGCATGACAAGCGCGAAACGCTGCTCGAAGTCGAGGAGCAGCGGCGAGTTGACGATGAGAGCGAGGTGAGCAATGGCGAATGACACCGCTTTCTATCTGCATATCGACGGATATGAGGGGTTCGATAGGCGGCTCGACTTTGACAAGAAGGAAGTGCGTAAGGCGATGCGAATTATTGGTCGCCTCGTTCAGCGTCGAGCAAAGGCGAATTTGTCTGCGGGCGGTGCGGCGGCGCGTTACCCGGTTGTTCGTACGGGTGCGTTGCGAGACAGCATTGGGACCAAGGTTAGCCGCTCGGGCTTCCTTGTCCGCGTCCGGCCAGAGAAGACCGCCGCGATCGGGCGGTGGTACTACCCGGTATATCTGCACTATGGAGTGAAGCGGCGCGATGGCGATGGCATGCGTGTCGAGCCGCGGGGCAACTACATGGTCGACGCGCTTCAGGCCGAAGCCGCGAATGTAGAGGCAATTCTGCGCACCGCGCTCGCGTCGGCGCTTCAGATCAAATAGGGAATCCGATGAAGGTCACACCTATCGTGCTCCACCTGCGGGAGCATTGCCCCACATTTGCCGGCCGGGTAGCAGCCGCAATCGAGTTCGAAGCAGCGAGGGACGCGGCACTGATGAGCATGCCTGCGGCGTATGTGGTGCCAACGCACGACGATGCGGGCGAGAACCAGACGCAGAACACCGTGCGGCAGCTGATCACGGAGAAGTTCGACGTGGTGGTGGTGATTGCCACGCAGGACGCGCGCGGGCAATCGCGTATCGACGAACTGCATTCAATTCGCGCCGAGCTGTGGCGCGCCCTGGTGGGGTTGGTTCCCTATAGCCAGTGGGGCCCTGTCACCTACCAGGGCGGCAGTCTGCTGATGCTCAACCGCGAGCGAATTCTGTATCGGTTCGGCTTCGGCATGGAGTTCAACCTGGGCGGGGCAGACCCGGACGGCAATCCGGAAACCTGGCACGACTGGTTCCTCGCCGGCCTTCCGCCGTTGGAAGGCATCACGGTCAACGTCGATGCCATTGATCCGGCGGCCGACAAGAACCTGAAGTATCCCGGCCCGGATGGGCGTATCGAAGTCATCCTGAAAGAGGAGTTCAACTGATGAACCAACGCACCGTTTTCGTCGTGCCGGTGGAAGGGCGTATCGTGCCCGACCCGGAGCGCGGCGACGACATTCCGGCCGGTGGCCGGGCAGTCCCGCGCACGACGTACTGGCTGCGGGCCATTAACGCGGGCGATCTGGAGGCGCGCGAGCAGCCGAAGGTCGCAGGCAAGCAAAAGGGTGAAGCGCAATGACCATCGCGATGCCTACTATCCCAAATGACGCGCGCGTGCCGTTGTTCTACGGCGAAGTCGATAACTCGATGGCGAACAGCGGCGCGCAGACGTTGCGTCGCCTGCTGATCGCCCAAGTCAACGACGACGTCGATCTTCCGGTGAGCGCGTTGACGCTGGTGTCGCGAACTTCCGAAGCGACGGCGCTGGGCGGCGATGGCTCCATGCTCTCGGCAATGTATGCCAAGTGGCGGCAGATCGACCAAATGGGCGAGATCTGGGTTGTGCCCGTAAAAGTCGAGGTCGGTCAGATCGCGAAGGGAACGATCAAGTTTACCGGCGCGGCGACCGAGGCCGGACTTGTCAGCGCCTACGTCGGATCGACCCGTGTCAGCGTGGCCGTCGCAATCGGCCAGACCGCAGCGGAAACGGCGACGGCGCTGTCGGGCGCGGTGAATGCTGCATTCGGCTTGCCGGTCACGGCGACGGTTGCGGATGCGACCGTTACGCTCGCGTGCCGCTGGAAGGGGGAAACTGGCAACGACGTCCGTCTGAGTGTCAATCAGCAGGGCGCCGCAGCGAACGAGCGCACGCCGGCCGGCCTGGTGGTCGAGATCACGCAGCCGACCGGCGGCGCAGGAACGCCCGATATCGTGTCGACTCTGGCGCAGGTCGGTGACGAGCCGTTCGAGTTCATCGGGCACCCGTACACCGACGTTACGACGCTTGACGGTCTGAAAGACTGGATGAGCGGCACGATCGGCCGCTGGTCGTATGCGCAGCAGTTGTACGGGCACGTTTACAGCGCCCGGCGCGGGACGATGGGTGAACTGGTGCCGTTCGGTCGAGCGCGCAACGATGAGCACATCAGCATCGAGGGATTCGAGCCCGGCTCGCCAGATCCGGTGTGGCTGTGGGCAGCATCGTTTGCTGCCCGCACGGCGGTGTTCACGAGTGCCGACGTCGGTCGACCGACGCAGACGGGAGAGCAGAACGGCATCAAGCCTGCTCCGGCCGGTCAACGCTTCATCCTGAACGAGCGGCAATCGCTGTTGACGAACGGCATCGCGACGCAGACGTACGAGGGCGGTTCCGTGCGCATTGAGCGTGCGATTACGACGTATCAGCGTAACGCCTACGGCCAGCCTGACGATTCGTATCTCGACAGCGAGACGATGCATCAGATCGGCTATTCGATGCGTCGTTTGCGTAGCGTCGTCACGAGCAAGTTCGGACGCTACAAGCTGGCAGACGACGGCACGAATTTCGGTGATGGGGTAGCCATCGTCACGCCGAAGACGATTCGTGCGGAGATGATCGCCGTCTATCGCGAAATGGAGCGTGACGGCGTCGTCGAGAATGCCGACCTGTTCGCGAAGTACCTGATCGTCGAGCGCGACGCGAACAACCCGAACCGCGTGAATGTGCTGTTCCCGCCGGACTACGTGAACCAGTTGCGCATCTTCGCGCTGGTGAATCAGTTCCGGCTGCAATACCCGGAAGCAGCGTAACGCGGCTCTCCTGTAACCCCTGCGGCCCGGCTTCGTCCGGGCCGCTTTCATTTGGAGTTCTTGATGGGACAGAAAACTGCGGGCACTTGCTACGTCAAGGCCGATGGCGTTGCGCTCACGGTTACGGGCGGCTGCGAAGCCCCGATCACCGAGAAGACGCGTGAAACCATCGTTCCAGGCTTCTTCTCCGAAAAGGATCGCGTGCCGTATGTCAAGGTCGACGCGGTGCACACGCCGGGCTTTCCGCTCGACAAGCTCGCGAAGGGCGAGAACATGACCGTGACGTGCGAGTTCAACAACGGTAAGACGTACGTTTTGTCCGGCGCGTACCTCGTGGGTGAACCGGCATCGGCGGGCGACGACGGCAAGATCTCGCTCGAATTCAACGGCGTCAAAGGGGAATGGATGTGATCGAGATCCGATTGAAGAAGCCTATCCCGGCGCACGGCAAAACCGTTTCGACGCTTGAGTTGCGTGAGCCGACCGGCGCGGAGATCCGTGCTGTACGGCGTTTGCCCTTTCTCGTGCGCGGCGAAGACGGCGCGTTCGTTCCCGACCCGCGCGCGATTCTGAAGTACGCCGCGGTGTGTGCCGAAGTCCCACCGTCGTCGCTGTCGAAGCTGTCCGGCCCCGACGTCATGGCCGTCAACGATGCAGTTATGGGCATGTTCGTCGGAGACGTCGACGATCTGCCGACGCTGGCCGAAGTGACGGGGCGGGAGACGTCGGCTGTCGGCGAGATGCCGCACATGGTCAGTGTCGATGCGGAGACGTTCTACGTGAACACGGCCGCCGCGATGCGCTACATCGAGCTTCTGGCAGGGCTGAACAAGGATCAGGTGGATGCGCTGTCCCCGGCCGCTATCGCTCGCCTGTCGTTGCAGGTGGTCAGTTTTTTTTACGGTGGGCCGTCGGAAGCGTCGACGAGCTGACGGCGCTGATCTATGACGTCGCGGGCTACTGGCAGCTGGATCCTGAAGTCGTGAAGGACCGGCCGCTCGGCGTGGTCTTCGAGGCGCACGCGCAGGCATGGCGTCAGATTCAGGCGCGGAGAGATAGCGATGGCTGAAAAGTTCCAACTCAAGGCGCTGATTTCCGGCGTCGACAAGCTCTCGCCAATGCTGGCGGGAATGCGCAAGAACGTTGCGCAGTTTCGCAAGCAACTCAAGACGTCGAGCCTTGGCGACAAGATCTCTTTCGGCGAGATCATGAGGGGCGGGGCCATCGCGGCCCCGTTCGTGCTCGGTGCGAAGGCGGCAATCGACTTCGAATCGGCTATGGCCGACGTGAAGAAAGTCGTCAACTTCGACACGCCTGAGCAGTTCAAGCAGATGGGCGATGACGTGATGAACCTGTCACGGCGCTTGCCGATGGCGGCAAAAGACATCGCTGCCATCGTCGCCGCAGGCGGTCAGGCTGGCTTTGATAAAAGCGAGCTGGCCCGCTTTGCCGAAGACGCTGTAAAGATGGGCGTCGCGTTCGACCAGTCGGCCGACGAGTCCGGCACGATGATGGCGAAGTGGCGCACGTCGTTCAAGATGGGACAGGATCAGGTCGTCGAGCTGGCCGACAAGATCAACTATCTGGGCAACAACGGCCCCGCCACGGCGAAGCAGATCTCGTCCATCGTGACGCGTATTGGCCCGCTCGGCCAGGTCGCGGGGTTGGCGTCCGGTCAGATCGCTGCGATGGGTGCGACGCTCGCCGGGATGGGCATTCAGGAGGAAGTCGCCGCGACCGGCATGAAAAACTTCATGCTGGCCTTGACGGCGGGTTCCTCCGCTACCAAGCAGCAACAGAATGCATTCAAGTCGTTGCGGCTCGATGCAAAGCAACTTGCGGTCGGCATGCAGAAAGACGCGCAAGGCACGTTGCTGCGCGTCCTGACGGCGGTCGGGAAGGTCGACAAGTCGAAGCAGGCGTCTGTTCTACAGCAGTTGTTCGGCAAAGAGTCCATCGAGGCAATCGCGCCGTTGCTGACCAACATGGAACTGCTGCGCGGCAATCTCGAGAAGGTCGCGCAGGAGCAGCAGTACGGCGGGTCGATGCAGCAGGAATACGCCGCGCGAGCAGCGACGACGGCGAACAACATTCAGTTGTTCACCAACCGGGTTGTTGGCCTCGGCGTGAGCATGGGCAACATCCTGCTCCCGTCGATCAATTCGTTCCTCGGCGTGATCGGGCCGGTGACGGACCAGATTGCCAATCTGACCGCCGCTAACCCTTGGCTGGTCAAGGGGCTGCTCGGTGCCGCGCTCGGATTCGGGACGCTGCGTCTGGCAGTGTGGGGCGCAACCGTCGCAACGAAGCTTTTCCTCGCCGTCTCGAATCTCTCCCCCATCGGTATCGCCGTGCGGGCACTCGCGCTTGGTGCGGGCTTCCTGATCGCGAACTGGAGTTCTGTCGCCCCCTGGTTCAAGGACATGTGGGGAAAGATTCAGCCGTACTTCGTGGCCGGGTGGGAGCTGATTAAGACGATCTGGTCGTACTCGCCGTTGGGCATGGTCGTCGCGAACTGGGAGCCTATCGTCGATTGGTTCAAGCGGATGTGGGAGCGCATTCGGCCATATGTCGAGCCGATCATGGACGCGACGAAGTGGGTAGGCGAGAAGATCGGCGGGCTGTTCGACGGCGGGCCTGCTCGCAATGCGACGCCGGACGCGTCCGGCCTCGTGCCGCTACCGACCGGCGGCGGGCGAGGTCTGGCAGGGGCAATGGCGTGGCAGCAGCAATCGATTGTCGGGGGAGCGGCGGGGGCCACGCGTCTGAATGGTGAGCTTACCGTGAAGTTCGATAACGCTCCTCCCGGCACCCGCGTCGACGATGCCAAGACAAACCAGTCCGGATTGACGGTGACGAGCCGCGTTGGACGTCGTAGCTTGGGAGACACCAATTGACTTGGAAAGAGAAGATGCAACCCGCGTCGTTCCGGGGCGTGCCGTTTCGGGTCAACGACGAGTCGGGGCCGGTTGGCCGGGACGTCCAGATTCATGAGTACCCCAAGAAGGACGAGCCCTACGTCGAAGATATGGGCCGTCGCACGCGCACTTACCGCTTCACGGCGTACGTTGTCGGGGCCAATTGCTTTGACGAGCGCGACGCGCTGCTAAAGGCACTTGATGAGCCTGGCCCCGGCGAGCTGGTGCATCCCTGGTACGGACGCAAGACCGTGACGGCCACGAACGAGTGTTCCGTGTCGCATCGGATGGACGAGGGCGGCGTCGTTCGCTTCGAGCTGGTGTTCGTTGATTCGGGGAAGCTGGAAAACCCCAAGCCCGTAACGAACACCGGGCAGCAGTTGAAGGCGGCGGCGGAGTCGGTGGAGAGTTCGGCACTTGATCGATTCCAATCCGCGTTGGGCGCAGTGGATATGGCCCGCGTCAAGGCGAATTCCCTTGCCTCGGGCGTCTCTGGGATCTTCGGGGCGGTGCAGGGATATTTGTCCCCCTTCACGTCGTTGTTCGGCACGGCCAGTGGTTTGTTGGACACGGTAATGAATGCTCCGGCGAATCTCTCGGGCATGTTGCTCGGCGCGTTGGGCGAGATCACGCGAGGCTTCTCCAGCTTCGGGGGATCGGTGGCGGACGTACGCAATAGCGCAAGTGCGGTGCCCGCGCTTGCTGCTATCCCGTCGCCGCCGGGAACGGATGCCGCTGCCCTACAGACGGCGGTCGTGAATTTGTTCCAGGACGTGGCCATTGCCAATGCCCTGCGCGACGCAGCCGAAATGCCTGCCGCAATGCCGCCGCCGAGTCAGCGTGTCGACGCCCCTGCGCTCGATGTGCAGGCTGCGTCTCCCGTGGCCGTTGATGAGACGCCTATCGCCGACGACGTGATCGGTGCCCGCGATGCGGTAAGCGCCGCGGTTTGGGATGTTGCGCTTCAGTCGGATGCGCAGCACTTTGCCGTGCTGACCGATGCTCGTCAGGCGATGGAATCGCACCTGGCGCAAGTGGCCCGCGCGGGGGTGCGGCTGACGGCGTACACGCCGAACGCGACGGTTCCGGCACTCGTGCTCGCGTACTCGAGATATGGCGACGCTCGCAGGGCTGACGAGATCGTTGAGCGCAACCGGCTGATCTATCCGGGCTTCGTGCCTGCGCTGCCTCTGCAAATTGCACGGAAGTGAAATGGAAGACGCAAACGACAAAGTGACTTTGACTGTCGACGGGATGGATTACGGCGGCTGGAAGGAGGTCAGCATTGGCGCGGGCGTAGAGCGTCAGGCGCGGGACTTCGATCTTGGGATTACCTGGCGCTGGCCGGGTTCAACCGAGCAGATTCGCCCGGTTCGGCATGGTGCGCGTTGCGAGGTGCGTATCGGCCGCGACCTGGTCGTCACGGGCTGGGTCGACTCATCCCCGATTCGATACAACAAGACCGAAGCGACGATGCGTATCACGGGGCGCTCATTGACGGCCGATCTCGTCGATTGCTGCCCCGACGACAAGCCGGGGCAATGGAATGGGCAGCGCATCGAGCAGGTGGTGCGCTCGCTTGTCAGTCCGTACGGCATCAAGGTTGTGAACGAGGGGCGCGACTCGACAGTCATCCCGAACCACACGGTGAAGCCCGGCGAGACGATCTTCGAGTCTATCGACCGGCTGCTGACCGTCTCCCGGCTTTTCTCGACGGACGACGGGCAGGGGCGTTTGGTGATGGCGCGGCCGGGTAGCGCTGGTCGCGCGGCGGATCGTCTGGTGCTCGGCGAAAACATTCGTGAGGGCGAAGCGTCGCTCGACTTTTCGCGCGTTTTCTCTGAGTACGTGGCCAAGGGGCAGCGGGCGGAGCAGGACGACGAAGAATCGGTCGACGCGGCGGAGGTGGTCGGAAGCTCCGCCGATGATCGGATCGGGCGGCGTCGCCGTCTGGTGATCAACGAAGCCGGGCAGGTCACGAAGGATCTCGCGCAATGGCGGGCGGATTGGGAACGTGAGCACCGAATATCGAAGGCGTTGGAGGCGACGTACCAGGTGCAGGGGTGGCGGCAGACCAACGGCGCACTGTGGGTTCCGAATCTCATCGTTCGAGTGGTCGATCCGGTCATTGGCTTTGATCGAGACATGCTGATTGCGGAAGTGACATACAGCCGCAGGCGGTCGGGCGGGACGATTGCGACGTTGATGGTTGCGCCACCCGACGGTTTCGAGCCGGAGCCGAACGACAAGCGCAAGCGCATGAAGGTGAAGAAGGGCAAGAAGGGCGACAACTTCGAGTACCTGTTACCTGCCGATTGGGAGAAAGGTTGATGGGAATTTCCACAATTCTGTCGCGCTACACGGTGGTGCTCGCTAAAGCGGCAGGGAAATTGCAGCGCCTGCAAATCCGCCCACTGGCTGGTGAGGTGTTGGACGGCATAGAGAGCTTGGAGCAGTACGGCTTCACGTCCGTGGCGCTGTCCGGCGCCGGGGGCGTTGCCCTGTTCTTCGGTGGCGACCGGTCGCATGGCGTCGCATTGCCGCCGAATGACAAGCGGTATCGGCCTACGGATCTACAGCCTGGCGAAGTGGCGATCTACACCGACGAGGGGGCGCGTATCACGCTGCGTCGCGGCCGTCTGGTGGAGGTCGAATGCGATGTGTACCGCGTCAACGCGAAGCGCTACGAAGTGCAGGCCAGCGAAGCGGTTTCACTCAAGACCGATGCATTCGAATTGGACGCGGCATCGGCAAGATCCAGCACTGCGATTCACGCGCCCGACGTCGTGCTCGGCGAGGGTGCCGGTAAGAGCATGGTCGGCCATACGCACAAAGAGCATGACGGGCCGTCGACGGGAGAGCCGCAATGAACGAGCTGACCGAAGACGAACGCGTCGCGGTGCTCACGCGGGCGGTTTATATCAGCCTGTTTTCGTGGCGACGTGCGCTCGATAGCGATCCCGTCGACGACGACGAGTTGCAGGGCTGGTGGGGGGATTCCTTCCCGACCGTGGGCGGAGATCAAATCGGCTCTCGGCTCTGGCTGCTGCGCCGCCGAACGTTGACGGCGGACACGGTGCGTGACGCGATTGCCTATGCCCAAGAGGCATTGGCGTGGCTTGTTGACGATGAGCACGCGGCGGCGGTCGACGTGCAAGCAGAACGCCGGGGCAACGACCAGTTGCGCATGCGAGTGCGAATTGACCTCGTCGATGGCGATCCGCTCAGTCTCGATATTGATGACATATGGAGGGTAATCAATGCCGTTTGATATTCCGGCACTGCCCAAGCTGATCAAGCGTGTGCGGGGAGATCTCACGCCCGCGAGCAATTCCGGGGCGCTGCGCCGCAGTGATGGCGAGGTGATCTCTCGCACGCAATCGGGCGCTGTGGCGGGCCTATATGGGCATCAGGCATACATCGCAGACCAGATCTTGCCGGACACGTGTTCCGAGGAGACGTTGCTGCGGCTGGCGGCCATGCGGCTGCCAAACAACGGACGACGTCCTGCGGTAGCCGCGATGGGGCCGCTGGTCTGTTCGGGGCGCGATACGGCTCGAATTGAATCGGGCGAACTGTGGCAAACGCGTGACGGTCGGCGTTACACCGTAAAGCTCGCTGGCGCGATAAGCGGCAGTACGGCAACCGTGACGCTGGCGGCGGTCGACGAGGGAGTTCTGGGCAATCTCGACGAGGGCACGGAGCTGACCAGCGTGTCGCCCATTGAAGGCGTCTCAGACAAGGCGTACGTGGGCGAGGGCGGTATCAGCGGAGGCACTGATATCGAGAGTATCGAAAGCCTGCGCGCGCGCGTGGTGCGCACATACCGCGTCGTGCCACGTGGCGGAAAGCCGGACGATTACGTGACGTGGGCGCTTGAGGTGCCCGGCATTACTCGGGCGTGGTGCGTGCGCAACTTTCTCGGCGCGGGCACGGTAGGCGTCTACATCATGCGTGACGGCGATGCGGATCCATTCCCTACCGAGGAGCAATGCAATGTGGTGGCCGCGTACATCGAGGCACAGCGCCCGACGTGCCCGGAAGTCTATGTGATGGCGCCGAAGAATCGGCCTGTGCCCATGACGATTCATCTTACGCCGGACACGGCTGAAATGAGGGGGGCCGTCGCGGCGGCTCTCGACGAAGTGTTCCGTGCCGAAGCCGATCTCGGGGTGACGCTGATTCGCTCTCACCTGACGGCAGCGATTAGCGGTGCGCCTGGTGAAGATGATCACAAGCTGCTCGTGCCAGCTGAGAACGTCGAATGCGCGGTGAATGAGTTGCCGACGCCGGGGGTAATCACATGGGTATGACGGTCGATGACTATCTCGCCCAGCTGCGAGCTTTATTGCCGCCCGGCCCGGCGTGGTCTGGGGATATGGGGGCCGAGGTAGATCAGGTGCTTCAATGCCTGGCACCTGAGCTTGCTCGTGTGGATGCGCGAGGCGACGCGCTGCTCGCTGAGATGGACCCCCGCACGGTGCGCGAGCTGCTGCCGGATTGGGAGCGAGTCATGGAGTTGCCAGATCCGTGCCTCGGCCCAACGCAATCGTTTGATGACCGCCGCGCGGCGGTGTTTCGCCGGATGTTCGAGGTTGGCGACGCCCGGATGGCGTACTACGTGCAAATTGCCGTTTCGTTTGGATACGCGAACGCCCAAGGGGTGGAATACCGCGCCCCGCGATTCGGGCGGGCGCGGTTCGGGCAAAGTCGCTTTGGTACGTGGGCACAGCAGTTCTTCTGGGGCCTGCGTCTCGGGGGTGCCTTGGCGGGTGGCCGAAGGTTCGGCGCGACGGTTTGGGGCGAGCGGTTCGGCGGTAATCCGAACGAAGGTGTCGAGTGTGTTGTGCGGCGCGAGGCGCACGCCCACACGGTTGTGATGTTTGATTACGAGCAATAAGGGGAGAGCATGGATTATCCGAAGAGTGTGCCCGGTGTGGGGCTTGTCGACGGCAAGTTCGTCGACGAGGACAAGACAGTGCCTCGCGTGGGGTCGCTGATTCCGGGGGCTTGGGGAAACGCGGTTACCGATTCGATCAAGGTGGTGCAGGACGCGGGCGGACTCGTCGCCGATGAGAACGATGCGGGGCAGTTGCTCGCGGCGATTCGAAATCTCATCGCGGGCGGCGGTCTCGGGCAGGTCGGTGCGTCGATCGACGCGCAGGTGAATGTGAAAGTCGTGGGAAATACCGCCACGTTTACCGCGCGCGATGTCGTCACGATCGATCCGCGAAACGGCCGCAGGTATCGCATCGCGAACGTGAACAGGGTGCTGGATCTGACGGCGGATATGGACGTCGGCACCGCGCCGAAGGGTGGGGCCGTCGGCGTGTATTTCTTCGTGAAGCCAGACGACGGCCAGGTCGCAGTGCGGCTCGTGGATGCGAGCGTCGCTGTGATCGGTGACGTGTACACCGGAGCGAATGCCCCGGCCGGGTTCTACGCCTCCGCGCGGGTGGCGGTGCTTGTCGTGAATGGCTCGGGGCAGTTTCCCATTCAGTTCATGGACGGTCGCACGGTGCGCTTTCCCTCCGCTGGCGTTCTGTTGGAGTCGGTGAGTCGTCCGACATACGCCGCGTTGTCGGTGGCCGCGTCCGTCTTGCCGCCGTGCGCGAAATCGGCCTTTGTGACCGTAGATGCGACGAGCAATCTGAATGGCACCTATCTGGAGCACTGGGTCGCGGCCGATGCAAACGGACTTGCTGAAACGGTCTACGCGGCGAACCAGCCGACCGCGCAGCAAGGGTCGCGCCGAGGGCCGTTTGAGATCCCCGTGCTCACGCCGTCGACCTTGTACCGAAAGAGCAGCACGTCGGGCGGCACGCCCAGTTACTCGGTGAGCCTTACCGGCTTCCGCTTTTGAGGTCAGATCTCATGGATATCATTCAAGTCGCGTTCGATTCCCCGGAGAAGCAGGCAGTAGTCGGCTGCTTCTCCACGCCGCAGCCGGAAGACCAGTATCCCTATCAGGAGGCCGTGCCGGTCAACGACGAGCGGCTGCTCGCGTTCTACGCGGCAGTGCCGGAGTCGCAAAAGGGCATCGTGCCCATACCGACCGAATAGCAAGACATTTCGATAGCCCGCCTTGCGCGGGCTTTTTCGTTTTTGGATAGCCAATATGGAACAGCAAACATTTCAGCGGGCTACTGGCGTTAGTGCCAGCCTCGCGGCGCGCTGGGCCTTGCCAGTCTCTGCCGCTATGGCCGAGTTCGGCATCGATACGCCTGAGCGGCAGGCTGCGTTTCTCGCCCAGATTGGGCACGAGAGCGATGGATTTAACACGGCCGAAGAGTATGCGAGTGGTGCGGCGTACGACACTGGCCCGAAAGTCATTTCGTTGGGGAACACCCCCGAGGCTGATGGTGATGGGCAGCGGTATAAAGGGCGCGGCCTTATCCAGGTGACGGGCCATCGCAACTATGTGTTGTGTGGCATGGCGCTCGAACTGGACCTGCTCGAGCATCCGGAGCTGCTGCTCGAGCCGGTTAATGCCGCTCGTTCTGCTGGGTGGTATTGGCGGAACGCCGGTTGCAATGCGCTCGCAGATCGCGGTGACTTCCTGCAAATAACTCGGGTG
The DNA here is from genome assembly GCF_000767615.3 of Pandoraea pnomenusa. Classification (NCBI taxonomy): domain Bacteria; kingdom Pseudomonadati; phylum Pseudomonadota; class Betaproteobacteria; order Burkholderiales; family Burkholderiaceae; genus Pandoraea; species Pandoraea pnomenusa. The sequence continues at coordinate 4,422,155 of NZ_CP009553.3, read as the reverse complement.
ATCAATGGCGCAACGAACGGCTGGGAAGACCGGACATCGCGTTGGGCGCGAGCAAAGAATGCGCTGGGGGTTTGATATGCAACGAGACATCCTCGCCCGCGTCATGTACGCGGTCTGTGCCATCTACATGGCCTTGGCGGCAATTGACTCACCTTGTTCGCTGGCCGCGCTGATGGTTGACTTCAGCGGCACGGCCGGCGCGCTAATTTCCTGCGGCACGGCGGTGCTCGCCACATCGTTGCTTGCAGACGTGCTGGTCAACGACGTCATGCCTGCGCAATTCGCGTTGCCATGGGCGGTCAATCTGCGTCACTGGATCTATGTTGGCGTTGCCTTCGGATACCTCGTGCCGCCATTCGTAGCGGTCCAGGTGTTTCGCGGCGCCGGCGTCGGATTCGGGGATTGGGCGAGCTATGTGCTGCACATCGGTATGGCCGTCTTCGGCGTTGCGCTCGCGATGCGCGACGCCATCAATAAACATCGCACCCAACGGGGGGACGCGTGCAACAAATTATCAAGCTGACATGGGGGATGTGGCTGCTGTGCTGGGCGACGGCCGCGATCGCGGGCAGCGCCGTCACGTTCGACCAGGATCTCGCGCACGTGGCGCCGGCGGCCATCGTGCTCACGGTCGTTTTCTCGTTGCTCGGTGGCGTGGCCAACACGTTGCAGAAGCTCGCGCGCGTCGATGCGCCGCCGGTTCGATCGGTACCGCTCGAGATTGCAAAGGATCTCGTCGTCGGGGTGGTGGCTGGGCTGGCCGCTTTTTTCGTCTCTGAGTGGATGGAATGGAAGTGGGCGCTCGAGGCGCTAGCGATCACGCTTGCCGGATATGGTGGTTCGCGTGTACTCGACGCCGTGCTCAATCGTGGATTGCGGGAGGTGGATCGTGGAAGTGCTTAACGGTTGGTCGGCGTCGGCCAAGGTGCTCGCGATGGCGGCGATCGTTCTTGCCATCGCCCTAGTCTCAATCGGCGCCGCGGATCGCATCTATTTCTCGCCTCGGCTGGACGCTGCGCAGTCCGAGGTCGCTCGCGCGAAAGACCAGGCGGAGCAATGGCATCGTGGCTTCGATGCTATGTCCGCGACGCTCTCCCGACAAAACAGCGCAGTCGCCGCGTGGGCGGAGGCGGCCGCCCAAAGCCGGTCAGCGGCCGACGACGCGTTGCGAGCTGCCGAAGCGCGTGCGTCGTCGGCGATGCAAAAGGTCGCATTGCTTAATCAACGAATTGCCGACGAATCGGCAAAGGGGAAATCCTGTGAAGACGCTTTTAATGAATGGCGTGCTGGCATGTAGTGTGCTGGCCGGGTGCGGCGGCGTCCCGGGTGATCGGCCGCCGGCGTTGGTCGAAGCGGAGATCCCGGTCGCCGTTCCGTGCATCAGGGAGCTGCCGACGCGGGGCCGTTGGTTCACGGACGAAGAGATTCTCGCGGGAAGCACGTACCAAGCAGTGCAGCGTCTGCGCGCTGAGCGGATCGAGCGCGATATGTACGAGGAAAAGTGGGAGGCTATCGGACGGGCTTGTTCATCTTCGCAGCTGTACTAGCGAGACGTTGGCTAGAAGATGCAAGCCCAGACGCTCGCTGTGCACGAGTTCCAAAAGGCGTCTAGCGTCAGTCCGACCGCACCGATTGCCATGAAGAGGGCGAAATGCACTTCCAGGGCGAGGTTTGATGTGAGTTGCGAGTACGCCCACGCGCGAAAGCGCGCCGAGCGGTGGGAGTTCGGCTCCAGTCGAACATTGAATCGAAGGGAGCCCCGGCGAATGTGGCCGTCAGTCAAGAAGTCGAACTCCAGTTCGAGCTCCGCGTGCGACCTTCGATTGGTCAGCCAGTGAAGGTGCTGCTTGGAGTACTGCAGCGTTTCAACTTCGCCGGGCTTCAGGAGTGGGAACTGCCCAGACGCCGCCGCCATGATCGACAGTCGGTCAGTCTCAGTTCGACGCAGAAGATATTCGCGCACGTCCTCCTCGAAGTCTCTCGCGAGCATCAAATTAAGCTGCCTTTCTCGAGCGTCTCGCCATCGTAGGAATGCTTCCGACCACGCAGGGGAACGAATAAACCGGACCAACAAATATGAGAGGAGAAGAAGCAGCGCCACCCATAGCCTGGACGGGGTGATGTGCTGAACGTCGACAATCCCGAACAGCTTTGCTTCTGCTGGAATTCTGGGCTGAAGATAGGCGCAGGCCCAGACAACTGCCGACAGCGTGACTAGGTTTCGTCTTGCTTTATCTGGCGAATCTTCAATGTCTGGCATTTTCGAATTTTTCTTATCTGAAGGCGGCGCCGCTGCCTTTGAAAAGACAGGGCGACCGGCTCGGTGTTGGAGCACCTAACCGGTCACCGGACACACTGATGCGACCAGTGAGCCAAGCCAAGGCCCTGCCACCTTCCTAGGAGGCGGGGCGATTGTAACAAATCCCAAAAGGCTCACATCAATGGCACAACCAATCATCCCGTGGATTGGCGGCAAGCGTCGCCTGGCAGACATTCTCTTGCCGCGTTTCCCGGCCCACAAAACGTATATCGAAGTCTTTGCCGGCGGAGCCGCGTTGTATTTTCTGCGACCGCCTGCGGACGTGGAGGTCATCAACGATATCAACGGCGAGCTGGTGAATCTGTACCGCGTTGTACAGAATCACCTCGAGGAGTTCGTGCGGCAGTTCAAGTGGGCGTTGTCCAGCCGCGAGGTGTTCCAGTGGCTGAAGGATACGCCGGCACGAACGCTAACTGACATTCAACGGGCGGCGCGTTTTTACTATCTTCAGCAAAGCTGCTTCGGCGGAAAGGTGGAGTCGCAGACCTTTGGTACAGCGACTACCACTCCGCCGGGCCTCAACTTGCTGCGCCTCGAAGAGTCTCTGTCGGCCGCGCATCTTCGGTTGGCCAGCGCGTATATCGAAAACTTGGAGTGGCACAACTGCATCGAGCGGTACGACCGCGAGCACTCGTTCTTTTACCTCGATCCACCATATTGGGAGACGGAAGGGTATGGTGTCCCATTTCCGTTTGCCGAATACGAACGCATGGCGCACCTGCTGCGGCATATTAAGGGGCGCGCGATCGTCAGCATCAATGATCACCCGGACATACGCCGGGTGTTTGACGGCTTCGAGTTCGAAACCTGCGGCATTGATTACACCGTCGGGGGTGGCGGCCGGGCAGCGTCGCGTACCGAACTAATCATCTACAGCTGGGACCGATCGGTGGACGCACCGGGACTGTTTTGAGATAACTATAGTTAGCAAATATGAGTAAATAATAACTATCGTTATCTTTTTTGATCTCTGAGGCGATCCCCCGGAAATTCCCCCGCAGGTCGCGCTGATCGTTGAGAGCGGCTCTAAGCATTTCCATTGCGACGAGCTGCCCGCCGACGTTTTCCTTCCAAGCCTGCCGGATGATCTCGAATAATGTCGTGATCTCGCGGAGGGCTAGGTCTTGCCGTTCTGCGGCCGCACGTCTAAACGCCACCTCTTCGAGGGCGCGGCGAATATCCGGATCTCTATTGGCCAGCCACAAGCTGCGCAGTCGATCGATGGATAGGTCGGATGGACGAGGTTGGAGAGACATAATGAGGTTACGGCGGAATGCTGTTGTTTTGTACAGTATTCCGCCCACCCGCGCGCGTCAAGTCGGAACAGGGCTCATCGGTTCCGATGGCACCGCTGGCATGGAGGGTATTTGACACAAACGTGTCACGGCGAACGCCGAAAGCCTTATCTGGCTGGTCCCCCCGACAGGAATCGAAACTGTTGCGCCTTACCGTACGCACTCTCACATCTAGGTGGCATGTTACTATCTCGCCAAAGAGTTAGATTGCCGAATCGGGGAGAGGCGACGTGCTTTTTTTTCAGTTGATCGCGACAGCGTTCCTGCCACCCTTTTTTGGGTGGCTTCTGAATTTGGCCGTCAGAAAAGGTGATGCGTTGGCTACAAGCGGCGCAGACTGGCTGCTGGTCTTGATCGTTTTGAATTTCACTGCGATGATCGACGCCGCCTCGTTCTCAAAATTCATCCATAACGCCCCATTTCGCGACAATGCTAGCCTGTGCTTCGGGGTGACTTTTGTGCTCGCATTCTTAGGATGGTTGGCGCAGATTTTTTTCTTTGAACCGCATGCGCGTCGGGAGGTTGAGAAGCCTTTCGAGATAGTACTGCGTGGATTAGTCTACGGGCTTGGATGGGTATCTGCGATCACCGTCTGTGCCACGAACGTCATGATCTTCACGTACAACCCACAATGACATTCTATTTTGGAATGATCTTCGTTTTCTTTGTGCTCTCATGCGTTGCATGCGTGAGCGTTATGGCATACCTCAACCGAGGGGAACTTCGAGCGTTTTGGCGCTCGAGGCGGGCGCCGAAACGTACGGCGCCAAGGTTCATTTCTCCGACGTCGCAATTGTTGGTGACGAGCGCGATGGTGTTCGCGCGTACCACTGCGAAATTGGTGGAATTTGAAGTTGCGAGCCAAGGGCCGAGCGACTTTGACGCGTCTGCAGAAGCCTCTTGGCTTGGAGCGCCATCAGATTTCGAATTGTTTGCGGCGCAACTGTCGACAGAAACACGCACAAAGTCCGTGCCCATGGCAATGCTGTTCTACGGAAAATAAGACGAGGGTTTAATGGTCGATACCAATACCCGCCCGCCATCGGAAGCCGATGTTGCGTTTTTTGTTGCCGATGACATTCGCCCGGAGGCTGAGCCCGGTAAGCTCATGGTGGTAGGGCTAATGCCTGGAAACGCGATTCGTACCACTCAGTTTCCAACGGAAGGGCAGCAACTGACGTTACCCTCATTGGCCGCTGCGTTGCTCGTCTCTAACGTTTCGGGGCAATTCTCGGTAACGGTTGACTTTCGGGACCCTAATGGCAAGCAATTGATTGCGGAGGGGGAGCGAGTGCGTCAGATCAGCGCCGTCAATGGCGTTACTTCTCTTTCAATGGTGTTTCCTTTCCGCCCGCTGCAAGTTGTTTTCGGTGACTACCAACTTACGGCAACCATCTCTGGGCAAGAATACGTGCGGAAGTTCTCAATCCTAGGTCCGCTTGGCAATGACACGCCAAGTCATATTCCCTAATCGCAGAACCAAGTGTCGGTCGATATTGGCCCATATCGGGCGCCCTATGTAGACCGAATAGGATTCGTTGTCCGTAGTTTTGCTCGTAAAATCATATCCCTACTGCGAATGCGGTCCTAGGTTAATAGCCTATCGGGGGTTCGAATCCCCCTCTCTCCGCCACCTTATTCCATGCGGGTTTCCGGGCAGTGTCGGATACCCACTTGTGTCATAGAACCGGGGTTGTGTCATTCAACCCGGTTTCTTGAGCGGATTCACCCGCTCGGCCTTCCGTCTGTAGATGCGTTCCGTCGTCCTGCTATCAGCATGAGAAAGCAGCGCGCGCGCCTGTTCAAGCGATTCCGCATCGCTGGCCGCTTTTGCGCACATATCGTGTTCGTTGAACGGAAGGTCACCTTGGTTTCTGCCATGACTCGGGCCATGAAGTCCGCCCAAAGTGACTCCCGTCCTCCAGCACGGCCGTGCTCCTTGACGTAGCAATCGCCCGCGCGCGTGCAGAAGAGCCAGCGCGACGTGGCAACGGGGCGTGACGCCAGCGCTGCCGCGATGGCGGCCCGCAGATCATCGTTCCAGATTCTGATCTTCGGTAACGCATATTTCGAGCGGCGCAAGAATCGCTTCGGCGGCGCCGTGGCACTCAAAGCCGCACTGACCAAGTACGTGCGGCGTGGCCTTGATCTGGATCGATATTGGTGGGTGCCCGAAGTCGGGAAGGAGACGCAGTTCGACGCCGGCGACGTGTTTCACCTGATGGAGCCGGACCTCCATCAGGAGGTGTACGGCCTACCCGAATACCTGGCTGCGCTCAACTCGGCGTGGCTCAACGAATCGGCGACACTGTTCCGCCGGCGGTATTACAAGAACGGTAGCCACGCTGGCTTCATCCTGTACATGACGGACGCGGCACAGGACCAAGGCGACGTCGATGCGATGCGCGAGGCGCTGCGCAGCGCCAAAGGGCCGGGCAACTTCCGGGACCTGTTCATGTACGCGCCGAACGGCAAGAAGGATGGCATCCAGATTCTGCCAGTGTCGGAAGTGGCCGCAAAAGATGAGTTCTTCAACATCAAGAACGTAACGCGTGATGACCTGTTGGCGGCGCACCGCGTGCCACCGCAACTGATGAGCGTGCTCCCGAACAACACGGGCGGCTTCGGTGACGTGACGAAGGCCGCGCGAGTGTTCGGGATCAACGAAGTGCAGCCGCTGCAGGAGCGCATGAAGGCGGTCAACGACTGGATTGGCGAGGAGGTGATGCGTTTCGGTCCGTACGCCCTCGCTGACGACAACAAGGGTGGGTGACAGGTGACACTGGCGTTGTCCAGAAGGAGAGCTGGTGGTCCATTCTCGACCCAACGCTGCCATCTGCCTCACGAGCCAAGCGGACATCCCCTACCCGGGGAGGGCGAGGAACGGGCAGCCTCGTAGAAGCGCCTCGGCGACTGCATCTACGAAAGCATCCAGTCGTGCTCCACGTTTGCGAACACGCTGAGCCCATTCTCTCGCGACCTTTCTGTAGTACAGGCGTTGCTCTGCTTTCCAACCTTTATTCGGGAACACGATGTCATGTATCCCAGTCAGATAGACCCGCTCAATATCGAGATCCGCGAACCTTTTGAAATGGTGAATTTGGTTCCGCTCGTGAATTTCCTGATCGAATTCTCTCGCAAATTGTTTGATGAACGGACCGAATTGCATGCCGTGCTTGGGCACCAAAACATCGACGGCATCGACCAAGTATTTGAGGCGCTCCTTAAACTGGTAGAAGCGGCTGAAGTACAACTCGCAGACGTTGCTTAAGTGTTCATGTCGCGTCACTGGCAAACCATTGAACGGAAAGCGGCGGAAGTAATACTCGCAGGATTTTACGGAAAGCACGAGGTCACACAGCTCAAGATAACGACTTACGACGGCATGCTGCAAATCGATCTCGTGGGGCAGTGCGACCGGCTGCACTTCGTCGAGCTGCCTCTGATAAATTCCGTCGAGGTCCATTGCGGCTGCCAATCTCGAAACTCCCGCCAACCAGGAACTTCTTCAAGTTTCCCGATGAAGTGTGCTGTCGCGTCCATCATCTGTTCGCTTGCTGATTTCTTCGATTCAGTCGTCTTGTCGTCCATTGCAGTCATACTCAAGGTTAGACAGCATGCGAGATTGTCGACGATCTACGCTCCAATGTCGAACGACCGGAATTGGCCGAAAACGGTCACGCGCGAGGGGAAGTTTTCGACCCTCAACGGTCTTCAGACACGCTCCACTGCGAAGACTGCTTCGCGCCCGGCAACCGACGCTGGTCGCGTCCAACCGGTCCGCCTCAAGCGCCAGTCACTTTCTTCGACAGTTGCCGTTCGTTTACTTCGTATATAGAAAAATACGAAGAATATCGCCCCAATGAACATAGATCCCGCAACCCCTGAATCTCTTCCTCAGAATACTTCATGCCGTAGTTCATGACGAAAAACATTCCGAGTACCGCGAGAAACAGAAGCGAAACGACGATCAACAAGATACCGCGTAGCGAAAAGACAGCATGCCAGAAACCATCGAGCGTAAGAACAGGCTGGCCGGGAACTGACATCGGTAAGAAGCTAAGCGGATAGATCACCCCAACCAAAAACAGCACCGCGATCATCACTAGAGAGCATGAGATCACGCCCGAAGATTCAGGATTGCTCTCAACCCGTGACAGGAATCGTGACACTGTTCGCAAATGATGGCGTGCTTGACGAAGAACCGCATCGATCGATTCCCGCTCTTCTGTCACTTGCTCATGGTTGAAACTGGAAATACTCGGTAACTTTCGACCGCGGACAACTCCATTGGCGAGTGCGGCCGCGCCGAAACCAGAGAGATTTCTTGCATTGCTCAACCAATCGAGTTCTTCCTTCTCGCGCCTTGCTTCTTCAGCTCGATTTGAACGTATCGTGAGAATCACTTCATTCGCGGAGCTTTGCGGCAAGAAAGGTGAGAATCGGGCCTCCCGGAGCAAAGTTTCGTCGTCGGCTTCTGGATGCTCATCAAGGAAATTTTCTGCTCGGAATTTCGCCGATTCCAGTGTGCGCTCGTTGTACCACTTGAAATATCGACCGCCCGCGTCGTCGGCAATTTTCTGGCCTTCCAGTATCAGCTCCTGGATCTGACTTTTCGTTGCCGAAAAGGCGGACTGATTGTTCAATATTTTTGTGATGATGAACGCGCCGAAAATGCCTACTATAGCCGCGGATGACTGTGCGATTGAACTGAAAAACCAATTCCAATCTGTTGTTATATTCATTGCTAACGGAGCCAAAATAGGTGCGATCGTTGCGGTTATAAATGTGACTTGCGAAGAAGCAACCGGCCGGCGCATGCGTGGCGCGATTACCCGAGATTATCGCCTATTGCGGCACATGCCTGTAGGTCTGGAGTTGCCCCTGTAACTCAGGACACGCGGACACCGTTAGGTTGATGACACCGCATTACGCCTGAACTCGCGAGGCGAGCGGTATTTCAGGGCTTTGTGCGGATGGCGCTCATTGTAGTGTTCAAACGCGATAGCCAGATGACCTGACGGATATTTTCGTACCATTGGCGTCTAGAGAATCACGGCCCCGGTGTTTGAACCACATTCGCTGACCCGACGGAATTCGGCGGGGGTTAGGTACTGCAAACTCGAATGCGGGCGCACCTCGTTGTAGTGCGTGCGCCAGTCCTCGATCACGATCTTCGCTTCAATCCGATTGCGAAACCACTCCATCGCTAAACATTCATCGCGGAATTTCCCGTTGAAGCTCTCGTTGGTTCCGTTCTGCCAAGGCTTGCCCGGATCAATCAACGCTGTCTCGATCTGCTCCTGTACCGCCCATTTCAACAGCGCCGTGCTGACAAATTCCGGCCCATTGTCTGAGCGCAGATAACGGGGCGCGCCATGCACGCTGATCAACCGACTTAACACTTCAATGACTCGACGAGAGCGAATCGATCCCGCCACATCGATCGCCAAGCATTCCCGCGTATATTCGTCGACCACCGTCAGGCATTTGACTTGCTGACCGTTCGCACAGGCGTCGAATACGAAGTCATAGCACCACACCGAGTTGCGAGCTGCCGGTGCGTGGGGCCTTGAACGACTGCCTGCTACGCGGCGTCTGCGACGCTTCTTTGGCACTTGCAAACCCGCCTGCGCCCAGAGCGAAGCACATCGGTCACGACCGACCACGATGCCTTCGCGCCCTAGCAATACTCGAATGCGACGCGAGCCGAAACGCGGGAATTGCCCCGACAACGCTCGCATCGCATCGATCACTGGCGCGTTCTTGCTCGGCATCTTGAGCTCGTAACCCAAGCTCGAACGGCTGACCTGCATCAGCGTGCACGCTCGCCGTTGGCTCAAGCCCCTTGCCATCGCAAACCGGGCTTGCTCACAGCGAGCCTGCACGCTCACCACTTTTTTGCGCCGATCTCCTTCAGGACTTGGATATCGAGTGCCTGGTCGGCGACCAGTTTCTTCAGTCGGGCGTTCTCCGCCTCTAGTGCTTTGAGGCGCTTGACGTCGTCGCTGACCATTTCACCGAAGCGCTTGCGCCAAGCGTAGATCGACGCTTCGCTCACGCCGTGGCGCTTGGCCACCTCAGGCACCGTGTCCCGATCCGCTTCACGCAGTATCCGCACAATCTGTTCGTCGCTGTACCGGTTCTTTTTCATGCCAACTCCTCATCTGAGCTGAGGAGCCATTATCCCTAGATTTGATTGGTACGAAATTTTCAGGACAGGTCAGCCGATCGGCCGCTTACGAATCTACCAGCCCATCAACCGGAACACTCGCCGCACGGTGATCTCGTTGAATCCCAGCGGATACGCGACCGCCCGATAGCCGAACGGCGGTGACTTCTCGATCAAAGCCTTGATCGCCGCGCCGAACGTCAGTCTTTTCCTCGATCAGGACGTGAGCAGGTTTCCACCGCCTCATAAATTTATTCCAATGCCGATCGAATACAACCAGGCGCGCCGCCACCACTTCCGACCGTGACAAATTCGGGCGCAAAATCCGAGTCAAATCCATTGCGCGACGCCCCCCGTTGCGTGCAGGCGCCGGAAAAGCATAGGAAATACCGATAAAAGCGGATCGAAAATTCCCACTTGTTCGCTCTGGCCCAGCGTTCTTAAACTCCGCTCTGTCGCACCGGATTCGACTACGAACGGTGTGAGCAAACCACACTAACAAGATGCGGAGACTACCCATGCTGATCGAACCTCTCGGTCATCCCGGGCGCGAGTTCGGCGCCGTCATTCACGACTTGCGCCCGGAAGAACTACGGACCGAAGCGACCATCGCCATGCTCAACGACGCACTCGCACGGTATGCCGTGGTAGGCGTGCGAGGTATGCCGCTCGATGACGAAGCCCAACTCGCGCTTGCCGATCGATTTGGACCCATCCATCAGTCGATTCTCGACGCGTCTCGCCGGCGACTCGCCGATCGGCGACTTAACGACGTTGGAAATATCGACGTCAAGGGCAACCTCAAGGACGCGACCGCTCCCGCTTACGGAGATTCGAATTTGCTCTGGCACTCGGACCTGACGTTTCTCGCGCGTCCGGCTCGAATTACCTTACTGTCCGCGCGTGCGCTCCCGCCCGAGCCGCCACCCACGGAGTATGTCGACATGCGAGCGGCATGGGACGCCTTGCCGTCCGATCGCAAGGCGCTGCTCGCATCGCTTGAAGTCGAACACAGCGTGCTCGTACAACGCGCCAAATGCGGGTTCACGGATTTCACCGACGAGGAGCGTCGTCAGGCGCCCGCCGTACGCCACGCATTGGTCCGCCAGCACCCCGTGAGCGGCCGACGGTCGCTCTACCTGTCGTCAAGCGCATCGCATATCGCGGGCTGGCCGCTTGATCAGGGACGCACCCTGATCGAGGAATTGCTCGAGCATGCCACCCAACCGGCTTTCCTGCTGAGCTACGCCTGGCACGCGAACGACCTGCTTCTGTGGGACAACAGCGTCACCATGCATCGCGCGACGCCCTTCGAATCGACAGAGCATCGTCGTGAGCTGCGCTGGACGGCTGTCGTCGAAGCCGCCTGAGCCTCATATATAGAATGCGCCAAAGCGCATCGCCAGGAGACACATCAATGAGCACGGCTTCCCCGTCTGTATCTCTCGATCTTGCCGACGCCGAGCGCGCCGCATATCGCAAGATCGACCTGCGCATCGCAGCGGTCCTGTTCGGCTGCTTCGTTCTGTCGTTCATCGATCGCGTGAACATCAGCTTCGCACACCTTCAGATGCGCCAGGACATCGGTTTGAGCGACGAACAGTACGGCTTCGCGGTCGGCCTTCTGTTCTTCAGCTATGTCCTTTTCGAAGTGCCCAGCAACTTGTTGATGGTGCGGATCGGGGCACGCAAGACGCTCTCGCGCATCATGATTGCGTGGGGCATTGTTTCCACACTGACGTTCGCCGTGCAGACGCCCACGCACCTGTACTTCGCGCGTCTCGCCCTGGGCGCGGCCGAGGCAGGCTTTTTCCCCGGCGCACTGCTGTTTTTCACGCATTGGTACCCTGCCAAGCGGCGCGCACGAGTGATCGGAATCTTTGCACTTGCCGTACCCGTTTCCGGATTTCTCGGTGGCCCGCTCTCGGGCTGGATTCTGCATGCGATGAACGATGTCGGGGGAATGGCGGCGTGGCGTTGGCTATTCGTGATCGAAGGGATTCCCTCCATCGTGGCGGGGGTGCTGCTTTACTTCTTCCTGACCGAGCGGCCTAAGGATGCCCGATGGCTGACCGACGCGGAAAAGACGCTGATTGTCAGTGCCCTCGAAGCCGAGCGAAACGCCAAAGGTCAGGACGCAGCGTCGCATCACTTCGGCGCGGCATTGAAATCCCCGCGCCTTTACATTGCGGCGCTGGTCTATACCGCGGTGCCGTGGGTCGCCAACGTCATCACCTACTGGAGTCCGGCCATCATCAAGCAGGCCGGCGCAGCCAACGCCTTCGATGTCGGCCTGATATCGATGATTCCCTATGCGATCGGCGCGGTCGCCATGCTGCTGATCTGCCGCAGTTCTGATCTGCGGCTCGAACGCCGCTGGCATTGGGCTGCGTGCGGGACACTCGCAGCGGCGTCGCTTGTCGGATTGTCGTTCGTCATGCACGACCTCATGCTGACCGTCGTCGCCATCACGTTCCTCACGATCGGCTTTCTCGGCATCGCGGCGCTGTTCTTCACGATTCCGCTGGCATATCTGTCCGGCACGGCGGCAGCGGGCGGGCTCGCGTTGATCAGTGCGCTCGGTCAACTCGCCGGTTCGCTGGCGCCCATGGCGATCGGACACATCAAGCAGCAGACCGGCAGCGTTGCCGGAGGCTTGTACCTCGTCGCCGCCGTGGTAATGGCTGCCGTGGCGGTGGTTCTCTGGCTTATCCCGTCACGCACGCTGCACGAGCGCGACTGACGCTCGAATATCGGCGCCCAAGTGCGCCTGCCCAAATCGACCACTTCGTCGACCACTTCGTCGACCAATTTGGGCATCACAACCATTGGAGACACGATGAACAAGGTGCTGCGCCTCTGTGCGCTAGCGCTCGGGGCAACCTGCGCGCATTCATCCTACGCAGGCTCGAGCGTAGCGCTTTACGGACTGATCGACACCGGCATGACCTGGTCCAGCAACCAGAACGGAAGCCGCAACCTGGAGATGACCTCCGGCAAGCTGTCGGGCGCGAGATGGGGCGTGAGAGCAATCGAAGACCTCGGCGGCGGACTGCGTGCGCTCGGGGTGCTCGAGAGCGGCTTCAACTCCGCGAGCGGATCGACGCTGCAGAACGGCAGAATGTTCGGACGTCAGGCGTACGTGGGGCTCTCGGACAACCAGTACGGCACGCTGCGCTTGGGTCGGCAGTACACGCCGCTGGCCCTTTATGGCGGCTTTCTCACCGCCGCGCTGCGGTGGGGAACGTCGCTGATGGTCCATCCGCTCGATCTCGACTTGCTCGGTGGAACCACTCGCTTCAACAATGCGATCGACTACGAAAGTCCGAACTATGTCGGCGTGACGTACCGGTTGCAGTACGCCTTCAGCAATCAGGCCGCTACGGACAGCGGCGGCTTCGCCAATAACCGCGAATGGGGCGGGGCGGTTCGTTACGTAGGCCATGGACTCGAACTGTCTGCGGGCTACACGCAGATCGACCGGCCCGACGCCTTATCCAATTCCGCAGGGGCCGCGGTCGGCGACTATCAGACGGCGCTGCCATTATGGATTCGGCAGGTGGACGCCAAGATGTCCGGCGGCCCATCGACGGCCGCGCTGGCCGTGGGCACACAGAAAACGGGGATGGTTGCCGCCGTGTACACGATCGATCGCTGGAGCGTCGGCGCCGTGCTCTCCCGAACACTCCTGAACGATAACCGTATGACGCTTGCTCGCACATCGGGGCTCAATGGTCCCGGTAGCCTGGCGCTGAACGTCGCGGAAATCAACCTTGCATATCAGGCGACGCCCGCCAACGTCACCGGCATGATGCTGACGTACTCGTCGGGCCAGTTCCGTAGCGGCAGCACGCATAACGCTCCGCATTGGTGGCAGATTGGCATCGCCAACGACCACTTCTTGTCCAAGCTTACCGACGTCTACGTTGCCGCGGCATACGAGATCGGTTCGTCACCCGATGCAATCGCGCAAATCACGCTTAACGCCCCCTCATCGAATCGAACGGAAGCCGGAGTGAGCGTCGGTTTGCGTCATCGCTTCTAGGTGCACGAACATGAAACTCCTTTCATTCACGCATGGCGACGCCTCGCGGTGGGGCGCGCTCGTCGATCGCAACGCGCACGGCTTCGACGTGGTTGACGGTCAACGGGCAACGCATGGCCGTTTCGCGACGCTCGACGAGGTGCTCCGCGCCGACGCCCTGGTCGATGTCGCCCAGGCTGTCTCGCAATCCGCGCCCACTTTCCGTTCCGACACGATCCGGTGGCGGCCTCCATTGCAGCGGGGCAAACTGCTTGCGGTCGGCGGAAACTATGCGGAACACGTGAAGGAAATCGGGCTGCACGCACAGGCGGCGCCGATATTCTTCAGTCGCTTCCATGACTCTCTGGTGGGCTCCGGCGAGCCGCTGATTCGTCCGCGTGTCTCCGAGCAGCTTGATTTCGAGGGTGAACTTGCGGTGATCATAGGCAAGCCCGGGCGCTACATCGATGCCGCTGATGCGCAGCGGCACATCGCCGGTTATTGCTGCTTCAATGATGGGAGCGTGCGCGATTTTCAGAAGGCGTCGATTGCGGCGGGCAAGAATTTCTGTGCGTCCGGTTCGCTTGGACCGTGGATCGTCACCGCGGATGAGCTGCCGGACCCGACCCGATGCGTGCTTCGTACGCGAGTCAATGGCGAGGTGATGCAAAGTGCGCCGCTGTCAAATCTGATTCACCCCATCGCGTCACTTGTCGCTTACGCATCGACCTTCACCCAGTTGGCCGGTGGCGATGTGATCGCAACGGGGACGCCGGCGGGCATTGGCGCACGCCGCACGCCACCGCGGTGGCTGGCGCCCGGCGACGTGGTGGAAGTGGAGATATCCGGTGTAGGCGTGTTGAGAAATCGGGTGGTCGACGAGTTATCGCAAGGGGCGGCGCGCATTGCGATGTAGCGCATCGTACTCAACGATACGATCCACCACCTGTCGAACGATGGACTGACGCTCGTCCGTACGGTAAGCAAGGGTCAAATCGTAATGCTCCGGCGGCAAGTCGGCCGATAGGTCTTTCACCCGCGCAGCCTCGAGCAGCGGTTTGGCGAGCGCCGATGCCACCAGTCCGATGCCGCCGGTCCATTCGATCATTTGCAGCATGCTCATCATGTTGCTGCAAGTGTTCACATTCGAAAGCGACGCGCCGTGGCGCCTGAGCGTCTCGAGGGAGCGCGGAAAGAACTCGGAGGGGCGTGACACAAACCACAGTGGTCGTTCGTTCATACAAGACGCAATGTCGGCGGACTGCGCGCTGTCTTCGTCAGCCGTGCGCACACCCATCAGCCAACGAAGCTCTTCCGGGGCGAGCCGCGAAGTTGCGAGCACCGGGTGGTCTACACGCCCCGCGATCACTGCGAGATCCAGCTTTCCGGACTCCAGCTTGTGCAGCATGTTCATGCTCAGATCGGTGTCGATGTCGTATTGCACCAGGGGCATGTCGCGGCGCAGTTGCGCGAGGACTTCGCCGAACCACGTCATCGTCACGATGCCGATGCCGAGTCGCAACGTGCCACGTGCCGACGCCGTGTCGGCGTGCGTCGAGACAGCCTCTTCAAGCTTGATGACGAGCGGTTCGACACGTTCGATGAATTGTCTCCCTTCTTCCGTCAGTTCCATGTTGCGTCCGCGCTTTCTGAAGAACTGGATGCCGAGGGATTGCTCGAGCTCGCGTACTCGCCCGGTCACCGTCGGTTGGGACGCATTGAGTCGTTCCGCCGCAGCGGAAAACGTCCCGGCGCGGGCGATGCAGCACACGGTCTCGAGATTGGTCAGGTTCAGTCGACTCATGGATAGTGGGGCGCCGCAAAACGATTGGAAAGATCGATCGGATGATATTGAAAATCCCGGCTTATTTGAATAGGCGCTAGCACGTAGACTGCATTGAACAGGAGACACTCGATGCAACCGACTTACGTTGAAAAGCTCGCCACCTTTATTGCTTCACGCACGGCCGACGCACTTGGCCGCGCCGTGATCGACAAGCTGCATGCTTGCCTGCTGTTCAATCTCAGCGTTGCGCTGGCCGCACCCCCTGCCGATAACGTGCGCCGGGCGCTCGAGCACATACATGCCGCGCCCGGCGATGCCCGATGCTGGCGAACCGGTGCGGCGCTGTCGCCCGCGGACGCGGCATTTCGCAACGCGGCGTTGATTACCGCGCGCGGCCAGAACGACACCCATGCCGCCATGAATGGACATATTGGATGCGTTGCGATTCCGGCAGTCATTGCGCTGGCGGAGGAAACCGGCGCGTGCGCCGGCGACGTTTGCGCCGCGCTGGCTTGTGCCTACGACGTTGCGCCGCTCGTCGCGCGTTCTGCCGCCATGAAGAGCGGCGAGCGTGGCTTTCGTGGCACGTCGTTGTATGCCGTGTTTTCCGCGGCGGCGGGTGCGGCGCGCGTTCTGAGACTCGACGCTGCGCAGTGCGCGGCGGCGCTGTCGATCGCGAGTCAGTTCAGCGGGGGCACAATGCAATGTTGGGCGGAGGGGACGCCTGAATGGCTGTTGCAGGTTGGCATGGCGAGCCGTGCTGGCGTCGTGGCGGCACGGCTGGCGCAGTATGGCATGGGCGGCGCTGCCCATGCACTGGAGGGACCTAACGGCTTCTATCGTGCTTTTGCGGGAGAGGTCCCGCAGTGGCAATGGAGTGGCGAGGCGCCGGACGAAATCCTGGCGGTGACCTTCAAGCCGTTCCCAGGCTGCACAATCAACCAGCTACCGGTCAAGACGCTGATCGACGGGAAGCACCGCGACGGCTTTACGGCGAGCGATGTCGAACGCATGACGCTCGCCTTGCATCCCGCATACGCCCGTTATCCCGGGGTGGACCGTCATGGGCCGTTTGATAGCGCTTCCAGTGCCATCATGAGCGCGGCATTCATGCTGCAAACCGTGCTCGAGAACGACACGCTGACATTGGCCGACTTTACGCCAGGGCATGCGCCTGCCGCGTTGCACGACAGGAGCCGCCGAATCGAGGTGGTCGCGGACACGTCGCTTGCGCCGTTCCATTGCCGAATCGATGTTGTATTGCGCGATGGTCGCGTCGTGCGACTGGACTCCGGCGCACCGTCGGCGCTTGCCTATACGTTGGACGAAGTCAAGTCGCTGACCCGACGGATGTCCACTGAGTGGCGAGTTGCCGAACGCGACGTCGCGTACGATCGACTGTCGCGCCAGTTGGCCCAACTTTGCGCGCCGGGCGCAAGTGAGCGAAGGTTTGACGAGGTCTTCGACCTCGCTCCCGTTATTGGAATCTCGCAACGGCGCGCGAAAATGGCCGGAGTATAGCTGTTGCCCATTCCTTCGAGGTGAAAGAGAATTTCGGCAATTCACCTCATGCCTGGATCGCGCCAATGGAACGCCGAGAGTCGCTTCCCCCGCTAAACCCTGCACGTGCTTTTGAAGCGACTGGGCGCTTGTTGAGCATTACAAAGGCGGCGAACGAGTTGGCGGTGACACCGGCGGCGGTCAGCCGGCAGGTGAGGGCGCTTGAGGATTACCTTGGCGTCGATCTGTTCGAGCGCGTCAAAGGTCGGCTCGAACTGACTGCCGCGGGTGCCAGCTATCTGGCCGAATTGATGCCGTTATTTTCTGCGCTTCGCGACGCGACCACAGGCATTCGCTCGTCGGGACGTCGGGCTGCCGTATTGAAGATTCGCTCGCCTGCCACCTTCGCAGTGAGGTGGCTGATCCCCCGGTTGGCCAATTTTCACCGGTTGCACGCAGACATCGAGGTGCAACTTACGACGTCTCCTGCGCCGCTGAATTTCGCTCGTGAAGCCATTGACGCCGGCATTCAGTTGGGAGACGGCACCTGGCCTGGGGTCAACGTACAACGCCTGATGCGCAACGTCCTTGTCCCGGTGGTGGCGCCGTCATGCCCGATCAACCGCGACGGCCAGCTTCGTTGCGAAACGCTGCTGCATTCGCTTGCGCGCCCCGAGGATTGGAATCTCTGGCTCAAAGCCGCAGGCATGCCGTTGAATCCGCGGCGACGTGAGATGCGCTATGAGACGTCGTTGCTTGCCTATCAGGCTGCGATCGAAGGCCACGGCGTCGCGATTGCGCAGGAAGCGCTGGTGCTTCCCGAACTGGCCAATGGCACGCTCATCGCGCCGTTCTCGTTTCGGCTGGACCGCGGCGAACACACCTACTACTTTGCCTGGCCCGAGACGCGCCGCGCCTCGCCGGCGCTTGAAACCTTTCGGGATTGGCTGGTGACCTTAGTCGCCGAGTAGCCGAGTAGCCGAACCTCTTAACAAAAAGTCAAAGCGTCGGTTCGAAAAAGTCGATTGTCGCGTGCGAGCGCGCTACCTATGCTCGCCTGATGGCTTGGCATTCCGGCAAGTCAGGAGACAGGACAATCGAAAATGTTAAGAGACAGCCTAAGTCGCGTGCGAGTGCTCGATTTCTCGCACGTCCTCGCGGGTCCCGTGTGTTCAATGACGCTGGCGGATCTCGGCGCGGACGTCGTCAAGATCGAGCCGCCGGAAGGGGAACTGGGACGCAAGATCGGGCCACCTTGGGTGAATGGCGAGAGCCCGGCATTCATGAGCGTCAATCGCAATAAGCAGAGCGTTGCCATCAACCTGAAGACCGAGGCGGGTCGGCGCGTGGTTCGCAAGATGCTCCGTCATGCGGACGTCCTTGTCGAAAATTTCCGCCCGGGCGTGATGGCATCCATGGGGCTCTCTTTTGCGTCGGTGCGCGAGATCAACCCCCAGCTCGTTTACTGCTCCATCTCGGCGTTCGGGCAGGGCGGGGCCAATCGTACCCGCCCTGGCGTCGACGGAATCATCCAGGCGGTGAGCGGACTGATGAGCACCTTGGGATCGGCCAACGCCGATCCCCTGAAGGTTCCGGTGCCGATTGCCGACATGGTGGGTGGCTATCTGGCCGCGGTCGCCATCCTCGCGGCGCTCCACCGTGTCCGTGACGGTAAGGGGGACAGTATCTCGATGTCAGCCTTTACAACGCAACGGTGATGCTGCAGCAGATCGGCTTCTCATCGTTCTTCGCGTCCGGTCGAAATCCCGACAGAGTAGGCAGTGCCGCACCCTATGCGGCGCCCAACGAAGCCTATCCGACGCAGGACGGGTGGATGGTCGTCGTCGCCTATCACCCGGCGCGTTGGCGCGCATTGTGCGACGAATTGGCTGTCCCCGAGCTTGAGGCGGATCCGCGGTTTTTCGACAACGACGCGCGGGTGCAAAACCGCAACGCGCTCCACGAACGGCTCTCCGCGATATTCGCTGAGCGGTCCACAGCCGAGTGGATGCGGCGGCTCAGTGCGCGCGACATCATTTGCGCTCCGGTCGCGACGTACAGCGATGTCATCGAGTCCCGGGAGTATGCCGAAAGCGGGCTGGCGGCGACGATGGCGCATCCGGTCGCGGGGCGCATCCGGACGAATCGATTTGCATTGAGTGCCGCGGAAGGGGCGCCTGACTACGAGGACAGGGCCGCGCCGCTCAACGGCGAGCACACAAGGGACGTGCTCGCGAGTTATGGCGTCAGTCAGGAAGAGATTGCCAAACTGCTCGATGACGGCGCCATTCATCAATCTTCGAAGGGAGGCGCAGTTCATGCCAACGCAAGTTAAGGAGGGCGGGTCGCCGGTTCTGACGTCATTGGATTCGGGAGTCTTGACGATAACGTTGAATATCCCGGAGAACGGGAACGCGCTGACCGTCGAGATGTCCGGTGCGCTCTCGGACACGCTCGAAGGGATTGGGCGCATGCCAGATGTCCGTTGTGTGCTGCTGCGCTCGTCGGGCGAGCACTTTTGCACCGGCGGCAACGTGAAGGACATGCAGAGCGGGAGTGATCTCATGGACGGCGGCGTAGAAGCGGTGCGCGAGCGCTTGCTAGGGTGTTTGCATCGCATTACGCGAGCACTCAATGACATGGAGGTCCCGTCCGTGTGCGCCGTCAATGGTGCGGCGATCGGTGCCGGCTTCGATATTGCATTGATGTGCGATATCCGCATCGCTGGCGAGCGGGCCGTTTTTGCGGAGAGTTTTCTGCGGCTCGGTCTGGTTTCCGGCATCGGAGGCGCGTGGTTTCTCAATCGTGTCGTGGGACCAGCCAAAGCGCTTGAGATGACGCTGACGAGCGAGTTTGTCGATGCGTCGGAGGCTCGTCGCCTGGGCATTGTGTCGAAGGTCGTACCGGACGATCGCCTCGATGCCGAGGCATTGGCCCTGGCCCGGAAGATTGCTGCGCATCCACCGAAAGCCGCGCGCATGGCGAAAAGTCTGGTGCGCCAGTCGGCGACCGCTTCCCTCGCTGCCGCACTGGAAATGGCTGCCGGCATGCAGGCCATCCTGCTTTGCGGAAGTGAGCATAAGGCGGCGGTGACGACCTTTCTCGAGAATCGGGCCGCGGCAAAGCGGCACTGGCAGCAGGCAGAACAGAGCCGACGTCGCGATCGATCCGATTAACGACGCAACGGCCCGACAACCCATACATGGAGACACCCATGCTCGTCGATCAACGGGCGGCGAATGCCCGCCCCAGCATGTTTCGCATCATCGCCAGCGCAAGCGTCGGTACTTTGCTTGAGTACTACGATTTCTTTGTCTACGTCGCCCTGACCTCGACGCTCACGGGACTTTTCCTGCCATCGGCGGATCGGGTGGTTGCCGCGCTGGCCGGGGTGGCGACGTTCGGCATCGCCTACGTCGCGCGGCCAGTAGGCACGCTGATTTTCAGTCCAATGTCCGACCGTATCGGGCGAAAGAGAACCTTCGTCATTACGTTGTTGATCATGGGCGTGGCGACCGTGGGTATCGGATGTCTGCCCACCTACGCCGTCATAGGTAGTGCGGCGCCGGTCGCGCTGCTCTTGCTTCGGATCATTCAGGGTGTCGCGCTCGGCGGAGAGTACGGATCCGCGGTCGTCTATGTGATGGAGCATTCGGCACCGGGGCGCAAGGGAATGGCGACGAGCGTGCTTCAAAGCACGGCAAGCGTCGGCTTGCTGATCGCGTTGCTGATCGTCGCCGGTCTCAAATGGGTTCTGGATCCGGAGAGTTTCCTTTCGTGGGGCTGGCGCGTTCCGTTCCTGCTCTCCGCACCGATCGTTGTCGTTGCCACCTGGGTTCGGCTCGGCATGACGGAGACGCCAATTTTCTCCGAACTCAAGGACGCAGGGTTGCTCTCCGCATCACCGCTGAAGGATACGATCAAGAGCAGAACGTCGTGGAAAGCGATTTTCGTGACGATGTTCGGCGCTCAGGGCTCCACGTCCGTCTCGCTCTACACATCGATTGTCTACATGCTCTATTTTCTGGAGAACGTCCTGAAAGTCGAGACCGTGAGGGCGAGTCTTTGTCTCGGCATCGCCATCGTGATCGCCGCGCCGACTTACCCGCTGTTCGGGCGGCTGTCCGACGCGATCGGCCGCGCCAGAGTGATTCTGATCGGCATCGTGCTTTGGTGCGCGGCGGCCTACCCATGTTTCACCGGTATCCGCGCGAATGTACTGACGGCTCAGTGGACGTACGTAACAGCGCTAATTACGATCCTCGCGCTGCTCACGGCAATGATCATGGCGCCGCTGCCCGCCTTCATCGCCGAGTCGTTCCCGCCGCAAAGCCGAACCACCGGATTCGGGCTGTCGCAGCAGTTGGGGAACGTGATGTTCGGCGGGTTTCTTCCGCTCATCAGTCTGACGCTTGTCAATCTCACAGGGAATCAACTCGCCGGTGTCGCCTATTCGATCGTCTCCATGATCCCATGCCTGTTGGTGACGTGGTTCTGGGGGCTTCGACAGGACGCCCGCCGCCTCCGTGCCGCGGAATCCGCCGGGCGCCTTTCCATCAGTGCGCCAGGAAGTCGATGACCATGCGATTGAATGCGTCCGCGTGTTCCCACTGCACCCAGTGTCCGCAGCGATTGAACACGTGCAGTTGGGCGTTCGGCAAGCCGGCCAGCAGGCGCAGGCCGACGTCCATCGGCACGAACCGGTCTTCCCGTCCCCAGACGATCAGCGTCGGCGCCGCGACCTCGCCCAGTCGTGCACCGTAGTCGGTGAACTGCTTCGGATTCGCGGCCAGGCTCTTCACGAAGTTCTCGAGGTGTTCGCGATTCGCGAGCATGTTGTCGAGCCGGGCTTGCATCAGCGCATCGGTGATCGAGCTCGCGTCGAAGACGAACACGTTCATCATGCGCTTCAGGTTCTCGAGCGTCGGCGCCTTGTACAGACCGTTGAGCAGCTTGATGCCTTCCGTCGGCATGGCCACGAACTGGCTCGGACCGCCGGTGCCGCCGCCCATCAGGATCAGTTTGCCGATTCGCGCGGGATTCGCCAGCGCGAACGCCACCGTGCTGTGTCCGCCCATCGAATTGCCGATGATGTGCACGCGCTCGATGTCGAGCGCGTCGAGCACCGCCCTGAGCACACGTGCGTTCAGTTCGGACCGCGATCCGGTGTTCACCACCGGATCGCTTTTTCCCCATCCGGGGCAATCCACCAGCAGCACGCGGTAACCGGCCTCGACCAGCGGCTCGACGTTGCGGCTGAAGTTGGCCCAGCCCGTCGCGCCCGGCCCGGAGCCGTGCAGCATCACGACCGTCTCGGCGCCATGGCCGGCGTCGTTGTAATGAATGCGAAATTCCGTGTCCGCGTCGCGGATCGTCACGAAACGGCTCGTGGACGCTTCCGTGAGCGTCGCGCCAACCGGTTGCGTTGTCGTCATGATGACTCCCTCTACGAATATTCAATCGTTGAAGGCGGCGCGTTTCGCATCGAAACGCGCCGCCTGCTCAAGAAACTTCCGGGCATTCGACGATGCTCGGTGCTGCCGGGTCAGCGCCCGGGCTGAGCCATCCCGGCGACAACGCGCGGCGCGAACGTGCTCACCACGCTGAGCGCGGCAATCGCCGCGATCACGATCAGCGGAATGCTCGACGACACCAGCATCGACGCACTCTGTCCCAGCGCGAACAACTGGCCGGCGATCAGCGGCCCCAGGATCGAACCGAGACGCCCGACGGCCACGGCCGCGCCCACGCCCGTGCCACGCACCTCCGTCGCATATGCCTGACCGGCCATCGAGTACAGCACCGATTGCCCCCCAACCAGGAACAATCCACAGAAGAACGCGCCGCAGGCCATCGTCAGGGCGCCGTTGGCCGCCGACAATCCGGCCAGCGACAACGCAATGCCGAGATACATGCCGATCACGGTCAGGCGCGGCGAACAGCGATCCATCACTCTGGCAATGCCGATCGCGCCGATGCCGCCCCCGATGTTGAACATCATGATGGCCATGCCAGCCTGCGCGCGGGACAGTCCGTTGGCCACGACCATCGACGGCAACCAGTTCATCAGGAAGTACAGGACGATGAGTGTGCCGAGGTAACTCACCCACAATGCAATCGTCGTACGAGCGCGCCCTTCCTGCCAAAGCGCGTGCGTGATGCTCGGTGTCGCGTCCGGCACGGCGTTCGCCGCGGCTGTGCCGGAACCACGTCTGGCACGCGAAGCAACGAACTGCGCGGACTCACGCAGACAAAGTCCCAGCAACGGCACCATCAGCAACGGACCGAAACCACCGACGTAGAACACGTGGCGCCATCCCTCGTCGCCCGGACTGACGATGCCGATGACGGCCGCCAAAGCCGCACCGAACGGCATGCCGCAATACATGGCGCCAACGGCCGTGTTTCGCTGGCCGTCCGGCGCGGCCTCGGCACACAGCGCAATCAGGTTGGGCATGGCCGCCCCCATGCCGAGACCGGTCAGAAAGCGCGCCGCGAGCAGCGATTCGAAGTTCCAGACGTGTGCCGTGACGAGCGAGAAGATGCCGAACAGCGTGACCGACAGCATCAGCACCCGTTTGCGTCCCCAGCGGTCGGCAAGACGCCCGCCGAGCGCGGCGCCTGGCAGCAGGCCGATGGCTCCTGCGCTGAACGCCCATCCCATCTGCGCCACCGACAGCGCAAACTCCTTGGCGATGCGCGGTGCCGCCACGCCGGCCGATTGCAGGTCCAGGCCCTCGAGCAGGGCGATGGCCAGACACAGTCCGATGGTCGCGAGGCTACCCTTCGTGGGCGCCGCGCCTTGCGGTGATGATGCTTGCATTGCTTTGTCTCCGGTTTCAGGAAAGTCCGCTCTTGTCGGCGGTCATGTGATATCTCGGGAATCGCGCTTGTTACCTCTCGATGCTCGTCCAGGCGTCCTCGGGGGTTCTCATGCGAACGTGGCGCGTACGCTGCCCAGGCCATGAATTTCCGTCACGAACGTGCCGGCCCCGGTTACCGGGACCATCGCACCGAGCGCGCCGGTGAGCACCACGTCGCCCGCGCGCAGCGGCGTGCCGAGTTGTGCCATGCGATCGGCAAGCCAGACCGCGGCATTGAGCGGGTTGCCAAGGCACGCCGCACCGTTGCCGCGCGAGAGCACCTCGCCATTGCGCGACAGTGTCATCTCGCAGGCCGTCAGGTCGATGTCGGCGAGTGGGACGGGCCGGCTGCCCAGCACGAACATCGCGCTCGACGCGTTGTCGGCCACGGTGTCGACGAAGCGGATATTCCATTGCTCGATGCGACTGTCGACGACTTCCACGGCGGCGACCGCATAGGCGGTGGCGCGCAGAATGTCGGCGAACGTGTGCTTCTCGCACGTGAGATCGCGCTCGATCACAAGCGCGATCTCGGCCTCGACCTTGGGTTGGATGAGGCTCGCGAGCGGCATCGGTTGTGCGTCGCCGTAGGCCATGCCGGCAAACAGCGCGCCAAAGTCCGGCTGGTCCACGCCGAGTTGACGCTGCACCGCGAGAGACGTCAGGCCGATTTTCCGGCCGACGATGCGCTCGCCCGCGGCCACGCGCGCGTCGACGTTGCACTGCTGCACGGCATAGGCGCTCGCCATGTCGTCGGGGGCGATCTCGCCGCGAACCGGCGCGATGGGCGCACGCGTGGCCTCGGCATGGCGAAGACGCTCGGCGAGGGTTTGAATCAGCGGGGAACCCGACATCGAAAACTCCTTTTATCAGGCCGCGACGGCCAGTGACGTTTGCGGCGCGGCATGCATTGCGGCAAAGCCGGCGATCCACTCGGGAATCGCACGGTAGTAATCGAGCGACGCGCCGTATTCGCCGTAAGCGGCGAGTGCCGCGAATGCGGCGACCCACGTGCGGATTTCGTGAGCCGACTTGCCACCCTCGCGCGTGATCGCGTCGTTGCTGATGTCGTCGACGGCGTTCAGATTCCCACTGGCGAGCACGTCGAGGAACGCGCGGTCCCACTGCGGATTGAGCGGATGCAGATGGCTCTTGCCCGCCGTGAACGCTTCGGCGGCGGCCACCGTGCGCGCCTGACGCGCGGCGCGCGACTCGGCAGACGGATTGCGACCGGCGATCAGGCGCTCGGCGACTTCCTCCGTCGCGCCGATCAACTCGGGCACAGGGGGCTCATGCGAGATGCCACCCGACCCTACGACCAGCACGCGCTTGTTCGTGCGCGCCAGGTAACGGCCGATGGCGTCTCCCAGCAGGCGCGAGCGACGCAGCGTCGCCATCGGCGGTGCCACGGAGTTGATGAACACCGGCACGACCGGGTAGGCATCGAGTCCGCCCGCGAGCACTTCCAGGGCATAGGCGCACCCGTGATCGACCTGCATGCGGTACGACAGCGAGACATCGACCTCCGACGCCAGTACGTGCTCCGCGAGCGCATGCGCGATATCCGACGGTACCGGCAACTCGCCGGCCAGACTGTTGAAATCTCCGATAGCGGTAGCCGCCGCGCCGATGCAGAACGGTGGCATCACGTCATAGAAGAAGCCGTTGAAGTGATCCGGCGCGAATACGATGACCAGCTCGGGATCGAACGCGCGCACGCGCTCGCGTGCCTGCGCCTGCACCCGCTTCACTTCCGACACGACCTCGTCGGGAGGATCGAAGTAGCCATGCAACGGCGTATGCGAAATACATTCGAGATGAATCGGCATCGCTCAGGCTCCGGCAACGCGTTGCTGTGGCCGCACGACGGCCCCGGCGTGGTTCGTTGGCGCGCGCAGTGGCGTTGGCTGGGGCATGGCGATGTCGGCGAGCGCCACCTTGCCCGCCAGTTCGATCAGGGTGTCCGACACTTCCTGAGGTGCGCAGACTCCCGCGATGAAGCGATCGGGGCGCAGCAGCACCACGGATTGCGAACGCGCGCCGAACCAGTCCTTGAGGCGGTTGTGCGGATCGCCGATCGCGATCACGCCCTGCGGCACGTCGTCGGTATGCGCCATCTGCACGTCGGGCTTGGCCAGCACGAAGCGCACGCCCAGCTTCTCGGCGACAGCGCGCGCACGCGGCGTCAGGCCGAATGTCGGATCGGACCCCCAGCCGAGCACGACAAAGTGATTGCCGATCACGTCGTCCAGACGCTGGACCTCGCCCGTCGCCGTGCGCACCCTGGGCTGAATGAACAGGCGGCCGACCGGTGAACTGGCGAACGGGTCGCGGCCATATACGCAGCGCCCAAGCCACGAATCCCGCTTCTCGCTCATCAGGCCCAGCAGACGGCCCGGCGCCGAATTGCCCGAACGCTTCAGCAAACGGGCCAGCCAGCCGCCGGTCGATTTCGCGGGCGGAAGCAGCACCACTCCCGATTCGTAGCGCGGCATCGGCTTGAAGCGCATCTCCACGAAGTAGCGCTTGACCGACGGAAACAGGGTGAAGCTGCGCACGAACGCGTCGCGAAAGCGCACGCCGAAGCGCGTCGTCGGCGCGAAGATGTCGCCCGCGACCTCGGACAGATGGATCATCGAGCGCGCATGCGGCCGTCGCTCGGCGGTGTAGGTATCGAGCAGGTCCGGCAGACTCTGCCCCTTGACCACCATCGCGAGCTTCCAGCCAAGGTTGTTGGCGTCGCGAATGCCGCTGTTGTAGCCCTGGCCCTGCCAGACGGGCATGATGTGTGCCGCGTCGCCCGCCAGCAGCACGCGATCCACGCGGAACGTTTCCGCCAGTCGCGCGTTGTGCGTGTAGACGCGCTTGCGGATGTAATCGACACGGTCCGGGTGCGTGACTACCTTGCGAATCAGTGCGGCCATGTTCTCGGGCCGGGAGAGTTCTTCCTCGGTCTCGCCCGGCATGACCATGAACTCGAAGCGGCGAATGCCGTGCGGCAGGGCCGCCGAAACATAAGGGCGCTCGTGATCGCAATGCATGTAGACGTGGGGGGCACCCACCGGGTCGTTGCGCACGTCGACCACGATCCACTGGTTGGGCTTCGTGCGCCCTTCGAACGGCACCTGAAGCAGGCGGCGAATCATGCTGTTGCCGCCGTCGGCGCCCACAACGTACGCCGCGCGAATCGTGCGAACGTCGCCATCGTTCGTTCGTGTGGTCAGCGTCACGCCCCGAGCGTCTTGCGCGAGCGCCTCGACGCCGTGGCCGAAGCACACGTCCACATGAGCGAAGCGCTCGAGTCCCTCGAACAACACCCGGTCCGCGAGCGGCTGGATGAATGCGTTGCGGCGCGACCAGCCGAACTCGTCGGTCCGCGGCTCGATCGACGCGAAGCAATGGCCGTCGCTGGTGAGGAACCGCATCCAGTGATCGGGGGTGGTGTGCGGAAGCAGCGCGTCGGCCAGGCCGACCGCCTGGAACACCCGCAGGGCCTCGTCGTCCAGGCCGATGGCTCGCGGGTAATCGATGAGTTGGTCGAGTTTCTCGACGATCGTGACGCGCACGCCCTGCAAGCCGAGGATGTTGGCGATCATCAGCCCGACCGGTCCGGCGCCGACGATGGCCACGTCCGTCGTGATGTCGGGCGTGGTGTCGGCCGCGGTATTGGCGGCATTGGCGGCATTGACGAATGCACTCATGTGTCTCGCTCCTGTTTTTTGAGCGCGAGCGCGCCCCGCGCGCCGGGCTGGCGCGTTCGAATGGCGTACTGCGTTCGTTGATTCAATCGCGGCTCGTGTCGTCCGCTAATCGTCGGGCTGGGGCCGGCCGTCGAGCGACGCGTGTTCGGTCATGCTCGTCCGCACGGAAAGGAGGGTGTCTCCACTAGCTCTCTGATTTTTCGATGAGTCTAGGCAGCTGACAAAAAGCGCTCAACAATTTCGCCGAAATGTGCATAGAATGCACATCGTTGATTTTAAAAACTATTTAATGAGCAAATATCCGAATGTACGGGGGCTGTCGCGCGGCCTGCTGGTGCTCCGGGCGCTCAACGCGATGGAGCGCGGACGTGCGACGCCGCAACAACTGAGCGAGGCGACCGGGCTCCATCGCACCACCGTGCGGCGACTGCTGGAGACGTTGCTGGAAGACGGATTCGTGCGGCGCAGCACGTCCGACGACACCTTCCGCCTGGCGCTCGCGGTGCGCTCGCTCAGCGAGGGTTTCACGGATGACGAGCGCATCGCGACGATCGCGCCGCCGATCATGGGGCAGTTGATGCAGCGGGTGGTGTGGCCCTCGGATCTGACCACGCCGGACGGCGACGCCATGATCATTCGCGAGACGACGCATCGTTTCAGTCCCTTGTCCTTTCACCGCGCCATGGTCGGTCGACGCCTGCCCATGCTGTTTACGGCTGCCGGGCGCGCGTACTTCGGCATGTGTCCCGAGGCCGAGCGCGAGGACATTCTCGATTTGCTGCGCACGGGCGCGGGCGGGGAGTTGCAGCAACGCTTTGCCAGCGACGATGCGTTCATTCGCAATCTCGTGCGCCAGACGCGAGAGAACGGCTTCGGCTCCAATCATGGCGACTGGCTCGACCAGCGCAAGATCGGTGCGGTGGCGGTTGCCGTTGCGTCGCAGGGGCGTGTGTTGGCGAGCCTGAACGTGATCTATCTCGACCAGGCAGTGAGCCCGGCCGAGGCCGTGCGGCGATTCGTGCCACCCCTGCAGGAGGCGGCGGCGCAGATGGCGGCGGCAGTCGCTCAGGTGGACGCAGCTCGCCAACTCTGAACTCGCGGTCGAAGGTCTGTCGAGCGACGCGTCTTTGCGCATTCTCGTGTTGCGGGAATTGGCGGCGATTCACCCTTAAGTTTCGGTATCCATAATATATGTTGAAGCACAACGTGAGGTTTATCCGGAGAGGCAAGGCATCGTCAGAGGGGAGTCGCTGACAACGGTGTCGATCATTGGGCGAACAACTGCTTGCGGGACGGGCCAGCCTAAAGTTTCGTCTGCACACGCCGATAACCCGATATGTGGGGTTCTGCGCCGACATTCCGCTGGTGCGGTGTTCGCGCAGGACCCGGATTGCATAACGGTCGACTGAAGGGTCGAATATCCGGACCTGGTGAAGTCATGCCATGTGGGGGAAGTGTGGACAGTGAATTTGAAGACGTGCAGATCACCGCACTCGAAAAGCTGGATGCTCAGGGGATGGATGCGTTGCCGTTCGGCGTGATCGGGTTCACCTCGGACGCGATGGTGACGACATACAACGCCACGGAGTCGAAAAATGCCGGATTGAGCCCGCAACGCGTATTGGGTAAGCATTTTTTCGAAGAGGTCGCGCCTTGCATGAACAACTTCATGGTTGCGCAACGCTTTGACGATGCGTCCGAACTGGACGAGATCATTCCGTATGTCCTGACGCTGCGCATGCGCCCGACGCCGGTGCGTTTGCGGTTGCTCAAAAGCGCGCATTGCGCGACGCGTTATGTCCTCATCGAGCGGAGGACGGGCCAGTGAATGCACCGAATACGGACAACTACGACCTCGAGTCCGAGTACGAAGCCTTGCTGTCGTTCATGTATCTGTCGCCGGTCGGGATTGTCCGCAGCGACAAATCCGGCGCTGTCGACATGATGAACCCGCTTGCCGCGCAGCTGCTCATGCCGCTGGTGAGAGGCGGGAGCATCGAGAACATCTTCGACAGCCTGGCATCCGTCGCGCCGGAGCTTCGCAATCTGGTGGCCAGTTTCGAGGCCGAGCGCGGGCCGGTTTGCGAGAATCACCGGATTTTCGTCACGCCGGCCAAGGACGACGCCGTCGTGCTGGCATGTTCCATCATTAAGGTGAGCGCGGACGTGCTGATGATGGTGCTGACGGACATCTCACGCCAGGTCGCCGCCGAGC
The DNA here is from genome assembly GCF_000767615.3 of Pandoraea pnomenusa. Lineage (NCBI taxonomy): Bacteria > Pseudomonadati > Pseudomonadota > Betaproteobacteria > Burkholderiales > Burkholderiaceae > Pandoraea > Pandoraea pnomenusa. The sequence continues at coordinate 4,392,279 of NZ_CP009553.3, read as the reverse complement.
GTCGGGCGCGACAGACCGAGTCATGGCTTGCGGGCATCTATACGAGCGTCAACGATTTCGCGTACTTTACGCTCGATGCGCAGGGCTGCATCGACACCTGGAACCCGTCGATCGAGCGTCTGACGGGCTATGAAGCCGCCGACGTGATCGGGCACATGCTGTCGCGCTTTTACGCCGACGACGAGATTGTCCTGCACCGTTCGCCAGAACATATGGCGCTCACGCGCGACGACGGTTGGCACGTGGAGGAGTTCTGGTGCAAGACAAGATCCGGACGGCGCTATTGGGGGCAACTGCTCGTTGCGGTGCTGCGTGAGGAGGACGGGGAGATATCGGGATATTCCGCCGTGCTCAGGGACATCACGGAGCGGAAGATCCACAGCGACAATCTCGCGCGCCTCTTGACGACGGACCATCTGACCGGCGTGACCAACCGTGCGCACTTCTTCGAGATCGGGGAATCCGAAGTCGCCCGGTCAAAGCGAAACGGTCGTACATTGTCACTGGTGATGCTGGACGCGGATCACTTCAAGCAGATCAATGACAATGCCGGGCATCAGGCCGGCGACGAGGTCCTGAAGCGGATCACGGACGAGGCACGGGCGCTTCTGCGGCGATCGGACATTGTCGCCCGGCTCGGCGGGGAAGAGTTTATCTTGCTGCTCCCGTCGACAACCGCGCAAGAGGCAATGGCGGTCGCGGAGCGACTGCGCGTCGCCGTCGAGCAGGCGGCGATCGAAACGGCGGTGGGGCAATTGAATGCGACGATCAGCCTTGGGGTCGCCAGTCTGGAAGATGAGAACCAGACGCTCCAGGACTTGCTGGCTGCCGCCGATCATGCGCTGTATGACGCGAAGCAAGCCGGTCGAAACTGTGTCCGCGGCTTCGTCGTGCCGACGGAAGATGCCGCGAATGTTGTCGGTGAATCCGGCAACGCGGTGTCGACGTAGCGATCGTCCGGCCACGGCCGCAACGTTTGCAGACTCAACCAACCCATAGACGCAGCCGGAAGAAAGATGAATGCTTTCAAGATTCACAGCCACGACGAGGCGGCCGCGCAATCGGCAAGTTGCGCCGGATGCCGGAACACGGCGCCGTTGCCGGTCGAGATAGATTTCGCCTTTCAGCCCATCGTCGACGTCGACACCCGGGCTGTGTTCGCATGCGAAGCCCTGGTGCGGGGTGCCAACGGGGAATCGGCATATTCCGTGCTCTCGCAGATCGACGATGCCGCGAAATACCAGTTCGACCAGTACTGCCGACAAACGGCAATTGCCCGCGCGGCGGCGTTGGGGCTCGACGCGTTTCTGTCCATCAACTTCATGCCGAACGCCGTCTACCGACCGGAGGTCTGCATAAGGAGCACGCTGGACGCCGCGCAGGCAAACCATTTCCCGCTCGAGCGGATCATCTTCGAGACGGTCGAAGGAGAGCATCTGGCCGACCGTACTCACCTGGTCCATATTTTCAGAGCCTACAAGGAATACGGGTTCCTGACGGCAATCGATGACTTCGGCGCCGGATACTCGGGGCTTTCGCTCCTGGTGGACTTCCAGCCCGACATCATCAAGCTGGATATGGAACTGCTGCGCGGCATCGACACGGACACCGTGCGCCAGCGAATCGTTCGGAATGTCATTTCCATGTGTCACGACCTGGGCATCAAAGTCGTCGCGGAGGGTATCGAAACCCGCGGCGAGCGCGATTTCTTCATCGCGCATGGCGTGAGCCTGATGCAGGGCTACTTCTTTGCAAAGCCGGCCTTCAAGGCGATTCCGGCGATCGACGACGCGTCCTATCTGCGCTGAGCGTGGCGCGACCGGTAGGCGCGACGTCGACAGGGGCGTCGCCGCGCCACCGTTCGTCGAGTCCGCCGACTACGCCGACTACGCCGACTACGCCGCCATTGCCGCGCCGTCGCTGCGCGGGTCGTGCGCGCCGCTGGCTAGACCGTCGTCGGCGATGGCGATGACACCCGCCTGACCGGCCAGGGGGCTGTGCGGCGGCAGCGGCGCCACCGCATGACCTCGTTCGGCGAGCGACGCGAACACGGCTTCCCCGGCATCGCGCTCCAGCTTCAGATTGTCGCGACTGTCGGAGAATGTCCTCCCCAGCAGGAAGCGCGGATACGACAACGCCTCGTGCGGCGGCATGCCATAGTCAATCAGGCGCGTGAGCAGCGCGCTCAGCGTTTGCGGCTGTCCGTCCGCGCCCTGCGTGCCATACAGCAATCGCGCCCGCCCCGCCCGCAGGTACATGCCGGGATTGAGCGTGTGAAAGGGCCGCTTGCCGGGCACCAGCGCATTGGGATGCGCACTGCCCGCGGGCCGGAACGCCGCGCCTCGGTTGTGCCACAACACGCCGGTGTCGCCGGCCATCACGCCGCTGCCCCAGTCGAAGTAGATCGTTTGCAGCACGCTGATCGCCCGACCGGCCGCGTCCGTGGCAGCGAAGTACACCGTGTCGCCCTCCTGAAAGCGATGCGGCCAGTCGAGCGCCACCCGGTCGTCGATGCGAGACGCCGCTTCGCGCAGATACCGATCCGATAGCATCGTCGCCACCGGCACATCGACGAACGCCGGATCGGCGACGTAGCGATCGCGCGCGATGAACGCCTGTTTCACGGCCTCGATCAAGCGGTGGTAATACGTCGCGCTGCCGTGCGCGCAGTCCTTCAGCCCCAGGCGTGCCAGGATTCCCATGATCTGCAGCGTCGTCACGCCTTGCGTTGGCGGCGGCAACGTCGCCAGCACTCCGTCGCCGTATGGCAGCGTCAGCGCGGGAGTGAGATGCACGCGTGTGGCCGCGAGATCGTCGCGTGTGATCGGCGAGCCCGCCGCATGCAATCCATCGGCCAGACGCGTGGCCAGCTCACCCTCGTAGAACTCCCGGGGGCCGCCGTCTGCCAGCCGCCGCAGCGTCCACGCCAATGCCGGCTGCCGGAAACGTTCGCCAACCGCCGGTGCGCGGCCATCCGGCAGGAACTCGCGCGCGAAGCCCTGCCAGGTCGAAGCGTCGCGCATCTCCTCGGCGCGGTACGCGTACCAGAAATCCTGCGAGGCGCTGGTCGGGAAGCCGTCCTCGGCGGCGGCAATGGCCGGCGCCAGCAGCGATGCCCACGACAGGGTGCCGCCCCATTGTTCCCGACTGACGCGGTACGCCGCTTCCCATGCCGCGACCGTGGCCGCCGTCGTCAACGCCGAGCCGGGCCCGCGCGAGGGAATGGCCCCGCCGTCGCGCAGTGCCTGCGGCACGTGCCGCGCCGCCTGCCCGATGCCGGAGATGGCCAGCGGTGTGTCATCGCCGACGTCGCCGGGCTCGCCGCGGGCCAGGAGCCAGAAGCCGTCGCCGCCCAGCCCGGTGAAGTGCGGCATCGTCACGCACAGCATCGCTGCGATGGCGATGCCCGCTTCGATGGCATTGCCGCCTTGACGCAATACGTCGCGGCCGGCGGCGCTCGCCAGCGTGTGCGGGCTCGTGACAAGACCCGCGCGCCCGGTGGCGCAGGTGGGCGGAGCCGGGGGCACCGACTCGCGCGCCGTCATGCCGCGGCTCCCGCCTCGTGCGCACCGCCGAGGTAGGCCGCCGCGAGCCGAGCGTCGCCGGCGAGCTCGCTCGCCGGGCCGCTCACCGTCACCCGGCCTTCTTCGAGCACGTAGCCCCGGTCGGCGATCGACAGGGCCATCGCCGCCATCTGGTCGACGAGGAGCATCGACAACGATTCCCGGCGCAACGCGTCGAGCGACGCAAACAGATCCGCAATGATCTTGGGAGCCAGGCCAAGCGACGGCTCGTCGAGCAGCAGCACGCGCGGTGACGACATCAACGCCCGCGCAATCGCCAGCAGTTGCTGCTCGCCACCGGAGAGCAGCCCCGCGCGCTGATGCTGCCGCTCGCGCAGACGCGGGTACCGCGTGAGCATCTGCTCGATGCGAGCCTCGAGCGTGGCGCGCGGCAAACGTCCGCAAGCAAATGCGCCGAGACGCAGGTTGTCGAGTACTGACAGCTCCGGGAACACCTGACGCCCTTCGGGCACGAGCACCACGCCCAGCGCGGCGATCTTCGCGGCGTCCAGGCGCGACAGGTCGCGCCCGTTGAAGGTGACACCACCACTCACCGGACGATGCAACCCGGCAAGCGCGCGCATGAGGGTCGACTTGCCCGCGCCATTGGCCCCGAGCAGCGCAACGAGTTCGCCCTCGCGCACCTGTATCGAGACGTCGTGCAACACCGGCGCCGCGCCGTAGCCGGCCGTGAGCTTGCCGACGCCCAGCACCTCGGGGTTCGTGGACGCCACGCGCGCGACGGGCACGGCGGCGTCGGCCGAGACTGCGCCGAGATAGGCCTGACGCACGCGCTCGTCGTGGCGGATTGCCGCAGGCGTGCCCTGCGCGAGGAAACGGCCCGCATCGATCACGACAATGCCGTCCGACAGGCTCATCACCAGCGACATGTCGTGCTCCACCAGGCCCACGGCCACGCCGCTGTTCGCGATCTGGCGCAACAGCCTGCCCAGTTGTGCCTTGTCCTGCGTCGACAGGCCCGCCGCCGGTTCATCGAGCAGCAACACGCTGGGGCGGGTGGCGAGCGCTCGCGCAATTTCCACGAGACGACGGTCGACATGCGCGAGATCGGACGCCATCAGATCGACATCGCCCTGGTAGCCGCACGCGCGCAGCAATGCCAGCGCCTCGCCGCGTCGCACGCGGCTCTGCATGCGCGCCACGCCGAGCAGACCGCCGAGGCGTCCCGCACTCAGGGCGAGCGTCACGTTGTCGAGCACGCTCATGCCGCCGAACAACTGCGATGTCTGATACGTGCGTGCCACGCCGTTTCGCGCGCTGTCGCACGCGCCTGCGGCCGGAAGTGTCTGCGTACCGAGCGAGCGGGTACCCGCGAGCGGCCGGTAGAAGCCCGAGAGCATGTTGAGCACGGTCGACTTGCCCGCGCCGTTCGGGCCGATCAGGCTCGTGACCCGCGCCGCAGGAAGTTCGAAGGACAGGTCCGACACCGCCTTCACGCCGCCGAACGTCATCGTCAGCCCGTGCGCCGCGAGTCCCTTGCGCTGAGCCGGCGGCAGCGCCGGCAGTGTCAACGTCGACGCCGTACCGTCGCCGGTGTCCTTTGGCGAGGCGGGCCGTCGCGATTTCCACCATTGCCCCAACACGCCGATCACGCCGTTGGGCGCGCCCCACAACACCATCAGCAGCAAAACGCCGAAGCACAGCAGGCGCAGGTTCTCGAGACTGGCGAGAAATTCGGGCAACAGGCCGACGATCACCGCACCGACCAGCGGTCCGGCAATGGTGCCCGCGCCGCCGATCATCACCACGAGGACGAACAGGATCGATTGCAGGAAGGAGAACATGCCGGGGGTGACCATGCCCTGCAGCGGTGCGAACAGGCCACCCGCCAACCCCGCGAGCGCGGCTGAGAACGCGAACGCCACGGTCTTGACCACAAGCGGGTTGACGCCGATCGATGCCGCGGCCGTTTCGCTGTCGCGCACGGCCCGCATCGCCGCGCCCCAGGTGCCGCGAGAGATGCGTGCGTAGACGATCAACGCGACGGCGAGCACGGCCAGCGAGGCGACGGCCACCACACGTTCGCTGCCCGCGAAGCCGAACACACCCGGCGGCGTCACGCCCATCAGTCCGTTCTGCCCGCCGGTCAGTCCGCGCCATTCGACGGCGCCGTGCTCGACGATGAACCCGAACGCGATCGTCACCATGGCGAGTCCCGGCCCGCGCACGCGCAGCGCCGGCAGCGCCAGCACCGCGCCGGTGACGGCGGCCACGGCCCCGCCGGCGAGCCAGGCGAACCAGAACGGCCAGCCCGCCTGCGTGGTCAGAATGGCTACGGCATACGCGCCGATCGCGTAGAAGCCCACATGGCCGAACGACATCTGCCCGGTGAGCCCGAGCAGAAGATTCAGTCCCACGCCGCAAATCGCGAGCAGGGCGACACCGGCGATCACCACCACGAAATAGCCGTTCACGACACACGCCGCACCGGCCATGGCCAACAGGGCAATGGCGAGGGCGCCGGAAAGCGCAAGGCCGTCGCGCGTGGGCCCATCGCCGGAATGCGCCGGCGATTGCGCGTGACGGCGCGCCAGCGGCAAAGAAGAATTGCTCATACCTTGCGCACCTCCGCGCGGCCGAACATGCCGTCCGGTCGCATCGCCAGCAACACGATGACCAGGCCGAACGTGATGATTTGTGTGTAGCTCGAACCCAGCGTCGCCGTGATCATCGACTCGGTCACACCGAACAGCAGACCGGCGATCATCACGCCCCACGCACTGGACAACCCGCCGAGAATCGCCACGGCGAAAGCCTTGAGACCAAAGACCGTTCCCATGTCCGCCTGCACATTGAACAACGGCGCGATCAGCACGCCGGCGATACCGGCGAGCAGCGTCGAGATGGCGAATGCGCCGGCAATGGTGCGCTGGATGGGAATGCCCATGAGTCGCGCGGCATCACGGTTCTGTACCACCGCCAACATCGCGATGCCCCAGCGTGAGCGGCGCAACACGTAATGCAGCAGCGCGGCAAGCGCGAGTCCGACGACGGGGATCAGCAACTGTAGCGGGTAGACGCCGAGGCCCGCGTCGCCGATCCGAAGCGAGCTTTGGGCGAGCGGCGAGGGCAGGCTGCGCGGCTCCGTGCCGAACGTGAGCATCACGAGGTTGTCGAGCACGATACCCAGCGCCACCGTCGCCATGAGCCATGCGCTCGAACCGCGTCGCACGAACGGCTGCACGGCGAGGCGCTCGACCGCCAGTCCGTAGACGGCGCAAAGCGCCAGCGCCGCGACGATCGCCAGCGGCATGGGCCAGCCGAGCGTCTGCGAGAAGGTGTAGGCGAGCACGGCGCCGAGCATCATCGAGCTGCCTTGCGCGAAATTGACCGTCGCGCTCACGGCGAATGTCAGATGAAAGCCGAGCGCCATGAGCCCGTACATGCTGCCGAGCCCGAGGCCGGCGACGAGCGCCGAGATCCATTGCATGAGATGTCCTCCGCGACGCCGCTTCGCGGCGTCGCTTCATTGCAGGTGTCGAACGACCTGCGTTGAACGACTTACTTCGCGGCCACCTTCGCGGCCACTTTCGCACCGGTCGGCGATACCGGCACGATGCGGTTGTCGATGAACTGCGCCCACACATAGTCGTGCGCGGAAAGGGCGTCGTGCTGTTGTTCGCTGAACGGCTTCACGTACGTCTTGATCAGTCCTTCGTAGCGGTCGATCTTGTGGAAGCCGGTGCGGATCGCGTCGCCGTTGGTCGAACCCGCGCGATCGATGGCGAGCGCGGTCAGGCGCATGGCGTCGTACGCGTTGGCCACGCCCACCGCCGGGGTGATGTCATCCGGTCCCTTGATGTCCGGGTACTTCGCCTTGAGGGCCGCCACAACGCGTTGGCTGACCGGTGTGGTCGCGCCGAAGAAGCTGTACGTCTGCACGAAGTGCACGGTCTTCGCGTTCGGTCCGGCCAGTTCGGTGAAGCGCCCGCCCGCCGGGCCCCAGTGCGAAACGATGGGCACCTTCCAGCCCATGCGATCGAGTGACTTCACAACCTGCGCGGACGGACCGACGTTGCCGACCATCAGCAGCGTGTCCGCGCCCGCGGCTTTCAGACGCCCAAGCTGCGGCGTGACGTCCACGTCGGTTGCCTCGAATTTCTCGATCGCGGCCGGCTTCATGCCCTTGGCCGCGAGCGAGGCGACGATGCCTTTCTCGTTCGACTCGCCCCATGGGTTGTTCACGAGAATCAGGCCCAGCTTCTTCGCACCGAAGGTCTGCTGTGCGTAGTTCACCATCGCACCGTCGACGATCTCATCGACCGCCGACACGCGAAACACGTAGTTCGGATTGGCGCCGTTATGGGTAATCGGCGTGCCTGCGGCCCACGGCCCCATGAACGGCACCTTCTCCTGATTCGCAATGGGCACGATGGCCATCGACACCGGCGTGTCCAGACCGCCGAAGAGCACCGCCACCTTGTCCTTGTAGATCAGCTCGCGAGCGGCGAGCACGCCCTTGGCCGGGTTGCCTTCATCGTCGCGGCGCACCAGTTCGAGCTTGCGGCCGCCGAGCACGCCACCGCTCGCGTTGATCTCGTCGATGGCGATGGTCATGCCGCGCGTGAGCGCTTCGCCCGCGCGGGCCGACTGGCCCGAAAGCGCCGTGACGAGGCCGATCTTGACGGTGTCGGCAGCGTAACTCGACAGACTCACGAACCCACAGGCGGCCGCCAGGGCCACGGTGCCGTTGCGAAGCCAGCGACGGCGGGAAGGGACGGATACCGGGGTCGCGGCGCTGGCGCCGACGGCGTGGTGACTTGCAGAGGCAGACATGGGCAATCTCCGTGGGGACACATCGAAGCGATGCATCGGAAGCGAATCGAAAGGGACGCAACGGCGTCCCGGCAACGGGCGTGGCCCGCCATGTCCCCGCCATACGCAAGAGGCATGCCACCTCGTCGACATTTCGAACGAATGACGTTGCGCGATATGAATGCCAAGGTGTTGACGATCTGGCACTGAAATTGCGAACGATTGCGTATGACGTTCGTTGACGATGCGCTTTGCGCCAACTCGGAACGCGCCCGCACTGCGGCGGTGCGCGAATGTTTCAAGACGACACACGATGACCCTTACGCTTCCTCTTACGCTTCCCGTCTCGCAACCTGACGATGCCGAGACCGGCGACGTGCGCTTCGGTGCACTTCGCACGCATGATCGCTTCGACTATCTGCCGATCACGGCGCGCGACACTTACCGCTGGCCCAATGGCGCGCGCCTGGCCGTCTATCTGGGCTTCAATCTCGAGCATTTCGCCTTCGGGGAGGGACTTGGGGCGAATCTGGGACCCGTCTCGCCACAGCCGGATGTGCTCAACTACAGCTGGCGCGAGTATGGCAACCGGGTTGGCGCGTGGCGATGCCTCGATCTGTTCGACGATCTCGCGATGCGCGCCGGCGTGGTGCTCAACACGGCGCTGCTCGATCACTGTCCCGACCTTGTGCATGCGTGCGTGGCGCGTGGCGACGAGTTGATCGGGCACGGGCATACCAATGCCCATCGCCAAAGCGATTTCGAATATGCGCACGAGCTCGATCTGCTGGCGCATTGCCGCTCGCGCCTGGCGCGGGCAACCGGCCACACGCCGTCGGGATGGCTCTCGCCATGGATTTCAGAGACGCATCACACGCCCGACCTGCTCGTTCGCAACGGCTACCGCTATACCTTGAACTGGTGTCACGACGACCGCCCGGTGCGCATGCGCACTGCCCACGGCACGCTTTGGTCGGTGCCCTACCCGCAGGAAGTCAACGATATTCCGATGATCGTCGGGCGTCAGATGGACGGCGCCGCATTTGCCGACATGATTGCCGACAACTTTGACGAGATGTACGCTCAGGCAGAGCATCCGACGCGGGGACAACCGCTGGTCATGGGCATCGCGCTGCACCCGTACCTGGTGGGCCAGCCCTATCGCCTGCGGCATCTGCGACGTGTGCTCACGCCCATCGCTCAGGCGGCCGGACGTGGCGAAATCTGGCTGGCCACGCCGGGTGACATCGCCGCGCACGTGGACTCAGTGAGTGTGGCCGAGCCCGGTGCCATCATGGGATGAACCCGGCATGACGCTCAAACGCCATTGCCCCGACTGCGCGACTTCGACCTTACTGCCCTTGTCATCCATGCCTGCTGCCAAACCCCCCCTGACGCCACGTCGCCGCGCCGCCGACGTGGCTGCGTCCGCCGCTGACGACCGGGACACCGAATCCCGTCTGCGCTCGCTGCACTCGCCCGTGGCGAGCGATGACGAGCAGAGCGCCGAGACGCGCATCGAGACGCACATCTATCGCACGATCGTCGACGGCGTGCTAGCACATCGCCTGACGCCCGGCACGAAGCTGCCCGAGCCGGAGCTTTGCCAGTTGTTCGACGTGGGACGGGCGGTCGTGCGGCGCGTGCTGGAGCGTCTTGCGCATGACGGCATCGTCACGCTCCGACCGAACAAAGGCGCCGTGATTGCGGAGCCGACGCCCGAGGAAACGCGCGAGATCTTCGAGGCGCGTCGCGCGCTCGAACGTTCACTGGTCGAGCTCGCCGTGTCGCGCGTGACCGACGACGACCTCGCCATGCTGCGCCGCCAGCTCGATGCCGAGCACGACGCCATGCATCGTTTCGATCAGCCGTCGTGGGCGCGTCTGGCGAGTGATTTCCACCTGCGTGTGGCCGCGCTCGCCGGTAACGCCGTGCTGCTGCGCTACCTCACCGAGCTGATCTCGCGGTGTTCGCTCATCGTGGGGTTGTACGAGCCGCCAGGATACGCGCCGTGCGAGCACGATGAACACGCGGCCATCGTGGCATGCATCGAAGCGCGCGACGCCGCGGGCGCCATTGCCCGGATGCAGGCGCATCTCGAGGAGCTGGAGCGTCGCATCGAGACGACTCGGATGCGAGGACAGAAGAGTCTGGCATCGCTGCTGGGTCTGCCGGAGATGGTTGAGCCCGGGCACGATGCGCCACCGCTTGCGCCCGTCAGGCGCACCGCTCGCAAACGCGCTTGAGGCACAAGGGATATCGCATGGAAATCGACTTTCGGGAAATCACCGCTTACCAGCGCTACAAATTGATGGCCAGCCTGATCGTGCCGCGTCCGATCGCGCTCGTCACGACGATCAACGAAGGCGGCGCCATCAACGCCGCACCGTTCTCGATGTTCAACATGCTTGGCGAGGAACCGCCGATCGTGATGCTGTCGATCAACCGGCTCGACGACGATTCCCTCAAGGACACCGCCACCAACATTCTCCGGGATCGGGAGTTTGTCGTGCATCTCACCGATGAGGCGATGACTGCCCGCATGCACGCGTGTGGCGAGCGCTTGCCGCCGACCGAGAGCGAGCTGACGCATGCGGGATTCACGCCGGTGGCGAGCCGTCTCGTCGCGCCACCGCGCATCGCGCAGGCGCCGGTGGCGTTCGAGTGCAAGCTGTGGGAGACGCTGGAGACGCCGAGCCGCCACATCTTCATCGGGCGCGTCGAGCGCATGCACGCGCGCGACGAGCTGATCGACACCGAAACCTGGCGGGTCCGGTTGCAGAACTACTTCCCCGTAGGGCGTTTCGGCGCGAGCTTCTATGTGGACACACGCAATCGCTTCTCCCTGGAACAGCAGGACGGTCAACCTACCGCCGCGACAGCCGTCGACGAGATGTGAAGTGATTGGCGGGGCCGCATGACGAGGATTCGGTCCGTCGGTACTGGGGGCGAGTAGGATCGGGAGCCGGTTTTCGTCATGCAGGCACGTGTTGGACGACAGGGATTGATGTGGTTTCCTGATAGTTCGGATGCCGATTTTAAATAATGAAAATATATCAACGGCACGTTTAGCATTTCTTTTGTATTGCGCACGGGCCTTCACTGGCAAGGCTCCAGAAGGGAATTCCCTTGCGTTTGCGCCGCGGTGAGATCCGGGATCGAAAAACTTCAATCGGTTACTTAAAGATATTTCAGAACCCTTCCGTAATGCTCTGTCTGGACCGGTTCTCGCCGGCCGGGAATTCGAAGGGCGCGGCACTTTGCGCAAAATCGGCACGGCACGATAGCCGGCGCGCGGGGCGTCGTCCGGGGAACGCATGGGGCAGGGCGATGGCCATGTCCGCTGCGGCCTTTGGATGTTGCGAGCGTTACGACAATCAGGAAAACGAAATATCAGATGCCTTGGAAATCAACGCGCGAAGTCTCGCCGTTGGCTGGCGGGATTGACGGGCACACTTCACAGGGCTTGGGGATTCGGCGGTTTCGGGCGTCTCAGACGCGTCAAACGGTAAGACGGGTATTCGGCTTCGGCCTGGCGACGGTACTCGCCACGGCCGCGCATTGCCGTGCCGCGGGCATTGTTCCCGACGGCGGCACGGCGACGTCCGTCACCATTGGCGCCGATGGACGCCAGAACGTCGCGATCGCCCCGCCGGTGCGCGGGGTGTCCCATAACACCTACGCCAGCTTCAGCGTCGATCGCGCCGGTGCGACCCTCAACAACAGCGGGGTCAACGCGCGCACCATCGTCAACGAAGTGACGGGTACCGCCCCCAGCCTGATTCAGGGCCAGATCGCCGTGACAGGACCGCGAGCGAACGTCGTGCTCGCGAATCCCAACGGCATCACGGTCAATGGCGGTACCTTCGTCAACACCGGCCACGTCGCGTTGAGCACCGGACAAGTGTCGTTCAGCGACGTCCTCGTCGCGCCCGGCGTGTATCAGCGCAACGTTGTGCTCGACACCGGACGCGGCACGATCGAAGTCGCGGGCGGCGGGCTCGCGGGAACGCTCATCGGCCTGGAGCTCATCGCTAAGACGGTCAGGGTGAGCGCGCCGATCACCAACGACTTCTCGTCGCCTACCGCTTACGTGCGCGTGATTGCGGGCAGCAGCCGGGTGTCGCTCAACACCGGCTTCTCGCCCGACGACAACAACAACGACTGGGTCACGCTCGCGAGCCGGCAGCAGGCGAACCCCGATGCCATCGCGCTCGACGTCGAGCCGTCCGGCAGCATCACGTCCGGGCGCATCCAGCTGTTGACGACGGATCTCGGCGCCGGCGTGCGCCACGCCGGATCGATGATGGCCAACGCCGGGGATTTCTCGCTCACCGCCGCCGGCGATGTGCTGCTGGCGCCGTGGAGCCGGATCGATGTCGCGAACAACCTCTCCTGGCAGTCGGCGGGACAGACCACCCTGCAGGGCGCGGCGGTGCTGACCGGCGGGTCGATTCGGCTTTCGAGCCACGGCGTGCGCATCGCCAACGCCGGCGCCACGCAATCGACGCTGGTGTCCCAGCGCAGCGGCGTCGTGATCACCAGCCAGGGTGACATCACCAATGTCAGCAGCCTGATCCAGGGCGTGACGCGCGATACGGCGATGACGACGTCGGCGGGCGCGGTCACCCTCGACGCCACCGGTACCATCACCAACACCTCCGACGTGTCCCGCCCGGGCGGTGCGTTCGGTGTGGTGTTCGGTGTGAACGACGACGTCGTGATGCGCGCTGCCGGCGATATCGTCAATCTGAACGCCCGCGTCGAATCCAATCAGTCGGTGTCGATGCAGGCGCAGGGCGACCTGAGCAATGCCATTTCGCATCTCGATGGTGCGAACGGCGGTGTCGCGACGGCCTATGCGAACAGCGGCCGGCGCTGGCTGCTCTTCTCCACGCGCGACGAAGGCTTCTCCGTCGACTACGGCGCGATCCCGGCACCGGGGCAACTGTCCTACATCATTGCCGACGCCGGCAACGTCACCCTCTCCGGCCGGAATGTGTTCAACACCGGCGGCACGGTGCTGACCAATGGCGGGAACATTCAGGTGACGGCGACCGATCAGTTCGTCAATCAGGCGGTCATGGCGGGACAGGCGTCGTATCGGCGTTCGTGCTTCATTGTCTGCAAGGCGGAGGCGTCCAGCACGACGACCTCATACGGTGGGCAGATGCAGGCGGCCGGAAGCATTGCACTGCGTGCCGGACAAAGCGCCAGCAACGTTGGCGGCAACGTGATCGCGTGGTCCGGCAATCTGACGGTCGATGCCCCGTTCGTCACCGCGCAGGGCCTGCTCGGGTATACGGCCTACAACGGCACGCGTGGCCTGAAGGCCTGGTTCGGCAATCACTGGGCCGCCATCTATGCCCAAAACGACGGCGGTCTGTTCTCCGCCGCCTCGGGCGAAGTCGTGCTGACGGGGCGCGGCTTGATCAAGGGCGGCGTGATCACCGGGGCCAGGGGGGTGAAGGCGGCGCAGGGCATCGAGACGGCCTACGTGCCGTACCGTGAACCGGCACGCATCGGCACGCACCTTGGCCTGACGACGTGGTTCGGGCTATGACGATACGCTCAACGATCGCCGCACGTGTCTGGGCCGCGGCGCTGGTGTTCACGGGGACCGTGAGCGTCGCGTTCGCGCAAACGCCACCGGTACCGGCGTTGCCGCCGGGCATGGTCCCGCAGCAGGATCCCGGACAACGACTGCTGGAAGAGCAACGCAACAACGCGCTGCAACGCGAGCTCGATCGTGGGCCTGCACAGATCGAGACGTCGCCCTCGGCCGCGCCCGGGGTTCCCGATCTGCCCGCGAACGCCGACGTCGATACCCTGCCCGACCCGGAGCCGACCTTTCGCATCGATCGGATCGTGTTCCGGGGCGACGCGGTGCTCGCGCCGTCGCGCCTCGACGAGATCTGCGCGCCATTCCTGCACAAGGCCCTTGGCCGGCGCCGCATCGATCTGCTGCTGCGTCGCCTGACGGAGGCATTCGTGGCGGACGGGCTCATCACCACGCGTGCCTATCTCGCCACGCCGCAGAATCTGTCCTCCGGGACGCTGGCCATTACGCTCGTCGCGGGGCGAATCAGCGGCTTCACGTTGAACGGCGGTGCGTTGCGTCCGGCGGGACAGGGCAAGCCGGGCGATGGGGGAGGGCTGCTCACGGACGCGGGCACCGCGTGGGCCTTCCCCGCATCGGTCGGCGATGTGCTTACGCTGCCCGCGCTCGAACAGGGTGTCGACCAGATCAACCGGCTGCGCCGCAATCAGGCGCAGATCCAGATATTGCCGGGGCAAGCGCCTGGCGAGTCCATCGTCGCGATTCAGAACCCCTTCGGCAGCCGCCTGAACTACAGCGTTGGCCTGGACAACTACGGCAGCACGGCAACGGGACGGTGGCGCACGCGGGCATCCGTGGACGCCGGCAACGTCATCGGCTTGCAGGAGTCATTGAGCCTGGCCTACACCGGCACGCGCGACAGCAACGCGCTCGTCGTCTCGGCTGCCGTTCCCTACGGCTATCAAACGTTCAGCTACACGGCGGCGCTCTCCGAATACCAGCAGATCATCGGGGGCACCGCGCTGCTCTACGGCCGCACCCTCAGTCAGATTTTCGGCTGGAACACCGTGCTCAGGCGATCGGCGTCGCAACGCGTGAGTCTGGACGCCACGCTCACCAAGCTGTCCACCGAGCGCGATGTCAACGACATTCCGCTGTCCCCCCAGGCGCTCACGATCCTGCGTGTCGGTATCTCAGGACTCTGGCGCTTCACCCGGAACGGGCTGCCGGGCGCGTTGACCGCGTCGCTGGGCGTCTCGCAAGGCCTGCCGTGGTTCGATGCCACGCGCGACTTCGACGGTATCCAGAAGCAGGACGCGCACGCGCAGTTCACCAAGGTGGACGCCGGCACGACGGTGCAATTGCCGCTCGCGCGAATCGGCCCGACGCAATGGACATGGCGTACCACGTTCACCGGCCAATACAGCGCCGTAGCGCTCTTCGGCAACGCGCAGATTTTCCTCGGCGGCACGGACTCGGTGCGCGGCTTCATGCAGGGAGGCATTGCCGGCGACAGCGGCTTCTATCTCCGGAACGAGGCCGTCTGGGCCAATGCCCCGGTATGGCAGGGACTGCGCTGGGAGCCTTACGCGTTCCTCGACGGCGGCAAGGCTCACCTGGTGGCCGAGCCCGGCTGGCCGACGCTGATCGGCGCGGGAGTCGGCGTGCGTGCGCAATGGCAGTTCCGGGGGCAGACGTTCTCGGGCGAGCTGATGGCCGGGCGCGCACTGGTGCAGCCCGCGTCGCTCGGCCCGAAGGGCAGTGTCGTGCTCATCACGCTCAACTGGGCGGGATGAATTGTGAAAACGCAGGCGTAAGGGCCATTCGCTCGCGGCGCCTGCCAACGTTGTGGGAGAGATGTCGATGAAAGCGAAGTTCATCCGGGGGTGGGGTGTGGCGGGTGCCGCGGGCGTATGGGTGGCGCTGAGCGTTGCGATGGCGCCGGCGATGGCAGCCAGGGCGGCCAAGACCGACAGTCAGTCCGAGAAGAAAGCCGGGGAGAAGGTCGACAGCAGGACTGCCGCGCCGAAGCCGCTGGGCGCCGACGTCGTCGCCAGCGTCAACGATGTCGGGATTCCGAAAGCGTCGGTGGACGCGATGGTCAAGGCGAGCGGCCAGCCGGACAGCGCGCAATTGCGCGAGCTGTTCAAGGGGCAACTGATCGCGAACGAATTGCTCAGGCAGGCGGCGCTCCGGCAGCACTACGAGACGCGCCCGGAAGTGCAGGCTGCGCTGGAAGCCGCAAAGACGATGATCGTCACGCGCGCCTACATGACCGAGCATGCGAAGGCCGCCCCGGTGAGCGATGCCGACGTCAAGGCCAAGTACGACGCCGTGGTCGCCTCGCTGGGCGAGAACGAATATCACGCCAGTGCGATCGCTGTGCGCGATGCCGCCACGGCACAGACCGTGCTCGACGAGATCCGGAAGGGGGGCGATTTCGCGGCGTTGGCGCGTCAGTACAGCCAGGGGCCGAACGCTGCGCAGGGCGGCCAGTTGAACTGGGTGTCGTTCAAGACGCCGATCACGGCAGGCAATACGCAGAACTGGCCGCAGCCGATTGCCGAAGCGCTGGTGAACCTGCCCAAGGGCGGCGTGTCCGCCGAGCCCCTGAAGGTCGGCGAGCAGTTCTGGATCCTGCGCGTCGACGACAGGCGCGCCACGCAGATCCCGAAGTTCGAAGAGAGCGCCCCGCTGCTGCGCAAGCAACTCGAGCAGGTGGCGATGGAAAAGGCCACGGCGCAAATGATTGGCGATCTCGTGAAGAGCGCACGCATCCAGCAGTAATCCGGGAGTCACCGATCGACGCCGGGCGCGGTCGAGCCGCCCCGCCGGGCGTCGTTCGACCTTGTCGCGTTTCGCCGAATCGCGGTTTGCCGCACGCAGTCGTCGGCGGTTAGCAGTGAGCAGGTCATCGAGCCGCCGCATGTTGCGTGGCGGTCTCGCGCTACACACGTCCAAAGAACGAACAGGTCACGTCATGAACGCATCTTCGCGAGGAATCACCGAAGTTGGGGAAAACGCACGTCAGTCGATCAATGTCGACGACGAGGCTATGGATTCCCACTTCCCGGAGAAGCCCGCGATTCGAGTGTGGCAGCGCGCCATTGCGGCGTGCGTTGCGCTGACGCTGCTCATCAGTCCGATCTCGGTGACGTTCGAACTGAGCCAGTCAGCCGCTCGCGAATTGGCCGCCAACGCGACCGGTAAAGCGGGCTTCGACGAAACCGCCCTGACGGTGCTGCGCTCGCTCGCGTCGTTGCGTCTTCGTGTCGGCATGCAGACGGTGTCGGCGGCGCCGATTACGGATCCGACGGCGCCGGTCGTCTTCGCACCGAAGATGACGATGAGCGGTAACGGCGTACCCGTCGTCAACATCACGGCCCCCAACGCGGCGGGCATCTCGCTCAACCAGTACCAGAGCTTCAACGTCGATGCTGCCGGACTGATTCTCAACAACAGCCTTCTCAACGGCACGTCGCTCAACGGTGGGACGATTGCCGCGAACCCGAATCTATCGGGCCGCTCCGCTAGCACCATCGTCAACCAGGTGACCTCGTCGGGCGGCGCTTATGCCTCCGCGCTCAATGGACCGCTCGAAGTGTTCGGCGCGCCCGCCACGGTGATCATTGCGAACCCGAACGGCATTTCCGTGCGCGGCGCGGGCTTCACCAACACCATCGGCGTGACACTGACGACGGGGACACCGCAATTCCTCTCCGGGCCGGGCGGCACGCCTACCGATTTCGCTAACGCCAACGCGCTCGGCTACAACGTCACCGGCGGCCATATCCAGCTGGAAGGGAATGCGGGAATGACCGGCCCCGGCAGCGGCATCGAAGGCACCGTCGGCGCTATCGATCTCATCGGTCAGACGGTCGGCATCAACGCGCCGTTGTATGCGGGCACGCGCATCAACGTCATCACCGGAAATCAGCAGGTGCTGACAGGGGCAGTCGACGGCACGGGTACGCGCTACATCACGTCGGCAAACGGCACGGCCAATACCGCGCAAGCCATTCAGAGCGCTCCGGGCAACGCGCAGGCGTTCGCTATCGACGCGACGCGCTTCGGCGCGATGACCGCCGGGCAGATTCAGGTCATCGGCACGACGGCTGGCCTTGGTGTGCGCATGGCGGGCGATCTCGCGTCGACGGCCGGCGACCTAACGCTCTCGTCGGGCGGCGACCTCACCGTTGCCAACCACGCGGCGCAGCAGCAGGTGCAGATGACGAGTGCGGGTAATGTCGCGCTCAGCGGCACGGGACTCGGCGAGAACGGTTATCGACTGACGGCGAGCGGCGATGTGACGTCGGCCGGCTCGCTGCAATCGGGCAAAGCAATGGACGTGCAGGCGGGCGGCAATCTCACGCTCGCGAACCTTCAGTCGAACGGCGACACCGCGTTGAGTGCAACGAAGGCGCTGGCGCTGAAGGAAGCGCAAATCGGCGGCAATCTGTCGCTGGCGACGCAAGACAGTGCGCTGGGCGACATCCGTCTGACGGGGCCGGTGACCGTGGGTGGCACCCTCGTCGCAAACGCCGCGCGCAGTCTTGTCGTCACCGACAGCACGGGCGCGAACGGTAACGTGTCCGTCGTCACCGGCGGCGATTTCCAGATCGCGCAAGGCGCACGTCTGACGGGCCATGGCGCGGTATCGACGCAATCGGGTGGTGACACGCGCATCGATGGGACGCTGGCGTCCGGCGCGCAACTCGACATGACGTCGAATCGCCGTCTCGACGTACAGGGCGATGTGGCGTCGAGCGGCACCGCGCACCTGAGCGCGGGCGAAACGCTGAACGTCGACGGCACGTTGCTCGGGCAAGCCGACGCGACGCTGCGCGCAGGCAGCGACATCACGGGCAAAGGCAAGCTCGCTTTCGGCATGGATGCCACATTGCGTGCCGGGCGCGACATCTCGCTGACCGGGGCGTTGCTCGCAGGTGGATTGGACGTCGAAGCCGCGAACGGCCTGTCGCTGGCCGATGTGCAGAGCACGGGTGTCGCCGCATTGCGTGCGTTGGGCAATGCAGGCGGTGGCGACATCGCCCTGCAAGGCAAGGTCTCGTTTTACGGCGCGGCGGCGCTCACGGCAGCGCGCGACATTCTCGTGAACGGCACCACGGCGGGTGCGGATGCTGTGACGCTGAACGCTTCGCGCGACGTCAACGTCGCAGGCTCGCTTCAAACGGCGGGCACCGGGAATCCGCTGACGATCGCTGCGGGCAATGCCGTCACCGTCCCGGGCACGATTCAGGCGAGCGCGGACCTCAAAACGAATGCCGGTGCGACGCTCGACGTAGCCGGTGCCGCGACCGCGGCGGGCGACGTCGCCCTGCAATCCGGCGGTGACATGCGCGTGACGGGCAACGTGTCCGGTCAACTCACTGGCAAGCTCGACGCAGGTGGCAATCTCGACATCGGCGGTGGCGCGCATTTCCTCGGCGACACCTGGCTGACGTCCGGTGCGAACGCCACGCTGAGCGGCAAGTTGCAGACGGCGAACCTCGTCGTCACGAGCCGCAACGCGGTCACGCTGGGCGATGTCCAGACCGGCGGCACGCTCGACGTGCTGGCGCGCGGTCTCGACGGCAGCGGCGACATCCGCGTGGCCGGACCGTTGGCGTCCTTCGGCGTGGCGACGTTGAATGCCGCACGCGATGTCGCCATTGCGAGCACGGGCAAGATTGAAGCGAACGACAGGCTCGTCATCACGGCACAACGCGATGCGCAACTCGACGGTAGCGTGGCGGCAGTCGGCGACGTGGCGATTACCGCGACGTCGGGCAATCTGAACACGACGGCGAATCTGAGCACGAATAGTCAGCTCGCATTGACCGCCGGGCAATCCGTGGCGCTCGGCGCACCGCAGACGAGCGCCATCGGCAACGCCACGGTCACCGCGGGACAGGACATCGTGCTGAACGGCGCGCTGGTCGGCCTCGCCGGTGTCTTGCAAGCCGGACGTGATCTCGTCGGCGCAGGGGCGTCGGCATTCACCAACACCGCGACGCTCGGCGCGAACCGCAATGTCAACCTGTCCGGCGTTTTACAGGGTAACGGTGTGAGCGTGACGGCGGGCAACAGCGCGACGGTCTCCAGCGTCACGTCCAATGGCCTGTTCTCGGTATCGGCCAACGGCAATGCGGATGGTGGTGATGTCGTCGTCAACGGCGAGTCGAGCGTGGTCGGTGCTGTTAATTTGAAGGGCGCGCGCGACGTCGCTGTCGCAGGCACCTTGCAAACGGGCGCAGATGCCTCGCTCACCGGCGCACGCGACGTCAATATCACGGGCACGGTCCGCTCGGCGAAGGACGCGACGCTGACGGCGACGCAAGGTAGTGTCAACGTCGACACGCAGGGCAAGCTCGGCGTGGGCGGACAACTGACCGGGTCGGCAGGGACGGATGTCGTCATGGGCGGGCAGACGGCCGTTGCGGGCAACACGACGCTGACCTCGGGGCGCGACACGCTCGTGCAGGGCGCGCTGAACGGTCAAGGCACCGGACGCATCGATGCAGGTCGCGACGTAAGCGGCGCGGGTTCGGCATCGTTCACCGGTGCGCTCGACGTGAGCGCCGCGCGCGACGTCGACCAGAGCGGTCTGTTGCAGGGCGGTGGTCTGGCGGTTGTTGCGGGCAACAGCGTCACCGTCAAAAATGCACAGTCGACCGGCGCATTGACGTTGACTGCAAAAGGCCTCGCAGGCGGCGGCGACATCGTCGTCAATGGCGAATCCGGCGCACCGGGCACCGTATCGTTGCAGGCCGCGCGCGACATCAACGTGGCAGGCACGCTCGGCGGCGGCGCGGGCACCACGCTCGACGCGCAACGCGACATCGTCGTGGGCGGCGCGATCCAGTCGGTAGGCGACGCCAACCTGACGGCGCACGGCGGCAGCATTCGCGCGACCGGCGGTGTGAGTGGCGGGGCGAATCTCTTGTTCAACGCAGCGCAAGACGTCACGCTGGGTCAGTCGACCAGTGCATTGCGCGACGTCACGATCAACGCCGGACGCGATCTGCAACTCGGTGCCGTGTTGCTCGGCGTGAACGCGAACCTGACGGCAGGCCGTACGTTGCTCGACACCGTCGACGGCAGCAGCAAGGCTGTCTTCACGGGCAGCGCCACGCTCGCGTCGGCGGGCGACACGCGACTCGCGGGCGGTGTGCAGGCGAATGCCATCGACGCGACGGCTGGTGGCAACGCGACTTTCGGCGTCCTCAACTCGGCCACCGGCATCAAGGTCACGACGACCGGCACGGCGGGGGCGCTGGGTGGTCCGGGCGACATCGTCTTCAACGGCGCGGTGTCGTCGCCGAATGCGTTCTCGGCGACGGCTGCGCGCGACATCCTCCTTGCAGGCAGCCTGGCGTGCGGTGCGGCATGCGAACTGACCGCACAACGCGATCTGTCGGTGGCGGGTACGGCGCTCACAATGGGCGATCTCTCGTTGATCACGCGGATGGGCGACCTCGCCATCAGTGGTGAGGTGACGACAGCGGGTGCGCTGCTGGCGACGAGCGCGGGCAACGCAACGCTTGGCGGCAAGCTGAGCGTGCAAGGCGACTTGCGCGCTACTGCTGCCAACGATCTTACGCTGACTGGGCAAACCAATGTGCAGGGCATCGGTGCGTTGCGCGCCGGTGGCGACGTCCTCGGAGACGGCACGGCATTGTTTGGCGGCGACGTCACGCTAGATGCCGGACGCAACACGACGCTCACGGGCGCATTATCCGGCCAGAACGTCGACGTCCACGCCGCGAACAACGCGGGCCTGCATAACGTGCAGGCGACCAAGGCACTGACGGTAACGGCGGACGGCGGCGATGTGGCCATCACTGGCGACGCGGTCGCACTCGGCACGGTGACACTGACTGGCGCGCACGACGTCGCCGTGACCGGAAAGACGGTCGGTGGCGACAACGTCACGGCGACTGCCTCGACGGGCGACATTCGTCTGCAAGGCGATACGGCTTCCGAGCGCAATCTCACGCTGACGGCGGCGAACGGTGCGATCACGACGGGTAATGCGGGTGCGCAGGGTGACGTCACCGTCAACGCGGGCAAGTCGCTGACGATGCAAGGCGATACGACGGCCAACGGTCTGGTGCGTCTGACGTCAGGCGGCGATATGACGCTGGGCAATGTGCGCAGCGTCGTCGCAGACGCTGTTGCCGGGTTGCTGACGGCAGGTGGCAAGCTCAGCGCTGCGTCGCTCACGTTCGGCAATGGTGGCCTGACCACGCTGTCAGGAGGTGCGACGCAAGTCACGGGAGCCATCGTCGCAGGCGATGCCCTGACGATGACGACGACGGGCGACCTGACCGCGGGCGCTATCCAGGCGGGCAAGTCAGCCATGCTCACGGCGGGCGGTGTGGGTGACGTTCGCGTTGCGGGCGACGTCGGCACGGGTACGAGCTTGACCGTCAATGCGGGACGCGATGTGACCCTCGGCGGCGCAGTGACAGCGGGTGAGGGCCTGAGCGTCACGGCCGCGCGCAACCTGACGGTGACCGGCGCGCTGTCGGCGAATCAGGACATCGCACTGACCGCGACGCAAGGCAGTGTCACGCTGACCGGCCCCGTTACTGCGATCCAGAACTTCACGGCAAAGGCGGGCGGCGCGCTGTCGATGGGCGCCGCGCAAGTCAACGGCGACACGTTGCTGACGTCCGGTACCACGATGGCACTGGGCGGTCATCTCATCGGCAAGGGCACGGCGACGCTGCAATCCGGCGGCGACATCACGGGAAGCAACGGTGCGCTGACGTTCGGTAAGGACGTCGCGATCACGTCCGGCGGCAAGCTGGCGCTCGGCGGCGTGGATACGGCAGGCGATGTGAAGGTGACGTCGGCAGGCGACGCGTTGCTTGGCGCATTGACCTCGATGGGTAAGGCGTCGCTCACCAGCACGTCGGGCAGTCTGACGGTGGACAAGGTGCTCGTCGGCGGCACACTCGACATGACCGCTGCGACCAACCTGACGGCGCTGCAAGGCTTGTCGAGCATGGGCGCGATGACGTTGACCGCGCAGAACGGCAACCTCAGCGTCGCGAACGTCTCCGGCAACGACACGGTTTCGCTGCGTGCGGGACAGACGCTCACGCTGGGCGGCACCAACACCGTCGTCGGCGACATGGCGCTCGATGGCGGCAACGTCGTCATCAATGGTGCAACGACGGCATCCAAATCCTTCACTGTCACGGCAACCGGTGCGCTCGATGCAAGCGGCGGGCAACTCTTCGTCACTCAGGACGCGAAGCTGAGCGGCGCACGCATCGACACGGGCGCGATGATCATCGGTGGCGCGCTGGATGTGACCGCGACGCAGTGGATCAGGACGCACGGCCTCGCGCTCGTCAATGGCGCGACGACCTTCAATGCAGGCGCAGGCACGTTCACCAACTCGGCGGGGGCATCGGTGCTGAGCGCCGGGCCGTTGTCGGTGACGGCGGGCGGCATCGTCAACGAGGCGAACGGGCAACTGGCGTCGACGAAGGCACTGACGCTGACGTCCACCGGCAACATCGTCAATAACGGGTTGATGAACGGCAGCACGACGTCCGTCACAGCGGGCGGCGCGCTCACCAACACGGGGACGGTGCTCGGCGCGAACGGCGTCACGCTCAACGTCGGCGGGTTGAACAACAACGGCGGCATGATCCTCGCGGGCGACGTGACGGGCGCGACACCGGCGAGCGCCGATCTTGCGCTGACGGTGACGGGCGGCGGTACGGTCACGAACGCGGGCGGAGAGCTTGCTGCCACGCGCGAGTTGTCGGCACTGATGCGCTCGGCGGTATTCGATGCCACCGGGGGGGCTTTGCAAGCGGGCAGCACGCTGTCGATCACGGCGAACGCGATCACCAATTCCGGTACGTTGCAGATCGGCGCGCTCAATGCCGTGCTCACCGGCGTGAACTCGTTCAACAACAGCGGAACGTTGCAGAGCGACGGTTCGCTGACGCTGGCGAGCCAGGGTTGGTTCACCAATGCCGGCAATGTGGTCGGGGGCGGCGACGTGACGGTGAACGCGGCGCTGCTCAATGGCGCGGGCGCTTCGGTTCACGCGGGTCGCGATCTGTCGATGACGGGCGATGTCGTCAACAACGGGTTGCTGGAAGCGGAACGGAACCTGTCGGCGACGGGCGGCAACTTCACCAATGTGGGCGCGAAGACACAGGCGGCCGGCAATGTCACGTTCACGTTGCCGGGGCAACTGAACAATATTGGCGGCACGATCATCGCCGGCAATAACCTGGCGGTGAACGCCGGGGCCGTGATAAACGATCAGGCGGCCGGGGCTGGTGCCGTGACCACGACGACGACCGTCATCGATCCGGGTCTGATCTGGAGCGCCGTGATCGGCACGCGGGGCACGACGATTCGCGATTGGTCTGCACCGACCGGCGGCGAGGGCGACATGAACCCTCGATGGATGACCGTGTCGTCCACGGCGACGCTCGGTGACTTGCTCTCGCCGACGGGCGTCACGCTGGAAGGCAAGACGGAAGGGATCAACCCGTGGACGGGAGATCGGTGCGACGGCGCCTTCGGCGTGAGTTGTGATGCAGGAACAGCCGCACCGGTGACCGGATCGGGAACGTTCTACATGAACAAGCTTCGCGGCAGCCGGATGGTTGGGGACAATCCCGTCGATTACGACTACTGGATGATGAGCGCCACCCCGATATCCGGGGCGCAGGCATCGGTCGCGATCGCGTTGCCGACGGTCAGCCAGACCTCGACGGTGATGCAGATGGGGGCGTCGGGCGTGATGATCGCCGGAGGCGACATCTCGCTGACGACGGCGAATCTGTCAAACAAGGGCGGTCAGATCGCGGCGGGACGCAACCTGACGCTGAATGTTGGCGCGTTGTCCAACGGCGCGGTGTCGCCCACGACCACCAGTTCGGTGGTGAACGCGGTCGATCAAGGGCAGTACTCTGCCTTCCTCGCGCAGCTTGCATCGCTGGGTACCATCGAGGTTCCTGCATATCAAGGCGAGAATTTGTCTGACGCACAGCTCGCGCACCAGACGGTTTCGTTCAACATTGCAACGGGATCGGCCGCGCCGACGTCAACGTCGACGATTTCCTGGTCGACGTCGCTCGGGCTGATCACCGCAGCGAACACGCTGAACCTCTACGGCGGAAATCTGGTGAACGAGGGCATGATCTATGCCCAGAACAACGTCAATATCTTCGCTGCGAGCGTTACGAATCAGGGCGGAAATACGCAGCAGTTCACGTCTCAGGCAGGGTGTGCGCCGGGCACGAGCAACGTTGCCTGCTACCGAGGCAACGATGTCCGGGGGCAGAATCCCGACACCACGAGCTTCACCTACGCGCAGAACAACGCCGCAATCATCGCAGGCAACAACCTTACGATTGCCGCGGGCACGATCACCAATAAGTACGGCGATCTGATCGCAGGACACGATCTCGTGATCGGCGGGGTTGGCTCGTCAGCGACGGGCACGACGGCGGCCGATTCGCTGACCAACACATCGGGCAACATCCTCGCGGGCAATAACCTGACGCTTAACGTGGCAGGCGGCATCACGAACACGCTGCCGCCGCCGGTTCAGGTGCACGAGAACTACGGCAAGCTCGAAAAGTACTCGGGCTGTATGACGGCGGGTGGCTACAAGGAAAGCTACTGCGAGGCATACGTCGATCAGCAGTCCGGCAACTCGTCGATCATCGGCGCGGGGAACAATCTGACGATCAACGCCGGGTCGCTGACGAACGTCGGCAGCCTGATCACGGCGGGGCTTAACGCGACGATCAACGTCAGCGGTCCGGTGGTCAACAGCGCACAGACGCTTAATGCCTACTGGCACTCGCACTGGGTGCAAGAGACGGGCATGTTCGAGTCGGACAAGCGTCACGATGTGTGGAGCTGCGGCAGTGCTGCGGAGTGTACGTCGCTGTATGGGGATGCTTATACGAGCGTAGGCGGTGTCATTAACCCGCCGACGCCGGTGGGCAACATCGCGGCGACGATTCAGGCTCCGAACCTGACGGTGACGTCAGGCGGTCAGATCGTCAACGTCGGTAACGTGGTGGGACAGTCGGTGTCGCTCACGGGCACGAGTCTCGTGAATGGCATCACGACAGCGAACACGTACACGCCGCAAGTCGGCAACGCACCGCAAGTGATCAGCCTGGCGCCGGCGAACGGTGGTCTGAATCTGACGATCCCCGCGAGCCTGGGCGGCGCGGTTTCGTCGATCCTGACGGGAGCCACCGGCCAGCAGAACGGCCCGAGCTATGTCGTCGGTGGACTGGGCGCAACGCTCGATCCGGTTTCGCCGCAAGTGCTGATCTCGAACTTACCCGCGTCGCTGCAACCGGGCACGACGACGTTCTACTTCTCACCGCAACAAGAAGCAATCCAACTCCAGCAAGCCGCCCTGATGCAAACGGGCAAGGCGAGCTTTATCAATGGGTTGTCGACGGACAGCACGTCGCAACTTACCGTCAACGACCAGCAGAAGCTGGTGCTATACGGCAACGCGGTGGAGTACGCGAAAGCGAACAACATCCAATTGGGTCAGGCCCTGACGCCTGAGCAAGTTGCAGGTTTGTCGCAACCGATGCTGTGGTATGTCGAGCAGACGGTGCCGGAGCCGGGATGTGCTGCAACGGGCAACGCAAAGTGCCCGACGGTGACGGCGCTGATGCCGCAGGTGTACTTGCCGGAGAACTTCACGGCGCTGTCGGCGGGCGGGCAGATTCTGGCAAGTAACGACCTGTCGCTGAACTTCGGCAGCACGGCGACGGGTGGCAGCGTTCTGAACACAGGCTCGATCACCTCCGGCGGGACGCTGACGGTGAACACGGGCACGCTGACGAACCGCGCGAACGTGGTGGACGTCGGCGAGCTCTGGAGCTACATCAAGGACGCGGGTTACCTGAAGACGACCGGCACGATGGTGCAGCCGGGCGGCTTCATGAGCGCAGCGGCGGGTGGGCTGACGCTGAACGTCGACCAGTTCAACCAGATCGGCGGCGCACTCCAACTCTTGGACCCGAACGGCCAAGTCGACCAAGCCGCGACGCAAGCATTCATTGCGGGTGTATCGGCACAGTTGGGTGCGAACTTCCTGCAACAGACACTGAAGAACGACCTGCACACGGACTTCGTGAAGCAGGGCGGTGACTTTGGCATCCAGCAGGTTGGGATGATTGTCTCAGCAGTTGCGCTCTCGATGGTGGCGGGGCCGATGTTCTCGGCACTGATCGGGAACATGGCCGGAGCCACGGCAGGCACTGCGACGCTCATGGCAGCGGCCGGGACGACCGCTGAAGGCGTTGCGATAGGAGCGGGTCTGGGCAACATTGCGTTGAGCGCAGCGATGACGGCGATGACGAGCTCGGCGTTCTCGCAGTTGGTGATGACGGGATCGATCGATTTCGGTTCGGTGATGACAAGCGGGATGTCCAGTGCGATTACGGCGGGCTTGCTCAACGGCATCACCTACTCGAACGAGTACGGCCTGGGATTTGTCGATGTGGGTGGCGCGGGCAACAGCCTAAGCAGCTTGGCTGGGGTCAATCCTAGCTATGTGGCGGGAACGGCAAGCAATGCGGTTGCGACTACCGCCGACAAGCTGCTCTCGCAGGGCGTGGCCATATTGGCGCAGTCAGCCATTCAGGCGGGGGTGCAGTCAACGATTCAAGGGGGGAGCTTCCTTGATGCATTGAAGGCGAGTGGTATTAATAATCTCGGCGCGGCATTGGCGTTCCAGATTGGCGAGTTGAATGATGCCGGCAAGTTTGGCAACGGATTGTCGGGAGGCCTGGCCTATGTGGCAACTCATGCTGCCTTAGGATGCGCCGGTACGGCGGCGTCGGGAAGCGATTGTGTCGGGGGGGCTATTGGGGCGAGTGTTAGTGCGGCGCTGATATCGGATTTGATCCGCGCCTTAGGAAACGGTGATCAGCCGTTGGACGTCGCCCAGCGATCCGCATTGACTACACTCGCGGGGCTAGCAGGCGCATTTGGAGCGGGACTCGCCGGTGCCGATCCAAATGCAGGTGTATTCTGGGCGCAGAATGAGGCGGTAAATAATGCGGAAGAGCATCCGGGGAGTGCCGGGCTAGCCTCGAAATTGTCCGGTGTTCTTGTTTCGCTTCTGAACGGCCGATCGGATTTACGCGAATGGTTGGTACGCCAGTTCTTGCTCGCGCAACGTCAGCAGTCCGGTGAGACGCCTCCAGCAGATGCGAATCCGCTGGTGCAGGAAAACGATCGCATTCCCCCAGCGGCAGGGGGGAGGGTGGTGACTCCACCGCCGGCCGTGTGCGTCCTCTCACCAGGGGGCGGAGGATGCGTTATTGCACCTCCGACTGTCGCTGGAGGTGCGCCACCAAGCGGTTGGACGTTCTCAAGCGGTAACGACGAAGACAGTGGTAACGCCAGGAACAACAACCTGCCGTCAAACTCTTCACAGTTGTCTCACATCTTTCGTGAGGAAACAGGTCATTTGTCTAACACGCCTGAGAATCGGCGAACGCTAGTAAATCTGGTTAATAATCCAGCGAACCTCCTCGGTACTGATAGATTTGGAAACCAGTGGTTCGCCCAAATTTTGTCGGATGGAACTCAACTCTGGGGTAGTGTTCGAAATGGAGTTGTTCAGAACGGTGGCCTGAATGCAACCCCAAAGATCTTTAATCCCGTGACTGGACTATCGAAGGCAATAAAGTGAATATTCAAACGGATGTTGTCACTATCAAAGTAGCGTATCTGGCGATGTATGAATTCCTGGTCGAGCTATACGAAAGAACCCAATCTGACGAACTCGGGTCATTGTTAGGTGATCTGAGTCTGCTCGCAGACGGGACAACCGCTGACCCCGCCGCTTGGAACGATTGGCTAAGGTGTATTGAGAAAGCAAGAGGCGGCGGGGTGGATGCAAGCCTTGTGTTGGATCCTCCCCATTAACTCAACGATTCAAGGAGGGAGCTTTGATCTTGATCCGCTTGGGTTTTCTGTGCCAAATCCAGAGCGAGTTTTTCGGCGTTGATCCGCTTGGGTTTTCTGTGCCAAATCCAGAGCGAGTTTTTCGGCGTATCGGGTCAAGTCGGCCCGGGTAAACCCACCAATTGGCGGGCGAAATCGGCCGGCGCCAGCTCTTTGAGAGCTGAGTGAGGCCGACTCTCGTTGTAGTCCGCGCGCCATGCCTCGATAGTCGCCTTCGCTTCGTCCAGCGTCTCGAACCAATGCAAGTTCAAACACTCGTCACGGAATGATCCGTTAAACGTCTCAATGTGGCAATTGTCCGTGGGCTTTCCTGGGCGGCTGAAATCGATTTTCGACTTGTGGTGATATGCCCACATGTCGAGCAGTCGCCCGGAAAACTCACTGCCGTTGTCTACGAAAATATGCCGAGGAGCGCCGCGTCTGGCCGCGATTCGATTGAGCGCCGACACCACATGCTCTCCCCTCAACCGTTGACCAACTTCGATGGCCAGGGCTTCTTTCGTGAATACATCGACAACTGTCAGCATGCGAAACTTCGAGCCATCTGCGAGTTGATCGGCGACGAAATCCATACTCCAGGCATCATTCGGTTTGCTCGGCACGATTTTCTGCACGCGCGTGACGACCATCTTGCGGCGCTTGGGCAGTTTCGATCGCAATTGCAATTGCTCTTCGCAATACAGCCGGTATGCTTGATCCCTGCCCAACTGCCAGCCTTCACGCCGTAGCAGTACATGCACGCGCCGATAGCCATAGCGCACCCGCGTATAGGCAATTTCGCGCATGCGGGCACGAAGCTCGGGCCGAGGATCTTTCACGCTTTGGTAGTACTGCGTGCTGCGAGGTTGCTTCACCAAACGACAGGCCCGCCTCATCGTCAATCCATAGTGGCTTATCACGTAATCCACCACGTCTTTCCTCAGCGCGGGCCGGGCCACTTTTTTGAAGCAACATCCTGCAGAATGGCCTTGTCCAGGCTTAGCTCGGCCACTAGCTTCTTGAGCCGTGCGTTCTCGTCTTGCAACTGTTTGAGCTCACGTACCTGGTCTGACTGCATACCGGCATATTGCTTCTTCCAGCGATAAAACGTCTGCTCCGAAATACCGACGTGACGGATGAGATCGGCCACCGGCATTCCCAACTCGGCCTGCTTCAGTACCGCCACAATCTGCTCGACTGAAAAGCGCTTGCGTTTCATAGCAAACTCCTCCTTTTTCCAAGGGTAAAGTTTGCCGAAAAACTAACGGCCCAGGTGGCCCAGAATTCTCATTGCAGATCAATGCCTGCTGCTCGGACTATTCCGGGCCAAGGAACGATCTACGTGGTGAAGACGCCGCAGGGCAATTTTACTCTGCGAGATTTCGCTGGCTCATCCGCACAAACTGGGGCGGCGTGGACTATTGATGTTCCGGGCGGTGCTGTCGGAAAGACCTACAATCCGGAAATCAAGTTCCTGAGGTAAAACGAAAATGGATCATGAGAGCGAAATCGTTCGAGATGCCTTTGGGCTCTGGATTTCAGGGCTCTTCAGCGCCGTGTGCGGTTGGAATCCCGGTGGGTCCTTTCTGGAGAAGAAGGAATTCTTCTTCATGCTTCTCGAAAAATTGCTTCGCGAGGGCAGGGTGATGTTCATTGCTCCAGGAGCCGATTGCTATGTCTCACCGGCTAACCCTAAGCCGAAGCTTACGGTGGAGGACCCGGAAGCGCGATGGAGTGCCCCAGTGTCCGAGATCATGAGCTACGTACGGGGTCGGTGGCCCGAGGAGGCTAATGATCAAAACGATATTGAATTGACGTACTACTTTTATGAACTGCCCGGATTGATATGGGTTAGGGAGGATGGACGGCTTGTCGTGTCTTAAGAATTCGTTGCCACAAACGGCGCAGCAGGGTTCGACACGTCGAGCCCTCGAAAGCAAGCTTGAACCGCACCGGATTTTGTGGAGGCTCCAACTCTTGAGAGAATGGAGCCATGAACAAGAAGCCAAGCAAGTTTTCCCCGGAAGTCCGAGAGCGCGCAGTGCGCCTAGTACGCGAGCAGCGTAGCGAGCATCCTTCGATGTGGGCGGCAGTCGAATCGATTGCGCCGATGATCGGCTGCACGCCGCAAACACTGAACGATTGGGTCAAGCGCGACGAGATCGATAACGGCGAACGTGCCGGCCTGACCACGAGCGAACGCGAGCGCCTGAAAACACTGGAGCGCGAGAACAAGGAATTGCGCAAGACCAACGAGATTCTCAAACTGGCCAGCGCGTTTTTCGCCCAGGCGGAACTCGACCGCCGTATCAAGTCCTGAAAGCCTTCATCGATCAGCATCGCGACATCTTCGGGGTCGAGTCGATCTGCAAGGTCTTGCGGATTGCCCCGTCGGGTTACTGGCGCCATGCTGCCCAGCTTCGCGATCCATCGAAGCGCTGCGCCCGAGTCAAGCGTGATGACGTGCTGTGCCCGGAAATCCAGCGTGTCTGGCACGCCAACATGCGGGTCTACGGCGCAGACAAGGTCTGGAGGCAGATGAACCGGGAGCAAATTCGTGTGGCCCGCTGCACGGTCGAGAGATTGATGCAGCGGCTGGGATTGCAAGGCGCGGTTCGCGGCAAACGGGTTCGCACGACGATTCCAGATGTCTCGGCACCTCGCGCGCTGGACCGGGTCAATCGCCAATTTACGGCCGACCGGCCGAATCAGCTTTGGGTTTGCGATTTCACCTACGTTTCGACGTGGCAGGGCTGGCTGTACGTGGCGTTCGTCATCGACGTGTTTGCGCGGCGCATCGTTGGCTGGCGGGTGAGTCGGACGATGCGCACCGACTTCGTACTCGATGCGCTTGAACAGGCGCTGTATGCCCGCCAACCGGGCGGCGACGGGACGCTGATCCATCACTCCGACAGGGGATCGCAATATGTTTCCATTCGGTACACCGAGCGACTTGCCGAAGCGGGCATTGAGCCATCGGTCGGCAGCCGGGGCGACAGCTACGACAATGCGCTGGCCGAGACGATCAACGGCCTGTACAAGACGGAACTGATTCATCGGCGCGCCCCTTGGAAAACGAGGGAATCCGTCGAACTGGCAACGCTGGAATGGGTCGCCTGGTACAACCATCATCGGCTGATGGAACCGCTCGGCTATATCCCGCCTGCTGAAGCTGAGGCAAACTACTACAGGCAACTCAGAAATGCCGCTGACGTGTCCGCATTAACTTAAACCAACCAGCCTCCACGATTCCCGGTGCGGTTCAAAAATGGTGTTCTTACCATAAATGGACAGTCGGGATTGAATCTGTTTAATTCCGCTTTGAAGAACGTTGGTCATGCATTTTAGGAGGGTTATTTTGCACCACATTATTGCGACGATCCACATCGCGGATGACGTTGACGAACCGAAGGAGAAGGGGGTGAGATCCGGGTACTCCCCTCACCATAAATTCGCATCGGTTGATTTCTTGGTGAGTGGAGTGCATACGTATGAGAATGATCATCTTCACTATCCTGGAGAAACGCTAGAGACGCGGATTAGCTTTCCAAGTTGGGAGTATTTCAAGGATGCGGTGAAGCCCGGCGATTCGTTCGAGGTACTCGAGCTCGACCGACTGGTCGGCTACGGGAAGGTCGAGCGGGTACTGTGAACTGGGAATCGGCAAAGCTAAAGCATCGTCGACTGTAGAGGTCTAATCTCCCCGGACACCAATTAAGACGAGAATACTCGCCACGAAGAGGTGTCTGATGAGCAAGCAACGTCGTACGTTTTCCCCTGAGTTCAAGCGCAGTGCTGCGTCTCTGGTTCTCGACCAGAGCTATAGCCACGTCGATGCCAGCCGGTCGGTCGGGTTGCGGAGTCGGTTCTGCGCCGTTGGGTTCAACAACTGCACCAGGAACGCCAAGGCATCCTCAGAATCCAGTAATGACGCCAGAGCAGCAGCGGATCCGGGAGCTGGACGCGCGGGAACGCCTCGAGAGGGAGAGGAGCAATTTAAGAAACGCTACTGCGCTACTGATGTCGGAACGGATAGAACCTACGAAATAATCGACCAGGTCGGCCACGGCGTGCCGGTAGCTATGTTGTGTGAGTTGTTCGATATAGCTCGGTCGTGCTTTTACGCATACAGACATCGTCGAGAGCGAGTTGACGCGACACGAATCGCACTGCGCAGTCGCGTGCAGGAGCTGTTTGCCGAAAGCCGAAGTTCGGCAGGCAGCCGCAGCATCATGGGCATGCTGCGCGAGCAAGGCGCGACGATTGGGCGCTTTAAGGTCAGCCCTCAGATGGACGAGCTCGGCTTGATATGCAAGCAACCTGGCAACCACGCATACAAGCGCGCTACGGTGGAGCGCATCGACATTCCGATCATCCTGAATCGCGAGTTCGATGTGGCGGCGCCGAATCAAGTCTGGTGCGGCGACATCACGTACTTATGGGCGCAGGGGCGCCGGCATTGTTTAGCCGTGGTGTTGGACCTTTTCACTCGCCGCGTTGTCGGCTGGTCATTCTCGACGAGCCCTGATGCCGGCTCGGTGGCGAAGGCATTGTGATCTGCAATGAGAAATCTGGACCACCTGGGACGTTAGTTTTTCGGCAAACTTTACCCTTGGAAAAAGGAGGAGTTTGCTATGAAACGCAAGCGCCTTTCAGTCGAGCAGATTGTGGTGGTACTGAAGCAGGCCGAGTTGGGTATGCCGGTGGCCGATCTTACCCGTCACGTCGGTATTTCGGAGCAGACGTTTTATCGCAGGAAGAAGCAATATGCCGGTATGCAGTCGGATCAGGTGCGTGAGCTCAAACAGTTGCAAGACGAGAACGCACGGCTCAAGAAGCTAGTGGCCGAGCTAAGCCTGGACAAGGCCATTCTGCAGGACGTTGCCTCAAAAAAGCGGCCCGACCCGCGCTGAGGAAAGACGTGGTGGATTACGTGATAAGCCACTACGGATTGACGATGAGGCGGGCCTGTCGTTTGGTGAAGCAACCTCGCAGCACGCAGTACTACCAAAGCGTGAAAGATCCTCGGCCCGAGCTTCGTGCCCGCATGCGCGAAATTGCCTATACGCGGGTGCGCTATGGCTATCGGCGCGTGCATGTACTGCTAACGGCGTGAAGGCTGGCAGTTGGGCAGGGATCAAGCATACCGGCTGTATTGCGAAGAGCAATTGCAATTACGATCGAAGCTGCCCAAGCGTCGCAAGATGGTCGTCACGCGCGTGCAGAAAATCGTGCAGAGCAAACCGAATGATGCCTGAAGTATGGATTTCGTCGCCGATCAACTCGCGGATGGCTCGAAGTTTCGCGCGCTGACAGTTGTCGATGTATTCACGAAAGAAGCCCTGGCCATCGAAGTTGGTCAACGGTTGAGGGCAGAGCATGTGGTGTCGGCGCTCAATCGTATCGCGGCCAGACGCGGCGCTCCTCGGCATATTTTCGTAGACAACGGCAGTGAGTTTTCCGGGCGATTGCTCGACATGAGGGCATATCACCACAAGTCGAAAATCGATTTCAGTCGCCCGGGAAAGCCCACGGACAATTGCCACATTGAGACGTTTAACGGATCATTCCGTGATGAGTGTTTGAACTTGCATTGGTTCGAGACGCTGGACGAAGCGAAAGCGACTATCGAGGCATGGCGCGGGAACTACAACGAAAGTGGGCCTCACTCAGCTCTCCAAGAGCTGGTGCCGGCCGAATTCGCTCGAAAATTGGTGTTTTTACCCGGGTCGACTTGACCCGATACGCCGAAAAACTCGCTCTGGATTTGGCACAGAAAACCCAAGGGGATCAACATTAATGGTGGCGGAGGACGGAATGGTCCACGAGTTCGCGTCAGAAGATGCTTCGAAATTTCATGATTCAGAAATATCGTCGATTGAAATCGTGAGGTCAGATAATGAGATGCGAATCAGCTTATTGATGCCATCTGGAATTCACGCACGCTTGGAAATTAAAAAAATTAGATTTGCGAGGATTGTTGATTTTGTTATGCAAAATGTGGTTTCCGAGATTCGTGTTTCGACATTTGTAAATTTTTCAGGAGACGAATTGAAAGAACTTGTGAACTGGTCGAACTCATTCTCCGATGTAGAGATTGAGTTGACGCCCGATTCCATGAGGAAATGCTTGAAGGATATTAGTAACGGTAGCCTGCAAGTCCTAGCAATAAAGCCGTCACGAGGGGCAGGGGCTGTAATCGTTGCAGAGAGGATTTTCGTCCGTTGGTGCGAGTGAGGTGAGGGGGCTTGACCTGCACCCCGCGTTTAGTACGGTGACAGTGTAGGGTCCGTTCCAGAGTGACGTACAGGGGACGAGCTATTGAGCCCGGTTATATTCGGGATGGTACGCGTCAAGCCGAAGTTATCAGTACGCACATCACGGATCGCATCAAATCTCTCGGATGAAGGCACTAGGATGATTGAGTACCGTACAAACTTGCGCCAGCGATTCGGCCACCCGAACATCAGTGTGGCGGTAGCGCCCGAGTTGGGCGTTGGCTTCGAGTGGATTCTCTCCTACTTCGAGAACGAGGTCGCCGACGGAGCAGCTTTCAGCGACAAGCAACTAGTGCAGATTGGCTGGATGCTAGTGATGTTGCGCAAAAATTCGTCGGGAGATTTGGACGTATGGGAGCCTAGTTTCGACTCGATACCGATCACCTGGGTTAAGGGTGGGAGCATGACTATTCGTCATCTGATGCTTCAGAGAGAGGTTTGCGCTCAATTGGATGTTGGGCCTGAATTTCCGGCGTTGAATCTGTCCGGAATCGTATCAGCTGATTTCCTCGATAGCGATAGCTTCTACATGGATCGAGAGGCTGTCGATGCCGCTGCCGATTCGGGCTGGCTGTTCGAGGGGCCAGAGCCAAGTGGAGGTAAGCATTACTCACTCTTCGAGATCGCGGTAGCTCGTCCCGAAATCATTGCATTCCTTGCTCTTCCGATGGGAGCGTCGGTCAAATATCGGAAAAGTTGCATTGATATTCGTATTGGACTACAGAGCGTATCATCGAAGAACAATGATTTTTTGCGGAAAGTATTGAGGTGAAGCTTTGTCGCTAGTTGAGAATTTGGAAGCAAATCTCGGCGAGACCTCCGAGGGATGGAAGGATGAGGCGGCAGTCGCTTGACCCTGCCTCGTTTCCACGTACAGTAGATCATGCTGCGATCAACGCGGCCTCGTAGTCGACAGGGGTAAGAAATCCTATAGAGGTGTGCAAACGCTCTCGATTGTAATAGCCCTCGATCCAGTCGACGATATCCAAACGAGCCTGCGCTCGAGTTTCGTAGTGGACCTCATAGATTCTCTCGACTTTCAGGGTCTTAAAGAAGCTTTCCATAGGGGCGTTGTCCCACGCATTGGCACGACGGCTCATAGAGATCGTTGCCTTGTATCCGGCAGCCAGCTTTTGGTATGCCCGGCTTGCATACTGGGCCCCTCTGTCGGAATGTAACAGCAGTCCTGGCGCCGGTTTGCGTTGCCAGCACGCGCTGCGCAGTGCCTGGCAAACAAGCTCGGCGTCGATGCGTTCGGACATTGACCAGCCCACTACGCGTCGGCTCGCCAGATCGAGTATCGCTGCGAGATACAGCCAGCCTTCGCCGGTCCTGACAAACGTGATGTCGCTAACCCAGGCACGATCAGGCTGCCATCCGTTGAAACGACGATCGAGCAGGTTCGGCGCTACGGGCAGGCTGTGCGCCGAGTCCGTCGTGACCCGATAGGCACGCCTGTAGACCGGGCGCAAGTCCTGACGTCGCAAGCTACGTCGCACACGCTCCTCGCTCGCCGTGCGACCCTGGGCTCGCAATTGACGCACGATGCGGGAGCGGCCATAGGTGCCACGATGCTTGCGGTGGATCGCCGCGACTTCCACATCCAGGGCCGCGTTCGCTTGCGCCCTCGCGCTGGGTGGGCGAACGCGCCACTGGCAATATCCGCTGCGTGAAACGCCCAGAATCTGGCATAGACGGGTGATACTGTACTGGTCGCGGTGATCGTCGATCCAGGCGTACTTCACCGCGACCCCTTCGCGAAGTACGCCGTCGCTTTTGAGAGAATTTCAATATCCAGTTTTGCGCTGGCGAGTTCCTTGCGCAGCCGGCTGTTCTCTGCCTCCAACTCGCTGATCGGGCGCGTAACACGTGCAGCGCTCACGTCACGACCACTCGTCTCGATACCGCCTTCGAAACTGCGGCTACGCCGACTCCAGTTCCCTAACGTTGCCACTGGCACCCCGAGCCTGCGCGCCGCTTCATGCTGCCCGACTGTTTCGGCAAGCCTGATGGCCTCAACCTTGAACTCGTTCGTGTATTGCCTTTTCGGCACTGACTTCTCTGACATGCAATCCTCCGTACAAACAGGAAACTAACAAAATTCCTGCTGTACGCGAAATCGAGGCATGGTCACGGGTCTTGGCAACATCGCGCTAAGCGCAGCGATGACCGCGATGACGAGCTCGGCGTTCTCGCAGTTGGTGATGACGGGGTCGATCGATTTCGGCTCGGTGATGACAAGCGGGTTGTCGAGTGCGATTACGGCGGGCTTGCTCAACGGCATGACGTACTCGAACGAGTATGGCCTCGGCTTTGCCGATGTAGGTGGCGCGGGCAACAGCCTAAGCAGCTTGGCTGGGGTCAATCCTAGCTATGTGGCGGGAACGGCAAGCAATGCGGTTGCGACTACCGCCGACAAGCTACTCTCGCAGGGCGTGGCGATACTGGCGCAATCAGCCATTCAAGCGGGGGTGCAGTCAACGATTCAGGGAGGGAGCTTCCTTGACGCATTGAAGGCGAGTGGGATTAATAATCTCGGCGCGGCATTGGCGTTCCAGATCGGTGAGGCCAAGGTTGGTGAAGTATTCGGCGAAGGTGCCGGCCGGAACATTATTTCAGTTGTGGCCCATGCGGCGTTGGGATGCATCGGTAGTGCTGCATCCGGAAACGGGTGCGCGGGCGGTGTGATTGGAGGGGCGGTCAGTGCCGCCTTCATCCCGGACTTTATCAAGGCGATCGACTCGTCGGGGGCGCCGCTTGACGCAGGGCATCTGGCAGCGCTATCTACGCTTTCGAGCCTGGCGGGAAGCATGTTCGCGGGTCTTGCAGGAGCGGACCCCAATGCCGGCGCGTTCTGGGCGCAGAATCAGGCGATCAATAACGACGCCGGAAGTCCTGAGCATACCGCCGATGCGGTGAAGGGCGGGGTGCTGAGCACACTGAACATCCTTCTGTCCTTGCTAATGCCCGCTTTGCCAGGGAATCCCGTGATGGAGGTTGCAAGGAATCAATTCGTCGATTTGATGAATGCCCACGCCAAGCGGAAGATGTCCGAGCCACCGGAACAACTGATTGCTGAAGGCGTCGCGAACGGATGGACGGCGGTTGGGGGGCTGGTGGTGGGAGGCCGCCTACGAGTAACCCGGGAACCGTGCTGGTGAACGGTATGCGAGGAGCGGAGTCTGCATCAGGGATGGGCATGCCGGGATACGTTCCCGATAACGTCATGCTGGATAGTGGCCGAGACGAGACAAGTGATCGTCAATCCAATCCCAATAAGGGCGAAAGTCCTGTATGGAAGGAGCTTCGAAGTGCGGGAAATAGCGTCAAAACGGATGGCAAACGCTACTTTGAATGGGACTACACACACAACGACATCGAGGTGTACAACAAGCGCGGCGAGCACATTGGATCGATGGATCCTGTCAGTGGTGAAATCTATAAGCCAGCCGTTCCAGGACGTAAGCTAAATAATCGCTAAATCATGAAAAAAATCGACCTGTTGAAGGATCTTTATAACGGAGTTATCACAGATGAGGAGGCAGACGACATTTGCAGTGATGTTCTATCCGATCCTCTCGGAGCTTTGCCAGCACACGAAGCGCTAGGTATGTCAAGGGTTGAGTGGACAGCGCATGCGCAAGGAGCGGAATTTCGAGATCTCGCTAATTGGCGAGCTAATGGTTGGCCTGATCGATGCTTTGTATGTGGTCAAATAATCGCGCTGGAAAAGTTCGGATGGTTGGTTCGTGAAAACGAAGGTGAACTTCAAATCAAGCATGTGATTTGTCCGAAGGCAACTTAATGGGAATGTATTTGGAATTCGAGCCGGCTATGGAGGTGGCGGAGGGTGTCAGAAATTCCGTGTTCAAGGCGGGTTGGGAATCACACGGACGGTCGCACGAAACGATCGGCGTAGAGGATAGCGAATTGGTTCATGGCCGCTTTCCAGTCTTTGGCTGCACGCCCCCAATCAGCGGTGATATTGCGCAGTGCCAGCCAAATGAGTTTCGTCGCTGCATCATCCGTCGGGAAGTGACCTCGCGTCTTGATGATCTTGCGCAGTTGCGAGTTGATATTCTCGATGGCGTTCGTAGTGTATATAACCTTGCGGATGTCCGGTGGAAACGCAAAGAACGGAATCACGCGATCCCAGGCATTGCGCCACGACGTGCTCACAGTTGGGAATTTCTGGCCCCAAGGCCCGTGGGCAAACGCATCCAATTCGGCCTGGGCCGCCTCGGCGCTGGGCGCGGTGTAGATCGGTTTGAGCGCGGCAGCCAGACCCTTGCGATCCTTCCAGCTCGCGTAGTCGAGGCTGTTGCGGATCAGATGGACGATGCAGGTTTGCAGCGTCGTTGCCGGAAACACGGCGGCCAGGGCTTCAGGCATGCCTTTGAGGCCGTCGGTCACGGCGATCAGGATGTCATTGATCCCACGCGTTTTCAGGTCGTTGAACACTTTCATCCAGAACTTGGCACCTTCGGTGTTCTCGATCCACAGGCCCAGGATGTCGCGTGAGCCGTCAGGCAACACGCCCAGTGCCAGATAGACAGCCTTGTTACGCACCACGGCGTCTTCGCGAATCTTGACCC
Organism: Pandoraea pnomenusa; assembly: GCF_000767615.3. NCBI lineage: Bacteria > Pseudomonadati > Pseudomonadota > Betaproteobacteria > Burkholderiales > Burkholderiaceae > Pandoraea > Pandoraea pnomenusa. Next base: position 4,352,528 of record NZ_CP009553.3, on the reverse strand, counting down.
GCAGCGCGTCGAAGAACACGACCGGATACATCGGCTCCAGCGCCCGGGCCTGCCAGGCAGTGACCTCGGCCATCACCTCGTCGGTCACGGAACTGATGAAGTCGGGTGAGACCTCGGTGCCGTACTGCTCCAGCAGGAAGCCCTGAATCTCGCGCACAGTCATGCCTCGGGCATACATGGCGACAATCTTGTCGTCGAAGCCCGTGAAGCGGCGTTCGTGCTTGGGAATCAGCAGCGGCTCGAAGCTGCCGTCACGGTCGCGGGGCACCTCGATGCGCATCGGGCCGTCCTCAGTCAGCACCGTCTTGGCACCTCGGCCGTTGCGCTGATTGGTGACGTTGGCCGGTTTGGCCCCGCCGGCCGGGTAGCCGAGATGGTGGTTCATCTCGCCGCCCAGCGCGCGTTCGATGAGCGCCTTCTTGAGCGCCATGGTCGCGGCATTGATGGCTTCGGCCGTCATCGCACCATTGCCGAACTGCTCAAGCAGCTCGGCGGGAATTGCCGGCAGCTCTGCCAGCGGGGCTTTCGGTTTGCGAGGCATACATTCTCCTTGGGAGCATCATATGCCTTGAACACGAAATTACTGACAGGCCCGATCACCCCTGCGCCATCACCTGTTGCGCGATCGTCGCGGTGATTCCGCTCTTGTCGTGGCGTATGCGTTCCAACAAGCCGATGCTTCGTTGCTCCGTCACGCCGGGCAGCGGGATCACGCGTAGCGAATCTTCCTCTGCCCATGTCGCGCTGCGCAGCATCGGAACGACGGCCACGCCGACGCGTTGCCGAACCAAAGCCACGATCCCCTCGATTGACGACAACTCCAGAAAGTCATTGACTTTCACATGTTGACGTCGCACCGCGCGATCGATCAGCGCTCCCGTGCGCTGTGACCGGTCAAAACGGAGAAACCGTTCCGTCTCCAGCAGCTTCGTCACCGACACCGTCCTCAATGCCGACGAGGCCAGCAGTACCAACGGCTCCCTGTACAACGGCGTCCATCGCACGCCGGCCGGACGCCGTCCCGATGGCTCGACCAGCACTGCACAATCAATCTCCCCGGCGTCCAGCATGGCCGTCAGTCCAATCGAGCGCGCCGTCTGTATCAGGATCTCCAGGCGAGGTTGTGCCTGCTTGATCAACGACACGGCCGGTGCCAGCGCACTGACCGCCGATTCCACCGCGCCAATCGTCACCGGGCCCGCCGTCGATTCGATGCCGGCCGCCAACGCGCGCATCGTCTGATACTGCGCAAGCAGCTTCTCTGCATGCGGCAGCAAAACCCGTCCCATGGCGTTGAGCGCCACCGAGCGTCCCGCGCGATCGAACAGCGGATGATCAAACTCCTCCTCCAACGCCCGCATTTGCATACTTACCGCCGATTGCGTCATCGCCAGATGTTCGGCTGCCGAAGCGAACGATCCATATCTCGCGACCGCCGCAAACGTCCTCATAAATCGAAGATTGCTCATGAATGACTCACCGCTCACCGTTATCGCTCGACATTCACCGCCGACGCCCGCCTCCGCCGCGCCGTCCACGCGCATCGCAAAGGCAGCTCCCTCGCCGAAAGACACGCCAGGCACTCACCGCGCGCCCACCGTCGACTCGCCATCGGCTATCGGCCCCCACATGGCCCCGCTCCGCCTCGTATTCATCCCGAATTCTCGTCCTCGATTCATCAGAAAAATTGCGATGACGGATCACAAATTCTAGCTTTTATTGGTTTTTTGGCACAAGCAGAATGGGGCGAAGCGAGTGCGGTCGGCTTGCCACGAACACCCAAAGTACTTCACAGAAGAGGAGTATCCCCATGGAAGTTTCGGTCGGGCGCGACAGCGCCGCAAACCCCGCGATCCCCGAGCGATCGGGAAAGCGCATCGATGTCGGCGTCATCGCCGTGTCGACCATCGGCAATGCGCTCGAATGGTTCGATTTCACCGTCTTCACGTTCTTTGCCGCCAATATCGCCCGCCAGTTCTTCCCCAGCGATAACCCGACGGCCGCACTGCTCGCCGCGTGGACGACCTTCGGTGTCGGCTTCCTGACGCGTCCGCTGGGCGGCATCGTCCTGGGCGCCTACGCCGACAGGCACGGCCGGAAGGCCGCGCTGCTCGTGACCATCTCCGTCATGGCCCTCGGCGTTGCCGTGATCGCGTTCGCCCCCACCTACGCGCAAATCGGCATGGCCGCGCCGGTGCTCATGCTCATCGGTCGATTCCTCCAGGGCTTCTCCGCAGGCGGCGAAGTCGGCAGCGCCACCGCATTCCTCGTGGAACACGCGCCGGTCGAGCGTCGCGGCGTTTACGGCAGCTTTCAGATGATCGCGCAGGCGTGCAGCATGCTTCTCGGCGCCATCGTCTCCGTTGGTATTACCCAGGCACTCACGCCCGAGCAGATCGACGCGTACGGCTGGCGCATTCCGTTCGTCATCGGTCTGCTGATTGTCCCGGTCGGGCTCTACGTGCGCTCGCGTCTCGAAGAATCGCCCGTATTCAAGGACGCTCGCCACAAGCCCGCCGAAAAGCGCTCCCCGTTCTTCGAATCGATCACTCTGCACTGGCGTCAGGTGATCGCCGGGTTCGGCCTCACGGTGTATGGCACCATCGGAACGTATATCTTCTACTACTACATGCCGAGCTACGCCACGAAGTCGCTGGGCATCCCCTTCAAGAGCAGTGTGATTGCATCGCTGTGCGCCGCCGTCGCCTACATCGTCGGCACGTTCGCCTCAGGTCGCATCTCCGACGCGATAGGTCGCAAGAAGCCGATGACCGCCTCCGCGCTCATCAGTCTGATCATCGCGTATCCGCTGTTCCTCGCCGTGAGCCACGTGCCAACGCTGCCGATGCTGATCTTCGTGCAATGCTGCCTGATGCTCTCGCTGGGTCTCTTCCAGGGTTCGTATTGCGCGTTCGTGTGTGAACTCTTCCCCTCGCGGGTCCGCGCTACCTCCATGGCCATCGGCTACAACTTCGCCGTCATGATCTTCGGCGGCTTCGCCGGGGCCATCGCCACGCTGCTGATCGGATGGACGGGCGACAAGCTCGCGGTGGTCTACTACGGCCTGTTCGGCGCCGCCGTGGGGTTGATCACGATCCTGATGCTTCAGGACCGCTCGCGCCAGCCGCTGCTGTAATTCCGTAGCACGCCGCTTTCCAGGGTCGTCGGCGCCTTCGCGCCGACGCGCCCGGCCAACACCTCCCCAACCCGCCCCTTGTCCAATGGCGTGACCGTCGACGTCCACGTCGCGGCATCGCTCACCGGGGGCACCCATCAAGAGACGCAATCCATGTCCATCATTCCCGAAATCGCCGAACGCTCGGCCGAACTGCAAGCCATCCGACGCGACATTCATGCCCACCCGGAACTTCGCTACGAGGAAGCCCGCACGTCGGATATCGTGGCGAAACTGCTCGAATCGTGGGGCATCGAAGTCACGCGAGGACTGGGGAAGACGGGTGTCGTAGGCGTGCTGCGCAACGGCTCCGCGAAGAAGGTCATCGGTCTGCGCGCCGACATGGACGCGCTGCCGATTCAGGAACTCAACACGTTCGAACACGCGTCGAAGTTCGCAGGGAAGATGCATGCCTGCGGCCATGACGGTCATACCGCCATGCTGCTCGGCGCCGCTCAGCATCTGGCCCAACACCGCACGTTCGACGGCACCGTCGTCTTCATCTTCCAGCCCGCGGAGGAGGGCGGGGGCGGCGCCAAAGCCATGCTCGACGACGGTCTGTTCGAAAAATTTCCGGTCGACGCCGTGTTCGCCCTGCACAACTGGCCAGGACTCGCCGCCGGCAGCTTCGGGGCCCGTGTCGGCGCAACGCAGGCGTCGAGCAACGAGTTCCGCATCGTCGTCAGAGGCACCGGCGCGCACGCCGCCATGCCGCACAACGGTATCGATCCGGTACTCACCGCCATGCAGATCGGCACCGGCCTGCAAAGCATCATGACGCGCAACAAGCGCCCGATCGACGCCGCCGTGCTCTCCATCACCCAGATGCAGGCGGGCGAGGCGATCAACGTGATCCCGAACACCGCCACGCTGGCCGGTACCGTGCGCACTTTCTCCCTCGACGTGCTCGATCTCGTCGAGACGCGCATGCGCGAGTTCTGTGAGTCCACCGCCGCCGCTTACGGCTGTACGGTCGAGTTCTCATTCATCCGCAATTACCCGCCGACGGTCAATACCGCCGCCGAGACGCAGTTCGCGACGAACGTGATGCGGGAGATCGTGGGCCGCGACCACGTCGTCGATCCGATCGATCCGACGATGGGCGCGGAAGACTTCTCGTTCTTCCTGCTGGAGCGCCCCGGGTGTTACGCCTATATCGGCAATGGCACGGGCGACCATCGCGCGCATGGTCACGGACTCGGCCCCTGCATGCTCCACAACACCAGCTACGACTTCAACGACGAGGTGCTCACCCTGGGGGCGACGTATTGGGTACGGCTGACCGAGGCCTTCCTCTCGGGCGACGCGCTATGACCACCGCCGTGTTTTCGGAGAGCTATCGTCAGGCGCGCGAGCGCTTCGCGACGGCGGCCCGTACGGCCGGCGCCGAGGTGACGAGCCACATCATCCCCGGCATTACCGGCCGTGAAGGCGAAGCGCTGGCGACTGATGTCGTGCGCCTGGGGCCGGCGCGCGCCAGGCGAATGCTGATCCTGACCTCCGGCACGCATGGCGTCGAGGGCTTCTGTGGTAGCGCGGCGCAGATCGCGCTGCTGGGCGATGAAGGTCTGAAGTCGCGTCTCGACGCGGGGAACGTGGCCATCCTCGTGGTACATGCCATCAATCCGTACGGCTTCTCGTGGCTGTCGCGCACCAACGAGGACAACGTCGACCTGAACCGCAACAGCATCGACTTCTCGCAACCGCTTCCGGTCAACGACGCGTACGCCGACCTGCACGCGCTGCTGGTGCCCCGGACCTGGCCGCCCGACGACGACAACGCGCGGGCAATCTCGGACTACATTGCGACGCATGGGGAAGCGGCCTATCAGCGGGCGCTGACGGTTGGGCAGTACGCCTTCGCCGACGGTCTGTTCTACGGCGGGCGCAGCCCCGTGTGGAGCACACGTCTGATGCGCACGCTCATCGAGACGCACGCGAAGCACTGCGACGCGATCGGATGGATCGACTTCCACACCGGGCTCGGGCCGCCGGGACACGGCGAGAAGATCTGCGTGGGCGCGCTGGACGCCGAGGAACTGTCCCGCGCCCGCGCGTGGTGGGGCGCCGACCTGGCCAGTCCCGTGGACGGCACGACGGTGGCGTCGAATGTCGGGGGCCCTTTGCTCGATACCCTGCGCAGCGCGCGACCGGACGCTCAGATTACCGCCATGGCCATCGAATACGGCACGGTGCCGCTCATCGACATGCTGCACATGCTGCGCGCCGACGCCTGGTTGAAGCAGCACCCGGAAGCGCCCGCGGCACAGGCGTCGTCGATACGAAACGCGGTGCAACAGGCGTTCTGCTTCGACGACCCGGTATGGCAGGGGCAAATCCTCGGTCAGGCGCGTGTGGCGATCCTGCAGGCGGTCACGGGGCTGGGGCGCACGTCGGCGCGTGACTGACGCGTTTGGGGGAGGCCTTTGCAGGTGCGACGGGGTGCTCCCCGTCACTTGCTTCACCGTCGGCCATATCGGCGGGGGGCACTCAGCATCACCAGTTCATTTTTGGTTCGGCATGGAGAAGTGCCAACTGGGCACTGGACGCCAAACTTTCGCCGGGAGCGTCGGGAATGCTCGCCTCCAGGCGCCACAGATCGAGCGTCGCGATCACGTCGGCTCGGGTTGGGGGCGCCAAATTTCGCCCCGCTTCGTCCAGTGACGAGATCGGATCTGCCCCGCCGCCAACAGCGTCGGGCGAGGCGCGGTTTCGCGCGAGGTGGATCTGCTCTTCCAAGTCGATCAGACAGCGCAGCGTTTCCGCATGCGTACCCATCGTGACGCTCGAGATATTGGCCGCTTCACCGGAACGGCTGTCGCCGTCGCCGTGGTGCGAGAGGAGCTTTTCCCGTGCGAGGTCAATCCACGCTTCAATTTCTTGCTTGGTGCCGTGCGATATCAGGGCGCGCCCCAGGGTGGCAAACGACGCGTCGGGCAGGTTTGAGAGCGCATTCCGGGCGCTATCCGACCAGGGCGACCCGGATCCGGTGCCATTGCGCGCATGTTCGACGGCAACGGGCGCTGTCCTGGATGCGAGATCTTTCGCATGAAAATATATGTCGCAAGTCGCCACATTGCCGCGGCGTGTGTATTCCGCAATCTTGCGCAGATTGCGCGCCTCGGACTTTGGTGTGACCAGCCAGATCAGGCGCCGCAACAGCGATACGGGCCAGTGTGCGCGGTGTTGGCCTGTTCGCGCGACGGCGCGCGGTGTCAGCCGATTCAGCCCGGCGAGTTGCGCTGACCGGAATGTCCCACTGCGTGTCTGTCGAATATGGCACCGCGACACTCGTTTCGACGCGAGATTGCGGATGTTGGACGTCCTGATTGAATTCGGTGCCTTGGCGCTAGTCATCGGATTACCCTGCGGAAAGGTAAAGCTAAAGGTTTGCGCTGCACTCGTGGAATTCGACGGTGCACGTCGCACCTGTTATGTAACATTTGCGTCGCGTCGTGTTCCGTTTCTCGCAGGTCGTGATGGCCGGACGCAATCTTCACGGCAAATCATGAGCGGAACGACGCATGATCGCGCCAATCGCCCGTTACCTCTCGCGCGGGGGGCGCCGTGGTCCCTCTCGTGCTGAAATACTCGCTGAGGGGACTGATATCCACCTCGGAAAGCCGTCGCGTTCTCTCCAAAGCGCTTGCGTCGATAACGTAGTCATCAGACGAGAGCCGGGGGGGCTCTCCAACTTGCAGCTTGGCCAACACCGCCGCCTCGATGATCCCGTTAAGGCAAGCAAGGCTGAGCGGCATGGAATCGAAATTCCGATCCTTGCCCAAGCGGAACCACTGATGAATTTGCCATTCCTCCCCGTGCATCATCAGAACGAATCCCAACGCTGCAAATGATGCGTCAGGCATCGCCACGAACCGATCTGTGGCTATGACCGGCCAGATTGGGGCTGTCGACCGCCTCAAGTGCTTGAGGTGCGAATAAATGTCTTTCGTCGGAACGTCCGTGCGCGCACAGTACTCGCAGACCTTTCGCACGCTGCGTACTGTCGACTGCGGAGTGACGAGTCTCATGAACCGACGCAGGAGGTTGCGCGTCGCGGTCACGGTATGACGCATCGCGCCCAGGACGCCGCCGATACGTTTGCCTGCTGCCGGAACCTGACTGCAGGATTCGAAGGTCAGCGATGTTTCAGGATCGGGATGGCCATTCCTGAACGGCTTGAGCTCGATGAGCGGCTCATATGTACGACGCGTTTGCGACGAATCGGTATTGGTGCGCATGGGAGTGGAGGCTTTCTTTGAGTGAGCATCGTGAACGGCTTCGCAGGAAGCCATTCCTTATCGCTCAATTAAGTAACCATCCGCAAACTTGCGTTCCAATTCCCCCGGGCGGGCCATCCCTTGTCATTCCGATGCGCAGCGACCGAAGATCAGTGTCGTATTTCCATTGGCCATGGTCTGGGCGAAGCCGAGAAATCCTCGCTCCACCAGCTCGGCCTGGGCCTCGACGTTGCTTGCGTCGACTTCGGCAAGGTCGCGCCAATCATGCGGCGGTGATCCTGGCAACGAACTCATGATCTGGCGCATGTGGCCGTCCACGTCCCGCGTTCCAATGAGATGCAGTCCCGAGTCGAGAAGGTTCTGGCGGCTGATGTGATTGTGTGGCGACACGATGGCCATGCATCGCCCGCGTCCCAGAATGCGCGCCAGCGTCATCCGCGACGAAATCAATGCCCGCTGAAGACCGTGACCGCGGAAACCTGGCAATACCATGCAACTGCTCAAGTACGCAGTTTCGTTCAACGGCGTCGATCCAATATTGAGGGCATGCGCAAACGTGCTTTCGTCTTCGTCTTCCGGCAACCCGAGCATGGCGTATGCGATGAGGTCGTCTCCCGAAAAGATGCCTATCGACTCCCCCGCAGCGCCGCAATGGTTATTGATGAAGGAAATCTCATCCACTTCCGGAACATAAAGATCGGGGTGAGGGAGCGAATCAATAACGCGTTTTCTCAGTGATACGAGCGGCTGGAAGTACATGTCAGACAGCATTCGCACTTTGAAGCGGGAGTAGTGCGAAGTTGCGCGATTTTTCCCGGAATTGGGTACCTGTAGAGGATTTCCGCGCAGATTCATCGTGATTCTCCAAGTGGATTCTCAAGTATTGGTAACAATTCCGCGAAAGTCATCGCAAAGATATTCCGTATTTTGACGAGTCCCTCTAAACAAGGCAATTGGCTTTATGCGCCTGTCTCGGTGGGCGCGGTATTAGGGTTGGAACTGATCTGGATGGCAGGTTACATATGCACCAAATCAGACGCATTTTTCTCGACTCCGCAGGCTCCGTCACTTTACTGCGATTCTGTGCCGAATGCTGGAAGCCAAACAATCGGACTGACCACAAAGGAACTCAAATGGCCGCCTTGACCGACGGCATGAAGGCGCACATTAACGTTCACCTGGCGAAATTCCGCGCCGTGAGCGCCAAAGGCAGCTTGGCGCGTTGGCCGGCCCCCGTCGACCAGGCGCGCTCGACCGCGCAAGTGCCGCAAACGGGCCGCCCCAGGGCCAGTCGCCGGTCGCCGGGCGTCTCGGCGAAAGTGAGACCGTTTCTGGGCCGAATCCTTGCGCTGCTGAAGTCGATTCCCCGAGGGCGGGAGGCGCTCGCTTCGATCCATGCTCGAACTGAACGGCGGCACGTTGATCGTGCCATCGGGAAGCTGACCTTCTTGCTGACCCGAACTCCCGGTGCCGACGTCAAACTTCAGATCGAAGACACAGCGAATCGGATGATTCGGCACGCGGCGCGGTGCGCATCGCGCATTGGTTCCGGCATGAAGGCCGGGGACGTGCTTGCCGCGAGACTCAAGGCGGCGATTTGCGCCCTGAGTTCCGAAGAGCGTGTGGCGCTCGGCCATGTCCTGACGGAGCGGATGGGGGGCGTCGCGGACCCGGCCACCTGGCCAATGATTCCCATGCCCAACGACACGCACACAGAGAGCCGGACACAGCGCCTCGACGTGCACGCCTACTGGCTCGAAGGTCTCGTCTCGGCGCAGGAGCGGGAACTGAACCCCGTCATTCACAAGCTCGAACTGGCAGCGCGCTGGAAATGGCTTGGCACGCTTGCGCAATGGGTCGCACATTTGACGCCACGGTCAGCCGGCATGGTCGCGCGCCTGGCTAGATTGACGGAACTGGCCAATGTCGCCGGCCCCGTCGTCGCGCGGGAGTTGCCCCCCACCGCGCTGAAGACGATATTCGATGGCGTCAACAGCGTGACAGAGGTGCTTAAAGCAGGAGACCTGCCCGGGTCCGACGTGGTGAAGCGTGCCGAAGACATGCTGGAAGACCTCCAGAAGCAGGTGTGGGGCGATCTCCGGGCCCCGCTCGCGGCGTTGACTGCGGCGATACGCCCGAATGCGCCGGGCTTGCTGACGGCGCCGGACTCGCTCGACGTCATCGAAAAATCGGGCGAGATCATTAGTAAGTTCGTCTCGCTCAATCAAATTTCAATCTCGCAATTGTTGGCAGGCACGCCGCGTATTGACGCTGGCGCGCATGCCCACACATGTTTTGCATTGATCCGGAGACTCTATCCGGATCACGCCGGCTTACGCGCCGCTGCGGATGCGTTCGACGTGCTCACGCAGTCGAGCGGCATTCCTGCGAGTGATCTCGCAGGATTCGTGCGTGGCCTTTCACCGAGGGTGTGTTACACGATGGGCGAGAAGTGGGGCGCGCGTCCGGTCGTCACGACCGACAACGTCGTGGAGCGGCTTGCGACCACTCAAATGTGCGACCCCGTGGCATTTGGCGAATTACTTGCCAACATCGCGCAACAAGCGGGGGACACAACGATTGCGCCCGATCCGCGCTCGCCTGGATTGCACCCGATCTTCGTACGGGACGCGTTGGGTAACACCACCATGCAGGTGCAGGGTCCGACGATGGTCATACGGACTACCAACGCCCAGGATGCGTCGAGTAATGACAATGCGATTCGTTTGAGCGCCGATGGTCTTGCCGCGTGCAATGCGCATCTGATCGAGATGTGCGACAACGATGCGGCGTGGGCCCGCCGCGTAAGTGCTGTTGCCACACAAACGGGCGCGCAGATATTCTCTGCGGTCCCGACGCCGAGCCCGGGAGGCATGAATGCCATTCTGGGGCAGGGGGATCGCGAGACGGAATACGAAATCTTCCGATCGTCCGACCAGGAGATGGTCGTGAAGATATACAACGCCCGCACGCATTGCTCATCGGTGTCCCTGGTTACCCCGGACTGGTACCCCGTGGCGGACCTGTCTACGGAGACAGAAGGAACCTATCGCACGGAGCACTGCGCGTTTGTTATCCGCCGCTCGGGTGAGATATCGCTCCTGGAACCACCGAAGTTCACTTCTGACATCCGGCTTGCCGAGGGCCAACTGCGTCGCGCTATCGAAAAAGAGCACATCATGGTTTGGTCGCCAGGGTCCGGAGGAGCCAGCCGCACGGCCTTCGGACAGACCGCGGCCGCTGGGGCGTCCCGCGGGGCCGGCGATCCTGCAACGCTAACCGCACAGCTCCAGGATGAGGAGATAGACGTGTGGGCTTCGCATGCAGATGAATTGGCACTTCGATTTGGCGAAACCGCCACGAGCATCGTGGATCTGGCGCAGCGCGCGAAGAGCGCGCGTGAAGGTACGATTCGCGACGAGTTCAAGGCGGGAGTTCGCCGTATTGCCAAGCATTTGACATCCATCCGTCAGGCGAGCACAGGACGCCAGATACTTGACGTTTGCTATCACCTCAAGGTGGCAGTCGATCGGCTGGCCGGCCGCTATGCCAGCCTGGGCCGGCGCCCGCCGACGTCGGCTGAGCTGGCGACACTCGCCAGTGGCGAGATTTCGAGGGAATGCGCGGCGCAACTGCGCAAGATCGCCTTGTCCCCTGAGGGGTTGCCCATGCTGCGAGCGCTGACCGCGCATGGCTCGAAATCTTCCGAATTGCCGCAAGTATGGCGCGAAGCGCTTCAGCAAGCCATTGATACCTTCACGCATGTACTGATGCCCGGGAATGCCGGTAAAGGACAACTTCGGAATCTTTCACAAGTGCAGCGATCGCTGGCCGGTGACGCCCGCACTGCGCTTGGCATGTACTTCAATATCGGCATCGTCGACAGCAGCGTTGTGACGCTCAGCCGGTCACTGGGCACGACCGTCGCCATGGCTGAACGCATGGCTGATTTCAACGAACGTGACGAGCTCCAATGGCAAGAGGCGACTAAAGACGTGCCCGAAATGAACTGGCCCGTCGTTCCCGTAGATGTCGTAGCTGACGTCGGCCGGCGCACTGTGTGGATTGGCGATGCCCCGAAATGTCCGCGCCAACCTGATGAACTGCGACACGACCTTCTGGAACTGACGGGAGGAAACCGGCGGCAGACATGGATGGTCGCCCGCAGCACAGGCCAGGAGCTCACCGGCCTGATCTGGGAGTTGATGCGAAAAGGCAGAGAGACGTGGCCGTTTGAAAAGTCTGGAGACCCATGCCTTCCGTCGGGCTTCAGGGTGGAAGACCAGGAAAGCACGATTCACCTGAGGCGCGAGCCCAACGGAGACGTGCGCCTGAATATGATCGAGCGTTGCCAGAACGGCAGGACGCTCTGGATCGATGGGCCGGACCCCATGTCCGATCCGGTCGAGTTGGAGCCGGCCGATAGCTGGCTGGTCTTGTCGGTATCGCTGCTCATTGACGCCCAGGGACACGCACGCCTCGACGACGATGTGCGACTTTCCTGTCAGTGGGTCGAGAAGCGTGACGAGGACGCGAGCATGGTCGCGTCCCAGCCGAAGTCACCGCCTCTGCTCAAGTACGAATTGACCACCAACCCACCGATGTCGCCCCTGAATCTGGCACAAGGCGACGTTTGATCCGCATTGCCATCGCTGGCAATGCCAAGCCAGATGTACAAGGAGTCGAAGAAATGACACTCACGACAACCGCCCCTCCAGTGACTGGGACAGTCATTGCCAACTCGAATGTCGGACGCAAGCACGAATGGGCGCGTGATACCCGCTATGCGGGACTCAGAACGTTCCGCTACAAGGCGGAGTTGGGCAAGCCTTGCGACACGCCGCGCGCCAGTATCGCACAACGCGTGAAACAGAAGATTTTGTCCTTCGCTGATCGCGTCATGGACACGATTGGCGTGAAAGGCTTTCGCGCAGAAGCACGAACCCGCGAAGCGCACTTTCGGTTGGCCCAGGGCATCGATCAGTTCTCGCGAGCGGTATGCGCCCGCGACTATGAGAGCCTTCCCGGTGCTTTCACCCGGCTTGCCACTGGCCTGAGATCCATGCACGAGCGAGGCCTTGGTCCCTCCGAGATTGGGAAAGCCATTGCAGAGCTCACGCAGTTTCAGATGATTCCGAGTTCGGATGTGCCGGACTATGCAGACATCAGTCAGCCATTGCTCGCTACGTTGAAGGCAGCGTTCGTTGCCTCGGACGAAGCGAGCTTCGACAAGGCGGTGCGATTGCTTTGCGGCGGGCAGGAGAACGGCACCATCACCGATGCGATGAATAGCATTCGTGCGCAGGTACTTGCATTGCAACGCAGTGAAGCGGCGGGCGAAAGTGGCGATTCGAATGGGGATCCGCTGGTCAAGGGCGGCCTGTCGCTGCTCAACGAGATGGGCAAGATTCGCGAGCGCGATCTGGGCGCACGTAAACGTCAGGAGGACGTTCGTGTAGCTAACGAAGCGCGGGCGATGGAGCCGACTGAGCCATCTCAGATCGACGACGATCCGACACGTACGAAAGAGTTCATCCGACGATACGGCCAGCCGGCGTTCGACGAGCATGCGAGCATGCCCGGTATAGCAAAGAGATATCTCGATGGGCTGGACGAGGCACCAAACCCGAAGCTTGAAGCGATGTTCCGGAATACTCCTGAGTCTTCGGCGATTGTCTTGCAGCGTGAGCGTGCGCTGAATCGGGAGATCTCGGAGGCCTTGGGCAAGGCATGGATGAATGGGGCCACGGAGCACGAAGAACGGCTTGACCGGCATATCGATGGCAGAGATCGCGTTGCGCTTTCGCGGCGACAGTCAATTGACAAGCAGATTGTCGCGCGAGCGCGTGAGAATGTGGCATTGAGAGCCAAACTTGCGAAGCAGGAACTCGCCCGGCCCACCCTGATCGAGCTCTACACACAACACCTGTACGACGCGATCCTATACCAGGTGGCGGTCAATGACGCCCGAAAGCTCGTTGAAAAAGCCCAACAGGCCAACAAGGGCACATCGGTGTGGAGGCCAAAGAAGCCGGATGCCACATTAGCTTTGGAGCTCAGCCGTCAACTCGATGAAGCGAATGCGAAGGTGGGACCCCTGAGCGTGTCTGCGGGCAAGATTGTTCCGGACCGGACGGCGAATGCCGAAATGCATTTCGAGACGCTCGGTCTCATCAATCGACGCTCACCGTATCAAATTGCAGTGAGCAGCAAGGGCGAGATCCTTTTCACCAAGGGCGATGAGCAAGTGAGTGTGAACTCGCTCAGCGCAACTGAATTGCGAAACGTCCTTCTTGCCTTCGGACAGGTTTCGGCCGAGCTCGGCGGCGAGATTTCCCGCATCAACAACGAGTATCGAACGACCGTGCCGCTCGCACAGCAAGAGAAAGAGGAGATCGATCGGATTCGAACGGCCTCCAACTCGCTGATGCTGGAACGGAAAAATCAAGCCGACAAGCTGAAGTCCAGGTTGCTGGATATACGCGCGACTGCAATGGCCTTGCTGCGCGGCCCGGACAATCAATCGCCGTACGTGTTTGGTTTCACCATGTTAGTGGTCGATTTGGCAGGCGGTAAGGTATTGCCGGATGCGTCCACACGGATCGAGATTAGTCGCCAGGCCGGCGTGGACTACATCACCGACGAGGACGGCACTGTGTGGTTCGATCGTCTGAGTGGTGAGGAGACGCGGCGCGTTCGCGACAATCTGATCTTCAGGCTGGAAGAGGCGATTGTCCGTCTTTCGGATCCTATCGTGTCCAAGGAAACCCTGGCTGCTGTTCAGGATGCCATGAACAAGCAGTGGGCAGATCCGGTGCCCTACGGCACCCCGGCGTCCGATTCGCGGCAGGCGCCGGTTTCTCGCCCGGCCGTGACGTCGCCGATCGCCGTGGACGTCCAAGGGTAGATCGTGACGATGGCGTTGCCCTGACGTCTGTCCGATGATCTCGGACACTGACAGGTCAGAATAAAAAACGGGGTCCTACACAATAGGACCCCGTTTTTTTGAGACAACTTGATGATTCGGCTGAGAATGCGGACGGTAGTAGCTTCGCGCCCGCCTGATATATGTATTCGCGTTCCTATCCCGGGCGAGCGCGCCGGGTCAAACGCCTCGCACCATTTCGTTGAGCATGACGCGCATGCGCAGCCGGTCGGCTGCCTCGGTTTGCCAATCACGTGATTGCCACTCACTGGCCACGGCAGCGAAATAGGACAGGCAATCGCGCAACGACTCGCCAGTGGCTTCCTCCAGCACCATGTGCAACATGAATATCGCACGACCGGTTTCAGGTGACATGGCGAAGCATGGCGCGCCGGGGCCATGGAAGAGATACGCATTCGATTCCAACATTTCCCGATGAACGATCGCCTGTGCGTGCTCGGGAATGTCACCGAAATCGCAAATGATGACCGCGCTCTCCATCTCGCCGACGTTGGCTTGTGAAATCGAGAACGCAACGCCGTCCACGACAATCTCACCTGATTTCAGCAGTGTGGGGAACGACTCACTTCGACCGATGCAAGTGCAGAACGCTTCCACGACACGTGTGTAATGAGATGTACTCATCAATCTTTTCTCCTGTGTATTCCGGGCATATGCCGGCACCCCGAGTGCGCGATGCCGGCGGAATTCTCAATGCAATGAAGTGATCGATCTTTGATCCGTCGCAACCGGCATCAGTGCGCGGCTGGTTGCTGGGGCGCGTCAGTCCCCGTAGCCTCGGTATTGTGCGCCGGAAGGGGAATGTCATTCGCTTCCAGGTCAGCCGTATCGAGGGGGGGCTGCGCTGGCTCAAGCCGTGCATTCACTGGGCGAGCTTCCCTGAGCTCGCCGAAGCTGTTCTCGAGCCACTGGGCTGACATTCCCCGGAATTCCGTTGCCCCATTGATCGCCGACGCCCCGAGGTTTACCAGGAAATTATCGAAGTGCTCAGGTAATGGAACGGTTTGGACCAGATTCACGCCGAAATAACGGGCCACGCCTGAAAACAGCGTCGAAACGGTGAAGGGGTTCCGGAGCCAGCGGGATATCGTGCTCCCGCTGTCGGGGTGGGGGCGATAGACATCGGGCTCCCGATAGTAGAAGGGCACTGGATCGCCTTGGGCGCGCTGGTGCGCCAAGCGGTCGACAAACGGAACCCACCACATGGCACGTATCACCGTACCCACGACCGTGTCGAGCAATTCGACACCGGCGCTGACGCCGACGTGCGACATGACTTCCCGCATATATCGCTCGAATGAGCTTGTGGATACATTGCCCAGTTCGGCGTTCGCGGCGCTACTCCCTACCGAAAACCCGAAATAGAATATCGTCGCCACCAGCGTCATTTTGGCTCGTCGCGCAAAGTCGTCGGGCGGGCGGACGGTGCCAAGCGCGCGAGAGGTGCTCGCGGTGAGCAGGTCGCGCACGAGCGGATAGACGATCGACCTGACGAGCGCTGCCAACTGAGCTGTGTGCGACATGCCGCGCAATGCGTAGCTCACTGGCGTCAATGTGCCAATTCCTGCGCCTGCCACGAGGCCAAGCGATCCGCCGACGATCTCGAAAGCGTGGTTGTCGAGTCGCCAACGTTCATCCATTCTTTTCCCGACCGAGGCGCCGGCAATTGCGCCCAGACCTCCGCCGGCGATGGCAGGGCACGCGCAGAGAACATTCTTCACCCACTTGAGGACTTCTGAATTCTCCGGGAGCATGTAGCAGCCCGCGGCAGCCAGTTCACCGAATGTTTTCCCTGTCGCGGTGTAAACGCCGTCGAAAGCGCCGCGAGCAGCGATGGTGAGCGCAAGCTGCCAACCGGATGGCGAGTTGGCCTGCTGCTCCAGCGCGGGGGGCTCATTCAGCGCTGTTGCGTCGCCGACCTGAACGTCGGCAACGGCGTGACTCCGGGCGACGTCCCGCACTCCCGTTTCAAGGTCATCGCGGTGCGAAGTACGCGGCTCGGATGGGTTCTCGGCCTCGTGATACTGACCTGTCGGGATGGGCGTGGCAACGAGCGGCGTGACCGACGCGGTGGTGTTGAGCGGGGTGGCGGACAAGGCAGGCGGGTCGATGTCCGGTACACCGGTTTGGACCCCCGTCAGTGAGACAGTCGGCGCTGCCTGTTCCACGGGGGGGGAAATCGACGGCACGGTTGTCGGCGTTGCCGCAGTGCTCGGGTTGGGCGAGGGCGTCGCCATCACTGATTCCGCCGGCGGCGCTGCTGGCTCGGCGGAGGGTTTGAGCCCCGCCGGCGGGGAGGGTTCGACGGGTATGTCCTGTACGGACGGTGGCTCCGGCTGTGTGACGATGGGCGACGTTGGCTGCGACAGATCATCCGGCTTCTTATGTTTCCAGACAGCCCCTTGCTGCCTGACGGCGTGTTCCTCGGCAGGTTGCTGCTCCGAGGTGATCACTGGCGATGTCGGCTGAGAGTTCACTTCGGGTTTGCTGCGACTCCAGACGTTTTCCCGCTTGGCGGCGTTTGGGGAATTCGGCCCGGCGGTTTGCGGGATTTCAAATTGGGGCTGGTCGGGCGTTTGCTGCGGCGGTGCACTTTCGAGATTCGGCGTGGAAGAGGGGGGGTGCCCTGCGAGCCATTGACGGAGGACGGGTATCCGGCTGCCGGCTTTTTGCTGGTGATTTGTGATTTCATATGGCGCCTGTATGCGGACGCAAAATTGACGGGGGGATTGCCCGACAGGCCCATCGTCGGACAACATGGGCTCGGTAACATCCGCGACATGAAAAGTTCGCGACGTCGCGAGCGGAGCCCCGCATCACTTGCCGTGTTGCGCCGAGAATTGTTCGTAGCGCGCCAATACCTCGCTTACATAGCGATGCGTTTCTTCGTAGGGCGGGAGCCGGTTGTCGTACCGGCGCACCGCGCCTTCCCCAGCGTTATAGGCAGCCAGCGCGAGCGAAAGATTGCCGGGAAACCGCTCGATCAGGCCGCGCAGATGGCGGGCGCCGGCAGACACATTGGTCTCGGGGTTGGTGAGCTTATCCGCGATCGAGCCTTGCGCGTCGGCGACGACCCCGTATTGGGCCGCAGTTGACGGAATCAATTGCATCAGACCAACGGCGCCCTTGGGCGACACTGCCGAAGGGATGAACGACGATTCAACGGAAATCACGGCCTTGAGCAGCGATGGATCGATATTATGTTGCGCTGCGCTCGATTGGATAAGCGAGTCGAATTCGGTCGGAACGGTGCGCGTCCGACCTTCGCTTCTTTTTGAATACCCCGCGTACGTGTGACTTGCCACCCTGATCAGCGGCGTCCATTTGCCGTCGTCGTTGCGATTGCTCAGCACGACGCGATGGCGCCCGGCGTCGCGGAAATAGATCTCGGCTTGGGCGCTGTTCGCCATGGCGCTCGCGCAGATACCGACTATCAAAAGGCTGGATAGCCTGCATACGCGCGGCGAGACTTGTGCCGCGTCCGGTTTCATCGCCTGACGGTCACTCATCCAATCCCGCGCCGCAAGCGCGCATGCGCTCACGCAGCAGTGCCCTGGCTCGCGACAGGCGGCTGCGCACCGTTCCGATCGGGATGCCCAGCAGCGCACCGGCCTCCTCATACGACATTTCCTTCAGGCCCACGGCCATCAGGATATCGCGCATGTCATTGGGAAGATTGTTTATTTGCGTTGCAATGATATTGAACAGCTCGTTTTGAACAGCAATGCCTTCTACATCGTTATTGGATGTGTGTGTATCTTCAAGAGAATTGTATTCTTCAAATGAATAGCGACGGCCTGGAGATCTGTTGAGGTAATTCTTTATCTGATTCAGGGCAATACCATATAGCCACGTCGAATACTCTGATTCCCCGCGAAATGAGTCGTGGCAACGCGAGGCATCGAGGAATACCTGTTGGGTGATATCCTCAGCATCGCCATGATTGCCAATGTGTCTCAATATGAATCGATAAATCCGTCGACCATGAGCTTCGTAAAGTCTGGCAAACAGCACCACATTTTCAACGTTGGCGAGATTTGTCTCCACGGCTACCCCCGGATTTAAGAAGAGTGCGCATATCCTGCGTCACTCGTTCAAGCGTGGGCGATGTGTCAGGACATCGCTTCATTTCAGCTTCGATAACGCTCATCGTAGGAGACGAAAAACCCATTGTCATTGGACTAAAGTCTCAGGATGCTAAATAATTGGTGATTCTCTTGTTAGTGTTTTCCCTCGTTAGCCAAGTATTTTGCATTCAATCAACTGGCTTTCTGAATGATGCCCTTCATTGCATCGCCGATTTCCTTGGTAACCGTACTTTGAATCTGGACCATTAGCGTCCATTGCTGAACGCCCTGCTGGACCATCAACAAATCTGTCGTCGTCGGATTCTCGCCAAGTCCGCTGATCGTGGACTTCAAATTGCTTTCCGTACTCTTGACGACATTGAATACGGTGTCGTTGATAACGCCGAATGTAAGGGCGTCGACAGAACCTGCGTTGGGTGTGGCCATGAGTAATTTCCAGAGTCAGCGGATTTCGGATCGGTTCTCGAGAATTTCGCAAGCGAGCTTCAACGCGCGACTGGCAACGCGCAGATGCTCGAAGTTCGCTTGCGTCATTGGATTGCGCAGCGCGGCATCGATGAGCGCGCGGCGCGCATTGCATCGTGCGATCAACGCTCTGGCGTGATCTTCGCCACCAGGGCCCGAAAGGCGAAGCTCAAGGTCGGTGGAGAAGCCGGGTGAGCGGGTCGTCGCGCCCGACAACCCTTGCCCGGCGGCGGGCAGCGTGGGGTGTAGTGTCATCGTTTGACCACAAGCAGTTGAGGTGCATCGAACGTTAGGTTGGTGGCGTCGACGTCTTTGAGCCGCCAACCTGCGTACGTACCGCCAGGGGTCAGCATGGTTCCATCTTCGAGCACAATATATGGCGCGTTGCCTCCGACCACCGAGCGGATGGCGAAGGGCAGGCCGGTACCGTATCGCCCGAGGTCGCGCGTGAGGGTTGCCTCGAACGGGATGGCGCTTCGGTAGCGCTGGTCGAATGCTTGCAGCAACGTTTGCAAACGGGCTTCCGAAACAGGCGACACCGTGCCGGTCAATTTGACCTGGCGGCCATCCCAGCTCGCGCGAACGCCAGCAATTTTCTCGGCCTCCAATGTCTTCTGGAGTTGGTCGACGACCGTGGGCAGATATTCAATGCCTTCGGTCTTCACGTTCAGTTCGGGGATCTGCTTCTTGAGTCTCGCGACAACCCCGTCAACGCTTTGTTCGTCCGCGGCAGCGCCGCTCAGCACGACGTGTCCATTCTTCGCGTATTCGGAGTGAAGTCCTGGCGCCAGCTCGGTGACGAGCGTCTTGACGGCTTCGCGGGTGCCGTCGTCGGTGCGAATGCGAAGTATCGGCCGGGGTTTGACCCGAGCCAACTGCATTGACAACGCCTCGAGTGATCCCTCGTCCGGCAGCCACCCGTGGATGACGGCCCGGCCGTCCTCTTGAGGGGTCGCCTTGAGATCGCGCCAGCGCGGTGCCTGCAACAGCTTCGCGAGCGCGGGATCCAGCTCGGGCAACGGGCGGGCGATGACCGCCTCGGATGGCGAAGTGCCGGGGCGTTGTGTCATGCCCAGGAGCAGTCCGGCAGGCAACAGGAGCACCGGTACCAGTACCATCGGCAAACGTCGCCAGCGTGCGGGGCGTCTGGCCTTCGGCGGACTGGCGGGCAATGTGGGAGGCACCATCGCGCTGCCTTCGTCGTGTATCGCGCTTTCCTGCTCGCCGCTATCGACGCCCATGGCGGGCGCGCCGTGCTCGATTGACGCAAGATCCGGCGGCGTGCCGCCCTCAGGAACCAACGCAAGCCAAATGTTACCTAGCCGCAAGGCACCGTCGGCGGCATTCCAAGTTTCGGGTTCAACGGCCAAGCCGTTCTGTCGAGTCACGGCCGCGCTGGCAAGAATGCGCCATCCGGCCTTGTCGCGCTTGAACTGCGCATGCTGGGCTTCGATGGTGTCGTCGGCAAGAATGATGTCGTTGTCGACGCCGGAGCCGACGCTCAGATGATCGAAGTCGTTGAGCTCGACGACTACCCCGGCATGGTGCCCATTAAGAATGTGCAGGGCTCCACGGGGTTCGAGAGAAGCAGGGTTCTGGTCCATGATGTTTTTTCTCCGGCCGCTTCAGTAGCAGAAGGCGTTCCGAATTTCCTTTCCAGGAGTTGTTCTGTGAGAATCGTTACCGACACTACGCATCCCACATTCGTCACCTCCGTTAGCGGACGGCTCGACAGTGCGGCGGCAGCGGAGTTTGAGCGGCAAGTGCAGGAAGTGCTGGCGAAGTCGCCCGAGAAGTTGGTATTCGACTTTTCCGAGCTCAGTTACATCAGTTCGGCGGGATTGCGTGTGGTGCTCGACGCCGGCCGTACGTTGCGCACGCACGGCGGCGATTTGCTGATTACCGGGCTCGATGGCATGGCGCGCGAGATCTTCGAACTCAGCGGCTTTCTCGCGTTGTTCCGTCAGGTCGCCAGTGCACATGACGTCGACGCTCGCGTGTGAGACGCGCCCCAGGCCGGCAAGGAACGCCAACGTGAGGCGTCTCATGCCGCGACCTCGATGCGTGCGAGGGGCTGAATATTGATGTCGGGCGTCAATTCCTGATACGACAACACATGCAGGTCGTGGCATTCCGCCTCGACCATTTTTCTCACGTATCGCCGAATATCCATCGAAGTAAGCAGCACGGGCGGGTGCAGTAAAGCCATGCTGTCGCCCACGGTTTCGCGAACCTGTTCAACCACGCGCTTGGAAAGATTGGGGTCGAGCGCGAGATAGCTGCCGCCGGAAGTTTGCCGAACGGCGCCGCGAATGACCTCTTCCAGATCGGGGGCCAGGAGATAGGCCGGAAGCGCGTTTTGCCCGCTCGTGTGGCGATGACAGATCTGGCGCTTGAGGGTGCCACGAACGTACTCCGTGAGCAGCACGGAATCCTTCTCCTTTTGTCCCCACTCGATCAGCGACTCCATGATGGCACGCAGATTTCGCACCGAGATGCTCTCGGAAACCAGCCGCTGGAGGATCTCCGCGATCTTCTGCAGTGGCATGATCCGCGTGACTTCCTTGACGAGTTCGGAGAATCGCGACTCCATCGACGTCAGCAACGCGCGCGTTTCCTGGATACCGATAAAGTCGGCGGCGTGTTTCTTGAGCACGAACGAGAGGTGGTAGCCCAGGATCTGCGCGTTGTCCATGCACTGAATGCCGGCGTCGGTGAGCCGTGCGCGTAGCTCGCTGCGTGCCCACAAGCTTTGAAGGTGTGGCAGGAACTGCGCCTCTTCTTCGATCTCCACCCCGAGCGCGGCGATGTTGTTGCGGCTCTCCCTGACCAGAATGTGATCGGGACGCAGCCGACCCTCGGCGACAGGCACTTCCGAGAGGAGAATGCTGTAGGTGCCTGCGGGAAGGTTCTGATTGAAGCGAAGTTGAATACCGGGAAATGGCACCCCAAGATCGAAGTAAAGTGCGCGTCGAATTGCAATGAGCTCTTCGTTCAATTGTTTCGCGCTGAAACTTCTGCGCAAATCCTCGGCGACGTCGAGCAAGAGCGGCACGGTGGGGGTCAGTTCGTCATCCGAGACAGCGCCGCTCTTGTCTTTCGCCGCGTCGCCCTGCGCGCCGGGCATGTCGTCAATGCCCTCAGGGCTGTCCTTCCCGCGTCGCTTTGGCTGCGACAGTCCATAACCGACGCTGCCGATCAGGACGGCAAGACCGAGGAACGTCAGGGTGGGCATACCCGGGATCAACGCCATCCCGAGCATCGTCGAGGCACCGATGAGCAACGGGCGTGGGCGAGCGAGGATCTGCTCACCGATATCGCGGCCAATGTTGCTGGGTTTGCCCGTATCCGATGACACGCGCGTCACGATCATGCCTGCGCAGATGGCGATGAACAATGCCGGAATCTGCGCGATCAAGCCATCGCCGATGGTGAGGATCGAGTAGATATGAACGGCTTCGGAGGCGCTTAGACCGCGCTGCACGGTGCCGATGATCATGCCGCCGACGAGGTTGACGGCCACGATGATCAGGCCGGCGATGGCGTCTCCCTTGACGAACTTCATCGCACCGTCCATCGCGCCGTACAACTGGCTCTCCTTCTCGACGATGGCGCGTCGACGTTTGGCTTCCTCCATGTCGATAGTGTTGGCGCGAAGATCGCCGTCGATCGACATCTGCTTTCCAGGCATGGCGTCGAGCGAGAAGCGCGCGGCCACTTCGGCCACCCGCTCGGCCCCTTTGGTGATCACGACAAACTGCACGATCGTGAGAATCAGAAACACCACCAGGCCGACGACCAGGTTGCCGCCGACGACGAAATTGCCGAAGGTATCCACGATGTGTCCGGCATCGCCATTGAGCAGGATCAGCCGTGTGGTGGCGATGCTGATCCCCAGCCGGAACAGCGTGGTCACCAGAAGCACCGTGGGAAATGAGGAGAATGCGAGCGGTGAAGGCAGGTACATCGCGACCATCAGCAGGATGGCCGAGAGGCTCATGTTGGTGGCGATTAGTGCGTCAACAAGTGGCGTTGGCAGCGGAAGGATCATCATGAAGATGATGCCCACGACCACCACTGCCAGGATCAGGTCATTCCGGCTGGTAATGAATTCCACCAGACGTTGTAGTTTTCGGTGCAGCGTTGGCATGATGCGTCAGTCCTGTGAAATGCGTCGATCGCGCAGAATTCCCTGCCCGGGCGTCTCCGGTGCATACGCGCTCTCCGGGCTGTCCATAAAGCATCGAAAGGCCTCGGTGGCCTCGCCGTGTCGGCCTGACACGGCGAGCGCCTGAGCGCGAACCAGGTGGTAGCCCGGCGCCAACTCTCCCTTGAGCGCCGCTTCATCCAGCAAGGCGAGCGCCTGTTCCGGCTTCTCCATTCTCACCAGCGCAATGGCACGAAGCACATAGACATTTCCGGTCGCGGCGCCGCTCACCTGCAGTGCGTGCAGCAGCGCGTTGGCCTTTGCGGGCAAGTGGTATTCGAGGTACGTATGTGCCAGGAACAACGCCAGCGTGACTTGCTGAGGATCGAGTCTCGGCCGGGATTTCTTGGGCGACGTCATGCTGAAACGAGGGCACGTTTGTAGGCACCCACCAACTCTCTCGACTTGGACTCTTCCGACACAATGGCCGCGGCGCGCCGCAGTATCTGTGCGTGCTCGCCGCCGGCCGCCGCGGCTTGCCGAAGACTCTGAGTCAACGCGACGAGCGATTGCTCGGTAGCGTGAGCGTCCAGAAGATTTGGCGGCAGGTTGGGTCTGAGCAGCCCCATTAGTCGCTCCTCGTGCGAAGGTTTTCGCAGGAGCGCGTCGATCTTCGCGCGACCCGGCGACACACTGATCATCGATTGCGTGACGCGTGGCAATGATCGGATGTCGTTCTCGCGATTGACGACGAGTTCGATGCCGCGACTGAAGTTCAACAAGGCGGCAGCGTCGATACGGCTTGACATGAAATGGCATCTCCTCAGGCGACATGACCCTCAATGGCATCGAAAAGGCCCATGAAATGCGCCAGCCAGGTTTCCATAAGCGTTGAATTCAGACGGGATGCGGCCTCGCGGCGCGCAAGAATCACGGTGGTATCCGCGCCCTGGTGCAGCACGCCCACCTGCATGACGTCGAAAAGCGGCGTGTTCTCGTGGAGCCATGCACCTCGCAACAAGTTCTCCATGGCCGACGCTTCCATGTATGGGCGTCGCCAGGTGGCGAGCACGATGGCGTCGTCGCCCAGCGACTCCACGCTGATGATGTAATCGTCGCCGAGCGCGGCTTCCGCCACGCCGGACGCATTCAAGGTCCATTCGGTCAACCCCAACGAGAGACCGAAAGCGCGGACTTCCTGCGAGAGGCTCATTCATTCACTCCGTTCGAGGCGACGAACTCGCGTGCGTCGAGATGGCGTCCGGTGACGCGGCGGAGATCGGGGCAGCCTGATCCATCACAACGATGTCGTCGAAGGCGTCGTCAATCGCAAGGTCATCGATCTCCACGTCGATGATTTCGTCAAGCACCTGTTGGACCGTGTCGGCCACGAGGAACCGGTGATCCTTGTCGATATAGAGTTGATCGGGCAGCGCGGCGGTGATCTTGCGCAGGCCCGACATCAGCGTGATCCTGGCAGGGACGCCATCGTCCGGCAGCATGTCGACCAGTTCCGTCACACGGTTGGACGGCAGCCAGCGATCGATCGTCCAGTGTGCGATTCTGCGCATCAATACTTCGTCAGTGAGGCCATGGTCGGTCGCCCCTTCGGGCGCTTGCGCAGAAATCCGCTCGGCCAACTGCGTGCATGTGAGTAACACGGTGGTAGCTACACTCACGTAGTAAAGGTCTGACACCAGGAGTCTTAATCGCTCGTCCGGCGCGGATTGCCTGCGTGCGGAGAGATCGTCTCCCAGCGCACGCCGGATTGCGGAGATCGCCCCGCTCAATGGGCGACCGGGAAATCGCTCGACCACGAGATTCAGCACCCGCGCGAGGTTGCGTTCCGGATCGAACACAATATCGTCGTAAGTCTGCGTAATGGCCCGCGCATCGGAGGCACCGCCTTGTGTTATCTCGGCGAACTCGGTGGCAGCCCTTGCCGAATTGATCGTGGCATGAATTGCATCGCCCTCCTCGGCAAGGAGTTCGGCGAGCGCATCTTCGATCCGCGCCCGCACGACGGCATCGTTGGATACGCTGCTGGATTCGAGCACCTTCTCCAGTGCTGCATATTGCTCGGCAGGGTCTTCATACCACTGGCGTGCGGATTGACGAGGGTTGTCCCCGTTCAGACAGCTTTGCTCCAGGGATTTTCGGGCAAGAGGGTCCGCGCCCTCGTCGAGCATGCCGAAGTATTCGTCCGCCGTATCGATATCGGCCTTCTCGCGCGCCTTTCCGCCGCGCACGCGCCTGTCCAGTACAGGCCGGCGAGATGCCGAGCCGAGGCGACCGCCGCCGAGTCGCTTGAGCACGGATTGGGCTCTTGCGTTGGCGCGCACCGTCAGATCCCGACCAAACAGTCGCTGTCTGGTGCCGGTCGTCGTGTTGCGCCCGCGAGGGGGAACACGCCCGATTGCAGATTGGGGATCGATTCTTGAAGTCGCCATGGTGGTCTCGTTGCGGCGCTTTCACCGCTTACGGCCTTGTGTAACGTCAGGCGCGCTTCAGTTCCTTCCCGGCGTTGTTTTACGGAGGCAACGGCCGGGAATGCGACGGCTGTGCGACGTCCAGCAGCGCCAGCGGCAGTTCGATATCCAGGCGCAGCGCGGTGTCGAAATTGGCGATCAGCGTATAGCGGTGGACGAACTCGACCGGAATGTTTGCGGGCGCCACGCCGTCATGAAGTATGGCGTAGGCCTTGGCCGCAGCCAGCCGGCCGACGTCGGCCTCGTCCGAGACCAGTCCCATCAGGCACCCCGACTTGCGCACAATGCTCTGCGTTGCGCAGAACGTTGGTACGCGCCACTTGAGGGCAGCGTTCATGAGGGCATCACGATAGGTCGATGCCAGAAAGGTACTCGGTTCGACGTAGAGCATGTCGATGCCGGCATCGGCAAGTTCGTGAACCAGGGGATCGATGTCGGCCGCGCTCGGCGACCCGTCGTGCAGGGGCAATGCGCGTTTGACGAGCTCGAAAGGCTCGCGTTTCGCCGCCCGCTGGAGTTCCGCCACAGTCGTCAGCGTGTTGGGCTCGGCGGGATTGGCAAGGTAGCCGATTTTCCGCAACGGTCTGAACGTCCGCAATGCGGCGAGTTGCGCAGCCATGGGGGCGATGTGGATAACCCCCGTAACGTTGGGGCCGTGGACCGAAAGCCGGGGAAGCAGATGGGAGCCGACGGGGTCCGCAACCTCAGCGAATACCACTGGAATATCGCTGATCCCGGGTGAATGTGTGCGTTGGGTGAACTGTCCCAGTACGGCGAGGGAGGCCGGTGTGCCCCACGTGTAGACCAGATCGGGCCTGAGCGTCCGGATACGGGACTGAAGCAGCAACGGCTGATCGTATTCCAGCAGGGTAAGTCGAACCTCGACCCCACGTTGCCTGAAATAGCTCAGGAAGGCGAACTCCGCCTCGTGCATACCGCGCGGCGTGACCATGACGATATGGGGCGACGGCTGCGCGGCAATGGCTGCGAGCGGGGCAAGCGCGAGCGCGAGGGACAGGCGAATGCCGCGCAAGGTCGCGGCAAACCGTGAGACATCAGGGAGTGTCATGTTGCCACTCCACCCAACGATCGATGGCCCACGCGCCGAGTAGCATGGGGAGGCCCATCATGCCGAATGCGTAATCGCTTGACGGCGCGGAAGCGGTAAGCAGATCAACGACGTACCAGATCGACCCCGCGGCGATTGCAGTTACCGCAAACCAGAATCCCCGGTGACACCAGTCGGCAACGCCGGTCAGTCGCGAGACAGCGCGCCATGCCTCCCCCAGCAGATAAGCCTTTCCGACCAGTGCGATGATCTCCCAATCGGGCGCCAGCATGGGAGAGAGTGCGGCGACGGACGCGAGTAGCATCGCCGTCATGCCATGCAAAGGATGCCAGCGAATTTGCAACACCAGCCAGATCACGAAACATAGGAGCATGCCGCGCCAATCAGGGTTCAAGGCCCGAAAGGTGTGAAGTGCGTGGGGCGAAGTCGCATCTGGCGTCAGTGCGACGAGCCCGAGTCCGACCCCTGTTAGCGCAACAGCGGCAACGAGTGCAGGTGTGGGGGTGAGGTCGCCTGCGTGTGCGCGCACGAACCGGTCGGGACCGTGCGACGCGGACATTGCGGCGCCAAACGCCGCAGGAACCAGAAGTAGCAGCGGCATCCACCAGGCGGGCGCGGCAACGGCCAGCGCGATGCCCCAAACCGGGCCGCCCACCAGCAACCCGGTGGCGATGGCGGCGTCGAACCCGGGCAGCCCCGAATGGAAACGGCGCGCAGCACCCAGGCGCTGCGTCGGCACGAAAGCGTCGGCGCTGCTCGTGTCCAGCAACAGGACGCCTGCCGCGACAGGCGCTATTCCCCACCAGGGTTCCGGCAAGTCAAGCACCATCAGGACACAGCCCGTCGCAAGGCATAGGAAAATTGGCGGAAACCGGGGCAGACCATAGCGATCGAGGCCGCGCGACAGGAGGGTACCGACAATGGCGCCGAGCGTGATAGCCGCAAACATCGGAGCGCTTGCGTGAAGGCACCAGGCCAGGATTGCGCCGAGCGACGTGGCAACGAGCACCCGCGCAAAGCGTCGAGTCGCGTCATCGGCCATCCGCTGCCATTCGATTCGCCGCGCGCGTCCCGCAGCCGGTTTATCCTCGATTACGTCGCGACATCGCCGATAGCGCATGAATTCGTAGATCATGCAACCGCCACTCGCCAGGGCAACCAGGAACAGCCAGACGGTTTGCATCAGTGACGTGCTTTCTCCTGGCGTCCACGCGGCACTCACCCGCACCGTGTACCTGGCGGTACCGTTGATGACCACTTCACTCGTGGCCTCCAGCGGATGCGCATGGACCGCGGGCGCACGATCGGCCCGCGCAATTACACTTCCCGAGCTCAGATTCAGAAGCCGGATCGATTGAATGTCAGGCTCGGAGAGCAGGCATTTCTCGAAAGCTTCGTCTATGCGGCTGATGCGGGCGATCGGCATCCCGGTGGCCGCAGCGTGCGAGATACGCTGAGCAAGCGCCGCGGCGTTGCGCTGCGCGCGAAACTGCACACCGGCGCGTTGCGCAAGGGTGATGTGAGCCAGTGTCTGCCACGCGACGAGGCAGAGAACCATGGCCAATGCGGAAATGCCTGCGATCGTCCACTGCCATTGCGTGCGACGGTACGCGGCGGGCAATCGTGCGAATCTTGCAGGCGTCGTGTCCGACAGCTCGTCGGGCACCGGTACACCGGAATGGGAAGGCATTCGAATGAATCTACTGAAAACAAGCGAGGTCGTGCGGCGGGCAAGCGGCGTCACGTGCGTATCGTGAACGCTCGAGACCGCGCGCGTCGACGCGATACGGCATCCAGGGCGCAGCACCCGATGAGAATGATCAGCGACCCGGCGACGGCCTGCGTAAAGGCGCTTAACGGGGCGTTGTATTCATGCCGTCTGAATGTCGCGACCAGATAGCCTCCGGGCGCCCCGAGTGGGGACACGACTGTCGCCGTGACGGTCTCGCCGCGACCGGGCGTTTGCCCTGCGAAGAAAGGCCGCGCGTGCCGCGTCGACGCCGAATCGTCCAGCGCGGTCTGCCTGTCACGGTACTCGGTGTGAATCACCTCACCATTGGCGGCAAGCACGCGCAATGACAGCAGCGAAGGCACGCGCAAGAAACTGTCGCGAAACGACAGGTCACCATTTTGCATGTCGCCCAATCGGGACCCCAGCGCCAGACGGAACACCAACGTTTGCCTCACCCCCGCCAGTTCGTTGTTGACGACCGTGCGAACTTCCGCGTTTCTCGCCTCGTCAGGCAGTGCACCGAAAAGCAAGGTCACCGCAAAGCAAATACAAGCGGTGAGTCCAGCCAGTCCCAGGCGCGTGGTCCATTCGGGTTGGCGCATGTGCCAGGTCGTCACACCCACTGTCCGCCGACGGCCATTTGGGGGGCGTCCGGCATGGGGCTGCTGGTGGCGAATTCATCGTCTCCATCGAGATTTCCATTGGCGATGCGCCGCGTCCACTGTTCGGCATTGTGAACGAACCGCTCCAGAATGTTGAGCAGCGTTGTCGGGGGCATCTGGCTGGTTTCGATGCGTGTGGACAACACGAGATCGCCGTTCAGGTCGTCGATTCCCAGCGTCGAACCACCCGTTCGTGCGCCAAAGGCGTTTGCTACCAGCAGCGACGTGAGCATCGATGCAGGGCTGTGCTGCCCGACGGTTCCCACAACGCTGTAGAGATGCAGGCACTGCGCCGCTTCGTCGTACTCCAGATTCAAGTCGGGTGCGTCCTGGATGCGAACACACGCCAGACCGCGCTCATCGAGCTTGAGCGTCGGGAGACCGATGACGGAGCCGATCTGCGTGATTAGTTCGTCGATCATCATGATTCAATTTCCCCTGAAAAAAGAATGGTGTGCTGCGTTCGGACGTCGATCATTCATACGGATGCCAATTCAATTAACCACTGAGTACCCGTCACGAGAGGTGAGTTCCACACAAATTCACAGGGATAGGGAAGGTGCTTTCCATCAGGGCCGTGCGTCTCAGGCGGGCGCGTCCCCCGAAAGGACGCGCAGTGCCCTGCCGTGCAGAACGGCACGAGAGGGATCGTTGAGCAGGCTCGCTGACAGCGCAATGGGGAGGGCGTCTCGACCCTCGAACGCCTGGGGGTGCGCCAGAACCGCTTCGATCAACGGCCGAAGGCGTATGAATCGGTGATGCCAGATATCCCTGAGCCGAACACCGAAACTACCGATCGAGAATTCCGGCGATGGTCCATTCGCGCTGATATGCCCTTGACGGATTTGCCGCCGGGCGTTGCGCGTTTCGTCCAACGCTTGTTGACGCGCGCCGTCTTTTTCATGACAAAGACGTTCGTCAAGCGAATCGATGCCAGCACTGAAGATGGCACGAAGAATCAAGTGTTCGAATTGAACACGGTCCTGCGCGATGTCGTTGAGCATGGCGTCGGGCATGATGCCGGAATCCGGTCCGTTGGTGACATGCGAGCCGACCTGAACCAAGGCGCTGAGCGCTCCGTTGGGCAGCCCGGCCACCTGTCGCCGGGTAATCCGATGAAAATGCCGAACCGTCAGGGCTTCGCTCGCTCGCGCCTCCGAAAGCAACTCCACAAAGCGCGGTTCCGTCAACGCAAGATTCGTCGCCATCAGTCTGCCGGAGTGTTTCAGGCATGACTGAATCATCTGGCACTGCAGGTATCCCATCCGTCTGCGTAAGTCCTGCGGAGCATACGCGGAACGCGAGCTTGCCGTGCCGGAGAAGCGCGCCGGGGTGCGAGCGGCAGTCGTGTCCACGCTACGGGGCGCCGCACGCGGCACCGCGGCGACCTCATCGATCACCTTGACAGGTCGTCCGGCGAAGCGTGTCGGTGGCGGCTCGGCGGCGGCGTTAGCTCTGACGTCGTCGGATGTGCGCCCGGATGCCTGATTGTCACCATGCGTCGATGTGCGGATCTTTACCATGCTGTTTACGCTAACGGGTGGGGATGACGATCACGCGCGATGGCCGGCGTCGGGCTGACTCACGGGAGATGGCCACGGCGTGCTGCCGGCTACCGCGTCCCCGTCAGACGGTCCATTGATCGCCGCCGTGTTCGACGACGATTCGCTCGTTTCGGACACCTGGGCCTCGGGTTCCTGACGCGCGGCTTGCTGCCTTTCAAGATGCGCCTCTACGAGCATCGTCGCCTGATCGACCCAGAGATGCTGGGGCAAGTGCATCGCACCGGCCACCGTTTCCTGGAACATACGGAACTCGTCGTCACCTCTGGCCTCAAGCGCTTCGGTCAGATGCGCCAGGGTGCTTTGCGGTATCCAACCCCAGTCCAGGTGCGGCCATTGACGTGCCGCGCGGGAGAATGCGCGCATGGCGTTGGCGCGCTCCAACGCCGTGTTAGCAGGCAGCGCACTACCGGACTCCACTGCCTGGCCCACCGGGAGGGCGGCGAGCGCGGCAGTCAGCTTGTCGGGGACGAGGTGGGCCGATTTGGCGAACTCGGCGGTGATCACGCTATGCCACGCCATGGGTTCGTTGTTGCGAGCCATGTTCAGCGTACGCGGGGTAACGCCGTCTTGACGGAAGCCGGGATTCGAGAACTGGCTCGCGGCAAGCAATGATGCGAATGTGAAGGGGGGGAGCGTCTGCGCGTACTGAGCGACCATCCGGGAAATCTGTTTGGCAATTTCGTCGCGTTGCGTGGGGCTGGTGCCGGACTGTGCGCTGGTAAACGTGTTCGACAGTGACCTGAGACACAACTCCATTCTCGCCATGAGGGTGTCATGGTCGCCGTCCGGTTGGCTGCCGTCGTCGATCCACGAAGGCGTCAGCACATAGGCGGCCAGATCAAAGTAATCGTGGAGCGCCACGGAGAACTGGTTCAGGGCCCGCTGCGATTTTTCCGACAGTGCGCCGCGCTTCCCGGTATTCACATTTGCCACGAAGTCGCTCCATCGGAATGACTGCGCGGTGTCGTCCGAACTGATCTCGGACGTAGCGGCTTCCGAGCCGTCACTCCGAATCGTCGATGTGCCGTCGAACGTCAACGTGTCCGTAGTGAACGATGCCGTGTCGATGTCGCTGGTTTGGCTGCCGTAGTCGAAAGCGGCGTCCAATTCCGGTCGGGGCCCGGCCATCGGCTCCGGCGGAGAATGCGGCGATGGCGGGCGCGCGTCCGGCAGCGGGCCTCCGGACATTGTGCCGGTTGCGGGTGGCGCGGCGTCGGTATCGATGGGAATGTGATGCTCAGGCGTCGCATTCGGCCTCGTCGGGACATCCGTCTGATTCCCGGCGTCGCCCGGTTCCCGGCTTTGCGCACGCCGCATCAGTTCGGCGCTCGCGCATTCCACGGCAATTTGCTTGAAGCTCTCGAACATCATGTTGTGCAGGCCGTTGGCGAATTTTGCCGGAACGGCCGGCGCATTGCGGTCGAGCGGGTTGGGCAGCGGGTTGCCTGACACGACGTCGGCGAGGTGCGAGTCGCCAAGCGTTCCGACGACTTCGCTCATGATGTGACGCAGGTAGATTTGCCGTGGATTCTGCCCCGTTACCATTGTAGACATCGGGGTACCGATAACGCCTGCCTCGTCCAGCCAGGTCAGCCGTGTCATGAGCGACCTAAGCCGGCCCAGGTTCATCTGGCGGGCGATGGAGTCTTTTCCGGGCGCCCTGAGCAACGCGCCGAGTTGTCGGCGCAAGTCGCGCTCAATCCCTGCCGAAGTCGAGGCGCGACGCGGGCCGACGCCTGGCTTGACGGTTCGTTTGAGGATGCGATGCCCGAGTCTGCCCGCGCTCGTTCCAATGGTGCGCTTCAGATGCAGTAACGACGCGCGGCTTCGCGGGGCCGATGCCTGTCCTGTGCCGAGCGCCGAGAATCGGGGGGGGGGCGTCGAACGATTGGGCGCTGCGGACAACTGCGTCGTCGCCTGACCGTGCGTGGGCGTTGAGGCCGGCGTCTGGCTCTGGGGATTGGACGTTTGCAGGGAGGACGCGCGATTGATGGCCGCAAAGGTCATTCTTCAGCTCCCAGCGCATTGTTTTCGGGCCCAACGCGCCACGTATGGTGAACCTCGACGGGGCCGTCTGGCAAGGCGGTACCGTCGGGGCCCAGCACGACCGAGTATCGGCCGAACCAGAAATTGGTTTCCGGATCGACGCTAATCATTTGCTTCGCGTGCTCCGGCGCCTCCGGGCGCAACACGTTCTCAGCACGGGAAATGAAGCGGAATTCGATGCTTACCCGATCCCGATCCATCCGGTCCACAATGCAGGTAAAGCCGGCGTCCGCGTCGCGGGGGCCGTGAATCGGACTCAGCATCTCCGATTCATAGCCGGATACCGCGCTCAGGCGCCGGAGGGACTTCCGGTCCAGGCCAGGGACATTGGGGTTGATGAACATGGCCATCGAGCCCTGATGTAGCCACGCCGCCATATTGGCCGCCATCTCCGAGTTGAAGCCGGCCACTCGCGACATGGCGGCCTTAATATCGGCGATGACCTTTCCGGTGCGGTCGGCACGAGGATCCAGCAGCTCATTCCCAATGATGAATCGCGTTCGCGGTAGATCGGATCCAAAAGAGGTGCCGTCGATATCGAACGCAGAGACGCCCTGCGCCCGGCTTCTCGCCGCAATCTTCAGGAAATCATTCTTGACCGGAGCGACATAGGCGTCCCAATCGGAAAAGACCTCGTTCGAATAGCGATGAAGGTCATGAACCTCGCCGTGCTCAGATAGACGCAGTCCAAACGTCTGCTCGAGGCCGGTGCGCCATGTGCCACCTAACGCATCATGATCCGGGACGATGGCAGACCCGCTTTCCCGAGGCGCCCATTGAGACAGGAGCGTGCTCATGAGCCTGTGGGCAGCATCGATTTCGTCAAGCGCGCGCGATCGGGATGCGCGGCGATGGTCCGGACCGTGCAAAAACAGACGTTTTCCCTCACCCATCGCACTGAGCAATGCAAAGCATGCGGCCGGGCGTGCCGTTGTTGTGCCGATTCCCGAGAGCGCCTCGCGCACGCCATCGTGCATGGCGTCGTCCACCGAGCGGTGTTCGGCGCCGAGCGTCGCTTCTGCGCTGGGCGCATCCGGGAGCCGCGGGAGAATAGTGCCCAGCAGACGCGTGTGCCGAGCAAGTTGCTGGCCCGCAGCGCGGACAGTTTCGATGGCCTCGGACCGGCCGGGCTCAGCGCTCAACGCAGTGATCATCGACGCCGTGGCGGTCTCGTACGCTGCCCGGGACTTCGCGACGGCAAATTGAAGCAGATCTCTGGCTGGCGTGGCGCCTTGGTTGTCTCCAATTCTGGTGGTCACCGCGCGGATGGCGTCCGCGATATCACATAGCTGGTTTGGCGCCAACGATCCGAGTTGCTCCTTGATCGACATCACGAGCTTTTCCACAACATCCATCACCATACCGTCAATATCGGGGGCCGGCGCGATGGCGGTGGTCCGACGCATTTCGTCCAGGCTGGTCAACACATTGACGAGCGTATCGAGATGTTCGATGCATCCGGTGAACGACAACTCGGTCGCCTGCAATGCTCCGGTGACTGCATGAAGTTGCATGATGAGTGCGGAATGCTGCTGGAGCGCGGCAACGCATCGGACAAGCGAGCGGCCGACGTCCGACTTCTGGACGGATGTCAGCACCTCGTCTTGCTCCAATGCGGCCTCGAAAGCCAACGATGCTTCCGGATTGCCGATCGCCATCTGGTCAAGCGTGGCTATCATCGCCGCGTCGATCTCGGTATCGCTGAAATCGTGATCGGAAGGCAGGGTAAACGCGTTTCCCAGCAGTTCCAGATCGACTTCGCGCCCTTGCTCGGGGACACTCAGTCGAAACATCATCGACCGAGCATAGCCTTTGACTTCCGAGTGCAATTCGGCCACGGACTCGCTTGCCCGAGGCTGAATCCTCGTGGTCGGTGCGACCGATGCCTTTCGCTGGATCGGGCTGGCAACCGGGGGCGTATCGCTTTTCGCACGTGGCCGAACGGCCAATCCGAACCAGGCCGACAGTTTCGATTTCGGCTTGTCGGTGTGCTGGCGCATTTCGTCCGTGCGCGTCTGGCCGCCCGGTGTGCGCGACCTGATGAAACCTACCATGCTCAACTCCTCAGGAGAAACCCAAACCACCAATGACAGATAGGTAACGTCAGGGCGGTGGCGGGTTCCATGCCCCCCGGGCGACGAAGTGTACGGCTGTCATGCGCCCGGCGGGGCTGACGGGAGGTCGGCAGGACTGGCGGGCGCCGTGGTGGACGACGTCGCGGATGGCGTCGGTCCCGGCACCGGCGCCGCCGGTGGCGGAACCGATCCCGGCAGTGCCACCAGCTTGGGGCGAATGAGGAACATGCGCTCGCGTTTCGACACTTCATCCCGTGTCGTGCCGAAAAGTGCTCCGAGTATGGGAATTCGACCCAGACCGGGGACCCGCGATTTGGCTGCGGAGGTGGTGTCCGTGTTGTACCCGCCAATGAGCAGGCTCTCGCCTTCGCCGACAATGGCCTGCGTGCTGATCGTGCTGTTGGCGACGGTGGGCAGCGTATTCTGGCCGTCCGGGAACACCAGTTGTCCGTCCTGGATGTCGATGACCATCTGGATAGCGCGCACACCGTTGCGCTCGATCATGCGCGGGGTGACGCGAAGCGTGGTCCCTGCGCTCACCGGCGTGACGTTGGCCACACGCTCGCCGACGGTCTGCACGTAGAACGTCTGACTCAGGTCCAGGACGGCCCCGACGTTGTCGACCGTCAGAATGGAAGGGCTGGATTGCACGATGGCGTCGCCCGACTGCTCGAGCGCCTTGATCCGGCTCGACAGGTAGTTGCCGGCGTCCGCAATGATGGTTGATGGGTTGACGGACCCGACCGCGCCCGCCACGAGAGATATCGTACCGGTGGCCGACGTCGCGGTGACCGGCCCCTGTCCGGCCGCCACACCGCCCAGGCGTCCGCCCCACGAGACCCCGAGTTCCTCCACGGAGCTCTTCTTGACGTCGAGAATGACGGCTTCGATTTCGATCAGTGCCGTGGGAACGTCGAGCTGTTTGATCAGGGCTTCATACAGCGGGAAGCGCCACGGATAGTCATGGACCACCACAGCGTTGAGGTACGAGTACGCTTCGATGGTGGCGCGGGCGCCGCCGGGTTTTGCTGCGTTCTCAAGGTCTGGCCTGGTGCCTGCCGGAGCGGTCGCCGCCACGTCGGCCGCGCCCGGCGCAGGGCCGCCTTTGCTTGCGTCCGGACCGCCAAGACCCCCTAGCGGCATCATTGGGCCCGGCAACGGCTTATTGGTTTGCACCGTCATGCCGCCTGATTTTGTGGTGTTCCCTTCGCGCTGCAAAAGATTGCGCAGAATGCTGGCCACGCCCGGAATCGTCAACTGCGTGTCGCGGTATTGCATCTGCCGGTCGTTCACCTCGGCATGCTGGAGCTTGTAGACCGCCATTTGCTGGCCGGATGCCGATGTATTCTTCGGCAGCGTAGCGATCGTTCGCTCGATCAGTTCGACATAGGCCGGCGGCCCTGAAATCATGATGACACCCTGATCGGGCAGTTCGCCCCAACCAAATCTGGCGTCGATCAGCCCGAGGTCTCCCAATGCTGTGCGGATCGCACTCACGTTGGCGTTCTGAACACTCAGGCTGCGGGTGATGGTTTCGGAGCTACGGCTTATATACAGTGTGCCGGCGTAGGTAAACCACGTCAGTCCGAGCGAACTGGAGAATCGATTGAGAAACTCG
This sequence comes from Pandoraea pnomenusa, assembly GCF_000767615.3. NCBI lineage: Bacteria > Pseudomonadati > Pseudomonadota > Betaproteobacteria > Burkholderiales > Burkholderiaceae > Pandoraea > Pandoraea pnomenusa. The sequence goes on along the minus strand of NZ_CP009553.3, from coordinate 4,316,210 downwards.
GTCGGCGTCGCGGTGTTATAGCGTCCGTTGGCGCGGGTATCGATCTCGGTGCTCATTTTCAGCGTCAGTCCGAATGAGCTGGCGAAATCCTGGAGCACGCGCGACGCGCGCTGGTTGTCGGCATAGTAGCTGTATGACGCTTCCGGCCAGGGAGCCGCGCCCAGCGCTTGCGTGGCAACGCAAGCAATGGCGAGGGCGGCGACGACACGTGCAATTCCGGGGCGAAGACGATCGACGCGGATGCGCAGGTGGCGAACGCGTTGCGCGAACCGGAGGCGGGCAGCCGGTGCGAGGTTCGGGGCGAGACGGGAGGTGCTGGAGGCAATCATGTCGGTAGTCCTCGGAATTCAGGCGGACCGCGCGCGAGGGGCTGGGTGGCGGCGGCGCAGTGGGATGGCCTGTGCGCGAAGCGCATCGAGCGCGCCCACGAAGTCGTCGAGCGTTCGGGTCAGCAGCAAGGCAGGCATCGTGAGCGGAAGCGTGCCCTGCAGCCAGATGGCTTCCCCGTCCGGATCGACGGCGAGACCAAACGGCTCCTGTTCAAAGCGCTGCGTGGCCTCGGACAGAAGCGTGCGCAGCATCGTCTCGCGTTCGATGCCATCCGGCAGCGTAGCGACGCGGCAGCGCAATAACAGATGACGGCGCAACGCCTGCAGGTGAACGCGATAGCGGTCGTCGATGAGCAGGATTCCGCGGTCGCCGTCGAACTCCGCCGGTGAAATGCCGTCGGCGTCGCGAATCCATTGCCCGAGCGCCGGGCAGGTTTCGGTGAGGTTCATAGTCTGCCTTCATTGCGCATGTTCAACACCACGCGGATGACCTCGGCAACGGGGGCAATCTGCGTACTGGGAATGTATTGATCGACGCTGCCCTCGGCCCAAAGGGCACGGGCGAGCGGAACGTTTCGCATGATCGGCACGCCCTTGCGCCTTGCGGCGTCGATCATGCGCTGTGCCAGCTGATCCTCGCCCTTGGCGAGAATCAGCGGTAACGGCGTCTCGTCCTGAACGTAATAGAGGGCGATGGCAAAGTGGGTCGGGTTCGTCACCAGCACAGACGCCGACTGACTGCGCTCCACCGCATCCTCCTCGAGCAGCTCGCGGTGAAGGGATTTGCGGTGCTGCTTGACATCCTGATCTCCCTCCATCTCCTTGTACTCGCGGTCGACTTCGTCTTTCGACATCATCAATTCCTTGTTGTGGGAATAGCGCTGCCACAGCAGGTCGGCACCGGCGATGAGAAAGAACACGAAGCCGATCGGAATCAGCAACGCCTTGAGCAATATTCCGGACGCGATGCCTACCGACGAAACCCCCGCCGACGGCAATGTCACCAGCCCCGGCAGCGACGATTTCACGATATGCATCACCACGACGCCGAGCACGATCACCTTGATCAGCGACTTGATGAATTCGACCAGATTCCGCTTCGAGAAGATGTTCTTCAGGTTGGTGGCGGGATTGATCTTGTCTCCCGACGGTTTTGCCGCCTCGAACGCAAGCACGAGACCGACCTGCATGATGTCGGATGCCATGCCGACAATGATCACGATGAGTATGAACGGGGCGAGCAGCGCCATCGCGTCGGTACTCATCTGACCGTAGATGCCGGCCAGCGCTTCACGGAATGGCAGATGCAGAAATGCGGCGGGCGCGAGCATGAGCGACTGCATTTGCTCGGTGATGACGTCGCCGCGCATGACCAGATAGCCAAGCAGGCTCACAGTGAGCATCGCCTTGGTGAAGTCCTTGCTGTAAGCGACTTGTCCTTTTTCGCGTGCGTCGCGCTGCTTCTTGGGCGTGGGCTGTTCTGTCTTTTCACTCATGGCGCCCCCATCAGACGAGCGAGATGAGGAATCGCGTCGCGAAGTCCGGTGATATCGCGGTCCGCGTAGTGGAACAGCGTTGTGCCATAGGCCGCCAGCACAAACAAGGCGAGCGCGCTCTTGATTGGCATCGCCATGAAGAACACTTGCAGTTGCGGAACGAAGCTCGACATCAGTGCAAGGCTGATTTCCGCGAGGTACATCAGCAGCATGGCGGGGGCGGCCAATGCGAGCGCGATCGCCATCATGCCGTTGAGTACGCCGAGCCACGCGGGCGCATTCTCGATGGCAAGCCTGGGCATGGCGCTCATCACCGGCCAGAGCCGGTACGATTCGTAGATCAGCCCCAGCACGAGCGTCAGCCCGCCGGTGGCGATGAAAAAGGCGGCGAACGCCTGCGAATAGAGCACGCCCAAGGGCGAGGTGTCGTGGCCGTCGAACGGATTGAGCGTGGCGGAAATCGACGCGCCGCACTGGTTGTCGATAATGAAACCAACCGATTCGATCGACCAGAATGGTACCGCCAGCAGGAATCCGAGCATCAGGCCGAGCAGGCTTTCCTTGAGCGCGATGCCCGCCATGACGGCCGCACTCAGGCCCCCGGCAGGAACGTGCGGCGCGGTGGCCGGAATGACAAGCAGGGCAAAGCCGCCGCAGATGCCGACGCGGAGCAAGCCGGGAAAATTCTGGGCTCCCAGCACAGGCAGCAGCAACGCCATGCCGAGCAGGCGCGGAATGCACAGCGACCAGGTGATCAGGAACAACTTGACGTCCAGATCATTGAACCAGGGCAGCGTGATATCCGGCATGGCGCGCTAGTAAATCGTGCGCAGCGCGTCGAGCACGGCTTCGCTGTAACGGTAAAGCTCGGCGCCCATCCACTGCGCGGTCATGAACAGCGTCACGCCAACGGCGGCGAGCTTGATGCCGTACGACAGCGTTTGCTCCTGAATCTGGGTCAGTGCCTGGAACAGGGAAAACAACGTGCCGACCACGGATGCCACCAGGATCGTCGGCATGGAAAGCAGCAGCGACAGATACAGCGCCTGGTTGACATACATGGTGATTTCGCTGGGCGTCATGATGACCTTACACGTAGGAAAGAACGAGGCCCTGGATCAAGCGGGTCCATCCGTCGAGCATGATGAACAGGAAGAGCTTGAGCGGCAAAGAGATCATGACGGGGGACACCATCATCATGCCCATGGCCAGGAGGATGTTGGAGACAACGAGGTCGATGATGACGAAGGGCAGGTAGAGCAGAAATCCGACTTCGAATGCCGCGTTGATCTGCGAGACGAGAAAGGCCGGCATCAGGATGATGAAATCGTTCGGTTTGACGTCCTTGGCCAGTTCCTTGCCCCAAAGACGATAGGTGGTGTCGACAAAGAATGTGCGCTGTTCCGGTCGCGTATTGCGTGCCATGAACTGACGCACGGGTTCCGCGCCCGCCTTGACCTGCGCCAGGATGGCGGGAACGTTGCGCGATTGTTCAGGCAACTCGCTCACGCGGTCGTACATCTGTACCCCGATGGGGGCCATGACATAGGCGCTCAGGATCAATGCAAGTGCGTAGAGCGCCATGTTCGGCGGGATCTGTTGTACGCCGATGGCGTTGCGAAGCATCAACAACACGGCTGAAATCTTGAGAAACGACGTGCACACGATGATGGCAATCGGCAGCAGCGAGAATAGCGCCAGTCCCAGCGCAAGGCTGACCGGATCGACGCCCGCCATCATGATGCTTCTTCCGAGCGCGATACGATGCGCGTGATCGACACGCCGATGCGACCGTCGATCTCGACCAATTCCCCCTCGCCGATTCGCACGCCCGCGCTGCGAATGCTCACCGCCCGGGCGAGGGGGCGTCCGAGGTCGAGCACGGTTCCGGCCGCGAGATCGAAGGCTTGCGCGACGGTCATATGGCGCTGGCCAACGTCGAATGTCAGGGTAACGGGAAGTTCGTCGAGACTCGGCGGCTCGGCGTCCACGTCGATATCGTCGTCGAGATCGAAGTCGCCCGAGGTGTCGTCGTCGGCGAACATGGCTTCGCCGGGTTGATCTGTGAGATTCATGATTTTCGTGGGCCCACCGAGAATGACCAATTGTTGGTTCTGCAAGCGCACCCGCCAGCAGTGTGAATTACCGACGAGCAGCGTCATGATCCCGTCTCGCAACGTACAGTCCTCGACCAGGATGACATCTGCCGGACGTAGCCCTTGCAGTACGTTGATCGGCAGGCGCGCATTTCCGACATGCAGGCGCGTTCTGACACGAAGGTCGCCCGCATGCAGTCCGCCGGATGGCACGTCGCCGCCCAGTCGGGACGCAGCGACACCGCCCGCAATGAGTTGCCCGAGCGAGTCGCAGCGCAGTTCTCCACACATTGAGGTGGGAATCACTGCGTCGGTCCCGGCTCGCTCGTCAATGGGCCGGATCTCCCATCGATAAGCGAAGGGCAGCGGCGCAGTCGATGCTTCCGTGGAGAACTCGGGGATGCCGCGGCCCAGCAGGCCTGCCTTTTGAACCAGATCCGACAGGAACCCCTCTAGCGCCAGCGTTTGAAGCGCTTGCGGTGGATCGCTCGCCACCGCGCCAAACGCCTGCACGGCCAGGTAGCGGGAGAGTGCCTGGGTCCCCGAGATGGAGAACTGGGCACCTGACCAGCGTACGTAACGCGTGTCGTCGAAACCCGCACCCTGATTCGCGCAGAAATTCAGCGGCACGAGCGAGAACGTCAGTCCCCCGCCCACGCCCGATACGTCGAAGCCCGAGGCGGCGGCAGCCAGCGATGTCCGCGCGGCCGCTTCGCTGGCGCTGATTCGCGCAAGCCGGAGTGGTTGTGGCGAAGTCACCGTGAGTCTCCCGCACGGGCGTCGCGATATGACGAGGGTTCATTCAGGTGAACGACCCGGACTTGTATGCCGGCGTCCATAACGTCGGCGATGCGTTCCGCGATCTCAAAACGAAGATCCGACAGGCGGTGCCACTGCATGGCATGTACGCAGTCGAAGCGGGCGCACAGGTAACCGTCCTGCGTCGCGACGCTCAGTGTGACACCGGGCAACACGGTGTCATGGAGGCTCGCTGTGAGGCGTTCCCGGCCGGCGGCATCGTCGATGAACAGATGCGTGATGTGCTCGCGCAAACGCGCCAGGACCGTAGCTTCCGTGTCGGGCGTCTGGTGAGCGCCGGTGAACGACCGCCTTGCCGGAGCGGCAACTGCGGTTGCGAAGTCGGGCGCGGTGAGTGACGAGGAAGTTTCCGGTACCGTGGGGTTCTCGGCGGACGTCGTCGCCATGCGCGTGCCGGTTGCAACCGGCACGCCAACGCCTTCGCCTGTCGTGGGCGCATCTTGCGCAGCGAGGGCCGTCTGCGCCTGCCCGGCGGGCCGTGGCTCGACATCCGGGACCGGCGGGAACGCGTCGGCAGCCACGGGTGCGCAGCGAACGTCGTCGTCAGGAACTGCCGGGCGAGCTTCTGCAGGTTCGGGGCCCTCGGATTCGCGGACAAGCAGGTTCGCAAACATCAGTGCGTCGGCCGCGAGCCGTCCGTCGCACGTCTCTGATGATGTCGCGGTGCGGTCCGTTTGCCCGGACACGCTGCCCGGGGGCGGGAACGCCGCGAACCCGTTTCTGGAAGTCTCCATGATTTTTCTCGGTAATGCCTGATCGCCCGGCTTCTTGTTGAATGTCGTGCTGGCTCAGTTGTCCGCGGAACGCTCGGCCGCGTGGCGGCCAAAGATGACATTTGCACTTTCTTCCAGTTCGGTTTCCTCGCCGCGCTCCCGTTGCACGGTGATCTCTTCGTTCAGTGTCGCGAGTATCTGCACGTATTTCTCGACCTTGCGCATGGCGCTTTGCAGATCTTGCCGGGCCTGATCGAGCTGTTCATCGCACTGCGCGAGATGTGCGCTGCATTCGTGGATGACGTCGTCCTGGCGAGTCTGCGCTTCATGCATCTGTGCCACCGAAGCACATACGTTCTGGATGTCGGTCAACTTCACGATGCGGGCACACAGGTCCGCGTACATCGCCTTCTCACGACGGGTGTGCTCGATCTCCAGGGTGCGCAGCGCTTCGGTTTCCTCCTGCACCGCTCTGGCCGCCTGTGCCTGAGCGATCCGGGAGCGGCTGACCTCGCGCTCCGCCTTCGATTCCCGGTGGCGTTTGATGATCAATATCTCGTTCAGCATCGAATCCTCGGACGACGTGTCATGCCATCATTTCGGGCGGTTACCTGCCGAACGCGATGTCGTCGAGTTTCGAAATCGAGGCATCCAACGTTTCGAACTCGTCGGTGCGCTGTCGCAGAAATCCACGCATCGCGTCGTGCTTTGCGATGGCTTCGTCGGCAATGGCGTCCGCGCCTGGCTGGTATTCGCCGATCTTCACCAACAGCTCGATTTCCGCGTACTTCGCCAACAATTCACGGAACTTGCCGGCCGCTTTCAGGTGAGCGGGATCAGCCACTGCACTCATGACACGGCTTGCCGAGGCCAGTACGTCGATGGCCGGATAATGGTTCGCGGCAGCCAGCTTGCGCGACAACACGACATGGCCGTCCAGAATCGAACGTGTCTCGTCGGCCACCGGTTCGGTCATGTCATCGCCTTCGACCAGCACCGTGTACATTGCGGTAATCGAGCCCTTGTCATTCATGCCCACGCGCTCCATCAGGCGGGGCAAAGTGGCAAAGACGGAGGGTGGGTAACCGCGGCGCGTCGGAGGTTCCCCCGCCGCGAGACCAATTTCACGCAAGGCACGGGCGAAGCGCGTGACCGAGTCCATGAGGAAGAGGACTTTCTTGCCCTGATCCCGATAGAACTCGGCAATGGCGGTAGCGACATAGGCCGCCTTGGCGCGCTCCATCGACGATTTGTCGGACGTTGCGCAGACAATGACGGCACGCGCCCGACCTTCCGGACCGAGCTCGTTCTCGATGAATTCCCTGACTTCGCGTCCGCGCTCGCCGATCAGCGCAATAACCGTGACATCGACGTCTGCGCCTTTGACGAGCATTCCCATCAACGTCGACTTGCCCCCCCCGGCCGCCGCAAAAATGCCAATGCGCTGCCCCTCCCCGCAGGTCAGAAGACCGTCGAGCGCGCGCACGCCGAGCTTGAGCGGGCGGTCGATGATGCGGCGGCGCAAGGGGTCAGGGGCGTCCGCGTAGACGGGGTAGTACGTGTCGGGCACCAGGGCGCCCTCGGTTGCGATGTCCAGCGGTTGCCCAAGACCGTCGAGTACGCGCCCGAGCAGGCCGTTACCTACCGGCACCATGTGGGCCCGGCCGGTGGGCACGACTTCAGTCGCCGCCGAGATGCCGTAGAGCTCGCCGATTGGCGTGAGCAGCGCTGCCTCGCGGGTAAGGCCGACGACCTCGGCCTTGAGCGCTTCCGCTTCCCCGGGATTTCTGAGCAGGCATACCTCTCCGATCTTCACGGTGGGCACCACGGCTTTGATGATCGTCCCCACGACCTGCGTGACCCGCCCGCGTACCTGAAGCAGCGTGGCGTCCTGCAACGCAAGGCTCATCAGGTCGAGAATGTAGTCGTACTGCCTCATGAGGTGGCGCGCTCGACGGCAGGTTCGCGGTCGTTGCCCAGCACACGCTCGAACACTTTCTTCATGGCGTTGAGCTGGCCTTCGAGCGACGCCTCCACAAAGCCCATCTCGGATTCGAGCATGCACGCGTCGGGCGCGATGCGAGAGTCGGCGACCAGGTCGATGTATCCAGTGCCCGGGTAGGCGACCAGCAGATCGTTGAGGTGGGCCTGAACGGCATCGATCTGGCCCGGATTCAGGCGCAGCGTCATTTGCTTCTGGTTGCGCACGACGGACAGCACGCTGCGGGTGACGGCGAGCACGCGCGCCCCATCGGGGGCATCGAGCGTGATGCGGCGCACCGCGTCGGTAACGAGCGCGACAACACGCTGCTCCACATTCTCGAAGTAATCGACCGTACGCCCGACAACTTCGATCATTCGTTCCGCCTGCTCCTCGCGAGCGAGCGCCAGGCCATCTTCGTAGCCGCGACGCCGTTCCGCTTCATAGGCCGCCTGGCCGGCGCGGGCAAGACGTGCGGCTTCGTCACGCGCCGAGGCGAGTGCCGACTGGGCATCAGCGAAGGTTTGCACCATTTCGCGGGGAATGACGCCGGTATGCGTGCCGATCCGCACGGGCGCCACCGATTCATCCGCATCATCGCGCCTTTCGGCGCGCAGGACCGGTATCAGGAAAACCATGAACTGTTCAACTCCTTGGCGAGCGCAAGACATATGGGCCACAGCACCTCTGCCGGCGGCACCGTATGGTTTTCGGTGTCAGGGGGCGCGGGCAGGCGCAGGCGGCCACGCCAGGCGAGCGCGGGCGGGAGCGCTTCGAACGATCTCTGAAGACACGCCAGGCCTCCCGGCATCAGACAAGCCGCGATCTGCTCGTTCGACCATTCCTGTGTGTCATCGAGCACGAGCGGGTCGTCCAGCAACGGACGGCGAGCAAATTGCAGGGCGTCGGGGCCTGCCAGATCCAGTACGACTTCCAGTTGCGAACGTTGCACCCGCCGGGCCAGCGCCCGTGCCAAGCGTCTGGCCCCGAGGTATGCGGCCATGCGGCGCCATGTGTTCTCCGACTGGCTGGCATAGCGCAAGGCCTCACCATCGACCAGCGCCACCTTGCCATCGGTCTGCCGGAAGTGTTGCAGCAGCCGGCGGGACCACAGGACCCCATCGTGTGCGGGTATCGCCGTGGTGCATTCGAGCGGCACGGCCAGCGCCTGCGAGATACGCTCAGGTATTGCCTGCGCGGCCGGGCAGTGAAGGAAGGCCATGAGCGCCGGGATGTCATCGGGCGACCGTTTGGCGATCGACTGCCATTGGGCATCGGTCAACGTGGGCACTATTGCGCCTCGGCGCTTGCGGATTTGGCACGGCGCCCGGGCAGGCGTGCCGCCAGTGTTTCGAGAAAGCGGTCCCATCGCCTGCCGATGAGCACATACGTCAGAGCGCCGGCCGAAGCAAGGGCCACGAGCGCCAGACCGGCAATTAGCGCCAGCATGGCGCCCGACGTGCCCGACGCGTTCTGGGCCGCGGGCGTCACCGTGCGTGTGATGGGGGCGGCAGGCACGAGAATGAACGAGACCTTGTCGGCGGACAGTCCGGGAATACTGTTGGACACGAGCTTGCGCAACTGCGGCTGCAACGTGTCGACGGCGACATCGTCGCGATACTTGATGAATACGGCCGCCGACGACGGTGTGACGGCTTCATCTTTGCCGATCCGCTCGGGAAGCACGATATGAACGCGCGCGGTAAGCACGCCATCGATCTTGGTGAGCGTGAAGGCGAGTTCCTGGGACAAGGCATACAGATAGCGGGCGCGTTCCTCGAGCGGCGACGAAATCAATCCGTCCTTGCGAAACACCTGACCGATACTCACGTACGGGTCGCGAGGCAGTCCTTGCGCGTGCAACGCCGACATGGCGGAAGCGACCTGCGATGGGTCCACGTTGACCGTAAAGCCTTCCTTGTTCGCGCGCTTCTCGGCATTGATCCCCGCGTTGAGCAGCGTGCTCAGAATCTCGTTGGCATCGTTTTCGGGAAGTGCGGACAGCAATTCCACGCGAGACGTGCAGGCTACAGCGGTGGCCAGCAGTAAGGCGACTGCGCCCAGACGGGCGCGCGAAATGGCAGTGGACATCATTGCATGCGCAAAAGTTGATCGAGCTGTTGCGGCGCCTTGCCGGTAATCTTTCCGAGCATTTCCACCTGCAGGGAGAAGCGCGCAATGTCTGCCTGAAGTTGCAATACGCCGGTCATTGACAGCCCCGGATACGTGGACAGAGCGGTGAGCGTTGCGTTCTGGTGCCGAAACGAGTCCGATACGCTCTGAAGGCCCGCCAGCACGCGATCACCAAATACCGACGGCGTATTCCCGGCGGCGCTGACGGTCGCCGCATTGCGGGCGGCGTCGACGGGGGCTGGCGCACTCACGTCCGGTTGCGAAAGCGCGCTACGGAACTGGAGGACCGCCGCGCCATCGGCAGGAGCGGTCGGAAGGGCGGCCGCCGCCACCGGTTCGGCCGACGTCGCAGTGATCGCACTGATCGCTGATGTCATCGCATGGCTCCTAATGAGTCGAGTAAGAGGGGATTGGCTGGAGAAGCAGCGCGCGAGCCAGACGCTTGTCCTGTTGGCCGATATCCCGGCGACGCACAACGCGGTTGAGCATGGCTGTGCTGTGCGTGCGGCGATCGTTCAGAAGCAAGGCCATGCCGAGATGCGTTTGAATCGCGGCATTGTTGGGAAACCGCCGGTCCGCTTCCTCGAGCAACTTGACGGCGTCTGCCGCCCGACCGCCGCTCATCAGCGCGAGAGCCAGTCCGATATAAGGAAAATCGACATCCGGACGCAGCTCGCAGAGCGCCGCGAACAACTGTCGGGCGCGGTCCGGATCGCGGCGACCAATGGCCACTACCGCGATTTCGGTGAGCAGACGCACTTCATCGCTCGCAAGCTCGAGGTTCTGGGTTTCGCGTTTCATTGCTGTTGCCCGCTGACGATGAGGTCGACCATGGCGTTGACACGCTCGAGCAGGGCCCCATGTTCCGGGATGTCAGTGCACGCGTCCTGAACCTCGTAGAGCACGGACGCCGCCTGCGCACGCTGATCCAGCGCGAGGTGGCACTCCGCGATGCACACACCCAGTTCGGGTGTCACGTCGCCGAAAGCTACGCACATCGAAAAGGTGTTCAGGGCTTCGTAGCTTTGCCCTCGGAGGAACTGAACACGTCCGAGCGCTCTCAAGTAGGTCGTGTTGGTGGGCGCCCACTGCGCGAGCAGCAGGAAATAGCGATGCGCCTTTGCGAGCTTCTGCACCGAGAGCAACTGATAGGCCAGGGCATAGACCGTCGCCAGAAGATGCGGGTTGTGCGCGGCACGCGTCGTTTCCCGCTCGAGCGTTTGACGGACCATCGCCATGTCCTCGTGGGACACGGCGATTCCGTACCGACCAATGATGTCGGACATGGCGGATCAGGCGATGTTCGCATTGACGCGGCGCTGGGCTTCCAGGGGCGTCATCAGCAGGGACTTGAGGTCTTCGTCGAGGCTTCGGATGACATCACTCTCCGACTGCATCGATTCCGACGATTGGGATGACAGGGCTTCGCCTCGTTTGGCCGCCGTTTCCTGATCGGCACGGCGTGCATCGGCCATCTGCGATTCATATTGCATCGGCGCTGACCCGAGCCCACCGATGCCTTGCCCGGATGCCCCAACGCCCTGCGAAACGTTGTTCCAATGCGCAGCCTTCCCGTGCGCCAGCGACGAGCCGTCTTCAAGATTTGCCAGCGTCTTGGCCGACGCGCATTTGAGGCTCGGGTCGGCTTCGATCTTCGCGCTGAGGTCCGACGCCTTGCGGCCGAGGCTGATCTCCGTCTTTGTCATGCGCAACGCACCCGCGGACATGCCCATCTGCGCGGCGCCCGCAGCCACCTGAGTGACGCTCTGTGTCATGCTGGCGGCGAACTGCATCTTCGCCGAACTCCGAATTTCTTCGGCGGCGCTCTGCAATCCCTGAATCTGCACCGTGAAGCCGGCGGTACGTTGCATCCGGTCCCACGATTTCTGCGCCTGCATCATGTTCTTCAGCGTGACGATCACGGCGGCGAAGCTCAAGGGCTCCTTGGGCAAAGTGTCGACCGCGGCACTCACGTTCGGCGAGTCGAGCGTGATCTCGGGCGCAGGCACATAACGCAGATGGTTGATCTGGATGCCAAGAAAGGTGCGTTTCCCGGATTCGGCGGAACCGTGAGGCAGTGAGCTCTCGGAGAGCGTGGCGTCCGAGAGCTCGGACGTCGCCGCGGTGCGCGACGTGTCGCTCACCCCGGTGAGCGCGCGTGCAGCGTGGTTGCCATGATGGCCATGGGAGCGCGGCTTGGTGCCGTTCTGCTTGTCGTGCTCCTGCGCAGCAATATCTGCCATTCTGGCCGAGAGTGCGGTGTTCTTTCGTTCGTTGATCGTATTCATGGAACATTCCTCGAAGATGGGGCGTTCGTGCGAGCGCGGCGTTACGCAAGATTGGCGCTAAGTTGCGAGCTCATCTCGCCAGAGGTCTTGATCAGGTTTGACATGTCTTCGCACATTCTCGGACGCAGACCCATGTAGGTTTCGATGATCTCTTTGTTGTTCTGATCGAGTTGCGCGAGTTGTTTGAGTGCGACAGCCAGTTCGGCGAGCTGGGCCTCGAACTCCGAGGCGTCGCGCCTGTTCAGTGCCACGGAAATACCGACGCCGCCGTTGGCGACTGACAACCCGCCCTGCGCGATGCCGTAGGCGGCCTTGGCGATATCGACGCTTCGCAGTACCGCCGCTGAGATCTTCTGGCTGATCTGCGCGGCCATGGCACCGGCCGCGGTGCCGCCTGAAGCAACGGTCATGGCGATGGCGACAGCGATGGTGACGGCAACGGACACCGCCGCCTGGATCGCCATCACGGTTGTATCGTTTGCCCCCGCGAGACTGGCGGCACCGCCCGCCATGTCGCCGATGGCGTCGGGCGCCACGATGAGCCCCATGACCGTCAGGGCCATGCCCACGCCCACGGCGATCTTGGCGATGTCCTGTGCGTCCTTTTCCGACATGCCCATGCCCACCAGCGCGTCCGTTACGCCGACCTGCATGGCTTTGGTCATCGAGAAATCGAAGGTGCCTTCGGCCATCTGCTTGCCGGATCCATACACGGCGGCGGCCAACAGAGGGGCGGTGGCGCCCAGGGTGAGCACCGTGGCAAATGTCAGTGCAGCCATGCCGATCACGTAGCCGATGCCACTGAAGATCTTGTTAAAGATCTTCAGAATCGGGTTGTTGTTCTTTTCCGCGGCCTCTGCGTTCTTTCGGCGCATTTCCGCGACTTTCTGCTCGCGCTCGGCATTCTGCGAATTGCGCCGCTTCGTGGCAAGGCACATGTCGGTGGCGGCGCTTTGCACCATCACGTCCGACGTCTTCGACAGCATGGAGGTCAGCATCAACGCGAGACCGTCCGCCGTGGTGGCAAACACTGCCTCCGGTATCTCGGGCACAGACGGATCGCCGAGTCCGGGGACCGAACTGCCGGCATCCTTCCCGACGGTCAACCCCGCCTTGTTTCCCGGTTGGGATTCGCCGTCGCGCTTTTGCGCGGACTTGACGTCGGCGCTGCGCCTGTAACGCGACACTGCGTCGCGACTGTTATTCGATTCGTTGATTGAACTCACGTTCGTTCTCCTTGCCGGTCGGCATTCAACAAACTGCGCAGGGCTTCGGCGCGTGATACCAGCGCCGGGTCTTGCGGGGTTTGGGCGTGAAGCGCCAACAACGCGTCCAGGCACTCGAGCGCCGTGGCGCGGTCCCCGCTTCGGGCAAAACACTCGGCCATGGGAACGATGACGGATGTGTCGTCGATGTCATAGCCGAGCGCCAGACCGTAGAACTTGATCGCGTCCGTGTACTTGCCGAGCGCTTGCAGTGCGCCCGCCAATGCGTGGAGGTAACGACGATCAAGGTGATCGTGCTGAACAAGAAACGCAAATATGTCGTGCGCCGCCTGGTATCTCGCGTTGCGATAGTGCGCATAGCCCACGGAATACAGCGCGTCCATTTCTTGCTGTGTGTACCCGCACAAGTCGCCGAACGTGCCGAACGACTCGAAATGCGCCAGGATTCGCATGGCGGCGCTCGTCGCCGCGTCGGTTCCCGAAGCGGACTCATCGACGCTGGCGAGGGAGGGCGGGTTCATGCGCCAATGTTCCGAGTAATGCTGGACTTGGTGTCGTAGACCTTCTTCTGAACGTTGCTCCCCTGCTCCATGGCATTCGTTGACTTGTTCAGGAATTGCTGCAGGTAGATGCTGTCGGTCGACGTGGTACTCGTCAGGCTGTCGATCTGATTGGAGATCTGGCTCAACCAGTCATTCATCTGATCGAACGTGGCGTCAGACACGTGTGAGCTGTCCGGACCACGAGTGCCACCGTCCTTGGGGACGAAACCTGCTGCCGCCAGATCGGTCTTCAACTTGAGCGAATCGTAGAAGAGGGTGTCTTGCTTGCCCCACTCGGCGGTGTAAAGGGTGGGGTCGTAAACCCCCTTCGGCAGGGACGACAGCGGCTCGAAATCGGTGCCGGTCTTATTGTTCGGGTTGCAGGCCTGCAGGCGGGTCTTGAGCATGCGCAGTTCGTTGATCTGCTTGTTACGCGACTGCATCCCCTCTGCCTGGTTGATCATGAGCGCCGTGTTGGTGTCGCTGGTCTGCAGCGCAACGGCGGTGTAGATGTAACCCACATCGGCAGTGCCAAAGTCAATTGAATAGTTCGAAGCGGGGGAAGCCGCGGATGTTGCGGAAGTGGCGGTCGGCATTGATGACTCCTGTCGGGTTGAAAGTGAACGGCTACGAACTAGTTCGCCTCAGACTTTGGCGAACCGGTGAATTCGTTTCATTCGGGGGCGTCCGGGGGATGACTGGGATGGCGACGGCTTCGTTGCCTGTGCAGCGATCAAGGCCTCGGCATTGGCCTTGGCCTCTTCCACATGGGCACGCTCGACGGCCATTGCGGCTGCCAGTACGTGGGGAGGAAACGCTCGTGCCAACTCCTCGTCGTAGTGCTCGACGGAGAATCCGAAGGCGCGTCGCATGGCATCTGCCCTGTCTTTCAGGGCGAACGCCTGCTCGATGAGCGCTTCTGAGCGGCTCAGGATGTAGTCGATTTCTTTATCGGTCATTTTGGTTGCAAGGACGCCGGAGGCGCCCTGGCTTATCTGGTCTCGCTCGCTATGTAACGGACCGCCGGTTCGGGTTCCAGCGTCTGCGAAATTTTTTGTGGGAACGCCGGGTTTTCCATGGTTACTCAGTCCAGGAGCCGGATGAGCGCTGTGCCTGCGGGGCGGTGTTCGAGATCGGCCGATGAACAGAAACTGAATCGAACCGGGGAATCGCACTATGACGACAAGCAATTCGGTGAATGGCGCAGGAAGCCTGAATATCTCGCTGTTCAGCGCGTTCGCGGCAGCTGCCCTCAAGACGGCCAAGGGGATCCTGAATGGCCGCACCGTGATGCACGGGGACAAGAGAATCGAGCCGCGAGCCGGTTCGCCAAAGCCGCCTGCCACAACGTCGCGCACAGTGACAGAACGGACTTCAATCGGTGACGCTGGTCAGGTAAAACCCAAGGCAACGGTGTGGCGTCACGGCAAGATCCCCGGGTACGAGACGATCAAGACGGCGGTTGTTCAGATCGATGAGCCACAGGTGCGCGAGTCGGCGCCCGACGTGGCGACCCCCGCCGCATTGCCGTCGCCGGGGAAAGCGGTTTCCACCCGCGACATCTCCAGACTCAAGGAACTCAACCATTGGCGTCACGAGGTCGCCCTGGCCGTCGCCAAGAACGCGAAGCTCGATCTCTCCAAGTTTCCATTGACGCCGGAGCCAGTGCTCGCCGGCGGCGAGCGACATGCGACACAGCGGGAAATTGCTCAGGGCGCCGCGTATCCCGGGCGACTCATCAAAGACCTGATCAACGCGGGAATGGGGCGTCGCGAAGCGCAGGAGGCATTCCACAGGATGGCCATCCATCAGCTGAACCATCGCGAATGGCCGGTGCTCTCCCGGGCGCTCAACTTCGATGACGGCACATTTACTTCCGTGCAAACGCCTGCGGCGCATCTCACACCGCTCAAGGGCGGCTATCAGGCGTCCGGCGTCAACGGCATTTGCTCGTCCGAGCGCGACCGGAACGATCACGCCGTCAACCTGATGCAGACCCGTCTGGTCGACAACGATGGCAAGGAACTCTTCGCCGGTGTGCGCTCTGCGACGATCGGTGCCGACATCAAGGACGCCGCGGGACGCAAACACGCGTCGCACGTGCGGGCGGGCGAAACGATCAAAGCGGCGCTGGATCTGCGGCCGGACCTGGTCGCAGCGGCAAAAGCCGGAAAGGTGCCGGTATTGCGCATGACGTCGACATCGCTCATGAGCCCGTCACGTATTGCAACCAAGGAGGCCGCATATCTCAAGACGCAAGTGGATGCCTGGCAGGAGATCAATCAAGCGTCTCAGAAGAACGGATACATCTTCGTGCAGGGTTTTGGTGACTCGCCCATCCGCGTCAAGGTGGAGATCCTCCCATTCAGCGTCGGGGTGAACTCGTTCGCTTTTCTCGGACCGTCAAGCTTGCAAGGGCTTATCGGTGGATGGGATACGTCCGACCGCATCAACGACGCGTCGCTCGGTACGCTGATGGGGTGGACACAGGACTTTTTGCGAAGCAATCCGCAGAGCGAGCACTTCGATCGGGTCATCACGCTGCGCCGGGAGATCCGGGAGATTGTGGATAACAAGCTGCATCACCAGGACGGCGGTGACCCCTACAAGCTGGCGTCCCGGTTGCAGGAGCTCGCCTATCGGATCGGTGCGGTGCCGGCCTTCAACTGCAAGAGCGGGAAGGACCGCACCGGGCAGTGTGACGTCGAGGTCAAGTCGGCCATCATGCTTGAGCGCATGAAGAAGGGCGACGCACCCAAGCCCAATGCGGTGCTCACCCCGCACCAACAGAACGTGTTGCGGACGACGCAACTCGAGAGCGGCACGCTGGAGATTACAAAGAGCAATACCGGCGCCATGGGACTGATGATCAACTCGGGCGGGCCCTTCGCCGCTTCCAATGCCAAGCGAACTGGCGCCGGTGGCGAGGAAGATGGACTGGCGCGCGCACTTCACGACTAACAAAAAAGGGGGGAATCAATGTTCAGTTCGGCATTCCACGAAGTCGCTCAGGGAATTTACGAAGCGGAATCGGCGGACTATTGGCCAGACGAAGCCGAAGACGAGGAAATGCAGTTGTTCCTGAGCTGCGGCACCGCCTTGATACTCAGCGAGCCCGAGTACGAACTCATCGAGATTCGGGCACCGTTGGTGATGCCGCCTGCGGAGGGCGTATCGAAGCTCCTGACGCTGGCCAGCGTTCATATGCCGTCGCACGACGTCGAAATCATCGACGTCGACGATACGCTGGCCGTAGCAGGGATTCGCCTGGATATGCGCATCATGTCTGCCGAGCGTGGCGTGAATGTCGGACTGACATTTCGCAATTTCGTCGAAACGTGCTGGCAGGACGAATTGAGCGCCGACGGCTGAGATGGGGCCGTGGAGGGGCCTCTGGTACCGATCAACCCGGAAATGCTCGATTCCATGAAGACGATACTCTTGTTGGACGATCACGCCATGGTCCGTGAGGCGTTCGCCGCCGTGATTCGCGAACGCATGCCGCACGCACGGCTACTCCTGATGCCGACGTCGGTCCAGGCGTTGATTCTCATGAGCCGCATTGCAAGCATCGACGTCATCGTCACTGACTACCACATGCCCGGGATCGAAGGGGCCGAGTTGCTCCGCCGCATTGCGGCGGAGCGCCCTGACGTTCCGATCGTTGTCATGTGTTCGACGTGCCGTCAAGCGGATGTCGACGATGCCTTCGCTTGCGGCGCCGCAGCCGTGATTCATCAATCGTCGAACGGCAGCGTCTTCATTGACACGCTACGGCGGGTGCTTGCCGGAGAGCGGTGCATCTCGGCCGGAGACTGGGATGCTCCCCCCGCCGATCGCGGGGCACTGTGCGCTGAATGCGGCATGGCGCTTCTCACGCCGCGTCAGGCGGAAGTGCTGGCGCTCGTCGGCGAAGGCCTTCGCTTCAGTGAGATTGCCACGCGACTGTCAACCTCGGAAACCTCGATAAAGATGCACGTCTCTGCGATGCTGCGGCTGCTCGCCGTGTCGAATCGGACGCGAGCTGCCTCGGTACGCCAGGCGGCGCACCGGTTCGGCGCCGCTCACCCGATCGGCCGCGTTTCATGAGCCGGCTCGTGGAAGGCTGGCGATGGAAGATGCTGATCTCGCCCGGGAAGAAGCGGTGCGCCGGCGGCCGGGCGGCAGGACATACGGCCCTTATGCCGGTGTTCATCAAGACCCAGGGCGACACCCGTTGCGCGAGATCGGCCGGGCGCTCGCAACTGCATTCTCGAAACGTCCGCGCGGCCGTCCGCGTATTTCTGACGCACATGTTGCGGGAAGCAACGGCCATTCCGGAGTCGGGTCGGGGCAATGGCCAGGATGCGTGCCGGACGGCTCTCGACGTGATGGTCCGCATGCAACTGCGCGAGTGTGGCAATAACGGCCAGGTGTTTCACGCCGTGAAGGCGAACGTCTTGCAAACGCTGGGCAGCGCATCCTGGCAAGACCTGTTGGCGATGCGTGCCGGTATTGAAGCGATGCTCGCTTCGCACGGCATGCCGCTGGAGCCTTGCAGATCATGGTGGCTGAACGGCGTGATGGCGGTATTCGAGCCGCTACGCCGCGACCGTCGCGCAGCGCGCGAAAAGTGCCGCCAGGTTCTGCTGGTACAAATCCTTCGCGCGGTGCAGGCCACACTCATCCGGCAAATGCTTATCCGTTCGAATCGTCTGGCGTCGAGGCGCAGACGGTGGCACGAACATCTCAACGCGATTCAACGTCGCTCGGAGGTCTTGCGCAGTGTGGGGATTCACGCGATCCTGCATATCACCATGGCAACGCGCGACGTTACGCTCATGCGCATTCCATTCGCGGAATCGCTGACCAACGCAGTGGTGGAAGCCTGCGCCAACCCTCGCGCGTTGCCAATCTGTCGGGCCATCGATGGCTGGTATCTCGAGCGTACGATGACGCAGCCTGAAATTCAGGGATTATGGCTGCGCGCACTCGCGTTGTCCGAGCGCGGCGAGCGGATTCAACAATTGCTCGATCGACTGGACGCGCGGGCACATCGGCTTCATGCCGAACGCATGCGTGAGTGTGAGCGGCTCGCCGTGCCCGCTTGAGCCCGTCGATCCGGTGGTCAGTCGCGGGGCGTTCGGCGGGCAGCCGCCTGTGCCGCGCGCAACACGTGGCAGACGTCGTCAGCGCCCTTGCGCGCTGCATAGTCGAGCGGCGTGTAGCCACGTGCATCGCGGGCCCACGGACTGGCGCCTGCCCTGATCAATAGTTGCACGCATCCGAGATTGGACGTGCACGCCGCGAGGTGAAGCGGTGTGAGGCCGTCGTCAGTCGATGCCATGACATCCGCGCCCCGCGCTATCAGCCGATCCATCACCTGAGCGTCGGTACAGGCGAGATGGAGCGGTGTGAGCTTCCCCGGCGTGCGCGACGGCACCATCCGGGAGGCACTTGGCAAGGGATTGACGTCATAGGGGCCGGACGCCCATGACGACGCCGTTGAGACGTCGTCGAACGCCATGCCCGATCGCCGTGAATCCGAAATCCCCACGGCCCGTCGCGCCCTTCGCTTCATCGGTTGGGGCGGTTGCAATGATCGAATCAACGACAGCAGTCCTTCATCCACGGCCTCACGTAGCATCAATTCCAGCAATGGTCCCAGGCGTGGAGGGGAGGGACGCCACGATTGCGTATCGGTAACCGGTCGAAACGGGGGCGGTGTCAGATCGGCTGCCCTGTCTCGGTGGCGCCAGGCATTGAGCGCGCGAGGCGCTTCGGCAATCTCCGGCAGAGACGCGTAGCGGCGGCCGTCGGGCGCAGCGCTCACTGCGTCAGGCTGTGTGGGATCGGCTCCATACGCGTCGCGTGGCACCGGAAGAGGCGGGCATCGGCGCGACACTTTCATGTCAGAGACCCCGTAGGGCGTCGAGGGCGTCGGCGAGCAACTCACCACGTCGTCGCTGGATATCATGCGTTGCCGTTTGTGCTGTCCTTCGCGAGAGGGTTTCAATGTACAGATCCAGCGCCGTGATCCAGGTTTGAGCGCTCGTGTTGGACAGTTCCAAGGCGGCAGCCGCCATCAGGACCCCGCAGGCGTTAGGCGTGTCCCGCTGCAACGCTCCGCCAGTCAGCCGCGTTTGCTTCACGCCAAGTTTTATTAACGAGCCGAACAGTGCGTCATACGCCGCCTGGCGTTTGGGATTAGGTGATTTGGGGACAAGAGGCTGGCTGCCGGCAGAGGATCCCTCGGGTATCGCGTTCCGAGCGCCAGCGGCTTCCGGCGTCCCCGTATCGAACGCCAGGGCATGCGCATCGCACAGGTTCGAGTCGAACACCACGGCATGTGCGCCATCCCGTTGAATGATCAGAAGCGACCAGTGTTCTTGAAGGTTAATCGGTACAAAGGACAGGTCAGGCACGCGATCGCAGGTATAGACGTCTGCCGCCCCAACGTCAAAGCCTGCCGACTTGATGGCCTTTATTAGTGACTTCTGCGATACGTCCGCACTTTGGGCGGCTTCTCCAACATTGGTTGGACCGCTGATCTGGAGTGCGATAGCGTCGCGTCGGCTGGTACTGCTTCCATGAAAGCCTCGCCTGCTCAGATATGGGCCGATCTCATTGAACGTCACGAGACGGGTTTCGTTCCAAAGGAAATGGCTTTGTTCCTTGTCCGCCCAGGTCAAAAGTTTCGGTTCCTGTGCTTCAGGCGCCTCATCGCGAAAGTTGTACGGGGTGACGTCCGTCAGCGCCCATGCGTTGGTGTCCCGAGCCAGCGCCAGGTGAATCCGTGCCTCTTCTCGCAAGTCGCCTTTTTTTTGGGCATGGGAACCGGCCAGATACAGAATCTCAGGCGCATTGGTGAAGCGGAATTCATTGATGACATCGGCAAGCGTCTCGGTCGTTGGCGGGGCCGGCGTCGGCACATAGCCGTCGTCACTGAGATCCCGGTTGGCGATCAGACAATGGGTGAACTCGTGGGCGTATTGTTCGATCACCGGACGCAGCGATTCGTTGTCAAGTGCAACGCGCATCAGTGCCTTGCAAATGTATTCGCTGCATTTGTCGCCCCGAAGCATGCCGTTAAGCAGCACCGGAAGTGATTCCTCCCAATGACCCACCTGATCGCTGACGTTGGCGTCGCCCAACCACGTGATGTGCTCACGCGCCGCCATCGTCGCGGTTTGATGGTTCGAATGGCTCAGTCCCTCGAGCAGCCTATGCATGGCGGCTTCTCGCGGCGTTTGTTGCGTAGAAACGGATGGTTTCCCAGATGTCGGGCGCAGCAGTGGGGAAGCGGAAGTCGCGGCAACCATGATTCAGGTCCTCAGGTCAGGCGGAGATAGGGGAAGGGATGGGACCGCCGCGCGAAGTGGGAAGCGAATCGGGCGAGCGCAGCAATTCGTCGAGAAGGCGGTGGTGTAACTCGGACAGGGCTTTATTGCGTTCGTCGCTAAGCGCGTTCCACCGGCGCACCGATTCCCCGCTTGTCAGCATGTCGTTTGCCGCATTCAGTATGTCGGCCCGCTTGGCATATTCGGCTTCCACCTCTGCAAAAGCCACGGGATTCCGGCTGCGGACGTAGCCTTGCAGGGGCGCATACTGCGCAACGTGGGCTTGCATTTCGCTGCCGTCTTCAAGCGACATGAGTGTGGCGTAGGCCTGATCGATGTCCTCGCCGAGTGCACCATCGATCTCGCCGGCGAGTCTGGAGTGAATCACCATCTCCGTTCCTCCCGCGAACTCGATGCCTTTGGCTTGCAGGGCACGGCGATAGACAAGATAGACGGAAACCTGATCGGCGAACCCGTGGCTCGCGCTCGCGTCATCGACGCCTCCGTTCGCCTGCTCATGCCCCACGAGGAGCTTGGTAAGCGCTTCCTCACGGAAGTTTTGTTTGGCCAGACGTATCAGTTCGGAAACACTGATGTTCCCCGAAATCGCGTCCTGCTCGACCAATGCCATCTCGACCTGTTGGAGTGCAACCGCGACGTTGTCTTCACACGAGGTCAGCCCTTCGTCGATGATGCGGTATAACGTTGCGCGCAACGCATCCGAAGCGCGTTCGAAGCTTCGCAGTACCCGTTCGACGCGGGCTTCGAGGCGGTTTCGCGAATCGGGATGCCGGAATTCCGCGACATGGTGGAGCACATCCAGGAAATTGGCCAGCGTATCGGCATGGGCGTCTGTCGAGATTTCCGACCACAGGCGAATGTCACGCCCGGCATACCAACCAAATACCTCCTCGCGGACATCCGAACCGGGAACAGATTCGTCGAGCGAAGCGTCGGCGCAAAAATCGAAGCGCGGTGCGTTCATGGCCATCACCGCCTCGATATCGCCCGGCGCGTACTGCGATGAACTCAGCAGTACCTCGCATTCCGGGGAGAGATTGGAGATGGCGCCGTGCAATGGGCGTATCTCCATGCCGCGCAGGTCGATATGGCGCAGTGGGCTGCCCGTAGGCATGCTGTCGGGAAGTGTTCGCAGCCGAGTATGGTTCACCTTCAGTTCCGCGAGTCGGGGATGTGAGAACACCTCGTCAGGGAGTGTAACGAGGCGATTTCCCTCAAGGTTGAGGAATGTCAGGTTTGGCCAGGTACTGATGGCGTCCGGCACCAGGTAAAGCCGGTTCATCGAGATGTCGACGTGTGTGAGCAATCGGCAATGCCGCATTGACTCGGGAAGTCGGTCCAGCCGATTGCCGGCAAGCAGGAGCTCCTTGATCTGGGGGCAATACAGCCCGATATCCGGCGGAAGCTCCGTGAGCCCGAGCTGAGAGAGGTCGAGCTTGAGTGCGAGCGTTTTTGCACAGGTGGCGATGATGCCCGCAGCCTCCTTGCGCTTTTCACCGGGCAGACCGGTCTCCGCGTTGGCCCATTGTTCAAGCGCAGCCATTTGCCCCTCGCTAAGGGGGACTTGAATTCGCGATAACGGCGGTGCCACGACATTGGTGCGATTGTTCAGCGGTGCGGCGCCGCTGCCCCCGGCCTGCATGGTGGCTGCGCGGCGTGAAGCCGATCGACCCAACGGAACCATCTCGATTTCATTGCGGACAGCGTGGGTCTCGACACCGCGCGATGACCGTTTTCGTGTGCCGCAACATGGAAACTTGATAAAGGAAGGCAGTTTCATAGGGCAAAGAGGAATTCTGATAACGCTTTAGTAACATCCAGCGAAACATTCGTTCCTGTCGTGCGTGTCTGATGGCCGCCGGGGCTTACGGAGCGGTCGCGAAGCCGCGGTAATATCGTGGCGGTCGTCGTGTGAGAGAACCATAAGGGGCACTTGGGTTACACACTGTCTGTTCCGTGAACCGCGAGGCCCGAGATGACGATACGAATTCGCTTCCCCGGGGAGCTGGGGGCATGGCGTTTGGGAGCCGGAGGTACGTCCGCGGGGCTCCCTGCAATCATGCAACGCGTAGCGGGTCGGGCGGCCTCGCTCGTTGTTCCGCGTCGAGGCCGCCGATCCGGAGATTCGCGTGCAACCGAACCCTTCGACATGAGGCTTTGGCACGGCGTCTTCGGCAGTGTCGCCATATCCGAGGTGGTGTTCAGGCATGTCAGAGCCGAATCGCTCACGTCCTGCGCTGCGCTGGTTCGTGAGCTGGCACGGATTCATTGCGATAGACCGGCCGAATTCAAGGCGGTGCTGGCGCACCGGGTGCGTGAAGATCGTATCCGGCAGCTTGGTGCTCATGTCGGTGGACTGGACGATGCGCTAGCGATGGCGGTGTTGGACGTGTTTCAGCAAGTTGGGCTCGACGATTGCGATTGCGTCGTGATTCGCGGCCTGAAGTGGGAGGAATGTCAGGACGACGCGTCGAGTGCCGCCTTGCTCAATGACAGGGTCTTTCAGTTTCTTCGGTCTGATATCGCGGGGGCCAGGCTTACCGGTCTGGGAATGGCATTCCATCTACGTTTCGACCATCCCGCGTCTGTGCCAGTGGATCTCCTGACGCCGTTGGCAGCGCTCAAAACGCTTGAATTGACGTGCAGTGCATCCGGTACCCGTTGCCTGAAGCTTGACGGAACACCGCACCGGCTAGAGGAGGTGAGGCTGGAATTCGGCGAGCCGGGGATGTCGTTGCGACATCTTGTCACCTTGAGCGGCCTCTACATGGGGGCTCGGACGCTTGCGTTGGGCCGATGCCTTTCACAGGATATCAAGGGCATTCACATCAAGGCGATTGCCGAGGCGGCCCCGGGCTCGGTCGTCGTCGCGTCGAGGGCAAAGCGGGATGTGCGCGCTGCCGCAAGAAAGATAGGGTTGAGCATACGCTTTGACGAATTGTCGTGAACGCGTCGGCTTAAGCAGGTTGTTGCCGCGCCGTCTTCGTGCAAGGCGGCGGGGCGATGTGGCATCGGAAGGGCAATTTCGGGCCGATGGCGGTGATGCCGGTTCGGGATGACAGGTGGCTGTCGATCGACGTATTGCCGGAATGACAAGCCCGCCGATGCGTTGGCAAAGCACGGGGACGCCGGGATGGCAGGATGCGATCTCCCATCACCTGAGGAGATTGATGATGCAGCCACTCACGCCAACCATGACCCGCACCGTATCCGCGCCGCCCGACGTATCGGTGTGCCACGCGCAGTCGCCGGCCGATCGCGGGCCTGCCGACGACTTCGCCTTCTTCAGAGAGCCATTGCGGCGCGATCGGGTCCTGCGCGATCAGTGGAGCGCGGCCGCCGGCAATGGCGCGCCCTCCGGAATGTGGTCGCGCTTCGTCCACGACGTGGGCGAGCGCTTTTTCAAAGGCAGCCGTAAGCAGCGCGTAATGGACGCGTTGGTGCTTTCGCTCGATCTGTTGCCGGAGCGCCGGCGCGCGGACGCGCTCGGTTGCCTGCTCGCCGACGGCGTCGAAGGTCGCGCCGCCGTCGAGGAGTTCTGGCCGTACGTGGGCATGGACCGCATCCCGGAGGTCGACAAGGGGCGTGTTTGCCGCCTGCTGCGGGAGTATGAGATCGGGCGTTGATCCGGTGTCGATGGGGCATTGACCGACCACCAATCGGCCATTCAGCACCCACCCGGCGGTCGCCCGGCGGTCTCCCATTGCCCTTTTACACCGAAACGTTCGGCCCTCGGTAACTTCCGGAGACGCCGCAGCCTCAAGCCTGCGGCGTCTCCGATTTGCCGTCTTGTGTCGGCGTCTTCGCCACGGGGGCCGGCAGGCCGGTGATCTTCGGCACGCATTCGCGATGGAACCACACGAGATTGACAGGCTCGCCCGCGAGCAAACGCTTCACCGGCGGCACCACCTGCTCGCCGATGAGCATGCCGAGCAGGCCAATCAGCGCGACGGCGGGCGGCGCCGGCGAGCGTACACCGAGGCCACCGTAAATGACGCCGACGAGAATACCGACGGCGAGCGAAACGAGATAGAGCTTCATCAGGATCTCCGCGAAGCGTGGATGCCGAGGTCGTACCAGGCCACGGCAATGAAGCCGCCGACCAATCCGAGATGCTCGAAGAATCCGTTGGCAATCATCTGGCGCGCCTCGGGCGGTGCATCCCAGAAACGATTGGCAAGGAATGTCGCCGCCAGCGTGAAGGCCGCC
Organism: Pandoraea pnomenusa; assembly: GCF_000767615.3. Lineage (NCBI taxonomy): Bacteria > Pseudomonadati > Pseudomonadota > Betaproteobacteria > Burkholderiales > Burkholderiaceae > Pandoraea > Pandoraea pnomenusa. The sequence continues at coordinate 4,291,038 of NZ_CP009553.3, read as the reverse complement.
AGCGCCAACGCACCCAGCCATCGCCCCTTGCCTGTCAGGATCATCAGCGACGCACCGATCTCGAGCACGATGACCGCGACCGCCATCGGCGCGGCAGGCGACAGGCCGAAGTGCTGCATCTCGGCGATGGCGCCGCGAAAATCCAGCGCCTTGTCGATGCCGCCCTGTAGATAGGCGCTGCACAGCAGCAACAGCGCCAGCCAGCTGACCCAGCCCGGCAGCGAGAGAGCGCCGCGCGCCACGGGCGGCGAAGGATCGGAAGACGGTTGCAATGTGGCCATGACACACCTCGGATGACGTCGGTGGAATCAGAAGGCCCAGCAGGAGCAGCCGAGGGCGCCCCAGAAGCCGCTCTCGTCCGACGCCGGTACGTTGGCACCCCAGGCCTTCGCATGCGCGTGACCGTGCACGCCGCAGGAACTCGCGCAGCCACAGCGCACGCTGACATTGAGCGCTTGCGGCCCGCGCGGCTGATAGCCCACGCCGTGCCGCGCCGGCGACCAGTCCGGCATCGCCGGGGGGAGTGCAGGCGCATGACGGCTGAAGTCGCCATCGCCGTATACGACCTTGCCACCCAGTATCGTGAGCACCGACGTGATGTCCTGGATATCGTCTTCGGGAACGCTGAAGTAGTCGGCCGAGAGCACGGCGAGATCGGCCAGTTGCCCGATCTTGATCTGCCCCTTCTTGCCCACTTCCGACGAGAACCACGTGTTGGCCTCGGTCCAGAGGCGCAGTGCCTCGTCGCGATCGAGCAGGTTGTGCGGCGCGTACATGCGCAATCCCCCGACCGTCTTGCCCGTGACCAGCCAGTAGAGCGATACCCATGGGTTGTACGAGGCGACGCGCGTGGCATCCGTGCCCGCGCCTACCTTCACGCCCCGCTCGAGCATGCGGCGGATCGGCGGCGTTGCCTCGGCCGCCCGTGCGCCGTAACGCTCCACGAAGTATTCGCCCTGGTATGCCATGCGATGCTGCACGGCGATCCCGCCGCCAAGTGCCGCGATCCGGTCGATGTTGCGATCGCTGATCGTCTCGGCGTGATCGAAGAACCAGTGCAGGCCGTCGAATGGCACGTCTTTCGCAACCTTCTCGTAGACGTCCAGCGCGCGAGAGATGGTCTGGTCGTAGGTCGCATGCAGGCGCCATGGCCAGCGATTCTCCGCGAGCAGGCGTACCACCGGCTCCAGATCGTCCTCCATCGACGGCGGCATTTCGGGACGCTCCACGCGGAAATCCTCGAAGTCGGCCGCGGTATACACCAGCATCTCGCCCGCACCGTTGTGACGGTACAGGTCGTCCCCCTGGCCCGGGCTCACCTGCTTCACCCAACTGCTGAAGTCGGCGAGCTCCGCCTTGGGCTTCTGTGTGAAAAGGTTGTACGCGAGACGCACCGTCAACTGATCTTCCCGGTGAAGGGCCTCGATGATCTCGTAATCCTCGGGGTAGTTCTGGAATCCGCCGCCCGCATCGATGACGCCGGTCACGCCAAGCCGGTTGACTTCGCGCATGAAGTGGCGCGTGGAGTTCTTCTGATACTCCGGCGGCAGCTTCGGACCCTTCGCTAGCGTGGCGTACAGGATGGTCGCATTGGGCTTGGCAAGCAGCAGCCCGGTCGGGTTGCCCGACGCATCCCGCACGATCTCCCCGCCCGGCGGGTTGGGAGTGTCCTTGGTATAGCCCACCGTGCGCAGCGCCGCGCCGTTGAGGATCGCGCGGTCGTACAGGTGGAGGATGAACACCGGCGTGTCCGGCGCGACGGCGTTCAGTTCGTCGATGGTCGGCAGCCGCTTCTCGACGAACTGATGTTCGGTAAAGCCGCCCACCACCCGGACCCATTGCGGCGCCGGCGTCCGGTCGACCTGATCCTTCAACATGCGCATGGCGTCGGCCAGCGAGCGTACGCCGTCCCAGCGCAACTCCATGTTGTAGTTGAGGCCACCGCGAATGATGTGCATGTGGCTGTCGATCAGGCCGGGGATGACGCGGCGGCCCTGCAGGTCAATGATCGGCGTATCGGCGCTGGCCAGTCGCATCACGTCTTCGCGCGTGCCGACCGCGGTGAACGTGCCGCCGGCAATGGCGACGGCGTCGGCCTGCGGATTGGCACGGTCGAGCGTGGAGAACTTGCCGTTGACCAGAATGAGATCGGGCGTGGGGGCGGGCATGGCTGGACTCCTGTCAGCGAGCGGGAACCGCGGCGATGGCTTCGTGCGGCGTTTCGGTGCGCTGCGGCGCCTTGTGCACCATCGTATAGGCATAGTCCACGCCCATGCCATACGCGCCGGAGTGCTCCTTCACGAGCTTCATCACGGCATCGTACGTGTCGCGATGCGCCCAGTCGCGCTGCCACTCAAGCAGGACCTGCTGCCACGTCACAGGCACCACGCCGGCCTGGACCATGCGCTGCATGGCGTAGTCGTGGGCTTCACGCGAGGTGCCGCCCGAGGCGTCGGCCACCATGTAGATCTCGTAGCCCCCCTCGAGCATCGCGCACAGCGCGAAGGTCGTGTTGCACACTTCGGTCCACAGGCCCGAGACCACCACCTTCTTGCGACCATTGGCGGCGAGCGCGTCGCGCACTTTCTGGTCGTCCCACGAGTTCATCGAGGTGCGCTCGAGCAGCTTCTGGTTCGGGAAGACGTCGAGCAGTTCGGGATACGTGAAACCCGAAAACGATTCGGTTTCCACCGTGGTGATCGTCGTCGGAATATTAAAGATGCGGGCAGCCTTGGCCAGCCCGACGGTGTTGTTCTTGAGCGCCTGGCGATCCATCGACTGAACACCGAATGCCATCTGCGGTTGATGGTCGATGAAGATGAGCTGGCAGTTCTGGGGGGTAAGGACTTCGAGCTTGGGATTCGACATGGAAGACTCCGGAGGGAAGGCTGGAATGGGTCGTAACGGCACCGCACACGACCATCCGAGAGCGTATGCCGCCGATGTGACAGCTTCCATCGTCTCTTCGTATTAGCACGACCGGCGCCTTTGCCGACGGGGCTTCACGGCCGGTTATCCACCGAAATCGGCAGCACGTTCGTGCTTTTTGATTCGTTTAAGAAGCACGTGACTAACGTATACTCAGCAGCATTCCCCTTGACTCTGCCGCCCTGCATGAACCGGCTTTCGGACTGCGATTCCCCGAGCGTCTATGTCGTTGATAGCGACCGGACGCGCAACGATACGCTTTGCGCGCAACTCGCGTCGGCGGGCCTGGCGATACTGGGCTTCGAGAGCGCCGCTGCGTTTCTCGCGCACGCGCGGGCCACAGGTCCGGCGTGTCTTGTGTTGTCGGCCGATCTCGATGTGCCTGGCGGCGGGTTGGCGTTCCAGCACGAGCTTGCGGCATTGCGCGATCCGATTCCGGTGGTGCTCGTCGCCAGTCATGCGGACGTGACAATGAGTGTGTCGGGCATGAAGGCCGGGGCGGTCGACTTTCTTACGCCGCCGCTGACCGAGGGCGGATTGCTCGACGCGGTCGGGGCGGGCCTGGCTCGAGACCGTCAGCGACTGGCGATCGAGAAGGTCAGTGGTGATGTTGCCGAGCGCGCGCAGCGACTCTCGCAACGGGAGCGCGAGGTGATGGCGCTCGTGGCAGCCGGGCGGATGAACAAGCACATCGCCGACGAGCTAGGGATCAGCGAAGTCACAGTGAAGATTCACCGCGGCAATGCGATGCGCAAGATGGAAGCGCGCTCGTTCGCCGATCTCGTCATCATGGCCCACAAACTTGGCATGACGTCCCCTGCGTTGTATCACGGAGGAATCGGACGGCATCGTCGCGAGCCAGCCTGAGGCGTTGCCGTCGCCGCCCAGGATTCGGCGGGGGTGGGGAGGGCCTCTGGTGCGTGAAGTGACGAGAGCGGCGCTGAACGTCGCGTTGCGTTATGCCAATTGCGATGTCTCCCCTCTTCGGCTTCTCTCTCTATATATATATGAGGCCGCAGGCGCTCACGGCGTCCCGTTGCCGACTTCTGAAGGACGAGGAGGGGCCGAGGCGAAGAGAAACGCACCCGCTCCGTAAAAATAGTTTCACAAAGGGCTTGCGCGGTTGGGCGAACGTGACTAATATCTCGTCTCTCGCAACGACGGCGACGCAGCGAAAGCGGCGAAGCGGTTGGGGCGACGGGCTGGAAAGCCCGGTGGTTAGTGGTTTTCGAGCAGGCGAGTCGCTACGGCGGCGAGCGAAGAAAGCGAAAAAAACTGTTGACGACGACGAGAAGCTGCGACATAATCTCACTTCTCTGCTGCTGATGCAGCGACGCAGAAAACGAAGCGACGGCGCGGTAAGTTGGCGACGAAGCGAAGTGCGATGCGATTGATCTTTAAAAATTGAACAACCGATAAGTGTGGGCACTCGATGAATGGTGCGTCTGCTTCGGCAGATTAGCTTTAAATTTATTGAGGCTCACATAGTAATAGGTAAGTTAAGTAATTAACTTGTCAGCATACTTTGAGAGCGACCGGTTCTAGCGATTTATCGCGAAAAACCGAAAACAGTAACAGGTTTAAACTGAAGAGTTTGATCCTGGCTCAGATTGAACGCTGGCGGCATGCCTTACACATGCAAGTCGAACGGCAGCACGGGTGCTTGCACCTGGTGGCGAGTGGCGAACGGGTGAGTAATACATCGGAACGTACCTTGTAGTGGGGGATAGCTCGGCGAAAGCCGGATTAATACCGCATACGCTCTGAGGAGGAAAGCGGGGGACCTTCGGGCCTCGCGCTACAAGAGCGGCCGATGTCAGATTAGCTAGTTGGTGGGGTAAAAGCTCACCAAGGCGACGATCTGTAGCTGGTCTGAGAGGACGACCAGCCACACTGGGACTGAGACACGGCCCAGACTCCTACGGGAGGCAGCAGTGGGGAATTTTGGACAATGGGCGAAAGCCTGATCCAGCAATGCCGCGTGTGTGAAGAAGGCCTTCGGGTTGTAAAGCACTTTTGTCCGGAAAGAAATCCTCTGGGTTAATACCTCGGGGGGATGACGGTACCGGAAGAATAAGCACCGGCTAACTACGTGCCAGCAGCCGCGGTAATACGTAGGGTGCAAGCGTTAATCGGAATTACTGGGCGTAAAGCGTGCGCAGGCGGTTTTGTAAGACGGATGTGAAATCCCCGGGCTTAACCTGGGAACTGCATTCGTGACTGCAAGGCTAGAGTATGGCAGAGGGGGGTAGAATTCCACGTGTAGCAGTGAAATGCGTAGAGATGTGGAGGAATACCGATGGCGAAGGCAGCCCCCTGGGCCAATACTGACGCTCATGCACGAAAGCGTGGGGAGCAAACAGGATTAGATACCCTGGTAGTCCACGCCCTAAACGATGTCAACTAGTTGTTGGGGATTCATTTCCTTAGTAACGTAGCTAACGCGTGAAGTTGACCGCCTGGGGAGTACGGTCGCAAGATTAAAACTCAAAGGAATTGACGGGGACCCGCACAAGCGGTGGATGATGTGGATTAATTCGATGCAACGCGAAAAACCTTACCTACCCTTGACATGTACGGAATCCTGCTGAGAGGTGGGAGTGCTCGAAAGAGAACCGTAACACAGGTGCTGCATGGCTGTCGTCAGCTCGTGTCGTGAGATGTTGGGTTAAGTCCCGCAACGAGCGCAACCCTTGTCCTTAGTTGCTACGCAAGAGCACTCTAAGGAGACTGCCGGTGACAAACCGGAGGAAGGTGGGGATGACGTCAAGTCCTCATGGCCCTTATGGGTAGGGCTTCACACGTCATACAATGGTCGGTACAGAGGGCTGCCAAACCGCGAGGTGGAGCTAACCCCAGAAAACCGATCGTAGTCCGGATCGCAGTCTGCAACTCGACTGCGTGAAGCTGGAATCGCTAGTAATCGCGGATCAGCATGTCGCGGTGAATACGTTCCCGGGTCTTGTACACACCGCCCGTCACACCATGGGAGTGGGTTTTGCCAGAAGTAGGTAGCCTAACCGTAAGGAGGGCGCTTACCACGGCAGGATTCATGACTGGGGTGAAGTCGTAACAAGGTAGCCGTAGGGGAACCTGCGGCTGGATCACCTCCTTTCTAGAGCATGCACTGGAAGTTGAGTGTTCACGCTTATCGGTTGTTGACTGCGTAGATCTAAGTCGGGTCTGTAGCTCAGGTGGTTAGAGCACCGTCTTGATAAGGCGGGGGTCGAAGGTTCAAGTCCTTCCAGACCCACCAAGCTTAACCACCGCCTGACCAAGTCGGCTGGTAAATGAGGCTTGATAGGGGGGCATAGCTCAGCTGGGAGAGCACCTGCTTTGCAAGCAGGGGGTCGTCGGTTCGATCCCGTCTGCCTCCACCAAAACCTTAGATCACATCGATGTCAGTCAAAAGTGTTTTACGTCTGCAGTAACTCTGTAGTAAATCCACGTGAACGTTTTTGAATGACAGCAATGTCATGCAGTATTTGTTCTTTAACAATTTGGAAGAAGAAGTAGTACAACGGAAGCGCGTTAGAGATGGCGCGTGGAAATTGTACGGGTTGTGATTGTATCAACCAGTATTTAAGTGATCGAAAGATGACTTGGAATACGGCACAACGCGAAAACTCAACCTATGAAGGATGTGTCGAGAGACGCACTCGTTATAGGGTCAAGCGAATAAGTGCATGTGGTGGATGCCTTGGCGATTACAGGCGATGAAGGACGCGATAGCCTGCGAAAAGTTGTGGGGAGCTGGCAAATAAGCATTGATCCACAAATGTCCGAATGGGGAAACCCGGCCTTTTAGGTCATCCTGGACTGAATACATAGGTCCAGTGAAGCGAACGCGGCGAACTGAAACATCTAAGTAGCTGCAGGAAAAGAAATCAACCGAGATTCCCAAAGTAGTGGCGAGCGAAATGGGACCAGCCTTCAAGATTTAGCACCGGTGTTATCAAAACGGAATGGAAAGTCCGGCCATAGTGGGTGATAGCCCCGTATGAGAAAACCCTGGTGTGGAACTAAGCTTGAGAAAAGTAGGGCGGGACACGTGAAATCCTGTCTGAAGATGGGGGGACCATCCTCCAAGGCTAAATACTCGTAATCGACCGATAGTGAACCAGTACCGTGAGGGAAAGGCGAAAAGAACCCCGGGAGGGGAGTGAAATAGATCCTGAAACCGCATGCATACAAACAGTCGGAGCCTCGAAAGGGGTGACGGCGTACCTTTTGTATAATGGGTCAGCGACTTACATTCAGTGGCGAGCTTAACCGAATAGGGAAGGCGTAGCGAAAGCGAGTCCGAATAGGGCGTTCAGTCGCTGGGTGTAGACCCGAAACCAAGTGATCTATCCATGGCCAGGTTGAAGGTGCGGTAACACGTACTGGAGGACCGAACCCACTAACGTTGAAAAGTTAGGGGATGAGCTGTGGATAGGGGTGAAAGGCTAAACAAACTTGGAAATAGCTGGTTCTCTCCGAAAACTATTTAGGTAGTGCCTCGTGTATCACCTTCGGGGGTAGAGCACTGTCATGGTTGAGGGGTCCATTGCGGATTACCTCGCCATAGCAAACTCCGAATACCGAAGAGTGCAATCACGGGAGACAGACATCGGGTGCTAACGTCCGGTGTCAAGAGGGAAACAACCCAGACCGCCAGCTAAGGTCCCTAAATATTGCTAAGTGGGAAACGAAGTGGGAAGGCTAAAACAGTCAGGAGGTTGGCTTAGAAGCAGCCACCCTTTAAAGAAAGCGTAATAGCTCACTGATCGAGTCGTCCTGCGCGGAAGATGTAACGGGGCTAAGCAATATACCGAAGCTGCGGATGCGAGCTTGCTCGCATGGTAGGAGAGCGTTCTGTAAGCCTGTGAAGGTGACTTGTAAAGGTTGCTGGAGGTATCAGAAGTGCGAATGCTGACATGAGTAGCGATAAAGGGGGTGAAAGGCCCCCTCGCCGTAAGCCCAAGGTTTCCTACGCAACGTTCATCGGCGTAGGGTGAGTCGGCCCCTAAGGCGAGGCAGAGATGCGTAGCTGATGGGAAGCAGGTTAATATTCCTGCACCGTCGTATGATGCGATGGGGGGACGGATCGCGGAAGGTTGTCCGGGTGTTGGAAGTCCCGGTCCCTGCAGTGGAGAAGGCGCTTAGGCAAATCCGGGCGCGTAATTCAAGGCTGTGGGGCGAGCGAACTTGTTCGCGAAGCAATTGGAAGTGGTTCCAAGAAAAGCCTCTAAGCTTCAGTCATACGAGACCGTACCGCAAACCGACACAGGTGGGCGAGATGAGTATTCTAAGGCGCTTGAGAGAACTCGGGAGAAGGAACTCGGCAAATTGGTACCGTAACTTCGGGATAAGGTACGCCCTTGTAGCTTGACTGGCCTGCGCCAGGAGGGTGAAGGGGTTGCAATAAACTGGTGGCTGCGACTGTTTAATAAAAACACAGCACTCTGCAAACACGAAAGTGGACGTATAGGGTGTGACGCCTGCCCGGTGCCGGAAGATTAAATGATGGGGTGCAAGCTCTTGATTGAAGTCCCGGTAAACGGCGGCCGTAACTATAACGGTCCTAAGGTAGCGAAATTCCTTGTCGGGTAAGTTCCGACCTGCACGAATGGCGTAACGATGGCCACACTGTCTCCTCCCGAGACTCAGCGAAGTTGAAGTGTTTGTGATGATGCAATCTACCCGCGGCTAGACGGAAAGACCCCATGAACCTTTACTGTAGCTTTGCATTGGACTTTGAACCGGTCTGTGTAGGATAGGTGGGAGGCTTTGAAGCAGGAACGCTAGTTTCTGTGGAGCCGTCCTTGAAATACCACCCTGGCTTGTTTGAGGTTCTAACCTAGGTCCGTAATCCGGATCGGGGACAGTGCATGGTAGGCAGTTTGACTGGGGCGGTCTCCTCCCAAAGTGTAACGGAGGAGTACGAAGGTACGCTAGGTACGGTCGGAAATCGTGCTGATAGTGCAATGGCAAAAGCGTGCTTAACTGCGAGACTGACAAGTCGAGCAGGTGCGAAAGCAGGTCATAGTGATCCGGTGGTTCTGTATGGAAGGGCCATCGCTCAACGGATAAAAGGTACTCTGGGGATAACAGGCTGATACCGCCCAAGAGTTCATATCGACGGCGGTGTTTGGCACCTCGATGTCGGCTCATCTCATCCTGGGGCTGTAGCCGGTCCCAAGGGTATGGCTGTTCGCCATTTAAAGAGGTACGTGAGCTGGGTTTAAAACGTCGTGAGACAGTTTGGTCCCTATCTGCCGTGGGCGTTGGAAGTTTGAAGGGGGCTGCTCCTAGTACGAGAGGACCGGAGTGGACGAACCTCTGGTGTACCGGTTGTCACGCCAGTGGCATCGCCGGGTAGCTATGTTCGGAAGAGATAACCGCTGAAAGCATCTAAGCGGGAAACTCGCCTTAAGATGAGACTTCCCTGGGAACTCGATTCCCCTTAAGGGTCGTTCAAGACCAGGACGTTGATAGGTCAGGTGTGGAAGCGCAGTAATGCGTTAAGCTAACTGATACTAATTGCCCGTGAGGCTTGATCCTATAACCAGTGTGTTTTTCCTGGTGTGAGTATCGCTGTGCCGATACACTCGCAACCCAACATTGTTGTACTACGCTTCTTCCGAATTGGTTTTGTTGCACACACCGTGCAGCAGAACATACAAGTTATGCCTGATGACCATAGCGAGTTGGAACCACCCCTTCCCATCCCGAACAGGACCGTGAAACGACTCCACGCCGATGATAGTGCGGATACCCGTGTGAAAGTAGGTAATCGTCAGGCTCCCCTTAAAAACCCCTTGCTACACAGTAGCAAGGGGTTTTTGCTTTACATCCGCGATTTGTGCCCCGAATGCCTGCGGCGAAGTCGAGCTTGAGCGAGTTCGCAGGCGGGATCGGGAGACGGGCGCGACTTTCGGCATGGACGTGTCGGATGTCTTCTCCGATAGGGAAAGCGACCGCTGGAACCCCTTGATCTGCTCGAGCGGTAACGCCTTGGAAGGCGCAACGGCCTCAGTCCCGAATCGGCCACTGCGATGGATCGATTTGCTTCGGGATTTCCAATTCAGTCGAAGACGAGTCGGCCCGGGTTCGCATGGAGACGGGTTTGACCTGTCCTGAAAATTTCGTACCAATCAGATCTAGGGATAATGGCTCCTCAGCTCAGATGAGGAGTTGGCATGAAAAAGAACCGGTACAGCGACGAACAGATTGTGCGGATACTGCGTGAAGCGGATCGGGACACGGTGCCTGAGGTGGCCAAGCGCCACGGCGTGAGCGAAGTGACCCTGCCTCGTTTCCACGTACAGTAGATCATGCTGCGATCAACGCGGCCTCGTAGTCGACAGGGGTAAGAAATCCTATCGAGGTGTGCAAACGCTCTCGATTGTAATAGCCCTCGATCCAGTCGACGATATCCAAACGAGCCTGCGCTCGAGTTTCGTAGTGGACCTCATAGATTCTCTCGACTTTCAGGGTCTTAAAGAAGCTTTCCATAGGGGCGTTGTCCCACGCATTGGCACGACGGCTCATGGAGATCGTTGCCTTGAATCCGGCAGCCAGCTTTTGGTACGCCCGGCTTGCATACTGGGCCCCTCTGTCGGAATGTAACAGCAGTCCTGGCGCCGGTTTGCGTTGCCAGCACGCGCTGCGCAGTGCCTGGCAAACAAGCTCGGCGTCGATGCGTTCGGACATTGACCAGCCCACTACGCGTCGGCTCGCCAGATCGAGTATCGCTGCGAGATACAGCCAGCCTTCGCCGGTCCTGACAAACGTGATGTCGCTAACCCAGGCACGATCAGGCTGCCATCCGTTGAAACGACGATCGAGCAGGTTCGGCGCTACGGGCAGGCTGTGCGCCGAGTCCGTCGTGACCCGATAGGCACGCCTGTAGACCGGGCGCAAGTCCTGACGTCGCAAGCTACGTCGCACACGCTCCTCGCTCGCCGTGCGACCCTGGGCTCGCAATTGACGCACGATGCGGGAGCGGCCATAGGTGCCACGATGCTTGCGGTGGATCGCCGCGACTTCCACATCCAGGGCCGCGTTCGCTTGCGCCCTCGCGCTGGGTGGGCGAACGCGCCACTGGCAATATCCGCTGCGTGAAACGCCCAGAATCTGGCATAGACGGGTGATACTGTACTGGTCGCGGTGATCGTCGATCCAGGCGTACTTCACCGCGACCCCTTCGCGAAGTACGCCGTCGCTTTTGAGAGAATTTCAATATCCAGTTTTGCGCTGGCGAGTTCCTTGCGCAGCCGGCTGTTCTCTGCCTCCAACTCGCTGATCGGGCGCGTAACACGTGCAGCGCTCACGTCACGACCACTCGTCTCGATACCGCCTTCGAAACTGCGGCTACGCCGACTCCAGTTCCCTAACGTTGCCACTGGCACCCCGAGCCTGCGCGCCGCTTCATGCTGCCCGACTGTTTCGGCAAGCCTGATGGCCTCAACCTTGAACTCGTTCGTGTATTGCCTTTTCGGCACTGACTTCTCTGACATGCAATCCTCCGTACAAACAGGAAATTAACAAAATTCCTGCTGTACGCGAAATCGAGGCATGGTCAGTACGGCCTGCATACCTTCGGCGTAAATCCATACGTTTCCGCCAGCGCCAACATCTCGCCGTTCCAGCGATGATGACCGTCGCCGTAAGCATCGCGTTCGACGATGACCGACTTGGCGTTATCGAACAGCACATGCTCGGGCGTGCCGCCGAAGTAGACGAAGGCTTCTCGCAGACACTGGCACAACGTCGTGGCATCCTCGCCGCTCGTGAAACGCACGTACGTCGCCCGGCTGTAGCCCAGCGTGGCGACCAGCGCCAGCAACGGCGACCTGCCGCGTCGGATCGTGGTGAAGTCGGCTTGCATCTGTCGGCCTGGCGGCGTCTCGAAGCGCACGACCGGTTCCGGCTCCGCGTCCCTGTATGGCGCGAGGAACACCTTGAGTTGGCTGATACCGCCGTCGTAGCCTTCTTCCCGCAACTCGCGCAGCAACACCGTTGCCGGAATCCAGTGCGGCCGCGCCGCCTCGATTCGCCCAAGCAGGTACGCTTTGAACGGGTCCAGTTTGGTTGGCCGAGGCTCTCGCCCCTTATACCGGCTAGCCTTCTGGTCGCGCAGATATCGTCGGACCGTGTTCCGCGAGACACCCATCTGCCTCGCTATCTCCCGCACCGGCGCTCCGCGCCTTGCCAATACCTTGATTTCCACTGCTTGCTCCTGAGTCAGCATCGGCGGCAAAAGCCGCCATCCTCTCCCAGGTGGGTCAGATTCACTTCGGCGGGTGGGTCAGTTTTACATCGGCGCTAACACCTAACCCCCGCCGAATTCCGTCGGGTCAGCGAATGTGGTTCAAACACCGGGGCCGTGAATCTCTAGACACCAGTGGTACGAAAATATCCGTCAGGTCAGGTTCGCAGCCAAACGACGCAAGTATCCCTTTGCGTGAACCCGTTTGCCCGGATGACCGGATAGGCGTCGATCCGGGCTTGCCGCTGCTGCCACACGTCCACACGTCCACACGTCCACACGACCACACGACCGATTAGCCCGCATGGGATGTCACGAGCCGACGCCCCCGGTTGAGGTGTACGTCCATGAGACGGCGACTCAGACCGAAACTGAAGCAGATCACGGCGCGACAAACAACATAGTCAACTTATTCGGGCGCAACCAGTCCTGCTGACCTGACCTACCTCAGGAAAACACAGGCACCCCAAAAATGCCAGCAGAAACATTTCGCGACAACGTCGGCTTAACGACCCGTAGCCAGCACGCGACGCACGATCACGATGCAGATCCCGGAGAAGACGATCAACGCCAGCCATTCCGCCGTTGGGGCGAAACCGTTGCCGACGATGGCGAGCGGGGCGTCGGAGCCGGTGAAGCCGACCACCATGGCCATCGCAACGCCGACCAGGCTTTCACCGACGATCAGGCCCGACGCCAGCAGCACGCCGCGCCGTTCCGCTGCTTCGGCGAATGGGGCGAAATCCTTCCCCTGGGCTTGCGCACGCGATCTGAGCACACGATGTGCGATCCAGCCAAGCACGGCGCCGATGACGAGTACGGAGCCTACCGTCGGCGGTAGATAGATTCCGATACCGACGGCAATGACCGGCACACGTGCGACGCCACCGCGCTTGGCCAGCGCCGCGTCGATCGCGATGAGCGCCACACCGAGCAGCGCGCCGATGCCGAGCATCGACCAGTCAAGCTGATGCGTGAAGATGCCTTTCGCGATCGCCGTCATCAGAATCGCCTGCGGGGCCGACAATGCCTGCGACGGGTCCATACCCGGACGCGGCAGTGCATCCATGAATCCATACGCGTTGTACAGCAGATTCAACACTGGCGGAATCACTGCCGCTCCGACCACGCAGCCAACGAGCAATGCCACCTGCTGACGCCACGGGGTCGCGCCAACGAGCCAACCCGTCTTCAGATCCTGCAGGTTGTCGTTCGAAATCGTGGCAATCGCGATGACGGCTGACGTCGTGAACAGCGCGAGCGCAATTCCGAGCTTGCCGCCACCACTGGCGTCAAGCAGCCCGCTGGCCTGGCTGACGCTCAGGATAAGCAGCGATACGAGCACCACCGCGACGATGCCGATGCCCGAAATCGGGCTGGCCGACGACCCCACGAGTCCCGCCATATACCCGCACGCCGCCGCCACGAGAAAACCGAACACCACGGCAAACACCACGCTGCAAATCACCAGCGTCGCAATGCCGCCGAACGACAATGGCGCGTCCGCGAGAAAGATGCCGAACGTCACGACCCAGACCGCCACGCAAAGGAGTGTCAGTCCGATCACCCAGTAAGGCGACAGATCCTGCTCAGTGCGCGCGAGTGTCACCGCCTTGCCTTGGGCGCCGCGCGACTGTCCCAGCGCCGCGAACGACGTCTTCACCCCGTCGACCATTGGTTTGGCGAGCGTGATGAGCGTCCAGATGGCGGCCACGCCGATGGTCCCGGCGCCGATGAATCGTACCTTGTGCTGCCAAAGCCCGTTGGCAAATGCGGCGATCGCCTGACCGTCCGCATTGGGCGTAATCGTCGTGAGCACTGGCACCGCAATTCCCCAGCTCAGCACGATGCCGAGCAGAATCGCCAGGCCCGACACGATACCGATGAGATACCCCGCGCCGATAAGCGCCAACGAGAATCCGGTCGTGAGACGGAAGACGGCCGCTCCCGCCGGTACCCATGCGGTGATGCTCTCGCCGAGCACCTTCAGGCCGGTCGTGGCGAATGCGAACAATGCCGAGACCACACCGCCGAACGCAATTTCGCGCACGCCGCTCGACGCCTCGCCAGGCGACTTCCCTTCAGCCGACGACACGCCGTCTCCCTCGCTGCCGACGCGAAGAATTTCCGCCGCGGCCACGCCTTCCGGATAAGGCAACTCGCTGTCGACCACCATGGCACGGCGCAAGGGAATGGTGAACAGCACGCCGAGAATGCCGCCGGACGCGCAGATCGCGAGCGTCAGACCGAAGGGAAAGCCCTGCCAGTGGCCGATCATCAGCAAGCCGGGAAGCACGAAGATGATCGACGAGAGCGTGCCGGCCGCAGACGCCTGCGTCTGCACCATGTTGTTCTCGAGGATGTTCCCCCCGCGAAGCGCCCGCAGCACGGCCATCGAAATGACGGCGGCCGGAATCGAAGAAGAGAACGTGAGCCCGACTTTCAGGCCAAGGTAGACATTGGAAGCGGTGAACACCACGGTGATCAGCGCGCCGAGAATCATGCCGCGTACCGTCAGCTCCGGAAGAGAGACGTCGTCGGGAATTCGGGTCGGATGGGATGCCATGTACGAATAGGGGGGATTTTCGCCCAATGGGAAAGTGGCGCAAATTGTATGCGCCTCCGTGGTGCATCGCCACTCCTGTTGAACACCGTAGAACGCGCGTTCAACTCGCATTTTCCGATGCAAATTTCGCGCGTCGTCTTCTCACTAATAGCGTCTACGAGACATTTCTGCCGAGGTCATTCTGACTCATCTGTTCACTAGATGGGTTCCAACTTTTATCAATCGGTTTATTGATGGATCATGCGGGTTTTCCCCTAATTCAGGCAAACCATGCCGTTCCCGGGGGAGGCGAAATCCAGAACCCATGTGCGACAACAGGAGCATTCCGATGGCCAGCCTTCAAACTTTGCCGAAACCCGTGACCGGGATGACCGGCGCCCGCCGCTGGCTGGTGCTGGCCGTTGTGTCGGTGGCGTTGCTGCTCATCGTGATCGACATGACGGTGCTGTACACGGCGTTACCGCGTCTGACCCATGATCTTGCGGCAACGGCGTCCGCGAAGCTGTGGATCGTCAATGCCTACGCGCTTGTCGTGTCGGGCCTGCTGCTCGGCATGGGCACGCTTGGCGATCGGCTTGGCCACAAGCGCCTCTTCCTTGCGGGGCTCGCCGTATTCGGCGCAGCGTCGCTTGCCGCGGCGTTCGCGCCCGAGGCAGGCAGCCTGATCGTCGCCCGTGGGGTGCTCGGCGTGGGGGCGGCCATGATGATGCCCGCCACGCTCTCGCTCATCCGCCTCACGTTTACCGATACCCACGAGCAGGCGCTCGCCATCGGCATCTGGGCGTCGGTGGCTTCGGGAGGTGCGGCGTTCGGTCCGATCGTCGGGGGCGCATTGCTCGAGCACTTCTGGTGGGGATCGGTCTTCCTGATCAACGTGCCGATCGTGCTCGTGGCGATCCCGCTGGCATGGTGGCTGATTCCCAAAGGGCGAGCGACGTCCACGCGGCCGTGGGATGGGGTCGGCTCGCTGCTCTTCATGGCGGGCCTGATCGGGGTGACGTACGCGATCAAGAGCGCGGGTAAGCCCTCGCCCGAATGGCTCGCGGTGGCCGTTGCGCTGGCGGTAGGTGCGATGTTCCTCTGGGCGTTCGTGCACCGTCAGCGGCGCAGCGCGCAGCCGCTGCTCGACTTCACGTTGTTTCGCAATCCGGCCTTTGCGGGTGCCGTCGCGGCGGCATCGATGGCCGCGGCCGCCCTGATCGGCATGCAACTTGTCTTCAGTCAGCGCTTGCAACTGGTGCTCGGCTACTCGCCGCTCGAGGCCGGCTGGGCCAATATGCCGCTCTCGCTGGCGGCATTCGTGGCGGGCCCGATCGCCGGGCGCGTGCTGCCGCGTCTGGGCAGCACGCGTCTTCTGCCGATTGCCTTGCTGATGTCGGCGGCCGGCATGGCAGGCTATCTGGTCGTGCGTGACATGGGGCTGGCGTTGTCGATCACGTCGCTCGCGATGCTGGGGCTTGGGGTCGGTGCGACGATGACGGCGGCGTCGAGCACCATCATGCAGAGCGCGCCGCCCGAGCGCGCCGGCATGGCGGCATCCGTCGAAGAGGTGTCGTACGAGCTCGGCGGCGCGCTCGGCGTTACGTTCATGGGCAGCCTGCTGACATTCGTCTACGGTCGTGCGATGGATGTGCCGCAAGCGGCGGGGCTGCCGGATGCTGTGCGTGACAGTCTCGACGAAGCGCTGCTCGTCGCCGAACATTTGCCGGCACCCACGGCCAACGCGCTCACGGCGCTGGCCAACGCGGCGTTCAATCAGGGCTTCGACGCCGTGATCGGCGCTGGCGCGTTGTTGCTGTTCGCTACGGCCGTGTGGGGCCGGTGGCATGCGCGGGTGCGTTAGCCGGCGATACGATGGCGCGGGAAATGCCGATACTGGCATCTCCCGCGTCGTTCAGGACCAGGCATCGGGCAACGCCTAGCGCAGCGAACACGACAACCAATGCGCGATACGTACGCCATCGAGTCGCGAGCCTTCAGGGGTATCGCTGCCGAGCATCGTCACGATCACGGGGCGCTGCTTGTGCACCATGACCCGCATCACCATGTTGTGCCCCGATTCATTGATGAAGCCCGTCTTCTGGACGCTGGCGTGTACCTTGCCGTAGCGGACCAGCCGGTTGGTGTTGACGTATTGCAACTGCCCCTTGCCGGTACGCACGCGTTGCTGATGGTCGATCGAGTACCGGCGGATGAGCGCATAGCGATTCGAGGCACGCACGAGTCGCGCGAGTTCGCGCGCGGTGGACACATTGCGGGGCGACAGGCCCGTCGAATTCTCGAAGCGCGTGTTGGGCATGTTCAATGCGCGGGCCTTGGCGTTCATCGCGGCGATGAATGCCGGTCGTCCGCCCGGGTAATCGCGGCTCAGTGCCGCCGCGGCGCGATTCTCCGAGGCCATCAACGAGATGTGCAGCATGTCCGCACGCGACAGCGTCGAACCCACGAGCAGGCGCGAGCGCGTGAATTTGAGGGTATCGAGATCGGCTTGGGTGACTGTGAGCGGCGTGCGCATCGACGGGCCGCTATCGAGCCACACCACGGCCGTCATCAGCTTCGAGAGTGAAGCGATGGGCCGTACCTGGTCCGCATTCTTTGCGAAGAGCGGCGTGTGCGTCTTTTCGTCGACGATGTAGACCGCGCGCGAAAACAGGCGTTTTCTCGACGCCGGCGTGAAGCCGCAACGCGCGAGCAGTCGGGGTTTTGCACTGACCTTTGCCGCGTTCGCCGCCTTCGCGTGGCGCGGTGACTTCGCGTGCCTGCGCGCCTGATGCCCTTTGCGCGCCGGCATCGCCTTCGCATGACGCGTCGCACGCTTGCGCGAGTGGCTCGCGGTCGCCGTTTTCCGATGGGCCGATTTCGCGCTCGCCTTGGCGGTGCTCTTCTGCTTGACCGCATCGTTCCGCCGCTTGCCTGTACTTGTGGTGTGGGTGCTCGCGGCGAGCGCGTCGCTCACCGGCAGACCCGCAATGAGCAGTATCACGCCGAAGAGCATGAAGCGGGCGAGCGCGATCGTGCGCGGCGGCAGGCGGTAGAGACGGGGCAGGTCGGGGCTGAGCGGCAGGTACCACAAGGCGGACATCTTCACGCGGTTCCGTAGTGAGAGGGTGACGGGCGACGCGTGCATGCAGAGAAACACGGCTGCGCACGGCGGAGAACCGTCGCGCAGGACGCGGGCGCAATACACGGGGAAACCTGTTGGACGGCCCGCTCGCGTGGAGTTCCTGAATTTCTCGGTGGTGTATTACAAAAAGTTACAAAAGTGGGCGCTTCGGTATACGAAGTCAGCAACGCTCGACCATCGCGAGGCGCGTCGGCTGTCGTGATTCGGCCAGCGAGCCTGGTCATCCGGCCAACCCGTGCAGCGACGTCATGACGGCGTCGGCAAAAAAGCAGGGCCGCGAGCGCGGCCCTGGCGTCCTGTCGGATCCGGACGTTGCCCGGATCGCACCGCACTCTCAATAGCCGAGGGCCAGTCCTGTGTTGCGACGCGGGTCATTCGCGCCGTAGTAGCGGTTCTTGCCGACAGGCTTGCCGCCGAGTGACGGCGCGCCGACGAGAATCGCGGCCACGTGGTTGGCCGGTTGCGGGCCCGCGAACTTCTGTCCCCAGCTCTCCAGAATCTTCTGCGTGTCGGGGCTCAGCGCGAACGCTTCGATGTTGGTCGCCTCCGGCATCCACTGCTGGTGGAAGCGCGGTGCGTCGACGGCCTCCTGAAGCGTCATGCCGTAATCGATGACATTGAGCATCGTCAGCAGCGTGGCGGTAATGATGCGGCTGCCGCCCGGGGTTCCCACGACCATGACCGGCTTGCCGTCCTTCGTGACGATGGTCGGGCTCATTGACGACAGCGGACGGCGGCCCGGCCCGATCGCGTTCGCTTCACCCTGGATCAGACCGTACAGGTTCGGCACGCCCACCTTCGCGGTGAAGTCGTCCATCTCGTCGTTGAGCAACACGCCGGTGCCGTTGGCCATGACCTTCGCGCCGAACCAGTCGTTGAGCGTGTAGGTGACCGACACGGCATTGCCGTCCTTGTCGATGATGGAGTAGTGCGTGGTATTGCTGCCTTCGTGCGGCGGCACCCCTGGCTTGATCTCTTGCGAGATGCCGGCCTTGTGCGGGTCGATGGCCGCGCGAATCTTGGCGGCGTAGTTCTTGTCGAGCAGATGGGCGATCGGATTGTTCACGAAATCCGGGTCACCCAGATAGCTGTTGCGGTCGACATACGCATGACGCATGGCCTCGATGGTGTAGTGCACGCTCTGGGCCGAGTGAAAGCCGAGGTCCTTCATCGGGTAGCCTTCGAGAATGTTCATGATCTCGCAGATCACCACGCCGCCGGAGCTCGGGGGCGGCGCCGAGACCACGTGATAGCCGCGATAGTCGCACTCGACCGGTGCCAGTTCGCGCGTCTTGTACTGATCGAGGTCGGCCTGCGTGATGATGCCGCCGCCGGCCTTCATCGACGCGACGAGCTTGTCGGCGACTTCTCCCTTGTAGAATCCGTCAGTGCCCTTGGCGCTGATCAGCTTGAGCGTACGCGCGAGATCCTTTTGCACGAGTCGCTCGCCGGGCTGAAACGGCTGGCCCTTGTTCAGGAAGATGGCGCCCGAGTTGGCGCGATCCTTTTCGAAATCCTTGGTCGATGTCCAGAGCATGTCCGCATCGCCCTGTTCGAGCACGAAACCCTTTTCGGCGAGCGTAAGGGCCGGCGCGATCAGTTGCTGGCGCGTTTTCGTGCCGTATTTCTCACGCGCATATTCCATGCCCGACACGGTGCCCGGCACACCCACGGCCAGATAGCCGGTGGTCGAGGCGCCCTTGATGACGTTGCCGTCCTTGTCGAGATACATGTTCGCGGTGGCAGCGAGCGGCGCCTTCTCGCGGAAGTCGAGGAAGGTCTTGCGGCCGTCGGCGAGCTGGATCGTCATGAAACCGCCGCCGCCGAGGTTGCCCGCGGCCGGATACACCACGGCCAGGGCGTAGCCCACCGCAACGGCGGCATCGACGGCGTTGCCGCCGGCTTTGAGCACGTCGACGCCGACTTTCGAGGCGAGATGCTGGGCCGTCACGACCATGCCGTTCTCGGCGCCGACCGGCGCCTGCGATGCCGCGTGAACGTTGAACAGCGCACAGCTCAGGGCTGTGGCGAAGAGCGCTTTGGTGAAGGTTGGATTTTTCATCGTCTTTCTATGGTTCTTGTCTGAGCGAGATGGGCGAGATGAACGAGAGGAACGGCTAACAACCACAAACCACCACTTCCATTTCCACTGCGCCGACGACGGACGATGCGTGACAGGCAACTCGCCCGCATCCCCGAGAGAGGGACGCCGGCGACGTCTCCGTTGCCATGCCGCCGCGCGTGAGCGTTCCGTCGACTAACGAACGGTAACGCAAAATGGGTAATTGGGGAAAGATGCAACGAAAGTCCTGACGGCGGGCCGCAACGAGGTTTCGCGCCGCACTGGACAATTCGTCTCAATGGGGCCACTCCCGCGCCGGTGCTGGCGGAGCGCGATAAAGGGTCAGATGTCGGCCGCGAACATCTGCGATGAAACTGGGAGAATCGCCCGGCAAGACGTGGGCAAAAGTTCGGAAAAGTCGGAAAAGCCTCGGCGTCCTATGCGGGCCCGTTGTGCATCCGCCACGCCTGGGGTCAGACGAGCAAGTCTTCGTAGAACGCGCCGAAAGGGCGCGTCGGGTGGGCAATCTGGATCTCGAGGATCCACAGACCGCCGTTCGGGGTGTCCGCCAGGTCGCCGAGCTTGCCGCCCTTGTAGATGGCGTGGGGAAAGTCGCTCACGCGATGGCCCCTGATGTCGAGGTTGAGCACCCAGCCCATCGCCTCGGCCTGCGTTTTCGCGAACTGGTACAGGGCCTGGCCGCTCACGCCGTGCTCGCGCCAATGGGCGTGCACGACATCGAACAGACGCCGCGCGTCGCGGGCGCAACGCTGCATTTCCGGATCGGTGCCTGTCGTGCGGGTAAAGCCGCAGTCGCCTTCGTGCGCGCCGAACACCACGCCGATGTCGATGAAGTAGATGTCGTCGTCTCCGAGCACCGGGTCGACGTCGCTGCGCTCGCTGAAGGTGCGCAGCGTATTCTCGCCGAAGCGGATCAGTACGGGATGCCAGATGCGGTCCATGCCCAGTGTGCCGAGCAGCGCCTTGCCGGCGGCGATCGCTTCCGATTCGCGCATGCCGGGTTTGATGAGCGCCGCGATCTTCTCGGTCGCTTCCCAGGTCAGCGCCTGCGCGCGCCGCATGGCGGCGGCGCTGTACTTTGCCCCGACCGCTTCTCGTTGTGCCAACTCCATCGAATTTCTCCATTGAATGGCGAGCACGCGGGCTTCCATTTCGTTCTCTGGCTGCCACCACAGGTGGACGAGGCGGCGCTCGTGGCCGCGCTGCGCGAAGCGGGCGTGTTCGTGGAAGGATTGCGGGAATTCACGCGCTCGTCGCTCGCGGCGTCGGCGTCGGCGCTGGTGGTGGGCTACGCCGCGCTCGACGATGCGCGGCTGCTGCAGATCGCAACCCGGATTGCCGCCATCGCCGCGTGATTCAATCGGCGCGCTTGCGCAGTTCGAGGCGAATGACGAACCATCCCGCCACCGCCGACATGATGGCCAGCGCGTACCACGTCAGCAGATAGCTCATGTGATTGTTCGGGAACTGCACCACGGTCAGGCCGCCGACGGGATAATCGCGTACCGCCGCCGTCCCGGTCATGGCTTCGGCGTCGCCGCGCACGGCGTTGCCTGCCGCGCTTGCGCCAGGCTTACCGTCTGCGTCGACGAAGTAGGGCGCGACGTCGGCGGCCGCGAGACCGCGAGCGGCGGCGATGGCAGCAACATCCCGCGAATACCAGAGATTCTCCGACGGCACGTTCTTGCGCAGAAAGCCGCCGCCCGTCTCGGGCATGCGGAGCCGGCCGGTGACCACGACCTCGCCGGCGGGCGTGGGCGGCACGGCCTCCTTCCAGCCCGGCGGCACGAAGCCGCGGTTGATCAGCACCTCGCTGCCATCGGCCGTGCGCAGTGGGGTGAGTACCCAATATCCGCCGCCCAGGTCGGTGACCGCCTGCACCAGCGTGTCCTTGTCGAACGCGTAAGTGCCGCGCAGCGAGACATGCCGGTACTCGTCGCCAGCCGCGTTGACGCCCGGCCATTGCGTGCGTGTCGGTGCGGGCGTGGCCGGCGCGTGCACACGCGAATTCACGCGCTCGATCAGATCGAGCTTCCACGCCCGACGATGCAACTGCCAGGTGCCGAGCGAGGTGAAGACACCCACCAGGGCCAGCGTGATCACGCCGAGAATGACCAGCCGGAAGGGGGAGGGGCGGGAGGGCGCACCGGAAGTGCGCGGGGGACGCTGTGCGTCCCCCGAATCGTGAAGTCGATTGCTGCTCAAGGGAAATGCCGTTCAGGGAAGGTTCTTCGTATCCTGCATCATACCCGGCATCATGTTCTGGTTCAGGTGATACATGACCCAGAGCGACCCGGAAAGGGTAATGACCACGAGCACGATCGTGAAAATCAGTGAGAGCAGGTTCCAGCCGCCCTCCGACCTGCCGTTCATGTGCAGGAAGTAAATCATGTGCACGACGATCTGAATCGCGCCCAGGAACAGGATCATGATCGCCGTCGTGCTCGATTTCTCGAACACACCGCCCATCACGAACCAGAATGGTATCGCGGTGAGAATGATCGACAGGATGAAGCCCGTGGCGTAGCCGCGCAGGGTGCTGTGCGGGCCTTCCTCGTGATCGTGGTCGTGGTCGTGACCATGACCGTCGGCGTCGTGCAGGGTCGAATCGTGCGCGCTCACGGCAGCACTCCCATGAGATAGACAAAGGTGAAGACGCCGATCCACACGACGTCGAGAAAGTGCCAGAACATCGACAGGCACATCAGGCGGCGGCGGTTGGGCGCGGTGAGGCCGTGCTTGCCGACCTGCACCATGAGGGTGATGAGCCAGATGATGCCGAACGTTACGTGCAGCCCGTGCGTGCCCACCAGCGTGAAGAACGACGACAGGAACGCGCTGCGCCACGGCCCCGCGCCTTCGTGAATGAGGTTGGCGAACTCGTAGAGTTCGAGCGAGAGGAACGCCGCGCCGAGCAAGCCGGTGATCGCCAGCCACCCGAGCGTGGCGCCCTGGCGGCGCTTCTGCATCTCGAGCATGGCAAAGCCGTAGGTGATCGACGAGAGCAGCAGGAACGTCGTGTTCAGGGCGACCAGCGGCAACTCGAACAGCTCGGCGCCGGTCGGTCCGCCCGCGTAGTTGCGACCGAGCACGCCATACGCCGCGAAGAGGCAGGCGAACACGAGACAGTCGCTCATCAGGTAGACCCAGAAGCCGAGCAGCGTCCCATTGGGCGGGTGGTAGTCGCTCGTCATCATGAACTTCAGCTCGCCGTCGCGCGGCGGCGCCGGCGTGTGGGCGCCGAGCGGGGCGCCGCCTGCCGGGAAGGTTGCGGTCGTATCAGACATGCTGGGCGAGCAGTCGCGTGCGCGCTGCCTCCGTGTGTTCGACCTGATCGGCCGGGATGTAGTAGTCGCGGTGATAGTTGAACGTGTGACCGATGGCGACCGCCAGCAAGGCGACGAATGCCACGATCACCACCAGCCACATGTGCCAGATGAGTCCGAACCCGCACACCGTGGCCAGCCCGGCAAGGAAGATGCCGGCCGAGGTGTTCTTCGGCATATGGATCGGAATGAAGCCGTCCATCGGCCGCTTGAAGCCTTGTTGCTTCATCTGCCACCAGGCGTCGTTGTCATGCACGAGCGGGGTGAAGGCGAAGTTGTAGACCGGCGGCGGCGACGAGGTCGACCATTCGAGCGTACGGCCGTGCCATGGATCGCCGGTGTCGTCGCGCAACTGGTCGCGGCGCAGGAAGCTCACGACCAGCTGGATGATGAAGCAACCAATACCGATCGCGATGAGCAGCGCCCCCACCGCGGCGATCTGGAACCAGATTTGCAGCGACATGTCGTCGAAGTGACTCACGCGGCGCGTCACGCCCATCAGGCCGAGCAGGTATAGCGGCATGAAGGCGACATAGAAGCCGATGAACCAGAACCAGAACGAGCACTTGCCCCAGAACGGATCGAGCCGGTAGCCGAACGCCTTCGGGAACCAGTAGGTAATGGCCGCCATGATGCCGAAGATCACGCCGCCGATGATCACGTTGTGGAAGTGCGCGATCAGGAACAGACCGTTGTGCAGCGAGAAGTCGGCGGGCGGCACGGCCAGCAGCACGCCGGTCATGCCCCCGATCACGAACGTCACCATGAAGCCGACGGTCCAGAGCATGGGCACTTCGAAGCGGATCCGGCCGCGGTACATGGTGAACAGCCAGTTGAAGATCTTCGCCCCGGTCGGTATCGAGATGATCATCGTCGTGATGCCGAAGAACGAGTTCACGCTGGCCCCGGAGCCCATCGTGAAGAAGTGGTGCAGCCACACGAGGTAGGACAGCACCGTGATCACGACCGTGGCGTACACCATCGACGCATACCCGAACAGACGCTTGCCCGAGAACGTGGCCACGACTTCCGAGAACACGCCGAACACGGGCAGCACGAGAATGTAGACCTCGGGGTGGCCCCAGATCCAGATGAGGTTCACGTACATCATGGCGTTGCCGCCGAGATCGTTCGTGAAGAAGTTGGTGCCGGCGTAGCGATCGAGCGCGAGCAGCGCCAGCACGGCGGTGAGCACCGGGAAAGCCGCCACGATCAGCACGTTGGTGCATAGCGACGTCCAGGTGAAGACGGGCATGCGCATCATCGTCATGCCGGGTGCGCGCATCTTCACGATGGTCACCAGCAGGTTGATGCCCGAGAGCAGGGTGCCGACCCCCGCGATCTGCAACGCCCATATGTAGTAATCCACCCCGACATCCGGGCTCTGCAGAATCCCCGACAGCGGTGGATACGCGAGCCAGCCGGTGCGGGCGAACTCGCCGACGAAGAGCGACATCATGACCAGCACCGCGCCGCTCACGGTCATCCAGAAGCTGAAGTTGTTGAGGAACGGGAAGGCCACGTCGCGCGCGCCGATCTGTAGTGGCACCACGAAGTTCATGAGTCCGGTCACGAGCGGCATGGCCACGAAGAAGATCATGATCACGCCGTGCGCGGTGAAGATCTGATCGTAGTGGTGCGGCGGCAGATAGCCCATGTTGTCGCCGAACGAGATCGCCTGTTGCAGGCGCATCATCGCGGCGTCGGCGAAGCCGCGCAGCAGCATCACGATGCCCAGGACCACGTACATCACGCCGATACGCTTGTGGTCGATGCTGGTGAACCACTCGCGCCACAGATAGCCCCACAGCCTGAAGTAGGTGATGGCGCCCACCACGACGATGCCGCCGAGCGCCACCCCTGCAAACGTGGCGAGCAGGATGGGTTCGTGGTACGGGATCGCCTCGATCGTGAGGCGGCCGAAGATCAGCTTGACGATGTCCATAAGCTCGAACCTGGGATCATTCGCGCGCAAGGCGCATCATTGTCGAGGGTTGGGCGCAGTGCGCGTCACCGGGTGAGTGCCGCGCCGGGGGCGAGGCCGGTCCGCGCCGCGAACTGCATGGTGTTCTGCGCGGTGCACATGGCGTCGGCAAGCATTGCCTGCGTCGGGCCGGTGCGCCCCGCACGGCTCGCGTGCTGATGGTTGGGCTGATCCATCATGTCTTTCAGACACGTTTGCCCGGTCTGCACGCAGCGGTTCAGGATGGCGTCGTAGAGATTGGGCGCCACGTCGCCGTAGTAATGCACGGGCACCCACTCGCTTGGCCTGGTGAGCGCCTCGTACTTCTCGCGCGTGAGGTTGTCGCCCTTGGTCTTGACCTGCTGGACCCACGCATCGAAGGCCTCCGGCGACAGGCCGTGGAACTTGAAGCGCATGCCGGAGAAGCCCGCGCCGCTGTAGTTCGCTGAGAAGCCGTCATAGACGCCGGCCTTGTTGATGACCGCATGCAGCTTGGTTTCCATGCCGGGCATGGCGTAGACCTGTCCGGCGAGCGCCGGCACGAAGAACGAATTCATCATCGTCGTCGACGTGATCTCGAAGCGGATCGGCCGGTCGACGGGGGCCGCGAGTTCATTGACCGTCGCAATGCCCTGGTCGGGGTAGAAGAATAGCCACTTCCAGTCCATCGCCACGACCTGCACGGTCAGTGGCCGGGTGTCGGGAGGGATCTCCCGCCTGGCGTCGATGCGCTCGAGCGGGCGGTACGGATCGAGCTTGTGCGTGCTCACCCAGGTGAGGGCGCCCAGCGCGATGATGATGAGCAGTGGCGCGGCCCAGATCAGCAGCTCGAGCAGAGTCGAGTGGTCCCATTCGGGCGTGTAGACCGCCGCCTTGTTCGACGCCCGGTATCGCCACGCGAAGAGCAATGTCAGCACGATCACCGGTACGATGATCAGCAACATCAGAATGGTGGAAACGATGATGATGTCCCGCTGCCTTACCGCAAGATCGCCCGAAGGCGACATCAATACGGTATTGCAACCGGACAGCAGTGCGGCGGCGGGGAGTAAAAATACCCCGCGAAGGAACTTGGGGGAAGTCATGCTGCGATCGATGAACCGTAGCCTCAGACCGTACCCATCATGGACTCCCCTCCCAGATGCATCAATTTAGGGTAAACCCTATGGCGGGGACGGGCGATACCTGCGATGCTTTTCTGGCGCGAGTATGCCATCGTCATCCCGATCCGAAGGGGGTCCGATAATGTCAAGCAGTGCTCATCAATCGCCGACGCCCCCGGGCGTACCCATCGCGACCACGGCGCACGATCACGGGAGCAAGTCCCGCATTGCGCCCGAGGAAATCGCGGTTGGCGTGGTTGTCGGACGCGCCTCCGAGTATTTCGATTTCTTTGTGTTCGGCATTGCCGCCGTCCTCGTATTTCCCCACGTTTTCTTCCCGTTCGCCGACGATCTGCACGGACTGCTGTACGCGTTCGCGATCTTCTCGTTCGCTTTCATCTCTCGCCCATTCGGCACGGCGTTGTTCATGACCGTGCAGCGTCGCTGGGGGCGCAGCGTGAAGCTCACGGCGGCGCTTTTCGTGCTGGGTACGGCCACCGCCGGCATGGCGTTCCTGCCCGGTTACTCGGTGCTGGGCGAGCGCTCGATCTGGCTGCTTGCGTTCTTCCGCCTGCTGCAGGGCATCGGCTTCGGTGGTTCGTGGGACGGTTTGCCGTCGCTGCTGGCGATGAATGCGCCGCCGCAGCGGCGCGGCTGGTATTCGATGATGGGGCAGTTGGGCGCGCCGATCGGCTTCATCATCGCGGGCGCGCTGTTCCTGTTCCTGCATTGGAGTCTCGAGTCCGACGACTTTCTCACCTGGGGCTGGCGCTATCCGTTCTACGTGGCGTTCGCCGTGAACGTGGTGGCCCTGTTCGCCCGGTTGCGCCTGGTGGTCACGCACGAATACACCGAGATGCTGGAGGAAGGGCAGCTGGAGCCGATCAGCACGCGGGAGATGGTGCGCTCGCAGGGGTACAACATCTTTCTTGGCGCGTTTGCCGCGCTCGCGAGCTACGCGCTGTTTCACCTGGTCACGGTGTTTCCGCTGTCGTGGATCTCGCTACAGAACACGCAGGATCTGGACAGTGTGCTGATCGTGCAGCTGTGCGGTGCGGGGATCGCCATCGTCTGCACCGTGCTTTCCGGGCGCATCGCTGACCGGATCGGACGGCGCACCACGCTGGGCCTGTTCGCGATCCTGATCGGAATCTTCGCGCTGTTCGCGCCGTTCCTCATGGGCGGCGGTTCGACCCGGCAGGACATCTTCATTCTGGTGGGCTTCGGCCTCCTCGGCTTGTCTTACGGGCAGGCGGCGGGCACGGTGACGTCGAACTTCGAGCAGCGCTTCCGTTACACGGGCGCGGCGCTCACGACAGACTTCGCCTGGCTGTTCGGCGCCGCATTCGCGCCGCTCGTCGCACTGGGGCTCTCGTCCGAATTCGGGCTGATCGCGGTGAGCGGCTACCTGCTCTCGGGCGCCGTCTGCACGCTGCTTGCGCTGCGCATCAACAAGGCGCTCGAGACACGCGACTGAATCGAAGCCCGACTGCGGTCCTTTGCCAACGGCGCGACATCGTTCGCGCCGTTGTCGCATTTCCCGCTAGACGTCGTGCAGCATGCGAACGATCGCGGTGGTGATGTTGTGGGTGCGCGCGTCGTGCGCGCGGTGAATCATGCCAACGGTGCGCAGCAAGGGCGGATCGGCGATCGGCACGATGCGCAGCAGCGGGTCGGATTGCCAGTCGCCGCGATGCAACAGCGGCAGCACCGACACACCGACGTTCTTGCGCACGAGCGCGACGATTGTTTCGATGGAGTTGAGCTCCAGGTACTCCATGACGGTGAGCTTTGCCGAGCGCAGTGCCTGCTCGACCACCATGCCGGTGCGCACGCGCCGGTCGAAACGCAGAAAGGCGTGCGTGTCGAGAATGTGCTGCGGATCCGTCTGCGCGACGTCGCGATTGACCACCATCGCCATCGGCTCGGTATAGAGGGGCGTCCACACGAGACCTTCGGCGCGCGCGTCGTCCGCTCGCGCGACCACGGCCGCAATGTCCACTTCGCCCTGCTCCACCAGATCCGTCAGTTCATCCGAGCGGGCCGAGGTGAGCCTTACGTCGAGTTGCGGGTGCGCCGTTTTCAGCTCGGCGACCACCAGCGACAGCGCACCGATGACCGAGACCACCGCGCCGATGGTCACCGGTCCCTGCATGGCGTCGATAGGCGTGGCGGTCAGGTCGGCTGTGAGCGCGAGAATCTGTTCGACACGTGGAAACAACTCGCGCCCTTGCCGGGTCAGCGTGATCTGGCGGCCGCGCCGGTCGAACAGACGCTGGCCGACGGCGTCCTCGAGGCCGCGCATCTGCAGGCTCACGGCCGCCTGCGTGAGCGCGGCGCGCTCGGCGGCCGCGGCAAACGAGCCGGTCTGCGCGACCAGCCGGAAGGTTTTCAACATGCGCAACGTGAGCATCGGGACTTAAAAATAACTTACGCGTGAAAAAGAAATATTAATATTTCCTGTGACTGCGCGGGAGACATAATCGTGTCATGCACATTCCTCATGACCGGATCGCCACCTTTTTCCCGCGCCCATGACCATGCCCGCCAACGCCGGACCGGTGCTCGAAGTCGCCGGACTGTCGCTGAAGTTCAGCCAGGCGCCCGACGCGCCCAATTTGATCGACGGTGTTTCGTTCGCCGTGCACCCCGGCAAGACGCTGTGTATCGTCGGCGAATCGGGGTGTGGCAAGAGCGTGACGTCGCTCGCGCTCATGGGGCTGTTGCCCAGCCCGCCGGCGAACCTGGTGGCTGGCCGCGCCATGTTCGAGGGCCAGGATCTGCTCGCGTTGCGCGAGCGCGACTTTGCCGATCTGCGCGGCAATCGTCTCGCGATGATCTTTCAGGAGCCGATGACCTCGCTCAATCCGGCGTTCACCATCGGTCATCAGATCGAAGAGGGAATTCGCCGCCATCGCGGACTGGACAGGCGTGCCGCACGCGCCGAGGCGCTCGAAATGCTCAAGCGGGTGCGCATTCCCGCGCCCGAGACACGGCTCGATAACTATCCGCACGAACTCTCCGGCGGCATGCGCCAGCGCGTGATGATCGCCATGGCGCTCGCCAACCGTCCGGCGCTGCTCATCGCCGACGAGCCGACCACCGCGCTCGACGTGACCATTCAGGCGCAGGTGCTCACGCTCATCCAGACGTTGCAGCGCGAAACCGGGACTGCCGTCGTGCTGATCACGCACGACCTGGGCGTGGTCGCGGAAGTGGCCGACGACGTCGCTGTCATGTACGCCGGGCGCATCGTCGAGTACGGCACGGTCGACGAGATATTCGACGACCCGCAGCATCCTTACACGATTGGGTTGATGGGGGCGATTCCGTCCATCGGCAAGCGGGAAGGCACCCTGGCGACGATTCGCGGGGCGGTGCCGCCCCCCGAGCGCATGCCGGCGGGCTGCCGTTTCGCGCCGCGCTGCCCGTTTGCCGAAGCGCGTTGCACGCGCGAGGCCCCCGTCGAGCGGACGCTGTCGGGTTCGCATCGGGTGGCGTGCTGGCTCGCGCCCGTCGAAGCGCTCATCCCCCCGTCCACCCCGAGGGAAGAGGTTGTTGCATGAACGCGTCTCCCGCATTGCTCGAAGCGCGCGACCTGACCCGGCACTTTGGCGGTCACCGCGTCGGCTTTTCCCGCGCTCCCACGGTGTACGCCGTGAACGGCGTGTCATTCAGCGTTCAGGCGGGCGAGACATTCGCCATCGTCGGCGAGTCGGGATGCGGCAAATCCACGCTCGGGCGATTGCTGCTCCGCCTGCTCGACGCCACACGCGGTGAGGTTCGCTACCAGGGCGAGGACCTCATGACGCTGGGGGCGGGCGCGATGCGCAGGCTGCGGCGCGAGTTGCAGATCATCTTCCAGGACCCGTTCGCGTCGCTCAATCCGAGCATGACCGTGGGGGGCTGATCGGCGAGCCCATCGCGCTGCACGGTCTGGCACGTGGCCGTGCGCGCGACGAGCGCGTGGCCGAACTGTTGCGCACCGTCGGCCTGCAGCCTGACTACGCACAGCGCTACCCGCACGAATTCTCGGGAGGCCAGCGTCAGCGCATCGGCATCGCCCGGGCGCTGGCGGGTGAGCCGCGCGTGATCGTTGGCGACGAGCCTGTCTCGGCCCTCGACGTCTCCGTACAGGCGCAGGTCATCAACTTGCTGGAGCGGTTGAAGCACGACTTCGGCCTGACGCTGATCATGGTCGCGCACGATCTCGCGGTGATTCGTCACATGAGCGACCGTGTCGCCGTGATGTACCTTGGGGAAATCGTCGAGCTGGCCAGCGCCGACGCGCTGTTCGACAACCCGCTGCACCCCTACACGCAGGCCCTGTTGCAGGCGATTCCGGCCAGCCGTCCGCACATGCGACGCGAGCGCGCGCCGTTGGGCGGTGAGCTGCCGAGTCCGACCGCACCGCCGCCGGGTTGTCGCTTTCATCCACGCTGCCCGCATGCGCGCGCGGCGTGCCGCGAACAGCGCCCGATCGACGAAGTGCTGCCCGACGGACGACAGGTCGCCTGCCATTTCTGGCGCGAGATCCAGAACGCGGGTGCGAGCCCGGCCCGCGCAGTGGCGCCGAGCGACAAACTGGGCGTGCGTCTCGCGCTGTACCGGGCGCGCCAGGCGCAGATCGATGCGGGGAATCGGCCGGGCACGTCGGTTCCGGCATGAGCATGGCTTTTCCACACATCAACAACACCGTTACTGACAAAGGGGTCTCACGCATGCGCAATGTTCTGCTCGATATGGCGTTGGCGGCGCTTCTCGCGACCGGCACCGCTTCGGCGATGGCTCAGTCGACGCTTCGCATCGGCCTGCAGGAAGACATCGGTTCGCTCGATCCGGCGCGCAGTTCGCAGGTCGTCGACCGCATGGTGCTGCGCTCGTTGTGCAGCTCGCTGGTCGACATCGGCACGGATCTGAAGTTCGTGCCGATGCTGGCCACCTCGTGGAGCGTGAGCGCGGACGGCAAGACGTGGACCTTCAAATTGCGCCAGGGCGTGAAGTTCCACGACGGCGAACCGTTCGACGCCAAGGCCGTCAAAGCGAACCTCGATCGCGCGCGCAGCTTGCCGGCCAGCAACCGGAAGAGCGAGCTGTCGTCGATCGATCGTGTCGACGCGGTGGACGACCACACGGTCAACATCGTGCTCAAGGCACCCGATTCCGCGCTGCTCGCCACGCTGTCCGATCGCGCGGGCATGATGCTCGCGCCCAAGACCCTCGCCGACGACGCGGCCGTGCAATCGCACCCGGTCTGTTCCGGGCCGTACAAGTTCGTGCAGCGCGTGCAGAACGATCGTGTGGTCCTGGAAAAATTCGCGGGGTTCTGGGAGGCGGACAAGTATCCCATCCAGAAGGTCATCTACCTGCCGATTCCCGATACGACCGTGCGGCTGGCCAACGTGCGTTCCGGCTCGCTCGACATGCTCGAGCGTCTTGCGCCGTCCGACGTCAAATCGGTCAAGCGCGATGCGAATCTGAACTTCGTGTCCATCGACGGTTTGGGCTACTACGGATTGACGTTCAACGTGGCGGCCAACGCCCCCAAGGCGTTGCGCGACAAGCGGGTGCGTCAGGCGTTCGACCTTGCCATCGACCGCGACGCGATCAACCAGGTGATCGGCGGCGGCATCTTCACGCCCGCGAATCAGGCGTTGCCGCGCTCGGGCCAGTACTACGACACCGCCATCAAGACGACCAAACGCGACGTGGCGAAGGCGAAGGCGCTGCTCAAGTCGGCCGGCTTCGACAAGATCGACGTGACGCTGAGTTTCGGCAACAACACGGTCGCCAATCAGATGGCGCAGATGCTGCAGGCCATGCTGGCCGAGGCGGGCATCCAGCTCAAGCTGCGCCCGATGGACTATGCGGCGGCGCTCGACGCGGCGCATCGCGGCGACTTCGACGTGCTCTACAACGGCTGGTCCGGCCGTGTCGACCCGGATGGCAACCTGCACCAGTTCGTGACCTGCAAGGGCAACCTGAACTACGGTCAGTATTGCAATGCCGAGGTCGACAAGCTGCTCAACGAGGGGCGCGTGAAATCGACCGTGGCCGAGCGCAAGCCCATCTACGACGCGGCCAACAAGATTCTGTCCGACGAAGATCCCATCCTGTACCTGTACGTGCAACCGTGGCCGTACGTGCTCAGCAAGAAGGTGCAGGGGTTCGTGCCATACCCCGACGGGCTGATTCGCCTGCGCGGCGTGAGCGTGAAGTAAGGGAGCCGTCATGCTGCGCCTCGTCGTTCATCGCGCGCTGGTAGCCATTCCCACGCTGATCATCGTCTCGATGATGATCTTCGGGCTGCAGAAGATGCTGCCCGGCGATCCCGTGCTCGCGATGGCCGGCGAGGACCAGAACCCGCAGGTCATTGCCGCGCTGCGCGAGAAGTATCACCTCGACAAGCCGTTGCCCACCCAGTATGCGTTGTGGATGCGCGACGTCATGCGCGGCGATCTCGGCACCTCGCTGCGCACCGGCGAGCCGGTGACCACGCTCATCGCGCAGAAGTTGCCCGTCACGCTGCAACTGGCGCTGTTCGGTCTGGTGATCGCCATTGGCATCGGCATTCCGCTGGGCATCCTTTCGGCGGCCAATCGCGGGAGCGCGATCGACTATGGCGCGAACGTGCTGGCGCTCTCGGGCATGTCCATTCCGAACTTCTGGCTCGGCATCCTGCTGATATTCCTCGTTTCGGTACGCTGGCAGTTGTTGCCGTCGTCGGGCTACGTGCCGCCGGGCGAGGATCTCTGGATGAGCCTCAAGACAATGGTGATGCCGGCGTTCGTGCTCGGCGCCGCGCTCGGTGCGCAGCTCATGCGCCATACCCGCAGCGCCATGCTCGGCGTGCTGCGCACCGACTATATCCGCACGGCACGTGCCAAGGGTTTGCTGCGCGGCACCGTGGTGCTCAAGCATGCATTGCGCAACGCACTGATTCCGATCGTCACGGTGCTGGCGCTGCTCTTCGGCGAATTGTTGGCGGGAGCGGTGCTCACGGAGCAGGTATTCACGATTCCGGGCTTCGGCAAACTGGTGGTCGACGCCGTGTTCAACCGCGACTATGCGGTGGTGCAGGGCGTGGTACTGGTCACCGCCGTGAGCTTCATCGTGCTGAACCTGCTCGCCGACGTGCTCTATGTCCTGCTCAACCCGCGCCTGCGTCGCGCCTGAGACTACCGAACGAACGCCCACCGAACATGGCCGCATTGCCCACGACCTCATCCTCCTCACAGGCCTCGCCGACTCCGGGTGCGGCGCGCGCACCGGCAGCCGCCGCCTCCGAGCGACTGCCGCGGCGGCGCTACCGCGGGCTGCGCAAGTTCGCGCGCAACCGGGCGGCGGTGGCCGGCGCGCTCATCGTGGTGTTTGCCGTTTTCGTGGCGCTGTTCGCGCCCTGGCTCTCGCCGTACGATCCGATCGCCACGAGTTTCATGACGGTGCGTCAGGCGCCGAGCGCGCTTCACTGGTTCGGCACCGACGAACTGGGGCGCGACGTGCTGGCGCGCATGATCTTCGGCGCGCGGGCGTCGCTCGCCGCCGGCGTGGTGTCGGTCGGCATCGCGGTGCTCGTGGGCGTGCCGCTGGGCTTGCTGGCGGGCTACTTCGGGCGCTGGGTCGATGCCATCATCTCGCGCCTGGCGGACGCCCTGCTGTCGATCCCTTTCCTGATTCTTGCCATTGCGATGGCGGCATTTCTCGGGGCGAGTCTCACGAATGCCATGATCGCCATCGGTGTCTCGGCCATGCCGCGATTCGTGCGTCTCGCGCGGGCCCAGGCGCTGAGCGTGAAGGCCGAGGAGTATGTCGAAGGCGCGCGCGCGATCGGGCTCACGGATGCGCGCATCATCGTGCGCTACATCCTGCCCAACGTGCTGCCGCCGATCATCGTGCAGGCGAGTCTGACGGTGGCCACGGCGATCATCGCCGAAGCCAGTCTGTCGTTTCTCGGGCTGGGGCAATTGCCGCCGCTGCCGTCGTGGGGCTCCATGCTCAACACGGCCAAGGACTTCGTCGAGCAGGCGCCCTGGATGTCGATTTTCCCCGGTATCGCCATTTTCCTGACGGTACTTGGTTTCAACCTGCTGGGTGACGGGCTGCGCGACGCACTGGATCCGCGCGAGCAGTCGTGAGTGATGCATTCGGTACCCTTATTCCAACCATTCGAGACAGAGGTCGAGAGTCAGTCCCATGACGCAATTCAACTGGCAAAACCCATATCCGACGCCGCGCATGCCGGTGTTCGCCCGCAACATTGTGTCGACGTCGCACCCGCTCGCGGCGCAGGCCGGCCTGCGTATCCTGTGGCAGGGCGGCAATGCCGTCGACGCCGCGATCGCGGCCGCGGCATGCATGACCATCGTGGAACCGGTCTCCAATGGCCTGGGCGGTGATTGCTTCGCGCTGGTGTGGGATGGCAAGCAGGTTCACGGCCTGAACGCGTCGGGCGTGGCGCCCGCAGCCTGGAACGTCGACTACTTCCGTAAGAAGTACGGCGAGCAGCACGGCATTGCGAAGCAACCGGTGCGCGGTCTCGACACCGTCACGGTGCCGGGCGTGATCGCCGGGTGGGAAGCCCTGCATGCGAAATTCGGCAAGCTGCCGTTCGGCGACCTGATGGCGCCGGCCATCGAGATTGCCGAGCGGGGGCACGCGCTCGCGCACATTGTCGCGCGCAAGTGGGCGGCGGCCGTGCCTGAGCTCAGGGACCAGCCGGGTTACGCCCAGACGTTCATGCCCAACGGCCGCGCGCCGATCACCAGCGAGATGATTCGCATGCCGGGCCATGCGCGCACGCTGCGCATGCTGGCGAAGGACGGCCCCCGTGCGTATTACGAAGGCCAGATCGCCGAGCGCATCGCCGCCTGGTCGGCCGAGCACGGCGGCGCCATGACGACTGACGACCTGCGCAACTACCGCGCGGACTGGGTCAAGCCCATCGAGAAGGATTATCGCGGCTACACCGTGCACGAAATCCCGCCGAACGGTCAGGGCATCGCGGCACTGATCGCACTGGGCATCCTCGACAAGTTCGACGTGTCGAGTCTCGCCGTCGATCGCGTGCATTCCCAGCATTTGCAGATCGAAGCGATGAAGCTGGCGTTCGCCGATCTCTACAGGTACGTGGCTGACCCGCGCTCGATGGAAGTCACGCCGGAGCAGATGCTCGACGATGGATACCTCACCGAGCGTGCGCGGCTCATCGACCCTGACAAGGCCACGCACTTCGACTTCGGCATGCCGAGGTCGGGCGGCACGATCTACCTGACGGCGGCCGACGAGCAGGGCATGATGGTGAGCTTCATCCAGTCGAACTACATGGGCTTCGGTTCGGGCGTCGTGGTGCCCGATCTGGGCATCGCGTTGCAAAACCGCGGCTGCGGGTTCTCGATGGATCCGAAGTCCGTCAACGTGGTCGAAGGCGGCAAGCGCCCATTCCACACGATCATCCCGGCGTTCCTCACACAGAAGGTCGACGGCAGGCATGAGGCGGTGATGAGCTTCGGGGTGATGGGGGGAGACATGCAGCCGCAGGGCCATCTGCAATCGGTCGTGCGCATGCTGGACTACGGCCAGAACCCGCAGGCGGCGTGCGACGCTCCGCGCTGGAAGGTCAACCGCGACTTCACGGTCGACATCGAGTCGACCATGGATCGTGAGACCGTGGCGGGGCTCGTGGCGCTGGGCCACAAGCTCAAGTCCATTGACGATCCTTATATGGACTTCGGCTCGGGCCAGTACATCTGGCGTCTGGATCGCAACGATCCGGAGCGCGGCTACGTGGCCGCGAGTGACACTCGTCGCGACGGCCTGGCCGCGGGCTACTGAGCGGGCGGCAGCGCGCCCGTCGGGCTGGAGGGCGCGATGTCCTCGAAACACGCAAACGGCGTGATTCGCCCAAAGCTGCCCGGATGACCGACCCTGCCTGCCGTCGCACTCGCCGCGACGGCGGCGCCTCGACTTTTCCACAGATATGCCCATGCCACACCTGTCAACGTTGACAGGTGTAGTGCGTCGCGGCTGCGCATAACGTTACGTAATAAAAGTTCCGCAACCCGTTAATTGCACGCGGTTTTTTACGTCGCGGCGGGATTGGCGGAGGCGTCCTTCGGCATCGGGACGACATCGCTGTTCGAGGGGGCGATCCGGTCATCATGGCCAAGTGCCATGTCTGCGGCCCTGTCGTGTCGCTCGGTGGTTTGCACCGCTTGCTCAGGAGAGACCGTATGAAAACGCCAATGCCATGGACGCCTTCGCGTCATCAGGTTGCCAGCGCGGTCGCCGCGCTGGCTGCGTGCCTTGCGGCGCAAGTGCATGCCGGGGTTGTCGACAACACCGCGACAACAGTGTCTGCCCCAGGCGACCCGGCGGAAAGCTGGTCGGTCCTCAACCGGGGGATTCTGACAGTGGAGCCCGGTGCGGCGACCAACTTCATTGCCGCGAATTCGGGGGCGAGCGTGATCCTCAACGGCGCGACCGTGGCTACATCGACAGGAACCAATCCCGGCGTGCGGCTGCTCAATTCGACTGCCACCATCAACAATTCCAGCATCAGCAGCACCGTCGGCAGCGGTCTGTCGCTCGGCTCCCAGGGCGCCGACACGACCGTGCCGACGGCCACGGTCAACAACAGCACGATTTCCGGGTTTGCCTTCGGGGCGCAGGTCAGTTCGCGAGGCGTTCTGACGCTCAACGGCACGACCTTGAGTGCGGGCGCGGGAACGGTTGCGGGATTTAACGCCGGCGTCGTCAACTTCGACTCCACCGTCTCGATGAATGGCGGTTCGAGCACGGGCGCGAACGGCTTCTGGATCAGCACCGGTAGCGGCGGGACGTCTTCGACGACGACGCTCAACGGCACCCGGATCGTCGGTACCAGCGGATCCGGCATTCTGATCGAGCCACAGCCGGGGCTGACGGCCGGAAACGCTACCCTCGTCATTGGCGGGGGCACGACCATCTCCGGGGCCGACGCAAATGTGATCAAGGCCGTGGGCGGAATGACCTCGGCTGTGACCGTCGACAATTCGCAACTCACAGGCAACGTGACGGGCGATGGCACTGCGGTGGTCAATCTCACGTTGCAGAACAATGCGTCGATTACCGGCAATCTGGTCAACCTCACGTCGCTCGCCGTGAACTCCGGGGCGCAATGGATCATGGCCGGCAACAACAGTGTTCCCACTGTCACGATGAGCGGCGGCACGATCGACATCTCCGGCACAGCGGCGGGTACGGGAACGTTCCGCACGCTGACGGCAGGCACCCTGTCGGGAAGCGGCACATTCAAGATGAACACCAATATCGCCACCCATGCGGGAGACTTGTTGGCGGTGACGGGCAATGCGACGGGGAGTTACCAGTTGCATATCGCGAACAGTGGGGCGGAGCCCAGCGATCTGACGCCGCTGACGGTGGTGACCACAGGCGGTGGCGACGCCGCTTTCTCGCTCGTTGGACACACCGTCGATGCCGGCGTTTATCGGTACGACCTGCGGCAGGACGGCAACAATTGGGTGCTGGCCACTGACCCGCATGACCCGGGCGATCCCGGGGGCCCGATCTGACGCCGGGTGCGCAGACCGTGATTGGCCTGTCCGGGATCGCGCCGGTCGTCTGGGGGGCGGAGCAGGCGATCCTGCGCAGCCGCCTCGGCGACATCCGGATTGGAGATCAGGGCAATAGCGGTGTGTGGGTGCGCACGTATGGCAAGCGCTTTCACGGCACGCCCGTCTCCGGTGTGGACTATCGGCTCACGCAATACGGCGTGATGGGCGGCATCGACGGTGTCGTGGGGCAGGCCTGGGGCGGCACCTGGCTCGTTGGCGCATTGCTCGGCACAGGGCATGGCACGCTGCGAATCGACGGCGGGTCCACTGGGGGCGTGAACAGCTTCACGGCGGGGCTCTATGGCACCTGGCTGGGTGCACAGGGCTATTACTTCGAGACAGTGCTTCGGTACAACCATTTTTCCAACGACGCCAATGTGATCATGGACGACGGCACGGGCGCGCATGGCAGCTTTGGCGAGAACAGTGTCGGCATGACGGCCGAGTTCGGACGGCATCTGACGCTTGCCGACAACTGGTTTGTCGAGCCTTACGTGCACCTCGCACTGTTGCGGGTCGGAGGCGACGATTTCACGCTGACCAACGGCATGCAATCGAACACCGCACACACGGGTTCGGTACAGGCGCGCGTTGGCGCCGCCTTCGGCAAGAGCATCGCGTTGACCGGCGGGGGAATCCTCCAGCCGTACCTGAAGGTGGCGCTGGTGCAGGAGTTCGTCAAGAGCAACCGGATCACGGTCAATGGCATCAATTTCAACAACGACCTGTCGGGCACCCGATTCGAGTTTGGCGCCGGTCTGGTGGGACAGATTCGGAAGCATCTGCAAATCTATTCTGAAGTGGAATCGAGTGTCGGACACAAGATCGACCAGCCGTGGGGCGTGCAGCTGGGTCTGCGCTATACCTTCTGAGTGTGATGACAGCGCTACCGGTGAATCGGGGAGTGAAAGACGGAAAGCCTGGAAGTTGGAGGAAAATTAATGAATTTCAGTGAATATTGGTGTTTTGTTGTGTGAATATGCAGAATTCATAAGCGTTTGTCCTACGCTTGCGGTCGTTTCCAAACCTTTCGAAAACGACCACCATGCGTATCACTTCTCTGCGGCAGGCTGCCGCCCCGCACGCGCCGCGGCTTATCACTCAAGGGGTTGCGCTGCTCCTTGCCTGTTTGGTTGCGCCGGCGCAGGCCGCGCTGATCGACAACGGTGAGGCAATCGTCGACGCACCGGGCGATCCGAACGAATCCTGGACGGTGCGTAATCGCGGCCGATTGATCCTGAACCCGGGGGCGGCGGCCAAAACAGTCGTCATCGAGTCCGACTCCCGCCTCATTGCCGACGGTGCCACCATCGAGGCTACGGGCAACCAGACGGCAGTCGCGCTGCGGCAGGGGCATGCAACGATCGCCAACTCCCGGATCTCGAGCGCGCTGGGCACGGGGCTGGCCATGGGCCGAATGGGGGCGAACAACGGCGTGTCCACGGCAACGGTGAGCAATAGCACGATTAGCGGCTATGCGTTCGGTGTCAATATGGGCGGCGGAGCCACGCTGGTGTTGAACGATACCGATGTGACGTCCGGAAGCGGCGAGGAAGCCGGATTCAACGCGGGCGTCATGAATCTCGGCGGAGAGCTCACGGCCAGTGGCGGCTCGCTCACCGGAAGTCACGGTTTGTGGCTGTCCACGAGCCGCGCAGGGACGGCCCCACGCGTGGGCGCCGTGCTCGATGGGGTCGCTGTCACCGGCACCGAAGGCGCAGGCATCCTGATTCAGCGACAGCCCGGTCAGGAGGACCCCGAGGGCGTGCAGTCGTTGGCAACGCTCGTCATTGCCAACGGCACATCGATCACCGGGGCCAACGGCAATCTGATCGAAGCTGTTGGCGATCTCGCGTCGGACATCACCGTCGATAACACGCAACTGACGGGCAATATCGTGGGCAGCGGCGAGGGCGAGATGCAACTGACGCTGCAAAACCAGGCATCGATTACCGGCGCTCTCGTCAATGTTGATTCGCTGAAGTTGAATACCGGTGGGAAATGGTCGCTCACGGGAGACAACCATGTGGCAAAGGTCGCCATGGACAGTGGTGGCATGATTGACATTCACGGCACCGCGTCGTCGGGCGACTGGCATACGCTCGACATTGGCGAGCTCACGGGAAACGGCACTTTCGGCATGCAGGCCGATCTGGCGATCGGCGAAGCCGACCGGCTCAACGTTACCGACGCCACCGGCGCCCACCGATTGCACGTCACCAACTCGGGGAAGGAGGGCGGGGTGGATACGCAGTTGCTCGTCGAGCAGGCCGGCGGCGACGCGACGTTCTCGCTCGTGGGCGACAAGGTCGACGCCGGTGTGTACACCTACTCGCTCAAGCAGGGCGGAGAAGCCGGCGGGGAGCAGTCGTGGTACCTCGAGCGCAACGAAGAGATCTCGTCGGGCGCCGACACGGTGCTCGGCATTCATAACGCGCTGTCTACCGTGTGGCTCGGTGAGCACAGCGCGCTTCGCACTCGACTCGGTGAGGCGCGCATGGGCGCTGGCGAGCAGGGGGGCGCATGGGCCCGCACGTTCGGTTCACGCTATAACGCCCGCCCGGCACTGGGCCGCGGCTACTCGCAGGACCAGTGGGGGGTGATCGCCGGCGCCGATGCGGTCGTCATGCGCGGCGATCACGGCTATTGGCTGGTGGGCGGCATGCTCGGCACGAGTACGAGCCGTCTCAATTTCAATTCCGGCTCCCGGGGAACTGTCGAGAGCCACACGGCGGGGGCGTATGCCACATGGCTTGGCAAGCAGGGCTACTACTTCGACGGCGTGCTGAAGTACAACCGTTTCGGCAATGAACTTGACGTTCGCATGAGCGACGGCACGCAAAGCAAGGCGGATTTCGCCAATCACGGCGTGGGTTTGTCGGCCGAGTTCGGCCGCACGATCGAGTGGTCGAATCGCTGGTTCGTCGAACCGTTCGCGCAGGTCGCCGGCTTGTGGGCGAGCGGCACCGATTTCACGTTGGATAACGGCATGCATGCCCGCTCGGGCCGCACCATGTCGTTGTTGGGTACGCTGGGCGTCAACGTCGGCAAGACGTTCGAGACGTCGAAGGGCACGTTCCAGCCGTATATGAAGCTGGCCGTCACGCATGAGTTCGCTGGTGGCAATTCGGTCACGATCAACGACATTCGTCTGGAGAACGATATCTCCGGCACGCGTTTCGAAGTCGGTGCGGGCATTGCCGCGCAAATGACTCAGCGTTTGCAGGCTTATGCCGACGGCAGCTACTCGATAGGCAAGCGTCTGGACAAGCCGTGGGGCGTGAACGTCGGTGTGCGTTACAGCTTCTGAGCGTCTTTGTGAGAAAAGCGGGATGGACCGGCTGTCGTGTCAGATGCGACCGATGGAAGGTCTCCCGAGGGAGGGAACGCCTGACAGTCTCGCGACTGTCAGGCGCTTTTCTTTGCCTCGTATTCCCTTGTCGGGCGCTCGGGTGCTTCAACGCTGCTTCATTGCCAGGGCCAGCGCCTGCTTTTCACGCTGCCGGTAGGAGCGGCGCTGTGCCGCGCTCATGAGCCACTGCCGAACAAACGCATTGAGAATCGACTGCCGTTTGTCCGGTGTCGTCTTCGCAAGCGCCATTGTCTCGGACAAGGTCACGTGCGTTTGCCTGACCCCGAACGGATACGGGCCCGGGTAATTCGCACTGGTATCCATGCGCGTTTCAGCACCGGTCGGTGCGGATGTTTTGTGGCTGCCGTCCGCACGGGTCACGGTGTAATCGATGCGGCACATGCCATACGGGTAGCCCCACTCGATCAACTCCTTCGGCCAACCGAACCGGACCGGCTCTCCGATGTTCTCTTGAGCCAGGGAAATCTCGAACCGATAATCGGGGTGCGGATTCTCGCCGTTGTCGCCGCCGAAGTAGGCACGGGTGATCGGCGCCCCATAGGTTTGATCGACAGGATCATAGAAGTCGGCTGTGACGAAAATGCGGATCACGTCCCCCAGTCGCATGTTTTCATAGGCGGGAACCTCGATCGGCTCATGCCCGATCGGAGAAACATTCGACCAGATCACCTTGCCGTTCGGGAACGTAGCGGGGAACAGACCGTCGTCGCCGCCCGGAATGTCGCCGCTGTCGGCGACTTCCACCTCGGCGGTCGGCGACACACTGGTATTCTCGCGCTGCTCCGGGTTGAGATAGCGCGTGACCAGGTACACCGTGGGCTTCAGCCCGCTGCCCTGCGCCTTGACAACCGCCCATGGAAGGGAGATGACGAGGTCGACTTTTTGGCTGACGTCGTCACCGCCCACGGTATAGCGCGGCTCGATGGTCACGCCATCGTAGACCGCGTAGATGATGTCACCGGCGATAAAGGCGTCTTCGCCGGTGATGTTGCCGTCGATATCGCGCCGGAACCACGGCACGATGAATTCGTGGTCTTCCTGGATCGAGGCGTCGGGAATGAAGTCTTCGCGTTCCCCAGTGCTCCACCCCGAGTGGTGCACGACGGGCCGGCCCAGGGCATCGTTCCACGGCGTATCCGGATCCGGATCGACGCCGCCGCCCTGATCCAGGTTGACGACCACCGAATGCGGCGTCTTCGGGCGGCCGGCTTCGCGCCCCGCCCGATAAACGATGTAACTCACCGGGACTCTCGCATAGCCGTCGGCGTCCGGCGGCGCGTCGGCCCATTCCGCGAGTACCTCGCCGTAGGGCACCCTGATCGACAGGATGACGGGCAGCGTGCTGTCGGCGCCATTGAAGACCACGCGGTTTTGTTCGCGTCCGCCCCAGAGCACGGCAATCTCATCGCCGGTTTCAATTTCCGCGTGACCGGGAATCTCGACTTCGACGGGGGCGCGCGCGTCCGCCTCGTCGATCAGCTTGGCGTCGGGCGGCGGGTCGTCATCATACGCCGGCACCAGCGGTGGCATCAGATCGGCAATACCCGGGCGCAGGAAGACGTCGATCACCACGACATCGGATTCGGCGCTGACATTGCCGGCCAGGTCGGTGATCTCATAAGAAAAACGCAATTTTCCGTCGCCGGCCTGCTCAATGAGCGTGCGCGGAAAGACAAGCTCGGTGGGAGGATCGTAGGTTTCGCCGTAGGGAATCTGATGCGGTGGGAGGCGCCCGACTTCCGTGCCATCTTCCCGACGCAGTATGCCTACCAGAGTATCGCCGTGCATGCGCTCGGCATAGCTCGGGACGGTGCCGCGCAGAACGTCGCCCAACTCCGTGAGCTTTGCATCCGTCAGCCCGTCCTGCTCGATGCCGTCCGGGAATTCCAGTTCTCCTGGCCTTGGCTCGCCGGGACGCTGCGTGTCAATGGTGAACAGCGATGGCGGGCTGAGGAAACTCCATTCGTCTTCAAGTTCGCTTCTTGCCACGT
This sequence comes from Pandoraea pnomenusa, assembly GCF_000767615.3. NCBI lineage: Bacteria > Pseudomonadati > Pseudomonadota > Betaproteobacteria > Burkholderiales > Burkholderiaceae > Pandoraea > Pandoraea pnomenusa. The sequence goes on along the minus strand of NZ_CP009553.3, from coordinate 4,247,713 downwards.
ACTGCAGATTGTGAACGTCCTCCATTGACGCCTGTTCGGGAGGCAGGATGATCGTAATGGATCGCTTGGCATGGTCTTCTGCCGTGACCACACGGATGACGTCGTCGGTATCCCCGTCGAAATACACGACGTATTTCCAGCCGACCGTCATTTGATCAAGAAACGCTGCCTCGAAACGGATCTCAGGTCCCACCGCCGACGCCTTGACCAGATTGTATGGCGGTGCGTCAGCGGGAAAGTCCGCCGGACGGTCGGCCAGGATAGTGGGATCGATAACGGCCACGTTCGGATGATAATTCTTCCCCTCTTCCCGGCTGACCGGGCTGCTTAGCCGGGCCGGCGCGGTATCGGTGCGAAGCAACGTCATGCTTTTGCTGGTCATGATGAACCTCCTTGCGGTGGGGTGAAACGTCCGGTGAGTGTGGCGCCGCAAATGCCGACGAGAAACTGTCAAGGTTGTCAGGTGCCGGAAAGCCTCGCCGTGCGCGGGGCCTGTCAACGTTGACAGTTGGCGGGCAAGGATCGCCGTGGCGAGATGAAAGCCCTGCTGCGAATTTGACGTATCCCGGCCGTTGTGGCGCGCGGAGCGTTCCGTGGTGCGGCAGATGAGGAGGTCCGTCATGAATATCCGCGACAGGTTCGCAGAAGGCAGTGGCATCACCCTGGAGAGCGACGAGGCGATTGACAAATCGGCCCAGCTGGACGCGCCGACCGTGCCGGCGGCGCGAAAAGGGGGTATTCGGAAAGACGATCTGGAAAGCAATATCAACGACAAGCTGGAAGTGCTGGTGCCGTGGAAGAGAGGTTTCCTGCGCGGAGACATGCTCCTGCTCTACTGGGGAATGCCCGGCCTGCCGATCGATACGATCCAGATCGAAAACCCGAACGATTCGGTCTTCACGTTGCAGGCACCGGTGCCGGACGTGTCTCGCGTGGGCGACGGTTTGATCGACGTCTGGTACGAGCGTATCTCGTCGTTCGCCGATCCGGTTCCGATCGAGTCGCCCCATGCGCAGGTACTCGTCAAGACCACGGTGCCGGGGGGAGACGACCCGGATCAGTCGACATGGCCCATCAACGAGGCGTTGGCCGAGGCCATTCTTCCACCCGGCCCGATCGAAACCGTTCCGCCAGAGGGGCTGGCGGTGGAAATCCCGGTGTGGGAGCACATGACGGCGGGTGACGTGGTGACTGTTCTCTGGGGAAGTGCAAAAGGCGTTGTGTACGGCCCGATCGGACAGCCGGAAGTGGGCCAGCCGGTGGTGGTCATGGTGCCCGAAACAACGATCAACGAGGCGGGCGCCGGCGAGGATGTCGCGGTGACGTACGAACTGGTCGATCTGGTACAGAACTGGTCGGGACGTGCGCCATCGGCGTTCATCGACGTCGAGGTGGGTGACGCGATTTACGACGCCCCGGCCGTGGCGGGGTTGAACGACAACAACGAACTGGACTACGACGCACTGGACGGTGCTGATGCGACCGTCGTCGTCATGAAGAACCACGACATGGCGTCGGGCGATGGCGTGTCCCTGGTGTTTCAGGGGAGATCATACGAAGGACTGGAAGTCGAGCACACGCAGACGGCGACGCTGAGCGGCACGGTCATGATGTTCGACGTGCCGAATGCAACGCTCGGCCAGGTCGTTCCCGGCGAGGGAACAGTGTTCTATCGGGTCAGCACCGCCGGGGTGTACAAGGGGCGTTCCTATCGTGCGCCGTTCACGCTGGTTGGCACCGCCGTATCGCTTCCCGCCCCGAAGGTGCTCGAAGCCACCGCCGACGGCGAACTCGATCCGGCGGCGGTGCCCAATGGCGCGACGGTCGAGATCGAGCCATGGCCGGGTTACGGCGTGGGCGATCTGGTGCGACTTCGCTGGAACGGATGGACGCCGGGCGGCGATCTGATACCGCACGCCGACATCTATGAGATCACGCCCGGAAATATCACCGATCCGGTGCAGTTTGACGTGCCGTACAGCAAGATCGGGCCGATTGCGGGCGGCCGTGTCGAAGTGCACTACATAGTGGAGTCGGGCAACAGCCAGCGGACCTCGAAGACGCTGGCCCTGACGGTGTTGGGGGTTGCCAGCCTCGAGCCGCCGATCGTGGAGGGCGAGGTCGGCGGAGCGCTCGACCCGGCGCTGGTGCCCGATGGCTCGAAGGTGACAATTCCCGCATGGCCGGGGATGGTACCTGGCGATGTGGTGAACTGGTTCTGGCTGGGACTTTCCGAAGGCGGTCAGGCCACGGGCGAGGTGATTGTCGAGGCGATAGGGGACATTGTGGTTACCGTACCGCGTGGCGTAATTGAAGCCAATGCGGATGGCGGCGATACGGTCAACGTACTGTATCGGGTCACGCGGGCAGCGGGCGGCGAAGAGACGTCGCTGCCTAAATCGTTCGTGGTTCTGCCGATTTCAGCACTGTTGCCTGCCCCCATTGTGGAGGAGCAGATCGACGGCGTGCTCGATCCAAACCATACGCTCGACGACGCCACGGTGAGAGTTGACCCATACGAAGGCATGGCCCGCAACGATATCGTGACGGTCTGGTTCGCCAAAGGCACTGTCGGCGAGGCGACCCGGCGGGTCCAGATCTCCGATGGTCTGGTGGGCCAGCCGCTGTACTTGTACGTGCCGCATGAATCCGTGGAGCAACTCGACGGCCTGACCATCACCGTGAACTACACCGTGGAGGTCGCCGGCGTCGAAACGCGCTCGGAGGATCTGACACTGGAGGTGAGCAAGGCGGTGGTGTGGCCCGCACCGGAAGTGCGCGAAGCCGACGGCGAGTACCTGCCGGAGGACGCCTACGAGCGAGGCGCGAACACGATCGTGCGCTGGCATACGGGCATGCGCGTTGGCGACACGATCGATCTGTACTGGGGCGAAGGCGCCGAGATGTATCACGACACGCTGGATATTCTCGGCCCGATGGACTATGAGTTCTTCATGCGAAAGGAGCAGGTGGACACCTGGCTCGGTCGCGAAGTGCCGGTGCGGTATACGATCAAGCGTGGCAATCGCGTGATGCCGTCCGAAGTGCTTCACCTTCGTGTCGGCATCGAGCTGCCCACGCTCACGGCGCCAGTGGTGGTCGAGGCAATCGACAACGTGCTCAAGCCTGTGGATGCGCGGCAAGGCGCCACCGTGCGCATCAGTTACGATGGCATGCAGGCGGAAGACGTGATCCAGTTGACTTGGGATGCTGACTCGTCGTTCGCAACCGTCACCGGCAGCGAGACGGGATCGGTCGACATCGTCGTGCCGCCGGCAAAGATTGCGCTTCATCTGGGCGAAACCATTCTGGTGTCGTACACGGTGACCCGCCTCGGCTTCGAGACCGTCTCGCCAGCGCTCGAGCTCACCATCAACAACTTCCTGCCCGGCAATCTGCCGTTGCCGACCGTCGTGGAGCAACGCGGCGGCGTGCTCAATCTGTTGGACTTCACGGCGGACGCAACAGCGCGCGTGCCGACGTGGCCGTTGATGGCCGTGGGGCAGCGCGTCTGGTGGCGAGTCTTCGGCACGCAGTCCACCGGAAATTCGACGACGATTTCGCTCGAGCTCGGACATGAGGTGACCGAGGAAGAGGTGGGCAAGCCACTCGACCGGGTATTGCGGCGCTCGGATCTGGAGAAGTTGCTCGATGGTTCGGACCTGCGCATTCAGGTGAAAGTCACGTTCGACGGCAGCGACAGCGAGGCCGATGCCGTGACCTTCCGCGAGCGCACGTTGAAGCTCGCGCACAGCCTGACGTTGCCTGCGCCGGAAGTGGTGGAGGCACCGAACGACGAAATCGACCCGATCGACGCGGAAAAAGGTGTGACGGTACGCGTGACATATGAAGACATGCGCGCCATCGACCTGATCAAACTGGTTTGGGACGGCGCCGACGCTCTCGACGAAGTGCCGGGCAGTACGACGGGCAGCGTGGATATTCCCGTGCCGGGAGACATGCTGATTCCGTACGTCGGGCGATCGGTAAAGATCAACTACGTGGTGACGCGAAATGGCAATTACGACGCGTCCGGCATTCTGGAGTTGACAGTCAACGACTTCGGAGAGGGCGAATTGCCCACGCCGGTGATTCCACAGACGCAAGGTGGTGTGTTGAAGCTGGACAGTTTCACGGGAGACGCGCAGGTCACCGTTGTGCCATGGCCGCTGATCGCTGAGGGACAGACGGTCTGGTTGCGCTGTCACGCCACGCTTGCCAACGGCACGCCGGATGTCATCGTGCTGCTGACCCGGCATGAAGTGAGCGCAGAGGAGGTCACTGCGGGTATTGCGCAGGCGATTCCGCGAGCGCGGCTGGCGGCGCTCAGGAACGACTCGGAACTGCGCGTCGAGTTCAAGGTGGCGTTCGACGGCGGTGATGATGACATGGACGCCGTCATCTTCCCGCCACTTCGCGTGACGATGCAGGTGGTGCCGCCGATTACGGTAGACCCGAACAAGATGGTGCTCGACGGATTTTCGGTCAAATCGTTCTGGACGCGCACGGGGGCGTACCCTCCAGGCAACTCGCAAACGCGCGCGGCGTCCGGAGGCGTACCGCCCTACACCTATTCGTCGAGCAAGCCGTCGGTGGCGACCGTCAACGAGTCCGGGCGGGTCGTGGGCGAGGGCAATGGTACTGCAACCATTACGATTCGTGACAGCAAGGGAACAACCGCGAGCTATCAGGTCGAAGTCAGCAATGTCTATGGGACCGTTGACAATCACAAGGTCGGCATTACGCCCGCGCAGGCGATTGCGTGGCGCGCCGGGCTACCGGGTGGACGCGGAATCGGCCCCACCGAGATCGCGTCAATGCTGGTGGAGTACACCAAGGTGTGGGCCGCCAACGGCGGGTACTATGCCTACACTTGTGAGCAAGGCAGTTGCGGAGCGGGGTGGTGTTACGCGCTCGGTACATATGGCGTCAGTGTTTTCTGCAACCACTACGGCTCGCCGAGTGGCAACTTCAGCAAGGCGCTTTGTCTGATCCCGAAGAATGGTTGAAAGCGCAGGGACATATGCGAACGTCAGCATAAGCGCAATGCGGATGCCGCTAGTCCAATGCTCAGGCATTCAGAGATCACCGTTCGCTTGCCACGGCGTTTCGCCGTGGCATTTTTTTTGCTGAGCGCGTCGCTTGGTCGCCACTTCGTTTTCACGATGTTCCATGAACATTCCATTCATTCATCCAATCGTCACATATCACCCGCAATAATCACGGCGCACGAAGCATCGACAAACAAATTCGGCGGCCGGGCGACTGCGTCAGATAACGCGGGGCACCGGGCGCCGGTGCGACCCGGGGAAATGACGCAATGACCATCCGTCATCGAATTACGCTATTGGTGATCCTGACATTCGTCGCGCTCTCGATCATCGGCGGCTATGCGGTGTACCAGACCCGCGCCAGTGCGCAGAAGGTGCGGCAGGTGACGGAAGGCGTGGTGCCCAGCGCGCTCGCTTCCGCGGATCTCGTCTCGCAGGTCAAGGCGGTACAGATCGCGACCATGACGTTGGTCTACGCACCGGACGAGACCGTTGTCGAACAGGCGCTCGACAAACTCAAGGCGCTGCGCGGCGAGATCGACCGCTCGCTCGCCCGCCAGGCCGACGGGGCCGCGAGCGACGCCCAGAAGGGGCTCGTCACGCAGGCGCGCGAGAGCGTGGAGAACTACTTCAACGCCATCCACGACACCGCGAAGCTCAAGCAGGCGGGAAAGACGGAGATGGCGCAGGCGTACCTGTTCGCGATGGTGGCGCAGTACCGCGACGAACTCGAAGGCGTGGTCAATACGCTCCGGGTCGAGAAGAACCGCCAGAAAGACGCCGCCATCGCCACCCTCAACGACACGCTCTCGACCACCACCACCGCCATCGGCATCGTGACCGGGCTGGCGATCCTGCTGCTCACCGCCATCGGCGCGCTGCTGTACCGGCAGATCACGCGTCCGCTCTCGCGCATGCAGGCCATGATGAGCGAGATCGCCAACAGCCAGGACTTCACTCGTCGCGTGCCCGTCGGCCGCATGGACGAAATCGGTCATTCGATCGTGGCCTTCAACGGCATGATCGAGAAGATTCAGGAACGCTCCGCGCAGCTCAAGCAGAAGACGGCCGACATACAGGCCATGTTGCAGAACATGCAGCAGGGCATTCTGACGGTCGTCGACGGCGCGAGGGTTCATGGTGAGTACTCCGCCTATCTCGAAGCGATCTTCGAGACGCAGGACATCGCCGGTCGCGGCGTGATGGATCTGGTCTTCGGCGACAGCGATCTGGGCGCGGACGCGCTCTCGCAGGTCGAAGCGGCTGTCGACGCCTGCATCGGGCAGGACGCCATGAACTTCGCGTTCAACGAACACCTGCTCGTTGGCGAGATCGGCAAGCGCATGCCCGACGGCCGTGTGAAGCAGCTCGATCTCACATGGTCGGCGATCACCGACGAGGACGACACGATCCTGCGCCTGATGCTGTGCGTGCGCGACGTGACCGAGCTGCGCGAGCTCGCGGCCGAAGCCAACGAACAGAAGCAGCGTCTGGAGATGATCGGCGAGATTCTCGCCGTGAGCCAGGAGAAGTTCCATCACTTCATCGAGAGTTCGACCGGCTTCATCCGCGAGAACGAGCGCATCATCCGCAAGCATTCCCAGGCCGACAGCGCGGCCATCGCGGAACTGTTCCGCAACATGCACACCATCAAGGGCAACGCGCGCACGTACAACCTCCAGTACCTGACTAACGTCGTGCACGAGACGGAGCAGCGCTATCACGAACTGCGCCAGCCCGACGTCGCGCGCCTGTGGGATCAGGACGGCCTGATGCGCGAACTCGAACGCGTGCGCGAGGCGGTCGACACCTATGCGCAGATCAACGAGATGAGCCTTGGCCGCAAGGGCCCGGGCCGTGCCGCCGACGAGCAGTCGATGGTGGTCGACCGCGCGCATATCCGCGCCAGCCTGCGCATGCTGGAGGCGGCCGATCCGAACGATCCGCACCAGCTGGTCGCCATGCGCGACGCGGTGCACCAGACGCTGCGTCTGCTCGGCACCGAGGGCGTGGGCGAGGCGCTGGGCGGGGTGCTCGATTCGCTGCCGTCGCTTGCCGCCGAGCTGGGCAAGCCGGCCCCCGTCGTGCGTATCGACGACAACGGCTATCGCCTGCGCGCGCCCGCCGTGCGCATCCTGCGCGACGTATTCATGCACTTGCTGCGCAATTCGATGGACCACGGGCTGGAGAGCGCCGAGGAACGGCGCGCGAAAGGCAAACCGGCGGCGGGCACCATCGATGTCGAAGTGGGCCTCGACCACAACATGCTTCAGGTCACGCTCGCCGACGACGGTCGCGGGCTGGCGCTGCACCGCATTCGCGCCATCGCGGTGCAACGGGGCTGGATCACATCCGAGACATACGTCAGCGACGAGCAGATCGCGCAGTTCATTTTCCGGCCGGGATTCTCGACGGCCGGGCAGGTCACCGAAGTGTCCGGGCGCGGCGTGGGCATGGACGCCGTGCAGGACTTCGTGCGTCGCGAGCACGGACGCATCGAACTTCGCTTCACGGACGATCGCAACGGGGCGGAGTTCCGCCAGTTCCAGACGGTCGTATGTCTGCCCGACAACCTCGTCGTTGACGGCTTCGACCTGAACAGTGTCGCGGCCGATGCGATCGACCTGCCGGCGCTGGACGTACTCGCAGCGCCGGTGCGCTCGGCTGGCGAGGCGGCATCGCGAGGCGACATGCCGCAACCCGGCACGGTCTGACGCCGGCGCCACGGACCGCATCGACGGGCACGGTGGCGCGGACCCCGCCGGTTCGCTGCCGCCACGCCGCTTTCGGAGACGAAGTGAGTATGCAAGCAGTGCAATGGGTGTTGATGGGAGCCCTCGCGGGAATCGCGGGCGCGGGCATGGTGGCTCTGGTTGTTCACCGTTGGCGCATGGCGCAGGCGACCGCACACTGGCGCGCGCTGGCGAAAACGCACGACGAAGCGCTGGCGCAGGCGCTCGAGCGCGAACGCGTGGCGGTCGTCGACCGGGACGAAAGGAGCCAGGCGCACGACGACGCCATGGCGGCGCACCAGTCGGCGCTCGCGCAGGCCGAACTGGATTTGCAGGCAGCGCGCAAGTCCGAGGCCGCCGTGCTCGAAGCCAAGGCGATGTGGCAGGGCGAAGCCGAACGTATTGCCGGCGAGGCGGCCCGCCTGCGCGGACTGGCCGCCACCTTCGAGCGCTGGCACGAGCAGATGATCTCGCTCATGACGCAGAACCAGGATATGCACGCGAAGAATCACGAACTCGCGTCGATCGTGCGGCACGTGCTCATCGTGTCGCTCAACGCGTCCATCGAGGCGGCGCGCGCGGGCGCGGCGGGACGCGGCTTCGGCATCGTCGCGAGCGAAGTGCGCGCACTGGCCACGCGCTCCGAGGAGCTGTCCAAGAGTTACCGCGACAGTCTGCACCGTAACGACGTGACGACCACGGCGACGTTCCAGGATATTCAGGCCGGCGGCAAGATGATCGCGGCGTCGCTGTCGAGCGTCGAGGCGCTGGCGCAGCAGTTGCACGCCCGTCTTCACTAGTCAATCCCAAGCAGGCAGGTTCCGTTGTGATCAGCGCTCACGCTCGCGACAGTTTCGAACGCATTCTGCACAAGGCCGTGCACACCCGTCTCGCCCGCGCGCCCGACGCCGCGTGCGAGATCGTGCCGTTGAATTCCGACACGTCCGCGCACGGCGCCGATCTGGCGGCGCGGCACGCCAACGTGGTCGTGCTCACGATCTCGTCCATCGGCTTTCGCATGCTGCTCGTGCTGCATTTCGACGAGGACGAGGCCACGCTCGCCTACTTCTCACGGGACGATCAGGACAAGCCGTTTCGCGAAGTGTTCCTCGAGATCGGCAACCTGTGCTGCGGTGCGATCAACCAGGCGTTGCTCGAACACTTCCCCGATCTGGGCATGTCCACACCCTACGTGCTGAGCGGGCGCTGCGTGCCGCACCTCATGCAGCTCAGGCCGAATCATCTGGCCTCGTGGGCGATCACGCTCGATGGCGACGTGCGGCTCGCGGCCACGCTGTGCGTCTGCGCGCACGCGCCGCTGGACTTTCACGCGGACGTGAGCGAGACGCAGGACAGCAGCGGCGAACTCGAATTGTTTTGAAGCGGCAACGCGCTCCGTCAAGCGCTGGGAAATTACGACCATGAACCGAAGTACCCCCCGAGAGTCGGTCAGCCAGTTCCTGATTCTCGACGACAACGTCGAACACGAATACCCCGAAGCGCTCGTGCGCGGCATGATCGATATCACCGAAGGCGTGTTTCGAGGCCTGTTCGGCGACGACATCGCGCTCACGTGCGAGTCGCCCAGCGTGGTGCGCGATCGCATCATCTTCGGCGAGGTCTTCAGCCTGATTCCGCTCGAGAGCGCCTGGTGCCGCGGCTACATGATGATGCAGGCCGAGCAGGTGCCGTTCATGCAACTGCTCGAGCACACGGGCCGCTGCGAAGGCCAGGCCGGCTTTCGCGAGCTCAACGGCATGCTCGGCGAGATGACCAATCTCATCTGGGGCGCGTTCAAGAATCGCTATCTGGGCGAGGCGTCGGCCGCCGACCGCGCGCAGGTGCAGGTGCCGCTGCTCATCAATCACAAACAGAAGTACATCTCGTTCGGTACCGACAATCCCCAGCTGTGTTTCGTCTATCGCGTCGCCGACCCGGTCGATGCGCGAATTGTCACGCTGCATCAGCATTTCGTCTTCAGCCTGAACTGGTCGCCCGAAGCGTTCCGCGAAGCGACGCCAGCGACGGCCGCACCCGTCGAGACCGGGGCGCTGGAACTGTTCTGAGATCCCGGCTCGGAAACTTCATCTCTTACACACAAAGGACATCATCATGTCGAAGATTCTCGTGGTCGACGATTCGAGCACCGTGCGCGACGAAGTCGCCGGTTTCCTGCGCAAGAACGGACTGGACGTGGACACGGCCGTCGACGGCAAGGACGGCCTCGCGAAGCTCAGGGGGAGCCCGGGCGTGAAACTGATCATCAGCGACGTGAACATGCCCAACATGGACGGCCTGACGATGGTCGAGAAGATTCGCGGCGAACTGGCGAATCACGCCGTCAATGTCGTGATGCTCACCACCGAGAGCAGCCCGGCGATGAAGGAGCGCGGCAAGGCCGCCGGCGTGAAGGGCTGGATCGTCAAGCCGTTCAAGGGCGACGCGGTGCTCGAGACGTTCCGCAAGCTGGCCGGCTGACCAACCGGGCGGCGACGGCGTTACACTGTGGGCTTTTCCGCACTGCGCGACCTTTCGCGTATTCTCGCCCACCCATCATGAGCGTCGTCCCTCAGAAAAAGAAGCTCGCCCACGACCCCGTCGCCCACGAATCCGGCAACGAACCTGTCGATGCGGCGACGGGAACCGCGGAAGCGCGGCCTCGCCGCTCGAAGCTGCGCCTGACGTACGTCATCGCCAGTCTCGACCGCCTGCTGCGTCGCCACATGTCCGAGGCGCTCGCGCCGCTGGGCCTCACACTGGCGCAATTCACCGCGCTGTCGGTGCTCGACGCCCGCGGCAAGCTCTCGAACGCACAACTCGCCCAGCGCTCGTTCATCACGCCGCAATCGGCCAACGAGGTCGTGAGCGTGATGGCGGCGCGCCAGTGGATCACGCGCGAGCCCGATCCCAACCATGGGCGTATCGTGCTGCTGCAACTGACCGACGAAGGCCGCCGCGTGCTCGCCCAGTGCGAGGCGGTGGCCCGCGACATCGACGCGCGCATGCGCGCCGACGTGAGCCGCGAAGACGCCGCCGCCGTGCAGCGCCATCTCGAATTGTTCGTTCGCAACCTGCGCGACTGACTCCGGGTTTGTCCCGACCTGCCGATTGCTTGTATTGTCAGGTAGCTTGATATTAAATGGAGTCCGTCGCCGCATACGCGTGCGACCGAATTCCATCGACACGGCAAGACGAAAGCGACGAACCGGGTGTAACGGCATCGTCGTGTGCACCGCACTCGCGTCGTTAATATCAGGTTACCTGATTAAATGATCCGTGCCAGTGCACGCCTGGGGCTTCGCTTGCGGCGTGGATGGGCTTCGTATCAGGCGCCGCCAGCTCGGGCGGTGACCGAAGACCATCAAGAAGATCACAGGAGACACCATGGAATCGAATCGGGATGGCGGCGCGCGAGCGTTGCCCATCGGCGCGGACGGCACGGCGAGCGGCACCAGCCCGGTCGTCATGACGCTGGCGTTGTGCTTCGCGGTGGCGTTGCTCGAAGGCCTCGACCTGCAGTCGGTCGGCGTGGCGGCGCGCGGCATGTCGAAGGAGTTCGGCCTGAGCGTTGCGCAAATGGGCATCGCGTTTTCGGCCGGCACGTTCGGGCTGCTGCCGGGCGCCATGGTGGGCGGCCGTCTGGCCGACAGCATCGGCCGCAAACGGGTGTTGATGCTCTCGGCGGCATTGTTCGGCGTGCTGTCGATCGCCACGGCGTTCGTGTCGGATTTCTGGATGCTGGTGATCGTGCGTGTGCTCACGGGCATTGGCCTTGGCGGGGCGATGCCGAACCTGATCGCGCTGTCCTCGGAAGCCGTCGCGCCGCGTAAGCGCGGCACCGCGGTGAGCATCATGTACTGCGGCATTCCGCTAGGCGGCGGCATCGCGGCCACGATCGGCATGCTGGCCGTGAGCGATGCCGATTGGCGCCACATCTTCTACGTGGGCGGCGTCGGCCCGCTGCTGCTCCTGCCCTTGCTGGCCTGGTGCCTGCCCGAGTCGCGTGCCTTCAAGGCGGCAACGGCACAGGGCGAGCGTGTCACGCCCGCGCCGATGATGTCGGTGCTGTTCTCCGAGGGGCGCGGCCTGTCGACTGTGCAACTCTGGCTGTCCTACTTCTGCACGCTGATCGTGCTGTACTTCCTGCTCAACTGGTTGCCGTCGCTCATGGGCTCGCGCGGTCTGGCGCGCGGTGAGATCGGCTGGGTTCAGATCCTCTTCAATGTGGGCAGCGCCGTGGGCGTGCTCGCACTGGGCTACCTGATGGATCGGGCGCGCATGTCGCTCGTGATCGGTGGCATGTATCTGGGCATGATCGCGTCGCTCGTCGGGCTGGCGGCCGCGCATGGCTTCGGTGTGTTGGCCACGGCGGCATTCTTCGCGGGCATGTTCATCATCGGCGGGCAGTCCGTGCTCTATGCGCTCGCGGCGGCCTACTACCCGACCGCAATGCGTGGCACCGGCGTGGGCGCCGCGGTGGCCATCGGCCGCATCGGTTCGGTCGTGGGCCCGCTCGCCGCCGGCATGCTGCTGGCCGTGGGAAGCAGCGCGGCCGTCGTGATCGGCGCGAGCATCCCGGTGACGATCGTGGCCGCGCTGGCCGCGCTCACGCTGATCCGTCGTCCCCGCGCGGCTGACTGAACCGTTTCACCGGTTGGCCTCGCTTGCACGCGACGGACGGCGTTTCGGCTGCCCCGTCGCGTTTTTTCTTGTGTATCTCGCGGGCGCATCCGCATGCGCCGCGGGCTTTCGGCACAACACGCTTTCCATCGCCTGACTTGCCTCACCTGTTTCGCCGCTTTGCCCCGTTTAAACGATAACGACATCAATAATCTGGAGACTCGCATGGCAATTCCCTTCCGCACCCGCGCGCTCGCAATGCTGGGCGCCGCCACCGTACTCGCCGCGCCCGGCATCGCCGACGCGCAATCGAACGTCACGCTGTACGGCATCGTCGACACCGGCATCGAGTACGTCTCTCACGCAAGCGCCAATGGCGCCGTCTTTCGCATGCCCGGCGTGACGGGCGAGTTGCCCTCGCGCTGGGGCCTGCGCGGCACCGAGGATCTTGGCGGCGGACTTGCCGCGATCTTCCAGCTCGAGAGCGGTTTCAACCTGCGCGGCGGCGACCAGGGGCAGGGCGGCCGGTTGTTCGGGCGTCAGGCCTTCGTGGGCCTGAAGGGCCCGTACGGCACGCTCGCGTTCGGGCGGCAGTACTCGATGACGTTCTACGCGCTGCTGGGCTCCGACGTGCTCGGCCCGGACATCTACGGCATGGGGTCGTTCGACGCGTACATTCCCAACGCGCGGACCGACAACTCGGTCACGTACCAGGTGGCGTGGCAGGGACTGAGCTTCGGCGCGGGGTATTCCTTCGGGCGTGATTCGGGCGGTACGGGCAACTCCCCCGGCCAGGGCACGTGCGCCGGACAGGTGCCGGGGCAGTCCGTGCAGTGCCGCGACTGGTCGGTGATGCTCAAGTACGACGCCAGCAACTTCGGCGTGGCCGCGTCGTACGAGGAGCAACGCGGCGGCACCAACGCGGCGGCCAACTTCTTCGACGGACAGCCGACCGTCGCCTTCGCCAGCAGCGGCGACAAGGACACGCGCACGACCCTTGGCGCGTACTACAAGTACGGCGCCTTCAAGGTTGGTGGCGGCTGGCTGGGCCGCCGTGTCTCGACGCCTGCGGTCAACACGCATTCGAACCTCTTCTACCTGGGCGCGGCATACAACATCACCCCGGCCTGGCTCGTGGACGGCCAGGTCTATCGCATCATCAACAGCGATCACAACACGCGCGGCACGATGACCACGCTGCGCGCCACGTATTCGCTGTCGGTGCGCACCGCCGTCTATGCGCAGGCCGCCTATCTGTTCAACAGCGCGCACGCGGCCTACTCGGTCAGCGGCGGCGGAGGCGGTACCACGCCGCCCGCGGGTGAAGGGCAAGCCGGGGTGATGCTCGGCATGCGTCACACGTTCTGAAAAATGCGCTAAGGGTTTCCACTGAAAACACAGTGCTTGCAATGTAAGGTTACCTGATATTAAATGTGTGTGTCGGCAACACCGCGCGCCACTCCCGGCGCGCGGCGCAGGTTGCCCCGCACACTTGGGAATTTCGCAAAATGAATGCATACGAAGGACGCTGGAAAACGGTTGATGTGAAAGTCGAGGGCGGTATTGGCTGGGTGATCTTCAATCGTCCGGACAAGCGCAACGCCATGAGCCCGACGCTCAACACCGAGATGAACCAGGTGCTCGACGCCATCGAACTCGACGCCGACGTGAAAGTCGTCGTGCTCACCGGCGCGGGCGCCGCGTGGACGGCGGGCATGGATCTGAAGGAGTACTTCCGCGAGATCGACGGCGGTCCGGAGATCGTGCAGGAGCGTGTGCGTCGCGACGCCTCCGACTGGCAGTGGCGTCGTCTTCGCATGTATTCGAAGCCCACGATCGCCATGGTCAACGGGTGGTGCTTCGGCGGCGGTTTCTCGCCGCTGGTGGCGTGCGATCTGGCGATTGCCGCCGACGAGGCCGTGTTCGGCCTGTCCGAGATCAACTGGGGCATTCCGCCGGGCAACCTGGTGAGCAAGGCGATGGCGGATACTGTCGGCCATCGTCGGGCGCTGCACTACATCATGACTGGCGACACGTTCACCGGCGTGCAGGCTGCGGAAATGGGCCTCGTCAATCAGAGCGTGCCGCTCGCCCAATTGCGCGAGACCACGCTGGCGCTGGCCGCCAAGCTGCTCGAGAAGAATCCGGTGGTGTTGCGCGCGGCCAAGCATGGCTTCAAGCGTGCGCGCGAACTCACGTGGGAACAGAGCGAAGACTACCTGTACGCCAAGCTCGATCAGGCGCAACTGCGCGATCCGGAGCACGGTCGCGAGCAGGGGCTCAAGCAGTTCCTCGACGACAAGTCGATCAAGCCGGGCTTGCAGGCTTACAAGCGCTGAAGCTGGGCGAACACCGACTCACGCGACGCAACGAACGAGAGAGGATGACGCGATGCACGACGTACAGATGCTGATTGGCGGCCAGTGGCGCGGCGCGCAAGGGGGAGCGACGTTCGAGCGGATCGATCCGGTGACGGGCGCCGTGGCGTCGCGCGCGCCGGCGGCAACGCTCGCCGACGCCGATGCCGCCGCCGACGCTGCGCAGGCGGCGTTCCCGGCGTGGGCGGCGCTCTCGCCGACCGCACGCCGTCAGCGCCTGCTCGCGGCCGCCGAACGCATGGACGCCCGCGCGGCGGACTTCATCGCCATCGGCGCAGCCGAGACGGGGGCGATGGCCAACTGGTATGGCTTCAATGTCATGCTGGCGGCCAACATGCTGCGGGAAGCCGCCGCAATGACCACGCAGATCGACGGCAGCGTCATTCCAAGCGACGTGCCCGGCAGTCTCGCGATGGCCGTGCGCTCGCCGGTCGGCGTGGTGCTGGGCATCGCGCCCTGGAATGCGCCGGTCATTCTCGCGACGCGCGCGCTGGCCATGCCGCTGGCTTGTGGCAACACGGTCGTGCTCAAGGCGTCGGAGCAATGTCCCGGCGTGCACGCGCTGATCGGCGCCTGCCTGCACGAGGCAGGCCTCGGTGACGGCGTGGTCAATGTCGTGACGAATGCGCCCGAGGATGCCGGCGAGATCGTGGCGCGCCTGATCGCGCATCCGGCCGTGCGACGCGTGAACTTCACCGGCTCCACGCATGTGGGGCGCATCATCGCCCGTGTGGCGGCCGAGCATCTGAAGCCCGCGCTGCTGGAGCTGGGCGGCAAGGCGCCCGTGCTGGTGCTCGACGATGCCGATCTGGACGCCGCGGTCGATGGCATTGCGTTCGGTGCGTTCTTCAACCAGGGGCAGATTTGCATGTCGACGGAGCGCGTGATCGTCGACGCCCGCGTGGCCGACGCCTTCGTCGAGAAGCTCACCGCCAAGGCGGCAACGTTGCACGCGGGCGCGCCGACGTCGCCCGAGAGCGTGCTTGGCGCGATGGTGAGCGCGCAGGCAGCGTCGCGCGTGGCGGCACTTGTCGAAGATGCCCGTGAGCATGGCGCACGGCTGCCGCTCGGCTGCCGCGTCGAGGGGGCGATCATGCAGGCGACCATCGTCGACGGTGTGACACCTGCAATGCGCCTGTATCGCGAAGAGTCGTTCGGCCCGGTGGTCACGATCCAACGCGTTCAGGGCGACGACGAAGCGGTGGCGCTCGCCAACGACAGCGAGTTCGGATTGTCCGCGGCGATCTTCAGCCGCGACGTGTCGCGTGCGCTGCAACTGGCGCGACGCATCGAATCCGGCATCTGTCACATCAACGGCCCGACCGTGCACGACGAAGCCCAGATGCCGTTCGGCGGCGTGAAGGCGAGCGGATACGGTCGCTTCGGCAGCAAGGCGTCCATTGGCGAGTTCACGGAGCTGCGCTGGATCACCGTGCAGACGACCCCGCGCCACTACCCGATCTGAACTTCCCGAAGGGATGAGGATGTGCCCGCCGGCGAACGCGACCGAGAACGCGTCGCGGCGGGTTCGAAGCAGGAGACAGTGTTTTGAACCAAGGCAACAACACGGCGGCCAGCCCGGACATCGCCGCGCACCGCTATCGGCCGGTCAGCATCGGCAATCCCGGTGTCGAGGTGCGTCGCGACGGCGAGTTCTGGTATCTGCGCTCGCGTGAAGCGCTGGGCGACTTTCCCGAGCGATTGACCGATCGGCTCGTGTCGGGCGCGGCCCGGCATCCTGACCGGTGGCTGATCGCACGGCGCGGTCCCGACGGCGCGTGGATCGGCATCACATACGCGCAGATGCTGTTGCGCGCGCGCGCCATCGGTCAGGCGTTGCGCGACCGTGGATTGTCGGCGCAGCGTCCCATCGCGATCCTGTCCGGCAACGATCTCGAACATTTTCAGTTGGCCCTCGGCGCGATGTATGCGGGCGTGCCGTTCGCGCCGATTTCGCCGGCGTATTCCATCGTGTCGACGGACTTCGGCAAGCTGCGCCACACGCTGGGCGTGCTGCGCCCGGGCCTCGTCTACGTAACCGATGCGAACGCTTACGGCAAGGCGATGGACGCAGTGCTGGGCGAGGACGTGATTCGCGTCACGGCGTGCGGTGACGGCGGCACGCTGGCTTTCGACGCGCTGCTCGAGGCGGTGCCGCGCGATATCGACGCCGCGCATGCCCGGGTCAACGGCGACACCGTGGCCAAGATCCTCTTTACGTCCGGCTCGACGCGTTCGCCGAAGGCGGTGCCGACCACGCAGCGCATGCTGTGCAGCAATCAGCAGATGCTGCTGCAAACCTTCCCGACCTTCGGCGAGGCCCCGCCGGTGCTGGTGGACTGGCTGCCGTGGAATCACACCTATGGCGGCAGTCATAACGTCGGTATCGCGCTGTACAACGGCGGCACGCTCTACATCGACGACGGCAAGCCCGTCGCCGGGAAGTTCGAGGAGACGCTGCGCAACCTGCGCGAGATTTCGCCGACCGTCTACTTCAACGTGCCGAAGGGATGGGAGGATCTCGCCATCGCCCTCGAGCGCGACGCCGTGTTGCGCGAGCGCTTCTTCGCGCGGGTGAACCTGTATTTCTTTGGCGGGGCGGGACTGTCGCAGGCGGCGTGGGACCGGCTGGAGCGCGTGACGGAGCAGCATTGCGGCGAGCGCATTCGCATCATGTCGGGGCTGGGCATGACCGAGACGTCGCCGAGCTGCATGTTCACGACCGGGCCGATCATGCGCGCGGGCTACATCGGCTTGCCGGCGCCGGGCTGCGAGGTCAAGCTCGCCCCCGTGGGCGGCAAGCTCGAAGTGCGGTTTCGCGGGCCGAACGTCATGGCCGGGTACTGGCGACATGAATCCACCGATCCGGTATTCGACGAAGAGGGCTACTACCGCACCGGCGACGCGGCGACGTTCGTCGACCCGGCGCACCCGGAAATCGGCCTGCAATTCGACGGACGCATCACCGAGGATTTCAAGCTCAGTTCCGGCACGTTCGTGAGCGTCGGTCCGTTGCGCGCCCGTGTGATTTCGGAAGGTGCGCCTTACGTCCAGGACGCGGTAGTGACCGGCATCAATCGCGATGACATCGGCCTGATGATCTTTCCCCGCGTGGAGGATTGCCGGCGCCTGAGCGGCCTGCCCAACGATGCGCCGCTGGCCGACGTACTCGCCGCGCCGCCCGTGCGGGACGCCTTCACGACACTGCTGGCAACGCTCAACGCGTCGGCGGGCGGCAGCGCCACCTACGTGGCCCGCTTGATGTTGCTCGACACGCCGCCGTCGCTCGATCGCGGCGAAGTGACCGACAAGGGCTCGATCAACCAGCGCGCGGTGCAGGATCATCGCGCGGCCGCGGTCGAGGCATTGCACGCGGCGTACGAGGGCACGCCCCACATCATCCTCGCGCCCGCGAGACGCTGACATGCACGAACCGAAACTGCAAAGCGCGGCGCACGACATTGCGTTCGTGCTGGACAAGCTCGGCGTGGGCGAGGCGCTCACGCGCCTGGTGCCCTACCGGGAGCTCGATACGGCGACGTTGGTGCAGGTGGTCGACGAGGCGGCGCGCTTCGCGCGCGAGGTACTCGCGCCACTGAACGCCGTGGGCGATCGGGAGGGTTGCACGTGGCGCGACGGCGAGGTGCGAACCCCCGCCGGCTTCGCCGACGCCTACCGCCAGTACCGCGATGCCGGCTGGCCGTCGCTGCCGTGCGATCCGTCACTTGGCGGGCAGGGCCTGCCGGTGGTCGCGCAAGTGGCCGTGCAGGAACTCACGGCGGGCGCCAACCTCGCCTGGACGATGTATCCCGGCATCCTTCATGGTGCCTACGAGTGTGTCCATCGTTTCGGTAGCGAGGCACTGCGCGAGACGTGGCTTGGGCCGTTGGTGAGCGGAGACTGGCTCGCGACGATGGCCCTCACCGAGCCGGGAGCGGGCAGCGATCTGGGCCAGATCCGCACGCGCGCCGAATGGCTCGACGAAGCGTCGGGCACGGTGCGCGTGACCGGCGAGAAGATATTCATCTCCGGCGGCGAACAGGATCTCACGCCGAACATCGTGCACCTTGTGCTCGCCCGGACGCCGCAAGCCCCGGCCGGAAGCGGCGGTCTGTCGCTGTTCCTCGTGCCCAAGGTGCTGGCCGGCGGCGAGCGCAATGCCGTGCACTGCACCGGCATCGAGCACAAGATGGGCATTCGCGGTAGCGCCACATGCTCGATGGCCTTCGAGGGGGCGATCGGATATCTGGTCGGCCAGCCGCATCGAGGACTCGAAGCCATGTTCGCGATGATGAATTCGGCGCGGCTTCATGTCGGGGCTTCGGGCGTTGGACTGGCGCAGCAAGCATGCGAAATGGCCGAGCGTCACGCGAACGAGCGGGTGCAGTCGCGCGTGCCCGGCGCGCCGGCCGGTGCCCCCATTGCCCGGCATCCGGCGGTATGGCGCCTGCTCGAAGGGCAACGCGTGGCCGTCGAGGGCGCACGATTGCTGTTGTATCGCGCCGCGCTGGCCATCGACGAGTCGCACCACGCCGATACGGCACCGGCGCGCGCGCAGGCGGATGCGCTGGCGGCGCTGCTCACGCCGGTGGTCAAGGCGATGTCGACCGAACAGGCTTTCCACGGGGCGAGCGCTGCGTTGCAGGTATTCGGCGGCTATGGCTATGTCGAGGAGACGGGCATTGCCCAGTACCTGCGCGACGCCCGTATTCCCATGATCTACGAGGGCACCAACGAGATCCAGGCCATCGACCTGATGCTGCGCAAGATCGCGCGCGACGATGGCGCGGTGTT
The DNA here is from genome assembly GCF_000767615.3 of Pandoraea pnomenusa. Lineage (NCBI taxonomy): Bacteria > Pseudomonadati > Pseudomonadota > Betaproteobacteria > Burkholderiales > Burkholderiaceae > Pandoraea > Pandoraea pnomenusa. Next base: position 4,228,138 of record NZ_CP009553.3, on the reverse strand, counting down.
GCGTCAATGGCTCGCCTGGGCGCGCGCGCAGGCTGCCGAGGCGCGCATGCTCCCCGGTCTCGACGGGTTCGGCGCGGCCATGGCCGTGCTCGACGAAGGCGTGACGATGCTGCCGCAGATCGTCGCTCTCACACAGTCCTCGCCGCGCGCGGCGCTGTGTGTGGCCGGCGAGATGATGCGCGTGGTTCACGGGCTGTCGCTGGCGGGCTTGTGGGCGCAGGCAGCGCTCGCGGAGCACCGGGTGGCCGCATCCGGCCACTCGGCGCACGACGGCAAGCGTCGCGCCGCGCGCCATTGGCTGAAGTTCGAACTGCCAGAGACGCGCCGGGCGCTGGCGATCGTCGCGGCGCAGATCCTCGATCCGGAGACGGCCGAATGAATCTCGACAAACTCGTCGCCATCGATACACACGTGCACGCCGAGGTGTCGTGCTGCCAGCCGCCGGACCTGTTCGGCAAGGCCTTCGACGATGCCGCCGACAAGTATTTCGGCACCGTGCTCAAGCAGAACCGTCGGCCCACCATTCCCGAGACGATCGAGCATTACCGCGAGCGCAACATCGGCTTCGTGATGTTTACCGTCGATTGCGAGGCGAACATCGGGCGCCGCCGCATTCCGAACGAAGAGATCGCGGGCTTTGCACAGGAGAATGCGGACATCATGATCGCGTTCGCGAGCATCGATCCGCACAAGGGTCGCATGGGCGTGCGCGAAGCGCGGCGGCTCGTCGAGGAATTCGGCGTGCGCGGCTTCAAGTTCCATCCGACCATGCAGGGGTTTTTCGCCAACGACCGCATGGCGTACCCGATGTACGAGCTGATCGCGGAGTATCGCCTCACGGCCGTGTTTCACAGCGGACATTCCGGCATCGGATCCGGCATGCCGGGCGGGGGCGGGTTGCGGCTCAAGTTCTCCGAGCCAATCCACCTGGACGATGTGGCGACCGACTTCCCCGAGATGAACATCGTGATCGCGCATCCGTCCTGGCCGTGGCAGTCGCAGGCCTTGTCGATCGCGCTGCACAAGCCGAACGTCTACATCGATCTGTCGGGCTGGTCGCCGAAGTATTTCTCGCCGGAACTGATCCAGTATGCCAACTCGCTGCTGCGCGAGAAGATGCTGTTCGGTTCCGACTTTCCGCTCATCGCGCCGGATCGCTGGCTGCGCGACTTCGAGACCGCCGGCTTTCGCGACGAGGTCAGGCCGCTGCTGCTCAAGGACAACGCGGTGCGCATGCTCGGGCTTTCGGCGCCCGGACACGCGGCGGCCGGGTCCCATGGATGAGGGCTCGCGCGCGAGCGCTTCAGCGCAGCCCCGGCACGCCGTAGCGCACCCGCGCCGCTTCGCGCATGGCGCTGATGAGCGTCTGCTCCGGCGGGGTCGGCACGGTGTCGTTGCGCCACAGAATGCCGATGGATTCCTCGGTCCCGTTCGTGGCGAAGGGCAGCGCGCACAGCGTGCCGTCGGCGAGATCGTCCTGCACGGTGATCTCGGAGGCGATCCACACCACGTCGTCGCGCAACGTCATGGCACGGGCGAGCGACATCGAAAGCAACTCGGAATAGTCGTCGAGCGTGCCCACGCCATGCGCTCGCAAGAAGCTGTCGGCCGTATGACGCAGGATCGTGCCATGCGGTGGCAGGATCACGTGATGATCCGCGAGATCGGCCATCGACACTCGACGCTGCTGCACGAGCGGATGCGCCGGGCGCACCACCACGCACAACGGCGTGGCGCAAAGGTGCTCGAACGTGAGCCCCGCCATGCCCTCGGGGTCGGACATCCGGCCCAGCGCGAGCGTCATTTCGCCGGACTTGAGCCGGGTGAGCAATTGCTGGTTCGCACCGGTGTGTACCTGCACCACGATGCCGGGCCATTCCCGCCGGAACGTTTCGAGCACGGAGGGCATCATGGCGGCGGCCAGCGTGGGCAGCACGGCAAGCGAGATCACGCCGCCGGTCTGGCCGACGGCACGCGAGAGCACATCGATGCCCTGGCGCAGGGCGCTCACGCTCGCCCCCGCATGCCGCAGGAACAACTCGGCCTGCGCGGTGGGCCGGGCGCCGTTGCGCCCGCGCTCGAACAGACGCACGCCAAGCAGGCCCTCGAGTTCGGCGATCGTCTTGCTCACGGCGGGTTGCGTGATGGACAGGGCTTCGGCGGCGCGCTGAAGGCTGCCGTGCTGCGCCACGGCCAGCAGGCATTGCAAATGGCGCAGCTTGATGCGCCCATCGAGCAGGTGTCTTTCCATTCCCAAAAGTTATGAAAAACCTAAGAAAATGTCAATAAATATATCCTTTGATTATGGATATAGTGTCGAAAACCGACCGGTGACAGACCACGACGCCTGCCCGGACAGACAACACGAAATGGAGTGAGACCATGTCGAACACGACAACCGTCCTGCGCCCGCGCGACTGGGATTCGCATCCCAGGCTCATCGACAGCGGATACAAGTCCACGGCGCTGCGCGGTCCCAAGCAGTTGCTCATCCCCGTCAAGCAGAACCTTGCCGATCTGCGCTCGCCGGTCTACGGCAACGGCATCATCGGCGCGCTCGACGGTGATCTCACGCGTAATGCGGTGCGCAACGGCGAGCCCCTCGGCGAGCGGATGATCGTCACGGGCCGCGTGCTCGACGAGGGTGGCCGTCCGGTCCCCAACACGCTCGTGGAGCTGTGGCAGGCCAACGCCTGCGGCCGCTACGTGCACAAGGTGGACCAGCACGACGCGCCGCTCGACCCGAACTTCCTCGGCGCCGGCCGCGCGCTGACCGATGCGCAGGGCCGCTACAGGTTCCTGACCATCAAGCCGGGCGCTTACCCGTGGAAGAACCACCACAATGCATGGCGCCCGCAGCATCTTCACTTTTCGGTGTTCGGCCATTACTTCGCGACCCGTCTGGTGACGCAGATGTATTTCCCGGGCGACCCGCTGCTGGCCTACGATCCGATCTTCCAGGCCACGCCGGCGCACGCCCGGGACCGTTTGATCGCGCGCTTCTCGATGGATATCACGGAGCCCGAGTACGCGCTGGGTTATGAATTCGACATCGTGCTGCGCGGTGCCGACCAAACGCCGATGGAGTCCTGAGTCATGTCCGATTACCAGCAAACGCCGTCGCAGACCGTCGGCCCGTATTTCGCCTACGGCCTGTCGCCGGAGCAGTACCTGTACGACTTCAAGAGCGCCTTCACGCCCGTGGTGGCCGGCGATCGCGCCGAGGGCGAGCGCATCCGCCTGATCGGCTGCGTGTACGACGGCGCCGGCAATCCGATCAACGATGCCCTGATCGAAGTGGTGCAGGCCGACGCGCACGGCAACTACGTGCGCACCGCCGAAGACATCGAGCGCACCGGCTTTGCGGGCGCCGGCCGATGCGGCACCGGCACCGATGCGGAGAATCGCTTCGTCATCGAGACGGTCAAGCCGGGCGCCGCCGCGCCGGGCGAGGCACCGCGCATCGACGTGATCCTGACGATGCGGGGCTTGCTCAATCATCTGTTTACGCGTATCTATTTCGACGACGAGGCATCGGCCAACGCGGCCGACCCCGTGCTGCAACAGGTGCCGGCCGAGCGGCGCCACACGTTGATCGCCCGCCGCGAGGTGACCGGCGGCCGTGTGTCGTACCGGTTCGACATCCGCATGCAGGGCGACGAGGAGACGGTGTTCCTCGACCTCTGATGTCGGTCATGCAAGGCTGAAACTGGCGCGGCCTCGGGCTGCCGGCACGATGGTGCCGGCGGCCCGAGGTCGTATCTGCATTTTTGCAACGCACCAACCATCGATTCTCCGATGACGGAACTGCTTGACTCCTTGCTGCGCGGCTCCGCCGTGACGGCGCGTTTTTCGCGCGACGCCACGCTTCAGGGCATGCTCGACTTCGAAGCGGCGCTTGCCGCCGCCGAAGCCGAAACCGGAGTAATTCCGGGCGCAGCCGTCGCCCCGATTGCCGCCGCCGCGCGCGCCGGCGACCTCGATTGGCCCGCGCTGCGCGATGCCGCGGCCCGCGCGGGCAACCTAGCCATCCCCCTGGTCAAGCAACTCACCGCCCTCGTTGCCGCGCGCGACGCCGAAGCCGCGCGCTTCGTGCACTGGGGGGCCACCAGCCAGGACGCCATCGACACCGGCCTCGTGCTGCAAGTGCGCGGCGCGCTCGACGATCTCGGCGCCGACCTCGACGGCCTGGTCGCGCAACTGGCCGAGCAGGTCCGGCAGCACCGCGCCACCGTCATGATCGGACGCACCTGGTTGCAGCATGCCTTGCCGATCACGTTCGGGCTCAAGCTCGCCGGCACGCTCGACGCGTTGCTGCGCGCCCGGGCCGAATTGGCCGAGGTGCGCGAGCAAGCCCTGTGTGTGCAGTTTGGCGGTGCGGCGGGTACGCTGGCGTCGCTCGGCGGGCATGGCCCGGCGGTGGCCGCGGCGCTTGCCCGGCATCTCGGCCTGCGCAACGCCGCGACGCCCTGGCACGGCCAGCGCGACCGCATCGTGCGCGTGGGCAGCTGGGCCGCATCGCTCACCGGCTCACTCGGCAAGTTCGCACGCGACACGGCCATGCTCACGCAGACCGAAGTCGGCGAGATCGCCGAGGCGTCGGGACCGGGACGCGGCGGCTCGTCCACCATGCCGCACAAACGCAACCCGGTCGGCTGCGCGGCGATACTCACCGCCGCGGCGCGCACGCCGCAACTCGCCGCCACGCTGTTCTCCGCCATGCAGCAGGACCATGAGCGTGGTCTTGGCACCTGGCACGCCGAATGGGAAGCATTGCCCGAACTGCTGATGTTGTGCGGTGGGGCCTTGGCGACGGCACGCACGCTCGTGGCGGACTGGACCGTCGACACCGCGCGCATGCGCGAGAACGTGGACATCACGCGCGGGCTGATCATGGCCGAGGCCGTGACCATGGCGCTGGGCGAGTCCATGGGCCGGCTCGAAGCGCACCGCCGCGTGGAGGCCTGCTGCCGCGAAGCCATCGCGCGGCAGCGTCATCTGCTCGACGTGCTGCGCGACGACACCGGGATCGCCAGCACTCTTTCCGGCGAGACGCTCGAACGTCTGACCGATCCGCAACATTATCTGGGCGCCGCAGACACGTTCGTGAGCCGCGTGCTCGCGCTGGCCGATGCGGCGCTCGCGCTCAACCTCTCCGCCAGGAAATCCCAATGAACGATCAGGAACGCTACGACAACGGCATGCAGGTGCGCCGCGCCGTACTCGGCGATGCGCACGTGGACCGCTCGCTCAGCCACATCAACGACTTCAACGACGACTTCCAGAATTTCATTACGCGCTTTGCGTGGGGAGACGTGTGGACACGTCCGGGCCTCACGCGCCACATGCGCAGCATGGTCACCCTCTCGCTGCTCATCGCGCTCAACCGCGGCGATGAATTTCGCATGCATGTGCGTGCCGCCTTCAACAACGGTGTGACGCGGGAGGAGATGAAGGAACTGTTCCTGCATGCCGCGCTGTATTGCGGTCTGCCCGCGGCGAACCAGGCGATCCACGACGCAGAGAAAGTCTTCGCGGAGATGGAAGCCGCCAACCCCGGTTCGACCACGCGCGCGCGCGATGGCGCTCAGGGCTGAGGAGGCGGACCGCATGACGATGGAACGTTTGATCGAAGTCGACGGCGCCACGCTGCGTGTGGCGATCGATGGCGACGAGAGCGCACCCGCGCTGGTGCTGTCGAACTCGCTGGGCACCACACTCGACATGTGGGCACCGCAGGTGCCCGCGCTCGCCCGGGAATTCCGGGTGATTCGTTACGACACGCGCGGCCACGGCGGATCGTCGGTGACGCCGGGTCCGTACACGATCGGCCAGCTCGGCCGCGACGTGCTTGCGCTGCTCGATGCGTTGGAGATCGGGCGCGCGAGTCTGGCGGGCGTGTCGATGGGCGGGATGACGGGCATGTGGCTGGGCATTCATGCGCCGCATCGCCTGGCGCGTCTGGCGATCGTGTGCTCGTCCGCGCACATCGGCGGTGAGGACGGCTGGAACGCGCGCATTCGTGCCGTGCAATCCGAAGGCATGGCGGCCGTCGTCGATGCGGTGGTGTCGCGCTGGTTCACGCCGGCGTTCGCGCAGCGCGAACCGGCGCTCGTCGAGCGCATGAAGGCGATGTTCCGCTCACTCTCGGCGCCGGGCTATGCGGCGGCGTGCGCCGCGGTGCGCGACATGAACCAGCTCGACGAGATTGCCGCGATCGAGGCGCCCACGCTGGTCGTCACCGGTGAGGGCGATCTCGCCACGCCGCCGGTCATGTCGACGGCCATCGTCGAGCGCATTCGCGGCGCACGCCAGGTCATCGTGCCCGGCGCGCATCTGTCGAACATCGAATGCGCGAGCGCCGTGACCGAGGCGCTGCTGACTTTCCTGCGGGGGAAGACGCCGGTCGGCGCCGTGCCGATGACGGCGTGAGAGCGCGGGGCGGGGCGCGCGACGGCGTTGCCCCGCCAACCCGCCCCGGAGTTTACGGTTCGTCGCCCAGATGGGCGTGTTGCGCGTCGCGCCGGAAGGTCGACGGCGTAACGCCGACATGCCGCTTGAAAACGCGGCAGAAGTAGGCCGGATCCTGAAATCCGAGTTCGTATGCCACATGCGAGACGGGCGCGGGGATGTAGATGAGCTTGCGCCGGGCCTCGAGCATCAGGCGATCCTGCACCAGATCGAACGCCGACTTGCCCGCGATGCGGCGGCAAAGCCGATTGAGCTTGCTCTCGGTCACGTGCAGTCGTTCGGCATACGTGGGCACGGCCCATGCTTCGGTGTAATGCGCTTCCACGAGCGCGCGAAAGCGCGCGAAAAGATCCAGTTCGGTACGCCCCGCGCGGGTGGCCGAATCGTGGTGGGCATGCAGCCGTGCGAGCAGCAGCAGCACGCTACGCGTGAGCCATCCGACCATTTCCCCGTGCCCCAGTTGCGGCCGCGAGAATTCGTCCATGATCAACCCGAGCAGGGTGTAGAGACGATCGCGGGTCTGGGGGGCGTCGCCGAGCGTGAAGAGCCAGGGCTTGCGCAGCAGCGCGGCCATGTCGGCATCCGCACCGATGGACGTGTCGAACGGCACACTCTGTGCCATGGTGAGCACGAAGCCGTGCGCGCCGCGCGAGAAGCGGAAGTTGTGCACCGCCGAAGGGTGCACCGTGATGACGGCCGGTCCCTCGACGACCCAGGTGGACTCGTCGACGTTGGCTTCGACCGTGCCCTCGAAGATCGCGAGTACCTGAAACAGCCCCAGATGCCGGTGCGTGTCGATGTGCCAGTCATAGAGTCGGCTGCGCGTTTCGATCCATTCGATATGGACGAAATCCGCACTGTCGGTTTCCGCCATCTCGCCATACAGCGAAAATTCGGGGATCGTCTCGCGCGCCGCGCGCAGCCGTGATGACGCGCCTGACATACTGGTTTTCCCTCGGACGAAGTTGTCGAAAAAGTACAAGAAAGTCGTCGATTCATCCATTCAATGCGACGCGCGTGCTCCATAAGATATGACGCATTCGCTCCTCGTGACAAGGTATGAAAGCCGCTTTCGAAATGCTCGTTTACGCGCAGTCCTAAGGGGAGGCAGCGTGCGAAAGGTAGCCAAGAAATGCAATCCGCACGCTTGCCGTATTTCATGCCGCGACCTGCCCGCCAGGCGGTACCCGCACGAGGACGTAGCCATTACAGGAGACAACTCATGCGCACTCATTACCCCGTCGTCATCGTGGGGGCCGGTCCCGCCGGTCTGCTGCTTTCCCATTTGCTTCACCTGCAAGGCATTGCGTCGGTCGTGCTCGAATCGCGCTCGCGCGAGGCGGTCGAATCGACGATTCGCGCCGGCGTGCTGGAGCAGGGCACGATGGACATCCTCAACGAAACGGGCGTCGGCGAGCGCATGCGTCGCGAGGGCGCGGTGCACCATGGCGTGGAGCTCGCCTTCGGCGGCGAGCGTCATCGTATTGCGCTCACCGAACTGACGGGGCGTGCGATCACCGTCTACGCTCAACACGAAGTCATCAAGGACCTGATCGCGGCGCGCGAAGCGGTGCATGGCGAGATGCTGTTCGACGTCTCCGACGTGTCCGTACACGACATCGACAGCACGCAGCCGAGCGTGCAGTTCACGGCGAACGGCCAGACGCATCGCCTGACGTGCGACTTCATTGCCGGTTGCGACGGCTTTCATGGCGTGTGCCGCCCCGCGATGCCCACGTCGGTGCGCAAGGAGTACCAGCGTGTGTATCCGTTCGGGTGGTTCGGGGTGCTGGTGCAGGCGCCGCCGTCGTCGGACGAACTGATCTACGCGGCGCACGAACGCGGCTTCGCGCTCATCAGCACCCGCTCGCCCACGGTACAGCGCATGTACTTTCAATGCGACCCGAGCGAGCGTGCCGAGGATTGGACCGACGAGCGCATCTGGCACGAACTGCAAACGCGCACGCAGACGACCGGCGGCTGGCGCCTCACCGAAGGCCCGATCTTTCAGAAGAACGTGGTCGCCATGCGCAGCTTTGTCGCCACGCCCATGCAGCACGGCCGCCTGTTCCTGGCCGGCGACGCCGCACACATCGTGCCGCCGACGGGCGCGAAGGGCATGAACCTCGCCGTGGCCGACGTCTGGCGTCTGGCCCGCGCGCTCGACGATTTCTTCCATCGCGACAGCGAGGCCGGGTTGCGGGGATACTCCGAGGCGGCGCTCAAGCGAATCTGGCGCGCTGAGCACTTCTCCTACTGGATGACGCGCATGCTGCACCGGCTCGACGACGCGACGCCCTTCGAGCAGCAGATGCAACGCGCCGAACTGGAATACGTGGTGAGTTCGCGCGCGGCGTCACTCATGCTGGCCGAGAACTACGTCGGATTGCCGTTGGCCTGATCGCGGCAGGCCGATAAAGCGCTGGCGCTGTGGGTGTGGCGGCTGCCCGACCGCCGCAGCTGCCGCGACCGGCGCCGCCGACCATAACCCCCTGTTATGGATGGCCTGACGAAAGATCATTTCGAGGAGCCGTCGAACGTCGTACAGTAGCGTCGGAATTCGAGACGCCGCCGGGCAGGCAACGCGCGCCACCCCCGACCCAAGGCACGCATACGGGCGACGCCGGATTCCAATAACAATAATGGGATGACAAGCGGGGCGGCCACGCCCCCAGGAGACAGTTTCATGACGCAACCGCGCACGGTGGATGTGCCCGCCTATATCAACGCACAACGCTTTTCCGGCTATCAGTGGCTGGTGCTGATCCTGTGTTTCTTCATCGTCGCCATCGACGGCTTCGATACCGCTGCCATCGGCTACATTGCGCCGGCGCTCGTGCAGCAGTGGCACATCGACAAGGGCTCGCTCGGACCGGTGCTTTCGGCGGCGCTGTTCGGCCTGGCGGGCGGGGCGATCTTCGCCGGGCCGCTCGCCGACCGGCTCGGCCGCAAGACGATGCTGGTGCTCTCCGTGGTCTTCTTCGGCGTGGCGAGTCTTGCCACGGCGTTCGCGCAAGATCTCGAAACGCTCACGGTGCTGCGCTTTCTGACCGGGCTCGGGCTGGGCGCCGCCATGCCCAACGCCGTGACGCTGATTTCCGAATACGCGCCCCAACCGCGCCGCGCGGTGATCGTCAACACGATGTTCTGCGGGTTCCCGCTCGGCGCCTCGGTCGGCGGCTTCGTCGCCTCGTGGCTGATTCCGCATTTCGGCTGGCACAGTGTGCTGGTGCTCGGCGGCGTGCTGCCGCTGGTGCTGTCGGTCCTGCTGGTGCTCTGCCTGCCGGAGTCGGTCAAGTTCCTCGTGGTGCAGGGCAAGCCGATCGATCGCGTGCGCCGCATTCTGTCGCGCATTTCGGGGGAGTCGTTCGACGATGTGGGCGCGTTCACGGTGAACGAAGCGGCGCCGAAGCATGCCGGGTCGGCCATCGGTGTCGTGCTCTCGAAGCAATACGGCTTCGGTTCGCTGATGCTGTGGGCCACCTACTTCATGGGGCTCGTGATCTTCTATCTGCTCACGAGCTGGATGCCGATTCTGTTCAAGGACGCCGGCTTCACGATCGAGCGCGCGGCGCTGATCACCGCGCTCTTCCCGCTGGGCGGCGGCATCGGTACGATTCTGTCCGGTTGGTTCATGGACCGGTTCAACGCGCAGAAGGTGGTGGCGGCCGGCTACGCGCTCACGGCCGTGCTGGTGTACGCGGTGGGGCAGGCGATGGGCAATATCGGACTGCTCGTCGCGCTGATTTTCCTGGCTGGCACGGCGATGAACGGCGCACAGTCGTCGATGCCGTCGCTGGCGGCCATGTTCTACCCGACGCACGGCCGCGCCACGGGCGTGGCGTGGATGCTGGGCATCGGGCGCTTCGGCGGCATCGCCGGTGCGTTGCTCGGCGCCGAACTGATGCGTCGTCATCTGGGCTTCGCCTCGACGTTTTCGCTGCTCGCGATTCCGGCCCTGATCGCCACCGTCGCACTGCTCGCCAAGAATGCCTGGGAACGTGCCAACGGCGTGAGCGCGGCGGCATCGTCCGACGCACGCAATTCCGCGGCGATGCACTGACCGTCGGCGGCGACCTCCGCCCGGCCCAACCCCCATTACGTGTGGCAGTACCGAACGCGGCGCCAGGTGCGCCGCCTTTTTTTCGCCGGCGCTCAGCGTCTTGCCGGTGCGTCGATCATAGCCATCGCGGCGGCCGGGTTGCGCGCCTTGAATCCACCCACGGCTTAGAGGAAGACGCCGCGAAGCGCTCGGGTCGAGCGTCCCGCGGGTGACGAACCGGATGCCTGCCGGCGCAACGGCGTTCAGTTGCGTCGCCGTCCGAGATGAATCATGCGCTCGCGCACTTCTTCCTCGGAGCGCCAGTGCTCGGCCGGCTTGACGAGATCGCTGCGGCTGATGATGCCGATCAGCTTGCGCGATGTGGCGTCGCTCACCACCGGCAGTCGCTCCAGATGATGCGCGGCGAAGCGCGCGGAGACGATGCGCCCGGTTTCCGAGGGCAATGCCACGAGGGGCGGATTCACCCCGTAGAGTTGCCCCAGCGTTTGCAACCCTTGCGTTTGCGCGCGTGTGAGCGCCTGGCGATCCACCATGCCCAGCACGGTGTGCGCGGCGTCGACGACCGGGTAGGCGCGATGACGCTGTCCGGCGCCGAACGCCGTGCGAGCCGCCTCGTCGATCGACAGGGACGCATCGAGCGACTCCGGCTCGCGCGTCATCAACTCGCCCACGTGCAGGCGTTCGAGTGGGTCGACCCCGTACTCGCGGTGAATGTGGCGCCCGCGACGCGCGATCTTCTCGGTCATGATCGAGCGCGGCATGATCCAGATCGTCACGCCGTAGGAGATGCCGCAGGTCAGCAGCAGCGGCAGCAGGGCATTGGCGTCGTGCGTGAGACCCAGCGCGAACACGATCGCCGTGAGCGGCGCGCCGAGCACCCCGGCCAGCGTTGCGGCCATGCACACGAGCGCCCACAGCGAGACGTCGCCGCCGGGTAGCACCGGGGCGAGCAGCGTGCCCAGCCCCGCGCCGATCATGAGCAACGGCGCGAGGACACCGCCCGAAGTGCACGAGCCGAGCGCAATCGCCCAGATGACGGCTTTCACGAGCAGCAGGGCCAGCGCGGCATGCATCGAGAAGTGGCCGTTGAGCAGGTCGGCGATCACGTCGTATCCCACGCCGAGCGCGCGCGGCTGGAAGTAGCCGCCGATGCCGACCGCGAGACCGCCGATGGCCGGCCACCACATCCAGTGCACCGGCAGTTTGTGAAAAGCATCTTCGATGGCGTAGAGCGCCCGCGACATACCGGCGGACAGCATGCCCGCGCAAACGCCGGCGATCACGCACGAGAGCAGCGCGACCGGGGCGACGGCCGGCGTCGTCAGCGGGAAGAGCGGGCCGGCGTCGAGCAACAGCGGTCGGGCGAAGCCCGCGACCGCGCAGGCCGTGATGACCGGCAGAAGACTGCGCGGGCGCCATTCGAACAGCAGCAGTTCCACGGCGAGCAGCACGGCCGCGACCGGTGTGCCGAACACCGCCGTCATGCCGGCGGTCGCGCCCGCGACGAGCAGCGTCTTGCGCTCGGCGGCGCTCAGGTGAAAGTGCTGCGCGATGAGCGAACCCAGGGCGCCGCCCGTCATGATGATTGGACCTTCCGCGCCGAACGGCCCGCCGCTGCCGATCACGATGCCCGACGACAACGGCTTGAGGACGGCCACGCGCGGCGACATCTTGCTCTTGCCGAACAGAATGGCTTCGATGGCTTCCGGAATGCCGTGGCCGCGGATCTTGTCGGTGCCGAAGCGCGCCATGGCGCCCACGATCAACCCGCCGATCACCGGTAGCGCGATCACTGCCGCACCGAGCGTGTGATTGGCCGGGGAGCGCGGCGCGAAGGACAGCGTCTGGTAGAAGAAAAGGTTCGTGAAGCCCTGAATCAGGTTGAGCAACAGCCACGCGGCGGGCACGCCGCAAAAGCCGATGACGGCGGCCAGCGCAATGAGGCGTGGCAGGCCGGGCGAGCGCGAAAAGTCGCGAGCATGCTCGGGTGCGGCCATCGGGGCGTGGTGCGAAGACGTATGGGGAACGGATGCCATGACAAATGCCGGATTACAGATGAACGCCACGAATGTGGAAGATGTCCGCGAACGTGCTCAACTCGTTGCGGTGCTGCGCGGCCAGGTTTGCCAGGCACGCCTCGCCCGTGGCGCTGAGATGCACCTCCACCACGCGACGGTCGCTCTCGTTCTGGCGACGCGTGACCAGCCCGGCCTTCTCGCAACGCGCCACGAGCGCCACCACGCTGTGATGCACCGCCTGCAGGCGCTCGGCCAGTTCACTGATGGACGCCCAGTCGCGCCCCGGTATACCTTTCACATGCAGTAGCAAAAGGTATTGCTGCGGCGTTATCCCTTCTTCGCGCGCGGCCGTCTCGCTGAAATTCAGGAAGCGTCGCAGACGGTAGCGAAACTCGGAAAGCGCCTCGAAATCGCTCTTGGTCAGGGCATCTGCGGTGATCGGTGGATTCTGAGAAGGCATAAATCGAAGGACGAGAGAAGGGGATAAGTCCGAAAACCCAAAAATATATCATATCGCGATATATTCGGCCGTCTTAGGGATACCCGGGATGACAAACGGGGCGGCGTGCGTGCAGAATCGCGAAAAAACGAGACTCAGCAGTGACTGGAACTCGAACCCCGCCAAGACGCTGAACGACCGGATACGGTGTCCTGAGCGCGGGGCGACCTCTGACAGGGAGGAGACATGGCTTCCACGGTCCGACGCCGCTGGCGTACGGGTACGTTGTTGTTGCTGTCGGTGGCACTCGGCTCGACCGTTGCCGCCTATCACTACGCCACCGGCTTCGAACTGGGTGGTGGTGTTTTCCAGCAGATCGGGTTCGGACGCCAGGGCACGTCGTCCGCGCCGGCATCGCGCGCACGTGGTGCACCGTCTTCCTGTTCGGGAGGCGACTGTCGCGACGACGCTTCGCCTCCTGCCCATTGAATTTTCGCCGCCCGCGCTTGCGGGGTGCGGCGCATCTCTTGCCGCGCTTTGTCCACGCGACGCAGTCCGATGGTCGCGGCGCCGTGCGCCGCGTCGTGCCCTGGCGCGCAGGGTAAGATCGCGCGATGGACTCCCTCATCGCCGCTTCCGCCCGCGCGTTGGCCGCGGGCGATCCGCTTGGCGCGCTGCGCCGCGTTGCCCTTCGTGACGACCCGCCGGCGCTCGCGCTGCGTGGCATCGCGATGGCGCAGCTCGGCGAGTATCCTCGTGCGCGCGAATTGCTCAAGCGTGCCGCGCGACGGTTCGGTGCGCACGAAGCCCTGGCGCGCGCGCGGTGCGTCGTCGCCGACGCCGAAGTCGCGCTCGCGACGCGTGACCTCGACGGCACGACGCGAGCGCTGCAGGCGGCGGCCGTCACACTCGACGCCCACGGCGATGTTCCCAACGCAATGCTCGCGCGACTGCTCGTCGCGCGGCGCCTGTTGTTGCTGGGCAAACTCGACGCAGCAGCGCAAGCACTGCAGGGTGCGGCTTCGCCGGACGTACCCGCTCGCCACGCCGCCGTTCATGCGCTGTGCGTCGCGGAGCTTGCGCTACGAACGCTGCGCATTGCCGACGCGCGCCGCGCGCTCGCGAATGCCCGGAGCGCCGCGGTCGCCGCGGACGTGCCCGCGCTCTCGGCCGAGGTGCAAAGCCTTCGCGACGTGCTCTCGCGCCCCGCGGCACGGCGCTGGGCGGCCGGGCGCGAAAGCGCGCTGGATCTCGACGGCGTGGCCGCGCTGTTGCACGGCGACTCGCTTGTCGTGGACGCCTGTCGCCGCGGTGTGGGCATTGGCAATCTGTGGCGCCCGCTCGCGCGCCGGCCGGTGTTGTTCGCGCTCGCGTTGCCGCTGGCGCGTGCCTGGCCGGGCGATGTCGCGCGTGAAGCGCTGATTGCCGAGGCGTTCCGCCTGGAACGTCCCGACGACACGCACCGTGCGCGCCTGCGGGTGGAAATCGGCCGCCTGCGCGCGTTGCTCAAAGGCATTGCCGAGATCGATGCGACGCCGGCCGGTTTTGCGCTGCGCACGACCGGCGCGAGCGGCGTATCGGTGCTGTTGCCGCCCATCGACGGTGAGCGCGCGTCGCTGATCGCGTTGCTCGCCGATGGCGCCGCCTGGTCGACGTCGGCGCTCGCGCTCGCCCTTGGCGCGAGTCAGCGCACGGTGCAGCGCGCGCTCCGCGAGCTACAGGCACAAGGGCGGGTGCGCTGCGTGGGACACGCGCGGGCGCGTCGCTGGATGGCGCCGCCGCTCACCGAATTCGCGACGATATTGTTACTCCCTGCCGGATGGTCGTTTGGCTAGAGTGGACCTGCACGCCAAACGTGGCGTCTCAACCGGAGCCTGACATGAAGCACCAATCTCAACGAATTCCCCGCGAAGCGGCAGCGAGCGATGCCAGCATCATCTCGGAGTACGGACCATTTCCGGGCTTCGACCGAATTCATGGCGTGACCTTCGACGGCGCGCGGGTCTGGGCAGCCACCGGCGAGACCCTGCTCGCCTTCGACCCGGCCAGCGGCAAGGTGCAGCGCACGCTCGATGCACCGAGCGATGCGGGCACCGCATTCGACGGCAAATATCTCTATCAGATTGCCGAAGCGCGCATCGACAAGATCGACCCGTCCACCGGGCGCGTGGTGCATTCGATCGCCCTCACGCATGGCAGTGGCAGTAATTCGGGACTCACGTGGGCCGAAGGCAGCCTCTGGCTGGGCCAGTATCGCGACCGCCGCATCCTGCAGATCGATCCGCAGGACGGGCGCGTGCTGCGGACCATCGAGTCGGATCGCTTCGTCACCGGCGTGACCTGGGTGGGCGATGAGCTGTGGCATGGCACATGGGAGAACGACGAGAGCGAACTGCGCCAGGTCGACCCGACCGACGGGGAAGTGATGACGCGCGTGCAGATGCCCGACGGCGTTGGCGTGAGCGGACTCGAATACGATGGTCAGGGCCTCTTTTACTGCGGCGGCGGACTCAGCGGCAAGGTGCGCGCCGTGCGCTACCCCAAGGGCTGAGCGTCGCGCCGCCCGCGCGTCTGGCAAGGCAGGCTATCGACCCGATAGCCTGCCCCAATCGAATAGATTTTAATAATCAATTTCAATAAATCGATAGCTATCGGCATACTGGCAACACTTTCCACCCAGTCAGAGAGACACCGATATGCCGATCATCAACACCCAGATCAAGCCGTTCAAAGCCCAGGCCTACCAAAATGGCGACTTCATCACCGTGACCGACGAGACCCTCAAGGGCAAGTGGTCGGTGGTGGTGTTCTACCCGGCGGACTTCACGTTCGTGTGCCCGACCGAGCTGGGCGATCTGGCCGACCATTACGACGAATTCAAGAAGTTGGGCGTCGAGATCTACAGCGTCTCGACCGACACCCACTTCACGCACAAGGCCTGGCACGACACGTCCGACACGATCGGCAAGATCCAGTACCCGATGCTGGCTGACCCGACGCTCGCCATCTCGCGCAATTTCGACGTGCTGATCGAAGAGGAAGGGCTGGCGCTGCGGGGCACGTTCGTGATCAACCCTGAAGGCCAGATCAAGCTGTGTGAAATCCACGATAACGGCATTGGTCGCGATGCGAAGGAACTGCTGCGCAAGGTGCAGGCCGCGCAATACATCGCCGCGCACCCGGGCGAAGTCTGCCCCGCGAAGTGGACGCCGGGTGCCGAGACGCTGAGCCCGTCGCTCGACCTGATCGGCAAGATCTAAGTACCGCGCAAGGCCGCAGCAAGCGCCGCGCCGGTCACGTCGCGGCGTCTCGCCGGTGCGTCGGTCCCCTAAACCCGTCGCACCGGCACCCGAATTCCGAGTTACCGATGCTTCCTGCGCCAGCCATGTGGCCGACGCGGCGGATCTCGCTCACCCTCGCTCATTCCATTCACGCTATCGAGACGGAAAACACGCCATGTTGGACGCGAACCTCAAAGCCCAATTGCAAACGTACCTTCAGAAAGTCACGCGGCCGATCGAGATCGCCGTGTGGCTCGACGACAGCCCGAAATCGGCCGAGATGAAGGCGCTGGTCGACGAGATCGCACCGCTCAGCGCGCAGATCCGCGTGGCGGCGCGCGACGACGCGCAGGAGCGTCGTCCGTCGTTCGCCATCGGCACGCCGGGCGAGGCGCCGCGTATTCGCTTCGCCGGACTGCCGATGGGGCACGAATTCACCTCGCTCGTGCTGGCGCTGCTGCAAGTCGGCGGCCACCCGGTGAAGCTCGACGATGACACCATCGCCCAGATTCGCGCGCTCGACGGCGACTTCCGCTTCGAGACATATATCTCGCTGTCTTGCCAGAACTGCCCGGAAGTCGTGCAGGCGCTCAATGTCATGGCGCTCATCAATCCGCGCATCCAGCAGGTAACGATCGACGGCGCGTTGTTCCAGGGGGAAGTCGAGGCGCGCCAGGTAATGGCCGTGCCGACGGTGTTTCTCAACGGCGAGTCGTTCACGCAGGGCCGCACCAGCGTGAAGGAATTGCTCGCGAAGCTCGACACCGGCGCGACGGCCCGCGCCGCGAAGGCGCTTGAAAACAAGCCGGTCTATGACATGCTGATCGTCGGCGGTGGCCCGGCAGGCGCGGCCGCTGCGATCTACGCGGCCCGCAAGGGCATCGCGACGGGCGTGGTGGCGGAGCGATTCGGCGGTCAGGTGCTCGACACCATGGCCATCGAGAACTTCGTCTCGGTGACGCATACCGAAGGCCCGAAGTTCGCCGTGGCGCTCGAGCAGCACGTCAAGACGTACGACGTCGACGTCATCGACACGCAACGCGCCGAAGCGCTGATCCCGGGGAAGATCCACGAGGTGCACCTGGCCAGCGGCGCGGTGCTCAAGGCGCGCGCGGTGGTGCTGGCCACCGGCGCGCGCTGGCGGGAAATCGGCGTGCCGGGCGAGCGCGAATACCGCAATCGCGGTGTGGCGTACTGCCCGCATTGCGACGGTCCGCTCTTCAAGGGCAAGCGCGTTGCGGTCGTGGGTGGCGGCAATTCGGGTGTGGAGGCGGCCATCGATCTCGCGGGCATCGTCAGCGAGGTCACGCTGATCGAGTACGGCGCGCAACTGCGTGCGGACGAAGTGCTCCAGCGCAAGCTGCGCAGTCTGCCCAACGTGCGCGTGCTCACGAACGCGCAGACGACCGAAATCGTCGGCGACACGCAAAAGGTCAACGCGCTCGTGTACCGCGATCGCGTCTCGGGTGAGACGTCGACGATTGCGCTCGAAGGCGTGTTCGTGCAGATCGGCCTGGTACCGAACACCGAGTGGCTCAAGGGCACCGTGGCGCTGTCGCGCCATGGCGAAATCGAGGTCGATGCGAAGGGGGCGACGTCGGTGCCCGGCGTGTTCGCGGCGGGCGACGTGACGACCGTACCTTTCAAGCAGATCGTCATCGCCGTGGGCGAGGGCGCCAAGGCATCGCTCGGCGCCTTCGAACACCTGATGCTCAGCTCGGTGGAGGACGACGCCGCACAGGCGCCGCGCGAGGCCGTCGCCGCCTGAGGCCCGACAACGTCTCGGCATGCTCCCTGCTTAGGGTTTGCGCAAGACAACGCCGTGTGGCGCAATCGCGAGAGCGATTCGCGCACGGCGTTTTTCTATGGCAGGTTCTCGCGAAAAATCACCTGGCTGCGATTGGCTTCCACGCCCGCCGTGAGCTCTCGTTTTTCACGGAGATTGGCGAAGATGCGCACGCAATTCATGATGGCGCTTTGCGGACTTTGCGTGATCACGGCATCCATGGAGCCATCGATGAGCAATGCGCGGGTGTCGGGCGTGAGCCCGTGGCCGATGAAAACGACCTTGTGCTGCTTGCCTGTTGCCTTGAGCGCCTGTCCGATGCCCTGCGCCCCACCGCCGATGTTGTAGATCGCCGCGAGATCCGGATGTTGTTCGAGCAGCGCGCGCGCCTGACGATAGTTGACCGCTTCGTCGTCGTAGCCTTCGCGCAGGCCGACGACCTGCATGTGCGGGTATTGCTCGGCAAACAACTGCAGGAAACCGGCCTCGCGTTCGACATGCGCCTTGTAGCTCAGCGAACCGGCGATGAGCGCGACCTTTGCGGCGCGCTCGGGGCCCACGAAGCGGGCGATGAGGTAAGCGGCCGTCCTGCCGGCCGAGCCGTTGTCCAGTCCCACGTAGGCGATGCGTCGCGAATGCGACAGATCGGACACCAGTGTCACGGTGGCGACGCCCGCGTCGGCGAGCACGCCCACCGCCTCGCGAACGCTCGGATGCTCCAGCGGCATGAACGCCACCCCGTGACACTCCCGTCCACGCCGAAGCAACGTCGAGGCCAGCGCCTGGGGATCGAACCCCTGGATGAACTGCACACGACAGTTGACGTGGTACGGTGCCCACTGCGTTTGCGAGCATTGCACCCATTCGCCGAGCATGCGCAGGAACTTGCTGCTGCGCCCGGGAAGCACGAATAACACCTGCGTGGGCGGCATGGCACGCACGGCCTCGAGCTCGGGCTCCGGCAAGTACCGGAGTTCGCCCGCCGCATGCAGCACCCGCTGCACGGTCGTTTGCCGCACGCCCGAGCGTCGGTGCAGCACGCGGTCGACCGTCGCCGTGGACACCCCGGCCAGCCGCGCGATATCCGCCAGATTGGGCATGTTGCGTCGCATCGTCTTCCTGTCTCCCGTATCGTCCCGCGCCGTGACGCGGCGCGTTTTCCCACAGCATACTTCATCAAAACCCATCAAATCACATCAAAAAAACGGGTTGGCGAATCGGTGCGGCCGCCCCTATCGTACGACCTCGGATGCGTTGCACTTGTATCGGGCAGGCGGCAGCAACGACAGAATAAGCACAGGAGACAAGGTCATGGCAGCAACGGGAGCGTGCGCGTCGCGAAGACTGGAGGGCCGGGTCGCGCTGGTCTTCGGCGCGGGATCGGCGGGCGACGGCTGGGGCAATGGCAAGGCGGCCGCCGTGGCGTACGCCCGGCAGGGCGCCAGGGTCGTGGCCGTGGATCAGGATCCGGCGGCGGCCGACGTCACCCGCCGGATCATCGCCGAGGAGGGCAACGACGCCATTGCGCTGGCGGCCGACGTCACGTGCTGGGACCAGGTCCGTCAGACCGTGGCGGCCGCCGTCGAGGCGTATGGCCGGATCGACGTGCTGCACAACAACGTCGGCATCACCTCGCAGGGCGGGCCGGTGGAGACCACCGAGGCGGTATGGGACCGGGTCATGGCGGTCAACGTCAAGAGCATGTTCCTGACCTGCAAGGCGGTGCTGCCGGGCATGCAGGCACAGGGCAGCGGCGCCATCGTCAATATCGGCGCGCTGGGCGGTGTGCGCTGGACCGGTTACGCCTACTGTGCCTATGCGGCGTCGAAGGGCGCCGTCAACTCCCTTACCCAAAGCGTGGCGCTCCAGTACGCATCGCAGGGCATCCGGGCGAACTGCATTTTGCCCGGCGTGATGGATACGCCGCACATCTACCGGCAAATCTCGGGCTTCTACGCGAGCGAGCAGGAGATGGTGGAAGCTCGCCATCGCCTGTCGCCGACCGGACGCATGGGCGATGGGTGGGACGTTGCCCATGCGGCGGTGTTCCTGGCTTCGGACGAGGCGCGCTACATCAACGGTGTGGAGCTGCTCGTCGACGGCGGCATGCACGTTCGCTGCAATTGACACGGCGCACCCGGCCATCGGTGTGCCGGGGTGTCACGGAGGGTCGTGCCGACGCGGTGTTCCGCCGCTCGCACGGTTGCGCCATAACCACAATATCAGGAGACATGCGGATGACCAGCTCAACTTCTCAGGGCCGACGAAACGTATTGCGCGCCCTTTCCGCCTTGCCGGCATTGGGCGTCGCGGGTGTGGCCGGCGTGACCGGCGTGACCAGCATATGGCCGCGATCGGCGCGCGCCGCCGCGCCGGAATTCGTCTTCAAGTACGGCAACAATCTGCCCGTCAGCCACCCGCTGAACGTACGGGCGCAGGAGGTGGCCGCGCGCATCGCCACCGAAAGCCGCGGCCGCATGGAGTTGCGCGTGTTCCCCAATAACCAGCTGGGCGGCGACACCGACATGCTTGCGCAGGTGCGCAACGGCGGTATCGACATCTTCAACGCCGGCACGATGGTGATTGCGACGCTCGCGCCCATCAGCGCGATCACGGCGGTCGGCTTTGCGTTCTCGAACTACGATCAGGTGTGGCGTGCGGTCGACGGCCCGCTCGGCAACAGCATTCGCGAGGCCTTCGCCAAGACAGGCCTCTACACGTTCGAGAAGATGTGGGACAACGGCTTCCGTCAGATCACCACCGGCAACAAGCCGATCGCCACGGCGGCCGACCTCTCCGGCATGAAGATCCGCGTGCCGGTCAGCCCGATGGGCATCTCGCTGTTCAAGTCGCTGCAAGCCTCGCCGACGAGCCTGCAGTTCAGCGAGGTCTATTCCGCCCTGCAGACACGCGTGGTCGATGCGCAGGAGAACCCGTTGGCCATCGTGCAGACGGCGAAGCTGTATGAAGTGCAGAAATACTGCGCGCTCACGAACCACAGCTGGGACGGCTATCACCTCGTGGTCAACGGCCGGTCGTGGCGCGCGCTGCCCGACGATCTCAAGGTGATCGTGGCGCGTGCGTTCAACGAGGCGGCCATCAAGCAGCGCGAGGACGTCTATAAGCTCAACACGGGGCTGCAGAGCGAGCTCTCGAGCAAGGGGCTGGCATTCAATGCGGCGCCGCCGGAGACGTTCCGTGCGCAATTGCAGAAGTCGGGCTATTACGCGGAGTGGCAGAAGAAGTTCGGCGCTCAGGCCTGGGCGTTGCTCGAAGCCACGGCCGGCAAGGTGGCCTGACATGACGCCCGGCCCCGTGCATTCGCCGCATGGCGTGTCTTCCGCACAGCCGCCGGTGCCCGATGCGAGTCCGGTCGGCCGGCGCGGCGTCGTGAGCGCGATCGACCGGGCCATCGGCTGGCTCACGGAGATCCCGGCCGCGCTGCTCGTTCTCGCCGACATTGTCGTCATGCTCGCGGGCGTGGTGGCGCGATATGTCTTTCACGCACCGCTCGTCTGGAGCGACGAGCTCGCCGGCATCCTGTTTCTCTGGATGTCGATGCTCGGCGCGGTGGTCGCACTGCGCCGGGGCGAGCACATGCGCATGACCGCATTCGTGGGCAAGGCGTCGCCGTCCACGCGGGCGTTTCTCGACGTGCTGGCGATCGCCGCCGCGCTGGCGTTTCTCGTGTTCATCGCGCATCCGGCGTACGAGTATGCCTCCGAGGAAGCGTTCGTAATCACGCCGGCGATGGAGATCAGCAACGCGTGGCGCGCCGCGGCGTTGCCCGTGGGGGTCGCGCTGATGATGCTCGCGGGCGGGGTGCGTCTGCTTCGCACCGCGACACCGGTGCGCGCCGTGCAGGCCATCGCCGTCGTCGCGGCGGTGTGCGCCGCGTTCTGGCTGCTCGGCCCCGTGCTCGAACCGCTCGGGCGCTGGAATCTCGTCATCTTCTTCGCGGGGGTCGTGGGCGCGTGCGTGTTCGCCGGCGTGCCGATCGCTTTCTCGTTCGCGCTGGCGACGTTCGGCTTTCTTGCCCTCACGACGCGCACACCACTGGTGGTGCTGGTCGGCCGGATGGACGAGGGCATGTCGCATCTGATCCTGCTCGCGGTGCCGCTGTTCGTCTTTCTCGGCCTGCTCATCGAGATGACCGGCATGGCGCGGGCGATGGTGCGCTTTCTCGCGAGCTTGCTCGGTCACGTGCGCGGCGGTCTGAGCTACGTCCTCATCGGTGGCATGTACCTGGTGTCCGGCATCTCCGGCTCGAAGGCGGCCGACATGGCGGCGATCGCGCCGGTGCTGTTCCCCGAGATGAAGAAGCGCGGCGCCGACCCGGGCGATCTCGTGGCGCTGCTGTCCACGACGGGGGCGCAGACGGAAACGATTCCCCCCTCGATCGTACTGATCACCATCGGTTCGGTCACGGGCGTGTCGATCTCGGCACTCTTCACCGGCGGCCTGCTGCCCGGCGTGGTACTGGGCATCGCCCTGTGTTGCGTGGTGTGGTGGCGCTATCGCCGCGAAGACCTGTCCGGCGTTGCGAAAGCGAACCGCAAGGAAATGCTGCGGGCCTTCACTTACGCCTTGCCGGCGTTGGCCCTGCCGTTCGTGATTCGCGCCGCGGTCGTCGAGGGTATCGCGACGGCCACCGAGGTCTCGACCATCGGCATTGCGTACTCGGTGCTGGCCGGCCTGCTGATCTATCGCCAGTTCGACGCACGTCGCCTGATGCCCATGCTCGTCGAGACGGCCGCCCTGTCGGGCGCGATCATCTTCATCATCGGCGCGGCCACCGGCATGGCCTGGGGCCTCACGCAATCAGGGTTCGCGCAGGACCTTGCCGCAGCCATGGAACGAGTGCCAGGCGGCGGGGCGGGATTCATCGCCGTCTCCGTGGTCGCTTTCGTCATTCTCGGCAGCGTGCTCGAGGGCATCCCGGCGATCGTGCTGTTCGGACCGCTGATGTTCCCGATCGCGCGGGCGGTCGGGGTCCACGAAGTTCACTACGCAATGATCGTGGTGCTCTCGATGGGGCTGGGACTGTTCGCGCCGCCGTTCGGCGTGGGGTACTACGCGGCCTGCGCCATTGGGCGGGTCGATCCCGCCAAGGGCATGCGCGCGATCTGGGGATATCTCGCGGCGCTGATCGTCGGATTGATCGCGGTGGCGGCGTTCCCCTGGATCTCGACAGGTTTTCTTCGATAACGAAGACGGCGGCGTACGTCTTGCGTCTTGCGTCGCCATATGACATAGAACGACAGGAAGATCCATGAGCAGATTCTTTGGCGAGATTCGCCAGGTGGCATACCTCGTGCCCGACATCGAGGCGGCAATGCGTTATTGGTCCGGCGTGCTCGGCGTGGGGCCGTGGTACTACAACCCCCGGGTGCCGATCCGCAACTACACCTATCGCGGGGCGCACTTCGAACCGCACAACGCGGTGGCGCTCGCCAACGCGGGTGGCCTTCAGATCGAGCTGCTCCAGATTCGCAACGACGTTCCCTCGATGTATCGCGACTTCCTCAATGCCGGTCGCAGCGGCGCGCAGCACGTTGCCTACTGGACGGAGAACTTCGACGCGGACCTCGCGCGTGCGCGTGCGGCCGGATTCGAGGTTTGCATGAGCGGCGAGGTGGGCGAAAACGGACGCTTCGTCTATTTCGAGGACCGCAGCGAGGAGGCGGGATGCCATCCGGGCACCACGATCGAATTGTCCGAGGTCGCGGGGCCGAAGGGCACGCTCTTCAGGATGATTCGCGAGGCGGCCGCCCAGTGGGATGGCAGCGACCCGGTGCGTGAGTTTCCCGATCTGTCGAAGCTATGAACCGGACACTGAGTGCGACATACCTGATCGAGACGCCGCTCGACCCGGAGCAGGTCGCCGAAGTCATGGCCGGCGAGCAGTCCTGCGGCACCTTCACCCGGGTGGCGGGCGAGACAGATGCGTTGCGCGCCCGTGCCCGCGCCACGGTCGAGTCTGTCGAGCGGGTGGGCGAGGCCTCGCGCGCGTCGTTGCCGAACGCCTTTCTCGATCGTCTGGCCGCGACGGACCCGAGAGCGGGCAATGGACCGTGGCATCGCGCACGGGTGCGCATCGCGTTTCCGTGCGACAACGTCGGGGCGAATCTGCCGACGCTGGCCGCCACGCTGGCGGGCAACCTGTACGACCTGGGGGAAGTGACGGGCATGCGCCTGGAGCGCGTTGCGATGCCGTCGGCCTATCGTCGGCAATTCGATTTCCCGCGCTACGGCATCGATGGCACGCGCCGGGCCACGGGCGTGGCACAGGGTGCGCTCGTCGGCACGATCCTCAAGCCCAACGTCGGCATGCGCGCCGACGAGACGGCCGCGCTCGTTTCGCGCCTGTGCGACGCGGGCGTCGACTTCATCAAGGATGACGAGGTGTGCGCCAACCCCGTGCATGCGCCGTTGGCCGAGCGCGTGCCGGCGGTCATGGCGGCAGTGCGCGCGCACCGCGAACGCACGGGCAAGCAGGTGATGGTGGCCTTCAACATCACGGACGAGACCGGAGAGATGCTGCGTCACGCCGACCTCGTGCAACGCGAGGGAGGCAATTGCGTGATGGTCAGTCTGAACTGGTGCGGCTTTTCGGCGGTCACGACGCTGCGTCGACATACGCCGCTGGCGATCCACGGCCATCGGAACGGCTACGGCGCCATGTCGCGCGACCCGATGCTAGGCATCGGCTTCCAGGCCTATCAGGCGCTCTGGCGGCTCGCGGGCGTGGATCACATGCACGTGCACGGTCTGCAAGGCAAGTTCGCGCAGCCCGATGACGAGGTCATCGAATCCGCGCTTGATTGCTATGCCCCGCTTTGCGTCGATGCGGGCGACGGCCCGGACGATCGCGTCATGCCCGCTTTTTCTTCCGGTCAGTGGGCCGGCACGGTGCCCGCGACCTGGCAGGCGCTTGGGCGCGACGACCTGCTCTTCATGGCGGGAGGCGGCATTCTCGCGCATCCCGACGGGGCGGGCGCCGGCGTGCAGAGCCTGCGCGACGCGTGGCAGGCGATGCGCGCCGGGCAGTCGCTCGATGAAGCGGCACGCCATGCGCCCGCGCTCGCCGCCGCCATGCGCTTCTTCGGGCGCTGAAGCACGCACGCAACACACTTATGACTTCAAGGGCAGATACGATGCTTCGCCCGCACCTTCTGTACTACGGCGACGACTTCACCGGGGCCACCGACACGCTGGCGACGGCCGCCCGAGCGGGACTGCGCAGCCTGTTGTTGCTCGCGCCGCCGGATTCGGCCAGGCTCGAAGCCATGGCGGCCGACGACGCCTTGCGCGGTCTGGACTGCCTCGGCATTGCAGGCGTGTCGCGCTCGCTCACGCCACAGGCCATGCGCGAGGAACTGGCGCCGATCGCGGCGCTCGCACGTCGCTTGCAGCCCACGGTGTTGCACTACAAGACGTGCTCGACGTTCGACAGCGCGCCGGGCGTGGGCAGCATCGGCGAGGCGGTGCGAGTGCTCGCGCCGTCGATGCCGGGCGAATGGACGGCCGTGCTGGGCGGGCAGCCCAACCTCGGTCGGTACTGTCTGTTCGGCAATCTCTTCGCGGCGGCCGGCACCGGCGGCGAAGTGTTCCGTATCGACCGCCATCCGACCATGAGCCGGCACCCGGTGACACCGATGCACGAGGCGGATCTGCGGCGGCATCTGGGCGCGCAGGGACTCACCGACATCGGCCTCGTGCCCTGGACGACGCCCGCCGAGTCGTTGTCGGGACGCCTGGACGCGTTACGGCGGGAAGGCGCGCGCGCGGTGCTCTGGGACGTGGCCGTGCCCGCCGATCTGCCGCGCATCGGAGAGGTGCTCTGGCGCCAGGCGCGGCGTGCCGCGTTGCTCACGGTCGGGCCGAGCAGCGTGA
Organism: Pandoraea pnomenusa; assembly: GCF_000767615.3. Classification (NCBI taxonomy): domain Bacteria; kingdom Pseudomonadati; phylum Pseudomonadota; class Betaproteobacteria; order Burkholderiales; family Burkholderiaceae; genus Pandoraea; species Pandoraea pnomenusa. The sequence goes on along the minus strand of NZ_CP009553.3, from coordinate 4,202,184 downwards.
CCGAGGCGTTCGCGAGTGCCATGGCGTTGCGCGCGGTGCCCGAGACGACGCGTGTGGCACCGGCGCGCGGTCCCGTGTTCGTGCTCGCCGGCAGTCTGTCGCCCGTCACGGCGGCCCAGGTGCGTGCGGCCCGCTCGTTCGACGTGTGTCGTATCGACGCGGCTCGACTGGTCGAGTCCGACGGACGATACCGCGACGCGATGGCGGCCGAGCTGTCGCGGCGTCTGCGCGCGGGTCACCACACGCTGGCATGCACGGTAGCGCAGGAGGCATCGCAGGTCTCGCAGGCGTCGACGTCATCGCACGCCTCGCCGAGCGGCGTATCGGCGCTGGCGCTCGCGCGTGCCGGTGGGGATTTGCTGCGGCGAGTATTGCAAGGCGCCGAAGTCTCGCGCATGGCCATCGCGGGCGGCGACACGTCGAGCCACGGCATGCGTGCGCTCGACGCGTGGGGCATGACTTACGCCGGCACGCTGGCGCAAGGCGCCCCGCTGTGTCGGCTGCACAGCGACGTGCCTGCGATAGACGGCATGGAGGTGCTGCTCAAGGGCGGGCAGATGGGCGGCGAAGACCTCTTCGAAAGCTTGGTGAGCGGTACCTGAACGACGACCGTTCGCACGTTCCGCCGGGCCCCCCGGTGGGCGGTCAGTGCCGGAACGTCCTGGCGGTCTCCTCCGCGGCGATGCGCAGCTCCGGCTCGAAGGCCAGCAGGTCGTCGAGCGTAAGACGGCCGATGGGCGCCTGCACGGCGATGGCGGCGCAGGCGCGATTGCGGCTGAGCATGACCGGCACGGCAATCGCGATCAGGCCCTGCAAGTGCTCCTGGTCGTTGATGCCCATCTTGCGACGTCGCGTGCGTTCGAGTTCGGTGCGCAGTGCCGTCCGGTCGGTGAACGTGCGCTCGGAGAAGCGGCGCAGCGGCAACGTGTCGATCAGATGGTCGCGCCGCTCTTTCGGAAGAAAGCTCAGCAACAGCTTGCCGCTCGCGGAGCAGTGCAGCGGGACATGCGAGCCTGGCTGCAGGTGCATGCGCAGCGGCCATTCCGTCTCCACCCGATCCACGTAGATCACATCGTTGCCCGAGAGCATGGTGAGGTTGCAGGTCTCGCCAATGCTCGCGACCAACTGTTGCAGCAGTCCGTGGCGCGCCGCCGCCGGGCCGGTCTGCATCAACACGTTGATCGCCAGTGCGCGCACGCGCGGCGAACACTCGTAGCGACGGTCGCTCGCATTGCGGGTGATCAGCCATGCGTCCTTGAGCTGGGTGAGGATGCGATGCACGGTCTGTTTGGGCAGACCCAGCGCGTTCACGAGGTCTGTCATCGAGAGCGGGCCACCGGCCACGGCGAGCGTCTCGAGAACCCGAAACGCGCGCACCGCGGCTGCGTTCGACTGGTTCGATGCCGTCATGTCGTCTCCTTTGCGCGACGCCCGCGCCGTGATCCGGGTCGTGGTTGCGCGCGCTGTTTCCTGTGATTCTGCATCGGTTTGATGACTTTTGCGGACTTTATCGGTCCCGAATATCGGGACAGCCTGTACACCCTCCTGATGTGTCCGGTTTGTCCGGGAATTTGAGACCTGTGGCGCCGCCGGGTTGGCTAGATTGAGTACGCGAGCTCAATCGATAAAAAAACCAGGAGGCATCACATGAATTCACGGGCTTTCGGCGCGACCCTCGCGCAGTCGAACGCCGATGCGTCGTCGCCGGCGGGCACCGCCGCCGACGAGATCGAGACCCAGGTGGGCGCGATCGTCGCTCGCGCCCGCGCCGCGCAGCGCGACTTCGCCCGGGGCGGGCAGCAGACGCTCGATACGGCCGCAGCGGCCGCCGCGTGGGCGATCATGGCGCCGGCGCGCAACCGGCAACTCGCCGAGCTTGCCGTGCACGACACGGGACTCGGCAACGTCGACGACAAGATCCAGAAGAACTTTCGCAAGACGCTCGGCTTGTTGCGCGATCTGCACGATCGCAAGACGCATGGCGTGATCGCCGAGGACGCCCGGCGCGGGATCGTCGAGATCGCTCGCCCGGTCGGCGTCGTGGCCGCCATCACGCCGTCGACCAATCCCGCCGCAACGCCGGCGAACAAGATCGTCAATTCGCTCAAGTGCGGCAATGCGGTGATCGTCGCTCCTTCGCCCAAGGGGTATGGCGCCTGTGCGTTGTTGCTGCGGTTCATTCACGCGGAACTCGCAAAGGCGGGCCTGTCGCCGGACCTCGTGCAGATGCTGCCCGAGCCTGTGACCAAGGCCGCTACCGCGGCGCTGATGCGGCAGGCCGATCTCGTGGTCGCGACCGGTTCGCAGGCGAACGTGCGCATGGCCTACACGAGCGGCACGCCCGCCTTCGGCGTGGGCGCCGGCAATGTGGCGTCGATCGTCTCGGCGAGCGCCGATCTGCGCGACGCCGCCGAAAAGATCGCCCGCTCGAAGACCTTCGACAATGCCACGAGCTGCTCCTCGGAAAACAGCGTGGTGATCGACACTGTCGTGTACGACGCCATGCTCGACGCGCTACGTGCCGCAGGCGGCGTGCTCCTCGATGCGTCGCAAAAGCGCGCGCTCGAGGCGACGATGTGGCACGACGGCAAGCTCAGTGGCCGCTGCACGGCCAAGACCGCCGACGTGATCGCGCAGCTCGCCGGGCTCGACGCAGTGGCCGCGCAACGCCCGTCGTTCCTGATGGTGGAGGAGACCGGCACCGGCCCGGCGTATCCGTTCTCCGGCGAGAAGCTCTCGCCGGTGCTCACCGTGTATCGGGCGCGCGATTTCAACGATGCCGTGGCGCTCGTCGAGCGTATCTACGCGTACATGGGCGCGGGTCACTCCGTGGGCCTGCACGGCGCCGATCCGGCACAGGCGGTGCATTTGGGACAGATGTTGCCGGTCGCGCGCGTGATCGTGAACCAGGCGCACTGCTTCGCCACCGGCGGCAATTTCGACAACGGGCTGCCGTTCTCGCTGTCGATGGGTTGCGGGACATGGGGAAAAAACAACTTCACCGACAACCTGGGCTTTCGTCAGTACCTGAACGTCACGCGTGTGGCGTACCCGATCGCCGCGCAGGTGCCCGAGGCCGACGATCTGCTGGCCGACTATTTCGCGAGGTACGGACGATGAACGCCCCCATGAATCCGGCCCCGGTGGCAGGCGCCATTGCGCGGCAGACCCCGTGCAATGACCTCGACGGTCCGGCGCTCGATGTGCTGACGGCATCGGCGGCCACCGTGCGTGAGCTGATCGACGCGCGGGCGGCGGCGCTCGGCGCGCGTCCGTATCTGATTCCGGCGGCGGAGGGCGGCGCACGCCCCGACGACGTGGCCGCGGCGCTCACTTTCGCCGAACTGCGTGACGATTGTCGCGAACTCGCGCGCCGCTTCGCGCAAGCCGGGCTGCAGCCTGGCGATATCGTGTCGGTCTGTATGGGCAACGGTATCCAGTCCGCTCGCTTGATTCTTGCGGCGATGTACAGCGGCCTGATCGTCAATCCGATCAATCTGCTGTGTCAGCCGGCGCAGATGCAATACATCGTCGAGCATTCGGACACGCGCCTCGTCTTCGTGTCCGAGGCGATGCTCCCGGCCGTCCAGGCGGCGCTCGATGCGGCGCGCGCGCAGGGCATGACGCGGTCGGTCGCGCTCGTTTGCACGTCGCCGGACGCCAGCGCGTCCCCGGAGATCCCCGTGCTCGACGGGCCTCGCGCGCCCGCGTCGCCCGACCTGCGCGACGTGGCATTGCTCATGTACACGTCGGGCACGACGGGCGTGCCGAAGGGGGTGTTGCTCACACACGCCAACCTGCTGACCAACGCAACGTTCATCAGTGCGGAGCATCGCCTGACCCACGATGATCGCGTGCTCGCTTCGCTGCCGCTCTATCACATCAACGGGCTGGTCGTCACGCTGCTCACGCCGCTTTTCCACGGTGGATCGGTCGTGATGGCGCCGCGCTTTTCGGCACGCACCTTCTGGCACGACGTATGCACTTCGCGCTGCTCGTGGATCAACGTGGTGCCGACCATCGTGGCGTATCTGCTCGAAGCGCCGGCGCCTGAGCGCGCGGTGCTGGCGGGCCTGCGATTCTGCCGCAGTGCGTCGGCAGCGCTGCCGGCCGAGCACCATCGCGCATTCGAGGCGCGATTCGGCATCGGCATCATCGAGACGATGGGCATGACCGAGACGGCGGCGCCTGTATTCAGCAACCCCTACGATGCCTCGCGGCGCCGCATCGGCAGCATCGGCCTGCCGTCGGGTGCAGAGGCAAAGGTCGTGAGGCGCGATGGCTCCCAGACCGAACCCGGCGAGACCGGCGAGCTCGTCCTGCGCGGCGCCCAGGTCATGCGCGGCTATTACAAGCGGCCCGACGAAACCGCCGACGCCTTCACGGCCGATGGCTGGTTGCGCACGGGCGACCTCGGGCATCGCGACGAGGACGGCTACTTCTACATCTCCGGTCGTGCGAAGGAGCTGATCATCAAGGGCGGCGAGAACATCGCACCGCGCGAGATCGACGAGGCCCTGCTGCGCCACCCGGGAGTGCTCGAAGCGGCCGCGGTTGGCGTGCCCGACGCCGCGTACGGGCAGGAGATCGTCGCTTTCGTGGTGGTGCGCGGCGCGGGTGGCCCGGACGGCTCCGACACCGCGGATGCCACGGGTAGCGTGGATGGCGTGGCGTACATGCCCCCCGACGCGGCGGCGCTGCGCGAGCACTGCCTGAAGACGCTCGGGCGCTACAAGACGCCGAAGGCGTTTCACTTCGTGACGGATCTTCCTCGCGGACCGTCGGGCAAGGTGCAGCGCCTGAAGCTGTTGCAACGTTAGCGCCCCCACGTGCGCCGGCCGCCGGCCGGGCATGGTTTCACCGGCAGGACACGATCGCAGACGCATGACGTGTGCGACGTAAATACATAGGAGACAACATGGACAAGCGTACCGGTCGCGTGAAGACGCGCCACATCATTCTTGCGGTCATGTGCCTGATGTATTTCATCTCGTACATCGATCGTGTCAACATTGCCGTCGCCGGCCCGTTCATCCGCCAGGAGATGGGACTCACGACGGTGCAACTCGGGCTTGTGTTTTCCGCCTTCGCCTATCCGTATGCCGCCATGCAGATCTTCGGCGGGTGGCTCGCCGATCGCTTCGGGCCGAAGCTGGTGCTGACGGTGCTCTCGCTGATCTGGGGCGCGGCCACGCTCGCGACCGGCTTTGCCGGCAGCATCCTCACGCTGGTGGTGTTGCGCTTCGTGCTCGGCATCGGTGAAGGCGGGGCGTTTCCGACCGCCACGCGCGCCTTTACGTACTGGATGCCGGTGGGCGAGCGCGGCTTCGCCCAGGGCATCACGCACAGCTTTGCGCGCCTGGGCGGCGCGATCACGCCGCCGGTGGTGCTCGCCATCGTGGTGGCGTTCGGCTGGCGCGAAGCGTTCATCGTGCTCGGTGTCGTGAGCCTCGCGTGGACGTTGCTCTACATGAAGGTGTTCACCAACACGCCCGACCAGCATCGTCGCATCACGCCCGAGGAAGTGACCGAGATCGGCTATCGCACGGGCGACTGCGAGCGGGCCAAGCGTGCCGCGACGCCATGGCGCAAGCTCATCCGCCGCATGTGGCTCGTGACGTTCGTCGACTTCTGCTACGGCTGGCTGCTCTGGGTGTACCTGACCTGGATGCCTTCCTATCTGCGAGAGTCGCAGGGGTTCGATCTCAAGCGACTGGCGCTGTTCACGGCATTGCCGCTGCTCGCCGGTGTGATTGGCGATACGCTGGGCGGGGTAGTCTCCGACAAGCTGTACAAGGCGACCGGCCGGTTGCGCTTCGCGCGCGTCTCGGTGCTGGTGGTGGGCATGGGGGGATCGCTCGCCTTCCTGCTGCCCATGACGATGGTGTCCGATCCGCTCGTGGCGGTGCTGCTGCTCTCCGCGTCGTTCTTCTTCCTTGAAATCACCAACCCTGTCCTGTGGACGCTGCCGCTCGACATCGCGGGCAAGTACGCCGGCACGGCGGGCGGGATGATGAACACCGGCTTCGGGCTGGCGGGCATGATTTCGCCGGTGGCGTTCGGCTATCTGATCGAGACGAGCGGCAGCTACAACGTGCCGTTCGCCATTTCGGCGGCCCTGCTGGGCGCGGGCGTGGTGGCTGCGCTGTTCATCGACACGAGCAAGACCGTCGAAAAAGATGAGCAGGCCGAGGCGATGGACCGGGTGGCCGACGACGACTACCGCCCCGAGGCGGCCGGCATGGCGGGAGCCTCGCCGGTGTGGGCGCCGGTCGGGCCGCAGCGGCATCCGCTGCGGCGTCCCCTGCGCTGGCGCCGCTAGGCGTGGCCCTGGCGCCGGCCTCCCAGTCGGGAGGCCAGCATGAGCAAGGTGCCGCTCACGGCCATCGAGACCACGCCCATCGCCATGCCTTGTCCGATGGAACCCTGTTCGAACTGGCGCCATATGAAGATCGAGACCGTCTGCACGCCGCTCGGCGCGAGCAGCAGCGAGGTGACCAGTTCGCGCGAGGCAATGGCGAACACGATCATCAGCGATGCGCCGAGCGCCGGCATGACCAGTGGCAGGGTAATGCGTCGCAGCGTGACGCCCGACGGCGCGCCATGCACACGCGCCGCGGCTTCGAGCGACGCAGCCATCTGGCGCAGCGCCGCGCTGGTGTAGCGCACCGGGTAAGGCAGCAGCAGGCAACTGTAGGACAGCAGCAGAATGCCCCACGTGTTGTAAGGCGTGACCGGCCAGAAGGGCAGGTTCCAGGCGAGTATCAACCCGACGCCGACGACGATGCCTGGCAGGGCATGCGGCAGCAGCGACAGGGCGTCGATCAGCACGCGCGCGCGCATTGTCGACTTCACCACGCACCAGGCGCACAGAAACCCCAGCACGCCGGTCACGAGCGACGTGCCCAGCGCGAGGGACAGGCTCGTGGCCAGCGCTTCGAGGCCCTCCGCGCCCTGGGCAAGCAGTGCGGCGAAATGCGATGTCGTGAGATTGGCGACGGACAATCCGCCCGAGAGCGTGCCCGAGAACGCCGTGGCCAGGATCGAGAAGAGCGGCGCGGCCGTGGCGAGCATGGCCACGCACCCGAAGCCAAGCAGCACCGGCCATCGCCAGCGGCCGAGCGTGCGCGCGGGCGAGGCGACCGGTTTGCCGGTCTGTGTCTCGAAATCCTTGCCCGCCGCGAGCCGGTGTTGCAAGACGAATGCGAGCAACGCCATGGCGGCCAGCACGACCGAGAGGACCGAGGCGTCGGGCAGATCGATCGGCCAGTCGGCGAAGCGGGCCTCGATGGACGTCACCAGCACGGAAAAGCCGGCACGCGCGCCAAGCGCGGCGGGCGCGCCGAATTCCTCGATCGCCATGGTGAATGCAAGTAGCAGGCTGGCGGCAAAGGCGGGCAGTGCAAGCGGCAGCGTGACCCTGGCGAACGCACGCCAGGCGCTCGCGCCGTGCACGCGCGCCACGTCGGCCAGACGCGACCCCGTGGTCGCAAACGCGCGCGACACGGCGAAGTACACCACCGGGAAGATGTTCAGCGTCATGACGAAGACGAGGCCGGGCAGCGAGAACAGGAACCGGCCCGCGTCGATCCCGCTGAGTTGCTGGGCGTATCCCCCGGTTTGCAGCAGCAACATCCAGCCGAGTGCGGCGAGATACGGCGGCACGAGAAACGGCAGCAGGAAGCACACGTCCCACAGACGCGCGCCCGGCACGTGGAACAGACCGCGAAGCGCTCCCAGCGCGCCACCCACGAGCGCCGTGCCAAGCGCCACGGCCATGCCAAGGCGCAGCGTATTGGTCACGAGCGGCCAGGTGGCGGCGTCGGACAACGTCGGCCACACGGCCGCGAACGGCGCGTCGAAGGCACCCGTCGCCAGATGCGGAAAGATCGCCTGCAACAGCACGAACGCGACCGGCAACGCCACGACCACGGCGAGCGCGGCCACCGTCACCGCGGGCAGTCGTCGAAACGGGATCATCGTCAGTGCTGGCCGTTGAGTTTGGCGAAACGTGCCAGGACTTCGGCGCGCGAGGCGCTCGACGATTGCGCTTCCCCCTGTGGCAGCAGGCGCAGATCCTTGAACGAGGCGCGCTTGATGGCGATATCCTCGCGCGCGGGAATCAGCCACGCTTCGGCCACCAGTTGCTGGCCGGCTTCCGAGAGCACGTAATCGATGAACTGGCGTGCCTCCCCTTGCCGCTTCGACGTGTTGAGGATCATCATGGGCCGCGGCGCGATCACGGTGCCGCTGGTCGGGAAGATCACCTTGATCGCCTCGCCGTTGGCCGCCGCCGCGTACGCGACGTAATCGACCGCGCCGAACACGGCCGCCTTCGCGCCCTGCAGCACCGGGTTGAGCGCCTGTGCGTTCGGGCCGGAGACGACCATGCCGTTCTGCCTGAGTTCGTCGAAGAGCTTCCACGCCTCGCTGCCCAGACGCGCCTGCAATCCGAGCAGCAGATCGGCCGACGCGCCCGAGAGGGCAGGGTCGGGCATGGTCACGCGGTCACGATAGGCGGGTCGGGTCAGGTCGCGCCAGTCGTGCGGCTCCGGCGTGCCGGACTTTGCATTCCACACGATGCCGAGCGCCGAGAGCCCTTGCGCGACGTAGTGCGACGTCTTGAACGGGGCGGGCACGTGCGCGGCGTTGACGCTCTGGAACGGTGCGAGCCAGCCGCGCCCCTCGAGGTCCTGCGCGGTGTCCCACGACGCCGAGATCAGCACGTCGGCTCGCGGATTGGCCTGCTCGGCTTCGATGCGGGCCATGACCTTGCCGGTGGTGGCCTGAAACACGTCGACCTTGATGCCGGTCTTCTTTTCGAAACCCGCGGCGAGCTTCTTGCTGAGATTGCCGGGGCCGGCGGTATAGACGGTCAATGCATGCGCATGTTGCACGCCGACGCTTGCAGCAAAGGCCATGGTAAGTGTCGCGATGATTTTGCGGTGGAGCATTATGGGCTACCTCGTAATACGTTTGTCAACGCGCCCGTGGGCGAGGATCACGATCTGATCGGCCAGCGCCTCGGCTTCGTCGCGGTCGTGCGTCACATACACGGCCGTGGTGCCCAGGCGCGAGAGCAGCGCGCCGATGTCCGCGCACAGGCGCGCGCGCAGATCGCGGTCGAGGTTGGAAAGCGGTTCGTCGAAAAGCAGCAACCGGGGGGCCGAGACGATGGCGCGCGCCAGTGCCACACGCTGCTGCTGTCCGCCGGAGAGCGCCTGCGGTCGACGTGTGCCCAGGCCGGCGAGCCCGACGAGCGAGAGCGCCTCTTCGACGCGATGGACCCGTTCGTGGCGCTTCACGCCACGCATCTCGAGAGGGAACGCGACGTTGGCGGCCACGTTCATGTGCGGCCACAGGGCGTAGTCCTGGAAGACCATGCCGAGCGAGCGCCGCTCGGGCGCGTGGCACACGTGTTCGCTCGCGACGACCTGGTCGTCGAAGCGGATTTCGCCGCCGGTGGGCGTGAGCAGTCCGGCGAGCAGCCTGAGCAGCGTGCTCTTGCCGCAGCCCGAAGGCCCGAGCAACGCGGTCGTGGTCCCGGCCGGGACCTCGAGATCGACGCTGTCGAGGACGCGCGTTGCACCGAAGCGCTGGTGCAGCGCGCGTATCGACACCGACACGCCGTGCGCCGACGGGGCGCGAGTGTCGCCTGTCATCAGAAGGTGTGCTTGATGCCGGCCATGGTGCCGAACTGATGCTTGCCGGCGACCACGTTGCTGCCGAAACCGTTCAGGCCGAGATCGGAGCCGTTGCGGTTGACCACATAGCCGAGGTTCACGTAGGCGTCGGTGCGCTTCGAGAAGCGGTAGTCGGCGCTGACCTGGAACGACAGCGGGTCGCGGTTCGTGCCGTAGAAGTCCTGGTACATGGCCGTTGCCGACAGGTCGAGCGCGGGCATGGCATGCCACGTCGAACCCAGCCAGTAGTAGCTCGACGCTTCGACAGGACTTTTGTTCAGTGCCGACAGATGGATGGCCTTGGCATTCAGGTAGCGGTAGCCCACGAAGAGGTCGACGCTTTGCAGCGCGTATTTCGCGGCGACGGCAATGCGACGGTCGATGTTGCCTTCGTAACCGCCGACCTTCGCGGTCATGGCGGCGTTGGGCGACGTGGCGCCACCGTTCTTCTGATCGTAGGCGATCACGAAGGACAGCGCGCCGCTGGCGTAGCGCACCCCGGCGTCGACGACCTGCGCGCGGCGATTGTCGCCCGGCGTGGTGCTCGCCGACCCGAAGTTCACGTCGTCGTAGCCTTTCGAGTACTGGACCATGGCCTCCACGCCGCCGAACTTGCCGGTGTAGCGCAGGCTGTTGTCCAGCCGGTCGGAGAACGCCGTGTCCTGCATCTTGATCGCGTACACGGCGTTGTTGAGCGGGTTGAACTTGCTCACCCAGTCGAGGAACACGCCGCCCTGGCGGCCGATGGTGAAAGCGCCAAACGACCGGTTCGACAGGCCGACATAGGCCAGACGGCCGAACTCGCGACCGCCTTGCAGCGATTGACCGTTGCCGAGGTTGAAGCCGTTCTCGAGCAGGAAAAAGGCCTTGTTGCCGCCGCCGAGGTCTTCGGCGCCCTTGATACCCCAGCGCGAACCGGCGAGGTTGCCCGAGGTGAAGCGGGTGAGGTTGACGGTGCTGCCGGCGGCGTTCTTGTCGGCGTTGGTGAGGAATTCGACGCCCGAGTCGATCAGCCCGTAGAGCTGAACGTGAGACTGGGCCAGAGCGGGCAGGGGCAGGCCGCCGGCGAACGCCAGGCAGCACCCCACCGCCGCGATGCGGAAGCTGGGTTTCATGATGAGGGTCCTCTTTGGGATTAAATTGAGCCGCCAATGTAAGCGGCCAACATGTCGCTGACGTGACAATGTGTCGTCGTCCGAAGTGCGACGCGCTCTCCCTGCGCGAGGTGCGCGGCGTGCATGACGCGGGCGACGCGGCCGGCGTCGCCGGGCACCCCGGCCACCGCAGCCACCGCAGCCAAAGCGGACCGTGTAACGAAAGCGGCCGGCGATGCGATCGCCGGCCGCGGGTGTTGCGTTCGCGGGGAAGGCCCGGGCAGGCGCCGTATCAGAGTGGCGCCGGACCGGGCAGTGTGATGGTGAAGCGCGCACCGCCGAGCGGCGAGGTCTCGACACCGACCTTGCCCCCGTGTAACAAGGCGATGCGCCGCACGATCGCCAGCCCGAGGCCAAAGCCGCCGGTGGCGCGATTGCGGCTGCTGTCCAAGCGGTGGAACGGTTCGAAGATGCGTGCACGCTCAGGCTCGGGCACGCCTTCGCCATCATCGTCCACGTAAATCATGACGTCGCCGCCGTCGCAGGACTTCGCGCCGCAAACGATGCGCCGCGTGGTGTGCCGCATGGCGTTGTTGAGCAGGTTCTGCACGGCACGCGCGAGCAACTTGGGTTCGACTTCGACGCAGTCCGCGCCGGGCTCGGCCGCGATATCGAGCGCAATGGAACGGGCTGCGAGCACCTCGGTGCTATTTGCGGCCAGGCTGTCGAACATCAGGCGCAGCGACACCGCGTGACGCGCCGGAGGCGCCGTGATCTGGTCCAGGCGGGCGAGCGAGAGCAGTTCCGTGACGAGTTCGTCAAGCTCGCGAATATCGCCCTTGAGCGCGTTGATGCGCTCGTTGGCGTCGGGTTCGTGGCGGCGCTGTTGCAGGATCTCGAGTCCGAAGTCCAGTCGGGCGATGGGCGTGCGCAATTCGTGCGACACCGCATTGATCATGTCCTTTTGCGTCTTGATCGAACGTTCGATGCGATCGGCCATGGTGTTGAACACCCGCACGAGTGCCGTCAGGTTGGAAAAACGCGAGACGCGGGCGCGCGCGGTGAAGTCGCCTTCGCCAAACAGGCTCGCCGCCCGATTCAGGGCCTGCATGTCGTTCCAGTACCACCGCACCCAGGTCAGCACGGCCGTGAGCGTGAGCAATGCGAGCACGGCGTAGGCCAGATAGTTGATGGTCCGAAGATTCCAGTCCGTGCTCGTGCCGCTTGCCGAGGTCAGCGCCCAGTCGGAAGTGCCCAGGCGCATGGCAAAGTGATCGCCGTCCGTTGCAGTCGCAACGACTTTGCCGGCCTCGAGATCCTGGCGGGCGTACTCGCGCGGCAGGGCGACGTCGGTGAGCGGCTTGATCTCGAATTTGTCGTTGCCGTGGCTTTCCAGCTGCGCGATGAAGGCCGGCCATTGCGACTCCGGCAGGGCCTTGATCCGCTCATTGACGAGCCATGCGTACGCGCCCAACTGCTTTTGCGACGCCTGGTTGAGCACGTCATAGAAGATGTAGCCGAACGCATGGTTGATGATGAGGATGGTGGCGACCAGCGATATCGCGACGAGCGCATAGAGCTTCAAAAGAATGCGAAACATGGCTCAGCTCTCCCACGCCGACGGACTGAACAGATAGCCGCGCCCCCAGACGGTCTTGATGCGCTGCGGCTCGCCGTCGGTGTCCTCGAAGCGCTTGCGCAACCGGTAGATGCCGACGTCGACCGTACGGTCGATGCCGTCGAACTCGATGCCGCGCAATTGCTGGAGGATCTCGTCGCGGGTCACGACACGGCCGGCGCCGCGCGCCAGAATCAGCAACAGGCTGAACTCGTTTGACTTGAGCTCCACCGGAGCGCCGCGCCAGAACACCATGCGGTCGCGCGGCACGATGCGCAGCTGGCCGAAGGCGATGCCGTCGTCGGACCCGATCTCGGGTTCGGCCGGTGGCACGACCCGGCGCAGCAGCGCGCGCAGCCGGGCGAGCAGCAGGCGCGGCTCGACCGGCTTCACGACGTAGTCGTCGGCACCCACTTCAAGCCCGGCGACCTGGTCGTACGTGTCTTCGCGGGCCGTGAGGATCAGGATCGGCGTGCTGCTCACGGCACGCAATTGCCGGCAGATTTCCATGCCGTCCAAGCCCGGCAGCATCAGATCGAGCACCACGATGTCGGGTGAGAACGCACGAAAACGCTCGAGCGCGCGCGCGCCGTTGGACACGACCATCACCTCGAAGCGGTAGGCGTGCAGATATTCGGTGACGAGCGCGGCCAGGCGCGCATCGTCCTCGACCAACAAGACACGGTACATGGCCGTATTCCTTTTCCTGTTTGTGCTGTGCCGCGAAGGGTCGGCGGCACTCCCGCGAGGCGCATTCTACTGCCCCGCCGCCCCGCCGGGCGGGCGTTTCAAACCTGCGAACAATTGAAAACACTTGTTCACAACTCTCCTAAATCGGGTAACAGCCATGGCAATGCATCGCGCCTAACATGCGTGGCATTCGTTGGCCCCCCCGCCGAAGACGAACGAAATCCCCCGAATTTTTGTAGGAGTCCCATGAAAAGCTGTAACGTTTGCCAGAACCGCCTCGCACGCACCTCCCGACATCTGCCGCGCCTGACGGGCGCCGGCCTGCTGCTTTGCGTTATCGTGCCGCTCGCGGGTGCGGTCGAGCCAGCGCGCTACAGTGGCATTCAGCCCGATCAGAGTCTTCCCTCGCAAGCACCCGAGAGCGGTTACGAGTTCACGATCGGCGGCGGTGTCGGTGTGTCGCCTCGCTACATGGGCAGCGACGAGTATCGTGCGACCCCGGCGCTGAATCTCGCGCTGCAAACGCCTTATGGGGTTTTCGTCGGCCTGGGGGGCGTGGGGTATCGGCTCTCCCTCCCGAAGGGCTTCTTCCTGTCGGCCGCGATGGCGTATGACGGCGGCCGCAAGGATCGCGCCAGGGGGCTGGACTCGGGCTCGAACAAGCTGCGTGGCATGGGGGACATCAAAGGCTCGGTGTTCACCACGCTTCAAGCCGGCTATGCCATTGGCGACATTGCGGTCGTCAGTGTGGCGGCCGATGTCCCGCTGTCCAATCGCGATCGCGGCAACGTCTATCGCTTCTCGGTGGACGGCGATGTGTACCGGTCGGCGGCAGACTCGATCGCCGTGGGCGCCGCCGCACACTTCGCGAGCGGCAAGTACGCGCAGACCTATTTCGGCGTGACGCCGACGCAAAGCCTGAATTCCGGCTATCGGCAGTACTCGGCCGGTGGCGGGCTGTACGGCGTGAGTCTCACGGCGAGCTGGACGCACAAGTTCACCAGGCACTGGAGCACAAACGTGGCCGGCGGCGTGATGCGCTACACCGGCAATGCGTCGAAGAGCCCCATCGTATTCAACAAGACCAATTACCAGGCCGCCGCAACGCTGAACTACACGTTCTGAGCACGCGCCGCGTTCCTGACCTTCCAGCCTTTGTGAGGCCACAGCCATGCGAATTCTCGTTACCGGAAGCACCGGTTTCGTGGGCGGCGCCGTCGTCGCCCAGCTCCTGAAGGACGGGTTCGGCCCGTCATTGCTGCTGCTCGTGCGCGCACGCACCGGCAGCGACGGACTCTCGCGGGTTCGCGCCGCGATGGATCGCTTCCGTGTGGCGCCGGTGCATCGGCTTGCGCTGACCGAAGCGAACATCGTGTGCGGCGACCTGGCGAATCCGGTGTCGTTCGATGACGACCCACGGATGCGTCGCGTCACTCATGTGATCCACGCGGGCGCGATCGCCAGCTTTTCGCCGCACCCTAAGCTCGACGTCGTCAACGTGAACGGCACGCTGGCGCTGGCGCGTGCCGTCGCAGCGTCGCCGGTGCTCGAACGCTTCGTGCATGTGGGAACCGCCATGGCCTGCGGCGACGCCCTTTCGGGGCTCGTGCGTGAATCGCACGATCTGCCGTGTGCCGACCGGCAGGTCGTGCCTTACACGGCCTCCAAGGCCGAAGCCGAGCGTCGCCTGCGACGCGAATGGCCGGGGCTGCCGCTGGTCGTGGCGCGTCCGTCGATCGTGGTGGGGCACACACGGCTGGGGTGCGAACCGTCGGGCAGCATCTTCTGGATGTTCCGGATGGTGCAGTTGCTGGGGGCGTTCACCTGCGGTCTCGACGACCGGCTCGACGTGGTGCCGGTCGATTTCTGCGCCGATGCGCTGATCGACCTGGCCTTCCTGCCGCACCTGCGCCACGACCTTTATCACGTGTCGGCGGGCGAGGGCGGCGCGCGCACGATCCGTGAGATCGAAGCGGCGCTGGCCATGGCGCGGGGCGTCGCGCCGTTGGGCGAGCGCTTCCGTCATGTCGGGGCGGACGAGATCGACCGCCTCGCGCCGCGGCTCGCGAGCGAGCTGGGGCAGGGCAACAGCCGTCTGATGGCCAAGGCGCTGCGCCGCTACGGATCCTTCGCGGCGCTCGACTATGTCTTCGACAACCGGCGCCTGCTCGCCGAAGGCACCCCGGCGCCGCCGTCGGTGACGGACTACCTGGAGGTGTGCGTGCGCTCGTCGGAGGCGACCCCGGTTGCCGAGCAGATGGCGTGGGATTTCAAATGAGGCCGTAGGAGCCCGGCCTGACGCGCCGGTCCGGTGGGCGTTGCGACGAGTGCCGCGGGGCGTACGATGGGGTCGCTCCCGCGTGTCACCGCAAGGCCGCCGGATCGGTGTCGTCGCCCGCGAAGCATTGGGCAAGGAAGCGCTCGGTGGGGCGCGACAATGCGTCGGCGTGCGGCACGAGTGCGGTGAGCAGGCGCTTGAGCCCATGTGGCGGGTCGATACGCACCGCCGCGAGCGCCGCGTCTTCGTGGCGCATCGACATCGCGGATACGAATCCCACGCCCATGCCCGCGCGTACGGCTTCCTTGATACTTTCCACGCCGGCCAGCTCCAACGCGACGCGCGGCGTGAGCGCGGCCACGGAGAACGCCCTGGCCACCAGCGCCCGCACCCCGGACCCCGGTTCGCGCAGAATCAACGGGTACTCGGCGATGCTTTGCAACGACGCGCCCTCGGGATGCCGTGCCAGCGGATGATCGGCCCGCGCAATGGCGACGATCTCGTCGTCGCGCCAAGGCCGCACCGCGATCTCCGGCGACAGGCCCGGCGGCACCGCACCCTCGATGAACGCCACGTCCAGCCGGTCGAGTTGCGCCACGATCTCGCTCGTGTTGCCGTCGACGATGTGGAGCGCGACGGCCGGATAGCGCTGGTGAAACGCCGCAATGACATACGGCAGCAGGTAGCTCGCGGGCGTGGTGCTCGCGCCGATGCGCAGCGCGCCGGTTTCCATGCCGCGCAGACTGTCGCGCAGCGTGAGCGCCTGGCGGTAGTCCTGCCGCAATTTGTTGGCGTATACCGCGACCTGCTCCCCCACGGCGGTGAGCCGGATTCCCCGACCGTCACGCCGGTAAAGCGGCTCGCCGAACGACTCCTGCAACAGTCGCAACTGGCCCGACACCGCCGGTTGAGAGAGATGGAGCGCCTGAGCCGCATGGCTGATGTTGCCCAGTTCGGCCACGGTCGCAAAGGTCAGCAATTGGTCAGGCGTCATGGTAAATCCATCGGAAATGGTGATGATTGGGTGTCATCATAGCCACAATCTGGATGGATGATCAGGGGCGGCGTGCGGATCACGCCCGGGGAGCCGCGTGAATCAGTGCTTCGACCGCATGCCAGTCCGGGGCGTGCGCGCCCGTGCGCGTGCAGGCGAGCGCGGCGGCGGCCGCGGCACGGCGCAGATGGTGGGCCAGCGCGGCGTCCGGTGCGCGGGACAGGCTCGCGAGCCATGCACCGATGGCGGCGTCGCCCGCGCCGACGGTATCCGCCACGTCCACGCGGTAGGCGGGCTGGGCAATCGCCTCGGCCCCGGGCAGCAACAGGCGCATGCCGCGCTCGCCGTCGGTGAGCAATATTCGGACTTGCGGGGCGATGTGCCTGACGTCGGCAAGGGCGTCCTCGTCGGTTCGACCGGGATAGAGTCCTCGCAGGTCTTCGACCGAAAGCTTGAGCCATGTGGCGAGCGCGGCCATTCGCGCAAACGTCGCACGATAGTCCGGCCCCATCAGGTTGCGAAGATTCGGATCGAAGCTGATCGTCACGCCGCGCGTGTGCAATGACGACGCAAGCGCCAGCAACGTGCCTGCCAGCGGCTCGCGCACGAGACTGATGCAGCCGAAGTGCGCCGTGCGTGCGGCGTCTTGCCAGCCCGACGGCAGGGCCGCCGGATCGAAGGCCAGATCGGCCGCACCGTTGCCGAGAAAGAAGTAGTCGGGTGGATCGTGCCGATGCACCACGGCGACCAGCGGCGGGGCGTCGACCGGCTGGACATAACGTGGGTCGAGCCCGGCGGCACGCGTCAGTGCGAGCAGCTCGGTGCCGAACGGCGCGTGCGTGCTGATCGCGCCACCGTACCCCGTCGGCACCCCCATGGCGGCGCATACGCGCGCCACGTTCCAGCAGGCGCCGCCCGCGCGACTGACCCAGTGGCGGGCGTCGCCGTGCGGCTGACGAATGAGGTCGGTGAGCGCTTCACCGAAGACGAGCAAAGCCGGGAGCGCGGCAGAGGGCATGACGGGCACACCTCGGGTGGGGAAGTCGCCAGCATATCCGTTTGCAACGCTCGGCACGCACTCGCCAGCGAACGGGGGCGCCCATGCGCTGGGCCGCTCGTCCGTCAAGTGCGCAGCAGGAGCGCGATGCCGGCTGCGAGCACGACGACATTGACCAGCCTCACGAACTGCTGGCGGGAGAGTCGCAGGGTGACGTGCTTGCCGAGCCACATTCCCGCGATCATGGCAGGCACGAGGGAGGCGGCCGTCGCGAGCATCGACACGTTGGCGTAGACGCCGGCGATCAGGAACAGCATGGCGCGCACGAGGGTACTGAAGCCGATGAGTGTCGACTGCGTGATGCGCATGGCCTCGACGCGCTCCAGACGGCTCGTGAGGTAGATCGCGAACAGAAACCCGCCGCTGCCGAACATGGCGCCGAACAGACCGCCCAGCGCGCCGAACGGAATCGCCCACGCCTGCGAGAGTCGTGACTTCGCCTTCGGTCCGGCCAGGGAAAAGAGGGCGTAGGCGCAGACGAACCATCCCAGCGCGCGCAACAGGATGTCCGGTTTCAACGTGAGCAGCAGCGCGCCCCCCACGAGGCTGCCAGCGACGATCGACGGTAAGAGCCGGCGCAGTTCGGCCACATCCGCTGCGCGCGCGTTGCGCATCACATTGCCCGAGGCGGCACCGAAGTCGAGCAGCGCGAGCATCGGCACGATCTGCGCAACGGGCAAGGCATAGGCAAGCACAGGGCTGGCGACGAGTGCCGTGCCGAAGCCGGCGATGCCGAAGATGACGTACGCGACGACGAGCGCCGCGCTCATGAGCGCCCAATGCCCGGGGGAAGGAAGCGCGGCGAGCAGCGAGCCCAGGATTGTGTCGGGAACGAGATGAAGCGGCATCGGGAGCATGGTGACGGGCGAGGGCTGGCGAGTTCGAGTGGCGCGCAGGCATGCGCGGGATCGTCGTCAGCATAGGGCGGCGAGGCTAATGCGCGCCAATATAGAATGTGGCGATGTTCGATCTCGAAACGGCATGGTCATGGTGTCGCTGCGGCAGTTGCGGTATTTCCTCGAAGTGGTAGACGCAGGCGGCTTCAGCGCGGCCGCGGAGCGATTGTTCGTCGCACAGTCGGCGCTCAGCCGGCAGATATCGGAGCTCGAGTGCGAGCTTCAGGCGGTGTTGCTCGAGCGCTCGTCGAAGGGCGTGACGCTCACGCCGGCGGGGCGCACGTTCGTGAGCGAGGCGCGGCGCGTGCTCACCGACCTCGACGGCTCCGTGGCGCTCACGCGCAGCGTGGCGCGCGGCGAGCAGGGCACCGTGCGGCTCGCGCATTCCAGCTCGGTGCCCTTCGCCGGCGCGCTGCCCGCCGCGCTTCATGCACATTTGCAGGCTCATGCGGGGGTGAGCGTCGATGTCTCGACGCTGTCGTCCGAGCAGCAGCAGGACGAGATCGAAGCCGGGCGCGTCGATCTGGGACTGGTGCGGCTGCCGGTGCTGCGTCCCGCGCCGTCGATCGTGTGCGAGGTCGTTGCGCGGGAGCGCCTGCAATTGCTCGTGCCGGCCCATCATGCCCTCGCGGGGAAAACCTCGGTCAGTGTGGCGGCGCTGGCGGCCGAACCTTTCGTCTCCGTGCCGCATCGCGAGCGCGGCGGACTCAGCTATCGCGTGGCACAACTGTGCCAGCAGCATGGCTTCTTCCCTCGGGCGGCTGCCGCCACGTCGCGCAAGGCGACGCTCGTGCATCTGGTGGCCGCGGGCTTCGGTGTGGCTATCGTGCCGGAGAGCCTCGGTGCGATCGCCGGTGCACAAGTGCACCGCGTGGCGCTCGACGACGAAAGCGCGAGCAGCGAAGTCGCATTGCTGCATCGCCGCGACGCCGGCGCGCTCGTGCGCGCGGTGGGCGATGCGCTGCGCGTGGCGATCGGTGCGTCAACGGGGCGCGACGCGTAGTCAGTCCACGCAGTAAGTCCGGCGTAAGCCGTGCGTGAGAGGGTGCTCGGACAACGTCGAAAAGTGCCAACGCGCGTCGCCCCGTGCCGGGGCGCGAGGGGGAAGCGGGGCCGGGAAAACGAGAGGAAACCCTCAAGTCGGCCGTTTTTCTCCCGTTATACTTTTCGACACTCGGCGCAAGAAAGCGCCGGCGTGCGGCGCAGACGTCTACCCGGTGTGCCTGGCGGTTCTCGCCGTACCGGCGGCGCTCGCGCCCTCGTCATAACAAGCAGATCAGAGACGCGAGGAGACTGACGATGGGGCTATTCACGCGCACAAGGGGAGCCGCGCAGACCGTCAACATCATGAACGAGGTGGCCACCAACGCCGGTACGCTCGGCGTGGAACTGTGCGACATCGCCGGTAATGTCGACGAGATCGCGGTGCGCATCAAACGGCAGGCCGAAGTGTTCCAGGAACTGCGCCGCGCTGCCGCCGACACCAGCGAAGGGAATCAGCGCATTGCCTCCGCCGCGCGAGACGCCCGCGATGTGGCGGATCGCGCCAGCGCCGAGATCGCGGCGTCGCGCGACACCGCGCACGCTTCGCTGGCATCGATCCACGGTCTCGTGGAAGGCGTCTCGGGCATGGCCGACGAAATCGCCGGGCTGCGCGAAGCGCTCGATCATGTCGGCAAGGTTGCCGAAGGTATCTCGGTCATCGCCAGGCAAACCAATCTGTTGGCGCTCAATGCCGCCATCGAAGCGGCGCGCGCGGGGGTGGCCGGCCGCAGCTTCGCGGTCGTGGCCACCGAGGTCAAACTGCTCGCCAGCAAAACCGCCGAAGCGACGCAACAGATCGAACACACGCTCGCCGCATTGGGCGAGCGCACCGAGCGGCTCATGCGCGAGAGCAACGCCAACGTCGCCCGCGCGAACGACGCCCGGGAAGGCACACGCGCCATCGCGAGCGTGATCGAGACGGCGGGTACCGCGCTCGATACGTTCGATCGTCAGGCGGGACAGATTGCACAGGTCAGCGAAGCCATCGAAACGGAGTGCACAACGCTGGCCTCGCATGTCGATGAAATGGCTGACGGCGTCACGCATTCGGCCGAACACGTCGAGCGCGCGCGCGAGCGAATCAACGGCTTGCTGTCCGTCTCGGAACACTTGATCGGGCTCATCGCCGAAGCGGATGTCGAGACGGAAGACACGCCGTTCATCCGGGCCGTGCGGCGCGCCGCGCGGCAAGTCGGCGAGAGCTTCGAGGCGGCGCTGGCCAAGGGGCGAATCAGCGAGCAGGAGTTGTTCGATCGCAACTACGAACCGATTCCCGGCTCCAATCCGCAGCAGTTAATGGCCCGTTTCACGCGATTTACCGACGAGGCGCTGCCTGCCATTCAGGAACCGTTGCTCGCGCTGAACGAGCGCATCGCCTTTTGCGCGGCCGTCGACGAGAACGGCTATCTGCCAACGCACAACCGCAAGTTCTCGCAGACGCCGACCAACGATCCCGTATGGAACGCGGCGCATTGCCGCAACCGGCGGTTGTTCAACGACCGTACGGGCTCCGCGGCCGGTCGCAACACCAAGCCATTGCTGCTGCAGACGTATCGGCGCGATATGGGAGGCGGGGAGTTCGTGGTGATGAAGGACGCGTCGGCGCCGATCTACGTGAACGGCCGCCACTGGGGAGGGTTTCGTATCGCGTACCGCGTGGCGCGTTAGGCGCCAAGCGCCATGCGCCTGCGTGCCGCGTTGGCCTCAAAAGCAAAGCGCCACCGATTGCGGAATCGGTGGCGCTTTGCTTTTCGGCAGCCGGCTGCGAGGCCGGCCATTGACTGTCAGCGGTGCCAGCGGCCGTGGCGCCAGTAGCCATGGCCGTAACCGTAGCCGTAGTACGGACGACCGTAATACACCGGCGGTGCGCCGTAGTAGACCGGCGCGGGGGCCACATAGACGGGCGGGGGCGCCACATAAACCGGCGGAGGCGGCGCAACGTATACCGGGGCCGGAGCGTAGACCGGCGCCGGCGCGATCAGCGGCAAGCCGATGCCGATCCCGACCGAGACGTGTGCCTGCGCCGTCCCGATCGCGCCCGCGGCGAGCGCGATCCCGGCGATGGCAAGGGCGGCAAACTTGGTTTTCATGACATTTCTCCTGCGGTCTTGGCAGCGTACTGATGACGGCACCCGAGCGGCACCATGCCGTTCGACGCGCCCAGTGCCCGTCGGCACCCTGATTCGTCACATTCCTTGGCTTCACTTTACTGAAGTTCCGAAATCCGGGGTGGGCACAATTGTTGCAAAGTATGCGTGCGGACCCGGAGCAGGGAGCGTTCAAAGGATGAAAAGCCGCTGCCAAACGTGTTGATTACATTGCTATTTTATTCATAATCAACGGTTTGCGCTCGTTTCGGTTGACGGAGGCGCCAGCGGAAGGCGTCCCGGACGGCCCCGAATACGCGGCACTTGTTACATTCATTTACACCGACGACACCGGGCTGTGGCGCAAAAACAGCGGCGGATGCCGCTTTCGCAACGTCCGCCGCCGTCGGCGTGGGGCACTCGCGACCTCACGCCGTCTCCTCCCTGCCAAACCCGTGCCGGCTCCCCCCCCGCGAGGCAGGGGGCCGGAAAGAAACGCTACGCTTACTGGTGGAAGCGTGCCTTGGCGTCGGCCACGCACGCGTCCTTGCTGTCGCCCGTCATGCTGTCGCAGCGCTCGACCGCCGCCTTGTACTGGGCCTTGTTCGCATCGGCGTTGGCGTCATGACGCGCCGCGACGGTGTCCTTGGACGACTCGCGGCTCGTGCGCATGACCTTGGCGTCGCCGTAGGCCTTCGTCTTCGCGGCGTCGGCGTCCTTCACGCAAACGTCCTTGTCGTTGCCCTTCTTGTCGTCGCAGCGCAGCTTGGCGACGCTGTAGTCGGCGTCGGCCTTGGCGACAGCGGCGTCGTAACGGGCCTTGGGCGTTTGCTTGTAGTCGGCTTCCGCGTTCGCCTTGGCCACCTTTTCGTTGCCCTTGGCCGTGTCCACGCAGATCTTCTTCGCGTTGTCCTTGAGGTCGTCGCAGCGCGCCGATGCCGCCTTGTAGTCGGCCTCGGCTGATTTTTGCGCGGCCTCGTAGCGATCCTTGGCGGCGGCGTCTGCCGCATTGGCGGCCGCCGCACCCAGCATGCCGGTAGCGAGGCAGGCGCAGGTCAGAACTCTCATGACGAATCGATGTGACATCTCGTCCTCCTGTTGAGCGGGTTCCTGGGCGTTGGGGGATGTCAGCCGAGGTCGTCGGACGGCGTCGACATCGTCGGGCGCATCCGGCGCATCCTCAGGCCGCGGGCGACTTACTTGTTGCGCTCGGCAGCACCCTGGATGGCCTCGCCGCCGCGTTCAACATCCTTGCCGGCGCCCTGGACCGTGTTGCAGCCCGCGAGGCCCAGTGCGAAGCCCGAAAGCAGTGCGATGGCGATCAGTCGTTTCATTTTGATTTCTCCTTGAGCAAAGATGTCATCTGTCGCGCGAGCATGGCGCGATGGCAGCGCGACGAGGGGGAGGGGGAGGGAGGAGACCGCCTCCCGGCGGCCGGGGGACCCGCCTGCCGGCGGGTACGGACATATCCGATTACCAGAGCTTATGCTGGTTGTTCCAGGTGTCGACTTCGCGTTCAGCGTCTTCCTTGGCCTTGCCGTAGCGCTCCTGCAGCACACCAACGAACTTGTCGCGGTTACCTTCGATCCTGAGCAGATCGTCGTCGGTCAGATTGCCCCATTGCTTTTTCGCCTCGCCCTTGAGTTGGTTCCACTTGCCCTTCATTTGATCCGAGTTCATGACAACTCCTTTTATCGGGTTGGAAAAAGTGCCACTGCACGGCGTGTGTCGTCGGTGGCAGTGATTCCATGTTAGGGAGTGCGAAATGTCGGCGCTGTCAGCCGCGACATCGTCGCGGTGTAGGCGGAGTCGGGTTGCGCTGTCAGCGTATTCCGACGCGGGAGCCGGGCGTGTCGGGGCGCGGTGGCGTGTCGGTCGCGGTGGCCGACGGGGTGGCGTCGGCGGTGGCCGGGCCAGTGGCAGAGGCAGAGGCTGCGGCGGTCGGCGCGGCCGTGCTTTGCGTGACTTCCGTTGCGATTTCGGGGGCGTCCGCCGGATTGCACAGCGGCAACACGACCTGGATCTCGGTGCCCAGGCGCTGCGGCAGCGAGTGAATGTCAATGCGCCCCCCCTTGGCCGAAACGCGTTGCCGCATGCCGAACAGACCGTGCGTCTTGGGCTTGTTGAACTGGTCGCGCGTCAGGCCGATGCCATTGTCGATGACTTCGAGCCGCACGCGCTGATCGTCGCACGCGAGGGCCACGCGCACTTGTGTTGCGCGTGCATACTTGCCCGCGTTCGTGAGCGCCTCCTGCGCCACACGGAACAGTACGATCGCGGTGGACTCGGGCAGCGCGAAATCCTCTTCCGGCAAATCGAGATCGAGCTGCCAGTGCTGCTGGTCGGCAGTCTCTTCGGCAAGCGAGCGCAACGCCGTGACAAGCCCGAAGTTGATCAGCACCGTCGGCCGCAGGTTCTCGATGATGCGGCGTTTGATCTGGATGCCGGCGTCGAGGTTGCGCTGGGCACGCGCCAGTTTCTCGGCGATCACCGCATCGGTGTTGCGCAATTTGTGATGTGCCCACGTCACGTCCATCTTGCACGCGGTGAGAATGGCGCCGAGTTCGTCGTGCAGTTCGCGCGAGAGCCGTGTCTTCTCGTCCTCGCTCACGTTCTGCAAGTGGGTCGCCAACTCGTCGAGTTGTTCGGTGCGCTCGCGCACGAGCCGATCCAGATGGGTCTGCTGCTCGTGCAGCTGATCGCGCGCAAGTTGTTCCTGCCGCATCTGCTTGCCCAGTGAGCGGAACAACATCACGAACAGCAGGATCGTGAGCACGGAAAGCGCGCCCGCGCTCACTGCGGAAATCGCCTGGTCGAAGCGGCCGTCGCTTTGCGCCGTGCGCGCGCGCGCCACTTCGCGGTTGTAAAGATCGGTGATGCCGTTTTGCACCGGCTCCATGGTGCCGAGGCCGAGATTGCTCGGGGAGAGGGCTTCTTCAAGGCTCATGGTGCCTTGCTTGACATTGGCTCGCGCGGCTTCCATGGCGGCGATGCGCTGCGAGAAGAGCGTCATGACGCGCGCGAAGTCCTCGGTCGCCTGGGTGTCGCCCACGGCTTCGTAATGCGCGATGACGACCGCCGCCAGGTCGCGAATGCGCCGCACGGCAGACAGGTAGGGGGCGAGGTAGACCGGATCGTTGGTCAGCAGGTAGCCGCGTTGACTCGAAACCACGGTCGACGTGCGCGCCATGATCTCGTTGAGCTCGTTGGCCGCGATCATGCCCTGCAGTGCCGCCTCGTAGGTGGAAGCCAGCCGTCGGTGCGCGGACTCCAGCCCGACCAGACTGCCGACCGTGATCACGATCGCGGCGACCATGGCGATGATCCAGCTTCGGCGACGCAACCAGGACGTGAACAATCGGGGCATGTGAGGGTGACCGGAGGTAAGACGCGCTTCGATCATACGGCGAAATACGCGACTTTTCCCAAATTGTCAGCCAATTCCTACGTAAAAACCAGCGCCGTCCGGGCTGTTTCGTCAGCGGGGTTTTTCTACCATACATTCAGCGCCCAGGAGTTTGCCTGCGCTGCATTCGGCAGCGACGCCAATTCCCGGGAGCGAGGAATCTCTCCGGGAAACGCTGTTCCGACCAAGGAGAACGCTATGTTGAAGTGGGCTTTGTTGTTCGCACTGATCTCGCTCGTGGCGGGCCTGCTGGGCTTCACGGGAATTGCTGCCGGCGCCGCCGGGATCGCGAAGATATTGTTCGTGTTGTTCCTGGTGCTGTTCGTGATCTTCCTGTTGCTTGGCCTGACCATCGCCAAGAAGATCGTCGACTAGCGCGGTGCTTCGCGGCGACGCGCGCGTGCGCCGCCGCGAAGCCGTGCAGCGGCGCCGGCAAGTCCGGCGTGTCGAGCGCGAGCCGCTCACTTGATAGGAGGTTGCGATGCTTCACTACGCCGTCGTATTTTTCGTGATCGCATTGATCGCCGCGGTTTTCGGCTTTACCGGCATTGCCGCGGGCGCCGCCGAGATCGCCAAGATCCTGTTCTTCATCTTCCTGGTGATCTTCCTGGTCACGCTGCTCTTCGGCGTGATTCGACGATGAGCCGCGCCTGACTTCGGCACGATCCGGCCCTGCGCCGGATTCGCCCCGAACGAGCGCCCGGCTATCGCCGGCGCGCTCCCCCCAAAAACACTGACAGGAGGAATCGCTCATGCATACCGCCAAGCACGCCAAGCAGCAGACTGCAACGTCCGGCACACACGCGATGAAGGGCAACGGGCACAGCCAGCATGCGGGCGAAGACTTCGAGATCGATGTGCGCGCGCTGCGCGAGCGGGCGCGCGAGCATCTCGACGAAGGTGCCGTCACGGAGGATTACCGCGCGGACCGCGACGCAGTGGTGCACATGCTCAACGACGCACTCGCCACGGAGTTGGTTTGCGTGCTGCGCTACAAGCGCCACCACTTCATGGCCACGGGCATCCATGCCGAGCCGGTGGCTGCCGAATTCGCGGAACACGCCGCGCAGGAGCAGGACCATGCGGATCGCATCGCCGCGCGTATCGTGCAGTTGGGTGGCGAGCCGGACTTCTCGCCCGACAGCCTCTCCGCGCGAAGCCATGCCGAGTATGTGCCGGCCGCCAACCTGCGCGACATGATCCGCGAAAATCTGGTGGCGGAACGCATTGCGATTGAGAGTTATCGCGAGATGATTCATTATTTGGGCGACCGGGATACCACGACGCGTCGCATGCTCGAGGAGATTCTGGCGGTCGAGGAGGAGCATGCCGACGATATGCGGGATCTGCTCGACCGCGAGTGACGGTGAGTGGCGGTGAGTAGCGACGAGTATTGGCGAGTAGCGGCCATGACCAGCGCATTGACACCATGCAAGCGCTGCCATCTGGCCGATGGGGATAGTCTCTGGAGCTTAGATGTCACTGACAACAATAAAAATCCTGATTGCCGACGACCACGCGATCGTACGCACCGGCTTCAAACAGTTCATTGCCGACGAGCAGGACATGGAAGTGCTGGGCGAGGCGTCGAGTGGCGACGAAGTGATTCGCGCCGTTCGCGATACGGCGTTCGATGTCGTGCTGCTGGATATCGCCATGCCCGACAAGAACGGGATCGACACCCTGCGCGTGATCAAGCAGTTACGTCCCGAGCAGGGCGTCCTGTTTCTTTCGACGTATCCGGAAGCGCAGTACGCGGTGAACCTGCTGCGAGCCGGCGCCAATGGCTATCTGATGAAAGATGCCGCGCCCGAGGAGATCATTCGGGCGATCCGCACGGTGGCACGCGGCCATCGCTACGTCAGCGAGGTGACCGCAGACCTGCTCGCGCAAAAGCTCGATCAGCCGGTCGACGAGCCAATGCACGAACAGCTCTCGGAGCGGGAATTCCAGGTGTTTTGCAAGCTCGCGCAGGGCCGTACCCCAACGGAAATCGCCGACGAATTGCATCTGTCCGTCAAGACCGTCAGCACGTATCGCGCGCGTGTGCTGGAAAAGATGCATTTGAAAACCAACGCCGATCTGACGCTATATGCGCTGAAGAACGGCTTGATCAGTTGAAAGAGAGGCTGTCATGTCAACCGGGAACGCGGCAACGCATACGGGGTCCCGCTTGCCCCTCAAAGTCCTGTTGATCGAAGACTCCGCCGTCATTCGCGAGAGCCTGTCGGAGGCGCTTGGCTCGACCGGCATGCTTCAGGTGACGGGGGTGGCGGAAACCGCGGACGACGCGGTGCGCACGCTCAAGGAGGACTCGTTCGATGCGGTGATCGTCGACATTCAGTTGCGCCGCGGCTCCGGCATGGACGTGCTTTCCTACCTGCATCAGGCGGGGCTTTTGTCGCAGCTCATGGCCATCGTGCTGACGAACTATGCGCTCGCCACGTATCGCAAGCGGTGCCAGCAACTGGGCGTGCAGTATTTCTTCGACAAATCGCTCGAATTCGACCGCGTGATCGAAGTGCTCGACGAGTTCGCCACCAGCCGCCAGGCCTGAGCGTGTCCGCCCATCCGACCGGGCCTCGGCCCTGTCGTCACGTCGCCTCATCTTTCCGTCATTCCCGTTAAATGGGAATGAAACTCCCGGTTAGCGAAATCACCTCATCTTTTCTCGTTTGAGAGGGCAGGCCAGCTGTCATGTGCGCATTTCGTGCTGCAATGCGATACACCGATCATGGCACTCCCTGCCTTGGTGCAAATTAAGTGGAATTTCCATATAAAGAGATCAAGTTTTATTATTTTCAACTATTTAGGTGCATGGGCTAGAATGTCGCCTTCACGCTAAATACCGAGTCTCGGCGGCGCACTGCGGGCAGTTTCCGGCAGTGGGGCTGCTATTTTTTTGCATGATCGAACTCCAGAACATTACCCAGCGATTTGCTGGGCCCAAGGGGCCGGTCGACGCGCTTTCCAACATCAGCCTGTCGATCGAGCGCGGCGAAGTCTTTGGCATCATCGGCCGAAGCGGTGCCGGCAAGAGCACGCTCGTGCGTGTGATCAATTTGCTCAACCGTCCGAGCGACGGCACCGTGCGCGTCGACGGGCAGGATTTGACGTCGATGTCCGCCGACGATCTGCGCCAGGCGCGCCGTCGCATCGGCATGATCTTCCAGCATTTCAATCTCCTGAGCTCGCGCACCGTCTACGAGAATGTGGCGTTGCCGCTCGAGCTCGCGGGCATGCCGAGCGCCGACATTCGCGCCAAGGTGCTGCCGTTGCTCGAACTGGTCGGGCTGACGGCACAGAAGGATCGTTACCCGTCGCAGATTTCCGGCGGCCAGAAGCAGCGGGTGGGCATTGCCCGTGCGCTGGCGAGCGAGCCGCAGGTGCTGCTCTCCGACGAGGCGACGTCCGCGCTCGATCCCGAGACCACGCGCTCGATTCTCGAGCTGCTCAAGCGCATCAATCGCGAACTGGGGCTGACGGTCGTACTGATCACGCACCAGATGGAAGTCATCAAGCAGGTCTGCGACCGCGTTGCGGTGCTCGACGCTGGCCGCGTTGTCGAGCAGGGCCGTGTGATCGACGTCTTCCTGCGTCCGCGCCACGAAGTCACGCGTGCGCTCATCGGCGACGTGATCTCGCAGGAACTGCCTGCCGGTGTTCGCGAGCGTGTCGCCTCGCGCATCGGCAATGGTCACGACCACCTCTATCGTCTGGCCTTCTCGGGCGCGGGCGTGGATCAGCCGCTGCTGTCCGAGGCGATTCGACGCTACGAGCTCGATTTCAATATCCTGCACGGCCAGATCGACGAGATCCAGGGGCAGGCCTTCGGATCGCTCGCCGTGCTGGCAGGCGGTACCCCGGCCCGCGTGGCCGAAGCCATGGCGTTCCTTGCCAGTCAGGGCGTTGTCGTCGAGGAGCTCAGCCATGTGGAGTGAAATGTTCGATCTGTTCGTCTCCTCGTTCTGGGAGACGCTCGTCATGGTGGGGATCTCTGGCGTCATCGGTGCCGTCGTGGGCGTGCCGCTGGGCGTGCTGCTCTACCTGACGGACCGCAATGGCGTGTTGCAGAACCTGCCGACCAATCGCATCGTCGGTATCCTCGTCAACGCCGTGCGATCGACGCCGTTCATCATTTTGCTGGTCGCGGTGATCCCGTTCACGCGGCTGATCGTCGGATCGTCGATCGGCACGATGGCCGCCGTCGTGCCGCTCACGATCGCTGCCGCCCCCTTCGTGGCGCGCCTGGTCGAAACGGCGCTGCGCGAAGTGGATCGCGGGCTGATCGAAGCGGCACAGTCGATGGGCGCGACGACCGGCCAGATCGTCATGAAGGTGCTGCTGCCCGAGGCGTTGCCCGGCATCGTGGCGGGCCTGACGATCACGTTCGTGAGCCTGGTGGGCTACTCGGCCATGGCCGGTGCCATCGGCGGCGGCGGCCTGGGCGATCTGGGCATTCGCTACGGTTATCAGCGCTTCCTGCCGGAGGTCATGATCACCGTGGTGCTGATCCTGATCGTGTTCGTGCAACTGGTGCAGACGTTCGGCGACTGGCTGGTGCGGCGTTTGAGCCACAAGTAATTTCCCCATAACGACATCGCCGGCGTTGACGTCCGGCATTTCTCACACACGCGAGGTATTCCATGCAACGTCGTACGCTCTTCAAGCTGCTGGCCGGTGTCGGTGCCGCCACGGTTCTTGCCACGCAATTCGCCGCCCCCGCCGCAGCGGCAGATGCCATCAATCTGAAGGTGGGTGTCACGGGCGGCCCGCACGCACAGATCTTCGACGAAGTGAAAAAGGTCGCCGCCAAGGACGGCCTGAACATCAAGGTCATCGAGTTCAGCGACTATGTGCAACCGAACGCGGCGCTCGCGTCGGGCGATCTCGATGCGAACAGCTACCAGCACCAGCCGTACCTCGACGCGCAGGTGAAGGACCGCGGCTACAAGCTGGAATCGATTGCCAAGACCGTGATCTTCCCGATGGGCATTTACTCGAAGAAGCTCAAGTCGCTCGCGGATCTGAAGACCGGCGACAAGGTCTCGCTGCCCAACGATCCGACCAATGGCGGGCGCGCGCTGCTGTTGCTGCAAAAGCAGGGTCTGCTCAAGCTGCGGGCCGACGCGGGCCTGAAGGCGACGCCGCTGGACGTGATCGAGAACCCGAAGAAGCTGAAGTTCGTGGAGCTGGACGCCGCGCAACTGCCGCGCTCGCTCGACGACGTGGCCGTGGCGGTCATCAATACCAACTTCGCGATGGAGGCCGGTCTGAACCCGAAGCGCGATTCGCTCGCGATCGAAGACGCAAACGGCCCGTACGCCAACGTGCTCGTCATTCGCTCGGCCGACAAGAACAAGCCGTGGGTGGCCAAGCTGATCAAGGCCTACCACTCGCCGGAAGTGAAGGCCTTCATCGAAAAGAAGTTCGGCGGCTCGGTGGTCACGGCCTGGTAAATTCCGGTCGTTCGGGATACGCCCCGGAAACGGCAATGCTTCGCGGCATTGCCGTTTTTTTTCGTCCCGGTGACGGCGCGTCTGTGCCACGGCGCGTCGGCATCACGCCCGCGCCCGGTGTGTGGCAATTCCGACAGTGTCACGGTTCTGTCAAATTCCGGCGATAGCCTGACCGTCAGTAAAAGAGGGCGCCCACGGGCGTCGTCTCCAGACGCGGGCATGGGCCAAAGCGCAGCAACCGCACGTGAAAGACGGGGAACTCGGGCGAGACACTTCATCGGAAGCGGCTTCTTGCCTTCGGGGCGCAGGGTTGCGTCCGACGTGTGCCCGCACGGCGTAACGCTGCTCGCACGATGGCGACGCACCGCACCGACTTACGGAGTTTCAGTTGAACCCTCTCCCGCCTGTCGCGATACGTCCGTCGGAGCGATTTGCCGCGCCCGCGACGCCACGCGACGCGAACGTCGTTCCCTCTGATGCCGCCGCGTCGGCCGCCTCGCATACCCGATACGCTGACATTGCCATGGGCGCCGCCGGCACCCATCACGTCGAACCGGACGAGCGGGGGCTCCTTGCCGAAGTGTGCGAGGGCATCGGGCTCACCTGCGTGTTTCAGCCGATCGTCGATTTCCGGACCTCGGAAGTGGCCGGCTACGAAGGGCTGGTGCGCGGGCCGGCCGGCACGTCGATGCATTCGCCGATGGCGCTTTTCGCGGCGGCGCGTCGCCATGGCCTGATCGCCCCGCTCGAACTCGCGTGCCGCCGTGCCGTGCTGCGCGGCTTCGCCGAGCAGGGACTGCCAGAGCGCCTGTTCCTGAACATCGGTCCGGTCACGCGGGCTCAGCCTGGCGGCGGCGTGACCGAGTCGCTCGGGCTCGACGAGACGTTTGCCATGCTCGAATCGTTTCAACTCACGCCCGAGCGGGTCGTGCTGGAACTCACGGAGCATGCCCCCACGTTGGATCTGGCGAGCACGCGCGCTTCGCTTGCCGCGTATCGCGCGCTCGGCTTCGAAGTGGCGCTCGACGACATGGGCGAAGGCTATGCGAGCCTGCGCCTGTGGTCTGAGCTGCGACCCGATTACGTCAAGATCGACCGTCATTTTGTCGATGGTATCGACACCGATACCGTCAAGCTCCAGTTCGTGCGCTCGATGCGGCAGATCGCCGAGACCAGCGGCACGCGCG
Organism: Pandoraea pnomenusa; assembly: GCF_000767615.3. Taxonomy (NCBI): domain Bacteria; kingdom Pseudomonadati; phylum Pseudomonadota; class Betaproteobacteria; order Burkholderiales; family Burkholderiaceae; genus Pandoraea; species Pandoraea pnomenusa. The sequence goes on along the minus strand of NZ_CP009553.3, from coordinate 4,170,691 downwards.
TGATCGCCGAAGGTATCGAGCACGCCGAAGAGCTTCAGGTCGTGCGCGATCTCGGCATCTTTCTCGGCCAGGGATATTTCATTGCACGTCCCGAGGCTCGGCCGCAGCGCGCCATCACGGCGCAGGTGCAGGAAGTCGTGAACGAGCGGCGCGCCTACGTCCATCAACAGCCGAGCCAACTGGGCGCGGGCAACGTCACGCTGGAGCGCATTGCGTCGCACGTGCAGCCGGTGTCGCCCGACACGCGCAGTGAAGACGTGGTGGCACGTTTCGAGAGCGATCCCGCACTGGAAGTGCTGCCGGTGGTGGAGCGCGATCGGCCGGTAGGCCTGATTGGCCGCGCCTCGCTCATTGGCCGGTTCGCGCGGCCGTTCACGCGGGAGCTGTACGGACGCAAGCCGTGTTCGGCGGTGATGGAGCCGCGCCCGCTCACGTTCGACAAGGGCGCGCGCGTGGAGGATCTGAGTCGCATGATCGCGGAAGGCGCGAGCCGCCAGATCGCGGCGGGGTTCATCGTGACCGACCAGGGGCGCTATTTCGGTGTCGCGCAGGGGCATGCGCTGATGCGCCACATCACCGACATGCAGCTCGACGCGGCGCGCTACGCCAACCCGCTCACGCTGCTGCCGGGCAACGTGCCGATCGACGATTACATGGATCGCATGATCGGCGAGCGACAGTCGTTTCACGCCTGCTACGTCGACCTGGACAACTTCAAGCCGTTCAACGACGTGTTCGGCTACCGGCGCGGCGACGACCTGATTCAACTGGTCGCGCGCGTGCTCATGGCGGTGCGCAATCCCGAGCGGGACTTCCTGGGGCATATCGGTGGCGACGACTTTCTGATTCTGTTTCGCAGTCCCGACTGGGAAGCGCGCTGCCGCGAGGCATTGACGCGTTTCGGCGACGCCGTGACCGAGTACTTTCATCCCGATCAGATCGCGGCTGGCGGATTCGAGGCCGAAGACCGGCGCGGCATGGTCATCTTCCACCCCATCACGAGCCTGTCGATCGGCGTGGTCGCGGTGACGCCCGAGAGCTTTCCGTCGCACGTGGAAGTCTCGGCGGCCGCGGCGGAGGCCAAGAAAATGGCCAAGCGCGCGCTGGGAAACAGCCTTTTCATCGAGCGTCGGCGGGCGCACCGGTAATCATGGGGCGAAAAAAAGCCCGCCGGATCGGCGGGCTTTGCCATTCGGACGCCGGGCGGCGCCAGACACTCAGTGCGAAAGCGCGGGCATGCCTTCCATGCCGGCAACGTCCCGCTCGCGCTCTTCCGACAGGTACGGCGTGCGCCAGCCTGCTTTCACGCCCCAGTGATAGAACGCGAGGGACAGGAGGGCGACCACCGCCATGTCCCAGCCGTACGGCAACAGGCCGAGACCGCCGAATTCCTTGCTGCCGATGTACGAGCACAACGCCATGACGGGGAGGTAACCGATCAGCCACCACGACGCCTTGAGGTCACGACCGAACCCTTGCCATTTGTCCTTCGCCTGGTAGTAGAAGTAGACGGGCAGCGCCACGACGACCAGCACGATGATCTGGCCGGTCAGCGGCCAGCGTGCCCAGTACAGGATCAGCGAAGCGCACACGAACGCGAACGGCGCGATGAGCGACAGGCCGGGCAAACGCAGCGGCCGTTCCATTTCCGGTGCCGAGCGGCGCAGCGCCATCACGCTGATTGGGCCGGTCAGGTACGAGATCACCGTCGCGACCGAAATCACCGCGGCAAGCGAGTCCCAGCCGCGGAAGAAGAACATGAAGATGAACGAGATCGCGAGGTTGAACCACATCGCCGGGCGCGGCACGCCGTACAGCGGATGCACGCGGCCGAAAATCTCGGGCAGGGTGCGGTTGCGTTCCATGGCGTAAATCATGCGGCTCGTGGTGGCCATGTACGTTGTGCCCGTGCCGCTCGGGCTCAGGAAGGCGTCGAAGTACAGCACGATGGCGAGCCAGTTCAGGCCGAGTGCGATCGCCAGTTCGGCAAACGGCGAGCTGAAGCTCACCATGTGCCATCCGCCGGCGAGCTGCTCGGGCGAGAGCGCGCCGATGTACGCGACTTGAAGCAGCAGGTAAATGACCGTGGCAAGCAGTATCGAGCCGACCACCGCAAACGGAATGCTGCGTCCCGGATCACGCGCCTCGCCCGCGAGGTTCACCGGGCTCTGAAAACCGTTGAAGGCGAACACGATGCCCGACGTGGCCACGGCCGTGAGCACGGCCGACATGCCGTTGGGCGCGAAGCCGCCATGCTCGGCGAGATTGAAGTTGCCCGGGTGGAAGCCCGCGATGATCAGGCCCGCGATCGTCAGCGCCGGGATCGCGAACTTGAACAGCGTGATGGCCGTGTTGGCGCGTGCGAACAGCTTCACGCCCCAGTAGTTCAGCAGGAAGTACACAACGACGAGCAGTGCCGAGAGCGTGAGACCGCTCGCGGTGAGCGTGCCGTCCACGAACAGGTTGTGTGCCCATTCGTACGGCCACGTGCTCATGTACTGAATCGAGGCTTCGGCTTCGATGGGGATCACCGAGACGATGGCGATCCAGTTGGCCCAGGCGGCGATGAAGCCGACCAGGCTGCCGTGCGAGTAGCGGGAGTAGCGCACCATGCCGCCCGACTCGGGGAACATGGCGCCGAGCTCGGCGTAGGTCAGGGCAATGGCCAGAATGACCACGGCGCCGATGATCCAGGCCAGCAGTGCGGCGGGGCCTGCGATCTTGGCGGCTTTCCAGGCGCCGAACAGCCAGCCTGAGCCGATGATCGAGCCGAGACCGGTCAACATCAGGGCGAACGGCCCAATGTTGCGCATGAGAGATTGATTGTTATCCATTCGATGTCTTCTCCACGCCCGGGGGGGACAGGTGCCACCCCGATGAGGGCAGGGCGGCAGACTGCGCGAGGGCGGACAAACTGCCGGCAGGCCGGTCGCCATCACAAGGAGCATGACGGCGCGGGGGACGGCGCTGACGGACACGACTTCTGTTGATCGGCTTCGCGAATCCGGTGCGGTCTCCGGCCTGACGACGCAAACGGGTACACGGGTGAGCGTGCAACCCCGAATTGGGGTCGGAGTCCGGGCTTCGCGAAAAAAAGCGCGATTCTACCCGAGCCGGCCCGCGTGTGTGGGACTTTGTAACACTTTTGCAATGGCATCCGGTTCGGCGATGTTAGGCAAAAATGCGTACAACCCAGTCCGGGCGCGGCTCATGGCGTGGGAATCCGACTATTACAAATTATTAAAGGGTCAGATGTAATTCGCGGTGTCGGTGCCCTGTCGATTCCTGTCAGCCCATGCCGGCGAGGCAGAGATACTTCAGCTCGAGATACTCGTCGATGCCGTACTTCGAACCTTCGCGTCCCAGGCCGGACTGTTTGACGCCGCCGAACGGGGCGACTTCGTTGGAGATCAGGCCAGTATTGATGCCGACCATGCCGGCTTCGATGCCTTCGGCGACGCGCCAGACGCGTCCGACGTCGCGGGCGAAGAAATAGGACGCCAGGCCGAAGTCCGTCGCGTTGGCCAGCCGGATGCCCTCGGCTTCATCTCTGAAGCGGAAGACCGGTGCCACCGGTCCGAAGGTCTCTTCCTGCGCGACGAGCATATCCGCGCTCGCGTCGGCCACGACCGTCGGTTCGAAGAATCGGCCGTGCAGGACCTTGCCACCGACCGTCACACGTCCCCCCCTGGCGACGGCGTCGGCCACGTGGCGCTCGACTTTTTCGACGGCGGCGTCTTCGATGAGCGGGCCGATCGCCACGCCCGGTTCGAAGCCGTTGCCCACGCGCAGCCGGCTCACGGCAGCGGTGAGTTTTTCGACGAAGGCGTCGTAGATGCCGTCTTGCGCGTAGATGCGGTTCGCGCATACGCATGTTTGCCCGGCATTGCGGAACTTCGAGGCGATGCAGCCTTCGACGGCGGCGTCGACATCGGCGTCGTCGAATACGAGGAACGGTGCGAGACCGCCCAGCTCGAGCGCGACCTTCTTGATGGTCGGCGCGCACTGCTCCATGAGTCGGGCGCCGACCGGCGTCGAGCCCGTAAAGGACAGGTGCCGCACGCGCGGGCTGCCGGTGAGCACGTCGCCCACGTCGGACGAGTTTTTCGACGTCACCACGTTGAAGACACCTCGAGGCAGCCCGGCGCGCTCGGCCAGTTCGGCCAGGGCCAGCGCCGAGAGCGGTGTGAGGCGCGCGGGCTTGACCACGATGGTGCAGCCGGCCGCGATGGCCGGCGCGATCTTGCGCGTGATCATCGCGATCGGGAAGTTCCAGGGGGTGATCGAGGCGCATACGCCGATCGGCTGCTTGAGCACCAGCAAGCGCTTGCCGCCCTCGGGGGAAGTGAGGACGTCGCCGTCCACCCGCTTGGCTTCTTCGGCGAACCACTCGATGAAGGAGGCGCCGTAGGCGACCTCGCCCTTGGCCTCGGCGAGCGGCTTGCCTTGCTCGGCGGTCATGATGGCGCCGAGGTCGTCCTGTGCCTGCATGATGAGGTCATACCAGCGCCGCATGATGCGCGCCCGATCCTTGCCGGTACGGGCGCGCCACTCGGGCAGTGCGGTTTCGGCGGCGACCAGGGCGCGCTCGGTTTCCTTGGCGCCCAGGTCGGCGACGTGGGCGATCGCTGCGTCGGTGGCCGGGTCGTTGACGACGAAAGTCGCCTGCGAGTCGGCCTGCGTCCAGGCGCCGTCGATATACGCGTCGAACCTGAGCAGTGCCGGATCTTTCAGACGAGCCAGTGCCGGGTGAGCCCTGGCGGGCGTGGATGGGTGGGATGTTGACACGATCAGCTCTCCTCTCGATGACCGTGCGAAGCGGCTGCATGCCGCGCCGCGCGGGGGACGGAAACGGATACGGCTTGTCGGTGTGTCGGGCCAGCTTACTCCAATGCGGCGAGCGTTTCGTGACGCGCGGCATTGAGCGGCATTGAACGGCATGATGCGATGTGCCGCGTCGTCCGGCAGGCGAGTGCTGCGCGTGCCGAAAGCCCGTCGGCGGCCGGCGAACGACGCGGTCTTCTACAGCGATGAGGGCAGCGCAGTGCGCGGGTTGGCCCGTTTTACAGGCCGAGATCCCGGTAAAGCGCCGCCATGCGCGCGTCGACGTCGGCAGTCATTTCGATGGGACGTCCCCACTCGCGCGAAGTTTCTCCGGGCCACTTGTTGGTCGCGTCGATCCCCATCTTCGACCCCAGCCCGGCCTTGGGCGACGCGAAATCGAGATAGTCGATCGGCGTTTGATCGACGAGCGTGGTATCGCGCGTCGGATCGACGCGCGTGGTGATCGCCCAGATCACTTCCTTCCAGTCGCGAATGTCGACGTCTTCATCGACCACGACGATGAACTTCGTATACATGAACTGGCGAAGGAAGCTCCAGACCCCGAACATCACCCGCTTCGCGTGACCCGGATAGGCCTTTTTCATCTGCACGATCGCCATGCGATAGCTGCATCCTTCCGGCGGCAGATAGAAGTCGGTGATCTCCGGAAACTGCTTTTGCAACAGCGGCACGAAGACTTCGTTGAGCGCCACACCGAGCACCGCCGGCTCGTCGGGCGGTTTTCCGGTGTATGTCGAGTGATAGACCGCATTGCGCCGCAGCGTGATGCGCTCGACGGTAAAGACCGGAAACCACTCCTGTTCGTTGTAATAGCCCGTGTGGTCGCCGTAAGGACCCTCGAGCGCGTGCGCGTATCCCGCGGTCGCACCTCGCGAGGGCGGTGGCGGCGCACCGTCGGGCACGGCCGGGGGCTGGTCGGCGGGGTAAATGAAACCTTCCAGCACGATCTCGGCGCGTGCCGGCACTCGCAACGACTCCAGGCCGGGCGTGAGGCATTTGGCCAGTTCGGTTCGGCTGCCGCGCAGCAGGCCGGCAAACTGGTACTCGGACAAGGTGTCGGGGACCGGCGTCACGGCCCCGAGCATGGTCGCCGGGTCCGCGCCGAGCGCCACGGCGATCGGGAACGGCTTGCCGGGATTGGCCTGCGCGAACTCGCGGAAGTCGAGCGCGCCGCCGCGATGCGCGAGCCAGCGCATGATCACCTGATTGCGACCCATGACCTGCTGGCGATAGATGCCCAGATTCTGGCGCCTGCGATTCGGGCCCTTGGTGATGACCAGACCCCAGGTGATGAGCGGTGCGGCGTCGCCGGGCCAGCACGTCTGGATCGGCAGGCGGCCAAGGTCGACATCCTCGCCTTCCCACACGATCTCCTGACACGCCGGGGCGCTCACCTCCTTCGGTGCCATGTCCCACACCGCCTTGGCCATGCCGAACAGCTTGCCCGCGTCCTTGAGGCCGCGCGGGGGCTCCGGTTCCTTGAGCGTCGAAAGCAGCCGACCGATGTCGCGCAGCGAACTCAGGGCGTTATCGCCATTCTCGACGCCCATGCCGAGAGCCACTCGTTCAGGGGTGCCAAACAAGTTGGCGAGTACGGGCATGTCGTAGCCGGTCGGTCGCTCGAACCACAGCGCCGGCCCCGCCGCTTTGAGCACGCGGTCGGCGAGCGCCGTCATCTCCAGTACCGGCGAGACCGGCACGTCTACGCGACGAAGCTGGCCGGATCGCTCCAGTTGCGCGGTGAAGTCACGAAGATCGAGATATTTCATGAAACAAACAGTTACCAAAAATTTTTACGAAATTCATACGGGAGATGCGAACGGCCGTTTGAATCGCGTGTAAGACCGGGGGATGCCCTTGTAAACGCAGGGCGCGGCAGGGCATTTTACCGGGCAAGGCGATCGAACGTCACGGCAAAACGGCTGTTACAAATTACTTTTAGTAATCATTTTGCTTTGAAATAGTATTGACGGTTTATATATCGCTGCTACAATCCGCCCGTTGAATCCAGAAAGGCGGCTTCGTGGACGGGTAGGCCGACCCGCTCGAGCTTAGCGACAACTACAACATCGACGTGGATTTTCAGTGGCTGGTTTTCTCACCGAGGTCGGGAAGCCAGTGTTTTAGGAAGCAGCGCGAGCGATAGCTCGTCAGCGCCGGACACCTGAACAGGTCGGCGCGCTGCGGCGGTAGCGGCATCGTCCATGACAAACACGATGCACCGCCTCGTTCCATATGCCGTAAATAAGCGCTTCACGGGGATGCCTGGCGGGCATACCGGCTTATTTCCTTACGCCTCGGGGCCACCCCGTGGTGACGGCGTAACCGGAGTACGTAGTATGAAGAAGTCTGGTTTATCACCCTGGCTACTGGCCGCGATCCATGCGCTTCGTGCGCGCGGTGCGGCAATGGTGGCTGCGGCTCGCCGCGATTGGCGTCGCCTTGCATGGCATGGCGGTCGTGTCGGACTGTATACGTCCAGCGCGGTCGGTCTGGTTGCCGTGGTCGGTACGCTCGCGTTGTGGGCTCGACCGACATGGCGCGCCGATCTGGCGTCGCGCGTGGGTCCGCTGCTCGAGGCGGCGACCGGCACGGCCAATGCGGCCGGCCAGAGCGCCAATGGCGCTGCCGATGCCAAGCTTTCGCCGTCCGATTCGGCGATGATGGCCCAGGCGGCGCAGCATGTGCCCTCGGCAGCCGTTCTCGCCGCTTATATCCCGAACCAGCGCGTGGCGGCGGATGCGCGTGCGAACAAGGTGCTGGACACGCGCGAGCAGATTGCCGTGGCCGACTACCTCGCTCGCCGCTACCGCGTGGCCGGCGACGTGACGGGTAACCTCGTTCGCGCGGCGTACTCGACCGGCAAGGAAGTCGGCCTCGATCCGCTGCTGTTGCTCGCCGTGATGGCCATCGAATCGGGCTTCAACCCGTATGCCGAGAGCACCGTGGGCGCTCAAGGTCTGATGCAGGTCATGTCGAAGGTGCACCAGGACAAGCTGGAATACTTCGGCGGCCCGGAAGCGGCGCTGCATCCGCTGGCCAACATCAAGGTCGGTGCATTGATTCTGAAGGAATGCATTGCGCGTGGCGGCTCGCTCGCCGGAGGTCTGCGTCTGTACGTGGGCTCGACCAGTGCGGGTGACGGTGGCTACGGCGCCAAGGTGCTCGCCGAGCGCGACCGCCTGCGCGGTGTCGCGATGGGCCGCAAGATCTCGCCGTACGCGCCGCAGGCGCCGGTGATCGTCAGCTCGGCCAAGCCCGTCACCAAGCCGGTCTCGGCCGGTAAGTCGTCGGATGACGCGGCGGAATCGACGTCTGCGCCGGCTGCTTCCACGTCGACGGGCAAGGCGGCTGCCGCCGGCAAGTCGATGGAAGCCGACGACAGCACGGCGGCCTGATCCATCCAGCGGCCGATCTGGCCGCTCCCGCGCATGCGCGATGCGTTCGGCCGACGCGTCAACGTGATGCCTCTCTACATAGAGGCGCATCACGCAGCCAAGAAAAAAACCCATCGAAGCGATTCGATGGGTTTTTTGTTTTTCGCGGGCACCTTGCCTGGCTGGCGAGTCGGCTCGGCAACTCAGCCGTTGGCGAAGACTTTCCCGATCCGGTCCATGGCTTCTTCCAACTGGGCCAGGGAGGTCGCGTACGACAACCGAATGTACTTGCGTGGTTCGGCGAAGCCGAAGTCGAGGCCGGGCACGAGTACGACGTCCGCCTGTTGCAGCAAGGACTGGGTCAGGCGGTCGCTGTCCGCGGCATCCGGGTGCGACACGCCGGTGCAATCGGCATAGACGTAGAAGGCGCCGTCGGGCATCACCGGTACCTGGAAACCCAGGCGCTCGAGCGCCGGCACGATGTAGTCGCGTCGCTCGCGAAACGCCGCCTTTCGGGTCTCGTAGAGCGCGATCGTCTCCGGAAGAAAACAAGCGGTTGCCGCGTGCTGCGCGACCGCCGATGGGCAGATGAACAGATTCTGGGCGAGCTTCTCGAACGTCGGCACCATCGACGGCGGTACCACGAGCCAGCCGAGCCGCCAGCCCGTCATGTTGAAATACTTCGAGAAACTGCTGACGACGAGCACGTCGTCGCCGAATGTCAGGGCGGTGGTCGGCTTGCCGTCATACGACAGGCCTTGGTATATCTCGTCGACGAGCGTGAAACCACCGCGCGCGCGCACCGCCTTCACGATGCGCGACAGCTCGTCGGGCGCGATCGAAGTGCCGGTCGGATTGGATGGCGAGGCGAGCAGCACCCCCTTGGTCGCCGAACGCCAGTGCGCCTCGATGCGCTCGGCCGTGAGCTGGAACCGCTCGGCCGGGCCGGAGGGGACCAGCACCGGCTTGCCGTCGAAGGTCGACACGAAATGACGGTTGCACGGATAGCACGGATCCGGCATCAGCACTTCGTCGCCCACACCCACGAGTGCCGCACACGCGAGGACGAGGGCGGCCGACGCCCCGGCAGTCACGACGATGCGCGACGGATCGACCTCCACGCCGTAAAAACTGCGGTAGTAGTCGGCAATGGCATGGCGCAGCGCTGGAATCCCCATCGCGCCGGTGTACTGCGTACGCCCGTCGCGCATCGCCTTCGCGGCGGCCTCGATCACCGCCTCAGGGGCAGTGAAGTCCGGCTCCCCGATCCCCATGTGAATCACGCGATGTCCGGCCTTCTCGCGCAATGCCGCCTGCTTCGCCAGTTCCATGACGTGGAACGGCGCGATGTCGTCGACACGTTGTGCCAGTTTCAGCGCGGCGGGAGCGAGTTCGGGAGTGCGGTCCATGATGTGTGGGGGGGCGGTACGGTTGCAGGTGGGGGGAGACTCGCGGGACGAGGGGAAACACACGCCGCTGGGCCCATGGAGGGCGGGCGGCCCGACAGGCGCCGGCATCGTCGGGCTGGAAAGCCCGGGATGCCGGGGGCGCGTCGGTCGTCCCGACCGCCCGCGCTGCGTCAGGCGCTCTTGTCGCGCCCGGCGTTGCGGCGATTGGCCGCGACTTCGTCCGGACGAACCTCGGCGGCGAACTTGTCGAGCACGCCGTTCACGAAGCGATGGCCGTCGACACCGCCGAAGGTCTTGACAACCTCCACGGCCTCGTTGATCACCACACGGTACGGCACGTCCTGCAAGTGAATCAGCTCGTAGGCGCCGATGATCAGTGCCGCGTGTTCGATCGGCGACAACTGGGCCGCCGGTCGGTCCAGGTACGGCTGGAGTTGCTTCGACAAGGCGTCCGCCTCGCGAATGCTGCCATGCAGAACCGCGTCCAGGTGGGCGTGGTCGGCCTTGTCGTAGCCGGGGGTAGTGCGCAAATGCGCATCGATCTCACCCGCGTGACCGCGCGAAAGCAGCCATTGATACAACCCTTGCAGCGCAAATTCGCGCGCGCGGCGGCGAGCACTCTTCATTACCGATCTTCCTCTTCGTCTTCGTCTTCGTCCGATCCGTCGTCGCCGCCGAGCATGTCGATGGCTTCGAGCAGATTGGCCATTTCCACCGCCACGCGGGCTGCGTCGCGGCCCTTCTCGGCGGCGCGCACTTCGGCCTGTTCGTCGTTTTCGGTCGTGAGCACCGCGTTTGCGATGGGGATACCGAAATCCAGGCCGATGCGCGTGATGCCGGCACCGCTTTCGTTCGAGACGAGCTCAAAATGATACGTCTCGCCCCGGATCACCGCGCCAAGCGCGATGAGCGCGTCGAACTGGCCGCATTCGGCCATCTTTTGCAATGCCAGCGGGATTTCCAGTGCGCCGGGTACCGTCACGAGCAACACATCTTCGCCCTCGACGCCGAGACGCTCGAGCTCCGCCACGGCAGCGGTGCGCAGTGCCGCGCAAACGGCGTCGTTGAATCGTGCTTGCACGATACCCACGCGCAGGCCTTCACCGTCGAGTTCCGGCTGGTATTGTCCGATGTCCATAATGGGCTTCCTCAAAAAAAAGTACCGTCCAGGCGGTGCGGCCAACGTTGTGCCGGGCAAGCCTCAGGTAGGCCGTGCTCGGCTTTGCGACGCCCCGTCGTCGTTGTCCGGCGAGGCATCGATACTTGCAATCGTCCCGGTATTCGCAACACTCGCGGCAACGACCGCGCGTGCGCGACGGGGCATGCCGGCGACCCGGCTGAATCCCACCGGATCAGATAGCCTCGGCGCCCGGCATCGGTTGGAAACCGGTGACTTCGAGGCCATAACCTGCCATGTTCGGGATCTTGCGCGGATTCGACAGCACTCGCATTTTACCGACGCCGAGTTCCCGCAGTATCTGCGCACCAACGCCGTGCGTGCGGAAGTCGACCGGGCGACGTTTTGCGCGGGCCGCTTTCTCGGATTCGTCGAGGGCTTCGAACTGGCTGAAAAGATGCTCCGGCGTTTCCACACAGTTGAGCAACACCACCACGCCCTTGCCGGCCTCGGCAATCGCCTGCATCGCGCCGGCCAGCGTCCATGAGTGGGTCGACACGCCGGTCTCGAGCAGGTCGAGCACCGACAGGGGTTCGTGCACGCGCACGAGCGTCTCGTCGTCCGGTGTGGGCGTGCCACGCACCAGCGCCAGGTGCGGCGCGCCGCTGGGCTTGTCGCGGTACAGCGTGGCCTGGAACGAACCCCATGCCGTTTGCATTTCGCGCGTCGCGACCGTCTCGATCATCGATTCGGTGCGGCTGCGATAGTGAATCAGGTCGACGATGGTGCCGATCTTGATGTTGTGCTGTTCAGCGAACTCGAGCAACTGCGGCAGGCGTGCCATTGTGCCGTCGTCGTTCATGATTTCGCAGATGACGGCCGCGGGCGTCAGGCCGGCCATCGCCGTGAGGTCGCAACCGGCTTCGGTATGACCTGCGCGCACCAGCACACCGCCGGGCTGCGCCATGATCGGGAACACGTGCCCCGGCTGGACGATGTCTTCCGGGCGGGCGTCGCGCGAGATGGCGGTTTGGACCGTGTGGGCGCGATCGGCCGCGGAGATGCCCGTGGTGACCCCTTCGGCCGCCTCGATCGACAGCGTGAACGCCGTGCCGTACTGCGTGCCGTTGCGATAGGTCATCAGCGGCAGGTTGAGCTGCTTGCAACGCGCTTGCGTGAGTGTCAGGCAAATCAGGCCCCGGCCGTACTTCGCCATGAAGTTGATGGCTTCGGGCGTCGCGAATTCGGCCGCCATGACCAGATCGCCCTCGTTTTCACGATCTTCCTCGTCGACGAGGACAACCATGCGGCCGGCCTTCAGCTCGGCAATGATTTCTTCTGTAGTGGCCAACGGCATAGCGGACAACGCGGGAGCTGAATTTGGAAAGGCTCTATTCTACGCCAAGCCGGTGCGCGGCTGCGCCCGAATCTCGCGCGGCATGGCCCGGAAAATCGATTGACGACGACATTTTGAGGGCCATCCGAATCGGTCGACGGACAAATCGTGCGAGCCCCTGCGCGACGGGCGCCATCGTCGTCGGAAAATGCTCAATACAAAGGTATTGACCTAAGTGTTTGGGCTGCCTATAGTTAGGCACATGGCTAATCAACCCATTCCTCTCGACCGGATATTCCAGGCGCTGTCAGATCCCACACGACGCGCGGTCGTCGAGCGACTCACGCTCGGCCCGGCGTCGGTGAGCGAGCTGGCGCGTCCGTTCCCGATGGCGTTGCCGTCGTTCTCGCAGCATCTGAACGTGCTGGAGGAGAGCGGTCTCGTGGTCTCGCGCAAGACCGGACGCGTGCGAACCTATGCCCTGGAGACCGGGACATTGGCGGGGGCGCAGGATTGGCTTCAGTTGCAGCGCGACAAATGGACGCGCCGCCTCGATCAACTCGACAGCTACTTGCTGCAAATGAAGGAGACGTGAACATGACTCGTGCCAACCTTTTCTCCGTCGACCCGAAGCTGGATCTGGTACTCGAGCGTTATGTCGACGTGCCTTGCGAGCGCGTGTGGGCGGCCTGGACGCAGCCGGAGCATATCAAGAAGTGGTTCACGCCCGCACCGTGGCAGACCGTGGAGTGCGAGATCGATCTGCGCCCGGGCGGCCTGTTCCGCACCGTGATGCGCTCGCCCGAAGGGCAGCAGTTCCCGAACGTGGGCTGCTACCTGGAGGTGGTCGAGAACACGCGCCTCGTCTGGACGAATGCGGTGCTGCCGGGCTTTCGTCCGGCGCCGGCACCCGTCGAGGAGCACGGTGGTTTTCAGTTCACTGCCGCCGTGCTGATGGAGGCACAGGGCAAGGGCACCCGTTACACGGCCATTGCGATTCACGGGAATGAAGCGACGCGGGCGCAGCACGAAGCCATGGGCTTCCATGATGGTTGGGGCAAGGCGCTCGATCAATTGGTCGCATTGATGAAGTGAGCGATGTGAGGCGCATCGGCCCAGGCGGAAGCGGACTCACCTGAACGTACCCGGTCGCAGCGCCCGGAGGGCGCCTCGGTGCCATCTCGAGGGTGCCTTGGCGGTGCCGCGAACGGCATTTCTCCCCCGAACGAAAATGGGACGCACCTACCGAACTTGTCCGCCCGAATTCATGGGGGGATGCTCGGGGTGCGTCCTTTTCATGACCTGAGGCCACGGCGATGCGCGCCGTGGCGGAGGGCGCGTCAGGCGCCGAGATAGGCGCGCTTGATGTCGTCGTTCGCCAGCAGATTCGCGGCCGAGTCGGCGAGCACGACGCGTCCGGTCTCGAGCACGTAACCGCGGTCGGCCACGTGCAGGGCCTTGTTCGCGTTCTGCTCCACCAGAAACACGGTCACGCCTTCCTCGCGGATCGCGCGAATGATGTCGAAGATCTGTGCGATCACGAGCGGCGCGAGGCCGAGCGTCGGTTCGTCGAGCAACAACAGGCGCGGACGGCTCATCAGCGCCCGCCCGATTGCCAGCATTTGCTGCTCGCCGCCCGACATCGTGCCGGCGCGCTGCTTGCCGCGTTGCGCGAGTCTCGGAAACAGCTTGAAGACGTGGTCCATGCCGGCGTCGATGTCGTCCTTCGACGCGAAGAAACCGCCCATCTTCAGGTTTTCGATGACGGTCAGGCTCGGGAACACGCGACGGCCCTCCGGCGAGATCGCCAGGCCCATGCGCATGATCTCGTGCGTGGGGCAGCCGGTAATGTCGTTGCCTTCGAACATCACGCGTCCGCTCGAGGCGCGCGGCGTGCCGCACACGGTCATCATCAACGTCGTCTTGCCGGCGCCGTTGCTGCCGATGAGCGTGACGATCTCGCCCTTGTTCACTTCGATCGACACGCCCGAGAGCGCCTCGACGGCCCCGTAGTGGGTGTGGATCTGTTCCAGCTTGAGCATTATTCCTCCCCGAGGTAGGCCTTGATGACGCGAGGATCGTTGCGCACCTCGTCGGGCTTGCCGGTCATGATCGGCTTGCCGTGCTCCATCACGAGAATCCGGTCCGAGACACCCATCACGAGACTCATGTCGTGTTCGATGAGCAGCACCGAGATACCGAACTCGTGACGCAAATTGTCGACGAGCTGCTGCAGTTCGACCTTCTCCTGCGGGTTCAGACCGGCCGCCGGCTCGTCGAGCATGAGCAGCCGAGGTTCGGTGATCATGCAGCGTGCGATTTCGAGGCGTCGCTGATGACCATAGGACAGCGTGCCGGCCTCCCGGTTGGCGACCGCGGTCAACCCCAGCCGGTCGAGCCAGTGCTTGGCGCGCTCGAGTGCCGTGCGCTCGGCGCGGCGGAACGGCCCCGTGGAGAACAGTCCTTGCAGAAAGCCGCTGTGTACGCGCATGTGCTGCGCAACGAGCAGGTTCTCCACGACCGTCAACTGACGGAACAGACGAATGTTCTGGAACGTGCGCACCAGTCCGCGACGCGCGACTATATGGCTGGGCAAGCCCGTGATGTTCTCGCCGTCTAGCATGATCGAACCGCCCGTCGGCCGATAGAAGCCGCCCACGCAGTTGAAGACGGTCGTCTTGCCCGCGCCGTTCGGGCCGATGATCGCGAAGACTTCGTTCTTGCGGACGTCGAACTCGACGCCGTCGACTGCCAGCAGACCGCCGAAGCGCATTTGCAGGCCGGAGAGTTTCAACAGTTCTGCGCTCATTGCGGCAACTCCACATGCGGGCGGGTGGCGGGCAGCAGCCCTTGCGGACGCCACATCATCATCAGCACCATCACGAGACCGAAGATCAGCATGCGGTACTCGGCGAAGTCGCGGGCAACCTCGGGCAGCACCGTGAGCAGCACGGCCGCGAGAATCACGCCGATCTGCGAACCCATGCCGCCGAGCACCACCACGGCAAGAATCAGTGCCGACTCGATGAACGTGAACGACTCGGGCGTGACCAGCCCCTGACGCGCGGCGAAGAACGCGCCGGCGAGTCCGGCGAACGACGCTCCCAGCGTGAACGCCGAGAGCTTGATGCGCGTGGGATTCAGGCCGAGCGAGCGACAGGCGATTTCGTCTTCGCGCAGCGCTTCCCATGCGCGGCCGATCGGCATGCGGATCAGACGGCTGGTGACGAACAGGGTAAAGCCGACGAGCGCGAACGCAAGCAGGTACAGCCAGATCACCATGTGCGAACCGCTATAGTCGAGCCCGATCAGTTCGTGAAAGGTCTTCACGCCTTCCACGCTCGACGAGCGCGCCATCTCGAAGCCGAACACGCTCGGCTTTGGAATGCCCGATACGCCGTCCGGGCCACCGGTGAGGCTCGTCAGGTTGTTGAGCAGCAGCCGGATAATTTCGCCGAAGCCAAGCGTCACGATCGCCAGATAGTCGCCGCGCAAGCGCAGCACCGGAAAGCCGAGCAGGAAGCCGAACGTGGCCGACATGAGCGCGGCAAGCGGCAGGCATTCCCAGAACGTGAGGCCGAAATACTGGTTGAGCAGCGCGTACGTATAGCCGCCGACTGCGTAAAAGCCGACGTAGCCCAGGTCGAGCAGCCCCGCGAACCCCACCACGATGTTGAGACCGAGGCCAAGCACGCAGTAGATGAGCGCGAGCGTGGCCACGTCCACCGCGCCGCGCGAGCCGACGAACGGCCACACGAGACCGACGGCGAGCAACACCCACATGGCGGTCAGTTGCTGGCGACGTCCCATCGCGGGTACGGCGGGTAACTTGATGGCGCGTCGTGAGCGCACGAGCATCGGCTTGATCAACTGGAACACGAACACGATGGCGGCGGCGATCCAGACCGGACGCCAATGCTGTTCGAGCACCACCTTGTAGCCGTCGAGCTTCAGTTGCAGGCCCAGGATGGGGGCCGTGAGGATGATCGTCACGATCGTGGCGATGACCGCGCCCTTGAGCGTTTCGCCCGCCGGAGAGCGGTTCGCCGCACCGGACTTGAGAGTGAATTGTTGTGTCATGGTCGACCTCAGACTTTCTCGACGTCGGGCTTGCCCAACAGGCCGGTCGGGCGGAACAGCAGCACGAGCACCAGCAGGCAGAACGCCACGATGTCCTTGTACTCGGAGGGCATGTAGCCGGACGCGAGCGTCTCCGCCAGGCCCAGCAGCACGCCGCCCAGCATGGCGCCGGGAATGCTGCCGATGCCGCCGAGCACGGCGGCCGTGAAGGCCTTGATGCCCGCGATGAAGCCGATGTACGGGTTGAGCTTGCCGATGGTCAGCCCGATCAGCACGCCGCCCACGGCGGCGAGCATGGCGCCGAGCACGAACGTGAACGAGATCACGCGGTTCGTGTCGATGCCGAGCAGGTTGGCCATGCGCATGTCCTCGGCACAGGCGCGGCAGGCGCGTCCCATGCGCGAGTTGGCGATGAACAGCGTGAGCAGGATCATCAGCGCGACGGTGACGCCGACGATCAGCATGCGGGCGTAGGGAATCGTCACGGTGAAGTCGCCCATCGGAATGTCGATGGCACCGGAGATCAGCATTGGCACGGAAACGTCACGCGCGCCCTGGCCGATCTGCACGTAGTTCTGCAGAAAAATGGACATGCCGATCGCGGAGATCAGCGGCCCCAGGCGAGGTCCGCCGCGCAGCGGGCGATACGCGACCCGCTCGATCGCGAAGCCGTAAAGGCCCGTGATCAGCACCGACACCAGCAGCGCCGCGCCCAGCACGAGCGGCAAGGGGTAACCCGCCGCCGTTCCGATCGCAGTCAGTGTGACAAGCCCGACGTAGGCGCCGATCATGTAGATCTCGCCGTGGGCAAAGTTGATCATGCCGATGATGCCGTAGACCATTGTGTAGCCAATGGCGATCAGCGCATAGATCGCACCCAGCGTCAGGCCATTGACCAGTTGCTGGGCAAGCTGTGGGAAAAATTCGTTCATGCGGGAAGCCTCGCGACGAGCGGGGGCCGAGCGCGAATGCGAGCCGCCCGCCGGGAGCGGCGGGCGGCTGGGGGAGATTCGCTGGCCGGTAAAGCGTCAGGGAATCAGTTGGCGGCGGTCTTGGTGGCGTCCTTGTGCCAGGTGTAGACGACGAACTTGAACGACTTCAGATCGCCGGCAGCGTCATAGGCCACCTTGCCGATCGGCGTGTCGAACGTATTCGCGTGCAGGTACTTGGCCACCTTTTCCGGGTCCGTGCTCTTCGCGCCGGCAATGCTCTTGGCGATCAGTTGCACGCCCGTGTACGCCGGCATCTGGAACGGACCGTTCGGGTCGCGCTTGGCATCAGCGAAGGCCTTCACCAGCTTGGCGTTGGCCGGGTCGGCGGCGAAGTCGGCCGGCAGCGTGACCAGCATGCCTTCCGAGGCCGGGCCGGCAATGGCCGTCACGTCCTTGTTACCCACACCTTCCGGTCCCATGAACGTCGCCTTCACGCCTTGCTCGCGCGCCTGGCGCAGCAGCAGGCCCATTTCCGGGTGGTAGCCGCCGAAGTACACGAAGTCCACGCCCTGCGACTTGAGCTTGGTGATGACCGCCGAGTAGTCCGAGTCACCGGCGTTGATGCCTTCGAACAGCACCACCGGGATCTTGGCGGCGTCGAGGTCCTTCTTCACCGAGGTGGCGATGCCCTGGCCGTACGACTGCTTGTCGTGCAGCACGGCAACCTTCTTCGGCTTGACCTTGTTGATGATGTACTGGGCGGCCGCCGGGCCCTGCTGATCGTCGCGACCGATCGTGCGGAAGATGAAGTGACGCTTCTTGCCTTCGGTCAGTTGCGGGGCGGTGGCCGACGGCGTGATCATCACCACGCCTTCGTTTTCGTAGATGTCCGATGCCGGGATCGTCGATCCCGAGCACACGTGACCGATCACATACTTGATCTTCTGGCTGACGATCTTGTTGGCGACGGCGACCGCCTGCTTCGGCTCGCATGCATCGTCCATCATCACGGCTTCCAGCTTGTTGCCGTTCGCACCGCCTGCCGCGTTGATTTGTTCGATGGCGGTCAGTGCACCGGCCTTGACCATGTCGCCGTACTGGGCCACCGAGCCGCTGAACGGGCCGGCGATGGCGATCTTGACGGTCTCGGCGTTGGCGGCCGTACCGATGAAGGCGAGGGCAGCGGCGACGAACAGGGATTTGTGACGGAACTGCATTGTGGACATCTCCTTGATTTGTATTTTTTGACGACCCGGGCGTGCGGGACGCCTCAATCGACTGCTGAACCTGGTCGGTATTGGATCATTCTGCCGTGACCGGCGAGAACGATGCGCCATAGTAGCGTAATAAGCCGTCAAATTGGAACAGCAATGCGCGGCCACCTCGAAACCCGCATGGATAAAGGATTTCAAAAGGGTCGGAATGGGAAAATAAGAGTCGTCACATCGATACTCCGTAGTACTACGCAGATGATGTGAGGGGGGGCAACGGCGCGATTACCGGAATCGGGGCCATGATGACGGGCGACATTGGATTACGTGTTTGTACATTTTGGATACAATTTTTCGGCAATTGAAATCCAATCAATTCCCATTGCATCTGATCCGATATATCGGTGCCCATATCCGCGGGTCGCTCCCCCGTGGGAGTCAGACGCCCGAAGCGCAAGCCAATGCCTTCCCGCCGGGGCCGTGGTCGAAGGGCATTACATCGCGAGCGCGTGACGGCGGGTGCGCGAGTGCCGGATCAGCGCGAGAAATGCGGCGAGGATCGGTGATTCGTCGTCGCGCCGGTACATGCAATTCAGTTCGATCGCGCGCAGTCGCCGCGACTTGAGCGGTCGATAAACCACACCGGGCAGTCGCAGATTCGCCGCCGACTCGGTCGTCACGCAAATGCCGAACCGGCTCGCCACGAGCGCCATCGACGTCACGACATCCTCCACCTCCTGTTCGACGCGCAGCGTCACGCCTTCATCGCGAAACGCGGCCGCGACCTCTTCGGCAAGGCCCGGCACCGGCGCGTTCGGATAGAGGATCATGCGTTCGTTGTCGAGGTCGGCGAGCGTGAGCGATGCGCGCGTGCACAGCGGGTGACCCTCATACAGCGCGACGAGGTACGGTTCCCGTTGAATCCAGTCGACGACGAGGTCAGGTTCGTCCGGGATCAGCCGGTTGAAACCGATGGCGATGCGTCGCTCGCGCAGGGCCGCGATCTGCTCGGTCTTCGACAGATTGTGCAATCCGATCTTGACCTCCGGACGTTCGGTATGAAAGCTCGCGAGCAACCTCGGAATCGCGTTGAGAATGCCCGAGCTGAAGATGCCGACGTCGAGACGTCCGATATAGCCGGCGCCCGCCAGACGCGTCTGCTCCTCGGCGCGGCGCATGAGCGACAGAATGTTCGGCACCTCGTCGAGCAGCGTTTGTCCGGCGGCGGTCAGCGTCGCCCCTTTGGGCGTGCGCACGAACAGCGCGGTGCCCAGTTGTGCCTCGAGTGCATGAATGTGCCGCGTGAGCGGCGGCTGCGCCATGTTGAGCCGCTGCGCCGCCCGCCCGAAATGACCCTCCTGCGCGACGGCAAGAAAGTAACGCATCTGCTTGATGTCCATGAAAGCCTCGTTCGGTGCCGGACGGACGCTGTGCACGCCCGTCACTCAATACCGGAATGGTATCGGAATCTGGAAATTTGGTATTGGACGGTATCCGCCCGGGCGCGCATCATAAGGCACGACGCCGCTCAATCCGGCATTTTCAGGGGACAGCCTCATGCCAATCGTACATATCAACCTGGTGGAAGGTCGCGACGACGCCACCGTCAAGGCCTGCGTGAAGGCCGTGGCACGCACCGTGCACGAAACGCTCGGCGCGCCGCTCGAATCGATTCGTGTCTATGCCACGCAAGTGCCGGCCGCCCACTGGGCCGTGGGCGAGCGCACCAAGGACGAGCCGGCGGCGCCGGCCAAGGCTGGCGCGTGATGGGCACGATCGAACGACACGACGAGGCGACGCGTGCGCGTCTGCAGCAGGCCGCCGACGCGTTGCACGAAGCCGAGCGCTCGCACCGGTTCATCGCCCCGCTGCGCGAGACGTATGCGCCCTTGAGCATCGACGAGGCCTACGCGATTCAGCGCATCAATACCGAGCGCCGTCTGGCCGCGGGGCGCCGCATCGTCGGCTGCAAGATCGGCCTGACGTCGGTCGCGGTGCAAAAGCAACTGGGCGTGGACCAACCGGACTTCGGCATGCTTTTCGACGACATGGGGTATGGCGACGGCGAGCCGATTCCCGCTTCGATCCTCACGCAGCCGAAGATCGAAGCCGAGATTGCCTTCGTGATCGGCCGCGACCTGAACATCGAGCATCCCGGACAGCTCGACGTGCTCAACGCCATCGACTACGCCTTGCCGGCGCTGGAGATCGTGGGCAGCCGCGTGGCCGACTGGAACATTCGCATTACCGACACGATCGCCGATAACGCGTCTTCGTCCGCTTTCGTTATCGGCAACACGCCGAAGAAGCTCTCC
The DNA here is from genome assembly GCF_000767615.3 of Pandoraea pnomenusa. Lineage (NCBI taxonomy): Bacteria > Pseudomonadati > Pseudomonadota > Betaproteobacteria > Burkholderiales > Burkholderiaceae > Pandoraea > Pandoraea pnomenusa. The sequence continues at coordinate 4,150,069 of NZ_CP009553.3, read as the reverse complement.
GAGTTCGACGTGCGCATGTGCGGCATGGTCATGGAGCGTCGCGGCGAGCCGGTGTCGGTGGGGGCTGGTGCCGCGTGTCTGGGCAGTCCGATCAACGCCGTGGTGTGGCTCGCCCGCACGATGGCGGCCGTGGGCACGCCGCTCAGGGCCGGCGACCTGGTGCTCTCCGGCGCGCTGGGCCCGATGGCGGCCGTGACGCCCGGCGATATTTTCGAGACCCGTATCAATGGCCTGGGTTCGGTGCGTGCCGTCTTCGCCCCGGCCGACTCTGCCAGCGAGGCTGCACGATGAGCCACATTCAAGACTACGCCAAGCTGCTCGACGACGCGGCCCACTTCGCCCACGAAGTCGAGCAGTTCGACACCGACAATCGTCTGTCGCTCGACGACGCCTACGCCATCCAGGCCGCCTCGCTCGCCCGGCGCGCCGAACGCGGCGAGACGCGCGTCGGCGTGAAGATGGGGTTCACCAGCCGCGCGAAGATGATCCAGATGGGGCTGTCCGACGTGATCTGGGGGCGCCTGACGTCCGGCATGCAGGTCGAGGAGGGCACGTCGATCGACTTCAGGCGCTACGTCCATCCGCGTGTCGAGCCGGAGATTGCGTTCATTTTGAAGAAGCCGCTCGAAGGCAACGTCACGGGCCCGCAGGCGCTCGCGGCGGTCGAGGCCATCGCGCCGGCCATCGAGATCATCGATTCCCGCTACAAGGACTTCAAGTTCACGCTGCCCGAGGTGATCGCGGACAATGCATCGTCCAGCGGCTTCGTGATCGGCGCATGGCACGATCCGCACGTCGACTTCTCGAACCTCGGGCTGGCGATGACGATCAACGGCCGCACGGCGCAGGTCGGGTCGACGGCGGCGCTGCTCGGTCATCCGCTGCGTTCGCTGGTGGCGGCCGCGCGTTTGTCGGCGGCGGCCGGCGAGCCGCTGCAGGCGGGCTGGATCGTGATGGCCGGCGGCGCCACGCCCGCCGAGTACATCCAGCCGGGGCAGTATGTCTCGGTCGAGATGGAAACGCTCGGTCGCGTGGGATTCCACGTCTGAGCCCGACGTTCGCGCGGTATGAAGAAACACGGGGCGCACCTCAACGGGCGCCCCGTGTTTTTTCAGGGCAATGCGAGTCGTGTGTGGGGGGCGACGAAGGTGCGCCGCACCACTTCGCCGCGTGCGCGCCGCGCTTCAGTGCTGCACGAGGCGGGCCATGACGCGCAGGTCGTTGTCGATCGTGCGTACATCGGTGAAGCGGAACGTCAGCTTGTCGTCGAGCGACGAGAGCGCCGGCAGATGGAACATGCCTTGCGCATCGCCGAGAATGCAGGGCGCGAAATAGGCGAGCAGCTCGTCGACGCAGTGCTCGCGCAACAGCGAGCCATTGAGCTTGTATCCGGCTTCCACGTGGATTTCGTTGAGCTGACGCTCGCCCAGCACGCGAAGGAGCGCCGGCAGCTCGACCTTGCCGTTCGCATTCGGCAAATCGAGCACTTCCACCCCGAGATCGCGCAGGCGTGCCACGCGCGCGGCATCGCCGTCGGCGCACACCACGAGGGCATTACCGTCAGCGAGCACTCTCGCGGCCGGAGAAATGTCCAGATGCGAGTCGACGACGATGCGCAGCGGCTGGCGCGTGGTCTGCACCTCGCGCACGGTCAGCGAGGGATCGTCTTCGCGCACCGTACCGATACCCGTCAGGATGGCGCAGGCGCGTGCGCGCCACGCATGCCCGTCGGCGCGCGCGGCCGCACCGGTGATCCACTGGCTCGCACCGTTGTTGAGCGCCGTCTTGCCGTCGAGGCTCGCGGCCACTTTCAGGCGTACCCACGGCGTGCCGCGCGTCATGCGGGCGACGAAGCCGATGTTCATTTCGCGCGCTTCCTGTTCGAGCAGGCCGCAGCGCACGTCGACGCCGGCGTCGCGCAGCATGGCCAACCCCCGCCCTGCGACGACGGGATTCGGGTCTTCCATCGCGGCGATCACGCGCTTGACGCCGGCCTCGATGAGCCCTTTCGCGCAGGGCGGCGTGCGCCCGTAATGGCTGCACGGCTCGAGTGTGACGTACGCGGTGGCACCTCGCAGCGTTTCGCCGCGTGCGCGCGCGTCTTTCATCGCCTGCACCTCGGCGTGGTCCTGACCGGCGGGTTGCGTGAAGCCCTCGCCGATGACACGCTCGTCCTGCACGATCACGCAGCCCACGCGCGGGTTCGGCGTGGTCGTGAACATCGCTTGCTCGGCAAGGGCGAGCGCGCGGCGCATGTGGGCAAAGTCCTGTTCGGAAAACATGAGGTGTCAGAGCATCAATGGCCGGTCGGTCAAGGCATTGGCCGACACGGCGCCGGCGTGCGCCGGCAGGGATTCACGCGCGATCGCGCGCAGGGTCTCCAGGGCGTCGAGCACACTCTGGACGTATCGTTCTTCGCGAAATCCGTCGCTCATCCTGGCTACGACGGCATCCCACGTGCGAGCGGGCACCAAGGCGTTGACGCCCTTGTCGGCGATGAGCTCGATGTCGTGATCGGCGAGGTTGATGTACAGCAGAATGCCCGTGCGCTCGTTCGTGTGCGCGATCCCGAGCTGGCGAAACAGATGCACGGCGCGTTGCCGGCACGTCTGGCCGTGCCAGACGGCCGCCAGCGGCATGGCCGCTTCGATGACGAGCCGGATCTCGCAACGGTGCTCCAATTCCGACGCCCGGATCGCGGCCTCGAGTGTGTCGAGCGCCTTGTCCGGGAAAATCCAGCGAGCATGGGCGCGCCACGTGCCGAAGTGCCGTAGCCAGCGCGAGAGGTTGTGCACGCCACTGGCGTCGGACTCCGGCGCGTACGCCTGAGCGGCAGAGGCGTCGCCGTGGTGAGGATCTCTCGCGTGCGCGGGGGAAGTCGAGTGCGTTTCGTGTGCCATGGTGATCACCAGTTCCCCGACGAGCCGCCGCCGTCGAATCCGCCGCCTCCGCCACCGCCGAAGCCGCCCCCACCGCCACCGCCGCCAAAGTCGCCACCGTCATTGCGACCCCAGCCGCCGCCGAGTCCACCGCCCAGCCCGCCGCCGAGAACACCGCCGAAACCCCCCGGGCCAATGCGGCCACCGCGCCCGCCGGTGAGCACGCGCGAGCGCGGATCGTTCACGCCGGCGCCGGGCAGGCCGGGACCGCGAAAGCGTCGGCGGCTTTCCATGAGCACGACCATGCCGATGATGAACACGATGAAGAGCAGCGGCAGGAAGTCTGACAGATCCGAGTGCGGAGCCCGTGTCGACGGCAAGTTCGGTGCGGGCAGCGGCTCGTTGTTCATGGCGGCTTCCACGGCGGCCACGCCTGCGGCCAGGCCGCCGAAGAAGTCACCGTTGCGGAAGTGGGGCGCCATCACGTCGCGCAGAATGCGACCGGAGATGGCGTCGGTGAGCGAGCCCTGCACGCCGCGTCCGACTTCGATGCGCATCTTGCGCAGGTCGTTCGGATTGTCCTTGGCAATGAGCAGGATCACCCCGTCGTCGACACCCTTACGGCCCGCTTTCCACGCATCCGCCACACGAATGCTGTACTGATCGATGGTCTCGGGCGCCGTGGTGGGCACCATCAGGATGAAGATCTGGCTGCCGCGTTGTTGCTCGTACTGAGCCAGCTGGGTCTCCAGAGCGTTGCGCTGCTCCGGCGTGAGCGTGCCGGTGAGATCGGTCACGCGTGCCGTGAGCGCGGGCACGGCCACCAGGTCTTGCGCGCCGGCGGGCAGCGCCAGCCAGCACAGGCAAACGAGCGTCAGCGCCAGCAGGGTCCAAAACGCGCGCGCTGCCCGGCCACGGGCCGCCCGCGGCGCATCCGGGCAGGGGCATGCGTGCCTGGCGGAACGCACTGACCGCCCTGAATTTGCCGGAATCGCCCGGATGGCCGGAACAGTCGCCATGACGTGCTCCTTAGAACTTGACTGCCGGCGCCGTCGAAATGGCTTTTTCGTTCTCGACCGTGAAATTCGGTTTCGGGCCGTAGCCGAACATCTTCGCCGTCAGGTTGTTCGGGAACTGGCGCACGTAGACGTTGTAGTCCTGCACGGCTTGAATGTAGCGATTGCGCGCCACGGTAATGCGGTTCTCGGTGCCCTCGAGCTGCGACTGGAGGTCGCGGAACAGGCCGTCGGCCTTCAGGTTCGGATAGTTCTCCGAGACGGCCATCAGTCGCGAGAGTGCGCCGGAGAGCTCCCCCTGCGCCTGCTGGAATCGCTTGAACGCCTCGGGGTCGTTCAGCGTCTCCGGCGTGACCGTGATGCTCGTGGCCTTCGCGCGCGCGTTGATCACTTCGGTCAGTGTCGATTGCTCGTGCGCGGCGTAGCCCTTGACCGTGTTCACCAGGTTCGGGACCAGATCGGCGCGACGCTGGTACTGGTTGACGACCTCGCTCCAGGCCGCCTTGACAGCCTCGTCCTTGACCTGGATCTCGTTGTATCCGCAGGCGGAGAGCAGCGACGTGAGCAGGCCGAGGGCCAGCCAGCGCAGGAACGACTGACGAAGCTTCGTCGGCAGCAGCATTTGCATGATGTTTCCCCTTGTAATGTTCGAACGGGACGATGGGCGACGCGCGAGCGCCATGACGCAAAGCGTACGCCAGCGGCCCCGGGCGCTCACGCGAGCGTCCCAAACGCCTCGCGGGCGGCGGCGATCGTCGCGTCGATGATCGTGTCGTCGTGCGTGGCGGAGACGAAGCCGGCTTCGAATGCGCTCGGGGCGAGATAGACGCCCCGATCGAGCATGCCGTGGAAGAATTTGTTGAAGCGGGCGACGTCCGACGTGGTGACTTCGGCGAAGCTTTGCGGCACGCTCGCGCGGAAGTACAGGCCGAACATGCCGCCCACGCTGTCGCCCGAGAACGGCACGCCGACCGCCTGCGCCGCGTCGACGAGCCCATTCACCAGCCGCGACGTGCGTGTGGCCAGGTCTTCGTAGAAGCCCGGCGTCTGGATCAGCCTGAGCGTGGCGAGTCCGGCCGCCACGGCCAGCGGGTTGCCCGAGAGCGTGCCTGCCTGATAGACGCCGCCCAGCGGCGCGAGGTGCGACATGATGTCGCGTCGTCCGCCGAAGGCCGCCGCCGGCATGCCGCCGCCGATGACCTTGCCCAGGCAGGTGAGGTCGGCGGTGATGCCGTAGAGCGCCTGAGCGCCACCCAGCCCCACGCGGAAGCCGCACATCACTTCGTCGAAAATCAGCACCGCGCCGTGCGCGGTGCACAGCTCGCGCAGCGACTGCAGGAAGTGGCGCGAGCCGCGCACGAGATTCATGTTGCCGGCGACCGGCTCGACGATCACCGCGGCGATTTCGCCGCCCTGACCGGCAAAGAGCTCGCGCAGTTGCTCGACATTGTTGTACTCCAGCACGAGCGTGTCGCGCGTGACTTCGGGCGGCACGCCGGCCGACGACGGTGCATTGCGCGTCGAATCCGCAAACGTGAGCAAGCCGGAGCCGGCCTTCACGAGCAGGCTGTCGGCATGGCCGTGGTAGCAGCCTTCGAACTTCACGATCTTGTTGCGGCCTGTGAAGCCGCGCGCGAGACGCAGCGCGCTCATGGTCGCCTCGGTGCCCGAGGACACCAGCCGCACCTGTTCGATGGACGGCACGAGACGGCAGATTTCCTCGGCCATGACCACTTCGGCTTCGGTCGGCGCGCCGAAGCTGAAGCCCTGCGACATCGCGGTTTGCACGGCGGCAACGACGTCGGGATGCAGATGGCCGACGATCATTGGCCCCCACGAGCCGATGTAGTCGATATAGCGCGTGCCCTCGGCGTCCCACATGTAGGGGCCCTGGGCGCGGGCGATGAAACGCGGGGTGCCGCCCACGGAGCGGAAAGCGCGCACGGGCGAGTTGACCCCGCCGGGAATGGTTTGCTGGGCGCGCTCGAAAAGGGCGGCGTTGGTGGTGGATTCGGACATGACTTCAGTTAGGCGGCGTTGGCGGGCACACGGGCCCCGATGCGTCGATTCTAGCGGATGCCGCCCGGCTGCGGGACTTCTCGCAGGGCGGGGCATCTGTTAGATTGGGGGCAACTTTCTCAACGTCAAGGAAATACAGGCCCGTCGACATGTCCACCGTGAACTCCCAACGTCCCTCGATCACCGTCTCGACGCTAGATGTCGAACGCCTCGAATCGCTCATGGCGCAGGCGCCGCGCGCGGCATTGCCATATGTGGAGGCACTCGAAACAGAGCTTGCCCGGGCGAGTGTCGTTGACCCGGAGCAGATGCCGGCCGACATCGCCACCATGAATTCGGTGGTGCGCTATCGTGATCTGGCCACGCAGCAGGCCCACCGTGTGACGCTCGTGTATCCGCAGCATCTTGCGAGCACGGAGAACGGCCTGTCGGTGCTCGCGCCGGTGGGCAGCGCGCTACTCGGACTGCGCGTCGGGCAGTCGATCCACTGGCAGGTGCCGGGCGGACGCCTGATCGAGCTCGAACTGCTCGGCATCGACTACCAGCCGGAAGCGGCTGGCGATTATCACCGCTGATTCACGTCTTCCGCAGCATCATTGGGAGATTCGGATCTCCCGAGTCTCCCAAACATCCCCCCGTCGCACATAACGTTTTCCTCGGGCTCGACTGTCCGCTCGTCTCGTCGTTCCGCGCAGTCTCGCGTCGTTCACCGACGCAGCCAGCCGCGCGCGATCGGCCATGCCAGCAGGCGTCGATAGATGCCTTCGAACACCGCGGTCACGATGCGGCTGGTCTCGCGCGCGCCGGCGCTGCGCATGATCAGCGCGACCACGATCGAGACGACGAACCCGCCGAGCATGTCGACGGGCCAGTGCACGCCAAGGTAGACACGCGCCCAGCACACGGGCAGGGCACAGAGCAGCAGCAGCTTGCCGAGCAGTCGCGGCGTGCGTGCGACCGTGCCCATCAACACGAACGCGGCCGTGAACATGATCGAGGCGTGATTGCTCGGAAACGCGCTGGTGGCGGCGTGCGGGAGCAGGTTCGTGCCCAGTCCGACAACGAAGGGGCGCGGTTCGAACCAGGCCAGCCCGATGACGAAGTTGACCAGCAGCACCAGGCCTACGCCCAGCAGGCCGTGCACGGCGCCCTCGCGGTCGCGTCCGCCTGCGAGCCAAAGCGTCGCCAGCCCCACCGGCAAGAGCAGAATCAGGTACTTGGCGAGAAAGACGGCGACAGCCAGTTCGCCTTCGCTCACGTTAGGCGAAGCGTTGATGGCCAGAAAGAGCGCGCGATTGATCGAATCCATTGAGTCCGGAGGGCGAAAAAATAGCCGCCGGACCCCGCGACCCGACCGGACTGCCCCGGGGGCGGTGCCAGCGCATCGACGGCCGCCGGCAGGCGGATTGTGACGAAAACATGACAGATTCTGACTGAGCCGCCGGCCGGTGGAAAGTTTCCATTGTCATCATTTTGTAACACGTTGAATTGTCACTTTTCTTTCGACGCGCTCGGGGGTAGAATCGCGCCGTCTTAGTTCTCAGGAGGTCCTTCCGTGGACAGTAGTTCCAGTGGTAGTTGCCGGTCGACGCAGGTCGACGCCAATACCGCGAGTTAGTCCCCGGGATCTTCCCCGCCGCTGACTCGCATCGTCGGGTCGGCGCGCTCCTCAGACATTCCTCTTGATTGCCCATCGCCCCTGGCCGTCGCGCCGGAGGACCGGTTTGGGCCGTATCGATAGCGGCTGTCTTTCGTAGCACGCTCCCTAACAAGTTTTACGTATGCCGTTCGGGCTGTCCTGCCGTGCGTGTGCGTTCGCGTTTCGTTTCCACCGCCTCGCGGGCGGCGAATACGATCCCGGCGCCCGCGTGGGTCGGATCGCCGCGCGTCCGGGGGATTTATCGTGTTCCGTTACTCCATGACCCTTCGCGGAGGCAATCCGCAAGCCCTGATGCTGCCATCGCAGTGTCTGCATCACTTTCACGTCGATCCGCATGCCGAGAGCGCTGGCGTTGCCCGACCGGGCGCGCGAGCACGCGTCGCGCAGTGGTTGCGCGCCGTGATGCGACGGGGTGAAAAGCACGCGGGTTGATCCGCGCCCATGACGATTCCAGGGCGTTCGCGATCCGTCGGCGCGCCCAATGGCTTTCCAAGGATGTATCCGATGCAACAAGCTCTCACGCTCAGCGAGCGTCTGATTGCGGTGCTTGGCGCGCGCCTCGGCCTGCGCTTCTTCCGCCGTCGCGACATGCTCGAAACCCTCGATGCGCCCGCCCATGGCCACGAGGCACCGCCAGGTTTGGCCGACGCCGCGCGCGACGCGGGTCCGGACCTGCTCGCGCGTCTGCACACCACTCGCGACGGCCTGTCCGACGACGAAGCGGCGACCGTGCGCGAGCACGTGGGTGCCAACGAAGTCGAGCACGAGAAGCCGCTGCCCTGGTGGCGCCACCTCTTCAACTGCTACCGCAATCCTTTCAATCTGCTGCTCTCGGCACTGGCCGCGGTCTCGTACGCGACCGACGACACCGAGGGAACGATCATCATCGCGTCGATGGTGATCATTTCCACGGTGTTGCGATTCGTGCAGGAAGCGCGTTCGAACAAGGCGGCCGAGAAGCTCAAGGCCATGGTCCGCACCACGGCCACCGTGCTGCGTCGCGACACCGCGATCGACGCGGCGAATGTGCGCGCGCTGGGCCGCATGGGCCGCGAGATCCCGCTCGCCGACCTTGTGCCGGGCGATATCGTGCTGCTTGCGGCGGGTGACATGATTCCGGCGGACGTGCGCATCCTGAGCGCCAAGGACCTGTTCGTCTCGCAGTCGGCGCTCACGGGCGAGGCGCTTCCGGTCGAGAAGTTCGCGCACGCCTGCGAATCCGGCGGCAGCAACCCGCTGGCTTACGACAATCTCGCGTTCATGGGCACGAACGTGGTGAGTGGCTCCGCCACGGCCGTCGTGGTCGCGACCGGTGCGCGCACGTTCTTCGGGTCGCTCGCGCAGCGCGTCACCGCGCAGCAGCCCACGGTCACGTCGTTCCAGCAGGGCGTGAACCGCGTCTCGTGGGTGCTCATCCGCTTCATGATGGTGATGACGCCCATCGTGCTGCTCATCAACGGCTTTACCAAGCATGACTGGCTCGAAGCCTCGCTCTTCGCGCTGTCGGTGGCCGTTGGCCTCACGCCCGAAATGCTGCCGATGATCGTGACCGCCACGCTCGCCAAGGGTGCGGTAGTGCTCTCGCGCAAGAAGGTGATCGTCAAGCGCCTCGACGCGATCCAGAACTTCGGCGCCATGGACGTACTGTGCACCGACAAGACCGGCACGCTCACGCAGGACAGGATCTGCCTCGAGCGCCACACCGACGTCTGGGGCCACGCCTCGGAAGACGTGCTCGAGTACGCGTACCTCAACAGCTTCTATCAGACGGGGCTCAAGAACCTGCTCGACGTGGCCGTGCTCGACCATGCCGAATTGCACCAGCGGCTCGACGTGGTCAATCGCTATCGCAAGATCGACGAAATTCCGTTCGACTTCCAGCGCCGTCGCATGTCGGTGGTGGTGAGCGAGAACGGCGAGCATCACGAGTTGATCTGCAAGGGGGCGGTGGAAGAAGTGCTGGCCGTGTGCGACCGGGTGCAGCACGGCGCGAATGTGGAGCCGCTCACGCCCGATGTGCTCGCACGCCTGCGCCGCGTGACGGCGGACCTGAATGCCGAAGGGCTGCGCGTCGTGGCGGTGGCCACGCGCCATCTGCCGCCGGTGCGCGAGCGCTACGACGTTGCGGACGAGAGCGCACTGGTGCTGGTCGGCTACATCGCGTTTCTCGATCCGCCCAAGGAGTCGACGGCCCCGGCGCTGAGCGCGCTCGCCGCGTCGGGCGTCGACGTCAAGGTGCTGACCGGCGACAACGATCTCGTGACGGCCAAGGTCTGCCGGGAGGTCGGCCTGAAGGTGACCGGCTGCGTGCTGGGCGACGACATCGAATCGATGACCGACGCCGAACTGGCGCAGACGGTCGAGCGTGCCAATGTGTTTGCCAAGCTCACGCCGGCGCACAAGGAGCGCCTGGTGCGCACGCTGCGCGCGAATGGCCACGTGGTCGGCTTCATGGGCGACGGCATCAACGACGCGCCCGCGTTGCGCGCGGCCGACATCGGCATTTCGGTGGACACCGCCGTGGACATCGCCAAGGAGGCCGCTGACCTCATCCTGCTGGAGAAGAGCCTCATGGTGCTCGAGCAGGGCGTGATCGAAGGGCGGCGCACGTTTGCGAACATGCTCAAGTACATCAAGATGACAGCCAGCTCGAACTTCGGCAATGTCTTCTCGGTGCTCATCGCAAGTGCATTCCTGCCGTTCCTGCCGATGCTCCCGCTGCAACTGCTCACGCAGAACCTGCTCTACGATCTGTCGCAGACCACGATTCCGTTCGACAACGTCGACGACGAACAACTGACGAAGCCGCAACAGTGGAATCCGGCGGATCTGTCGCGCTTCATGGTGTTCTTCGGCCCGATCAGCTCGATTTTCGACGTGCTGACGTTCGTCGCGATGTGGCACCTGTTCGGCGCGAACAGTGCGGCGCATCAGTCGTTGTTCCAGTCCGGATGGTTCGTCGAAGGGCTGCTCTCACAGACGCTGATCGTGCACCTGATCCGCACGCGCCGTCTGCCCTTCATTCAGAGCCGCGCCGCCTGGCCGCTGATGCTGATGACGGGCGCGGTCATGCTGATCGGCCTGATGCTGCCGATGTCGCCGTTCGCCGACACGTTCAGGATGCAGGCGCTGCCCCTCGCGTATTTCCCGATGCTCGCCGCGATCCTGCTCGCCTACGCCGTGCTCACGCAGATGATGAAGGGCATGTTCGCACGCCGCTTCGGCTGGCAGTGATACGGCACGCCCTGCGCGCCGATCCGCTTCAGTTGGAGCGCGGGCGCAACGTGTGCGAGGGCCAGGCGGACGCGCCGAGTTCCGCCTCAAAACGATCCGGACGAGCTGGACGAGCTGGACGGCACGCATGCGTCGACGGCGCCAGGCGACGTCTGGGCGGTACCGAGATGTCGAGTTCGGCGTACAGCTCGTCCAGCGCTTCGCGCGTGCCCACGAGCAGGGCGGTCGTGCAACCCGTCACGTCGGTGACGACGCTGACGAGTGTGCGGCCCTGGCAGGTTTCGCGCGCGGCCACGAACCGTGTCGAGGTCAGTGCGGCGAGGGTGGCGAACCGTTCGGCCTGCAAGATGCCGGTGATCTGAAACATCGGCTGCGCCGCGCCGGTCGCGCGCGCCGCCAGGCGCACATTCGCGCCGTCGGTGCGTGCACCGAGCGCGGCGAAGAGTCTGTCGCGGCGCTGTGCACCAAGGGCGCAACCGTCGCCGTGCACCCAGCGGGAAATCGTGCCGGCGGCGATGCCGGTCGCGTAGGCGAGCCGGGCGAGCGTGGTGCCGGAGAGCTTGATGAGCAGACGTGCAACGGTACGGTGATGGCGTTCGAGGTCGTCCATGGCGATTGGCGTGTGGGTGAGAGGGGCGACGTCTGGTGCGTCAGAAGGCCATGGTCACTTCGAGTTGCGCATCGAGTTCCTTGCGCAGCGACGTCGTGCACGGCATCAGGGGGCGGCGCACCGTCTGCGCGCACAGTCCGAGCGAGGCGAGCGCGGCCTTGATCGCCACCGGATTGGGCTCGGCAAACAGCCGCCGCATGAGGGGCTTCATGCCGTTGAACAGTGCCGTCGCGTGCACCATGTCGCCGTCGCGCGCATAGCGCAGGAGCTTGAGGAACAGGTCCGGCCGCACATGAGCGGCGGCCGAAATGCAGCCCGTCGCACCGGCCTGCAATGCGGGCAGCAGTTGCAGGTCGTCGCCGCACAGCACCGGCAGGTCGACTTGCGACGGCAGACGCACAAGCGCATCGGCGTCGCACGCCTTGATGGCCGCGAAGCGCTCGTGCGACGCCAGTTCGCGGATCGTTTCGACGTCGAGCGCCACACCGGTGCGCAACGGCACGTCGTAGAGCACGATCGGCTTGCGCGTGCCGGCGGCGAGCGCGCGATAGTGCCAGAGGATGCCCTCCTGCGACGGACGCAGATAGTAGGGCGGCGAGACGAGATACCCCGAGAGGGGCAAATCGTCGAGTTGGCGCATCTGCCGCGCGGCGTGGCTCGTGTCGGCCGCGCCGATACCCGCGAGTATCGGCGCGTGATCGCGAGCGAGATGGCAGGCGGCTTCGACGAGCCAGCGGCGCTCCTCGTCGTCGAGCAGCGCGCCTTCGCCGGTGGTGCCGGCCACCACGAGGCCGTCGACGCCCGCGGCGAGGTAGTAGTCCACGAGGCGTGCGAACGCGTGGCGATCGATCCGGTCGCCGTTGGCGCCGGTCATGGGCGTGACGAGCGGAATCCACACGCCGAGAAAGCGGGTTGAATGCATAGGATGGGGGGCGAATTAAGGGGGCGGCTGGCGTAATGGCTCAGGATTCTTACAGACGGTCCGCGCCAGACGTCAGGCGGCGGGGCGCAGTCGCAGTACGCCGAATTCGGCCTCGGGCAGCGACTGCATCACCGCATGCATGGCGTGCGAGGCTTCGACGCGCGGCAGGGCAATCGACACCACGGCGGCCGTATCGCGCCGTATCGCGCGAATCGTCTCGACGCGCCAGGGCGGGGGCAGGCGCATGGCGAGCGTGACGGCCAGCGTCGAGACAGCGGTGCGGCTGAGTGTGATGTCGAGCGTCGCGTCGAGGCGAACGCGGGGGCTGTGGCGATTGCGTTGACGCGCGATGTTGCGCTCGGCCGCGATGCCGGGCATGTCGCCGATGCGCGGCATCGCGGCGTTGGCAGCGGGAGGTTCGAGGTTGGCGGGCTGGGCAAGCGTGGGCATGGCAACGTGTCGGATGACGACGGAAGTGACGACGAAGCCAGTCTAGGGACGCACGAATAAAAAAGGCGTCAAGATTTCCTGACGCCCTGATGCGGCGAATGCGACGCGAAGGCGCCGTCGTCAACTGTCCTTCGGATACTCGGCGTCGTCGAAGAGCACGCAGGCGCCGTGCGGCGCGGCGCCGACATTGCGCCGGAACAGCGAGAAGACGTTGCGCCAGGGATCGAACGGGCGTTGCGGCGGCGACGCCGGACGGCGTGCGGCGAGTGCGGCGTCGTCGATTTCGCAATGAAGGAGGTTCTTTTCGCAGTCGATGGTGATGATGTCGCCATCCTGCACGCGCGCGAGCATGCCGCCCTGCTCGGCTTCGGGCGACAGATGAATGGCGGCGGGCACCTTGCCGGACGCGCCCGACATCCGGCCGTCGGTCACGAGCGCCACATGGTGACCTTCGTCCTGCAGCAGGCCGAGCATCGGCATGAGCTTGTGCAGCTCCGGCATGCCGTTCGCGCGGGGCCCCTGGAAGCGCACCACCACGACCACGTCGCGCGTCAGTTCGCCCGCCTTGAACGCGGCCTGGGCGGACTCCTGATCCGAGAACACGCGCGCGGGTGCGCGCACCTTCTGGTGCTCGGGTTTGACGGCCGACGACTTGATGACGGCGCGTCCGAGATTGCCGGCGAGCATGCGCAGGCCGCCCTCGGGCGCAAACGGTCGCGAGGCCGGACGCACGATGTTCTCGTCGAGCGATTCGGCGGGAGCGTCCTGCCAGCACAGCACGTCATCGCGCAGGCAGGCTTCCTGCGTGTACGCGCGCAGCCCGTGCCCCATGACCGTGGTCACGTCGTTGTGCAGGAAGCCGGCGTCAAGCAGTTCACGAATGAGGAAATTCAGACCACCCGCCGCCTGGAACTGGTTCACGTCGGCTTTGCCGCTCGGGTAGATGTGAGCGAGTAGCGGCGTGACGTCGGACAGTTCCGCGAAGTCCTGCCAGTCGAGCAGGATGCCGCCCGCGTGCGCCATGGCGACCAGGTGCAGCGTGTGGTTGGTCGAGCCGCCGGTCGCGAGCAGGCCGACCACGCCGTTGACGAAAGCGCGCTCGTCGAGGATCTGCGACGTGGTGATGCCCGATTTCGCGAGGGCTACCGCGCGCGCCGTGGCGGCTTGCGTGAGCGCGTGGCGCAGCGGCGTATGGGGGTTGACGAACGACGCGCCCGGCAGATGCAGGCCCATGAACTCCATGAGCATCTGATTGCTGTTCGCCGTGCCGTAGAACGTGCAGGTGCCTTCGGCGTGATAGGCCGCGAGTTCGGCGTCGAGCAGCGCGGCGCGCGTGACGCGCCCGGCGGCGTACTCCTGGCGGATGCGCGACTTCTCGTCGTTGGGCAGTCCCGAGGGCATGGGGCCGGCCGGACTGAACACGGCGGGCAGGTGGCCGAACGCCTGTGCGGCAATCACGAGACCCGGCACGATCTTGTCGCATACGCCGAGGAACATGGCCGCGTCGAACATCTGGTGCGAGAGCGCGACCACCGACGCCATGGCGATCACGTCACGGGAGAAGAGCGACAGTTCCATGCCGGCATAGCCTTGCGTCACGCCGTCGCACATGGCGGGCACGCCGCCGGCCACCTGGGCGCTTGCGCCATGCGAGCGCGCCGCCGACTTGATGATGTCGGGGAACTCGGCGAATGGCGCGTGCGCCGAAAGCATATCGTTGTATGCGGTGACGATGCCGATGTTGGGGGTGCGTTCGGAGCGGATCCTGAGACGGTCGTCGGCGGGCGCGGCCGCCAATGCATGCGCGAGGTTGGCGCATCCGATCCTCTCCCGTCCGGGCTGTCCCTGTGCGGCGCGGGCCACGCCCTCCAGATACGCCTGACGGGACGGCCGGCTACGCTCGATCAGGCGCTCTGTCACGCGCTTGACCACCGGATGCAGCGACACATTATGCGAAAACTGAGTCATGGTGATTCCGGGACGTTGTGGGGCTTGTGGGGATTCCGATATTTCGGGGCTTCCGCGCCGTCGGAGGTCGAGCGGCTTTCGCGCCTTTCGTGTCGTTCGGCCATTCGGGCCGCCATGTCCGCCCACGCGAGGCGCCTGCCGTCGGCTTCTGCATCGGGCGCGCGCTTCCCGCGCCGAGGTACCTCGTCATGCAGACCGTGAGATGTAGTGAAAGCACGAGATTTTGTTGAATTGAAGTGTAGTTAAACTACAATGCAGTGTCAAAGTTGCGCTCTTCCAGTGCCATCTTTCAGTGTCATCGTCTCTGCCATGCATACGCCTTCACCCTATACTTTTGTGTTGTTCGGTGCCACCGGCGATTTGTCGCTGCGCAAGGTACTCCCTTCGTTGTTCCGGGCGTTCCGCACCGGGCAGCTCGGGTCCGACGGCCGGGCCGATGCCTCGGACGCGACTGCCACCGGCCGCATTCTGGCCGTCTCCCGCAAACCGATGGATGCCGCCGGCTACCACACCTGGTGCGAAGAGCACGTGCGAGGCCATATCAAGCCCGACGTGTGGGACGAGGCGGCGTGGAAGCAGTTTCTGGCGACGATCGATTACATGCCGCTCGATCTCGGGCGCCAGGCGGAATTCGACGTGCTGGCCGGACGGCTGGCGAAGCGGCCCGGCGTGCGCATCTTCTATCTGGCCACCGGGCCGTCGTTATTCATTCCGATTTGTGAAGGGCTGCGAAGGGCGGGGCTCAACGAGAACGGGCGCATCGTGCTCGAGAAGCCGCTGGGCCACGATCTCGCATCGTCCGAGGCGATCAACGACGCCGTGGGCGCGATCTTCCGCGAAGACCAGATTTACCGCATCGACCATTACCTCGGGAAGGAGGCGGTGCAGAACCTGCTCGCGCTGCGTTTCGGCAATGCGATTTTCGAACCGCTGTGGCGGCGTGACCTGATCGAGAACATCCAGATCACGATCGCGGAGGAGATCGGGGTGGAGGGGCGCGGCGAGTTCTATGAGCAGACCGGCGCGCTGCGCGACATGGTGCAGAACCACCTGCTGCAACTGCTCGCCATCGTGGCGATGGAGCCGCCGTTGTCGATGGACGCCGACGCCGTGCGCGACGAGAAGCTTCGCGTGCTGCGTTCGCTGCGCCGGCTTGACGACGAGTCAGTGGCCCGCAACGTGGTGCGCGGCCAATACGGCGGCGGGGCCATCGGCAAGTCGGCCGTATCCGCTTACGTGGACGAGCCGGGGGTGCCCGCCGACAGCCAGACCGAAACGTTCGTGGCCCTGAAGGCCGACATCGACAACTGGCGCTGGGCCGGCGTGCCGTTTTTCCTGCGCACGGGCAAGCGGCTGGGCGAACGTGTGGCGGAGATCGTCGTCAACTATCGGGCCACGCCGTATCCGTTGCTCGGCGAGGCAACGACGCACCCCGGCGTGAACCGTCTCGTCATCCGTCTGCAGCCGAACGAATCGATCCGCCTCTACTGTCTGGCGAAGCAACCGGGTGAGGGAATGAACCTGCAATCGGTTCACCTCGATCTCGCGTTCGATCAGTTCTTCAAAGGGCACCGCATGGATGCCTACGAGCGCTTGTTGCTCGACGTCATCCACGGGCGCCTGGCCCTGTTCGTACGACGTGACGAGCAGGAACAGGCCTGGCGCTGGGTCGCGCCGATCCAGGCGTACTGGGCGCGCCAGCACAAGGGTCCGAAGCGCTACGCCGCCGGCACCTGGGGGCCGCCCGCCGCGAGCGCGCTGCTCACGCAGTACGGCACGAGCTGGGTGGAAGAAGACAACTGAGACGGATTGCGGCGCGCGGCGGCGGGCCGTCCGGCGCTGTTGCGCGCTGCACGCCGCGTCCACCGTCAAGGCAAACGGAGGTAGACACCCATGATCCACTGGCGAATTTTCCCAACGCGTGAAGCGCAGGCACAGGCACTCGCGAACGCGGTCGTCGCCGGGCTCGACGAAGCCTTGACGATCCGCCCGCGTGCGCTGCTCGCGGTGTCGGGCGGCGCGAGTCCTCGGCCGTTCCTCATGCAACTCGCCCGGCTCCCGGTGGCATGGCGCGATGTCGACATCACGCTGGTCGACGACCGCTGGTTGCCGCCCACGCACGATGAGAGCAACGCGCGGCTCGTGGCCGAGACGCTGTTGCCCCACGCGAGCGGCGCGCACTGGCTGCCGCTCGTCGACACGCGCACGAGCGCCTCGCTGCAGGTGCGTACGCTCAACGACACCTGGGCGCACGGCGTGCCGCAGGTGTGTGTGCTGGGCATGGGCGAAGACGGGCATACGGCGTCACTCTTCGCCGATGCTCCGCAGTGGCACGACGCGATCACCACCCGTGAGAAGTTCGTGCTCGTGCATCCGCAGCGCGCGCCGCACGTGCGGGTCTCATGGTCGCTGGCGGCGCTCGCGGCCAGCGAGCGGCTCATGCTGCAGATTCAGGGCCCGGCCAAGCGGGCCGTACTGGAAGCGGCGCAGGACGAGGTGCAGGACAACGCCATTTCCCGGCTGATCCACCGTGAAGGAGTGAGTCTCGATGTCTTCTGGAGTGAGGAATAATCCGCCGCATCTGAGCGGGCCGCGTCTGCTTGCCGATATCGGCGGCACCAACGCTCGCTTCGCCCTGGAAATTTCGCCGGGCGACCTTGTCGAGATTCGCGATTACGCGTGCGACGATTACGCCGGTGTTCCCGAAGTCATTCGCGCCTATCTCGACGATGCCGATCACGCCGAGCCTGTGCGGCATGCGGCGATCGCGATCGCCAACCCGATCGAAGGCGACGAAGTTCGCATGACGAACCGCGACTGGCACTTCTCGATCGAAGCCACTCGACGTGCGCTGCGTTTCGAAACGCTGCTGGTGGTCAACGATTTCACCGCGCTGGCCATGGCGCTCCCGTATCTGAGCGACGCACAAAAGCATCAGGTGGGGGGCGGCGAGCCGCGTCCGAATGGCGTCATCGGCTTGCTCGGGCCGGGCACGGGTGTGGGCGTGTCGGGCCTGATTCCGGCCGCGGACCGGTGGATTGCGCTGGGCAGCGAGGGCGGGCATACGACGTTCGCGCCGGCCGACGAACGCGAAATCGACGTCCTGCGCTACGCGTGGAAGCATTTTCCGCATGTGTCTTTCGAGCGCCTGGTGGCGGGGCCGGGCATGGCGCTCGTCTATCAGGCGCTGGCCGCGCGCGAGGGCCGCGAGGTGCAGGCACTCGAGACCCCCGAGATCGCGAAACTCGCGCATGCGGGCGACCCGCTCGCGCGCGAGACCGTCGACTGCTTTTGCGCGATGCTCGGTACCCTCGCGGGCAATGTGGCGGTGACGCTGGGGGCGGTCGGCGGCGTGTACCTCGGTGGCGGCGTGATCCCCAAGCTCGGCAAGCTGTTCGAGGACTCCCCGTTTCGCCGGCGCTTCGAGGCCAAGGGGCGTTTCGAGGCCTATCTGCGGAAGATCCCGACATTCGTGATCACGGCCGACCATCCGGCGTTTCTCGGCACGTCCGCGATTCTCGCCGAACAACTCGGCACGCACGCGGTCGGCGCGGGGGCGTTGATCGACCGTCTGCATCGTCTGCGCGACCGGCTGAGTCCCGCAGAGCAACGCGTTGCCGAACTCACGCTGAAGCAACCGCGCGCGTTGCTGGCGGAACCGGTGGCCGAGATCGCGCGACTGGCCCGGGTGAGTCAACCCACAGTGATCCGCTTTTGCCGCAAGCTTGGCTGCCAGGGGCTGTCGGACTTCAAGCTCAAGCTCGCAAGCGCACTTACCGGCACGTTGCCGGTGCGCCACGGGCAGGTGCATGTGGGCGACTCGGCGGCGGAGTTCAGCGCCAAGGTGCTCGACAACACCGTCTCGTCGATCCTGCAGATGCGCGAGCACCTCGACGCCCGGACGGTCGAGTCGGCGGTCGCGCTGCTCGACGGCGCGCGTCGCATCGAGTTCTATGGACTGGGAAATTCGGGCGTGATCGCGCAGGACGCACACTACAAGTTCTTCCGCTTCGGAATGCCAACCATCGCGTATGGCGACCCGTATCTGTTGCAGGCCGCCGCGGGTTTGCTCGGTGATGGCGACGTTGTGGTGGCAATTTCGGCGTCGGGGCGCTCGGTGGATCTGAACCGGGCCGTCGATATTGCCGTGGGGCGCGGAGCGAAGGTTATCGCGCTCACGGCGCGAAACTCGCCGCTGGCGCGCAAGGCCACGCTGGTGCTGCCGAACGATCACGTCGAGACGATGGGCGCGCACGTGACGATGATCGCCCGGATACTGCATCTGGCGGCCATTGACGTGCTGGCCGTTGGCGTGGCGATCCGGCGTGCCGGTCCGGGCGGGCACGCCGTGGGCGAGGGTGCGCTGGACTGGCTCGGTCACGGCAGCGGACAGGACGCCGACAGGAAATCGACAGGTGACTGACAGGCGAATGACAGGCGAATGACAGGCATCCGACAGACAGTCGACACGATGCGGCTCGGGGCCTCGGCGAGCTGAGCGGCGCCGCTTGATATTCCTAAACCTGTTTATCATAATGCGGCATATGAAAATGTCCGATTCCGCCCGACGATTCGGTTTTCTCGTGGCAGACGTCCAGCGTCTGTTCGGACGCCGTTTCGAACAGCTCGCGCAACGCACGCTGCCGCTTACGCGCGCACAGTGCCGCTTGCTGGTCTATCTCGCCGACAATCGGGGCGTGAGCCAGACGGTGCTGGCCGACATCCTCGAGACGCCCATGCAGACGCTCGCGCGAACGCTCGAGCGCATGGAGGCGGCGGGGTGGGTGCGGCGCCGGCCGGACGCGCGCGATCCTCGCATCGAGCGCTTGTTCGTCACGCGCGCGGCGGTGGCGCAGCTCGAAGTCGCCCGTGCGCTCTCCGACGAAGTGCGCAACGAAGCGATGCAGGGTCTCACGGCATTCGAGTGCGTCCAACTCACGCAGCTCTTGCAGAAGGTGCGTCGAAATCTCGCCAATGTCGTGCCGACGCCGCTCGACACCGTGGTGCCGGCGGCGTTGCGTCGCGACGGGCCACGCGATGTGCCGCACCACGAAGCGACGGCCTCGAACGCGGCTGTCTCTCCGGGCGCGCAGCGTCTCGACGGTCCCGAGGACGGGCTGTCGGAATGCACCGACTTGCGGCCGCGGTAGGACGCGCCTAGCATGGGAGTCTCCTAACCCGACGCCGGAGACTGACATGTCGAATCACGTGTACAAGCAGATCGAGCTGACCGGCTCGTCGACCCAATCGATCGACGATGCCGTCAAATGCGCCATCGAGCGCGCGAGCAAGACGTTGCGCAACCTGAACTGGTTCGAGATCACGGAAACCCGAGGCCACATCGAGGACGGCAAGGTCGCTCACTGGCAGGTCACCCTCAAGGTCGGCGTGCGTCTGGAAGACTGATCGGCCGGGTTCGCAGGCACCGGAGCGACCGATCGGACGCATGCCCGCAAGTGCTTCCCAGACCCCGTGTGGTCTGCATTTTCCCGTGTCGATGCGAAGCGGATCGGCACGGGAATTCGTCTCGTCGCAGGCACACGCGAGTGTCGTATAGTCGTGTCACAATAGGCGCATACTCGAGATCATGAAAAAGATAGAAGAGGTTTGCGCATGTCCGAACAAGAACCGGTCCATGCCACCCGATCGATTGCGGATCCGGTGGAAGCCGTCGCCTACCTGAAGACGATTTACGACGCCAACACGGCGTACCTTCGCGCCGCGTTCGAACGCTTTTCGACGCAAAAGGATTCCGCGCGACGGGTGAGCGCGCATTACCCGTTCATTCGTATCACCACCGAGGACATCACCCAGCTCGACAAGCGCCTGTCCTACGGCTTCGTGTCGGGGCCGGGCAGCTACCAGACGACCGTCACGCGCCCCGACCTGTTCGAGAACTATTACACCGAGCAGCTTCGTCGCCTCGCGCACAACCACGGCGTGGCATTCGAAGTGGGGGTATCGGACGAGCCGATTCCCGTGCACTTCGCCTATCAGGACGGCGTGTACCTCGAGGGCGATCTCGACCAGACTCACCTGCGCGCCATGCGCACCGTGTTCGATGTGCCCGATCTGGCGACGATGGACGACAGTATCGTGAACGGCACGCGCGACCCGCTGCCTGACGAGATTCTGCCGCTCGCGCTGTTCACGGCGCCGCGCGTGGACTATTCGCTGCATCGTCTGCGCCACTACACGGCAACCTCGCCCGAGCATTTCCAGAACTACGTGCTTTTCACGAATTACCAGTTTTACATCGACGAATTCGTCGAGTTGGGACGGGAATTGATGAGCGAGACCGACGATCCGGCGCTGCGCGAATACCGCAGCCAATACACGGCGTTCGTCGAACCGGGGAATGTCACGCACTGGAACCAGAACATCGACGCGCGCGCGCCCGCGGGCACATCGCCGTCGCGGTTGCCGCAGATGCCGGCCTACCATCTCGTGCGCCCCGACAATACGGGCATCACCATGGTCAATATCGGTGTGGGCCCTTCGAACGCGAAGACGATCACCGATCACATCGCGGTGCTGCGCCCGCACGCCTGGGTGATGTTGGGACACTGCGCGGGGCTGCGCAATTCGCAACGTCTGGGCGACTACTGCCTGGCGCACGGCTATGTTCGCGAAGACCACGTGCTCGACGACGACCTGCCACTGTGGGTGCCGGTGCCGCCGCTGGCCGAAGTGCAGGTGGCGCTCGAGCGCGCCGTGGCCGACGTGACGCAGCTCGACGATTTCGAACTCAAGCGCGTGATGCGCACAGGAACGGTCGTGACGGTCGATAACCGTAACTGGGAATTGCGCGATCACCGCGAGCCCGTGCAGCGCATGAGCCAGAGCCGCGCCATTGCGCTCGACATGGAGAGCGCGACCATCGCGGCGAATGGGTTTCGCTTCCGGGTGCCATACGGTACCTTGCTCTGCGTGAGCGACAAGCCACTGCACGGCGAGTTGAAACTGCCCGGCATGGCGGACCGCTTCTATCGCGAACGGGTCGATCAGCATCTGAAGATCGGCGTGAAGGCGATGGAGCTGTTGCGCGACAACGGCCTCGATCGCCTGCATAGCCGCAAGCTGCGAAGCTTCAACGAAGTCGCGTTCCAGTAACGCCCGTCGACAGACGAAAAAAAGCGCGCTGACCTCTCGGTCGCGCGCTTTTTTCACGTTGGCGAACGCGCGTTCGCCGCCGTTCGCCGGTCGTTGCTATCCGTTCGCTATCGAATCACCGCTTACGCGAACACTCGCTTCGCATGAATGCCCAGACCGAGCGCCACGCTGGCGAGGCGGTCGCCATAGACAGGCGTGGCCTTCGGGAAGGCGGCGCACATCGCGTCCGACAGACAGCGCAGGCCGGTGGAGCCGCCCGTGAAGTACAGTGCATCGACGTCGTCGGCGCGAAGTCCCGCCAGCGATGCCGTGTGCACGGCGCCCGCCGTGATGCTGGCGATTTCGTCGCTCACCGCTTCCACCAGGCCGGCCTCGGAAAAAGCAATGCCGAGGTCGCGCTCGATCACCGACAGGTCGATGTACGTCTCGCCGCCCGACGAGACCTCGATCTTCGCGTCTTCCGCATGACCCACGAGCGCGTGTCCGAGGCGTTGCTCCACGGTGCGCATGAGACGGCGGTGGTGCGCCGGATCCGCATACAGATGTGCGGTCAACGCCAGCTCCCCCACGCGTTTGGGCGTGTACACGGTGTTGATCAGGTGCCACGTGGCGAGATCGAAGTAGATGCGGTTGGGGACTTCCTTGCCGTCGGGGCCGAGGGCCTTGTAGCCGAGTTCGCGAAGAATGGTGGCCAGTTCGATGCGACGGTCGAAGTCCGTTCCGGCGATGTGCACACCGTGGTGAGCGAGCACGTCGTCCTTGCGCTCCAGACGGCGAGCGCGCCCCGGGCCCACGCGCACGAGCGAGAAGTCAGATGTGCCGCCCCCGATGTCGACCACGAGCACCTGCTGCTCCTGCGCGAGGCGCGACTCGTAATCGAAGGCCGCCGCAATCGGCTCGAACTGGAACTGAACGTCCTGGAAGCCCACGTCGCGCGCGCTTTGTTCGAGCGAGCGTTGCGCGGCGGCGTCGGCACGCGGGTCGTCGTCGACGAAGAACACCGGGCGACCCATGACCACCTGGCGCAGATCGCCGCCATCCGCTTTCAGGGCGTGCGAGCGCAAATGACGCAGGAAGGTGGCGATGATGTCGATGTAGCGCATCGCCGAGCCGTTGCCTAGGTCGGTGGTGCTTTCGATCAGGGAGGAACCGAGCAGGCTCTTGAGCGAGCGCATGAGACGCCCGTCATAGCCGTCGACGTAATCGGCCACGGCCTGACGGCCGAACGACGCGCGGCCACCTTCATCGGCATTGAAGAACACGGCGGTGGGCAGGGTGCCGTAGCCGGCTTCAAGTTCGACCAGACGCATGGCGTCGCCGCTCTGAATGGCGACGGCGGAATTCGAGGTGCCGAAATCGATGGCGCAGAAACTCATGGCATTTGCGGCCCGCGCAGGCGAGCCGTAAAAGGTCGGCAGTGTAGCACGGCCGGGCGGGCGTCCGGTCTAACCCGCCCGGGCGCGGCCGCGGGGTGGCGGGCGGTCATTCGCCTGGTGAGCCGGAGGCGCGCGTCGGCCCCGACGTTCCGGACGATCCCGCGCCGGGCTGGGCGGACGGCAGCGTACGAAGACTGCTGACCACGGCCGCGACCGCCGCGAACGCAGCGGCGACATAGAGCGACGCACGGGTGCCGTGTCCGTCGGGGGCGACACTGAAGACGAGCGCCACGAGTGCCGCGCCCGTGGTCTGCCCTGTGAGGCGAGCCGTCCCAAGCATGCCGCTGGCGCCGCCGCTGCGATGCGCCGGCGCGGACATCAGCATGGCGTAATTGTTGGGCGACTGAAACAAGCCGAAGCCGAAGCCGCACAGCGCCATGCGCCAGACGATATCGACGGGTTGCGCATGCGCTGGCAGCAGACCGAGCGCAAGCAGCCCGAGCGCGAACGCGGCCATCCCGACCGCGCCGAGCAAGCCCGGCTTGTAATGCTCCAGCAGGCGCCCTGCCAGCGGCGCGACGACCACGATCGTGAGCGGCCACGCCGTCATCAGCAGGCCGGTCTGTACGTGATCGAAGCCCAGCGTGTCCTGCAGGAAGAATGGCAGCGATACATACGCGAGCATTTGCGCGCAGAACGACGCCATGGAGGTGCAGATCGACAGCCCGAAGATCGGAATGCGCAGCAGATCGACGGGCAGGAGCGGCACCGGCTGGTGGCGCTGGCGCCGTACGAAAATCGTACCGATGATCACGGCGGCCGCGAGTTCGACCGCCACGAGCCATCGTTCCTGTCCGTGCCCGAACGAATCGATGCCTGAGATCAGCAGCCCGAAGGTGAGGGCGCTCAGTACCGCGCCAATCCAGTCGAAGGGATGCGAGGCGCGCACGCTGTCGGGCAACGAGCGCACCGCAATGGCGAACGCGACGACGCCGAGCGGCACATTGACCGCGAACAGCCACGGCCAGTGAGCGACCGAGAGAATGCCGGCGGCGATCGTGGGGCCGGCCGCCGAAGACACGGCCACGATCAGCGAGTTGAGCGCGACGCCACGACCGAGCCAGCGCGACGGGTAGATGGCCTTCACCAGCGCTGTGTTCACGCTCATGATGCCGGCCGCACCGAAGCCCTGCACAACCCGGGCGAGTGTGAGCGTGACGAGCGAGTCGGAGAGCGCGCAGGCGAGCGAGGCGAGCGTGAACAATGCCAGACCGTAGGTGTAGACGCGTCGATAGCTCACGATTTCGCCAAGTGCGGCAAGCGGCAGCAACGAAATCGTGATCGCGAGTTGGTACGCGTTCACGATCCAGATCGACGTGGCGGGGCTGGCGTTCAGATCGCGCGCGATGGTCGGCAGCGCCACGTTGGCAATGGCGCCGTCGAGTACCGAGAGCGAGATGGCGAGCATGACGGTCGCAATGGCCCAGACCCGGGCGGGCATGGGCATGCCGTCAGTGTAGGTGTCGGACATGAGAGCAGGGCAGGACGGAGCGGCACGCCGGCGCGGGAACCGCGCAGACGTGCGGACAAACCGTCATGCTGCCTGAAATCGTTGGAGGGGGCTGCGCTTGCCCGTAAACCACCGCCATGCCTGGCGTCGCGTACGATTCGCTATGTTTTGTCTGTTGAAACTAAGGTTTCGACAGATAAAACTGATAATTTGGCGTGGCCGTTGAGGCATTAACGCGTTGACGCGGCCGAATCAAAGCGCGCGATACGGACGTTCGCCAGCGGATGGCAGGCGGTGCCGCCCGCCAGCATCTTCAGGTCGACGCGGCTGGCGAGGATCGCCTGAACCCCGACGGCCGCGACGGTTACGGCGGGCGAGTGACCAGGGCAGGTGTGCGGGCCTTGCCCGAAGGTCGGCGCGAGGTTGTCATGGGCGTGTGTCGCGTGTGTCGCGTCTGTCGCCGGTGTGGCGGCGAGTAAGACGAGGATGCCTTCGCCGGGTGCGAGCGTGCGCTCGCCGATGACCGCTGGCGCGAGCAGGAACCGGCGCGTGTTCTGTACCGGGGGATCGAGGCGCAGGACCTCGCCGACGACCGCCGCCGCGGTCCGCAACTCGTCCGGTTGCACGAGCGTCGTCGCGCGCCGCGCGATGCGTCGCAGGCTGTTGGCAACAAGGCCCGCGCACGCGTCGTGGGTTTGCGTGAAAAGGCCTGCGATGTTGGCGGCGAGCGCGTCGTCGTCCGGGCCTTCGCCGCGTGCGGCGCGCCGCGCGGTCTCGCGCAGCCATGTGCCCGGCGCGGCGCCGTTGTCGAGCCAGTCGTCGATCCGGTGGCGCAGCGTCGCCGCCGCACGGTGTCCGCGAGCGAGCACCTCCTTGCGAGGCGAAGGGCTGCCCGCCTCGGCCATCGCGGCGACGAGCGTGTGAACGTCGTCATACACGTCCGCCCATTGTGCGGGGGCGACGCCGAGCCATGCCGCGAGGGCGTAGATCGGCTGACGGAATACGAAATCGTCCAGGCGCGCCGGCGGCCAGTCGCCGCAGGCGAGATACGCGTCCGCGCAGGCGGCCTGGCTCGCCTCGCGAAGCCTGCTGATCGCGGCAGCATCGGTGCGCAGCGTGGCCAGTCGTGCCGAGAGCCATGGCTTGAGCGATGCATGGGCCGCCCCGTCGTTCATTCGGACGAGTTCGCCGAACCAGTCGCCTGCGGCACCATCGGTCAGTGCGGCGGGCACGCGGGCTCCGACAGGGCGCACGCCACACGCCGGATGCCGCAGCACGGCGGCGACGGCTTGGGGGCCGGCGGCGACCCATAGGCCGAGCGAGGCATCGAAGTCGAAGGGATGCCGTGCGGCGAGCGCTGCGTAATAGGGGTACGGATCGGGATGACCCACGGCCGCCAACGGGTTTGCCGGCGATGGCAGGGCGGGGGATTCGGTATGAACGGCAAGCATGGCGGGCGTCTCCCGGTAAGGTCGCGATATCGCGATAAGGGGCAAGGGTTATCGTAGGCGCCGGTGAGGCCGCCACGTTTCATCACGCGCTGAAGTGTTGAGCGCAGGGCCCGCCTATACTGCGAGGCAAGTACTTCATGAGGTCATTGCCATGGATATCGCAAGAGATCACGCGCCGGGCGTCAGCTCGCTCGCGGCGCTGCTCGCCGATGCGGGACGCATGACCATGCTGTGGGCGTTGATGGACGGCTCTGCGCGTCCGGCCGGCGAGCTGGCGCTCGTGGCCGGTCTGTCGCCGTCGAGCGCGAGCGGACATCTGGCGCGCCTCGTCGACGGCGGCGTGCTGGCGCAGGAGTCGCGTGGGCGCCACCGGTATTTCCGCATTGCCACTCCCGAGGCGGCGGCGGCCATCGAGGCGCTGGCCAGCGCGGTACTGGCGACGCAGGAACTTCGCCCGCGCCCTGTGCCGGCGAACCGCGTTACGCCGGTGCCATTGCGCCATGCGCGCACGTGCTACGACCATCTCGCCGGGGAGGTCGCCGTCGAGCTCTTCGCGAGGATGCAGGCCCGCCAGTGGATTCGCGTGGACGGCAGCGATGTGGCCCTGACGGACGCGGGCATGCGCGGCATGACAGCGCTCGGCGTCGATCTCTCGCAAGCGCACACGCGCAGACGCCGCTTCGCCTGCACCTGTCCTGACTGGAGCGAACGCAAGCCGCACCTCGGCGGCGCGCTGGGTGCGGCGTTGCTTGGCAAGTGCCTCGAGGCGAAGTGGCTCGAACCGACGCGAGTGGCGCGCGCGCTGCGTGTCACGCCTTTGGGAGATCGGAAGCTCGCGGACATCGCGGCCTGAGACGCTGCCTGGCTTCGTCTCCATAACAAAACACCCCGCAAAGGTTCGCGGGGTGTCGGTTGTGCGGTGAGTCGACGCCTGGCACTGTCGTTGCCGGGCGACCGGCGGCTCAGCTGCCGATGTAGGTCGAATTGCTCAGTGCACCTGCCGAGCCGTTGACGCGTTCGCCGACCGGGTTGCCGTACGTCACCAACACCGGGTACTGGCTGTCGGTCTGGGTGAGCGTGCCTTGCGCCTGAGCCCGGACCAGTTGTTCACGGACCTGCGCGCGCGGCACCGCGAGCTTTTCGCTGTACACGCTCGATTGCCAGAAGAAGTTTTCGTTCGGATAGCCGTTTGCACCGGTACCGGCAAACGCGGCGGGGATGGCGGCCAAGGCGAGGGCGGCGGCAATCGTCAGATGGGAAAGGGTGCGGGTCATGTTTTTTCTCCTGTCATTGCTTTTCTGGTGGTCGGCCGGATCGTTCTGGATGTCCGGCACCGCCTACGCCTCTAAGGTAGGACGACCACGTCGCAGGAGTAACCGCGTGCGGCGCAACAATGCATTGCGAAGAATGGGCTGCCTCGAAAGCCCCATGAGCAAAGGGTTTCGAGGCGGTCAAGGCTCAGTTGGAAGTCGAGCTTGTCCTCTAATGAACAAGTTAAATAAAAGGACGGCGACGCAATGTCGCCGTCCGGAAACTGGCCTGCCCGTCCGACGCCCCGACGCCACGGCGGCCCCGATGCCCCGAAGCGGCGCGTCGGGGCCGCCTTGTCATTCGCCGTATACAAACACCTGCGGCACGGATGCCGCCGGTTGGATGGCAAGTTGCGCGACGACCGCGCCATTCACGACAACGTACGCGGAACGCGCTTGTGTCGACTCGGGGATGTTGACGTGAAACTTGTTCATTTCGTGAGGATAGCCGCGCGATCGGAACAGCCTGAAGTGCTGTTCGCCGCCCGGCCCGTCGACGACCAGGCGGCAGGTCGCGCTCACGTCGCCATCGGCCTCATGCAGCATGCCGTAGGCGCCGTGAAGCGCAGGGAAGATGTGCGCCGGCAGCGTGCCTTGCGGATCGTAGAACCCGATGAGCGTCGTGACCGGCACGCCGACGGTCGATGGTGTCCTGGGGGCGGCGGTATCGAAGGTGTGGCCGTATTCCACCCAGCGCTCGTCGGAAAAACTCCAGCGAAACACTTTTGACTGACCGCGCGATATCGGCATCGACTGTCCGTTGATGGCAAGCGTGGTGCTGTTCTCGGCGTCATGGTTGATGACGACGATGCGGTCCCAGAGAAATGACAGTTGCGGGACGGCCACATCGGCCACCCAGTCCTCGTCCGTGATGTGGATTTCGACCAGGTTATTTTGCTCGAACAGTACCCCCATGTAGGTCTCGTTCATCGACGCGTTGCGCGCTCGCGCTCGTGCCATCCAGTCGTAAAGTGGTACATAACCCTCGTTCCAGCGTTCGCCGTCGCTGACAAAGCACAGGTGGACCGGCTCCGAAATGACGATCGTCTGTCCATTGATATGCAAATCGATCGGATAGCCCACGCTGCCTTCGATGGAGATCGCCTGAGTACGATTTGCCGCAGAGGCGGCGGGCACGTGTATGGACTCGACGAAATAGCCGATCGTGAGATCGATTCTCACGATATCCGCCGTGGCGAGCAGCGCTGCCAACGCTGCCTCGCCGAGGTCGGCGTAATCGGCATACGCGATATCCTTGGTGCGAACGAGTGTCTGCGCGGCTTGCATGGTCTGCGACTCGGCATCCCACGCGCGATACCCGGTTGGCGATTCGGCGCTGAAAACGCGATAGCCGCTCAGCGCGTCGTGGACGATGCGAGTGCTGTAGGGGGTGTGCAACGTATAACGATTTCGATCCGAAAACGGTTCTCCGCCGGCCATCGCGTCGCGGCCGAAACTTCGGTCGTGAAAGGGCGGCTCGCAAATGTCGTCCTGACACGTATCCTCTCCGGAGCGACCGGGGAAGAAATTCGGAATGAATCGATGCAGATCCATGTCCCAACCCCACGTGGAATTGGGCTGGCCGGCCGCGCGATGAATCGATCCGTCGAAACCGCCCGGGTAGTGATCGAGGTGGAAAACGTGCCCGACCTCGTGACTGAACTCGTTGCCTTCCGAGAACTCCACCGTCGTCGTGAAGCCGGAGTAGGCAATGCCGCCGTGTGTGACCACGCCGTTGGCGTAATTGCCGCGTACGTTGCTCACGGTGAACTGCGCAATGTCATGCGCGGCCGCGTCTTCACTGCCGGACGAGGCGTTCTGCCCCAGATTGGCCAGATGAATGGCGCTCGAGATCAGCGACCAGCTCAGCGCACGGAATGTGCCCTGGTGCCAGTCGCCCTCATCGGGCGCGTTGTCCGTGAGCAACGTGCCGTCGGGAAGCATGACCGGCTGCCAGTGAATCGCTTCGTATTGGTTCACGATCAGCTTTCGCAGCGGCACCGTCTGAAAGTACTCCCGTTGCAGCGCAGGCTCGCCGGCAAACCGAAAGGCGTTTCGCGGCGGCGTGAGCATGCCGATGTCGATGGTATGGAGGAGCACCTCCACGGGCGCACCGACCCGGATGTCCGCGAGTTGTCCGCCGCCGGCCGGGCTGTCGAAGAGCAACTGCAATCCCGGCTCGATCCAGGAGGGGGGCAGTTCGACGCTCCATACATTTTCCGCGTAGACGAGGCGTTGATTCTCTTCGTCATCGGCTGGCGCGGCGCCATCCGAAGCGTCGTCGTGGTGATAGACGGTCTTCGGCAACTGTTCGGGCGGGTGCATCGCCAGTGCCCCAATCGACGTGCCGGTGCGGTCGATGCCGGTCACCTGCAGCGACACGAGCGCGACTTGCGGTCTGACCAGCAGCAGGGTCTTGCGACGCGAGGTCAGGACGTGCGGCGCCTCGGGCGCCACGGGCGTCATGGCAATCACGTGGTGCTGCACGAAGCGCACACCGGCGGCGAGCGCGCCCTTGAGGTCGTTGGGCCAGGGCAGCGCGTCGAAGATCAGCGGTTCATCGGCGTCGAGCGTGGCGCCCGGCGATTGCGTGCCGCGGTGTGCACGATCGGCATCGCGATGCAGAACGTCGTGGCCGCAGCAGGTGGTGCGCGATGCGGCGCTGCGCGTCGGGGATGCGGAGACGGAAGGGGGCGGGGCTTTGTTCATCATGACCTCTCTGCGGTGTCCGAGGGGGTTCATGGTGCTCCGCGCGTTGCGTGCTCAACCACTGTCAAGGTTGACAGTTATCGCCTCACCCCCGCTCGGCAGCGGCGAGAAACGCCGGTGAATCCGTCAGCAACACGGCCAGGTCGGCGGCGCCGGACTTCACGGCGCGGGCCGTGCGCTCGCGGGTGCGGGGGTCGGTGCCGACAAGCGTGCGTGGTCCGGCCACGCTCAGCGCGGCGAGCGGTCGGCCATGGCTGTCGAGCACGGCCGCGGCGCAGGCGTCGATGCCCGCTTCGAATCCGTCCTGGCTCCACGCACAGCCCGCGTCGCGATCTGCGGCCAGCTGGGCGTCGAGCGCGGCGTACGTGCGTGCGCTTTGCGCCGTCACCGCCGCAAGCGGCTCCGGTCCAAGCAACGCGCGGCGGCGTTCCCCGCTCAAATGCGCGAGCAAGGCCCGCCCCGGCGCTGTCAGATGCGCGGTGACGCGACTGCCTGCACGAATATTGCTCACCAGCGGCAAGGCCGGCGTCTCGCACAGCAGATAGCGTACGTTTGCGCCGTCCAGCACGGTCAGGTAACTCGACAGCCCCGTCTCGCCCGTCACGCGCGTGAGCACGCGTCGCGCCGTCGCCAGATGATCCTCGCCCGCCAGCGCAGTGGCCGCGAGCGTCAGGAACCCGAGTCCGAGTCGATGACCGCCTTGCGCGAGCGGTTCGAGCACGCCCTCGAACTGCAGCGTCTCGATCAGGCGCATGACGGTCACGCGGTTCACCCCGATGCGACGACCGACCTCGCTCAGGTTCGCCGTCGAGCCGCCGTCCGCCACGAAGCGGAGCAGCTTGAGCGCGCGCATGACCGGTGTGACGAGACCGGCTTGCGCTGTGTCGGGGGCATCCGCGGCGCCGTCGGCGCGGTCGGTGTCGGGTGCGGCTTTCGTCATGCGTTCGATTCCGTTGAAAGGGCGCCGGCGCGGCGTGCGAGCGGCGTGGGCCGCTTAAGCCGCGAGCGGTGTCTGCCACGCGTCGTATTCGTAGACCCAGTCGGCGTTGCCGCCTTCCTTGAGCCACTGATTGCCGCGCGAGCCGATCTGCACGCGCGCCGTGCGCTCGCGGCGCGCGGCTTCGTAGCGTCCGAGTGCGTCCGCCAGCGACACGGCGTCGGCCTGCGTGCCGGCCGCGGCGAGGTGGCGAGACAGTACCACAGCATCCTCGATCGCCATGCCCGCGCCCTGTGCCATGAACGGCATCATCGGATGGCAGGCGTCGCCCAGCAGCGATACGCGCTCGCGTGACCACTGCGGCAACGGATCGCGCACGTACAGCGCCGACTTCAGCACGCTGTCGCACGCATCGAGCAAGGCGCGGGCCTCGCCGTGGTAATCGGCATACATGGCCCGCAACTCGTTCACGTCGCCCGGCGCCGTCCACGATTCGAGTGTCCAGCTGTCTTGCGGCGTCGTGGCGAACACGAAGATATCGCGCCCGAGGTTGAGCGGGAAGGTCACGATCTGGCTCGACGGGTTCGGGCCCCACCACTTCGTGAACGCGCCGAGATTCGGCAGGCCGTCTAGCCTGTGCGCAGGCACCACCGCGCGATACGCGACCACGCCCGTGAACTCCGGCGACTCCGGCCCGAACAGGCCGGTTCTCACCACCGAGTGGATACCGTCGGCACCGATGAGCACGTCCACGTCGTCATGCGCGCCGTCGGCAAAGGTGAGGCGAATCGATCCGGGTTGCCCCTGCGGCGGCGCCTCGAACGACACGAGCTTCTTGCTGAGCGCGATTGCGTCGGCGGGCACGGCCCGCTCCAGCGCCTGGAGCAGATCCGCGCGATGCATCGTGAGCTGTGGCGCGCCGTACTTCGCCTGCGCGGTCTGCGCCATCTCCAGACGCGACGTCTCTTCGCCGGTGTCCCAAGTGCGGCTGATCCGGTGGCTCGGCTGCGCCGCTGTCTCGCGCAACGCGTCGCCAACACCGAGACCGTCGAGCGCACGCACGGCGTTCGGCGTCAGATTGATGTCGGCGCCAACACGGGCGAACTGCGCCGCCTGCTCGAACACGCGCACGCGAAATCCGGCGCGCAGCAAACCGATGGCCGCGGCCAGACCGCCGATGCCGGCGCCGTTGATGCCGATGAGGGGAGCTTGCATGGAGAACACCTTTTACAAAAGTGGCGTAAGCCGCCGGTGAATCGAAAAAATTAAATGTTCAAATATGAACATGATGTTCAAATATTATTGTTTTTGATTCGACTTGCCGCAACCCTTCTTCGGGTAAATCCTGAGCATGCGATGGGCCGCCGAAGGCCCGGCGCATCGGACGAACGGCAACGCCGACGGGACGAATGGCGCTGCCGCACGCCTTGCGTGTCGTGCCACCGGTGGTGCAACAGGCGTGCGGTAGCACGCCAATTTACGTACGGCAATTCGTGCATCTCCGCTGCGAGACTCGCGCGCCATCTGACCTAAGCTCTGCACAGTTGGTTTCATAAGTGATCCAACGTTTCATAGGTGGAACGTGCGGCGTAAAAGTGCGGAAGGTCGGGTGGACGAACCGGCGGGACGCGAGGTGGCCGTGCGTGACCACCGTTCTCGAATCATCGAATGACAGGAGTGCACAGATGAAGCGGTTTCCGACGGGGCGGATCCCGGGCATGACGAAGCTGGCGGCGGCCATGCTGCTGGCGGCGGGCGTGCCGGTCGCGGCGCATGCGCAGAGCAACGTGACGTTGTACGGCAGCATGGACGCCGGCGTGGCCTACGTGAACAATCAGGGTGGCAGCGCCAACTGGATGGCGCAACAGGGCGCCACGCAGCCGGATCGCTGGGGCTTTCGCGGCGTGGAGGATCTGGGTGGCGGCAATCGTGCCATCTTCCTGTTGGAGAATGGCTTCTCGACCCTGAGCGGCAACACGATCAAGGCGGGTTCGATGTTCAACCGACAGTCGTGGGTGGGCCTGCAATCCGACAGGATGGGCACGCTGACGCTCGGTCACATGACGACGTTCAACTTTGACTGGCTGGGGCCGATGAGCACCGCCTATCTGGGGATGAACTGGTACATGTTCCACCCGGGCAACCTCGACGAACTCGCGAACACGTCGGTTGTCCAGGTGGACAACTCTGTGCGCTACGTCACGCCGGATTTCGCGGGCTTCAAGGCCGGCGCCATGATTTCCCTGGGCAACACGACGAACTTCGCCAACGGTCGCAAGTGGAGCGTGGCGGCGAACTATACGAACGGCGGCTTCAAGGCGTCGGCGGTGTACTCGAACGAGAACAACCGTACACCCAACGTGGCCGTGCTCGGTGGCGCGACTTTCCAGGGGCAGCCGGTGGGGGCCTACGCGGCGTCGAATGTCGAGAACATGGGGGCCGGCATGTCGTACGGCTTCGGTTCGTGGCTGCTGCACGCGCTCTACACCCGCGTGAAGCTCCAGTCGCCCGGCTACAGCGATACCTACCAGTCGTTCGACGCCGGTGCGAACTACGCCACGAGCGTTGCCAACACGATCACGTTCGGCGCGGCGTCCACCAACATGTCGGGCAAACGCTGGACGCAGTTCAGCCTGGGTGACGTCTATGCGCTGTCCAAGCGCACCCAGGTCTATCTGAGCGGCGTGTACCAGCACGCCAGCGGCAACGGCGCGATCACGGCCATCAATACGATCGGCGCGTCGTCGACGTCGAACCAGCTCGTCATCATTTCCGGCGTGCATCACGCGTTCTGAACGAGCGGCGCGCCTGCCTTCGCGGGTTTTCATCCAGTGGTCTCACTTCACACGCCGACCGGCTCGCGCCCGTCGGCGTTTTTTTATGGTGCATGGGATTTCTCACGGCAAAAAACGGCTAAACGTAGGCGGTTACGGGTTTCCCCTAGTCAAAAAACAATTTTGACTCCGTCGATCCCTCCCTATAATTGATCCATAAGTAAATCAACGTTTCACATATGAAACGTACGACGAAGGCGAAAGACAGGCAGGCAGCCCATGCAAGCGAAGCGTTACCAAGGGCTGCCCGGCGCAAGTTGAACATCCAGAAACACGGTGGTTTCCCATGCTCAGGTCGATTCAATTGAAGGACGCGAACGTTGCCGAGGCCCATGCCGAGGCGCGTCAGGCGCAGCCCGCGTCGGCACCCATGCCGTTCGCGATCGAGTACCGCGGCGTCACGCGTCGGTTCAGGAATCGCCAGGGCAAGGGCGAGATGACGGCCGTCTCGAACGTGTCGATCGGCATCAAGGCGGGTGAGTTCGTCTCGCTCATCGGGCCGAGCGGCTGCGGCAAAAGCACGCTGCTCAACATGGGCGCCGGCCTGTACGCGCCGAGCGAAGGGCAGGTGACGCTCGCGGGCAAGCCGGTGCGCGGACCCTCGCAGCAGGTCGCATTCATGCTGCAGAAGGATTTGCTCATGCCGTGGCGCTCGATCCAGAAGAACGTGGAGCTGGGCATGCAGATTCGCGGACGCGGCAAGGCCGAACGTGCCGAGGTCGCCCGGGCGTTGCTCGCGCGCTGCCATCTGAAGGGCTTCGAGAATCACTATCCGCACCAGTTGTCGGGCGGCATGCGTCAGCGCGCGGCGCTCGCGCGCACGCTGGCCGTCGAGCCCGACGTGCTGCTCATGGACGAGCCATTCTCGGCGCTCGACGCGCAAACCAAGATGGTGCTCCAGCAGGATCTCGCGCAAATGCTCGCCGCCGAGGGCAAGACGGCGCTGATGATCACGCACGATCTGGCCGAAGCGATCGCGCTGTCGGATCGCGTGTTCGTGATGAGCGAGCGCCCGGGCACGATCATCGAAGAGATCACGGTCGATCTGCCGCATCGCGACAATCCCATCGAGCGGCGCAAGCAGGCCGGCATGAACGAGTACGTCGCGCATCTGATGGAACTGCTCAAGGTCGGCCGCGACGACCACCTCGGTTGATCGCCGCCATCGACATCGCAAGCCACTGGAAATTCCCGCTATGAAATCCCTTTCCAAAACGCAACTGACCGCCGGCAGCATTCTGCTGCTGCTGATCTTCGCCGCCGTATGGCAATGGGGCCCGACGGCATTCGGCGTGCCCGAGTTCGTGCTGCCCAAGCTCTCGTCGACGATCGTCGAGGGCGTGCGCATGTTCGAGGTCGAGAACCTCTGGCTGCACATTGGTGTGACGGCGCTCGAAGTGATCGCGGGCTTCGTCATCGGCTCGGCGCTGGGCGTGATCATCGGTGTAATTCTCGGCCTGTCGCCGTCGACCGAGGCGATGCTCTCGCCGTACATCCTTGCGTTGCAGATCGCGCCGAAGGTGGCGTTCGCGCCGTTGTTCGTGATGTGGATGGGCTACACCATCTACCCGAAGATCCTCGTCGCGGTGCTGATCGTCTTTTTCCCCGTGATGATCAACGTGCTCGGCGCGGTGCGCTCGGTCGATCCCGACATGGTCAATCTGGTGCGTGCGCTGTGCGGCCGCCGCTGGCAGATTTTCCGCTTCGTCGAATTCCCGTCGGCCATGCAGGCGCTGTTCGCCGGCTTGCGCATCGCCTCCACGCTCGCCGTGATCGGCGTGACCGTGGGCGAACTGGTCGGCGGTGACCGGGGCCTGGGCTACCTGCTCGTCTACGGCGAGGGTCAGGGCAACACCGCGATGGTGTTCGTCTCCATCGCCGGCCTGACCGTCATCGGTATTGCCGCGTACGCCGCGGTGGTCTGGCTCGAACGCCGTGCGCTGCACTACGTGCCGCGCGCCGCGATGAACATCGCCTGAGCAACGGAGTACCAACGTGACCGAACTGCCCATCCCCGCGCTCGACACCGCTACGCTTGCGCCGCTCGACGGCAAGAAGCTGCTGATCACGGGCGGCGCCCGTGGCCTTGGCGAAGGTTTCGTCCGCGCGGCCGCCGCGCGGGGCGCCGCGGTGACGATTGCCGATATCGCCGCGCCGGCCGGAGAGGCGCTGGCCGAAGCGCTGCGCAAGGCCGGCCACGCCGTGTCGTTCGTGCGCGTCGATCTGTCGGACCCAACCTCGATCGAGGCGG
Source organism: Pandoraea pnomenusa (assembly GCF_000767615.3). Lineage (NCBI taxonomy): Bacteria > Pseudomonadati > Pseudomonadota > Betaproteobacteria > Burkholderiales > Burkholderiaceae > Pandoraea > Pandoraea pnomenusa. Next base: position 4,113,820 of record NZ_CP009553.3, on the reverse strand, counting down.
CAGCCAGGGCGGCGGCCGAGCAAATGGGCGGCATCGACGGATTGGTCAACAACGGCGCGATCACCAACTCGGGCGGCAAGCCGGCCACCGAGCTGAGCCTCGAGACGTGGGACGCGGTGATGAATGTCAACGTGCGTGGCACCTGGCTCATGACCATGGCGGCATTGCCGTTCCTGCGCGCCTCGGGTCAGGGGCGTGTCGTGAACATCGCCTCGGACACCGCGTTGTGGGGCGCGCCGCGCCTGCTCGCCTACACCGCCAGCAAGGGCGCGGTCATGGCCATGACGCGTTCGCTCGCACGCGAGCTCGGCCCGGACGGCATCACCGTCAATGCCATCGCGCCGGGCCTCGTCGAAGTCGAGGCCACGGCTTACGTGCCGGCCGAGCGCCATCGCCACTATCTGGAAGGACGTGCGCTGCCGCGCGCGCAGGTGCCGGACGACGTGATCGGTCCCGTGTTGTTCCTGCTCTCCGACGCATCCCGATTCGTGACCGGGCAGGTATTGCCGGTCAACGGCGGTTTTGTCATGTACTGACGAAACCGGCCATAGCCCTAGACGCACTCAATTCGCAACGCCTTCAAGGAGTTACATCATGGCGCAAGCCGAAGCTAAAAATACCGCGACGCCCCAGGCCGTCGAGAGCTGGACGCAGGCCGAAGGACAGTCGTTCGCCGAATGGCTGGATACGCGCGTGGCGCGCTTTTCCACGCGCAAGTACGACTGGGACGCCCTGAAGTTCCAGGCCGACTACGACCCGAAGTATCGCCGCGCGCAGATGCGCTACGTGGGCACGGGTGGCACGGGCGTGGCGCGCGACGCCAACACGGTGCCCGCCGGCCACTTCACGTTCTCCACGATGGTGATTCCGGCCGGCAACATCGGACCGAGCCACATTCACATGGACGTCGAGGAAATCTTCTTCGTGATGCGCGGCAAGATGAAGGTGATCTGCGAGCGCGACGGCGAGACGTGGGAAGCGATTCTGGGTGAGCGCGACCTGATCTCGGTGCCGCCGGGCGTGTATCGCACGGAGATCAACATCGGCGACGAAGACGCGCTCATGTGCGTGATGCTCGGCTCGCAAAAGCCGGTCACGCCCACGTATCCGCCCGATTCGCCGCTCGCGAAGATCAAGCGCGAGCAAAAGTAATCCGCCGGGGGCGCCCGGGGTGGGCCGGCGCTCGGCGCATCCACGACAGGCCGCCCCGGCCGAAGTCCGGTGAAACGCATGCGATTCGCGTGCCATTCGCCGGCAAGAATTCACGAAGCCAGACGTTCAGCCTCAGCCATGCAAGCCCAAGCCAACTCGTCCGAAGTGTCCGAAGTGTCCGCAGACGCCGATGTCCCCGATGTCGCCGCCCTGCGCGCGCGCCTGGCGGCCTTCCCGTATCGCACCGTCACCACGCGCGCGGGGACCGTCGGCTATCGCTGCGCGACGGCGCAAGCCGCTGATGCCGTCCCTGTGGTGATGCTGCACGGCATCGGGTCGGGGGCGGCGTCGTGGCTGGCGCAGTTCGAAGCGACGGGCCTTGGCGCCTCGCTTTATGCCTGGGATGCCCCTGGCTACGGTCAGACAACGAATGTCGCGCCTGCCGAGCCGGATGCCGACGCCTACGCCGACGCCCTCGAAGCGTGGCTCGATGCGCTCGGTCTTGCGCGCGTGGCGGTGGCCGGCCATTCGCTCGGCGCGATCATGGCGTCGAGGTTTGCCGCGCGTGCGCCGCACCGCGTGCTCGGCCTGTTTCTGTGCTCGCCGGCAGGGGGCTACGGCAAGGCCGACCCGGCAGTACGGGCGGCCAAGCGCGACAGCCGCCTGGCGATGCTTCACAAACTCGGTCCCGCGGGCATGGCGCGCGAACGCAGCGACAACCTCGTGGCACCGAACGCGGCCGACCTGCCGCGCGCCTGGGTGAAGTGGAACATGTCGCGGGTGCGGCCCGAGGGCTACGCGCAGGCGACCCATCTGCTCTCGAACGGCGATGTGGCGGGCGACCTGGCCCGGTACACGGCGGCCAAGGCCGGCCCCGTCGCGGTGGCCGTCGGCGCCCAGGATGCCGTCACCCCTCCCGCGAGCTGCCAGACGATTGCCGACGTCGCCGGTGTGCCGCTTCAGATTATCGAAGGGGCCGGCCACGCGTCTTACATTGAAACGCCCGACGTGCTCGATGCCGCGCTTGCCGCGTGGCTTGGGCGCATTGCGGCAGGGGAGCGTTGACATGGCACCCGCCAATCCGAAGCGCGCCGTCGCCGCGGCGTCGATCGACGACAGCACGCAGGACGTACAGGACATGCAGGACACGCTGGACGACGAAGTCGCCGAGGCGGCGCCCGCCGAATCGCGTTACCTCGTGCCGGGGCTGGAGCGCGGCCTGCGCATCCTGACGCAATTCTCGCCGCGCGAGTCGGTCTTCAGCGCACCGGAGCTCTCGCAGCGCCTCGGTATTCCGCGCACGACGGTCTTCCGTTTGCTGCAAACGCTTGAGGCGATGGGCTTTCTCGAGCGCGCGGGCAGCGAAAAGAACTTCCGTCTGGGCGTGGCGGTGCTGCGTCTGGGCTTCGAATACCTGAGCTCGCTGGAGCTCACCGATCTGGGCATTCCCATCATCGAGCGGCTGCGCGATGCCACCCAGCTGACGTCGCACATCGTGATTCGCGACGGGCGCGACATCGTGTTCGTGGCCAAGGCGCAGAGCGTGGCCGGGGTGTTCAATTCGATCAAGGTCAACGTCGGTACGCGCTTGCCTGCGCATGCCACGGTCCACGGCCATGTGCTGATGGGCGATCTCACGCTCGCCGAACTGCGTGCGCTGTATCCCGAGAAGACGCTGGAGAAATACACGCCGCAGACCCCCGAGACGCTCGCCGAGTTGTTCGAGCGCGTGCGCGAGGACGCCGAACGCGGGTATGCCGTCTCGGCCTCGTCCTTCGAGCGCGGCATAAGCGTCGTGAGCGCGCCGGTACGCAACGACGCGGGCCGCATCTGCGCCGCGATCACGGTCACGATCCCGCGCGCGAACATCGATTCGGCAATGCTCGACGCGGGACTGATCGGGCAGGTGCGCGAAGCCGCCGACGCGCTCTCGCACCGTCTGAATTACCGGCCGGGCGGCGACGGCCGCACCTCCCCCTACATGAAGTCACTGGGATTGAAATGATCAAGATCGACCTCTCCTCACGCGCGGCGCTGGTCACGGGCGGCACGTCCGGCATCGGCCTCGCCACGGCCGGGCGCCTGCTCGACGCCGGTGCGGCCGTGGCGATTTGCGGGCGCAACCCGGAACGTCTGGCGCAGGCCGAGGCGCATCTGCGCGAGCGTCACCCGCAGGCGCGCCTCATCGCGGCGCAATGCAACGTGCTCGTCGAGAGCGACGTTGCGGCGCTCGCCGCGCGTATCCGCGACGAATTCGGCCGTCTCGACATGCTTGTCAACAATGCGGGCCAGGGCCGTGTCTCGACGTTCGCGGACACCACCGACGACGCCTGGCGCGAAGAGCTCGAACTGAAATACTTCAGCGTGATCCGCACCACCCGCGCCTGCCTGCCGATGCTGCGCGAGGCCGCGGGCGAGACCGGGGATGCGGCCATCGTCTGCGTCAATTCGCTGCTTGCGCTGCAGCCCGAGCCGCACATGGTGGCGACCTCGTCGGCGCGCGCCGGCATCCAGAACCTGGTGCGATCGATGGCAAGCGAGTTCGCCCCCGATCGCATTCGCGTCAACTCGATCCTGATCGGACTGGTGGAGTCGGGGCAGTGGCGGCGGCGCTTTGCCGAGCAGGGCGAAGGCAAGACCTGGCAGGAGTGGACCGGGGAGCTCGCGCGCAAGAAGCAAATCCAGTTGCAACGTCTGGGCAAGCCTGAAGAGGCGGCCGCGGCGATCTTTTTCCTGGCCAGCCCGCAATCGTCCTATACGACGGGCAGCCACATCGATGTTTCCGGAGGCCTGGCAAGACATGTCTAACAAAACCACCGTCGGCGAAGTCATCGCGGCGTTTCTCGAACAGTGCGGCGTGCAGACCGCATTTGGCGTGATCTCGATTCACAACATGCCGATCCTCGACGCCATCGCGCGTCGCGAAAAAATCCGCTATGTGGGCGCACGCGGCGAAGCCGGCGCGCTGAACATGGCCGACGGCCTGTCGCGCGTGTCGGGTGGCCTCGGCGTGGCGTTCACGAGCACGGGCACCGCCGCGGGCAATGCCGCCGGCGCCATGGTCGAAGCGCTCACGGCGGGCACGCCCGTGCTGCACATCACCGGTCAGATCGAGACGGAATTCCTCGACCGCGATCTGGCGTACATCCACGAAGCGCCGGACCAGCTCAGCATGCTGAACTCGATCTCCAAGGCGGCCTATCGCGTGCGCTGCGTGGACACGGCGTTGTCGACGGTGCGCGAAGCGGTGCGCGCCGCGCTCACGGCGCCGACCGGCCCGGTCAGCGTGGAGATTCCGATCGACATCCAGGCCGCCGAAATCGAGTGGCCGTCCGATCTCGCGGCGCCGCACATTCCCGTACCCACGCATGACGAGGCTCGCGTGGCGGAGCTGGCCGACAAGCTGGCGGCGGCGCATCGTCCGCTGCTGTGGCTGGGCGGCGGCGCCCGGGGCGCGGAAGCGGCCGTGAAGCGTCTGGTCGACATGGGCTTCGGCGTGGTGACGAGCGTGCAGGGGCGCGGCATCGTGCCGGAAGACCACGCCGCCACGCTCGGCGCGTTCAACATTCACCCGACGGTCGAGAAGTTCTACAGGACTTGCGACGCGGTGCTCGTCGTCGGTTCGCGCCTGCGCGGCAACGAGACGCTCAAGTACAAGCTCGCGCTGCCGCGTCCGCTGTACCGGGTCGATGCCGACGGGCTCGCGGACAATCGCGGCTACCGCAACGACCTCTTCGTGCAGGGCGACGCCTCGCGCGTGCTCAACGCGTTGGCCGACCGCCTGCAGGGGCGTCTGTCGGTCGATCCGGCATTCCACGCCGATCTGGCGGCCGCGCGCGACGCGGCGATCGACCAGGTCGCGCAAGGGCTCGGTCCGTATCGTCAGCTCGTGGCCGCGCTGCAAGGCGCGCTGGGCCGTGATTTCAACTGGGTGCGAGACGTCACGATCTCGAACAGCACGTGGGGCAATCGCCTGCTGAAGATCTTTTCGCCGCGCGCCGGGGTGCACGCGCTCGGCGGCGGCATCGGTCAGGGCATGCAGATGGGCATTGGCGCGGCGCTCGCGGGCAATGCGAAGAAGACCGTCGCGCTGTGCGGCGACGGCGGCCTCATGGTCAACGTGGGCGAGCTCGCCACGGCAGTGCAGGAGAAGGCGCCGGTCGTGATCCTGCTGATGAACGACCAGTGCTACGGCGTGATCCGCAACATTCAGGACGCGCAGTACGGCGGCCGTCGTCACTACGTGCAACTGCACCAACCGGATTTCGCCGCGTTTTGCGCGAGCCTGCAACTCAAGCATGAACGCATCACGCACATCGACCAGGCGCAGAGCGCGGTGGCGCGCGCCGTCGCGCACGACGGCCCGGTACTGCTGGAGGTCGACATGCTGTCGGTCGGCAACTTCGCGTCTCACTTTGCCGGCCCGCCGGTCCGGGAGCCCGCCAATGCATGAGCTGAATCATCGTCCCGTCGACGTCGCGCTGATCGGCTTCGGTGCGATCGGCTCGAAGGTCTACGAAGCGTGCGCGAGCGATCCGCACCTGCGCGTGGGCCACGTGATCGTGCCGGAGGACGCGGCCGCCCGCGTGCGCGAAAGCGTGCGCGAGGGCACCGAGGTGGTGTCCTCGGCGGACGCCCTGTCGAGCCGTCCGGATTTCGTTCTGGAGTGTGCCGGCCACAGCGCTCTGTCCGGACATGTCGTGCCGTTGCTCAAGTCGGGCGTCGACTGCGCGGTCGCCTCCATCGGTGCGCTGTCCGACACCGCGCTGCTGACCGCGCTGGAGCAGGCCGCGAGAGACGGCGCCTCGACCGTCACGCTGCTCTCGGGCGCCATTGGCGGCATCGACGCGATTGCCGCCGCGCGCGAGGGCGGGTTGGACGAAGTGCTGTACACGGGCCGCAAGCCTCCGCTGGGATGGCAGGGCACGCCCGCCGAGCACGTGTGCGATCTCGCGTCGCTCACGAGCGCCACCGTGATCTTCGAAGGCAGCGCCCGCGAAGCGGCGCGCCTGTATCCGAAGAACGCGAACGTGGCGGCCACGGTCGCCATCGCGGGCCTGGGTCTCGACGCCACGCGCGTGCGTCTGATCGCCGACCCGGCGACCACGCGCAACGTGCACCACATCGCGGCGCGCGGTGCGTTCGGCGAAATGTCGCTGGAGATGTGCGGCAAACCGTTGCCGGACAATCCCAAGACCTCGGCGCTGACCGCGTATTCGGCCATTCGCGCGCTGCGCAATCGCGTCGCGAACTGTGTGATCTAGCAGGAACCGCATCATGAGCCATCAAGATTTGCTGCAGGGATTTTCGAGCGACATTCTGGTCGGCGGCGAATGGCGCGCCGGTACCGGCAAGCGCTATCAGAGCCTGTATCCCGCCGACGAGAGTGTGAATGCCGAGATCGCGGCAGCCGGCGCCGAGGACGCCGTCGAAGCCGTGGAAGCGGCCGATGCGGCGTGGCGCCGTGCCGACTGGGCGGGCCTCAAGCCGCATCAACGCGCTGCCGTGCTGCATCGTGTTGCCGACGGCATCACGCAACGCGCCGAGGCGCTCGCGCATCTGCAACGCCGCGACAACGGCAAGCCGATCAGCGAGACGCGCGCGCTCGTGGCAAGCGCGGCGGGCACTTTCCGGTACTTCGCCTCGTGCCTGGAGACGCTGGAGGAAACGCTCACGCCCTCGCGTGGCGATTACCTCACCATGAGCGTGCACGAACCGCTGGGCGTCGTGGCCGCCATCACGCCGTGGAACTCGCCGATCGCATCCGATGCGCAGAAGCTGGCGCCCGCGCTCGCCGCCGGCAACGCCGTGGTGCTCAAGCCCGCGGAAGTCACGCCGCTCGCCTCGCTCGAACTCGGCCGCATCTGCGAAGCCGCCGGTGTGCCGCGTGGTGTGCTGTCGGTGCTGCCGGGCAAGGGCTCGGTGATCGGCGACATTCTGGTGCGCCATCCCAAGGTCAGGAAGGTCGCCTTCACGGGCGGCACGGAAGTCGGCCGCGGCATTGCGCGTCTGGCCGCCGAGAAGCTCATGCCTGTGTCGCTGGAGCTAGGCGGCAAGTCGCCGACCATCGTGTTCGAGGACGCCGATATCGACCATGCCGTGGCCGGTGTGCTCTACGGCATCTTCAGTTCGTCGGGCGAATCGTGCATCGCGGGCTCGCGCCTGTTCGTGCACAAGGCCATCTTCGACACGTTCCTCGAGCGTCTGGTCGCCGGGGCGAAGCAGCTGCGCGTTGGCGATCCGCTGCGTGAAGATACGCAAATGGGCCCGCTCGTCACGTCGGCGCACCGTGAGTCGATCGAACGTTATGTCGCTATCGGACTGGAGGAGGGCGGTCGCCTGCTGTGCGGCGGCGAGCGGCCGGTGGGCGACGGTCGCGAGAAGGGATATTTCTACTCGCCGACCATCATCGAGGGCCTGACCAATCGGGCGCGCATGGTGCAGGAGGAAATCTTCGGACCCGTGCTCGCCGTGCTGCCGTTCGAGAACGAGGACGATTTGCTGGCCGAGGCCAACGACAGCGTCTACGGACTTGCCGCGGGCATCTGGACGCGCGACTACAAGCGCGCGTGGCGCATCGGTCGTGCGCTGGAAACGGGGACCGTCTGGATCAATACCTACAAGCAGTTCTCGATCTCGACGCCGTTCGGCGGCTGGAAGGAGAGCGGCATGGGGCGTGAGAAGGGGCGTCTGGGATTGTTGGAATACACCCATCAGAAAAGCCTCTACTGGGGCATGAACGACAACCCGCTCGGCTGGGCGGGCAAGGTCTGATCGGGCAAGTGATGGCAGAACAAGCCGCGATGCACGGGGCATCGCGGTAACCGCAACTGAGCGAGGCAGAGATATGTTGTCGATTTTCCGTGGATCGTTGGCGCGCCGCGCCTTTCTGACGGCCGGCCTGTGCGCCGTGGCCGGTCTTTCGGGGCTGGCCGCGCCCGCCATGGCGCAACCGGCCACGCAGCAGATCACCTATCTGCTCCCGGCCCCGGCGAACCTGCCGGCGTTCGCGCCGCTGATGCTGGCCGAGAAGAAGGGCTACTACGCGGCCGAAGGCCTGTCGGTGCGCTGGCTGACCGTGCAGGGCGGCGCCGACGTGGGCAAGCAGCTCGCGTCGGGCAACGGCGACCTGGGCGGCGGCCTGGGCGACACGCCGATCGTGCTGCGTCCGAACGGCATCACCATCAAGGGCGTGGCGCTGCTTGGCGGACGCACGCTGCACCAGCTGGTCGTGCGCGACGACGCGAACATCAAGTCGCCCGCCGACCTGAAGGGCAAGACGATCACCGTGCTGGCCTATCAGGACACCGGTTTCTACGCCACGCTCGGCCTGCTGGCCTCGGCCGGTCTCACGCGCAACGACGCCCGCATCCAGGGCGCCGGACCGGCGGGTGTGTGGCAGCAGGTCGCCACGGGCAAGGCCGAAGCGATGGTCGGCACGCCCGAGTGGGCGCAGAACATCGAGGACGCCGGGGTGAAGATCACCATGACGTCGACCGACAAGTACTTCCCCGGCATGGCGCAGGCCATCCTGGCCTCGGACAAGACCATTGCCGAGCGCCCGGAGATGATTCGCAAGTTCGTGCGCGCCACGATCAAGTCGGTGGCCGAGATCATGCGCGATCCGGCCGGCGCCGCGAAGGAATACTGCGCGAGCGTGCCGGGCTACAAGGGCAAGGAAGCCGAGATCGAGAAGATTCTCACGTACTACGCGCGTAATGTGTATCCGGGGCAGCAACGCCTGGGCGCCTTCGATCCGGCGCGCGTGACCAAGCTGCAGGACTTCTATGCGCAGGAAAAGGTGATTCGCGAGAAGTCGAACCCGGCCGACCTGTTCACCAATCAATTCGTGCAGTAAGGCGAGGCGCCTCATGAGCCAGAACGCAATCGCAACGCCGGACGAGTCACCGGCCGGGCCATCCGGCACGATGCTGCTCACGGTGTTCCTGCGCCACGATCAGTCGAACAATCTCGACGATTTCCAGGAGCGGCTGAAGGCGGCCGAATGGTGGGAGCGCTTCCCGCCCGAGGGCGTCAAGGTCGTGTCGTGGACGGTCGCGATGGGGTTCGGCCAGATCGTCACGCTCGAATTGCCACCGCATTTGTTGCCGGTGGTCAATGTGGAGCTGGAGCGCTCGGCATGGGGCGTGTTTCGCACCGAATGCTATCCGACTTACGACTTCGTACCCGTGCATGCGCGCATTCGCGAACGGGTTCGCAATGGAGGGAAATGATGGACCGTTATCTCGAACCGCATCAGGCGCGTCGCCATGAGCCGACGCAATACGAAAGCCTGCTGGGCGACGCCATCGAGCGCGCCTACGCCGCCGGCACGCACGATCTGGCAGGCCTCGTGGCCTATCTGAACCGTACCGGCCCCGGCCCGCAGGAAGGCGACGTGTGGACCGAAGAAATCTACAAGGCGCAGATCGCCCGGCTGGCCGAAGAGTAAACCCCAAACATTGCGCGATCGCCGAGTGCTGCCTGCGCCCGGCGACTGCGACGGAGATGTCCCCCATGACTACGCAACAACCCATTCTTACCGCCGACGCCATTCTCGAGCGCGGCCTGAAGAACCTCTGGTATCCGATCTGCCCGTCGCACATGGTCGGCCGCGAGCCGGTCTCGCTGCGACGTCTGGGCAAGAAGCTCGTGTTCTGGCGCGATCAGGACAATCAGGTCCACGCCCTCGACGACCATTGCCCGCACCGCGGCGCACCGCTCTCCAAGGGGATCGTGATGGGCGACCGCATCGCCTGCGGCTATCACGGGGTGCAGGTACGCTGCGATGGCACCGTCATGCGCGTGCCGGGCAGCCCGGGCTGCAAGCTCGAAGGCTCGCGTCCCACGCAGGCCTACCACATCGTCGAACGCAATGACGCGATCTGGCTGTACAACGCCACCGGCAACATCGACACGCCGCCGCCGCTGGTGCTGCCGGAAGAGCTCGACGCCGACGGCGCTTTCTCGTCGTTCCTGTGCTACACGGAGTGGAAGGGCGACTACCGTTACGTGCTCGACAACGTGATGGACCCGATGCACGGCACCTATCTGCACAAGCAGTCGCACTCGATGGCCGAGGGCGACAACACGGCGGCGTTCCGCATTCGCGACACCGAGCGTGGTTTCGTCTTCGAGAAAGAAGGCCAGCGCGATGTGAACTTCGACTGGACCGAGTGGGCCGATACCGGCACGCACTGGATGCGTCTCGAGATTCCGTATCCGAAGACGGGCGGCCCCGGCGGCAACTTCGTGATCGTGGGCAGCTACACGCCGATTTCGCCGACGCTCGCGGCCGTGTTCCACTGGCGTTGCCGCAAGCTCGACGGCTGGCAGCGCGACACGTGGCGCTTCCTGTACCGCAATCGTCTCGAGGCGCGCCATTGGGCAGTGCTCGAGCAGGATCGCGTGATGCTGGAGGACATGGAGCCCGACGCCAATCAGCACGAGCATCTGTATCAGCACGACATGGGCATCGTGCGCCTGCGTCGCCATCTGAAGAACCTGGCGAAGGCAGAGCTCGAGCGCATGCAGCCGGGCAAGGCGTGATCGGCGCGGGACACGTCATGCCAGTCGATCAACCTCTCGAGGCGCAACGCCTGCGCGCCGTGGCCGTGCCCGATCTGGAAACGGCCACGTGGAGCAACGGCATTCGCTTCGGCAATGAAATCCTGATGTCGGGCATGACCGCGCATCCGGCCACGCGCAACGCCGACAAGCCGCTCACGACCTACGAACAGACGCTGGTGGTGCTGGGCAAGATCCGGGCGCTGGTCGAGGCGGGCGGCGGGCGCCTGGCGAACGTCTACAAGCTGGTGGTGTACGTGACCGATATCGCCGACAAGGACGAAGTCGGTCGCGCGCGCCGCGAGTTCTTCGCGGCGGTGGCGGCAAACGGCGGTGCGTATCCGTGTTCGACGCTGGTGCAGGTGAGCGGCCTCGTGTTCCCGGAGCTGCGCGTGGAGATCGAGGCGTTCGCGCGACTCGACATCGATTTGTCCGTGGCGGGCTGACCCGCACGACAAGAGAATCAGCAACATCAGAGAGCGGCGTTATGAGCAAGTCAAACCTGTCGGCAATGGTGCGCACGCTGCGCTACGAAGCGGCGGGCATCATGAGCATCGAACTCGTGCCCGCGTCGGGCAGCGGCACCCCGTTTCCGGATTTCACGCCGGGCGCGCACATCGACCTGCATCTGCCGAGCGGGTTGGTGCGCAGCTATTCGCTCGTGAATGCTCCCGGCGAGCCGAATCGCTACGTGCTGGGCATTCTGGCCGACCCGAAAAGCCGAGGCGGTTCGCGCTTCATTCACGACAACTTCCGCGTGGGCATGACGCTGGACATTTCGGCGCCGCGCAACCACTTCGAACTCGACGAGACGGCCGAGCACACGGTGCTGGTGGCGGGCGGGATCGGCGTGACGCCGATCCTGTGCATGTACCGTCGGCTCCGCTCGCTGGGCCGAAGCGTCAAGCTGATGTACTGCGCCCGCACGGCGCCGCAGGCGGCGTTCCTCGATGAGCTCGACGCCCTGGGCGGCGACGTGACCTATCACTTCGACGACCAGCACGGCGGCAAGCCGGCATCGCTTGCGGCTTTTCTGAGCGGGCAGCCGGCGGGCACGCACGCCTACTGCTGCGGCCCGGGCGTGATGCTCGACGCGTTCGAGGCGGCCTGCGCCGCAGCCGGCATCGACCACGTGCATATCGAACGCTTTTCCGCCGCACCGGATGCGCCGCCGCCTGCCACGTCCGAGGGCTACGTGGTAACGCTCGCGAAGTCCGGCAGGGAAGTTGCGGTGCCTGCCGGCGCCACGCTGCTCGAAACGTTGCTTGCCGCGGGCATCGACGCCGAACACAGCTGCATGGAGGGTGTTTGCGGCGCGTGCGAGACGCGCGTGCTCGAAGGCTGCCCCGACCATCGCGACTCGGTGCTCAGCGCGGCCGAGCGTGCGTCCAACAAGGTGATGATGATCTGCGTGTCGGGTTGCAAGGGCGACCGTCTGACACTCGATCTGTGATTGCCACACCCTGAACCCCTCCCCGAGACAGACATGACGATTCTGGGCATCGAACAAATCACCTACGGGGTCACCGACCTCGACACCTGCCGCCGCTTCCTGGCCGACTGGGGCCTCACGGAAGTGTCCGCCGACGCCAATGGCGCACGCTTCGAGACGCTCAACGGTGCTCGCGTGCTGGCGGTGCGCCACGACGATTCAGCACTGCCGCCCGCCATGGAGGAGGGACCGACCTTGCGCGAGGTCACGTGGGGCGTGACGACGGCCCAGGAGGTCGCGGCCATCGCGGATCGTCTCGCGGACCAGCCGGGCTACTACTTCAGGGACGGCGCGACCGGTTGCATCGACCCGAACGGGCTGGCCCTGCGTGTGGAAGTCACCGCCAAGCGCGCCATCGACGTGAAGGGCGCACCGACCAACCCGTGGGGCATTCCGGCGCAACGCGTGAATACGCCGAGTCCGGTGTACGAGCGGGCGCAGCCGATCGAGGTCGGCCACGTGGTGTTTTTCACCAACGCACTGGCGGCCACGCAGAAGTTCTACGAAGACAAGCTCGGCTTCGAGTTGTCGGATCGCTACCCGGATCGCGGCGCGTTCATGCGCTGCGCGCCGCACGGCGGTCACCATGACCTGTTCCTGCTGGCGCTGCCCAACGGCAAGCGAGGCCTCAATCACGTGGCGTTCACCGTGCGGGACATCCACGAAGTGTTTGGGGGAGGCATGCACATCGATCGGTGCGGTTGGGAAACGCAGCTCGGGCCGGGCCGTCACCCGATTTCGTCGGCGTACTTCTGGTACTTCAAGAATCCGTGCGGCGCGCTCATCGAGTATTACGCCGACGAGGACATCCTCACGCCGGAATGGCAGCCGCGCGATTTCGAGCCGGGGCCCACGGTGTTCGCCGAGTGGGCGGTGGACGGCGGGATCGATGGGAACACGCGCCGTCAGAAGAAGGGCGGCGAAGCGCCGGGCGGCAAGTTCATGACCGACACGGCCAAGCGCTGAGGTCGGTCATCGCGGGCGCCTCACTCCGGGGGGAATGAGGCGCCCGGCTTTCGCGAGTTGTCGCGAGAAGCGGGAACCGGCGCGCGATATCTCGCCATGAGGCCCGTGCACGGTCTGTCCAGACGCAGGCCGTGCACGAGCGGCGAATATCGTGCGCCGGCAACCGTCTTGCGGCGGCTGGCGGCACCAGAGGGGGCATGCGTTTGCGCAGCCCCCTTTTGCATTCTTGCGGCGATCCCGGCGCCGCGCCCCGGATTCTTTTACTTGGCCAGTTCGGCGTCGATGGCGGCCACCAGGCGTGGATCGTCGGCCTTCACGTCCGGCGAGAAGCGCGCCACGACCTGACCATTCCGGCCAATCAGAAATTTCTCGAAGTTCCACAGGACGTCGGCGAGGTTCTCGCGCTCGACGCCGAAACCCCTGAGACGCTCACGGAAAGGCCCTTCGCCGGTGGCATCCGGCTTGGCCTGTACCAGTGCCGTGTACAGCGGGTGGCGGTCTTCGCCGAGCACGGAAATCTTGGCGAACAGCGGGAAGGTCACGTTGTACTGCGTGGTGCAGAAGTCGAGGATCTCGGCGTCGGTACCGGGCTCCTGACCCTTGAAATTGTTCGCCGGGAAGGCCAGGACTTCCAGGCCGGCGTTGCGCTTGTCTTCGTAGAGGCGCTCCAGGCCTTCGTATTGCGGCGTGAGACCGCACTTCGACGCGACGTTGACGATGAGACGGACTTTGCCGGCGTAGTCGCCCAGGGTCGCGGCGCTGCCGTCGTTCCGATTGACGGGAATGGTTTCGAGGTTCGTGGTCATGTGCGTGTCGTGTCCTTGATGAGGGAAAAGGCGTGCCGCCCGAGGCGAGCCGCGCAGGGTCGAACGAGTGTAGCGCAAGCCCGGCGGGCCCGCAGGGCGGGCGGCGCAACCGTGACGTCGACCTGTGCCAGTCCATCCCGCGCCGCGAGCATGCAATCCCCTGGAAGGTTCACGAGGTGGTGCGAACGCATGCTTCGAGAAGGCAGCATCCCATTGTTGTTATGGCCCTCATTGAGTGGAGTAATTTTCGAATAAAAGTAGGACGATTGGGGGACGAATCGTTGTTTTTTATTGTTTTGTATAACTTAATAAAATCAGGCATTTAAAGGAAACTTGATGATTGTTGATTGACAGTAGAAAAAGCATATGAAAGGATTCGCCGGACAAAAAAAGCAACAAAATCAAAAGGCAAGGCGCCAGTCAATATTTACGGGGTAGTCCGAATGTTTTGTAAAACTTCTCTAAAAATCCACGCTTCCGCGCGTGCTTTTGCTGACTCTCCCGTGCGGCGACCGGACCCCCGCCTGACGTAGCGCACGAGCGCATTTTTCTCGCCTGAATCCCTGACGCATCCGCTGCCGGAAATGGTTCTCGCAGCGATGTCCCGGCACGCCTGCGGCCGAGCCGGGGACAGGTATGGCTTCGGGAAGTCATACCGAATTCCGTCATCCAACACATCGACATAGGCACAGTGAGCCGGGGCATCGTATGAATCGCATTTACCGCGTGGTGTGGAGCACCAGTCTGGGGATGTATCAAGTCGCTTCCGAGGTGGCCTGCAGCCACGGGAAGGCGACGCGCAGCGTGGATCGGCGCGCCCGCAGGGCAGCGGTCGCAGCCGCCGCCTTGATCGCGGCTTCCGGTGCGGCGATGGCGCAGGCGGTCGGCTCGGTTACCGGATATGACGGGCAGGCGACCCCGCTAAACTGGGGCGCGCCGGATGGCGGGCTCACGTGGGAATGGGACGGCAACAACCTGAATGTCATCGTCGACGGAACGCGCAGCGTGAATTTCACGGGGGCTTTCGGCGAGATCTACCTCGACCAGGGCGTGTCGTTCAGGGGAGATGCGGTCGGAGCGCTCATCAGGACACCTGTAGGCCTGAATTCGTTGCTCAACAATAACGGAACGATCGTCGGTGCCGCTACGGGGGTATCGGTGTCGGGAGCACTCGGCCGGCTGCTCAACAACGGCACGATCTACGGCGACCAGAGCGGTGTGCAATCGAGCGGCACGATCGGGTTGCTCGGCAACTACGGCCAGATCGTGAGCGGCACGCTCGGCGTGCTGAATTCGGGGCAGCTCGGCACGCTCACCAACGGCGGCAATATCTCGGTCAACAACAATGCCCCCGGGCGGGCGGGGGTGCTGAACCAAGGGACCATTTCGAACCTCGGCAACATGGGATGGATTGGCGTCTCTCGTGGCGGGAACGAAGCCGCGATCAGTAACGCAGGGCGGATCGACAACCTGATGAATCAGACGGGCGGCACGATCTCGGGCGATTACGGCGTGCTGAATCAGCGTACTACCTCCGCCCCGGTGTCCGTGGGGACGATCACGAACACCGGCGTGATCACGGGCGGTCTTGTCGGCGTCTACAACGCCGGCGGCGGCATCACCTCGCTCAGCAACTTTGGCACGATTGACGCGACCAGCGCAGGCGCTTCGGTCTACGGTCTGAGCAATTCGACCACGACCGTCGGCGGGACGGTGTACAACGCGACCCTCGGTTCGATCGCCAACGGCGGCTCGATCACCGGTTATGGCGGCGCGATCCAGAACTCGGGATCGATCGACGAGATTCACAACCTCGCCACCGGGCGCATCGACGCAGGCGCTTCGGGCACCGGTATTGTGACGGGGGCGGCCGGGAGCCGCATCGGCACCATCAACAACGACAGCGGCGGCGTGATCCGCGGGCTCAACGCGATCGCGATTGCCGCCGGCGGGGGAACGATCGGCACGATCAACAACGCCGGAACCATCCAGGGCAATATCGTCAACTACGGCTCGGTGGCGCTGACGATCAACGGTGACGCCGGCGGCGGCTACGGCTTGCTGACCGGCTTCGACGGCACTTCCGTCGGCTCGCTCGAGAGTCCAACGTCGAACGTGCGGTTCGCGAGCGGCAATCTCATCCTCAACGACAACGTGAACCTGGGCAACGCGTTCACGCTGTTGAACAGCGGGGCCAGGCTTCACCTCGACCGTACCATTTCGGTGTACGGGAACTATCAACAGGACGCGGGGGCGACACTCGAGATCGGCGTCGGCTCAGGCGCCACGACGACCGGTGACCGCACATCCGACAGCGGCTATGGCCGTCTTGTGGTGCAGGGGTTGGCGACACTCATGCCGGGCACGACCATCGCGCTTCAGTCGATGGGCTACGCGTTCGCGTCCGGCCAGCGATATGTCGTGCTCGAAACGATGGACTGGTCCTCGCCATTCAACGAAGCGTCGCTCAACTACGTCATCAGTGGGTCGACCCTCGTCGGCAGCGGCGTGCGTCAGGCCAACGGGAGCTATCTCGATCTGATCGTGACGCTGATCGCGCCGAGCGCCGTGGGCACGATCGGCGGGACCGCCAGTCTGCTCAAGGGGGTACCGTCCAGCGGCACCGGGTGGTCGTTCGACGGCACCAACGTCTCGATCACCGGCTCGACGTTCGGCACGGTCGTCGGCTCGATCGGCACGATCGCGAACACCGGGACCCTGACGGGGACGTCGGCCATGGGCATTGCCGCGATCTACGGCTCGGTCGACCGCTTCGTCAACGATGGGACCATCGCGTCGACCGGGCCGAACAACTCGGGCTTCTTCAACGGCGGCACCGTCGGCACGCTGGTGAACCACGGCGCAGTGCGAACGAGCACGCGCGATGCGGTGAACAACACCGGCACGATGACCACATTCGAGAACACCGGCACGATAACGGGCGTGCTCGACGGTCTTGCGAACTATGGCTCGCTGACCTCGGTGCAGAACACCGGCACGATGAGCGCCAGTACCGGTTATGGCGCCCTGAATACGGGGCATCTGGGGCAGTTGACCAACCAAGGGCTTATCCTCGGCTGGAACGGTCTCGTGAATTACGCCTCGGCCACCACTGCGGCCCCTGCGACGCTCGACCTGCTGACGAACAGCGGAGTGATTACAGGCGCGCAGAACGGCTTGTCGAACAACGGCTCGACGATCACGAAGATCGACAATCAGGCAGGGGGTTCCATCACCGGAACGGGTGGCACGGGCAACACCATTGTCTCCGGCATCGAGAACCTCGATCTCACCGCGAACGGCACGCTGCTGGCGGGTACGATTGGCACGATCAGCAATGCAGGCACGATCGCCGGCAGCTACTACGGGATTTCCAACGGCAGCAACATCGGTCTGATCGACAATCTGGCGGGCGGCGTGATCACTGGGCTGGGTGGCGCCATCTCGAACCAGGCGACGTCGGCGTCGATCGGCGCGATTCGCAACGCGGGCACGATTGCCGGCTGGATCATCAATCGCTCCCAGAACGAACTGAGTATCAGCGGTGCAACGGACGGCACGTTCGGCACATTCACCGGTTTCGGTGGCGGTGCGAATGTGGGCACCATCGTGAGTACCAACGCCGACGTACGACTCACCGGCGGAAACTTGCTGGTCAACAACGATTTCGAACTGCGCACCACGATCGGCGGCAACGTGACCGGCATGCGCACGCTGCACAACGTCGGTTCGTTGCTCCAGGTCAATCGTCCGCTCTCGATCTTCGGCAATTACGACCAGAGCGCGAACGCCACGCTTCAGATCGGCGTGGCGGGCGCGGACTCGCCGAATTACGGCAGTCTCCTCGTAAGCGGCAGTACGTACATCGCACCGGGCTCGACCATCGCGCTGCAATCGATGGGGTACGCGTTCGCCGCAGGGCAGCGCTACGTGGTCATCGATTCGGCGGGCACGATCAATTACAACGAAAGCACGTTGCGCTATGTGATCAACGGCAACCCGACGCTCGCGGCCAACGGTGCGCACCAGGGCACCACGCTGCTCGTGACGCTCTTCACGCCGCAGTACCTCGGCGTCGTCAACGGCACCACGAATCTCGTGGCGGGCGTGACTGGCGGCGATGCGTCGCAGTGGCGCTTCGACGGCGCGAATCTCGACGTCAGCGGCACGGCCCAGGCGTCGATTACCGGTCACCTCGGCACGATCACGAACACGGGCACGATTGCCAGCACCCTCGCTGGCAAGAGTGCACTGGGCATTGCCAGCAACGGCGGTCAGGTCGACAGCGTGGTGAACAACGGCGTGATTTCGGCGTCCGGCGGCACCAATTCGGGCCTGTATGCGGGCGGCTTGGTCGGAACGATCCTGAACGTGGGCACCATCGTGTCCGACAACCTCGGTGGCGTGAACAACACCGGTGCGCTTGCGCGTCTGGAGAACCGCAGCCTGATCCAGGGCGCCACGCTGGGCGTTGCGAACACGGGTTCGCTCACGACACTAATCAACGCCGGCACGATCGCCGCGACCACGACCGCCTCCAATGGCGTGGGCGTGTGGGGCACGGGCGAGTGGGGCGTGCTCACCAACAGCGGGCGAATCACCGGCTACACGGGGGTGATGCTGGCGGCATCCGGCGACCTGGCCAGGCCGTCGTCGTTCGGTCTGATCGAGAACACCGGCGCCCTGATCGGGCAGATGTATGGCCTTGCGAACTACGGCGGTTCGATCGCTGCCATCAACAACCTGGCCGGCGGTACGATCACCGCAGGCACCGGCGTGCCGGGCCAGTATGCGGTGGGCCTGAACAACGCGTCGCAATTGATTGGCGGCACGCTGTTCGCAGGCACGATCGGCGCGATCAACAACGCCGGCACGATCTCGGGCGCTTATTACGGGATCTACAACGATGCGTCCATCGGCACGATCAACAACCAGGCGGGAGGCCTGATCACGGGCGTCGGCGGCGCGATTTCGAACCAGGCAACGACGTCGTCCATCGATGCGATCAACAACGCCGGCACGATCGCCGGCTGGATCATCAATCGCTCGCCCAACGTGTTGAAGATCGCTGGCGCAACGGATGGCACTTACGGCACCCTGACCGGCTTTGGCGGCGTTTTCCCGGGCACCATCGTGAGCACCAATGCCGACACCCGCTTCACAGGGGGACGTTTGGTGCTCGACGACCACTTTGACCTTGGCGGCGTGCGTACGGTGCACAACGACGCGTCGGTGTTGCAGATCAACCGAACGCTCAACGTCGATGGCAACTTCGACCAGGCCGCGAGCGGCACACTGCAGGTTGGTGTAGCGAGCAATGCGGTGACGACCGGTGACATGACGACCGACAGCGGCTATGGCCGGCTCGTGGTCACCGGCAATACGACGCTGGCACCCGGCTCCAGAATCGCGTTGCAGTCGCTCGGGTATTCGTTCGCGGTCGGCCAGCGCTATGTCGTGATCGACACCGCCGGTACGGCCAATTACAACGAAGGCTTGCTGAGCTATCGCGTTAACGGCTCGACGACGCTCGGCGCTACTGGCGCGAACGTGGCCAACGGCACGAAGCGCGATCTGGTGCTGACCGTGGTCTCCGATCCGAACGCGGGCAAGGACGACGGCAACAACGGCAATGGTGGCAATAGCGGCAATAGCGGCAACAGCGGCGGTACCGGCACCATTGGCGGCGGCGCTGGCGGCAACGGTGGTGGTCAGATCCCGTCGTTCGATCCGCGCACCAATGCCACTATCGCTTCGACGCAGAACGCCCAGTCGGCGTTGCGAGGGCTGCTCGGCTATACCGGCGTGAGCGATGCGCAACTGCTCAACCTATACAACGCGACGCTGGGTTCGCTCTCCGATGGTTCGACGGCGTCGGCCAACCGTGTGGGCAATCAGTTGGCACCGTCGCAAGTGACACGCGCCGCGGGGGCCGCCGCGATCGACGCGCTCAGTGTGGTGAGTGCCCACGTCAACGGTCTGCGCACGGCCTCGGCCGGAGGGACCGGGGTGGCAACGGGCGACGCCGCGGTGAACTGGGGCGTGTGGGGCCAGGCATTCGGCGGCCACGCCAGCCAGTCCGAGCGTGACGGCGTGGACGGCTACGCCGCCAATTACGGCGGCCTGCTCATTGGTGCGGACCGCGCCTTCGGCGACCGCTGGCGCGCGGGCGGCGCATTCCAGTTCTCGCGCACGGTCATCAACAACGACGGCGCCACGTCGGGCAACAACACGAGCGTCAATGGGTACGGACTGATCGGCTACGCCTCCTATACCGGCGAGCCGTGGTATGTGAATCTCTCGGGCTCGGTGGTCATGCAGCGCTACAACACCACGCGCCTGGTGTCGATGCAGGGCTTCAACGGCGCGGCGGGCGGCAGCTTCAACGGGCAGCAGTATGTCGGTAGCGCGGAGTTTGGCTGGCCGCTGGCGGTTGGGCGCGCGATCGTGACGCCGCTGGTGGGCCTGAGCTTCAGCCACCTGAGTCAGCCCGGCTACACGGAAAGCGGCGGCAACGGTGCGGCGCTCTCGGTGGGCAGCGCGAGCGCCAGCTCGGTGCGCAGTGCGCTGGGGGCGAAGATCGGTGTCCCGTTCGAGACGTCGTCGGGCACGTGGATGCCGGAGCTGAGCGTGCGCTGGGTGCACGAGTACAATCGCACGCGCTTGTCGACGGGGGCGAGCTTCGCCGCCGATCCGTCGGGGCAGACGGCGTTCACGACGGTGGGCGCGACGCCCGTGTCGGATCTTGCCGATATTTCGCTGGGCCTCACGCTCATGCGCGCGAGCAACATGAGTGCATCGATCCGCTATAACCTTCAGGCCGGCTCTGGCTTCGTATCGCACACGGGCATCGTGCGCATCCAGCAACGCTTCTGACGGCTTGGTGCCGTGACCCGACACCGGCGCTCGCCATCGTTGACACGATGGCGAGCGCCGTGGAAGTATCTTGCGGTCCGCCACCGCCCGCCCATCGTTCCGATGTCTTCCAGCCCCGCCCTTCCGGTTTCGCCAAACGCCTCGACCGTGCCCGCCACGGAAACGATCACTTTCGCCGAGGCCATGGCCCGTGCGCGCACTCACTGGCAGGCCGGGCAGGCGCCGCAAGCCGAAATCCTGTGCCGACGCGTGCTCGCGGCGTCCCCCGGGCATCCGGACGCGCATTACCTGCTGGGCCTGATGGCGCACGCGTACGGAAAACTGGACGTGGCCATCGAGCACTTGCGCGAGGTATGCAAGGTGCCGGGCGCACCGGCTGCCTGCTGGTCGGATCTGGCAGAGATGAACCGTCAGGCCGGACGCCTCGACGAGGCGTTGAACGCCGCGCAGCGGGCCGTCGAGGTCGATCCGACCTTCCCCGCGGCATGGAACAATCTGGGGATCGCGCAGCAGGAAGCCGGTCAGTTGTCGCAGAGTCTGGCGAGTCTCGAGCGTCTGAGCGAACTGCAACCCGGGTCTGCCGATGCGTGGAACAATCTCGGGAACACGGCGCGTCTGCTGGGCCGGACCGAACAAGCGGAGCGGCATTACCGGCGTGCGCTCGAACTCGACGGACAGCGCGCCGACGTGCACAGCAACCTGGCGGCGCTGTTGCGTGCGCAGCAACGTCATGACGAAGCGGCCGCGATGGCGCGGCGCGCCATTGAAATCGACCCGCAATTCGTCGACGCCTACCGCAATCTCGCCGATATCGAACTCGCGCGCGGCAATCTGGGCGGCGCATGGCAGATCGTGGAAGTGATGTCGGCCTTCGCCATGCAGCATCCGTCGACACTCGTCGCGCGCGCGTGCATTCTGCGACTCCTGGGACGTCTCGATGAAGCACTCGCATCGGCACGCGAGGCCGTGCGAATCGTGCCCGAGAATGTCGGCGCCCGCGCGGCGCTCGCCGCCGTCGAGGCCGACGTCGCCAGGCGCGATCAGGGGCACGCCGACGCTGGCGCGGCCACGTCCGCAATCGACGCGCCGGCGCCGACGCAAGCCCAGACCGAGCGTCAGAGCGCCATCGCGTCGTTGGTCGCGGCGCAGGATTACGAAGGCGCGGAGCCATTGCTGCGCGAAGCCGTGGCCGAGGGCGTTGCGCCGATGTCGGTCTGGCGTCTGCTGGCGATGGTGCTGCGAGCGCAAGGCAAGACGCGTGAAGGTTGCGACGTGCTCGACATGCTCGCGCGTCAGGTACCGGGCGATTTGGCCAACCGGTTCGATCTCGCCGAGGCGTTGCTGCTGCTCGGCGACTTCGAGCGCGGCTGGCGCGAGTATCGGTATCGCTACAGTCTCGAGCACACACAGTCGATCGAGCGCAAGGTGCAGCGGCCTCGATGGGACGGACAGCCGATTCCCGGCAAGACGCTCCTCATTCACGACGAACAGGGATACGGGGATACCTTCCAGTTCATGCGCATGGCGCGCTGGGCGCGCGAGCGCAGTCAGGCGCGTGTGATTTTCGAGGTCAATGCCGAGGCGCTGTCCATTGCGAAGCGGATGTGGGGTGACGAGGATATCGTCGCGCGTGGCTCGCTGACCGAAGCGTTCGACCTGCATTGCGAACTGATGAGCCTGCCCATGGCAATGGGGCTTCGGCTCGACGATCTTCCGGGCGAGATGCCGTATCTGAGCGCCGATCCGGCGCGCGTGGCCCTCTGGCGCGAGCGTCTCGCCGACGTGCCCAGGCCGTGGGTCGCCCTCGTCTGGGCCGGGCGTCCCGAGCATGTGAACGACCACAATCGCTCAATGACGCTCGCGCAACTGGCGCCGTTGGGCGCATCCGGTGCGTCCTTTCTCTCGATTCAGAAGGGACCGGCGAGCGCGCAGGCGAGTGCTCCGCCCGACGGCATGCAGGTCGTTGTGCTCGGCGACGAGATTCGCGATTTCGAGGACACCGCCGCCATTCTCCAGTTGGCCGATCTGCTGATCTCCGTCGATTCGTCGCCCGTGCATCTGGCCGGTGCGATGGGACGCCCCGTGTGGGTGCTGCTGCCGTTCGTACCCGACTGGCGATGGCTGGAAGGGCGCGACGATTCTCCCTGGTATCCAGGGATGCGCCTGTTTCGCCAGACGGCGCGTGCCGAGTGGACGCCCGTCGTCGAGAAGATGGCGCGTGCGCTCGACGCCTTCGTGGCCGCATCGCGCGAGACGGCGCATGACGACCATGCGCGCTGAAGCCTGGATCGGCGCGTGCGCTGTCGCGGCGGCCGCGCTCTCGGGCTGCGCCAGCCTTGATCGGGACGCGCATGCGCAGGCGCTGGCCGGCCCCGCAGGACTGCATCGGGAAACGGTGCAGGGCGGAGCATTCGTGCTGACCGCGTTTGTGCGTATCGCGCGCGCCGACGCGCCGGTGCGCATCTATATCGAGGGGGACGGTCTGGCCTGGTTGTCGCGCACCGAGCCGTCGCCCGACCCAACGCCTGTCGCGGCAACCGGACTCGCCCTGGCCGCCGCGGATACGTCACCGAACGTGGTCTATCTCGCTCGCCCCTGTCAGTTCACGCCAATGGCTCGAAACCCGGCGTGCAACGTGGCGTACTGGACCGGCAAGCGGTTCGCGCCGGAAGTGGTCGACGCGATGAACGACGCCGTTGGTCGCATCGCCGCGCGCGTGCCCGGACAGCGTCTGGGCCTCGTCGGCTTTTCAGGCGGCGGCGCGATTGCCGCACTCATTGCCGCGCGCCGCCACGACGTCGTATCGCTGCGCACGGTGGCGGGCAATCTCGACGTGGCATATGTCAATCGAATCCACGGCGTGTCGCCGATGCCAGCATCGCTCAATCCAATCGATGAGGCCGCACGTCTGTCGGGCGTCGCGCAGGTGCACTTCAGCAGCGCACAGGACACGGTCGTGCCACCGGAGGTCGCGAAGCGCTTCGCTGCCGCGGTCGGCGGCCGGTGCGTCCGCACGTTGGTGGTCAACGGCGTGGCGCATGACGGCGATTGGGCGGCGCGCTGGCCGGCGTTGCTCGCGCGGACGCCCGCATGCGCGGAATCGCCTTGAGCGGCGTGGCTCGGCGTGTCTGAAGCGGTGTAGCCGCGCGGAGGTGCGTGGTGGTGCGTGGTGGTGCGCCCTCGCTCAGGCCTCTCGCACCAGCGCGGTGATCGCTTCGAGAAGCGTCACCTCGCCACGCAGCGTGTGTTTCCCGTCGTCGCGAAACTGAAAGGTGCCGTTGTTGAAGCCATCGAGCATTTGGATGCGCGGCAGCGGATTGCGCATGCCCTGCGCACGGAAGAGTGGGTCCCAGCCGGCACGCGGCACGGCCTCGGCGCTCACGTCGCGCACCAGCGCACGGGCCAGTGCCGCGGCGATGTCGTCGGGAGAGTATCGCTGAGGCCCTTCGATCTCCCAAACGCGTTCGTCGTCGAAATCCTCCTGCATGGCGCGGGCAGCGAAATGACCGACGTCGCTCGTCGACACCATCGGTATCGCCCGATCCACCGGCGCGAGATAGCTCGGCAGCTCGCCGCGTTCTCGCGCGGGCGCGATGTCCCAAGCGAAATTCTCCATCAGCCAGGCGGGGCGCAGGAAGGTGACGGGCAGGTGCAGCGACACCATGGCCGTCTCGAACATGTGCAGCGCCGAGAGCAGGCTCGGCACCTCGCTGTCCGCCCCGATGCTCGAGAGGCAGACCACACGCCTGGGGCGCGTGGCGGCCAGCGCTTGGCGAATGGCGTCGATCAGATGTCGTGCGTGAGAGAAGTCCGGCTCCGGATCGGCGTTCGGCGGCAGCATCACGAACACCGCCTCGCTGCCGCGAAATGCGTTCGTGAGGGCGTCGACGTCGCCATGCTCGGCCACTGCGATCTCGCTGCCCAGCGTTGCCCATCGACTGGATTTGACGGGATCCTGAACAATCGCCCGCAGCGGCCGGCCGGCCGCCAGCAGATCGTGTCCGATCACTCCGCCGACTCGTCCCGTGATACCCATTACGGTGTACATGGTTACTCCTGGCGCGCAGTCACGTTGCCGTATTTGTAACACGGGAGCGCGCCGGGTTCACAGATGGATCGCGTCGGCCGGGGCTGGCTGGGTTGCTTGCGGGGGATGACGGCGACCGTTGAGCAAGGCGGCGCCCGCGTCGGCCAGTCGCACGGCCTCCTGTGCGCGCTCGCACATGTCGCGCTCGTATCGCGAAATGGCGCGGGCAAGCGAGGCGCGCCCTCGTGCAACGTCGTGCAGCCATGTCGTGAGCCGGGCGGCATCGCGCAGTGCCGTATTCGCGCCGAGACCGCCTGCGGGGCTCATCGTGTGCACGGCGTCGCCCAGCCCCGTCACGCCGTCGATCTGCCATGGCAGCGGGCTTGTCGTGCTGCGTACCGGCAGCGTACGGATCGTGTCGGGCGAGGCGTACGTGAAAAGCGAACGCAGATGCGGATGCCACGCATCGGTCAGCGCGTCGATGCGCGCAAGCGTGAGCGTTTCGTCGGATTGGACGTTCGCCCCGTTCGCACCGTTCGCACCGTTCGTGCGCGACGCGCCGAGCAGCGTCGACGCCGGACCGATGAAGGCCCAGTACAGATAGTCCGGCACGGGTGAGAGCGGCATGCGTTCCGGCCCGGGCAGCGGCGCCTGCGCACGCTCGCTGTCGGGGCGGCGAAAGAGCATCGCCTCGATCACGACGGCGAAGCCGTCGGCAAACACCACGGTGCTTCCCTCCATCACGGTCGCCTCGCCGTGACGGTCCATGAGCACGAGCATCGCGGTCGTGAGCGGCGTCAGGCCGTAACAGCACACGTTGCCGGTGTCGCGAGGCGCCATGCCGGGCAGCACGGATTCGCGCACGCGCGAATGGCTGCCGTCGGCGGCAACCACGAGACCGGCGCGGCTGCGCGAACCGTCGTCGAAATGCGCAACGCGTTGGCCGTCCGGGGTTGAGGTCGTGCGGGCAAACGATTTTCCGAAATGGACGCGCTCGCGAATGCCGTCGAGCAGAATTTCCCGCAGCGTCTGTCGATGCACGCTGAGGTCGCCCGGAATGTGGTCGGTCCGGGGCAGGTGCCGCGCCGCCTTGCCTGCGGCGCCGCGGCGGCGGCGACCCTGGTCGCTTGGCGAAGGCAAGCCGGCATTCGCCCGGGCCTCGTGCCAACTGGGTGGAAGAACGACGTCGGCATCGTCGAGCTGCGGCGTGACGAAGCGGCCGCCGGACCGCGCCACGGCGGCGCGCTCGCGGATGCGCACGAGGGCTTCGTCCGGCAAGCATTCGGCGAGGGCGTCGAGGCCGTCGGCGTCGATGCGCAGACGATAGCCCTGGAAGCGGGCGTCGGATGAGGCGTCGCGCTCGTAGACGTCGAAGGCGATTCCTGCCCGGCGCAGGCCCTGGGCAAGGCACAGGCCGCCAAGGCCCGCGCCGATGATGTTGACATGCAAGGCGGTCATGAGGTGAATGGGCCCCGATGGTGCGGGCCGGCTGTGACGATGCGTTCATTGTCGGCGCGAGCACTGTCGACCTGATAACATTGTTTGGTCATAAAACAATGATTTCCGGACAAAATGATGGAGGCTAGCCAAATCCCCCCCCTGATGTCGCTGTCGGAATCGCCGCTCGCCAAATACCAGCCGAACGACCGCCTTGACGGGCCGCCGGTCTGGGCGTTCGGTGGCCACGACAACGAGCGGAGTCTGTTCCGGATCGGCACGCGGGAGCTCGACTGGCATTCCCATTTGCGGGGGCAGCTCTTCTGCATTCACTCGGGCCTGGTCCACGTTCACACGCCGCTCGGGGCCTGGGTGCTGCCGCCGTATCGCGCCGGATGGATACCGCCGGGCATGACGCACCGCGTATCGCTCACCGGCGTGGTCAGCGGATGGATCGTGCTCGTGGCGCCCAGCGCGGCGACCGGCCTGCCACGGACGCCATGTGTTGTCGGCGTTTCGGAGCTGTTGGCGGCACTGGTCAAACGGGCGGTGTCGTGGGCGATGCGAGATACGCTTACGGATGCGGAAATGCGTCTTGCGCAGGTGCTCGTCGACGAGATTCAACGCGCGCCCGAGCAGGCGCTCGGGTTGCCGATGCCGACCGATGCCCGGGCGATACGCGTGGCGCGCGCGGTGCTCGACGATCTTGGCGCGCATACGTCGCTCGATTCGCTCGCCCGGCAGTCGGGAGTGTCGGCGCGCACGGCAAGACGGCTTTTCGTGACGGAGACGGGCATGGGCTTCACGCAGTGGCGCCAGCAGGCGCGGCTGGTGAGTGCGCTGGATCGACTCGCCAATGGCGAGGCCGTCGGCGCGGTCGCCGATTCGCTCGGCTATTCCACACCGAGCAACTTCATTGCGATGTTCCGGCGGGCCTTCGGCGAGTCGCCCGGACGTTATTTCCGTCAGGTGGGGCCGCAGACGCGGTGGGACGATGAAGGCGAGGAGGGTGTGGCATGACGCAGCGTGACGAGGTGCCGTTGCGCACCGTGGATGCCCTGGTCGTCGGCGGCGGCCAGTCGGCGTTGGCGACGTCGTATTTTCTGCGTCGCTGGCAGGTGGATTACGTCGTGCTCGACGACCAGCCCGGGCCGGGCGGCGCCTGGCAGCGCGCCTGGCCGTCGTTGCAGCTCTTCTCGCCGGCGCAATGGAGTTCGCTGCCGGGATGGCCGATGCGAGGCGGCGCGGAGCACTATCCGTCGCGCGACGAAGTCGTGGCGTATTTGCGGGAGTACGAAACACGTTATGCCGTACCGGTGGAGCGTCCGGTCGAGGTTGTCTCGGTCACGGCGCAGGTCGACGGGCTGCGCGTGCACACCAATCGTGGCGACTGGCTGGCGCGTGCGGTGATCAGCGCCACCGGGTCGTGGCACGCGCCGCATGTGCCGTCATACCCCGGCCAATCCTCGTTTCGCGGTCGCCAATGGCATTCGGCGAACTATCAAGGTCCGGAGGCGTTGCGCGGCCTGCGCGTTCTGGTGGTCGGCGGCGGCAATTCGGGGGCGCAGATTCATGCGGAAGTCTCTGCCGTTGCCGCATCGGTCTGGGTCACCCCCGAACCGCCGACGTTCCTGCCCGACGACGTCGACGGCCGTGTGCTGTTCGAGCGAGCGACCGCGCGCTGGCAGGCCGCCCAACGTGGCTTGCCCGACCCCTATCCGGACAGCGGTCTGGCGAATATCGTCATGGTGCCTTCGGTGCGCGCGGCGCGAGAACGAGGCGTCCTGCACGCGGTACGGCCGTTCGAGCGCTTCGTCGAAGACGGCGTGATCTGGTCGGACGGCACGCATTCGCCGGTCGACGTCGTCATCTGGTGCACCGGGTTTCGGCCCGCGCTGGCGCATTTGAGCGCCTTGTCGATCGTCAACGCCGACGGCACGATTCGCGTGACGGGCACGCGTGCCGTCGACGAACCTCGATTGTGGCTCGTCGGCTACGGAGAATGGACCGGGTACGCTTCGGCCACGCTGATCGGCGTGATGCGAAGTGCTCGTGCCACGGCGCAGGAAGTGGTGGCGTATCTCGGCGCGCAAGGGGCTGCGGTCACACCGAGCCGGGAGACGTGAGCGTCGTCAAGGGCGGGGGCCCCTGATGCGGCATTCGCCCCGCGCCCGGGCGATCGCGGGGCCGGCGATGCGACGTCTGCGGGTGTGGCGTCGGGGTGCGAGTCTCTCGGACGTGAACCATGGGTGCGGACTAGCCCATGAGCCTCGGGCGCTTGCCGGGGCCGGGCGAGTGCAGCACCCGGCATGGGCTGATGTACTTCTCACACGCGACGGCGGCCTGGGCAAAGGTGTCGAAATAGATCGCGTGATCCGCGTCGTCGACGTGGGCTTTTTCGATCTCCGATACCGCGTCGTTCCATGCAAGGCCAAGGTATTGGCCATGGTCATGGAACCACACGACGAAGCCCTCCCGCGCCAGGGCTCTCGGTAGCTTCAGGGTCGGCACGGCCGCTGGCGCCACCTTTCGGTTGGCGCCGAGATATCTTGCCGGTTCCCGTCCCGATTTCGCCGGCTCCCGGCGTGGATCGACCAGGGGCGCGGACGCGTCGCCTGCGTCGGTGGCTTTCGACGTCTCGCGTCGTGATTTCGGGCAAATGCGTCGGGTCGAGTCTTCGGCTTTCCTTGCGTCGTCGTCGCCGGGCGGTGTGTCGACGGCGCGGGGCGCTTCGTCGCCGGTCGCCGGCGGCCTCGTGTCGCCGCACAGGGACTTGCCGGCTTTATCTTTCGGACTGCTCATAGATCCTCCATGAAGTAACCCCATTGCCATATCGAGGGGGCGTTTTCATCATGGCAGCAGTGAAGTCACTTGAGTTTCAGCAACATCCGAATCCCCCGAATGGGCGTCGCGTGCCGAAAGCACCGGTGCGTTTCGCGAGTGAGGCGTATCGGGATAACCCGCGCCATGCTTGTCCAATGGGCAAATTGCACGCTGCGTGCGGATATTGGATGACGCGCTGTCGGATTCGGACTCGACCTATCGGTGGATGGCGTCTCCGCTGGGGGCGATACGTGTCATGCGCCCTTTAGGCGTTTCGTAATCGAACGAACTAGATAGGGCGAAGCGCCACGCGCTTGATGTCCTTGACGATGACGAGGTAACAAAACACCGTCAACAGTGCGTTCAGGCCGACGAATGCCAGCGCGCCGTTGAAGGAGCCGCCGGATCGCGTGACCAGATACCCGATAACGATCGGTGTCACGATGCCTGCGACGTTGCCGCACATGTTGAACAGGGAGCCGGAAAGGCCGATCGCCTCTCGCGGTGACGTATCGGCGACGACGGCCCAGCCCAGCGCGCCGATGCCTTTGCCAAAGAACGCGAGCGACATCAATGCGACGACGATCCAGTCGGTGGTGACGTAGTTGCACCCGACGATGCAGCACGACAGCAGCATGCCGCCGACGATGGGGACCTTGCGGGCAACGGTGAGCGAGCGGCCGCGACGGATGAGTGTGTCCGACAGGAGTCCGCCGAGCACCCCGCCACCGAAGCCGCAGATGGCCGGCAAGGATGCGACAAGGCCGGCCTGAAGAATGGTCATGTGCCGTGCCTGGACCAGATAGATGGGGAACCAGGTGAGGAAGAAGTATGTGAGCACGTTGATGCAGAACTGGGCGAGATAAACGCCCAGGAGCATGCGGTTGCCCAGCAGTTGGCGTACGACGCGCCAGCTGTCGTTGCTGCGAGGGGCATGGGCGGCGGCCGCCGAGTGGCCGCGAATGAATCCGCCACCTTGCTCGATATATTCGAGCTCGCGTGGGCTGACGCCCGGATGGTCGGCAGGGTGCTTCATGAACCTGAGCCACACGCCCGACAGGACAAGGCCGACGACTCCCATCACGACATACACTTCATGCCAGCCGAACGCGTGCGTGATCCACGCCATCAGAGGGGTGAATACGACGGCGGCAAAGTATTGCGCCGAGTTGAAGATGGCTGACGCGGTACCCCGTTCCCTGGCGGGGAACCAACTCGCGACGACCTTGGCGTTTGCAGGGAATGCGGGGGCTTCCGCCGCGCCCATGGCAAAGCGCAGGATGAACAGGCCCGTGACGGCCGCCGCCGCGCTGCCGGTCCATCCGATGGTGCTTTGCAGGAGCGTGAAGAGCGACCAAAGCAAAATACTTGCGGCGTAGACGCGGCGAGCGCCGAAGCGGTCCAGCAGCCATCCGGCCGGAACCTGACACAGGACATACGACCAGCTGAACGCGGAGAAGATGTACCCCATCTCGATCGCGTCGAAACCAAACTCACCGCGCATCGCCGAGCCGGTGACCGAAAGCGTGGCGCGGTCGGCGTAGTTCAGGGTCGTGATGAAAAAAACGAGTGCCAGGATGATGTAGCGGACGTTGGTGCGTTTGAGCGCGTGCGCGGCGCTCACGGTTCGGCCGATTGCCATGACGTTCTTCCTCTATTGCTTGCCTGCGAGGCGACGATTCCTGTTCCCGAGGGGGGATCGGGCGCGCCTCGCCCGTCTCCTCAAGCGGCGCTTGTCGACCGCCGAGCTTCTTTCGATGCATCGATTTATTTCTTATACGTCATCGTACAACGTGATTGATCGAATCGCAACGTCAAGTACCATAAAACGTCATTGTTAGAGGGTTAACGCGTATGAGAAAACAGGTCATACGTTGTATGATGATGTAACTTTTAGGTGGTTGGGCTATGGCCCGGAGAGGAAGAAGCAAATGGAATTGGCTCCGCTATATATACGTGTGCATCCCAATGACAACGTTGCGATTGTTGTGAATGACGGGGGGCTGGGGGAAGGGGCGACGTTCGCGGATGGGTTGACGCTTCTCGAGCGAGTGCCACAGGGGCACAAAGTCGCGTTGCGGGATCTGGCCGAGGGTGACGAGGTTATCCGGTACAACGTCGTCATCGGCTACGCGACGAAGGCATTACCCAGAGGAAGCTGGGTCAATGAGCATGTCATTCGCATGCCGACGCCTCCCGCGCTGGACGACCTGCCGATGGCGACGATTCCCGCGCCGGAGATGCCGCCGCTCGAGAATTTCACGTTCCAGGGGTATCGGAACGCCGACGGATCGGTGGGTACGCGCAATATCCTCGCTATCACGACGACGGTGCAATGCGTCGCGGATGTCGTCGAGCATGCCGTGGCGCGTATCAAGCGCGAGTTGCTGCCGAAATTTCCGAATGTCGACGATGTCGTCGGTCTTGGTCACACCTATGGATGTGGCGTGGCCATCGACGCACCCGACGCCATGGTGCCCATCCGTACGGTGCGCAATATTGCGCTGAACCCGAACTTCGGTGGCGAGGTGATGATGGTGAGCCTGGGCTGCGAAAAGCTGCAACCGGAGCGCCTCATGCCGGCGGGCACCATTCCCATCTCGAGCGTTTCGGCGCCGGGCGGCGAATCTGGTGTCGACAACGGCGACGTGGTCG
Source organism: Pandoraea pnomenusa (assembly GCF_000767615.3). Lineage (NCBI taxonomy): Bacteria > Pseudomonadati > Pseudomonadota > Betaproteobacteria > Burkholderiales > Burkholderiaceae > Pandoraea > Pandoraea pnomenusa. The sequence continues at coordinate 4,082,019 of NZ_CP009553.3, read as the reverse complement.
TGTTGCAGGACGAGTCGCATGTGGGCTTCGAGTCGATGATTCAATCGATCATGCGAACGGCCGAAGGGCACTTGACGCGGTTGAATCGTCGGCGGCGGGAGACCTGTCCCGCGTCCGATCTGGTCGTCGGCGTGCAGTGTGGCGGCAGCGATGCGTTCTCCGGACTCACTGCCAACCCTGCGGTGGGCTTTGCCTCGGATCTTCTGGTGCGGGCGGGGGCCACGGTGATGTTCTCGGAAGTCACGGAGGTGCGTGACGGCGTGGGGCAGCTCACGGGGCGTGCGGCAACGCCGGAAGTCGCTGCGGCCATCATCCGCGAGATGGATTGGTACGACAACTATCTCAAGCGGGGTGGCGCCGACCGCAGCGCCAACACCACGCCCGGTAACAAGAAGGGTGGGCTCTCCAACATCGTGGAGAAGGCGATGGGGTCCATCGTCAAGTCAGGAAGCGCGGCGATCTCAGGCGTACTTTCGCCGGGCGAAAAGGCAAGGCAGAAGGGGTTGATCTACGCGGCGACACCGGCGAGCGATTTCATTTGCGGCACGCTGCAAGTTGCCGCGGGCATCAATCTGCACGTCTTCACGACCGGGCGAGGCACGCCGTACAGTCTCGCCGAAGTGCCCGTCATCAAAGTCGCGACGCGCTCGGACCTGGCGCGTCGTTGGCACGACCTGATGGACATCGATGCCGGCACGATTGCGACGGGTGCGGCCACGATCGAGGAGGTGGGCTGGCAGCTCTTCCGAACGATGCTTGCCGTCGCGAGTGGCGAGAAGCAGACGGCGGCGGAAAAGTTGAAACTGCACAATGCCCTGGTGCTTTTCAATCCGGCCCCTGTGACCTGATGCTTGGGGGGGCTGCGCGCGGGATGCAGTTCGTGAGCCGCCTAGGGCGGCGGGACGGATGCGTCACCCGCGTGTTGCCCGGCGCGTCGGGGCGGGATTCCGTTCGGGGAAGATCCGATGGCCGTGGGAATCGGTGAATGACCGGGTAAAAACCTGCCCATGTCGCGACGGATAGGCGGACCATCGGCGCGAAGAGGGATGACCTGCGGGAAGTCTTGCGAGATAAGGCTGTTGTGGTGCCCAGGGCCGGTAACGCTACGCAACTCTCAGCCCGCAAGGCTATATCTGGCCTGAAGGGGATTCGTGGGGTAGGTTGAATTACCCCGCGATGTTACCCCACCCCAGGCCTTGCGTCGAGGCAGTCCCCGCCGTGAATCAGATGAATCCGGCTTTAGCTGCTGCCTTCACGTTCATCCACTTCCCGTCGATGCGCACAAGATTTCCGTTGACCTCGTAGCCGTTTGCTTGGAGTGCTCCGAGGTTCGGGGCAACACCACGCATAAACCCAGCAATGAGTGGCTTCCACGCGCTCATGTCGCGCCCGTATGCCTGCTGCTGGATGGCAGTTGTGAGCATTGCCTTCTGTCCGCTCTGCTTGGCCCAATCGTAGAATGCGGGAAGCTCATCAGCATTGAGGCCATTCTTCGTGAGGAAGTTATCGGTCTGCGCCTGATACGCGTCCATCACGAATTGAACACGTTCGCCTGCTTGCGACGGGTCCATGCCAGACCGCTGGGCCACGCCTAAGACGACATCCTCAATTGCCATATCGCCGGTAGCGGCTGCGATGGCATGGGCTAGACCAACATCCAGTGTCGATTGGTCGAACGGCTCCACTGCGGCATCCACCGCTGAGGCCACTTCTTCGGGCATCGTGGCTGCGTCCGGGCTTGTCTCTTCGGTGCCCTCGTCGGTGTCACCCGCGCTATCGCTAGATACCAGTGCGAAGCCATCCGCAGTCTCTCGCAGGACACCCGCCTTAATGAAGTCGCCAACCTTGGCATTCATGCCTGAGATTTCAACTACGCTATCAGCGGTGATGTTGTTGGTGGGGAAACCCATTGAGTTTCGGGCTGTGCTGCGCCAGTCATCAGCGGAGTACGGAGAGAGGTCACTAGCGGAAACCTCGGCATGCTGACTAAAGTTAGATTTGGACTCATTGCCGTTCAACGTAATCGAAGTCGTCCCACCAGTAACACGCGTCGTGGGGCCGGTGGTCGGGGCTACTGTTTCGTCGGTAGGCACGTAGGTGGAGTAGCTGTTGTAGTCGCTCATGGTCGTAGTCTTGGTTTGAAGTGGTGAGTTAGATGAGGCCGTGCTTCCGTGCCTCGGTAATGCGGTAATAGCCCCCGCCGATCATCACGCGGTCTTGGTCGAAGGTTTCCCCTCGCAACACGTGATAGCCCCGCCTGGTCAATCCCTCGGGGCTGTATGGGTCTGGGGCAGGTGCTGAGGAGAAGTCTGGGGGAGCAGCCGGGATGGGCCGATGGGGAAATTTGCCGGTGGTCAGAAAGGCACCTTGAGGGTCACGCTGGAGTAATCCAAGGCGGATCAACGCGGACGCTGACGCTGTGATGCCGGAGACGGTGAATACTTCGTCGTCACTTTGCATCGACCAATCTCCGTAGCCTCGCCTCTAGCTCCCATCCAATGAGTAACGAGATCAGAATTTCCATGTGCTCATCACGGGTGGGGTTACCAAGGAGGAGGTCCAATCGCGCATGGATCGCTTGGCGGCGCTCATTCTCAGCGGCAATGTTGGTCACGCGCTTCGACGGTTTGCGCTTCTTCAACGCTGATGCGGAGGCTTCTGGTTCGATAGTCATGGGAATGGTTTCAAGTGCCGGAGGCGTAGATTTGTGCGAGGTGTTTGGCCTTCTTCATTCGCCTGAGAAGGTCCTTTCGGAAGTAATTGTCAACGCCGGTTTAAATCTGACCCACCTTCCGGCGTATCGCCGAAGTAAATCTGACCCACCCAGGCTCCGTGTCACGCGGCGGCTTTCGCGCCTGCGCGTGTAGTTTGTCCAGCTTTCCGTTTGTCCTTCAGCCGATAGCTTTCGCCTGCAATCTGCACGATGTGCGCGTGATGCAGCAGCCGGTCGAGCATCGCCGCAGTCAGCGTCTGGTCGTCGGCAAATGCCGTGGCCCACTGCGTAAATGGCAGGTTGCTCGTCAGCACGATGGCTCCGCGCTCGTATCGCTTGGCCACCACGTTAAAAAACAGATTGGCTTCCTCGCGTCCAAACGGCAGGTAGCCGATTTCATCGATAACCAGCAGCTTTGGGCCAACCACGGCGCGGTTAAAAAACTCCCGCAGCCGGTTCTGCTGCCGGGCTGTGGCCAACTGCATCATCAAGTCGGCGGCGGTCGTGAAGCGCGTCTTGATTCCTGCCTGTGTCGCCCGATACGCCAGGGCGCAGGCGATGCGCGTTTTGCCCACGCCAGATGGCCCGAGCAGCACGACATTCTCGGCCCGTTCGATAAACGCCAGCCCGGCCAGCTCCTGGATTTGGGCTCGCGGTGCGCCGCTGGCGAAGCCAAAGTCGTATTGCTCCAGCGTCTTGATGCCCGGCAGGGAGGCCATCTTGGTCAGCGTCTGGCGCTTGCGTTCCTCTCGGGCATCCCGTTCGGTCAGCAGTAGCTGTTCGAGGAAGTCGGCGTGACTGGCATCAGCGTTGGCAGCGTTCTGGGCCAGCACGCTCCAGTCGTTCCCGATGCGGTCCAGTTTCAGTTCGTCACACAGCCCTGCAATGCGTTCATGCTGGAGATTCATGCTGCCACCTCCAGCAAGGCGTCGTAGACCGACAGCGGATGCTGCAGGCTTTCGCTCGGCAGCACTCGCTTAAGCCGCGTCGGTACCGGTGCTGTAATCGAGGCCGACACCGGCAACGGCAGCAGTGCCGCTTGCTCTAACGGCAGTCGAACCGACGGTTTCTCTTTCGTCGTGGCATGCACCCGGACATTCGCCACCTCGGCCAGCCAGCGGCCAATATGGCCGTTAGCCGCCTCGACATCCAGCTTCAGGCCAGATTGCTTGAGCGTCGCCGCCAGCGGCACCACGAAGCTCTGCTTCAGATACCGGTTGAAGCGCTCGACCTTGCCCTTGGTCTTGGCACGGTACGGCCTGCATACCTTCGGCGTAAATCCATACGTTTCCGCCAGCGCCAACATCTCGCCGTTCCAGCGATGATGACCGTCGCCGTAAGCATCGCGTTCGACGATGACCGACTTGGCGTTATCGAACAGCACATGCTCGGGCGTGCCGCCGAAGTAGACGAAGGCTTCTCGCAGACACTGGCACAACGTCGTGGCATCCTCGCCGCTCGTGAAACGCACGTACGTCGCCCGGCTGTAGCCCAGCGTGGCGACCAGCGCCAGCAACGGCGACCTGCCGCGTCGGATCGTGGTGAAGTCGGCTTGCATCTGTCGGCCTGGCGGCGTCTCGAAGCGCACGACCGGTTCCGGCTCCGCGTCCCTGTATGGCGCGAGGAACACCTTGAGTTGGCTGATACCGCCGTCGTAGCCTTCTTCCCGCAACTCGCGCAGCAACACCGTTGCCGGAATCCAGTGCGGCCGCGCCGCCTCGATTCGCCCAAGCAGGTACGCCTTGAACGGGTCCAGTTTGGTTGGCCGAGGCTCTCGCCCCTTATACCGGCTAGCCTTCTGGTCGCGCAGATATCGTCGGACCGTGTTCCGCGAGACACCCATCTGCCTCGCTATCTCCCGCACCGGCGCTCCGCGCCTTGCCAATACCTTGATTTCCACTGCTTGCTCCTGAGTCAGCATCGGCGGCAAAAGCCGCCATCCTCTCCCAGGTGGGTCAGATTCACTTCGGCGGGTGGGTCAGTTTTACATCGGCGCTAACAAGTAATGCCGGTAGACGCGAGGAACAAAGCGCTCATACCGGTCTCGCATCGTTGTCAGCAGTTCGAGTGCAACGGTGGGGGATTCAGAGGGGCTCATGGGAATATGGGATGAGTGGTATAGGTCGGTGTCGGGCGGCGGCTGTTAGGTGCCTACCGGTGCCCTCAGAATCGATTCTTGAGGGCGTAGACTGCTGACCCAGAATCCATCCTTATTAATTGCCATGCCCTTCGCTTTCATCTCGGGGACAGTCATACATCGACGGTCTTTCCCGAATACGCCTATTCGGTGCTTGTCGAAAGCGTGAGAGGAATTGAAATGCTGGTGACATCCGGGGCATTGGTTGCGGTCTCCGGTTAGTCGTTTGCTCATGATGTTGTTTGCAGACAAAAAGAAGCCCGCTCAATGGCGGGCGTGGGTTGCGTTAGCGGAGGGTGTTCTTTTGGAACACTTATCGGCGTTCCAAAGTGACATACCTAAGGGAACACCGAATGTCCGCTGTGCGGGCATCTTCAGAAGTCTTCATCACCACTGGAGTCCCCCATAAGTTCGATCTTCGCGTTGCCGCCAGTGGCCCCCTCCAAAAACTCTCGGAGTGCCCGCACAAGCATCTGTGGATTTGCTTTCGCGGTCTCGCCATGCCTCAACGTGAGGTCCCTGACAATGCGCTCAATCTCTTTCGCTTCGATCACGTCCATTGATTCGGCACCCGCTTCGGGGTCTCTCCAAGTGGACAGTTCCTTCCAGCGCGGCGCGCGTTCCCTAACGTAGTCAACATCGAAATTGACGCCCTCGGAGTTAGCCATGTTTTGAAGTTGCGCCCTCACCTCAGGCGCGGCTTTCATCATCCGGTGAACAGTGGTCTGCTTCACTTGGTATCGAGCCGCCTGCTCGCGGACGGAGCCGGTAGTTTCCCCAGCAACCAATAGACGCCAGTAGGCCTCATGAACTTCCTTCGGGTCCATGTTCAGATGCGCCCTGCGATTAATCCACAGAGCCACCTCACGGGCCTCTGCTGCGGTCGGCACTCGCAGGGTCTGAGCCCAAACCATTCGCCCCGGCGAAACGCCAGCGGCAACCATTGCGTCGTGCCTGTGGTGGCCGTCGATGAGGTACGTAAGGCCATCCTGTGGATCACTCCAGACGATCATGGGGTCCAGTGTGGAGCCTGCCTCCATGATGGCTTTAAGTTCTTTCGTGAGTCTGCGAGACCCAGCCTTAAGCAACGTGCCATCCACTAGGGTGGCCGCATCGGCATCGCGGACTTGGAAGCGCTCAGGGGCAACGTAAATATCCCCGAATGGCATCCTTAGGGGCTTACTGAGAGAGGGATGGGCAAGTCCAATTGGTCTATTCAGGTCCATCCCCTTTCCTTATGCTCGCTCGAAGGCGACGATTACCTCATCGTCTTGTGCGCAGGGACTGGTGAGAAAGACCCCGCTAGCCAATGAAGTCAGAGGAGCGTCATCACCATTCACGGTGGCGGTCGGAGTACCTACGAACTCAGGGAGTCCGAAGAATTGCTGGCCTGAGAAGGCCTTGTCAGTAATGGTTGTCATGGTCAGTGGAAACGTTGGCTTAGGTAAGGCGATGGAGTTCGGCGTTCTCACGATCAGCAGCATCGCCACTCAGGCCACGGACATACTTGTCGTAGACCTGAATGGCACGCCGCATAATCAAACTGCGAGACGGGATGAGGTTGCCCTTGATGACACACGTAGGATGCTCTTGAAGAGCCTGAATGGTGTCCGCTAGCGGTCGCTCAAGGCGAACCCGTAGGACATCACTAGTCTCGGGATCAAGCCGCCGTTGATACTGGATGCGTTGTTCTTTTTTCATTTCGAAGGAAGAGGAATTGCGCAGAAACAGAGCCGACCCTCACGGGTGACTCTCGGGGTGAACTGCCAAGGGAACTGAGGGGGCACTGCTGGTGACGCGAACCGATAGCCAGAAACAAGAATGGCTATGGTGACGTGTGACGGATGGGCTCTATCGAGGGCAATGGGACCGGTGCGCCGTAGTCACAGACCGGCCCATGCACACGCAAGGCCATGAGCAATGCCTTGCCTTGTTGCCTAGGGTGTCGCCCGCCTCCCTCTACAGAGAGCGCGACACAGCAGCAAGGCAGATGAAGACGGCCACGCAATTCCGAGGCGTGGCTTCTTCCTACTATCGGACATAATTCGGTCGGACGGCAGGATTCTCCTAGTATGCTACCTATCGAGGGGTCTCCTATTGTGGGCCATAATTCGGTCTGCCCTATGCCGCTTCGCGGCCACGGACCCTCATGATGGTCTGTCGGGTAGTCCCGAAGTCCCGCGCTAGCTGCGCCACTGGGACACCCTCGGCCAACTTCCGGCGCACCTCCTGCTGCTGCTCAGGGCAAAGCGCTGAAGGCCTGCCGAATGCCTTGCCATCGGCCTTGGCTCTGCGGATACCTGCATTGGTCCGCTCAATCAACAGGTCCCGCTCGAACTCTGCTACTGCTGCAAGGACCTGCATCGTCATCCGTCCTGCTGCGCTAGTCAGGTCAACACCACCGAGAGCGAGGCAGTGAACCCGGACACCTTCAGCGGCGAGGGCTTCCACCGTAGCACGGACATCCATCGCATTGCGCCCAAGGCGGTCTAACTTCGTCACCACCAGAACATCGCCGTCTTCAAGCTTCTCACTTAGAGCCCTGAACTTCGGGCGGTCCATTGCTGTGGCGGACCCGGAGATGTGTTCGGTGACTGTGCGTCGAGGCGTGAGCGCGAAGCCTGCGGCCTCAATCTCTCGGACTTGGTTGTCTGTGGTTTGGTCGGCAGTGGACACGCGGCAGTAGGCGAAGACACGGGACATGATAGGCTCTATGTACGAAATGGACGTACGAATAATAGGCCATGTACGAAAAAATGCAAGCCTTAGTTTCGTACATATGCCGCAAGGGGAGTACGTAAGTGATCCTCTTCGGACAGACCCGGCTTGGGTAGAATGCTCGAAACTTGGGGGATATAGGCGTGACAAATACAACGTGGTCGGTACTGCCTGAAGATTATTTAAAGTGCTTGGGTGAAATGATCTCCGTTCATTCGTTTGTGGAGATGCTCGTGTACACACTCTTTATGGATTGCTGCGGTCTCGATGAGGACTCTGCAAAGGTACTCATTGACAAAGGCAACCTAAAGCCTGCGCAGATGAAGGAAATCATATCGGCATTGCTAGAGCTTCGGCCATCCGACGATCCAGACGCGGACCGGGCTCTAAAGGCTGCGCTAGGTGATTACAAGCTCTTAACCGAAAAGCGCAATCAATTCGCCCACTGGCAATGGGGCATATCAAATCAAGGGCCTTCGGTAACCAATTTTCTGAAGCAGCGTCCCGGCGCTCAACCGACGATGCAACAGGTCTCTACCGAAGACTTGAAGTTTGTCATTGACGGACTTCGTTCGGTGGCGAATCGAATCATCGTGAATACGCCATCGGCACGCGCGGCAATGCCTAAGGAAATGAGGCAGATATTTGGGGGTATGGGGGGAGGTTCGCCTAGGTAAGGTCGAAGGGGAAGGTCTCACATTTTTTTTGTCAAAATTTTGGACATGCAAAAAATGGAATCGGACGAGTCTACAAGGTCACTAATGAACTCCGCATTTGTTCGGACCATGCTGAATGACGCCGACCATCATGAGCAATGTGTGGCTGCGTTCAATGGCGAGTACCTTGCCTATTTGGGAAAGGACCGGGAGTTGATCGGCCAGATTTTGCTATCGCATCTGATAATTGAGAGATTTTTAGATCGGTACTTGGAGATTGCAAACCCTAATCTCAGCGTAAAACAAAGGGAGCGCATGGGGTTCGCAAAGAAGTGGGAGATAAAACGGTTGCCGCCTGGCAGCCTTCTTGAGTTGCATGGTGCTGGGGTGGTTGCCCTTAACGCGCTCCGAAATAAGGTTGCGCACGATCTGAGCGCCCATGTTGAGCCGTCTGATGTTGAACCAATTAAATCGTGCTTTGGCCCGTGGCATTTTGCGGGCCTGTCAGTAATTTCGTGTTCAAGGCATATGATGCTCCCAAGGAGAATGTATGCCTCGCAAACCGAAAGCCCCGCTGGCAGAGCTGCCGGCAATTCCCGCCGAGCTGCTTGAGCAGTTCGGCAATGGTGCGATGACGGCCGAAGCCATCAATGCCGCGACCATGGCGCTCAAGAAGGCGCTCATCGAACGCGCGCTGGGCGGCGAGATGAACCACCATCTCGGCTACCCGGCCGGCGGGGCCAAACCGGCCAACGTCACCAATCAGCGCAACGGCCGAGGTGCCAAGACGGTGCTGACTGAGGACGGCCCGATGCGCATCGAGGTGCCCCGCGACCGTGACGGCAGCTTCGAGCCGCTGCTGATTCCCAAGCACGAACGCCGCTTCACGGGCTTCGACGACAAGATTGTCGCCATGTATGCCCGAGGCATGACTGTGCGCGAGATTCAGGGCTTCCTGCTGGAGCAGTACGGCACCGAGGTCTCACCCGACTTCATCAGTTCCGTGACCGACGAGGTGATGGCCGAGGTCACTGCCTGGCAGGCCCGGGCGCTGGAGCCGATGTATCCGGTCGTGTTCTTCGACGCGCTGCGGGTCAAGATTCGCGAAGACGCCGTGGTGCGTAACAAGGCTGTCTATCTGGCACTGGGCGTGTTGCCTGACGGCTCACGCGACATCCTGGGCCTGTGGATCGAGAACACCGAAGGTGCCAAGTTCTGGATGAAAGTGTTCAACGACCTGAAAACGCGTGGGATCAATGACATCCTGATCGCCGTGACCGACGGCCTCAAAGGCATGCCTGAAGCCCTGGCCGCCGTGTTTCCGGCAACGACGCTGCAAACCTGCATCGTCCATCTGATCCGCAACAGCCTCGACTACGCGAGCTGGAAGGATCGCAAGGGTCTGGCTGCCGCGCTCAAACCGATCTACACCGCGCCCAGCGCCGAGGCGGCCCAGGCCGAATTGGATGCGTTTGCCCACGGGCCTTGGGGCCAGAAATTCCCAACTGTGAGCACGTCGTGGCGCAATGCCTGGGATCGCGTGATTCCGTTCTTTGCGTTTCCACCGGACATCCGCAAGGTTATATACACTACGAACGCCATCGAGAATATCAACTCGCAACTGCGCAAGATCATCAAGACGCGAGGTCACTTCCCGACGGATGATGCAGCGACGAAACTCATTTGGCTGGCACTGCGCAATATCACCGCTGATTGGGGGCGTGCAGCCAAAGACTGGAAAGCGGCCATGAACCAATTCGCTATCCTCTACGCCGATCGTTTCGTGCGACCGTCCGTGTGATTCCCAACCCGCCTTGAACACGGAATTTCTGACACCCTCCATTTTGCCTCAGGAAGGCCAGAGCCACTCAGCGACATTCATTGGCTCGTCGCCTTCACACAGCATATTGCCTTTGTCCTTGATTCCCTCACGAAAGGTATTGTTCGCTACGGTGGTGCTGATGGATTGGATGGTTACGAAGCTTGGCTAATCGAGGCGGTAAGAACACCTGCCCGCTGACGAAAAGTGCTTAGGATGGAAAACCACAAATCCCATTGCCCTCCAATCCTTTGTCTTAGGATGGTCATATTGCCCTCACTTTGGCTAGCCACTCAGCCATCACTTTTAGGCTGTAGCCCTTCCCGTACTTAGATGCGATGTCTCTCGTAGCCCATCCCCCGATGGCCTGCCGTATGTCCTCGGGACACTGCACATCCCGGAGACGATCCGCCATCGTGTGGCGTAGCTCATGGGCTGTGTGATTCATGGCCTTACCGTCTACCTCCAGACTCCGAATCCACTTTGCAATGGTGTTGCTTGCATGCGTGGCCTTGGTCCCATCCGCCGAGGTGTAGCGGGGGAATGCGAATATCTGGCCCCTACGTGCGGCCTGCTTGACCCTCTGGGCGGCCCATAGCGCCATGCCCGCTAGGGGCACTGAACGGGCACTAGATGCGTTCTTGAGGGAGCGCCAAGGGTGAGGCTGAATAACGACGTGCGGGGTCTCAGCGTCCAACACGAGGTCATCCAAAGCTAGCCCAGTGATTTCCGCTAGACGTGCTCCGGTGTCACCCAGAATGGCAGTCAACCACCGGACATCATCATCCTTGGTCTTGCACGCATCGAAGAGCGTCCGCAGTTCTGCCCCTGTAAACGGCTCCCGCTTCTTCGCATCGCCACCATTCTCCGGGATCGGGATGCGGGTGAAGGGGTTAGGCTTGTCCGATTCTTTCTCGCGTAACCAAGTGCCGATGATTGCCCGGATCGTATTCATGTAGCGATTGACGGTGCCGGTCTTCACCCCACGGGCTATCTCAGCCGCGACATACTTATGCGCATCACTTCGTGACAGGTCTGCAATTGGCTTGTCTCCGACGACATCCGTCAGTGTCTTGAACACGAGCCGCGTATGTCCCTCAAAACGCTCGTCGGAGCGCTTCGGGTGGACCTGAAGATACAACTCAAGAGCATCCGTGAGGACAGGCTTCACGGTACCGGCAATGATTTGCGCTGCTTTGATTTTGACCGGGCTTAGGTACTCGCTGCCATCGGCATCCCGATAGGTCGTTTCGTCCCCGTCTGCGTAGCGCTCCCGCTTCTCATCGAGATGGTCGCGAAACAGTTCAACGGCATCAGCATCGTCTGGAGTCGGATCGGGAGACAGGCCCCACTTACGGAGCAACTCTATCGCTTGCCCTTGGATACTCTTCGGGGTCGCTTCGGGGTGGCCGCGCATGAGCGCCCATTCCGCTTCGAGTTCGCGATTAATCTGTTCGATCTTCCGTTTGGCGATCAGGACATCGCTAGTCCCTAGGCTGGTCTTCACCAGCTTGGCGGAGTAGCGGCCCTGTAAGTCTTTCGGGATTGCTCGCTGGTAGTAAATGACACCACCACGGAGGAAGGCATTTTTCAGAGACACGCGTAGGACACCGAGAGTCAACTTCATGAGGAGTATATCCCATAGGATTACCCCACAAACCTCATCGGTGCTGGCGTTAAGTTGCTGGAAACCCGCATGGATACTGGGATTTCGTGGTGCCCCTGGCCGGGATTGTGGTGCCCAGGGCCGGAATCGAACCGGCACGCCTTGCGGCGGGGGATTTTGAGTCCCCTGCGTCTACCAATTTCACCACCTGGGCGGGTGTGCGTTCACCGAATGGTGTCGCAGCGTGATTCGTTCGGCGCATTTGATGGCTCACCGGACGAAGGCGAAATTATGACCGAAATTCCTGCCGGCCACAAGCCCGCCTCGTCCGCCGTCAGTGGACCTGCTGCTGGCCTTCCAGCACACGCAGCAATGACGACGTATCGTCGCGCCCCCAGCCGTTTTCCATCAGCGCGCTCAGTTGCCTCTTGACCAGCGACAGCGCCGGCAACGACAGGCCGGCGTCGGCCACCGCTTCCAGGATCATCGAGAAATCCTTGTCGTGCAATCGGGCCTCGATGCCCGCCGAGAAGTCGCGATGCGCCATCTTGGGACCCATCATGTCGAGCATGCGGCTGCCCGCCAGACCCTGCGAAATCGCCTCGATGACCTTGTCCTGATCGACGCCGTTGCGCGCCGCGAACAACATCGCCTCCGCAATGCCCTGGATATTGATCACCTGAACGATCTGGTTGCACGCCTTCGCCACCTGCCCGGCGCCGACGTCGCCCACATGCGTGATGGTCGAGCCCAGCACCGACAGCAATGGCCGCACCCGCGCGAAAACCACGTCCGGCGCGCCCACCATGATCGACAGCGACGCATCGGCGGCACGCGACGGCCCGCCCGACACCGGCGCGTCGACAAGCTGAATCTCGTGACGCGCCAGTCGCGCCGCCATGCGCCGCGTCGCCTCCGCCGAAATCGTGCTGTGATCCACGCAGATCGTGCCCGCCCGAGCGCCGTGAACCACCCCGTCCGTGCCCAGCAGCACGTCCTCCACGTCCTGCGTGGTCGTAACGTTCGTGATCACGAAGTCGGCGTCGGCGGCAGCCTGGGCCGGCGTTTCGAACCGCTTCGCGCCCAACGCCTCGTAGGGTGCCGCCGCTTCCGGCCGACGCGCATAGACATGCAACCGATGGCCGGCCGCGATCAGATGGCGCACCATCTGACCGCCCATGGCCCCCAGGCCAATAAACGCTACCGTGTAAGTCGTCATGCCGCGCTCAGTCCGAGACGTAGACGAACTTGCCGTTCTTGATCTGGCCCATCACACCGGCACGTTGATCCAGGCCGACGTGGTCCTGCGGGCTCAGGTTCATGATGCCGTTCGGGATCGCCAGATTGTGGGTGGACTCGAGCGCGTCGCGCAGCGCCACCCGGAACGCGGGCGTGCCGGGTGCGGCCACCTTGACGGCGCGCGGCACGGCGTCATTGAGCAGATCCCACACGCCATAGGCGTCGGCGGCGAACTGCGTCACGGTATCCGCGCCGTATTTCGCCTCGTATTGCTTCGTGAACGCCAGCGCGGCCGCGCGCGCCGGATGCCCGGCCGGCAGCGATTTTGCAACGACGCCCGGCTGCGTCGGGAACAGCGTGCCCTCGACATCCTTGCCGCCGACGCGAACGAAGTCGTACGTGGCGATGCCGTGCGTCTGATAGATCTTCCCGGTGTATCCGCGTTCCTGCAACGTGCGCTGGGGCAATGCCGCCGGCGTGCCCGAACCGGCGACCAGAATCGCGTCAGGCTTGGCGGCCATGACCTTCAGCACCTGCCCGGTCACGCTCGTATCGGTGCGATTGAATCGCTCCTGCGCCACGAGCTTGAGCTTGCGCAACTCGGCGAACTTCGAGAATTCCTTGAGCCAACTCTCGCCATAGGCATCCGCGAAACCGATGAAACCGACCGTCTTGATGCCGTGATTGGCCATGTAACGGGTCATGACGTCGGCCATGGCGGAGTCGTTCGCGGCCATCTTGAACGCCCAGCGGCGCTTGGCGTCCTGGGGCTCGACAACGACGGCCGACCCGATCAGCGTGATCATCGGCGTTTGCGCCTCGGATACCGGGTCAAGCATCGCGAGCGCGCTGGGCGTGATGTTCGGACCGACGATGACGTCGACCTTGTTCTCGCTGATGAGCTTGCGGGTGTTCTTCACGGCGGTGCCGGGGTCGGAGGCGTCGTCCAGGAAGATGTAATGCGCCTTCTGTCCGCCGATCCGTGCCGGCCAGAGCTGCATGGCGTTCTTGCTGGCAATACCGATGGCCGCTGCCGGTCCGGTGGACGACAGATCGATACCGACCGTGATGTCGGCACGGGCGGCCGTTGCGATGCCGGCCAGGGTCATGGCAAGCACCACGCCCGACAGGCGGATGCCGCGAAGAGTTGAGCGCATGGGGTCTCCTTTGGGTCGAATCGCGTAAGCATACCGCACCGGTTGCGTTCGGCCAGCGGAGAAAAAATGGCGCGCGAGCTGCGTGCGTGTCAGCAAGACGGGAACGCCGCCGGTGTCCGGCGGCGCCCCATTACAGCTCGTAGCTCTCGTGCTCGCCGCGCAGCGCCTGTTCGACGAGCTTGCGGGTCAGGATCGGCGAGAGCAGTTCGACCATCGTGAAAACATAGCCGCGCAGATAGGCGCCCTGCTTGAGGGCCACGCGGGTCACATTCGTGCCGAACAGATGCCCCACCTGAATCGCCCGGAGATTGCGGTCGCGCTCCGGGTCGAACGCCACGCCCGCGAGAATGCCCACGCCCAGCCCCAGCTCGACATAGGTCTTGATGACGTCGGCATCGATCGCTTCGAGCACGATGTCCGGCTGCACGTGACGCAGCGCAAACGCCTGATCGATCTTGGCGCGGCCGGCGAACTGCGGGTCATACGTAATCAGGGGGAACTTGGCCAGATCCTCGATGCCCACGGACGGCAACTGAAGCAGCGGATGATCCGGCGGCACCACGGCCACGTGCTGCCACTGATAGCACGGCAGCGAGACCAGATCCTTGTAGCCGGCGATCGCCTCGGTGGCAATGGCCAGGTCCGCCTGGTCGTGCAACACCATTTCGGCAATCTGCGTCGGGCTGCCCTGCAGGATCGAGAGGCGCACCTTGGGGTAACGCTTCTTGAATTCGGCCACCGCGTGCGGCAACGAATAGCGCGCCTGCGTATGGGTGGTGGCGATGGTCAGACTGCCCTGATCCTGCGCCGCATAGTCCTTGCCGATGCGCTTGAGGCTCTCGACCTCCAGCAGGATGCGCTCGACGGACTCGAAGATGATGCGCCCGGGCTCCGTCAGGTTGCGGATGCGCTTGCCATGCCGCGCAAAGATGTCCACGCCGAGCTCTTCTTCCAGCTCGATGATCGCCTTCGACACCCCTGGTTGTGAGGTGAACAGCGCCTTGGCGGCCTCGGTCAGGTTGAAATTCTGACGGACGGCTTCGCGCACGAAACGGAACTGATGCAAGTTCATTTGTATAACTTTCGAAAATATACAAACAATTTTTAATTCGTTTGAAGTATATAGCCTTTTTATTACAGTGGGTGCCACTGTTTCGATAACGTTATTCCCGTCAGGCATTTAGCACCCACCAGGAACGTCCTCCATGTCGCTGTGGCTCGAACCCCTCTCCGGATTTGGCGTCGGCCTGCTGGTCGGCCTGACCGGCGTGGGAGGCGGCTCGCTGATGACGCCTCTGCTCACGCTGCTGCTCGGCTACGCCGCGCCCGTGGCGGTGGGGACCGACCTGGCGTTCGCGGCGATCACCAAGAGCTTCGGCACGGTGGCGCATCGCTCGCACGGCCACGTGAAGTGGCACATCGTGCGGCGTCTCACGCTGGGCGCACTGCCGGCGGCGCTGGTCACCATCGTTTTCCTGAAGCGGCTCGGCGGCATCGACGACGGCGCCTTGCACGTCATCAAGCTCACGATTGCCGCGTCGGTGCTGCTGACCGTGCTTTCACTGCTGTTCCGCGCGAAGCTGCTCGGCGCGTTGCGCGCGCATCCCAACTGGCAGTTGACGGGGCGGGCGCAGGCGGTTGCAACGGTGCTGGTGGGCGCCGTGATCGGCGTGCTCGTGACGATTTCCTCGATTGGCGCCGGTGCCGTGGGCGCGACGCTGATCCTGATGCTGTACCCACAGTTGGAGCCGGCCGAAGTCGCGGGTACGGACATCGCCTACGCCGTGCCCCTCACTGCCATTGCCGCGCTCGGCCATATCTGGCTCGAGACGGTGCACTGGGCGTTGCTTGGCAGTCTGCTGATCGGCTCGCTGCCCGGGATCTGGCTGGGCGCGAAGCTCACCCGCCACCTGCCCGAGCGCGTCGTGCGCGGCGCGCTGGCGGCAACGCTCACGCTCGCGGCGGTCAAGCTGGTCGGCTGAGAACCCCACAGACAAGAAGGAGTTCGCGAGATGCGAAACGAATCCCGCCGGGAACCCACCCCGGCAGCCGTGACACCGGCGGCATCCGATGCCGAGCATCGGGACATGGCGTTGCTCGACGAAATGGAAGCCGTGCTGGCCGAGCGCCTGGCCCGTATCGCGGGGGCGCATCGTAACGTGAAATTCGCCAGCAGTCTGGCCGCCGAGGACATGCTGATCACGCACGTGATCCTGCGCCAGCGACTGCCCATCACCGTGTTCACGCTCAATACGGGGCGTCTGCATGACGAGACGCTTGGCATGATCGACAAGATCAAGGCGCGCTACGGCTATGACGTGGCGCAGTACGCGCCCAACGCCGAGGCCGTGGAGCAGTACGTGAGCGCGCATGGCGCGAACGCCTTTTACGAAAGCGTGGATCTGCGCAAGGCGTGCTGCCAGATTCGCAAGGTCGAGCCGCTCGGCCGCGCGCTTGCCGACGCCGACGCCTGGCTGACGGGACAGCGCCGCGAGCAGTCGGTCACGCGTGGCGAGCTGGCGTTCGCCGAGCACGACGACGCACGCGGCATCGCCAAGTACAACCCGATTTTCGACTGGACGGAAGCGCAGGTGTGGGCGTACCTCACCGCGCGCGACGTGCCGGTCAACCCGCTGCACGCACGCGGCTACCCGAGCATCGGGTGCGAGCCGTGCACGCGCGCGATTCGCCCGGGCGAGGACAGCCGGGCAGGGCGCTGGTGGTGGGAGTCGCGCGACAGCAAGGAATGCGGGCTGCACGCGGCCAACCTGAGCAAGATCCCCGTGTCGGTGCAGCAGGGCTGAGCACGCTCGGCACCGGCAGGACACGAAAGACACGAAGAACACATGACGATGCGCCGCCCGGCGGCGCATCGTCCGAAGCGAATCTCGGCAAACTCGGAATCGTCAAGGAAGGGAACACTATGGGTGCGATGCACGAAGTCGCGCAGGCCAATGGCTCGCGTATGGATCATCTGGACTGGCTCGAAGCCGAATCGATGTACATCCTGCGCGAGGTCGTGGCAGAGTGCCGCAAGCCCGCGCTGTTGTTCTCGGGCGGCAAGGATTCGGTCGTGGTGCTGCATCTGGCGCTCAAGGCCTTCGGTCTCGGTCCGAACCGCAAGACGGTGTTGCCGTTCCCGCTGGTGCACATCGACACCGGACACAACTACCCCGAAGTGATCGAGTTTCGCGATCGCCACGCGAAGGCGCTCGGTGCGGAGCTGGTCGTGGGCCAAGTGGAAGACTCGATCGCCCGCGGCACGGTGCGTCTGCGTCGCGAGAACGATTCGCGCAACGCGGCGCAGGCGGTGACGCTGCTCGAGACGATCGCCGAGCACGGCTTCGACGCCATGATCGGCGGCGCGCGTCGCGACGAGGAAAAGGCCCGCGCGAAGGAGCGCATCTTCTCGTTCCGCGACGAGTTCGGCCAGTGGGACCCGAAAGCGCAGCGCCCGGAGCTGTGGCATCTGTTCAACGCGCGCCTGCACAGGGACGAGCACCTGCGCGTATTCCCCATCTCCAACTGGACCGAGCTGGACGTGTGGCAGTACATCGCCCGCGAGAAGCTCGATCTGCCGTCGATCTACTACGCCCACGAGCGCGAGATCGTGCGTCGCAACGGCCTGCTCGTGCCCGTCACGCCGCTCACGCCGAAGCAGGACGGCGAGACGAGCGAGTTGGCATCGGTGCGTTTTCGCACGGTCGGTGACATCAGCTGCACATGCCCGGTATCGAGCGTCGCGTCGAGCCCGGTGGAGATCATCGCCGAGACGGCCGTGACCGACATCACCGAGCGCGGCGCCACCCGCATGGACGACCAGGCGTCCGAGGCGGCCATGGAGCAGCGCAAGAAGCAGGGATATTTCTGAGGCGGCGCATTGCCGTCGTCAGTCCCCACATCCGAGATACCGGTCCGCCGGGCGCGCAGCGAAAGGGCGCCGGGGGCCACGCAATCGAGTTGAAGAGATCATGAGCCTTACCCCGCATCAGGAAGACCTCGGCGTGCTGCGTTTCATCACGGCAGGCAGCGTCGACGACGGCAAGAGCACGCTGATCGGCCGCCTGCTGTACGACAGCAAGTCGGTGCTGACCGACCAGCTCTCGGCGCTGGCGCGCGCCAAGCACAAGCGCACCGCCGGCGAGGACATCGACTTCTCCCTGCTCACCGACGGCCTCGAAGCCGAGCGCGAGCAGGGCATCACCATCGATGTGGCCTATCGCTACTTCACCACGGCGCGCCGCAAGTTCATCATCGCCGACACGCCGGGACACGAACAATACACGCGCAACATGGTCACCGGCGCGTCGACCGCGCACGCCGCCATCATTCTGGTCGATGCCACGCGCGTGACCGAAGTCGACGGGCGTACCGAACTGCTCGCACAGACCAAGCGCCACAGCGCCATCGTGAAGCTGCTCGGCCTTCAGCACGTCATCGTCGCCATCAACAAGATGGATCTTGTCGACTACAGCGAAACGACGTTCGATGCCATTCGCGCCGCGTATCTGGAGCTCGCGCACCGGCTGGGCCTGCGGGATGTGCGCTTCGTGCCGGTCTCCGCGCTCAAGGGCGACAACATCGTGTACGCGAGCGAGCGCATGCCCTGGTATCAGGACGAGCCGCTGCTCGACGTGCTCGAATCGCTGCCGGTCGCGCAAACGGGCGGCGAGCTGCGTTTCCCGGTGCAACTGGTGGCGCGTCAGGACGGCTCGCACGCCGACGACTTCCGCGGCTACATGGGCCGGGTGGAATCGGGCTCGGTGCGCGTAGGTCAGACGCTGCGCGTGCTGCCCGCCGGGCGCACGGCCACGGTCGGCGAAATCGTCGGTCCGCGCGGCTTGCTCGACGAAGCGTTCGCCGGCCAGTGCGTGACGATTCGTCTGACGGAAGATGTCGACGTGTCGCGCGGCGATACGTTCGTGAGCGCCGAGTCGGCGCTCGCCCCGTCGCGCAAACTGTCGGCGGACGTGTGCTGGTTCGATGAAGACGCCCTGGCCCCGCAGCGCAAGTACCTGCTCAAGCAGGCCACGAGCACGGTGTACGTGAAGGTCGGCAACGTGGACACGGTGCTCGACGTCAGCACGCTCTCGCACGGCACGGACAAGGCGACGCTTGCGATGAACGACATCGGCCGTGTCCAGCTCAGCCTGCAAAAGCCGGTGGCGGCCGACACGTACGACGTCAACCCGGCGACGGGCGCCTTCGTGCTGATCGACGAAGCCACCCATCACACCGTGGCCGCGGGCATGATCCGCGAACTCGTTGCCTGACGCCCCGACGCGCACTGCGCAGGGCGTCGCGCCGGGTCTCGCTCGGTCCCGCTCTGCCTCACCTCGCTCCATCAGCGCTGCCCTGACCCGAATCGCATCATGACGACGCCATCCTCCTCCGCCGCCCTGCCGGGCAAGGTCTATCTGGTGGGCGCCGGCCCCGGCGCGGCCGACCTCATCACCGTGCGCGGCGCTCGCCTGCTCGCGCAGGCCGACGTCGTGCTGCACGACGCACTCGTCGAGCCCGAGATGCTGGCGCTTTGTCCGCAGGCGAAACGGGTGGCCGTGGGCAAGCGCTGCGGCAAGCACTCGAGCGCGCAGCACTTCATCAACAAGCAATTGATCGACCATGCGCGCACGCATGCACTCGTGGTGCGCCTCAAGGGCGGCGACCCCATGCTGTTCGGGCGCGCCGACGAGGAACTGCGCGCGCTGGAAGCGGCGGGCATCGATGTCGAGGTGGTGCCGGGTATCACGGCGGCGCTGGCCAGTGCGGCAACACTCGGGCGCTCCCTCACCCTGCGCGGCGTGGCCCGCAGCGTTGCATTCGCCACGCAGAGCCGCGCCGCCGATTCCGCGCAGATCTCGGCGCAGGCAAGTGCGGACTCGCTCGTCTACTACATGGGGCGCGACGCCGCGCAACGCATTGCCGCCGAATTGATCGGGCAGGGCAAGCCGCGCTCCACGCCGGTGGCCATCGTCGAAGCGGCCACCACGGCGCGGGAGCGCCGCGCGCGACTCTCGCTCGGGGCGCTGGCCGACGGCCTCGCCGCGCCATGGTTCGACGCCTCGCAGCCGAGCGTGCTGCTCATCGGCGAAGTCTTCGCCGATGCGCGTGCGGACGACATTGCGACACCGGTCGCGGACCTGCCTCGCGCCGCGGCCTGATCCGGCGCAAGGGACGAACAGGCGCGGCCCGTCACGCGCGCAGAGCCGCGATCCCGCCGCAGTGAACGACGCCGGCCGATCGCCGACAGGCCGGCATTTCGTTCGGGCTCAGAGCTCGAGCGCCTCGCGCACCGACTGGACGCGAAATGAGTCGCGGTAGATGTCCGTCCGACCCAGGCGCTCGGCGTCCACTTCGAGAATATCGACGAGCGGCGGTGTCCCATCGGTGGGCTCCCCATAAGCATGCGCTGCGTCGCTCAGATGCTCGCGGGCCAGGTCGAGCAGCGCCTCGGGGTCGTGATGGATCACCATGCCCGTGTCGGGATCGAGGAAGTAGTAGCTCGCGGCACCGCGCGAGTTGACGCTCCTGCCCAGCAGATAGCGACGTGCGCCGATGTTCAGTTCGTACGCCAGCGACGTGTCGGGCGCGCGCTCGAACAGCGTGGTGAATTCGGGCCCCAGGGCGCCCGGAGCGGCGGGCACTTCGCGCATTCCACCCTCGACGTTTCCGATCCAGCTCAAATCTCCCATCAACGGCTCTGACGCCTGCGGCGGCAGACGCGCGAGCATGTTGAAGCGTTGCACGACCAGATGCGGGGTGCCCCGCAGCCCCGCAACGGCGGTTGCCCGCACCAGCCCCGCGCGGATATGGCTCAGAAACACGCGTGGCGATTGCGTGATCTGAATATAGCCCGCACCGACGGCTCGCGCGCGTTGCTCGAGAGAGCCGACGGCGATCACCGCGCTGGAATCGAACAGGTTCTGCAACTCACCGATACGTCCGGCAAGCGTGCCAAGGGTCTCGACGTCGTCGATGGCCGGATCCAGAAATTCCAGTTTCAGCAGGCGAAGCTGCCAGCGAATGCGCTCTGCCGGCAGACGCTGACCCTGAAGCGCCTGCGCCGTGGTCACGGCACGCCGGGCGTCGTCGAAGCGGCGGTTCCGAAGCGATGTCAAGGCATCGAACCGTCGGCGAAATCCCTGTTCGATGCGCCATGCAATGAGCGGATCGTCGAGCGGCGGCGCGGCGCTGTCGCCCGGCGAAACGGTGTGCCAGTGCCCCCGGACGACAGGCGTGCAAGCGGGCCGTCGGCGGCGACGCCGGTGGCCCGCTCGGCGGGAACCAGCCGGAAGAAGCCCGTTGCGGGGTCGAACTCGATGTAGGCGCGTGTCGCCATGTCGACCGAGGCGTACAGTCGCCCGGCGCTTCGATGGAGCCCCGGGATCAGCCGCTCGTCGCGGTTTGGCGCTTCTTCGACAAAGTACCGAAACTTCGCGTCGCCGGTCAGGAAGCCCAGCGCCCTGAATCTCGCCAATGCGATGCCCTGGCTGCCGACTGCGCTGAGCATCGAACGCCACCCCTGGCGGCGCAGATCGTCGCGGTCGGTGGCGACGCCCACGATTTCGCCCACGGCGCCCAGCGCCACGTCCAGCATCGAGATGCCGATGCCGACGGGACGCGTTGCGGGCAACACCCAGCTTCCCAGGCCGAACGCCACATCGGCGTTCGCGATGGCGCCCATGACGTTCAGCCAGCGCGCGCCGTTGCCGGACTCGGCGTCGTCGGCCAGCGTGTGCGTGGACAGCCGCCGGTAGGCGTCGGTCATGAGCGCGAAGGTGTCCTCCGGCTGCGACACGGCAGCCCCAAGGGCGTCGGGGCCGCGACCGGCAAGCCAGTCGCCGGCCACGGCGGCCGATGAGGCGGGCGAGCCGGTGGACGAAGCGGCGGGCGAAGCAAATGTACGGGCCAGCTTGCGCCGGGTCTCGTCATCCCGGGTCTGCGACAGGAACCACGCGTCGAGTGCCCGACGGCTCTCGAAGCCGTGCACTTGCAGACCGTCCGGATAGGCGGCGAGCAGTAACTTCGCGTCGCGTCGCGGCGCGCCGATCATCAGCAACGTCGACGCGCGCCCTTGCACGGTAAGCCACTCGCGCCGGACATTTGGCGCGGGAATGCGTTGACCGAGTTGTGCGGCGTCGAGTCGCGGCAATTCGATCGGCCCGGCAATGCGCGCCGCGATGTTGGCCTGCTCGACCGAAAGCGTCCTGGTTGCGCGTTGCAGCCACACTTGCGCGATGAACTCGCTCTTGAGCACGCTTCGCACCTCGCGCCGATGCGCATGCCAGAACGCTTCGAACGCTTCGATTGCCTGCTGGGCGTAGCCCTGCGGCGTCACGTCCGCAAGCAGCTCCCGGGCACCGGGCGCTGGGGCTTCGCCGTCTCGTCGCAAGGGCACCATGGCGATTGCCGTGCGCGTCGCAGGTTGCAAGAGCTGTCCGGTGGCGGTGGTCCGCGGCGAGGTCATCTTCGTCATCGTCGCGTTCGTGAGCGAGACCGTGACCGGCGGCTCCGACAACGTGACGTAGACATCGTCGGGATCGACGTCGGCCAGCCCACGCCGCGCGAGCATCGCCCTCGCAAGCCGGCGAGCCATGGTCTCTGGCGTGGGGATCGCCATCGACAGCGAGGCGCGCAGGCGCTGGATGCGCTCGATGTACTGGATGTCCCGCAGGCCGACGAGCGGAGTCCGCGAAGCGACGGACAATCCGCCGGCCTGGCGCGCGGCATACCAGCGCTCCAGCGCCTGCTCGATCGCGGCATTGGGCTCGCCGCTCAGCCATCGGCAATAGTCGTCGACGCGCGCGGGCGTCGCGGGCGCCACGAGCACGAGCGGCGCTTCGGCATCCATGACCGCCAGCGTGGCCTGCCGCGCGATTTGCATCGGCGCTGTCGCGGTGCCGTCGCCGAGGCCCGACGTGAGCCTGCCGGTCTGTGCTGACCGGCGGAACGTGTCGGGTGTGCGCGCGAGCAGCGTGTCGCGCAAGCCACCGAGGTTTCGGGCGATGGCGTCGTGCAACGCATCGGGCGAATCGAAGGCGCGCCATGCCAGCGGCTCGCCCATGAGATAGAGCAGTGCGATGCCGTCGCGGGCATGCTGGGTGATCACGAATGTGCCCGCGGGCGTGGCATGGTGTGTCGACCCGCCAGCATCGAGCGACAGTTGCAACGCATGCGCGTGACTGGTGGTCCCCGCAATGCCCGGAATGAGCGCGGCGACGAGGGCATGTCTAGCCGTCTGCACCGCCGTGCGAGATACCAGGCCGTAGGCATTGGCCATCGCGAGGTCGCTCAGTGCGAGGGCGGTTTGCAGCGCGTGCGTGAGCTCGCTGTTCGCATCGTCCGCCAGCCGCGCGGGTACGGTCCAGGTCATGTTCGCCCGCGCCTGGCACCGGACGCTCCATTGCGTCACGATCATCATCCAGCGCGAGGCAGTGAGCAACGTGGGCGCCTCGTAGACGGCGCCCACCGGCGTTTCCTGACTGACGTCGAACGTCACGTCGGCCGCATGTGCCGTGATGTCCAGCTCGCCGCGCACGATCCGTTCGGCGGCGTCGTACAGGCGCCAGTACTTGACGGCCTTGTGGCGCTGCGCCCCCGCGATCGATCGGTGCCGACGCAGTCTGAGCGTACCCGGATCGATACCCTCGAGGCTGGCTTGGGCTTCCAGCAGGTCTTCGAGCAACTGTTCTTTGTCGGCCGGCATGGCGAACGCCATCAACGGCGCGAATGTCTTGTGCAATTCGCTCTGCACGGCATTGCGGTGACGCCACGCATTGGCCGAATCCACCAGTTGCCGTACCGCTGGTGAGCTCGTCAGAAAGGTGACATCGTCGGCCCGTGGCGGCGCGGACCATGCGGCCGAGCGAAGCACGATGCCCGGCGTGCGGAACGCTCCCGCCCCGGCGGCTTCGGCGCCCGGCAGTCGGAGCGCGGCCAGCGACGCGATGGCCGCGCCGATGTCCTTCACGAAGTTCACCAGTCGCGCCTGCGCGCCGTCGATCGGCACCGGCCGTGCCTGCCTCGGCGTGACGCGATGTGACTCGGGCTCGCTCGGGGGCAATGATGTGCCTGTCGCCGGCGCCTGACTCGCTTCGCATGCCGCGCGGCCGGATGGCGTGCGCGCTTGTCGCGGCGTCGGATCTGGCACGTGCTCACCGCGCGCGAGGGTAGCCGGCGCGATCGCGATGGCGGTCCCGTTGGTGGGTGCGCCATGTCGGGTCCTGGCCACGCAATGCTGCTGGGGCAGCAGCGACGACGCGTATAGTGCCCCGAGCAGGTAGCCGGTCTTGCCCGCGCAGGTGAAGTCGAGCGATGGCGCCGGCGAGGTAGCGTCGCCGTCGTGACCCGCATCCCGGCGCGCGCGCCGATGCGACGGGGTGGCACCCGCCCCCATTTGTGCGGCCTTAACGATCGCGTCGCACATCCCGTGGCGCCAGTTGGACGAGACGCGTTGCCAGTCGCCCCACCGCCCGATCTCCGGCACGTTGGCAACCGAGCGATTCAGCGAGCGCGAGAGACTGCGCCACGTTGACTGGCTCAGCGCGCGCCGGCAGATATCGTCGGGAGATGCCCAGGGGGCGCGGTCGCGCAATTTTTGTCCCGCCATGCGCACGGCGTGAAGTGCCAGAAAGAAGGGCATCTCGTCGACGTATGGCTCGACGTGACCGGTCACGACGTGGGTGAGAAGATCGATCTCGTGCGCGGCGACACCGGCGTCGGTCAGCGATCGTCGTACCTCGGAAGCCAGGCCGCCTACCGACGAGGGGGCGCACGACATGCCGATGACTCTGGAGCCTTGCGTGCACATGAGCAACGTCTGACGGAAGGTCTCCCGGGATGCGGCGTGCAAATCGGCCGATGCGCCGCCGGCGGGCGCCCGGATGGATGGGCGGGAGGCGGCGGCGCAGGGTCTGGGGGCAGGGGCGGTGGCATGCATGCGCTGGCTCGCTCCGTCAGGTTTCCGAGCGGCGGCGATGCGACGGCATGCGGGAACCCTCGCGCGGAATCGGCTGCGCCAGCAGCGCAAGGAGGTCTTCCGCCGAATCGAACTCGAGCTCGGCGGCATAAATCAGCGCCAGCTCGAAGCCGGTCCGGCTGGTGCGCAGTGGCGTGCCCGCGAGGGACGCGTGCGCGGACGCATTGTCGAAGCGCTCGGCCGGGTGTGTTCCCGAGAACGGGTCATGCCCCGACCCGAGCCATCGGAAATAGGTGGCCCAATCGACGATTTCGTCTCGCCATGCGTTGAAGTCGGCGCGCCATCCGCCGCCGTATTGCGCGAAGTCCGGCAGGGGCACGTTGGCACGATGCAGCGAGCGCTCGAGGTCGCGTAGCGTGCTCGCGCTCACGGCGCGTCCGATGATCGTATCCACATGTTCCCAGGGCGGGCTGTTCACGATCTTTGCCGGTAGTGTCGCCAGGACATACGGCGCGAGCGCGGGCCGTTCGTCGAAGAGGTCCGCGAGCCGATCCACGTTGTGCGGGTCGAGATCTTCCAGATCGTCGAATGGCACTGCCTCCCTGGCCAGTGCAAGCAACAGGCCGAGCGCGGCACCCGCCTGCGGCGGGGCGTCGAACACGGCGCGGCCGATGTCGGTCAGGCGTTCGAAATGCGCCACCTCCGTCGCGAACCCGACCGGCAGGGGAATCGGCACCACCGCGTCGGATGCCGGCGCGATGATCGAAGCGAACGAAGGGGCTGCGGAGATCAAATGCATGGCTTGCGCTCCAGTCGATGACGAGGATGTCTCGGGGGCATGACCGCGACGAGCGCGTCGCAAGCGCATGCGCCGATGGCGCCGCTGTCGTGCCCAAAGCCGACTCACGCAACGGCGGGCGAGGGGGCGGACGACGGGACGGGCGCAAGGCAAGTCGGAAGGCGTGTCGGCGCGGATCGCTTGGCGTTAGTCTTGCCGAGGCGCCGAGGCGGCGACTTGCAGATTTCGCTTGCGATGCGGGGCTCGCGCGAAGGCTGAGACAGGAGGGGGCGGCACGTCCGCAGGGGCGGATCGTGGCCCCGTTGGCGCAGGATCGGGACGGCGGGTGGGTGGGTGAGGGACGATCGGAGGGGGCGAGCGCCCGGGCCGCTCAGGCGATATCGAGCGCGTCCGTGCAGTAGGCGGCGAGGGCGAGCAATACGGTGTCGCTTTCGCCTGCCGCGGCGCACAGGCGAATCGACAGCGCCGGATGCGTGGTGCGGCAAGTTTCGACGAGCGCCGGCAGATCGCGCCGCGCGTGAGCGCCTTGACCGAGGAAGATTGGCACCACGGTGATCTCGCGGCTGCCGGCGGCCGCGAGTTCGTCGACGACCTGCGCCAGGCTCGGCGTCATGAGTTCGAGAAACGCGAGCCGGACATCGACGTCGGGGCGCTGCGCGCGCAGCATCTCGCGCAGTCGCTCGAACGGTTCGGCCCAGCGCGGATCGCGCGAACCGTGCGCAAACAGCACGAGACCTGGCTTGTCCGGCATGACGACGTTCCTAGTGCTTGTCCACCCAGCGCAACGCCCCAATGGCGAGCACCAGATAGAGCAATGACGGCAATGCCGCCGTAAACCACGACGGCCACGTGTTGAGCAGCCCCAGATGTGAGAACAGGTTGTTGAGCAACTGGAAGCTCATGCCGAGCATGATCCCGCCGAACACCTTCAGGCCGATGGCCCCCGCGCGGGCGTGCAGATAAGCGAACGGCAGGGCCAGCGCCATCATCACGAATACCGCGAACGGATAGAGCAGTTTCTGCCAAAGCGCCAGGCTGTAACGGTCGGTGTTCTGCTGGTTTTCCTTCAGGTGCCCGATGTACTTGTACAGGCTGCCGATGGCCATGTTGTCGGGCGAGACCATCAGCACCGACAGGATCTGCGGCGTGAGCTCCGAGCGCATCTGCACCGTGTCGATATGGACCTGCTTGCTTTGCACGAGGGCGCGCAGCGGATCGGTGCTGGTCGTGGCGGTGTCGGTGGCGGTGAATACCGTCTCGGAGACGTCGGTGAGCTTCCAGAAATTCGGCGCCTCGAACTGGCCCAGCTTGGCCAGGCGCACGCTGTCGAGCCGGAGCTTGTCGTCGAACTCGTAGATGCGCACGTTGGCAATCGTGTTGTCCGGGTTGAGCGTGCCGACGTTGATGAAGCGGGTCACGCGCGAGCCATCCTGATCGACCGTGTCCTTGACCCAGACGCCCGAGCGGAAGCCCGACGACACCGAACTGCCCAACGCCTCGAGACGAATCTTCTGCGCGAGCTGCTCGGCATTGGGCGCGACGTACTCGCCGATGACGAACGTGACGAGCACGATCGGGAACCCGATCTTGAGCAACGAGCGCAGCGCCTGTCCGGTCGAGAGCCCCGACACGCGGAAAATCGTGAACTCCGAGTTCCCGGCCAGTTGCGCGCAGACATAGATAGCGGCGATGAGCGAGGCCACCGGAATGATTTCGTACATGCGCTGCGGTGCGAACAGCAGCACGTAGGCCAGCGCGTGCTGGAAGCGATAACCGCCCCGGCCCACGTCGCCCAGCTCGCTCACGAGGTCGAAGAAGACGAACAGGCCGACGAACGCGAGCAGGACGAAGAGGAACGCCAGGTAAATCTGGCGCGCAAGGTACTTCTCGTAGACGCGCATCATCGGGCGCCTCCGGCGGCGCGCACGGCGCCGTTGCGGCGGCGGCCCAGCAACCCGCGGAAGCGCACACGGCGCACGTACAACAGCACGATGACGAGCAGGGCGAGCGCATGCAGCAGCCATACGCCGATGGCGAGCGGCAGGCGCTCCTGCGCGACGTACGCCTGCGACAGGCTCAGCAGGTTGGTATAGCCCAGATAGATGAGTACGGCCATGACGAGGTTGATGGTGCGGCCGTGTCGCGGATTCTGGTAGGCCAGCGGCACCGCGAGCAGCACCAGCGACAGCGCGAGCAGCGGCAGACCGATGCGCCACACGATTTCCCCGCGGAAGATCGGATTCTGGATCTCGCGGAACAGACGGGCCGTCGGCACGCCCTTGGTCGGGGTGTTGTCGGTGGAGGTGGCGTTCGGATTGTCGATCTTCACGCCGTAGCGCTCGAATTCCATCACGCGGTAATCGGGCTGCCCGGGCACGCCGTCGTAGCGGCGGCCTTTTTCCAGCACGATATAGCGGTTGCCGTCCTTGGCGGTCTCGATATGACCGTCCTTCGAGACGACCACGTTCACCTTGCCGTTCTCGGTTCCCGAGACGAACACGTTGTGCACCTTGGTCGCGTCCGGCGACACGGTCTCGACGAAGAACACGCGATGGCTCGACGCACTCTCGCGGAATTGCCCCGGCGAGATCATCGAGACATCGTCGCGTTGCGCGAAGCGCGCTTCGAGCGCGGCAATCTGCTGGTTCGCCCACGGCCAGGCGACCAGGGCGCAGAACGTGATGACGGCCAGATAGGGCGCGGCGAAGCGCAGCACCGGCTTGATGAAATCGGTGATGGACAATCCCGAGGCGAACCACACGACCATTTCCGAATCGCGGTACCAGCGGGTAAGGACGAAAAGGATCGAGACGAACAGCGTCACGATCAGAATGACGGCAAGGTAGCCGATCACGGCCAGGCCGATGAGCACGAGCACGTCGCGCGGGTCGGCTTTCCCCGACGCGGCGAAGCCCAGGATGCGGATCATCATGGTGGTGAGCATGACGGTGATCAGCACCATGAAGACGGCCCCGGCGGTGTAGTTCAGCTCGCGCTGCAGGGAACGCTGAAAAATCATGTGATGACGATAGGGGTGCTCTCGCGGTTGGGCGAGCGGGGAAAAAAGCGGATAATTGCGGCTCGTACGAATTTTACCCGAGGAAAGCGCGATGGACTTTAGCACAAAAGCCTTCGATTCGACCAAGGCGGGCCAGGCCGGTCTTGCCAACGCAAAGACCGAGTGTCTGGTGGTGGGCGTGTTCGAGCAGCAACCGCTCGCCGGCCTTGCCAAGGCGCTCGACGCCGCGAGCAAGGGTCTGCTCGCGCGCATGGTCAAGCGCGGCGAACTCGACGGCAAGCTCGGCAGCACGCTGATGCTGCACGAGGTCGCCGGCTGGAGCCCGGCACGTGTGCTGTTCGTCGGCCTCGGTCGTGAGGACAAGCTCTCGCAAAAGGCGTTCAACGAAGCCACGCGCGCCGCCGCGCGCGCCGTACTCGCCTCGCGCGCCGTCGACGCCCTGTGGACGCTGCCCCAGGCGACGGTCACGGCCCAGAACGCCGCCTGGGCGGTGCGCGCCTCGGTGATCGCGCTGCGCGACGCCACCTATCGTTTCACCCAGATGAAGAGCAAGGCCGAACCGTCGAACACGGTGCTGCGCAAGGTCGTCTTCGCCGTCGCGCCCGACGAACTCAAGGCCGCCAGGGTCGCTGCGCGGCATGGCGAGGCGATCGCCAACGGCATGGCGCTCACCAAGGACCTGGGCAATCTGCCGGGCAACGTCTGCACGCCCACGTATCTGGCCGACACCGCCCGCAAGCTGGCGCGCGAATTCAAGCTCAAGGCCGAGATCCTCGGGCCGAAGCAGATCGAGGCACTCAAGATGGGGTCGTTCCTGTCGGTGGCGCGCGGCTCGGTTCAGCCACCCCAGTTCATCGTGCTCAAGTACGAGGGCGGACCCGCCAGGCAGGCGCCGATCGTGCTGGTCGGCAAGGGAGTGACGTTCGACACGGGCGGCATCTCGCTCAAGCCGGGCGAGGCCATGGACGAGATGAAATACGACATGTGCGGCGCGGGTTCCGTGCTCGGCACGATCCGTGCGGTCGCCGAGATGGGCCTGAAGCTCAACGTCATCGCGGTCGTGCCGGCCACGGAGAACATGCCGGGCGGAAAGGCGACGAAACCGGGCGACGTGGTCACCAGCATGTCTGGCCAGACCATCGAGGTGCTCAATACCGACGCCGAAGGCCGTCTGATCCTGTGCGACGCGCTCACCTACGCCGAGCGCTTCAAGCCGGCGGCCGTGATCGATGTCGCCACGCTCACGGGCGCCTGCATCATCGCGCTGGGTCATGTGAACTCGGGCCTGTTCTCCAAGAGCGACGCGCTGGCCGACGAACTGCTGGCCGCCGGCCGTGCGACGGGCGACACGGCCTGGCGTCTGCCGGTCGAGGAGGAGTACCAGGAGCAGCTCAAGTCGAACTTCGCCGACGTGGCGAACATCGGCGGGCGCCCGGCCGGCAGCGTGACGGCGGCCTGCTTCCTGGCGCGCTTCACCGAGAAATACGAGTGGGCTCACCTGGACATCGCCGGTACGGCATGGAAGAGCGGGGCAGCCAAGGGCGCGACGGGCCGTCCGGTGCCGTTGCTCACGCAGTTCCTGATCGATCGCGAAGCCCGGTGACGCGCGTCGACTTTCACACCCATGTGCCGAACCGGGTCGAGTATGCGTGCCGGTTCGCGCGCAAGGTCTACGGCGCCGGTCAGACCCTCGTGGTCGTCGGCGAGCCGGACGTGCTCAAGGCGTTCGACCAGACGCTGTGGACTTTCTCGCCGCTCGAGTTCGTGCCGCATTGCTTCACTCAGGACCCGCTCGCCGCGCAAACGCCCGTGGTGCTCGCCGCGCCCGATGAGCCCGCACAGCATCATCAGGTGCTGCTCAATCTCGCGGGCGTGGTACCCACGCACTTCGCGCGCTTCGAACGCGTGGTGGAAATCGTCGGCGACGCCCCCGACGAGCTCGCCGGCGCACGCGAGCGGTACCGCTTCTATCGCGATCGCGGCTACACCCTGAACAACTACGACCAACGAGGCTGACCGTGACGAACGAGCCCGAGCGCACCGACCCCGGCATCCCCACGCTGACCGAAGTGCTCGCGCCCGGCGAGGCGGCGCCGTCGCCTCCGGGGCACACGTCCGCGGCGACTTCCGCCCCGGAGCAGGGCGTGCCCGCCGACGTCGCCGTTTTCGCCGAACGCGTCAGCGCGCGGCTTACGTTGCAACTGGCCGACGAGATCACGACGATGGTGGAGCGCCGTTGTCACGACGCGCTGATCGACCAGACGTCATGGCTGGTCCAGTTGATCGGCAAGCAGGTGGCCGACGCGCTTCAGGCGCAGTTGCCCGACCGGATCCGGCAGGCGGTCATCGAAGAAGTCGCCAAGCAGGTGCGCTCGCAGGGCTGAGCCGAGGCGGCTAGCGCGACATGCCCAGAATCCAGCGCGCCAGGCGGTTGGCCTCGCCCGGCGCGAGCTGCAAACCGGCGGGCATCGGCAGGCTGCCCCATTTTCCCCGGCTGCCGTCGGCGATGGAGCGCGCGAGTTCCTCGGCGGCGCCCGGCTTGCCCGCGTAGCGTTTGGCAATGTCCCGGTACGACGGCGCGAGCAGCGTGCGGTCGGTGGCGTGACATGTCATGCAGTTGCGGGCGCGCGCGAGCGATTCGATCGCGCGCGCGTCGGACTTGTCCTGTGCATCGAAGGCGGGCGACGCGCCGGTCTGCGCGAACGCGGCGCTTGCCGCGACCATCAACCAGGCACCGACCATCGCGCCCGCAGGTTTACCGGTAGTGGTTTTCATTGGCTACGTATGTCCGGAAAGTCGCCGGCAGGCCCCGGGGGCAGCCGGGCCGGGTCGGCATGGCGCCGCCTGCCCGGCAGCCTTTCGTCTTTCTTGTCTGCCGGTCTCGAAACGTCTGGCCGGAATATAGCATTTGTCGTCGCTCGGCCGGTGCAACGAAAAAGCGGCACGTCCGTCGCTGTCGACGAGCGTGCCGCGGGGTGATCCAATGCGACAGAGGCGCGAACCGTCTCCGTGGACGTGACGCTCAGCCTGTCGCGCCGCCCTTGTTGGCCGGTTGCGCGAGCGCGGCGTACTTGGCCAGCACACCACGCGTGTAGCGCGGCGCCGGTGCTTTCCACGCCGCGCGACGCCGGGCGAGTTCATCGTCAGGCACGTTCAACTGCAACAGCAACCGGTGCGCATCGATGGTGATCGAGTCGCCCTCGTGCACCAGCGCGATGGTGCCGCCCACGAATGCCTCCGGCGCGACATGCCCGACCACCATGCCCCATGTGCCGCCGGAGAACCGCCCGTCGGTGATGAAGCCGACCGACTCGCCGAGTCCCTTGCCGATGATGGCCGACGTCGGCGCCAGCATCTCCGGCATGCCGGGGCCGCCCTTCGGGCCGAGATAGCGCAGCACGAGAATGTCGCCCGCCTGGATCCTGTCGCCGAGGATTGCGTCCATCGCGCTTTGTTCGTCGTCGAACACGCGCGCCGGCCCCGTGATGATGGGGTTCTTCAGACCGGTGATCTTGGCCACCGCGCCGTCTTCGGCGAGGTTGCCCTTGAGAATGGCGAGGTGGCCTTCCTTGTAGAGCGCCTTGTCGATCGGGAAGATCACGTGCTGGTCGGCGCGCGGCACCGACGGCACGTCCTTCAGTTCCTCGGCGATCGTGCGGCCGGTGATCGTCATGCAGTCGCCGTGCAGCAGCCCGGCGTCGAGCAGGATCTTCAGCACCTGAGGAATGCCGCCCGCCTTGTGCAGGTCAGTCGCCACGTACTTGCCCGAGGGCTTCAGATCGCAGATGACCGGCACGCGTGCGCGAATGCGTTCGAAGTCCTCGATGCGCCACTCGACGTCCGCCGCGTGCGCGATGGCCAGATAGTGGAGCACGGCGTTCGTCGACCCGCCGGTCGCCATGATGAGCGCCACGGCGTTTTCGATGGATTTGCGCGTGATGATGTCGCGCGGCTTGAGGTCCTTCTTGACGGCTTCAACGAGTACGCGGGCCGATTCGGCGGCTGAGTCGACCTTCTCCTGATCGGGGTTGGCCATGGTCGACGAATACAGCAGCGACATGCCCAGCGCCTCGAACGAGGAGCTCATCGTGTTGGCCGTGTACATGCCGCCGCACGAACCGGTCGACGGGCAGGCGTTTTTCTCGATGCCCTTGAAATCGGCTTCGGTCATGCGTCCGGCCGTGAACTCGCCCACGGCCTCGAACGAGGAGACGATGGTGAGATCCTTGCCCTTCCAGTTGCCCGGCTTGATGGTGCCGCCGTAGACGTAGATGCCGGGCACGTTGATGCGCGCGAGGGCGATCATGCCGCCGGGCATGTTCTTGTCGCAGCCGCCAATCACGACCACGCCGTCCATCCACTGGCCCTGCACGGCGGTCTCGATGCAGTCGGCGATGACTTCGCGCGACACGAGCGAGTACTTCATGCCCTCCGTGCCCATCGACATGCCGTCGGAAATGGTCGGGGTGCCGAATATCTGGGGGTTGGCCTGATGGCGCTTGATGGCGTCGACGGCGGCGTCCGCCAGTCGTTGCAGCCCCGCGTTGCACGGGGTGATCGTGGAGTGGCCGTTGGCCACGCCGATCATCGGATTGTCGAAGTCTTCTTCCTGATAGCCCAGCGCGTAGTACATCGATCGGTTGGGCGAGCGCGCCACGCCTTGCGTGACGTTTCGCGAACGACGGTTGAATGCCATGACGGTCTCCTGTGGGGATGCGCTTGGCCACCCTCGACTGCCGCAGCGTTGCGCATAGGCGTTGTTGTATCACGCTGCCGGGCCGGCAGCACCCCCGGGTTCACCGGGAGTGCCGCCGCGCGGCGTCAGCCGCGCTTGGCCGTCTTCAACTGCGACAGATCGCGCACGGCGCCGCGGTCGGCCGAGGTAGCCAGCGCGGCGTAGGCCTGCAGGGCCTGAGACACCACGCGCTCGCGGTTCGCCGGCTGCCATGCCTTGTCGCCACGGGCTTCCATGGCGGCGCGGCGGCGCGCCAGTTCGTCGTCGGACACGGCCAGATGCATCTTGCGCTGCGTGATGTCGATCTCGATCACGTCACCGTCCTCGACCAGGCCGATGGTGCCGCCCTCGGCCGCTTCCGGCGACGCGTGGCCGATCACCAGTCCCGACGAGCCGCCCGAGAAGCGGCCGTCGGTGAACAGGGCGCAGGTCTTGCCCAGGCCCTTCGATTTCAGATACGAGGTCGGGTAGAGCATTTCCTGCATGCCCGGGCCGCCTTTCGGGCCTTCATAGCGAATGACGACCACGTCGCCCGGCTGGACCTTGTCGCCAAGAATCCCTTCGACGGCGTCGTCCTGGCTCTCGAACACGCGGGCGCGACCCGTAAAGACCCATTGCGACTCGTCCACGCCGGCCGTCTTCACGATGCAGCCCTTCTCGGCGAGGTTGCCGTACAGCACGGCCAGGCCGCCGTCCTTGGTATAGGCGTGCTCCTTGTCGCGAATGCACCCCGTTTCACGGTTCAGGTCGAGCGCCGGATAGGTCGACGACTGGCTGAATGCGATGGTCGTGGGCACGCCGCCCGGCGCGGCGCTGTAGAACGTCTGCGCGCGATCGTTGGCGCTGTTCTTCACGTCCCAGGCGTCGATGGCGTTGCCGAGCGTGCCGCTGTGCACGTTGCCGCACGAGGTGTCGAGCAGTCCGCCGCGGGCGAGCTCGGCCAGAATGCCGATGATGCCGCCTGCGCGGTGCACGTCTTCGATGTGGTACTTGTCGGTCGCCGGCGCGGCCTTGCACAGGCAAGGCACGTTGCGCGAGATGCGGTCGATGTCCGCCATCTTGAAGTCCACGCCCGCTTCCTGCGCGGCGGCAAGCAGGTGCAGCACCGTGTTGGTGGAGCCGCCCATGGCGACGTCGAGCGCCATGGCGTTCTCGAACGCGGCCTTGGTGGCGATGTTGCGCGGCAGCACCGAGGCGTCGTCTTCCTGGTAGTAGCGACGACACAGGTCGACCACGAGGCGGCCCGCCTGCTCGAACAGGCCGCGACGCCAGGCGTGCGTGGCCACGATGGTGCCGTTGCCCGGCAGGGCCAGGCCGATGGCTTCGGTCAGGCAGTTCATCGAGTTGGCGGTAAACATGCCCGAGCACGAGCCGCACGTCGGGCAGGCGCTGCGCTCGACTTCGGCGACTTCGGCGTCGCTGACCTTCGGATCGGCGGCCTTGATCATGGCGTCGATCAGGTCGATCTTGGCGATCACCTGTCCGTCGCCCGACTTGACCTTGCCGGCCTCCATCGGACCGCCCGAGACGAACACGACCGGGATGTTCAGGCGCATGGCGGCCATGAGCATGCCCGGGGTGATCTTGTCGCAGTTGGAAATGCAGACCATGGCGTCGGCGCAGTGCGCGTTGACCATGTATTCCACCGAGTCGGCGATCAGCTCGCGCGAGGGCAGCGAGTACAGCATGCCGCCATGCCCCATGGCGATGCCGTCATCCACGGCGATGGTGTTGAATTCCTTGGCCACGCCGCCCGCCGCCTCGATCTCCTTGGCGACGATGGCGCCCAAATCGCGCAGGTGCACGTGACCCGGCACGAACTGCGTGAAGGAGTTCACCACGGCGATGATCGGCTTGCCGAAGTCGCCGTCTTTCATGCCGGTGGCGCGCCACAGGGCGCGGGCGCCGGCCATGTTGCGGCCGTGGGTGGAGGTGCGGGAACGGTATTCAGGCATGGTCGTCTCTGTAACGCTGGGCTTGTGGGTCGGGGCCGTCAAGGCTCTGTTCGGACGTCAAGATTCGTCTTTCCTCGAATGCTTGTCAAATATATTATTTGACTTGGATTGAGTCGAAAAAAATATCATGGATTTACGTCAACTTCGATACTTCGTGGCGGTGGCCGAGGAGCGGCATTTTGGGCGCGCGGCACAGCGGCTGTCGATGACGCAGCCGCCACTCTCGCAACAGATCCGGGCGCTCGAAGCGTCGCTCGGCGCACCGCTCTTCGTGCGCACCAATCGCTCGGTGGAACTCACCGCCGTGGGGCGCCAGCTGCTGCCCGAGGTGCGGCGCATTCTGGCGGACGCCGAGGCCTTGCCCGCACTGGCGCAGGGCCTGGCGCACGGCGAGGTGGGCACGCTCGCGCTGGGCTTCGTCTCGACGGCCGATTACGGCATCCTGCCGCCGCTGTTGCGCGAGTTCGGGCAGCGCTACCCGCGCGTGCGCCTGCAACTGCTCGAGGCGACGAGCGACGTCCAGGTCGAGGCGCTCATGGACGGGCGAATCGACGCCGGGCTTTTCATCCCGCCCGTGCCGGCGCGCTACGCCAACGAACTGTCGTACCTGCCGATCGTGCGCGAGCCGCTGATGCTGGCGCTGCCTGCCGGACCGGACGGCAATGCCGACACCACGGCATCGGGCGCGGCGGTGAGTCTGGCCGATTACGCCGACGAGCCGCTCGTGATCTTCCCGCGTCGCGTGGCGCCAGCGTTCCACGACATCATCATGGGCTGCTACGCGGCGCTCGGGCTCACGCCCCGCGTGGGACAGGAGGCGATCCAGATGCAGACCATCGTCAGTCTCGTGTCGGCCGGCATGGGCGTGGCGCTGGTGCCGCAGTCGCTTTGCCATCTGCGCCGCACCGGCGTGACCTATCGCGCGCTGCGCGAGTCCAGCACGCTCATCGAGACAGGACTGCTCTGGCGCACCGCGGAGGTCTCGCCGGTACTCCACGGCTTTCTCGAGACGGCGCGCGCGGTGGCGCACACGCCGCCGGGCGCGACCCTGTTCGCCTGAGCCTCGGTCTTGCCGCGGCGCCTCGATCGGCCTGCCGCGATGGCACGGGCTCGTGGTATTGTGCTGGCCATCCCGTGCACATGCACCGGCTCGCGGGCGCCGGCGCTTCATGCGCGCTCGACAATATGTCGTAACAGACGACGCGCCGCCCGTTCGTCGTCAGGCGGAACTTTTGTTCACGAATCGATTCTTCTGATCCATGCTGATTCATCCTCAATTCGACCCGGTCGCGATTCATCTCGGCCCGCTCGCCATCCGCTGGTACGGCCTGATGTATCTGGTCGGCTTCATCCTTTTCCTGCTCGTGGGCCGGCTGCGCGTGCGCCAGCCTTCCATTGCCGCGCAAGGCTGGAAGGCGCAGGATCTCGACGACATGCTGTTCTACGGCGTACTCGGCGTCATTCTTGGCGGACGGCTGGGCTATGTGTTCTTCTACAAGCCGGCGTTCTATCTGGCGAATCCGCTCGACATCTTCAGGGTGTGGGAAGGCGGCATGTCGTTTCACGGCGGCTTTCTCGGCGTACTCGTCGCGATGTGGCTGTTCACGCGCCGTCGCGGTCAATCGCTGCTCGCGGGCACCGATCTCATCGCGCCGATGATTCCGCTCGGCCTCGCCGCCGGCCGTCTGGGCAACTTCATCAATGGCGAGCTGTGGGGCCGCGTGACGTCGCCCGACTCGCGCTTCGCCATGCTGTTCCCGCAAGCCGCCGCGGAAGACGCCCAGTGGGTGTTCGCGCATCCGCAGGCGATGGCCGATCAGGCCATGGCCACCGTGTTCGCCCAGTTCCACGGCCTGCCTCGCTATCCCTCGCAGTTGTTCGAGTTCGCGCTCGAAGGCGTGGCGCTGTTCCTGCTGCTGTGGATCTTCGCGCGTCGTGCGCGTCCGATCGGTGCGGTCTCGGGCATGTTCCTCGTCGGCTACGGGACGTTCCGTTTCCTCGCCGAATTCACGCGTGAGCCGGATGCCTTCCTTGGTCTGCTCTCGTTCGGCCTGTCGATGGGACAGTGGCTGTCGATGCCGATGATCGTGGCGGGCATCGCCATGCTGGTGTGGTCGTACCGCCGCCGTCCGGTGGGGTCGCCCGCCTGACACGCCCCCGTCGGGCATCGAACACGAACCAAGGGCCGCCGGAGTTTCGCTCCGGCGGCCCTTTGCTTTGCGTGCATGACACGACGTCGGCACCCCGCCGGGCGCTAACTCGCCTTGCGCTCCAGGGCGCGCAACGAGGCCATCAGATCCGCGAATCGTTCGCCCTGCACGGTGACGTGCCCACGCAGATGCTCGGACGCGGCGTCGGCGTCGCCCGCTTCGATGGCACGAAACACGGCGTCGTGTTCGGAGAAGGACTGGTGTGGCCGATCGCGCACGCGAAGCTGCAGGCGACGATAGACGCGCAGACGCCGGTGCAGTTGCAATGCCGTTTCCTGCAGATAGGCGTTGTGGCTTGCTTGATAGATGAGCGCATGGAAGTGCGCATTGACCTCGTAATAGGTGTCGATGTCGCGCGCCTCGGCGGCCGCGCGGCTGGCCTCGTGCGTGGCGCGCAGCTCGGCGAGTTCCTCATCGGTGATGCGGCGCGCGGCGAGCCGTCCGCACATCGACTCGAGTTCCGCCATCACCTCGAACATCTCGCACAGCCGCTGCGGGTCGATCTGGGCGACAACCGCACCCCGGCGAGGCCGGATCTCGATCACGCCTGACGACGCCAACTGAATCAGCGCCTCGCGCAGGGGGGTGCGCGACACGCCGAACGCGGTGGCGAGTTCGACTTCGTCGAGGCGCATGCCGGGAGGGTACTCGCCTACGGCAATCTTCTCCTCGATCGCCTGTCGCAGCGCTTCGGATCGCTTCGGTTTTACCGTCATGACGCTCTCGCTCGGTCCGGATTCGGCCCCGTCGATAGGGGAGACATGGAATGCATGGCTGTCAAAGTAACGCGCGCGCCCCGGCTTGAAGATCGGGGTTTACGCGAAAAATGTATTTTTTAATCGGCCAATTTGTATACACGATTTTCGTTTAACTATACGATTTCATTCCGAGAGCGGCAACTCGCGCCCTCGAAACGTCAAAAAAACAAGCAGTCATCCGTACATGCAGTGCCGGTGGGCCGGTGATGCACCCGGGGCGGGTTTTGCGACTCGCGTCGGGAGATGTCAGCACCTGGCTTCGCCGGTTCATCACTGACACAAGTGACAGGAGACGCCATGGAGACAAACCATTCCCCGCTTCGGCGGCAACTCATGCTCGGTGCCGCTTCGGCGCTGGCGACCGGCGCGATGGCCGGTCCGTGGGGCAGTGCATTCGCGCAGTCCGGCCCGCTCAAGATTTCCCATCAATTCCCCGGCGGCACGCTCACGGAAGGTGACTTCCGCGACCGGCTGTGCCGCAAGTTCGCGCAGGAAGTCGAGAAGCGCACCAACGGCGCGCTGAAATTCCAGATCTATCCGGGCAGCTCGCTCATGAAGACCAACGCGCAGTTCTCCGCGCTGCGGCGCGGCGCGCTCGATCTTTCGCTCTACCCGCTGCCCTATGCGGGAGGCGAGGTTCGCGAGCTCAACATCGGTTTGATGCCTGGTCTGGTGACCTCGTACGCGCAGGGCGCCGCCTGGCGCAACGGCGAGATCGGCAAGGTGCTGACCAATG
This sequence comes from Pandoraea pnomenusa, assembly GCF_000767615.3. NCBI lineage: Bacteria > Pseudomonadati > Pseudomonadota > Betaproteobacteria > Burkholderiales > Burkholderiaceae > Pandoraea > Pandoraea pnomenusa. Next base: position 4,042,844 of record NZ_CP009553.3, on the reverse strand, counting down.
TGCTCGCCGAGAAGAACGTGGTGATCGTGAGCTGGGTCTGGCAGGCGGGCGGCGTGGCCAGCCGGGCCAGGCCGCTTGTGACGCCCGACGACGCCAAGGGGCTCAAGGTGCGCGGCGGCAGCCGCGAGATGGACATGATGCTCAAGGAGGCGGGGGCGGCCGTCATTTCGTTGCCGTCCAACGAACTCTACGCGGCCATGCAGACGGGCGCGATGGATGCGGCGATGACGTCGTCGACGAGTCTGATGTCGTTCCGTCTGGAAGAGGTCTCGAAGCACCTGACCACGGGGCGCAACAAGTCGTACTGGTTCATGCTCGAGCCGCTGCTCATGTCCAAGCAGGTCTTCGACAAGCTGCCCAAGGACCAGCAGCAGGTGATCCTGCAAGTGGGCGCGGAGCTCGAGGCGTTCGGCACGCAGGCCGCCAAGGCGGACGATGCGCAGATCGCCAGCGTCTACACGAAGGCCGGCGCCAAGGTCTATGACCTCGACGAGGCCACGGTAATGAAGTGGCGCGAGATTGCCGAGCGCACCGCGTGGAAGGATTACGCGAGCAAGTCGGACACCTGCGCGAAGCTGCTCGACCTCGCCAAGAAGGTGCCTGCATGAGCGGGGCTGCCGTGAGCGCGGAACCTGCGGTGGCGCGCACGCGCATGTTGCGGCGGCTCGACGCCTGGCTCCAGGGCGTGAGCCGTTTGCTGATGGCCGTGTGCATGGTGGCGCTCGTGGGGGCCGCGCTGGTGCTGAGCTACAGCGTGTTCGCCCGCCATGTGCTCAAGCTCGCCACCGACTGGCAGGACGAAGCCGCGGTTTTCCTGCTGGTGGGGGCGACCTTCGTTTCCGCCGCTCACGTGCAGCATCTGCGAGGACACATCGGCATCGAGGCGATCACCACGCTGCTCTCGGCGCGCGTGAATCGCGTGCGGCGCTGGGTGGTGGACATCGTCACCTTCGCCTTTTGCGCCTTTTTCGCGTGGAAATCCTGGACGCTGTTCTGGGAGGCCTATGTCGACGGCCAGACGAGCAGTTCGACGTGGGGGCCGCCGCTGTCGATTCCCTACGGGTTGATGGCCTTCGGCATGAGCCTGCTCTCGGTGCAGTTGCTGTTGCAGGTGGCCATCGGCGCATGCGAGCTGGGCCGGCATGACGGGGGGCGCGCGCATGGCGTGGACGCCGCCGCGCCAACGAAGGATCGGACGGGAGGCCATGCATGAGCGAGCTCGGTATCGGATTGCTGTACGGGGGCGCCACGCTGGTCGTCATGTTCTCCGGCATGCCCATTGCGTTCGCCCTCGGGGCGGTCGCCGTGGCGTTCATGTTCGGGTTCATGCCCGCGTCTTCGCTCGACACGATCACGCAGAACGTCTACGAGGAGATGGCCAGCATCACGCTGCTGTCGATCCCGCTGTTCATCCTGAAGGGAGCGGCCATCGGCAAGTCGCGTGCCGGACAGGATCTGTATCTCGCGCTGCACGCGTGGATGCGTCGAATTCCCGGGGGGCTGGGCATTGCCAACGTGTTCGCCTGCGGGTTGTTCGCGGCCATGGCGGGCTCGAGTCCTGCGACATGTTCGGCGATCGGCAGCGCGGGCATTCCGGAGATGCGCCAGCGCGGCTACTCGCCGGGCTTTGCCGCCGGGATCATCGCCGCGGGCGGCACGCTGGGCATTCTGCTGCCCCCGTCGATCACGATGATCCTGTACGCCGTGGCCGCGGAGCAGTCGCTGGGCCGCCTGTTCCTCGCGGGGATCGTCCCCGCGCTGCTGCTCGTGGGGTTGTTCTCCTGTTACGCGGCGTGGCGCTACCGGCGCGAGTACGGAGCGGCGCAGGCGGCGCTCGCGCGCGATGGCACGCCGTCGCCGTTTCCCGCCGAGCCGCCGGCAACCCTGCGCGAGAAGCTGGCGCTGCTGCCGCGCGTGCTGCCGTTCGTCACGCTGCTCATCGGGGTGATGGCGGCACTGTACGGCGGCTATGCCACGCCGTCGGAGACGGCCGGACTTGGCGGCCTGCTCGCGCTCGCCCTCATCGCGGTGATCTACCGGATGTGGACGCCGCGCCAGATCGCACCGATCCTGACCGGCACGCTGCGCGAGTCGACCATGCTCATGTTCATCATTGGCATGTCGCTGCTCTACTCCTACGTGATGAGCTATCTGCACATCAGCCAGTCCGCGGCGCAGTGGATCGTGGGACTGCATCTGTCGCGCTGGGTGCTGCTTACGGCGATTTTGCTGATGGTCGTGGTGCTCGGCTTCTTCCTGCCGCCGGTGAGCATCATCCTCATGACCGCACCGATCATCCTGCCCCCGCTGCGCGACGCCGGCTTCGACCTCGTGTGGTTCGGCGTGGTCATGACGATCGTGATGGAACTGGGGTTGATCCATCCGCCCGTGGGGCTCAACATATTCGTCATCAAGAACACGGCGCCCGATATCGCCTTGCGAGACATCGTCTGGGGGGTGCTGCCGTTCGTGGTGCTGATGGTGCTTGCCGTCGTTCTCATCTGCCTGATGCCGGGTCTGTCGCTGTGGCTGCCCGATCAGCTGATGGGGTGAAGTGTCTTGCCATGTGAGGAAACGTCATGAAGGATGCGCCGCTGATGTCTGCCATGTCCGCTGTATTCGCTACGTCGGCCTTGTCCGCGCCGGCTTCGTCGGGTGCCTCCGGGGCCATGGCGTCGTCGGCGCCGCCGCCCGCCCCGAGCCGCACGTCGCCCGAGAGCGTGTCGGAGGTGAGCGCGCCAGTGCCGTCGCCCAAGCCCTCGCTGGGCGAGCGGCTGGGCCAATGGTTCGGACGCGGCGGCAAGTCCGGCGGACAAGGCGGTGGCCCGAAAGACGGCAAGGACGGCAAGATCGACGCGGCCAGACTTTCGCCGCGAGCGGAAAATGCGCTGCGGCGTCAGCTGTCGCAGTGCCTCTCGGCACGTCTGACCGACTCGGCCGCGAACGAGGCTGCGCGCGACTTCATGACGCGCTACGACGCCGCCTCGCCCGAGGAGAAACTGGCGCTGCTCGGCGTCGTTGCCGACATTTGCGCGAACGACGGACATGCCGGCGCCGACGCAAGCAGGGACGGCGCCAAGGAGGGCGAGGGCGCGAGCGTCAAACGCACCGCCGGTGGGCTGGCGGGGGCGCTGGGCAGTGCCCGAGTGCGTTTCCTCAAGCGCTTCAACGCCTTGCCGGACGGCCTGCCCTTTCTCGTGCGCTGGCGCGCGGACATGCTTCGCCACCGGGCGGCATTGCCCGGACTGGCTTCGCTCGAAGAGGATCTGGGAAGTCTCTTTTCGACGTGGTTCGACGTCGGCCTGCTGGAGCTGCATCCGATCACGTGGGATTCGCCCGCGTCGCTGCTGGAAAAGCTCATGCGCTACGAGGCGGTGCACGAGATTTCGTCGTGGGCCGATTTGCGCAACCGACTCGACTCGGATCGCCGCTGCTACGCGTTCTTCCACCCGCGCATGCCGCGCGAGCCGCTGATTTTCGTGGAAGTGGCCTTCGTGCCCGACATGGCGGCCGACGTGCATTCGCTGCTCGACGAAAAGGCACCGCTCGAGGACCTGCGACGGATTCGCTGGGCCATCTTCTATTCGATCTCGAACACCCAGCCGGGACTGCGCGGCGTGAGCTTCGGCAATTTCCTGCTCAAGCGCGTGATCGACGAACTGCAGGTGGACTTCCCAAAGTTGCGCAACTTCGCCACGCTCTCGCCGATCCCGGGGTTCAACGACTGGCTCCGGCAACTGAATGCATCGGCGCTCGCGCAGGTGCTCGGCCCGAAACGATGCAAGCTGCTCGCGCAGGACGACGCGCTGGCCGGCGACATCACGGGCGCGCAACTGATGGCGTGGCTGCAATCGACGCCCGAACGAAAGGGCGGGCAGGCGCTACAGCGCACGCTGGGGGAATCGCTGGCGGCGCACTATCTCGCGCGCGAGCAGGTGCGCGGGCTGCCGCGCGATCCGGTCGCCCGCTTCCACCTGGGCAACGGCGCGCGCGTCGAACGTATCAATTGGCACGCCGACCTGTCCAGGAAGGGCGCGAAGCAATCGTGCGGCATGATGGTCAATTATCTCTACGAGCCCGACGAGCTCGACGCCAATCTGCAGCGCCTGATCGACGGCGAGCCCGCGCTCGGGCGCGCCGTCGCCCGTTTGCTTTGATCATGACGACTTATCGATGCCGGCATCGGCGCAATGGAGACTCCCGTGAGTGAAGTGCTGCGCGACGACAGTTCGCTGGACAAGGGGTGGGTTACGCTCACGCTGTCGAATCCCGGCAAGCTCAATGCGATTTCGGTCGCGATGTGGCGCGCGTTGCGCGCGCACGTGCAGGCGCTGGACGACGATGCGCGAGTGCGGGCCATCGTGATTCGCGGCGCGCAGGGCAACTTCGCCGCCGGCGCCGATATCGAGGAATTCCCCGCGGAGCGCGGCAGCTACGACACGCTGCGGCGTTACCACGGCGAGATCATCGGGCCCACGCTCGATGCGCTGGCGCGCTGCCGGCATCCGAGCGTGGCGCTGATCGAGGGCGTTTGCGTGGGCGGCGGGCTCGAGATCGCAACACACTGCGATCTGCGCATTGCCGGGCAGGGCGCACGATTCGGCGTGCCGATCAACAAGCTCGGCTTTCCGATGGCCCCTGGCGAACTGCGCGGTGTGCTGGCGCTTGCCGGACGCGCGGCGGCGCTGGAGATTTTGCTCGAAGGGCGTGTGTTTGATGCCGCGGAAGCCCGCGAGAAGGGCTTGCTCACGCGGGTGGTGGCCGACGACGCCGTCGAGGAAGCGGCCTATGCCAGCGCCCGGCGCCTTGTCGCCGGGGCGCCGCTCGCCGCGCAATTGAACAAATGGCTCATCGCGCGATTGTCGCCGCCCGTGCCGCCGTTGTCCGAAGCCGAATGTCAGCAGGCGTTCTCGTATTGGGACTCGCACGATCACCGTGAAGGTGTCGCCGCCTTCCTCGAAAAACGTCCGCCCGATTTCCAGGGGCGATAGGCGGGGCCCGGTGCGACTCGATCCCGTGTTTCCTTTTCATTGGCTTTTTCAGGGGGGATCACCCCCGGCTTTCACCCAGGCTATTCTCCAGTTCTCCTTATGACGCAAGACGCCAACCTCTATCGACGCTTCGCCGAACGTTTTCCCGCCGACAGATCGGCATGCGCGATCGAAACACCCGAAGGGCTGTATTACAGCTGGGACGACATCGAGCACGCGAGCGCACGGATCGCCAATCTGCTCGCGAGCCTCGATCTCGCGCCGGGCGCGCGCGTTGCCGTGCAGGTCGAGAAGTCGCCCGAGGCCTTGTTGCTGTACCTTGCCACGCTGCGCGCCGGCCTCGTCTACCTGCCGCTGAACACGGCCTATCGGGAAAGCGAGATCAGCTACTTCGTCGGCAACGCGGAGCCGGATGTGGTCGTGTGCAGCCCGGCGAATTTCGGCTGGGTCTCGAAGATCGCGTTCACCAACGGCGCAAGGCACGTCTTCACGCTGGGCGACGATCGCACCGGCTCGCTGCTCGAGCGCGCGGCCTGGTTCGGCGACACGTTCGACACCGTGCCGCGCTCGCCCGACGATCTCGCCGCCATCCTCTACACCTCGGGGACCACGGGGCGCAGCAAGGGCGCGATGCTCTCGCACGGCAACCTCGCAAGCAATACGCGCGTGTTGCACCGGTTCTGGGGCTGGGGCGAGCGCGAAGGCGGCGACGTGCTGCTGCACGCACTGCCCATCTTCCACGTGCACGGACTGTTCGTTGCGAGCCATGCGGCGCTTTACTCCGGCAGCAAGATGATCTGGCTGACGAAGTTCGACGCCCGCGAGGTGCTGCATCAGCTCCCGCGTGCCACGGTCTTCATGGGGGTGCCGACGTTCTACGTGCGCCTGCTCGCCGAGCCCGGACTCGATCGCGACGTGTGTCGCAACATTCGCCTGTTCATTTCCGGTTCCGCACCGCTGCTGCGCGAGACGTTCGAAGCGTTCCGCGAGCGAACGGGGCACACCATCCTAGAGCGCTACGGCATGTCGGAGACGGTGATGCTTGTGTCGAACCCCTATCACGGCGATCCGGCAAGCGTGCGTCGCGCGGGGACCGTCGGGGTGCCGCTGCCGGAGGTGACGGTGCGCATCGTCGGCGACGACGGTGCGCCGATCGCGCAAGGCGAGATCGGCCACATCCAGGTCAAGGGGCCGAACGTGTTCGCCGGGTACTGGCGCATGCCGGAGAAGACCGCGGAGGAATTCACGCAAGACGGGTTCTTCAAGACCGGCGACGTCGGCAAGGTCGACGAGGACGGCTACGTGCACATCGTCGGCCGCTCGAAGGATCTCATCATCTCCGGTGGATACAACGTGTATCCGAAAGAGATCGAGGGAGTCATCGACGAGATGGCCGGCGTGGCGGAGTCGGCCGTGATCGGTGTGCCGCATCCCGACTTCGGCGAGGCCGTGGTGGCCGTGATCGTGCCGCGCGCCGGTGAGCCAACGCCCGACGAGCGTACCGTCATCGATGCGCTCAAGCAGCGCATCGCCAACTTCAAGGTGCCCAAGCGCGTTCATTTCGTCAGCGAGTTGCCGCGCAATACGATGGGGAAGGTGCAGAAGAATCTGCTGCGCGAGCAGTTCAAGTAAGCGCGTTGCGGCACGGTGCCCCGGTCGGCGCTAACACGTTGTGCTGCCTGCAACGATGTGTGGCGCGACGTGGTGGCGGCGTCCGGCACAAAAAAACCGCCCTGGAGCACAGGGCGGTTTTTTGTTGGCAGCGTCCCGCGAGCGGACGTCGCCTCGTCGTCGCGCTGCGGACTCAGCGCATCTGCACGGTGCCCGACACGGTCACGGTGACCTGCGTCTTGCCGCCTTCGAGTTGCATCGGCGGCGCGGCGTCGGCACTGGCGCTCATCGCCATGGCCTTCATCGCATACGGACGCGGCATGACCGGTGCGTTCGCCCCGACCTGCACCTGACGGATCGTGTAGCTGCTGTAGCCGAAGGCCCTGGTGTTGCTCTGCGCCTGATCGCGGAACGCCTGGATCGCCTGGTTGGTCAGCTCGGCCTGCGTCTTCTCCTGCGCTTCGCGCGAGAGCGAGAACGACACGCCGTCCATTTGCATCTGCGTGGAAATCTGGCTGGCCAGACGCGACGCGGCGCCGAAATCCTTCGACGTCATTTGCAATTCGGTACGCCCGCGCCACGCGGTGATCTTGCCGTCGCGGTTCGTCGTCGGATAGAGGGATACGTTGCCGGTCTGCACCTGCACGCCGCTCTGACTCTTGGCGATCGACATCGCGCTGTTGGCCTTCTGCGTGAGATTGCGCGAGACGGTGGCCGCGTCGGGCCCCTGTTCCTGCGCCGACATCGTGATGTGAACGGTGTCCTGTTCGACTTCCTTCGTGGCGTGCGCTTCGAGACCCAGTACACCCGAGACCTGACGGTTCATGTCGTCACCCGATTGAGCGTAGGCCACATTGGCGGCGGTCGCGATCAGAAGCGCTGCGGCGAGAGATTTGCGCATAGGTATTGTCCTTTTTCGTATGTGAGTTCGCGTCTTGGCGGCGAACGTTTGACCGGTCGTCGACGGCATTCGCGATACGAGGTGCGCAAAACGTACGGCACCGCACCTGATTACGTGCTATGCGTATGTCGATGACGTTATAGAGACGCTATCGCAGCAATTTTGGTTCCCTCCTCCCGCGTCATGCGCTAAGTAAGTGCTTGCTGATAAATTTCCAATGGGCCGGCGACACCGGTGTGATCGAGAGGCGATTGCCACGGGCGAGGACCAGCATGCCGTCGAGTTCGGGCGTCTGGCGCATTTCCGTGAGCGGCACCAGTCGCGTCTTGCGATCGAGCTTGACGTCGACGAGCAGCCAGCGCGGTGATTCTGGCGTCGACTTGGGATCGAAGTAGGGGCTCTTGGGGTCGAACTGCGTGGGGTCGGGATACGGTGTCGAGGCCACCGTTGCCAGGCCGGCAATGCCGGGCACGGCACAGCTCGAGTGATAGAAGAGCACGCCGTCGCCGACGCGCATGTCGTCCCGCATGAAATTGCGCGCCTGGTAATTGCGCACGCCGGTCCATGGCAGGATCTGATTCCGGGCGTTGGCGAGGTCGTCGATGCTTGCCTCTTCGGGTTCCGACTTCATCAACCAGTAACGTTGCGTCATGTCTTTTTGATGAGTAAGTGGGCGCAACGGGAACAAACATCGCGCAAACGTGCCCGAAGGCCGTGCATTTGTCATCAATGATTTGCCGCGCTGCGATATTAGGCCAATTCCTATACTATGCCTTTGTGATCTTCGTGTGACGTTTCATGTGGCGAATGGCATGCCGTTCGTCGCGCCTGCGCTCAACCCCCTACGCCGATAGGAGAGTGTGTCATGGCAGCAGAGCCGTCTGTTCGAAACAACGCATTTATCTTCTACTCCCTCGCCACGGTGTCGTTCATCGAGACCAGCGTTCCCGAATTCGTCTCCACCCTGAACCAGATGTACGGCGACGACGCCGAAGTGACCGCATGGCTGCGAGATACCTGGCTACCCGAGGAAGTCGAGCACGGGCGCCTCGCCAAGGATTACATCGCGCGCGTCTGGCCCGAGTTCGATTGGGAGAATGCCTACGATGCCTTCATGGCGCGCTACAAGCCGCGGTGCGACGTGCAGTACATGCGGCCGTCGCTGGCACTGGAGGCATTGTCGAGGTGCGTCACGGAGACGCAGACCGCCATGATCTATCGATGCCTCGAATCCTACATGCCGGTCGAGGAACTCAAGCGAATGATGCACAAGCTGAGCACCGAGGAGGTGGGCCACTACCGCTACTTCCGCAAGACGTTCGACCGGTACAACGCAGTGGAACAGCATGGGGTGATCAGCCGGTTGCGTACCATGGTGGCACGCAGCGAACTCGTGCGAGATGAGGACATCGCCTTCGCCTTCGAGCCGCTCAATCGTTTCTGGCGCACTGACCCGCCGTTCGAGACGCTGACGTGGGAGACATTCCTGGAGATGTCCGGCGACGTCATGAAGCAGTACATGCCGGTGGAGGCCGCGACGCGCATGATGTTCAAACCGCTCGAGACCGGCTCATGGTGGCGGGATCGTCCGGTCAAGGCGCTCATGGCGTTCATGGTGCGGCGTCAGTATCCTCAGCTCGGCAGCGAGGCCTGACGGCGGATCGAGGGGGCAAAGGCGTCGAAAGGCGTCGAGAGGCGTCGAAAGGCGTCGAAAGGCGTCGCGAGATTGACGGGGCGGGTGCCTGGCGTCGATCTCGCTGCACGCCGTCGATTTGCGCTTTGGCCCGGTGGAAAGCGCTCACGCCGGGGCGCGGCAAGGCCGAAGCGAGAGGCGCAGACGAAAAAAAACCCCGCCTCGGCGGGGTTTTTTCGTAGTCGGCGAACCGTATTACTTGTTCGTGCCGACGACTTCGACTTCCACGCGACGATCCGGTGCGAGGCATTCGATGAGGGCCTTGCGGTTCTTCTGGTTGCAACCCGTGGTGACCGGGTTACGCTTGCCCTTGCCTTCCGTGTAGACGCGGTTGGCTTCGACGCCCTTGCTGACCAGGTATGCCTTGACAGCTTGCGCACGACGCATCGACAGACGGTCGTTGTACTTGTCGGTACCGATACGGTCGGTGTGGCCCGTAGCAACCACAACTTCCAGGTTCAGCGCCTGAATCTTGCTGGCCAGGTCGTCCAGCTTCTGCTTGCCGGCCGGCTTCAGGATGGCCTTGTCGAAGTCGAACAGGGCGTCAGCCTGGTACGTGACCTTTTGCGAGACCGGAGCGACCGGGGTCGGTGCCGGTGCCGGGGCCGGAGCCTGGGCGATGATCGAGCCGTCGCACTTGGCGTTGGCCGTGGCCGGGGTCCAGTAGGCATCGCGCCAGCAGAGCTCGTCCGAACCGTTCTTCCAAACCCACTCGCCGCTGCCGTTCACCCAGTTGTCGTTGACAGCTTGCTTCGAGGCCGCGACCGGACCCGAAACCGTTCCGACGTAGTTTTGAGCCATGGCCGAAGCAGCCATCACTGCGGTAGCTGCAACGATCGCGAGCTTAGCGAATTTATTCATATTTCTCCTCTCGAAATGAGATTCCGCAGGTTTACTGCGAGCCTAGACGACAGAACCAAAGTCTTACATCGCTCGAAGTATAACATCGGCAAGCGCGCGAAAGCGTGGCCCATGCACTTCGAATAATGTCTAACTTATGCCACGGCATTTTGCCATAGCGGTTCCGCCGCCCGCGAGTAAAACCCCAAGTTTGCCGCCCGTCGTGGCGCAGTTGTGGTTTGAGCGCAACACCTTTTGAGGCCCCTCGCCAACCGTTTCATTTCTCGTCGATGTTCGTCGTTTTGGTGTGCCGCAGATCTCTTGTGCGTCGCATCACGCCCGATTCGGATGCCCATGACGGGCATGTTAGAATCACGGGATCATATCGCCGGCAGCCGCCTATCGCGATTAGAGTTTGATAGACGAGAATAATGGATCAGTTCGCCAAAGAAACTCTCCCGATTTCGCTCGAAGAAGAAATGCGGCGGTCGTACCTCGATTACGCCATGAGCGTGATCGTCGGCCGCGCCTTGCCGGACGTGCGCGACGGCCTCAAGCCCGTGCACCGCCGCGCGCTGTTCGCCATGCATGAGCTGAACAACGACTGGAACCGGGCGTACAAGAAATCGGCGCGTATCGTCGGTGACGTCATCGGTAAGTACCACCCGCACGGCGACGCTTCCGTATACGACACCATCGTGCGGATGGCTCAGCCATTCTCGCTGCGTTACATGCTCGTCGACGGCCAGGGCAACTTCGGTTCGGTCGACGGCGACAACGCCGCCGCCATGCGCTACACCGAAGTGCGCATGGCCAAGATCGGTCATGAGTTGCTCGCGGACATCGACAAGGAAACGGTCGACTTCGGTCCGAACTACGACGGCAGCGAGAAGGAGCCCCTGATCCTGCCCGCCCGCATCCCGAACCTGCTGCTCAACGGCTCGTCGGGGATCGCGGTGGGCATGGCCACCAACATTCCGCCGCACAACCTCAACGAAGTGGTCGAGGGGTGCCTGCATCTGTTGAAGCATCCGGATGCCACCGTCGACGAACTGATCGAGATCATTCCGGCGCCGGACTTCCCGACGGCCGGCATCATCTACGGCATTTCCGGGGTGCGTGAAGGCTACCGCACCGGTCGTGGCCGTGTGGTGATGCGAGCGAAGACTCACTTCGAGGATATCGATCGCGGTCAGCGCGTGGCGATCATCGTCGACGAGCTGCCGTATCAGGTGAACAAGCGCTCACTGCTCGAGCGTATTGCGGAACTGGTCAACGAGAAGCGTCTCGAGGGCATCTCCGACATTCGCGACGAGTCCGACAAGAGCGGCATGCGCGTGGTGATCGAGCTCAAGCGCGGCGAAGTGCCCGAGGTGGTGCTGAACAATCTCTACAAGCACACGCAACTGCAGGACACGTTCGGCATGAACATGGTGGCGCTGGTCGACGGCCAGCCCAAGCTGCTGAACCTGCGCGAGATGCTGGTGCACTTCCTTGCGCACCGCCGCGAAGTGATTACTCGCCGCACCGTATACGAACTGCGTCGCGCGCGCGAGCGCGGCCATGTGCTCGAGGGGCTGGCGGTCGCGCTCGCGAACATCGACGACTTCATCGCGATCATCAAGGCCGCGCCTACGCCGCCGATCGCGAAGTCCGCGCTTATGGAAAAGTCTTGGGATTCGTCGGTGGTGCGCGAAATGCTTGCGCGCGCCGAAAGCGAAACCCAGGGCGGTCGTGCCGCTTATCGCCCCGAGGGGCTCGACGCCGACGTCGGCATGCAGGCCGATGGCCTGTACCGGCTGTCGGAGACGCAGGCGCAGGAAATTCTCCAAATGCGTCTGCAGCGCCTGACCGGCCTCGAGCAGGACAAGATCGTCTCCGAGTACAAGGAAGTGATGGCCCAGATCGCCGACCTGCTCGACATCCTGGCGCGTCCCATCCGCGTGACGACGATCATCAGCGAAGAGCTGACCTCGGTGCGCGCCGAGTTCGGCGACGCCCGTCGCTCGACCATCGAGCACAACGCGACCGAACTGGATACGGAAGACCTCATCACGCCGCAGGACATGGTCGTGACGCTGTCGCACTCCGGTTACATCAAGTCGATGCCGCTGTCCGAGTACCGGGCGCAGAAGCGCGGCGGTCGCGGCAAGCAGGCGGCCGCCACGAAGGACGACGACTGGATCGACACGCTGTTCATCGCCAACACGCACGACACGATCCTGTGCTTCTCGAACCGCGGCCGCGTGTACTGGATCAAGGTATACGAAGTGCCGCAGGGTTCGCGGAACTCGCGTGGCCGTCCGATCGTCAATATGTTCCCGTTGCAGGAAGGCGAGAAGATCAACGTGGTGCTGCCGGTCAAGGAGTACACCGAAGATCGCTTCGTGTTCATGGCAACGAGCTTGGGCACGGTCAAGAAGACGCCGCTGGCGGCCTTCAGCCGTCCGCTCAAGAAGGGCATCATCGCTGTGAATCTCGATGACGGCGACGTGCTGATCGGCGCGGCCATCACCGATGGCGCTCACGACGTGATGCTGTTCTCCGACGCCGGCAAGGCGGTTCGCTTCGACGAGAACGATGTGCGTCCGATGGGGCGCGAGGCGCGCGGCGTTCGCGGTATGCAACTGGAAGAAGGCCAGAACGTCATCGCGCTGCTGGTCGCCGAGAACGAGCAGCAGTCGGTGCTCACGGCGACCGTGAACGGTTACGGCAAGCGCACGTCGATCACGGAATATACCCGCCACGGCCGTGGCACTAAGGGTATGATTGCGATCCAGACGAGCGAGCGTAACGGCCGGGTGGTCGCGGCGACGCTGGTCGAGCCGGATGACGAGATCATGCTGATCACGACGGGCGGCGTGCTGATCCGTACGCGTGTGTCGGAAATTCGCGAAATGGGCCGCGCGACGCAGGGGGTGACGCTGATCAGCCTGGACGAAGGCACGACGCTGTCGGGCTTGCAGCGGATCGTCGAGTCCGACGCCGAAGTGGCCGAAAATGGCGACGCGCACGGCGACGACGAGACGCCCGAGGCGGATGTCACGGAGTAATACGGGCGTAACTCGATGTAAGCTACGGGTGCATTGCCCCGAAAAGTCAGTAGAATCTGGCCCGATGCAGTGAAGTGCCCAGGCGAGGATGCATCTATTTATCGTCGGTGATAGCCGGCGAACTTTGGAGTGACTATTACTATGCAACACAACGTCAAGAAGTGGATGTGGCTGCTGCTGGCAGCACCGGCAATGGCAATGGCTCAGCAGAGCGCCCCGCTCGACGCTGACAAGAAGGCAGCCATCAAGGAACTGCTCGACGCCATCGATTCGTCCAAGCTCGTGACCGCCATCGGCGAAGGCGCGCAGCAGCAGGCGAAGCAACTTGCGCCGCAAGTGCTCGAGCGTCAACTGGTCGAGAACAAGACGCTGTCCGATGCGCAGAAGCAGGCCATCGTGCCGACGCTGCAACAGAATTCGGTTCAGAAGCTCGTCGACGGTGCAGGCAAGGTCTTCACTTCGGACAGCTTCAAGAACGACGCCGTGCAAGCGCAGTACAACGCTTACGGCAAGTTCTACACCACCGAGGAAATCAAGGGTCTGACGGCGTTCTACAAGAGCCCGGTCGGCCAGAAGTACATCAAGGTGCAAGACCAGGTCGGCCAGGAAGTCGTTGGCGGTCTGATGCAGAAGTACATGCCGCAATCGATCGACGCGACCAGCAAGCAAGCTGACGCCGAGATCGCCGCGGCCGCCAAGTCGGCACCGAAGGGTCCGGCCAAGAAGTAACATCGGCGGGTCCCGCGGGATTCGACCGATCATGGCCGTTTGCGAGCGATCGCAAACGGCCATTTTGCTTTGATGGGGTAAAACGGCAGATTCCTCTCGGAATTTTCCAGATTTCCGTCATCCGACGCCGGATTTGCGGTTGACACCCGCACGTCGTGCCCAACTGGCGGTATAGTTGGGCCTTGCCGCCGCTTTTTATACGCCTTTCGGTCATTTCTCAGGCTTCAGAGCGTCGTCGAACCGTCGCCGGGTCATCCCGGGCTATCGTTTGGCGGGGCCACTCGCGACCGAACCGCCGCGGTCCATCGTCAGACGTGAAACGCAAGCCGCACGGGTCAATGTCCGCCGGCTTGCGTTTCACTTTTACTGCTGCAAAACGAACATGACGCGCGCTTTCAACTTTTCCGCCGGTCCGGCGGCGCTCCCTGCCGAGGTGCTGACCCAGGCAGCCGAAGAGATGCTCGATTGGCACGGGGCCGGCATGGGTGTGATGGAAATGAGCCATCGCGGCCGTGAGTTCATGAGCATCCTGGCCGACGCGCAAGCCAATCTGCGCGAACTGCTCGCGGTGCCCGACAACTACCGCATTCTTTTCATGCAGGGCGGGGCGCTCGCCGAGAACGCGATCATCCCGATGAATCTGCTCGGCGGCGCGCGCGAGGCGCAGCGCCAGACGGCGGACTATGTCGTGACCGGCTCCTGGTCGGTGAAGTCGCAGAAGGAGGCGCGCAAGTATTGCGACGTCAATATCGCCGCGAGCACCGAAGCGGAGCACTTCACACGCTTGCCGGGCATGGACGAGTGGCGACTTTCGAAGGATCCGGCCTACGTCCACATCTGCACGAACGAGACCATTCACGGCGTGGAGTATTTCTGGACACCGGATCTGGCGACCGCGGGGCTGGCCGACGTGCCGCTCGTCGCGGATGTTTCGTCGCACATTCTGTCGCGCCCGATGGACGTGTCGAAGTTCGGCGTGATGTATGGCGGTGCGCAGAAGAATATCGGGCCGTCGGGCCTGACCGTGGTCATTGTGCGCGACGACCTGCTCGGGCGGGCATTGCCGTTCACGCCGAGTGCGTTCGACTGGAAGATCGTGGCCGAGAACGACTCGATGTTCAACACGCCGCCGACCTACGCGATCTATATCGCGGGTCTGGTGTTCCAGTGGCTCAAGCGCCAAGGCGGGCTGGCCGCCATGGAAGCGCAGAACAAGGCGAAGGCCGAGCTTCTGTACGGCTTTCTCGACGGCAGCGACTTTTACCGCACGCCGGTGGCGCCGGACTGCCGCTCGCGCATGAATGTGCCGTTTTTCCTGCACGACGACGCATTGAACGAGACCTTCCTGGCCGGCGCTCGCGAGCGCGGGCTGCTGCAACTCAAGGGCCACAAGTCCGTGGGGGGTATGCGCGCCTCGATCTACAACGCGATGCCGCTCGACGGCGTCCGGGCGCTGGTCGACTATCTGCGTGAATTCGAGCGCAGTCACGGCTGACGAGGACGCGAGACCGGTGCATTCGAATGCTTTCCATGCTTTGAACGTCCTGCGGGACTCCGCACCGGGAGCCGTCCGACCATGTCCCATCGCAAGAAGACAATACGCTCCATGGATGAAGATCTGAACGCATCGCTGCGCCCCTTGCGCGAGAAAATCGATGCCATCGACGCGCAGCTCCTGAAGCTGCTCAATCAACGTGCGGCCGTCGCCCTGGAAGTGGGTGAGGTCAAGAAGCGTTTTGGCGCGCCGGTGTTTCGGCCCGAGCGCGAACTGCAGGTAATTTCGCGCTTGCAGCAAGCCAACGACGGGCCGTTGTACGGCGACAATCTTGCTTCGATCTGGCGCGAAATCATGTCGGCCAGCCGTGCGCTGGAGAAGGTGCTGACCGTTGCCTATCTGGGGCCGGCCGGCACTTACAGCGAGCAAGCGGCCTTCTCTTATTTCGGTCAGAGTGTGAAGGGCCTGCCGTGCCCGTCGCTCGACGAGGTGTTTCGCGCGGTCGAGGCCGGCAGCGCGGACTTTGGGGTAGTGCCCGTCGAGAATTCGACCGAGGGTGTGGTGTCGCGCACGCTCGATCTGCTGCTGCAAAGCCCGCTGACGATCAATGGCGAAGTGGCGCTGCCAATCCATCACAACCTGATGTCGCAATCCGGGACGCTCGACGGCGTGACCCGGATCTGCTCGCACGCGCAGTCGCTCGCGCAATGCCAGCACTGGTTGACAGCACATTTTCCGCGGTTGGAGCGTCAGGCCGTGTCGAGCAACGCGGAGGCGGCCCGCATGGCCGCCGCGGATCCGAGCGTCGCCGCGATTGCCGGCGAATCCGCCGCCACCCAGTACGGACTGCAAATCGCGTTTTCGCATGTGCAGGACGATCCGCACAATCGCACCCGCTTCGTGGTCGTCGGTACGCAGGACCCTGCCCCGAGCGGGCGGGACCAGACCTCGCTCATTCTGTCCGTGCCCAATCGTGCTGGCGCCGTGGTGGCATTGCTCGAGCCCCTCGCGAACAACGGTGTGTCGATGACGCGTTTCGAGTCGCGTCCCGCCAAGAGCGGCGCGTGGGAGTACTACTTCTACATCGACTTCGAAGGGCATCGCGACGATCCGAATGTCGCCAAGGCGCTCGAATCGCTGCGTCAGAATGCGGCGTATTGCAAGGTGCTCGGGTCTTACCCGCGCTCCGCATGAGCGGCGGGGACGGGACGATGGTCCTGAACAAACTCGTCATCTGTGGCGTGGGCCTGATCGGCGGCTCGCTGGCGCGAGCGCTGAAGGCGGAAGGCGCCGTGAAGGAAGTGATCGGCGTCGGGCGCAGTGAGGCGTCGCTTCGGCGGGCGTGCGAGCTTGGCGTGATCGATCGTGCGGCCACGTCGATGGCGGCTGCCGTGACAGGCGCCGATGTCGTGGTGCTCGCGGCGCCGGTGGCGCAAACGCCCGCGCTGCTGAGCGCCATTCGGCCCTGTCTCGGCGGGAATACGATTGTCACCGACGCCGGAAGTACCAAGTCGGACGCCGTGGCTGCCGCAAATGCGGCGCTCGGGGATGACGCCTGGCGTTTCGTGCCCGGTCATCCGATTGCCGGCGCGGAGCGATCTGGCGTCGAGGCCGCGACGGTGGATCTGTACCGGGATCGCCGCGTGGTGCTTTGCCCGCAACCGGGCAACCGCAGCGAGGACGTGGCGCGTATCCGGGGCATGTGGGAGACGACTGGCGCGCGCGTATCGGAGATGTCCGAAACACAGCACGATCACGTGTTCGCTTCGGTCAGTCATTTGCCACACGTCCTCTCGTATGCGTTAATCGCCCAGATTCTTGACGCACCCGATGCGTCGTTGAAGTTCGGCTTCGCGGGCGGAGGCTTTCGCGACTTCACCCGCATCGCGGCGTCGAACCCCGAAATGTGGCGCGATATCTGCGTGGCCAATCGTGATGCGTTGCTGGCCGAACTCGACGGTTACCTCGCCACGCTCGGCTCGCTGCGACAATTGATCGATGCCGGCGACGGCGCCGGTCTCGAGGCCGTATTCGCGCGCGCCAGCCAGGCGCGCACGGACTGGGCCAGGCAACAGGAAAAGTAATGGAAACGCTCGATCTCGGCCCTTACGGCCACGCCGAAGGCACGCTTCGCTTGCCCGGCTCGAAAAGCATCTCGAACCGCGTGCTGTTGCTCGCCGCGCTTTCGCGTGGCACGACTCGCGTGCGGGAACTGCTCGCGTCCGACGACACGCAGGTGATGCTCGATGCACTCGCCGCGCTCGGTGTCAAGTGCACGCAGGTGGGCGATTCGCGTGACTTCATCGTCGAGGGATGTGGCGGCGCGTTTCCCGTCAAGGCCGCGAAGCTGTTCATGGGCAATGCGGGGACGGCGATTCGCCCGCTCACGGCGGCGCTCTCGCTGAGTCATGGCGACTACGAAGTGTCGGGCGTGGCACGGATGCACGAGCGGCCGATCGGCGACCTGGTCGACGGCCTGCGTCAACTGGGCGCGCGGATCGATTACCTCGGCAATGCCGGTTATCCGCCGTTGCATATCAGGCCTGCCGACGTGCACGCGCCGCAATCGCCGATTCGCGTGCGGGGCGACGTCTCGAGCCAGTTCCTGACGGCACTGCTGCTTACGTTGCCGCTGCTGGCTTCGGCATCGGGTGAGATCGTCGTGGAAGTCGAGGGCGAACTCATCTCCAGGCCATACATCGACATCACCCTGCGGTTGCTGCGGCGCTTCGGGATCGATGTCCGGCAGGATGGCTGGTCGCGCTTCACGCTCCCGGCGGCGGGAGCGGACGGCGCGAAGTATCGCAGTCCGGGAGACCTCCGCGTCGAGGGCGACGCCTCGTCGGCATCGTATTTTCTTGCGGCCGGCGCCATTGGCGGCGGGCCGGTGCGTGTGCAAGGTGTGGGGCGCGACAGCATTCAGGGCGACGTGCGTTTCGTCGAAGCCCTGGAGGCGATGGGGGCGCGCGTGACGTTGCACGACGATGCCATCGAAGTGAACGGCATCGACACGCCCAGCGGCAAGCTGCGTGCGCTCGACATGGACTTCAATCACATCCCCGACGCGGCGATGACGATTGCGGTCGCGGCGTTGTTTGCCGATGGCACGACCACGCTGCGCAACATCGCAAGCTGGCGTGTCAAGGAGACGGATCGTCTCACGGCAATGGCCACGGAGCTGCGCAAGGTCGGCGCGACGGTGGAAGAGGGCGCCGATTATCTGCGGGTGACCCCTCCCGCCGCGTTGACGCCGAACGCCGCCATCGATACGTATGACGATCACCGCATGGCCATGTGCTTCTCGCTCGTGAGCTTGGGCGGTGTGCCGGTGACGATCAACGACCCGAAGTGCGTGGGCAAGACGTTCCCGACGTATTTCGCCGAGTTCGTTCGGATCGCGTCGTAATCGCGTCGTAATCGGGTCGCAAGCGCGCCACAAACGCGCCACAAACGCGCCGCGTCCGGAGGCCTCCCGCGAGGCTCCCGACATCCGGGCGCCGCCCGGCGGCGCGCGGCCGCGCCGCGGTTTGATCCGGTTCGTCGCGGTGCTTCGTGATGCGTGGCGATTCGGTCTGATCGGGCGTGATTGGGCGTGGTTGGGCGTGATTCGGCGCAAACCGCGCGGGCGAGCGGGGCCATATTAGCCCTGACCCGTCAGCGTCTGCCAAAGCAACAGGCCGTTGAGTACGACGATCGCACTTGCGATGCCCCACGCGGCGATCGACAGCGCACCGCGAACGCGCCATTCCCCCATCAACGTCGCGTCCCCCGCAAACCGCACGAGTGGTATCACCGCGAACGGCAGCTGTAGGCTCAGCACCACCTGGCTGAAGACCAGCAAAGCCGTGGTTCTCGCCTCGCCGCCATGCCCGACGATGAGCAGCGCCGGCACCAGGGCGAGCGCGCGGGTGATGAGCGCGCGTTGCCACGGCTTCATTCGCAGATTCAGAAAACCCTCCATCGTGACCTGCCCGGCCAGCGTTGCCGTCACCGTCGAGTTCAGGCCGCATGCGAGCAACGCAACGGCGAACATGGCACCCGCCCACTGGTTGCCTAGCAGGGGCGCGAGGAGTTTGTGGGCGTCGCCCAACGACTCCACCGACGTGTTGCCGCTGGCATGGAAGGCAGCGGCAGCCAGAATCAGCAGGGCGGCGTTGACGAGGAACGCGAAGCCAAGCGAGAGCGTGGTGTCCCAGTGTGTGGTGCGCAATGCACGCGCGAGGGCCGGACGAGTCCGCTCGGGCAAGGCCTCACCTCGCATGCGCAGCAAGGCCGAGTGCAGATAGAGGTTGTGAGGCATAACCGTGGCGCCGAGGATGCCCGTGGCCAGCCAAAGCATCCCCGCCTGCGCGACGATCTCGGCGCGCGGTCGCAGGCCGTGTGCGGCGGCACGCCAGTCAGGGTGGGCCAGCGACAACTGGGCGACGAAGCATCCCGCAGTGAGCAGAATCAGCGCAGCGACGGCGCCTTCGAGGCGGTGTTGTCCGAAACCTTGCAGGCCGAGCATGGCGAAGGCCAGGGCGCCCGCCACCACGACGCCGATCGGCAGAGACACGCCGAACAGCAGTTGCAGGGCGACCGCGCTGCCAACGATCTCGGCGAGATCGCATGCGATGATCGCCGTCTCGCACAGCCCCCATAACGCCAGCGAAGTCCGGCGGCTATACTGGCTACGTGAGAGTTGCGCGAGATCGCGCCCGGTGACCAATCCGACGCGCGCCGCGAGCCACTGAAGCAACAATGCCATCACGCTCGAGAGCAGTACGACGCTCAGCAGCGTGTACCCGTATCGGGCACCCCCGGCAATGGCCGTGGCCCAATTGCCCGGATCCATATAGCCTACGGCGATGAGCGTGCCCGCCCCGGCGAATCCCATCCATCGCTGCGGGCGACGCGGCGTGCGGTTCCGAGGGTCGGGCGGCGGCCCCCATTCGGGATTGAGTAAGGGATAATCGCGGCTTTGCATGGCGGTCACCGATCCGAGCGGCGCCCATAGCGCCTTTATTTAAATGATAATCATTATCATTTGAGTGTGTGGTTTTATTTTTCAATGTGTTGGATAGACAGAGACGAAGGGATGCCTGATTTGACGGTGGTGGACGATTCGATTCCGGTCATTACGGTGGATGGCCCGACGGCATCCGGCAAGGGCACGGTGGCACACCGTGTGGCGGATGCGCTGGGCTTTCACTACCTCGACAGCGGCGCCCTGTATCGGCTCACCGCGCTGGCGAGCGCGCGTCACGGCATCGACACGGACGACGTAGGGGCGCTGACAGTGCTGGCCGAGACGCTCGACGTGCGGTTCAAGGACGAGCGAATCTGGCTGGCGGGCGAAGATGTGACCGATGCCATCCGTGCCGAGGCGATCGGCAACCGGGCGTCGGGCATTGCCGTGCACAAGGCGGTTCGCCAGGCGCTCACGGCGCTCCAGCGGGGATTCAAGACCGCGCCGGGGCTGGTGGCGGACGGCCGCGACATGGGGACGGTGATCTTCCCGGAGGCCGAGTTGAAGGTGTTTTTGACGGCCACCCCGCAGGCTCGTGCCGAGAGGCGGTATAAGCAATTGATAGAAAAAGGATTTTCTGCTAACATAGACAGTCTCATGCTGGATCTTGAGGCGCGTGACGCGCGGGATCGTACCCGTGCAGAGGCGCCGTTGCGACCGGCAGAGGGTGCGCGGGTGCTCGACACGTCGGAGCTCAACGTCGATCAGGCGGTGGCTCAGGTGCTCGAATGGTTCGCGCAGGTGCAGTACCCGCAAGGCGCTTGACCGGATGTTTCATGCAGTCATCCGGCCCGGCTTTGTTTAACCTTTAACCCAACCGTTGTACGTTAGCGTCAACCCCCTCGGGCGACGGACGTCAGCGGCGTAATCCACTTTTATGTCCGACCTGCAAACCTCGACCAACGAATCTTTCGCGGCGCTTTTCGAAGAGTCGCTCTCCCGTCAAGACATGCGTGCTGGTGAAGTCATCAGCGCAGAAGTCGTTCGGGTTGACCACAACTTCGTGGTCGTCAACGCCGGCCTCAAGTCCGAAGCGTACATCCCCATCGAAGAATTCCTGAATGATCAGGGCGAGGTCGAAGTTCAGGCCGGCGATTTCGTTTCCGTGGCGATCGACGCCCTGGAAAACGGCTACGGCGACACCGTGCTGTCGCGCGACAAGGCCAAGCGTCTGGCCTCGTGGCTGCAACTGGAAAAGGCCCTCGAATCGGGCGACCTCGTGACCGGTACGATCACCGGCAAGGTCAAGGGCGGCCTGACCGTGATGGTCAACGGCATCCGCGCATTCCTGCCGGGTTCGCTGGTGGACACGCGTCCGGTCAAGGATACGACCCCGTACGAAGGCAAGACCCTCGAATTCAAGGTCATCAAGCTCGACCGCAAGCGCAACAACGTTGTGCTCTCGCGCCGCGCCGTGATCGAAGCCACCCAGGGCGAAGAGCGCGCCAAGCTGCTCGAGACGCTCAAGGAAGGCGCGATCGTCAAGGGCGTGGTCAAGAACATCACCGACTACGGTGCGTTCGTTGACCTCGGCGGCATCGACGGCCTGCTGCACATCACCGACATCGCATGGCGTCGTGTGCGTCACCCGAGCGAAGTCCTGTCGGTTGGCCAGGAAGTCACCGCCAAGATCCTCAAGTTCGATCAGGAGAAGGGCCGCGTCTCGCTGGGCGTCAAGCAACTCGGCGAAGATCCGTGGGAAGGCATCGCTCGCCGTTACCCGCAAGGTACCCGCCTGTTCGGCAAGGTCACCAACATCACCGACTACGGCGCATTCGTCGAAGTGGAATCGGGCATCGAAGGCCTGGTCCACGTGTCGGAAATGGATTGGACCAACAAGAACGTTGCGCCGACCAAGGTTGTCCAGCTGGGCGACGAAGTCGAAGTCATGGTGCTCGAGATCGACGAAGACCGTCGTCGTATCAGCCTCGGCATGAAGCAATGCAAGCCGAACCCGTGGGATGACTTCTCGCGCAACTTCAAGAAGGGCGACAAGATCAAGGGCGCCATCAAGTCGATCACCGACTTCGGCGTGTTCATCGGTCTGCCGGGCGGCATCGACGGCCTGGTCCACCTGTCGGACCTGTCGTGGAGCGAAGCCGGCGAAGAAGCCGTTCGCAAGTACAAGAAGGGCGACGAAGTCGAAGCCGTGGTTCTGGGCATCGACGTCGAGAAGGAACGCATCTCGCTGGGTATCAAGCAGCTCGAAGGCGATCCGTTCAACACCTTCGTGGCGATCCACGACAAGGGCTCGATCGTCGACGGTACCGTCAAGGCTGTCGATCCGAAGGGTGCCGTCGTGTCGCTGGGCGATGACGTCGAAGGTTACCTGCGCGCTTCGGAAATCTCGCACGACCGTGTGGAAGATGCCCGCAACGTGCTCAAGGAAGGTGATGCCGTCAATGCAATGATCGTCAACATCGATCGCAAGTCGCGCAACATCAACCTGTCGATCAAGGCCAAGGATTCGGCTGAACAGCAAGAGGCAATGAGCAAGCTGTCGTCGGATAGCTCGGCAGCGAGCGGCACCACGAACCTGGGTGCCCTGCTCAAGGCCAAGCTGGACAGCCAGAATCAGTAAGGTCCAAGGCCTATGACCAAGTCTGAATTGGTCAACCAGTTGGCGGCGCGGTTTCCCCAGTTGGTGCTCAAGGACGCCGATTTCGCGGTGAAGACGATTCTCGACGCGATGGCCGATGCGCTCGCGCGCGGTCATCGAATCGAAATCCGCGGATTCGGCAGCTTCGGGCTCAACCGTCGGCCACCGCGCGTCGGCCGCAACCCGAAGTCGGGCGAGAAGGTGATGGTGCCGGAGAAGTTCGTGCCGCACTTCAAGCCCGGCAAGGAGTTGCGAGAGCGGGTTGATCACAAGGCGTCGGACCAATAAGGCCCTTTGGGATCTACTACGCAAGAAAAGCGCCTTCGGGCGCTTTTTTTGCGTCTGGCGTTCGTGGCGCGCGCGAGTGCCGATGCCGCGCGCGCACAATCGACGCAAATGCGAAGCGGCATGCAGTAACGACGCCTCGCGGGGCACATCCGGTACAATACGCCCACGTGCCGGCACGGCGCGACGGCGGGTCCCGATCCGGCGTGCGCGAGCCGCTCAAGTTGCAAAACATACGGCAATCCTGCCGCAGGAGCCTTTCGGCATGAAGCTGATTGTTTGGATCATTCGTCTCATCGTGTTCGTGGTGTTGCTGTGTCTCGCGCTCGCCAACACGGGCGAAGTCACGTTGAACCTGTTCCTGGGCCACACGTGGACGGCACCGCTCATCATGATCGGCCTGGCGTTCTTCGTGGTGGGCGGCGTGATCGGCGTGCTCGCCACCTTGCCGAGCCTGATGCGGCAGCGTCTGGAACTGCGCCGCACCCGGCGCGACCTGGCCCGTGCGCAACGTGACCCCGAGGCGAGCGATCAGCCGCCGATGCTGCCCCCGGTCTAAGGCGACGACACTCCCCCTCACCGACTGTTTCAACGACAACACGCATTCATGGAATTCGAGGTCTGGTGGCTATTGGCCATCCCCGTGATCTTCGGCTGCGGCTGGGTAGCCGCGCGCCTGGATCTGCGCAGCCTGCTCTCGGAGAGCCGCAATTTGCCCGCGTCCTATTTCCGCGGGCTCAACTTCCTGCTCAACGAGCAGCCGGACAAGGCCATCGACGCATTCATCGAGGTGGCCAAGCTCGATCCCGAGACGACGGAACTGCACTTCGCGCTGGGCAGCCTGTTTCGCCGTCGGGGCGAGACGGAGCGCGCCATTCGCGTGCATCAGAATTTGCTCTCTCGCGACGATCTGCCGCAAGCCGATCAGGAGCACGCGCTCTACGAGCTCGGTCACGACTTCCTCAAGGCCGGTCTGCTCGACCGCGCCGAAGACGCCTTCGGTCGCCTGCACACGGGGCCGTTTGCGAAGGCGGCACAGCACGCCAAGCTCACCATCTACCAGATCGAGAAGGAGTGGCACAAGGCGCTGAGCGAGGCCGAAACCCTCAGTGAGCTCGACCCCGCGGTGTCGTATCGCAAGGAGATCGCGCAGTTCCATTGCGAGCTGGCGCAGGAAGCGCTGCAGCGCAAGGAGGTGGATGCCGTCGTGCGGGAGCTCGACGCCGCCCTCGCCGTGAATCCCGCGAATGTGCGCGCGCCGCTGCTGCGCGGCGACATGCTGCTCTCCGCCGGCGACGCCGAAGGCGCGTTGCGTGTGCTGAGCACCATCGAGCAGCAGAACCCGGTGTATCTGGGGCTGGCGGCCAAGCGCCTGATGCGCGCTTACGAAGCCCTGGGGCGTGCGCCGGAAGGACTGGCGGTACTGCGCGACGCGCTCAACAGGAATCCGTCGGACGATCTGCTCGAGATCGTGTACGAGAAGACGGTGGCGCTCGAGGGGCCGGAAGCCGCGCTCGCGCTGATGCGCGAGCAGATGCACCGGGCGCCGAGCGCGCCGGGCATGGCCCGCCTGCTCGAGGCGCATGCCGCAACCGCCCATGGCGACACGCAGTCGGATCTGCAGCTCATGGGCAAGCTCATCACGCAGCGCACCAAGTCGCTGCCGCGCTACGTCTGCGACCAGTGCGGCTTCCGCGCGCGATTGTTCTATTGGCAGTGCCCCGGCTGTAACGGCTGGGAGACGTATACGCCGCGACGTGCCGACGTGCCGGCGGCCTCCTAATTTTCTCAAGTTCGCGCAATCATGAAAGTCACCATCATCGGCTCCGGTTACGTCGGCCTCGTTACGGGCGCCTGTCTGGCAGACGTCGGCAACGACGTGTTCTGTCTCGACGTCGATCCGCGCAAGATCGAAATCCTGAACAACGGCGGCGTGCCGATTCACGAGCCAGGGCTGCAGGAAATCATCGCACGCAATCGCAAGGCCGGCCGTCTGCAATTCTCGACGGATGTCGAGGCCTCGGTCGCGCACGGCGACGTGCAGTTCATCGCGGTGGGTACGCCGCCGGACGAGGACGGCTCGGCCGATCTGCAATACGTCGTTGCGGCGGCGCGCAACATCGGACGCTACGCCACGAACTTCAAGGTGATCGTCGACAAGTCGACCGTGCCGGTCGGCACCGCGGACAAGGTGCGCGCGGCAGTCGCCGACGAACTTGCCAAGCGCGGCGAGGACGTGTCGTTCTCGGTCGTCTCGAATCCCGAGTTCCTGAAGGAAGGGGCGGCCGTCGAGGATTTCATGCGCCCGGACCGCATCGTGATCGGCGTGGACGACGACGCGCAGGGCCAGCAGGCGCGCGCGATGATGAAGCGTTTGTACTCGCCGTTCAACCGCAACCACGAACGTACCCTGTACATGGACGTGCGCTCGGCGGAGTTCACCAAGTACGCGGCCAATGCCATGCTGGCGACGCGGATCTCGTTCATGAACGAGCTCGCGAATCTGGCCGATCGCGTGGGCGTGGATATCGAGGACGTGCGTCAGGGCATCGGCTCTGACCCGCGTATCGGTTATCACTTCCTGTATGCCGGCTGCGGCTATGGCGGTTCATGCTTCCCGAAGGACGTACAGGCACTCGTGCGGACAGCCGAGGACTACGGTCTGCCGCTGCGCATCCTGAATGCCGTCGAGGCGGTCAACGAAACCCAGAAGGCGGTCCTTATCGACAAGATCGTCGCGCGCCTTGGCAACGATCTGTCGGACAAGACGTTCGCCCTTTGGGGGCTGGCGTTCAAGCCGAACACCGACGACATGCGCGAGGCGCCGAGCCGTCGTGTGATCGCGGAGCTGGTGCGTCGGGGCGCCCGCGTGCGCGCCTACGATCCGGTGGCCCTGGAAGAGGCGCGTCGCGTGATCGCGCTCGACTTTGCCGATGATCCGGCCGGACACGCCCGCATCGAATTCTGCGCGACGGAAGACGACACGCTGACGGGCGCGGACGCGCTCGTGATCGTCACGGAGTGGAAGGCCTTCCGCAGCCCGGACTTCGCCAAGATGAAGTCGGCACTGTCGCTTGCGCTGATCTTCGACGGTCGCAACCTGTACGAGCCGCAGACCATGCAGGAGCTGGGCATCGAGTACCACGGCATCGGCCGCGGCCAGCACGACACCGTCTGAATCGCGAGGATCGACGAATGACTTTGACGGCAACTTCGCTTTCTCGCACGGTGCAGGCGCCCGGCGTGCCCACGGTGTCGCGTGAGGCGTTCCACCGCGCGCGCGTGCTGATCGTCGGCGACGTGATGCTCGATCGCTATTGGTTCGGCGACGTCAATCGCATTTCGCCGGAGGCGCCGGTGCCCGTGGTGCACGTCAAGCGCAACGAGGAACGTCTGGGCGGCGCGGCGAACGTGGCGCTCAACGCCACGTCGCTGGGGGCGCAGGCCGGGCTGCTGTGCGTGCTCGGCGAGGACGAGCCCGGCGAGCGGGTGGTCGATCTGCTCGACGCGAGCGGCGTGACGGCGTTCGTCACGCGCGATGCGGATCTGTCGACCACGATCAAGCTGCGCATCGTGTCGCGTCAACAGCAATTGCTGCGCATCGACTTCGAGAATCAGCCGGCGCGCGAAGTGCTGCTCGCCGTGCTCGATCAGTATCGCCAGTTGCTGGCGAACTATGACGTCGTGTTGCTCTCCGATTATGCGAAGGGCGGCCTGACGCATGTCCAGCCGATGATCGAAGCGGCGCGCAAGGCGGGCAAGCCCGTGCTCGTCGATCCGAAGGGCAGCGATTACGAGCGTTATCGGGGTGCCACCATCCTCACGCCGAACCGCTCCGAATTGCAGCAGGTCGTGGGCGAATGGCATTCGGAAGACGATTTGACGGTTCGCGCGCAGAATCTGCGCGAATCGCTGGGGCTCGAAGCGTTGTTGCTCACGCGTTCGGAAGAGGGCATGACGCTCTTCACCCAGAACGGTGCGCTGCACGTCCCGGCCCAGGCACGCGAAGTGTATGATGTGTCGGGCGCGGGCGACACCGTGATTGCCACGCTCGCCGCCTCGCTCGCCGCCGGTCTGCCGCTTGCGCAGGCGGTGGTGCTCGCCAATCGCGCGGGCAGTATCGTCGTGGGCAAGCTGGGCACCGCGACCGTGGATTACACCGAACTCTTTTCCGATCTGACATGACCATCATCGTCACCGGCGCCGCCGGTTTCATCGGCGCGAACCTCGTCAAAGCCCTCAACGAGCGCGGCGAGACCGACATCGTGGCGGTCGACAACCTCACACGCGCCGACAAATTCCGCAATCTGGTCGATTGCGAAATCAGCGACTACCTCGACAAGACCGATTTCGTCGCGCGTTTCCAGCGCCGCGAGTTCGGTCGCGTGCGCGCGATTTTCCATGAAGGCGCCTGCTCCGACACGATGGAGACCGACGGCCGCTACATGATGGAGAACAACTTCCGCTACACGCGCGCGTTGTTCGAGGCGTGCCAGACGCAGACGGTGCCGTTCCTCTACGCGTCTTCCGCGGCGACGTACGGCGCCTCGGAAACGTTCGTGGAATCGCGCGAGTACGAGAAGCCCCTCAACGTCTACGGGTACTCGAAATTCCTCTTCGACCAGATCGTGCGTCGCGCCATGCGCGAGGCGGGTGGCAAGCTGCCGAGCCAGGTGGCGGGGTTTCGCTACTTCAACGTGTACGGCCCGCGCGAAGCGCACAAGGGGCGCATGGCCTCGGTGGCGTTCCACAACTTCAACGAGTTCCGCGCCAACGGCCGCGTGAAGCTCTTTGGCGAGTACAACGGCTATGCGGCGGGCACGCAAAGTCGCGACTTCGTGTCCGTCGAGGACGTGGTCAAGGTGAATCTGCACTTCTTCGATCATCCCGAGCGAAGCGGCATCTTCAACCTCGGCACGGGCCGCGCGCAGCCGTTCAATGACATTGCGGTCGCCGTGATCAACACGTTGCGCGAAGAGGCCGGCGAGGCGCCGCTCTCGCTTGACGAGATGGTGCGACAGGGGCTCGTCGAGTACATCCCGTTCCCCGACGCGCTGCGTGGCAAGTATCAGTGCTTCACCCAGGCGAGCGTCGAGCATCTGCGCCAGGCGGGTGGGTATCAGCAGCCGTTCTATACGGTCGGTGAGGGCGTCTCGCGCTACGTGCGCTGGCTGTTGGCCCAATAGGCCACAGTCCAACAGGCACGGGCCCGATGCCATCCCTGGTGATGGCGGGACCGAAGTCTCGACGGGGAGCCGCATGGCTCCCCGTTTCGTTTGGCGCGCCGGGATATGTCATCCGTACGCAGTCTCGGGCGTTAAGGGAGTATCGGGGGTGTCCCGAGGTGGGGATATTGTCCCGAGTGACCTTACAGGGAATACATCATGCTTCGCAAACTCTTGCTGGCGGTGGTTACCTTTTTCACCCTCTGCGGCCTGGCCATGGCCGCTGTCGACATCAATACCGCCGATCAGGCGCAACTCGAATCGCTCAAGGGCATCGGACCGGTCAAGTCCAAAGCCATCATCGACGAACGCAATGCCCACGGGCCGTATAAGGATGCCGCCGACGTCGCCAGGCGCGTGAAGGGCCTCGGCACCAAGTCCGTCGCCACGCTCCAGAGCGAAGGCATGACGATCAATGGTCAGGGCGCGGCGCCTGCCGTACCGGCCCCTGCGGCGAAGACCCCTGCGACGACGGCACCTGCCGCGCCGGTCCCCGCGACGAAGCCCCCTGCGGCGACGGCGCCTGCCGCTCAGGTCCCTGCCACGACGGGCCGTCCGGCGCCGCCAGCCATGCAGCAGACCCCGGCAGCGCCGGGCAAGCCGGCCACGCCTGCCGCCACGCCCGCCACGCCCGCAATGCCGCCGAGCGCCACCCAGCATACGCCCACGCCGGTGCCCGCCGCCGGTTCGACGGCCAAGCCGGCGTCCCCGGGCGCAACGGCCTTGCCGGGCGCCGCGTCGGGACCTGCCGCCGCCGATGCGAAGGGTGGCAAATCGAAGAAGTCCAGGGCCGACAAGGCCGAGCGTGTCGCGCCAGGTGCCGCGTCCGCGCCTGCAGCCGCACCCGCATCGCCTGCGGCACCGGCCGGTGGCCCGAAGTCGAAGAAGTCCAAGACGGACAAGACGGACAAGACGGACAAGACGGACAAGACGGACAAGGCCGCGGCATCGGCGGGATCCGCGCCGACGGCGACCGGTGCGGCGCCGGCGAAGTCGTCGAAATCGAAGAAGGAGAAAGCGCCGTCGGCCGCGAGTGCGCCGAAGGTCTGAGGCCCGTCGGGGCGCCGGGCGGTCGCACTTGCGGCGCCCGGCCGTCACCTCGCTACGAGCGCGGTCATGGCCGGTGGATTAGAATGCTTCGATTCCCGACCGAAAAAGCTTAGCGCAATGGCCTACAAGACTATCGAAGACACCATCGGCAATACGCCGCTGGTGCAATTGGTGCGTTTGCCCGACGACGAAATCCGCCGCCGCAACAACGTGATTCTCGGAAAGCTCGAGGGCAATAACCCGGCGGGTTCGGTGAAGGACCGCCCGGCGCTGTCGATGATCAAGCACGCCGAATTGCGCGGACGCATCAAGCCGGGCGACACGCTCATCGAAGCGACCTCGGGCAACACAGGCATTGCGCTGGCCATGGCCGCGGCCATTCGCGGCTACAAGATGATCCTCATCATGCCGGAGGACCTGTCCATCGAGCGCCGTCAGAGCATGGGGGCTTATGGCGCCCAGATCATCCTCACGCCGGTCAAGGGGGGCATGGAATATGCGCGTGACCTCGCCGAGCAGATGCAGCGCGACGGGCGCGGCATCATCCTCGACCAGTTCGCCAATCCCGACAATCCGCTGGCGCATTACGAGACGACGGGCCCGGAAATCTGGCGCGACACCGAAGGCCGCATCACGCACTTCGTCTCCGCGATGGGCACGACGGGCACCATCATGGGCGTGTCGCAATACCTGAAGGAGCAGAGCGACGCCGTGCAGATCATCGGCGCGGAGCCGGCGGAAGGCTCCCGCATTCCCGGCATCCGCAAGTGGCCGGAAGCCTATCTGCCGAAGATTTTCGATCGCGCTCGCGTGGATCGCACCGTGTCCGTCACGCAGGCGGAAGCCGAAATCATGGCGCGGCGCCTCGCGGCGGAAGAGGGGATCTTCTGCGGCATTTCGGCCGCCGGCGCCTGCCAGATCGCGTTGAATCTGGCGCACGAGGTCGAGAACGCGACCATCGTGTTCGTGGTCTGCGATCGCGGCGACCGCTATCTGTCGACGGGGGTGTTCCCCGCGTGATGTGGGGGACGATGCCGGTGCGGTGCCTGCGCCGCGTCACGAAAAACGGGACCCGAGGGTCCCGTTTTGTTTTCCGGCCAACGCCGTTCTCAGGGGGCGCGTGCCGCCTTGATCGCGTCGGCGAGGTCGTACACCGACATCGCGTAGAAGAAGCTCCGGTTGTAACGCGTGAGCACGTAGAAGTTGTTCAGGCCCATGCGATATTGCGTCGGCTGGCCCGGCGTCGGCAGGTCGACGATGAGCACCGGCGTGTCGAGCTTCGCCCCCACGTCGAGCCGTGGCTCATTCATCAGCATGCCTGCCTTGATGAAGTCGCCGAGTTTCCAGTGCGGCTCCGGTTGTCCGTCCGCGCCGGCCTCGGCCAACCCCTGGCTGCCCCGATCATTGGCGATATTCCAGACGACAGGTTGACCGGCCTGCCAGCCATGTTGCTTGAGGAAGTTCGCAACGCTGCCGATGGCGTCCGCCACGTCGGTCGTCAGATTGATCTTGCCGTCGCCCGAGAAGTCGACGGCGTAGTTGCGAATCGACGAGGGCATGAACTGCGGAATGCCGATGGCGCCCGCATATGAGCCGTAGATGCTGAAGGGGTCGACGCCGCGCTCGCGGGCGTACAGCAGCAGGTTCTCCAGCTCGGTGCGGAACAGCGCCATGCGCTCGGATCGGTTGCGCGCGGGCGGGTAGTCGAACGCGAGCGTAGTGAGCGCGTCGATGGTGCGGAAGTTGCCCATGTGGCGCCCGTAGATCGTCTCGACGCCGATGATGGCGACGATGATTTCCTCGGGCACGCCGAATTGCTGGGCCGCTCGCGACAGCGCGGCCGCATTCTGATTCCAGAAGCGCACGCCGCCATTGATGCGCGTGTTGTCGAGGAAATTCTTCTCGTAGCGGGTCCAGTTTTTCTGGCCGGGCGTGGCGGGCGGCGCGGCCAGGCGAGCGGCCGTTTGCGAGAAGACCACGCGTGAGAACACGCGCTGCAACTCGGCGCGATCGAAGCCGTCACGCGCCACGATGTCGTTGATGAACGCGTCGACTTCGGGATTGGCCGCGTAGCGCTGCGGCACGACTTCCTCCTCGAACTCGGTCTGCGCAACCTGCTTGCCGCGTGTCTGCGCATGCGCGGCGGTCGTCGTGAGCGCGAACGTGCCGAGGCACAGCGACAGGACGACGCCGAAGGTGCGTGCAGTACGCGAGAACGCAGCGCGTGTTGAGTGCCGGGGCGAGCCAGGGGCGTCGGTCGCGCGGCAGGGGTTGCCGGCCATTTCCGGTCGAGGTGCGAGGCGCGAGCGCGCCGGCGAGAGTGAATCGTACATCCGTACCGGTGATGTCATGCTGTCTGTCAGGCCTGTATGAAGTCCGAATGCGGCGCCGCCGGGGAACGATGGTCGCCGCGTTAGTCGCGTCGATGCCGGGATCGGTGCGCATCGATGTCGCGTGACGCGCGGTTTTGACAAGGGCATCGACCATTCATGCCAGTTACTGCCGTCCCGAATTTCGGGAGAACGGCCGTTGCCGGCTGACACGGGTCTGCTGGGAGACTGCTTGGCAGTATAACCGAGTGCACCTGTGATACCTTAAGGCCTGTGCGCTGTCGGTGACAGTGCTCATGGGGAATGCCGGCCATCGGCAAGCGTGTGCGAGTGATGTTTCATGCTTGCGCGCCGCGCTTGCCAGGGGGCTGCGTCCGGCCGCTACCGGACTTGCGACACCACGGCGCGGCGGGCATTCCCCGCCCGTCTCACGATAACGATTCGAAGCGATAGGCGACACAAGGCATGGCTACCGGGTTTTATACGCATCCCGATTGCGTCCGTCACGAAATGGGCGAGTGGCATCCCGAATGCCCCGAACGACTGCGCGCCATCGAGGACCAGTTGATCGCCGGGCGCATCGACGGCCTGCTCGAACGCCGAGAAGCGCCGGCGGCCGACGAGGCCAGCCTGCGGCTCGTGCACACGCAGGATCACATCGACTTCATTCGCGACAACATTCCCGAGTCGGGCTATTTCCCGATCGACCCCGACACGCTGCTCAATCCGTATTCGTGGCGTGCTGCCACACGCGCGGCGGGCGCGGCCGTCGCGGCGACCGATGCCGTCATTCGCGGCGAACTCGACAATGCGTTCTGCAGCGTGCGTCCGCCGGGGCACCATGCCACGCCGACGCGGGCCATGGGGTTCTGCCTGTTCAACAACGTGGCGATCGCCGCCGCGCACGCGCTCGAAGTGCATGGGCTTTCGCGCGTGGCGATCATCGATTTCGACGTGCACCACGGCAACGGCACGGAAGCGGCGTTCGCCAACGACGAGCGCGTGCTGATGTGCGGCATCTTCCAGCATCCGTTCTATCCGTTCTCCGGCGCGCTTGATCCGGCGCCGAACATGCTTAACATCCCGCTTGCCGCGCGCTCTTCCGGCATGCAGGCGCGCGAAGCGATCGACTTTGGCTGGCTGGGGCAACTTGACGCGTTCCGCCCGGAAATGGTCTTCATTTCGGCGGGATTCGACGCGCACCGCGAAGACGATCTCGGCGGGCTGGGTTTGACCGAAGCCGACTTCACCTGGATCACGGAGCGGGTGAAGGCCGTTGCCGACCGTCATGCGAAGGGGCGCATCGTGAGCTGCCTCGAAGGCGGCTACAACCTCTCGGCGCTCGGGCGCAGCGTCGTTGCGCATCTGAAGGTGCTCGCCGACGTCTGAGAGCTCGCGGCGGCAACCCTTCGCGGCCGCGCGCACACGGCACAGGAGACAACCATGACGGCAACCGAACTCTCGGCGGACCTCTCGGCGACGCCCGAGCCTCTCGTACTTGTGACGCGCGGCGAGGGTGACCTGGCCGGCGTGGTGACGCTCACGCTCAATCGACCGCGTCAGTTCAATGCGTTGTCCGAAGCGATGCTTGATGCGCTCGGGCGCGCCCTCGACGTGGTGGCGAGCGACGCGAGCGCGCGCGTGGTGGTGCTAGGCGCCGCGGGCGCCGCGTTCTGCGCGGGACACGATCTCAAGGAAATGCGCGCCGAGCCGTCGCTCGACTACTACCGCAAACTGTTCAATCAGTGCACCCGCGTGATGCTGACGATGCAGCGCATGCCGCAACCGGTCATCGCACGTGTGCACGGCATCGCGACCGCCGCGGGCTGTCAATTGGTGGCGATGTGCGATCTGGCGGTTGCCACCTCGGTGGCGCGGTTCGCCGTTTCCGGCATCAATGTCGGTCTGTTCTGCGCGACGCCGGGCGTGGCGCTTTCGCGCAACCTCTCTCGCAAGCAGGCCATGGAGATGCTGCTCACCGGCGACTTCATCGACGCGCAAACGGCACGCGAGCGGGGGCTGGTCAATCGCGTGGTGGCCGTGGAGCGGCTCGATGCGGAAGTCGCGGCGCTGTGCCGCTCGATTCTCGCCAAGCCCGCGGCTGCGGTGGCGGCGGGCAAGGGGCTGTTCTACCGGCAAGTCGAAACCGGTATCGAAGCCGCGTATCAGATGGCCGGGCAAACGATGGCATGCAACATGATGGACGCGTGCGCGCTCGAAGGCGTGCAGGCATTCATCGAGAAACGCCCGCCCGATTGGGCAAAGCCGCCGACGGCCTGAGACATTGGCGCCCGCGCGTCACCACTGCTTTTCGAGCACAAGCGGCCCGGGCGTGGCGGTACGGCTCACGGCGTAGCCGCGTTGTGTGAACCAGGCGCGCAATTCCTTGATCATGTCCGGGTTGCCGCACACCATGATGCGCGACGTGGCCGGGTCGAGCGTCGCCCCCATCGCCTTTTCCAGTTCCCCCGAGTCCAGCAATGACGTGATGCGCCCCGACAGCGCACCGGGCGTTTGCTCGCGCGTGACGCTGACGGCGAAATGCAGCTTGCTCACGAGCGACGGATCGACGTCGGGATGCGAGAAATGCTTCAGTTCCTCGTAGTAGGCGAGGTCTCGCTCCCATCGCACGCTGTGCACGAGGAAGATGCGCTCGAAACGCTGCCACACGGTGGGGTCTCGCAGGATCGATACGAACGGTGCGAGGCCGGTGCCCGTGGCGAGCAGCCAGAGATCGTCGCCCCCCGTGAAACGATCCAGTGTCAGAAAGCCATAGGCGGTGTGATCGACGAAGAGCTCATCGCCGACCTCGAGTTGCGACAGGCGCGGCGAGAGTTGCCCGCCTGGTACCGTAATTGCATAGAACTCCAATGTATCTTCCGCGGGCGAATTCACGAAGGAGAACGCTCGCCAGATCAGCTGTCCGTCGTCGCCCGGCAGTCCCAGTCGCACGAACTGGCCCGGCGTGAAGGTCAGGCCGGCGGGGCGCGTCGTCTTGATGCTGAAGATCGTCGGCGTCCAGAAATGCATGCCGGTGACCGTTTGCGGCGAGTACTTCGTCTGCGATTGCATGCCGGGGGCTCCTCGCGATTCCACACCGCTTCAGTGTAACGCGCTGCGCGATACGACGCGGCGAGACCCTCCTCGCATGCTGGGTTCCGAGGGCGGCCGGCGTCGCGTCCCGCCCCGCCCCGCCCCGTCGCGTTCAGCCGTTGCCGTGGGCGCCCAACGCGGCCTGCCGGGGCACTGACGGCGCGGCTGCCGTCGATGGTGCATCGGGCAGATGACGTAGCAGCCACTGCGTCAACTCGTCGATGACCGTTTGTCTGTCGAGGTCGTTGAGCGTTTCGTGAAAGCCCCCGGGATAGAGGCGCAGCGTCTTGTCTTTCGAGCCGGCATTGCCGTGAAACTGCTCGCTCGCCCAGGGGGCGGTGAGCCGGTCGGCGGTGCCGTGAAACACGTAGAGCGGCAATTGCAGGGCGTCGGCGTTGGCATGGATGCGCGCCATTGCGTCGAGCAGTTCGGCGGCGGTGCGCGCCGGGGTGCCGCGATAGGCGTTGAGCGGGTCCTGCCTGGCGGCCTCGACGACGCGCTTGTCGCGCGAGATGAGCGCCGGATCGACCTTGAAGACGGGCACTTTCGGCAGCCAGCGCGACACCCATCGGCCTGCGGCCATCATCCATGGCGCCACCGGCTCGCCGGGGCCGAGCGCCGGGCTGCTCAGCATCAGACCGCGTACGTTCGCCGGCGCGCGCGTAATCGCGTACAACGCCGCGATCGCGCCCCCCATGCTGTGGCCGAGCAGAAAGAGCGGGGTCGGGCCGAAGGTCGTGCGCACCTGGGTGAGAAATATCTCGGTGTCGTCGAGATATTCGTCGAATTGCTTGACGAAGAGGCGGCTGCCGCCGGAGCGGCCGTGTCCGCGCAGATCGTACGCGACCGTGGCGATGCCCAACGACGCGAAGTGTTCGGCCAGCGACGCATAGCGGGCGCCATGTTCGCCCATGCCGTGCACGATGGCGACGACGGCGCGCAGCGGCGCGTGGGTGTCGGCGGGCCGCCACGTGTGCATGTGCAACATAAGGCCGTCACTGGCCTGCAGCCGCGATTCCTGATACGAAACCGTCGAATTCGGCATGGTCATGTCTCCTCCTGACGCGCTGGCGTGGCCGCCGTCGCCCGGACGCCGTGACGTCGTGACGTCGACTACGACCGCAGCGGCCCGACGCCGGCGTGGCGATGATCGGGTGCGCCATTCGATCATAGACGTGCGCGCGGCGGGGTGTTTTCTCTAGAGGAAATGCACCACGCCGGCACTGGCTGTGCGTCACGATTTGCATAAAAATAGCACGATCGTTCGGGGCCGGGGCGACGTCGGGGAGCGCTCGTCCGCCGAGGGCGGACGCCACTATCGCGAAGACCCGTCAGGCTCGGCAAGTCGGGAAGACATCGGAATGCGCCGTCATGACTCGTGCCACAAAATGCCTCAAATTCGCAATAAATGCGTCGTGCATCGTGTGGTTATAATGGCAGCGGATTGACGTAAACGTAAACTTGGAGCGAGTTCACATGAAGATCCTGGTACCGGTCAAACGGGTAGTGGATTACAACGTAAAGGTTCGCGTGAAGAGCGACGGCAGTGGCGTCGACATTGCGAACGTGAAGATGTCGATGAATCCGTTCGACGAAATCGCGGTGGAAGAGGCGGTGCGTCTGAAGGAAGCGGGCGTGGCGACGGAAGTGATCGCGGTGTCGGCGGGGGTGTCGCAATCGCAGGAGACGCTGCGCACGGCGCTGGCGATCGGCGCGGACCGCGCAATCCTGATCGAGTCGGACGACGAACTTCAGCCGCTGGCGGTGGCGAAGTTGCTCAAGGCGGTGGTGGACAAGGAGCAGCCGCAGCTGGTGATCCTGGGCAAGCAGGCGATCGACGACGATTCGAACCAGACCGGGCAGATGCTCGCGGCGCTGGCCAGGTTGCCGCAGGCGACGTTCGCCTCGAAGGTGACGGTGGCGGACAACCGCGCGCAAGTCACGCGTGAAGTGGATGGGGGTCTGGAGACGGTGTCGCTGTCGCTGCCGGCGGTGATCACGACGGACCTGCGCCTGAACGAGCCGCGTTACGTGACGTTGCCCAACATCATGAAGGCGAAGAAGAAGCCGCTGGAGACGGTCAAGCCGGCGGATCTGGGCGTGGATGTGACGCCGCGGCTGAAGACGCTGAAGGTGGCCGAGCCGCCCAAGCGCAGCGCGGGTGTGAAGGTGGCGGACGTGGCAGCGCTCGTCGAGAAGCTCAAGAGCGAAGCGAAGGTCATCTGAGGGGAGACGACGAGATGAGCATTCTGGTAATTGCGGAACACGACAACCAGTCGATCAAGGCGGCCACGCTCAACACGGTGGCGGCGGCGCTGCAATGCGGCGAGGACGTGCACGTGCTGGTGGCGGGCAACAACGCGAAGGCGGCGGCAGACGCCGCGGCGCAGATCGCGGGCGTGAAGAAGGTGTTGCTGGCCGAGGCGGCGTATTTCGGCGACGGCCTGGCGGAGAACATTGCCGACGAGGTGGTGTCGATCGCGGGCGGGTATACGCACATCCTGGCGCCGGCGACGGCGTACGGGAAGAACATTGCGCCGCGCGTGGCGGCCCTGCTGGATGTGGCGCAGATCTCGGACATCACGAAGGTCGACAGTGCGGACACGTTCGAGCGCCCGATCTACGCGGGCAACGCGATTGCGACGGTGCAAAGCGCGGACAAGGTGAAGGTGATCACGGTGCGCTCGACGGGCTTCGACGCGGTGTCGGCCACGGGAGGCAGCGCGGCGGTGGAGTCGGTGGCGGCGACGCCGGACGCGGGCGTGTCGCAGTTCGTTGGGCGGGAAGTGACGAAGCTGGACCGTCCGGAGCTCACGAGCGCGAAGATCATCGTCTCGGGCGGGCGTGGGCTGGGCAGTGGCGAGAACTACACGAAGGTGCTCGAGCCGCTGGCGGACAAGCTGGGTGCGGCGCTGGGCGCGTCGCGCGCGGCGGTGGATGCCGGTTACGTGCCGAACGACTACCAGGTGGGCCAGACGGGCAAGATCGTGGCGCCGCAACTGTATGTCGCGGTGGGTATCTCGGGTGCGATCCAGCATTTGGCCGGGATGAAGGATTCGAAGGTGATCGTGGCGATCAACAAGGATCCGGAGGCGCCGATTTTCTCGGTGGCGGACTACGGCCTGGTGGGCGACCTGTTCACGGTGGTGCCGGAGCTCACGGGCGCGCTGTAAGCCGGTGAGGGTAGTGAAGTCGTGACGTTGCGGGGCTGGCCTCGGCATGAGCATTCGAGCCGGCGCCGGCCCCGCAACCGATCCGCATGAAGAGGCGTGGCGGTCACGTCGGAGCGTCTTCATGCGAATCGGTCAAACAGAACAACAAGAATCCCGGCATTCGCCACCATCCGCAGGCAATCGGAATCCCTTGGAGGAACGACATGAGTTATCAGGCCCCGATCAAGGACATGCAGTTCGTCATGAACGAACTGGCGGACCTGACGAGCATCTCGCAGCTGCCCGGTTATGAAGACGCTTCGCCCGAACTCGCGCAAGCCGTGCTCGAAGAGGCGGCGCGCTTCAATCAGGAAGTGCTCGCGCCACTGAACGTCATCGGCGACCAGCAGCCGAGCACGTGGAAGGACGGCGTGGTCACGACCACCCCCGGCTTCAAGGACGCCTTCCGTCAGTTCTCCGAAGCGGGATGGCAAGGCGTGGCGCACCCGCAGGCGTTTGGCGGCCAGGGCTTGCCCAAGCTCGTGGCCACGCCGTGCACCGAGATGCTCAACGCCGCGAACCTGTCGTTCGCGCTGTGCCCGCTCCTGACCGACGGCGCCGTCGAGGCGCTGCTCACCGCCGGCAGCGATGCGCAGCGCGCGCGCTACGTCCCGAAGCTGCTCTCGGGCGAGTGGACCGGTACGATGAACCTCACGGAGCCGCAAGCCGGGTCCGATCTCGCGCTGGTGCGCACGCGCGCCGAACGCGAAGCCGACGGCAGCTATCGCCTCTTCGGCACGAAGATCTTCATCACGTTCGGCGAGCATGACATGGCCGAGAACATCGTCCACCTCGTGCTGGCGCGCACGCCGGATGCGCCGCCGGGCGTGAAGGGCATTTCGCTGTTCATCGTGCCGAAGTTCCATGTCGACGCGGAGGGCAAGCTCGGTGCGCGTAACGACGTGCACTGCGTGTCCATCGAACACAAGCTCGGTATCAAGGCGAGTCCGACCGCCGTCCTGCAGTTCGGCGACAATGGTGGCGCGACCGGCTACCTCGTTGGCGAAGAGAATCGCGGCCTCGAATACATGTTCATCATGATGAACGCGGCGCGCTTCGCCGTCGGCATGCAGGGCGTGGCGGTTGCCGAGCGTGCATATCAACATGCCGTGGCCTACGCCCGTGATCGTCTGCAAAGCCGCCCGGTGGACGGCTCGTCGCGCGAGGCGGTAGCGATCATTCAGCACCCCGATGTCAAGCGCATGCTGATGACGATGCGCGCGCTCACCGAAGGCGCACGCGCGCTGGCCTACGTGGCGGCGGCGCAGGCCGATATCGGGCATCACGCGGCCGACGCGCAAGTGCGCCAACGCGCGCGGGCGGTCTACGAATTCCTCGTGCCGATCGTGAAGGGCTGGAGCACCGAGATGTCGCTGGAGGTCACGAGCCTCGGTGTGCAGGTGCATGGCGGCATGGGGTTCATCGAAGAGACCGGTGCGGCGCAGTATTATCGCGACGCGCGCATTCTGCCGATCTACGAAGGCACGACGGCGATTCAGGCAAACGATCTCATTGGTCGCAAGACCTTGCGCGATCGTGGCGCGGTGGCGAATGCGCTGTGTGAGCAGATCATGGCGACCGAGAACGCGTTGCGTGCGGCGGGCGGTGTGGGAGAGGCGGTGGCCGAACGTCTGGCCAAGGGGCGCGAAGCGCTGTCGATGGTCGTGGACTACGTACTTGCCAACACGCAGGACAACCCCAATGCGGTATTCGCCGGCAGCGTGCCGTATCTGAAGCTCGCAGGGATCGTGTTGGGCGGCTGGCAGATGGGCCGTGCGCTGCTCGCCGCGCAGAAGCTGCGCGATCAGGACCCGTCGTTCTACGACGCGAAGATCGGGACCGCGCGGTTCTTCGCGGACCACGTGCTTACGCAGGCACCGGGTCTGGCGCAGTCGATCACGCAAGGGGCGGATTCGGCACTGTCGCTCGACGAAGCGCAGTTCTGATGGACGGCAGGGCCGGCGCCTTGCCGGCCCGTATGCCCCCGACGCCACGAGGATGGCCGTTGCGATGTCGAAAAAAAACGGCACTGCGTACGCAGTGCCGTGTATTGGGTCCCCGCCTCAGCCGCTAAGCCGGCATCCTGAACCGTGAGGTTCAAGGTGGTCGCGGTTAGTAGCGCTTTGGGTTCATCAGACAGAGTGACGCTCACGCCAGCACTACAAACTTCCGCAACCTGCAACAGATCATTGGTTCAAGGAATCTATGACTTTCGCGAACCAGGCAGGGAAAACTAACCTTTCGAATCGAACGGTGGTGGGTGCCTTTCAGCTTTGATACTGATCGATCACTGCACTCAGTCGTTCGTTCATGCGTTGCATTCTACTCTGAATTTCTTCGGCGGGGAATGCTTGTCCGGCAGCAATACTTTTCTCCAGCGCAAGCAATTCGGATGCCAGGCTCAACGCTGCCATGACGGCAATGCGGTCCGTGCCGCGCACGCTGCTTTGCGCACGAACCTTGCTCATTTCGGCATCCACGCGCGACACCGAGGCCAGCAGATCGGCTTCGTGTTCCGGCGGGCAGGCGAGCCGGTAGGACTGTTCCAGGATATTGACTTCGAGCTGCTTGATCGTCATGCGTTTTCTCCACCGGGGGTGCCGAGCAGATCCATCTGACCCTCAGCGGGGTTTTGCGTCGGGAGCTTTTCCAGGATGGCATTCAGGCGAACCTGTGCCTCGTCGATCTTCGCGGCGAGCTGATCGCGCTGCAACCGCAGGGCGTCACGCTCGGCGCGCAATTGCTCGAGGGCCGTGCGCGTGTCCTCGCATTCGACGCGCGCGCGATCGAGTTCGGCGAGCAGTGCCTGGTTGTGTTGATGGAAACGTTGGCTGATCACAACCAACTGTTCAATTTTGTCGGTGAGATTGTCGAGATCGGTGAGCATCGGGCTGCGTCCTCTTGATTGCCCTACATTCTAACGGAATCGGCGGCCAATGCCCGACGATCGAGCATTGACGCTCGTTCGAATGGCCCCTACACTTGCGGCACTTCGGTGCTCGCGCACGCCCCCCCGGCATGCGCAGTTAAACGGGAAACAGGGAGCCGCGTCCCCACACGGGCTGGCCAACCTGTGCTGCCCCCGCAACGGTAAGTCATTCTTTCGGCCCGAAAGGTTTCCGAAAACGCGCCTCGCCTATATCGCCACTGTGAGCTACCCGCTCGCGGGAAGGCCGGTCAGGCGCCATGATGACCAGCCCGGATACCGGCCGCAGTGAGTGGGGAAAAGCGCGCCGTCCGGCCTTGCCGTGGCGGCCTTCGTCGTTTTCATGTATCGATGCCCGGCATCCGTGACGTGTCACCGGCGCTCCCCTTGCGCCGGCGGCCCGCGGGGGAACGGGTCTAGGCAATAAGAAAACTACGGAAGTCACACCCGATCATGCGCACCCACGTTCGCGCGATGGCGCCGCACGCGCCTGCACTGGCGCGTCTCGCGCCGGCACCCGCCGTCCTCTCCATGCTTTCCCGACTGACCCCGCGATCAACCCTGCGCAAGCCCTCGCGGTTTCACGCCCCGAGTCGTTTCGCCCTTGCCGCCGCCCTGCTGGCGACCGGCGCGGCGGCGCAGGCGCAATCGTCCGCCTCGTCCGCCTCGTCCGACGCCACACTCAACACCACCGTCGTGACCGCGTCGCGCAGCGAGCAGAAGCTCGCGGATACACTGGCCTCCACCTCGGTCATCACGCGCGCCCAGATCGAGGCCAGCCAGGCGCAGGACCTGCCTTCGTTGCTGCGCGGTCAGGCGGGCGTGGAAATCGTCCAGAACGGTGGCTTCGGCACGTCGGCAAGCCTCTTCATGCGTGGCGCGGCCTCGAACGCCTCGCTGGTGCTCATCGACGGCGTGCCGGTGAATTCGGCCACGACCGGCACGACCAACATCGCCCAGATTCCCGTGTCGCAAATCGATCATATCGAGATCGTGCGCGGCAATGTCTCGGCGCTGTACGGGTCGCAAGCGGTGGGCGGCGTGATCCAGATCTTCACGCGCCAGGGTGACGGCGGCCCGCCCAAGGCGCACGCCGAAGTCGGCTACGGCACGAACAACACCACGCAGGCCAACGCCGGCATCGCGGGGTCGTTCGAAGATGGCAAGACGCGCTTCTCGCTGGACGTCTCGCGCTTTCACACCAACGGCATCTCCGCGCAGGACCCGCGTTTCCTCCCGAAAGCCAACCCGAACCGCAACGGCGACGACAACACGAGCGTGAGTGCGTCGCTCTCGCGCAAGCTCGGCGACACGTGGGAGGTCGGCGCGCGCCTGTTCCAGAGCGACGGCAGCAGCAGCTACGACAACGCCTTCGGCAAGCCCACCGACCTGAACGACACCGATGCACGCGTGCGCCAGCTCTCCGCCTACGCGAAGGGCAACGTCACCGACAAGTGGAACACGCGCCTGAGCGTCACGCAGGGCGACGACTACAGCTACAACTACCTGAACGGCAAAGGCAACGGCAACTTCCACACGTCGACCAACCAGATCGACTGGGCCAACGAATATGTCTTCATGCCGGACCAGAAGCTGATCGGCGGCTACACGCGCCAGGAGCAGACGGTCGACGGCAGCACGGTCTACAACCGCAACAACCGCCACCTCGACTCCTTCTACGTGGGCTACGAAGGCGTCTTCGCGCGCAAGCACGAGGTGCAGGCCACCGTGCGTCGCGACATCTACTCCGATTTCGGCGGCGCGAACAGTTACTGGGTCGGCTACGGCTATCGCCTCACGCCGCAGTGGAAGCTGATGGCCAACGCATCGGACGGTTTCCGCGCACCGACTTTCAACGAACTGTTCTACCCCGGCTTCGGCAATCCGAACCTGCAACCCGAGCGCTCCATCTCGAAGGAACTCGCCGTGCAGTTCTA
The DNA here is from genome assembly GCF_000767615.3 of Pandoraea pnomenusa. NCBI lineage: Bacteria > Pseudomonadati > Pseudomonadota > Betaproteobacteria > Burkholderiales > Burkholderiaceae > Pandoraea > Pandoraea pnomenusa. Next base: position 3,999,866 of record NZ_CP009553.3, on the reverse strand, counting down.
CGACGAGCGTTTCGGTCTGGCCAAGCTGGCCCTGTTTCGCACCAACTACACGAACCTGATCCAGTCGCTCACCGTATCGCCCTACACGGCGGCGAACGTGGCGAACGCCCGTGTCGAGGGCCTGGAGCTGACCTATCAGGGCAAGATCCAGTGGACGGGCACGGACGTACGGGCCTCGTTCACCCGGCAGAACCCGACGGATCTCGATGCCAACAAGGTGCTCGCGCGCCGCGCGAAGCAATTCGCCTCGGTCGGTGTGACGCAGAAGTTCCTCGACAAGTATTCGGTCGGTGGCGATGTGTTCTACAGCGGCGAGCGTTACGATACGGGCGGTCAGCATCTCGGCGCCTACACGCTCGTGAACTTGCAGGCACGCTACGATATCGACAAATCCTGGTACGTCTCGGCGCATCTGGACAACGTCTTCAACAAGAACTACCAGACGGTTTATGGCTACAACACCCTCGGGCGAGCAATCTACGTCTCGCTCGGCTGGAAGCAGTTCTGACGACGCCCTGACGGGCGTGGCGCGGCGCGGTACGGTATGACGCCGCGCCGCGCACTCGCCATCTGGACGGGACTGGCAGCGCTTGCGCTGACCATCCTGGTGGCGTCGCTCATGCTGGGGAGCGTGCCGGTCTCGCTGCGCGCGCTCGGCACGCTCGCGCTCGGCCACGACGCCGGCCTCGCGGGCGACGTGGTGTGGCGCCTGCGCCTGCCGCGCGCGCTGGCGGCCTTCGCGTGCGGCGGCCTGCTCGCGGTGGCGGGCACGCTGATGCAAACCCTGTTGCGCAATCCGCTGGCCGATCCTTACGTGCTGGGCATCTCCGGCGGCGCGGGCGTTGCCGCGCTGGGCGCACTCGCGCTCATGCTGCCGTTCTTCTGGGTGCAGACGAGCGCCTTCCTCGGTGCGCTCGCCGCCATCGTCCTCGTGATGGCGCTTTCCCATCGCAGTTTTCTTCGTCCCGGCGATCAGGACACCAGCACCCGGCTGCTGCTCACCGGCGTGATGATGGCCGCCGGGTTCGGGGCACTCGCCACGCTTATCCTCACGCTCGCGCCGGATGCCAGCCTGCGCGGCATGCTGTTCTGGCTCACGGGCGATCTGAACGGTGTCGATCGTGCTGCTTTGCCGCTCGTCACGCTCGGCGCGACGCTGCTCATCGTGTGCCCGGTCGCTCATCGCCTGAACGTGCTGCTGCGCGGCGAGGACGTTGCGCAGGCCGTCGGTGTGGCGGTCGGCCCGCTGCGCGCGCGCGTGTACCTGGCGGCGTCGCTGGCCACGGCGGTTTCCGTGACCACGGGCGGCAGTATCGGCTTCGTTGGCCTGGTCGTGCCGCATATCCTGCGTCAGCGCTTCGGCAACGACCAGCGCATGCTGCTCCCGGCCGCGGCGCTCGCGGGCGGCGCGCTCCTCATGCTGGCGGACCTCATCGCCCGCACGGTACTCGCGCCGACGCAGTTGCCCGTGGGTGTCATCACCGCGATGATCGGCGTTCCGGTATTCCTCTGGTTGCTCTCGCGCCGGGTGATCCGATGAGTGCCCCGCTGCTGCAAACCCACGCCGTGACGTTGCGCGCCGGTCAACGCGTGCTCGTCGACTGGCTCGATCTCGTGGTCGCTCCCGGCGAGTGCTGGTGTCTGGCCGGCCCCAACGGCGCGGGCAAGACGACGTTGCTCGGCACGCTCGCTGGGCTGCGCGAACTCGACGACAGGGCGCAGCGCAACGCGTCGATCCACGCGGGCGGCCGCGTGGAGATCGGCGGCAGGCCGCTGGCGCAATGGCGTCCGGCGGCGCTGGCAAAGGTCCGGGCGCTCATGCCGCAGCTCACCCGGGACGCCTTCGGTGCGAGCGCATTGGAGGTGGTGCTCGCGGGGCGTCATCCGCACCTCGTACAGGGTCGCTGGGGGGCATGGGAGTCGGATGCCGACGTCGAAGCGGCCATGGCGGCGCTCGCCCAGGTCGGCATGGCGGGTTTCGCCGCGCGTGACGTGACCACGCTCTCCGGCGGAGAACGGCAGCGCGTGTCGCTCGCGGCGGTGTTGGCCCAGGCCACGCCGCTGCTGCTGCTCGACGAACCCGTCTCGCATCTCGATCTGCATCACCAGATCGATGCGCTGACGTGTCTGGCCCATCACGCCGCGCGAGACGACGCCGCGGTCGTCTTCTCGTGTCACGATCTGAACCTCGCGCGCCGCTTCGCCACGCATGCACTGCTGCTCGACGGCCGTGGCGGATGGCGGGCCGGCGCCGTGCGCGAAGTGCTCAGCGCCGAGCATTGCAGCGATGCGTTCGGGTACCCGCTGCGCCTCATTCGCGACGGCGACGACGAGGCGCTGATTCCCGTTCGCCGATCATGAACGTCCAGGTCCGCATTTTGATCCGTCCCTCGATGCGCGTGGCGACCGCTCTCGCCCGAGGCATACCTCCATCCCCGCACGCGCGCGATCCGCGCCGCGTGCCCACTTTTTGAAAGGTGCCGTCCATGACGCAAGAACCGATGTCTTCCGAACCGGATTCGACCGGCCCGGCCGACGAAGACGGACGCAATACCCGCCACCGAGATCGCATGGTGCGAAAAAAGGCGGTGATCGACGACAAAATCGCCAAGGCGCAGCGCGACTGCGGCGTGATTGTCGTCACCACCGGTAACGGCAAGGGCAAGTCGAGCTCGGGCTTCGGCATGGTGGTGCGCGCCATGGGGCACGGCATGAAGACGGGCGTCGTGCAGTTCATCAAGGGCGCGATCCCCACGGGCGAAGAAAAATTCCTTCGCCGCTTTCCCGAGGCCTGCGAGTTCCACGTGATGGGCGAGGGCTACACGTGGGACACGCAGGATCGCGAACGCGACATCGCCAAGGCGCAGACCGCCTGGGCGCAGGCACGACGCATGTTGCGCGACCCCGCGTTCGGGCTGGTGCTGTTCGACGAGCTGAACATCGCGCTCAAGCTCGGCTATCTCGACGTGGACGCCGTGATCGCCGATCTGAACGCGCGTCCCGAAATGCAGCACGTCGTGATCACCGGACGCGGCGCACCGCAGGCGCTCATCGACGCCGCGCACACGGTGACCGACATGACGCCGGTCAAGCATGCGTTTTCCGAAGGGATTCGCGCGCAGCCCGGCGTCGAAATGTAATCGTAGTCCTAACGTTTCAGGAAGTTTCTCCGTATGACTGCTTTCAGCCCGTTGCTCTCCGAACTGTTCGACATTGCCGCGCCTTCCGCGGCCATGGACGCTCGCCTGCGGCACGCCATCGACATCAAGACCAAACCGCCCGGCAGTCTCGGTGCCCTGGAGCGGGTGGCGCTGCAGGTCGGTCGCATTCAGCAGAGCGACACTCCCGCGCTCGCCCGCCCGGCCATGCTCGTGTTCGCGGGCGACCACGGCATCGTCGCGGCGGGCGTCAGTCCGTATCCGCAGGCGGTGACCGCGCAGATGGTGCTCAACTTCCTGCGCGGCGGGGCCGCCATCAACGTGTTCTGTCGGGCGCAGGGCATCGAACTGGAAGTGGTGAACGCCGGCGTGGCCGCCGATTTTCCGGCACACGCGTCGCTCGTCGACATTCCGGTGGCGCGTGGCACGCGGAACTTCCTCGACGCGCCGGCCATGACGCGCGAGCAACTGGAGACTGCGCTTGCCGCGGGGGCGGCCCGTGTTGTCGCGCACGCGTCGCGCGGCACGCGGATGATCGGCTTCGGCGAGATGGGGATCGGCAATACGTCGTCGGCGGCATGCCTGATGCAGCGGCTGACCGGTCTTCCACTCGCGGCGTGCGTTGGGCGCGGCACGGGCGTGGACGACGCGGGGCTCGTGCGTAAGACTTCCGTGCTCGAGCGCGCGCTCGCGGCGCATCCTTCGTCCGACCCGACCCCGGACCCGCTCGACACGCTCGCCACGTTCGGCGGTTTCGAGATCGCCATGATGACCGGCGCCTATCTCGCCGCGGCCAAGCTCGGGCTGGTGATCGTGGTCGACGGCTTCATCAGCACGTCGGCGTTGCTGGTCGCCGCACGCGTGTCGCCGGCCGTACTCGATTATTGCGTCTTCGCACACGCCTCGGACGAGACCGGCCACCGTGCCATGCTCGACGCGCTCGGCGCGCAGCCCCTGTTGCAACTGGGCCTGCGCCTGGGCGAGGGGACGGGCGCGGCGCTGGCCATGCCGGTCATCCAGGCCGCCGCCGCATTCCTGCGCGAGATGGCCACGTTCGAGGGCGCGGGCGTCAGCGACCGGGAGGCCGGCGCGTCATGACGCCTTTGCCGTCCGATCCGCGGCACGACCACGAGCACGACCACGAGCACGGTCGGTGCAGCGACGACGGCGCCCCGCCGCCGGCCCTGACGGCTGCGGCGGCTTCGCCGCACGTGGACGTGCCTGGTAGCGGCGAAGTGTCGTTCGGCGGACTCAAGGGACAGTGCCGGCTGTTTCTCACCGCATTGGGATTCTTCACCCGGGTGCCGATTCCACGGTGGGTCGGCTATTCGCCCGAGCAACTGAACGCCGCGACGCGCTATTTCCCGCTCGTGGGGGTGTTTGTCGGCGCGCTCGTCGCGGGGCTTACGGTGGCGATGGGCGCACTGTGGTCGCCGCATCTGGCGATCGCGCTGGGACTTGCCGTGAGCGTTCTGCTCACCGGCGCGTTTCATGAAGACGGCCTCGCGGATGCCGTCGACGCCTTCGGCGGCGCTTTCACGCGCGAGCGAGCGCTGGAAATCATGCACGACTCGCGCATCGGCACCTATGGTGCGGTGGCGCTCTGGCTCGCGCTGGCGATCAAATGGCAGGCGCTCGTCGACATTCAGGCCGCCGCCGGATGGGGCGGCTTCGCCGTCGTATCGATCGGTGCGCATGCCGCAAGTCGCAGCATGGCGATCAGCTTGCTGCGTTCGCTCGACTATGTGCGTGCGCAGGGCAAGGCCAAGCCGATCGCGCAGCGCCTGAGTCTCGGCGCATTGACGTTCGGCGTGCTGTGCAGTGCACCGTGGTGGATCTGGCCGGATTGGCGTGCCGGTGTGAGCGGCGCTGCGGTACTGGTGGTGGTGCGTGCCGGCCTTGTCCGCTATTTGCGTCGCCGCCTCGGTGGCTACACCGGCGACACGCTCGGTTTGGCGCAACAGCTCGGCGAGCTGGCGTTGTACCTGACGGTGTGCGCATGGATCTGATCCTGATGCGGCATCCGCCGCCGGATGTCTCGCCGGCGTTGTGCTACGGCCGCACCGATCTTGCACTCGATCGCACGCGCTTCGACGCCACGCTCGCTTCGATGCGCTCGCGGCTCGCGTCGCTGCTCGGCGTTCGCGCACCCGTGGTCTTGCACAGCAGTCCGCTGCAACGTGCGCGACACGCCGCCGATGCGCTTGCGCTGACGTTCGGACTGCCGGTGCGCGAAGACGCGCGTCTGGCCGAAATGGATTTCGGCGCCTGGGAGATGCAGCCCTGGGATGACATCGCGCGACACGATCTCGACGCATGGGCGCGCGACGTCGCCGGATTCAGACCGCCCGGCGGCGAGTCGGCACGCGACGTCGTCTTGCGCATGGATGCCTGGATGCGCACGCTTGGCGACGCGGCGTGCGCGCCCGGCGATGTCCACGTGGTCGTGGCGCATGCCGGACCGATCCGGCTGCATACGGCCACGGCGCTGGGTTTGCCGATGACCGCATGTCTGTCATGGACGCTCGACTTCGGCGGCCTGTGCCATCTTCGACTGGCCGACGACGGCCAGGTGCGACTGGTGCGCTGGAACGGGTAACCCGGCGTATCCGTGTCGCCCACGCCCCTCGCCGTGGGCTACTTCGCCGACGGGGTGCGGCGTTCGCGGGCAATGTCGAGGTCTTCGCACATCGCGCGCGCGCCATCGAGAATGCGTGGGCCCGGGCGATTGATGAGGTCGCCGTCGATGCCGAACAGATTGTCGTGGGCGACGGCGGGCAACTGAGGCCATTTGCGCCAGCTGTCGAGCGTGGCGAGGGGCTTGTCCGACGCGGTGGCGCCCGGCGTGGCGGTGAACATGGCCTCGGGCTGCTTCGCGAGCACGGCCTCGACCGACACGCGAGGTACGAGCGGCGCCTCGTCGGCGAAGATGTTCACGCCGCCGCACAGGCGGATGACGTCGCTCACCATGTGCGTGCCATTGAGCGTCATGAGCGGTTGCGTCCACACCTGATAGAACACCGACACCGGCGCGCGGGACGCGTACTGCTTGCGCAGTGCTTCGTAGCGCGTGCGGAACGCCTCCGCCGACGCCTGCGCTTTCGCGGGCGTTCCCATCAACGTGCCCAGCGTTTCGATGGCCGCGGGCAGATCGGTCAGATGCTTGGGTTCGGAATAGAACACCGGCAGCTTGAGTTGGCGCAGGGCTTCGACCTGGCGTTGCGAGTTGCCGTGCATCCACACCACGATCAGATCGGGCTTGAGCGCGAGGATGCGCTCGAGATCGAGCGCGCTGTTGTCGCCTACGCGCGGCAGGCGGCGGGCGGCCTCCGGAAAATCGGAATACTTCACGACGCCCACGACCTTGTCACCGGCCCCGGCCGCAAAGAGCAATTCGGTTGCGTGCGGCGAGAGACTCACCACGCGCCGGGCCGGCGCGGGCAGTGTGACCGTGGCGCCCGAGTCGTCCTTGACCGTTACGGCGGCGTGCGCGATGGAAGACGCGACAAGGAGGGCAAGACCGGTGGCCGCCACGGCGGCCCGCTTCAGGGGTGCCAACGTTGCGCGCCGAGGCGCGTGAGAGGCGAGCGGGGCAGAATGATCGAGTGACATCGGAGCAGGGGCGGACAACGGGGTGGCCGCCGCAGAGGGCAGGGAGTCCGCCGGCGCAAGGTCGCCGCGCCGACCGGTCCGCCATTTTCAATGCGTTCGGGCGTTCCGGCAAGGGCGGCGTGCACACGCGCGGCGATCTCCCGGCGAACCGATGCCGCGCCAATGCTGTCGAACTCCGCGTGACGTATTGGGCGGGGCCGCGTGCGCGAATGACGCGTTACCGGATTTGAGCGCGATGGCCCCGACAGGAACAGGAAATCGGCCTCGTCGACGACGATGGACAATGCAATAAGGAGTGCAATTCGTGAAACGAAATTTCGGAAGGATGGGCTGGAAGAGCGCGTTGACGCTCGTATTGGCGACGATGCTCGGCGCGTGCGCCGCGCCTGACGGCCCGGATGGCGCCAATGCATCCGCCGGATCGAGCAAGGTGAAGGCCTACGGTGTGATCGACGGCGGCGTGACGGTGGTCAAATGAGGCGCCGCTGATGCAGGCACAGGCGTGAGTGCAAACGCAAACGACCGCGCCCCCTGTCTCCGAAGAGAACAGGGGGCGCGGTCGTCAAACCGGTTTCGAAGGATGTCAGCGCGTTACTGGAGCCAAGCGTCGAAACCGGGCGGCTCGGCGCACTGCATTACGGCACGGCGGCCGTAACAGTGACGCACCGAGCCTTGCCTGGCGTTAGTTCGACGCCGGTGCCGGTGCGGCCGCGCCTGCGTCGGACGCAGGTGCGCTCATGGCGCCGCCTGCATCGCTGGCCGGTGCGGCGGTGGCCGGTGCCGTTGCCGACGTGTCGGCGGCCGGTGCGGCCGATTGGTCTTCCTTCTTCGAGCAACCTGCCGTCACGACGGCCGCGGTCAGGAGCGTAGCAAGCAACAGAGGCAGTTTTTTCATTTGGTCGTCCTTTTATCTTGGGAAAGCCCTTGCGAAAGAACCTTCAGTCTAACGGCGCCCATGGGCGATGACTGTGTGCATTTGTTGCAGAAATGCTTCAATTTGTAACGAAACGGGCCGCAATTCCCTCCGGCACGCCGCTTGATCGACGGTTGCGCGGCGTGGCGCCCGACGCAAAGCATAACGAGAAAATTGGATGGCTGTGTCCCAAGGCAGTTCCCCAAACGTTCGCGGGAACGGATCAGGGGCGCGGGATCGAGGCAAGCGCCGTGCCCAATCGCTGCCACGCGGGCTCGCTGTCGGGAAGGCCAAGGCGCAGGCTCGGCAAGGTCCGCGTGCCGCCGTCGCCCAGCGTGACGGTGCGGGGGTCGAACAGGCGAGTCCAGACGCCTTGGCCGGCCAGTTCCGCATGCCACCGGGGCGCCAGCGCATGTGCGCTCCAGGCGAACAACGGCGTGCCGAGCGCCGGCCATCCCTGCGCCCGCAACAGGCTCAGCAACCGCTCGCCGTCGCGCAGCAACCGCTCTCGCGCCGCTGTCTGCCACGCCGTATCGCGCAGGGCGGTTCGGACAGCGAACCTTGCCGGTCCGCTGACCGTCCACGCGCCCAGCCGCTCGCCAAGCGGCTTCGCCAGAGATTCGGGACATAGCGCAAACCCGGCGCGAACACCCGCCAGCCCGAAGAACTTTCCCACCGAACGCAGCACCACCAGGCCGTCGCGCCCCACATGCGGCGCCATCGACATGGCCGGTGACACATCGGCGAAGGCCTCGTCCACGATGAGCAGGCCGCCGCGACGCGCCAACGCACCTTGCCATCGTGAGAGGGTCTCGGGTGCCACGCGGCGAGTGGTCGGATTATCGGGATTTACCCAAACCAGATAGTCGACGTCGGGCAATCCGGCTTCCGGGCCGAGCCACGGCACGCAGGTATGGCCGGCCATTGCAAAGGCAGGCGCGTACTCGCTGTAGGTCAGCGTGGCGACCGCCACCCGGCCCGGACGCAGCAGGGCGGGCAGCGCCCGGATCGCCGCTTGCGATCCGGCACAGGGCACGACGTTGCCGGCGGGCACCGCGTAATAGCGCGCCGCGACGTCGAGCAGATCGTCGAAGGCATCCGGCAGGTCGCGCCAGACGCTGGCCGGTGGCATCGGGACGGGATAGCCGACCGGGTTGATGCCGGTCGACAGATCGAGCCAGTCTTCACGAGGGCGTCGATACCGGGCTACGGCTTCGCCAAGATTCCCGCCATGGCGGGGGGCGTGTGAGGCAAGGCGTGTGTCGAATTCGTTGGCTGCCATGAATGCAAATGGAGTCGCCGCGCGCTCACACCAGGCTCACGGGCATGGTGTCGGCCTGCGATGCGGCGAAGAGGGCGAGTGCGCCGCTCACGAGCAGCCACATCCACATCGAGCGCGAGATGAGGCGCCAGGCGGCCTTGATATGTTGCGCGGAAGGCGCCATGCCGCAGCCCAGCGCCGGGCGCGTTTCCCATTCGCCGTGATAGCGGGCCGGGCCGCCGAGTTGCACGCCCAGGCTCCCGGCGCCGGCGGCCATTACCGGTCCGGCGTTCGGGCTCGACCAGGCGCCGGCCTGCGTGCGCCAACAGGCGATGGCGCGCGACATGTCGCCGAAGATTGCGTAGCTTGCAGCCGTCAGACGGGCGGGAATCCAGTTCAGCACATCGTCGATGCGCGCGGCCGGGCGTCCGAAGTAGACGAACTGGTCGGTGCGATAGCCCCACATGGCGTCCAGCGTGTTCGCCAGCCGGAACAGCACTACGCCGGGGGCGCCTGCGATCGCGAACCAGAAAAGCGCACCGAAGATGGCGTCGTTGCCGTTCTCGAGCGTCGATTCAACAGCGGCGCGAGCGAGGTCGGACGCGCTGGCGTCTTCGGTGTCGCGCGAGACGATGCGCGCCGTGAGGGCGCGCGCCTGCGCGAGGTCGCCGTCGCGCAGCGCGCGGGCGATGGGCATCACGTGCTCGCGCAGGCTGCGCGCACCCAGCGCGGCGTACAGCGCCAGCGCTTGCCACAGCACGCCGCCCCAGCCGGGCAGGAACGTGAGCGCCCAGGCGATCAGCACGGGCAGCACGAGCATGAGCGACCAGGCCCACAGGCCGCGCGTCATGGCGCTCAGGGGTTTGTCACGGGTGGCGGGGTCGTTGAGCCATGCCTGCACGCCGTTAGCAACACGGCCAAAGCCCACGAGCGGATGCCACCGGCGCGGCTCGCCAAGCCAGGCATCGAGCAACACGCCGATCAGTGCGGCGAGCCAAAGCGATTCGGGAGCGAGGCCGGTGAGCATCGTCGATCATCCTTTGACGGCCATGGGCAGGCCGGCGACGATAAAACGCACTTGCGGGGCCAGCGCGGCCACGCGTTGGTTCAGACGTCCGAGTTCGTCGACATAGCGCCGCGTGAGCGATCCCATCGGGATCACGCCGAGTCCGATTTCGTTGCTCACGACGACGATCTTGCCCGGCAGTGACGCGAGCGTGTGCGCGAGCGAATCGAGTGTCTCGCGCCATTGCGCATCGCTGGCCGGACCGTCGGGATGATCGTCGGGCGGGCAGAGCCAGCCGGCAAGCCACAACGGCAGGCAATCGACGAGTACGCATTGTCCGTCTCGGGCCACGTCGCGCAGGGCGCCCGCCAGATCGCGGCCGACTTCGCGTGTGGGCCAATGCGAGGGGCGGCTGGCGCGGTGATGGGCGATACGCGCGCGCATCTCGGGCTCGTCGCTGTCGGCGGCGGTCGCGAGATAGGTGACCGGCAGGCCGCTTTGTCCGGCCAGGCGCTCGGCGTACGCGCTCTTGCCGGAGCGCGCACCGCCCAGCACGAAAGTCAGGTCGAGGGCACTCATGGGCGATATTGTACGAGCGCCCGATGCGATAATTCGCGCCATGAGTGAAATCCCTGTCAATTTCCGCGCGCCTGCCGTCGGTCGCCGCGGCACCCTGATGATTCAGGGCACGTCGTCGGACGCGGGCAAGAGCACCCTGGTGGCCGGGCTGTGCCGCCTGCTGCATCGCGAGGGCGTGCGGGTCGCGCCGTTCAAGCCGCAGAACATGGCGCTCAACAGCGCGGTGACGGCCGACGGCGGCGAGATCGGACGCGCCCAGGCGCTTCAGGCGCAGGCTGCCGGCGTGGCGCCGCACACCGACTTCAATCCCGTGCTGCTCAAGCCGAGCAGCGATCGCGGTGCGCAGGTGATCATCGGCGGCAAGGTCGTGGCCGATCTCGATGCCCGCGCCTATCACGAGTACAAGCCACGGGCGATGGCGGCCGTGCTCGCCGCCTACGAGCGCCTGCGCCACGGCTACGACGCCGTGCTCGTCGAAGGCGCGGGAAGTCCGGCCGAAGTGAATCTGCGCGCCCGGGACATCGCCAACATGGGGTTCGCCGAAGCCGTCGACGCGCCAGTGCTGCTCGTGGCCGACATTGACCGCGGCGGCGTGTTCGCCCAACTGGTCGGCACGCTGGCCTGTCTGTCGGACAGCGAGCGCGCACGTATCCAGGGATTCGTCATCAATCGGTTTCGCGGCGATCCGTCATTGCTCGCCAGCGGTCTGGAATGGGTGGCGGCCCGCACGGGCATCCCGGTGCTCGGCGTGCTGCCGTATCTTCAGGGGCTGCATCTGGACGGGGAGGACATGCTGCCGGGCGAGCGTCACGCGGCCGCGAGCGGCGAGACGCGTCTGCGCGTGGCGGTGCCGGCGTTGCCCCGAATCAGCAATCACACGGATTTCGACGCCTTGCGGGCGCACCCGCAGGTCGACTTTCGCTATGTCGGCGCCGGAGAGCCGTGGCCGGCGAGCGATCTCGTGGTCCTGCCGGGCAGCAAGCACGTGCGCGCGGATCTCGCCTGGTTGCGTGCCCAGGGCTGGGCGCCGGCGATCGCGCGTCATCTGCGCTACGGCGGCAAGGTGCTCGGCATTTGCGGCGGACTGCAAATGCTGGGTACGTGGATTCACGACCCGCTCGGTGTCGAGGGCGAAGCGGGCTCCACGGCCGGTCTCGGCTGGCTGGAGATCGAGACGACGATGGCGGCGAGCAAGCAATTGCGCGTGGTGAGCGGGCGGCTGAGCGCAGGTCATGCCCCGGTGAGCGGCTATGAGATCCACATGGGCGTCACCCATGGGGCGGCGCTCGAGCGGCCCGCCCTCTGGCTCACGAGGGAAGGGGGCGACGGCACGGACGCCTCGGTGGTTGCCGACGGCGCGCGCTCGGCCGACGACCAGGTCATGGGCACGTACGTGCACGGCCTGTTCGACACACCGCAGGCGCTCGCCGCACTGCTGACGTGGGCGGGGGCCCGGGACGCGGCGATGCTGGATTACAACGCGCTGCGAGAGGCGTCGCTCGAGCGGCTGGCCGATTCGCTGGCGACGCATCTGGATCTGGCCCGCGTGTGGCGCTGCCTGCGCTGAGCGCGTCCCCGGCCGCTGGTTCGAGCTGTCACGGGGCGCCGCCGAACTGCCACCGAGCCGCCATCGAGTCGCCTTCGAGCCGATGTAAGATGTGCGGAAAATCGACCTCGGGGAGCGTGTGATGCCGGTGATCGTGGTGGCGAATCCAAAGGGGGGCGTGGGCAAGAGCACGCTCGCAACGAATCTGGCCGGGTATCTGGCGGCGCAGGGCCATGCCGTGATGCTCGGCGACACCGACCGGCAGCAATCTTCCCGGGCCTGGCTGGGGTTGCGTCCGAGCGTGGTGCGCCCCATCGCCACGTGGGAGGTCGATCACAACGAAGTTGCCCGTCCGCCCAAGGGCACGACGCACGCGGTGCTCGATACGCCGGCGGGTCTGCACGGCAAGCGCCTCGACGCAATCCTCAAGCTGGCCGATCACGTGCTGGTGCCGTTGCAGCCGTCGATCTTCGACATTCTGGCCACGCGTGACTTTCTGCAGAAGCTCGCGCAGGAGAAGCGCGTACGCGAGGGTGGCGTGCGCATCGGCGTGGTGGGCATGCGCGTCGACGCCCGCACGCGCGCGGCCGACCAACTGGCGCGCTATTGCGAGGAGGCCGGGTTGCCGGTGCTCGGCATGTTGCGCAACACGCAGAACTACGTGCAACTCGCCGCACACGGGCTCACGCTGTGGGACGTGGCGCCGGGGCGCGTGGAACGCGATCTGCCGCAGTGGGACGGCATCACGGCGTTCGTCGACCGATAACCCGCATGCCGGCATCAACGAAAAAGGGGCCCGAGGGCCCCTTTGGCATTTGGCGCGCGTCGCCAGGCTTACTTGGCGGCGGTCTGCGCGGCGGCCTCGAATGCGCGGGTGTCTTCCCACGCTTGCAGCGGCACGTGATCGCGCTCGCCCTTCTGCACGTTCTTCTCGTCGACGAACACCAGTTTCGGCTTGAAGCCGGCTAGCACTTCCTTCTCTTCGACCTGTGCGTACGACACGATGATCACGATGTCGCCCAGCTGCGCGCGACGCGCGGCCGCGCCATTCAGCGAGATCATGCCGCTCCCACGCTCGCCGCGAATGGCGTAGGTGGTGAAACGCTCGCCGTTATTGACGTTGAAGATGTCGATCTGCTCATTTTCGACGAGGCCCGAGGCTTCGAGCAGGTTTTCGTCGATCGCGCACGAGCCCTCGTAATGCAATTCGCAATGCGTCACGGTGGCGCGGTGGATCTTCGACTTGAGCATGGTGCGGTACATGGCTTGCCTCTTGTGTTGCGGTGTCGCGCACCTGGCGCGACGAATGTGATGCGCACGCGATCGCCTCCGGCGTCACGCGCGCGACTTGCGCCGGGGCGCGCGACACCGGCCCCAAGGCCGTGTGCCGCGTGCCCCGGCGCTCAGATCTCGAGATTGTCGATCAGGCGCGTCGAGCCGAGCTTGGCGGCCGCGAGCACGACCAGGCTTTCGGCCGGTGCCGCGCCCGGGGCCGGCGCCCGCAGGTTCGCGCGCTGACGGATCGACACGTAGTCCGGCTTCCAGCCGCGTGCGACGAGCGTTTGCATGGCGGCGGCCTCGAGGGCCGCATAGTGCGTGTTGCCGCCGTTCACGTCGTCGCGAATCTGGTTGAGCAGTCGGTAGAGTTCCGGGGCTTCGGCGCGCTCGGCGTCGGAGAGATAACGGTTGCGCGAGGACAGCGCCAGGCCGTCGTCGGCGCGCACGGTCTCGGCGGCGATGATCTCGATGGGCAGCGCGAACTGACGGCACATGCTGCGCACGATCATCAGTTGCTGGTAATCCTTCTTGCCGAACACGGCCACGCGCGGCTGCACGCAGGAAAAGAGCTTGGTCACGACCGTGCATACGCCCTTGAAGAAGCCGGGGCGGAATTCGCCTTCGAGAATGTCGCCAAGATCGTGCGGCGGCTCGACACGGTATTCCTGCGGCTCCGGGTACATCTCCTTCTCGTCCGGCGCGAACAGCACGTAGACGTTCTCGCGCGTGAGCTTCTCGACATCGTCGGCCATCGTGCGCGGATACTTGTCGAAATCCTCGTTCGGCCCGAACTGCAGGCGGTTCACGAAAATGCTGGCCACGACCGGATCGCCATGCTGGCGCGCGAGGCGCATCAGCGACAGGTGCCCTTCATGCAGATTGCCCATGGTGGGCACGAAGGCGACGCGATTCTGCCCGCGCATCTGGTCGCGCAGTTCCTGAATCGAGGGAATGACTTTCATTGGGGTTCCGTGCGTGGCGCAAGCGAACTTACGCGTTGGGAGAATAGGTCAGGCGCACATAGATCGGCGCGAACGGCTCGGCCTGCGTGATCTCGAGCAGCGATTCGCGCGAGAGTTCGAGCATGGCGATGAAGTTGACCACGACGACGGGCACGCCGCGCGTGACGTCGAAGAGTTCGGTGAACTCCATGAAGCGCGCCCCCTGCAACCGCCGCAGGATCTGACTCATGTGCTCGCGCACCGAGAGCTCCTCGCGCGAGATCTTGTGATGCTGCACGAGCTTGGCCCGGCGCAGCACCTCGGCCCAGGCCGCGCGCAGATCCTCGGCATCGACGTCGGGGAAGCGCGGCTGAAGGCTTTGTTCGATATAAACCTGCGAGCGCAGAAAGTCGCGCCCGAGCACCGGCAGCGTATCGAGTTTCTGCGCGGCAAGCTTCATCTGTTCGTATTCGAGCAGACGGCGCACGAGTTCGGCGCGCGGGTCCTCGGCTTCCTCGCCCGTGTCGGCCTTCTTGACCGGCAGCAACATGCGCGACTTGATCTCGATGAGCATCGCCGCCATGAGCAGATATTCCGAGGCCAACTCGAGGTTGGTGCGGCGAATCTGATCGACGTAGAGCAGATACTGCTTGGTGACCTGCGCCATCGGAATGTCGAGCACGTTGAAGTTCTGCTTGCGGATCAGATACAGCAACAGGTCGAGCGGACCTTCGAAGGCTTCGAGAAAGACTTCAAGGGCATCCGGCGGAATGTAGAGATCATTCGGCAGCGCGAACAGCGGCTCGCCATACAGGCGCGCCCGTGCGACACCGTCCACGGTATCGGGCGTGGAGTCGTGGCCTTCCTGAGGCGCGGGCAGCTCGGTGGCCGCCGGGTCGGGCGGGCGCACCCGCGCGGGCGCGGCCTCGGCGCTGCCTTCGACCCCCTGCCGCGCCGGCGCATCCGCCGTCGAATCTCCGGGCGCGGCGTCGGCGTGCTCGGGCACCGGCGCGATCTCGGGGACCGGCTCGGGCGGATGCGACGGATCGTCGGGCGTACTCGGATTCAATGCGGGACTCGGCCGGAATTGACAGGATGTCGGGGCAGGGGCGATTTACTCGCTCTGGTAGACGTACGGCTGCTGTGCCACGCGCGACTGCTGGGCGCGGCTGCGCTCGTCCAGATCGATCGGTTGCTTGTCCCACAGCAGGGCGCGGCCTTGGCGCTGCTCCGCCTCCAGCGTCGGCTTCTCAGCCTTCAGTTGCTTGATGAATTGGGTGATGTCGGACTCGTACATGGTCGAATTGCTTAAAGAATAGGCAAAAACGACGCCGTCGCAACGGCGCCAATCGACGCAGATTCTACCGCAAACGCACCCCGATTCACCGTTTGGGCTGTTTTGGGACACAAGGTGAACCGGCGCTGGGGATATGTTCAAATACGACTCACATACGCATTGCCTGTTGCGATGCCGTGCCATACGGGGGCGGCATCCTGGCGCAGGGCGCCACGGCATCAGGGCATTGACTGGCATCATCGACCGCACGCCGGACCACCGGCGGCGGTATTTCACACTCCAAGGAAGGTTTTGACCGTCTCGCAGATCAAACCCGGTTACGGCGCTCGTCGTCGCTTCGGTGTGCGTCCTTTGCGCACCCGCCCCGCCACCTGGATGGCGATGGCCGCACTCGCATGCGGCCTGGTCGTGTCGGGCACCGCACAGGCCGACTATCGTGTGCGCATCGATGCGCCCAACGGCCTGGCCAAGCTCCTCAAGGACAACCTCGACCTGGTGCGTTTCGCCTCGCGCGACGACATCGGCGACGCCCAGTTCGAACACCTCGTGGCGACCGTGGGCGCGCAGGTGCAGGAACTGACTTCGACCGAGGGTTATTTTTCTCCTGTCACCCATGTGGACGTCACGACCGTCAATGGCAAGCGCGATGTACGGGTCACGGTGGCGTCGGGGCCGCGCACGCACATCAGGAGCCTCGACGTGGAGTTCACGGGGCCGATCCTCGAGCAGGAGCCGCAACGCGTCACGCAGTTGCGCAATGCGTGGGAACTGCCTGTGGACGCACCGTTTCGTCAGGCGGACTGGGATCAGGCCAAGAACGACACGCTGTTCCAACTGGGGCAGAAGCGCTACCACGCGGCGAAGATGAGCTTCTCGCGCGCGGTGATCGACGCCGACAGCGACACGGCGTCGCTGGCCGCGACCTTCGACAGCGGCCCGGCGTTCACGCTGGGGCCGCTCGTCATCAGCGGCACGCGGCGCTATCCCGAGCAGATCATCCGCAACGTCAATCCGCTCGAGGAGGGCGAGCCGTTCGATGCCGATCGTCTGCAGGAGCTGCAACGTCAGATCCAGGCCACACCGTATTTCTCCAACGTCATCATCGAGGTGACGGAAGATCCGTCGAAGGCCGAACGGGCGCCGGTCGAGGTGAAGGTGCGCGAATTCCCCACGCAACGTGTGCAAAGCGGCGTGGGTTACACGACCGACACCGGCGCGAGCGTGAACGGCCGGTATTCGTACTACAACCTCTTCGGCCGGGCGTGGACGTTCGACACGCAGGCCCGCCTCGAGCAGTATCGCCAGGGCGGCTACGCCGAGATCGCGATGCCGCCGGACAGCACGGCATATACCAACAGTACCCGCGCGTCGTACGAGCGCACGTACCTGAATGGTCTCGATCAGCGCTCGGCGCAGATCGGCATCAAGCGCGCGCGCTCGCGCGAGCGCTACGACTGGGCCTACACGCTCGACTGGTATCACACCGACGAGCGTCCCGACGGCGGCACGCGCTTCGTGAACAAGGCGCTGGTGCCCGCGTTCGCATGGAACCGCCGCGACGTGGACGACCTGATCTTCCCGCGCAAGGGCAACATCATCAACACGCAGATCGGTTTTGCCGCCAAGCCGGTGCTCACCGACCAGAGCTTCGCGCGACTGTATGGCCGTATCCGCCAGTACTTCCCGGTAGGACAGCGCGACCTCGTGCTCGCGCGCCTGGAACTGGGGGCCGTGATCACGAACGGCAACAGCGATCGCATTCCGTCGTCGCTGCTGTTCTTCGCGGGCGGCACCTCGTCGATCCGGGGCTATAACTTCCAGAGCATCGGTCGCCAGCAGAACGGCACGACGTTCCCGACCAAATACCTCGGCACGGCCAGCCTCGAATACCAACGCTGGGTCACGCGCGACTGGGGCGGCGCGGTCTTCTGGGACGTCGGCACGGCCACCGACGACTACCGCCATCCCACGCCGCTCTACCACGGCGTGGGTCTCGGCGTGCGCTGGCGCAGTCCGGTGGGCCCGGTCAACGTCGACCTCGGTTACGGCGTGCGCGACCGGCGCTTGCGCCCGTCGATCTCGCTGGGGGTGGCGTTCTGATGACGACGATGCCCCTGAACCCGCGGACGCCCGCCGCCATGGCGAGCGAGATTCGCGACATCGGACACGAACCCACGCTCACGCGACCCGGTGCGCAAGGGCTGCCGGGCGGCGACCCATCGACGCCACCGCCGCCCGCACCGCCGCCGGGTGACACACCGCCGCCGGCGCACCGGCGACGCTGGGGCCGCGCGCTTCTGGCGACCCTGCTTGCCGTGCTGCTCATCGTGGTGCTTGCCATCGGCGCCCTGCTGTGGGCGATGTCGAGCGAGCGCGGCAGTCGCTGGTTATGGCAGGCGGCCGTGTCGACGCTCGGCGGCAAGCTCTCGGGCGAGTGGCGCGGCGGCAGCTTCGCGAACGGCTTCACCGTGAACGACGTGCGCTATCTCGATGGCGCGACGCGCATCACCGTCAGCCGTCTGGACAGCCGCTGGGCACTGCGCGTGCGACCGCTGCATTTCACCGTCGACAAACTGCACGTGGGCGATGTCGACCTGGCATTCGCGCCGTCGCCACCCTCGACCACTCCGGCGACCTTGCCGCAAAGCCTGCGTCTGCCACTGGGGCTGACGTTGAACGATGTGCGCGTGGCGAAGCTTACGTTGCATGCGCCGGAGCTCGTGCTGGAAGACATTCGCGTGGCGGCGCGCAGCGACGGCACGCAGCACACGATCCAGATCGAGCACCTGGGCACGCCCTATGGCGAAGCACAGGCCAGCCTGCAACTCAACGGGCGGCGTCCGTTCGCGCTTGGCGGCAACGTGGGGCTGCAGGCGAAGGCGGGCGACATTCCCGTCGCGTTGCAGGCGAACCTGACGGGATCGCTCGACGCGCTTGTCGTCGACCTGAGCGCGAGCGGCGAGAAGCTCAATGGCACGGCGCACATCGCGGCGTCGCCCTTCGGCGCCGTGCCGCTGTCGCGTGCGCAGATCGCACTCGATCACCTCAATCCGCACGATTTCGCGCCGGGGGCACCGCAGGCGGACCTCGCGGTACGCGCCGATCTGCGTCCCGAACCTGGCGCGAAGGTCTTTCGCGTGCTCGGACCGGTGTCGGTGATCAATGCGAAGCCGGGCGCCATCGACGCTGGCGCATTGCCGGTCGAAAGCCTGCGCACGCAGGTGCTGCTCGACGCTACGCGTCAGGCGCTCACCGGCATCGAACTGAAGCTTGCAGGGCGTGCCGTGCTGACAGGTAGCGGCGAACTGCGCCGCGAGAAGGTGGCCGCCGTCGTCTCGGATAGCGCCGCGACGCCGGCACCGCCGCAGGCAGCGAGCGCGTCGGGTGCATCGGGTGCATCGGCTACATCGGGTACCGGTGCGACAGCGGGAGCGGCGACCGAAGCCACGGTCGGCGGCTTCGCCTTCACCCTGCGCGATCTCGACCTGCGCGCCTTGTACGGCAAGTTGCCTGCGACGAAGCTTGGCGGTCCGCTCGATGTCAAACTCGATGCCACGGGCCAACGCATCGTGCTCGACTGGCGCGACGCCGCGCGCCGGGTGCTGGCCGATGTCGGCCTCGATGCGAAGGGCACCACGATCCACGCGCTGTCGCTGGACGCGGGCGCTGGCAAGGTCACCGCGACCGGTGTGCTCGAGAACGGAGACACCGGTGCCTATCGCGCACAGATCAAGCTCTCCCGTTTCGATCCGGCGGCCTGGTACGACCTTTACGGCCCGCCCAGGCGCGGGCAGAAAACGCCGACGGCCAGCGTCACCGGCCAGCTCGATGCGCAGGGCGCGCTGCGCCCGGCGTTCGGTCTGGCGCTGAAGTTCGCGTTGCAGGACAGTGTGTACGCCGATTTGCCGATGAGCGGCGCCGGCACGGTGCGAATCGAGGGAACGCGGCTCATGCCCAGCGATGCCAACCTGCTCGTGGCCGGCAACAAGGTGGCGTTGCGCGGCAGTTTCGGCGCGGCTGGCGACCGGATGTCGGTCAACGTCGACGCCCCGTCGCTCGACAAGCTCGGTTTCGGCCTCGCGGGGCGCCTGCAACTCGACGGGCAGGTCTCGGGCACGATCGAGCGTCCGGCGGTGGTGGCGACATTGTCGGCCGACAAGCTGGTTTTCGGCGCGCAAAAGCTCGAACATCTGTCGGGTAAGGTGGATGTGAGCGGCGGCTTGCCCGGCGCGGCGAGCGACCGGCTCAACGTCACACTCGACGGACGCGGATTCTCGAGCGAGATCGCGCGACTGGACCGCCTGTCGCTCGCGCTGGCCGGCACGCGGGGGGCCCACACGCTGCATCTCAAGGCGGCGGGCAAGCTGCGTCAGGCGCCGCTCGACATGAATGTCGATGCGGCAGGCGCCGTGACGAACACGCGCGGCAAGCCGGGGTGGCGCGGCACCATTCAGACGCTGGAGAACGCCGGCGTGCCGAAGCTCAGGCTTTCGGCCCCATGGCAGGTCGAAGCGAGCGCCGACCGAGTGCGTCTGGGCGCGGCCCGTCTGGTGACGGGGGCGGGCACGCTGGCGCTCACCCATCTGGACTACGGCGACGGTCAACTGAAGACCGCGGGTGCGCTCGATACGCTCGACATTGCCCAGGTGCTGAACGTGGTGCAGTCCTTTACCGGGGCGCCGATGCCGGTGGAGAGCAATCTCGTGCTCGATGGCAAGTGGGATGTGCGAGCCGGTCAGCGCGCCGACGGTTTCGTCGAGATCGTGCGCCGCAGCGGCGACGTGACCCTGCGCCGGGGCGGCATCAACGAGCATGTCAACGTGACGGTCACCGGCATCCCCGGCCTGACGGCGGAGAAGGGCGGTGTCGGGGCGCGCGTGCCGCTCGGTATCTCCGAACTGCGCACGCGCATCGACCTGTCCGGGCAATCGGCCAACGCCAGGGTCAGGGCAGTGTCCTCACTCGTGGGCACGCTCGACGCCGACGTGAAGTCCGGCCTGCACGTGCAAAACGGTATTCCCTCGCTACCGGACGACGCTCCGCTGTCCGGCCGTATCGCACTCGCCATTCCCGATCTGTCCCGATTCGAAGATTTGGCGGGGGCGCAGTTCGCGTTCAAGGGACGGGCCAACCTGCAAGTCGCGCTGGCGGGTACGGTCGCCAAGCCCCGTCCGACCGGCGAGCTGACGGCTGACGACCTGGCGGTGCAGATGTTCGATACGGGCGTGAGCGTCAAGGACGGGCGTGTGCGTGTCTCGCTCACGCCGAACGAGATCGTCCTGCGCGACGTGGTGGTCACGGGCGGTGGCGGCGGCACGGCGCGGGCAAGCGGCAACATTCGGCTCGACACGCCCGAGCCGACGCTGGGCATCGCGCTCGTGGCCGACAAGCTGCAACTGTTCGCCGCGCCCGACCGACAACTGTCGCTGAGCGGAGAGGCCCGGGCGACCGGCAGTGGCGATGCGGCGTCCGTGACCGGGAATTTCACCGTCGATCGCGCGCGTTTCGCATTGCCGCCGTCGAGTGCGCCGAAGCTGGGCGACGATGTCATTGTCGTGCGCGGCGGCGCGCAGGCGCGTACCAGGCCGCTCGATGCCCGCGACGAAGCCGCACGCATCGGCGACAAGCCGGCGAGTCGCTTCTCGCCGCACGTCGATCTGGCGCTGAACCTGGGCAGGGATTTCCGCTTTGTCGGCGCCGGTGCCGATCTGCTGCTGCGCGGCAGCGTGCGCCTGCAAAGCGACCCGCTCACACCGATGCGCGCGACCGGCACGATCACCGTGGCCGAGGGGACTTACGAGGCGTTCGACCGAAAGCTCGCGATCGAGCGCGGCCAGATCAACTTCGTCGGCCCGCTCGACAATCCCAACGTCTACATTCAGGCGATGCGCCGCAATCAGGAAGTTGCGGCGGGTGTGCTGGTGACGGGCACGGTGCGGCAGCTTCGCGTGTCACTGGTCTCGGAGCCGAACGTGTCCGACGAAGAAAAGCTGTCGTGGCTGATGTTCGGCCACGGCCCCGACGGTGCGGGACTCGGCCAGCGGCAGGCGATGGCGGGCGCCGCTTCGGCGCTGCTCGGCACGACCGGCGGCAAGCGCATCATCAAGGATCTCGGGATCGACGAATTCAGCATCGGCACCAGCGATTCGGGATTGCCCGACGACCAGCAGGTCGTGAAGGTCGGCAAGGCGATCTCCGACAGCTTCGCGCTGGGCTATGAGCAAAGCCTGACGAGCGCCGCGAGTATCGTGAAGATCACGTGGCAGCTTTCGCGCCGCTGGCAACTGGTGCTGCGCACCGGCTCGCTGTCGGGTTTCGATGTGTTGTTCAACCGTCGTTTCGACTGACGGATGTGGGAGGAGGAATGCCGATGACAACGTCGCGTAGTTTGGACCACCCGGCGCAGGGTCTGCGCCGCGGCCTTCGTTGGGGAGTCGCCATGGGATTGTTCGCAAGTCTGCTGGGGCTGTTCGGGTGCGATCAGCAGCAGATCGACAAGGTGCGGGAAAAGGCGCGCGATACGTTCAATGCCGTCAAGCCCGACGACATGCTGCTGCGCAACCTCACGCCGGGGGTAACGACCGAGGCGCAGGTGCGCGAGCAGATGGGCAAGCCTGAAATCGTGTGGGAGAACGATGACGGCTCGCGTCGGCTTGAATACCCGCGCTCGCCGGGCGGGTTGCGGACCTACATGGTCGACATCGCGCCCGACGGCAAGCTGCGCGGCGTGATCCAGGCACTGACCGCCGAGAACCTCCAGCAGGTGCAGCCCGGCATGACGCAGGACGACGTGCGGCGGTTGCTCGGCAAGCCGACCAGCGTGGCGCAATACCCGCTGAAGAAGGAAACGGTATGGAGCTGGCGCTGGCTGGAGGATGGGGTGAACACGCCGGGCATGTTTAACGCCCACTTCGGTCCCGACGGCCGGGTGACGGTCACGTCGCGCTCACCCGATCCGGGCTCGGAGCGTCCGTGACCCGACGCCCTCGCGGTAACCGGCGTTACCGGCGTTACCGGGTGGGCGGTGTGGTCCGCCCGCGCTGCGCCGGTTGCGCCCCGGATTGCGATGTGGATTGCGACCCATGCCGATGACGATTCGTCACCATGCGCTCGTGCAGCCGCACGATCAGCCGGCTGCCTGTCTTCTCGAACAGGAACGGCAGCAGCGCGTGCACGAGACAGGCCAGGAAGGCGCCGAGCAGCGGTAGCGCGAACGACAGCGCGGAACCCATGTGCTGGAGGTAGTTTTCGCCGACAGAGGCTGGGTGCTGAGTGAAGATTTTCATGTTGTCCCCTGATTTCGGAATGTTTCCGAAGTCTACGTGCCATCGAGGGGTAAAGGCTTTCAAATTTCTCCCGTATTCGGGTAGGATTTGGAAAAGTTTTCCTGTCAAAGGGGCATCGTGGACAAAACCGATCTCGCAATACTCGAAAATCTGCAAGCCGATGCCTCACGCTCGCTGGGCGAGCTGGCCGAAGCCGTGCATCTGTCGCCCACGCCGTGCTGGCGCCGGGTGCAGCGTTTGCGCGAGAGCGGGGTGATCACCGGGCAGGTCACGCTGTGCGACCCGCAGCAACTGGATCTGCGCGTCACGGCGTTCGTGTTCATCAAGGCCGCCACGCACAGCGAGGACTGGATGGTGCGCTTCGTCGCCGGCGCGCGCGAGTTGCCGGAAATCGTGGAGATCCATCGCATGGCCGGCGACATCGACTATCTGCTCAAGGTTTATTTGCCGGATATCGCGGCCTACGACCGGTTCTACAAAAAACTCATCCGCGTCGCCGATCTGCAGGACATCAGCGCGAGCTTCTCGATGGAAACCGTGAAATTCACGACGGCATTGCCGGTCGAGCATCTGCGATAGGCGACACGCGCACGGATCACTTCAATTTCCGCATGCGCCGGGCGTGAAACGAAACACCCCGAGGCCGGGAATCCGGCGCTCGGGGTGTTTTGTCCGGGAAAGCGGGGCGCTCCCGGTGGATGATCGCGTGGCTTACTTGACGCGCATGCCCGGCTTCGCGCCTGCGTGCGGCTCCAGGATGTAGATGCCCGGTTCGGCCTTCTCGTCGGCCGCCGAGGCGGCCAGCACCATGCCTTCGGACAGGCCGAACTTCATCTTGCGCGGGGCAAGGTTCGCCACCATGACGGTGAGCTTGCCCACGAGCGCCTCCGGCTGCGGATAGGCCGACTTGATGCCGGAGAAAACGTTGCGCGTCTGCGCTTCGCCCACGTCGAGCGTGAGCTGCAGCAGTTTGTCGGAGCCCTCGACCGCCTTGCAGTCGACGATGCGAGCGATGCGCAGGTCGATCTTCGCGAAGTCGTCGATCGTGATGACGCCGTCGTCAGCGGATTTTTCCACTTTGTCCACCGCCTTGGTCGCCTTGCCCTTCGCAGCCGCGGCATTCGCCGTGTCCGCGGTGGGCGTGGCGGCTTGCAGCGAATCGCGATTGGCGGCGAGCAGGGCTTCGACCTGCTTGCCTTCGACGCGCGTCATCAGGTGCTTGTAGGCATTGATGGCGGACTCGGCGGTGAGCGGGCGGCTCACGTCCTGCCACGTTTGCGGCGCGATGTTCAGAAAGCGCTCCACGGCCTCGGCGGTCGTGGGCAGCACCGGCTTGAGGTAAAGCGTGAGCAGGCGGAAGGCTTCGAGGCAGACCGAGCAGGCTTCGTGCAGCGCACCGGCCTGTGCCGGGTCCTTGGCGAGATCCCACGGCTTGACCGTGTCGACGTAGCCGTTCACGGCGTCGGCCTGCTCCATCACCAGGCGCAGTGCCTTGCCGAATTCGCGCGCCTCGTAATGCGCGGCGATCTGCGGCGCGGCGGCGCGAATCTGGTCGAGCAGGGCCGTCTGCATGGCCCCGGGCGACACGCGCCCCTCGAAACGCTTGATGAGGAAACCCGCGGCGCGGCTCGCAATGTTCACGTACTTGCCGACCAGATCGCTGTTCACGCGCGCGATGAAGTCATCGAGGTTGAGATCGAGGTCTTCCATCGTGCTGCCCAGCTTGGCGCCGATGTAGTAACGCAGCCATTCCGGGTTGAGGCCCGTGTCGATGAAGCTCTGCGCCGTGATGAACGTGCCGCGCGACTTCGACATCTTCTGGCCGTCGACCGTCAGGAAACCGTGCGCGAACACGTTCGTCGGCGTGCGATGTCCCGAGAATTCGAGCATCGCCGGCCAGAACAGCGTGTGGAAGTACAGGATGTCCTTGCCGATGAAGTGGTACTGCTCGGTCGTGGTGCCGGGCTTGACCCACTCGTCGAAATTCAGCCCGCGCTGCTTGCACAGGTTCTTGAAGCTGGCGTAGTAGCCCACCGGCGCGTCGAGCCACACGTAGAAGTACTTGCCCGGGGCGCCGGGAATTTCGAACCCGAAATAGGGCGCGTCGCGCGAGATGTCCCAGTCGGCGAGCGTGGACTCGCCGTCCTCGCCGAGCCATTCCTTCATCTTGTTGGCGGCCTCGGGCTGTGCCAGGCCGGCGACCCACCGGCGCAGGAACTGCTCGCAGCGCTTGTCGGAGAGCTTGAAGAAGTAGTGCGTGGACGTCTTGCGCACGGGCGTGGCGCCCGAGACCACCGAATACGGGTTGAGCAGGTCGGTCGGCGCGTAGGTCGAGCCGCAGACCTCGCACGAGTCGCCGTACTGGTCCTTGGCGCCGCACTTCGGACATTCGCCCTTGATGAAGCGATCCGGCAGGAACATTTCCTTGACCGGGTCGTACGCCTGTTCGATATCGCGCGCTTCAATCAGACCCTGTTCCTTGAGCGCCAGATAGACGCTTTCGGACAATTCGCGATTTTCTTCGGAATCCGTCGAATAGTAGTTGTCGAACGAGATGCCGAAGCTGTCGAAGTCGCGCTTGTGCTCCTTCCAGACGCGCTCGATGAGCTGCCTGGGCGTGAGCCCCTCCTTCTCGGCGCGCAGCATGACCGGCGTGCCGTGCGTGTCGTCGGCGCCCACGTAGTACACCTCGTGACCCTGCATCCGCATGAACCGCACCCAGATGTCGGTCTGGATGTACTCCACCAGGTGGCCGATATGAATCTGGCCATTGGCGTACGGCAGGGCGGATGTGACGAGAATGCGACGGGACATGAGGATTGACTGTGCGTTGAGGGAACCGGGAAAGGACGATTCTAGCAGGCGGGGCGGGTTGCCGCCCAACGCGACGCCGTGGTGCGGGCCCGGGCGGTGGCGACCGACGCGGGCGCCGGCCTGTCGCCAGCAGGCGGCGAGCGGCCAAAAAAAAGCCGGAACGAGGTTCCGGCATAACTAGGCACACGTAACGTCAATAACAAAGAGGAGATGGAAGCGCCCACGGTAGGCACTTCCGAAGGGTCTGAGCCAAGGTATGGGGAATAGTTCAACGGAAGCCCGGACTTTCGATGCTGCGATGCACCATACCTCATTCCGTGCGCATTGGGCGCCTGGTTGAACCGGCCATTCGTGCCCCCGAAACGAAACATGCCCGGCGAACCGGGCATGTCTCGCATCGGGACGGGCCCGATCGGGCGGCCGATCAGCCGCGCGGCGCTTGCTGGTTCGGCGCGTGCAGCAGGATTTCCACGCGACGGTTCTGGGCGCGGCCCTGCGCCGTGGCGTCCGAAGCGATCGGCTGGCTCGAAGCGACGCCGGTGGCGCTCAGGCGATTGGGGGCAACGCCGCGGCTCGTGAGGTACTGGGCCACGTTGGCGGCACGCTGTTGCGACAGCGGCACGTTGATGCGGTCGCCACCGGTGCTGTCGGTGTGGCCCACGATGTTGGCGGTGATGCCCGGATTCTGGTTGAGGGACGTGGCGACGTCGTCGAGCACGCTGCGGAAGTTCTGGTTGATGACCGCGCTGCCCGTGGCGAACGTCACGTCGCTGGGAACCGCGACCTTGAGCGAGCCGTCCGGCTGTTCGGAAATCGTGGTGCCCGTGCCGGCGGTGTGGCCGCCGAGGGTGTTCTTGATGGATTGCCAGTTGTAACCGGCGGCACCGCCCGCGGCCGCGCCCACCGCGGCGCCGATCAGCGTGCCGGTGGTGTTGCCGCCGATCAGGTTGCCGAGCCCCGCCCCGACGGCCGCACCGACGCCGGTGCCGACCGCCGTGTTGGTGCCCTGCGGCGTCTGGCAACCGGCCAGCAGTGCGGCAGAGACCAGGACGAGCGCGGAAGCGCGCAGAGTGTTCTTATTCATTTGAGGCTCCTTCTCGATTAGCTAGCAGTGATGAGACACGCGTGAGCACTTCGCCGAAGCACGTGCGCACCGCAGGGGTTTTGAACCTGAGGGCGCGCGGTCTTTTACAATAGCGCTGAGTGTCGACCGCGGGCAAGGACTGAATGCCGCGGCGGCAGGTTCCCCATGACACGCGCGCCTCGCATCCTAATCGAGAGCGTGCGCCACGGATGTTACAAGTTGTTAGCGCCATGCCGGGCGTCTCCCGGCGTGACTCGACAGAACGAGAGACCCACATGGAAGTCACCCAAATCAATGAAGTGCTGCGTGGCATCGTCGACCCCGACACGGGGCTCGACCTGATCGCCGGGAAGTATGTCAAGCAGGTGGCGGCCGAGCATGGCCACGTCGGCATTCAGATCGAGTTCGGCTATCCCGCGAAGAGCCAGTTCGACGCCATGCGCGCGCGAATTACCGAGGCCGTCGGCAAGTTGCCCGGAGTCGAGCGCGTGGCCGTCGAAATCAGCCAGAAAATCGTAGCCCATGCGGTGCAGCGCGGGGTGAAGCTCCTTCCCAATGTCAAGAACATCGTGGCCGTCGCTTCGGGCAAGGGCGGCGTGGGCAAAAGCACCACGGCCGTGAACCTGGCACTCGCGCTGGCCGCCGAGGGCGCCAATGTCGGCATTCTCGACGCCGACATCTATGGCCCGTCGCTGCCCACGTTGCTCGGTATTCACGGTAAGCCGGAATCCAAGGATGGCAAGACGCTCGAGCCGATGGTCGGCCATGGCCTGCAGGCGAGCTCCATCGGTTTTCTGATCGAGCCGGACAACCCGATGGTCTGGCGTGGTCCGATGGTTACGCAGGCGCTCGAGCAACTGCTCAACCAGACGAACTGGCACGATCTCGACTATCTGATCGTCGACATGCCGCCTGGCACGGGCGACATCCAGCTCACGCTCGCGCAAAAGGTCCCCGTCACCGGCGCGGTCATCGTGACGACGCCGCAGGACCTGGCGCTGCTCGACGCCCGCAAGGGGCTCAAGATGTTCGAGAAGGTCGGCGTGCCGATCCTCGGTCTGATCGAGAACATGAGCCTGCACATCTGCTCGAACTGCGGTCATGAGGAGCCGATTTTTGGCGTGGGCGGCGGTGAGCGCATGAGTCACGATTTCGACGTCGACCTGCTGGGCAAGCTGCCGCTGGAGATGAGCATCCGCGTGCACGCCGATGCCGGCATGCCGAGCGTGGTGGGCGACCCGGACGGGCGCGTGGCCGAGCTCTACAAGGCTATCGCGCGCAAGGTGGCCGTCAAGATCGCGTCGAAGCAGAAGGACATGACGAGCAAGTTCCCGTCGATCGTGGTGCAGAACACCTGAGGCGCCCGAAAAGGCCGCCCGCCGGGGCTCGGGCGCCCCGGGCGGCGCGGCGCGGGGGAAAATCTCACCGCACCGCAACAATCGCGTAAAATACGCCCACTTTTTCACGTACTCCCCGAATTCAGGCCCACACATGAGCATCAAGTCCGACAAGTGGATCCGGCGCATGGCCGAAGAGCACGGCATGATCGAGCCCTTCGAACCGTCGCAGATCCGGTATTCCCAGGACGGGCAAAAGATCGTCAGCTACGGCACGTCGAGCTACGGCTACGACATTCGTTGCGCGCCTGAATTCAAGATCTTCACGAACATCAACTCGACCATCGTCGACCCGAAGAATTTCGACGAGAAGTCGTTCGTCGACGTCTCGAGCGATGTCTGCATCATCCCGCCGAACTCGTTCGCGCTCGCACGCACCGTCGAATACTTCCGCATTCCGCGCAATGTGCTCACGGTGTGCCTGGGCAAGTCGACGTACGCCCGCTGCGGCATAATCGTGAACGTGACGCCGTTCGAACCCGAATGGGAGGGCTACGTGACGCTGGAATTCTCGAACACCACGCCGCTGCCGGCGAAGATTTACGCCAACGAAGGCGTGGCGCAGGTGCTGTTCTTCGAGTCCGACGAGGTCTGCGAGACGTCGTACAAGGATCGGGGCGGCAAGTACCAGGGACAGCGTGGCGTCACGCTGCCGAAGACCTAGCCTGACAAGATCTCGCCACCGGTGAGCCTCTCCCGAATCGCAATGCCCCAGAGCCACGGCCGTGTCGGACCGTGGCTCGTTCTTTTGTCGAAGGAACGCCAATGAAATTCCGTTTTCCGATCGTCATCATCGACGAGGACTTCCGCTCCGAGAACATTTCCGGATCCGGGATTCGCTCCTTGGCGGAAGCCATCGAAGCCGAGGGCATGGAAGTCAACGGCCTCACGAGCTACGGTGACCTGACCTCGTTCGCGCAGCAGGCAAGCCGCGCCTCGAGCTTCATCCTGTCCATCGACGACGACGAGTTCGGCACTTTCTCCAGTGAAGCGGGCGGCGAAGGCGAGGGCGAACTGGCGCTGGCCATCATCAACCTGCGTGCCTTCGTGCAGGAAGTGCGCCGCCGCAACCCGGATATTCCGATTTTCCTTTACGGCGAGACGCGCACCTCGCGCCACATTCCGAACGACATCCTGCGTGAGCTGCACGGCTTCATTCATATGTTCGAAGACACGCCGGAGTTCGTGGCGCGTCACATCATCCGTGAAGCCAGGTCTTACCTCGACTCGCTGCCGCCGCCGTTCTTCCGCTCGCTCACGCATTACGCCGCCGACGGTTCTTACTCGTGGCACTGCCCGGGGCACTCGGGCGGCGTGGCGTTCCTGAAGAGCCCGGTGGGCCAGATGTTCCACCAGTTCTTTGGCGAGAACATGCTCCGCGCGGACGTCTGCAACGCCGTGGAAGAACTCGGCCAACTGCTCGATCACAACGGCCCGGTGGGCGCGTCGGAGCGCAATGCGGCGCGGATTTTCAATGCCGACCATCTGTTCTTCGTCACGAACGGTACGTCGACCTCCAACAAGATCGTGTGGCATGCCACGGTGGCGCCCGGCGACATCGTCGTCGTCGACCGCAACTGCCACAAGTCGATCCTGCACGCGATCACCATGACGGGGGCCGTGCCGGTGTTCCTCACGCCCACGCGCAACCACCTCGGCATCATCGGACCGATTCCGAAGTCGGAGTTCGAGCCGGAAGTCATTCGCGCAAAGATCGAGGCGAACCCGTTCGCGCGCGAAGTGCTGGAGCGCGATCCGAACGCCAAGCCGCGTATTTTGACGATCACGCAGAGCACGTATGACGGCGTGATCTACAACGTCGAAATGATCAAGGAACTGCTCGGCAACAACATCGACACGCTGCATTTCGACGAGGCCTGGTTGCCGCACGCGGCGTTTCACGAGTTCTATCGCGACATGCATGCGATCGGCGAAGGCCGCCCACGCTCGTCGGAAGCGACCGTCTATGCCACGCACTCGACGCACAAGCTGCTCGCCGGCATTTCGCAGGCTTCGCAGATCGTGGTGCAGGACTCGGAGGCCCGCACGTTCGACACGTATCGCTTCAACGAGGCATACCTGATGCATACGTCGACCTCGCCGCAATACGCGATCATCGCGTCGTGCGACGTGGCCGCGGCCATGATGGAGCCGCCGGGCGGCACGGCGCTGGTCGAGGAATCGATCGTCGAGGCGCTCGACTTCCGCCGCGCCATGCGCAAGGTCGCCTCGGAGTATGGCGACTCGTGGTGGTTCTCGGTCTGGGGGCCGGAGAACCTGGGCGACGAGGGGACGATCCAGCGCGAGGACTGGGTGCTGCGCGCGAACGACCGCTGGCACGGCTTCGGCGATCTGGCCGACGGTTTCAACATGCTCGACCCGATCAAGGCGACGATCATCACGCCGGGGCTGGACGTGGACGGCGAGTTCGGCGAGAGCGGCATTCCGGCGGCCATCGTCACCAAGTACCTGGCCGAGCACGGGATCATCGTCGAGAAGACCGGCTTGTATTCGTTCTTCATCATGTTCACCATCGGCATTACGAAGGGCCGCTGGAACTCGATGGTGACCGAACTCCAGCAGTTCAAGGACGACTATGATCACAACCGTCCGCTGTGGCGGGTGCTGCCGGAGTTCGTGGCGCAGTTCCCGCGTTACGAGCGTATCGGCCTGCGCGATCTGTGCGATCAGATCCATAGCGTGTACAAGGCCAACGACGTGGCCCGCGTGACCACCGAGATGTACCTCTCGGACATGCAGCCGGCAATGAAGCCGACCGACGCGTTCTCGAAGCTGGCACATCGCCAGATCGACCGGGTGCCGATCGACGAACTCGAAGGGCGTGTGACGAGCGTGCTGCTCACGCCCTATCCGCCGGGGATTCCGCTGCTGATTCCGGGCGAGCGCTTCAACGCCGCCATCATCGAATATCTGCGATTCGCGCGCGACTTCAACGAGCGTTTCCCGGGGTTCCATACCGACATCCACGGGCTCGTCGTGGAGGAGGTGGACGGACGCCCCGAGTACTTCGTGGATTGCGTGCGCCAGTAAGCGGTAAGAAGCGCCAAGAAGCCGCAAGACCGCGGCGAATCGATTGAAGGCGACGCCGCCGTCGAGGCGGAAACGGCCCCGTGCGAAAAGCACGGGGCCGTTTTGCTTTGCGCGCGCCACGTTGCGCGTGCCATATACGCCGGTTTGCTCGCAATGGATTACATGTATCGCCCATGGGCCACGCCACGGTTCTATGGTAACGATGCAATCTTCGTCAACTCGCTGTGAATATGCGCGAAATCGTCGTAAGTTGTTGCGGAGCGGGGGATTGTCATCGATTGGTGGATTCGCTCGACTTGCTCCCATTTAAGATATTTCCCATCATTCCGAAACACTCGGATTGCTAAACTCGTCGCATTTTTCGCGCAGGAGAGGTCATGGACGTCACCGGGGAATGGGTGTTCAGCACGTACGGCACGTTGGTGTGTGCCACGCTGGTGCTGCTGCTTGGCCGCAAGCTGGTGGAGTGGATCGGGCCGTTGCGCACGTATAGCATTCCGGAGCCGGTGGCTGCAGGGTTGCTGGTGGCGCTCGGCACGCTTGGCTTGCGTGAGTTCGGGCGTTTCGAGTTGAAGTTCGACACGACGCTGCAAGGGCCGCTGATGCTGGCGTTCTTCGCGACCATCGGCCTCTCGGCCAATCTGTCGAGCCTGAAGGCGGGGGGCAGGCGGCTGGTGCTGTTCCTCGGGATCGTGGCGGGCATGCTCGTGATGCAGAACGCCATCGGCGTGGGGCTTGCGATGGCGATGGGGCTGCCGCCGGGGGTTGGCCTGTTGGGCGGATCGATCACCCTGGCGGGCGGGCATGGCACCGGGGCGGCCTGGGGCGAGACGCTCACGTCGCGATACGGTGTGCAGTCCGCGTTGGAGATCGCGATGGCCTGTGCCACGTTCGGCCTCGTGCTGGGCGGGCTGCTTGGCGGACCCGTGGCGCGCTATCTGGTTGGGCGCCTGGGCAGCCGGGTGCCCGGCGCGCAGGGGGGGCAGGGGGGACAGGGGGACGTGCCGGAGGGATTCGAGCAGCCTCATACCGTGCGGCTGATCACCGCGCAGGCGCTCATCGAGACCGTCGCCATGATTGCCATCTGCTTGCTGGGGGGCGACGTGATCGCCCGCTGGCTATCGGGCACGGCGCTCGAGTTGCCCACGTTCGTATGCGTTCTGTTTACCGGGGTGGTCGTGCGCAATCTGCTGGCGCTGGTCGGCTACGAGGTGTTCGAGCGCTCGCTGTCGGTGTTGGGCAACGTGAGCCTGTCGCTGTTTCTGGCGATGGCCCTCATGGCCCTGCGGCTCTGGGATCTCTCGACGCTGGCGCTGCCGATGGTCGTGATTCTGGTGGTGCAGGCGATCGCGATGGCGAGTTATGCGATTTTCGTTACGTTCCGCGTAATGGGGCGCAATTACGACGCTGCGGTGCTCGCCGCGGGCCATTGCGGCTTCGGGCTCGGGGCGACGCCCACCGCGATCGCCAACATGCAGGCCGTCACGGAGCGCTTCGGGCCGTCGCATCTGGCATTTCTGATCGTGCCGATGGTCGGTGCGTTCTTTATCGACATTCTGAATGCGCTCATCATCAAGGGCTTCCTGTCACTGCCAATCTTCTGAGCGACGCGACCGTGCGTCTGCGTACGCGCACCGCCCGGAAGCCCATCTCCGACGTATCGCGGGGGGGGGGTGCCCACATCGATTTCAAGCGTCAGCCCAAAAAAATGCCACCCGTCAGTTCACGGGGTGGCATTTTTGCTGATGACGCCGAGCTGACGTCGCGAGCTTACTTCGCGAGCTTCGCGCGGGCTGCCGCAATGGCGCGCTCCACTTGCGCGGGCGCCGTGCCGCCGATGTGATTGCGGCTGGCGACCGAGCCTTCGAGCGTGAGGTAGTCGAAAACATCGTCGCCGACCAGCGGCGAAAATTTCTGGAGCTCCGCGAGCGACAGGTCGGCCAGATCGATGTCGCGGTCCGAGCAGATCTTCACGGCATGCGCCACGATTTCGTGCGCGTCGCGGAAAGGCAGCCCCTTCTTCACGAGGTAGTCGGCGAGATCGGTGGCCGTCGAGAAGCCCTGCAACGCGGCGTTGCGCATGTTGGCTTCGCGCACCTTGATGCCCGGCACCATGTCCGCAAAGATGCGCAGCGTGTCGATCACGGTGTCGACCGTATCGAACAGCGGCTCCTTGTCTTCCTGATTGTCCTTGTTGTAGGCGAGCGGCTGACCCTTCATCAGGGTGAGCAGGCCGATCAGGTGGCCATTGACACGTCCGGTCTTGCCGCGTGCGAGTTCCGGCACGTCCGGGTTTTTCTTCTGGGGCATGATCGAGCTGCCCGTGCAGAAGCGGTCCGCCAGATCGATGAAGCCCACGCGCGGGCTCATCCACAGCACCAGTTCTTCCGAGAAGCGCGAGACGTGGGTCATCACGAGCGCGGCCGCGGCGGTGAATTCAATGGCGAAGTCGCGATCCGACACCGCGTCGAGCGAGTTCGTGCAAACCTCTTCGAAGCCCAGCGTGGCAGCGACCCGTTCGCGATCGATGGGGTAGCTCGTGCCGGCCAGCGCCGCGGCGCCCAGCGGCAGGCGGTTCACGCGGCGGCGCACGTCGAGCATGCGTTCGGCGTCGCGGCTGAACATCTCGAAGTAGGCCATGAGATGGTGGCCGAACGTCACGGGCTGGGCCACCTGCAGGTGGGTGAATCCCGGAAGGATGGTGGCGCTGTGCTGTTCAGCGAGATCGAGCAGGGCGCGGCGCAGGTCGCCGAGATGCTCGCCGATACGGTCGATTTCGCTGCGCAGCCACAGGCGGATGTCGGTCGCGACCTGGTCGTTGCGCGAACGTCCGGTGTGCAGACGCTTGCCGGCATCGCCGATGAGGGCGGTCAGGCGCGCCTCGATGTTCAGATGAACGTCTTCGAGGTCCAGTTGCCACTCGAACTCGCCGCGCTCGATCTCGCCGCGAATCTGCGCCATGCCGCGTTGAATGTCCGCCAGATCCTGCGCACTGATGATGCCTTGCGCGGCCAGCATGTCGGCATGGGCGAGCGACCCGTCGATGTCGAACAGCGCCATGCGCTTGTCGAAGAACACCGACGCGGTATAGCGCTTGACGAGTTCGGAAACGGGTTCGGAAAAGCGAGCCGACCAGGCTTCGCCTTTCTTGTGGAGTTGGGAGGTCATTGTCGTAGCGTGGCTGATCGAGGCCCACCAGGGCGGATTGAAGCGAACTGACGCGAACCGTGGCGATGCACGGAAAACCGCAATTATACAGCCCCGGCGGGCGCGCCACGACACGCCCGGCGCCGGGCCCCGTGTCGGGTGTTACTGCACGGACGACAGTGTCCAGACACGCGGCGGCGCCGACAGGCACAGTCCGGAGGTCGCTTCGTCGAATGCCGCGCGTTGCAGCGCTTCGAGCCTTGCCGCCTTTGCGATTCGCTCGCGCGCCTGATGAATGCGCGCCATGCGCGTCGCATCGTCAGGGAGCGAGCACAGTCGGCCGAGATCGTGCATCAGCGAAGTGCCCAGCCGGTCAAGCGCGGGGCGCAGTCGTGTGTTGAGGTCGACCGGCTCGCCCGGCGCCTGTCCGTCACGCTTCCAGCGCGCGAGCAGGGCCGTCTGCAACAGCTTGCCGGCTTCGATCTGCAGGCGGAAAAAGGTGCGCGCCTGTGCGGGCGTCAGCCCGAACTGCGCGGCCCGTTCGCCCACGTTGTCGAGCAGCGCCTGCTCGCGCGGCGGGTCCTGCACCGGTTTGCCGGAGGCGAACTTGGTGCGCGCGACCGCCTCGCCGATCGCCAGGCGCTCGAGAATGCCGTTCATGAGTGGATCGAGTACCGGATCGATGATCTGACGCCGGCTGGCGGGGCCGTCCGACGACGACGTGGCGAGCGCTTGCGAAACCAGCCGCACGGCGAAACCGCGCACGCCATGCGGCGCGGCATGGGTGAAGGGGGACGCGGGCGTCGGATTCATCGGGGAGGACGCCGCCGTTGCCGACAGTGCCGAAGCGACGCGCGGGTTGCCTGCGTCGCGGCGCATCGTCGTCGCAGCCGTGTCGGCCGTCGCGCTGACGGCACGGGTTCCGGTCATGGCGGAGGCTGTCGCGCCGAACAGGCAAAGTGACAGGGCAACGGCCGCAGCCGTGCGCCGCGATCGCTGGGTCGGGATGTGGCGCGCCGCTGGCGCAGTCGAATCGGAGTGCATGATGGAGAGGTCCCCCGGGGCAGCCATCTGGTCGAATTCGTCGAAATATACCTTCCCAACGGTCGATTTGTCGTTGGGTGGATTCCCAAGAGGGCTCGGAGATGTCCGGGAATCGGCCGGGAGGCGACGTTTTTCGATCGTCGTCTCCCGGCGTCTGCGCTGCGTCAGCCGGTGTTGCGCAGACCGGCCGCGATCCCGTTGATGGACAGGTGGATGCCGCGCCGCGCGCGTTCGTCCGACTCACCCGCGCGGTGGCGCCGCAGCAACTCGACCTGCAAGTGATTGAGCGGATCGAGGTACGGGAAGCGATTCTTGATCGAGCGTGCGAGCAGCGGGTTGTCGGCCAGGCGCTCATCATGGCCGGTGATCAGCGCGAGCGCCTGCGTCGTGCCCTGCCATTCGGCCACGATGCGGCTGAACACGCGCTTGCGCAGTTTTTCGTCCGGTACCAGCTCGGCGTAACGCGAGGCCACGGCCAGGTCGGTCTTGGCGAGCACCATGTCCATGTTCGAGAGCAGATTCGCGAAGAACGGCCAGCGCTTGACCATCTGACGCAGCGTGTCGAGGCGCTTGTCCCGGCCGGCGGCGTCGCCGTCGTCCAGATACGCGCTCACCGCGCTGCCGAAACCGTACCAACCGGTGAGCAGCAAGCGGCATTGCCCCCACGAGAAGCCCCATGGAATGGCGCGAAGGTCCTCGATGCGGCGGTTCTTGGGGTCGGAGAACTTGCGCGAAGCGGGGCGCGACCCGATGTTGAGCTCGGCGATTTCCGCGATCGGCGTGGCCGAGAAGAAATAGTCGGTGAAGCCCGGCGTTTCATAGACGAGGTCGCGATACGCGGCAAATGCCGTGTCCGACAGTGCCTGCATGACCTGCTCGTATGCGGCCAGTCGCGGCGGCTGGTTGCGGCTCGGCAGCAGCGTGGCTTCAAGCGTGGCGGCCACGATCGTCTCGAGATTGCGCCGTCCGATTTCCGGATTGGCGAACTTGCTCGCGATGATCTCGCCCTGTTCGGTCAGGCGAATCTGTCCGTTCACGGTGCCCGGCGGTTGCGAGAGGATGGCCTGATAGGTCGGGCCGCCGCCGCGTCCGACGGTGCCGCCCCGGCCGTGGAACAGGCGCAGGCGGATGCCTTTCTCCTCGAACAGTCGCACCAGCGCGAGTTCGGCCTTGTACAACTCCCAGTTCGAGGTGAGGAAGCCGCCGTCCTTGTTGCTGTCGGAATAGCCGAGCATGACTTCCTGCTCGCCGCCTTGCTGCACCACGACCTCGGACATGCCGGGAATGTCGAAGAACTCGCGCATGATGACCGGCGCATTGCGCAGGTCGGCGATCGTCTCGAACAGCGGAATGACCATGGCGCCGACCTTCGGCTCGACGCCCTTCGCGCCCTTGCCGCCCAGCGCGCCCTGAAACAGGCCCGTCTCCTTTTGCAGCAGCATGACTTCGACCAGATCGCTCACGGTTTCCGTGTGCGAAATGATGTAGTTGCGCACCGCGCGCGCGCCGAAGCGGGCGCGAATCTCACGTGCGGCGGCGAATACGGCCAGCTCGTCGCGCGTGCGTTGCGAGTAGTCGAGATACGGCGAGAAGAGCGCACGCGGCTCGCGCAGTTCGCGCAACAGCAGCGCAAGCTTGGCCGCTTCGTCGAGTTTCGCGTAGTTCGCTTCGACGCCCGCCTTGGAGAATAGCTCGGCAATCACGGCTTCGTGCACGTCGGAGCTTTGGCGCAGGTCGATGCTCGCGAGATGGAAGCCGAACACCTCGGCGGCGCGCACCAGTGGGCCGAGGCGTTGCGAAATCAATGCGCTGCCGTGATGCGCCACGAGCGACGCGACGACCGTGTTCAGATCGGAGATGAATTCGCTGGCGTCGAGATATGGGCTTGCGTCGCCGACCGCGCCGCGATGCGGCACGTGGCCGACCCACTCGCGCGCGGTCGCGGCCAGGCGCGCATACACGCCGATCAGCGCACGGCGATAGGGCTCGTCGGTGCGGTGCGGCGAGTCGTCGGGCGAGCGGCGCG
The DNA here is from genome assembly GCF_000767615.3 of Pandoraea pnomenusa. NCBI lineage: Bacteria > Pseudomonadati > Pseudomonadota > Betaproteobacteria > Burkholderiales > Burkholderiaceae > Pandoraea > Pandoraea pnomenusa. Next base: position 3,962,426 of record NZ_CP009553.3, on the reverse strand, counting down.
CCAGGGTGAGCAGCGCGTCGCTGGCGCCGGCGAGCAGCTGCGAGACGGAGAGTTCCGCGCCCAGCAAGTGCACTTCTTCGAGGTAGTGCGCGAAGATTTCCGTGGCCTGGCGCGTGATGGCCAGTTGCAGGGTCTGGGCGGTCACGTTCGGGTTGCCGTCGCGATCGCCGCCGATCCAGCTCCCCATTTGCAGGAAACGTCCGAGACCTTCGGCGCGCACGCTGGGCACGGCGTCGTGCAGCTCGGCGGCCACATCGTCGTACAGCGCGGGAATTTCGGACAGGAACGTGCTGCGGTAATACGACAGCGCGTTCTCGATCTCGTCGGCCACCGTCAGGCGCGAGCTGCGCAGCATGCGCGTCTGCCAGAGCGTGGTCACGTAGGCACGCATCGACTCGGTGTTGCGCGAGGATTCGCGCTCGGTGAGCGCGTCGTCGCGATGTTCGAGCAGGCGGGCGACCTCGCGCTCCGCGTCGAGAATGCTCTTGCGCTGGACTTCCGTCGGGTGGGCGGTCAGCACCGGCACGATGAGCGCGCTGGCGAAGAAGGCCTGGAGCGTGGCGGGATCGGCGCGACCGGCGTCCTTCAGGCTTTGCAGCGCGGCGCGAATCGTGCCCGGCTGGGCGCGGCTGCCCGCGAGCGCGTGCACGCGGCGGCGGCGGTTGTGATGCCGGTCCTCGGCGATGTTCGCCAGATGCGAAAAGTAGCTGAACGCACGCACCACCTGGATCGCCTGTTCATTGGTCAGGCCGTTGAGCAGCGTGTCGAGCGCCTTCGCGGCGCTGCGATCGCCCTCGCGGTGAAAGCGCACGGCATTCTGGCGGATGGTTTCGACGAGATCGAACGCATCGCTGCCCTGCTGCTCGCGCAGGACGTCGCCGAGCAGGCGGCCGAGGAAGCGAATGTCCTCGCGCAGCGGGGCGTCCTTGTCTTCGCGCGAACGGCGGGTCTTCGGTGCCGCGGCGGCGTCCGGCACGCGTTTCGCCGGGCGGGGAGTGGATGGTGCCGCGGCTGCTGCCTTCGCGGGGGGAGTGTTGCCGACCGACTTGGCGAGGCCCTCTCGCGGGGCTTTTGCCTTTGCGCTGCTCTTCATGTCGCTCCTCTCGAGACCGGCCGTTGGGGCCGGTCAAGCGTGTTACCATTTTTTCTTTTGGTATTCACGCGGTTGCTGAATGAACTTCGCTGCTCCTGAAACCCTGGTGATCGCATCGCGCGAGAGTCGCCTCGCCATGTGGCAAGCCGAACACGTGCGTGACGCGCTGCACAAATTATATCCGCAGTGCCGCGTCAGTATTCTCGGAATGACGACCCGAGGCGATCAAATTCTCGACCGTTCGCTCGCGAAGGTCGGCGGCAAGGGGCTGTTCGTGAAGGAACTCGAACTCGCCCTGGCCGACGGCCGCGCCGATCTCGCGGTGCATTCGCTCAAGGACGTGCCGATGCAGTTGCCCGAAGGCTTCGCCCTTGCCGCGGTGCTCGATCGCGAAGATCCGTGCGATGCCTTCGTGAGCAACGACTACGACAGCCTCGACGCATTGCCCGCCGGGGCCGTGGTCGGCACCTCGAGCCTGCGCCGCGAAGTGAGTCTGCGCGCCCGCTATCCGCACCTCAAGGTCGCACCGTTGCGCGGCAACCTCGACACGCGCCTGGGCAAGCTCGACCGCGGCGATTTCGCCGCGATCATCCTTGCGGCGGCGGGCCTCAAGCGGCTCGGCCTCGGGGCGCGCATCCGCGCGGTCATTCCCACCACGGCGAGCCTGCCCGCGGCCGGTCAGGGTGCGCTCGGCATCGAAGTGCGGGCCGGACGCCCGGACATCCTGCAATGGCTTGCGCCGCTGCACCACGCCCGCACCACGCTGGCCGTGAGCGCGGAGCGCGCCGTGTCGCGGGCCTTGGGCGGCTCGTGCCAGGTGCCGCTTGGCGCGTTCGCCGAATTCACCGCGCAGGGCGACCTGGCGCTGCGCGCGTTCATCGCGTCGACCGACGGCGCCACGGTGCTGCGCGCGCAAGGCGCCGCGAACGTTGCCGAAGGCGACGTGGCCGCTGCCGAGGCGCTCGGCCGGCAAGTGGCGCAGGAACTGATCGATGCGGGTGGACTGGCGTTGGTGCCGCCGTCCGACCCGAAGGACTCCCCCGTTTGAGCTCGCGCGCACCGGCAATGCCTCCCGTCGCGGCCGGGACCCGCGTGTCCGGCGCGACAGGCGCGCTGTGCGCGATTCTCACGCGTCCCGACGGTCAGGCGGACGGCTTCGCCAGGGCGTTGAACATCGAAGGGATCGACACGCTGGCGTTTCCGCTGCTGCACATCGCTGCCCAGACGGACGCGGCCGCGCTCTCGGCGCTCGATCGCGCACTGCGGTCGCTGCCCTCCTACGCGCTCACCGTGTTTGTATCACCCAATGCCGTGGCGCACGCATTGGCGCGATTCGTCCATCTGCATTCTCGCGATAATCGAGACACGGCCGACGCCCGTGCCGGCGACCTGTGGCCGCGGGCGTTGCCGGTGGCGGTGGTGGGGCCGGGCAGTGCGCAGGCGCTTGCCGAGGCGGGCATCGCGCCGCCCCGGCACCGTGTGATCGTGCCGCCAGGCGGGCCCGCGGCGCGTTTCGATTCAGAGGCGTTGCTCGAACAGATCGACCTCGCGGCACTGGCCGGGCGTCGGGTGCTGCTGGTGCGTGGCGACGGCGGACGGGAATTGCTTGCCGAGACGTTGCGCGCGCACGGCGCGCAGGTCGATATCGTGAGCGCCTACACGCGGCGCGCGCCACAACCCGACGCGCTCGCCTGGGCGGCGCTCGAAGCCCGGATGGCGTTGCCGGGGCCGTGCGTATGGGTGCTCACGAGCTCCGAAGCGGTGCGGCATCTGGCCACGCTGCTCGCGGCGCGGTACGGTACGCGTGACGGCGTGCACACGCCGGGCACCCCGCAAGTGCTTGCCCAAATCCTTGCGACACCGTGTTTGACGTCGCATGCGCGCATCGCAGATGCCGCGCGGGCAGCGGGGTTTGATAGGATTACGCAGTGCGCGCCCGGCGACGAGAACTTGCTGGCGGCACTCAAAACATGGGCGGATCCCATTCAAGTCAAGCATGACGACAGATAATCGCGTTCCCGAGTCTTCCCAAAACCCGTCGGCGCCGAGCGGCGCGGCGGCGTCGAACAGCACCGCGAGCCCCGCGTCGGGCGGTGCGACCTACGGTACGGCGGGCGCCGCGCCGGCGTGGCAACCGCCCGAACCGCCGCACAAGCGTCGTGGCACGGGGGCGGCGCTACCGTGGCTGCTTTTCGTGCTCGTGTCGGCCGGGGCCGGCATTGGCGGCTGGTCGCTCAACCAGAAGCTCGACCGCGTGCAGCAGGAAATGGCACGCCGGCAGCAGGCGGGCGACGCGCAGGTGATGCAGGCGCAGGTGCGCACGGCGCAGGCGCTCGACAACCAGCGTGACTTGCAGAACCGGCTCACGGCCCTCGAAGGGCGTGTGGCCGATTCGCGCAGCCAGCAGGCCGCGCTCGAGCAGCTCTACCAGGAGCTCGCGCACAACCGCGACGAATGGGTGCTCGCCGAGACCGAGCAAATCGTCACGAGCGCCAACCAACAGTTGCAGCTCACCGGCAACGTGCGTGGTGCGCTCATCGCGCTGGAAGGGGCGGATGCACGTCTGGCCCGCACCGGCGCGCCGCAGCTCGCCGGCGTGCGCGACGCGCTGAAGAAGGACATCGACCGCCTCAAGGCCGTGCCGGCCGCCGATCTGCCGCAACTGACCGGCAAACTCGATCAGGCCATCGCCATGATCGACACGCTGCCGTTGCAGGCCGAAGAGCAGCGCGTCGCACCGAAGGCGGACGCCAGCGGCCCCGCCGGGGCGGGGGAGACGGGCTGGGTGGCCACGTGGCACCGCCTGTCGTCCGAAATGCTCGGCAGCCTGAAGCAACTGGTGCAGGTGCGCCGCCTGGACGACCCGGATGTGATGCTCGTGGCGCCGGAGCAAGGCGCCTTCCTGCGGGCGAACCTCAAGCTGCGGCTGCTCAATGCGCGCCTGGCGCTGCTCGCGCGCAATGCGTCGGCCGTGCATGGCGACGTGGTCGTGGCGCAGGCCGCGCTCGACAAGTACTTCGACGGCAAGTCGCGGCGCATTGCCGCGGTCAAGACGCTGCTCGACCAGATCGACGCGGGCGCCCGCACGATCGAACTGCCGACCCTTGACGCCAGCCTGACCGCCATCGGTCAGGTCAAGGACGTCAAGGACAAGCCGTAAGGAGCCGGGCATGCGAGGACTGATCTGGTTGACGCTCCTGTTCGCGGTGGCGGCCGGTTTTGCCGTGCTGGCCACGTTCAATCATGGCCAGGTGGTGATGCTGGTGCCGCCGTACCGGGTGGACGTATCGCTAAACCTGTTCGTGCTGGCGATGCTGGCGTTGTTCGTGGCGCTGTACGTCATCATTCGCGTGCTGCGCAACATTTACAAGATGCCGGAGCGGGTGGCGGCGTACCGCAATCGCCAGCGCAGCCGCCGCGCCAACATCGCGTTGCGCGACGCCGTCGCAAACCTCTTCGCCGGACGCTACACACGTGCCGAGAAAGCCGCGCGCGAGGCTGCCGAGCAGGACGACAATCGCGGCGTGGCCGCGATCATCGGCGCCCGCGCGGCGCACCGCATGCGCGAGTTCGCGCGTCGCGATGCCTGGCTGGACGAGGCGCAGGGCGCCAATCTGGAAGAAGCGCGTCTGTTGCAGACGGCGGAACTGCGCGTGGACGCTCGCGATGCGCAAGGAGCCCTCGATGCGCTCACGGAAATGCGTGCGCAGGGCGCTCGCCGCATGCAGGCGCAACTGGTTGCGCTGCGTGCGCATCAGCATCTGAAGCACTGGCCCGAAGTGCTGGGCCTGCTCAAGATGCTGGAAAAGCGCGAGGCGCTGCATCCGGCGCTCGCCGCCAAGCTCAAGCAAACGGCCAGCGAAGGCATTCTGCGCGATCACCGTCACGACGCGGACGCGCTGCTCAAGTGCTGGCAGGAGCTGCCGGCCGATGCACGGACGTCGTCGCGCATCGCGGACGTGGCGGCGGAATTGCTCGTCGCGCTCGATCGCCCACGCGAGGCGCGCGACATCGTCGAGGCCGCGCTCGCCGAGCACTGGGATGCGCGACTGCTGCGACGCTACGCCGAGTGCGCGGGCGGCGACGCGTTGCCGTTGATCCAGAAGGCGGAAGCCTGGCAGCAACGTCATCCGAACGATCCCGACCTGCTCTATGCGCTGGGCAAGCTGTGTCAGCACCAGCGTCTGTGGGGCAAGGCGCAGACTTTCCTGGAGGGGGCGCTGCGTTACACCGACGATCGTCATTTGCAGCAACGTGTGCATCTGGCGCTGGCACAGCTCTTCGAAGGCCTGGGCCAAATGGAGCAAGCCAACCGCCACTATCGCGCGTGCGCGACAGCCTGAGCGGAACGTGTGGCGGCAAACGCGCCATCGCGATTGAAACACCCGCGCAATGCGGGTGTTTTTTTATGCGCGAGGCGGTCTTCCGTTGGATCAGCCGACGGCTGATGACGCGGACGACGCTGACGACGCGGGCAACACCGGCAGTGCGCCCGACGTGCCGCGGCCGAAGGTGAACTGGTAGTACATGGCGAAGGTGGCGGCGAGGAGGTCGTCGAGCGGCGGTCGCGCATAGACGCGAGGGTCGCCCTCACTGGCCCGGCGCAATCCGCTCAGCAATGCGATGCAATCGGCATAGGCGAGGTCCAGGTCGTCGTAGCTGTCCTGCAATGCCGCGATGTCCGCCATGCGCTGCATGAGCGCCGACGCATCGACGGCATGCAGCATTTGCAGGTTCTCGTAGATCGTCGTAAGCGCCGAGGTGAGGGTGCCGGCGTTGTCCGACTCGAGCGCTCCGTCGATGACAGCGCTCGTCACCTCGTGGCGGGCGCTCGCGGGCGCGTGGCGCAGGAGCGCGCTCACCAGTTCGCGACTGTCGCAGAGCCCGGCGAGATGCGAGATATCGTTGGCGATCCTCAGGCAGGCATCGGCGCGGTCCTGCTCGGGCAGACTCTCGATCGCATGGGCGAGCGCGGTCACTGAGCCGGAGCCGACGAGTTCGCCACACCGCCCCACGCCATCGTGGATGTGTCGCCACTCGCGCGACCTTGCCGTGTGTGGCAGTTGCCGCAGGTGGGCAAGCCGTGTGGCCAGCAGTCCGAGAAACCGCTCGCTCACGCTCGCCATTGCCAGGTCGGTCGCCAGCGCGACGCTGTCGCCGCTTTGCCTGAGCAGGCCATGGCTGGCCGCGGTAATCATGCGCGGTTCGAAGTCCAGCGCCAGCGCATACAGGGATTCGAAGCCTTGCAGCCAGCCGTGCGTCGCCTGTTGCTCGGCATGCCTGCGGATCAGGCCTTCGAGCACGTCGCGCGCGGCCGGGTAGTCCGCGGTGCGCAGGAAGTGGGAGACGGCGGCGCGCGCCTCGGGGGCCGCCTCGGTGTCGGACAGCTTGGCGAGTGTGAGTTCGAGCGACGGGTTGCCGTGGAGCGAGGCGGTACCGGGCGTCATGTGTGTCCCGTGTGGCACATGGCGGGCGTGGGGCGCGTGGGGTGACGACAGTCCTCGCTTCAATGCCGGCGCGAACCCGGGCGCGCCGTCGCCCAGGTCGATGGCGTTGCGACGTTTGATGACGCGCACCGCCTTCGGCGGGAGCATCAGTCCCGGCGCTGCGCTCTCGGGTGCCGTCATGGGCCCGTCGTTCGCGCACGCGCCGTGCGCGAGCGCATGGAAGTCCTTCACGAACGGCGACCAGGGCGTGGTGCACGCGCGGCTGCCGGCTTCGGACGGGGCCGAAGCGGGGCTGGCCGCAGCGGGGCCGGACGTGCTGGAAGGGGACATGGAGGCGGGCGACAAGAACATCGTGAGCGTCTCTTCCTGTGGGCTGAGGGAGCGCTTACTGTGCAACGCAACCGAGTCGAGCGACTTTCACATTGCGTCCGACCGATCCGCGGACAAATCACATTCGCGCGGGCGGGCTCGCCATGACCGCCGCGCGGCCGTTCGCCGCCGCCAAGTCGCGCTCGTGCCCGTCGCCAGATCCCGGAGGCGGGTGCCGTGTGCCGGGTGCGAGAAACGATTTGTGCCGGTGGCGCTACTCGATCGCAGTGGCTTCGTTGCCCGAGCTCTGTCGCAGCGGCAATTCGGGCAGGCGGCTCAACGCGACGATGGCCAGTGCCGCGATGAACGCGCTGCCGGCGAAGAACGCGCCGAATGCGAGGCGCAGGTGACTTTCCATGCCCGCCGGCGCGCCGCCGGGGCGCAGGAAGTCGGTCAGCTCGCGTGGCGCGCCGCCGTCCCCCGAAACCAGCAAGCCGACGATGAGGGCGCCGAACATGGCGACGCCGATCATGCCGCCCAGCGCGCGGAAGAACGCATGCGCGGCCGTGGCGATGCCGATATCGCGCGGGGCGACGGCGTTCTGGGTCGCCACCGTCATGACCGGCATGGCCGAACCGAAGCCGATGCCCACGAGCGCGAGACAGAGCGCAATGACCACCAGCGGCAGCGACTGCACGCCCAGCGCGATGACGGCCAGACCCAGGAACGCCACCGGCAGTCCGATCTGGGGCGGACGCTTGTAGTGCCCCGTGGCCCGCATGTATTGCCCGGCACTGAGCGCGCCGACCACGATGCCCAGCAGCGGCAGCATCAGCATCAGCCCGGAGCGGCTGGCCGACTCGCCACGTTGCAGTTGGAGGTAGAGCGGCACGTAAATGCCGATGCTGATGTTGACCATCATCACGAGCACCGCCATGGTCGAGGTCATGCGGAACACCGGGTTGGCGAGCAGTGCCACGGGCAGCAACGGCTCGCGCACGGCGCGTTGATGGCGCAGGAACACGCCGGCCACGACCACCGACGCGGCGACCAGGCCGCCGATCTCCAGCGACAGCCAGGCGTAGCGATGCCCGCCCCATGTGAGCGCCAGCAACAGGCACACGGTGGCGACGATCAGCAACACTGAGCCGAGATAGTCGATGCTCGGACGGCCTTCGCGTCGCGGCAGGCGGCGCAGTGCGCGATCGCTCAGGTAGATGGCGAGCAATCCGAGCGGGAGATTGATCCAGAAGATAAGGGTCCAGTTCAGGTACTGCGCGAACACCCCGCCCGTGACCGGACCGGCAACGCCGGAGACGGCGAACATGCCCGAGATATAACCCTGATAGCGTCCCCGCTCGCGAGGCGAGACGATATCCGCGATCACCGTGTTCGACAACGCGATGAGTCCGCCGCCACCGAGCCCCTGCACGCCGCGCGCGACGATCAGTGCGAGCATGCTCGGCGCCAGCGCGCACAGCACCGATCCCACGAGAAAGACCGCCACGCTCACGGCGATGACGACGCGTCGTCCGAACAGATCCGAGAGTTTGCCAACGATGGGCGTGATCGCGGTCGACGAGAGCAGATAGGCGGTCACCACCCACGATACCGCGTCGAAGCTCCCCAGATCCCGCGCAATGGTGGGCAGCGCGGGCGCGACGATGGTCTGGTCGAGCGAGCCGAGGAACATGATGAGCAGCAGTCCCGAGAGGATCTGCTTGACCTCGGCGGGCGTGAGCGAGACGCCGGCCGGCGTCGTCTGGGAATCGTTGGCGGGCATGCGGATTCGGGGGCAAAAAAACAGGCCGTCCCGGGGAGGACGGCCTCAGGCATGTTACTCCGATGGCGGCAACCCAGCCAGCCGCCCCGTGGCGCCTCGGTCTCGGCGCTCGAGACGAGGTTTCGTCAGGCGATCCGGTGCGGCCTCACCTGTTGACGAGGCGCGCCGGGACCGAGAGCGTGAGCAGTCCGCCGAGAATCATGAAGGCGGTGAGCAGGAACATGCCGCTGTTGGTACTTTGCGTGGCGTCCTTGAGAAAGCCGATCAGATATGGGCCGACGAAGCCCGCGAGGTTCCCCAGCGAGTTGATCATCGCGATGCCGGCTGCCGCGGCAGTGCCGCCGAGAAACGCGGTGGGCAGGCTCCAGAACAGGGGCAGCACGACCATGATGCCCATCGTGGCGAGCGTGAGCGCCACCATGGCGAGCTGTGTGTTGTGGCTCCAGGTGGTCGACAGGAACAGGCCGACGGCGCCGAGGAACGCGGGAATCGCGATGTGCCAGCGGCGTTCGCCGCGAAGGTCCGAGCGACGCCCGACCACCACCATGGCGATAACCGCGAAGAAGTAGGGAATCGCGGTGAGCAGGCCGATCTTGAGCGGGTCCGTCACGCCCGTGCCCTTGATGATCGTCGGCAGCCAGAAGCCCACACCGTACAGGCCGATCACGAACGAGAAATAGATCAGGCTCATCATCCACACGCGGGCGCTGGAGAACACCTGGCTGAGCGGCAGGTCCTCCTTGGTCAGCACGTCGCTGGCAATGTTACGCTCGAGCATGGTCTTCTCGGCGTCGTTGAGCCACTTCGCATCGCGGATGCGGTCGTCGAGCACGAACAGCACGGCAATGCCGATCACCACCGACGGAATGGCCTCTAGCAGGAACATCCATTGCCAGCCGGCCAGCCCGTTCACGCCGCTCATGTCCTTGAGAATCCAGCCCGAGAGCGGGCCGCCCACCAGTCCCGAGATCGCCACGGCCGTCATGAACCACGCGGTCATGCGCCCGCGGCGCGACGCGGGGTACCAGTACGTGATGTACAGAATGATGCCGGGGAAGAAGCCCGCTTCGGCCACGCCGAGCAGGAATCGCATGACGTAGAACATCGACGGGGTGGTGACGAACATCGTCGCGCCCGAGATGATCCCCCACGAAATCATGATGCGTGCAATCCACACGCGCGCGCCCACGCGGTGCAGGATGACGTTGCTCGGTACCTCGAAGATGAAGTAACCGATGAAGAAGATGCCCGCGCCGAGACCGAACACGGTCTCGGAGAACTGCAGGTCGCCGACCATTTGCAACTTGGCGAAGCCCACGTTCACACGGTCCAGGTAAGCAACCACATAGCAAAGCAGCAGAAACGGAATCAGCCGCCAGCCGACCTTGCGGTAGGTGGCCGCCTCGAAATCCGCCGATGGCGCATCGGTCATCGGTGACGGGGGCGTCGGAACGCTGTTCATACGAATCTCCTCCGGTTTGACGTTGTGTGTCTCTCTTTATGGTTTGAATCCGGTAACGAGTACTACGACTGCGGGTACGACGACTGCGGGGTGACAGTCAGGCTAGGGGATGCGAAAACGGGCGGCGGCTCAGATGCAGCGTCCGCCGTCGACTTCCAGGCACACGCCGGTGATGAAGGCGGCGTCATCGCTCGCGAGGTAGAGGCAAGCGTTGGCAATGTCCTGCGGGGTGGAGAAGCGCCCGAGCGGAATGCCGGCGAGGAATTTGGCGCGATTCTCGGGGGTGTTGGGCACGCCCATGAACTCGGCGGTCAGGCCGGTATCGCCGATGACGGGATTGACGCAGTTCACCCGGATATTGCGCGGGCCGAACTCGGCCGCCATGGCCTTGCTGGCGGTGATGACGGCGCCCTTGCTGCCGTTGTACCAGACGAGTCCGGGGCGCGGACGCACGCCAGCCGTCGACGCGATGTTGATCATCACCCCGCCCCCGCGCTGCTGGAAGTAGGGCATGACGGCGCGCGCGCTCCAGAAAATGCTTTTGACGTTGACCGCATAGACGCGGTCGAATTCGGCCTCGGTCACTTCGAGCATCGGTTTGTTGCGATGCGTGGTGCCCGCGTTGTTGACCACGACGTTGAGCTGGCCGAAGCGGGTGACGGCCTCGTCGAGCAGGGTGACGTGATCCTCCTCGCGCGACACGTCGCCGTACACGAAGGCGGCGCGCCCCCCGGCGCCGGCGATCTCGGCCGCGACACGTTCTCCGGCCTCGCGGTTCAGGTCGTTGACGATGACGGCCGCGCCTTCGCGCGCGAAGGTTCTGGCGATGCCTTCGCCGAAGCCGGAGCCCGCGCCGGTGACGATGGCGACTTTGTCTTGCAAACGCATGCCTTGTCTCCTGAGTTGCCTGTGACGAACGCGGCGCCGGCGCGCATGCCTTGTATTACCCCCGCCGGATCGGCCCAGACAGGGGAGGCACGGGGCGCCGGATGTCGAGCCGCGCGCTTTTTAGGGGTTTCGAGGGGCGCGAGCCGCGAATCACCCGTGCCGGATGGCGACCGTCTTGAGCGTGGTGAAGCCGTACAGCGCTTCAAAGCCCTTTTCGCGCCCGTGCCCGGAGTGTTTCATGCCGCCGAACGGCAGCTCCACACCGCCGCCCGCGCCGTAGTTGTTGATGAAGACCTGCCCCGCGCGGATCGCCCGGGCGAGTCGCAACTGGCGGCCGCCGTCGCGCGTCCAGACACCTGCCGCCAGCCCGTAGGGGGTGCCGTTGGCGAGTCGCACGGCGTCGGCTTCGTCGGTAAACGGCATGGCCGCGAGCACCGGACCGAACACTTCCTCATGCGCCAGGCGATGCGTGGGCGGCACGTCGCGCAACAACATCGGCGCCTGATAGAACCCGGCCTGCGGCGCACTCGCGATCACTTCTCCCTGCGACATGATGGCAATGCCATCGTGCTGCGCTTCGGACAGGAAGTCCCACACGCGCTGCTGTTGTCGTGCGTTGATGAGCGGCCCCAGATCGAGATCGTCCCGCGATGGCCCGACGCGCAGATGGGCGAACGCCTCGGCCAGATGCGCGAGCACGGTTTCGTAGGCATCGCGCTCGACCAGCAGGCGGCTGCCGGCCGAGCAGGTCTGGCCCGCGTTCTGCACGATGGCGTTCACGACCACCGGCAGTACGGCGTCCATGTCGGCGTCGGCGAAGACGATCTGCGGCGACTTGCCGCCGAGCTCCAGCGTGACCGGCGTGTGGTGCTCGGCCGCCATCTGCGAAATGAGCGTGCCGGTCGCGGGCGAGCCGGTAAACGAGATGTGGTCGATGCCGGGATGCCGGGCAAGGGCGGCACCCGCTTCCGCGCCGTACCCCGTGACGATGTTGAGCGCCCCCGGCGGCAGGCCGGCCTCGAGCGAGAGCTCCGCCACGCGCAGCAGCGACAGGCAGGCGTCCTCGGCCGGCTTGACCACGCACGCGTTGCCGGTCGCGAGCGCGGCGGCCACGCTGCGCCCGAAGATCTGCAGCGGGTAGTTCCACGGAATGATGTGGCCCGTCACACCATGCGGCTCGCGCAGGGTGAAGACGGTGAAGCCCTGCTGGTACGGAATTGTCTCGCCGTGCAGTTTGTCGGCGGCGCCGGCGTAGAACTCGAAGTAGCGAACGATCGCCGCCGCATCGGCACGCGCCTGCTTCAGCGGCTTGCCGGTGTCGCGCGCTTCGCGCTGTGCAAGGTCTTCCTGATGCCTGGCAAGCAGGCTGGCGAAGCCATGGAGCACGCGCCCCCGCTCGGCGGCGGACGTTCGCCCCCAATCGCCCTCGAACGCGGCACGCGCGGCTTGCACGGCGCGGTCGATGTCTTCGGCGTCGCCCCGGGCGATGTCGGTGAAGGGCTGGCCGTCGGAAGGATCGATGACGGGGATGACGGCATTGACTGCACTGGCGGACGTGGCAGAACCGGCGGCCCGTCTTGCAGGCGCGACCCATTGATTGCCGATGAAGTGTGTAGCTTCGGGCATGTCGACGGCACCTCGTGTAAAGGGTGGAGCCATTATCACTTAACTCGCGACGGCGTTGACGGTCGTATCGGGCGCATCCGCATAAACACCTAAAACGATTGCATTGCAATTAAAGCTATTTTATTGCAATTTTTTCTCGCCTATCCTTGATCACGTTGAATCGCCAGACGGGCGCTCGGTTGAGTGCGGTACGTCGCGGGCGAGGCTTGTGCATACCGTGGCGACCCCCGTCGGGCAAGGCGCTTCAGGGCAATCGTGTTCCTCCGGAGTAGGCAGCAATGAACAATGCAGTAACGCGCGGCACGTTGGTCTCACGTTTGCAGGACGCGCTCGGCGCCACCGCCGTGCTCGGCGACGCTTCCGACACGGCCGGATACACCGAAGACTGGCGTGGGCGTTATCGCGGCGAGGCATTGTGCGTGGTGCTGCCGTCGTCGACCGCGCAGGTGAGCGAAGTCGTGAAGCTGTGCGCGGCGGCGGGGGTGCCGATCCTGCCGCAGGGCGGCAATACGAGTCTGTGCGGCGGCGCGGTGCCGCCAGCGGTCGGTGCGGCGCCGGTCATTCTCAATCTCGCACGCATGCGCCGGATTCGCGACGTCGATGCCGCCAACGGCTCGATGGTCGTCGAAGCCGGGTGCATCCTGAAAACGGTGCAGGACACTGCTGCCGAGGCGGGACGTCTGTACCCGGTCAGTCTCGGCGCCGAGGGCTCGTGTCAGATCGGCGGCACGCTCTCGACGAACGCGGGCGGCACGAGCGTGCTGCGTTACGGCAACACCCGCGAGAACGTGCTCGGCCTTGAAGTCGTGTTGGCCGACGGCACGGTCTGGAATGGCCTGCGTGCGTTGCGCAAGGACAATACCGGCATCGATCTCAAGCAACTGTTCATCGGTGCGGAAGGCACGCTGGGCATCATCACGGCGGCTGCCCTCAAACTGCACCCGTTGCCCACGCATCACGCGCTCGCCTGGTTCGCGCCGCGCGATCCTGCCGCCGCCGGACAGATTCTGGGCATGTTCCAGAACGCCTGTGGCTCGCGCCTGTCGGCGTTCGAGATCATGAATCGGCATCAGCTCGACCTGGTGCTGGCCAACGTGCCGAACCGCCGCAATCCGCTCGGCGGGGCGCACGACTGGCATGTGCTCGTGGAACTGGGCGACACGCGCGACGCCGAAGGGCTCGAGGCCGTGCTGACCGAAACGCTGGGCGAGGCCATCGAGCGGGGACTGGTGGAAGACGCGGTCATTGCCGCGAGCGAGACGCAGCGCGCCGACCTGTGGGAAGTGCGCCACAGCGTGAGCGAAGCCAACAAGAAGGCCGCGGTCGGCCTGACGACCGATTGCGCCGTGCCGGTATCGAGTGTCCCGGCGTTCATCGACGCGGCAACGCGCGCCGTGCACGCCATTGTGCCGGGGCTCGACATTGCCGTGGTCGGCCACATGGGCGACGGCAACGTGCACTTCATTCCGATGTTCTCGTTCGCCGAATGGGATGCGCTGGCCGACAGTGCCGCGATGGGCGACGCGATGCGCGCCTGCGTGAACGACGTGGCGGCGCGCCTGTCGGGCACGTTCAGCGCGGAGCACGGTGTGGGCCAGACGGGCCTGCCGCTCATGGCGCGCTACAAGGCGCCCGCCGAACTCGCGCTCATGCGTCGCGTGAAGGCGGCGCTCGATCCGAACCAGTTGCTCAACCCGGGGCGCCTCGTTCCCTGAACCCCCGGGCCCGCGAGGGCCTCGGGACCACGTCAACGTTTTGCTGTTTGTTTTGCCATAACTGCGCGCGCGGCGGCTGTGCCTCTGCGCTCCGCTGCCGCGCCCACCCTCCCAGCCAAGACCGGAGACCATGATGAAACGCAAGACCTCCGCAAGCCCGCTCGATACCACCGTCGACAACGCAGCGACGCTCGCACAACCGGGCCGCCGCACGGCCATGAAGACCGCGCTGCTCGGCGCCACGGCCGTGGCGTTCCCGTTCGTGTGGACGCCTTCGCGCGCCGCCTCCAAGCGCATCGTGGTGCGCGATGACGGTGGGATTTACACCAAGGCGTACGACGCCGTGTTCTACAAGCCGTTCGCCAAGGCGACCGGCATCGAGGTCGTGGGTGTGCAGGCCAACGCCGAGCCCACCGCGCAGATCAAGAGCATGGTCGAGGCCGGCAGCTACACGTGGGACATGGCCAAGATCAGCCAGCCCGCGATCCTGTTGCTGACCGGGGGCGGCAAGGAATATCTGGAGCGCCACGGCCTCGAGGCGGATCCGACCATCGCCAAGATTCCCAAGCAGTACATGTCGCCCTTCGGTGTGGGCACCAACATCTATTCGACCGTGCTTGCGTATCGCACCGACGCGTTCAAGGGCCGCAAGGCGCCGTCGTCGTGGGCGGATCTGTGGAACGTGAAGGACTTCCCGGGCCGCCGCTCGCTGCGCAAGTATCCGTTCGACACGATCGAGGAGGCGCTGCTCGCCGACGGCGTGGCCCCGGGCTCGGTGTACCCGTGCGACTTCGACCGGGCGTTCAAGAGCCTGGACAAGGTCGCCAAGCAGGTGGCGGTGTGGTGGACCACGGGCGCGCAGGTCGAGCAGATGCTCGGCTCCGGCGAAGTGGACATGGTGGCCACGTGGGCCTCGCGTGCGCAATCGGCGCAGGCCAACGGCGCGCCGGTCGAGATCGTGTGGAACCAGAACATCTGGGGCTGCGACAACTGGTCGATCCTCAAGGGCACGCCGAACGCGCCCGCCTGCCGCGAGTTCATCAAATTCGCGAGCGACCCGAAACGTCAGGCCGAACTGGTGAAATTCTTCCCGGCCGGCCTCACGCAACCGGAAGCGTTCAACTACGTGAAGCCGGAAATCGCGAAAAACTGCCCCACGTTCCCCGAGAACATGAAGAGCGGCGTGCACATCAACGCGCAGTTCTGGCAGCAGAACCAGAGTGCCGCGCTCGAACGCTTCAACCGCTGGATCCTGACCTGATCCTCACCTGCCGTTTCGTTTCATGTTTTATGGGGTGCTGATCTCATGACCATTGCCAATCTCCAGGTGTCGGGCCTGTCCAAGCGCTACGGCGATTTCGTCGCGCTCGCACCGACCGACCTCGATGTCGCCCAGGGCGAATTCCTGACCTTGCTCGGGCCCAGCGGCTCGGGCAAGACCACCTTGCTCTCGCTCATCGCGGGTCTGTCGCAGCCCGACGCCGGGGCCATCCGCATCAACGGGACCGATGTCACGTATGGCGCGCCGTACGAACGCGACATCGGCATGGTGTTCCAGAACTACGCGCTGTTTCCGCACATGACCGTGGCGGAGAACATCGCCTTCCCGTTGCAGATGCGTCGCACCGACGCACAGGCCGCGCGCAAGAGGGTCATGGACGCGCTGGAAATGGTGCATCTGCCGCACGTGGCGGAGCGCTATCCGCGCGAGCTCTCGGGTGGGCAGCAACAACGTATCGCGCTCGCGCGATGCATGGTGTACCGGCCGTCCATCATCCTGATGGACGAGCCGCTCGGTGCGCTCGACAAGAAGCTGCGCGATCACATGCAGCTCGAGATCAAGCGCATTCACCGCGAGCTCGGCACCACCATCGTGTATGTCACGCACGATCAGGAAGAGGCGATGACGATGTCGGACCGCATTTGCCTGATGAACGCGGGCGAAATTGCCCAACTCGGCACGCCGGACGATCTGTACTTCCGTCCGAAGAGCGTGTTCGTGGCCGACTTCCTCGGCGAGTCCAACCTGCTCGACGCCACCGTGCTCGAGCGCGCGGGCGATCAGGTGCGCGTGGCCATGCCCGGCGTGCAGGGCTCGCTCGGCGCCGGCGCCATGGTCTACGACCCGCAGGTCGAGCGCGGCCGTCCGGTCAAGCTGATGCTGCGTCCGCAGAACCTGCACATCCACGACGGGCAGCCTGCGGCCGACGGCATGGCCACGATCTCGGCCAGGCTCACCGACATCATGGTCACTGGCGGCATGACCAAGCTCTACCTGCAATCGGCGCTCACCGACGGCGACGCCGGCAAGTCGCTGGTGGCGGCGTTTCCCACGCATCGTCAGGGCAACCGCTTCGAGATCGGCCAGACGCTCGGTCTCGCGTGGCGTGCCGACGACGCCGTGGCGATCGCGGGGTAAGCCATGAGTGCCTCCGCCGTGGTTCGTCCCTCGTCCTCCCAGCCCGTCCACCCCGCGCCGCGCCGCTCGCCGTGGCGAGCACGCATGCGCCCGCTGCTCATGGCCGCGCCGATCGTCATTCTGCTGGCGGTCATGCTGATTTACCCGGTCGGTCAGCTGTTGCTGCTCAGCATTCGTGGCGAAGGCGGCTTCACCCTGGTCGAGTACCAGCGCCTGTTCGCCTCGTCGGTGTACGTGGAAGTATTGCTCATCACGCTGAAGGTCTCGCTCTACACGACCTTCTTCTCGGTGCTCACGGGCTACCCGATCGCCTACCGTCTTTCCACGCTCAACGGTGCGCGCAAGCAGCGCCTGCTGTTCTGGCTGCTGCTGTCGTTCTGGACCAGCTTCCTCGTGCGCACCTTCGCATGGGTGGTGCTGCTCGGGCGCAATGGCGTGATCAACCGCACGTTGCTCGACCTGGGCGTGATCGACGCGCCGCTCTCGCTGCTCTACAGCTTTCCGGCCGTGGTGCTCGGCATGGTGCACGCGCTGATGCCGCTGGCCGTGCTCACGATGCTCTCGGTCATGGAGAACATCGACCGTCGTCTGCCGAGTGCGGCGTCGACGCTGGGCGCACGCCCGGGGACGGTGTTCTGGCGGGTTTACTTCCCGTTGTCGCTGCCGGGCGTGGCCGCCGGCGCGTTGATGGTGTTCGTGACCTCCATCGGCTTCTTCATCACGCCGACGCTGCTTGGCGGTCGTCATGAAACGATGATCACCCAGCTCATCATCGACCAGGTGATGCAGGCGTTGAACTGGGGCTTCGCCGGGGCGATCTCGGTGCTGCTGCTCGCCGTGGTGCTCGCGGTGTTCTTCATCTACGACCGCATGGTGGGCCTCTCGACGATGGCCGGCGGCGCGGGCGACGTGAAGGCTGGCAAGCGACGCGGCGGCTGGACCCGCGTGCTCGGCGAAACGGTGCTCACGGCGCTGGGTCACACGACCGATCTGCTGCTGCGCGCGCTGCCCCGCAGCCAGCGGGAGCAGGGCGATGGATTCGTGTTGCGCGTCGTCGTGTTCCTGCTGGTGGTGTTTCTCGCCGCTCCCGCGCTGCTGATGATTCCGATGTCGTTCGACTCGGCCTCCGGGCTCGCCTGGCCGCCGAAGGGTTTCTCGCTCCAGTGGTACCAGCAGATATGGGATTCCCCGCTGTGGATGCAGGCGGTGACCCGTTCGATGCTGGTGGGCATCGGCGCCGGACTGCTGTCGATGCTGATCGGCACGCCCGCCGCCTTCCTGCTGGTGCGTGGCGGCATGCGCGGCAAGTCGGCCATGCTCGCCTTCGTGCTCGCGCCGATCGTGGTGCCCCGCATGATTCTTGCCGTGGGCGTGTTCTATTTCTTCGCCAAGGTCGGCCTGGTCGGCTCCAGCGTGGGGTTGACGCTAGCGCATACGGTCGTGGCGGTGCCTTACGTCGTCATCACGATGATGGCCGTGCTGCGCAACTACGACACGCGTCTCGATCTGGCGGCCTACAGCCTGGGCGCGCGCCCATGGGCCACGCTGCGTCGCGTGACGTTCCCGATTCTCGGCGCGGGGCTGCTGTCGTCGTTCCTGTTCGCGTTCGCCACGTCGTTCGACGAGCTCACGATCGCGCTGTTCACGTCCGGCGGGCTGTCGACCACGCTACCCAAGCAGTTCTGGGACGAGATCACGATGCAGATCTCGCCGGTCATCGCGGCCGTCTCCACGTGTCTGTTCCTTTTCATTGCCGCACTCATCTGGGTGGCCGAGCGTCTGCGCCGGCGCAGTCTCGCGACCTGATCGCGGGGCGCCGCGCGCGCCGCCCGGACTTTTCCCGTACTCACGAACCACGGACGTTTAACTCATGCTTCGCTCCGAACAACTCAAGGGCATTCTGCCGGCCATTCCCACGCCGGTGAACGCCGACGACACGATTCATTCCGACGCCGCGCGCGCATTGCTGCGCTATCTGCTCAAGCAAGGCATCGACGGCGTGGTGCCGCTCGGCGGCACCGGCGAATACGGGGCGCTCTCGCGCGCAGAGCGCGTGCGCATGGCGGAAATCACCGTGCAGGAAGTCAAGGCCCACGGCCGCGACGTGCCGGTGATCGCCGGCGTGCTCGACCCGGGCTATCACGACGCCATCGGCGCCGGACGCGATTTCGCGGCCGCGGGCGCCGACGGATTGCTCGTGCTCACGCCGTACTACACGAATCCCACGCAAGCCGGCATTCGCGACTACTTCCTGCGATACGCCGACGAATCGCCGCTGCCGATCCTCATCTATGAGATTCCTTATCGCACGCGCATCGCGATTGCGCCGGAAGTGCTGCACGAGCTCTCGCGCCACGAAAACATCGTGGGCATGAAGGCCTGCAACACCGACATGTGGCATTTCCTGCGCACGGTGGCGGGCGTGGACGAGTCGTTTGCGGTGCTCAGCGGCGAAGACACGCTGTTCCCGCTGCACGTGGCGGCGGGGGCGCGTGGCGGTATTGTGGTCACCGCGTCGCTGCTGCCCACGGCATGGCAGCGGATCTTCGCACTCGCGGCCGAGGGCAAGACGGCCGAGGCCCTGGCGGTGCATCGCTCGCTCATTCCGCTCATGAACCTGGCGTTCGCCGAAACGAACCCGGGGCCGATGAAGTCGGTGATGGATCTGATCGGGGTGAATGCGCCGGCGATGCTTGCGCCGCTCGTGCCGCCCGCCGCGGCGCTCTCGAGCGAGCTGCGTGCCGAACTCACGCGTCAATTGGCGATTTTCGAAGGCCGGTGAGGCTTGGCCGGTGTCCGGGTGAGCCCGGACGCCGGACGGCGGCTTACCGGCGGAATGTCGACAGGCGCGATTTGGAGATGGACGTCGCCGCCACCTGAACGTGAGGCGCGAGTTCGGCTTCCACGCGTTCGCGGGTCCAGCGCGAGGTGGGCACCGAGATGTTGATGGCCGCAACGGCCTGTCCGTCGTGATCGGTAATCGGCGCGGCGACCGAAATGTCGCCCATCACGGTTTCGCTCTCGACGATGGCATAGCCCCGGCGAGCGGCAGTCTGGATTCGCTCGAGAAGTTTCTTCTCGTCGATGACCGTGTACGGCGTCATCGGTTCGAGCGGCGTGTTCGCCAGGATTTCCCGCACGCGCGCCTCGGGCAGTCGCGAGAGCATCGCAATGCCCGACGCCGTGAACATGGCCGGCAGCCGTGCGCCGACCACGATACCGATGTTCACGAGGTGCTGGCCCGGAAAACGTGCGATGTACACGATCTCGTGGCCGTCGAGCTCCTGGAGGTTGGTGGTCTCGCCGACGCGCCGGAAGATGTCGAGCAGATACGGCGCGGCCTTCTCCACCAGATCGTTCGCGCGGATGTAGTTGAACGAGAACTGGAGCACTTTCGTGGTCAGCCCGTAAGTGCGGGTCTCCGGCACGCGAAAGAGATAGCCGAGCACTTCGAGCGTATGCACGAGCCGCTGCGTGGCGCTGCGATCAAGCCCGGCGGCTTTGGCGATGTCGCCCAGCGTCATGTAGCGCGCCGGGCCGTCGAAGGCGTGCAGCACCTGAAAGGTTTTTTCCGTCGATCCCACGAAAAGGGACGAACGCGACGTCGATTTGCCGCTACCCGCCGTCCCGGTGGGCGGGGTCGAGGAGGCAGCGGAGGTGTCTTCGGTGCGGCGGGGTGACCGGGTGGACCGGGCGGTCGTGCGCGGCATGGCAGGTACCGGTATGTTCGGATAGTAACGATAGTGATTGTAATGCAATTGTTTGTGAGCGACTAACGATTTGTCCCGTACCGGCAGTGCACTGCCATGCACGATGCACCGCTGCGAGACACCAGGGCGACAAGGAATTTGGGGGAAGCGATGCGGGCATTTTCCTGCGTGGAGGATTACCGGCGGGCGGCGCGGCGGCGGTTGACGAAGCTGGCGTTCGATTATCTGGAGGGCGGTGCCGAAGACGGCGACGCCTTGCGACGCAATCGGGATGCGTTCGGGCAGTGGGGGTTTTTGCCGCGCGTCATGACGGATACGTCGCAATGTTCGGCGGCGACCACGTTCTGGGGCCGCGCGGCCAGTGCGCCGATGGCGGTGGGGCCTACCGGCCTGAACGGTCTGTTCTGGCCGCGCGCGGACGAGTTGCTTGCCCGGGCGGCGGCCGATGCCGGATTGCCGTTCGTGTTGTCGACCGCGTCGACCTCGTTGCTCGAAGACGTGCGCGCGGCGGCTCCCGACGCGCAACTGTGGCTTCAGTTGTATGTCCAGCAGGATCGGCGCATCGCCGAGAGCATGATGCGCCGCGCACGCGAGGCGGGTTTTCGCACGCTGCTGCTCACCGTGGATACGCCGGTGCACGGCAAGCGCGATCACGACGTGCGCAACGGTTTCAAGCTACCGCTACGCGTTACGCCGCGGCTGGTGGCAGATTGCCTGCGGCATCCGCACTGGAGCTGGCAGATGCTGGCCCACGGGGCGCCGCAACTGCGCAATATCGCGAAGAGTGTGGGCGAGCGGGCCGACCTGGCGCGCCATGCGGCCATGCTGAGCCGTCAGATGGACCTGTCGCTCGGTTGGGACGACCTGGCCTGGGTGCGGCGCCATTGGCCGGGCGAAGTGCTCGTCAAGGGCATTCAGACGGTGGACGACGCCCGTCAGGCGCAAGCGCATGGTGCCGACGGCATCGTGGTCTCGAACCATGGCGGCCGGCAACTGGGCAGCACGCTGGCGCCGCTCGAGGCGCTGGAGCCGATCGTGGCGGCGGTGAGCGAGCGAGGCCCGGGCATGGCGGTATTCGTCGACGGCGGCGTGCGGCGCGGGGCCGACGTGGTCAAGGCCGTGGCGCTCGGCGCCAAGGGCGTGCTGCTCGGCCGTGCGCCGTTGTATGGTGTCGCCGCGTGCGGTGCGGCGGGGGCCGCCGGGGTGCTGGCGCTGCTGCTCGACGAATTGCGCACGACGATGCAATTGCTGGGCTGTGCCGGGGTGGACGACCTGACGCCGGCACGGCTGGCCAGGCTGCCGGCGCTACAGGGAGGGCGGGCAAACCCGCTATAATGTTCCGCGCCCGATTGCCGTCGGGCGGCGCGACACCCGGCCGGTCGGCGGGGGGGATGCGCCGCGCGGCGGCACGCCCATTTTCATACACAGGAATGCCATCATGAGCTTCAACCACGTGCCTGCCGGCAAGGACATCCCCAACGATTTCAACGTCATCATCGAAATCCCGGCGCAAAGCGACCCGGTAAAGTACGAAGCCGACAAGGATCTGGGCCTGCTGGTCGTTGACCGCTTCATCGGCACGGGCATGCGCTACCCGGCCAATTACGGCTTCATTCCGCAAACGCTCGCGGGCGACGGCGACCCCGTCGACGCGCTGGTCGTCACGCCGTTCCCGCTGCTGGCCGGCTCCATCGTGCGTTGCCGCGCGCTGGGCATGCTCAACATGACCGACGAATCGGGCGTGGACGCCAAGCTGGTCGTCGTGCCGGTCGACAAGATCTGCCCGATGACGGCGCACATGAAGTCGATCGACGACGTGCCGGGCTACCTCAAGGACCAGATCAAGCACTTCTTCGAGAACTACAAGGCGCTCGAGAAGGGCAAGTGGGTCAAGGTCGAAGGCTGGGAAGGCATCGAGGCCGCTCACAAGGAAATCGTCGACGGCGTGGCCAACGCCAAGAAGTGAGCGTCATGGCTCGCGGGCGGCGCTCGACGCCGCCTTCCGGCATCCGAAAAACCCGGCATCATGCCGGGTTTTTTGTTGCCTGTCTGAAAGCGGCGCCGAGTTCGGCGACAATGGCTGGCGATTCGGTGTCGGCGCGCGATTGGCGCGGGCCGGGCCGGCACAGGGGGTGTCGCGGTCGACACACAGGCAGGCAGACGAGGGGGAAGCGGTGAGCAGCGACGTGGTCATTCGTGTGGTGCATTCGATCGAAGACGTATCGGCCGACGCGTGGAACGCGCTCGCCGGCGGCAATCCATTCGTGCAGCACGCTTTCCTGAACGCCATGCACACGAGCGGCTGCGCGGCCAAGCGCACCGGCTGGCAGCCCGCCTATCTGCTCATGCATGCGGGCGAGCGCCTTGTCGGGGCGATGCCGCTGTATGTCAAATCGCACTCGCGCGGCGAGTACGTTTTCGATCACGCCTGGGCCGACGCGTTTGCCCGCCACGGCCTGGACTACTACCCGAAACTGCTGTGCGCGGTGCCGTTCTCGCCAGTCACCGGACCGCGCCTGCTCGCGCGCACGCATGCCGAACGCGTGGCGCTCGCACGCGGTGCGATCGCTTTCGCCAAGCAGGTCGAGTTGTCATCGATCCACGTGCTGTTCGCGCACGACGACGATCTGGCGGCGCTGACCGAAGCGGGCTACATGCTTCGCGAAGGCGTGCAGTTCCATTGGGAGAACCCGGGGTTCGCCACGTTCGACGATTTCCTCGCGCAGATGAACCAGGAAAAGCGCAAGAAGCTCCGGCAGGATCGACGCCGCGTGCGCGACGCGGGCGTGACGTATCGATGGCTGCGCGGCGCCGACATCGACGACGCGGCGCTCGATTTCTTCTACCGGTGCTATGAGAACACCTATCGCGAGCACTGGAACGCACCGTACCTGAGCCGTGGGTTCTTCGGTGACGTGCATGCCGCGATGCCCGACGCGCTGATGCTCGTGATGGCCGAGCGCGACGGCCGACCGCTCGCCTGCGCGCTGAACGTGATCGGCGGGGACACGATGTACGGCCGCTACTGGGGCGCCACGGACTTCGTCTCCGGCATGCATTTCGAGACGTGCTACGCGCAGGGCATCGAATATTGCATTGCGCATGGACTGCGCAGTTTCGAGGGCGGCGCGCAGGGGGTGCACAAGATGGCGCGCGGGTTGCTTCCCACGCCCACCTGGTCGGCGCACTGGATTGCGGACACACGTTTTGCCGATGCCATCGCCGAATTTCTCGACGCGGAGACGACGGCGATGGATGAGCACATCGGCGAGCTCGAGGCGCATACGCCGTTCAAGCGGCATACGCCGTGACGCATGCCGCCCATGACGACGCCACCGTGGGCGACGACATGTGTGTGGCGGTGTTGCGTCCGCGTGCAAGCGGGACAGCGGGATAGCCGGATAGCGGGATAGCGTGGCGACGATGCATGGCCGGACCGCGGGCGCAGGGCGAACGAGGGCGCTGAAGCGGCGTGGGGCCCGGCAAATCGGGGCCTCGCGTAATATACTGGCGATTCTCACGTCCGCCACTCGCGTCGGGCGGGCGCGCCACGCATGGCCGCTCCGCTTGCCGACGGGCTGGCACACGGGCGATGCCTGGTAGCCGCCGACATGACCAACCGATTCCTCAATCTTTACAATCACGATTTCGCACGCGTGGCCGTTGGCGTGCCGCAATGCCGCGTTGCCGACCCCGCCTACAACGCCGCGCAGACCATTGCGCTCGCCAGGCAGGCCGACGCCGCCGGCGCGGTGCTCGTGGCATTCCCCGAACTGGGGATTCCCGCATACAGCTGCGAAGACCTGTTCCAGCAGCGCGCGTTGCTCGATGCCTGCGACGCCGCGCTCGCGGAGATCGTTTCGGCGAGTCGCGAGCTTGGGGCGGCGCTCATTGTCGGCATGCCGGTGCGCGTGCAGCAGCGCCTGTTCAATTGCGCCGTGGTCGTGGCGCGCGGCCGGATTCACGGGGTCGTTCCGAAGACGTATCTGCCGAACTACAGCGAGTTCTACGAGGCGCGCCAGTTCAACGCGGCGGACGACGCCGGCGTCGACACGGTCATGCTGCTCGGGACAGCCGTGCCGTTCGGATCGCTCATCTTCGAAGCCGCGGACCAGCCGTTGCTGCGCTTTCACTGCGAGATCTGCGAGGACGTGTGGGTGCCGGTGCCGCCGTCGTCGTTCGCCGCGCTCGCGGGCGCCACGGTGCTCGTCAACCTGTCGGCATCGAATGTCGTCGTGGGCAAGTCGGCCTATCGCCATCAACTGGTGGGGCAGCAATCGGCGCGGTGTCTCGCGGCGTATCTCTACACCTCGGCCGGACAGGGGGAGTCGAGCACCGATCTGGCCTGGGATGGCCAGGCGTTGATTTACGAGAATGGCGACATGCTCGCGGAATCGGACCGCTTCGCGAGCGAGTCGCATCTGATTTTCGCGGACGTCGATCTGGAGCGGCTCGCGCGCGAACGGATGCACCAGACGACGTTCGGTGTGTCGGTGCGTCGCCATGCGGACGAAGTGGCGCGGTTTCGCACTGTCGAGGTGGATCTCGGGATCCCGCGCGACGCCGAACTGCCGCTCGCGCGGGCGGTCGCGCGCTTCCCGTACGTGCCGTCCGATGCGCAGCGTCGTGACGAGCGCTGCCACGAGGTCTACAACATTCAGGTCCAGGCGCTGATGCAGCGTCTGGCGTCGTCGAAAATTCAGAAGGTCGTCATCGGAGTGTCCGGCGGGCTCGACTCGACACACGCCTTGCTTGTGTGCGCGAAGGTCATGGACCGTCTTGGCCTGCCGCGCACGAACATCCTGGCGTACACCATGCCAGGCTTCGCCACGAGCGAGCGCACGCTGCGTCAGGCGCGCGAGCTGATGGAGGCGGTCGGGTGCACGGCGCGCGAGATCGATATTCGCCCGAGCTGCATGCAGATGCTCAAGGACCTCGACCATCCGTTCGCCCGCGGCGAAGCGGTCTACGATGTGACCTTCGAGAACGTGCAGGCGGGCGAGCGCACCAATCACCTGTTCCGGTTGGCAAACCATCAGGGCGCCATCGTGATCGGCACCGGTGACCTGAGTGAGCTGGCGTTGGGCTGGTGCACCTATGGCGTAGGCGACCACATGTCGCACTACAACGTGAATGCCAGCGTGCCGAAGACCCTCATCATGCATCTCGTGCGATGGGTCGCGGAAACGGGGCAATTGGGCGGCGCCGCGTCGGCTTCGCAGGCGAAGTCGCCGAAGGGCGCACCGCAGCGCAACGTGCTCATCGACATTCTGGAGACGGAAATCAGCCCGGAACTGGTGCCCGGCAAGGCCAACGGGGCGCCCGAGCAGCGCACCGAGCACTTCATCGGGCCGTACGAGCTGCAGGACTTCAATCTGTACTACACGCTGCGCTTCGGCTATGCCCCGCGCAAGGTGGCGTTCCTGTCGTGGAGCGCATGGCACGACGCCGCGCTCGGATGCTGGCCGGACGAGGGACACGTCGCGCGACACGCCTACGACCTGGTCGCGATCAAGCGCAACCTGCGCATCTTCCTCGATCGGTTCTTCCGCACCAGCCAGTTCAAGCGGTCGTGCATCCCCAACGCTCCGAAGGTCGGCACCGGCGGCTCGCTCTCGCCGCGCGGCGACTGGCGAGCGCCGAGCGACTCGGAGTCGATGGTGTGGCTCGCGGATCTCGACACGGTGCCGGACGATCCGCATGCCTGACACCGCGACCGTGGGTGCGCCGTCATCGGCACGCCCTCCCGGCCCGGTACAATAGCCCGGTGAAGGCTCAGAACCCTCCAACCAAGACAACCAAGACAACCAGGATATCGAGGCGACAATGAAACGCGTAACTGCCATCATCAAACCCTTCAAGCTCGACGAAGTTCGCGAGGCGCTGGCCGAAGTCGGCGTGACCGGCCTGACCGTCACGGAAGTGAAGGGCTTCGGCCGTCAGAAGGGCCACACCGAGCTGTATCGCGGCGCGGAGTATGTCGTCGACTTCCTGCCGAAGATCAAGATCGAGGTCGTGGTGAGCGCCGCGCAGGCGGAGCAGGTCATCGACGCCGTGCTTGGCGCTGCGCGCACCGGCAAGATCGGCGACGGCAAGATTTTCGTGACCGACGTGGAGCGCGTGATCCGCATCCGCACGGGCGAAGAGGGCGAGCAAGCCGTCTGAGGCGCGCGGCGCGACACGCGCCGCTACGCTCGGATCGGTCACGGTGCGCCGGCGGGCATCGGAAATCGGAAGGGCGACGACCGCGTTGGCGGCGTCGCCCTTCAACGTTTGATACCGTCGATTCGGTTTGTATCGCGTTGGAAGCGCGCTAGCGGCGCGTTGGATGTGTGATGGAGGCGGGATCGAAACCGGTGTGTTCAGGATTTGAGCCGGACATCGAACGCGACGGTGATCAGGCGCACGAAGATCACCGACAGCGCGCTGATCGACAAGGTGTAGAGCGGGTCGAGATCGACGTACGTGAGCGCGATGTAGATCCAGCCGCCGACGAAGGCGCATATCGCGTAAGGGCGTGTGTCGCGCAAAACCAGCGGCACCTCGTTGCAGAGGATGTCGCGAATCACGCCGCCGCCCACGCCGGTAATGACCCCCATCATCACGGACATCAGTGCCGACATGTCGGTCTGCAGCGCGAGCGACGTGCCGGATGCGCTGAAGAAGCCAAGGCCGATGGCGTCGGTAATGAGCAGCACGCGCTCGGTCGCCACGCGCGAGACGAGCTTCATGACGCCGGATGTCGAGAGCGAGAGCACCAGAATGATGACCGTGTACCACTGGTGCTGCACCCAGTAGAACGGACGATGGTCGAGCAGCACGTCGCGCAGCGTGCCGCCGCCGAATGCCGTGGCGAAGGCCAGCACGAAGGCGCCGACCGGATCGAGGTGCTGCTTGCGGGCTTCGGCGAACCCCGAGATGGCGCACGAGAATACGGCTATGGCCTCCATCACGGCCAGAATCGTATGCAGCTGGGCGCTCATCTCTTGAATCATCGGCGAATCCCGAGAGTGATACGTCGTGATCGGCGGGGGCGCGTTCGCTTACCCGCGGGGCGCCCTCGTCTGCGCAGCCTGGAGCAATACTACCAGCGCACCGCCGCCGCCGTCGCGTCCTTGCGCCTGCGCCCACGCGAGCACTTCGTTCTTCTGTGCGAGCCAGCCTCGCACCTTGTCCTTGAGCACCGGTTCGCGATTGACCGACCCCAGCCCCTTGCCGTGGATCACGCGCACGCAGCGCAGGCCGCGCTTGACGGCGTCGTGCAGAAACGCGGACAGCGCTTCGCGCGCCTCGTCGCGGCGCATGCCATGCAGGTCGATCTGCGCTTGCACGACCCATTCGCCGCGCTGGAGCTTGAGTACGGCGTCCTGGCTGATGCCGGGGCGGCGGTAAGACAGCCGGTCGTCGGTGTCGAGCAGCGCTTCGGGATCGAACTCGTCGGAAAGCGATTCGAAAAGCACCGCCGCTTCGTCTTCCTGCGTCTGGCGGGCGACGGGCTCGGGCGGGCGACGCGGGTGCTCGACGCGATCGACGGCACCCCTGGCGGCGAGCGGCGCGATGTCGCCGATGCTGTCGCGGAACACATTGGCGTCGCGCCGGGCCTGGGCGGCGCGCTGGGCGGCGGCCAGACGTTCGGCCTCACGCGCGGCCGTCTCCTTCGCGAGCGTATCGCGCAGGGCGGCGAGGTCGCCGAGGCTGAGTTTCGGTGGCTTCTTGCTCATGGGCGTGCGAACAAGGACGAGGGAGGATCAAGCTGGGCGAACGGATCGGTTGGATCCGGTCGCGCCAAAGGTGCCGAGGGTGCCGAGGGTGCCGAGGGTGCCAAATATGTCAACGGCACCACAGGCAGCGGCGCCAAGACCGAATGGCGCCACGGACCAAGCCGCGAGCGCCGGACGGCGAGGGCGCCGAAACATGGCGCGAATGCCTTACTGGTCGAGATTTTCGAGGTAGCGTTGGGCGTCGAGCGCGGCCATGCAACCCGTGCCGGCGCTGGTGATGGCTTGACGGTAGACGTGGTCCTGCACGTCGCCGGCGGCGAACACGCCCGGCACGCTGGTCGCCGTCGCGTTGCCGTTCAGGCCGCTGTGCGTGACGATGTACCCGTTCTTCATCTCGAGCTGACCCTCGAAGATATCGG
This sequence comes from Pandoraea pnomenusa, assembly GCF_000767615.3. Taxonomy (NCBI): domain Bacteria; kingdom Pseudomonadati; phylum Pseudomonadota; class Betaproteobacteria; order Burkholderiales; family Burkholderiaceae; genus Pandoraea; species Pandoraea pnomenusa. Next base: position 3,933,834 of record NZ_CP009553.3, on the reverse strand, counting down.
TATTCGGCTTGTGGCCGATGGCGATGAACACGCCGTGCAGCGCGATGTCCTCGTGCGCGCCGGTCTTCACGTTCTTGATGCGCACGCCGGTGACGCCGGAGTCATCGCCGGTCACTTCGTCGAGCACGTGGTCGTATTTCAGTTCGACCACGCCCTGCTTGGCTTTCTCCAGCAGACGGTCGATCAGAATCGGTTCGGCGCGGAATTTGTCGCGACGGTGGATCACGGTCACCTTGCTGGCGATGTTCGCCAGATACAGCGCCTCTTCCACGGCCGTGTTGCCGCCACCGACGACGCAAACTTCCTTGCCTTTGTAGAAGAAACCGTCGCACGTGGCGCAGGCGGACACGCCGCGACCCGAGAATGCCTCTTCGGACGGCAGGCCCAGGTACTGGGCCGAGGCGCCGGTGGCGATGATCAGGGCGTCGGCGGTGTATTCGCCGGCGTCGCCGATCAGGCGCAGCGGGCGCTCGTTCAGGTGCACCGTGTGGATGTGATCGAAGATTATCTCGGTGTTGAAGTGCTCGGCGTGGGCCTGCATGCGGGCCATGAGTTCGGGGCCTTGCACGCCGGTCGGGTCGCCGGGCCAGTTCTCGACGTCCGTGGTGGTCATCAACTGGCCGCCCTGGGCGATCCCGGTGATCAGCACGGGGTTGAGGTTGGCGCGCGCGGCATAGACGGCGGCGCTGTAGCCGGCGGGGCCGGAACCGAGAATCAGGACTTTTGCGTGCTTGGCGACGGACATGGACGGACTCACCGGAAAGGGGGTAGGGGCTGGCGCCGGAACGGATCCGGCGCAAACCCACATTATAAAGGGCCGACGTCGTTTCGTTGATGGAGCCTTGCAATCGACGCGATAGCGAAGGACCGGATCGGGGCCTACGCGAGCGCCGGAAGCCGGGCGGCGCGTTGCGGGAAGTCCCGGCGTTACTGCTTGTCACCTTTTCCTGCATTAACGAATGTAATAGTTGTTTACAATGGAGCCTTGCCGCGCGGCAGGCCGCCCGTCTGCCCGCCCAACCCCATGGCTTGATGACGACGAAATCTTCTTACTCTGCTGGTGCCGGATCGTCGTTGCCCAATCGGGTGACGCACCTTTTCCATGAAATCCGCTGGATGGCGCAGGTCGCGCTGATGGTGTTCCTGTTGATGGCGTTGTTCTCGTACAGCCGTCTGGACCCCAGCTGGACACATGCGGCGCACGTGGAGCGCATCGCCAACTGGGCGGGGCGCGTGGGCGCGTGGGTGGCCGACATGCTGCTGCTCACCCTCGGCCTGTCCGCCTACTGGCTGGTCGTGTTCATTGCCCGGCGCGTCGTCGCCGGCTACCGGCGAATTTCCGCCCGGCGCGAGGCGCCGCCGCTGCGAGAGCGGCTGGCAAGCGGCGGTTGGGTGGAAATCGTCTCTTCCCTGATGGTGCTGCTCTCCAGCGCCGGCATCGAATCGCTGCGCCTGTACCGCCTCAAGGCCCAATTGCCGCGCGCATCCGGCGGTGTGATCGGCGAGACTGTCGGCGGCTTCTTCCAGCACGCGCTCGGCTTCACGGGCGGCACGCTGGCACTCCTGCTCATCTTCGCCTTCGGGCTGTCGTTGCTGTTCCATTTCTCGTGGCTGTCCGCCGCCGAGAAGCTCGGCGCGCTGATTCTCGATACTGGTACGGTGATTCGTCGTCGTCGCGAAGCGCGCCAGGATCGCCGTCTGGGCGAGGAGGCGGCAATGGCGCGCGAAGGCGCCGTCGTGCAGAACCGCGTGCGCGCCGAAGTGCACGAGCCGGTGCAGATCGTGCCGCCGGTCAAGGTCGTGCCCAAGAGCGAGCGCGTGGAGAAGGAGAAGCAGGCGCCGTTGTTTGCCGATCTGCCCGATTCGATCCTGCCGCCGCTCGCGCTGCTCGATGCCGCACCGGCCGCGCAGGAGACGGTGTCCGCCGAGACCCTGGAGTTCACCTCGCGCCTGATCGAGAAGAAGCTCAAGGACTTCGGCGTGGAGGTGAGCGTCGTGGCGGCCTATCCGGGGCCGGTCATCACGCGCTACGAAATCGAGCCGGCCACGGGGGTGAAGGGCAGTCAGATCGTGAACCTCGCGAAGGATCTGGCGCGCTCGCTCTCGTTGGTGTCGATCCGCGTGGTGGAGACCATTCCGGGCAAGAATTTCATGGGGCTGGAGCTGCCGAATCCGCGCCGCCAGACGGTGCGTCTGACGGAGATTCTGGGTTCCGAGATCTACAACGACTCCTCGTCGCTGCTGACGCTGGCGCTCGGCAAGGACATCGGCGGCAAGCCGGTCGTGGCCGATCTGGCCAAGATGCCTCACCTGCTCGTGGCCGGCACCACCGGTTCCGGCAAGTCGGTGGGGATCAACGCCATGATCCTGTCGCTGCTCTACAAGGCGACGGCCGAGCAGGTGCGCCTGATCCTGATCGATCCGAAGATGCTCGAAATGAGCATGTACGAAGGCATCCAGCATCTGTTGTGTCCGGTGGTCACCGACATGCGCCAGGCTGGCCATGCGCTGAACTGGGTCGTCGCGGAAATGGAGCGTCGCTACAAGCTCATGAGTAAGCTCGGCGTGCGCAACCTGGCCGGGTACAACAACAAGATCGACGACGCCACCAAGCGCGAAGAACATATTCCCAATCCCTTCTCGCTCACGCCGGAGGCGCCGGAGCCGTTGCAGCGTCTGCCGTATATCGTCGTGGTGATCGACGAGCTGGCGGACCTGATGATGGTTGTCGGCAAGAAGGTCGAAGAGTTGATCGCGCGTATCGCGCAAAAGGCGCGGGCGGCGGGCATTCACCTGATTCTGGCCACGCAGCGACCCTCGGTCGACGTGATCACCGGGTTGATCAAGGCGAACGTGCCGACGCGCGTGGCGTTCCAGGTGTCCTCCAAGATCGACTCGCGCACCATTCTCGACCAGCAGGGGGCCGAAACGCTGCTGGGCATGGGCGACATGCTCTACATGCCGCCCGGTACCGGCTTGCCGCTGCGCGTGCATGGCGCGTTCGTGGCCGACGACGAGGTGCATCGCGTGGTCGAACGGCTCAGGGAGCAGGGCGAGGCGAACTACGTCGAAGGCATTCTGGACGGCGCCGCGGAAGGTGAGGATGGTGGCGTGGACGGGGCGGGCGGCGGAACCGGCGAGGGGGGCGGCGAGTCCGATCCCCTGTACGACCAGGCCGTGGCCGTGGTGCTCAAGCAGCGCCGGGCATCGATCTCGCTGGTGCAGCGGCATCTGCGTATCGGCTACAACCGCGCGGCGCGCCTGCTCGAACAGATGGAACAGTCCGGCGTCGTGTCGGCGATGGCGAGCAACGGCAACCGGGAGATCCTGGTGCCGAATCGCGAAGGAGAATGACAAACATGCTGGGATTCAAACGAGGCCTGCCGATCGTGGTCGGTGCCGTGGGCATGACATTGGCGGCGTGGGTTGCTCCCGCTTTTGCGAGCGGCACGGCGCAACTCAAGGCGTTTGCCGCGCAGGTGAAGTCGGCGCGAGGCGAGTTCGAGCAGAAGCAGGTCAAGGGGCAGCAGGACGGCACGATGAAAGTGACGAATGCGGCATCGGGCACCTTCGAATTCTCTCGCCCGGGGCGCTTCGTCTGGCGTTACGTGAAGCCGTATGAGCAGCTGCTTCAGGCAGACGGCGAGACGCTTTACATCTACGACAAGGACCTGAACCAGGTGACCGAGCGCAAGCTGGGCGCGTCGCTGGGGGCTAGTCCGGCCGCCATTCTGTTCGGCAGCAACGACATCGAGAAAAGCTTTTCGCTCAAGGATGCCGGCGTGAAGAATGGCATCGACTGGGTCGAGCTCAAGCCCAAGGCCCAGGACACGCAGTTCCAGCGCGTTGGCATCGGGTTTCGCGATGGCAATCTGGCCGCGATGGAACTGTACGATGCGTTCGGCAACGTGACCCTGCTGACCTTCGACAAGATTCAGAAAAATCCGCCGATGCCTGCGGACCACTTCAAGTTCACCATGCCCAAGGGTGCCGACCTGATCAAGGGTTGAGCCGGTGCCGGGCGCGGCTGCGTCCACACGGCGCGTGTCCGGGCACGCCTAAGCCTGTCCATGAGTTGCCGCGGATGTCTGGGCGAGGCGGGCGGATCGGCGCCGGCCGGTGACCCTTCGTCGGCCGGCATATCGCGGGGCTTGCCGGCGGCGCGCTGGCCGGGCTGGCATAATGGGCACATCCGATTATCCGAATGCGGCCGGGGACATCCCCGGCCGCGCCGCTTGAGAACATGCCACACGACGCCCCGCTGTCGGCCTCGGTACCTCTGGCCGAGCGCCTGCGCCCCCATACCATCGACGACGTGATTGGCCAGCGCCACCTGCTGGGCAAGGGCAAGCCGTTGCGCGTGGCATTCGAGGCGGGGCGTCCTCACTCGATGATCCTGTGGGGGCCGCCGGGCGTCGGCAAGACCACGCTCGCGCGCCTGATGGCCGACGCCTTCAAGGCCTACTTCATTTCGCTATCGGCGGTGCTCTCGGGGGTGAAGGATATTCGCGACGCCGTCGAGGCGGCGCAGATCCAGCGGGCGCAGGGCAAGCAGACGGTCGTGTTCGTCGACGAGGTGCACCGCTTCAACAAGGCACAGCAGGACGCATTCCTGCCACACGTGGAATCGGGGTTGTTCATCTTTGTAGGCGCCACCACGGAGAATCCGTCGTTCGAAGTGAACGGTGCATTGCTCTCGCGGGCGGCCGTGTATGTGCTCAAGAGTCTGAACGACGAAGAGCTCGGCGAGATGGTCACGCGCGCGGCGCGCGAGCTGGGCGACATCGGCTTTACCGACGAGGCGCGTCAGGGCCTGATCGACTCGGCCGATGGCGACGGCCGCAAGTTGCTCAACAATGTGGAGATCGTCGCGCAGGCGGCAATGTCGCAGGGTCTGGAGACGATCGACGAGACGTTGCTGGCCAGCGTGCTTGCCGAGAATCTGCGTCGTTTCGACAAGGGGGGCGATGCGTTCTACGACCAGATCAGCGCCTTGCACAAGTCGGTGCGCGGCAGCTCGCCGGACGGCGCGCTGTACTGGTTCTGCCGCATGCTCGACGGCGGCGCCGACCCGCGCTATCTGGCGCGGCGTATCGTGCGCATGGCGTGGGAGGACATTGGCCTGGCCGATCCGCGCGCGGCGCGCATCGCGCTCGACGCGGCAGAGACATACGAGCGCCTTGGGACGCCCGAAGGGGAGCTTGCGCTCGCGCAGGCCATTCTCTATCTCGCGGCCGCGCCGAAGTCCAACGCCGGTTACAACGCCTACAATCAGGCGCGGGCGTTCGTCGGCAAGGACAAGTCGCGCGCGGTGCCGATCCATCTGCGCAACGCGCCGACCAGGCTGATGAAGGAACTCGGCTATGGCCACGAGTACCGTTACGCGCACGACGAGCCCGATGGTTACGCTGCCGGAGAGACTTATTTTCCCGACGATATGCGCGCGCAACAGTGGTATCGTCCGGTGCCGCGCGGACTCGAGGGCAAGATCGGCGAGAAGCTCAATTGGCTGAAGTCGCTCGATGCCGAATGGCGGCGCACGCATGCCAGGGGGAAGACGTCCGGCGTGCCGGCGAAGGCGTCCGCGCCGGACAATGCGACTTCCGGCAAGACGCCGCCTGCCGAGGCGTCCGACGACGAGTCCGCCTGAGGTCGAACGGCGACCGGTAGCCTGTGCGGCGCGGCGACATCCTTCAGATCGAAGCACATCACAGCGAATCCGCCAAATGGCGTCATCGCGGTGTGCGTTTGGTAAAATCTCGGCTTTGCTGCCACCGCCGGTGCCGGGAAGGTGCCGGGGTGGCCACCACGAATTTCATGGCCCACAAGTGTGTGGGCCGCTAACGACAGACGACCCACCATGCTCGACATTCAACTTCTTCGCAAGGATCTCGACGGCGTAGCCGCGCGACTCAAGGCGCGCGGCTATACGCTGGACGTGGCGGCGTTCGCTGCGCTCGAGGCAGAGCGCAAGCAGATTCAGACGCAAACCGAGGAACTGCAGGCTCGCCGCAATGCGCTCTCGAAGCAGGTCGGCATGAAGAAGGGCAAGGGCGAGGACGCGTCGGCCGAGATCGCCGAAGTTGGTGGCATTGCCGACAAGCTCAAGGCGTCGTCGGAGCGGCTGGAAGAGATCCAGGCGCGTCTGTCGGAACTGTTGCTGGGCGTGCCGAACTTGCCGCACGAGAGCGTGCCTGTCGGTTCGGACGAGTCGCAGAACGTGGAAGTGCGTCGCTGGGGCACGCCGCGTCAATTCGACTTCACGCCGCGCGATCACGTTGACCTCGGTGCTGCGCTCGGGTTGGATTTCGATGCGGCGGCGAAGCTCGCCGGTGCGCGATTCTCGGTGATGAAGGGGGGCATTGCCCGTCTGCACCGGGCGCTCGCACAGTTCATGATCGACACGCACACCTCGGAGCACGGGTATACGGAAACGTATGTGCCGTACATCGTGAATGCGGCGTCGATGCGTGGCACGGGGCAATTGCCGAAGTTCGAGGATGACCTGTTCAAGGTGCCGCGCAAGGTAGGTGGCGACGAGGGCGAGCGCATCGAGAACTTCTATTTGATTCCGACGGCGGAAGTGTCGCTGACGAATCTGGTGCGCGACGAACTGCTGGCCAACGATGCGCTGCCGATGCGCATGGTGGCGCACACGCCGTGCTTCCGTTCGGAAGCGGGCAGCTACGGGAAGGACACGCGCGGCATGATTCGCCAGCATCAGTTCGACAAGGTCGAGCTGGTGCATGTGGTGCGTCCGGAGGAGTCGTACGACACCTTGGAGATGCTGGTTGGGCATGCCGAGGCGATTCTGAAGAAGTTGGAGCTGCCGTTCCGTACGATCGTGCTGTGCACGGGCGACATGGGCTTCGGTTCGGCGAAGACGTACGACATGGAAGTATGGATTCCGGCACAGAACACGTACCGCGAGATCTCGTCGTGTTCGAACATGGAGAGCTTCCAGGCGCGCCGGATGCAGGCGCGGTTCCGCAATGCGCAGGGCAAGCCGGAGTTGGTGCACACGCTGAACGGTTCGGGCCTGGCGGTGGGGCGCGCGCTCGTCGCGGTGCTGGAGAACTACCAGAATGCCGATGGTTCGATCACGGTGCCGGACGTGCTGCGCCCATACATGGGCGGCATCGAACGCCTCGTGCCGGCGAAGTAAAAAAAATCCGCAAAAAGGGGTTGGCAGAAAAAGAAATTCGGCTATAATCTCTTTCTCGCTGCTTGAGGCCACTCAGGCAGCGAACCAAAGCAGGAAGAATGCTTGGAGAGGTGGCAGAGTGGTCGAATGCGCCGGACTCGAAATCCGGTATACGGTTATACCGTATCGTGGGTTCGAATCCCACCCTCTCCGCCAAGCACACAATCAGGCCCTTGAATCTCAAGGGCCTTTTTGTTTTGTGCGTCAGCGACTTACAAAATGACTATCAAGGCGGTGTAATCAAGAACCTGTCGATGGTGCGACGCATGAAGCGGTCACCATCGTGCCGGAACGGGCGATCAGCGGGCATGGACTGACGCGCATTCTGGATCGTGTGCTGAACACGGGCTGACGTCGACGCGCCGGAAAATCATTTCATCATTCCAATTGATCACGCCGAATCGGGCGGGGCGCTTCCAACGGCGCGTTATTCAATTGATCATTTGGTGTCGAGTTCTCCTTCCCTGCTGCGAGGCAATCAATTCTTCGATGTCTTCCGTGAACCCGCCGCTTTGGCGCGTTTATCTTTCGCACGTCCGGCGGCGCTCGATCCAACACCGTTCTTCACGATGTGTCCAGAAATCGGGGGCAAGCGTTGCGCTGTCTCACGAAATAGCGACCGTAGCCAGGCAATGGCCGGGTCACGCTCTTGATACTTGTGCCACTGTAGGTTCTCGGTGAAAGCAGGAATTCCCACAGGGCATTCCAGCACCCTCAGTGGGAAACGCTGCGCCATTTGATACGCCAGTCGGGAAGGGAGTGTTGCGATGCGCGAAGTACCCACCAGCAACATGGGGATGAGCGTGAAGGTTGGCGCTATTACAGTCTGGCGTCGTGTGCGGTTGCTCGTGGAAAGTAGGCGGGCGTCGAAGGTGGTACGGCGGCCACCTCCCCATTCCACGCCCACATGAGCCGCGTCGAAGTATTCGTCTTCCGTCAGGTTGTCGCCGACCGTCTGGTATTGCGCGCATACCAGACAGGAAAACGTGTCTTCGAACAATGGCTCCGCCGGATGGCCGGCAACGCGCGCGAACTCTGGCGCTATCAGCAACTCGGCCTCCCCATTCTCCAGGTGTTCCGGCGTCTGAGGACTAATTGCACGCAAGTCGAACTGCATGAGAGGCGCAAGCTTCGCCGCATGCTTGACCACTTCTGACAGGAACACGCTGATGACGTAATCGGACGCTTCGATAGTGAAGCGACGTGTTGACGTGGCGTGATCGAATGTGGGGCGTGCGCGCGTGATTGTCTGGATTTGCAGCAGAACATCCCGAACGGGCTTCACCAACTCCTCGGCAAGCGGTGTGAGCACCTGCGCCTTACCTACCGGAACAAGCAACTCGTCCTCGAAATACTCGCGAAGACGCGCAAGCGAGCAACTGGTCGCCGGCTGACTCAGGAACAAACGTTCCGCGGCTTTGCCGACGCTGCGCGTGGACAGAAGGGCGTCCAGCACCACGAGTTGGTTGAGGTCGAGCTTGTTGAAACGCATGGCAATTTTATATTTACAAGACGGATGATGAAGATTTAAACAATAAATTTGGTAAATGTCATCCGAAATCTATAATCGACTGCAACGGGCAGACATAGCCTGCAAACCGACAAGCAGCACGGAGACATGAACCTATGCAGGCGAATCGCAAGGCGAGCAGGCCGCTCGCCCAGTGGGGGCTGGTCGTCACTTTGACGTTGATGACCATGCTGGCCCAGATCGACAAGAACATCCTGGTGCTGATGGTCGCGCCGATCCAGCGAGACTTCGGTGTGAGCGATGTACAGATCAGCTTTCTGATCGGTGCGGCATTTGCCGTCGCAAATATCGTGGTGGGGCTGCCGGCAGGTTGGCTGGCAGATCGATTTGACCGTCGCCTGATCGTTGCCGCGGGCGTGATGGTGTGGTCGCTGGCGGTCGCCGCCAATGCCACGGCGTCAACCTTCGCGGTTCTGGTCGCCGCCCGTGTAATCGTCGGCGGGGCCGAGGCACTGATTCCGCCTTCTTCCTATTCTCTGATTCGTGACGGTGTGGACGACCGCCGCCGGGCACGTGCACTTTCCGTCTACACAATGGCGTTGATGGTAGGGACCGGACTATCACTGGTGCTTGGCGGGCCGATGATGAGCGCCATCCAGTCATCCGGCATGACGTCCATTCCCGTACTGGGCGATGTGTCCGCATGGCAGATGACGTTGTTTCTGATCGGTCTGGCTGGCGTGCCCATGAGCCTGATGATCTTTTTGAACAAGGAGCCCGGCCGCCAGCGCGACAGTGCCGCGAACCAACGTCAGGACGCGCAGCGAATCTATGCGTACCTCTGGGCCCATCGGGCCATCTTCGGACCGCTGTTCGTCTTCGTCGTGGCCAACGCCATCATTACGTTCGGTCTGGCGGCCTGGCTACCGACGGTGATTGTTCGTCGCTTTCACCTCGGTATGAAGGAAATCGGTCTGATTCAGGGCGCGGTGTTGCTGATCATGGGGCCGCTCGGACTGTGGGTCGCGGGCCTTGCGATGGAGCGTAAGGGGGCTGCACTCGCGGGTGTCGCTCGGGTGGGGATGGTGACGAGCATTGCCGTTGCGATTCTCACGGTGACCCTCGCATTGACGGATACGTTGTCCACGTTCTGGGTAATCGACGCGCTGGTCGTGCTCTTTTCCTGGACGTTCATGTCTGTTGCCTCGACCATCGTAGCGCGCGTCGTACCCACGCAATCCGTCGGCATCGTCATGGCGATCGTGCTCGTACTGAATGGGCTGCTTGGCCAGGGACTGTCGCCAACGCTGATCGCCCTCGTCGGACATTTTGGGTTCGACGGCAATTCGAACGCTTTGCCCAATGCGCTCGCCGTCGTGTTCGCGGTTTCGGGCGTGATCGCGTTCGTTGCCTCCGTGGCGCTGAGTCGCAGCCTTTCGCGCAGCGATAGCACGTTGCCGGTGGTAGCGACGTCGCCTTGATACGGATTCAAGCGTAGATAGACATTGCGTCCGCTTGCGATCGCGTGTTGATGAGGCGGCGAGGCGCGGGAAGCAGGCATAACCAGGCGAGGAGACGTTTTAATGAAGTCGATCAAAATAAAATTTATTAGTACTACGATATTTTTCATTGCGAGTTTTTCCGTGCATGCGCAATCGAGCGTCACGCTTTCCGGCTTACTCGGGATGGGCGTTTCGTACACCAGCAATGCCAGCGCTGTGGGTAGCGGTGCCCTGTTCCAGGCCAGCAACACGCACGCGGTACCGTTCTTCGCGATGTCGGGAAAGGAGGCCATCGACGGTGATACGTCCGCGGTATTTCGCTTGAGCCGATACGCATTCGTGAACAATGGAACCGACGCCCCGTTCGAGAGCTTCGTGGGACTGAGCTCCGCGAGCAAGGGGACGCTGACGATGGGCTCGATGTACGACCTGTTGGCCGATCTGGTGCCCTTTACGTCGGAGCGTTACACATCGCTTCTGGCGACACACCCGGGCAATCTCGACCGGACCGTCGGCAATTCCTTGAACAACTCGTTCAAGTACAAGTCTCCGGTCTTCGGCGGGTTCCAGTTCGGCGTGATGTACGGATTCGGCCAGGCGGGCTCGACGACCAACACGGGACGCGTCGTTGGTGCTGAGGTCGCTTACGCGGCCGGTCCGTGGCAATCGATTGCTGTTTGGGAATCGGTCAACGGTGTGCCGTACACCCCGGGACTGAAGCTTGGTGTGTCGACGCTGTACGGCATCGATTTTACGAAGACACCCACGGCTTCGGTATTTCAGAACCAGAACACCGGCACGGTCGGCGTGGCGTATGTCGACGACGGCTGGCGTCTCATGGGTAACTACAGCTACACACGCTTGTCTGCGGCCGGTGCTTCGGCCACGGCCCAATCGATTGACGTAGGCGCCTACAAATATGTGACGACCCGCACGCGAATCGGTGGCGGCTACTCGTACACGAAGCTCGACTCGTACAAGTGGAATCAATTCCACGCGCACATCGACTACGCGCTTTCCAAACGCACCAGTCTCTACGTCCTCGGCGTGCTTCAGCTCGCGGGATCGGGGCAGTTTGCCGTGCTTCGAAATCAACCACCCGCATCTGCTTCGCATCAAGCGGTGCTTGAGGCTGGTATTACGCACTTCTTTTGACCGGCTCAACGAAAGCGTTTTCGGGTTTGGTCTTCGTATCTGATGGAGAAAACAAAATGCAGTGGGATGTGATTGTTGTCGGCGGAGGCCCGTCCGGCTTGACGATGGCCGCGGAGTTGGCCGGCTCCGGCGTGAAGACACTTGTCCTTGAGCGACGCACCGAAGGCGTGCAGTCGCGTGCCGGCACGATCTTGCCCCGTGTTCTCGAGCTGTTCGATGCCCGGGGAATTGCCGATCGCCTGATCCGCAAAACGCGCGACATCGTGGACTATCCATTTCGGCCAACGCACATCTGGGCTGGGTTTCATCCTATCGAGTGGAAGTACCTCGAAACGCGCTTCGGTTTCACGCTGGGCTTGCCTCAGAACATGACAGAAGAGGTGCTGTGGGAGTGGGCCACGGAGTGCGGCGCGGTCGTGCAACGGGGTGCGGAAGTTCGAGACGTGATTGAACTGGGCGATGGCGTCGAGCTTGAGGTCGCGGACCCGGCGGGGCGCTTCTCGACGCTGCGCGCCCGATATGTCGTTGGGGCGGACGGCGGGCGCAGCGTCGTACGCTCGAAGCTGGGTCTGCCGTTCGACGGCCATTCCGGAACGTTCCGCGGCATCGTCGTGGATGCCGAGCTTGAGGCTCCGTGGCCCGGAGGACGTATTAACGTCGACAACGAGATGGGGTGGATTCGCGGCTACATATTTGGTGACGGCATCACGCGATTCAACATCGTGCATCGTGATCGAAGGCATGCCGAGAAGGGCGAGCCGGTCACCCTGGACGAGGTGTTGCAGTGTCTGCGCGACGTGCATGGCACCGACTACGGCATCAAGTCATTTCGCTGGGCTTCGCGCTTCGACGATCAGATGCGGGCGGTGCCGACGCTTAGACAGGGGCGCGTTTTCCTGGTGGGCGAGTCCGCCAGAATTCATTACCCGGCCAGCGGCGTCGGCATGAACTTCTGCTTGCAAGACGCCTTCAATCTCGGCTGGAAGTTGGCCAACGTCATCAACGGTGCGGCGGACGACGAAACGCTGGACACATACGACACCGAGCGTCTACCGGTCATGCGTCGGCTGCTCGATAGTGTCCAGGCGCAATGTGCGCTGCAGTTCAACTTCAGCGCCGAGGCGGTCGTCCTCAAACGGCGGATGCAGGAGCAGGTGATTCCGCTGCCCGACGTGCAACGGAAGTTGGTGCTGGAACTGTGCGGTCTCGAGACCCCCTATCCACGCGACCCGGACGCTCACCCATTGACCGGTCACCGTTGCCCCGATGTCGATCTGATGCTGCTGGACGGTCGCTCTGTAGCGATCACGGAAACGCTGCGCAAACGCGAGTTTGTGCTCATCGATCTGGAGGGTTTCGGGCGCCAGTTCGCGTCGCTCGACGTGGGCGGCCGGCCAGTGAGCGTGCTCCAGGCACGCGCCGCTCGCATTCCCGCGTCGCTGGACGGGATCAAGGGACTGCTGGTGCGCCCGGATGGCTATGTGGCGTGGGCAAGCGAAACCCCGGCCGGTAATGACGAAATCGAACGTCAACTGAAAAAGTGGCTAAGGCGGTGAGCGCATGAACAAACGACGACTTCTGCTCAAAGGCGGATGGGTGCTGAGCATGGACCCGGCGATCGGTGATCTGCGCGTGGGTGACGTGCTGATCGAAGGGGATAGCATTCTTGCCGTCTCCCCGAAAATCGGCAATGTCGACGCCGAATGCATCGATGCGCAAGGCACGATCGTGCTGCCCGGGTTTGTCGACACCCATCGCCATACGTGGCAAAGCTGTGTGCGTCATCGCTACGCGGACATCGACCCGCAAATCTACTTTGCCGAAATGCTGGGCGCAAAGGGCGCTGCGTTTCGCCCGGAGGACGTACACGTCGCCACGATGCTCGGTGCCGTCGCTGCGCTCGAAGGCGGCATTACGACGATGCTGGATTGGTCTCATGTTCAGAACAGCCCGGAGCACGCGGACGCTGCGATCACGGGATTGCGCGACGCCAACATTCGCGGCGTGTTCGCACACGGCTGGCCGCTGGTGGATGGCGCCTCGTGGATGTTCGATAGCCAGCGGAGGCATCCGGACGATATTCGTCGCTTGCGAAAACGATATTTCTCATCCGACGATCAACTGCTCACATTGGCAATGGCGGCGCGCGGGCCGGAGATGGCCCGACGCGAGGTCTGGCTGGACGATCTTCGCCTCGCCCGCGAGCTCGGCATTCGATCGAGCATTCACATGGGAGCCTACGCGCGCAACGGCACTGTTAGAGCCATCGCGCAAATGCACGATGCCGGGGTGTTGGGCGACGACCTGACGTTTGTGCATTGTTGCTTCTCGGGCGCAGACGAGATTGCCATGATGGCTGACGCTGGTGTAAGCGCGTCGCTCGGTGTGCATTGCGAACTGAACGCGCAAGGTATCGGCGATATCCCATTCGACCGCTTGCTGGCGGTGGGCATACGGCCAAGCCTGAGTGGCGACACCGAGACCAAGTGTTCGGGCGACATGTTTACGCAGATGCGTCATGCGTTTGCATACTACCGCTCCTGGATGGGCGGAAACCATTCGCGAGTTCCTAACGCGCCCGCAACGCTTTCGATGCGAGATGTTTTGGAATTCGCCACGATAGCGGGCGCAAGGGCCAACGGACTTGATCACAAAGTGGGATCGCTCACACCGGGCAAGCAGGCCGACATAGTCATGATTCGCGGCGATGACCTCAATCTCACGCCTGTTTCCGACGCCATCGGGGCTGTCGTCCTTGCCGCACATCCGGGCAATGTGGATTCGGTATTCGTCGGCGGGCGTGCCATGAAACGGCGAGGTCAGATGATAGGCGTCGACCTTGATGTCCTGAGAGCGCGGGCGCGGGCTTCCCAACAATACATTCTCGAATTGAAATGAACGACGTCACACGGCGAGAACCGCTGGACCCCGAGCTGGCGGCCATCGTATCGGCCATGCGCGCGGCAAACGTGCCGCCTCCGTTTTCCGGGTCACCAGAGCAGGCTCGTGAGCGCATGCGCAAAAGCATCATGGCCGCGCGCGAACGCACGCAGTTGCCGGTAATCGGCGAAGTGGAAGACCTCACTGCCGAGTCGGAGGGCAACCGTGTTCCGGTGCGCGTCTACCGTCCTCGAAACGAGAGGGGCGGTTTGCCGACAGTAATTTTTTTTCATGGCGGTGGATTTGTCCTCGGTAGTGTCGAGCTGATGGACGACATTGCACGCAAGCTTTGCCGGGACATCAATGCGGTAGTTGTATCGGTCGATTATCGACTCGCGCCGGAACATCCTTTTCCGGCGGCCCATGAAGACGCCCTTATTGCAACGCGTTGGGCGGTCCGCAATGCCGCGATGCTAGGTGGCGACGCCTCCCGGGTCGCGGTGGCGGGGGAGAGCGCCGGTGCAAATCTGGCGACGTCGGCGGCCTTGTCGTTGCGCGCGTGCGGCGTTCGTCTTGCCGCTCAACTTCTGATCGTGCCGGGGGTCGACATGGCCCGTGACGTTGCACCGATAGCGGCGAAGGGAGTCGACTTTCCGATGCTGTCGCCCTCGGATTTGCAGGACATCTCACGGCTCTATATGGGCGCTTTGGCCGATCGTGCGACGCAGTTCCCCCCTTCGCCGTTGCGCGCGGTCGATCTGCATGGCATGCCTGCGACGTTGATCGCCGTTGCGGGGCATGACCCGCTTCAAGACGAAGGCATTGCCTACGCGCAGCGTCTCAAGGCCTCCAATGTGCCGGTGCAACTGCTGCGTTTCGAGGACATGTTCCATCCGTTCTTCGGCTTCTTCGCGGCATCGCATGCGGCGAACCGTGCCAACGACATCATTTGTCACACGTTTTCGCTGTGGCTTGAACAGCATGCGTTACGCCGCGATCAGTGAGCGGCAGCGCGAAACGCAAATTCTCTGGAGATAAGCAATGCGTTATGTATCGTTCGTGAAAAACGGAAAGGCTGCGCTGGGCGTGCGCGATGGAGAGGCCATTCGCGTGCTGGGCAGCGAATCGCTGGAGTCGTTGCTGGCACGCGGCGTCGACCTCATCGCCTATGGCCGCGAGCAAGCGAACCAGGAAAGGGTCGACGCTGAAAATGTCGTATTCCTGCCGCCGCTTGCTCGACCGCCCAAGATTATTTGCATCGGGCTCAACTACGCGGATCACACGAAGGAAAGTCAGTACGAGCAGCCGGACTATCCGACGATCTTTCTTCGCGTAGCGACGAGTCTTGTCGGGCATGAGCAGCCATTGGTAAGGCCAGCGGTACCGGACAGTCGGGGCCTTGACTTCGAAGGCGAAATCGCCGCCGTGCTCGGCAAGGGTGGTCGGCATATCGCCAGGGAGGACGCGCTGGCGTGCGTGGCGGGCTATACAGTTTTCAACGATGCGTCGGTTCGGGAATACCAGTTCAAGTCGCCGCAGTGGACCGTCGGTAAGAATTTCGACGGCACCGGTCCGTTCGGCCCGGACCTTGTGACGGCTGACGAACTGCCGCCGGGCGCGAAGGGATTGCGTCTTGAAACACGCCTGAATGGCGAAGTGGTCCAATCCGCCAGTACCGACGACATGATTTTCGACGTCGCGGAACTCATCAGCATTTTGAGCGAAGGCATCACCCTGGAGCCGGGCGATGTCATCGTGACCGGAACGCCGTCGGGTATCGGTTGGGCACGCACGCCCAAGCTTTTCATGAAGCATGGCGATGTTTGTGAAGTCAGTGTGGAAGGGATCGGCACGCTTCGAAACACCGTTATCGACGAGGCGACCCTTTAAGTCGTATGAGGGAGCATCGGCGGCGGATCGATTGCCGCCGATCGCTTACGAGGAGAGTGAGACATGACCAGAGCTTCAACGACGTTTCCGCGAGCCGCGGTGCATTCGATCGATCATTTTGCCCTCAACGTACCGTCGCTTGACGACGCGCATCGCTTCTTCGATGCCTTCGGTCTGACGGTAAGCCGTACCGGATCTCAGGGCGGCGAGCTAGAGATCAGGGCAACTGACGGGCATCGATGGGCGAGGGTACTGGCCGGCGACGGAAAATCGATGGCGTATCTCAGCTTTAACTGTTATCCGGACGATCTGGCGTCGCTTCGCCAACAGACAATCTCGGCCGGCGCCACCGACGTCGCGTCGGTGCAAGGAAATGCGGACGCCGGTTTTTGGTTTCGCGATCCCGACGGGAATCTTGTTCAAGTGCAAGTCGGGCCGAAGACCAGTCCTGACAGTAAGATTGTACGAACGGAGCGTGGTGTTCCTGCGGACATTCGCGGCGCACTCACCCGGAATGAGGTGGCACGCGTGAGACCGCGGCGACTGTCACACGTGCTATTGTTCACGCCCGATGTCCTACAGGCAGTCGCCTTCTACGAGCGAGCGCTGGGACTTCGCTTGTCGGACAAGTCTTTGGATCTCATTGCGTTCACGCATGCGCCGCACGGGTGCGATCATCATTTGGTGGCTTTCGCCAAAAGCAGTGCGCGCGGCTGGCATCACTCGTCGTGGGATGTCGATAGTGTCGATCTCGTCGGCGAGGGGGCGGCCCAGATGGCCGCCGCCGGATATGCGAAGGGGTGGGGGACAGGAAGACACGTGCTGGGATCGAACTATTTCCACTATGTAGAGGATCCGTGGGGTTCGTTCTGCGAGTACTCGGCCGACATCGATTTTGTGTCAGCCGGGCGAGACTGGCCCGCCGGAGATTTCGCCCCTGAGAACTCGTTGTACCTTTGGGGGCCGGCCGTGCCAGAGAATTTCACTCAAAACTCCGAAGCGTAGAGTTGACACCTCGGGGCATCGTGCCCCCCTCCGATCACTTCCTGCGAGATGTCTTGCCAGGCTTCTCGCGCGCCGTGGGCTCCGGTAATTCGTCCTCGATGATGTCGAGCACGTTGTAAATATCCGTCAGCGTTTTCTTCAGGGCTTCGATCGCCGATCGGGAGAGCTGACTGGTGGCTACATCTTCATAGTGCTTCGCAATCGGCATCAGTGATTCCAGCAGCGTCGCCCCTTCATTCGTCAGGTGGATCGCCACCGTGCGCGCATTGCCTTCCAACCGGCTACGCGACACGAGATTCATCTTCTCCATCGTGCCGATCAGGCGCGAGAGCGTGGAGAGTTCCACGGTCGTCATCACGCACAAATCTCCGAGACGTTGCCCCGGCACCTCCGACAGCGCTGCCATGACTCGGTACATGGGAAGGGTAACGCCGTACGGCTCGATGCGACGTGAGAACAGTTCCCCCATCCGTACACCGACCCGGTTCAGCAGGTAAGGGAACGAGTTGGTCAGCTTGTGCATGTTCGACGGCTCATCTTTTTGATTGACGAATTCTATCAGCGCAACAATTTCGTTTGCATTATTTGTTATTGCAACATTTGCAAATGAAAGTATAGTCACGCCAAGAGAGCGCGTACGACGCTCGCCTGCCGCCTGAAATCGCTCGGGCCAGAATGGAGACACGAGATGGCAATGTCCGCATTACCTGATCCCACCGATCCCACCGATCCCACCGATCCCGCTGTTGCCGCGGCCTTTCGGGCGACGCTGCGCCGCATGGCCTCCACCGTGACCATCGTCACCGCCAGCGATGGCGAGCGCAGGCATGGCATGACCATGACCGCCGTCACGTCGCTTTCGCTCGATCCTCCCTCGCTGCTGATCTGCGTGAATCGCTCGACACTGCTGCACGAGATCCTGATGGGCGCGCGGCACTTCTGCGTCAACGTGCTGCGGCACGATCAGGCCGACGTGTCGACCGCCTTCAGCGGCGCCGCGTCGCCGGAAACGCGATTCTTCGTCGGACGTTGGGGAACGCATCCGCTTGGCGTCGACTACCTCGACACGGCGCAATCCAACGTCTTTTGCCGCAGATCCGCGGCATTGCCCTACGGCACTCACACGATTTTCATCGGCGCTGTCGAGGACGTTCGCGCAGGCGAGCGTGGTGACGTCTCGTCGGCTCGCGACGATGGCAGCCATCGCGAACAGGGCGACGATCGACCGCTGCTGTATTGCAATGCGGCGTACTGCTGACCGTCGCGCCATTCACGAACGCAACGTGTTCGTCGGCACACGCACTCCCGGCGGGCGCGCTTCATCCAACAGGTAAAGAGGAGGTCAATCATCATGGTGGAAGCACAAGACATCGAGGTGGCATGCGTCGCCGGGGCAGTCGACGCTTCGAATGCAGGAACGGCGGCAATGCGGGCGAACCTTTATGCCCTGGGGGGCGAAATTCGCGCGCGCGCCGCGCAAGTCGAGACCGAGCGCCGCGTGCCGATGTCGTCGATCGAGGCGCTTCGGGGCATCGGCTATTTCGATATCGTCAAACCGAAGGCGTTCGGCGGCAGCGAGCAGGATTTCGCCACGTTGGTCGATCTCAATATCGATCTGGCGAAGTGGTGTGCATCGACGGCGTGGGTGGCCGGCTTGCTGGCCGCGCACCAATGGCTGGTCGGATCCTTCCCGGAGCAGGCGCAACGTGACGTCTGGGGGCAGACCCCGGATGCGCTCGTGTGCGGCTCCTACGCGCCGGCATGCCATGCCGAAGCCGTCGATGGCGGCTATCGCCTCAGTGGGCGATGGAGTTTCGCGAGCGGTTGCGATTGCGCCCAGTGGTCGCTGTGCGCCGCGATCCTGCCGCCCCAGGGCACGCGCGAAATGCCGGCGCCGGCCTTCCTGCTCGTGCCCGAGTCCGACTATGTCATCGACGATACCTGGCATGTCGTCGGCCTCGCGGGCACAGGCAGCAAGACATTGGTACTGGATAACGTTTTCGTACCGGCGCATCGTGTGCTGTTCTTCTCCGAGACCACTTCGGGGCTGACGCCGGGCGCGAAACTGTACCCGCACAAGCGCGATTACGCGCTGCCGATGCTCTCGATGATCCCGTCGTGTCTCGCCTCGGTATCGGTGGGGGCCGCCCTGGGCGCCCTGGAAGACTATCTGGAGCGCACCAGCCGACGCGTGACGCGCGGTGCGGTGGCGGGTGGGCATAACCGCATGGCCGAGTTCGCGACGATTCAGCTGCGGGTGGCTGAAGCCTCCGCCAGCGCCGATGCCGCAAGGATGATCCTCTTGTCCGACCTGCGAGAACGCCAGAACACCGTGCGCAGCGGCGAGAGCATATCGGTGGAGGAGCGCATCCACAGTCGACGCGGGCAAGCCTTCGCGGTGTCGCTGGCGATTCGTGCCACCGAGGCACTCAACGCGTCGACGGGCGGTCAGGGACTCGACCTGTCGCACCCGGTGCAACGTGCATGGCGCGACGCCAACGCGGTCGGCCGGCACATCAGCATGAACTGGGACACCGTGGGCACGATGTACGGACAAATGGCGCTTGGGCTCGATCCCAAGGGGCAGTACTGATTACCGAAGGAGCACGACATGACATTCAAGGCAACGCGCAAGATCGCACTCGAAGAACATTTCGCGATAGAGGAGACCGTGCAGGATTCGGCGGGCTTCGTGCCGCAATCCTACTGGCCCGAACTCAAGCATCGTCTGCTCGACATCCAGCAGCGACGCATCGACGAGATGGATCGAAATGCCATCGACCTGATGATCCTCTCCCTGAACGCACCGACGGTTCAGGCCATCCCGAACGCGAAGGCGGCATACGAACTGACGCGTCGGGCGAACGATTTCCTGGCGGAGCAAGTGGCGCGGCGACCGGATCGCTTTCGCGGCTTTGCCGCGCTCCCGATGCAAGACCCCGACCTGGCAGCGCGTGAGTTGGAGCGTTGCGTCAATGAACTCGGATTCGTCGGCGCGCTGGTGAACGGGTTCACTCAGGTCGAAGGGGGCAACGGCGTGCTCTATTACGACCTGCCTCAGTTTCGCCCGTTCTGGGGCACCGTGCAGGCGCTCGACGTGCCGTTCTATCTGCACCCACGAAATCCGCTGCCTTCGCAGGCACCGATCTACGACGGGCACCCCTGGTTGCTCGGTCCGACCTGGGCGTTCGGTCAGGAAACGGCCGTGCACGCGCTGCGTCTGATGGGGTCGGGGCTATTCGACGAGTACCCCGACCTGAAGATCATCCTGGGGCATCTGGGCGAGGGACTCCCGTACAGCATGTGGCGTGTCGACAATCGCAACGCGTGGGTGACCACGCCGCCGAACTATCCGGCGAAAAAGCGCATCGCGGAATATTTTCACGCTAACTTCTGGCTCACCACGTCGGGCAACTTCCGCACGCAGACGCTCGTCGACGCGATGCTGGAAATCGGTTCCGACCGCATTCTGTTCTCTGCCGACTGGCCGTTCGAGAACATCGACCATGCGGCAAACTGGCTCGAAGCCGCATCGATCAGCGACAACGACCGGATAAAGATCGGCCGCGGCAATGCCGCGAAGTTGTTCAGGCTCGATAACTGAATCCGTGAAATGCCGGCACGCTGCCACGGCGCCGCCGGCGTCGTGCGGCGGGCCATCGCGACGGGGCAAATCCAATCATAAGCCGCCGCGCACATCCACGATGGAGTGAGACACATGCACGCACGATTCATCGATGTACACGCCGAGCTGTCCGACGCACCTGTCGGGCGCACTCACGTCAGGCTAGGAATACTCCTTGCGCTTCTGACGCTCTTCGACGGCTATGACACATTCAATCCCGCCTACGTCATTCATTATGTGCAAGGCCCCTGGAACCTGTCGCTCGAACAGGTGGGCATGCTGATTTCGAGTGGACTGGTCGGCTTTCTGATCGGGGCAGCCGTGCACGGTGCCATTGCCGACCGGATCGGCAGGCGCACCACGCTGATCGCCGGATTGTGGATCACAACGATCTTTTCCATACTCACCGCGGCGGCCGCCGATTCATTCGCATCGTTCTGCACGCTGCGTGTGCTGACCGGCCTGGGGCTGGGCGTGCTGCTGCCGCTGTCGACGACCTACATCAACGAGCTGGCGCCGATACGCGTGGCCAACAAGTTTGCGCTCTGGGGCGTGGCGCTGGGCTGGGCCGCGGGCGGCGCGGCTGCCGGGCTTGTCGGTGTATTCGTCACGCCGCATACCGGATGGCAGGGGCTTTACTGGATCGGATCGTGCTCGCTGTTCCTGCTGCCATTCCTGCATCGCTACCTGCCCGAATCGCCCAAATTCGCGCTGTTGCGCGGCCGTCACGACGAGGTCAAGGCGATTCTGACGAAACTGCGCCCCGAGCGCGCCGACGTCTACCGCGATCGGCAGATCCTGCCGCCCCCGCCCGTGCCGACGACCTCCGTGCTTGCGCTGCTGACAAGACCCTATCGGCAACTGTCCATTGCGATCTGGGCGACGAGCTTCCTCAGCCTGTTCTGCATCTTCGGACTCTCGGGCTGGATTCCCACGCTCATGCAGGCGCGCGGAGAGAGCTTCGGCGCAAGCTTTGGTTTCGGTGCCTTGATGCAGATCATGTCGTTTATCGGCGGGCTGGTTTGCGGCCATCTGGTCGATCTGACGGGGCGCGCACGCGGGTGGCTTTGCGCCTGGTCGCTCGGTGGCGCCATCGCGGTCCTCTCGCTGGTATTCTTCCACCAGCATTGGATCAATCTGGTCTGCAGCGCGATGGCCGGCTTTTGCATCATCGGCGGCCAGTTCGTGCTCAATAATTTCACGGCGGCATCGTACGAGACCGAGATGCGCGCCACGGCCGTGGGCATGGAGCTGGCGGTCGGCCGTCTTGGCGCCATTCTCGGGCCGTTCATTGGCGGCACGCTCCAGCAGGTATTCGGCGGGCACGAGATCATGCTCGTGGCCATCGCGTTGGCAGCGACCGGCGCGGCGGTGTGCGTGTTGTTCGCCCGTCGCACGACATCCGGACAGTCGGGGGTCTATGCGGGCAGGACAGACGATCCCACGACGGTAGCTACCGGCGTAACTCCGGGAGGATGACCATGACGTATCAAGCCGGACCAGGTGGTTTCTCGACGATCTCGCCATTCACCTACGAGGCGTTGCCGACGCGAGTGCTCTTCGGCTCGGGGACCCGCGCCCAGGTTGCCGCCGAAGCCGCGCGCCTCGATCTGTCGCGCGTGCTGGTTCTGCATGGGCCGCCGCATGCTGGCGTCGCGCGGCAATGCGAGTCCGAGCTTGGCGCGCGGTATGCCGGCACGTTCGACGGCGCCCGGATGCACACGCCAGTCGAAGTGACGGAGATCGCGCTCGAACAGGTGGCGAAGCAGGGGATCGACGGCATACTTGCGATCGGTGGTGGCTCCACGACGGGGCTCGCCAAGGCAATCGCGTTGCGCACGGATTTGCCGCAGATCGTGCTACCCACGACCTACGCGGGCTCCGAGATGACGCCGATCCTTGGTGAGACCCGCGACGGCCTGAAGACGACGCTGCGCAGCCTGAAAGTGCTGCCCGAGACCGTGATCTACGACATCGACCTGACGATGGACTTGCCGGCGGCGCTCTCCGGTGTGAGCGGCATGAACGCCATGGCGCATGCGGTCGAGGCGCTCTACGCACGCGATGCGAACCCGATCATCCAGGCGCTGGCGCTGCAAAGCGTGCGGGCGCTCGCCAGAGCGCTGCCCGTCATCAGCGAGCAGCCGTTGCATCGGGAAGCACGCGGCGATGCCCTCTATGGTGCATGGCTCGCAGGCATCTGTCTGGGGACTGTCGGCATGGCGCTGCATCACAAGCTCTGTCACACGCTCGGAGGCACGTTCGGCCTGCCGCACGCCGAAACCCACGCGGTGATCCTGCCGCATGCGCTGGCGTACAACGCGCCGGCGATACCCGAGGTCATGCGGCAGCTATGCGAGGCCTTGGACGTGACGCATGACGCACCGGCTGCGTTGCACGCGATCAACCGGAAAATCGGGGCGCCGGCGGGATTGTCGGCGCTCGGCATGGCCTCCGACGGCATCTCGAGGACGGTCGAACTCGCGCTCGCCAATCCCTATTGGAATCCACGCGCACTGGCGCGCGATGAACTCATGCAACTTATTACCGATGCCTGGCGAGGCGATGCTCCGCGAAGCTACCCTGGCACCGATTGAAGGAGATGACGATGGCGAATCCGAATCACACACGCTTCCCGCTGTTCAGCGAAGCCCGATCCGCCGAGACGGTAAACGCCCGTATCGGGGCCGATGTCGATGCCCGAACGCGCGAGATTGCCGAGGCCGTGGTTCGGCATCTGCATGCGGCCGTCAAGGAAATCGAGCCGACGCATGAGGAATGGCTCGCCGCAATCCGGTTTCTGACCGAGACGGGGCAAATGTGCACCGACTGGCGGCAGGAATTCATCCTGCTCTCCGACATTCTCGGCGTCTCGATGCTGGTCGATGCGATCAATCACAGGCGCCCCGGCCGAGCCACGGAGAACACGATTCTCGGCCCGTTCTTCGTCGACGGCGTGCCGGCATTGGCCAACGGCGCGGATATCTGTCTCGATGGCAAGGGGGAGCCGCTCGTTGTCATGGCCCGCGTCGTCGACATCGACGGCACGCCGATCGGGGGGGCCACGGTCGACGTCTGGCAGACCAATGACGATGGCTTCTACGATGTCCAGCAAAAAGGCATACAGCCCGAGGGGAATCTGCGCGGCAAGTTCATCAGCGGCGCAGACGGCCACTTCTGGTTCCGCACGGTCAAGCCGCGTTTTTATCCGATTCCGGACGACGGTCCCGTCGGCAAGTTGCTGGCCACGCTGGGACGTCACCCGAACCGCGCCGCGCATATCCACTTCATCGTTCAGGCGCCGGGCTACGACGACGTCATCACGCACCTCTTCTCGCCCGATTGCCAGTATCTGGATCAGGACACCGTCTTCGGCGTGAAGGAAAGTCTCGTCGCAAACTTCGAACGCATCGACGACGAAGCAGCCGCCAAGGCATTCGGCGTCGCCAATCCATTCTGGCGGGTCGATCAGGAATTCGTGATGGCGCCCAGGCCGTAAAGCGGGGGACGCGGCACGCCCGACGCGTTATCACCGACCCGGACGCGTTAGCGGGCGCGAAAGCGAAAGTTACGACTTCCGACCGGCACACATTCCGGTCGGGGGCCGCGTATGGCTGTGCGCTTACCTCAATGCGCGCAGGTTCTCGCAAGCCGCGGCGTTGGCCCGCGTGCAAAGTTCCGTCTTCAGTCACCGTACCTCCACGCGCTGACCCCGTTGCGCCCGCCGCGCGACGTCACACATTCACATCGCAAATACATCGATACATATTATCGATTTTAAAAATAAATTCGCGAGACATATCGTTGGCATACCGGCGTCAGGGTGCGCGTCGACGCGTCGGCGCCGGTAAAGCGCCGGTAAAGCGCCGACACCCTCGTCGGCGTCACGAGGAGATGGATGAGACATGACGCAAAACAATATAGCTTCGTCGCCACTGGGCGCGATCGATGCCGACGAGAGAAAAATCATATTCGCCGCCTCTCTGGGGGCGGTGTTCGAGTGGTACGACTTCTTTCTGTACGGCGCACTTGCCGCCATCATTGCGGCGCAGTACTTCAGTAGCCTGAATCACACGGCGGCATTCGTGTTTGCGTTGCTCACCTTCGCGGCGGGCTTCATCGTGCGGCCGATCGGGGCGCTGATCTTTGGGCGGCTGGGCGATCTCGTGGGACGCAAGCACACATTCCTGCTCACGATCCTGATCATGGGGGTCTCCACGCTGCTGGTCGGCGTGCTCCCCGGGTATCAGACGTTGGGCGTGGCGGCGCCTGTCATTCTGGTGCTGCTGCGCATGCTGCAGGGCCTGGCACTCGGCGGCGAGTACGGCGCCGCGGCGACTTACGTGGCGGAGCATGCGCCCAACGACAAGCGCGGCGGTTGGACCGCGTGGATTCAGACGACCTCGACAATCGGGTTGCTGTTGTCGCTCGTGGTCATCATCGCCGTGCGGGCGCTGTGCGGCAAGTCGTTTGACGTATGGGGCTGGCGTATTCCGTTCCTGTTCTCCGGCGTGCTGTTGGCCATATCCGTTTACGTGCGCGTTTCGATGCGCGAGTCGCCTGCGTTCCAGAAGATCAAGGCAGAGGGACGCACGTCCCGCGCGCCGCTGACCGAAGCCTTCGGGCAGTGGAGGAACCTCAAGCTGGTACTGCAGGCCCTGTTTGGCCTTCTCGCCGGACAAGCCGTGGTTTGGTTCACCGCGCTGTTCTATTCGATGTTCTTTCTCACGCAGACGCTCAAGCTCGACACCGGCACGACCCATCTGCTGGTGGGCATCGCGCTGGTGATCAGCTCGCCGCTTTACATCTTCTTCGGCCGATTGTCGGACCGCATCGGCCGCAAGCCGGTCATTCTCTGTGGGCTTTTCCTCGCGGCCGCGACGCTGTTTCCGATTTTCCACGGGCTTACGCACTTCGCTAACCCCGCACTGGCTCGTGCGCAGCAGACGTCGCCCGTCGTGATCGTAAGCGACCCGGCCGACTGTTCGTTCCAGTTCAACCCGACGGGCACCGCGACCTTCGACAACGCGTGCGACGTGGCAAGGCGGGTGCTGGCGACCCACGCCGCGAGCTACGCGACGATCCCGGCACCTGCCGGATCGAAGACCCTCATCAGAGTCGGGACCACCGAGATCCCGGCGCCGTCGTTGCATGGGCTGCCGCCGGCGCAGGCTAAAGCGACCGAACAGGCGTTCCGCGTGGCGACCGGAAAGGCGCTGTCGATCGCGGGCTATCCGGCGATCGCCGACCCCGAAGACGTCAACCAGCCCATGATCCTGATGCTGCTGATCGTGCTGATGGCTTATGGCGCCATGACGCTGGGGCCGATTGCCGCGATCCTCGTGGAAATGTTCCCGACACGCATTCGCTACTCGGCGATGTCGCTGCCCTATCACATCGGCAACGGCTACTTTGGCGGCCTCTTGCCCACGGTTTGCTTTGCGCTGGTCGCGCAACGCGGCGATATCTACTTCGGCCTGTGGTACCCCGTGGTCGTGGCCGGCGTATCCGGCGTCATTGGAATGCTGTTCATCAAGGAACCGACTCGCGACCAGATGTACGGAAATGATTAATTATTGATCTCATGAATAATGAAATGATAACAATCCATTTCATAAATAAATAAGCGCCGTTTAAATTGCCTGGGTGGCGGGTTCACGGTGAATTCGCAACACTCAATTCAAGAGGAGGCCATGAAATGGCAGACGTGGAGCAGCTGAAGAAGGAAATCAAGGTCGTGATGTTCGACCAGTACGGCACGGTCGTGGATATGCAGGGTGGTCTGACGCAGGTTGCGACGCCGTTCCTGCGCGACAAGGGCTGGAACGGCAACCCGAGTTCGTTCGTGACCTGGTGGCGCCGCACGCACTTCGAGAACTCGATGATCGACGCGCTGCTGCACAAGTCGCACACGCCGTATCGGGAGATCGGTCATCGTGCGGTGTCGTACACGCTCGAGCGGGCGGGGATTTCGTTCACGCGTGAAGAAGTCGAGTACCTGGTTTCCTGCATCGAGCGGCTAAGGCCGTTCCCGGACGTGCCCGAAGCGCTGGCGCGCCTGCAAACGAAGTACAAGATCGTCGTGCTTTCCAACGGCGACCGCGACATGCTGGAGACTGCGAAACAGTACCACCAGATCCCGTTCGACAACGTGATCTCGGTGGCAGAGGCCAATTCGTTCAAGCCGCATGTGGCGACGTACACGAAAGCCGCGGAGATCATGGGCGTTCGCATGGATGAGGTGCTTTTCGTCGCCAACCATGCGTTCGACTGCCTGGGTGCGAAGTCGGCTGGCATGCGCAGCGCATTCATCGATCGCCGCAAGCGCCCGTTCGGCGGTACGCCGCATCAACCCGACATCTGGGTTGACGACATGAAGTCGCTCGCCGACGTGATGGTTTGACGCCCGACGGCGTAATGAGGTGCTGGTAGTCGTCGGCTTGTGGTTGATCGGTGGCTGTCAGACGTTCGTTGTCTGGCATCCACCCGGTGCGGCAACTTGCACGGGGGCATGGCGTCTATGCGCCATGCCTTTTTGCAGGATGTGACGCACGTTGCGACTGCCCGTGGGAGGGCTCGAAGATCGTCTGGCGCGGGGACTGATGCGCGGCCAGCGCGGCGCTAAATGGCGTCAGCCCTGTCCGCGACCGGGCGATCGACCATATGGCCGTCGATCATCGTGCCACGTGCGATTTGCAGTTGTGTCGAATGCCGGCGAGGCGTACCAACTCCGCAGCGGGCTGGTGCGCCAAGGGACCCCACGGGACCCCAAGGCACCTCAAAGCCTCCCGACGTACCGCAAAGCGCCTTAAAGCACCTTCCAGGTCGATGTCGCGCTGGCCAGCAGCTTGCCGTCGGCACCGCGCAGTTCTGACTGAAGGAAGCATATCTGGCGTCCCTTGCTGGTGAAGCGGCTCGTGGCGATCACCTGACCTTCGCGGATCGCCCGGGTGAACTGAATGTTCATTGCAAGCGTGGCGCCCGCGCCGACCTCGTGTCTCAGCAGATGCCCCATGGAGATATCGAGCAACGTGGCGCTTACGCCGCCGTGCAGGGAGCCCTGCGGATTGAACATGAAGTCCCGCACTATCATGCTGACGGCGCATGCCTGATCAGCGTAAGTGACGCTCATTCCGTACAGCTTCAACAGGAAAAACGTGTCGAAATCCTGTCGATAGCTGTTCAGCGCGGCCTCAAAGGCGCTTCGCGCCTGGGCTTCGTCGATTCGCTTGTCCATGCCTAGTCCTGTGCGGCGTGTGTCGCGAGGTCGCGCACCGTGCCGCTCGCGCTCAGCGAATCGATGGCGTCCTCCGACAGTCCGAGCACCGAGCGAAGAATCTCGCGCGTGTGTTGACCCAGCAGGGGCGGCGCCAGGGATGGGCGAAGCGCTTCGCCATCGAGCCGTACCGGTGTCGTGATGTTCTTCACCTCGCCCGCCACGGGATGCTGCATGGAGACGATCATGCCGCGCTGCGTCAGCTGTGGCGCTTCGCACACTTCGCCCACCGTGCGGATCAGACCGCATGGCACGCCTGCCGCGCCCAGCGTGTCTACCCAATGGCGTCGCGTGTTGCGCCGCAGAATGTCGGTCACCAACGGCTTGAGGGCCTGACGATGCTGCACGCGCAACGGTGCCGTGACGAAGCGTTCGTCGTCGAACAGCGCCTTTGCTCCGGTGACATCGCAGAACAGACGCCAGAACTTGTCGTTGGCGACCCCGAGATTGAGCCAGCCGTCCGAGGCTTCGAAGGTCTCGTAGGGACTGATGGTCGGATGTTCGTTCCCCCGGCGGCTCGGGGATTGCCCCGTCGCGAAGTAGATGCCGGCGTTGAACGTCAGCAGCGAGGCGAGGGCATCGAGCATGGAGACTTCCACGTGGCGCGCCACGCCGGTCTGCGTGCGCTCGTAAAGCGCGGAAAGAATACCCTGAGCGGCGAACAGTCCGGCGATCATGTCAGCAATGGAGGTGCCGACCTTGGTGGGTTGGCCGTCCGGCTCGCCGGTGATGTCCATCACCCCTGCCTCGCCCTGAACGATCAGGTCATAGCCGGGGCGCTGGGCGTCCGGCCCCTGGGATCCGAAGCCGGAAATCGAGCAGTAGATGAGCTGCGGGTTGTGTTGGCGCAGCGTCTGCGGGTCGAGGCCAAGCCGTTGCATCGTGCCGGGCCGGAAGTTCTCGATCACGACATCGGCGCTTTTCACCAGACTGAGCAACAGCTCGCGACCGGCCTCGTGCTTCAGGTCGATGGCGCAACTGCGTTTATTGCGGTTGACGCAGAGGAAGTACGCACTCTCGCCTTCGACGAACGGCGGCCCGAATGCGCGGCTGTCGTCGCCACGCGTCGGCTCCTCGATCTTGATGACTTCGGCGCCAAGGTCGCCCAGGTGCATGGTGGCGAACGGGCCCGACACCACGCGCGTCAGATCGAGGACGCGAATGCCATCGAGCGGACGCGCCGGCGCATGTCCTGCGGCGTCGTCATCCGCACGAGAGGCTTGAGAGGCACGAGCGGCATGAGCGGCGATCGGGTCGGCAAGGCGTTGATCCATGGTTCGTCTCCATTTTTCGCGAATCTCACGGCAGTCTAGCGAGGCCCAAATTATTTGATAAATGGATTTTTGGTATGAAAACATTCATGTAGGATATCGAGCGCGGCCCTCTAGGGAAAAGGATTCGAAATGAATTTGCGCTCTGTCGATTTGAACCTGCTCGTCATCTTCGATGCGCTCATGCGTGAGCGGCACGTCACGCGTGCGGCGTTGCGCATTCCGATGAGTCAGCCTGCCATGAGCAATGCGCTGGCGCGGCTGCGCCATGTATTCCGGGACGAGCTGTTCATCCGCTCCGGCGGCACGATGGAACCTACGCCGCGCGCCATCGAGCTGGGAGATTCGGTCCGACAGATTCTTCGTCAGACGGAACGGCTGATGTCGAGCGACGTGAACTTCGAACCGGCGACGGCGCAGCGCGAGTTCACGGCGCGCATGTCGGATCTGGTGGGCTGTCTGGTGTTGCCGCAGATACTCTCGGCCATCGCCGAATCGGCGCCGGGCATCACGCTCGACATCCTGCACATGTCGCCGGAGCGCACGATCAAGGCCTTGGAAAGCGACGAACTGGACTTCGGCCTGAGCATGCAGCTTCAGCACGCCTCCACGATTCGCCGGCAGCCGCTGTTCATGGACCGGATGGTGTGCGTGATGCGCGCGGATCATCCGCTGGCCGGCGGCAAGCTCACGATGAAGCGCTTTCTCGATGCCGAGCATCTGCGCGTGGCGATGAGTCCCACCGACATTCGCTTCGTTGACAACGTACTCGCCGATCAGGGGTTCGCACGCAAGGTCGTCGCGAAAGTCCCGCACTGGCTTCTCATTCCGCCGATCCTCCAGGAAAGCCATCTGATCGCGGTCATCTCCGGTAAGCTGGCGGCGCGCTTTTCGTCGGAGTCGATTGCCGTGCGGCCGCTGCCGTTTCCGTCGGAACCCTTTTCGTGGGACATCTACTGGCATCGACGTAACGACAACAGCACCTCGCACAAATGGATGCGCGAACTGGTCGTCGAGGTCTGTTCCGCCATCTGATCGCGCGACAGCGCCGCTACGCATCAGGGGCGATCATGCGCAAGGCGAGCGATTGAAACTGTTGCGTTGTCCGTGGGGGGCTGAGTGGGTAAGCTCTGACGCCGACCGGCTCGTGCCGGGCAGGCCGTCAGTCCAGCAGGCGACGAAAGGCCTGGCGCGTCGCGTCGTGCAGTTCGAACCCGATGCCTGGGGCCTGAGGCAGATCGATGCGGCCGTCCGTGATCGTCAGGGCGGAAGGCATCGCCTGGAACGGCGCAAAGGCAAGCGGATTGATTTCCGCGCCGCCGAGATGCAGTCCTGCCACCACATGCAGCCCGAACAAGTGACCACCGTGTGGCCAGAACGCCTCGCGCGGCCAGCCACGTTCGGTCATCTCCGCCACGATCTCGCAGTAATGCGTGAGCCCGTAGCAATGGGTCGGGTCGAACAGCAGGATGTCGCGGTGCCTGCGCAAACCGCCATGCGCGTCGAGCAACCGCGCCTCTGCGCGGGAGAAGAGCGCTTCGCCAGCAGCGATAGGGGGGGCATAACTTGTCGCGACGCACGAGAGCGTTTCGAAGTCCAGCGGATCGCAGATGTCCTCGAACCATAACAATCCCAGCGGGGCGAGCGCGTGCGCGGCTTCGCGTGCGGCGTCCGGGCCGTAGCGGTTCATCGCATCGACGGCGAGGCATGACGGGCCTGAGAGTCGTGCCAAAGCGGTGTCGATGCGCACCAGATCCTGGTCGAGATCGTCGCCGATCTTGATCTTCGCAAGTGTGAATCCGAGATCGACGAAGTGGCGGATCTCGTCGGACAGGCGCCGGATATCGTCCTGCGGATAGCGATACCCGCCCCCCGCATAGACGCGCACGCGTGACAGCGGCGTGCGTGTGCCCCGGTGTTCGGAAAGATGCCGGTACAAAGGCCGATCCGCGATTTTCGCCGCCGCGTCCCAGACCGCCATGTCGAGCGCGCCGACGGCTACGCAACGCTCGCCGTGCCCGCCGGGTTTCTCGCCGTGCATCATCGCCGTCCAGGCACGCTGCGGATCGAGCGTGTCACCCGTATCGCCGGCGAGTGTGTCGGCGGCGATGAGCCTGGGGGCGAAACGTTCCCGGATCAGACCGCCTTGCCCGAAGCGTCCGATGGACGCGAAGCCAAATCCGACGACCGGCTTCCCGGAGCGGATGACGTCGGTGACGACGGCGACCAGACTGGTGGTCAATCCCCCCGACGCGATGGCGCTGTCGGCATAACGGGAAATCGGGATCGTGAGCTCCCGGACATCGACAATCCGCAAGATATTCTCCTGATCGTCCGGTGGTGGTGTGATTGATGGGGCGGAAACCGCGAAGTCGACTATAGGCCAATCCCATGCCCTGCAACATCGAAAATACTCAAGTCACACTTTACGAAAACCGATGAATCCGTGAAGAGACGATTCGATGGCAAGGCGCGCCAGGTCGTTTCCCGCGAAATTACAACGATAAGTGCTCGTTCACGCACGCCGTCACGACGCGCTTGAGTTGTACCAGCGCGGGTGACGTGTCCTGATGACGTCCATGCAGGCACAGCTTCACGGACGGCAGAGGCGGAAGTCCCTGCTGCGCACCCAGCCGTCTGAGCGACGATGGCATGCCTGCCCCCGTTCGCAACGTAATGCCCAGTCCCGCCGCGACTCCCGACCAAAGACTTTGGAGGCTGGCTGTCGTGTAGGCCAGCCGCCATGAAATATTGGCGCTGTCCAGCGCTTCGATTCCTGCACGCCGGAAGAAGCAGGGCGGGTGGAAAAGGGCGAGATCCAGGGCGCGACCGGAATGCAAGACTTCGTCGGCGTCTGCCGATCCGATCCACGTCATGGGCAGTGTCGCCAGAAGTTCGGCATCCGGACGGTGTTCGTTGGCCATCACCAGCGCGAGATCGAGTTCGTCGCGATCCAATCTTTCGAGCAATACGCCATTTCGTTCGACGGCAACTTCGACGCGGACCCCCGGGTGCGCTTTCTTGAACCGTCCGAGTGCTGCCGGGAGCCAGGCTTCGGCGAAATCGCCCGGGAGGCCGAAACGGACCACGCCGTCGATGGAGGCGCCGCGCACCGCCAGCACCGCTTCATCGTTGAGATCGAGAATGCGATGCGCATAGGAGAGGATCATGTCGCCGGCATCCGTCAATACCAGCCCGCGCCCTTGTCTGCGGAACAGCGGGTGACCGACCTGCTCTTCGAGCTTGCGCATCTGCTGGCTCACCGCCGATTGCGACCGGCCGATACGCTCGGCTGCCCGGTTCAGGCTGCCCAGCTGTTGGGTCGCGACGAACGTCCGGAGCGCGTCCATATCCAGGTTGGGAAACGGCATCGTTCGGTTTTTATGAATTCACGATGACGAATTATCGCATTCATTGCATGGTTTGTTTGGCTACCATTTTCTCGGGAGAACGATTCGGCGGGACGCGTCGCATGCAGGTGCGTCCCGCGATAGGGCCGTTCCCAACACCCAGATGAATGCTTCCGAGGAGAGGTTTACGGTATGGACTTGCAGACGATATTCAAACGCAGCGTGCTCGTGACAGCCATTTCGGCATGCACGCTCTCGGCCGCCGCGCGTGCCGATGCAGCGGCCATCGATCCGGCTTTCGTGGGCACGTGGACGCTGGTCGCCGCCGATGTTCAACACCCGGACGGGTCGCGCGGCCGAGATTACGGGGCGGCGCCCAGGGGACTCATGATGATCGACGCGCAAGGGCATTATTCGGTGCAGATCTACAAGGCGGAGCGACCGAAGTTCGTCTCTGGAGACAAGGCCAGGGGAACGCCGGAGGAATACAAGGCGGCGGTAATGGGGTCGAGCACGCATACCGGTACGATCAGCGTCGATCAGGCAAAGGGCGCGCTGACGTTCCACATTCAGAACGCCTCCTTTCCCAATTGGGAGGGGGAGCAACAGACGCGCAGCTTCGAACTCAAGGGCGGCGAACTGAGCTATCGCGTGGTCCCACGCCCGAACGGCGATGTACCGATTTCCATCTGGAGACGGCTGAACTGAACGGTAACTCACCGCGTTGATGCCGGCGACGCAAACGCGCAGGCGCAGGTCAGGCAGGCAGTGAATGAGGTACTCTGCCCGCACCTGATAGAAAATGTTGTTCGAACATGAAAACCCCCATTTTTCTCAACGCGTTGCGGGCGTTCGAAGCCAGTGCGCGCCACCAGAGCTTCTCGGCAGCCGCGGAAGAACTCAGCGTGACGCCGGCGGCCGTGGGACAACTGGTACGCGGTCTCGAGGGATGGTTGGGAGCCCCGGTATTTACTCGTGGCACCGGGAAGGCCCGTCTGGTGCCAACCGAGGCGGCGCTGCGCGCCTTGCCCGATATTCGCGCCGGCTTCGACCGGCTGGGTCTCGGGCTTTCGAAACTCAGGGAGGGCGCCGCGACGGGCGTGCTCACCGTCACGGTGAGTCCTGCATTTGCGGCCAAGTGGCTGCTGCCGCGAATCCATGGGTTCCAGGCGGCGTGGCCGGATACGGAAGTGCGACTCGACACGAACCTCAAACTCGTCGATTTCGCCGCGCAGGGTATCGACATCGGCGTGCGCTACGGCGCTGGCAACTGGCCCGATCTGTCGGCCGAAATGCTTCTGGAAGAAGAGGTTTTCCCCGTGTGCTCGCCGGACTATCTGCGTCGACATCCGGAACTCGATTCTCCCTTCGCCTTGCGTGACGCCACCCTTATCCACGATCTTTCGGTGGACAGTCGCGCAGGGTTCGTGACGTGGAGCACGTGGCTCGAAGCGGTGACGGGCGACGATGCCCCCCCACAACGGACCGGACTGACCATCAACAATTCGGCGGCCGTCCTGCAAGCGGCCATCGACGGGCACGGCGTCGCGCTGGCACGCAGTGTGCTCGCGAGGGATGACGTGGCATCGGGGCGTCTGATTCATCTGTTTCCCGATATTTCATATCCTTCGAATCTGGCGTATTACGTCGTGTATCGCCCCGAATGCGAAGCGCTGCCGCGGCTGGCAGCGTTCCGCGAGTGGCTTCTCGAGGAGGCGGGCGCCATGGTGTCAATTGACGTGCGTCGGGAGCCGACAGGCGACGTGTGACCGGGACGGCAAGCACACCGCCTTTGAAAGAAATTGTTTGCGATCGACGCAGATAATGTTGTTTGTCGGGACAGCGTTTTTTCTCCACACTTCCCTGCTGTCGAGGGACATCCGAGTCCGTGGTCGCAGCCGTGCCGGGTGGCGCTGCCGCCGATGCCCGTCATGTCACGCGCTTCGGACGCGCGGGCTCTGATGTCGGTGCCGATGCGACGACGATGCGCGATGGTCGCGTTTTCAACGCAACAAATCAGTCAGGATGCTTGCCCTTACCAACAATCGCAATGTGCTCCGGCTCTCGGTGGCGCAGGCCCTCGCGGGAGCGAACTCCACAGTGGCCTATGCCACGGCGGCGATCATCGGGAACATGCTCTCGCCCGACCCCGCATACGCGACATTGCCCATCTCGATATTTGTCCTTGGCATGGCGCTGTCCACGCTGCCGGTGGGCTCGCTCACGAGGCGCCATGGGCGAGCCACGGCATTTCTGGTCGGCAATGCGTGCGGCGTGCTCATGGGCGGACTTGCCGCAACCGCTCTGGTCATCCAGTCGTTCGCGCTTTTCAATCTCGCCATGATCTTCGGCGGTGCTTACAACGCGGTCGTGCTGACCTTCCGGTTTGCCGCTGCCGAATGCGTCGCTCAGCACGAACGGCCCAATGCGCTATCGACCGTCCTGGCCGGAGGGGTAGCGGCAGGCATTCTGGGGCCGCAGCTAGTTACGAGCACGATGAACGTCTGGCCGCCATACGCCTACGCCGCCACCTATCTCGCGGCGGCTGTCGTCGCCGTCGTCTCCGCCGCAGTACTGAGGGGCGGAACGTTCGGTGCGCCGACGCTCGGCACGGCGGCGTCCGAACGGGACGGGCGGTCGGCTTCGCAGTTTCTGCGCGATCCCCGACTTTTGGTCGCGATGCTGTGCGGCGTCGTCAGCTACATGTTGATGAATTTCATGATGACGTCGGCGCCGCTGGCGATGGACCTGTGCAGGATCCCGCGTGTTCACGCCAACTCGGGCATTGAATTCCACGTCGTTGCCATGTACGCCCCCAGCTTCTTCACCGGCCGCCTGATATCCCGATTCGGCGCGCACCGGGTGGTATTGACCGGACTGGGACTTACGGGTTGTGCGGCGCTGGTCGGCATGAGTGGCATGACGGTGGGGCACTTCTGGCTGGCGCTGGTCCTGCTCGGTGTCGGCTGGAACTTCGGCTTCCTTGGCGCATCGGCGATGGTATTGTCGTGTCACTCGGTCGCTGAGGCGCCTCGCGTGCAAGCGGTCAACGACTTCGTCGTTTTCGGCGCGATGGTCATCGGATCCTTCGCGTCGGGGAGCCTCCTGACGTCGCTGGGCTGGACCACGGTGAGTGCTTTGATGCTTCCTGCCGTTGCCTTGGGCATGATAGGCGTAGTGTGGCTACAACGGGCACGCGCCAGAGCCGGCGTGCCGACGTGAGGTTGACTTGTTTTCGTGGTGGCGGTCTGGTCATGGCCACCGTCGGCGATTTCGCCAGTCCTTGTTGATCCGACATGTTAGTTAACGCTGATTTTTCTCGCCGGGTGATCGTGACGCCGGCGCAGCACCAATGGACTCGTTCGCCGCAACCAGGTGTCGAGCGCGTGATGCTCGATCGCGTGGGCGCCGAGAAGGCCCGTGCCACCAGTCTCGTGCGATATGCGCCGGATTCGGTGTTTCCCGCGCACAGCCATCCCGCCGGTGAAGAAATACTCGTGCTTGCCGGTACCTTCTCAGAAGGAGACGAGCATTACCCGGCGGGCTGGTACATGCGCAATCCGCCCGGGTCGGCTCACGAGCCCTCCAGTGCGCCGGGGGCCACGATCTTCGTGAAGCTCCGGCAGATGACATCCGGCAGCGGGCCGAAAGTCCGCATCGACACGAACGACAGCCGACGGTGGCAGACGTCATCGGAGCTGGCCGTTTGTCACCTGTTTGAAGACGGCACCGAGCATGCACGGCTCATGCGCGTGGATGCGTGCGCGGCCATCCCGCTGCTCAGACCCGATCCTCGAGGCTGGCTGGTCGAGATGCTGGTCTTGCGCGGCGAACTTCACGTGGATGACGAATGCTGCGCGGCCGAAAGCTGGATTCGACTGCCTTGCGGCGACATGGCGAGCGTCGTTGCCGGAGAACGGGGATGTACCGTGTACCTGAAGGCGTATTTGCCGCCGGCAGCGCGTTACAGAGGCACACCGTAAATTCGGCAAAAGTCGCGAATGCGTTCAGGGCAGGCCCAGTCCCGGATGGTGGTGGTGTCAGTAGACTGACGCTCGACGAAGCCGTCGGGGGCGGGCGGTCCAACGTCTCGCGCACCGGCGTCCGCCAGCGCGAAACACGTGAGCATCTCACCAGTTGAACCGAACGCCGACAATGCCTTGGACGGCCGATTGCCGCGAGCGGCTGTCGTCCAGCGACACGCGGTAACTCGCCTGACCGTAAAAGCTCGTGTTGGCGTTGACGCGCGCCGTCACGCCAGCGCCGATCTCCAGCGCCGTGTCGCCGAAGCGGCTCGTAATGGGGGCGTTCGTTCCGAAGGTCGCCTGGTCGCTGCCGGCGAAGGCATGCCACAGGTTCAACCTTGCGTAGGGTTGCCAGAGCGTGCCACGCATGTCCCGGGCCGTGCGTTGCAGGCGAACGCCCAGCCGTCCCGTCACGGCGTTCCCCGAATCCCAGTCCACGCTGGAATAGGGGTCACGCGCCTGATTCACCGACACACCCTGCCAGATGAGCTGCGCCTGCGGCTCCCACTGCCATTGCCCTTCGTCGCCAAATCGCATCGGATACCCGGTCTCGAGCGAGGCGGCGAACCCGGTGGCATGCGGCGACACTTCGGCACCGTAATTCGACCGGGCCTTGATGTCGTACCAGCTCGTCTGAAGGACGGCGTCGGTATACGAGCCGCTCGGGCCGAAATGTGTCCAGTACGCGCCGAGCGATGGCCCGCTCATCGAGAGCTTCCCGACGGCCAGATCCTGCGTGCCGAGCGCGAAGCCTTGCACCGATGTGGCGCTGTAGTCGGTATAGGCGACGTACACGCCGACATGGTCGCGGTGCCCGCTGTCCGTGGTGCGCCGGAACAGGTCGACGCCGGCCTGCACCCCGGTCTGATTGCCGGCCGCCTTGGCATCGACGTCGCCCGTCCACCGGTTGCTCACGCGCGCGCCGAACACGCGCGCCCAGCCAAGGTTGCCGTAGTCGCGGCCTTGCGAAGTGCCGCGCAGATCCTCTTCGTCGCCCACCCGTTCATGCAGGGTGCCGAGCGTGGCGAGTCCCATTTGCCGCGCGAGCGCCGGCACCGGCACGTAAAGCGCAACCTCGGGACGATAGAGCGGAACTTCCGTGGTGGGCGCCGACGGCGTGCTCGGCGCTTCGATGAGATTCGAGCGCAGGAACCAGTCGTTCGCGCCAGTACTGCCACCGCGAAAGAGCTGGTACTCGTACGCCCCGGCGGCAACGCGTTGGCCGAGCGTAAAGGCATTCGTTGCGGAGGCGCCACCGCCGGTCACCTGCACCAGTCGGATGCCGTCCGCCGTCGTTTGGGCGCCGGGGCCCCCGGCGTTATTCACCAGCAGTGTGCTGGTGCCGCTGGCCTGTCCGCCGTTGACCACGAGAAGATTGGTCGGCGAATTGTCGGCACCGAGATACGTGTTGAAGCCGATGCGGCTACCGGCGCCGCCGGCGTAGCTGCCGACCGTCAGGGTGCTGTACGATCCCGTCCGGGCCACGAACTGGATCAGCCCCGCGTTGGTCACGGTGCCAATCGCGTTGGAATCTCCCGTGACATTCCATACGCTGGCGCCATCGATCACGACGTTGGTGGCGTTGCGCGCCAGGCCCGTCCAGAGACTGTTCTGCAGCGAAACGTTCGCTGTGTTGCCCGCGTCGGCCAGCAGGTTTCCGGTCCACTGGGATGTGGAAAAGCTCGCACTGGCCGTATTGCCCGGGCCGCTCAGCACCAGATCGCCAACCCAGCGGCTGTTGCCGAGGCGATAGGTGAGGGTGGAGGGATCGACAACGATATCGCCGGAGACGGAGGGCGTATCGACGATGTCGAGCGTCAGGTTCGATGGGGCGCCGCTGGTGCCTTCGGTCACCATCGCCAGCAGTTGTCGGCCGTTGACGGTCGCCGGGACAATTGAAGTCACGCCGCTGAGGGAGACGCTTCCGGTGCCGCCCTGGGCGAGGACGATGGCGCCGCCGGTCGCACTCAGGCTGCCGCCGCTGATCGAAATCGCGCTCGGGGCGCCGCCGGCGAGATAGATCGCCGCCGATCCGTTGCCGCTCACGGCAACGCTCGTTGCCGTGGCCGACAATGTGCCGCCGTCGATGGCGGCGAGTCCATGCGCTGCCCCTCCGGTGGTCGCGACCGAACTACCCGTCAATTGCACTCGGCCTGCATTGCCGGCCTGGATGGCATTGGCCGCCTTGCCCGCCGTGGTAATGGTGGTACGGTCGAGCGTGACGACGCTGCCCGCATCCTGTGCCTGGGCACCGAAGGCGCTTTGCCCCTGCGTGGCCACGGCAGCGCCGGTGGCGGCGATGCTTCCTCCAGCCGATGCGTGCAGGCCGACGGCCTTGACGTTGGTGGTGCTGATCCGGGTACCGGTCAGGTCGACGAGGCTGCCGCTGTCGGTGGCGCGAACGGCGTCGGCGCCGCCGAGCGCGCTGGTATCGGCGCCGTGAGTCGTGATGGTGCCACCGGTCACGCGCGCCACACCTCCCTGGCCGCTCCAGACGCCAACGGCGCCGTCGCCGTTTGTGGTCACGGCGTTGTTTTGTCCCAGCCACTGACTGCCTTGACCCAGGACGTTCACACCATGCGCTTGCAGGCCAATCTGTGCGTCGGGGAACTGAAGGACCGGTGGTGCGCTGCCGCCGACGCGATATCCGGTGGTGATCTCCGTGCCCGTCGCAAGCACCGTGGCGCCGTCTCGAACCAGCAAGCCCGCGCTCGAAGGCCCCGACGTACGGACGATGGTGTTCGTCAGCGTGATGGCGCCGCCGCTGCTGGACTGCGCGCCCGGCGAGTCGGGTTGGTAGGTGAAAACGCCATAGCCCGAGAAGTCGATCTTCCCTCCGGCGTCGGCCCATATGCCCGGGCTGTTCGCGCCATAGGTGGCGGAACTCGCGCCACTGGTGGCGACGATGCTGCTGCCCGTGCCCCGGGCGAGCATGCCCGGGGAGTTGGCGATGACTGTGCCGCCGTAATAGTCCCCGGACGCAATGGCGCCGCCGCTCATGGCGATCGCGCCGCCAGCGGTGGCGAAGAGTCCCGCGCTGCCATTGCCGAGGACATTGATATAGGTGCCGTTCAGGCCGAGATGGCTGCCGGCGCCCGACGCGGCTGCGCCCGGGGTGTTGTCGCCATAGCTGAACGTGTTCAGGCTGTTGAGCGTGATCGCGCCACCGGCATCCGTGAAGACTGCCGAGGCGCCCGCGCCTGCCGTCGTGATGTTGGTGCGCGTGAAGATGACGGACCCGCCATTTGCCGCATACGCGCCGTACGCGCTGTCGCCGCTCGTGTTCACGGCACTGTCGGTGAGCGTGATCTCGCTGCCCGCATCGACGGCACCGACGCCGTTGGCGCCGGCCCCGTTCGTGTAGACGGACGTATAGCTTCCGCTGATCCGGCCGCCGCCGTCGGCAAGGAGGCCATGCGCGCTGGCGCCCTGCGTTTCGATCGTGGAACCGTCGACCACAGTGCCGTCGAGGGTGACCGTTCCACTGCCGGTCGCGTGTACGCCCAAGCCTGTGCCGGTGGCCGTCAGACTGACGGACGTGCCGCTATAGACGCCTGTGCCGGAGACGTCCACGACCGGGGCGGCGCCCGCGCTTTCTCGCGCGGTGAACGCCGTATCGGTGCAACTCCCGGACGACAAGCTGACGGACGCCGGCGCCGGGGCGCATTGCGCCAGCGCCTGGGCGGAAGGCAGCATCGCGGCCACGACCGCGGTCACCATCTGCCGCTTGCCGCCGGCGGCGCGCACTTGGGCTGATTTCATTTTGGCTGACACCGTCTTCCTCCCCCAATCGCCGGGCGATTTCCATCTTGTCGAGACTAGATAGTCAGCATTATTAAATATTTATCAGAGTCAGGTGAGATGAATAAAGTCTCGTTTTCCGATGGTTGGACATTGCCATGAGGCAGTCATTTGATTCGGCATCCGCGATAGTCGATCTGTGAGTATCCTGTTGCCGGCAATGACCTCGACGCTTGTTTTTGTCGATGAAAACGATGCGGGCGCGAAAGCGTGCCGAATTCGAAGGTCTGCTCGGCGCTCGAGTACACCGTCACGGCTGCCGTCAAAACATCTTTCTCACACGCAGACTGCCGGCCTGAGACAGGAAACCCGCAGCGGCCTGCAGGTCATAGCGCAACGTCAGCGTCAGGTCGTTCCGGCGCAGAAGCGAGATGCCGGCAGTGAGGAGGGCGGAGTTGGTGGTCGGGCGTGGGCCTGACGTGGTAAATGCCGTTTCCCCGATGGGGTCCGCGGCGAAGCTCGACGTTGTTAGCCCCTGTGCGTTGTCGTACTGATGGCGCCAGCCGATCTGAAGCTCCGGTACGAGTATGCCCTGCGCTGCCTCGAATCTTCGAGAGAACTTCACCGCCAGATCCGTCGTCACCGACGTCGTGTGCGTGGAACCCACCGCAAGTGCCGAGCCGTCTCCGCCGTCTTCCGTATAACTGTTCTGATTCAGATAGCCGTAAGTCAGTGCCACAATCGGCGTCACGGTGAACGGGCCGCTCGCCAATGGATAGCCGAACTCGGCACGGGCCACCAATTGCGTGCCACCGAAGCCGGCGCGAGCCGTTCCCGTAAAACCGGGGAAATTCATGATGCGCGCGGTGCCGTATCGATGTTGCACGGCGCCACCGGATAGATTGGCGTACCAACGGTCAGCGGTGTAGCTGCCGTAGCCAATGAGCCCGAACCCGTCCACTCGCGTCTTGCTGCCCGAGGTGAAGCCCGTGTTGGAGATCTCGGTGTTGCTGTAACTGATCACACCACCCACGCGCCAGCGCTCATTGACAGCACAATCGAGGCCGGCCAATACCCCGCCGAAGTTGGCGCTGTAACCGTCGATGGAACCTTCATCCGCCTGACTGGCGTGTCCACCCAGCGCCTGGCCCCACATGCCGCGCAGCGGTTCACTGTCGCACGTGGAAGGGGATGTGGCGAACTCTCTGAGTGAATTGACGCGCGCCGAAATGATGTTCAGGGCGTCCATCGTCGGAGCCGCGGCGGCCCGGCTGGCGGTGACCTGCATGAGCGGTCCGAGCTGACGCGCGGCCTGCTTGTGGTCAGCCGGCTCCAGCGCCTTGGTGGCATTGAAAAGATTGAGAAGTCCCGGATCGTCGACGCCCGTGTAGTTGTTGATGCCCGGAATTGCCGGTGGGGCGGAGGGCTGAGGAGGGGGCGACGTGAGAATCGTCGGCGCGTGCAGGGACAGCACCAGATAGTTCCGCTCGGTTGTGGTCACCGATGCACCGGTGACTTTAAGACCCGAGCCAATTGCGGCATACCGCAATGCCGCTTCGTTGTACTGGGTCCCGGTCAATGAGGCGTCGACAACAACAAAGCGTTGGCCGGATGCGAAGGCGTAGGCGCCAAGCGGCTGAAGCGTGACAGACGAGCCCGCCGCAAGCACGGCGCTTCCCGAGACGATCAGTCGGCCGTAACCACTGTCATCCACGGGGTTTCCCCGGGCGGTCGCGGTATCCGACACCCCTATTTGCAACGTTCCCGTGCTTGCCTGATGGAAGTTGCCCGTGATTCGAACCGCATTGTTGATCTGAAGCCTGGCTGCGGTGTTGGTCACAACCGCCGAGCCAACGTCGATGTGGTCGTTCAGAACGAGATTGCCATTCGTGAATTCGACATCCTGATCGCTGAGTATCTGGCCCATAGCGCCACCGAGACCGGTGAGGGTGCCGTATACAGTCCCGGCGCCGCCTCCGATGCGAAGGCCCGGGCCGCGACCGCCTCTGGTATAGATGTCTCCCGCAATGGTCCCCGAATTCGTAATGCCGTTCACCTCCCAACCGTCACGGAAATTCAATGCGTAGGTACTGCCCGTGATGATCCCATTATTGGTCAGCGACCCGATGCTGCCGTTTTGTGCGTAGATGCCCACGCCGCTCGCGTTTGGCGTGCCTTCGACCGTGCCCGAAATGGTGCCGCTGTTGATCAGCGATCCGATCGTGCCGCCGTACGAAATCGCCATACCCATCGAGCTGAAATTATCGTTCCCACGAAGATTTCCGGCGTTCACCAGTGATGTGATGGTCCCGTTGACCTCGACGGCGGTCTGGCCGTTGATGTCGGCGTGATTTTGCAGCTGCTCAATACGTCCGCTGTTATCGACGCCGACACGATTCCCGTGAATGACGCCGGTATTCGTCAGGGTTCCGATGGTGCCGTCGGCGTAGTTGTCGATGCCCGCGTTGGCGCCGATGATGTTGCCGGCATTCACGATCTGCATGATCGTCCCATCGTTGAGCACTGCCGAGAAGCTCCCGGTGATGAGGCCATTCGCGCCATTGGCGATCAGACCGATGCTCGCCAGTTTGTCGTTGGACACGCCGATTTCGCCATTCATCACGCCGTCGTTCGACACCCGTCCGATGTTTCCCTGGTTCCAGATGGCACCGAAGAACATCGATGACTTGAAAACACCGGTGCGGCCGTTCTCGATGGCGGAAATTGAAGACCCCAGGCCGGCGTTGAGCGCTGAAACGTAGCCAGAAACGGTGCCGTCGTTAATCAGGGTGCCGAGTTCCGGGCCGGTCGCTTCGATACCGGACCCGTTGCTGGTATCGGCGTTGATGACGCTGCCGGTCGTCGTGATGCTCAACGTCCCGGACGCCCAGGTCTGCGGGCCGACCGGTGAGTTGATGGTGGTTTGTGCGGCCGATGGCTCGGAGAACAGAACGGCCATGGTTGCAAATGCGGCTGTCACGGCGGCGGACAATCGCGTCTGCTTCGGAAGCGATGGTGATTGGATCATGGTCTCTCGCGTAATGGGGATAACGCGGAGAGACTTCGCGCAACGGACGAGACGGCAAACACCTGATGAGCGCTCACCGCAAGGATTGCGCCGCATTCAGATGACCCCGTTCTCGCTATGAAAGTCGCGAGTTCACCACGTCTTTTCCGTGCCAATCGTTGTTGGCTTGCTCATGAGTGACAGATCTGCGGAAATGATTCCGTCGCGTTTGAATATTGTTACGATGGCGAAGCGTTATTCATCGTCGACAGGTTAATTGCCTGCGCTTGTTCTGCAGTTTTGCGAGTAAACCCGCGGTTGGACGAAGGGCGCGCGTTGGCCGACAAGTGCGCGGCATCCGGCGGGCGAATGTATAACGAGAGGGGAACATGAGCCGTATCGTCATCGCCTGGGAGCTTGGCGAGAATCTCGGGCATCTTTGG
Source organism: Pandoraea pnomenusa (assembly GCF_000767615.3). Classification (NCBI taxonomy): domain Bacteria; kingdom Pseudomonadati; phylum Pseudomonadota; class Betaproteobacteria; order Burkholderiales; family Burkholderiaceae; genus Pandoraea; species Pandoraea pnomenusa. The sequence continues at coordinate 3,889,989 of NZ_CP009553.3, read as the reverse complement.
AACTTGCTGCCGGTCGCGCAGCGGTTGCGGTCGCTCGGTCACGACGTCTCGTTCGGAATACGAGACGTGGCGCAGGCGCATCGATACCTGGCACCGCTGGGGTTGCGGTGGTTCGCCGCGCCGGTCGCCCAAGGCGTCCCGCCACTGGGGCGCGATGTCGCTTCTCACACCGATATTCTTGCCGCGTGTGGCGCGGCTCACGCAACGCATCTCGCAGGAATGGTGGGCGCGTGGCGTCATCTCTTCGATGTACTCCAGCCCGACCTCGTGCTTGTCGAACATGCGCCGTTTGCATTGTTGGCGGCAAATCGCATTGGCGTTCCTACCGTGCACCTCGGCACCGGTTTCACGATTGCGCCGACGCTGGCGCCCGCGCCGAACTTTCGCCCGTGGGATTCGGCGATGAAGGATGAGGTCGTGCAAACGGGGCATCGAGTGGCGCTCGCGGTGCAGCAGGTGTTCGGAGGTCCATACCCGCTCGATGAATGCTTCAGGGCGAACGAAACTCGCCTGCTCAGTATCCCGGCGCTGGATCACTACGATGGGATGCGTTCGCCGGACGCGATGTTCATTGGCGCAATGCCTGCTCCGGAATCCCATGGTGAACCTGTCGAATGGAAGCGTGACGATGTGCCGCGCGTGTTTGTCTATCTGCGCGCCTCGCCGTACCTCGACGCTGTCTTGCGTTTGTTGGACGACGCCGGTGCCGAAGTCATCGCCACGTTGCCGGACGTTCGCCCGGCGCAGGCGGCGCGGTACCGAACCCTGCGCATTTACGATCAGCCGGTAAGGATCGACGCACTGCTCGGCAGCTGTGATCTGGCCATCACCCACGGTGGGCATGGCACGGCGTTGGCGTGCCTGCTCGCCGGTGTTCCGATGTTGGCGTTGCCAATGCATATCGAACAGCTTCGCGTGACCGAAAACGTCGCCAATGCCGGTGCCGGATTGGGCATTCTGCCGGCCCACGTGACCGAACACTTTGGACCCGTCCTGCGGACGATGTTGGCGACGCAGACGTTTCGCGAGGCCGCACGTGCAATTGCAATGCGCCACAGCGGGCTGGACCCGGCGCGGGCGCTCGATGGCGTTGTCGAACTGATCGAGCGCGCCATTGTGTCGCGCTCGCCGGGCGCCCGCACGGTTGCCGATGGGCGGGAATCGGGCCCCGCCCGCCACTGACGAGATGCGCTGACGTTCAGGTTAGCCATCGCCGTTGGGCCGAAGGCCGTAGCGCGCACCAAACCCATCGGTGAATCGCGCACGAAGGTAATATCTGCGGGATTTCAACCGAAAATCCCCGACGGGCAAAGTCCCCCATCGTGAAATGGAACTCAGACAACTGCGGTATTTCGTGAGCGTGGTCGAACACGGGAGCATGGGGCGAGCGGCTCTCGAACTTGGCGTCGTGACCTCTGCGCTGAGCCAGCAGATCAGCCGCCTCGAGAGCGAACTGTCGACCCGCCTGTTGCAGCGAACCTCCAACGGCGTGGTGCCCACCGACGCGGGCCTGGCGTTCTGGCGCCAGGCGCAGCTTGCCCTGCGCCATGCCGACGCCGCCGCATCCGCCGCGCGCTCCGCCCGTCTGTCGGGGCATGTGAGCGTTGGGTTGGCGCCGAGCACGGCGAGTGTGCTGGGCGTCGCCTTCGCGCGGTCCATGCGCGAACGGTATCCGGACGTTCGCCTGCGCATCGTCGAGAGTCTTTCCGGATATCTATCGTCGATGCTCGGGGCGCGCCAGATCGATCTCGCCGTGATTTTTCATGAGGTCCCCGCGCAACGCTGGAGCGTGATGCCGCTGCTCGACGAGCCGTTGTTCCTCATTGGCGCCGTCGACCTCGACGGTATGCCGAGCGGCACCTCCGTCAGGCTCAGGAACCTCGACAAGCTTCCGCTGATTCTGCCCAGCAGCACGCACGGCCTGCGCTCGCAGCTCGCCACGGCGTTCAAGCGGGCGCGCTTCGAGCCTAACGTGGTCGCCGAGGTCGACGGCCTGGCACTGCTCATGGACATGGTTTGCGCGGGCATGGGCGCGACGATTCAACCCGGGGCGGCGCTCGCGCGGCCAGCGCCGGTGCCGCTGGCCAGCGTGCCCGTCGCCGAGCACTACGCCACCCGGCCGAACATGATCGTCAGCGTGTCGGACGATGAACTGTCGCCCGCCGGGCTCGCCGCGCGCGTCGTGCTTGCCGACGTGGCCCGTCAACTCGTGCGCGAAGGCCGGTGGCCCGGCGCGCGGCTGCGTACCCCGACCGTTCACGAAACGTGAAGGCCCCTTGACGCCTGACGTCTGGCGACCCGGATTTGACATCCCTATGATGCGTGCGAAAGGAGTCAAGTCAAATGGTCGACGTACTGGTAATCGGAGGAGGCAACGCCGCGCTTTGCGCCGCGCTCATGGCGCGCGAGGCGGGGGCGTCGGTTCAGCTCCTCGAGTCGGCGCCGCGTGAATGGCGCGGCGGGAACTCGCAGCACACGCGCAATCTGCGCTGCATGCACGATGCCCCGCAGGACGTTCTCGTCGATGCCTATCCCGAGGAGGAGTTCTGGCAGGACCTGCTGAAGGTCACCGGCGGGCTTACCGACGAACATCTCGCCAGGTTGACGATCCGCGCATCGTCGTCGTGCCGTCCGTGGATGCAGAAACACGGCGTGCGTTTCCAGCCGCCGCTGTCCGGCGCGCTGCACGTCGCGCGCACCAACGCCTTCTTCATGGGCGGTGGCAAGGCGCTCGTCAATGCCTACTACCGCAGTGCGGAAGCCCTCGGCGTGGACATCCGCTACGACACGCCGGTCGATTCGCTCGAGCTCGATGGCGACCGCTTCGTGGCGGCGCGCAGCGGCAACAAGCGGTTTGCCGCGCGCGCCTGCGTGCTGGCCGCCGGTGGATTCGAGTCGAATCGCGAGTGGCTGCGAGACGCCTGGGGCCAGAACGCGCGCGGCGAATGGCCTGCCGATAACTTTCTGATTCGTGGCACGCGCTTCAACAAGGGGGTGCTGCTCAAGCACCTGATGGATACCGGCGCCGACATGATCGGCGATCCGTCGCAGTCGCACTGCGTTGCGATCGATGCGCGCGCCCCGCTATACGACGGCGGCATTTGCACGCGCATCGATTGCGTGTCGCTGGGCGTCGTCGTGAATCGGGACGGTGATCGGTTCTACGACGAGGGCGAGGACTTCTGGCCCAAGCGCTATGCGATCTGGGGTCGGCTCGTCGCGCTCCAGCCGGGGCAGATCGGCTACTCCATCATCGACGCCAAGGCGATCGGACGCTTCATGCCGCCGGTCTTCCCGGGCGAGCGCGCCGACTCGCTCGAAGCGCTGGCGCGCAAGCTTCAGCTGCCCGAGGGGCCGTTCGTGGACACCATCGCACGCTACAACCAGGCCTGCCGGGTCGGCACGTTCGATCACACCGCTCTCGACGACTGCCATACGGAAGGCCTCACGCCGCCCAAGACACACTGGGCGCGCCGGATCGATACGCCGCCGTTCTACGGCTACGCGTTGCGCCCCGGTATCACCTTCACCTACCTCGGCCTGAAGACCAACGACCGCGCGCAGGTGCATTTCGGCGGCGCGCCGAGCGACAACCTGTTCGTTGCCGGCGAAATGATGGCTGGCAACGTACTCGGCAAGGGCTATACGGCAGGCGTCGGCATGTCGATCGGAACGGCTTTCGGGCGAATCGCCGGAACGCAGGCCGCCCGCGCCGCCCTCAAGAACACGGAGTTTCGCAGTGCAGAAGTCTGACGCAATCCCCTCCGAGCAAGGCCCTTCGTTGGCGCCGCTCGTTTCGAAGCCCGCCGGCGCGGGCGCACGAGGCAAGGCCGCGCGCGTGATTCCCATCGTCGCGCTTAATCCAGGCGAGGCGGAAGTCGCGCGTCAGATGCAGATCTGCAACGCCTGCCGCTATTGCGAGGGTTTTTGCGCCGTATTCCCGGCAATGACGCGCCGCCTCGAATTCGCCAAGGCAGATGTGCACTACCTCGCCAATCTTTGCCACAACTGCGGTGCCTGTTATCACGCGTGCCAGTACGCGCCGCCCCATGAGTTCGCCGTCAACGTGCCCAAGGCGATGGCTCAAGTGCGCCTCGAGACCTATTCCGAGTACGCGTTTCCCGCAGCGTTCGGCGCGTTGTACCGGCGCAATGGGGTGACGTTGTCCATCGCGCTGGCGGCCGGCATCTCGCTGTTCCTGCTGCTGGGCCTGGGACTGGGCGGCGGCCTTGCGCGGAGCGCCGCGCCTGCGGACTTCTATGCGATCTTTCCGCACAACCTGCTCGCCGTGATGTTCGGGGCGGTGTTCCTGTTCGCCGCGCTCGCATTGGGTATTGGCGTTCGGCGGTTCTGGCGCGACGTTGCGCCGGGGACGGCAAGCGTGCCCGCGGTGAGCGAGGCCGCCCGTCACGCGCTGACGCTCAAGTATCTCGACGGCGGCCACGGCGAGGGCTGCAACGAAGCGGACGACGCCTTCACGCTCGCGCGGCGCCGCTTCCATCACCTGACCTTTTACGGCTTCATGCTGTGCTTTGGCGCGACCGTCGTGGCAACGCTCTATCACTATGCATTTGGCCTCGAGGCCCCGTATCCGGTCCTGAGCGTTCCCGTGGTGCTGGGCGTGCTCGGTGGCGCCGGGCTCATCGTGGGGCCGACGGGGCTGCTGTGGCTGAACGTCCGGCGCGATCCCGCGCGCACCGACACGCGCCAGCGCCCGATGGATCGTGGCTTCATCGCGCTCCTGCTGTTGACCAGCGCGTCGGGCCTCGGATTGCTCGCGTGCCGGACAACCGCCGCGATGCCGACGTTGCTCGCGCTTCACCTGGGCATCGTCATGGCGCTGTTCGCAACGCTGCCTTACGGGAAGTTCGCCCACGGAATCTTTCGCAGTGCGGCATTGCTCAAGTCGTCCATCGAGAGGCGGCAGCGCAACACCCTGAGCCTGGGCTCGGAATAGCGATGGCCCGGCGCTCACGCAGCGCCGGTGCCCACACAATAACCTGGAGACAACCATGAACCCCACCGAATCCATTGCGGCGAGCGCCGGCGGTCGCCGCGCGAACCGGGCGGCCGCTGTGCTGCGCGTGACGAGCGGCAACTTCATCGAGCAGTTCGATTTCTTCCTGTTCGGCTTTTACGCCACGTCGATCTCGAAGATATTCTTTCCGGCGACCAGCGAATACGCATCGCTCATGCTCACCTTCGCCGTGTTCGGCGCGGGATTTCTCATGCGGCCACTGGGCGCCATCTTCCTCGGCGCCTATATCGACAAGGTGGGGCGACGCCAGGGCTTGATCGTGACGCTGTCGATCATGGCAAGCGGCACCATACTCATTGCGTGCGTTCCCGGGTACGAGCGCATCGGTTTGCTGGCGCCGGCACTGGTGCTGTTGGGCCGGCTTTTGCAGGGCTTCTCGGCGGGGGCCGAGCTCGGCGGCGTGTCCGTTTATCTCGCCGAGATGGCGACGCCGGGCCGCAAGGGGTTCTATACGAGCTGGCAGTCCGCGAGCCAGCAAGTCGCCATCGTGATGGCCGCGGCGATCGGCTACGGCTTGAATCAGTGGCTTACCGGGCAACAGATCGCGGCGTGGGGCTGGCGGGTTCCGTTCTTCGTCGGATGCGCCATCGTGCCGCTGCTGTTTGTTCTGCGCCGCTCGCTGCAGGAGACGGCCGCCTTCGAGGCACGAGGCCATCGCCCCCCGTTGCGCGACATCGTGGCGATGCTTTTCGCGCATTGGCGCACCGTCCTGGGCGGCATGATGCTCACGGCGATGACGACCACGACGTTTTATCTCATCACCGTCTATACCCCGACGTTCGGCAAGTCCGTCCTCAAGCTCTCGACGTCTGACAGCCTGCTGGTGACCTTGCTCGCCGCGGCATCGAATTTCATGTGGCTGCCCATCGGCGGCGCGATCTCGGATCGGATCGGGCGCAAGCCTGTGCTGATCGGCATTTCCCTTCTGGCGATCTGTACCGCCTATCCGGCGCTCGACTGGCTGGCGCAGGCGCCGAGCTTTGCCCGCATGCTGAGCGTGCTGCTGTGGTTCTCGTTCTTCTTCGGGATGTATAACGGGGCGATGGTCGCTGCCCTCACGGAGGTGATGCCCGTGCAGGTGCGCGTGGCCGGATTCTCGCTCGCGTTCAGCCTGGCGACCGCGGTGTTCGGTGGCTTTACGCCCGCCATCTCCACGTACCTGATCCAGATCACGCACGACAAGGCGGCGCCGGGATACTGGATGAGTTTCGCGGCATTGTGTGGCCTGCTTGCCGCGCTGCGGCTTTACCGGCGCGGTCCGAAAGGCAACGTGATGAACAGCGAGCGCAGCGGCGTTCCGGTGTGACGCGGCAGCACCGCTCGATCCGAGCGTGCGACGTCGGACGCGGCGCGGCACCGCGCCGCTCCGCAACACACTCGCCGCGACGTCCGTGCCGGGCGTCGACGGAGGCCGAGGTCACGCGATGGCCCTGGCCATCGTTGTCTATGCGCGAATCAACGCCATCGCTGCGCGAAGATGGCGCTTTCTCAGGGATCGCAATCGCTTGCGCAACTTTGCGGCATCCAACTCGCCGCCGAGCAGTCCAGGGCGACTGCGCAGCAGGGCTTCGCTGGCGACGACGTCATTAAGCTTGCCGAGCGATTCCTGCAACCGGCCGAGTTGTTTGAGATGCCGATTGTCGGCGGCGTTGCCGTGTTCGAACAATTCGAGCAGATACCTCACGGTCTTCCCGCGCTTTCGAAGCTCATGGAGTTGCTCCAGCCGGCTGCGTCCTGGCGCGTGTCCCGCGCTTTTCGCCTCCCGTTTCATGTTTTTTCTTGCAACGGCGATGCGCAGCGAGACGAACGCGTCTTCGCTCTGCGCGCACTTTGGCAAGGGGCGCAGGGACTGCACCGCTTGCGCGCTGGTATTGGCCAGATCCCGCATGACTTCGCGTCGCGCCATCGTCGTTTTCGCGTGCGCCAATGCGAGCGCGCGCTCGCGGGCAATGTTTTCCGGCAGCGGTGCGTCGTGTGCGACGCACGCGAGCAATGAAGACAGGACGTCGTAGTTTCGCACCTGGCCGGCGATGTCCCCGAGGCCCTTGAACAGCGCGCGATGCCGCGCGTATTGCCGGCGATCCAGCAACGGACGATAGGTCCACCAAAGCGCGCGCAAGCGACGCATCGTCACGCGAAACTGGTGCAAGTCTTCCGCGGCGCCGGCCGCCACGATGCGTGTCGCCTGAACGCCGCCGCACCGTACCAACGTTGAGGCCAGCTCGGAGAACGTCGACGATCGACACGCGGACGCGGCCCGCGAGGCCGTCGCGAATGCCGGCGCTTCCGCTGGCGGCGCCTTGCGGGGCGGCGCGACGTCGCGTGTCACCGTGATCGGGGCCTTTTTTCCCTCTTTTGCTGCTTGCGGCATATGTCGGAGATGAGCCACCGTGCGACCGCCTCGGGCGTATTCATGTCGTACGACGCAAAAACGCACTCGTCCCCCACGTAGGCGATGACCGAGCCATTCACCACGCGGTAGTGCCCCACATAATGGTTGCCGTTGATCTCAACCTCGACGGGTGTTCGTTTTTCGGATATCCGGGCGGGCGTCATCGCGTTCGCTCCATGTCGGTCTGTCGAAATTTCAACTTAGCCGCAGGCCCGCCATATCCGTCGTTCATGGCGAGTGCCTTTGATCTACGTCAGACCGCTCCCCCAACCGGATGAGGGGAGCGCCCGCACCTGCCCGCGTCAGCGCGATGCATCGTGAGCGCAACGGAATTCGTTTGACGTCGGTCAACGTCGACTGGCTGCGGCATGCCACGCTTGTCGAGGGCGGCCCGATTTCGCTCGGCGACGCCCGTCCGCGAATTCAGACAGGAGGCAACCATGTCCAAAGTCGTCAAGGTTATCGAAGTGCTCTCGGAATCGCCGAAAAGCTGGGAGGACGCCGCCGGGAATGCGGTCAAGGAGGCGCAGAAATCGCTTCGCGACGTCAAATCGATCTACATCAAGGATCTTTCGGCCGAAGTGGACAACGGAAAGATCGTCAATTTTCGGATCACCGCGAAGCTCAGCTTCAAGCTGGAGTGATCGGGGCGGGGCGCGCGTCGCCCCTCGCGCGCCAAGTGCCGAGCGCCGCTTGCACGGTTGGCGTGCCGGTCGCGCAACATCCACGGGGAACCGCCCGCTCAACCGGCCGGCACGAGTCTGGGCGCAGCGATGGTGTGGGTAGCGTTCGCTAGAAAATCAGTTGGCTCATCCAGCCGGGCGTTGGCCTGGCATTTTTGATTTCGTCGCCGACGCGTTTGATTTCGGAGAGGTAATCGTTGCGCATCAATACGATGCGCCTCGCAACGAGTGCCCGGAATCTCATTTCGCCCTCGCTGAAACCCACCCGGTCGCGGTAGCGTTTCCCGTCGGGCAGAGCCCCCCGAATTTCGTAATACGTGATCCCGTCCCTGACGTATTTCGTGATTACGGCTGCCATTTGCGTCGCAATTCGCTTGTTATAAGTTGTGCCCCGAACCAGCGCAGTTGCCCTGTGACTTCTGACAGGCAATGGTCGATTATGGCCGATCGCCCGGCTACGCGGCAACTGACGAGAAAAAATCGGGCAGTATTGCGTTTGCGCGGCCTGTCGATCCCATGCGCGTTACTCGCGCGCCGTGATGCCCAGTGCGGCCATCTTCTTGTAAAGGGTGGCACGTCCGATATCGAGCCGCGCGGCGGCGTCGGCAACCCGGCCCCCGGCGGCGCGCAGCGCTTGTGTCAGCAATTGACGCTCGAACGCCCGCATGGCGTCGTCATAGCGCTGGGCATTCGCGTCGTCGGCGGTTTTGTTATCGGACGGGACGGCGAAAGCGGCAGTGCCGGCGCCACCGGTCGGGTGGTTAGCCTCGCCGTCGCCCATGCCCTCGCCGATGAAGCGGGAAAGCGAGCGCGCGTCGATGCGCTCGCTTTCCGAGAGCAGGGCAACGCGCTCGAGCGTGTTGTGCAACTCCCGGACGTTGCCGGGCCAGCGGTAGGCGCGAAGGCAGTCGATGGCGCCTTCGTCCAGTTCCAGATGACCGGCGTCGCGGTAGGCGCTCAGCTTGTCGAGAATCGCGTACGCCATGGCCTCGATATCCGACGGCCGTTCGCGCAGTGGCGGCACGCGAATCGTCAGGACATTCAACCGGTAGTACAAGTCGGCGCGAAAGCGCCCTTGCGCCACGAGATTCGGAAGATCGGCGGAGGTGGCGGCGATGATGCGCACGTCCGTATGCACCATCCGGTTCGATCCGATCGGCTCGAACTCCCGTTCCTGAAGCACGCGCAACAGCTTGCCCTGCAGCGGTAGCGGCATGTCGCCGATTTCATCGAGAAAGAGCGTTCCCCCCTGGGCCAGCTCGAACTTGCCGGTGCGGCCTTTCCGGTCGGCGCCGGTATAGGCGCCCGCTGCCGCGCCGAAGAATTCGACTTCGAGCAAGGCGTCGGGAATGGCTGCCACGTTGACCGTGACAAGGGGTTTGTCGGCCCGCGCGGAAGCACCATGGATGGCGTGCGCGAGCAATTCCTTGCCCGTACCGGTCTCGCCGAGCAGCAGCACCGGCGAGTCGAGCTGCGCGGCACGGCGTCCGAGGCGCTTCGTCTCCAGGCTTGCCGCGCTGGTGCCCACGAAACTCCCAAAACTGTATTTGGCCCGCCTGGCTTGCGCGAGCGACTGGCGCGTTGCGAGCAGTTCCGTCTGCAAGCGCGAGTACTTGCTGAACATGGGCGTGAGCGCCTTGAGTTCGTCGAACAGCGCGAACCCCACGGCGCCGACCGTTTTGCCATGGGCGTCGCGGATGGGGAGCCGCGTGACCACCAGCGGCTCGTGTCCGGTCTCGAGAATGTCGAGCAGAATCGGCCGTCCGGTGGACACCACCTCGCGCATCAGACTGTTGGGGATGACGTCCTCGCAGTCGAGTCCGATCACGGCATCCGGATTGCTGAATCCGAACCGCGCCGCGTAGCCCCGGTTGATCCATACGATTCGCGCATCGCCGTCCACCACGACGGTGCCCTCGCTGGAATGATCCAGCGTTTCGAACAGCGATTGCATGGCCTGCTTGCGAACGAACTCGTAATCGGAGAGCAGGTCGTGCTGTCTATCGAGACCCGGCGCGTTGCGCGCATCGTCGTTCATCATGCTGAAATCCGGAAAGTCCACATTTGGAGACGATTATTCCACGAATGGAGACATTTGCTCGATTGGTGAAAACGCCTGAACCATCGGAATTCTTCTCGTTTCACCTCGATCGACTTGTTACCGCGTAGTGGGATGTCCCGGAAGTGTCTCCAAATGGAGACGTCAAGGCGCCGCATGGCCCGTCAGCGGCCTTCGTTTTTTCATTTGGCGCTTCGATAGGGAGGTCGGTGTCCTTTGTAATCATGATGTTAACGCGATGCGGCATGCTTTTTGCGTAGCTGGCAGTCGAACGTAAGAACTTCAACCTGCACAACCCCGTGCAGGCAAACAAACTGGAGACAAGATGTCGTTTCTCATCGTGCTCGCCGCACTGGCGTTTCTGATGTTTGTCGCGTACCGCGGCTACAGCGTGATTCTGTTTGCCCCCATCGCAGCACTCGGGGCGGTTCTCCTGACCCAGCCGGAAGCGGTTGCCCCCGTGTTTTCCGGGATTTTCATGGACAAGCTGGTCGGCTTCGTCAAGCTTTATCTGCCCGTGTTCCTGCTTGGCGCCGTGTTTGGCAAGGTCATCGAGCTGTCCGGCTTCTCCGAGTCCATCGTGGCCGCCGCGATCAAGTACATCGGCCGCACGCGGGCCAATGCGGTCATCGTGGCCGTGTGTGCGCTACTCACCTACGGAGGGGTTTCTCTGTTCGTGGTCGTATTCGCCGTCTACCCGTTCGCGGCGGAGCTCTACCGGCAGAGCAACATTCCGAAGCGGTTGATGCCTGGCGCCATCGCGCTGGGCGCCTTCAGTTTCACGATGGATTCGCTGCCGGGCACTCCGCAGATTCAGAACATCATTCCGACGACGTTCTTCAAGACCACGGCCTGGGCCGCACCCGTGCTCGGTGTTGCCGGCGCGGTCTTCATCGTCGTGGTGGGGCTGACTTATCTCGAATGGCGCCGCCGCGCCGCCGCGGCCAACGGCGAGGGCTATGGTGCCTCGCTGCTCAATGAGCCCGAGCGAGTGAACTCGGACAATCTGCCGAACCCCGTGCTCGCCATCACGCCGCTGATCCTCGTCGGCGTGGTGAACTACGCCCTCACGAAGGCGATCCCGCATTGGTACGGCGGCCAATTCGATGTCACGCCCGATATCCTCCCGGGGCTTCATGCACCGGTGTCGATCTCGATCAACGGCGTGGTGGCGATCTGGGCGGTGGAGGGGGCATTGCTGACCGGCATCCTGCTCGTGCTTGTCACCGCGTTCGGCAAGGTGCGCGACCGTTTCGCCAACGGTACGAAGGTCGCTGTCTCCGGTGCATTGCTCGCGACGCTCAACACGGCGTCCGAGTATGGATTCGGCGGCGTCATCGCGGCGCTCCCCGGCTTCCTCGTGGTGGCCGACGCACTCAAGGGAATTCCCAACCCGCTCGTGAACGCCGCGGTCTCCGTCTCCACGCTCGCGGGCATCACGGGCTCCGCGTCGGGCGGGATGAGCATCGCGCTTGCGGCCATGTCCGACACGTTCATCAAGGCGGCGCAGGCGTCGCACATTCCGCTCGAGGTGCTGCACCGCGTGGTCGCCATGGCCAGCGGCGGCATGGACACACTGCCGCACAACGGCGCGGTCATCACGTTGCTCGCCGTGACCGGTCTCACGCACCGCGAATCGTATCGCGACATCTTCGCCGTGACGGTGATCAAGACGATGGCGGTGTTCTTCGTGATCGCGCTCTATTACACGACGGGGCTGGTGTGAACATGACCGCCATTTCCTCCACTTCGGCTCGTACCGCACCTGAGATGGACGCTGCAATGCGCCTGAACGGCAAGACGGCACTGATTACCGGTTCGACGAGCGGCATCGGATTGGGCATCGCCCAGGCGCTCGCACGTGCCGGCGCGAATATCGTGCTCAACGGCTTTGGCGATGTCGAAGCGGCGCGCCGCGCGGTCGAATCGACCGGCGCGCATGCGATTCATCTCCCCGCGGACATGCGCCGCGCCGACGAGATCGAGCACATGTTCGACGTCGCACGCGAGCGCTTCGGCGGCGTGGACATCCTTGTCAATAATGCGGGCATCCAGCACGTGGCGCCCATCGAGTCGTTTCCGGCGCAGCAGTGGGACGACATTATCGCGATCAACCTGACGTCGGCGTTTCACACGACGCGGCATGCCCTTGCGGGTATGCGCGAGAGAAACTGGGGGCGGATCGTCAACATCGCGTCGGTGCACGGACTGGTGGGCTCCGCCGGAAAGTCGGCCTATGTGGCCGCCAAGCACGGCCTGGTCGGACTCACGAAGGTCACCGCGCTGGAAACGGCGACGACCGGCGTGACGTGCAATGCCATCTGTCCGGGTTTCGTGCTCACGCCGCTGGTACAGAAACAGATCGACGATCTTGCCCTGCGCGAAGGACTCTCGGCGGACGACGCGCGCACGCGTTTGCTCGGGGAAAAACAGCCGTCCGGTCAATTCGTGACGCCGGAGATGCTCGGGAGCATCGCATTGATGCTCTGCTCGCCGATGGCGGCGGAGGTCCGCGGCGCGACGTGGGCCGCCGACGGCGGCTGGACGGCGCAGTAGTCGCGGTTTCCCATCCCGTAGTTTTTATGGAGTCACAACCGACATCATGAACAGCACCCCAAACAAGTTCTCGCACGTCAAGCCAGGCGATACCGCTTTCGTCGGTGGGGGCCTGCGCGATTTCTTCGTGTATCGCGATCTCGGCATTGCCGATGCCACCGGTGGCAAGGTCATCGCCCATCTGGTACGTGCCAACAGCGCGCCGGAGGCTGGCACGGGATGGCATATCCACGGGGCCGATTTCCACATCGTGTACATGCTCAAGGGCTGGGCGAAGTTCATGTACGAAGACAAGGAAACGCTCGTGGAGGCGGGAGACTGCGTGCACCAGCGTCCCGGCATTCGCCATTTCCTCTTCGACTATTCGCCCGACATGGAGTATCTGGAGGTGGTGGGGCCGGCTGATTTCACCAGCGTCGGTATCGACGGCCCGTGTGCGGTGCCGGCGCCGGCACCGTGGTGACGGTCGGTTCGCCCGGCGCTCGATCCCGCCTCGCTCAGGGCGCGACCGACACGCCGTCTATGCCGTGACGGCGCAGCGCTTCGGCCACGAAGCCTGACGTTTTCATCGCTTCGACGAACGCGGCGAGGAAGGCGTTGGCGGCCTCGCCGCGCCCGATCGGCAGCCCCATCGCCTGACGAATCACCATGAATCGCTCGCCCAGAAGGCGATAACCGGGCGTGCCGGCAATGTCTGCCTCGATTTGCTGCTTTACCCCCGCGGCGACGTCATACCCGCCGCTGAGAAAGGTCGTCACCACGGCCGGCGACGTCGGTGCGCGCACGATCTCCGCATGCTTCAGTTCGCGCGTGAGGAACAGGTCGTAAGCACTGCCTTTGCCGACGACCACGCGCGTGCCGGGACGGTCGACGTCCGCATTGACCCTCACCTCCGATGCGTCGGGCACGAGGTAATAGCCCTCGATCAACACGTATGGCGCGGTAAATGCAATGGCGGCCGCCCGCTTCGGATCGACCGCGAAGAAGCCGACGTCGGCCGCTTCGGAGGCCACCGCGTCAACCGATTTCCCTGCCGCGTCGACGGTTTGCAATGCGAGCGGCACGCCGAGGCGCTGCGCGAGCGCCGTCGCCAGATCCACCGAAATGCCACAGGGCCGCGACTGCGCGTCGAGGCCCGCGAGGATGGGATTGCCCAGGTTGATGCAGGCGCGCAGCACGCCAGTGGGGGCGAAGGCGGAAACGAGAGCGGCGTCGGTGGTCATGTCGATGGCGTGCTGTCCTGTATGGCGTCGTGGGAACCACCCGGCCCGGCGATCGAGGGCGCGGGTGGCGCTTGGCTTCGCATCAGCCCACCGATTCGATCGTGATCTCGGCGTGCTTTCGGAATTCTGTCAGCGCGTCGTCGTCCGCACCGGCGTCGGTCACCAGTGTCCAGGCGCGTTCGAGCGGTGTCCAGTGTTGCTGGCTTGCGCGGTCGAGCTTGTTGGCGGTCACCAGGACATACACGCTCGCCGACTGACGGATGATGCATTCCTTGAGCCACGCCTGTTCGGCGGACGCTTCGCACAGGCCACGTCCGGCGACGACGCCGTCGGCGCCGAGGAAGGCTTTGTCGACGGACACCCGAGAGAGCGCCAGCTGTGCGAGTGGCCCGAGCACGCTCATGCTCGACGGGCGCACGTCGCCGCCGATCAGGGTCACGGGTACCCTGTTGGTCGCCAGCGGGCCGACCGCGAGCAGATTGTTGGTCACCACATGCACGCCCTCGCGTCCGACCAGAAAACGCGCCATCGCCTCGGTCGTCGTGCCACCGTCGAGAAAGATGGTGTCGCCGTCGTCGACGTGCGCCACCGCGGCGCGGGCAATGGCGTCCTTCTGTTCGCGAAAGCTCTCCCGGCGCAATTCCAGCGACTCTTCGGGTTCGTGCATGCGCACCGGCGCAGCGGCGCCGCCGTAGGTGCGCACGATACGGCGCTCGTCGGCGAGTGCGCGCAGATCGCGGCGCACGGTCGCTTCCGACATGCCGAAATGCGCGCACAGTGCGGCGACGTCGGTCATGCCGGACAGAACGGCTTTGAAAATCGCCTCGCGGCGGTTCGCAACTTTCATGGATGGTTGACGGCTGAACGAAACGAATCGTGGAAGCACGCGAGCGAACGGAGCGCCCGGCGCATGGCGCGCATAGTGTAGCTTGCCGCGAGCGGGAGGCGGTCACCGGAGCGTGGCAATCCGTGGCGCAGGCGCGGTTCGTTCGGTATCTCAAAATTGATCGATTCGATCAATCTGAGTGCGTAATCGAGTCATTCCGCGTCAATCCACGTCAATCCGATGGCGCTCATTCCCAGTTTTTGCCGAGGATAAACCCTAAGTCGCAATGTTTGCACATTTTTCCGGCAGCGATTAGACTTCAGTCTGCTTGAATCGATCAAAATAATGATCGATCGGTCAAAATTAATATTCGTCGGGAGACAACAATGGCTCAAATACGTATCAAGCGGGCAATCGAGCGCGTGCCGGGCGGGATGATGATCGTTCCCCTGCTGATCGGTTCGTTGATTGCGACCTTCATGCCGGGCATGCCGAAGTTCTTCGGCTCGTTCACCAATGCGCTGTTCACGGGAGCGCTGCCGATTCTCGCCGTTTTTTACGTGTGCATGGGTGCGAGCATCGACGTGAAGGCCACGCCATACCTCGTGAAGAAGGGTGGGGCATTGTTTGCCGCGAAGGTCGGCGCGGCCATTGTGGTCGGGATCGTACTGGGTCATTTCCTCGGCGAGGCGCCGGTGAGTTCGGGCATGTTTGCCGGCATTTCCACGCTGGCCGTGGTTGCCGCGATGAACGACACCAACGGTGGCCTGTACATGGCGCTCATGGGGCAATATGGCCGCTCGGAGGACGTAGGCGCCTACACCATCATGTCGCTCGAATCGGGGCCGTTCCTCACGATGGTGACGCTCGGCGTTGCGGGGCTGTCCGCATTCCCCTGGCCGACGCTGGTAGGGAGCATCCTGCCGCTGGCCGTGGGCATGATTCTGGGCAACCTCGATCGCGAGATGCGCGACTTCCTCGGTCGCGCGGTGCCGGTGATGATTCCGTTCTTCGCGCTGGCGCTCGGCGCGGGCCTCGATCTGCACAAGGTCTGGCAGGCCGGCCTGCTGGGCATTCTGCTCGGCTTCGCCGTGGTGGTCGTGACGGGCATTCCGCTGTACATCGTCGACCGTCTGACGGGCGGCACCGGCGTTGCCGGTACGGCCGCGGCGAACACGGCGGGCAACGCCGCTGCCGTGCCCGCGCTGATCGCGGCCGCGAACCCGGTGTACGAGGAAGCGGCCAAGAGCGCCACGCTGCTTGTGGCGGCGTGCGTGGTCGTCACGGCCATCGTCTCGCCGATCCTGACGGCTGCCGTTGCCAAGCGGGCGATGGCCCGCAGCGGGGGCACCGCCGCCAAGGGGGCCGTGCAGTGAGCATGCTGATTGTCGCCGACGATTTGTCGGGCGCCGCCGACTGTGCGATCGGCTTCACGAATGCCGGTCGCCGCAGTGTGGTGTCGCTCGACCTCGACGGCTTCGATGCCGCGGCGCAAGTCGTGGCCATCGACACGGACACACGGCGCCTCGCGCCGGCGGTAGCGGCCGCGCGCGCCGTGGCCGCATGGCAGCGGCTCGCGGCACCCGGGCGACGCTTGTACAAGAAAATCGATTCGACGTTGCGCGGCAACTGGGTCGCGGAAGTGGCCGCCCTGCAGCCGCTGGCCGGCATGGCCATCGTCGCCCCTGCCTTCCCGGCCACGGGGCGTGTCGTGCAGGGGGGCGAAGTTTTCGTGCGGGGCGTGCCGCTGGCCGAGACGGATACGTGGTGCCTGGAGCACCGCGGCCGGGAGGCCGGCATCGCACCGATGCTCGGCGCCGCGGGCATGGCGACGCGCACCGTTTCCGTCGAACTGCTGCGCGGCGATCCGGCGACGGTGGCGGCGGCGCTGGACGACACCATTGCGCAGGCGCGCGCTGCCGGCGTGACAGCGCTGATCGTCGATGCACAGACCGACGACGACCTGGCGCGCCTGGCGCGCGCCACGGCGTCGCGTACGGATATCTTCTGGGTCGGCTCGGGCGGTCTCGCCCGCGAGCTGGCCGAAATTCCCGAGTTGTTTGCGGTCCCCCCAGGGGTGCCGCGCACGCAAGACCTCGCGCCGCCGTCGGCGGCCGCGCCGGACACCGGGCGTGCCCGGGTACTGACGCTCGTGGGCAGCCTGTCGGCGGTGTCGGAACACCAATGCGCGCGGCTGAAAAGCGACAATGCCGTCGTCGAATGGATCGTGCCGCCTGTCGTACTGCGCGCCGGGGCGGCGCACCGCGAAGCCGCGGCCTGGGGCGCGCGCATTGGTCGGGCCATCGACGAAGGTACCGACCTGCTGGTGCGCATCGGCCGCGACGACGCGTTCGATCCCGCGGAGGGCGCGCAACTGTCGGCGGCCCTGGCCGAACTGATCGCGCCGCACTTCGCGCGCCTGTCCGGACTGGTCGTCACAGGAGGCGAGACCGCGCGCGCGATGTTGAGCGCGGCCGGCATCGGTGCGCTGGAATTGCTCTGCGAAGTCGAGCCGGGCGTCGCGGTGGGGCGTCCCGCCAATGGGGCGCCGACGCATATCGTCACGAAAGCGGGCGCCTTCGGCGGCGAAGCCGCGCTGCACAGCGCCTATCGGCACCTGCGCGCGCTCGCGGATGACGGCGCGCCCCGATGACCCCGGACGACGCGGACCGGCCCGGGATGATCCAGAATGATCCCGGCATCGCGCGTGCGTCATCGAACAGGACATCGACCCGGACCCGGTGCCGGGCCACACCCCCTTGAAATGGATACCAACGCAAACGCCATGAATCACTATCTGCCTGTCATCGGCATCACCATGGGCGACGCCGCCGGCGTCGGCCCCGAGATCATCGTCAAGAGTCTGTCGCACGAGCACGTTTATCAGCAGTGCCGTCCGGTGGTGATCGGCGACGCGCGCCGTCTGGAGCAGGCCGCCGCCATTGTCGGCAAGCCGATGACCGTGCGCCGGATCGCTTCGGTTGCCGAAGCGACCTTTTCGCCAGGCATGATCGAGTGCATCGACCTCGGCCTGATTCCCGAAGATCTGCCGTTCGGCCAGTTGTCCGCCATCGCGGGCGATGCGGCGTACCAATACATCGCGCGTGCCGCGACGCTGGCCGAGGCCGGCGAGATCGACGCCATCTGCACGGCGCCGTTGAACAAGGAAGCCTTGCACGCCGGCGGTCACAAGTTTCCGGGGCATACGGAGATGCTCGCGCATCTGACCGGCGTTGACGAAGTGTCGATGATGCTCGTGGCGCCGCAACTGCGCGTGATTCACGTGACGACCCACATCGGTATCATCGACGCGATTCGCAAGATCGAACCGGGTCTGGTGCAGCGAACGATCGAGCGGGGGCATGCCACGCTCGTCAAGGCGGGCATCGCCAATCCGCGCATTGCCGTGTGCGGTATCAATCCTCACGCCGGTGAGAACGGCCTGTTCGGCTACGGCGAAGAGGAGGAGAAGATCGTACCGGCGGTGCGGCACCTGCGCGAACGGGGTTGGGACATCGAAGGCCCGCTGCCGGCCGACACTCTGTTCTTTCGCGCCGGTCGTGGCGACTTCGACCTGGTGGTCGCGATGTATCACGATCAGGGCCACGGGCCGGTGAAGGTGCTGGGCCTCGAAGCCGGCGTGAATGTGACCGTGGGCCTGCAAGTGGTGCGTACGTCGGTCGATCACGGGACGGCTTTCGATATCGCGGGCAAGGGCATCGCCGACGAAGGCAGCCTGCTCGAAGCGTTGCGCCAGGGCACCGAACTCGCCACGCGTCGCGGCTGAGGCCGGCGTCGAATCACGCTACACTCTGTCGACATTCAATCAGACTTGCATCGCCGGAGACGAGACGGCGCCCCCGCCGGGGCGACGGTGCGCATCCGGCATGTCGTTCACGGGGATTCGACACATGTCAGCGAAACGCTTGCTGATCGCGTGCATGAGCGCGGTCGGCATTTCGACGGCGGGCGGCGCCTGGGCGCAGTCCTACTTGCAGAGCGGCGATCTCAACAGCATCCGTCAATCCAACCAGCCCGCGTCGGGCGGTTCGTCGGGCACATCCGTCGCACCGCCCGCGGCCCGGCAACCCGCCGCGGGCGGCGTGAGCGCTCAGTTCAATCAAGGCATGGCCCAGGCAGAGCAGCAGGCGTTGCGCCAGCGCGAAGCCGCCGCCGCGGGCGACATGCAGATGCGCAGCCTGACCGACCCGCAACGTGCGCCTCAGGGGCGCTACCCGGGCGCGCCGACGAGCCCGCAGGGCTCGATCTACCTCGACGCACAGGGTCAGACCGCCTGTCGCAAGGACCCGGTCTCGGGGCAGGTGCAATGCGGGGCGAGCCTGGGGCGATGACGGCGCAATCACTCGCCGCGCAACGCCGCGACCTGCCGCTTCCACAGTGTCCAGGGACGCTCGATGACGCCCAGATTCGTCGCATTCGAACGCTTGCCTTCCTCCTCATCCAGATAAGTGACTTCGCCGCCGAGCGCGATGGCTTTCGACTGCATGCCGGCATTGAGTTCTGTGTAGATGGCGCGGTACACCGCGGCGGGCAATGAGGGCGCGGTGGCGACGAAACCGTGCCCGCGCATGAGCGCCACGTCGGCGTCGCCGAGCGACGCCGCCAGCGCCTTGCCCTGTTCGCCGTTGCGCACGAGCATGTCGGTGCAGCCGAAGCAGTGCCGGATGTCGAACACCGGCGCGCCGCTGCCCAGAAAGCCGGCCATGTGGTACACCGGGCGCAACCGCACCGACGACGCGGCAAACGGGATCACCGACGGTGAGTGGCTGTGCACGATCGCCATGACGTCCGGGCGTGCGCGATAGATTTCGCTGTGAATCCACGTTTCCAGGTAACGCTTGCGGGTGTCGCCGTCGACCGGCTGACAATCGAAGTCGAGCGTGAGGATGTCGTCAGGCGACACCAACTCGGGCGCCATCGATTGCGCGATGAGAAAGTGCGAGGCATTGCGTGGATCGCGAACGCTCACGTGGCCGAAGCCGTCGAGCACCTCGTGGTGGGCGAGGATATGATTCGCGGCGGCCAGATCGACGCGCAGTTGCGACATCGAACCCGCGTCATGTTCCGTGACGGCCGGCTGATAGGGGGGGCGAGCTTGCGACATGGTGTTGGCGATTGAAGTGGAAATGCGATGAAACGAGCGGAGGCTCGACGTTGGCGCACGTCAAATCCTGACGTCGGCGCCGAGCTCCGGCGGAAACAGTTCGTCGGCCTGCATCGGCCGATGGCACACCCCCTGCTCGTGGGCGAAGCGCAGGAAGGCGTCCAGCGTCACCTGGTTGGGCGCTATGCCGTACGGCCATGGATCGCCGCCGAACATGGCACGCGCCTGGGCCGCGCGCTGGGGCATCCAGGGCAGCGGGAAATGCGAGCACGTGATGTCCTCGAGACGGGCGATGCTGGCGTCCTTCGCCTGCGTGAACGCCCGAAGGAGATTGCCCGCGATCCACGGATGCGCGGCGAAGCGCTCGCGCCGCATCACGATCAGATGCATGATCGGAAAGATGCCCGAGCGTGCGAAATAGTCGCGCTCGGCGGACTCGACGTCGGAAAACAACCGCACGATCTCGGTTTCGCGACCGGGCGGCGGCGCGGGCGGCCGGGCGCTGAGGATGGCGTCGATCTCGCCGTCGAGCAGCATTCCGGTAAGCGATTTGCCGGGCGCGGGCCGGTAGCGCACGTGGTCCGGCACACGAACGGCGACTTTCTCGCGCCGCCCCGCCTGGTTCACGCCGGCCTGCACCCACTCGATGTCGGCCAGCGCCACGCCCTGATCGTGCGAGAGCCAGCCGCGCGAATAGACCGACGCCGTTTGCGCCCATTCGGGCACGCCGATGCGACGCCCGCGAAGATCGGCGGGCGACGCGATATCGCCACGATCGCGCACATAGAGCGACGACAACCGGAACACGCGCGACGGAAATACCGGCAGGCCGATCAGGCGATCGTCGCCCTGGGAGCGCAGCGAGGCGTACTTCGCGAGCGACATCTCCGAGAGATCCCACTCCTGATAATGCGTGGTGCGATAGAAGATCTCCTCGACCGGCAGCACCGAGGCAATGAGGTCGATGCCTTCGGCCGCGACCCGGCCGGCGAGCAGGTCGCGCACGTGGTCGTAGTCGTTGATGGCGAGCGAGAGGGGCAGCGTGGACATGATGCGATCCCTTGCGCGGGCGTCGGCGCCTTGTCGCGGCGACGCCCGATGTCGTTGGATGCGGCGCGTGGAACGCCGAGCTTGCCGGAGGGAGGCTGGGGGCAGCCCTCAGTGACCGAAGGCGGGGGCCTTGGGCAGGCGCTCGGGGCGCGCCACGAGAAACACCAGCACCGCGGCCGTGACGAGCGCGGCGCCGAGCACGAAGAACATCGTGCCGGCCCCGCCGGTGAGTTGTTGCAGCACGCCCGCGATGGCCGGGCCACACATGGCGCCCACGCGGGCGATACCGAGGTAGAGCCCGACCGCGGTGCTGCGAATCTCCGTGGGATAGCTCACGGCAACCAGGTTGTTGAGCACGGTCTGCGTGCCGATGACGAACATGCCGGCCACGACGATCCCCACGAACGTCACCGAGCCGCCGGAGGCGAGCGCGAGCATGGCAATGGCGGCCGCACCGCACAGCCACGCGAGCGACATTGCCAGTCGGCGGTTGCCGATGCGGTCGGCGAGCACGCCGCAGATCAGACTACCGAACGCCGAGGCGAAGACCAGCAGCGAACCATAGGCGAAGCTCGTCGACAAATTCTCGCCACGCTTGAGCATGATCGTCGGCAGCCAGCCGGACAGTCCGTAGGACGAGAACAACGACAACGCTCCCATGGCCCAGAAGCAGATCGTCTGACGGCGGAAGCCGGCCGAGAACAGCGCGGCCACGGAGCCCGCCTTGATGCCGGCGTCCGGCGAGGTGAACGTCGCCTTTTCGAATTCCGGCGCGCGCGCGGGCCACAGACGCGCGAGTTGCGCGCGTACGGCGTCCTGACGCCCGCGACTGGCGAGAAAAGAGACCGACTCGGGCAACACGAACTGCAAAACGAGCGCGAGCACGACCGACAGGCCGCCGACGAAGTACATGCTTTGCCAGCCGTATTGCGGGATCAGCCAGGCGGCGATGAAGCCCGAGGCCGTGGCACCGCCGATCCATCCACAGGTGAAGAACACGATCGTGAAGACGTTCGCGCTGCGCTTGGGTGCGATCTCGTTGATGTACGTGACGGCCACCGGCATCAACAGCCCCAGCGAAATACCCATCGCGAAACGCAGGCCGATGAACGACATCAGGTCGTGCGCGAAGACGGCGATCGCCAGACTCATCAGGCCCGAGAGCCAGATGCCGGCGAGCAGCACCCGGCGTCGCCCGATCCGGTCGCTGAACGGCCCCGAGACAGCCGAGCCCGCGGCGAAGCCGGCCAGCCCGCACGACAGCAGTACGCCGATCTGACTTGGCGAGAGGTGCCAGAGCGAGGTGACGTCATGCACGATGTAGGCGGCGTTGTAGAGATCGAAGCCGTCGAACAGGAGGATCAGCGCAAGCAGCGTGCCTAGCCGATAGTGAAACGCGCCCAGTGGCGCGGATTGCAGCGTCTCGCGAACGTCGATGCGTTCCGACGGCGTCTGCGCGATGTCATGGGCCATGCCTTGTCTCCGAAGGGGCGACCTGTCGGAGGCCGGCATCGTGGCTCCGCAGTGTCTTTGTCGTGAATTTCGGAGTCGACTTTACTGGGCGGTTTTTTGTTTATCAATATTGATTATTAAAGTCAATATACCTATGGCATCATGTGTCGCGAATTCCGCCGAAAGGCGCAGGATCCGCACGAATCACCGCCCGCTGCAACGCCTGAGGTGCAAGGGGCAGATGAGACCGACGAGACCGACGAGACAGACGAGACAGACGATGACGCAACCGACCGACCTGATGACGCGCGAGGAAGTCCTCAGCATGCTCGCCATCAAGCCCGCCACGCTTTACGCCTACGTGAGCCGGGGCTTGATCCGCGCGAGGCCGCATGAAGACGGGCGCAAGAGCCTGTACCTGCGGCGCGACGTGGAGCGCCTGGCCACGCGCAAACGCGGGCGGGCGCCGACCGGTGCGGTGGCGGAATCGACGATGCGTTTCGGCGACCCGGTGTTGCATTCCGCGATCACGCAGATCACGCCGCACGGCCCCCGCTATCGCAACCGTCTGGCGATCGACCTGGCGGCAGGCGGTGCGTCGTTCGAGTCGGTGGTGCATCTGCTCATGACCGGCATCTGGCAGGACAGCATTGCCGAGTGGCCAATGCAGGACACACCGCCCGACGTTTTGCGCTTTCTCGCGACGTACAACGACGAAGTCGCGAGCGCGGATATCGGCAATCTGCTGGGCATGGTGCCGTTCGCGCTCGCGATGCACGAGCGCGGCGCACGCGAGCTTGCCGACGGCGCCGCCGTCCAGGCCGCGCGCATGATGCTGCATTGCATGGCCGGTTGCGTCGGCTTTCTCGGACCCGGGCGCTGCTTCGCGGCGCGCGGCAACGGGGAGAACATCGCCACGCACATGCTGCGCGCGGCCGGCATCGCGCTCACGCCGATGCGGCTGCGTGCGATGAATGCCGCGCTGGTCGTGCTGGCCGATAACGAACTGGCCCCGGCGACGTTCTCGGCGCGTGTGGCGGCGTCGACCAACGCCGATCTGTTCGGTTGCGTGGCGGCGGCCATCGGCTCGCATATCGGCTTCACGACGGGCACCAGCACCGAGAAGATCGAAACGCTGCTGTTGTGCGAGCCTTACGACGCACTCGACTCGCGGGTCGATCGCGTACGCGAATACGGCGCAAGCCTGTTCGGATTCAACCATCCGCTGTATCCGGGCGGCGACGCACGCGCCGATCTCATGATGCAGTGCGCGGCGGATCTCATGGCGGCAACGGGAAAAGGCGCGATGGACGCCGCATCGCGCGAGAACACCCGCCGGACGCTGGCGTTTCTCGAGCGTATGCGCATCGAGTTGAACGCACATCCCGGTCTTGCGACGGGGCTGGTCACGCTCGCGCGCGCGCTGCAATTGCCCGACGGCGTGTCCACCGCGATGTGGATCGTCGGCCGTTCGGCGGGCTGGGTGGCCCATGTCACGGAGCAGCGCACGCAGGCGTTCATGCTGCGACCGCGAGCGAAGTACGGCTTTGGCGGGCCGGTGTCGGCCGAGGCGTTCGAGACACCGGCGTCGCGCTAGCGCGATGCCGGCCCCGGGCGCCCGGCGGCTAGTGCATCGGTTCGGTCGGCGTTTCGTTCTCGAAGGTCCGGAAACGCCAGCCGAACCAGACCGCCAGCATTCGGATCACGAAGCCTGCCAGGCAGCCGATGGTCGTCGCCACGCCGTTCGGTACCCCCCAGTGCAGCATCGCCACGTACAGCGCACCGGCAATGCACGCCACGCTCGCGTACATCTCGCGTCGCAGCACCAGCGGCACCTGTCCGCAAAGCAGATCGCGCAGCATCCCCCGCCGATACCCGTGAGCACGCCGGCCATCACGACGATGACCGGACTCGTGCTCACCGTCATGCCGATATCGCAACCGAGAATGGTGAACGCGGCCAGTCCGATGGCGTCCACGGTGATGAACGTCATGCGCAGCCGGTGAATGTGACGTGCCACGATGGACGCCAGCGTGGCGGCCCCCAGCGTGAGCAGCAAATACTCCGGATGGGCGATCCAGACGAGCGGATGGCGGCCGAACAGGACGTCGCGGATGGTGCCACCGCCCAGCGCCGTCACCATGCCCACGAAGGCGAGGCCGAAGCGGTCCATGCCGCGCTGCATCCCCATGATCGCGCCCGACATCGCCTCGGTCACGATGGCGATCAGGTACAACGCGTAGAAGATTTCCGTTTTCATAATGTCCCTTCGAATGCCGGGGAAATATATCACCAGCACGATCCGGCCGCGATCGGGCCGCGCCCGCACTGTGATTTGTACAAGTTTCCCGGAGGTGGGGCCGATGAGACACTGCTTGCAATGAAACGACACAGGCACGGGCCATCGGGCTCGCCGTGTCACCACAACGTCAAGGAGTCCACCATGCGCTACGTTCCCGGCTTGTTCCCCAAAGCGATCGCGGGCCTGATCGCCGGTTTCCTGCGCATCAGGCCGCTGTAATGCGTACGCTCTTCCAGCTTCACAGCGGCTTCGTCATCGTCGTCGGCGGGCTTTCTTTGCTGCGGTCGTGCCGCCGGATGGTCTGTAGAGGCGTCAAACGGCTTAAACTCTCATCTTTTTGTGCTCCGAACGGTGCCGGGCGGCGGTGATCGGGCGGGTTCGCCACACCGGCGGATCGGCAGGCCGGTCAGCGGCAGCGCAATGGCGCAGCGTTTTTTTCGACGGGCCTTTTTGATCGTTCATTTCGCTCCATGATCCAGTTCATTCGCCGCCGACGCTACCTCGTCGCCAGCCTCGTTGCCCTCGTCGTGCTCGTGGTGCTGGGGCTGCGCAGTCTCGCGACCCCGAAGCCGCCGCAGTACATCAGTGCCAGGGTCGAGCGCAGCGACCTCGAAAATACCGTGCTGGCAACGGGCACACTGGGCGCCGTGCAGCAGGTCGACGTGGGTGCGCAGGTCACCGGTCAGTTGAAGTCGCTCAAGGTCAAGCTCGGCGACAAGGTCAAGAAGGGACAATGGCTCGCGCAGATTGATCCGGTGCTTGCACAGAACGGCCTGCGTTCGGCCGAGGCGGACGAGCAGAATCTTCAGGCGCAAAAGCGCACCGCGCAGGCGCAGCTTCGCCAGGCCGAGCTCGCCTTCGCGCGCCAGCGCCAGATGCTGCCCGATGAGGCGACGTCGCGTCAGGACTACGAAGCGGCCCAGGCCGCGCTCGACACCCAGCGCGCCACGCTGCTCGGGCTCGACGCGCAGATCCGCAAGGCCCGTGTGCAGATCGAATCGGCGCGGGCCAGTGTCGGCTACACGCGCATCGAGGCCCCCATGGACGGCGAGGTCGTCGCCATCGTCACCCAGGAAGGCCAGACCGTGGTCGCCCAGCAGCAGGCGCCGGTGATCCTGAAACTCGCCGACGTGAGCACCATCACCGTCAAGGCGCAGGTCTCGGAAGCCGACGTGATCCGCATCCAGCCGGGACAAACGGCGTACTTCACGATTCTTGGCGACCCCGACAAGCGCTATTACGGCAAGCTGCGCGCCATCGAGCCCGCACCGCAGAATTACCTCGACACGCAGAGCACGCTGGGCGGCGGCGCCACGCGCAACAATACGGCCGTGTTCTACAACGCGCTGTTCGACGTGCCTAACGACGACCATCGCCTGCGCATCTCCATGACCGCACAGGTCAACGTGCTGCTCGGCACGGCCAGGCAGGCGCTGAACGTGCCGGTGGCGGCGCTCGGCAAACGCGTCGGGCCGAATCGCTACGAAGTGCGCGTGCTCGGCGACGACGGCAAGGCCGTCACGCGCCAGATCGTGACCGGCCTGAACAACAACGTCCGGGTCGAAGTGCGCGAAGGCCTCTCGGCCGGCGAGCGCGTCGTGATCGGCGAGGCGGGCGAGTCCGCGCCTGTCGATACGTCATCCAACGCCGGCCAGGCACAGTAAAGGGAAGGGACGCCGAGCATGTCGAGCACTTCCGCCCCGCCCACCGTCGATTCCGGGTCGGTCCCGATGCTGTCGCTCTCGGGCATTACCCGCCGGTTTCCGGCGGGGGAGCGCGATGTCGTGGTGCTGCACGATGTCAACCTCGCCATCGAGGCCGGCGAGATCGTCGCCATCATGGGGGCGTCCGGTTCGGGCAAGTCCACGCTGATGAACATCCTCGGCTGCCTCGATCATCCGAGCGAGGGCAGCTACCGGGTGGCCGGGCGCGAGACCCGCGATCTCGACGCCAACGCGCTCGCGCAGTTGCGCCGGGAGCATTTCGGATTCATCTTCCAGCGCTATCACCTGCTGCCCCATCTGGACGCCGCGTCGAACGTGGAAATGCCGGCCGTCTACACCGGCGCCGCGCATGCGTCGCGTCGCGTGCGCTCGGAGATGCTGCTCGCCCGCCTTGGACTCGCCGACCGCATGCATCATCGTCCGAGCCAGCTCTCGGGCGGTCAGCAGCAGCGCGTGAGTATCGCGCGCGCGTTGATGAACGGCGGTGAAGTCATTCTCGCCGACGAACCGACAGGCGCGCTCGATTCGCGCAGCGGCAGGGAAGTCATCCGCATTCTGAAGGAGCTCAATGCGCTGGGGCACACGGTCATCATCGTGACCCACGACGAAAACGTCGCCGCGCACGCCCGTCGCATCATCGAGATTCGCGACGGCGAGATCGTGGCCGACCGGGCGAACACGCCCGTGGTCGAGCCACCCGAGGAGATGCCGGGCGACGACGTCGAGCCAGCGCCGGACGATCCGGGCGCGGCGCGCCGGCCCGACCCGGCGGCGCCGCAGGCCGGTCACACCGGCGCCCCGGACCCGGTGGCCGCGCCGCGTCGCTGGGCCGGCGGCATCGACCGGTTCGCCGAGGCGTTCCGCATGGCGTGGATCGCGCTGGTCTCGCATCGTCTGCGCACGTTCCTGACGATGCTGGGGATCATCATCGGCATCACGTCGGTGGTCTCGATCGTGGCCATCGGCGAGGGCGCCAAACGCTACATGCTGGCCGAGATCGGGAGCATCGGCACGAACACGATCAACATCTATCCCGGCAAGGACTGGGGAGACAACCGCGCCACGACGATCCAGACGCTGGTGCCCGAGGACGTGCTGGCCCTGTCCGAGCAGGTCTATGTCGACAGCGCCACACCGGAGACGGCGCGCAGCCTGCTGCTGCGCTATCGCAACATCGACGCGAGCGCGATGGTGACCGGCGTGGGCGAGCACTACTTCCAGGTGCGCGGGCTGAACATCGCACAGGGCATTGCGTTCGGTGCCGACGAAGTGCGGCGTCAGGCGCAGGTCGCCGTGATCGATCAGAACACGCGTCGCAAGCTCTTCGGCGCGAATCCGAATCCGCTGGGCGAAGTGATCTTCGTGGGCAACCTGCCTTGCGTGGTGATCGGCGTGACCGCCGAGAAGAAGAGCGCGTTCGGGGACATGAAGAGCCTGAACATCTGGGTGCCGTACACCACCGCCGCGGGGCGCCTGTTTGGCCAGCGCAACGTCGACAGCATTACCGTGCGGGTACGTGACGGCCAGCCGAGCAAGGCCGCCGAAAAGAGCCTCGAGACACTCATGACGCAGCGCCACGGGCGCAAGGACTTCTTCACCTACAACATGGACAGCATCGTGAAGACGGTCGAGAAGACGAGCCAGTCGCTCACGCTGCTGCTCTCGCTGATCGCCGTGATTTCACTGGTGGTGGGCGGGATCGGTGTGATGAACATCATGATCGTGTCGGTGACCGAACGCACGCGGGAAATCGGCATTCGCATGGCCGTCGGCGCGCGTCAGAGCGACATCATGCAGCAGTTCCTGGTCGAGGCGGTGATGGTATGCCTGATGGGCGGTGCGATCGGCATTGCACTGTCGTTCGGCGCGAGCTTCGTCTTCGCGCTGTTCGTCGCGAAATGGAAGATGGTGTTCTCGATGGGCTCGATCGTCACGGCGTTTCTGTGCTCGACGCTCATCGGGGTGGTATTCGGTTTCATGCCGGCGCGCAATGCCGCACGGCTGGACCCGGTGGAAGCGCTGGCACGCGATTGAGGTACGGCCAAATGATCCGAACGACTCCCAAGAATGCCGCAAGGCGCCTCGAGAAGCCGGCGCGCACGTGGCTCGCGCTCGCCAGCGCCGCGGTGCTGCTTGCCGGCTGCGCCGGCGTGCGCCACGATCCGCTGCCGGCAGTGCCGGTGCCCGCGCAGTGGGCCGGGGCGCCCGTTGCCTCGATGAACCCGCCGGCCATGCCCGGGCCGAACGCCGGCGTGGCCGCCTCGCGCGTGTCGATGGCATCGAACGCATCGAACCCGGTGGACCCGGTGGACCCCGTTGACCCGTTGGCTGCCGCGATCGCGCCCGAATTCTGGCGCGCGTTCGGCGACCCCGTACTCGACCGCCTGATCGCCGAGGTGCTGGCCGTCAACACCGATCTCGCAGCGGCCGGCATTCGCGCGTACCGAGCGCAGTTGCAGTCGGGGCTGGCCGACACGAATCTCACGCCGTCGGTCAGCGTGAACGGCAAGGGCGGAGTGTCGCGCACGCTCGACACCCAAACCATGGCGCGAAGCAGCAGCCTGAACGCCACGGCGCAGTACGAGGTCGACCTGTGGGGCAAGCTCGCCGCCCAGCGCGACGCCGCCCGCTGGGAATACGAGGCCACACAGGCCGATCGCGAAGCGGCGCGCCTGTCCATCATCAGCCAGACGGCCCAGTACTACTGGACCCTCGGCTATTTGAACCAGATCATCGCGTACTCGCAGAGCAACATTGCCTATGCCGAGCGCGTGGTGGCACTGGCGCGTTCGCGATACGCCGCCGGCGCGGTCTCGGCGCTCGACGTGGCACAGGCCGAACAGTCGCTGGCCGACCAGCGGGCGACGCTCACGCAGCAATTGCAGCAGCGCACCGAGAACCGCAATGCGCTGGCGATCCTGTTCGACCGCGCGCCCGAGCAGATGGCGGCCGAGCCGTCGACGCTGCCGACGCAGGCGTTGCCTGACGTGCCGGCCGGTCTGCCTGCCGAGCTGCTCGGACGGCGCCCCGACCTGCGCGCGGCGGAGTGGCGTCTGCGCGAATCGCTGGCCAATGTCGACGTCACGCGCACCGGCTTTTACCCGACGTTCTCCCTCACGGGCTCGCTCGGCACCACGAGCAGCACGCTCGAGCGCGTGCTGAGCAACCCGATCGCGGCCCTGGGTGCAGGACTGACCTTGCCGTTCATTCAGTGGAACACCATGCAGTTGCAGATCAAGGTGTCGCAAACGCAATACGAGGAAAACGTGGTGAACTTCCGCAAGAGCCTGTACACGGCGCTGAGCGAGGTCGAGAATGCGCTCTCCGCGCGCGACCAGCTGACCAGGGAAAGCGAGCAGCGTGTCCTGTCGCTGGCGCAGGCACAGCGCGCCGAGTCGCTACTGCGCTCGCGCTACCTCGCTGGTGCGATCGACATACAGCCTTGGCTGCAGCAGCAAAAGTCGCTGCGCGATTCGCAAGCGGCCGAAGCCCAGGTCCGCCTGAATCGTCTCAACAACCGAATGGCGCTTTACAAGGCGCTCGGCGGCGCGGGCAATTCGGTCGACGCCAACTCACCGGCGTGACCCGATGGCGAAAAACGGCGAAATGACGCGAAACGACGCGAAATGCGAAAAGGCCGGCGATGCCGGCCTTTTTCGTTGGTGATGTCCAGCGCGAATCTCAGGCCGCGGCTTCGTCGGATCCGGACGTCTGCGAGCCTTGCGGCGACTTGGGCAGCGTCACGGTGAACGTGGTGCCCACGCCGACCTGGCTGGCGACGTCGATGGTGCCCTTGTGGAATTCGATGGCCGCATAGACCACGGCGAGCCCCACGCCCGAGCCGTCTTCGAGCACCGCGTTGCTGCGTGAGCGGAACGACATCTGGAAGATTTCCTTGAGTTCGTCTTCCGGAATGCCGGTGCCGTTGTCGCGCAGCACCACACGCAATGCCTCGCCCGCATCGCTCACCCCGATGTCGATGGCCGGCGGCGCCATCGTGTACTTCGTGGCGTTGCTCACCAGATTGATGAACGCATGGAACAGCACGTTGCTGTCGCCGATCATGCGGCTGTCCAGCTCCGGCGCGGCCTGCACCGTGATGCTGGCGTTCGGGAACATGTCGGTGCCAACGCCGCGCACGTCCTCGAGCAGGGCCACGAGCGAGAGCTCCGCGCGCTTGCCGAACTTCGGGTCTTCGAGCGAGGCGCTTTGCGCGGCGTCGAGCCAGTTCTGGATCAGATGGTTGAGCTTGGCGACGGCCTCGCGAATCTTCGTATAGCGCGGCCGCGAATCGGTCTCTTCGTTGCGCGGATTCAACAGCCGCTGCGCGTGTCCGTCGATCACGCTGAGCAACGTGCGGAATTCGTGCGTGGCCATGGACCGGAACGTTTTCTGGAAGTTGTTGAGCCGTTCCTCGTTGGCCAGGGCGCGCTGCAGGATGGTGTTCTTCGCCGTGGCGAGCTTCTGGTTGCGAACGAGCGACGACGTGCTTTCCTGGAATTTGGCCAGCGAGCGCGACAGCGTGCCGATTTCGTCCCCACGTTGCAACCACGGCAGACGCAACCTGGCCTTGCCGGTCACGGCGTTGCCCGACATGCGGATCAGGCGGGTAAGCGGCCTGAGAATGACGGCGTCGACGTAAATCAGGCACAGCAGCGTGACGACGATCATGGCGGCGATCAGCGCGTCGATTTGCAGCAGGCGATGGCGGGCGGCCGCGTTCTTCGCCTCGACGTCCTTGATCAGCGCTTCCGTGCTGCGAAACACCAGCGCGCCGAACGTGCTGTTCGCCTGCGTGTATTTATTGTTCGACTCGCCGCGATAGAGCTTTGCGGCGTCCACCAGCTTGCCGGCCTGCGCCAACTGGAATACCTGGTTCGACGCGCGGCGGTACTGTGCCCACTGTGACTGAAACTTGCCGAAGGCGAGGCGGAATTCGTCGTGCACGAGCACCTTCTGGTAGCGCTGCGACGCGGCCTGGATCTTGACGTCGAACTCGTTGGCGGCGGCCCGGATGTCGGCGAGCGCCTTGGGCGGCATCGGGGCGAGCGCTTCGGATTCGACGGTGCGGAAGTCGGAGATGTAGTCGTTGAGTTCCTCGAGCACGCTCAGATGCTCGATCTGCGTGCGCTCGGCGGCAATCGCGCGCTGCTGCGCGGCGTCGACTTCTCGATGCACGATCACGCCCACGGCGATCATGGCCGCGAGGCACAGGGCGAGCAGGAGGTACATGCGCCCCCGGATCGGGAGCGGCTTGCGGGGGGAAGACGAGGCTTTAGCCATGCGAAAACGTTCCGGCGCGATGGCGCGCGATCAAAGCTGAATGATATTGAGCAGGGCGGCCCGCACCACGGCTTCGGTGCGCGTGGCGACGTTGAGCTTTTCGCGGGCGTTGTCGATGTGGAAATCCACCGTGCGCTTGCCGAGATCCAGAATGATGGAGATCTCGGCCGAGGTCTTGCCGCGCGCCGACCATTGCAGCACCTCGACTTCGCGTTTGGTCAGGCCGAACGGCAGGGGCGCGCCGTCTTCCGGCTCGTCGTGGTCCGTGTATTTGCGGATGACGGTGTCGAGCACGTCGAAATCGACCGGCTTGAGCATGTACTCGTCAGCGCCGGTGCTGTGCCCGCGCATGATCGACGCCTTGTCGGCGTTGCCCGTGAGGAAGATGAACGGAATCTTGCGCTCGCCCTGGATGATGCCGCGCGCGCTTTCCAGGAACTCGAAGCCGGTCATGCCCGGCACGTTCACATCGCACAGGATCACGTCGGGCATGAACGACGCGAGCGTTGCCAGGGCGCTCGAGAAGTCGTGCGCCACCTTGACGGTATAGCCCCGATCGGTCAGATCTTCCCGGATCAGGTCGGCTGAGTCGTGGTCGTCTTCAATACAGAAAACTTTGGTGGGAGATGACATCCCGCTGGCCCCGGTTTTTTATGTGGAATGGTGAAATCGTACTAAAAAATCACCGGACGGCGAAATTTCCGTCGTCCGTGCCCGCGAGGCCGGCACGACAGGCGGTGCCGCGAAGGGGGCGGCACAAGGAAAAAAGGACCGCGCAGGCGGTCCCTTCCGAAGGCTTTTCGCCGTCCACCGGCGATGCGCCGTCGCCGACGTTCCGGCAAGCGCGTCAGAAGCCGAAGACGTGCCCAACGTGGACGGCGCATTGCATCCCGGCTTCCACGCACACGTCGTTGCCGAGCAGGCTGTCGATGAGGTCGATGAGATGGGTCATGGAGGTTCTCCGTGGGTCGTTGGGCTTGGGGGGCAGGGGTCAGCCGAAGATCGGGGCGATAACGCCGACGAGGCCGAGGACCGAGGCGAAGCCGTAAGCGATGAGTGCGGGCATGGTGTTTCTCCTTGTGTCGATGCGTCGTGGTTTCGGTTTCCGGCTGCCGCGGTGTCGTGCCAGCCGTTGAGTGAAGTATCGTCGTCGCCCCCGAGTGGCGAAACTGTGATTAATACAAGACGGGACGAAAGTGCCCGGATCGAGACCTCCGGCGAAGAAAAAGTCCTTATTCCACGGTGGGTTACGGGCGATTTTCGAAAAACCCCGTATTAATCGCAGTGACGTCCGAGGGACCGCTCCGTACCATTCGCTTCGCATTACAAAGCCTTACGGAAGCCATAAATGGATACGGAGTACTGAATGAGCACCATTCGTATGACGAGCGTTGCGTTCGCGGCGCTCTGCACGATGATGTCGTCAGCGATGGCGGTAACGTCGATCGACATCAACGACCGATACGGCACGCCGTTCATACAGGCGCGGCTGTTCTCGCCGACGGACGACCCCTACACCTTCGGCAACGACGGCGTGACGCCCGTGAGATCGACGGGCACGCTTTCGCCGCTGCAGACCGACCAGGTGCGAGCCGCGCTGGACTATTGGGCGGAGATCATCAGGGTGGCGCCTGGGCGCTCGCCGGCGATCATCAATGTCGGCATGAGCACCGACGGGGGAGCGCACGCGCAAAGTCCGTATGTGTACGAAGCGACGGATCCGCGCGCGGTCGGCAACCAGAACCCGACGCTCGTGCAGGCGGCGTTGCAGAACAGCAATCTGGGCGGCCCGACCTACTTCGGGGCACATGGCGAGATTACGCTGGGCAAGATGGACTTCTCGACGGCACCGTACGCCGCTTCGCAAATTCCATTGACCGAGAAGGCCGACATGACGGCCGTCATGGCACACGAAGTCGCCCACGCGCTGGGTGTCGGGACCAACATGTTCGTCGGGACTTACACGGCGAACGGCTTGCCTTACGCCCAGTTCGCCACCGTGCTCGACGACTGGTCCGCGCATCTGTACGACGACAATGGGAATCCTGCCCGGCCAGGCCAGGTGATCATCTCGCCGGCAAACGCGAGCATGTACGACCCGTCCGTGTTCGACATTCGCAAGGACAACGGCTATTTCACCGGCGACCATGTGCAGGAGGTCCTCGCGGGGGCCATGAACGGACATATCCCGGTGAAGGCGATGTTCGAGCAGACCACCTACGACTCGCCGATTCTCTCGCATATCGAGCTCAAGAACAGCCTGATGAGCCACCAGACGTACCGCAATTACACGGGGTTCATGGAGGCGGAGCTGGCGATGCTGCAAGACATCGGCTACAACATCGACCGGCGCAATTTCTTCGGGCGATCGATCTACAACGATGGCCTGAGCGTTGTGAACGACAACCCGTTCTTCGGCCGCAACGCGGACGGCACGGACTACATACCGAACACGTACAACACCGCGACGCAAGGCCTGGGGCTGCACATCTACGGCAGCGGCAATACCGTGTCGCAACGCGCCGACCTGCTCACGATCGGCGCGGGCGGCGCGGGCATTCGCGTGGACGGCGTGGGCAACAACGTGACCGTGCTCCCCGGTACGCGCATCTACGCGGACGGCAGCAATGGCCGTGGCGTGATGTTCACGTATGGCAAGAATCATACCTTCGTGCAGCGCGGCGACGTTCAGGCGCTGGGCGCGAACGGTATCGCCGCGAGCTTCGATTTCGGACACAACGCGCTCGGCGATTACGGCGACGATGGCTACAGCGGCGACTATCGCGGCTCGTACATCTTCGTGAAGTACGACTCGCAACGACAACCTCTGGCGCTGCTCGACGAGCTCGACGGCCCCCTTGTCGCGCGCGCCGATATTACCGGCCGCCTCGCGGGGAGCTATGCGTCGCTGTATATGTCGGAGAACGGCTATGTCGGGCAGATCAACATCATGCGCGGCGCAGCGCTCTACGGCGACATCATCTCGAAGTACGCCCAGCGTGACGCCAGTGGCGCGTTGCGCCTGACGCGACTGAGCTTCGGTCTGACCCCCGATGCGAACGGTGTCGCAACGGCACAGGCCGACCCCACGTTCAACCTGCGCTACGACGGCAATATCGTCGGCGGCAACCTGTCGCTCGCCCTGATCGGCGGCACGACGCAGATCAATGGCGATCATACGGTGCACGACGTTGCCGTCTCCAGCGGCGCCACGCTGACCGGTAACAGCCGTTACACGCTCGATCCCACGGCCGGCTTCGTCAACGCGGGCACCGTCGCGCCGCTGCTCACGGGCGGCTTCATCAGCATCGCGGGCGACTACACGCAAACGAGCACCGGCCGCCTCGTGTCCTCGCTGTCGGGAGACGGCACGTTCAGCAAGCTGATCGTGTCGGGCACTGCGACGCTGGACGGCACGCTCGCGATTGCGCCGC
Organism: Pandoraea pnomenusa; assembly: GCF_000767615.3. Classification (NCBI taxonomy): domain Bacteria; kingdom Pseudomonadati; phylum Pseudomonadota; class Betaproteobacteria; order Burkholderiales; family Burkholderiaceae; genus Pandoraea; species Pandoraea pnomenusa. The sequence continues at coordinate 3,854,842 of NZ_CP009553.3, read as the reverse complement.
AGCGCAGCTGGTACGCGAACGGTTTCACCGTCACCTCGAACCAGTGGCTGGGCGCGTCGAGCGTCAACGGCGCTTTCGCCAGCGTCACCACGCTGCTGTCGTCGCCGACGCTGCTTGCCACCGCGTCGTCGCTGGGCAACAACACCTACCGTGTCCAGCTCGCGCGGGCCGCGAATGCCTACTCCCAATATGGCGCGGACGGCAACAGCCGTCGGGTAGGCGCGGCACTGGACCAGATCGCGGGCAGCGTGGGGGCCGACTTGCAACCGCTCGTCACGGCGCTCGACTTCTCGGCGGCGAATGGCAGCGATATCGCCAGGGCATTGCCGCAACTCACACCGGCGGCCTACGGTGCGATGTTCACCGGCGCATTGCTGCGCGAGCGCCAGATCACCGACATGGTGGCTGCCGCTGTCGGCGCGGACGGTGCCAAGGGCGCAGGCGAGGGCGCGCTCACGGGCAACTGGCGTGGATTCGCCATGCCGTTCGGCAGCGGCTACTGGCGCGGTCGCGACGGCGACATGGCCGGGGCCAGCGGCAATACCTACGGCGTGGTGTTCGGCGCCGAACGGGTGGCGGGCGAGGGGCGCGACTGGACGTTTGGCGTGCACGGCGCGATCAGCGGCCAGTCGACCCGGCTGGACGGCCAGACGCCCGGCTCGGGCAAGACCACGGCGTTCGATGTCGGTGTGCAAGCGCGCTTCGCGCCGGACCCGAACGCGGGCCCGCATGCGTTCGCGTTGGCACGCGTGGGGGTCGAGGACGGCCGTATGGATCGCTCCATCGCGGTGAACGGCTATAGCGCGTCGCCGCGCGGCACGTGGACCGGTGCCACCGCGTCGGCGACGGTCGGCGGCGGATGGCGCTGGCAGCTTGGCAGCACGGTGAGTGCCGGTCCCCTGGCGGCGCTCGATTACACCGCGCTGTATCGCCCGAGCCTGACCGAAGACAATGCCGACGGCGCGCGCCTGCATCTCGACGGCAAGACGTTCAACTCGCTGCGCACTCGTCTGGGCGGTGAATTGCGCTTCGATCTGCCGATGATCTCCGGCAATGCGCTCACGGCCAACCTGCAAGCGACCTGGAACCACGAACTGACGGGAGGCGCTGTAACGCAAAGTGCCAGCTTTGCCGGTTATCCGGGGGCATCGTTCACGACGCGCAGCGAAGTCGTAGGTCGTGACAGCCTCGGCTTGCAGGCCGGTGTGTCGTATCGCATGGCCAAGCGCATCGTGTTCGGCGCCGCGGTGTCGAGCAACTTCTACAAGGCCGGCAACGCGGATGTTGCCGGATCGGTGTCGGCGACCTGGCGCTTCTGATGTCGGCAGGCCACAGGCGAGCGCACGCCTGACCGGTCATTGCGTGTAAAACGCCCGAGGGACGAGATACCTCGGGCGTTTTTTTGTTTCCGTCGCCGCCGTGCAGACGATGAGAAGCGCGGGAAGCACCGGTTCGCGAGTGCGTCATTATGTCGCGATGTATGGAATATGTGTATGCGTAGCATTCGAAACGCAAATTCCTTATACATACATCGAGGCTGTAAATGTCCATGCATAACGTCTTCCCGCCGATGCGGCGCAGGGCGGACACATCGCGCGGCACGCGTTGGCACACGTTGTGCGTCCGCGCCGCGGCGCTGATGGCAACAGTGCCCATGAGCGGTTGCACGCTCGAACTGCTCGACCCGAAGGGCAGCGTTGGCGAGCAGGAGAAGCATCTGATCCTGATTGCAATGGGCGTCATGCTGCTCGTGGTGATCCCGGTGATCGTGCTCACGCTGGTGTTCTTCTGGCGATACCGCGAGACGAACACGGCTGCCACGTATTCGCCGCGCTGGGCGCATTCGACAAAGATCGAAGTGGTCGTATGGACCATTCCCGTGATCATCGTCGTGTCGCTCGCCGTCATGATCTGGGAGACGACCCACAAGCTCGACCCCTATCGTCCCATCGAGCCGGTGGCCTCGGGCACGCCACCGGTGCGCGTCGAAGTCGTGGCGCTGAACTGGAAGTGGCTGTTCATCTACCCGGACTATCGCGTGGCCACCGTCAACAGGCTGGTGCTGCCGGTCGATACGCCCGTCGAATTCAAGCTCACGGCCGAGTCGCTGATGAACGCATTCTTCATTCCGCAACTGGGCAGCATGGTCTACGCCATGTCGGGCATGCAGACGAAGCTGCACCTGATCGCCAACGAGACCGGCACCTATGCAGGCATGTCGTCGGCATACAGCGGGCCGGGGTTCTCCGACATGCACTTCAAGGCGCATGTGACGTCGCGCGCCGATTTCGATCGCTGGGTGAAAGCGGCGCAGGCCGTGCCCGACACACTCGACGCACCGGCCTACGTGACGCTCGAACAACCGGGCACCGGCGCGCCGGTGGCTGTCTATGCCAACGTCATGCCGGGCTTGTTCGACGCGATCGTGGGCAAGTACATGGGACCGATGGAAGGGGGCTCGCAGGGCATGCGGGTGTCGGGTAATGCCATCGACGACATCATCGCCGCCGCGAATTGCCGCGCGGACGGCCAACTGGACCGCCGCGCCTTGCTCGCGCAGCGTGCCGAGCGCGCGGCAGGCACCCCGTCGGTGCCTGCCGAACCGCGTGCGCTCACGGAGTAATTCATGTTCGGAAAACTCGATCTCGACGCCATCCCGCTGCACGAACCCATCATCATGGGCACGCTCGCCGTGGTGCTGCTGGGCGGCGCGGCGCTGCTCGGCGCCATTACGTATTATCGGAAGTGGGGGTATCTCTGGACGGAGTGGATCACGTCCGTCGACCACAAGCGCATTGGCGTGATGTACATCGTGCTCGCGCTCGTGATGCTGCTGCGGGGCTTTGCCGACGCGATCATGATGCGCGCGCAGCAGGCCATCGCCGCGGGCGGCGAGGCGGGCTACCTGCCGCCGCATCACTACGACCAGATCTTCACCGCTCACGGCGTGATCATGATCTTCTTCGTGGCCACACCGCTGGTGCTCGGCCTGATGAACGTGATCGTGCCGCTGCAGATCGGCGCGCGCGACGTGGCATTTCCGTTCGTGAACTCGCTCTCGTTCTGGCTTTCGGCGATGGGCGCCGTGCTGGTGATGATGTCGATGTTCGTGGGCGATTTCGCCGCCACCGGCTGGGTCGCCTATCCGCCGCTGTCCGAACTCGGGTACAGCCCGACCGTCGGGGTGGATTACTACATCTGGTCGCTGCAGATATCGGGGCTCGGCACCACGCTCACGGGCATCAACTTCATCGTGACCATCCTGCGCATGCGCGCACCCGGCATGAATCTCATGAAGATGCCGGTGTTCACGTGGACCGCGCTGATCACCAACATCCTGATCGTTGCCGTATTCCCCGTGCTGACCGCCACGCTCGCGCTGCTCACCGCCGATCGCTATCTGGGCATGCACTTCTTCACGAACGAACTGGGCGGTAACGCCATGATGTACGTGAACCTGATCTGGATCTGGGGGCACCCGGAGGTCTACATCCTGATCCTGCCCGCGTTCGGCGCGTTCTCCGAGATCATCGCCACGTTCTCGCGCAAGCCGCTGTTCGGCTACAAATCGATGGTCTACGCCACCTCGTCGATCGGTATCCTGTCGTTCTTCGTGTGGTTGCACCATTTCTTCACGATGGGCTCGGGGGCGAACGTCAACGCCTTTTTCGGCATCATGACCACGATCATTTCGATTCCGACCGGCGTGAAGCTGTTCAACTGGCTGTTCACGATGTACCAGGGGCGTATCCGCTATCACTCCGCCACGCTCTGGACCATCGGCTTCATGGTGACGTTCGCCATCGGCGGCATGACGGGCGTGCTGCTCGCCGTGCCGGGCGCCGACTTCGTGCTGCACAACTCGCTGTTCCTCGTGGCGCACTTCCACAACGTGATCATTGGCGGCGTGGTGTTCGGGTGCCTGGCAGGCATCACGTTCTGGTTCCCCAAGGTCTTCGGCTTCACGCTCAACGAGCGCTGGGGCAAGATCTCGTTCGCGTGCTGGCTGGTCGGCTTCTACCTGGCCTTCATGCCGCTCTACGTGCTCGGTTTCAAGGGCATGACGCGCCGCATGAACCACTACGTGCAACCCGACTGGCAGCCGTATCTCGTCGTCGCGATGATCGGCGCGGCGCTCATCGGGCTCGGCATTCTGGCGTTCGGCGTGCAATTGGTCGTGAGTATTCGCGATCGCAACGCCAATCGCGACCTGACCGGCGATCCGTGGGACGCGCGCAGCCTCGAATGGGCCACGTCGTCGCCCGCGCCGTTCTACAACTTTGCTCACGTGCCGCACATCGACTCGCTCGAGCAGCATTGGGACGACAAGGCGCGGGGCCTGGCATGGCGCGAGCCGGCGCGGTACGACGACATCCACATGCCGCGCAACACCGGAACGGGATTCCTCGTGTCAGTCGCCAGCGGCGTGATGTGCTTCGCGCTCGTGTGGCACATCTGGTGGCTGGCGGGCGCAAGCCTCGTCGCCTCGATCGCCATTTTCCTGTGGCGCGCCTACGACCGTGACGTCGATTACTACGTGCCGGCGGCGGAAGTGGAGCGTATCGAAAGCGCCCGCTTCGCCGGCCTGCGTGCTGCGCTTCCCGCGCGTCAATCCCTGCAAAAGGCGGCCTGATGTCCTCGGCAACCCTTCACTCCAATTCCGGTCGCGGCGCGAAGGCGCCGGCCAACGACCACACCGATCACGCGCACCACGACAGCGGCGCCACCACGACGCTCGGCTTCTGGATCTACCTGATGAGCGACTGTCTCATCTTCTGCGTGCTGTTCGCCACGTTCGGCGTGCTGGCGCAGAGCACCGCCGGCGGGCCAACCGGACGCGAGCTCTTCGAGCTGCCGTTCGTGCTCGGGGAAACCGTGCTGCTGCTGCTCTCGAGTTTCACGTTCGGGCTGGCATCGTTGTCGATGCGCCCGGGCAACGAGGCGGTCGTGCAGCGCTGGTTGTGGATCACGTTCGCGCTGGGCGCGGCGTTCGTCTCGATGGAAGTCCACGAGTTCACGGCATTGCTCCACGAAGGCGCGGGCCCCGGGCGCAGTGCGTTCCTTTCGGCATTCTTCACCCTGGTGGGCACGCACGGTCTGCATGTGACTTGCGGCCTGCTTTGGCTGGTGGTGATGATTCATCAGATCGGCCGCTTCGGCTTCGATCCGGTGGTGCGACGCCGCCTGCAATGTCTGAGCCTGTTCTGGCACTTCCTGGACCTGGTCTGGATCTGTGTCTTCACCTTTGTCTACCTGCGGGAGTTCGTATGACGAGCGCTCAAGTCCATGACCACGGCGCCTATGCCTCGCAAAGTCACCTGCGCGACTACGTGGTGGGGTTTTTCCTGTCGTTGCTGCTTACGTTCGCGTCATTCGGCGTGGTCATGCTGGGCGTGGTGCCCGCCGGCATGGGGCTGACGTCGATCGTCCTGCTGTGCGTGGCGCAGCTGGTCGTGCAACTGGTGTACTTCCTGCATATCGGTGCGAAGCGCAGCCAGCGGCAGAATTCGGCCATCTTCCTGTGTACCGCCGGGCTGATCGCGATCATCGTGGCGGGCTCGCTCTGGGTGATGCATAACGCCAACACGAACATGATGCCCACGCACATGTCCATCGAGCGTGCCAAACTGCGCGACTGACCATGGATCGCTTCAAATGCATGGAAGTGTTCGTGCAGGTCGTGCGTGCCGGCAGCCTCTCGGCGGGCGCGGCGGCGTGCGGCATGACGACGGTCACGGCCGCGCGTCACGTGCAGGCGCTCGAAGCTCGGCTCGGACAGCCATTGTTGCGGCGCGTCGGACGGCGTCACGCGCCGTCGGCGCTGGGTGAGCGCTATTTCGTCGAATGCACCGAGGTGCTCGCACGCGTGGCCGACGCCGAGGCGCTCGCAGACACGGGCGCAGTTGGGGGGCGCCCCGCGTCGGTGTCGGGCGCGTTGTCGCGTCACGTCGGGCAGATTCGCGTGAGCGCGCCCACCACCGTGGGCGCGCATCTGCTCATGCCGATCTTCGCGGAATATTTGCAGACACATCCGGACGTGGCGCTCGATCTCGCGCTCAAGGATCGCGCGGTCGATCTCGAGGAGGAGGGCATTCACGCGGCCTTCCAGGCGGGGGGAATGCCGAACCGGGACTGGTTGCGCATGCGCTGCGCGGTGTAACGCACGTGGCGTGCGCATCGCCGGATTATCTCGCGCGGCGCGGCGTGCCGCGTCAGCCGGCCGATCTTGCGGGGCATGACTGTCTGGGCTTCCGATACGACGATGTCCTTGGGCGGTGGCATGTCGCCGAGGCCGGGCGCGACGCCCGGCTCATTGCTCACAACCCGCTGGCGCAGTTGCAGGCGGCCGTGTGCGGCATGGGCATTGCCCTCCTGCCAGAGTACCTGCTCGCGCCGGAGGTCGATGCCGGGCGGCTCGTGCGCGTGCTCGAAGCGGATGCGCGACTGAGCGAGCCGATGCAGCTCGTGCATCTGGCCGGGCGCTACGTGTCGTCGAAACTGGAGCATTTCGTGCGCTATATGGTGGCCAGGCTCGGGCCTGAGGCCACCATGGCGCCGGCGGGCGCGTCGGCCGCCGTGCCCGCCGGGGCGAGCGTGCTCGCGCTGTCGCCTGCCTGAGGGCGGGAGCGGCCGGGGCGACACCGCGATGCGGCCCACTGCGCGGCGACATCGGATAAGATGCACGCATCGACGTCGTGGCCGATGCGATATCTCCGAGAGCGAGGCCGTTCGAGCCCGCCATTGCGATGATCCGGCAATGAAACTACGTGGCAAGATTTTGCGACGCCTGCCGGCCTGCGCATTCGCAGGCGCGGCGTGCCTCTGGATGGTGCTCGACACGACGGCCGCGCTGGCCCAGCCGCCGCAGTACAAGAACGACGCGGAGCTGATGGGCGCCGCGATCGCGTCGCCCGAGGGCGTGGGCGAAGTGTTGGCGCGACTGGTGCAGAAGTGCGGGTTGTATGGCGCTTCGACACGTGACCATGGCAATTCGGCCCTGCGCGCATGGCAGGCGCGGCATCGCGACTATCTGGCCGAAGGTCGACGCGTACGCGCCGAATTGCAGGCAACCTACACGGATTCCCAGGCGCGCGAGCGCTTCGACGAGTTGCTGCGCACGCAGTTGCCGATGCTCGTGGAGCGCCAGTTCGTGGTGTACTCGCGCAGCATCGACGATCAGCCGACCGAGTCCGCGAAGGCGGACCTTTGCGACGGCTATTTCTCCGCGGTCGATGATCTTCAGTTCGATCTCAAGGTGAACGACCCGGCGCTTGCCGCGTTTTTCGACCGGCGAATCTCGGCGCATGGCGCGGCGCGCGGGGCGGACGACGGCGGCTCGGGCACCGCCAATGCCGTGAGCGCGGCCGGCGACGCGGCGGGCCCGCCCGCTGCGACGAGTGCGCCGGTGGCGAGATGAGCGCCCGGTGCGTCGGCGAGGGGGCGGTCTAGCGGCGTATGCCGATGTGCTGGCGGTGATGCATGGCGGTCAGCGCCGCGGCAGCCTCGCGAAGCGGTCCGAGCAGTGCCTGCGCATCGAAGCGGGACACCGGTCCGACGAGGGACAGCGCGGCATAGCATTGTTGCTGGGCGTCGTCGACGGGCACGGCTACGGCCATGACGTCGGGCATGTCGCGCTGACTGGACGTCGCGTAACCGGTCGCGCGTGCCGCTTCGATCACATGCGGGTCCGCCAGCGTGCCGCCATTGCGCAGCAACGTCTCGAGCGTCGTTTGCGGCAGGAACGCGGCGAGAATGCGCCCCGACGCGCTTCCGTCGAGCGTGAGCACCGCGCCCACGCGAAGCTCTGCCTTGAGCACGCCATGGGGTTCGGCACGGCGTGCGATGCGAATGCTCCCGTCATCCACCACCGCCAACGACGCCGTCTCGCCGGTCGTGTCGGCCAACGCTCGCAATACGGCCTCGGCACGGTCGCCAAGGCTGGCATGGGCGAGCGCGGCGTCGCCCACGCGCGCCGCGTGCAGACTCAACCGATATGCCCCATCGTGCGTGAGTTCGACCCACCCGGCCCGTACGAGCGTGAGCAGGCGTTGATAAACCGTCGCGCGACTTGCGCCGACGACGCGCGTCAGGTCCACCAGGCGCATCGGGCTCACCGACTCGCCCAGCGCGTCGAGCACTTCCAGTGTCTTGAGCGCCGACGACAACGGCCGCACGCCGCCTTCGTCGTCGCGCTTGTCGTCGGTGGCATCGGGCGTGCCGGCAGGATCAGGCTTCTTGTTCACGCAACATCCATCGGAGTCGAAAGGGTTCAGGGCAGCATTCGTCCGGCATGGGCTCACGCCAGCAGCGATGCGAGTCTGGCCAGAGACGGCTCGATGTCGTCGTCAGGCACGCATCCGTAGCCGAGCACGAGTCCGCGCAGCGGCGGCTGCTCCAGATAATAGCGGGACAGCGGCAATGCGATCAGGCCGAGTTCCTGAGCACGTGCGGACAGCGAGACGTCGTCGACCTCGGGCGCGAGCCTGACCGTCAGGTGCAAGCCCGCATTGCTGTCGGCGGATATGAGCCGCGCATCTCCCATGTGCCGGCGGATGGCGTCCTGAAGCAATGCCCGCCGCCGACCGTAGATGAGCCGCATGCGGCGAATGTGCGCGGAATAATACCCTTCGCCGATGAAGTCGGCCAGCACCGCCTGATCCATCCATCGACCCTCGCGGTAGAGTTCCGCGATGCCCAGCTGCAGGGGCTCGACCATCGCCTTGGGCACGACCAGATAGCCGATGCGCAACCCCGGGAACAAGGTTTTGCTGAACGTGCCGGCATAGAGCACGCGAGCCCCCGGCTCCAGGCCCTGCAACGACGCGATCGGGCGCCCGGCGTAGCGAAATTCGCTGTCGTAGTCGTCTTCGACGATCCACGCGTCGTGCTTGCGGGCGTACTGCAATAGCTGTCGGCGCCGCGCGAGCGACATCACATGGCCCAACGGATACTGGTGCGAGGGCGTGACGAAGATCAGGCGCGGCGGCTTGCGCCAGTCGGCGGGCGAAGGACTGAGCCCTTCCGCGTCGACCGGGATCGAGATCGTCTCCACGCCATACGCCTGGAGCACCTTGTGAATGCCCCAGTAGCCGGGGTCTTCCACCCAGGCGCGGTGGCGAACGTCCGTGAGCATTTGCACGCACAGATGAATCGCCTGATGAATGCCCTCGGTGATGATGATCTGCTCGGGTTCGCAGGCCACCGAGCGGGCCGAGCGCAAATGCTGGGCAAGCGCTTTCTTGAGCGCGGGGTGACCGCCGCCATACCCGTAGGTCAGATTCTCCGGCGTGCGGCGACGCCAGTGCCGCTCGACCAGACGTGTCCATTGCTTGAGCGGAAAGGCGTCGAGGTCGGGCACACCGGGCATGAAGGCACCGGCCTGACGCCGCGACGCTCGCGCGTTGAGGATAAGGCCCCGGCCACGTTGCGAGAGGTTGACCTCCGCATCCGGCGGCGCGTCGGGCGTGCGACCTGGCCGGGTTGCCATGGACTCCTCCGGAATCGCGTCGGTCACGAACGTGCCGTCGCCGGTGCGTGAGCGTACGTAGCCCTCGGCGCGCAACTGCTCGTACGCGTACAGCACCGTGTTTCGGGAGATGGCCAACTCGCGTGCAAGATCGCGCGAGGCGGGCAGTCGGGTGCCGCCCGGCAGACGTCCGTCGAGAATCGACGCTCTCACGATGTTGTACAGCTGCCGGTTGCGCGGAATCTCCGCGTTTGGTTCGAGATGCTGAAGGATCAGATCGGACAGCAGAATCTGCATGAAGGCGGCACCTTGGGGCGAGATTGGCCCCACAATGAAAGTATTTGCACCTGTGTGGTGCAATTTGGCGGCGTCACGACAATGCCATCGGGCGATAATACTGCACGATATTGCCGAAACACCGGAAAAATAAGGCGCAAGAAGGGATTACCCGAGTTTGTTGCTCGTAAATTGGTTCCATCAAACATTCAATGATCGGCACTATTTGATGTGACCAATTTAAATTCTAATACGTGCAAAGCGCCAGATTGGTACCACCCCGATCGCTCCCCGGAGCGTTGAGTAGATTGCGAGGAACATGTGAAGAACGAAACATCGAATCCGTCGGCGGGTCGCCGCTCCGTCATCAAGCTTCTGGGTGCGGCAGCGGGCGCTGCCGTCTCCGCGCCCTTCATTCACACGGCGCGCGCCGCCGACCCGTTGTTCGTCAATACTTGGGGGGCGACTGGGAGAAGGCCGCCGCAGCGCATCTGTTCGAGCCCTTCACCCGGGATACCGGCATCCCCATCCGCACGGTCTCGCCGGTCTCGTACGCCAAGCTTGCCGCACAGGCGCGCACGGGGGTGTATGAATTCGACGTCACGACGCTTGGCGGCGGCGAGCTGATTCGCGCCGTCGAAGCCGGCCTCGTGGAAAAGATCGACACGAGCATCATCGACATGAAGCAACTGCCGCCGGGGCAGGCTTACATGAGTGGGATCGCTACGCATGCGTTCGCGACCGTCATCGCTTCGCGCAAGGACAAGTTCCCCAACGGCGGACCGCAGAACTGGGCCGAGTTCTGGGATACGCAGCGATTTCCCGGACCGAGGAGCCTGCAACGCTACGCGGCACGTGTCGTGCCGCTCGCGCTGCTCGCCGACGGCGTGCCGGCGGGCAAGCTCTACCCGATGGATCTCGATCGCGCGTTCAAGTCGTTCGATCGCATCAAGAAAGACGTGCGTGTCTGGTGGACGCAGGGACAACAGTCGCAACAACTGCTGCGCGACGGCGAGGTCAACGCCGTGGCAATCTGGCATGGCCGAGCGTTGTCGCTGATTCGTCAGAACGCCCCGGTGGAGCTGGTGTGGAACCAGGGTGAGATCGACCGGGCGTACTGGGTCGTGTCCAAAGGCACGCCGCGGGCCAAGCAGGCCTGGCAGTTCATCGCATCGGCGCTCAAGGCCGAACGACTGGCCAAGTTCTGCATGCAAGCCGATTACAGCCCGGTCGATCAGCGCGTGTTCCAGTTCATCCCCGACGCGCAAGCCAAGGGCATGCCGACCTATCCGGCGAATTATCGGCTGACCTTCGAGCAGGATCTGGCCAGGATGGGTCCGCAACTCAACGAGCTGTCGCGTCGCTTCGATCAGTTCGTCGTCCGGTAACCGGGGCTGCGCGTCATGCACAAGCTTCGCCCTTATCTCCTGCTGGCCCCCCTGGCCGCGTTCCTGACGGCGTTCTTTCTCATGCCGCTCGCCCAGGTGCTCTGGCTGAGCTTCACCGAACCGACGCCGGGCTTTGCCAACTACGTGCACTTCTTTGCGGACCCGTTCTATCTTCGCGTGTTGGGCATGACGTTCCTCACGTCGCTGCTCGTGACCGCGTGCTGTCTCGTGCTGGGCTACCCGCTTGCCTACTGCCTGGCACAGGCGACGGCGCGGTTCGGCGCCGGCATTCTGCTCGTCGTCGGCATGAGTTACTGGACGAGCTTCCTCGTTCGGAGCTATGCGTGGATGATCATCCTCGGCAACAGCGGCCCGATCGTCGGGCTGTTCCGGATGCTGGGGGTGCAGACGCCGCCAGAGCTGCTGTTCACCCGCTTCTCGTCCACGCTCGGGATGGTGCACGCGCTCCTTCCGCTCATGACCATCACGTTGTACTCGGTCATGAAGAAGATCGACCCGGCGCTGGTCAAGGCGGCGGCCAATCTGGGGGCGAACCGTTTCGCGGCGTTTCGGGCGGTGTTCCTGCCGCTCTCACTGCCTGGCGTCGTCAACGGCTGCACGATGGTGTTCATCGTCTCGCTCGGCTTCTATGTCATGCCGGTACTGCTGGGCAGCCCGAGCGAGCAGATGATGGCGGGACTGATCGGACAGCAGATGGAAGAGTTCGGCAACTTCGGTGACGCTTCCGCGATGGCCGTGGTGCTCGCATGCACGACGCTCAGCCTGTATGCGCTCTACAACCGATTCTTCGGGCTCGACAAACTCTGGAGCAAAGGCAAATGAAGGCGCTCAAGTGCTTTGCCGTCGTCATGGCGATCCTGATCGGCGCGCCGCTGCTGGTCGTCATTCCGATGTCGTTCTCGGCGTCGGAGTCGTTCCAGTTCCCGCCGCCCGCCTGGTCGACGCATTATTACGCCGCCTTCTTCGCGGACCCGACGTGGACCGGACCCGCCATCAACAGTCTGCTGATCGGGCTGGGAACGGCGGCGCTCACGCTCGCGCTGGTCATTCCGGCATCGTTTGCGCTGGTGCGGTACGAGTTTCGCGGTCGTGCATTTGGCAGCCTTCTCATTCTGCTGCCGTTGACGGTGCCGAACATTGTGGTCGCGCTGGGGTACTTCTATTACTTCGGAACGTTGAGGCTGACGCAGACGTATCTCGGCGTGATCCTGGCGCACACGTGCCTGTCGACGCCCATTGCCTACCTGATCCTGTCGGCGAGTCTGCGCGGCTACGACCGCACGCTGGAGCGAGCCGCCGCCAACTGCGGCGCCACGCCGTTGCAGGCCTTCTGGCTGGTGACGTTCCCGGTGCTGCGCCCCGGCTTTCTCGCTGCTGGCATGTTCGCGTTCATCCACTCGTTCGACGAGGCGATCGTCTCGCTGTTCATCTCCGGACGCGACGTGTCGACGCTGCCGCGCAAGATGTTCGACAGCTTGCGCACGCAGGCCGACCCCGTGATTTCGGTGGTCTCGACGCTGTTGCTGGCGCTGGTGGTGATCGGCTCGTTGACGCCGATGGTGGTGCGACGTGTGAAGGCACGTCGTCAGGCAGCGCTGCAGCGCTCGGCCATGCAGGCGGTCGCCGTTGTTTGACGACACTGTCCCGCTCTATGTCACAGAGGTATCCATGTTTATGAAGTCGATGCATTCCGCCGGTGTCATGGCCAGTGCCAGTGCGGCGTCTCCCACGCTGACCGATGCGTACCTGCATGTCAGTCGCCTGTGCAAGTCGTACGACGGTGTTCACCGCGTCGTGGACGACGTCAATCTCGAGATCCGCCGCGGCGAGTTCGTCACGTTTCTCGGGCCGAGCGGCTCGGGCAAGACGACCACGTTGTCGATGATCGCAGGATTCGAGACGCCGACGGCAGGCGACATTCGAGTCAACGGCCGCTCGCTGGTGCAGATCCCCGTGCATCAGCGCAATATCGGCCTGGTGTTCCAGAGCTATGCATTGTTTCCGCACATGACGGCAGCGCAGAATGTCGCGTTTCCGCTGCGCATGCGAAAGGTCAATACGGCGGACCAGGTCAGGCGCGCACAGCGCGCGCTCGACATCGTCGGCCTTGGCCAGCACGGGGCGCGAATGCCGTCGCAGCTCTCCGGTGGCCAGCAGCAACGCGTGGCGCTTGCGCGGGCGCTGGTGTTCGAGCCTGATGTGCTGTTGCTCGACGAGCCACTCTCCGCGCTCGACAAGAACCTGCGCGTGCAGATGCAGATCGAGATCAAGCGCCTGCACACCGAGCTGGGCATGACGACGGTTTTCGTCACGCACGACCAGGGCGAGGCGATGACGATGTCCGATCGCATCGCGGTGTTCAACGCCGGCCGGGTGGAGCAGTTCGCCGCGCCGCTGGATCTGTACGGGGCGCCTTGCACGCGGTTTGTCGGCGAATTCATCGGCGAGAGCAACTTCATCGAGGTGAGCGTGGTCGACGCGGCCAAGGGGGAATATGCCTCGCCGGCACTGGGCAGCGTGCGTGCCGCGACGTGCGAGAAGATTGCGGGCTCGGCGGTGTCGCTGCTGCTTCGTCCCGAATGGATCCGCCTGGGGACGGGCGGTGGCACCGCCTGCTCGGCTGGTGTGAAGGATGCGCAGCTGGAGGTGACGAACGTCATTCACTACGGCGACAGCGCGTTGGTGATCGGACACAGCGCGGGCCTGCCGCTGCGCGTGAAAGTGCCGAACATCGACATGCAGGGGGTGACGGTCGGCAGTCGTCATCCGATTCATTGGGATCCGGTTCACACGCATGTGTTGAGCGACTGACCGGGTGAATCCCGGCCGGATGTGGACTTGCGGCCTCGTCCGGTCATTGTTCCCAATAAGTCAGGCTTCAGTTCCAGATAACGCCCCCTTCACGAGGGGCGGTGGGAGCGCCTTTGCCTGTGCAAAGGCGTTGGGCAGCGCTCGTTCTGCGCACGACGTGGCGCACGGGACGCAAAACACAAGACAAGCCCGCCCGGTTGCCGTGCCCTGAGAGCAAGCCTCGCGCGAGCGAGTTACCAGAGCACACATCAGCAAGGAGCAGGATCATGAAAACGACGGGAGTTCCGGGAGTTCCGGGAGTCGGCAGCGGCCTGACGGCCCGCGCAGCATCGATTTGTCTCGCGGCCGGCGTGTCGGCCTTCGCCGCTTCGGCGCAGGCGCAGACCAGCATTCAGTTGTACGGGGTGATCGACACGTATGTCACCGGCATCTTCAGCAGCGGACGATCGGCGTACGGCGTCGATAGCGGCGGTCTGCAGGTTTCGCGCTGGGGGATGCGCGGCTCGGAAGGCCTGGGCGGACGATGGAAGGCCAACTTTCAGCTCGAGAACGGCTTCAACATGAACAATGGCACGGGTTCGGTGACCGGGGGCATGTTCAACCGCCAGGCGTGGGTGGGGTTGAGCCACGAGAATTACGGCGAGTTCCGCATCGGCCAGCAGAACAGCGTTTTCTTCATGTTCCTCGGCAGTATCGCCGCTTTCTACGGCGGTACATACGGCGCTGGTCTGGGGACGGAATCGGGTTACAACTTCCGCAATTCGAATGACATCATGATCGCGACGCCGCGCGTGGCGGGCTGGCGAGCCGAATTGCATCACGCGTTGGGCAACGATGCACAGAACAAGGCGAATGGCACGTCGTCGCAGGTCGCGGTCGATTACCGCGGCAATGGCGTGTATTTCCTGGCGGGTTATGTGGAAGCGCGTCCGCTCGTCAGTGCGCCGAACGCCTACAAGGGCGTGGTCGATCGTCAGTACGCGATCGGCGGTAGCTACGACATCAAGCCGTTCCGTCTGTACCTCGGCTACTTCAAGAACAAGCAGTCGGACGACACGATCAACAAGGATCTGTATTCGGTGAGCGCGGCATGGTTCATCACGCCGGCGGATCAGTTGAGCGTTGGCTACACCTACATCGACGTGAAAGCGGACGCGGCAAACAGCGACGCGGCCGTCTTTCCCGGCAAGGGGCACGCGAACCACTTCGGCCTGATGTACCTGCATTCGCTTTCAAAACGCACGACGCTATACGCGTCGGCCGCGTACATCACCAATTCGAAGGGCCTTCGATATGCGCTGGGGGCGGCCCAGGCGCCGGGTGGGAACCTGCTTAACCGTCCCGATGCAGGGGACAGCACGACAGGCGTTCAATTCGGGGTGCGCCACACGTTCTGAGATCGCCGCCGGCCGCGCGGCGGATGCCTCGCGACACGAAATGCGCCCTCGGGCGCATTTTTTTGTTCCGCGCGCCCCGGGGCGCGGGATAAAAAAAGAGCCGCTTGCGGCGGCTCGGAAGGTTGCAGTGCCCGGTTGACGGTGCGTGCGCGGCGCCGCCGTCGTCATTCGTTCAGTGTCAGATACGCGCCTCGATCACGAAAGGACCGCGCCGGCGCATGGCCATGGCGAATACGTCGTCGAACGCCGCGAGGGTGTCCACGCATGCCGCTTCGACACCCATGCCCGCCGCGAGCCGGACCCAGTCGAGCGTGGGGTCGACCACGTCGAGCATCCGGCGCGCGTTGTGACCGGCCACGCCGGCGCCCACTTGCTTGAGTTCGTTGTGCAGAATCGCATAGCCGCGATTCGCGAAGACGATCGTCACGATGTCCAGCCGTTCGCGCGCCTGCGTCCAGAGTGCCTGGAGCGTGAACATGCCGCTGCCGTCCGCCTGAAGGCAAACGACCTTTCGCTCGGGGCAGGCGATCGCGGCGCCCGTGCCCATTGGCATGCCCGAGCCGATGGCCCCGCCGGTGAGGGCCAGGAAGTCGTGCGGTGCCGCGCCCGACGTGTGCTTGAAGAACGCATGCCCGGACGTAATCGCCTCGTCGCAGACGATTGCGCCTTCCGGCAGGTGCCGCCCGACCACGGCTGCGATGCTCGCCGGCGTGAGCGCGCCGACCGGTCGTTCCGGTGTCGCCGGCGCCGCCAGCGTCACCGGCGCATCGGCCTTGACGCCAAGCCGCTCGGCCAGTGCCTGCAGCGAGGCCAGTGCGTCGTGATCGCGTTGCGTGAACCGGATGACCTCGCAGCCGGCGGGCAGCATGTCGCTGGGCTTGCCCGGATACGCGAAGAACCCCACGGGGGCACGTGCGCCGACCAGCACGAGTTGATCGATGTCCGCCAGATCGGCCACACAGGCGTCGATGTTGTAGAGCACACGCTCGATCGGCACGCGACCGGCGCCGCGCTCGATACGAGCGTTCGACTGCTGCGCCAGCAAGCGCGCCCCCGTCGACTGGGCAATGCGCCCCGCGACGGCGAGGGCATCGGCGCGCAGTCCCTTGCCGGAGATCAGCAGCAGGGTGCGGCGACCATTGCGCAACCGTGCGGCAACGTCACTCAACACCGAGTCGTCGGGCAGGCCGGCGTGTGTCGCGGGCGGTACGCGCGGCGCCGTGCGCGTCGTCTCGCCCCATGCGGCATCGGCGGGCAGGATCAACGTCGCCACACCACCGCCGTTCGCGCGCGAGGCCGCAATCGCCCGCGCGGCCTGCTCGCCGACATCGTCGCTGGCGGCGATACGGCCGACCCATGCCGACATGGGCCCCGCCAGCGATTCGATGTCGCTGGTGAGGGGTGCGTCGTGAGGCAGGTGGTACGTGGCGTGATCGCCGACGATATTGACGACCGGCGAGCCCGCCCGTCTCGCGTTGTGCAGGTTCGCGAGGCCGTTGGCGAGCCCGGGTCCGAGATGCAGCAGCGTGGCCGCGGGCTTGTCGGCCATGCGGGCGTAGCCGTCCGCGGCGCCGGTCACCACGCCTTCGAATAGGCCCAGCACGCAACGCATGGCAGGCTTGCGATCGAGCGCGGCGACGAAGTGCATCTCCGACGTGCCGGGATTGGCGAAACAGACGTCGATATCGCCTGCCAGCAGGGTATCGCACAAGACATCGGCACCGTTCATTTCACGCGACTCCTCGCATCTTCATTCGTCAATTCATTGTCTCGCCGCATTCGCCGGCGTCAGCCGCCGAATACCTCGCGATACACGCGCAGCCAATTGCCGTGCGTGATCTTGTCCACTTCGGCCTCGGAGAAGCCGACTTCGCGCAGGCCACCATGCACGTCGCCGAGCTGGTGCACTTCCTGGAACCACTCCGGGCGCGCGGCCTTGCCCGGACGCGCCGCCGATCCCGCGCCGTAGTCGACGCCTCGCGTCCAGTGACCCATGCGCATCCAGTCGAGGTCGACCTGAGTCGTGTTGTGGCTGCGATCGGTGCCGATGGCTACGTGATCGATGCCGGCGATATCCACGGTTCGCGCTACCAGCTCGCACCAGTTACGCACCGTCAGGCAGAAATAGTCCCCCGCGATATTGCGATACGCCGCGCAGCCGATCACGCCGCCGTTCTCGCGAAGCGCGTGCAGAACGTCGTCGGTCTTGTTGCGCTTGTGCGGGAAGACGGAATCCGGATTGGCGTGGGTGATCGCGACCGGTTTCTCCGAATACCGAATCGCTTCGAGCGACGTCTTGTTGCCCACGTGCGAGACGTCGATCAGCACGCCAACACGATTCATTTCGCGAATGACTTCCTTGCCGAATCGCGCCAGGCCGGAGTCGTGCGCTTCGTAGCAGCTACCGCCCAGGCTGTTCTGATTGTTGTATGTGAGCTGCATCACGCGCACCCCCATGTCGGCGAACAGTTCGACATAGCCGATGCGGCCTTCGAGGTGGTCCGTGTTCTGGAAGCCCATGAGCACGGCGACCTTGCCCTGGGCGATGAGCGCCTCGATTTCGGCTGCCGTCGTGGCGATACCGAAAACGTCGGCGTTGGCCATCGCCATGTTGCGCCACTTGACGATGGCGTCCATCGAGGCCACCGTACCTTCCCAGAATCCGAGCGTGTTAGTCACGCATCCGATATTGCCCTTCTTGAGGCTTTCGAACACCTCGCGGTCGAAGTGACCGCATTGCAGACCGTCGATAATCATTGCCATGGCTCCAGAGGAACGCGCCGTCGGCCCGTTGCCCCGGGCGCGATGTTTGATTCGAATGTCGGTTGATGTCGCTTCTCGTGGTTCGGGTCTCGTCACCCACCCGAACCGCGTGCTCAGGCGGGCGTCTTGCCCGTCGCGGCGGTTTTCGTGTCGATGCGGGTGAGCAGCGAGAAGTCGGTGTCGTCGTCAGTGGGACGGCCGATGACCGTGCCGGTCTCGTCGACGATGTTCGCGCCCGCATGGCGGCGCGAGACCACGTTGTCCGGCGCCAGCGCGCCCAACGCAAGGTGGTACATCGACCACCAGAGCGTGGCATCGACCGGCATACCATGGTGGATGATGCTGCGCAGGGCGTCGTCCGCCGCGTCTTTTGGCGGGAGTCGGCGTGCCTGCAACGTGAGCGTGGCGCGCGCGTCGTGCGGCGCGACGTGTACGCGCACCATCGCGCCATGTCGCTGGGCGAGCCACTCGATTGCCTGCAACTCTTGTGCATCGGTCACGTTTACCGCTTCGAGCGATGTCGCCTCGCGCTCGGCGTGTTCCGCGAGCAGCAGGTCAAGCAGCATCTGCGCAACCACCCACGCGTGCTGAGCGCCGCAGTCGACCCGCACCGGGTCCGCCAGTGTCGCCGGCGCGACCTGCAGCGCGTCCGGTCTCGCCTGGCGAAGACTGTCGTAGCGGTCCATGAAAAGCCGGAATCCGCCCGGTTCGTGCACCGCGCCCGTTGCATCGGCCGATGCGGTGGTTGACGTGGTGGTTGACGTGGTGGTTGGCGCGGCCGCTGATCGGGCGGCGCGACAGGCCTCCGACACGAGAACGCATTCGCGCACCGCATGATTGAAGCCGTAAGGCATGCCGGTCTCCAACAGCGCGCGATCGAGGGTGAGGCGGGCTTCGCGCAGGCTGACTTGCAGCGTGCCTGTCATGGTGGTGCAGGTCGAACTCATTGCTTGGGCTCCAGAGGGCAGAACCAGTCGTGATCGGTGCCCGCGCGAATTGCGTCGGGCGTGGGCGCACCCAGGAACAACACGCCGCGCAGATTGCGACCGAGATAGTCGCGTGGGCGATCCACGCCGTGAATCGCGACGTTGAGCAGGCGCACGATGTGAATCGGGATGAAGTCCTCGCCCATGATGTTCATTTGCGGCGAGTGATACGGCAGCCCGCGCAGCGACTGGATGCGGGCCACAATGGCGCGCAGGTGCGGATGGCGAAGCAGCACGTGCGCCATGCGGGTCCGTGGGGGCACCCCGGCCAGCACCTGTTCGAGTTGCTGCACGTAGCGCGGCAGGTCCAGGCCGAGCTGATGCGCGTCGCCCACTTCCTCGCGGGGGCCGCGCCGCGGTTCCTCGGCCGTCGCCGACTTGTACCAGACGTAGCGGCGCGAGGCCTCGGTCGTCAGGTCCATCGCCAGCGCCCATGCATACTCGGCGTGAAGGATGTCACGCAGATACCCTGCGGTCATTTCCGGTTGCACCGGCATCTCTTCCTCGACATCGAGCACGTCGGCTACCAGTCGGTCCGCCAGTTCCGGCACGAGTTCGATGTACAGCGCCAGAAGTGTCTCGTGCGCTTCGATATGGATTTCGCCTTCGAGCACATCGGCGAGCACGTTCAGGGGGTACGTCGTGCGCCGGCCGCGCACGAGGCCGGTGCGATACAGCGTGTCGACGTCCTCACGTGCCTTGGCCAGTTCGCTGGCGACCAGGGCGCTCGGCGCGAAATGCTCGTACTCCATGCGGTCTTCGCGCCGGAACGCGATCGCGCGGTCGAGCAGATTGCGCAGATGCAGCACGACCGGGCTGCCGGCGTCGACCTTGAGCGACTTGGCGGCGACGACGGCCTGCTCGCGTGCGGTGAGCCAGCGGTTGATCAGATGCGGATGATTGTGCAGGAAGAAGATAAGTCCCAGCGCGGATCCGTTGCCAATGCCCAGAAACTGCTGATATTCGGGCGAGAGTTCCACGGCCTGGGACGAGCGCGCCCGGGCGAGGCGGTTCACGAGGTCCACCGCGAACACTCGCATCATGTAGGCCGACGCCATTTGCGCGGCCAGCGTCTTGCGAAGCGGATGGCGGCGCTCCAGCGCTTTGTACGAGCGTGTCCCGAACGTGCCGTTGCCGTCGATGCCCGTGTTGCGCATCAGATAGCAGACCTGGGCCACCGTCGCGATGTCCGGTTGCTGGCCGCGGGCCAGAGCCTCGACCGCATGGGCGAACACGCGCGAGCTGCGATTGGCGCGCGCCCACGTGAGGGTGTTCGGCGTGGCGCGTCCCTCGTACAGCTTGGGCAGTTCGACGCGGGTTTGCGCGATCTGCGCGTCGGTGGCCGGGCCGTCGAGCAGTCCGCCCATCATGTCCCACGCGCGCCCGATGATGCGACCGGTCCGTCCCGCTTCCTGATACTCGAACGAACTCAACACGAAATCGAGCGGCACGCCGTTCGCATCGATGCGGTAGTGCGCAGTGCCGCGTGACTGCGCGTCGATGTCGAAGGCCAGTCGCTGGATATCCCACCGCTCGTCGACCGCCTGACGCATGAAGCTGCGCGTCATCGACAGACGACTCGGCTGCAACGCGGCCAGACGCTCCGGACGCATCAGGACATCGGGATGACGCGCACTCGGAGGCGCATCGCGATGATCGGCAATTTCAGAAGGCACGGCGGCCATGACGGACGTCTCCAGAATCGGCCCCGGGGGCCGGTAAGGGCTGCATCCATCCGCCAGGTTCGTCGAATGGATGTATTCTATATGAATACGCATGATTCACATGAAATCATCGTAACGGAAAAGTTTCATTCAGGGAAAGTGATTTTTGTGGGCGACCGTGAGTCGCTGCCCCGAAAACCGCGTGGCACGGGGCGTTGCGCACGATCGCGCAGGCGCGTCCGGCGGGCGCGAATTCGGGTGCCGGAAAAAAAAGCCCGGCGCAGGGCCGGGCTGTCGGAGAGGCGGTAGGGAGCGAGTGGGCGAGTGGGTGAGTGGACGAGGGGCGGGCAGCTCAGATCGCGGCCCGCGGGCAACGGTCAATACGAGGGCGGAGTGACGACCCACACGATTTCGGCAGGTGCGTTACCCGGGTTGCGATATCGATGCGGGGTGTGACTCCCGAACGTGAAACTGTCGCCCTCTTCGAGCAAGAAGTGCTGATCGCCGACCCACAGTTCGAGCGTGCCTTTGATGACGACGCCGCCTTCCTCCCCCCGGTGCTGGTAGGCGTCGCCGCTGTCCGACCCTGGCGCCATCACCGACCAAAGCAGTTCGAGCTGACCGCTCAGGTTGGGAGACAGCAGGTAGTCGGCGATGCCGGAGTCGAACGTCAGCTGGCGGCGCCGTTCGCGCCGCACGACCACGCCGCCGTCGGAAGGCTCGGCGCTCTCGCCGTGGGGAAAGAACCAACTGACCTGCACGCCGAGCGCTGCCGCCACGTCGTGCAGCGCGCCGACGGTGGGTTTGCTCTTGCCGCGCTCGAGTTGACTCAGGAACCCGATCGATTTGCCGCAAAGCGCGGACAGGCCCTGCAACGACAAGCCACGTGCCTTGCGCAGGCTCTTGATCTCGGGGCCGATCCAGTCGAGCGGTGCCGCATCGTCGGCATCGCCGGACGCGAGCGCGCTGTCGCGCATCGTTGACTGGTCGATGACCGCTCGCGTGTGCGCGACCGGCACCCGCTTGGCCCGCGAGCCCGTCTGCCCGGCGGCTTCCCCGGATCCTCCGGTCTTGCCGCGCGATGTATTCCCCGATTTCCTGTGTACTGGCATCCCGATCCCCAACATGTTGCGCAAACGACTCGCTCGCGCGCGTCGCGTCCCGAATTCTAGCCGACGCGCCGGTGTTGCCGGCGCATGGGCGTCGGAAGCGCTTTACCAGGACAGGCCGACATCATCATGCGGAAAATTTTGTTCTGATTTTCACATTAATGAAAATTAATTGCAAAATTTTCACGACAAATCTACACTGGCCCCGCCATCATCGGCATACGAACCGCCGGCGCCGACCGGCATGCATTCTTGACGAGATACTCCTCATGTTGAATTCAGCCCGCAGCAACGCATCGCTTCAGGCGCGCAAGGACGCCGCCTGCGCCAAAGGCATTGGCGTCATGACGCAGCACTTCACGGCCCGTGCCTGGAACGCCGAGATCTGGGACGTGCAAGGCAATCGCTTCATCGATTTCGCGGGCGGCATTGCCGTGTTGGCGACCGGTCATCGACACCCTCGCATCGTGGCCGCCGTGCAGGCGCAGCTCGAGCAGTTTCACCACACCTGCTTTCATGTCACGCCGTACGAGGGGTACGTGGCGCTGTGCGAGCGGCTCAACGACATTACCCCGGGCAAGTTCGCCAAGAAAACGGCGTTGTTCACGACTGGGGCCGAAGCGGTGGAGAACGCCATCAAGGTAGCGCGTGCCGCCACGGGGCGCAGCGCGATCATCGCTTTCTCGGGCGCCTTCCACGGTCGCACGATGATGGGCATGGCGCTCACGGGCAAGGTCGCGCCCTACAAGCAGGGTTTCGGGCCGATGCCGGCAGAGGTGTTTCACGCCCCGTACCCGGTGGCCCTGCACGGGGTGAGCGTGGATGACAGCATCGCCGCAATCGAATCCCTGTTCAAGACCGATGTCGATCCGCGCCGCGTCGCCGCCATCTTCATCGAACTGGTGCAGGGCGAAGGCGGCTTCTATGTGGCGCCCCCGGCTTTCGTGACGAGCCTGCGCGCGTTGTGCGACAAGCACGGCATTCTGCTGGTGGTGGACGAAGTGCAGACGGGCTTCGCGCGCACGGGCAAGCCGTTCGCGCTGTCGCATCACGATGTCGATGCCGATCTCGTCACGATGGCCAAAAGCCTTGCCGGCGGCTTTCCGCTCTCGGCCCTGACCGGGCGTGCCGAGTTGATGGACGCCGCGGGCCCGGGCGGCATCGGCGGCACCTATGCGGGAAACCCGCTCGCTTGCGCCGCTGCGCTCGCTGCGATCGATGTGATCGAGGAAGAAGGGTTGGCCGAGCGTGCGTCGGTGCTGGGCGATCAGTTGACCTGTGTACTTGCGGGGTTGCGCGCTGAGGTGCCGGGCATCGTCGACGTGCGCGGACTCGGCGCCATGATCGCCGTGGAGTTCGGCGATGCAGGCACTGGCGCGCCGGACGCCGACATGACGCGTCGCGTGCAGGCCGAGGCGCTCAGGCGCGGTTTGCTGTTGCTCATCTGCGGGGTTCACGCCAACGTCATCCGCTTCCTCTTCCCGCTCACGATCGAGGATGAGGTGTTCGCAGAAGGGCTGGCGGTACTCGTCGAATCGATTCGCTCGGCACGTGCGGCCTGAGGTGGCGGGAATGCAACCGAACTACATCAACGGCACATGGGTGCCGGGGGCGGCGGCGACCGCGAACATCAATCCATCCGATACGAACGACGTCGTCGGCGAGTACGCTCGCGGCGATGCGTCGAGCGCGCGCGACGCCATTGCCGCAGCGCGCGAGGCGGGACCGGTATGGGCGCAAGCCACGCCACAGGCGCGCGCCGACGCGCTGGACGCGATCGGCAGCGAACTGCTCGCGCGCAAGCAGGTGCTCGGCGAACTGCTGGCGCGCGAGGAAGGCAAGTCGCTGCCCGAGGCCGTTGGCGAGGCCGCGCGTGCGGGGCAGATCTTCAAGTTTTTCGCCGGGGAGGCATTGCGTGCGGGGGGCGAACACGTCCCGTCGCTGCGCTCCGGGATCACCGTCGATGTCACGCGTGAGCCGCTCGGGGTCGTCGGCATCATCACACCGTGGAACTTCCCGCTCGGCATACCGGCGTGGAAGATCGCACCCGCGCTCGCGCATGGCAACACGGTCGTGTTCAAGCCCGCCGACCTCGTGCCGGCGTCGGCATGGGCACTGACCGAGATCATCAGCCGTGCGGGGCTGCCCGCCGGCGCGTTCAATCTCGTGATGGGACGTGGGCGCGACGTCGGTCAGGCATTGCTCGAATCGCACGACGTGAACGGCATCAGCTTCACCGGTTCGGTGGCGACCGGCAAGAGTGTGCTGATGAGCGCCGCGTCGCGTCTTGCCAAGGTGCAGATGGAGATGGGCGGCAAGAATCCGCTGATCGTGCTCGAAGACGCCGATCTTGACGTTGCGGTCGAATGTGCGGTGCAGGGCGCCTACTATTCGACCGGGCAGCGGTGTACCGCGTCAAGCCGCCTGATCGTCGACAAGCGTATTCATCGGCGCTTCGTCGAAGCGTTGACGGCGCGGCTGGCGACGTTGCGTGTAGGCGACGCGCGCGATCCGTCGACCCATATCGGGCCAGTCGTGAGCGACGCGCAATTGCGCACGGATCTCGAGTACATCGCCATCGGTCAGGAGGAAGGGGCAACGCTGGCGTTTGGCGGCGAGCAGCTGACGCGCGCCACCCCGGGTCACTACCTTTCGCCCGCGCTCTTCGTGGATGCCCACAACGACATGCGCATCGCGCGCGAGGAGATTTTCGGTCCGGTCGCCTGCGTGATCCCGGCCGATGGCTACGAGCACGCGCTCGCGCTCGCGAACGATACAGAGTTCGGCCTGTCAGCCGGCATCTGCACCACGTCGCTGAAGTATGCGAATCACTTCAAGCGGCACGCGCAGGCAGGCATGACGATGACCAATGTCTCGACGGCCGGCGGCGATTATCACGTGCCGTTCGGTGGACGCAAGGCGTCGAGCTACGGGGCGCGCGAGCAAGGCCGCTACGCAGTCGAGTTCTACACGACCGTGAAGACGTCGTACGTGGCCGCATAGGCCGCATAGGCTGGATGGGCCGCGTTGGCCCGACTTTGCGACGTTGGGACAACAAGGCCCGGGCGCCGGGCGTGTTACCGGGAGGCGGCCGGCGCGATGTCGTTCGGCCCGTCCGGCCGCTCGCCGGTGAGCAGATAGCGCATGAGCTCGGCCACGGGGCGAATGCGTTCACCGAACGGCAGGGGGTCGCGGCCGCGGAAAAACAGGCCGCGCGCCACGTCGCCGCGCACGGCCTGCGCCAGCTTCAGATCGATGCAGAACTGCCCGATGCGCGCCACGCCATCACGAAGGCCGCATGCCTGAAGGCAATCGAATCCCTCGAGGCACTGGCGCACTTTCGCCTTGGCCTGCAACGCGGTTTCGCGCGATAGATATTTTTTGAGCCATGGCGTGAGCACGGCGCGCGCAGGGAGTCCGGCCACGCTGATGAATTCTGCAATGTCCTGCGGCTGCGCGCTCGCGAGCACCGCCTTGAATGCCGGATGCGCGTCCGACTCCTCGGTCACGGCGAATGCCGTGCCCAACTGCACCCCGGCCGCGCCTTGGGCGAGCCAGTGCCGAACCTGTTCATGACGGTGGATGCCGCCGGCAACGATCAGCGGCACGCGATGCCACTCGATGCCGAGCGTGGCGTAGATCTCGCGGCACTCGCCGAGCACGCGCTCGAACGAGAACCGGGCGTCGCCGAGATCCTCGATGCGCGACGCTCCGAGGTGGCCGCCCGCATGTGCGGGATGCTCGATCACGATGGCGTCGGGCAGGCGTCCTTTCTTCATCCATTTGCGCAGCACGAGGCTCACGCCGCGCGAATCGGACAGAATCGGGATGAGCGCGACGTGGGGGTGCGACGCCGTGAGTTCGGGCAGGTCGAGCGGCAGGCCCGCGCCCATGACGATGGCGTCGGCACCGCTCTCGCACGCTTGCCGCACGAGCGCGGCGTGCGCGCTCACCGCTTTCATGACATTGACCGCCACGAGTCCGTGGCCGTCGGCAATGGCCTTGGCCGCACGGATTTCCCGATCGAGCGCGATCAGGTTGACGGCTTCTATCGCCGCTTTATCGCGTATGCCTTCGACGCGGGCGAGCAGGTCCGGATGATGATGGCGCAGATCGATGCTCGCGATCGTGCCCATGGCGTTATGCCGCGCCACCGTGCCCGCCAGCCGGTGCGCCGAGATACCGATTCCCATGCCGCCTTGCACCACCGGCACCAGCCGGCGGCCGGCCAGCGTCAACCATTGCTCGTTCATGTCAGTTCCGTTCGTCGAGGATTGCGCGCGCGGTGCGAGGGTCCGCACCCGCGAGATGGCAGTCTGTCATCGGCGCGGCGAACGAATGTTGCGATGGGTCAAGCGTGACGCGGCTCAGGGCGCGCGGTCGGTGCGGCATGGCGTCGCAGCGGTTGGCTGCCCGCCCGGGACGGTGCCGAGCGCAATGCCGCCAACGATCAGTGCGAGGGCGAGCCAGACATCCCATCCCAGCGGTTCGCGCAGGATGAGCGCGGATGCGAGCGTGCCCACGACCGGCACGCCGAGCAAGCCAAGCGAGGTGACGCCGGCCGGCAGGCGCCGTGTGACCACGCCTGCGAGCCAATAGGCAATGCCGCCGCCCACGACACCGCCGTACGCCATCAACCCCGTAAAGGCCGCCCATCCGCTCACGTGCGGCGCACCGTCGGCAATGCAGGCGATCGCCGTCATTACGACAGTCGCAAGCAGTAACTGCCAGGGACTGAGCTCGAACGGGCCATTGACCCAACGATGGGCACGCATGTGGACAATGGCCACGGCCCACACGAAGGCCGCCACCAGCACCAGGCCGTTGCCGAGGATCGCCAGGTGATCGTGCCAGTCGAAGGAGAGCGGATTGAACATCGCGCCCAATCCGATCAGGCCGCAACCGAGTCCCGACAGTCGCCGCGGCGTGAGCACCTCGCCGAGCCAGAGGCGCGCCGCGGGCATGACCCAGAGCGGGGTGGTGTAGGCAAGCACGGCGGAGCGCCCAGCGCTGACGTATTGGAGGCTGAGCGCGACGAGCAGGGAGAACACCGCCATGTGCAACAACCCCACGCTCAGGATCACCGGCAGATCACCCCGTCGCGGCAGCACGAGACGCCGCGTGAGCGCGCAAATCACGAAGAGGGTGGTCATGCCGACGGCTGAGCGCAACGCCGCGCTCCACCACGGTGACACATGGGCCAGCAAGGCCTTGCTGACCGGCCAGTTCACGCCCCAGGCCACGATCACGATGGCGAAGAGCGCGCCGGCATGCGAGCGCAACGGGGCGCGCTTCGATGCAAGGCGTTGCAGGCTGGCAGGCAGATTCACGCGCGGACTCCCTCGGGTGGCGGCCAGGGCGTTCGGGCGGAACGCGCCTTGCCATCACGGTAAGGGAATCGTGGTTCGCCGAGAAGCGCCAAAGGCGACGCAATCGGTGGTGCCACGCCGGTGGGTGGGTCGTTACGCCGCGCGATCCCGGGGCGGCCTGCCGCGCATCTTCATGCACAGGCCGCGCAGGAACACTCGCAAGCCGTCGGCCTTGCCTAATTGCGGACGGTGACGGAAGACGTCGTAATCGGCCGCCTCGATCATGTCGAGGATGCGCAGGCCGCCATGCACCACGCAGCACAACTCGAGGCCGAAGCGGCCCGGCACGCGGTTGGCGAGCGGGGCGCCGCGCAACATCATGCGACGCGCGAAATCGACCTCGTAGCGCATGAGTGCGCGCCAACGGTCGTCGAAGGTCCGCGCCCCGATGTCGGCATCGCTCACGCCAAAGCGGGCCATGTCCTCCTGCGGCAGGTAGACACGCGCCTTGCGCCAGTCGACTTCCACGTCCTGCCAGAAATTGATGAGTTGCAGCGCGGAGCAGATGTCGTCGGAACAGGCGATGTTCTCGGGCGTGTCGAGCTTGAACAGCGCGAGCATGATGCGCCCGACCGGATCGGCCGAGCGCCGCGTGTAGTCGCGCAGGTCGGAGAACGTGGCGTAGCGTTTGGTCTCGATGTCCTGGTCGAACGCGCTGAGCAGGTCCGAGAAGGGCTGGACGCTGAGCCGGTGTTGCGCGATCACGCGCGCGAGCGCCGCGAACAGCGGCTTGTCGGGCGACGTGGGCAGACCTGCGGCGATCTTGTCGAGTTCTGCCTGATAGGCGGCGAGGCCGGCGTGACGCTCGGCATTGGTGGCGTCGCCTTCGTCGGCGATGTCGTCGGCCGTGCGGGCGAAGTTGTAGATCACGCCCACCGGCGCGCGCATTTCGGGCGGCAACAGGAGGCTGGCGACCGGGAAGTTCTCGTAGTGCTCGATCTTGGCGTCGGAAGTCATCGACTGGGGGCGGCAAAAGGGGCATTGCCGTTCGCCGGCCGGGCGGTGCGCCCGGTGCGGGAAGGGCTGCGATAGCAGAAACCGGGACAATCCGGAACCCCCGAGATTCTATGCTATCGTTCCGAATTCTGGCGGGAAAGTCACGCCAATCCCCGGTATACTTCCTTCCTTGCAAGAATCCCCCAGAGTTTTTTTCGTGGTGTCACCCTGTTCCCCTGCACGACGAGGAGCCTCGTGAGCGTCGCCGAACCGATCGAAATTTCGCCTGAGCAGAGCAACGCCCGCGTGGCCTCCGGCAGCAGCTTTTACGCCGCCATGCGCATCCTGCCGCCCGCGCAGCGCGAAGGCATGTTCGAGATCTACGCGTTTTGCCGCGCCGTGGACGACATTGCCGACGATGGCGACGATTCCCCGGCGAGCCGCATGGCGCGCCTGGCAAGCTGGCGACGCGATCTGGCCGATCTTTACGACGGACGCCCGACGCCGTCGCTCGCCAACCTTGCCCGTGTGGTCAAGCAGTTCGGCCTGAAGCACGACGACTTTCTCGCGGTCATCGACGGCATGGAAATGGACGCGTGCGGACCGATCGTCGCGCCTGATCTGCCCACGCTCGATCTGTATTGCGATCGCGTGGCAAGTGCCGTGGGCCGGCTGTCCGTCAAGGTCTTCGGCATGCCCGAGCAGGACGGTATCGAGTTGTCGCACCACCTCGGCCGGGCGCTCCAGTTGACGAACATTCTGCGCGACATCGACGAAGATGCCGGCATCGGTCGCGTCTATCTGCCGCGCGAAACGCTGGCGGACGCCGGGGTCGTCGACCCGACGCCGGCGTCGGTGGTCGCCGCCAACCTCGATCGCGCCTGTGCGCCGCTGGTGGCCGAGGCCCATGCGCATTACGCCAAGGCGCGCGCGATCATGGCGCGTCACCCGCGCCGCGTGGTCGTCGCGCCCGCCGTCATGGCCAAGGCATACGGCGCCATCCTCGATAAATTGATTGCGCGCGGCTTCGCCGTGCCCCGCGAGCGCGTGCGTGTACCGCGCTGGCGTCTGATCCTGATGCTGCTGCGGCAGATGATCCTCTGATGGTGGGCACGGTTCACGTCATCGGCGCCGGCCTTGCGGGCCTGGCTGCCGCGGTCAGGCTTGCCGCCCGCGGCGAGTCGGTCGTGCTGCACGAAGCGGCGCCACAGGCGGGCGGGCGTTGCCGTTCGTATTTCGACCGTCAACTGAACGCCGTGATCGACAACGGCAATCACCTGGTGCTCTCCGGCAACGGCACGATGCGTGAGTTCACGCGCACGATCGGCTCGGCGCACACGCTGACCGGCCCGGATCGCGCGGAGTTCGCCTTCGTGGATCTCGACAGCGATGAGCGCTGGACAGTGCGACTCTCGGAAGGACGCCTGCCATGGTGGATTTTCGACAAGCAAGCGCGCGTGCCCGGCACGAAATGGTCGGACTATCTGTCGCTGGCGCCGTTGCTCCGCGCCGGACCCGACGCGACGATGACCGACGCCATGCGTTGCCCGCCAGCGCTGTACAAGCGACTGATTCACCCGCTGTTTCTTGCTGTACTCAATGCCGACCCCGCCGAGGGTTCGGCGCAGATGGCGGCCGCTGTCATTCGCGAGACGCTTGCCGCGGGCGGCAAGGCGTGCCATCCGCTCATTGCCAGTGAAGGACTCGACGTGTCGTTCGTCACCCCGGCGCTCGCGTTCCTCGAGGCGAACGGCGCCCGCGTGATGATGCAGCACCGGGTGCGCGCGCTGGGTTTTGCCGAGGACGACAGCCGCGTCGACGCGATCGATTTCGGCGATGGGCCGCAAGCGCTCGCCGTGGACGATGCCGTCGTGCTGGCCGTCCCGCCGAATGTCGCGGCCTCGCTGGTGCCGGGTCTGACGACGCCCGACGAATATCGCGCCATCGTCAATGCGCACTATCAGATTGCGCCGCCGCCGGGATGCCCGCCGATGATCGGCGTGGTGAACGGCGTGAGCGACTGGATCTTCGCTTTCGACGGTCGTCTGTCGGTCACGATCAGCGGGGCGGACCATCTGCTCGACGAATCGCGCGAGTCGCTCGCGCTTCGTATCTGGGAAGAGGTGGCGCGTGCCTGCAAGGTGCAGTCGACCCCGATGCCGGTGTGGCAACTGGTGCGCGAGAAGCGCGCCACGTTCGCGGCAACGCCGGCGCAGGACAAGCGCCGGCCCGGCGCGCGCACGCGCTGGCGCAATCTCGCGCTGGCCGGAGACTGGACGGCCACCGGGCTGCCCGCCACCATCGAAGGGGCGCTGCGCAGCGGCAACCGCGCCGCCGATCTGCTCCGGCCTGCGTGAGCCAGGGATCAACGCGGCGCAAATGAAGCGCAAATGCAGCACGAGCGAAGCGCAAACGTCGGTAACGTTTCTCGCCCGAGCCGGTCGCAGAGCCGGCTGCCAACGCAAGTGTGAATGTTTAACCGGTGCGCCCGGCGCGCCGTCGATACGCCTTTGAACAGGCAAGAACGCCATGGATACGATACGCGATGCTTCCGAGAAGGAAGCGCGACGCACGGCCACCGCCACGGCGGTGGACCTCAAGCTGCATACCGAGCTCGCCCAGAAGGTGAGCACGGCAATGGCCACGCAGACGCTGGAGTCGGGCATCGAGCGCTCGATCGCCGCGCTACTCGACCTGCAACAGGACGACGGCCACTGGCTCTTCGAACTGGAGGCCGACTCGACGATCCCGGCCGAATACGTGCTGCTGCGCCATCATCTGGGCGAGAAGGTCGATGCTGAACTCGAAGGCAAGATCGCCGCCTATCTGCGTCGCATCCAGGGCGAACATGGCGGCTGGCCGCTGTTCCAAGACGGCAAGTTCGACATGAGCGCGAGCGTGAAGGCGTACTTCGCGCTGAAGATGATCGGCGAGCCGATCGACGCGCCGCACATGGTGCGCGCCCGCGAGGCGATTCTGTCGCGCGGGGGCGCTCAGAATTCGAACGTCTTCACGCGCATCCTGCTCGCGTTGTACGGCGTGCTCGATTGGAAGGCGGTGCCGATGATGCCGGTCGAAATCATGCTGCTGCCGAAGTGGTTCCCGTTCCACCTGTCGAAGGTGTCGTACTGGGCGCGCACGGTGATCGTGCCGCTGCTGGTGCTGCAGGCCCGGCGTCCGCTTGCGCGCAACCCGAAAGGCGTGCAGATCGACGAGCTGTTCATCGGCAACCCGAAGGACGTGGGCCCGCCCAAGCGGGCCCCGCATCAGAGCCGCTTCTGGTTCACGTTCTTCTCGGGCGTCGATCACGTGCTGCGCGCGCTCGACCCGTGCTTTCCGAAGCGGCTGCGCCAGAAGTCGATCGATCGCGCGGTGGCGTTCGTGGAGGAGCGGCTCAACGGCGAGGACGGGCTCGGTGCGATTTATCCGGCCATGGCCAATGCGGTCATGATGTACGACGTGCTCGGCTACCCGGAGGATCATCCGAGCCGCGCCATTGCCCGCAAGTCGGTCGAAAAGCTGGTCACGCCGGCCGACCACGAAACGTATGTGCAGCCCTGCCTGTCGCCCGTGTGGGATACCGCGCTGTCGGCGCACGCATTGCTCGAGACGGGAGACAAGCGCGCCATCGAAATGGCGGGCAAGGGGCTGGAGTGGCTCATCCCGTTGCAGATTCTGGACGTGCGCGGCGACTGGATCTCGCGTCGTCCGAACGTGCGCCCCGGCGGCTGGGCATTCCAGTTCGCCAATCCACATTACCCGGATGTGGACGATACCGCCGTGGTGGCGATGGCGATGGACCGCTATGAGAAGCTTGCCGGCAAGTTCGAGAACGACAAGGTCGACGCCAGCACTCGTCCGATGCGCCATGCCATCGACCGGGGCACGGAATGGGTCATCGGCATGCAAAGCAGTAACGGCGGATGGGGCGCATTCGAGCCGGAAAATACCCATCTGTATCTGAACAACATTCCGTTCTCGGATCACGGGGCGCTGCTCGATCCGCCCACCGTCGACGTCTCGGCCCGTTGCCTGTCGATGCTCGCCCAGTTGCCGTCGTCGCCCGAGCGTCGCGCCTCGGCTGAACTGGCACTGAAATATATTCTCGACGATCAGGAAGCCGACGGCAGCTGGTACGGCCGCTGGGGCATGAATTACGTGTACGGCACATGGTCCGCCATGTGCGGCTTGCAGGCCGCGGGATTGACGCCGGAGCACCCGGCGCTCGCGCGCGCGGCCCAATGGCTGATCTCGATCCAGAACGCCGATGGCGGCTGGGGCGAGGACGGTGACAGCTACAAGCTCGAGTACAAGGGCTACGAATCGGCGCCGAGCACGTCGTCGCAGACCGCCTGGGCATTGCTCGGTCTGATGGCGGCGGGCAAGGCCAATGACCCGGCGGTCAAGCGCGGCATCGACTATCTCCTCGACACGCAGAACGATGAGGGGCTGTGGGACGAAGCCCTCTACACGGCCACGGGGTTCCCGCGTGTGTTCTACCTGCGCTACCACGGCTATCGCAAGTTCTTCCCGCTGTGGGCACTCGCCCGCTACCGGAACCTGACGGTTCGCAACGACTGCCCGGTCCCTTGCGGCATGTAATGACCAAGCGCGCGCAAACACTCATGCGTCCCTCCGTCATCGTGGTGACCGGCATGCCGTTCGAGGCGCGCATTGCGCGCGGCGACGGCGTACGGGTGGTGTGCGCGCAAAATGCCACGCTTGCCGCCGATCTGGAGGGAGCGATCGCCTCCTCGGGCGGCGCGCGCGGGTTGGTGAGCTTCGGCACGGCCGGTGGGCTGATTCCCGGTCTGACGCCCGGGCAGTGGGTCATCGCGCACAAGGTACTCGACATGCCGCGACAGGCGCACGAGTATGTCACGTCCATCGCCTGGGCCGACGCGTTGCATCGCGCGATGCCCGGCGCCCTGCGTGCCGACATGGCGGGCGTGACGGCGCCGGTGGTCAGCGTGGGCGACAAGGCAGCCCTGTTCCGCGAGAGCGGGGCGGCGGCGGCCGACATGGAGTCGCACATCGTCGCGCGTGTCGCTCACGCGCACGGCCTGCCGTTCGTGGTGGCGCGGGTAGTGATCGATCCGGCCGAGCGGACGTTGCCGCCGGCGGCGCTGGCGGGCATGCGCAGCGACGGTTCCACCGATATCCTCGGCGTGCTGCGCTCGCTCGCCGCCAATCCGAGGCAACTGCCCGCGCTACTGCGCGTCGGACAGGACGCCGGCCGCGCCAGGCAGGCGCTGCGCCATGGCCGCCAGATCGTCGCGCTCAAGTTGGGCGAAGGCTTCGGTGCGGACGCGGCGGGTATCTGACGCGATTCGTGCGCGACGCCCGGTATCGGCAGGCACCGGATAGACGGTCGGAAGGTTGCTGGCGCCGCGTGTCTAAAAAAATGCCAGCGTGTCTTTGAACACGCTGGCATTTTTTTCTCGGAGGCAATGGCGCCGACGTTCGTGATGGCGTCGGATCATGCGTCCGAGGATTGCTGCCCGCGGGCCTGTGCGCGTCCCTTCCACATGCCGCCGCGACCGCGCCAATGCTGCAGCGCCGAGTCGAAGGTGAAGACGGTGTAAAGCGCAGCCACCAGCGGCAGCATGGGACCGAAGCTCGACGGCTGGCGGTAGAAGCGCAGTATCGGCAGATATGCCAGCGTCATGGCCAGCCAGGCGAACAACCCCAGCCACTGGGCGATTCCCGTGGCGAAGATCGTCATGACCGGTGGCACGATGAATGTGAGCAGCAGCGACACGAGCGTGCCCGCGAGCAGCACCGGCGAATACTTCAACTGCGCGTACGCGGTGCGCGACACCATCTTGCGAATTTCGCCGAGGTTGTCGTACGGACGCACGCTCACGGCGCGCTGCGTGAGTCCCAGCCAGATCGATCCCTGCTTCTTGAGCAGACGGCCCATGGCGCAGTCGTCGATGATCTCGTCGCGAATGGCTTCGATTCCCCCGCCCGCTTCAAGCGAGGCGCGATGAATCAGCATGCACCCGCCGGCCGCGGCCGCCATGCGCCTGTTGGGATCGTTGACCCACGCGAACGGGTAGAGCATCTGGAAGAACAGCACGAACGCCGGGATTAGCGTGCGCTCGAACCAGGCCGTGCAGCGCAGCCTCGCCATGAGCGAGACGAGCACGCGATCGTCGCCCGTGGCACGCGTGACCAGACGGCGTACGTTATCTGGCGAGTGCGCGATGTCGGCGTCGGTATGCAGCAGGTAGTCCGGCGGCACGCCGTCGTCGTTCGTGGCGGGGTCGCTTGCAAACGCCACGCCCTGACGCACGGCCCACATCTTGCCCGTCCATCCCCCCGGCAGGGGCTGGCCGCCGAGCACGTCCACGCGGCGCGTGAACCCTTCGGCGGCGGCACGCGCGGCGGCGTCGCGAGCCAGATCGGCGGTGCCGTCGCTGCTCTGATCGTCGACCACCACGATGCGCAGGCGCCCCGCGTAATCCTGACGACACAGCGATTCCACCACCTGGCCGATCGACTCGGCTTCGTTGCGCGCGGGAATGATGACGGCGACCGCCGGCCACGTCGCGGGAACGGGCAGGGTGTCGTCGTCGAGATCGTCGCGCTCACGGGCGCGCCAGAAGCCGCCTTGCGAGCTGAGCAGATAGATCCAGATGGCCAGCGAGAGCGCGGCGATCCAGGCCAGAACAGTCATGAGAGATATCCAGCGGAACCAAACCAGGCAAGCGCATCGCGCAGGCCGTCGGCGTAGGGGCGGGCAGTGTAGCCGAGATCGCGCCTGGCCTTCTCCGACGAGAAGAACATGTGATAGCGCGACATCTTCAGGCCGTCGACCGTCACGAAGGGCTCCTTGCCCGTGAAGCGCGCCACGCCTTGCGCGGCCATCGCCAGCGGGTAGAGCGGCCAGCGCGGCAGGGCGATCGTGGGCGCCTTGCGGCCGACCATGTCGGCAATGCCGGCGAGCATGTCGCGCAGCAGCACATCGTCGCCGCCGAGAATGTAGCGCTCGCCGATGCGGCCGCGCTCCAGCGCCAGCAAGTGCCCTTCGGCGCAGTCGTCGACATGCACGAGATTCAGGCCGGTGTCGACGAACGCCGGAATCTTGCCCTGCGCCGCTTCTACGATGATGCGTCCGGTCGGCGTAGGCTTGATGTCGCGCGGGCCGATCGGGGTGGACGGATTGACGATGACGGCCGGCAGGCCGTCGTTGGCGATCATGCGCTCGACCAGTCGCTCGGCCGCGACCTTGCTGCGCTTGTAGACGCCGATGGTCGTGGCTTCGTCGTTCGGGCGGGTTTCGTCGACCGGGCCGACGGCATCGTGCACGCGCAGCGTGGCTACGCTGCTCGTATACACCACGCGCTGGACGCCGGCGCGCAGCGCGGCGTCCATCACCGTGCGCGTACCGTCGATATTGGCCCGCATGATGTCGTTGGGATCTTTTGCCCAGAGTCGATAATCGGCGGCGACGTGGAGCAGGGCGTCGCATCCGGCGAGCGCGCGTTGCATCGAGGCAGCGTCGCGCATGTCGCCTTCCACGACCTCGACAGGCAGATCGGCGAGATTCGCGCGGGGGCTGGAGCCACGCACCAGCAGGCGAACCTCGTGACCGCGTGCAAGCGCCGTGCGAGCCACCGCGGAACCGACGAACCCGGAGGCGCCGGTGACCAGCACTCGCGACGGCATTTACGCCTTGGCCCGGCGCAGTTCGTCGAGCTTGATCTCGACGTGCTTCGAGAACACGTACTCGGCCGGCCGCTGCTTTGCGAACGAGATGTCGTCGGCCATCGGACCGTCGGTGCGCACGCCCTTGAGCGCCACGCCCAGCGCGCGCAGCGGGTGCGACATCGTCTCGTTCACGGCAGTGGCTTCGAAGCCGCTGTGGACCATGCAGTCCGCGCACTTCTCGTAGTTGCCCACGCCGTACTTGTCCCAGTCGGTGGTTTCCATCAGTTCCGTGTACGTCTTCGCGTAGCCTTCGCCAAGCAGGTAGCACGGGCGCT
This sequence comes from Pandoraea pnomenusa, assembly GCF_000767615.3. Classification (NCBI taxonomy): domain Bacteria; kingdom Pseudomonadati; phylum Pseudomonadota; class Betaproteobacteria; order Burkholderiales; family Burkholderiaceae; genus Pandoraea; species Pandoraea pnomenusa. The sequence continues at coordinate 3,818,665 of NZ_CP009553.3, read as the reverse complement.
GCCAGCCGAACACGGTGCGCGTCGGGTTGCCCCACGGCGTGCAGTGATACGAGCGGTTGCCGGCGAGGAAGTCGAGGAACAGGCTCGACTGGCTGAACGTCCACTTCTTGCCACCGTCACCGCGCTTGAGAATGTCGCGGAACAACTGCTTGGTCTTCGAGCGATTCAGGAAGTGTTGCTGATCCGGGGCGCGCTCGTAGGCATAGCCCGGCGAGACGGTAATGCCGTCGAGACCCAGGTCCTTGGTCGAATCGAAGAACCTGGCGACTTTCTCGGGATCGGCGTTGTTGAACAGCGTGCAGTTGATGTTCACGCGGAAGCCGCGCGACTTGGCCAGCTTGATGGCGGCCACGGCACGGTCGTACACACCTTCCTGGGACACGGCCGCGTCGTGCATTTCACGGTCGCCGTCGAGGTGGATCGACCAAACGAAGAACGGGCTCGGCTCGTAATCGTCGATCTTTTTCTCGAGCAGCAGTGCGTTCGTGCAGAGATACACGAACTTCTTGCGTTCGATGATGCCCTTGACGATCTGCGGCATTTCCTTGTGCAGCAGCGGCTCGCCACCGGCAATGGAGACAACCGGGGCGCCGCACTCGTCGACCGCGTCGAGCGATTCCTTGAGCGAGACGCGCTGATTCAGGATGGGGTCCGGATAATCGATCTTGCCGCAGCCCGAGCAGGCGAGGTTGCAACGGAACAACGGTTCGAGCATGAGCACCAGCGGGTAGCGCTTGTTGCCCTTGAAGCGTTGCTTCATCAGGTAGGCGCCAACGTACGCCTGTTGGAGAAAGGGGATGGCCAAGTTCGGCTCCTGTTCGTGTTGCGTTAGCCGGCGACCGCGTGGCGCGCGGTAACCGGCTCGTCTTTGGTCAATTCCGACGGCAGGCGAAACTGAATGGTTTCTTCGATGCCGTCCATGAGAGTCACTTCGACCGTGTCGATGCGACGCAGCGCGTCGATCACGTCTTCGACCATGCGCTCGGGCGCGGACGCCCCCGCGGTAATGCCGATGCGGGCCTGACCGCGTACCCATTCCGGATTTACCTCGGAGCCATCGGCCACAAGGTAGCTCGGCAGCCCCATTTCGGCGCCGATTTCGCGCAGGCGGTTCGAATTCGAGCTGTTCGTCGCGCCGACCACGAGCAGCACCTCCACACGCTCGCACAGCTCGCGCACGGCGGTCTGGCGGTTCTGCGTGGCATAGCAGATGTCCTTGGTGTTCGGGCCGACGATGTCGGTAAAACGACGTTGCAGCGCAGCAATGATACCGCGAGTCTCGTCGACCGACAGCGTGGTCTGCGTCACGTACGACACCGGGGTGTCGATGGCGAGCGCGAGCGCATCCACATCGTCCTCGGTCTGCACCAGGTGCACGGGGCCGTCGATCTGCCCCATGGTCCCTTCGACTTCCGGGTGGCCGGCGTGACCGATCAGAATGACTTCGCGGCCCGCGGACACGTAATTCTTGCCCTGGATGTGCACCTTCGTCACGAGCGGGCAGGTCGCATTGAGCACCTTCAGGCCGCGGACTTCCGCTTCCTGTTCGACGACGCGCGCGACGCCGTGCGCGCTGAAGATGGTGACAGCGCCCGCGGGGGCTTCGGACAACTCGTCGATGAAGCGCGCGCCCTTGGCCTTGAGCGAGTCGACCACGTGCTTGTTGTGGACGATCTCATGACGCACGTAGACGGGGGCGCCGTATTTTTCCAGGGCGCGCTCGACGATATCGATCGCACGTATGACACCCGCACAAAACCCGCGGGGTTGGGCAAGTATGACTTGCATTCAGCTCTCCGGCTCAGGTCGGCCGGGATGGCGGTTGCTATCGGGTTCCCATGTCGTGCATGTGGCCGCATGGAACGCGCGAGGCCAGTTTTGATGGCAAATCGCGTGTACCCGTCGAGGGGACCGCCGTCCGGTCGTTTGACAAGCGACGATTGTAACCGCCGCGGCCAATTATTGCTGATGACCCCCGGTTGACGGGCGTCGCGGTGTGTTGCGAAAACGTCGATCCATCACGCCTTGTTCCGCCCCTATCCGTCCCCCGATCCGGAGCTTGTCCTGCCCCTGTCCGGCGCCCGTCTCCCGCCAACGCCGCGCACAGACGAGTCCGGCGCCGGGATTGGCGCGCCCGGAGGACCGCGCCGGCCCTGAAAATCAATGTCAAGTCCTTGTTTTATTTGCCAAATCTTGCGTTCTTCTCGCGCAGGTAGCCAATCAGGCTGTCGATGCCACCCTGCTCGATGCGCGCCTTGAACTGAGGTTGATACAACTGGATGAGCCAGGCATTGGCCACGTTCTCGCCCATCATGTTGATGTCGTAGATCTTCCAGCCCTTGTCGGTTTTTGCCAATCGGTAGGCCACCGACAGATTGTCGCCGGTGCCGCTGACCGTGGCGCCGACCACGACGTCGTTGCTGGTCGCGGTGAGTTTGGCCGGGGCGAACTTGAACGAAATCTGTGTGCCGCGCACCTGCGAGAGTTGCAGGGCGAAGGTATTGACCAGCAGTTGCTGGAACTGTTCGAAGACTTGCTGCTGCTGCGCCGGCGTGGCGCTGTCGAAGGCCTTCGGGCCGACCGCGTAGCGCGTGGTGCGAAGGAAATCGGTGTAGGGCAGAAAGTCGCGCGCCACCACGCGGGCCGTGGCCGCCACGTCGCCGTCGCGCGCGGCAGGGTCGGCCTTGGCGGCCTTGACGACCGTCTCGACGGCCGTTTTCACCATGTCGTTCGGATTGGACGTGCCGGCCTGCGCCCAGGCGCTCGACATGCCGATGCCGCTGAAGGCGACAGCGCTGAATGCTGTCACGAGGAATTTGTTCATACCTGAGATCGTCGGTTTAAATCGGGTAGGCGGTAGTGTAGTGCACGCGGCCTTGTATACTGCTGCGATTTCGTCAATACACCGTTTCCCCGCGTTTCAATGGCTGATCGACGGACAACGTCCGCGATTGGTTCCCCGCCAGGCCCTCCGGCTAACGTTTCGTTACGTGTTTGGGGGCTGCGAGCGCGGCGGAGACACCGTCTTTACCTTCCGGAACCGCTACATGCTGACTTCGCTCGTGGTACGCATCGTCCGATTTTCGGCGAAGCACGCGTACCCGGTCATCTTCGCTTCGCTGCTGCTCGTGATGGCGAGTTGTGTGTACGTCGCCAAACATTTTGCGATCAACACCGACATTTCGAGCCTGATCGACTCGAACACGCCGGCCGCCGAGCGTGGCCGCGAGATCGATCGTGCCTTCCCGCAGAAAACCGACATGACGCTGGCCGTCGTGGACGCGCCCGCCGTGGAGTTCGCGGACAAGGCGGCCGCCGAGCTGGCCGCCCGACTCGCGACCGAGACCGACGTGTTTCGTGCGGTGAGCCGGCCGGGAGCGGGCGAATTCTTCGCGCACAATGCGTTGCTCTTCGCGACGCTGGACGACGTGAAGTCGCTCACAGGGAAGCTCGAAGACGCCAAGCCCCTGCTCAATCGTCTGGCGCAGGACCCGAGCCTGACCGGCCTGTCGAACCTGCTGTCGGTCACGCTGCAAACGCCGCTGCTCACCGGGCAGGTGAAGCTTGCGGACATGCGCGACCTTCTGGGACACGCGGCCGATACGACCGAGGCCGTGCTGGCCGGTCGTGCGGCGGCGATGTCCTGGCGCGGGCTCGTCACGCCCGACACCGTGGCGCGCAGTTATGTGCAGGTGCAGCCGGTGGTCGACTACGCGTCGCTCGAAGCCGGGGCGAACGCGGCCACGCGCATTCGCGAGGCCGCGGCCGAGCTCAAGCTTGCCGAGCGCTACGGCGCCCGGGTGCGCCTGACCGGGTCGCGGCCGCTGTCCGACGAGGAGTTTGCCTCGGTGCGCGAGGACGCCGGTCCGAACGCCGTCATCACGCTGCTTGCCGTGCTGGTCGTGCTCTGGCTGGCGGTGCGCTCGGGCAAGATGATTCTGGCGGTGTTCATTACGCTGCTCGCCGGACTGGCCGTCACATTTGCGCTGGGCCTGATGATGGTCGGCGCGCTCAACATGATCTCGGTCGCGTTCGCGGTGCTGTTCGTTGGCATCGGCGTGGACTTCGGTATCCAGTTCGGTGTGCGATACCGCGAGGAGCGCCATCGGTGGGACGCCCGTGGCGAGGCTGGTGAGCGCGGCGGCAAGGCGGGGCACGAGGGCGAAGCAGCGTTGCGCGGCGCGCTCGTTGCCGCGGGCCGCGCGATTGCGATGCCGTTGTCGCTGGCCGCCGCCGCCACGGCCGCGAGCTTCTTCTCGTTTCTGCCGACCGACTATCGCGGTGTGTCCGAACTCGGGTTGATCGCCGGTGTGGGGATTCTGTGCGTAGCCTTCCCGTCGGCCATCACCTTGCTGCCTGCGCTCATCAGCGTGCTCAAGCCCAGGGGCGAGGCCAGCCCGCCGGGCTTTCGCAGCCTCGGCCGGGTGGACGATTTCACCGAAAGGTACCGCAATCCGCTGCTGTACGGCACGCTGGCGCTGGTGGTGGCCGGTCTGCCGCTGCTCGCGCATCTGCACTTCGACTTCAATCCGCTTCACCTGAAGGACCCGAAGACCGAGTCGATGGCCACGCTCAACGACCTGGCCAACTCGCCGGAGGCCGGCGTAAACGACGTGCAACTGCTCGCACCGAATCTCGCCGCCGCCGACGCCGATGCCGCAAGGCTTCGCGCGGTGCCCGAGGTGGGCCGCGTGGTCACGCTCACGACGTTCATGCCGGCCGATCAGCCGGCCAAGCTCGCGCAAATTGCCACGGCCTCCGCGTCGCTCATGCCGGTGCTCACGCAAACGCCGCTCGCGCCGGGGGCGGACGCCGCCCGCGTGTCGTCGCTCAGGACGGCAGCGGGGCAGTTGGAAGATGCCGCGCTCGATCATCCGGGCGAAGGCGCCAGGGAGGCCCAGCGCCTTGCCGCTGCGCTGCGCAAACTGGCGGCGGCCGACGCCGCCACGCGCGACCGTGCGGATCGCGCGATTGCCGACCCGCTCAAGCTGGCGCTCGGCCAACTGCGCGATGCGTTGCAGCCGCACGAGGTCACGCGCGAGACGCTGCCTCGCGACATCGTCTCGCAATGGGTGGCGGCTGACGGCCGTGCGCTCGTGAATATCTCGCCGCGCGTTGACAAGGGCGCCGATCCGAGCGACGACGCCATGCTGCGCAAGTTCAGCGCAGCCGTGCTGGCGACGACCCCGGACGCCGTCGGCGGGCCGATCTCGATTCTTCGCTCGGCCGACACCATCATCCGCTCGTTCATCGAGGCGGGCGCCTGGGCGCTGCTTTCGATCACCGTGTTGCTCTGGCTGGCACTGCGCAAGTTTGGCGACGTGCTGCGCACGCTCGTGCCGCTGCTGGTCTCGGCGGCGGTCACGCTGGAGATTTCCGTGCTGATCGGGCTGCCGCTGAACTTCGCGAACATCATCGCGCTGCCGTTGCTGCTTGGCGTGGGCGTGGCTTTCAAGATCTACTACGTGATTGCCTGGCGCGAAGGCAAGACGCGGTTGTTGGCGTCGAGCCTCACGCAGGCGATCGTACTGTCCGCCGCCACCACCGGCATCGCCTTTGGCAGCCTGTGGCTCTCGCACCACCCGGGCACGTCGAGCATGGGCAAGCTGCTGGCGTTGTCGCTGGTGTGCACGCTCATCGGCGCCGTGTTCTTCCAGCCCGTGCTCATGGGCAAGCCGCGCGAGCCTCACGTGCCGCCACCGAAATCCTGACGGCACGGACGCGCCTGCGAATCGGTCGACGGATTTGCTTAGGCAAGAAAAACGGCACCGCGAGGTGCCGTTTTTCTTTCGGGACCGGCCCCCTGGGCGTCCGAGGGGCCGTGATGCACTTCGCGCTTACGGGTGCGGCGAGTCGAGCGCCTCGCCCGCGACGCCTGTCCCGACGGCCTCGACCTTGCCGCCGAGGCGCGCGGCCAGCGCGCGACGGATCGACGCCGCGATGCCCGTGGCGTCCAGGCCGACCGACGCGAGCTGCTGCGCGGGCGTGCCCTGATCGATGTAAATATCGGGCAGTCCCAGTTGCAGCACCGGCACCTGCACGCCGTGGGCATTGAGCGCTTCGACACACGCCGTGCCCGCGCCACCCATGATCGCCCCTTCCTCCAGCGTGACAACGAGATCGTGCGTGCGCGCGACCTCCAGCACCGCCGCTTCGTCCAGCGGCTTGACGAAGCGCATGTTAAGCACGCTCGCGTCGAACTCGCCGGCCACCTGCTCCGCTGGCGCCACCATCGAACCAAAGGCCAGGATGGCCACACGACGGCCCGCCGGGGCGGCGCTGCGTCGGCGTGTCTGCGCCCGTCCCAAGGGCAACGTCGACAGCTGCGCTTCGGTCTTGACGCCGGGACCCGTGCCGCGCGGATAGCGCACGGCGCTGGGGCCCTCGATGCCGAGCGCCGTCTGCAACATCTGGCGGCATTCGCTTTCGTCGGCCGGCGCCATGACGACCATGTTCGGAATGCATCTCAGATAGGCCATGTCGTACGCACCCGCATGCGTGGCGCCATCGGCGCCGACCAGGCCGCCGCGGTCGATCGCGAAGACGACTGGCAGATTCTGCAAGGCGACGTCGTGAATCAACTGGTCGTAGCCGCGTTGCAGGAACGTCGAGTAGATGGCGACCACAGGCCGCAGCCCCTCGGTCGCGAGCCCGCCCGCAAACGTGACTGCGTGCTGTTCGGCAATGCCGACGTCGTAATACCGCTCGGGAAAACGCTTCTCGAATTCGACGAGCCCGGAGCCTTCGCGCATGGCGGGGGTGATGCCCACCACGCGCTTGTCCGCCGCCGCGGCGTCGCACAACCACTCGCCGAAGACCTGCGTGTACGTCCTGGCCGCCGCGGTGCCCGGTGCGGCGGGGCGAATGCCTTCGCTCGGGTTGAACTTGCCCGGGCCGTGGTACAGCACGGGGTCGGCCTCGGCGAGCTTGTATCCGCGCCCCTTGCGCGTGACGACATGCAGAAACTGCGGGCCCCTGAGCGCCTTGATGTTTTCCAGCGCGGGGATGAGGGCGTCGAGATCGTGGCCGTCGATGGGACCAAGATAGTTGAAGCCGAACTCTTCGAACATCGTGCCCGTGGGCGAGACGATGGCTTTCGCATGCTCTTCGAGCCGGTGGGCCAGCTCGCGCATGGGCGCGGGGGCATTGCGCAACAGATTGCGCACACTTTCCTTGCCCGCCGAATAGAACTGGCCGGACATCAGGCGCGTGAGATATTGATTGAGCGCGCCCACCGGCGGCGAGATCGACATGTCGTTGTCGTTGAGCACGACAAGGAACGGCAGGTCGTCGTACACGCCGGCGTTGTTGAGCGCCTCGAACGCTTCGCCCGCCGTCATGGCGCCGTCGCCGATCACGGCGATCGAATGTCGCTTCTCGCCCTTGACCTTGCTCGCCAGCGCCATGCCCAGCGCGGCGGAAATCGACGTGCTCGAATGCGCCGTGCCGAACGTGTCGTATGGCGATTCGTCACGCTTGGGAAAGCCCGACAAGCCTTGCCACTGACGCAGGGAGGGCATGGCCTCGCGGCGTCCCGTGAGGATCTTGTGCGGGTACGTCTGGTGTCCCACATCCCAGACGATGCGATCGTTGGGGGTATCGAAGACGTAGTGCAGGGCGATCGTCAACTCGACAGTGCCGAGGTTCGACGAGAGATGCCCGCCGGTGCGCGAGACGTTTTCGAGCACGCAGGCGCGCAGCTCGTCGGCCAGGCGCCGCAGGTCGGCGCGCGACAGTGCGCGCAGATCGGTCGGGGAGTGGATGCTGGCTAGCAAATCGGTCATGGCTGAACGTCCGTCCCCGCGCTCACTTCACCAGGCGGGCGAACGAAGCGAGCAGGCGGTCGATGTCGGCGGACGTGAGGTTGCCCATCGTCGAGATGCGGAACAGTTCGCTGGACAGGCCGCCCTGGCCTGCATAGATCACGAAGCCGTCGGCCTTGAGCCAGTCATGCAGGCGCGGATAGTCCACCCCCGCGGGCAGCTTGTACGCGCGCAGCACGACCGACGACTCGTTGGGCGGGAGCACGCTGTCGATGCCCAGTGCGGCCAGACCGGCGCGCGCCTGCTCGGCCAGCGAGGCGTAGTGAGCATGGCGCGCTTGCCAGCCGCCGGCGTCTTCGAGTTCGCGCAGCGCTTCGACCAGCGCGTAGTACGCATGCACGGAAGGCGTGAACGGCGTGTTGCGCTCGGCCTGCAGCTTGGCCAGGCGCGCGATGTCGAGGTAATACGTGCGACTGAAGGCCTTGGCCAGCGCCGTCTTGCGCACCATCACGAACGACACCCCCGGCACGCCGTGCACGCATTTGTTCGCGGTGGCGGCCACGGCGGCAATCGCCGTATCGTCGAAGTCGATGGCTTCGGCCGCGAAGCTGCTCACGCCGTCGACGAGCAGGTCGATGCCACGCGCGCGGCACGCGGCTGCCACACCCGCGAGCGCATTCAGGCGGCCCGTGGTGGTTTCGTGGTGGATGATCGCGACATTCGTGTACGGACGATCCCCGGCCGCGTCGAGCTTGGCCTCGATCTGCGCGAGATCGGGCGCCTGCATCCACTCGAAATGGAGAATGTCGTGATCGATGCGGTACTGCCTGGCGATCTGTGAGATCCGTTCGCCGTAAACGCCATTCTCGACGATCAGCAAACGCCCGCCTTCCGGCACGAGTCCGGCGGTCATGCTCTCCACGGCGGCCGTGCCCGAGCCGGTCATCAGCACCGGCGTCCAAACTGCGGGGTCGAGGCCGTACACGGCGTTCAGGCGCGTGCGGGCTTCTTCCTGCAAATCGAAGAATTCCGGCTCGCGGTGGCACAGGTCGGGTTGCAGCAAGCTCTTGCGGACGCGCTCGGTCAGCGTAACGGGGCCCGGATTCAGTAACAGCATGGCGAAGCTTCCTCGTCGGATATCGTGAATGATCGGTCGCTCAGGCCGAAGCCGGGGCGCGTTGTGCAATATGGTCCATCAGTCGCGCCCTGACCGTCTCGGGCGTGACCTTCGGCCGCGGCAGCCCGTCTGGCGTACCCGGGCGAGTGCTCAGGCACGCGAAACGCGGGCCTTCGCTCAGGCTGGCCGTGCGGGCGTCGAACAGTGCCTCGACCACGTCGAGCGTGTCGCCCTCGAGCGCGAGCGCATAGCCGCTGGCGGCGGCCACGCCCGCGAAGGAAACGCTCGGCGAGACGGTGGCCTGGGCGCCGGTAGAGTCGTGCGAGGCGTTGTCGAGCAGCAGATGGACGAGGTTGGACGGACCATAGGCGCCCAGGGTCGCGAATGCGCCCATGCGCATGAGCGCGGCCCCGTCGCCGTCGAGCGCGACCACGCGCAGGTCCGGACGTGCGAGCGCCAGGCCCAGCGCCAGCGTGGTGACGCATCCCATCGAGCCGACCATGTACAGCTGGTTGGCGCGATCACCGAGTGCGTAGAGCTCGCGTCCACAAAAGCCCGTGGACGCCAGCACCACCGTGCCTTCGAGCGGCGTGTGAGCGATCACGCGTTCGAGCGCGTCGCGGCGGGTCGGCAGCCCGGACGGCGCGACGCCGCGCATCATCGACACGGGCGCCGGCTGCGCCGCACGCGCCGGACGCTCGGCCGGTTGCAGCGGGTAAGGCGCCACACTGCCTTTTTGCATCACGAGCGCGTAGGGGCGTCCGGTCTCGTCCATGTGGCGAACGGCGCGCGCCAGCGCGGGCGCGATCGCCTCGGGTTCGGTCGGGAACAGCTCCCAGGGCACTTCCATCAGATCGAGCATGGCCGGCGTGATGGGGCCCATGAGGGCGTGCTGGGGTTCGTCGGTGATGCCGGGCTGGCCGCGCCACGTTACGATCAGCAACTGCGGCAGGCGGAACGTCCATGTGAGCGACGTGAGCGGACTCACGGCGTTGCCCAGCCCCGAGTTCTGCATCATCGTGACCGAACGGGCGCCACGGCCCTCGCCGAGGGTCGCGCCGGCCGCAATGGCGACCGCGTCACCTTCGTTGGCCGCCGACAGATAGTGCAGCGTGGGGTCTTGCAGCACGTAGTTGATGAACGGCGTGAGGAACGAGCAGGGCACGCCGGTGTACCAAGTGAAGCCATGCTTGCGCGCGGCTTCGACGAATTGTCCCGCCTCAATCACCTTGTGCCTCCGACGCTGCGCCGCTGAAGGGCGTCTGACCGTGGGCGAAGTCGCCCGCGCGGCGGAATTCCTCCATGTCGTTCACCCCTCGCCAGTGGCCGTGCACGTATTGCACCGCGATGGCGGCGCCGTCGGCCGCGAGCGCGTTGATGAGCTCCGGCATGCCGAGCCGGTCGAAATCCGGGCGCGTCTGCAACGCCGCGAAGACACGCTGGAGTCGCGCGCGGCCGTCGTCGCCGCGTACGCCCAGCAGGCCGATCCAGCGGCCGTTCGGTGTGCGCCCGGCGTCGGATGCGTCGCCGCTGATCTTCTCGAGCCGCGCTTGCTGGCCGAAAAGCCCGCGATCGTCGCCAGACGAGCAATAGGCGAAGTCGCGCACGCTGGCGTTCGCGGCGTTGGCCGTGGTCGCGGCGCTCGAGTCGACCACGACGGTAAAGTCAGCCTCGCTCTCGACCAGATCGCGCACGATGTAGCTGCGGAACAGCAGGTCGCCGTAGGAGATCACGGTGTCGTGCGCAAACGCGTTGGCCACCTGCGCGAGCGAGGCCAGTTCGCCGGTTTCGGCGTGGCGTTCGTTCACGGCCAGCGTGATGCCGGCCGTGTCGATGGCGTCGGCACGGTAGCCGCCCACGACCGTGATGTCGTTCACGCCCTGCTTCTTGAAGCCATCGACCAGCCAGCGCAGCAGCGGCTTGCCGGCCACAGGCAGCATCACCTTCGGGCGATCGGTCGTCACGCTTTCCAGATTCTTGCCACGGCTCGCCGCCAGCACGATGGCCGAGCGCGGCGCATTCGCGGCCGACAGGTAACGATCTTCGGCCCGGGCGTATTCCTCGGCGTCCTGCAGGCGGAAAATCTCGTCGACGGTCGCGATGCGGTCCTCGACGTTGACCAGCGTTTCGCTGCGATGGATCTCCGCGGCGACCGCCTGCATGGCGGAGGTGGCCGCGCGGATCAGGTGGTTCGCCCAGATCACCACGCTGATGCCGGCGTCCCGGAAAACGTCGGTCGGGGTGCTGTAGTACTTGGTCGGCACGATCACCAGCGGGCAGCGGTTATCCCATTCGCGGGCGAACTGCACGATCTCGTCGGCACGCTTGAGCTTGCTGTGGATCAGGATGGCGTCGGCGCCGGCCAGACGGTACGCCTCGGCGCGGCGCAGGGCTTCTTCCATGCCCCAGCCTGCGATCAGGGCCTCGACGCGTGCGACGATCGAGAAGTCGTCGTCGCCCTGCGAGTCCTTGCCTGCCTTGATCTTGCCGCAGAATTCGTCGACGTCGGCCAGCGGCTGGCGCTCGCCACCGATGAAGCTGTTGGTCTTCGGGAAGACCTTGTCTTCGATGCAGACGCCGGCCACGCCACGCTGCTCGAGCTTGCGCACGAGGCGCCGCATGTTGTTGAAGTTGCCGTAGCCGGTGTCGCCGTCGAGCAGGATCGGCAGATCGCTCGCGTCGGCCATGAACTCGAGGTTGTCGACGACTTGCGTCCAGCTCGCTTCGTTGTTGTCGCGTACGCCGAACTGCGCCGAGATAGCCAGACCGGATGCCCAGATGCCCTTGAAGCCCGCCTCGCGCACAATGCGCGCGGACAGGCCGTTGTGGGCTTCCATGAGAAATTCGAGTTGCTGGCTGCGCAGCATGGCGCGCAGGCGCGCGGCGCGCGTTGCCGTCGGCGGGAGGGTAAATGCGTCGGGAGCGTTCATTCGGACACCATGGTCAATGGTTCGAGCTGCGGCAGCACCTGTTCGGCGGCACGCTTCACGTCTTCAGGGTAGTCGATTTCGATCCAGGGGAAGCCGGTGACGTCGGCGGTCTCGAATTGCGCACCGCGCTCGAGCAGCAGATCGCGCACGGCCTCTTCGTGCGGCATCTTGGCGCGGCCTGTTTCGACGTAATCGCGCGTGATTTCGGCAAGGCGCGAGGCCGTCGCTTCGTTGAAACGGAAAAAGCCGACGGATTCGCCGACCGTGTCGTACGTCAGGCCGACCATGACCTGCTTGCGTAATTCGACCGGTACGCCGTCGCGCAGACATAGCTTGACCGGCTCGTCGCCGACTTCGAAATCACGGTCGATGAGCAGGCGATTGGCGGTCTCGCCGGCCACGAGCGCGTTGAAAATGCGCTGGTCGTAGAGCACGTCGGCGTCCATGACGAGCACGTCGCCGCCGGCGGTCATGGCCTCCGCGGCGGTATGCAGCGTGAGCACGCTGCCGAGATGGAATTCGGGATTGAGGCAGATCTTCGGGCGCGGCGTCCAGTTCAGGCGATCGAGCTCCTCGCTCACCTGTTCGTGGTGAAAGCCGAGCGCGAGCACGACGTCGGTGATACCGGCGGCCGCCAGCATGCGCAGGTGGCGCTCGAGCAGCGACATGCCGTCGAACTTCAGCAGGCACTTGGGCGACTGCTTGTCCTCGGGCTGGAGCAAACGCAGGCCCATGCCTGCGGCGAGAATGATGGCCCGCATGATCGATTTCCTTCTTTAGAGCGGTGCAGTATCCGTGGCGGACGGCAGCGGCACGCTTTGTTGCGCCGCGCGCTGGCGACGCCAGCCACGTTCGGAGAAATGCAGATAGACGAGGCCCGGCACGCCGAGCAGCAACTCGCGCGTGCGTTTGGCCAGTGAAAGGGCCAGCGCGGCGTCGGCCGGCAGGCCCACGAGCGGAGCGAGCAGCAGGTAGCCGCCTTCCTGAACGCCGAGCGAGCCCGGCACGAAGAACGCGGCGCCGCGAATCGCCTGGCCCAGGCTTTCGAGCAGCAGGGCGTCGACCCAGCTGACCGGGAAGCCCATGAAATGGCAGATCAACCACACTTCGGCCGTGCCGACGATCCACCCGACCAGGCTGAGCAGGAAACTCGCAATCACCTGGCGGCGCTGGCCGTACATGCGCAGGACGATCTCGTCGACGGCGTCAGCGCGGTCGAGCAGCGACGACCAGTCGCGCTTAGACGACATTTTCGAGAGCGTGCGGAACGCCCAGCCGAAGATGCCGCGTCGTTGCGCCACATAGAACCCATAGAGCAGCACGGAGATGAGCCCGGTCGCCAGCAGCATCGGCATCCACAGGCCGTCGCCGGTGCCGCGCGTCGCGCCAATGCCGAACACGGCCAGGCCGAGCAGCGCGAAAACGATCTGGGCGACGGCCTGCAAGGTGGTGCTCACGGTAATGCCCGCCGCCGCCTCGCGCCCGGCCATGCCGTTTTGCTTCATCTGGCGAACCATCGCGATCGGTCCGCCGATCTGACCGGCCGGCAGCAGGCTGTTGGCCGATTCGCCGACCCAGCGGGTGAGCGTGGCACGGCGCAGCGAGCACGACTTTGCCACCAGCACCTGAATCGCGGCGGCGTCGAGCACCAACGGCACCAGGTGGAAGGCGGCGATCGGCAGCAGTCCCCAGCCGGCGCCGGCCAGCGTGGACATCACCGATCCCGTGCCCTGCCAGATCAGCAGGGCCACGAAAAGGGCAAAACCGAGGGTGAGAGAGACGATGGCGGTCCGGTTCATCTAGCGTTTCGTCCGTCCCAGTACTTGACGAAACACTTGCCGGAATCCGAAGTAGGCAATGGCGTCCTTCATGTTGGAGATGAAGCGCTGCCAGGTGCCCATGCGAGGATCGGTCACGTACTCGAACGTGAGCGAGATTCGCTCTTCGTTGTCGCCGAGCGGCGTAATCCGGTGATGCAACTTGTCCCCGTCGAAGAACACCAGCGCCCCCGGCGGATACGCCACGGCGCCGTCGATCTGCGCGGCGCCCGGGTTGCGCGTGTGGAGCCGGTATTCGAGCTTGCAGCTCGATTGGTCCACCACGCCGAGCAGCAGCGTGTAACGGCGGCCCTTGTAGTAGGAAGTGTCGTAGTGCCAGCCGATGTGGTCGCCCGGGCGGGTGTAGTAATACAGCGCGTAAGCGTGCGGGTCGTCCTGCGGCGAGGGGAGCAGCTTTTCGCCGGCGAGCCGCTCGAGAAACCGCATCAGGGCCGGCGAACGATACAGCTCGGCCACGAACGGCGCGCGCTCGTCGAGCGTATGTCGGCTCACGCTGCCGCCTTGCTTGTGCCCGGGAAGATAGTTGCGGTTCACGTTCGGCGTGACCGCGCGCGCGGCGGCGATCAGTTGCTGCGTCACCGACTCCGGCAGGAATTTCTCGAGATAGACGAAGGCGTCCTGCGATTTGAATTCACGGGAGACATCGTCGATGTCGAGGGCGTCGAGCGCACGTTCGATTTCGGCGTCGGCCGCGAAGGCGGCGGGTTCGGTGGAGACTGGGGCCGCCGGTGCGGCACCGTTGGCCGTGTCCGGCGCAAGCATGCTCGCGTGCGTCGCGCGACGCATCACGCGCACATAATCGGCGATGACCAACAGCGCAAAGACCGGCGCGCCGATCGCCGCGGCGATCAGAAAGCCACGTGTGCCATCGAACAGCGTCACGAGCGGCATGAGATACAACACGTCTTCGGTCTCGAATCCGCCGACCGAGGCCTGACGGGTACCGGCCTTGCCCACGCGGTCCTCGATGCGCATGCGCAGGAAGAAAATCAGCGCCACGGCAACGCCGGCGATCCAGCCGAGCGCCGAGGCCGACAGCGGCACGGGCAGCGGGTACTGCTCCGGGGCCATGGCATCCACGCCCATGCCGATGCCACCGAACAGCAGCACGGTCACCAGGGCGTCGGAGGCCAGGTCATAGAGATGGCCGATACGGCTGCTCTTGCCGCTGATGCGCGCCAGCTCGCCGTCGGTGTGATCGATGAAGTTCGACAGTACCAGCAGCACCGCGCCCAGATTGGCCATGGCGTAGCCACCCTGCGCGAATGCCCAGGTACAGGCCAGGCCGACGATCAGGCGAAGCGTGGTGAGGTGGTTCGGCGTGACGCGTGTGTCGACGAGCGGCGTGACGAGCCAGCGTGCGAGCCGCGCGTCGTATTGACGCGGACGTGGCGGCACGGGGCGTTCGGACGCAGCATCAGGTGCCGAAATGATTTTCGGTATCGTTTCCATGAGGGGGGAATATATACCCATAAGGCGGTAATGTGCAGAGCACTCAAAACCCCGTATCGGCCGGACAACCTTGGGGATTCGGCGCATTGACGCGCATTGGCGCGCGATGGCGCCGAAGCGCTGCGCGGCTTCGCACCGTTGTGCAGAGGGCTCGCCGAGTCCGCTATGACTACGGTAGGTCATCAGCGCGCGAAGTTCGCGATTATATTCTGCAATACACCATTTCGCTTTGCAGCCCGGTGGCGTCGTTTTGACGCGGCCACGCCGGCTCGGCGAGAAAAGCGACGCAAAGTCAGGATAGCGGCACCGCGTCGATGCGCGGATAATGGCGTCCCATTCGTCATTTTTTGCGGCGTGCTCCAGCCGCCCATCTCCCGATGTCCCAAACGATTGCCTTGCTTACCGGTGCGTCCCGCGGTCTCGGCGCCGCACTCGCTCGCGGCCTGCTCGCTCCTGGCACCCGCCTTGTCACGATGGCACGCCGCACCGACGACGACCTCGCCGCGCAGGCCGCGGCCAAGGGCGTCGAGCTCGAGCAGATTTGCGTCGATCTGGCCGACACGGCCGCCGCGGGGCAGGTTGCCGAGCGCATTTTTGCCGCATTGCCCCGCAATGCAGGCCGGTACCTGCTGATCAACAACGCGGGCACGGTGCATCCGGTGGCCAATTCCGCTGCATTGAACGACCCGGCGGCCATCGGCGCCGCGTTCGCGCTGAACGTCACCTCGGTGATGCTGCTGACCTCGCGTTTTCTCGCGGCCACGCAGGGCCTGCAGGCCCGCCGCCAGATCGTGAACATCTCATCCGGAGCGGGACGCAATCCGAACGCCGGCTGGGCCGTGTACTGCTCGACGAAGGCCGCGCTGGATATGTATACGCGCGTGGTGAACGCCGAACATCGCGAGCACGGTGTGCAGGCCGTTTCGCTTGCCCCGGGCGTGGTCGACACCGGCATGCAGGAGGCGATTCGGAGCAGCAGCGAGGAAAGCTTCCCGGCGCTGGCCCGGTTCCAGGAACTCAAGGCGAGCGGAAAGCTGTCGTCGCCTGAGGACGTCGCTCGCCGCATTCTGGCACTGACCGAGCGCGACGATTTCGGTCAGACGGAAATCGACGATATTCGCAACTACACCTGACGCCCAGGCAAGCGCCGCGGCTGAACGTCGACGCGCGCCTATCGCTTCGCGAGGCGTGAAAAACACCGGGCAGCCGATTGGCTGCCCGGTGTTTTCGTTTGGATCGTGCGTCGGGTCGCGCGCAGCGGTGACGCCCGGCGTCTATTGTTCGGTGCCGGTAATGAAAACACTGCCATTGCGCTCAGGCGCATATAGGATCAGCGTAGGCGTGTGAATATCGAACGCGCGCTCGCAGGCTTCACCGTATGAATCGAACTGGACCGCCCACGCGCCATTGCGCACGTAGCAGTGGGTAATGGTGTCGGTCCGCCGATCGAACTCCTGCCCGAGAAACACGCCCTGCGTGTAGCACCAAACGACGAACCCGTGAAAATCGGCCTGCTCGGGGGGGCGAAAGACGCGCCAACGCGCATCGTCCCTGCCTGCCTGACGCGCCGTCGCGCCCGCGGCCCAACGTTCGAAACCGTCGTGTCGTTTGCGTTGCTCCATGTCGTCGTACCCCCTTTGGGTGAACCGCCCTTGAAATGCCGGGACTCGACATCCCCGGGCGCGTTTCCATAGTCGGAATTTGTTCCCGGCATTTCTATCAGGCAATTCCGAAAGGCGGCAGGGAATTTCTCCAAAGGGGCGACGACGGCTCAGTCGTAATGGATCGCGAGCCACACGGTTGTCTCGCCCTGCGCGGTCCATTCCACGCGGTGACGCCGATTCGGGGCGATCGTGACCGCGTCGCCGGGCCGCAGAACGAGCGTGTCGCCCGCCGAGTCCGCGAACGCCAGCCCGGCGCTGCCGGCAAGCAGCACGACCCACTCGTGTTGCGGCTGGTCGTACCAGAACCCGGGTGGAGATGCCTGCCCGGTCGAGACGATGCGCTCGACGCGCAGCCCGGGCCGGTCGATCAGCCTGTCGAACTGCTCGGCGGCCGCCGGATCGGGGTGCGAGGGCAGGCCGGCGAACAGATTCGTGTCCGGTATGAGGGGCATGTGCATACGAAGGTGAGACGCTCGAGCGTGGGGTTGAGAAGAATATCCGCGCGGCCTTGTTTTCCACGGCCCTGCGCAGGACGGCGACCCCGGCGATCAGTCGTCGAGATTCTCGTGCACGGCGGCGTCGCCTCGTCGCCAGTATGCCGCCGCCTTGACCCACTTCGGATTCAGGCCGCGCTCGTCCACGAGGTAGCGACGGATGGCCTTCGCCACGCCGGCTTCCGCCGCGACCCAGGCGTGGAGGTCGCCGTCGGGCAGCGTGGCCACCTGAAGCGCGTCGAGCAACGCGGTGCTCTGTCCCGCGGGGATGCCTTCGCGATAGATCCATTCGACCACGACGTCGGCATCGCTCGCGAAGCGAAGCCGATCGGCCGGGCTGTCGACTTCCACGAACACGAAGACCAGCGAGCCGGCCGGCAATTCGGCCAGGCGTCGCGAGATGGCAGGCAGGGCGGTGTCGTCGCCAATGAGCAGGTAGCCTTCGAAATTCATCGGAATGATGAACGAGCCGCGCGGTCCGCCAACGCCAATGCGGTCGCCCGGCTTCGCCGAACGCGCCCACTCGGTGGCCGGGCCGGAGTCGTGCAGCGCGAAGTCGATGACGAGCGTGCGGGTCGCCGCGTCGAACCGGCGCGGCGTGTAATCGCGCATGAGACGCGGCGCATCGCCGGGCGCGGGTTTGGCCACCCCTTCCGGGCCGACCCTGGGTAGCACCAGTTCGCCGGTTTGCGGGTCGGGGAAGAAGAGCTTGACGTGGTCATCGAAGCCGGGGCTTTCGAAACCCTCGAGATCGTCGCCGCCCAAGGTCACACGCCGCATGTTGGGCGTCAGCGCTTCGACGTCGCGCACTTCGAGCAAACGCATGCGAAGTTCGTGGCGCACGCGTTGTGGCGTGCGATCGGGGATGGCGTTCGGTGCAGCGTTGTCTTGCATCAGAGTCGCTCCAGTTGTTGTGCGGCCGCGTCGAGAATCGCGGCGAAGGCATTGGCCTGATCGGTCGTAAGCGGCTCGCCGCCAAGACGCAGGTGCACGGCATATTTGAAGTTGTGCAGCGCGCGCATGACCTGCGGCGGCATGTCTTCCGAACGTTCACGCCGCGTGGCCAGCCGTGCGAGCAGTTCCGTCACCGAATCCTCGTTCTCGGCCAGGTATTCGCGGCCGGCGTCGGTGACTTCGTAAGATTTGCGCTGGCTGTCCCCCGTATTTTCCTGCACACGGATGAAGCCCATTTCCTCCAGGAGCGTGAGCGTCGGGTAGACCACGCCCGCGCTGGGGCTGTAAGTGCCGTTCACGCTTTCTTCGATGGCCTTGATGAGCTCGTAACCATGACGCGGTTGTTGAGCGATGAGGTGAAGCAGCACGAGGCGCAGGCCGCCATGGCTGAACAGCCGGCCGCCGCCTCGTCCGCCCCGGCCGCCGCGTTCCACACGCGCGTCGTCGCCGCGTCCGAAGCGACCCTCGCCATATCCCTCGCCACCGCTGCGCCGCCCATGCCGCCCGCCGCGGCGTTCGTCGCCAAAGTCCATTTTGTCCAGGTCCAGCGGGCCCCGGCCCATGAAATCGCCACGTGATCCACGCATGATGCGACTCCTTTTCGATGTAGTTAAGATGTGTTTACGATATATCTAAATTGAATCGAAAGCAAAGTTATTTTTTGCCGTGCTTCGGGTCGGGACGCGGCAATGCCCGTGCGGCAGGCGATTTGAGGCGATTCTGACTTCGATGGTGAACGCATCGACTGTATCGAAATGCGCATTTCGATACAGTCGGGTGTGGGAGGGGCGGCAGAAGGGCAGGGCTGTGAAGGCGGGGCAATGTGCAGCGGGCGATATCGATGGCTTCGGCGCGACCCCGATGCGCCGAAGCGGACGGCGGCTACGACAGTTTCGGCAGATCCGTATCGAGCCACTTCCGATACAACTTGTTCAGCTCGCCATTGCTGGTGTTCCGCGTGACGAAGTCATTGACCGCCGCGAGCAGCTCTGGCTGATTGGGACGCATGGCGATGCCCATGGCCTGTTGAAGCAGGTTGAACTTTGGCTCGAACTGGCCAGGCGCGCGCTGGCGAATCGCATTCGCGACGGTGACCGAGCAACCAATGGCGTCGACCTGGCCGGTGAGCAGCGCCTGCATGGCGGAGGCGTCGTCTTCGAAGCGACGAATCTCGGTGCCGACGGGGGCCGTTTTCGTGACGGCCATGTCTTGTGTGCTCGCGCGCGCCACGCTTACCCGCAGCCCTTTGAGGTCCGCGGCGGATTTGATCGCCGTGCCTGCCTTGCCGAGCAGCACGATGGTCGCGGCCGCATACGGCTTGGAGAACTGGACCTGTTTCGCGCGCTCCGGCGTGATCGCGAGCGATGCAACCAAAACGTCCACCTTGCCGCTCAGCAGGTACGGGATCCGGTTCGGTCCCGTGACCGGCACCAGATTCACCTTCACGCCCATGTCATGCGCGAGCAGCCGTGCGACGTCGGCGTCGTAGCCGTCGGGCTGCGCCTGGGCGTTCGTGGTGCCGTAGGGAGGAAAGTCGATGAGCATCCCCACGTTGAGCGTTCCCTTCTTCTTGATGTCGGCAACGGTCTGCGCATGGGCGGGTGTGGCGAACAGCGAGAGCGTACTGGTGAGTACGCTCCCGAGCGTGCCGCCGAGCGAGCCGACGAAGCCCGCAGGCATCGCCGCCACGCCGAGCGTCGCGAGAAATCCGCGGCGCGAATGCGGATCGATCTCGCCAGCGGGCGTGCGGCGGCTGGCCGGGTGTGGCAACGCGGTGCGTTCTGGTACAGGGTGACGCGACAACTTGCGAGTCATGTTGAGTCTCCTGAAGCCGGGCAAACCACCACCGGCGTGGCCGATGGTGTGGCGCGAGCGAAATGCCGCGACCGGTCAGCGCACTGGCCGACGGGCGTCCCGAGCGATGGTAGCGGGCGGCAATAAAGGCGTCCACTCAGCAATTACCCGAGCGAAAACCCGAGGTTCGGCGACGCCGCGCGGCGCGACGAAGCCGTCGTAAAAGTGATGAGGATGACGAAATCAGTCACATGCGGGAGCGCAGGGGGTGCGCGCGTCGGGCCGTGGGGAGTTCGCGAAATCGTGGCGTCCGGGGACGGCGGTCGCGAGGGGGAGGGCGGTGCAGCAGGGGCGCGGGATGGCGAGATAGCGAACGGGGGGCAAAAAAAACGGTGCCGAAAAATCGGCACCGTTATCAGGCGCAGCCTGCCAGGCCTTCGCTTTTCGTCGCGCCGTGGCGTGCACGGCGGCGTGAGCGCAGGACTTACTGGGCGGCGTCCTTCACCTTCTTCAGCGGGCGAACCTTCACGCGCACCGAAGCCGGCTTGGCCGGGAACCAGCGCTCTTGACCCGTGAACGGGTCCTTGCCGAAACGCTTCGCCTTGGCGGCGATTTGCTGCGACGTGACCTTGAACAGACCATGCAGCGTGAATTCGCCGACGCCCTTCTTGTGCAGCGAGCTGATGATGGTGTTCTCGAGTGCGGCGAGCACTGCCTTGACTTCCTTCACGGCGACTGCCGATTGTTCGGCGAGGTGTGCTGCGAGCTGGGTCTTGTTGAGTGCTTCCTTGATCGGCGAAACCTTGCCGTTCGCGGCGGCCTTCGGAGCTGCCTTCGCGGCGGTCTTCGGGGCTGCCTTCGGAGCAGCCTTCTTCGCTGCCGGCGCCTTCTTGGCGGCCGGGGCCTTTTTCGCCACAGGGGCCTTCTTTGCTGCTGCTTTCTTTGCCGTTGCCATATCGATCCAATCGATGAGAATAAGAAAGTGCCGTCGGAGAACGGCCACCCGAATGATACGTCTTGCTGCGCCGACGATTCTACCTAAGAAATGGCTTCGTGCGAGTAGTGCGCGCACAATGTTGCGCGCTTGCCGCACAAGGCTGCGCGCCGGATCGCAGCGGTTTTCCCGCGGGATTTATCGCGCTTTTGTTCGCGGCGTATCGACGGGTTCGCGCCGTCGCGTTTTTTTCACCGCGACGCCGGCGCGCCTTTCCTCGCGTCATTGCGGGCGACGTAACACCGAATTTTCCGTGTGAAGCGCCGTGCGCGGCAACGCCTCGATCGCCCGTAAACCCTCAGAAACGCTGCATTTCGCAGGTTTCGCAGCGACCGTCGGCATTGCACCAGGCGTCGGTGAGCGTGGTGCCGTCGGCGCCGAACGTGATGTCGTGCTTTGCGCCGAAACTGCCGGCCATCTGCAGTTTTTCGCCGACGAGCGTACCTTGTACCGAGGTGTGAACATTCGGCTCGACATCGTCGACACTGCCCGTGACCTGCGCGCCGTTGAGCGCGAGCGACATAAGTCGCGTCATGGGCGAGCCCCACAACTGCCACCATAGCGGCGCGTTCGTGCACAGGCCGCGCCAGCGTCCCGACGGGTTCACCACGCGTGCCGGCACCTGCGCGTTCGCCTGCATGACCGTGCCCGGCGGAATCGGTGGGGTCACGACGGTGACGCCGGCCGGTGTCGGTGCGTCGATCGACGTGACGTCGCGCGCAACGTCGGGGGTGCCCGCGCGGGTGGCGTTCACCGCGTTCAGTCCCGCCGTGTCGCCGATCTGGCTCGGCGGCGGCTGCGTCGCGGCTGCGCTGGTGGCGTCGGCGGTCGCGGGGAGCGGCTGCACTTGCGCACCGTGGCCGGCCAGCGGGGCCGGCGCTGCATACGCGATCGGCGCGGTCGGCGCTGCGCTGTAGGTGCCCGGGGCGCCGTCGACGCGCGCCATCTCCGGCGGCAAGCCGTCGTTGGGCACAGGGGTCGAAGCCGACGCGCACACGTGGCAGGACATGTGCGACAGGTTGTTGCGCGTGAGCGGGCGCGTGCCGTACAGACGCAGTGCGCTTTGCGCGCCGTTCTGCACAATCGTCACGTACGCCGTGTCATCGAGCTGGTAGTCGACCTTCGCACATGACGGCGCGTCGGTCTGCAGCGTCACGTCGGCCGAGAACGCGCCGTTGAGGGCGCGTACGGGCAGAACGGATACGGAAGCCGAACAGTCGGCGACGATCTGCGCACAGTTGCAGGCGAGCGGTGCGAGCGCGGCAGGCGCTGGCTGCGCCTGCGCGTGGCCCGCATAGGTGAGCGTGCCCGCGACTAGCCATGCTGTCGCAATCTTGAATGAAGCCAATCCCCGCATGATGTATCCCCGAATGTGCGGCCTATCCCGTGCTGCGGATAGTCGATCAAAAGATGTCGGCTGACAAGCGCCGAAAACAGCGAACAACTAGATAAAACGCGCGCTCCACGGCGTATCGGAAACATCGCCGCGTCACGCAAATATGAGATTTCCCCCGTATCCTGGCATGGATAGTGCGGTCTACACTCCTTACGTCTGCCCCCCTTCATTGCGCATCAACGCGCTAGTGCCGTTGCCCTCTGGAGAGATGCATGCCCGACGATCGCCTCTGCGAACCCCGCACCGCAGCCCAAACCGCCCCCCAAACCGCCCCCCAAACCGCCGACCAAACCCCGGACCAAACCATTTGCGGCCCCGATGCCTGGAATGCGGCTCCGGCGGCCCGGCCTTCCGTGAACCGCGTGCTTGCCGTGCTCGCCACGTTGTTCTTCGCGATGGGACTCATCACGTCGCTCAACGATATTCTCGTGCCTCACTTCAAGGCGGCGTTCGACCTGACGTATCGCGACGCGGCGCTCATCCAGTCGAGCTTCTTCGCCGCCTATTTCGTCGTGTCGTACCCGGCGGGGCAGTACACGGCGCGCGTCGGTTACCGGCGCGCCCTGGCGAGTTCGCTGTGGCTGGCAGGTCTTGGCTGCGCACTGTTCTTTCCGGCCGCGGCACTGGTCTCGTATCCCTGTTTCCTCGCTGCACTCTTCGTGCTCGCGAGCGGCGTCACACTGCTGCAGGTCGCCGTCAATGCGTATGTGGAGACCTTGGGCTCGCGCGGTGCGGCCGCGAGCCGTCTGACGCTCGTTCAGGCATTCAACTCGCTGGGCACCACGATCGGTCCGCCGCTCGCCGCCCTCTGGATCCTCGCGCCGCAATCGTCGGCGGTCGCCGGGCACGCCGCCGACAGCGTACGCGGACCCTATGGCCTGCTGGCGGGCGTGCTGGCGTTGGGCGGTATCGTGCTGTGGCGCCTGGCGCTGCCGGAGCCGGGCGCCACCGGGACGCCGCGACCGGGTGTGCGCGCCAACGTTGGCGGCCTGTTCGCGCACCGTCCCTTGCGTTACGGCATCGTGGCGCTATTTCTTTATGTCGGCGCGGAAGTCAGTATCGGCAGCTTTCTCATTGTCTTTCTGACGAACACGCAGACGGGCATTGCCGACCACGCGCATGCGAGCCGATATTTGCCGTTCTATTGGGGCGGAGCGATGGTCGGGCGCTTCGTCGGCGCATGGCTGCTGCGCCGGGTGTCTCCCGGCAAGATGCTCAGCGTATGCGCGCTGTACAACCTGACACTGATCGTGGCGTCGCTGGCGGTGCCGGCGTCGCTCGGGATGTGGCTGCTGCTGGCTTGCGGATTGGGCAATGCCATCATGTTTCCGACGATTTTCTCGCTTTCGGTGGGGGGACTGGGGGCGCGCGTGAGCGAGGGGGGCGGCCTGATCTGCATGGCGATCGTGGGCGGTGCGGTGTTGCCCTATCTGCAGGGCATGCTCGCCGACGCCGCCGGGCTCATGTTGTCTTTCCTGGTGCCGGCGGCGGCCTATCTGTACATCGCGGGGTTCGGCGCATGGAGTGCGCGCGCCATGGTGCCGACGGACCCCGCGCGGCATCAGCCGGGTTTGCCGAACGTGTAGCGCCCGAAGATGAACAACACGTTGCCGTTGCCCTTGCCGCCAGGCACATATGCGGTGGAGACAGACGCGCGTCCCACGCCAATCTCGGCGAGCGGGAGCGCGCCGGGGAAGGGCACACCGCCGAGCGTGTCGGAGCGCGACATCAGAAACACCGTGTAGCCGAGTCCGAAGCGCACGGGGCCCGCGTTCGCGACGTTCCAGATGCGGCCGTAGCCGGCCATCGGCGACCAGTCGTTGTGCGAGTCCTTGAATGCCATGGCGTAGAGCATGCGCGAGCCATTCCTGCCGTCGGACAACACCCGGCCGTAGCCCAGGCCCCAGGGATTTTCGTTGTATTGGGCGATCTTGTCGGCCGTGTAGGCGAAGCGCAGATGATGCGTGTGCAAGGGCACGTACAGATCGCTGGCGCCTTGCGTGGCCACGTCGCGCACTTCGTCGACGATCGCACCGGTCCAGGTCGACATGACGCCGGGGGCGTCGTTTGCCCGCGCGGCAAGTGGCGACAGGCAGGCGACGGCGGCACCCAGCGCGAGCGCATGGCGACGCGACGCCTGAAACGCGCGGCGTAGCGGATGGACGCGCAAGGGAGAGAGAACGATTCGGGTGTGGACGGCAAGCGATGCGAGTGAGATCGATGGCGCGAGCCGCCCGATGCATTGGGGGGGCGTAGTCATGGTTGTGCGAGCGATGTTGCGAGACGCGTGTCGATTGTGATCGTCGACATCGCGGGGCGACGCGTGGCGCGGGCAGGGGCGGGTAACGTGTCGGTGTCGGTGCCGGTGCCGGAGTCAGTGCCGGTATGGACGACGGCGCGCCTGCCCCGCATTCGCGTGTCTTCTAGACCCCCCTCGCCGGCGAAAAGTTCGCCTCGCGACCCGCGCCTCTCCCGGTGCCCGCCGCTCTTGCAAGACGTGACCGATCCGGCTGCGACGAAAAGAAAGCCTTTTGCGTCAAAGGCATACGCCGGATATCGACGTGTTATTCACCGGGTTGTGAACATTTTCTGTGGATAACGCATGCGATGACGCCTCCCGCCGAAGTGCGCCCGACCGGCCCACCATGCCGCGTCTCGAGGATCGGGGCGATGGCGCAGCAAATATGCGCGACACTTTTCCCGCGTCCGATCAAGGACTTGGGCGACCTATCCTGAAGTTGTCCACTGGCTTGCAAACAGATTCTGTGGATAACGGCATCCACCGAAAACCCGCGCCGCGCCTGGTTTTCGCGCACGCGGCACAACTTTCGCGCGTCGTCATTCTTCCCTGTCGAATCAGTCACTTGGCATGCTTTTCCGCAAGTTATCAACGGGCTTGTGAACAAAAAATGTGGATAAGCCGTGCCAGGCTTTGCACTCTTAAAATCCCAATATATGAGATCAATGTTTACATGTTGACATTTTAGTCGGCGGGGAAATACTATGCGCCTCATACCGGTCGACGGACACGTTCAGGAGACGACAGTGACAGAACGACGCAAACAGAAAGTGGCGATCATTGGCTCGGGCAACATCGGCACCGACCTGATGATCAAGGTGATGCGTAACAGCGAGCATCTGGAGATGGGCGCGATGGTCGGTATCGACCCGGCCTCGGACGGCCTGGCGCGTGCCGAGCGTCTGGGCGTGCCGGTGACGGCCGGCGGCATCGACGGCCTGCTTGCCATGCCGGGATTCGAAGACATCCGCATCGCGTTCGACGCGACGTCGGCCAAGGCGCACGCGCATCACAACGAACTGCTGCAAGCGCGCGGCGTGCAGGTCATCGACCTGACGCCGGCGGCGATCGGTCCGTACGTGATTCCGTCGATCAACCTCGACGCGCACCTCGATGCGCGCAACATCAACATGGTGACGTGCGGCGGTCAGGCCACGATTCCGATGGTCGCCGCCATCTCGCAGGTCGCCAAGGTGCACTATGCGGAGATCGTCGCGTCGATCTCCAGCAAGTCGGCTGGACCTGGCACCCGCGCCAACATCGACGAATTCACCGAAACGACCTCCAAGGCCATCGAGGTGCTCGGCGGCGCGTCGCGCGGCAAGGCCATCATCGTGCTCAATCCGGCCGAGCCGCCGCTCATCATGCGCGACACCGTCTTCGTGCTGTCGGAGCCGGGCGATCAGGCCGCGATCGAAGCGAGCATTCAGGCGATGGTCGACAAGGTGCACAGCTACGTGCCGGGCTACCGCCTCAAGCAGAAGGTGCAGTTCGAGCTGTTCGACGCCTCGCGTCCGCTCAACGTGCCGGGCCTGGGCAAGCTCACGGGCCTGAAGACGTCGGTGTTCCTCGAAGTCGAAGGCGCCGCGCACTACCTGCCGGCCTACGCGGGCAACCTCGACATCATGACCAGCGCCGCGCTGGCCTGCGCCGACCGTATCGCCGCGACGCGCCTGGCGCTCGCGGCCTGAACGTCGCACGCGCTATCAGGAGACTCACACCATCATGACGCAGAAAAAGCTCTATATCTCCGACGTGACGCTGCGCGACGGCAGCCACGCGATTCGTCACCAGTACAGCATTGCCAACGTCAAGGCGATTGCGGCCGCGCTCGATGCCGCCCGTGTCGATTCGATCGAAGTCGCGCACGGCGACGGCCTGTCCGGCTCCAGCTTCAACTATGGCTTCGGCGCGCACACCGATCTCGAGTGGATCGCCGCCGTGGCCGAGACGGTCACGCACGCCAAGGTCGCCACCCTGCTGTTGCCGGGCGTGGGTACTGTGCACGACCTGCGCGAGGCGTATGACGCGGGGGCCCGCGTGGTGCGCATCGCCACGCATTGCACGGAAGCCGACGTCTCGCGCCAGCACATTGCCTATGCGCGTGAGCTGGGCATGGACACCGTTGGCTTCCTGATGATGAGCCACATGACCACGCCACAGCATCTGGCCGAACAGGCCAAGCTCATGGAATCGTATGGCGCGCAGTGCATCTACGTGGTGGACTCGGGCGGTGCGCTCGGCATGAACGATGTGCGCGATCGCTTCCGCGCATTCAAGGACGTGCTCAAGCCCGAGACGCTTACCGGCATGCACGCGCACCACAACCTGAGCCTCGGCGTGGCGAACTCCATCGTTGCGGTGGAAGAGGGGTGCGACCGGATCGACGCGAGTCTCGCCGGCATGGGGGCAGGGGCGGGGAATGCGCCGCTCGAGGTCTTCATCGCGGCGGCGTCGCGCCTGGGATGGAACCATGGCTGCGACCTGTACACGCTCATGGACGCCGCCGACGACATCGTGCGTCCGCTGCAGGATCGTGCGGTGCGTGTGGATCGCGAGACGCTCGCGCTCGGATACGCAGGCGTATATTCGAGCTTCCTGCGCCATGCGGAAGCCGCCGCCGCGCACTACAACCTCAAGACCGTGGACATCCTGGTCGAGCTGGGGCAGCGTCGGATGGTGGGCGGTCAGGAGGACATGATCGTCGACGTTGCACTCGATCTGCTCAAGCGTCGCGCCGCCTGATCGTCGGCATACACGGCCGCGCGTCGAACCGGGTACCCCGGCGGTACCCGCGGCGCGGCACTCCCCTGCCCACACCGGCCCCTCGTCAGACGGGCCGGTTTTTTTGCGTCTTGAATCCGCGTGATTTACCATCGCGGGGCCAGATCGCGTCGCGGTCGCCGGGGGCCGGATATCTGCGCGCCGCGTGCTCGCCATGTGCCCGCCACGTGCCCGGCAGGCGGCTATCGTGCGGCTCGTCGACCTCGCTTCGCAACGCAAAACGCCCCCCATCGCCAAAATGCGAGAACGTTGGCGGATTTCCGGGATAATCGCGAACTTTGGTCGAAAGTGCGCTGCGGCGCTCGCCGATTGTGCATAATCGCGCCGATGGTAAATTCGGCACCGATGCCGCCAGGCGCCGCATGACTTCGTACCCTGATCGATACCTAGGAAATCCACCTGTGTCCGACCGCGCATTCGTATTGCTACAACATGTCTTGCCCAAAACGCTCATGACGCGTGCGTTCGGCTGCCTGGCGAATCGGCGCCTGGGTGCCGTGACGCCCTGGGTGATTCGGCGCTTCATTGCCCGCTACGGTGTCGACATGACGGAGGCTCAGCGGCAGGCGCCCGAGGCGTACACGACCTTCAACGACTTCTTTACCCGGGCACTGCGCCCCGGTGCGCGCCCGCTCGCTTCGGCGCAGATGATCTGCCCGGCCGATGGCGCGGTCAGTCAGTTCGGCACGATCGCACATGACCAGATTTTTCAGGCCAAGGGCAAAACGTTCGGCAGCGGCGCGCTGCTGGCCGGCGACCCCGCGCAGGCGAGTCGTTTCAACGACGGCCAGTTCGCCACGATTTACCTGAGCCCGCGTGATTACCACCGCATCCACATGCCGTGCGACGGGCGGCTTCGCTCGATGCGACACGTGCCGGGGGCGCTTTACTCGGTGAACCCCGCGACCGCGCGTGGCGTCGACGCCCTGTTCGCGCGCAACGAGCGTGTCGTATGCGACTTCGATTCTCCGCAGGGGCCTTTCGCCATGGTGCTGGTCGGCGCGGCGATCGTCGGAAGCATCGCGACCGTGTGGCATGGCATTGTCAATCCGCGCAGCGGTGGTGGGGCAGCGGGCGTGAGTACGTGGGATTATGCGCAGCGCGACGTTTTCCTGAAGCAGGGCGAGGAGATGGGGCACTTCCAGCTCGGCTCGACGGTGGTGCTGCTCGTGCCGCCGGGGATGGGACGGTTCAGCCCGGACTGGTCTGCCGGCTGCCAGGTTCGCATGGGCGAGGCGATGATCGTCTGAGCGCGGTGCGACGACGCGTGGCGCGCTCGTGCGCTCGTGCCATGTGCAGGCTCGCACCCTTCCGTTTGCCCGTCTTCTGACGCCTAGCCCGCTTTTTCCGCGTTGCGCTGCGCGCCGTGCCGGATGGCTTCCGCCACCACGCTCAGCACTTCCCGCGCCGTGTTTTCCGAGTGCGCCCGCAGTACCTCCGCCAGACGCGGACGGCCGGGTTCGCGCAGCGCCGCGATGATCTCGTCGTGCTCCTCATGCGAGGCCTGCCATCGCGACATGTCCGCGTTGGCGGCGCCGCGCGCCCGATGCACTTTGCTCATCAGACTTGCGTAGATCGACGCCAGCACCGGGTTGCCGGCGCCATCGACGATCATCTGATGGATCGCCTGATTGGTTCGAAAGTACTCGGTGCGCAGGCCCTTGCCGTGCGCATCGAGCATCTGGCCGTGCTGCTTCTCGATGGCGGCAAGCGCCTTGTCGGTCAGACGCCGGGCCGCCAGTTCACCCGCCATGTGCTCGAGCCCGTGAAGCGTCTCGAACGTGGCCCGGAGCTCCTCGAGATCCAGCGGCGCCACGCGATATCCGATGTATTGCCGGTGCAGCACAAGACCTTCCGAGACCAGCGTCTTCAGCGCTTCGCGCAATGGGGTCTTGGAGACATCGAACAGCTCGCAAAGGGCCTTTTCGTCGATGCGCTCACCGGGCGGCAATTCACCTTCCTCGATCATCATGCGCAGGCGCGCCGTGATCTCGGCTGCCATGCCCAGCGTGCGGAGCTTATGGGATTTCTGAAGGGGAAGGGTCACGGTCTCTGGCGTGTTTAGCAGTGTCATAAATATCCTACCATATAGGGAATTCCCTAAATCAAGTCTAATAAAATCAATTATTTACCGATATTGTAATTACAGATTACAGATCCTATACTCCATCCCAAGTCGCGCGACGAATCGTATTCAGGTCATCTACTCGGGAGAGTCACCATGCAGTCGACAGGTAGGGTCGCCACTTTGGCAACTGCAAAAAGTGCCGTGCGCTGGAAGATTTTTTTCTTGATGTTGTGTCTGATCTCGATCAACTACATCGATCGGGCATCGTTGTCTGTGGCCATGCCGTTGATTGCCAAGGAGTTCGATCTCACGCCCGCGATGGAAGGGCTGATTCTGAGCGGCTTCTTCTGGACCTATGCGGTGATGCAGATTCCAGGGGGTATGCTGGCGGACAAATACAAACCCCGGATCGTGATCGCGCTGGCGACCGTTTTCTGGGGGATCTTCCAGGCCGCGGCCGCGTTCTGCACGAGCGCCACGTCGTTGCTGCTCACGCGATTCGGGCTTGGCGCGGCCGAAGCGCCGATTTATCCGGCGGGCGGGAAGCTGAACGCAATCTGGATGACGCAGCATGAACGCGGGCGCGGGGCAACGCTGCTCGACGGCGGCGCTCCGCTCGGCGCCGCGCTCGGGGCCATCATCATCACGTGGCTCATCACGCTGTTGGGATCCTGGCGTCTGGCGTTCGTGGTTGCCGGTGTCGGGACGGTGCTCGCCGGATACGTCGCGTGGCGCTATATCCGCAACACCCCTCGCGAACACCCGGGCGTGAACGACGAGGAAGCGACCCATATCGAACAGGCGCAGGCGAGCGAACATCAGGCCGAACCCGCCAATCTCTCCGGCCGCTCGCTCGACTTCTTCAAGTACCGTTCCGTATGGTGCATGGCCCTCGGCTGGATGTGTTTCAACACCGTCTTTTACGGCTTGCTGACCTGGATGCCGAACTACCTCCACAAGGTGCACGGATTCGATATCCGGCAAATGGGTGGTGCGAGTTTCGTGATCTTCTTCTGCGGCTTCGTCGGCGAGTTGCTTGGCGGCTGGATCGGCGACAAGTGGAAAGCCGCGGGCGGGTCCGCCAATAAGGTCATGCGCACCCTGTTCGGCATCGCCGCGATCGTCGCGACCGTTTCGATCTTTTCCGTGGCCTATGTCAAGAGCGATGTCGCGACGGTCGCACTGCTGTCCTCCACGCTCTTCTTCCTTCGCTGGTGCGGGCTGTACTGGTGCATTCCGTCGATTCTCGGCACGCGCCACAAGGTGGGTTTCCTCGGGGGAGTGATGAATCTCGGCGGCAACATCGGCGGTATTTCGGTCCCGCTGATCGTCGGCCTCATCGTGCAGACCACGGGTTCGTACTTCCTCGCCCTGATGTTCTTCGCGGCCGCCGGCGTTGGCCTGTTCGTGTGCTCCACGCTGATCGACTACGAACGCAAGCTGCCCGTCTGACAGTTGCGCAACCTTTTCAAACCACGATCGGCCAGCCTGTCCGTTGGCCGATCTCCGTGCTTCAGGTAAGACCATGACGACGAAAAAAAGAAAGCTGCTTGGCATGCTCACGCCGTCCTCGAACACGGCGCTCGAGCCGATCACGAGCGCGATGGTGTCGGGACTCGACAATGTGTCGGTTCACTTCTCGCGCTTTCGCGTCACCGAGATTTCGCTCGGGGCGAGCGCCCTGGGGCAATTCGACCTGCCCAAGATTCTCGATGCGGCGCGACTGCTCGCCGACGCGCAGGTCGACGTCATCGCGTGGAACGGCACGTCCGCCGGCTGGCTGGGGTTCGAGACGGACGAGGCGCTGTGCCGGCAGATCACCGAGACGACCGGCATTCCCGCCACCACGTCGGTGCTCGCGCTCAACGAAATTCTGACGCGCACCGGTGTGACCGAACTGGGGCTCGTTACGCCCTATTTGGAAGACGTGCAGCAACGCATCGTCGCGAACTACGCGCGCATGGGCATTCGGTGCACGTCGGAGCGCCATCTGAGCCTGAGCAGGAACTTCGAGTTCTCGGAGGTCAGCGGCGAGACCCTGTCGCGTCTTGTCGGCGAAGTCGCGCAGTCGCGTCCGCAGGCGATCACGACCTTCTGCACCAATCTGCATGCGGCGCCGCTCGCGCGCGACCTCGAAGCGAGGACCGGCATCCCGATGTACGACACGATCTCGACCGTCATCTGGAAGTCGATGCAGCTCGCGGGGATCGACCCGCGTGAGCTGCGCGGCTGGGGACAACTGTTTACCGAAGGAGCATAAGGCAATGGGCGACACCTTCGATCTGGTCATTCGTCACGCCGACGTCGTGACGGCGTCCGACCGCTTTCAATGCGACATCGGCGTGCGCGACGGTGTGATCACGGCCTTGGGCAAACACCTTGCCGGTGGGGCGCGCGAGATCGATGCGACCGGGCTGCTGGCACTTCCCGGCGGCGTGGACGGTCACTGCCATCTCGACCAGCCGATGCCGGACGGGCTGCGCATGGCCGACGACTTCCATACCGGTACGCGTGCGGCCGTTTGTGGCGGCACGACCACGGTGATCCCGTTCGCGGCGCAGGAAAAAGGCGGCTCGCTGCGCGCCGCGGTCGAGGACTACCATCGCCGTGCGCATGGGCGCGCCGTTGCCGATTACAGCTTCCACCTGATCGTGTCGGACCCGACGGAGACGGTGTTGCGCGAGGAGTTGCCGCAATTGATTCAGGAAGGCTATACGTCGTTCAAGATCTACATGACCTACGACGATCTCAAGCTCTCCGACCGCGAGATTCTGGAAGTACTGTCCGTCGCTCGCGAGCACAATGCGCTGGTGATGGTGCACGCGGAGAATGCCGACTGCATCGCGTGGCTGACGGACAAGCTCGTGGGGCAGGGACGCATCGCCCCGAAGTTTCACGGCCTCGCGCGGCCGGCCGCCGTCGAGCGCGAAGCCACGCACCGCGCGATCACCTTTGCCGAACTGGTCGACGTGCCGATCCTCATCGTGCATGTCTCTGGCAAGGAGGCCATCGGACAGATCCGCTGGGCACAGGGCCGGGGCATGCAGATCCTCGCCGAAACGTGTCCGCAGTATCTCTATCTGAGTGCCGAAGACATGGGGCATCCGGGCGACGACGGTTATGCCGGCGCGAAATGCGTGTGCAGTCCGCCGCCACGGGACACCGATAATCAGGAGGCCGTCTGGAAGGCGCTCCGGCAAGGCGTGTTCTCCGTGTTTTCGTCCGACCACGCGCCGTTCAACTACGAAGACCCGCAGGGCAAGAAGCCAGGCGGCAAGCCACAGTCGTTCGAGCATATCCCGAATGGCATTCCCGGCATCGAAACGCGTCTGCCGTTGCTGTTCGATGGCGTGCGGCAGGGACGAATCTCGCTTCATCAGTTCGTCGAGCTGACGGCATATCGACCCGCGCGCCTCTATGGGTTGTATCCGCGCAAGGGCACGATCGCGGTGGGCGCGGACGCCGACATCGTGCTGTGGGACCCCGATGCGCGCATGACCATTCGCAACGCGCAGTTGCATCACGCCGTCGACTACACGCCCTACGAGGGGCGCGAAGTCACGGGCTGGCCGATGCATTGCTTCTCGAGAGGCGAACAGTTGGTCGCCAATGGGCAGTATCTGGAACCCGCTGCCGGGCGAGGTCA
Source organism: Pandoraea pnomenusa (assembly GCF_000767615.3). NCBI lineage: Bacteria > Pseudomonadati > Pseudomonadota > Betaproteobacteria > Burkholderiales > Burkholderiaceae > Pandoraea > Pandoraea pnomenusa. The sequence continues at coordinate 3,785,472 of NZ_CP009553.3, read as the reverse complement.
TTTTCTGCCGGCAGGCAGCCCGTCGCTGGTGTAACGCCGGCCTCACGTCAATCGACGCAACTTGCAGGAGCGGCTATGCGCCTACTCGTGGTAAATCCCAACATCTCCACCAGTGTGACGGCACTCATCGAAGCCGAAGCACGCCGTGCGGCGTCGCCCGATACGGCGTTGTCGTTCGCCACGGCGGCCTTCGGTGTCGCCTACATCGAAACGCGGTTCGAAGCGCTGGTCGGGGGCTACGCCACGGCGTGCGCGGCAGCGGAGCAGGCCGGCACGTTTGATGGGCTGGTCGTGGCGGCGTTCGGCGACCCGGGACTGGGCGGGCTCAAGGAACTGTTCGACGTGCCCGTCATCGGCATGACCGAGGCCGCGCTGGCGAGCGCCTGCCTGCTGGGGGCGCGGTTCTCGATCATCGCCATCTCGCATCGCATCCAGGCGTGGTATCGGGAATGCGTGGAAGCGAACGGACTCGCTTCGCGGCTGGCGAGCATTCGCAGTCTGACATCGCCGTTGCGGGACATTGCGACGGTTCAGGAGGATCACGCCGAACGACTCATTGCGCTCACCCGGCAAGCGGTCGACGAAGACGGCGCTGATGTGATCGTGGTTGCAGGCGCGCCGCTGGCCGGATTGGCCCGCACGTTGCGTAACCGAATTCCGGTGCCGGTCGTCGATGGCGTATCGAGCGCCGTGCGGCATTGTGAGTCGCTGGTTGCGCTGCAACCCGGGGCGGCGATGCAGGGGAGCTTTCAGCGTCCGCCGTCCAAGCCCAATGCGGGCATGCCACCTGCGCTCGGCCGGTTGCTCCGCGCGCCGGAGTGATGCCGGGTTCCGGCGGAACCGGCGGTGAGGGGATACCGGACGCCACGGTTTGCGCCGTTCGTCCCGGGTACGTGGGGATCGCTGCGCCGATCCGGCATGTGTCCCGAAGCGAGGCCTGTCAGCGCGCGTCGCCGGACCAGCCGAGCTGACGGCTGATCTGCGCGGCGGCGTCCTTCACGCGCGGCACGAGCTCCTGCATGCGCTCGCGGCTCATGTATTTCGTCGTGCTCGATACGCTGATGGCGGCCACGATTCGCTGACTCGCGTCATAGACCGGTGCGGCCACGCAGCGAATCTGCGGCGTGTCGTCCTCGAGATCGAAGGCATAGCCCAGGCGCGCGTAATCGTGCATGCGCGCGAGCCATGTTTCGGTATCGACCGGATGCGACGGCGACTGTGTCCGATAGTGATCGAGCTGGGCGCGCCAATCGTCTTCCGTCTTGTCGATCAGCAGCGCCTTGCCCACGCCTGTGACGCAGATCGGCTTGCGTCCGCCGATACGCGAGCTGATTTCCACCGCGCGCTGTCCTGGCAGCTTGTCCAGGTACATCACCTCCCAACCGTCCGCGACTGCCAGATGCACCGTGTCCTGTGTGTCGCTGGCAAGGCGTTCCAGTGCCGGCCGGGCCAGGCGCGGCAAATCGATCTGTCGATACGCGAGAAAACCCAGTTCGATGAGCTTGTTGCCGAGCCGATAACCACGGCGTGGCTCGAAGCGCAGATACCCTGCGTGCACGAGCGCCGAGGCGATGCGATGCGTGGTCGACGGCGTGATGCCGGTATGCGCGGAGAGCGCCGGCACGGTGTCGATGCCGGCGGCGACCGCCTCGACGATGTCGAGTCCTCGAAAGAGCGTCTGGCTGGCGAGCGTGCGGGGTCGTTCGGCGTCTGCCGACTTCGGCTTTGCCATCACGCCCCCCCGAGCGCGAGCAGGCGTTCGTACACATAGCATTTGAGCGCCACGTAATGCGCCGGCTCCAGCATGGGTAGTTCGATGCCGTGCAGATGACCGTCGTCGCCTTGCTGCACGCCCCGAATCGTGCCTGTGGCAGCGATCGGCATGTCGATGTCGCCCACGCGTACGCGAAACGCGAGCTGCAACGTGTCGCCGGGGGTGCCCAGCGGTTCGTTGGCCAGCAGCGACACGCCTTCGGCGCTGACATCCTGCAACAACGCCAACTGGTGCGCCTCGCCTGCGGCCGCCGATTGCACCGAGACAATCAGTCTGGCGGGCACGCGCTGCGAGCGCCGCAATACCTTGCGGCGAATCTGTGCGGGCGCCGAGAGCACCACGTAATCGAAAGGTGCGCGCTCGACACGTTCCACCGTGCAGACGAAGTGAAAGATGTCCTCGCCCGAGAACGTCCATAGTTCGAGCCGCTCGCTCGGTTGGAGGGTAGGGGGGGCGGCGCGTCCCGTCGGCGTGGTCACGAAGAGCATGTGATTGGGTGCATGACCGATCACGCGCGTACGCACCCGCTGTGACCCGACGCCCGGCGGCAACTGGATCTGTAGCCAGTCGCCGGGGCGCAGATTGAGGTCGTTGAGTCCGTACTGCGGCGCTGGCGTGTTGTCAGTGAGCACTTGCGGGGGCGACGCGGCGTCGCTGCCCGTCGTGTTGTCCGTCCCGAGATTCGCCACGCGATGCGGCGCGAACGAGACGAAGAGCCAATCGCGTCCGGCCGCTGTCGGCACGATGTCGCCTTGCGCCAGCAATGGCTCGCCGTTGCGATCGACAATGGCCCAGGGCAACGCTTCGCCGAGCGGAATGTCGTCGGGCGTGAGCGCCACGAGTGGCAGCAGGGACGCGGCCGTTGCGGCGGACTCCGCGGTGGCGGAGGCGGATGCAGGTGTGGAGGCTGTCGACATAAGGACGGATCAGGAGCTCGGTGCGCGTAGGACGACCGCGAACGTCAGTTGCCCGAAAGTCTACCGCGACGCATTGGCACTTGGCGAGGGGCCGGCCGCCATGGTGTTGCGCAATCTGCGTAAGTGTGTGCTCGCTGGGGTGGGCACCTGGCGTTGCGACTTGGGTCATCGGCGCGACGTGCCGGGCAATGCCCGCGTTGCCGCTCGACGAGGTGCCGCGTGTTCGATGCCGCCTGCCTATAGTCGGCGCTTTGCCGGTGCGCCGGTGACGACGCGATGGGGGGGTGTCATGGAGTATCAGCAGTACGCAACGACGTCGGGCTGGGCGGGTGTCGCGCCGGCGAGCCGGCGCGAGGCCTCAGTACAGCATCGCGCACAGCGAGGCGGCCCTGGCGAGGGGGTGAAGGGGGTGACGAATGGGCGCGTCGACATCGGCAACAGCGCGACGTGTCACGCCGAACGCCGCGCATCGACGTCTTCGCCGGGGCTCGATCCGGCGCTGGCGCGCGCGTTCAGCGCTGCCTGGGCGGGCCTGTGGGCGACGACCGGTGCCTGCCAGCAGTTTTATCGCCCGGAGTTTGCGCTCGCTCACCAACGCGACGCACGAGCGGCGCGAAATTTGGCGCAGGTCGAGGCGATGTTGGCGCCCACTCACGAAAATGCGGATTCGATCGGGCGGGGCGGAATCGATGCGATGTGCCGTGATGTGAACCGGTGGCTGGAGAGCCTCGCGTCCACCGGGGAACGGGGATGGCGCTTTCGCGCGGCACGTGACGCGCTGTCGTTGGCGGGCAATCTGTCGATGCTGGCGATCCTCGCCGCGTGCTTTTATCGCACGGACGGGCCGCCCGATGCGGTGGTGGGGGCGGCGGTGGCGAACACGCCGTTCGGCGTACCGTGGGCCGACTGGACACTCCTGGCGTTCGAGGGTGCCAAGGGCGCTGTCACGCAATCGCTCGGGTCGCCCACATTGATTCGCCACCATGCGGTCGACGAAGTGCTCAAGCGCATGGAAGCGGGGTGCCGGCTGCTCGAAGCCTGTCTCGTGTCGCCGACGCCGCGGCACTCTGCGTCGCGCCCGCCGTCGGCGGCGTTGCGATCATCCTGGCGGGACACGCTTGGCACGCTCACCCGCGCGCGCGACGTGGCAACACTCTTCACCGTAGCCAATACCGCGGTGCCGCCTGCCCGGTTGGGTCTCTGGATACCATCGTGGTTCTCGGCGACCTCTGCCGCGAACGACGGCTATCGCGGCATACTGCGGGTGGCCGGCCTCATGCTCGATTCCTGCCGTGCGGTGACCAGCCTGCTCGGGACATGGGCGCGCACCGAGGCGTTCACAATCGACGCGCAGGGGCTCACACGGCGGTGGCAATCGCTTTGCACGCGGCTGGCGCAGGTTCCCGAGGACATGCGCGTGTCAACCATGGTGCGTGCCGATCGGGTCGCAAGCCTGGCCACACATTGCGACACGGCGCTGCTCGCGACGATTGCCGCGCATGAAGCCTTGCGCGAGCACTTGCTAGCTTCGTGCGAAACATTGAGCGCGAGCCGGATCGCGCTGGCTTGCGAGGCATTCGGCGTGCGTTGCCACAGGTATCGGGACGGCGATCGGGAGGCGCTCAGTGCGAGCCCGGCGGAAAGTGCGTGGGGTCGCCGGTGGACGGGCTGCGCCTGGGAGAGTGTGAGCACCACGCCGTTACGTGCTTCGTATCGTCTGCTGCTGTCCTATCAGCACTGGAGCTCGGCGCTGCCGGAACGCCTGATGGCCGCCGCGCGCCGGGAAGACGACGACGGGGCCGCGGCGGCGACCTCGACCGATCCGGCAGGGCTCGCCCGAACGCGGGACGGCGTGGTGTACATCGAGCTCGACGCCCGGCGTGACATAGGGCATCCCGGACCCGGGCAACGCGCGTTCGCCTGCGCAACCGATCGCGAGGCCCAGTCGTGTCGTCGCCCACTTTCCAAGCACGCCTTGCCGGGCATCGTTCGGCCCTCATGATGGTTTCGATGGCGACGACGTCATGACGGAATATCGAGGCCTGGCACGTGTGGTTCCGTATGCTGCGCCAGCGAATTTCATGCGCGTTTGCGCGTCCGATCTGCCATTGCCCCGGCTCGCGGCTTACGGGGGCCGGCGTTGGCCGGACGTGTCGTGGGCAGTTCAGCGGTATCGTGTTCAAGCGCTTCGAGTAACGCTTCGCGCATCAGTGCGATCGGACGCATCAAACGTTTGGGCAGCGCGCCATGCACGAGCCAAACATTCAGTCGGCTCTGAAAGTCAACAACGTCGACAATTTGCAGGGCGTCGAGATGCGGACTGCGCGCGAGCGCTTCAGGTGCGACGAGTCCCACGCCCATGCCGCGCGCCACGAGCGAGAGTTGCAGTTCCGAGCCGAAGGCTTCCACCGCGACATTGAACGGCAGGCCCGCGGCCGACACCGCGCGGCTCAATGCCGAACGCATGCCGCAGCCGTCCTGGTTGAGAACCCACGGATAGCGGGACAGCGCGGCAAGCGTTATGGGGGAGTCCGGCAAGCACAGCGTGCTGGGCGCGACGACTACGGTCGGCTTTTGTGCGAGGCATGAGGCTTGCAGGCCCTCCGGCAGCGGAGCATGTTCAGGCATCAAGACAACCGCAGCATCGACCTTCGCGCGCTCGAGACTCTGCAATAGTCCCGGAGACCATCCCGCCGTCACCCGCAGCGTCAGTCTCGGAAATGCCTCGCGCAAGCGGTCGATCGGCTGCGCCAGCGCAAGTTCGGAGAGAAAGGGCGGCACCCCGATCCGAAACTCGCCGGTCGGCTCGCGTTCGTGCGAGGCCACCGCCATCAGGTCGTCGACGGCGCGCAATACCGAGCGCGCGAGGCCGTACACCTCATTACCTACCGCCGTCGGTTTGAGCGGCTTGCTCTGACGGTCGAGAAGCTCCATGCCGAGTGTCCTTTCCAGATTTTGCACGCGGCGCGTCAATCCAGGCTGGGTCAGAAACAACTTCTCGGACGCCTTCACCATCGACTCACTCTCGACGACGGCGACGAATGCCTGCAAGTCGTGTGTGTTCAAAACAAACTCGCATAATAAATATGAACATTATTGAATTGTGGCATAGCAAACGCGTTCCTACAATTGGCCGCAACGTCACTCGCAGGATCGGAAAAAATGTCCAGGGGTCCCTCTGTTTGTGCGCAACATATCGCTGCTGCCGCAGCGCCTTCGACTGCCGCGTCGTCATCGACCGAAACGTTCGGTTCCCTAACGAGAGCGCAGACCGTATTTTTCGCGGGAACCGTGGGCGTTATTGTCGTGAACCTGTCGGCGGCGCAACCGCTGATCGGGCCGGTCAGCCAGTCGCTACATCTGCCTGCGTCGCTGGCCGGGCTCATCGCGACATTGCCGCAGTTGGGTTACGCGATCGGCTTGCTGTTGCTCGTGCCGCTATGCGATTTGCTCGAGAATCGGCGTCTTGTCGTGAGAACGCTCGCGTGTTGCGCGGCGTTTCTCGCGGTTTCGTCGATGGCGCATTCCGGCGTCGTATTCCTGATATCGGTATTCCTGGCGGGGGCAACGTCGAGCGTGATCCAGATGCTCGTGCCGATGGCTGCATCGATGGCGGCAGAGAACCGACGTGGACGCGCGGTGGGCAATGTGATGAGCGGACTGATGATCGGCATTCTGCTATCGCGCCCCTTGGCAAGTGTTGTCACTGGGGCGTTCGGTTGGCGGGCGTTCTATGGTGTGGAGGCGGTGGCCGATGCAATGATTGCCGTGGTGCTGTATTTCCGCCTGCCGGATCACACCCCGCGGATCGGCGCGCGTTATCCGGCGCTCCTGGCCTCGCTGTGGACATTGCTTCGCACCGAGCCGGTGTTGCGGCATCGAGCGACGCAGGCGGCACTGGCGCTCGGTGTCTTCAGCGCTTTCTGGACGGCGATTGCGCTGCGGCTCGCGCAACCGCCGTTCTCGCTCGGCATGCGTGGCGTGGCAGTATTTGCGCTTGCCGGCGCGTCCGGTGCGATCGTGACGCCGCTCGCGGGGTATCTCGGCGACCGGGGCGCCGGGCGCTCCACGCAGATTGTTGCGCATCTCGTCATGCTTGCGGCGATCTTGATGCTGGGCGCGGCCGGTGCGGGCTGGGGCGGCTTCTCGGCGGCGGCGCATCCGGGGCTGGCGCTTGGGCTGCTGGTGGCGGGCGCTGCCGCGCTGGACGCCGGTGTCATCACCGATCAGACGCTCGGGCGTCGGGCGATCAACCTCATCAACCCATTGGCACGCGGCCGTCTGAACGCGCTCTTCGTGGGTATCTTCTTCATTGGCGGGGCATTCGGCGCCGCGCTGTCGGGCGCGGCGTGGGCGTGGGCCGGATGGAGCGGCGTTTGTATGCTTGCGCTCACGCTTGCGCTGCTATTGCTGGTCTGCGGCTGGGTGGATCGTGCAGGGCAAGCGCGCGGACGGTAATGCCGCGGCGCGTATTGGTGCGTGTCGGTGCGTGTCGGCGCGCGTCGGCGACGTGCGGTGCGAATCGAGGCGCCGCCGCACGCGCAGCGACGACCTCGGTATCGCGCGGCCGGGTCTTACCAGTTTGTTTCCCGCTCTGGCGTGGCCGTGATCTTGTGGATCGACAGATCGGCGCCGTAGTATTCCTGTTCATTGTCGAGCCGCAGGCCCACAAGGCGCTTGATCGCACCGTAGACGACATATCCGCCGGCGAACGCAATCGCCACGCCCATCACCGTGCCCACGACCTGCGCGACGAAGCTCACACCGCCCAGTCCGCCCAGCCAGGTCTGCCCGAACAGTCCGGCGGCGATTCCGCCCCAGACACCGCACACACCATGCAGCGGCCACACCCCCAGCACGTCGTCGATGTGAAGACGGTTCTGCGTCACGGTGAAAAGCTTCACGAACAACACCCCGGCAATGGCGCCGACGACGAGCGCACCCAACGGATGCATGACGTCCGACCCGGCGCACACGGCGACGAGGCCGGCGAGCGGGCCGTTGTGAATGAAGCCGGGATCGTCCTTGCCGACCCACATCGCCGCGAGCGTGCCGCCGACCATCGCCATGAGCGAGTTCACCGCGACCAGACCGGAAATGCCGCCCACGCGCTGCGCGCTCATCACGTTGAATCCGAACCAGCCGACAATCAGAATCCACGCCCCGAGGGCGAGGAACGGAATCGACGACGGCGGGTGCGCCGCGACCTGCCCCTGTCCGTTGTAGCGCCCATGCCGAGCGCCGAGATGCACGACGGCGGCCAGTCCGATCCAACCCCCGACCGCGTGCACGACGACCGAACCGGCGAAATCGTGGAATGGCGCGCCGAACGCGTGCGTGAGCCAGTCCTGCACGCCAAGGTGCCCATTCCAGGCGATGCCCTCGAAGAAGGGATAGATCACGCCCACGAGGAAGAACGTCGCCACCGACTGCGGGTGGAACTTCGCGCGTTCGGCAATGCCGCCAGAGACGATGGCGGGAATCGCCGCGGCGAAGGTGAGCAGGAAGAAGAAGCGAACGAGCTCGTAGCCGTTGTGTTGCGCAAGGGTTGCCGCGCCCGACCAGAAGTCGATGCCATAGGCGAGCGGATATCCGATGAAGAAGTACGCGAGCCCCGAGACAGCAAAGTCCGTGAGGATCTTCACGAGGGCGTTGACCTGGTTTTTCTTGCGAACGGTGCCGAGCTCGAGGAACGCAAAGCCGGCGTGCATGGCAAGCACCAGGATTGCGCCGAGCAGAAGGAACAGCACGTCGCCGGGTGTATTGGTATTGGGCATGAATGTGCTCTTTTGGTGCAGACGGAAAGAAGAAAGGAGATACGCAAGAGCGATGCCAGATTTTTCAACGCGTTGATTTATATAGGTGTTTTATTGTGTGATATGACGGGGAGCATGCGAGAGTGCACGGCGATGGTGCCGCTAAGCGCGCTCATGTTCGATCGACGTGCATCGCCGGGCCGGCAGCAGGGGGCGGCGGTATTGGCAGACGTTTCCGCCGTTTCCGACATATCCGACGTATCCGGCGGGCCGACGCGTCGCCGACGAAATGACGCTGCAGAGACAGTGCAATGTGGATGAAGGGGGAGTGGTGATCGCGCGCGGTGCGTGAGCGCAAGGCGCGGTATAGAATCGGGCGTTCTCGTTTCGCGCATCAACCGTCATCACGCACAAACCACTGAGGAAATCCCATGATCTTTGAAATTGCCCAGATCGAAGTGAAACCCGGCACGGAAGCCGCATTCGAGCAGGGCGTAACGAAGGCCGCGCCGCTGTTCAAGGGGGCGAAAGGCTGCCACGGCATGCGTCTGCTCAAGTCCATCGAGGCGCCGACGCATTACAGCCTTGTCGTGACGTGGGAAACGCTGGAGAACCACACGGTCGATTTCCGCAACTCGGAAGCCTTCACGCAGTGGCGCGCGCTGGTGAGCGACTGCTTCGCTGCGCCGCCCAACGTGCATCACGTCACCGAGGCGCTGATCGGCTTCTGATCCGCACGACTCGCAAGGACGGGCAAGCGCGGCGGCGGAGACGATTCTCCGCTGCCGCTTTTTCATGCCCTGGGGATCCGTGCATGACCTAGGGTAAACGTGATGAAATTCAGGAAAAGTTTTCATATAACATGCAAACCAGAAAAATACGGGACGACGCGAGAGGATGACAACCAAGCCCAAAACCCTGACCGAGCAGGTGGCTCAGCAGTTGCAGGACGCGATCCGACAGGGCGTGTACCCCATCGGCAGCCGGCTGCCCACCGGCAAGCAACTGTCCGAGACTTATGGCGTAAGCCAGGCGGTGATTCGAGAGGTCACTGAGCGTCTGCGTGCACAGGGCCTGATCGACAGCCGTCAGGGCGCCGGAGTGACGGTCAAGTCGCGCACGCCCTCGAGCGGCTTTCAGGTGCCGGTTGGACAAAGCGCCGCGGACCTTGCCAGCGTCTACGAGTTGCGTCTGGATCTCGAGAGCACCGCTGCGGCGCTCGCCGCCGTGCGTCACACCGATGAAGACATCCGGCTTTTGGCGGGCATTCTGGAAAAGCTCGAAACGAACCTCTATCACGCGGACAACGGCGTGGAGTACGACACCGCGTTTCACGCGGCCATCGCCCGTGCCACGCACAACCGGTACTACGCTGACCTGCTTCAGTATCTGAATCTGCAAATCCGGCAAGTCGTGCAGACAGCGCGCGAGAACACGCTGCGTCACGAGGGACTGGCCGCGCAGGTGCACCAGGAGCACGTGGCGGTCTTCAACGCCATCAAGGCGCGTGATCCGCTGCTGGCGCGGGCGGCGTCACTTTCGCATCTGTTGCGTGCTTCGGCGCGTCTGGGGCTCACGTTGCCCGGACGCGATGTCATCACCGGCGCGATTGCGCCCACGCGGGCCTGAACCTGGAGCGCAACCGTACTCCGTGGCGCAAGCCTCATACCGTAACCCTGACGCGTGAACCCATGACTCTTTCCGCTTTTGCCCAACGTCTCATCGATGCGGTCGGTGTCGACAGCGTCTTCACCTCGCCTGACGACATCGCACCCTGGCTCGCCGACTGGCGCGGCCTGTATCGCGGCAACGCCCAGGCGGTGGTACGCCCGCGCACGGTGGACGACGTATCGAAGGTGCTGGCGCTGTGTCAGAGCACGGCCACGCCCGTGGTGCCGCGCGGCGGCAATACCGGCCTGTGTGGCGGTGCGACGCCCGACGCGTCCGCGCGCAACGTGGTGCTCAGTCTGGATCGCATGAACGCCGTGCGTAGTCTCGACACCATCGCCAACACGCTTGTGGCCGAAGCTGGCTGCATTCTCGAAGACCTGCAGCGCACCGCGCGCGATGCGAACCGACTGCTCCCGCTCAGCCTGGCGGCCGAAGGCTCGTGCCAGCTCGGCGGGAATCTCGCGACCAATGCCGGCGGCGTGAACGTCGTGCGTTATGGCATGACGCGCGAACTGGTGCTCGGCGTCGAGGCCGTGTTGCCGAACGGAGAGATCCTTCACGGCTTGCGCACGCTGCGCAAGGACAATACCGGTTATGACCTGAAGCAGTTGCTGATCGGCTCGGAAGGCACGCTCGGGGTCATCACCGCCGCTGCGTTGCGGCTATATGCGCCGACGCCCGTGCGCCAGGTGGTCATTGCCGCCGTGGCGTCGCCGGCCCAGGCGCTGTCGCTGTACGAGCTGCTGTTCGCCGCGTGCGGGCCGCGCATGCAGGCGTTCGAATTCTTCACCGGCGAGTGCGTCGATCTCGTGATGGCGCACGTGCCCGGCGTTCGCGCGCCCTTTGGCGAACGACACCCCGGCTACGTGCTGGTCGAGTTGGCCGACACGGACGATGAGCCGGCGCTCGCGGCATTGCTCGAGCGCGTGATCGAGTCGGCCATCGAGCGCGATCTTTGTGCCGACGCCGTGGTGTCGTCCACGCTTGGCCAGGTCGAGGAAATGTGGAAGTTGCGCGAGGAGATTTCCGAGGCGCAGCGCGCCGACGGCCCGCACCTGAAACACGACGTCTCGCTGCCGATCGAAGCCATTCCGGCGTTCATGGAGAGTGCGTTGACACGGGTGCGCCGCGTCTGCCCGCAGGTGCGTCCGTTTATTTTCGGCCACTTCGGCGACGGCAATCTGCATTACAACCTTTCGCGCCCGGCGGGCGAGGCGCCCGACTTCATGGCCCGGCACGGCGAGGCGATCACCGCCGAAGTGCTCGATGAGGTTGCCCGTTACGGCGGCAGCATCAGTGCCGAGCATGGCATCGGGCAACTCAAGCGCGACTATTTCGCCAAGTACAAGTCGCCGCTGGAGCTGCGCCTCATGCGCGAGATCAAGGCGGTTTTCGATCCGGCCGGCATCATGAATCCGGGCAAGCTGCTGTAAAGATTCGTTCACTTCCGGGGGCTGTCATCGACGCGGCGCCCGGTTCGTTCCATCCCCCGCGTGAGCCCGACATTGCGATTGTCGCCCTCGCGCCTCCTGAGGAGTCGACATGACTGCCAGTTCCGCCCATCCCGCCGCCGGGGCACCCCTGTGCCTCGGCCCGCTGCCCGAGATCGATCCGCCCACGTTCGAGGTGCCGTTCGGCGCGGTCGACACGCACGCGCACGTGGTGGCGGCGAGCGACGCGTATCCGATGGTGCCCGAGCGCAGCTACACGCCGCCGCCGGCCCCGGAAGACAAGTACCTCGCCATGCTCGATGCGACGGGCATGACGTACGGCGTGCTGGTGCAGATCAGCGTCTACGGTACCGACAACCGCTACATGCTCGAGACGCTGCGTCGCCATCCGGATCGCCTGCGCGGCATTGCCGTCGTCGCGCCGGAAGTGACCGACGCGGAACTCGAAGCGATGCACGCGGCCGGCGTTCGCGGGCTGCGTATCAATGTGCTCTTCGGCGGCGGCATCGGCTTCACGGCGATGGAAACGCTCGCGCATCGCATCAAGGATCTCGGCTGGCACATGCAGTTCCTGATGGACGTCAATGCCTTGCCTGAGCTCATGCCGCGCATGACCCGGCTGCCGGTGCCGGGCATCGTGGACCACATGGGGCATACCCCGGTGGCGCAAGGCCTCGACGCGCCGGGTTTTTCGGCGCTGCGCTCGCTCGTGCGCGACCACGGCTACTGGGTGAAGCTCTCGGGGGCATACCGTATCAGCGAGCGTTTTCCGACGTTCGACGATGTGACGCCGTTCGCGCAGGCCCTGATCGACGACGCCCCGGATCGCATGGTGTGGGGCAGCGACTGGCCGCACGTGTCGCTCACGCGCATGCCGAATACCGGCGCGCTGCGCAACCTCTTGCCGCAGTGGGCGCCCGACCCCGAGGTGCGGCGTCGCATTCTGGTGGATAACCCGGCGCGTCTGTATGGGTTTGCGGCGACGGTGTAAGGCAAGCATTCGGCGCGCACCACGCGCCGGCATTTTTATCACGACCGGGCGCGCATTGCGCTCATGCGGGAACACAGGGAAACAAGGGGAGACAAGATGAACTGGTATCGCCAGATGAACAAGACCGAGCGGCGCACGTTTATCGCCGCGTTCGGTGGCTGGGCGCTCGATGCGCTCGACTTCATGGTATTCACTTTCGTGATCACCACACTGATCACGATTTTCAACATCGACAAGGCGCAGGCGGGCATGCTCGCCACCGTGACGCTGTTGTTCTCGGCCATCGGCGGCTGGCTGGCCGGCGTGCTGGCAGATCGCTTCGGCCGTGTGCGGATCCTGCAGGCGACGATTCTGTGGTTCTCCATCTGTACGATCCTGATCGGGTTCGCGCAGAGTTTCGAGCAGATTTTCGTGCTGCGCGCCCTGCAAGGCCTGGGCTTCGGCGGCGAGTGGGCCGTGGGCTCGGTGCTCATGGGCGAGATCGTGCGTACCGAGTACCGTGGGCGAGCCGTGGGCACGGTGCAAAGCGGCTGGGCGATCGGCTGGGCCGTGGCGGCGCTGTGTTACACGGTGTCGTTCTCGGTGCTGCCGGAGACCTATGCCTGGCGCGCGCTGTTCTGGATTGGTGTCATCCCCGCGCTGTTCGTGCTCTTCATTCGCAAGCACGTGCCCGAGCCGGAACTGTTCGAGCGCACGCGCAAGCGTGAAGAGGCCTCGGCCACACGCACGTCGGCACTGGCGATCTTCTCGCCGGCGCTGATCAAGACGACGGCGCTCTCGGCATTGCTGTGCACGGGGGTGCAGGGCGGCTATTACGCGGTTACCACGTGGTTGCCGACCTTCCTGAAGACGGAGCGTCACCTGTCGGTCATCGGCACGGGCGGTTACCTGCTCGTGATCATTCTCGGATCGTTCATCGGCTATCTGACGGGCGCTTACCTGACCGACCGGCTGGGGCGTCGCGCGAACCTGCTGATCTTCGCCGTGCTCTCGGGCGTGAGTATCTACGCCTACACGCAGTTCCAGCTGAGCAACGATCAGATGCTGATCCTCGGCTTCCCGCTGGGGTTCGCGGCATCGGGCATCTTCAGCGGCATGGGGGCTTATCTGACGGAGTTGTTCCCGTCGGCGGTGCGCGCCAACGGACAAGGCTTCGCGTACAACTTCGGGCGTGGCATCGGGGCGTTGTTTCCGAGTCTGGTGGGCTATCTCGCCAAGACCAGCGGTCTTGGTACGGCTATCGGCATGTTTGCGGGTGGGGCATACCTCGTCGTGCTGATTACCGCGTTCCTGTTACCCGAGACGAAAGGTCGGGAAATCGAGTAAGTTCATGGATTCGCGGGTGGCAGGCGCGGCGAAGACCGTCTGCCACCCCGTTTTTCTGATTCAAGGGAGTTCCGCATGAAGGTGCTGGTACCGGTCAAACGGGTAGTGGATTACAACGTAAAGGTTCGCGTGAAGAGCGACGGCAGTGGCGTCGACATTGCGAACGTGAAGATGTCGATGAATCCGTTCGACGAAATCGCGGTGGAAGAGGCGGTGCGTCTGAAGGAAGCGGGCGTGGCGACGGAAGTGATCGCGGTGTCGGCGGGGGTGTCGCAATCGCAGGAGACGCTGCGCACGGCGCTGGCGATCGGCGCGGACCGCGCAATCCTGATCGAGTCGGACGACGAGCTTCAGCCGCTGGCGGTGGCGAAGTTGCTCAAGGCGGTGGTGGACAAGGAGCAGCCGCAACTGGTGATCCTGGGCAAGCAGGCGATCGACGACGATTCGAACCAGACCGGGCAGATGCTCGCGGCGCTGGCCAGGTTGCCGCAGGCGACGTTCGCCTCGAAGGTGACGGTGGCGGACAACCGCGCGCAAGTCACGCGTGAAGTGGATGGGGGGCTGGAGACGGTGTCGCTGTCGCTGCCGGCGGTGATCACGACGGACCTGCGCCTGAACGAGCCGCGTTACGTGACGTTGCCCAACATCATGAAGGCGAAGAAGAAGCCGCTGGAGACGGTCAAGCCGGCGGATCTCGGCGTGGATGTGACGCCGCGGCTGAAGACGCTGAAGGTGGCCGAGCCGCCCAAGCGCAGCGCGGGTGTGAAGGTGGCGGACGTGGCAGCGCTCGTCGAGAAGCTCAAGAGCGAAGCGAAGGTCATCTGAGGGGAGACGACGAGATGAGCATTCTGGTAATTGCGGAACACGACAACCAGTCGATCAAGGCGGCCACGCTCAACACGGTGGCGGCGGCGCTGCAATGCGGCGAGGACGTGCACGTGCTGGTGGCGGGCAACAACGCGAAGGCGGCGGCAGACGCCGCGGCGCAGATCGCGGGCGTGAAGAAGGTGTTGCTGGCCGAGGCGGCGTATTTCGGCGACGGCCTGGCGGAGAACATTGCCGACGAGGTGGTGTCGATCGCGGGCGGGTATACGCACATCCTGGCGCCGGCGACGGCGTACGGGAAGAACATTGCGCCGCGCGTGGCGGCCCTGCTGGATGTGGCGCAGATCTCGGACATCACGAAGGTCGACAGTGCGGACACGTTCGAGCGCCCGATCTACGCGGGCAACGCGATTGCGACGGTGCAAAGCGCGGACAAGGTGAAGGTGATCACGGTGCGCTCGACGGGCTTCGACGCGGTGTCGGCCACGGGAGGCAGCGCGGCGGTGGAGTCGGTGGCGGCGACGCCGGACGCGGGCGTGTCGCAGTTCGTTGGGCGGGAAGTGACGAAGCTGGACCGTCCGGAGCTCACGAGCGCGAAGATCATCGTCTCGGGCGGGCGTGGGCTGGGCAGTGGCGAGAACTACACGAAGGTGCTCGAGCCGCTGGCGGACAAGCTGGGTGCGGCGCTGGGCGCGTCGCGCGCGGCGGTGGACGCGGGTTACGTGCCGAACGACTACCAGGTGGGCCAGACGGGCAAGATCGTGGCGCCGCAACTGTATGTCGCGGTGGGTATCTCGGGTGCGATCCAGCATTTGGCCGGGATGAAGGATTCGAAGGTGATCGTGGCGATCAACAAGGATCCGGAGGCGCCGATTTTCTCGGTGGCGGACTACGGCCTGGTGGGCGACCTGTTCACGGTGGTGCCGGAGCTCACGGGCGCGCTGTAAGCCGGTGAGGACAGTGAAGTCGTGACGTTGCGGGGCTGGCCTCGGCATGAGCAATCGAGCTGGCGCCGGCCCCGCAACCGATCCGCATGAGGAGGCGTGGCGGTCACGTCGGTGCGTTGGGAGCGTCTTCATGCGAATCGGAAGCCCCGGGGCATTGCCGGGGTATCGAAAGTGAATCAGGGAAGAGCAATGGACAAGGTCGATTGCGTCGTGATCGGCGCGGGCGTGGTGGGATTGGCCGTCGCGCGGGAAATGGCGATGGCGGGTCGTGAGGTGGTCATTCTCGAGGCCGAGCGAGCGATCGGTACCGGCACGAGCTCGCGCAACAGCGAAGTGATCCATGGCGGCATCTACTACCCGCCTGGCTCGCGCAAGGCAACGCTGTGCGTCGAGGGGAAGCATCGGCTCTACGAATTCTGCGCGTCGCACGGCGTGGAGCATCGTCGCTGCGGCAAGCTGATCGTGGCGACCACCGATCACCAGGTGGACGAGCTCGAAGCGATTGCGGCGAACGCACGGGCCAGCGGCGTCGACGACCTTCAGTGGCTCACGGCCGACGAGGTGTCGCGCCGAGAGCCCGCATTGCGCACGTTCGGGGCGTTGTTGTCGCCTTCCACGGGCATTGTGGACAGTCACGGTCTCATGCTCGCCTTGCAGGGCGACGCGGAAAATGCCGGCGCCATGCTCGCGTTCGACGCGCGTGTGGTCGGCGCGCGCGTGGGCGGCATCCATGGCATCGAGCTGGACGTCGAGACCGGCGGCATGCGCTCGACGCTGCTCGCCAATACGGTCATCAACAGCGCCGGGCTGTGCGCGGTCGACATTGCGCGCACGTTCGACGGACTGGCACCCGAACACATCCCGCTGCGCTACTTCGCCAAGGGCAGCTATTTCTCGTGCGCGCAGCGTGCTCCGTTCACGCACCTGATCTATCCGGTTCCGGAGCCCGGAGGCCTGGGGGTGCATCTCACGCTGGACCTCGCCGGACAAGCGCGTTTCGGCCCCAATGTGGAGTGGGTGAGCGAGATCGACTACACGGTCGATCCGTCGGATGGCGATGGATTCTACGCGGCAGTGCGCCGCTATTGGCCGGGGCTGGCAGACAATACGCTGCAGCCGGGCTACGCGGGCATCCGACCGAAGATCAGCGGACCGGGGGAGCCGGCTGCGGACTTCCGTATCGATGGGCCCGAAGTGCACGGTGTGGCCGGGCTCGTCAACCTGTTCGGCATCGAATCCCCGGGATTGACGGCATCGCTTGCGATCGCCGAGGCGGTGCGCGCGTTACTCTGACGTTGCAACGCGTCCGGCGAGGACCGCGGCGACGACGATTCGAGCACCGATTCCGTACAAATTCCGTACAAATCTCGCGAAGGAGCGGCGCGGTGTCGAACCCGCGCTGGCGCAGGAGGCGCCAGGCATCGCTGCCCGGTCGCGTCCCGCACATTTCAACGCTCTGACCAACCCCGTCGGTCTCGAACCACGGTGCCGCGAACGTGGCGCGGCATGCCTGAGGGGGGAGAACCGTGTGATGGCCCGTGCCGAGGCGGCACTGGCGCCATGCGAACCCCGTTCAGCGCACGGCGACCGGGGGTTTCCAGGACGCCGGGTTCGTCCAGAACACACCGCGCAGGCGATCGGTGTCGCCACACGGCGTGCTGCGCGCCGGCTTGCTGATTTGACCCGCGCAGGCGCTGATGTCGCGCCCCGATTGTTGCAGGCGTTTCAGAATCGTATCGAGCATGCCCGACTCGCGCCATTCGTTCAGCTTGCGGCGGCAAGTCGGAACGGAAGGATACTGCATGGGCAGTTTGGACCAGCTCTCGCCAGTGAACAGCACCCACAAGACAGCATTGGTCAGCGTGCGCTGCTCGACTTGAGGGCGCCCGCGTCGTTCCGTACGGACCGGTCGGTCGCAAATCAGATCACGCAGGGCGTGCCATTCAACGTCGCTCAGTTCAGTAAACATAACACCTCGACCCAAAACAAACGGAGGCGCCGCAGGGGGCGAGTCCGGACTTCACGATCGCGCCGCACCGATGCTATCCAGTACGTGCTTCTCTGTGAAACCTCGGCCAAGGCGGCGTCGTTCCCCGATGCTGGAAATACAAGCAACAAGCATGCCAGGGCATCGGGTTCTCTCGTGAAGAACGCCGAGGGCGGGTCGAACCACACTGCGAAGGGAGCGTTCGGCCAGCAAAAAAACGCCCACTTGGCAGGTGGGCGCAGCTCCTGGGCGGCTATTGGGATAGGCAATCGCAAAAGCGTCAGGAGAAAAGGGATACGGCGGTTTGGCCAGTCCGGATCGTTTGTTTTTCTCGGCTCCGGCCATGATGTCTCGCTCCACTTGCGCCAGCTTGTCAAGCTTGCAGCCGCAATGATGACAAAAAGCGGGAGTCGACGCGCTTCGGAATTACCCCCATTGCGGTGCATGCCCCTCGTGCAAGGCGGTTCGCCCAAGATGGGTGCCCGTCTGCGCCCATCTTGGGCACGGTGTCGCGCGAACGGGCGCAACCCGGCACACGAAGGGCGCAACCGGTTATCGCCGGGTGAGAAAGTGGCCCGGCGGGGGCGTGCGCCATCGTCATGGCCGAGCGGCGGGACCGTAGCCTATAATGTGCGCCTCCCATGGATATCGTCTATCGGCCGCGCGGACTCGCCCGCACGCCGGTCGGCGCCACTGTGCGCAAACGGCATGAGCAACGACAGCGATAATAAATATTCCGTACCGGGCCTCGAGCGAGGCCTGCGCATTCTGATGACGTTTTCGGCCCGCGAGCCCGTGCTCGCCGGTGCCGATCTCGCGCGGCGTCTGGACATTCCCCGCTCGACGGTTTTCCGGCTGTTGCAGACGCTCGAAGCGGAGGGTTTCATCGAGAAGGCGGGCGACGACCGTCATTATCGGCTCGGGGTGGCCGTGCTCCGGCTGGGTTTCGAGTATCTGAATTCGCTGGAGCTGACGGATCTCGGCACGCCGGTCATCGAGAAGCTGCGCGACGTGACGGGCTTCTCGAGCCATATCCTGATTCTGGACCAGCGCGATGCGGTTTTCGTGGCGAAGGCGGCCAGCCGCGAACTGGTGTTCGGCACGGTGCGCGTGGGCACGCGTTTGCCCGCGCACGCGACGGCTGTCGGGCACATTCTGCTCGGAGACTATTCGCTGACGTCGCTCAAGCAGCTGTACCCGGAGCGCAAGCTCGAGGCCTACACGGCGCATACGCCGACGACGGTCGAAGCGCTCCATCGTGTCGTGCAGGAAGATGTCGCTCGTGGTTACAGCATGAGTCAGGCGTTCTTCGAGCAGAATATTTCGACGATCGCCGCTCCTGTACGCAACCATCGCGGTCAAATCTGCGCGGTGATCAGCGTGACGATTCCCCAGGCCCGCGTGGAAGCGGATCTGTTGGAGAGCGGGATCGTCGAGAAAGTCGTTTCGGCGGCCGACGAACTCTCGCACAAACTCAATTATCGGGGCCACGGCGCAGGCGCCTTGTCCGCAACCGCGAAGTAACGCCGGTTTTCCGATTGGCCGGCGCGTCGTCTCGCGCCGGTCCACCTCAGCATTGCACCCAGACGGGTAGGGCGGTCGAACGACCTCGCGTATCCCCGCCCTCGGCCCGTCGGACCCGGTGCCTTCTCTGTTCAGAGCCCACGGCGCGCCCCTGCGATGTCTCCGCGCCTTCGCCCTGCTGCGCGCAAGTTTTTTCATTAGCGTTTGCGCAACATCAATGACTCCCAACTAATTTTCTGCTTGTCGCGCCAAATCCTCTTCGACATAATTGTCTCACCTATTAACCATCGTTTCATAGATAAGACAAAAATGACGCATTGGACGGAACGTCGATGACGTCGACGGTTCCGGCACAGGGGGGGCGCGGCCCGCCTCGACACGTCAGGGAGCCCAACAGGAGTTGAAGGTGAAGAGACGCAATATCGGCATCGCCTGCCTTTTGGCATGCGCTGGCGCGGCACATGCCGCAGGCAATTCGTTGCAGATTTACGGAACGGTCGACGATGGCCTCACGTACGTGAGCAATCAGGGCGGCGGTCGTTTGTTCAAGACGGATGCCGGCATCGGGCAACCGGATCGTTTCGGTCTGAAGGGGCGGGAAGATCTTGGCGGCGGACTGGCGGCCGTGTTCCAGCTGGAGCAGGGCTTCAACACGAATACCGGCGCGCTGATCAACAGCGGTGTGCTTTGGAACCGTCAGGCATGGGTCGGTCTGTCGAGCGACCGTTTCGGGACGGTGTCGATCGGCCATCAAACCGATTTCATGCAGGATGTCTCGATTCGCTATTCGAACGGCTTCTGGCAACACAATCTGTACGCTTATCATCCGGGAAACCTGGACAATCTGGCCAATTCTTCGCAGATCGATAATGCGGTGAAGTGGAACAGCGCGAGCTTCCATGGTTTGACCGGTGGTCTGATGTATGGCTTTGCCGGCGGCAATGCGCTGGGTCGCACGATGGGGGCATACCTGAAGTACGACAACGGACCGCTGTCCGTGGCGGCGACCTACGTGAGCATCAACAAGCGGACGTTCGATTTCTCGTCGCGTCTGGGCATCTCGTCCATCTTCGGCCAGTCAGGGCTGTCGACAACGAATGTCTTCAGGTCGGACGCCGTGAACAATACGGGCATCGGCGCCTCGTACCGCATCTCGTCGCGCTGGAATGTGCACGCGCTCTACACGCGCAGCGAGGTTCGCGCCCCGGGTGGCTCGGGCAATATGTTCAACTACGACGTCGGTACGGAGTATCGCGTGACGGAAGCGAACGCGCTCACGTTGGGCTATTCCTATTCGTCGTTCAACCATACGCACTACAACCAGATGGAAGCGGGTGATCTGTACTCGTTTTCGAAACGTACCCAGTTGCAGGCGCAAGTGACGTATATCGCCGCAGCCGGCAACAACCACGCCGCTTCGTATCCGATCGGTGCATCGAGCAACCACGATCAGGTATTGCTGCGCCTGGGCATGTATCACAGCTTCTAAGTCGCCACGTCCTCCTGCGTGGGCGAGCGCAGGTTTTCCCGCGGCGGGGCATCGACCCCCACGCATTGCCCGATTCAACGAGACTCATCATGTCAGTTTCTCCGACCCCGTCATCCTCGCAGCGCCCGTCGCGCGTGCGCTACTGGATGCTCTTTCTGGTCTTCGTCGGCACGGTCATCAACTATGTCGACCGGGCCAATCTTTCCGTGGCCGCACCCATGCTCAAACAGGAGTTCGGTCTCGGCCCCGTGGAGCTCGGCTTCATTTTTTCGGCGTACGCGTGGACCTATGTGATCGCCAACATTCCCGGCGGCTGGGTCATCGATCGGTTCGGCACGCGCGCCATTTACGGGATCGCCATCCTGAGCTGGTCGGTGTTGACGTTCCTGCAGGGATTCACGTCACGCTTCGTCACGCTGTTCGGCATGCGCCTTGGCGTGGGCGTAGCCGAAGCGCCGACGTTCCCGGTGAACAACCGCGTGGTGTCGATCTGGTTTGCGCAACGCGAGCGAGGCGTGGCGACGAGCATTTACCTTGTCGGCCAGTACATCGGCATGGCGGCGCTCACCCCGCTGTTGTTCTGGATCGCGCATACGTGGGGCTGGCGTGAGATCTTCTACGCCACCGGATTGATGGGCATCGTCTGGGCCGGTGTCTGGTTCGCGGGCTACCGGGATCCGGACAAGTGCGCCTGGGTGAATGCCGCCGAACTCGCGCATATCCGCAGCGGCGGCGCGCTCGTCGAATCACGCTCCGAAGCTCGCGCGGCGCCGCAGAAATTCCCGTGGCGCAAGCTGCTGGTGTTGTTCCGCAACCGCCAGATCATTGCGATCTGCGTGGGCAAATTCGCGTCGCTGTCGTCGCTGTATTTCTTCCTGACCTGGTTCCCGACCTACCTGATCACGGAACGTCACATGACGGTGCTCAAGGCCGGCGGCATGACCTCGGTGCCGTTCGTCGCCGCGTCGATCGGCGTGGTCTGCGGCGGCCTGCTCTCGGACTGGTTGCTACGGCGCGGCGTTGCCGTGGGGACCGCGCGCAAGACGCCGATCGTCACCGGCTTGCTGCTGGTGCCAACGATGTCGCTCACCGTCCTCACGGACGCCAACTGGCTCGTCATCGCCATCATGTCGTTCGCGTTCTTCGCGCAAGGCGTGGCTTCGGCATCGTGGTCGCTCGTTGCCGACATCGCGCCGAAGGGCATGGTCGGAATCACGGGCGGGGCCGTGAACTTCGCGGGTAATCTCTCGGGCATCGTCACGCCGATCGCCATTGGGTTCATCGTCAAGGCCACCGGATCGTTCGGTTGGGCCCTGGGCCTCATCAGCCTGTTCGCGATTGCGGGCGTGCTTTGCTATTTGCTTCTGCTCGGCGAAGTCAAGCGCATCGAACTCGATGACGACGCGCAGGACAACCCGGCGCAAGCCAAGGCACGTACCGCCTGAAGTCAGGTTCGCCCAACGGCTGAAGTCCGATCCGGCCGAATCGGGCGCGAGCGGTATCCGTCGGCGCGGACCGGGTCGGTCGCGCCGCGTCAGGCCTCTACGGCCTGCCGCCGGTAATCGCCCGGACGGGCCCCCGTCCACTTCCGAAAGGCGCGAAAAAACGCGCTCGGATCGGCGAAACCCAACGACAGGGCGATCTCCATCATCGGCTTGGACGTGTGACACAGCGCATGGATCGCGAGATCGCGTCGCAATTGGTCCTTGATCGACTGATACGACTGGCCTTCCTCTTCCAGCCGACGTCGCAACGTCGAGGCCGTGGTGTGGAATTCGCCAGCCAACGCGTCGAATGCCGGCCAGCTGTCTGTCGGCATCGCCTTCAGGCGTCGGCGCACGCGAGCCACCATTCCCTTCGTGTTTTTGTACTTGAGGATGATGTTGCCCGGCGCGGCGCGCAGAAAGTCCTTCACGGAGACCTCGTTCTGCACCACCGGCAACGCGAGGCACGTCGCGTCGAATTCGATGGCCGTGTGCGGCGCGTTGAAGACCAGCCGCGGCGAGTACATCGTTCGGTATTCGTCGCTGTAGACCGTCTCGGGATAGGCGAAATAGGCGGTGCTCAACGGCACACGGCGGGCGATCAGCCAGCAAGTCAGGGCGTAGAACAGAATCAGCAGGGTTTCATGACCGAAGATCCTCGGCGCCTGCATATCCGGTCGCTCATGCACTTCGAGCCGCGCCAGATCGCCGTCCTGCACGAGTTGCATTTCGAGGTCGTCGAGCAGCAGACCCATGAAGCGGCACGCACGCTGCAACGCCTGCTCCAGCGTATGACAGGCGACAACGCTGTAACACAGCATCGCGAAACTGCCGACCTTCATGCGCCGCGAATCCTGCCCGAAGAATTCGTCGTCGAGTGCGAGGCTGATCAGTCGCCACAAATGCGCATAGCGGTCAGCCGACACGCGGCCCTGCGGATGGTTGAGCAACGACGGGGCGATGTCGGCGGCTCGCAGCAATGCCGCCGAATCGCCGCCGAGTCGCTCGACGTGCGCCAATGCGTTGATAACGAAGTGTATCGAGATGCTGCCTTTTTCCATGCGTCGCGAAACGGAACGTCGTAGCAGGGGGACGCAAGGATTCTAGCAGTCCGGCCTCCATCGACGAATCCGGCACCATCCGAATCACGGATCGGTGCTGTCCGATTTCGCTTTCGGCGCGGGTTGCGCCGGGTGCTTCATTTCGGCGCCATGCGCAGAGCGCCGTCAAGGCGGATCACTTCTCCGTTGAGCATGGTGTTCTCGACGATATGGCGCACCAGTGCCGCATACTCCGACGGACGGCCCAACCGGGGAGGGAAGGGCACCGAGGCGCCCAGCGCTGCCTGCACTTCCGGCGTCATGCCGGCCATCATGGGCGTCTCGAAAATCCCCGGTGCGATCGTCACCACGCGCACGCCCACGCGCGCAAGCTCGCGCGCCGCGGGAAGCGTGAGCGCAGCCACGCCGCCCTTCGACGCCGCATACGCCGCCTGACCGATCTGCCCGTCGAACGCCGCCACCGACGCTGTGTTGACCACCACCCCGCGCTCGCCTTCGGTATCCGCCTCGCCTTCCGCCATGGCGGCGGCGGCGATGCGCAGTACGTTGAATGTGCCGATCAGATTGACGTTGACGATGCGCGCGAAGCTGTCGAGCCGGTGCGGACCCTGCTTGCCCAGGATGCGCTCGCCGGTCACGAGGCCCGCGCAGTTCACCACGCCGTTCAGTTGCCCGAAGGCTGACGTCGCCGTGTCGACGAGACGCTGCACGTCGTCTTCCCGGGTAATGTCGGTCGCAACGAAGCGGGCGGCTTTGCCCAACGCGTCGGCCTGCTTCGCGCCCGCCTCGGCGTTGATGTCACCGAGCACCACCCTGGCGCCTGCGTCGACGAACATGCGGGCGGTGGCCGCACCCAGACCTGACGATGCGCCGGTGACAAGAAAAACACGATCCTTGATTTGCATGAGTTGCGAGTCCTGAAAGTGATAAAACGCGACGAGGTGCGACGCCCACGATGTGCCGCGTCAATGCTCAGTGAGCGCCGGCCGACGCCTGCGCGGCCTTGGCAATTTCCTGATTGCGCAGGATGAATCGCTGGAGTTTGCCGCTCGGCGTTTTGGGCAACTCGGCGACGAATTCGACTTCACGCGGATAGGCGTGCGTGGACAGGCGGTGTCGGACGTGCTCCTGCAGCTCGCGCGCGAGGGTGTCCGTTGGCGCGAATTGCGGGTGCAGTACCACGAAGGCCTTGACCAGCTCGGTGCGCTCGGGGTCCGGTTTGCCGACCACGGCAGTCTCGACCACCGCGGGGTGCTCGATCAGGGCGCTCTCGACATCGAACGGGCCGATGCGATAGCCCGCCGACGTGATCACGTCGTCGTTGCGCCCGACGAAGCTGATGCTGCCGTCTTCATTGCGCTCGACGGTGTCGCCGGAGAGATAGTAGTCACCAACGAATGCCGGTGTTTCCCGCTCCCAGTAGCCACCGAACCACATGAGCGGCGACTGCTTTCGGTCGAGCGCGAGCACGCCGGGCTGGCCAATCGGGCATTCGCGGCCCTCGTCGTCGAGCACGACCACGCGATGGCCAGGCGAGGCGAAGCCGGCGGCGCCTGCCTGCACGGGATGCGACAGCGCATGATGGTTGCACACGACCATGCCCAGTTCGGTCTGTCCATAGTGGTCGTGAATCGTGACGCCGAGGTGCTGCGCGAACCAGCGAATGACCTCGGGGTTGAGCGGCTCGCCGGCGCTCGACACCGCGCGCAACTGCCCCTTGAGCGGGGCGGCGGCGGTGTCACCGCCGGCGATCAGCAGACGATACGCGGTCGGCGAACCGGCAAGGTTGGTGACGCCCAGCTTCTGAATGATCCGGTAGGTGCTCTCGACCGTGAACGGCCCGTCGTAGAAGGTGGTGGGGATGCCCAGCGCCAGCGGCCCCGTCACGGCGTAGTAGAGCCCGTAGGCCCACCCCGGATCGGCAATGTTCCAGAACGTGTCGGTCGGTCGCAGGTCGACGGCGTCGCGCATGTAGCCGGCGAATGCGATGATGGCGCGCAGCGGCACCATGACCGGTTTGGCCGCGCCCGTGGTGCCCGAAGTGAACATCATCAGGAAAGGGTCGTCGCCGCGGCGCATGACGGGTTCGAAGTCGGCGCCGTGCCGCTCGATCTCGTGCCAGAAGCTGAAGTCGCCGCGTCGCACGCCCTGGCCGCGGGGGCCGCCGACCGTTGCCACCGGCGGGCAGTTGGCCACTTCTTCGAGCTTGGCGCGGTTGGCGCCGTCAGTGACGACGAGCTTGCTTTGCGCGCTGCTCAGCCGATGTTCGATGGCCTTGGGGCCGAATGCCGTGAACAACGGCTGATACACCGCCCCCGCGCGCCAGGTGCCGAGAATCGTCACGAGCAGCTCCGGCGTGCGCGGGAGCAGGCCGCTCACGCGGTCGCCCGGCTGCACGCCCTGTTCGCGCAGGAAGTTGGCGAAGCGTGCGGAGAGCGTTTGCAATTGCCGGAACGTCCAGGTCTGGCTCGTGCCGTCCCTGCCTTCCCAGAAAAGGGCGATGCGCCCGGGCAGCGCGTGGCGGTCGCAGCACTCGACGCAGGCGTTCATCGCCTCGAGATTGCCGTGCAGCACGGCGCGCACCGTGGCATCGAGGTCGAACGTCCGGTACGTGTCGGCATAATCCGAAATCATGGGTTGTCTCCTGTAGTCGGAAGCCGGTCGTCGGGGGATTCGCCATCCGATCGGGCGAATACCGGCCGCCGACCGCCCCTTGCGCCGTCTGGGTGGGGGCGCGACGCTATCGGGGCTGGGTGGGGCAAAGTCGAAATTCATCGTAATGCGTGGCGTCAGGCGCAGGCAATGTCCAAACGGGTCAGAGTTGGTGATGGATTTATCCACTCCGAAACCCGCGCGGGGACCGGGCGACGGGCGTTACGGGGACTGGCCCCGATCATTGCGTCAGATGCGGTAAGGGTTTTACCGAGGGGGAGATCGGTCGATTCCGATGGCAATTCCGCTCATGCAATTTGCCGTTTTTGGCTATGGTGCCAATACGGTGCGATCCCTACACTGGATCCATCGACATCGCAAAGGCGCCGGCGGTCCATTCGGACAACGCCATGGCGCGGGAGACAGAACATGGATTTCTATACCGAAGACCAACGCATGATTCGCGACATGGCGCGCACGTTCTCCAGCGAACAGCTGGCGCCGAACGCCGCGCAATGGGATCGGGACTGTGCACTGCCCGACGCCATGGTCGCGCAGATGGGCGAGCTAGGCCTGCTTGGCATGATGGTGCCGGAGCAGTACGGCGGTTCTTACACCGATTACACGGCCTACGCACTGGCAATGGAAGAAATCGCGGTCGGCTGTGCGTCGACCGCGACGATGATGTCCGTCCACAATTCCGTGGGGTGCGCGCCGATCCTGAAGTTCGGCACGGACGCGCAGCGCCGGCGCTGGCTGCCCGATCTCGCCGCCGGCCGGAAGATCGGCGCGTTCTGCCTGACGGAGCCCCAGGCCGGATCCGAGGCGAACAACTTGCGCACGCGCGCCGAGCGCCACGGCGACAAATGGGTGCTCAACGGCAGCAAGCAGTTCGTGACGAACGGCAAGCGGGCCGGCGTGGCGATCGTGTTTGCCGTGACGGACCCCGCGGCGGGCAAGCGCGGCATCTCGGCGTTCATCGTGCCGACCGACACCCCGGGCTTCGAGGTGGGGCGTCCCGAACACAAACTCGGTATCCGGGCCTCAGACACGTGTCCGATCACCCTGGTCGATTGCGAAGTGGGCGACGACGCGATGCTGGGCGAGCCGGGACAGGGGCTGAAGATCGCGCTGTCGAACCTGGAAGGCGGCCGCATCGGCATTGCGGCACAGGCGCTTGGCATTGCGCGTGCGGCATTCGAGGCGGCGCTGCAATATGCGAACGAGCGTCAGCAGTTCGGCAAGCCGATCCGCGAACACCAGAGCATCGCCAACATGCTGGCCGACATGACCACGCGCATCAATGCGGCGCGATTCCTGATTCTTCACGCGGCGGCGCTGCGAACGCAGGGCATGCCGTGCCTGTCGGAGGCGTCGCAGGCAAAACTCTACGCTTCCGAGTTGGCCGAGTGGGTGTGCTCGCATGCGATCCAGATCCACGGTGGGTACGGATATCTCGAGGACTACCCGGTGGAGCGTCATTACCGCGACGCCCGCATTACCCAGATTTACGAAGGCACCAGCGAGATTCAACGCCAGGTGATCGCCCGCGCGCTGGGCTGAGTCACGCATCGATACCCGTGGTGGCGCGAGACGAACGATTTCGCGAGATGACTCCCGTTGGCGCGGGCAGGGTGTGCCGCGGGACATGATCCGGAAGGAGGGCGAGTGAATTTGCGTGACGGCGCCATTGAGGCGCAAGACGAAGTGTTGTTCGACGTGATCAATGGGTTTGGCGTCATTACGCTGAACCGGCCGCGCGCCTTGAATGCGATCACCCACGGCATGGTGCGCAGCATGTGGACGCAGCTCAATGCGTGGGCCGCCGACCCGGCGGTGCGTGCGGTGCTGATCGAAGGTGCGGGGGAGAAGGCATTCTGTGCCGGTGGAGATGTCCGCGCGCTTTACGACAGCCGCATTCAGCATCGCGACGCGCATCAGGCGTTTTTCGTCGACGAGTATCGTCTGGACTATCTGATCCACCGATATCCGAAGCCGTATATCGCGCTGCTCGACGGCATTGTGATGGGCGGCGGCATGGGGGTTGCCCAGGGGGCCGCGCTGCGCATCGTGACCGACCGCACGCGCCTGGCAATGCCTGAGACGGGGATCGGATTGTTCCCCGATGTGGGGGCGAGCTGGTTCCTCGGACATCTTGCGCCCACGCTTGCGCGCTATTTGGGACTCTCGGGCGCGACCGTTACCGCCGCCGACGCGTTGTACTGCGGGCTGGCCGATGTCTGGCTGCAGGGCGATGCGCCGGAGCGACTGCGCGAGTTGATCCGCCGTTTCGACTGGTCTGCGCCGCCTGCGGGCGACAGGGATGGCGACCTGGCGGGCAATATGACGGCCGGCCCGTTTGGCACCGACGATCCGCTCGCGCAACTGCGCGCGGCCATCCTGCCTCTGGGCCTGACGTGGGCCGACGCCGCACCGCTCGCGCAAGTACGCGCCACGCTCGATCGACATTTCAGTGCATTGGATGTCCACGGTATCGTGGCGTCGCTCGCCGAGGATGTGCAGACGCCATGGGCAGCCGACACGCTGGCCATGCTCATACAACGCTCGCCGCTTAGCCTTTGCGTGACCGACCGGCAGTTGCAGAAGGGGCGTCGTCTCGATCTGGCCGACGCGTTTCGCATGGAGCTGGGGCTCGGCCATCATGCGTTCGCCACCGGCGACTTCGTCGAGGGCGTGCGCGCACTGCTGATCGACAAGGACAAGCAGCCGCGCTGGCGCTATGCCACGCTGGACGATGTTCCGGTGTCCGCCGTCGACGCCTTCTTTGTCTCACCCTGGACGGACGAGGCGCACCCGCTCAAAGCGTTAGGACACGATTGAACTCGGGCGAACGCGTGCGACAATGCCGGTTTTGCGGAAGACCGCACTATCCGTTGGAGTCCAGATGCTCGTCGAAATCGCCCGTCTGTTGCTAGACCTTGTTTTCTCGCTGTTCGGCGCCTTGCTGCTGCTGCGTGTGTGGATGCAGGCCACCCGTCTGCCGCCGCGTAATCCGCTCTCGCAAGGGGTGTTCCAGTTCACGAACTGGATCGTGTTGCCGTTGCGCCGCGTTCTGCCGGGCGTGGGCGGGATCGACTGGGCGTGCGTGGTTGGCGCCTGGCTTTGCGCCGTCGTCTATCTGGTGCTGATCACCGCGGTCGTGGGGGTGTCACCCGTATCGGTGTTTCCCCGCGGTCTTCTGGTGGCACTGGTGCTGGTGGCCAAGTGGGGCGCCAACCTCGTGATGTGGCTCACACTGCTGATGGCCGTGCTGTCGTGGGTCAATCCGCGCGCGACCGCGATGCCGATTCTGCAGCACCTGCTCGATCCGCTGCTGCGCCCGATCCGTCGCGTCATTCCGATGGTGGGTGGATTCGACTTGTCGCCGTTGGGGCTGTTCCTGCTGATGCAGATCCTGCTGATCGTGCTGGCGCGCCTAAGCCTGTTTTTCGCGACGCTCTGACGCGTCGGCGGGCAGCGCCGCTGCCCGCGTCAATTCACGGACGGTTCCGGTCGGAGGCGGCGCGTCGAACGATGCGCTCGCCGATTCGGTGGCCGGCATCGTTGCAAGCCGTCCGTTCCCATGTTTTTCGGCATCTCCCAAATTGCGCGCCATGCGCGACGCGTCGCCGCGTTCGCCGACGGGGCGCTCGAGGCCCAGACGACGCAATACGCGATGACCGTCTTCGGTCACGATCACTTTCGCTTGTCCCGCATCGACGTCGACATGCACCAGACGCGCCTGTTCGAGCGCGGCAAGTTCCGGCGGCTCGAGCGCGTCGGCATCGATGCGTCCAAGGGATGCGGCTGCCAGCAACAGCGTGGCAATTTCATGCGGGCTCAGCATGGTCCTACTCCTTGAGGCGAATTCTCGTCAGCGTACCGGGCCGAAACCGGCCCTTGGCTACGCGATATTTACCGCACGTTACGACTCGCCTCCGACCAAGCCTCCCCAGGCGGTCCTGCGACTGTCCGGTGAATTTGCTGCCTGACGTTTCGCGGCGGACGCATGGCCGTCGCGAGGTAGTGCGTGGACTGCAATTGTCCTGATGTCGGATCGCAAAGCGTCCGGCAAGTTCGTGCATTCGGGTTTCCCCTAGTATGACCGCATTTTACGTATGGTGGGGACGTGTCCCCCTTGTTTTGACAGGGTTTGGAAGGTTTTCGGCCGCGCGGCATCGTGTCATCGCATCATTTGAACTATTTTTTTTCTTTTGACGGGGTGCCAATGAAAATATACTTTCCTTCACTCTGATCGATTACCTGCCTTCATGATGGACGCCGACTCGTTGCCCGCCGATCTGCCGCTCACCGAGCGCATCGTGCGTGCCATGCCCGATCTGACGCCCGCGCAACAGCGCATGGCGGCGTTCGTGCTCGACAATACGTTTCGTGCGGCGACCATGCGAATCGACGAATTTGCCGATGCTGTCGGCGTGTCGTTGGCCACGGTCAATCGATTCTCGCGCGCCCTGGGGTTTGACGGCTATCCGCAATGTCGCGCCGCGATGGTGCGGGGGTTCGAAGCCACGCTCGCGCCGATCGAGAGTCTGCGCACGAGCAAGGCGCAGGCAAGCGCGAGTGCCGACGTCATGGCGGCAGCGCTGGCGCAGGCCATCGAGAATCTGGACTGGACGCGCCGCAACCTCGACGCCGCGACGTGCGAGCGTGCCGTCGACGCCATACTCCACGCACGCCGCATCTATGTGCTAGGCCTGGGCGCGAGCGGCTATCTTGCCGGCCTGTTGCACCACGGACTCGATCCGTATTGCGAAAACGTGCAGGCCGTCGTGGGTGTGGGCGGATCGACGCATGCGGCACGGCAACTCTTCAAACTGCGCGAAGGCGACCTGGTGATCGCGCTCGGATTCCCGCGATATGTCTCGGACACCATCACGCTTTGCCGGCGTCTGCGCGGGCGCGGCGTGCCCGTCATGGTGTTGACCGACAGCCCGACGTCGCCGCTCGCGCCGCTGGGCGACATCGTGATTTTCGTGCGCAGCAAGCCGCGATTGTCGAGCAACTCCGAGGCGAGTGTGCTGGCCATGATCGACGCGTTGTGCGACGCCGTCGCTCAGCGCGCCCAACACGCGGTCGATCGCGCGACCGAGATGACGGATTTCCTGTTGCCGTGGCTCGACTCGGCGTCGCTTGCACCGGCGGCGCCTGGCCGAGGTCTGGCAAACGCGCCGGCCAATGCCCCGGCGGCCACCGCCGCCTCGGTGATGGGACGCGTCGTCGTCGCCCAGGGCGTGCCGGCCGCGAATGCGAGCGGCGCTGCGCGGGCGAGTGCCGGAACGTCCGCGCAGACGACCCAGACAGCCACTGCAACGAGCGTCGCCCCGCAAGGCGCACCGAACACGCCCCGCCCCGTGCCGGGCAATCAGGACAGAAAGGACAAAGCATCATGAGTCACGCGCAACGTGCGGTCATCGCCATCCATGGCGGTGCCGGCACCATCAGCCGGGATACCCCGCCCGAGGAACTCAACGCCTACCACGATGCGCTCGCCGAAGTGCTACGTGCGGGTCAGGCGGTGCTGGCCGCAGGCGGCTCGGCCCTCGACGCAGTCACCGAAGCCGTGCGTCATCTGGAGGATTGCCCCCGGTTCAACGCAGGTCGCGGTGCGGTCTTCACGCACGAAGGCACGCACGAGCTCGACGCGGCGATCATGGAGGGTGCCACGCTCGAAGCGGGCGCCATCGCGGGCGTGCATCGTGTGCGCAATCCGATTCTTGCGGCGCGCGCGGTGCTCGAACACAGCCCGCACGTGCTGCTCATCGGCGACGCGGCCCAGGCTTTCGCGGCCGCCCACGGCGCGGAGCTCGTCGATCCGTCGTACTTTTACACCGAAGCGCGCTACGCTCAGTGGCAGCGCGCGCTGGCGGACAGCGCTGTCGCCCTCGATCACGACTTTCCGCTCAAGCGCGAGCCGATCGATCCGGATACCAAGTTCGGTACCGTCGGTGCCGTGGCGTGCGATGTCCACGGGCACGTGGCTGCCGCCACATCCACGGGCGGCATGACCAACAAGGCGGTCGGCCGCGTGGGCGACTCGCCGCTGATCGGCGCCGGTTGCTACGCCAACGACGCCACCGCCGCCGTGTCGGCGACGGGCACGGGCGAGGCGTTCATTCGCGCCGTGGCGTGCTACGACGTGGGGGCGTTGATGGCCTATGCCGGATTGTCGCTCGCGGACGCGGCCGAGCGCGTGATCCACGAGCGTTTGCCGCGCGTGCAGGGCCGCGGCGGCTTGATCGCCGTGGACGCACAAGGCAACGTGGCGCTGCCGTTCAACACAGAAGGCATGTATCGCGGTGTGGCGCGCGTGGGCGAAACGCCCGTCACGGCCATCCATGCATAAAGCACGTGTAAGTCACCTCCAGGACACGTGCAAGGCACCCGCGAGCGGACACCGGCCGCTGGCATCGGCAACACCCAGAGCATCAGATTCAGCAAGCGAAGATTAGCGAGGACAGGCGTGGCAGAGCGCAAGACAACCCCAACGATTTCGTTGCCCGACGAGCGCGTGCTCGACGTGAGTGGCATTTCCGTGCAGTTCGCGACGTCCGAGCGCGTGGTCACGGCCGTGCGCGACCTGTCCTTCCATGTCGACCGTGGCGAGACGCTCGCCATCGTGGGCGAATCGGGCTCGGGCAAGTCGGTGACGTCGCTCGCCGCGATGCGTCTGGTGGAGAACGGCGGTGGCCGAATCACGCAGGGTTCGATGATCATGCGCCGGCGCAACGGCAAGCTCGTCGACCTCACGCGCGCCAGCGGACACACCATGCGCAGCATTCGCGGCGCGGACATGGCAATGATCTTTCAGGAGCCGATGACCTCCCTCAACCCGGTGTTCCCGGTGGGGGAGCAGATCGCCGAGTCGATCCGGCTGCACCAGGGCAAGGACGCCGCCGCCGCGCGCGCCGAAGCGCTGCGGATGCTGGAACTCGTACGCATTCCCGAGGCCCGTCGCGTGCTCGGCCGCTTCCCGCATCAACTCTCGGGCGGCATGCGCCAGCGCGTCATGATCGCAATGGCGCTGTCCTGCAAGCCCGGGCTGCTGATCGCCGACGAACCGACCACCGCGCTCGACGTGACCATTCAGGCGCAGATCCTGCAACTGATTCGTGCATTGCAGGACGAGATGCACATGGGCGTCGTGTTCATCACGCACGACATGGGCGTGGTGGCCGAAGTGGCCGATCGCGTGCTGGTCATGCATCGGGGCGACAAGGTGGAGGAGGGGCCCTCGGCCGAGATCTTCGCCGCGCCGCGCGAGCGCTACACGCAGGCGCTGCTCTCGGCCGTGCCGCGTTTGGGCTCGATGCAGGGCACCGACCTGCCGGCACGTTTTCCGCTGTTGCGCTATGACGCCCCGGCGGACGCCAAGCCCGCTGCCGAAACGCCGCAGCAGACCGTGCGCATCGACGCCGGCCCGATCCTGCGCGTCAAGGACCTCGTGGCCCGGTTCGACGTGCCGTCGGGCTTCTTCGGCCGCGTCACGCAACGCGTGCATGCTGTCGAGCGGGTGAGTTTCGACTTGTACCCGGGTGAGACGCTCGGCCTGGTGGGCGAGTCAGGCTGTGGCAAGTCGACCACGGGTCGTGCGCTGCTGCGGCTCGTCGCCAGCCAGGGCGGTTCCATCGAATTCGGCGGCAAGCCGATTCACGATCTCGCCGGGCGCGCGCTGCAAACGTTGCGTCGCGATATCCAGTTCATTTTCCAGGACCCGTTCGCGTCGCTCGATCCGCGCCTGACCGTTGGCTTCTCGATCATGGAGCCGCTGCTGGTGCATGGGGTCGCGAGCGGCGCGCAAGCCGAAAGGCGGGTGGCCGAGCTGCTCGAGCGCGTGGGATTGCCGGCCGAGTATGCTCAACGCTATCCGCATGAGTTCTCGGGCGGACAGCGTCAGCGCATCGCCATTGCGCGGGCACTCGCGCTCAAGCCCAAGGTCGTGATTGCCGACGAATCCGTTTCCGCGCTCGATGTCTCGGTGCAGGCCCAGATCATCAACCTGATGCTCGACTTGCAAAAGGAGTTCGGCATCGCGTTCCTGTTCATCTCGCACGACATGGCGGTGGTGGAGCGTATCAGTCACCGTGTGGCGGTGATGTACCTCGGTCAGATCGTCGAGATCGGGCCGCGCCGCGCCATTTTCGAGAATCCGCAACACCCGTACACGAAGAAGCTGATGTCCGCTGTGCCGATTGCCGATCCGGCCCGCCGTCACGCCAAGCGCGAGTTGCTCACGGAAGAGATTCCGAGCCCGATTCGGGCCATCGGCGACGAGCCGCAGGTGCAACCGCTCGTGGAAGTCGGCGCCGGGCACTACGTCGCACGTCATCGCGTGGCAGGCGCGTATTGAACAGTTTCGACGCATCGGGGCGGCGTCCGGTGAGCCGTACCCGATGTGAGTTTTGTCCGGAACGTCGATCGATGAAACGTTCCGGCGGATCAGGCAGTCCCCAGTTGCAGTGCAAGTCGTAGCCATTAGGCCCGCCAAGGTGCGCAGTCCCGAGACTCGCTCGCGGCGAACCCGTCAGACCAGAAGGAGAAAGACAGATGTCGAAAAACGCTTTGTTGGGCGCTCGCTGGAAAACCGCGCTCGCTTCCGTCGCCGTGGCGTCCGCCGTATTCGGTGCGGCCCCGGCGTTCGCCGCCAAGGATGTCGTGATGGCCGTGCAGTCCACGTTCACGACGATGGACCCGTACGACGCGAACGATACCCTGTCGCAGGCCGTTGCCAAGTCGTTCTACGAGGGCATGTTCGGTTTCGACAAGGACATGAAGCTCATCAACGTGCTGGCCGACAGCTACACGGTGTCGCCCGACGGCCTCGTCTACACGATCAAGCTCAAGTCGGGTGTGAAGTTCCAGGACGGCACGAATTTCGACGCCGCCGCCGTCAAGGCGAACTTCGACCGTGTGACGAACCCCGATAACAAGCTCAAGCGTTACAACCTGTACAAGGAAATCGCCAAGACGGAAGTGGTGGATCCGCATACGGTGAAGTTCACGCTCAAGGAGCCGTTCTCGCCGTTCATCAACACGCTGGCCCACCCGTCGGCCGTGATCATCTCGCCCGAGGCGCTCAAGAAATACGGCAAGGACATCGCCTCGCACCCGGTCGGCACGGGCCCGTTCGAGTTCGTCGAGTGGAACCGCACCGACTACGTGAAGGTGAAGAAGTTCGACGGCTACTGGAAGAAGGGTTATCCGAAGGTGGACACGATCACCTTCAAGCCGGTGGTCGACAACAACACCCGTGCGGCCGTGATGCAGACCGGCGAAGCGGGTTTCGCCTTCCCGGTGCCGTATGAGCAGGCCGCGGGCCTGAAGTCGAGCGGCAAGGTCGACGTGATCGCCGGCCCGTCCATCATCCAGCGCTACATCAGCCTGAACACGAAACAGAAGCCGTTCGATGACGTGCGCGTGCGTCAGGCCATCAACTACGCCATCAACAAGGAAGCCCTGGTGAAGGTGGCCTTCGCCGGCTATGCCACCCCGGCCGACGGTGTGGTGCCCAACGGCGTGGACTACGCGGCCAAGACCGGTCCGTGGCCGTACAACCCGGCCAAGGCCAAGGAACTGCTCAAGGAAGCGGGTTACCCGAACGGTTTCGAGACCACGCTGTGGTCGGCCTATACGTACACCACTGCGCAGAAGGTGATCCAGTTCGTTCAGCAGCAACTGGCGCAGGTCGGCATCAAGGCGCAGGTACGCGCGCTGGAAGCCGGTCAGCGTGTCGATCTGGTCGAGTCCGCTCCGGACCCCGAGAAGGCGCCGGTGCGCATGTACTACGTGGGCTGGTCGTCGTCGACCGGCGAAGCCGACTGGGCGCTGCGTCCGCTGCTGTCCTCCGAGTCGTTCCCGCCGAAGCTGTTCAACACGGCGTACTACAAGAACGACACCGTGGACGCCGACTTCAACAAGGCACTGCAAACGACCGACCGTGCAGAGAAGACCAAGCTCTACACCGACGCGCAGCAGAAGATCTGGAACGACGCGCCCTGGGCGTTCCTCGTGACGGAAAAGCTGCTTTACGCGCGTAACAAGAACCTGTCGGGCGTGTACACCATGCCTGACGGTTCGTTCAACTTCACCGACATCTCGATGAAGTAAGCGCATCGCGCTGAAGTGAAGTTCCCGCGCCGCCCGGACTGGGCGGCGCGGCCAACCGCAAGACTTAGTTTGGCAAGACGTTCGGCAAGACTGCGATGCTCAATTACTTTCTCAAACGCCTGCTCGGCCTGATCCCCACGCTGCTGATCGTGGCAGTGCTGGTGTTCGGCTTCGTGCACATGCTGCCGGGCGACCCGGCGCGTCTGGCCGCCGGGCCTCAGGCGGACGAGGCCACCGTGGCGCTGGTGCGCCAGGATCTGGGTCTCGACAAGCCGCTGCTCACCCAGTTCACGCATTTCATCACGCACGCCGCGCGCGGCGACTTCGGGCTGTCGATGCGCAGCAAGCAACCGGTCTCCGAAGAGATCGGCAGCCGTTTCATGCCGACCCTGTGGCTTACGCTGGTGAGCATGATCTGGTCGGTGATCATCGGCATGGGTCTCGGCGTGGCCTCGGCCGTCTGGCGCAACCGTTGGCCCGACCGGCTGGGCATGACGTTCGCCGTCTCGGGCATCTCGTTCCCGGCGTTCGCGCTGGGCATGCTGCTCATGCAGGTGTTCTCGGTACAGCTCGGCTGGCTGCCCACGATGGGCGCCGATTCGTGGAAGAGCTACATCCTGCCGTCGATCACGCTGGGCGCCGCGGTGGCCGCCGTGATGGCACGTTTCACCCGCTCGGCTTTCGTCGAGGTGCTGCACGAGGACTTCGTGCGCACCGCTCGTGCGAAGGGCCTGAACGAGATGCGCGTGGTGTTCAAGCACGCACTGCGCAACGCGATGATTCCCGTCGTCACGATGATGGGATTGCAGTTCGGCTTTCTGCTCGGCGGCTCGATCGTCGTCGAAGTGGTGTTCAACTGGCCCGGTCTGGGGCGCCTGCTGATCGACTCGGTCGAGATGCGCGACTACCCGGTGATCCAGGCGCTGGTACTGCTGTTCTCGCTCGAGTTCATCCTGATCAACCTCGTGGTCGACGTGCTGTACGCCGTCATCAACCCGACCATTCGCTACAAGTGAGGCACGCATCATGAACGCGGGTCAAACCACTACCGCCGCCAATGGCGCGGCCGTCGCCAGCCAAGGTCGCGTGCGCACGCCGTGGCGCGAATTCTGGCGCAAATTCAAGAAGCAGCACATTGCCATGGTGGCCGGGGCGTTCGTGCTGCTGCTGGTCATCATCGCGATTCTCGCACCGCACCTCGTGCCGTTCGATCCCGAGAACTTCTTCGACTACGACGCGCTCAACGCAGGGCCGTCGGCCACGCACTGGTTCGGGGTCGACTCGCTCGGTCGAGACATTTTCAGCCGGGTGCTGGCAGGCACGCGCATTTCGCTGGCCGCCGGCTTCGGCTCGGTCGCGCTCGGCGCCGTGATCGGCACGGTGCTCGGACTGCTCGCCGGATACTACGAGGGCTGGTGGGACCGCATCGTCATGCGCATCTCCGACGTGCTCTTCGCCTTCCCGGGTATCTTGCTGGCCATCGGCGTGGTGGCCGTGCTGGGCAACGGCATGATCAATGTGATCGTGGCGGTGGCGATTTTCTCGATTCCGGCGTTCGCTCGCCTGGTGCGCGGCAACACGCTCGTGCTCAAGCATCTGACGTACATCGAGGCGGCTCGCTCCATCGGGGCTTCCGACTGGACGATCATCATGCGTCACATCCTGCCGGGCACGGTGTCGTCGATCGTGGTTTACTTCTCCATGCGTATCGGCACGTCGATCATTACGGCGGCAAGCCTGTCGTTCCTGGGACTCGGCGCGCAACCTCCCACGCCGGAGTGGGGCGCCATGCTCAACGAGGCCCGCGCCGACATGGTCAACGCGCCGCACATCGCGATCTTCCCGAGCCTCGCCATCTTCCTGACGGTGCTCGCCTTCAACCTGCTGGGTGACGGACTGCGCGACGCGCTCGATCCGAAGCTCGACAGACACTGACGATTTCGCCGGAGCGCGACATGACGCAGCCGTCCGACATTCGCGAGGCCTTGTTCGGTGCCCCCTATGTGGGGCTTCTGCCCCCGGGGCCGCGCCACGCGATCTCGGACGTACCGGGCGTTTTTGTGGGGCACGCCACGCTGGCCGACGGCCCGCTACAGACCGGTGTGACCGTCGTGTGCCCAACGCCCGCCGCTTCCGCCGCTTCCGCCGCTTCCGCCGGCGCTGCGGCCGCCCTGCCGGCAGGCTCGGTTCCCGACGCCCGATGGGACCCGTTCCGCGCCAAGATCCCGGCCGCCACGGCCGTGATCAACGGCTTCGGCAAGAGCGTCGGTCTGATGCAGATCGACGAGCTCGGCGTGATCGAGGCGCCGGTAGCGCTCACCAACACCTTTTCCGTCAGTCATGTGGTGCTCGGCCAGTTGCGCGAGGCCATCTCCGCCAATCCGGAAATCGGGCGCGGTGGTCCGTCGCTCAATCCGACCGTGCTCGAGTGCAACGACGGTTACCTCAATGACATGCAGGCGCTTGCCGTGACCGAGGCGCACTATGCGCAGGCGCGCGCGAGCGCGCAAGCCGACTTCGCGCAGGGCGCGGTCGGTGCGGGGCGCGGCATGTCCAGCTTCGGGCTCAAGGGCGGCATCGGGTCCGCATCGCGTGTCGTCGAGACGGCCGGGGCGACCTTCACCGTCGGTGTACTCGTGCTGTCGAATTTCGGGCGCCCATCGCAGTTGACGATCGCCGGCCGCCACGTCGGGCCGGTGCTCGACGAGCGGCTCGCACAACCGGCGCAGCATGCGGCGCCAGAGCGGGGGTCGATCATCATGCTGGTGGCGACCGACGCGCCGCTCGACGCGCGCCAGTTGCGCCGTGTGGCCACGCGCACCGGCGCCGGGCTGGCGCGTACCGGGTCGGTCTACGGACACGGCAGCGGCGACGTGGCGCTGGCGTTTACCACCGGCTACACCGTGCCGCACGATGCCATGGGGCGTGTCGCCCCGGCCGCGCTCGTGCCCGACCCCCTTCTCGATCCGATTTTTCAGGCCACGGCCGACGCCACCGAACAGGCGATTCTGCACGCGCTCTTCGCGGCGGAATCGGTGCTCGGGCGTGACGGGCACGTGCGGCGCGCGCTTGCCGACGTGCTGCCCGACTGGGCGACGCTGTGAGCCTTTCCCGACATGGCTGACATCATGCGAATCCTGATCTCCACCGATATCGAAGGCGTCGCCGGCGTATTCCACGCCGAGCAGACCCGCGCTGGCAACGGCGAGTACGAACGTGCGCGCCGCTGGATGACGCGCGAAGCGAACGCGGCCGTCGAAGGGGCCTTCGCTGGCGGGGCCACCGAAGTGATGGTGAACGACTCGCACGGCGGCTTTCGCAACCTGCTGCCCGACGAACTCGATCCGCGCGCCCGCCTCGTGCTGGGCAAGCCGCGTTATCTCGGCATGGCCGCCGGGGTCGAGGCCGGATGTGACGCCATGTTCATGATCGGTTATCACGGCAAGTCGCAAAGTGCGGGAATTCTGGCGCACACGATCAACAGCTTCGCCTTCGCACGTGTCTGGCTGGGCGGCGTCGAAGCCAGCGAGGCCGCGCTCTACGGCGCGCTCGCGGGCGAGCGCGGGGTGCCGGTGGTCATGGCCAGCGGCGACGATGTTTTCTGCGAAGAAACGCAACTGATCTTCCCGCACGCGCGCTTCGTGCAGACGAAAGCTGCCTGGGGGCAGGGCAGCGGCATGACGCTCAGCCCCAGCCAGTCCTGCGACCTGATCCGCGACGCGGCCAGCGAAGCGCTCGCCGATCCGCGCAAATGGCATGCGTTCAAGGTGGAGACGCCGGTGGAAGTGCGTTTGCAGGCGCAGACCACGGCACTGGCCGATCTCTTTTGCCAATGGCCGACGCTGGAGCGGATCGACGGCGTGACGCTGCAGTTCGCCGCCCCGAGCGTCGAAGCGGCCGTGCGCATGCTCAATTGCCTCTCGGCCATGTCGTTCATGCTGCGCTGAACGATGCGGCGGCTGGGGGAGTCCGCGCGGTCGGGCCTTCGTGATTTCCCTGACAACCGCGTCGGCGCCACGCGCGAACCCGCGCCGATGCTGGGCCGCCTCCGGCTTGTTGTTAAGGCGCCACTGAATTAGGGT
This sequence comes from Pandoraea pnomenusa, assembly GCF_000767615.3. Classification (NCBI taxonomy): domain Bacteria; kingdom Pseudomonadati; phylum Pseudomonadota; class Betaproteobacteria; order Burkholderiales; family Burkholderiaceae; genus Pandoraea; species Pandoraea pnomenusa. The sequence goes on along the minus strand of NZ_CP009553.3, from coordinate 3,745,410 downwards.
TCCCCGCGTCGGAACGTCAAGGGGCGGCGTGCGATAATCCGTAATATTTTGTAACAGCAGCACCGTATGATCGGTGCCAAGAGCGGATCATCGAGCGCCGGGACGTGCCGGCGAGGAATCATGGATATCAAAAACGCCCGACGCTGGGCGGAACCCGGCGCGAAACGATACGTCGGCGCATTAATGGTGGTACTGGCAGCGTTCCTTGTTCGCAGCCTTTTGCATCCGGTGCTCGACCACGCGATGCCAGGCATATTTTTCGCCTGTGCGGTCATCATCGTCGAATTTCTCTGGGGACTCGGGCCGGCGGTCATGGCGATGATCGTCAGCATTCCCATCTTCGATTTCTTCTTCGTGCCACCGTTTCGCGACGTGACCCAACTGGACCGTCGCGACGCGATGATCGTCGCGGGCTTCCTGATGGTCACGCCGCTCGCGGTTGTCCTGATCGAGCGTTTGCGCCGCGCCCAGTATCGCGCGGAGTTGTTCGCGGAGGTGGCCCAGACGCGCTATGAAATGCTGCTGCGCGCCGAGAACGAGCGCATGGTGCTGTCCGATTCCGTGCAGTTGGGCAATGCGCTCATGACGTATCTGACCCGGCACCTCGACACGATCTTCTATCTGGCCAATCCGGCCACGCATTACGAATTCCTTGACGAGCACTTCCGCCGCGCGACAGGCGTTGCCGCGGACGTCGCCAGGCGCGACGGCTTGCGCGCCTTGCTCCACCCGGACGATGCGGTGCGACTGGCAGGGCTTTTTTCGGCGGACGGCGAGCGCCCGCAACACGGTGCGCACAATCTGCGCATCCGCACGCGCGAAGGCGGCTACGAGACGTTCCATTGCGAATTGCAGTATTTTCGCGCCCACGTCGGCACGTACGTGATTCTGCGTCTGCACGCGGGGCCAGCCGTGCGTCCCGTCACGCCGCTGCATGCGCTTGCGCCGGCGGCCAATGCGCGCGATGTCCATGAGACGCCGGTCGTCTCCGGCGGGGTTTGACGATGTTCCAGGAAGATATCTTCTACAAGGGCGGTGAGCACGCCGTACTGCTGTTGCCGGGGCTCTCCAGCACGCCGCTCGAGATGCGTCCGGTGGCCAAGGCGTTGCAGCGTGATGGCTATACCGTATCGGTGCCGCATATTGCCGGTTACGGACTCGGCTCGCCGTGCACGGACTGGCGCGCCTGGATCGAAGCCGCCCGCGCGAAGTTTCGCGCGCTGCGTGAGACGCACGAGACGGTATCGATCTGCGGTCTGAGCATGGGGGCCACGCTGAGCCTGGCGGTCGCGCAGGCGGAGCCGGACGTGACGGCGCTGTCGCTGCTGGCCGTCACGCTGGTGTATGACGGCTGGACCATCCCCTGGTATTACCCGCTCATCGATCTGGTGTTTCACACGCCGCTGCGCCATCGCTATCGCTATCAGGAAAAGGCGCCGTACGGGCTGAAGAACGAGGCCCTGCGCGCGCGCGTCGCGAAGTCGATGTCGTTGCACGACGCCTCCGAGATCGGATCGGCCTCGTTGCCCCTCGCGCATCTCTACAACGCGCGGCGGCTTGCCGCGCACGTTCGTGCGCGCCTCGAACGCGTGACGGCGGACTGTCTGATCGTGCACGCGGTCGACGACGATACGGCCAGCCCGCACAATGCGCGCATCGTGTACGACGGCGTGTCGTCCGAAGTGAAGCAGAAGTGCCTGCTCGGCGAGAGTTATCACATCCTCACGATGGACAACGAGCGCGAGACCGTGGCGGACGAAACACGTCGGTTCTTCCGCGACGCCATTGCCCGGCACACCGGGACCGCGAGCCCGGAGACCCGCATCATTTCCAAGGCGCTGCTGCGCGCCAAACGCCGTCAGGCCGTGGCCTGACAGCCGCCCGCACGGACCAGCCCATCGCCCGCGGCACATGTCTTCGGACGGCGCCGCTCGACTGCGATCTCCTCGGATTTTCCCAGCCCCCGAGACAGGCAAGGCGTCCGTGCGCCCTACCGGCGGCCTTCATCGGTGCGCGCGCGACGCCAATGTCATCAAACTGCCATCGATCGGCGGTTAATGTCGGGCTTTTCCGATTTCGCCGTCTCCGAACGGCCGCCGCGCGCCTTCCATGTCATCGCTCGTCATCGAATCCGTCAGCAAGCAGTGGGGCAACACACACGCGCTCGACGACGTGAGTTTCACCGCCGACGCCGGCACGCTCGTCGTTCTGCTCGGCCCGTCGGGTTGCGGTAAATCGACGCTGCTGCGCATGATCGCCGGGCTCGAGACACCGAGCGCCGGACGCATCCTGATCGGCGGCAACGACGTGACCGGACTGCCGCCCGCACGCCGCAAGCTCTCGATGGTGTTTCAGTCCTACGCGTTGTTTCCGCATCTGTCGGTGCGCGAGAACCTGCTGTTCGGGTTGCGCGTGCGCGGCGAGCCGGCACGGGACTATCCCCGGCGTCTGGCGCGCGTGGCATCGTTGCTCGGCCTGGAACCCTATCTCGAGCGCAAGCCGTCCCAGCTCTCGGGCGGTCAGCAGCAGCGCGTGGCGCTTGGCCGGGCCGTGATCGCCGAAACGTCGGTCTGCCTCATGGACGAACCGCTCTCGAATCTCGACGCGCAATTGCGCCAGGAAATGCGCCGCGAGATTCGCGCGCTGCAACAGCAGCTTGGCATGACGCTCATCTACGTCACGCACGATCAGACCGAGGCAATGAGCATGGCCGACCGGGTCGTGCTGCTGCGCCATGGCCGCATCGAGCAGAACGACGCACCGCACGCGCTCTACAGCACGCCGGCCACGCGCTTTGCCGCGAGCTTCATCGGTACGCCGCCGATGCACCTGCTCGAGCTCGTGCGTCACGGCGATGCGCTCGTGCCCGCCGGGCAGACCGGCCCGGCGCTGGCGCCGGCCGGCGCGCTCGACGCCGCGTTGCTCGGCCTGCGTCCGGAGGATGTGCGTGCGGTGTCGCCGACGTCGATGGGGGCGGTGCTCGCCACGGTGAGCGCTGTCGAATACCTCGGGGCGGACACGCTTGTCGCCTGCAGGCTGGGCGCGGCGGGAGAGGTCGCCACACGCGTGCCGGGGCATCGTCCATTCGTGCCGGGCGACGCCATCGGGTTGCAGTGGCGTACCGAGGACCAGCATCTGTTCGACGTAGCGACCGGCGCGCGCATGGCCCTCGACGCGCCGCATGAAAAGCTCGCGCCGCCCGGTGCGCGGACGAACGGCGCGCAGGCCACGTTCCCGGCGGCGTTCGCGCTCGCCCCGACGGTCGCGTCGGCGTGTGCGCCGGAACCGCACGCCTGAGCCAGGACCTCGGACCGACGGGCCATCGTGGCCCACATCGATTTCAGTCACACCACCACAACGCTTACATGGGGAACCAAGCGATATGCGACGCACGATTCTGAAAACGTTTGCAGCCACTCTGGCCACGCTGGCATTGGGCGGCCTGACGGGCACGGCCGTGGCACAACAGAAGCCGGTCGAACTGACGTTCTATTACCCGGTCGCGGTGGGCGGGCCCGTCACGAAGATCATCAACGATCTGGTGGCGGACTTCGAGAAGACGCATCCGACGATCAAGGTCAAGCCGGTGTACGCCGGGACGTATCAGGATTCCGTCGTCAAGGCATTGACGGCGGCAAAGGCGGGTACGCCGCCGCAGGTCGCCGTGCTCGCCGCCGCCGACGTGTTTACGCTGATCGACGAAGACGCCGTGGTGCCGATCGACAGCATTGCGAACACGCCGGCCGACAAGCAGTGGCTCGACAGCTTCTACCCGGCGCTGATGATGAATTCGCGCATCGACGGTCACACCTGGGGCGTGCCGTTCCAGCGCTCGACCATCGTGATGTACTGGAACAAGGACATGTTCCGCGAAGCCGGGCTCGACCCCGAGCGCGCGCCGGCGAACTGGACCGAGCTCGCCAGCTACGCGCAGAAGCTCACCCGGCGCGATGCTTCGGGCAACGTGACGCAGTGGGGCATCAAGGTGCCGTCGACGGGCTTCGGCTACTGGCTGTTCCAGGCGTTCACCACGCCGGCCGGGATCGAGCTGATGAACGCGTCGGGCAACAAGACGTTCCTCAACGCGCCGCAGGCCGTGGAGTCGCTGCAGTTCTGGGTGGATCTCGCGGCGAAGTACAAGGCCATGCCGACGGGATCGATCGAATGGGGCACCACGCCGAAGGACTTCCTGGAGAAGAAGGCGGCCATCATCTACACGACGACCGGCAACCTGACCAACATTCGCACCAACGCGACGTTCCCGTTCGGCGTGGGCAAGATGCCGTCGAAGGTGCGGGGCGGCAGTCCGACCGGTGGCGGCAACTTCTACGTGTTCAAGAAGAGCACGCCGCAGGAGAAGGAGGCGGCGATGACGTTCATCAAGTGGGCCACCACGCCGGAGCGTGCCGCGCAGTTCGGCATCGACACGGGCTACGTGGCGGTCACGCCGGCCGCGTGGGAGACGCCGGCGATGAAGGACTACGTGCGGAAGGTGCCTGCCGCCGCGGTGGCGCGCGACCAGCTCGGCAGCAGCGTGGCGGAGTTCTCGACGCACGACAACCAGCGCGTGACGAAGGCCCTCAACGACGCGCTTCAGGCGGCGTTGACCGGCACCAAGTCGCCGAAGCAGGCGCTCGACGACGCGCAGCGCGAAGCGGATCGCATCTTGCGTCCGTACGCACGCTGATCGCCGCCGCCATGCCCTGACATGTGGGGCCGGCGTCGTGCGGCAGACGTCGCTCGTGCACCGGTCCCACGCATCGATTCGATGGACCGTTCCGTGAACCGTACCGTGACTCGCGCCGACCTGCGCCACTCGTCATGGGTGCCGTGGCTGCTGCTGGCGCCGGCGCTCGTGCTGCTCGTTGCCTTTACGCACTATCCGGCCCTCGCCACGGTGTGGCACAGCGTCTTTTCGACCGCGCGCGCCGGCGCGCCGTCGATCTTCGTCGGCACCGAGAACTATCAATTGCTGCTCGATGACCCGGTGTTCTGGCAGGCGCTGCGCAACAACGTGCTGTTTGCACTGGTCACCGTGCCCGTGGCGATCGGGCTGTCGATCGTCATGGCCTTGTGGGTGCATCGCGAGGTGCCCGGGCGCGCGCTGCTGCGTCTGGCGTATTTCACGCCGGCGATCCTGCCGATGATCGCCGTGGCGAACATCTGGCTCTTCTTCTACACACCGCAGTACGGACTGATTGCGCAGATCTCGCAGGCGCTGGGCTGGGGCGATCACAACTGGCTCGGCCAGCCCGGCACGGCGCTCCCGGCGCTCATGGTCGTGACGATCTGGAAGGAAGCCGGCTTCTTCATGATCTTCTATCTGGCTGCGCTGCAACAGATCTCGCCCACGCTTGCCGAAGCCGCCGCGCTCGAGGGCGCCTCGCGCTGGCAGTTTTTCCGCCGGGTGCAATGGCCGCTGCTCATGCCCACGACCGTCTTCGTGGTGATCAATGCCCTCATCAATGCGTTCCGCCTCGTCGATCATGTGGTGGTGATGACGCGCGGCGGGCCGGACAACGCCACGCAACTGCTGCTGTATTACATCTATCAGGTGGCCTTCAGCTTCTGGGACACCGCATATGCGGCGGCGCTCACCGTCGTGTTGCTGACGCTGCTCGCCATCGTGGCCCTTGTGAAATTTCGTCTGCTCGACTCACGCACGCACTATCAATGACGACTTCCGCCAATCCCGGCGCCGCGAGCGGCACATCGGCCAACGCCCGCGCGGCGCTGCCCGCGTTTTCCTCGACCGGCCACACCGGTTTTCCCGACGTGGCAGGAGCCTGGCTGCTCGGCCTGCTGTGGCTGCTGCCATTGCTCTATGCGCTGTGGAGCGCGTTTCATCCGTCGGCCTATGCCACGAGGTTCTCCCTGGACGCGCCGCTCACGCTCGAGAACTTCGTGCACGCATGGCAGGCCGCGCCTTTCGGGCGTTATCTGGTCAACACGTTCGTGCTCGTGACGGTAATCCTGGCGGCGCAGCTGGTACTCGCCACGCTCGCGGCCTATGCGTTCGCTCGCTTCACGTTCCGTGGCAGCGAGGTCGCGTTCATGGTGGTACTGCTGCAATTGATGGTGATGCCCGACGTGCTGATCGTGGAGAACTACCGCACGATCGCCTGGATGGGACTGCGCGACACGATCCTCGGCATTGCGCTGCCGTACTTCGCCTCGGCGTTCGGCATATTCCTGTTGCGTCAGGCTTTCAAGACGGTGCCGCGCGAGCTCGACGATGCCGCGCGCGTGGAAGGGGCCAGTGCGTGGCAAGTGCTTTGGCGGGTGTATGTGCCGCGCGCACGTCCGGTCTACGTGGCCTACGCGCTGGTGTCGATCAGTCACCATTGGAACAACTTCCTGTGGCCGCTCATCGTGACGAACTCGGTCGAGACGCGTCCGCTCACGGTTGGACTGCAGGTGTTTTCGTCGACCGATCAGGGTATCGACTGGTCGCTGATCACGGCGGCGACGTTGATGACGGCAGCGCCCCTGTTCATCGCATTTCTGCTGTTTCAGCGTCAATTCGTGCAGTCGTTCATGCGTGCCGGCATTCGCTGACGGCGCGGTGCAGGCGCCACGCAAAAACGGCACGCGCGCGGCGTGCCGTTTTCATTTGCGCCGGACATACCGGCCGGCGCATGGGTGCCTGGGCGTGCGAAGTTACTTGTCGCTGGCCTTCACGAGCAGCACGGGCAAGGTGGTGATGCGCAGCAGCGTTTCCGCCACGCTGCCGAGCAGCAGACGGTTGATGCCGCGTCGGCCATGGGTGCCCAGCACGATCACGTCGGCATTCCATTCCTGCGCTTCGCGCAATACGGCGTCGGCGATTTCGTCAGTGCCGGCTTCGAGCGTGATCATCTTTGTCTCGGCATCGACACCGCGCTTCTTCAGGTCGGCCTGAGCGGTGGCGAGAATCTCGTGCGTTTCCTTCTCGAACGACTCCTGGCTTTCCAGCGGCACGAAACCGCTGTAGGCGCCGGCGGCGTAGGCGTTGGCGAGTGACGGCACAACCGATACCAGGCGGATCTTGCCCTGGCTGAGCGCGACGAGTTTGACCGCTTCGTCGATGGCACGGTTCGAGGGCGTGCTGCCGTCGATCGAAACCAGAATGCGTTCGTACATGATGGTGTCCTCTTTGGGCTGGGATTGCGTGAAATGCCTGCCTGACGTGATGCCGCTTGCGACGTCGCTCCCCAACAGGGAAATGGGAGGGGCGGTGGCCGGAGGCTTTCGTGGCCGGATGGCCGGCGGGAACGCTTCAGGACTCTTTCATTCTCGCACCGCGCGTGGCCAAAGTCATCCCGCGCAACGCGTGGGAGTTGACCGCGCGCAATAACGCATCGTAATGCCAACGGCCGGCGTGTGCACGCCAGAGGTGTGTGGTCCCCTCAGCGCGATGCCCCGGCGCCGGGTGATGGCGCGCCCACGATCGGCATCAGCCCGGCTGGCAGGCAATCACGATATTGGCCACGCCGCCGCTCACGTCGCGCGTAAGCACGTCGTAGCCCTTTTGCTGGCATTGGGTACGCGCGCGCTGGTCGCAATCGCCGGCCACGGTGGCCGAGCACTGGATTTGCTGGGTCGGACGACCGTCCGAAGTGAACAGCGGCGCAGACGAGCCGCAAGCGGACAGGGTGACGGCGAGAAGCCCCGGGGACAGCAGAATGGCGATCTTGGCGAGATTTTTCATAAGGGTCGTCTTACAAGCTCTCGCGAGTATAACGCGGCGATTCGGCATTGCACGCCGGGCCACCGGCGGCCTTCGCCGCGCCGGCTTCCCGGTACGGCGGCGGATCGTCGGATCGCCGGATCGCCGGTCCCCCGGGTCAGGCCGACGGCGGCGATTTCCCAAAGGCGCCGACGATGCGCTGGCGGCGCAGCGTGCGCAGGCTGTCGAAGACGATCAATGCCACGCCGACCCAGATGGGGGCATACGTCCATAGGCCGCGTTCGGTGAAAGGCTCTCCCAACAGGAAGACGGAAACGGCGAACAGCAGCACCGGTTCCACGTAGCTGAGAATGCCGTACACCCCGATGGGCAGCATGCGCGCGGCGGCCAGCGTGCTCGCGAGGGCACTGGCACTGAGCAGCCCGAGCGCGGGCAGCCAGAACCAGAAGCGCGGCTCGGCGATCACCCGCGCATTGTCCGGCCATGCCTGCCACAGCACGACCGCGGCCACGGGCGTCATGGCGAGCAACTCCATGATGAACGCGCTCAGCGCGTCGAGTCGCAAGCGGCGGCGCAGCATGAAATATGGCGGATAGCCGAACATGATGAGCGCGGTGACCCAGGACAAGGCGCGCGTTGCCCAGAGTTCGTGGGCGACGCCCAGCGCGGCGGCAATGACCGCGGCCGTCTGTAGCGGTGAGAGCCGTTCCTGGTAGACGGTGCGGCCCGCCAGCACCATGGTCAGCGGCAAGAGGAAGTAGCCCAGGGAGACGTCCAGCATGCGTTGCTGCAGCGGCGCCCAGACGAAAAGCCACAACTGGACGCTCAGCATGGCGGCGCAAAGCAGCACGGCGCCAAGCAGGCCGGGGCGATGCAAGACGTGGGAAAACGTGCTGGCCAGCACGTTCGTGCGGCGCAGCGCGGCCACGATGACCAGCGTGCCCGGCAGCGTGAGCAGGATGCGCCAGGCGAAAACGTCCAGCCCGGACAGGGGCGCCAACTGCGCAACGAGCGCCGGCATGATCGAAAACATGACCGACGCCGAGACAGAGAGCATGACGCCGCGACCGGAAAGCATGGGAATCCTGTGAGATGAGGTCAAGCGGGGCCTGGCACCCCCGGAATCAGGCCGCGAGCATAGCAAATTTGCACCAGATTCGGGCGCTTGTCATACGTCGGGTGCAGAATGACGCATCCACACGCGCGTATGATCGCGCTTGATCGAACGTTTTACGGAACGTTTCCCATTGTTGCCGCCTTGCGTGGCTTCCCAGCAGGAGAATCGTGTATGTCGTCCGCCCCCGCCACCCCTGCCGTCGCCGAATATGCGGCGTTTGCCGCCTCGCTCGCCGACGCCGTGCGGCCGCTGTCGCTGGGTTGGTTCCGCCGTCGTCTTGCCGTGGACGACAAAGCGGACGAGAGTCCGGTCACGATCGCCGACCGCGAGGTCGAGACCGCGCTTCGCGACAGGATCGCGGCGCGCTATCCGTCGCACGGCATCTGGGGCGAGGAGTTCGGCAAGACCGGGCTCGATGCGGAGTACGTTTGGTCGGTCGACCCGATCGACGGCACGCGCAGTTTCATTACCGGCCACCCATTGTGGGGCACGCTGCTCGCGCTGCTGCACCGCGGCAAGCCGGTCGTCGGCGTGATCGACATTCCGGCAACGGGGGAGCGCTGGATCGGCATCAACGATGCCGCAGCGGGGCTGTGCGAAGCCCGGTTCGGTGGCGAGGTGTGCACCACCAGTCCGGTCCGGACGCTTGCCGATGCGACCGTGTACGCCACGTCGCCCGACATTTTCGATGCCGCCGAATACGCGCGCTTCGAGCGGTTGACGAAGGCGGTCAGTCGGCGCCGTTTCGGAGGCGATTGCTACGCCTATGGTCTGCTCGCCAGCGGGCACATCGAGTTGGTCATGGAGGCGGGGCTGCAAACTTACGACTATCTGGCCGTGGCACCCGTCATCGAGGCGGCCGGCGGCGTGATCACCGACTGGGACGGCAAGCCGCTCACGCTCACCTCGCAGGGGCGCGTGCTCGCCGCGGCCAACGCGGACTTGCACGCCGCCGCACTGGCGTGCATTGGCGTCGACTGACTCCGCAGCCGACGCCACCCCGCCGCGCCAAGGCAGGCGCCGCGCGTGCTTGCGGCATTGCGACCGGTCAGGCGGACCGATGCGGCAGGCCGCGCCAGATGCGCGGCAGCAGCGCGCCGAGCACGATGCCGCGCGTGGCGAGAAACGCCATGAGCGCGACCCACAGGCCGTGATTGCCCCAGACGTCGAGCGTGAAAGGCATGACCGCACCGAACACCAGCAAGCCGACCAGCGACGAAGTGAGCAGCTCGCGGGTTCGGGTCGCACCGATGAACACGCCGTCGAGCTGAAAGCACCACACGGCGACGATCGGCGAGAGCACGGCCCACGGCAGGAATTCGCGCGCGGTCTCGCGCAGCACCGGTTGGTCGGTGAGGGCGTCGATGATCGCACCGCCCGCTACGGCATAGACCAGTGCGAAACCGCTCGCGCACGCCAGCGCCCAACCCAGCGACAGCCGGATCGCGTGCAGCAATGCCTGTCGTTCGCGCGCGCCCACGTAGGCGCCGACCAGCGCTTCGGCCGCATGCGCGAAGCCGTCGAGACCGTAGGCCATGAACGTCTGGAAGTTCAGCAACAGGGCGTTGGCCGCCAGGGTGGTGTCGCCGAGCCGGGCGCCGACCCGGGCGAACCAGGCGAACGCCAGTTGCAGGAACAGCGTTCGCAGGAAGATATCGACATTCAGGCGCAACAGACGCCACAGGGCGCTGCGCTCCGTGAGCGTGGCCAGGCGCAGCGGCGCCAGTCCGGGCGTGCGCGAGCGCCACAGCAACCAGGCGCCCAGGGCGAAGCCCAGGACATCGGCCAGCGCCGTGGCCGTGGCAATGCCTGCCACGCCCTGATCGAAGCCGCGCACCAGGACCAGCACGGCCGCGACGTTCACCAGATTGATAAATACCTGCACTGCCAGGCCCTGGCGCACGCGCTGGCACGCCAGCAGGTAGCCGAGCACGACGTAGTTGCCCAGGGCGAGCGGTGCGGCGACGATGCGGATGCTCGCATATTCGCGTGCGAGCGACTGGACCTGCTCGCTGCCGCCGAGCCACGACACGCCGAGCGATACGAGCGGATGACGCAGCAGGAGCAGCGCCGCGCCGATGAGGAACGCGAGCGCCAGCGCGCGGGCGAGGGTGTCGCGCAGTCCCTGGGCGTCGCGTGCGCCGAATGCCTGCGCGGCGAGGCCGGTGGTGCCCATGCGCAGAAACGAGAAGCCCCAGAAGATCAGGTTCAGCAGCAGTGCCCCGAGCGCAACGCCGCCCAGATAGGCCGGCCCCGGCAGATGACCGGCGACCGCCGTGTCGACGGCCGAAAGCAGGGGCTGGGTGAGGTTGGCGAGCACGATCGGCAGCGCCAGGCGAAGCAATTGCCGGTGACCGGCGGCCGCGGGGGCAGGGTTCATGGGATGTCGGTGCGGCGACCGTTCATGGCGGCCCCGTCGGAAGCCGCGCGCGGCGGCAGGTTGTGCGTGCGCCCGATTATAAAGTCCGGGCGGTACAATGCATAACTTCCTCGCCATCATTGACCGTGTGCGTATGTCGTCTGCGTCGCTCCCCACCGTGTGTGCGTCTTCGTCCGCCTCTGCATCCACAGCGTCCCCCGCGTCTACCCTGTCTACCGTGTTCCCCCTGCGCTCCTCGTTCCAGACATTGTCGACACGCGTCCTGCGCGCCGCGACGTCACGCGTGCATCGTCGCCACGCGCTGGCTGTCGTATTGTGTCTGGCGAGCCTGCCCGTGCTCGCCGATGTCACGTTGCAGCGAGGCCCGCCGCCGCCGCGCTTCGAGAATCCCCCCGCCGCACCGAAAGGGCAGTTCTGGGTGCCGGGGTATTGGCAATGGAAAGACGGCCGCTACGACTGGGTCGACGGTCACATGGAAGCCAGGCGTCCCGGCATGCGCTACACCGCCCCGCACTGGGAAGAAACCGGCGAGCATCAATGGACGTTGCGTGAGGGCAAGTGGGATCGCAGCGGCTGGGGCCCGGGCACGATCCACGAAATTCGCGCACCCGAATGATGTGCCTCCCGCTGGCTTCCGACGCGCATTCGATGCGTGCGTGACAAGGCTGTGACAGGGCGTCGCAGTCAGTCGCCTGTTTGAAGCGTTTTCACCCTCGCGGACGACGCCCCCGGACCGCCGACCGAACTTTCCGATACCGCTGTGCCGCGACTTCATCGACTTCATCGACATCTCGGCGCGGTCCTATGGGGGCACGAATATTAGTCAGTATTCCAATTCAACGCGATGCGTACAGCAATCGACACGCACGCGGCGCGCTTGTTACGCGAAACATATTGACACGTCCAGAGCGTTGAACAACACTATGCCGACACCGCGTCGCCACGAAACGCGGAACAGTCGCAGATCGCGTAATTTTTATTACTGATGTGTTCCGTTGCGCGAATCGCGCATGTGCGCAAAGTACTGCAATGCGTCGCATGTGACTGGAGGTGTATCGCCTGAAGGCTTCCGGGAGGGGGCGAGCGTCATCGATTATCGGGTTGTCTCAACGTCTTGGGATCCGCTATGAACGTCGTACGCTTTGACCGAAGTGTCCTTTGCCGGATACGCCTCGTCTCCCGGTATCTCGTGGTTCCCACAACATTGCCCGGCGGATTCACGCCGAGGTGCAATGCTCAAGCTGGTTAGGCCGGAGATACCGGTCTGCTGTCTCGATCCGCATGTCGCGCGACATGGGATCTGTCGTCTTCTGAATTTTCCCTGACCCGACCCGCACCAGGAAGCCCGGTGTGAGCCGGTTGCGTTGCGAAGCTCGTCGTATCGTCGGTTGTGGATCCCCCGGGGATTCATCGTGCACCTTAGGCAGGAGCCTGTATGCAGTGTTCGATTCCGCTGTTCGATGCCGTGCCGTTGATCACCGTGTTCGTCTGTGTGGTGCTGGGCCAGTGGCTCGGACGCATCAGGCTTGGCCCGATTCAGCTCGGTGGCGTGTGCGGTGCGTTGCTCGTTGCGCTGCTTGTCGGGCAGACCGGCTGCATGGCAGAGGGGTCGCTCAAGGATTTTGCATTCGCCCTTTTCATTTTCGCGATGGGTTTTTCCGCCGGGCCTCAGTTCGTGGAGAACCTGAACCTGCGCGGGCTGCGCTTCGGCGTGCTCTCCATAATCGAAGTGGTGTTCGTGTTCGGCATCGTGATGATCGCGGTGAAGGTGCTGGGGCTCGATCCGGGCACGGCCGGCGGTCTCGCGGCGGGTGCCGCGACCGAGTCGGCGATGGTGGGCACGGCCATCGAAGCGCTCAACCGCCTCGGCCTCGCGCCGGACAATTTCAGCACCTGGCAGGCGAACGTGGTGACGGCCTACACGCTTACCTACGTTTTCGGTCTGATCACGATCGTGCTCTTCACCAATTTGCTGGCGCCGAAGTTGCTGGGTATCGATCTCAAGCAGGACAGCGCGCGGCTCGCGCGCGAGATGGACGAGGACAACGGCGACACGCTCGGGGCGCCTGCCGCTCCCGATCTGGTGGGGCGCAGCTATCGCGTCGCGCATCCCGGCCTGACCGTGGCGGCCGTCGAAGGCGCGTTCGAAGGGCGGGTGGCGGTCGAGCGCGTGTGGCGCGCCGCGTCGGCGGTGGCGGTCGCCCAGCCGCTCGTGCTGGAGGTGGACGACGAACTGCTTCTCGTCGGGCGCCGCGACGCCATGCTCGAAGCGCATGCGCTCGTGGGCCCGGAAGTGGCGGGTACGCAGACCAACGAGATCGTGCTCGTCGAGCGCGACTATGTCATGACGAACAAGGCCGCCGAGGGACGTACGGTCGCCGAATTGCGCCGCGAAGCGCCGCTGGAGGTGCGCCACGGCGTCTTCGTCAAGTCCGTGAAGCGCATGGGCCTGCAATTGCCCTCGCTCGGAAAGATCGCGCTGCAGATTGGCGACGTCGTGACGCTGCAGGGGCTGCAAAGCGATGTCGAGCGCGCTGGCGAGGTGCTCGGCAAGCCGGTGCCGCACGGTAACAAGACGAGTCTCGTGTTCGTGGGGCTCGCGTTGATCGTGGGCCTGTGCATCGGCCATCTGTCGGTGCGCATCGGCGGTGTTCCGATGACCCTTGGCTCGGGCGGGGGCGCGTTGCTCAGCGGACTGGCCAGTGGCTGGCTGCTCTCGCGGCGTCCGACATGGGGTACGTTTCCGCCGGCAGCGTACGAATTGCTCAAGGATCTCGGTCTGGCCGTCTTCGTGGTGTGCGTCGGCTTGTCGGCCGGACCCCAGGCGGCCGTATTGCTGCGCGAGCACGGGCTGGCGTTGCCGGTCATCGGGATCTGCGTGTCGCTCGTGCCCGCGCTGGTGTCGCTCTGGGTCGGCCACAAGCTGCTGCGCATCGACGGGCCGATTCTGATCGGTGCGATTGCGGGTCAGCAGGCGAGCACGCCCGCGATCAGCGCGGTGGTGCAAACGGCGGACAGCGCATTGCCGGTGGTGGGATACACGGTGACCTATGCACTGTCGAATGTGCTGCTGCCGCTCATGGGGCCGGCGGTGGTATTCGTGGCCCATCAGTTCGCGCGTTGATCGTCGGCCACGTCGCACGGTTCAAGCCTCGACAACGCATCCCGGTGTGCGGGGCAAGCAGGGAAGGACGCAAGAATTCATCGGCAAACGACGGCCTCACGGACACGATCCGGGGCGCGCCGCGCGCCGCCCCCATTTCTTGACGGAGGTTCTGCGGTGGAACTAGTACATTCGATTCTCAATCATGTCCCGGAGGTCGCGATCTTTCTGTCGCTCGCCCTCGGGTACGCCATCGGGGCGATCAAATTCGGCTCGTTCCAGTTGGGAGGCGTTGGCGGCTCGCTGCTGGTGGCCGTCGTCGTCTCCCAGATCGGCATTTCGGTGGACGCGGGTGTGAAGAGCATCATGTTCGCGCTGTTCATCTACGCCGTGGGCTACGAGAGCGGCCCGCAGTTCTTCAGCTCGCTCTCGCGCAAGACGCTGCGCGAGATCGCCATGGCGGTGTTCCTCGCGGCGTCGGGCCTCGTCACGGTGCTCATCTGCGCGAAGCTCTTCGGCTTCGACAAGGGGCTTGCCGCAGGCGTGGCCGGGGGGGGACTTACGCAATCGGCCATCATCGGCACGGCGGGCGATGCCATCTCGCGCCTCGGCCTGTCGGTCGACGAAGTCAAGCGGCTGCAGTCGGAGGTGGCCATCGGCTACGCCGTGACGTACATCTTCGGCAGCCTGGGGGCGATCATTGTGTGCGCGTCGCTTGTGCCCAGGCTCATGGGCCGAACGCTCAAGGAAGACGCGAAGAAGGCCGAGCTCGCGATGGCCGGCGGACGTGCCGTGCTGTCGGCCGATCAGGTCGATTCGCTGCCGGCGCTCGTCGGTCGCGTGTATCGGGTGACGACCGGCGCGGGCAAGCGGGTGATCGACGTCGAGAAGCAGCTGACCGACGGCGTGACCATCGAGCGCCTGCGGCGCAAGGGCAAGATCATCATCGCGACCGACGATCTGGTGCTCGAGGCGGGCGACGACGTGATGCTCATCGGGCGCCGCGAGGCCGCCACCGACGCGTGGCGCCTGCTCGGCGACGAGCAGCGCCCGTCGCAGGACCTCGATATCGCGCTGCGCATGCAGGAGGTGGTGTTCGCCCGAAAGGGCGGCAACGGCAAGACGCTGGGCGAACTCAAGGCGGGCGTCGAGCGCGACGTCAAGCACGGCGTGTACATCGCGAAGATCATGCGCATGGGACAGCCCGTGCCCGTGCTCGACGACACCGTTGTGTACCACGGCGACGTGGTGACCCTATACGGCGCCGACAGCGACGTGCAACGCGCCGCGAAGGAGGCCGGCTATCCCGTGGCCTATTCCGTGAAGACCGACTATGTGTACATGGGCATCGGCATCGTGGTCGGTTTGCTCATCGGCTACATCGTCGTCAAGGTCGGCGGTATTCCGCTCACGCTCGGCAGCGGTGGTGGGGCGCTGCTCGCGGGGCTGGTGTTCGGATGGCTGCGCGGCAAGCACCCGACGTTCGGCGCCATGCCGCTCGCGGCGAGTTCGTTGCTCAAGGAACTAGGTCTGGCCACGTTCGTGACCTGCGTGGGGCTTTCCGCCGGCGCGCAGGCGTGGCAGACGCTGCAGCAAAGCGGTGTGTCGATCTTTATCGCCGGCGTCATCGTCACCATCGTGCCGCTGTTGCTCACGTACCTGTTCGGGCGCTACGTGCTGCGCTACGACAACGTCGCCATTCTGGCCGGCGCATTGTCGGGGTCGCGCAGTGCGAACCCCGCCTTCGGCGAGATTCTCGACAAAGCCGAGAGCAACATACCGACGGTGCCGTTCGCCATTACGTATGCCATTGCCAACGTGCTGCTCACGCTGCTCGGACCGCTGGTCGTGTCGCTCGCCTAGCGGCGGGCCCAAGGCCGGATGCCGTGAGGACATTCGCCCGGATCGTCCGTCGTCTTCCCCCGGCCTGACGCACGCGTCAGGCCCTTGCGACGGATTCGTCATCGGTTGTTACTGGTTGTTCATGGAGAAATTGCTATGAAATCGAAGGAACTCGACGCACTCGCCAAACTCAGCCCGTTCGAATTCAAGGACACGCTGATCGAACTCGCGCAGGACAACGGCGCGCAGCGCTCGATGCTGAACGCCGGCCGCGGCAACCCGAATTTCCTCGCGCTCGAACCGCGTCACGGCTTCTTCCAACTGGGCCTGTTCGCGCTGTCGGAGGCGCAGCGCCAGTTCACCTACATGCCCGAAGGCGTCGGCGGCATTCCGCCGGGCAAGGGCGTCGAGGCCCGTTGGCTGGACTTCGCGCGCGAGAATCAGCACGCGCCGGGCGTGAAGTTTCTCGAGAAGGCGATCTCGTATGTCCGCGACCAGATGGGGCTCGTCGTCGAAGACTTCCTCACGGAGATGGTGCACGGCATTCTCGGCTGCAACTACCCGGTGCCTGACCGCATGCTTCGCAACACCGAGAAGATCGCCGCGAAATACCTGCGCCGGGAGATGGTCGGCAAGCACCCGTTCGTGGGCAACTTCGACGTGTTCGCGGTCGAAGGCGGCACGGCGGCCATGACGTACCTGTTCAACACACTCAAGACGAACCATCTGCTGCAGGCGGGCGACGCCATCGCGCTGGGCATGCCGATCTTCACGCCGTACATCGAGATTCCGGAGTTGGCGGACTATCAGTTGCACGAGGTGAACCTGAACGCCGATCCGGCGCTGGGCTGGCAATACTCGAAGAAGGAGCTCGACAAGCTGCTCGACCCGAAGATCAAGGCATTCTTCCTGGTGAATCCGAGCAACCCGCCGTCGGTCAAGCTCGACGACGCCTCGCTCGAACATCTGGCCGGCATCGTCAAGAAGCGCCCGGATCTCATCATCCTTACCGACGACGTTTACGGCACGTTTGCAGACGACTTCCGCTCGCTGTTCGCCATCGCGCCTTACAACACCATTCTCGTCTACTCGTATTCAAAGTATTTCGGTGCGACGGGCTGGCGCCTGGGCGCGATCGCCACCCACGAGAAGAATCTGCTCGACGACAGGATCGCCAAGCTGCCCAAGGCGCAGCGCGAGGGCCTCAACGCCCGCTACTCATCGATCACGACCGAACCCGAAAAGCTCAAGTTCATCGACCGTCTGGTGGCTGACAGCCGCGCCGTGGCGCTCAACCACACCGCCGGACTGTCGACGCCGCAGCAGGTGCAGATGGCGCTCTTCTCGCTGTTCTGCCTGATGGACGAGCCGGAAGCCTACAAGCACGCCGTCAAGCGCATCATCCGCCGGCGCAAGGCCGTTATGTATCGCGCGGCCGGCATCACGGAGGAGACAGGGCCGAACGCAGTCGACTACTACAACATTCTCGATCTCGAGGTATTGGGCACGAAGATCTACAGCAAGGGCTTCGTCGATTGGTTCATGAAGACGATCGATCCGTCGGAGGTGCTGTTCCGTCTCGCCAAGGAAAGTGGCGTCGTGCTGCTGCCCGGGAGAGGCTTCGGCACACTCCACCCGTCGGGCCGCGTGTCGCTTGCCAACCTGAACGAGCCCGACTACATCCAGATCGGCGCGACGGTGCGCAAACTCATGGATGAGTACAACGAGCGGTATCTGGCGGGCGGCAGCAAGGGCGGCAAGAAGAAGTAAGCCGCGCCGGGCGACGTCCCGAAGATTTCGGTGCCGCGCGACCTTGGCGAGGCACCCGTCGGCCCCCCTCGATCGTCCCTCCATGACGATCGACCATTGCCCGGGAATCATTTCCCGGGCTTTTTTAATAAAAATGCCCGCGCGGGGCGGGCAAAAATCACTACAGGGGAAGTCACGCGATATGAGTGGCAATATGGAGAAAGAGTTCCCGGCGATTTCTGATGTTTTCTGGCTGGCGGGGCGATAGGCGATCGACGTAAAATACCGGCTTGTCGCTATATCGCCTCTCGTGTCGGAACCGGTGCACAACGCCGAGGGACGGCGCCAGCGTGGGGCGGGATTTTCAGGTGTCGAATGTCGGTAAAGCCGGTCGTGCGGAGTCGCCTCCTGCTGGCCGCGTGCCTGGTTGCCGGACTCCCGGTGGGCGCGCACGCACAATCCTTGTTTTCGGATCCCAATCCGCCGTGTTTCACTGAGCGGAATGCCGTGTCCTACGGATTGTGGGATCGCGGCCTGTCGCCTCAGTATCTCGTGCCGCCCCCGCCGCCACCCGAGCCGGTGACACCGGACCCGGGCGCCGCCACCGATCCGATTGCCCTGTTCGCAGGCGCCGACCCGGGTGCCGTCGCCGCCACGGTCGATCGCGAGGCGGCGTCGCGTGCCGCCGCTTCCACCACTTCCACCACCTCCGACGCCACGGGCACACCTGCTTCCGCTTCCTCCCGGTCGACGTCTTCGGCCCCTTCCGCGGC
Source organism: Pandoraea pnomenusa (assembly GCF_000767615.3). Taxonomy (NCBI): domain Bacteria; kingdom Pseudomonadati; phylum Pseudomonadota; class Betaproteobacteria; order Burkholderiales; family Burkholderiaceae; genus Pandoraea; species Pandoraea pnomenusa. The sequence goes on along the minus strand of NZ_CP009553.3, from coordinate 3,726,777 downwards.
GCCGGCGGATGCGATAGCCCAAGCGCCGCAACCCGCGTCGGCAGCATCGGCCGCCGATGCGTCGTCAGCGGACGCGCAAGTTGGCGCGGGCGCCGCGCTCGCAGATGGCGGCGCGCAGGCCATACCGGCGTCGCCACCGCTGCCGGCCGCGGATTTCGCCGTCGCGCCGGAGTTGAGTGCCGACGGTACCGCGATTTCCGCCGTGGACATCGACGCCGCTTCGGCTCCCGCGGCGGCGGCCGAGCCGGCACCGCTGCCCGACGTCGCGCCGCCGAACGCATTTCTCGCGCGCGCGTCGTGCTGGCGCGGCATGCCGCGCCACGAGAGCCTCGCGAACCGCAACATCCGCATGCTCATGCGTCGCGGACTCGTGGTGCGCGACGAGCAATTGCCGTTGATCGTGACGCGCAGTCGCACGAGCGGGGAGGGTGCTGTCGGTTTGCAGGTGCTCAACGAGCAGCCCTACAAGTTCAACGTCGGCGTGAACAACAGCGGCATGACCACCACGGGCAAGATGCAGGGCACCGCGAACCTGCTGATGAAAAACCCGCTAGGCATGTACGGACAGTTCAATACCACGGTGAGTCAGGATTTGCAGAACGCGCGTCGCGACGCCATGAACCGCGATCTGACGGCCAATTATTCCGTGCCGCTCGACTCGGACTGGACTGTCGGAATCCGGGGCTCGACCAATGCGGCCACCGACCAGATCGCCGCCGGCACTACACAGACGCAGACGTTGCAATGGCGCGTGCGCCGTGCGTTCGATGTCACCTCCAATGGCACGACCGGGATCGAGTTGCGTTACAACCGCAGCCGCACCGAGGATCCGAACGCGATCCACACGTACGACAGCTACGCCGAGGTGGGCCTGAGCCACACGCACTACCTTGGCACGTCGAAGCTCGACCTGTCGGTCATGCAGCGCCTGAACGCTCCATGGATGCCCTCGTCGGCCGGCCCGCCCGGGTGGTCCTACCGCTTCCAGTCGATCGACGCGAAGCTCACCGTGCCGTTCTGACAAACGCCATCACGGCATCGAGCGACATCGTTCGCACGAGCATTGCCGGCATGTCCGCGAAGTGCGCGTTATCCCCGAAGAGAATCACGGGTTTTCCGAAGCGAACGGCGAGCCCGACCTCGTCGCGGGTGCCGTGCGCGCCCGGGAGTGCGACGATGACGTCGCTCGAGAGCACGTTGATGTGATTGCGCGAGAGGGTACCCGCAGGCGCATTGGTTTGATGGCGTGGCAACGGGCTCACGATGGGAATTTCGACGAACGGATTCGGATAGCCGGGCAATGGCCGGTACGTGCCGTCGTCGCCCGTGGGCTCGGTCGGCACGACGCCGATGCTGCGTCCGGCGCGCTGCGGCACCGCGCAGAAGGCTTCGCTCACACTCGTCATCACGCCCCGGCCGCCGCCGGTCAGCAAGTGACAACCGGCCAGCGCGAGGGCGCGGCCCAGTGGTGCGGCGAGCTCGATCCACGGCTGTTTGCCGGAACCCATGACACCGACGGTTTGCATACGTAGGACAGTGGACATGGCGATAAGCGGAGTGAGGGCGGTGCCGATGATAAACGAATCGGCATGACCGGATGAGGCGGATGGCGGCGCCGGGCCGTTTGCGTGGACGAGGCGCAAAAAAAACCCGCCGGGTCGGCGGGCTGAGGAAGCAGGCCTCCCACGGGGAAGTGAAAGCCTGGCCTCGCGAGGTGTGTGCGAGACCCGTGTAGTATCGTGATCCTGACGGCGCTTGGCTATGGGCTAAGTCCTAAACTGCGTGTAAGACGCTTTCCAATTCCGTTTCCTAACCTTTCTGACGCTCCAGGGGCGAGAGATGACCGAACCGATTGATACCCTCCCGGCCGATGCCGCCCAGATTGCCGCGATGAAGACGCTTCGCGGCGCGCTGCTTGCACAACACAAGGTGCTCATCGACAACGATCGTCAGCAATACGAAGCAGTATTCGGACCGGTGCCGACGGGGCGTTTCGTGCAGTTGCTCACGGAAGATCCGTGGTTCCGCTGGCTCGATCCGCTCTCACGCCTGATCGTCGCGATCGACGAGTGGATGGAGCAGACGCCGCCCGTTGCGGACGCGGGCATCGCGCTCGCCGACGAAGCCGCGAAGCTGTTCCGCAACGCCGACGCCGAGTTTGGCGAGCGCTATCGTCTGGCATTGCAGCAGGCGCCGGACGCCGTGCTCGGCCAAAGTCAGGTCGTTGCCGCATTGCGCGCCGTGCCGCAGTCGCCGGCCGGCGGATCGCGGCCCGCGGCCTCGTCCGCGTCCGACAAAACGGTCCCGAATGCTTAAGCAGGAGGCCGATATGTCGGCAAGCCAGGGGGAGGGCGCTTGAGCAGGGAGGGGGCAGACCGTCAAGCCTAATATTTGTTCCAGTGCTGATCGTTTTTTGAGCAAGGCTCTTGACAGCCCCTGTTCACGGGGCATCCGGAAAGGTGGTGGCAGGTTATCCAGTGGGTTATCCACAAAGGGTGTGGACAACTTTTGCGTGCCCTGGCCTCCACGGGTGTCTGGCTCCGTGGGAATCCGCCCTGTTGGCTCTATGTCGAAAATTTGGCTGCTGCGACAATGGCCGTTTTCCCCCGTGCCGGAGCGCTACGCCGCCGCGCGTTTTCCGACACGCTCCCGCCACCTCCCATCGACATGACCACTTCGCCCGTCGTGCTGCTGGTGCTGCTCTCGGCACTCATGCATGCCACCTGGAACGCATTTCTCCACGCAAGTCCCGATCGTCTCTGGCAGGTGGGCATGATGGCGGTGCCCCAGTTGATCGCGGCGGTGGTGGGCATCTGCTGGCTGCCCATGCCCCCGATGCAGGTGTGGCCGCTCATCGTGCTCTCGGCGTGCGCGCAGGTGGCCTACACGGCGGCGCTGATCCGGGCGTATCGGGTCGGCGAGTTCGGGCAGATCTACCCGATCGCGCGCGGCATCTCGCCGCTGCTCATCTCGGGGGCGGCGCTGCTGCTCGCGGGGGAATGGCCGACCTGGATGGCGGTGGCGGGCATCGCCTGCATTTGTTCGGGCATTCTCTCGCTGGCGTTGCGCGGCCGTCGCTTCTCGGGCGACAGCGTGCCGGCGGCCCTGCTCACGGGCGTGTTCATCGCGACCTACACGATCATCGACGGATTCGGTGTGCGTCTGTCGAGCGGCAACGGCTTCGGCTATATCGCGTGGGCGTATCTGTTCGCGAGCGTGCCACTCGTCGGGGCGGTCTGGCGATTGCGGGGCGGATGGCGAGGCATGTGGCTCGCGCCGCCGCGCCGGGTGAGCGAAGCGCTCGGGGCGGGTGTCGTGGCGCAGTGCGCCTACGGCATGGTGGTGTTCGCGCTGCAATACCTGCCGATGGGTGTGGTCTCGGCGTTGCGCGAATCGAGCGCGATCTTCGCGGTCTTGCTGGGCTGGTTGTTCCTGCGTGAAAAGCTCAACGCCCGTCGCGTCGTGGCATGCGGCCTCGTCGTGGGCGGTGCGATTCTGATCAAGCTGGGCGCGTAGGGCACCTACCGCAACCGGAGTGCCCGGTGCAGCGGTTGCATTGGCCGCATCGGGTGAATCGGGTGAATCGGGTGCATCGGATGCCTCAGGCGCGACGAGCGCGCGAGCCGTCGCCCGCCGCCCGGCTTTTGCGAGTCCGTCTCGATGTCGGCATCAGCCGCGCGGCCAAAGCTCGGCGCGATGCGCGTTGATCGCGGCCACGACGATTTCACGCATCCCGTGACCGTCGGTGGCTTCGAGGTGTTCGAGAATCGTCATGCGCATGCGCGGTGCCCAGAAGCGCCGCAGGTGCCCGGCGATGTTCTCGAGCGCTTCGGTGCGATCGGGCATCGTCTCGAAAAAGTCCCCGATCTGATTGGCCATCTTGACCAGGTTGTCGGTGTCCATGATGTTTCTGTCCCCTGAAATCGTTCTCTGTTCGAGTGGTGCGAACCGGCCAATGCCGGCAGGTGTTGCTTGTGCTGTGCGTCGCGACGCGGCCGATGGCCAATCTCGCGTCCGCCGCACCGTCTGTGGCAATAGACGGCGAGGCTCGCCGGCGCTTTCGTCAGCCGGCATTGGACGCGGATTGTCCATGTCCGCGCGCCGCCCGGCATCCTCCTGCCGGGCGGGCCCTCGCCTCAGTTGGTACTGGCCTGCGCCGCCGCGACCGCATGATCGTGGAACGCTTCCTGCTGGCGATTGAAGTCCGAATACTGGCGCTGCCACTCCGACGGCTGCGCTACCGGCGAGACCTGCACCGCCGTGACCTTGTACTCGGGGCAATTCGTCGCCCAGTCGGAGTTGTCGGTGGTAATGACGTTCGCCCCCGATTCCGGGAAGTGGAACGTCGTGTACACCACGCCCGGCTGCATGCGGTCGCTCACCACGGCGCGCAGTACCGTCTCGCCCGCCCGGCTCTGGATCCCGACCCAGTCACCGTCTTTCACGCCGCGCTCCTCGGCATCGTGCGGATGGATCTCGAGTCGGTCCTCGTCGTGCCAGTGGTTGTTGGCCGTGCGGCGGGTCTGTGCCCCCACGTTGTACTGCGACAGGATGCGGCCGGTCGTGAGGATCAACGGGAACCGCTTGGTCACTTTCTCGTCGGTCGGCACGTACTGCGTGATCAGGAACTTGCCCTTGCCGCGCACGAACTCGTCGATGTGCATGACGGGTGTGCCGTCGGGCGCGTTCTCGTTGCAAGGCCACTGGACGCTGCCCACGCGATCGAGCTTTTCGTAGCTCACGCCGGTGAACGTGGGGGTAAGGCGAGCGATCTCGTCCATGATCTCCGACGGGTGCGAGTAGTTCATCTCGTAGCCCAGGCGCTTGGCGAGCTGAATCGTCACTTCCCAGTCGGCGTAACCGGCGCGAGGCGGCATGACCTGACGCACGCGCGAGATGCGGCGCTCGGCGTTGGTGAACGTGCCGTCCTTCTCGAGGAACGACGAGCCCGGCAGCAGTACGTGCGCATACTTGGCGGTTTCGTTCAGGAAGATGTCCTGAACGACGATGCACTCCATGTGCTCGAGCGCGTGCGTGACGTGTTGCGTGTTCGGGTCGGACTGCACGATGTCCTCGCCCTGGCAGTACAGGCCCATGAAGGTGCCCGCGAGCGCGGCGTCGAACATGTTCGGAATCCGCAGCCCCGGCTCGGCTTGCAGCTCGACGCCCCATTCGGCCTCGAACAGCGCCCGCGCGGTCGAATCCGACACGTGACGATAGCCCGGCAATTCGTGCGGGAAGGCGCCCATGTCGCACGAGCCCTGCACGTTGTTCTGGCCGCGCAACGGATTCACGCCCACGCCTTCGCGGCCGATGTTACCCGTGGCCATGGCCAGGTTGGCGATGCCGATCACGGTCGTCGACCCCTGCGCGTGCTCGGTCACACCGAGGCCGTAGTAGATCGCCGCGTTGCCGCCGGTGGCGTAAAGGCGTGCGGCGCCGCGCACGAGATGCGCGGGCACGCCGGTATGCGCTTCGGTGGCTTCGGGCGAATTCTCGGCGCGCGCAATGAAGTCGCGCCACTGGTTGAACGCGCGATCTTCGCAGCGCTCGGCGATGAACTCGTCGGCCATGAGCCCTTCGGTGACGATCACGTGCGCCAGGGCATTGATCATCGCCACGTTGGTGCCGGGGCGCAGTTGCAGATGGTAGTCGGCCTTGATGTGCGGGCTTTGGACCAGATCGATGCGACGCGGGTCGATCACGATCAGCTTGGCGCCCTGACGCAGACGCTTCTTCATGCGCGAGCCGAATACCGGGTGACCATCCGTCGGGTTTGCACCCATCACGAGGATCACGTCCGAATGCTCGACGGACTTGAATGTCTGCGTGCCGGCCGACTCGCCCAACGTGGCCTTCAGGCCATAGCCGGTGGGCGAGTGACAAACGCGTGCGCAGGTGTCGACGTTGTTGTTGCCGAACGCCGCGCGCACCAGCTTCTGCACGAGGTAGTCCTCCTCGTTCGTGCAGCGCGAGGACACCAGGCCGCCGATGGAGTCGCGGCCGTACTTGGCCTGAATGCGCTTGAATTCGGACGCCGCGTAGTCGAGTGCCTCGTCCCACGACACTTCCTGCCACGGATCGGTGATCTTCTTGCGAATCTTGGGCGTGAGAATGCGGTCCTTGTGCGTGGCGTAGCCCCAGGCGAAGCGGCCTTTCACGCAGGCGTGGCCCTCATTGGCCTGACCGTCCTTGTGCGGCACCATGCGCACGACCTCATTGCCCTTCATTTCTGCCTTGAACGAGCAGCCCACGCCGCAATAGGCGCAGGTCGTGATCTTGGCGTGCTCGGCCTGGCCGAGATGAATGACGGACTTTTCCTGGAGTGTGGCGGTCGGGCAGGCGGCCACGCACGCGCCGCACGACACGCACTCCGACTCCATGAACGGCTGGTCCTGACCCGCCGACACGCGCGCTTCGAAGCCACGACCCGAGATTGTCAGGGCGAAGGTGCCCTGGGTCTCTTCGCAGGCCCGCACGCAGCGGTTGCAGACGATGCACTTGGAGGCGTCGTAAGTGAAGTAGGGGTTCGACTCGTCCTTCTCGCTGTCGAAGTGATTGGCGCCGTCGAAGCCGTAGCGCACCTCGCGCAGGCCTGTCACGCCGGCCATGTCCTGCAGTTCGCAATCGCCGTTGGCCGCGCAGGTCAGACAGTCGAGCGGGTGATCGGAGATGTACAGCTCCATCACGCCCTTGCGCAATTCCTGGAGCTTCGGCGATTGCGTGCGCACCTTCATTCCGGGCTCGACCGGCGTGGTGCACGACGCGGGGAAGCCGCGGCGGCCTTCGATTTCCACGAGGCACAGGCGGCACGAGCCGAACGGCTCGAGCGAGTCGGTGGCGCACAGCTTCGGAACGTTGACGCCGCCTTCGGCGGCGGCACGCATGATCGAGGTGCCGGCGGGCACGGTGACCTGCTCGCCGTCGATCTCCAGCGTGACTTCCTGCGTCGATTCGCGGCGCGGGGTGCCGTAATCCTTCTCAAACATCGGGTCCATCATGATGGGCGGTCTCCTAGGCGGCCTTGGTCGGCAGATTCGACGGTTCGGCCGCGCCGAAGTCTTCCGGGAAATGGTTCAGCGCGGACAGCACGGGGTAGGGCGTCATGCCGCCCATTGCGCACAGCGAACCGGCGAGCATGGTGTCGCACAGGTCGCGCAGCAACTTGATTTGTTTCGGGCGGTCGCGTCCGTCGATGATCCGGTCCATCACTTCGACGCCGCGTGTCGAGCCGATGCGGCACGGCGTGCACTTGCCGCACGATTCGATGGTGCAGAACTCCATCGCGTAACGGGCGAGTTTGGCCAGGTCCACGGTGTCGTCGTGGGCCACGATGCCGCCGTGTCCGAGCACCGCCCACAGCGCCGCGAACGCTTCATAGTCGAGCGGCGTGTCCCATTGCGATTCCGGCAGGTAGGAGCCGAGCGGGCCTCCGACCTGGACAGCGCGCAGCGGGCGCCCGGTGATGGCGCCGCCGCCGTAGTCGTAAAGGATCTCGCGCAGCGTCACGCCGAAGGCCTTTTCGATGAGGCCACCGTACTTGATGTTGCCGGCGAGCTGAATCGGCAGCGTGCCGCGCGAGCGTCCCATGCCGAAGTTTTTGTAGAACTCGGCGCCGCGATCCATGATGATCGGCACCGACGCGAGCGAGATCACGTTGTTGATGACCGTCGGTCGACCGAACAGCCCCTCGATGGCGGGCAGCGGCGGCTTGGCGCGAACCACGCCGCGCTTGCCTTCCAGGCTCTCGAGCAGCGCCGTTTCCTCGCCGCAGACGTACGCGCCTGCGGCCTTGCGAACTTCGAGATGGAAGGTCTGGCCCGAGCCCAGGATGTTCTCGCCGAGGTAACCCGCGCTCACGGCATTGGCAATCGCCTCGTTGAGCACTTCGATGGAATGCGGATACTCGCTGCGCACGTAGATGTAGCCGCGCGTGGCGCCCACGGCGATGCCCGCGATCGTCATGCCCTCGACGAGCACGAGCGGGTCGCCCTCCATGAGCATGCGATCGGCGAACGTGCCCGAGTCGCCTTCGTCCGCATTGCAGACGATGTACTTCTGGTCGGCGGGCGTGTTGAGCACGGTCTTCCACTTGATGCCGGTCGGGAACGCCGCGCCGCCACGGCCGCGCAGCCCCGATTCGGTGACTTGCGCGACGATGGCCGCGCCGTCCATGGCGAGTGCGTTGCGCAGTCCCTTGTAGCCGTCGTGGGCGACGTAGTCGTCGACAGAAACCGGATCGGTCACGCCCACGCGGGCGAACGTCAGACGTTCCTGCTTCTTGAGATAGGGGATCGCTTCGGTCAGACCCAACGCGAGCGGATGATCGCCGCCGGCGGTGACGTTGGCGTCGAACAGACCGGCGACGTCATCGACTTCCACCGGACCGTAGGCAACGCGTCCGGCCGGCGTCTCGACTTCGAGCAGCGGTTCGAGCCAGAGCATGCCGCGCGTGCCGTTGCGCACGAGTTCGATCTCGATGCCGCGCTTGGCGGCCTGCGCACGGATGGCGTCGGCGACTTCGTCGGCGCCCAGTGCGAGGGCGGCGGAGTCACGCGGGAGATAAAGGCGCACCGGGGCCTTGGCGGAATGGGTGGCTTGGCTCATACGGCATCCTTGGCGCGGGCGACCAGGCGGTCGAATTTCTCGGGAGTGACGCGCGCGTGCAGCTTGTCGTCGATCGTGATGGCCGGCGACGTGGCGCACTGGCCCAGGCAGAACACAGGCTCGAGCGCAACATCGCCGCTGTGGCCGTGCATCGCACAGCCGAGCACGCGTTCGGCGTGCGCGACCAGGGCGTCGGCCCCCATGCTCTGGCACGCCTCGGCGCGGCAAATCTGCACGACGTGGCGCGGCGGCGGGCTGGTGCGGAAGTGGTGATAGAACGTGATCACGCCATGCACTTCGGCGCGGGACAGGTTCAGGGCGTTGGCAATGACGGGCACGGCATCGGGGGGAACGAAGCCGAAAGCTTCCTGAACGTCATGGAGGATCGGCAGAAGGGGGCCTTCCTGAGCTGCATGGGCGTCCAGAATCGCTTGTACCGTCGCGACGGAAAAAGCCTCGCGCATGGCTGATGTCTCCTGTTTGGCACGCCGTGGGGAACGGTGCGCCCTAGGGTGTTGGGTTATCTGTTCTTGTCCTGCCCCGGGGCGAGAGACCCAATGGTCACATCCGGCGACGCTGCTCGGGTCTAGCGATCAGCGCGGCGCCGGACGAGCGTGCGGCACATAGCCCCCACCATATGCCGCACGGGTTCGGTCTCTCGCCCGTTGCTTACTTCGTCAACTCTTGGTACCGGTGCCGAAGCGTCAGTATGTGAAACACGATATATGATATACGGTATACGTGCAATAGATTCGGACCGGCTTTGGCGGGATCGTTTACCCGTAATTCGGCGTCGCCATGCATATGTGCCGGGTGAGGGTGCCGCGCCGGCTACCGCAGTTCGGGAAACGCGGGAGTGGACAGGCGGGATGCCGGGCAGGGGCGGGGGACAAGCGCAGGCGCAGCGGCGAGAAGGCCGAGGACGGACGTCGGGAACGAAAAGGAGACGGAAAAGGAAAAGGAAAAGGAAAAGGAAAAGGAAAAGGAAAAGGAAAAGGAAAAGGAAAAGGAAAAGGAAAAGGAAAAGGAAAAGGAAAAGGAAAAGGAAAAGGAAAAGGAAAAGGAAAAGGCCGGCGACATGTGCATGTCGCCGGCCTTTTGTCGAACGGACGTCGCCGGAGACCTGGCGGCGTACGTCGGCAGCATTACTCGAGGAAGTCGCAGTGCTCTTCGACGAACGCGGCCAGCCCCAGCGTGTGATCGCGTGCGAGCTTCTCGGCCAGTTCGGTGTCCCGCTTCTCGAGCGCCGTGATGATTTTCAGGTGGTCGACAATGGAGCGGGCGGCCCGGTCATTCTGTGCAATCGTCACCTTGCGAATGGCGCGCACGTGAATGAACAGGTTCTTGATCGTATTGGCGATGGCCTGCGAACCGCCGAGATTGATCAGCGCCTGGTGGAAGTCGATGTTCGCGTCCGAATACTCTTCAATGTGGTCGGTCGGCGGTGCGTTCACGAACTCGTCGAAGAGATGGCGCAGCTTGGCGATCTCCTCGTCGCTCGCGTTCAGCGTGGCGAGCCGCGCGGACATGCCCTCCAGGGCTGCCCACATCTGGATCATTTCGACGATTTCGCGTTTGGTCTTGCGGATGATGAAGATGCCGCGTCGCGGGACCGTGCGGAGAAAGCCTTCCTGCTCCAGCAACGTCATGGCTTCGCGAATCGGTGTGCGCGAAACGCCGAGCACCTGGATGAGCTGACGCTCATCCAGGCGAATTTCTTCTTTCTGGTTATAGATATCGGCATCGGCGATCGCTTTTTTCAGCAGCGCATATGCCTGATTGCGAAAGCTCGTGGTCGTGTCGATCGGCTCCAGCACGAGCGGAGTCACGCGTGCCGGAGTTGGGGTGATCAGGGACATGCAATAGTCTCCTAGGTATTACGGCCCCTTCAGAGGCGCAATGCTTGCTGCCCCACGATGGTTGCCGGCTTCGTGACGAGTTTACCCGATTCGTTTGCCTGCGTGGTTTCCGGCAGGTACGCGAAACGACCGTTGGTTTCGGCCTTTTCGAGCATCGAGGCCGGCAGCGCGACGAAGAGGTGAACCATCGCAACACCGGCGGCGAGGGCGGAAGCCAAGGCAAGCAGAGTAAGTACAGTGACCAACATGATGAAGCTCCTGATGAACGTTGAACGGTAAGCCAATGTGGGGGAGAACTTGCTTTGCATTGTATGTCGCAACGCAACAAGTCTCAAGATATACCACATACCGAATATCAAAATTCATCATTTTTCGGGACGTTCTTCAGGTCACTGGACGTTCCTGCCGTCCAAATTTGTCTCTTTTTCCGATAGTCATCAGTGACTCGATAATGGCAGCTAACCTCCTTGGATCTCCGTCCGGCTTGCGTTGGTGCAAATTTCGGGACGCGGTGCTCGCGCGCGGTTTCCTTCATGCGAGGCGAAACGTCCGGGGTGGTGCAAACGTACGTTATTGCGTTGCCGCGAAGCCACATCGTGGCGTCCCACTTCTTGTTCGCGTCCGCCCGTGTCGACGATGGCCTCGATTGTGTGGCGCAGGGCTATCGATCGGGCAAAAAATCGGCCGCGACCGGGACCCGGCGGCGGCACCTATGGGCAATTGCGGGCAACGGCTGGGGCACCCGGCAACGCATCCCACGCCGTTCGCGTCCATCGTGCTGCCTATATATATAGGGAGACCGTGCAAGCGGGACACGATCGGTGCCCCGCCCGCGACTGTTTCATTAAAGCAACGCGCGTCGGCTGCCCTGGATCATGCTCAGGCGGCTTTGGCGGCAAGACGTTCCTGCGCGGCGGCGACCGCATCCGGTTGCGTCATGAATTCGCGCTGCTTGATCAGGGCGAGTACGACGTCGAGCGTCGGTGTCGGCACGTTCGCCAGTCGCCCCATCTCCTGCACGACGGACACGAGCGGATCGATTTCCATGGCGCGACCGCGCTCGAGGTCCTGGAGCATCGACGTCTTGTGCGCGCCTACAGCGCCGGCGCCGTTGATGCGCCGCTCCACGTCGACCCGGAAATGCACGCCGAACTTGTCGCCAATCGCCTTGGCTTCGAGCATCATGGCCTTGGCCACGGCGCGCGTGCCCGGATCGCTGGCGATGATGTCCAGCGTGCCGTGTGTGAGGGCGGAAATCGGATTGAAGCAGAGATTGCCCCAGAGCTTGAGCCAGATCTCGTCACGGATGTTGTCGCGAATCGGCGCATCGAGTCCGCCGGCGGCCATCATTTGCGAGAGCTTCTCCACGCGCTCGGTACGCTCACCACTGGCTTCACCCAGCGGGAACTTCGTGCCGTACACGTGCTGAATCACACCGGGTGCGACGACTTCCGTTGCCGGATAGACGACGCAGCCGATCGCGCGCTCCGGGCCAAGCTCGCGCCATTGGCGGCCACCCGGATCGATGCTCTCGAGCGTCGTGCCTTCGAGCGCGCCGCCGTGCTTGTAGAAATACCAATAGGGGATGCCATTGACGGCGGTGACCACGGCGGTGTCCGGGCCGAGCAACGGTTGCATCGCGTCGAGGACGGACGGTACCGAGTGCGCCTTGAGGGCGATGATCACGTAGTCCTGCGGGCCCAGTTCTCGCGGGTCGTCCGTGCATCGCAACTGGGCGACGCGCTCTTCGCCATCGATCAGCAGCTTGAGTCCGTTCTCGCGCATGGCCGCCAGATGCGGGCCACGTGCAACCAGACTGACTTCGGCTCCGGCACGCGCGAGTTGCACGCCCAGATAGCCGCCGATGGCGCCGGCGCCATAGATGCAAATCTTCATGAAGTCTCTCCCTCCAAAGGTCAATCGAAACCTGGGCCTGGTATGGGCCGTTTTGTTGTTCTAATTTCTACTAATACCAAATGTTGTATATCGTATATCACATAGCGGGTAGCGCCAAGCATTCGCGGGCGAATTGCCCTCATGGTTTCCCCGCAGATGGCCGAAAATCGGGGCAGTCGATCTGTGAGCCCAACGGCAATGAAATGCGGGCACGGATTCGTGTCAGGCGTCGAATGAGTGAATTATTACGGTGTGTTACAGACGACGGGAGGCCACGGGTCGTTCGTGTTCTTGTGAAATAAACTATCAAAAATATCGTCTTGTGCTCGTTTTAAAAATTGCCAAGGAGCCCGATGTAAAAGGGCGGAGCGCCTTGTTGGACAAGCCCCTGGGATCGGGTTAACTCCTTAGTGTTTTCGCATTGCGTTGTTGCGGCGCTTCGTCCTACAGTGGCGTTACTGTATCTAGCCGCCACTTAGAACAGTGCCTCGCGTGCCGGAGTTGTTGTCGATGCAATGGACGAAAACGACTTCGGCACGCGAGGGGAAAAACGAGGACAGCAATAAATTAGTGTTGACTTATATCTGATATATCGTATATTTCGTTCGGTATATTTACGGGAAAACGCAATGGACTCCCGTAGGCATCAGAGACAAGTCGACGAGGCAAAGACCTCGTAAAGCATACCCAGGGGGCACAGACCCCATCCGGAAGGTGTTGTTGTTGTGAAGCTGCCAAACAACTGGAAACCGATGGAGGAGGTACAAGTGGAGACGACTAATCAACACGGTAAGCAATCCGTGTTCGCGAGCCCTTGGGTTCAGCTCGTGTTCGGCGTGATTTGCATGGCGATGATCGCCAACTTGCAGTACGGGTGGACGCTGTTCGTCAACCCGATCGACGAGAAGTATCACTGGGGCCGCACGGCCATTCAGGTGGCATTCACGATTTTCGTCGTGACCGAAACCTGGCTCGTGCCGATCGAAGGGTATCTGGTCGACAAGTTCGGTCCGCGCCCGGTCGTGGTGGGCGGCGGTTTGCTGTGCGGCGTGGCATGGGTCTTGAACGCCTATGCGTCGTCGCTGCCGATGCTGTATTTCGCGGCGGCGGTCGGCGGTGTCGGCGCCGGTGCGGTGTATGGCACCTGCGTGGGCAACGCGCTGAAGTGGTTCCCGGATCGTCGCGGTCTTGCCGCGGGCCTGACGGCTGCCGGTTTCGGTGCAGGTTCGGCGCTGACCGTGGTACCGATCGCCAACATGATCAAGTCGAGCGGCTATGAGAACACGTTCCTGACCTTCGGTCTGGGGCAGGGGATCATCGTGCTGGTGCTTGGTCTGGCGCTCGCCAACCCGCCGGCATCGATCGAAGCGCTCAAGAAGCTGGCTCCGGGCGCCATGCGCTACAACGCCAAGCCGACGGAAGTCATGCGCTCGCCCGTGTTCTGGATGATGTACCTGATGTTCGTGCTGATGGCTGCCGGCGGTCTGATGGCGACGGCCCAACTCGGCCCGATCGCCAAGGACTACGGTCTGGATCAGGCGCCGGTGTCGATTCTCGGCCTCACGCTGCCCGCACTCACCTTCGCACTGGCTATCGACCGTGTGCTCAACGGGGTGACGCGTCCGGTGTTCGGCTGGATCTCGGACAAGATCGGTCGTGAAAACACGATGTTCATCGCATTCGCGATGGAAGCCGCGGGGATCTACGCGCTGGCGAAGTTCGGCCAGCACCCGGTGGCCTTCGTGATCCTGACCGGCCTGGTGTTCTTTGCCTGGGGCGAAATCTACAGCCTGTTCCCGGCAACGTGCGCCGACACGTATGGCTCGAAGTACGCCGCGACCAACGCGGGGATGCTGTACACGGCGAAGGGGACCGCCGCATTGCTGGTGCCCTTCTCGAGCATCATCACCTCGTCGACCGGGAGCTGGCAGGCCGTGTTCATGATTGCTTGCGCCATGAACGCCTTTGCCGCCTTCCTCGCCCTGTTCGTCCTCAAGCCGATGCGGGCTCGTCTGGCACAGCGTTACGCCAACGACTACCGGGAGCAATCCGGCGAGACGATCGTGAAGCCCGCGGACCTGAGCCGCAGCACCACGTAAGCAAGGCACCGAGAAGCAGCCTGGCTGAATGGATTAGCGAAATGTTTGACCGGCGTGCAATCCGGGTCCTCCCGGGCCCGGTTGCACGACCGGATGAGCAAGTAGAGAAGCTGTACAGGAACACCCACTAATCGTCAGACAAGACGACGCAACACTGAAACCGGAAAAATTGGAGGAGAGAATTATGTCCATTGCGATGACCGTGCCAGTCGGCAAGGCGGAAAACGACACCGCGGGCGACACGCTCAAAGACAGTAGCCGACACGCGAACATCGTGTCCGAGGCAGAAACGACCGATGGCTTCCATCTGGTCATCGATGCTCTCAAAGCGAACGACATCGACACCATCTTCGGTCTGGTGGGCATTCCCATCACGGACCTTGCACGTCTTGCACAAGCCGAAGGCATGCGCTTCATCGGCTTCCGCCACGAACAGCATGCGGGCCACGCCGCGGCCATCGCCGGCTACATGACGCAGAAGCCGGGTATCTGCCTGACGGTGTCCGCACCGGGCTTTCTGAATGGCCTGACGGCACTCGCCAACGCCACGACGAACTGCTTCCCGATGATTCTCATCAGCGGTTCGAGCGAGCGCGAAATCGTCGACCTGCAACAGGGCGACTACGAGGAAATGGATCAGCTCAATGCGGCCAAGCCGTATTGCAAGGCGGCCTACCGCGTGCTGCACGCCGAAGACATCGGCGTGGGCCTGGCCCGCGCCATTCGCGCTGCCGTGTCCGGCCGTCCGGGCGGCGTGTATCTGGATCTGCCGGCCAAGCTGCTGGCCCAGACCATCGACGCCAAGAAGGCCAAGGAATCGCTCATTCGCGTGATCGACGCCGCACCGCGCCAGATCCCGGCACCGGATGCCGTGGCACGCGCACTCGACGTGATCAAGGGTGCCAAGCGTCCGCTGATCCTGTTGGGCAAGGGCGCTTCGTACGCGCAGGCCGACGCCGACATCCGCGCGCTGATCGAGAAGACCGGCATTCCGTACCTGCCGATGTCGATGGCCAAGGGCCTGCTGCCGGACACGCACGAGCAATCGGCTGCCGCCGCGCGCTCGTTCGTGCTGCAAGAGGCCGACGTCGTCGTGCTGATCGGCGCCCGCCTGAACTGGCTGCTTGCGCACGGCAAGGGCAAGACCTGGGGCTCGGCGCCGAAGAAGTTCGTGCAGATCGACATCTCGCCGACGGAAATCGACAGCAACGTGGCGATCGCCGCGCCGGTGATCGGCGACATCGGTTCGTGCGTCTCGGCGCTGCTCGGCGGCATCGACGCCAGCTTCCCGAAGCCTTCGTCCGAGTGGACGGGCGCGATTGCCGAGCGCAAGAACAAGAACCTCGCGAAGATGGCGGCCACCCTGGCGCAGAACCCGTCGCCGATGAATTTCCACAGCGCGCTGGGTGCCATTCGCGACGTGCTCAAGAAGCACCCGGACATCAACCTGGTGAACGAAGGCGCGAACACGCTCGACTACGCACGCAGCATCATCGACCAGTACCAGCCGCGCAAGCGCTTCGACTCGGGTACGTGGGGCGTGATGGGCATCGGCATGGGCTTCGCCATCGGCGCGGCCGTGACGAGCGGCCTGCCTGTCGTGGCGATCGAAGGCGACAGCGCGTTCGGTTTCAGCGGCATGGAGCTCGAGACGATTTGCCGTTACGAGCTGCCGGTCACCACCGTCATCTTCAATAACAACGGCGTCTACCGCGGCACCGACGTGAACCCGACGGGCGGCAAGGACGTGGCCCCGACCGTGTTCGTGAAGGACGCACGCTACGACAAGATGATCGAAGCCTTCGGCGGCATCGGCTATCACGTCACCACGCCGGAAGAACTGACCAAGGCACTCGAGGCGTCGATCGCTTCGGGCAAGCCGACGCTCATCAATGCCGTCATCGACGAAGCCGCCGGTACGGAAAGCGGCCGTCTGACGAACCTGAATCCGCAAAGCGCGGCGATGAAAAAGTAATCCGAGTCAATTTAGGAGACATCACATGAGCAAACCCCTCGAAGGCATCAAGATCATCGACTTCACGCACGTGCAAGCGGGCCCGGCCTGTACCCAGCTGCTGGCATGGTTCGGCGCGGACGTGATCAAGGTCGAGCGCCCGGGTTCGGGCGACGTCACGCGCAACCAGTTGCGCGACATCCCCGACGCCGATGCCTTGTACTTCACGATGCTCAACAGCAACAAGCGCTCGTTGACCCTGGATACGAAAACGCCGGAAGGCAAGGAAGTGCTCGAGAAGCTGGTCAAGGAATCTGACGTGCTCGTCGAGAACTTCGCCCCGGGCGCCCTGGACCGCATGGGCTTCACGTGGGAGCGACTGAACGAACTGAATCCGAAGCTGATCGTGGCGTCGGTCAAGGGCTTCTCGGACGGTCACCACTACGACGACCTGAAGGTGTACGAGAACGTGGCCCAGTGCGCTGGCGGCGCCGCCTCGACGACCGGCTTCTGGGACGGCCCCCCGACGGTGTCGGCCGCAGCCCTGGGCGACAGCAATACCGGCATGCACCTGGCCATCGGCATTCTCACGGCACTCATCGGTCGTGGCCAGACGGGACGTGGCCAGAAGGTCGCCGTCTCGATGCAGGATTCGGTCATCAACCTGTGCCGCGTGAAGCTGCGCGACCAACAGCGTCTGGACCGTGTCGGCTACCTCGAAGAGTATCCGCAGTACCCGCATGGCGAATTCACCGACGTGGTGCCGCGTGGCGGCAACGCCGGCGGCGGCGGCCAGCCGGGCTGGGTGCTCAAGTGCAAGGGCTGGGAGACGGACCCGAACGCATACATCTACTTCACGATTCAGGGCCACGCGTGGGAGCCGATCTGCCGCGCCATCGGCAAGCCGGAATGGATCGACGATCCGAACTACAACACCGCGCAGGCTCGTCAGCCGCACATCTTCGATATCTTCGCGACCATCGAAGCCTGGCTGGCCGACAAGACGAAGTACGAAGCGGTCGACATCCTGCGCAAGTTCGACATTCCGTGCGCACCGGTGCTGTCGATGAAGGAAATCGCGAACGATCCGTCGCTGCGCGCGTCGGGCACGATCGTCGAAGTGCCGCACAAGCAGCGTGGCTCGTATCTCACCGTCGGCAGCCCGATCAAGTTCTCGGGCCTGAAGCCGGAAATCACGGGTTCGCCGCTGCTCGGTGAGCACACCGACGAGATTCTGTCCGAGCTGGGCTACAGCAAGGATCAGATCGCCAATCTGCACGCATCGCGTTCCGTCTGACAACGGGCGGCGGCTCGCCGCCGCCGCATCCGTCGCATCGCGCGCGCCGGATCCGTCTTCCGGCGGAGCGGGCGCGTGCCGTGCGACGATGCGAGGCAAACAGGTCAAGCGTGTTCATGGGTGCGGCGCCGAACGGCGCGCGCACCCATTTTTATTTTCGGGACCGGATTGTCCTTTAATTGATGTAATTTATTGGCATGTTTGGCGGCCGTTCGAACCCGCCGAAACCTGTCTTTTGCCATCCCTACAATCGTCCTGGAGACATCATGAGCGCATCCGTCGACGTCAATCAATTGGTGCAGGTGGTGGGCGACGCCATCGTCGTTGCCGACCCGAACAACATCATCACGCTGTGGAATTCCGGGGCGGAGAAGATGTTCGGTTTCTCGGCGGACGAGGCCGTCGGACAACCGCTCGACATCATCATCCCCGACCGTCTGCGCGCACGTCACAACGAGGGCTACGCGAAGACCATGCAGACGGGGCAGACCAAATACGGCAGCGACCTGCTCAAGGTCCCGGCCGCGCACAAGGACGGCCGGGCGATGTCGATCGCCTTCACCGTTGCGCTGTTGCATGGTGCGGGGGGGGACGTCACCGGCATCGTGGCCGTGATTCGCGACGAGACCACGCGTTTCCAGGAGGATCGTCAACTGCGCAAGCGCATCGCCGAACTCGAAGCCAAGGTGGCTGCCACGGCAGGGTAAGGTTCATCGCAGGCGCGCACGGCGCGCGCCGACGCTGATTTCAAGAAGCACCGATGCGCGACATCCGAAAGGGATGTCGCACATCGGTGCTTTTTCCATTTCAAGACGGTGGTCGTTGAGCAAAGCTACCTTTATGTATTTTGTATTCAATATATTCAAGGCGTCATCAACGTGGTCTGCATCAATTCGTCCGGTTTCAGCTGTCCAGTGCATGCCTGTAAACCCGTAGAACCCGGGTGTCCAATGGAACATGCTGCAATGCGGATCCCCGTGTATTCACGGGGTTGGCGGACATTTTTGCATGATTACCCCGCAACACAGCAAAGCACATCGGCAACAAAAAGCCGTTGATAAAATATCGTGTATGAAATACCGTATATCACAACAAACGGACAGCGATGTGAATGGCGCCCAAAGAGGCGACGCGCATCGTCGACTCCGGCGAGACTCCCGGCGCTGACGTGTTTCCCCGTCCGCATGCCGGCATGTCTCGCGCACCGATCACATAAACGACGTCGCATCAGGAGGAGACAAACCACCATGGGCAAAGCACTTGAAGGTGTGCGCATACTCGACTTCACCCACGTGCAGTCGGGACCCACGTGTACGCAATTGCTGGCATGGTTCGGCGCCGACGTGATCAAGATCGAACGGGCCGGACACGGCGATGTCACGCGCGACCAATTGCGCGACATCCCCGACGCGGACAGCCTGTACTTCACCATGCTCAACAGCAACAAGCGCTCGATCACGCTCGACACCAAGCACCCGGAGGGCAAGGCGGTGCTCGAGCGCATGATTCGCGACTGCGACGTGCTGGTGGAGAACTTCGCCCCCGGGGCCCTGGATCGCATGGGCTTCACGTGGGAGCACATCCATTCGCTCAACCCGCGCATGATCGTGGCCTCGGTCAAGGGCTTCGGCCCGGGTCCGTACGAGGATTGCAAGGTCTACGAGAACGTGGCGCAATGCGTGGGCGGTGCCGCATCGACGACGGGTTTCGACGACGGCCCGCCGATGGTCACGGGGGCGCAGATCGGCGACTCCGGTACCGGGCTGCACCTCGCGCTGGGCATCGTGACGGCGCTGTATCAGCGCACGATGACCGGCGAGGGCCAGCGCGTGCTGACCGCCATGCAGGATGGCGTGCTCAATCTTTGCCGTGTGAAGCTGCGCGATCAGCAGCGCCTGGAGCGCACGCGGGTCATGGAAGAGTATCCGCAGTACCCGAACGGCCAGTTCGGCGACGCGGTGCCGCGCGCCGGCAATGCCTCGGGCGGCGGCCAGCCCGGCTGGATTCTCAAGTGCAAGGGCTGGGAGACCGATCCCAACGCCTACATCTATTTCATCACGCAGGCCCCGGTGTGGGGTTCGATCTGCAAGGTGATCGGCAAGCCGGAGTGGGTCGAGCATCCGGACTATGCGACGCCGCGCGCGCGTCTGCCGCGACTGCGCGAGATCTTCGACACGATCGAGCAATGGACCATGACGAAATCGAAGTTCGAGGTCATGGGCATTCTCAACCAGTACGACATTCCGTGCGGGCCGATTCTGTCGATGAAGGAAATCGCCGAAGACATGTCGCTGCGCGAGACGGGGACCATCGTGGAAGTCGATCACCCGACGCGCGGCAAGTACCTCACCGTCGGCAACCCGATCAAGCTCTCGGCCAGCCCCACGCACGTGGAGCGCTCGCCGCTGCTCGGCGAACACACCGACGACGTGCTCTCCGAATTCGGCTACAGCGCGCAGCAGATCGCCGCGCTGCGCGAAGTCGGCGCGGTCTGAGCCGCGCGGCACGCGCACGAGCGTCTGCACGAGACGGATGTGCATGACACCGAGACATCGTGTCCGGCGCGCGCACGGCGAACGCTGCCGTGCGGCCGGGCCGCTAAAGGAATGGCAAACACATGAAACTCTGGACCCGCTTCAAGACCGCGCATGGGCGCATCGGCTTTGGCCTGCTGCAGGACGATCAGATTCTCGAGCATCGCGGCAGTCTCTACGACACACCGATCGCGACGGGGGCGACGCTCGCGCGCGATGCGGTCGACCTGCTGTGTCCCTGCGAGCCGAGCAAGATCGTGGCGCTGTGGAACAACTTCCACGCGCTCGGCGCGAAGCTCGGCAAGGCCGCGCCGTCGCATCCGCTGTTTCTCATCAAGCCTGCGACCACGCTCAACGGGCCCGGCGCGGTGATTCGGCGTCCCGCGTCGTATGCCGGCAAGATCGTTTTCGAGGGCGAACTGGGCGTGGTAATCGGCAAGACGGCGAGTCACGTGAGCGAGGAGGCCGCGCGCGATCACATTCTCGGCTACACGCTGGTCAACGACGTGACCGCCGCTGAAATCATCGAACAGGACGGCAACTTCGCGCAGTGGACACGTGCCAAGGGCTTCGACACGTTCGGCTGCCTGGGGCCGGTCATCGCGCAGGACTTCGACTGGCGCGAAGCCGAACTCGTTACTCGCCTCGACGGCACGGAGCGACAGCGCTACCCGCTCGCCGACATGATCTTCAATCCGTGGCAGCTCGTTGCGCGCTTGTCGCAGGACATGACGCTGCTGCCGGGCGATGTGATCGCGGTGGGCACGTCCATTGGTGTGGGCTCGATGAAAGAGGGCGCACTGGTGGAAGTGAGCATCGACGGTCTGGGCACGCTGGCCAACCGCATGGGCTGACGCGCGGCAGATCCGCAACCGATTTCACGGTGGTCGGCCGGGGTGGCAATGGCCTGAGTCGATCGCCCTTTTTCATTCTGACCTGACGTTGCGTCAGGCCACCGGCATCAGCGATGCAAGCGATCGCCATGTTCGCCGTCGGCGCTCACGGCGGGCGGCGGCACCGGGCTCTTGTAGGCCATCATGCCGTCGATGAGCATGGCGCCCTCGTCGAGGAGGAACTGACGAAACGCGAGCGCCACGGGCGGCAGCCGTTTGCTGCGACGGTGCACGACGTACCAGCTCTGCCATGCGGGAAAGCCCTTCACGTCGAGCACCGTCAGTTGGCCGGTCCGCAATTCCATGCCGACGGTGTGGGCCGACAGAAAGCTGATGCCCATGCCCGCCACGACCGCCTGCTTGATGGTCTCCGTGCTGGCGATTTCCATCGTGATCTTCAATTGCTGGGTGCGCTCGCCGAACGCATCCTGCAGGGAGTTCCAGGTGTCGGAGCCACGCTCGCGGCTGATGAACGGTTCTTGCGTGAGACGAGAGAACGGAATCTGGCGTTGATCGGCCAGCGCGTGGCCGGGCGGCGCCACGATGACATAGGGGTGCGGTGCGAAAGCCTCGTTGATCGTATCGATTTCGTGAGGCGGGCGCACCATCACCGCCAGGTCGGTGAGGTTTTCGGTGAGTTGATGCAGCAGTTCCTCACGGTTGTGCACGGTGAGGTTGAGCGTTACGCCGGGATGGCGCGCGGTGAACGCGGCGAGCAGACGGGGAAAGAAGTAGTCCCCCGCGCTGATCACGGCCACGTTCAGCTTGCCGCCCGTAATGCCCTTGAGGTGGTCCATCGCCTCTTCGGTCTCGCGAAAGAGCGCAATGATCGCGCGGCTGTAGTGAAGCATTTCGCTGCCCGCCGGGGTGAGGAAGATCTTCTTGCCCAGTTGCTCGAAAAGCGGCAGACCGGCGTGTGTCTCGAGTTGCTTGACCTGCGTGGAGACAGCCGGTTGGGTGAGGTGCAGTTCTTCGGCGGCGCGCGAAAAGCTCAGATGGCGCGCCACGGCTTCGAAGACTTTCAGTTGGCGGAGCGTGGCGTGTCTCATGCGGCGTGCTTCCAGGAAGTCGGTCGGGGAGGGCCGGGCAGGCAAGATCGCACAGCGACTTGCAGGGCCTTGGTGTACCTGGGGAAGTATAAGTAATCGTAGATGGTTTGCATAATTAACTTTAACTGTCTTTTATACGTCGGGCTGCGTAATCTGCAATGGCAGCCCGGATGAAGGTGGTGTGACAGCAAAGCGTCGGTGACGCGTCATGCCAGGCGAGCGCGGGACTGCGAAGACGAACACTGATTCTGGGAGAACACCATCATGTCTGTCATCGAAACGCATATCAAACCCGCCGCCCTGGCACCGGTTGCCGACGCGCATCTGCACGCGTTCAACAACGCATTCGTTGAACTGGGTCTGGACTGGTATTGGGATAACCACACGTACACCCGCTTGCTGCACACCACGGGTAATCAGGATTTGCCGCTGGCGTATCTCGAGGGCGCTTCGGCGCAGGCGCTGCGCATGGCCGAGCTGGTGTTGATCGGGGCTTACCTCGATGGCCATCAGCCGCACCTGCTGCGTGCCTACGAACCGGAGTTCCTTTGCGATCTGATTCATTGCACCAAGGTGCGTTGCTTCGAAGCCGCCAATGAAGGGCGTTCGATGCTGGCACCGCGAGCCGCCGCGGCCTGAGTTTCACAACACGACAGGGGCTCAGACCCCGAGATAATAACTATGCATATTGGCATTCCAAAGGAGACGGCTGGCGGCGAATCCCGCGTCGCGGCCACACCGGAAACGGTGAAGAAACTGGTGGGCGCGGGACATCGCGTCACCGTGGAGCATGGCGCCGGCGAGGCGGCGAGCGTACCCGATGCGGCCTACGTCGCGGCCGGTGCCTCGAGCGGCAGCGCGGCCGACGCCCTTGGCGCCGAACTCGTGCTCAAGGTACGTGCACCGTCGATCGCGGAAGTCGCACAGATTCCGCGCGGCAGCGTCGTGGTCGGCATGCTCAATCCTTTCGATGCCGAGAACAACGCGCGCATGGCCGCGGCCGGTATCGTCGGCTTCGCCCTGGAGGCCGCGCCGCGCACCACGCGTGCGCAAAGCATGGACGTCTTGTCCTCGCAGGCCAACATCGCCGGCTACAAGGCCGTGATGCTCGCGGCCAACCTCTATCAACGCTTCATGCCGATGCTCATGACGGCCGCGGGCACCGTGAAGGCGGCGCGCCTGGTCGTGCTCGGCGCCGGTGTGGCGGGCTTGCAGGCGATCGCCACCGCCAAGCGCCTGGGCGCCGTGATCGAAGCCTCGGATGTGCGCCCGGCCGTGCGCGAGCAGATCGAATCGCTCGGCGCCAAGTTCATCGACGTGCCGTTCGAGACCGACGAAGAGCGCGAGATCGCCAAGGGCGTGGGCGGCTACGCGCGCCCGATGCCCGCCGCATGGCTCGCGCGTCAGGCCCAGCTGGTGCACACGCGCCTCACGCAGGCCGACATCGTGATCTCCACCGCCCTGATCCCGGGGCGCGCGGCGCCCACGCTGATCGCCGAAGACACCGTCAAGGCCATGAAGCCCGGCTCGGTGATCATCGATCTGGCGGCCGGACGCGGCGCGAACGGCGGCGGCAACTGCCCGCTGTCGGTGGCCGACGAAGTCGTCAAGGTCCACGGCGTGACCATCGCCGGCTACACCAATCTGGCGGGCATGGTTGCGGCCGATGCGTCCGCGCTGTACGCGCGTAACGTGCTCGACTTCCTGAAGCTGGTGATCGACAAGGAAGGCAAGCTCGTCATCGATACCAACGACGACATCGTCAGCGCGTGCCTGATGTGCCGCGACGGTCAAGTGCTGCGTGCGGCTTAAGGGGGAGCGGACATCATGGAAATGATCAATCACACGGTGATCAATCTGATCATCTTCGTGCTGGCGGTGTACGTCGGCTATCACGTGGTGTGGAACGTCACGCCGGCGCTGCACACGCCGCTCATGGCGGTGACCAATGCGATCTCGGCCATCGTGATCGTGGGGGCCATGCTGGCGGCGGGCCTCACTGAAGGCGCGCTCGGCAAGACGATGGGCGTGGTCGCCGTGGCGCTGGCCGCGGTGAACGTGTTCGGGGGCTTCCTCGTCACGCAGCGCATGCTGGAGATGTTCAAGAAAAAGGACAAGGCCCCGGCGAAGACGGCGGCCAACGACGAAGCCGCGGCAAAGGGAGCGCACTGACATGAGCATGAATCTTGTGACGCTGTTGTACCTGGTCGCGTCGATCTGTTTCATTCAGGCGCTCAAGGGCCTGTCGAATCCAAAGATGGCGCGCCGGGGCAATGCCTTCGGCATGATCGGCATGACGATCGCCGCGCTGACCACCGTGGCGCTGATCTTCGAGTTGCGTAAGCTCTCGAACGGCAATTTCTCGGGCCTCGGCCTGATTCTGGCTGGGCTGGTCGTCGGTGGCGGCATCGGCGCATTCGTCGCCCGCAAGGTCGAGATGACGAAGATGCCGGAGCTGGTCGCGGCAATGCACTCGCTGATCGGTCTGGCGGCCGTGTGCATCGCGGTGGCCGCCGTGGCGGAACCGGCCGCGTTCGGCATCGTGCCGGCCGGCGAGACGCTGCTGCCGCCGGGCAACCGCATCGAGCTGTTCATCGGCACGTTCGTGGGCGCGATCACGTTCTCGGGCTCGGTCATCGCCTTCGGCAAGCTCTCGGGCAAGTACAAGTTCCGACTGTTCCAGGGTGCGCCGGTGGTATTCAAGGGCCAGCACATGGTGAACCTGGCGCTGGCCATCGCGATGCTCGGCTTCGGCATCGCCTTCTTCGCCTCGCAGAGCTGGACGCCGTTCGTCATCATGACGGCCATCGCCTTCGTGCTCGGCGTGCTCATCATCATCCCGATCGGCGGCGCGGACATGCCGGTGGTCGTGTCGATGCTGAACTCGTACTCGGGCTGGGCGGCCGCGGGGATCGGCTTCTCGCTGAACAACCCGATGCTCATCATCGCGGGATCGCTGGTGGGGTCCTCGGGCGCGATTCTCTCGTACATCATGTGCCGCGCGATGAATCGCTCGTTTTTCAACGTGATCCTGGGCGGCTTCGGTGCGCAGGCCGGCGCCGGCGCCGCGGGTGGCGAGCAGCAGCAACGCCCGGTCAAGTCGGGCTCGCCCGACGACGCCGCGTTCCTCATGAGCAACGCCGAATCGCTGGTGATCGTGCCGGGATACGGCCTCGCCGTGGCACGGGCCCAGCACGCTCTCAAGGAGCTGACCGACAAGCTGGTGGAGAAGGGCGTGAGCGTGCGCTACGCGATTCACCCGGTCGCGGGCCGCATGCCGGGGCACATGAACGTGCTGCTGGCCGAGGCCGAGGTGCCGTACGACCAGGTGCTCGAGATGGACGAGATCAACGGCGAGTTCGGCCAGACCGACGTAGTGCTGGTGCTCGGAGCGAACGACGTGGTGAACCCTGCCGCGAAGAACGATCCGCAGTCCCCGATCGCGGGCATGCCGATTCTCGAGGCCTACAAGGCCAAGACGATCATCGTGAACAAGCGCTCGATGGCCGCCGGCTACGCCGGTCTGGACAATGACCTGTTCTATCTCGACAAGACCATGATGGTATTCGGCGACGCGAAGAAGGTCGTCGAGGAGATGGTCAAGGCGGCCGCCTGATCGCCTGAAGCGGCGGCAGGCAACGTTTGACGCGTAAGGGGCGCGCCGCGCTGTGCGGCGCGCCGGAGTCATTCCGATGGCTCGTTGGCTCACTTCCTCGCAGGGCACTAGCACATGAACGTATCGCTGAGACAACTCAAGGTCTTCATGGTCGTGGCGCGCAGCAAGAACTTCAGCCGCGCAGGCGCCGAGATCGGTCTGACACAACCGGCCATCAGTCGCTGTATCAACGAACTCGAAGGTCAGCTTGGCCTGCGTCTGGTCGATCGCACGACGCGCGAAGTCGCGTTGACCGACGCCGGCATCACCCTCGCGAGCAGCCTCGATCGCGTGCTCGACGAGCTCGAAATCGCGTTGCTGCAAACGCATGGCGCCGAAGCGCGCACCACGGGCCGCGTGCGCATTGGCGCGGCACCGACGATTTCCGCCACGCTCCTGCCGCGTGTGCTGCTGGCATCGCAGGCGACGTATCCCGACATTGCGCTCGCGCTCGTGGACCAGATGCAGCGGGCGGTGCTCGACAGCGTGCGGGCTGGCGACGTCGACTTCGGCATCGTGGTCGCCCCGCAGGGGGCTGACGATCTCACGACCGAACACCTGATGAGCGAGCCGTTCTGCCTGGTGTGCCGAAGCGATCATCCGCTCGCGGAGCAGGGCGCGGTGCACTGGTCGGAACTGTCTGGCGAAAACCTCGTGCTGCTCAATCAGAGCTCGGGCAGCCGGCCGCTGATCGACCGCGCGCTCACGACGCAAAAGGTCCAGGGCAACATCACGCAGGAGCTCGGTCACGTGAGCACCATTTTCCGCATGGTGCAGGAGGGCCTCGGCGTGAGCGTCCTGCCGCCGCTGGCATTGCCGTTGCCCGAGAACTCGACGCTGGCCGTGCGTCCGCTGCTGCCGGCGTTCGAGCGCAACATCGTGCTCGTGCGGCGCAAGAACCGCTCGCTCTCGCCGGTGGCGCACACCGTTTGGGAACTGATCCACCGTGTCGTGCGCGAGCGCAACAAGGGATTTGCGATGACGGCGGCGCGCGAGGTGGCTGCCCAGACCACCTCGACCGAATGAATCCGCGATTCGAATCAAGCACTTGCATCGATTCCTCGAGTACTTGTCCACAGACTTGAACACAAAATCTGTGGATAAGCGGGGGCGCGGGCAGGGTGATCTGCCCACGTGTGCCCGCGCCTGATGCCTTTGAGCGAAATTACCTTTCCGATCAAGCGGTTGGCGGCACTGCGCAGTTCGTTGTCCACAGCTTTGTGAACAAAAACGGTGGATAAGTCTTCGCCGCCGTGCGCTCCCGCCCCTCGACGCCTGTCCCGACGGTCACGACATCGCGGGCCGGCGACCACTCCCCACAGCGCAACGTCGCATTGCCAAGATGCGCTGCCGCGCCGATGCCTAGGATGCCTCAGAGCCCCCTTCCGGCACCGGGTACGGCAGGTTGTGCCGTGACCCGGGGCTTCGTTCCCCGATCAGGAGTGTTCGATGTTTCCTTCCCTGCCGCCTTGCGCGCCATCAGCGTCATCCGGATCTTCCGCGCCTGCCGCACCGCCTTCTTCTCCCACACCCCCGGGCCTCGCCCCCATCGCCGATGCGGCGTCACATCAAGACGATACGCGGACGTACCCTGCGCAGGCATGCGCGCCGGCATTCGACCGCGAGGCCTGTTGCCAGCTCTGGCAATCGGACGTGGCGCACCTGCGCTGGCAATTCGCGGCGTTGCCGCCGTCGAGCACGCAGCGCGCCGCACTGCGTTCGGCGGCCGTAATGCCCGCGGGCAAGATTGCGGCGTTTCTCGAACCGCTGCTGGCCCGCGACCCGGCCGGGCGGGCGTTGGTCGGCGAGCACGAGCAACTGGCCTTGCGGGAGGTAATCCTGCTGCCGGCCGACCGGATCGGCATCGACCTGCTGCGAGACGCCGGGCTGTCGGAGGAAGC
This sequence comes from Pandoraea pnomenusa, assembly GCF_000767615.3. Lineage (NCBI taxonomy): Bacteria > Pseudomonadati > Pseudomonadota > Betaproteobacteria > Burkholderiales > Burkholderiaceae > Pandoraea > Pandoraea pnomenusa. The sequence goes on along the minus strand of NZ_CP009553.3, from coordinate 3,699,033 downwards.
CGCGCATGATCTGTGCGACCTGCTCCAGGAAGCGCCCGAGGACGCGATCATGGAAGCGCTCGTCGAGTTCGGTGCATCGCCGTCTCCGCTCGCGACGTGGTGGGCGCAGGCGGCAACCTCGGTCGACGACGTCGGGGCGCGCGACGCTTGCCGTGCGCTTCGCGTATTGCAACTGGCGGGCTACCGCCAATGGCCCTTCGACGAGCCGATCTGGCGCGGGGCGGTCATGCTGGCGGCACGGGCGTTGCGGCTCGATCCCGTGTCCGGCGAGCCTCGCAACCCTTTCCTGGGGCGGGCTTTGCTCGATCTGCTGCCGCGCAATCCGCAGGCGCAACGGCTGATGACGACATTTACCGGCGAGCCCGTTCTGCTGTTCGCGATGCGCCACGGCATGCCGGCGGCGGCCGTCGACATCATGTTGTCGCTGGGGTTCGATCCCAATGTGCCGTCGCCCCATGCTTGCGCGGTGGCTGGCGACGCGGTGCCTGTCTTGCCGGAGGCGCGTGCGTTGCATTACGCGGCCATCCACGGGGATATTTCCACGCTCGGGTTGCTGGCCTGCCATGGCGTGGATGTCAACGCGCGGGACGCGCGCGGGTATCCGCCCATCCTGTATGCGAAAGCGGGCGCGGCGACGCTGCATGGCGGTAATCCGTCGACAATCGTGCGTATCGCGGGCCGCACCGACCCCAGGTTGCGCGACGATACGGCCGCGGTGGTGCGCATGTTGTTGAGCCTTGGCGCCGACCCGCGACTGTGCGGTCGCGATGGGCTGAGCGTCGGGCGAGCGTTGGTGCTCTCGGTCATGGCGGCGCGCGACGGCGGCGGGCGCGCGCATTGGCCGGCGTTCGAGGCGCTGGTCGTCAAGCTGTGCGATCTGGGCGTGCGCTTCGATACGCCGCATGGCTGTGGTGTACCCGAAGTCATGGCGTTCGCGGCGAGTCATGCGGCGGATCGTCCGGATGACGCCATCTGGTCGCTCGGCGAATTGTTGCGCAAGCTGTCCGCCTGGTAATCCATCGGCCGTCGCGACGCGGCGGCCGGCGTTCTCCCCACGCGTTTCCATTCATGTGGCAGTGCACGGCAATGTCACGCAGAGTGCGTTAGAATTCGCCTCAACGAGTTCCGCATCGCGCCGGGGCTGCCTCACGGTTCTTCTCTCACGACAACGCAGTGTTCTCTGCCGCGTCTTTCCGGTTCTTCTTGCGATTCCCATGACTTCTGACACGACGAAGCCACGCGGGGGCTTTTGGCCTGCGCGCGCGGCGACGATGGCCTTGCTGTTTTGCAGCGGTTTCCTGTATGCGACATGGGGCGTGCACGTCCCCACGGTGAAGGCCATGTTCGACCTGAACGATGCGAACCTGTCGGTGGCGATGTTCGCGGTCGCCGGCGGCGCGCTCCTGACCATGTCGCGCATGGCGCGCTGGGTCGGGCGCGCGGGCAGCCGCCGGGCGAGTCTGCAATCGGGCATCGCGCTCGCGCTCACGAGCGCATTCATTCTGTCGATGCCGAACTACTGGGGCCTCGTGGGCTGGCTCGCGCTCTACGGCGCGGCGAACGCCACGTACGACGTGGCCGTCAACGCACAGGCCGCGACGCTCGAAGCGCGTTACCGCAAACCGATCATGGCGTCGTTGCATGGCTGCTTCAGCCTCGGCGGCATGTCCGGCGCGATGGTCGGCGGCGCGTGGCTCGCGCATCAGGGCTCGCCGCAGTGGCACGTCGGTCTTGCCGCATTGGCGTGCGCTCTCGTGATGGTGGTCGGCGCACGCTATCTCCAACCGGACATGCTGCCTGGCGAGGCGCCGGTCGACGCAGGCAAGTCGGGTGATACGCCCGTGGCGCGCACGCCGCTGCCCGTGCTCGACGAGGCGGCGCGTCGCAAGTTGCACCGAAGGCTCACCGGCTTCGGCATTCTCGCGTTTCTCGGCCTCGTGGTCGAGGGCGCCATGTACGACTGGACCGCCGTGTACATGCGCGAGGTGGTGTCGGCGCAGGGCGCCTGGATCGGCGCCGGCTACGCCGCGTTCTCACTCGGCATGGCCGGTGGCCGCTTCGGGGGCGACCCCGTGCGCGCCCGCATGGGTGGGGCGCGCCTGTTGCGCGTGAGCAGTCTGGTTTGCGTGGGCGGAGTGTTGATGGCGCTGCTCTGGCGAGTCCCGGCGGCTGCCGTTGCCGGCTTCGCGCTCGCGGGGCTCGGACTCTCGAACGTCATGCCGGTCATGTTCGCGGCGTCGGGCGAAGCGGCGCGCGCGGGCGGCATGGCGAGTGCCGAGGCGATCGCCGTCATGGCACGCCTGGCCTATCTCGGATTGCTCGTGGGACCGGTCGTGATCGGGGCAATGGCGCACGGCGTCAGTCTGCCGTTCGCGTTGGGTGCCGGTCTGCTCTGCATCGTGCCGATCGCGCTGCTTGCCCCGACGATGCTGGCGGGCGTCGACGCTCGCGCCGGGCATTGAAGCCCGGTCGCGTCAGACTTCCGAGCATGCCTGGCGCCGAGGCGCGCCAGGGTTATGTAAGTTACGTCAGGGTGACCGAGACCTCGCCGATCCCGTCGATGGTGCCGCGCAGCAGACCGGGGCCGCTCGCCGGAATCATCCCGACGTAGGAGCCGCAAGTCACGATCGCGCCGGCGCGCATGGTGATGCCGCGCTTGCCATTGTGGTTCACGAGCCACGTGAACAATTCGCGCGGATCGCCGCCGGTGTTGTGTCCCGCGCGCATTGGCGTGATCGCGGCGCCGTCGAGCGTGAACGACAGCTTCGGCTTCATGTATTCGAGCGAGCCCGTGTAGTCGCGACCGCTGCCAACGACCAGCGCGCCATTGTTCTGCAGATCGGCAAGCGCGAAGCGACTGTCCAGTCCGGTCTGGGCGAAGCGGCTGTCGGTGATCTCAATGGTGGTCAGCGTTTCACCAACAAAGAGCAGCGCGTCGCGTTCGTCATAGCGCCCCGGCTTGATGTCGCGCGCCAGTCGAAACGCGATCTCCAGTTCCAGCCCGGGACGAAAAAAGTTGCCGAGCGCCAGCGCGCCGCCAGCCTCGCTGACCACCGACGCGGGAATCGGCGCGCAATTGTGCACGTCCATCGGCGATTTCGCGCCGACTTTCCACGCGGCAATCGTCTCGCCGAGCAGATCCAGCGTGCGCAATTGCACCGCGTAGGCCGCATTGGTGTCGACCGGCAGCCATGCGGCCGGCGCCGTTGCAATGGGCGTGTCGCCGCGGCGCGTGTCGGCCAGCAACTGTGCGAGCGATTCGACGGCGGGGGAAGTATCGAACATGGGCGGTGTCTCCGGAATTTGGGGTTGCGTGAGGCCGAAACGGCCGTGCGTCGGCAGCACATTGCCCCACATCCTATACAAGATCGCGGCGATATTGCGCACTGCAGCGAACTGTTGCGTACTCAGTGAAAACACCACCTAACATAGTCAAAGTGGCGCTGATCTGCGAGAATCAGACTTCGTAATATTTCGTAATATTTCGTGCGGCATGGCAGCGGTCGTGAGCGCCGTGGCCCGCGAAAGTGCAGTGCGTGCAGTCGATGACCTTCCCTTCAAGCGAACGACCTGGCCGAGCCTATGCACTCCGTGACCCTGAACGCCCTACGAGATCCCGCCGTCCACCCGCCGGACGACGCGTCGCAACCCATTAGCCGACGCGCGTTGCATCTGGCTGTGATGGATCGTCTTCGCAGAATGATTACCGAGGGCATGCTGCCGCCCGGCGCCCACCTGAACGAACGCGCGCTCTGCGAACATCTTGGCGTCTCGCGCACGCCGTTGCGCGAGGCACTCAAGATGCTGGCCGTGGAGCGGCTCATCGAGTTGCTGCCCAATCGCGGCGCGCGTGTCGTCATGCTCTCGTCGTCGGACATCGCCGACGCCTTTGAGTTGCTCAGTGGGCTCGAAGCGCTCGCGGGCGAACTGGCCTGCGAGCGCATCACACAGGCCGAAGTCGACGAGATACAGGAATTGCATGGCGCGATGGATGCCTGCCACGCCAATGGCGATCTGTCCGGCTATTTCGACTGCAACCAACGCATTCACGATCGCATCAATGCCGCCGCGCGGAATCCGTCGCTCACCCAGATGTATCAGTCGGTGAATGGCCGCCTGCAGGCGCTGCGGTTCGGTTCGAACCTGCACGCCGGAAAATGGGAGCGGGCCATCGACGAGCACGTCGCCATGCTCGACGCGCTGCATCGGCGCGACGGGGCGGCGCTCGGGCGTCTGCTGCGCGCGCACCTCAAGGCCAAGTGCGCCACCGTGCTCGCCAACAGGCGCGCCGCCGCCTGATCGGCGCGCGCTTGCCGGGTATCAGGCGGGCCGACGCATACTCACCAATCCCTCGTTGAGCATCGCCGCAACGTACGCGTCGGTCTTGCTGCGCAAGTGCGCTTCCATCAAGGTCCGCAATCGCTTGCCGTCGCGCCGACGCAGCAACGCGAGCATTTCCGCATGTTCGTCCACGGCCTGACGCCAGCGCTCCGGCGTTGGCGTCAGGCGCTCGCGCACGTGCCGAAGCCGTGCATTGAGATTGTGGAAATATTCGGCGAGCGGCGCGTTGTCCGCCATGCGCAGAATGCTCAGGTGAATCTGCTGGTTCAGTGAAAAATACGCCGCGTGGTCGGTGCGCGCGTAGGCCGACTCCATGGCCGACTGTAACCGCGCCAGTTCGTCGAGGTCGGCGTCCGTCGCCTTCTCGCACGCCTGCTCGCCCGACAGGCCTTCGAGCACGGCCATGACCGCAAGCAGATTCACCACCTCGTCCACACTCACGCGCGCCACCCGGGCGCGGCGTGTTTCCGATATCTCCACGAGCCCTTCGTTCGCCAGCCGCTTGAGCGCCTCGCGCAGCGGCGTGCGCGATACGGCCAGCGCGTCGCACAGCGCGCGCTCCGAGAGCGGGGCGCCGGGGCGCAACTCGCCGCGCACGATGCGCGCCTTCAGGGCCTCGTACGCGGTGGCGTTGAGCGAAGCGGATGTGCTCATGCGTGAAGCTCGTCAAAAAATGGAATGCCAATTTTGATGAAGAGGCGACACAACGTCAACGGGGGAGCGCTGAATTTCCCACGTTAACCCTTAATTCATCGATTTCTTCTTGCCAATCAGCCGCTGGAGATTCTATCGTTTACAAAAAATTGGTATACCAAAAATCTCTGGCGGCCAACGGCCGGCAACGCAAGGAGGCAATGTGACATCGACCGTTCTGACCGAGCGGCTGGGCGCCATCGTGGTCGTCACGCTCAATCGTCCCGAGAAGCTCAACGCCCTGACCAAGCCGATGTGGCAGGCACTCGGAGACACGATTCTGACGTTGTCCGAAACACCGGACGTGCGCTGCATCGTGCTGCGCGGTGCGGGACAGCAGTCGTTCGCCCCCGGCAACGACATCGCGGAGTTCGAGACGGATCGCGCCAACGTGGAGCAGGCGCGCGCCTACGGCGCCCTGATGCACCGCACCCTTGACGCGCTCACACAGTGCCCGGTGCCGCTGGTAGCGATGATTCATGGCATCTGCGTGGGCGGCGGCATGGAAATCGCCTCGGCCTGCGACGTGCGCATCTGCGGCGAGTCGAGCCGGTTCGGCGCGCCCATCAACAAGCTGGGGCTGGTCATGGCGCATGCCGAACTTTCGGGGCTCGTGCGTCTGCTGGGGCCGGCGCGGGCGCTCGAGATTCTGCTCGAAGGACGCATCTTCGACGCGCAGGAGGCGGCGCGCATCGGTCTCGTCACGCGTGTGGTGCCCGACGCCGATGTGACGCGCGAAGCCCTCGCCAGCGCGCAGCGCATTGCCGACGGGGCGCCGTTGGTCGCGCGCTGGCACAAGCGTTTCGTGCGCGAGCTCACGAGCGGCGAGCCGCTCACGCCGGCGCAGATCGACGAGGGCTTCGCATGCTTCGGCACGGCCGATTTCCGCACGGGCTATCGCGCCTTCCTTGCGAAGACGGCCCCGGTTTTCGAGGGGCGATGACATGCGCGAATCGACGACATCGACGAAATCGACGAAATCGACGGGACGGGTAAGCGGGCCGCTGCAGGGCGTCAAGGTCATCGAGCTGTCGCACATCATGTCGGGACCGGTGTGCGGGATGATGCTGGCCGACATGGGCGCGGACGTCATCAAGGTCGAGAAAATGGACGGCGACGATGCGCGCCGCTTCGCGCCGATTCTCTCGCATGGCGAGTCGGCATCTTTCATGATGCTCAACCGAAACAAGCGCGGCATTGCGCTCAATCTCAAGACGACGGGCGGCCAGGCGGTGCTGCGCAAGATGCTCGCGAGCGCCGACGTGGTGACGGAGAACTATCGCAAGGGCACGATGGAGAAGCTCGGCCTGGGCTACGAGACGCTGCGCGAGGCGAACCCCGCGCTCATCTATTGCGCCATCTCCGGCTACGGGCGCACTGGTCCGTGCGCCGACAAGGGCGGCTTCGACCTCATCGCGCAGGGACTCTCAGGGCTGATGAGCGTGACCGGGGAGCCCGGGCAGGCGCCCATCAAGGCGGGCTCGCCGATTGCCGACATCAACGCGGGCATTCTGGCGGCGCTCGGCATTTCCGCAGCCTACGCCCATCGGCTGCGCACGGGCCAAGGGCAGATCGTCGACACGTCGCTGCTCGAAGCCGGTTTCCAGCAGATGTACTGGGCGGCGGCCAACTTCTTCGCGAGCGGCGAGAATCCGCCCAAGCTCGGCTCGGCCAATCCGACGAGCACGCCTTACCAGGCGTTTCGCACGAAGGACGGCTGGGTCAACATCGGCGCGGCGAACCAGGCGAACTACGAGCGCTTGCTGCAGGTGCTCGACGCGCCCGAGATCGCGGACGACCCGCGTTTCGCGACCAACGCCGGGCGCACCGCGCATCGCGCCGAACTCGTCGAACGGCTTACCGCGTACCTCGTGCGCGATACCACGCGGCACTGGGTCGAGCGCCTGGACGCCGTTGGCCTGCCGGTCGGACCGGTGCTGTCGATCTCCGAAGCCGTCTCCCATCCTCAGATCGTGGCGCGCGACATGGTGGTGGAAACGGTGCACCCGCTGGACGGCACGACACGCAGCATCGGCCTGCCGATCCGCTTCTCCGAGACCCCGAAATGCACCGGCGGACCCGCACCGCGCCTTGGTGAACACACCCGTGAGGTGCTGGCCGAGTACGGATTCGACGCCGGGCAAATCCGCGAGCTGATGATGCAGGGAGCGGTGCACGCGCTGGAGGAGGGCACCTCGACGAGTGCGTGACGTACTCGTCCCGCCATGCATGCGGATTTTCCGCGTCTTGATTCGCGATAGCGAACTTCCCTTCCGTCGGCGGGTCGGTTTTTGAACGGGCGCAGGATTGGCCACCGACAAACCTGATCCGACGACGTCGTCGCAAGGAGGGAAGGCATGACCCCAGGCAGCATCTTTCGCGAACCCCGCTCATTACCGAGGCTTCCCGGGAGAGCCCGATGGCCGAGCGCGATCGACGCGCGTACCATAGGGCTCCATGCGCTCGCGCGCCCCCAGTCGCCGACGGGGGCCACGATCCTCTCCTGTTCGCGAGGTGAGCATGCCGGCACGTATTGAAGATTACGCAATGATTGGCGATTGCCGCAGCGCTGCGCTCGTGGCGCGCGACGGCTCCATCGACTGGCTCTGCTGGCCGTATTTCGATTCCCCCGCCTGTTTCGCGGCCCTGCTCGGCGGCGCCGAGCACGGCCGCTGGAAGCTCTCCCCCGACGATCCGCATGCGACCTGCACGCGGCGATACCACGACGACACGTTGATTCTCGAGACGCGCTTCGAGACGGTAGAGGGCTGCGTGGCTGTGATCGACTTCATGCCGCTGCGCGATGGCGCCGCGGATCTCGTTCGGCTCGTCAAGGGCATTCATGGCACCGTGTCGATGTCGATGGAGTTGATCCTGCGGTTCGATTACGGCGCGTCGGTGCCATGGTCGCGTCCGCTCGACGACGACGATCCCACGGGCCCCGGCATGCGCCTGATCGCGGGCCCCGACAAAGTGGTGCTGCGCACCCCGGTGCCGATCGAGGACGTGCCCGGCCGGCTGCGCGCGCGCTTCGACGTGAACGCGGGCGAAACGGTACCGTTCGTGCTCTCGCGCGTGCCCTCGCATCACGCCGATCCGCGCGAGATCGATCCCCTGGCCGCGCTAACGGACACCGAGCGCTACTGGCGAACCTGGGCGAATCGCTGTCAGCTCGACGGTCGCTGGGCCGAGGCGATTCGCCGCTCGCTGATCGTGCTCAAGGCGCTCACGTTCGTGCCGACCGGCGGCGTGGTGGCCGCGCCGACGACGTCGCTGCCCGAGCAGCTCGGGGGAGAGCGCAACTGGGACTATCGCTACTGCTGGCTCAGGGACGCCACGCTCACGCTTCAGGCGCTGATGCTCGGTGGCTACTACACCGAAGCCACCGACTGGAGCCAATGGCTGGTGCGCGCGGTGGCCGGCGCGCCCTCGCAAGTGCAGATCATGTATGGACTGGCCGGCGAGCGGCGCCTGCCCGAATGGGTGGTCGACTGGCTGCCCGGCTACGAGGGGGCGAAGCCCGTGCGCGTGGGCAACGGCGCGGTCGGCCAGCTGCAGCTCGATGTGTATGGTGAAGTGATGGACGCCCTGCATCAGGCTCGCCTGGGTGGATTGCCGCGCGACGAGGCGACCTGGGAGGTGCAGACCAAGCTGGTGGCGCACCTTGAGACCGTATGGCGCGAGCCCGACGAGGGGATATGGGAAGTACGCGGCGGTCGACAACACTTTACGTATTCCAAAGTGATGGCGTGGGTGGCATTCGATCGCGCCATCAAGTCGGCCGAGCGCTTCGGATTGCCGGGGCCGGTCGATCGGTGGAAGCAGTTGTGCAAGGAAATCCATGCCGATGTGTGTGCTCACGGCTTCGACAGGGAGCGCAACGCGTTCATGCAGGCGTATGGTTCGTCCGAAATGGACGCGAGCGTGCTCATGATTCCGCTCGTCGGCTTTTTGCCGGCGGACGACCCGCGGGTCGTCGGCACGGTCGAGGCGGTCGAGCGAGAGCTGATGGAGGGTGGGTTGGTGCAGCGCTATCGAACGAGCCGTGTCGACGATGGCCTGCCGGCCGGCGAGGGCGCCTTCCTCGCGTGCAGTTTCTGGATGGTCGATTGCCTGGTGATGCTGGGCCGTCAGCGCGACGCCCGCGCCCTGTTCGAGCGCTTGCTCGCGCTGCGCAACGACGTTGGGTTGCTTGCCGAGGAGTACGACACGCATCATCAGCGTCAGGTTGGCAACTTCCCGCAGGCGTTCTCGCACATTGCGCTCGTCCACGCGGCGATCCGTCTCGACGCACTGGCCAGCGACGATCGGACGGACGGCGAAGACGGCGTCGCACCGGTCGATGAAGAACGCTTCGAGCACGTCGGATATCGGGCGATCCGCGCCTGATCGTGTTCCGGCGGCGGGCGGGGCAGGTCTGAGGTCCACGCGCTCTGCGCTCGAGTACGGAGAGCGGAAAGGAGTGCTGGGCGTGGTTAAAGGAATTCGATAAGGATGCCGTAATACCTTTCGAATCCTTACCAAAACTTACCGACCCTTTCACGGAGCTCTCTCCCCTCTGTATGGCGACCATCATTCCGATCAAGGGCAGTGCGACTTCCGGCCTGCTCGACGTATGGCAAGCCCACATTCAGCAACAGCAGGTCGACAAGGCGCAGGCGGCGGTCAGCACGTCGAACCCCGGCGGGCAATCCGATTCGGCCAATGCCGGCAGTGCTACCGGAGCGTCGGCGACGGGCAGCGCTGCCGCGGGCGGCCGCGACACGCGCGACGGCCGTGGCGATGGTGCCGATAGCGGTGGCGAGAACAATAACAACACCGATTCGCGCCGGATCGACGCCAATATGGTCGAGATGGTGCGTGGCGCACGCGACGGTGCGCGCCAGATGGGCAAGGCGGTAAGCGATGTCGGCGACGCCAGTGGCGCGGATCCCGTCGTGGCGCAGACCATCAAGAAGCTCAAGGCGATGCTCGCCAAGGTGATGGCGCAGCTAGACGCGGTGCGCAACAATGACCGCATGCCGCCCGATGAAAAGCTCCAGATGACGGCCAGCCTCTCGTCACAGGCCATGTCGATTCAGGCGCAGATTCTCGCGCTGATGAATCCGCTGCAGACGCGAGGCAGCAAGGTCAATACGACGGCCTGAGCGCTTCGCAAGCGGCCGTCGGCGCGCGTGCGCCGCTAATGGCGGCGCACGCGCGGTGGGTGCGACCGATCCCGAGTCGCGAGCGCATGGCTTACTTCTTCACCAGCGCGCACTTCGATTCGGCCAGCGGCGCGAATGCCTTGTCGGCCGGGATGGTCTCCAGAATCTTGTACAGATCCCACTCCGACTTCGATTCGGCAGGTGTCTTGACCTGTACCAGCAGCATGTCGTGGACCAGTTTGCCGTCGGCGCGAATCTGACCGTTGCGAATCACCGGGTCGTCGATCTTCATCGACTTGAGCTTGGCCATCACGGCGTCCGCATCATCGGTGCCCGCCGCCTGAACGGCCTTCAGGTAGTTCAGCACGGCCGAGTACACGGCAGCCTGCATCATCGTCGGCATTTTCTTGTGCTGCGCGTAGAAGCGCTGGGCGAACGCACGCGAGCGATCGTCCTGATCCCAGTAGAAGCCGTTGGTGAGAATCATGCCCTGGGCATTCTTCAGCCCCATGCCGTGGACTTCCGTAATGAGCGAGAGCAGCGGGGTGAAGACCTGTTTGCCGCCCTGGATCATGTTGAACTGGGACGCCTGCTTGACGGTGTTGAGCGTGTCCGTGCCCGAGTTCGCCAGCGCGATCACCTGGGCGCCGGACGTCTGCGCGCGCAGCAGATACGACGACAGGTCGGGCGAGTTCACCGGATGCTTCACCGAGCCGACGACCTTGCCGCCCTGGCGAGCGAGAATTTCACTCGCATCCTTCTCGAGCGCATGGCCGAACGCGTAGTCGGCAGTGATGAAGTACCACGACTTGAGTCCGCGCCGCAGCAGCGCCTGCGACGTCGAGTTCGCCAGCGCATACGTGTCGTACATCCATTGCACACTGTGCGCCGTGCACTGCTCGTTGCTGATGGCAGACGAGCCGGCGCCCGTCACGAGGGCGATCTTCTTCTTCTCGTCGGCAATCCGGTCCACCGCCAGCGCCACGTTGGAGAAGGTGAGGTCGGTGATCATGTCCACCTTGCCCCGGTCGTACCACTCGCGCGCGATGGTCGCGCCCGTGTCGGTCTTGCCTTGCGAATCGGCGGACACCAGCTCGATCGGGGCGCCAAGCACCTTGTGCTCGCGCGAAAAGTCGTCGATCGCCATCGACGCGGCCACCACGCTGCCTTTGCCGGCGTTGTCGCTCGACACGCCCGACAGATCCGTGAGCACGCCGATTTTCACGACGCCGTCGGAAACGTTGCCGCCCGGCGCGGCATGTGAAGCCGTCGCCGAGACGGCGGAGAGAACCGTGGCGCAGGCCGCCACGGTGATCGTGCGGCGCAGGTGGCCGGTGAAGCTGGACATGGCTTGTCTCCAATGTTCGAGTTATCGCGATCCGCCGGCCGTCGTCTCTCGTTATCGTGCTGGAGGCGTGAGCCGCCGGGTCTCGAACATCTTAAACATCACGTAATCGATTGCGCAATCCGTAATGCGCGAAGTGGGGCATCGGGTTTTCCTGACCTTTCGCGTTTGCCGGAATCGAGGTATGCCCGGGGACGGACGCGATCCCGTGGGACGGCATTTTCATCCGGTGAGAACGGTCGAGGTGGAATTTTGGAAATCCCGGACTTTAATTCAGGAATGCGACATAATTCCGCGTATTGTCGACGCCGGATATTTACAAGCGCGATTTCGCGCTTCCCCCCAGATGCCGACCGTTTTCCTGATCGACGACCATGCGATGTTCCGCGAGGGTCTCCTGCTGGCGTTGCGTGCGGGGACATCGGAACTCGATTTCGAGGCTTTCTCCGACGGCGAGTCGGCGGTAGCGGCGCTCGCCGGTCGCCCCGACGTGCGTGCCGTCATGTCGGACTATTACCTCCCCGATCTGGCCGGAGCCGCGTTGCTTGCCCGGTTGCGCGCCACACGTCCCGACCTGCGCCTGCTGGTGATTTCCGCGTCGGAAGACCGTCAGGATGTGCGCTCTGCGCTGATCGCGGGCGCGCACGGTTTCGTGCACAAGTCCGCCGACAGCCGCACGCTGATCGGTGCCTTGCGCGCGGTGCTTCGCGGCGAGCGGTATTTCCCGGCGGGACTGGGGGACTGCGACGTCGAGAACGATGCGCTCGCCGGTCCCCGCACGCCTGGAGACGGCACGGAATTTTCCGACGATCGCTCGATCGCCGAGCGGCTTTCCGGACTCACGCCGCGCCAGCGCGAGGTTTTATTGCTGGTCTGCGACGGCTTGCGAAACGGTGAAATTGCTGCGCGGCTTGGCATGACGGAAAAAACAGTCAAGGCGCACGTGTCTGCCGTGCTGGCCGGACTGGGAGCGCTCAATCGCACGCAAGCGGCCACGCTTGCACGGCGCGGTGGGCTTCTCGGCAAGCCCTCCTGAGGTTTCAGGCGTCGCGCACGATATCCTGAGGGCTGGACTGCGCGCCAAGCGTCTGTTCGATTGTGCGGCGCAGCAGTTGAGCGTCCACCGGCTTGTGCAGCAATGGCCATGCGCGTGCCGACGCTTCCACGAGGCGCTGCGGATCGGTGTCCCCACTCATCAGAATCGCCGGAATGGAGTCGTCGCCGAACTCTTCGTGCAGACGATCGATCGCGTCGATGCCCGTTTCGTGGTCGCGCAAGCGGAAGTCGCTGACGATCAGGGCCGGCCTCGCTCGTGCCGCCACGGCGGCGAGCACGATCTCCTCGCCGCTGGCGCCCCTGACCGTGCGATAACCCCAAGTGTCGAGCAGCAGACAGAGCCCGTGAAGGTTTTCCGCGTCGTCCTCGATCACGCAAATGAGGGGGCCGTCGTTTTGCCCCGATCTGTCATGTGACGAGAGCCCGCCTGATGGTGCCTCGTGTGCGGGACGCACCGCCTGAGCGTCGGCAATCGGCACGCGCAATCTGAAGACACTGCCGCGCTCCGGCACGGAACGCACGGTCAGCGGGTGGTCGAGCAAATCCGCGGTGCGCCGTACGATGGCCAACCCGAGGCCCAATCCCTTCGATCGATCGCGTTCCGGGTTTCCGACCTGATGAAACTCCAGAAATATCTTGTCGAGATCGGTGTCGGAGATGCCGACGCCGGTGTCCCAGACTTCGATGAGGATGTGAGGCCCGCGTCGACGCCAGCCGATGAGCACGCCGCCTCGCATCGTATGGCGAATGGCGTTGTCGAGCAGGTTGCGCAGTACGCGTTCGAGCAACACCGGATCGGAACGCACGGCGACCGCCTCGCTATTGCGGGCCGCGTGAACGCGCAGGATCAACCCTTTCGCTGCCGCTTGCGGTGCATATTCCAACTGGAGTTGATCGATGATCGGCGCAAGTCTCAGGGTTCGGGGTTTGGGCTGGATCACGCCGGCATCCAGCCGTGAGATGTTGAGCAGCCCGTCGAAGAGTTGTCCCATTGCGAGGGTCGCGCGACCGATGTGGTCGACCAGTTGGCGGCTGCGCGCGTTGAGTTGCTGCTCGCGCAGCACGCCGACATAAAGGCTCAGGGCATGCACCGGTTGCCGCAGATCGTGGCTGGCGGCGGCAAGAAAGCGAGATTTGGCCAGATTGCTGCGCTCGGCGGCGTCGCGCTCCACGGCGAGCCGCGCCATCAGGTCGTCGTTCTCGAAGCGCATCGAAAGCGAGTCGATTTGCGTGAGGTACATCCGGTAGGCAAATGCGAAGGTGACCGCCAGATAGACCGACCCCGCAACCGCGAGCGTGGTCGGAATGGTGCCGCCAAGGGCGGCCAACGCGACGAAACTGGGCGCGTAGTAGGGCACTTCGAACGCCAGCAACACCGGTGGATGTATACAGTACGCGTAGATCGCGCCGGTGCCCAGCGTGAGCAGCCCGACGATGAGGAACGTTTGCTGGGCGGCGGGCGCCTGCCAGAGCCAGACGGCGAGCGGAACGCCCCAGAGCAGGCCCGCGGCGAGCGAGCCGACGCGCACCCGCCAGTCCCACCGTCGGACTGCAGCGATGTCGACGCCGCCGGTGTCGGCGCGGCTCGCACGCTCCTTTCGGCGGCGGCGTACGCCGGGATACATGACGAGGGCCGATGCGCGCCACAGGGTGAGCACCGCCTGCGCTCCGGCCCAGAGCAACAGATCCCGTAAGGGAAATACCTCGTGCAGCACGGCCACGATCAACCATACCGTCAGGAATGAACCGGCCAGCGAGACCGGCAAATTCGCATGGAGCGCAGCCAGACGCGCGACATAGACGTCCGTCGCGTGGGCATCGAAAGGGGCTTTGCCAGTCTGGGACGGCGGCCTCGGCGCATGGGCCGGGGGCGGGGCAGTGTGAGGGTTCGAGGACGGCGAGCGTCTCGACGGAGCGTCAGGAGCGTGTGATGTCACGGAGCGGGCTTCAATGGGCCGTTGCGCGTCGGGAAGTTGCGGCTTCGGATAAGTCTCGAGTCTCCCACGGAAATTTCCGCGGCGCATGGGACTTTAGTCCAATGCGGGTGTCCGGTGCTGGCACCCGGATTTCGCCAGGTCCCCGGACGGCCGCACCGTTGCCCACAGTTGCCTTTACCGCGACCTGTGCCGTCACCTGCGCCGCCGTTCAGTCCTGGCAGCGAGGTGTGGATCCCGCCCCCTGGGCACTGGTCGCGATGGCGCGGCTAATCCCTTCGGCCAGCCGGTCGACGAGCTTGCGCTGGGCCGCAACCACCTCCGCCACGCCGCCGCTGGCGGGCTCGGTGCCCGCGAAACGGCACGTGAGCACGAGGTCGCCCGGCGCGCGGCGAACACTCCACACGGCCGTCAGTGCAGCCTGCTCGCCAGGGACGGACTCGAACCGCTGCACCGAAGTCGACACACGGTATACGGTCAGACCGTCGGCGCGCGGCAGCCCGTAAACATCCATCGCGCCAAGGCGCTGCGTCAGGTCTCGCGAGATCGTCGAGGTGAGTTCGGTCTTGAGCGGTGCCGACCAGCGCGACGCCTCCAGAATATCCACGCGACCGCCGCCGCGCGTGATGACGATCTGCGGCCGGTCGACCTGCTCCGGCACGGCAACGGGCGAGACTTCAACAGCGTATGGCGCGGCCGGCGCCTCGGCGCCGATCGTCCGGGCGCCGGAAGTGCCGGAAGTGCCGGAAGTGCCGGAAGCCGTGGGCGTGCCGGGGAGGCCGGGCGCATCGCTGAGCGTGTAGAACGTGGGCGTGGGCGACGCGCAGCCGGCGAGCGCGGCGGCAAGCGTCGAGGCGAGCACGGCGAGGGCGCGAAGGCCTGTCGGCCGTCGGGCGGCGCGTTGGCGCGGGCTGCGAATCATCTCGTTCGGCCTGGTCATGGTTGCGGATCCTTCGGTTTGCCGCGCAGCAATGCCTCGGGATGCTGCTGCAAGTAATCGGCGAGCGTGTTGAGCGAGCGCAGCGTCCTGGTCAGTTCCTGCATGGCCTGACGCACGTCCTGCTGAACTGGCGAGTCTTCGGAAAGCGTGCGCTCGGCGGCGCCGAAGCTCTTCTTCGCCTCGCCCAGGGTGGCCTTCGCCTCGGGCGCGATTTCATTGTCGAGCTGACGGAACAGCCCTTGCGCGCTCTCGAGCGTCTTGTCGAGCTTACGCAGCGACGCGTCGAGATTCTGGCCGATGCTGTCGAACGGAATCTTGTCGAGCTTGCTGGCGATGTCGGCGATCTGGAGCTGCAACTGGTCGAGCGTGTTGGGCACTGTCGGCATGACGAGCACGTTGTCGACTTCTTCGGCCTTGGCCGGCTTTGCATTCGGGAAAAAGTCGAGCGCCACGTACAACTGACCGGTGAGCAGGTTGCCTGTGCGCAATTGCCCGCGCAGGCCCCGCGAGACCAGCGCGTTGAGGATCTGGCGGCTGGCGAGTTCGTTGGGCGGAAGGTTGTTCTTCGGGTCGCGGCGGCGCAGACGGTCCGGGTATACCATCACGGTGACCGGCATGTTGATCTGCTTGGTGGCCGCGTCGAATTCGACCCCGATCGACGTGACTTCGCCGAGCGTAATGCCACGGAAGTCCACCGGAGCGCCCACGACGAGGCCGCGCAGCGACTGCTGGAAGCGGAACACCACCGTGACCGGATGCGTGTCCGGGGCCTTCATGGCCGTGGCCTCGTCGGGCGCGAGCCGGAATTCCTGACCCGCCTTCGCCATCACGCCCGCGCCCGCATCGTTGGGCGCCTGGAAGGCGATGCCGCCGATGACCACCGACGCCAGCGATTGTGTGTTGACCTGGAAGCCGCTCGAGTCGAGCCGCAGGTCGATACCGCTCGCATGCCAGAAGCGGGTGTTCGAACCGACGTACTGGTCATACGGCGCCTGCACGAAAATGCGCAGCGTCACGCCCTTGCCGTCCGGGTCGAGCGAATAGGCTTCGACCTGACCGACCTGAATGCGGCGGTAATAGATCGGTGACCCAATGTCGAGCGAGCCAACGTCGCTCGCGTGCAGCACGAACGGCTTGCCGGGCTGCCCGCTGGAGACCACCGGCGGCACCTCCAGGCCGGTGAAATGGGAGACCGATTCCCTGGACTTGCCGGCATCGGCACCGATGTAGGCGCCCGAGAGCAATGTCGACAGACCGGAGACGCTGCCGCCGGCCACGCGCGGGCGCACCACCCACCAGCGCGAGTCCTTGACGGCGAAGCGCTTGGCGTTCTTGGTCAGATCCACCGTCACACGCACGTGCGAGAGATCGTCGGAGAGTTCGATGTTCTTGACCGTGCCGATGTCGACTTCCTTGTACTTGACCTTGGTCTTGCCCGCCTCCAGGCCCTCGGCGGTCTTGAAGTCGATGACGACGGTCGGCCCGCGCTCGATGAGCGCCTTGGCCACGAGCGAGAGCCCGATCACGGCGGCTACCAGCGGAATCAGCCAGACGAGCGACGGCGCCCAGCGCTTGCGCGGCTCGATGGTCGGTGTCGGCAGCTCGCTTGCCTCGGGCGGCGGCGCCTTCGGGGCTTGCGGGTCGTTCGGTTCAGTCATGGTCGTCCTGTTCGGTATCGTCGTCGCGAATCTGATCCCAGATCAGCCGGGGATCGAACTGCATGGAGGCCAACATCGTGAGCACGACCACGGAGCCGAACGCCACGATGCCCGGGCCGGCCTGGATGACGGCCAGCGACTGAATGTTGACGAGCGCCACCATCAGCGCGACGACGAAGACATCGAGCATCGACCAGCGGCCGATGAACTCGATCATGTGATACAGCCTGGTGCGTTGATGCGGTTTCCAGCGCGCGCCGCGCTGCGCGGTGAAGCACAGCAGCGACAGGGCAATGAGCTTGAGCATCGGTACGAGAATGCTCGCCGTGAACACGACGATGGCCAGATCGTACTCGCCGCTGGTCCAGAAATAGATGACACCGCTCATGATCGTGTCGCTCGAATTTCCGAGCAGCGAGCGCGTCTGCATCATGGGCAGTACGTTGGCGGGAATGTACAGGATCGCCGCCGCGATGAGCAAGGCCCACGTGCGCGCAAGGCTGTCCACCTTGCGTTGGTGCAGCACGGCGCCGCAGCGCGGGCACCGTTCCTTCTCCACGGTCTTCACCTCGCGGGAGAGTCGCCCGCAAACGGTGCAGGCGACAAGTCCGGCGGCCTTGGCCGAGAGATATTTCATCGCGGCACCCGCGACGGGGCGGCACCGGGCGCATTCGGGTCCGGCGTGTGGTCGATGACCAGCCACAGATTGCGCAGATCGTACGACAGCACCATGGCGAGCAACACGGTGAGCGCGCCGAATGCCCACAGCGCAATGCCCGGCAGCACGCTCGCCATGGCCGAGAGTTTGACCAGCGAGACGAGCACGCCAAGCATGAAGACCTCGATCATGCCCCACGGCCGGCAGAATTCGATGGCGCGCATCACATGGAACACCGCGTACGGCCGACGGCCGACCGACAGCGGCGCGATCAGGTGCACCAGGGCAACCAGTTGCGAGAGCGGGAAGAGCACGGTCGTGGCGAAGACCAGCAGCGCGACCAGCCACATGCCTTCGCGATACAGGGCCCAGGCGGCGCCCACGAGCGTGGTTTCGGTGTAGATGCCCTGCACCTCGATTTCGACGATCGGGAAGGCGTTCGCGATGGCGAACACGATCAAGCAGGTCAGGGTGAGCGCGAGCACCCGCGAGAGGCGCAGGTCGGGGGCGCGGTAAAGCACCGAGTGACAGCGCACGCATCGCGCCGTCTCGCGCGGCGGCAAGTCCGTGCGGCGGTGCAGCGTGTCGCAGTTCGGACAGGCGATCAGGTCCGTCACATCATCTTCTGGGGGCAATGTGTCCATTACCGGGGACGGTGACCAAAGTGACGCTCAGAATACCAAAATGTCAAGGAAGTTCCCAATAATCCGGGTGTGGCGCAACATGAGGCATGGTTTGTGCTAAGTCGCGGAAAACGTAGGCACTTTGCTCTATACTCAACGCACTCCCGCAAAGTTTCCGAAAATTTGAGGAGAATTCCCCCATGCTAAATATGTCCAGGCGCCAGTTCCTCAAAGTGAGTGGCGCAACGCTGGCAGGGTCCAGCCTGGCGATGCTCGGGTTCGCGCCCGACGCGGCGCTGGCGGAAGTCCGCCAGTTCAAGCTCGCGCGCGCGACCGAAACGCGCAACACTTGTCCGTACTGTTCCGTGGCCTGCGGCCTGCTCATGTACAGCTACGGCGACGGTGCGAAGAACGCGAAGAAGAGCGTTTTTCACATCGAAGGCGACCCGGACCATCCGGTCAATCGCGGCACGCTGTGCCCGAAGGGGGCCAGTCTCATCGACTTCATCCACAGCCCGAACCGTCTCACCCACCCGGAATACCGCAAGCCCGGCTCCGACAAGTGGGAGCGGATTTCGTGGGACGATGCGCTCGACCGCATTGCGAAGCTGATGAAGGACGACCGCGACGCCAACTTTGTCGAGAAGACGGACGATGGCCTGACGGTCAACCGGTGGCTGACGACGGGCATGCTTGCCGCGTCGGCATCGAGCAACGAGGTCGGTTACCTCACGCACAAAGTCATCCGCAGTACCGGGATGCTGGGATTCGACAACCAGGCACGTGTCTGACACGGCCCGACGGTGGCAGGTCTTGCCCCGACGTTTGGCCGTGGCGCGATGACGAACCATTGGGTCGACATCAAGAACGCGGATCTGGTACTCATCATGGGCGGCAACGCGGCCGAGGCACACCCGTGCGGTTTCAAATGGGTGACCGAGGCGAAGGCGCACAACAAGGCGCGCCTGATCGTGGTCGACCCGCGCTTCAACCGTTCGGCATCGGTCGCGGATTACTACGCCCCGATCCGTACCGGCACGGATATCGTCTTCCTCGGCGGGCTGATCAATTACCTGCTCACGAACGACAAGATCCAGCATGAATACGTCAAGAACTACACCGATTTCACCTTCCTGGTGAAAGACGAGTTCGCGTTCGAAGACGGTCTTTACTCGGGCTACAACGCCGAAAAGCGCACCTACGACAGGAGCTCCTGGGACTATCAGAAGGGCGCGGACGGCTATGTGCTGACCGACCCCACGCTGCAACACCCGCGCACGGTGTTCCAGCTCATGAAGCAGCATTACTCGCGCTACACGATCGAGACGGTCGAGCGCGTATGCGGCACGCCGGCCGAGAAGGTCGAGCACATCTACCAGCAGATCGCCGAGTGCTCCACCCCCACGCGCACCATGACCATCATGTATGCGCTGGGCTGGACACAGCACTCGATCGGTTCGCAGATGATTCGCACCGGCGCGATGGTGCAGCTGCTGCTGGGCAATATCGGCGTGGCGGGCGGCGGCATGAACGCGCTGCGCGGTCACTCGAACATCCAGGGGCTGACCGACCTGGGGCTGATGACCGACCTGCTGCCGGGCTACATGACCTTGCCCAAGCAGGCCGAGCAGACCCTCGAGCAATACCTGACGCCACGCACCCAGAAGCCGCTGCGTCCGAACCAGCTCAGCTACTGGCAGAACTACCCGAAGTTCTACGTGAGCCTGATGAAGGCCTGGTGGGGCGACGCGGCGACCGCCGAGAATCAATGGGGCTATGACTACCTGCCCAAGCTCGACAAGCCGTACGACCTGCTGCAGGTTCTCGAGCTGATGAACCAGGGCAAGATGACCGGCTACATCGCGCAGGGCTTCAACCCGATCGCGGCGGCGCCGGCCAAGTTCAAGTGGGACCAGGCGCTGGCCAAGCTCAAGTTCCTGGTCGTCATGGACCCGCTGGCGACCGAGACGTCGGAGTTCTGGAAGAACTTTGGCGAGCACAACAACGTCGACTCCAGCAAGATCCAGACAGAGGTGTTCCGTCTGCCTACGACCTGCTTCGCCGAGGAAGACGGCGCGCTCGTCAACTCCGGGCGCTGGCTGCAATGGCACTGGAAGGGGGCCGAGCCGCCGGGCGAGGCACGCACCGACATCGAGATCATGACCGGGTTGTTCCTGCGCCTGCGCGAGATGTACAAGACGCAGGGCGGCAAGTACCCGGACCCGATCGTGAACCTGTCGTGGCCCTACGCACGGCCGGAGAGCCCGTCGCCCGAAGAGATCGCCAAGGAGTACAACGGCCGTGCGCTCAAGGACCTCGTCGATCCGAAGGATCCGACCAAGGTCACGCGCAAGGCGGGCGAACAGCTCGCGGGCTTCGCGGAACTGAAGGATGACGGCAGCACGTCGTCCGGATGCTGGATCTTCGCCGGTGCGTGGACGCAGGCGGGCAACCAGATGGCGCGTCGTGACAATAGCGATCCGACCGGCATCGGCCAGACACTGAACTGGGCGTGGGCGTGGCCCGCGAACCGTCGCATCCTCTACAACCGTGCGTCGTCGGACCTTGCGGGCAAGCCTTTCAATCCGAAGCACAAGCTCGTGTACTGGAACGGCAAGGTCTGGACAGGGTCCGACGTGCCGGACTTCAAGATCGACGAAGACCCGGCCGGCGGCATGAGTCCATTCATCATGAACCCCGAGGGCGTTGCACGGTTCTTCGCGAAGGGTGCCATGGCGGAAGGGCCGTTCCCCGAGCATTACGAGCCGTTCGAGACGCCGCTGGGTTACAACCCGCTGCATCCGAAGCAGCCCAAGGCCACGAGCAATCCGGGCGCCCGCGTGTTCCCGGACGATCTGGCCACGATGGGCACCGCCGACAAGTTCCCGTATGTCGCGACCACGTACCGTCTGACCGAGCATTTCCACTACTGGACCAAGCACGCGTTGCTCAACTCGATCATCCAGCCGGAGCAATTCGTCGAGATCGGCGAGGCGCTGGCCAAGGAGATCGGGGTGGCCGCGGGCGACATGGTCAAGGTGACGTCCAACCGCGGCTTCATCAAGGCGCGCGCGGTCGTGACCAAGCGCATTCGCGCGCTCAAGGTGGAAGGCAAGACGATTCACCACGTGGGCATTCCGATTCACTGGGGCTTCAAGGGACTGACCAAACCCGGGTTCCTCGCGAACACGCTCACGCCCATCGTGGGCGACGGCAATTCGCAGACACCGGAGTTCAAGTCGTTCCTGGTGAAGGTCGAGAAGGCATAAGGGGGCGCCATGGCATTGCAATCTCTGGATATCAAACGGCGCTCGGCAACCACGCTGCCGTCACCCTCGGAGCGCGAGGCGTACACGGGTGACGTCGCCAAACTCATCGACGTCACCAAGTGCATCGGCTGCAAGGCGTGCCAGACCGCCTGCATGGAGTGGAACGACCTGCGCGATGAGGTGGGCACGAACGTCGGCGTGTACGACAACCCGGCCGATCTGACGTCCGATTCGTGGACGCTCATGCGCTTTACCGAGTACGAAAACCCGAAGGGCGACCTCGAGTGGCTCATCCGCAAGGATGGCTGCATGCACTGCGAGGACCCGGGCTGCCTGAAGGCATGCCCGTCGCCCGGGGCGATCGTGCAGTACGCGAACGGCATCGTCGACTTCCATGAAGAGGCGTGCATCGGTTGCGGGTACTGCATCACCGGCTGCCCGTTCAACATTCCTCGCATCTCGCAGAAGGATCACAAGGCATACAAGTGCACCCTGTGTTCCGATCGCGTGTCCGTGGGGCTCGAACCGGCGTGCGTGAAGACCTGCCCGACCGGCGCGATCATGTTCGGCACCAAGGACGCGATGAAGGATCAGGCGGCCGAGCGCATCGAGGACCTGAAGACCCGGGGCTTCGACAACGCGGGGCTGTACGATCCGGCCGGCGTGGGCGGCACGCACGTCATGTATGTGCTGCACCATGCCGACAAGCCGTCGCTCTATCACGGCCTGCCGGACGATCCGCGCATCAGCCCGATGGTCACGTTCTGGAAAGGCATCGCCAAGCCGCTGGGGGTCGCCGCCATGGCGCTCACGGCGATTGCCGGCTTCTTCCACTACATCAAGACCGGCCCGAACGAGACGACCGAGGAGGATGAAGAAGCGGCGCGCCGCTACGACGCGTCGCGCAAGGGTAGCGGGCCCGATGGACAGAAGGGCGCCATCACGCACGAGGAGGTCTGACCATGTCGTATGAACGAAGCGATCGTACGGGAGACAAGGGCGATCTGATCGAGCGCTACAACGCCTCGGAGCGTATCAATCACTGGATCGTCGCGGGCACGTTCATCCTGCTCGCGCTCTCCGGGCTGGCGCTGTTCCATCCGTCCATGTTCTGGCTCACCAACCTGTTCGGAGGCGGTCCCTGGACACGCGTGCTGCATCCGTTCGTCGGTGTGGTGATGTTCGTCGCGTTCGTGTGGCTCGCACTGCGGCTTGCCCGCTATAACAAGTTCGAGTCGCGCGACGCCGAGTGGATGAAGAAGATCGGCGACGTGCTCGAGAACCGCGAGGAGAATCTGCCGGAGGTCGGGCGCTACAACGCCGGCCAAAAGTTGCTTTTCTACGTGATGGTGCTGTGCATGATCGGCCTGCTGCTCTCGGGCATCGTGATCTGGCGTGCCTACTTCGCGTTCTACTTTCCGATCTGGGCGATTCGTCTGGCGTCGGATGTTCACGCGGTGTGTGCATTCGTGTTGATTTGCGGCATCATTACGCACATCTACGCGGCGATCTGGATCAAGGGTTCCGTGCGCGCCATGACGCGCGGAACCGTCACCCGCGGCTGGGCGTGGAAGCACCATCGCGCCTGGTACAAGCAGCTCAACAAATAAGTCCGGCCGGGTTGGTGGCCGGACGCTCTTACGAGGCCGGCCACCTTGCAACGCATTCTCGAACCCGGACAGATCGAGTCCCTCGATCGCACCTCCATTCCCCGTGTGCGCCTGCCCCAGCGCGCCGAAGTCTTTTCGGCGCGCGCGGCGCGGCTGCGTCAATTGGCCGACGGTCATCCGCTTGGCGATTACCTGCGGCTGATGGCCGCGCTCGTCGACGCGCAGCAGCGCGTGCTCGACAACTTCACGCCGTCGCCGCCGTCGCCCGAGTCGATCGCGCAGGCGCAGCAGCACTGCATGCCGCTCGTCCCCGCGACCGGCGGCTATGACGCCGGCCGGTGGCAACCGCTTCTCGCCCCGCTACTCGACGCCGTTGCGGCGCAGCCCGACCTGCCCGCCGCCGTGCGCGGCGTACTGACGCGGGTTCGCGAGGCCGATCCGGCCGCGCTCGAAGCCGGCGCCCAGTCATTGCTCGCCGGGCATGGCAAGGGCGTCGACGCCGCTAGCGCGCCGTTCATCATGGCCGCGCTGCAAGTCCTCTGGACCGGCGTGGCGAGTACCTTCGACGTGGGCGACGTGCCGATGCTCGACGTCCCCAATGTCTGCCCGGTGTGCGGCACGCTGCCGGTGGCAAGCGTGGTTCGCATCGGCGGCGCGTACGAGGGC
This sequence comes from Pandoraea pnomenusa, assembly GCF_000767615.3. Classification (NCBI taxonomy): domain Bacteria; kingdom Pseudomonadati; phylum Pseudomonadota; class Betaproteobacteria; order Burkholderiales; family Burkholderiaceae; genus Pandoraea; species Pandoraea pnomenusa. The sequence goes on along the minus strand of NZ_CP009553.3, from coordinate 3,675,093 downwards.
TATCGTTACCTTGCGTGTGGGCTGTGCGCGACCGAATGGCACATGGTGCGCGTCAAGTGCACGCATTGCGAGGCCAGCGAGCACGTCGCGTACCACGTTGTCGACAAGGGCGGGGAGGCCACCGCATCGGGCGACGCCGTGCTCGCCGCGAGTTCTGGGGGAGAAATCATCAAGGGCGAGAACGGGCGTCCGAAGCTCGATGAGGCGGCCAAGCGTGTCGCATCGTCTCCCGTCCGGGCCGAATCGTGCGACGACTGCCATGGCTACCGGAAGATCTTCTATCAGGACAAGGACCCGTTCGTGGAGCCGGTCGCCGACGACCTGGCCAGTCTCGCGCTCGACGTGCTGATGGGCGAGGCGGGTTATGCGCGTGCCAACGGCAATCCGCTGCTCTGGCAAAACGCCGAAGACGCCTGAGGGGAGAGACGCCATGACGGGAACGACGGCGATGACGCGCCAGCCGGCGGACAATGACGCCTTGGCGGGCGCGGCGGAATTGCCTTCGGTCGACCGGTTGCTGGGAATGCCGGTCTTCGAGGCGGCGTTGGCCGACTTCGGACGCGTTCAGGTTACGGCGGCGTTGCGTCAAGATCTCGATGCGTGCCGTGCGGCGGCGCTGGCGGGCGCGCTGACCCGCGATGCCGTGACGCCCGATGCCTTTGGCGCGCGGGTATCGCGTGCCTTGACCGAGCGCAACCGTGCCGCGCTGCGGCCGGTTTTCAACCTGACGGGCACCGTGCTGCACACCAATCTCGGACGCGCGTTGCTGCCCGAGTCGGCTGTCGAGTCGGTGATGCAGGCGCTCACCGCCCCGGCGAATCTCGAATTCGATCTGGCGACTGGCGGACGCGGCGATCGCGACGACCTCGTTGCGCCGTTGCTGTGCGAGCTGACCGGCGCGGAGGCGGCCACGGTCGTCAACAACAATGCCGCCGCGGTGCTGCTCATGCTGGCGACGCTGGCCAGGCGTCGCGAAGTGGTGGTCTCGCGCGGCGAACTGGTCGAGATCGGCGGCGCGTTCCGCATTCCCGACATCATGACGCACGCGGGGGCGCGGTTGGTCGAGATCGGCACGACGAATCGCACGCATCCCGCCGACTATCGCAATGCCATCGGCGAGAAGACCGCGTTGCTGATGAAGGTGCATTGCAGCAACTACGAAGTCACGGGCTTCACGCGGAGCGTGGACGTGGCCGAGGTCGTGGAGATCGCGAGGCCGCACGGCGTGCCGGTGGCGGTCGACCTTGGCAGCGGCACGCTCGCGCGGCTGGAGCAATGGGGGTTGCCGCACGAAACCACTGTTCAGGAGACGATCGCGGCGGGCGCCGATCTCGTGACCTTCTCCGGCGACAAACTGCTGGGTGGTCCGCAGGCGGGCATGATCGTCGGGCGCAAGGACCTCATCGCCAGAATCAAGAAGCATCCGCTCAAGCGCGCGCTGCGCGTCGGCAAGCTCACGCTGGCCGCGCTGGAGCCGGTGCTGCGGCTGTATCGGGACCCGGATCATCTGACCGAGCGGCTGACCACGCTGCGGCTGCTCACCCGGGCGCGCGCGGACATGGCGGCGCAGGCCGAGCGTCTGGCGCCGGTGCTCGCGGCGTCGTTGGGCGAGGCTTACACCGTGCGTGCCGCACCCATGATGAGCCAGATCGGCAGCGGTGCGTTGCCGGTGGAACAACTGCCGAGTTTCGGGTTGGCGATCGTGCCGGCGGGGGGCGGCAAGCGCGGCAGCGGCCGTGCGCTTGCCCGGCTCGAGGCGGCGCTGCGCGCGTTGCCGTATCCGGTGATCGGTCGCATTTCGGATCAGACGCTGTGGCTCGACTTGCGGTGTCTCGAAGCGGGGGACGAGGCGCGGTTGTCGCTGCAGTTTGCGGAGTTGCGCGCATGATCGTTGGCACGGCAGGACACATCGACCACGGCAAGACGAGTCTCGTTCGCGCGCTCACCGGCGTCGACACGGATCGTCTGAAGGAAGAAAAGGCGCGCGGTATTTCCATCGAGCTGGGCTATGCGTACACGCCGTTGCCCGACGGCGACGTGCTCGGGTTCATCGACGTGCCCGGTCACGAGAAGCTGATTCACACCATGGCGGCCGGCGCCGTCGGCATCGACTTCGCGCTGCTGGTGGTCGCCGCTGACGATGGGATCATGCCGCAGACGCGCGAGCATCTGGCCATTCTCTCGATGTTGGGCGTGCGACGCGGTGTCGTGGCGTTGTCGAAGGCCGATCGCGTCGACGCTGGGCGGCTGGCCACGCTCACGCAGGAGATTCACCGGTGGCTGGCCGGCACGCCGCTCGCGCAGTCCGAGGTAGTGCCGGTGTCGTCGACCACGCCGGACGACCCGGGGGTGGCGGCGTTGCGCGAGCGGCTCGTTGCGGCGGCACAGGCGCTCAAGGCGTCGGGCAACGCGATACGGCGCGACGACGCGCTATTTCGTCTGGCGGTGGATCGCGTGTTCACGTTGCCGGGGCACGGTACGGTCGTGACCGGCACGGCGTTCGCGGGCACGGTGCGCGTGGGCGACAGTCTGCGGGTGATGCCGCAGGGGGTGCCGGTACGGGTGCGCAGTATTCACGCGCAGAATCGTCCCGTCGATGCGGGCAGGGCCGGTGAGCGTTGCGCGCTGAATCTGGCCGGTGTGGAGCGCGATCAACTTGGGCGAGGCGACTGGATCGTCGCCGACGGTCTGTCGGCGCCTTCGACGCACATCGACGTCGACCTGCATTGGTTCGAGGCCAGCGCACCGCTCACGCAGTGGTTTCCATTGCATGTGCATCTGGGCACGACGCACGTTCAGGCGCGCACCGTTTTGCTGGGGGGCGACACGCTTGCCCCGGGCGGGACGATGCGCGTGCAGTTGGTCTTCGATGCGCCGGTTTGTGCGATGCCGGGCGATCGCTTCATCGTGCGCAATCCGCAGGCAACGGCGACCGTCGGCGGCGGACGGGTGCTCGATCCGGCGGCGCCGGAACGCAAGCGCCGATCGGCGGCGCGATTGGCGTGGCTCGATGCCGTGGCGAAGTTTCTCGACGGTGATGGGCTCGAAGCCCTCCTGTCGCAGTCGCCGTTCGGGCTGACGAGCGCTCAGGTCGTGGCGCTGACCGGGTTGCCGCCTGGGCAATGGCAGTGGCCGTCGGACGCGGTGGTGCTGCCCGGTTCGGAGGGCGAGTCGCTCGCGTTTGCGCCCCGGGCGTGGGACGCCGTGCGGGTGCGCGTGCTTGACGCCCTGCGCGATTATCATGCGCGCCTGCCCGACGAGCCTGGGCTCGATGCGGCGCGCCTGGGACGGATGACGTGGCCGGCGCTGGACGCGCCGCGCTGGCGCATGGCCATGCAGGCGATGCTCGGCGAAGGCGGGGTGGCACGTACGGGCGCGTGGTGGCATCTGCCCACGCATCGCGTCGAAATGACGGATGAGGAATCGGCACTGGCGCGGGCGTTGCTGCCGAAAGTGGCGCAGGGCCGCTTCGATCCGCCGTGGGTGCGCGACATGGGGCGCGAGCTCGGTGTGCCGGAGGAACGCGTGCGTGGGGTGCTTCGCAAGCTTGCCCGGCAGGGCCGCGTGCATCAGATCGTCAAGGACCTCTTTTACGACGAAGCGTGCGTGCAGACGCTGGCGGAGATGATCGCGCATGCGAACGGCGCGGTTGAGGCGGGTACGTTTCGGGATGCCACGGGGTTGGGGCGCAAGCGCGCGATTCAGATTCTGGAGTTCTTCGATCGTGCGGGATATACTCGCCGCGTTGGCGATCGCCACGTACGGCGTCCCGGTGTGACATGGGGTGCGGCGTCCTAGGTCGCTTCGTCTGAAGGAAGGCATCCGTATCCGGTGATGCGGCCGGGCTTCAAACCCGGTTGGGGGCGTCAGCCGCTCCCAGGTAGGTTCGACTCCTGCTGCTTTCCGCCACTTCCCCCGATGATGCCGTGCAGTCTCTCGCTTCGGCGCCCGGGCGCCGGTTTCGACGTGAACAAGGGGGCGAAATGCCGGCGACCGTCTGGCGGATCTACTGGGCGACGTGGCTTTTCAATCTTGCGCTGATCGCCGTGGATCTTGCGTGGGGCGCGCACGCCGGGCTGGTGGTAAGGCACGACGAGATCGTGCGCATTGTCGTTCGCGGCCTGGCCAGTCTGGCCGTCGGCGCGTTGCTGCTCGCGATCTCGCGGTTGCCCCGGTTGCGCGGAACGGCGCGCGAAGTGTTCTATCGCGACGCCGGCGCGGGCATTCTCTGGATCGTCACGCTCGCCGGCTTCACCTGCGGCGCACTCGTTTTCCAATATCTGTCGCTCACCCTTGCCGCCCCCGACATCGCGAGCTCGCTCGTGGCCGCGGATGCCTGGCTCGGCATCCATTGGCCCACGATATATCAGACCGTGCGCGCGCATGCGTGGCTGGATGCCGTGTTGGGCGCGGCTTACCAGTCCACCTGGATTCAGATGGCATGCGTGCCATTCTTGCTGGTCGTCACCCGCAACGTTCGCGACTATGCCGAATTCGTCGTCCAGTTCATGATCGGCACCGTACTGGTGTTGATGATCGCCACGCCGTTTCCCGCCGAAAGCGCCTTCGTGCACTTCAACGTGCAGGACCCTGGCACGGCGTCCACCGTGTCGGATTATCTTGCCTTCCGGATCGATCATGTGCGAACGCTGTCGTTCGCAGCGGCGCAGGGGCTGGTGTCGTTTCCCTCGTTTCATACCGTCATGGCGATGCTCTTCGCCTACGCGATGCGCCACGTTCGTCGCCTGTTTCCGATTTTCATCGTGCTCAACACGCTCATGGTGATCTCGACGCCATCGCACGGCGGGCACTATGTGGTCGATGTCGTCGCCGGAGTCGCGGTCGGGGTGCTTGCCGTCTGGATCTCGCGCAAGGTATTCGCGCGGACGGCTTCGTCCGCCGAGGTGTCGACGTTGGCCGTCGGACAAACCTGATAACGCGGAGCGTGGCGCCGGGGCCAGTGTCAGTACCGGTGCAGGGTTCGTTCGCGGCTCAACGATCAGGCATTGCGAGATACTGCTGAGGCGCGCGGCCAAACAACCGCTTGAACATCACGATGAACGCGCTCGGACTCCGATAGCCGAGCGCCAATGCGACGTCGCCGACCGACGCGCCAACCGCCAGCCGCGTGATCGCCTCCGACGCGCGCATGTGCTGGCACCAGCGGCCGAACGTCATCCCCGTCTCGTCCTTGAAGCGGCGCGCGAGGGTTTTGCCGCTTGCCCCCAACTCTTCCCCCCAGCGCTCCAGCGAATAGTCGGTGGCGGGCGCCGTCATCATATGCTCGCAAATCGCGAGCAGCTTGGCCGAACTCGGCAATGGCAGGCCATGCTCGCCGGGCGCGGCCGCCTCACGAACCAGACGCATCAGAAGCGGCACCGAGAGCGCGGTGCGACTGTCGGGTGCGTAATGCGTGCCGTCGGGCAGCATGTCGACGGTCAATTCCCGCAGCAACGGGCTGATTGTGAGGACAAGCGCATTGGGCCACAGCCATGGCGCCGTGCCTGGCTCGATACTGATCGTGCAGAAATGCATGCGGCCAACGGCGTGAAGCTCATGTGGCGTATTCGGCGGCAGCCAGAGCGCGCGCGACGAGGGCAGCGTCCACGTGTGCGACGGCGTAAGCACGCGCACAACGCCACGCAGCGCCATCACCACATGGCCATGTTGGTGCTGATGCCACGGCTGGCGCTCGGCGTCCTCGCATTCCCGACCGGCAAGCGTGACGTCGCGCGGCAAATGGCGGCGAATCTCGGGGTAGCGACGCAGCAGCAATTCCTTCATGACGACTTCCCCACCGAAGACTCCTTTAACACGATCGGATATCCGGGATTCCCGGCGGCCACGGAGAAGGCACACCCTGCGAGCCGAAGTGCATCGAAATGGACACATATTGTCCATTTCTCAACATTTTTTGTGATTTCCAGTAAAAGCATCCCGGGTATTCTACCTATCGCCATCAAGGCTTTGGTACAAGATACGATTAATAATGGTAATACGTCTCATTAATTTAAATGAGGGCCAGCAGAACCTCATCCATACGGTATGCGCCGGAGGGACTGCAGGCTGTCCGGCGGTGTCCGAGGGCTCTGTCGCGGTGGCGCACCACTCCTTTGCGTGGGCGACTGGCCCTCGATGGTGATGCATCGACCCGTGTCAGTTACCCGGCGCGGACTCGTGGCGGCGCTTGGCCTGGGGGCACTCGGGCCTCGCTGGCTTGCCGCGCGTACGTGGGCCGCGTCGCCACCGGTCGCAAGTCGAGCGCCACGCGTCGTCGTGCTCGACTGGGGATTGGCCGCGCAGGTGCTGGCACTCGGGGTCACGCCGGTGGGGGTGGCTCGCCCGTTCTGGTATCGACTGCTGGCCGGCACACCTGCGATGCCGGACGATGTCGTCGATGTCGGCTTGCTGTTTCAGCCCAACTTCGAGGTGATGCAGGCATTGCGCCCTGATCTGATCGTCGTCACGCCGGCACATGGTGCGCTCGCGGATTCGCTCGCCCGGATCGCGCCGCTGTTCGTGGCGCCCCCCGCGCATCGGCATGAAGACGGCTACCTCCTCGCGATGCGGCGGGCTCGCGCGCTCGGCGATGCGCTGGGCCGACCTGCGCAAACCTCGCAATTGCTCGCGCAAACCGACGCGCAACTGCACGCCGTGCGCGATCGGCTCGCGCAGTATGGAATGACAAACCGGCCGATCTACCTGATGAGTCCGGTCGATACCCGGCTGACTCATGTCTTTGGTCGCGAGAGCGTCTTTGGCGGGACGCTGGCGGCCATTGGGCTGACGAATGCATGGAAGCGTCCGAGCGACACCGAGGGCATGGCGCAGGTCGACTACACCCAACTCGGCGCTGACACGTCGGCGAGCGCGATGCTGATCGGTACGCAGCCCGAATTGCTCCGCATGCTTGGACAAAGCCCGCTGTGGCAAGCCATGCCTTTCGTTCGGAGCTCGCGCGTCGCACGACTGCCAGTCATGTTGCCCACCGGCGGCACCCCGACCGCGGTAAGGCTGGCGCTCGCGCTGCGTGGCGCGCTCACGGGGGCGGCGGCATGAGTGCACCCAATCCGCTTCGACCCATGACTTCCGGTGCCGGTCGAGGTGCGTCGATGGCTGCCAGGCATCTTGGTCTTTGGCGCCTGACACTTCTCTTCGGTCTGCCGGCGGTGGTCCTCGCCGTGAATAGTCTGTTTGCATTGCGCCCGGCGGGCGTCGACATCGGTGCCTTTCTTTTGGCGATTTGCCACGTGATCGCGCATCCGGCGGAATCCGCTGCGCCGGTCGGCGCGGCGGGCCTGGCCGGTCTGCTCGTGCACTATGCGTGGATGCCGCGTCTTGCAATGTCATTGCTGGCCGGCGCGGGACTGTCGCTCGCCGGCGTGATGTTTCAGCAGGTGCTGCGCAATCCGTTGGCCGAGCCGTTGACGCTGGGCGTGGCCTCGGGGGCGTCGTTGGCGCTTTCGGCGGCTGCGATCTGGTTGCCGCCGATCGCGCTCGCGTTCAAGTCCGGAATTGCGCTTGCGGGCGCCGCGGCTGCGATAGCGGCGGTGATGGCATTGACATGGCGCAGCCGCTTCGCGCCCGTGCCGGTGATTCTCGCGGGCATGATTGTCAACCTGTATTGCAGTGGCCTGTCGATCATGGTTTCCATGACCCATGAGCGCGCGCTCGTAGGTGTATTCGCGTGGGGGGCCGGCTCGCTCGTACAGAATGGCTGGCACGACGTCGGAGCGTTGGTGCCGCGCGTGCTGGTCGCCGGCCTGGCGGCCGCGCTAATGCTCAGACCGCTCTCGCTTTTCGCGTTGGACGATCGCAGCATCACGCAACTCGGTGCGCGCATCGCGTGGATCCGCACGGCGGGGCTCGCCGTGGCCGCGGTACTCTCTGCGAGCATCGTCAGTATCGTGGGCATCATCGGCTTCATCGGGCTCGCGGGGCCGCAACTGGTCAGACTGGCCGGTGCGAGACGGTTGCGCGATCAACTCGTGTGGGCGCCGGTCATCGGCGCGCTCATGCTGATGCTGACCGATCAGATTGTGCAGTCGCTGCCGCTGCTCGATGGCGCCACGCTGCCGACCGGCGCGGCAGCGGCGCTTCTCTGTGGTCCCCTGTTGCTGTGGCTGTTGGCGCACACGCGCGCCGGCGAGGTGGCAGCCGCCGAAGCCACATGGCCCGCACGTGCACGCCATCCGTTGCGCTGGCTGGCATTGGCGCTGGTGCTCGGTGTTGCACTCGTGTGGGTGACGCAGCATCTCGGGCGCACGTTCGCCGGCTGGCAATGGGCGGACGACGGGTCGTGGGCCGTGATATGGCCGTGGCGCGCGCCGCGCATGCTCGCGTCTGCGGCCGCCGGTGTCGCGCTTGCACTGGCGGGCACGCTGCTGCAGCGTATCAGCGGCAACCCGATGGCGAGTCCCGAATTGCTCGGCGTGAGCGGCGGGGCCATGCTGGGCGTGCTGGTCGTCACGTTCGTCGCCGCTGGCGTGCAAGCGTCGACATTGTTCGGTGCCTCCCTCGCCGGGGCGGCGGCCAGCCTTGCGGTGATGCTGATGTTGTCGCGCCGTGGCGGCTTCTCGCCGACGCGCATGCTGCTCGCCGGCGTCGCGATCTCCGGCACGGCACAGTCGCTCGTGGCGATCGCGAGCGCCGGTGGCACCGCAAATGCATTCCTGCTGCGCTCGTTGATGTTGGGGCTGACCTATCTTGTCGGCACCGGCGTCGCAACCGGCGCCGCAATCGCAGCGCTCCTCGGACTGGGGCTCACCTGTCTGGCGTCGCGCTGGCTCGACTTGCTGCCGATGGGCGACGCCGTCGCGGCGGCGCTCGGTGTGAACGTCAAACGCGCGCGCTTGTGGCTGTGGTGTCTCGCCGCGGCGCTCAGTGCCGTGGCCACGCTCGTGGTCGGTCCGCTGTCGTTCGTCGGCCTGCTTGCGCCACATCTGGCCCGAGTGGCCGGGTTCGGCAAGGCCCGCTCGCAAGCCGTCGCCGCCAGCGTGTGCGGTGCGTTGCTGATGATCGCCGCGGACTGGCTCGGCCGCACCCTGATCTTTCCGCAGCAGCTTCCGGCGGGCGTGCTCGCCATGTTGATTGCGGCGCCATATTTGCTCTGGCACCTGCGCCGGCAGGTCGCCTGACTTTCCAACGTCCCCGAAAAACCAGGAAGGGTTGTCCTCCAATGAACGTGTTCTGGCAACTGGTGCGTGCGTCTCGATGGCCATTGGCCATCGCATTCGTGGGTAGTCTCGTGAGTGGCTTCGGCAACGCGGGCCTCGTTGCACTCATCAACCGGGCGCTGACGGCGCCGCGTGAACATCTGGGGACGCTCGGCATGCAGTTTCTCGGGCTCGGCGCGCTGGTGCTGGTCACGCGTGCAGTGTCGCAAACGCTCTTCATGTCGCTCGGCCAACGCGCGAAAGCGACGTTACGCATGCAGGTCGTGCGCCGTATCGGTGCCGCGCCCTACGCCAGTCTGGAGCGGCATGGCGTCGCGCGCGCGATCACTGTGCTCACGCAGGATCTCGATACGATCGTCATGCTGTTCGTGAACCTGCCGGCGCTCGCCATGCAGGGGGCCGTGATCGCCGGCTGCCTGATCTACCTCGGCTATCTGTCGTGGCAGATTCTGTTGCTCGCCATGGTCACGATTTTCATCGGCGCTGCGGGCTTTCGCTTCGCGAACCAGCGTGCCTTGCTGCACCTTCGCGGTTCGCGAAAGCGCGAAGAAGCCTTGGTGAAGGACTTTCGCGCCCTGTTCGACGGGGCGAAGGAACTGAAGCTGCACCGGGCGCGTCGCGCCGCCTTCATCGAAAAGCGTCTCGCGAGCGGCGTCGAAGCCGTGCGAGTGCAGCGTACGCGCGGCTATGTGCTTTACGCCGCCGCGGCAAGTTGGGGCAGCTTCATACTTTTCGCGTTCATCGGCCTGACGCTGTTCGTCGTGCTGCGGCACGTCGATCTGCCGGCGCCGGTGGTATCGGGTTACGCGCTGGTGTTTCTGTACATCATCATGCCGATCGAAGGGGTGCTCTCGGCGATGCCGTCGCTCGGCAGCGCCCGCGTTGCGCTGGAGCGTATCGCGCAAGTCGAGACAGCACTGCCGAGCGAATGGCTGGCGGAGCCAGCGGAGTCCGATGTTCCGGCGTTTCACACCATCGTTCTCGACGGCGTAACGCATCGCTATTTCCGCGAGCAGGAAAACGAGAACTTCACGCTGGGACCGATCCATCTCACGTTTCGTCCCGGCGAGCTCGTCTATCTGGTAGGCGGCAACGGTAGCGGAAAGACCACGCTCGCCAAGCTCATCGTCGGTCTCTACGTGCCCGAGCGAGGACGCATCCTGGTCGACGGCACGCCCGTGGGAGAGGCGCAGCGCGATCGCTATCGCCAGTTGTTTTCGGTGGTGTTCAGCGATTTCTTCCTGTTCGAGCATCTGTTGGGCCTTCCCCCGGACGGTCTGGACGCGCAGGCAAGCGAGCTGCTCAGGTCGCTTCAACTCGATCACAAGGTCACGATCGAAGCGGGGCGCTTCTCGACGCTCGATCTCTCGCAGGGGCAACGCAAGCGTCTCGCGCTGCTCGTCGCGTATCTCGAGGAGCGACCGTTCTACGTGTTCGACGAATGGGCGGCGGATCAGGACCCGCTGTTCAAGGATGTCTTTTATCGCCAGATGCTGCCCGCGCTCAAGGCGCGCGGCAAGTGTGTGCTTGTCATTACTCACGACGACCGCTATTTCGATCAGGCAGACCGTCTGATTCGTCTCGACGACGGCCAACTGCGCGAGCCGCAGGCCGAGGTTGCGACGCGCCGCGCTTCCGATTCCACGAATGCCAATGACTGACGCCCCGATGTTCGAATTGCATGACGTTTCCCTCGTCACGGATGGCCGCGTGCTGATTTCGCCGTTGACGCTGACGCTCGCCGGCGGCCAGGTGCATGGCCTGATCGGCCACAACGGATCGGGCAAGTCGACGCTGCTCAAGTTGCTCGCGCGCCAACTGATGCCCGACAGCGGCAGCCTCCGGTTCGAGGGCCGGCCGCTGAAGTCGTGGGGCGCTCGCGAGTTTGCGCGCCGCGTGGCCTATCTGCCGCAACAGCCCCCGGCGGCGGCCGGCATGACGGTCTCGGAACTGGTCGCCCTTGGCCGGTATCCGTGGCATGGCGCGCTCGGTCGCATGGACGCTCGCGATCATGAGGTGGTGCAAAGCGCAATGGCGAGCACGGACGTGCTGCGCTTCGCGGGTCGTCTCGTGGAGTCGCTCTCGGGCGGCGAGCGACAGCGGGTGTGGCTGGCCATGCTCATCGCGCAGCAGGCGCGGTGCCTGTTGCTCGACGAGCCCACGTCGGCGCTCGATATCGCCCATCAACTGGACGTGCTCGGACTGGTTCGGGAACTCGCCGATTCGCGGGGGCTTGGGGTCGTCGTCGTGTTGCACGACGTGAACATGGCCGCGCGGTTTTGCGACACGCTGCTCGCGCTCAAACAGGGCAGGCCGGTCGCCAGCGGCACGCCGGCGACGCTGATGTCGCCCGAAACGCTGATGCAGATCTACGGTGTGCCGATGGGCGTGTTACCGAACCCCGACGGCGGAACGCCCCTGAGCTATGCGCGCTGACTCCGCGCGCCAGGCGCGACGCGAACGACTCAGGCGTCGTCGAGGTAACGCTGCGGTGAGCGCCCGGTCACCTGCTTGAACATGGCGATGAAGGCGCTCGGGCTGGCGTACCCGAAGGCATCGGCCGTCGCGGAGACCGACGTCCCCAGCGCCAATGTCGATATCGCTTCCGACACGCGCAGATGCTGGCGCCACGTGACGAATGTCATGCCCGTTTCCGCCTGAAAATGACGCGCCAGCGTGCGCGCGCTCACGCCGAACTGCTTTCCCCAGAAGTCGAGCGTCAGCTTGCTGGACGGCTCATTCATCAAATGCTCGCAAATCGCCTGCAACCTCATGTCGCGCGGCACCGGCACGCCGCGCTCGGGCAAGACGTCAGCCTCGCGCAGCACACCCAGCAGTGGCGGTACCGACAACGCCGCGCGGCTCGTCGGGCCGTAGTTGTCGCCGTCGCGACCGACCGTGACAGCCAGCTCGCGGATGAGCGGCGAGACGAGAATGACCGTCGGCTCGGTCGTATGCCACGGGAACACTCGCGGCTCGATATAAACGTTGCACATTTGCCCGTCGCCCACGGCATGCAGTTCGTGCTCGACATCCGAGGGCAGCCACAAGGCGCGCGAAGGGGGCAAGGTCCAGATCGCCGCGGACGTCAGCACGCGCACGACGCCTCTTACCGGAAACACGAGCTGACCGTGACGATGGCGATGCCACACCAGACGCTCGCCGTGACGATACGGCGTGACCTGTGCGAACACGTCGCGCGGCAACGGGCGCACGGCATTGGGGAATCGTTTGCGCAGGAAATCGTTCATGCCAAGGTTTTTGTTCGAATGTCGATAAGCGGACGACAGATGTCAAAAAATCGACATTTATTGTCGTCCTTGCTTTTTTCGAACCCGATATTCTCCATAGCTATCAATGTGTTGTGCCAAAACACACGCAAATTTGTTAATGAGTCTCATTTGCGATATTTCCGCCAGTGTAGCGGGATTCGACCAAAGGCGCGCGCCAGGCGTGTCGCCGCACAAGGCACGAGACGCCAATTCACGATCGCCGGCAGCGTCCGGCAACAAGGGGAAGTGTTGTCATTGATGCAAACGATCCAAAACGAGAAACCTTGTCACGCGGCACGGGGCCGCGCGTACGACCGCATGAGGGCAGAGGGCTTGCCGCCGGCGCGCCACGCGCTGACGCCAGTTGCGGTCGCGCTCGCGCTGCTCGGTGCCGCAACCGTCCACGCTCAGACGACGCCGCCCGGCGCGAACCCTGCCGCGGCGCCTGACGCGACCGCGAGCCTGCCCGTCGCGAACGTGACGGCGGAGCGTGACGCGCAGACGGAGGGATCGCTCTCGTACGGCACCCCCGTCACGACAATCGGCAAGACGTCGCAGGCGATCAAGGACATCCCCAATTCGGTTTCCGTGGTCCCGCGAGCGCGCATGGACGACCAGGCCATGACGTCGGTGGCCGACGCGTTACAGTTCACGACCGGCGTGACCGCCGTGAACTATGGAGACGGCACCAGCTACTTCAATTCGCGCGGGTACAACGTCGGTGTCGAGTTCGACGGGGTCTCGATTCTGAGCGGCATTCAGTATCAACCGCAGTTCGACCTGTCGATGTATGACCGGGTCGAGGTCCTGCGGGGCCCGGCGGGGTTGCTCGACGGCACCGGAGAGCCCGGCGGGACGGTCAATCTCGTGCGCAAGCGGCCGGGCGATACGTTTGCCGTGCGCAGTGAGACGAGCGTCGGGTCCTGGGCGAACTACCGGCAGATGATCGACGTGACCGGGCCGCTCAACGCGTCGGGCACCGTTCGCGGCCGGGCGGTCCTGACCGGCGACATGGGCAACAAGTCCGTGACCCGCACCGACGAACGCAACGTTCTCGCCTACGGCGCGCTCGAGTTCGATCTCACCCCCAGGACATTGCTGTCGCTATCCGGCGCGTATCAGGTCAACCCGTTGCATGGGTTCGACTATGGGCAGTCGTTGCTCACCAATCGCACGTTCCTGAATGCCCCCAACAATTCGAACTTCTCGCCGGACTGGAACTACGCCTGGACGTCGATGCAGGAAGTCAACGCCAAGTTGGCGCATCGTCTGGAGAACGACATCGTCTCGACGACGACGGTCAACTATCGGCATGTGCTGTCCAACAGCAAGTACGCGTATCTGGGGCCGGGAATCGATGCCTCGACCCTGACGGCGCGATATTTCGCCCAGTCCCAGCGAGGCGAAAACAATCTGCTGGGCATCGACTCGCATCTGTCGGGGCCAGTGAAGGCGTTCGGACGCAAGCACGAGTGGCTGTTCGGCATGAGCTACCAGCTGACACAGCAGCGCAGTCTGTCGGGCGGTCGCAATCTCGGCAATTTCAGTGTCTTCTCGCCACCGTCGGACGAACCGACGATTCCGTTCACGTCCGGCAACAAGCTTCAGTCTCAGCAGTTCGGGCTGTACGGTCAGGTTCGGGTCCGGGTCCTCGATCCGCTGACAGTCGTGCTTGGCGGGCGTGAGGCGTGGTTTCAGCAGCAGAGCCAGAGTCTGCTGCCGACGGAGGGCCCGTGGAAGACGACGGCGCGGGCGAACCAGAAATTCATTCCCTACGGCGGTATCGTGCTTGCGCTCACGCCGCAGATCAACGCGTACTTCAATTACTCGGCGATCTTCGCGCCTCAGACGGCAACGACATTCGACGCCCAGGGCTTGCCGCCGCGCGAGGGCAAGCAGTATGAGGTCGGCCTGAAAGGCGCGTTCCTCGGCGGGCGCCTCAACGCGACGGTGGCGGCATTCCGTATGACCGACACGAATCGCGCCGTTGCGGATCCGTTGCACCCGACCGGCTCGGTGGCTGCCGGCGCGGCCCAGAGTCAGGGCTGGGAAGCCGAAGTCACCGGGCAGGTCTCGCGCAACTGGAACGTCTACGCGGGATATACCTTGCTGAATTCCCGGTACAACAGCGATCCGAGCCTGGTCGGTCAGGCGCTCGATGGCGAGGAGCCGCAGCATCTGTTCAAGCTGTACACCACGTATCGCTTCTCGGATCGTGCTTTCGACGGTCTGCTCAATGGACTTCGCGTGGGTGGCGGCGTCCGTATCCAGAGCTCGACTTACCGAACCGTGGGGGCGGCGCAAGGGGGTTACGCGGTATGGGACGCAATGCTCGCGTATCGTGTGAACCGTCATCTGGAAGCGCAGTTGAACGTGAACAATGTGTTCGATCGCGACTACTATGCCCGGGTGCCGTCCACGTTTTACGGCATCTACGGCGAGCGCCGTAACGTGATGCTCACGCTGCGCGCCGATTACTGAGCGTCGCGCCGCGACGCCGGAACGTCGCCTGGAAGCATCATCCAGGTGACGTTCGGGTGTGTCGTACCCGTCCGTGAAACAGTGTGTTGCATGCTGCCTTCGGCCGAAAAACCCAAATGGCGGTACACTCCTAGCGCACGCCGCCCTTGTCGGGTGGCTCGAGATACCCCAAATTCGGCCTGTTTGAACCTCAAGATGAAGTCCCCCGGTACTGCCCCTGCCAAGCCCGCGTGCGACGCTGGCGAATGCGTCGAGCTTGTCGCGTCGGCGACGCTGCCTACCCGCTACGGCACCTTCACTTCACATGCGTTTCGCGTCAAGGACAGCGACAACGAGCACCTCGCGCTGGTCATGGGCGACGTGTCCGGCGACGCGCCGACGCTCGTGCGCCTGCATTCGGAATGTCTCACGGGGGATGTCTTCGGTTCCTATCGCTGCGACTGCGGCGAGCAGCTCGACGCAGGCATGCGCAAGATCGCCGAGGAAGGGCGCGGCGTGATGCTGTACCTGCGCGGCCACGAAGGCCGCGGTATCGGCCTGAGCAACAAGATCCGTGCGTACCTTTTGCAAGAGCAGGGGCGCGATACGGTCGAAGCGAATCTCGATCTCGGCCTGCCCGACGACGCCCGCGAGTATGACTCGGCCGCCGCCATCCTGCGCATTCTCGGCGTTCGCTCCGTTCGTCTCATGAGCAACAATCCGAAGAAGTTCGACACGCTCGCCAAACACGGTATCCCGGTATGCGAGCGCGTTGCACTCGACATTCCCATGCGCGAAGAGAACGAACGCTACATCCGCACCAAGCAGGTGAAGTTCGGGCATTACTTCGAAGAGAACGAGTGAGAGCAGGCCGTCACGCGGCCCTATGCGGCAGAGCGTCGCATCTGTCGTAGGGGAAATCCGATCCATATTGCAATGCATCAATTTGTGCTTGACGTCGCAAATTAGGCTCAGTTACCATCCGCCCTGTCTTCCATTCAAGGGGTATGTCCGTGAATTCCGATGCCAGTAGTCCTCGATCTTTGATCGATTGATTGCCTGAGGATCCACAGCCATTCCCTGTGCCGCATCCTCATGCAGGATGCGGTGTCTTGCGCCACTCGACGCGCTGCCTGAGCGCGATGTCCCCGGCGCCATTCCCGCAAAAATTTCCATCGTCGTGCCCGTGAAGGGTGTCGCCGTTTCGCGTCCGTACTTCGGATTGCGACGTCGCCCACGCACGTGCCGACCGTCCGTGCCGCCCGCGGCACAGACGCTTCGCAGCCATGCGAGGAAGTCATGCGAGCCATTCAAACGTTTCAGGCCTTCCAGGGCCAACCCACGCGCGCCACACCGGTGTCGCACCTCACTGTCGTCTGCCTGGCCGATGCCCTTGGCGCGTTGCGCAAGCAGATGTTCGTCGATCTGACCGCCCTCGGCTTGCGTGCCACGCACGTGAGCATCACGCACTGGAACGACCGCGACGAGGCCTCCGCCACCGTCACGCTCGATTGTCCGAAAGCCTCCAGGGCCTCGCTCACGTCGCTGGTCATGCGCCTGTCCGACGAGCGCTGCGTGCGCCGGGTGTTCTGGTCGGACGACGTCGTGCGCCGCATGCCGACCGCTGGGGCGTCTGCGCGCGCCTAGCCGCAACGCGCCGATCGGCGCGTGACCCGGTAAGCGTATCGATCCATAAAAAATAAGGAGTCCGAAATGGAAGACGGAAGTCCACGAATGTGGCCCGTCGGGACCGCACCCATGGCGTGCGATACCCCGACGGGCGACGCAGAGCCAGACCCACGCATTTTCGTTATCACCGACCGCGCGACGCGCGGCGCGGCTGGGAGCGTTCGCGCCGACTTCCGGAGACACCTATCCGGTAGCGCCTGACGAGACCGGCCGGCCGCGGTGCCGGGCATGCCTGGCATGTCCGTGCAAGTCGCGCCAGGGAAACTCGTCATGACCAAGCAACTCCGATCGCGCCAGAAGCAGCGCGGCTTCGTCGAGCATTCGACGCCTTCCGATCTGCAGCACCGCGGCCCCGACGTCATCGCACGTCTGGCCGTGGAACCGCTGCACGATGTTCTTCATACCCTCGGTACCGACCAGCGCGGCCTCACGCTCGCGGAAGTCGGTCTGCGTCAGACGCGCCACGGCCCGAACGAGATCGCGCACGACAAGCCACCCCACTGGACGCTGCAACTGCTCGGCGCCTTCAACAACCCCTTCGTGATGGTGCTGCTCGTACTCGCGGCGATCAGTTTCCTCACCGATGTCTACTTCGCCGACCCGGGCGAGCAGGACTACAAGAGCATCATCATCCTGCTCACGATGGTGACGATCAGCGGCCTGCTGCGCTTTTTCTCCGAATTCCGATCGCTGCGCGCGGCCGAGAAGCTCAAGGCAATGGTGCGCACCACGGCAAGCGTGCGTCGTCGCGTGAGTGCCTCCGGCGAGCCGGAGCGTCACGAAGTCGCCATGCGCGAACTGGTCGTAGGCGACATCGTGACGCTGCAGGCGGGCGACATGATTCCCGCCGACCTGCGTCTGATCGAGTCGCGGGATCTGTTCATCAGCCAGGCGGTCCTCACCGGCGAAGCGTTGCCTGTGGAGAAGTACGACACGCTCGGTGCCGTGGCCCAGAAGTCCGCCGCGGCGTCCGGGGTGTGCGCCACGGAAGCGCCGGCCGGGCAAGCGGGCGCGGCGCTGCTCGACCTGTCCAACATCTGCTTCATGGGCACGAATGTGGTGAGCGGCACGGCAACCGGCGTGGTCGTGGCCACCGCGGGTGACACCTATTTTGGTGCGTTGGCGAAGAACGTGGTGAGCCACAAGCGTGTGGAGACGAGCTTCGATCGCGGCGTGAACAGCGTGAGCTGGCTGCTCATTCGCTTCATGCTGGTGATGGTGCCGGTCGTCTTCATGATCAACGGCCTGACGAAGGGCGACTGGCTGAGCGCGCTCACCTTCGCGCTGGCCGTGGCGGTGGGCCTCACACCCGAAATGCTGCCGATGATCGTGAGTGCCAACCTCGCGCGCGGTGCGATGGCGATGTCGCGCCGCAAGGTGGTGGTCAAGCGCCTCAATTCGGTGCAGAACTTCGGTGCCATGGACGTGCTGTGTACCGACAAGACGGGAACGCTCACGCAGGACCGCATCATCCTCGAACAGCATCTGGACGTGAGCGGCGACGTGCAGGAAGACGTGCTGCGCCTGGGGTGGCTCAACAGCTATCACCAGAGCGGCCAGCGCAATCTGATCGACGTGGCGATTCTGCGTCGCGCCAACGAGATCGGTGATCCGGTGCAGCCGCGCGCCTTCGCCAAGATCGACGAACTGCCGTTCGATTTCGTGCGCCGTCGCCTGTCGGTGGTAGTCGCCAACGAACGCGGCGAACACCTGATGATCACCAAGGGCGCGGTCGAGGAAATGCTGGCGGTCTCCACGCACGTAAAGACGCCGCAAGGGGTGCGCGCGCTCGACGATGCCTCTCGCGCCATGCTGCTCGCCCGTGCCGAGGCGTACAACGAAGACGGCTTTCGTGTGCTGGTGGTGGCAACCCGCGACATCCCGGCCGGGGAGGCGAAGACGCAGTACAAGACGGCCGACGAGGCCGGACTGACCGTCTGCGGCTTCCTGACGTTCCTCGACCCGCCCAAGGATTCGGCCGCCCCGGCCATCGCCGCCCTTCGCGAGCATGGCGTGACGGTGAAGGTGCTCACCGGTGACAACCCGATCGTCACGATGAAGGTATGCCGCGACGTCGGCATCGAGCCGGGTACGCCGCTGCTCGGTGCGGACATCGAACCGATGGACGACGACACGCTGCGCAACGTGGTCAAGTCCACGACGGTGTTCGCCAAGCTCGCGCCGCTGCACAAGGCGCGCGTGGTCAAGGCCCTCCAGGCCAACGGCCACACCGTGGGCTTTCTCGGCGACGGCATCAACGATGCGCCGGCGCTGCGCGACGCGGATGTGGGCATTTCGGTGGACACCGGGGCGGACATCGCCAAGGAGACCGCCGACATCATCCTGCTGGAAAAGAGCCTGATGGTACTGGAGGCGGGGGTGATCAAGGGCCGCGAGACGTTCGGCAACATCCTCAAGTACCTGAACATGACTGCGAGTTCGAACTTCGGCAATGTGTTCTCGGTGCTGGTCGCCAGCGCATTCCTGCCGTGGGAGCCGATGCTTGCGATGCAGTTGCTCGTGCAGAACCTCGTGTACGACATCTCGCAGATGTTCCTGCCGTGGGATCGCATGGATCCGGAGTTCCTTAAGAAGCCGCGCAAGTGGGATGCGGGCAACATCCGTCGCTTCATGCTGTGGATCGGGCCGACGTCCTCGGTGTTCGACATCACGACATACGCGCTGATGTGGACCGTGTTCGGTGCGGGAGCGCTCTATCACGCCCACGGCGGCGATGCCGGCCAGGTGATCATGAATTCCGGCTGGTTCATCGAGGGACTCGTGTCGCAAACGCTGGTGGTGCACCTGCTGCGCACGCAGAAGATTCCGTTCCTGCAAAGCACGCCGGCGCTGCCGATCATGCTCTCGACATCGGTTGCGATTGCGCTGGCATGCTGGCTGCCGTACTCGCCGTTCGCCGACGCGCTGGGCTTCGTCAGCCTGCCGGGTTCGTACTTCTATTGGCTCGTGGCCACCATGCTCGGCTACATCGCACTGGCACAGATGGTCAAGACGATCTACATCCGTCGCTTCGGCCGCTGGTTCTGAGCGCCAACGCCACAAACGCGCCCCGCCGACGCTCCGGTGAGCTGGGGGCGCCCCCGACACACGCGCCCGGGCGCAGCATGCCCCGGGCAAAACACATCGAAAGAGAACGCAACATGAAGAAGTCATGCATGACGCTCGCGCTCGTTTGCCCGCTCAGCGCTTTCGCGGCTCACCCGCTGGTCAGCGACGACACCGGCACACAGGGCGACGGCAACTGGCAATTCGAGTCAAATGGCGAGGTCACGGCAAAGCAGCCGGACACTGGCCGCCAAACCCTCTGGAACAGTACGTTGACGCGCGGCGTCGGCGAGGCGCTGGACCTGTACGTCAACGTGCCGTACACGAATCTCCAGCATCGATCGGACTCGGCCGGCAGCGGCGTGGGCGATATGGAAGCGGGGGCCATATGGCGCCTGTTCGACGACGGCGCGCTGAGTATCGGCATCAAACCGTATCTGACGCTTCCGTCGGGCAACGATCAGCGCGGCCTGGGCACCGGCCGGGTGAATGCCGGCGCCACGTTGCTTACCCAATACGCGATCCATGACTGGACCTTCCTCGTCAATGCCGGGGCGGCTTATCAGGCCAACACGCAGGGGCAGCGTCAATCGCTATGGAAGGTGTCGGGGGCAGTTCTTTACCGCGTGCTGCCGACGACACAGTTGATTGTGGACGTTGGCATGTCGCAAAACCCCGACTTTTCGCAGCGAACCAATCCGGCGTTCGTGATTCTCGGCGCAATCTATAGCCCTCGGCCATGGCTCGACCTGGACATGGGTTATCGACGAGGCCTGAACCCGCAGACCTATGACGATTCGTGGATGGCCGGCCTGACCGTGCGTTGGTAACCGGCGTCGGGCGCCGAGGCCGGCGAGCCGCTGCCGGTCGTCGGCGCGCATGGCCGGACAGCGCCCGACGAGACGACGCGGGGAGGCGGGCAAACCGCCCGCCGGCGCAATGATAACTTTGCAGTATAATTTTTTTCCAAAGTCATTGTTCCGGCGCGTTGCGCCGCATTCCGCTTCCCCATCATGTCCAAATCGTCGGCCCCGAAGGCCTTGACCGTTACCAATCCGGCCTGTCTCATCGACGGTTCCGACGCCGAATTCCGTCATCTGATCAACGGCCTGCTCCCATTCGCCGCGCGTTTGCTCTCGGTGCGCGACGGTTTTGGCAGCCTGATCGGCCTGACCGGCATTCAGTATTCGCTGTTGCAGTCGGTCGTGCACCTGTCGTCGGTGGGCGACGTGACCGTCAACCAATTGGCCGAGCACCTGCACCTGTCCGGTGCGTTCGTGACCATCGAGACGAACAAGCTCAAAGCGCTCAAGCTGATCGACAAGCGTCAGAACCCCGAGGATCGGCGCAAGATGAGCCTCACCGTGACCACGGCAGGCGCCAGACTGCTCCACGAACTCACCCCCTCACAGCAGCGCATCAACGACGTACTGTTCGACGGCGTGACGCGCACCGAATTCAAGGTGCTGTGCGCCGTGGTCGATCGGCTCGTCGCCAATGGCGACCGCGCCACGCTCGATCTCGGCCATCTGCTGGCGATTCGCGACAAGCGGTAGGCGCCACGTGCCGCGTGCGTTAGGCGGCGCCCGCGGCGCGCGCGTTCAGTGCGCGGCCCATTGGATCGTGTTCAGATCGACGCCGTCCTGATACATATCCCACAGGGGGCTCATCGCGCGCAGCTTGCCGACGGTACCACGCACCTGCTCGATAACGCTGTCGACCTCGGCCTCGGTCGAGAAACGGCCGAGCGTGAAGCGGATGGAGCTGTGTGCGAGTTCGTCGCTGCGCCCGAGCGCACGCAGCACGAACGACGGCTCGAGCGAAGCCGACGTACAGGCCGAGCCTGACGACACCGCCACGCCCTTGATGCCCATGATGAGCGATTCGCCTTCGACGAAGTTGAAGCTCACGTTCAGGTTGTGCGGCACGCGGTGCGTCAAGTCGCCGTTGACGTAGACCTCGTCCATGGCCTTCAGGCCGGCGAGCAACCGGTCGCGCAGCGCACCGACACGTGCCGCCTCGGAGGCCAGTTCCAGCCGGGCCAGTCGGAACGCTTCCCCCATGCCCACGATCTGATGCGTCGGCAGCGTGCCCGAGCGCATGCCGCGTTCGTGTCCGCCGCCGTGAATCTGCGCCTCGATGCGGATGCGCGGCTTGCGGCGCACGTAGAGCGCGCCAATGCCTTTCGGCCCGTACACCTTGTGGGCCGTGACCGTCATCAGGTCGACCTTGAGCGATTGCAGATCGATGGGGATCTTGCCCGCCGCCTGCACGGCGTCGCAGTGAAACACGATGCCACGTTCGCGGCAAAGCTCGCCGATCTCGGCAATCGGCTGAATCACGCCGATCTCGTTATTGACCATCATGACCGACACCAGGATGGTGTCCGGCCGCAGCGCGTCGCGCAGCATATCCACGGTGATCAGGCCGTCGGCCTGCACGTCGAGATAAGTGACTTCGAAGCCCTGGCGCTCCAGCTCGCGCATGGTGTCGAGCACGGCCTTGTGCTCGGTCTTCACCGTAATCAGGTGCTTGCCCTTGCCGCTGTAGAAATTCGCCGCCCCCTTGATCGCGAGGTTGTTGCCTTCGGTGGCGCCCGACGTCCAGACGATTTCGCGCGGATCGGCGCCCAGCAATGCGGCGACATCCTCGCGCGCCGTCTCGACGGCTGCTTCGGCGGCCCAGCCATAGCTATGACTGCGCGAAGCTGGATTGCCGAAATTGACGGCGAGATACGGCACCATTTTCTCGACCACGCGCGGATCGACGGGTGTCGTGGCGCTGTAGTCCATGTAGATGGGGGCTTCGAAAAGCGACGGTGTGGCTGACGGCATAGGGGACTCCGAATCGTCCGATGGACATCTTGAATTGCGGCCGAGTGTAGCACCGCACATTGCGCGCATCGCACTCTCCCACATTGGAAAAAGGGTTTCATTGCCGTCGAATCGGGCGGCATTTGCATCGGGTAAACCAGAAATTATTCGAAATGCGATGCAATGAATTGTGCGCAATCCAGTTGTGTCTGGTGCATCGCGATGGTCATGAAAACCCAATAACCAAGAGGATCTTGCCCGGAATTCGTGCGGCAATGCACCAGAGAAATGCAGATGCACCGTCACGACCCTCAGGGTTTACCTTGCTTGTTTAGCTAATTTTGTTAACGTTGAATAATGACTAACAAACAAAGCTAAATGAACAAGGCGGTGTGGTGTGCGGAACGGCCGGTCAGGGCGAATTCGCACGTCGGATCGGCTTGTAATGGAGGTAGCCATGACCGATGTATCGAGCGCAATGCCGGCTCAGGAAGACGAAGCGCGACAGTTTCGTCGCACGCTTGCCATGTTCGCCACCGGTGTGGCCGTGATCACGTCCGAGCGTGCGGACGGATCGCCCATCGGCATCACCGTGGCGTCGTTCAATTCGGTGTCGCTCGACCCGCCGCTGGTGCTGTTTTCGGTCGACCGGCGCTGTTTGAGTCTGGATGACCTGCGCGCCGCCCGGCGCTACACCGTCAACGTGCTTGACGAGAGCCAGCGCGAGACGTCGAACCGCTTCGCCACGGCGAGGGGCAACAAGTGGGACGGCGTGAGCTTCGCGGGCGAAGGCGTCGGCCGCCTGCCGGGGGCGCTGGCCGCCTTCGAGTGCGAGTCGCATGCCCAGCACGACGGCGGCGATCACGTGATCTTTGTCGGACGGGTCGTTCGTCACGCGGCGCGGCACGACGGCCGACCGCTCATTTTCTTCGGCGGGCGGTACTGCTCGCTAGATACCACGCCGGTGGCGGCGTGAGTTCACCAGGGGTTTCAGGAGAGAGTCATGGTAAAGAACGGTAGTCAACATATCGGTCAGCTGCGCGACGGGCGCGAAGTGTACATCGACGGCAAGGCGGTGGGCGACGTGACCACCCACCCGGCGTTCCGCAACTCGATTCGCAGCTACGCCAGCCTGTACGACTTTCAGGCGCGTCCGGAAAACCTCGAGGCGATGACGTTTGCGTCGCCGGACACGGGCGATCGTGTCTCACGCATCTGGCAATTGCCTGCGAGCTACGACGAACTGGTGCAGCGCCGCGAGATGCTCGAGGCCTGGAGCGAGCTGCATTACGGCTTCATGGGACGCTCGCCCGACCACGTCGCCTCGTGCATTTCGGGCATGGTGATGGGCATCGACGTGTTCGAACAGTACGACACGAAGCGCGCCGGCGCCTTGCGCGACTACTACAGATACGCGCGTGACAACGATCTGTTCCTGACGTACGTGATCGTCAACCCGCAGGCCAACCAGTCGAAGGCGGCCCACGAACAGGAAGACAAGTACCTCGCGGTGGGCATCGTCGACCAGGACCACGAGGGCATTACGGTGCGCGGCGCGAAGATGCTTGCCACGAGCGGCATCATGGCCAATGAGGTGTTCTGCAGTTGCATCCAGCCGCTCAAGGCCGGCGACGAGATGTATGCACTGTCGTTCGCCATTCCCATGAACACGAAAGGGCTGCGCATATTGTCGCGCAAGTCCTACGAGGGCAGTGCCACGTCCGTGTTCGACAATCCGCTTGCCTCGCGCTTCGACGAGAACGACGCCGTGCTGTACTTCGACGATGTGAAGGTGCCGTGGGAGCGAATCTTCGTCGCGGGCGACACGACCATGTGCGCAAAGCAGTTTCACGCCACGCCCGCGCACAGTTACCAGAACTATCAGTGTCAGGTGCGGCTCATGGTCAAGCTGCGCTTTCTGGTCGGCATCGCCCTGCGAATCACCGAGGTCAATGGCACCAACGCCTTCCCGCAGGTGCGCGAAGCGCTGGGGCAACTGGCGGCCGAGGCGGCCATGGTCGAGGCGTGGGTGCACGGTATGGAAGCCAAGGGGCACATGGAGAACGGCTTCTACGTGCCTGATCGAAGCCTCCTCTACGGCTCGCAGGTGCTCACCCAGCAGCTCTACACGAAGGTGCTCGGTACGCTTCGCGAGCTGGCCGGCGGCGGCATGATCATGCTGCCCTCGAGCATCCACGACTTCGAGAACCCGATGCTCGCCAGCATCATCGAGAAGACGCAGAAGTCGCCGGTGGCCAACGCCGAGGAGCGGGTCAAGTTCTTCAAGCTCGCCTGGGACGCCGTAGGTTCGGAGTTCGCGTCGCGCCACAACCAGTACGAGATGTTCTACGCCGGGGCGACTTTCGTCACGAAGGGCCACGCCTATCGCACGTACGACTGGCAAAAGGCCACGCGCCTCGTCGACAACCTGCTCGGCACCTATGCGCTCTCGGACGAAATCGTCCGGCAGCCGGTCGCGGCCTGATCCGTGCCGTCGCTTCCTGCACATTCACGACACCGCAAATTTCAGCCAAAGACAAGGAGTTCGCATGGCAATCAACAAGCTGCACGATGAGTTTCGCACCATCGACATGACGCAGGGCTGGGAGGTGCCGCCCGGCTATCCCCCCGGCATCGAACAGAAGATTCTCGCTGGCTCGCTCGACGAAGCGAACCGTGCCGGCAGTCGCACGCGCTTGCTGCGCTTCGCGCCGGGTATCCATACCACGGCGCCGTTCGTGCACACCTACTGGGAGGAGGTGTATCTCGTCTCGGGCGATCTGACGGTCGGGAACGACGCGCAGGGCGAAGGGGGCGAGGCGTTCGCGCCGAATACCTACGCCTGCCGCCCGCCCGGCGCGTTCCACGGGCCGTTCAAGTCGAACGGCGGCTGTCTGCTGCTCGAGATTCATTACTACGATCCGGCCTGACACGTTCAGGGAAAGGCACAGGTGCGGCGTACGCCAGGGCGTTGCCGCACCGCCGCAGGCATTCGCACACGCAAGCACACACGACATCTCCACAGGCTATCGGGAAAACATCATGTCTACGTTTCGCGCAAGTCGTATCACGTCATTGGCCGCATTGGCGATCGCCGCCGCAACCTTC
Source organism: Pandoraea pnomenusa (assembly GCF_000767615.3). Classification (NCBI taxonomy): domain Bacteria; kingdom Pseudomonadati; phylum Pseudomonadota; class Betaproteobacteria; order Burkholderiales; family Burkholderiaceae; genus Pandoraea; species Pandoraea pnomenusa. The sequence goes on along the minus strand of NZ_CP009553.3, from coordinate 3,649,509 downwards.
GCCGCCTCGCTTTCCGCCCAGGCCCAGCCCGGCAAGATGAGCGACGGCGTGGTCAAGATCGGGGTGCTCACCGACATGTCGTCGATCTTCTCCGACATCGGCGGCAAGGGATCGGTGATCGCCGCGCAGATGGCCGTCGACGATTTCGGCGGCAAGGTCAACGGCGTGCCGGTCAAGGTCATCTCGGCCGACCATCAGAACAAGACCGATGTAGCCGCGACCATTGCGCGCGACTGGTTCGACAACCAGCAGGTCGACGTGGTCGAGGACCTGCTGCCGTCGTCGGTGGCGCTGGCGGTGTCGAACGTGGCCAGGGCCAAGAAGCGCATTGCGATCGTGACGGGCGCGGGCACCACGCGGCTGGTCAACGAGGAGTGCTCGCCGTACACCGTCCAGTATTCCTACGATACCTATTCGTTCGCGTCGAACACCGTCAAGGCCATGACGAGGAGCGGCGACAACAGCTGGTATTTCCTCACCGTCGATTACGCGCTCGGCGCTTCGCTCGAGAAAGATGCCACGGACGCGCTGCAACACGTGAACGGCAAGGTCGTGGGCCGTGCCAAACATCCGCTCAATTCCTCCGACCTGTCGTCGTACCTGCTTCAGGCGCAGGCGTCTCGCGCCAAGGTGATCGCGCTTGCCAATGCTGGCGCCGACACCGTCAACGCGATCAAGACGGCGCGTGAGTTCGGTATTACCGGGCCGGGCAAGCAGAAGATCGCCGGATTGCACATGTTCATCAGCGATATCCACAGCCTGGGGCTCGAAGCGGCGCAGGGCATGACGCTTACCACCGCCTTCTACTGGGACCGCGACGACGCCTCGCGCACCTGGGCGCAACGGTTCTACGCCAAGACCGGCAAGATGCCCACGCTCGTGCATGCCGGCACGTATTCGTCGGTCATGCATTACCTGCAGGCGGTGCAGCGCACCGGTACGGACGACGCCGACACGGTCATGGCCTCGATGAAGGCGACGCCGGTGAACGACTTCTTTGCCAAGGGCGGACAAATTCGCCCCGACGGCCTGATGGTGCACGACATGTACCTCGTCCAGGTGAAGTCGCCCAAGGCATCGAAGAAGCCATGGGACTACTACAACGTGGTGCAGACCATTCCCGCCGCCGAAGCGTTTCGCCCCCTCGCGCAGAGCCAATGCGCGCTCGTGAAGAAGTGATCGGGGCAGTCCCATCAGGAAGGTAGTCCATGACCGGAGTCGGCAAGATGAATCTCATGCATTTCGTAGTGCAGACGGCGCAGGGTGCCGTCGATCTCGACATTCCCATCAGGCAGTTGGTGATCGCGGGCTGGACCGGGCGCGATACCGAGGCGATGGAGCATCACATCCGCGAGCTGGAGGCGTTGGGCGTGAAGCGTCCCGCGGCCACGCCGATGTTCTATCGCGTATCCAGCGACCGGCTCACGACGCAGGCGCACATCGAGGCAAGCGGGCGCGCGAGCAGCGGCGAGGTCGAGTTCCTGCTCGTGCGCAGCGGTGGGCAGACGTATGTCGGCGTGGCGTCGGATCACACTGACCGCGAAGTGGAGACGTACGGCGTGACGGTGTCCAAGCAGATGTGCGAAAAGCCTTGCGCGACGGTGCTCTGGCGCCTGGAGGACATCGAGCCGCATTGGGACCGTCTCGTGCTGCGAAGCTACGCCAACATTGGCGGTGAGAAGGTGCTGTACCAGCAGGGACCGGTCACGACGATGCGTGCGCCGTCGGATTTGCTGGCACGGTTTGCCGACGCGGGCGGTCGCTTCGAAGACGGCACCGCCATGCTTTGCGGCACGCTGGCGGCCATCGGCGGTATTCGTTCGGCCGAGCGTTTCGACTTCGAACTCGAAGACCCGGTACTCGGGCGCCGGCTGCAGCACGGCTACGGCATTACGCCGTTGCCGGTCCTGGGATAAGTCCATGGCGCACGACGACATCATTCTCGAGACGCGGCAACTCACCAAGGCGTTTCGCGGCTTCACGGCGGTCGGCGGCGTCGATCTGAAGGTCAGGCGCGGTGCGATCCACGCGCTGATCGGACCGAACGGCGCGGGCAAGACGACGTGCTTCAACCTGCTGACGAAGTTCCTCACGCCCACGTCGGGCCAGATTCTCTATCGGGGCGAGGACATCACGCGGCTCGCCCCGGCGACGGTTGCACGGCGCGGCATGATCCGCTCGTTTCAGATCTCGGCGGTGTTCGGACATTTGTCCGTTATCGAAAACGTGCGCGTGGCGCTCCAACGTGCCACTGGCCGCTCGTACCACTTCTGGCGCAGCACACGCGCGGTGGGCGATCTGGATACGCGCGCCATGGCGCTGCTCGACGAGGTGGGCATCGCGGCGTATGCGCATGAGCCGACCGTCTCGCTGCCTTACGGTCGCAAGCGGGCGCTCGAGATTGCGACCACGCTGGCGATGGAGCCGGATGTCATGCTGCTCGACGAGCCCACGCAGGGCATGGGGCACGAAGACGTCGAGCGGGTCGCGGCCTTGATCCGGCAGGTGGCTGCCGGTCGAACCGTGCTGATGGTCGAACACAACATGAAAGTGGTTTCGGGCATCGCCGACACGATCACGGTGCTGCAACGCGGCGAGATCCTGGCCGAGGGCGACTACGCCACGGTCACGGCCGATCCGCGTGTGCGCGAAGCCTATATGGGTACGGCAGACGCCGATCTGGAAGGAGCGCACGCATGAACGCGCATGACGCTTCCCTTGCGGCGGCGAGCGTACCGGCGCTGGCCGTATCGGGCCTGCAGGCGTGGTATGGCGAATCGCACATTCTTCACGGCGTGGATCTGGTGGCCGCGCAGGGCGAGGTCGTGAGCCTGCTCGGTCGCAACGGCGCGGGCCGCAGCACCACGCTGCGCGCCATTCTCGGCCTGACCGACGCGCGCGGCGGCTCGGTACGTGTCTTCGGTCGCGAAACCATTGGCCTGCCGACGCGCAGGATCGCGCGCTGCGGGGTGGGTTTCTGTCCGGAGGAGCGCGGCATCTTCGCGAGCCTGTCATGCGAGGAAAACCTGCTGCTTCCCCCCGTGCTCGCGGCCGGCGACGGGGTGTCGGCGCGGGCGGGAATGTCGCTCGACGAGATCTACGCCATGTTCCCGAACCTGGCCGAGCGCCGGCACAGTCCCGGCACGCGGCTCTCGGGTGGCGAGCAGCAGATGCTGGCGATCGCGCGGATCCTGCGCACCGGCGTGCGTCTGCTGCTGCTCGACGAGATCTCGGAGGGACTGGCCCCGGCCATCGTGCGCACGTTGGCGCGCATGATCGAGACACTCAAATCGCGGGGCTACACGATCGTGCTGGTCGAGCAGAACTTTCACTTTGCCGCGCCCCTCGCCGAGCGCTTCTACGTGATGGAGCACGGCCGCATCGCGCTGCAATTCGACGCCGCGCAGTTGCCCGACCACACCGAGGCATTGCAAACGCTGCTCAACGTGTAATCCGCTCACAAGGTCAATGCCGTGAATCCTTTCGATATTCCTTTGCCGTCGCTGCTCGGCCAGCTGATGCTTGGGCTGGTCAACGGTTGCTTCTATGCCGTGCTGAGCCTGGGCCTTTCGGTCATCTTCGGCCTGCTCAACGTCATCAATTTCGCGCACGGTGCGCTGTTCATGATCGGTGCGCTTATCGCGTGGATGGGGGGCCAGTACCTCGGGCTCGACTATTGGACGATGCTGTTGCTCGCGCCGCTGGCCGCCGGCGTGCTGGGCGCGGCCATCGAGCGGGGGCTGCTCTGCCGCATCTACAAGCTCGATCATTTGTACGGGCTGCTGCTCACGCTGGGCCTCACGCTGATCATCGAAGGGCTCGGCCGCTCGGCGTACGGCGTTTCGGGCATGTCGTTCGACGGCCCCGCGCTGCTGGCCGGGGCCACCCGCCTGCCGTTCATGGTGCTGCCCAATTATCGGGCGTGGGTGGTGGTCGCGTCGCTCTGCGCTTGCGCGCTGACGTGGTTCGTGATCGAGCGCACTCGCGTCGGCGCATTGTTGCGCGCCGGCACCGAGAATGCCCGTCTGGTCGAGACATTCGGTGTGAACGTGCCGCTCATGGTCACGCTCACGTACGCCTTCGGCGCGGCACTGGCGGCGTTCGCGGGCGTGCTGGCCGCTCCGATCATGCAGGTCTCGCCGATCATGGGCCAGCCGATGATCGTGACGGTTTTCGCCATCGTCGTGATCGGCGGCATGGGGTCGATCGCCGGTTCGGTCGTCACGGGCCTGGCGCTCGGCGTGCTCGAGGGGCTGACCAAGCTCTGGTACCCGGAGGCTTCGGCCACGGTCGTGTTCGTGATCATGGCGCTCGTACTCCTCGTACGTCCGCATGGTCTGTTCGGTGGTTATGCCAACAAGTGAGTCGTCGATGATGCGCCAATACCGTTTCGATTTCGCCCTGCTCGCGCTGTTGCTTGCGTTGCCGGCCCTCGGCGTCTATCCCGTCTTTGCGATGAAGGTGCTGTGTTTCGCCCTGTTTGCCTGCTCGCTCAATCTGGTGCTCGGCTATACGGGGCTGCTCTCGTTCGGCCACGCGGCCTTCTTCGGCGGCGCGGCGTACTTCGCGGGCTACGTCATGCGCGATCTTGCCTGGTCGCCGCTCGCGGGCATGCTGACCGGTGTGGTCACGGGTGCCTTGTTCGGGCTCGTCTTCGGGCTGTTCGCGATCCGGCGCCAGGGCATTTACTTCGCCATGATCACACTCGCGTTTGCGCAGATGTTCTACTTCTTCTGTCTGCAGGCGCCTTTCACCGGTGGGGAAGACGGCTTGCAGGGCGTGCCCCGGCAGACGCTCTTCGGGCTCTCGCTGGACCACGATCTCACGCTCTATTACGTGGTGCTTGCCGTGGTGGCGGCAACTTTTGCGCTGATCTCGCGTGTGATCGCCTCGCCCTTCGGCCGGGTGCTCGCGGCGATTCGCGAGAACGAACCCAGGGCGATCTCGCTGGGGTATGAGGCCGCGCGCTTCAAACTGCTCGCGTTCGTGCTCTCCGCTGCCATCGCGGGGCTGGCGGGGTCGCTCAAGACGCTCGTGCTCGGTTTCGCCACGCTCTCCGACGTGCATTGGTCGCTCTCGGGGTCGGTCATTCTGATGACGCTCGTCGGCGGCATGGGCACGCGCTTCGGCCCCGTCGTGGGCGCGCTGCTGATCGTGTCGCTGGAGACGAAGCTGGGCGATATCGGCAACTGGCTTGCGCAGGCGACCGGCTGGCAGGCGTTCGCCGGATTGGGGACGATGGTGAGCGTCGTGACCGGCTGCATCTTCGTGCTGTGTGTGTTGTTGTTCCGCCGGGGCATCGTGGGAGAGTGGCTCGTCGTGCACGGCCGGTGGACATCGCGCGGCACGGTCGGTGCCCGCCGGGCGGCGCTGGCCGGCGCCGCCAAGGGGTAAGCCGCAGGCGCGGCACCCTACGGCCGGGAAGCCGCTGGAAAGCGGCTCGCCCGATGCGGCAAAGTTCGGGTGGCGCTGCGCCTTTGGTCGGCATAAGATGCATTTGAGGGCCATGTTAAACTGCTTCGCCGCTGTGCCGCCGCTGTGCCGCCTGTGTGCCGGACCGTGCGGGCGGCCGGACATCCTGTCCGCTTCTCTCTTGCCGTTTTCGATCGAATGCGACTAACCGACCATACCGATTACAGTCTGCGCACATTGCTGTACGTCGCGGTGTATCCCGACGAGCTCGTGCACGTGCAATCGGTGGCGGATGCGTTCGACATTCCCAAGAATCACCTCGTCAAGATCGTGCAGAAGCTCGGGCAACTGGGTTTTCTGCACACCGTGCGCGGCCGTTCAGGCGGCATTCGACTGGGACGCCCGCCCGAGCGGATCGGCCTCGGGGAAGTCGTGCGCGCCATGGAGCCGGACTTTGCCCTGGTCGAATGCTTTCACCAGGGCGATAACGGCTGCGTGATCACCTCGGCGTGCAACCTGCGCGGCGTGCTGGGCGAGGCCTTGCGCGCCTATTTCGAGGTTCTCGATCGCTACACGCTGGCCGACCTGCTCGGCAAGCCGACCGTGCTGCGCCGCCTGCTCGGCGACGCGGTCGCGGCGGCGATCCCCGTCGCGCAGATCAAGGTCAAGCAACGCGCCGGCGACGCTTGACCGGCGTCGTGTACGGTTGGCGCCTTGGGTGCGCGTGGCACGCCAGTTTTTTCACCCCTCATCAATCCTCCCTATCGTGGTCATAGCGGCAGGCAATGACTATCGTGATTTCTGGACGATTGGTCGCATCTTGCAGACGCGCTGCGGCGAAATTCCGGCCGTCCTTTCGTAATCTTGAGTCGTACCCGATCGCACCGGAACGCTTTCTTGCGCGGTGCCAAGCGGAAACCGACCCACGGCCACCTGTGCCGACAGAAAGGAGTTACATCATGAACGCTCGCATCTTCGCCGCCGCCCTGATCGCCGCCGCTTCGCTGGCCGGCGCGCCTGCCTTTGCCGACACCCAGACCGCTGACGCCGCGCAGACCGGCGTCTCCCAGACTATGACCGTGACACGCGCGCAGGTGCGTGAGGCCCTGCGTGTGGCACGCGCCTCCGGCGAGCTTGACCAATCATTGCAGACGTATCCGTCGCTGCTCCAGCAAGGGGCGTCGGCCGGGCGCTCGCGCGCGGAAGTTCGCTCGGAAATCGGAACGGGCGCACCGGTTGCCGACAGCCGCGCCTGACGCCTTGCCATTCATCGAAGGGGTGAGAGGCGTTCCGAGCAAGGCTTCGGCAATTCCCCCATAATCAGCGCACCGGGTTATTCGTTTCGAGTGCGTCATGGATCGGCTCTCCACCCTGATTTCGAATTTCGGCGTTCGCGCCGGTGTGTTTCACAGCGGCGGCCTGTGCGGCATCGCCAGCTATGGCATCGACGCCCATGACGGCGGCCATCTGCACCTGCTTCGCTCGGGCGAGGTTTCGTTGGTGCTCGAAGACGGCTCCCGGCATGAGATCGCGCAGCCGTCGCTGATCTTCTTTCCCCGGCGCAATCATCACCAACTGCTTTCGGGCGAGGGTGACCGCACGGAGTTGGTGTGCGGATCGTTGTCGTTCGACGGCGGCACGCGCAATCCGCTCGTGGCGGCGCTGCCGGAGTATCTGGTGCTGCCGACGCAATCGGTTTCGACACTGGAACTTACGCTCAATTGGCTGTTTGCCGAAGCCTTCGGTACGCAGTGCGGGCGCCTGGCCGTGATGGACCGCCTGTTCGAACTCCTGGTGATCCAGCTGTTGCGCCATGTGCTGGAGCAGCGCATGGTGAGTCACGGCATGCTGGCCGGGCTTGCCGACCCACGTCTGGCCCGTGCGCTGCACGTGATTCACCACCAGCCCGGCGAGCCGTGGACGGTGGAGTCGCTGGCCGGCGCCGCCAATATGTCGCGAGCCAATTTCGCCGCGCAGTTTCGCGAAGTCGTTGGCCAGTCGCCGGCGGATTATTTGCTCGACTGGCGCATCGGTCTGGCGCAAAAGCGCCTGCGGGACGGCCAGCCGATTGCCCGGGTGGCCGAGGAGGTCGGCTATGACAGTGCGTCGGCGCTGGCCCGTGCATTTCGTCGAAAGACGGGCAGTAGTCCGCGCGACTGGTTGCGCGCGCAGATGCACGCCGTGACGATGCTGCCCCCGCCAAGAGTGACGCTCGTGCCGCCGCTGCCCGCGCAGGCGGCCTAGCCGCGCAACGGCCGGGGTGCCGACGGTGTGCGCGTCGGGCGGCCGGCCGAGGGCAGGGCGCTCAGAACACGTGGCTGACCCCGATGCGCACGATCGTCTGGGTGCTGGTGGCGGAGGACATGCCATTGGCCGCGTCGCCCACCGACGCCGTGGCGTCGATCACGTTTCCGTAGGCATCGAGCGTGCTGCCGGACGCCTTCTGGTAACCGGCCAGCGCGTACAGTTCGGTGCGCCTGGACAAGTTGTAGAACGCCGCCAGATTGAACTGGTGGTATTTCGCGCCAGAGACGTTCGTCGCCGGGGCGTTGACGTTGGTGAAGCTGTAGCCGCCGCCGATGCGCAACAGCGGGGTGACGCGGTACATCGCCAGAACGCCGACCGTATCGAACTTCGCCGTGCGCGAGAAGCGCGAGAAGGTGCCCGGCGAGTATTCCGTGTGGCTGTAGTTCGCGCCCAGCGTGGTGTCGCCGATCTGGTAAGTCATGGCGGTGGCGATCACGTCGCGCGCCCTGGCGCTTGCATAACCGGCGTTGATCGACGATGCGAATGCCGAGTCGGATGACCCCGCCCAACTGCCGATCGTGGTATCGCCGGGGCCCGATTTTTCGTTGTTCGCGTGTGAGAAGGCCGTCCCCCACACCAGCGGCCCGTTGGCGTATTGGGCGCCGAGGCCCCAGGTGTTCTGACGACTCATCGAACCGGGCTGATTGCCGAACCCATACATGGCGCTGAGCGTGACGCCTCCCCACGACGGCGAGCGGTATTTCACGCCGCTGTTGACCCTCGAGCTGTGGTCGAGGTTGTCGACGTCGCCCGGATGGGCGGCCACGCCGGAGAGCAGTGCAGTGCCGCCGACCGAACCGACGAGGTCGATCAACGGGTCGTACTGTCGGCCCAGCGTGATGGTGCCGTAAGTCTTGTCCTGGAGGCCGACGTAGGCATGACGCCCGAACAGCGCGCCGCCCTGGCTGGCCGTGCCATTGGCGATGCTGAAACCGTTCTCGAGACGGAACAGCGCCTTCAGTCCGGCGCCCAGATCCTCCGAACCTCGAATACCCCAGCGGCTGCCTTGCCACGTGCCGTTCTGGAAGGTAGTGTTCGAGCTGCCGACGAGCACGGCTGGACGGCCGGTGGCACCGGCTCGGGTGACCGAAGCCACGTTGCTGGCATACCCGATGCCGCCGTCGACGATCCCGTAAAGCGCGATGTTCGACTGCGCATGGGCAAGTACGGCGGCGCTGCACCCGAGGGCGAAGGTGGCGGCGTGGGCGAGGACGGTGCGGGGGCGAAACGTCATGGTGAATTTTCCTGAGCGTGAGACGAAGCGGGCGATGCGATCCTCCGGTGCCGCACGTTGGCGTTCCAGTGTTGCGCGTCGCTTCCTTTTAATTAGAAGTGCTAAAAATAATGAAAGCGCTTTCCCGGGAATTGATTTCCAACCTTCCTCGGGGAGGCGGCTGCGCGCGTGGCGGCAGCCGGTGCAGGCGATTATTTCGAGGCGTCGTGCCCTTGCGCGGTGAGTGCGGCGCGCAGGCGCGACGGGGAGTCGGTCATGACGGCGTCGAAGCCGAGTTGAGATGCGCTCTCGAAGTCCTGCGGCGTTTCCACGCCGAACGCAACGAGGTGTACGTCGCCCCGCGACTTGAAGCACTGTACGGCCGCCGGTGTCCACCAGTTGGCCACGACCTTCGATACCCCCTGGCCGAGCGTGAAGCGTTCCACGACTTCAACCTGGCGGTGCAGCTCGATGCCGACCCATGTGCCCGGCGCGGGCGGCGTCGCACACTGGCCGGCGAGTGCCGCGGCGACGAGTCGGTTGCGCGTGGCGTCGCGCGATTCGAACAGTTGCGCCTGCGGGCGACGCGCGCGCATGCGGTCGGTCGCGTCGGCTTCGGTCGAGTACAGCCGCACGCGCGCCCAGGCGTGGGTTTCGTCGAGTACCTCGATGACGGCTTCGACGAGCGGGGCGGCGGGCACTTGCTTCATGTCGAGCAGAATCGGCACGTTCTCGGGGACGGCGGCGAGGGCTTCGCGCAGCGTCGGGATCGGAAGGGGGTGATCTCGGTAGGGATAAATCGTGCGACCGTCGTCCGCCTTGCGAGCGAACGCGTAGCCCGCATTGAGTTTGCGCACCTGCGCGTAGTCGAGGTCGGCGAGCTTGCCGCGCCCGTCGGTCAGTGCGGAGAGATCGGCGGGGCGGTACATCACCGGCACGCCGTCACGCGTGACCTGTACCGTCATCCACAGCGCCTGCGCGCCGTTGTGCAACGCGTTGGCGAACGCCTGCACCGTGTTTTCGGGGGTGTCGCCGGTGCCGCCGCGATGCGCGACGATGAGCGGGCTGGCGTAGGCGCCCGGCAACGCCAACGTGCCAACGGCACAGGCCAAGGCGGCAAGACTGGTGGCGGCGAGGCGATGCCAGCCCATTGGACGGGCAAGCCGGCGGACGCATTGGGACATGGCGGTGACGGGGGCGGCAGGCATGGCGGAAGTCTCGGGACGAAAAGTGGCCGGAAGCGGTGGGCGAAAGGAAGGCAAGCGCGTTTCAGACGACGAGCCATTCAGGCACGGATGGCGAGTCGACCGAATGCAAGTGCGCACGGAGCGCGTCGGGCAACGGCCCGTCGGTGACGACAAGATCCTGTTCGCGGAGTTGTCCGCCGCGCACGCTCGGCTTGCGCGTGAACTTGTACGTGTCGGCCACCAGGATGCGATAGCGGCTGGCTTCGCGCAGCGCTTCGCGCGAGGCCGCTTCGAGCCGGTCGTAGTCCAGCAGCGTGCCGTCGTCGTCGATGCCGCCCACGCTGTACACGCCGACGTCGGCCCGGTAAGCGCGGAACAGCCGGTCGGCTTCGTCGCCGAGAATCTCGGGGTTGGGCGAGCGCAGCTCGCCACCGGGAACAATGACGCGATGATTGGGGTTGCCGGCCAGCACAAGCGCCGCGCGCAGGTTGTTCGTGATGACGCAAAGCCGCTTGCGATGCACGAGCGCGACGGCGACTTGCTCCGGCGTGGTGCCGATACCGAGCAGTACGGTCGCCCCGTCGGGGATGCGTTCGGCGGCTGCCTGGCCAATGCGGAGCTTGCCTTCGAGATTGCGCACGCGGCGGACTTCATACGGCTGGTTCGGCCCGGGCGTGAGCAGGCGCGCACCGCCATGATAGCGACGCAACACGTTGGCGTCGCACAACAGGTTCACGTCGCGGCGAATGGTCTGCGTGGCCACGCCGAAATGCTCGGCGAGCGCATCGACGCTCATTTCGCCATGCTGGCGAAATAGCGCAACGATGCGGGTCTGACGCTCGGAGAGGTCCATCGGGTGGGTCCTGTGTCGCGCATTGAGTGTGCAATGAGCGTCACTTTGACAGCCGATGGTGACATTCAAATGACGATGGCTAATGTTCAAATGAACATAGACGTAGTTCGGGGCTCGGCATCCGGCGGCACGGCAGTGCGTCGATGCGACGATGCGTCGAGGCGACGGGGCGACGGGGCGACGCGCTACCGCATCGACCCGGCCCCGGAGCCAAGCGCGTATAGATCGTTGACGTATTGCAGGTTGTACAGCAACTGCTCGGGTGTCCGGACGGCGCCGTCAATCCTGTTGGCCGATGCCAGGCAATCTCCCAGTGTCACGTTGGCCGTGGCACGTCCCGTCTCGGCCAGGGACGGGCTGACCGCGGTGATCGTGCCGTCGTCGACGATGGCAAAGCTCCGGGCCGGGGTCTTGCGGTTGTTCTTGTCCACGAAATACACCTGGACTGCTTCCGAGAACCCTGTGCCATTGATGGTGATGGAGGTTCCCCCGTCGCGATCGATCTGGCTTGGGCTGACCTGCGTGATGTTCGCCATGATGCGCCTCGGCCTTGCCGTGAATTTGAGCGCTTTCAATCTAGGCGAGCCGCCGCCATTGCGCACCTGTCAAGGCTGACAGGCATGCGTGTGCCCTCCACGTCACCCGGCGCGGACGGGCGGAATTCGGGCATTCGCTTCAAACTTTGCGAGCCGTGTCGAGAAGAAGGTGCGTACGTTGCGAACGTTCGCTGCGCTCTTGAAGAGCCGCCTCGCGAGATCGTCGTATTCGGCCATGTCCCGCACTTGTGCGATCAGGACGAAGTCCGGCCCAGGCGACACCCGATAACACTGTGTGATGGCGGGCTCTTCGCAGATGTAGGACTCGAAGGCGTCGTAGTCTTCCGCAGTCTGTCGGTCGAGGCTCACTTCCACCACCGCGTTCAGGGTCGGCCCGAGCTTCGCGGCATCGATGATCGCGATCTGGCGGGCAATGACGCCAGCGTCGCGAAGCGCGCGCACGCGTCGCAGACAGGTCGGCGCGGATGCGTGTACACGCCGGGACAATTCGAGATTCGAAATCGACGCGTCCACCTGCAGTACGCCGAGGATGCGCAGGTCGAGATCGTCCAGATTGATAGGGGGCATGCCATCTCCGCCGGGGCGTTATTCAATGAAATTAAATTTCATCAGTGATTTGAGGTGTAATTTAATTTCATTCTTTGAATTATTTCGATGATTAATTTCACATGTCGCACTCTACCATCGCTTCACTGACGGAAAACGAATCTTCTGGAGAGGCGAAATGTGCGGAATTATCGGTGCAGTTGCGCAACGGGACGTGGTCCCCACGCTGGTCGATGGGCTGAAGCGGTTGGAGTATCGCGGGTATGACTCGTGCGGCGTAGCGTTGTATTCGGATCGCGCGTTGGTACGCGCGCGAAGCGTCGAGCGTGTGGCGAATCTCCAGGAGGAAGTCACGCGCATGGGGCTGGCCGGGTATACGGGCATTGCTCACACGCGCTGGGCCACGCATGGCAAGCCGGTGACGGACAACGCGCATCCGCACGTGTCGCCGAACGCCGGGACGCCGCGCATTGCGCTCTCGCACAACGGCATCATCGAGAACCATGAAGCGTTGCGCGGCAAGCTCGAAGCCCATGGTTATCGATTCGCCAGCCAGACCGACAGCGAGGTCATTGCGCATTTGATCGACCATTTGTACGACGGCGACCTGTTCGAAGCGGTGAGGGCGGCCACGGCGCAATTGCAGGGCAGCTATGCGATTGCGGTGATTTGCCGCGACGAGCCGCATCGGCTCGTTGGCGCACGTGACGGCATGCCGCTGGTGCTTGGCGCCGGCGAAGGCGAGAACTTCATTGCGTCCGATGCGATCGCGCTGGCCAATGTGACCGACCAGATCGTGTATCTCGAGAACGGCGACGTCGCCGACGTTCAGCTGCATCGCTTCTGGGTGGTCGACGATGAGGGCCAGCGCGTGCAACGCCCGGTGCATCGCGTGGCGGCACACAGTGGTGCGGCGGATCTCGGGCCTTACCGTTATTACATGCAGAAGGAGATTTTCGAACAGCCGCGTGCGGTCGCCGACACGTTGCAGGACGTGACGGCGATCATGCCGGAGTTGTTCGGCGACAACGCCTGGCGGGTGTTCAACGCGGTCGATTCCGTGCTTTTGCTCGCGTGTGGCGGGAGCTATCACGCGGCGCTCACGGCCAAGTACTGGATCGAGAGTCTCGCGCAACTGCCGGTGAATGTGGAAATCGCCAGCGAGTATCGCTACCGCGACAGCGTGCCGAATTCGAACACGCTCGTGGTGGCCGTGTCGCAGAGCGGCGAGACGGCGGACGTGCTGGGCGCCATGCACGTGGCCAGGCAGCGTGGCATGCGGCACACGCTGGCGATCTGCAATGTCGCGACGAGTGCGCTTGCGAGGGAGTGTGCGCTGACGTTTTTCACGCGGGCGGGCGTGGAGATCGGTGTGGCGTCGACCAAAGCGTTCACGACGCAGTTGGTTGCGCTGTTTCTGCTGGCGCTCACACTCGCCCAGACGCGTGGGCGACTGTCGGACGAAGACGAGCAGCAACACCTGAAGGCGCTGCGACATTTGCCCGATGCCATCGCCAAGGTGTTGGCGCTGGAGCCGCAGATCATGGCGTGGGCCGAACAACTGACGCGGCGGCAGGACATTCTGTTTCTCGGGCGCGGCCTGCATTATCCCGTGGCGATGGAGGGGGCGCTGAAGATGAAGGAGATTTCGTACATCCACGCCGAAGCCTATCCGGCCGGCGAGCTCAAGCATGGGCCGCTGGCGTTGGTGAGCGACGAAATGCCGGTGGTCGCGGTCGCGCCAAACGACCGTCTGCTCGAAAAGCTCAAGTCGAACATGCACGAAGTCAGCGCGCGCAACGGCCGGCTCTATGTCTTCGCCGACAGCGATTGCGGCCTGTCGCCGGGGCCGGAAATCGATGTGATTCGCCTGAACGAACACTACGGCCTGTTATCCCCCATCCTGCACACCATTCCGATGCAACTGCTCGCGTATCACGCCGCCGTCGCCCGCGGCACGGACGTCGACAAACCGAGAAACCTGGCGAAGTCGGTGACGGTGGAGTGAAAGGGCAGGACACGCTACAACCCCAGCGCGCCAAACCGTGCACCGTCGAAGCGCCGGCATTCCTGCTGTATCCACTCGCAGAAGATTGTCGTGCGCCGGTCGAAGGGATCGCGCGAGAGCAGCACATATCGCGCGGGCGACCTGACCGGCTTGCCGATCGGCACGAGACGGCGGCTTTGCAGGTCATCGTGCACCAGCGCGCTGCGTCCGATGGCAACGCCCTGATGATTGAGCGCGGCAGCCAGCGCCAGGCTCGACAGGTTGAACTGCGGTCCGTCGATGTTCTGCGCACTGCCGGGCCGGTTCGCGTCCATCCATGTGCGCCATTCGATGAATTCGGTCGCGCCGTCCCACGGCGACGCGTCGTGAAGGAAGACCACGCCGTCGAATGACGAACCGTCCGCCAGGCCCGGGTGCGTCGCCAGATATGCCGGCGTAGCCACCGCGACCAGGTACTCGTCGAAAAGGACGTCGGCCTTGACCTCCGCGTATTGCGTGGGGTCGTAGCGTACCGCAACGTCGATGTCGTCCGCGCGCATGGACTGTCGGTCGACGCTTTGAAACTCCGCCTTCAGCCGTACCGAGACGTCGGGCTCCTGCCGATGAAAGTCCGTCAGCCGCGGCATCAGCCATTGCAAGGCGAACGAGGGCAGGCAACTGACCTGCAGCGGCGCGTTGGAGATGCCGAGCCGTTGCAGCGTGGCCTCGATGTCGCCCAATGCACGGGCCGTCGTCTCGAACAGCGCCTCTCCGTTCTCCGTGAGCTTCAGACTGCGTGCCTGCCGAACGAACAACACGTAACCCAGGCGATCCTCCAGATAACGAATCTTTTGACTCACCGCGCTTTGCGTCAGGTTCAGGGCGCGTGCCGCCTGCGTGAAGCTCAGCAGCCGGGCCGCAGTCTCGAAGCACCGCAGGGCGCCCAGCATCGATGCATCCAGTTGCATAAGTATTAGTCCAGCTAATGCGTTCATTAGAATCCAGCGCTATTTTTACGCGAACCAGAGCGCTAGCATTCCGTGAAGTATCAGGAAATTCTCGGAATATGCCAACAATGTCTCTCCCGTATCTGCCAAAGCTCCTATTAGCCAGACTTCAAGGCAAGACGCCGACGCTTTGGGTCAATGACCGCCTCGGGCAGCCGCTCGCGCCCAACAGCGACTCGACGGACGCGATTCTCGACGCCCAGGCGCGGATGCAACGCTTCGCTCCGCTGCTCGCCAACCTGTTTCCCGAACTGGCCGGGACCGACGGACACATCGAGTCGGCCTTGATGCCGGCGGATGCCCTGAAGCGCGCGGTTGTCCGCGGTGACGCCGACGATGCGAGCGCATGGTTCGTCAAGCGCGACGATGCGCTGCCCGTTGCAGGCTCCATCAAGGCCAGGGGAGGGTTTCACGAGGTGCTGGCCGTTGCCGAGCGAATCGCGCTGGAACAAGGTTTGATTGCGGCGCAGGACGACCGCCGCGTGCTCGGTTCCCCCGAAGCCCGCGCCCTGTTCGCGCAATACACGGTCGCCGTCGGCAGCACAGGCAATCTTGGACTGAGCATCGGGGTGATGGCCGCCGCGCTCGGATTCGACACGGTCGTGCACATGTCGGACGACGCCAAGGCGTGGAAGAAGGCGCGACTGCGCCAGCGCGGGGTGCGTGTCGTCGAACATGCGGGCGACTACGCAAAGGCGGTTGCCGCCGGCCGCACGCAAGCCTCGGCATCGCCGCGCAGTCATTTCGTGGACGACGAGCAGTCGCCCCTGCTGTTCCACGGCTATGCGGCCAGTGCCCGCCATCTCGCGGAGCAACTCGTGGCGGCGGGGCGCACGGTCGATGCCGGGCATCCGCTCTTCGTCTATCTGCCCTGTGGCGTGGGGGGAGCGCCCGGCGGCATCACGTACGGCCTGAAGGCGATCTTCGGGGCGCACGTTCACTGCTTCTTCGCCGAACCCGTGGCTTCGCCGTGCATGCTGGTCCAGTTGGCGTCGCGAAGCGATTCGCCCGTGTCGGTCTACGACTTCGGGCTGGACAACAAGACCGATGCCGACGGCCTGGCCGTCGGTGAAGCGTCGCACCTCGTCGCTCCGCTCATGGTCTCGCAACTGTCGGGTGTGTTCACCGTGACCGACGACGAGCTCTTCCTGAACCTGCGCATGCTGAAGCATACCCTCGACGTGCTGGTCGAGCCGTCGGCGGCCGCAGGCGTGCGCGGGCCCGACTGGTTGCTCAATTCTCCCGAAGGGCAGGCGTACGTGCGCATGCACGACCTCGACATGCGCGAGGCCACCCACGTGATCTGGTCGACGGGCGGCTCGCTGGTGCCTCCGGAAGCCCTCAAGGAATTTCTCGAGCGCGCCGACGCACTGGCGCGCGACCCTGAACGCGCCGGGCAAGCTGCCTGACGCATCGAAGCCACTCACTCGCAGCAGGAATCAGACACATGGAACCTCAGGTCACGTTGTCATCCGCCGTCGGCACACGCACCGACCGTTTGGCATTTGAAGACGCCACTTACCGGAAGGTCGCGCTGCGATTCATTCCGTTCCTGATGCTTTGTTACGTGGTGGCGTATCTCGACCGCGTCAACATCGGCATCGCAAAGCTCAACATGCTCGCCGATCTGCAATTCAGCGAGGCGGCCTACGGTCTGGGCGCAGGGCTTTTCTTCATCGGCTACATGCTGTTCGAGGTGCCGAGCAATCTCATCATGCATCGGGTCGGCGCACGCCTGTGGATCGCCCGGATCATGATTTCGTGGGGCATGCTCTCCGGCATCATGGCGTTCGTCACGTCGCCATGGCAGTTCTACGTCGTGCGGTTCCTGCTCGGTGTCGCCGAAGCGGGCTTCTATCCCGGCGTCATTCTCTTCCTGACGTACTGGTTTCCCAATCATCGCCGCGCCAGGATGACGGCGATCTTCCAGGCAGGCATTCCCGTCGCCGGTCTGCTGGGCAGTCCGCTGTCGGGCTGGATTCTGGACACCTTCCATCAGGTCGGCGGCCACGCCGGCTGGCAATGGGTGTTCGTGCTCGAAGCGCTCCCGACCCTGCCGCTGGCCGTGGGCGTTCTGCTCATCCTCACCGACCGCGTGAAGGACGCCAAGTGGCTGTCGAGCGAACAACGCGAGCTCATCGCCCGGGATATCGCGCAGGACGAGAAGGGCCGCCCGCACATGCCGCTGTCGCACATTCTGCGCGACGCGCGTATCGGGAAAATCATTCTGATGACCTTTCCCGCGATGATGGCGCTCTACACGCTCGGCTTCTATCTGCCCACGCTCATCAAGGACGCCGGCGCGGTCGGCGGGCTTCAGGTGGGACTGTTGAGCGCGATTCCGTATTGTGTCGCCGCGGTGGCGATGGTACTGGTCGGCCGAAGCTCGGACCGTCGCCGCGAGCGCCGCTGGCATCTGGCTGGCATCATGCTCGTTGGCGCGTTCGGTCTGGCGGCCAGCGTGTTCGCCGGTCAGCATCTGGCACTGGCCGTGATCTCGCTGTCGATTGCCGCTGCGGGGATCATCAGCTTCTCGCCCATCATGTGGACGTTGCCCACGGCGTTTCTCGGTGGTGCCACGGCCGCCGCGTCGATCGGAGCCATCAACAGCCTGGCGAACCTGGGCGGATTCGTGAGCCCTTACCTGATCGGCTGGATTCGAGATACCTATCACAGCACGGCGCCCGCGATCTTCGTGATTGCCGGCTCGCTGCTCATCAGCGCCGTCATCGCGCTGAGCTTCGATCCGAAGACCGTCAATCGCTGAACAGCGACCGAAGCATTGAGGAGATTACGACAATGGAGCGCACACCCATGCGATTCGCGGTGGCCGGCATCATCCACGAAACCAATACCTACGCCGCGGAATTCTCCGGCCTGACGCCGCTGGCGGCTTTCGAGCAATACTGGGGACAGCGCGTTGCCGAGGTGTTCGACAACGCCAATCACCAGGTGGGCGGATTCATCGAGGGCGCGCGTCGCGTGGGCGCGATGCTCGATTACGCCTTCGTGGGACAGGCCACGCCGTCCGGCACCATCGACGCGGCCGCCTACGCGTCGATGAAGCGCGAGATCGTCGAAGGCATTCGGGCGCAGCTCCCGGTCGACGGCGTCCTGCTCGCGCTGCACGGCGCCGGCGTGGCGGATGGCGTGGAGGACATCGAGGGCGATCTGGCGAGCGCGGTGCGCGATCTCGTCGGCGCGAGTGTGCCGATTGCCGCCGTCTACGACCTGCACGGCAACTTTACGGAAGCCATGCGTCTGTCATGCGACATCACCCTGCCATGCAAGCTGTACCCGCACACCGATTTCTTCGATCGCGGTGTGGAGGCCGTGGCGTTGCTGGCGCAAATGCTCGATGGTCGCCTCAAGCCTGTCACCGCCGTGCGCTACCTGCCGATGCTGCCGTACATCGTCACGACGCAGGAGGGTTTTACCCCGGCGCTCGTCAACGCGTTGTGTGCCAGGCTCGCGGCGCAGCACGGTGTGGTCGACTGTTCGTGGTTTCACGGCTTTCCGTACGCCGACATTGCTGCGCCATGTCCCTCGGTAATCTGCACGACGAACGACGATCCCGCGCTGGCGCAACGCCTTGCCGACGAGGTGGCCGACTGGATCTGGCGTCATCGAGCCTCGTTCCGGCCATCCTTCCCGTCGCCCGCCGAAGGCGTGGCGGCAGCGCTTGCCACCGAAGCAGGGCCCATCGTCGTGAACGAATACGCGGATAACCCCGGCGGCGGTACGCCGGGCGACGGCACGCACCTGCTGCGCGCCCTGTTGTCGGCGCGTCCCGAGCCGGGAACGGCATGTTTTGCCTCCATCAACGACGCACAGGTGGTCGCACAGGCGCAGGCCGCCGGTGTCGGCGCCACGATTGCCGTGTCGCTCGGCGGGAAGCTGGGACGCTATCAGGGGCGGCCCATCGAGGCTCAGGCCTATGTCAAGTCGATCACGGACGGCAAATTCGTGAACCGGCCAGGGGCGATGTTCGCCGGTGTGCATTTCGACCTGGGCGCGATGTGCCGGCTCGTGATCGATGGGGTGGACGTTATCGTCGCGTCGCGCGCGGAGCAGATTTACGACGTCGAGCCCTTCGCGATGCATGGGCTCGACGTGAGCCGCCACCGCCTCATCGCCTTGAAGGGCGCGAATCACTTTCGCGCCTACTACCGCCAGTTGGCCAGGCAGATCATTTCCGTCGACAGCGTGGGGCTGAGCACCGCCGACATCACGTCGTTCGCGCGTGAGCGCCTTCAGGGGCAGTACTGGCCACTCTCCGAGGATGTGCCCTTTCCCCAAGTGCCGTAAGTGCAGTAAGTGCCGTGGGTGCCGTGAACGCGAGGAGCGCCGGCGGCGCACCCCGTGCTCGCCGCTCATCCGCACCGCGCAAGCTTTGGACGGCGACGCGTGGCAACGTCTGCGATCATTTCGCCGCCGACCACACCGCGAGTTCGTACCCGTCGGGGTCGGTGAAGTGAAAGCGACGGCCGCCGGGGAAGTCGAAGGCTGGCACGCAAACGGCGGCACCGGCGGCTTCGACACGGCACTGCGTTTGCGCGAGGTCGTCGGCATACAGAATCACCAGTGGCCCGCCTGGCCGGATGGTGCCGCCGGTCGTAAAGCCGCCCGTGAGCCGCCCGTCGCTGAATTCCGTGTACGTTGGGCCGTAGTCCGTAAAGGTCCAACCAAACACGCTTCCATAGAACGCCTTGCTTCGGGCGATGTCGCTGACGCTGAACTCGATGTTGTCGATCTGACGATCCGTGCCGTGGTGGCTCATTGGCGTGCTCCGGTGATGGACGATGCCCGACAGGTCATTGACCGTCGGGCAGCGAGTAGCGAAATTCGTACGAGTGCTGGCCGTCGGCGATGACGATGACCAGACGCCCGGCCAGGCCGGACAACCCGTCCGTGCCGGAGTCGGGGACCACGGTGATCGATTGTTCGGGCGCCCCTCGGGTCATCGTCGAGCTATGTTGCAGCACGAAGGTCCCGCTGCGGCCGTGCAAGGCGCCCTGAACCCTTTCCATCGCGACATAGCCGGCCGACCCTGGCGTGGTGCTGCGAAAGGCGAGCATCTCGCCTTGGCTCGTCGCTTCGAGATCGCCGTGATACCGCTTGTCCAGCGACATGCGGCCGAGGCCGGTCGCTTCGGCCACGCCACTCAGGGGGTGAGGGGCAAGCTGA
Organism: Pandoraea pnomenusa; assembly: GCF_000767615.3. Classification (NCBI taxonomy): domain Bacteria; kingdom Pseudomonadati; phylum Pseudomonadota; class Betaproteobacteria; order Burkholderiales; family Burkholderiaceae; genus Pandoraea; species Pandoraea pnomenusa. The sequence goes on along the minus strand of NZ_CP009553.3, from coordinate 3,629,253 downwards.
ACGTCGAACAGGCCTTTTGCGGTTCGTTCCAATTGGGTAGTCCTCCCGGGAATGATTCGCGTACTGTGTTTTTGTACAGTATTCAGTGTACTCGACTTTGGCCGGGATGCAAGGGCGAACCGACGCGTCGTCGAGCGCCCCGGTTGCCGGAGCGCCGAAATGACGAAGTGACGAAATGACGAAGCCCCGCAAGGCGGGGCTTCGAACACGCACGTCACGCGGGGGCACTATGCCGGATTTCAGTCCTTGCCGCCCACCAGCCGTAGTCCGCTTGCCAGACAACCGGCCGCGGAGAACGCCGCACCCCACGCCAACGCCCATGTCGAGCCGTGGGTACCCGCCAGACCGAGCGCCAGCGCGACAAGCGCGGCGCCCGTCGCCTGTCCCAGCAGGCGCGACGTGCCGACCATGCCACTCGCGCCGCCGCTGCGTTCGGGCGGCGCGCTGTGCATGAATGCCTTCAGGTTCGGCGACTGGAAGAAGCCGAAACCCAGCCCGCACAACGCCATGCGCCAGCCGATGTCCCAAAGCGCCGCATGCTCGGGCATGATCGCGAGCAAACCCATGCCCGCACTGAGCATGGCCAGGCCGATCGCGCCCAGCGCGCCCGGCGGATAGCGGTCAGAGAGTCGGCCGGCAATCGGGGCAACGGCCGCCACGAAGAACGGCCAGGGCGTCATGAGGAAGCCGGTCTCGATAGGACTGCGATGCAAGACGTTCTCGAAATAGAACGGCAGCGAGACGAGCCCCAGTCCTTGGGTGGCGAACGCACAAATGGCCGTCACCGTCGACAGCGCAAACGCGGGCAGGCGCAGCAGATCGACCGGGAGCATCGGCGCCCGATGGCCGCGCTCGCGGCGAATGAGCGCCCATCCGAAGACGAGCGCGCCCACGAAGCATGCCAGCGTGAGACGCCAGTCGGCCTGTTGGGCGCTTTGGCTCAGCGCGAAGATCAGCAGCGCGAACGTCGCAACGTTGAGCAACGCGGCCACCATATCCGGCTTGTGTTCGCTGCGCGGTGTGTCGGGCAGGTTGCGCCGCGAGAACGCGAGCGCCAGCAACGCTGTCGGCACATTGATCAGGAACAGCCAGGGCCAGCTCGCGAACGCCAGCACCAGCGAGGCAATCGTCGGCCCGATGGCGAATGAGATGCCGACGATGAGGGCATTGAGTCCCACGCCGCGCCCCAGTTGATGCGCCGGATACAGAAAGCGGATGAGAGCGATATTGACACTCATGACTGCGGCGGCCCCAACGCCCTGCAGCACCCGCGCGCCCGCGAGAAAGCCGAGCGTCGGCGACAGTGCGCACAGCAGCGAGGCGACGAGGAAGACCGCCACGCCGGTCATGAACACGCGCTTGTGACCCACGCGCTCGCCCAGCGACGCAAACGGCAGGAGTGTGGCCACCATCGCGAGCTGGTAGGCGTTCACGATCCACACGGACGCCGACGGCGTGGTATCCAGATCGATGGCCATCTGTGGCAGGGCCGTATTCGCGATGGCGGTGTCGAGACTGGCGAGCGAGACGGCAAGGAGAATCGCCGTCATGGCGAGACCGCGTCCGGTCGCGGGCGGCTCGTGCAATTGCGTCTGCGAAGGCGGATTGACCGCCGCGACGTCAGTGGTCGGGGGGAGCGACGACATCGTCGATCAGCCCTCGGCCAGAATCTGGCGGATGGCCTGTTCGAACACTTCCGGCGGTTGGCCGCCGCTCACGAGGTGGCGGTTGTTGAAGATGATTGCCGGCACCGAGCGAATACCCAGGTTCTGGTAGTGACGCTCCAGCGCGCGCACCTGTTCGGCGTATTCGTCCGAGGCGAGAATTTCCCGCGCCCGCGTCGTATCGAGCCCCGCTTGCGCCGCTGCGTCGGTGAGCACATCGGGGTCGCTCGTGCGCTTGCCGTCAACGAAGTACGCACGAAACAGCGCTTCCTTCAGCGCGAGCTGCTTGTCGTTGCCCAGCGTTTGTGCCCAATGCAGCAGGCGGTGTGCGTCGAACGTGTTGTACGCATGCGTGCGCAGCTCCATGTGCATCGGGAAACCCTCCGCTGCGGCGCGTGCACTGATGTTCGCCTGATTCTGGGCGAGTTGCTCCGGCGACAGGCCATATTTGCGCGACATGTAATCGGCGAGCGGCACGCCCTCGGTGGGCATGTCCGGGTTGAGTTCGAACGGGCTGAAGTGCAGGTCGGCTTCGACCTCGCTTCCCAGGCGGCCGAGCGCGGTCTTCAGTGAGGCAAGGCCGATCGCGCACCAGGGGCAGGCGACATCGGAGACAAAATCGATCTTGAGCGTAGCTGGCATGTGATGACGGCGCCGTCGCGGCGCCTGCAATGAAAAACGCGCCGCCTTGCGCGACGCAACACGGCAATCGTCGCACAAATCACGAATCCTCGTCGGCGGCCCATGTCGTCACGCCACACGCGAGGATCCACGGCGCTTTGCGAGCGGGAGCGATTCCCCATGGGGAAGCAAGGTCGTTTTGTCTGTCGGAATGATTGTTTTGCCTGGTAATTCTTTTGGTATCTGCACGGCGGGGGCGCGCGCCGATGCGGTATCGTGTGAGGCATTCGTCCGACCCGTCGATCAGGAGCCCGATATGCCGTCAGCCGCCGAACTCGTCACGTCGCTAGGGCTGCAGCCCCACCCCGAAGGTGGCCATTATCGCGAGACCTATCGCGCCGCGGACATCCTGCCGCAAACAGTCCTTGCGCCAGGTTTTGCCGGGGCACGCAACATTTCCACGGCGATTCTCTATCTGCTCGAAGCGGGGGATTTCTCCGCGTTTCATCGCATCCGCAGCGACGAGGTCTGGCATTTTCATCTCGGCGGCACGTTGTTGATTCACGAGATCGACGCAAGCGGCATGCTCGCCACCACCCGGCTCGGGCATGACGTCGCGGGCGGGGAGCGGGTCCAGCATGTGGTGCCCGCCGGCCATTGGTTCGCCGCGGAGCCTGCACCGTCGACCGGGTTCGCGCTCGTCGGCTGCACCGTGGCGCCGGGCTTTGCCTTCGAGGACTTCGAGATGGCCGATGCGGCGGCGCTCGCCTCGCGATGGCCCATGCATCGCGAACTGGTGACACGACTCGGGCGTGCGGCGCCCGGCGTCCGGTATGGAGCGGACTGATCGCCATGTCACACGAGTTGACGGAGTGCGCTAGCATCTCCGGTAACGCTTCCTTTCCGGTCCTGCCGCCTCATGTCCAACGACGTTCACTTCTACGACCCCGCCAAGGGCCACGGCCTGTCCCACGATCCGTTCAAGGCCATTGTCGCGCCGCGCGTGATCGGCTGGATTTCCAGCCACGACGCGCAAGGCCGCGTCAACCTCGCGCCGTACAGCTTCTTCGGCGCGTTCGCGACCTTCCCGCCGATCATCGGCTTTTGCAGCGAAGGCTTCAAGGACTCCATCGCCAATATCGAGGCGACGCGCGAGTTCGTCTGGAATTTCACCAGCAAGTCGCTCGTCGCACAGATGAATCGTACGTCCGCACCGGTGCCGCATGAGGTCGACGAGTTCGAGCTGGCCGGGCTGACCAAGGCGCCCGGCGTGAATGTCGGCGTGCCGCACGTAGCCGAGTCGCCGGCATCGCTCGAATGCAAACTGTTGCAGATCGTGCGCTTGCAGGGACTCGACGGCAAGCCGATGGACAACTGGCTCGCCCTCGGGCAGGTGGTCGGAGTGCACATCCGGCGCGAGTTCCTGCGCGAGGACGGCACGTTCGATACCGCGAAGGCGCATCCGGTCATGCGCGCGGGCTATCTCGGCGACTATGCCGAGATCGGTCCGATGTTCGATCTGCGCCGACCGAAGGCCTGACCCGGCCGCATTGTCTTCACAATCCGAAAGGCGTCGTTAACGCGTTCGATGCGTCCTCAAAGCGACGTCGTCGGCGGCGCGTGCGGAGATGTCGCGATGCACTGGCGCGTGGGCAGGCCGTGTTGTGCCCCGTCGCCGACCGTCCCGTCGGCCGAAGGTCGCGCAATCATTTGTAAAATTTGCTGCGATGCAAAATTTATTTGAGGCGCGTATGCTGGCGACCTTCGTTGACGCCGCCGCGCCTGGCGTCCCCTCCCGCCGGCATTGATTTGCCTTGATTTGCGCGCCTTGCCGCAGGCATGGCGTGCGGGGGAGGTTCGTCCCTGGCTGCGACGGTTTTGCCCCTTGGCATCCGGTTTTTGTTGCAGTCCATCAGGTCCCCCAATGTTTCCCATTCTGTCGCTTCTCATCTGGCTTCCCATCGTCGCCGGTGCCCTCGTCATGCTGCTGGGTCGGGATCGTCACCCCGATGTCGTTCGCTGGACGTCGCTCGCTGCCGCCCTGGCGTCGGCGGCCCCCATTTTGCCGCTGGTCCATGGATTCCGAACCGGTGTGTCGAGTCTTCAGTTCGTCGAACGCTTTCGCTGGATCGATTCGTTCGATGCGTCCTGGCACGTCGGGGTCGACGGCATCTCGCTGTGGCTGGTCGCGCTGACCGGCGTGACGACCGTGATCGTGGTGTTGGCGTCGTGGCGCGCGGTGACCACGCGCATGAGCGCGTATTTCGGCAGCTTTCTCGTGCTCTCCGGGGTGATGCAGGGGGTGTTCACTGCGCAGGATGGCATGCTGTTCTTCGTCTTCTTCGAAGCCACGCTGTTGCCGATGTATCTGCTCATCGGCGTGTACGGACGCCTCAATCGCACGCATGCCGCCGTGAAGTTCTTCTTCTTCTCGCTGACCGGCTCACTGATGATGCTGCTCTCGATGCTCTATCTGTACATGCGCACGCAGAGTTTCGACATCGCACGATGGCAGGCCCTGCAGTTGCCCCTGGCGGTGCAGGTGCTGCTGTTCATCGGCTTTCTCGGCGCGTTCTCCGTCAAGGTGCCGATGTGGCCGGTGCACACCTGGTTGCCCGAGGTGCATCTTGACGGGCCCACCGGCGCGGCGGTCATGCTGGGCATGCTGAAGCTGGGCGGTTACGGCCTGCTGCGCTTCAATTTGCCGCTGCTGCCCGATGCGAGTCATTTCCTTGCGCCGGTCATGGTCGTGCTGTCGCTCATTGCCGTCATCTACGCGAGTCTGGTGGCGTTGGTGCAAACCGATCTGCGAAAGCTGCTCGCGTATTCGGCAGTCGCACACATGGGGTTGGTCACACTCGGTCTGTTCCTGTTCTCGGAGATGGGTACCGATGGCGCCGTCATGCAGATGATTTCGTATGGCATCGTCTCGGGCGCCATGCTGTTGTGCACCGGCATGTTGTACGACCGTACGGGAAGCGCCTCGATCGACGCGTATGGGGGAGTGGCCGCCACGATGCCGCGATTTGCCGCATTCGCGATGCTGTTCTCGATGGCGAATGTCGGAATGCCGGGCACGTCGGGCTTCGTGGGCGAGTTCCTCGTATTGATGGGCGCGATCAAGGCCAATTTCTGGATCGGTGCGTTAGCCTCGCTGACGTTGGTGCTGAGTGCCGCCTACACGCTCGGGATGTACAAGCGCGTGATTTTCGGTCGCGTGGGTAACGGGCGGGTTGCGTCGCTCGGCGACGTGAGCCGCCGCGAGTTTGCGCTGCTGGGCGCCATGGCGGTGATGGTGCTGGCGATCGGTCTCGATCCCAAGCCCCTCACCGACGGCATCGATGCCACGGCCGTCCAGGTGGTGCAGGACATCGAGCAGCACCGGCTTCCCGTGATCGATCCGGCGAGCCCGGACATGGCGGGGCGTCGCGGGGGGGAGACGTCAGGGCGTGCCGCGCTCGTCGTGAAGACAGCAACGCAGGCCGGTTGAGACGCGCTGATCAGTGCGAACGTCCGCCGCGAAGCAGGTGTCGGGAGAGGGCGAAAGTGATGGGAATGGTCAGGCAGACAACGAGGATGGGGGCGACATAGGCCGACACGTTCAAGCGATCGACGAGGACGTACATCATCGCGATTCCCATCACATACTGGACGAGGTACACGAAGGGAAAGCGGAGCAGGCCGGTCAGCGACATCTTCACGCGGAAGACGAACTGCGCGTTCAGCCAATACGAAAATACGACGCTTAGCGCAAACGCGACGGTGTAGGCCAGCCGGTACTCGATAAGCCTGAGGCATAGCGCATACGCAGCGTAGAAGAACGCGGTATTGGACGCGCCGACGAGCAGGAAGCGGACGAACTCGCGTTCAATGAGCTTCTTCCACCAGGAATCGTGTCGGCTTGCCGATGTCATCAGATTGGCCTGCTGAATGAAAAATGGGCTGCGATTTACCGCAACCCATTTTGGAGCAACTGTCCGGGAGGTCAATCAAATTTCGCCGTTGCGACTCTTTCCCAGGAAGCGCCAACCGATAAAGCGCGCAATCATTTTCAACTGCAGCACGAAATATTTCGGATCACGCCACGAATTGACGACCAGCGCCTTGAGGAACGAAAAGCCCAGAATACCGGCGAAATATACGTCGTGGTATCGATTAGCGAAGGTCTTGGGTTTCAGGTGGGCGCGAACCTGTTCATTGATATCACATTCAATCACGATATGAACGCGCGTTTCGTCGCTTTCGTTATTGACGCTATGCAGATAAGAAGTATCAAGTGTCCACAGCTCGCCCGGCTTCATCGTGACGCGCTCACGCGACACTTCAAAGCGAACTTTGGGATTCGTAATTACCGGGACGTGGAAACGGATTCGCGCGTTGGCCGATGCGCCGGTCAGATCGCGGTGCGGGTGCAGGACGGCGCCGGGAGCCAGGTAGTAGAAAACGCACAGGCCGCCGGCCTCGGCACCGAGGAATGAATAGATCTTGTCCACGAAGCTGTGCGATTCACGCGTCAGCGGCACCTTGAACCATTGAACGTGGCCATATTTCCCGTCGGGGTGAACGGCGGTCTTGGATTCGCCCAGCTTGATTGCCAAATCGGCAATTGTCGCCATCTCATCCTGGCTGAAAAAATCCTCTTTGATGATGTATGCGCCCGCGTTCATCGTAACCCCCGAGATTCACAACGTTTTTATTGGTTTATAACCTATACGGACGCAGATGATCCTCTGTCCGACGGGTGCTTGTCAATTCGATGCCATGACGTTGCCGGAAGCATGCGGTCGTGGAAGCGGCATACGGTCTGGCAGTGTCGGTATTTCACACCGATTCGACTGGCCCTTCGTCCCGTATCTGGCTCGCCGCCGCAAATATCGCCAAGAGGCTGACGTACAGCGAGACGGTCGACTTCAGGTTAAACGTTTCCACGGTCAGACCGAAGATGAAGAATGCCAGGCACGTCCACAAGCCGAGGAGGGCGGCCGTGCGTTGCGCGCTGCGGATCGGCGCAAGCGATGCCGCACGAAGAAACAGCACTGACGGCACAAAGTAGATGGCGAGCAATGCCAGGATGCCCGGGATTCCGTAGTCCGCTCCGTACGCGAGGATTTGGTTGTGGGCCTCGCCAAGCCCCAACTGACCGGCGATTGGCGTAAGGCGCCCCAGCTCGACCTGGGACGGAATGCCTCGCTTGAACCCTTCCGCGCCCAGGCCGGATATCGGATTGTCGCCAATCGCCCGCAACGCGTATTCATACAACTGAAAGCGAACGCCCACGGATGTGTCCCGGTGACCTTGCGAATAGCTCCTGAGATCGGCCGTCGCCGCCGCTACGCGCTCACCGATCCACGGCGAAAAGATGATCGGCAGTGCGATCAGGGCGGTCGCGACCAGAGTCATCGCCGTCTTGCCTTTCCAGGTGAAGGCTCGATTGATGCTCCATACGTAGACCAACGCAACAACGGGAAGCGCAATCCATCCGCCTCGTGAGCCGGTCAGCAACGACGCGAACAATGCAGAAGCCGCCGCTATCGTCTTGAAGGCCAGCATACCGACGGTATCCGCGCGTCGGTACGTCGTCACTACCAACAGCGACAGCAGCAGGGCCACATCGCCGAAGTGAATCGGGTTCATGAAGTAGCTTTCCACTCGACCTTTTCCCCACTCCGGAAAGCTGGGAACCAACGCGGCGAGCGATGCGATGGCACCTACGCACAACGAGAGATCCAGCCTTGCGAATGCGCTCGGACGAAGTCGACGGAAGGCGAGAAACAGCGGCACGCCGAGCAAAAAACGCACGGGAGAGTCCAGTGTCCTGCCAACGAGCTTGCCATGCGACATCTCAATGATCAGCACGACGAGAATCGGCGCGGACATTGCGGCACAGAACAACCATTCGTCCGGCTTGATTTTGAAAGGTTGGAGCTCCGGGTCCCGTACGTTCTTGATAACAACGTACATCGCAGCACAACACGCAACCAGGAACAGCGCGCTGGCGCCGCCTTCCGCCGCCACATAGGTCAGCGGCGTCAAAAAGAAAAATGCCTTGGCGAAGCCGTTCCATAAAGCAGCCGCACCGGGGCGGCGCTGCGTTTGAGAGGAAAGACTATGCTTCATAGATCGTTCTAATGAGAAAGCTGCGAATCTGTAAGCGCTTCGTGTGGGCAGATTCGGTGCCGGTTTGCCTTTCGGGGCCACGATTGTAGGGCAGATTCAAGGCAATGGCGGATGTATTTCCCAGGGTCTTCGAGAGTGACTTCGATGGGATGCCGCCGCAATCATGCCGTGAGTCGCCGTCGTTACACCATCTCACGATTCGGACAAGCTGGCCCTCGCATTGTCGCATGCGAAGTACCGGCCGCCGGGCACGGCATTCGAGTATTTTCGGCGCGTTGCGAAGCCGGTCGCGGCAAACGAAAAAGGGGTTGCGATTTCTCGCAACCCCTCTCGTATTCTGGTAGGCCGTGCAGGATTCGAACCTGCGACCAACGGATTAAAAGTCCGCTGCTCTACCAACTGAGCTAACGACCCAACGAAGAAAAAGATTATAGCGTTGCAGGCGTTATAGTGTCAATAGCAGTGTGACGCGAATATGTCCGTTTCGCCGCCATTTCCCGCGAGCACGCGCGAATTTCGCTCAAACGCTGCGCTCGATTCGCCACATCTGGTACTTGAACGCGCAGATGCCGCCCGCGAGAATCGCCGCCATGGCGATAAACGAGCCCAGCGCCAACGTCGATACGCCCGACAACCCCTGGCCCACCGTGCAGCCCAGCGCCGTCACGCCTCCGAAACCCATCAGCACGCCGCCCACCATGTGATTCGCCGTGTCTTCGGTGCCCTGAAAACCTTCCCAGCGGAAATTGCGCGAGACCACGGCGTAAGCGAACGACCCCGCAATCACGCCGAGCACGCTGGCGATGCCCAGCGTGATCACGTTGCTCGTGTCGCTCCACAGCATCAGCCAATACATGGTGTACGCCAGCGGCGAGACGAACGACAACGCTTCCATCTTGCCCGAGTTGGTGGCCACGAAGCTCTCCTCGAGCGTATTCGGATTCTCGGCCACGTAGCCGATCTTTCCCGAGACGTACCAGAGGGCCACGATGATCGCACCGACGACCACGCCGCCAAGCAGATTATCCAGGGTCCAGAAGTCGCGTCGCGCCAGTGCAGCGATCACGAACGCGCCGCCGACTGCCAGGCCCAGCACCAACTGCGCGAGATGCAGGTCCCCACCGAACAGGCCGCCGAGCAGGGTCGGCAGATCCTGCGAATTGGCGAACGTCGTTTGCACGCTGTCGAGCGCGGCCACACGAAAAACGGCGAACAGGCCCTTCAGGGTCATGTAGGCGGACAAGCCGATCATCACGAATACCAGCAACGATTTGAGATTGCCGCCGCCAATGCGCACTAGCGTCTTGCTGCCGCAGCCCGAGGCCAGCACCATGCCAAAACCGAACAACCAACCACCGACCAGATACGACAGCCAGGTGAAGCGCGGCGTGGTGTAGATTGCCTTGACCGGATCGACGATGCCTTGCGAAGCAAGCACGCCGGTGCCGATGGTCGCCACGCCAATGGCCAGCCACCACATGCGCATGCGATTCCAGTCGCCGATATTGACGATGTCGGAGAGCGCGCCCATCGTGCAGAAGTGCGTGCGCTGCAACACGGCACCGAAGATGAAGGCAAGGCCAAAGGTGAGCCACACAACCGTGTGGGAGAGGGCGGTGAGATCGACGTCGGTCATGAGGCGAGAGGACGATAGCGGCCGTGACCGGCCGTTCTTGGAAAGTCCGTATTCTACGCGAGGTGCGCAGGTCTCCCGCAATCGCGGAAAACGACAACGCCGCCCAAAGGCGGCGTTGTGCGTTTGACGAGTGACCTCACACGGACGGCTGGTTCGCGCAGCCTTCCGGGGGGCGTTCTACTTCAGCTTGGCCGCGCGCTTCTTGGCCTCCGCTGCCGATTCGGTGTCCGGGTACTTGGCCACCAATTCCGCCAGCGTCTTTTTCGCTGCCGCAGTCTGCCCGGATTCCGCCTGGTTGCTGGCGATTGCCAGCATGGCCTCGGCGGCCTTCGGGCTCGTCGGGTACTTCGTCACGATCCCTTGCAGCGTCGCGGTCGAACCCTTCAGATCCTTGTTGGCGTACTGCGCATTGCCAAGCCAGAACAGGGCTTCGGGTTGATACGGGCTGTCAGGATACTTCGCCGAGAAGGTCCGGAATGCCGTTTGCGCACCCTTGTAGTCACCATTGCGGAATTTCGTCAGGGCGGCGTCGAATACATCCTTCTCGCCCGGTTGGACGGTACCGGTAACGCCGCCGACGGTCATCTGCTGCGGTTCGAATTTCTTCAGGCGACCGTCGAGGTCGGTGTAGAAATCCTTTTGACTCTGTTGCAGGTTCGCAAGCTGGTTTTTCAGATCTTCGTTCTGACCGCGCTGGTCGGCCAGATCACGCTGCAACTGCTGGATCTGATTGTTCAAATCCAGCACGTTGCGCGTGAGACCATCGATCCGCTGCTTGTCCGAATCCAGACGGCTGCGGATATCGAGGATCGCTTTGCGCGCCTCGTCGTCATCGAACAATCCGGCATGCGCCAGCGGACTCAGCACCGCAGTGCCGAGCGTCGCCGCGCAGATGATGTTTTTAAGCAAACGAGACGTCATGACGATTCAATCAATAAGCCAGGTCGACGCGACGGTCCTGAGCCCAGGTGGCTTCGTCCGTACCCGTCGCCTTTTCCTTGCCCAGCGACACGGCTTCCATCTGGCTCGTGTTGGCGCCCAGGGCCGACATCGACTTCAGCACCGCTTCGGCACGACGCTGGCCGAGGGCCAGGTTGTACTCGCTCGTGCCGCGCGGGTCGGTGTTGCCCTGGAGCAGCACGTGACGTTGCGAGTACTTGGCCAGGAACTGTGCGTGCGCCTGGAGCAGCGGGGTGTATTGCGGATCGACCGTGTACGAATCGAAGCCGAAGTACACGCTGCGCTTGGCGAGCGGGCCGTTCGGGTTGTTCAGTTCGTCAGCCGATGCGTCGACGGGGGCGACGGCGCGGGCGTCGGTCGTGGTCTGACCCTTGTTGGCGTTAGCCTGGTCGTCGAGTTTCACGCCCGACGAGCAAGCGGCCAGAGCGGCCAGCGAAGAGATGGCGAGGATGTTACGAAGCAGGGAACTCATATGAGCCTCCAATTGATGTTGCTGTTGATGTTATTGCATAAAGGGGCCCCAGGAGGGTTCGCGAACTTCCCCTCCCCGGACCTGAAGAATCTGCCGGGTTTGCCCGTCCACCGAGACTGCTGCGAGGACCTTGCGGCCCCCTGACTGCGTTGCATAAAGAATGTACTTGCCGTTCGCGGCAAAACTCGGTGACTCGTCGTGGCTGGTGTCGGTCAGAGCCGTAACATCGCCAGTACTCATATCCTGCACGCACAGCTTGAATGCGCCGCCCTGACGCGCGATGAACGCGAGCAACTTGCCGTCGGGACTGATTCGCGGGCTGACGTTGTAACTCCCCTTGAAAGTGACGCGCTGCGCGCCGCCTGCACTTTCGCCACCGGCCGGCATCTTGTAGATCTGCGGACCACCGCCACGATCGCTCGTGAAGTAGATCCATTTGCCGTCCGGGGAATACTGCGGTTCGGTGTCGATCGCGCTGCTGCGCGAAAGACGCTTGAGGCCGCCGCCATTGGCGTTGACCTGGTAAATCTGTGTGTTGCCGTCGCGTGAGAGGGCCACGGCGAGCTTGCTGCCGTCCGGCGACCAGGACGGCGCCGAGTTGTTGCCCTTCTCGTTGGCGAGCACCGCGCGACGACCCGTCGGCAGATCGTGGATGTACACGACCGGCTTGCGCTTCTCGAACGATACGTAGGCGACCTTCGTGCCGTCCGGCGACCACGCCGGCGAGATGATCGGTTCGCGGCTGTTGAGCGCCACGCGGGCGTCCTGACCGTCGGAATCCGAAATCTGCAGCTGGTAGTTCGGGCCGTTGTGCAGCACGTACGACAGACGCGTGGCGAATACCCCGCGATCGCCCAGCAGCTTCTGGTAGATGTAGTCGGCGATCTTGTGCGCGGTCAGGCGCAGGTTCGCCTGCGACGACGTGAGGGCCAGGCCGCCGAGCGGTTGACCGTTCACGGCGTCGTAGAGACGGAAACTGACCTGGTAGTTGCCGTTGCCTTGCGGAACGATGGTGCCGGAGACGAAGGCGTTGGCGCCCTTGGCGCGCCACGTACCGAGATCGACCGAATCGTCGACGCCGACGGCGGCGCCACCGGTGTCGATCTGATTGAAGCGACCGCTGTTGCTCAGGTCAGCCTTGACGACGGACACGATGTCCGTCGGCGCGCTGCCCTTGAAGTTCGACACGGCAATCGGGTATCGGTTGGTGCCGACGCCGGTGATGTCGACGGTAAGCGGTGTCTGCGCATGGGCGATCGTGCAAGCCGCGGTGAGCCAGGTGGCCACCAGCGCACGCCATGCATATTGACTGGAAATTCGCATGCGTTCGATTGGTCAGTTACGCGGTGCAAGCGCCATTTTTACCACATCCGAATGAAAATGGACTCGCATCGCTCGGTTTTCGTTCCCGTTTGACAACAGACTCAGCCTTTTGGACTAAAGCGCAGGTTGACGCTCGGGGGCGCTTTGCCGTTGGTGTCGCGCGGCAGGGGGTCGGACTTGGTGATGGCGGCCTGCACGGCGGCATCCCAGGCCGGGTTGCCGCTCGACTTGACCAGCTGCATCGAAAGTACGCTGCCGTCCGGGGCGAGGCGTACCGCAACGATGGCCGTGGGATTGCCCTCGGTGTCACCGCCATAGGCGATGTTCGGTTTGACCTTGGCCCGCACCCGGTCGGCGTAGCCGGCGGATGCCGTGCCGCCCGCGCCGGAGCCGGTGCCGCCGGCCTGCGAGCCCAGCCCGTTACCATGCGCGCCAGGTGTGCCGCCAGCCATGCCGCGCAGCGAAGCCAGGCGTTCGGCACGCGCCGCGTCAGCGGCTTTCTGGGCCGCCGCTTCCTTCGCTGCCTTGGCCTTCGCGGCCTTGTCTTCCGCGGCCTTCTTTTCCGCGTCCGCCTTTTTCTGCGCTTCCGCCAGCTGCTGTTGCTTCAGTTGTTCCGCCTTCTTCGCCTCGTCTTCCTTTTGACGCTTCAGTTCGTCGGCCTTCTTCTGGTCGGCCAGCTTCTGCTGACGCGCCGCTTCCTCGGCGGCTTTCTTGCGCGCGAGCTCCGCAGCCGCCTGCTGCTCGGCGAGCTGCTTTTGCTTGAGCGCTTCCTGACGCGCCTTTTCCTGCTGGGCTTCGAGCAGGCGGGCCTGTTCCGCGGCCTGCTGCTCCTGCTTGCGCTTCTTCTGCTGCAGGGCGATGTCGGCGTCTTCGGCCGGCGGCGTGGGTGCGGCCACGGCCGGCGGCGCGGGCGTGGGCGCCGGTGTCACGACGGGCGGCGTGGGCTCCGCGACTTCGGCGGGCGTCCACAGTTCGGCTTCGGACCCGGCGGGGGAGCTGTTCTGCCAGCGCATGCCGTAGAAGAGCAGCGCGAACAACAGCGCGTGCATGAGCAGCGCGAGGAGGAATGCCCGACCCGTGCCGCGCTCATCCTTGCGCGGGCCAATGGGACGGTCGGAACGGGCTACGGTGCGGCTCATTTCTGCTTGACGAGCAGGCCCACGCGCTTGACGCCCTGGGCCTTGAGATCGGACATCACGTTCATGACGATTTCATAGCGCACCGACCTGTCGGCGGCAATGACGACGGGCTGATCCGGATTCGCGGCCTGACGGCCTTGCAGGAAGCCGGTCAGATCGCCCCCGCTCATGCGCTGCTCGATGGTGTTCTCGCCATCCTTGTAGCGCACCAGCATGCGATTGTCGGCTTCGATATTGACGACGACCGGCGGTGTCTGCTGCTGCGGGCTCGCGTTGGCGACGCTCGGCAGATTGACGATCGACGGCGCCACCAGCGGGGCGGCCACCATGAAGATGACGAGCAGCACCAGCATCACGTCGATATACGGCACGACGTTGATGTCCGCCATGGCGCGACGGCCGCGGCGAGCGTTGCGCATAGAACCTGCCATGTCTCGGCGCTCCCGGAGTGCTTAGTGAATCTGCCGTTGCAGGATGTTGGAGAACTCTTCGATGAAGCTTTCGAAGCGGATCGACAGCCGGTCGATGTCGGTGGCGAAGCGGTTGTAGGCAACCACGGCAGGGATAGCGGCGAACAGACCGATGGCGGTGGCCACCAGCGCTTCCGCAATGCCCGGCGCCACATTGGCGAGCGTGGCTTGTTGCACGTTCGACAGGCCGCGGAAAGCGTTCATGATACCCCACACGGTACCGAACAGACCAATGTACGGGCTCACCGAACCGACCGATGCGAGGAACGGAAGGTTGGCTTCGAGCGAGTCCATTTCACGTTGATAGCAGGCACGCATGGCGCGGCGCGCACCGTCCAGAATCGCGTGAGGATCATTCAGCCCTTTCTCGCTCGCCTTGATGTATTCGCGCATGCCTGATTCGAAGATGCGCTCGAGGGCGCCCGTCTGGTGGCGATTGTTCAGCGCGCTTTGATAGAGCGCCTGCAGATCGCCGCCGGACCAGAAGTCGCGTTCGAAACGCTCGGTCTGGGTGCGTGCGCGGCGGATCGCGAAGATCTTGCGGAAGATATGCGTCCATGAGAGCAGCGACAGCAGCAGCAGCAGGCCCATGACGGCCTGGGCGAGCACGCTGGCGTGCATGACCAGCGAAATGATGGAAAGGTCTTGATCGGGCATGGTGTGGTTATTGAATGACCGGAATTCTTGTCATTGGCGTCAGGCGGCGGCCGGCCGGGGCGCGCGGCCTGGCGCCTGAGCGGTCTCGGCCTGCGCGGCGTTGGTGGCCGCTTGCATGGCGGCACGCACATGCGCCGGAATCTTGCCCGGACGCAGCGTGTCCGCGCGCACGCAGCCGATTTTGATGCTGCCGCGCGCCAACAGTTCGCTGCTGCCGTCGGGGGTGTCGCGCCACGCTTCCTGCAGGAAGTCGACCGATGCGCCACCGAGGCGTTCGATGCGGCTTTTGATGACGACGAGATCGTCGAGTCGGGCGGGGCTCAGGTAGTCGAGCGCGGTGGCGCGCACAATGAACATCATGCCGGTATTGCGGGCCAGTTCGAGTTGCTCGATACCGAGCGAACGGAGCCACTCGGTGCGGGCCCGTTCAAAGAATTTCAGATAGTTGGCGTAGAAGACGACGCCGCCGGCGTCCGTGTCCTCGTAGTAAACGCGAATTGACCAACAAGTATCAAAATCAGCCATGCCGCGCATTGTATCGGAACCGGGCACCAACGCCAGTCACGGAAACAGAATTTTTCAAACGGAAACGATCGGGCAATGTTTACGAATGATTATTGGAAGACAGCCGGCGCACCATTCTGGGGCGAATTCGCGCGAATGCCCCGTGTGGCGGGGGATTGCGCTGGCGCCCGAACCCCGCCCGTCTCTATAATGATGTCTCGCAAGCCCCCCTGTATTTCAGACGGGACCCCTGGGTGTGCAAGGCGCCATCGGCACCCCGTTCGGTCTCTCATCAAGATTCCACCTGCGAGGCCCTCGAATTGACTTCCCCCTCATCGCAAGCATCCTCCCTGCGCATCGCGTTTCTCGGTCTCGGCGTGATGGGTTATCCCATGGCCGGTCACCTGCAACGCGCGGGGCATCAGGTCACGGTCTATAACCGTACGACCGCCAAGGCGCAGCAATGGGCCAAGGAATACGGCGGGGCTCACGCGGCCACGCCGGCCGAGGCCGCTCGTAATGCCGACATCGTGGCCGCCTGCGTCGGCAACGACGACGACCTGCGCAGCATCGTGCTCGGCGAGCACGGCGCATTTGCCGGCATGAAGGCCGACGCGGTTTTCGTCGATCACACCACAGCATCGGCCGACGTGGCGCGCGAGCTCTATGCGGCGGCACGCAAACAAGGCCTGCATTTTGTCGACGCGCCCGTCTCGGGCGGCGAGGCCGGCGCGAAGAATGGCGTGCTCACGATCATGTGCGGTGGCGACGTGGCCGCCTTCGATCGTGTCGCGGGTACGCTCTCCGCGTATGGCCGTGCCGTCACGCGTATCGGCGACGCCGGCGCGGGCCAACTGGCAAAGATGGTCAACCAGATCTGTATTGCCGGCCTCGTGCAAGGATTGTCCGAGGCGATCCACTTCGGCCAGCGCGCCGGGCTCGACATGCCGCTCGTGCTCGACGTCATCAACAAGGGCGCCGCGGCCAGTTGGCAGATGGACAACCGCGGCCAGACAATGATCGACGGCAAGTTCGATTACGGCTTTGCCGTCGACTGGATGCGCAAGGATCTCGGGCTGTGTCTGGCCGAGGCGCAGCGCGCCGGCGTTTCGCTACCCGTCACGGCGCTCGTCGACCAGTTCTACGGGGATGTGCAGGCGCTGGGTGGCTCGCGCTGGGATACGTCGAGTCTGATTCATCGTTTGCGCGTACTGTCCGGCAAGTCCTGACGGCGAATGGCGGGTACCGCCGGAGGCGATTGCGAGGACCGGGACGCCCGACGGCGTCCCGGTCCTCTTGTTTTGCATTTTGTATTCCGAATATCTCCGGGTTTGTCTCGAATCGTCAGCTTGGAAGAATCGCACTAGAATGCGGAAAACGGGACGTCGCGGTGCGACGGCACGGCGGTGCTGCAGCCTGATGCGGTTGGCAACGGGCTGGGCGGCGGCGTGTCGCGCGAGGGCAGAAGGGGGAGACCGCCGCGAGCGATAACGACCTAAAACACAACTCGACCCCGAGAGCCAAGTACCGACATGAGCAATCAGTCGAACGCCGCGGCCGTCCGCGCATTTCGCATTCTCGAAATCCTCAGTGCAGCCGGTGCGCCGATGACCCTGGCGGAGATCGTTGCCGCCATCGGTCTGCCGAAGCAGACCGTGCACCGCATTCTCAAACAGCTCGAAGCCGCATGGCTTGTGACCCGCGAGGCCGGCAGCCGTCATTACGAGCCGTCGTCGCGCGTGCGGGCAATGGCCGTGAACGCGCTCATGCATGTGGGGCCGGCGGCCGCGCGCCACGGCATTCTGCAACAGCTGGTCGACAAGTTCGGCGAGACCTGCAACCTGTCGATGCTCTCGGGCGACGACCTGGTATATCTCGACCGGATCGAGACCGACTGGTCGCGTCAGCTCAAACTCTCGCCAGGTTCGCGCGTGCCGCTGCATTGCACCGCGAGCGGCAAGTTGCTGCTCGCGTTTCTGCCGCGCGCGCGCCGCGAGAAGCTCATCGCGCACCTGCCGTTGCGCCCGCGGGCGGAAAACACCATCACCGACCTGGAAGACCTGCGCGAGGAGTTGACCGAGACGCGCAAGCGTCGCGTGGGCACCAACAACGAGGAGCACGTGCCGGGCATGATCGCGGTAGCCGTGCCGGTGATGCTCGACCGTAACCGCGCCTGTGCGGCCATTGCCGTACAGGCCAGCGCGCAGCACTGCACACTGGAAAAGTTGATGACGTTCCTGCCCGATCTTCAGGCGGCGGCGGACAAAATGTCGGCGACGTTCAACGAGTAGTCGCACGCTCGACCACGCCAACGGCGCCACGTGCGCCCGACGGCGTCTCCGGTCTCATGCCGCCGTCAGTCTTGCCGTCGTTGCGACGAGGCCCTGGGTGCTATTGCGCGGGTACGCCGCTTGCGGCTACGGGCATCGACGCCGTCGCCGGAATGGCCGGCGCGAGCGTCGCGAAGATCTGCTCGAGTTGGCGGGCGCCTTGCTTCGACTCGGCGCGCACGCGCGGGCCGATGAAGATAGGGTCGAGGATCAGGAAGAGCAGGTTCGGCGTGCGATAGACGAAGTCGCGTTCGAAGCGCGTGCCCGTACCGTCGGGGGTGAGCGTGTAGCGAACCTCTCCCGCGGGGCGGCGGTTGACCTCGCCCTCGATGCGCCATGTGTACGGCGGTCTGGCATCGACGACCGTCCAGTGAAGAATGCCGTGGCGGCCTGCAAGCCGAAACTCCTCGGCGACTTTTTCGCCCAGTTTGAGCGGATGATCCGTGGCGCCTTGCACGGCGAGCGATGCCGGATGCCATTTCGGCCAGTTGGCGGGTGTGGTGGCGAAGTCGTAGACGACCTGCGGCGGCGCGCGCAGCGTCACGGTGTTCGTGATGTGAGTCTGGCGCTCGAAGGGCAGGGGCAGCAGTGAAAGCAGCGCGAGGATGGCAACTGCCGCGAGGACGAACAGGAAGGCTCGCTTCATCGGCGCGCGCTCAGGCACCGGCAGGTGAATCGAGTTCGACGTCGACCATCAGATCGTCGGCAAGGCTCTCCAGGGTCTCGCGCAGCGATGCCGTGCTGACCGAGGCGGGTACATGCAACCGGGCGGTTGCGCGAAACAGGGTGCCACCCGACATCGATCCATCGACGCACTCGGTGACGAGTTCGTCGATGCTCACGCCCCGCGCGAACAGCACATGCGAAATCTCCTTCACGATACCCGGATGGTCCTGGCCCACGAGGTCGAGCTGGAGAGTGCGCGCGGCCGGGTCGGCGGCGGCGCTTTGCGCGGGCGTGACGGAGATCTTCAGGCCATGCGTCTCGAGCGCATGCAGTGCCTGCGTGAGCGACGCGATGTTGTCGTCGGGGACTTGCAGATGAATGATGCCGGCGAACTGGCCGGCCAGATTCGCGAGACGGCTCTCGAGCCAGTTGGCGCCGGCGGCGGTAGCGCGATCGGCGATGGCATTGACCAGGCCCGGGCGGTCAGGGCCGATTACGTTGAGAATCAGGGACGTCGTCATCACAGGCTCCGTCGAAACTGAGGCGGCAGGAAGCGGCAAGAAGCAACAAGAAGCAGCAAGAAGCAGAATGAGGCGGCCGGCGGGCGGCCACCTGCGCACCGCGCCGGCCGTCCACCGAGGTACCGGGGTATCGCGTGGCGCCGACGTCGCACAGCAGGCTCAAGTGTAGTGCAATCGCGGGGGATGCCGCTACGCCGCCGGGCGGGGGCGCACGCGTCGGGACGCGACTGGGCCTGAGCGCCTCGGGACGGCACTTCGCTAACGCCTAGGGGCGATCGGCTGCCATCGCCAGCAGGGCGATGACGGTGGCATCGTCTGTCTGGACGAAATCGTTGTACGCCACGCTCACGGCATGGAAGGGGTGCGGTGTCTCGAGACACACGACGGCATCGGCCAGCGTCGAGAGGCGGGCAATGGCTTCGCGCGCCGCCACTGGCGCGCAGGCGAGCAGCGGCGTGGCGCCCAGACGCCGCATCGCGCGCAACGCCGCGATCATCGTCGCGCCGGTGGCAATGCCGTCGTCGACCACCACGACCGGCCGATCCCGCACATGCGGCGCGCCGCGCCCGGGGGTGTAAGCCTGTCGCCGCTGCTGGATGCGCGCGCGTTGACGCGCGGTTTCGTGCGAGAGATATGTGCCGGTGGCCCCGAGAGCAAGGGCGTGCTCGGCAAGAAAGATGCCGCCGAACTCATCGACGGCGCCCACGGCAAGCTCCGCCTGATGCGGCGCGCGAAGCTTGTGCGCGAGCAGCACGTCGAGCGTGCCGTTCAGTCGACGGGCAATGGGCAGGGCCACGGGTACGCCGCCGCGGGGAATGGCGAGCACTAGCGGCGGGGCGCAGCGCGCGAGCAACGCGTGTGAGGCGAGCACTTCGGCAAGCGCGTTGCCGGCGGCGGCACGATCGGGAAACGCGGCAGCGGCGGACAAGGAGGACATGGCGGGCGACGGGCGCGAACCCGGTGCGGGGCGACGGGCGATTTCCACATCGTAACGCCGGACATGCATGCGCGTTTGGCGCTCCTACCGCGCGAGCAGCTCCGGCACGGTGCCCATGAGCAGCGTGACGCCCGAGCAGGCAAGCAGCGCAAGCACCATGCGTCTGAAGGCGTGGTCGGAGAGAAACCGGTAGGCCCAGGCGCCGGCGAGCGTCGGCAGGATCATCGACGGTACGGCGATGGCGAACACATGCAGCGTTTGCGTCGTGATCACGCCATGCACGACGTACAGGGTGATGGTGAGCGTGTGCATGGCGATGAAGAAGAGCTGCATGACCGCGCGCTGCATGTCCTTGTCCCAACCGCGCAACGTGCACCACAGCGTGGGGACCACGCCCACCAGTCCGCCAATGCCACCCATCACGCCGCCGATGAAGCCCACGACGCCGTCGGCGGCCCGCCCGCCGTGCCGAATGCGAGGCAGGCGTGCCGCCAGCAGCAGAATCGAGCAGTAGATGACGAGCACGGCACCGATCCCCGCGCGAAACCAGATCGGGTCGAGGTAGCGCAGAATCCACACCCCGAACGGCACGCCCACGAGTCCGCAAAGCACGAACGGCGCGAGCCGCTCGAGGGGCACGGCCCGACGCACGGCGCGAAGCCCCAGCAACTGGCCCACGAGCGAACAGAAGGCGGCGAGCGGGCCGGCGACCGTCGGAGGAAGCGACCACGCCCAGAAGGAGAGCGCGACGAGGCTGAACGCGAAGCCGGACAGACCTTGGACGAATCCGGCCACGCAGGCGCCGGCGACAAGCGGGAGCAACAGATCGGCAGTCATGAATCAGGCGGCGCGCCATACCGGTGCGCGTAGGCAATTCGCCATTATGCGGGGGCGCCACCGATTCACGAAAGGGGAATTCCCTCAGCGCGCCGTCCATCGCTGCCAGGCCGTCACGACCGCGGTACCGACCGCGATCCCCAGCGCTGCACCGGCGAGCGCGTCGCTGGTCCAGTGGTAGGCGGCGGCGATCTGCCCGAATGCGGTGAGCGCGACGGCGATCGCGCAGGGCCAATGCAGTGAACGATGGCGCAGCGACAGCACCGTCGCGAACGCGAGCATCACGCTCAGATGGCCCGACGGGAACGATGCGTAGGCCGAACCGTCACCGGCGAGGAAGCGAAATGTGAATACGCCGTCGCGAAGGTACGAGGGGTTGTCGTGGATCCAGGTGGCCGGCCAGGTCCGGCCGAACACGAATTTCAAAGCCTGCTTGAGCACGCTGGCAACGCCCACCGCGCCGCCGGCGAGCCAGAGGGTGGTCACCCACGCAGGCAGGCGGCCGCGCCATATCTGCATGGCCCCCAGGACGGCGAACGTCGGCCAGGCGAGCACGAACAAGATCGAGGGCAACTCGGCAACGTGCTGGATCCACGGGTTGCCTTGGGTATGGAGATGCACGAAATCCACGACCGGCCGGTCGATCCAGACGATGGCCGCCATCGCAAGCACGAGGCAGGCCAGCGCACTGACCCATGCCGCACGCAGGATGGCCGCATCGATCGACCCGAACGTTCGGGTCATGTCGGGGCCGTCGAGCGTGTCGGGCGTGTCGGACCTGTCGTGCACGCCTGGGGCGCGCCTGGCCGTTCGCGATGGCGGCGTCGCAGGCCGGGGGGCGGAAGCAGGATCGTTCATAGTGCGATGACCCGGAAGACGCAGTGAGCTTGCGCGATCGCCGTGGCGATTTGATGACGGTCAGCGCGAGTGCGTTGCAGTTGTGTCATGTTGCATCGGGGCTGGCGGAAATTCCCGGAAAGATTTCTTTGCGAGTTCAGGGGGCATCGTCCTACAATCGTCCCCTACGTAAATATCAGATTTTGCCGGTCGGGACGGAACGCCGGCGCACGGCCCCGACATAATAATCAGCCGTTCGGGCGTGGCACCTGACCGGACAGAACAATACCTATATCGCATGCGGGGGCAGTAGTGAACCGGGGATTCGAGAGCAGCATCGATCGTCTGGCGCGGGAATTCTGGCGCGCCGCACACACGCGTGAGCAGCAACACGCCCAGTCGCAGGCGCGCTCGCTGGCGGAAGTCCGCGCCCTGGAACAGGCCCAGCGCGCCGCCGACGACGCGCCGGCCGCCGATCCGGCCGCCCGCGAGAAGGTGCAGGTTGCCCTGCGGCAGGCCGAAGCGGCGGCATTGGGCGCGCGCGCAAAATTTGAAGTCGCGCGGCTGGAGCGTTTGCTTGCCGATGGCCTTGCACGTGATTTGCGTATCCCGCCCGCCGATCTGCGCGCCCGCAATACGCCGCCGGTCCTCGACACGCGGCATCTTCCGAAGATTCTGGCCAAGCCCGAGTGGGAAACGTTCGCGCCCGAGAAGCCGGGGCGTCTCGCGTTGGCCATGCCCGGCGCGGCGAGTCGGTACGAGCAGGCCGTCGCGAAGGCGCGCAGCGAGTTCGTGCATGCGGAGCGCGAGTACGAGGCGTCGAAAATCCGTCGTACCCAGGGCTCGATGATTCTCCAGATCGCACAGCAGAAGGCGACCGAAGCGGCGCGTGTGGAGAGCGCGCATCACAACGCGGCGGTAGCCGACTTCGAAGGCGCGCTGCTGCGCGGCGAAGCCGCGGCGATCACCCGCTACGCGCGCATCGTGCTCAGCCGAAGCCCGTATCCCGAAGCCTTCCGTCAAACGCTGGCGGCGCATTTCGTCGAGAACCACAAGCTGCTCGCCATCGGTTACGACGTGCCGTCGCTCGACGCGGCCGTGCCCGTCGCCCTCGAATATCGGTACAACGTCGCCGAAGCCGCCATACACGGTGTGCCCGCAAGCGAAGCGATTCGCGCCAAGGCATACGGCGAGGCGTTGCGCCAGATCGTGCTGCGCTCGCTGCATGAACTCTTTTCGGCCGATCCGCTGCGCAACGTGAACGCGATCGTTTTCAATGTCTACGCCAGCGATGGCGAGAACCGCGTGTGTCTGGCGAGCGTGCACGCGGCGCGTGGCGATTTCGCGGCACTCGCGCTGGGCGAAGGCGACGCGGCAACCCATCTGGTCAGGCTGGGAGCGCGTGTGTCGGCACGTCCGGAAGCGCTGGAGGCGGTGGCGCCGGTCGCGGGCGTCGACATGACGCAGGTCGTCACCGACGAAGATGTCGCGGTGGACCGGCGCTTCAATCTGATGACGCTCCCCGACAAGGACTTCACCCAGGTGATGTTCCACCTGCTGCGCTCGCACGGGTTCGAAGGGCCACCGCTGCTGCCGGGCGACGAGCCAGGCATGCTCACGTGCCGTGCGTGGGATCCGCATCCGATTTTTGGCGGCGATGTCGTCGTTCGCATCTATCGGGAGATGGACCCGGCGGCGCGCCTGACACTGGCCGCAGCGCGCGCCATCCTCGCCGAGATGCAGCAGATCGGCGCGGCGCGCGGCATGCTGATCACGACCGGCAACTTCGACGAGGGCGTTGAGGAATTTGCGCGCGATCGTCGCATCGAGTTGCTGGCGGGCCATCACCTGGTCTTCCTGCTCAAGGAGAATGCTGGCGTTGACGCCAGCGTTAGCCTGGCGCAGACCGTCGACACGTTCGCCGCGCTGGCTTAGTCGCGAGCCGCGGCGCGTGACATTCGCACCGTAGGGCGAGGTGCCCGGCCGACGGCCTGCTATAGTGAGTCGACCTGACCCCACGTCATTCACCTCACGGAGGAGCGTATGTCGCGAAGCACGGAACATTCGGCAAATGCAGGCTTCAAGGGATGGTCGAAGCTCGGCGCGGTGAGCGCGGGCGTCGCGCTGGCGTTGACCCTCGGGGCGCCGATGCCGGCGCAGGCCCAGCTCGACATGCTCAGAAACGCCGTGGGCGGCGGTAACTCGGGCGGCGGCAACACCAGTGGTCTGGCCGGTGGCCTGGGCGGCCTGGCATCGCCCGGCTCGCTGACCTCGGGCAGCATCGGCAACGCGACCGGCGTGTTGCAGTTCTGCATCAAGAACAATTATCTGAGCGGTGCGAACCTCGGTTCGGCCACGGACGTGAAAGACAAGCTCCTCGGCAAGATCGGCACGCAGTCGGGCTCGCCTGAGGCGAGTCCCGGATATCTCGACGGCGCGAAGGGCCTGTTGTCGTCGCCCGACGGCAAGACGGTCGACCTGAACGGCGGTGGCCTCAAGGAGCAACTCACGCGTCAGGTGTGCGACAAGATCCTGAGTCAGGCGAAGTCGTTCCTCTAACACCTCTCAATCCGCTCCCGTCGCTCGAGCGGCTCGAGCCGCAGTGGCGCAGGGGCGCCGGCCGGCATCCGTCGTGCCCCGCGGCGCGGCGCCTTGTTTTCGCGCCGCGATGCCGCCGGGCATTCTCGTGGCATCAAAAAAATCATCGATATTGGGTCTTTGCCACGGGCCACGCCCGGCCGTACGCTATCCGGCATTCATTCCTTCCCCGCCGTCTTGCCCGGAGTCATCGATGTACCAGCCCGCCGCCTTCACCGAGGACCGTCCCGAAGTCCTGCACGAACTCATTCGTCAATCTCCGCTCGGCTTGCTGGTGAGCGCCGGTTCGCACGGACTGATGGCCGATTCGATCCCGTTTCTGGTGTACCCGGATGAAGGCGAGACGGGTGTCTTGCGCGCTCACCTGGCGCGCGCGAATCCGCACGTGGCCGCGCTGCGCGATGCGAGCGACTGTCTGGTTGCCTTCACCGGGCCACAGGGGTACATCACGCCGTCGTGGTATGCGGCCAAGGCCGAGCACGGCAAGGTGGTGCCCACGTGGAACTACGCGGCCGTACACGTTCAGGGGCCGCCGCGCGTGATCGACGACACTGCGTGGTTGCGAAATCTCGTGGGCGATCTCACGCAGTCGCAGGAGCATGGGCGTGCGACGCCATGGGCGGTCGATGACGCGCCGGCCGATTTTATCGACGGCATGCTGCGCGCCATCATCGGTGTGGAGATTCCGATTCGGCGCATCGAGGGCAAATTCAAGATGTCGCAGAATCGCGCGATGCCCGATCGGGTCGGCGTGGTTCGGGGCCTGCGCGCCGAGCGCGTGCCGAACGAACCGCTCGCGGCGCTCGTCGCCTTGCGTGGCGACGTCCCCGACGCTTGACGCCGGTCGGCAACGCGGCGCGAGACTGTCGCGTGACGGCTCGCAGGGCGTCGCTGGTAACGAAACGAAACAATTTCATGGTGCGCGCGACGGTCTGCCTGATGATGCGGGCGCATACAATGCGGCAACCCGACCCGGATGCCGCAATGAAAACGCTGCTTCTCATGATCGCCCTGACGCTCTGCCTGCTCTTTTTGGAGCAGGCTTGGCTGCCGAGCGCGCAGGCGGACGAGTGCGGCAACCTCGGCCCCGCGCAGACCCTGCAATGCGCCGCCTATGGTGCGGGAAGCGTGGCCCCCGAATAGCCGTTCATCCGCTACAATCGCACCCCCTCAAGTCTTACCCCAAGCAGTGCGATGAAGCAGTCTCGAAGGACGGTCACCGCGGTGCGCGCAGGCGAACTGCGCGCGATGGCCGGGCAGTTGGCAGTTTCCCTTGCCACGCTTTTCTGTGTCGCCGCCGTCGCGGCGACGCCCCTGTCGGCGCTCGCGGCAGCCTCGGCTTGCAGCGATCATTACTGGTCGGGCGCCGCACCCGACATCACCCAGGCCGCGCTGACGCGCAGTGCGCGCGAAGTGTGCTTCGGGGCCTTCGGGGTCATGCACTCGGGCGTGACGCGCACGCCACTTTGGTCGGCCGAGCACCTCACGCGCGCGGGGCTGAGTGACGCACGGCAAATTTCGCGCGTGAACAACTTCCACGCCGAATCGCGCCTGCCCGCGAGCGAGCGCGCCGAGCTGCGCGATTACGTGCGCTCAGGCTATGACCGGGGCCACATGGCGCCATCGGCCGACATGCCGGACTCGCGCACGCAGTCGGAGAGCTTCTCCCTGGCGAACATGGTGCCGCAGAACAGCGAGAACAACCGCTACCTGTGGGCCGGCATCGAATCGAGCGTGCGCAAGCTGGCGCAGGATCGCGGTGAGCTGTACGTGATCACCGGACCCCTCTTCAAGGGCAAGACGATCACGCAGGTCGGTGATCGTGTGATGGTACCCACGCAGTTGTACAAGGTCGTCTACGATCCGAAGCGAAAGCAGGCGGGGGCCTATCTTGTCGCGAACGAGGCGACAGGCGACTATTCGGTCGTGAGCGTGGCCGAACTCGAGAAGATCGCCGGTATCGACTTTTTCCCGGGTATGGCGGCAGACGTGAAGGCCACTGCCATGACGTTGCCCAGGCCGAAGGCCGCCGGCGGCAAGCGCAAGCGCGATCCGGAGGTACCGTCGTACCGCGAAGTGCAGACGGTGCTCGATTTCCTGCGTACGATCATCCGCTAAGCGCTGCCGTGGCCGCCTCGCCACCGCGACTCCATCTCGGGTCGGGGGGCAAACGCCTCGTCCACCTTTCTTCCAACGATTCAGGAGCCCCCCAATGTCCGCATCGTCTCCCGCCAACCCGTCATCCACGCAGCGTGTCCCCGACGTCGCCTTGGTCCCCTTCGCCCCCTTCGCCAACGAGTCCGACGCGCTCACGCTTGGCGAACTGAACGTGGAAAATCACACGGACCACATTGCCCTTTTCGGCAACCTGGAGATTCGCCGCGACGTCGAAGGCCTGCGCCAGGCCCAGGCGCTCAAGGCCGTGCTCGACGCCGTCGTGGCTTCGCTCGCGGGCGCCGAACTGGCGACGCCGACGCCGGCCACGGACAGCACAACGGCGCGGCAGGTCCAAAACCCATTCGAATCCTGAGTCGAACGGGAAGGGGGCGCCCCGGCCCCCCGGATTTACCCGAGATTTGTCGTAAAACCCAAAAATCGATGTTGCGCCGCACGACGCGATCGCCGCCGCGTCGCGCCACCGTTGTCCGCGCCGCAAATGCGCATGTTCTCGTCCGGTCGCGTCTGCGACAACGTTCCCTCTGTCGCACCCTGAAAAATTACGTATGCGAGCGTCCATGCGGGTTGCGCGACAACTTGTCGCACCTGCGACATTCTGTCGCATTGACAGGGTCCTACAAAAATCGCGAATCGCGTCACCTTGTCGGTTTTCTTCTTGCCGACGACTTGTTTCGCAATTGCCGCGAATGTGTGATCCGGCATGCCGCGACGCACCACGGATGAGGGGTTTACGGCTGTCCGACAAAGCGCATACTAGCCCTGCGTCTCGTCGATTCCGATAGCGAGAGTCGATGACCGGCAAGGCTACGAACACTAAACAACGCGAGGTAACATATGCACATCCGTTGGAAAAAAGTGTATTCGAGTGGTTGGGGAACGATTCATCACGAAGTACCCCGTTCCCATCGCAGCGCCACTGAGCGCGAGCAGCTCTTTCAACGCCTTTTGGCGATCGCGATCGCTTGCAGCGTCGGCGGTTTCGTCCTTTTGTCTGTCGGCGCGGCCTTCCTGGGACGCTAAAGTCACCGATCTTCCCGATCTTCTTTTTCGTGCGCGGCCCCGCTTACGGCGGGTTGCCGCGCATCGTTGCGCCGCCTGAAATCAGGCTTCCCTTTCGCCGGAAACGCTTGCAGCCGCCCTCCAATGCCGGGCGGTGCGGCCGTCTCGCCGCGCGCCTTCCATCCCCCGATCTAAACGAACGGTCGTGCATTTTTGAAACGTATGGTTACATCTGTATTGCGTTTCGGAAATGCCGGTGTGATTGAATTGGCGTACCTATGTCGAGGTGGCGGGAATTAAATATCCAGCACAGCGAGCGCCACATCGCTCGAAAAAATCGGACCAAAGTCATCTAAGGCAGCGTTAAGCAAGACGATAACCGTCGTCATTGAAAAGGTTTGTCGTGGTTTGATGGCTGCATTCCGCAAGTTCACGCTATTGCAATTCCGAAAGAATAGTGCGATCTTGAGGCGAAGGCGCAATGTCGGAATTTTGGGTATTTCACCTATCGGAATTTGCCCGGATTGACCCGAATTGTCTTGCGCCTCAAAACTTTCGATAAAGAAGAAAAGAACAGATTGTGCGGGCCGGTTTGATTGTTTTGTGAGGTGCGTCATGGAAATTCGCTGGGAAAAGCTGTACTCGGGCGGATTGGGTCGTTTCTACGACACTTCGGAATCGAGCCGTCGACGGGCGCGGCGCGCGCAGTTGGCGTGGTTCGGCGTGGTCATCGGAATCGGCGTTGCCGTCGGTGCCGTGGCCATCGCCTGGCGCTGGATCTGATGGACCGCATCGGAATTTACCGCTCGGGGATCTCAGGTTGCCTGCTCGCACTCGCGCTTGTCGCGAGCGGGGCGGCGTGCGCGCAGGCGTCGTCGGTGCCGGCGATGCCCACCGAACCGCTGGACGCCTCGGGCCAGCCCTGCGGCGCACTGCGTGCGTTGCCCGCGGACGTGACGCACTATCGTTACGAGGTGACGAACCATTGTGCGCGGAAAGTGACCTTCTTCTGGCGCTGCAATGCGGCGGACACCGAACACACGCTCGACGTACCCGCTCAAGGCCGGCAAACGGCGCAGTGCGTGAAGGCCAGCGGCGCCGCCGGTGAAATCGTCTTCCGATTCGACCCGCCGGGCACCGGCAACTGAGTGTGGCAGCTTGTCCCTTGCGGACATTTCCTTCCATCCGTTCCCACGGTCCCCACCGTTCCGCCCGCGGGTCCGTTCGGTCTGCCGAGTCCGTGCCAAGGCCTCGTGAGCGTCGGTCGGCCGGTCGCCAGCCGGTGCCGGAATGGCTATCATGACGCCATACGGTGCGCCGGCATTCGTCCCGGTGAGTGCGCCGGACCTTCCCAAGGACACGCCCCCCATGAACGATATCGTCACCCCGACCCAGCCGTCGCTCGACACGGCCGCATTGCGCGAGTTCGTCGAGCGCAAATGGAACGATGAAATCCTCCACGCGCTGACCGACTACATTGCCGTGCCGGCCAAGAGCCCCGGCTTCGATGCGGACTGGGCGCGCAACGGCTATATCGACCGGGTGGTGCGCGACGCAGCGCAGTGGACGGAGCGGCAGCCAGTCAAGGGGCTGACGCTCGAAGTGATCCGTCTCGAAGGCCGTACGCCGGTCATCTTCTTCGAAGCACCGGCAACGCGCTCGGGCAGCAGCGAAACGATCGTGCTCTACGGGCACCTTGACAAGCAACCGGAGTTCGACGGCTGGCGCAAGGATCTCGGCCCGTGGACGCCAAAGTTCGAAGACGGCAAGCTCTACGGCCGTGGTGGCGCCGACGACGGCTACGCCATCTATTCGAGCATTACCGCGCTGGCCGCCCTCGACGCGCAGGGCGTGGCGCGCCCGCGCTGCGTCGGTCTCATCGAGACGTGCGAAGAGTCAGGCAGCTACGATCTGCTGCCATACGTCGACGCGCTGCGCGACCGGCTCGGGCGTGTGGGACTGGTCGTGTGCCTCGATTCTGGCGCCGGCAACTACGATCAGTTGTGGTTGACCACGTCGTTGCGTGGCCTGATCTCGGGAAGTCTGGAGGTGCAGGTGCTCGACGAGGGGATTCACTCCGGCGGCTATGGCGGTATCGCGCCGTCCAGCTTCCGCATCATGCGCCAGCTGTTCGAGCGCCTGGAGGACGCGGGTAGCGGCACGGTGCTGCCCAAGGGTTTTCACACTGCCATTCCGCTGCAGCGCCTGGATGAAGCCGAGGCGACGGCGCGCATTCTTGGCGACGACGTTTGGAAGAAGCTGCCGTGGGCCTGCGGCCAGGACGGTCTGTCCGTGCTGCCCACCACGACCGATCCCAAGGAAGCGCTGCTCAACTCGACATGGCGCCCGTCGCTGTCGGTCACCGGTGCCGCCGGCATGCCCGCGCTGCCTGACGCGGGCAACGTGCTGCGCCCGCGCACGGCATTCAAGCTCTCGCTGCGGCTGCCGCCGCTGGTTGACGCGGTGCAGGCCGTGAGCGAGCTGAAGTCGCTGCTCGAAGTCGATCCGCCCTACAACGCCAAAGTGACGTTCAAGCCCGACGCCGGCGCGGCCTCCGGCTGGAACGCGCCGGAGGTGGCGCCCTGGCTGTCGTCGGCGCTGAGCGTCGCGTCGCAACGCCATTACGGCGCCGACGTTGCCTTCATCGGGCAGGGCGGCACGATTCCGCTGATGAACACGCTGCAAGCCGGCTTCCCGAGTGCGCAGTTCATGGTGTGCGGCGTGCTCGGGCCGAAGTCGAATGCGCATGGTCCGAACGAGTTCCTGCACGTGCCGTATGCGAAGAAGCTCACGGCGGCCGTGGCGGAGGTCATTGCGCTGGCGCCCTGACGCGTCGCCTCGTCGCGCGCGGGAAGGCGCGCGACGTGGTGCCATCAGAGCCGGTAAGTGGTGTCTGCCATCACTTGCACGCCGCGCATGAAGTCATCAATTGCCATGCTTTCGTGGGGATTGTGGGAACCGTTGGCGTTGCGCACGAACACCATGCCGCTGGGAATGCCAGCGTTGGCGAAGATAGCGGCGTCGTGGCCCGCGCCGCTGGGCACGCGCTCCTGCGGCAGATCCAGCGCACGACACGCGTCGACCAGCAGCGACGACACGTGCGCATCCATGATCGCCGGGGCCGACGACAACCGGCGGTCGAACACGAATTGCACACCGCGGTCGCGCTCGATGGCGCGGCATTCGGTACGCATCAGTTCGTAGAACACGTCGAGCGTGTCGGGACTCTGGCTGCGGACCTCCAGACTGAAATCCACCTTGCCGGGAATGCGCGAGATGGCATGCTCGGCGGGGTCGGTGCCAACGATGCCGGTGGTGACCACGAGATCGATGCCGCGTTCGAGCAGGGCTCGCCAATGCTCGTCGAGTCGCGTGATGAGATCGGCCACGGCGAACATGGCGTCATGCCGCAACCAGCGCGGCACCGCACCCGAGTGTCCCGCCTCGCCGACACACGTCACGCGGTTGTGCCGCACATTTCCCCGAATGCCGGGCACGATCGCCACCGGCATGTCGCGCGCGAGCATCACCGGTCCTTGTTCGATGTGCAGTTCGAGCCACGCCCGGGCGCGCGATGTGTCGAACAGCGTCTGCCCCTCGCGAATGGCCTGCACGTCGGCGCCCGCCTCGGCCATGCATTGGCCGAGCGTGCGTCCGTGCGAGCGATGCGTCATGGCGAGATCCGCCTCGCTCAGCTTGCCGAAGAGCGCGCTCGATCCCATGTAGGCCCGCCCGAACCACGCGCTCTCCTCCCCACGTAAGGCGAGCACGCGTACCGGCGTGGACGTGGGGCGCTGCGCCTGTCGTTGATCCACAAGACACAGCAGGCCGGCGACGATGCCGGCCAGACCGTCGTAGTTGCCGCCCTGCGGCACGGAGTCGAGGTGCGAGCCGATCCAGGTGGCCGGCGCCTGGCCATCGTCGTCGGGAAGGGTGAACACCAGGTTGGCGCCCCGGTCACGCGAGACTGTCAGCCCCTGATGACCCGCCCATTCCGTCAGATAGGAAGCCGCCGCCGTCTCGCCTTCGCCGTAGCTGTCGCGAGTGATGCCGACGCCGTCGTCGCCCAGGCGGCGAAGGTCGTCGAAGAGTTGCTCGGCCATCGGGGCCAGCGCGTTGAGTTCCATGAGTATGCTTCTTGTCGCGACCGGAGCCGCTGGGGTTGCGTATTTCGTTGCGTAGGTCGTTGCGGATGTCGCTCCGCGTTTTGCGTGTCGCGTGCTGTGCGTCAAGCCGCACGCGTGCCCTTCGTTTCAGCCCGACTGTTGCGCGAAGCGCAGCCAGCGATCGGTCAGTTGTGCGTCGAGCGCCACGGCGCCGGTGAGCGAGGCGATGGTCTCGACGCCCTGCGTGTTGCAGTACGCGTCGAGACCATCGACGATGCGTCCCATCACGGCAGGATCGCGAAACGAAGCGGTGCCCACCTGCACGGCGGTGGCGCCGGCGAGCATGAACTCGACGGCATCGTCCGCCGTTTCGATGCCGCCGCATCCGATGATCGGAATCCGCACCGCACGGTGGCATTGGTGCACGAGTCGTATCGCGAGCGGTTTGATCGCCGGCCCGGACAGGCCGCCCATGACGTTGCCGAGCTTGGGCTTGCGAGTGCGCACGTCGATCGCCATGCCGAGCACGGTGTTGCCCATGACGATGGCGTCGGCACCGGCATCTTCCGCGGCGCGCGCGATGAGCGCGATCTGACCGGCGTTCGGCGTGAGCTTGACCCAAAGCGGGTGCGTGGTGCGTCGACGAATCGCGCTCACCGCCTTGTACGTCGTCTCCGGCTGCATGGCGAAGGCCATGCCGTCGGCCTCCAGGTTCGGGCATGAAATGTTCGCTTCGATGGCCGCCACTTCCGGCAGCGACAACGTTGCGCACGCCTGCCCGAACGATTCAGCCGTGTCGGCGGAGACCGACACCACAACGGGGGTGTCGAAGCGGGTGTAGGCGGGCAGCACGTCGCGCCGGTAGACGTCGAGCCCCTTGCTCGGAATGCCGATGGAGTTGAGCATGCCGCTGGCGGTCTCGGCCACGCGGGGCGTCGGATTGCCCGCCCGCGTGGCGGGCGAGACACTCTTGATCACCAGCGCGCCGAGGCGATCGAGATCGAGGGCTTCGGCGTATTCGACCGCAAAGCAGCCCGATGCGGGCATCACGGGATTGCGCAGCGTCAGCGCACCGATACGGACGGAAAGATCAGCCAAAGTCCACCTCCCCGACCACGTCGCGAATGGGAAACACGGGGCCTTCGCGACACACGCGAAGGAATTGCTTTTCGCCGTCGCAATCGAACAGGCGCACGCACGACAGACAGACACCCATGCCGCACGCCATGCGCTGCTCCATGGCGACTTCGCCCGTGATATGCGGATGCGCGGCAAGCACGCGCTGGAGCAGCATCAGCAAGCGATGCGAGCCGCAGGTGTAAACGGCGTCGTGCGGTGCCGCGTCGAGCAGGGCGCGCACGCGGGGCTCGAGCGCTTCGACGCTGGAAGAACCGTCGCTGTCGAAGACGCAGTGCACGTCGGCCAGTGCGCGAGCCTGCGGCGAACGCAGGAATTCGTCGCGCATCAGATCGGCTTCGCTGCGCGCGGACATCACGACGGTCAGCCGGAGTCCGGCCGCCGCGGCGCGCTGCACGAGCGGCGCCATCGTGGCGAGCCCCACGCCCCGCGCGACGAACATCACGCGTTGCCAGGCGGTGTCGAGCGAGAAGGTGTTGCCGAGCGAGCCGACGATATCGAGCATGGCGCCCTCGGCGAGTGTGGCGAGCGCGCGTGTGCCCACGCCGGTCACGTTGTACAGGAACTCGATGGTGTCCGGTTCCGGGCCCGTGCCGTACACGCTCATGGGGCGCAGCAGGAACGGCGCGTCGCTGTCGGTCACCGGGCACTTGAGCTGGTAGAACTGTCCGGGCTGCGTGGTGAGCGCGACGGGGGCATCGGCCTGAAGGCGCAAATAGCGATAGCGGGCGTTCACGGCGCGATGACTCAGCACGCGGCAGCGATGTGTCGCGACCGCGGGCGTGCGGCAAACCGCATCATGCATAACGTTCATTCGAGTTCGACGCCTTTGAGTTCGGGAATGAGAAAGCGCGTGGCGAGCATGTCGAGCACATAGAGGCTCGCGAGCAGCGCAATGGCGATCTGGAAGGAATAGCGTGCGGCAAGGGCGCCGACGACCACGGGACCCAGGCCGCCGATGGCGCGGCCGATGTTCCACAGCACATTCTGTGCCGTGGCCCGAGCGGCGGTCGGGTAGGCCTCGGACATGAGCGTGCCGTAGCCGCCGACCATGCCGTTGACGAACATGCCCATGAGCGCGCCGGCGAAGAGCATGATCGTCGGGTCGGTCAACTGCGAGTAGACGATCACCATCACTACGGCGCCCGCCTGATACAGCAGGAAGGTCGGCCGGCGTCCGATGCGATCGGCCAACTGTCCGAAAACCCATACGCCGAACATCATCCCGAGGACCGTGACGGCCGTCCACAGACCGGACTTCGTGAGCGAGAAGCCGAGCTTCTGCGAGAGGAACGTCGGCAGCCAGATCATGATGCCGTAGTAGCCGAAGTTCTGAACCGAGCACAGAATCACGATGCCCAGGCTCACGCGCGTGGTGCGCGCGTCTTTCACTAGCAGACGAAAGGCGTTCGACCCGCCGGTCTTCGGTGCCTTGTCACGTTGCACAAAGACTTCCGGTTCGTGCAGCTTGTTGCGCAGCACCCAGGCCACGAGCGCGGGCAGCACGCCCACGACAAACATGCCGCGCCAGCCGATATGCATGAGCAGCAATGGCGTGAGCAGCGCGGCCGCGAGCACCCCGGTCTGCCAGCCGAGTGCCACGTACGACGAGACGCGCGCACGCTTGGCCGCCGGCCAGGCCTCTGCCGCCAGTGCCATGCCGATGCCGAATTCCCCACCGAGCCCGATGCCCGCGATCGTGCGGTACACCAGCAGGTCCCAGAAGCCCTGCGC
The DNA here is from genome assembly GCF_000767615.3 of Pandoraea pnomenusa. Classification (NCBI taxonomy): domain Bacteria; kingdom Pseudomonadati; phylum Pseudomonadota; class Betaproteobacteria; order Burkholderiales; family Burkholderiaceae; genus Pandoraea; species Pandoraea pnomenusa. Next base: position 3,594,810 of record NZ_CP009553.3, on the reverse strand, counting down.
GAGCGCGCACAGTCCCGTGAATACCGCGAACAGCAGTATCGTCCAGGTCAGCATGCGCACGCGGCCATAACGGTCCGACAGCGCACCGAAGAGGACGCCGCCCGCCACGGCGCCGATGAGCGTCCACGTCACCAGTGCACCGGCCTGACCGGGCGACAACTGAAGCCCGGCGGTGATGGCGGGCAGCATGAAGCCCAGGATCAGCAGATCGAAGCCGTCCATCGCGTAGCCGATGGCCGAGCCGGCGAGCGCCTTCCATGCATAAGGGGTGACGGTGTCGTCGGACGCGGCAACCGCACGTTGCGCCCTCGGTGTGTTCAGGTTGGCTTCCATGATCGGTTCCTGTGGGGACGGCGAATCAACGCAGCGCCCGTGGCCCCGCGAGTTTCGTCCGATTGTCTAATTTTTTAGACTGTCGAGATAAAAAAATACCCGGATCGGTGTGTCGGCCGCATCGTACGTCAGGCGTAGACGTCGGCCGTCGACTGGGCGGCAAAGTCGTTGAGCGCTTCGAGGAAGCGGGCGTCGGATGCCGATGCGGCGTCGCGAAGCGTTGTGGCGTGTGCCTTGGTGCCGGTCAGGAATGCCTGGAATGTCTCGCCGTTGACGGCAACACCCGATTGACGTTCCGCAAACGTTTGCGCGGCCTGGGCGAGCAACAGCAGGGCGGCGGATTCGCGCGTGGCGGTGCGTGAGGCAGTCAGGCAACGCGCGGCGAAGTCTTCGATGTCGGACAAACCGACGGTGTCGCGCTGTAGCCAGGCGCAGGCGAGTTGCAGATCCATCATGCTCTCCTTTGTCTAAATATTTAGACTAAACGAACCGGGCAGGGCAGGCAAGACGAAAATTATCGGGTCATACCCTGATGGCGAGGTGCGGCGGCGGCCGTCGTTTCCGGCGTGGATGCGCCGCCGGCGCGGGTGCGGCAAGCGCTCCGGGCGAGCGGCGTCGCCCGGGCGCGGTGGCTTAGAACTTCATGCGCAGGCCGGCGCCGTAGGTCTGCCCGGTCGACATGTCGCTCATGTGGTCGTACTTGTAGGCGGCATAGATGTCGGTGCGCTTGGACAGCGGATAGTCATAGCCGAGCGCCCACGTGGTGCGGCGCTGGTTGTCGCCCGAACCGTTCGATCCCGTGTACGCAACCGACGCCAGCACGCTGCCGCGCCCGAGCGGCACCGATGCACCCAACTGCCCCGTATTGGCGTGGAAGTTGCCGCTGGCGGCCTGGCTCGCCACGAGCATGTACTGGGCGAACACCTTCACCACGGCGAAGTCGTACGACAGGCCGAGTTGCGCCGTGTTCTGGTTCGTCAGCCCGGTCACGCCCGGCAACTGCGAGCCGAAGTCGCCCGGCGTGGCGCTGAAGTTGACGTACTGATAGTTGAACGCGGCGGCGAACGGACCGTTGCTGTAGTTGAGCGCGGCGCCCCATTTCTTCGCGCTGTGGTCGGCCGCACTATTGCCGGTGGCATACAGCAGCGTGCCGGTCAGGCCCGCGAATGCCGGCGAGGTGTACGCAATCGCGTTGTTCCAGGCCGAGTCCCCCACCACGCCTTGCGTCCCCAGACCCTTGTAGGTGTGGAAGATCATCGGCGAGAACGTGTACGAGTTATTGAACGGGTTGAACTGGATGGTCGCGAGGTAGAGCGGCGTGGTGATGCGGCCAAGGCGAAGCGTGCCGGCGCCGTTCGACAGACCGACGTAGGCGTTGCGCGAGAAGAAACTGTCTCCCGCGAAGCGGCCGTAAGTGCCATTGTTCGGCTGGAAGTAGCTCTCGATCACGAAGAGCGCGTGGTTGCCGCCGCCAAGATCCTCATTGCCCGACAGACCCCAGAACGACGTGGTCATGCCGCCGCCTTGCTGCACCACGGCCGCATTCCCGCCCGGATTCTTGACAGAGCCGACGTAAGCGTCGGCCAGACCGTAGAAATTCACACTCGATTGGGCGTGCGCGGCAGGCGCGAGTACCGCAGCGCTCAGCGCCGCGGCGCCAGCCAGTTTGTGCCAGGTGTTCATCATTCCCTCTTTGTTTGTATAAATTTGTGGACGGCGCGCAGACTATCACTGTCGGCGCTTGCGGTCACCCGTTGGCCCCCCATTACGGGGCGGGCGCATGCCCACGAGACAGTCAGACGCATCCCACCGGGGGGGGCGCGTGCATCGGATCGTGCCAATGTCTAAAAAAATAGACAATCGGAAAAATATTCCGCGTGCCGAAATCGACACAGTTGCCAGGCGTTGCGCACCGGTGTGCTTGGGGCGCCCCGGCGAGGGGGCGGCATCGAACGTGCGCCGACCCGCGGCCGAGCGCCCGTCGAGCGCGCATCCGCGGGGCACCGCACGAGGGCGGGACGACGGTCGAGCGAGGGCCGAAGGGTCGTCGGCCACCGGTATAATCCCGGCACTGCGATGCGGGCGCGGCACGATTGGCCGGGTCTCGCGCGGGCAACTGACAGGGGGCGATTTGAATCGAGCAGCGGCAGCAACTCATGCATCGCGGGCGCCGAGAGGCGCGCGTTTCAATTTCCGGGCCATTGGAGAGCGCCTGCGCGCGTACCGTCTGGCGGCGGAGTTACGCAGTGAGGATGTGGCGGAGCAGCTCGATATCTCGCGCGCGGCCATCTACAAGCTGGAGCGCGGCGAGATCGTGAAAATCGACACGCTCGAGCGGCTCGCGGCGCTGCTGGGTGTATCGCTGGCGAATCTGCTGGGCGTGGAAGTCGAATATCACGACTCGGCCGTGAGCTACTTCGAACGCATGCGCCAGCTCGAGAGCCGCTCCGATCGCATCGTCGCGCACTTCGACCCGATTTCGTTTCTGCTGACCTCGGACGACTACGACGTCTGGCTGCGGCACATGCTCGACGAAAGCATTCCGCCCACGCTTGCGGACAAGCACTGGAGCAACACCATCGATCGTGTGCTCGGCATTCTGCAGGAGCGCAAGTCGAGTTTTTCGCGTCAGCGGCTGGCCGTGACCAGTCTCATCGGCCTGCGGCAGATCGAGCAGTTCCTGCATCATGGCCTGGTAGGGCGTCTGGGGCTGCCGCCGGGCGTGCAGCTCGAACGCAAGATGGCGGCGCGGCGCGAAGTCGCGCGTATTGTCGAGTTTCTCGAGGCCGATACCACGGGTGTGCAGATCGGCATCGTGAGCGACAACATGCCCAACGAGACATTCCAGATTTTCGAAGCCCAGGGCGAAGCCTATGTGGCGGTCTCGCCGTTCCGTCTCGGTGAGTTGCCGAATCTGCGTACTGGCATCGCGACGATCACGACGTCGCCCGACGGCGTTGGCATGTACCGCGCGATGATCGATCGGCTTTGGGCCGATTCGGCCAAGGGCAAGGAAGGTGCTGCGTTGCTCGGCCAATTGCTCGCACGGTTCTGATATACGGTCGGTGCCGCTGTCATTGTCATCCCCGTCTTGATTCCCTGGCGGGCCGCGCGATGCGGCGGGTGCGCGGCCAGCCACGCGCCCAGCGTGCGGGAAAGGGATGAGCCTGTGCCACAAAGCGAAATCTCCCGACACAATCGACATACCGCGTGCGCCATGCCCTCTAGTCTCCCTGCGCCTGAAGACCGTTCGGTCTGGCGACAAGGAGATCACTCATATGGGATTGGCTCGGTTGTTTTCACCGCGCGCGTGCGCGCCCGTCGTATTACAAGCTTTTCATTCGAAGTCGCCGGAGGTGCACGACAGCTTCGGCAGTGATTTTCAACGGCTTGGCGGGGTGCCAGGCGCGCTTGGCAATGCGCGTGCATGGCGCAACTGTCCGTCGCGCTCGCGCGTCGAGATCGCCGGAACGTCGCAGGTGACGTTCAACGCGTGGCTGCTCGACTCGTCTCGCGACATTCAGGCGGTGCGCAATCTGGCGGGCGCATCGCGCGATGCGCGCAGTCACCTCAAGGCGTGGCGCACTTCGTATCTTGCGGCCGCCGACGTCGATCGGGCATTCGAGACGGCGAGATACGAGGCGCTCAGCGGCATCGCGCGCGGGGAGGTGCCCGAGGACGTGCCTCGACTACGACGCTTCGACATGGCGGCTTACGGCGTGCAGGCGGCATCGGTGGCGGGCATCGGGCAACTGATCGCCGAACTCGATGCGGCGCTGGGCGACGCGGTGAACCATCCGCTGGCGCCACGCTTGACCCTCGTGCGCGAAGACCTGGCCAGGCTGCGCGACGAAATGGCCGCCTTCACCACGAAATCGCTGAACAATAAGCTCACTCAAATCGCGTACGACCGCCGGGATCTGTTCCTGCTCAACGAGATGGCCCGCGAGGCGGAAAAGGAGCGCGCCCGTGGCGGGGCCGATGTGCCGCTGCGTCTGGCGTTTCGCGGTGACCGATGCGTATTGAAGCCGGCGAAGTCGCGCGCCTGGCTGGCAAGCGGGACGCATCGCGCGAAACGCGAAGCCGGCGATCTGGCGATGCTGATCGGTCTGCCGACGGGCACCGCCGTCACGCTCAATACGCTGCGTGCCCGCGGCTTCGGATGCCACGAAAACACCGTCGTGCTCAACGATGCGAAATCGGCGTACGCCGCCGCGGGCGATCACACTTCATGGTTTTTCAACCGCATCCGGGAGATGGAGCGGAGCCGGCAGCAGGCGGACGAGGTTCTCTCGCAGATGCGAAGCACAGCGACGTCGGCGTTACCACCCGCATACACCACGCCCAAGGGGATCGTCGAAGGCGTGGTCGACGGCGACGTGCAGCGCGTGCCGCCGATGTCGGCGCGCGCTTCGGAGTGGCATGCCGGTCTGGCGAAGGTAGGGCGGGCGAGTGCGGCGCCGGACGATGCCTCGTATCGGCGCAGCCCGAGCGTGGACGATGCGGCGTCGGAACGGCGCGGGGCCGGGCATCGGAGCGAGCGCCGGACTGAGGCGCGAGGGCGGAAGCCCGTGGCGTCGCCGCAGCCGGTGTTCGGGCCGGACCGTGAAACGCGCCTGCGCCGGTATGCGCCGGTCGATGTCATCCCGGAGCTCCGGGAGGAGGGCGACGACGCATCGTCGACGTCCAGTCTCTCGTTGCGATCGGGCGTGACGTCGGCCTGTTCCGCATCGCCGGAGTCTCGTCCCGCGTCAAGCACGCGCTTCGGGTTCGATACGGTGGATGCGGGCGCGCCGCAGTCGCATGACGGGGCCTACGGCGGGCGCCTGGATCGATTCAACGAGCAGGTGGAACAAGTGATGGCGTGGCACCGCGCCAGCGCGCACCCGCGCACCAGCCCGAGGCCGTCGGTGGCGGTGCCCGTCGTGCTCTCGCGGCGCGGGTCGACCCCGCCGCCGTTGCCGAAATCGCCGCCGCCGGATTCACCGAACTCGCTGAATCCCCCTGGCAAGCCCAACGAGCCATCCGACGTCTGACCGGCATTCGCCGGGCGCCGGGCCGCCTCCCGCCGCGAGGTGGGGACGGCCCGATTTCCGTTCGCATGTCGGTGGCCGGCATTCCTGACTTTCCGTCGCGAACATGACCCCCGCACGTTTCGTCTTCCAAAACGCTTCATGCGCGCGTGATAGTAAATATTTTAATTATCCGCAAGCCTTTTTAATCAATGCGTTGCGCAATTTGCGCAACGATCTCTGGCTTTGCCATGTAGGGAACTTGTCAGTAGAATGGCCGCGTTAAATGCGCTACGCGAGGTGAATAGCCTGTCAGGTTTTCCTCACGCATGGCGAGCCATCGCTTGACTGTCATGCGTGATTCGTCCCCCCAAAAACGGAGAACTCCATGTCACAGGACAAGGAACCGCGCCGGCGCTTTTTGCGCCAGGTGCTGGCGATCGTGCCTGCCACGACCCTCGCCACCGGTGCGACGCTTACGCAGTCCGCCTGTAGCGGCGACAAACCCGCTGCCCCCGCCGCCTCCAACGCATCCTACGAGCCCAAGTACTTCACCGCCGACGAATGGCGTTTCGTGAACGCGGCCGTCGATCGACTCATTCCCGCCGACGAGCTCGGCCCGGGCGCGCTGCAGGCCGACGTGCCGCAGTTCATCGATCGCCAGATGGAGACCCCGTTCGGTCACGGCAAGCTCTGGTACATGCAGGGGCCGTTCCATACCGATCAGCCGCCCGAGATGGGTTACCAGCTGAGTCTCGTGCCGCGCGACATCTACCGCCACGGCATTGCGGCATGCGACGCCTACTGCAAGAAGCAGTTCAACAAGGCGTTCGCCGATCTCGATCACGCCACGCAGGAGGCCGTGCTCGGCGATATGGAGCACGCGAAGATCGAATTCGAAAGCGTGCCCGCGCGCACGTTCTTCTCGTATCTGCTGGCCAACACCAAGGAGGGCTTCCTCTCGGACCCGATCCATGGCGGCAACAAGGACATGGTCGGCTGGAAGCTGGTGGGCTTTCCCGGCGCGCGCGCCGACTTTATGGACTGGGTGGATCAACCCAACGTCAAGTACCCGTACGGGCCCGTGTCGATTTCCGGAAAGCGGGGCTAAACCATGGCAATCAAGAAAGACAAGGTCGACGCCGTCATCGTGGGCTTCGGCTGGACCGGGGCGATCCTCGGCCAGGAGCTCACCGATGCGGGGCTGAACGTGGTGGCGCTCGAACGCGGCGCGATGCGCGACACGCCGACTGACGCGCAATATCCGAAGGTGATCGACGAACTCGAATACTCGGTGCGCGGCAAGCTGTTCCAGGAACTGGCGCGCGAGACGGTCACGATTCGTCACACGCCGGATGACCTGGCCGTGCCCTACCGTCAGAACGGTTCGTTCCTGTTGGGCAATGGCGTGGGTGGCGCGGGTTTCCATTGGAACGGCATGCATTACCGGATCCTGCCCGAAGAGCTCAAGTTGCGCAGCCACTACGAAGAGCGCTACGGGAAGAAGTTCATCCCCGAAGGCATGACGATTCAGGACTTCGGTGTGACCTACGAGGAACTCGAGCCGCATTTCGACTTTGCCGAGAAAGTGTTCGGCACGTCGGGCAAGGCCGGCAACCTGAACGGCAAGATCGTCCCGGGCGGCAACCCGCGCGAAGGGGCTCGATCGAGCGAATATCCCACGCCGCCGCTGCAGAATACCTATGGCGCCACGCTGTTCGAGAAGGCAGCGCGCGAAGTCGGCTTCAACCCCTATCCCGCACCCGCGGCCAATACGTCGCAGCCCTACACGAACCCGTACGGCGTGCGCCTCGGGCCGTGCAATTTCTGCGGCTTCTGCGAGAACTACGGCTGCTACATGTATTCGAAGGCCTCGCCGCAGACGACCATCCTGCCGGTGCTGCTCAAGAAGCCCAACTTCGAATTGCGCCCGCATTCGTACGTCGTGAAGGTCAATCTCGACAGTGAGGGCAAGAAGGCCACGGGGGTGACGTACATCGATGCGCAGGGCCGCGAGGTCGAGCAACCCGCGGACATCGTCATCATGGCCGCGTACCAGTTGCACAACGTGCGGCTGCTGCTGCTCTCGGGCATCGGCAAGCCTTACGACCCGAAGACGGGCGAGGGCGTCGTCGGCAAGAACTACGCCTACCAGATGAACGGCGCCGTGAACGTGCTGCTGCCCAAGGGCACGCAGCTCAATCCGTTCATCGGCACCGGCGCGGGCGGCGTGTCGATGGACGACCTCAACGGCGACCAGTTCGATCACGGTCCGCTAGGCTTCATCGGCGGTGCGAGCATCCGCCACGTGCGCTACGGTGGCCGACCCATCAAGATGACGCCGACCGTGCCGGGCACGCCCGCGTGGGGCAGCAAGTGGAAGGCCGGCATTGCCGATGCATACCAGCGCTACATGACCATCGGCATTTCCGGGTCGGTCATGTCGTATCGCGACGCCTGTCTCGATCTCGACCCGACGTACAAGGACGCCTACGGCGTGCCGCTGCTGCGCATGACCTTCGACTGGCACGACAACGAGTACGCCATGCTCGGCTACATGGGCGACCGGATGGAGGAAGTCGGCAAGGCCATGAATCCCGAGAAGGTCTTCCGCGCGATTCGCAAGAAAGGCACGCGTTACGACACGCGGATCTATCAGAGCACGCACACGACGGGCGGCGCCATCATGGGCACGAACCCGTCGAACAGCGTGGTCAACAAGTATCTGCAGAGCTGGGACGTGTCGAACGTGTTCGTGATGGGCGCGTCGGCGTTCCCGCAGAACATGGGTTACAACCCCACGGGCGTGGTGGCGGCGCTGGCGTACTGGTCCGCGAAGGCGATTCGCGAGCAGTACCTCAAGAACGCCGGCCCGCTGGTGCAGGCCTGAGGAGCGCCACCATGATCCGCAAAACGATGATGAAACGCTCTGCCGGCGCGCTCACGCTCGGCGCGCTTGCCTTCGCCGCCGCAGCGGTGTGGGCGCAGAATGCCACGCCACCGGCATCGCCGAGTGTGTCGCCGGTGCCGACGCCGTCGGTCGGCGCCTCGGCGGTGACTACCGCGGGCACGCAAGCGCCCGCGGCCAACGATCCGCAGGCGCAGCTCGTCAGGCAGGGCGAATACCTCGCGCGCGCGGCCGACTGCGCAGCGTGCCACACGGCGCCCAAGGGCAAGCCGTTCGCGGGCGGTCTGCCGATTGCCTCGCCCATCGGCACGATCTACTCGACGAACATCACGCCGGACAAGGACACCGGTATCGGCAATTACAGCCTCGAAGACTTCGACAAGGCCGTGCGCCACGGCGTTGCGAAGAACGGCGACACGCTGTATCCGGCCATGCCTTACACCTCGTACGCGAAGGTGCGCCCGGCGGACGTCAAAGCGCTCTATGCGTATTTCATGAGCGGCGTGCAGCCGGTTGCGCAGGCCAACAAGGCAGCGGACATTCCCTGGCCGATGTCCATGCGCTGGCCGCTGTCGATCTGGCGCAAGATGTTCGCGCCGGCCGTCGTCGCCGACGCCGCCTCGACCGATAACGACCCGATTTCGCGCGGACGCTATCTCGTGGAGGGGCTGGGCCACTGCAGTGCCTGCCACACGCCGCGCGGCTTCGCGTTGCAGGAAAAGGCGCTGACCGACGACAGCACCGCATTCCTCTCGGGCGGCGTGGTCGACAACTTCCTCGCGAAGAACCTTCGCGGCGATGTGACCGACGGGCTGGGCAACTGGTCCGAGGGCGACATCACGGCGTTCCTCAAGGGCGGGCGCAACGATCACTCGGCCGCGTTCGGCGGCATGACGGACGTCGTGCAGCACAGCACTCAGTACATGAACGACGACGACCTCACGGCTATCGCCAAGTACCTGAAGACGCTCAAGCCTGTCGACCCGAACGCCAAGGCGCTCGCCTACGACGATACCGTGGCCAAGGCCTTGCGCACCGGGACCGACAAGAGCAACGGTGCGTTGACGTTCCTCGATAACTGCGCGGCGTGCCACCGCAGCACGGGCAAGGGGTACACGCAAACGTTCCCGACGCTTGCCTTGAGCTCGACGGTGAATTCGGCCGACCCGACCTCGCTCATCCACATCGTGTTGCGCGGCGGCCAGATGCCGTGGACGAAATCGGCACCGACGCAATATGCGATGCCGGGCTTCGACGACCGCCTGACCGATCAGGACGTGGCGGACGTGCTGACCTTCGTGCGCTCGAGTTGGGGTAACAAGGCGCCGGCCGTGACCGCGGCACAGGTGGCCAAGGTGCGCAAGGACGTCGGCGCCGCCGCGCAGCCGCAGCGTTGACGCCGGGCCGCGCCGCCGGTGATCGGCGGCGCGCAGGATCGGCCTGTGGTGAAATGAAGCCCCGCCCGGACGCCATGCCGGCGCGGGGTTTTTTGTCATCGCGCGGAGCGCGCCACGTATTTCGTCTCGCCGTCGTCGTCGTATGAGACTTAGGCGCTCGCCGGGACTGCCCGGGGTATCGGCGGCACGACGCTCGCGTCGTCGATGGGGAAGTGCAGGGCGGCCGCCGCCGCGCCGAGGATCGCGGTCACTGCCCAGATGAGGTTGTAGGAACCGGTGACGTCGAGCACGTAGCCACCCAGCCATGCGCCGAGAAAGGAGCCGACCTGATGGCTCATGAAGCACACGCCGAAGAGCGTGCCGAGATGCCGGGTGCCGAACACCTTGGCCACGAGCCCGCTCGTCAGCGGCACCGTGCCCAGCCAGGTGAGCCCCATGACCGCGGCAAAGATCACCACGCTCGCATCGGTCTTCGGCAGCAGGAAGAACAATGCGATGGCCGCGCCGCGTAGCAGATACAGCCAGCCGAGCACATGGTGCTGGCGATAACGTCCGCCTAGCCAGCCGCACGCCCAGCTCCCGAGCATGTTGAACAGGCCGATCAGTGCAAGTGCCGTGGCGCCCAATCCGATCGGCATGTGGCACATCACCAGATAGCCCGGCAAATGCGTGGCGATGAAGGCCAGCTGAAAGCCGCAGGTGAAAAAGCCAAGCGTGAGTAACTGAAAGCCGCGATGCGTGCGCGCCTGACCGAGCACCTCACGCAGCGACACGTGCTCGCCGTCGTGGTGCGCGGCGGCGGTCGGCGGCGCCGGTACCGCATTGGCGCTTGCCGCGTCCATTCGCGCGTTGCGTCGGTGCAGCGTCATGAGCAGGCCCAGCGGCGCGGCGCAGCACAGGATCAGTGCGAGCACGAAAAGCGACGTCGATACGCCGTAGGTCTGACGCAGCCCTTGGGCGATCGGCACGAGCGCGACCTGGCCAAGCGAGCCGCCCGCGCTGACGAGTCCCATGGCCATGGTGCGCTTCTCGGGCGTGACTGCGCGGCTCACGGCGGGCAGCACCACCCCGAACGTCGTGCAACTGATACCCAGCCCGACGAGCACGCCCAGGCCAATGACCAGCCAAAGACCCGACGGTGCGAGTGCGGCCATGCCGAGCCCGGCGGCGAAGGCCACGGCGCCGAACGCGACCACGGGCGCCGGCCCGAGGCGATCGGCCATCGCACCCGCGAACGGCTGCGCAAATCCCCAGACCAGGTTGTGCAGCGCGATGGCGAACGCGACGAGCGTGACCGGTACGCCGCGATCGTAGGAAAACGGATTGATGAACAGCCCAAAGGTCTGGCGCGTGCCCATGGCGGCACTCAGCACGAGGGCGCCGGCCAGGATGATCAGGGTGACGCGGCCCTGTAGCGAGGGCGATGCGGGAATGGCAGTGTTCGACATGGTGAAGAGTCCTCCTCACCAAAGTCTCGCAATGAAATGCCCGTGTGGCAAAGGAGTTGTGTGTGCAGCCGGGTGAATTTTATTCATCTCGGTGCGCTTGGGCGTGTTCGATCATCCAATCGCGAAACGCCAGGCATTCGGGGTGCGCTTCGATCTCGGGCGCGCAGATCAGCCAATAGGCGCCCTGCGAGGGCGTGGTCACGCCGTGGGCCGGCACCAGCGCACCGCTGGCGAGATAGTCGTCGACGAGCGGGCGGCGACCGATCACGACGCCCAGATCCGACTTGGCGGCATCGAAGGCCATTTGAATGCTGTCGAAGCTCAGGCCGCCCCGGGTGTCGAAATCGTCGATTCCGGCGCTTTCGACCCAGACTTGCCAGTCTTCGCTGGCGCTGCTTACGTGAATGCGCGAGGCGCTGCGCAAGTCGAGGTTGCCATCGGCGCTCGCGTGTCTGGCCAAATATGCCGGGCTGCACACGGGCACGAACCGTTCGCCGAAGAGCCGATGCCATGCATCGCTTGCCACCGGTGCGCGTGAGAGGCGAATGGCGAAGTCGAAGCCATCGGCAGGGAAACCGACCTGGCGGCGCGAGGTGTCGACCGTAATGTCCACGCCAGGCATTCTCTGCAGAAAGCCGCTCAGGCGCGGCAACAGCCACCGCGAGGCCAGCGTGGGCGCGCACGTGATGGCGATGGCGCGGGACGCGTCGGGCGTCGGCAGGCGCCGCGTGCCGGTCAGCAACAGCGAGAACGCTTCGGTCACGTACGCGAGATAGTCGACGCCTTCGGGGGTGAGCGTCAGCCCCTGCGGCGAGCGCGTGAACAGCGCGACACCCAGCGCCTGCTCCAGTCCGACGATGCCGTGGCTCACCGCACTCGGCGTGAGATGCAGTTCGGCGGCGGCACGCTTGAAGCTCTGGTGACGTCCCGCGGCTTCGAACAGGCGCAGGGCGGACAGCGGTGGCAGGCGAGGCGGCATCGGCGGAGCGGGCGGCGGTGCGACGCACCGCGGGCGTTGTTCGGTTGGTGTCGATTCTCGCATGACGCGCGGCGGCATGCTGACCGGGGAGGCGGGGTGGCAACTGTCATGGCCGGCGGCCGGTACAGGCCCGTCCGGAATCGGCGAACTGTACCGGGTGCGCGGCGTCGCGCTTGCCTATGCTGTGACTCCGCGAACGCGCAAGCCCACGACTGAGGCCGCGCCGGCGCGGGTATCCATTGCATTCGACCATGACGACCGAACAACTGCTGGCCTTCTGTGCCTTCGCCGTGATCACGTTGGTGACGCCGGGACCCAACAACATGATGATTCTCGCCTCGGGGCTGAATTACGGCTTCGTGCGCACATTGCCGCATCTGGCCGGCATTGCCTTCGGCTTTGCGCTGATGGTGTTCCTCACCGGCGCCGGGCTGCGCTCGGTGTTCCTGCAATTCCCCGTGATTCACACCGTGCTGAAATATGTGGGGGCCGCGTATCTGCTGTGGCTGGCGTGGCATCTTGCGCGCTCCGGTCCGATGGACGATGCGAGGCGCGCCCGCGAGCGTCCGATGGGGTTCGTCGGCGCGGCGGCGTTCCAGTGGGTCAACCCGAAGGCCTGGGTCATGGCCGTGGGGGCGATCAGCACCTATTTGCCGAATGCATCGCACTTGCCCGACGTGGCGGCGCTCGCCTTGATCTACGGCGTGCTCGGCGCGCCATGTATCGGTGTGTGGGCCGGGTTCGGCGTGGCGATGCGCCGGGTGCTCACCGATGCGCGCTCGGTACGGATTTTCAACGGCTTCGCCGCCGCCTTGCTCGTGGCGTCGCTCTACCCGATCTTGTTCGAGTGAGCCGGCGGGCCGACGCGGATGAGGGCGCAAGAACGTGCGACAGGGGGGCCGCGCATCACAATTGCATACGGGCACTCCATCGTTATACTGACGATTCTTGCGGCTTCCCCCCCCAACGTGAGGTATCGCCATGCCCCGCACGCTCGCCAGAACCCTGCCGTGTCTTGTCGCCGCCGCGACGCTTGCCCTTTCCCCGCTTTCCGCACTTGCCTGCACCCGTGTGGTGTATCTCGGCGCGAACGACGACGTGATCACCGCGCGCTCCATGGACTGGAAGCTCGATGTCGCGACCAATCTCTACGTGCTGCCTCGCGGCATCGCGCGCAACGGCGAGGCCGGCCCCAACTCGATTCGCTGGACCGCGAAGTACGGCAGTGTGGTGGCGACCGGCTACGACGTGTCGACGACCGACGGCGTCAACGAGAAAGGGCTGTCCGCGCAGTTGCTCTGGCTGGTGGAGTCGCAATATCCGAAGTTCGACCGCAACGCGAAGCCGGGGCTGACCATCGCCGCATGGGCGCAGTACGTGCTCGACAACTTCGCCACGGTGGACGAGGCGGTCAAGGCGCTCGAGAAGGAGCCGTTCACCGTGGTGACGGCCAACGTGCCTGGCGAGGACCGTCTCACGACGCTGCATCTGTCGATGTCGGACAAGACGGGCGACAGCGCGATCGTCGAATACATCAACGGCCGGCAGGTGATTCATCATGGGCGGCAGTATCAGGTGATGACCAATTCGCCGACGTTCGACGAGCAGCTCGCGCTCAACACCTATTGGAAGCAGATTGGCGGCACGACGTTTCTGCCGGGCACGAATCGCGCGTCGGACCGGTTTGCCCGCGCGTCGTTCTACGTCAATGCGATTCCGAAGAGCGAGGATCCGGTCGAGGCGCTGGCGAGTGTGTTCAGCGTGATTCGCAATGCGTCGGTGCCGTTCGGCATCACCACGCCGGACCAGCCGAACATTTCGTCCACGCGCTGGCGCACGGTCGTCGATCACAAGCGCATGCTGTACTTTTTCGAGTCCGCGCTAACCCCCAACACATTCTGGGTCGATGTGAAGAAGCTGGACTTCGCCGTGGGCGCACCCGTCAAGCGGCTGGACCTGGGCAAGGACCAGCGCAATACGTTCAGCGGCGAGGTCTCCGGCCAGTTCAAGGTGGCGCCGCCGTTCCCATTCCTCGGGCTGCAGGACGCCAAGTCGAGCTAACACGGGGCACTCGACGCGTCGTCGACGGGCTATGGGGCAACTAACTTTTCCGCGCGACACTTAACCTGTTATCCATTGGCGCATGCACCTGGCATGCGTCACAGCAACGGGAAGAGTTCGTCATGACGGAAAGCAACCAGCACGCGCTGAGCAAGGTGCCCGAGGTAACGCTCGTATTCTGGGTGATCAAAATTGCTGCGACCACCCTGGGGGAGACGGGCGGCGACGCCGTCTCCATGTCGATGAATCTGGGTTATCTGGTGGGGACCGCGATCTTCGCCGTGATATTCGCGGTTGCCGTGACCGCGCAGATCCGGGCGAGGGCGTTTCATCCGCTGCTGTACTGGGCCACGATCATTGCGACGACGACGGTGGGGACGACACTGGCGGACTTTGCCGACCGGTCGTTGGGCATCGGTTACGCTGGCGGATCGGCGATTCTCCTGGCGTTGCTGGGGGCGTCGCTTTGGCTCTGGTACCGGACGACGGGTTCCGTGTCGGTGAGTTCGATCACCACGCCGCGGGCGGAGGCATTCTACTGGGTCACGATCATGTTCTCCCAGACGCTGGGCACGGCGCTGGGCGACTGGACGGCGGACACGGCCGGGCTGGGATATACCGGCGCGGCGATGGTGTTCGGCGCGTTGCTGCTGATGCTGGTGGCCGCATACTTCTGGACGCGTCTGTCGCGCACCTTCCTGTTCTGGGCGGCATTCATTCTGACGCGTCCGCTGGGGGCCGTGGTGGGGGATTTTCTCGACAAACCGGTCAGCGCCGGCGGACTCGAGTTGAGCCGTTATTCGGCCTCGCTCACCTTGCTGGCATTCATTCTGACCAGCTTGCTGGTGTTTCGTCAGCGGGCGGCAGCAAAGGCGCACTGAACCGCACGGTCCAAGACTTCCGGACGGGCCGGGCGCCGGGCTCGGGGGACGGTCGCACCCGTCACGGCGCCGCGGGCCTACGGTTGCGCCTCGGCGGTCGGCACGGGTTCGTGAGGAACAAACCAGCACATGACGAGGGGCAAAATGACGAGCCCCGCGCCGGTGAAGAACATCGTCGGCGCGCCGAATCGATCCCACAACACACCGGCGATCGCGCTCGCCAGCAGCATGCACAGGCCGCTGGCCAGATTGAAGACGCCAAATGCCGTGCCGCGCAGCGAGGCAGGCGAGGTCTGCGCGATCATTGCCGCCAAAATGCCTTGCGTGAATCCCATATGAAGCCCCCACACCGCGACGCCGACGAACATGGCCGCGATTGATGTGGACGCCCCGAGCAGCAGATCGGCCACGATGAGCAGTACGAGGCCACAGGCGAGCAGGCCCCGTCGGTCGATCCTGTCGGAGAGGATGCCGACCGGATAGGCGGAGGCGGCGTAGGCGAGGCTCATCACGACCATGACCGACGGGATCAGCGCGAGGTCGAGTCCGGTCTGCTGGGCGCGCAGGATAAGAAATGCCTCGCTGAATCGCGCGAGCGTGAAGATGGCCCCGATTGCCACGACGAACCAGTAATGTGCGGAAAATTCGCCAAGCGCCTGCCAGCGAAGCGGCGAGCGAAATCGGCGCGTCTCCGGCGCGTGGTCGTGTTCGCTGACGCCGAACAGGATGAGGGCGACGGCGATGAATGCCGGGATCACGGCGAACCACAGGACGGCGCGGATGTGATCGGCGAACCAGACCATCAGTCCGATCGCCAGGAGCGGGCCGAGAAAGGCGCCGACGGTGTCCATGGACTGGCGTAGTCCGAAGCAGGCACCGCGGATCTCGGCGGGGGCGACGTCCGCGACCAGGGCGTCGCGCGGCGCACCGCGGATGCCTTTGCCGACGCGGTCGAGCAAGCGCGCGGTGACGACGATGGCTGGCGTTCCGGCGAGGGGGAAGAGGGGCTTGGAAACGGCGGCGAGGCCGTAGCCGAGGAGCAGCAGCCCCTTTCGGCGGCCCAGCCAATCGCTGATCGCGCCCGAGAAGACTTTGACGATCATCGCGGTGGCTTCCGCGGCGCCTTCCAGGACACCGAGAGCGGCCACGCTCATGCCCATGGTCGTCACCAGATAGATCGGCAAAAGCGCATGGATCAGCTCGGACGACAAGTCCATGAACAGACTGACGAAGCCGAGCGCCCAGACGGTGCGGGGAATGGCAGGACGTGGGGTGGGCGGGGCCGGATTCACGATCGGGTCGACTCCGATGGCGGGCAGGGGCGCGGTGTACCCATTCTGCCACGACGTGAAGCCATGAGCGCACGGGGGGCGCCTTGCGCGCCGTCGGCAAGCGCTGGCGACGACAAGCGCCGTGAATGCGGACCTTCGCGTCGAGTGTTGACGGGCCCGGCGCTGAAATGAAAACGGGCCCGAAGGCCCGTTTTCAATCGCGATTTGCAACCGTCTTTCGTCTGACGGCCAGGTGTTTGGTGGGCCGGCGTCAATTGAATTTCGCCCGCTAAGCCTTGTCCAGATTGGCTTGGATTCCGTTCGAGGTTGTTAGTTACCCCGAAAGTTACCCCTTCTGATACTGGCTAGCTGTGAAGTGTTGCGTATCCGCTACTATTTGCTGTCTTGGCGAAGCGTGCGGAATCGACCATTGCAGGAAATCCCGGATCCAAGGCATCCTGCCGCTTTATGCGGCTTCCCCTCCCGATACCGATTTCGGTAGCGGAATTCCCCAATTCTTCATCAGCTTCTCGGTTTCGTCCCAAATAAGATCGAGTACTCCGGGATCTTCGTCATCCGGATCAAGCCCCAAATCGTTAGCTGCCAAACGCCAAGCCTCGCTCCATGAGGCCTCGCGATGTGCTTGGTCGCGATCATCGCACATGTGATTGTGTCTCCCAACAGGAATGGCATGGCCGGGGAACAGCCCCGGCCAGCTTCGCGCCATGCCGCATGATCGGGCTTACGCGAAACTGCTGCGAGATTGTACTGGAGCGCATTGGTTTTCGCTGCGCACGTCAGACACGAAGTCAAGCGTGGGCAGCAGGTATGGCTCACCTTTTCCAGTTGCATATTTGGAGGAGGAAAAAACTGCCTAGACCATGCAGTTTCACAATCCTTCACTGTAAAACATCGTTCGTTTATGCGCGCAATGGCTTGCCATAAATTGCGGTCCCTATGTAATAGGTTTTAGACGATAACTAAAAATAGAATAAATATTCGATATAGAAAGAAAAATAATTTCTTATCGCATGAATTGATCAATTGGCATAACAACCAATGAGGTCAACCATGTCTGATAGGACGAAGAAATATTGGCTCGATAGAGACGATGATTCCAATACCCGGAGACGCAAGAAGCAACGCTTCGATAGGTGCAGTGTCAAGAACTTGAATTTTGAGTTGGAGATGCTTGATCGCCGTAAGAGCTATCAAATCCTATTCATCACGCTGGTTATCAAGAAATATCTACGTGACGATGTAAACTTTGAAACGATGCAGATACTTCGTCGTAAATTGTTTCAGCGTATCAAGGATGCGACTCGTGGAATCCTCTTTGAGATTCATGGTCTGATATGGCGGCAGGAGAGCGGTGGTAACGGCGATGAAAATCATCACCTACATCTGGTCGTTTTCGTTTCGGTCAGTCGTCGTGACCACGTAACGGCTTGCGATGAGTTGGGAGCGTACTGGGTAGCGCTCACGCGTGGCTGGGGCGACTACGACAACGGCAATCGCTATGCGCATTCCTACAAGAACAAATGGGGCGTAGCCGTAGGTTATCTACACCGCGACGATGAGGAAAAGCGTGAATCGCTGCGTAAGGTCATCGGTCTGTACATGAGCAAGGTGACGCAGGCTCCTACCGAAAGCGACGAGGACGACAAACTGTCAGGAAGGCGGTACTTCGGATAGGCGCCCTGCGTCTGCGGCGAAGCATGGCACGTGCGCATGTGGTCGGTCATGCGCTGGCGCAGTGGACTGGCATTTAACTGTGAGGGGGCCATGATTCGGCTCCTGTCGAAGAACGAGGCGGATTGCCTCATTCGCCGACATACGGAACCGCGCGATGGCCCTCCCATGAACCACCTGCGCCGGCCGGAACCCCCTACCGCGCGAGCGGTTTAGTCCTCCGACCCATAGCCGCCGTTCATCAATTACTCGCCCGCCGCCCCTTCCAATGATTACAACGGTCTTTCGTCCCTTTTCATAGATCAACGTCAGCGGCAAGCGTATTCGATATGTATGCCATCTGGACAAACGCGAGCACAAGTTTGAATACTCAAGATCAGCTGCAGAAGGCCGATATAGTGGTTAGTCAAAAATCCATAAAGGATAGAGAGTGAGTAATCTCCTTGATTCACAGGGTATCTTCTGGTGGGGGGGGACAGTTGTCCCTGATGGATTCGTCGCGCCATCGGCTTCGATAGCCGGCCATCTAACTGTCAATGCATCAGGTGTGACTGAACTACAGTTACTTGGGTTATTAACGCCTGGTCCCGAAGCTTTCACTACGGTGTTCAAACCAAGTGAAATTTTAAACGAAAATCTTACTATTCACGGTATTTTGACCGGAGGAAAAGGGCACGTCGTTCTCGGCCGGCTGCAGCGGAACGGTAGCACGATCGCAAACTCGGGAATATCAATTGAGGCATTTCGCGCGCTAGATTGCCTCTTTTCTAAAGAGTCGTTTCGTCCAGCAAAAATTCATCGATTCCGCACTATGACGTTGGACGTCTCAGGCTTGGCTGAGTGGTTTGGTAACGACGGCATTGTTATATCGAACGGGCGCCGAATGTACAAAGTCTCTGTCAAAATGCCTCGAGCACAGTCATTTAAGGTAGATGACGTGCGTCTCACCGTGTATCATCGAGCATCCCCTTCTTTCTCGGTTCCCATCGCAAGTGTTCGCACCTTGGATATTAAACAGTTCACGCTGTTAGAGATTAAAAATACAAAGTCGCTTGAGCTTGAATATTATCGAGACGAAGTACAACATGTCGAGAACCTCTTTACACTTTTAACTGGACATCGCGTGAACCTTCCGTGGCCACGTATAAATGGTCGAGACGGATCATGTAAGTATTATTTTGGTCGCAGCTTCGAAGAGCTTCCACGGTTGAAACTGCTCGACTGTTGGACATCGTGGACAAGGGTGAGTGGTGCCTTTGGTACACTTTACAACGCACTTAAACGAGGGAGCGACGATTTCGGTCCGGGTTTGCATCTGTATCTTGGCACACGCCGACAATCGACGCTATTCGTCGAGAATCGCTTTACCAACCTCATTTGGGGTCTAGAGTCTCTACATCGAAGAACAGCGCAGCCAAGGGCAAGTGAGCGATCCCCGCTGCAAGAAAAGATCGATCGCATCATTGGTCAAATAAGCCTAGAGAAGGATAGGAATTGGCTTTCAAAAAAACTAAAAAATGCTGGTGAGCCCTCTCTAGAGGAGCGACTTTTTGAGCTTTTTAGCGAGCTTCCTCTTGATTTTGATTTGGGTGGGCTACGTGAATTTAGCAAAGAATGTGCGAAAAGAAGAAACGACATTTCACATTTTGGTGGAGACAGGGGTGGTGCGTATGCGGAATTTAGCGCACGGCTTCGTGATATCACCACACTTCTACTCGATCTGTATCATGCGCTACTACTTTATCGTATCGGCTTGGATTCTGACATGCTGAGGGCTTGGTTTCATCGCGGGCCGAGCGAATACAAATATCGAATGTTATTTAATCACTTTGGACTTTCGAAAAAACCGAAGCCATCTCACGCTGCCCAGAAAGCAAATAAATAAAATACAAGAACGTAACTAGTTCGCCGTGGATGATTAGTCTATGGAACAACGAGAGCTTGCGCCGAGTCCCGAAAGACCGCGATCGGCAGCACGCCACCCTCAGCTGACATTGGAGCAGATCGGATTCTCAGTCAGCAATGTGGCGCATTGCCGACATTGTCGGCATCGCCCACTAGCCTCGCAGCGATCTTATTTGCCACTGCTCCCTTGACGACGGCTTTCTTTGCCGGTCCGGGCGTTACTCCTGCCGCCGCCAGACGATACCTATGTTCAGCGTAACAGCGCTATGCTTCAAGGTCAGCGATGTTGGACATGCACATCAATCCAAGGCTCGTGCAGCACGAACAGCGTTCGTTCACTAAAACAATCTTAAAAAGGACTTTGACTTCAATGCCACGGGGAAAAATGTCCGGCGGACGGATTGCAATCAGCGGCTTCGACTACCAGGCAATCGTAATACTCGACCAATTGTTCGATCACTTTGACCAGCATCCTGGTGACGCACGTGCGCGCCCCGAAGGCCAGGATGATCTGGACTTGATTTGGTTTGAAAATTGCCTTGAACGTCGCCGGCACGTACAGGTCAAGAAGCCGCGCGCAACAGGTCAAGGCACCCTCAAGAAACAGCCGTGGCGGCTTTCCGAAGTTGCGGCGGAACTCCTGCCAAACACCTTAGACCAGCTCGCGACAGCTACCAGCCAGCAGGCTTGGATTTTGGGCGACACGGTAGATCCGCAGGTTCGACGTCTTGTTGAAGCCGGTAGCGCAGCGGCGAACCGCGAGGCCGACCTCTATTGGTCGACGGTTCATCGAGTGGCTCGTGCGAAGATACTCGATGAACTCTCCAGTACGAAGCGTCGATCCGTTCTTAAATGGGTCTTCAAAAACCCGCCAAATGTTGCAGATGAAGCGCGCGGTCTTCTGATTGCCGCATACAGCAAGATATTGGGCGCTGCAAATGTCAGCGCCGAAGTTGTGCGTCGCTACCAGGAGCAGGTTGTCCGTATCGACCAGCAGCTTCCAGGTGTACTCGCACGGATCGAAATTCTGGATGATTATGGGTCTGAGGCTGAGGTAGGTCAGCGCTTTCGTGACAGGTTGCAACGTGAGTATGGGTTGCCTGCCGATGTCGTGGAACACAACCTGTTCGGTAATTTCCGATCCTTTATCAACGACATCGCCAAGCGGCCTGAAGAAACGATTGACCGGCGGGGTTTCGAAGCACAGCTCCGCAGCGCTTGGCCGCAAATGAGTGCTGCGTCCGAGCCGCCTGATCTGCCAGCAGGCGGAGTCTTGCGACCGGATCTGACCGATAAATTGGTCAAGCCCGGAACTGCCACGGTCATCGAGGTGATTGGTATCTCCGGGTCTGGCAAGACAACGCTTGCGGCTCAGGCAGCCTCCGCGCTAGGGGACCACGATCCCTGTCGACTTCCCATCTACGTCCGTGTGCGGGCGGACGCGGCGTTTCGCGACGTTATGTCCGGGGTCTCATTCCACCTTTTAAGAAGGGGGATTCCTGAACTGTTCGGTCTCGCGGTGGAAAGCAAGCCTGCCGATGAGACAGTGATCGACCGCCTGGCGGAAATATGCAGTGGCCTGCCTCGGCCGGTGCAGTTGCTGCTGGATCTGACCGAAGGAGCGGCCAGCGCCCAGTTCGGCCGCGACCTTGGGCGGTTTGCCCGCGCCTTAACGCCTGGTTCGTGCCGCCTCGTGGTATTTGGCCAGCAGAGCAGTTTCGGCGCGCTAAGTCCCGTGGAAACCGAAAGCGCAGGCATCCTCGCCATCAATATGCGCGGTTTCCGCTGGGATGAGTTTGTAAGCCTCGTAGGCCACTATCACGTCGACGCTGACAGACAAACGCTGTGGGAAATATTCAACCGGGTCACCGTTGGCCGGCCAGCTGGTCTCTACGCGCAGCTGGCTGAGGCTCTTGCCCGTCAACCGTCGCTTCAGGCGATGCTCGCTATCGCGAGTAGGCCACCGGAAGATATGGTATCTGCTGCTGAGCAAAGCCGTTTCGATCAGCTCGCAGCCGGTGTCAGGTCTGCGGCAGAACGGCTTGTCTGCTTTGCTCTTCCATTTAGACGAAGCGACGCCGAAGCGGCTTTCCCAAATGAAAATGTTGGCGCTGCTATCAAGGCGCTCGTTAGTCTCGGGCTGCTCCGGACGGAGGCCGAAGGCCTTCTGGAGATGCATGAAACCGTTCGTGCTGGGTTGGAGTCTGGCATTGCGCCAGCCGTGCGGCAGAGCGCCCACGACGCCTTGGCGCAGTGGTATGCCGGAGAGGGCGACACCGCCGCCAGGATATTCCATCTCGGCAAAGCGGACCGCACCGCTGAAGCCGATTTCCTTGCTCGAGAAACGTTCCTGCAAGGGGGAGCGTGGCGTAGTCTCGCTGGCTATGTGACGCGGCGGGCGCTGGTCACTGCGGAAGAGATCGTTGCGGTCGCAGCACGTCCCGAGCGCATTTCGGATTTTTATCTCCTTCGATCCATTCTGCCGGAGTGTGCTCCGGAAGGCGTAGATAGCCTTTTCATGGACATCCTGGCCGAGCAGCGTTCTCGCTACTTCAGCGACCATGAATGGGCACGCCCCGTGGTCGAAGCGATCCTCACGCTGAATCCTCTTCGATTTCACGACCTCATCGTATTTACCGTAAGCCAAGGGGCAAACGCCGAGGAGCGTCGGCAGGGATTGACATGGCTTTTGATTGCCGCCCGCGATGGACGCAGAGCGTCTGTACCCGAGATAGTAGCTTTCGCAAAGTCCCAACCTGAGGACATCCAGCGCCTGCTGTTGCCGGTCCTGTTGCGTGACGGCGGGCGCGCCGCGCTTATGCTTGCCTTCGAAATCTTCTCCCGTTCAACAGATGACGAAACTCGTCGCAACGCCCCTTGGAGCGGCGTGAAATTGAAGGTCGACGGCGAAGAAGATGTCTTAGAAATTCTAGCGGCGCTGCCCAAAGAGTCACCTTCGGTAATGATCGCGACTCGATCGCTCGGATTCGGCCTGATTGGATCCCTCATCTGGACGGCGCGGCGTCAGCTACGTCCGTTCTGCGTCGACATCATCAAAGCAGAGGGCGGCGATACCGAGCTCAAAGCCGCAGCTTGGCGGGTTCTCATCTATATCGGTCACCCGGGATTTGAGGCCTTGGTCGATCCCCTGGCACCTGGACCTATCCCGCTAGACTACGCTCTTCTGGGGCCAGCCTTCGCACCAACAGCTTACGATGTCGGGCGATATGAGGCGCTTTTGTTTAATCCTTCGGCGCCGCTCTCCAATCGTCAAGCGGCACTCACGGTGCTTCTTTACCTTAATGTAGATTTTGGGGCACTACGGAGTCGTCTGGCAGATTTACCAGTGGACCCGTTAGCCGGCTTCTGGAACAGTTTGTTTGTACTACTTTTTGCGAAGCAACCGTTCGCCGCCGGCGTGCCGATATTGAGTGGGGAGTTGGCCTCGCCATCAGGCACCTCGCTGACACCTAAGCTCCTGCTACCCAGCCTTATCGCAGTTGCGGAAGCTCCTTGGCCCGAGGTTACCGATCTCCTCGTGCAAGGCATTAGGCACGGTGACTCGTCGATCCGAAGTGCCTCCGCCGCGGGGCTCGCTCGCCGTCGCTCCCGGCTCGCGGCGGAGGCACTGCGGTGTCAATATGCCGTCGAAACGGATTCCAAAGTAGTCCCGCATCTCGCTCAGGCCATTACCGCATGCGGACCAACGTCGACCAATGATTTGGCACGCGAGTTCGCCTCACCTGACGTTGCGTTATGGAAGTGCTTCATCGCGATGCGGACTCGGGACGAAAGCTTCGCACCACAGCTCGTCAAGCTTGCGACTGACACTTCGGTTACATGGTTGGTTCGGCGCGTCGCCATCTGGGCGGCAGGTCGCCTACCTTTCGCCGCAGCCCTGCAAAAGATCGCCCCGATAGTCTTGGCGGAGAAAACGCCTCTGACGATCGATCTCAACGACAACCTACATGCGCATGCATCTCTCAGCCATATGCTACAGAATGGTGTGTCAGAGTTGCTGCCCGAAGGCGAGGCAAAGTTCGTCAACTTGATCGCCTCGACCTTGGCGCAACAGTGGACCGATCTGTTAGCGGCAGGCGGCTTACCATCGCCATCCGAGGCCGCCCGATGGCTCTACTCCAGCTTGATGAGTGACCTGACCTGCCCCCGATAAACCGGGCCACCGGCAATCTAGTAAAGTCCGTTTTCAGAGAGGAAGACGGACATGAAGAAGCGCTTTACGGAAGAGCAGATTATTGGTTTCCTGAAGGAGGCCGAGGCGGGTCTGCCGGTCAAGGAACTGTGCAGAAAGTATGGTTTCAGTGATGGATCGTTCTACACATGGCGTGCGAAGTTTGGCGGCATGGAGGTCTCGGAGGCTCGTCGGCTGAAGGACCTGGAGGCGGAGAACGCGCGGCTCAAGAAGCTGTTGGCCGAAGCGATGCTCGACATGGAAGCGTTGAAGGTGGTCGTAAAGGGAAAGCCCTGAGCCCACAGGCCAAACGCGAGGCGGTCGCGGCGATTCGGCAGAAGGTCAATATCTCCGAGCGTCGCGCCTGCCGGCTTGTCGGGCTTTCCCGCAGCGTACTGCATTACGAAGTGCAGCCGGACCACGAGAATGAGGCGCTCACGGCGCGTCTGGTGGCGCTGGCGCACGAGCGTCGCCGCTTCGGTTATCGGCGGCTACACGCGCTGCTCGAGCGCGAAGGAACTCACGCGAACCATAAGCGCGTGCACCGGCTGTATCGCGAGGCTGGACTGGCCGTGCGGCGTCGCCGCCGGCGCCACGGCGTGATGGTCGAGCGCGAGCAACTCGCCTTGCCGAGCGCGCCAAACGAGGTATGGTCGATTGATTTCGTGATGGATGCATTGTCAAATGGACGCCGTCTGAAGTGCCTGACCATCGTCGATGACTTCACCAAGGAAGCCGTCGACATCGTCGTGGACCACGGCATCTCGGGTCTGTACGTGGCGCGTATGTTGGACCGGGCGGCTCGCTTCAGGGGATATCCCAAGGCGTTACGCACGGACCAGGGGCCGGAATTCACGAGCCGCGCGCTCGACCAGTGGGCCTACGCCAACGGCGTCACCTTGAAACTGATTCAGGCGGGCAAGCCGACGCAGAATGCCTATATCGAGTCGTTTAACGGCAAATTCCGCGACGAGTGCCTCAACGAGCACTGGTTCACGACGCTCGCCCAAGCCCGGGTGGTCATCGCGGCATGGCGCCAGGATTACAACGAGGCGCGGCCACATAGCGCATTGAACTACCAATCGCCGGCCGAATTCGCGGCCAAGCAACGGGCAACAGCGGCCGTTCCTGCCGTTCAGGAGCATGTTTGAATGGGACTTTGCTAGAAGCCCCTTGGCCCTACCGAAGGGGGCAGGTCACGGCAGTTTCCAGTTCGAACCCGCCGACCTCCGTCAAATCGCGATAAAACTCCAAAATGGATTCCGGCTGTACTACCTGATAGCGCGATGAGACGACGGAGAGCGGCAACTTTGTGTCGCTGCGGTAAAGCACCTTCTGTTCGGGAAATGCGTGGATCGAGCCGAGGGATGAGCCTGCCATACCGGAGACGAAACGGACTTCGGCTTCCTCGATGCTCCAGTCCATGCCGC
Organism: Pandoraea pnomenusa; assembly: GCF_000767615.3. Classification (NCBI taxonomy): domain Bacteria; kingdom Pseudomonadati; phylum Pseudomonadota; class Betaproteobacteria; order Burkholderiales; family Burkholderiaceae; genus Pandoraea; species Pandoraea pnomenusa. The sequence goes on along the minus strand of NZ_CP009553.3, from coordinate 3,569,301 downwards.
ATTGCTTCTTCCAGACTTCGATGGGCTGGTTGGGGGCGAGCTGGTTGCCGAGGCCGTGCCACGGGGTGTCTCCGACGAATGCCATGGATTGCACCAGATGCATGATGTACTCCTGATTTAAATGAGTGAGAGAAACAGAACGCAAAAATGCCTACAGCCCATCAGGGCTGTAGGCATTGAGTGGACGAGGGGAGAAGCGAAAGAGCGGGGGGGTGTCAGGTTGCGGACGGCTTGCTGAACGTGTGACCGCATTCCAGACAGGCGTAGTTGTCGAGCACGCGTTCGTCGATCTGTTCTCCGACAGCGGAGCCTGCTGCACACCCGGCAGCGCCGCCGAACAGTGCACCGAGGATTCCACCAGCCCGGCCGCCGAAGATCGAGCCGACTGGTCCGGCGATCATGCCGAGCGCCGCGCCAGCTTCGGCACCGCCAAACGCTGCGGCGGCACTCCCGGCAGCACCGGCGACGGTACCGACCGCACCACCGGCTTTGCGGGCGTAGTCGCGCGTGGCGATGCGTGACGAATTACAGCGTGGACAGGAAAGCGAATGGTTCATGGATCAGCCTCAAGAGGGTTCAGGGCAAACGGCGTTGCCCAGGCATTCCGGCGGTATGCTCAATGAGGTGATATATCGATGAAAAGAACTACATCACGATAGAAGACCTGATAACAAGCTGGAGCCAGTGCGCCACGATAAAATCTAAGCACGGTCCAACAACAGATGCCATGAGCCAGCTCCGGCTACGCCAGCAACGAATTCTTTATGTCATTGATGGGCCTGATTTTTCTGCGCGAGGGAGGCGCAGGACTTCGACCGCTCGCTGAACGTACGTTCGCTGACTTACTGCCAGTCGCACTGGACCTTGGATCGGGTAATATTACGAAAATGAAATGTCGCGGTGCCATATAAGAACGGCCTGGCGTAGTGGCCAACACATGAAGGTTTTGGGCGGAACGATCTACCTAAGCAACCCGGGCGGGTGCTCGACAGGATGTCGATCGATTGATAGCACATCCAGAGCAGGGTGTTAGATAGCCTTTTCAAGGGCTTATACCCGCTGAGCAACGGCAGAAGCCATTAAATAGGGGATTTCGGTGACACGGGGCGAGGATAACCAAGCAGAACAGTCGTTAATCGACATGGCCGTAGAAGGCTGGCGGTTTTCCCGCGTTTTTGCGCGAGTAGTCAGCAAACTTGATGCTGGCGAGTCTGGCCGCTACCTGAACCAACTTCGCTACTTCCAGAAGAAGGTTGACGAAATCCTTGACGCCAACGACCTCAAATTGGTCAATGTAGAAGGGCAACCCTACGACCCCGGCATGGCTGCCTCTGCCCTAAATCTGGGCGATTTCGGCGCGGAAGATACCTTGATCGTGGATCAAATGTTAGAGCCAATCATCATGGGGCGGGATGGCTTGCGTAAAGAGGGGACCGTGATGTTGAAAAAGGTGGACGCATGAAATACGTCGGGATCGATCTCGGCACGACCAATAGTGCCATTTGCTCCTTCGATGGCGAGTCCATTCGCCTGTATAAAAGCCCGGAACAGTACGACGTCACACCGTCAGCCATCTTTATTGATCGTCGTGGGAACAAGTACGTCGGCTCTCGTGCGTACAACAATGCTGCACGCAACCCGGACAATGCCGCGACGTTATTCAAGCGGCTCATGGGCACCAGCACGCCGGTGAAGATGCCCGCAGTTAACCTCACCATGACGCCGGAAGAATGCTCCGCCGAGGTGCTGCGCGCACTGTTCGGGTACTTGCCGGAAGAAATCCGCGCTGATGGCGATACAGGCACGGTCATCACGGTTCCGGCCGCGTTTAACCAAATGCAGAAGGACTCCACGATGTCTGCTGCCGATATGGCTGGCCTTGGGCGCGTTGCTCTGATGCAGGAGCCAGTCGCAGCCGTGATGAGCGTCATGCGCCAGCGAAAGAACGACGGCATTTTTATTGTGTACGACATTGGTGGTGGAACGTTAGATGTTGCCATTGCTGAGAGCATCTCTGGCCGAGTAAATCTGTTGGCACACGGCGGTATAGCCATGTGCGGCGGCCGAGATTTTGACCGAATCCTTTTTGATAACGTCGTCAAGCCGTGGTTGCTTGATAACTTTGACTTGCCAGAAGACCTCGCATCCGATCCGCATTACAAGTCGCTGCGTACCATTGCGACCTGGGCTGCTGAAAAAGCAAAAATCGAGTTGTCACAGAACGATGGGGCTGTTATCAGCCTTGCTGAAAACGAGCTTGGTGCGCGTGACTTGGCTGGCGAGGAGATTTACCTCGATATTCCCATCGACCGAAACCAGTATGACGGTTTGATTGCATCAAAAGTTGATGAAACCATTCAGGCCACCCGAGAGAGTCTCGAAAAGGCAGGATTGAGCCCTCATGACGTGGAGCGGCTGGTCTTTGTCGGCGGCCCAGCTCAATACAAAAACTTGCGCGACAAGGTCGCCTTCGAGCTTGGTATTGCGGCGTCCACCGACGTGAACCCGATGACGGCGGTCGCTGAGGGTGCTGCGGTCTTTGCCGAGTCCATCGACTGGACCTCGCAGAGTCGTGGGCGCAAGAGTTCCCGTGGTGCACTCAGCGCCGGTGGCGCGCTCGACCTTTCGTTTAACTACATTGCCCGCACGCCAGAGCCCAAGGCCAAGATCGTCGCCAAGCTGTCGCGAGCTCCTGCCGGCATCGAGCTCCAGATCGATTGTCTCGACACAGGCTGGTCGTCTGGGCGCGTCGCGCTGAAGGATGGTGCGAGCATTGAACTCAGCCTGACCAAGCCCGGCGATAACGTGTTCAAAGTGTTCGTGTTCGACTCGAACGGCGCACCCGTTGCCTTGCGCGAAGACAAGATCGTTATCGCCCGCACCGCCGCCAGTATTGATGCGATTCCCGCGTCCCACTCCATCAGCGTCGAAGTCCGTGATAAGGTCGGCGGGCGCTTGGTGCTCGACTACCTTGTTCGCGAAGGCGACCAATTGCCGAAGAAGGGCAAGAAAACCTTCAAGGCCGGCGAGTCGCTCAAGGCTGGAAGCGCCGGTTCGCTCAAGTTCAAGCTGTGGGAGGGCGAAATCTCCGACTCCATCAACGACAACCGCTTCATCGGCATGTTCGAGATCAGGGGGTCGGACTTCGACGACGGCGTTATCACCGCTGGCGCAGAACTGATTTGTGAGTTTGAAGTGCTCGACTCCGGCAACATCCAGTTGGAAGTCTCGGTGCCGTCTATCAGTGGTTCGTTTCAGAGCGGGCGCAACTACTACTCCAGTCAGGAAGGCAAGATCGACTACACCAGTCAGGCCAGGAACATTCAGGAGCAGTCGGAACATACGTTGGAGCGTCTCGAAGAAATGGCATCCAAGGTGGGCGATTCGCGTCTGGAACAGGCCCGTGAGAAGTTGGAGCAGGCGAGCAGGATCGAATCTGGCGAGACTGATCCTGAAACAGCCAAGCAGGCTATGGACAACGTTCAGGAGGCCAAGCGCCTGTTGGCGCTGACCCGCAAAGAGAATCTGAAAGATATCCGCCAGCTTGAGTTGGACAGGACTGTCGACTTCTTTGAAAAAAATGTGCGTCAGCACGCGCGCCCGACCGAGGTCACGTCGTTCGACAATTTGGTGAAAACGGCACAGCGCGCTATTCCAAATCCAAGCGGTGACTTTGAATCGTACTTGGACGATCTGCGCGGGCGCAACTTCATGATTCTGTGGCGTCAGGACTGGTTCGTGATCGATCGCTTCAAGTGGTTGGCACAGGGCATCTATCTCTTCGCCGACCAGCGCGAGCACGCGCAGTTGGTCGCCGTCGGTACCGAGGCGCTAAAAGCTAACGACATCGACAAACTGCGTACTGCCGTCGCCCATCTCGATTCTATCCGCATCGGTTCCGCGGGCGAGGGCGACATGATGGCGGGCGCGAACATCGTGCGGAGCTGATCATGGCCTTGGACTCATGGCTGCCTGTCGGGTTCAAGTTGCCGGATGGCGCGAAGGTGCGTATCGCGCTGTTCGAAGGTGCGGACTGGCAGATTTACGAGACGATGGGTGGTGGTCGCGCGCTGGTGGCACAAGAGTCTCTGGTGCAGCACTGGCTGGGTTCGGGCTTGATCGACGAAATGGTGCTGGACGTCTTCCAGTTCGGCGACCTCCCGCTTCGGGCGATTTCCTGCGCGCCAAGCCAGACACTTTGCCCGGTCAGCGAAGGAAAGTCTCCGAACAGCAAATCTGAGGCGCTGTCCTTTGCTTTGGGACTGAAAGCGACGCGCAACATCGATGCGGAATCGCCACTTCAAGATGCGATCTACGTCGAGAAAATCACCCGCTTGTTGCCGACCTATAGCATCAGTTCCAGAACTGGCGACGACGTCGTACTCGGCTACTGGCTGACGGGCGGCACAAGTATTCCGGCGACCTCTTTTCGACGCCTACACCAGACTATGAGCTGGCTCGGCGCGATTCACTTGAAGGATGTCGTGCAGGCGGCAGGCTTCGAGGTCGGGGAGATGATTCCGCTCGAACGCAAGACCGGGACTCCGCCCGAGAAAACCGATGCGTCACCTGCCGACGAAGAGATCGAAGTCAGACGCACCGCGCCAGAGCCGAACAAGGTGTTCGAGTTGGCCGGTCGTCCGGAACTCGCGTCCTTCTTCAACGAGCACGTCGTAGACATCATCCTGCACCGCGACCGCTACAAGGCGCTTGGCATAGAGTTTCCGTCAGCGGTGATTCTTCACGGCCCTCCGGGCTGCGGCAAAACCTTCGCTGTCGACCGGTTGGTGGACTTCCTTGGCTGGCCGAGTTTCCAGATCGACGCGTCCAGCGTCGCCAGTCCCTATATCCACGAAACCAGCAAGAAGGTCGCGCAGGTGTTTGACAAGGCGATGGCGAACGCCCCCTCAGTCCTCGTGATCGACGAGATGGAAGCGTTCCTTGCCGATCGCGAGATGGGGTCAGGCCATCACCGTGTCGAGGAAGTAGCCGAGTTTTTGCGCCGCATTCCGGAGGCGGTGCAGCGAGACGTGTTGATCATCGCCATGACGAACCGTATCGAAATGATCGACCCGGCCATCCAGCGCCGTGGACGCTTCGATCACGTCATCAAGGTGGACTTCGCCAGTGAAGTCGAAGTGCAGGCACTACTAGAAAAGCTGCTTTCCTCTTTGCCGAAGAAGTCGTGTGTGGATTCCAAACCTCTGGCAAAGGAGCTTGCGGGCAGACCCTTGTCTGATGTCACCTTTGTCGTACGCGAAGGTGCTCGTCTCGCAGCCCGCTCCGGCAAGGATTACTTGGATCAAGCCAGTCTTCTCGCTGCGCTCGAACAAACCCCCGTGCGTGATAGCCAAGGTGACACAACAACCCATCGAATCGGGTTCGTTTAGGAGACTCGTGGCAGTGGACGAAAACGATAAGAAGAAGCAAGGTAAGGGCTTCGCGGGACTGAATGAACTCGTATCCGACGTGGATACAACGTTTCCGCATGCGGCAGAGAGGGTGACCGCTGGCTCACCTGAGACCGCGTCGGAAGCTAGACGTCCGGATTCTCAACCAACATCTCCCAAGTCGCAATCCGCACAGCAGGAGCCTTACACACCGGCGAAACAATCCGGAGGCGGTTCATCCAGTGGGAAATGGATGATTGGAGTTTCAACTGTGATCGGGGTGCTCGCGCTCATCGGCCTGCTTTATAAGACCGCCCCAGCACCGGCTCCCACATACGCGCCCCCTGCGCAGACGGCGACGCCCAGTTATTCGCCTCCTTCGGAACTGCAGCAGGTGCCGTCGCGTCCGACTGAATCAACACCCCCGATCGGACAAGACCTCGTCCTTTCGACGGAGCAAATTCAATATTGCCAGGCAGAGAACATCCGCATGGACGGTGCGAAATCTGCACTCAACAATTACAGCAGCGACGACGTGGATAGGTTCAATGCAATGGTGGCAGATTACAACAGCCGTTGTGGGAGTTTCCGCTATCGAAATGGTGCGCTGGAAAGTGCTCGACGAGATATCGAGCCGTACCGAAATCAGCTTCGCGCCGAAGGGATGATGCGCTTCGCCCCAGCGCCGACCACAACCGGAGTTGCGAGAGGGATTCAGCCTGACGCTAATGCCAGCGTTAACGCGGCTTCTGCAACGCCTGAAAGTATCGGTACCACATATCCCACAAGTTTTGATTGCACGAAAGCGCGCTCAATTCCTGAATACCTGATCTGTCACGACCCTGAGTTAGCCGCGGCCGATGTGGAGTTGGCCGGTATTTATCAACAGGCGAAAACTGCCGCTTACGATAAGCAAGCATTTGCAGACAGAACCCGCAAGCAGTGGAACTACAGGGAGAAGCATTGCAGTGACAAGCAGTGTGTGGCTGCGTGGTATGCCTATCAAAAAGACATTCTGACCAAGATTTCGCAGACTGGGGATGTAACTTCCAAATGAAGACAACTCTGCATGTGTCGCCTTTTGCCATATTAGGCGTAACGACCCGCGACGACCGCAGGCGTATAGTCGCGGTAGCGGAAGAGTTGTCTTTGGAGCTGGATCACGACGTTTGCCAGAAGGCGCGTTCCGACCTGACAAATCCGCGAAACAGACTGAGCGCGGAGATCGCATGGCTTCCCGGCGTTTCTCCACGGAAAGCAACCCAGTTGCTCGAAAGCTTGCTTAGCAATCCAATGGCCGTAAGGCGAGAATCGGGTCTGCCTACGCTCGCTCATCTGAATCTGCTGGCTGCTGCGTTCGGGCAGGTGGACGACGAACACGATGCGGCGGACTTGGCTGGTTTCATACAGGAAGTCGCGTACCTCGCCGATAACCTTGATCCCGAAGATGTTCTGCGGGATATCAATGAAGATCGCGCAGTCTCCGGCTTCCCGGAAGTACGAGCAATCGATCAGATCGAAGCCGAACTTGCAGAACGCAAGCGGTACTACTGCAGCGTCATCAAAGGCGCGCTTGATAGGTTGCCGACAACGGCGCTGGTCCAGGTCATGACGGACGTTGTCGATCGGGTTACGGCTGGTGGCGAGAACCACGCGCCTGAGTTGCTTGATGAACTTGTTGACAGCTATGAGGTGGAAACCCAAGGTTTCCTTCAGGCAGAAGCTGAAAATCTTCACAAGCTTATCGAAATTGCTCGTGGTTCGGCGGGCTCTGGCGAGGCTGCCGTCAAACCGTATGTGGACAAGCTCGAGGCCGTTGCACGCAATTGGGATAAGGTCGCACAACCCATTCAAGTTAGCTTCAAAGCTCGCGGCATTGATCACGATCCGAGCCGAAAGCTGGCATGGTCCATTCGCAGCCTCGCGATTGACATCTTCAATGACCACGGCATACTGAAGCAGTCTCAGCGACTCACGAGCCTACTCCAAGAACTTTTTTCCGAAGTGCCAGATGTTTCTGATCGGGTGAGGGAAGATTCGGAAGCACTTGCGGATATTCAGCAACGCCGAAATGAAGCAGATGCGATTAATCCTGTCAGGAATCTTGTTGAAACTGTATTGAAGGGTGTTGATCAAAATCCGAATACGGCGAACAGTGATGGAGATCGTTTGTTGATCGAGGGGATGTCCCTCCTGAAGGCCGCATCTCTTAAGGCTGATTCGCTGACGTACCGTGAAGGTCAGGACATAATTGCCGCAGGTGTGATGCAGTGTGCGATCGCTTTCGGAAATGAAACTTCAAAATGGGCGATTTGCATTTCCCTTCTGAATAAGGCCTTGGGGTTGGCGACGGATGCAAGCCTCAGAAAGAAAATTAACGACAATCTGATTGTCGCTCAAGGAAATCAAGATAATTTTGGAGATCTTGAGCCGATCAAGAGTGCCCCGTCTTTATATACAATAAATGGAATCGGGGTAACTCTTTATGGAAGAACTGACCCAAAGCCTGACGGGTCATATATGGCAACCTATTATTTTGTGTTTTTTGCCATTCCGCTCATGCCGATAACTCGCTACCGTGTAATTCCCAATGGTCGTGGATACCGATTCTTGGGGAAGGGTAAGTTAAGAGCGTTTGATAAGTTGCACATTGCGATCTTCCTCGGTGTAATTTTGCTCGTATTATTTAATGGGTGATGACTGATAGCGGTAGGCAAGGGCAGAAGCGGTCATCCCTCTTTGAGAACAACAATGAACAATGCACCAACCACTGTCAATTTCGATTTAGGCACTCTTCTCGACGGAGATATCCTGATTCTCGCCGCAGAAACGGAAGATGATATTGGGTGTATCTTGCGTCTCCACCTTCAGGTCGAGCAGATGCTCGACTTCTATCTCAGCATAAAGCGCACGGCCGACATCGCTCCATTTGTTCGGGAACCTCGCGACTTCAGCGGAAAGCTGTCTATTTCGGTAGCTTTGGGCTTGCCTTTATCTTTCGCCTCCGTCGCGAAGGAGGTCAACTCAATTCGCAATCGTCTTGCACATGAGCATAAGGCGACCATCAACCCCGACGCCGTAAAGCAGTTAGTACGCACAGTCAATGCCGTGCGTACTCTTCTCCCTGATTTACAACCAGTTGAGCGCCGCTGGATCGAATTGCCGCAAAAGAGGCCAAACAAGCGATACACGTATGGCGAGGGGGAATACCGCCTCGACTTCTTTCTTGCGGTCGCTGCGTTCCTTGGTGCTGCGGTGCCGTGGCTAATCACGCAGTTCGCCCCCGAGTTCACGTGCTCATCGACTAGTGCGAGTCGAGCGGCCAGTTTGTGAACTCAGCCAGCCACCCTGTTCAGTTCAGAGCTAAAATCGTCCCAAACGGACGTCGAACTGTAACGACTCAATGTCTTGAGCGGGGCGTCCAAATGGATGGCCGAACTGAGTTGCGCGATTTGAGGCTGCTTATGCCCAGCTAGACGACTCCCACAGTTCGACGGAGGAACTGGCTAGGCAATGTGTGCTCAGATCATCTCACCAAGGCTTTCCGTTCTTCGCCATATAGCTGTCAAAAAGTTTCTGCATTGCACTCGGGTCGCCAAGCTCATACGTTTCTTGAGATTGCCCCGGTTGCCCAAGTTGCCCAAGTTGCCCAAGTTCCTCGGGATCAGCGTCGAGCGGGCGAGCAGGATCTCCAATCGCATCTGCGGGCAATGCCCACTCGTGCCAAACGTCCCCTCGTCCGTTGCTCACCCTTTCCGAGACCACGCCCAATTTTTCCTTGGCACTTCGCAGCATCTTTGGCGTGATGCCATCATCCTCTGCGAGAGAATTGATTTCTCGGACTGGCACCGGCCCGTCCACCAACAGCCGCATCAAGAACTCCTGTGCCCTGTTACGTGGACTGGAGGCCAGTTCGTTCTTCTTGCTTGCCGCCCACTCGCGAAGATCCGAGGGCGAGGCGGGTAGTACCTTGCTGTGCCAAATGAGGCGGCTTGTGTCGATCTCTCGGCCGTCTCGGTCATTTACCCATGCCGGATGGATTTCGTAGAGGCGTCCGCCCCCCGTCTTTCCGATATTGGTTTTGGCGCGAATCAAGACGCCCACGGAAGGGCCGTCTTCGTCGTAGTTGGGAAGCTCAACCCGCATCGCGATCAGTACGTGACGTGCCAGATTGCTGAATGCTTGGCTTCCGACTAGGCTCTTGACCAAATCGCCCTTTTTCGCGTCTTTCACAAGGTGACCTGCCCACGTCTGCATCATGGCGCGGCGTTGCTCCATAAATGTCAACGCCGGTTTAAATCTGACCCACCTTCCGGCGTATCGCCGAAGTAAATCTGACCCACCCAGGCTCCGTGTCACGCGGCGGCTTTCGCGCCTGCGCGTGTAGTTTGTCCAGCTTTCCGTTTGTCCTTCAGCCGATAGCTTTCGCCTGCAATCTGCACGATGTGCGCGTGATGCAGCAGCCGGTCGAGCATCGCCGCAGTCAGCGTCTGGTCGTCGGCAAATGCCGTGGCCCACTGCGTAAATGGCAGGTTGCTCGTCAGCACGATGGCTCCGCGCTCGTATCGCTTGGCCACCACGTTAAAAAACAGATTGGCTTCCTCGCGTCCAAACGGCAGGTAGCCGATTTCATCGATAACCAGCAGCTTCGGGCCAACCACGGCGCGGTTAAAAAACTCCCTCAGCCGGTTCTGCTGCCGGGCTGTGGCCAACTGCATCATCAAATCGGCGGCGGTCGTGAAGCGCGTCTTGATTCCTGCCTGTGTCGCCCGATACGCCAGGGCGCAGGCGATGTGCGTTTTGCCCACGCCAGATGGCCCGAGCAGCACGACATTCTCGGCCCGTTCGATAAACGCCAGCCCGGCCAGCTCCTGGATTTGGGCTCGCGGTGCGCCGCTGGCGAAGCCAAAGTCGTATTGCTCCAGCGTCTTGATGCCCGGCAGGGAGGCCATCTTGGTCAGCGTCTGGCGCTTGCGTTCCTCTCGGGCATCCCGTTCGGTCAGCAGTAGCTGTTCGAGGAAGTCGGCGTGACTGGCATCAGCGTTGGCAGCGTTCTGGGCCAGCACGCTCCAGTCGTTCCCGATGCGGTCCAGTTTCAGTTCGTCACACAGCCCTGCAATGCGTTCATGCTGGAGATTCATGCTGCCACCTCCAGCAAGGCTGACCATGCCTCGATTTCGCGTACAGCATGAATCGCACCGGATTTTGTGGAGGCTCCAACTCTTGAGAGAATGGAGCAATGAACAAGAAGCCAAGCAAGTTTTCCCCGGAAGTCCGAGAGCGCGCAGTGCGCCTGGTACGCGAGCAGCGTAGCGAGCATCCTTCGATGTGGGCGGCAGTCGAATCGATTGCGCCGATGATCGGCTGCACGCCGCAGACGCTGTTGGATTGGGTTAAGCGCGACGAGGTCGACCGTGGAGAGCGCGATGGCGTGAGTACGGCCGAGCGTGAACGCATCAAGGCCTTGGAGCGCGAGGTCAAGGAACTGCGCCGGACCAATGAGATTCTCAAACTGGCGAGCGCGTTTTTCGCCCAGGCGGAGCTCGACCGCCGTTTCAAGTCCTGAAGGCCTTCATTGATCAGCATCGCGACACCTTCGGGGTCGAGCCGATCTGCAAGGTCTTGCGGATTGCCCCGTCGGGCTACCGACGCCATGCAGCACAACTTCGCGATCCGTCGAAGCGCTGCGCCCGCGCGAAACGCGATGAGCTTTTGCAACCGGAGATCAAGCGTGTCTGGCAGGCCAACATGCAGGTCTACGGCGTGCCGAAGGTCTGGAAGCAGATGAACCGGGAAGGCATTGCAGTGGCACGCTGCACGGTCGGACGGTTGATGAAACTGCAGGGCTTGCGTGGCGCAGTTCGCGGTAAGCGTGTTCGCACGACGATTCCCGAGGTGACCGCGCCGCGCCCGCTGGACCGAGTCAACCGGCAGTTCAAGGCTGACCGACCGAATCAGCTCTGGGTGTCGGATTTCACGTATGTCTCGACATGGCAAGGCTGGCTGTACGTGGCATTCGTGATCGACGTGTTTGCCCGCCGTATTGTTGGCTGGCGCGTCAGCTCGTCGATGACCACGGACTTCGTTCTGGATGCACTTGAACAAGCGCTGTACGCCCGCCAACCGGGTGAGGACGGGACTTTGATTCATCATTCCGACAGAGGGTCTCAATACGTCAGCATCCGCTACAGCGAACGGCTGGCTGAGGCCGGCATCGAGCCGTCGGTCGGCTGCCGGGGCGACAGCTACGACAATGCGCTGGCCGAGACGATCAACGGCCTGTACAAGACGGAACTGATTCATCGGCGCGCCCCTTGGAAAACGAGGGAATCCGTCGAACTGGCAACGCTGGAATGGGTCGCCTGGTACAACCATCATCGGCTGATGGAACCGCTCGGCTATATCCCGCCTGCTGAAGCTGAGGCAAACTACTACAGGCAACTCAGAAATGCCGCTGACGTGTCCGCATTAACTTAAACCAACCAGCCTCCACGATTCCCGGTGCGGTTCAGCAGGAATTTTGTTAATTTCCTGTTTGTACGGAGGATTGCATGTCAGAGAAGTCAGTGCCGAAAAGGCAATACACGAACGAGTTCAAGGTTGAGGCCATCAGGCTTGCCGAAACAGTCGGGCAGCATGAAGCGGCGCGCAGGCTCGGGGTGCCAGTGGCAACGTTAGGGAACTGGAGTCGGCGTAGCCGCAGTTTCGAAGGCGGTATCGAGACGAGTGGTCGTGACGTGAGCGCTGCACGTGTTACGCGCCCGATCAGCGAGTTGGAGGCAGAGAACAGCCGGCTGCGCAAGGAACTCGCCAGCGCAAAACTGGATATTGAAATTCTCTCAAAAGCGACGGCGTACTTCGCGAAGGGGTCGCGGTGAAGTACGCCTGGATCGACGATCACCGCGACCAGTACAGTATCACCCGTCTATGCCAGATTCTGGGCGTTTCACGCAGCGGATATTGCCAGTGGCGCGTTCGCCCACCCAGCGCGAGGGCGCAAGCGAACGCGGCCCTGGATGTGGAAGTCGCGGCGATCCACCGCAAGCATCGTGGCACCTATGGCCGCTCCCGCATCGTGCGTCAATTGCGAGCCCAGGGTCGCACGGCGAGCGAGGAGCGTGTGCGACGTAGCTTGCGACGTCAGGACTTGCGCCCGGTCTACAGGCGTGCCTATCGGGTCACGACGGACTCGGCGCACAGCCTGCCCGTAGCGCCGAACCTGCTCGATCGTCGTTTCAACGGATGGCAGCCTGATCGTGCCTGGGTTAGCGACATCACGTTTGTCAGGACCGGCGAAGGCTGGCTGTATCTCGCAGCGATACTCGATCTGGCGAGCCGACGCGTAGTGGGCTGGTCAATGTCCGAACGCATCGACGCCGAGCTTGTTTGCCAGGCACTGCGCAGCGCGTGCTGGCAACGCAAACCGGCGCCAGGACTGCTGTTACATTCCGACAGAGGGGCCCAGTATGCAAGCCGGGCGTACCAAAAGCTGGCTGCCGGATACAAGGCAACGATCTCTATGAGCCGTCGTGCCAATGCGTGGGACAACGCCCCTATGGAAAGCTTCTTTAAGACCCTGAAAGTCGAGAGAATCTATGAGGTCCACTACGAAACTCGAGCGCAGGCTCGTTTGGATATCGTCGACTGGATCGAGGGCTATTACAATCGAGAGCGTTTGCACACCTCTATAGGATTTCTTACCCCTGTCGACTACGAGGCCGCGTTGATCGCAGCATGATCTACTGTACGTGGAAACGAGGCAGGGTCAGGGGTAGCTAGGGTGTTGGGGTAACTGATTTGATGCGTTATCCCGTTACCCCAGAAGTTACCCTAATGAAGCGTTGGCTTCAACCGTATCTTGCCGGACGACCTTGGATGTAAAAAACCCCTAGGAGGCTGATTTTCCTAGGGGTTTTGGTATTCAGCGTATCACGCTGAACTATCAAATGGTGGAGCCGGCGGGGATCGAACCCGCGTCCGCAAGTACTCCACGATCAGTTCTACATACTTAGTTCTGTCATTTGATTTAACCGTATTGTCGCGGACGAACACGCTACGCAACAGCGATCCACTAAGTTTTCGACCTCGGCGTCGTGGCGCCGCCAAGGCTTAACTGACGTGTATGACCTCTGGCGGTATTGCTACCGGTCTTGCGACGCTAGTCCGTCAGTGAACTAGGCAGAGGACGGCGGCCCTTAGGCTGCCAGTGCGAACGTTTCGTCGTTTGCAGTTACGTTTTTTCCCATTGATTAACGAGGTGACGGGTCCTCGGTATGCCCTGAATCGCTTCGCTACCCACGTCGAAACCATGTCGGCCCCGTGGAGTGACCAATTATGACACAAATGGCTCACTTCAGTGCAAAGTCGACCCGCGTCGTCGCCCCCTTGTCCTTGATGCCGTCAGCGTTCAGTTTCGGCGCCACCACGAACAACCGGTCGGATGCAATCTTGCCGTCCAGCCACGATCTCACCCGCTGCGCCCGGCGCTCCGCCAACGCCCGCAGGTCGTCGTCGCCCACCTTGATGTTCGTCTCCATCAGCTTCTCCATCTCGTCGTCCGGCAGCGACTTGGCGAACCCGATCATGTTGCGCGGCTTGGCGAAATCGGCCGCCTTGTAGGCCGCCGTCAGGTACTTGCTGCGCTCCTCGGGACTCACCGTCACGCTGTCCACGTCGATGCTCTCGCCCTTGCCGACCATCGACTTCACCTTCTGCGCCTTGATGGCCCGCTCGACGGCAACGCGACGCAATCCGTCAGTGTCCTTGGCCGGATCCACCCGGCCCTCGATGTCCAGCTTCAGCGCCGTACGGTCGTTGAGCGCCTTGACCAGCGTTTCCAGACGTTTCTCGCTCTCCGGCGTGAGACGGGCACTGCCCGGCGCGAACTCCACGTAGCCCAGTTCCTGATCGCCGCCGCCGAACGCCGACGCCAACAGGCTGAACGGCGCCGTGACCGCCTTGACGATCAAGTTCACGAACGCCCGGAAAATCACGCCGCCAAGACTGAACTGCGGATCCTCAAGCGAACCGGAAATCGGAATGTCCACGTCGATCTCGCCGCGCGAATTCTTCAGCAGCGATACTGCCAGCCGCACTGGCAGGTTCGTCGCCGTGGGGCTCTCCACGCGGTCGCCGAATGTCAACTGGTCGATGAAGATGTGGTTGTTCGCCGTGAGCTTCGCCTGGTCGAGCAGATAGTGCACGTCCACCGTCAGCTTGCCCTTTTCGATCGGATAGCCGGCGTACTTGGTGGAATAGGGCGTCAGGTTGGTCAACTCGATGCCGTCGGCCTTGGCGCCCAGATCCACGAACGCCATCGGCGCGAGCGGATTGATCTTGCCGCTGATGTCGATCGGCGCGTTGCGATTGACCTTGCCCTGCAGGGCAACCTCGGCCGGCTCGGTCGTCGCGGTGCCGAACGCCCCGATGCGCCCGCCGATGTCGGTCAGGTTGGCGGTGTAGTTCGGCTTGACGAAGTTGTCGGTGAAGTTGATGTTGCCGCCCTGCAGCGTAATACGCCCGATATGGACGTCGGCCGGCAGCGCCTTGCCCGTGCCGTAACCCGGGCCGCGCTGCACGGTCGTCTCGCCCGGCTTCTGTTCCTTCTTCTCGACTTCGGTCGGCTGCCCGGCCTCGACCGCCGACGCCGCGGCGTCGAGCGGCGGCCTGGCCGGTGCGCCGTCAAGCGGAATGCCCTCGTTCGCCCGGGTAAGCGAGCGCGGCGCCGCTTGCTTGTTGCCCACCACGTCGGCCAGGTTCAGGCGCCCGTTGGCGTTGATGATCAACCGCGCATAGAAGCGCGACAGCGCAATGCTGCCCAGCTTCACGTTCGGCTTGCCACTGCCCACCGCGAGGTTGATCTGCTGCACCGACAGGGCGTTCCAGCGCATGAAGTCGTCCGTCGTCACCTTGTCGAGCAGACGCACATTGCCCAGCGTGGCATCGCCGCGATAGGTCACCTGCGGCGTGTCGCCCTTCATCGCGAACGTCGCGCGCCCATTGCTCGAGAGCAGGGCGCTGGCAATACTGGCATTGAGCTCGTCGCTCATGTACGAGTCGAACGCGGCGAGGTCGAGCTGCTGGGTTTTGACCTGCAGATCGCCCGAGAGCGGCTGTGGCGTGACGTTGCCCGAGGCGTTGAGCGTGCCCTTCTTGTTGAGGGTGCCCGCGACTTCGAGCTGCAAGGGCTTGCCCATGTCCTGCGACGCGCCTCGCACCGTGACATTGAGCGGCGCAAACCGCGCATTGATCGGACGGCCTTTGACGGCGCGATCCTCGAAGCCGATGCTCGCATTGTCCAGCACCACCTTGCCGACCTTCCACTGCCAGCCACTCGCGGCTGGCGCGCCCGAGCCGCCCGCCTTGGCAGACGTCTTGCGCCCACGCTCCGTACCGACGCGGGCATCGACACCCTTGCCGGTGGCCGTGGCGGCCTTCGGCTTTCCGTCGCCGGTCAACGCCAGCAGGTTGATCTTGCCGTCCTTGTCGCGGCGAGCGGACACGTCGAGTCCGCTCACCGTGACGTCGTCGAGCACGGCCTGCCGCGCCCCGAGATCGAAATGGGAGAGCTTCGCCTGCGCCTTGGCCAACCGCAGCGGTGCGTCGCCCTTGATGCCGGTGAGCCATTCGACCTTCTCGAGCGTCGCCGTGGCGGGCGAAATCTGGACGTTCGGTTGCTTGTCGGGCGCGAACGCCGCAGTGAACCTGGCCTGCGCGCCGACGGTGCCGCTCTTCAGGTCGCCGGCCAGAGCGCCCTGCGCGAAGGGCAGCAAGGGAGCAAGGGCGATGGCCTCGGCGTCGAGCTCACCGCTGGCGTTGTACGCCGGCAGGCTGAACTGGCCGTGCGCCTTCAGCGAGCCGCCGCTCTGGAGGCCGAGCGACGCGTCGTAGGTGGCCGGATCCTTGCCCAGCGTCGAGAACTGCTTCACGCCGATCTGGATGTTCTCGAGCGCGAGGTTGGCGGGTTTCGCGCCGCGCTCGTCGGTCAGGCGCAGCTTGCTGTTCACGACCGAGAGTTCGCCCACGAGCAGGTCGAGCGGCGTGGGCTGCTCGGCGGCAATGGCCTTGGCCTGCGCGGCTTCGGCCGCAGAGGCGGGCGTGGCCGGGCGTGCCGTTTGCTCCGCCGCCACCTTGGGCGCCGACTTGGCGGCTTCGCTTGCCTGCGGCGACGCGGCCGCCTGATCGACCGCCTTGCCCACCGCCTTGATCACGGGGCGCTGCGGCGCGAGGGCCTTGGCGACATTGATCGAGCCATCCTTTTCCAGGGTGACCTGCTGGTCGAGCCCGTCGATGCGGACGCTGTCGATGTGATAAATGTTGCTCAGCGGCTCGACCTTGCCAAGCTTCACATCGATCTGCTTGACGGCAACCAGCGGCGAACCGTCGGGTTCCTTCACGACCGCGTCCGACAAGCCCGCCGTGCCCGTGAGCAGAACGTGATTGCCTGCCTTGTCTCGCGTGAAGCGCAGCTTCAGATCGGTGCTGATCGCGCCGCTCTTGATCTGCGCGGGCACGGTCATGGGCGAATAGCCGAGGTACTTCGGCACGTCGAGCCGGTCGAGCTTGATGTCGACCGTCGATTCGAGCGAGTCGGCGAACGGTTTTGTCTGCCCGGAAATGTGCAGCGGCGAGCCGTCGATGGACGCCTGCAGCAACGGCTGCACGAAGATGTCGGTGTCGGCCGGCAGGTTCGCGATGAACGGCACGCCGATCTGGAGATTGTCGACGACGTGCTTCTCGTTCTGCACGGTGTCGTCGAAGCGCACCGTGCCGTTCCTGATCTGGACGTTGTTCAGTGCAAAGCGCGCCGGCTTGGACGGCTCGGGCGAGGGCGGACCCGCCGTCGCGCGGTCGATGATGTCAGAGAAGTTGAAGCGTTGGGGCGCGGTGCGCACGATATTGATCACCGGCGTATCGACATAGAGCTCGTCGACCACGGGGGCCAGGCGAAACAGCGAGCCCCACGACGCGTTCACACGCAGCATGCCGACGTCCACGAAGGGCTGGCCCGGCGTCTTGTCGCCGATGTGCACCTGATGAAGGTCGAGGCGCAGCGTGTACGGGTTGAAGCTCACGTCGCCCACGCTCACCGGCCGTTGCAGGTACGTCGAGAGCTTGTCGACGGCGTAGTGCTTGAGTACCGCAGGCACCGTGAAATAGCCCACGACGCCGAAAACCGCAATGACCGCGGCGGCCCACAGGCCGCCTTTGCGCGCGCGTCGGCGTACGTCGGGGTCGCGCCCGAACGCTTGTGCGCGGGCGACGCCTTGTTGCAGACGGTTGCCGCCCGCGGAGGAATTCGTTGAGGGTTTGCGATCGTTCGCTTGCTCGGCCATGCGGTCTCCCGTAAGCAGCCAGTGAAGCACGCGCCGCGCCACTGGCGCGCGGCGGGACAGACCCGGGACCGGCCGCGGCAGCGGACGGGCCCCGGAAGGTCATGACGCGACCGTCAGGCCGGCGGCATGACCAGCGGGGCGATCGCGCCCGCGCGTTCGACGACGGCATCCGCCTGCCATTGGGCAGGTGCGAGCGAGTCGCCGCAGTAACCGTAGGCGGCGGCGACCGTGGCCATGCCGGCCGCCTTGCCCGCCTGAATGTCACGCAGGTCGTCACCAACATACACGATCCGCGCAGGCGCAATGCCGATGCACTCGGCGGCATACAACAACGGCGCGGGGTGCGGCTTGCTGTGTGGCGTCGTATCGCCCGACACCACGCAGGCAGCGCCGTCGGCGAGGCCGAGCAGCTTCACGAGCGGATCGGTCAGGCGTGCCGCCTTGTTGGTGACGATCCCCCACGGCAGTCCACGCTCGGCCAGCGCGGCGAGCAACGCCGGAATGCCGTCGAACAGTTGGCTGCGCACGCACAGGGCGGCTTCGTAATTGGCAAGGAACGCGTCGCGCAGCGACGCAAAGGCGGCATCTTCCGGGGCGACACCGAATGCACTGCCAATCAAACCGCGCGCCCCGTGCGACGCTTGCAAGCGCAGGGTTTCGTAAGGCCCGGGCGGCATGCCGCGGTCGATGCGCACCTTGTTGACGGCGGCAACGAGATCGGGCGCCGTGTCGGCGAGCGTGCCGTCAAGATCGAACAGCACGGCGCGCACGTCGCCGTCGAGCAGTCGCGCCGACGCGCCGTAAGACGAAGCGGAAACCAGGACGGGGGGTTCGAACATATCAGGCGTCACGCGTGCACGCGACCAGGTAATTGACGTCGGTATCGCGATTGATCGCGTAGCGCTTGCTGATCGGATTGTAGGTCAAGCCGCGTAAATCACGGATCGTGAGGCCGCTGGCACGGGCAAACGACGCAAGCTCCGACGGGCGAATGAATTTCGCGTAATCGTGGGTGCCGCGAGGCAGCATGCGCAGGAGGTACTCGGCGCCGACCACGGCCAGCAGCCAGGCTTTCGGATTGCGGTTGAGCGTGGAGAAGAACACATGCCCGCCGGGTTTGACGAGCGTGGCGCATGCCGCCACGATCGACGCGGGCGACGGCACGTGTTCGAGCATTTCCATGCATGTCACCACGTCGTACGTGCCGGCGTCGCGCGCTGCGAGGGCTTCGGCCGAAATTTCTTCGTACTCGATGGAAAGTCCGGCTTCGAGACTGTGCAGATCGGCCACGCCCAGCGCCTTCGTCGACAGGTCGATGCCTTTGACGCGAGCGCCCTGGCGCGCCATCGATTCGGTCAGGATGCCCCCGCCGCAACCGACATCCAGCACGCGTTTGCCCTGAAGCGGCACGTGTTGCTCGATCCAGTCGAGGCGCAACGGGTTGATCTCGTGCAGCGGCTTGAATTCGCTGTGCGGATCCCACCAGCGGTGGGCCAGTTCACTGAATTTGTTGAGTTCTTGCGGATCGGCGTTCATCAATTGCTCGTGGACATTGACGGCTTCGGGCAGGCGGGGAGCCGCGCGGTGGCGCGTGCCCGGTTGCCGGGGACGCCGGCGCGCCGTCGAGATGGGAGAAGTATAACGAAGTGAGTGCGCCCATGTCCAAAGCGCAAGGCGTGGCGCGGCTTGTCGGAAGACGGTGTCACGCGGGCAGGAGGCAGGGAGGCAACGGTGGCGTGTCGTCGGCGTGCCTTGCCGCGCGAGCGAGCGGGCGAACGTCCGTCGGACGCTCACCGGCACCGCGACGCCTCATCGTCGAATACCGTGAAGATGGCGAGGGCGTCAAATAGCGAGCCGGTCAGGCGGCAGCAGGCAGGTTCGCCAGTACCGCGCCGGGCTCGTGATAGGCGAGGCCGAGCGCATCGGCGACCCCGCGGTTGGTCACCAGGCCGCGCGCCACGTTCAGGCCCGCCAGCAGGTGGGGATCGGCGCGCATGGCGGCGACCGGCCCATGATCGGCCAATTGCAGGATGAATGGCAGCGTCACGTTGTTCAAGGCGAAGGTCGAGGTGCGCGGCACGCCGCCAGGCATGTTGGCCACGCAATAATGGACCACGCCCTCCACGACATAGACCGGATCGGCGTGCGTGGTGGCATGCGACGTTTCGCAGCATCCGCCCTGGTCGATGGCAACGTCGACGATCACGGCGCCCTTGCGCATTAAGCCAAGCATGGCGCGTGTGATCAGCTTGGGCGCGGCGGCGCCGGGGATCAGCACGCCGCCAACCACGAGATCGGCGTCGCGCAAGTGCGTTTCGATGGCGTGCTGCGTCGAATAGACCGTCTGGACGCGCCCGCCGAACTGCGCGCTGATGCGGCGCAGTGCGTCGACCGATTTGTCGATCACCGTGACTTGCGCGCCGATACCGACGGCGACCGTCGCGGCATTGGTCCCCACCACCCCGCCGCCGAGAATGACAACCTTGCCGGCTTCCACGCCCGGCACGCCCGAGAGCAACAGACCAAGCCCGCCGTGGGTCTTCTCCAGCGCGGTGGCGCCGGCCTGGATCGACATGCGTCCCGCGACTTCCGACATGGGCGCGAGCAACGGCAGACCGCCATTGGCGGACGTCACCGTTTCATACGCGATGCATGTTGCGCCACTCTGGATGAGGTCGCGGGTCTGCTCCGGGTCGGGAGCGAGGTGAAGGTAGGTGAAGAGCGTGTGGTGAGGACGCAGCCGCGCCCGTTCAACGGCCTGGGGCTCCTTGACTTTGACGATCAGCTCGGCCCGGTCGAAGACGTCGACGGCATTGGCGGCAATGTGTGCACCGGCGGCAGCGTAGACGGTATCGTCCATGCCGATGCCCGCACCGGCTTGCGTCTCGATCCACACCTCGTGCCCGCGTGCCACCACTTCGCGCACGGCTGCGGGCGTCATGCCTACGCGGTATTCGTGGTTCTTGATCTCCTTCGGTACACCGATTTTCATGATGCGTCTCCATTGTTGTGATGTGACGGCAATATGAGCACCTTCACGACCGCACGTGCCCCAAACAAAAACGGCACCCTAAGGTGCCGTTCGTGACATCAGGCGAAGGCCGGTTGGGCCTGCGCATCGGGCGCGCCGCTGTAGCGCGCCACCGACAGATCGTCGGCGAGAATGGCGGGTCGGCGACCTGACATCAGATCGGCCAGCAATTGGCCGGAGCCGCACGACATGGTCCAGCCCAGCGTGCCATGGCCAGTGTTCAGGAACAGATTGCGCAGGGCGGTGGCGCCGACGATCGGCGTGCCGTCCGGCGTCATCGGGCGCAGGCCGGTCCAGAACGAGGCTTCGGCCGTGTTGCCGGCGCCCGGATACAGATCGTTGACGACCATCTCCAGCGTGGCGCGGCGCGCGGGATTGAGCGTCTTGTCGTAGCCGACCACTTCAGCCATGCCGCCCACGCGGATGCGGTCGTCGAAGCGGGTCACGGCAATCTTGTACGTTTCGTCGAGCACGGTGGAGACCGGTGCCCGTTGTGCGTCCGCAATCGGTACGGTGATCGAGTAGCCCTTGAGCGGATATACCGGGATGTCGACGATGCCGCGCAGGAACGGCGTGGAATACGAGCCGAGGGCGACCACGTACGCGTCCGCGCGCTGCATCATGCCGGCGCACATCACGCCTTCGATCTTGTCGCCCGCGACCTGCAGGCCGTCGATCGGCATGTCGTAGCGAAACTTCACGCCGAGCGCCTCGGCCATGGCCGCCAGGCGCGTAGTGAACAACTGGCAGTCGCCGGTTTCGTCGTTCGGCAGACGCAGGCCGCCGGTGAGCTTGTGCGACACGGCCGCCAATGCCGGTTCGGCACCCGCGAGCGCCGAGCTGTCCAGCAGTTCGAACGGCACGCCGGCGTCTTGCAGTACGGCAATGTCGCGCGCAGCGTTTGCCAGTTGCGCTTCGGTGCGGAACAGTTGCAGCGTGCCGGCCTGACGGCCTTCATACGGAATACCGGTCTCGGCACGCAACGCGCGGAAGCAGTCGCGGCTGTATTCGGCGATCCGCACCATACGCTCCTTGTTGACGGCGTAACGCTCGGGCGTGCAATTGCGCAGCATCTGGTAAAGCCACTTGAGCTGAGTGAGCGTGCCGTCGGGGCGAATGGCAAGGGGGGCGTGCTTCTGGAACAACCACTTGATGGCCTTCGTCGGAATCCCCGGTGCGGCCCACGGCGACGCGTAGCCGGGTGAAATCTGGCCGGCATTGCCGAAGCTGGTCTCGAGCGCCGGACCCGCCTGGCGATCGAGCACCGTGACGTCGTGCCCGGCCTTTGCCAGGTAGTACGCGCTGGTGACACCGATGACGCCGCTGCCGAGAACGATGACCTTCATTGCGTTGACTCCTGTAAAACCATGGTTATCCAGTAATAATTCGCATGCTATTCTCGGATTCGTAGGTTTAGTTAATGTATATGGTCTGAATTCAGGAAAAAATAATGAGAGTTCAGCAGCAATCGGTCCGAACGCTGGACCGGCTCGACCGGCGCATTCTGACGTTGCTCCAACAGGACGGCCGGATGTCCATGAAAGACCTCTCCGAGCAGGTCGGGCTGTCGATCACGCCGTGCATCGAACGGGTCAAACGAATGGAGCGCGACGGTGTGATCATGGGCTACTTTGCCCGCGTGAATCCGGCGGCGCTTGGCGCGGCATTGCTGGTTTTTGTCGAGATCACGCTCGATCACAAGTCGGGCAACATGTTCGACCAGTTCCGCCGCGAGGTGCTGCGCATTCCGGAGGTGATGGAGTGCCATCTCATCTCGGGGGACTTCGACTATCTGATCAAAGCGCGCATTCGGGAGATGTCGGAATACCGCAAGCTGCTTGGCGACATCCTCCTGCAATTGCCCGGCGCGGTGCAGTCGAAGAGCTACGTTGTGATGGAGGAGATCAAGGAGACGCTGACGATCGCTGTCGAGGAGTGAGCGTGCGTGCTCAGAAGAGCGGCATCTGCGGGTTGGCACGGCTGTCGGCGTGCACGGCGGGGGACGCCGGCGGCGGCACCTTGAACTGATCGGTGCGCAGCGGCGGTCTGGCCTGATTGAGCCCCAGCTTGCGCGCGGCAAGATGAAAGCGCTGGCGGATCAGTTCGGCATGCAGGCCGGTTCCCGTCATGCGCTTGCCGAATTCGGCGCTGTTGTGCTTGCCGTCACGCACTTGCTCGATGAGGCTCATCACGTGGCGTGCCCGCATCGGGTAATTCGCCTCCAGCCAGTCGACGAAGACGTCGTGCACCTCGCTCGGCAGTCGCAGCATCACATACCCGGCGTAGGTCGCGCCCGCCTCGGACGCCGTGCTCAGCACGCGCTCGATATCGAAATCTGTCAGCGCCGGCACGATCGGCGCCACGATGACCCCTGTGGGGATTCCCGCATCGGTGAGTTTTCGCACGGCCTCGATCCGGCGCGCCGGCGTGTTGGCGCGCGGCTCCATCCGGCGTGCGATGTCCGCGTCGAGCGTGCCCACCGAAATGAACACCCGGGCCAGTCCACGTTGCGCCATGCGCGACAGGATATCGATGTCACGCGTGACCAGCGCCGATTTGGTAGTGATACCTACCGGATGGCCGAACGTCTCCAGCACCTCGAGCACGCTTCGCGTGATGCGGTACTCGCGCTCGATCGGTTGATACGGATCGGTGTTGGCGCCGAGCGCCAGCATGGCGGGCCGATAGCCGCGCTTGCGCAGCTCGGCGTCGAGCCGCTCGGCGGCATTGTGCTTCGCGTACAGGCGGGTTTCGAAGTCGAGTCCCGGCGACAGGCCGAGGTAGGCGTGGGTGGGGCGCGCGAAGCAGTAGGTGCACCCGTGTTCGCAGCCTCGGTAAGGGTTGATCGAGCGATCGAAGGGAATGTCCGCCGACGTGTTGCGCGAGATGATCGTTCTCGCACTTTCGAGCGCGACCTGCGTGACGAATTTGACTTCACATTCCTGGGCGGCGTCCGATTCATGACGGGTTTCGTCGCTCTCCCTGCGGTATTCGGAAAAGCGCGATTCCAGGTTGGCGACGGCGCCTCGGCCCTTGCGTGACGAGGGCGGCGCGAATGAGGAAGCCATGACACCTCTCCTTGATGGCGGTCCAGAACGCGAACGTGCGGCATTCGCGAGGGATGCTTGTCATTATACTGTGTTTTTGTACAGTATTTTGGCGAGGCGACAATGTCGGGAAATCGCGGGGCGAAGGGGTTGTGTCAAGGGCGCCGGGCTTCGGGGACGAACGCGACCCCTTGCCGTGTGGCGCGGGGTGGGGTGGTCCGGTGTGCCTGGCGGCGACTATTCGGCGCTGTCGTGTGGCGTGGGCGCCGCGGCGGCGGGGGGCAGATAAGGTGCGATGGCGCGGGCAATGGCGTCGAGGGCCGCGCCATCGGCGCCGGGGCGCTGGCGGGCGAGACGTATGGCGCGCAGCGTGAGAAGCGAATACAGGGTGGCGTGGTTGCCGCCCATGGAGGCCAGGGCTTCCGTATGCCGCATGACGATGCCCGCGTCGCCGCGCGACACTGGACCGGCGAGCGCGCCAGACAGTCCGCGTTCGCGCGCGGCGTTGAGCGTTCCCATGACGAGCGGCCACATCGCGTCGCGCGCTGCGTCTTCGGGCATGCCGACCGCGTGCCAGAGCTGTGTGGCTTCTTCGAGCAGGCAGAGCAGGAAGCTCGCGGCGTAGTTGGCACCCGCGTGATACCGCATGCGTTCCCCGGCAGGGATGGACAGGGCGCGGCAGCCAATCGCATTCGCCAGCGCGTGCAGCGCATCATTGAGCGGGCCCTCGGCCTCGATCGTGATGGTGCTGCCGGACAGGCGCGTGGCGTCGTCGTCGAGGCCGGCGAAGAGGAACAGGGGGTGAAAGCCGCCAATCTCAGCGCCGTGGCGCGCCGCTGGGGCCAGCAGTGCAACTTCCGACGCCCCGCTGCAATGGACCAGCGCCTGCCCGGCACGAGGCGCGAGATGCGAGGCGCAGGACGCGATGGCGTCGTCGGGCACGGTCAGGAAGACAAGATCGGCGTGCGCGAATACGGCACCCATTGCCTCCGGGCGGTCGATCGCGATCGCGCGGCATCCCGAGGTGGCGTCGGCCACGCGCTTCGCGGCGTCGAGCCGGCGGCTGGCGATCACCGTCACATCGTAGCCCGCGTTCGCCGAGGCGCTCGCGAGTGCTCGGGCCACACGTCCGGCGCCGACGAAGCCGAGTGTCGGCCGGACATTCGGGTTGGGGGTGTGCGGTGTGCTCACGTTGGGCGGTTGCGTAAGTTACTGCGAGAGGCGGTTCGGCGTGTCGTGCGTTTCAAAGTAGGTCTGGAACGCGACAGCAAATCCGACCATCATGAGCATCGCCCCCACGAAAAGCGAGACGGCAACGATGATGACGGCCGTCCATCCCGAACGAGACTTCAGTGGGGTGCCGGTATTGAACTGGGCGTTCCACCGTTCGTCCGGACGAAGTCCGTAGACGATGGCGGCGAGGAACGCCGAGAACAGCGAAATCGCGCCCAGGATCGTCAGTGCCCAGCCCGCGGGAGAACGCAGCTCGCTCGTGACCAAAAGCCCCCAGCCGGCGACACCGCACGCCGATCCCGCGATATGAGCCCAGCCGAAGCGATCGCGCAGACCGTACAAATAGAAGCGATGCAGGCCGAGCGTGCCGAACAGCATCGCCAGGCCGGCGGTCAGGGTTTTGGATTTATAAGCGACTGCGTTCATTTGGAATGGTTATCGGGCAGGCGTTTCGCGGATGACTTCGACCAGCGTCCAGCGCATGTTCGAAGCGTCGGCGGGCGGATTGACGACGGGTTCGCCGTGGATTTTCACGCGGTATTCTACGCCCGGCTTCCAGTCGAATCCATCGATGTGGGCGTACCACAGTTCCCAGGGCGAATTGCGCGAATCGTCGGCGTTGCGCACCCGCAGGCACTTGCGTGGCGCGACGCCGACGCAGTCGGCCATTTGCGAGTCGACGTCGAGCACGCGGTCTTCGGTCCTGGCTGCGCCGCCCGCGCCCGCGACGGTGCGATTGAGCAGCGTCTGGGATGCGTAAGTGAGCTTTTCGCCGTTCGTGGTGGCCAGCGTCAGCTGCGTGCCGCGCCGCTCAAACGTCGTGACCGTGGGCAGGGTCTTCAGATAACGGTCTTCGAACGTCATCGAATCCTGGCAGGCCATTCGGGTCGAAGCCGGCGCCTGGATCGTCAATTGGCCATTGCCGGGCCCGACCTTGTACTGCCCGAAAATGCGGTTGCAGCCGCCAGTGCCGGAAAAGGCGCCCTTGTCATTGAACGTCAGGTTGATCATGCGGCCTTCCGGCAGGCTCGGGAGGTTGGTCGGGCCTTCCCATTTCGTGAGTTGCCACGTGCCGATCAGATCGGCGGCGGTGGTGGCGGCTGCGGTGCCGCCGGACGGTTCCGCTGCCGGATTGGCGCCGCCGCCGCCGGAGGGCGCCGCGCAGCCGGCCAGCAGGGCGGCAGGCACCAGCAGGGTGGCCAGATAGGTCGCGAACGAGGAGGGCAGGAGCGAGAGTCGGCGTTGGTTCATGATTTTGTATGGGAGTGGTTGCGCGGAGGGCAGGAACGGCGAAGCGGTCACGATGGACCGCGCGTGGCAGGTCCGAACGGCGCCGTGAGTACCGTGAATCGTTGACCCGCCCGGGGGCGGGTCAGTTCCTTCGTGGCCGTTTTGCCGCAAGCGGCGGGCATGTCGATGGTTCGTCATCCGGGCACCTCATGGCTTTCGGTAGGTGATGCGGTAGATCGCGCCGGCGTAGTCGTCGCTGATCAGCAGCGAACCGTCGGGCAACGTCAGAAGGCCAACCGGGCGGCCCCAGACGGTGTCGTCGTCTGCCAGCCAGCCTTGCGCGAACACCTCTTGTTTCGTGACGGCGCCCCTGGCGTCGAGCACCACGCGTACGACGCGATAGCCCACCTTGCGGCTTCGATTCCATGAGCCGTGTTCCGCGATGAAAATACTGCCGCGATAGTTCTCCGGGAATTGCCTGCCTGTATAGAAGCGCATGCCGAGGGCGGCCACATGCGGCCCCAGTCTGGCCATCGGCGGAGTGAAGGCCTCACACGTTCTCATGCGTCCGAATTCGGGATCGGCGACATCCCCCGCATGACAGTATGGATAGCCGAAATGCTCGCCGGCGCGCGTGAGCCGGTTCAGTTCGTCGTCCGGGACATCGTCGCCCATTTCATCGCGGCCGTTGTCGGTGAACCAGAGCGTGTTCGTGCCGGGTTGCCAGTCGAAGCCCACGGTATTGCGTACGCCACGGGCAATGACCCGCCAGTCGCTGCCATCCGGTTTCATACTGCCGATCATGGCGTAGCGGTTCTCGTCGCGCCTGCAACTGTTGCACGGCGCACCGACGCCGACATACAGGCGTTTATCCGGGCCAAAGGCGATATAGCGCCATCCATGGTGGGTGTCGGTCGGCAACTTGTCGAAGACAACCACCGGCTTCGGCGGATTGTCGAGGCGATTTTCGATGTCGTCGAACTTGAGGATGCGTGACACCGCAGAGACATACAGCGCGCCATTGCGCATGGCGACGCCCACGGGCATGTTCAGTCCCGAGGCGATGGTCCTGACCTTGGCAGCATAGGCGCGCGACGGATCGAGTGTGATGGCGTACACCTTGCCTTGTCCTCGGCTGCCGACGAAGAGCGTGCCCTTCGGTCCGAGCGACATGCCGCGCGCTCCGGGAACCTGATCGGAGAGCACCTCGACGTAAAAACCCGGTGGGAGGGCCAGACGTTCGATGGGGAGGGCGTCGCGAGCGTTCGAAAGCGAGGGGGCCAGCGCGAATATGACACTGGCCAATAGATAGGTCGGGGATGCGTGGCGGACGCGTCCGGCGATCTGCCCTGCAAGCCGTGCCAGCCATGTCGCCGTCGGGGTGCGCCGGACGCGGTGCCGTCCATCGGGAATTCGTCGCATGCCGGACTCGCTTCGCTCAAAGGATGGATGCATTGTAGACCAGCGCCTGCGGCGGCCAGCATCGCCGTCCCAAGGGCCCTGGGGGGAGCGCGCGACGCGCCCAATCGGGACGGGGCTGGGCGCCGGGCGTCCGGTGCCTGGGGAAGTGTTTGTTTTGACGAGGGTTTTGCGCTATAATCACGCGTTTTCTGTCCGAACACTTCTGGATTCACAAGGATTTATCATGGTCGTTATCCGCCTTGCTCGCGGCGGCGCGAAGAAGCGCCCGTTCTACAACATCGTTGCAACCGACTCGCGTAATCGTCGCGATGGCCGCTTCATCGAGCGTATTGGCTTCTACAACCCGGTCGCTGCCGAAGGCACGGAAGGTCTGCGTATTGCTCAGGACCGTCTGACGTACTGGCAAGGCGTTGGCGCACAACTGTCGCCGACCGTGGCTCGTCTGATCAAGCAAGGCGCCAAGGCTGCTGCCTGAGCGTTGCGCTGATCAAGCTGTACGCATTGCTGTCGGCGTGCCGATGGCATGAGAATTGAACGGCGGTGCCTGCTCCCGAGTGATCCGGAGCGGGCATCGCCGTGTGTTCGTCACAACGTTGGATTGGCATGGTTCGTTCTGCCCGACCCGCGCGAGAGCGCGTACCGCTGAAAATCGGTGCCGAGGCACGACGTGCCGCCGGCACACGCGCCGAACAGGTGCTTGCCCCGGTGACCGACGCGCCCGACGATCTCGTCGAGCTGGGTTACATCGGCGACGCCTATGGCATTCGCGGCTGGATCAAGGTGCAGCCGCATACGGGCGAGGGCGAGAGCCTGTTGTCCGCGGATTGCTGGTATTTTCGCCGCCCCGGCGAATCGACCTATACGAAGGCCGATGTGATGTTTAGCCGGGCGCACTCCGGAACCGTCGTCGCGCAGCTTCGCGGCAGCGACAACCGGACGGCTGCCGAAGCGCTCAAGGGGCTTCAGGTCTGGGTGCCGCGCAGTGCATTTCCGAGTGCGGGCGACGACGAGTTTTACTGGGTCGACCTGATCGGCGCCCAGGTCACGAATTTGCAGGACGAATCGCTTGGCAAGGTCGTCGGGTTGCTCGACAACGGCGTGCACACGGTGTTGCGGGTCGCCTATGAGAGTCCGGCCGCCGACGACAAACCGGCGAAGACTGCCGAGCGTCTGATCCCGTTCGTCGGCCAGTATGTGCAGACCGTGGATGTCGACGCGGGGCGCATCGTGGTCGACTGGGGTCTCGATTACTGAATTACCGATTGATCGCCCGGCCGCAGTTGCGTCCGGGCAACTCTGGACGGAACCGGTCTGATGCAGTTTGACGTCGTCACGCTCTTTCCCGAGATGTTTCGGGCGCTGACCGACTGGGGCGTCACCAGCCGGGCGCTGAAGCAGTCGCGCTACGGTCTGCGGTTTTGGAATCCGCGTGATTTCACGCACAACAATTACCGCACGATCGACGATCGGCCCTATGGCGGCGGCCCCGGCATGGTGATGCTGGCCAAGCCGCTCGATGATGCGATCGCCGCCGCGAAGGCCGCGCAAGCCGAAGCCGGCGTACCGCGGGCGCGGGTGCTGCTGATGTCGCCGCAGGGCAAGCCGCTGACGCATCGTCGCGTAGTCGAGTTCAGCGAGCAGGAGCAGGGACTGATCCTGCTTTGCGGACGTTACGAAGCCATCGATCAGCGTTTGATCGATCGTGTGGTGGACGAGGAAGTCAGCGTCGGCGACTTCGTGCTGTCCGGCGGTGAGCTGCCTGCGATGGCGCTGATGGATTCGGTGATCCGGCTCCTGCCGGGCGCACTGAACGACGAGCAGTCGGCGCAGCAGGATAGTTTCGTCAACGGCTTGCTGGATTGTCCGCACTACACGCGTCCGGAAGAGTACGAAGGTGTGCGGGTGCCCGATGTGTTACTGGGCGGGCACCATGCCGAGATCGAGAAGTGGCGGCGCCGCGAGGCGTTGACCAATACCTGGCGCAAACGCCCCGACCTGATCGAGAGCGCGCGTGCCAACGGATTGTTGAGTCGTGCCGATGAGGCATGGCTTGCAAGCCTGAAGGCCGATGCGAATGATGCGTCGGCCGGCTAGGCAGCGGGTGTCGTCATGGGGACGGCATTCGGTTTGAACCCATCCTCTGTCGGGGCCGGCATTGCCGGTATGGAACGCCGATACGATGGCACTAGGAGTGGTAAATGAATCTGATCGCCAAGATCGAGCAGGAAGAAATCGCGCGTTTGACCGCGAACAAGACGATCCCCGAATTCGCCCCGGGCGACACCGTGATCGTCAACGTGAACGTGGTTGAAGGTAACCGCAAGCGCGTTCAGGCATACGAAGGCGTTGTGATCGCCAAGCGTAACCGTGGCCTGAACTCGGGCTTCATCGTGCGCAAGATTTCGTCGGGTGAAGGCGTTGAGCGTACGTTCCAAACGTACTCGCCGCTGATCGCCAGCATCGAAGTCAAGCGTCGTGGTGACGTTCGTCGCGCCAAGCTGTACTACCTGCGCGAGCGTTCGGGCAAGTCGGCACGTATCAAGGAAAAGCTCTCGTTCAAGAGCAAGCCTGCTGCCGCCGAGTAAGCCGGACGCCGCTACGCCCGGCAACCTCGTGGTCGGGCGCAGCCAAAGCCGCATGGAAAAAGCACCCTTCGGGGTGCTTTTTTCGTCGTGGGCCCGACATTGAGACATTGCGTTGATGCGGCGCTGCGTCATGACGGGGGTATGCGAGGAATTGCCATGCAATTGGCATTTTCTTCGCGTGCACGCATTTTTTGCTTCCTCGCTAGAATAGCGACGTTGCTCATCTTTCAAAGGTCTACGTGGCGCCACCTCTCATCCTGCATCCAGAAGCGTTACCCATCGTCTCGACGGGCGAGGGTGAGCCGGTGCCGGCGGAGCGGCTGACTCCCGATGCGTTGCGCGACCGTCTTGCCAGTCCACCGGTCTGGACGCCGGAGACCGGCAACATCGAGTTGATTTCCCCGCCGTTGTTCACGCCTCGTGCCGCCGCTGTGCTGGTGCCGATCGTCATGCGCCCGCACGGCACCACCGTGCTGCTCACGCGCCGAACGCAGCACCTGAGTACACATGCCGGACAAGTCAGCTTTCCGGGCGGCAGCCGCGAGCCCGACGATCCGTCGTTGATCGCGACGGCCTTGCGCGAATCGCGCGAGGAAATCGGTCTGGATTCGCGGGCGGTGGAAGTGATCGGGCGTCTGCCAGATTACGTGACGGGGACCGGTTTCCGTGTCGCGCCTGTGGTCGGTCTGGTCAAGCCGCCATTCGATCTGGTGGCGGACGTCGGCGAGGTGGACGAAATCTTCGAGGTGCCGCTCGCATTCCTGATGGATCCGGCGCACCACCAGATTCGTGTCTTCCATTACCAGGTCGGGGAGCGACGTTTTTACGCGATGCCCTATCCCAAGCCTGCCGGGGGGAGTATTTCATCTGGGGCGCGACGGCTGGCATGCTGCGAAACTTCTATCAGCTTTTGCGGGCCTGACGCGACGTGCGACGCGTTTGCGCGGGTTGTCTGCCTGAAGTTGCCGGGCTGTGCGTCGCCAAGCCGCATGGGACGGGCATTCGCGGCTAGCTGTGCTATCGTTACACCATTCCGTCCGATGATCTGATCGCACGCATGACATTCTTTTCAGTACTCCTCGCGCTGATCCTCGAGCAGGTGCGTGCCCTCTCCACGCAAAACCCGGTCTACAACCTGATTCGCTCCCACGCGACGCACACTTCGCAAACGTTCGATGCCGGGCAACCGCGTCATGGCGTGCTGGCGTGGCTCGTCGTCGTGCTGCCGTTCGTCCTGGTTGTCGCCGTGGTCTACTACCTGCTCATGCGGGTCAACATTTTCCTCGGCTTCGCGTGGAACGTTCTCATCGTATATCTGACGATGGGATTTCGTCAGTTCAGCCACTATTTCACCGACATTCACGTCGCGCTGAACAACGACAATGTGAATGAAGCGCGCGAGATCCTGCGTCAATGGATCGGCATCGACACGGTCGACATGCCGGTCGACGAGATCGTGCGTCACACGCTGCTGCATGCGGTTATCGCGTCGCATCGGCATGTCTTCGGCGTGTTCTTCTGGTTCCTGATGCCCATCGGGCCGGCGGGGGCGGTGCTGTACCGCCTGGCCGAATACCTGTCGCGCCGCTGGACCGAACCGGCGCCAGATCGCAGCCCGGCATTCGGCGCGTTTGCGCGAAAGGCGTTCTACGTCATCGACTGGGTGCCGGCGCGCCTGACTGCCATCGGCTTTGCCATCGTCGGCAATTTCGAAGACGCCATTTACGCGTGGCGACACTATGCCAAGCAATGGCCTAACGAAAACGAAGGCATTCTGCTCGCGGCAGGCAGCGGCGCCCTCGGTGCGCGGCTGACCGGGCCGCTCGCGGAGGTGTCCAGTGTCGACGCGCTCAATCAGGGTGACGACGCGGTCTTGCCGGTGGGGAGCGAATGTACGCCTCGCACGCTTCAGGCTGCCGTGGGGCTCGTGTGGCGCGCCGTGCTGCTATGGATGCTGCTGCTTTTGCTGCTGACGCTTGCCGTTTGGCTTGGCTGATCCGGATAAGCACCGCACCGGACAAAAAACCCCGCAAATGCGGGGTTTTCTTTTTGCTGCGGCGACAGGGCCGTCCACAACCCGGAGCGCTATCCGGAGATGTTTCAATAGGGAATCTGCTGCTCCGACTCGTGCACCAGTTGTGCATAGAGTGCGTGGCGCTGCGCGGAGATTCGCCCGTCGGCGACCGCTTCGAGAATGGCGCAGCCGGGCTCTTTCAGGTGATGGCAGTTGTAGAACCGGCATCCTGTCAGTAGCGGGCGGAACTCGGGAAATGCCCGCTCCAGCGCGCCTTCCTTGAGGTGGTGCAGACCGAACTCCTGAAAGCCCGGCGAATCGATGAGCAATCCGCCGTCCGGCAAATGAAAGATGCGGGTGAACGTGGTCGTGTGCTTGCCGGAATTGAGCACGGTGGAAATCTCGCGCGTCGCGGCATCCGCATCGGGGACGAGGAGGTTGACGAGGCTCGATTTCCCCATGCCCGATTGCCCAAGCAACAGGGACGCCTGGTGCGCGAGGCGCGGCAGCAGCAGGGCTGTTGCCGTCTCCGGGTCGGCGCGCACGGATAACTCGAGCACCTCGTAGCCGAGGGCGCGATAGGGCGCCAGACGCTCGCGTGCGGCGGGCAACGCGAGCGTCACATCGGTCTTGTTGAGCACGATCAGCGGACGCAACGCATTGGCCTCCGCGGCAACCAGTGCACGGCCGAGCAGGTCCTCGCTGAAGTACGGTTCGGTCGCCAGCATGATGACCAGCTGGTCGATGTTGGCCGCGAAGAGCTTGCTCTTGAACTGGTCCGACCGATAGAGCAAATTGCGCCGCGGAAGAATTTCCTCGATCACGCCCTGGTCGCCCGTGCGTGCCCAGGCGACTTCGTCGCCGACCGCGATTTCGCTCTTCTTGCCGCGCGGAAAGCACAGCACCGTTTCGCCGTCATCCGCTTCCACGACATAGTGGCGGCCGTGAGCCGCCGCCACACGGCCGAGACGTCGTTCCGTCGCCGTCGTCTCGACTGGCGAGGCCTTGCCCTTGAACCCGCGCTTCATGCGTGCCCCAGCAGTCGGTCGATGCGTTGCGACGCCGGGGGGTGCGAATAGTAGAACGCGGTGTAGACCGGGTCGGGCGTGAGCGTCGACGCATTGTCCTGATACAGCTTCACGAGCGCGTTGACCAGATCACCGGCCTGTGTCTGGCTCGCGGCGAAGGCGTCCGCCTCGAACTCGTGCTTGCGCGAAGTCAGGCTGTTCAGCGGACTGGCGAAGAAGCCGAACACCGGCAGCACGAGGAAGAACAGGATCAGGGCCAGGGCGTTGTTGCTGCCGGTCATCGAGGGCATTACGCCGAGGTCCGTATAGAACCAGGTGCGACCGGTCAGCCAGCCCAGCAGTGCCAGGAACACCAGCGAAAGGGCGAAGGCGACGATCAGGCGCTTGGTGATGTGGCGACGCTTGAAGTGCCCGAGCTCGTGAGCGAGTACCGCCTCGATCTCCGCCGGCGACAGACGTTCGATCAACGTGTCGAAGAAGACGATGCGCTTGGTTCGGCCGAATCCGCTGAAGTAGGCGTTGCCGTGCGCCGAACGTTTCGATCCGTCCATCACGAACAGACCGCGCGCCGCAAAGCCGCAACGCTTCATCAGGCCCTCGATGCGCTGTGCCAGCGAGGCGTCCGTGAGCGGCTCGAACTTGTTGAACATCGGCGCAATCACGTGCGGGAAGATGAACTGGACGAAGAGGTTGAAGGCGACCCAGACGACCCACGTGTACAGCCACCACATGGGGCCGGCGCGGTCCATGAGCCAGAGCACCACGAACAACAGCGGCAGGCCGAGCACCACGCCGACGGCCGTGCCCTTGAGCATGTCGGCAATGAACAGACCCAGCGACATGCGGTTGAAGCCGAAGCGCTGCTCGATGACGAACTGTCGCACATACGTGAACGGCAGGTCCACGATGCCGGAGATCAACAGGACGGCGGCGATCAGCGCGATCTGGCCGACATAGCCTTCGCCGAGCCACGCGGAGATGCCGGCATGCAGCAGGTTCAGCCCGCCCAGCAGCGTGAACGCCACGAGCAGTACCGCCTGCGCGAAGATCTCCGCCATGCCCAGGCGCGTGCGCGCCACGGTATAGTCGGCCGCGCGCTGGTGGTCGGTCAGCGTGATCGTGTCGGCGAACCGCTCGGGTACCGCCGCCCGATGGGCGACCACGTGGCGGACCTGACGGGCCGCGAGCCAGAGCTTGGTCATGACCATCGCCAGCAGGAAGATCACGAAGAGATAAGTGAACATGCGCTTTTGGGGAATCTGAAGTATGCGAGAATTATAAGTTCTTTCGACCGGCGAGGCGCCGTGCCGGTCGTCCATCGATCTGTTTTCCAGAGTCTTCCGATCATGTCCGTTATCCCATCCAAGAATCCCACGCCCGCCGATGCCGAAACGACGCTCGCGCGCGCCGAGTTCAATTTGGTCTGGCTCGATATGGAAATGACCGGTTTGCAGCCCGACAGCGACCGGATCATCGAAGTTGCGGTGGTCGTGACCGATTCGGCGCTCACGCGGCGCATCGAAGGGCCGGTATTCGCCATTCATCAGTCGGACGCCGTGCTCGATGGCATGGACGACTGGAACAAGTCGACCCACGGCCGCTCGGGCCTGATCGATCGCGTGAAGGCATCGACCATCGACGAAGCGTCGGCCGAAGTCCAACTGATCGAGTTCCTGTCCCGGTACGTGCCGCCGAACAAGTCGCCGATGTGCGGCAACTCCATCTGCCAGGATCGTCGCTTCATGGCGCGTTACATGCCCAGGCTCGAGGCCTTCTTCCATTACCGGAACCTGGACGTCAGCACGCTCAAGGAGCTGTGCCGCCGCTGGGAACCGACGGTCTACAAGGGCTTCACCAAGCGGGCCGCCCACACGGCGCTGGCCGACATCCACGAATCCATCGACGAACTGGTCTATTACCGCGAGCACTTCCTGAAGACTGCCGTGCCCGGCGCCCCGGATGTTCCGGTGGCCAACCCGGACTGAGTCCTGCCAGGACACAAAAGAACGCCAGCGATCCCGCTGGCGTTTTGCATGAAAGCGCCGCGCGATTCGATCGCGCGGCCGGCCGGCAGTCCCGACGCGCGAGATCAGGCCGATTTCGGCGCCCGAATGGCGTTTTTTGGACGGAATGCCTTGCACACCGCATCATCGGTTTCGATGTACGGGCCGCCGATGAGATCGATGCAGTAGGGCACGGCGGCAAAAATGCCGGGCACGACCGGCTTGCCGTCGGCGTCGCGCAGCCCTTCGAGCGTTTCCTTGATCGATTTGGGCTGTCCGGGCAGGTTGATGATGAGCGCGGCATGCGCCGGCGTCTCGCGAATCACGGCGACCTGGCGCGACAGAATCGCGGTCGGGACGAAACGCAGGCTGATCTGGCGCATCTGTTCGCCGAACCCCGGCATTTCCTTCGTGCCCGCGCGCAGCGTGGCCTCGGGTGTGACGTCGCGCCGCGCCGGTCCGGTGCCGCCGGTCGTGAGCACCAGATCGCACTGCCTCGTGTCGACAAGTTCGATCAGGGTGGCCGTGATGCCGTCGGCGTCGTCGGGGATCAGGCGGGTCTCGGCCACCCACGGCGACGTGAGCGCGGTGCCGAGCCAAGCCTGAAGCGCCGGGATGCCCTGATCTTCATAAGTGCCCTGGCTCGCCCGATCGCTGATCGACACGAGGCCGACGCGAAGTTCGTCCGGATGGGAGCGCGCAACCATCAGTCTTCCTCGCGGGTTGGGAATTCCGGCAGATCGCTTTGCGCGTCGTCCGAAGTTTCGGTGTCGGCCGTACCGGTCCCCAGCAAATCCTTGAGTGCCTGGAACAGCTCGCGGAACGCCTTGGGCGGCTTCTGCGCCGCCTGTTCGCGCCGGGCATTGCGAATGAGCGTGCGCAGTTGCTGGGCGTCGGCACCCGGGTGCTGGGCGACCAGCTCGGTAAGCGCCTCGTCCTTGGCGAGCAGCCGCTCGCGCCAGCGTTCCAGCGCGTGCAGCTTGGCCGTTTCCGCCTTCGAGACCCCTTTGATGACGTCGAGGGCTTGCCTGATGGCCTGGACTTCGGACTCGTGCAGGGTGCGCATCTGCTTGCCGACGTACTGCAATTGCCGGCGGCGGCCTTCGTGCGCGGTGATCTTGCGGCAGTCGCGCACCGCCTGTTCGAGATTTTCGGGCATCGGCACGCGCGCGAGCGCGTCCTTGGCCAGGTTGACCAGTTCCTCGCCGAGATCCTGCAAGGCATGCGACTCGCGCTTGCGCTGGGATTTGCTCGGGCCTTCGTCGGCAAGCTCGCTGTGGGCGATACGGTTAAAGCGTTGAATGTGCGTCATGGGCGCTATTGTAGCGCGGCGCGCGGCGTCCAAATAGTTACCCGGCCTGTGCACGACGGCGCGCAACTCGCGCTAAGATGGCGGTTCCTAATCAGCCACTGACCGAATCGCGCCGATGTCCCAAGCGACCCAGCACTTCACGCATACCCAGGATCAACTCAAGGAAATCGTCAGCGACGTATTGCAGTACGCCCGTTCGCTCGGCGCCACCGACGCGGCGGCCGAGATCTCCGAGGGCGACGGGCTGTCGGTCTCGGTGCGACGCGGCAAGGTCGAGACCATCGAGCGCAATCGCGACAAGCTGGTGGGCGTCTCGGTCTTCATCGGGCAGCGACGCGGCAACGCCAGTACGTCGGACTTCTCGCGCAAGGCGCTGCACGACACCGTCGACGCGGCGTTCAACATCGCCCGCTTCACGGCCGAGGACGACTGCGCGGGCCTCGCCGAGGCCGAACTGCTCGAGATGCATCCGCAGGACCTGTCGCTGTTCCATCCGTGGGATATCACCGCCGACGAAGCCGTGGAGCTGGCGCGACGCGCCGAGAAGGCGGCGCTCGACGTGAGCCCGCTCATCCGCAACTCGGAAGGCGCCGGCGTATCGGCGCAGCACTCCCAGTTCATGCTGGGCACGACGCGGGGCTTCCTGTCGGGCTATCCGTATTCGCGTCACTACCTTTCGGTCTCGCCGATCGCGGGTTCGGGCAGCCACATGCAGCGCGACGACTGGTATTCGTCCAAGCGCGCGGCCAGCGACCTCGCGTCGCCCGAAGCGGTTGGCCGCTATGCCGCCGAGCGCGCGCTGGCGCGTCTGCATGCCCGCAAGCTTTCCACCCGGAAATGTGCCGTTCTGTTTGAAGCACCGCTCGCGGCAGGCCTGCTCGGCGCCTTTGTGCAGGGCGTGAGCGGCGGGGCGCTCTACCGCAAGGCCACATTCCTCGTCGACACGCTCGGCAAGCCGGTGTTTGCCGATCACGTGAGCATTCACGAGGATCCGCACGTCCCGCGCGCCATGGGCAGTGCGCCTTACGACGAGGAGGGCGTGAAGACGCGCGCGCGCGACGTGGTGCGCGACGGCGTTGTCCAGGGATACTTCCTGTCGACCTATTCCGCGCGCAAGCTCGGCATGCAGACGACCGGCAACGCAGGCGGATCGCACAACCTGCGCATGTTCAGCAAGCTGACCGCGCCGACCGACGACTTCCGTGCCATGCTGCGCAAGCTGGGCACGGGCCTGCTCGTGACCGAGCTCATGGGACAGGGGGTGAATTACGTCACCGGCGACTATTCCCGGGGCGCCTCGGGCTTCTGGGTCGAAAACGGCGAGATTCAGTTCCCGGTGGAGGAGATCACGCTGGCCGGCAATCTGAACGACATGTTCCGGCAAATCGTGGCCATTGGCGCCGACGCGCTCGTGCGCGGAACCAAGGAAGTCGGGTCAATCCTGATTGAACAAATGACCATCGCCGGTCATTGATGCTGCAAAAGTCGATTTCGGCGCCATAAACACGTTGCATTTATGCGCCAGAACGGGGCAAAACCCCATTTGTCGTGTCCGTTGCAAGCAGTTTGCGTTATGCTTAGGGGTTTTCTTAAGCCACGGCTTAAGAGTGGATGCGGTGGTTAGGGTAATGGGCGCGCTCATAAGGCGCGCCTTCTCATAACTAGAGACTAGGTATTGGAGGAAGAGGACTCATGAAAAGCACCATGACCAAGTTGCTGAGCGCACTTGTCGCCACGGGGATGGTGGCCGCGGCTCACGCAGCCGATCTGAAGATCGGCGTGGCCGAAGCGCTGTCGGGCGGCGCTGCGCAGTACGGCGCGGCAATCAAGAACGGTTTCCAGCTTGCCGCCGATGAAATCAACGCCGCGGGCGGCATCAACGGCAACAAGCTCGTGCTGCAGATCGAAGACGAGCAGGGCAAGAAGGAAGAAGCGATCAACGTCTTCAAGAAGCTGATCTTCCAGGACAAGGTGCTCATGGTCTTCGGCCCGACGCTGTCGAACTCGGCACAGGCTGCCGATCCGATCGCCCAGGCGGGCAAGACGGTGGCGTTCGGCACTTCGAATACGGCTGACGGCATCACGTCGATCGGCGACTACATCTTCCGCAATTCGGTGACCGAAGCCGATGTGCTGCCCGAGACGATCAAGGTCGCGGCCAAGCACACCGGCATCAAGAAGGTGGCCGTGCTCTATGGTAACGACGACGTCTTTACCAAGAGCGGTTACGACAACTTCAAGAAGGCGCTCGCCGACCTGAAGATCCCGGTCACGACGACCGAGACGTTCGCCAAGGGCGATGTGGATTTCAAGGCACAGCTCACGAAGATCAAGGCAAGCAATCCCGACGCCATCGTGCTGTCGGCCCTGATCGCCGAAGGTGCGCCGATCATGGTGCAGGCCCGTCAACTGGGCATCAACGTGCCGTTCATCGGCGGCAACGGCATGAACTCGGTCAAGGTGTTCGACCTGGCCAAGGGCAGCTCGGACGGCCTGTGGGTGGGTAGCCCGTGGTCGATCGAGAACGGCACGCCGGCCAACACGAAGTTCATCGGTGCCTACAAGGCCAAGTACAACGTGGCCCCTGACCAGTTCGCCGCGCAGGCCTACGACGCGATGTACATCGCCGCCGGTGCGATCAAGAACGTGAAGATTTCGGGCAACCTGGAAGCCGACCGCAAGGCGCTGCGCGACGCACTGCCGAAGGTCACGCATGACGGCGCGACGGGCAAATTCGCTTTCCGTCAGGCCATGGGCAAGAACGGCAAGCCGGCCGGCTACGATGCGCAACAGGCACCGATCGTCAGCGTGACGAAGGGTGGCAAGTACGTCATCGAGAAGTAAGCAGCCCGGCAGTACTTGAAGAAGTCCGCATGGGCGTAGGGCCGAAAGGCGCTACGCCCATCGGCGTTTCTGGCGCACGCCGCACCCCCGCGCGGCGCACGCCTTTGTCCCTCATGCTGGAATACACACCATGCTGGAACAGCAACTCGTCAACGCGCTCTCCCTCGGGTGCGTGTACGCCTTGTTCGCGCTCGGGTTCACACTCGTGTTCGGCATCCTCGGCGTCATCAATCTTTCGCACGGCGCGGTCTTCATGGTCGGCGCCTACGCCGCCCTGCAGGCTGTCGTACGTCTGCACCTGCCGTTGTGGGCGGCCATCGTCACCGCGGTGATCGTCGCGGGCCTGCTCGGCCTGCTCATCGACGTGCTGGTGCTCAAACCGCTGCGCAAGCGCGGCGCGCCTCACCTGATTCCGATGATCGCCACCATCGGCGTGGGCATCTTGATCAACAACGGTGTGCAGGGCATCTTCGGCGCCGAGAACCTGCGTTTTCCTTACGACGTCGTGTCGCAGGACACCCTGACGGTGGCAGGCGTGCACATGACCGTGCTCGAGCTCGCGATCATCTTCATCTCGTTCGCGCTCATGGCGGTGCTGATCACCACGATCAAGAAGACGCAACTGGGGCGCGCGCTGCGCGCCATTGCCGAATCACCGAAGGCGGCGTACCTGCT
Organism: Pandoraea pnomenusa; assembly: GCF_000767615.3. Taxonomy (NCBI): domain Bacteria; kingdom Pseudomonadati; phylum Pseudomonadota; class Betaproteobacteria; order Burkholderiales; family Burkholderiaceae; genus Pandoraea; species Pandoraea pnomenusa. The sequence goes on along the minus strand of NZ_CP009553.3, from coordinate 3,529,152 downwards.
CGGCATCAACGTCGAGGGTCTGTTCCTGGCCACGTCATTTGCGGCGGCGGGCCTGGGGGGCATGGCGGGGGTGCTGATCGGACTGTATTCGAATGCGGTATTCCCGCTCATGGGGCAGCCGATGCTGCACAAGGGGATCGCGGTGATCATTCTGGGCGGCATGGGCGACATTCGCGGCGCGATGATCGGCGGCCTGTTCCTCGGCTTTGCCGAGGTGCTCTCGGTGGCCTACATCGGCTCGAACATGCGCGACGCCGTGGCGTTCGGCCTGCTGTTCCTGATCCTGCTGGTGCGTCCGCAGGGGTTGTTCGGCAAAGTGCTCGAACGCAAAGCGTAATCACGGGGGCGCAATGGACTGGTTCAATAATTTCTGGGCGGTTTACAGCAATCTGGTGCTGACTCTGGGCACCAATGCGCTGCTGGCCCTGTCGATTTATCTCACCCTCTCGTGCGGCATGCTGGCCATGGCCAACGCCGCGTTCATGGGCATCGGTGCATACACCGCCGCGTTGCTCACGATGAACTACGAGACGTCGTTTGCCGTGTCGCTCGCGGGCGGCATGGCCGCACCCGCAATCGTGGCCTTCATCATCGGCAAGCCGACGCTGCGCCTGTCCGGCGTATATCTGGCGATGGCAACGCTTGGCTTCGGCGAAGTCGTGCGCGTGCTCATCCTGAACACGGAGGACCTGACCGGCGGCGCGCTGGGCCTGAACGGCATTCCGCAGCTCACGCAGTGGTGGCACGTCGCCGGTGCGGTGGTGATCACGCTCGCGGTCCTGTGGCGCCTGCGCCGCTCGAAGGTGGGCCGTGCGTTCGAGGCCATCAAGGAAGATGAAACGGCGGCGGGTCTCATGGGGATCAACGTTACCGGCTACAAGATGCTCGCCTTCGTGCTGGGCGCCGTGCTGGCCGGTCTGGCGGGCGCGCTCAATGCGCATCTGACGTTCTTCATCGGGCCAAACGAGTTTGGCTTCGATCGTGGCGTCGAAATTCTGACGATGGCCATTCTCGGTGGTATCAATGGCCTGGTGGGCCCGGTGCTCGGCAGCACCATTCTCACGCTGCTGCCCGAGTTGCTGCGTGCGTTCAATGACTTCCGTCTTGTGGTCAACGGCCTGATCCTGGTGCTGATCGTGCTGTTTCTGCCCAAGGGTATCTGGGATCCGATGCGTTTTCGCCGTTGGTTCCGTGCCGGCAAGGCGCGCTCGGCCTCTTCCACGTAAGCGGACAGGGGACACGACATGCTCAAGCTTTCCAACATTTCCAAGCGTTTCGGCGGTCTTCACGTGCTGCAGGACGTGAACATCGAAGTGCCGCAGGGCACCATCTTCGGGCTGATCGGCCCGAACGGTGCCGGCAAGACGACCGTATTCAACCTGATCACCGGGCTGTTGCAGCCCACGGGCGGCAGCATCACGTTCGACGGCGAGAGTCTCGTGGGTGAGAAGCCGCACCGGATCACGCAGCGCGGAATTGCGCGCACGTTCCAGAACATCCGCATCTTCAAGGAGATGACGCTCATCGAGAACGTGGTGGTCGGCATGCATCGCCATCTCTCCTACGGACCCGCCGGTTTGCTGCTCTCGCTGCCGGGGTTCCGCGACATGGAAAAGCGTTCGCGTGAGCGCGCGCATGAGCTGCTCTCCTGGGTCAAGCTCGACCATAAGGCGTACGACATTGCCGACAACCTGTCGTATGGCGATCAGCGCAAGCTCGAACTGGCGCGCGCGCTGGCGACGGAGCCCAAGCTGTTGTTGCTCGACGAGCCGGTCGCCGGCATGAATACGGGCGAGAAGGTCGATCTCATGAGCGAGATCGAGAACATCAAGGCGCGCGGTTACACGATCTTCATGATCGAGCACGACATGCGTTTCGTGATGGGCCTGTGCGAGCGGATCGCGGTGCTCAACTTCGGGCGCATCATCGCCGAGGGCAATCCCGACGAGATCAAGAACAACCCGCAAGTCATCGAAGCCTATCTCGGGCGCGATGACGACGACGATGTGGCCGCACTGGCGGCCGGCGCGGAGGACAAGGCATGAGCGCGCTGCTCGAAGTGAAGGGCCTGAAGGTCGCCTATGGGCATATCGAGGCGGTCAAGGGCGTCGATTTTGCGCTGCGCGAGCATGAGATTACCTCGCTCGTGGGCGCCAACGGGGCGGGTAAGTCGACCACGCTGCTCGCATTGTCCGGTCTCATCCGGAAGCAGGCGGGATCGATCCTGTTCGAGGGCGAGGAGATCGGCGGGCTGGCGCCGAACAAGATCGTGCAGCGCGGCCTGGTGCAGGTTGCCGAGGGGCGCGCCACGCTCACGACCATGAGCGTGCGCGAGAACCTGGAACTGGGTGCGTACACGCGTCGTGACAAGCAGAACGTGAAGCCGGACCTGGACAAGGTGCTCGAGCGATTCCCGCGCCTCGCGGAACGGATCGACCAGATGGCGGGTAACCTGTCGGGCGGGGAGCAGCAGATGCTGGCGATTGGTCGCGCGCTGATGGCCCGCCCGCGTTTGCTGCTGCTCGACGAGCCGTCGATGGGGCTGGCGCCGATCATCGTGCAGGGCATCTTCAATACGCTCAAGGAGATCAATGCCGATGGGCTGACCATCTTCCTGGTGGAGCAAAACGTGCGGCAGGCGCTGAAGATTGCCCAGCACGGCTACGTGCTGGAGACGGGCAAGGTCGTGCTCGACGACACGGGGCGGAATCTGCTCGGCAACCCTCGCGTGCTGGAGGCGTACCTGGGCGGGTGATCTCCGATCGAGTGGCCGGCGGTTTTCGCATGGCAACTCGCTGACGCAACCCAACGCAAGCGCGTCGACCCACCTGGGAGCAGGGGGCGGCGCGCTTTGCTTTTGTAAGCGTGGCGCTTGTCCTGCGACGCGATTCCCGGACGGGGGGGCGTCGCGAGAACGAAGACCATGAGGCGAGCGGCGCCATCGGCGGGTGCCCACACCGTCTCGGCGGTTGGCATTCACCAGCAATTGGTGCATCCTTCCCGAATCATCGGTCCCGTTCGGGACTCGATTGCGTTGCGTAGAAGCGTGTCATTCCAACCACTATCCAGACACCGACCCGCGGCGGGCAGGAGGGGCCTTCATGGACGGCTTTCTGATGCAGCGAGCGTCGCGCGGGCAGCGGGCGCTGGCCGGCTGCCTGGCGATCGTCGTTTTCGCCGCCCTGATACTGGCCGCGCCCAATGCCACGATGGCGTTGCCCGCGGTGGCGCCTTTTCTCCCGATGTGCGGCCTGACCGTTTTCACGACCGCCTCCATTGCCGCGTTCCTGCTTGGCGCCCAGTTCCAGGTCAATCGCTGGCCAGCGTTTGGTTGGCTGGCCGGCGCCTATGCCTTCATGGCACTGACCGTCGCCATGCAACTGCTCACCTATCCCGGCCTGTTCGCCCCACAGGGCCTATTGGCCGCGCATCCGACGACATCGGGCTGGATCTGGGTCTTCTGGCACGCCGGGTTCCCCCTGCTCGTGCTGATCGCGATGATCGCGCGGCATCGCTTCACGCCGCAGGTCGTCACCCCATTGCCATCGGCCGGACGCGCCGTCTGGATCCATGTCGGCCTGCCGGTCGCCGTGGGCATATTGCTATGCCTGACGGCGCTGGCGGTGCCGCTGCCGCCGGCGTTGACGCCCGCAAGCGTGCCGGGCGCGTTCTCCGCCAGCGGCGCGGGCGTCGTGCTGCTCGCGGTCAACCTCGTGGCGCTGGGCGCCGTGCTCGCGCTCGGACGCCTGCGAACGGTGCTTGACTTGTGGGTGGCGCTCGCGGTACTCGCCTGTGTGACGGACACCGTGCTCAGCCTGATGAGCACCGTCAAGTTCTCGCTGGGATGGTATCTCGCGCGTCTGTTCAGCATGTCGGCGCCGGGCGTGCTCGTATGCGTGCTGGTATGGGAGGTCACGCGCCTGTATCGTGAGCTCACGCGTGCCCATCTGCGCCTGATCGAATACAGCAACCGCGACGCATTGACCGGCATCTTCAATCGTCGCTACTTCAACGAACGCTTCCCGCGCGAGTTCGAACAGGCACGCCGCTCGGGGCACCCCTTGTCGATTCTCATGGTCGACGTCGATCACTTCAAACGCTACAACGACGAATTCGGACACGTCGTGGGTGACGAGTGTCTCGCGCAAGTGGCGCTGGCCCTGCTGCGGGCAACGCATCGGCCCGCCGACATGGTGGCTCGCTACGGCGGTGAGGAATTCGTCATCGTGCTGCCCGAAACGGACGCGGACGGCGCGGGTTTCGTGGCAAAACGCGTGGCGCAAAGCGTGCGTGCGCTGGCCAAACCCTGCACAGGGCCGACGGGGCTCGTCACGGTCAGCATCGGTTGCGCGACGCACGTGCCAGCACAGGGGGCGCTCAATGACACGCCGGAGCGTCTCGTTTGTGTTGCGGACGAGGCCCTGTACACGGCGAAACGCCTGGGCCGCGATCGCGTGTTCGTCTCGCGCGCCATGTCGACGTCCGTGGCCGGTCCGTTTGAAGCGGGGACGGCCGCGCCGCACGAAAATCTCAGCGCCTGAACGCGCGAGCGGGGCCGCGAAGCGCGGAGCGGGGCGTGGGAAGTGGGGAAAGCGGGGGAAGCGGGGGGAGTGGGGGGAGCGGGGGAAGCAGAAAAACGGGAACGCCCCGGATCGCGCAGGCGCGCGAGCGTGGCGCGCGCCGGGATGTCAGATCCGCTCGTAGGTCACGAACGCGTAATCGAAGTCGTTGGGGGCAGGGGAGCGATGCGTCTCGCGCGCCGTTTCGCGCCACTGCGCCGCAGGCAGGTCGGGAAAGTGCGCGTCGCCCTCGAAGGCCTTGGCGATTTCCGTCACCACCACCTTGTCGGCACTCGGCAGGGCCTCCCTGTACAACTGCGCGCCGCCGATGAGGCAAATTTCCTCGGCCCCCACGCACAGGCGCATCGCGTCGATCAGCGAGCCGACCACGTCGCAACCTTCGATCGTCAGCGCCGGGTTGCGCGAGACCACGATGTTGCGGCGACCGGGCAGCGGACGTCCGATCGAGTCGTAGGTCTTGCGACCCATCACGATCGGCTTGCCGAGCGTGGTGCGCTTGAAGTGGGCAAGATCCTCGGGCAGGCGCCACGGCAATTGATTGTCGCGCCCGATCACGCCGTTCTCGGCGCGGGCGACGACCAGCGTCAGTATCGTCATACGGCCACCGGCGCCTTGATGTGCGGATGCGCTTCGTATCCTGTGATCTGGAAGTCCTCGAAGCGATAGTCGAAGATCGAATCGGGCTTGCGGGCAATCTCGAGTCGGGGCAATGGGAACGGCTCACGCGCGAGCTGCGTATTCACTTGCTCGAGGTGATTGTTGTAGAGATGGCAATCTCCGCCGGTCCAGATGAAGTCGCCCACGTCCAGCCCGGTCTGCTGCGCCATCATGTGCGTGAGCAGGGCGTAGCTGGCGATGTTGAACGGTACGCCAAGGAAGATGTCGGCGCTGCGCTGATACAACTGGCAAGACAGCTTGCCGTCCGCGACGTAGAACTGGAAGAATGCGTGGCAAGGCGGCAGGGCCATGCGCGGAATCTCGCCCACGTTCCAGGCCGAGACGATCAGGCGACGCGAGTCCGGCGTCTGGCGAATCTGGTCGACCAGCTGCGTGATCTGGTCGATGTGACCGCCGTCCGGCGTCGGCCACGAGCGCCATTGCGCCCCGTAGACCGGACCGAGTTCACCGTCGGCATCGGCCCATTCGTTCCAGATCGATACCCCGTTTTCCTGGAGATAGCGCACGTTCGTGCTGCCCTGAAGGAACCAGAGGAGTTCGTGCACGATGGACTTGATGTGCACCTTCTTGGTGGTGACGAGCGGGAAGCCTTCCTGCAAGTCGAAGCGCATCTGATAACCGAATACCGAGCGCGTGCCCGTGCCCGTTCGGTCGGTCTTGTCTGTGCCATGTTCGAGTACATGGCGCATGAAGTCGAGGTACTGTTTCATAGGCCCATCCGTTTTGGCGGATTCTACCAGCCTCCGCGCGCCGGCGTGCTGCGCGGCACGTCACGCGTGCGTCACGAGCGCGGTGCGCGCCCCGCCAAGGCGCCCCAGGGCCTTCAGACGGTGGCGTCCCGCGTGGTGAAGGCGACCGGGTGCTGCACCGTCAGGCGAAGCCCCACCCGCTCGCCGGGCGCATGTGTCAGTTCGCCGTCGACGCGGGCCACGACTTCGCGGCCCGACGCCAATCGCAGCGTGTAAAGCTGGTCGGCGCCACGAAAGGCGCGCCGCACCAGCGTGCCTTCGAATGGACTGGCCGGATCGTGGGAAACGTCGTCGGCGCGCAGCAGCACGTCGACATCGACCGGATACGCGCCCTTCGGCGCGCTGCGCAGCAACTTGTCGGCCATCGACGGCGGGATCGCGATTTCGCCGAGTTCGAGCGCGATGCCGCCACCGTCGGCATTGCCCCGGAAGGTGCCCGGGATCAGCGCGCCGCGCCCGATGAAATCGGCTACCACGCGATTGGCCGGTGTGCGCCACAGTTCCCGGGCGGGCGACCACTGGGCGATCGCGCCCGCATGCATCACGCCGATGCGATCGGCCATGGCGAACGCTTCGTGCTGGTCGTGCGTGACGAGGATCGCCGTCGCGCCGCTCGCGCGAATGATCTCGCGCACCTCCACCGCCAGGCGTTCGCGCAGATCGAGATCGAGATTCGAGAACGGCTCGTCGAGCAGCAACAGCGCCGGCGACGGCGCCAGTGCGCGGGCCAGTGCCACCCGCTGCTGCTGCCCGCCCGACAATTCATGGGGATACTTGCGCAACGCCCCGGCCAGCCCGACGCGCTCGGCCAGCATCTCCACGCGAGCTTCGCGCTCGGCGCGCGGCAGGCGCGTGAGTCCGAAGCCGATGTTCTGCGCGACGCTCAGGTGCGGAAACAGCGCGTAGTCCTGAAACACCACGCCGACGTGGCGCCGCTCCGGCGGCGCGCTCGTCTGCGCGTTGGCCACTTCGTGCCCGTCGAGCACGATGCGCCCGCCCGCCAGCGGCTCGAAGCCGCACACGGCGCGAAGCACGGTCGTCTTGCCGCAGCCCGAGGGGCCGAGCAGACAACCGATCTCACCGCGCGCGAGCGACAGCGACAGATCGCGCACGGCGGTGTGGGTGCGGCCGGCGGTGTCGTAATTCACCGAGATATGGTCAAGCAACAGATAAGGCAGCGGCATGGGCGTGAAAGCGGGAGAGGCAGATGCTCGACAGGGCGGGCCGACGTGTCGGAAATCCGGCGGGGCACTTTCCGTACCTCACCGCGTCAGAGTCACAATTGCGAATGCGTATAATTTACATCGCTTTAGACCGATGAGTCTGCGCCGGTTCCCGTCAGGCGATGCCAAACGGCGACGCAAGGTTCGGCAAGGTTCGAATTGCCGGGCCCGCGTCAGGTGTTAGGCCTTCGCGCGCCGTGCCCCGATCAACGTTTTCCACTACCGAATTGCCGATGTCATCGACGCCTGTGTCACGCGCCGCCTCCGAGCCTGTCTCCGCCGATTGTCCTGCCGTTCCCTCGGAAGGGGCGGCGCCGATCGCGGCCTCGCCAATGCGCGTGTCGCCTCTCGCACCGCATCGGCGTGCGCGACATGGGGCGGGTCAATGGACGTGGCGGCTGGTGGCATGGGGCGCCGCGCTGATCGTGCTCGTGCCGATGATCGGCATCGTGGCGGCGCTCGGGACGGGCGATGCCGACACGCGGGCCGTACTGACCCATATGCTCGACACGGTGCTGCCGGAGTACGCCCTGAACTCGCTGCGCATTTCACTCGCCGTCAGCACGGGCGTGCTGGCGATGGGCGTGGCGAGTGCCTGGCTGGTGGTGCACTACGCGTTTCCCGGGCGGCGCGTACTCGAATGGGCGTTGATCCTTCCGCTGGCAATGCCCGCCTACGTCACCGCGTACGCCTACACCGACTTTCTCCAGTTCGCCGGGCCGGTGCAAAGTGTCTTGCGTCGGTGGCTGGCCGTCGATCGCGTTGCATGGTTCCCCGAGGTGCGCTCGTGGTACGGGGCGGCCTGGGTCTTCGCCGGCGCGTTCTACCCCTACGTGTACCTGCTGGCGCGTACGGCGTTCCTCGAGCACAGCCAGCGCTTCTTCGAAGCCGCGCGAACCCTGGGCTGCACACCGGCGCAGGCCTTCGTGCGGGTGGCGTTGCCGCTGGCGCGACCGGCCTTGGTCGCCGGCGTGGCGCTGGTGCTCATGGAGACGCTGGCCGACTATGGCGCGGTGGCGTACTTCGGCGTGCCCACCTTCACCACGGGCATTTACCGCGCCTGGCTTTCGATGGGCGACCGTGTGGCGGCCGCGCAGCTCTCGGCCTGCCTGCTGCTCGCGGTGCTCGTTCTGCTGATCGCGGAGGCACGCAGCCGGGCAAGGCTTAGGTACTACGGGACGCCCGGCCGGGCGCCGACGACCATGCGCCGCACCCGGCTGCGCGGCGCGCGGGCCGCGCTCGCCACCGTCGTTTGCGCGTTGCCGCTGGTCATCGGCTTCGTGCTGCCGGCGTTCATCATGCTGCGGCTGGCGGTGTCCGAACTCGATCAGGTGCCCTGGCCCCGTTATGGCGAATGGGTCTACAACACCGTGCGTCTGGCGGCGGTCGCCGCGCTGGTCGCCAGCGTCTTTGCCGTGGTGCTGGGCTACGCGAAGCGGCTGGCGCCGGGACGTGTCACGCGAATCGCCGTGCGCCTTGTGAGCGTGGGATACGCGATACCGGGCGCGGTCATCGCGCTGGGCATCCTCACGCCGGTGCTGCACCTCGACACCTGGCTCGGCAACATGTTCGGTGCCAACGGCCTGGTCCTCGCAGGCACGGGCGGCGTGTTGATCTACGCCTATCTCGTGCGTTTCCTGCCGGCGGCGCTGCAAAGCGTCGATGCCGGATTCGCACGCATTGCGCCGAATCTCGACGCGAGCGCCCGCAGCCTCGGCGTGGGCGGTTGGTCGATGCTGCGTCGCGTGCATCTGCCGCTGCTGCGCGGGAGCGTGCTGACCGCGGCGCTGCTGGTCTTCGTCGATGTCATGAAGGAGCTGCCTGCCACGCTCGCACTGCGCCCCTTCAACATGGACACGCTCGCGGTCGTCACTAACCATCTCGCCGCCGACGAGCGGCTCGCCGAGGCCGCCGTGCCGGCCCTCACGCTCGTGCTGGTCGGTCTGCTGCCAGTACTGGTGCTCGCGCGCGCGATCGCCCGACGTTCCTGACCCGCCAGACCCACAGCCCGACCGGCGGCGCGCACGTTGTCGCTGTCGTTTCCGGAAACGATTGGGAGTTGCCGCCCCGATAGCGCCGCACTATAGTCAAATCAGACCCGGCGACGAAACCGGGATATCCGAGCGGCGACAAAATGATTGCGATCATCATTTGCAAATGTTGGCTGTTCATGGCCTTGGCGTCGGCACCGCCGCCGGAGGTATCGTTCAACACGGCGGACGGGGGCTGGAGCACCGTACTGCTCGCGGGGGCGATGCGCTAGCGGTGGTCCTGGGAGGGACCGGCACAGGCACGATACGTCGACACGGGCGCAAGACGCCCGATGGTGGCGTGCAACCTGTCGGGCTGAAGTCGGATTCGTGTCACCGGGCGCCGAGGGCGCCTTCCTCCTGAGCCGTTGCACGAGGCGGATGCCGTCGGCGGCGGTTGTCCTTGTGTGTTCGGTGGTGTTTTCCTGTGTCGTCGGGTGCGGCGCCGCGTGGCGTTTTTGCCACACACGTCGCAATTTCGCTGTCAATGCAGTGCCTCCGGGAGACAGGCATGGCGCTATGGCGGATCGATCTGGTGTCGCTGCGGCTGTTCGTGGCGGTGTGTGAGGAAAGCAGCATCGCGCGCGCGGCCGAGCGCGAGTTCATCGCGCCTTCCGCGGTCAGCAAGCGGATCAACGACCTGGAATCACTGGTGGGGTCGGCGCTGCTGCAACGCCATAAATGGGGGGTGCGCGCCACGCCCGCCGGCGAAGCGCTGCTGCACCACGCGCGCAACGTGCTGCGCAGTCTCGAGAAGATGCAGGGCGATCTGTCCGAATACACCAGCGGGGTGCGCGGCCACATCCGCATCTTCGCCAACGTGTCGTCCATCGTGGAGACGCTGCCCGACGAACTCGGTGCGTTCCTGCGCCGGCACGAAGGCGTGAAGGTCGATCTCGAAGAGCACACCAGCGCGCAGGTCGTGCGCGGGGTCGCCGACGGCGCCACCGACATCGGCATCTGCTGGGACGCCGTGGACACCCGCGACGTCGAAGTCTTTCCCTACCGCCACGACCAGATCGTCACCGTGCTCCACCGCGATCACCCGCTGGCCGGCGCTGCCCAACTCGCCTTTGCGGAGACGCTCGACTACGACCACGTCGGCGTGCATCCGGACAGCGCCATGTACACCGTGCTGCGGCGTCTGGCCGCCGAGCAGGGCAAGACCGTGAAGTTCCGCATCCATGTCTCGACCTTCGAAGCGGTGTGTCGCATGGTGCGCGCCAACCTCGGTCTGGCGGTGGTCCCGCGCGAGGCGGTGGGCATCTACTCGCAGGTGACGGACGGGGAGGCGCTGAGTATCGTGCCGCTTACCGACCCGTGGGCGCAGCGTCGGCTGATTGTGTGCGTGCGACGCTACGACGCTTTGCCGGTAGCCTCGCGCATGCTGGTCGATCACTTGTGCGCGCGTAACGTAACCGACGGAGCAAATGTGCCGCACGAGCCCACCCGATGACGGCACGAGCGGTCGGGCGACGTAACCCGACCCTTGCAGTCCTCGCCCGGGTGCGGGGGCGCGAAGCGTCACCGAGACGGTCGAAGGGTTTGCGGCGGGGGGAGGGCGACGCATCGAGCAAAGGCGTCGAGGCGGCAGGCGTGCTTCGAGACATCGCGAACGGCGATGCGTGGCATGCCGAAACACAACTTGTCGCCCCGGCATCGCGCGGCGATGCTTTCGAGGCCGATAGCGATTCCGGCCGGCGAGCCGGAGCGCGCCTGTGTCCCGCATCGGGCGGGAGGAGACACGCGATGAGAGAAGCCGACACGCGCCGTGTGCGCGATGCCGTGGGACGACTGATCCTCGTTCTCACGCTGATGGTGTTGGGCCTCGTGGCATTGAGCCTGAGTCCCGGCGCGCCTGCCGCGACAGCCGCGTCCGCTGCGTCGGTACAGCCGCTGGAGAAGCCGAAGATCACCATCGCCGTGGGCGGCAAGCCCGGGCTCTATTACTTGCCGCTGACCATCGCCGAACAACTCGGCTACTTCCGGGACGAAGGCCTGGAGGTGACCATCGACGACTTCGCCGGTGGCTCGAAAGCCTTGCAGGCCGTGGTGGGCGGCAGCGCCGACGTGGGCGCCGGCGCGTTCGAACATACGCTGCTCATGCAGACCAAGGGCCTGACGTATCAGGCGTTCGTGGTGCTGGGCGCGGCGCCGCAACTGGTGCTGGGTGTGGTCAAGGCCAAGGCGGGCGAAGTGAAGTCGGTCAAGGATCTGAAGGGCCTGCGCGTCGGCGTGAGCGCACCGGGCTCGAGCACGCACATGCTCGTCAATGTCGCCCTGGCCAAGGCGGGACTCAAGCCGGGCGACGTGTCGATCGTGGGCGTCGGGAGCAACGCAACGGTGGTCGCCGCCGCGCGCGGCGGGCAGGTTGACGCCGTCTCGAACGTCGATCCGATGATCACGCTGCTGCAAGAGTCGGGGGATCTCAAGGTGCTCGTCGACACGCGAACTCAGGCGGGCACGCGCGCCGTGTTCGGCGGCCCAATGCCGGCCGCCGTGATGTACGCGCCGCAGGGCTTCATCCAGAAGTATCCGCACACGGTGCAGGCACTCGCCAATGCGATCGTGCGCGCGGACAAATGGCTCCAGCACGCGTCGGCGGCCGATCTGATCAAGACCGTGCCGGAATCGTATTTGCTCGGCAATCAGGCGCTCTACCTGAAGGCGTTTGCCAACTGCCGCGAGGCGTTCTCGCCCGACGGCATGATGCCCGCCGGCGGCCCGGCCACGGCGCTCAGGGCGTTGGCCTCGTTTTCGCCCGAAGTCAAACCGTCGCAGATCCGGCTGGGCGACACCTGGACCAATACCTTCGCCGTGCAGGCGAATCGCCAGTATCCCTGAGCATCGGACCACGAACGGAGGTTTGAATTCGGGGCCTGGACAGAGGTGGCTGAGCCGTCCGGCCACGGTGGCGGCGAGTGCCCCGGCAGGGCACATCGCCGGATTCGATCAACCGCGGTGCGGCGGATTCCCGTCGCACCCCGCGAGCGTGCCGGACCGGGTGCACCGTGAGGCGTCGCATACGGGTTGGGGAGGATAGGCGATGCAGGACGCGTCCCCGGCGGCACCGATGCCATTGAAGGGCATTCGTGTCGTGGAGTTTTCCCATATGGTCATGGGACCCACGTGCGGCATGGTGCTCGGCGACCTCGGCGCCGACGTCATCAAGGTGGAACCGGTCGGCGGCGATGCGACGCGGGGTCTGCTTGGGACCGGTGCCGGCTTCTTCCGCGCGTTCAACCGCAACAAACGCAGCCTTGCCGTGGACGTGACACGGCCGCAGGGACGCGAGCTGATCCTGCGTCTGGCGGCCAGGGCGGACGTACTGACCGAGAACTTCAAACCCGGCCGCATGCGTCGGATCGGACTGGATTACGCCACGCTTTCGCGCCTGAATCCGGCGCTGGTCTATGTTTCGCTCAAGGGCTTTCTGTCGGGGCCATATGCGGGGCGTACGGCGCTCGACGAGGTCGTGCAGATGATGGCAGGGCTGGCGTACATGACAGGGCCGCCCGGGCAGCCGCTGCGCGCCGGGGCGTCGGTCAACGACATCATGGGGGGCGTGTTCGGTGCGCTCGCGGCGCTCGCGGCGCTCTACGAGCGCAAGGGCACCGGACGCGGGCAGGAAGTGCAGGGTGCACTCTTCGAGAATTGCGTGCTGCTCGCCGCGCAGCACATGCAGCAGTTCGCCGTCACCGGCGTGGCGCCCGATCCGATGCCGGCGCGGGTCTCGGCGTGGGGCATCTACGACGTCTTCGCCGCGCGCGACGGTGTGCAGATCTTTCTGGCCGTGGTGAGCGATTCGCAGTGGCGGATTTTTTGCGACGTGTTCGGCCGTCACGATCTGGCCGAGGACGCGCGGCTCGCCACCAACAACGACCGGGTGCTGGCGCGAGACTGGCTGTTGCCGTTGCTGCGCGAGATGATGCAGGGCTTCGACGCCGACTATCTGGCGGCGGCGTTCGAGCGCCACGGCCTGCCGTTCGCGCCGATCGTCAAGCCGCAGGCGTTGTTCGACGATCCTCATCTGCTCGCGAGCGGCGGTCTGGGCGATCTGGTGACGGAGCACGGCGAGCACACGCGCGTGCCGCTGCTGCCGATCGCGATGTCGGGCCAGCGACTGCCGGCGCGCCGAGCGCTGCCCGCGACCGGGGAGCACACCGCCGAAATTCTGCGCGAGCTGGGGTACCTCGACAGCCAGATCGCCCGACTGTTCGACGAGGGGGTGGTGGCCGGGCCCGCGCACCCATCGACACAGCGAGACGCCGGCGACGCGGGTGACGCCGGTGACGCCAACGAGGCGGGCAAGGAGGGCGGGGAGGGCGACGGCGCAGGTCCCGTTTTGTGAGAAGTCAACGCTGGGCCGCGCGCAATCGGCATTTTCCGAACGAAAGCGGCTCGCCGGCCGGTTGCGGTCAAACCACGCGGCGCGGTACGGTTGAGCCTCCGAGTTCGCCGACAGCCACCACGCCATGACCGACACCGCCACCACCACCACGCCCGAAGCCGATGGTTCCCATGCAGGCGCGGATGCGCCGCTCGACGGTGTGACCGTGCTGGATCTCACACGTTTGCTGCCGGGCCCGCTCGCGGGCATGCGACTCGCCGCGCTGGGCGCGCACGTCGTCAAGATCGAGGACAAGGGCGCGGGCGACTATGCGCGCGAGATGATGCTGGGCGACGGGGAGACGCCGCCGGGCGGGTTCTGGCGGCTACTCAATCGCGGCAAGACCGTGGTGCGCCTCGACCTCAAGGACGACACCGACCGGGCGACTTTCCTCGACTGGGTGGCGCGCGCGGACATCCTGCTCGAAGGGTTTCGTCCCGGCGTGATGGCCCGGCTCGGTTTCGATTACGCCTCGCTGGCGCGGCGACGCCCGTCGCTCGTGATGGCGTCGATCAGCGGATACGGGCAGCAGGGGCCGATGTCGCAGGCGGCGGGGCACGACATCAACTACATCGGTTACGCGGGGGTGCTCGATCAGCTCTGCGACGCGCTCGATGCGCCGATCGTCCCGAACTTCCAGATCGGCGACCTCTACGGAGGCGGCCAGGCTGCGGTGCAGGCCGTGCTGGCGGCGCTGGTGTCGGCGCAACGCACCGGTCGTGGCCGCTGGCTCGATATTTCCATGACGCACGAGGTATTTCGCTCGAACATCGTGCCCGCCGTGGCGATGCATCGCCAGGGGGGCACGGCGCGCGCCGGCGGCGATCTCCTCAACGGCGGCGTGCCCTGTTACCAGGTCTATCGCACGCGCGACAATCGCTTCATGGCAGTCGGGGCGCTCGAACTCAAGTTCTGGCAGACCCTGTGCGACGTACTGGGGCGCGACGAATGGAAGTCGCGTCACTGGTCGCTCGGTCAGGTCGTGGGCGGCGATGACGCACGCGCGCTGCAGGCGGAGTTGGCGGCGGTCTTTGCGAGCGCGTCGCAGCGCGAGTGGGTCGAGCGCTTCGCCCACGCCGATTGTTGCGTCACCCCGGTGCTCCGGCTCGAGGAAGCGATGGTGCATCCGTTGTTCGCGCAGGTGCGCGATGCACTGATGCCCTGATCGGCGGCGCGTTACCGAATGTCACAATTTTTCGGGCCGCGGAGTTGCGAAGTCCAGGGCGCGATCGCGTAGAGTCGTCGCTGACTTTACCGCCTGGCGCCCCGACCTCCGATGACCCGACGGCTTGCACTTCCCGAACGACGACACTGGCTTGCGGACTTCGCACGACTCGCGCCCCGCCCGTGGACCGCCATGACCGTGCTCGGCGTCGTCACGGGCGCTGCATTGTGTGGCGGCTGTGCGTCGTATCAGGACGTCCCGACCGATCGCGGGGCGGTGCGCTCCACGCCGATGACGACCGGCGATCTGGCGCAGACCGACATCAATCGCATGGCGACGCTGGGCATGCGTGCCAACCTCGAGAGCCTGTATCGGCTGGCCGACAAGCTCTACAAGCGCAATCCGAGAGAATGGCGAAAGTCGGGGGCCGCGTCGCAAGCGCAGGCCATGGCGCAACTTCGCGCGGCGGTCGAAGGACGCCGTACGCTGACCGACCTGAAGGCGCTGCGCGACGTGCGCGCGCTGTCGCTGTCGCTCGACCCGGCGTTCCAGGGGGATCGGGTGGCCGCGTTCATCTTCAGCCTGTCGGACACGATCATCACGGCGCATGGCGGCTCGACGGTGTTCTACCTGAGCGACGGCCTCGATGCGCAGCGCATCTATAACGCGGCGCGAAACGTGGAAATCGCGGCGTGGCTGCTGGCGAGCCGTCAGGACACGGCCGGACATCCGCTGTTGCTCGCGAACGAAATCGCCGAGGTGCGAAACGTGAGCTTCGAGCGCGAGTTCGGCAAGATCGTCGGCCGGCTCGACCTGCTCGCCGAGATGCTGGACGAAAAATTCCGCCGCGCCGGAATCGGCTACGTGCAAAACTTGCTGGGTGCCCAGTTTCTCCAGTTCCTGCCCGTGCGCTGAGCGTGACGCGTGCGATGGGAGACGCTGATGGGGCGCAAATCTCACGCGGATGCTGTATATTTGCACAGTATTTTCGCTGCCCGCCATGTCACCCGCCACGCGCAAGATCATTCACTGCGACGCCGACTGTTTCTACGCCTCCGTTGAGATGCGGGACGACCCGTCGCTGCGCGGGATTCCTTTGGCGGTAGGCGGCCAGCCGGATCAGCGCGGGGTGGTCGCCACCTGCAATTACGAGGCGCGCGCCTTTGGCGTGCGCTCGGCCATGCCCTCCGCGCAGGCCGTCAAGCTGTGTCCCGACTTGCGCATCATCCCGCCTTCGATGGCGCGGTACCAGGAAGCATCGCGGCGGATCATGGCGATCTATCGCGATTACACCGACCTCGTCGAACCCTTGTCGCTCGACGAAGCATATCTCGATGTCACCCTTGGCGATCGCTGCGAGGGCTCGGCCACGCTGATGGCTCGCGAGATTCGCGCACGTGTGGCCGCGGAAGTGGGACTCACCGTTTCGGCGGGCGTGGCGCCCAACAAGTTCATTGCCAAGATTGCCAGTGACTGGCGCAAGCCCGACGGCCTGTTCGTGGTGAAGCCCGCCGAGGTGGACGCGTTCGTGGCGGCGCTTCCGGTGGAGCGCCTGTTCGGCGTCGGCAAGGTGACCGCGGAGAAGCTTCGCGCGCTGGGCGTGGATTCCTGCGCGGATTTGCGAAGCCACTCGCTGACCGAGCTCATCGAGCGTTTCGGCGTGTTCGGGCAGCGGCTGTTCGAGCGTTGCCGTGGCATCGACACGCGCGAAGTCAGCCCCGATCGCGAGCGGAAATCCATCAGCGTGGAGACCACCTACACGCGCGACTTGCGCACGCTGGCCGACTGCGAGGCGGCCCTCGATCCACTGCTTCGTTTGCTTGCCGAGCGTATCGAGCGCGCGCGCCGCAATGAGCCGTTCGCCATTGCGAAGGTCTTCGTCAAGATTCGTTTCGCCGACTTCTCACGCACGACGGCCGAGGCCGGGGCGTTGGGTGTGGACGCCCGTCAATGCCGCGAACTGCTGGCCGAAGCCGTGGGCCGCAAGCGTCGGCCGGTGCGATTGCTGGGCGTGGGCGTGCGGATGCTCGACGCCGAAGCGACGCGTCAACTGCGACTGTTCGACGACTGGGACGCCGTTGAGCGCACCATGCCCACGAACGCGGGCGATAATGCGGCATCACAGGCGTAGATGACGCGCTGGCGATGACGGGAACGTGGCACGCGCGCGGCTTGCCATGGCCGCGTCGCGCGACAGCGCACAGGACTTATGACTCGCGCAGCAATGCGCACCCAGACGAGGTGAAGGATGACGGAGATCATCGAAGTCACATTGCGGCTTACCGCGGCCCTGATTCTGGGCGGGCTCGTGGGCCTGAACCGCAATCTGCATCACAAGTCAGTCGGCTTGCGCACGCTGGCGATCGTGTCGTTCGGCTCGGCGTTGTTCGTGCTGGCCGTGGTGCCGTTTCCAGGCTCGGCGCTGACCTACGACAACTCGTCGGTCAGCCGTGTCGTGCAGGGGATCGTCGCGGGGATCGGTTTTCTCGGCGCGGGTTGCATCGTCCGGCCCAGCCGAGGCGCCTCAGTTCATGGGTTCACCACGGCGGCGGCGCTCTGGAGTACCACGGGGATCGGCATCATCTGCGGTCTGGGCCGCTGGCACATTGCCGTGGCCGCGATGGTGCTGCTGCTTATCGTGCTGGCGGTCGGCGGGCGGGTCGAAGCGCTCGCGCACCGATGGCTGGGACACGACGAACCCCGCAATGGCCTGGCGGATGCGAATGCGGATGCGGACGCGCCGGCGCCGCGCGAGCGCGACGACAAGTGACCTCCATCGTGCGTTGGCAAAAGATGCACATCGCGGCCTCCCCGCGCGCTGACCACTGGCGGCGCGATTGTTGCGGATACCGAAGAAAAATGCCCGCCGAAGCGGGCAAATGACGTTGTCGCAGTACCCCCAAAAGGACGTAAGAGGGCGATTTCATTTTGGTGACCTGCCGGTTTTTCGCCAATCGGGGCTTGCCCGATTAGGGAAAGCACGTTCGGGAGACTACGTAAGGCACACCGCAGCGACCCATCGTATCGACCCGTGGTGTCGGTTTACCGCAGCGCCCGAAGCTCCGTGGCACGTGCGCGCGCGACTCGCAAGCCGTCGGCCTGGAGCGTGAGCGTGGCGGCATCGGCTTGCTGCGACGCCTCCGACGGCGACGTGTACGTGAGCACCGCCGCCTGACGTTCCCGATGAAAGCGCTCGGTGATGGGGGCGCACTCCGCCGTAGCTTCGTCGGCCAAACGGCCGGCGTCGGGCACGAGATTGACGTAACGCGCCACGTGTCCGTATAGACAGGAGCGGTATTGGGTGGCCGCGGCGTCGGCGGCGGCCAGGTGACGCTCGCGCAGGGTAGCGGCGTCGGGCGCCGGGGCATGCGCGGGTGTCGCACCGGCTTGTGTTTTTGAAGGGCTGGCACAGCCGGTGACGAGCAGGGCCGCCGCGAGACACGCCAGGAGCGGAGCGGCGCGCATTTGAGTCAAAATCGGAAACTTCCGAATCATGAGGTGATCGAGGCCGATGGCAAAAAGTCCGCGATCTCGCTATGGTACGGGATTTGGCGGGGACGTCCTCGCATTCCACCGAATTGGGCGTGCATGTGTCGCGCCGAACTGACATGAGCGAATTCCACAAAGGTCTGGTATGGCTGCGGCGCGATCTTCGCTGCGCGGACAACGCTTCGCTGGCGCAGGCGCTCGCGAGTTGCGCCGAGGTCTATGTCGCGTTCGTTTTCGACACGACCATTCTCGACGGACTGCCGCGCAACGATCGGCGTGTCGCTTTCCTTCACGACAGTGTTTGCGAACTCGACGAAACGCTCAGGGCGCGCGGTGGCGGGCTGGTCGTGCGCCATGGCGACCCGGCGCATGAGATTCCGGCACTGGCGAAGACGCTCGGCGTGCAGGCGGTGTTCGCCGCCCGGGACTACGAGCCGGCTGCGCTCAGGCGCGACCGTGCCGTCGCCCGGTCGCTGGGCGATCAGGGTATCGCTTTCGAACTCGTGAAGGACCACGTGATCTTCGAGATGAACGAGGTTCTGAGCGCTCAGGGCGAGCCCTACAGCGTATTCACGCCGTACCAGCGTGCCTGGCTCAGGCAGGTGAGGCCGGTCGACCTTGCACCGCACGGCAAGCCGTCCGATTTCCAGCGGTTGGCCCCACCGCCGCGCGCCGGGAACGGGGCGATACCGTCGTTGGCGACGCTGGGCTTCGATGTGCCCGAGTCGCGCCGCATCGCGGTGCCCGCGGGGGAGTCGGGCGCGCAGCAGCTGCTCGACGACTTCCTGCCACGCATGGCGCACTACCACGAACGACGCGACTATCCGGCCGTGCGTGGACCGAGCTATCTGTCCGTGCACCTGCGCTTCGGCACCGTGTCGATCCGCACGCTCGCGCGTGAGGCGCACGCTGCCATGCAGCACGGCGGGGAGGCCGGCCGCGGCGCGCAGACATGGCTCGGCGAGCTGATCTGGCGCGACTTCTATTTCATGATCCTGCATCATCACCCGCACGTGGACGGCCGGGCGTTCAAGCCGGCGTACGACGCGATCGAGTGGGCGACGGGCAAGGCGGCGGACGCTGCGTTCCTGGCCTGGTGCGAGGGGCGCACCGGGTATCCGCTCGTCGACGCGGCGATGCGTCAGATCAATCAGACCGGTTATATGCACAACCGCCTGCGAATGGTGACGGCAAGCTTTCTGGTCAAGGATCTGGGCATCGACTGGCGGCGCGGGGAGGCGTACTTCGCGCAGGCCCTCAACGATTTCGATCTGGCGGCGAACAATGGCGGGTGGCAGTGGGCCGCCTCGACCGGTTGCGATGCCCAGCCGTACTTCCGCATCTTCAACCCGGTCACGCAGTCGGAGAAGTTCGACCCCGAAGGGCGATTCATCCGAAAGTACGTGCCCGAACTGGCTGATCTGCCCAACAAGGCGCTGCATGCGCCCTGGCGCGCCGATGCGCAGACCTTGAGCGACGCCGGCGTGGTGTTGGGGCGAAACTATCCGGAGCCGCTGGTCGCGCACGACGTGGCGCGTCAGGAGACGCTGACGCGGTATGCAGTCGTGAAATCGCCGGCGACATCGGCCGAGGCGAGTGGCGCGCCTGGTGCCGGGTGATACCGCCGATCGGGCGAGGTATCCGCGAAGGGATCGGTGTATACCCCGGTCAACTTTTCCCGCCAACAGCCGTTGATACAGGTATGGCACGCAAGAGGCCTGGGCTTCGGCAGCGGTTCGTAACGTCGGGGGGCGTTGGCGGGCGTCAGGGAAGAAGCAGCGATAACAACAAGCCGTAGTTGAAAATGCTCCGGCGCCCGAAAGGGCGCGAACGTGAGCGAGGGCAGGCCAAAACCACACAGGGAAGCTGAGTCATCTCCACGGCCGCGCAGACGGCAGCTTCTCGAAACGGGGTTAGCGATGAGCGAGTGCCCGGAACGTCGACCGTTCCGGGCATTTTTTTATGCGCTTTCCGGCGACGGCTGCGCTCGTGAGACGGCGAGCACCGTCCACACCGCAAGATTGAACGGCAGGGTGAAGTAGGGCCAGCCGATCGGCGCGAGGGCGTGACCGAGCACGACACACAGGATGCTGGCCAGCCAAGCGCCCGCGAAGCGCTGGGAGGCCGGGCGACCGAAGGCACCGAGGCCCAGGGCGGCGAGAAACGCATTGACACCCATGCCCCCGGCCTGCGCCGCGATCGACGGCCAGGACAGGCCGAACGAGGTGAGCGAGCTGAGCGAGGCCAGCCATGTCGGCAATGTCCGTGAAACGAGCGAGGTGGCGGATACGAGGCCTGCCCAGACGGCTACCGCCGCCGCGAGCGCCCA
This sequence comes from Pandoraea pnomenusa, assembly GCF_000767615.3. NCBI lineage: Bacteria > Pseudomonadati > Pseudomonadota > Betaproteobacteria > Burkholderiales > Burkholderiaceae > Pandoraea > Pandoraea pnomenusa. The sequence goes on along the minus strand of NZ_CP009553.3, from coordinate 3,508,519 downwards.
AAGCGTGGCGCGAACGTTCCAGAGTGCCAGCACGTACCAGGTCAGCAGGCCGAGCACCAGCGGCGCGATGAAGACCACCTGTCCCACCGAGCAGAATACGAACCCGGGCGTGGCGGCGTCGCAGGCCAGCGCGCCCGCGCGTGGCACCAGACCGACCCAGGACTGTGCGACCCAGGTGAGCGCCATCACGCCGATGAAGGGGCCTGTGAGCGCTGGAAACCGGCGGCGCGCGAGTCCGGCGGACACGACGACGGTCAGTGCCACGCATGCCGCGAGCCAGACGAAGCCGGAGACGCCGGGTTGCCAAAGCGCGCCGAATGCGATGCCGGTGAGCGCCGCGTTGTAACCCACGAGCCCCTTTCGTCGCTGCTCGGCCGGCAGTCGCAGCGCGATGGCGATCGCCGAGGCGATGGCGCTGGCCGCCAGCCCGGTGAGGGCGGCAGGGCGATCGGCGAGCGCGAGGACCGCGAGCAGCAACACACCGGCGCCAGCCGACGGAATGAAGTAGATTTGCGCGAAGTTCGCGGCCAGTCCATGCAGCTCATCCGCCAGGCGTTGGAGGACCCCACCGCCGGACGGCAAGGTCGGTGCGGTCGATGAGATCGACGCGTTCCGTGATGTCGGTGAGCTCGGTGAGCTCGGTGAGCTCGGTGAGGGCGCCGCCCCCGGCGAGGTCGACGTAGCGGGCTGCATTGACGAAGGGCGGAGCGTGGGCATGGACGGGCGTCGGAAGCGGCGGCTGGCGAATGAGAACGCGCATTCGGTGAGTCGAGGCCGGACTGGGTATCCGGCGATGTCGGTCGCGAGCATACGCCGAACCGACGCAGACGGGCGTGCGCGCGCCTTATAGTCGATATTTCAGGCGAAGGCGAGAGCGAAGGCACAAAGCAAAAACCCGCGCTCGGGAGCGCGGGTTTTGCGTTGAGGGGCGGGACGCCTGGGCTTACTTGCCGCCACCCTTGGCCGGCTTCACTGCCCAGCTGTCCTTGAGCGAGACGATGCGGTTGAACACCGGTTTGCCCGGGACCGCGTCGTGGCGGTCGGCAACGAAGTAGCCGTGACGCTCGAACTGCACGCGATCTTCCGGCGCCGCGCTCACCAGCCCCGGCTCGATGTACGCCTGCGTGACGCGCTTCGCATTCGGGTTGAGGGCGTCGAGGAAGTTCTTCTCGCCGGCATCGGGATGCGGGTCCAGGAACAGGCGGTCGTAGATGCGCACTTCCGCGGCCAGCGCGTGCGCCGCGCTCACCCAGTGGATGTTGCCCTTGACCTTGTAGTTGTCCGCGCCCGGCGTGCCCGAACGGCTGTCCTCGAAGTAGTTGCAGTGCACCGCCGTGACATTGCCGTCGGCATCGGTGTCGAAACCGGTGCACTCGACCACGTAGCCGTAGCGCAGACGCACCTTGTTTCCCGGGAAGAGCCGGAAGAAGCCCTTGACCGGCTCGGCCTGGAAATCTTCGCGCTCGATCCACAGCTCGCGCGAGATCGGGAACGTGCGCATGCCGCGCTCCGGGAAGTGCGGATGCACCGGCGCCTGGCAGTCTTCCTGCTGGCCTTCGGGGTAGTTGTCGATGATCAGCTTGAGCGGATCGAGCACGGCCGTCGCGCGCGGTGCCTTCGGATCGAGGTCATCGCGCAATGCCTGCTCGAGAATGCTCATGTCGATCCACGACGCCGACTTGGCAACGCCGATGCGCTCGCAGAACAGTTGCAGGCTCTCGGGCGAGAAGCCGCGGCGACGCAGGCCGACCAGCGTGGGCATGCGCGGATCGTCCCAACCGTCGACGAACTTCTCGTCGACCAGTTGACGCAGCTTGCGCTTGCTCGTGATCGCATACGTCAGTTGCAGGCGTGCGAATTCGATCTGTTGCGGCGTGGGGCGCGTGAACATGCCCGCATCGGCCAGCTCACCGAGCACCCAGTCATAGAACGGGCGCTGGTCTTCGAACTCCAGCGTGCACAGGCTGTGCGTGATGTTCTCGATGGCGTCCTCGAGCGGGTGGGCGTACGTGTACATCGGGTAGATGCACCACGCGTCGCCCGTGCGGTGGTGGTGGGCGTGCCGAATCCGGTAGATCGCCGGGTCGCGCAGGTTGATGTTGGGCGACGCCATGTCGATCTTGGCGCGCAGCACGTGCGTGCCGTCGGCGAATTCGCCCGCGCGCATGCGGCGGAACAGGTCGAGATTTTCCTCGACGGTGCGATTGCGGAACGGCGAATCCTTGCCCGGTTCGGTGAGGGTGCCCCGATTGGCGCGCATGTCTTCGGCGCTCTGGCTGTCGACATAGGCCTTGCCGCGCTGGATCAGGATTTCGGCGCCCTGATACAGCTGCTCGAAGTAATCGCTCGCGAAGTACAGGTGTTCCTTTTGCGGCGTCTGATAGCTGAAACCGAGCCACTTGACCATGTCGATGATCGAGTCGACGTATTCGGTCTCTTCCTTTTCGGGGTTGGTGTCGTCGAAGCGCAGATGGCACACGCCGTCGTAGTCGCGCGCCACGCCGAAATTCAGGCAGATCGCTTTGGCGTGACCGATGTGCAGATATCCGTTCGGCTCCGGCGGAAAGCGCGTCTCGACGCGCTGGCCCCATTTGCCCGAGCGATTGTCTTCGTCAATGATGTTGCGGATGAAATTGGATGCCGCGTTCAGCTCTGTGCTCATGCCAGTCCAGTGTTCGGAGTTTGGCGAATATTCTACCGTACCGCACTGCACCACGGGCGAGCATCGATGCGCCGACACGCAGGCGCCCCGGGCGCCCGCGCGATGCCCCGCGCATGCGAGGCACCCGCGCGGCGGGACTAGACCGTCGGCGCTTGCGCGGACGCGCGCTGCCCCGGCCAGTTGGCATAGGAGAGCAGCCACAGCGAAATGATGTTGATCACCGGAATGAAGGCCAATATCGTGAACCACGGCGACAGGCCCAGCCGGGTCAGAATGCGCCAGACGGGGATTCCGACGAGCACGATAGCGACGAGCAAGCCAATCAGACTGGACATACGATATCTCCCTGAAGTCCCGCCGGCGGCGGGTTGTGACCCAGTATATAGCGTCGCCCGGTACGCCCGCCCTTCACCGCGGCTGGATTGTCCTATCCTGAAAACACTGCCGGTCCCACCGGCGGCTCTGTGAGTGACCCTTCCGGGAGGACATCATGGAACTACACCTCCACTCGCATCGCTACACGCACCGCTCGCCCGACTGGGCCGCCGCCGCCGTGGCCGGTTTCGTCGCCTGCGCCTTTTTCTCCGCCGTGGAAATGCTCATGGTGCTGCTGGTCTCCGGCCAGAGTCCCTGGGTGCCGCCGCGCATGGTGGCGGCCATCGTCCTCGGGCCGGGCATCATTACCCAGCCCGCCACGTTCGATCTTTCCATCGTCGCCATGGCGCTGGTCGTCCACGCCACCATCGGTGTGGTGCTCGGCGTGGTGCTGGGCGCGATCGTCGCCCCGTTCCGGCTGGATTCGGACGTAGTGACCGTATCGGTCGCGGGCGCCGTGTTCGGTCTGGCCGTGTATGCCGTGAACTTCTACGTCATGACGCAGCTTTTCCCGTGGTTCATCGAATCGCGAGGCTGGACGATGCTCGCCGGACACGTCATCTTCGGCGCGTTCGCCGGCTACATGTACTGGATCCTGCGGCAGATGGACGAGCCTTCGGCAAGCCGCTGACGTCGGGCGTTTGGCATCGAGTCGACGCGTCAAACGGCACGGTGCGTCGATTTCTGCTATCATTCGTCAACTGCACTCGATTTCCCGCTAATTCCGGGAGCCCTGAGGGCAGTCTTCAGCGGTATGCCTTGCCGGGCAAAAGCGTTGCCTGTCCGGCGAAAGCGAGCGCACGACACGAAAACCACTACAGAGGTGTCGCGCGACGCGTTGTGGCCGCCGCTCCGAGCGCTCAGGCGCTCCCGCCGCCGTCCGTACCGGATGCGCGGTCATCGTTCCCCGAAACAGGAAGTCGTTCAGATCACCCGCATTGCGTCAGGTTTGCGCAATTCAGGTGCGCACGCGGCCTGCACCGTCTTGCATCGAATTCGCGCTCAGGCGCGTCCGACATGGCCTGACCCAGTGAGCCCCGTGGGCCTGTGTCGCTTGTGTCGGTCATGCGAATGTCGTGTCTTTGTCACATTCGGTCGCTACGCTGCGTGCACTTCACGGAAACATTTGTGCAAATTTGCACTCTCACCACCGTAAGCCGATTCGAGAGGAATAGTTATTAGTCAATTTTTTTGCAGTAGGAAGAATACAAAATGAAAACAACCCAATATCAGGAATTCCAGTACGTCGTCCATGCCGTCGAGCGCGACAATGCTCGCTGGGACGCGTTCTACGAGATTCATCGCCCGACCCGTCAGGGGTTGGAGAAGGTAGGGGCGTACCAGGTGCAGACCGCCTATGGTTTCGCCACGCAGGGCAACGCCCTCGACGACGCGGAGCGTAACGCCCGTGCCGATATCGAGCAGGGCATCGTCTATTATCAGTAAGCCGGTTTTTCCCTTCCCCCTTGTGTGCGAGATGCGGCATCGCCGTTTTGCGACGGTGCTATAGTCCCGCCTTTGCGTCGCGAGGCTGGAGAGTCGGGAATGGAATGGATGTGCAAGTCGTTCGATGAACTGGGCGCCACGTTGCTGTACCGCATTCTGGCCGCGCGCAACGCGGTGTTCGTGGTGGAGCAACAATGCCCGTATCAGGACATCGACGGTCGCGACCCTCAAAGCCTGCATCTTGTCGCGCAATCGCGTGACGCGTCGAATCAACCACAGATTGCCGCGTACCTGCGGCTGTTACCTCCGGGGCTGGCCTACGACGAAGCGTCGATCGGGCGGGTGATCACGGCGGCGTCGCACCGGGGCACCGGGCTCGGGCGCGAATTGCTTGCGCGCGCAGTGGCCATCGCCGAAGCGAAATGGCCAAAAGCCCCACTGCGAATCGGTGCGCAGGCCCACCTCGAGGCGTTTTACGGTAGCTTCGGATTCGTCAAGGCGAGCGAGCCCTATGACGAAGACGGCATCATGCACATCGAAATGCTGCGTGCGCCAGCGAGCCCCTAGACGCGCGTCGGCAAGGCGGCGCGGCGGATGTTGTCGCCGCGGGTGCCGCAATTTCGGCCGGGGCAATGCACCCGGCACTACAATATCTTCCATCGCAGTTCACGCGTTTCCCGACACATGGCCTTGTACTCCATCACCGGCGCCCAGTTGGCGTTCGGTCACGTGGCATTGCTCGACAATGCCGATTTTTCGCTCGAAGCCGGTGAGCGCGTCGGGCTTATCGGACGCAATGGCGCCGGCAAGTCGTCGCTGCTCAAGATCGTGGCGGGGCTGACCGCGCCCGACGACGGCCTCGTTGCGCGTCAGGCCGGCCTGAATACGGTCTATGTACCGCAGGAGCCGCAGTTCGATCCGGCGCAAAGCGTGTTCGACGCCGTTGCACTCGGGCTGGGCGATCTGCACGTGCTGCTGTCCGACTACGACCACACGGCCGAGGCGCTCGCCGACGCACCCGAGGGCGCGGAGCACGACGCGCTGCTCGCCCGCCTGAACAGTTTGCAGTCGTCGCTCGACGCCGCCGACGCCTGGCAGCTCAAGACGCGCGTGGAGACCACCATCGCGCAGCTCGGCCTCGACGGCCATGCCCGCGTGGGCGCGCTCTCCGGCGGGATGCAAAAGCGCGTGTCGCTCGCGCAGGCCTGGGTGGCGAAGCCCGACGTGATGCTGCTCGACGAACCGACCAACCACCTCGATTTCGAGGCGATTCGCTGGCTCGAAGAGTTGCTGATCGGCTATCGCGGTGCACTGCTGTTCATTACCCACGACCGCAGCTTCCTCGATCGCGTTGCCACGCGCATCGTCGAACTCGATCGCGGACATTTGCTCTCCTACCCGGGCAACTTCACGCAATATCAGGAACGTAAGGCGGCCCAGCTCGAGGTCGAGCGCGTGGAGAACGAGAAGTTCGACAAGTTGCTCGCGCAGGAAGAAGTCTGGATCCGCAAGGGAGTGGAGGCGCGTCGCACGCGCAGCGTGTCGCGCATCGAACGACTCAAGACCATGCGCAACGAACGGGCCGAGCGTCGCGAGATCCAGGGCAACGTGCGCATGGACGTGGCGCAGGCCGAGAAGTCGGGCAAGATCGTCGCGGAGCTGACCAACGTCACCAAGTCGTACGACGGTCGCGTGATCGTGCGCGACTTCTCGGCGACGCTCATGCGTGGCGACAAGGTCGGTCTCGTGGGACCGAACGGCGTGGGCAAGACCACCATGCTCAAGCTGATCCTCGGCGAGATCGCGCCGGACAGCGGACAGATTCGCGTGGGCACGAACCTGCAGGTGGCGTACTTCGACCAGATGCGCGCGCAACTCGACCCGGAACGCAATCTGCTCGACACGATCAGCCCGGGCAGTGACTGGATCGAAATCAATGGCACGCGCAAGCACGTCATGAGCTATCTGGGCGATTTCCTGTTTTCGCCGGAGCGCGCCCGCTCGCCGGTGAAGTCGCTCTCCGGCGGCGAGCGCAATCGTTTGCTGCTCGCGCGCTTGTTCGCGCGTCCGGCCAACGTGCTCGTGCTCGACGAACCGACCAACGATCTCGATATCCCCACGCTCGAACTGCTCGAGGAATTGCTCGAGGAGTACAGCGGCACGGTGTTCCTGGTGAGTCACGACCGGACGTTCCTCGACAACGTCGTGACCTCGGTGATCGCCGCCGAGGGCGACGGCCACTGGCGCGAATATGTCGGCGGCTTCACCGACTGGCAGGTGCAGAGCGCGCGCGCGGCGGCGCTTTCGGCACAGCATGCGCCGGCGGACGTTGCGCCGAAGGAAGCCGCGAGCGCAACCCGACGCGGCACGAACCGCACGGTCAAGCTCAGCTACAAGGAGCAGCGTGAACTCGACGGGCTGCCCGAGCGCATCGCCGCGCTCGAGAACGAGCAGAAAGACGCGGCCGCCAGGCTCGAGGACGGTTCGATCTTTGTGAAAGATCCGGCGGCCGGGGCGGCGCTGTCCGAACGTTTCGAGGCGATTGAACTGGAGTTGCTCGAGGCGCTCGAACGCTGGGAAGTGCTCGAGGCGAAGCAGCGCGGCGAGAGCGCCTGATCGCGCTCGTCGCGTTGGGGTTCCCTTCGCGACACGAAAGACACGCAGGCGGCCGGTTGTCCGGCCGTCTTGCGTTGGCACCGTGGCGCGCTAACCCGAAGGCGCCGCGAGTGACAGTACAATAGGCCGCGATTCATGCGGTGCCGTCCGCACGTCGGACGGGCACCGAGTGCCCATTATGTGGGCGCCGCAACTCAAGTCGTTGATCCGGCGTCACTTTTGTCATGTGTTAATGGGTTTTCCCCGTGGTTGTCCACAGGAAGTGTGGATAATCGGCGGGCGCCGAACCCCAATTCAGTCACGCTATGTCGAAAAAAAATACGCCTGCCCAGTACAGCGAAGCGTCCATCAAGGTCCTCAAGGGCCTTGAGCCGGTCAAGCAACGCCCGGGCATGTACACCCGCACGGAAAACCCGCTGCACATCATTCAGGAAGTCATCGACAACGCGTCGGACGAAGCGCTTGGCGGGTACGGCAAGGAGATTCTCGTCACCCTGAACCGGGATGGCTCCGTGAGCGTCGAGGACGACGGTCGCGGCATTCCGGTCGGCATCCATCCGGAAGAAGGCGTGCCGGTGGTCGAAATCGTCTTCACGCGGCTGCACGCCGGTGGCAAGTTCGACAAGGCTGCCGGGGGCGCGTACACCTTCTCGGGCGGTCTCCACGGGGTGGGCGTGTCGGTGACGAACGCTCTGGCCACGCGGCTGGCCGTGACGGTCTGGCGCGATGGCCAGGTCTCCGAGCTCGAATTCGCCGACGGCGGCAACGTCAGCGTGGCGCTGCATTCGCGAGCGGCGCAACGTGGTGAGAAGAGGAGTGGCACGCGTGTCACGGTCTGGCCGGACGCCCGATACTTCGATAGCCCCACATTGCCGCTGGGCGAGTTGCAACGCCTGCTGCGCTCGAAGGCCGTGCTGTTGCCGGGCGTGCGCGTCACGTTGCGCCAGGAGAAGAACGGCGAAGCGCAGAGCTGGTTCTATGAGCATGGCCTGCGAGGGTATCTGGTCGAATCGCTCAACGGCGCGGAGCCGCTCATTCCGTTGTTCGAAGGCGAGCGTTTCGCCGACGGCAACGAAGACAGCTTTGCGGAAGGCGAGGGCGCCGCGTGGGTCGTGGCCTGGACCGAAGACGGTGCGCAAGTGCGCGAGTCTTACGTCAACCTGATTCCCACGCCTGCCGGCGGCACGCATGAATCCGGCCTGCGCGAGGGGCTGTTCCAGGCCGTGCGCGGCTTCATCGAACTGCACAATCTCCAGCCCAAGGGCGTGAAACTGCTGCCTGAGGACGTCTTCTCGCGCGTGTCGTTCGTGCTCTCGGCCAAGGTGCTCGATCCGCAGTTCCAGGGGCAGATCAAGGAACGCCTGAACAGTCGCGATGCCGTGCGTCTCGTGTCGTCGTTCACGCGCCCCGCGCTCGAGCTGTGGCTCAACCATCATGTCGAGCACGGCAAGAAGCTCGCCGAGCTCGTGATCCGTCAGGCCCAGGCGCGCACGCGCGCCGGTCAGAAGATCGAGAAGAAGAAGAGCTCAGGGGTGGCGGTGCTGCCCGGCAAGTTGACCGATTGCGAGACCGAGGACATCACGCGCAACGAACTCTTCCTCGTGGAGGGCGACTCGGCGGGTGGGTCGGCGAAGATGGGGCGTGACAAGGAGTTTCAGGCGATCCTGCCGTTGCGCGGCAAGGTGCTCAACACGTGGGAGACCGAGCGCGACCGCCTCTTCGCCAACAACGAAGTGCACGATATCGCCGTGGCCATCGGTGTGGATCCGCACGGCGCGAACGATACGCCTGACCTGTCGAACCTGCGCTACGGGAAGATCTGCATCCTCTCCGATGCTGACGTCGATGGCTCGCATATCCAGGTGCTGCTGCTCACACTGTTCTTCCGGCATTTTCCGCAACTCATCGCCAAGGGCCACGTCTACGTTGCGCGTCCGCCGCTGTATCGCGTGGATGCGCCGGCCCGTGGCAAGAAGCCCGCGCAGAAACTCTACGCGCTGGACGAAGGCGAACTCGAGTCGATTCTCGACAAGCTGCGCAAGGACGGGGTGCGCGAGACCGCCTGGTCGATCAGCCGCTTCAAGGGGCTGGGCGAGATGAGCGCGGAGCAGCTCTGGGAAACGACCATGAACCCCGATACCCGCCGGCTGAGCCCGGTGGCGCTCGGCGGCCTCGATTTCGATGCCACGGTCGCACGCATGAACATGCTCATGGGCAAGGGCGAGGCGGCCCAGCGCCGCAGCTGGCTCGAGGCCAAGGGCAACGAAGTCGAAGCCGACATCTGAGCGGCTCGCAATCTTTCCCACGATAGGAGCCTCGCGCACGTCCAGGCGAGCGTGAGCGCTCACATAATGGGATAATCCAACCTCCACCCTACCGGGAGTCGCGTTATGTTGCGTTCCATGCGTTGCATTGTCGTGCCGTTGGCGTTCGCGTGCGCAAGCACTGCCGTTCTGGCACAGTCGGCCCAGCCGCGCGTCTTCTTCGTAGCGCCCGCCAATGGGGCCGTGGTGAGCAACCCGGTGGTGGTCAAGTTCGGCGTCGAGGGCATGACGGTCAAACCGGCTGGGGAAGTGGTGGCCAACACCGGCCATCACCATCTCATCATCGACGGCGATCCGATTCCGGCAGGTCAGGTCGTACCCGCAGACGACTCGCATCTGCATTTCGGCAAGGGCCAGACCGAGACGACCGTCAATCTCACGCCGGGCGACCACGCGTTGACGATGCAGTTCGCCGACGGTGCGCACCGGTCGTACGGTCCGGCCATGAGCCAGACGATCAAGGTGCATGTCAAAGGCCAGCAATAATCAACTTCCGGTGACGGATCGGCTTCGCGCGATCTGTCGGCCCGCGTCCCTGAGGCGTTTTGCGGGCGTCGCGCTGGCAGCCGCGCTGCTTGCCGCGACACCGCTCGCGCACGCCGAACTCTATGGCTACGTCGACGAGAACGGTGTCGCGCACCTTGCGGCGCGCAAGCTCGATGCACGTTATCGCCTGGTGCTCGGCACGAGCGGCAATGTGGACCTGCGTGCGTCGCAAGGCGGTGTCGTCAGCGGCGCGGACCGGTCGCGCCTCTACGACGCGCTGGCGCGCCATCCCAACCTGAAGAAACTCGCGCCCCTGATCGCGCAGGCGTCGAAGCAGTTTCACGTCGATGCGGCGCTGCTCAAGGCGGTCATCGCCGCCGAATCGGGCTTCGACAGCGACGCCGTATCCCCGAAGGGCGCCGTCGGGCTGATGCAGGTGCTGCCGACCACGGGCGAGCGCTACGGCGTGCGTGCCGACGCACGACGCACAGTAGCCGACAAGCTGACCGATCCGCGGACGAATGTCCTGACGGGGGCGCGTTACCTGCGTGATCTTCAATCGCGCTATCCGAATCGTCTCGAACTCGTGCTCGCGTCTTACAACGCCGGCGAAGGGGCCGTGGCGCGCCACGCCAATCAGATTCCCCCTTACGCCGAGACGCGCGACTACGTCGCCGCGGTGCTCGAGCTTTACCGCCGCTTCAATCCGGACGCGCCCGTCATCGCTGCCGCCGGCGCGCCACTGCGTGCGGGCGCGGCGAAGGTCGGCGGGGCGCGGGTGAGCGGATCTCGTGACGGGCGAATTCACGTCATCCTCGGCGCGCCCTCCGGTCTGCCGGTCGTGCCGGCAACGCTGCCCAACGCGTCGGCACGGGCGCCGGCGTCGGCGCTGTCGTCGCCGCCGGCCACGGACTAGCGCACGTCCCGACCCCGGGCCACGACGGATGGTCGGCGACGCCGTCCGGATGCCAACCCCGCACGAATCTGAATTCGCGACTTGCTTTGCCGTTCGCCCATGCTTTTTGCCGAAATGTGCCGACGAGCTTGGTATGATCTCGCGGTCGACGTCTCCCCGAACATTCGCCAAACGTTCGCAGCAAACCCACAGGTTTTATGGAACAAGTAGAAGATCTCTTTACGCAACCGTCGGATGACGACACGCTCACGCTCGGCGCATACGCCGAGCGTGCTTATCTGGATTACGCCATCAGCGTGGTCAAGGGCCGTGCCCTGCCTGACGTTTGCGATGGTCAGAAGCCGGTGCAGCGCCGGATTTTGTTTGCGATGAACGAAATGGGCCTCGCGGCCGACGCCAAGCCGGTGAAGTCGGCGCGCGTGGTCGGCGACGTCCTCGGTAAATTCCATCCGCACGGCGATCAGTCCGCGTACGACGCACTGGTGCGCCTGGCGCAGGACTTCTCGATGCGCTATCCGCTCATCGACGGCCAGGGCAATTTCGGTTCTCGCGACGGCGACGGCGCGGCGGCCATGCGGTACACGGAAGCGCGCCTGACGCCGATCGCGAAACTGCTGCTCGATGAAATCGACGCGGGTACGGTCGATTTCGTGCCGAACTACGATGGCTCGACCGAAGAGCCGCGTCTGTTGCCGGCGCGCCTGCCGTTCGTGCTGCTCAACGGGGCCTCGGGCATTGCCGTGGGCCTGGCAACGGAGATTCCGTCGCATAACCTGCGCGAGGTGGCGTCGGCGGCCGTGGCGTTGATCCGCAATCCGAAGCTCGACGACGCGGAGTTGATGACGCACGTGCAGGGCCCGGACTTCCCGGGTGGCGGCCAGCTGATCTCGAGCGCCGCGGAGATTCGCTCCGCCTATGAAAGCGGGCGCGGCAGTCTCAAGGTACGTGCACGCTGGAAGATCGAGGAGATGGCGCGCGGCCAGTGGCAGGCGGTGGTCTACGAGCTGCCGCCGAACACGTCCGGCCAGAAGGTGCTCGAGGAAATCGAGGAAATCACCAATCCGAAGGTCAAGCTGGGCAAGAAGTCGCTCACGCCCGAGCAGCAGAACCTCAAGCAGTCCGTGCTCGGCATGCTCGACGCCGTTCGCGACGAATCGGGCAAGGACGCGCCGGTGCGCCTGGTGTTCGAGCCGAAGTCGAGCCGCATCGACCAGCAGGAATTCATCACGATGCTGCTCGCGCACACGAGCCTCGAATCGAGCGCATCGGTCAACCTGGTGATGGTCGGCGCCGACGGGCGCCCGGGACAGAAGTCGCTTCGCGAAATCATCACCGAGTGGATCGGCTTCCGTTTCGAAACGGTCACGCGCCGCTCGCGCCACCGTCTGGGCAAGGTCGACGACCGGATTCATATTCTCGAAGGCCGCATGATCGTCTTCCTGAATATCGACGAGGTCATCCGGATCATTCGCGAGTCGGACGAGCCGAAGGCCGCGCTGATGAACGCGTTCAAGCTGAGCGAGCGTCAGGCGGAGGACATCCTCGAGATTCGCTTGCGTCAGTTGGCGCGTCTGGAAGCGATCAAGATCGAACAGGAACTCGCCTCGCTGCGCGACGAAAAGACCAGGCTCGAGGAGCTGCTGGCCAACGACAGCGCGATGAAGCGTCTGATCATCAAGGAAATCGAAGCCGACGCGAAGCAGTTCGGCGACGAGCGGCGCACGCTGATCCAGGAGGAGAAGCGTGCGGTGGCCGAGGCGCGCGTGGTCGATGAACCCGTCACGGTGGTCGTTTCCGCCAAGGGCTGGGTCCGGGCGCTCAAGGGGCATGGGCTCGATGCACAGGGCTTCTCGTTCAAGCAGGGCGACGCCTTGTACGGCGCATTCGAATGCCGTACCGTGGATCCGCTCATCGCCTGGGGCAGCAACGGCCGTGTCTACTCGGTGGCGGTGTCGCAACTGCCGGGCGGGCGCGGCGACGGCGTGCCCCTGACGTCGCTGATCGAGCTCGAATCGGGCTCCCGGCTGTTGCACTACTACGCGGCGTCGGGCGAGCAGCCATTGCTGCTGGCCACGACGGCGGGCTTCGGCTTCACCACCAAACTGGGCGACATGGTCAGTCGCGTGAAGGCGGGCAAGTCGTTCATGACCATCGACGAGGGCGCCGAGCCGTTGGCCCCGACGCCGATCTGGCAGGGGGCAAGCGCCGTGGCGTGCCTGTCGAGCGACGGTCGCCTGCTCGTTTTCGGCATGGACGAAATGAAGTCGCTCACCGGCGGTGGACGCGGCGTTACGCTGATTGGACTGGAAGCGAAGCAAACGCTGGTGTCGGCAGTGCCGATCAGCGAAGCCGGCGTGATCGTCCATGGCGAAGTGCGTGGCGGCAAGTTGCAATCGGAGGCCCTCTCGGGCGCATCGCTAGCGCCGAACATCGGCAAGCGTGCGCGCAAGGGGCGTGCGCCGGGCGTCAAGTTCGCGACGTTCAAACCACGTTCGCTCGAGCCGGTGTTGCCCGCCGCGCCCTCGGCATCCTGACGGGAGTCACGCATGAGCGTTTATGCCTTCAGTCTGTTTCTGCATCTGGTGAGTGTCGCCGTCTGGATCGGCGGCATGTTCTTCGCGCTGGTGTGCCTGCGCCCGGCGTCGTCGGAGCTCTCGCCGCAGCAGCGCCTGCCGTTGTGGGAGGCGGCGCTCACGCGCTTCTTCACCTGGGTCGGGGTGGCCATCGTGGTCATCCTGCTCTCGGGCGGTCACATGATGCTCGGCATGGGCGGCCTTCACGCGCGCTGGCCAGTGCATGCGATGGCCGGCATCGGTGTGGTGATGATGCTCGTCTTCGGTCACATCCGGTTTGCCCTGTTTCCGCGCCTGCAGCGGGCGGTGCAGGCGCAGTCGTGGCCGGACGGCGCGGCGGCGGTGAACGGCATTCGCCGCCTCGTGATTCTCAATCTCGTGCTCGGCGTGGTGGTGATCGGGCTGGCCGCGTCGCTGCGCGGCTGATCGTCTCAGTCTGCCTGCTGCGACGTCGCGTCGAGCTGCCCGGCCACTTCGCGGCACATTGCCGCGAAGGCCTGAACGAGCGGACTGGTGTCGTCGCGACGCTTTGCCAGCAGCAGCGGGGTATGGGCGTCGGGCTCGCTCAGGGCCCTGAAGCGAACGCCCTCGATCTGGATGCAACGCACCGCCTCGGGCAATACCGCAACGCCCAGGCCGCTGGCGGCGAGCGCGACGATCGTCGTCGACTCGCGCGCTTCCTGCACGACGCGCGGGGCGAAGCCCGCACGCTCGCACATGCGACGGATCTTTCCATCGACTGCCGTCCCGACGTCGGGCGGATGCATGATGAACGCCTCGTTCGCCAGATCCGCGATCGACAGGCTCTCCCGGTGCGCCAGTGCATGCCCCTGATGCAATACGACCACCAGCGCTTCGTCGATCAACGTTTCGAAATGCAACCCTGACATGGGCGGTGCGTCCTCCGCCTGTCGCAGCAGACCGATGTCGAGCGTGCGCTCGGTCAAGGCATCGCGCTGGCGCTCCGAGGGCGACTCGCTCAACGTGAGTGTCACGCGCGGATATCGTTGCCGATAAGCGGTCAGCACGCGCTTCATCAGATTCGTCATCGGCGCCGAGGTCGTGAATGCGATGCGCAGTTCCCCGGCATCGAGCCCGGCAATCTGCTGAACTTCCCGGCGCGCCGCATCGGCATCCGCGAGGATCTGACGCGCGCGCGCGAGGAATGTCCGCCCGGCCGCCGTCAGGAAGACGCGTCGCCGCGAGCGCTCGAACAGCGCCACCCCCAATTCCTCCTCGAGGGCGCGAATCTGCATCGATAACGGGGGCTGCCCGATATTGAGCTTTTCCGCCGCCCGACTGAAGTGCAGTTCCTCGGCCACGGTGACGAAGTAACGTAAGTGCCGCAGTTCCACCCCTGCCTCCTTGCCGGTGCTCGATTGATTGCTTTTATATATGAAAATGTCGCTTAAATATATATTGGACGATGGGTAACGGCAAACCTATCATTCGTCGTATACATTTCATTCTTGGCTCGCGCGAGGCGGGCCGGCGTCATGGCATCAACGAATTCCCTTCCTTTTCCCAAGGGCGCGGCGGCAGGCGGCGAATCGGCGTCCGCGCTTCCGGCGGGCATCGCCCGAGGCACGCGCGAGTACGCCGTCATCAGCCGGGCGCTCTTCTTCGGCGGCTTCTCGACGTTTGCGCAGTTGTACTGCATGCAGTCGCTGTTGCCGCTGCTGACCACCACGTTCGGTATCACGCCGGCGCAGGCCAGTTGGTCGGTGTCGGGGGCGACGATGATGATGGCGCTGGGGCTGCTCGTGACCTGCGTGGCGGCCGATCGTGTGAGCCGCAAGCGCATGATGACGATCGCGTTGCTGAGTTCGTCGGTGCTCACGATCGCCAGCGCGTTTTCCACCAACTTCCAGACCGTTGTCATTCTTGGCGCGCTCAAGGGACTGGCGCTCTCCGGATTGCCGGCCATCGCGATGGCCTACCTGAGCGAGGAGATCGACCAGCGCTCGCTCGGCATGTCGATGGGGTTGTACATTGGGGGCAACATTCTTGGCGGCATGGCAGGGCGCGTGCTTTCGGCCTTCGTCGCCGACATGTTCTCGTGGCGGGTGTCGGTTGCCGCCATCGGCCTGGTGTGTCTCGCGATGGGCCTGGAGTTCGCGCGAAGCCTGCCGCAGTCGCGTCGATTCACGCCGCGCCACATGACGGTGCGTGAGGCGCTCGGACATGCGCGCCGCCATCTGGGCGACCCGGCGCTGCTGGGCCTCTATCTGTTTGCCGGTCTCATGATGGGCAGCTTCGTGAGCATCTACAACTATCTGGGCTTTCACCTGTCGGCGCCGCCGTTTCAGTTGCCGCACGCCGCCATCGGCGCGATTTTCGCGATGTACCTGATCGGTGTGGTGGGTTCGTTCATCGCAGGCCCGCTGTCGGACCGCGTGGGGCGTCCGCGGCTGCTGTGGGTGCTGGTCGCGCTGTCGCTCGTGGGGTTGCTGACGATGCTCGCGTCGCAGGTGCTGGGCGTGGTGATTGGCCTCGCGATTTTCACGTTCGGCTTTTTCGGGGCGCACACCGTCGCGAGCAGTTGGGTCGGACGGCGCGCGACGCAGGGGCGGGCCATCGCTTCGGCGCTGTATCTGTTCTTCTATTATCTGGGCTCGAGCCTGCTCGGCAGTTATTCCGGCGTGATGCTTAAGTCGCACGGCTGGTACGGCGTGGTCGGGCTGCTCACGGTCACGGTGGTCGTCTCGTTGGGCGTTGCCGTTGCCATGCGTCGCGCTTACGGCAACGCCAAGCCGCTCTGATCGACGCCGGAAACGGCTTCCGCCGAAAGCACAACAGCCACCCGAGAGTGGCTGTTGTCGTATTCACCGTTCGCAAGGCGCGCACGTTGCGCCGCCTTGCGCATGCCGGATTCACGCGAGTTCGGCAATCAGTTCGATCTCGACGCAGGCGTTCAGCGGAATCTGGGCCACGCCGAAGGCCGAGCGGGCATGCTTGCCGGCGTCGCCAAACACTTCCGCGATCAGCTCGGAGGCGCCATTGGTCACCAGGTGCTGCTCGGTGAACTCCTGTGTCGAATTCACGAGGCTCATGAGCTTCACGATGCGCTTGACCTTGTTCAGGTCGCCCGTGTGTGCGTGCAGCGTGGCGATCAGTTCGATGGCGACGGCGCGCGCGGCGGCCTTGCCTTCGTCGACGCTCACGTCCTTGCCGAGCTTGCCGGTCCAGATCTTGCCATCCTTCTTCGGCAGGTGGCCCGAGAGGAACACAGTATTGCCCGTTTGGGCGCTCATGACGTAAGCGGCGGCGGGGGCGCCGGCGCTCGGGAGTTCGATACCCAGTTGCTTCAGTTTGTCGTAGACGGACATGTACAGCTTCCTTGCAGAGGCGTTGATGGGATTCGGGCCGGCGCAACGAGGACGTCATTGACGTCGATCGAACGGCGCCGGCGAGTGCGCTGGCGATGCGCGGGCGTGGCCGGCGTGGCGGGCCAGCGGCACCTGGCGCCAGGTCGGTGCGAGCAACACCGCCCCGGCACGCGCACCGATCAGGCGGCGCGGCGCGTGAGCGCGTCGGCGACGAGCGCGCCCAGACGCGCCACACCGACTTCGATCTTGTCGGGCGGCACCGTCACGAACGACAGTCGCAGCGTATTCGACTGCGGCGTGCCGACGTAGAACGGAGCGCCGGGCACGAACGCCACGTTCTGCGCAATCGCTTTTTCCAGCAACTGCATGGTGTCGATGCCTGCGGGCAATGTCAACCAGATGAACATGCCGCCGGCGGGCGTCGTCCACGTCGCATCGGCTGGCATGTGCCGGGCGAGCGAGGCGAGCATCGCCTTCGCCTGCGCGGCATAGAGCGTGCGGATCGACGGAATGTGCGTGTCGAGGAAGCCGTCTTTCACGACTTCGTACGCGATGCGCTGCGTGAGGCTCGGCGTGTGCAGATCGGCGGCCTGCTTGGCCTGCACGAGCTTGGCGATGACGGCCTGCGGCCCGATGATGAACCCCAGGCGCAGACCCGGTGCCAGCACCTTCGAGAACGATCCCATGTAAAGCACGTGCTCGGGCGCGAGTGACATCAGGCTCGGCAGACGCTGACCCTCGTAGTCCAGCTCGCCATACGGATCGTCTTCGATGATCGCCAGGCCGTCGCGCCTGGCCACGGCCGCCAACGCTTCGCGGCGTGCCATCGGCAGGCGACGACCGGTCGGGTTCTGGAAGTTCGGCATCGCGTACAGAAAGCGTGCGCCCTGCACCAACGCCGGCGTGAGCGCTTCTGGCAGCAGGCCGTGGTCGTCGGTCGGCACAGGCACGTACTCGGGCGAGAACAGCGAGAACGACTGCAATGCCCCGAGATAGCTTGGCGCTTCCACGAGCACGCGGCTGCCTTCGTCGATGAAGATCTTGCCGATCAGATCGAGCCCCTGCTGCGAGCCCGTGGTGATCAGCACGTTTTCGGGGGCGAGCGTAAGGCCGTCGCGCGAGTAGCGCTTTGCGATCCATTCGCGCAGCGGCGCGAAGCCTTCGGTCGCGCTGTACTGCAGGGCGGCCTGCGGCGATTCGGTCAGTACGCGATCGGCGGCAGCGCGCATCTGGGCGACGGGAAACGTGGCGGGCGAGGGCAGGCCGCCGGCGAATGAAATGACGTCCGGGCGCTCCGTGACCTTCAGGATCTCGCGAATGGCCGAGCTGGTCAGATTGCGGGCACGTTCCGAATATTGCCAATCATGCATGATGGTCTCGCTTGGATGGTGCGGCGTTTGCGTATCGCCGCGAGTGTCGGACGCCGCGGGTGCCGAAGGCGTGAGGGCAGGCGCAGGCGTCAGGGGGCAGACGCGGGGCGGCGCAAGGATCGCACGCGCCGCCGCAGCGTCGTCAGACCGGTTTGCCCGTGAGTCGCGAGGCGCCGATCTTCATGTTCTTGCCGAGTGCAATGGTCAGTACCACGCCCGCGGCGAACAGCCAAGTGACGGTGTCGACCTGTTCGCCGAAGAACAGCGCGGACAATGCAATCGTGAAAAAAATCTGAAGCAATTGTACTTGGCCCACGCGCGCGATGCCGCCCATGGCGAGGCCCGCGTACCACGCGAAGAACCCGATGAATTGCGAGAACAACGTGACGTAGGCGAACGCGCCCCAGGCCTTCGCGCTCACCGGCCACGGCTGATGCCACGCGAGCCAGCCCACGGGCACGAGCAATACCGGCGCGGACACCACGAGCGCCCAGCAGATCACCTGCCAGCCACCCATTTCGCGCGCGAGCTTGCCGCCTTCGGCATAACCGAGTGCACCGATGACGACGGCGAGCAGCATCAGACCGTCTGCCGCGTGCAGGCTACCGCCCCCGGCGCGCAGTGCGAACGCGATCACCAGTGCGCTGCCCGCCAGGGCGCAAACCCAGAAGCCGCGCGACGGGCGCTCGCCACCGAGCCAGTAGGCATAGATGGCAACGAAGAAGGGCTGCAGGCCGTTGACCACCGCGCCGTGCGACGCGGGAATCGTCTTCATGGCCCAGGCGGAGAACACGGGGAAGGCAATGATCACGCCGAGCGAGGTGACGGCGAGGCGCTTGAGCTGACGCGGCGTTGGCCAGGGTTCGCGTCGCCACCAGAGCAGCGCCCCCGCGAACACGGCGGCGACGAGCGCGCGACCCAGTCCGTTGAGCAGCGGGTTGACCTCCGCCACGACGATGCGCGTCATCGGCAGTGTCAGGCTGAAAATGAGCACGCCGATCAATCCGATCAGCATGCCCTGCGATTCGCGCGAATTCATGATGTCGCCTCGTGTGTCTCGGGGTTCGTCTGCCCGCCATGCGTTGTGCCGGGCATCGTGGGCGGTGTCGGATCAGCGCAAGGTGCGCGGCCCGTCGGGGGTTTCGATTTCGGCGGCGAGCGACGGCTCGACCAGCGTGTCTTCAATGCGAATCAAGGCGTCGCCCCCCAGCCATTGCAGTTGTTCGTTGAGGACGCTCGCCCGGGGGTGAAAGCCGCGCAAGGCGGTCACCGCGCAGTCCGAGGACGGCAGCGACTCGCTCGGATGGTGCGGCGAATCCCACTGGATCAACGTCGGCAGCAAGCCCTCGCCGGCGCCTTGCCATGCAGGCAGGCTGCCGTCCTCGGGCACACCGATCCGCCACGTCAGCACGCCGCGCTGCATTTCGATCACCGGCGCGAGGCGCGTCGGGTATTGCGCCTGCCAGCGCGGCAGCGAGCGAGGCCGCTCCACGCGCGCCACCCAGTGCGCCAGATACGGGCCGCGCGCCAGCCGTGCCTGCACCGCGTCGTCGTCAAGCCCGAACCAGCGCGGGCGCGCAGGTGCGGGTGCCTCCGGATCGATCGCGATGATCTCGAGATAGACGCCGCCCCACAGACCCAGCAAGCTGTTGTGGGTACCCATGCGGGCGTGCTTGCCGCCGCGCTGCGGCACGACGTCCTTCAACCCCAGTTGCTCGATGACATGCGCCTCGCCGGCTTCCAGCGTGGCGGCGGCGACAACGAGATGGTCCAGTTTCAGGGCGTGGGGTGTGGACATAGTGGGTTCAGACGGCAAAACCGATAGCTTACTCCGGCTCGTGGGGCCGTCGCGCATTCGACAACGTGCACGGCGACGCGATACCGGCGCATCCGCGCAGCGCTCATGTCGCCGCGCGGCTCGTCAGGCGGGCCGACAGATCCCGCCACACCAGACGCCAGGCGAGGCGGCCCGCGCGCGGTGCACGCGATCCGGCGATGGCCGAGAGTGTGGTGGCCGGCTGACTCACGCGCAACCGGGCGCCTTCGTTCCAGGTTCCCAGCCACACGCGCTGGCCCGCGCGGATTTCGAAACTGTCGCCCGCCCGCAACCAGTGGTCGGCGGGTTCGCCCTCCACCGTCAGCCACAGCAGGCCTTGCAGGACCTGAAGCGATTGCGGCCGGTCGGCAGCCGGGCTCTGCCAGAAGACGGTCTGATCCCGGTCCAGTTCGAAGAGTCGGATTTCACGCATGGCGGTCTCCAGTTGAGGGGACACTTTATCGGTTAATGCCGGTACAGTACCGATACAGATGCGCATCTAATCTTCGGTACAGTTCGGGATTGACAGGGAATGTGGCTGGCGTAAAGTGGCGACCCATGAGCGGAATGGGGCTGACACTTTGACCACGAGGCAACTGTCAGCCGGAAGGGCGTCACCTGTCGGAGGCGCCCACCGCAAACGCCGGCACCGGCACAACCGGTGCGTTCCGTAAGTTTGGCGCAGCGCGCCCCTCATCCGAGGGGGCGCGAAGGTGGATGGACGATGACGACAACGAACCGCATTTCCCCGCTGGTCCTTGCGGACAACGCGGCGCTCGACACCGCGCGCATGACGCTCGTCGATCAGCTCGTGCATTGGGCGAGCCTGCGTATCGAGGAGCGCGTGTTCCTGCCCGGCATGCGCATGCCGTCGATTCGCGCATTGGCCGAAGACAAGCGCGTGTCACGTTTCTCGGTCGTCGAAGCGTACGAGCGGCTGGTGGCGCAGGGGTATCTCGAAGCACGTCGCGGCTCGGGGTTTTACGTGCGCGAACGGCCGGTGATGCCGCCGCAGAACGCTGCCGCGCCCATGGTGGCCCAGGGGCCGCTCGATGTGGCGTGGCTCGTGCGCAGCATGCTGCATCAGGTGGCGCCCGAGCGCGGGCCGGGCATGGGATATCTGCCGTCGAGCTGGCTCGACGCCGACATGATGACGTCGGCCATGCGCTCGATGAGCCGTCAGTCGAGCGCGCATCTGTTGCAGGCGGGCAATCCGCACGGTTTCCTGCCGCTGCGCATGCAGCTTCAGACCCAGCTCGCCGAACTGGAAATCGGCGCACGCCCGGAGCAGATCGTGCTGACGTCGGGCATCACGCAAGCGGTCGATTTCCTGCTGCGGCTTTACGTGCGCGCGGGCGACACCGTGCTGGTGGGCGATCCGGCGTGGTTCGTCGTGTTCGGCCGGATCGCGTCGCAGGGCGCCCACACGGTCGGGGTCCCCTACACCCCCGACGGGCTCGACATGCAGGCGCTGGAGCGTCTGGTGCAGCAGCACCGGCCGAAGCTGCTCATCCTCAATTCGATTCTGCAGAACCCGACCGGCACATCGCTCACGCCGGCGCGCGCATTCCAGATTCTGCGGCTCGCCGAGCAGTACGACTTCATGGTGCTCGAAGACGACATCTACTGCGACCTGTGCCCACCGCACCAGCAGGTCGCGCGCCTGGCGAGCCTCGATCAGCTCAAGCGCGTGATCTACATGGGCAGCTTCTCCAAGACGCTCGCAGCCAACCTGCGCGTGGCGTTCGTGGCCTGCTCGCCGGCATTGGCAAAGACGTTCGTCGACCACAAGATGCTGTCGGGCTCGACCACGCCGGAGATCAACGAACGCATCGTCTACAAGGCGTTGACCGAGGGACACTACCGGCGCCACGTGGAGCGTCTGCGCTCGCGCCTGGACGAGGTTCGCGACGGCGCGCGGCGCAACCTGGAGCGCATGGGAATGCGCATGTTCGGCGATCCGACGTCAGGCATGTTCCTCTGGGTCGACACGGGCGTCGACACGAATGCGATCGCGGCGGCCGGTCACGAGGCGGGCTTCCTGTTCGCGCCCGGCGCGCTGTTCTCGCCGCGTCAGGCGCCCAGCACGTGGATGCGCATGAACATCGCCTGTTCCAGCGACCCCGCCATGCTGATGTTCCTCGCCCGCCAGCTTGAAATGGCCGCGTAAGGCCTGAGGTCCGCAACCTGCGGTGCGCGCCACCGGCGGTGGCGGGGCCATCGCCGAGTCTTGTCGGTACGCGCCACATCGTCGTGCATCTCGCGGCAAAATAACCCTTCCGGCGGCCTTGAAATGCCGGTCGCCCGTCCCTATGTTCCAGCATGTACCGCCGGCGCGGCAGCGCGCGCGCAAGTGCGCCCGGCGGCGGTTCGCGTCGACATTCCATCCATCTCACCGATTCACGAGGTTCCCGACCATGGCGCAAGAAACCATGAGCTTTCAGGCGGAAGTCAAACAGCTTCTGCAACTGATGATTCATTCGCTGTACAGCAACAAGGAAATCTTCCTGCGCGAGCTGATCTCCAACGCCTCGGACGCCGCCGACAAGCTGCGCTTCGAAGCGATCAACAACGCCGCGCTGTATGAGCAGGATCCGGAGCTCAAGATTCGCGTGTCCTTCGACAAGGACGCCCGCACCATCACCATCGAGGACAACGGCATCGGCATGAGCCGCGAGGAAGCCATCGCGCACCTGGGCACGATCGCCAAGTCGGGCACCCGCGAATTCTTCTCGCGTCTGTCGGGCGACCAGCAGAAGGATGCTGCGCTCATCGGCCAGTTCGGTGTCGGCTTTTACTCGGGCTTCATCGTGGCGGACCGCATGACGGTCGAATCGCGCCGCGCCGGCCTGCCGGCGTCCGAAGGCGTTCGCTGGTCGTCGACGGGCGAGGGCGACTTCTCGGTCGAGACCATCGAGCGCGACGCGCGCGGCACGGCGATCACCCTGCATCTGCGCGAAGGCGAGGACGAGTTGCTCTCGTCGTGGCAGTTGCAATCGATCATCCGCAAGTATTCCGATCACATTTCGTTGCCGATCGTCATGCGCGGCGAGAAATGGGATGCGGACAAACAGGCGATGGTGCCGGCCGAGGCCGATGAAACCGTCAACCAGGCCAGCGCGTTGTGGACCCGCGGCAAGAGCGACATCACCGACGAGCAGTACACGCAGTTCTATCATCACATCGCGCACGACACGCAACCGCCGCTCGCGTGGACGCACAACCGCGTGGAAGGCCGCAGCGAATACACGCAGCTGCTGTACGTGCCCGGCCACGCGCCGTACGACCTTTGGGACCGCAATTCGCATGGCGGACTGAAGCTGTACGTCAAGCGCGTGTTCATCATGGACGATGCCGAGCAGTTGCTGCCGAACTACCTGCGGTTCGTGCGCGGCGTGGTCGATTCGGCCGATCTGCCGCTGAACGTCTCGCGCGAAATCCTTCAGGAAAGTCGCGACGTGAAGGCGATTCGCGAAGGCTGCACGAAACGCGTGCTGAGCCTGCTCGAGGACCTCGCCGAGAACCAGCAGGACAAGTACGCGCAGTTCTGGGGGGCATTCGGTCAGGTGCTCAAGGAAGGCACGGGCGAGGACCATGCGAACCGCGAGCGCATCGCCAGGCTGCTGCGCTTCGCGAGCACTCACAACGATTCTGCCGAGCAGACCGTGTCGCTGGCGGACTACGTGGGCCGAATGAAGGACGGTCAGGACAAGATCTACTACGTGACGGCCGAGAGCTGGGTGGCGGCAAGCCACAGCCCGCATCTGGAAGTGTTCCGCAAGAAGGGCGTGGAAGTGCTGTTGCTCACGGACCGTGTGGACGAATGGATGCTTTCCTACCTGCACGATTTCGACGGCAAGGCGCTCGTGAGCGTGGCACGCGGCGATCTGGATCTGGGCGCGCTGGAAGATGCCGAAGAGAAGGCTGCCAAGGAGAAGACCAGCGACGACCTGAAGCCGCTCGTCGAAAAGATGAAGGCAGTGCTCGGCGAGAAGGCCAAGGACGTGCGCGTGACGTTCCGCCTGACCGATTCGCCGTCGTGCCTGGTCTCGGACGAGAACGACATGAGCGGTACGCTCCAGCGTCTGATGAAAGCCGCCGGCCAGACAATGCCCGAGTTCCGCCCGATTCTCGAAATCAATCCGGACCACGCGCTGGTCAAGCGACTGACGGCCGAGAGCGCCGATCTGTCCGACTGGACGCACCTGCTGTTCGATCAGGCGCTGCTCGCCGAGGGCGGCAGTCTGGAAGATCCGGCCGCGTTCGTGAAGCGCACTAACGCGCTGTTGCTCACGGCACGCTGAGCGCCGCTCGCGCGGGCGATGTGCCGATGCGGTTCTCGCCCGCCCGCGCTGTCCTGAGCAAGCAAGGGGGTGCGCAGCCCCCTTATAATGCCGAGCCATGACTTTCCGATTCGATGTAAGCGGGCGGCGTTGGCAGGCCGTCCCGGCGCCGGCGCTCTCGCGTCATCACAAGGACTGGCTGACGCGGGGCGGCGCGCTTACGCGTCATCTGTGTGCGCTCGGGCGCGTGAGCGTACGTGTCGTTGCCGAGCGCGTCATGCCGGCCGATGCCGATCAGTGCCGCGCGATCGGTGTGGCGCCGCGCACGCCGATGTGGGCGCGCGACGTCATCCTGCTCGTCGATGGCGAGCCCGTGGTCGTGGCGCACAGTGTGACGCCGCTCACTTACAGCCGGTCGATCTGGCAGGCGATGCGCCGTTTGCGCACGCGCCCGTTGGCCGATCTGCTCTATCACGATCCCGCGGTCACGCGATCCGTGTTGGTGTCGAGTCCGTTGGGGCCGCGCCATCTGCTGCACGGCCGTGCCCGGCATGATGCCCGGGATCCGCTCATCGGTGCCAACCCGCGTGCGCGGCTGTGGGCGCGGCGCTCGGTTTTCCTGCGACACGGAGCACCGTTGCTGGTCACCGAAGCCTTCCTGCCCCGCTTCTGGCGGCGCCTGCAAGCGACCGAATCCGCACATGCCGCACAAGCGCGCCAGAGCGCATCGGGGCCAAAGGCGCATGCGTGAGCCGTCCATGGCATTGCCTGGCGATCTTTCCGATCTGAAACGCAACTTCCCGCCGGTGGTGGACGCGCAAACGCGCGTGCTGATTCTCGGCAGCCTGCCCGGCGAAGTCTCGCTCGCGCAGCAGCAGTATTACGCGCATCCGCAGAATCGCTTCTGGCATCTGGTGGGCGAGGTGATCGGCGAACCGTTGCCTTCGCTGCCCTACGCGCAGCGGCTCGAGGCGGTACTCGCGCATGGCGTCGGATTGTGGGATGTCGTGGCGCAGGCGCGCCGTGAGGGCAGCCTCGACAGCAACATTCGCCTGCACGCCGGGAGCGACCTCGCGGGTCTGATCGGCACGTTGCCGACGTTGCGCGCCGTGGCGTTCAACGGCGGGACGGCGGCCCGCATCGGCCAGCGTGCGCTCGCGCAAGGCGGCTTGGCGCTGCCGGTGTTGCTTCTGCCGTCGAGCAGCCCGGCATACACCATTCCCTACGCGACCAAGCGCGATGCGTGGCTCGCGTTGCGCGACTGGCTGACATGAGCGCCCGGCAGGGGGCGGCGAACGCGGCGTTTGCTGCGTGTCGTGGGTGTGCGCGCACATCGCGCTCACCGGTTGTGTCGAGCGCATCGGACGTGTCGGGCGGTGTCGGGCGTGTCGGTATGAGGCGGCGTCGTCGGTACTCGGGGCGAACCCGGTACAATGCGAACCCATCGGAATTTCCCGAGTTTCACAGAAGGACACATGACCCTCATCAAACGCAAATCCATCGAAGCCGAAGCCTTCGTCGCCGACGCGTCGTCCGCCCGCTCGCAGCGTCCCGCCTACAAGCCGCGTTTCGCACCGGTGACGTTCTCCGAGATCGGGGGCGTGCGTTTCCTGCATTTCGGCACGGAATGGGTGCAGGGCGCGATGCGTTTGTCCAAGCCTGACCGTATCGAACTCGAATACGCACAGCAGATGATGGCGTGGTTGCTGTTCATGCGCGCGCCGAAGCACGTCGTGCAACTGGGGCTGGGCACCGGCTCGATCACGAAGTTTTGCGCCAGACAGTTTCCGCGCACGCAGGTCACCGCCGTCGAGCTGAATCCGGCCGTGGTCGTCGCCGCGCGCACGATGTTCGATCTGCCGGGCGACTCCCGCACCCTGAAAGTGCGCGAAATGGATGCCTGGGATTTCGTGACCGACGCCGCCAATCACGGCACCGTCGACGTGCTGCAGGTCGATCTTTACGACGCCACCGCACGCGGTCCGGTGCACGACACGCCGGCGTTCTACAAGGCCTGTCGCGCCACGCTGCGCGAGCCGGGCATGCTGACGATGAATCTGTTCGGCGACCACGACAGCTATCCGAAGAACATTCGCCGCCTGCGTCAGGCATTCGACAACCGCGTGATCGAATTCCCGGAAGTGCACGATGGCAACGTCATCGTGCTGGCCTTCAATGGACCGCTGCTGTCCGTGCAATGGAAGGACGTGGAGGCGCGCGCGAAGGTAGTGGAAGCAGCGACGGGCTTGCCCGCGAAGCGCTGGGTCAAGCAACTGCGTTCCGCCAATGGCGATGGCGGTCCCGTGCTCACGATCTGACCGCGAGCGCACCGCGCGCATGCAATGAAAAAGCCAGCCGGGAGGCTGGCTTTTTCGTTGGGGGGCGCGGCATTCGCATGCGGCGGCATTCCACCGTTGCCCGCATGCCCGTGCATGCCCGTGCGTGCCCGTGCATGCCCGTGCATGCCCGTGCATGCCCGTGCGTGTCCGTGCGTGTCCGTTGTTACGCGGGCACTTCCTCGATGCGCAGCGCTTCGCCGCCGGCGACGATGGCCAGCAGGCGATCGACGTTCGGGTGAGCCCCCGGACGATTGCGCGCGTCGGCCGTGTGTTCCGCGAACACGGCCAGACCGTGTTGCGCTGCCTTGGCGTCGAGCGTGCCGAATGCCTGCTTGAGGTAGTGGTACACGGCGAGCGAGCCCTGCTTGCCCGGGGCGTTCTCGATGGTCGCGACGAGCGCGCCGGCGGTGTCGTGCAACTCGATGCGTGCAATGCCGTCGATGGTGATGCCCTGCTGCGTCATCTGCGCGAGGTTGTCCTTGAAGACCGGAGTCGGTTCGATCACTGCCATGGTTCTGCTGCTCCTGCGGTTACGTAAGAATTGAAGTGTCGCTGCGCGCGGGATGGTATCACCGGGCGCGGCGGCGGCGCACGGTGCACGATCGATTCAGGCGCGACGCCACTGAAGAATCGCCAGCGTCAGCACGCCGGCGATCAGGCCCCAGAACGCCGAGCCAATGGACAGCAGCGTCAGCCCGGAGGCCGTCACCATGAAGGTGATGAGCGCCGCTTCGCGCTGCCTGGTGTCGTGCATGGCGTTGGCCAGTCCGTTCATGATCGAGCCGAACAGGGCAAGGGCGGCGATCGAGACCACGAGCGCTTTCGGGAACGCCGCGAACAAGGCGGCAATGGTCGCACCGAAGGTACCCGCGATCAGGTAGAACACGCCCGACCAGACTGCTGCGGTGTAACGCTTGGCGGGGTCTTCATGGGCCTCGCGCCCGGTGCAGATGGCGGCCGTGATCGCCGCCAGATGGATCCCGTGCGACCCAAACGGCGCAAGCAGTACCGAGGCGATGCCCGTCGTCGAAATCAGTGGCGATGCAGGCACCTTGTAGCCGTCGGCGCGCAGCACGGCCAGTCCGGGCACGTTCTGGGAGGCCATCGCCACCACGAACAGCGGAATCGCGATGCTGATCGTCGCCGACAGCGAGAACGACGGCGTAGTCCATACGGGTCTGGCCAGCGACACGTCGAAACGACTGAAGTCGAGCAGGCCAAGTCCGCCCGCGACGGCCGTGCCCACGATCAGCGCCAGCAAGATCGCGTAGCGCGACGCGAAGCGCTTGACCACGAGGTAGGTGAAGAACATGGAGAGCACGAGCGCGGTCTGGTGCTGCGCGGCGACGAAGATCTCCAGCCCGATGCGAAACAGGATGCCGGCAAGCAATGCAGACGCCAGCGCGGGCGGCACCCGGCGCATGATCGTCTCGAAGCCGCCGGTCAACCCGCACACCGCAATGAGTGCATTGCAGACGATGAAGGCACCAATGGCCTCGCCATAGGGCACGCCAGGCAGCGACGTGATCAGCAGCGCGGCGCCCGGCGTCGACCACGCCACGACCACGGGTGTGCGATAGCGCAGCGACAGCCCGATGGTGGTCACCCCCATGCCGATCGACAGCGCCCAGATCCAGGACGAAATCTGCGCCGACGAGAGATGGGCGGCCTGGCCCGCCTGGAACATCAGAATCAGCGAGCTGGTGTAGCCCGTCATCATCGCTACGAAGCCGGCCACGATGGCCGACGGCGACGTGTCTGCCAGGGGGCGGAGCGGCGGCAGGGAGGTCGTGCTGGACGTCATGATGGAAAGGTGTCTCTCGTTACGTTGTTATTACGTTGTTATTGCGTCGGTAGTGCGCCGGTAGTGCATCGGTGGTGGGCTGCTAATGCGCCGTCGTGCCGCCGTGCGGCGGTGCAGCAGCGCGAGGCCATGCCGTGGCGCTGCACGGGCGCCGCACCGACCGTGTGACGGCGGGCTTACTTGCTCAGCACCCGCATGGCCGATTCGAGTCCGGCGATCGTGATGGGATACATCCGATTGGCAAATAGCTGGCGGATCACCGAAATCGATTGGCGATACTGCCATATCGCCTCGGGCTCGGGGTTGAGCCAGGCATGGTGCGGAAAGCGATCGATGAAGCGGCGCAGCCATACGGCGCCGGCTTCCTTGTTGTTGTACTCGACCGAGCCACCCGGTTGCAGCACCTCGTACGGACTCATGGTGGCGTCGCCCACGAAGATCAGCTTGTAGTCCGCCGGATACTTGCGCAGCACGTCCCATGTCTCGAAGCGCTCGCTGTGACGACGACGATTCTGGCGCCACAGAAAGTCGTAGACGCAGTTGTGGAAGTAATAGAACTCGAGATGCTTGAATTCGGATTTTGCCGCCGAGAACAGCTCTTCCGTGCGCGCGATGTGGTCGTCCATCGAGCCGCCCACGTCCAGCAGCATGAGAACCTTCACATTGTTGTGGCGCTCCGGCACCAGCTTCAGATCGAGCCAGCCCGCGTTGGCGGCCGTGGAGCGAATGGTGTCGTCGAGATCGAGTTCTTCGGCCGCACCCTCGCGCGCGAACTTGCGCAGTCGGCGCAGTGCGACCTTGATGTTGCGCGTGCCGAGCTCGACGGTGTCATCGTAATCCCGGTATGCGCGCTGATCCCACACTTTCACCGCGGTGCGATTGCCATTGCTCTCGCCGCCGATGCGAATGCCCTCGGGGTTGAAACCACCGTTGCCGAAGGGCGACGTGCCGCCGGTGCCGATCCATTTGCTGCCGCCTTCGTGGCGGCCCTTCTGCTCGTCGAACAGTTGCTTGAGGCGTTCCATGAGCTTGTCCAGGCCGCCCAGCGCCTGGATGCGTGCCTTGTCCTCGGGCGAGAGTTCGCGCTGCATGCGCTTCCTGAGCCATTCGAGCGGCACTTCGCCTGACGCGTCGACGACCTGCTGCACGCCCTTGAAGTACGCGCCGAACGCCTGATCGAACTTGTCGTAGTGCTTCTCGTCCTTGACGAGCGAGAGGCGCGCCAGATAGTAGAACTCGTCCAGCGAGGGCGCGATGACCTGACGCTGCAGCGCTTCGAGCAGCGTCAGGTATTCCTTGACCGAGACCGGCAGCTTTGCCGCGCGCAGGGTGTAGAAGAAGTCGATCAGCATGACGGCAGCGCGCTTACCGGTTGGCGCGATTCATGAACACGAGACGCTCGAACAGATGCATGTCCTGTTCGTTCTTGAGCAGCGCGCCCGCGAGCGGCGGAATGGCCAGCTTGTTGTCGGCGCTGCGCAGCGCCTCCGGCCCGATTTCCTCGGCCATGAGCAGCTTGAGCCAGTCGATCAGCTCCGAGGTCGACGGCTTCTTCTTCAGGCCCGGAATCTCGCGCACCTCGAAGAACGTCGCCATGGCGGCGCTGACCAGTTCGCGGCGAATGTTCGGGAAGTGCACGTCGATGATCGACTGCATCGTGGCCGGCTCGGGGAACTTGATGTAGTGGAAGAAGCAGCGGCGCAGGAAGGCGTCGGGCAGCTCCTTCTCGTTGTTCGACGTGATGATGACGAGCGGGCGATGCCGTGCCTTGATCAGCTGGCGCGTCTCGTAGACGTAGAACTCCATGCGGTCGAGCTCGCGCAGCAGATCGTTAGGGAATTCGATATCGGCCTTGTCGATCTCGTCGATCAGCAGCACCACGGGCCGGTCGGCCTCGAAGGCCTGCCAGAGCACACCCTTGACGATGTAGTTGGCGATGTCGCGAACACGCTCGTCGCCCAGTTGCGAATCGCGCAGGCGCGACACGGCGTCGTATTCGTAAAGCCCTTGCTGCGCCTTCGTCGTGGACTTCACGTGCCATTGCAGCAGCGGCATGTCGAGGGCGGCGGCGACTTCCTCGGCGAGCATGGTCTTGCCGGTGCCGGGTTCGCCCTTGATGAGCAGCGGACGTTGGAGCGTGGCCGCCGCATTCACGGCGAGCTTGAGGTCGTCGGTGGCGACGTACTGGGAAGAGCCTTCAAAGCGCATGATCGGAGCCGTCCGCAAACAGCCGGCCAGTCGGCCGGTCAGGGAAAAAGTTCAGTATAAGACATTGCGCATACGGCTCGCTTGAGCGGCGAAAATCTGCCTTTGCGTCAAGGACTTGTGCAAAAACTTCGGAGAACTGTGCGGGTCACCCCCGAGTTTGCGGGGCGGAGTGGGTAGGTTACAATCGATTGCTTTTTTCACAGGTCGGCGGCCTTGGAGCCGGGACGCGGACCTGCGTGTTGCGGGCCGGTATTCCAACCAAAAACGTTCCCAAGAAGACCATGAAAAAGTTCCTCACGATGATGGCGCTAGCGCTTGGTGGCACGTCGCTCACGCTGCATGCGGCCGAACTCACGCCAAACATCGAAGCGGCGAAGGGCAAGGTCGCCATGTGCATCGGATGCCACGGCATTCCCGACTATCGCACCGCGTTCCCCGAGGTGTATCACGTGCCCAGGATCGGCGGACAGAACGCGAAATACATCGAAAACGCGCTGAACGAATACAAGAAGGGCGATCGCAAGTTCCAGTCGATGCACGCCATCGCAGCCACGTTGTCCGATCAGGACATCGTCGACATCGCCGCTTACTACGCGGCGCAGTCGGCGTCGACGCCGGTCAATCCCCAGAAGTAAAACGTGCGTGGCTGAGGAGAACACGATGAAGCATTCGATGTATGCGACGACCAAGGCCGCCCTGGCGGCATCCCTGATGCCCCTGCTGGTCGGCGCCATGTTCGCCGGCTCGGCGCATGCTGCCGGCAATGTGGCCAATGGCAAGGCGCTGGTGGAGAAGGGCATGTGCGTGAGCTGCCATGGCGCCAATCTGAACGCGCCGATCACCCCCGAATATCCGAAGCTGGCGGGGCAATACGCCGACTACGTCTACAACGCGCTGCGTGCCTACCAGAACGAAACGAGCCTGGTGTTCGGCCGCTCCAATGCCATCATGAAGACCCAGGTCATGTCCAATCCCGCCACGGTGGGCAAGGACGGCAAGCCGCGTCCCTTCACGTCGGAAGAATTGAAGGACATCGCCGCCTACGTGGAATCGCTTCCCGGCGATCTCGTCACTAA
Organism: Pandoraea pnomenusa; assembly: GCF_000767615.3. NCBI lineage: Bacteria > Pseudomonadati > Pseudomonadota > Betaproteobacteria > Burkholderiales > Burkholderiaceae > Pandoraea > Pandoraea pnomenusa. The sequence goes on along the minus strand of NZ_CP009553.3, from coordinate 3,476,896 downwards.
GAAGTAAGCGCGACGACGGCCCCCGGTACGGGCCAGCGAGGCGCGCCCGAGGAGGGGCGGTGTCGTGAGGGAGGACCTGCCGTCCGGCAGACAAGAAAACGACGGTGACCCAATGGGTGTCCGTCGTTTTCTGTCGTCTGGCGAGGCGCTATCGCGAGGCCTGCTGCTCGATGCGCTGGAGGTAGGCGTCGGAGTCCGGCGGCTGGCCGCTGCGCTGCGCTTCCCAAAGCGTTTGTCCGAGGCACTCCATGATCCGGTGCTGCGCCTCGTGCGGTGAATCGAGGCGGTTCGTCAGTTTCTCGTAGGCGGCACGGATGCCTGGCGGCTGATCGATCGAGACCTGCTCGCTGATCGCCAGATGCATCGACAGATGCAGGAACGGGTTGGTTTGCCCGGCCTCGGGCGAATAGTCGCGACTGCTCGCATCCTCGGTATCGTCGAGCGCATCGTGATACTCGGGGTGCTCCTGAATCCAGTCGGCTGCAATCGTCTCGAGCGGCGTGAGAATGCCACCGCTGCGTTGCTTGTGCCAGGTGGTGCAAAAGAATTGCCGGACTTCGTCGCGGCTCGGATTGAACATGGGGACTCCGTGGGGTTCGGGTAAGGCATGCCGTGGCTACAATGGCGCATGCATTGCCGCGGTATGCCGGGTCGGTCCGCCGTGAACGTAACGCGCCGATAACCCTTGTAAACACGCCGTATTGTCGCTCAATTTTCCCAATCATGTCGCAAAGCCCCCGCATGCCTGCCGCCTCCGGCGGCGTTCCCGCCATGCCGTCTGTCCCGCCGCCGTCGGCATGGGGCGGCGTGGCGCTGATCGCCCTGTCGGCGTCGGCATTCGGCGCCATGGCCATCTTCGCGCGCGCGGCCTCGGCGTCCGGGGCCGATATGTACGCGATGCTCCTGTTCCGCTTCTTTGTCGCGTCTGCGCTGCTGCTGATCTGGTGCCGGGTGCGGCGCGTGTCGTTTCCGTCGCGCCGCCAGACGATCGGCATCGCGCTCATGGGCGGCATCGGCTACGTCGGGCAGTCGTTGTGCTTCTTCGGGGCGCTGCAATACGCGCAGGCGTCGCTCGTTGCCCTGCTGCTCTACCTTTATCCGGTGTTCGTGACGATTCTGGCTGCGATCTTCCTGCATGAGCGCCTCACGCCGGTGAAGCTCGGCGCGCTCGCGCTGTGTTCGCTGGGCACGGCACTGACCGTGGGCGGGGGGCAGGGGCAACCGCTCGGCATGGCATTGGCCGTGGCGGCGGCGCTGATCTATTCGGGGTACATCGTCGTGGGCGCGCGTCTCACACGTGGAGTCGACGCGAGAGCGACCGCGACGCTCGTCTGCCTGGCCGCCACCGTGTCGTTCGGCGCCATGGTGGCGATACGCGCATCTCAGGGCGTTTCGCTGCGATGGCCGGGCAGCTACGGCGGATGGGCGGCGCTGCTGGCCATCGCCGTGTGCTCGACGGTCATTGCGATTCTCACCTTCTTCGCCGGTCTTCAGCGTCTGGGGGCCGGGCGCGCGTCGATGCTCTCGACGCTCGAACCCGTGGTTACGGTCCTGCTCGCGGCCATGTTGCTGGGCGAAACGCTCTCCATCGCCCAGTGGGGAGGGGGCGTACTGATTCTCGGCGGCGTACTCTGGCTCTCCGCGCGCGGCGGTGCCTCGGGAGCATGAAGGTCGCCCGGGTGGCCCGCGGTAGCGAATTTTGCCGCGTCAGCACGCGCGGCGCGACGACGGTACAATCGCGCATCGTTCGCCAACCATCACCCGAGGTCATTCGTCATGAGCAGCATTGCCAAAGAAGCCATCGCCCAACTTTTCACCGACGCCCGCACCCACAACGCGTGGCTCGACAAGCCGGTCAGCGACGAGACGCTGCGCGAACTCTACGAACTCGTGAAGTGGGGCCCGACGTCGGCCAACACCACGCCTGCACGCATCGTTTTCGTGAAGAGCCCGGAAGCCAAGGCGAAATTGCTCGAGTGCATGGCACCCGGTAATGTCGAAAAGACGCGCACCGCGCCGGTGACGGCAATCATCGCCTTCGATCTGAAGTTCTACGAGCACCTGCCGAAACTGTTCCCGAACGGCGCCGAGAAGATGGTGCCGATGTTCTCGGGCGACGCCGCCAAGGCCGCTGGCGCGGCGCACATGAACAGCTCGCTGCAAGGCGGCTACTTCATCCTCGCCGCGCGTGCGCTGGGTCTGGATTGCGGACCGATGGCCGGCTTCGACGCCCAGAAGGTCAATGACACGTTCTTCGGCGGCACCGAGTGGCGCGTGAACTTCATCTGCAACCTGGGCTACGGCGATCACGCGCAGCTCTTCCCGCGCAATCCGCGCCTGTCGTTCGACGAGGCCGCGCGCATCATCTAAGGCACGCACGTGCGGCCCGCCCGGAAGCCGGGTCGGGCGGCGAGCGCGTCATGCAAAACGGGCGGTCCCGATGTCGGGGCCGCCCGTTGTCGTTGGTGGCGAGAGTTCGCGCGTCAGGTTTTCGGTGCAGGGGTTTTCGGCCGGAAATCGCACAGCGGTTCGATCGCGCAATGCCAGCACTCGGGCTTGCGGGCCTTGCATACGTATCGACCGTGCAGAATCAACCAGTGATGCGCGTCGTGCCTGAACTCTCGCGGCGTCACGCGCTCGAGCGCGAGTTCCACGGCGAGCGGATCCTTGCCGGGCGCCAGGCCGGTGCGGTTCGCCACCCGGAAGATATGCGTATCGACCGCGATCGTGTCCTCGCCGAAGGCCGTATTGAGGACGACGTTCGCGGTCTTGCGACCCACGCCCGGCAACGCCTCCAGCGCCTCGCGCGAGCGCGGCACTTCACCGCCGTGCGCGTCGAGCAACAACCGACAGGTGGCTATGACATTCTTCGCCTTGGTGCGGTACAGGCCGATCGTCTTGATGTACTCCGATACACCCGCTTCCCCGAGTGCGAGCATCTTCGCCGGCGTGTTGGCCACCGCGTACAGCTTGCGCGTGGCCTTGTTCACGGACACGTCGGTCGCCTGGGCCGAGAGCAACACGGCGATCAGCAATTCGAACGGCGACGTGTACTCGAGCTCCGTCGTCGGGTTCGGATTGAGTCGTTGCAGGGTCTCGAACAGGGCACGGCGTTTGGCGTCGTTCATGGCGTTGGCGCGTCGGTCGGATGTGGCTTTGTCGGGGTGGCGTGTGGCGTCTCAGACCGTTTTGGCGTCGTCGCCGTCACCGTGGGGCGACGCCGGGGAGAGCCCCAGACGCTTGCGCCGCGCTTCGGCTTCGTCGATCTGAGCTTGCACGGCGGCGGAGACATTCTCGGTGTTCCTCGGACCCAGTCCCTCGGCCGCCAGCGCAGCCTTCTTTTGCCGGGCGCGCTCCAGCGCGGCCTGGATGATGGCCTGCTTGCGGGCCGCTGCCGCTGCCGCTGCGGCGTCGACCTCCTGGGGCGACAGGGGGGGCGTGCTTGTTTCGACCTGCGAGACGGCGGGCACGACGGCGCTGGCGTCCGGCCCTTTCGATCCACCGGCTTGCGCGACACGCGCCGCGCGGGCGGCCAGACGCGCTTCGCGTTCAGCCTTTTCCTTCGCCAGGCGTGCCTGATGGGCTTCGAAATGTGCGCGGGCGGCGTCGGCTTGCGGGGGCGACCAGGCGTCCCAGCCGGTTCGCTCGCCCGTCACCGGCACCATGTCGATGCAGTCGACCGGACAGGGCGGGACGCACAGATCGCAGCCGGTGCAGCGCGCTTCGATGACGGTGTGCATGAGCTTGGCGGCGCCGACGATGGCGTCGACCGGGCAGGCCTGCAGGCAAAGCGTGCAACCGATGCATAGCGATTCGTCGATGACGGCGCGCGGACGCGGGCGCTCGATGCCGTTCTGCGGATTGAGGGGGATGACGGGGCGCCCGAGCAGTTGCGCCAGGCGTGCCACGCCCTGCGCGCCGCCGGGCGGGCATTGGTTGTAACTGGCCTCGCCGCTGGCAATCGCGTCGGCATAAGGGCGGCAGCCTTCGTAACCGCACTTGGTGCACTGCGTTTGGGGCAATAGGGCATCGATGCGCTGCGCGAGCGCGGTGACTTCGGACACGTCGTTTGCGGGGGATTCTGCGGAAAGTCAAATTATCCTGCATTTTGCGGAAACACTGAACCGATGTGCCATAATTCCGCCCGTTGAGAACGACCGGCCGATCATGACCACATCCCAAACCAAGATCAAACGGGACCCCGAACGTACCCGCCAGCGCATTCTTGCCGCGGCGATCGAGGAGTTTGCGGAGCGGGGTTCCAGCGGTGCCCGCGTGGATAGCATCGCTCGCCGGGCCGACATCAATGAACGTATGCTGTATTACTACTTCGGCAACAAGGACCAGCTTTATCTGGCCGTGCTCGAAGAGGTCTATGGCGAATTCAACCGCGCCGAACACGCGCTCAGACTCGACGTGCTCGCGCCGCTCGACGCGGTGGCCGAGCTGGCCCACTTCGTGTGGGATTACTACGCCGAGCATCCCGAGCTGATCCAACTGATCAACAACGAGAATCTGCACGAGGCCCGGTCGATGCGGCAGTCGACCGAAATTCGCCAGCGGATCTCACCCATCGTGGAGCTGCTCGCGCAGACGCTCAAGCGGGGCGAGGCCAGCGGGGAGATTCGCGAGGGCATCGATCCGGTCGATCTCTACGTGACGATTTCCGCCATGGGTTACTACGTGATGTCGAATCGCCACACGCTGGCCATCGTCATGGGGCGCGATGTGATGGTCGGGGAGTCGCGCAAGTCCTATTCCGCGTTCAACACCCGGATGCTGCTCGACACGCTGCGTATGCGCTGAGGCAGCGCGGCCGCGTTCGTTCGCGTTGCGGCATGCAGGAAAAAACAAACCGCCGCGGGGGCTTCGGCCCGCGCGGCGGTTTGTTTTTATCCGACGAACGACGGCTTGCGATCAGGCGTGCCTGGCAATGAAGTCGCGGATCTGCGGATAGATCACGTTGCGCCAGCGGCTACCCGAGAAGATGCCGTAGTGACCACACGAAGGCGCCGTGAAATGGGCCCTTCGCTTGGCAGGAATGCCGGTGCACAGCTCATGCGCGGCCTGCGTCTGGCCGCTGCCCGAGATATCGTCCAGTTCGCCTTCGATCGTGAACAGGGCAGTGGTCTTGATGTCCTGCGGACGGACTCGCTGACCGGCGACGTCCCAGGTGCCCCGCGCGAGGCTGAAGTCCTGGAAGACGGTCTTGATCGTGTCGAGGTAATACTCGGCCGCCATGTCGAGCACGGCGTTGTACTCGTCGTAGAAGCGACGATGGGAGTCGGCGTCGTCATTGTCGCCGCGCATGAGGTCCAGGTAGAAGTCCCAGTGCGACTTCAGGTGGCGATCCGGATTCATGGCCACGAAGCCGGCGTGCTGCAGGAATCCCGGATACACAAGACGCCCCGAGCCCGGGTAGTTCGCCGGCACGGGGTGGATCACGTGATTCTCGAACCACTCGTACGACTTGTTGGTCGCCAGCGAATTGACCGACGTGGGGCTCTTTCGCGCGTCGATCGGCCCGCCCATCATCGTCATGGTCTTCGGTGTCTTTTCGCCGTTCGACGCCATGAGCGAGATCGCCCCGAGCACCGGCACGGTCGGCTGGCAAACGGAGATCACATGCAGGTTCTCGGCGCCGATGTGGCGAATGAACTCCTGGATGTACGCCACGTAGTCGTCCAGATGGAACGCACCGGCTTCGAGCGGGACCATGCGGGCATCGACCCAGTCGGTGATGTAGACCTTGTGATCCTTGAGCAGCGTGGTGACGGTGTCGCGAAGCAGGGTGGCGTGGTGGCCCGAGAGCGGTGCCACGACCAGCACGACCGGGTCATCCTTGAGCTGGCCCACGGCGCTCGCGTCGTCGGCGTAGCGCTTGAAGCGCAGCAGGCGGCAGAACGGCTTTTCCATCGCGGTCATTTCCACGACGGGAATGTTGTGACCGTCGACTTCGACCGCCTTGATGTTGAATTCGGGTTTTTCGTAGTCTTTGCCGAGCCGGTACAGCAGTTCGTATCCGGCGGCGATGCGCGGGGCGCCCGGCATCATGGCGAGGAGGCTGCCCGGGTTGACGAAAGTCGTCGCCGCCGCCTTGGCCCACGTGGTGAGGGGATTCAGCCACGCACGGTTGTACTCATGAATCTGATACAGCATGTTGTGTGCCCTGAGGCGGATGATGAAGGAATTATGCAACCGTTTATCGCGGCTGTGCAACGCAGCATAACCCTGATATATGGCATTTGCGCATCAGCCCGATAGTTTTGTTTAATTGGCGTCATTGGCGATAACTATCGATGCTGCGCCGCAGCAGGCGCCGGGCATGAAAAAGCCCGCCGGAAGGCGGGCTTTTCGATCGGCGCCGGTTCGCGCCGTTCCGGGGGTGCTCGAGCGCGCGATTAACGCAGCACCTGGGCGATGGCCGACGCGACGTGATCGATGTTCTTGTCGTTGAGCGCGGCCACGCAGATGCGACCCGTGCTCACGGCGTAGATGCCGAACTCTTCGCGCAGGCGTTCGACCTGGTCGGCGGTCAGGCCCGAGTACGAGAACATGCCGCGCTGCTTGATCACGAACGAGAAGTCGCGGTCCACACCGTGCGCGCGGAGCTTTTCGACGAGCGCCAGACGCATCGCGCGGATGCGCTCACGCATCTCGGCCAACTCTTCTTCCCACAGGGCGCGAAGCTCGGCGCTGCCCAGCACGGCGGCAACGACCGATCCACCATGCGTCGGCGGGTTCGAGTAGTTGGTGCGGATCACGCGCTTGAGCTGCGAGAGCACGCGGGTCGTTTCGTCCTTGCTGCTTGTGACGATCGACAGCGCGCCCACGCGTTCGCCGTACAGCGAGAACGACTTGGAAAACGAGCTCGACACGAAGAAGTTCAGGCCGGACGCAGCGAACAGGCGTACCACGGCGGCGTCGGCATCGATGCCGTCGCCGAAGCCCTGGTAGGCGATGTCGAGGAACGGCACGAGCTTGCGGGCCTTCACGACCTCCACGACCTGGGCCCACTGGTCCATCGTCAGGTCGACGCCGGTCGGGTTGTGGCAGCATGCGTGCAGTACCACGATCGTGCCTTCGGGTTCCTTGCCCAGCATGTCGAGCATGCCCGGCAGGTTCACGCCGTGCGACTCGGCGTCGTAGTAGGGGTACGACACGACGTTGAAGCCTGCCGTGGTGAACAGCGCGCGGTGGTTTTCCCAGCTCGGGTCGCTGATGGCGACGGTGGCGTTCGGGTTCAGTTGCTTGAGGAAGTCCGCGCCGATCTTCAGTGCGCCAGTGCCGCCGAGCGCCTGCGCCGTGACCACGCGGCCTTCGGCCAGCACGGGCGACTCCTTGCCGAACAGCATTTCCTGCACGGCCTTGTCGTAGGCGGCAATGCCTTCCATCGGCAGATAGCCGCGCGGCAGGCCGGCGGCCACGCGTTGTTCTTCCGCTGCCTTCACGGCCTTGAGCAGGGGCAGTTTGCCTTCCGCATTGAAATACACGCCCACGCCCAGGTTCACCTTGTTCGGACGGTGATCGGCGTTGTAGGCTTCGTTCAGGCCAAGAATAGGGTCGCGCGGGGCGAGTTCGACAGCGGAGAAGAGAGTCATTTCGACGGCTCGAGGCAGGTAGTAGGAAAATGCAGCGGGTCGGCGCCAACGGACGCAGGATCGGCCCAACACGGTATTTTAGCGAAGATTGACCGCGCTTGTGGTAAACACCCAGGCCCGTCACGCGAATTGGCGGTATTTCGGCACGAAAACTGCCACGGAATGCCAGAAATTGGCCAGAAGCCGGCGAAATCGGCTGCCGTTGTTGCGAACGGCGGCAAGGCTGCACGCCGGTCGCGCCGGTCGCGCCGTTCGGGGCGGTGCGGTGTCCAGCTTGTCACCCATCGGATTCAGGGAATCGTCCGACGCGCTAAAATGCCAGATTCCGTCCTCCATGCTTGCGCCTCGCCATGACTCCTGCGGCTGACCACGATCTCGACGAAAGCAAGTTCCAGACGTTTCCCGATTCGCCTTATCAACTCTATTGCCCCTTTCCCCCGCGGGCGATCAGCCGACGGCCATCGCCCAGCTGAGCGAAGGCGTGGAAGACGGGCTGGCGTTTCAGACGTTGCTCGGTGTGACGGGCTCGGGCAAGACATTCACGATGGCCAACGTCATCGCGCGCCTCGGGCGCCCGGCGATCGTGTTCGCCCCGAACAAGACACTGGCCGCCCAGCTGTACTCGGAGTTTCGCGAGTTCTTCCCGCGAAATGCGGTCGAGTACTTCGTCTCCTACTACGACTATTACCAGCCGGAAGCCTACGTGCCGCAGCGAGACCTCTTCATCGAGAAGGACTCGTCGGTCAATGAGCACATCGAGCAGATGCGTCTGTCGGCAACCAAGAGCCTGCTGGAGCGGCGCGACGTGGTGATCGTCGCGACGGTCTCCGCGATCTACGGTATCGGTAACCCGAGCGAATACCACCAGATGATTCTGACGGTGCGCCAGGGCGACAAGCTCGGGCAGCGCGAAATCATCGCGCGGTTGATTGCCATGCAATACACGCGCAACGAGACGGATTTCGGGCGCGGCACGTTCCGGGTGCGTGGCGACACCATTGACGTCTTCCCGGCCGAACACGCCGAACTGGCGCTTCGCATCGAGCTGTTCGACGACGAAGTCGACACGCTGCAACTGTTTGACCCGCTCACGGGCCGGGTACGGCAAAAGGTGCCGCGATTCACGGTATATCCGTCGTCTCATTACGTGACGCCGCGTGAGACGGTGTTGCGTGCGATCGAAACGATCAAGGACGAGCTTCGCGAGCGACTGGACTTCTTCTACAAGGAGGGCAAGCTGGTCGAGGCGCAGCGCCTCGAGCAGCGCACGCGGTTCGATCTGGAAATGTTGCAGGAACTGGGATTCTGCAAGGGCATCGAGAACTACTCCCGGCACTTGTCCGGTGCGGCACCGGGCGAGCCGCCCCCGACGCTCGTCGACTATCTCCCGCCCGACGCGCTGATGTTCCTCGACGAGTCGCACGTGCTGATCGGGCAGTTCAACGGCATGTACAACGGCGACCGGGCGCGCAAGGAGAACCTCGTGAACTACGGGTTCCGCCTGCCGTCGGCGCTCGATAACCGTCCGCTGAAGTTCGCGGAGTACGAGCGCAAGATGCGGCAGGCCATCTTCGTGTCGGCCACGCCGGCCGATTACGAGAACAAGCGAACCGGACAAGTGGTCGAGCAGGTGGTGCGGCCGACCGGGCTGATCGATCCGATCATCGAGGTGCGTCCCGCGCGCACGCAGGTCGACGACGTGCTCTCGGAGATCAACAAGCGTGTGGCCGTGGAGGAGCGCGTGCTCGTGACCACGCTAACGAAGCGCATGGCCGAGCAACTGACCGAGTATCTGTCCGACAACGGCGTGAAGGTCCGTTACCTGCACAGCGACATCGACACCGTCGAGCGCGTGGAGATCATCCGCGATTTGCGCTTGGGCGCTTTCGACGTACTCGTTGGGATCAATCTGTTGCGCGAGGGTTTGGATATTCCGGAAGTGTCGCTCGTGGCAATTCTCGATGCGGACAAGGAGGGCTTTCTGCGTGCGGAGCGCTCGCTGATCCAGACGATCGGGCGGGCGGCGCGCAACGTCAACGGGACGGCCATTCTGTACGCGGACAAGATGACCGATTCGATGAAGCGGGCCATCGGCGAGACCGAACGCCGGCGCGCGAAGCAGATGGCGCACAACGAGGCGCATGGCATCGTGCCGCAGGGCGTGAAGAAGCGCATCAAGGACATCATCGACGGAGTCTACGATCCGCAGGATGCCAAGGCCGAAATGGCGGAGGCGAAAGAGCAGGCCCATTATCAGGACATGTCGGAAAAGCAGTTGGCCCGCGAGATCAAGAAGCTCGAGAAGCAAATGCAGGAGCATGCACGCAATCTCGAGTTCGAGAAGGCCGCCAAGGTGCGCGACCAGTTGCTGCATGTGAAGGCGCTGGTGTTCGGCACCGACGGGGCCAGCGAGACTGAATTGGGGCCGAAGGCCTGACGCGCTCGCGCGCCGACGCCGTAGGCGGGAATTCAGTGGTTGCGCGAACATTCGCGCCGGTAAATCCTCGACTTCAAGGAGTCATTCTCATGAGCGCATCGGCAGCCGTTCTCGCCATCCTGGCCGCTTTGTGGCTGGGTGCCATGATTCCCGGCCCCAGCTTCGTGCTCGTCGCCCGCAACGCCATCGGTCAGTCGCGCGGCGACGGGCTCGCCACGGCGCTCGGAATGGGCGCGGGTGGCCTCGTCTTCGGCGGCGTGGCGCTGGCCGGGCTTTATACGTTGTTGCAGGCGGTGGAGTGGCTCTATATCGGGCTGAAGATCGCGGGCGGCGTGTATCTGATTTACGTCGCATCGAAGATCTGGCGGGACGCCGGGCGTCCCGTCACGGTCCACGACGCGCATTCGGGTCTCGTGCGCAGTGGTCGCAAGTCGTTCCTGATGGGGCTCACAACGCAACTGAGCAATCCCAAGACGGCGATCTGGTACGGCAGTATCTTTGCCGCGTTGCTGCCGCAGCACCCGCCGCTTTGGTGCTACATCGTGCTTCCGCCCATGGTGTTCGCCGTCGAATGCGGTTGGTACACGATTGTGGCGCTGTGTTTCTCGAGCGAGGGACCACGCGGGCTTTACCTCCGAGCGAAGACGTGGATCGATCGGATCGCCGCCGGCGCCATTTCCCTGCTGGGCCTGCGGCTGATTCTCAACGCATCGAAGCCCACGCTCTGAATGGCATCGGGTTGGCGGGGCGCAAGCATTGCGTGCAGAGGTGCCCGCAATCTTCGGCGCGGGGGCGATCGGGGCAATTCGGCGGTCGCGCATGGCGCGCTGGTCAGGTCTGCCAATCAAGCGCGGCCCAATGTTTGGAAGGGGGGGCCGGGATTGAATTAGACCGGACGTATTAGGGGCAAATACTCGACTTCTCCCCGTCACGATTCTGCGTTCCAATGGGGCTTTCAGGGGGGCAATTGCGCGGCAAATAAAGGGCGGTGGGTGCGGGCCCCCGACAACTCAGTCGCGCGAACACCGTGGGGGCTTGAATGTGGGAAATGCTCGATGGTGATATGAATGGCTTTGAAGTCTGGATGTATCTTCAGTGCATTCAAACCAATGACGATGTGGAACTGTACTCGTTCATTGGACTTTGCCGGCATCGCAGCGCGCCGTTCGACAACTTCATTCCTCTCAAGCCCGATGCCGGTGTCGCGTTCGATGCACGCGCCGACGCGGCCCGGGCGTGCCGCCAGTTGGCAAGATCTGCGATCGACGGCAAGCGGCCTGTCGGCTCGGGCGACCCGATGTCGGCGCTGCCCCCATGCTCCGACAAGACGAGTGCAGAATCGTGCCGAAGCGGAGAACGCGTCGCACCGCTTCACTGACTCGCAATCGTTCAGCGTCGGCCGCCGATTGTGGCCTTGGGCGGCACGCACGTCGTTTCATTTTGACTTCTGAACCGACGGATGGCACCGGGATTGGTGCTGACAGGTAATGACGTCGACCTAAGGCGTCGTCTTCCGATCCCAAGGCGGTTCATCGCCGAACGCTTTCGCGAGGTAATCGATGAACCGCCGCACCTTGAACGGAATGCGCCGCGTGCTCGGATAAACCGCCTGAATCGTCAGGTCAGCGGCGCGGTAGGCCGGCAACAGTTCCACTAGTTCGCCGCGCTGGAGGTGCGCGCCGAGCACGAAGGTCGGGCCATACACGATGCCCGCACCTCCGATCGCGGCAGCGAGCAACATCTGGGCGTTGTTGGCTGTCATCCGACACGGTCCGTCAATGACATGCGCGCGATTCTCGCGGTCGCGCAATGTCCAGTCACCCGCCGACACGGCCTCGCTGAACGCCAGACGTTGCGCCTGCATCAATGCTTCCGGGGTGCGTGGTGTTCCGTGGCGCTCCAGGTACGCGGGAGACGCGCACAAAACCATTCGACACGGCGCGAGTCTGCGCGTCACCAGCCCAGGGTCTTCCAGGCGGCCGATTCGGATCGCGACGTCGACGCCTGCCTCGATGAGGTCGACATAGCGATCTCCAAGCTGCACCTCCACATTCACGTTCGGATGATCCGCCATGTAGCGCGCCACGACTTCGCCCAGATGCATCACACCGAACGTGACGGGCGCCGCGATGCGTAACACACCGCGCGCCGTGGCTTGCGTATCGCTCGCCTCCCGCTTCGCTTCGTCGAAGGCCTCGAGAATCCGCTTGCACCGTTCGTAGTACGTCTGGCCGGTTTCGGTCAGGCTCAAGCGGCGTGTGGTGCGATGCAGTAGTCGCGCACTCAACTCGGCCTCGATGGCACTTACGTGCTTGCCGGCCATCGCAGCGGACAGCCCGAAGCGGCGAGCCGCGGCGGCGAGGCTGCCCTCCTCGACAGCGGCGACGAATATGGCGAGGCTCGTCAGTCGATCCATGTTGCCCTCCGATTCGATAGCAGGATTATCGACTGAACAAACTAAACGGGCAATTATCGATCCAAGGAATCGTATCTACGATATGAGCCTCAACTAACAGCCGAGGGCACCATCATGGTCATCGAGTCGAACGGTACGCGGATTCACGTCAACCAGCGGGGCAGCGGCGAGCTGGCGCTGGTGTTCCTTCACTACTACGGCGGCTCTGCGCGCACATGGGATGCGGTGGCGGACGAGCTCGCGGACAAGTACCGAATCGTTGCCACCGATCACCGCGGTTGGGGCGATTCCGAGGCACCTGCCGATGGCTACCGCATCGCCGACCTCGCCGCTGACGCGGAAGGCGTCATCGACACTCTGGGACTCAGGCGCTACGTTCTGATCGGTCATTCGATGGGTGGGAAGGTTGCCCAACTGATCGCTTCGCGCCGTCCGGACGGCCTGCGTGGGCTTGTCCTTGTCGCACCATCGCCGCCGTCGCCCACGCGCCTCTCCGACGCCCAACGCGCAACGTTGACGGGCGCCTACCAAACGCGTGAATCCGTGTCGTTCGTCATCGATCACGTGTTGACCGCAAGACCGCTGAGCGCCGTTCAGCGCGAGCAAGTCATCGAGGATAGTTTGAGAGGGGCGCCGCAGGCCAAGGCGGCCTGGCCCGACATTGCCATGCGCGAAGATATCACTGCGGCGACGGCGTCGATTGACGTGCCCACCATCGTGATCTCCGGTGAACTCGACAAGGTCGACAGCATTGAAACGCTTGAGGCGGAACTGCTTCCGCGCATCCCGCATGCGGCGCTGCACGTCCTTCCCGAAACGGGGCACTTGTCGCCTCTGGAGGCGCCGGGCGAAGTGGCGGGATGCATCGCGCGATTCGTCGCGGCGATCGAAAGCGACTCGGTCATCTGCCGCTCGCCGGATCAGGTCCCGGCCGCCTTCGATGCCGCGTTGAATTCCGGCGATCTCGATGCCGTGCTCGGTGTGTTCAGCAACATGGCCACCATGCGGATGCCGGAGGGTCTCGAGGTGCGGGAAAGTCCGGCCGGTTTGCGTGTTGGCCTGGCTCGGTTGCTGTCATTGCGCCCCCGTATCCGTAGCGAAGTGCGCCGAGTGGTGACGAGCGGCGACATTGCCCTCGTCCTGCTCGACTGGACGCTGGGCGTCACGCTGCCGGACGGGCGTGATCACGAAACGCGCGGCACGGCCACGCACGTGATGGAAAATGGCCGCGATGGGGGCTGGAGGTTGCGGATCGCCAATCCGGGCGGAGTGAACTGAACAGTGGCGGGAGCGTCACGCCCAGCACCGGAAATCGTCGACGAACGCCTCGATGTCGAGCAGAATCTATGTCCCCCGCTCCCGAGCCACCGCAGATGCTTCGATGATTCGCGTCGTGTCGCGTCCGACGTGTCGCGTCGGGCGTCAGCGACGCATTTGCCGCGCAGGTCACGAAATGGCACGGCACTCGGAAGGAAGTATTTCCGATCTTTCCGGGCAAACTCGGGAACGCCCGCGGCGACGCGACTTCCGATCGCCGGATCGGGGAGCAGGGCGAACCGGTGTTCAGAACCGGTTCGCAAGTCATGAGTCCGACAGGCTGACGACAGGACGTTCCGGCACCTGCCATGTGTGGCTCGATGCTTCCCTCAACTCACTGACTCCAATGCAAAAAACCTCGGTTCTCTTTGTCTGCATGGGCAACATCTGCCGCTCGCCCAGTGCCGATGGCATCTTTCGTCACCGTCTGGCCGAAGCCGGGCTGAGCGATCTGATCGAGGTCGATTCGGCTGGCACGCACGGCTATCACATTGGTCATGCGCCCGACGCTCGCACGCAGGCGGCGGCCGAGCGTCGCGGTTACGACCTGAGCGGCCTGCGCGCGCGACGCGTCGAGCGAGGCGATTTCGCGCGCTTCGAGTGGATCGTGGCCATGGACAACGCCAACGTGGCTGAGCTGATGGCCGATTGTCCGGCCGAGCATCGTCACAAGATTGTGCGATTGATGGACTTCGCCACACGGCACGACGCCGAGGAGGTGCCCGATCCGTATTACGGCGGCGCGCAGGGCTTCGAGACGGTGCTCGACTACATCGAAGACGGCATCGACGGCCTGCTCAGGCGGCTTCGGCAGGGCGCCTGACCGGCTCCAGGGAGGCGCGCGGCTTGCCGGGATCATCGGCCGCGCTCTGCCGCGTTCCCGGCGCACACCGGGCGAATCCTCGTTCGCGCGCGTGTGCGCCGCTCCCGACGATTTCGCCAGCAGTCCCGATGGCGCTATCATTCGCCCCATCGCCGGCGTGTGGCCGTCCTTGCTGCAGTCGCCACTGCCGCGTTCGCGGCACCCGCGCGGTTTCCACGGCATTTTCGCGACTCCTTTCATCCGTTTTCTCGCCTCTCCCATCGATGCTCAATTCGCTTACCTCGTACTGGCGCAAGTGGCGTGCCTCCCGTCACGCCGGCCATCAGCTCGACGAACTGCTCGCACACGCCGACCCCGGCGCGCCGCTTGCCGTTCGCAATCAGTGGCTGATCGAACTGGCGCACTGGGTGCAGAAGCGGGGTGCGCTCGTCAACGAAGATCGGGAGGAGGGCGAGACGGCGAGGTATCGCCCGCACACGCGTTTGCGCTATCTGCTGCAAATGCTCGGGCGAAATCCGGCGTGGCGGTTGCCGGTGGCGCGCACGCTGCGCAGCGTGATCCACGAAAGCGACGCCATCTCGCTGCTCAGCGACACCGGCATGCCGGTGCGTCCCGGGTTCTGGGGCGCCCTGGTCGAGCGTATCGAGAAGGCGCTGATTCCGCCGCCGCCCACGCGCCGCGATCTCTCGGCGCTGTGCTCGCTGATGTTCCCCGACGGCCGCGCCGCCGACTGGATCGCGGCCATGCCGCCCGAATTGCTGGCCGACCTCATCGCGCTGCTGCATTTCGGCGAAGGCGAGGACGAGAACACTGACTGGAATCCCTTTGCGCAGGATTTGCTCGCGGCGATGCACCACCTCGTCGACCAGATTGCGTCGACCGGTCTGTCGCAGGCGGTGCGCTCGCGCCTGCCCTATCCGCGCGTGACCGAATCGCCGTTTTACCGGCTGGGGCGGGCCATGCAGGAACTGGAGGACGCCGGCCAGGCATTCGCGCACGGCGCGCCACCGTCGCAGCGCTTCGTCCAGCAGATCAACGTGTTTCGTGCGCTGCTCGACGACTGTGGCCGCGCCGTGCGTCAGGTCTATGCGCATCTCGACGAGAACGGCGTGAGCGTGGACATCGTCTTCCAGGTCGAGCGCGCGAAAGCGAGAATCCGCCGCCTGGAGCGCCTGCTCGACGCATGGCTTACGCAGGGCGAGCGTGGCGACCGGGCCGTCGCGCGGGTCAAGCTGCTCGCCGACCTGGTGCGGGCGAACAAGGCCAGCCAGAGTGTGGGCGAGCTCGCGCGTACGTCGTTCGGCCTGCTCGCGCGCAAGGTCGTGGAGCGCAGTGCGGAAACCGGGGAGCACTACATCGCCCGCAATCGCAGCGAATACTTCACGATGTTGAAAATGGCCTGTGGCGGCGGGCTCGTGACGGTGGTCACCGTGTATGTGAAGTTCATGATCACGAGTGCGCACCTGCCCACCATCGTGGAGGGCTTCCTGGCCGGGGCGAACTATGCGCTGTGCTTTCTTTTCATGCACTTCTGCCACTTCACACTGGCAACCAAGCAGCCGGCCATGACCGCGCCGGCCATCGCGAGCAAGCTCGACGACGTCGATACGCCCGCCGGGATGGACGCCTTCGTGGGCGAGGTACTCGCCCTCGTGCGAACGCAGGCGGCTGCCATCTTCGGAAATCTGGCCATGGTCTTCCCGTTCTGCCTGCTGGTGCAGTGGTCCGTATCGGCGGCGCTCGGCATGAACACGATCCCGCCGGAGAAGGCGCATGCCACGCTGGCGTCGTTCTCGATCCTGGGGGTCACCCCGTTCTTTGCCGCACTCACCGGCGTGCTGCTCTGGTGCTCGAGCCTGATCTCCGGATGGGCGGACAACTGGTTCGCGCTTCACGGCATCGGCGACGTGCTGGCCTACAACCGCCGGCTGCGCTTCGTCTTCGGCCGCAACGGCGCGGCGCGCATCGCCGACGGGTGCCGTCGGCACATCGCACCGGTGCTGGGGAACCTGACGCTCGGCTTCATGCTCGGTCTCGTGCCGGCGGTGCTGACGGCTTTTGCGCTGCCCTTCGAAGTCCGTCACGTCACGCTGTCGACGGGGGCGATCGCCACGTCCATCGGAGTGCTGGGGCTGCCGGTGCTGCACGACCCGGCCCTGTGGCTGGCGGTGGCCGGGGTCGGATCGATGGCGCTGCTCAACGTCGGCGTCAGTTTTGCGTTAGCATTCCACATGGCGCTCCGATCGCGTGCACTGCGACTGGGCGACCGCCGGCAACTCCATCGCGCCATCTGGCGCGCCGTGCTGCGCAATCCCCTGGTGCTGCTGTTCCCGCTGCGCTCCCCGCAGCCAGACATTCGTCCCGAAAAATGAGAAATTTCACAAGCGGGCGACGGAACTTTCGCAAAAAGTGGGCCAGAAGTACTTGACTAAATTCGTAGGGAATTTATACTTGACGAAAATAGTCGAGATTAATCCCCTGCATCATCATGAGACTTACCACGAAAGGCCGTTTCGCCGTCACGGCGATGATCGACCTGGCCATGCGCCAGGACGCGGGTCCCGTGACGCTTGCGGGCATTAGTCAGCGTCAGCGAATCTCCCTCTCTTATCTGGAACAGTTGTTCGGCAAGCTGCGTCGCCACGAAATCGTGGAGAGCGTGCGCGGGCCGGGCGGCGGCTACAGTCTGGCGCGTCGCGCGGAAGAGGTGACGGTGGCCGACATCATTATTGCGGTCGACGAACCGCTCGACGCCACCCAGTGCGGCAGCAAGGGTAATTGCGAGAAGGGCCAGGACGGCCATCGCGGTCATTGCATGACGCACGAGCTGTGGGCGACGCTCAACCAGAAGATGGTCGAGTATCTCGATTCCGTTTCGCTGCGCGACCTCGTCGAGCAGCAGCGCAGCAAGCAGGCCCAGCAGGCTGTTCTGCGCGACACGCGCGAGTCCGGCACCAACAACCAGACCATTGCAGCGCGTATTCCCAATTCGGTCTTCGATATGGCCCGTTCATAACAGGCGCCGCGGCACGATCCTGGAGCACCCCATGAAAAACGACACCCTCAACCTCCCCATCTACATGGATTACAGCGCCACGACGCCGATTGACCCGCGCGTCGTGGACAAGATGTTGCCTTACCTGCGCGAGCAATTCGGCAACCCGGCGTCGCGCAGCCACTCGTTCGGCTGGGCTGCCGAGCAGGCGGTGGAAGAGGCGCGCGAGGAAGTTGCCAAGCTGGTGAACGCCGATCCGCGCGAGATCGTGTGGACGTCGGGCGCCACCGAGTCGAACAACCTCGCCCTCAAGGGCGCGGCGCACTTTTATCAAGGCAAGGGTAAGCACCTCATCACGGTGAAGACCGAGCACAAGGCGGTGCTCGACACCATGCGCGAACTCGAGCGCGAAGGCTTCGAAGTCACTTACCTGGACGTGAAGGACGACGGTCTGCTCGATCTCGAAGTGTTCAAGGCGGCACTGCGTCCGGACACGATTCTCGTGTCGGTCATGGCCGTGAACAACGAAATCGGCGTGATCCAGGACATCGGGGCGATCGGCGAGATCTGCCGCGAGAAAGGCATCATTTTCCACGTCGACGCCGCCCAGGCCACTGGCAAGATGCCGATCGACCTGGCCACGCTGAAGGTCGACCTGATGTCGTTCTCGGCGCACAAGACCTACGGTCCGAAGGGGATCGGCGCGCTGTACGTGCGCCGCAAGCCGCGCGTTCGCATCGAGGCGCAGATTCATGGCGGCGGTCATGAGCGCGGCATGCGCTCGGGCACGCTCGCCACGCACCAGATCGTGGGCATGGGCGAGGCGTTCCGCCTGGCACGCGAGGAAATGGCCGTCGAGAACGAGCGTGTGCGCATGCTGCGCGACCGTTTGCTCAAGGGCCTGACGGAAATGGAAGAGGTGTATGTGAACGGCGACATGGAAAAGCGTGTCCCGCACAACCTGAACATCAGCTTCAACTTCGTCGAAGGCGAGTCGCTGATCATGGCGATCAAGGACGTGGCCGTGTCGTCGGGCTCGGCCTGCACGTCGGCGTCGCTGGAGCCTTCGTACGTTTTGCGTGCCCTGGGTCGCAACGACGAACTGGCGCACAGCTCGATTCGCTTCACGGTGGGTCGTTTCACGACCGAGCAGGAAGTCGACTACGTGGTCGAGCTGCTCAAGAGCAAGATCGGCAAGCTGCGCGATCTGTCGCCGCTGTGGGAAATGTACAAGGACGGGGTCGATCTGAATTCGATCCAGTGGGCCGCACACTGAGCATTCAAGGAGTTAGCCATGTCGTACAGCAAGGAAGTTCTGGATCACTACGAAAACCCGCGCAACGTCGGTTCGTTCGAAAAGGGCGATGACGCCGTCGGTACGGGCATGGTCGGCGCACCGGCCTGCGGCGACGTGATGAAGTTGCAGATCCGCGTGAACGAAGCCGGCGTGATCGAAGATGCCAAGTTCAAGACCTACGGTTGTGGCTCGGCGATCGCTTCGTCGTCGCTGGTGACCGAGTGGGTCAAGGGCAAGACGCTGGATCAGGCGCTCGCCATCAAGAACACGGAAATCGCGCAGGAACTGGCATTGCCGCCGGTGAAGATCCACTGCTCGATTCTGGCGGAAGACGCCATCAAGGCGGCGGTTGCCGACTACAAGCAGAAGCACGGTCAGACGGCTGATGCCGCCTGAGTGCGGAACGCATAGAGGAAGCAGGCAAACATGGCCATTACACTGACCGAGAAGGCCGCGCAGCACGTTTCGCGTTACCTCACGCGGCGCGGCAAGGGCGTGGGTCTGCGGCTGGGCGTGAAGACGACCGGCTGCTCGGGCCTGGCCTACAAGCTGGAATATGCCGACGAAGTGGCGGGCGAGGACACGGTCTTCGAAAGCCATGGTGTGAAGGTGATCGTCGACCCGAAGAGCTTGCCGTATATCGACGGCACCGAGCTGGACTTCGCCCGCGAAGGCCTGAACGAAGGATTCCGCTTCAACAATCCGAACGTCAAGGATGAGTGCGGCTGCGGCGAGTCGTTCCGCGTCTGACGCTGCGCCGTTGCGCGAGATCGTTGGCTTTCGGCAGGACGACGAAGGTCAATGGGTCGCGCGACTGGCCTGCGGGCACGGTCAACATGTCCGGCATCTTCCGCCCTGGCAGATCCGGACATGGACGCAAAGCCCCGAAGGTCGTGAGGCGATGCTCGGTAGTCGATTGCCGTGCCGCAAGTGCGAACGCGGCGAGCCGCCCGATGCGTGACACGATCCGACACGGCATGCCGTGATCGACGAGCGTCGCCAACAGGGCGAACGGATGGCAGCGTAGGCAACAAGGCGGCGCGAGCCGCTTTTTTTACGATTGCGCGATGAGTGCATTGACTGACAACTATTTCACGCTGTTCGAGCTGCCGCAGCGTTTCACGCTCGACAGTGAGGCCCTTGACGCGGCATACCGCGCGGTGCAGTCGCGCGTGCATCCGGATCGCTTCGCCAGCGCGAGCGACGCGGAGCGCCGTGTGGCGATGCAATGGGCGGCGCAGGCGAATGCGGCGTATCGCACGTTGCGCGATCCGCTGCAGCGCGCGACTTATCTGCTGTCGTTGCAGGGCATCGACGTGGGCGCGGAGAACAATACCGCGATGGCCCCCGATTTCCTGATGCAGCAGATGGAGTGGCGCGAAGCCATCGACGACGCCGTGGCCGCCCGTAACGTCGGTGCGCTCGATGCGCTGGCGAGATCGCTGCGCGACGACCGTCGTGTGCGGCTCGCGAAGCTGGGCGACTGGCTCGAGAGCGAAGCCTGGCAGCCGGCGGCGGAAGCCGTGCGGCAACTGATGTTCATTGCGCGCGCCGAGGAAGACGTGGCGCAGCGCATCGAAATGCTGGAAAACGCGTGACGGCCCGGTGCGGCGCCGTCACATGTCCCTGAGAACTGCTTGAGAACAGGGTGCACGCGCGCGCGCGTGGCCCGCATTGCAAAGTCATGGCCCTTCTGCAAATTTCCGAACCCGGCATGTCCCCCGCGCCGCACCAGCGGCGACTCGCCGTGGGCATCGACCTGGGCACGACGCATTCGCTCGTGGCCTCCGTGCGCAGCGGCGTGGCCGAAGTCCTTCCCGACGAACAGGGCCGCGTGCTGCTGCCGTCCGTCGTGCGCTATCTCGGCGGGCCGCGTACCCAGATCGGGTACGACGCCAAGGCGGCGGCGGCCACCGATCCGCGCAACACCATCGTCTCGGTCAAGCGGTTCATGGGCCGGGGCCTGGCCGATGTCGCTCACGCCGACAACGCGCCGTACGACTTCGTCGACGCGCCCGGCATGGTGCAAATGAACACGGCCGGCGGCGTGAAGAGCCCGGTGGAGGTGTCGGCGGAAATCCTCGCGACGCTGCGTCAGCGCGCCGAAGATACGCTCGGCGATGATCTCGTTGGCGCCGTCATTACCGTGCCCGCCTATTTCGACGATGCGCAGCGTCAGGCGACCAAGGACGCCGCGCGGCTGGCCGGGCTGAATGTGCTGCGGCTGCTCAACGAGCCGACGGCGGCGGCCATTGCGTATGGTCTGGACAACGCGGCGGAGGGCCTCTACGCGGTCTACGATCTCGGCGGTGGCACCTTCGACATCTCGATCCTGCGGCTGACCAAGGGCGTTTTCGAAGTGCTCGCGGCGGGCGGTGACTCCGCGCTCGGCGGCGACGACTTCGATCAGGCGATCTACCGTTGGGCGGTAGAGGCCGCGGGGCTCGATATCGCAACGCTCACCCCGCAGGATGTACGCAGCCTGCTCGATCACGCGCGTACCACCAAGGAAGCACTGACGGATGCCGACACGGCGACGATCGCGCTCACCTTGTCGGCGGGACGCAAGGTGGAACTCTCGCTCGCGCGCGAGCAATTCACCGCGCTCGGCGCATCGCTCGTGCAGCGCACGATCGGTCCGATGCGCAAGGCACTGCGCGACGCCGGAATGGGCCCGGAAGACGTGAAGGGCGTCGTCCTCGTCGGCGGCGCGACGCGTATGCCGCAAGTGCGCGAGGCGGTGGCCGGATTCTTCGGCCGGGAACCGCTGGTCGATCTCGATCCGGATCAGGTGGTGGCGCTCGGCGCCGCGGTGCAGGCCAACCTGCTGGCGGGCAATCAGGCCGAAGGCGACGACTGGCTGCTGCTCGACGTGATTCCCCTCTCGCTCGGCGTGGAGACGATGGGCGGGCTGGTCGAGAAGATCATTCCGCGCAACGCGACCATTCCGGTAGCGCGCGCACAGGAGTTCACCACCTTCAAGGATGGCCAGACGGCCATGGCCATTCACGTGCTCCAGGGCGAGCGCGAACTGGCCTCCGACTGCCGCTCGCTCGCGCGCTTCGAGTTGCGTGGCATTCCGCCGATGACGGCCGGTGCGGCGCGCATTCGCGTGACGTATCAGGTCGACGCCGACGGGCTGCTCTCGGTCTCGGCGCAGGAAATGCATTCCGGCGTGGCGGCCTCGATCGAGGTCAAGCCGTCGTACGGTCTGGCTGACGAGGACATCTCGCGCATGCTGCAGGACAGCTTCGGCTCGGCCGAGCAGGACATGCGCGCCCGTGCGCTGCGCGAGCAACAGGTCGAAGCCGAGCGTCTGCTCGTGGCAATCGACAGCGCCTTGCAGGCCGATCCCGAGCTGCTCGATGCCGACGAGCGCGCTCACATCGACACGCTGCTGGCCGATCTGCGGCAGAAGGCGTCTGGCGACGATCAGGCCGCCATCAAGGCAGCGACCGAAACGCTCTCGCATGCGACCGATGCGTTCGCCGCCCGCCGCATGGACAAGAGCATCCGCGCGGCGCTCGCCGGCCGGCGCGTGGCCGACATCGACAAACTGTAAGACACCACGGAAACCGAAAGCCATGCCTCAAATCGTTGTATTGCCTCACGTCGAGCTTTGCCCGGAAGGCGCGGTGCTGGAAGTCGCGCCGGGCACGTCCGTGTGCCGGGCGCTGCTGGACAACCATATCGAAATCGAGCACGCCTGCGAACTGTCGTGCGCTTGCACCACATGCCACGTGATCGTGCGCGAGGGGTTTGAAGCGCTGGAACCGGCCGCGGACGAAGAGGAAGATCTGCTCGACAAGGCCTGGGGGCTCGAGCCTACGTCGCGCCTGTCGTGCCAGACGCTGATGCCCGCCGATTCGGATCTGGTCGTCGAGATTCCGAAGTACACGATCAATCACGCCAAGGAAAATCACTGAGCGACGCCGTCCGGCGTTGTGCGGTGACACGAGAGAAACAGGAGCCTGCCCCATGAAATGGACTGATACGCTGGATATCGCGATCGCGCTCACCGAGGCGCATCCCGACGTCGACCCGCAATACGTGCGCTTTACCGACCTGCGGGAATGGGTGATGGCACTCGACGGCTTCGACGATGCGCCGGAGCGCTCGGGCGAGAAGATCCTCGAGGCCATCCAGATGGCGTGGATCGACGAAGCCGACTGATCCGCGGGTGACCGGCGCGACCGGCCCGCCTGAGCGTCGCCTCCGGGCGCCGACAAGACAAAAGCCGCTCCAGAGAGAGCGGCTTTTGTCTTTGGTGGGGCGGGCGGTCAATGCGCTCGCATCGCAGCGATTGCCTCGGTGCCGACCGCAAGCATGTCTTAACCCGCGCGCACCAGGCCGTTGTTTTCGAGTCGCACGCGGTCGCCCGGTTGCACGCCCGGCGCCGACTGATACGTCCAGTAGCGGGTCTTGCCGGTGTCCATGCGCACATACACGCGATATACCGTTTCGGATCGCACGCGCTTCTCGACTTCGTTCCCGGCCAGTCCGCCGCCAAGGGCGCCGACCACCGTCATTGCGGTGCGGCCGTTGCCCGCACCGAACTGATTGCCGAGCAGACCGCCGGCAACGGCACCGCCCACGGCACCGAGACCCGTTGCCTGACCTTGCGTACGAATCGGCTCCACCGACTGGACCGTGCCGCAGGTCGAGCACGTTGCCGCCTGCTGACGCGCCGGTGCGGCGGCTTGTTGCGCGTAGGACGGTTGCGGCGCCGGGGTGCGTTGCGCCGGGGCCTGCTGCGGCGCATATTGCGCTTGTTGGGTCGGCTGCGTCCCTTGCTGGGAGGCTGCGCCCGGCTGCGTCGACCACGACGGCTGCGATTGCGGCGACGTCAGCGCGTATTGTGAACTGTTACCCGGCGAACTGTTACCCGTCGGGGCAGGGCCATCGGTGCTTCGCGCAAGCGGCAGCACACCCGTGATGGCGGCCACGCCAAGCAGACTCACGACCACGACGCTGCCGGCAGCGGCAGCAATCAGCGGGTGCATGCGACGCGGTTGCAGATCGTTATCCATGTTGTTTTCTCCATCGTGCGGTAAGTGCGATTCCCCTTTCTGCGTGCTGGCGAGCACGGGGCGATTTCGCATGAGAAAAGTGTCGTTCACGGCAAAGTCGGCATCCGTTTCATTTTGTAACGCGATGTAAAACCTGCGTCTCGGCAAGTGCGCGGACGTTGCGGTCGGTGTGAATTTAAGTCGATGAATCATAAGGGGATTTTGGTATTCTGATGGCGCCGTGTGCGCCGTAGGGGCTGCCGCGCCTTAACATCTGAAACAAGTGCCGAGGGAGGTCATGTGAAGCGTCAGGCATCGACGTCCGACATTTCCCCGACGTGCGCCGGGGACGATGCACCGACTGCGCGAAGCGGGGCATTGCCGCGTGTCGCAGTGCCGGCGGCGGCCGTAATGCTGGCGCTGCAACTCGCGGCGCTTGGCGCATGGGCGCTCAGCTGGTTGACGTCCGACGCCGAACCGCTCGGCGCATCGGGTCATGGCATGCCACCGCTGGGTCACGATCTGCGTGTGTTCTGGACGGTGTCGTGGATTACGCGTCACCTCGGTCCGCTCGCCGCTTTCGACCCGACGACGTTGTTCCCGGAGCTGCTCAGGTTCTTTCCTGCCTATCCGGATGCCGGGCATTGGCTTTACCCACCTCCGTTTCAGTGGGGGATTCAGCCGCTCTCGTGGCTGTCCTACCCTGCGGCGTATGCGGTCTATGTCGTCGTGAGTCTGGCGGCGTACGTCGCTGCGGTGAGGATCTGGCGGGGCCAAAGTGGCTGGCCGTGGCTGGTGGCGCTGGCGTTTCCGGGGCTGTGGATTGCCTTGCTGGCGGGACAGAATTCGCTCGTCACGTTATTGCTGATGTGCGTGGCGCTCACGTATGGCGGATCGCGTCCTTCGTTGGCCGGGCTCTGCGGCGGATTGCTCGTCATCAAGCCGCAGTTGGCGTTGCTTCTGCCGCTGTGGTGGATTTGCGCGGGTCAATGGCGCGCGTTGACGACGATGGTCGTCGTCGGTGCCGTTGCCTGCGGTCTGTCGATGGCGTGGGCGGGCTGGCCGCTATGGCGCGCCTTCTTTCTCGCGGTTGCGCGGTTCAACACCGAGGTCGTGCAGCAGGGCGCGGGAGGGATCTGGCACGCCATGCCGACCGTCTTCGCCATGGCGCGCCTGCACGGCGTGGGACTGTCCGGCGCTTACGTGCTCTACGCGGTGATCGCGCTGCCATCCGTGCTCTTCACCGCATGGCTGTGGACGACCCCGGCGCCGCCAGCGCTGCGTGTTGCCGCGGCGACGACGGCAACGCTGCTCGCGCAACCCTATCTGCTTTATTACGAACTGGCATGGCTGGTCGTGCCGCTGATGGGGCTGACCGGGTTACCCGAGTGGGCAGGGGCGGGCGGTACGCCCATGGCGCGATCGCGCCGTGCGATGCTGCATGGCGCCAGCACAGCGCTTGCCTGGCTCGTATGGATCGTGCCGTTGCAAGCGTATCTCGCAGCCCTGTGGCCGCCGATGGGGCAGTGGGGCGTCGTGCTGTTACCACTGACGATGCTGTGGATCGTGTACCGTGCGCTGCGTTGGTGGCGCGCGCATAATGGCACGCATTGTCCGCGAACGTGACGCCATGATCGATACCCTGCCGCCGCTGGAAACGCCGCTCGACACCGCGAGCCATCCCCACGTCTATCCGTACGTGGTCACCCGTGCCTGGGTGGATGAGCACGACCCTGCCGGCGATGTCAGCGAACCGTTCTCCAACGATGTTTTCGTCGTCCTCGTGCTCGACGGCCCGCGCGGCCTGCGCCGTTTGCAAGCGCGGGATTTGCACGCTGCGGGACTCACCTTCGAGGAAGCTTTCAGTCAGGCCGCGTCGAACCTCTCGCGGGCCTGGACGGCGCGTCATTTCGAATTCGGTATAGCCCGACTCGACGACGGCACCATGATCGGAGGGTGTCGAGGCAACTGGATGGCACCCGCAGGCGGACTCGTGCTCGGCAACCTCTACCAATCGATGGTCGATCATTTCGAGGTGCGCGAATTCGCTGCCGTGGCGCTCAACCGGACGTTCCTGCTCGTGTTCCCGACCGATCCGAAGACGCTGGGCTCGCTGGCGTTGCGACAACTGGCCGAGGAAGCGTCGAGTGGTGCGATTCTCCCCATCTCGCGTACCTGGTTGCGTCTCGACGGCGATTGGCCGTCCGCCTATCGTGGAACCCCGGCTTTCTGATGCGAAGCGCTCGTTGTGCCATTTTGCGCAGGTCATGCGCGCGATGCGACAGCGTGCAGCCCGCCGTTGCCTAGACTCGCAACCGGCACAATCCGCTGCCAGTCCCCGAGGAGTCTTCGCATGTCCGTATTCTCGTCGCGCCCGACCAGTGGTTCCCCTTCTCCTGTCCTGACGTCAGTCGCATCGACCGACCCGGCGCGCGCGGCGACCGTGGCGACGTTGCCGTCGGCTGTCGCCGTGGCGCGTGAATTCGTCGGTGCCCGAGTCGGCGATGTTGCGGCGAGCGTCGTTGCGCCGGGGCCGCGCGGCCCGCGACGGCGAATGGCAGGGGACGATCCGGTGCAGGGGGAGGCGGGGGCGGCACCGAGGCCGTCGAAACGGCCGGCGTCCGCGCTGTCCGCCGAGTCTCGCGAGATCGCGGGCAATGATAAGGGGCTCAGGGTAAGCTTCGCTGCGCATCTGACGTACGTGTCGATCAGCGAGCCTCGCCGCCGCGGGCCCGCTGACGCCGACGTCGAATGACAAATGCCGCAGCATGCTGCGGCATTTTCAATTTCGCTGCGACGGTGGTTTGTCGCAGCTTGACGGCAAGCGCCTCGATGCGCCTCAGTCTTCGCGGCGCAGGTGCGGGAACAGCAGCACGTCGCGAATGTTCGGGCTGTCGGTGAGCAGCATGATCAGGCGATCGATGCCGATACCGCAACCGCCCGTCGGGGGCATGCCGTATTCGAGCGCGCGAATGTAATCGGCGTCGTAGTACATCGCTTCCTCGTCGCCGGCGTCCTTCTGCTCGACCTGCGCGCGGAACCGTGCCGCCTGGTCTTCGGGATCGTTCAACTCGGAGAAGCCGTTGGCGATCTCGCGTCCCGTGATGAACAGTTCGAAGCGCTCGGTGATGCCGGGTACCGAATCCGAGGCGCGCGCGAGCGGGGAGACTTCCACCGGGTAGTCGACGATGAAGGTCGGCTCCCACAGCTGGCTCTCGGCAGTCTCTTCGAACAGTGCCAGCTGCAGTGCGCCCAGACCGGCGTTCTTGAATTGCGGCGCGTCGACCTTCACGCCGTACTTGCCGAGCGCAGTACGCACAAACTCGACGTCAGCCAGTTGCGCTTCGGTGTACTCGGGCGCGTACTTGCGGATCGCTTCGACGATCGTCAGGCGATGGAACGGCTTGGACAGGTCCAGCTCGCGACCCTGATACTGGATGGTAGCGGTGCCGAGCGCGTCCACGGCAGCATTGCGGATCAGTGCCTCGGTAAAGTCCATGAGCCACCGGTAGTCCGTATAGGCGGCGTAGAACTCCATCATCGTGAATTCCGGATTGTGGCGCGGCGACACGCCCTCGTTGCGGAAGTTACGGTTGATCTCGAACACTCGCTCGAAGCCGCCGACGATGAGGCGCTTCAGGTAGAGCTCCGGCGCGATACGCAGGTACATCTGCATGTCGAGCGCGTTGTGGTGCGTGATGAAGGGCTTTGCCGCGGCGCCGCCCGGAATCGGGTGCAGCATCGGCGTTTCGACTTCCATGAAGTCGGCGTCCGTCATGTACTTGCGGATCGAGGCGATGGCCTTGGCGCGGGCGCGGAACGTGCTGCGCGTCTCCGGCGAGGTGATCAGGTCCACGTAACGCTGACGGTACTTCGTTTCCTGATCGGACAGGCCATGGAACTTGTCCGGCAGCGGACGCAGCGCCTTGGCGAGCAGTCGCAGTTCCTTGACCTTTACCGACAGTTCCCCGGTGCGCGTGCGGAACAGCGTGCCGGTGGCCGCGATGATGTCGCCGATGTCCCAGCCCTTGAAGGCGGTCATCGACTCGGCGCCCACGTCGTCGCGGCCGATGAAGAACTGGATCTGGCCGCTGCTGTCCTGCACGGTCGCGAAGGCGGCTTTGCCCATCACGCGCTTGAGCATCATGCGACCGGCGACCGACACGGCGACGGGTTCGGCTTCGAGCGCTTCGTTCTCGACGTCCTTGAAGCGTTCCTGCAGATCGCCGGCACGCTGCTCGGGCCGGAAGTCGTTCGGAAAGGCCACGCCGTTGGCGCGCAGTGCCTGCAGCTTCTCGCGGCGCTCCGCGATGAGCTTGTTGTCGTCCTGCGGCAGGTCGCCCGCCGGGTTGGCCGCGTGGGCCGGGGTGTTTTGATCGGTCATGATGCGAACGATGAGGTTATTCGGTAAAACGCAGCGTGTGCAGCAGGGCATTCTTGAGCGAGCCGTCGGGCGCGCCCAGCCAGATCAGTTCGGTGCGATCCTGATGCGGGCCCGCGTTGGCCGCCGCACTCGGGTCTCGCACGAACAGTGCCGCGATCGATTGCGAGCGCGGCTCGTACAAAATGTGGACATACTCGCTCGGGCAGTCGTGCGGCTTGCAACTTTGCACCAGCAACCACGGCTTGCCGGCAACGCTCACACGTTGCGACGGCGTCGACGTGCCGCCCTGACGCACCCATGCGGGCACATTGCGCGGCGCCACGATGCGCGCGTAGGCGCCCGAGAAATCCGGGCGCTTGAGCAATTCATGCAGGTACGGTCCCGTCTCGGGACTTGCACCCGGTGCGCCCGGTGTACTGGCCGGAGCGGCAACGGCGGCGCGCTGCAGACACAGCGCGCTCACCACCCACACGGCGAGCGTGCGGACAAACGCCATTCCTTACACTCCCTGCTTGAGACTCGCCGAGATGAAGTCGTCCAGATCGCCGTCGAGCACCTTGCCGGTGTTGCCGGTTTCCACGCCGGTGCGCAGATCCTTGACACGCGACTGGTCGAGCACGTACGAACGAATCTGGTGGCCCCAGCCCACGTCGGTCTTGCTCGACTCCAGCTTGTCCTGCTCGGCGCGACGCTTGCGCATCTCGTGTTCGAACAGGCGCGAGCGGAGCATGTCCCAGGCTTCGGCGCGGTTGCGGTGCTGCGAACGATCGTTCTGGCAGGCCACGACGATGCCGGTCGGGATGTGCGTCAGGCGCACCGCGGAGTCGGTCTTGTTGATGTGCTGGCCGCCGGCGCCGGAGGCACGGTACGTGTCGGTACGCACATCGGCGGGATTGATTTCGATGTCGATCGAATCATCCACTTCCGGATAGACGAACAGGCTGGCAAACGACGTATGGCGTCCACCCGACGAGTCGAACGGCGACTTGCGCACCAGACGGTGCACGCCGGTCTCGGTGCGCAGATAGCCGTACGCGTAATCGCCGGTGACCTTGAGCGAGGCGCTCTTGATGCCGGCGACGTCGCCGTCCGACACTTCGAGGACTTCGGCCTTGAAGCCTTTGCGCTCGCAATAGCGAAGGTACTGGCGCAGCAGCATGCCGGCCCAGTCGTTGGCTTCGGTGCCGCCGGCGCCGGCCTGGATGTCGATGAAGCAGTTGTTGGGATCGGCCGGATTGTTGAACATCCGGCGGAACTCCATTTCACCCACGCGCGCGGCAAGCGCCTGCGTGTCGCTCTCGAGCGCCAGGAGCGAATCTTCATCGCCCTCTTCGCGGGCCATGTCGAACAATTCCTGCGTGTCGGAGAGACCGGCGTCCAGTTCCGTCAGGTTCGTGACGATGCCGTCGAGCGACTTCTTTTCCTTGCCCAGCGCCTGGGCACGCTTGGAGTCGTTCCAGATGTTGGGGTCTTCGAGTTCCTTGTTGACTTCCGTCAGGCGAGCTTGCTTGACATCGAAGTCAAAGATACCCCCTGAGCTCGCCGACGCGAGTGCGCAGATCGGCGAGCAGGGATTCGAGGGCGTTGAGGCGTTCGGCTTCCATGAGCTTTGACAGGTGCGAATTCGGGAAAACCGAAATTATAGCGCAGCGAAGCCCCCGTTTCCCCCACTTTTCGGGGGAATTCGGTCGATGGCGGACCGCGACGCCGGCCGCGCTCCGGTAACGTCTTCAGCGAGCGGCGTGACGCAGTCCGAATGCGTCGCGTGCGTAACCGGCGTCGGCGAGCGACGTGTCGTCAAGCGCGGCAAGCGCCTCGGCCTGCAACTGCTGTTCATAGTGCACGCGCCATTGATCGACGGCGCGGAAGAACAGGCCGAGCGGCGTGACCGGCGCAGTCACCACCGGGGCGGAGGCGTTGAGATGACCAGCGGCGGACAGAGGGCGGTACATGATGTGACTTCCTTCACGAGAGGCGGCGCGCTGGCCGGGGCGGGATGCCCCGGCAGACGTCGCACTAGGGATAACCCGAAGCTTATGCCTTTCCCGTACGCTAAAAAAGTGAATTGTTGAGGCAATTCAGTTCACTATTATTGAAGTGTCGACGGTTGTCGCCTACCATCGTCGACTTCGATGTGTGTATCTGCGCGCAGCAGGGCTACCCGGCCCAGGAGAGGATCATGGATTTTCTGCAACTTCAGACCTTCAAGGCCATCGTGGACGAAGGCAGCGTGCTGGGGGCGGCCGAGGCGCTGCATTGCGTGCAGTCGAACGTGACCGCGCGTATCCGTTCGCTCGAACACGCGGTCGGCGTGAAGCTCTTTCACAGGCAAGGCCGCAAACTGCAACTCACCCCCAGCGGACGCACGCTGCTTGGCTACGCGGATCGGATACTCGCGCTCTCGCGTGAGGCGAGCGCCGCGCTCAATCCGGCCAACGAGCCGGCCGGGGATTTCTCGCTGGGAGCCATCGAATCGTCGGCCACGTCGCGGCTGCCGGCCGTGCTTGCGCGGTTTCATGCGGCCTATCCGAAGGTGCGCCTGAACCTGGTGACGGATACGTCGCTCAATCTGCTCGACGAGATTCAGCACGGCCGCGTCGACGCCGCGTTGATCGCGGGCACGGCCTGCCTGGAAGCGCAGGCACAGGCGCTGGTGGTCGCCGACGAGATCTATCGTGAGCCGATCGTGCTGGTTGCGCCCGCGCGGGCCGGTCGGGTGCAAGAGGCCTCGGATCTGTCGGGTGCCACGCTGCTGATGTGGCCGTCCGGGTGCCCGTATCGCGCGACGATGGAGCAGTGGCTTGCGTCGAACGCTGTCACGCCCGGGCGCATTCTGAGTTACGGCAGTTATGCGACGATCGTCGCCTGCGTCGGCGCCGGAGTGGGATATTCGCTCGTGCCGCGCGGCATCTATCAACGTTATCGGCAGGAGGCGAACATCGTCGGCCACGCGATGGAGGACCTCGCCGCCGTGCCGAACTTTTTCGTTCGGCATCGCGGCGTGGAGGTGCATCCGGCACGAGAGGCCTTTCTGCGCGTGATGCGCGAGTACGTCGCCGGGGCGCCGCCCACCGCGGCCTAGGGCCTGTTGGCGACGCCCCGCCGACGCTAACCCTGGCCCTGGGCGTGCTCGATGATCATCTGCACGCGCGAGACGCCGTTGAACGTGTCGGCCGCCAGGCGATAGGCAAACTGTGCGCGGCTTGGCAGGGTGTCGGCATGATTGAACCAGATGGCGTTCATTCGCATGCGCCCGCGCCCCAGTTGCAGCTTCAGGTGCTTATCCTTGAGGATGGCCTGCGAGAGCACGTCGAACTCGCCTGAAAAGACCGGCGGCGGGAACCCCTGGCCCCAGACCTGCGCATCGAGGATGGCCACGAACGGCGGGACGAAACACTCGTCGCCGATGTCGCCGTCGGTTTCGATCACGCGCGACAGCGCCTTCTCGTCGAGCCATTCCTGTCCGACCGCCTCGAACGCCGCCTGAAAGCGCGGCAGGGCGTCGGCGGCGATACTCAGTCCCGCCGCCATGGCGTGACCGCCGAACTTGGCGATCAGGCCCGGCTCGCGCTTCGTGACGAGATCGAGCGCGTCGCGCAGGTGAAAACCCGGAATCGAGCGGCCGGACCCCTTGATCTGCCCGTCGTCGCCCGGCGCGAACACGATCGTCGGTCGATAGAACTTTTCCTTCAGGCGGGCCGCGACGATGCCGATCACGCCCTGGTGCCAGGTCTCGTTGAACGCGCAAAGCGTGGTGGCCGAACGCGGGTCGAAACGCGCGAGATCTGCCAGCGCTTCCTGCTGCATGCCGGCTTCGATTTCGCGGCGCTCGCGATTCATGGCGTCGAGTTCCTGCGCGAGCGTCCAGGCGCGGGCGTCGTCGTCGGTGAGCAGGCATTCGATGCCGAGCGACATGTCGGCCAGGCGGCCCGCGGCATTCAGGCGGGGACCGAGCCCGAACCCCAGGTCGAAGCTGCCGGCCTGGCGGGCATTTCGGGCCGCGGCGCGAAACAGCGCGTTGATGCCCGGATGCATGCGACCCGCGCGCATACGCGCGAGGCCTTGCGCAACCAGGATGCGGTTGTTGGCGTCGAGCTTCACGACGTCGGCCACGGTGCCAAGCGCCACCAGATCGAGCAGGGTATCGAGACGCGGTTGCTCGCGCGCGCCGAAAGCGCCCCGAGCGCGCAGTTCGGCGCGCAGGGCGAGCAATACGTAGAACATCACGCCCACGCCCGCGAGATGCTTGCTCGGAAACTCGCAGCCCGGCTGGTTCGGGTTGACGATGCAACGGGCGTTGGGCAACTCGCTGCCCGGGAGGTGGTGATCCGTCACCACGACCTCAATGCCGAGGCGCTGCGCGGCCGCCACGCCGTCGAGGCTGGCGATGCCGTTGTCGACGGTAATGAGCACGTCGGGCGGGCCCTGCCTGCCTTGCGCGGCGAGCGCCACGATCTCGGGCGTGAGGCCATAGCCGTATTCGAAGCGGTTCGGCACGAGGTAATCGACCTTCGCCCCGAACATGCGCAGGCCGCGCACGGCGACGGCGCAGGCGGTCGCGCCATCGCAGTCGTAATCGGCGACCACGAGCATGCGCCGGTTCGCGGCGATGGTGTCGGCGAGAAAGACGGCGGCTTCGCGCGCGCCTTTGAGCTGCGTGGGCGGAATCAGACGGGCGAGGGCGGTCTCGGTCTCTTCGCTGGCCAATACGCCTCGCGAGGCGAACAGTCGGGCGAGGACCGGGTGGATGCCGTCGCGTGCGAGGGCGTGCGCGGCGGCGTCGTCGACCTGACGCGTGACGATGTCGGTCATGCCGCGTCCTCGCCGATCCGGGCGAGGGCCGACATGCGCGCGTCGAGCGACTGGCGGCGCCAGAACTTTCGCAGATCGACGCCGCGCGAGCGGATCGTCACGCTGTGAAAGTCGCCGCACAACGTGAGCGCGACTTCCCGGGCCTGCCCCCTGGCGACCCGTTCGAGCGCCGGCGCGAGCCACGTGCGGTCGATCTCGACGAGGGCGTCGCGCCAACGCGCCCAGTCTTCCCTCAGGAAATGGTCGGTCAGCGTGTCGATCTGCACGACGGTGCGCCCGTTGGCGGCGGCGAGCCCGGCCCGAGTGGCATGAAGGGCGATCTGCAGGTGGGTGGCCAGACCTCGGGTGGCGGGGTCGTCGGACAGCACCGTGACGCAGGGACGGTTCAGGCGCGGCGCGGCAATGCGTTGTCCGCCGGCGTACAGCCAGAGGGCGTTGACCGGCGGAAGACGACGCGCCTCGCGGGCCTGGTTGGCGGGGTGGTCGTACCAGGCCATCTGCACTTCGTTTTGCCACTTGCGCCACGTCAGCTCGGCCTTGCCCTGCGGCAGCCAGATGTCGACGTTACGGCCTGCCGCGCGCCCGGGCGACGCCGTAAGCAGCTCGCCCAGCGCGGGCGCGCTCAGGTACCAGCGGTCGGAACGCGGCGCGATCAGCTCGCCGCCGACGTCCGCGAACAGTGCATGGGCCGTGGCGAAGAGCGCGGCCGACTCCTCCGGGCTCAGCGACAGCTCGGCCGGGTCGGTGAGCACCAGGTGGTCGGTGGCGATGTGGATGTGCGCCGGCTGCGCGCAATACCAGTAACGGGTGTCGAGCGAGCCGCTGTCCTCGAGCAGCATGAACGGCGCGAGCGGCGCGCGGGCGGGCACGCCGGGCAGGCCGAAGGCGTCCGACAGCCAGCGCTCATGCGGCAGCGTGGGGACAAACGGGTCTTCCGGCACGTCCTGCGCCGACGGGACGCCGCGCGCGAGCAACTTTTCGAGCGCGGGCAACTCCAATCCGGCCAGCAGTGCGGGAAAATGGGCCGACGCGGGGAGCGCGAACGGCAGGAGAAAGTGCAGGGCAGGTGTATCCATGTCGAGGCGAATTGTATGGCAAACTTCGCGCTGGCAGTTGGGTGACCCTGACGTCAGGTACGGAACGTGCCGTCCGTCGCCCCGGGCAGGGACCGGGGACGCGGACTCGGAAGCCGGTGCGGGCCGCCGGCGCGGGCATGCTCCGATCGATCCTTATCAAGAATCAGGAATCCGTTTGAAATTCCCATACGAATGGCAGATCGGCTGGCGCTACACGCGCACCGGCAAGCGATCATCCGGCAACGGTTTCATCTCCTTCATTTCCTTCATCTCCATGGCCGGCATCGCCCTTGGCGTGGCGGCGCTCATTGTGGTGCTCTCGGTGATGAACGGCTTCCAGAAGGAAGTTCGGGACCGCATGCTTTCCGTGCTGGCGCACATCGAAGTCTTCGCGGTGGACGGCAACCTGCCGGACTGGCAACGAACGGCCGCCGAGGCATTGCAGAACAAGAACGTCATCGCCGCCGCGCCCTATGTGGGCGAGCAGGCCATGCTCACGCGCGAGGACAACGTGCGCGGCGTGGTGCTGCGGGGTATCGTGCCGAGCGAGGAGGCCAAGGTCTCGGATCTCGGCAAGCAGATCACCGAAGGCACCCTGGCCAACCTCACGCCGGGCAGCTTCGGCATCGTGCTCGGGCGCGAGCTCGCGCGCGGGCTGGGCGTGAGCATCGGCGACAAGATCACGCTCGTCGCCCCGCAGGGAACCATCACGCCGGCCGGCGTGCTGCCGCGCGTGAAGCAATTCACCGTGGTCGCGATCTTCACTGCCGGTCACTACGAATACGACAGTTCGCTCGCGCTGATCGATCTGCACGATGCCGAAACGCTTTATCGGCTCGACGGGCCGACGGGCGTGCGGCTAAAGATTCAGGACATGGAGCAGGCGCCGCTGGTGGCGCGCGAGCTGGCCAAGACGCTCTCCGGCAACATGTGGGTGCGCGACTGGACGCAGCAGAACAAGAACTGGTTCGTGGCGGTACAGACCGAGAAGCGGATGATGTTCATCATCCTGACGCTCATCATTGCCGTGGCGGCGTTCAACCTGGTGTCGTCGCTCGTGATGACGGTCACGGACAAGTATGCGGATATTGCGATCCTCCGCACGCTCGGCGCACAACCGCGCTCGATCATGAAGATATTCATGGTGCAGGGCGTGACCATCGGCTTTGCCGGGGCGTTGCTCGGCGTGGGGCTCGGCTGCCTGATCTCAGTGAATATCGGCACCATCGTGCCGTTCATCGAGCGCCTGCTGGGCATTCACTTCCTGCCCCAGGACATCTACTTCATTTCCGAACTTCCCTCGGATCTGCAATCGTCCGACGTGATTCGCATCGGGGTGATCTCGTTCGTCCTCTCGGCACTGGCGACGATCTATCCGAGCTGGCGCGCGTCGCGCGTCAAACCGGCGGAGGCCCTGCGCTATGAGTAACGCGACCCCATCCCTGGCTCCCGTGCCGAACCTCGCCTACGACGGTCCCGTGCTGCGCGCCCGGGATCTGCACAAGACTTTCCGGCAGGGGCAGCTCAACGTGACCGTGCTCAACGGCGCGAGCCTCGACGTCGCTCCCGGCGAAAAGGTGGCGATCGTTGGCGCATCCGGCTCCGGCAAAAGCACGCTGCTGCACGTGCTGGGCGGACTCGACGACCCGTCGCGCGGTGAGGTGTCGCTGCTGGGCAAGCCGTTCTCCTCGCTGCGCGAGCGCGACAAGACAGCGCAGCGCAACCAGTCGCTCGGTTTCGTCTATCAGTTCCACCACCTGCTGCCGGAGTTTTCCGCGCTCGACAACGTGGCCATGCCACTGCGTATTCGTCGTTTGCCCACGGAGCAGGCGCGCGCGAGTGCGCAGACGATGCTCGAGCGCGTGGGCCTTGGCCCGCGCATGAAGCATCGCCCCTCGGAGTTGTCGGGCGGCGAGCGTCAGCGCGTGGCGATGGCGCGCGCACTGGTCACGCAACCGGCGTGCGTGCTTGCCGACGAGCCGACCGGCAATCTCGACGGACACACCGCCGAGACCGTGTTCGAACTCATGCTGGAGTTGTCGGAGACGCTCAGGACCAGCTTCGTGATCGTGACCCACGATATCGATCTGGCGCGCCGGTGTGATCGGGCGTTGCGTCTGCGCGAAGGCGTGCTGGAGCCCGCGTAATCCGTTTGTGACGGACAGTGGGGAAAGGGTGCGAACGCCGGGGATTCCCCGGCGTTTTGCGTTTTCCGGCGGCCTGCGCGCGGGGTGGAAATCGGCAACGTCCTAGACCGTGATGCGGTGTTGTCCGATGGTCATCCCGCACTCGTCGTGCGAGCCTTGTCACTGCCCCTTAGAATTGACGCTCAAGGACATTCGACCATGTGGATCGACACCCATTGCCATCTCGACGCGGCCGAGTTCGACGCCGACCGCGGCACCGTCATTGCCGAAGCCACCGCTGCGGGGGTGGCGGGGCTCGTCGTGCCCGCCGTCGAGTGCGCATCGTTCGATGCGGCGCGGGCGGCAGCGAACGCGATGCCCGGCGGCGCCTACGCGCTCGGCATCCACCCGCTGTACACGCCACGTGCGCGCGACGAGGACATCGCGACGTTGCGCCGAGCCGTGGAAGCGGCGATCGGCGATCCGCGATTCGTCGGCATTGGCGAAATCGGTCTGGACTACTTCGTCAGGACACTCGACCCCGAACGCCAGCAGTTCTTCTACGTCGAGCAATTGAAAATCGCGCGGGACTTCGATCTGCCGGTCATTCTTCACGTACGCCGGTCACAGGATGCGTTGCTCAAGCAACTGCGAATCTTCACGCCGCGCGGCGGGATCGCGCATGCGTTCAATGGCAGCCGTCAGCAGGCGGACATGTTCATCGAGCGCGGTTTTTGCCTCGGATTCGGCGGGCAGATGACGTTCGACCGGGCGTTGCAGATTCGCCGCCTCGCCGTGGACCTGCCGCTCGATGCGCTCGTGCTTGAAACCGACGCGCCGGACATTGCGCCGGAGTGGCGCTACAAGCAGCGCAACAGCCCGGGCGAATTACCTCGCATCGCGCAGGTGCTCGCGGATCTTCGAGGCGTGTCCGCCGAGGCGCTGGCGCACGCCACGCGCGCGAATGCCTGGCGCGTGCTGCCGCGCTTGTCGGGCGCCATGGCCATGGCGCCCGGCGACGGGCCTGCGCCCGCCAACTCCCTCATTGACCACGCCGGATCGCGCTGACGCGGCGGCGTCGCGCGGTTCGCGATTCATGACGCGGTGACGTTGTGCGGCTGGTGCTGCTTGCCTGGGTGGCGGGCGTCTGGTGGCTTCAACAGGCGTCGGCGCTGCCTTCGGGCGCGGGTTTCGGTGCTGCCGTGGGCGCGGCGGCGGCGGTGCTTGTTGTGTGGGCCGGTTTGGCGGTCCGTACGAGATGGCGCATGGGGCGCGTGGGTCGCGCGGGTTCCGTAGGGGACGATAGTTGCGCGGGTCCCGGGAACTCGGGAAATGAGGTGCGGCACCGCTGCGCAATGGTTCTGATCGCCGTCTGTGTGGGCGTTTTCGGCTATGCATGGGCGGCGTTGCGCGCCGAAATTCGACTCAGTGACCGGCTCCCGGTGGCGTTGGCGGGGCAGGATCTGATCGTCGAGGGCGTGGTGGCGGGATTGCCCGCAACCCTGGACGGCGGCGTGCGATTTGCTTTTGACGTGGAGCGGGCGTACGTCGCCAGCGGGGCGTGCGAGGGCGCGGGCGACCGCCGGGTGTCGTCCAATCCGGCATCCGTTGCGGGTTGGCGCGACGAGAGGGGCGCCGGGGGAACGCAGCCGGCCTGCACAGACGTGCCGGTGCCCCGGCACATCGAGCTGGTTTGGTCCCGGCAACCCGCGTGGGCCGGACGGCGCAACGAGGTCGGCGGGCCGCCCGCTGAAGTGAAAGCGTCGCACGCGATGGACAAAGTGCCGGCGCGAGGCACCTTGCCGCGTGCGGGGGAACGCTGGCGCTTGCCCGTGAGGGTCAATGCGCCGCGAGGCTTCGCGAACTGGCATGGCTTCGATGCGGAGCTCATGGCACTGGTGCGCGGCATTCGGGCGTCGGGGTACGTGCGCGCGGGTTACGGACAACGACGGGCGTCGCAGCGGCAGCAACTGATGCGTCTGGAGCCGGGGCCGGTGCAAGGGTACCGATGGGCGGCCTGGCGCGAACGTCTGCGTGACGACTTTCGTGCGGCACTGCGGACGTCGGCGTCATCGCCGCCAGCCTCCGCATCGACCTCATCAGCGTCGCCAGCCTCGCCAGCGCCATCCGCAACACCCGTGTCACCCGTGTCACCCGTGTCACCCGTGTCACCCGAACCCTCGGCATTCTCGACGTCGTCGGCGCGTTACGGCGGCGTATTGATGGCCCTCGCGCTCGGAGAGCGCAGCGAGATCGCCCCTGACGACTGGCAAGTGTTTGCCGATACGGGGGTCAGCCACTTGCTCGCCATCTCGGGGCTGCATGTGTCGCTCGTGGCCGGAGCCCTCGGTGCGCTCGTGGGCCTGCTGTGGCGACGCGCCGGGTGCCGACGTTTTCCATTGGCATTGTGGTGGCCAGCACCGAAGGCTGCGGCGGTTGCCGGACTGCTGGCCGCGATCGCGTATGGCGCCGTGGCGGGGTGGGGCGTACCGGCGCGGCGCGCGGTCGGCATGGTGACGATCGTCGTCGTTGCACTATTGAACGGACGATTCGCAGCCCCCTCGTATGCGCTCGCGTGGGCGTTGGCCGTCATTGTGGCGCTCGATCCATGGGCGGTCGTGGCGCCAGGCCTTTGGCTTTCCTTCGGTGCGGTTGCGGCGCTTGTGCTGGCGGGGCGGCGGCGGCCCGAGGCGTCGGGCAGGCGGCGCGGGACGGTGGACCCAGCGCGCAGCGGTGACCCGGGCGCCGGGCGCCACGGCGCGCGCGAGGCCGATCGCCACAGTGCGCCGCGGCGCGCGTGGACCGTTGTCGCCCGTGCGACGCGAGCCCAGTTCGCCGTCACGATCGGCATGGTGCCCTTGTCGCTCGCCTGGTTCGGCGCAGTGCCGTTGCTCGGCCCCATCGCCAACGCGGTGGCCATCCCCGTCATGACGCTCGTCGTGACCCCGTTGGCGTTGCTCAGCCTGGTATTGCCGGCGGTACTGGCGCAATGGACGCTGGCCGTTGCCCACTGGGCCGTCGTCTGGCTGGCCGAGTGGCTGGGGTGGCTGGCGTCAAGTCCTGGCGCCGTGTGGCGCGCGGGCGTCGCGCCGACGTGGGTACTGGCCACAGCCGTCGCCGGGGCTGCGGTGGTCCTGATGCCGTTCCCCCGCTGGATGCGCGGGAAGAGGGCCGGGTGCGTGGGTTGGCGATTCGCTGGTTTGGTCCTGATGGGGCCGGCGTGGTTCGCGTCGCCGCCTCGACCGGGCGACGGTGACTTTCGCGTCACCATGCTCGATGTCGGGCAAGGAAACGCCGTGCTGGTCGAGACGGCAACACGCACATTGTTGTTCGATGCCGGACCGCCAATGGGGGCTCGCACCGACGCCGGGCGTCGCGTAATCGTGCCGTATCTGCGCGCACATGGCGTGCGGCGGCTCGACCGCCTCGTGGTGAGCCACGCGCACGACGACCACTTTGGCGGCGCGCGCAGCGTCTTGCGGGCGTATCCGGACGCGCAGGTGTTCTCGTCACTGCCGGGCGAGCATCGGGTGCGTCGCGCGGCGCGGGACCATCGGACCTGTCTGGCGGGCCAGCAGTGGACATGGGAAGGCGTGACGTTCCGCTTCCTGCATCCGGACCCGAACGCCCTGCGCGCGGCATGGGCGGGGCGCGCCGGCCCCAATAGCGTGAGCTGTGTGCTAAAAGTGTCCAACGAGCGCCACAGCGCGTTGCTCGCCGCCGATGCGGAAGCTCCCCAGGAGCGCACGATGCTTGCGCGCTTTGGTTCGGCATTGCACGCCAATGTCCTGCTCGCCCCGCATCACGGCAGTCAGACGTCGTCGACGATGGCGTTCGTGCAAGCGGTTGCGCCGGAGCACGTGGTGTTTCAAACGGGGTACCGCAATCGTTTCCGTCATCCGAGACCGTCCGTCGTCGAACGCTACCGCGCAGCTGGAGCGACCGTGTGGGACAGCGCGGTGCACGGTGCCGTGCGATTTTCACTGAATCGCGACGGCATCGAGGCCAAATCCTGCCGCGAGCAACGCCGACGGTACTGGCACGCGGAAAGCTTCGCTACCCCGTGACGAAGCTGATGTGCGTGTGACAAGGGTCGCCTTCGCGCGCAATGGCCGTCGGGGCAAATCGCCGAGGCGGGCGAGGTATCAACAAGCGCCAGATGCCGTCGTGTGCGCCCCGGAACGAAGCGCGACGTGCCTGACGGCGCCCGTCGCGCAGGACGCGCCGCCCGAGCGATTCGATGGAAACCTCTACCGGCGCGCTGCGGCCGATTCGTTAGAATGGGTCAGCGCGCGCTCCGCTGCAAGCGTACTTTGGTGGGCTGTGGCGAAGATTTCCGGCGCATGCGACCCGGCAGCCGGGCGCCGCGATGCCAAACCGGATTCGAAGCCAACGTCGAAGCCAAAGTCGAAGCGGCATTCGCAGTCAACGTCGAGGCGAAGTTCGAGGCAAGATTCGAGGCCGAATCGATCGCCGAAGCCCGCGCGGCAACCGCTCGCCACGACAACGAATTCCATGACACGAGACATCATCCATTTTTCGCACGGCAACGGTTTCCCCGCAGGCGTGTATCGCAAGATGCTGGGTGCGCTGGCCGACGAATACGACGTGCGCGCCATCGACCGCATCGGTCATGACCCGCGCTATCCGGTCACGCCCGGCTGGCGGTGTTTGCGCGACGAGCTCGTCGATACCCTCGAGCGCCAGTACGGTGGCGAACCGGTCTGGCTGGTCGGGCATTCGCTGGGTGGTTTTCTTAGCCTCATGGCGTCGCTCAAGGCGCCGCAATCCGTGCGCGGCGTGGTGATGATCGATTCCCCCATCGTGACGCCCGGTTGGCGCACGCAGATGTTGCGCCTGAGCATGCTTACCGGATTGTACGAGCGCATGTCGCCGGCGGGCGTGACCAAGCGGCGGCGCGATCATTGGCCGGACTGGGAGGCCGCATGGCGGCACTTTGCCGGCAAGCCGGCGTTCGCCGGCTGGGATCCGGATGTCCTGCGCGATTACATCGACTGCGGCACCGTACCGACGGGAGAGGGCGATGTTCGGCGGCTCGCGTTCGCACGCGAGATCGAGTACCGGATCTATCTGACACTGCCTCCGCTGCTTGCCGTGCGTGCCATGCGCGGCGTGCCGGTGCCGGCAGGATTTCTCGCCGGTACCGAGTCGCGTGAACTCAGGCAGGCGGGAATCGGCGCGACACGCCGCATCGTCGGTACCCATCTGCGTTATGTGAAGGGGACACACCTCTTCCCGATGGAGCGGCCGCTGGAGACAGCATCGGCGGTGCGCGACATGCTCGCCCAATTGCGCGGCGATCACCGCCGTTCGCTGGCCGCCTGAACCGGGTGCCGCGCGCCGCGCAGGGAATCGGCGCACGGCGCGCCTTCGCAGGTCGGTGAAACATGCATCGGCGTGCATTGGGGTGCATCGTGGTGCATCGACACACATCGGCATACGTCGAGGTGAAGTGGTGTCTGTCGGTGCCTGCCCGAAAGTGCCGACGTGCGTCGGGGCGCGCCGCACGCGCCGGGGCGGCCCGCACGGTGCCTGTCAAGACCAAAATTTGCCGCGCCGCACATCGAGGGCAAGGCGGCTTTCGGGTATAATCCGGCTTTCCCGCGAGCAATTACTGCGATGACCAAATTCGTTTTTGTCACGGGCGGCGTGGTTTCCTCTCTTGGTAAGGGAATTGCTGCCGCATCTCTGGCCGCGATTCTCGAATCGCGTGGCCTCAAAGTCACCCTCCTCAAGCTTGATCCCTACATCAACGTCGACCCGGGCACAATGAGCCCGTTCCAGCACGGCGAGGTGTTTGTGACCGAGGACGGTGCGGAAACCGATCTCGATCTGGGCCATTACGAGCGCTTCATCAGCGCCAAGATGCGTCGTGCGAACAACTTCACGACGGGCCAGATCTACGAATCGGTGATCCGCAAGGAGCGCCGCGGCGAGTATCTCGGCAAGACCGTTCAGGTCATTCCGCACATCACCAATGAAATTCAGGCCTTTGTCGAGCGCGGCGCGCGTTCGACGTGGGACGGCCATCCCGACGTCGCCATCGTCGAGATCGGCGGTACGGTCGGCGACATCGAGTCGCTGCCGTTCCTTGAAGCCGCCCGTCAGATGAACCTGCGCCTGGGCCGCAACAGCGTGGCCTTCGTGCACCTGACGCTGGTGCCGTACATTGCCACGGCAGGCGAACTCAAGACCAAGCCGACCCAGCACAGCGTGCAGAAACTGCGCGAGATCGGCATTTCGCCGAACGTGCTGCTGTGCCGCGCCGACCGACAGATTCCTGAAGACGAGTGCGCCAAGATTTCGCTGTTCGCGAACGTCCCTCAGGACGCCGTGATTTCGGTCTGGGACGTCGACACGATCTACAAGATTCCGCAAATGCTCCATGACCAGGGCATGGACAAGATCATCTGCGACGAACTGAAAATCGAAGCCAAGCCGGCCGACCTGTCCATGTGGACGCGTCTGGTGCAGGCCGTCGAGAATCCGAAGCACGACGTCACCATCGGCATGGTCGGCAAGTATGTCGATTTGACCGAATCGTACAAGTCGCTCATCGAAGCGCTGCGTCACGCCGCCATCCACACGGAAACGCGCGTGAATATCGAGTACATCGATTCCGAGCAGATCGAGAAGGACGGCACCGATGCGCTCAAGCATCTCGATGCGATTCTCGTGCCGGGCGGTTTCGGTCGCCGCGGCACCGAAGGCAAGATCAAGGCGATTCGTTTCGCTCGTGAGAACCGCGTGCCCTACCTGGGCATCTGCCTGGGCATGCAGCTTGCCGTGATCGAATTCGCACGCGACGTGGCCAAGCTCGCCGACGCGAACAGCACGGAATTCGAGCCGTCGACGCCGCATCCGGTCGTCGCCCTCATCACCGAGTGGCAGGACCGCGACGGCAAGATCGAGCAGCGTACCGAGGACTCGGACCTGGGTGGCACGATGCGTCTGGGCTCGCAACGCGTGCCGGTCAGGGCCGACACGCTTGCCTCGCGCATCTACGGCGACACGGTCAACGAGCGTCACCGTCACCGCTACGAAGTCAACAATCACTATGTCCCGCAGCTCGAGGCGGCAGGTCTGGTGATCTCGGCGCGCACGCCGACCGAGAATCTGCCGGAAATGATGGAGCTGCCGCAACAGGTGCACCCGTGGTTCGTGGGCGTTCAGTTCCACCCCGAGTTCACCTCGACGCCGCGCGATGGCCATCCGCTGTTCAAGGCGTACGTCGAGGCTGCGCTGGCCGGTCAGCAAGCCCGCAAGAAGGCTGCCTGAGGCTGAGTTGCCGCGAGCGAGAAACAAGGAGTTTGCATGAAACTGTGTGGTTTCGAGGTTGGCCTGGACAAACCGTTTTTCCTGATCGCAGGCACCTGCGTCGTCGAGTCGGAACAAATGACGATCGACGTCGCGGGGCAGCTCAAGGAAATCACGGGCGCGCTTGGCATCCCGTTCATCTACAAGTCGTCGTTCGACAAGGCGAATCGTAGTTCGGGCAAGTCCTACCGCGGCCCTGGGCGCGAGGCGGGTCTGAAGATCCTCGAGGAAGTTCGCCGTCAACTCGGCGTGCCGGTGCTCACGGACGTGCATACGGAAGAGGACGTGGCGGTGGCCGCGCCCATCGTCGATGTGCTGCAGACACCTGCCTTCCTGTGCCGCCAGACCGATTTCATTCGTGCCTGCGCCCAGTCGGGCAAGCCCGTGAACATCAAGAAGGGCCAGTTTCTCGCGCCGCACGACATGATCAACGTCATCGACAAGGCTCGCGACGCCGCGCGCGAAGCCGGCCTGCCCGATGATGTCTTCATGGCCTGCGAACGCGGTGTCTCGTTCGGCTACAACAATCTGGTGTCGGACATGCGTTCGCTGGCGATCATGCGCGAGACCGGTGCGCCG
Organism: Pandoraea pnomenusa; assembly: GCF_000767615.3. Taxonomy (NCBI): domain Bacteria; kingdom Pseudomonadati; phylum Pseudomonadota; class Betaproteobacteria; order Burkholderiales; family Burkholderiaceae; genus Pandoraea; species Pandoraea pnomenusa. The sequence goes on along the minus strand of NZ_CP009553.3, from coordinate 3,432,686 downwards.
GTCGTGTTCGACGCCACGCACTCCGTGCAGTTGCCGGGCGGACAGGGCACCAGTTCGGGCGGCCAGCGCGAGTTCGTGCCGGTGCTCTCGCGAGCGGCCGTGGCCGTGGGTGTCTCGGGACTGTTCATGGAGACGCACCCTGACCCGGCCTGCGCGTTGTCGGACGGCCCCAACGCCGTGCCGCTGGGCCGCATGCGCGAACTGCTCACTACGCTCAAGACCATCGATGCGGCAGTGAAGCAGGGCGAGTTTCTGGAAAATAATTTCAACTGAAATGAGACACACCGTCCTGGGGCCAGTATCAGCACGCTCACAGGACGGGTATAGCGGTCAGACGCCTTGGCAGCATGGCGTCGAGTCGTTAAGCTTGTCGCGCAGCGGTCGCAGTGGCCGTCGCGAGGGTGAGCCTCAGGAGATGCCCGCGTGCCGTACGCCGAGCGCACCGTCGACATCGATGTCATCCCACAGGCCGCCGTGCCTCAATTCGAGGCGCCGTTGTTCCCCCGTCCAGGTATCGCCTCTGTCGGTGCGCGCGCAAGCGCGGCATCGGCGTCCATGTCAGGATTCGGCGCGTGCGGCTCACATGGGCTTGCGCGCCCGACCTGGACGGCGACCGGTGACGGATGGCGGCGCGAAGCAGGTTCCCTTTAGCGTTTTTGTCTTACAGATACCGAGGAATACATGAGTGCAATCGTAGATATCATCGGGCGCGAAGTGCTGGACTCGCGCGGCAACCCGACGGTCGAGTGCGACGTGCTGCTGGAGTCGGGTGTGATGGGCCGCGCGGCAGTGCCGTCGGGCGCGTCGACCGGTTCGCGCGAAGCCATCGAGCTGCGTGACGGCGACAAGGGGCGGTATCTCGGCAAGGGTGTGCAGAAGGCTGTCGAGCATATCAACACCGAGATTTCGGAAGCGATCATGGGCCTGGACGCCGCCGAACAGGCTTTTCTGGACAAGACCCTGATCGAGCTCGACGGCACCGACAACAAGTCGCGCCTCGGTGCGAACGCCATGCTGGCCGTGTCGATGGCGGTGGCCAAGGCCGCTGCCGAGGAAGCCGGCCTGCCGCTGTATCGCTACTTCGGCGGTTCGGGCGCCATGCAAATGCCGGTGCCGATGATGAACATCGTCAACGGCGGCGCACACGCCAACAACAGCCTGGACATCCAGGAATTCATGGTGATGCCGGTCGGCCAGTCGAGCTTCCGCGAAGCCCTGCGTTGCGGCGCGGAGATCTTCCACGCGCTCAAGAAACTGATCGCCGAGAAGGGCATGAGCACGGCCGTGGGCGACGAGGGCGGCTTCGCCCCGAACTTCGCCTCGAACGAAGAGTGCCTGACCACCATCCAACAAGCCGTCGAGAGCGCCGGCTATCGTCTGGGCGACGACGTCCTGCTGGCGCTGGACTGTGCTTCGACCGAGTTCTTCAAGAACGGCAAGTACGAGCTGGCCGGTGAAGGTCTGTCGCTGACCTCGGAAGAGTTTGCCGACTACCTCGCCAACCTGTGCGACAAGTTCCCGATCGTTTCGATCGAGGACGGCATGTCGGAAGACGACTGGGCCGGCTGGAAGATCCTGACCGAGAAACTCGGCAAGAAGGTGCAACTGGTCGGCGACGATCTGTTCGTGACCAACACGAAGATTCTGAAGCAGGGCATCGAGCAGGGCGTGGCCAACTCGATCCTCATCAAGATCAACCAGATCGGTACGCTCACCGAGACGTTTGCCGCCATCGAAATGGCCAAGCGCGCCGGGTACACGGCCGTGGTGTCGCATCGCTCGGGCGAGACCGAAGACTCGACGATCGCCGATATCGCGGTGGGCACCAACGCCGGTCAGATCAAGACCGGTTCGCTCTCGCGCAGCGACCGTATCGCCAAGTACAACCAGCTTCTGCGCATTGAAGAGGATCTCGGCGATATCGCGTCGTATCCGGGCAAGGAAACGTTCTACAATCTGCGCTAATTCCGTTTCCCCGGGAGAGGGGCCGTGACGTCGGTCGCGGCACGTTTCCCGGAATTCTTGCCAGGCGAAAGCATGCGAATGGTGACCTTGGTGCTGGTGCTGCTGCTCGTGGCGATCCAGTATCCGCTCTGGTTCGGCCACGGTGGTTGGTTGTACGTGCACGAACTGCGCGACGAGCTGAGCGCCGAACAGCAGAAGAACGAGCAGTTGAAGGAACGTAACGATCGTCTGGCCGGCGAAGTGCAGGATCTGCAGGACGGCACCTCGGCGATCGAAGAACGTGCTCGTTTCGAGCTGGGCATGGTCAAGGATGGCGAAGTGTTCGTGCAGTTCGTCGGTCCGGATGGCGCTGGCGGCCCGCAAGGTGCTTCGGGTGCCGACGCGCCGCTCGTCTCGTCGACCGAGCCCGCGCACAAGTCGGTGGGGGCCGCGGCGCCCGCCGCAACGCCCGCGTCGCCGTCGAAGGGCAAGACGCAATCTGCGCACAAGTCGCAACATCACTGATTGTCACTGGCGCGGCGCGCGGACGGTAGTACGCAAAAAGGCGTTCCTCACGGAACGCCTTTTTACTTTGTCGCGCGCGGCGCCAATGCCGGCCGGATTCAGAAACCGATACCCACCCCGATGGACGAGCGCGGTCCATACCCGCCCGGCCCGTACCATCCAGGGCCATACCAACCGGGACCATACCAACCGGGACTGCCCCAGCCGCCATAAAAGTAGGCGTTGCTGTTGTAGTAGGTGCGCATGGCACTTTCGTAGGCGCGCTGCGCGCGTTCGCGCTCGATGGTCGATTCCTGCTCGTCGTAGATGCGCTTGTTCAGGCGCGTCAGATCCTGCGTTTGCGCGTCGTTCAGGGCCGGCGCCACCGGCGTCGCCGGCAGGCGTGCCGCCGGTGCGTCGGGTGGCGGCAACTGCCATTGCGCACAGCCGGACAGGAGCGTCATGACGGCCACGCCCAGCGCCGCAGGGGCGCGCCGGACAGCCGAGTGAGCCATGGAACCGAATACCTGCATGCGTCAATTCCCCGGGCGAGTGCCTGATCGAGTGTCGGAAGGCGTGTCGGATTGACCCGCGGCGTCGCGGCGCGATGGCACCGTCCGACGTCGCAGACCGCCGTTGTCATTGAGATTCACTGGCCTGGCTTACGGTTCCGTGCGGTACTGCGTTCGCTGTTCCGGTTGCGCCGGCGATTTGGGCGCGAATCAATGCTGCGCGGACGGCGCGGCGTGCGATTGCTCGGTGAACAGTTGCGCGGCGTCCACCTTGTCGAAATGGTACGTCTGACGGCAGAACTCGCAAGCGACTTCGACGTTCGGACGCTCGTCGAACACGCTCATGACCTCGGCCTCCCCGAGCGTGCGCAGCATGTTGGCCACGCGCTCGCGCGAACAGGTGCAGCGAAACGACGTGACCAGTGGTTCGAACACGCGTACCGCCTCCTCCCAGAACAGACGATGGAGCATGGTCTCCCGGTCGGTGCTCAGCATTTCCTCGCGCTGGAGCGTGTTGCCCAACTGGCAGACCCGGTTCCACGTATCCTCGTCGAGTTCCGGTGCGCGCTCGGCGCCGGTGCCCGCGGTACCGCCATGTCCCGGCAGCTTTTGCAGCAGCATGCCCACGGCGTGATTGTCGTCGCAAGCCAGCCACAGACGGGTGTCGAGCTGCTCCGAGTGATGCATGTAATGTTCGAGGACCGAGGCCATGTCGGGCAGGGCACCGTGCTCGTCGGACAGCGGCACCACGCCCTGATACGGTTGCTGGCCCGGTTGCTTCTCACGCGGGTCGAGCGTGATGGCGAAGTGCGCGCGACCGCGGACATTGACGAGCGACTCGAGCGTGGCGTCGTCCGGAATGTCGCCGCTGTACTTGGCGGTGGCGCGCATCGTCAGATCGGCGTTGCACTCGACCACGGCCATGCTCACCGGACCGTCACCGTGCAACTGCAGGATGAGGGCACCGTCGAACTTGACGTTCGCGGTGAGCAGCGCTGCCGCCGCCATCATCTCTCCCAGCAGATGACGCACCGCCGGCGGGTAGTCGTGGCGCTCCAGCACGGCACGCCAGGTGGCGTCGAGGCTGACGTACTCGCCGCGTACCGGGGCGGCGTCGAACATGAATTTCTGAAGTTGGTCGGACACGGTCGAATTCCTGAAAAATGCGGCAACGGCGGTCAGTGTGACGGGCGGCGATCGAAGGCGAGGCGCACTGGGGCTGCCGCAATCGCCGGGACACCGGGCAAATCGTCCCGAATTGGCACAAAAGCCGAAGATTGGCGCGTCGATATTGCGTTATCTGGGGGCGCGCGCCGCATTTTCAACTCGCCGGCGCCGCAGGTCATGCGCCGGACGGCCAGCGCACGCCGCTCGCCGACGGTGCGTTCAGCCGATGCGCACCAGTTGTTCCTTGAAGACCTGACGGCGCGCCGCGTACACGTCGGCGTTGCGTTTGAGGTTGGCGACTTCCTCGTCGGTCAGCTCTCGCACCACCTTGGCCGGCGCGCCCAGAATCAGGGAGCGGTCGGGGAACGTCTTGCCTTCGGTGACCAGTGCGCCGGCGCCCACGAGGCTGTCGCGCCCGATGACCGCACCGTTGAGCAGCACCGCCTGAATGCCGACGAGGGAGTTCTCTCCCACCGTGCAACCGTGCAGCATGGCCTGATGGCCCACGCTCACCCCTTCGGCGAGCGTAAGCGGGTATCCCGGATCCGCATGCAGCACGGCGCCTTCCTGAACGTTGGTGCCCACGCCGACCCGGATCGGTTCGTTGTCGCCGCGGATCGCGACCCCCGGCCACACGCTGCTGTTCTCCGCGAGAATCACCTCGCCGATGATGGTCGCGGTGTCGGCCACGAAAGCACTCTCGTGGATCTGCGGGGTCTTGTCTCCAAGTTTATAGATCGGCATGGCAGCTTCGCTTCGCGGTTAAAATCGACGAAATTGCTATTGTAACGTCATGGCCGACTTCACTCCCGTGCCCGGCGGCGACACCCCGGGGACCGCCGCTGCTGGCGGCATTCCAGCCCTTCCGAAAGCTTCCAGTGATTCCGATTGCGCGCGCGAACGCGCGCTGGCCTTGCTGCGCCAGCGAGACCCGTACGAGAAAGCCGCCGGCGTGAGCGCGCTGCGCGACGCCGTCCGTACGGGCGCCATGCGTTGGTACCCGTCGCGCCAGATCGCGCCGTGGCGCCCGCCTGGCGGCATCGACGGCGTTGCGGTGAACGACCAAGGCGCAGGCGATGGCGAGCGCGAAGCCGGCATCCCCGGGCGTCCCGACGCCCCGCCACTGGTCTCGCCCCGTGAGCTCAAGCACCGCGCGGTCACGTCGGTGGACGGGCGCGCGGCGCTGCTGCATGCGCTCGCCCACATCGAATTCAACGCCATCAACCTCGCCCTCGATGCCCTCTGGCGTTTCGACGGCCTGCCGCCGGCGTATTACGACGACTGGCTCAAGGTCGCTGCCGAGGAGGCCTATCACTTCTCGTTGCTCGCCCAACATCTGACGACGTTGGGCGAGCCGTATTACTACGGCTGCTTTCCCGCCCACGACGGCCTGTGGGAGATGGCGCGCCGCACCTCGGGCGACTGGCTGGCGCGTCTGGCGCTGGTGCCGCGCACGCTCGAGGCGCGCGGCCTCGATGCCAGCCCGCCCATCAAGGCCAAGCTGGCCGGCGCGGGCGACAGCGCCGGTGCGGCGATCCTCGATATCATCCTGCGCGACGAAATCGGCCACGTCGCCATCGGCAATCGCTGGTATCGCTGGGGCTGCGAGCGTGCGGGTTGCGAGCCGATCGCGACGTATGCCCGGTTGGCGGCCCAGTACAACGCACCGCGCCTGCGCGGGCCATTCAACCTGGAAGCGCGCCGCGCCGCGGGATTCGACGACGCCGAACTCGCCGCACTCCAGGCGGGCGCGTAGCGTCATTTTTGATGCCGCGGTGCAGCCGATATACTCGACGTTCCTCAATCGTTTCGATCTTCAGTATCCGTGAGCGTCATGCTTGATTCGCGATCCGAGTTCCTGACCGTGCGCGGTCTGCGCCATCATGTCCGGCAATGGGGCACGCCCGGTGCACCCAAGCTGTTTCTCCTGCATGGCTGGATGGACGTTTCGGCGTCGTTCCAGTTTGTCGCGCAGACGCTGGCCCGGCGCTGGCACTTGCTCGCACCCGACTGGCGCGGCTTCGGCCTCACCGACTGGCCCGTGGCCGAGGGGCGCAGCGAGAGCTACTGGTTCCCGGACTATCTGGCCGACCTGGAGGCGCTGCTCGACGTGTACGCCGAGCCCGGCGAGGCCATCAATCTGATCGGACACAGCATGGGCGGCAATGTCGCCTGTCTGTATGCGGGGGTGCGCCCCGCGCGCGTGCGCCGCCTCGTGAACCTCGAAGGCTTCGGTTTGCCGCCTGCGCCGGCCACCGCCGCCATCCGCCAGTTGGGCCGCTGGCTCGACGACCTGCAGGCACCGCCCACGCTGCGGGCGTACGCGTCGCTCGACGACGTGGCCGCCCGACTGCGCCGGACCAACCCGCGCCTCACGCCGGAGCGCGCGGCCTGGCTCGCGCAACGCTGGGCGCGACGGGCTGCCGACGGTCAATGGCATCTGCTTGCCGATGCCGCGCACAAGATGGCGAATCCGTATCCTTACCGACTCGAGGAAGCCCAGGCCGTATGGGGCAATGTGAGCGCGCCGGTGTTGCACGTCGAGGCGACGGAGTCCGACGTGCTGCAGCACTTCGCCGGAGCGCAGGGCAAGGACGTCTTTCGCGCGCGTTTCGAGGTCTTTCCGAATTTGACGGAGGCCTTCGTGGCCGACGCCGGCCACATGCTGCATCACGATCAGCCCGAGGAAGTCGCGCGGCTGATCGACGACTTCTGCGCAACGTAGGCAAGGGCGTCGGCGGGTCACTCGCGTCGAGTGCACTTGAGCGGTAGAATGAAGCCGTCATTACTACGTCACGCGCCGGTGTCTGGTCGATCGGACGTCGCATTGCCCGGCGGCACATCATGCTCAACGCGGATCTTCATTGTCATTCCAGGGTGTCGGACGGCACGCTCGCGCCGTCGGAAGTGGCGCAGATCGCGTTCGAGGCCGGCGTCGACCTGTGGTCGCTGACCGACCATGACGAAGTCGGCGGACAGCGCGAGGCGCGTGCGGCCGCTCAGGCACTGGGCATGCGCTACGTGAGCGGCGTGGAAATCTCGATCACGTGGGCAAATCGCACGGTGCATATCGTCGGGCTGAACATCGACCCCGACAATCCCACGCTGATCGACGGACTGGCCGCCACGCGCGGCGGACGGGCCACGCGTGCCCAGCAGATGAGCGATCAACTGGCCGCGGCGGGTATCCCGAACGCCTATGAGGGCGCTTTGCGTTACGTCGGCAACCCGGACCTGATTTCACGCACGCATTTCGCGCGCTATCTGGTGGAAATCGGCAAATGCGCATCGGTGTCGGACGTGTTCACGAAATATCTCGCCGAGGGCCGCCCGGGCTTTGTGCCGCATCGTTGGGCGACGCTGGAGGAGTCCGTGCAATGGATTCTCGGCGCGGGTGGGATTGCCGTCGTGGCCCACCCCGGGCGCTACAAGTTCTCGCCGCTCGAATTCGGGGCGCTGTTCGACCGCTTCCAGGCGCTGGGCGGCGAGGCGATCGAAGTGATCACCGGCAGTCATACGCCGGAGCAATACCGCGAGTATGCCGACGTCGCGCGTCAGTACGGTTTTCTGGCGTCGCGCGGCTCGGACTTTCATGGACCGACCGAGAGCCGTGCGCTACTCGGCAAGCTGCCGCCGTTGCCCGACGACCTCACGCCCATCTGGAGCCGTTGGCAGTAACTTCACGACGCCATGTCGCAATTCTTCCAGATCCATCCGGAAAATCCGCAGTCACGACTCATCAAGCAAGCCGCCCAGATCATCGACAAGGGCGGCATCGTGGCGATGCCGACCGATTCGAGCTATGCGCTCGCCTGTCACATCGACGACAAGCAGGCCGTGGATCGCCTGCGCCGCATTCGCGGACTCGACGAGAAGCAAATGTTGTCGCTGCTCGTGCGTGATCTGTCGGAGTTGGCCGAGTTCGCCCTCGTCGACAACCGGCAGTACCGCCTGATCAAGGCGACCACGCCGGGGCCGTATGTGTTCATACTCGAGGCAACGAAGGAAGTGCCGCGGCGCCTCTCGCATCCGTCGCGAAAGACCATCGGCCTGCGCGTGCCGGAGCATGCGATCACGCTGGCATTGCTCGAGGCGCTGGGCCAGCCGCTGCTGGCCACCACGCTGATTCTGCCGGGTGAAACCGAGCCGATGAATGACCCCGAGGAGATCCGCGAGCGGCTAGAAAAGCAACTTGACCTGGTCATCGATGGCGGCGCCTGCCCGAAGGAGCCGTCGACCGTGGTGGATCTGACCGTCACGCCGCCGGAGGTGCTGCGTCGCGGACGGGGTTCGCTCGCGCCGTTCGGCCTGTCGTGACGGACGTGGTCCGCCGCACGTTGCAACACGCGGTAATACTGGCGCGCAGGCCGGCTTGCTACAATAGCCGGCTATGAATGCAGACCTGATCCAGACCGTTGCGGTCTACGCGCTCCCCGTTCTCTTCGCAATCACTTTGCACGAGGCGGCCCACGGCTACGTCGCGAAGTATTTCGGCGATCCAACGGCCTTCCTGATGGGGCGGGTGACGCTCAATCCGCTCAAGCACATCGATCCGATCGGCACGGTGCTCGTGCCGCTCGCACTTTATTTCATGACGAGCGGCGCATTCCTTTTCGGGTACGCAAAGCCGGTGCCGGTGGCGTTCGGCAGTCTGCGAAATCCGCGCGTCGATACGATCTGGGTGGCGCTCGCCGGTCCGCTGTGCAACTTCGCTCAGGCGATTCTCTGGGCCGTGTTCGGCCTCGGCCTGCAGGCGGCCGGCGTGCACGAGCCGTTCTTCATGATGATGGCGCAGGCGGGATTGCTGGTGAACCTCGTGATGTGCATGTTCAACCTGTTTCCCGTGCCGCCGCTCGACGGCGGCCGCGTGCTGGTGTCGCTGCTGCCCGCGCGTGCGGCCTATACGCTCTCGCGCGTGGAGCCCTTCGGCTTTTTCATCGTGATGGCGCTGGTGGTCAGTGGCGTACTCGGCCGCGTGTGGTTGTGGCCGCTCATCCAGTGGGGCCGCGACTTGATCGTGTGGATGCTCACGCCGCTGATGTCGCTGATTTCCTGACGTATTTGCACAAGATAACGAGACCATGTACCCCGAACGCGTTTTCTCCGGCATGCGACCGACCGGTCGTCTGCACCTCGGTCACTACCACGGCGTGCTCAAGAACTGGATTCAGCTTCAGTCGGAGTATCCGTGCTACTTCTGTGTGGTCGACTGGCACGCGCTCACCACGCACTACGAAACGCCGGAAGTCATCGAGCAGAACGTGTGGGACGTACTCATCGACTGGCTTGCCGCGGGGATCGATCCGAATCAGGCGACGTTGTTCATCCAGAGCAAGGTGCCCGAGCACGCCGAACTGGCCCTGCTGATCGGCATGAGCACGCCGCTGGGTTGGCTCGAACGTGTGCCGACGTACAAGGAGCAGATCGAGAAGCTCAGGGAAAAGGACCTCTCGACCTACGGCTTCCTTGGCTACCCTGTGCTGATGGCGGCCGACATCCTGCTTTATCGCGCGCTGCATGTGCCGGTGGGCGAGGATCAGGTGCCGCACGTCGAGATGACACGCGAAATCGCGCGTCGTTTCAACTACCTTTATGGCCGCGAGGCGGGATTCGAGGAGAAGGCGCTGGCAGCGGCGAAAAAGCTGGGCAGCAAGCGCGCGAAGCTGTATCTGGAACTGCGTACCGGGTACCAGGAGCAGGGCGACGAGGAGGCGCTGGAGCAGGCACGCGCGATGCTCTCCGAGTCCCAGTCGCTGTCGATGGGCGACCGCGAGCGGCTGTTCGGCTATCTCGAGGGCGCGCGCAAGCTGATTCTCGTCGAGCCGCAGGCGCTGCTCACGCCGGCATCCCGCATGCCGGGGCTCGACGGCCAGAAAATGTCGAAGTCTTACAACAACACCATCGGCCTGCGCGAAGACGCAGAATCGATCACGAAGAAGGTGCGCACGATGCCCACCGACCCCGCGCGCGTGCGTCGCACCGATCCGGGGGATCCGGACAAGTGCCCGGTGTGGCAGTTGCATCAGGTCTACAGCGACGACGACACGCGCGAATGGGTGCAAAAGGGCTGTCGCAGCGCCGGAATCGGTTGCATCGAGTGCAAGCAGCCAGTGATCGAAGGCATTTTGCGTGAGCAGCAACCCATGCTCGAGCGTGCACAGAAGTACATGGACGATCCGTCGCTGCTGCGCGCCATTGTGGCAGACGGCTGTGAAAAAGCCCGTAAGTCGGCGCAGGAAATCATGCGCGACGTGCGCGAAGCCATGGGACTTCAGTATTCATGACGGATTCGGCCGTGGTGGGGACGATGCATGGCACGGGTGCGCCGTCAGCGTGGGTCGTGCGTTGGGCGCATCTGATCGCGTCCGGCGCCCGCGTGCTCGACCTGGCGTGCGGCCAGGGGCGCCACGCGCGATGGCTGGCCGCGCGCGGCGCTCGTGTGACGGCCGTCGATCGCGACGCGGCGGCGCTTGCCACCATGTCAACGCTCGCAAACGTCACGACGCTCGCGGCCGATCTCGAAGGCGCGCCGTGGCCGTTCGCCGCGGGGGAAACGTTCGACGCGGTGATCGTCACGAACTACCTGCACCGGCCGCTGTTCGGCACCATTGGCGCCAGCGTTGCGCCGGGCGGGGTGCTGATTTACGAGACCTTCGCGCAGGGAAACGAAAAGTACGGGAAGCCGTCCAACCCGCTGTTTCTGCTGGCACCGGGCGAATTGCTCGATCTCGCGGGTGAGGCGAACTTGCGAGTGGCGGGCTTCGAGGATGTCACGCTGCCGGCGCCGCGCGCGGCCTGCGTGCAGCGTCTGTGCGCCACGCGCGCGGTCCCCGGGGAAAACCCCGCCAGCGCCGCGCTGTACGAGGCGGCTTCGTAATCCGCTACAATCCACCCTTATCGCTGAATTGTTCGATCAACCATGACTACCCAAACTCCGATTCAAGGCAGTATTGTCGCGATTGTCACGCCGATGGCAGAGGACGGCAGCCTTGACCGTGAAGCCCTGCGCAACCTGATCAACTGGCATGTCGACGAAGGCACGGACGGCATTGTGATCGTCGGTACGTCGGGCGAATCGCCGACCGTCAACGTCGAAGAGCATTGCGAACTCATCGAGATCGCCGTGCAGCAAACCGCCGAGGCCGGCAAGTCGCGCGGCCGCAAGGTGCCGGTGATCGCCGGTACGGGCGGAAACTCGACCGCCGAGGCCATCGAACTCACGAAGCATGCGAAGCAGGTCGGTGCGGACGCATCGCTGCAGGTCGTGCCGTACTACAACAAGCCGACGCAGGAAGGGCAGTACCAGCACTTCCGCGCGATCGCCGAAGCCGTCGAGCTTCCGGTGATTCTCTACAACGTGCCCGGCCGCACGGTCGCCGACGCCAGCAATGAAACGCTGCTGCGTCTGGCGCAGGTGCCCGGCATCATCGGCGTGAAAGACGCCACCGGCAACCTGGATCGCGGCATCGACCTGATCCGGCGCGCCCCGAAGAGCTTCGCCGTGTACAGCGGCGACGACCTGACCGCCGTGGCGCTGATGCTCATGGGCGGACAGGGTAATATCTCGGTCACCGCCAACGTGGCACCGCGCGCGATGCACGAACTGTGCGCGGCCGCGCTGGCCGGCGACGTGGCCAAGGCCCGGGAATGGCAATTCAAGCTGTTCGAATTGCACCGTGCCATGTTTGTCGAAGCCAATCCGATCCCCGTGAAATGGGCGCTGCAACAGATGGGCATGATCGCGTCGGGCATTCGCCTGCCGCTCACGCCGCTGGCGCAGCCGTACCACGAAACGGTGCTCGCTGCCCTCAAGTCGGCCAACATTGCCGTTGTCTAAGCTGTCGTTCAGGCACCCGGGTTCGTTGCCCATCCCTTTTTTTGCGACTCATGAAACGAATCGTCAGTAATTCCGTAGCTCGTCCCGTGCTGGCATGGGCCGCTATTGCCTCGTTGGCCCTCGTTGCCGGATGCAGCTCGCTCTCGAGCGCCTTGTCGTCGGACAAGGTCGATTACAAGAGCTCGAAGACCGGCCCTTCGCTCGACGTGCCGCCCGATCTGACGAACGTTCAGGCCGTCGATCGCAAGTACGTGACGCCCGGCGGCACCGCCACGCTGTCGAATTACGAGAATCAGCAGAAGGTGGTGGCAGCCAACCCCTCGACTACCGTGCTGCCGGATGTGCCTGGCATGAAGGTGGTGCGCGACGGCAACGAGCGTTGGCTCGTGATTCAAAAGCCCGCCGGCGACCTGTGGCCGACGTTGCGTGAATTCTGGCAGGAAAACGGCTTCGTGCTGACGATCGATTCGCCCGACACGGGCGTGATGGAAACCGATTGGGCGGAAAACCGCGCCAAGCTCAATCAGGACATCATTCGCGATCTACTCGGCAAGGTCCTCGACGGTCTGTATTCCACCGGAGAGCGCGACCGCTTCCGCACCCGTGTCGAACGTGATCCGAACGGTGGCACGGACATCTACATCACGCATCGTCGCATGGTCGAAGTCTTCACGAACTCGCAAAAGGACACGACCAAGTGGGAGCCGGCGCCGAACGATCCGGGTCTCGAGGCCATCATGCTGACCAAGCTGATGCAGCGCTTCGGTGTCCAGGCCGATCAGGCCAAGGCGCAGGTGGAAAGTGCCAAGCCGGGTGCGCCGGCGACCCAGGTCGTGAAGACGGCCGATTCGGCCTACCTCGACATCAACGAGCCGTTCGACCGTGCATGGCGCCGCGTGGGCGTGGCGCTCGATCGCGGCAACTTCACCGTGGACGATCGTGATCGCGCCAAGGGCTTGTACTTCGTGAGCTACGTCGATCCGGCCACGCTCGCCAAGGACAATGGTTTCTTCTACAGCCTGTTCCATGCGAAGGAAGTGCAGGACAGCAAGAAGGCGAAGAAGTACAGCGTGAACGTGCAGGGGCGCGGCGACAACCAGACCCGCGTGCAGGTGCTCGACGACAAGGGTAACGTCGACAACTCGCAGATCGCGCAGACGATCATCAGTGTGATCGGCAACCAGCTCCGTTAAGGCGGGGCGTGCGGTTCGCCAGTCTAGGCAGCGGCAGCGAAGGCAATGCCCTGCTGGTGGAGGCGTCGGAAGGCGCCTCCACGACGCGTATTCTCCTCGATTGCGGTTTCTCGATGCGAGAGGTCGAGCGGCGCCTGGCGGCTCGCTCGGTCGACGTGGCGTCGCTCGCCGCCATCGTCATCACGCACGAGCATGCCGACCATATTGGCAGTGCTCTCTCCCTCACGCGCAAGTATCGGATCCCGCTCATCATGAGTTGGGGCACAGGGCAGGCCGTCAAGGCGCACGCCACGCTCAAGGTGGACGCCGACGACGCGCTGGTGCGCTGGTGCCGGTCCGACGAACGCCTTGCGGTCGGTGCGATCGAGCTTCATCCGTATACGGTACCTCACGACGCGCGTGAGCCGCTCCAGTTCGTCTTCTCCGATGGCGCGCGTCGGCTGGGGGTGCTCACGGATGCCGGATGCCCCACGGCCCATCTGATCGCTACGCTGGGCGGGTGCGATGCGCTGGTGCTCGAGTGCAATCACGACCGCGAAATGCTGGCCAACAGCAAGTATCCTCCGTCGCTCAAGGCGCGCATTGGCGGCACGTACGGCCATCTGGCCAACGATTCGGCGGCGGAAATTCTCGGGGCGATCGACCGTACCCGATTGCAGCGCGTGATCTGTGCGCATTTGAGCGAGCAGAACAACACGCCGGAATTGGCCATGACGGCGATGTCGGCTGTGATCGGCAGCGAGGCGACGGAGATTCTCGTGGCCACCCAGGCGGGAGGCTTCGATTGGTTGACGTGCTAGCCGGCGCCTGAGGCTGTGTGCGCGCGACGCGCGGGGAAGGAGGGCGTGGGGGCGCGTGAGGCAATAAAAAAGCCGGTCGAATGACCGGCTTTTTTGTCTCGGCTGCCTTGCGGCAGCGAGAGCTTACTTGCTGGCAGCAGCGTCAGCAGCCGAAGCAACGGCGTCAGCAGCAGCACCAGCAGCCGAAGCGGCCGTGTCAGCAGCAGCACCGGCAGCCGAAGCAGCCGAATCAGCAGCAGCGCCAGCAGCCGAAGCGGCGTCCGAAGCAGCCGTAGCAGCCGAAGCGGCAGCGTCAGCAGCCGGAGCAGCGGCTTCTTCCTTCTTGCCGCAGGCGGTCAGGGCGATAGCCAACAACGAAGCGACGAGGAGAGACTTCTTCATGATCACGTCCTTTTATGGTAGAAGACAAGCGAATGAATAATTAGTTACGGTAATACGCTCTTGCCAGCGCAAAGCCGATTGCGAGACATTGGCAATTGAGGATTACCCTTGGTCATGCAAGCTGCTTGGCGAGAAATTATATTGGGTTTTCCCCAATGCGTCACGTCAAACTCGCGCAATTACCCCGCTTTTTTCCTTACGGCGCGCAACTTTCGCGCCGGCCCCGGGTCGGCGGAAATCTGTACCCAGCCCGAAGCATACCAATCGTACATAATTTCGACGATTTCTTGGTCTTTTTGCTCGAAATTCGCACATTCCTCAGCATTGAGTCGACGTTTGTCGGCGAGCGCACGCAACGTCGATCGCGTACTGACGGGGACTTCCAGCGGCTCGCCGTTCACGTAGTATCGGTTGCGTCGATACAACAATTGAGTCTTCGGCGACAGTGCGATACCTCGCGACGCGGCTTCCCGGGCGAATCGGCCGGGCGAAACGGGGGATGCCGGCGGGTCGAAAAACACATGCGACTTCGGCTCGCTCAGCCAGCGGCCCAGAAAATCTTCCACTTCCTTGCGCCCCCAGCGGACCTTCTCCAGCTGTGCCGCGAGCGTGTCGACCATCGCATCGGGCAGCGCGGCGGGGTGTTTGACCGCCGGCTGCTTCGGGTCGGCATATCGGCCGGCGAAATGACGGGCGAACGCGAGCTCCGGCGCGTTCTCCGCGAGGTAGTACAGGAAGTTCTGCAGCATTTCCTGTTCGAGCGGTGCGCGAAAACCGATCGAGTAGGTCATGCATTCGCCCTGGGCCACGCCGTCGTGCGCATAGCCAGGCGGCAGATAGAGCATGTCGCCAGGTTCGAGTACCCACTCCTGTTCTGGCTCGAAGTGCCGGAGGATGCGCAACGGTACGCCCTCTTGCCAGGTCGTGTCGCGCTGCGGCCCGATGCGCCAGCGTCGCTGGCCGTGCGCCTGCAGCAGGAAGACGTCGTAGGAATCGAGATGCGGTCCGACACCGCCGCCATCGGTCGCGTAGCTGATCATGACGTCATCAAGACGGGCGTCGGGAATAAAGCGAAACTGTTGCATGAGGGCGTCGACGGCGGGTGCATGAAGGTTCACGCCTTGCACGAGCAGTGTCCACTGTTTGCGCGATAGCGGCGGCAGCGAGTCGGCGTCGAAGGGTCCGTGCTCGAGGGTCCAGCGTTTGCGCGAGTGGGTGATGAGGCGCGATTCCACGTCGTCCTGCGCGGCGAGGGCGAAGAGCGCCTCACGCGAGAGCGGCGCCATGAAGCCGGGAATCGCCTGCCGAATGAGCAGTGGGCGCTTGTGCCAATAGCGCTTCATGAACGCATCGGGGGTGAGGCCGCCGAGCGGGGGCGAGGAGGGGCGGGAAGTCGTCATGCGGATGTCGAGGCTTGGCTCCGATCGATTGCCGGGTCGCTGTCATACGGCTGCGCGTATAATGCGGGCTGTTTTTCGGAGAGTTTGATGAAGATCGAAAAGAATACCGTCGTCTCGGTGACTTACAAGTTGTCGGACGCTCAGGGCAACCTGATCGAGGAAAGCGGCGCCGAGCCGATGGTTTATCTGCACGGCGGCTATGATGGCACGTTCCCCAAGATCGAGGAAGCGCTCGATGGACAGGACGTCGGCTACGAAACGCACCTGCAACTGGAGCCGACCGATGCCTTCGGCGACTACGATCCGGAGCTGATCAAGGTCGAGGAGCGCAGCCGTTTCCCCGAGCCGCTTGAAGTCGGCATGCAGTTCGAGGGCACGCCGGAAGATGGCGATGACGAAGCGGACACGCTGATCTACACCGTGACCGATGTGGCGGACGACAAGGTCGTGCTCGACGGCAACCATCCGCTCGCCGGCATGGCGCTGCGCTTTGAGTTGACGGTAGCGGACGTGCGTCCCGCAACGGAAGAGGAAGTCGAGCATCAGCACGCGCACGGTGCATCGGGTCTCGAAATCGTCGACGAAGACGAAGACGACGCCCCCACGCTGCACTGAGTCTCGGCGCGTCGGATTGCCAGACGGGCGATTCGCGCCTCGGGTGCGGTGCATGCGGGCGAACGGATCGCGCATGCCAAGTTGGAACGGACGCCGGGTTCGGCGCATTGCCTCGCGCAATGTGCCGGATCCGGCGTTTGCATTTTGTGCGCGCCGATTGTCAGTTGCGGCGCGTCGCGCCGCGCGGGGCCCCTTCGCGAATGAGCGACGGGCCGATCGGCATGACGCCCTGGTTCGGGTCCGAGCTCATGCCGTTCACGTGAGTCGCGGAAGCCCCCGGCTTGGGGTAGAGCGAGGAATAGGGCACAGCAGTCGGCGCGGTCCCTGACACGCCGTCGGAGGGTGCGAACGGCGCTGTCGGTGCGGACTGCGATTTCTCCGGCTCCGGGTTGGGCATGATGCCGGGTACGGGCGCCGGCCCGATTCGCGCGTTGCCGGGCGCTGCATTGCTGTTCGGCGGTAACAGTTCGCTGTCGAAGCGGAACAGTTGAGGTGTGCGTGGATCGACGCGCACCCGCACCCAACGGTTCGCCGTCGGTGATCCGAAGGTGCTCAACTGGGTAAACGTCTTCACTGGCGCGCCGTGCGCGTCGCGCAGCGGCTGTGCATGATGCATCGTCCGGCCGCCGTCAATCAGCAGGATCGGCCCCTTGAATCGCGCTGCGAGTCGTTGCAGCTGGGTGCGGAAGTCCTTGTACCCGTCCACGCCGCGCCGCCCGGCGCGATCGGAAAAGATTCCGCCCAACCCGCCGCTGCGCGCGGGCTCGAACTGCGGATCCGCCGCCGCGACGACAACGATGCCCCGTGCTTCCTTTTGCTTGGCATAGACCAGGGCGTGCTGCAACCACACTCGCGTGGCGATCACGCGGTCCTCGTACTCGCCGTTGCGTCCACCCGCGGAGCGGTAGTTATTGTTGTTGCCGGGTAGATTCAGTCCGACGAACACCACGTCGCGGTAGAACCACCGCACGTTCTCGTGGTACTGGCGAAAGCGTGCCATGTCGCTCTGACGCGTGAGGTCGAACTGTGCGTATCCGACGGGGCCGGGCCCGAGCAGGGCGTCGTCGTCGAATGCATGATCGCGCAGGAAGTCGAGGCGCTCCACCGGGTTATAGCCCCCGTCTCCGGGGCGCTGGCAGTCCGCCCAGTCGTTGCCGCCCGGTACGTAGATCAGCGGCTTTGGGGAACTGGCCAGCAGACTGAGGCGCTGCGTGATGAGATCGTCGCGGCACGACTCCGTCGGTCCTTTCAGGTTGCCCGCGTGCACGACGAATGCCGCAGCACTGTCGCCGATGCTGGCCAGCACGCTGCGCACCACAGGCACTTCCGTGTTGCCGAACGGGGTGTTGCCAAGCACCGCAAATTCGAATGGCGGCGGCTTCGCGGGGCCTTTGGTCGGCGCCCTGGTCGCAGCCTTCCCTGGCACGCGTGCATTGGCGGCGCACGCGGGTGACGGCAGGGCGAGCGTCACAACCCAGGCGAGCGCGAACGTCGCCGCGCAAAAGACGCGTACGGCCCGCCGGCCAATCGGCGGCAAACCGGTGGGGCGCTCGCGACGCGGGGGCTTCACGAAACGTCAGCCGTTCGCGCGGCCGTCCATCAGGCCTCGCAGTTCGTACAGCAGGTCAAGCGCTTCGCGCGGACGCAGGTCGTCGGGATCGATTTGCGCCAGGCGGGCCAGCGTCGCTTCGGCAGCCGGGGCAAGCGTCGCGTGATCGGTGCCATGGGCAACGGCACCGTCTTGCGACCGCACGGCATCGTCCGTGAAGCGATCGTCGTCGAGCGTCGCGCGCGGCGCGAACAGATCGAGTTGTGGTGCCGCCGGATCCAGCGCCTGCTGTTCGAGCAGCGCGAGGTGCTTGCGCGCCGCGCGAATCACCGGCATCGGCACGCCGGCAAGCTGTGCGACCTGAAGGCCGTAGCTCTGGCTCGCCGGGCCATCCTGCACGGCATGCAGGAACACGATGCCCTCGCCGTGCTCCACGGCCGACAGATGAACGTTCGCGCATTGCGGGAATTCGTCGGGCAACTGCGTGAGTTCGAAGTAGTGCGTGGCGAACAGGGTGTAGCAGCGATTGTGGCCGAGCAGATGGCGTGCAATCGCCCAGGCGAGCGCAAGGCCGTCGAAAGTCGACGTGCCTCGCCCGATCTCGTCCATGAGCACCAGGCTGTGCTCGGTGGCCGTGTGCAGAATCGCCGCCGATTCGGTCATTTCCACCATGAATGTGGAGCGCCCGCCCGCCAGATCGTCCGAGGCGCCGATGCGCGTGAAGATCGCATCGAGCGGACCGAGGCGCACGGCTTCGGCCGGCACGTAGCAGCCGACGTAGGCGAGCAGGGCGATGAGCGCGGTCTGACGCATGAACGTCGACTTGCCGCCCATGTTCGGGCCGGTGATCAACAGCAATCGGCGGGCATCGCCGAGCGAACAATCGTTGGCGATGAAGCGCTCGACCTGTTGCTCGACCACCGGGTGACGCCCCTGGCGAATGTCGACGACACGGTCCTCCACCAGCTCGGGTTTGACCCAACCGAGCGTCTCGGCGCGTTCCGCGAGTGCGGCGAGTACATCGAGTTGCGCCAGGGCCTGGGCAATGCGCTTGAACTCGGTGATGTGCGGCAGCAGGTCCTGAAGCAGCGCGTCGTAAAGCATCTTCTCGCGCGCGAGCGAGCGCTCCTGCGCGGACAGCGCCTTGTCCTCGAAGGTCTTGAGCTCGGGCGTGATGTAGCGCTCGGCATTCTTGAGCGTCTGGCGGCGGCGGTAGTCGTCGGGCACCTTGTCCGTCTGCCCGCGGGTGACTTCGATGTAGAAGCCGTGAACCTTGTTGAACTCCACGCGCAGATTGTTGATGCCGGTGCGCGCCCGTTCGCGTGTTTCCAGGTCGACGAGGAACTGGCCGCAGTTCTCCGAAATGTCGCGCAGCTCGTCGAGCTCGGCGTCGTGACCGCGGGCGATGACGCCGCCGTCTCGCAGCATTGCGGCCGGCTCTTCGGCGATGGCGCTGGTGAGCAGGGCAAGGGCGGCGTCGGGGATCGCGAGATCCTCGTGCAGCATGGCCAACAGTGGCGAGCGGGCTTCCACGGCGCGCAACGTCGTATGCAGCTCGGGCAGCCGGCGCAGGGCGTCGCGCAGGCTGGACAGGTCGCGCGGGCGCGCCGTGAGCAGGGCCAGGCGCGCCGTGATGCGCTCGACGTCGGCCACGTTGCGCAGCTCGCTGTTCAATGCGCGCCACGCACCCGGGCCTTCGAGCAACGTGGCGATGGCCAGCTGACGCGACTGCGGCACCTGCTGATCGCGCATTGGATGGTGCAGCCAATGGCGCAGCAGACGGCTGCCCATGGTGGTGCCGCAGGTGTCGAGCAGCGAGAGCAACGTCGGCGATTCCGTGCCGCGCAGCGTCTCCGTGAGTTCCAGGTTGCGACGTGTGGCGGCGTCCAGGCCAATATAGGCCGCCTCCCGCTCCACGTTCAGACTTTGCACATGGCGCAGCGACTGCCCTTGCGTGGCGGCTGCGTACTGGAGCAGGGCGCCGGCCGCGCCGAGCGCCGGATTCAGGCCGTCGCAGCCGAATGCGGTGAGGCTCGCCACGCCCAGTTGGTCGCGCAGGCGCTGGGTGCCGGCGGCCGTATCGAAATGCCAGTCGGGCACGCGCGTGGTCGTGCCAAGCGAGAATCCCTCGAACGCCTCGAGTGCGCTGTCGGGCACGAGTGTCTCGGCCGGACGAATGCGCTCCAGTTCACGCGGGAGCTTGTCCGCAGCGATTTCCATCAACCGCAGTTCGCCGCTCGCCAGCGACAGCCAGGCGAGACCGGCGACTCGCTCGCTCGCGCGACGTGCCGCCGTGACCTGCACGGCGAGCAGGTACTGATCGACCTTGTCGCTGAGCAGCGCGGCATCGGTCAGCGTGCCCGGCGTGACGATGCGTACAACCTTGCGCTCCACCGGCCCCTTCGAGGTGGCCGGGTCGCCGATCTGCTCGCAGATGGCCACCGACTCGCCCAGCTTGACGAGCTTGCCGAGGTACTGCTCCACCGCGTGATGCGGCACGCCGGCCATGCGGATCGGTTGCCCGCCGGACTGGCCGCGCGCGGTGAGCGTGAGATCGAGCAGGCGTGCGGCCTTCGCGGCGTCGTCGTGGAAGAGCTCATAGAAGTCGCCCATGCGATAGAAGACGAGCATGTTCGGATGCTCGGCCTTGATACGCGTGTACTGCTGCATCATCGGCGTCATCGGGGGCGTCGGCTTCATTGTTTCCGGGGCGGCTGGGGTGTCTTGGGCTTGGGTGCTCGTCATGAATTCCATCGGGTCGGGCGAGTCGGGTCACGAAGCGGCGGGCGGTGCGGCGGTGCGTCTGCCGAATGGGGCAACTGTCTCGCCCGTCGCCCTCGTGGCGCGTTGGATGCGCAATTTTACGACGGGTTCGCCGAGCGACGGTATCGAGCGCCTCGCGATGTCGCTTCCCGGTGTCGCGCAAGGTGTGACGCGCGAATGCCGAATTTGCTCAAGTTTCCCAAAAATGTGCCGTTTCGGGTGGTAAGCTCTCGCAAAAAGCCACCAAAAACCAAAAGCAGCATAAAGCTACTCTCGTACGGGCCAGCATGGTGAAGTCGTTGAAGGGGCGGGTTGCGGCCATGACCGCGCTCGTTTCCATGGTATTGATCGTCGGCGTAGCCGTCGGCATCGAGTTTTTCGTCTACGGTGAATTGCGAAACTCGCTGCAGGCCCAGCTCGACACGCAGGTCAAGCTCGTGGCCGATCAGCTCGACGACAAGATGCGCGGAAAATTCCTCGCGCTGCACCGCATGGCGAGGAATATCGGCGATCCCCGCACGTTGACACCGGCTCAGTTCGAATCGTTCGCCAACATGTCCGTGTCCATGCCCGAGACGTTCAACACGCTCTTCGTGGCCGACCTCGACGGACACATGCGCTACGATTCGACCTTCGCGACCACCGCCATCAACATCGCGGACCGCGATTATTTCCGACAGTTGCTTGCGGGCGCGCCGCAGGCGGCATCGAGCGTGATCGCGGGCAAGATCACCAACTCGCCCGGCATCGTGCTGGCTGTGCCCGTCACCGACAAGCAGGGGAAGCTGATCGGCGTCATCGGCGGCGCCGTCAATTTGCTGCGACAGAACTTCATCGTCGATCTGGCCAGCAACGCCGTCGGCCAGACGGGACGGTATTGCCTCATCTCCAACGACAGTCCGCCGCGCTATGTGATCCAGGCCGACGTCACCAGGATCCTCTCGCCCGTGGGGCCGGTGCAGACGCTTTGCGGCGTGCGCGACGGCGGATCGAACGAATGGCTTCACATGCATCCGCTCGTCGCCCGCGCACCGATGGCCGCGACCGGCTGGACGGTCGTGGCCGTGCTGCCCGGCGCCGAAGCCTTCGATCCGCTTGCGCGCGTGCGTCGGCGTGTCATCTTGCTGGCGATCGCGGCGATCGCAATGACGGCCCTGGTGATGTGGTGCGTGGCGCGGTGCCTGCTGCGCCCGCTCGACAAGCTTCGCGTTCTGGTGGCTCGCAGCGGGGGCGACATGCGGGCCATGCAGTCATTGCCGGTGCAGCGTGCCGACGAGATCGGTGCGCTGGCGAATGCATTTCGCGACATGATGGAGCGTCTGGGCGAACGGACCGAGGCGCTCGAAGTGTCGCGCGAGGCGGCACGCGCGAGCGTACGCCGCATGCAGGAAATCGCCGACCGTGTGCCGTACCTCGTGGCCTATCTCGACGGCGATGAGCGATTCGCGTTCGTCAACCGCGCGTGCGAGACACGCCTGCGTCGCCGGCGAGACCAGATCCTGGGGGCGACTGCGCGGGAGTTGCTTGGCGTTTCGTTGTACCGCGAATTCGCGCCGCACCTTGCGCGGGCGTTCGCGGGCGAGGCGGCCACGTTCACATGGGACTTCGGCGAGGGCGCCGCCTACCGTTGTTTCGAAGTGAGCTATCAGCCGGAATGGGCGACGCAAAACGTGCTCGCCGGCGTGCACCTGTTCGTGCGCGACATCACCATCGAGCGCACGAACGAGCGGCGCTGGCGACGCGAATCGCATACCGACCACCTGACGGGGCTGCTCAATCGCAAGGGCTTCGATCAGGCGCTCGCCGCCGCCGTTCGCCGCGCGCGTGAAGGCGCGGGGGCGCAGGCATTGCTGTTCGTCGACCTCGATCGCTTCAAGCTGGTCAACGACACATGGGGACACGCGCTGGGCGACGAGTTGTTGCGGCGCCTGGCCAAACGGCTCGTGGCGAACGTGCGAGAGGGCGACGTGCTCGCTCGCTTCGGTGGCGACGAGTTTGCCGTGATCATGCGCGACGTTCACGATGCGCTCGATGTCGAGCGTACGGCGTTGTCGATTCTCGATGCCGCCTCGCGGCCAATGGCGCTCTCGGTGGGAGAGGTGACGGTCGGCGCCTGCGTGGGGGTGGCGATGGTGGCGAGCGGCGAGGACAAGACGCCCGACATGTTGTTCGAAGCCGCCGACCGGGCGTTGTACGACGCCAAGCACGGCGGGCGCGGTCTCTTCGTGCTGGCCCCGAGCGTGGATGGCACCGCCGGTGCCGAGGGCTCCGGCGACGCCGCCGCGCGCGCCGGGTGAGCAGGTGAGCGAGCGCTCACCGGGGAGGTGGCCGCTCGTGGCCCATGCGTTGCCGAGCGTTGCGCCGGTATGTGGCACGCCGAGGCAGGCGTTCCTGTTAGGCAGAGGCAATCGGGCCCGCCGTTACGATCAGCTTCCCCGAAGTTACGAACATGCGTTCCTTGCCGCACAATGGGCGACGCCGTTCGCGCGCCGCGCGTCGCGGCGCACGGTTCGGATGAGTCGGTGTACACAATAGGAGGCGGGCATGAAACTCGAAGGCGGACGAAGCCGGGCAGCAACGCGGGCGGCTTCCGACGCAGGGTGGCGCGAACCAGGGGCGCGCCGTGATCCACCGCGGGCATCGCATCGGGCGGCGCGCACGCAACACGGTGCCGATGCAAGCGACCACGAGCCGAGGCATCAGCGGCTGTCGGTTCGCGAAAAAGAAGTGTTTCACATGCTTGTCGACGGCCTGGCCGTCAATGAAGTTGCACACGCACTGCATGCCAGTGAGCGAGCAATCACCTCGCACGTTGCGCATATCCTGCACAAGCTCGCGCTCGACGACGCCGCAGAGCTGATCGGCTATGCCATCCGGCACGGACTGATCGACGAGGGGGCGGAAGGCGCGGGCTGAGTGCGCTCGGACGCTTCGAGTTGCCGCGCGCGACAGACTCGCCCCGTCCGGGGCCAATCCGGCGCGCTGCGTGAGATTGAACTGATCGCACGCGGCGCGCCAGCCAATCCGCTTGATGCCTCGGAATCGTCCGAGGCGGACGTCTCGAATACTCCTGAAAGATCGCGATCCTTCGGGTTGACCTCGCTGACGGGCAACGCGACGGTCCAGTCGGTGATATGGTACCGGCTCTACACCATTTTCATGGACGAGGGGGCGGTCTCGCCGGCGCGGGCCGCCGCTGTGCGTCGGGGCGCGCAACCATCGTCAACCAGACAACGGAACGAGGACAGACACGATGAAGGCAATTGAGATCAGCCAGTACGGTGCACCGGAAGTGCTCAAGCTCACCGAGCGGCCACGCCCCGAACTGAAGCCGGGCGAAGTACTCATCAAGGTCAGCGCGTCGGGTGTGAACCGTCCGGACGTGCTCCAGCGCATCGGTCAGTATCCGGTGCCGCCGGGGGCGTCGGATCTGCCCGGGCTGGAAGTAGCAGGCGAGATCGTGGAAGGCGCGCTCGACGGTGCGGACAACCGTTGGGGGCTGAAGATCGGTTCGCGCGTGTGCGCTCTCGTGCAGGGCGGCGGTTACGCCGAGTACTGTGCCGCACCGCTCGCACAGGTGCTGCCTGTGCCGGACGGGCTCACGGACGTGGAGGCGGCGTCGTTGCCCGAGACGTTCTTCACGGTGTGGAGCAATGTGTTCGATCGGGCGCATCTCGGCGAAACCGAATCGGGTGAGAAGGAGACGCTGCTCGTGCAGGGCGGCACGAGCGGCATCGGCGTGACCGCGATCCAGCTCGGCGTGGCGCTCGGCCATCGTGTGTTCGCGACCGCGGGCTCGGACGACAAGGCGCGTGCCTGCGAGGCCCTCGGTGCCGAGCGCGGCATCAATTACAAGACCGAGGATTTCGTCGCGGTGACCAAGGCGCTCACCCAGGATCGCGGCGTGGACGTGGTGCTCGACATGGTGGGGGGCGACTATCTTCCGCGCGAAGTCCAGGCGCTCGCATTCGATGGCCGCATCGCCATCATCGCGCTGCTGGGCGGAAGCAAGGCCACGCTGGACATGGGGGCGTTGCTGCGCCGCCGGCTGACGGTGACCGGCTCGACGCTGCGTCCGCGCTCCGTCGCCTTCAAGGCCGCGATCGCGAAGCAACTCCACGAAAAGGTTTGGCCGTTGTTCTCGGCGGGAAAGATCCGCCCGGTGATCTATCAGACGTTCCCTGCCGAGCAGGCGGACAAGGCCCATGCCCTGATGGAAACGAGCACGCACGTCGGCAAGATCGTGCTGACCTGGTAAGCATGCCCTCGTCGGTTGGCGGGAAGAATCCGCATGGAAGCCTGGAATCATGCGGGTTCTTGCGTTCGAAAGCCGGCGAAATTGACCCCCATGCCCCACACGCACTAGAATGAGAGGTTTTTCGTCCATACGCATTGGGGGATAAGGCGTGACAACTGGTACCGCAGCTTCGGCTCGCACCATTAGCCGCAAGGCTGGCAAGCTCGTCGTGGGCAATTGGAAACTGCACGGCAGCCTGGCCGGCAACGAGGCATTGCTGGGCGACCTGCTGGCCTCGCCGGTGCTGAGTGCGCCGGGGGTGACTGCGGCCGTGTGCGTGCCGTTCCCTTATCTCGCGCAGTGCCAGGCACGTCTGTCCGGGCAGGTGTTGGGCTTCGGCGCTCAGGATGTGTCCGCTCACGTGAGCGGCGCCTTCACGGGCGAGGTCGCCGCGGCGATGGTTGCCGAGTTCGGGGCGCGCTTCGTGATCGTTGGTCACTCGGAGCGTCGCCTGTATCACGGCGAAACCGATGCGAGCGTGGCGGCCAAGGCGAATCGTGTGCTCGACGCCGGCATGACGCCGATCGTTTGTGTGGGTGAAACGCTGGCGGAGCGCGAGGCGGGCGAGACGAAGGCGGTGGTAGCGCGTCAGCTCGAGGCGGTGCTCGCATCGCTCTCTTCGGAGCAGGCCGCGCAGATCGTCGTGGCCTATGAGCCCGTCTGGGCGATTGGTACGGGCAAGACGGCGACGTCGGCCCAGGCGCAGGAAGTGCACGCCCACCTGCGTTCGCTGCTGCGCGCGAAGGGTGAGGCGGTATCGGATGTGGCAGTGTTGTACGGCGGCAGTGTGAAGCCGGACAACGCGGCCGAGCTGTTTTCAATGGGAGACGTCGACGGCGGTCTGATCGGCGGTGCGGCGTTGAAAGCAATCGATTTTCTGGCGATCTGCGAGGCGGCCCTGTCGCGCTGAGGTCGTCGCCGTTGAGCGTAACGGCATGAAATAGTCATGACGCAGTGCAGCAAAATGCACTGCAAATTGGATTCTTCTACACGGGTGATGAGATGGGGTTGTTGAAAACGTTGTTGATCGTGGTGCAGGTGCTTTCCGCACTGGGCATCATCGGTCTGGTGTTGTTGCAGCATGGCAAGGGTGCCGACATGGGGGCTGCGTTCGGCAGCGGCTCGTCGGGCAGTCTCTTTGGGGCATCGGGCTCGGCCAACTTCCTGTCGCGCACCACGGCGGTTCTGGCGGCCGTGTTCTTCGTGACGACGCTGGGGCTGACGTATCTCGGCTCCTACAAGCCGACGGCAAATATCGGTGTCCTTGGCAATTTGCCTGCTGCGACGTCGCCGACCGCGGCTTCTGCACCCGTTGCGGCAAGCGCCCCGGCCCCGGCTTCGGCGGTGAATCCGCAAGACGTGCCGAAGTGATTTTCGGCGCGTTTTTGACAAGTAATAAGCTGTAAAGAAAGTAGAAAAAAATTCGATTTGTGCATTGAACAAAATGCTGAAGGGCGCTAATATAGCGGTCTTGAAGCGATTCGTAAGTGACAGCGGATTGCAGAATTTGAATGCCGACGTGGTGAAATTGGTAGACACGCTATCTTGAGGGGGTAGTGGCGAAAGCTGTGCGAGTTCGAGTCTCGCCGTCGGCACCACAGTTCTCCGATGCCAGCCTTGCGATCATGCTTTGGCTGGCATTTTATTTTGTGCTCACCGTTCATCCGCTTTCTGGTCCCCACGCCATCGACGAGAGCGGTTCTTTGAACTAACCGAAAGAGGGTAGAGTTGAACCTCGGAACCTATTATCCCGTCCTGCTGTTTCTTCTGGTAGGTGGCGGTCTTGGGGCGGTACTGATTGGGGTCGGTAAATTCCTCGGCCCCAACAAACCCGACAGCGAAAAACTCTCTCCGTACGAGTGCGGCTTCGAGGCTTTCGAAGACGCGCGCATGAAGTTCGATGTGCGCTACTATCTCGTCGCCATCCTTTTCATCCTGTTCGATCTCGAGACGGCATTCCTGTTTCCGTGGGGCGTCGCCCTGCGCGATATCGGCTGGGTGGGCTTTATCTCCATGATGGGTTTCCTGCTTGAGCTGCTCGTCGGTTTCGTTTTCCTGTGGAAGCGCGGTGCGCTCGACTGGGAATAAGGCCGCCAAGGTCACTGGCTGCATTGCAGAAGGATTCAGGGTAAGCATATGAGCATCGAAGGGGTTTTGCGCGAAGGGTTCGTCACCACCACGGCTGACAAACTCATCAACTGGACGCGCACGGGTTCGCTGTGGCCGATGACGTTCGGTCTGGCCTGCTGTGCCGTTGAAATGATGCACGCCGGCGCGGCGCGCTACGATCTGGACCGTTTCGGCGTGGTGTTCCGTCCGAGCCCGCGTCAGTCGGACGTGATGATCGTGGCCGGCACGCTGTGCAACAAGATGGCGCCCGCGCTGCGCAAGGTGTACGACCAGATGGCCGAGCCGCGCTGGGTGATCTCGATGGGGTCGTGCGCGAACGGCGGCGGCTACTATCACTATTCCTACTCGGTGGTGCGCGGTTGCGATCGCATCGTGCCGGTCGACGTCTACGTGCCGGGCTGTCCGCCGACGGCCGAGGCGCTGGTCTACGGCATCATCCAGTTGCAGTCGAAGATCAAGCGGACTGCGACGATCGCGCGTAAATAACCGCTACCGCCCATGTCTAAACTAGAACAACTCAAGACCACCCTGCAAAACGTGCTTGGCGCCCGCGCCGAGCAGTTGGTGGAGGCCCTCGACGAGCTTACGCTGACCGTCAAGGCGAGTGACTATCTGGACGTCGCGCGCACGCTGCGCGATCACCCGGAACTCAAGTTCGAGCAACTGATGGACGTTGCCGGCCTGGACTATTCGGCCTACGGCGACGGCGCCTACGACGGCCCGCGCTACGCCGCCGTCTCGCATCTGCTTTCGCTCACCCACAACTGGCGCCTGCGCGTGCGTGTGTTCGCGCCGGAAGACGATCTGCCGGTCGTGGCGTCGCTTATCGACGTCTGGAGTTCGGCCAACTGGTTCGAGCGCGAGGCCTTCGATCTGGTCGGTATCGTGTTCGAAGGACACCCGGATCTGCGTCGCATTCTCACGGACTACGGCTTCATCGGTCACCCGTTCCGCAAGGACTTCCCGACCTCGGGCTATGTCGAGATGCGTTACGACCCGGAGCAGAAGCGAGTGATCTACCAGCCGGTGACGATCGAGCCGCGCGAAATCACGCCGCGCATCATCCGCGAAACGCATTACGCCGGTCTGAAACATTAAGGTGGCCTTGTGGCAGACATCAAGAATTACACCCTGAACTTCGGTCCGCAGCACCCGGCAGCGCACGGTGTGCTGCGCCTGGTGCTCGAGTTGGACGGCGAAGTGATCCAGCGTGCCGATCCGCACATCGGCCTGTTGCACCGCGCGACCGAAAAGCTCGCCGAATCGAAGACGTTCCTGCAGTCCGTGCCGTACATGGATCGTCTCGATTATGTGTCGATGATGTGCAACGAGCACGCTTATGTGATGGCGATCGAAAAGCTGCTCGGCGTGGACGTGCCAATTCGCGCACAATACATCCGCGTCATGTTCGACGAGATCACGCGCGTGCTGAACCACCTGATGTGGATCGGCTCGCATGCACTCGACGTGGGCGCGATGGCGGTGTTCCTCTACGCCTTCCGTGAGCGCGAAGATCTGTTCGACGTGTATGAAGCGGTCTCGGGTGCGCGTATGCACGCGGCTTACTACCGTCCGGGTGGCGTGTATCGCGATCTGCCGGATTCGATGCCGAAATATCGTGCCTCGAAGTTCCACAACGAGCGCGCCATCAAGAAGATGAACGAGGCTCGCGAGGGTTCGCTGCTCGATTTCATCGAAGATTTCGCCACGCGTTTCCCGAAGTGTGTCGACGAGTACGAAACGTTGCTCACCGACAACCGTATCTGGAAGCAGCGTCTGGTGGGCATCGGCGTGGTGTCGCCCGAGCGTGCCATGCAACTGGGTTTCTCCGGGGCGATGCTGCGCGGTTCGGGCATTGCCTGGGATTTGCGCAAGAAGCAACCGTACGAAGTGTACGACCGCCTCGAGTTCGATATCCCGGTGGGTAAGGAAGGCGACTGCTACGACCGCTATCTGGTGCGCGTCGAGGAGATGCGTCAGTCGGCCAGCCTCATTCGCCAGTGCGTGAAGTGGCTGCGGGCCAACCCGGGGCCGGTGATCACTGACAACCACAAGGTGGCGCCGCCGTCGCGGGTGGAGATGAAGTCGAACATGGAAGAGCTGATTCACCACTTCAAGCTCTTCACCGAAGGCTTCCACGTGCCCGCCGGCGAAACGTATGCCGCTGTTGAGCACCCGAAGGGCGAGTTCGGCATCTATCTGGTGTCGGACGGAGCAAACAAGCCGTATCGCCTGAAGATTCGTGCGCCGGGCTTTGCCCACCTCTCAGCGCTCGATGAGATGGCGAAGGGACACATGATTGCCGATGCAGTGGCAATCATCGGTACCCAGGATATCGTGTTCGGCGAGATCGATCGCTAAACGCGCAGCGGGCGCCCCGGGCGCCCGCAGGTTTTAATTCGGCAGGGTTTCGCAGGTCGATACCATTGCCGTTCCAGTAGCCGTGCCTGTGAGTTGCGGGCGGTCGAGACATCGACTTGCCCGCACTGGCGCGAGCGGGGATAACGTTTTAGAGAACAGTCGGATCGGAAATGCTTTCTCCCGAAGCCCTGAAGAAAATCGACCGTGCCGTTGCCAAATACCCTGCCGACCAAAAACAGTCGGCGGTGATGCACGCCCTTGCCGTAGCGCAGGTCGAGAAAGGCTGGTTGTCGCCCGAAGTCATGCAGTTCGTGGCGGACTACCTCGAGATGCCCGCAGTCGCGGTGCAAGAGGTGGCAACCTTCTACACCATGTTCAACACGAGCCCGGTGGGCAAGTTCAAGTTGACCGTGTGCACGAACCTGCCTTGCCAGCTCACGCGCGGCAAGGAGATGGCCGACTATCTGAAGGAAAAGCTGGGGGTCGACTACAACGACATCACGCCCGACGGTCTCTTCACGGTCAAGGAAGGCGAGTGCATGGGCGCGTGCGGCGATGCGCCCGTCATGCTGGTGAACAACCATCGCATGTGCGGCTTCATGAACGAAGAGAAGGTCGACGCGCTCCTCGATGAGCTCAAGGCCAAGGCCGCTGCCGGAGAGAAAGCATGACGTCGCTGCACAATCGTCACATCAAACCGCTGATTCTCGCCGATCTGAACGGCGAGAACTGGCATCTCGAAGATTACGTCAAGCGCGGCGGATACCAGCAGCTCGCACGTATCCTGAAGGAAGGCATCACGCCGGAGCAGGTCATTGCGGACGTCAAGGCGTCGGGCCTGCGGGGTCGTGGCGGCGCGGGCTTCCCGACCGGTCTGAAGTGGAGCTTCATGCCGCGCGCGTTTCCTGGCCAGAAATACCTCGTCTGCAACTCGGACGAAGGCGAACCGGGCACGTTCAAGGATCGCGACATTCTGCGCTACAACCCGCACGCGCTGATCGAGGGCATGGCCATCGGCGGTTACGCCATGGGCATCACCGTCGGTTACAACTACATCCACGGTGAAATCTACGAAGTGTACGAACGCTTCGAAGAGGCGCTCGAGGAAGCCCGCGCGGCCGGCTATCTGGGGGACAACATCCTCGGTACGGACTTCTCGTTCCAGTTGCATGCCCACCACGGTTATGGCGCGTACATCTGCGGCGAAGAAACCGCACTGCTCGAATCGCTCGAAGGCAAGAAGGGCCAGCCGCGTTTCAAGCCGCCTTTCCCGGCGAGCTTCGGTCTGTACGGCAAGCCCACGACCATCAACAACACCGAAACGTTCGCGGCCGTTCCGTTCCTGCTGGCCACCGGCCCGCAGCAGTACCTGGAAATGGGCAAGCCGAACAACGGCGGCACCAAGATCTTCTCGGTGTCGGGCGACGTCGAGCTGCCGGGCAACTATGAGGTGCCGCTGGGGACGCCGTTCCCCGAACTGCTCGAACTCGCGGGTGGCATGCGCGGTGGAAAGAAGCTCAAGGCCGTGATTCCGGGCGGCTCGTCGGCGCCGGTCGTGCCGGCCGGGCTGATGATGGAAACGACGATGGATTACGACAGCATCGCCAAGGCAGGTTCGATGCTGGGTTCGGGTGCCGTGATCGTGATGGACGAGACGCGCTGCATGGTGAACTCGCTGCTGCGTCTGTCTTATTTCTACTACGAAGAATCGTGCGGTCAATGCACGCCGTGCCGCGAAGGCACCGGCTGGCTGTGGCGCGTGGTCAACCGTATCGAGCATGGCGAAGGCCGCAAGGAAGATCTGGACCTGCTCAACTCGGTGGCCGAGAACATCATGGGCCGTACCATTTGCGCGCTGGGCGACGCCGCGGCGATGCCGGTGCGCGGCATGCTCAAACACTTCTGGGACGAGTTCGCCTACCACGTCGAGCACAAGCATTGCTTGGTCGGCACTCACTAATCCCTTTTGACGCTTGGCATTGAACCGCTATGGTTGAAATCGAAATTGACGGCCAAAAGGTCGAGGTGCCCGAAGGCAGCATGGTGATCCAGGCTGCCAAGAAGAACGGCACCTACATTCCCCACTTCTGTTACCACAAGAAGCTCTCCATCGCGGCGAACTGCCGCATGTGCCTGGTCGAGGTCGAGAAGGCCCCGAAGGCCGTGCCGGCCTGCGCCACGCCGGTGGCCAACGGCATGATCGTGCGTACGAACTCCGAGAAGGCTGTGAAGGCACAGCAATCGGTCATGGAGTTCCTGCTGATCAACCACCCGCTCGACTGCCCCATCTGCGATCAGGGCGGTGAATGCCAGCTCCAGGATCTGGCCGTGGGTTACGGCAAGTCGGCATCGCGTTACCAGGAAGAGAAGCGCGTGGTGTTCCACAAGAATGTGGGCCCGCTGATCTCGATGGAAGAGATGTCGCGCTGCATCCACTGCACTCGCTGCGTGCGTTTCGGCCAGGAAGTGGCCGGCGTCATGGAATTCGGCATGCTGGGGCGCGGCGAACACTCGGAAATCACGTCGTTCGTCGGCAAGACGGTCGACTCCGAACTGTCGGGCAACATGATCGACCTGTGCCCGGTCGGTGCGCTCACGTCGAAGCCATTCCGCTACAGCGCCCGCACCTGGGAACTCTCGCGCCGCAAGTCCGTGAGCCCGCACGATGGCGTGGGTGCGAACCTCGTGGTGCAGGTGAAGAACAACAAGGTCATGCGCGTGGTCCCGCTCGAGAACGAAGCGGTCAACGAATGCTGGATTTCGGACAAGGATCGTTTTTCGTACGAAGGTCTGAACAGCGATGATCGCCTGACCAAGCCGATGCTCAAGCAGGGCGGCGAGTGGCACGAAGTCGACTGGCAGACGGCGCTCGAATACGTCGGGCATGGGCTCACCGACATCATCCGCGACCACGGCGCCGACGCCGTTGCCGCGCTGGCGTCGCCGCACGCCACCGTCGAGGAACTGCATCTGCTGCAAAAGTTCGTGCGCGCACTGGGCAGCGAGAACGTCGATTTCCGTCTGCGTCAAACGGACGTTTCGGGCGGCACGCAAGGCGCACCGTGGCTCGGCCTGCCGATCGCCGAGCTCGACAAGCTGCAAAGCGCGCTCGTCGTGGGTTCGTTCCTGCGCAAGGATCATCCGTTGTTCGCTTCGCGACTGCGCTCGGCCGTCAAGGCCGGCGGTCAGCTCAATGTCCTGCACGCGGCGGACGACGATCTGCTTGTGAAGCTCGCCAACAAGATCATCGCGGCGCCGAGCGCCTGGGTGAGCGAGCTTGCCGGTATCGCCGTCGCGGCTGCCGCTGCCAAGGGCGTGGCCGCGCCGGTCGAGCTGGCCGGCGTGAGTGCCAGCGATGCCGCCAAGGCCATCGCCGCATCGCTGGTCAATGGCGAGCGTCGCGCGATTCTGCTGGGCAACGCCGTGGTGCAGCACCCGCAATTCGCACAACTGCACGCCATCGCACAGGTGATCGCCGACATCACGGGCGCATCGCTGGGCTTCCTGACGGAAGGCGCGAACACGGTGGGCGGTCATGTCGTGAAAGCCACGAACGCCAAGGGCGCGGCGGCACTGCTCGCACAACCGCGCCAGGCTTACCTGCTGCTCAACGCCGAGCCGGAATACGACTCGGCCGACGCGAAGCAGGCCCTCGCCGCGCTCAACGCCGCGAAGATGGTCGTCTCGCTCTCGCCGTTCAAGCACGGCCTCGAGTACGCCGACGTGCTGCTGCCGATCGCACCGTTCACCGAGACGGCTGGCACGTTCATCAACGCCGAAGGCCTGCCGCAACACTTCAACGGTGTGGTGCGCGCGCTGGGCGAAACGCGCCCGGGCTGGAAGGTGCTGCGTGTGCTGGGCAACCTCCTCAAGCTGCAAGGCTTCGAGCAGGACACTGCCGAGCAAGTGCGTGACGAAGCGCTCGCCGGCTTCTCGGCAGCGGTGCTCGACAACCGCGCCAAGGCCGCGCTGGTCGCGCCGAAGGCGGCGAGTCAGGGCCTGGAGCGCCTGGCCGATGTGCCGATCTACTCGGCCGACGCCCTGGTGCGCCGTGCCCCGTCGCTGCAACTGACCAACGACGCCAAGGCCGCGCTGCGCGCCACGCTGCCGGCCGCGCTGTTCGACAGCCTCGGCCTGGCCGCCGGCGACGCCGTGCGCGTGCGTCAGGGCGACGCCGTGGTCACGTTGCCGGCCGCGCGCTCGGAATCGCTGCCTGCCAACGTGGTACGCGTACCGGCAGCCACGCCGGCGTCTGCCGCGCTTGGCGCGATGTTCGGTGAAATTTCGGTGGAGAAGGCGTAAATGAGCCTGAACGAAGTCATCAATCAATACGGCACGCAGCTGCTGGGCGTGGCCTGGCCGACGGTGTGGGCACTGGTCCGCATCCTCGTCGTGGCCGTGATCCTGCTGCTGTGCGTGGCGTATCTGATTCTGTGGGAGCGCAAGCTCATCGGCTGGATGCACGTGCGTCTCGGTCCGAATCGCGTGGGCCCGGGCGGGTTGCTCCAGCCGATCGCCGACGTGTTGAAGCTGCTGCTCAAGGAAGTCATTACACCGACGCAGGTCAGCAAGGGCATTTACGCCATTGCGCCGGTGATGGCCGTGCTGCCCGCGTTTGCCATCTGGGCGGTGATCCCGTTCCAGCCGGGCGCCGTGCTGGCCGACGTGAACGCCGGCTTGCTGTACGCCATCGCGATTTCGTCGATCGGTGTGTACGGTGTGATTCTCGCCGGCTGGGCGTCGAACTCGAAATACGCGTTCCTTGGCGCCATGCGTGCGTCGGCGCAGATGATTTCGTATGAAATCGCCATGGGTTTTGCGTTGGTCACGGTGCTGATGACGGCCGGCTCGCTCAACCTGTCGGACATCGTGCGCTCGCAAGAGCACGGTATGTTCGCGGGCATGGGGCTGAACCTGCTGTCGTGGAACTGGCTGCCGCTGTTGCCGATGTTCGTCATCTACTTCGTTTCGGGCATTGCGGAAACGAACCGTCACCCGTTCGACGTGGTGGAAGGCGAATCGGAAATCGTGGCCGGTCACATGATCGAGTACTCGGGCATGGGCTTCGCGCTCTTCTTCCTGGCCGAGTACATCAACATGATCATCATCTCGGCGTTGGCCTCGGTGCTGTTCCTGGGTGGCTGGAGTGCGCCGTTCGGCTTCCTGTCGTTCATCCCGGGCGTGTTCTGGCTCGCGTTCAAGGTGTTCCTGCTGCTGTCGGTATTCATCTGGGTGCGTGCGACGTTCCCGCGCTACCGCTACGACCAGATCATGCGTCTGGGCTGGAAGGTGTTCCTGCCGCTGACGATCGTCTGGGTGATCGTGGTGGGTGTCTGGATCATGTCTCCCTGGAACATCTGGGGCTGAGGCGAACGGAGTAGAGGAATCCCATGGTAAGGGCAATGAAGGACTTTTTCGGCAGTTTCCTGTTGTTGGAACTGCTCAAGGGCATGGCGCTCACGGGGCGCTACACGTTCGCACGCAAGGTAACGGTGCAGTTCCCGGAAGAGAAGACGCCGCTGTCGCCGCGCTTTCGCGGCTTGCATGCGCTGCGCCGCTATCCGAACGGTGAAGAACGCTGCATCGCCTGCAAGCTTTGCGAGGCGGTGTGCCCGGCAATGGCCATCACGATCGAGTCGGATGTGCGCGACGACGGCACGCGCCGTACCACGCGTTACGACATCGATCTGACGAAATGCATTTTCTGCGGCTTCTGTGAAGAGAGCTGCCCGGTGGACTCGATCGTCGAGACCCACATTCTCGAGTATCACGGCGAGAAGCGCGGCGATCTGTACTTCACCAAGGAGATGTTGCTCGCGGTGGGCGATCGTTACGAAAACGAAATCGCGGCGGCCAAGGCGGCCGATGCGCCGTACCGTTAAGCAGGGCAGGGCGCGGCGTCTCGATGGCGCGCCCGGTACGGCAAATTGACGTTGGCTAATTCTCGCGACACCCGGTGATTATGGAATTCACAACCTTTCTTTTCTACGTGTTTGCGCTGATCCTCGTGGTCTCGGGCCTGAAGGTCGTGACCTCGCGCAACCCCGTGCAGTCGGCACTCTTCCTGGTGCTGGCCTTCTTCAACGCCGCGGCGATCTGGATGCTGCTCGAGGCCGAGTTCCTCGCGATCATGCTGGTGCTCGTGTACGTGGGCGCGGTGATGGTGCTGTTCCTGTTCGTGGTGATGATGATCGACATCAACCTCGACGAACTGCGACGCGGCTTCGGCAAGTTCATTCCGCTCGCGAGCGCCGTTGGCGCGATCATGATCGTGGAAGCGGCGCTGGTGCTCATGCGCGGTTACGGTGCCACGCGTGCGCCGGTCAAGGCGGTCTCGGCGCCGGACGTGGCGAACACGAAGGCCCTGGGCATTGCGCTGTACACCGACTATATCTTTGCCTTCGAAGTGGCAGGTCTGATCCTGCTGGTGGCCGTCGTGGCAGCCGTTGCGCTCACGATGCGTAGCCGCAAGGATCACAAACAGACCGACCCGAGCCAGCAGGTGCGCGTGAAGGCGCGCGACCGTGTGCGTCTGGTGTCGATGCCCGCCGAAGCACGGCAGCAGTCCACCGGCGCCGACACGCCGGCGGCGGAATAAGGAGACAGGATGATGTCGTTGTCGCTAGCGCACTACCTGGTGCTTGGCGCGATTCTTTTCGCGATCAGCATTACCGGTATCTTCCTCAACCGCAGAAATGTGATTGTGCTGCTCATGGCCATCGAGCTGATGTTGCTCGCGGTCAATCTGAACTTCGTCGCGTTCTCGCATTACCTGGGCGACATTGCCGGCCAGGTATTCGTGTTCTTCATTCTTACGGTGGCCGCCGCGGAAGCCGCGATCGGTCTGGCCATTCTGGTCACCTTGTTCCGTAAGCTCGAAACGGTCAACGTCGAAGATCTCGACCGCCTCAAGGGTTAACAAAAGCGAACGCTGTTATGGCATCCACATTGAATCCCAACCTGCTGCTCGCGATCCCGCTGGCGCCGCTCGTCGGCTCCGTGATCGCCGGCCTGTTCGGCAAGCAAGTCGGACGCGCGGGCGCCCACACGGTCACGATCCTCGGCGTGCTGGTCGCATTTGTCCTCTCGGTCATGACGTTCATCGACGTCATGAACGGTGCGAGCTTCAACGCCACGGTCTACGAATGGGCCCGCATCGGCGATCTGAAGCTCGAGATCGGCTTCCTCGTCGACACGCTGACCGTCACCATGATGTGCGTGGTGACCTCCGTGTCGCTGATGGTGCACATCTACACCATCGGTTACATGGCCGAAGATCCCGGCTACCAGCGCTTCTTCTCGTACATCTCGCTGTTCACGTTCTCGATGTTGATGCTCGTGATGAGCAACAACTTCCTGCAACTGTTCTTCGGCTGGGAAGCGGTGGGCCTGGTCTCGTACCTGCTGATCGGCTTCTGGTACACGCGTCCGACCGCGATCTACGCCAACATGAAGGCGTTCCTGGTCAACCGTGTCGGCGACTTCGGGTTCCTGCTCGGCATCGGCCTGCTGCTGGCCTTCACCGGCACGCTGAACTACGGGGAAGTGTTCGCCAAGGCCAACGAGGTCGCGGCCCTGTCGTTCCCGGGCACCGACTGGCGCCTGATCACCGTGGCCTGCATCTGCCTGTTCATCGGTGCGATGGGCAAGTCGGCGCAGTTTCCGCTGCACGTCTGGCTGCCTGACTCGATGGAAGGCCCGACCCCGATCTCGGCACTGATCCACGCGGCCACCATGGTGACCGCCGGTATCTTCATGGTGAGCCGCATGTCGCCGCTGTTCGAACTGTCGGACACCGCGCTGTCGTTCATCACGATCATCGGCGCGATCACGGCGTTGTTCATGGGCTTCCTGGGCATGATCCAGAACGACATCAAGCGTGTCGTGGCCTACTCGACGCTGTCTCAGCTCGGTTACATGACGGTCGCGCTCGGCGTGTCGGCCTACCCGGTCGCCATCTTCCACCTGATGACGCACGCGTTCTTCAAGGCGCTGCTGTTCCTCGGCGCCGGCTCCGTCATCATCGGCATGCATCACGATCAGGACATGCGCAACATGGGCGGCCTGTGGAAGTACATGCCGATCACGTGGATCACGTCGCTGCTCGGCTCGCTTGCCCTGATCGGCACGCCGTTCTTCTCGGGCTTCTACTCGAAGGATTCGATCATCGAAGCGGTGGCCGCCTCGCATCTGCCGGGCTCGGGCTTCGCGTACTTCGCCGTGGTCGCCAGTGTGTTCGTCACGGCGTTCTACTCGTTCCGCATGTACTTCCTGGTCTTCCACGGCAAGGAGCGTTTCGGTCAGGCGCACGCGCACCACGATCACGACGCGCACCACGAGGAAGAAGAGGATTCGCACGACCACCATCATGGTCTGGCGCCTGGGCAGAAGCCGCACGAGTCGCCGGCCGTCGTCACGATTCCGCTGATTCTGCTGGCCATCCCGTCGGTCATCATCGGTGCCATCGCGATTGCCCCGATGCTCTTCGGCGACTTCTTCAAGCAGGGCGTGGCGTTCAAGGACGTGATCTTCATCGGCGAGAATCACCCGGCGATGGAAGAGCTCGGCCAGGAGTTCCACGGCTGGGTGGCGATGGCGCTGCACTCGTTCGGCACGCTGCCGATCGCGCTGTCGGCGCTGGGCATTCTCCTCGCGGCATTCTTCTATCTGAAGCGTCCGGACATTCCGGAAGCGCTGAAGAACCGGTTCTCGGGCATCTACAACCTGCTCGACAACAAGTACTACATGGACAAGATCAACGAAGTGGTCTTCGCCAAGGGCGCGCTCAAGATCGGCCGCGGCCTGTGGAAGGCGGGCGATCAGGGTCTCATCGACGGCGCCGTGGTCAATGGCAGCGCGCGCCTGGTGGGCTGGTTCGCCGGTGTCATCCGCTTCGTGCAATCCGGTTACATCTACCACTACGCGTTCGCCATGATCATCGGCATGCTCGGGCTCCTGACGCTGTTTGTGACGTTGAACGGCAAGTAATAGGGGGAGCCAATAACAATGCAATCGCTACCGCTTCTGAGTCTGGCCATCTGGCTGCCCATCATTTCGGGGATCGTTGTCCTCGCGGTGGGTAACGACCGCAACCCGGGCGGCGCACGTGTGCTGTCGCTCATCGGTTCGCTGGCCAGCTTTCTGGTCACGTTGCCGCTGATCTCGAACTTCAACGCCGATACGGCCGCGTTCCAGTTCGTCGAGAAATCGAGCTGGATCGAACGCTTCCATATCAACTACTTCCTTGGCATCGACGGCATCTCGCTGTGGCTGGTGGTGCTCACGGCGCTCATCACGGTCATCGTGGTGATCGCGGGCTGGGAAGTGATCACCGAGCGCGTGGCGCAGTACATGGCCGCGTTCCTGATCCTGTCGGGCCTGATGATCGGCGTGTTCTCGGCGCAGGACGGCCTGCTGTTCTACGTGTTCTTCGAAGCCACGCTGATCCCGATGTACCTGATCATCGGCGTGTGGGGCGGTCCGAACCGTGTGTACGCGGCTTTCAAGTTCTTCCTGTACACGCTGCTCGGTTCGCTGCTGATGCTCGTCGCGCTGATCTATCTGTACAACGTGACGGGCTCGTTCACGCTGACGGACTGGTACGCCGCGAAGCTGCCGATGAACGTGCAGATCCTGCTGTTCGTGGCCTTCTTCATGGCTTTCGCCGTGAAGGTGCCGATGTGGCCGGTGCACACCTGGCTGCCCGACGCCCACGTGGAAGCGCCGACGGGCGGCTCGGTGGTGCTGGCCGCCATCATGCTCAAGCTCGGCGCCTACGGTTTCCTGCGCTTTTCGCTGCCGATCGCGCCGGACGCGAGTCACTACCTGTCGGGCTTCATGATCGCGCTTGCGCTGATCGCCGTGGTCTACATCGGCCTGGTGGCCCTGGTGCAGACGGACATGAAGAAGCTGGTGGCGTACTCGTCGATCGCGCACATGGGTTTTGCGATTCTCGGCTTCTTCATGTTCAGCGAAATCGGCATGCAAGGCGCGCTGGTGCAGATGATCTCGCACGGTTTCGTGTCGGGCGCCATGTTCCTGTGTATCGGCGTGCTGTATGACCGCATGCACTCGCGCAACATCGCCGACTACGGCGGTGTGGTGAACACGATGCCGAAGTTCGCGGCGCTGTTCATGCTCTTCGCGATGGCCAACAGCGGTCTGCCGGCGACGTCGGGCTTCGTGGGCGAATTCCTGGTGATCCTTGGCGCCGTGAAGCTGAACTTCTGGGTCGGCCTGCTGGCGGCGACCTCGCTGATCACCGGTGCCGCGTATTCGCTGTGGATGTACAAGCGCGTGATTTTCGGCGCCATTGCCAACGATCACGTGCGCGAACTGGTCGACGTCAACAAGCGCGAGTTCTTCATGCTGGCCGTGCTGGCTGCGCTGACGCTGTTCATGGGTATCTATCCGAAGCCCTTCACCGACCTGATGCACACCTCAGTGGTTAACCTCCTCGCCCACGTGGCGCAGACCAAGCTGCCGTAATCGGGGAGGAAATCTAGATCATGCAAAACATCAATCTGCTGCCTGCGCTGCCCGAGGCCATCCTGCTGCTCATGATCCTCGTGATCATGATGTGCGACGCGTTCCTCGGCCAGACGCGCAAGCTGAACTACGTGCTGGCGCTGCTGACCAGCGCGGTCGTCTCCGTGCTGTGGGCGTGCAATGCCGCCGACCCGGCATCGCATTACCTGTTCGGCAACGTGTTCGTGGCCGACCCGATGTCGAATCTGCTCAAGGCCTTCGGCGGCCTGGCAACGTTCGTCACGTTCATCTACGGTCAGAAGTATCTCGAAGCGCGCGGTCTTGCCCGTGGCGACTTCTACGTCCTCAGCCTGTTCTCGCTGCTGGGCCTGTCGGTGATGATCTCGGGCAACAACTTCCTGACGCTGTATCTCGGTCTGGAGCTGATGTCGCTGTCGCTGTATGCGCTGGCCGCCGTCTGGCGCGAATCGACGAACGCGACCGAGTCGGCCATGAAGTACTACGTGCTGGGTGCGCTGGCTTCGGGCTTCCTGCTGTACGGCATGTCGATGATGTACGGCGCGACCGGTTCGCTCGAACTGGCCAAGGTCTTCGAGGTGATCGCCTCCGGCGCGGTGAACAAGATCGTGCTGGTGTTCGGCGTGGTGTTCATCGTCGCCGGTCTGGCGTTCAAGCTGGGCGCCGCACCGTTCCACATGTGGGTGCCCGACGTCTACCAGGGGGCACCGACGCCCGTCACGCTGCTCATCGGCGGCGCGCCGAAGCTGGGTGCGTTCGCGCTGCTGCTGCGTTTGCTCGTCGAAGGCATGCTGCCGCTGGCGCTCGACTGGCAACAGATGCTGATCATCCTGTCGGTGCTCTCGCTGGTGGTCGGTAACCTGACGGCGATCGTGCAGACCAACGTCAAGCGTCTGCTGGCTTACTCGACGATCTCGCACATGGGTTTCGTGCTGCTCGGCATGCTCGCGGGCGTGGTCGGCGGCAAGATCGACGGCATCGCCGACGCTTACGGTTCGTCGCTGTTCTACAGCGTGATCTACCTGCTCACGACGCTCGGCACCTTCGGTATCGTGCTGCTGCTCTCGCGTCAGGGCTTCGAAGCCGAGAACCTCTCGGATCTGAAGGGCCTGAACCAACGCAGCCCGTGGTTTGCGTTCGTCATGCTGATGCTGATGTTCTCGCTCGCGGGCATTCCGCCGCTGGCAGGCTTCTATGCCAAGCTGGCCGTGCTGCAGGCGGTGGTCAAGGCCGGCATGGTGTGGCTGGCGGTCGTGGCGGTCATCGCTTCGCTGATCGGCGCGTTCTACTACCTGCGTGTCGTGAAGCTCATGTACTTCGACAAGCCGGAAGACACCAACGCACTGCAAGGCAGCGGTACGATGCGCTTCGTGCTGTCGCTCAACGGCCTGGCGTTGCTGTATCTCGGCCTGATGCCCGGCTCGCTGATGGACTGGTGCCTGCGCACCATCAAACTGACGCTGGCCAGCTGAGCGGGCGAACGTCGGACCAGAGACGGTGCGGTGATGCGGGGGGCGGATCGACCGCGTCGCCGCCCGTCGAAAGAAAGAACGAACGAAAGAAAGAACGGACTGACGGAGACAACAGCGATGGGCATGTCGGCAGGTGGTACGCTCGTGATTCTGCTGGCCTTGCTGGGGGCGAACCTGCCGTTCGTGAACCAGCGCCTGTTCGGCGTGATCGCGCTACGGCGCGGGGTCAAGCCGTTGTGGTGGCGTCTGATCGAGATGGTGGTGGCGTACTTCGTAGTCGGCGCGCTGGGCTACCTGATCGAGGCCGGCATCGGCAATGTGTTCACGCAGGGATGGGAGTTTTACGCCGTGACGGCGAGTCTGTTCGTCGTGTTCGCGTTTCCGGGCTTCGTCTACCGGTATTTGTGGCGTCATCGACCGGCGGCTGCCGCCTGAGATGTCTGCTTCGCAAGACGCCGCCCATTGGGCGGCGTTTTGTTTTGGGATCGCCAATTTTTTTGCCGTGGAGGGCATATGACCCAACGTCAAGTCGACGACCAGCATTTGATCGAGTCGCGTCTCGCGACCGATACGGTGTACGAGGGTGCGTTTCTGACCATCAAGCGCGATACGGTGCGTTTGCCGGATGGCAAGCAGGCGGTGCGCGAATATACGACGCACCCGGGCGCGGTCATGGTGATTCCGCTGTTCGAAGACGGGCAGGTGCTCATGGAGCGCCAGTATCGCTATCCGCTCGAGCGCGTGATGACGGAGCTGCCGGCGGGCAAGCTCGATGACGCCGAAGGCGGGCTGGCCTGCGGCCAGCGCGAGCTGCTCGAGGAGACGGGGTACCGGGCGGGACGTTGGGATTACCTCACG
Source organism: Pandoraea pnomenusa (assembly GCF_000767615.3). Taxonomy (NCBI): domain Bacteria; kingdom Pseudomonadati; phylum Pseudomonadota; class Betaproteobacteria; order Burkholderiales; family Burkholderiaceae; genus Pandoraea; species Pandoraea pnomenusa. Next base: position 3,390,397 of record NZ_CP009553.3, on the reverse strand, counting down.
CGCATTCACCCGGTGATCTCCTATTCGACCGAGTTCATCGACATCTGGCTGGCGCGCGATCTGTCGCACGGCGAGCAGAAACTCGACGAAGGCGAGTTCCTGGACGTCTTCAGGATGCCCGCCACCGAATTGCTGCAATGGGTGCGCGACGGCCGTATTACCGACGTCAAAACGATCATCGGCGCGTTCTGGCTGGAAAAGATATTATCTGGAGTCTGGCAGCCGAACGAGCGTTCGCCGCTGCGCTGATTTCCGGTCATTTTTCGATCCCGCGCCCTGGCGCACCTGCGTGGCAGGGCGGGAGCACAAGCATCGCGTCATGAAGGTTTTTGATCTGCGTTGTGCCCATGAGCACACCTTCGAGGGCTGGTTCGGCTCGGAGGATGACTATCTTTCGCAACAGGCGCGCGGCCTCGTCGCGTGTCCGGTCTGTGGCGACACGGCGGTGGCACGCATGCCGTCGGCGCCGCGATTGAACCTGTCTGGTGCCACGTCGCGCACCGACCCGGTCCCGGCGGGCGACTCGCGGCAGCCGACCGCGGTGGAGGCGCATCGCGCGTTGCAGACCCTCTGGATGAAGGCAGTGCGCCATGTGATCGCGAACACCGAGGACGTCGGCAGTCATTTCGCCGAAGAGGCGCGCAAGATCCATTATCAGGAAGCCCCGGAGCGTAACATTCGCGGCACTGCCTCGCGTGAAGACGCGGAAGCGCTTGCCGAGGAGGGCATCGACATCATGGCATTGCCCTTGCCCGACAGTGTGAAGGAAACGCTGCAATAGTCGCTCGGCTGTCTCGTATCGGTATCGAGATCAGTGTCCAGGAGAATTCGTTGCGCACGGCGCCTTGCACCCCACGACCCGTGCATCGTTGCAGACACGAGAAGCAGGAGGATGGAATGACAGCGCTTGAGTATTACTTCGAAGACTTTTCCGTGGGCGACACTTTCGATCTCGGGGAATACACATTCACGGCCGAGGAGATCGTGCGCTTCGCGCAGCAGTTCGATCCGCAGCCGTTCCACATCGACGAAGTGGCCGGAGCGCAATCGCACTTCGGGGGCCTTGTGGCCAGCGGATGGCACACTTGCGGGATCATGATGCGGCTCAACGTCGACAAGTTGCTGTCACGCTCGTCGAGCATGGGCTCGCCGGGGGTCGAGCAGATCGAATGGCTCAAGCCGGTGCGCCCGGGCGACACCCTCAGCGTGACGAGCAGTACGTTGGAAGTGCGTGAATCGAAGAGCCGGCCAGACCGGGGAATCGTGCGCCAGCTGTGGACCGCGACCAATCAGCACGGGGAGGAAGTGTGCCGGTTTCGCGGCACCGGCCTGTATCGGAAGCGCGGCGCCTGAGCGCCAACGTCGCTCACCCGGGCGCGGCGCGCACGACCTCCATCACCGTCTTGCCGCCGACATCGACCTCCGCGAGCGCCTTGAGATGGACCCGCCTGACGGAGAATTGCCAGACGCCGCCGCTATCGAACGCCCGGTACAGCCTTGGCAGGTCGTGTCGTTGGAGGTGTGCGGCAAATGCGGCAACGGCATCCGCGATGCGTGAGAACTCTGCCAATCCGAAGTTGGGGTCGTAGAAGACCGACTTGTCCGGCGTCACCATTACTGACAGCGAATGTGCGCACGTGCTGACGATATAGGTGGCGTGCGTCGGACCGCTGCGGATGGCATCGCTGAGTGAGCCGATGTCGCGCAGCCCCAGGTTCGTTTCCGCCACGCTGGCGGCCTCGTTGGAGTGCAGCTTCGCCAGTTGCTGCCGCAATTCGAGCGCTTCGCTCGACTTGGGCGCGAGCACGGCGCGTTCGAGCTTCGCGACCAATTCGCCTTCGCGCCCCGCGTGCCGTGCCACGGCCATCAGACGCACCAGCGGCAGGCAGAACCCCGTGTGGCCATCGCCGTTGGTGTTGACGTAGGCGGACTGAGGCAGTGCGGTGAATTTTCCCCCGGCATCGCGAATCTCGCTGGCAACGATGCGCGAGCTCATCGCCGCACGTAGCGTTGCCTCGGCGCGTTCAGCCTCTTCGATTCTGCGCGACAGAATGCCCAGAAGCCGGGGGTCGGTCAGCGACGGGTCGACGAAATCCAGTTTAAGGAGTTCCGACGGTCTGGCCGTGTCCGATGGCAATAGCGGGCTTTGTTGGGCATCACGGCGCCCGGCCGCGAATGCAGCTCGACGCTCGAGCGATGCCGATTGGCGCTGTGCGGTGAGTTTCGAGCGGTAGCCGAGATCCAGGAACTTTCGGTTTACCGCCTCGTGAAAGACGGTTTCCTGCGCGGCATGTGAGGCTGGTGCGATGGCTGGCGTGTCGTCGAGATACCACTCGTAGTGTTCATTCTGCCGAACCTGGGGCCCGGGCGTTGTTGGGTTTCCGGTGTCGACCATCTGCCATGTTCGTTCCTGCGCGCAATATTCGACATCGAAATACTGATCGCCGGAGCGCAGCACCATGCCGTGTTCGCCGCGATAGAGGTTCGGCATGAGTTCTCGCAGGCGTCCCAGGGGCGTGGCGGTCACGAAGCGCTGCAGGCGGCTGCGCAACGCGGCATTGGCCGTGTAGTACCAACCGATCGGAATGCCGCATGCGCCAATGACCAGCGAGTTCACGGCGGCTTCGCGAATCCTCGAATCTTCGAAGGCGAGCGAAGTAGCGCCGATGAACAAATTCCCCATCGAAAGGGCCAGATGCAGTGGTGTCATCCCCGGCAAGGGAGCGCGCATGAAGGTGCCCATGCCGGTGACAAAATTCGTCGTGGCCATCCAGTGCAGCAGGGTGGCCAGAGATCCCCCGACTTCACGAAGTGAGCCTGATGGTCGGCTTTCCGTTTCCGCCCTCGCCCGAAACGTTTGCGAATAGGCCTGGAAGGGATCGCCACGGATCGGGACGATGGATGTCTCGAGTCCGTCCGGCGGGAAGCGGGCGTCGGGCGTCGTGATGGCGGAGATGCCCTTCTCATTTGCATTGCGCCGATCGACAACGGTAAACGCACCGGCCAACCGTTGGCGGCTGTCGGGGTCGCGAATCTGGCTGAGCAGCCAGTGGTGAAGCTGACCTTGTGTTTCGACCGCCGCCATTGTGCCGGGCAGCAGGCCCGGCGCATACACGAGCCGCCAGCCGGAGCGCATGTCGGCGAAGATCTGGATATCCGAGACGGCGGTGCCAACGCGTAGCCACCCGATCTCGATGCCGGCGGGTGGGGGAAGTGGCGTGTCGATTCCATCGAGATCCAGTGTGTGCGACTGGCTCACGCCAGCGATTCTTTGCGCGATATTCGCTGCCGGTGCGGGCAAACGGCCATCCTGCGCTTGCACGAACGATTCGATGATGAACGCGCCTTTGAGAGATCGGTATATGTCGTGCGATTGCTGTGACCAGAATGCGTCGAAAAGATCGCATTGCCGGTTGATGAAGGCGTTCACGTCGACGGCTGCGAGTAATGTCGCGGGTGTCAACTGCCCAATGGCCATCGGTCTTGCCCCGACGGGATGCTCATCCATGGAGAACATCGCCACGGTGTGCGCAGGCAGCGTCGCCTGCCGGCTGCCGCTCGCCAGACCGGTCATCAGTTGCTGCAGGGAGGAGGTTTCGACGCATTGCAACCGGCGCTTCGCGGACATGGCCGGCTGTCCCGACGCCGACATGCCACTGCGATAGATGTGCAGATAGACGCGGGACGCATCGATCGTCACACCTGCCAGGCGGTCGACGAGGTTGGCCATGTACTGCCCGGCGCCCGCATCGATATCCGGCAACGCCGCCGATAACGCCAGACGCAACTGACCAAGTTGGCGCACTTGCTGCATTGTCCGTAGATCGACCGTCAGACGCTCACCGCGTTTGAGCGCCTCCGGGGGATATCTGTGCGGAAATCCGGTCTCGGCGGGTGACGCGTCGTGGGTCGACGTGGCGCTGGTATCGGTTGCGGTGCCCGCCAGCCACGATATCCATTCCTCACTGCGACGATCGTCGAGCCGATGCGGATCGCTGCGGGCCTCGTCGCGACGGATCACGTCGACGCTGGTCTGCACGGACATTTGCAGAATGTCGCCGTGCCACATCTGGAACGTGATGCGCCCGGGAGGATGCGCCGCGCCGACATGCTGCGCGTCCAGCGGCAGGCGCCGTACGAGCTCGCGGTACAGACGTGACGCGTTGCCACGTGCCACGTCGGCCAGAAGGCTGTCCATGGACGCGTACTCCCGGAGCGGCCATTCGCTGCCCGGAACGACCATGAGTACGCGTTGCCGATGCCTGGTGAGCGTCGACGGACTCTCGGAAATCGCGAACATGCCGGCCGGGTGCACAGGTGAATCCTGCCCGGGAAACTCGATCGCTATGCCGTATCCTTTGACGTGGCTCAGGGCGCTGTCGAGCGAATCCGAGCGTTGGGCCGCGCTGGGGGCGTATGCCACGATCTGCGCGAGGGTCAGCCCGTCGATGGAGAGCTGTCCGGCGTTATACGCGAGCACTGATTCTTGTTCGAGCGCGTTCCGCGCGCATTCGTATATCGATGTCAGGCCGGCCGCATCGATGCTTGACGTTGCCATCGCCCCAAGGTTTGCCTCCCAGCGCGCCCGGCTCAGGCCGATGGCCGCGACGAAGCCGTCCACGGACAGGTCGGCGAACTCGTCGGAAGGCAGGGCATACGGGTGGTCGGTGACATTGCGTGTATAGATCCCATACGCCAGCGTCGTGTCGTGCACCCGATCGCTCCCGGCGAAGAATCGGGACGCGGCTTCCGACAGCGTGATCGAGTCAAGCAGTCCCCGGCGTGCGAAGGTGCCTGCGGGCAGGTGCAGGTGTATTGGGCGAACGAAATACCGGAACCGGTTGAGATACAACGCGTCGGGATCGAACGGTGTCTTGCCCGGTGCCAGGCGCTGTACCAGTCCCTCGTGGAGCAACTTCCGCAGGTTCAGCATGGGCGCGAGCGTCTCCGAGACCCGCCTGCGCGCGTCGTCACGCTCGGTCTGGGTTTCTGCGAGCGCGGTGATGCGTTGAACGGCTTCCGATGCTTCCCACGGGGCGCTCCAGGTCCCGCCAGTGCGCGATGAAGGGTGATGATGGGATGCATGCCGTATGCGATGCGCGGCAGTCGCTTCGGACGAGCGGGCATCGGACAAGGTGGGCGAGGCTGGTGCGATCGCGTCAGCGGCGGGGAACCGCAGGGGATCGTAGGCGAGTGCCTGTTGCCCGATCTGACCGGCAGCATCGGCGAGCGTAGCCAGACACGCGTCCACGGCATTGCCGATGACCTCGCGCAACGCCATGGCGCCCGTGGCACCCGATGACTCCGGAGAAGACGGGCCGGACGCGGTGTCGCTTGCGGCGCGGGCGTCCTTGGCGTGTGAGCGAGGAACGGCGCGGTCGACGCGCCATCTTTGTTGCTCCATTGCGAAGGCGTCGGCGAAGCGAAGGTCTCGTGCGAATTGTCGCGACTGACACACGTGCAGCGGTTCGGCGCAACCGATCTCCCTCACGATCTGCGTCACGCCCGCGTAAGCGTAAAGCAGTCCGGTAAGGGTGCCCACCGCGCCATGCCGTTCCAGGCGAAGCAGGGGAGGCCCCGCGCTGAAAGTTTGCGCGAGGGGATGTGCCCACGGCGCAAGATCATGCCCGTCACAGCGGGGATCGTGGCCGCTGCCCGCAAGGAGGCACCAGCGAAAGGCGTCGCGCACGCGATGCACCCAACGGTCGCCGGGCGCCTCGACGTCGTGCGTGTCGGAGGAGATCCCGCGCGTCGCTGCTCGTTCGAAGGAGCGTTGAATGCTGCGAAGATTGCGCGTCGACGTCACTCGCCTCGCGATTTCTTCCAGCGTCTCATAGGGACGGCGCGCGGCCAACGCCCGTTCCCATGTAGCGGCAATGTCGTGAGACAGCTCGGGGAACGTGTTGAGCGCGTCGACGAGTTGATCGATATCCCCCTCGAGAAATTGTGCGATGTCGTCCATGGGCGCATCGCTCAGCAACAGTGGCAGGCTGGTGCGAATGCCGGCGTGTGCGCGATAGACATCCTCCAGCGCTGACTTCCAGCGCAGCACTTCGGTGTGCGGCGTCGTGATGTAGAGCGACCGGAGGATGTCAGTCCCATTGACCTCATCAGCCGGATGCGCCGCCACCGTCGATCCGGGGAGCGCGAGATCGCGAGAGCGGTCACTTGCCACCGGGAGTGGCACGACTGTCGGGCAGGCATTGAGACGAGGCATGCGATATCGACTTTGGCGAGAAGGGATCGGGCGTTCGCGCAATGGCGACGAGGCACGAACGTGGTCCGCGCCATGTTGGTGGCGCCCCCCCGGCAAGGACTACCAGATATCGCTTGTCCGCGAGTGACGACGGCCGGCACGCCGCTTCAGGCATGTCGGGAATTCGCGCTCAAGGAAGGGGACGAATCGGGCAAAAGGCAGACAATCGCGAGGGCTGCCAGGCGGCGCATTTGCTCACGTTGAGCCGTAGTGCGCGGTCACGTTCAGACCGTGCATATTACCGATCGCGGGAAGTCGAACCGCGCCGCGCCAATGCGACAGGATCACAACGATCAGGTATGCGACAAATCGCTCACCGACGCCGCCGGCGCATCGCGTTTGACTTGCGAGATGCCATCTTCCATCTGATCGGCGGTCGAGAACATCTGGCTTTGACCGATGATCTCGCCATTGCGGGCCTTGAGCACGAAATACGGTCGGCCGGATGTTGATGTCTTGCGCTCGAACCGGTGGTCGTCGACGGCGTTCTTGCGCACGGACTCGATGCCGTTTTGCGCCGACGCGCGCGCCTTGTAGGTCTCGGAGGAGAGAATGATCTGCCCGCTGTCGGCCAGCAGGTGAAAGTGGAATTCACCGTTGGGGCTGCGCTTGAGTTCGAACTTGCCTGACATATGTGGATCTCCCGGATCTTCCAAAAGCCAGCGGCGAGGAACTGCGAACGGCTGAGGGCCGGCGGTGTATGGCCGGCGCCGGGCGTTGCCGATGCATCCAGAATCGAGCCGGTCCGAGGCAATTGGCACCGGCGCGCCGGCTTCACCCTTGTCCGTAGGGCGTACGCACCGTGTGGACAGCGCCTAGATTAGCACCGCCCGCGCCCGGACGAAACCGCACTTTGTTTCGAAGTGTAAACCCTGCCATGTGCTGCAGCGCCGCAGCGGCCAATCGCCGGCGTGCCGGCGTACCGGCCGCGGATCGTCCGGCGATCTTCCCCCCTTGGCGCAGGGATCCCGGGCGGATCGTTGCTCCGGCGTCGGCCTGCCCCTGACATTGCCCTGCGGCAGGCCCGACATCGCCCGATCGTCGGCGGCACATAACACTCAGCGTCGCGCGTACTGCGTGGCACCGAACAGGATTTCACGGGCCTTGTCGTCCTGCAGCGGCTTACGGGCGTCGGCGAGCACTTTCACACCGCGCTGCACCGCCGGGCGCGCTTCGATCGCCTCGAACCATTTCTGCACATTGGGATAATCGGACAACTCCACGCCCTGATTTTTCCAGGAGCGCAGCCACGGCCAGATCGCGATGTCCGCGATGGTGTACATGTCGCCCGCCACATAGGGGTGTTGCCCCAGACGCTTGTCGAGCACCCCATAAAGCCGGCGCGCCTCGTTCGTGTAGCGCTTGATCGCGTAGTCGATCTTCTCGGGAGCGTAGATGCGGAAATGGTGCGCCTGGCCAAGCATCGGCCCCACGCCGCCCATCTGGAACATCAGCCATTCCAGCGTCTCGTACTTGCCGCGCACGTCCTCGGGAAGGAATCGTCCGGTCTTGCCCGCCAGATAGAGCAGGATAGCCCCGGATTCGAAGAGGGAAATGGGCTTGCCGTCGGGACCGTCCTCGTCGACGATGGCCGGGATCTTGTTGTTCGGGGAGATGGCGAGAAATTCTTCCTTGAACTGGTCGCCCGCGCCGATATCGACGGCATGGGCGTGGTACGGCAAGCCGCACTCCTCGAGCATGATGTGGACCTTGTGGCCGTTCGGCGTGGCCCAGGAATAGACCTGAATCAATTGCGACTCCTCGTGGGGCCGTCTGGGGCGCCGCCACGCGGGCGGACGACCGTCTCCCCGGCCAGCGCTGCGACGATCCCGCCAGGCGCCCGGCACGGTGACGACACGGATGACGAAACAGGACGAGGGCGCGCGTCAGGCGCCCTCGGGAAAACTGCCCGGAAATTACACCACAGAACGTTTTTCCCTGCCGGACGCGGGGTCAGCCTCGTGCCACGCCCGCCGAAGCGTCGTCGTCGGCCGCCATGTGGCGTGCCAGTTCCAGCTTGGCGATGGCGTTGCGATGCACCTCGTCGGGGCCATCGGCAAAGCGCAGCGTGCGTGCGCTCGCGTAGGCGTACGCGAGCGGAAAATCACCCGACAGCCCAGCCGCTCCGTGCGCCTGCATCGCCCAGTCGAGCACCTGGCACGCCATGTTGGGCGCCACGACCTTGATCATGGCGATCTCGGCGCGCGCCGCCTTGTTGCCTACGGTATCCATCATGTACGCCGCCTTGAGCGTGAGCAGACGCGCCTGCTCGATCAGGCAGCGCGCCTCGGCAATGCGCTCGCGTGTGACGCCCTGCGCGGCGATCGGCTTGCCGAACGCCACCCGGGAGAGCGTGCGTTGGCACATGAGGGACAAGGCGCGCTCGGCCAGGCCGATGAGTCGCATGCAATGGTGGATGCGTCCCGGCCCGAGGCGGCCTTGCGCGATCTCGAAGCCACGGCCCTCGCCGAGCAGGATGCTGCTGGCCGGGACGCGAACGTCGTCGAGCACGATTTCCATGTGGCCGTGCGGCGCGTCGTCGTAACCGAACACGGTGAGCGGACGCACGCGCGAGACACCCTTCGCATCCGCCGGCACCAGAATCATCGACTGCTGCGCATGTTTCGGCGCGTCCGGGTCGGTCTTGCCCATCACGATATAAAGCGCGCAGCGCGGGTCGCCCGCACCGGTCGACCACCACTTGCGTCCGTTGATGACATAGTCGTCGCCGTCGCGACGAATCCGGCATTGCACATTGGTGGCATCGGACGATGCCACGTCCGGCTCGGTCATGAGAAACGCGGACCGGATCTCGCCGCGCAGCAGTGGCGCCAGCCATTGCGCCTTCTGGGCGTCCGTGGCGTAGCGCTCCAGCGTTTCCATGTTGCCGGTGTCGGGCGCATTGCAATTGAAAACCTCGGGCGCCCACGGCACCTGTCCCATGATCTCGCACAGTGGCGCGTATTCGACGTTCGTGAGGCCAGCGCCGCGCGCGGAGTCGGGCAGGAAGAGATTCCAGAGCCCCGCCTTCCGTGCCAGCGGCTTGAGGCGTTCGATGACCTGCGACGGTTGCCAGGCGTCGCCCTGACGCCGCGCGATGTCGATTTCCTCGAGATAGCGGCGCTCGTTCGGAAAGATGTGTTCATCGAAGAACGCGCTCAGACGCGCGCGCAACGCGTCGACTTTGGGGCTGTAGCTGAAATCCATGACGTCTCCGGTCAGTGGCGGACTACGGGTGCGAAGGGCATGCGAAGTCTTTGCAAATCAAGGTCGGTGCGGGCATCGAGCGGCCACGAAGCGTGCGAGGCCGCGGTGCGCCTTCACGCACGTTGCGCATCGCTGCGCTGGGCGTACTGCCAGGCGAGTTCGGCCATCGGGCGGGCGCGTCGGCCGGCGTCCAGCGCTTGTTGACTCGCGGCGGTACCGTCGCTCACGCGCTTCATGATGCCTTGCAGGATCGCCGCGATGCGGAACATGTTGTACGCGAGGTAGAAGTTCCATTGCGACGGTCGCGCGATCCCCGTGCGTTCGCTGTAACGCCTCACATAGTCGGATTCGTCGGGAATGCCCAGCGTCTCCCGATCCAGACCGGCAATGCCGCGAAACACGCCCGGACTGACATGCCAGGCCATGCAGTGGTAGCTGAAGTCGGCGAGCGGGTCGCCCAGCGTCGACAGTTCCCAGTCGAGCACGGCAAGCACGCGCGGCTCGCTGGGGTGGAAGATGAGATTGTCCAGCCGGAAGTCGCCGTGCACGATGGTGGTGCGCTCGGGTGCGTCGGTGGGCAAATGCTCGGGCAGCCACGCGATCAGGCGATCCATGGCATCGATGGTCTCGGTCTCCGACGCGCGGTATTGCTTGCTCCATCGCGCGATCTGGCGGGCGATATAGTCGCCGGGCTTGCCGTACGATTCGAGGCCGATCGCCCGGTAGTCCACGCGGTGCAGCGCCGAGATCACCCGGTTCATTTCGTCGTAGATGGCGCCGCGTTCGGCCGCCGTCATGCCGGGCAGGGCCGGATCCCACAGGACACGCCCCTCGACGAAGTCCATCACGTAGAACGCGAGACCGATCACGCCTTCGTCCTCGCACAGACCGCGCATGCGCGCTACCGGCACATCGGTGCCGGCGAGCGCATCCATCACGCGATACTCGCGCTCGATGGCGTGCGCGGACGGCAGCAGTCTGGCCGCCGGCGCGGGCTTGGTGCGCAGCACGTACGCCGCGCCGGGGGTTCTCAGGCGGTAGGTGGGATTCGATTGGCCGCCATTGAATTGCGTGATCGCGAGCGGCCCGGCGAAGCCGTCGACGTTCGCAACGAGCCAGCGCTCCAGCGCGGCGGCGTCGAAAGGCACGCGCGAACCCAGCGCGCGCTCGCCTGCGAATGCGGAAAAGTCCTGTGGAAGCTCCTCGGCCATGCTGTCTCCTGCATTTCCGGTGCAACGTGGATCGGGACGATTGCTACGATTCGGTAACTCGACGACTACCCGGCGAGATGCGCCGCGTTCGGCCGCGCTCAGTCTCGCCGACGTGTGCGCAGGAACGACGCGAAGATCTTCTCCATGACGGTGAGCCGGTTGTCGCGATGCAGCGGCTGCGGCGGCGCGAAGTTCATCAACCGTACCACCCAGTCCTGTGGCTTGTCGCCCACGTCGAGGGCGTTGATGCACGCGGGCGTCTGGGCGAGCTGCCCCAGGAATAGCCGTCCGTGCGGATGCATCGCATGCGAGAGAATCGCACGGTTCACGCCGCCATGCAGCACCAGCAGCACGGTGTCCCACGATGGGTCGGCACGCAACTCCGCCAGGGGCGGCACCACGCGATCGAGCAGCTCTCTCACCGACTCGCCGTTCATGAAGCGGGTCTCTTCCGGCACGAGTCCGTCGAAGGCGCTCAGGAACGCCTGCGCCAACTCGGCCGGCGGCACGTCGGCAAGACTGCCCGCGCGAATTTCCTGCCAGCAGGTCCACGTCTCGATATCGATCCGCTGCCCCGTCTCGGCCAGCACGCGCTCGGCGGTCTCGCGCGTGCGCGGCAGGCCGCTCACGATCACGCGGTCGAAACGGATATTCTCGGCGGCGAAGGCACGGCCGGCGGCGCTTGCCTGCTCACGGCCAAGGGCGTTCAGGGGGACGGTGTCGGCGTCGACGGGCTTGCCGCTGTCGTCGAAATAGGTCACGTCGCCGTGGCGCATCAGATAGATGCGGCGACGCGCGGGCGGAGTGAAAGTCAGCGGGCCGGCGGCGGTGCCGGGGTGGCCGAGAGCGCTCATGCGGTCAATCTCCTGAACGGGGTATGAGGGATACCGGTGTCCGCCACCCCGGGGTGGCGGCCGCGCGTGGGACGACGGCGTGGGGAGCACGGGGCGCCCGTGCCGCCCGCGCCGTCGTCGTTCGCGCGATCAGGTGTATTTTGCTGGACGTTTCTCGAGGAAGGCACTGATGCCCTCCAGACCGTCGGCATGGTGCAGCGATGCGACGAAGTTGTCGCGCTCGGCCCCGAGTTGCGAGGTGAGGGAATCGCTGGCACCGCTCTCGATGAGCGACTTGATACGGCCTACGGCGTTCGGCGAGAGCTGCGCGAGATCGGAAGCCCAGTTCAGGGCTTCGGCGCGTGCCTGACCCGGCGCGACCACGCGGTTGACCACACCCGCGGCCGCCAGACGCGACGCAGCCACCGGCTTGCCCTCGAGCAGGATCTCGGTGGCCAGCGCCCGCGGCAGGGCTTGCGAGAGGAACCACGAGCCGCCGCCGTCCGGGGTGAGGCCGACCTTGACATACGCCATCACGAACTTGGCGTTGTCGGCCGCCACGAGCAGATCGCAGGCAAGGGCGAGCGAGAAGCCCGCGCCCGCGGCGGCACCTTCGACGGCGGCGATGACCGGCTTCGGACAGGCGCGCAGCGCTTCGATCCACTCGGCCAGCGCGTCGATGCTCGCGGCCTGCACGGACGGGTCTTTCTGCCGATTTTCGAGCAGACGGTTGAGGTTGCCACCGGCGCAGAAGAAGTTGTCGGCGCCGGTGATCACCACCGCACGGATCGACGAATCGCGCTCGGCCGTGGCCAGCGCCTCGACGCCCGCGGCGTACATGTCCGGATGCAGCGCGTTGCGCGCTCCGGGGTTGGACAGCGTCAGCACCAGCGTATGGTCGATGCGTTCGGCAAGCAGTTCGGCGCTCATGGGGCGATTCTCCGGATCACTGTTCTTCGGTGAGCAGCGACACGCCGAGTTGCGCGCGGCGCGTGAGCCACGGCGACGGACGATAGCGCGGGTCGCCGTAGAACGATTGCAGATTGCGCAGCACCGTGAGCAACTGGCGCGCGCCCACGGCGTCGCCCAGCGCGAGCGGTCCCTTGGCGTAGCCCAGGCCCAGCGTCACGGCCCGGTCGATGTCGCCCGGCGAGGCAATGCGCTGCTGCGCGATGTCCGCACCGATGTTGACGATCGTGGCGATCACCCGTTGGGCGACGAATCCGGCCGAGTCGCGAATCACGGTCACCGGCGTGCCATCATGCGCGAACAGCGCGTGCGCCGCGTCGCGCGCGTCGACCGTGGTCACGGGCGTGGTCATCAGCGTGTGACGCTTGGCGCCCGCGAGCGGCAGCAGGGTGTCGACAGCTACAGTGCGCGTGGCGTCGAGGCCCTGCTCGACCGCGCATGTCGTCGCGTCGAGGCCGAGGGGGGTGACGACGATCAACGCCGAGTCCGACGGCTTGTCGCCGGCTTCGATGGTCACGCCCGTGGCACCGAGCAACTCCACCACGGCCGCGAAGCCGCGCGAATCGGCTCGGCTCACCCACACACTCGCGGGCAGTGTTTTCGGTGCGCTGGCCTCGGGCGGCACCTGCTGTTTGCCGTCGACATAGCGGTAGAAACCTTCACCGACCTTGCGTCCGAGCAGGCCACCGGCGAAACGCACTGCCGTGATCGGCGACGGGCGGAAGCGCGCCTCTTCGTAAAACTGGTGATAGATGGATTCCATCACCGGGTGCGAGACGTCGAGCGCCGTGAGGTCGAGCAGCTCGAACGTGCCGAGACGGAAGCCGGCCTGCTCGCGCAGGATACGGTCGATGTCCGCGAAGCTAGCAATGCCCTCGCTGGCCACGCGCAGGCCTTCGGTGTTCATGCCGCGGCCGGCGTGATTGACGATGAAGCCCGGCATGTCCTTGCAGCGCACGGCGGTGTGGCCCATTCGACGACCCAGCGAGAGCAGGGCGTCGCCGACCTCGGGCGCGGTGCGCAGCCCGTCGATGACCTCGACGACCTTCATGAGCGGGACCGGATTGAAGAAGTGGTAGCCGGCCACGCGCTCCGGGCGCTCGCAGGCCGCGGCAATGGCCGTGATCGAGAGCGACGACGTGTTCGATGCGAGGATCGCATCGGGCGCCACGATGCCTTCGAGCGAGCGAAACAGATCGCGCTTGATCTCGAGCTTCTCGATGATGGCCTCGACCACGAGCTGGCAGTCGGCGAGATCCTCGAGCGCGCCGCAGGCCTGCAAACGCCCCATCGTCGCCTCGACGCTCGATGCCTCGATCTTGCCCTTCGCGGCAAGCTTGTCGAGCGTGTCGCGCAGCGCGTCCAGCGCGGCCTGCACAGCCTTCGCGTTGGTGTCGTAGAGCTTGACGCGCAGTCCGGCCTGCGCGGCGATCTGGGCGATGCCCCGGCCCATGGCGCCTGCGCCGACGATGCCCAATACGTCGATGGTCGTGCCGGAGGAGGGGGATGCGGAGGATGCAGTCATTCGGAGTGTCTCGAGGTTGGTGTCGATTGTCGTCGATCGAAATCGTCATGCAGGTACGGTTGCGCCGTTGGACCGGCGCCGCAACGACGTCGTGGGGGACGCCGCGCGAACGTGACTCGCCATTCTATCGTCCGACCGGTCGGTCGGGAAATGAATTTCCTGCCGAGTTCGCGAGCAATGCAAACCGATGCGCCTGATGCGTTGCCGCTATTGTCGCCGATCTGGCGCACGCTGCCAGCGCTTGTTCCGCTGCGCGGTCAGCCTGCAAGATGGCGAAACCGATCGCTCCGCGGGCGGTGCCGCCGGATTTCGGGACACGCCGTCACGCCGGTGTTTCACGAAGGGTCGCGCAATGCCGTTACACTTCGGTTGGCCGCCGGTCGAGCCCGGCCGCTAACGAGCCGTCGCCCTGAGGGCGGCAGTGCATCTGGGACGCATCATGAACATTGCGCACGTCGCACGGCGCCTCGACGCCGATGACGCCGGCCGTGCCGCATGGGAGACATCATGTTGAAGCTGTACGGATTTCCTATCAGCAACTATTACAACAAGGTCAAGGTTGTGCTGTACGAGAAGGGCCTGTCCTTTGAGGAGTCGGAGTCCATTCCGAGCCAGGAAGAGCCGCTGCTGCAATGCTCGCCGCTTGGCAAGGTGCCGTATCTGCAAACCGAGCATGGCTATCTGGCGGAATCGCAGGTGATCTGCGATTACCTGGACGCCGCGCATCCGTCGCCGGCCTTGTTTTCGGCCGATCCGTGGCGTCAGGCCAAGGAGCGCGAATTACTGACGATGCTGGAACTGCATCTGGAGTTGGTCGTGCGCGAGGTGTACACGCAGGCGTTCTTCGGCGGCACGGTGTCGGAGGGCACGCGCTCGCGCACGGAAAAGCTGCTGCGCCGCAATATCGCGGCCTTCAAGCGTCTGGCGAAGTTCGCACCCTATGTCGCGGGCGACACTTTCACGATGGTAGACATTGCGGCGGCCATCCATTTGCCGATTCTCGGCATGGCGACGCAAGCGGTGTACGGCGAAGACTTCCTGCAGGCCGCCGGCATCGACTGGAAGGCTTACGCCAAGCTGATGGCCGAACGTGAGTCGTTCCAGCGCATGCGCGCGGAGCAGAAGGCATATCAGCAAGCGCAGAAGGAGAAGGCGGCGAAGTAACGTCGTCGGGGCGTGGGTCGCCAAAGGACACGGGCCGCCATCGGTTCATGCGTCGGCTGCGCAGATTGCAGACACGAAGGCGGCATTTCCGGCCATTGGCGGCCAACGCGCCACACAGCCGAGCACTTCGGTGGCAGGATGGGGCTGATCCGGCATTTCAGGAAGGGAACGCGATGCGACAGGTCGGCCTGATTCTCGAAGATGGCTTTCAACTCATGGGGCTGGCCGCGTTGACGGCCTTTGAATTCGCCAACGCCGAATTGGGGGCGCAGGGCTATCGTCTGACGATATTGTCCGAGCGCGGCGGTACGATCCGCTCGTCGATGAACGCGGGGATCGAAACGGTGCCCATCGGGGTCATGCCCGATACGCTTATGGTGGCAGGGGAACTGCTGCCCCAGGAAGTCTCGCCGGGGCTGAACGATTACGTCGCCCGAGCGGGTGACGAGGCACGCCGGGTAGCGGGGGTGTGCACCGGCGCCTTCGTCCTGGCCCAGGCGGGCCTGCTCGACGGCCGCGCAGCCACCACGCACTGGGCACATGCGCGCACGCTGCAGGCGCGCTTTCCGAAAGTTCGCGTGGACGAGGACCGCATCTTCATCCGCGACGGCAACATCTGGACGTCGGCCGGCATGTCCTCGGCCATCGACCTCACGCTGGCCCTGCTCGAAGACGACCATGGCCCGGCGCTGTCGCGCGCCATCGCGCGAAAGCTGGTCGTGTACCACCGCCGGCCGGGCGGCCAATCCCAGTTCTCGGCGATGTTGGAACTGGAACCACGCTCGGATCGGGTCCGACGGGCCCTGACGTATGCGCGCGAGAACCTGCGCAACGCGCTCTCCGTCGAGGAACTGGCCGACGCCGCCAGTCTGTCCCCGCGTCAGTTCAGCCGGGTGTTTCGGGAGGAAACCGGGCAGTCCCCCGCCAAGGCCGTGGAGATGCTGCGTCTGGAGGCCGCGCGCGTAATGCTCGAGCATGGCCGTCATCCGCTCGATGTCGTTGCCCGCGACACCGGTTTCACGGATCGGGATCGCATGCGACGTGCCTTTTTGCGCAACTACGGACAGCCGCCCGCGAGCCTCAAACGTCACCTGAAGCTGATGGAAGGTGACGAGGCGGCGTGACCTGATACGCCGGAACGATGTCATTCGGGCCGACCGGTGCACGGTGCGCCCGCCCGCATCGCCACCCAACGTGTGACATCCCTTTCCGCCTCGATCCGGGGAGCCGCGATGCCCGTCGCGCTCCGGCGTGATCCGGTCATCGTCCCGCGGTATTCGCGATCGTTCGAAACGTCCTTGTCGGCCCGGTTGCTCCCCGGGCTTTTTTGCGTGCATGCCGCCTGATGACGGGGATGTCCGTTATCGACGTTTATATGTCATTTGAGACTTCCTGCCGAGCGCGCATAGTGCATCCATCGACAAACAGCGCCGGTGCGGCGCACGACAAGGAAGACAATCATGCAAACGACCGGCAACACGATTTTCATCACAGGTGGCACCTCCGGCATCGGCCGCGCGCTCGCAGAGCAGTTCCACGCGCTGGGCAATAAAGTGATCATTGCCGGCCGCCGTCAGGCCTTGCTCGACGAAGTCGCCGCCGCCCATCCCGGCATTGACGGCGTGGCGCTCGACATCTCGGATGCAGCCGACATCGACCGCGTGGCCGCGCAACTGATCCGCGACTACCCGACACTGAATGTACTCATCAACAACGCCGGCATCATGCCGTTCGACGACGCATCCGGCCGGATCGACGACGCTGTCTCGCGGCGCATTCTGGATACCAACCTGCTGGGCCCCATCCGCCTGACCTCGGCGCTGGTCGAACACCTCAAGGCACAGCCGCGCGCCACCATCATCCACAACACCTCGATCCTCGCGTACGTGCCGATCGCCACCAATGCCGTGTATTCGGCCTCGAAGGCGGCGCTCCATTCCTACGCGCTGTCGCAGCGCTTCATGCTCAAAGACACCCGCGTGTCCGTGCAGGAAATCGCGCCGCCGTGGGTGGACACCGACCTGATCAAGAAGAGCGGCGATCCGCGTGCCATGCCGCTCGACGCCTTCATCGCCGAAACGATGAAGGGCCTGGCGACCGATGCGCCGGAGGTCTTCGTCGAGGCGGTTCGCGCGTTGCGCGACAACCCCGGCCTGGGCGAGCACGCCCTGGTCGACGGCTTCAACGCCGAGATCGCCGCCAACCCGATCCCGGTCTGACACGACCGCGCAATCACACGGGCCTGCTGCCGAGCGGGCCCGCTTCCCTCGGAGACCCGCGCCATGGCCGCGTCGCTTGCCCTGAATACCCGTGCCAACCTGCTTCCCGCCGGCTTTCTGGCCCTTGGCACCTTCGCCATCGGCACGGAAGGTTTCATGATCGCGCCATTGCTGCCGGTCATGGCGCGCGATTTCGCCATGCCGGTCCCGAGGGTAGCGTTGCTGGTTGTCGTATTCACGCTGGTGCTGGCGCTGTCCTCTCCGGTCGCCACCGTGGCCACCGGCCGGATGGCGCGCAAGCGGGTGCTGCTGCTGGCCATGTCGCTCTTCGCCATCGGTAATGCCGCCGCGGCGCTGTCGTCCTCGTTCGCCGTACTGCTCGGCGCTCGCGTGCTGATGGCCGTTGCCGCGGGCCTCTATGTGCCGGCGGCCAACGGGCTGGCCGGCGTCATCGTGGCTCCCGGCATGCGTGGCCGGGCTCTGGCCATCGTTAGCGCGGGGCAGACACTGGCCATTGCGCTGGGACTGCCGCTGGGCGGTGTGATCGGCCACGCTTTCGGTTGGCGGGCGACGTTCGGGCTGGTCGGCGCGATGAGCGCCATCGCAATCGTGGGAATCGCGGCGGGCATCGCACGCGAGGCGGGGCAGGGCGTCGTGGTGGCGAGCCTGCGCGAGCGCGTGTCGGTGACACGCCAACGAGCCATTCAGCGCCTCCTGGCCGTCAGCCTTTTCTGGGCCATCGGCGCGTTTGCCGTATATCCGTACATCGCCGAATACCTGGCGGCCGTTCTCGACTTCGATCCGAATGCGGTGACCGCGACGGTCTCGCTTTGGGGGCTGGCGGCGGCCGCCGGTGTGATGACCGGAGGCGTGTTCAATGACCGGTTCGGTGCCGAACGCGTGGTGCGCGCTTCGCTGGTGCTGCTCGCTCTTTCGTTCCTGGCACTGGCCGCCGCGTCCGGGTTGCCTGCGCGGATTGCCTTTGTGCCGGTACTCGTTGCTGTCGCGTCATGGGGCTTCACTGTCTGGTCGTTCTTTCCGGCTCAGATGTCGCGCCTGATCGGCGCCGGTGCCCCGGGGCAGGCAACCGTCGCCCTGGCGCTCAACACGTCGACCATGTACTTCGGCTTCTCGATTGGCAGCGCCCTGGGCGCGCTCGTATTGGGCACCGGCGCCCTCTGGGGCATCGGTCTCGTCGCGGCACTTGCCGAAGCCATTGCCCTGGGCCTGAACGCCCGACTCGGGACATGGCCCCAAGCCGCGAAGTCCCTCCATCGGAACGCAACGACCGGACTGGATGGTTGAGCACCGCTGATTTTCAACGTCCTCGCAAGGCGACGCTTTCGCCCGCGCGGACTCTCTCGAAAGGAAAACCCGTAATGACTTCACGTATCCAGACGCCCGCCGCAACCGTTGCCGCGGGCAACACTGCCGACGTTTTTGCCGCGATCCGCAAGGCCATTGGCATGGTGCCAAACGCCTACGCCGCTATCGGCGCCCTGAACACACCTGCGCTCCAGGCCATGCTCTCCGCCGATGCGGTTCTCTCGCATGGAACGCTGTCGGCGCAGGAACGCGAAATCGTCAAGCTGGTGGTGAGCGCCGTGGCCGGCTGCGACTATTGCGTGGCGGCACACAGCCTTGCCGCCAAGGCCTCCGGAATTCCGGTCGACGGCGTTCGTGCGATCCAGGCATTGACGCCGACGGGAGATGTGCGCCGGGATGCCCTGGTGAGATTCGTCCGTGTGCTCCAGGAAAGCCGGGGAACGATTGCGCCGCAGGAGCTCGAGGCATTCCAGGCAGCGGGTTTTGGGGACGAGGCGGTCGTCGACGTTGCACTGGCCATTGCGATCATCACGTTCACGAACGTATTCAATCGCGTCAACGACACCACGGTGGACTTCCCTGCACTGAAGTGAGGCGGCCAACCCGCGTGCCGGCACTCCATTTGCCGGTCGGCTATCGACCGGCGAACGGAGAACGGGGAACGGAGAACGGAGAACGGAGAACGGAGAACGGAGGTCGAGCGGGGGCGGCGCGATGCCGCGCGCCGCTCAGATCTTCGCGAGTCGCGCGAGCGCTTCGCGAAGCGTGGCGTCCTGCTTGGCGAAGCAGAAGCGCACCACGCCGGATTCGTGCGGTGAATGATAGAACGCCGACACCGGAATGGCGGCCACACCGATCTCGCCCGTTAGCCAAAGCGCGAAGTCGGCCTCGCTCATATCGCTGATCGCGCTGTAATCCACGCATTGGAAGTAGGTGCCTTCGCACGGCAGCAGTTTGAAACGCGTGGCGGCGAGCCCTTCGCGGAACAGGTCGCGCTTGCGCTGATAAAAGGCCGGGAGCGACAGATACGGCGTCGGGTCGCGCATGTAGTCCGCGAGTCCGACCTGCATCGGCGTGTTCACGGTGAACACGTTGAACTGATGCACCTTGCGGAACTCAGCCGACAACGCCGCCGGAGCGGCCACGAAACCGACCTTCCAGCCCGTTACGTGATACGTCTTGCCGAAGCTCGACACGATGAAACTGCGGCGCGCGAGCTCCGGATGGCGCGCCACGCTCTCGTGGCGCTTGCCGTCGTACACCATGTGTTCATAGACCTCGTCCGAGATCAGCAGGATGTCGGTGCCGGCCACGATCTCGGCAAGCTTCGCCAGATCCTTTTCATGCCACACCGTGCCGCTCGGATTGTGCGGCGTGTTGAACAGAATGAGGCGCGTGCGCGGCGTGATCGCGGCAGCCAGCTTGTCGAACGGAATCCGGAAGTCGGGCGCCTCGAGCGTGATGTAAACCGGCTTGCCACCGGCCAGCTCGATCGAAGGCACGTAGCTGTCGTACGTCGGTTCGAACACGATCACTTCGTCGCCCGGATGCACCGTGGCGAGAATCGCCGTGAGCAGTGCCTGCGTGGCGCCGGCCGTCACCGTGATTTCCGTGTTCCAGTCGTATGCCTGTCCGTAAAGCTGGCCGATTTTGTCCGCAATCGCCTGACGCAGCGCCGGAACGCCGGCCATCGGCGGGTACTGGTTGTGGTCTTCGCGCATGGCGCGCGAGACGGCGTCGACGATCTTCGGATCGCACGAGAAGTCGGGGAAGCCCTGGCCGAGGTTCACGGCCTGCTTCTCGGCGGCGAGCGCCGACATCACGGTGAAAATGGTGGTGCCGACATTCGGCAGGCGCGACGTGAGCGGCGGCGCGACCAGCGTCGGCGAAGGCGAAGCAGTGTGAGGCGCGTTCATTTATACGGTGGGACGAAGCAGTGATCAGGACGTCATTCTAACGCTTCGGCCTCGCTTCGGCCTCACTTCGGCCCCTGCTTCGACCCCGCTTCGACGCACTACCTGCCGATGGCCAGCAGCGACGTGAAGGCGCTGGCCGTCACGATACGAAAGCCGAACTGGCGTGCCACGCGGCTCCGGAGTTTAAGCACGGCCTTGTCCTTGCTGACGAGCCAATGCGCATGGCCGTCGCGCGCGGCTTCGAGGAACTTCTGGTCGTCGCGGTCACGGCACAGGGGCAGGGACGCGGGCGGGGCAGCGTCGTCCGGCACCACGATACGGTGCGTGTGGGCGTCGACCCAGGCGAGTGCCGCCGCGTTGTCGATTTCGCGCGAGGCGAATTGCGGGTAGGTCAGCACCACGGCGAGTTCGTCGCGGCAGCGCGGCGCCATGAGTGCCGTGAGGCGGCGCTCCACGAGCGCGTCGCGCACCGGCCGGGCGACGGGGTCGTCGAAAACCAGCAGGTCGATCCAGACATTGGTGTCGAGCACCACGCGCGGCGGTGTGGCCAGGGTGTCGAGATGCTCGGCGAAGGCCCGGTCGGCGGGCGTGGCAACAGCGTTTTGAAGCATTGGATAGAATGTCGGTTTCTCGTTTTTGCAGGAACGCTGCACCCAATATGATAATTGTTCTTTCGCCGGCCAAATCGCTCGACTACGAAACGCCGCCGCACGTGAGCACGCACACCGTGCCGCAGTTCGTTGACGACGCGGCCGAATTGATCGAGGGCCTGCGCGAACTGAGCCCGGCGCAGGTCGGCTCGCTCATGAGCATCTCCGATCAGCTGGCCGTCCTCAACGCCAACCGGTATGCCGAGTGGTCCCCGCGCTTCGACACCACCAACGCCAAGCAAGCCGTGCTCGCTTTCAACGGCGACGTCTACGAAGGGCTCGCCGCGCGCAGCCTGAGCGCAACGCAACTCGACTTCGCACAGAAGCATCTGCGCATTCTCTCCGGCCTGTATGGCGTACTGCGGCCGCTCGACCTGCTGCAACCGTATCGTCTGGAGATGGGCACGCGTTTTGCCAACAAGCGCGGGCGTGACTTGTATGCGTTCTGGGGCGAGCGCGTGACGCATACGATCAATGCGTCGCTTGCCGAGCATGCCGAGCCGCGTCGCGTGCTCGTGAATCTGGCGTCCGAGGAGTATTTCCGGGTCATCAAGCGACGTCTGGTGGCGGCGCCCGTGATCACGCCGGTGTTCGAAGACTGGAAGAGCGGCAAGTACAAGATCATCAGTTTCTACGCCAAGCGGGCACGAGGGCTGATGGCGCGCTACGCCATCGAGCGCGGCGTGACCGACGTGCAGCAGCTCAAGGCATTCGACAGCGAGGGCTACGCGTTCGACGACAGCGTGTCGAACGATGCGCTCTGGGTCTTCCGCCGCCGAGTGGCATAGCGCCAGACAACCACGGGCCCCGAGCCAATGCGCCGGGGCCTCTTCGTTTTTGCCAGTCCTTGCGTCAGTGAGACAAGCCATGACCGTTCACATCAGCAGCCGGTTCGACAGCGGCGCCATCGAAGTTGTCAGCGCCGCGCAGGCGGACGATATCCACGTGCGCATTCCCCAGGACAACGCCGCGGCGTTCGCGCAGTGGTTTCACTTCCGGGTGCAGGGCGTGGCGGGTGTGCCCTGCCGCATCGTGTTCGATAACGCGGGGCAGACGTCATACCCGCGCGGATGGGAGAACTACCGTGCGGTCGCATCGTACGATCGCGTGACCTGGTTTCGCGTGCCGACGTCGTACGACGGGCGTGTCATGACCGTCGCGTTCACGCCCGCGCATGACAGCGTCTACCTCGCCTATTTCGAACCCTATTCGGATGAACGCCACCTCGCGCTGGTCGGCACGGCGCAGAATTCACCGCTCGCCCGAACGCGCTCGCTGGGGCGCACCGTCGACGGCCGCGACATGACGTTGCTCACGGTGGGCGAGCCGCGTGCCGGCAAGCGCAACGTGTGGGTGATTGCACGTCAGCACCCGGGGGAGACGATGGCGGAGTGGTTCGTGGAAGGCATGCTGCGGCGGTTGTTGGGCGCGGGTGACTGGGCCGGCGACCCGCTCGCCCGGGCCGTGCTGGACGAAGCGACGCTGCACATCGTGCCGAACATGAATCCCGACGGCGCGGCGCGCGGCAATCTGCGTACCAATGCGGCGGGCGCGAACCTCAATCGCGAATGGCTCGAGCCCGATCCCGTGCGCAGCCCGGAAGTCTTCGTGGTACGCGAAGCCATCGAGGCGCTCGGCTGCGACATGTTCTTCGACATTCACGGCGACGAGGCGCTGCCCTACGTGTTCCTCGCCGGCAATGATGGGGTCGAGACGGCATCGCCCGAGTTGCTCGCCCGCGAGAAGGCATTCGGCGAACGTTTCAAGGCGGCCAGCCTCGACTTCCAGGACAAGTTCGGCTATCCGCCGGGCAAGCACGGGCCGGAGTCGCTCAAGCTCGCGTCGAAGTGGGTTGCCCACCGCTTTGGTTGTCTGGCGTTGACGCTGGAGATGCCGTTCAAGGACAACGCCAACCGGCCCGACACGCACACAGGCTGGAACGGCGCGCGCAGCGCGGCGCTCGGTGCGTCGATGCTGGCGGCGATCTGGGCGCAGATGCAGGCGGACCAGAAGTAAGCCGTGAACGCGATACGGCGTCCGGGACGCCGCATCGTGCGATCAGTGCGCCTTCTTCCTGGTCGTGGCCTTTTTGGTGCCGGACGACTTCGACGACGACTTGCTGCCCGACGACTTCGCAGCGCTCCGCTTGCCCGACTTCGCGGTGGCGTGCGATGCCTTGCCGCGCGTGTGACCGCGTGACGCGCGCTTGACCGGTTGCTCGACCTGCGGCAGCGGCGACGTGTAATCGAAGCCCATCATGCGGCCGTCCGCGTAGCCACAACGTATGTGGATGTTGTCCGTCTGGCCGGTGGTGCGTTTGCCGATGCCGTCGAGCTCGACCATCTGCGTGACGTCGACGCGCTGTTTGCGATCGTCGAATGGCCCCGACCATGGCGCGACTTTGGCGTGGTCCGCGTCGAGGGCGTTGTCGGCGTACTCGACGCTCTCGTACCCGGGCAGCGTCGCCACGACGAAGCTCGCATGCGCGGCGCAGTCGGCGACCAGCGGGTCGGCGTGGCGCGTGTTGATGAACTGCTCGACCAGCGCACGATGCTGCTCGAGCGTGAAGGCCTGTGCAGGAGGCGCGAAGGCCGACAGGCAAAACGGCGCGGCCACGGCGATCGAGGCGGAAGCGGCGACCTGGCGCACGGCTCGCATCACGACGCCGACGGCGCGTTGAAAAAATCGATTCGACATTACTTGACGTAGTCTCGGGGGCGGACGGGTCTGGACAGACCCGAGCATTGCAGAGCAATGCGGGCACGCGGTGGTCCATCGTATGAGCCGATTGCGTGCGCCGCTCGCGAAGAGGCTTGGCCGCATTTTGAAAGACAGCGGCTAGGCGGCTCCCATCTTAACCGAAAAAAGCGCCGCTCACGCCCGCCGGGTAAGCCCGCAAACGTAACAGGGCAGGGCGGGAAAGTGACGGCGCGTTACAATGCGGGCCTGATTCACGCTTCGATGCCACGCCGGCCTGCGCAAACTTCGCGCGTTCGCACCGCATTCCTTTCGCATGTTCGCAAACTCACGCACTGTCGAGAGTGCTCAAACCGGTCCGCACGACAAGCTCGCGGACCTCGTGCATCGTCATCGCGAAGCGGTGTTCCGCAAACCGCTGGCCGCTTACAGCGCGGCGGCTTTCGACGCGGCGATGCACGCCTGGCGCACCGCCGGCGCCGCGCCGCTCATCGTCGACGCCGGTTGTGGCGTAGGCGAAAGCACGTTACGTCTGGCAACGCAGTTTCCCGATCACTTCGTCATCGGCATCGACCAGTCGGAGAGTCGCATCGTGCGAGGCAAGGATTGGTGGGAAGGCGTGTGGCCCGAGAACTTCGTGTGGGTGCGTGCGGATCTCGTCGACTTCTGGCGGCAGTTGGCCGACGCAGGCGTTCGCCCGGCACGCCACTACCTTCTCTATCCGAATCCGTGGCCGAAGATCGGGCAGCTCTCGCGTCGCTGGCACGCGCACGCCGTGTTTCCCACGGTCATCGCGCTGGGCGGCGTGCTCGAGTGCCGCAGCAACTGGCACCTCTACATCGAGGAATTCGCCCTGGCCACCGAGTGGCTCAGCGGTGTGCGCCCGAGCGTCGAGACGTGGGCCCCGACGCCCGGCGATGCGCCCATGACGCCGTTCGAGCGCAAGTACCTCGCGTCCGGCCATGGACTGCATCGTTGCGTGGTGACGTTGCCGTGAGCGCACGGCCGCACCGTCCCCGGCACCATGTCGGCGCCGACGCGATCAGTGGAAATGCGGACGGCTCGGTTCGGCGTCTTCCGGCATTTCGGCGTGGACCACCTCGCCCACCGGATCGGGATACAGCGGCACGCCGCAATCGTCGCAATACTCGGGATCGAAGCGGCCCGGATGCTTGCGAATCTCCGTCACGCCGCACGCCTTGAGCAAGTCCGTGACCTCATCGAGTGCGCCGCCCTCGACTTCCCCATTCTCGCGGCCGTACAGCGGCCATACGACGCCGTAGATCACGTCGTTGCTACCGCGCTGCGTGAAGCTGATGCGGTACTCGTCGATGTTCTGTTCGCCGAACCCGGCGATCACGGCGCGCAACTCCGGCGGCGTGAGCGTGAGCACGTCTTCGAGATAGCGCAGCGCTGTGCGGATCGTGTGCGGGCGAATGCGTTCGTCGGCCTCGCGACAGCTCGCATAGTAGGCGTCGGGCAGCAGGCATTCGATTTCGCAGCCGGGCAGGAGTGCGTTCAGGTTCGGGCCACCCTGTGCCGACCAGGCTTCCTGGCATTGGCCGCGCTCGGCGTGACGCGCGCCGTCTTCCTGCCAGCGGAACATCGGCGCGCCCTTGGGCACCGTGACGGCAGCGAGAAGGAAGCGCGGATCCGCGAGAATGGGCGCGGTCTCCGGCAGATCGCCGCCCGGTTGCTTCACTTCGGCGTTGTCGACGGCCGCACGCACGAGCTGCTGCGTGACTTTCCACGATTCGCAATGCGTTCGCGGGAGCTGATCGATGCTGTAGAGGTACGGCGAAATCGCCACACGGGCCGATTCGGCCAGCACGTGCGCATGCAGGTGCGCGCGGATCGGCATCAGGGCGTCGCCTTTCACGGGGCCCGAGGGAATCGCATAGCGTGTCCAGGCGAGAATCGGCACGGCGACGAGCAGGCCGTCCCAGACCTGGCCGTCGGCCTCGGGCTCGGCCGATTCGCTTTGCGATTCGATCAGGTCGGCCAGCGCGCCGTAGGCCTCGCTGTGATTGGCCTGCAGGTGGTCGAGCGCGGCGTCGATGGCGGGCTGGTTGCCCGTGCGCAATACGCGGGTGAGGAGCGTATCGAGCTGGGCTTCCCAGAAGCGGTCTTCGATACGGCTTCCCGAGGCGGCCAGCGCGAGCGCGTGGCCGACCAGCTTTTCGGCGTCGGGAGTCAGTCGTTTGGCGGTGCGTGAGCGCATAGTCGTGCAAAGCAGAAACACATGAACTCACGATTGTACGGCATGCGTGAACGCGATTGATGGTACGTACCGCCGAATCGCGTCGTCCCCGTCGGATCGGGGAGGGGCGGGCGTCAGAAATCGAAGGCCAGATTGGCCGGCGCCGACAGTCGCGTGCGACGCGTGGCCGGGGCGCCGGTGCCGGTGACCGGCGCGAGTGCGGCGCCTTCGAGCGAGAGCAGCGCCAGCTTGCGCTCCAGTCCGCCGGCGTAGCCTGTCAGCGTGCCGTCCGCGCCGATCACGCGGTGGCAGGGGACGATGATCGATATCGGATTCCGCCCGTTTGCGGCGCCGACCGCGCGCGACTTGTTGACGTCGCCCAGTGCATGCGCGAGGTCGCCGTAGCTGCGCGTTTCACCGAAGGGAATGCGTTGCAGTTCGGCCCACACCTGCTGCTGAAACGAGGTGCCTTGCGGGGCGATCGGCAGCTCGAACAGGCGGCGGCCTTCGTGAAAGTACTCATCGAGTTGCTGCTTCGCCGTGGCGAGCACGGCAAGATCGTCGCCGTCACGGCGCACGTCCTGGTTGTCGGGCCAATCCTTCTGGTGCGAGAAATACACGCCGGTGAGCGCTTCGCCGTTTGCGACGAGCAGCATTTCACCGAACGGACTGTCGTAGAACGTTTCATAGCGGGTCATGCACTTTCCTCCAGCAAAATCCCGACAGGTTGCCCTGCCGGTCCCTGTGCCGCCGCGCGCCAGACATGTAGCGCCGCGTATGCACGCCAGGGCGCCCAGCGGGCCGCGCGTGCGGCCACGCCACGACCGTCCGCCACGCCCAGCGCCTGGCGCAGCACCAGATCATCCACCGGCATCGCGTCCGGCGAACCGAGGGCACGCATCGCAATGTACTGCGCCGTCCATGGGCCGATGCCCTTGATCGCCAGCAACGCGGCGACGGTCGTCTCGAGCGGTGCGAGCGGGTCCAGTCGCAGGCGGCCCTCCACGATCGCCCTCGAGACGCCGTGAATCGCGGCAATTCGACTTCGAATGATACCGGCTTCGCCAATCGCGTCCGCGGGAGCCGCAAGCATCTGCGTCGCGCTCGGGAACGTATGGGTCAGGCCATGCACGGGTGAGGGCAGCGGCGTGCCGAAGCGCTGCGCCAGACGGCCAAGCAGACGGCGCGCGCCCTTGACCGTGATCTGCTGCCCGACGATCGCCCGCATTGCGATCTCGAACCCGTCGACGGCGCCGGGCACGCGAAGTCCCGGGGTGGCGGCGGCCAGCTTGCCCAGGTGCGAATCGATCACATCCGGGCGTGCGCCCAGATCGAACAGGTGACGCAGCTTGCCCAGCACCTGCGGCACGCTCCCCGCCAGGGCCGGTGGCAGGGTCACCTGCAGGGCGTGGCGATCCGGCAGCGGGGTCACGCGGCACCAGCCCGCAACGATCCGGCCGTCCTGACGTTCGATGTCGAGGGTTCGCGTGTATGTGTCCGCCTCGCGCACCTCCACACCTTCGATGGCGCGCTCGCCGAGGAAATCGAGCAGGGCATGCCACGCGAGCGGCGGGCGATAGGCGAGCTGGAAGACGAGATCCCCGTCGGGCAGGGCGGCATGTCGGGCGTTCTGGCGAAGGCGTCCTGGCGGGAAGCCGTATCGCGTCTTGAACAGGCCATTGAAGCGTCGCACGCTGCCGAAGCCTGCGGCCATCGCGACCTCCGTCACGGGGAGTGCCGTGTCGGTGAGCAGTCGCTTGGCGAGCAGCAGGCGCTGGGTTTGCGCGTACTCGACCGGCGATACGCCGAATTCGTCTGCAAAGATCCGGCGCAGATGTCGCTCCGTGATGCCGATGCGTGCCGCGAGCGCCGGCAGGTCCGCGTGATTCAGAAAACCTTCGTCGATCATTGCCGCCGCGGCGTCGGCGAGCTCGCGCGTGGCATCGAAGCGGGCACTGCCGGGGGCGAGTTCCGGCCGGCACTTGAGACAGGGGCGGAACCCGGCCTTTTCCGCAGCGGCGGCGCTGCCGTAGAACGAGCAGTTCTCGAAGCGGGGCGTGCGCACATTGCACACCGGGCGGCAATAGATACCGGTCGACGCGACACCGACGAAGAACCAGCCGTCGAAGCGCCGGTCGCGGGCGGAGACGGCCTTGTAGCAGACCTCGGGGTCGAGCGTCATGGGAGAAGTCCGGCAGGGCGGGGGAACATGACACCACTCTACGCGCCAGACAGGGCGCGGGCTAGTCATTTTCGGACATGACAGCGGCATACCGGTGCGGCGAACGCTGGTTCGTGCGCCGGGGCGTGGGGAGATGGCGACGAATGCTGCGGATGGGTCGAATGGGTCGGATGGGGTCGGGGTTAGCGGGGGGCGGGGGGCGGGGGGGCGTGGGGGCGGCAATTTAGCGGAAGGAGCGATGATCTCCGGCAACCGTAAACGACAAAAACCCGGCACGAGGCCGGGTTTTGAAGCACTGCCGACAACGAGCGAGGCCCGTTACCCGGCAGTGCGGATCGGCGCTGTGCCGATGTCG
Organism: Pandoraea pnomenusa; assembly: GCF_000767615.3. Classification (NCBI taxonomy): domain Bacteria; kingdom Pseudomonadati; phylum Pseudomonadota; class Betaproteobacteria; order Burkholderiales; family Burkholderiaceae; genus Pandoraea; species Pandoraea pnomenusa. The sequence goes on along the minus strand of NZ_CP009553.3, from coordinate 3,361,687 downwards.
ATCAGGCGGCCGCGAGCAGTTGACGCAGCACGAACGGCAGGATGCCGCCGTGCTTGTAGTAGTCCACCTCGATCGGCGTGTCGATGCGCAGCAGGACCTGCACCTTCTGCGTATCGCCGTTCTTGCGATGGATCACCAGCGTGACATCCTGTTGGGGCTTGATGTCCGTCGACAGCCCTTCGATGTCGAACGTCTCGTCGCCCGTGATGCCGAGCGACTGCGCGCTGTCCGAGCCCTTGAACTGCAGGGGCAACACGCCCATGCCGACCAGATTCGAGCGGTGGATGCGTTCGAACGAGCGGGCGATGACGGCCTTCACGCCCAGCAGTTGCGTGCCCTTGGCTGCCCAGTCGCGGGACGAACCCGTGCCGTACTCCTCACCGCCGAACACCACCGTCGGGGTGTTCTCGCCGACGTACTTCATGGCGGCGTCGTAGATCGACAACTGCTCGCCGCTCGGCTGGTGAATCGTCAGGCCGCCTTCGACGCGCGAGCCGTCTTCCTTCGGCGGGATCATCAGGTTCTTGATGCGCACGTTGGCAAACGTGCCGCGCATCATCACTTCGTGGTTGCCGCGGCGCGAGCCGTAGCTGTTGAAGTCCGCCTTGAGCACGCCGTTTTCGAGCAGCCACTTGCCTGCCGGCGACGTTTCCTTGATCGAGCCCGCCGGGCTGATGTGATCCGTCGTGACGGAGTCGCCGAACACGCCCAGCGCGCGTGCGCCGTGGATCGGCTTGATGTCGGCATTCGGCTCCATCGCGAAGCCCTCGAAGAACGGCGGCTCGGCGATGTACGTCGACGTCGGCCAATCGTAGACCTGGCCCTTCGAGCCCTTGATCTTCGCCCACAGCGGGCTCGGGTCCTTCACCGTGTCGTAGTTCGCCTTGAAGACCTTCGCGTTCATCGCGAACTTCATCAGCTTGTGGATCTCTTCGCTGGTCGGCCAGATGTCGCCCAGGTAGATGTCGCGGCCGCCCTTGCCCTTGCCGACCGGCTCCGTCATCAGGTCGCGGGTCACGTTGCCGGCGATGGCGTACGCGACGACCAGCGGCGGCGAAGCGAGGAAGTTGGCGCGGATGTTCGGGTGGATGCGCGCTTCGAAATTGCGGTTGCCCGACAGCACCGCGGCGGCGACCAGATCGTTCTTCACGATCGTCTCGTTCAGCTCGGCCGTCAGATCGCCGGCGTTACCGATACAGGTCGTGCAGCCGTATGCCGTCACGCCGAAGCCCAGCTTCTCCAGGTACGGCAGCAGGCCGGCGGCTTCGAGATACTCGGTAACCACACGGCTTCCCGGGGCGAGCGACGTCTTGATGTGCGGCGCGACCTTCAGGCCGGCTTCCACCGCCTTCTTGGCCAGCAGGCCGGCCGCGAGCAGCACGCTCGGATTCGACGTGTTCGTGCACGACGTGATGGCCGCGATCAGCACGTCGCCATTGCGCACGTCGATGCCGCTTTCCGTCTTGTAAGTCGCGTCGAGCTGCTCCTGGGTCTGATTGAAACCGTTCTCGGCGACCGGCTTCGTGAACAGATCCTTGAACGTCGACTTCACGTTGCCGATCTCGATGCGGTCCTGCGGGCGCTTCGGTCCGGCCAGCGACGGTGCGACCGTGCCCAGGTCCAGCGTGAGCGTCTTCGTGTAGTCGATTTCGTTCGTCTTCGGAATGCCGAAGAGCTTCTGGGCCTTGAAATACGCTTCGAACGCGTCGATCTCCGACTTCGTGCGGCCCGTGCCCTTGAAGTAATCGATCGTCTTTTCATCGACCGGGAAGAAGCCCATCGTGGCGCCGTATTCCGGCGCCATGTTGGCGATGGTGGCGCGGTCCGGCAGCGCGAGGCTGGTCGTGCCTTCGCCGAAGAATTCGACGAACTTGCCGACGACCTTCTCCTTGCGCAGCATTTCCGTGATCGTCAGCACCAGATCGGTCGCGGTCACGCCTTCACGCAGACGGCCCGTGAGCTCCACGCCCACGACGTCCGGCGTAAGGAAATACACCGGCTGGCCCAGCATGCCGGCTTCGGCTTCGATGCCGCCAACGCCCCAGCCCACCACGCCGATGCCATTGATCATGGTCGTGTGGCTGTCCGTGCCCACGAGGGTGTCCGGATAGAACACGTTGTCCTTCTTGTGCACGCCGCGAGCCAGATATTCCAGGTTCACCTGGTGCACGATGCCGAAGCCGGGCTGCACCACGCCGAACGTGTCGAACGCCTGCATGCCCCACTTCATGAACTGATAGCGCTCGTTGTTGCGCTGGAATTCCAGCTTCATGTTCAGGTCGAGCGCCTTCTTCTCGCGGAAGTGATCGATCTGGACCGAGTGGTCGACCACAAGATCCACCGGCACGAGCGGCTCGATGCGCTTCGGATTCTTGCCCTGGCGCTCGGCCACGTTACGCATGGCGGCAAGGTCGGCCAGCAGCGGCACACCGGTGAAATCCTGCAGCACGACGCGCGCCACGACGAACGGGATTTCGTCGACGCGTTCAGCGTTCGGCTTCCAGTTAGCCAGTTGGCGGACATGCTCCTCGGTCACTTTCTTGCCGTCGCAATTGCGCAGCACCGACTCGAGCACGATGCGGATCGACACGGGCAGGCGTGCGACATTCACACCCAGGGCTTCACCGAGTTGGGGCAGCGAATAGAACTTGCCTTTCTTGCCGCCGCCGAGTTTGAACTCTTTCAGCGTTTTGTGGAGGTTGTGGGCCATGATCTTTCCTTGAGTGATACAGAAAAACGAAGCGGTGGTGATTCGATTAATGGGGGCCAGCTTCGCACGGGCACTGGCGTGTGTGCCCGCTGCGGCCCCGTTGCGCCGGATGGCCGGTGCGACGGGTCTTGCAGAGATTGCGAATGTTGCAGATGCAGCGGCAGGAAAGCGGCTGGTGCGTCGTGCGTCATGCGTTCCGTGTTGGCGTCAACCCGGTGGTGCTCAGTTGGCCACCTTGATCAGTTCGTTCGATTGCGTCGGAGCCAGCTTGTTCTGCTCGGCCATCGCGTGCGTCATGCATTCGTCGGCCAGACGGGCGCCGCCGTCGCGGTGCGTGAACAGCATGGCCTTGGCCGGAATCACGACCAGGTCCAGGCCGCTGGCGGCGTCATAGAAGCGGTCGGCGCCGGTCGTCGTCTGCTGGCGCGGCAACTTGTAATTGCGCCCCGACCAGAACAGCGTCAGGATCTGGTCGCGCTTCATGTCGCCCTTCAGGAACAGGCGCTCGTTGTCCTTGCAGCTCCACAGTTCCGAGCCTTCGTCCGGTTGGGCGGGGGCGGCAGCAACCGTCGCCTTCTTCGCCGGCGCCTTCTTCTTCGGCGCGGCCTTCTTGGTCGTCTTGTGCTTCGGAGCCGGGGTGTCGGCAGCGAACGCGGCCGGTACGAGCGCCGTGGAGCACAGGGCAACCAGCGCGGTCAGGCAAAGCTTCTTCATGGTGAGTCTCCGAAAACAAAGTAAGGGCTGACAAAAGCGCAGATTATCGTACGAAGTCCGCGTCGTTCGACGTCACCATACAAATTTTTTCAATTCCTTCGCGCCAGACGCCACCGGCGACGACGGCAGGTGCCGGCGTCGCGCGAGCGTGGGTATTGCGGTATGGAACCCGGAAGACTGGCGTGTCGGGAAGACGCTGGTGCGCGGACAAGCCGTCTGGGTGGGGCGCGGTGCGCGAAGGGCGGAAAACTTGGCGAAGCAAACGCGGCGGACGGCGCCGGATGTGGCGGTGCAGCAGGGACGCCGCGAGCAGCACACCGGGGAGCCGGTGCCATGCACGTTCTGCAGCAGTCGGACGTTGCATTCGCTTGGCCAAGGAATCGCTCGATATTGCGAGAAACAGTGCGTCTAGCATACCGCGATGGCTGCGCGGCGTCGCGACACTGTGAATTCGAGAGGCGCTGGGATCTTCCGTGCAATAAAGGGAAGTGCGCGGGAAGTGCGCCGGCGCTGGGGGTGGTCGCCGGCGCAGTTCCGGCGCCGTGCAACGCTTGTGGCGTCGCACGGTGCCGGGTCCCCGGGGGATTAGCCCAGCAGATGTGCCACGCCGGCGCGCTCTTCTTCGAGCTCCTTGAGCGTGAAGTCCATCTTTTCGCGCGAGTAGGCGTCGATTTCGAGGCCTTCCACGCGCTTGTACTTGCCGTTCTCGCAGATCACCGGCACGCCATAGATGACGTCTTCCGGAATGCCGTACGAGCCGTCCGACGGAATGCCCATCGTGACCCACTTGCCGTTCGAGCCGAGCACCCAGTCATGGATGTGGTCGATGGCGGCGTTGGCAGCCGAAGCGGCCGACGACAGCCCGCGGGCTTCGATGATCGCCGCACCGCGCTTGCCGACGGTCGGCAGGAACACGTCGTTGTTCCACACGTCGTCGTTGATCATTTCCTTGACGCTCTTGCCGTCGATCGTGGCGAAGCGATAGTCGGCGTACATCGTCGGCGAGTGGTTGCCCCACACGGCCAGCTTCTCGATGCTGGCGACCGGCTTGCCGGTCTTCGCGGCGATCTGCGACAGGGCGCGGTTGTGATCCAGGCGCAGCATCGCGGTGAAGTTTTCCTTCGGCAGGTTCGGCGCCGATTTCATGGCGATGTAGGCGTTGGTGTTGGCCGGGTTGCCGACCACCAGCACCTTCACGTTGCGGCTGGCGACTTCGTCCAGCGCCTTGCCCTGCACCGTGAAGATCGCGCCGTTGGCTTCGAGCAGATCCTTGCGCTCCATGCCCTTCGAGCGCGGACGGGCACCAACCAGCAGGGCGACGTCGGCATCCTTGAAGGCGACCTTCGGGTCGTCGGTCACGACCACGCCGGCGAGCAGCGGGAACGCGCAGTCCTCGAGCTCCATCACGACGCCCTTGACGGCGGCTTGAGCTTGCGGGAGGTCGAGCAGTTGCAGGATGACGGGCTGATCCTTGCCGAGCATGTCGCCGTTGGCGATGCGGAACAGCAGGGAGTAGCCGATTTGGCCAGCGGCGCCGGTGACGGCGACACGCATTGCGGGTTTTGCCATGAGAATCTCTCCAGACGTGTACAAATTCCTGCGAAGCTCAGAAGAAGCTCGCCGTCCGGGTGGCATCTTGGTTGCCAGGCTGACAGCGCCGCGTCATATGAAGCTTCTAAAATTCCTTGACCTACGGAAGCTTGCGGGCTGCGGGGTGTGCTGCCGTCGACGTGTGCGAAGCGCCCGACTCTCTTATAAGATAGCGGTGCTGCGGCTGCAGGCCCCTGTTAGCCCGCGTCAGTGTAGGAGTCGTCATCACGAATGTCAACTCTATCTTATGTCTTATATAAGACATAGGATTATTGCTGTTATTCGATGGACGAAGGCCTTGATTTGTGGTCAAATCGCCGCCATGAATGCGAACGTTCGCGACACATCCAACCCCACGCCGCCCGTCGATGTCCAGCAGCGACCGGACAGCGCGCGCGACGCCGCACCGGGCTCCCAGGCTCAGCAGGGCGCGGCCGGCGCGGGAGCGTCGCCGACCTTCAGCCCGCTTTATCAGCAGATCAAGGGGCTCATCACACAGAGCCTGCAGGCCGGCGAGTGGAAGCCCGGCGAAATCATTCCCAGCGAAGTCGATCTGGCCGCCCGCTACAAGGTGAGTCAGGGGACGGTGCGCAAAGCCATCGACGAGCTTGCGGCCGAGAATCTGCTTGTGCGCCGTCAGGGGCGGGGCACGTTCGTTGCGACACACCACGAGGACCGGGTGCAGTTCCGGTTTCTGCGTCTTGCGCCCGATTCGGGCGAACCTCACCACCCGCCAAGTCGCCTGATCGAGTGCCGCCGCATGCGCGCACCGGCGGAGATCGCTCGTCAGCTGGAGCTGCGCGCGGGCGACGGCGTGATCCTGATCCGGCGCATGATGGATTTCTCGGACCGTCCGACGGTCCTCGACGAAATCTGGCTGCCGGGGGCGCTGTTTCGTGGCCTGACCGCAGAGAAGCTCAACGAATACAAGGGGCCGATGTACGGCCTGTTCGAAGACGAGTTCGGCACGCGCATGATTCGCGCCGTGGAAAAGGTTCGCGCCGTGGCCGCGGACGACATGACCGCGGATTTGCTGAAGGTGCCGAAGGGTTTCCCGCTGTTGAGTGTGGAACGAGTTTCCTACACTTACGGGGACAAGCCGGTGGAAGTGCGCCGGGGCTGGTATGTCACCACGGAACACCATTACCAGAACGAACTGAGCTGAAAGCGTTGAATTGAGAGGTAGGGCGGCTCATCCGGGAGCGCGTCGGTGTCGTGGCCGGTGCGCGACCGTGAGTCGGGGGCTTGAGGGGCGGCGTGTCGTGCGCCGTTGGCAGGAATTTCCGGACGCTTTGGAACCGGTATGGTGCAACGCACTAGAATCGGCGCTAAAATCCGGAGCTGATGTAACTACATGGGGTCTAGCATGGCTGAAGTGGTAAAAAAAGAGCGGCCAGTCTACAGGAATATCGGTATCGGACAGATTGTCACGTACCGTCTTCCGCCGGCTGGTATCGTTTCCATTCTGCACCGTATTAGCGGTGTGATCTTGTTCCTTCTGTTGCCGTTCGCGCTTTTCTTGTTCGAACAGAGCCTCACGTCGGAACTCAGCTTCGACGTTCTGCGAAGCATCGCCTCCAACTGGTTTGTCAAACTCGTCATCCTTGCCTTGTCGTGGGGCTTCCTGCACCACTTCTGCGCTGGCCTGCGCCATCTGCGCATGGACTTCAATCACGATGCCGTGAGCAAGGAAGGTGGCAAGAATTCGGCGGTGGTCGTCCTGGCCGTGTCGCTGGTGCTGACGCTGGCCGTCGCCCTCAAGCTGTTCGGAGCGTTCTAAGATGGCACAGAACAATATTGGTTCGAAGCGTCTCGTCGTCGGGGCTCACTACGGCCTGCGCGACTGGATCGCTCAACGCATGACCGCGGTCATCATGGCCGTGTACACCGTGATCCTGCTGGTGTGGTTCTTCACCGCCAAGGATTTCTCCTACGAAGGCTGGGCCGGCATCTTCGCTCATCAGTGGATGAAGCTGGCCACGTTCGTCACGCTGCTCGCGCTGTTCTATCACGCGTGGGTCGGTGTGCGCGACATCTGGATGGACTACGTCAAGCCGGTCGGTGTGCGACTGGCGCTGTACGCGCTGACGATCGTCTGGCTGCTGGCTTGTGCCGGCTATGCCGCGCAGATTCTGTGGAGAGTGTAAAGAATGGCTGCAATCAAAAATTCGCTGCCGCGCCGCCGCTTTGACGTTGTCATCGTGGGCGCAGGCGGTTCGGGCATGCGTGCGTCGCTGCAACTGGCCAAGGCCGGTCTGTCGGTCGCCGTGCTGTCCAAGGTGTTCCCCACCCGTTCGCATACCGTCGCCGCACAGGGCGGCATTGGTGCTTCGCTCGGCAACATGAGCGAAGACAACTGGCACTATCACTTCTACGACACCATCAAGGGTTCCGACTGGCTCGGCGACCAGGATGCGATCGAGTTCATGTGCCGCCAGGCGCCGAACGCCGTCTACGAGCTCGAGCACTTCGGCATGCCGTTCGACCGTAACCCGGACGGCACGATCTACCAGCGCCCGTTCGGCGGCCACACGGCCAACTATGGCGAGAAGCCGGTTCAGCGCGCTTGCGCGGCGGCCGACCGTACCGGTCACGCGCTGCTGCACACGCTGTATCAACAGAACGTGGCTGCCAAGACCCACTTCTTCGTGGAATGGATGGCGCTCGACCTGATCCGCAACGAAGAGGGCGATGTCCTCGGCGTGTCGGCGCTGGAGCTCGAAACCGGTGACGTCTACCTGCTCGAAGGCAAGTGCACGTTGTTCGCGACCGGCGGTGCCGGCCGTGTCTACGCGGCGTCGACCAACGCGTTCATCAATACCGGCGACGGTCTGGGCATGGCGGCGCGTGCGGGCATTCCGCTCGAAGACATGGAATTCTGGCAATTCCACCCGACCGGCGTGGCCGGCGCGGGCGTGTTGATTACCGAAGGCGTGCGCGGCGAGGGCGGTATTCTGCGCAACTCGAACGGCGAGCGTTTCATGGAGCGCTATGCCCCGACGCTGAAGGATCTGGCGCCGCGTGACTTCGTGTCGCGTTCGATGGACCAGGAAATCAAGGAAGGCCGCGGCTGCGGCCCGAACGGCGACTACGTGCTGCTCGACCTCTCGCACATCGGTGCCGAGACGATCATGAAGCGTCTGCCGTCGATCCGTGAAATCGCGCTGAAGTTCGCCAACGTGGACGCGATCAAGGAACCGATCCCGGTCGTGCCGACCATTCACTATCAGATGGGCGGCATCCCGACGAACTACAACGGTCAGGTCGTCATGCAGAAGGACGGCGCATCGGTGCCGGTCAACGGCTTCTACGCCGTGGGCGAGTGCTCGTGCGTGTCGGTCCACGGTGCGAACCGTCTGGGCACGAACTCGCTGCTCGACCTGGTGGTGTTCGGCCGTGCGGCCGGCAACCACATCGTCGATTTCGTGAAGAACCACGGCGAACACAAGCCGCTGCCCGCCGATGCCGGCGAGAACGCGCTCGCGCGTCTGGGGCGTCTGGAAGCGTCGAGCTCGGGTGAATACGCCCAGGACATCGCCAACGATATCCGCGCGACGATGCAGAAGCACGCCGGCGTGTTCCGCACGTCCGACCTGCTCAAGGAAGGCGTTGACGAGATCAAGCAAGTGGCCGAGCGTGTCTCGCACGTCCACCTGAAGGACAAGTCGAAGGTGTTCAACACGGCGCGCATGGAAGCGCTCGAAGTCGACAACCTGATCGAAGTGGCCAAGGCCACCATGATCGCAGCCGAAGCCCGCAAGGAAAGCCGCGGCGCCCACGCGCACAGCGATTTTCCGGAGCGCGACGACGCCAACTGGATGCGCCACTCGCTGTTCTTCAGCGAAGGCAACCGTCTGGAATACAAGCCGGTGCAGATGAAGCCGCTGACCGTCGACTCGGTCCCGCCCAAGGCGCGGACGTTCTAAGGGATTCGCAAGATCATGAAACGCATTTTTGAAGTCTACCGCTACGATCCGGACAAGGACGCCGCACCGTACATGCAGACCTACGAGGTCGAACTCGACGGTCATGAGCGCATGCTGCTCGACGCCCTGGTCAAGCTCAAGAAGCTCGACGAAGGTATCGCCTTCCGCCGCTCCTGCCGTGAAGGCGTGTGCGGTTCGGACGCGATGAACATCAACGGCAAGAACGGTCTGGCCTGCCTGACCAACATGAACGATCTGCCGAACAAGATCGTGCTCAAGCCGTTGCCGGGCCTGCCCGTCATTCGCGACCTCATCGTCGACATGACGCACTTCTTCAACCAGTACCACTCGATCAAGCCGTATCTGATCAACCCCGAGCCGGCACCGGAGAAGGAACGTCTGCAGTCGCCCGAACAGCGTGACGAGCTCGACGGCCTGTACGAGTGCATCCTGTGCGCTTCGTGCTCGACGTCGTGCCCGAGCTTCTGGTGGAATCCGGACAAGTTCGTCGGCCCGGCCGGTCTGCTCCAGGCCTATCGCTTCATCGCGGACAGCCGCGACACGGCGACCAGCGAACGTCTGGACAACCTGGAAGATCCGTATCGCCTGTTCCGCTGCCATACGATCATGAACTGCGTGGACGTGTGCCCGAAGGGTCTGAACCCGACGAAGGCGATCGGCAAGATCAAGGAGCTGATGGTGCGTCGCGCCGTCTGACCCATCGATCATGCCGGATACCACTCACCAGTCCGATCCGGTCAAACGTGCCCGCCTGCGCTGGCGGGCACGCCGCGGTTTGCTGGAAAACGACCTTATCCTCGAACGGTTCTTCGCCAAATACGAAGCGTCGATGACCGACGAGGATGTGGGCGCGCTCACGAAGCTGCTCGATTTGAGCGACAACGATTTGATGGATCTGCTGCTAGCGCGTAAAGAGCCCGAGGCGGATCTGGACGGGCCGGACGTGCAGCGCCTGCTGGCGCTTTTGCGTGCCGTGTAGGGGTTTACAGTATTTTTTTGAGGAAGCGATATGACTCCGTCTGAAGTTAAAGCCACCCTATCTTTCTCTGACGATTCGCCTAGCGTCGAGCTGCCGATCTACAAGGGAACGATGGGCCCGGATGTAATCGACATCCGTAAGCTGTACGGCCAGACTGGCAAGTTCACGTATGACCCGGGCTTCATGTCGACGGCGTCGTGCAATTCGGCCATCACCTACATCGATGGCGACAAGGGCGAGCTGCTGTATCGCGGCTACCCGATCGAGCAGTTGGCGACCCACTGCGACTTCCTCGAGACCTCGTACCTGCTGCTCAAGGGCGAGCTGCCGAACGCGCAGCAGAAGGAAGAGTTCGTGAAGACGGTCACCCGTCACACGATGGTTCACGAGCAGATGAACTTCTTCTTCCGTGGCTTCCGTCGCGACGCGCACCCGATGGCCGTACTGACCGGCTCGGTCGGCGCCCTGTCCGCGTTCTACCACGACTCGCTCGACATCAATAACCCGACGCATCGCGAAGTCTCGGCCATCCGCCTGATCGCCAAGCTGCCGACGCTCGTGGCCATGGCGTACAAGTACAGCATCGGGCAGCCGTTCGTGTACCCGCGCAACGACCTGTCGTACAGCGCGAACTTCATGCGCATGATGTTCGCGAACCCGTGCGAAGAGTACGAAGTCAACGACGTGCTGGTGCGCGCCCTCGACCGTATCCTGATCCTGCACGCCGATCACGAACAGAACGCTTCGACGTCGACCGTGCGTCTGGCCGGATCGTCGGGCGCGAACCCGTTCGCGTGTATCGCCGCCGGTATCGCTTGTCTGTGGGGCCCGGCGCATGGTGGTGCGAACGAAGCCGCGCTGAACATGCTCGAGCAGATCGGTTCGCCGGACAAGATCCCCGAGTTCATCAAGCAGGTGAAGGACAAGAACTCGGGCGTGAAGCTCATGGGCTTCGGTCACCGCGTGTACAAGAACTACGACCCGCGTGCCAAGCTGATGCGCGAGACGTGCTACGAAGTGCTCAACGAACTGGGCCTGCACGACGACCCGCTGTTCAAGCTGGCCATGCAGCTCGAGAAGATCGCCCTGGAAGACGAATACTTCGTGTCGCGCAAGCTGTACCCGAACGTCGACTTCTACTCGGGTATCGTGCAGCGCGCGCTGGGCATCCCGACCTCGATGTTCACCTGCATCTTCGCACTGGCCCGTACCGTGGGCTGGATCGCGCAGTGGAACGAAATGATCGGCGAGCCGGACCAGAAGATCGGTCGTCCGCGTCAGCTGTTCATTGGCCACACGCCGCGCGAAGTGACGGCAATCGACAAGCGCTAAGCGAGTCGAGGCCCCCGGCACGGCCCCCGCTTGCCGTGCCGGCACCGCAACCTTGCCGAAACGGCAAGGCGGTGCGGCCCGCAGCGAGCCCTCGTTGCGCTATATTCGAATCCACGGCACACGCTGCCGTGATTCGCACAAATCCCCGGTTGATCGTGCGTTTACCGCCCGGTTTTCCGGGGATTTCGTATTCCGCCGGCGCGAAAGCGCTATGGCATAATCAAAAGTTCCCAGAACGATATTTGTTCTCAGAACCATATTTAGCCCCGCGTTTTTATCATGGCCAAGACGCTGTATGACAAATTGTGGGATGCACATGTCGTGCATACCGAGGACGATGGCACTACGTTGCTCTACATCGACCGCCACCTGCTGCACGAGGTGACCAGTCCGCAGGCGTTTGAGGGGCTAAAACTCGCACAGCGTCCGGTGTGGCGCCTGTCCGCCAACCTCGCGGTGTCGGACCACAACGTGCCGACCACCGACCGTACGCAAGGCATTGCCGATCCGATTTCGCGTCTGCAGGTCGACACGCTCGACAGCAACTGCGACAACTACGGCATCACCCAATTCAAGATGAACGACGTCCGTCAGGGCATCGTGCACGTGATCGGGCCGGAGCAGGGCGCCACGTTGCCCGGCATGACGGTAGTGTGCGGTGACTCGCATACGTCCACGCACGGCGCGTTCGGCGCGCTGGCGTTCGGCATTGGCACCTCCGAAGTCGAGCACACGCTCGCCACGCAGACGTTGCTCATGAAGAAGAGCAAGAACATGCTCGTGAAGGTCGAAGGCACGCTGCCGCGCGGTTGCTCCGCCAAGGACATCGTGCTGGCCGTCATCGGCAGGATCGGCACGGCTGGCGGCACGGGCTTCACGATCGAATTCGCGGGCTCGGCGATCCGCGCGCTGTCGATGGAAGGGCGCATGACCGTGTGCAACATGGCCATCGAGGCCGGCGCACGGGCCGGTCTGGTGGCGGTGGACGACACGACCATCAATTACGTGAAGGGCCGACCGTTTTCGCCGTCCGGCGTGGAGTTCGAGCAGGCCGAAGCCTACTGGCGCACGTTTCACACCGACGCCGGGGCCAAGTTCGACCATGTGGTCGAGATCGACGCCAGCACGCTGCGTCCGCAGGTGAGCTGGGGGACGTCGCCGGAAATGGTGGTGAGCATCGAGGACCGCGTGCCCGACCCCGAGAAAGAGAAGGATCCGGTCAAGCGCAGCGCCATGGAGCGAGCGCTCGAGTACATGGCACTCACGCCGGACACGCCCATGTCGAGCATCAACGTCGACAAGGTCTTCATCGGATCGTGCACCAATTCGCGCATCGAAGACATTCGCGCAGCGGCTTACGTCGTGAAGAAGCTGGGGCGCCGGGTGGCGTCGAACGTGCGTCTGGCCATGGTCGTGCCGGGCTCGGGGCTCGTGAAGCATCAGGCCGAGCAGGAAGGGCTGGACCAGGTCTTCAAGGCGGCCGGCTTCGAGTGGCGCGAGCCCGGGTGCTCGATGTGCCTGGCGATGAATGCCGACCGGCTCGAACCGGGCGAGCGCTGCGCCTCGACCTCGAACCGCAACTTCGAAGGCCGTCAGGGCGCCGGAGGACGCACCCATTTGGTGAGCCCGGCCATGGCGGCCGCCGCGGCCATCGAGGGGCACTTCGTCGACGTGCGTCGCCTCGTTTGACGCGTTCGCATCGATTTATCCGTCGTTTGACACTAGCTTTGACAGAGACAAAACCATGAAGAAACTGTGGATGCTGATCGGTGCGGTGTTGCTCCTGGGTGTGGCAGGTTGCAACACGATGGCGGGCCTGGGCAAGGATACGCAAGCCGCTGGCTCGGCGCTCGAAAACGCCGCGAAGAAGTGATGCGACGGTGCGCGTCGCGCGGGGATTCCCGGCGCGCGCACCTACGAAATTTCCGGTTGTGACGGCTTGCGCATCGCGGATGCGGGCCGCAGCCGAACTGTTTTGATCAGGTGGTTCGTGATGGAAAAATTTACCGTCCATACGGGGCTGGTGGCACCGCTGGATCGCGAGAACGTCGATACCGACGCGATCATCCCCAAGCAATTCCTGAAGTCGATCAAGCGTACGGGCTTCGGTCCGAACCTGTTCGACGAGTGGCGTTATCTCGATGTCGGTCAGCCGGGCCAGGACTGCAGCACGCGTCCGCTCAACCCGAACTTCGTGCTTAACCAGCCTCGCTTCCAGGGCGCGACGATTCTGCTCGCCCGCAAGAACTTCGGCTGCGGCAGCTCGCGTGAACACGCGCCGTGGGCGCTGCAACAATACGGGTTCCGCGCGGTGATCGCGCCGAGCTTTGCCGACATCTTCTTCAACAACTGCTACAAGAACGGCTTGCTGCCGATCGCGCTGAGCGAGATGCAGGTCGATCACCTGTTCAACGAGACGGCGGCATTCAACGGCTATCAGTTGACGATCGATCTGGACAAGCAGGCCGTGATCACGTCGGACGGCCGCGCCTATGAGTTCGATATCGCGCCGTTTCGCAAGTACTGCCTGTTGAACGGCTTCGACGATATCGGCCTGACGCTGCGTCACGCCGACAAGATTCGCGCCTACGAGGCCGAGCGGCTTGCCAGGCAGCCGTGGCTCGCAACGCGTTTGCCGGGCTGAGCCCGCGCATTCCAGGCATATCCAAGGAGATTGCATGAAAATCGCTGTGTTGCCGGGTGACGGCATTGGTCCGGAAATCGTGACGGAAGCCGTCAACGTGCTCAATGCGCTTGGCGAAAAGTTCGAACTCGAGGCAGCGCCCGTGGGCGGCGCCGGCTACGAGGCCGCGGGCCATCCGTTGCCGGAGGCCACCCTCAAGCTGGCCAAGGAAGCCGACGCGATCCTGTTCGGCGCCGTGGGCGACTGGAAGTATGATTCGCTCGAGCGCGCATTGCGTCCCGAGCAGGCGATTCTGGGGCTGCGCAAGCATCTGCAGCTGTTCGCTAACTTCCGTCCGGCCATTCTGTACAAGGAGCTGGCCGACGCGTCGAGCCTGAAGCCGGAGATCGTGGCGGGGCTCGATATCCTGATCATCCGTGAGCTCAACGGCGACATCTACTTCGGTCAGCCGAAGGGGTTTCGTCAGTCGCCGGACGGCGCTTTCGAAGGCGCGCGCGAAGGTTTTGATACCATGCGCTATAGCGTGCCCGAAGTGGAGCGCATCGCGCACGTGGCGTTCCAGGCGGCGGCCAAGCGCGGCAAGCGCCTGTGCTCGGTCGACAAGGCCAACGTGCTCGAGACTTCGCAGCTGTGGCGCGACACGATGGTCGAGGTCGCCAAGCAGTATCCGGAGGTCGAGCTGTCGCACATGTACGTCGATAACGCCGCGATGCAGCTGGTCAAGGCCCCCAAGAACTTCGACGTGGTGGTGACTGGCAACATGTTCGGCGATATTCTGTCGGACGAGGCCGCGATGCTCACCGGTTCGATCGGCATGCTGCCGTCAGCGTCGCTCGACGCCAACAACAAGGGGCTGTACGAGCCGTCGCACGGGTCGGCTCCCGACATCGCTGGCAAGGGCGTGGCCAATCCGTTGGCGACGATCCTGTCGGCCGCCATGATGCTGCGCTACACGCTGGGCAAGGCCGAACAGGCCGACCGCGTGGAGAATGCAGTCAAGAAGGTGCTGGCGCAGGGGTTGCGCACGCCCGATATCTGGCAGGAAGGCGCGACCAAGGTCGGTACGCGCGAAATGGGCGCGGCGGTGGTTGCCGCGCTATAACGCTGACGGGGCGTCGTGAGACGCCCCTTGGCGCAATTGCAACGATAAGAGAGTGGATAAATGAAAACCGTAGGTCTGGTAGGTTGGCGGGGCATGGTCGGTTCGGTCCTGATGCAGCGCATGCAGCAGGAGAACGACTTCGCCTTGATCGAGCCGGTGTTTTTCAGCACCAGCAACGCGGGCGGCAAAGCCCCGTCGATGGCGAAGAACGAGACTTCGCTGAAAGACGCCAATGATGTCAACGAGCTGAAAAAATGCGACATCATCATTACCTGCCAGGGCGGTGACTACACGACCGAGATCTTCCCGAAGCTTCGCGCGGCAGGGTGGAACGGTTACTGGATCGACGCCGCGTCGACGCTGCGCATGAAGGACGATGCAATCATCGTGCTCGATCCGGTCAACCTCGACGTGATCAAGCATTCGCTGTCGAAGGGCACGAAGAACTTCATCGGTGGCAACTGTACGGTGAGCTGCATGCTGATGGGTCTGGGCGGCTTGTTCCAGCACGGTCTGGTTGACTGGCTGACGTCGATGACGTACCAGGCGGCATCGGGCGGCGGCGCGCAGCACATGCGCGAGCTGCTCACGCAGTTCGGCAGCATCAATGCCGAAGTCAAGGCGCTGCTCGACGATCCGCATTCGGCCATTCTCGAGATCGATCGCAAGGTGCTCGCCAAGCAGCACGCGCTGACGGCCGAGGAAACGAAGCAGTTCGGTGTGCCGCTGGGTGGCAACCTGATTCCGTGGATCGACAAGGACCTGGGCAACGGTCAGTCGAAGGAAGAGTGGAAGGGCGGCGCCGAGACCAACAAGATCCTGGGTCTGGGCGACGGCTTCCCGGGCACCCGCGCCATTCCGGTCGACGGCCTGTGCGTGCGTGTCGGTGCGATGCGTTGCCACAGCCAGGCACTGACCATCAAGCTTACGAAGGATGTGCCGTTAGATGAACTGACCGACATCATCGGCCAGGCAAACGACTGGGTGAAGGTGGTGCCGAATACGCGCGAGGCGTCGATGACCGATTTGACGCCTGCCGCCGTGACCGGCACGATGACGATTCCGGTGGGACGCCTGCGCAAGATGTCGATGGGTCCGGAGTACCTGTCGGCGTTCACGGTGGGCGATCAACTGCTGTGGGGCGCGGCCGAGCCGCTGCGCCGCATGCTGCGGATCCTGCTCGACGCTTGAGCGTCGTCGTGCATCGGTAGCGCATGAAGAACGGCGGCCCGCGAGGCCGCCGTCCGCGCTTTGGGAGGCACCCCTCGTGTGAGGGGCTGCCAGTGACAAACGACTGACAGGCAAACAAGATCACAGTGCGGAAATACTCGACCGGCAAGCGCGCAAATTCGTCCCGTAATTCGTTTCGCTTGAGCGCAGCGGCGGCTGTCCTGTGGAGCCTGGGGCTCCTCAACGCCGGTGCTGCCGAGTTCGGCCCGCAACAGGTGCGCTCGGGCCCAGGCCAGCCGTTGCGCGCCGTGATCGTGCTGGGCAACGTGTCGCCGGCGGAAGCCGACGGGTTGTCAGTGAAACTCGCGCCGCGCGACGCCTTCAGGCAGGCCGGTCTGCGCTACGACCCCACGCTCGACAAGCTCTCGGTATCGGTCTCGCCGACCGGTGGGCGTGAGCCGGGCTATAGCGGAACGTATCTCGTTCACGTCGACTCGGCCGAGCCGGTCAGTACGTCATTCCTCGATCTGTTGCTGGTGGTCGAATGGCGTACCGGTCGACAGTCCAACGCCGTGACCCTCTCGGCGATTCCTGAAGCCAGTCTGGCGCAGCCGCAGGCAGTCGTGCCGGCGGCAACGACGCAGGCGGCAGCGCCTGTGTCGGCGGCGTCGGCGTCGGCGGCGTCGGCCCCGGTACCGACTGCGCCTGCCCCGGCGGCCAGCGCCGCTCGCGGCGCGGCAGACGCGCAAGACACGCGCAAGGTCGGCCGTGGCGATTCACTGTCGTCGATCGCCCGCGAGTTTACGGACGGCGAGGGCGGCACGACCCTTGCGCAGATGATGACCGCGCTGTTCGAAGCGAACCGCTCGGCATTCATTGGCAACGACCCGAACCGGTTGCGCCAGGGCGTGACGTTGACGCGTCCTGCCGATGCACAGGTGCAGAGTATTCCTCCCGCGCAGGCGCACAAGTTCGTGTCTGCCGCGCGGGAACAGTTTGATGCGTATCGCGCGCGGCTGGCCGATTCGACGGCGCAGCAGGCGGCACCGGCCGGTGGCCGCAGTGCACAGGGCGCGATCGAAGCGGGCAAGGCGCCGGAAGCCGCCGCCCCCGCCACGCGCGATGAATTGAAGCTGTCGCGACCCGGCAAGGGTGGGGCGGGCGGCTCGGCCGGACGTACCGGCGGCAGCGAAGAAGAGCAAATCGCCCAGGGCAAGGCACAGGCCGAGGCCCAGGGCAGGGTGAATGAGTTGCAGAAGAACGTAGCAGATCTCCAGAAGCTGTTGGCGATGAAGAATCAGGCCGCCGCGAAGCTGGAGGAGCAGGCCGCCACCGCTTCCGGGGTGCCTGCGCAGGACAAGACGGCAAAGCCTGCGGAAGGCAGTAAGAACGCACCTGCGGAGGCCCAGACGGCGCCGAAGGCAGCCAACGGCGCGCAAGTGCCGGACGCGAAGGCGGAGGGGGCGGGCGCCAGTGCCGCGACGGCCTCCGAAGCCACGGCCATCGCCGGCGAAGCCGCCTCGGATGCCTCGGCAACCGCGTCCGAGGCAACCGCGGCAGCGTCCGCAAGCGATGCGACCGCCGCCAGCGCGCCGTTAGCGGCCAGTGCATCGGCGGGCGCAGCCGCCGCGGCAAATGCCACGCCGAACGCGGGGATGAACTGGCGTGCCATGACCCAGAACCCCTATGTGCTTCCCGGCGCAGGCGTGCTGGTGGTGTTGCTCGGCTTGTGGGCGCTGATGCGCCGTCGCCGCGCCGAGCCGCCAGTGGGGCAGCCCGGGCCGTACGACGACGGTCGCGAGGGGCCCGACGCTTCGCGGGGGTACGACGACGATCCTGCGGGACACCATGCGCCCGAGAGCGCGTCGCCGGGCGTGCATGGCGTCGCGGCTGCCGGTGTTGCGGGCGCCGCCGCCGGCGCGGCAGCGCTTTACGCGGCAAATCAGGCGGAGGCGGACGAACATCTGCATCCGTCGGCCGACGATGCGTGGTCGACGCCGGAGGATACGCTGGCCGCGGCTGAATCCGCCGTGCCGGACGAATGGGAGGCGGCGCAGGACTCGCCGGACGACGAGCTTACCGCGGGCCTCGACGAGGCATCCAGGGCGCCCGAGGCGTTCCCGCCTTTGGAAACGGCTGAAACGGCTGAAACGGCTGAAACGGCTGAAACGGCTGAAGCGTCTGAAATTGATCACGAGCACCTGGTTGCCGACGGCGCCCACGCCGGGGAATCGACAGCGGATGGCGCCGACGAGAAGGACATTGATTGGGATGCCGCGTTTGCGGAGCAAGCCGGCGAGGTGGAGCCGACCGTCGCCGTGGGCGATGCG
The DNA here is from genome assembly GCF_000767615.3 of Pandoraea pnomenusa. Lineage (NCBI taxonomy): Bacteria > Pseudomonadati > Pseudomonadota > Betaproteobacteria > Burkholderiales > Burkholderiaceae > Pandoraea > Pandoraea pnomenusa. Next base: position 3,343,169 of record NZ_CP009553.3, on the reverse strand, counting down.
CCTGCCGCACATCCCGATCCGATGGCGGCGAGCCTCGCATCGCTCGAAGCCCTGAACGCGGCGGCGGCTGTTGGCAGTGTGGCTCCCGAATCGACGGCCGCATTCGCAGCACATGCCGAACCGGCATCCGAGCTCGAGGCCGTGCCTGCGTCGGAGAACTCGCGCGAACCGGCGTCCGGGACAAGCGAGGAACTGCTGGCCGAACTGTCCACGCAAGCGGCGCCGAAGGGCGGCGTTGCCGGCATGCTTGGCGATCTGGATCTCGGCATTCCGGGCCAGCCGGCGCATGTGGGGACGATTTCCAGCGGCGCCTTGCCGTCGCTCTCGCAGGGCATCGGTTCGGTCCAGTTCACGATGGCGCCGCCGGGGCATCCGTTGCATGAGCAGGCGGCCGCGCAGCACGGCGCCGACGCATCGGACGACGCGAACAACGACGCCGCCGACGAGCCGGGCGACGAACTCAGCGACGAGGATTTCGATGCCGCGATGCGGCAGGCCGCCAGCGCCGAGGAAGCGCCGCGCAGCTACACCGACGCCGCACACGAGGCGCCGTCGCTCAAGCCGCTGTCGTTCGACCTGTCCGATTTCAGTCTCGACCTGAAGGGCGACGAGGCTTCACCGGCGTCCGCATCGGCGAGCGCGCCGGTATTGCCCGTGCCAACGGGGACCGAGGCGCTCGTGGCGCATGAGGCCCATGCGCCGTTGTCACCGACCACGCCTGCCACGTCGTATGCAGGTGAGCCCGCGGCACCGCAGGCGCAGGACGTGTCGCCCGCGCCGATTGTCCCGCGCGCGACAGAGGCGGACGTGCCCGACGAGTTCCACACGAAGCTCGAACTGGCGGCGGCGTACCAGACCATCGGCGACGACGATGGCGCGCGCGAGCTGCTCGAGGAGGTGATCGCCGGCGGCGACGCCGCGCAACAGTCGGTCGCGCGTGCGCGGCTGGCCGAGCTTGGCAAGTGACGCGGCGGCACACCGGCGAACACACCACAGATTGACCGTAGTTTGGGGCGCCCGAAGCTTGGGCGCCCATTTTTCTTTTTCATATGCGAATCGCACTGGGCATCCATTACGACGGCACGGCGTTCTCCGGCTGGCAATCGCAGCCGCACGGCAACACCGTGCAGCAGGCGCTCGAAGCCGCATTGCGGGAATTCGGCGGCGTGGCGTTGCCCACGACGGTCGCGGGCCGCACCGACACCGGTGTGCACGGCATTGGTCAGGTCGTACACTTCGACACGGAACTGGACCGGGCGATGTTTTCGTGGGTGCGCGGCGTCAACGCGTTCCTGCCGAAAACGGTTGCCGTGCAATGGGCGCAGGCGATGCCGGACGATTTTCACGCACGATTCGCGGCGTTCGAGCGCACCTACTTCTATGTGCTGTACGTGCATCCGGTGCGCTCCCCGCTGCTCGACGGTCGCTGTGGCTGGCTGCACACGCCGCTCGATCTCGACGCCATGCGCACCGCCGGCCAGGCACTCGTGGGCGAGCACGACTTCTCAGCGTTCCGGTCGTCCGAATGCCAGGCGAAAACGCCGGTCAAGCATCTCTATGGCATCGATATCGAGCAGCAGGGGCACTTCTTCGTGTTCCGCTTTCGCGCAAGCGCCTTCCTGCACCACATGGTGCGCAACATCATGGGATGCCTGCTGGCGATCGGCCGTGGGCGCCAGCCGGCGAGCTGGATGGCGCACGTGCTCGCGAGTCTGGACCGCCGTCAGGCCGCGCCGACGTTCATGCCCGATGGCCTGTATCTGGCACGCGTGGGGTATCCTGAGCGTTTCGCCGTGCCCGAGCCCAACTGGGCTGCGTGGCCATTTCCGATGCCGTGGGCCCGTTCATGAATTCCTTCAACTCCCGTACGCGAATCAAGATCTGCGGCTTGTCTCAGGCGGCGGACATCGACCACGCGGTGGCGCTTGGCGTCGACGCGATCGGCCTCGTGTTCTATCCGCCCAGTCCCCGCTATGTGGGGCTGGCGCGTGCGGCCGAACTGGCCCGGCGGGTGCCGCCGTACGTGAGTCTGGTCGGCCTGTTCGTCAACGCCGCACCCGACGAGATCGCCCGAACCGTCGAGGCCGTGCCGCTCACCAGCCTCCAGTTCCATGGGGACGAAACGCCCGAGCAATGCGCGGCGTTGTCGGCCGCGGCCGGGAACCGTCCCTACATGCGCGCCATGCGTATCGGCCCGGAGACGAAAGACAGCGGCGATTTGCTACAATTCGCTCAGGCATACACCGCCGCGCAAGGCATCTTGCTCGACGCCCTGGTCGAGGGCTATGGCGGTGGAGGAAAGGTTTTCGATTGGTCACTTATTCCAAAAGACATCGCGCGTCGGGCCGTTTTGAGTGGTGGCTTGAACGCACACAACGTTGCTGAAGCCATCGGCCGGGTGGCGCCGTACGCCGTCGACGTGTCGAGCGGTGTGGAGGCGTCGCGGGGCGTGAAGGATCCCGCCCGCATGACGGCGTTCGTGCACGCAGTGCGTGCCGCCGACACCGAATAGCAACCCGCCGGGGCGGCCGCAAGGGCCGCGCACCGGTACTGCGAAGAGTGACGACCATGTACGATTTTCCTGACGCCCGGGGCCATTTCGGCCCGTACGGCGGTGTCTTTGTCGCCGAGACGCTGATTCACGCGCTCGACGAACTGCGCGAGGCGTATGCCCGGTATCAGCACGATCCGGCTTTCCTCGAAGAATTCCACTACGAACTGAAGCATTACGTCGGCCGACCGTCGCCGATCTATCACGCCAAGCGCTGGAGCCAGGAACTGGGCGGTGCGCAGGTGTACCTCAAGCGCGAAGACCTGAATCACACCGGCGCGCACAAGGTCAACAACGTGATCGGACAGGCGCTGCTTGCGCGCCGCATGGGCAAGCGTCGTGTGATCGCCGAGACCGGGGCGGGGCAGCACGGCGTGGCCACCGCGACCATCGCCGCGCGTTTCGGCATGGAGTGCGTGGTCTACATGGGCGCCGAGGACGTCAAGCGCCAGGCCGCCAATGTGTACCGCATGCAACTGCTGGGCGCGACCGTGATTCCGGTGGAGTCCGGATCGAAGACGCTCAAGGATGCCCTCAATGAAGCGATGCGCGACTGGGTGACGAACGTCGAGAGTACCTTCTACATCATCGGTACCGTGGCCGGGCCGCACCCGTACCCGATGCTCGTGCGCGATTTCCAGAGCGTGATCGGCGAGGAGTGCAAGGTGCAGATGCCCGAACTGGCCGGTCGTCAGCCGGATTACGTGCTCGCGTGCGTGGGCGGCGGCTCCAACGCCATGGGCATCTTCTACCCGTATATCGACGTGCCCGACGTGAAGCTCGTGGGCGTGGAAGCGGCGGGCGAGGGCATCGAGACCGGCCGCCACGCGGCGTCGATCCTCGGTGGCACGCCGGGCGTACTGCATGGGAACCGCACGTATCTGCTGCAGGATTCGCACGGTCAGATCACCGAGACGCACTCGATCTCTGCCGGTCTCGACTACCCCGGGGTGGGGCCCGAGCATGCGTGGCTGCACGACATCAAGCGTGCCGAGTACGTGGGCGTTACCGACACCGAGGCGCTGCGGGCCTTTCATGACTGCTGTCGCATCGAGGGCATCATCCCGGCACTGGAGTCGAGTCATGCGCTCGCTTACGCGTGCAAGCTTGCGCCCACGCTGCCGAGCGATCAGATCGTGCTGGTCAATCTCTCGGGGCGCGGCGACAAGGACATGCACACCGTGATGGCGCTGGCCAAGCCGGCGCACCCGGGCGCGTAAGCGCCGTTGCATTGCCGCATTGCGGCGGGATGCCACGGATTCCCTGATCCTTCCTGACACCAACCGAACCAGCATGACCGATCTGACTGATCGCAAGGCACAGAATGATGCCCTCGGGACCGAGCGTCCCGTGGACGCCACCGAAGCCGCCGCCGCACGTCTCGAAGCCCTGGAGGCTGCCGGCGAGCTGCGGGCGCAATGGGCGCCGGGCGACATCGATTTGCGTCACGCTGATTTCCTGCATCACGTGCATGAACTGGAAGACGGCAGCGTCGACCTGATTCTGGCCGACCCGCCCTACGGGCTCGGCAAGGATTACGGCAACGACTCGGACAAGCGCTCCGGCGAGGACTTTCTCGGCTGGACGTATGGCTGGCTGGAGGCGGCCATTCCGAAGCTCGCACCGCGCGGCTCGCTCTATCTGTTCTGTACGTGGCAGTACGCCCCCGAGCTCTTCGTGTTTCTGAAGCAGCGCATGCTGATGATCAACGAGATCATCTGGGATCGCCGCGTGCCCAGCATGGGCGGCAGTACGCGGCGATTCTCGTCCGTGCACGACAACATCGGTTTTTTCGCAGTGTCGAAGGACTACTATTTCGACCTCGATGCCGTGCGCGTGCCGTATGACGCCGCGACGAAGAAGGCGCGCTCGCGCCGCATCTTCGAGGGCAGCAAGTGGCTGGAACTGGGTTACAACCCCAAGGATCTGTGGTCGATCTCGCGATTGCACCGGCAAGACCCCGAACGCGTCGATCATCCGACGCAGAAACCGCTGCATATCATCGAGCGCATGGTGCTGGCCAGTTGCCCGCCCGGCGGACTCGTGCTCGACCCGTTCATGGGCAGTGGCACGACGGCCGTGGCGTGCGCGCTGCACGGCCGGCGTTTCGTCGGCTTCGAGCTCAACGCGCACTATCACGCGCTCGCCAACCAACGACTTCAGAGACTTTCCGATCATGTCCCGCATTCAAGCGACGTTCCAAGCCTTGCAAGCGCAGGGTAAGAAGGGCCTCATTCCGTTCATCACCGCCGGCGATCCGGAGCCGGGGTGGTCCGTCAAGCTGATGCACGCGCTGGCCGACAACGGTGCCGACGTCATCGAACTCGGCGTGCCGTTTTCCGACCCGATGGCCGATGGCCCAGTGATTCAGCGCGCCTCGGAGCGCGCGCTGGCGCGCGGCGTGAGCCTGGCCGAGGTGCTCGGCTACGTGGCCGTGTTCCGTCAGACCAACGATCGCACGCCGGTCGTACTCATGGGCTACGCCAACCCGATCGAGGCGATGGGCCTCGAGGCTTTCGCCGAGCGCGCCGCCAGGGCCGGCGTGGACGGCGTGCTGGTGGTCGATTACCCGCCCGAGGAGGCCGAAGCCTACGCGGGCGCCATGCGCGCGCACGGCATCGATCCGATCTTCCTGCTCTCGCCCACGTCGACCGATGCGCGTATCGCCGCCGTGGCACGTCAGGCGAGCGGCTACCTGTACTACGTCTCGCTCAAGGGCGTGACCGGCGCGGCGAGCCTGGATCTGGCGAGTGTGGCCGCCAAGATTCCCCAGATCAAGGCGGCCGCGGCGCTGCCGGTCGGCGTGGGCTTCGGGATTCGCGACGCCGAAACGGCCCGCGCCATCGCAAGCGTGGCCGACGCCGTGGTCATCGGCAGTGCCATCGTGCAGCGTCTGGAAAACACGCCGCGTGATCTGGAAGGCCAGAACGCGGTAAAATCGCTGGCTGAATTCATCGGCGGTATCCGTCAGGCGCTCGACGAGGGCGCCAAATCGGCGTAAATTCGCGGCGTCCGGGGTCGAGACGGCCCGAGGGGCGCCCGACCCGCCCGGTGAAACGCTGAATTGAAACGACCGTATCATACGGTCGCCAGAAACGCCCGCCCCTGTGGAGCGGGCGTTTGCCAAGGAGAAACTATGAGCTGGCTCGATAAGCTGCTGCCCCCGAAGATCAAGCAAACCGATCCGACGCAGCGCAACAAGAGCATCCCGGAAGGGCTGTGGATCAAGTGCCCGTCGTGCGAAGCGGTGTTGTATCGCAACGACGTGGAAGCGAATCTGCACGTTTGCCCGAAGTGCGACCATCACATGCGCATCGGTGCGCGCGCGCGTCTGGACGCGCTGCTCGATCCGGAAGGCCGCTACGAACTCGGCCAGGAGATCGTGCCGGTCGACGCGCTGAAGTTCAAGGACAGCCGCAAGTATCCGGATCGCATCAAGGAAGCGATGGACGATAGCGGCGAGACCGATGCCATGGTTGTCATGGGCGGTGCGATCCACACCCTGCCAGTCGTGGTGGCCTGCTTCGAGTTTTCGTTCATGGCCGGTTCGATGGGCTCCGTGGTCGGCGAGCGCTTCGTGCGCGGCGCACAGAATGCACTCGAACAGGGTGTGCCCTTCATCTGCGTGACCGCTTCGGGCGGCGCGCGCATGCAGGAAAGCCTGCTCTCGCTCATGCAGATGGCCAAGACCACGGCCATGCTCACGAAGCTGTCCGACGCCAAGCTGCCGTTCATCTCCGTGCTGACCGATCCGACGATGGGTGGCGTGTCCGCGAGCTTCGCCTTCCTGGGCGACGTGGTGATGGCCGAGCCCAAGGCGCTCATCGGCTTCGCGGGCCCGCGCGTGATCGAGCAGACCGTGCGCGAGAAACTGCCCGAAGGCTTCCAGCGCTCGGAGTTCCTGCTGCAAAAGGGCGCGATCGACATGATCGTCGACCGTCGCAACATGCGCGAGGAGATCGCTCGCCTGATCGCGCTGATGCAGTGCCAGCCGGCCGACGCGGTCGCCTGAGGCCCGCGGCATCGGCCGCACGGTGAAGCGGCGTGCGCCGTTGCTGTGCCCCAAAGGGCGGTGCAACGGCGTAGAATGACGCAACGCCACGCGGGCGCGGCACCAGCAGCGCCTGATTGCATCGTTTGCATCATTCGCCTTATTTCGCAGCAAACAGCGCGGACGTTACACGACGTCCGCGTTTTTGTTTTCTGCCCCGTATATTCATGCCGACATATTCCACTCTCGACGCCTGGCTGGCCCACCTCGAAACCGCCCACCCCGTGGGTATCGACATGGGGCTCGCGCGCATTGGCCGCGTGAAAGACGCACTAGGGCTCAAATTCCCGTGCCCCGTCTTCACGGTCGGCGGCACCAACGGCAAGGGTTCGACCTGCGCGCTCATCGAGGCCATTCTTCTCTCGGCCGGGTACCGCGTCGGCTGCCACACGTCGCCGCATCTGATCTCGTTCAATGAGCGCGCGCGCGTGAACGGCGAAGTCGTGGACGACGCTACGCTGCTGCCGCACTTCGAGGCGGTCGAGCGGGCGCGCACCAGCTTCGAGACGCCGGTCTCGCTCACGTATTTCGAGTTCACCACGCTTGCGATCATGCATCTGTTCGCCACCGCCGGGCTCGATGCCGTGATTCTCGAGGTGGGGCTCGGCGGGCGCCTGGACGCGGTGAATATCGTCGATGCCGATTGCGCGGTCGTCACGAGCATCGACATCGACCACGCGAGCTACCTGGGCAACACGCGCGAGGCGATCGCCATCGAGAAAGCCGGCATCTTCCGTGCGGGCAAGCCGGCCATTTGCGGCGATCCGATGCCGCCCGCCACGCTCGTCTCCGAGGCCGAGCGCATTGGCGCCGACCTGTGGCTTTTCGGCCGCGATTTCAACTATCAGGGCGACAAGCAGCAATGGAGCTACGGCGGGCGCCAGATGCGCCGTCCTGCGCTGGCATACCCGGCGCTGCGCGGGGCGAACCAGTTGCTCAACGCATCGGCGGCGCTCGCGGCGCTCGAATCGATGCGCAGCGTGCTGCCGGTCTCCGCACAGGACATTCGTCTGGGACTCGCCTCGGTGGAACTGCCGGGACGCTTTCAGGTGCTGCCGGGGCGCCCTGCGGTGGTGCTGGACGTGGCGCACAACCCGCACGCCGCGGCGGCACTTGGCCACAACCTCGAAGGCATGGGCTACTTTCCGTACACGTATGCGGTGTTCGGCGCCATGGCCGACAAGGATATCGAAGGCGTGCTGCGCCACCTGGTCGACAAGGTCGATCACTGGCGCCTGTGCGCACTGCCGACCGGGCGCGCGGCAGGGCCGGCGGTGCTCGAGGAGAAGTTGCGGGCCGTCGGGTTCAAGCCGGACGCCGACCATTCCGTCGAAAGCTTCGAATCCCCCGAGAAAGCCTATGCCGCCGCGCTCGAGCAGTGCGGGGAGAATGATAGAATTGTGGTTTTTGGATCGTTCTTTACGGTGGCGGGTGTGATGTCGCACCGCAAGCTGCAACGCCACTGATGCGTGAAGGTGCCTTTGCCGTGACATTTGCTTACGAGAAATGTCATGCGCATGCCGCACCAGATGCGCGATGATCAGTCCAACGACGCGAGTTTCGACCAGAGCCAAGGGCCTATGGGATTGTTTTCCTTCCGCAAGAAAGACGCCGAAGCCGTTCCCCCGAAGCGCGGTAGCCGCAGGAGCGGCCGAACCGGCACCCGTGCGGCGGGAGGGGGCGAGTACAGCGAGCACGAGCAACTCGATCCGCTGCTGCCCGAGAAGCAACGTGCGCGCCGCCGTCTGGTCGGCGCGCTGGCGTTGGTGCTCGCCGCCGTCATTATTCTGCCGATGGTCCTCGCGCCGGAGCCGAAGCCGGCGGCCGACGACATCGCGATCCAGATTCCCGGCAAGGATGCCGGCTCGCCGCCCGTGCGCGTGAAGCCGCAGGCCGCCGCGACGCCGCCGTCCGACGCGTCGCTCGACAAGGGCGAGGAGGCCGTCGACAGCAGCACACTGGCCAACGCGGCCAAGCCGGCCCCGGCCCCGGCCCCGGCCCCGGCGCCGACGGCCGTGCCGCCCGCCGCCGCCGTGGCCCCCGCACCGACCGCAGTGCCGGAGCCGCAGGTCGCGCAGGTGAAGCCGGAAGTCAAGCCTGAAGCGCACAAACCCGACGCGAAAAAGCCCGAGCAGCACGCCGATGCGAAGCCGGCGGCCAAGCCGGACACGCACGACACCGCGCGAGCCCAGGCGAAGCCCCAGTCCGGCAATGCCGCTGACCCGATCGCACAGTTCGCCCAGAACAACACGGGCACCAGGCCCGCCAGGTCGGCCGACAATCATGACGCGACGCAAAAGCCGGCCGCGTCGGGTGGCAAATACCTCGTGCGCATCGGGGCGTTCTCGACCCAGGATCGTGCCCAGGCGTGGCTCGTCAAGCTCAAGCTCGTGAACGTGCCGAGCTATATGGTGAAGAGCGCGGTCGACGGTCGTGAGCTTTACCTGCTGCGCGCAGGTCCCTTCCCCGATCGCGCGAGTGCGGAAGCCGCGGGCAAGAAGATTCGCGATGCCGGACTGACGGCGCAGGTCGCCGAGGCAGGCTGAGTTGGGCAATTCCATGCATGGCGGTCTGCTGACCGTGGTGGATTACGCGGCCATTGCGATCCTGTTGGGTTCGATGTTGCTGGGTATGCTGCGCGGTCTGGTGCGCGAGCTGTTCAATCTCGTCGGCTGGGTGGTTGCGTTCTTCGTCGCGCGCGCTTTCGGCCCGACGGTGGCGCACTGGCTGCCGGCGGACCTGCCGGGCGGCGAGATGACGCAGGGTGCACTGGGCTTCCTGCTGGTGCTCGTTGCCGTGGTGTTCGGCGCGGGAATCGTGAGCGCGCTGGTGGGGCGCATGACCGATTTGATCGGCCTGCGACCGGCCGATCGCGGATTAGGCATGTTGTTCGGTATTGTTCGCGGTGTTTTGCTCTTGATGGTCCTGATGGTCGCCGCCAAGTTAACGGCATTGCCCAAGGAGCCGGTCTGGCAGAACTCGCTGGTGAGGCCCTGGGTGGAAGCGGGGCTCGAACGTCTGATGCCTTACCTGCCCGAACCGGTGCAGCACTACCTGCACAAGCCCGATGCGGCGATACCGAGCACGAATCCGTTGGGGACGTCGATCCCCTTGCCCCAGTTGGAGCCTTACCGGGGCATGACGTCGCCAGGCGGGCGGGCAGGGCCGGAAGTGATCGAGGGCGGTCATGTGCGCGGCAGGCCAGGCAACACGGGGGCGGCCGGCGCGATGAGCGACGTGGACAAAACGGGCGGCGCGGGCGGTGGTGCGATGTCGAGCCGATTGTCGAACCTGATGGGCGGCGCGACGAATGCGGTGAGCGGAGCGGCGAATGCGCTGGCCGGGCACGGTACCGGATCGTCGGGCGGCAGCGGCCTGAGCGTGCAGGGCGGCGGCGATGGGTCGCCGGGCTGGGGCATGCGCAGCGGTGGGGTGGGCGGATCGTCCACGCCGTCGACCGGCCTGCACAAGGTTTCCGAATGACGGATAATACAGTCCGTTTGATGCAGATTTCGATGTTTTTTGAAGGATTCATGCCATGTGTGGCATCGTCGGTGTAGTCTCCAAATCCCCGGTCAACCAGTTCATCTACGATAGTCTGCTGCTCCTGCAGCACCGCGGCCAGGACGCCGCCGGTATCGCGACGACGGATGGCCAGTCCTTCTACATGCACAAGGGCAACGGCATGGTGCGGGACGTGTTCCGCACGCGCAACATGCGCGACTTGCCGGGCAGCGTCGGCATTGGCCAGGTGCGTTACCCGACGGCGGGATCGTCGAGTGCCGCGCAGGCGCAGCCGTTCTACGTGAATGCGCCGTACGGCATCGTACTCGCCCACAACGGCAACCTGACGAACTGGGAACAGCTCAAGGACGAGATGTTCCGGGTCGACCGTCGCCACATCAACACCACCTCCGATTCCGAAGTGCTGCTCAATGTGCTCGCGCACGAACTCGAACGTAGTTCGCGCGATGGCCTGACCGTCGCTTCGCTGTTCGAGGCGGTCGGCAAGGTGCACGGCCGGCTGCGCGGATCGTACGCGATCGTCTCGATCATCTCGGGCTTCGGCCTGCTCGCGTTTCGCGATCCGAACGGCATTCGTCCCCTGTGTATCGGCCGCTTCGACGGCCCGAACGGCACGGAGTGGATGGTGGCGTCGGAATCGGTGGCGCTCGAAGGCATGGGCTTCGCGTTCGAGCGCGACGTCAAGCCGGGCGAAGCGGTCTTCATCAGCAACGACGGTGAGCTGACCTCGCAGCAATGCGCGACGTCGGCGTCGATGCATCCCTGCATTTTCGAACTCGTGTATCTGGCGCGCCCGGACTCGGTGCTCGACGGCGTGCCGGTCTACGATGCCCGCCTGCGCATGGGCGACTATCTCGCCGAGAAGATCCGCCGCGAACTCGACTACCAGGACATCGACGTGGTCATGCCGATTCCGGACTCGAGCCGTCCGGCTGCCATGCAGGTCGCCAAGCGCCTGGGCCTGAACTACCGTGAAGGCTTTTTCAAGAACCGCTACGTTGGCCGCACCTTCATCATGCCGGGTCAGGCCATGCGCAAGAAGTCGGTGCGCCAGAAGCTCAACGCGATGCGCGTCGAGTTCAAGGACAAGAACGTGCTCATCGTCGACGATTCGATCGTACGTGGCACGACCAGCCAGGAAATCGTGCAGATGGCGCGCGACGCCGGCGCCCGCAAGGTGATCTTCGCCTCGGCCGCGCCGCCCGTGAAATTCCCGAACGTGTACGGCATCGACATGCCCACGCGCAGCGAACTGGTCGCTCATGACCGCAGCGACGAGGAAGTGGCGCGAATCATCGGCGCCGACGAACTGATTTATCAGGACGTCGAGGACATGAAGGCCGCCGTGCGCGACATCAATCCGGCGCTGACCGACTTCGACGCCTCGTGCTTCGACGGCAACTACATCACGGGCGATGTCACGCCGGAATACCTCAATCGCCTGGAGCAGCAGCGCAAGGCGCCGAAGGCGCCTGTCGTGGAAGCTAACGAGGGCGATGACAATGAGCCGCGCGGGGCTCAGCTTGGCCTCTGACAGACGCGTCGCCGGGCCGGCCATGGCGGCAAGCTTCGGGCATCCGGGGCGGACCGCGGGCTTGGGCCGGACGCGATCCGGGTGCGCGGCGCCAAAGTTTCTGCGTTGCCGGCAACGTGCTACACTGCTTCTCACGTCGATTTGATTTCAGCTTGCGGACGTGGGGGAATCTCCCCGAAACAGCTAAAGCGAGGCCTAGACAGATGGATTTCGAGCCCGTTTTGCTGACCAGCGAAACGGGCTTTTCTTTTTTTGGCCGACGGGCGGGCCGATCCAATGACGAGATATACGATGGACTCCTTCGATTTCGACACCCTGGCGGTGCGCGCGGGCACGCAGCGCTCCGAGTTTGGTGAGCATTCCGAGGCGCTGTACCTGACCTCGAGCTTTGTCTTCAAGAGCGCGGCCGAAGCCGCCGAACGCTTCGCGCATTCGGAGGAGGGCTTCACCTACTCGCGCTTCACCAATCCGACCGTGTCGATGTTCCAGGATCGACTGGCCGCGCTCGAAGGCGCCGAGGCGTGCATGGCGACCGCCTCGGGCATGAGCGCGATCGTCTCGGTCGTGATGTCGGCGCTGTCCGCCGGCGACCATCTCGTGAGTTCGCGCAGTATTTTCGGCTCCACGCTCAACGTTTTCTCCACGATCTTCAATCGCTTCGGTGTCGAGACCACGTTCGTCGATCCCACGGATCTCGACGCCTGGCGCGCGGCGATTCGACCGAACACGAAGATGTTCTTCCTGGAAACGCCGTCGAACCCGCTCACCGATATCGCCGACATTACCGCCATCGGCAAGATCGCGAAGGAAGCGGGCGCGCTGTTCGTCGTCGACAACTGCTTCTGCACCCCGGCATTGCAGCGCCCGATCGAGTATGGCGCCGACGTCGTCGTGCACTCAGCGACCAAGTATCTGGATGGCCAGGGCCGCGTGCTGGGCGGCGCGATCGTCGGTACGAAGGAATTCATCATGGGCAAGGTCTTCCCGTTCGTGCGAAGCGCGGGCCCCACGCTCTCGGCGTTCAACGCATGGGTGCTGCTCAAGGGCATGGAGACGCTGTCGCTGCGCGTGGAGAAGCAATCCGCGAACGCACTGATCATTGCGCAATGGCTCGAGAAACAGCCGCAGGTCGCGCGTGTGTACTACCCCGGGCTGCCGTCGCACCCGCAGTACGCCCTGGCCCAGCGTCAGCAGAAGGCGGGCGGCGCGATCGTGGCCTTCGAGCTCAAGGGGGCAACACCGGCCGAGCAACGCGAGAACGCATGGCGTGTGATCGACAACTCGCAGGTGTGTTCGATCACGGGTAACCTCGGCGATACGCGTACGACGATCACGCATCCGGCGAGCACCACGCACGGTCGCATCACGCCCGAGGCCCGCGCGGCCGCCGGCATCACGGAGGGGCTGATTCGCCTGGCCGTGGGGCTGGAGTCGCCGGCCGACATCCAGGCGGATCTGGCGCGCGGTTTCGCAAAGTGAGTGGAGCCGACGTCATGAGCCGATTCTGGAGTGCGGGCGTTGCCAACCTGACGCCGTACGTCCCCGGTGAGCAGCCGCAGATGCAGCGGCTCATCAAACTCAATACCAACGAGAATCCGTACGGGCCGTCGCCGCGGGTGCTCGCCGCGATTCGCGAGGCGCTCGGCAGCGATGCGGACGCGCTCAAGCTTTACCCCGATCCTGACGCGCGTCGCTTCAAGCAGGCCATTGCCAGGCGTTTCGGTCTGGACGTGGCGAATGTGCACGTGGGTAACGGGTCCGACGAGGTGTTGGCAAACGTGTTTCAAGGCTTGCTCAAGCACGACAAGCCGATTCTCTATCCGGACATCACCTACAGCTTCTACCCGGTGTACTGCGGGCTGTACGGCGTGGCCTTCGAGAACGTGCCGCTCACCGAGACGTTCGAAATCCGTGTCGACGATTACCTGAAGCCCAACGGCGGCATCATCTTCCCCAACCCCAATGCCCCGACGGGGCGCGTGCTGGCCTCGGGCGAGATCGAACGGCTGCTGGCGGGCAATCCGGATTCGGTGGTGGTGATCGACGAGGCGTACATCGATTTCGGTGGCGAGAGCGCCGCGACGCTCATCGGCAGATATCCGAATCTTCTGGTCGTGCAAACGCTGTCGAAGTCCCGCTCGCTCGCGGGGCTGCGCCTGGGCTTCGCCATGGGGCATCCCGACCTGATCGAAGCGCTCGAGCGCGTGAAGAACAGCTTCAACTCGTATCCGCTCGATCGGCTCGCGCAAGCGGCCGGTGTGGCGGCCATCGAGGACGAGACGTATTTCGACGAGACGCGGCGCGCGGTGATCGCCAGCCGCGAGGCGCTGGTGGCGCGGCTGACGGCCCTCGGCTTCGAGGTGCTGCCGTCTGCCGCGAACTTCGTGTTCGCGCGTCACCCGTCGCACGACGCGGCGCAACTGTCCGCCGCGCTGCGCGAGCGCTCGATCATCGTGCGTCACTTCAAGCAGGCGCGCATTGCGCAGTTCCTGCGCATTACGGTGGGGACGGAAGCGGAGTGCCAGGCGCTGACCGATGCGCTTCGCGAGGTGCTGCACGCACAATGAACGGTGCTTCGGGACGACTACGCGTCATGCGAGATCGTCCCGACGGCCGGGCGATCCCAGCCGCGTCTAACGCGATTGGCCGCTATCCGCGGCTTCGAGCGACGCAAGGCGCGCCGCGGGCGAGCGGGCGATGATGGCAAGCTGCATGCCGAAGCCGACGGCCATGGCAAAAAGACAGGCTTTTGCGCCGTGCCCGGATGCGATTGCGGCCCCCAGAAACGCACCTAACGGTCGTGCGCCGAAGGTTGCCGTCATCGTGACAGCCGACACGCGCGCGACCAGGCCGCCGGGGGTGACGATCTGGCGCAGCGACGTCGTGGAGATTGTCCAGACGATCGGGCCGAAGCCAAACAGGAAGAAGGCCGCGAACACGACGCCGTAGGCGCCGGGACCGCGCGGCACCACGGTGGTGGCGCACATCAGCAGTGCCGCGAGCGCGGCGCAGATCGGGCCAAGGAGGATCTGCCGTCCGAAGCGCAGGCGGTTTGCCACACGTGCGTAACCCATCGCCCCGCACACCATCCCGAATCCATAGGTCCCCAGCGCGGCGCCGACCGCTTGCGGCGAGAACCCGAGTGCGTCGATGGCGTGGAACGCGAAGACGGACAACAGCAGATACCACGCGGTATTGAAGACGAACGCCGTCGCCACGATGGGGCGCAGATACCGATTGCGGACGATGAAACGCACCCCTTCGCCGAGTTCATGAACGAAGTGTCGTCGCGCACCGGTGCGCGGGGTTTCCGCTGGCAGCCGGGACAGCCAGAATGCGCTGGCGAGCGACAGCGCGAGGGCGGTCGCGAAGGCGAACAGCCCGGAGGCCACGCCCGCCAGCACGCCACCGATGGCTGGTCCGGCGGTGAAGGCAACGCTGCGGGCCGTCTCCAATCGCCGGTTCGCGGTGAGCAGATGGGCCGGGCCGACGAGCGCGGCGACCAGCGAGGGGGCCGCCGCGCCGAAGACCACGGTCCCCGTCGCTATCGCGAAGCCCAGCGCGCCCAGTGAAGCGAGCGTGAGCCAGTGCATCCGGAACAGGAGGAAGAGCACGAGGAGCGCCGCGGCACGCAGCAGCTCCGTCGAGATCATGAGCGGCTTGCGACGATAACGGTCCGCAAGCACGCCGGCAGGCAGAGAGAGCAGCAGAAACGGCAACGTGGTGGCCGCTTGCAACGTGGCGGTCTGCTCGGCTGAGGCGCGCAACGCGATGACGGCCACGATCGGGATGACCGCCAGCGTCATCTGTTCGCTGAATTGCGCAGCGAGGTTCGCGCGCGAGAGCGATGTGACGAGCACATGCATCGACTCGCCGGTGCATGGCGCGGCGTGTGCATCGGACTCCGAGTCGACGTGCGCATCGATGTGCGCATCGATGCGTACATCGGGCGGCAAATCGGCGGGCAACGGGTGGCGGGGCAGGGGCGGCGGTGCGTCTGTCATCGGCATCTCTTCGAGGCGGGGATCTCGAAGGGAGTCTAGTCAGATGGCCGTGATCAAACGCTCCGTTTCTTGCGGTTGAATTCGACGTCGCGACGACTCAACCGGCATCGCTGGTAAGGGCACTGTTGGCGGGAACTTTGGCGTTACGCACCTTCCCGCCGCGTCCCGTCACTCCCGCCGCTCCCGGCGCTTTGCGCGCCTCGTGCGCGCTGCGCGCCGGACGCCGCGTCGGACACGCTTGCCGCCGGTCGGTAGGCCATGCCGTTGATGCGGCGTGGCGCGGGGACGAACGCATCGCTCAGCACATCGCGCGACGCGTCATAGTAGGGCGTGCCGATGTCCAGAAGGCCGAGCATCGTATGCTCGAGCTGATCGGTCTGGTAAGGGCGCGACTCCAGCGAGGCGCGGCGTTGCGCATCGATGGCGCTGCGCGTCCAGACGATCATCGGAATCTCGTAACCCGACGCGTCGGCCACCGACTGCCCGGTGTGGTTTCGGGTATGCCCCACTTCCTGTGCGTGATCCGAGCTGAACAGCAGGCTCGCGTCGGCCGACGCATCGGTCGACATCGTCTTGCGGATCAGACTGGCGACGACGAAATCGTTGTAGGCGATGGCGTTGTCGTACTCGTTGCGCAGGCGCCGCACCCAGAGCGAGCGCCCCTGGGCCTCGAGCCCGGCCATTACGGTGTCGTCCGTGTTGTGGAAGCGCGCGAAGCTCTCGGGATAGCGCATGTCATAGGTGGGATGCGCGCCGAGCAGATGCACCACGATGAGCTTGCGGGGGGCATCGTTCGCGAGGGCATGCTCGAATGCCGGCAGAAGATTGCCGTCGAAGTTGTTCTCGCCCCGGCCGAACCCCTTGTTGATGAAGACGCGTTCGTCCGCGCGATTGGCGACGAGGCCGAGCCAGCCGTCATTGGGCACCTGATTCGAGAGCCAATACGTGCGGAAACCGGCCTCCTTGGCCAGCATGATCAAGTCCGGTTGGCGTGTCCACGCGTCGGGATCGTCGAGACTCGCGGGGGTGAGCATCTTCATGAGCGATGCCATCGTCGCCGGCTCGGACGACACCACGTCGCGAAATACGGTCAGGTCGCTGCGCAATGTGTCCAGCATCGGTGTGGTGTTGCGCGCGTAGCCATAGAGCGACATGTTGTTGCGGTTCAGGCTCTCGCCGATGACCCATACCACGGTCTTGCGGTCCGGACCGTGATATTGCACCTGCCAGTCGGTGCGCTGCGCCATGCTTTGCTCGAGCTCGCGTTGCAGCTTCTCGGCGTGCGCGAGTTGCCCCTTGTAATCGAGATAGCGCAGCGGCCAGTAGAGCAGCGGGTTCTCCTTGGCCATCGTCGGGTTCAGATGCAGGGCGAGAAAGCCCGCGAGCAGGGTGGCCACCGCGATCTGGCCGCCACGGCGCAGCGGTGGTCGCGCACCGGCGGCCTCTCGGCGTGACAGACAGCGCTCCAGCGCCACGGCCATTGCGAAAAGTCCGGCGAAGGCGGCGCTCGCCTCGGCCACGTCGCGCCAGTTGTGACGGAAGAATTCGCCGGTCTCCGATGCATTGGTGTTGAACACCGCCTGAAGCACGAGCAGATGATTCGGTCGCAAACCGAAGTAATCGCGCAGGAAACCTTTCGTAGCGGCGTCGAGAAAGAAAACGGCGATCACGCCGAGCGTGGTCGCGCTGAACCAGGCGGGCCGCGCCCGCAGCAACAGGCACAGGCCCGCCAGTCCCGGCAGCGCCGTGGTCATGAGCGCGGCACTCTTGCCCAGCTCGTTGGCGCTGAGCATGCCCAGCGCCCAGAACGCACAAAGCCCGAGCAATCCGAGCCCCAGACGATACAGAAGTGGTTTCAAGCCATCATCCCCCAATACCCCGTGGCACGTCGCGGCGTGCCCGTCGATCCTTGCCGGCGCCATCGTCGCGCGCCGGGCAGCGACGCCATTTGACACGGAATTCGGCATTCGGTGCCGTCCCCCTGTCATTTTCGGGACGAATTTCGTCGGGTCGTCGGAACTTTCGGGCGCCGGGCGAGGGGGGCGTTCAGTGGAGGCGAGCCCCATTGGGCACGGGACGTTCAACACCGGCGAGGACGATCGCGCCGTCAGTGTCCGCGAAACCCGTCACGAGCACTTCCGAGACGATGCCGGCGATCCGCTTCGGCGGAAAATTGCATACGCAGAGCACCTGCCGCCCGACGAGCGATGCCGGCGTGTAATGCACCGTGATCTGCGCGCTGGACGTCTTCACACCCAGTTCCCCGAGGTCGACCTCCAGCACGTAGGCCGGCTTCTTCGCCTTCTCGTTGACGCGTGCGGTCACGATCGTCCCCACACGAAGTTCCACTTTCTCGAAATCCTGCCACTCGATGATCTCGGCCATGGGCTGCTCCCGGTTCTGTTGCGATGCCTGAAAATCCCGTGAGCGTATCGGGATCGCTGGGCCGACGGCTTGTGAATTTCTGCACACGGGGCGTCGACGCGCCTCAGTGCGCCGCGTCGCGTGCGCCATGTTCGCGTCGCCATGTCGCGGGCGTGAGACCGAAGTGCTGGCGAAACGCGTGGGTCAGGGCGCTCTGGTCGTTGAATCCAACCTCCAGTGCGATGTCCGCGAGCGCGGTGTCGTCGGCCACGAGCAGCGCGGCTGCACGGGCGAGCCGCAGACGCATGAGGTGACGGTGCGGCGTCTCGCCGGCCATGGCGACGAAACAGTCGTGGAAGTGGCGTACGCTCATGCCGGCCTCGCGCGCGAGGGTCGCGGTATCCGGCGGCGCGGCCAGGTCGGCATGCAGCCGGGCGTCGATGTGGGCCAGATTCAACCGGACCGTGCGAGACGCGTGGCGCGCCGGCGCCAGTCGCGACGTCAGCGCCATGAGCCATTCGCGCACGACGGGGTCGTGTTCGTTGAGCGGTTGCCCGCGAGCGAGGCTCGCACTCACACATTGTGCGAGCGCCAGCAGCCGGGCGTCGAGCGCGAAGAAGGCCTCATGCGCAAACGCGCGTGCGGTGCCGGTGATCTCGGCCACGCGCGCGGGAACGTCGAGCACGACCTGGCGATTCGGGCCGTCGCCGCGATAGTCGTGACGCACGCCGGCGGGAATCACCACGCCGTTGCGCGCGCTCACGCGACCGGACTGTGCCGTCTCGCCGTCGAGCGACAACGCCATGCGTCCCGAGAGCCCGATCACGACTTGGTGAAAGTCGTGGATGTCGGTGCTGTGCGTTGGACGGTATTCGCGCAGTTCGAGGATAGGGGCGGACATGACGGAAAGCGGTTCGGAAGGCACGTGGCGGAGGCTCACGACGCTCGGCTATGGCGCATTATCGCCCACGTGCGGCGTTGGTGCGCGCTACAGGGGACCGTTGCCGCCGAGGTCATGCGAAGCGGGCGAGCGATGTCCGAGGGGCAAGGCGGGAAATTCCGATGCCGCACTCGGACTGTGCCGCGAATGCACGCACTCGGCTGATATAATGATGGCTTCCCAATGTTGGCGACCCGCCTGCGCGAGACCTTCCGCCGCGGGCGTTTTTGTTTGTTGCCGACGCGATGCACCGAAGCCAAACCATGACCACTGTCCGCACCCGCTTTGCGCCTAGCCCGACCGGATTCATCCATCTGGGCAACATCCGTTCCGCTCTCTATCCGTGGGCGTTCGCGCGTCACAACCACGGCGCGTTCGTGCTGCGCATCGAAGACACCGATCTCGAGCGCTCGACCCCGGAAGCCGTACAGGTCATTCTCGAGGGCATGGCCTGGCTCGGTCTCGACTATGACGAGGGCCCGTTCTACCAGATGCAGCGCATGGATCGCTATCGCGAGGTGCTCGCGCAATTGAAGGCTGCCGGTCACGTCTACCCGTGCTACATGAGCATGGAAGAACTCGACGAATTGCGCGAGCAGCAGCGTGCGCGCGGCGAGAAGCCGCGTTACGACGGCCGCTGGCGTCCGGAGCCGGGCAAGGTGCTGCCCGAGCCGCCCGTGGGCGTGCAGCCGGTGCTGCGCTTCAAGAACCCGCTCACGGGCAGCGTGGTGTGGGAGGACGCGGTCAAGGGGCGGATCGAAATCTCCAACGAGGAACTCGACGATCTCGTGATCGCGCGCCCGGATGGCACGCCCACGTATAACTTCTGCGTGGTCGTGGACGACATCGACATGGACATCACGCATGTGATTCGCGGCGACGACCACGTGAACAACACGCCGCGCCAGATCAACATCTTCGAAGCGCTCGGCAAGCAGCCGCCGGTCTACGCGCATCTGCCCACGGTGCTCAACGACCAGGGCGAGAAGATGTCCAAGCGCAATGGCGCCATGAGCGTGGTGCAGTACCGCGAAGAAGGCTTCCTGCCCGAGGCCGTGGTGAACTATCTGGCCCGACTCGGCTGGGCGCATGGCGACGCGGAAGTCTTCACGCGCGACCAGTTCGTCGCTTGGTTCGACCTCGAGCATCTGGGCAAGTCGCCGGCGCAGCACAATCCCGAAAAGCTGCTGTGGTTGAACAACCAGTACCTGAAGCAGGCCGACAACGAGCGTCTGGCCGGGTTGACCGAGCCGTTCCTGCAAAAGGCGGGCGTGTCGATCGAGGGCGGCCCGTCGCTCTCCGGCGTGGTGGGTCTGTTCAAGGACCGCGCGAATACCGTCAAGGACATCGCGCAAAGCGCGGAAATGTTCTATCGCAAGCCGGCGCCGTCGGACGCCGACCTCGCGCAACACATGACGGACGCCGCACGCGCCGCGGTGAAGGATCTCGCCACGGCGCTCGCGGCACTGCCCGAGTGGAAGAAGGAAGCGATCTCGCCGGTGTTCAAGGCGACGCTCGCGCAGCACGGCATGAAGATGCCGCAGCTCGCGATGCCGGTGCGTCTGCTGGTGGTCGGCACCACGCACACCCCGTCGATCGACGCCGTGCTCGAGTTGCTCGGCCGCGACACGGTGCTGGCGCGTCTTGGCAACTGACACTCGCCGATATCGCGACCAGCGCGACCGGCGCGACCAGCGCGGCTGAAGCGGACGCCGCCGCGCCCGATGTGTCGACGTGGCGACGTACCATGCAAAAACCCCGGGATGCGCGAGCATCGCCGGGGTTTTTTACGCGGGGCGCGAGGGTACGTTGCGGCCCTTGGCTATCCGTTCGTGAGCGGCGGCGTGCCGATTACGCCTGTGGGCCGTCTTCCTTGGCGGCCGGGGCGGGCGCCCGCTTCGTCGACGCCGGTCGTTGCGTGCGCGAGTAGCCTTCGAGCAGGTTGACCATCTGCGCGTAGATCTTCGGATTGCCCGCGAGGATCTCGCCTTCGAACAGGAAGTTCGATTCGCCGGTGTAATTGCCCACCAGACCCCCCGCCTCGGTAATCAGCAGGCTGCCGGCGGCCATGTCCCAGGCGTTCAGACCCTGTTCGAAGAAGCCGTCCATTCGGCCCGCGGCGACGTTCGCCAGATCGAGCGCGGCGGCGCCCGGGCGTCGGATGCCGGCGCAATGCTCGGTCATCGTGCCGAACATCTTGAGGTAATTCTCCACGCCCTGCAGATCGCGGAACGGGAATCCGGTGCCGATCAGGCCGTCGGCCAGGCGATCGCGCCGCGACACCCGGATGCGCTTGCCGTCGAGGAACGCACCCCGGCCGCGCGAGGCGGTGAAGAGTTCGTTGCGCGTCGGGTCATAGATCACGGCCTGCGAGACGATACCCTTGTGGGCAAGCGCGATCGAAGTGCAGTAATAGGGCAGACCATGAATGAAGTTGGTCGTGCCATCGAGCGGATCGATGATCCACTGATATTCCGAATCGCCATTGCCATGTTCCTCGCCGGTTTCTTCGGCAAGGATGGCGTGGTCGGGGTAAGCCTGGAGGAGGGTTTCGATGATCGCCAGCTCAGCCGCCTTGTCCACTTCCGTCACGAAGTCATTGTGCTGCTTCTTGCTGACCTTGACAGTATCGATGTCGAGGGAGGCACGGCTGATGATGTTGCCGGCGCGGCGCGCGGCCTTCACCGCGATATTGAGCATGGGATGCTGCATGACAGATTCCTGTTAAGGCCACCGCCGACGATACGCGCAACCCATTCTCTGGGCGGGCCGGCAGGCATGGCAGACAAAGCGAACAAATTGAGCAAGAGCGATGCCCGACAAGCACGACCCCCCGAAGGTGTCGAGGCGATTGCCGGGCGAAAACGCGCATTCTAACAAAAATACGGCCGACGCGCTGGCGTGTCTGTGGATTCTGACCCTTTTTCACGTTTTGCCGAGGGACCCTTCGTTGGGGGGCGGGCCATGTAAGTCGGCCCGCAGCGTGCGCATTTCAGGGCAAAATAGCGACGTTTGCCGCCGGGCCGCCCATTGAGGGGGGCCGGATCGCCCGCAGGGTGCTTGCCTTTCCACCTCATCAGGTTTTTTCGCCACCATCGCCGTCCCATGCCTTTGTCCGCTCCCACTCATTCGTCGCCACTGTTCGATCAAGTGCGTTTCGTGCTCAACGAGACCAGCCATCCCGGGAACGTCGGCTCCGCAGCCCGGGCGATCAAGACGATGGGGTTCGGCAGTCTCGTGCTGGCCGCGCCGCGTGCCGGGGCGGACGTTCTGCGCGATCCGGACGCGGTGGCGCTTGCGAGCGGGGCCGACGACGTGCTGGCCAACGCGCGGGTCGTGGCCGACCTCGACGCCGCATTGGCGGGCGTGAGCTGGGCGGTGGCGCTCTCCGCGCGTTCGCGCGAATACGGACCGCCCAACGCCGAGCCGCGCGAGAGCGCCGCGATGGCGGTGCAGCACGCGGGGCAGGGCGAGACTGTCGCGTTCGTCTTCGGCAGCGAGCGCACCGGACTTTCGAATGCCGACGTGGAGCGTTGCAACGCGCTGGTGCACATCCCCGCCAACCCGGTGTACAGCTCGTTGAATCTTTCCCAGGCGGTGCAACTGATCGCCTACGAAGTGCGCCTCGCGTGTCTGGCGCACGAACGGGGCGAGCCGATGAACACGCCGATCGTGGCGCCCGCGGTCATCGATGCCACGGGGCACGAGGCGCTCGCCACGCGCGACGACGTCGAGGGCATGCTCGCGCACCTGGAGCGAGCGCTCGTCGACCTCGATTTCCTCGATCCCGACAATCCGAAGAAGCTCATGACGCGCCTGCGCCGGCTCTTCGCCAAGAGTCATCTGGAGCGCGAGGAAGTCAACATCCTCCGGGGTATCGCGAAGCACATCCTCGAGCGCAAGGTGCGCCGCTGAGGTGGCGCACCTTGCGCGCCTGCAAACTTCGCGAAAACGCCATACAATTTCCCGTCATAAGCTCATCAGCCTTCGCGGATATGAACCGTTTGCGCCAGCGTTGCGCCGCCTCCCTGCCTTATCACGTGCACTGTTAGCCCTGCGCCGACCCGAGTGACCTGCGCCGCTGCGTGCGCCGCCGTCACTCACACCGCACTGCAACGCCCGCCGATCACGGCCGGTGCCCTTGCTCCAGACATCACCCTCCGCGCCGATCCGCCGCTCCTCTGCCGGGTGGGCGGGAAGCGCTTCACAGGATCGAATCAGGCTCATGTTCACTCGTCTTCGCGAAGATATCGCCGCCATCCG
Organism: Pandoraea pnomenusa; assembly: GCF_000767615.3. Taxonomy (NCBI): domain Bacteria; kingdom Pseudomonadati; phylum Pseudomonadota; class Betaproteobacteria; order Burkholderiales; family Burkholderiaceae; genus Pandoraea; species Pandoraea pnomenusa. Next base: position 3,319,937 of record NZ_CP009553.3, on the reverse strand, counting down.
GCAAAAGGATCCCGCCGCCCGCAGCAACTGGGAAGTCCTCACGTGCTACCCCGGCTTGCACGCCGTCATGCTGCATCGCGTGGCGCACGCGTGCTGGACGTCGGGCTTCAAGTGGCTCGGTCGATACGTCTCGCAGTACGCCCGCTTTCTCACCGGGATCGAAATCCATCCGGGCGCGACGTTGGGTCGCCGGGTCTTCATCGATCACGGGATGGGGGTGGTGATCGGCGAGACTGCCGTTATCGGCGACGATTGCACGATCTACCAGGGCGTCACGCTCGGGGGGACATCGCTGGCGCGCGGCGCCAAGCGCCACCCGACGCTGGAGGCCGGTGTCATCGTCGGCGCGGGTGCCAAGGTGCTGGGTGGCTTCACGGTCGGCGAAGGGGCGAAGATCGGCTCGAACGCCGTCGTCGTCAAGGCCGTGCCCGCGGGCGGCACCGCCGTGGGGAATCCGGCGCGCGTCATTCGTCCGAACGCGCCGAAGGACGATGCGCAGGCAAGGCGGGATGATCAGGGACGCAAGGCGGAGTTCTCGGCGTACGGCATCGCGCCGAACGCCGACGATCCCGTATCGCTGGCCATCCATGGGTTGATCGAGAACGCGACCGACCAGGCACACAAGATCGATGTCATGGTGGCGGCGCTCAATCAGCTCGGCGCACACCTCGAAGCGCTCGGCGCGAGCAAGATCGATACCGCCGAGCTGCGCAAGCTCGGCAAGGAAATCCAGGACATGTGACGGACGTGCGCCGTCAGGGCTGAGAAGGCTGGGAGGGCGAGAGGTCGACGGCGCGCAACCCGCGCGCATCCCATTGCAGATAGCCGCCGCGCGGGGGCGCCACGTCGAACTCCCAGTCGGGTAGCACCCACCGAACGCGACGCCCGTGGGCATGCCGCGCGGGCCGATGCGTGTGGCCGTGCACGAGCGTGCGCTCGCCGGCGGCGTCGAGCAGTGCGTCGATGGCGTGGGCGTTGGCGTCCGCGTAACCCATGCGGTGCGCACCCTTGGCGGCGCTACGCCGCCGCACGCGCTCCGCGATCGCCATGCGCAGGCGCAGCGGCAGGCTCAGGAAAAAGCGCTTGCCGAGCGGCGAGTGGGCAATGCGGCGAAAGCGCTGATACCCAACGTCATCGGTGCACAACTGGTCGCCGTGACTGAGCACGAGCGCCTGACCCAGAAACGAAAAGACGCACGGATCGTCGAGCATTACCGCACCGGCGGCACGGGCGAATCGCGCGCCGAGCAGGAAATCGCGGTTGCCGCGCATCACGGCGATGGGCACACCGCTTGCCGACAATTCCGCCATGGCCGCCGTCATGCGACGGGCGAACGCACCCAGGGGTTCGGGGCCGGACACTTCAGGGGCAGGGGGGGCGAGGCGGGGTGGCAGGTCGGCGCCGAGCATGTCGTCGCCGATCCAGTATTCGAACAGATCGCCGAGAATGAAAAGCACGGACGCTTCGCGCGCGGGGCCGCGCAGGAAGTCCTCGAAGACTTGCACCGTACGCGGCAGCGCCGGCGAGAGGTGAAGATCGGAAATGAAAAGCGCGGGCCCGTCGCCCCGAGGTGTCACAGGGCATTGCGGGCACCGCGCAGTCGATACGGGCATCGATTGTCGCAGTCGGCAGGTGGCTTACGCGACGATCACGGCTTTCTCGATGATGACGTCCTCGACCGGCACGTCCTGGTGAAAGCCCTTCGATCCGGTCTGCACGCCCTTGATCTGGTCGACGATCTCCTGGCCTTGGACGACCTTGCCGAACACGGCGTAGCCCCAGCCTTGTGGCGTGGGCGAGCTGTGGTTCAGGAAGTCGTTGTCATTCACGTTGATGAAGAACTGCGCCGTGGCCGAGTGCGGATCGTTCGTGCGGGCCATGGCCAGCGTGTACTTGTCGTTCTTCAGGCCGTTGTTGGCTTCGTTCTCGATCGGGGCGTCCGTCTGCTTTTGCTTCATGCCCGGTTCGAAGCCGCCGCCCTGGATCATGAAGCCGTTGATTACGCGGTGGAACACCGTGTTGTCGTAGAAGCCCTTCTTGACGTAGTTCAGGAAGTTCTCGACCGTCTTCGGCGCCTTGGCGGCGTCCAGTTCGATGCGGATGACGCCGTGATTCGTTTGCAGTTCAACCATGATGCTTTCCTTCTGAAGAAATGGTCCCTGTGGGCCGGAGGATTTCAGCGCTTGACCACGCTGGCCGATTCGATCACGACCGGCGTGGCCGGCACGTCTGCGTACATGCCACTGCGGGTCGTGGCAACACCCTTGATTTTCTCGACGGTATCCATGCCGGACACCACTTTGCCGAATACGGTATAGCCATATCCGTCGGGGTTGGGGTAATCCAATGACGCATTATCCTTCACATTGATGAAGAATTGCGCGGTCGCGGAATTCGGATCGGACGTGCGCGCCATGGCGATGGTGCCCGTCAGATTCTTCAGGCCGTTCTTCGATTCGATCGGCACGGGCGCGCGCGTGGGCTTTTGCTGCATGTCGGGCGTGAAGCCGCCGCCCTGGATCATGAAGTTGTTGATCACGCGGTGAAAGATCGTGCCGTTGTAGAAGCCGCTGTTGACGTATTGCAGGAAGTTGTCGACAGTCTTCGGAGCGGCCTTCGGATTGACTTCGACCACGAAATTGCCGGCCGATGTCTTGAACAGTACCTGCGGTTGCACATTCTGTGCCATCGCGCTCACGCTCGCACCCGACAGGGCGGCGGCGACGATGAAGGTGCCGGCGCTGCCGAGCAGCGCGCGACGCAGGCGATTCGGAAAGGACATGAGTGTCTCCGTTGCGAGGAAGGGGCGATCGAGTTCGATTCGATTCGCAGGCGGGCGCCGGGTTCTCAATTTCCCGACTTGCCGATGTTTTTGAGTGCGCCGGCCTCGCCCGATTTCGCCGGCGCGGGTGCCTGGCTGACCGGCTTGGCGCGTTGTGGGGCAAGCATGTCCGAGAGCAGCTTCTCGCGGTTCGACACGCGCGCCGTGGGCGCGAGCCTGAGCGATTTCTGATAAGCCTGTTGCGCAAGCTTGGCGTAGATGTCACCCAGGTTGGCGTACGCCACGGCGAAGCCTGGATTATTGCGGATCGCGTTTTCCAGGGCGGCGCGCGCCTTGTCGTACTCGCCTGCCTGCGCGTACAGCGCCGCGAGATTGTTGTATGGCTCGGGCAGTTCCGGGAAATCCTGGGTGAGTGCGGTGAAGTCGTCGATGGCTTCCGCGTTACGGCCCATTTCCATGAGCACACGACCGCGCGTGAAGCGCACCTGCGCGTCGCGCGGGTACTGCTTCAGATGTTCGTCGATTCTGGTCAGGGCGTCGTTGAACTTGCCGGCGTCGACCAGCTTGTTGATGGCCGACTCGCTCGCCTGCTGCGGGGTTTGCAGCGGCGCGGGCGGCGGCGGATCGATGATGGCCTGCGCACCGGCGGGCAGCGCGAACAGCACGCCCGCCAGACCCAGGGTGGCGCCCGCGAGCGTGAGGGCACGGGGGCTTCGCGCGATGGCCGCGGCCGGGCGAAGGCGGGAGAGAAGGCGCGTTGCAGGGGGCAAAAGTGACCGGCTTCGTTGCGTCATAGTGGGTGCTTGGGATACCTGAGAGGTGCGCAAGAGATGCTATACTCGGCCGCATTCTAACAAAACACCTGCGCTCGTCCCGCGCCATTTCTCCCGGTCTTTCGTGAAGTGGTGGCGGATTCGGTTCGCAGGTTCGTTTTTTCTACCGCACGGCGCGCAGCCCGCCTCGCGATGTCGCTCCCGTCACGGCATGTGGCGATGCGCCCGACATCGTCGCAGCGTCCGGCGCTGCTGGCGCCCGCTGCGACGATGGTCAAGCGCTTATCTATGGATTCACTCCGCGTCTACAACTCGCTCGCGCGAGACAAACAGCCGTTCGTACCTCTTGTTCCCGGCGAAGTCCGCATGTATGTCTGCGGCATGACGGTGTACGACTACTGTCACGTCGGTCATGCGCGCGTGATGGTGGTGTTCGACATGGTGCAGCGCTGGCTGCGCACGCTCGGGTATCGGGTGACCTATGTGCGCAACATCACCGACATCGACGACAAGATCATCAAGCGCGCCGTCGAGAACGGCGAGACGCTGCGCGAACTCACCACGCGGTTCATTGCCGCCATGCATGAAGACGCGGACGCGCTCGGTGTGCAGCGTCCCGATCACGAGCCGCGTGCGACCGACTTCATTCCCCGGATGGTGGACATGATCGGCGCGCTGCAGCGCAACGGGTACGCCTATCAGGCCGACGACGGCGACGTGAACTATGCGGTTCGCAAGTTCGCCGGCTACGGACAGCTGTCCGGCAAGTCGATCGAGGACCTGCGTGCGGGCGAGCGCGTGGCGGCCAATGCGTCGAAGCAGGATCCGCTCGATTTCGTGCTGTGGAAGCGCGCGAAGGATACCGAGCCCGAGGAGTCCAAGTGGGCGTCGCCGTGGGGCGAGGGCCGTCCCGGCTGGCATATCGAATGCTCGGCGATGAGCTGCCAGCTGCTGGGCAATCACTTCGACATTCATGGCGGCGGAGCCGACCTGCAGTTCCCGCACCACGAGAATGAAATCGCGCAGAGCGAGGGGGCGACGGGCGAGACGTTCGTGAATTACTGGCTGCACAACGGCTTCGTGCGCGTGGACAACGAGAAGATGTCCAAGTCGCTGGGCAATTTCTTCACGATCCGCGAGGTGCTCGAGAAGTTCGACGCGGAAGTCGTGCGCTTCTTCATTCTTCGCGCCCAGTATCGCAGCCCGCTCAATTACAGCGACGCGCATCTCGATGACGCGCGTAGCGGTCTCACGCGGTTGTACACGGCACTCAAGGACGCCGTGGGCGACGGCGCGCCGCTGGATTGGAACGAGGCATTCGCACAGCGTTTCGCCGCGGCCATGAACGACGACTTCAACACGCCGGTGGCCATCGCCGTCCTCTTCGAACTCGCCGGCGAAATCAACCGACAGCGCGATCCCGTGCTGGTGCGCCAGCTCCAGGGGCTGGCGGCCACGCTGGGGCTGCTGGGGCGCGATCCGCAGTCATTCCTGCAAGGGGCGACGGGGGCGGAATCGGCCGGTGACGGCGATGCGCTGCGAGCTTCCGTCGAGGCGCGCATCGAGGCACGTGTGCAGGCCAAGCGCGATCGCAATTTCGCCGAGGCCGATCGTATTCGTGCTGAGCTGCTGTCCGAAGGTATCGTGCTAGAAGATCGTCCCGGAGGCGCCACCGAATGGCGTCGTGCCTGAGCGCGGCGCATCGAGACAAAACTCATGGTGACTCGTAAATCCGTGGCCGCGAAGACCGCGACCCAATCTCCCGCCAGGGGCGCAACGAAGCCCGCCAGGGCGGCGTCGGTGCGACCTGCACCCGCCAAGGGCGTGACCAAGTCCGACGGCAAGACGACCGTGGCCAAGGCCGGGGGAAAGACCGCCACGGCGACCAAGGCCGGCAGTGCGCGCTCGGCGGCGCCGCAAGTCTCCCCGAAGGTCGCGCGCAAGGACGCCCGGAAGGCAGCGCCGAGGCCGGCAGCGAAGGTGCCGGCCAAGACACCTGCGAAGGTGTCGGCCAGGGAGTCCGCCAAGGCGCCGACGAAGACGGGTGCGAATACACCTCGGAAGGTCGCATCGAAAGTGGCGTCGAAGTCGTCCCGCACGGCGCCTGCGTCATCCGGGGCCTCGGGTGCGACGGCCGGCGCGGCTACCGCGCGCCGAGTCATCGCGAAGCGCGACGGTGAAACGCGCATCGTCACGCCGGAGATCGAACGCATCGAGCACGATGTCGTCGAGGAGGCGGTGACGGGCGTGGTGCCGCTGCCAGTCGCGCCGGGCGCAACGCGCCCCGACTTCTGGGATCAGGCGTGCGCCGATCTGATGCGGCGCGACCGCATTCTCAAGAAATTGATTCCGCAGTTTGGCCCTGCGCATCTGACCGGGCGCGGCGAGCCGTTCGTCACGCTGGCGCGCTCCATCGTCGGTCAGCAGATTTCCGTGAAGGCCGCACAGTCCGTGTGGGATCGCGTGGTGGCGGTCTGTCCGAAGCTCACCCCGGCGCAGTTCATGAAGGCCGGTCATGACGCGCTTGCCGGGTGCGGGCTGTCGCGCCGCAAGGCCGAATACATCCTCGACCTGGCCACGCATTTCAAATCGGGCGCGCTGCACGTCGACGCCTGGGCGAGCATGGACGACGAGGCCGTTATCGCCGAATTGACCGGCATTCGCGGCATCGGCCGCTGGACGGCGGAGATGTTTCTGATGTTCAACCTCATGCGCCCCGATGTGCTTCCGCTCGACGACGTGGGGCTGATCAATGCCATCAGCGTCAACTATTTCAGCGGCGAACCCGTCACGCGCAGCGAAGCGCGTGAAGTGGCCGCCAACTGGGAGCCGTGGCGCTCAGTCGCCACGTGGTACATGTGGCGAAGTCTCGAACCGGTGCCGGTCGAATACTGATTGTTTCGCCCAGGACGTATAATCCGCGTCCATTCCGTTTCATCCAGCCATTATTGACGTCTATTGTGAGTTGCGAGTCGATGAAAGTTGTCTATGTCGACCGGGTAGACGTTGCCGGCGGTACAATACGCTGCCGCATTTCCGGGGAAACCTGATGAAGAACACCTTTTTGGATTTTGAACAGCCGATCGCCGAGCTCGAAGCGAAGATTGAAGAGCTGCGCTTCGTGCAAGACGACTCCGCCGTCGATATTTCCGAAGAGATCGAGCGCCTCTCCAAGAAGAGCCAGCAGCTCACCAAAGACATCTATACGAACCTGTCGCCGTGGCAGGTTTCGCAAATTTCGCGTCACCCGCAGCGTCCGTACACGCTTGACTACATTCGCGACATCTTTACCGACTTCCACGAACTGCATGGCGACCGGGCCTTCTCGGACGATCACGCGATCGTGGGCGGCATGGCGCGTTTCAACGGTCAGGCCTGCATGGTGATCGGTCACCAGAAGGGGCGCGACACGAAGGAGCGCGCCATGCGCAATTTCGGCATGCCGCGACCGGAGGGCTATCGCAAGGCCATGCGCCTGATGAAGCTCGCCGAGAAGTTCGGCCTGCCGATCTTCACGTTCGTCGATACGCCGGGGGCCTATCCGGGCATCGACGCCGAAGAGCGTGGTCAGTCGGAGGCCATCGGTCGCAACCTGTACGTGATGACCGAACTCAAGACGCCGATCATCACCACGATCATCGGCGAGGGCGGTTCGGGCGGTGCGTTGGCCGTGGCCGTCGCCGATACGGTCATGATGTTGCAGTTCTCGACCTACTCGGTCATCTCGCCCGAAGGTTGCGCATCCATCCTGTGGAAGAGTGCCGCCAAGGCGCCCGAGGCCGCGGAAGCCCTGGGCCTGACGGCGCACCGCCTGAAGGCGCTTGGCCTGATCGACAAGATCATCAATGAGCCGCTGGGCGGCGCGCATCGCGATCCGCTCGGCATGGCCGGCATGCTCAAGCGCGCACTGGCCGATTCGCTGCGTCAGTTCCAGGGCATGAGCCACAAGGAGTTGCTCGAGCGCCGCTTCGAGCGCCTGATGACTTATGGCAAATTCAAGGAAGCCGGCGCGAAGTAATTCGATGGCCGATGCGTCGTCGCCCTTGGTGGCGATGACGCCGAATCCGATGCCACATCACGATTCATCCACTGCCGCGTTCGCATCCCCCCGATGCGACGCGGCAGTTGCACATGTGGACGTCGCGTTGCGCATGGCGCTCGCCACGCCCGGCACGCCCGGCACGCCGCGTCTCGCGCTGGCCCTGAGCGGCGGGCTGGACTCGATGGTGTTGCTCGACGCGCTCGCCCGTTGGGTCCACGCGAGACGTCAGGCCGGCGACGCGGTAGCCCAGCCGCTGGCCGTCCACATTCATCACGGATTGTCTCCTCACGCTGACGATTGGCTTGCGATATGCGAGCGCGAGGCGCGTATGCGCGGCTTCGCTTTCGCATCGCATCAGGTCGACGTGCCGCGAGACGCCCGTCAGGGCACCGAAGGTGCGGCACGCGCCTTGCGTTACGAGGCGCTTGCGGCGAGTTGCCGCGAGCACGACATCGACGCACTGCTCACGGCGCACCACGCGAATGATCAGGCGGAAACCGTCCTGTTGCAGATGCTGCGCGGCGCCGGTTTGCCGGGGGTGGCGGCGATGGCCGTGGAAGGGTCGTTGCCGGGCGCCGCACGCGAGGCGACCCGCACGCGTTTGCTGCGCCCTTTGCTCGATGTCTCGCGCGAGACGATGCATGCGTACGCGAAGGCGCGCTCATTGTCATGGGTCGAGGATCCGTCGAACGAGGATCGCCAGTATTTGCGCAACGCGTTGCGCCACGATGTCATGCCCGCCATCTCACGGCATGTGCCCGCGTATCGCGAGACGCTCGCGCGATTCGCGCGCCACGCGGCGCAAGCCCAGACACTGCTCGACCAACTGGCGCAACTCGACTTCGACATGGCCTGCGTGCCGTGCGATGCGCATGGAGACGGGCGGGAACGATTGCAGCGCAGCCGGTTGCAGTCGCTCGATGCCGCAAGACTTGCCAACCTGTTGCGGTTCTGGGCGGCGCGCCGCGGCCTGGCGACGCCCCCGGAGGCGCGACTCGACGAGTGGGTTCGCCAGATTCGCGATGCGCATGTCGACGCGTCGCTTGAATTGCCGCACGGCGACGCCGTGTTGCGTCTGTATCGCGATGCGTTGCAGTGGACGGCCGTCTACGACGCCGCCGGTCGCGACGACGTGGCGCCGGACGTGATGTTGCGCTGGTCAGGGGAGCGAGAGTGGCGCCTGCCCGCGTGGAAAGGAAGCATCGTCTTCACGCCGCTTTCACCGCTTTCACCGAACTCGCCGGCGACCCCGGGGGCCGCCGCCGGTGGGACGGTCGACGAACATGTGCTGCGTGCCCGGCCGTTGGTTGCGCGGGCGAGAGCGGGCGGCGAGCGGTGGCGCGAGCATGCGCGGGGGCACTCGCGTTCGCTGAAGCACTGGTATCAGAGTCGCGGCATCGCTGCGTGGTTGCGCAACGTGCCGATCGTCTGGCAGGGCGACGCGATCCTTTTCGTGCCTCGCCTCGGTATCGATGGCGGATCGCAGGGCGAGCAGGGCGGTGCTCGCTGGCAAATGACGTGGCGCGACGAGGCGTGAGCGCCGCAGCCACGGAAGCATCTCGTTCCGAAACGTCTGCGAAATGCAGCACAATCTGCCGCCGCGTGCGGCCGACGACGGTGTGCGCAGTGCAATCTGCGCCGAACTGCCTCAGGCGCGATACATTCGTGCGATAATCAAAAGTTCGCGAATCGAAACGTCACCGATACTCCGGCGAGGGTATCCGCGCAGGATTCATAAACGGTTTTAAATCAATGTGTTAGCAATGTTATGGCTCTGATCGTACACAAATACGGCGGCACGTCGATGGGCTCGGTGGAGCGCATCAAGAATGTCGCCAAGCGCGTGGCCAAGTGGCACAAGGCCGGTCACAAGATGGTGGTGGTGCCGTCGGCGATGTCCGGCGAGACCAATCGTCTGCTGGGTCTGGCCAAGGAAATTTCGGCCCAACCCGACCCGCGCGAACTCGACGCCATTGCCGCCACCGGCGAGCAGGTGAGCGTTGGCCTGCTGGCGATTGCCCTCAAGGAAGCGGGCGTCGATGCCGTGAGCTACGCCGGCTGGCAAGTACCGATCAAGACCGACAGTGCTTTCACGAAGGCCCGCATTTCGGAAATCGACGACAAGCGCGTGATGGCCGATCTCGACGCCGGACGCGTGGTGGTCATTACCGGCTTCCAGGGGATCGATCCGAACGGCAACGTGACCACGCTCGGTCGCGGCGGCTCCGACACCTCGGCCGTGGCCGTGGCGGCCGCGCTCAAGGCCGACGAATGCCTGATCTACACCGACGTCGACGGCGTGTACACGACCGATCCGCGCGTGGTGGACGAAGCGCGCCGTCTGGACAAGGTCACTTTCGAAGAGATGCTGGAAATGGCCAGCCTCGGCTCGAAGGTGCTGCAGATCCGCTCGGTGGAGTTTGCCGGCAAGTACCAGGTCAAGACTCGTGTGCTCTCGAGCCTGACCGATCCGATGATCGCGCTCGACGAAGAAGCGCGCTCGGGCACGCTGATTACTTTTGAGGAAGACGAACAAATGGAAAAGGCCATCATCTCGGGTATCGCATTCCAGCGCGACGAGGCCAAGATCACCGTGCGCGGCGTGCCGGATCGCCCGGGCATTGCCTATCAGATCCTCGGCCCGATCGCCGACGCGAACATCGATGTCGACATGATCATCCAGAACCTGAGCGTCGAGGGGAAGACCGACTTCACGTTCACGGTGCCGCGCGGCGAATATCAGCGCGCCATGGCATTGCTGCAGAACGACGTGCAGGGTCACATCGGTGCGGCGGAAGTCGTGGGTGACCCGAAGGTCTCGAAGGTCTCGATCGTCGGCGTGGGCATGCGCTCGCACGTCGGAATCGCCAGCAAGGCGTTCCGCACGCTGTCGGAAGAGGGCATCAACATCCAGCTGATTTCGACGTCGGAAATCAAGATCTCGGTGCTGATCGACGAGAAGTACATGGAGCTCGCAGTGCGCGCGCTGCATAAGGCGTTCGAGCTCGATCAGGCATAAGCGATCCGGCGTCGTGAAGACCGGTGCCGCATATCTGTGCGAGGTGTGCGGCCCGAAGCGCGAAATGCGCGCCGTGGTGTCAGGTGATGCGCAGAAAAATCCCCTAACGTGTCGAGTGCATGACACGTACGCAAAAAAAGTTGGATTTCCATGCGCATATTGTTTGACGACACCGCGAACAGTAGGTAATATCACGCCTTCGTTACATCACCTCCCTGATGTGACGACAAGTTTGGGAGACGTGGCCGAGAGGTCGAAGGCACTCCCCTGCTAAGGGAGCATCTGGGCCAAAACCTGGATCGAGGGTTCGAATCCCTCCGTCTCCGCCAAGTCGCCTTGGCGGAACACCCCCGGCTCTTCGCGGAGAGCCGGGGGTTTTTTTCTTTCCCGAGTTCGCGCGTTGGCGATATCTCGCGCGTCGGTATCATTCCATCATCCGCCTTTCGAGCGAGGATCAACATGTCGACCATCACCACCTCTTCCGGCCTGGAATACGACGACCTGCAAGTGGGCGAAGGCGCCGAAGCCGTCGCAGGCAAGACCGTCTCCGTGCACTACACGGGATGGCTCACCGACGGCACGAAATTCGACTCCAGCAAGGACCGTAACCAACCGTTCGACTTCGTGCTCGGCGGCGGCATGGTCATTCGCGGCTGGGACGAAGGCGTTCAGGGCATGAAGGTCGGCGGCAAGCGCAAGCTGGTCATTCCGCCGCAACTCGGTTACGGCGCCCGCGGCGCCGGCGGTGTGATTCCGCCCAACGCAACGCTGGTCTTCGAGGTTGAACTGTTGGACGTCTGAACCATCGAAAGCCGTACGAATACGGCATAGTCGATGCAACAGACACCCCCGGTGCCTCGCAGGCGCCGGGGGTGTTGTCTTTTTACGTGCGCCATTGTCACGAGCCGTGGCCGCACAAAGGAGCCTTAACGAGGTGTCTCACTTCGCCAAGCCTGTCTCACGATTCTGGTTTCCCCTGTCGCTGGTGCTCTTCGAGTTTGCCGTCTACGTCTCGAACGACATGATCATGCCGGGCATGCCGCTCGTCACGCGCGAGTTCGGTGCGACGGCGGACATGATTACGCTGGCCCTGACGGCCGCCATGCTCGGCAATGCGAGCCTGCAGTGGCTGCTCGGCCCGCTGGCCGATCGCTTCGGGCGGCGTCGGGTGCTGCTCTCGGGACTGGTCATGTTCATCGCGGCCTGTGTGACGATGCATTATGTGCAGACCATGTCGCAATTCATTCTGCTGCGCTTCCTTCAGGGCATGGGCTGCTGTTTCGTGCTGACGGTGGGTTATCCGACTGTCCATGAAGCATTCGAAGAGAAGACTGCCGTGCGGGTCATGGCGCTCATGGCGAATGTCTCGCTGCTCTCGCCGATGTTCGGCCCGCTCGCGGGCGCCGCCGTGGTGTCGTACCTGTCGTGGCGCAGCATCTTCTGGCTGATCGCGCTGGTCGCCGTGGTCTCTTTCGTCGGCTTGTACCGCACCATGCCGGAACTCTCGCGACACGATCGCAGCGCGCTCAACGCCCGCTCGTTGTGGCAGGGTTACAGGCTGCCGCTCTCGAGCACGCGCTTTTGGCGCGGTGCGGTGCTCACCGGGTTGGCGGTGACGCCGCTGCTCACATGGATTGCGCTCGGCCCGGTATTCCTGATCGAGCGTGCGGGAATGTCGCAGATGCAATATGCACTGCTGCAGTTGCCGGTGTTCGCGGCGCTGATTCTCGGCAATCTGCTCCTGTCGCGTCAGGTGGGTCGCTGGTCGAACGCTCGCGTGCTGGCCACCGGTGTGGCGGCGATGCTCATCGGCGCGGCCGTCTCGCTCATCGGGACCGCGATTCTCGCGCCGGGATATCCGGCGCTGCTCGTGGGCACGACGTTGCACGCATTCGGCATGGGCATGTGCTACGGCGTGGTGTATCGCCAGTCGTTGTTCGCGGTGGATAGCCCCAACCGTGCCACGGTCGCCGGCATGCTCAGCATGATTACCATTGTCGTGGCCGTTGCGGTGATCGAATCGATGAAGCTGGCGTACCTGCACTTCGGCGACGCCGCGCTGGGCATCGGCGCAATGACGGCCGCGGCGCTGGTGGCCGTGCTGGCGGCGAATTTCGTGCCGCCGCCCGCGCACGATCCGCTTGCGCATCCGGCACGCCAGCCGTGATAGGCGTGCCGCGCGGTAAACAAAAAAGACAAGAAAGGCGCCAGCGAGTTTTGAAATTCCCCCCAAGCGTTGGATGCACCGCCAACCCTTGGGGGTTTTTCATGGGCCGACGCTCAGTGATGAGCCCGCTCGTCCGACAGCGTTTCGGCGCGATGTGCGTCGCTCGCACCGGACGGTGCGGCAGACGCGCCGACAGGTCCGGCGGGATCACCCGCGGCCGGCTTGGGCGCCGAGTAATAGTCCCGCTCCCACTTCTCGTGATTCGCCTTGGCTTGCTGAAGCTCGGGCGTGAGCGGGGCGAAGGCGAGGAGCAGCCGGTTGAGCCAGGAAACGGGTGGCTTGCACGGGCGCTCGAAATCGACGAACAGCACCACGCGCGTCTCGTCGGTGTCGTTGTGCACCTGATGCGGGTATGCATCGTCGAAGATGACGGCGCGATTGACCTGCCACACATAGCGCTGGCCGTCGACCTCGATCCAGCACTTCTCCCGCTCGCGCGGCACCTTCAGCGCAAGATGCAGCCGCAATACGCCGTTGTAGGGGCCGCGATGCAGCGGAATCTGCTTGCCTGGCGAGAGGATCGAGAAGAAGGCGGTGCGCAGGCCCGGAATGCCGTCGAGCGCGGCAGCGGTGGCGGGGCAGCGTGCAAGATTGCGCTCGGCGCGCATGCCATAGCCGAGAAACACGAAGGTCTGCCACTGATGGTCCTGCGTGATGGTGGCAACGTCGGGCGAGATTTCGTGGAACGCGGGCAGACGGCCCGGCGTGGCAAGCACCGCTTCGAGTTCGCGCGCGATGGCCGGTGCCTGCGCTTCGATCGCTTCGACCCACGGGAACTGCGCATTGTCGAAGATGGGTTTGTCGCCGACCAGCGAACCCCGGGCAATCCGGCGCTGCGCCGCTTCGACACACTGAAAGAAGAATTTCGCGAGCCAGCGGGGCAGGGTGCGGTTGGGGTTTTGCACGGGGGATCGTGTTGCGGGCAACGTCGGCCTCCAGGGCGCGGATGGGGGAACCGGGCCGGCGCGCATGTGTCTTTCAGTGCGGTGATCGCCGGGCTTTTGGGTACAATTGTCGCGCGGTCTGGTCGTGACGCCAAGTCTCGTGCGGCAAAGCTGCGCGAGCACGGGCCGCGAGAGATTCCGACCGGCGGCAGGGGGAGGGGCTGGATGCGTCCGTGCCCCGGCAGGCGGGGGCTCGCCGACAAATACAGGAGACGCATGAACGCGCGCACAACACGGCATCCACACTCGACGCAGGCCTCGTTTGCCGCCTCACGTATTGCCGGACGAACGGCGTCGATGCGCGCCGTCGTCGCGCCGGTCGTCCAGACCTTCGCGTGCGCTGCGTCCATCGTGTCCGGCGCGCGCTTCTCGACCCGCTTCGCCGTGACCGTCGTCGGCATCGTTGTGTCGGCGATCCTGTGGTTTGCGCCGGACGCACACGCCAAGTACGCCATCGCGCAGTACGGCGAGCCGAAATATCCGAAAGGGTTCACGCACTTCGATTACGTCAATCCGGATGCGCCGCGTGGCGGCACGCTCACACTGGCCAATCCGGACCGGCGCACGAGCTTCGATAAATTCAATCCGTTCACGCTGCGCGGCACGTCGCCGCCCGGCGTGTCGGGCCTGATGTTCGAGACGCTCGGCATTGGCAGCGCGGATGAACCGGCGACCGTATACGGCCTGCTGGCCGACGATATCGCGGTGGCGCCCGACGGGGCGTCGGTCACGTTTCACATCAATCGGGCCGCGCACTTCAACAACGGCGACCCGGTGACCGCCCAGGACGTCAAATACTCGTTCGACACCCTCATGAGCCCGCAGGCAGCGCCGGGTTACAAAGTGATGCTCGCCGACGTGAAGGGCGTGACGGTGATCGACAATCGTCGGGTGCGCTTCGACTTCCGGCGTGTCAGTCCCGACCTGCCGCTGCTCGCGGCGTCGGTGCCGGTGTTCTCGCCGAAGTGGGGCGTGGGGGCCGACGGCAAGCGCAAGGCATTCGACGCCATCACGTTCGAGACGCCGATCGCGAGTGGTCCGTATCTGATCGAGTCGTACGAAGGCGGCCGTCGCATTGCCTTCCACCGCGACCCGAACTACTGGGGCAACGACCTGCCGGTGCGGCGCGGGACCTACAACTTCGAGCGCATCGTCTACAAGATGTACGCCGACGATATCGTGCGGCTCGAAGGCTTCAAGGCGGGCGAATTCGACGCCACCACCGAATATCGCGCGCGCAGTTGGGTACGCAGTTACGTGGGCAAGCGCTTTCGCGACGGCGAACTGGTCAAGCGCGAATTCGCCCATCACAATGCGGCCGGCATGCAGGGCTTCATTCTGAACACGCGCCGCGACAAGTTCCGCGACGTGCGTGTGCGCCGCGCGCTGGACCTCGCACTGGACTTCCAGTGGCTGAATCGTCAGCTGTTCTACAACCAGTACCAGCGCATCTACAGCTATTTCACCAACAGTGACCTCGCGGCACGCGGCATGCCGGGCGAGGCCGAACGCAAGCTGCTCGATCCGCTGCGCAAGTCGCTCGACCCGGCCGTGTTCGGGCCGATGGTCGTGCAGCCGACGACTGCTCCACCCGCGAGCCTGCGCGAAAACCTGCGTCAGGCGCGTGAGTTGTTGGCGCAGGCGGGCTGGACCTATCGCGACGGCGCGCTGCGCAATGCGAAAGGCGAGCCGTTCGTGTTCGAATTCCTCGACGACGGCGGGGCGATGGGGCCGGTCGCCTCGGCCTACGCGCGCAATCTCGCGAAGCTCGGCATCACGCTGAACTTTCGCACGAGCGATTTCGCGCTGTACCAGAAGCGCCTCGAGGCGTTCGACTTCGACATGATTTCGCTGCGTTATCCGGACTCGCAGATTCCGGGCACCGAGCTGCTCGACCGTTTCGGCAGCCGTTCGGCCGACGTGGAGGGGTCCGACAACGTCATCGGGCTCAAGGACCCGGCCGTCGATACGTTGCTTGGCGAACTCGTGCGTGCGCGCACCTACGACGATCTCGTCGCGGCCGCACGCGCGCTCGACCGTGTGCTCATGCATGGGTACTACATCGTGCCGCACTGGTTCTCGTCCACCCATCGCATGGCCTACAAGCAGTATCTGCACTTCCCGGACAAGTTGCCGCTGTACTTCACCGCCGAAGGCTGGCTGGTGTCGATGTGGTGGGACTCGCGTCTGGAGCGGGGCCGCGCTTCGGCGTCCGGCACGCCGCCTTCGACGGATCGACCGCAGCCGGTGGCGCCGCCTGCCGTCGCGTCCGGCGTCGCCCGATAGCTTTCGCCGCGCTTCAGACACTGATAGGAGCCGTCCCCCAGCCATGTGGTCTTACATCCTCAAACGACTGCTGATCATGATTCCGACGCTGCTCGGCGTGATCACGCTGACCTTCGTGGTCATTCAATTCGTGCCGGGCGGGCCGGTCGAGCAGGTCATGCTTGAGCTCAAGGGGCGCGCCGGCGGCGGTGGGGAAGCGAGCGGCGGGGGCGGCAGCGAGTATCGAGGACGTCGCGGCATCGACCCGCAGCAGCTCGCGCAGATCAAGGCCCTGTACGGCTTCGACAAGACGCCGGCGCAACGTTACTGGCTGATGCTCAAGCGCTTCGCCAGATTCGATCTCGGACAAAGCTACTTTCACCACCAGAGCGTATGGTCGCTCATCGTCTCGAAGCTGCCGGTGTCGATTTCGCTCGGTCTTTGGACGTTTTTCCTGACGTATCTGATATCGGTGCCGTTAGGCATCGCCAAGGCGGTGCGCAACGGGTCCCGCTTCGATACGCTCACCAGCATGGTCGTGCTGGTGGGCTACGCCATTCCTGGCTTCGTGCTCGGCGTGTTGCTGCTGGTGCTCTTCGGCGGCGGTACGTTCTGGCAGTTGTTCCCGCTGCGCGAACTGGTCTCCGACAACTGGAGCGAACTGTCGTGGCCCGCGAAGATCACCGATTACCTCTGGCATATCACGCTGCCGGTGACGGCGTCCGTCGTGGGCAGTTTCGCGGTGATCACCATGCTCACGAAGAACGCGTTTCTCGACGAGATTCGCCGTCAATATGTGCTTACCGCGCGCGCGAAGGGGCTCTCCGAGCGTAAGGTGCTGTTCAAGCACGTGTTCCGCAATGCCCTGATCCCGCTCATCACCGGGTTCCCGGCCGCGTTCATCGGGGCGTTCTTCGCGGGCAGCCTGCTCATCGAAACCCTGTTCTCGCTCGATGGTCTGGGCCGTCTGTCATATGAGTCGGTGCAGCGTCGCGATTATCCCGTCGTACTCGGCTCGCTGTATCTCTTCACGCTCATCGGTCTGGTGACCAAGCTCATTTCCGACCTCTGCTACGTGATGGTCGACCCGCGCATTCAATTCGATCGACTGGAGCACTGACGTGACCCGATCCACCACGCCAACGCCTCGTCCGTCGTCCCTTGCCGCGTCGAGCGCATCGCCTTCGCGCTCGCCGCGATGGCGCGTGTGGCGACGCTTTCGCCAGCAGCGGCTGGGCTACTGGAGCCTGGTCGCCTTCGTCATTCTGTTCGGCCTCAGTCTCTTTGCCGAGGTCATCGCCAACGACAAGCCATGGGTCGTGCGGTACGAAGGAAACTGGTATTTCCCACTGGTGAAGACCTATCCCGAGTCGACCTTCGGCGGCGACTTCCCGACGCCGACCGACTATCTCGATCCGTTCATCGAGTCGCGCATTCGCGCGGGCGACAACTTCGCGATCTATCCGCCCGTGCGCTACAGCTACGACACCATCAACTACTTCGCGAAGGTACCGAACCCGGCGCCACCGTCGGCCGAGAACTGGCTCGGCACGGACGACCGCGGTCGCGACGTCTTCGCCCGCCTGCTGTACGGCTTTCGCCTGTCGGTGATCTTCGCCCTGGCGCTGACGATCTCCGGCACGCTGCTCGGCATGCTGGCCGGCGCCGTGCAGGGCTTTTACGGGGGGCGCATCGACCTGACGTTGCAGCGGCTGATCGAGATATGGGGTTCGCTGCCGGAGCTCTATCTGCTCATCATTTTTGCGTCGATCTTCGAGCCGCATCTGTGGCTGCTCTTCGTGCTGCTGTCGTTGTTCGGCTGGATCGGACTGTCGGATTACGTGCGTGCCGAGTTTCTGCGCAATCGGCAGCTCGATTACGTTCGTGCTGCGCGCGCCATGGGGCTCTCGAACTGGCAGATCATCCGGCGCCACGTGCTGCCCAACAGCATGACGCCCGTCATTACATTCCTGCCGTTCCGCATGAGCGGGGCGATCCTCTCGCTCACCAGTCTCGATTTTCTCGGACTCGGCGTGCCGCCACCGACCCCGAGCCTGGGCGAATTGCTCAATCAGGGCAAGGCGAATCTCGACGCGTGGTGGATTTCGCTCGCGACGTTCGTCGTGCTGGTGCTCACGTTGTTGTTGCTCACGTTCATGGGCGACGCCCTGCGCAATGCGCTCGACACGCGCATGGCGGACAAGCAGGCCGCGGCCGGGAGGGCAATGTGAACGCACCGCTGCTCAGTATCGAGAATCTGTCGGTGCGCTTTGGCGACACCGAGGCGGTAAAGGACGTGAGCCTGGCGATCGCGCGCGGAGAGCGCGTGGCATTGGTCGGCGAGTCGGGGTCGGGCAAGAGCGTGACCGCGCTGGCGATCCTGCGGCTGCTCCAGGACGCGCAGGTTCAGGGACGCATACTGCTCGACGGCGTGGACCTCGCGTCGGTGAGCGAGCGCGCGATGCGCGGCATGCGTGGCAATGACATCGCCATGATCTTCCAGGAGCCGATGACCGCCCTCAATCCGCTCTATCCGATCGGGGAACAGATCGCGGAAGCGCTCGAATTGCACGAAGGGCTCTCGCCGAAGGACGCGAAAGCACGTGCCGTCGACCTGCTGCGTCGCACGGGCATTCCTGAGCCGGAGCGTCGCGTGTCGCATTTCCCGCACGAACTCTCGGGCGGGCAGCGCCAGCGCGCCATGATTGCCATGGCGCTCGCCTGCCGTCCGAAGCTCCTGCTGGCCGACGAGCCGACGACCGCGCTCGACGTGACCATTCGCGCACAGATCATCGAATTGTTGCTGGAGCTACAGCGCGACGCGGCCGAAAAGCGCGGCATGGCCGTGCTGCTGATCACGCACGACCTCAATCTCGTGCGGCGCTTCGCCCAGCGCGTGGCCGTGATGGAGAAGGGCGTGCTTGTGGAGTGTGCCGACACCGAGACGCTTTTCACCAATCCGCAGCATCCATACACGCGCAAGCTGATCGACAGCCGTCCGCAGCGGGAGATTCATCCAGTGCTGCCGATTGCGCCCGTATTGCTCGAGGCGAAGGGGGTCGCGGTGGATTACGCCACGTCGCAGCCCGGCTTGCGCGGCTGGTTCCGGCGCGGACGCTTTCGCGCGGTGCACCCGGTCGATCTCGCGCTGCGCCAGGGCGAGACGCTGGGCGTGGTTGGCGAGTCCGGCTCCGGCAAGTCGACGCTTGCCATGGCGCTGCTCGGCCTGCAGCGCGCGAGCGAAGGGCAGATCGTGTTTCACGGCGAACCGTTGTCGTCGTATCGCGGGGCCGCACAGCGCAAGTTGCGCTCCCAGATGCAGATCGTGTTTCAGGACCCGTTCGGCTCGCTCTCGCCGCGCATGACGATCGAGGAAATCGTCGGCGAAGGGCTGGCGCTGCATCGTCCGCATTTGACGGAAGACGAGCGGCGCGCGCGCGTCGCCGACGTGCTGCGCGAGGTGGGCATCGATGCACGGGCGATGTCACGCTATCCGCACGAGTTTTCCGGCGGCCAGCGACAACGGATCGCGATTGCCCGGGCGCTCGTGGTCGATCCGCAGATTCTTGTGCTCGACGAGCCGACCAGCGCGCTTGACGTGTCGATTCAGCAGCAGGTGCTTCATTTGCTCGCGCAATTGCAGATCAAGTACAACCTGAGCTACCTCTTCATCAGTCACGATCTGGCGGTCATGCGCGCGATGGCGCATCGCGTTCTGGTGTTCCGCGACGGCCGTCTGGTGGAGCAGGGCGATACGGAATCGGTATTTTTCGATCCGCGTCACGACTACACGCGGGAACTGGTGGCGGCAGCCATGCTGTAGGTCCGTGACGTCGGCGTGAAAGACCGCGTAACGTCGCGGAATGTCGGCTAAATCACAAGCGCTTGATTGGTAATGAAAATTTTCCGATTGTGCTGATTGTTTTTTTCTATTACCTTTTGACATCATGTGACGTTCACATTACTATCGCGTACCAATTAAGTTGAATATTCAACGAGTTAACCAGGTCATTTCAGGCGACAGGTTCGGCGGTGAGACTGCCGGGCGTAACTCGAAGGGTTTCAGCACCACAGCATCCTGTTGTATCTGACGAGCTACTCATCGGCCATCCGACTCAACCAACCCGGCGACCAATGCAGACGATCCCCAAGCGCACCCGCAAGACTCTCCTTCTCGCGTTCACTGCTGCCGGCCTCGTCACCGCCTCGTTGACGGCGAAGGCAGACGACTACAACAACGGTCCCTCACCCGCCGCACGCGCCGCCGCCGAAGCCATTCAGGCAGCCAAGGCCGCGAAGTCCGGCAACAGCGCGGGCGCCGCGAATTCCCAGAACGCTTCGTCCAACGTCGCCACGACAGCCTCCGATGTCCCGCAGGCAGCCGTCGAAGAGACGCGTGTGCAACGGGCGCAGAAGCTGCTCTCGAACGTGACCGACAAGGCGTCGGACGTGGTGCTCGGCGCGTTGAACTACATCGGCGTTCGTTACAAGTACGGCGGCAATACGCCTGACAGCGGTCTGGATTGCAGCGGCTTCGTGCGCTACGTGTTCCAGGACACGCTCAACTTCATGCTACCGCGCCGCTCGGAAGAGATGAGCCAGGTCGGCGAGCGTATCGCCAAGACCGACCTGAAGCCGGGCGATCTGGTGTTCTTCAATACGATGCGTCGCAGTTTTTCGCACGTCGGTATTTACATTGGCGGCGACAAGTTCGTGCATGCCCCGGCGACCGGCGGCAAGATTCGTGTGGAAGATCTGCGCGAGTCGTATTGGTCGGCTCGCTACAACGGTGCCCGTCGCGTCGAAACGCTCAAGGCCAGCGCCGAACTGACGCGCGTCGAGCAGCTGTTCAAGAACGATCACCCGATGTAAGTTTTCCGGCGTTTGCCGCAGACATGAAGAATGCCGCCCTTGGGCGGCATTCTTCATTGGGACGTCCCGGATTGCGTCTGGATCTTGCGCGGGACCGCCCGCGCATCGCAACCCCGAGTCGAAACGCTCAGCGAGAGGCCTGCGGCATGCCGCGCGTCGCATCCGACTGCGCTTCGGCGAGCTTGCGCTGGATTTGCGGCCATTGCTTCGCGACGGCTTCCTCGCCCGCCAGAATTGCGCGGTTGCGGCCCTGGAAGTCCGATGCGCCCATTTTTGCGAGCGACGGACGAATCACGACATCGGCATTCTTTTCCAGCTCGTACTGCTTGATCGACTGACCCATGATCGTGAATGTCTGCATCAGGATGTCGAACTGCCCCTGTGTCGCCTGCGCCGTCGGATTCGCCGAGATGTCGACGGCAATCACGAAGTCGGCACCCATCTGGCGCGCATATTCCGCTGGCACGGGGGCAACGAGCCCCCCGTCGACATAGTCGCGCGTGCCGATGTGCACCGGCTCGAACACCCCCGGCACGCTGCTCGACGCCCGAACGGCCTGGCCGGTATTGCCGCGCCGGAACAGAATCGGCGCACCGCTTTGCAGATCGGTCGCCACGATGCCCAACTGGCGCGGCATCTGTTCGATCGGACGGTCCTTGAGAATCTTGTTGACGTACGACTGTAGTGCTTCGCCGCGCAGCATGCCGCGCGAGCGGAACGGCATCGTCCAGTCGCTGATCGAGGCTTCGTCCATGGTCGAGGCGAGCCGGTTGAGCTGGAAGCCGTTCAGGCCCGACGCATACATGGCGCCGACCACGCTGCCGGCGCTGGTGCCGACGACGATATCCGCATGGATGCCGCGCGCTTCGAGGGCCTTGATGACACCCACATGCGCGAAACCGCGTGCGGCGCCGCCGCCAAGCGCCAGTCCGATCTTGAGGGGACGAACGACCTTGGGCGGCGTCGCCGGGGTCGTCGGCGACGCGGGCACTTGTGCCACCTGCGGCGTGTCTGGCGCGTTGCCCTGAGAGTCGACCGACGGCGCGCTTGCACAACCCCCCAGCACGGCGAGCATGGCCAGGGCGCTCAGGGCAGTGCGCGGGGAGGAAGCGGAGATGGACGTACGACGCAGGGCTTGCGGCGATGCCGATTCCGGGAACGAGGGCACGGCGGGGGCGCCGTCGGCTGTCGGTGTGACAGCGCGGCGCAGGATTCTGATCAACGACAACAAGGAGAAACTCCGGCAGGGCAGGACAAGCGCGCGGCGCCCCCGAATCGCCCGGGAGGGTGGGGAGGCGGTGCGTCGACGCGCAATTTTACGGCGATTGGAGCTGCCCGGGCATAAATCAGTTCACTTTTGGAGGGTGTCATCGACGAGCGGCGACGTGTTGTGGAACCTTTACGGGGCCGACTCATCTTATCTGCCACATCTTCCTGGCGGCGATCGCTCGATCGCTGTCGTCGCGAGCCCCCCATTCCTGGCGGATTCCCCGCCTGGCCCCGACGCTCCACCGATTCCAGCGGCAAGCCAGAATATCCTGTCTAACAATAATGGGAATCATTTGCGTTGATCGGCGTTTTTCATTATGCTGTTCCTCTCTACGAAACCACGACGGCGGGGGAATGGCCCATGAAGGCGAAGACGATCGGCAAACTGGCGCGACTGACGGTGCTTGGCGCCGCAGCATGTACGGCGTTCGCCGTGCAAGCGGAAACGAAGGTGTTGAACCTCTACTCGGCGCGTCACTACCAGACCGATGAGCAGCTCTACGGCACGTTCACCAAGCAGACTGGCATCAAGATCAACCGCATCGAGGCAGACGACGCTGCGCTGCTCGAGCGTTTGAAGAGCGAAGGCGCCAAGAGCCCGGCCGACGTGATCCTGATGGTCGACGCGGCGCGTCTGGCCAAGGCGGACGAAGCGGGTCTGTTCCAGCCGACGAAGTCGGCAACGCTCGATGCACGCATTCCGGCCAAGCTGCATGCCGCGGCGTCGAAGGCGGGCACCGACTGGTATGGTTTTTCGACCCGGGCGCGCGTGATCGTCTACAACAAGGACAAGGTAGACCCGAAGACGGTCCAGACGTACGCCTCGCTGGCCGATCCGTCGCACAAGGGGCAGGTCTGCACGCGCTCGGGCTCGCACCCTTACATGCTGTCGCTCGTCGGCGCGCTGATTGCACGCGACGGTGCGCAAGCCACGCAGAAGTGGGCGGAAGGCATGGTGGCGAACTTCGCGCGCGCGCCGCGTGGTGGCGACACCGATCAAATCAAGGCAGTGGCCACCGGTGAGTGCGGCGTGGCGCTCGCGAACTCGTATTACTACGTGCGCATGGCGCGTTCGGACAAGCCCGAGGACAAGGCCCTGATGTCGAAGGTCGGCTTCATCTGGCCGGATCAGGCCGGCAAGGGTACGCATGTGAACGTGGCGGGGGCCGGCGTTGCCAAGCACGCGCCAAATCACGCGAACGCGGTCAAGTTCCTGGAGTACCTCGCCAGCGACGAGGCGCAGCAGTATTTCGCCAACGGCAACAACGAGTGGCCCGCCGTGCCGACGACCAAGCTCGACAACCCGGCGCTCGCGGCGCTGGGCGAGTTCAAGGCGGAGGACGTATCCATCGGCACCATCGCCAGGAACTTGCCCGAAGCGCAGCGTATCCTCGATCGCGCGGGTTACAAGTAAAAAGCGCGGCGCACCGGACGCGAGGGCGTTGGCGTCCGGACACCATCCGGCATACCGATGCGGGATGCCGGCATCGAAACGAAGCGGGCACCGGAGATGATCCGGTGCCCGCTTGGCATTCGTGTTCCGCGCGCGCGTTATCGTCGTCCGGCGGCGCGTCCGTCATCGGTCAGTCGATATCGTCGCCAGGCTGGTACATGTGGTAGTCGCCCGTGGCATAGACACCCTTGTACGGGGTGGGCGCCTCCGGATCGTGCTCGATGGGGTGCGTTTCCACCACGCGCAACGATTCGCGCACCTGCGGCGGCTCGCACTCGGCGATCAGGCGACGCGCCTCGGCCTCGTCGTCGGCAACGACGTCGTACGTGGTCACGAACGACGGCGGCGGGCCGTCGGGGTCCTCGTCTTCGAGCGGCTCGAACCACTCGCCTTCCACGATCAGATGCATCATGTGCGCGGTGTCCGATTGCGCCTCGCGAGCCGCGCGCAGCGCCCACAGGGCGGCCTCGCTCCATTTGTACAACTGCACGGCTTCGAGCGCATGGGCGAGCGCCTTGTCGTTGTCGCCCGACTGCTTGTAAGCCAGCGACAATTCGGCCAGCACGTCGGCCATCGACACGTTGCTGCCTTCCTCGTCATGCTCCTGCTTGTGCAGGGCTTCGTAGGTCGCGATGGCGGCCTTGGGCTCTCCCTGCGCATTGAACAGATGCATGCGCAATGTCATGGCGTTTTCGATGAATGCCCGCCCCGCTTGGGCGAGATGCGGACTATCCAGCACCCGATCGAGACGTTTCTGCGCGGCGGGCAGGTCGCCGTGTCGTGCCAGCGCGTTGGCGTGATTGAAGTCGACGATCACGAGGTCTTCATCGGGGGCGCAGTTGGCGGCGGCCTCATAGGCTTCGATCGCTTCGGGGAAACGCCCCAGATCGGAGCGATAGTTGCCAAGCAGTTGCCATAGCAGCCAGACGCCCGGTGCATGGGCGACGCCGGCTTCGAGCACCGCCACCGCCTGCTCCATTTCATCCATGTCGGCATAGGCCATCGCCTGCACCTCATAGGCGCCCGAGTATCGCATCGACTCGAGCGTCTTGCCGATCTCCAGTGCCGACTCGGGGTCGCCGGCTTCGAGGTGGGCAAAGGCTTCCGTCATCAAATCGTCTTGCTCGGACATTGCATTTCTCCTTCGGGAACAGCAGGGGGGAGGCGTGCCGGCGACCGGCGCACGGTACGTCCCATCATATAACAGTCATCGTGACAGCCCGAACCGCGCCGGGGTGAAGCGCGGGCAGGGGGCGGCCTACGTGAAGGCGGAGGTCGGCGCCGCCGGCAGGCGGGCGCAATGAAAAAGCCGCGACAGGGTCGCGGCTTTTTCTCGTGATGCTTCGTGGCGTTGTCGGTGGGATCAGCCGCCGCGGCGCATCAGGTCGAAGAACTCGGCGTTGTTCTTCGTCTGCTTGATCTTGCCAAGCAGGAATTCCATTGCCTCGGCTTCGTCCATGTCGTAAATGAGCTTGCGCAGCACCCAGATCTTCTGCAGGATCTCGGGCTTGATGAGCAACTCTTCGCGACGCGTGCCCGACTTGTTCAGGTTGATCGCCGGGTAGACGCGCTTTTCCGCGAGGCGGCGCTCGAGGTGCACTTCCATGTTGCCGGTGCCCTTGAATTCTTCATAGATCACGTCGTCCATGCGGCTGCCGGTCTCGATCAGGGCCGTGGCGATAATCGTGAGCGAGCCGCCTTCCTCGACGTTGCGCGCCGCGCCGAAGAAGCGCTTCGGGCGCTGCAGGGCGTTGGCGTCCACACCGCCGGTGAGCACCTTGCCCGATGCCGGGATCACGGTGTTGTAGGCGCGAGCCAGACGTGTGATCGAGTCCAGCAGAATCACCACGTCTTCTTTCATTTCGATCAGGCGCTTGGCCTTCTCGATCACCATTTCGGCGACTTGCACGTGACGCGTGGCGGGTTCGTCGAACGTCGACGCGATCACTTCCCCGCGCACCGAGCGCTGCATTTCCGTCACTTCTTCCGGGCGCTCGTCGATGAGCAGCACGAAAAGCTTGGCTTCCGGATGATTGGCGGTGATGGCGTGCGCGATGTGCTGCAGCATGACCGTCTTGCCCGACTTCGGCGAGGCGACCAGCAGGCCCCGCTGGCCCTTGCCGATCGGGGCGATCATGTCGATGATGCGGCCCGTGACGTTTTCCTCGCCGCGAATGTCGCGCTCGAGCAGCAGCGGCTTGTTCGGATGCAGCGGCGTGAGGTTCTCGAACATGATCTTATGTTTCGAGGCCTCGGGCGGGTGGCCGTTGACTTTGTCGACCTTCACCAGCGCGAAATAACGCTCGCCGTCCTTGGGCGTGCGCACTTCGCCTTCGATCGTGTCTCCGGTATGCAGGTTGAAGCGACGAATCTGCGACGGGCTGATATAGATATCGTCCGTGCTGGCGAGATACGACGTTTCGGGGGAACGCAGGAAACCGAAGCCGTCCGGCAGCACCTCGAGCGTACCGTCGCCAAAGATGGTTTCGCCGGACTTTGCGCGCTTCTTCAGAATGGCGAACATCAGCTCCTGCTTGCGAAGGCGGTTCGCGTTCTCGATCTCGAGACCGTTCGCCATTTCAAGCAGCTCGGAGACGTGCTGGGACTTTAGTTCGGATAAATGCATACGGAGGTGCCGTCCATCGGACGACAAGTGAAGGATCAGGGAAAAGTGAGCGAACGCTCGAAGAACTTTGAGATGCTTTTCGCCGGATTATATAGCAAGCAGCGCGGCGCGCAAGCACTGTCCTGCCTGCGCGCCGCCGGGGTGTCGCACTGTGGCGACAAAGGCCCCGGCGTATGCTCCCACCGGCGGGGATTACAGATTGCCGTCGAGGAACGCGGTCAGTTGCGACTTCGACAGGGCGCCGACCTTCTGAGCGGCGACGGCGCCGTTCTTGAACAGGATCAGCGTGGGAATACCGCGGATGCCGAACTTGGCCGGCGTGGCCTGGTTGTCGTCGACGTTCATCTTGGCGACCTGGACCTTGTCGCCGTATTCCTTCGTGACCTCTTCCAGGATGGGCGCGATCATCTTGCACGGACCGCACCACTCTGCCCAGAAGTCGAGAAGCACCGGCTTGTCGGAATTCAGAACGTCCGCATCGAAGCTGGCGTCGGAGATGTGTTTGATGGCTTCGCTCATGAGTATTGTTGCCTCGTCTGACTATTCGGAAACGTGCGGCGAAAGCCCCTCGCTCTCGCCGACGCTGGAGATGTCACCCGACGTTCCGGGCGTGCATTCCCCATATGGAGGCTGCAATCGCGGGCTTCAATAGCGCCCGCCAATGCAGTTTGTGCTCATCTTAGCGGAAATCGCAAACGCTTGCGCGCGCGCCCACGGCCCGTGCCCGGGGCACGGCGGCGCCCTGACGCATCTTCTGGCGGAATGGGGCTTCTGTTGGCGCGTCGACTCTGGTAGAATCTATCACTGACGGGCCTCCTCGCATGGTGGCGCGGCCAATCTGGTCAGGTCGGGAACGAAGCAGCCACAACCGTTTTCTACCAGTGCCGAGGGTCAGGCTCGTCACCTACCTCCTTGTTTTATCGATGTTCTCCGCGCGTTCTGCGCACGTTTTCCCCCGAAACCTTTGCCTGAATCCGTTGCCGCCACCCATTGCCGGGCATGTGATCGGTGCGCCTCGCCGTGCAGACGGGCCAGAGGCACGCGCGCGACGATGGGCTGGCGCCGACGTGTCGCATGTCCGGGATGCCCTTGGTAGAATCGCGCAACATTTTTTTCTATCGCACTGATAGCCACCGCCTCGGGCGGGCGCCGGACCACCCGGCCGCGGTAGGATATCGGTGCGGGCGCTCAACGCCGAACTGTTACAATTTGGCATGACCTATCAAGTACTCGCGCGCAAATGGCGCCCCAAAGGCTTCTCGACCCTGGTGGGCCAGGAGCATGTCGTGCGTGCGTTGACGCACGCGCTCGAGCAACAGCGTCTGCATCACGCCTATTTGTTTACGGGCACGCGCGGCGTCGGCAAGACGACGCTCTCGCGTATTTTGGCCAAGGCGCTCAACTGCGAGACGGGGATCACGGCCGAGCCGTGTGGTGTGTGCAAGGCGTGCCGCGCGATCGACGAGGGCCGTTTCGTCGATTACGTCGAAATGGATGCGGCGTCGAACCGGGGCGTCGATGAAATGACGTCGTTGCTCGAGAAGGCCGTCTACGCGCCCGCGGATGCCCGCTTCAAGGTCTACATGATCGACGAAGTGCACATGCTCACGGGGCACGCGTTCAACGCGATGCTCAAGACGCTCGAGGAGCCGCCCGCACACGTCAAGTTCATCCTGGCGACGACCGATCCGCAAAAGATTCCGGTCACCGTGCTCTCGCGTTGCCTGCAATTCAACCTGAAGCAGATGCCTGCCGGGCATATCGTGTCGCACCTCACGAATATCCTGGGCGAAGAGGGCATCGAGAGCGAGCCACAGGCGCTGCGCCTGCTCGCCAAGGCGGCGGGGGGCAGCATGCGCGACGCGCTCTCGCTCACCGATCAGGCCATCGCCTATGCGGCGGGGCCGCTGTCCGAGACAGCGGTACGCGGCATGCTCGGCGCCATCGACCAGAGTGTGCTCGTGCGCTTGCTCGATGCCCTCAAGGACGAATCGCGTACCGACCTGCTGGCGATCGCCGATGAAATGGCCGAGCGCAGTTTCTCGTTTGCCGCCGGGCTCCAGGACCTCGGCAGTCTGCTGCACAAAATTGCCCTGGCGCAGTACGCACCCCAAGCCGTCTCCGACGATTGGCCGGAAGCGGCGGACGTGCGGCGTCTGGCCGAGGCGTTGTCGCCCGAGGCCGTGCAACTCTATTACCAGATCGCCACGCGTGCGCGCGGCGAATTGGGTCTCGCACCCGACGAATACACCGGTTTCTCCATGGCGCTGCTGCGCATGGCGGCATTCACGCCGCTGCTCGCAGGCGGCACGCTGGCCGAACCACCCATGCCCCGGGCCGCCGGTGCCGCTCGCGCCGCGGCGCCCTCGACCGGCGCGCCGGCACGCGTGCCGACGGGTGAGCCGGGCCGCATGACGTCGTCGGCATCGTCGCCTATGGGGGGGGCGGGCGCCGTGGCAGCACCCGCACAGCCCGAGGCGCGCCGCGTGCCCGCCGCGCGCAGTACCGCCGCGCCGGCCGACGGCGCACCGATGTCGCCCGCCCGGGCGGCGCTTGCCGCACTCAATGCCGGACGCAAGGGCACGGCCGGGCGCACCAGCAACGGGGGCGCTGCCGCAGGCGCCAACCGAGGCAATCCGTCGCGCGCCTCGGACGATGCCCCGGCCGGCGCCGATCCTGAACCTGAGCCTGCCCCGCCGGCACCTGCACCGGCCGTCGCGCCGCACGCCTGTGTCTATCGCGAAGCCGACGGCGTGGCGCCCGTGTTCACGGGCGATTGGCCGGCGCTGGCGGTCGAACTGCCGGCGCGGGGGCTTGCCCAGCAACTGGCATTCCAGAGCGAATTGACGGAAGTCGCGGGGCGCGCGCTGCATTTGCGCGTGCCGCTGCGTCAACTGGCCGACGCCGCCACCACCGACAAGCTGCGACAGGCGCTCAACGAGCATTTCGGCACGGAAGTGCAACTGCACGTGGCGCTGGGACAGGTCGGCACGACGGCGGCTTCGCTGGCGGCCGAAGCGGCTGCCGCAAGGCAGCGCGCCGCCGAGCAGGCCATTGCCGAGGATCCGCTCGTGCGCGAATTGATCGAGGATTTCGGTGCACAGATCCTGCCGGGCAGCATTCGCCCGGTACAATAATCGGGTTCGTTTTCGATAACCGGGTCGCCGCTTTCCGAGCGTTTCGGAGGGCGTCACCCAAACGCGCGTTACAGGGCGCGGCGCGACGATGCGGCACGCCGCTGTACGCCGTGGGACAGGGTGGTCGTCCTGACGTCAACGCTGCAAAACGGCAACGCGCGCCAAGCCCCTCATACGATTTACTCAGGAGTCGACATGCTGAAAGGAAACATCGCGGGTCTGATGAAACAGGCCCAGCAAATGCAGGAAAACATGAAGAAGGCGCAGGAGCAGCTCGCGCAGATCGAAGTCGAGGGGCAGTCGGGGGCCGGCCTGGTGAAGGTGGTGATGACGTGCAAGAACGATGTGCGTCGCGTGACCATCGATCCGAGCCTCCTGGCCGACGACAAGGACATGCTCGAGGATCTCGTGGCCGCGGCGTTCAACGATGCCGTGCGCAAGGCCGAGGCGACCGCCGCGGAAAAGATGGGTGGCCTGACCGCCGGTCTGCCGCTGCCGCCGGGCTTCAAGATGCCGTTCTGAACCGCGCCGGCCAGTCACAAGTATCGAAAGACGACGCATGCCTCAGCTCTCGAGCCTGCAAGAACTCGTCGACGCCCTGCGCGCGCTGCCGGGTGTCGGTCCGAAGTCCGCCCAACGCATCGCTTATCACCTGCTGCAACGCGACCGCAAAGGGGCGGTGCGGCTGGGTGAGGCGCTGGTGCATGCGTCCGAGCAGATTCGCCATTGTGCGCGCTGCAATACGTTTTCCGAAGTCGAGATCTGCGAGACGTGCCTCGATTCCGAGCGCGACACGAGCCTGCTTTGCGTGGTGGAAACCCCCGCCGACCAAAACATGCTCGAGCAGACCATGACCTTCAAGGGGCTTTATTTCGTGCTGATGGGGCACTTGTCGCCGCTTGACGGCGTCGGCCCGGGCGAGATCCATTTCGAGCAGTTGATTCGCCGCGCCACCGACGGCGTGGTCAAGGAAGTGGTGCTCGCGACCAACTTCACCAACGAAGGCGAGGCCACCGCGCATTACATCGGTCAGACGCTCAAGGCGCGCGGCCTGCGCGTGAGCCGGCTCGCGCGAGGCGTGCCTGTCGGGGGCGAATTGGAGTACGTCGATGCCGGCACCATCGCCCGCGCCGTGCTCGATCGGCATACGCTCTGAGCATGAAGCTCGCGTGACGCCACGCGCCCTTGCGCGTAGGTACTCGTACTCTCATCCAATCGGATTAGTTGTTATTCGGTATTCCTGCGCCTATTCCGGTCTTCTAGACTGAACCTGCCGACTTGGGGACCCAAACAACACGGGGAACACCATAACTCCCGAGCGGCGTGGGGCCGTATACCTGTCGTGCCAACCGGTCTGAAACCCAATAATGGCGCGCGGGCACTGCTTAGGCAGGGAGTTAAGGTATGGCTAACGATACCGGGCGCACCCTGATTTACGCCTCCCGAAAGCACAACGACGGGTTGCTGTCGTTTCTGGGAGAGCAAGGCTGGCAAGTCATGCCGGCCAAGAGCGCCAGCGACGTCGGTCGCATTCTGAATCCGGGGATCACCAGCGCAGCACTCATTGACCTGGCGAGCGGTTACAGCGACCGCGAGATGGGGGCATTCGAGTCTTGCATGCAGCCGGCCACGGTCGGCTGGGTTGCCGCAACGCACCCCGAGCAACTGACGACGACCTCGATTCGTCGTTTGATTCGCGACTACTGCTTCGATTACGTCAACGTGCCTTGCACGAACGATCAGCTTGCGCATTCGATCGGTCACGCATGGGGCATGGCGTCGCTCTCGGAAGTGCCGATCATCACACCGCAGGTCGGTGGCGACCAGGAAATGGTCGGCACGTGCGAGGCGATGCAGCAGCTCTTCCGAACGATCCGCAAGGTTGCCAACACGGACGCGCCCGTGTTCATCTCCGGTGAATCGGGCACGGGCAAGGAATTGAGTGCCGTGGCGATTCACGAGCGCTCGCTGCGCGCCAAGGGCCCGTTCGTGGCGATCAACTGTGGCGCCATTCCGCCGCACCTGATGCAGTCCGAACTGTTCGGCTACGAGCGCGGCGCCTTCACCGGTGCGAACGCGCGCAAGGTCGGGCGCGTCGAGTCGGCCAACGGCGGTACCTTGTTCCTCGACGAAATCGGCGATCTGCCCATCGAGAGTCAGGCGAGCCTGTTGCGCTTCCTGCAGCAAGGTGCGATCGAACGTCTGGGCGGACATGAAGTCATTCCCGTGAACGTGCGCATCATTTCCGCGACCCATGTGGACCTCGAGACCGCGGTCAAGGAAGGCCGGTTCCGCATGGATCTGTTCCATCGCCTGTGCGTGTTGCGTGTGGACGAGCCGCCGTTGCGTGCCCGCGGCCAGGATATCGAGATCCTGGCGCATCATGTGCTGCAACGCTTCAAGGGCGATAACCATCGCAAGATCCGCGGTTTTACGCAGTGCGCGGTGCAGGCGATGTACGAATATCACTGGCCGGGCAACGTGCGCGAGTTGATCAACCGCGTGCGCCGCGCCATCGTGATGGCCGACAGTCGCGTGATCTCGGCCAAGGATCTCGACCTGCTGCCGTGGGTGCCGACGCAGGTGCGCACGCTCGAGGAAATCCGTGCCGAGGCCGAACGAACGGCCATCGAGCAAGCATTGCTGCGCCATTGTCATCGGCTCACCGAGGTGGCCGCAGAGTTGGGCATTTCACGCATCACCCTCTATCGGCTCATGTGCCGCTACGGATTGCGTGGTGACGAATCGGGCGTGCCGGCCTGATATCTTCTGGCGAAGAGAGGGCGACCGTCCTGTGATGAACAGGGCGGTCGTTTCTTTTTGGGGTCCTGAAGATCTCCCTGACACACCATTGAAGTCACGCTGCGACACACGCCCTCGCTGCGGCGTCTTCGCATTCCGCGAATCCTGACGTCGCCAATAACGACGGAAAAATCGCGCCATTTCCGTTGCCTTCGCCTGTCGCGCGCTCCGTACGCAATGCGTTCTCTCGCGCTTCGAAAGACCTCATGTCGCGACGTCACGCCTGCCATAACGCGATGCCATGCAGCGCGCGTTTGAAGCGCGTCGCCAACACGATCGGTGCGCGCGCCGCGTGCGCGTCGGAGGCACACATCAAAGATGAAACATCCGTGGCGCCGCATTCGCCAAGGCATCGCGCGAACCCGTGTGACGGCGTCGTGTCGTTGTGCGCCCGCGCGGCAAATTTGGCATCGCTCCGTCACAGGAGCGCCTTGCCGGCCGGGCCTTCGCGGCATGCGTCGCTGCTCGCGCGGATATCGTTCGCAGTTCGGAATGCTTGCGAACGGCATGGGTGAAACGACGCACGCGCTGGATGGCGGCCCACGTATCAATGCTGAAACGTTTTCGGACACATGGCCAGGCACACTGGAACGTCGAAAAATATAAAGCCAATGTTTTCATGCACTTAAGGTGGGTGGCACGGAAGTCGCTTTATTGGTCCGGGCAAGGAGGGCAAAGCGATGCGAATTCTCACTACCGAAATGCAGGTCCGCGTACGGCAAAGTGCAGGCGCTCTGGGCGCCGCGGTTGCCGTGGCACTGGGTCTGTGTGCCGCGCAGGCTCAGGCGCAGGAAGTGTCGCGCTCGCCGTTCGTGCAGGTTGCGATGCTCACGGGCGCGATGGTGCCGACGACGTTCACGACCACGGCACTGCCGCGTGCGTCGATTTACGACGCCGATGTCGCCATCCCGGCGCCGCTTGCCGCGCAATTGCCGCAAGGCGATGCGCAGGACGTGGCCGCCACCAATGACGAATCGGCTGAGGCCGCAAGCAATGCCCCCGCCGTTACGGGAATGCCGCTCGCGGCCGCCCGTGTCGACGACGAACAACTTGGGAACCAGCGCGGCCGCAACATGGGCGGCACGATGGTCAAGTCACCAGGCATGGCGCTCGCCAATGGTGTGACGTTGTGGGACGAACTGCCCGGCGCCGTCACGCCGATGCCGCGTCCGCAGCAACTGTCCAACGGCGTGAACAACGTGCAGGTGACGCGTGTGACTTACACCACGCGGTGAACGACATGACCCAGACCCATTTTCTTCCTGTCGCGCACGCCGCACGAGCGCTCGCCACGATGGTCGTGGTGCTGACGCCGGTGCTGCTCGCGGGTCAGGCGAGTGCGGAACCGGCGACCCCGGGCGATATCGTGGTCGAGCGCAACATCGGTCCGCAAATCGCCTATCGAGGCCTGCCGCGCGTCGAGAACCCGATCGGCATCGCTGTTCCGGCTTTCCCGACCGGGCCGTTCAATACCGCCATGGGCGCTGTCAAGCAGGTCACGGACAGCGACCTGATGGGCCGCGGCAACGCCGGTCTCGTCACGGGCGCCGTGCAGTCCGGCATCAATCCGGTGATGGGCGTGCTCGTGGGCAATGCGCCTGGTGGGAACAGCCTCAACACGTCCAACGGTGTCGGCGGTGGATTCGCGGGTGCCTCGGGTGGCGTAGGCGGTATCGGCAGCATCGGCACGCTCGTGCCGTCGGTGATCAGCTCGGCGCTCTCGCCGCTGACCAATCTCGGCGCGGCAGGAGCGACGAAATGAGCGGACTGCGTGGGTCGCGTGGCGCGCAGCGCGCCGTCCATCTGGCGGTTGCCGCAATGTTGGCGACGCTTGCCGGTGCATCGGCCGCGGAAGATGTGTGGTTCGTGAACGGTGAACTCGCCGGCACGCACGCCACCGTCGAGAACGGCACGGCCGTCGGCGTGACCGGCGCGCTGGGTGTGAATCAGGCGGCGGGCGTGAACAACGCCCAGGCCAACAGTGCCGTGATTGCCAATGGCGGCAGTGTGACGGCCGGGGCGTCGAGCACGAATCAGCAGGCGCTCGTCACGACCACGACCGGCGCGGCCAGCGCAGCAATTCAAGGCAACGCATTTTCAGGCACCTCGGGGCTGACGCAAGTCAACCAGGCGAGCGGTGCCGGCAATCTTCAACGCAACGCGACCGTCATTGTGACCGGCGATGCGTCTGGAGTGGCGAGCGTATCGGATACGGCACTATCCGCTGCGATCTCCAAGGGTGGCCCGGCTGGGCGCGACAACCTCAACGATCAGTTCCGCACGGCGTCGATTTCCGGTGACGCCTTTCGGGGCGCGAGCGGTGTGGTGCAAGTGAACCAGTCGGCTGGGATAGGCAATGTAACCGCAAATGTTTTTGTGCTCCGTCCCCCGGCGGGCACATCTTTTTAACTGGGTAATTCTCTCGTCAAGGAGATGGTCATGAAAACGAAAGCAATTGCAGCGGCTGCACTGCTGGTAGCAACGGGTTCCGCCATGGCGTCCCCCAATCACCAGCAATACAGCTTCTCGTTCATCGGCAACGAGACCAACGTACTGAACCTGGTCGGCATCTTCGGTCTGGTCGGCATTCGCGGCTGCGTGACGGTGGACAACACCGGCAACGCTGTCGTGCAGAGCAACCAGCGTGTCGACGTACACCACGTGAACCTGACGGGACCGCTGCTTGGTTCCTATGTGACAGGCCATGTGACGTACGGCGTCGATTCGAAGACCAAGACGGTGACGGATCAGGGTAGCGCGTACATGATCGCAGGCAGGACCACCACGCACTACGACAACTCCACGTCGTGGGTGAACGCTTCGGCCAACGGCCACCTGAACACGAGCCACTCCTTCCAGGCGGGCGCGGGTTATGTGGCCGGCCAGTCGAGCTCCGGTTCGGGTGGCTTCATCGCGGGCGGCGGGTATCAGTACTCGAACGTCGCAGGCGGTGGAGGCATCATCGGCGGCGGCATTATCCCGCTGCCGGGCGGTCTGGCGCTGTATGGCGGCTATCTCGTGGGCAACTTCGGCGCGGGTCAGGGTTCGGCATGGGGCGGCTACGCCTACGGGCAACAGTCGCAGCAGGCTGCCGGATTCCTTGCTGCAGGCTTCCTGAACACGCAGAAGAGCTTCGACGCGGCGTTCCACGCCACGCTGAACCACGGCAACTACTCCGTCGAGAGCGACTCGATGGCCGCCGGTGCGCTGTGGGGTTTCTCGAACACCTACATGTCGTCGACCGCATGGACGAAGGGCGCGCTCACGTACCACTTCAACACGGCGCAATACCAGACGATGGGCGCAACGCTGGGCACCAACGCACTGGCTAACGCCAACGGCAACGTCGGTGTGAACGTGGCGGCGGGTGCCGACAACGCCCAGGCCAACAACGTGGCGATCGCATCGCTCAACGCCCAGCCGGTGTATGCGTCGGCCCAGGTGTTTGCGAACCAGTCGTCCAAGGGTTCGGCCAGCATCTCGCAGTTCATGGTCAACGCCAGCGTGGGCGACGGAGCGCTTGCCGGCGCCACCGGCAACGTCGGCGTGAACGTGGCTTCGGGTGTGGGCAACGTGCAGGGCAACAGCCTGGCCGCGGCCGTCTCGCAAGGTGGAAACGGCTGGTTCAAGGGCGGTGCGGCCAACTCGACGGCCCAAACCGACCAGGTCGCAGGCATGAAGGCCTCGGGTGACTTCGTCGCCAACGCATCGCTGGGCAACGGCGCTCTGCAGTGGGCCAGCGGCAACGTGGGCGTGAACGTCGCAGCCGGTATCGGCAACGTTCAGGCCAACAGCCTCGCCATCTCGGCAATCAAGTAATGCAGGTCACCGGTCCGGGGTTCCCCGGACCGGTTTTTTCCTGAGGTGTGTCATGAGTGATGCGCGTCGTGCCGCAGTGAGGATCGCTACTGTTTGCGCCCTGGCGTGCGCAAGCGTGGCCGGGCACGCGCAGTATGCATCGGTGAACCTGGAGTCTTCGATCGGTGTACCGGCGGTCAAGAAGATGCGCTCGTTCAAGTCGATGCACTACGTGAATCTGGTCCAGCAGGAATACGACTTCAGCTGTGGGTCCGCAGCCCTGGCAACGTTGCTGCGATATGGCTACGGGATCGATATCCCCGAGGCCGAAATGATTCAGAAGATGATGGTCTTCTCCAATCCGCAGACCGTCATCAAGAATGGTTTCTCGATGCTCGACATGAAGAAGTTCGTCGAAACGCTCGGGCTCGAGGGCCGCGGTTTCAAGGTGGACGTGAATGCGCTGTACGACCTGAAGATCCCGGTCATCGCGCTCATCGACGTCAACGGTTATCAGCACTTTGTGGTCATCAAGGCGGCGAAGGACGGGCGCGTGTTCGTGTCGGATCCGGCGCTGGGCAACCGCATCATCGAGCAGGCCGATTTTGCCAAGCAGTGGAATGGCTTGGTGTTGGCGGTCATCGGCAAGCCGTTTCTGGAGGATTCACCGCTGCTCAAAGGCAACGAATCCCTGGCAGTCAAGCTACGCGACAGCGCCTTGGCGACCGGGACGTCACCGACCCCGATGGTGGACTTCGGCATCATCCGGGCGGATCTGTTTTGAGACCAGACCATCATGAATCGATATGTCCCGATGCTGGCCATCCCGCTGTTCGCGAGCGCCGTGCCGGCATTCGCGTCGAGCGTGGTGCCCGAGAGCTGGACGCCCGTGAGCGATGAGGTGCTCTCGCACGCGACCGGCAAATACGCTCAACAGAACATGATCACGGGCTTTCAGCTCGTCATGCAGTCGCAATGGCAGATGCCGACCGGTGCGAGCCTGATGGCCACCGGCGTGCTCGGCGTGAATCAGGGCGCCGGCGGCTACCAGGTCCAAACCGGCGCCGCGACCGGCATCCTGCCGGGCGTGGCGAACGCAACGACGCCCGTCACGCAGGTTGTCTCCGGCGGTGCGAGCGTGCTCATCAACGGCGTCGCCCAGATTACGCAGGTGGCCGGCGACGCGAACAACGCATTGAACAAAGCCATCATCCAGTACGCCCCGGGCGTGTCGATTGCCTCGCTCATACCGGTGAGCGGGCAGGGCGCCAACCATTCGCAGACCACGGTGGGCAACCTGAGTGCGAGCGTCGCCATTACGTCGGCGGGCATGCAGGTCACGCTCAATACGCCCAACGGCAATCTCGGGCAGAGCATCGGCGGCGGCGCCGGTGCGGCCATGAACCAGATCATGCAGGTCGTGCAGGTGGCGGGCAACGCACAGCAGGTCATGAATACGTTGCAGTTGAACCTCCAGTCGAGTCCGATCACATCGGGCGGGCTGCGTCAGGCAGGCGTGCAGAGTGCGCTTGCCAACATGGCGGCCATTCGCCGGTGAAGCGATCGCTGGGGTGACCGATTCGGTGACCGATGTGGCGAGCCGTGTCGATGCGGTTCGCCCAGACGCCGATGCAGGTGGCGGTGCAGGCAAAGCGCAGGTGTCGTAACGGCGTCGCGAGGTGGTGCATGCACCACGCGACGCCGGCAGCAGTGGCCGGTGCGGTCGTCGAACGCAGTGAAGCGACGGGGCGACACCGGACGCGATGACAACAAGAAGTGGGGCGTAACAAGAAGGTGATGTCGGCAGAGCCCGGGCAGTGCGCGCAGCAGGTGTCGCGGTGGGTTTCGCACGCATCACCCCGCAGTCGAGCAGCTAGGACAACCGTTTTTCGGCATCACGTGTTGGTTGGATTGCGCGCGGACGCCCGTCCGCTTTTTTACCCGGGGGGGACCATGAACACTCACCGCTTTTTTCCCGTTGCCGCTATTCCGTTGGGGGTACTGCTTTTCACGCTATCGGCCCAGGCTCAGGAGCATACGAACCCATCGCCGGATGACCGTCTCCAGATGTTGATGGACATGGTCGACCGGCAGCAGCGGGAAATTTCTTCTCTGAAACAGCGCCTTACCGACATCGAGATGGCGCAACGCGGACGCGGCCTGACCGCGTGGGACACCGCGCAGATCGCGCAGGTGTCGCCCGGCGACGGTTCCGCCGCCGGGTCCGCGGGTACGCCGGGCGGTGGCGCGGCCGGGGCCGCGGGCCCCACGACGGCCACGCCCATCGGCGAGACGCAGCAGATGCAAAAGAGCGAGACCGACTCGCAGCGCACGCCGGCCGAAGAAGCCGTGGTGCAGGCGCAGCACGCGCCGCTGTTCGATCGCAAGCTCACCATCGACGCCGGTATCAGCTACAGCTACTACGATCGGCGTCAACTCGTACTGAGTGGCTTCCTGGCACTCGACGCCATCTTCCTCGGCCAGCTCAATCTCGGCCAGACGAAGGCGAACGTGTGGACCTTCGACGTCAACACGCGCTACGGCATCACCGACCGTATGAGCGTGGCGTTCGACGTGCCGTACCTGTACCGCAACTCGGACTTCATCTCGGGCGGGGTGGGCGGCGCGGCATCGTCGGTGAGCGACATCAGCAAGAACTCGGCGAATATCGGCGACGTGAACGCGTCGCTGTACTACCAGCTGGTCAAGGAGAATGCGAACTGGCCGGACATCGTGGCGTCGTTGCGCGTCACGGCGCCGACCGGCACGTCGCCGTTCGGTATCAAGCTCGGCACGCCCGACCCGTCCAACAACAACCTGACCACGCCGTCGCGTCTGCCCACGGGGAACGGGATCTGGGCGTTCACGGCCGGCTTGTCGTTCCTGCGGACCTACGATCCGATCGTGCTGTTCGCGAACGTGGCGTACACGTACAACGTGGCGCGCACCTTCGACGACATCTCGACGATCGAAGGTACGGTGCAGCCCGCGAAGGTCAAGCTGGGCGACATCATTCAGCTCGGCGCCGGCATGGCGCTCGCGCTCAACGACAAGACGGCGCTGTCGATCTCGTACTCGACGGCCATTTCGCGTGCGACGAAGACCGCCACGCCGGGCGGTCCGTGGACGACGGTGGCCGGCAGCTCGACGAACGCCGCGTCGCTCAACTTCGGCATCAATTACGCCATCAACAAGCACTGGACGGTGAACGGTTACGTGAACGCCGGCATGTCGCCGGATGCGCCGAATTACGTGATCGGCGTGCGTTTCCCGTACACGTTCTGATGGCGTGACGCGAGGCCGTGACAAGTGACGCGCTGCGCATCCCGCCCGCAGGAGAGGCGCAGCGCGTCAGTGAAATTCGGAGCGCGCCTGGCGCGGCGTGCGTGCGATGCGCCGGGAAAGCCTCGGTGATGCGCCGGTGATCAACGCCCCACGCGCACCGTGCTGGCGTTGAGCGTGAAGCTCGTTGCCAGCAAACCGGCCGCGATGGGATGCGTCGACGGCTGGGCGATGGCAACCGTGGTGCGCAGTTGTCCCTGCGGCGCGCTCGATGCCTGTGTTGGCTTCGGCGACGGCGCAGGCGGGATGACTTCATCCCAGAGTCGCACGTTGTTGGCGGTGGTGAGTGTCGAGCTGACCGGTGCGAGCGCGGTGGGCGTGGCGCCCGGGAGATGGGCAACGACACTCTGTTGCAGATTCGCGGCGCGGGTGGTGGCGAGCAAGGCGTCGCTCACGGCGATATTCGGGATGCCTGCGCCGGTGACGTCGGCCTGGGCGCTGCTGGCAATGCACGCGCAAGCCATGCAAAACATGGCGCTGCGCGTCGAGACGACGGAAAATTTGAACATGGCGTGCCCCCCGGCTTCCGCTGACTGTCCTGTCAGGCTTTTTGTATTCTATTGCGCTATTGCAGAAAAGGAAGGGAAAAAAGTAATGGCGGAGTCTCGGTGAAATGAGTAAATAGGTTACGCACATTGCGGATTGTCGCGCAGAGGCAACAACGGCCGGGATCCCGTGAGGGCGGACTCGCCGACGTGCGGATTTCACGCATAAACTGCTTCAAAAGCGAAGTGACACCTGAGGGACAGATCACGACGAACGCTGGAGGATATCTTCGGTTTTCGTGCCGGCCACGACACGCGCGGAACGCGCGGGGATGCCGGATATACGTGGCGAGCGGACAAAGGGGCGCAGCCGCGCGATGAAGCGCAGGCGAGCGGGCGGGTGTCACCAGAATCGGGGCGGCGGCGTGGGGTGCCGACCGGAAATACAGGGGAAACCATGCGTGTACTGGTCATGGGTGAGGCCGCCAGATGGCTGAGCGGCCTGCAGGTCGCATTGCAAACCGACGCCAACGCGACACTACCGGTCCTGCGCCACGTTCATGACGTGGCGACGCAGGACTGGATCTGGCTGCGCGAACTGCCCTCGCGCCGTGCACTCGTACTCGATGAATCGGTCGCTCGCACCCCGCTTCTCGACACCTTGTGCTCGATGGCCGGCGAATGCGCGCCGCCTGTGCCGGTCATCGTGATCGGCGATACGGGTTTTCCCGATGAAATCATTCACTGGCTGCAGAGCGGTGTTACCGCGTTTCTGCCCTGGCCGAGCGCCGTCGCGCGCGTGCGGTCGGTGTTCGACCTGGCGTTCTGCGGCGGGCGCTATGTGCCGGAAGATGCGCTATCGGCGCTGCTCGTGCTCTGGCGGCAGGAAGCCATGGGCGAGGCGCTGCCCTTGTCGCGTCTGCCCGTGTTTCCGCTCGGCGGCGACAAGGCGACGCAACTGGCCGAGTCGGCGCTCCTCGGCATCTCGCAAAGGCAGTATGAAATTCTGGCCCTGCTGTCGCGCGGTTTGTCCATCAAAACCATTTGCCAGCAACTGGTGATCTCGGAGGGCACCGCAAAGACCCACGTGTCCGCGCTCTACCGGCGGCTTGGCGCGCGTAATCGGGGCGAAGCGATTTATATTGCGGCGCAGCGAGGCGCGCGTCACCTGTTCGAGACATGATCGCTGCGGCCGGTGAAGGCCACGTTTAGGACTTCGCGACGATCCGGATCGGAACTCTCCGGTATCGGGTTCTACGTTATTGGCCGATAGCCGACTGTCGAATTACTATACGGACTTCATTTGCCACCCATGGTGACAGGCGCCGCCCACCGGGCGCGTTTCGAAGTCGACGGCAATGGCCGTCGACGGGTACAGGAGTCCACGCGTTGTCCAAGTCGTCCACGTCGTTCACATCGTCTGAACCGTCGCGTTCACCCGATTCGGTTGCCACGTCCGATCCGTCCGATCCGTCCGATCCGTCCGGTATGGGCGGAAATCCCGGTACTGCCGGTACTCCCGGGGCCGCTTCGTCGCAGAATTCCGCCGCGACCGCTGGCCTGCCCGCGCGCGGCGCGCTCGCCGGGGTCAAGGTCCTGGAGCTCGGTACGCTCATCGCTGGGCCGTTCGCGGCGCGCATGCTCGGCGAATTCGGCGCTGAAGTCATCAAGATCGAGGATCCGCAGCACGGCGATCCATTGCGCAAGTGGCGCAAGCTGCACCCCGACGCCGGCGGTACTTCGCTATGGTGGGCCGTGCAGGCACGCAACAAGAAGTCGGTGACGATCAACCTCAAATCGTCGGAAGGCCAGGAGATCGTGCGCAAGCTGGCGGCGCAGGCCGACATCGTGGTGGAGAATTTCCGGCCGGGCCTGCTCGAGCGCTTCGGTCTGGGATACGAACAATTGTCCGCGCTCAATCCCGGGCTAGTGATGGTGCGCCTGTCGGGCTACGGACAGACCGGGCCGTACCGCGACCGCCCGGGTTTTGGCGCCATTGCCGAATCGATGGGGGGATTGCGGCACATCACCGGCTACCCGGATCTGCCGCCACCGCGTATCGGCATTTCGATTGGCGATTCGATCGCGGCGCTGCACGGCGTGATCGGCGCGATGATGGCGCTGCACCATCGGAATGCGAACGGCGGGCGAGGGCAGGTCGTGGACGTGGCACTTTACGAGGCTGTCTTCAACCTCATGGAGAGCGTGGTGCCCGAATACAGCGTGGCGGGCATGGTGCGCGAGCGAACCGGCGCGTCGCTGCCGGGCATCGTGCCTTCGAATACCTATCCCTGCGCCGACGGCATGATCGTCGTCGGCGGCAACAGCGACCCGATCTTCAAGCGGCTGATGCACGCCATCGGTCGCGCCGATCTGGCGGAAGACCCCGGCCTGGCACACAACGACGGACGCGTGCCACGCACGCAGGAAATCGACGATGCCATCGGCAACTGGACGCGCGAGCGACCGATCGAGGAGGCGCTCGACGTGCTGCAGGGCGCGGATGTGCCCGCGAGCCGGATCTACACCGTGGCCGACATGTTCAAGGACCCGCAGTTCATCGCGC
The DNA here is from genome assembly GCF_000767615.3 of Pandoraea pnomenusa. Taxonomy (NCBI): domain Bacteria; kingdom Pseudomonadati; phylum Pseudomonadota; class Betaproteobacteria; order Burkholderiales; family Burkholderiaceae; genus Pandoraea; species Pandoraea pnomenusa. The sequence goes on along the minus strand of NZ_CP009553.3, from coordinate 3,277,535 downwards.
GCCAGATGATCCAGCGTCACACGTTCCCCGACGGCACGCCGATCGATCTGCCCAACGTCACGCCAAAGCTGTCGGAGACGCCTGGCCAGACGCAGTGGCTCGGCCCCGAACTGGGCGCGCACACCGACGAGGTGCTCGCACGCCTGGGGTATGATGCCGAGCAAATCAAGGCGCTGCGCGAGAACGGGGTCATCTGAGCCAAACTGCCTGGTGCCCGCCGGGGCGCGCGAGATGCGGCATCGTCCGCGCTTTGCCGCCTTACGCGATGCCCCTGCAGCACGTCACACCCATCGCACGTCACACCAAGAAAAATCGCTGCAACCAAGGAGACAAACAACCATGCAACGACGTCAATTCGTTACGGCACTGGCCGCGACCGGTCTGATCGGGGCCGGCATTCGTCCGGGCTTCGCGCAAGCCAAGCTGGAAAAGACCAAGGTCGCCATCGCCGTCGGCGGAAAGAACCTCTTCTACTATTTGCCGCTCACGATTGCCGAGCGTCTGAACTATTTCAAGGACGAAGGTCTGGACGTCGAGATCTCGGACTTCGCCGGTGGTTCGAAGGCGTTGCAGGCGCTGGTCGGCGGCAGCGCGGATGTGGTGTCGGGGGCGTACGAACATACGATCCTGTTGCAGGCGAAGCATCAGTACATCCGCGCGTTCGTGCTGCAGGGCCGTGCGCCCCAGATCGTTTTCGGCGTGTCCAACAAGACCTTGCCGAACTACAAGTCGATCGCCGATCTGCGCGGCAAGAAGATCGGTGTGACCGCGCCCGGATCGTCCACGAACATCATGGCGAACTTCGTGCTCGCCAAGGGCGGCGTGAAACCCAATGAGGTGGCCTTCGTCGGGGTCGGGGCCTCGTCCGGTGCGCTCGCCGCGATCCGCTCGGGCAATATCGATGCGATCGTGAACCTCGATCCGGTCATCACGATGCTCGAGCGCGACAAGGAAATCCGCGTGATCTCCGACACGCGCACGCTCAAGGAAACGGTATCGTTGTTCGGCGGCAACATGCCGGCCGGCTGTCTTTACACGAACGAAGCGTTCATCCAGAAAAATCCGAACACCACGCAGGCGCTGACCAATGCCATGGTTCGCGCATTGCGCTGGCTGCAGACGGCCGGTCCGTCGGACATCATCAAGACGGTGCCGGATGCCTACCTGCTGGGCGATCGTGCGCTTTACCTCGACGCCTGGGCGCGGGTGAAAGAAGCGATCTCGCCCGATGGGATGATTCCCGCCGACGGTCCGGCAACGGCGCTGCGCACGCTCCAGGCGTTCGACGAAACCGTCAAGGGCAAGTCGATCGATCTGTCGAAGACGTTCACGAACGAGTTCACCAAGAAGGCCGACGCCAAGTACAAATGATGACTGCGCCGGCTCTGAGTTTCGACAGCATTACGTGCACCTTCGTCGCACGCGACGATCGCGCCAGGCGTTACACGGCGGTGGCGGACACCTCGCTCGATATTGCGCCGGGAGAGTTCGTCTCCGTCGTGGGGCCGACCGGCTGCGGCAAGTCGACCTTGCTCAACGTCGCGGCGGGGTTGCTCATGCCGTCGTCGGGCGCCGTGAAGGTGTTCGGCGAACCGCTTCGGGGCATCAATTCGCGCGCCGGCTACATGTTTCAGGCCGAAGCGCTGATGCCCTGGCGCAACGCGATCGACAACGTGACCGCCGGCCTCGAATTTCGCGGCATGGCGGCCGACGAGGCGAAGGCGCGCGGCCATGAATGGCTCAAGCGGGTGGGGCTCGGCGGATTCGGCGACCGATATCCGCACCAGCTTTCGGGCGGGATGCGAAAGCGGGTTGCCATGGCGCAGACGCTGATCCTCGACCCCGACATCATTTTGATGGACGAGCCGTTTTCGGCGCTCGATATCCAGACGCGACAGCTGATGGAGAACGAGTTGCTCGAGCTGTGGGCGGCCAAACGTCGCGCGGTGCTCTTCATCACGCACGATCTGGACGAGGCGATTGCATTGTCCGACCGTGTCGTGGTGCTCGCCGCGGGGCCGGGCACCCATCCGATAGGGGAGTTCCGGATCGATCTGCCGCGTCCGCGCGATGTGGCGGAAATCCGGAACCATCCGCGCTTTACCGAGCTCCACGCCCAGATCTGGGACGTGCTGCGCGAGGAAGTGCTCAAGGGCTATGCCCAACAGTTGAAGGCGGTCTGAATCGTCATGTGCCAAATCGCGGGCTTTCTGATGAGTACATGCGGCTGGGCGCGCTGGTTCGATTGGCTGGACTGGTTCGATCTCCCGGATGGCTTCGGCCTGTTCGATTGGCTTGTCTGACGGCTCGTTTGCGTGTCCGTCTGAATTTCCCGGAATCCGTTCGTCATGCGTAATCGTTCGATCATGCGGCATTTGCGTTTGTGGCAATGGCTGCTGCTGGCGGTGGCGTTTCTTGTCTGGTATGTGCTCACCAGCCCGACGCTGCTGCCCGCGTTCTACTTCGACAGCCCCGACAAGGCGGCTTTCTTCTTTGGCGAACCGCAGAAAGTGCTCCTGCAAATCTGGCAATGGTTCGCCAGCGGCGAGATCTACCTGCATCTGGGTGTGACGCTGCTCGAAACGGTGCTGGCTTTCATCATCGGCACCGTGTCCGGCCTGGCGGTCGGGCTCTGGCTGGCGCTCTCGCCCAGCGCCGGCGCCTTGCTCGATCCGTACATCAAGGCGGCCAATTCGATGCCGCGCGTGATTCTCGCCCCGATTTTCGGGGTCTGGTTCGGGCTGGGTATCTGGTCGAAGGTCGCACTTGGGGTCACGCTGGTGTTTTTCATCGTGTTCTTCAACGTCTACCAGGGCGTGAAGGAAGTGAGTCCGGTCGTGCTGGCCAACGCCCGCATGCTGGGCGCGAACCAGCGCCAGTTGCTGCGCCGCGTCTACTTGCCGAGCGCCACGAGCTGGGTGTTCTCCAGTCTTCACAATTCGGTGGGGCTGGCATTCGTCGGCGCGGTGGTCGGTGAATACCTCGGCTCCGCGCGCGGCGTGGGGTACCTCATCCTCCAGGCCGAGGGCACGTTCGACATCAATGCCGTGATTGCCGGGGTGCTGATCCTCACCGCATTCGCCCTGGTGCTCGACGGACTGGTCGGGGTGGCCGAGCGGCGCTTGCTCGTGTGGCAACCGCAAGCCGGCGAGACCGAGAAGATGTAGCGCGCCGGTGTCGCTGGCGCCCCGGGTTTCCGGCGCTCGCGGCAGTGGCATGGCCGACTGGGCGACACACGGCGATTTTGCCGTTGCCGCCCACCCCGGATCGTGGCCAAGCGTGGATCGATGCCGCGAAGGCGTCATATCCGGGTACCTTTCCTCGGTTACAATTGCCGCATGCGAATCCTGCTCAGCAACGACGATGGGTATCAGGCGCCAGGCCTGGCCGCGCTTTACGAAGCGCTGGCACCGCTTGGCGACATTACCGTGGTGGCGCCCGAACAGAACTGTAGCGGTGCGTCCAATTCCCTGACCCTGCAACGGCCGCTTTCCGTCTTCAAGGCGGCCAACGATTTCACGTTCATCAACGGCACACCGACCGATTGCGTACACGTGGCGCTCACAGGCCTGCTCAATGAGCGTCCCGATATCGTCGTCTCGGGTATCAATAACGGCCAGAACATGGGCGAGGACACGCTGTACTCCGGTACCGTGGCCGCTGCCACCGAGGGTTTCCTGTTCGGCATTCCCTCGTTCGCGTTTTCCCAGGTCAACAAGGGTTGGGATCATCTCGACAGCGCCGCACGCGTGGCGCGCGAGATCGTCGAGCGCTACATGGAGCGCCCGCTGGGCGCGCCGTTCCTGTTGAACGTCAATATTCCCAATTTGCCGTACGATCGGCTCAAAGGCGCACTCGCCACGCGTCTTGGGAAGCGACACCAATCGCAGCCGGTGATCCGTCAGGAAAATCCGCGCGGCGAAGCCATTTATTGGATCGGTCCGGCCGGCGACGCGCGCGACAGCAGCGAAGGCACCGATTTTCACGCCGTGGCGCACGATTACGTCTCGGTCACCCCCTTGCAACTGGATCTCACGCATAACGCACGGCTCGGTGTCGTGCATGACTGGCTGGCCAGCGCAGGGGTGGCCCAACGATGACGACACCGCCGAAGCGTTTTCCTCTCCCCCTGGCCGAAGTGATGACGCGTCGGCAACGCAAGGCGCCGACGCTCGACAAGGCGTCGCGGGTAAGTCCCGCAGGGGCACCGCCCGCGGCAATGACGCGCAAGGCGGGCTCAGCGAACCCGGGGAATGGGAAAACGCCGGCGGCAGGAGGCGCGGCTACGGCGCATTCCAACACGCGCACTGGACCGCGCGCCGCGTCGACGCCGATGGCGGGCGCGTCCGCGCGACCGGGTGGCGCCCAGACGCCGCATCCCGTCGTGCCCAAAGGGTTGGCGCGCCCGGCGGCGGCGCCGCATGCCCAACCCGCCCCACACGCCGCGAAGACCCCACCGCGTCAGGCGGCAAAGCCCGCTGCGGGCGGTTTGCACAAGCCGGCCGTCGCCGGTGCCGTCGGCACCGCCGGTACCGCCGGTGCGTCGGGGATGTCGCATGGCGGCGCGTCGGCGAAGGTTTCGTCTGTCGGTACCGTACGCACGGGCCCGTCGGCGGTCACCAGCGTGCCCGAGGGCATGGGACTTACATCCGATCGGGTGCGGGCGCGAATGGCTGAACGCGTCGCCGCATCCGGCGTCAAACACGCGGGCGTGCTGGCGGCGCTCGCAACGGTGCCGCGCCATGGCTTCGTGGACGCCGCGCTGGCCACTCAGGCGTATGAGGACGCCGCGCTGCCCATCGGCCACGGACAAACGATTTCGAAGCCTTCGGTCGTCGGCCGGATGATCGAGTTACTGCTCGCGGGCGGACGTCCGCTCGAGAAGGTGCTTGAGATCGGCACTGGCTGCGGCTATCAGGCGGCCGTGTTGTCGTGCGTCGCGCGCGACGTGTATTCCATTGAGCGGGTTCGGCCGTTACATGAGCGGGCCAAAGCCAATCTTCGGCCGTTGCGCGTGCCGAACATCCGGTTGCATTACGGCGACGGACGCCTGGGATTGCCAGCGGTCGCCCCGTTCGACGGTATTGTGATCGCGGCCGCCGGGCTGGAGATTCCGGACGCGCTGATCGACCAACTGGCCGTTGGTGCGCGTCTCGTCGCGCCGGTTGGCGGCGAGCAACAGATTTTGACCCTGATCGAGCGCGTCGGTGCGCGCCAATGGCGCGAGACGCAGCTTGATAGGGTGTTATTCGTCCCCTTAAAATCGGGCATCATTTGAGCCCGACGGGCCTATTCTGCGGAGGATTTGAGTGAATTTGCGAGCGGGTTTCCAACAACGCGTCGCCAGTGTCCTGTTGCTGAGCATGCTGGCAGCGTGCGCATCGCGACAAGTCGGGGCGCCGGTCGTCGACCGTACCGTAGGCGGTGCGACGACCGACAGCAACGTGCCGGGTGCTGCGCCCGTTATCGACAACACGCCGGTGCCGGCGGGCTATTATCGGGTCAAGCCCGGTGATCGCCTCTATCGCATCGCGCTGGAGAACGGTCAGAACTATCGCGACATCGCGCGCTGGAACAACATCCAGAATCCGGACCAGATCGAGGTCGGTCAGGTGCTGCGCGTGAAGCCGCCGGCAGGCGACACCGGCACGCCGCTGCCGCCGCCGATGGCCAGCACGCCGTCGAGCACCGGCAACACGGCGGCGACCGTGCCGCCGGCCGTTGTGCCGCCGCCGGCAACGTCGTCGGCGCCGACCGCGGTGTCGAGCGGCGAGCTGCAACTCTCGTGGCCGGCAAAGGGGATGGTCGTCGGGCGTTTCGACGATTCGAAGAACAAGGGGCTGAACATTGCCGCCGACGCGGGCGCCCCCGTCTACGCCGCCGGGGCGGGCAAGGTGGTGTACTCCGGCGCGGGGCTGCGCGGCTACGGCAACCTTGTCATCATCAAACACGACGCCACCTTCTTGACGGCGTATGCGCACAACCGCAAACTGTTGGTCAAGGAAGGCGACTCCGTTACGCGGGGTCAGCAAATTGCCGAAATGGGCAGTTCGGATGCAGACCGTGTGATGCTGCATTTCGAAGTGCGCAAGGATGGCAAGCCTGTGGATCCGATGAAGTATTTGCCGCCTCAATAATCTAGGCAGGGTCGAATGCTCAAGAGAAAGCGTCGTACTTCGCAAGAGGAAGACCTCGCTGCCCCGGAGCCCGATCAGGAAATCGACGATCGGCAATCCCGGCAGGACGAGGACGTGGACGACGCTTTCGACGAGCGCGAGGCGGAGGACGACGACGCCTCGTCGTCCGATGCCGCCGAAGACGGCGGTAGCGCGCGCAAGCGCAAGTCCGCCGACGCCGACGACTTCGGCACCGTGCTGCAGGCCGAACTCACGGCCGACACCGTCCAGCACTATCTCAACCGCATCAGTGTCAAGCCGCTGCTCACGCCCGCGGAGGAGCTCGATTACTCCACGCGCGCGCAAGCGGGCGAGTTCGACGCCCGTCAGGTCATGATCGAGCGCAACCTGCGTCTGGTCGTGAGTATCGCCAAAGGCTATCTCAATCGCGGGGTGCCGCTGCTCGATCTGATCGAGGAAGGCAATCTCGGCCTGATGCACGCCATCGAGAAGTTCGATCCGGGTCGCGGGTTCCGCTTCTCGACCTACGCCACGTGGTGGATTCGCCAGAGCATCGAGCGGGCCATCATGAATCAGGCGCGCACCGTGCGCCTGCCGGTGCACGTCATTCGCGAGCTCAATCAGGTGCTGCGCGCCAAGCGTCATCTCGAGAAGAGCGCGGCGTATGTCGACGCTGGCGAACAACGCGAGGCCAGTATCGAGGACATTGCCGACCTGACCGGCAAGACGCCCGAGGAAATTACCGACATCCTCGCGCTCAACGAACACGTGGCGTCGCTCGACGCACCGCTGGACATCGATCCGGGCAGCAGTCTGCTCGATTTGCTGTCCGACGATCACAGCGAGGCTCCCGAGCAAGAGGTGCAACACCGAGAGCTGGAGGACCTGATGCGTCTGTGGCTGTCCCGGCTGTCGACCAAGCATCGTTACGTGATCGAGCGTCGTTTCGGGCTCAATCGCGTCGAGCCCGCGACGCTCGAAGAGCTGGCCGACGAAATGGGGCTGACGCGCGAGCGCGTACGTCAGATCCAGCAGGAAGCACTCGTCAAGCTCAAGCGCTACTTCGCGTCGAACGGCGTGCGCAAGGACGCGGTGCTCTGAGCAACGCAGGTCCAGTCGCTTACGGCATGCGGCCATCTCGCTGACGCGCGCCGGTCGGCATCACGGATTGCCGCGAATCGCCAACGTTGCCGGCGGGTCATGCCTCACGTCGATGCCGCATTGCGGCGCTCACTATTTTTTCTCTTTCGATTGTCACCATGCCATCTCCCGTACTCGTCTTCGACATTGAAACGATTCCCGATGTCGAGGGCTTGCGCAAGCTCGAACCGGCGTACGCCGGCCTGTCCGACGATGCCGTTGCCGAGGCCGCTTTCGCCGCGCGCCGCGAAAAGGTGGGGCATGATTTCCTGCCGTTGCATCTGCAGCGTGTCGCCGCCATTTCCTGCGTGTTTCGCGATCGCGACGGTTTCCGGGTGAAGTCGCTGGGCACGCTCGAGGACGGCGAGGGCGCACTGGTGTCGGGGTTTTATCGCACGATCGAAAAGTACGCGCCGCAACTCGTATCGTGGAACGGCGGCGGATTCGATCTGCCCGTGTTGCACTACCGCGCGATGATTCACGGCATTGCCGCGCCGCGCTACTGGGACATGGGCGAAGACGATCGCGAGTTCAAATGGAACAACTACATCAGCCGTTACCACCAGCGTCACCTTGATTTGATGGACTTGCTTGCGATGTATCAGGCTCGGGCAAATGCGCCCCTCGACGATCTGGCCAAACTGTGCGGCTTCCCGGGCAAGCTCGGCATGGACGGCAGCAAGGTGTGGGAGGCGTATCGCCAAGGCAAGCTCGAGGAAATTCGCAACTACTGCGAGACGGATGTCGTGAACACGTACCTCGTCTATTGCCGCTATCAGTTGATGCGCGGTGGACTGCGTCAGGCCGAGTACGAGCAGGAAATCGAGTTTGTGAAAAATTCGCTCGCGCAGGAGGCCGCTGCCCACTGGAAGGAATATCTCGACGCGTGGGGCTGAACGCAAGGCGGGGCGGTGCGCGGAATCGACAGTTCGAGGCATGGGGGTGCGGTGCGACGCGGCCTGCACGCGTCAGGGGCGGACGAATCGATTAAAATGCCGGGTTTGCTGTCGCCCATGAGAACCAAGACGTGACCCGTTCCTCCCGAAACGCCTCGCGCGGCCGGCCGGCCGCCGAGCCCGGCATCATCGACATCGAATCGCTCGACATGGAAGCGCGCGGCGTTGGCCGCACCGCGCCAGAGGGTGAGCCGGGTACCCCCGATTACAAGCCCGGCAAGGTCATCTTCGTCGAAGGCGCATTGCCCGGCGAACGCGTCACCTATCTGAGCTATCGCCGCAAGCCCAAGTTCGAGCAGGCCGAAGCCGTCAGCGTGCTGCGCTCGAGTCCGATGCGCGCGAAGCCACAATGCCCCCATTTCGGCAAGTGTGGCGGCTGCTCGATGCAGCACCTCGAGCCCCGGGCACAGATCGCCATCAAGCAGCGCGTGCTCGAGGACAATCTCGCCCGGTTGGGGAAAGTGAAAGCCGAAGCCATGCTTCGCCCGATTCAGGGCCCGGACTGGGGGTACCGTTTCCGGGCGCGTCTGACGGTGCGTTACGTGCCGAAGAAGGGTGGGGTGCTCATCGGTTTTCACGAACGCAAGAGCAGCTACGTGGCCGACATGGACTCGTGCGAAGTGTTGCCGCGCCATGTTTCCGACATGCTCGTGCCCTTGCGGCGGTTGGTCGAGTCGCTCTCGATTCGCGAGCGTCTGCCGCAGATCGAGCTGGCTATCGGCGCGGACGTGACAGCGCTCGTGTTGCGTATTCTCGAGCCGCTTACGCCAGAAGACGAAACCATTCTGCGGACGTTTGCCGACGCCCATCGTGTGCAGTTCTGGGTTCAGCCGAAGGGGCCGGATACCGCGGTGCCGTTCTATCCGCTCGAGCCGGAGCTGCATTACACGCTGCCGGAATATCAGATCCGCATGCCGTTCAAGCCGACGGACTTCACGCAGGTCAATCACCAGATTAATCGCGTACTGGTCCATCGTGCGCTGCGGCTGCTGGCTCCCGAGTCGCATGAGCGCGTGCTCGACCTGTTCTGCGGCCTGGGTAACTTCACGCTGCCGCTGGCGCGTCGCGCCGGCACCGTGATGGGGATCGAGGGCAGCACGGCGCTTACGGAGCGGGCGCTGGCCAACGCCCAGCGCAATGGCGTGGCGGATCGTACCGAGTTCGCGTGCCGCAACCTGTTCGACATCACGCCTGACGACATTCGGGCGCTGGGCGCGTTCGATCGCTACCTGATCGACCCGCCGCGCGAAGGGGCGCTGGCCGTCGCGAAGGCGCTCGCCGAGTTGGCGCAACAGGGCTACGATGGGCTACCCAGGCGAATCGTTTACGTGTCGTGCAGTCCTGCAACGCTTGCGCGAGACGCCGGCCTGCTCGTGCACGAGGCGGGTTACCGTCTGACGCTGGCGGGGGTGGTGAACATGTTCCCCCATACGTCGCACGTCGAATCGATGGCGGTGTTCGAGCACGAGAGTATCGGTCAGCCCTGGGTGCCGCGCGTGCGCGTGTCGGAGCCGCAGGACGAGGCGACGCCCGCCGATGAGGGGGTCGAGGCGATCGCCGGTGCCATCGGCGGTGACGGTGTGGTCCACGAAAGCGAGTGATTTCGTGCGGGCGGGACGGCAATCCCGCTTCTCTCCCCGTGGCCCGGCGAAGGACGAGGCGCGCGGCGCGATTCGCCAAAACGAAAAAACCAGTCCCGAGGGACTGGTTTTTTTGTCGGATCGAGATGGATGCGGTGGGCGCACCCACCGCATCCGCGGCAGATCAGTTGCGGTTGCCGCCCAGCACGCCCAGCAAGGCGAGCAGGTTGGTGAAGATGTTGTAAAGGTCGAGGTAGATCGCCAGCGTTGCCGTCACGTAGTTCGTTTCGCCGCCATTCACCACGCGCTGGACGTCGAACAGGATGTAGGCGGAGAAGATCGCGATGGCAAGCACCGAAACCGTCAGCATCAGTGCCGGCAGTTGCAGGAAGATGTTGGCGACCGAGGCCAGAAGGATCACGAGCACGCCCATGAACAGCCACTTGCCGAGTCCGCTGAAGTCACGCTTGCTGACCGTGGCGATCGAGGCCATGACGCCGAAGATCACCGCCGTGCCGCCAAACGCCAGCATGATGAGCGATGCGCCATTCGAGAAGCCCAGCACGAAGCTCAGCAGGCGCGTGAGCATCAGGCCCATGAAGAACGTGAAGCCCAGCAGCAGGGCAACCCCCACGCCGCTGTTCTTGAAGCGCTCGATCGCGAACATGAAGCCGAAAGCGATCGCCAGGAAGGCGATCATGCTGACCATCGGGCTGCCCGCGAACAAGGCGAAACCGTAGTTCACGCCCAGCCAGGCGCCCGCAATCGTCGGCAGCATCGACAGGGCGAGCAGCCAGTACGTATTGCGCAGTACCTTGTTGCGCACTTGTACGGTGGTGGCGCCGGCGGTCCCGCCGTAGCCGAAACGTTGGAAGTCCTGGTTCATATATTGTGTTCTCCGTGGTCATTGTGCCCGCCGGCGGGGCCGGCAAGCGCCGCTTGACGCTTACGATGCCGGCGTTTCTCCGGCAAATTCCCCGCAGCCGCTGCGACTGGCTCGTCGTCGAAGTCCAGAGGATACCGAAAGATACCCGGCAGCGGACTCGGAAGACGCTCGAAATTTGCGGGCGAATCCCCGAATTTCAATTCACCTTTCCGACACCTGACCCTCCAATAATAGGAGGGTTGCCGATTCATACCCCTGCGTCGACTTCACGAAAAGCCGGATCGTCCCGGCCGTCCTGCGTTTGAGCGGTACGCGCACTGTAGGTTCCATCCCCATCATAACAGCCTTCGTGCTACAATTATGGGTTCATGTTGGTTATATAACTGCTTAATTTTTTGGAGTTTTTCATGGCAGTCGAACGCACTTTGTCGATTATCAAGCCCGATGCCGTTGCCAAGAACGTGATCGGCCAGATTTACAGCCGCTTCGAAGGCGCAGGCCTGAAGATCGCCGCTGCCAAGCTCGTGCACCTGTCGCGCGCCGAAGCCGAGCAGTTCTACGCCGTGCACAAGGAGCGCCCGTTCTTCAAGGATCTGGTCGACTTCATGGTCTCGGGTCCGGTGATGATCCAGGTGCTCGAGGGCGAGAACGCCATCGCGAAGAACCGCGAACTGATGGGCGCCACCGATCCGAAGAAGGCCGAAAAGGGCACGATTCGCGCCGACTTCGCCGACAGCATCGACGCCAACGCCGTGCACGGCTCGGACGCCGCTGAAACGGCCGCCGTGGAAGTGGCATTCTTCTTCCCGGGCATGAACGTCTACGCGCGCTAAGCCGCGCGTTCAGTCGCTCGATTGCAGGAAGTTACCGAAGGGATGTTAGACGGACTACGGCCATGACCCACCTTACGAATCTGCTTGATTACGATCCGGACGGTCTGGCCGCCTATTGCGGCACGCTCGGCGAAAAGCCGTTCCGTGCCCGCCAGCTCCAGCGTTGGATCCACCAGATGGGCGCCGCCGATTTCGACGGCATGACCGATCTTGCCAAGTCGCTGCGCGAGAAGTTGAAGACGCGCGCGACCATCGCAGCGCCCGCCGCCATCACCGACCACCTGTCGGCGGACGGCACGCGCAAGTGGCTGCTGGACGTGGGTAACGGCAATGCCGTCGAGACCGTCTACATTCCCGAGGAAACGCGTGGCACGCTTTGCGTCTCGTCGCAGGCGGGCTGCGCGGTCAATTGCCGGTTCTGTTCCACCGGCAAGCAAGGTTTCTCGCGCAACCTGACGCTCGGCGAGATCATCGGCCAGCTGTGGATGGCCGAATTCGCGCTGCGTCGTGATCTCGGGCGCGAGGGCAAGAACGAGCGTGTCATCACCAACGTGGTGATGATGGGCATGGGCGAGCCGCTGCTCAATTTCGATAACGTCGTGGGCGCCATGCGCCTGATGCTCGACGACAATGCTTACGGGCTGTCACGTCGGCGCGTTACATTGTCGACGTCCGGTGTGGTGCCGATGATGGATCGCCTGGGCCAGGAGTTGCCCGTGGCGCTGGCCGTGTCGCTGCATGCGCCGAACGACGCGCTGCGCGACGTGCTCGTGCCGCTCAACAAGAAATATCCGTTACGCGAACTGATGGCCGCGTGCGAGCGTTACCTGGAAGTGGCGCCGCGCGATTTCATCACGTTCGAGTACTGCATGCTCGACGGTGTGAACGACACCGAAGCGCATGCGCGCGAGCTGGTCGCCCTTACGCGCGACGTGCCGTGCAAATTCAATCTGATTCCGTTCAATCCGTTTCCCGAATCCGGTCTGCTGCGTTCGAAGGATCCGCAGATCAAGCGATTTGCTCAAATTCTGCTCGACGCGGGCCTGGTCACCACCGTGCGCAAGACGCGTGGCGACGACATTGACGCGGCGTGCGGCCAACTCGCCGGTGAAGTGCAGGACCGCACACGGCTTGCGCAACGCGGCAAATTCGGGAAAATCGCGGTCGAGGTGCGTACCGTATGAGGTTGCGAACGGGCGGGCGCGGACCGTGGCGAGGGCCGTCGGCCCCGCACGCGCCGTGCCGCCCGTCGGATCAGTCTCGCAGGACAGCATTCCTTGCGCGGGGCGCGTTTCGTGCGCCGCGCGATTCCGTCAGTTCCATGCCGAATCCGTCGATGCGCCGAGCAGATCTTCACGCCGAGCGTACGTCTGATGATGTAGCGGGACTGTCGTCAGCATATCCTCAGCCGCTGCGGGCGGCTGCTTACGAACGGGGGCGTATCGATGGATAACCAGAATCAGGCGGATGCAGGCGGGCAAGCCGAGGCTCAGGGCCAAGGGCTGCCGCAGGGATCGTCTTCCGCCGGATTGGCTGAGCTGGGCGCGCAGGTGGGTGCGCAACTGGCCGCATTGCGCGAACAGCGCGGCATGTCGATCGAAGACGTGTCGGCGCGTCTGAAAGTGTCGGTGCAAAAGCTCAGGCGCCTCGAAGCCGGCGAGTGGGATGCCTTGCCGGAGATGCCATTCCTCCAGGGCGTCGTGCGCAGCTATGCACGCATGCTCGGCGCGGATCCGGAGCCGATGATCGAACCGCTGCGTCGTTTCGGCCGCGCGGCACCCATCGATATTCCGCAGGCGCCCACGGGGCAGCCGAGCATTCCGAAGAGCCCGGTGCGCTTTCGCTCGCCTGTGGCCGCGTCGCAGGCCAAATGGCCCTGGGCGCTCGCCGCGCTCGTGGTGATCGCTGGCGCCGCCTGGTACTTTGGCAACGCCCACAAGGCCGGACGCGGTTCGGTCGAGCCGGCCGAACTCGCCAGCGGCGTGTCGGCGCAAGGTGCGACGGACGCCGCCGAGCCGGCGAGCCAGCCGGTGGTTACCGACGCCAACGGCACGCCGCCGGGCGCGGATGGGGCCAACATCGGCAACACGGAAAATGCGGTCAATGGTGCGACGGCCAGTGCCGCCGTTGCTGGCCCGGGCCTGATCGCGGCCGTCGACCCCACGCATGTGGTGGCGGGTATCGCGAGCGCGGCCGCCGCGGCGCAGGTGGCTTCGGCCCCCGAGGCGCCGTCGGACGCCAGGGCGTCGAGCGCCGGTGCGCCGGGTAATGGCAAGATTGCGTTGCGTCTGAAGGCGGATAGCTGGGTAGAAGTGCGTTCGAAGGACGGCAAGGTGCTGTTCTCCCAGTTGCTGCGCGCAGGTGCGCAACAGGAAATTACGGGCGATGCGCCGCTCAGGATCGTCGTGGGTAACGTCGCGGGCGTCGAGTCGCTGGAGTTCAACGGTCAACCGGTCGAGATCAAGTCCCGCAATGCGGGCAACGTGGCGCGTCTGACGCTCCAGTAAGTGACCGAAAGAGGGTAATCATGGCTTCTGTAGAATGCATGCCGATCATCGGCGGTCCGGCGCCGCGCCGTCAGTCGCGCAAGGTTGCGATTCGCTGGGGCGGCCAGCTGGTGACGGTCGGTGGCGACTCGCCGATTCGCGTGCAATCGATGACCAATACCGATACCGCGGACGCGATCGGCACGGCCATCCAGGTCAAGGAACTTGCGCAGGCGGGCTCCGAACTCGTGCGTATCACCGTGAATACGCCGGAGGCCGCCGCGGCGGTGCCGGCGATTCGTGAGCAGCTCGATCGCATGGGCGTGACGGTGCCGCTCGTGGGTGATTTCCATTACAACGGTCACAAGCTGCTCGCCGACTATCCGGAGTGCGCGCAGGCGCTCTCGAAGTATCGTATCAACCCGGGCAACGTCGGGCAGGGCGCCAAGCGCGACACGCAGTTCGCGCAGATGATCGAGATGGCGATCAAGCACGACAAGCCGGTGCGCATCGGCGTGAACTGGGGCAGTCTGGACCAGTCGCTGCTCGCACGCATCATGGACGAAAACGCGTCGCGCGCCACGCCGTGGGACGCGCAAAGCGTGATGTACGAAGCGCTCATCACGTCCGCGCTCGAATCGGCGGAACTCGCGCAGCGCGTGGGGCTGTCGGCCGACAAGATCCTGCTCTCGTGCAAGGTGAGCGCCGTGCAGGACCTGATCGCCGTGTATCGCGAGTTGGCCAGGCGCTGCGACTATGCGTTGCATCTGGGGCTGACCGAAGCCGGCATGGGGTCGAAGGGCATCGTGGCGTCGACGGCCGCGCTCGCGGTGCTGCTGCAGGAAGGGATCGGCGACACGATTCGGATTTCGCTGACGCCGGAGCCGGGTGGCGCACGCACGGGCGAAGTCGTGGTGGCGCAGGAAATCCTGCAGACGATGGGCCTGCGCGCGTTCGCACCGATGGTCATCGCCTGTCCGGGTTGCGGCCGTACGACGAGCACGGTGTTCCAGGAGCTGGCTTCGAGCATCCAGACGTATCTGCGTGAACAAATGCCGGTATGGAAGGCTCAATATCCGGGCGTCGAGAACATGCACGTGGCCGTGATGGGCTGTATCGTGAACGGCCCGGGCGAATCGAAGCACGCGAACATCGGCATCAGCCTGCCGGGGTCGGGCGAATCCCCGGCCGCCCCGGTGTTTGTCGACGGCGAGAAGGTACGCACGCTGCGCGGCGATCACATCGCCGAGGAATTCCAGCAGATCGTCGACGAGTACGTGAAGACGCGCTACGGTCAGGCCGAAGGGGTGGTCGCTGCCTGACCCCGTGCCGACGGTGGGGCAGTGAGGCCGTTGCAAGCAGGAGCAAGCAGGCAGGACACAAGAGAATATGACTGACGCAAAGAAGAAACGCCCCGCCAAGCTGGCCGGGGTCAAGGGCATGAACGACATCCTCCCGCAGGACGAAGCCCTGTGGGAGTTTTTCGAAGAATCGGTGCGCGCCATGCTGCGCGCGTATGGCTATCAGCAGATCCGTACGCCGATTCTCGAGCACACGCAGTTGTTCACGCGCGGTATCGGCGAAGTGACCGATATCGTCGAGAAAGAGATGTACAGCTTTACCGATTCGCTCAACGGTGAGCAACTGACGATGCGCCCCGAGGGTACGGCCGCCGCTGTGCGTGCGACGCTCGAGCACAATTTGCTCTACGGCGGTCCGAAGCGCCTGTGGTATTTCGGTCCGATGTTCCGTCACGAGAAGCCGCAGCGCGGTCGCTATCGCCAGTTCCATCAGGTGGGCGTCGAAGCGCTCGGCCTGGCCGGTCCCGATGCCGACGTCGAAATCATTCTGATGTGCCAGCGCCTGTGGGACGATCTCGGCCTGACCGGGATTCATCTGCAACTGAACTCGCTGGGGCAGGGCGAGGAGCGCGCGCGCCACCGTGCCGACCTGATCACGTATCTGGAAAAGCACGTCGACCTGCTCGACGAGGATGGCAAGCGTCGTTTGTACACGAACCCGTTGCGCGTGCTCGACACGAAGAACCCCGCGATGCAGGCGATGGTCGAAGGTGCGCCGAAGCTCATCGATTACCTCGGCGAGGCGTCGATCAAGCACTTCGAGGGTGTGCAGTCGCTGCTCAAGGCGAACAACATCCCGTTCACGATCAATCCGCGCCTGGTGCGGGGGCTGGACTATTACAACCTGACCGTGTTCGAGTGGGTGACCGACAAGCTCGGCGCGCAAGGCACGGTGGCCGGCGGCGGCCGCTACGACCCGCTCATCGAACAGTTGGGCGGCGATGCCACGCCGGCATGCGGCTGGGCAATGGGCGTGGAGCGAATTCTCGAACTGCTGCGTGAAGACGATCTCGTGCCGCAGGCCGAAGGCGCCGACGTCTACGTCGTGCACCAGGGTGAGTCGGCGGTGGCGCCGGCGCTGATCGCGGCCGAGCGCATGCGCGATGCCGGGCTGAACGTCGTGTTCCATTGCAGCCCGGACGGCAAGGGCAGCAGCTTCAAGTCGCAGATGAAGCGCGCGGACGCGAGCGGGGCGAATTTCGCCGTAATCGTCGGCGAGAACGAAGTTGCCTCGGGCACCGCGGTGGTCAAGCACCTGCGCGCGGCCGACCAGGCCAACAACCAGACGAGCGTGGCGTTCGACGCCCTCGCCGAGCACCTGATCGACGCGATCGTCGCCAGTGCCGACGAAAGCGTGAACGAAAGCCTGACCGGCAACGGTACGGGCAACGAAACGCTTCACTAATCCAAGACGCCAGACACGGAGAACCCCGGCGAATGAGCAGCTATCACGAGGAACAGGAACAGATCGAGAACGTAAAAGCCTGGTGGAAGCAGTACGGCAATTACGTTATCTGGACGCTGGTCGTCATCATGCTGGCCTATGGCGGCTGGAACCTGTGGCGCTACTACGAGCGCAAGCAAACGGTCGAGGCGGGCGTGCTGTACGGCGAACTGGAAAGCGCCATCGATGCGAAGGACAAGGCCAAGGTCGCGCGTATTGCCTCCGACATGGAGAGCAAGTTCAGCGGCACGCCGTATGCGCAGATGACCGCGCTGCTGGCGGCGAAGTCGCTTTCGGACGCGGGCGACGCTGCCGGCGCCAAGGCCCAACTGCAATGGGCGGTGTCGAATGCGAAGGACGACGAGTACAAACAACTGGCCAAGCTGCGTCTGGCGGGTGTGTTGCTCGACGAGAAGGCCTACGACGAGGCGCTCAAGCTGCTCGAGAACCCGCCGGCGGCGTATGCTGCCCTGTTTGCCGACCGTCGCGGCGACGTGCTCGTCGCGCAGAGCAAGGTGGCCGATGCGCGCACCGCATACAAGCTCGCGCTCGACAAGCTCGACAAGCAGGACTCGGGCATGCGGCAGTTCGTGCAGTTCAAGCTCGACGCGCTGGGGGCCTGACGCGCGTCGGCATTCCGTTGGCAAGTATTACCCTCCCATAACGCATAACCGGGTACATGATGATCCTTAACGACTTCCGTCGATCGATGCCGCAAACGATGGCCATGTCACAGTCCGAGCCGTCGCGCCGTGGCATTTTCAAGCGAGTGGGCAGCGCCGCGCTGACGCTGGCGGTGCTGGGCACGCTGGGTGGTTGCGGTCTGTTCGGCAGCAAGCCGGCGCATGAGCCGACGCCGCTCACGGAGATCAAGCAGGCGTTGACCGTCAAGCAAATCTGGACGGCGAGCGTCGGCAAGGCGGGCGCTTACAGCTTTGCCCCGGTCGCGGTGGGCAATGCCGTGTTTGCGGCCGGCGCCAACGGCGGCGTCGTGCGCGTGGATGCGGACACGGGGGCATCGACCTGGTCGGCCAAGGCCGACACGAACATCACCGCCGGCCCGGGTAGCGACGGCGAGACGACGGTTGTCGCCACCCACAAGGGTGACGTGATCGCTTTCGACCATGACGGAAAGCCGTCTTGGAAGGCCAACGCCGGCAGCGAGGTGCTGACCGCGCCGCTCGTCGGTCGCGGTCTGGTGGTGGTGCGCGCGATCAATAACCGCGTGACGGCGTTCGACGCCGGCACCGGTAGCGTGCGTTGGTCGTATTCGCAGCCGACCTCCACGCTCACGCTGCGCACCGGCACCGGCATGACATTCGTGGGCGACCGTGCGATCGTGACGGGCTTCCCGGGCGGCAAGCTGGTGGCACTCGACGCCAACACGGGCAATCCGCTGTGGATCACGCCGCTGTCGTACCCGAAGGGCGTGACGGAGGTCGAGCGCGTGAATGACGTCACGGGCTCGCCGGTCGTTTTCGGCCGTCAAGTTTGTGGTGCGTCGTTCCAGGGCCGCGTGGGCTGCGTGGACGTGCAGACCGGCAATGGCCTTTGGGCGCGTGATTTCTCGTCGCCGAACGGCGTGTCGCAGGACGAGCGCGTGGTGGCGGCGGTCAATACCGACGGCGCCGTGTACGCTTTCAATGCGGCTGATGGCAGTACACTGTGGCAGAACGACAAGCTCAAGTACCGCGACCTGTCGGCGCCGCTGGCGCTCGGCCGCGTGGTGGTCGTGGGCGACAAGCAGGGCTATCTGCATTTCCTGTCGCGTGACAACGGTGACATTCTCGCCCGCGTCAAGTTGAGCGGCGCGATCAGCGCGCAGCCGGTGCTGGCCGGCCAGACGCTGGTGGTCCAGACGCGCGACGGCAACATCTATGGCTTCCGTCCGGAATAACCGGTAACCGGCAGCACCCGGGCATTTTCCGGGAACGGCCGGCAGCGCGCCGGCCGTCTTCGTTTTTAGGGCTTATTCATGAAACCCGTGATCGCGCTCGTAGGGCGCCCCAACGTCGGTAAATCGACGCTATTCAACCGTTTGACCCGCTCGCGCGACGCGCTCGTCGCCGACATGCCCGGGCTCACGCGCGACCGTCACTACGGCGAGGGGCGCGTGGGCGAGCACCCGTATCTGCTGATCGACACCGGCGGCTTCGAACCCGTGGCCAAGGACGGCATCTTCCACGAAATGGCCAAGCA
The DNA here is from genome assembly GCF_000767615.3 of Pandoraea pnomenusa. Taxonomy (NCBI): domain Bacteria; kingdom Pseudomonadati; phylum Pseudomonadota; class Betaproteobacteria; order Burkholderiales; family Burkholderiaceae; genus Pandoraea; species Pandoraea pnomenusa. The sequence goes on along the minus strand of NZ_CP009553.3, from coordinate 3,258,513 downwards.
GACGCGCCAGGCCGTGGTCGAGGCCGACGTGGTGATCTACATCGTGGACGGGCGTCAGGGCCTCACGCCGCAGGACCAGATCATCGCCGAATACCTGCGCAAGACGGGACGCAAGATCATGCTCGTGGTCAACAAGGCCGAGGGCATGAAGTACACCACCGTGGCGAACGACTTCTACGAACTCGGTCTGGGCGATCCGCTGGCGATTTCCGCCGCGCACGGCGATGGCGTGAAGGAGGTGATCGACGAAGCGATCGCACCGTTCTATGCCAATCAGGACGAAGAGGACGACGATGCGAAGCATGACGGCCGTGTGCGCATCGCCATCGTCGGGCGCCCCAACGTCGGCAAGTCGACGCTGGTCAACACGCTGCTCGGCGAAGAGCGCGTGATCGCCTTCGACATGCCGGGCACCACGCGCGACTCGATTCACATCGACTTCGAGCGTCAGGGCAAGCAGTACACGCTGATCGATACGGCGGGTCTGCGCCGTCGCGGCAAGGTGTTCGAGGCGGTCGAGAAGTTCTCGGTTGTGAAAACGCTCCAATCGATCGCGGACGCCAATGTCGTGATTCTCATGCTCGACGCACGTCAGGACATCTCGGATCAGGACGCGCACATTGCCGGCTTCATTCTCGAGTCGGGGCGCGCGCTGGTCGTTGGCGTGAACAAGTGGGACGGCCTGGACGAGTACACCCGGGACCAGGCGAAGCAGGAGTTGGAGCGCAAACTCAAATTCCTGAGTTTCGCGAACTTCCACTTCATTTCGGCCGCGAAGGCAACCGGTATCGGCCCGCTGATGCGCTCGGTGGACGAGGCCTACGCCGCGGCCATGAGCAAGCTGCCCACGCCGAAGCTCACGAAGGCCCTCATCGAGGCGGTGGAGCACCAGCAGCCGCGTCGTTCGGGGTTCTCTCGTCCGAAGCTGCGCTACGCGCACCAGGGGGGATCGAACCCGCCGATCATCGTTATCCACGGGAACAATCTGGATGGCGTGACCGACACGTATCGCCGCTACCTGGAGAACCGCTTCCGCGAAACTTTTAAGTTGAAGGGCACTCCATTACGCATAGAGTTCCGCAACAGCGCGAACCCTTACGCCAAGGGCGAGTGAAAGCCAGTCCCGGGCGGGGTTTTGCTGGCGACGCTAGCAAAATCGGCTATAGTGTGGAGGTCAGGGTGGGAAGCGCGCACACGCCCTGGCTTACGGTCATTTGCTAAAAATACAATGGAGTAACTTATGAGCAACAAAGGGCAACTTCTACAAGACCCGTTTCTGAACGCCTTGCGTAAGGAGCATGTTCCCGTCTCGATCTATCTGGTCAACGGTATCAAGCTGCAGGGAAACATCGAGTCGTTCGACCAGTATGTCGTCCTGCTGCGCAACACGGTCACCCAAATGGTGTACAAGCACGCCATTTCGACGGTCGTCCCTGCGCGTCCGGTGAATTTCCATCCGGAAGCCGAGCAGTCCTGATTCAGGCTCGCCCGACCGGGAGTCTCTCCGGCCGGGCGAATTTCTCTTCCCCATCGCCCGCTCTTGTCCAACAGTCCCAACACCCAGTCTCAGCGTAGCTTGACCACCAACGCCGCGCTCGTCGGCATCGATTTCGGCAAACTCGATTTCGAAGCCAGTCTCCAGGAACTCGACCTTCTGACGCAATCCGCAGGCGCCACGCCTGTCGTGACCATTACCGGTCGCCGTCACAGCCCCGATGCGAAGCTGTTCATCGGCAGCGGCAAGGCGGAAGAATTGCGCGCCGCGATCGCGGAATACGACGTCGACCTGGTGATCTTCAACCACGCGCTGACACCCGGTCAGCAGCGAAACCTCGAACACCTGCTGCAACGTCGCGTGGTGGACCGTACCAGCCTGATTCTCGACATCTTCGCCCAGCGCGCGAAGAGTCACGAGGGCAAGCTGCAGGTCGAACTGGCGCAGTTGCAGTACCTGTCCACGCGCCTCGTTCGCGCCTGGACTCACCTGGAACGTCAGAAGGGCGGTATCGGCCTGCGAGGGCCGGGTGAGACGCAGCTCGAAACCGACCGTCGTCTGCTGGGCGAGCGGGTGAAGTCGCTCACGGCGCGTCTGGAGCGGCTCAAGCGCCAGCACGACACGCAACGCCGGGCGCGCCAGCGCAGCGGCACCATGTCGATCTCGCTCGTCGGCTACACCAACGCCGGTAAATCCACGCTGTTCAACGCGATGACGAAGGCCAATGCCTACGCCGCGGATCAGCTGTTCGCCACGCTCGATACGACCTCGCGTCGCGTTTATCTTGGCGAAGTCGGGAACATCGTGCTGTCCGACACTGTCGGATTCATCCGCGAGTTGCCGCACCAACTGGTGGCGGCATTCCGGGCGACCCTGGAGGAGACGGTGCACGCCGACATGCTGTTGCATGTGGTGGACGCCTCGAGTCAGGTGCGTCAGGAGCAGATGGCCGAGGTCAATGCCGTTTTGGCGGAGATCGACGCGGCGAACATCCCGCAGATTCTCGTCTGGAACAAGATCGACGCGGTGCCGGAACTGGCCGCGCAAGGGCCGAGAATCGAGCGGGATGAGGCGGGGCGCATCACACGCGTCTTCCTGAGCGCACGTACCGGCCAGGGCCTCGATCTGCTGCGCGAGGCCATCAGCGAAGCGGTTGTGGCCGGCACTGCTGGGTTACAATCGCAACACGAAGCGCCCGATGTCCGGCTCATCGACCGTTGGGAAGATGCGCCGCGCGCAGAAGACAGATAACACGAGACGTCGCACCGTGAAGGGCGGGTTGCCACGGGGAATACCGGCAGCGCGACCCGAGACGGGTGACGAACTGGCAAGAGACTAGACGGAGGCCGGGCAAGGCCACCGATCGGCAAACCAGATTCGGTAACCACGCGCGAACCGGCAGCATGCGCGCTCCGAAGCGCGGGCGCCGGTCGCAACGCCAAGACCGCTTCAGTCACCACGCTTCTACCTATGCTTCCAAGAGCTTTGATGCGACGAGTTGGCTTGATTTTCTCCCTGAACGACCCGCGCTGGGGGCGGGACGGCGGCGGCGACACGCCGTCCGGCAATCAGGAGCCGAACCGCCCTGATCGTGCGAATCCACCGAATTCGCAGGATCCGAAGGAGCCGCAACGCGGACCGCAAGGCCCGCAGCAGGACGGCCCGCCCGATCTCGACGAATTGTGGCGCGATTTCAACCGGCGCCTGAACCGTATCTTTGGCCGCAAGGGCGGCGGAAGCGGCAACGGCGGCTCCGGCAATGTCTCCGGCGGCTCGCGTGGGTCGGGCATCGGCGTGGGCGTCGTTGTCGCGCTGGCGTTCCTCATCTGGCTCGCCACCGGCGTGTTCATTGTGCAGGAAGGCCAGGTCGGCGTCGTCACGCAATTCGGCAAGTACAAATACACGACGACCTCCGGGATTCAGTGGCGCCTGCCTTATCCTTTCCAGTCGGTCGAGATCGTCAACATGTCGCAAATCCGGTCGGTCGAGATCGGCCGCTCGAATACGATCCGCGACACCGATCTGAAGGATTCGTCCATGCTCACGGGCGATGAGAACATCATCGACGTGCGCTTTGCCGTGCAGTACCGCATCAAGGACGCGACCGAATTCCTCTTCAATAACGTGGACGCCGAATCGTCGGTGAATCTGGCGGCCCAGACGGCGGTTCGCGAAATCGTCGGCAAGAGCAAGATGGATTTTGTGCTCTATGCGGGGCGCGAGGAAATCGCCAACGAACTCGTCACGTCGATTCAGCGCATTCTCGATAGCTACAAGACCGGTATTCTCGTCACGAGCGTGACGATGCAGAGCGTGCAGCCGCCAGAACAGGTGCAGGCCGCATTCGACGACGCCGTGAAGGCCGGCCAGGATCTGGAGCGTGCGAAGAACGAAGCGCAGGCCTATGCCAACGACGTGATACCGCGCGCCAAGGGTACGGCCTCGCGCCTGACCGAGGAAGCCGCCGCGTACAAGGCGCGCGTGGTATCGCAGGCGCAGGGTGATGCCGATCGCTTCAAGTCGGTGCAGGAAGCCTATGCCAAGGCGCCTGGCGTGATTCGCGAGCGGATGTATCTCGACACGATGCAACAGATCTACTCGCGTACCACGAAAATCATGGTGGACTCGAAGAACAACAGTCTGTTGTACCTGCCGTTGGACAAGATCATGGAGCGTTCGCGCGGCGACGCGTCGACCCCTGCACCGGCGTCCGGCGCCGGCACGGGTTCGGCGGCGGGTGCGCCGGCCGCTGATGACAACAACGATGTCGACCATGATCGTTCGCGCGCGGCACTGCGCAACCGCGACCGCGATTCACGCTAAGGGGATATGCGCATGAACCGTATTGGAACCGCTATTGTCGCGCTGATCGTCCTGCTGATCGTGCTCGCCTCGACCATGTTCGTGGTGGATCAGCGCCGTTACGCCGTGGTGTTCTCGCTCGGCGAGATCAAGGATGTCTATGGCCAGCCCGGCTTGAAATTCAAGTTGCCGCCGCCGCTCCAGACCGTGCTGTATCTGGACAAGCGCATCATGACCATCGATAACCCGGAGCCGGAGCGCTTCATCACGGCCGAGAAGAAGAACCTGATCGTCGATTCATACGTGAAATGGCGCATCGTCGACCCGCGAAAGTTCTATGTGAGCTTCAAGGGCGACAATCGTCTCGCCCAGGATCGCCTGACGCAGCAGATTCGCTCGGCCCTTCAGGAGGCCTTCACCAAGCGTACGGTGACCGAAGTCGTGTCGACGCAGCGCGAGCAGGTGATGCAGTGGGTCAAGCAGAAGGTGGGCGAGGACGCCGCGCAGGTTGGCATCCAGATCGTCGACGTGCGGATGCGCCGCGTGGATCTGGCCGCGGGCATCAGCGATTCGGTCTATAGCCGGATGGCGGCCGAGCGCAAGCGTGTGGCGAACGAGTTGCGTTCGACAGGCGCCGCCGAGGCCGAACAGATTCGTGCCGATGCGGACCGTCAGCGCGACGTCGTGGTGGCCGAAGCGTATGCCAAGGCCCAGCAGGTCAAGGGTGAGGGCGACGCCACCGCGGCTGGCATCTATGCCCAGGCTTTTGGGCGTGACCCGCAGTTCGCGCAGTTCTACCAGAGTCTGGAGGCGTACAAGGCCACCTTCCGCGACAAGAAGGACGTGATCATCGCCGACCCGAACAGCGATTTCTTCCGATTCATGCGCAGTTCCGGTGGTGCTGGCGCGTCGGCCGGAAAAGCGGGAAAATAGCGCTCTTGACATCCGAGTAGCTGCCACCGCCCGCGTCAATCGCGGGCGGTGGCGTTTTGGCCGAGCCTCCCTGTGACCAGCAGCACGATAATTCTCGCTTTTGCCCTCATGCTGATCGTCGAGGGAATGTTTCCGTTTGTCGCGCCGGACCGGTGGCGGCAAAGTTTTCGTAAAATAACGGAAATGCCGTCCGGCCAGATTCGCTTCTTCGGCCTGGCCGCCGTCTCGCTGGGGCTGATTCTGATGCTGCTGGCCGACTACTAAAAGGCGCCTTTGCGCGCCGTCTGAATACCGAACTACCCATGCCGAATTGGCTACTTCCCGAAAATATCGCCGACGTGCTGCCGTCCGAGGCGCGCAAGATCGAGGATCTGCGCCGTCTCATGCTCGATCGATTCCGTACCTACGGCTACGAACTCGTGATGCCGCCGATGCTCGAATATGTCGAGTCGCTGCTCACGGGGACCGGGCATGACCTCGATCTGCGCACGTTCAAGCTCGTCGACCAGCTTTCGGGACGCACGATGGGCCTGCGCGCGGATATCACGCCGCAGATCGCCCGTATCGATGCACATTTGCTTAATCGCAAGGGCGTGACCCGCCTGTGCTACGCGGGCAGTGTGCTCTTCACCCGCCCACGCAATCTGCTGGCGACCCGCGAGCCGTTCCAGATCGGTGCCGAGATCTTCGGTCACAGCGGCCTGGAAGCCGATCTCGAGATCCAGGAGTTGCTGCTCTACTGCCTGCAACTGGCGGGTCTGAAGCAGATTCGTATCGATTTGTGTCACGCCGGCGTGCTCGAGGCGCTGATCGAAGGCGTGCCGGCGGCGGAGGCCATTGAAAGCCAGCTGTTCGGCGCGCTCGCGACGAAGGACGTGCCCCAGCTGCAGGAGTTGACGCGCGATCTGCCCGCGCACCTGCGCGATGCGCTGCTTGCCCTGACCACGTTGTACGGTGAACCGGCCGAGACGCTCGCGCGCGCGCGCAACGCGCTGCCGGACCTGCCGGGCGTGAAGGCCGCACTGGATGATCTGGCGTATCTGGCGGCTTCGCAAGGCAAGGACGGACCCGCCGTCCTTTCGATCGATCTGGCCGATCTTCGTGGCTACCAGTACCACAGCGGCGTGATGTTCGCCGCTTACGTGGACGGCATCCCGAATGCGATCGCGCGCGGTGGCCGTTACGACAAGGTTGGACAGGCCTTCGGACGTGATCGTCCTGCCACTGGTTTTTCGCTCGATTTGCGAGAATTGGCAGCTATTTCGCCGGTGGAAGCGCGCAGTAACGCGATTTTGGCGCCGGCCGACGATGTGCCGGGTCTGCGCGCGAAGATCGATGGCCTGCGCGACGCGGGCGAGGTGGTCATCCGCATGTTGCCCGGCCACGACCAGGATTTCGAGGAATTCACGGGAGACCGCGTACTCGTCGAGAAAGATGGGCAATGGGTAGTGACACCCAGGTGAACCCCGCTGAAAAAAGCGGCACTAGCGTCCGTCAACACGGGTAGAATACGTTTTTAACCAAACCAACTATTGTTATGTCCGGCAATGCTTTGAATCAGGGACGCAACGTCGTCGTTATCGGAACCCAATGGGGCGACGAAGGCAAGGGTAAGGTCGTCGATTGGCTGACCGATCACGCGCAAGGCGTGGTGCGTTTCCAGGGTGGTCACAATGCCGGACACACGCTCATCATCGGTGGCAAGAAGACCATTCTGCGCCTGATCCCGTCGGGGATCATGCACAAGGACGTCACTTGCTACATCGGCAACGGCGTCGTGCTGTCGCCCGAAGCGCTGTTCAAGGAAATCGAAGAACTCGAAAGCGCTGGCCTGGATGTCTGCGGCCGCCTTCGCATTTCCGAGGCCTGTACGCTGATTCTCCCGTACCACGTCGCCATCGATCAGGCGCGTGAAGCGCGCCGCGGTGCCGGCAAGATTGGCACGACCGGTCGTGGCATTGGTCCGGCCTACGAAGACAAGGTCGGGCGCCGTGCCCTGCGTGTCCAGGATCTGTTCGATCCGAAGACGTTCGCCGATCGTCTGCGTGAAAACCTCGATTATCACAACTTCGTGCTGACCCAATATCTGGGCGCGAAGGCTGTCGACTTCCAGGAAACGCTCGACACGATGCTGAGCTACGCACCGCGTCTGCAGCCGATGATTGCCGACGTGTCGCAGATGCTCTACGCGGCCAACCGTGAAGGCCAGAAGCTGTTGTTCGAAGGTGCCCAGGGGACGCTGCTCGACATCGATCACGGGACGTATCCGTTCGTGACCAGCAGCAACTGCGTGGCGGGCGCCGCCTCGGCCGGTGCCGGCGTTGGTCCGCAACAACTGCACTATGTTCTGGGCATCACCAAGGCGTACTGCACGCGTGTGGGCGCCGGTCCGTTCCCGAGCGAACTGTACGATGCGGACAACCCCGCCCGTCAGGAACCCATCGGGCTGCAACTGGCCACGGTCGGCAAGGAGTTCGGTTCGGTCACGGGACGTCCGCGTCGCACGGGCTGGATGGATGCCGCGGCGCTCAAGCGTTCGATCCAGATCAACGGCGTGACCGGCCTGTGCATGACGAAGCTCGACGTGCTCGACGGCCTCGACACCGTGCGCCTGTGCGTGGGTTACAAGATCGACGGCAAGACGGTGGATATCCTGCCGCGCGGTGCGGTCGATGTGGCGCGTTGCGAGCCGGTTTACGAGGACTTCCCCGGCTGGTCGCAAAGCACGGTCGGCGTGACGTCGTGGGATCAATTGCCGGTTCAGGCGCAGAATTACCTGAAGCGCATCGAAGAGGTGAGCGGTATTCCGATCGATATGGTGTCGACCGGCCCGGATCGCGACGAAACCATCCTGTTGCGTCACCCCTTCAAGAACTGAAATACCGTAGGACTGGCAAGGCACACCATGAATCTGCCCCAAAACGACGATAAGAACCTCTGGGTCTCGTGGGAAGAGTATCACCGGCTGATCGAGCGTCTGGCGCTCAAGGTCCATGAGTCCAACTGGAAGTTCGACAAGATCCTGTGTCTGGCCCGTGGTGGTTTGCGCGTGGGCGATCAGCTCGCGCGCATCTACGACGTGCCGCTCGCGATTCTGGCGACCAGTTCGTATCGTGAAGCCGAGGGGACCGTGCGCGGTGACCTCGATATCGCTCAGTACATCACCATCACGCGCGGCGAGCTGGAAGGCCGCGTGCTGTTGGTCGACGATCTGGTCGATTCGGGCGTGACGCTCGAGCGCGTGGGCCAGCACCTCAAGCAGCGATTTCCTGCCGTGACCGACGTGCGCTCGGCAGTGCTCTGGCACAAGGCCTGCTCGAAGGTGGCGCCCGACTACGCCGTGGAATTCCTGCCGACGAACCCATGGATTCACCAGCCGTTCGAAGAGTACGACACGCTGCGCCCGCACAACCTGGCGGCCTGGATCAAACGCGGCACCTGAGCGAAATTTGCAGGCACTGGACGCGCCTTGACAGGGGCGTCCAACTGCCGAACTTCTGCCGGAAGGCGGTGATATCGAAAGATGCACCGCCTTTTTCTTTGGCGGGAGTGTTATATCGGCTTTTCGGCGACTTTGCATGCCGAAGGCGCTTTGGCAGCGGCTATCCGACGACTTGAGGCGGTATCGCCGTTTCGGTGTGCGCTTCGGCCCGCGACGTGCTATCGCGCTGCATCGCTCTCTCTATCGAGACTCCCGGGAAGTGGGCCGGAACGCCGGTGGCCGCGTCAACCCGACAAGGCAGCGGCGACACCGATGAGCCCCATGCGCGCATGGCCGCCACGCTGGACGGGCCATAATGCCCCCGAAAATCCCCTTTGTTTCGCGCTTCGTCAGGCGGTGTCGTGTGGTTTGATGAGGGCATCGGTTCACGCCTTCGTTGCTCCCGCACCAGCGGTTACGCCCTGATGAATGGAAGTCGTTATCTTTCCGTGATGCTTGCGATGTGGCTGTCCTGCCTGTTGGGCTTGGCCAGCACGTCGGGCCTTGCGGCGTCTGCCGTGGCGGGGGTACGCGGGTCGGGCGGGTTTCGACTCGTGTACGTGACCAACCAGACATCCATGGCCAAGGCCAAAGTTGCGGCCTTGAGCCGGTGCCGGACCCAGTTCTCGGCGGGGAGCCGGGGAGGGCGATGTGAAGTTCTGATGGCCGGAAACGGCCCCGCCTACTGGGCGGTGGTGCGAGCGACCAATGGCGAGGTCGGTGTGGCGCTCGGCGACACGCAGGAGGCGGCAATCGGGGACGCTTTCGTGGTGTGTCAGCGCGCGGGGCAATGCACGCTGGAGAACGCGCAAGTGTGGGCGGACAACGGTCAACGACCGGGCCGCAGACTGCCACCGCCGCCGGCGGCACAGGCTTCTCCCGCACAGTGCCGGATCCCGACAGGTCAGGTGATCCGAATGCAGACCCGATGCGATGCGCTCGGCTGCACGCGAACCTACGACAACGGCTGTACAGTTCGCTTTCAGGCTACCCGTTGTTTTGACAAGGAGACGAACCGCTACGTCTGGCAGCCGGACGCCTGTGACGACGCTGGGTGACGCCGGTTGTCGGGACGTTGGACGGCTGGTGCCTTGCGAAAGGCCGACGAAACAAAAACGGGCGCTCGAAAGCGCCCGTCTTCCTTACCGCGGCGTCTACCCCCGCACGCCCGGAGCAGGTCCGTCAGTTTGCCGACATCCCGCTGTGGCGCAGCAGCGCGTCCACCTGCGGGGCTCGGCCACGGAATGCGATGAACGATTCCATCGCTTCGCGGCTGCCGCCCACGGCAAGAATTTCATCGCGGTACCGTGCACCCGTGGTCGTATCGAGAACGGTGCCACTCACTTTGGCGGCTTCCTCGAACGCGGCATACACGTCCGCCGACAGCACCTCGGCCCACTTGTAGCTGTAGTACCCCGCGGCATATCCGCCGGCGAAGATGTGGCTGAACGTGTTCGGCCAGCGCGAGAACTCCGCTTGGGGCGTGACGTGCAGACGATCGTTGATGCGCTTGGACAGCGCCAGCACCGACTCCTTGCCATGCGGGTCGAAGTCGTAATGCAGATGCATGTCGAAGTCGGAGAAAACCAGCTGACGCAGCATCATCAGGCCGCTCTGGAAGTTGCGTGCGGCGACCATCTTGTCGAACAATGCGCGCGGCAATGGGGCACCCGTGTCGACGTGCGCCGTCATGTGCTCCAGCACATCCCATTCCCAGCAGAAATTCTCCATGAACTGCGACGGCAGCTCGACGGCATCCCATTCCACGCCGTTGATGCCCGCGACGCCGGCGTCTTCCACCTGCGTGAGCATATGGTGCAGCCCGTGGCCGAACTCGTGGAACAGTGTGATCACGTCGTCATGCGGCAACAGGGCTGGCTTCTCGCCAACCGGCGCGGGGAAGTTGCAAACCAGGTACGCGACCGGGGTTTGAAGCGCACCGTCGTGCAGGCGCTTGCGCGTACGGGCGCTGTCCATCCAGGCGCCGCCGCGCTTGCCTTCGCGTGCGAACAGATCCATGTAGAACTGGGCCACCAGTTCACCGTCGCGCTCGATACGGAAAAAGCGCACGTCCGGGTGCCACGTCTCGGCATCCTGCGGACGGATCGTCACGCCGAACAGCGTGCCGGCCACGCGGAACAGGCCGTCGAGCACCTTGGGCAAGGGGAAATATTGGCGAACTTCGGTTTCCGAGAATGCGTAGCGCTGTTGACGCAACTTCTCAGAGGCATAGGCCGTGTCCCAGGGTTCGAGCTTGTCGATGCCGAGCGATGTCGCGGCAAATGCCTGAAGTTCCGCCCAATCCTGTTCGGCGTAGGGGCGGGCACGACGGGCGAGGTCTTCGAGGAACTCGAGCACTTGTGCCGGCGATTCCGCCATCTTGGGTTCGAGCGACACCTCCGCATAGTTCTTGAAGCCGAGCATATGGGCTTCTTCGCGACGCAATGCCAGCTGTTCGACGACGATTTCCGTGTTGTCCCAGTCGGCTTCGCCGTCACCGAACTTCGGTCCCAGCTCCGAGGCGCGCGTGACGTTTGCGCGATACAGCTTCTCGCGCAACGCGCGATTTTCGGCGTACTGCAACACCGGGAAATAAGACGGGAAGTGCAGCGTGAACTTCCAGCCCTGTGCGCCGTCGCGCTCTGCGGCGGCACGGGCGGCGGCCTTGTCGTCGTCGGGCAGGCCAGCGATTTCCTGCTCGTCGGTGACGATCAGCGAAAACTTGTTCGTGGCGTCGAGCACGTGATCCGAGAAGGTCTTGGCCAGTCGCGCCTGCGCTTCCTGAATCTCGGCGAATCGAGGCTTTTGGTCTTCGGGCAGTTCGGCACCGCCCAAACGAAAGCCGCGCATTTCGTTTTCGAGGATCTTTTTGCGGGCTGCGGACAGGCCGTCGAATTCCGAGCCGGCGGCGATCGCCTTGTACTTTTCGAACAACGCCAGATTCTGGCCGACGCTGGCCGAGAATTCGGTAACGCGCGGCAAGTTTTCACTGTAGGCGGCGCGCAGTTCGGGGGTATCCGCAACGGCGTTCAGGTGCCCGACGATCTCCCAGGCACGGCCAAGGCCTTCCGTGCCGTCTTCCACGGCGTCGAGAATGTTGGCCCAGGTCGCCGGCGTTGCGGGGTCCGCTGCGCGCTCGACCGCCGCGCGCGCCTGCTCCAGCAGCACGTCGACGGCCGGCGTCACGTGCTCAGGGCGAATTTCGGCGAAACGGGGCAGGCCTTCGATGTCGAGCAGGGGATTGGTTTGCGGCGTATTCATGCGTTCATGGTCCACTGGAAAGGGCTTACGAAGAGTGTGGGGGCATCCCGTCGAATTTTCCAGTCGTTTTTTTCAACCGCGCCGATTGGGTGGGGCGGTCCCGAATGGCCGTCCGATGGCGCGCGTCCAGAAACAACAAGGGTGCATGCGGTTGTCCGCATGCACCCTTGCGAGGGGCGGCCGAGGCGGGTGGGCGATCAGGCGCCCAGTGCGCGCTCGGCGGCCTCGATCGTGTTGACGAGCAGCATGGTGATCGTCATGGGGCCAACGCCGCCCGGCACTGGCGTGATGTAGCCCGCCACGTCCTTGACACCATTGAAATCGACGTCGCCGCAAAGCTTGCCTTCGTCGTCACGGTTCATGCCGACGTCGATGACCGCGGCGCCCGGCTTGACCATGTCGGCCGTCACGATGTTTCGCTTGCCCACGGCGGCGACGATCACGTCGGCGTTACGGGTGTGCGCGGCCAGGTCACGGGTCTTGCTGTTGCAGATGGTGACGGTGGCGCCCGCTTGCAGCAGCATCATGGCCATGGGCTTGCCGACAATGTTCGACGCGCCGATCACGACGGCCACCGCGCCGCGCAGCGGGAATTCGACGGACTCGAGCATTTTCATGCAGCCGTAGGGCGTACACGGGCGGAACAGCGGCGCGCCGGTCATGAGTGCGCCGGCGTTTGAGACGTGGAAGCCGTCGACGTCCTTTTCCGGCGCGATGGCTTCGAGCACCTTGTGGCTGTCGATATGCTTCGGCAGTGGCAGTTGCACCAGAATGCCATTGATCTTCGGGTCGCGATTGAGCTCATCGATTCGGGCGAGCAGGGCGGTTTCCGTCAGATCCGCCGGATAGCGGTCGAGGGACGAATACAAACCGTTGTCCTCGCACGCCTTGACCTTGTTGCGCACGTAGACCTGGCTGGCGGGGTCGTCGCCGACGAGCACCACGGCCAGGCCGGGCTGGTGGCCGCGGGCGGTGAGGGCGGCGGCGCGCGTGGCGACTTCGGCGCGAATACGTTTGGCGAGGGCGTTGCCGTCGATGAGGGTGGCGGTCATGATGCGTGGGTATTCAATGAAGGAAGGGGGCTGGCCCAAGGGGCCGGATACGGCGGCGCGTGTCAGGCGGATGACGAGCGCAAAGACCGTATTATACCGACGCGTCTGGACGGACGGGAGAGGGCGTACAAGCGCGGGCGCCTGCGCTTTGACGCCTCGTCAAAGGGGGAGTGACGAGGCGTCCTTCACACGGCTCGCGGCGGTTCGCTCAGGGGCGAGGTGCGCTGCTGGAGCGCTTCGAGAGCGCGAGGCGAAGCAGATCGGCAACGGTGTTGACGTTGAGCTTCTCCATGATGTTCGCGCGGTGCGCTTCGACCGTTTTGATGCTGATGCCCAGATCGTCGGCAATTTGCTTGTTCAGGCGACCGGCGATGATGCGCTCGAGCACCTGGTGCTCGCGACTGGTGAGCTTGGAGAGCAACTCTTCCGCTGCCTGTTGTTCGCGCTGGCTGCTCGCTTCGGCACGCGCTTTCGACAGCATCTTCTCGACCTGTGCCCGGAGGTCCGCTTCGTCGAACGGCTTTTCGATGAAATCCATCGCGCCTTTTTTCATCGTCTCGACGGCCATCGGCACGTCGCCGTGCCCGGTCACGAAAATGATCGGAATATTGACTTTCTTGCCAAGCAGTTGGTCCTGAAGTTCGGGGCCGGTCATGCCGGGCATGCGGACATCCAGAATCAGGCAGCCGATCTGATGTTCGTTGTAGTGCAAAAGGAAATCTTCGGCGTTCGAAAAAGTACGCACGTGATAGCCATTGGCCTCGAGAAGCCAGCGAAGCGAGTCGCGGACAGCTTCGTCGTCATCGACAACGAAGACAGTTTCTTGATCGATATTGGTGTTGGGTGTCGTCATAGTCCTCCCCCGGATCCGGATGTCGTATCGCCTTCTAACGGTAACAGAATACAAAAAGTACAACCATTCCGCACGCCGTCGATTTCATTGTTTTCGACCCACAGACGGCCGTGATGCGATTCGATGATGGAGCGGCAAATGTTCAGGCCCATGCCCATGCCGTCCGACTTGGTGCTAAAGAACGGTTCAAACAGTCGTTCGATGGTCGCCTCGTCGACGCCAGGTCCATGATCGGATACCTGGAATTCGACCGATTTGTCTCGCCGTTCCACATGCAGACGTACCGTCGGATCGCGTCGCTGACCAGGCGGCGGCGTGTAGCCGTGCATGGCTTCCGCGGCGTTCTTGAGCAGGTTCACCAACACCTGCTCGATGAGCACCGGATCGACGTAAATCTGCGGTAGTCCCGCGGGCAGCTCGGTCACGATGCGAATGCGCCGCTTGCGCGCTTCGATCTCGGCGAGGCCCACGGCATCCGCCACGATCTCATAAATCGATGACGGTTGACGCTTCGGTTCACTACGTTTCACGAACGCGCGAATCCGTTTGATGATCATGCCCGCGCGAACGGCCTGCTGGGATGTCTTTTCCAGCGCGGGCAGCAAGGTCTCGGGGGACGTACGCCCGGCACGGACCAGTGCGGCCGTGCCCATGCAGTAGTTGTTGATGGCCGCCAACGGCTGGTTCAGTTCGTGAGCCAGCGACGACGCCATTTCACCCATGGTCGTCAGGCGCCCGGTGAATTGCAGGCGTTCTTCTTCCTGGCGGGCCAGTTCTTCCGCGTGCCGACGCGCCGTAATGTCGGTCGCCACCTGCAATTGCGCCAAATGACCATCCACCCACTGAATGTACTGACGTCGGACTTCGAACCATTTCTGGTGCGTTGGCAGGTAGATTTCCTGCGTTTCCGCTGCCGTGTCGGTCAGCGATGCCGCCGGCAGCCCCGCAAACGCATCGACCATGTCGATATGATCGAGCGACGTCGGGGACAGTTCTCCGCCGCCCGATAGTTCGAGGTGACCTTCGGGACGCGTACCGAACAGTTGTCGATAGTAACGGTTCGCGAACAGCAATTCGGCCTTGTCGACGGCCAGTACCGACACCGACGCGTCGAGGCTTTCGAGCACGGTCGTGAAACGCTCGTGCGCCGCCGCCAGTTCCTCGCGCGCGCGTTTGGGCTCACTGATGTCGGTCAGCGACGACATCCAGCCGGTCTGGCGGCCGTGTGCATCCACGAGGGGCGAGACGAACATGCGCGCGTAGAAGATGGTGCCGTCCTTGCGCTGCACGCGAATCTCGAATCCGTGCGACGGGGCCTTGCCGCGCAGTGTCATGTCGATGCGGCGCTGCATTTCGTGAATGTCGTCCTTCGGCCAGTAGGGGTAGGGCGGCGCGCGATTCATGAGATCGGGCTCGTCCCAGCCGGTCATGCGGCAGAACGCGGGATTCACGTACGTGATGTGGCCCTGCAGGTCCAGCACGCGCATGCCGATGACGATCGAGTTCTCCATGGCACGCCGGAACGACGTTTCGTTGAACAGCGCCTGCTGGGCTTCGAAGCGTTGCCGCGTGTGACGCCACAGGCTCCACAAGCTCCACAGGACGAAACACGACAGTCCCGCGATCAGCCAGACGAGTGTGTTGTTGACGAAATTCCCGACGGCCGGATACGAGTAGATACGCACCGCCAGACTGTGACCCGGCGGATCGAGCAGCAACTCGTACGAGACGTCGCGCGGCAACGGCGGACGTGTGGAGGTCGTGGCCAACTCGTTGTTGTGCGTGTCGATGAACGACACCTTGAACTTGTCGCCGAGCTCCTGAGGCAGCTCATGGATGAGCAGCCCCTCGACGGAATACACTGCGCTGATCGTGCCGAGAAACTCGCGCTCGCGCAGCACCGGCACCTGCACGACGATGTAGCTGGCGCCGGACGCGTCGTAGATCAGCGTGGAGTACGCCGATCGCCGCGAATCCCGGGCGGCGCGAAACGCCACCAACAGTTCGTCCTCCATCGGATGCTGCGCCGAGCCTTGCAGGCGCGAGGCAAACGGTGAATCGGCGGGGACGGCCCACCGCGGACGTTGCGACGCGTCGAGCCAGTTCATGAAGACGATGTCCGCATGATTCTGCATCAGCTCGCTCGCGGTGTTCTGGAAGTGCGTGATGTCCTGGGGCTTGGCGGCCGTGTCCCGCGCGAGGGAACTGATCTGGTCCTGAATGGCCAGCATGTTCAGGCGAATCTGCTGCTGCGCCCACGCCACGTTGCGGTAAAGCGTGTCCTGCTGCTGCTCCGTCTCCCTGCGGTTCAGGCTCCACAGGATCAAACTCATCACCACGAGGAAGATCACAATGGAGACGAGCGGGACGAGCAAGTAGTAATGCGACTCCGCGAACCCCTGCAACCATCGGTTGGAGCGGGCAGGCGTAGCGGCGGACCGGGACGGTGGGGCGGAGTTGGCAAGGCGTGGCGAAAGCATGGCGAGATTGTAGCGCAGGCGCGCCCCGTTTCCCGCTGCCGCAACACGTAGGGTCCTGCTTTTCGGATGCGTCCGATCCTTTTGGTAAGACGGCACCTCAAAGTGCAGTTGAGACCGATCGGTACGCGCTCGATTCGTGGTGTGATGTCGTCAGCAACCCCTTGATTTTATGTGCACTGCAACAGAATTCCGCATCATGAAATTTACTATCGTAATCTGAAATTTCGCTTGCGAATGCGGGAATATCCTTCGTACAATGCCCCGGTAAAAATGCCGGTGGGCCCGTCCATGAAGCGGGTATCGACCATTACGCCAACCCGCTAACGACAGACAAGGAGACGCCATGTCCGCCGTACCTGAAGAAGCCCTGAAGATCGTATCCCCTGCGGACGCCGATCCCCAAGAAACGCAAGAATGGCTGGCATCGCTCGAAGGCGTGCTGGCGGCCGAAGGACCTGGGCGCGCCCACTACCTGCTCGAGAAGCTGATCGAATTCGCCCGCATCAACGGCGAGCACCACCCGTTCTCGGCCAACACCCCCTATATCAATACCATCCCGGTCGATCAGCAGGCCCGCATTCCTGGCGATCAGGACGTCGAGCACAAGATCCGCTCGTACACCCGCTGGAACGCGATCGCGATGGTGCTGCGCGCCGGCAAGGACACGAACGTGGGCGGCCACATCGCATCGTTCGCCTCGGCCGCCACGCTGTACGACGTCGGTTTCAACCACTTCTGGCATGCACCTTCCGACAAGCATGGCGGTGACCTGGTTTTCGTGCAGGGCCACTCGTCGCCGGGCGTGTACAGCCGGGCTTTCCTGCTGGGCCGACTCGACATGCCGCAGCTCGACAATTTCCGCCAGGAAGTCGATGGCGGCGGTCTGTCGTCGTATCCGCACCCCTGGCTGATGCCGGATTTCTGGCAGTTCCCGACCGTGTCGATGGGCCTCGGCCCGATCATGGCGATCTACCAGGCACGCTTCATGAAGTACCTGGAGTCGCGCAATATCGTGAAGACCGAGGGCCGTAAGGTCTGGGCCTTCCTCGGCGATGGAGAGACGGACGAGCCGGAATCGCTGGGCGCCATCGGCATGGCCGGCCGCGAGCAGCTCGACAACCTCGTTTTCGTGATCAACTGCAACCTGCAGCGCCTGGATGGTCCGGTGCGCGGCAACGGCAAGATCATCCAGGAACTCGAGTCGGAGTTCCGCGGCGCAGGCTGGAACGTCATCAAGGTGATCTGGGGTAGCCGCTGGGATCCGCTGCTGGCTCGCGACAAGAACGGCCTGCTGATGAAGCGCATGATGGAGTGCGTGGACGGCGAGTATCAGACCTACAAGTCGAAGGACGGCGCCTACGTGCGCGAGCATTTCTTCAACACGCCGGAACTCAAGGCGATGGTCGCCGATTATTCCGACGAGGACATCTGGGCGCTCAACCGCGGCGGTCACGATCCGCACAAGATCTACGCCGCGTACCAGGCCGCCACGCAGCACAAGGGGCAACCGACCGTCATCCTGGCCAAGACGATCAAGGGTTATGGCATGGGCGAGGCCGGTCAGGCCATGAACATCACCCACCAGCAGAAGAAGATGCCGGTGGAGTCGCTCAAGAAGTTCCGCGATCAGTTCAAGCTCCCGATTCCGGACGATCAGATCGCTGAAGTGCCCTACCTGAAGTTCGAGGAAGGCTCGAAGGAACTCGAGTACATGCGCGCTCGCCGCATGGAACTGGGCGGCTACCTGCCGCAGCGCCGTACCAAGGCGGCTTCGTTGCCGGTGCCCGCGCTGGCAGCGTTCGACGCGCTGCTCAAGGCGACGGCAGAAGGCCGTGAGATTTCGACGACGATGGCGTTCGTGCGTATTCTCAACGTGCTGCTCAAGGACAAGGCGCTCGGCCAGCGCATCGTACCGATCGTGCCGGACGAGTCGCGCACCTTCGGGATGGAAGGTCTGTTCCGCCAGATCGGCATCTGGAGCCAGGCTGGTCAGCGCTACATTCCGCAGGATCACGACCAGCTCATGTTCTACAAGGAATCGGAAAGCGGTCAGATTCTCCAGGAAGGCATCAACGAAGCGGGCGGCATGTGCGACTGGATCGCCGCTGCGACGTCGTACTCGACGCATGGCGAGACGATGATCCCGTTCTACATCTTCTACTCGATGTTCGGCTTCCAGCGCATCGGCGATCTGGCCTGGGCAGCGGGCGACATGCGTGCACGCGGCTTCCTGGTTGGCGGCACGGCTGGTCGCACGACGCTCAACGGCGAAGGTCTCCAGCACGAAGACGGTCACTCGCTGCTGTGGGCGTCGTCGATTCCGAACTGCCTGCCGTACGATCCGACGTTCGCCTACGAACTCGCCGTGATCGTTCAGGACGGTCTGCGCCGCATGGTGCAGGATCAGGAAGACGTGTATTACTACCTGACCGTGATGAACGAGAACTACCCGCATCCGGCCATGCCGGAAGGCGTGGAAAAGGACATCCTCAAGGGTATGTACGCGTTCCGCCGTGGCGCGGACAACGGCAAGGCGCCGCGGGTGCAACTGCTGGGGTCGGGCACGATCTTCAATGAGGTCATTGCCGCCGCCGAGATGCTCAGGAACGACTGGGGTGTCGAATCGGATCTGTGGAGCTGCCCGAGCTTCACCGAACTGGCCCGCGAAGGCAACGACGTGGCACGTTACAACCTCCTGCACCCGACCGAGACGGCGCGTCTGTCGCATGTCGAGAAGTGCCTGAATGACACGCGTGGTCCGGTCATCGCATCGACCGACTATATCCGTACGTACGCCGATCAGATCCGTCCGTTCGTACGCGGGCGCTATGTGGTGCTCGGTACCGACGGTTACGGCCGCTCGGACACGCGCGAGAAGCTGCGTCACTTCTTCGAGGTGGATCGTAACTGGGTCACGGTCGCTGCCCTCAAGGCACTGGCCGACGAAGGCACGCTGCCGGCGAGCAAGGTCGCCGAAGCGATTGCCAAGTACAACCTGGATCCGAACAAACCCAACCCGATGACCGTCTAAAGGCCGCTTCGCACGGTGTGCATGCGCACCGGCCGCCCCCCAGCGGCCGGCGCTCGCGCGCTGTGTGCCAAGCGCAGCCTCGAGGAGACTGTGGAAAATGAGTCAAGTGATCGAAGTGAAAGTCCCGGATATCGGTGACTTCAAGGACTTGCCCGTCATCGACGTGCTGGTCAAGGCGGGCGACAAGATCGATGCCGAGCAGGCCCTGATCACCCTGGAATCGGACAAGGCCACGATGGATGTGCCGAGTCCGGCCGCCGGTGTCATCAAGGCGATGAGCCTGAAAGTCGGCGATGAGGTATCCGAGGGTTCCCTCATTCTGACGCTCGAGACCGCAAACGGCTCGGGTGCGCAAGCCAACGGTGCCGCGGCGCCCGCACCGGCTGCAGCGCCTCAGGCGCCTGCGACGACGGCCGCCGCGCCGTCTGCACCCGCCGCGGCCCCGGCCCCGGCCTCCGCACCGGTCGCCGGGGGCACAAGCACGATCGATGTGAAGGTGCCGGATATCGGCGGCTACGACGACGTGCCCGTGATCGAATTGCTCGTCAAGGTGGGCGACACCGTGACGGCCGAGCAATCGCTGATCACGCTGGAGTCGGACAAGGCGTCGATGGACGTACCGAGCCCGGCGGCTGGCGTTGTCAAGGAAGTGAAGGTCAAGGTGGGCGACAAGGTTTCGGAAGGCACGTCGATCGTCGTGCTCGAAGGCGCTGCTGCCCCGGCCAAGGCCGCTGCACCTGCACCCGCGCCGGCTCCCGCAGTGCAGGCGCCCGCAGCACAGGCGCCCGCAGCACAGGCGCCCGCAGCACAGGCGCCCGCGCCGGCGCCCCAGCAGGCCCCCGCTGCCGC
The DNA here is from genome assembly GCF_000767615.3 of Pandoraea pnomenusa. NCBI lineage: Bacteria > Pseudomonadati > Pseudomonadota > Betaproteobacteria > Burkholderiales > Burkholderiaceae > Pandoraea > Pandoraea pnomenusa. The sequence continues at coordinate 3,238,276 of NZ_CP009553.3, read as the reverse complement.
CGCACCTGTTGCGCCCGCCGTGGCCCAGAGCGGTCAACCGATCAGCCATGCCAGCCCGTCGGTGCGCAAATTCGCCCGCGAACTGGGCGTGGATGTTACGCAAGTGAAGGGCACCGGTCCGAAGGGACGTATCGTCATCGACGACGTTCGCAACTTCGTGAAGGCAGCGCTTGCCGGCAATCGTCCGGCTGCGGCGGTTGGGACCCCGGCCGGTGGTGGCGAACTGAATCTGCTGCCGTGGCCGAAGGTCGACTTCTCCAAGTTCGGCCCGGTCGAGCCCAAGGCAATCTCGCGCATCAAGAAGATTTCCGGCGCCAATCTGCACCGCAACTGGGTCATGATTCCGCACGTCACGAACAACGACGAAGCGGATATTGGCGAGCTCGAGGCCTTCCGTGTTCAACTGAACAAGGAAAACGAAAAGGCCGGCATCAAGGTGACGATGCTTGCGTTCGTGATCAAGGCCTGCGTGCTGGCCCTGAAGAAGTTCCCGACGTTCAACGCCAGCCTCGACGGCGACAACCTCGTCTTCAAGCAGTATTTCCACATCGGCTTCGCCGCTGACACCCCGAACGGCCTCGTGGTGCCGGTCGTGCGCGACGCCGACAAGAAGGGCGTGTTCGAGATCGCTCGCGAAACGTCGGAACTGGCCAAGCTCGCCCGCGAAGGCAAGCTCAAGCCGGACCAGATGCAGGGCGGATGCTTCTCGATTTCGTCGCTGGGCGGTATCGGCGGGACGACCTTCACGCCGATCATCAACGCGCCGGAAGTGGCCATTCTCGGCCTGTCCCGTTCGTATCAGAAGCCGGTGTGGGACGAAAGCAAGCAGCAGTTCGTGCCGCAACTGACGCTGCCGCTGTCGCTGTCGTACGATCACCGCGTGATCGACGGCGCCGAGGCCGCGCGCTTCAATGCCTACCTGGGTCAACTGTTGGCTGACTTCCGCCGCGCAATGCTGTGATGGCAATCGCCGCCGGCCGCGCGTGAGCGCAATGCCGGCGGCGGCGCGGACAAGTTTCTGGATCTGGACGGGGGAGGGGCAGCATGACCACCGTGGTAGTCGTCAGGAAGGCCGGCGAGATCGCCATTGCCGCCGATTCGCTCGTCACGTTCGGCGATACGCGGCTGTCGCAAACGTACGAAGAGAATCGCAAGGTGTTTCTCGTCGGCGACTCGTATATCGGACTGGCCGGCACGACCGCGCACTTTCCGGTCATGCGCGCCATTCTCTCCGGCATGGCGGATGAGTGCCGTCTGCACACGCGTGACGAAGTGTTCCGCACGTTCTGTCGCGTCCACCAGAAGCTCAAGGAAGAGTATTTCCTCAACACCAAGGAAGAGGAAGACGATCCGTACGAATCGTCGCAGATCACTTGTGTGGTCGCGAATCCGACGGGTATCTACGGGATCTATTCCTATCGGGAAGTGTTTGTTTTCGATCGGTTCTGGGGGATCGGCTCGGGGCGCAACTTCGCGCTCGGTGCGATGTACGCCCTCTACGACCAGGATCTGAGCGCTAGCGCCATCGCCGAAGCGGGCGTGAAGGCGGGGGCCGAGTTCGACAAGAGCTCGGCCGGCCCGTTTCAGGTGCATGCGTTTCCGATCGATACCACCATCAAGTCATAAATGCGACAGGGAGACCCCGCATGAGTCTCATTGAAGTCAAGGTGCCGGATATCGGCGCAGAGGGCGTGGATGTCATCGAAGTGATGATCAAGCCCGGCGACAAGATCGCCAAGGATGCGTCGCTCATCACGCTGGAATCGGACAAGGCGTCCATGGAAGTGCCGTCCGAAGTGGCGGGCACCGTCAAGGAAGTGAAGATCAAGGTTGGTGACAAGGCCAGCCAGGGCACGCTGATCGCGCTCGTCGAAGCCGACGACGCGGGTGTCGCAACGGCCTCTGCGCCGGCCGCCGCTGCGCCCGCGCCGCAAACGGCCCAGGCAGCGCCGGCAGCGCCAGCCGCATCGAGCGCACCCGCACCGGCCGCGGCCACGCATGCCGGTGGCGCCGACACCGAGTGCGACGTGGTCGTGCTCGGCGCAGGACCGGGCGGGTACTCGGCCGCCTTCCGCAGTGCCGATCTGGGGCGCAAGACCGTGCTGATCGAGCGCTACGCGACGCTCGGCGGCGTGTGTCTGAACGTGGGGTGTATTCCGTCGAAGGCGCTGCTTCACACGGCCGCCGTGCTTGAAGAGGCGCAATCGCTTGGGCATCACGGTATCTCGTTTGCGAAGCCCGAGATCGACCTCGACAAGCTGCGCAGCTACAAGGAAAGCGTGGTCGGCAAACTCACCGGCGGCCTGGCGGGCATGGCCAAGATGCGCAAGGTCGAAGTCGTGCGCGGCGTGGGCACCTTCCTCGACCCGAATCACATCGAAGTCGTGGACGGCGAGGGCAACAAGCGCGTGGTGAAGTTCGCGCAGGCGATCATTGCGGCTGGCTCACAAGCCGTCAAGCTGCCGTTCCTGCCGGAAGACCCGCGCATCGTCGATTCGACCGGTGCGCTGGAGTTGCGCCAGATGCCGAAGAAGATGCTGGTGATCGGCGGTGGCATCATCGGTCTCGAGATGGCGACGGTGTACAGCGCGCTGGGTGCCGAAATCGACGTCGTCGAAATGCTCGATGGCCTGATGCAGGGCGCGGACCGCGATCTCGTCAAGGTCTGGGAGAAAATGAACGCCAAGCGCTTCGGTCGCGTCATGCTCAAGACCAAGACCGTGGGTGCCGAAGCCAAGCCCGACGGCATTTATGTGAAATTCGAAGGCGAATCCGCACCGGCCGAGCCGCAACGCTACGACCTCGTGCTCGTCGCGGTGGGCCGCAGCCCGAACGGCAAGAAGATCGGCGCGGAGAAGGCGGGCGTGGCGGTGGGCGATCGCGGGTTCATTTCCGTCGACAAGCAAATGCGCACCAACGTGCCGAACATTTTCGCCATCGGCGATATCGTCGGCCAGCCGATGCTCGCGCACAAGGCGGTGCATGAGGCGCACGTGGCTGCCGAGGCGGCAGCGGGTGAGAAGGCTTACTTCGATGCGATCCAGATTCCCTCGGTCGCGTACACCGATCCGGAAGTGGCCTGGGCTGGCAAGACCGAGGATCAGTTGAAAGCCGAAGGTGTGAAGTACGGCAAGGCCGTGTTCCCGTGGGCGGCGTCGGGCCGCGCGATCGCGAACGGCCGCGACGAGGGCTTCACCAAGGTGCTGTTCGACGAAGAAACCCATCGCATCGTTGGCGGCGCGATCGTCGGCACCCATGCGGGCGATCTGATCGGCGAGCTTTGCCTGGCGGTCGAGATGGGCGCCGACGCGGTCGACATCGGCAAGACGATCCATCCGCATCCGACGCTGGCCGAATCGGTCGGCATGGCCGCGGAGATCTATGAAGGGGTGTGCACCGATGTGCCGCCTGCTCGCAAGAAGTGAGGCAACGTTGATCGCGTTTGCCACGTTTGCCGCGTCGGCGCGATAGGGCGTAGCACGGTGCGGCAGGGTCGCCAGGGGTGCTCCCTGCCGCATCGATCGCCAAAGTGAAAAACCGCCGTTCGGACTCCGAATGGCGGTTTTCTTTTGTGCGGCGTCGATGCTCCGCAGTGGCGCACAATTCGCACCGCACAAAAAGAAAACCCGGCGAGTGCCGGGTTCGAAAGGTACCCTTGGTACCGAGGAGACAACTGGTGTCGCCACATCAGTTTGGGGTGCGGCGACGAATTTTCAAGCGTCCCTCGTAAAGCAATGCCAAAGACTCGCCGAGATTACTTCTTGGCGCTGGCGGCGCGCGACGCCTGAGCCGCAGCCTTCGATGCGACGTTGGTCGCAGCGGCGAAGTTCGTTTCGGCGATTTCCACGGCTTGCTTGGTTGCCTTCTGGACGCTGTCGAACGCGCTGTTGGCAGCGGACAGGGCCGACTTGGCCAGTGCCACCGCCGACTCCGAACCGGCCGGAGCGTTCTTGGCCAGATTGTCGAACAGCGCTTGCATGTTGTGCGAGCCTTCGGCCAGTTGGGCTTCCGCCACCTTGGTCACTTCGGCTTGCGTCGACGAAGCGATTTCATACAGGTGACGGCCATACGCGAGCGCCTTTTCGGCCGCCGGCTGAACGAGATTGGCTTGCAGGGCGAGCAGCTCCTGAGCGTCCTTCACGGCGAAAGCCTTCTGTGCGGTCGAGGCGGATTCGGCCAGCGATGCCTTGACGGCTTGCAGGTTCAGCTCGACCAGCTTCTCAACGCCTTCAAAGGCCTTGTTGGTCAGGCCAAACAGGGTTTCGAGGTTGGCTTTGTGCGCGGCAGCGAATTGTTCGGGGGTCAGAAACGACATGGCGTTCTCCTAGGGTGTCATACACAACGTATCGACCCACTCCGTGTTCGCTGGATGGTTCTCACCTTATCTCGGTGAAAACACGGTTGGGGCCTTCTCAAAATGGGTGCGATCTCTTTTTGTGCATCGCACAAATGCAAGTTTAGAGATTTTCCCGTGGCTGTCAAGTCTTTTTTGTGCGGCGCACAAATTCAACAAAGACTTACAAAATCAGCAACTTGGGATCCCGTGGCGCGCATATCACCTCGCGTTGCGGCGAAGGCAGGGAGACGCCTCGCACGCCTTGACTGGTGCGGCTTTGCACCGTTGTGGCGCCCGGCGCACCGTCCCGGGCGATGGTACTATCGACGAGTTCCGGCACTGGCGGAACGGGCGCTTGCCGTGCGGTGGACACCCGATGGGGGCTCCCGCGAGCGCCGTTCGCCGTTGCCGACGTCGTTCAACGCCTTTTAGCGTGCCGCACCCGCCGGCCATCCGCGTCGATGCAAGCGTTTTACAGCGACCATTTCGTCTTGCCGCTGCCTCCCGGGCATCGGTTTCCCATGGAGAAGTACGCGCGCCTGCGCGAACGTGTGGCGCGAGAGCTGCCCCAGGTCATGCTCGTCGAGGCCCTGCCGGCCGATGATGCGATGCTCGGCCGCGTCCATGCCTCGGACTACGTTGGCCGCGTTAGCTCGGGCGCGCTGAGTCCGAAAGAACAGCGCGAAATCGGGTTTCCGTGGTCGCTACAGATGGTGGAGCGTTCGCGTCGGTCAGCGGGGGCCACGGTGGCGGCGTGTCGGGCGGCGCTCGTCGACGGTGTTGCCGTCAATCTCGCTGGGGGTACGCATCACGCCTATTCCGATCACGGCGAGGGCTTTTGTGTATTCAACGATGCCGCGGTCGCGGCCCGTGCCATGCAGGCCGAGCTCGGCCCAGGCACGCGCGTGGCGATCGTCGATCTCGACGTGCACCAGGGCAATGGCACCGCGGCGATTTTCGAGCAGGATCCGAGCGTCTTCACGCTGTCGCTGCACGGCGAGCATAACTATCCGTTTCACAAGGCGCACGGCGACATGGATGTCGCATTGCCCGACGGCTGCGGCGACGACGAATACCTCGTCGCGCTGGGGCATGCGTTGACGGACCTGTTCGCGCAGTTCACCCCGACGCTCGTGATCTATCTTGCGGGCGCCGATCCGCTGGAGAACGACCGGCTCGGACGGCTCGCGCTCACGCACGATGGTCTGATCGCACGCGACCGGCGGGTGCTCACGGCGTGCGTCGAGCGGGGGCTGCCGGTGGCGATTGCCATGGCAGGGGGATATGGACGGGACATTGGCCAGACCGTCGACGCGCATTTCTCGACGATTCGACTCGCCAGTCAGTTCCAGCGCGCTTCACGTCGTGCATTGGGTGCAGTCAGCGCACTTGCGGCAGGCTCGTCGAGCGCGACCTCGCAGACGGTTGCGCTCGCATGACGGATCGACGCGCGGCCGACCCGCAATCCTCCCATTCCCCGAATTTGCCAGGCGCATACGCTGCGCCGCGTGCCGGAGCGGGCGCGCTCTGGAGCGCCACCATGCCTTGGTGGTTCGTGCTGATCTGGAGCACGGGCTTCATTGTCGCGAAGTACGGCATGCCGAACGCCGAACCGCTGACCTTCCTGGCACTGCGGTTTGGCGGCACGCTGATCGTGATGCTGCCGATCGCATTGCTCACGCGCACGCCGTGGCCAAGGCGACGCGGCGATGCGCAGCGCATCGACTGGGCCCTCATCGTGCATCTGGCGATCTCCGGCATCCTGATTCAGGCGATCTATCTCGGCGGTGTCTGGGCTGCGATCAAGCACGGGGCACCGGCAGGGCTGGCGGCGCTCGTCGTGGGTATCCAGCCGCTCCTGACGGCGCTCTTCGCGCGTGTGGTCGGCGAACCCGTATCGCGCCGCCAATGGCTTGGCCTGCTGTGCGGCTTCGTGGGCGTTGGGCTGGTGGTAGCCAACAAGGTCGGTGTTCGCGGCGTTGGCGCCGGCACGGTCGCGCTGTGTGTGCTGAGCCTGTTTGCCATCACCATGGGCACGTTGTACCAGAAGCGCTTCTGCTCGCACTTCGACCTGCGCGTGGGCATGATCGTGCAGTTCGGCGCCGCCTTCGCCGTGACTTTGCCTGCCGCCTGGGCGCTCGAAACCATGCAGGTGCGCTGGAATGCCGAGATGATCGGTGCGCTCGCGTGGTCGGTGCTCGCCTTGTCGATCGGCGCCATTTCGTTGCTGTTCGTGCTGATCCGGCATGGTGCCGCAACCAAGGTTTCCAGTCTGATGTACCTGACACCTCCGACCACTGCCGTCATGGCGTGGCTGCTGTTCGGCGAGACGCTCTCGCCGCTGAGCGCTGCAGGCATGGTCGTTGCGGCCCTGGGCGTTGCCCTCGTGATCGAACGCCGCACGGCGCCTGCCGCAGCAGTGTCGTAATCGGCACGGCGCTCGCCTTTTCCCGAACGTTACGAGTCCATCGTCATGAGTCACGAAGCACCGCACATCCCCACGGCACAGTCGATGCCGCACGTCGATTCGACGGATTCTACGTATCCTACGGATTCGACCGGTTCGGCCGATCCGTCCGATCGCGTCGATTCGCCCGGTCCGATGGCGACGGCCGACGGCGATTGCGCACGCCCTGGGGAAAGTTCGCAGAACGAAGTTGTCAACGACGATGCGGGTCTGTGCGTGAGATATGTCGACGAGGCGATTCGCAGCCGTCGTTCGATTCGCGCCTATTTGCCCAAGCCGGTGCCGCCGTCGACCGTGGCCGACATTCTGTCGGTCGCGTCGAGGGCGCCATCCGGCAGCAACATTCAACCGTGGCAGACCTATGTTCTGACCGGTGAAGCGCTGAAGCGGCTCACGACGCGTTTGCTCGAGGCGTTCAACGATCCGGCGCAGCGGCTGTTGCACCAGGAGGAGTACGCGTACTACCCGCGCGAGTGGACCGAGCCCTATCAGGCGCGGCGCCGCAAGGTGGGATGGGATTTGTACGGACTGCTGGGCATCGGTCGGGCCGACAAGGCGCGCATGCACGGACAACATGCCCGCAATTTCACCTTCTTCGACGCCCCGGTCGGACTGATCTTCACGATCGACCGGCATCTGGAGCAGGGAAGCTGGCTGGATTACGGGATGTTCCTGCAGAGCGTGATGGTCGCGGCGCGCGCGCGTGGGCTCGATACGTGTCCACAAGCGGCTTTCGCCACGTTTCATCAGGTCATTGCGGCGGAACTGCGTCTGCCCGAGACCCGCATGGTGGTCTGTGGCATGGCGATGGGCCATGCCGACCCGAACGCGGTGGAAAACGGCCTCGTCACCGAGCGCGCGCCCCTTGAAGAATGGGCGCATTTTCTGAACTGACGTTTCACGAGAGGTTGGCGTAATTTGGCAAAATTTGGCGGATGTGCATTTCGCCGCGTTGCGCTGCACAAAACTGCCAGATGCCAGTTTAAGTATTTCAGCTAAGTCATTCATATTGCTTATTTTTTCGGAAGTTACTAAACTTCTCCCAAACTCGTTGCCTGCCAACCTTACGCTACCCCCAATCTATGTACGCGATCACCGCCCTTGCGCGTCTGTGCCGCTCCCGCCTCTGGGGTGCTGCCGTCGTGGCGATTTCGCTCGCCGCCGGTGCACCGGCAGTCGTTCATGCCGCTGGTAAGACGAGCCCCTGCTCGCCCAAGACGGCTAAGACGGCTGCACAGAAGCGTGCCTGCGCGAATGTTGCCTCCACGAAATCCGTTAACGCCAAATCCCAAGTCAGACCCGCTGTAGCGACCAAGGTCTCTCGCGAAACGAAACACGCGAAAGCCGGTGGCAAGGTTCGCAAGCTCGCGGCCGTCGAAGTCGACGAACCCGCGGCCAAGCGAGTTGCCGTCAAGCGCGTCGTCTACAAGAACGGCAAGCGTCGTGTCGTGACGTCGTACCGCACCGTGAGTTTTGCACCGCAGGCGCCGGAGCGTTTGTCGACGGGCCGCGCCTTCGGCCTGCACGAAACACCGGACTCCCTGGCACTGCGTTCGTCGGTGGCGTATGTCGTCGACGAGCGCACCGGCGAGTCGCTGTTCGACAAGAACTCGCAGGCCGTGCTGCCGATCGCATCGATTTCCAAGCTGATGACGGCAATGGTCGCGCTCGACGCCAATATCCCGATGACGGACGTCATGGAAGTGACGGACGAGGATCGTGACTACGAGAAGGGCACCGGCTCGCGTCTGTCGGTGGGCTCGCGTCTAACGCGCGAGGACATGCTGCACATTGCGCTGATGTCGTCGGAGAACCGTGCGGCAGCGGCGCTCTCGCGCTATTTCCCGGGTGGCCGTCCGGCGTTCCTCGCGGCGATGAACCGCAAGGCGAAAGCGCTCGGCATGAACGATACGCACTTCAACGATCCCACCGGACTGTCGAGCCAGAACGTGTCGAGCGCCCGCGATCTCGTGAAGATGGTCAAGGCCGCGTATCAGTACCCGATGATTCGCCGTTTCTCGACGGACAGCAATTACGACGTCAATACCGGTCGTCGTGAATTGCACTACGTAAGCACGAACCACCTGATCGGACATCCGGGTTGGGAAATCGGTCTGCAGAAGACGGGTTACATCAACGAAGCCGGACAATGTCTCGTGATGCAGGCGAACGTCGATGGCCGTCCCGTGATCATGATTCTGCTCGATTCGACCGGCAAGTATTCACGCTTCGCCGACGCAACGCGCGTCCGCAAGTGGCTGCTGGAAGGGGGTGGCTCGGTGCCGCAGCGTACGGCCGGTACCGCGCCGACGGCGCAGGTCGCGACCAACAGCGAGCACGCGCTGTAAGCGGCTCGCGGCGTGGCCGCTGCCACGCTCGGGTTCAAAACAAAAGGCGCTCCCACGGGAGCGCCTTTTGTTTTTTCCAAACCGTTCCGGTCGTCGTGAAGGCCGTGAAGGCCGAGGAGGCCCTGGCGCGACTGGGCGATCCAGGCTATTCCGCCGCGGCGGTGTGCGGTGCTGCCGCGCCGCTGGTATCCGGATGCGGGGCGTGAAAACCCAGCGAGGTGGAAATCGCCAACGCGGTTTCGTTCAGATTGGCCAGCCAGGCGTCCTGCAGCCGGTCGGCGGGCGCCGAGAGCGAGAGGCCCGCCACGAGCTTGCCACTGTCGTCGTAGATTCCCGCAGCAATGCATCGCACGCCAAGCTCGAGCTCTTCGTTATCGCGCGCGTAGCCCGATTTGCGAACGTGGGTCAGTTCGCGCTCGAGCTTCTGCAGATCGGTGATGCTGTTGCGCGTATGTCCCGACAGTCCGGTGCGTGTGGCATAGGCCCGCACGCGAGCCGCTTCGTCGGCGGCGAGGAACAGCTTGCCGACCGAGGTCAGGTGCAACGGCGCGTGGCCGCCGATGGCACGCACCACCTGCATGCCCGAGCGCTCGCTGTAGGCGCGCTCGATATAGACGATCTCGTCGCCCTGACGGACCGAAAGGTTCACCGTCTGTCCGGTAATGCGGTGCAGGCTGCGCATCGGCGTGAGCGCGGCGTCGCGCACCGACAGGCGCGCCTTGACCAGGTTGCCGAGTTCCAGCAACCGCATGCCCAGACGGTACGTGCCCGGGTCGCAACGATCCACGAAACGGCAAGCCACCATATCGTTCAGGATGCGGTGTGCGGTGGACGGGTGGAGTTCGGTGGCGTGCGCCAGATCCTTGAGACTGACCGGGTCCGCATGCGCTGCCAGCGCGTCGAGCAAACGCATCATGCGCTCGATCACCTGGATGGACGTGCGTGATTCCGTGCCTTGACTGCTTTCGTCTTTCATGGGGTAGGGCCGAGTTTCGTATAGCGTCGATTCTATATCATATGGTGAAAAATTCGCACATTTCGCGTAGAGGACTCATGCGAAAAGTGACGTCGACGCCGATCGTATGCGCAAGGGGCGGCGAGCCGCCGTGGCTCGGTCTTCGCCATGCAAGCGCGTTGGTGCCGCAGTAACCGCCGATAGAAACCGAAAGTGGCCAACGCCGTGGCTCGTTACGATGACAGTGCCATTCAACGGAGTGTCAAGCCGCGGTCGAGGGCGGCGGCGGCCGGCACGGAGGAGGTGCAGGCAATGTTCGGTTATGTGTACGCGCCGGCGGTGGCGGTGTTGCCCCGACGCCATGACGTTCCTCGCGCGGTCAAGGGGCTGGGAGGGTCGATCGATGCGAGGCGGGCGGAAATCGTCGCGCGACTCGAGCAGATCGCCAACGCCCGCGACCGGCTCGGCCTGAGCAACGTTGCAACGCGCAAGCTTCAGAAGACCTTCGTGACGAGCTATGCGAAGGCGACGTCCGGTTATTGGCGCGGCGGGCTGTGCGATGCGTTCTGGCGGTGCGGATCGGCGTCGCGGGCATCCGGTCTGCTCGGCTTCGTCGGCGATCAGACGACAGTGAGCGACGCCCGCCGGCTGACGCCGTCGGCCAGGCGGTTTTCGCGGATTCTGGAGAAGTTGACGGAGGTGTTGGCGCACGAACATCAGGCGCTTCAGACGTGCATCGACGTGGCCCGGAGCGTGGAGGAGCTCGGGGCGAGGCCGCCTTCGCACGTGCAGGGAGAGTGGCGCAGCCGGCTCGAGGTGGAGAGCGAGGCGTCCGCGCTCATGGCGACCATCGACCTGCATCTCGACGAGGTGCGCGAGGCGCTTGGGCAGGCCTCGAAGCAGGTGGTGCCCGAGAAGAAGCACTACGGCAAGCGATTCTGGATTTCGTCGGCGCTATACGCCGTCTCCGTCGGAATCGGCATCGCGGCGCTGATTGCTTCGGGGGGCTCGTTCGCGGCGATCATCGGCATCGCCGCACTGACATTCACCACGGTTATTCGCCTGCAGAGTCTGGCGAGCATACGAGGGTTCGATCGCGATCGCGCGTGGAAGTCGATCGAAGGTCTGTTGGCGGATACCCGACATTTTCTGGAATCGGAGGGGGCAATGATGAAAACGCAAATGAACGTGCAGGCCACACGTGCGCGACTGGAGCGTGACACGATGGTATGGAACCAGCTCAATGCGCTGTCGGCGGATCTTGCCAAGGCGACGCAGGCGCAACAGGCGCGCGACACTTTCGTCACGAACCGGCTCGAGGGACTGTCAGAGGATTTCGCGAAGGAGGCGCTGGCGCGTCGGGAGGACGATGCGCAGGTGCGGCGTCGGCTCGATGGGCTGTCGGCGGACCTGGCGAAGGAGACCCGGGCGCGGCAGGAAAGCGAAGCGCGCGTCTCGCACCGGCTCGACGGATTGTCCACCGGGTTGGAGAAGGCGACGCGTGCGCAGGAGGCGCGTGACAAACAGGTCTGGCACCGGCTCGACGCGCTTTCCTCGGACTTGAAGGCGCTCGCCGGCACGACTGGAGAACGATTCGATCGTGTGGAGGCCGACGTGAATCGCCTGACCGTGCTCGAGGCCGACGTGGCGAGCCTCAGGACGACACAGGCCGAGGGATACGCGCGGCTCTCGGCGGGGCAGGATCGCCTGGAGCGCATGCTGAAGGTCACCTCGGATCAGGTCGCCACGCTGATGGCGGACCGGGGTTACGTGCCGCCGCGCTCCCGCTCGGCGGGCCGCGCCGGCCCGCACGTTCCGCGCATGGTGTGATCCACTGCGCGATATGCGGGAATCCACGCTGGGCCGCCCTGGCCCGGCGACTTATAATGGCGCATTGTTCCCGAAAAGAGGATTCCCCCAATGCGCGTCGGACTGTTTGTCACGTGTCTGATCGATATGATGCGTCCGGAGATCGGCTTCTCGACGCTCAAGCTGCTCGAGACAGCCGGTTGCGAAGTCGTCATTCCCGATTCCCAGACCTGTTGCGGTCAGCCGGGCTACAACTCGGGCGAGCGCGCCATCGCCCGCGATCTCGCCCAGAAATTCCTCGATGAATTCGAATCGTTCGACTATGTCGTGGTGCCGTCGGGTTCGTGTGGCGGCATGGTCAAGGCGCATTACGGCGACCTCTTCGCCGACGACCCCGAACTCATGGGACGCTACGAACGCCTGCGCCCGCGGGTGTTCGAGCTGACCGATTTTCTCGTCAACGTTCTGCACATCGACACAGTGCCCGGCGACTACAACGGCGAAGTGACGTACCACGATTCCTGCTCGGGCCTGCGCGAGCTTGGCGTCAAGACGCAGCCGCGTGCATTGCTCGCGAAGATGCCCGGCGTGAAGATGACCGAGATGAAGGACTGCCAGGCCTGCTGCGGATTCGGCGGCACGTTCGCCTTGAAGTACGGCGACATCTCGACGGCGATCGTCGACGAGAAGTGCGCGAACATTGCGGCGAGCGGTGCACCGGCCGTGGTGCTCGGCGACCTCGGTTGCATGCTCAACATCGAAGGGCGCCTGCGGCGCACGGGCGACACGAAGACGCGCGTGTTGCACATCGCACAGGTGCTCGCCGGCGATGCGTGAGTTCGCCGCCATCCTCCCGACCCTACCGGCCCCGGCACTGTCGCGCGTGGTGACGCGCGGCGCGCGTGCGGGTTGCCATCACTACTCTTGAGTCGCGATGCAAGTTCAATCGATGCAGTTCAAGGCGCGCGCGGGGCAGAAGCTCGCGGATCAGCGTCTGCAGGCCAATCTCAAGAAGCTCTCGACCAAGTTCGTGACGGCGCGCGCCGCGGCCATCGAAGAGATCGATTTCGAGGCCACTCGCGAGGCGCTCAAGGAGCGCCGCAACCGCGGGCTCGAGACGCTTGACGTCTGGCTGGAGATCTTCGAGCGCGAAGCCACGCGTCGCGGCGCGACGGTGCTGTTCGCCGAATCCACGCAGGACGCCGCGCGCCTGATCGCCGAGATCGCGCGCAAGCATGACGTGAAAAAGGTGATCAAGTCGAAGTCGATGGTCACAGAGGAGTTGCAGCTCAACAAGGTGCTCGCCGACATGGGCGTGCAGTCCGTCGAGACCGATCTTGGCGAGTACATTCTTCAGATCAACGACAACGAGCCGCCGTCGCACATCATCGCGCCGGTGGTGCACAAGGATAAAGACGAGGTCGCGGATCTGTTCGCGCGCGTGCACCAAAAGCCGCGCCTGACCGAGATTCCCGCGATGACGCGCGAAGCCCGCGAGATGTTGCGCCCGCAGTTTCTCTCGGCCGACATGGGCGTGACCGGCGGCAACTTCCTCGTGGCCGAAACCGGCTCCGTGGCCGTGGTGACCAACGAGGGCAACGAGGGCATGTGCACGATCATGCCGCGCGTGCATGTGGCGGTGACGGGCATCGAAAAGGTATTGCCCACGCTCGAGGACCTGGCCACGGCGATGCGCTTGCTGCCGCGCTCGGCGACCGGGCAGGGAACGTCGAACTACTTCTCGTTGCTCACGGGCACGCGTGCTGAAGGCGAGGTGGACGGCCCCGATCACATGTACTTCGTACTCGTCGATGGCGGGCGCTCGGGGCTGATCGGCGGTGCGTTCCAGGAGATGCTGCGATGCATTCGCTGCGGCGCGTGCATGAACCACTGTCCGGTGTACCAGAAGATCGGAGGCCACGCCTACGGCTGGGTCTATCCTGGGCCGATGGGGTCGGTGCTCACCCCCAGCTACGTGGGGCTGGAGAAGACGCTCGACCTGCCGCAGGCAGCAACGCTATGCGGGGAGTGCAACCGTGTGTGTCCGGTCGGCATTCCGATTTCGGACCTGCTGCGAAAGCTGCGTGAGCGCCAGGTCGACCGTGGCCTGCGTCCGTGGCAGGAGCGGGCGGCGCTTGCGGCATGGGCGTTCGCCGCGCGTCGGCCGCGTCTGTATGCCACGCTCACGGGCATTGGCTCGTGGGCGCTGCGTCGCATGGGGCGCGATCGCGGCAGCATTTCGAAATTGCCTTTCGGGGGAGGCTGGACCGACACGCGCGAGATGCCGGCCCCGAGCGGCAAGACGTTCCGTGCGATGTATCGCGAGCGCAGGGCGCCGCGGTAAGCGTCAGCCGCCCGCGCGTGCGTCTTGGCGATGATCGCGGCGGTGCGTTGACGAAGAGCGCGTGCATGTTCGCACGCCGACGCGCCAACGCAACGTGGGACTTCCGGCATGGCCGGGTGGCGTCGACCGTGTCGGCGCCCCCCGGCCATGTCGCATTCAGCGGGTGGGCTTACGTCCTCGCCGGCAGCGCGAGGCGCTTCTCGATGCGTCGCTGCAACGCGGACAGCCCCGTCGAGAGCACCCAGTAGATGGCGGCGCACGCGAGGTATAGCGGTAGCGGCTGGTACGTCGAGGCAATCACTTCCTGTGCGGAGCGCAGCAACTCGGTCACCGTGATCACCGATACGAGCGAGGTGTCCTTGATCAGGCTGATCAGGCTGTTGCCAAGACTCGGCACGGCGATGCGTAGCGCCTGAGGCGCGATCACGTAGCGCAGCGTCTGCCAGTACGACAGACCAAGGCTATAGGCGGCCAGCCACTGGCCGCGCGGCATGCCTTCGAGCGCACCGCGCATGCTCTCCGACAGGTACGCACCCACATTCAGGCTGAGCGTGAGCACGCCGGCGGGAGTGGGATCAAGCGAGATACCGATGCCCGGCAGGCCGTAATAGACCACGAAGATCTGCACGAGCAGCGGCGTGCCGCGCATCACGCTGACGTAGGCGCGGGCGATGGCGCGCAGCGCACGGATCTTGCCGATGCCCATGATCGCCACGACGATGCCGATCATCAGGCCGAACACCATCGACATCAAGGCGAACTTGATCGTCAGCACGGTGCCCTGCAGCAGCACCGGCATGGATTGGGCGGCGAGTTCGAATGGATTCATGGGGATGTCTGGTGGAATGGCGGAGTGCGCAATGACGACGGCCGGCACCCGCGTCGTGTGCGTGATGCCGGCCGTGACGTCGCCGAAACCGTTCGGCGCGGGAGCTGCGGTTTACTTCGCGGGTTTGGACACGTCTTCACCGAACCACTTCTGTGCGATCCTGGTGAGCGTGCCGTCCTGCTTCATCTGCGTGAGGGCGTCGTCGATGGCCTTGGCGAATTTCGGATTGCCCTTGCGGAACGGGATGCCCACGGACTGGCTGGCGCCTTCGAGCACGGCGCCCGGACGCAGCGGCAGATTCGACGTCTTGATCAGATACGCGAGCATCAGGCGATCGTTGAGGGCGGCGTCGATGCGGTTTGCCGCGAGGTCGCGCAAGTACTCGGGCGCGCCCGGATACGTGCGCACGTCGATGCCCGGCACGGCTTTGGCCATCTTGTCGTAGTTGCTGCCCAGGCTCACGCCGAGTTTGTGGCCCTTGAGCGCGTCGAGCGAATTGAATTCGCGCTTGTCGTCCTTGCGCTGAATGAGCTGTGCGGCCGAGTAGGTGTACGGCTGGCTGAAGTCGAGCGACTTCTTGCGCTCGTCGGTGATGGCCACCTGATTGACGATGACATCGAACTTGCCTGCGACCAGCCCGCCGATGATGCCGCTCCATTCGGTCGTCACGAATTGCGCCTTCACGCCGAGGCGCTGCGCCACGGCCTTGGCCACGTCGACGTCATAGCCGTCGAGCTGGCCGTCGGTGCCACGGTAGTTGAACGGGGGGTAAGTCCCCTCGATGCCGACTTTCAACACGCCCGCCGATTTCACGGTATCGAGCAGGTCGGCTGCGCGGGCCGGCGATGTGCCGATCAACGCGGCGGCGGCCAGCGGCACGAGGCACAGCGTCTTGAGCCAGTTTTTCATGGTGACGAATTCTCCCTATGGCGATTGAAGAGGGGCAGCGTGCAGCCGGTCAGGCCGAACGCAGTGCCTCCACGCATTCTCGCACCAGCTCGGGTCCGCGGTAAATCAATCCGCTGTAGACCTGAACCAGGCTTGCGCCGGCATCGAGCTTGGCTCGTGCGTCGGCGCCCGACAGGATGCCGCCCACGCCGATGATCGGCAACGCGCCGCCAAGTTCGGCGGCAAGCGCGCGAATCACCCGGTTCGACGCCTCGAACACCGGACGCCCCGACAATCCACCCGTTTCGTTGGCGTAGGGCAGGCCGGCGACCGCTTCACGCGACAGTGTGGTGTTGGTGGCGATCACGCCGTCGAAGCCGTGGCGCGTCAGCGTGCCCGCAATCACCTTGATCTGCTCGTCGTCGAGATCCGGAGCGATCTTGAGTGCAATCGGCACGTACTTGCCATGACGATCGGACAGCGCGCGTTGCTTTTCCTTGAGCTTACCGAGCAGTGCGTCGAGTTCATCGCCGCCTTGCAACTGGCGCAGGTTCTTCGTGTTGGGCGACGAGATGTTCACCGTTACATAGGTGGCGTACGGGTACACCTTCTCGAGGCAGATGAGGTAGTCGTCGACGGCGCGCTCGATGGGCGTGTCGGCATTCTTGCCGATGTTCAGGCCGAGCGGTCCCTTGTAGCGCGCCGACTGGACGTTCTGGAGAAACTGCTCGACGCCGCCGTTGTTGAAGCCCATGCGGTTGATGATCGCTTCGGCCTGCGGCAGCCGGAAGATGCGCGGCTTCGGATTGCCGGGCTGCGGACGCGGCGTGACCGTGCCCACTTCCACGAAACCGAAGCCGAGTGCGGCCAGACCGTCGATGCAGCTGCCGTCCTTGTCGAGGCCTGCGGCCAGGCCCACGGGGTTCGGGAAGCGGATGCCCATGACCGTGCGGGGGGATTCGGGAAGCGTCTGGCCCACGAGGCCGCCCAGGCCTAGCGCGGCGGTGCCCCGCAGCGTGGCAAGCGTCAGATGGTGAGCTTGTTCGGCGTCGAGGCAGAACAGGGCGCGGCGGGCCAGAGGATAGAGAGACGCAAGCACGGTGTCGGGTTCGGCAGAATCGGAAAGTCGCCATTTTACCGGGATCGCGACGCCGGGGCGCGTCTTTTTCTACGCTCTGCGTACTCTTGTATTCCGCAGCATCCGGGGTGCGATGAGCGCGGTGCGCACTACGAGGCGTGCGCGGGTGCGCCGGTGCGTTCCTTTGCCCGCCGGGTCACGCCCCGGCGGCGTCGAGCATGGCTTGTGGCATGTCCTGCCACTGTCCGTCGATCAAGCCCTGGAGCGGTCGGAAATTGGCCTTGTAGACCATCTTCCGGCTGGCCTGGATCCAGTAGCCGAGGTAGACGTGGGGCAGTCCGAGCGCACGCGCCTGTTCGATCTGCCAGAGGATGTTGTACGTGCCGTAGGAGGCGCCTTCGACGTCGGGGTCGAAGAACGTGTACACCGACGACAGCCCGTCGCTGAGGATGTCGACCATGCTGATCATGCGCAGCGTGCCGGCGCCCTGATGTCCGGGAGGTTCGCGGAATTCGACGAGGCGGGAGTTCACGCGGCTTTGCAGCAGGAACTGTTCGTACTGTTCGCGGCTGTCGTGGTCCATTCCGCCGCCCGCGTGACGCTGCGACTGATAGCGCATATAGAGCTGGTAGTGCTCTTCGGTGTAGTGCAGTCCCGATACGTTGACGGCCAGACCGGCGTGGCGCCGCCAGATACGTCGCTGCGTACGATTCGGCGCGAAGCGCGCGATCGGCACGCGCACGGGAACGCAGGCGCGGCAGCCGTCGCAATAGGGACGGTAGGTGAATACGCCGCTGCGTCGGAATCCGGCGCGCACGAGTTCGCTGTAGACGTCCGAGTTGATGAGATGACTGGGAGTGGCGACCTGCGAGCGTGCCGTGTGATTGTCGAGATAGCTGCAGGGGTAGGGCGCTGTCGCGTAGAACTGAAGGGCAGACAGCGGGGACAGCGGCAGTTCGTTCGGATGGGTCACTGCGAAACCTCGTGAGCCTTGTCTGCTGCGTTACCGTAGGCCAGTGCGCTGAGCATCCGCTTGTCCAGACGCCAGACCGGCGCGGGGGCCATGACCGCTTTCTGCACGTGGGCCAGAAAGGCCTGGCGGGGGATTTCGCCGCCGCCGAGCGACGCCAGATGTGCGGTACTTTGCTGGCAGTCTATCATCTCTATAGCGTGCGCGCGTGCAAAAGCAACGAGTGCGGCCAGGGCGATTTTCGACGCGTCGTTACGGCGGGCGAACATCGATTCGCCGTAGAACATTCGTCCGAGGGCCACGCCGTAAAGGCCGCCTACGCGTTCACCTTCGTAGAACGTTTCCACGCTGTGGGCGAGGCCGGCGTCGTGCAGCGCGCGGTACGCCGCGACGATGGCCGGCGTGATCCACGTGCCGTCCTGTCCGCGCCGGGGAGCTTGCGCGCAGGCTTGCATCACGGCGGCGAAATCGTCGTCGAGCCGGATTTCCCAGGCGTCGTCGCGCAGCACTCGGCGCAGCAACTTGCGGAAGTTGTGACTGACGACGAACTGCTCCGGGCGCAGCACCATGCGTGGGTCCGGGCTCCACCAGAGAACAGGCTGGGCCTGCGAGTACCACGGGAAAATGCCATGCCGGTAGGCGGCGAGCAAGCGTTGCGGTGAGAGGTCGAGGCCGGCGGCGAGCAGTCCCGGCGCGTCGCTCGTGGCGTCGAGCGCTTCGTCGACCGACGGGAAAGGATCGTTTGCTTCGAGCCAGACGACCATGACGACGTTAGCTTTTCGGGGTGACGGAGGCCATCGCGCGGGGCGTGAGGCGCCGAGGCGGAGCCGCAGGCGAGGCGTTCGTGTGTTCAGACACGCAGCATCGGCGTGAGGATGTCCTCGGTGTGCGCCGTATTGACGGGCAACACCGGCGTCGGCATGCCGGGGGCGGTTGCATTGGGCATGCCTTCGAGGTGCACGCCGAAGGCGCCCGCGCGGCGATCCTCGAAGAAGTACTTCAGCGTCTTGGCGACGGTCGGAAAGGCGATATCGTCCCAGGGAATCTCGTCTTCCGAGAACAGCCCGACCTCGAGACTCTCTTCGCCGGCGGCAAATTGCGGTTCGCGCATCTGTGCCAGATAGAAGATATGCACCTGATTGACGTGCGGCACGTTGAGCAGCGAGAACAGCGCGCCGACCTCGACGACTGCACCGGCTTCTTCCAGTGTTTCGCGCGCGGCGGCTTGCGACGTCGTCTCTCCGATTTCCATGAAGCCGGCTGGCAGCGTCCAGTATCCGAGACGCGGCTCGATGGCGCGCTTGCACAGCAGCACCTGATCGCCCCACACGGGCACCGTGCCGAGCACGTTGCGCGGGTTCTGATAGTGGATGGTGCCGCAATGGGTGCAAACATGCCGCTCGCGGTTGTCGCCGGGCGGAATGCGCAGCTCGACCGGATGGCCGCAGGCGGAACAGAATTGGATGGTAGGACGTCGGTTCATGGTTGCTGCGAGTGTATCATCGGCGGCGCGCGCTGTGCGCCGACGCACGCGGGGTGCCGGGATAACCCCGGCGAGCGCCCATGCCGGAGGACTGCGCGGCGGAGGGTGTCGGTGAGCCGGTGGCACCTCATGAGGGGACTGGAAAAATATTCGGCCGTAAATGTTGCGCTGCGATGGCGATTGTCATATAA
Source organism: Pandoraea pnomenusa (assembly GCF_000767615.3). NCBI lineage: Bacteria > Pseudomonadati > Pseudomonadota > Betaproteobacteria > Burkholderiales > Burkholderiaceae > Pandoraea > Pandoraea pnomenusa. The sequence goes on along the minus strand of NZ_CP009553.3, from coordinate 3,218,578 downwards.
TTTAATTCTTCAGACGCGGGGTGGAGCAGTCTGGCAGCTCGTCGGGCTCATAACCCGAAGGTCACAGGTTCAAATCCTGTCCCCGCAACCAAATTCGAAAGCCTGATTTCCACAAGAAATCAGGCTTTTTGCGTTCTGAACGACAAACCAGCGGGTACCGCCATGTCCGGCATCTTTTCTACGAGCGAAAAGGCATTCGACGCCATTACCGAATTATGGGAAGCGTCGGTGCGCGCGACGCACGATTTCCTGAGCGAAGCGGATATCGCCTGGTTGCGTCCGCGCATTCGGAATGAATATCTCGCTGCGGTGACGCTGCGGGTGTTTCGCGACGATGCGAATGTCATCCGCGGGTTTGTCGGTGTGGCCGAAGGGAACGTCGAGATGCTTTTTGTGGCGCCCGACGCGCGGCGCCAGGGGATCGGCGCGGCGCTGCTGGCTTATGCGGTGCGCGAACTCGGTTGCTCGCGCGTCGACGTCAATGAGCAGAATCCGCAGGCGCTGGCGTTTTATCGCCGCGAGGGCTTCGAGGTGACCGGGCGCTCGCCGCTCGACGGACAGGGGCGTCCTTTTCCGCTTTTGCACATGCAACTGGCGAGCGCGCCGACCGGTCATGCCGCAGGATCGAACGCGTAGGGCCGATCGAGCGGATCAGGCGAGTCAGGCGGATCAGGCGAATCGGGCAAATCAGGCAAGTCAGGCGCCACGCGTATTTAACGCGACGCCGGCATCAGGCGCTGTCTGATGCGTGCACCGAACACGTTGACGACGAGTCCGGCCATGACGAGCGCAGCCCCTGCGATTTGCGGTGTCGTGAGTTGTTCGTCCAGCAAAAGGGCGGCCGATGCGAGGCCGATGATGGGCACGAGCAGCGAGAAGGGCGCGACCTGACTGGCTGGATAGCGCGTCATCAGGCGTCCCCACAGCGAGTAGCCGACGAGCGTGGCGATGAACGACAGATAGGCCACCGCGAAAACCGAAGACGCCGAAATGTGCATCAGCGAGTCGGCGATTTGCCGTGGGCCTTCGAACACATAGGCGAGCAGGGCAAAGGGAATTGGCGGAATCAGGCTGCCCCATACGACGAGTCCGACCAGATCGACATTGCCGATCTTCTTGGTGACGATGTTGCCGGTCGCCCAACTCAGCGACGCGCACAGCGTGAGCACGAAGCCGAGGAGCGTCATCGCGCCGCCGCCCTGAAGTCCGATCACGGTGAGCCCTGCTGCCGCGATCAACAGTCCGACGACGTTCTGCGCACGAAAGCGTTCGCCGAGGCACATCACGGCGAGTCCGAGCGTGAAGAATGCCTGGGCCTGAAGTACCAGCGACGCCAACCCGGCGGGCATGCCGACATACATCGCCGTGAACAGCAGCGCGAATTGTCCGAATGAGATGGTCGCGCCGTAGGCGAGCAGCCACCGCCATGGCACTTGCGGGCGTCTCACGAAAAAGACCGCGGGAAACGCTGCGAGCAAAAATCGGAGCGCGCCCAACAGCATGGGGGGCACGCCGTGAAGGCCGACCTTGATGACGACGAAGTTCACGCCCCAGGCGAGTACGACGATCAATGCCTGAAAGAGGTCCTTCGGTGCCATGCCGACGTCTCCTGTCGCTGCTTGGGTAGGGTTTCGGGGAGAAAGGCGAAAGTGTACTCCCGCGACGTCGACGTGTCGTAGGAAAAACCTGCGGGGCGGGGCAGGGCGATGGAGGATGACCGCGACCGGGATGTACTGCCGGCGGCCGGCGAAGGCATCACGTATACTTTGCGTTTCGTATTTCACATGACGTCGTCTTGCCGGAGCAAGTCGGCGATTGCTGTATTTGAGGAATTTGCATGAACTTGCCTGCCCGCCGCGTCAGCGTCGCACCGATGATGGATTGGACGGATTCGCACTGTCGCGTTTTTCATCGCCAGCTTTCGCGTCACACGTGGCTCTATACCGAGATGGTCACGACCGGGGCGTTGCTGCACGGCGACGTGGCGCGTCATCTCGACTTCGACGCCGTGGAGCATCCGGTCGCGCTGCAACTGGGCGGCAGCGAGCCGGCGGATCTGGCGCAGGCGGCGAAATTGGGTGAGCGGTGGGGGTACGACGAGATCAACCTGAACTGCGGATGTCCGTCGGAGCGCGTGCAGCGCGGTGCATTTGGCGCGTGTCTGATGGCCGAGCCGGCGTTGGTGGCCGACTGCGTCAAGGCGATGCGCGACGTGGTGCAGGTGCCCGTCACGGTGAAGCACCGCATTGGCATCGACGACGTCGAATCGTTCTCGTTCGTGGAGGATTTCGTCGGCAAGGTTGCCGAGGCGGGTTGCACGACGTTTATCGTTCATGCCCGCAATGCCATTCTCAAGGGCCTGAGCCCGAAGGAGAATCGCGAAATTCCGCCACTGAAATATGACTACGCATATCGTCTGAAACAGGTATTTCCGCAACTGGAAATCCTGATCAACGGTGGCGTGAAGACGCTCGATGAAGTCGAGCGGCATCTGCGGCATGTCGACGGTGTGATGCTGGGCCGCGAGGCATATCACAACCCGTACGTGCTGGCGGAGGTGGATGCGCGATTCTATGGGGACGCGTCGCCGGTCAAGTCACGCGAGGCGGTGGAGGATGCGTTGATCGAATACGCGGCATCGCAGGTGGATAAGGGGCAATACCTGGGCGCGATCACGCGTCACGCGTTGGGGTTGTATCGCGGGGTGCCGGGCGCGCGCGGTTGGCGTCGAGTGCTGTCGGACCCCAAGCGATTGAAGGCCGGCATTGGTGCGTTCGAGCAAGCGCGGGAGCAACTGCGCGCAGGCGCCTTCGCGGCGCGCGAAGACGCGGGTGGTGTAGCTTCGGCTTGAGCGGCGTTGTGGCGCGAGTGATGTTGCACCGCGTCGCGCGAGGATCGTTCGCCGCGTGAGATGGCGATGTTGCGCATCGATCGCGCACGCGAGTGAGGAAACATTTAGAAGAAGTGAAAAAAGTGCTTGGCAACGAAATAAAAACGTCGCTATAATCTTGCTTCTGTTCAGCAAGCAAGTCATGTTGCTGATCACGGCGGTGGCCGTAGCTCAGTTGGTAGAGTCCTGGATTGTGATTCCAGTCGTCGTGGGTTCGAGTCCCATCGGTCACCCCAAAATTCCCTTGTTGTTCAAAGCGTTAAGCTCACCCATTACGTTCCACAAAGCAAAATTCGGAACGAAAATCCCAAATTCGGAATTCACTCGGTAGCGTCAGCGACCTTTGTCTTGCGTCGATCGTAGTGTCGATGTGTCGTCGACGGGCTCGTGTGAGCGGCGAAATCATACGCATCTGCAGCGCGCTGTTCGAGCTTCGAGGTGATGGCGGCCGGGCGGATGTCGAGCAACGAAAAGTATTCCGGGTGCTTCGTGAGTTGAAGGTCCAAGTCGGCCACAGCTTCGCCTCTTCGCTGAGCTGCCTCGCGCGCCTTCTTCGCCTTGAATTCTTCGGCGATCGCGGCGTCCTTTTCGCCGATGTACGTGTACATCGCGTCCTGCCAAACCGAGTTCCAGCCGCTCTTCGTGTACGGCCGCCCGCTGCGGTTTGGAAACAGAAACACGCTCGCGACTTTTCGCTCGCGCTTCGCGCGCTCGACGACGACGCGAAGGCGTGGGGACCATTTCCTCAATTTTCGCGTTTCCGATTCACCCATCTTCCGCTTAGCGCTAACGACCATCACCCCGTCGTCGCTCAGCCCTGACATGTGATACGGGCGTACCTCTGCGGCACGGAAGCCGGTCAAGTACGTGAACATGCCGGCCACGCCCATCGTACGGAAGGCCTGCTCCTGCCTTACCGACCACAGGTAGAACCGAATCACCTGGCTGCGCACGACATCGCGCACGAAGGTGTCGGCCTTGTTCAACATGAGGTTGCGGAACGGGTGGACACGGATCAGCCCCCAGCGAATACCGTAGTTGCAGATTGTCGACATGAGGGCCATTTCCTTGTTCGCCCCTTTGGGGGCGCCGGACTTTGCTCGCGCGTCCAGATACTGATAGCCGTGGACCGGCTCCAATGCCGCCGGCTGCATGCGGCCGAAGAATGCCGTGAGCCGTTCATATGTGCCTTTGCGCACCGCGATGCCTGCCTTCGACTGGTCGGCGTAATGGGTGGGGTCGATCTCGGTGCGAAAGCGATCGATCATGTCGCCAACCGAATCAGCGATGATCTGTCCCGCAATGATGTCCATCGCGCGGCGCTGGCTCACCGCCGCGGCGCGCGCGATTTCCGCGCGGTCACCACGCGGCGCACTCGCGATCGTTTCCCGGCGCCCGTCCGGGTACTTGTACCAGAAGGTGACCTTGCGAACCCCGAACCTCTTGTAGAGGCGCGGGGTACCGGTGGGCTCGTCCGTGACTGAGGTGGTGCTCTTACGCGAAGGCTTGGTAGTTCGGCGTTGCGTCATATTTGTTGGTGCTGCTGTTGTTCTCTACGATGCCCATCTTCTTGTCTCGGTATGCCCGGGCCACTTTCGGCTGTCCGTGGCTGTCGACCACGTAACGCCATCGATTGGCGTCGAGCCACTTCATCATTGCCGAGCGCTGGTTCGGTTTGCAGCCGATCAGCTCGGCAAGTTCGTGCATGGAGAGGTAGTCGTTCATATTGCGATTCCCCAATTTCGCGCTGTCACTCGTAGAATTTCGTTCGTACTATCATGGGTACCCGGCCACTCTCGGAAGCCGCCCAAACCATGCCTACCCTCAACTTCACGTATCGCGGTTGCAACGTCGACATCGAGATCGGCGAGCGTGCGACCCTGTGGGACATCACCATCGAGGTGACGCCGTTCGACGGCGTCGAACTCATCGAACCGTTCGGGGCCCGCAAGCTGAAGCTGGCGAAGGTCGAGGAACTGGACGAGATCCAGGCGGCGCTTGTCGAAGAGATCCAGATGGCGATCGATCATCGGCTTGTTGGCTGCTGAGTAGCCATTCAGTGCTTCGGCCGTGGCCGGGTGGGTGGTCATGCTGCTTTCTCTATTTCCAAATTCTCGACGCTCTGGATTCGCGCGCCGATCCACCGCATCACGTTCACAGCCATGCTGTTGCCGAGGGCTTTGTAGCGCGGGCCGTCCGGAGCCTTCGCGCCAGGCAGCAGCGTGTAGTCATCGGGGAAGCCCTGAAGGCGTTCGCACTCGCGCGGTGTAAGTCGGCGGACCGCTGTTCCGACCATGACGGCCTGATGGCCACCGCCGTTCGTATGACTGTTGGCGTGGCCCATTGACCGCTGCGTCGCGGCGATGTCGCCCACGGCGAACCCGTTGCGTCCGCTGGCCTTGCAGTCGAAGGCGATGGCGCCGGCAACGACAGGAATCAGCGGGGTTCCTCGACCGGTGCCGTCCTCACTGGCATCGAAGCCTTCGCCGCGCAGCGAGTGAGCAACGAGCAACGTCTCCGTCTCTGCATCGATTCTCTGATTACTCGTGGTGAGTGCGCGGGTAATCGTAGGGATCATGAACTGATCGCGCCCGTCTCCCCCTCCTGCGCCGCTACCGTCGAGAGAGCTGCACGTAAGGGTGCCGGCAACTCTTTGCCCCGCTTCGCGGCGCGGCGCAGGATGCCCGAGCATGCTTTCGCGCTCAAAAAGTGCCGCTGCGGGACGTCGCCAGTCTCCAAGATATCCGACAACGAACACACGCCGACGTCGCTGAGGGACGGCGCGAGAGTGTGATTCCACTCGGACGTACTGAGCGTCAAGAACGCGGTAGGCGAACCCATACCCGAGTTCTGCCAGGCCCCCGAGGAAGGTGCCAAAATCCCGCCCTTCGTTCGATGACAGTACGCCGGGGACGTTTTCCCAGACCAGCCAGCGGGGAGAGTAGCGGCGAGCAATGGCAAGATAGGTGAGCATGAGGTTGCCACGCGGATCTGCCAGTCCCTTTCGTAGTCCTGCGACGCTGAAGGACTGGCAAGGGGTTCCGCCGACGAGAAGATCGATAGTTGCATCGGGCCAGCCCTTGAACTTGGTCATGTCGCCCAGGTTGGGCACGTTGGGGTAGTGGTGCGCGAGTATGGCTGACGGGAAGCGCTCAATCTCCGAGAACGCCCACGGCAGCCAGCCGAGGCCATGCCACGCGCACGTCGCGGCTTCTATACCCGAGCATACCGACAGGTAGCGAATCGGTTTCATGCCACCTCCAGCAATAGTCCGGACTGCGGCACCTTGGGCGAGATCCAAAGCACCTCTGTCCGGGTTCCTGTGCCACGCCCTGCGGCCATGCGAGCCTTGGTCTCGACGCGGCGCCAGCCTGCGAGACGTTCGTCATATGCCGGGTGCGGGTAGCCGCTCAGAATTACCATGCCTTCCAGCTCGAGCAGCGCGTCAAGCATCTGGGCGTGATCGACGTCGGTCATTTCATGACGGTAGCAGGCTGACCCCATCTTGCGGGTGTCATGCACGTACGGCGGATCCACATAGAACAGCGTGTAAGCCGTGTCGTGATCACGCATTACCTGCAAGGCCGGCCGATTTTCGATGAGCACGCCTTGCAGCCGCATACCGAACGCGCGAAGTCCTTCCGGAACGCGCGTCCAGATCTGCATTGCGGTGCCATAGTTGCGTTTCGAGTCGATGCGAAACCCCGTTGTGCCTTTCGTGGCCCCGGCTGAACCGAAACCCATCTCGGCGCGGATGAACGTGCGGCGTGCCCGCTCGATCGGTTCGTCGGTGAATTCCCAAGCCTTCTCGAATTCGGCTCGAGCGTAAGGAGTGAGGGCCAACGCTTCGGCGAGCGCGTCGCGCATTTCAGGCGTCTGGATGACCCGCATGACGTTGACCATATCGCCGTCGAGGTCGTTGTAGACCTCTCCGTGGCTACGCGGCTTTTTCATGAGTACGGACGCGGCACCGCCGAACGGTTCGACATAGACCTTGTGCTGCGGAAACTGGGCGATGATCCAGTCGGCCAGGCGCCATTTTCCGCCGTGGTATCGCATGATGGGGCGAGTGGGGGAGGTCATGCTAGTATTCCTCGAAATTTATCGTGGAGACCAAAATGAAGGGCATCACACCTGCCTGGGCTGCATTGGCTTTGGCGGCAGTTGGACTGCTTGTAGCGGCGTGGATGTTTCGGTTCGAGCCGTCGAACGCAAATCCCACCATCGTGTGGGATCGATGGGCACAAAAGATGTGCATGGCGGCCGTCTACGGCGACGGGCCTGCGTTGCGCTGCTACGGGGATCCGGTTCGCTAGCATCACTCCCCCTTTCGCGCCTGATTGGCGGCAATGGCGTCGCGGATCGTCTCTTCAAGTTCTCCGGGCATGCATCCGACAGGTTCAAGGTGATAGTCTCCCTGACCGGGTTTGAAAACAGTGAACGCTCGCGCAGTTGGCTCGGTGACGGTGAAGCCTTCGGCATCCTCGAATGATTCGGTTCCTTCATGCTGCTCTCGGAGGAAGCGCCAATACTCCGCATCCCGCTTGTCCTCCCCGCCATCCGCCGACAGCGCGGCGCGGCACAATGCAGCACCAGCGTCAGGCCGGTTGAACAGCATCATGGCGAGGTTGCCGACATCGACAGGATCGCCCTTGCGAACGTGATCTACCAGCATGCGGGCGAGGTCGTCCGGCGAGCAAATGCGCTCGTCGTCCCACCCGCCACGGCCCTGTGCACGTTTCTTCGCGAGCTTGGCTTTCATGGCGACGGAGAAGCGGTCGACGGCGGCATCGTCGGGGTGTTGATCGTCCCCTACCACCTTTGCGGGCACAGCCCCGGAAAGCACATAGTCTCGGATGGTCTTGATGTTAGCGGCATCAAGTTCGGCAGTCAGGCCAGACAGACGCGAGTCATGCAGGGGGGTCGACATACGATCGAGCGCTTGCATAACGGCGTCGGGCACCTTCTCGGGAGACGTGAGGGCGGCGACCGTATCGGTCACGAGCTGCTCGAACTTCGCCTGTGTCTCGTCAGCTTTCCTGTGCTGCGACGTGTACTCGCTGTCAGCCTGTTGCCAATACGTTTGGCCGAGCAAATAGGCTTTGCGGAGCGCGGTCTTGATGTCGGGGGTGTTGTCCATTATTTTTTCTCCTTCGCCGCGTCGATGATTGCCCGCATTTCGGCCATGTTGACGCGGCCAAAGTCGCCCATGAAGTCGCACATGTCCGGGCCTTCCCACTCGACGCCGACCGACTTACACAGTTCGATAATCTGGCGGTCTGTCATGGCTGCCTGTTGTGCATCCTTCGCGGGATACGTGAGGGCTGGCAGCGGGCACCATGCCGGCACGGCGACCGGCCTGCCGAGTTCGTCGAACATGCGATTTGCTTTCAGGCATTCCCAGCGGTCGGCCGAGTAGTAGTGCGCGTGTCGGCAATCCTTGCAGCCGTCGACCTTCTCGTATCGAGCAGCGCCTACCTGCTGCGCATCTGCGGCGCGCTTGGTCGCCTGCGCGATATGATCAAGCGCGTTCTGCCATGGGCAATTGAGGTTGCTGTGTTCGCCAATTTCGACACCGAAATGCTTTGCGATGGCATCGGCCAGCTTCTCGGCCGCGTCGTGAAACTGGTCGCGCTCGTCAATCACTTGCCCCAGCTCGCGCTCGCCGCCGTTCACGGGTGCGGCGTTGGCGTAGATCGGCGTGCCGTCTGGCAAATCTTCCCACCGCGTGGGGCAACCGGTCGAATCAAGGATTTCACCGTTCACCAGCTTTCTGACATGCGCCACCAACTCCGGCGGACTTACGGATGCGGCGTAGACGATGCGCTTGTCGTGCATGCGGTCGGCGTGAGTCGCATACATAGCGCTGTCAATGTCCACCCACGGGTCGCCTTCATGCCACCGCACTTGATAGATCGCCTCTTGCCCTGCGCCCTGTGCGGCTTCCCATCCGCGCAACGCCCCGGCAGTTACCGGCGACGTGAGGTCACCTTTCCAGTCAACCGACATATCGAGCCCTTCGGATTCGGCCCATTGTTCGAACGTTTGCGTCATGCTGCCGCCTTCGATCCACCGACGCAGTGGTCGGCGATCCAGAAAGTGGTGATGGATTCCGGCATGGCGCCGGGCGCGGCCTTCATGCTCATGAACACGAGAGCGGTATCGAGGTCGCCGGCGTGCGCCAGGTCGTCGAGCCAATACAACAGGTTGTCGCGTTCGGCGCCGACCAGCACGTCGGCGCGGTCGAGCATCAGCACGCGCACGCCGGACAGGTGCGCGATGGCCTCGGCGATCACGGCGTCTGCACGCCACTTCTCGGATTCAGACAGCAGGGCGTAATCGCGACCGGCGGCGGTGATCGACATATCAGCCGCGATCGCTACGCGTGCCCAGCCCGCGGCGTCGGATTGTTCTGCCGCCCGGGCATTGATTGGCCCGAGGGCTTCGGCGAGCAGATCAGCGGGGATGCCGTCCGGGCCCAACGCACCGGCGAGTGCTTCCCAGGCTGCAACGTCTGCGTGATGCTGCGCGGCGCGCTTCGTCTTCGCGCCAGCGTCGGCGATCGCGCGCTGCGTCGCTTCGATGCCCGCGACAATCTCGCGCGCCTTGGTGGCGCTTGCCTTGGCATCGGCCAGCGCCTGCTCGATGTCGGTGCGCGGCGGGGCATCGTCCGACGCGGCCTCGGCGGACTCTTTCATGATCAGTTCCAACTGCACGGCGGCGTCGCGCGCGCGGTCGAATTCGGCCTCGCGGCTCTTCATCGCGTTCTGCAACACGGCCAGGCTCTTCTCGTACTCGGGCAGGCTCGCGGCTGCATCCTCGTTGCGCTCGATCGGTGTGTCGGCCGCGAGCTTCCCGGCGAGGTAGCGCAGCAGGGCGCCGCACTCGGGGCAGGTGCACGGCATGCCCTCGACCTTGCCGCCGGCGGCGGCGCGCAGCGCTTCGACCTTCGGCAGGAATTCGGCCAGTTCGGCGCGCGCGCGCTCGAGCGACTGTTCCGCCTTCGGCAGCTTGGCGGCAGCCTCGCGCAGCGCCGCGGCGCGCGCGTCACGTTGTTGCCGCTGGCGGTCTGCCGCGTCGATGGCGCCGAGCTGCTGCTGAAGGTCGGCACACTCGCGGTCGAAGGTCTCGCTTGTCTCGCGGCCCTCGACCAGCGCGGCGGCGAGGTCGGCGGCATCCTCGGCGCCTTCCGGCGCCTTTGCCGTCCAACCGTTGGCCTTCGAGCTTCCGTAGGTCTCGCCGGTGACTGCGCGCCACGCGCCCTTTGCGGCGGTGGCCTTAGACTGAGCCTCGGTCGCCGCGGCGTCAAAGCCGGCGCGCACCAGTGGCAGCACGCCATCTACCTTGTCGCCGGTGATGCCGCGGGCAGCGAGGCGCTTGCGCACGTCATCGGTGCCCACGGTCACACCCATCAGGTCGAACAGGAACGTGCGGCGGGCCTTCGAATCGAGGCTGGCGAAGCGCTGGGCGTCGAGCACGAACGGTGTGCGCGGATCGGTCGGGATCGTCTGCGTGATCTTCCCGCCGGGCAGCGCGACGTTATTCGCGCGCCCGCCGTCGGCCACGACGACGATGGATCCCGACTCGGCGCCGTCGTGTACCAGGCGCCCGTATTCCTTCTTGAGCGCCACGCGCACGCTCTCGCCGGCGAGGGCCAGGCGTACGGCGTCCTGAATGCTCGACTTGCCCGCGCCGTTAGGACCGCAGAAGAGGGCGACCGGCGTGCGCAGCTCGACGTCGGCCGTGCGGATGCCGAGGAAGTTGGTGGCGTGGATGTGGGTGAGCCGCATGGCCTTAGCCCTCCTGTTCCTCGGTCGTGCGCAGCACGGTGCGCATGCCAGTCTCGTCCGGCGCGCTGACGACGCCTTCGGCTTCCATGCGCTCGATGAGGCGATTCGCCCGGTTGTAGCCGATACGCAGGTGGCGCTGCAGGCTCGAGATCGATGCCAGTTGCGTCTCGACGACGTGCGCCACCGCTTGCTCGTAAAGCGGGTCGGCGGTGATTTCCTGCTCGTCGTGCCATGCCTTCCAGCCCTTCACCCATTCGATGCAAAGAGGGCCGGCCACGACCGGGCAATCGCTTTCCGGTTTGCCTTCGGACGCGGCGGTATAGCCTTCGTCGAACGCGGCGTCGAGTTCTTCTTTCAGCGGCTGGTGCTCGATGGTCTTCACCTCGGCATCGACGATATCGTCGGGCATGCCGTCGCCGTCCTGGTCGGTGTATTCCTTGCCGAGGTCGAACGCGCGTTGATCGGACTCGCCGGTAACCTCGTCCATACCCGACGTGTACGACTCGTGTCCGCCGGACAGAACGAGCAGCACCGCCTGACCTTGGGCCTCGGCCAACTCGTGCAGCGCGGTGGCCGATTTACCGATCTTCACTACGGCCTTCGCGCCATCCTTGATCGTGATTTGATCCAGATCGCCGACTACCACCACGCGGCCCTGGCTGGCGATGAGGTGTACAGCCATCTTGACCGACGCATCGACGCGATTGCGAAGCCGGTCAAGAATGTCGTCTTGCTTCTTCTGCGAAAGCTTCACCCATACGTCGGGCAGCAGCTTGATTTCCTGCACCAGCGCGCCGAGCAGATCCTTACCGAGCGTGGTGGCGGTCATGTTCATCGTGTCTTTCATTTCGGGCGAGTGGCTCATGGTGATGCGTTCTCCTGTGGGTGATCTGCCCGCCGCGCCAGCGTGAAACCGGCGGCGCGGCGACGCTCTTCCTCCCGCGATAGCCGTCTACGCGGGCCGTACCGGGGCGAGGTATTCAGTCGGCGTTCAGTGGGGCGCGCGCACGGCGCGTGGTCGTCTGTGCTGCGGCGGACGGTTCGTCGTCAGCCTTCATCAGCTCGCGCACCCGGCGGGCGGCGACCTGGTTCAGCGTGGCCTTGTACGCTTCGTCTGCGAGGCCCGAAATCATGCTGCGGGCGAGGTCCAATTCCTCGACGGTTGACGCGGTGAGCAGTTCGCGGTTGATGTCCTTGAACGTCGGGGAGTCGCCATCGTGGCCGGCATCATCGTTGCCATCGATGTCGAGCCCAGGCTGCTGGCCATCGTCTGCGGCGGCCGCGTGTTGGGGCGCCTGTTCGCCGACGACGTCGGCAGGCTCGGCGCGCGTGGCCGGCTGTGCTGCGTTGGCGCGCATCTCGCTCATCGTGGTGGACTGCACGACATATGAGCCATCGGGATTCAGGTCGATGATGTCCTGGGCTTCCTCGACGGTTTGCAGGCCCATCAGCAGTTCGGGGGCGTAGAGCTTCCCGAAGAAACTGGCGGTGCGGTAGCGCAGCATCACTTCGGGCATGGTCTGCCACTTGCTGCCGCTCTTGCCATACCAGCCTTCCTTGACCGCCATTTCGACGGACACTTTCGGGCTGTCGATGCGCGTGCCGGTTTCCTTCTCCACCGCCCAGGCTACGCACTCGAGGTTCTGCACGGTGGCCTTGTGTTTCGAGGTCACGCGCTGACGTTCCACCCACTTCGTCACCTCGTACTCGACTTCCTTCGGGCCGAGGTCTTTCAGGTCGAAGCGAAGCGGCGAGAACCGGCCGCAGCCATTGATCGCCGCGATGATCCACTGGGACGACCACGACGGCCGGCCTTCGACGATGTACAGGTTCTGCATCACCATGAGCGGGTCGGCGCCCATGCGCTGCGACATGTTCAGCGCCACGACGCAATTGGCGAGCGCGTTCTGGTTCTCGCCCTTTTTCTCGTCCCACGCGCGGTAGGCGACGGGAACGAGCGTGGAACTGGAAAGCAGCTTGGCGGCGCGCTGCATGAGCTCGAAGGATTGCAGGCTGCTGAAGCCAGGTGTGACGGCGGGAAGGTTGGCCTCGCGCGGCGCGGGCGAGCGGAGAGTGTCCAGGGTGGTCGGTGCATTCATGGTCGTGCCTCAGTCGTGGAACTGGCAGGCGGCGTAGCGCGGGCAGTACTTCTCTGAGCACAGCAGCGATTTCGGGTTGGGATAGAAGCGGCCGGTCTTGAACATGTCGGCCGCGAACTCGATCAGGCCAGGCGTCGATTCGGTGCCGAGCATGGCGCGCTTGGCGTTCTTGATCGTGCCGGTGGCGATTTCGAGCGTGCCCTTCGTCTTGAGGCCGATGATTTCGGCGTCGTCGCCGATCACGTCGCCCGTGGAGTGCTCGTAGAGAATCTCGTACGTGCCCACCTGCGGGCCGTGGCCCTTCGTCACGGCCGCGCCTTTCTGCACGGCGGCCGATCCGCTCTTCAGGTCGGCGATGCCGACGCCTGCGGCGGTACGGCGTACGCGTGCCCGGTCCATGGTTCCGGTCAGGCGAACGATGACGCCATTGCCGCAATCAATGTCGAGCGGCTTCGTTTCCATTTCCACGGCCACAAACTCGAATTGCGGCGACACCTCGCGGCAGTACTTCGTCAGCAGCGTGATGCCGATGCGCTCGGCTTCGGACATCGTCAGATCGTCCTGCGACGGATCAAACTCGTTTTCCGGATCGCGCAGCTTGTCGATGAGCGCGCCGGCGGCGTCGTCCGCGGTGAGCCCAGCGCCATCCAGGCGGCCCTGATCGAACACGGCAGTGCCCGCGTGGATGGCGGTGCCCAGTGCCGCGCGCAGGCCGACGACATTGCGCAGCTTGAGCAGGTGAATTCCTTCCCATCGGTACGAGCAGTCGAAGAGGGCGCCCCAGCTCGAAGCGCGAACGGTGTAGATGCTTTGCATGGCGGTTCTCTCAGTGGATGCGGACAAACTCGGGGCCGGTGGCGAGCCAGCGGCCGGTGAGGCGGAAGCCGGCGGCGCGCTGCAGGCGCACGTACTCGGCCCAGGTCAGTTCGATGTGCACGGTCAGTTCTCCCAGGTGGTCAGGCAGTACGTCGTGGCGTGCGCGGCGCGGCAGGTGTTCCAACTCTGGACCTCGCGCCACGCCACGAAGGCAAGGACGGCAACGATCAGCGAGAGGGCGAGCGCGAAGCGAGCGGCGGCGGCCATTACGCGGTGCGCCCGTAGGTCGGGACGTCCGCTGCATACGAGTCGGCGCTGTACTTGAAGATGCCGACGAGCAGGAACAGGAAGGCGAGGACCGCGAGCATGCGCGCGCAGAACGCGCCGAAGTCGATGGCGAGGCGGATCATGCTTCACCACCCTCGCTTTCCACCGGCTGTTCGCCCTCGAATGGCCACGGTGCCTTGAACGTGTGGCGCCAGTCCAGCGCGGCGAAGTTCTTGTGGCACGTGACGCAATCATGGCCGACGATCACGGCCGTCTCGGCATCCCAGATGCCGGCGAGGGTGTCGCCGATCTGGACGCCGCATCTCGCGCAGTGGACGTAGCCAATGCACATCTCGACGATCTTGGTATGACCGACGAGCGCGCAAACCATTTTCTTCTGCGTGTCCTCGTCGAGTCCCGCGATTCGTGCCTGCACGGTGTCGATGGTCATGTCGCTCATGTCATTCCCCCGTAAAACGGCGCACGAGCAGGCGGCGCAGGTCACCGCTGATCGAATCGGGGTCGCGCAGCTCATCGCGCGCTTCCCCGATCGTCAGGCCGTGCTCTTCCGCGTAGGCAGCCAGATCGTCGGCCACGTCGAGCGAGGTCTGATACCGCTGTTCCTCGATGCTCTCGACGTAGCTGACGTTCATCGCGCTGGCCCCTTCGTGCGTTCACTTCCGAATGCGCTTTCGCGCGGCTGACGCAGCTACCGGTTCCCGGCCCGGCGACCCCGCGTCATGACTCGTCAGTCAGCGGATTGGGGTGGGTTGTGTGCTGCGTTGGAGTGAATATTAGGAAATCCTTATGTTTCAGTCAATAGGAATTCCTAAAATAATTTCGGGGCTCCTAAGTCTTCTGAGCTGGAAACAATGTGTGGGCGGAACGGCGCGCTTGTCGGCAGCGACAATGTGCGCGTACTGGCACGAGCGTGCGCGAAGGGGATGCTATACGGAGGGTGTGGAGGACTGCGGCACAGCGTCGATACTTATCGAGCTGGGTATGACTGTTGCTCGCGAGGAAACGAGCTTGTCATGATGAGGACTGCAGAGCGGTGTGTGTTATCGGCGCCCGTCGTTAGAGGAGCAGGCGCGGCCTGTGAATCATCGTGTCGATGACGCCAGGGGTTACGACGTTTTCCCTTGCGAGCTATCCGTCGACGTACCTTGGGGCGTGGCGGTCGCCGGGCTCGGAACGGTCGGTGACTTCGTGGTGGGGGCGCCGGTAGCGTTATTCGATGAAATCTTCTTCATAAGTGCTGACGGCATGCCATCTTGTGCATACCCTGAAATTGTTCCGTTCGCTTTGCGATTGTCTGCCATTTTGCGCTCCTTCAAAAAGGGGACGGGCGTGCGTCGCACGCGCAGTTCACTTACTTGTCGATGTGGGGGCTGGTTTGGGCGTGTCAGCAATGGAAGGCGCCGAGGGTGGCTTTGCAGAAGCCCCGCTCGCTGCAGCCTGCGTAGGCTGAGCCGCCTTGCGCAGGATCGGCATGGAGGCAGATCCAACCCCCTCCATGACTAAGGATACGGTGACGGTCGCTGGTTTTTCCGTTGGGTCGCTCATTGTGGCCTCTCTTGGGCGAACGTTGATCCAGACAAATGCAATGGTGAAGCCCGCAGCGGCAAAAAAAACCATTCCTGCCAGGACATTCACGTACTTCAAAATTTTGGCTGCTATCCCCTCCTTGTTATACGACGACTCAATATGATCAATGAAATACTCTTCAGCGAATCTAACGCTTTCTCGATTCGCCTTTGCTGCGATCGGAAAGGACGCCAACATAAGTAGCAACGATAGCGCGAACAGGACCCAGGATGTCTTGATCGTCCAAACGGAACTCGCGTTGGCAAGAGGAACCACCTCTTTGATAAACGTTATGGACAGGGCGAGTGCACCCGTGGAATATGCAAGAATCGTATTGTCATACTTCTCCCGGTTTGCCCGCTCGCGCGTTTGCTGTTCAACCCAGTACGCGTCAAAAAGCTTTCGCCGATAGGCGGTGTCGTGGTCGGCTGTAGTTGCTGAGCCGCAATTCCCGCTGCTTTGGTCGCTCATCTATGTGGACTCTTCTGTCAGGGCTTTTTAACCGGCTCGGCGACCCATGAGAATGTCCAAGCACCATTCTTGGAAGTGGTCTTCTCGCCGACGATCTCGAGAATACCTAGTTCGGGCATCGTTGGGACGTTGTATTCCGACGAAATGACCTTGTATCGGTCCTCGGAAGATAGTGCGATGCACGTACCGCTCGGGTTCTCACGGCTAAACATCATCGCTTCCATCTTCGTTTTCTGCCCATTTGTAGCGTAGGTCATTGCCTCCTGCAGATCGTCCTTCGTGAAGCAGGCGATAGCGGACTTGGGAAACCGTACGAGTGTTTCTGGCTTGATCTGCTTCGCGATATCGGAGGCTGATGGATTTGACGGTTCCGAAGCTTTGACCGACGAATCTGCGGAAGCGATGGCAGACGTCTCTTGCGCTGCGGGGGGCGATTCAGCCTGCTTCGTAGGCGAACTACTTGCTGGTGGATCGCTTTTACCAATTCCAACGAGGCCAATGACGGCTAGGAGAAATGCCCCTGATGCGTATGCCAGCAGAACGCGATTCGGGGCGCTGTGCTTCGCAATTTTCCCCACGGCATCGCCGCTGCGGACGTCTCTCAGAAACAGCAAGACGATCCATGTGAGGAACGGTGAAATCAAAAAAGCGGTAACTGTCCACACCCACCTACGACGTCCTTTGTTGGCGGCATACAAGCCACAAAGGACGTTTAGTGCAACTATTGCTATCCAAATCAATACCTGCATGCCTAATTCCCCGAGTCAAAATTCTTTGTGTTCTTATCCGACGGTCATCGGCGCCGATACCGGCGGTGCTCAATCATGACCCCTACCACACGCAAGGGCTCACTTTCATTGCTGATCGTCGGATAGTCCGGGTTCAGCG
This sequence comes from Pandoraea pnomenusa, assembly GCF_000767615.3. Classification (NCBI taxonomy): domain Bacteria; kingdom Pseudomonadati; phylum Pseudomonadota; class Betaproteobacteria; order Burkholderiales; family Burkholderiaceae; genus Pandoraea; species Pandoraea pnomenusa. The sequence goes on along the minus strand of NZ_CP009553.3, from coordinate 3,201,770 downwards.
GCACCAGTTCGAAGACCTCGATGCCGGTTGCATTCGTGCCCCTCGGCCGGTACATTTTGAACGTAGCTTCGTCGCGTCCATTCGTCGCCACAACGAAGTCCCCGGCGATCGGTCGGACGGCTGGATCCACAAGAATTTTGTCCCCTTCTCGAAAATCCGGTTCCATCGAACGCCCCTCGATCTCGAGCGCGAAAGCGCTATCGGACAGGTCCAGATCTGTCAGCAGATATTCGAACGCGTCGCCGGCAGGGAAGGGCGTCACGGTCTCATGCATCAGTCCTGCCTGCACGCTGCTGATCAACGGAACGCGGCGCTTCCCGACTTCAGCGGGGCGAACATTTACCGGGCCCTCCAAGGGACCAGTCCCGTCACGCAGCCACTCGGGCTCAACTCGCAGAAACTTCGCCAGCGCGACCACCTTCTCGTCGTCGACCGTGTCCGCTGAGCCGTTGAACCATAGGGAAACCGCTTCCGTGCTGATGCCGCCGGCTTCTGCGATATCCGACTTCTGCCGAACACCGCGCAGGCCCATCGCGTAGCGCAGCCTGGCTGCGAAACTCTCTGGGGGGTATGAATTGAGGTACTTCGGGGCCGGCTTTTGCCCTGGCCCGATGAGCGAAGGAATGCGTTGATTTCCCCTGCCGGTGATAAGCCAAAACATATTGAAGCCGTATGCTTCTTGAAGGCGTGCGGCCTGGTCGTGGCCAATATCGAGCAGCTCGCCGCAAAGCCATTTTGCCGCGGTGCCCGGTGCTACGCCTGCTGCCGCCTCGAGCGCTTCCTGCGTGATTCCACCGTCGCCCAGAATAGCCGTAATGCGCTGTGCGAGACCCTCGCATGCCTGGGTCGCCGCGGGGAAGGTATTGGCGTTCGTGGTCATGTCAGCGCCTATCGCCGGCGATATCGGCGGTGCTCGACCATCACGCCGATGATCCGAGCCGGCTCGTGTTCGCTGTTGATAGTCGGGTAGTCGTCGTTCAACGGAACAAGCTCGAACACTTCTCGGCCGCCCTGGCCGATACCGCGGGGCCGGTACTTTTTGAAGGTCGCTTCTTCTCGGCCGTTTTTCGCGACCACGAAGTCGCCGGGCTGCGGCTGCAGTGCCGGGTCGACGATGATGCGGTCGCCCTCCTTGAAATCGGGTTCCATCGACTGGCCCTCGATTTCCAGCGCGAATGCGTGATCCGACAGATCGAGGTCGGTCAGGAGGTATTCGAACGCTGCACCCGGAGGAAACGGCTCGAGCGCTTCAGTCATCCTGCCGGCCTGGACACTACTGATAAGCGGGATACGGCGCTGCCCTATGGGCGCAGGCATAACGTTCCCGATGCCTGATGTCCCACCATCGAGGGTTTTGTGGCCCTTACCTGTAGCGAGCCACCAAGGATTCACCTTAAAAAACTGAGCGGCCAGCAGTAAGTTTTCACCGCTGATGTTCTTCGTGCGACCGGACATCCAGTCGTTGATAGACGGTTGCTTAATCCCGCACGCGCGTGCGAGTTCCGCCGGCTTGGCCCCGGAATCCTCGAAACATTCGGTAAGACGTTCAGCGAGTGTAGACATTAGGTAAGCCTAACAGAATGAGACTTCGGAATTCCTTGACTGAAAAGTAAGGAAATCCTAAACTTCCGAGAAATTGTCATCGGAGCCAGTGATGGATGCCTACGCAGTTGCTGTCATCGAACTCTTCGGCGGAACAACAAAAACGGCCGAATTCTTCGATATCGAACCCCCATCGGTGTCCGAATGGAAGAAAACCGGAATTCCGAAGGCGCGCCTTCAGACGCTTCAGCACGCCAAGCCGGATTTGCTTACCGCCGCCGCTAAGGCGTGCGAGCCGAATCCGGCATGAGAAAGGTCATCCCGATCCGTCGCCGCACCGGCCTGCTCGGCACCGTCGCCGCAATTTTCAGCGCATGGCGACTGCATCGCGCTGATCGCCGGCCGCCCAGTCCTTACTACGATCCGAAACAGTTCCGGGGGCGCCGATGATGTCGTCGAAGGTGATTGCACGCATCGTCTTTGGTGTCCACTTCGTTATGTCGAAGTTACAGACCAACGTCGTCGGGGCCGAATCGACTTTTGCAAACGAGGCATTCCCAGTGGTTTCCCCAGTAGCGCTGAAGGACAGATTTACGTCGGTCTGGTCCGTCGAAACAAGGCTGGCAGACAAGGTGATGGGCGCCCTGCCCGAGAAACCGGTAAGCGAATCGTCCTGCGATGACCTCTTCAAGTTCGTATTGCGCCCGGTCGTCGCGAGCGGATTCAAGCGTACGAACCATTTCCCGCATGTCTCGGAGGTCCGCCTTCAGCGACTCAATTTCATCTCGAGCCGCAGCGTGCTTTTCCTGGAGCTGGAGCGCGGCGTTCTGCACGTCAATGATTCGCTCATTCAGCGCCTGCTTCGCCTCGGCCAGTTTGTGGTCATCGCGCGCGGCTACCGCTGCTTTCGTCAAATCGAAGGCGGTTTTCAGACCACCTAGCGCCGAGCTGATCGAACCAATATCCATGAGGGTCTCCAAGCTTGAGAAATTATCGGGGGCAATGCAAATGACCTATCTGAGCCACTGCACGATCAGCGGCATCGCAGCGATCATGGCCATCACAGCAGCGATTGCCGCCATCACGTTCGCAAAGATGGCCATGCGCCGTTGCGACCTCTCGGACGCTCGGCTTCTCGCTACTTCGGCTTCCAACAGGGCGACCACGGATTCGAGCGAATGCGTTTGTTGCCGAGCTAACCCAGGTAAAGGTGAGGGCCGCACGAATCGCGACCCTGACGCGGGCTGATCGATGACGGTCGTCCCCAAGTTTTCCATGAGCACCCCTTCTATGAGAGTGATTGACGTGTGGAAACTCGATTCTCGCACGGTCGGTGGTGCTCACCATTTCAGCCCGGCGCCGCTGCGCCGCCTCGTTCGTCTCGTTGGAATCCATCGTATTGACGACGCTTTGCACTTGGGAGCAACACGTGAAGGTTGCTGAGAGAAACGAAAATGTGGTAGTGGGCTTGATCGCGAAGCGGACTCAGGTCGCCGTGGCAAACGCCCTGGGCATCGACCGCACGAACTTCAATCGCTTCCACAACAGCCGCGGTCACGGACTGTCGCTGAAAAAATTCTGCGAGCTGCTCGAGCTGCTCGGGCTGGATCTGTCTCGGCTCGAAGGCGCGCCGGAAATACCCGAAGACGTCGATACGGTCACGATGCCGCGCGCAGAGTACGAGGCGATGCTCGAGCGCCAGGATGCGATGCGCACGCTCCTCAAGCACTCGCTGGGGGACTGACATGGCCGTGAGCAAGCGCCCCCGCAAACAGCATCGCCCGGGCCGCACTGGCTGCGGTGTGCGCCTGCGCGCCGAGCCGTGGAAGGTGGCAGCCGTGTTCGGCCCCCTCGAGCAGATCCTCGATGAACTGGAAGGCGAGGGCACTGTATCGGCCACGCCGAACGGAACGCCAATTTTTCAGGACACGAACGACGGTTGCTGGTACGAGATGGTGCCCGCGCTGACGGGTTTTATCGACGCCTACGAAATCCACGAATCCCGCTGCGGCCGTGCCATGCCGCTGGAACCGCTGCGCCTTTTGGCGCGCAAGCTCGACGTGGGCATGCCGCTGTTCGACACCGACACGGTCCCGGCGCGCGCCGCGTTGGCGACGCTGAAGGCAGAAACGATGAATATGCGCGCTGATTACGCGCGCGACCTGGTGCAGACGGTCCGCATTCAGGTCGAACTAGAACAGGCCCGCGAGGCTGGGGCGCCATGAACTATTACCCTCACCACATCGGGGATTTCCGGTCCGGCACCGTAAACATGAGCCGTGTCGAGCGCTGGATCTACCGTGACCTGCTCGACGTCTGCTACGACACCGAGCAGCCGCTCTCGCTCGATTTGGACAAAGTCTGCTACGACGTGGGCGTGACGACCGAGGACGAGCGGCGCATGGTCGCGAACCTCTTGCGGTTCAAGTTCAAGAAGACCGACGCCGGTTACGTGCATGAGCGATGCCAGGCAGAGATCGCCGCCTATCAGGCAAATGCGGAAAAGAACCGCGAGAACGGGGCGAAGGGTGGTCGTCCGCCCAAGAAGCCAAAGGAAACCCAGTCGGGGTCCAACAAGAAGCCACACGAAACCCAATCGAAACCCAGTGGGTTTCCATCCGGTTCCGATTCGGATGCCAGTGGCGGCCCATCCGAAACCCACTGGAAAGGCAACCAAGAACCAGTAACCAAGAACCAAGAGGTTAACGGTAGTGGTACTTCAATCGCCGTAAGCGGCGACGATGAAATCCGCAGCCTTCCGGATGCGTACGTGCCTGCCAACCCGGCCGAATGGGCGACGTTCTTCGGCGCCGAGTACGGCATCGAGATCTCTGTGAGCAGCCAGCACGATCGGCGGAAGTTCGTCCCGTTGGCGACGGCATGGGTGAATGCCGATATCACGCTCGGTCGGATGCGTCAGGCCATCGAGCGTGCATACACCGAGGCGACCGAACCGATTGCCTACCTGCCGGCATACGTCGACCGCGTGCTGGCCAGTACGAGCGCACCGCGTGCCTCGCCGCGCAGCGCTGAAAACGCAGCGATCCTCGCCGGCCTCGCCGGTAACCCCTTGGGAGACGAGTATGGGAACGACCCCGGCACCATCGACGTCGACGCGACTGTCGTCGGCTGACTGGCCGCAAGACGCGGCACCGCAAAGGCTCATCGAGCGTTTGTTCGCCATCCTTGGGCAGCGCTACGGGGCCCGCCTCGCGGACATGTGGCGCGGCGGTGACCCGTCGAAGCCTGAGACTGTGCGGCAACACCTCGAAGGCGTGAAGCGGCAGTGGGCGCTTGACCTGGCGGACCTGACGCCGCCCGAGTGGCAGCGCGGCATCGCCGCTTTGCGCGATCGCCCGTACGTGCCGACCAGCCCGGAATTTCGCCTGCTGTGCCGCCCACGCCAGCACGTTGGCGAACTGCTCGACTACGCCGTCGTGCAGTTGCATCGTCGCAGCACCGACGGCAATGACGCCTGGCCCGATCCCGCGGTCTACTGGGCGGCCCAGCGCGTAGGCGGGTACGAGATGCGCACCCTCGGTCGCGACGCGCTCATGAAGCGGTTCGCGGCGGCGCTTGATGCGGTTCGCGACGAGGGCAACGTGCCGCCCGTGCCGCCCGCGATGGCCGCGCTGCCTGCGCCCGGCAAAGCCGTGACGGACAAGGCGACCGGCCGTGCGCACCTCGCCACGATTCTGGCGGGATGCAAGGGGCGCTCGGAACGCTCGCTCTCGCGTGCGCGCGAGGCGTTGCTCCCGGTTGCGGATCGCCCCGACGCCGTGGCGAAGTTGCTCCCCGATTCCGTCCTCGCGTACGCGCGAGGGGCAGAGAAGGGCGCTCAGCGCTCGCCGCGGGGTTGACGATGGACCTGTGCACGCTGTGCCTCGCCAATGCCGGACGCCTCGACTTCACGAAGCCGTGCTGTCGCGTCCGGCACCTCATGGCGCAGCCATCGGTAGAGATGCGACGCGAGACGCTGGCCAGGTGGCGCGAGCAACTGGGCGCGGCGGCTGCCGCCGAGATTGAGAACGAAGTGAAGGCCCGATGGGCAGCGAGGAAAGCATGACCGAAAACCGCCTGTTGTTCGACGACGCCCGGCTCCGCCGGGTTGTTTTCTCCGTGCCCGGCCAGCCTGTGGCGAAGGGGCGCCCCAAGTTCGCGCGGCGGGGCGCCTTCGTGCGCACGTACACGCCCGAGAAGACCGTGAACTACGAGACGCTCGTGAAGCTGGCCGCCGGCGAGGCAATGGCGGGTGCCGCGCCGATCGACGGGCCGGTCGAACTGTGGCTCGACATCGAACTCACGATCCCGGCGAGCTGGTCGAAGAAGAAGCAGGCGGCAGCCGTGGCAGGGAAGGTCGCGGCCACGAAGAAGCCCGACGCTGACAACGTGCTCAAGGCGGTCAAGGACGGAATGAACGGCATCGTCTGGAATGACGACGCCCAGGCGGTGGAATACCGCATCAGCAAGCGCTACAGCCTGACGCCCGGTGTGCGGGTGCAGGTCGAGCAGTTGCCGCTTGAAGCGGCGTGATGGATTGGCACTTTTGACGGGGGAACAGGCCAATGAACGAAGCATTTCAAGACACGCGACAGGCGCTACACGTGGCGTACCTCGTTCTGTCGCTACCGCCGCGCCAAAAGGCGCCCTTCCGGAACATGCTGATTCGGATCCTCGAAGCCATCGACCGGCCCACGAAGGCGCAGGAAACATGGCTCAACGAGCTTCGCGGGCCGCAGAGCGAGTTCGACCCCGAGAGGCTGACGCTTGAGGAGTTTCGCGCTCAGTGCGCGATGATCACGGACGCGGCGCGCACGCGGCTGCCGTCGCCCGAATACGCGGCGGTGCTAGCGCGCTTCGCGCACGGTGACGAGAAGGTGGCAGGCATCAATACGCTCGCCGTCTGGTCTCGGAAGTCGAGCGGCATCACTGCCGTGGGCCTGTTGCGAGACCTGGCGGCGTGGAATTACCTGCCGCGCACCCAGCGAGAAGGGGCGTCGATTCGCGATCTGGCCGATCGGCACAAGGTGACCAAGGACAAGGCTTTCCGTGCCGCGAAGTGGATGGCGGGGCGCTTTACCGAACTCGAAAATCTGGCAGTCGCGCGACTTGAATCGGGTTTCGTCCTTCACGGGGTGGTGCCCGCCGCAAACCGTCCCACGTGCGACTTCGCGCAGTCCGTTGCAGCGTAAGGACTTCGAAGGAAAAAGGGCTTGCAGTTTTGCGACAAAGCACCTAAGATTCGCCCATACTCACCGCGAGTACACCCAAAGCCCGCCTAGTGCGGGCTTTTTCATTGTTTCGGTGCTATCGCCGATCCGATCGAGCCTTCGATGAGCGCACGCGTTTTCTCGAATGCCTCGATTTGCGTATCGGCCCACCCAGCACCGAGGGACGCTGACAGAAGCGTTTCCATCCAGTGATGCATGGCCTGCTCGAGTTGTGGCGTTCGTTCCGTCGTGCTCAGCAGAGCGATTATCGCTGCGAGAATTGCGTGGGTATTGCCCGCAGTCGTCATTGTGGCTTCGATCAGTGCTTTATCCATTGCGTATCCCTGGGTTGATGAATTAAGCGTGTTCCATCTCGCGCTGTGCCGCGAGTGCCAGAAATGCCGAGCGCGACATATGGCGCTTCTCGGCTTCCGCATCAATCTGGCTCACGAGGCGCTCCGGCAGGCTGATATTCAATCGAACAGCCTTGCTGCTGATTTTTGACAGGTCGATTTCCACGAACATCCAGAAGCCAGTGCCGTCGTCGACTTCATTCGCGTGCAGCTTCTTGATGTCGTATGTCGGCGCCGGGATCTGCTCGTCGCTGTCTTCGTACATGAGCTCGACCGCCTCCTGTGCCATACGCTCAAGGTCGTCGAGCGTATCCGCTGCAGTGTGCACGCCCGGAAGATCCGGGAACGTGGCGCCGAAGGCGCTATCGCCTTCTTGCCACACGTAGATCGGATATTTCATTCGCTTCTCCAGTCAATGCCCGCTTGCTTGAAGATCGAGCGGGTGGTGCCTATCGGCATGTCCTTCTTCGGGTGCGGGACGATCACCACGCGACCGTTCTCGTGCCGGAATTTGTGGTGGCTGCCTCGCACCGACACTTCGGTGAACCCGGCGGCCTTCAGTCGTTTGATGATGTCTGCGCTTGTCATGTGTGTAACTTTACACAATACACAACGTTGTGTAAAGAGAATTTTGCGCAGGTTGACGCGTCTCGGTTGATTCGCCCGTCGGGGCACAGACCACAACGCCGCGTCGCTGCCCGGGCCAGCCGGTCAGTGCCCGATCCTTTCCGAAACAACCCCGGCAACGCGCCATGTGACGCTACCCGTACCTCCTGCGGGGATCGGCGGCAGGGGCGCGTGCATTTCCTCGGTTGAACCAGTCGTCAGGGTAGACCGACAACGTTGTAATCCGCCGCGACGCCGGAAAAATCGTAGAGCGCATGAGCGTCGTTGACTCGTGCGCCCACGATGGCAAGTAGTTCCTGCGCCGCGCTCTTGTCCACCAACATCGGCATGGCAGGAAGATCGCATTGCGCAGATACGAAAGTTCGATGGCGCCCTTGCTCATAGCTGACGCGTCCGTTGCGGAACTTGATTTCGGGAAGCTCAAACCAGCCACTGGCCGGGTACTTCGAGGCCAATGCCGCCTTCCGGACATCCTTTAACTCGAAGTTGTAGTCAGTCTTTTGAGCGAGGTCGAGCATCTTTTGTGGATCCACGATAGCGATGATCAAATGACTGTCTTCCCGGAGTTCGTTGGCGGCAGAGTAGCTGCCAAGGGGTAGTAGTACGGTTTCTTGCAGAGAATCATTTCAAGTCCGAATAGTTATCTGCTCACCATTGAGCATTTGACTTCTAACATTTTTCCCGCTTATGAAGAAGCCCGGCCAACTCTCGATCGTCTACCGATCGACCGATGAACTGGCCGCGTACGAGAACAATGCGCGCACTCATAGCGCGGCGCAGATCGAGCAGATCCGCGAATCGCTGCGACAGTTCGGCTGGACCAATCCGGTCCTGATCGCAGACGGCGGGGTTGTCGCCGGGCATGGCCGCATTGAAGCGGCGACCGGGATGTGGGAAGCGGGCGAGAGCATCGCCATGTGCCCCAAGCCGTTCGAGGTGCCGACGGTCGACCTGTCGCACCTGGACGCCACGCAGCGACGTGCTTACATCCTTGCCGACAACCAGCTTGCGCTGAATGCCGGCTGGGACGAAGGGCTGCTCGCGGCCGAACTGGCGGATTTGAAGGGTGACGGGTTTGACCTGTCAGTCATCGGCTTCAGCGACGCTGAGTTGCGCGAACTATTCACGGATCCCGGCGAACCCGGTCCCGGCGGGGATGGGTCACTCGCCGAACTATTCATGGTGCCGCCGTTCAGCACGCTCGATGCCCGCGCGGCGGCGTGGCAGGAACGTAAGGAAGCTTGGCTTGCGCTGGGCATCCAGTCCGAAGTCGGCCGCGACGCCCCAGCATACGGCGATGCCAGCGAGGCACAGAAGGCGGCTCGCGGCGCAACGGCTCAGCACCGAACCAGTGTGTTCGACCCGGTGCTGTGCGAACTGGCCTACCGGTGGTTTTGCCCGGAAGGTGGGATCGTGCTGGATCCGTTCGCCGGCGGCAGCGTGCGCGGCATCGTCGCGGCGCGCCTCGGGCGTCAGTACGTCGGCATGGAACTGCGCGACGAGCAGGTCGCGGCCAACCGCGAGCAGCTTCACCTGATCGCGCCGGACGATCCGGCGCCCGCGTGGACGGTGGGCGACAGTCGGAAGATCGGCCAGGCGGTCAAGGGCGTCGAAGCCGACTTCCTGTTCTCGTGCCCGCCATACGCTGACCTCGAACGCTACTCGGACAGGCCGGAAGACCTGTCCACGATGAAGTACCCCGAATTCCTTGCAGCGTACCGGGACGTCGTCACGGGCGCGGCGGCGCTGCTGAAGCCTGACCGTTTCGCCTGCTTCGTTGTGGGCGATGTCCGGGCGCGCAGTGGCGCGTATCGCAATTTCGTGTCCGACACGATTGCAGCCTTCCTCGACGCCGGGCTCACGCTTTACAACGAAGCGATCCTGCTTACGGCGCTGGGCAGCGCGCCAATCCGCGCAGGCAAACAGTTTGCCTCGAGCCGCAAGCTGGGCAAGGTCCACCAGAACGTCCTCGTGTTCGTAAAGGGCGACTGGAAGAAGGCCGTCGCGGCGTGCGGCACGGTCGATATGACGAATGTGGAATTTCCCGAAGCTGACGAGTGATCGACGACCGCACCCTGCGGTTCTGCAAATACACCCCATGCAAGACGGGCCGGGGGCTCGTCGATAGGAGGCCCCGATGGTCCGACTGTGCGGGGCGAAAACCCGCTCGGGCGCGACCTGTAAGAACGGGGCTATGGCCAACGGGCGGTGCCGGATGCACGGCGGAAAGACGCCCAAGACAAACCAGAACGCGGTAAAGCCGGGTTCGCTATACAGCAAGCACCTGACCGAAGAAGAGCAGGCCCTGTTCGACGCGATCGAACTGGGTAGCCTCGACGACGAAATTCGCCTGACGAAGATTCGGCTTGCCCGCGCGCTGGCACAGGAAAACGAGCGCGGCGGCAAGTTGGAATTGGAGTCGGCGGTGAAGCGAACGGGCGGTGGCCCGCAGGTAGCGTCGGCCGAAGTGCACACCAAGGCGCGCGATTACGTGACGATCATTGACCGTCTCACTGCTCGCATTGCCTCGCTCGAAGCACGGCGTGCGCTCATTGCAAGCATGAAGCTTGACGCCGACCTGAAGCGCATTGAATTGAAGGACAAGGCGGGCAAGGATGACGGCGAGCCGGTGGGCAAGATCGTCATCGAAGTGGTGAAGGAGCAGGCCAATGCGTGAATTGCGCATGACCATGACCGAGCCGCAAGCTGAGTTTTTCCAGTTGGCGGACAAATACCCCGCGTTCGTCGGGGGCTTCGGCACAGGAAAGACCGAAGCATTGGCAATGTGTGCCACGCGTGACGCTTTGGAATCGTCCCGGGCCCTAATCGCCCTGTACGAGCCGACATACGATTTGGTGCGCCTGATCTTGGCGCCCCGGATGGAGGAGAAGCTCACCGATCTGGGCATTCGATACCGGTATCACAAGACCGACAACATCATCTACACGGCCAACGGTGGCTGCGGCGACTTCGTCCTGCGCACGTTGGATAACCCGGCCCGCATCGTTGGCTACGAGTCATACCGCGCGCATGTCGACGAGATCGACACGCTGCGCAAGGACCAAGCCACGCTGGCGTGGCGCAAGATCATCGCCCGCAATCGGCAGAAGCCTCGCGGGATGCTCGACCCGTTTAATCGGGTCAGCGTCTACACGACGCCGGAAGGGTTCAACTTCGTCTACGAGACGTGGGCGAAGAATCCGAAGCCCGGCTACCGGATGGTGCAGGCGGCCACGCGCACGAACCCGTTCCTACCGGATGACTATATCGACTCACTGCGCGCGAGTTACCCGCCGCAGTTGATCGACGCATACCTCGAAGGGCGCTTCGTCAACCTGAACAGCGGCGCTGTCTATCCCGAATTCAGCCGGGAACTGAATCATGCACCGACGACCGTCATTGACGGCGAACCGCTGCTTGTCGGCATGGATTTCAACGTCAATAAGATGGCGGCGATTGTGTATGTGCTGCGCGATGGCTGGCCTCACGCGGCTGACGAGCTCACTGCTGTACGGGATACGCCGGAAATGGCCCGTCTGCTGCGTGAGCGCTACCCGAAGCAGGTCGAAGGCCGCCGTCTCGGAGTTTATCCAGATGCCAGCGGTCAGAACACCAGCAGCAAGAGCGCAAGCGAGAGCGACCTGTCGATACTGCGGCAGGCGGGACTTACAGTTAACGTGCGATCGACAAACCCAGCCGTGAAGGATCGAGTGAACGCTGTGAATGCGCTGATCCTGAACGACAAGGGCGAGCGTCGGCTGAGAGTCAATACTGACGCCTGTCCGGTGCTGACGGCCGCACTTGAGCAACAGACGTATGACAAGAACGGTCAGCCTGACAAAACGGGTGACCATGACCACCCGAATGACGCGGCAGGCTATCCCATCGTGTTTCGCTGGCCGATCGTGAAGCGTGACGCCGCAGTACAGTCCTTCGCCGCATAACGAGAATCTGAGCATGTCCAACGTCCGAACCCCGACCGCCGCTGTGGCTGATGCGGCCGAGGATCTCGCTCTGATTGCGGCGCTGATGGGGGGGACCCGAGCGATGCGAGCTGCGGGGAAGGCCTACCTGCCGCAATGGCCGAACGAGTCGGACGACGCGTTCGACGCACGCCTGCGCACCGCAACACTGTTTCCCGCTTTTGCCAGGACGGTCGAAGTGCTGGCCGCAAAGCCGTTCTCACGCCCGATCACATTGGGCGACGACATCCCGGCCCGCGTGCGTGACTGGACCGAAGATATCGACCTTCAGGGCCGCAGCTTGCATAGCTACGCGGCGTCTCTCGCCGATGCTGTGCTTGCCGAGGGAATGGCAGGAATCCTGGTCGATTACCCGACGAAGGACAAGGGCGTGAAGACGGTAGCCGACGAACGTCGGGCGGGGCTGCGACCGTACTTCGTGCACATCCGAAAGGGCGACATCCTCGGCTGGCGGTCGAAGCGAGTCAGGGGCGTCGAAACTCTCACACAATTGCGACTGCTTGAGCAGGCGACGATCGACGACGGCCCGTTCGGCGAAAAGGCGATCGAGCAGGTGCGCGTTCTGTACATCGGGAAGTGGGAAGTTTGGCGCGAGACCGAACAGGTCGATGCCGAAGGGAAAAAGATCTGGGTGATTTACCAATCTGGCACCACGACACTCAAGCGTATTCCCTTTATTCCGGTGTATGGCAAGCGCACGGGGTTCATGACGGCAGTTCCGCCGCTCATGGAGCTGGCGCACTCCAACGTTGAGCACTGGCAGTCGAAGAGCGATCAGCAGACGATCCTGCACGTTGCGCGTGTGCCCATCCTGTTCGCGAAGAACTTGGGCGACGCGCAGATCGTAGTCGGCGCTTCGACCGCAATCAAGGCGGACGGGCCTGACGCCGACATGAAGTTCGTCGAGCACACAGGAAAGGCCATTGAGGCTGGACGGCTGTCGCTGCTGGATCTCGAGGACCGCATGCGCCAGGCAGGTGCCGAGCTGCTAGTGATAAAGCCCGGCAACGTCACCGAGGTTCAGACCCTTGCTGACAATGAGCAGGGCATGTGCGCTCTGCAGCGTATCGCTCACGACGAAGAGGACGCGATCGACGCGGCACTGCAACTGATGGCCGAGTGGGTCGGCGAGACGCAGGGCGGCCACGTCACGATTTACAAGGAATTCGGCGCCGCCACGCTCGCGCAGGCGTCGCTCGAACTGCTGCGGGACATGACCATCGACGGGACGTTGTCGGACGAGACTCTGTTCCGAGAAGCGCAGCGACGCGGGGTGATCAGTCCTGAACTGGATTGGAACGGCGAAAAGGACCGCATCGCCAAGAATCTCAAACGTCCGGCCGCGCCTGTGCTGCAGGACTGAGCGGCACGGACGATTTACCGACGGCCCCTGGCATCCCGCCCGGGGCCTTTTTCTTTGCCCGATCGGCGGATGCCGTAAGGCGCGATGCGGCGGACGCCGCACAGCATTAAGGGCGGATGCCCGAGGAAAGTCACCATGCCATTCAAATTCGATGCCGACGGCAAGATCGTCACGCAGGAAGTCAACGGCCAGCAACTGCCGGTTTTCATCAACGCGAGCGGCGGCGAAGCCCCGTTCGACGCTGATGCCACGCTCGGCAACATTTCCCGACTCAATGGCGAGGCCAAAAGCCATCGCGAGCGAGCAGAGAAGGCCGAAGGCGCCCTGAAGGCGTTCGAAGGAATCGCGGATCCTGCGGCAGCCATCGCAGCCTTGGAGACGGTCAAGAACCTGAACGACAAGAAGCTGGTGGATGCCGGCGAAGTCCAGAAGGTGAAAGACCAAGCGATCGCATCGGTTCGCGCCGAGTATGACCCGATCGTGAAGGAACGGGATTCGCTGAAGACGGCACTTTTCGACGAGAAGATCGGCGGCGCTTTCGCGCGCTCGAAATTCATCGGCGAGAAGGTTGCCATCCCGGCGGACTTCGTTCAGGCGTCGTTCGGTAAGCATTTCACGGTCGAGGACGGAAAGATCGTCGCCAAGGATGCGAGCGGCAATCAGTTGTTCAGCCGCACGCGCCACGGCGAACCGGCCGACTTCGAGGAAGCGCTGTCGATCCTGATCGACGGCCACCCGCAACGCGACAGCATCCTGAAGGGTTCGGGGGCGAGCGGCGGCGGAGCGAGTGGCGGCGGCAACGGTGGCGGCAGTGGCAAACGCACGATCACGCGTTCGCAGTTCGAGGGCATGGGGGCCGCAGAGCAGGCAGCCGCCGCGCGCGACGCGAACGTGACCATCACGGACTGATCTGTCCGAAACCAATCTGAGGCCGCCTTGCGCGGCTTTTTTCGTTAGAAGAGGCTCATACACATGATGCGTTTCCTTTCCACCCTGCGCCGCACGGCGCTGGTCACGATCGCAATTGCCGTCGTGGTCTACCCGATGGCGACCATGGCAAAGGTCGCTTCGATGGCCATGAGCTGGTTTCATGGCCTTGCTGTGCACCCTGCTAAAGGCGGTATGGTGCTCGGTGCCAACACCCTGACCAGTCTGGTGCCCGATCTGTACGAAGCGCTGGACGTCGTGTCGCGCGAGCTGACCGGCTTCATCCCGTCGGTGACACTCGACGCGAGTGCCGAGCGAGCGGCGCTCAATCAGGCGATCCGTATCCCGATCACGCCGGCCGCTGCGGCTGAAGACGTGACGCCCGGGCAACTGCCGCCGGACGACGGTGACCAGAACGTCGGGAACACCCCGTTCTCGATCACGAAGTCGCGCACGGTGCCGTTCCGCTGGACAGGTGAAGAACAGAAAGGCGTGAACAGCGGCCCGGGCTACAAGACGATTCGCCGTGACCAGATCGCGCAAGCCATGCGCACGCTGGTGAACGAAGTCGAAACCGACCTCGGCACCCTGTTCGTTGGCGCATCGCGCGCCACTGGCACGCCGGGCACCACGCCGTTCGCATCGAACCTCGGCGACACCGCGCAGCTGCTCAAGATCCTCGCGGACAACGGTGCGCCGAAGAGCGACCTGCAGTGCGTGATCGACACCACTGCAGGCGCGAACATCCGCACGCTGGCGCAACTGACGAAGGCGAACGAAGCCGGCACGAAGGAACTGCGCGAGCAGGGTACGCTGCTGGAGCTGCACGGCTTCCAGATGCGCGAGTCGGCCGGCGTGGCAACGCGGGCGGCCGCAGGCACGGGCGCCAGTTACGTGCTGAACGGCGCGCACGCCAAGGGCGCCACGACGATCAACGTGCAGACCGGCACCGGCACGATCCTGGCCGGCGACGTGATCACGATCGGCGGCGATGCCCGCAAGTACGTCGTCGCTGCTGCGCTGTCCGGCGGGGCTCTGACAATCAATGCCCCGGGCCTGATGCAGGCTGCATCCGCCAACGCGACCGTCACGGTCGCTGCGGCTGCCACCTGCAACATGGGCTTCAGCCGCTCGGCGATCGTGCTGGCCACGCGTGCCCCCGCGCTGCCGGAAGAAGGCGACATGGCCACGGACCGCATGCTGGTCACGGACCCGCGTACCGGTCTGACGTTCGAAGTCGCGATGTACCCGCAATACCGCCGCGTGCGATACGAAGTGTCGCTGGCATGGGGTAAGGCGAACATCAAGCCCGCCCACACTGCCATGCTGCTCGGCTAACCGGCCGCGCGAGAGCGATCCGACGCCGGGGCGAAGGCCCCGGCCACCCAGACAGCAGGAGATTTCGACATGGCAGGTTTGACTAAAGCCCAGAAGGCCGAGAAGGCAGCCGCAGAGGCGCGCGCCAAGGCGCTGGCCGTCGCAGGCGTGACCGAGGAGCAGTTCGCCGCTCTGTCCGGGGACGAGCAGGCCAAGATTCTGGCGACGGCTGAGACCGCATTGGTCCCGCCGAAGGGCGGCGCGAACGGTGACGACGACGGCCCCGAACTCGTGACGATGATTCGCGACGCGGACCTGTACGACGGGCCGCACGAAGCACAGGTGCACCCGGACGAGGTAGACAACTACCGCGTCGGCGGTTGGGAGGAGGCGTAAATGCTGAATGACCAGCAGTTGGCGGACGTCCGGCGTCACGCTGGATACCCGCTGCTGGCCGACACGCAGGTCGATGATTCGCGGGACTTGGCTTATGGCTGGGTCTCGCCGGGCATCTGGCAGACGCTGAATCACCGGCTGACGCACCTTCGGCCAGAAGAGGAAGCCATCATCGTCAATACGTACCTGACGAAGCTTGCCGCCCTCGAAACGGCTGTCACGGATGCCAGCGACAACCTGGACACCGCCAAGGCGGCTGTCTGGACCCACAACGATAACGAAGTTCGTGACCGGCTCGCCTTGTTCGATACTTGGCGCCGCCGCATGTGCGCCTTTGTCGGAATCGCGCCCGGCCCGATGTTGGGCCCCGGCGGGTCGACAATTTCGCTCAGCCGCGGTTAACTCGCATCATGGACGCAATCACGCTTCAGAACCGGATCTATGCCGGCTACGCCAAGGCGGCGATGCGTGTCGGTCTGAGCTACGCCCAGTACCGACCAGCGAGCGCGGCAAACCCGCTGTCGCTTCAGCAGGGCAGTCTGCTCGCCGCGTTCAACGCGGAAGACATGACCTATGGCAAGCCAAATCGGTACGGTAACCCGGTCTGGTACGGATTGTTCGACGGCAGGCTCACCCAGGCCGGCGACTATCTCATCGGCCCGGGCGGGACATTCTTCATCGCCAGTCAGCAGTTGCACCTGCCCATTCAGTGCGTCGAGTGCAACGTCACGGTGCGCGTGTCCCGCGTGGCGACACCTGCGGGTGTGGGGGCGGTCGGCTACGGCGGCCCCTGTGGCGAGCCCGGCGCCGCGGGTGACAATTACCTGATTGGGGACGCGACGGGCGCGGGCTGGCCGGCGTCCATTCTGCTGTTCGGGCAGCGCGAGAAGTCCATCAGCGGCTTGCCTTCGTCGTCCCAGCAAATCGGCTGGCGCATCCTGTTGCCGAAGTCGGTACCGCAGTCGGTCATCATTCAGGCGTCCGACACCGTCTCGTGTAGCCTCGGTCGACGGTACGTCGTGCAGGGCGCCGAGCTGACGGACATGGGCTGGCGCCTGACAACCACGGAACTTCACGCGTAATGGCCGACCTCTCAGACGTCAGCAACCTGCTTGTTGCGCAGGTCGCGGCCTACCTGTACCCGAACGGCACAGCGAATCCGATCTCGCCCATCGCGGGGTGCGCCGTCAAGGTCTTTGCCGGGTGGCCACAGCCCGAGGCAACGCGCGAAGACTTCACCAACAACATCGGGTATGTCTCCGTCTACCCGCTGCCGACCGAAACCGTTTTGCGCTCGACTGTTCGGGAGTGGGAAGTGCAGTCCATCGCGGCGCCGACCGTCACCGTCGCGGTGAGCGACGTCACCGTGACGCTGGGCGGCACCGTGCTGGCATCGCAGAACGTCGCGGCGGTTGTCGGCGGCAAGCCCTATGTCTACGGCGTGCAGGCGACCGACACGTTGTCGGCGATCGCGACCGCGCTCGCCACGATGATCAGCGCTGACCAGCCGGCAACGTCGTCTGGTACCGGATTTACCGTGCCCGGGGCACACTTGATCGAGGCGCGTGTCGGCACCGCTGGCACGATCATTCGCGAGCTGCGCCGCCAGCGGAAGGGCTTTCAGATCACCGCCTGGGGCAATTGCTTCGATGTCCGCGACCGACTAGGTATGGCAATCGATCAGGCGCTCGGGCCGCTCGTGCGCGCGACGCTGCCCGACGGCTCGCAGGCGATCTTTCATTACCAGAGCAGTCGGCAGGATGACACTCAGCAGAAGCAGCTCATTTACCGCCGCGATGTGATCTACGGCATCGACTATTCCACCACTCAGATTGACAACGCTTTCGGCGTCGTCGCCCCGCAGGCGTTCGTCGTCGGCGGCGGCGACACGCTGGGACCCCCCACTTCGTGAGGCACTCATGAATCTCGTTGTTTTGCACGCCTTCGGCGAATACCAGAAGGGCGACCGGATCACCGACGCCGATAAGGTCGCGGCCATTCTCGACTCGGAACAAGCCACGTACGTCGTGAAGGTCGCGGCGCCCGAAGAAGCCAGCACCGCCAAGCCGAAGAGCAGCAAGTAAGCCGCTCGATCACACGCATTCTCAAGCCGCCTCCGGGCGGTTTTTTCGTTTCCGGAGGCACTCATGCCGGTTTTTCAAGAAGGCGCGCTGAATACCACCGCGCTGATCGTCCCGGACGTCTATGTCCAGATTCTCTCGCCGCGCAACACGCTGATCAACGGCCTGCCGACCAACATCCTCGGCATCGTTGGCACGGCCCAGTGGGGCCCGGTGAACTCGCCGACCATCGTCGGCGACATGGCTGGGTACGCGCAGAATTTCGGCGCCGTGATGGCCCGGAAATACGACATGGGCACGCAGGTGGCTGTGGCCACGCTTCAGGGCGCCAACAACTTCCGCTGCGTGCGGGTCACGGATGGTACCGACGTCGCAGCCAGCGCAGCGCTCGGCACGTCGCCGACGAATATCACGTTCACGGCCAAATACACCGGCACATTGGGCAATAGCCTGGTCGTGACACTGGGTACCGGTTCGGCCGCTAATTCGTGGCGTGCAGTGGTGGCGATGCCCGGGCAGGTGCCAGAAGTGTTCGACAACATCACTGGCACCGGCGCCGAGCTGTGGGCAAACATCGCTGCGGCCATCAATTCGGGTCAGTCTGGCCTGCGTGGCCCGTCGCAGTTCATCGTGGCTACGGCGGGCACCGGTACGACGGCACCTACCGCGGGCACCACGACGCTCACCGGTGGTACCGACGGCGCGACCACCATCACTAGCGCAACGCTTCTCGGCGTCGACACCGTGCCGCGCAAGGGCATGTACGCGCTTCGCAATACGTTCACGAGCATCGCCATGCTCGCAGATTGTGACGAGTCGACGAGCTGGACGACACAAGTCGCTTTCGGATTGTCCGAGGGCATCTACATGATCGCCGTCGGCCCGGCTGGCGACTCCATTGCCAACGCCACTGCTACGAAAGCCAGCGCTGGTATCGATTCGTATGCGTTGAAGCTGCTATTTGGCGACTGGATCTACTGGCAGGACACGGTAAACAACGTAATCCGCCTTGTCTCGCCGCAGGGCTTCGTGGCGGGGCGCCTCGCGAACCTCTCGCCGGAGCAGTCAAGCCTGAACAAGCCGCTGTACGGCATCGTCGGCACGCAGAAGTCGATGCAGAACCAGGTGTATTCGGCGACCGCAGAAATCGGCGCGTTGGCGCAGGCAGGCATTGACGTGGTCACCAACCCTATCCCCGCCGGAAACTCGTTCGGTGTACGGATCGGCCACAACGCGAGCAGCAATCCCGTGGTCAATGGCGACAACTACACACGGATGACGAACTACCTCGCATACACGCTGAACAGCGCAATGGGCAAGTTCGTCGGAAAGCTGCAGTCAACTCAGAAGAACGACCCGCTTCGACGACAGGCCGGCTCTACGATCAGTTCTTGGCTTGAGACCATGAAGGGCGATGGCGACAACGTCGGCATGATTGATGATTTTTCCAATCAATGCGACGACCGCAACAACCCGCCGAATCGGGTCGCACTCGGCTACATGCAAGACGACTGCAAGGTGCGCTATCTCGGCGTCGTCGAGAAATTCATCGTCAACCTCGAAGGCGGACAGTCAGTCACCGTCACGCGCCAGAGCACGCAGCCGACGTAATCATTCAAGGATCGCGGCCCCTTCGCCGAATTGAGCCACGTGGATTTCAGATCCGAGGTGGTTACAACTAAACCGGCGCCCGCCTGGTTTTCTCATTTAAGGCCCGCCGCGCGCGGGCCGCTTTCATTTCGGAGCATGCCATGCCGATCAATGGTTTTACCGTAGGACGTGACATTTCGCTCGACTTCAACACCGCGACGGGGCCGCTGACCTTCGGTCTGATCACGAAATTCTCGAAGAAGCAGGACACGACGGAGAAGAAGATCAAGGGCTTGGACGGGATCACCCGCCATGTCCGCTTTGCGCAGGGTTGGTCCGGAAATATCGAGATCGAGCGGCAGGGGCCTGAGCTCGATGATTACTTCGCTCAGAACGAGGACAACTACTACGCGGGCATCGATGAGCAGGGCGGCACCATCACCGAAACCATCACCGAAGCGTCCGGCGCAGTCTCCCAATTCCGCTATCTCGGCGTGCTGCTCAAGTTTGACGACGCTGGTGACGGCGCCGGTGACGAAACCATGAAGCAGAAGGTCTCTTTCGTGGCTTCGCGCCGCATCAAGGTGTCGTGATATGACCAAACTCACTGTGAATACCGACACGCCGAGTGAACAGATCGTCAAGGCAGCGATGGCCGAGGTGACCGTCCATGACGTGGCGGGGCGTCCGATCATGCTTCGTAAGCCGGGTGCCCTCGCGCAATTCCGTCTGATGGAAGCCGTGGGGGGGACCAACCCGGGCTACATCGCGATGTGCATGCCGCTGATCTATGTCGCGTCAGTTGCCGGCGTGCCCGTTTCCGCCATCCGAACAAAGGCCGAAGTCGAGGCACTCGTGCAGAACCTTGACGAGGACGGCCTGATCGCAGTTTCGGAGGGTGTCGAAAAGCACTTCCCGCCGGCGGATCCGGAAAAGGACCGCACCGCGCTAAAAAAATAGTCCGATCGACGCCGGTTCGTGAGGCGCTCTTTCTCGTCCGAAACGGGGTGCCTTTCGACGTCGCGTTCTCACTCGATGACGTGACGCGGGCCGGCTGGTCGATCATCTTCTCGGAGCTGGACGGCCATCAGTTCGATTTCCGTGCGATGGCGTTCAAGGAAGCGACATGAAAGAGTTCGGCAGCCTCGGGCAATTCGCTTTGCACTTGGTCAGCCTTCAGGCCGGTGTCGCGCTTGAATTGCACCGAGGCTTAAAGCGTGTAGCCGTTGCGGTGGAAGCGACGGCCAGGTCCGAGTTTGGCGAGTATCAGCCCGCTGTCGGTCCGTTCGAGGGATGGTCACCGCTCGCTGATTCAACGAAGGCCGAGCGCGAACGTCGCGGCTACACGCCCGACGACCCGTTGCTTCGATCGGGTGAACTGCGCGACTCGCTCGGAAATGAAGTGAGGGGGCACGAAGCGGTCATTGGTTCGACCTCTGATGTGATGGTCTACCAAGAGCTCGGCACAGATACGATCCCGCCGCGGCCAGTCCTCGGGCCATCGGTCGAGCGCAATCACGAACTCATTCGGAAGGTGCTAGGGAGCGCGCTGGTTGCCGGGCTGGTGGGCGGTGCGGCGATTCCAGCCCACCTGGAATACGACCACAAGGTCGATTAGAAGCCGAATACGGCGCCCACAACTGCCCAGAACACAGGTAGCGCCACAGCGAGCACCACGGCGCAGACGATCAGGATCGGCAGAAAGACGGCAACCAGCGTAATGCGTTGCCACCACGGCATTTGGACGGCGAACTGCAAGGCTGGCCGCCGTTTGGCGGTGTCCGTCACAGCTCGGATGTTGGGGTACTGGATCCAAGTCACCCGATCGGCGAGCCACTCGTGCACTCTATAACGCAGGGAAGTTCTCATGTTTGAAGCCTACAAGATCGGCGTTCGGATCAGCCTGATCAACCACGCTAGCATGGGGCTGGCGCTCCTGTCAAAAGACTTCCTGCGCACGGAATCGGACGCGCAGAAGCTCGAATCCCGCATCAAATCGATCAAGAACATGATGATCGCGGGCGGTGCAATGACTGCGCTTGGCGCGGGTGGGTTGGCGCTGTTCAAGGGGCCTCTGGAAGAAGCGAAGCAGTTTCAGACCGAGGTTGCGAAGTTCACCGCGCTCGGTCTGGGCGATGCCACCAACCGTGATGCGGTGAAGTTCGCCAAGGGCATGGACATCATGGGCTCGTCGGCGCGCGACAATATGGTGCTCCTGCGCGAGGCCACGGCCATCATGGGAGACTTCGGGCATGCCAAGGAGGTATTGCCACTTCTCGCCAAGATGAAATTCGGCATTGAGTCGGTCATGGCGGGGGGCTCAGGCGCCAAGTTCGAGCAGATGTTCCAGGCAGCGATCAAGACAACCGAACTTCGCGGCGCCCTTATTGACCGCGAAACCGGCCACGTTGACTTGCCAAATTTCAAGCGCGTCCTCGACATGATGACGCAGGCTTACGTGGCAAGCGGCGGTACTGTCAAGCCACAGGACTATCTCGCTGCGATCAAAACGGGCGGGGTGTCCACGAAGCTGATGAACGACGAAATGTTCTTCTTCGGCCTTGGCCACTTCATGCAGGAATCTGGTGGCTCCCGCACCGGTACCGCCTCGATGTCGATGTTCCAGAACTGGGCGATGGGGCGCATGCCGCAACGTGTTGCCGAGGACATGGCGAGAGTTGGCCTGCTCGACCCGAAGGCGATCCAGTATGGGACGACTGGGCATATCAAGCGCGTCGACGCGATGGGTATCAAGGATGCGAAGCTCTTCACCGAGAACCCATTTGAGTGGGTGACGAAGGTCGCAGTGCCGCAACTGATGGCGCAGGGGCTCAAGGGCAACGACTTGAACATCGCACTTGCCAAACTGCTCGGCATTCGAACGGCCGCAAACCTCGCCGACCAATTCGTGCGCGAGCAGAAGCTGGCAGAGAAGTACATCGAGCGCTCGCATAAAGCACAGGGCATCGATGGTCTGTACGACAACGGAAAGGGGACGCTGCAGGGCAAGGAGATCGACCTTCATGCGAAATGGGGCAATCTTCTGCTGCGCCTGGGCGAGACGGTGTTGCCCTTGGCGATCCGAGCGCTCGAGCGACTTATCCCGATGCTCGAAAACCTTACCGGGTGGATCGAGAAGAACCATGCGAAGGTCAAGATCCTCGCGGGTGGCTTCGTGGTGCTCTCTGGCGCGCTTGCATTCGCGGGCATCGTGACGATGGCCACAGCGTCGATTCGCGGCTTGACGCTCGCTATACAGAGTTTGTCGCGCGCGGCGGGAGTCGGTGCGGTAGGCGCGGGTGCTTCGGCGGGCGGGTCCATGCTTGGCCGCATGGCCGCCGGTGGGTTGGGCGGCTTGAAGCTTGGTGGCCCTATCGCAATAGCTATGGGGGCCGTCGACGCCTATCAGGTAAGTCAGGATGAAACGCTTGATCGAAAGGCAAAGCAGCGCGCGTATGGTGGTGTCGCCGGAGGCGTTGCCGGCAGTTTGACCGGAATGTATATCGGAGGTGCTATCGGCGGCCTGTTCGGGGGAGTCGGCGCGATCCCCGGCGCAGCGATCGGCGGATTTATCGGCAACTGGCTGGGCGGCAAGGGTGGCGAGGCTGCCGTCGGCGCGTTTCAAAACCCCGCGCAAGCCACCTACTCGAACGAGGTGCGCGGCCACGAAAGCACCTATATTGCGCAAAAGCCCACGCAGACCGTCCAGGTCCATTCTGAACTGAAGCTCGATGGTCGAACGATCGCCGAGCAGGTCAGCACACATCAGGCGCGCGCGCTCAATCGCCCTCTGGGCTCAGGCATGTACGACTTTGGCCTCGCGCTTCCTCCCGCGGGCATGAACTACGCAAAATGACCCCTGACACCGTTCTCACGCTCGGCGACTTCTCGTTCGCGCGCACTGAAATTCCCGAGCATATATCCTTCGGCGGCCAGCAGGCGCTTGTCGTCCACAAGATGGTCGGTGGCGTGAGGCATGTTCAGGCGATGGGCGACGACCCAATGCCCCTTTCGTGGTCGGGTCTGCTGTTCGGTTCGATGGCGCTCGAACGGGCGCTGTACCTGAAGACCTTGAAGGAGTCGGGGCAGGAACTCGAGCTGATCTGGTCCGAGCTGTACTACCTCGTCATCATCCGCGAATTTGTCGCCGACTTCGAGCGTTGGCACCAACTGCCGTACCGGATCAGTTGCGAGGTGGTCGAGGATCTGACGCGCTCGGTGCGCGATGTGCCGGACGCGGGCATCGACGCTCTCGTGAGTGACGACATGCTGTCAATTAGTGGCCTATCTGATCTGGTCGGGGACGGTCCGCTGTCCACGCTAGTAGGTGGCCTCAACACGGCAATCGGTCAGGTGTCGAGCTTCGCCAAGGCCGCGCAAAGCACCATAAACGGGGTGCTACAACCGCTTAATGCGGTGCGCTCGCGGGTTCAGACGTTGATTGCGTCGACGAACAACACGCTGCTCAATGTCACGACACTGGGCGGCATTCTGCCGAACAACCCGATTTCTCAGAATATCGCGCGCTTGACTCAACAGGTGACCGCTGCAACGCAACTGCCGGTGTTGGCTCAGCTCAACACTGTGGTCGGGCGCCTCGGCAAGAACCTCGGCACAATCAACGCTGGAACGAAGAGCCTGACCCTCGCTGGCGGCAATCTCTATCGCGTGGCCGCCAACGAGTATGACGACGCGATGGGGTGGACGACCGTCGCCGCGGCAAACGGCATCACCGATCCGGTGCTGAACGGCGTGAACTCGGTGAAGATCCCGCCGTACAACGTGCCCACGGGGGGCGTGTTCAATGCGTAGCCTCAACCAGGTGCCCGTGGCGGCGACCGCCACCCAGACGCGAGGGGCCGTAAAGCTGAATGACACGCTGATTACGGGCTGGGTGAGCTGGGAAGCTGAATCGAACGGTTTCTATTCAGCGGACACCTTTCGGGTGACGTTCGTCGCCGACATGCTGCCGAGCGACCGCGACGCGCGCTGGT
Source organism: Pandoraea pnomenusa (assembly GCF_000767615.3). Taxonomy (NCBI): domain Bacteria; kingdom Pseudomonadati; phylum Pseudomonadota; class Betaproteobacteria; order Burkholderiales; family Burkholderiaceae; genus Pandoraea; species Pandoraea pnomenusa. The sequence goes on along the minus strand of NZ_CP009553.3, from coordinate 3,177,387 downwards.
TTTCCGAGCAGTCGGACATGTTCGTCGAGCTTTTCGGCGGCTATGTGGATGACCCAGACAGGTATGAGTTAACGGACCTTGTCAGCGAACTTTACGGCCGCGTCGACGATATCGATTTCGACATCGTGGCCGGCACGATCGAGCTGGTCGGGCGCGATCTCACGTCGGTATTCATCGACGCAAAGACAACCGAGAAGTGGCCGAACCTGACCGCGTCGCAGATCGCCACCCAACTCGCGCAGAGACATGGCCTTACACCGGTGGTCACCGCAACGAGCGCCAAGGCTGGAAAGTACTACGAGATCGATCACGTCAACTTGACCGATCAGCGTAGTGAGTGGGACTTGCTGGCATATCTCGCGCACATCGAGGGTTTCGTCGTGTACGTCAAGGGCAAGGAACTGCACTTCGAGCCGAAGACAGATCCCGATGCGACGCCCTATCTGATTCAGTGGGTTCCGCCGGACGACACGAAGGGCTACCCAGAAGCGAATGTCGTGGACATGAAATTCAGCCGTGCGCTGACAGTGTCCCGGGGCATCCAGGTCGTGGTGCGGACGTGGAACGCCAAGCAAAAGAAGGGCTTCACGGTGTCGTACCCGAACAAGGCCAAGACGACACAGGCGGGCAAGGCGAAGCCATTCGGCGGCGCACAGATCTACAGCTACACCATTCCTGGCCTGACACAAGAGCAGGCGCTGCAACGCGCCCAGAAGATCTATGCGGAATTGATCGCGCATGAAATGAAGCTTCAGATTTCCCGCATGCCTGCCGACTCGATCCTCGGGGTCACAACGATTGTGGAAGTTGCCGGTACGGACACGGCCTGGGACCAGAAGTATTTACCGGACAGTGTCGTTCGTCGAATGAGCATGCCCGATGGCTACGTGATGTCGCTGAGCGCCAAAAACCATACCCCTGATTCGACGGTGACGCTATGAACCCTCATGCGCTTGCGAACGCGATGCGCGGGCTGGCTCAAATTAATGCTGGCACGCGCTCGGAATCGCGCGACGGGACGATCAGCAGTTATGACCCGGTCGCGCACGCGGTCAAAGTGCTTCTGCAGCCCGAGGGAACGGAAACGGGCTGGATCCAGCTCGCGGCAGCAGCCGTCGGGGTAGGGTGGGGTGCGGTGTTTGCCCCTTCCATCGGGGACGCGGTCAAGGTCGATTTCGTCCTCGGCAATGCCGAGACGCCCGTAGCGGTGGCGCGATTCTTCAATGACGTCGACCAGGCGATGCCGGTGCCGTCCGGTGAGTATTGGATGGTGCACAAATTCGGCGCGTTCATGAAGATGTCGAACGACGGGAAGGTCGCGATCAACAGCCAGGTCGAGATCGATGCCACGGCGCCGACGATCGTGATCCAGGCCACCGCGAATGTGAACGTGCAAGCCGGTGGCCAGGCAAACATCACCGCGCCGGCCATCAACCTTGGCGCGGCGGGCCAATCGCTGCTTTCCATCATTACGTCAGCGTTCATGTCCCTGTTCAACAGCCACACCCACAACGAGACGGGGACAGTCACGGCTGCCCCGAATCAACAGATGGGGGCAGCGCACATGACGTCTACGGTCAAGGCATCCTGATGAGCGATTTGAATCACATGTGGGGCTCAGACCTTACCGTCTCGGCCTCGGGCGATTTGCAGCTAGTCGACGGAGCTGACCAGACGCAACAGCGTATCCTGCGCCGCCTCATGACCAACCCCCGGGGCCCTGCCGTTGGCGGGACGCCGCCGGAACCCGGCGATTACATCTTCCATCTGGACTACGGGGCGGGCCTGCCGCGCGAAGTCGGGCGTACGCTCGATGCGGGGCGCATCCGCGCCAAGATTCGCGGTCAGATCCTGCGAGAAGCCTCGGTTGCCCGCCAGCCGGCCCCTGTGATCGATGTTCAAGCCATCGCGAGCGGTGTCAGCGTGTCGATTCGCTATACGGATGCGGCCACCGGCCAGCCCGCCACCCTCAGTTTCAACGTGAATCAATGACCATTTCCACGAAAGACTTCGTGACGCTGGTGCGCGAGCAGGTGACGGCCATTCAGGGCGCTGCTGCGGGGCTCGTAGACCTCACCATCGGCTCGACGCTGCGCGCGGTCGTCGAGGCGACCGCAGCTGTTGCCTTGTGGCTGCAGTCGCTGATTCTGCAGTTGCTTGTCATCACGCGGGCGTCGACGTCGAGCGGTGCCGACCTTGATTCGTGGATGGCTGATTTCGGGGTGACCCGAATTCCTGCTGACCCGGCCAGCGGGCTCGTGACGTTCGCTCGGTTTACGCCGACGCTCAATGCGATCGTGCCGATCGGTGCGCGCGTGCAGACGGGGGACGGAACGCAGACGTTCGCGGTCACGCTGGATGCAACGAACCCGGCGTATGACGCGACACAGAACGCGTATGTGTTGGGCTCCGGTACGTCCTCGGCTACGGTACCGGTGGTCGCTGAAGTTGCTGGCGCGTCGGGCAATGTTGTGGCCGGTGCGGTGAACACGATCGTGCAGGGTATGCCGGGCATCGACACGGTGACCAACGCCGCAGCGTTTACCAACGGCGTCGACGCGGAGATCGACACGGCTCTGCGTGCCCGCTTCGTCGCGTACATCGGCAGTTTGTCGAAGGCCACGAAGGCGGCGGTTCTGTATGCCGTGCTTTCGCTGCAACAGAACGTCAGCGCCACGGTCACCGAGAACCAGCAGCGCAGCGGCTTGGCGCAACTTGGGTTCTTCTATGTGATCGTCGATGACGGCACGGGCAGCCCCTCGTCGACGCTTCTTGCGTCAGCGGCCAATGCGATTGAAGAAGTGCGCCCGCTGAGTGTGACATACGGCGTGTACGGGCCCAATACGGTCATCGCCAACGTGGTCATGGCAATCGTGACGGCGAGCGGGTATGACCACGCTGCAACCGTCGCCCTCGTGGCAGAGGCGATTCAGAACTACATCAACACGCTCGGACTCGGCGTGTCGCTGAGCTTCACGCGCCTCGCGCAGGTCGCCTACGCAGCATCGGATGGCGTCACGAACGTTACCGGCGTCACGCTGAACGGCGGGACGTCCGACCTCGCTGCCACGTCGCAGCAGACAATCAAATCCGGTACGGTTCAGGTGACGTGATGACGGGTGACCAACAGGACATGTTCCAGCGCCTGCGCGCGCTGCTTCCGACGGCCTGGTTCCCTGGCGTCGCCCAGTTCCTCGACGCGCTGCTGGCGGGAATCGCGTACGCCCTGAGCTTTGTCTATTCGCTGTGGGCCTACGCGAAACAGCAGACGCGTATTGCGACGGCCACCGACGGCTGGCTAGACATGATCGCGTGGGACTTCTTCGGCGCCGCTTTACTGCGTGAGCCCGGGCAGTCCGATGATTCGTTCCGTTTCCGGATCGTCATCAACCTGCTGCGGGGAAAGGGTACCCGGCCGGCGATGGTCCAGGTGCTGAAGGATGTAACCGGACAAGCGCCGATCATCTTCGAGCCGAACCGGCCGAAGGATATGGGCGCGCTGAACTCGCCAACATCTGCCGGCTATTGCGGCGTCGCCAGGTTAGGCTCGATGGCCGTCCCCTATACGGCGATGATTACCGCATTTCGCCCGGTGGCGACGGGCGGCACTGCCGGGGCTGCGTATTGCGCCGCGCCATCGCAATCGGCGCTGAACACCCCGCTCGCTTCGTCCTACACGAACTCCTTGTCTTACACCCGTTCATCGGCGTCCGACGCCGATATCTACGCCGCTGTCGACGCTGTCAAGCCGGTGGGCACGGTCATGTGGGTGGGCATCCGCTGACAGCAGCACTTTTTAATGACCAGGGTCGCCAAGTGCGGCCCTTTTTCATTTCGGGGGCAATCCTTGAATCGTCTTATTACGCAGATTGGCCAGTCTATCTACGAATGGTTCTTCACCAAGCCGGCACAGGACAACATGGTGGCCTTGGGGAAACTCACGGCGGCCGTCCTCGGAACCTCGCCGATTGCAAACGGCCTTCCGTGCACGCCGACCTCACCCGCCACGCTGCAAGTCAGCATTGGGCCGGGGGAGTTCTATGCACTTGCAGCGCTTGAATCGACAGTGTTTGGCACGCTTCCGGTCGACACGTCGCACCAGGTTGTGAAGCAAGGCATTCTGCTCGACTCGACGTTGGTGACATGCGCGCCTCCGTCAACGGCTGGCCAAGCGATCAATTACCTGATCGAGGTGCAGTATCAGGACAAGGACGTGAGCCTTGATCCCACTACGGGCGGCGCCGCACCCGTGGTGCTGCAGTATTACAACTCGTCGAATCCGTCGCAGCCCTGGCAAGGGCCGAATAACAGCGGGCAGACGAGCAACACATTCCGGCAGGGCATCGTTGCAATTCAGGCGAAGGCGGGTATTGCGGCGCCGACCGGGACGCAGGCGACGCCGTCACCGGACGCGGGTTGGACGGGCTTGTGGGTTGTCACGGTTGCGAATGGGCAGGCATCGATCACTGCCGGAAATATCGCACAGTACGCTGGCGCGCCGATCCTGCCGGCCAGCATTTTGCCGGCTATTCAGGCGAACCTTTTGGTCAGTGGCACGGATACGGGCGTTGCGAACGCCTGTGCGGTCAACATCGTTCCTGCCGTCCAGACGCTGACCGACAACATGGTGGTCTGGTTCAAGGCGAAAGCCACGAACACTGGCGCCACCACGTTGAACCTCTGCGGCTTGGGCGCGCAGCCGATGGTCGGCGCCGCGCACAGCGCACTGCAAGGCGGCGAGATCATCGCGAACGGCAATTGCGCAGCGATCTGGAATGCAAACATCAATTCGTGGGTGCTGCTCGAATGCACAGGCGGCCCGCTGCAGGTCGGCACTGCCACTCAGTCGCAACACGCAGCGACGCTCGGGCAGGTGCAGTCGGGAAGCGTGGGATTCGGTCAGTCATGGCAGAACGTGCTCGGAAGCCGCGCCGCGAACACCACGTACTACAACACCACCGGCAAAACGATCCTCGTCAACATCACCAGCTCGCATAGCACCGCGGGCAATTTCACGGTTCTGACCATCAACGGAACGCCGGTGTACGGTCAGGGCGACTACTCGTTGGCGAACAACTCGACGAGCTATCTGTGGGCAGTGCCTGCGGGGGCATCGTACGTAGTGACGGTGACTGGCGGAACGTTGAGCGTGAGCCAGTGGACGGAATACCGATAAGGGGATCTGAATGCCATATTTTCAAGACTCGAAGAAGGGGCTGCATTTTCTCAGCCAAGAAGACATTGAGGCGGGCTTCGATTCTCTGTTGCCGAGTGGATGCGAGGAAATTTCCGACGAGGCAGCGCGAGCCATTCAGAACCCGCCGCTGCAGTTGGCTGATGCAACGGCTCAGAAGATGGGCGAGCTGTATGCGGCCTATCAAGCGGCGTCCCGCGTGGACGTGACATACGAGACCGTGGCCGGTGTCAAGCAGACGTTCCAGGCCGATGAGAGCAGCCAGTCGACGCTGCTGGTATCGACGACAGGCTACAACCTCGTTGGCGCCACGCCCGAAGGGTTTTACTGGGTCGCTCGTGACAACGCGCAGGTGCCCTTCACGCTGGAAGACCTGAAGGGCCTCTATGCCGTCATGCTCGGTCAGGGCAAGGTCGCCTTCGACAAGCTGCAAACCCTCAAGGCGGCAGTGCGCGCTGCCACCACGGCCGAAGCGGTCCTAGCCATCAACTGGGCCTGAGCCTACCCGCACTTCGAGAGAAAAACATGCCACGAATCGATGCTGCCTCAGCAGGCGGCAGGAACGCGCTCGCCTTTCTGGATGCGATCGCGTTCAGCGAGCACACCGCCGTCGGGCTGGCCAATTCTGACGACGGCTACAACGTCATCGTCGGCGGCTCGCCGCAGCGCCCGACACTCTTCAACAGTTATCAGGATCACCCGCGCATCCTCGTCACGATCCGAGACAAGAACGGCGCGCCGCGGATCGTCAACGGCAAGCCGCTGCAATCGACCGCGGCGGGGCGCTATCAGCTGCTTGCGCGGTACTTCGATGCCTACCGGCCGTTGCTGCGCCTGACGGACTTCTCGCCGCGCAGCCAGGATCTGATCGCGCTGCGCCAGATCCGCGAGCAGGGCGCCATGCCCGACATTCTGGCCGGCCGAGTCTCGGCGGCCTTTGCCAAGTGCCGAAACATCTGGGCGAGCCTGCCGGGCGCGGGCTACGGACAACACGAAAACACGCTCGACTCTCTGCTCGACGCCTATCGGCGTGCGGGTGGCGTCATTGCACCGTAACCGGGGAACCATCAATGGATGACCACAAGACTGCCTGGACGATTCTGTGCCTGCTGGTGCTGGGAGCTGCTATGGGAATCGGGAAACTGCTCGTGAGCGACGAGGTTTTGACGTGGCGACTGATCATCGGTCGCGCGATTTTGGGCGCCGGCGCATCGATGATCGCCGGCGTGGTGCTGATCCAGATTCCGGATATCCCGCCGCTGGCGCTGCTCGGTATCGGCAGTGTGCTCGGCACGGTCGGCGCGCAGTTCATCGAACTGCAGCTCAAGCGCAGGGCCGGCGGTTTCATGCGCGGTGATAGGGGGTGATGCCATGTCAGTTACCGAAACCCATGAGGAACGCGAGACGCTCGCCGTTGACGTGCTGCTGCCCGGTCACGATCCGCGCGTCACCACACCGTTGTTCACGCACACGCGGGCCGCGCTGATCGAGCGAGAGCGCGGCAGGTGCTTCGTCTGCGGTGGCACTGAGCAGGACAGCGGGCACCCGCTCGAGGCCCATCACCATCCGATCGAACGCAGCACGGCAAACATGATCGACTGGCCGCGATTGGCCGAAGACTGCCGCGCCGGTGTGTGGGGCCCGATCACGCAGGCATTCGATTGGGACGGCTTTCTGGCCGCCCGGCCGTTCGACCCGTATCGGTTCGTCGATGACATGACCGTCAACGGGATGCTGGTGTGCCGCAACCACCACACGGCCAAGAACACTGGGATCCACACGTTACCGTTTCCTTTGTGGGTGGCCCAAAAATATGCCAAGGATGGGTACAAATTTTCGGATATCGAAACGATTCATCATTTCGAGGTGGGCGTAAAATAAGCGGTCCGCCAATGTGCGATCGCGCCATGGCAGTCTGGACAGTCACTCGATATTGGAAATCGAAACGATGGCCGCGAGAAATCCTACGCCGATCGGTGAGAAGTTCAGCCGGCTTACCGTCCTAGGAGATGCTCCGTATCGCGAAGGGAACAAGAATCGCCGCGTGCATGCCCGTTGTGATTGCGGAACAATTCGTGACTACGTGCTTTCCGAGGTGCGACTTGGCAAAACGCAGTCTTGCGGGTGTTTGCAGCGTTCCGGTGAGCCATACAAACGGCACGGTCACGTCACAAAGCGCAGGTTCAGCCCCGAGTATTACTCTTGGGCGTCGATGATGACGCGCTGCACCAACAGCAATCACCCGAAATACTCTGATTACGGCGGCCGCGGCATCCGCGTGTGCGAGCGTTGGCACACGTTTGAGAATTTTCTCGAGGACATGGGGCCGCGCCCAGATGGAATGACCTTGGAGCGCGTGCTGGTGAATGAGGGATATGAGCCGGGGAATTGCGTGTGGGCCACACGCAAACGCCAATCAAACAACACACGCAGCAATACCTTTCTTGAACATGCCGGTAAGAGGCAAACCGTTGCTGAGTGGTCCGACGAGACAGGGCTCGCATACAACACCATCATTGCGCGCATTCACAGGCTTGGATGGTCCGCTGAGAGGGCGTTGACCACACCGCCAAGACGTTCATACGAACGATGAGATTAAACCCGCTTCGGCGGGTTTTTTGTTTTCCGACCGAAATCATCCACCACCACGAGAAGGAAGCGACGAAATGACCATCCGCGTGAAGGTTCTTTGCTACGGCGGCTTGCTGGCCATCTGGGCATTGTTCGCCTGGTTCGGGAAGACGCCCACCGACGGCTTCATCGCCGCAGTAGGTGCCGCGCTGGCGGCGCTTGGCGCTGTGCACGCGGGGGCGGCCACGAAGGGGCAGGGCGACAGCGCTCAAACACCCGGTACGCCGCAGTGATACGGGCGCCCTTCCCATGCCTGGGCGCGCTGCTTCTTGCCGCGTGCGCGGGCAACGCCTCGTACGAAGTGCGGCCGTTTTATGACTCGGCCGGCCGGCTGATCTGCTGCGAGGCGTCAGTCTCGAGCAGCAAAGACGTTGGCGCCGTCACCGTTCGCGTGACCAATACCACTGAGGGTTTCACCCTCGATTTCGCTGAAACCGGCGTGTCGGCCAGCGCGCCGATCACCGCTGGCGGCGGCATTGCTTCCAGCATTTCGGCTGCCGTGACGAGTGCGGCTGCCGCAGCCATCAGTTTTCCCACCCCGTAAGGAAATCACCATGAAGCGTTTTGCAATGTTGGCCGCGTGCGCGGCCATGCTTTCGTGCGCCCTCGCGGCCTGCTCGACGACAGCCCAGTCCGTTCCCTCGCCATCGCAAGTCGCAGCCCGGGTCTGCCCGCCGGTCGAGGTCGCGATTGCCTCGCTGCAGCAGGTCAGCGGCATGAGCAACGGCGCGCTGCAATCGCTCGCCGAGGCGCAGCCGGTCGTTAACGCGGTCTGTGCAGCGGGCTCGACCGTCGATGCGGTGAATCTTCAGTCGCTCGCGAGCGCAGGGCTGCCGGCTATCATCGCCGTCGTGAAGGCGTCGCCGCTGTCGGTACAGGATCAGGATCGAATCGTGATGGGGGTGACGACCGCGCAAATTTTGCTCGCGGCTGCGATCGCCGCGTGGCCGCAAGACGTCGCGACTGGCGCCGCGGCGAAATGAGCCGTTTTCTGACACGCCTCGTCATCGAGAATGCCACCGGCTGCGACGACGGCCGGTGGCGGTTGGTGGCGGACCTGCTCTATCAATCGGATGTCGTAGGGGCGGTGATCACGGTGCCGCGCGGTTTCGTCACCGATCTCGCGTCGGTACCGCGGCTGCCGGTTGTCTACTGGCTCACCGGCGGAACCTCGAATGAGGCCGCCGCCGTGCATGACTGGCTTTACACGACGAAACTTGTGACCCGGGCGGTGGCCGACCGCGTGCTACGCGAAGCGTCCGCCGCAACCTGCGTGCCGGCCTGGCGCCGCTGGCTCATGTACTGGGGCGTCCGCTTGGGCGGCGCGTCGCACTGGACGCTTTCCGCGCCGAACGGTTCATGAGCAAAAAAGATAATCATGGTTATCAAAAATTGAAAAATGATATCCAACATTATCTTTTATCGGTTGGGTGCCCCCGGGATACCAGGCAACTCGCCTCGGCGTTGTCGCTGATCCGAAAGCAGGGCACGGAGACACTCGAGCGCGATGAGCGTGTCGCCGACTTCCTCGCGCCACGCCTGGTGGATGATGGCGTACAGCTTTTCCACTTCCACGAGTACTTTGTCTCGCCGCTCCGCATCGAGGCGACGAAAGGCAACTTCTTCGATCGCGCGCCGCAGATCAGGATCCTTGTGCGTGAGCCACAGACTGCGCAGCTGATCGATGGTCAGGTCAGAAGGGCGGGGATTGAGAGGCATACCACGGCCCCCTCGCTACGCCGACGCGAACTCGTCGAGCACCGGAACGCGGCCGTGCTGGAATAGGACCTTTGGTGATTCCATAGCGCCCGTCTCGGGGTCGAACAGAACCTCGTAGGCTGCCACCCCGGCATGGCGCTCGCGCATTGAGTGCGCGACGCGCACGGCGCCGACGCTGGTGCTGGCCGGCCGCACTTCAACGGGAAGCAAATCGTCGCCTTTCCCTATGCGGAAAGGGACGACAAGAAATCTGGTGGTAAATAGATCTCGCATGGCGGTCTCCCTCGGGGGACTTAGAGGGAGGTAAACTAGCACAAACACTGTGTAAAAACACAGTGTTTGTGCCCTATAATTACCATCGCTATTCAGCTTTTCTCAACAACACAAGGGGGCTTCATCGATGGCCATAGACATTGGCGGTGGAAGCGATATCGAGATATCGGGCAATGTATTCAAAGGGTATGACGTTGCGATTCGCGTGTCAGACGCGTCCAACGTTTCTGTTACGGATTCCGAGTTTATCAACGTAGGCACTGCCCTCAAGGCGAAGCGTATTCGGAATCTAGTTGCGCGCGACAACGTATCCTCTACGCTATTCCAGCCTCGCTTGACTAAAATTGCCTACCTGATCAGAAAGATTATTGAGGGGCGCACGTGAAAGACCGTGACAAACCGATGTTTGACATCGACGAATCTCCGAATACTATCCTCGAACGGAACCGGACTTCGGGTGAAACCTTAGCGAAAGTGTCTCGGTCGCCCGGTTTGAAGGCGACTGATAACGAGGCCGGCATTCGGCAGCAGGAGGCCCACGTTCGGCCGACGTGGTTAATGCGCTTTAAATCCTGGCTGCTCGAAAACATCATCAAGGTCGTTGGCAGCGTCACGGTCGCGGGTGTCATCGCCATTGCGAAGTATTTCTGCGGGATTTGAGCGCCTTTGAAATTTTCCTGCATCGCCATCGAACGCAGAGTAGTCAGTGCGAGTCACGCCGCTGACGGCCTGACCTCGATCGACGTCTGAGCCAAAACGAATGGACCAGACAGTACTCGAATCGCGTGCGGTCCAGACTTACGTGCAGTGAATCTCAACGACACGCAAGCAACGCGACCCGGCTCTGCCTCGTGTTCTCGCTGTGCGACCACTGGCAATCGAAGCACCTCTCTTCCATATGGATCGTCTACGGTCACAAACATGGCGAGAGACATGTTGTCGACGGAAGCTCCGAAATCCAGTTTTAATAGCAAAATCCATGAGATATCAACTGGAATGCTTTCGACGTTGCTGAACGTGAAGCCTCCCCCCAACAGGCTGCACACCCCGTCTCGGACATACACGACATCCGCGGGCAGAATTGCACTGACCCGAAAACCCGCAGAAATGTCCGCAGGTGTAATCTCACGAGAGCCGGCAGGGATTTCACATGTGGATTGAGCGCCCCTCCCTCCGGAAGCTCGAATTGTGCGCAAAACGCGCCCATTGGCAGTGACGAAGTTCAATACTGTCTCTCCGCCGTCCTCCGCATGTTCTCCCGGGTATTTCGCCGCTCTCCCCCCCTCAGGGATGACGAAGTCGATGCGCTCGAAACCTTCCGCGCGAAGCGCCTCCATCTCTTCCTCTGAGATGCGCGCGATTACTCTGTCACCGCCCCCACCACCATCTCCGCCAACGGCATTCTCGCCGATCGTGCCGGCACCGCCGCCTCCTGCGCCATGAGCAGGACCGTCTTGTCCGTCGTTGAGCCTTGTATGCCCTGAATCAAGCAGAGTTGGTACCGCTGCGGCCGAATCGGCGAAACCTTCAAGGGTTATCTTTCCACCTGGACCACCATTTCCGCCTCTCGCGTTTGCCCCGATGGCTCCGCCGCCACCTCCGCCGGCGCCTGGCGCTCGCCCGCCTTCTCCGCCTAAGGAGATGGCGGCCGCCGCAACGCTGATCGATGTATGTAATGCAGATTCAGCCATATCGTCGGTGAGAGCCCATCCCTGTCGTCCGAGGGCGTCAAAATCCGCAAGCTGCTGAGCTTTCCAATCACGCAACACGGGGGGCGTAAACACGTCCATGCGGTTGGGTTGGTCTACCTCCCAAGCATGTTCGAGGCATAACAACAGCAGGTTATTGAAGTTACGATTATCGGCTTCAGTCTGGTTTTCATCCCACCTGGGACCATTTTCGCTTCGTGCGCAAATATGCGACACATTGGAGTTCAGCGTGCGGTCTCCCGTTTCTGGGTCCACACGGTAAAGCGGACGCCTGCAGTTCGGGAAGGCACATCGATATGCGTTGGCGTAGAGCGCCTTGACAGTTTTCGTAGACGGAAGACGATGGGTTATGGGCATGGGTCACCGGTTCAATCGTTCAGAGTGATGCACAGCATATCGTTGACGATATCTAGCTGGGAGGCTCAAGCAGAATCGGATGATCCCAACGTGAAGCCGCAATTCGAATGACCGCTCCACGGTCAAGTCGAGCGGCAAAAAGTTGCCGCAACGCGACACTGTCAGCCGAGCCGGTCCAAACGGCAAGTATTGTGCCAGCCTATCGTCGGGAGGCTTCAGGACCTAAGGAAAGTGCGAAGGTTTGATTCCGCACTTCGGAAGAGGTCAATGTCTGGGCGAGATCAGCGCGATTCTTTTGTCAACGGCTCCTCGGAGAGCCTTATGCCACCATCGTGGTACCGTCCTTGCTCTGGTCTTGCTCAAGGGAATATTCGAACGACCATGGCTGTAAGACCCTCAAGAGAGCAGACCTGAGAACCTGATCAGATCGGGGAAATGGGATACGGGCTTTATATGGACGCCGCGCCGCCGTCGGATCTGCTCAGTTGAAGGTGCTCAGGCTTCCACCGAGCGCCAGCCCGGGATATCGCGGCTGCGAGGTTCGCCGTTCCCGCTGTGCGCGGTGCTTGCTCACGGCACTATCGCTTTTGATAGGGCGGCGTCGTTTACGTGTGAGCTGATTTGTCTTTTAATCTCGGGATGCACATGTAACGGGGACGACCATGACCATCCGCGACCAAGTAATTATTGGGTTGGCAAACGAGAATGATCAGCAGCAGTCAGCGCTGAATGACCTGCGGCATCAGCAGGCGATTCAGGACGCGGAGATTTTCAACCAGCAGACGCTCAACCGTCAGCAACAGGGGCTTCTGGAGCAGGCGAACATCAGCTCTGGAAATCTGTCAGTGGAGAACGCGCGTCTTCGCGAGGAACTCAATTGGTACAAGAGGTTGCTGACGAGGCCGATGGCCGAAATTGCCAATGCGAATGGCCCCTTCCGCGACACTTACAACCAGAAGCAATTGTTGCACTGCCAATGGATCCTCTCGCAGCAATCGTTTAAGGACCTCGCATTCCGCTTCGCAGATCAGCTTGGATTGACGGACAAGGATGTTGCCAAGGCCTTGGCCGAAATCGGGCCCGAGTCGCTCGAACGTGCAGCAAAGAAGTTTCCAGAAGTGGAACGCTGGAAAGAGGAATTGAAAAAAGAGCTGAAGTAATTCCCGCGGCAGAGCGACGATTCCCTCACCCGGATCCTTGTTCGTGAGCCATAGGCTCCGCAACTGATCAATCGTCAGGTCGGATGGACGCGGATAAAGCGGCACGGCGGCCTCCCTCGTGGTGCTGGTGAGGGAGGTAAGCTAGCACAAGTACTGTATAAAAAACACAGTATTTGTATCCGTCACTTTGACGATGTGTAAGCCTGTGCCCGCGTCGTAGAATCTGCGAAAACACAAAACGGGGAAGTCGAATGCGAGGATTGATCGGAGCGTGCCTACTGAGTGTGACCACGATTGCCGTTGGGCAAGGCAACAATTGCGATTGCCAGCAAATCGTTGGCACATGTGCCGTATCTGTGAGCGTCATACCCACTGAATCGACAAAAGGTAGCTATGGCGCAGATCTGAAATTCACGTCCAGTGCTCCCATCTGCTCGAAGGTCGATTACTACGTAGACGGGACGCCGTATTTCACAATACTAAGTCAGGGAAATCGCGGCGAAGACCGGGTGTTCGGGCAGAAGCCGATCACGCGAGCAAATCTGTCCTCGGTCTCATGTCAGGTATGTAAGCGGGCGGGCGCCCCAACTGATAATTCGGGGCGAGCAGCCTCGGCTGACCAACAGCCGCAGAAAATTGATTTAAGCGGTACCTGGAATTCTGTTCAGACGTGCAGTTATGGTTCGGGTACAAGCACCATGACGATCACGCAGGCAAATCCCGGTGACGCATCAATTAGCGGCAACCTTTCCAACGCCAAAATCAATTCCGGTCGCATTGAAGGGAGTGTTGTAACAATTCAGGCAAGCAACTGGCTCGGAAACCAAATTCAAATGGAAGGGCGAGTGATTGGAGCGGGCAGAATTTCGGGTACATATACGCAGACGGCGACAGCAGGTGTGTGCCAGTGGGAAGCCACAAAGATGTGAAAGAGTCCGCGTTCCAGGAACTGCAATATGTGCACCAACTACCGCGTTCCAGACAAGCAGCTATTCAGCGAGTACTACGGCACGTCGGCACCGATCGGCGAATGGCGCGACGAGGTCTACAAGGACTATTTCGCCCCGATCATTCGCCGTGACGGCGACGGGCGGCGCTCGGACCTTTCGTCTTTCGGGATGGTGCCTCGCGAGAAGATCCCGCCAGGCGTGAAGGTGTTCGACGCGATGAACGCGCGTGTGGAGACCGGCGGTCGAAGTTAGAACTTCAACGCGGCAGTGGCTGGTGGGCCAGTTCGCGGTCGCTCACTGCCGCTGCGTAGCGGCTCGCAATGAGTCCATTAGAGTTGAATCATTCAAATCATGGACGCTCTGGCGCCTACCTGTCTCCGGCATGGCTTAAACTGAATCGCGTGATTAAGCTGGGACCGCTGGCTCAGTTAATCGTTGCGTCCACCTGGCAGGTCCATTGGCTTGTCGACCCGAAAGCAGCCTTTGCGGCGATGCCATCAGGACTTTGCGGGTCTAACTCGCGTTTTGAGCAGTCGCAAGCCCCAGTCGAAATCAAGGTTTTTCCGGCGCGGCGCGCTGCTTCGTTTGCCTGGCGCTTCGCGATATCGCACGCGTTAGCGCGATCAGGGTGCCTAGCCGAGAGTGAAATCTGCTGAGCTGCGAGCGTGGCATTACATACCAGGGCCAATGTTGCCACTGCCGCGGAGATAAATCTTCTCATTTCCCCTCACCGTTTAATTTATTTAGCCCCCATCGTTGGAGTGCCCTGCAAAACTTATCACACGGGGTTCGCGGTCCGCATACTTCATTTGATGGATATAAAAAATTTAGGCGGCCGATTAGACTCGCAATCACGAAAATTAGGATCGACATTGCAAAGACGTGCCATGGGCGCGGCGAGACATTTCATGTTGTCGAATCCATCTTCGGGGATAACGATGACGATTTTTGCCGTCAATAGCATGCGCCGAACAAACATGCGGTGGGCGTGACGCCCAGTTGGCCTTGCGTGATCAACGGCAGACGGTTCGCTTTGGTCCGCCGCCAACGACCGCACGAGAGCGGGCGGTCGACTAATCCGAAACAGAAACAGACGCTTAGCAGAGCAAGTGAAATGCTCTTAACACCGGGAACGCGACGTTCAATACAAACGATGAAAAAAGTGATCGCATTTCTTGCCCTTCTTGGTGCCATGCAAATAGCTTCCGCTTCAGACTGCGGCCCCAGAAACCGAGTGAACGTTCAATCCGCGACGGGATGGACAGACAGCCGGATTCGGCAACTTGAAGGCAAGTCGTTCAAGGGAAGCTCGTATGCGAGCCGCCAGAAATGCACTGCAAATCGTGAACTCCGATTCTCGACTGCCAGTGGAGATCGTCTCGCGGGTCACTACAAAATGATATGCGGTGGCGCGGCGTGGGCAGATGCGGAGGTCGAGGTTAAGGCATCCCTCACGCACTATACCGATGACAACACATACGGCAGCAGCCTTGACTATGACATGGTGTACATAGCCGGATGGAGTGGCGTTGGCGACCAAAAGGATAAAAACGTGAGTGGGCAACTCTGTTTCTTGCCTGCCGGGAGAATAGAGTTTGAAGGGAACGTCTACGCGCCTGCCCAGTGATCCGAGAGTGCGGGGCACCGGCTCCTTCCGCCTCGCAGCAGCCCCGCAAGGTTCGCAAGCGCTCAAATAATGAACGCTGCGGCCCTTCCGAAGGTTGCTGGTCCATACGCGTTATGCGAGCGGAATTTTCCCGGCTTGCCTTGGAAACCCGCTACCCACGTAACACTTGAATGCCTCGGCGCGGGAAAATTATTTTCGTAGGCGTTTGATTTTCATCGGGAAAATGGCATTCCGAGACTGGATTGTGATTCCAGTCGTCGTGGGTTCGAGTCCCATCGGTCACCCCAAAATTCCCTTGTTGTTCAAAGCGTTCCACGCATCTCCCTTTCCCGATCCGGGAAATTTTCCAGAAAGCATTCAGATTTGCCCGCTCACGTTTTAGCTAGTGCGCCCTTGACTCGTCGATGGTCGTGATGTTTGCGCGTCATCGCAGGGTTCGCGTGCGCGGCAACATCCGATGAGTCGGCGGCGCGGCTTTGAGCCTGGCGGAAATCGCAGCGGACGGATGTCTCACGGCACCAAGTCCTCGGTGTGCCGCATGAGAGCGCTCGAGTCCGCCTTCCGTCTTTTCCCGACTGATGGCCAGGTGACTGGCGAGTTGTGCGCGTAAATCTGCTCGCCAACGGGCGCCGCCGCATTGCGGTCCATCTCAATGGCAAGCTTGGGCTTTGGCCCAGTCATTTCGTCAATTCTTGCGCCTGTTGTCCGCAATCTCGAACGAATAACATCGCCTTACGTCATGAGTCAGGCGCTAAAGCGAAATAGCCAACCGCGCCCGCGACGCAAGAGACGTTATTTCATGGCCAAATGGCAGAGGACCAGAATGACACGCTTGAACTGGAGCGAGATCGCCCCGGACGGCGCAAAGGCGCTTTTCGGTATCCATCACTATGTGACCAAAAGCACTGACCTGCCCGAGGAACTCATTCATCTTGTGTTCCTCCGTGTTTCACAGATCAACGGATGTGCCCATTGCATCGACATGCACAGTCGCGATCTTAGAAAGACCATGTCTATCGACAAGGTCACGCTGGTGCCGGTGTGGGACGAAGTCCCGCACCTGTTCTCCGATCAGGAGCGCGCCGCCTTGGCTTGGGCCGAAGAGGTGACTCGCGTCAGCGAAACCCATGCTTCGGATGACGCCTACGCGAACGTCTCGGCAGCGTTCTCGCCGAAGGATCTCGTCGATCTCACGATAACGATTGCCGCGATGAACGCTTTCAACCGTCTCGGCGCCCCGTTCCGACTACCTGTCGCCGCCAAAATGTGAGTTCGCGGAAGCAACTGACGGCGACGCGTTCGACAGAATCCGCACTGTGCCCGAAAACGATGGGTCACGGTGCATTGCTGCAGAGTTCGCCTAAGATGCATCAAACAATTGCAACCTGATGTGGAAGAGCGGGGGGAGATACCGGATGACCTCCTCCTCCCCGAAGAAACGTAGCGTCGAGAAGTGGCGATTTCTGGCAAATCTGGAGCCCCGGCGCGGGACTCTCCGGGCCGCCGCGGCACGCGGCATTTGCCGTGTTCGCGGATGACGCCGCGCGCGGTCGCATCGCCAAATATTGAGGCGTCATGTCTCCAGGAAGATCCTGACTGATAGAATCGCGGAACATTTTCCTGCCCGCAGCGCGTCATTCATCGATGGCCCAGATCACCACCGGCATTCGTGCGATTCTCTCTTCGCCAGCAGTTTACGATTTCGTTCAGAATGCACTGGGTGCCAAGCGAGGTCGGCGTGACTTTGTCACCGAATTCGTGCGGCCCGTGCCGGGCCAGCGGATTCTCGACATAGGGTGTGGGACCGCCGAGATACTGCCGTTTCTTCCCGAGGTCGATTACGAAGGGTTCGACATCAGTCCCGGGTACATCGCTGCCGCGCAGCAGCGTCACGCAGGCCGAGGGCGATTTCACTGTCGTCTCTTTACCAGGGACGATGCGAACAGGATCCAGCCCGCGGACATTGTGCTGGCTGTGGGCTTGCTGCACCATTTGAACGACGAAGACGCATCGGAATTCATTGCGCTTGCACGCGACGCGCTTCGCCCCGGCGGTCGACTCGTTACGCTCGATCCCTGCTACGACACCCAACAATCCGCCATCGCGCGATATCTGGTGAGCAAGGATCGAGGCCAGAACGTCCGAGACGCACTGGGCTATCAGGCCTTGTTCTCATCGCATTTCCCGGTGGCAGAGTGCCGGGTTCGCCACCGAACCTGGATTCCCTACACTCACTGCGCCATGGTGGCGACCAAGCCAATTGCGCAGCCTCATGGCGAACCCGTCGCCGCTTGACTTCGCAGGGGAACACAGCGTCGCCGCGCTCAACGCAATCCGCTTACATCCGAGGGCGGTCGGTTCGGGGCTTGGGGGCGGCGGGCAGATCCGCCATCATGGCGCGAATGCTTTCCCTGATCACCTTGCTTCGGATTTCGTCGATGTCGCTCACCGACGCGCCCTTCGGCGCAATCGCCGCCGTGTTGAAGCGCACCAGGGGCACGAGTCCACCCGTCCGGCCCGCTGCATTGATCTTCGGGGACACCCCGGACGTGGCCGTGCATGCGATGTCTCCCCGGGCCGAGACCGGCGTGCAGTGGTAAATCAGGACGATCTCGTACTGGTTCGCGGGAAAGCGCTTCACGTATTCCGGTGTGATGAGGTCGCTGACCAGTGTCGGCAAATCCACTGGCTTGCCGTCGCCAAAATATGAGAGTGTGAATTCACCGGCGGCGTCGGCCCCGAAGGATGTGCACAGCAACGCCAGCAACAGCGCGAGTTTCGCTTTCATGCCAGATTCCCCGTTGTTATCAGACTCGTCGAATATTGTTGTCTCTCGCGACAGCCGCGACGCAGGCCGCACGCCCTGAAGCCTGCGCATCTCATCGCGAGACGCAATGTCGCTGGGCGTTCGGCAACCGTAAACGCCATGGCGCCGTCTTCGCATCGCGCCGCTTGCCGGATCGCAGGGCCGAGGAGGGCATGATCGCCCATATGGACCGTCCGTATCAACCGGTGCGACCGAATTCCGGCAAGTCAGGCAGGCCCGGCAGGCCCGGCACGATCGGTGGCTTCCGCCGGCAAGTGCGGCGGCGACCGGTGCAGGTGGGCACTTTTGGCGCACCCTCCGAGCCGTTGCCGCACCTGCCGGCTGCCCGAGATAAACGGTTCCGCCCGCGTCGAGGGCGGCCCAGGGTCGGCAAATTCACAAACCTTGATCTACGTCTAATTCCGCGTACGCCGGTCGGCGCCACAGCGGATTTGCCCGTCCATAATGGACTCGTCATGTTCACATGACCCTGTCTTCCCGGGGTTGCCATGGTGCCCCATGCATCCCGGCTTTTAGACCCGCCTCCCTCAGGCGGGTCTTTTTTCATGGGCGCGCCGCCCTGGCCGCGCTGTCGACGTCGCGCTGGATGTCACCCATCGAATTCGAACGTGCTACGATTTTTCGACGAGCCGGACGTTTTTCGAATTCCAGAACCCCGCGGAGACAGCTATGGATCCCTTTCTGCATGGTGGCATCGGACTGGTCCCCGGGGGCGAGTTCGTGCGCTTCAATGTCAACGTCGACGGCAAGGTCTGGACCTGCCACATCGCCCGCGCCTCGCTCAATCGTCTGGCCAACGCCGCCGATGCCACCGACGCGCAGGCAGGCGACCAGGCACTCTTCGAGCGATTCGAAGCACTCGAGGAGGAGATCGTGCAGCGCGCTGCGCGCACCATCCTGGGCGGCGCCAGCGTCGAGCCGATCGTCGTCGACGTTGCCTGAGCGCATCTCGTCCCACATATCCGCCACCCCGGCATCATTTCCGCATTCCGTCCTCATCGCCACCGGAGTCCGTCATGAGCTACGCATCGCATGAGCAGGTCTATGACTATCGCGCGGGCTATCAGATTCGCGTACACGCGTTCCAGAACGAATACGCCGGACCCTGGGACTATCGGGTGCAGGTGATCCGTCACGGCAAACCGGAAGGCCCGGAGGTGCGCTCGCCGGACGGGCATCGCGACAACCGCCAGGACGCCGAAATGGCCGGGCGCAAGGCCGGCGAGCGCATTGTCGACGAACTGCTCGGCGACGGCGAAGGCGACGCCTGATCGCCGCCACGGTCAGCCGTCGCCCGTCAGCTGCCATTCGCCATCCGCCGATAAGCGCACCCGACCGTCTTCCCGCAGCTTGTCGAGATGGGCGCGCAGCGAGCGGCGTGCAACCCCATGACGTCCCACGGGCACGTCGCGATACACCACCGGCGTGAGCGCGTCGAGCGTCGTCGCACCTAGTTGCGCAAGCGCGTCGACCGTGCGGGCCTCGCGCGCAAGCCGATGGTCGACGAGCCGTGCGATGCGCTGCGCCGGACGATCCATCACGAAGCCATGCCCCGGCGCCAGCCATGCCGGCGCCCGTGCCGCGAGCTTGGCGAGCGAGGCGAGATAGGTCGCCATGTGACCGTCCGGCGGATTGATGACGACGGTCGAGCCTTGCATGACGTGATCGCCCGTGAAGACGAGGCCCGCCCCGTCAAGCGCGTAACAGAGATGATTGGCGGCATGACCGGGCGTATGTATCGCCTGCAGGATCCGGCCATCGGGCAATGTGACGGCATCCCCGTCCGCGAGCGCGACGTCCGGATCGAATGACGTGTCCTGCCCGTCGTCATGCAGGGCGCGCATGCCGTAGGTCAGTGCACCGGTCGTCTGCTTCAGCGCTCGGGCGGCGGGTGAGTGATCGCGATGCGTGTGCGTGACGAAAATCTGCCGGATGGGGCCGGGCGCCGCCGCCAGGATCGCATCGATGTGCATGGGATCGTCGGGGCCCGGATCGATCACCGCCCATGCATTCTCCGGCCCACCGCCCACCAGATACGTGTTCGTGCCGGGGCCGGTCATCATCCCGGGATTGGCCGCGGTCACCCGCAGCACGCCAGGTATCAGTGCCGTCACGCGGCCCGGCACGATTTCGTAACTGCCGGTGGCGGTGTCCTGCGGATCGGTGAGCACCAACTCGGCCCATGCCGGATCGTCGGGCGCGACGGGCCACCGCCCGCGTTTGCCCAGCGCGAGGCGCGGCTGGATGCGTGGCACGTGGTCCAACGCCGCGGCAGCCGACATCGCTTCGTCGACCGTCTTCATGCGAGTGAGCCATTCGAGCAGTTTGCGCGTGGGCGGCAGCAATCGCAGCTGATCGGCATACGTGAGCGCGTAGGCCGGACGCATCCACCGGTGTGCAACGGTCTCGAGCGCATCGACCTCGACGTTCTGGCCCTCGGGAACCGATGCCAGGAAAAAACGCGTATCGAAACGCTTGGGCAGGTTCAGCGGCGTGACCCAATGGCTCAGATACTGCAACCGCTGCACCGCGAGATGGACGTCGAACGCGCGGCACAGCGATGCGATGTCGATCTTGCCGTCGTGCAGGGCGTCGCGTTGTGCCCGCATGGCCGCCAACCGTGCGCCGTCGATCGGCGCACCCGAGAGGTCGTCTGCAAACAGCACGCCCGTCTCCTCGAAACACTCGCGGATCGCGCCGATGAAGTAATCGAGACCGCCCTGCGGCACTTTCAGTCGCCGGCTTGCCGTGGCGTCGTCGAGCCGGGGGCAGGTGAGGTGGGCGCGCCGGTCGCCGGCATCGACGACCCCGCCGGGAAAGACGTACGCATCGGAGCTGTGATCGTTGGCGCGAACGGCGCGTCGCAGCAATAGCACCTCCATGCCGCTCGCGCGTTCGCGCAGCACCACGAGGCTGGCCGCCAGGCGAAGGCTGGACGGGGCCGAAGAAGCTTCGGGACGATCGGACATGGGGCGAGCCGCGGCGCGGCGTGCGAAGTCAGGAAGTCCGTAGTGTGCCACCGGATGCGCGCCACCGCAGGCAGCACTCTCCCGGAATGTGGCCGACAAGCGGCGCTCAAGCCGCGTCGTTGGCCGTATGCGTCGAGACGGTCGGTGCGTTGCGTACGCCGTAGTACGTCGCCGATGGGTTGCGCGCCGCCACGTCCAGGAGCCACTGCATCGTCATTTCAGGTTGCGTCACGGGCAGCATGTGTCCGCCATCCACCAGCGAGAGCCGCACACGGGGTTGGATCGACGGCATCGACTCCCCATGCACTCGGGCGTCGAGAATGCGGTCCTGACGGCCGTAGAGAATGTCGACCGGAACCGCCAGCGCGCTGTAGCGCGCGGCCAGGCCGGGCATGTCGCGCTCGGCTGCAAGCAGGTCACCGCTGCTCGCTTCGAAGTTGCCCGGCCGGAAGCCGAGCACGCCGCCGCCCCGAATGAGAAAGTCGCCGGGCGGGTCTTCCGGCGCGAAGACGTGCGCGAGCGTCGCGCGTCCCGTCAGCATGCCCATGGGAACGGCCAGCGTGTGGGCAACGCAGCGGCGCCACCAGGCGCTACGAATCGCGAGCGCCCGGAACGGCCCCGGCACGTCGTGTACCGGCTGCGTGAGCGGCGCGATCAGCGCGAGCGCACCCACGCGTTCCGGATGGTCGAGCGCCAGCGCGAGCGCAATCGCGCCGCCCAGCGAGTGGCCCACGACCAGCGGCCGGTCGAGCGAGAGTCTGTCGATCAGTTGGGCCACGACGCCGGCCTGCGTCGCGATCGCGGCGTCGTCAGGTTGCGAACGGGTCGAGTATCCGGAGCCTGGGCGGTCCACGAGGATCACCCGATGGGTGCGCGCGAGTGCGTCGAGCGGCAGATAGGCGAAGTTGCGCAATTGGCCGCACAGGCCATGAATGAACACGACGGCCGGGCCATGGCCGAAATCCACATAATGCAAACGCTCGCCGTCGATCTCCAGGAATTTGCCGTCCGGCGGAATCGCCGCTTGCGCGCGACGCGCCACGCGGCGTGTCAGGCGCATGAGCACCAGCACGACGACGGCAGTCACGAGGACGAGGCAGGCAAGAAGGTAAGCGATAAGCATGATGTGGTGGCAGCCGTAAAAGAGAGGGGAGAGCGTTCGTCAATCCGCATCGTCGGCGTGCGGCGCCGGGCTCGCTGGGGCAGTGCGCGGCGGGGCGCGCGCTATCGCGACACCGCCCCGGCTTCGCGGCACGCCGTCGGTGCATCGGACACGTTTGATGCGTCCGGCACATTCGACACGTCCGGCCCCGAAGCCTTCGGTCCGTCCCGTTCGACCGCTCGCGTGGCGCGACGTTCGAACTGCATCGCGCCGTCCTCGAGGCGCCCCCACCGCATGAGTCTCAGGTCGCGCAGATAGCTCTGATAGAACACCCAGGGCCTGCGTCCGCCTTGCTTCGGCAGTACGCCGGCGGCGCGCTGGATGTAGCCCGAGGTGAGGCCGATGGCGGGCAGTGCCGCATGCTCGCCGTCGCGCAGACGCGGCACGCACGTATCCGCGCCCAACGCGTTCATGTGATTGATGAGACGGCACACGTACTGCGCGATGAGTTCGGCCTTGAGCGTCCACGAGGCGTTGGTGTAGCCGAAGATCGACGCGAGATTTGGCACGTCGCTGTACATCATGCCCTTGTAGGCGACCGATTCGGACAGCACCACGGGTTTGCCGTCGACGAGCAGGCGCGCACCGCCCATCAGTTGCACGCGCAACCCCGTGGCCGTGACGACAATATCGGCGTCGAGCGTCTTGCCGCTCTTGAGCATGAGCCCGCGCGGCGTGAACGACGCGATCTCGTCGGTCACGATGGCGGCGCGTTCGCCGCGCAGCGCCTTGAAGATGTCTCCGTTCGGCGCGAGGCAAAGCCGCTGGTCCCACGGGTTGTAGCGCGGGGTGAGATCGCGGGCCACGTCGGCATGGCCCTGAACCTGTTGCGCCGCACGCCGGATCAACACCCGGCGAACGGCGTTCGGCCACCGTCGCGCGGCGTTGTAGAAGGCCAGCGTGACCAGCACGTTCTTCATGCGAACGATACGGTGTGCGACCCCGGCGGGCAGCCAGGCGCGAAGGCGGTCGGCCACCCCGTCGCGCTGGGGCATCGACAGGATGTAACTCGGCGAGCGCTGCAGCATGGTGACGTGCGCCGCCGTGACGGCCAGGCTGGGCAGCAGTGTGACGGCCGTGGCGCCGCTGCCGATGATCACGACGCGCTTGTCGCGATAGTCGAGCCCGGCGGGCCAGTGCTGCGGATGCACCACCCGCCCCGCGAACGTCTCCATGCCCGGCCAAGTGGGCGCATGTCCGGCGTCGTATGCGTAGTACCCGCTGCACATGAAAAGGAAGCGACAGGTGAGCGTTTGCGAATCCCTGCGGCCGTCGGCGTGTGTGCGCTCGACATCCACCGTCCAGCGCGCGATGTCCGAGTCCCAACGCGCTTCGCGCACTTTGTGGCCGTAGCGAATCACCCCGTCGAGTCCTTCGGCGTGCGCGGTGTCCTTGAGGTAGTCGAGAATCTTGCCGCCGTCGGCAATGGCCTGATGGCTCGCCCACGGCCGGAAGCTGAAGCCCAGCGTGAACATGTCGGAATCCGAGCGCACGCCCGGGTAGCGAAAGAGATCCCAGGTGCCGCCCAGCGACGCGCGGGCTTCGAGCATGGCGAAACGGGTGCCGGGGCAGCGCTCGCGCAGGTAGTGCGCGGCGGCAATGCCCGACAAGCCCGCGCCGACGACGATGACGTCGAGTGCGGTCGGCGCTGTGTCGGGCGTCTCGGAGGCGGTGCGGTGTGCCGTCATGAAAGGGGTCTCCGGCCATCGGGGGGATGGCGTTATTCTGCCGCCGTGGAGCGGGTTGTCGCGTCCGTCCCCGCGGTGGGGTGCTCGTGCGGGAGGCGCGAAGTGCGCGACATTGCGGTGCGGCGGTACAGCCACACGACGACAGCCTGATAGCCGGCGCCGAGCAGGCGCGCGAGCTTGTCGACGCGGCGGGCGTCGGCGCCCACGAGCACGCGCCGGGCGTTGCGCCGCACCCCTGCGAGGATCTGGTTGGCCGCCGCATCGGCACTCGTCACGTCGATCAGACGGTTCGCACGTCGGCGGTGCGTTTGTGCATCGAGGCCGGTAAGGGCGGCAATGCTGTCGTCGATGCGGGAGGTTTGCACGATGTTGGTGGCAACTCCCCCGGGATGCACGCATGTGCAGGACACAGGGGAGTGCATGAGGTCGAGCTCCATGCGCAGCGCCTCGGTAAATCCGCGCACCGCGAATTTGCTCGCGTTATAGGCCGACTGCGTGGGCATCGCGATGATACCGAACAGACTCGACGTGTTCACGAGATGGCCTTCGCCGGATGCCGTGAGATAGGGGAGAAACGCTTGCGTGCCGTGCACCACGCCCCAGAAGTTGATGTTCATCAGCCACTCGATGTCCTCGAGCCTGGCCGTGGCCACCGGAACGGACAATGAGACCCCGGCGTTGTTGAAGAGCAGATGAATTTTGCCGTGCGCCGCCGCACTCCGCGCAGCCCAGGCGAAGACCGCGTCGCGCTCGGCCACGTCGAGCCGTTGCGATGTCACGCGTACGCCGAAGTCCCGGCAAGCGGCGACGGTGGCCGCGAGACCGGCCTCGTCGATGTCGGACAGGGCGAGATGCGCCCCGTGACGCGCCAGTGCCAGCGCCAGCGAGCGCCCCATGCCGGAACCGGCGCCGGTAATGGCCGCGACCTTGTCCGCGAACGTCTTCATCGTGCCGTCTCCTGTCGGGGCAACCCGGTGTGCCGCTGATCCCCGCGCGGTCGCGCCCGGGAAGTATCGACCGTGGGGTCTATAATTTGGTGTTGTGTGTCACCACTTTAGTTTTCGGTCAGGGTGATGTCAAATAGCGAAATGGAACAAGGACTCGAATCGGGGGACGTTGCGCCGCGTCCGGTCAAGGCCGGAGGGCGGCGCTATGGCGGCGTGGCGCAGGCGCAGCGGGAACAGGCGCGACGCGCCGCGCTGATCGACGCGGCGACGGAAGTCTTCGGCACCGTGGGGTTTCGTCGTGCGACGGTACGTTCGGTATGTCGGCTGGCGAAGCTCAACGACCGGTACTTCTATGCGGCGTTCGAAAACATGGAGCATCTGTTGCGGGCGACGTACGCGCATCACGCGCAGGCCCTGCTCACGCACTTGCGGACGGCGGTGGCCGCGAGCGCGCCGACGCTCGATGCACGGCTCGACGCCGGTCTGCGCGCCTTCTTTGCGTTCCTGCGGCAACCGCATGCGGCCCGGGTGGTGTTGCTCGAAGTCATGGGCGTGAGTGCCGAGACCGATCTGACCTATCAACGCTACATCTTCGAATTCGCCCGGCTGATTCTCGGCATGGCGGTGGCGCCGCCGCCTTCGGACGAGGCGGCGCAGGCGCAGGCGCGCATCGTCGGCCTCGCACTCGTGGGCGCCATGACCAACGCGGGCATCGCGTGGGTGCTCATGGGCTACCAGGACAGCGAAGCCTGCATGGTGGCGGCGTGCCGCCGCGTGCTGCGCGGTGCCCTCGGCGCGTCCGAGTGATGCCGCGGCTGCCGCGTGGTGCTGGCGGCGACATCGTCTCACCGGGCGTGTCGTCGCCGCGCGCTTCGCCAATGTCCGGCTCTGCGCGAGCGCATACGAACGCACGGCCACGCATGCTCGCTACAATACGCTTTTTGCGAGCGACGCCCGCGTGCGTCGCCGCCCCGAATTTCTCACTCTTCAAAGGTCGGACATGACCACTATCGGAACCCCGTTGTCGCCGAGCGCGACGAAAGTCATGCTGTTGGGCGCTGGCGAACTTGGCCGCGAAGTGTTGATCGCGCTGCAGCGACTGGGCGTCGAGACGATTGCCGTCGATCGCTACGAAAACGCGCCGGGTCAGCAGGTCGCACATCATTCGCGCACCATTGCGATGACCGACCCGGAGCAGCTCAAGGCGTTGATCGAGGCGGAAAAGCCCGACCTGGTCGTGCCCGAGATCGAGGCGATTGCCACGCCGATGCTCGAAGCGTTCGAGGCCGACGGCGTGGTGCGCGTGATCCCGACGGCGCGCGCCGCACGCCTGACGATGGATCGCGAAGGCATCCGCCGCCTGGCCGCCGAAACGCTCGGCCTGCCGACGAGCCCGTACCAGTTCTGTGATTCGCTCGAACAGTTGCAGGCGGCCATCGATGGCGGCATCGGCTATCCGTGCATCGTCAAGCCGGTGATGAGCAGCTCCGGCAAGGGGCAGAGCAAGATCGACGGCCCCGCCGATGTCAAGGCGGCCTGGGATTACGCGATGGCCGGCGGCCGTGTGAGCCACGGCCGCATCATCGTGGAGGGCTTCATCGATTTCGACTACGAAATCACGCTGCTGACGGTGCGGGCCCGGGGCATGGACGCACAGGTCGAAACGCACTTCTGCGCGCCGATCGGCCACAAGCAGGTGAGCGGCGATTATGTCGAGAGCTGGCAGCCGCACCCGATGTCGTCCGTGGCGCTCGAGCGTGCGCGGCACATTGCACGCGAGGTCACGAACAATCTTGGCGGACAGGGCATCTTCGGTGTGGAACTGTTCGTGAAGGGCGACGAGGTGTGGTTCAGCGAAGTGAGCCCGCGTCCGCACGACACCGGCATGGTCACGATGATCACGCAATGGCAGAACGAGTTCGAGTTGCATGCGCGCGCGATTCTGGGCCTGCCCGTCGACACCACGCTCAAAACGCCGGGTGCGAGCGCCGTGATCTACGGCGGCGTGGACGCGAAGGGCATTGTGTTCGACGACGTCGAGCGCGCCCTGCAGGTGCCGCGCACGGACATTCGCCTCTTCGGCAAGCCGGAGAGCTTCGTCAAGCGCCGCATGGGCGTGGCGCTCGCGTATGACGACAATCTCGACGTGGCGCGCAGTCATGCCGTCGAGGCGGCCAGCCGGGTCAAGCCGCGGGCGGTCTGACGCTTCCGCGCGGCTGCGACGTTCGAGCGCAGGGACAAAGGGGGCGTGGTGGGCATCGGCCCACCACGCCCGCTTTGTCGTTTCACCATCGCGTTGATTCGCCACGTCGCAAGGGCTTCGTTCCGCCATTTGCCGAACAACGATGGAGTGGTGCCACGTCTCAGGGCTGCTGCAGCGTGATCATCTGCCCTCGACCGTGCGGGGTGTCGAAATCCAGTCGTGGGCCGAGCGGTTCGATGCCGGTCGGATTGATCGTGCGGTGGCTCTCGTAGTAATGCCCCTTGATGTGCTGGAAATTCACCGTCGCGGCAACGCCGCGTTGCTGATAGATGTCGCGCGTATAGGCGTACAGGTTCGGATAGTCGACGATGCGACGCACGTTGCACTTGAAGTGACCGACGTAGACGGCGTCGAAGCGAATCAGTGTGGTGAAGAGTCGGATGTCCGCTTCGGTCATGCGCTCGCCGGTGAGAAATCGGCGGGTGGCCAGACGCGCGTCGAGCATGTCGAGAGTGTCGAACAGCGGCGTGACGGCTTCCTCGTAGGCCGCCTGGGTGGTCGCAAATCCGGCCTTGTACACGCCGTTGTTGACCGTGTCGTAGATACGCGTGTTCAGCGCGTCGATCTCCTCGCGCTGGGCCAGCGGATAGTAGTCGCCGGGGATTGCGCCGAGTCCGTCGAAGGCGCTGTTGAACATGCGCAGGATCTCGGACGACTCGTTGCTCACGATGGTGCTTCGTTCGGTGTCCCAGAGCACCGGCACGGTCACGCGGCCGGTGAAGCGCCTGTCGGCGGCAAGATAGACGTCGCGCAGGAACGCGGCGTCGCCTACGGGATCGCCGGTCACGTTCGGCCCGGGCTTGAAGGTCCAGCCGTCGTCGAGCATCAGCCAGTTGACGACCGCGACAGGCACCATGTCCTGAAGGCCTTTCAGGGCACGCATGATGAGCGTGCGGTGCGCCCAGGGGCAGGCGTAACTCACGTAAAGCAGGTAGCGGCCACGCCGCGCGGCGAAGCCGCCGTCGCCGCTGGGGCCGGGAGCGCCGTCGGGCGTCACCCAATGACGGAACGTCGCGGGGCGGCGCTCGAAGCGGCCGCCGGTGGCGCGGGTGTCATACCAGTCGGTGTGCCACTCGCCGTCGATCAACAAACCCATCGCATCACCTCCTGACGGAAACGTTCAGCATACCTGCAATAACGAAAAAACCCCGCATTAGCGGGGTTTTCGGTTCGGGCAGGCGTTGACGCGTTGCCCGAGTCGCATCGACCGCTTGCGCGATCGGCAGCGAATGCGTCGCTTACAGCGGCGTGATCTGGCTGGCTTGGCGACCCTTCGGACCATCCTTCACTTCGAAGCTGACCTTCTGGTTTTCCTGCAGCGACTTGAAGCCCTTTGCCTGGATTTCCGAGAAGTGGGCGAAGAGATCTTCACCACCTTCGTCCGGCGTAATAAAACCAAAACCCTTGGCGTCGTTGAACCACTTGACGGTACCAGTTGCCATTTCTTAAATCCTTAAAGTTTTCAAATGAGCGAGCGAGAAGCTCAGCGAGCGCATGACATTAAAGCTGATCAGGTACAACCGAGGTGACGCAGAGGGCGACATTAGATGAACACAAGACTCGCCATACAACGTTCATGCACCCGTTTTTTTACGGGAAAGGCTGGAAGGTGTCAAGCAGGGAAACTTTTGGATTGTTGATCCACGCCAGTTTCCAGCCAGTTTCCCTACCGCTTTCGCTGCGATGCGACATGCGTGTTCCATTAACGGACGACCGGCCGGGTCACTTACCGATCCTCTCATATCTGTGAGGGGTAGTTATGGCATCTCCGCAAGCCATACATAGCGTAACGCCGGGACTTCGATACCAGGCGACACCGCAATCGGGTGTACCGCACCGGCGATGCCGCCGAGCCGCTCGTAGAAGCGGCGCGCTCGCACGTTTCCCGCCAGGACCCACAAATACAGCGAGGTGTGCGGATCGAGCGCAAACGCCCAGTCCCGCACGCGGTGGAAGAGGGCGCGGCCGATGCCTTGTCCCTGCCAGGCGGCCGCCACGTGAAGGTTGTCGAGCAGGATGCCGTCCGTGCCCGACAGGGCGCACACGAAGCCCGCCAACGGTCCGTTGTCGGTATCGGGACAGGCTTTCCATATACGCAACGCGGGGTCATCGGCACGCAGTAGCCGCTCGCGCCACAACGCAGCGTGTTCCTGTTGCAGCTGCATGCGCATAGGTTCAGCGGGAAGCGCATGTGCGTATGTGGCGTACCAACTGCTGGCATGCAGCGCGGCAATGTCGGCGACGTCCTGCATCGTCGCACCCAGAATGCGAGTCGTCGTCATGCCGCCGTACCTCGCATTCCTGCTTGGCGGGAAGCGCATCGATTGAGTTGAGAACCGGGGATGCAGAAAAACGAGACCCAGAAGACCGCGCCGGAAAAGGATTCCGGGCGCATGTCTTGTGGCGTAGGCGCAACGTGTGCGCCGACATGCCGGCGTGTCATGGAGGTGTCACCGCGTTATGCGGTCCGAGCGAATGGGGAGCGTGACGACGTCCGAGCGTCTGCCGTCCTGCGCCAACCACTATAGCGCGGTTACGTCATCCCGAGGCGTACTGCACGCGATGGCTGCCTCATACGGGAGCGAGCGTGAGCGTGGCGACGACCGGCGATCGCCGGTCGCGACCTGTGCGACGGTGTGGACTTTGGCGTGGCGGGCGGAGGCGGCGGCGCATGCCGGGCCGCCATATTCGCTTGTCGAGAGGGTCGTCCGACCGGCCGCGCGGCACATGACATCGATCGATGGAAATTTGGTGCGGTGCCACATTGATTGCACGCTGACTAAGTATTTTCCCTAGGAGTAAAGAAAACCGCGCCACAGCTTGATTTCGGGGCGGCAAAATTCGATCTGTCCACCCTACAAAATGATCGGCGATTGCCGTTAACGGCCTCATGGCGGCCGTTTCGACACGGCGCCATCGAGGCCTCGACCCAGGTCCGGCGGACGAAACGATCGCTGAGGCCCGCTCTTGTTCCGGCGCGTTCGTCGCAACGCCGGGCCCACAAGGTGCGAGATACCGGGCAAGCACGCTAGGCGGCCGCGAAGTGCCGCGTGTCTTTCGAGACCTTACGTGGCAACCAACCAGGCACCGATGCTCGACGCACTGCAATCGCTGCTGGCGACCGTCCAGCGCAATGAGCGCTCGCTAAAACGTTTTCAGGACATCGAGCTGGCGCTCATGGGGGCGCCCGATTTCGGCCAGTTCCTGGAAGTGGTGCTCAATCGCCTGCGCCACGATTTCGACCTCTCCGGCGTTCACCTGATGCTCGCGGAGGTCGACGACACGCTGCGCGACCTCATCGACACGGCCGAGGGTATCCGCGCGCTCGATTCGGGTCTGTGCATTGCACAGGATGCCGGTACGTTTTCCGCCGTCTGCGGCGATGGGCAGCTCTGGATCGGCGCACCGCGCGAGCGTCATGCGCCGTTGTTCGGGGCGCGCATTCCGGCAAGCGCGGTGATCATGCCGCTCGCGCGCAATGGCCGTCATCTCGGGGTGATCGCCCTGGGCAGCCGCGACGCGCGCCGCTTTACCGCCGAGATGGCGACCGATTTCATCGAGCGCTTCGGTGCCGTGGTGGCGGTGTGCCTCGAGAACATGTGGAATCGCGAGCGACTCAAGCGCATCGGCCTGACGGACCCGCTCACCGGGTTGTCGAACCGACGCTACTTCGATCAGCGTCTTCGTGAGGAGGTCGTGCGAGGCGCGCGCTATGGGGCGCCGCTCGCTTGCCTGCTGATCGATATCGACCACTTCAAGCGTGTCAATGACAGCTATGGGCATGCCACCGGCGACCGCGCCTTGCGGGCCGCAAGCGCGTGCATGCGGGCGCAATTGCGCGTGACGGATACGCTCGCGAGATATGGCGGTGAGGAGTTCGCGGCGCTGCTCGTGCAGACGGAACAGAACTGGGCGGGCACCGTGGCCGAGCGCGTGCGGCGTGCCGTCGCCCGACTCGAAGTGCCCGACGATGGCGGCACGCCGGTGCCGCTGACGATTTCCATCGGTCTGGCCAGCGTGCATCCGCGCGACATGACCGATCACGACACGTTGCCGATGCGGCTGCTCGGCGCTGCCGACGCCGCACTCTATGCCGCGAAACGCTCCGGGCGCGACCGCGTGGTCGTGGCACCCGCGGCCAGTCTGCTCTGAGTGCTCTGAGTGCTCCGAGTGCTCAGAGTGCTCTGAGGCGGCATTGATCGGGTATCTCGCTGGTACGAGGGGGACCTTCCCGGGTGGCGCAACGATCGGGCCGATAGACGTATGCGCGACTGACGCACACGTCTAGCGCAAACTGAACCACCCGATCAGCAACGACACCGTTACCACCGACAGCACTGTCGAGATGAGGATCGCCCGCGACGCGACAGCCGCTTCACGTCCATACAGCTGTGCCAGCATGAACGGCCCGGTGCCGATCGGCAATGCAGAGAGCAGCAGCGCGCTGTGCGCCCAGATCGGGGGCAGGTCGAACACGCGAAACGCAAGAAAGCCCGTCACAGCCGGTTGAAACACGAGCTTTAGCCCGACCAGGCGACCTACGGCGCGGGCGATGCGCGGCTCGCGAACCTTGACGGAACGCTGTGCGAGGAACATGCCAATGGCCACCAGTGCGCAGGGACTGGCGGCGCCGCCGAGCAGTGTGGTGAAGTGCAGCACCGGCGCCGGCAGCGTCAGGCCGAGCGCCGCAAAGGCCATGCCGACGAATGGCGAGACGACCAACGGATTGCGCGCGAGCGCGCGTGCGACGAAGCCAGCCGTGCGGCGCCAGTCGGGCGTGGCCTGTAGATCCGTCTCGATGATTGCGATGGAGATCGCGAAGAGCACCGTGGCGGTGAGCAGCATGGCCACGACCACTGCGGGAACGCTGGCGGGACCAAAGGCCACGAGACAAAGCGGCAGTCCCATGAAACCGGCATTGGGATACGCCGCGCCCATGCCTTCGATGCTCGCGTCGGTCAGGCGCCCGCGCACTGTGCGGTCGAGCAGTAGCGAGAGCGCGAACGTTGCGGCCATGCCGCCGCCGAATGCGCCCAGAAAGCCGGGATTGACCAGTTCCGCCCAGGTGATCTGCGCCATCGACTGAAACAGCACGGCAGGCAGGGCGAGATAGACGACAAACCGATTGAGCGCGTCGAGTGCCGCGTCGCCGAGCCATGCGCGACGCGCGCAGAGATAGCCGACAAGGATCAGGCCGAACACGGGCAATGCGGCGGAGATGACGGCTTGCATGATCAGCGCCCCGTCGCCAGTCGGGCGAGCCATTCGCGGCGTGCATTGCCGCCGTCGGCTTCGGTGTGCTCGCGGGCTGCCGTTTCAGCGCCTCGCGCGTCGCCTGCGATGATGCGCGCCACGATGTCGCCGTGCTCGTGCCACACGACTTCCTGCATCGGCATCGCTCCGAGCGTGGCGGCCATGGCGCGCATGATGTGCGGCCATTGCGGTGCAACGGTCTGCGCGATCAACGGATTGCCCGACGCGTCGTGCAGCGCCGTGTGAAACGCCACCTCGACGCGGACCTGTCGCGCCACCGGCGTGCCGTGCGTCATGGCCATCCCCGCGGCGATGGCGTCGTGCAATCGTCGCAACTCGGCGTCGGTCATCGCGTCCGCCGCGACTCGTGTCGCCGCCAGGCGTGCGGCCAGACCGTCAAGCGCAGTGCGCACTTCATAGAGACGGCGCAGATGATCGGCGTCGATGGGCGCGACCTCAAGGCCCTGACGCCCGCTGTCGCAAACCAGCCCGTCGCGCTTGAGCAATTGCAGTGCGTGGCTCACGGGTTGGCGCGACACGCCCAGTGAGTCGGCCAGTTCGGCCTGCCGGATGCGCTCGCCCGGCGGCAGGGTGAGGTCGGCAATGGCGTCGCGCAGACGCGCGTAGACCTGATCGATGAGGACCGGGGCATTGGTCACCGGTTCGAGCGGCGGTAGTGGCGAGTCCGGCGAGTCCGGCACGCAGGACGCCTCGGCCGACGCGCCGGAAGATGTGAGGTGGGCCATCGGATGCCGGTCGTCGCCGGTATTTGTGATATCTGGAATTCCGAATTCTACGTGAGTGCGCCGATGTGGGCGAGGCTTATTTCGGAATGACGGCGAATGAGGGAAGGGGCACGCGCCTGACCCGAGCCGAGAAATGACGCAGGTGGGACCGGACGCGGCGACACCCGGCGACGCGGTGCGGCAGTGCCTCGCCCGATGGCGAACTCAGTCGCTCGCGTCGAGTTCAGGAGGAGAGACGGTGGCGGCCCGCGCCGGCGTTTGCAGCAGCGCCTGGACGGTCGTGCGCGTGCGCTGGAGGCGGCGGGCAAGCGCCCAGGCATCGGCCTCGCGTTCGAACAGGCCGACGATGAGGTGGGGTTCCGCAGCGAACCCGTCGGAGAACAATCCGACATTCTTGGCGATCATCTCGCTCGCGCGCTCCACGGACACGGTGTACTGGCGCGGCGAGCGGTATTGGTTGATGACAACGGCAAAGGCGCGGGAGAACGCGTCGGACATGCGGGGACCTCCTTTGACGGCGAGCTGCGCGATGCCGGACGACGGGCGCCGATGTCGCGCACCCCGCGGTGCACTTCCGCTGATTGTAGGCGATGGCCGTGCGCGTGTCGGGACAAAACGATGATGCCGCGCAGAAGGCGACAGCGCATGAAAAAGCCGCCGGGCGTGTCGGCGGCACAACGGGGAGAGTGACAGCGCAACCGAAGTTGCCGAAGACGATCCTCGCGCGTGCCGACGACGGCGACGTGAGGCGCATGGGGGGCGCATGGGGGGCGCATGTGGCGCGCATGGGAGGCGGGGATACAAACGGGAAAAGGCGACCCGCCGCGCGCACCGCGCGTCGATCGCCCCATGCGACGTCCGGGAGTGGTCGGTGCGTGGTGCCGGCTATACGAGCACGGGCAACGCCTCCACCACGAGGAACGCGACGAGCGCGCCGACCACGGCACCGACGGCGCGCAAACTGTAGCGCGTGGTGCGGGTCGCGACGGGGATACCGCCGACGAGCAGCGCACCCGCCACCGCCATCGGCAGGAACAACGTCAGGTCGTAAAGATTGAAGTGGAATGCGGGCATCTTTTTGTCTCCTCACCTGAATCGCCTTTCCACTATAGGACGGTGTTGGAGGATGCCCAAGTTTGGTGCGACGCAACATGTTGCGCTGCGCGTACGGGAGGGGCGCGGCAGGCGAGCCCCCGGTCCGTGCGGGAACGTGTAGCGGGGCCGTCAGTCCTCCTGACGCACCGCGTGCATCTTGCGGCGCGCGTTCCACATGGCCATGTCCTTGCGTGTGGGTGTTCGGTCGTTCACGGAGATGCCGGACGACGTGCGTTTGTCGTTGGCAGCGACGTCGCTCGTTTCGCTGCGCGCCTGCACCATCATGACGAGCGTAAACAGCGAGGCGGCAAGCGCCAGCAGGATCAGCTTCATATGGCCCCCGGGTGAGTCTCTGGTCGATCTGGTCGGATTTATGCGTCGTCGTCCGCATCCTGACCGGTTCTCGTGGTGGAACCGTGCCGGTGCTTGTGGCGCGACGCTTCTGTAGTGCACTGCTTGACGGACAACTCTGACGCGACTGCCTGACGTGCCTGACAGGACGGGACCCGGTGCACCGGATGCCCCGGACGTGTCGCAGCGCCACGCATTGCGCGACGCATCATAGCCGGCGCATGTGACAACTTGTCGTCGCACGCTCGACCGGCCGTGTGCACCGGGTTCGCCGACGCCGTTTCACGTCCTTCTACGTATAGCGACGCGCGCGCGGAAAAGTTTAGAAATCGTGACGATTTTTTTTCGACACAGGCCGAAAGCGTCGAACGACGCGCCGGCGGCCTGCGCCCACCGCGGGCGGCGCGCGGCGTCGACGCGTCCCGGCGCGGGGGCACGCCGGCGGTGTCACGCGTCGTACGGCGAGGTAAGATAGCTGCCACCCATCGCGATGGCCGGCGGCGCGAGTGCCGCGCGCCGCCATTGCCGACTCCCTGAGGATTTCCGGATTCCGTCATGCTCGAACTCATTTCCGAACACCGCTGTTTCGGAGGCGCACAACGCTTCTATCGCCACGCTTCGTCCGTCATCGGCCTGCCGATGCGCTTCTCAGTGTTCATGCCGCCGCAGGCGCGCGATGGTCGCGAGGTGCCTGCGTTGTTCTATCTCGCGGGTCTGACCTGCACGGAAGAGACATTCATGATCAAGGGCGGCGCGCAGTGGTTGGCCGCCGAGCACGGCGTGGCGCTGATCGCTCCCGACACCAGCCCGCGGGGCGCGGGGGTGCCGGGCGAGACGGACGCGTGGGATTTCGGCGTCGGCGCGGGTTTCTATCTCGACGCCACGCAGGCGCCATGGTCGACGCACTACCGCATGTACAGCTATATCGTCGACGAACTGTACGGGCTGGTGAGCGCGTCGTTGCCGATCGATGCCGGACGTATCGGCATCTTCGGACATTCGATGGGGGGGCACGGTGCGCTCACGCTGGCGCTGCGCAACCCGGACAAATTCCGCTCGGTGTCGGCCTTCGCACCGATTGCCGCGCCGATGCATTGTCCCTGGGGCGAGAAGGCGTTCACCGGGTATCTCGGCTCGGACCGCCAGGCGTGGCGCCAGTACGATGCGAGCGAGCTGATCGCCCAGGCGGGGCGGGCGGTGTTCCCCGAGGGCATCCTCGTCGACCAGGGCCTCAACGACCAGTTCCTCGAGGCGCAACTGCATCCGGACATCTTCGAACGCGCCTGCCGCGACGCCGGTCAGCCGCTGAACCTGCGTCGCCACAATGGTTACGACCATGGCTACTACTTCATCCAGACCTTCATGGCGGACCACCTGACGCATCACGCCGGGCAACTGCGCGCGTACTGAGCGTCATTCTCCCGCCCGCGGCCGCCGGGCGCGCCATTGCGGTCGTCGAGCCGGTTGACGGTAGCCAGCCCCGGCGGGGATTGCGACCGCGCACAGGTCTAGACCGCGTGCGCGACATACCGGTTCGGCGGCGCCACGATGTCGTCCTGCGCCCGCACGATCTCCAATTCGTAGCTTCCGGCCCGATGCGTGGCGTGCAGCACGGCGTCGACTGCGGCCAGTGTGTGCTCGAAGGCGTCGCGCACCGAATCGCCCTTGAGCCATCGCGCGAGAAAAATGCCGGACGTCAGATCGCCAACGCCCACCGGGTGACGCGAGAAGGGGTAGAGCGGCCGCCGGCCGTGCCACGCCTGATCCTGCGTGACGACCAGCATTTCGAACTGGTCTGCGGGCTTGCCCGCGTATTCCAGGTGCTTCACCAGAATCATCTTCGGTCCGCGAACGAGCAGGGCGCGGCAGGCGGCAAGCGCATCGTCGAACGTTTCGATCGGATGCTGCGACAGCTTCTCCAGTTCGAGATGATTGGGCGTCATGATGTCCGCCGCCGCGGGCATGTGCTCGACCAGAAACTGCTCGATGCCCGGTTTGACCCGGCAGCCCTTTTCCGGATGTCCCATGACCGGGTCGCACAGGTAGATCGCCCCCGGATTGGCGGTCTTGACCCGCTGCACGGCCGCCAGCACGAAACCCGCCTGCTCCGGGGCGCCGAGATAGCCGGAGAGCACGGCGTCGCAGCGGCCCAGCTCGCCAATGTCGGCGATGCCGTCCACGAGATGCAGGATCTCTTCGCTCGGCAGCGCCTGTCCGGCCCATTTGCCGTATTGCGTGTGATTCGAGAATTGCACCGTGTTGATCGGCCAGACATTGATCCCTAGGCGACGCATGGGAAATACGGCGGCACTGTTGCCGGCGTGGCCGAAAACGACATGTGACTGGATGCTGAGAATGTTTTTCATGAGGTGACGGAAAAAGGACAACGCCCGCTGGCGGTGCGCTCCCGTCCGGAGACGAAATCGCGCCCGTCGCGGGCGTTGACCGTCAGGTCACCGGACGCGGCGAATGCCGCATCGCGATGCCCGACACGTTACTTCTTGGACGTGATGATGGCGTCGGCCACGTTCTTCGGGGCTTCGGCGTAGTGCTTGAACTCCATGGTGTAGGTCGCGCGCCCTTGCGTGAGCGAGCGCAGCGACGTCGAGTACCCGAACATTTCGGACAGCGGCACCTCGGCGCGCACGATCTTGCCGCCGCCCACGATGTCGTCCATGCCTTGCATGATGCCGCGTCGCCCCGAGAGGTCGCCCATCACGTTGCCCATGAACTCTTCCGGGGTTTCGACTTCGACGGCCATCATCGGTTCGAGCAGGACGGGGTCGGCACGTCGCATGGCCTCCTTGAATGCCATCGAACCTGCCATGCGGAACGCATTTTCATTGGAGTCGACGTCGTGGTACGAGCCGAACGTCAGCGTGACCTTGACGTTGACGACCGGATAGCCGGCGACCACGCCGTTGGTGAGCGTCTCGCGAATGCCCTTGTCGACCGCGGGAATGTATTCGCGCGGCACCACGCCGCCCTTGATGGCGTCGACGAATTCGTAAGGCTTCTCCTTGTCCGGCTCGAGCGTGATGACCACGTCGCCGTACTGCCCGCGTCCGCCCGACTGCTTGACGAACTTGCCCTGCACATCCTCGACTTTCCTGCGCACGGTCTCGCGATAGGCGACCTGCGGCTTGCCGACGGTCGCCTCCACGCCGAACTCGCGGCGCATGCGGTCCACCAGGATTTCGAGGTGCAGTTCGCCCATGCCGGAGATGATGGTCTGGCCGGACTCTTCATCGGTCTGCACGCGAAATGACGGGTCTTCCTGGGCCAGGCGGTTGAGCGCGAGGCCCATCTTTTCCTGGTCGCCCTTCGTCTTCGGCTCCACCGCCTGCGAAATCACCGGCTCCGGAAACTCCATCTTTTCCAGAATGATCACGTGGTTCGGGTCGCACAGCGTATCGCCGGTCGTGGCTTCCTTCAGGCCCACGGCGGCGGCGATGTCGCCCGCGCGCACTTCCTTGAGTTCCTGGCGCGTGTTCGCGTGCATTTGCAGGATGCGTCCGAGACGCTCCTTCTTGGACTTGAGCGGGTTGAGCACGGTGCCGCCCGACTCGATTACACCGGAATACACGCGGAAGAAGATCAACTGGCCGACGAACGGGTCGGTCATGATCTTGAAGGCGAGTGCGGAGAACGGTTCGTCGTCCGACGGGTGGCGCTCGATTTCCTTGTCGTCTTCATCGTGACCCGCGATGGCGGGCACGTCGACCGGCGAGGGCAGGTAATCGATCACGGCGTCGAGCATGGCCTGCACGCCCTTGTTCTTGAAGGCGGTGCCGCACAGCATCGGCACGATTTCCCCGGCGACCGTGCGCTTGCGCAGGCCCGCCCGGATCTCATCCTCCGTGAGGGTTTCGCCGCCGAGGTACTTTTCGAGCAAGGCCTCGTCGGCCTCGGCCGCGGCCTCGATCATCTTGTCGTGCCATTCCTGGGCCGTGTCCTTGAGATTGGCGGGAATGTCGACGTAGTCGAACTTCACGCCCTTGGACGCCTCGTCCCAGACGATGCCTTTCATCTTCACCAGGTCGACCACACCCTGGAAATTGTCTTCGGCGCCGATCGGAATCTGGATCGGCACGGCATTGCCGCGCAGGCGTTCGTGGATCTGCTTGTGAACGCGGAAGAAGTCGGCGCCCACGCGGTCCATCTTGTTGACGAACGCGATGCGCGGCACCTTGTACTTGTTGGCCTGGCGCCAGACGGTTTCGGATTGCGGCTGCACGCCGCCGACTGAATCGTAGACCATGCAGGCGCCGTCGAGCACACGCATGGAGCGCTCGACTTCGATGGTGAAGTCGACGTGTCCCGGCGTGTCGATGATGTTGATGCGATGTTCAGGATAGTTGCCGGCCATGCCGCGCCAGAAGCAGGTGGTGGCGGCCGACGTGATCGTGATGCCGCGCTCCTGTTCCTGTTCCATCCAGTCCATCGTGGCAGCGCCTTCGTGGACTTCGCCGAGCTTGTGATTGACGCCGGTGTAGAACAGGATCCGCTCGGTCGTCGTCGTTTTGCCAGCGTCGATGTGAGCACTGATGCCGATGTTTCGGTAGCGCTCGATGGGGGTCTTTCGGGCCACGGTACACCTCTTTTCCAGACGGTGGGGAAAAAGCATAGCAGCAGCCATCATACTCCAATGTCGCAACGCCGCGCTGAGCGCATCGTCGGCCCGAAGGCCAGCGCGGACGGGGATTTGCGGTGGATGACCGATGCGGCGTCAGCGATCAGGCCACATGGCGCCGACGCGCGAACGCGACCACGCTCGCGCGTGCCGCGTCGTCGGAAAGGCCGGCATTGGCGGCGCTGTCGCCGTCGCCCGCGCGAGCACCCCAGCTCGTCGAGATGGCATCGCCGTCGGCCAGGCGGAACACCGCGACGGCTTCGCGCAGATGGCGCGCCTGGTCTTCGAGCGACCCGGCGGCGGCGGTAGCCTGCTCGACCAGCGCGGCATTCTGCTGCGTGACCTGATCCATCTGCATGACGGCCGTGTTCACCTGTTCTATGCCGCCCGACTGCTCGGCGGACGCGGCCGAGATTTCGCCCATGATGTCGGTTACGCGCTGCACCGCCTGCACGATGTCATGCATCGTGCGGCCCGCATCGCGCACATGCGCGGAGCCGTCCTGCACCTTGCCGACCGACGTTTCGATGAGCGCCTTGATCTCCTTGGCCGCGGCGGCGCTGCGCTGGGCGAGCGTGCGGACTTCGCCCGCCACCACGGCGAAGCCGCGTCCCTGTTCGCCCGCGCGCGCCGCTTCCACGGCCGCGTTCAACGCGAGGATGTTCGTCTGGAACGCGATGCCGTCGATCACGCCGATGATGTCGTTGATCTTCGTCGAGCGCTCGGCAATGTCGTGCATCGAACTCACCGCGCGTTCGACGACGCGGCCGCCTTCGTCGGCGATCTCCGACGCATTCGTGGCGAGTTGGCTGGCCTGTCGTGCGTTGTCGGCGTTCTGGCGAACCGTTGCCGTGAGCTCTTCCATCGACGATGCCGTCTCTTCGAGCGAGGCGGCCTGCTCTTCGGTGCGCGCCGAGAGATCGGTGTTTCCCGCCAGCAACTGGCCCGAGGCCGAGGCAATGGCGGCGGTGCCGCTGCGAACGCGCCGCACGATTTGATCGAGGCTTTCATTCATGTGCTTGAGCGCGGCCATCAACTGTCCGGTCTCGTCGCGACTCGTGACTTCGATGCGGCTGGTAAGGTCGCCCTGCGCCACCCGCTGCGCGACCTGCACGGCGCGTGCGATCGGACGCGTGATGCTGCGCGTGACCGACCAGGCGGCGCCGATGCCCACGATCACGGCCGTCATCCCGATGGCGGCGAGCAGCCATTTGGCGAACGCGATGTCGGCGCTCGTTGCCGCGCCGGTGTCGTCCACGATCTTCTGCTGGAG
The DNA here is from genome assembly GCF_000767615.3 of Pandoraea pnomenusa. Taxonomy (NCBI): domain Bacteria; kingdom Pseudomonadati; phylum Pseudomonadota; class Betaproteobacteria; order Burkholderiales; family Burkholderiaceae; genus Pandoraea; species Pandoraea pnomenusa. The sequence goes on along the minus strand of NZ_CP009553.3, from coordinate 3,136,560 downwards.
CGCGACGAGCTCGACGGCCTCTTCCTGCATGGCGTCGAGCGCGGGCAGGGCGTCGCGCTCCGCGATCTCCAGCGCGCCCGGCTGCTGACCCGAGCGCAACTGCGAGAGCGCGGCGGCCCGGGCTTTGACGAAGGCATCGTTGTGCTGCCTGACCGCCGCGATGAGCTGCCGGCCTTGCGGCGTCGATACGTACTTGTCGAGCACCGCCTGTGCGTGGGCGATGCGCGCGAGATTGGCATCGATACGCGCATTCAGTGCATCGCGCCGGGCGGCGTCCGGCGCAGCCACGACTTCGAGCAGGCGGCGTGCGTTGCCGCGAACCATGGCGTCGATGTTGTGCGCGGCGTCGGCTTTCGCCCAGGCGCTGGTGATCAGGGCTTCGTTGGCGCGCTCGATGGCAACGAAACGCACGAGCGCGATGACCAGCATGGCGAGCAGCAAAAGCAGCAATGTGCCGAAGCCGATGGCCAGGCGGGTTCGGATTCTGAGATCGGCGATTCGCATACGGGATGACTCCTTTAGGGATGGGAAGCCGGGCAACGAGGGATGGGTTGCCGTCGGCGTTGCGAGGAGTGGTCGCCGGACTGCCGCGGAACGCGTCGATACGACGGATAGTGCACGACGCGACGTTGGCTCACGCGCCCGTTCGACACGGGTGACGTGTCCGGTGACGCGCGACGGGGGGATTCGATGAAGCCAGTCCGTCTACCTTCGTATACGACAGAAAATGCGACTTCTTAAGGTTTCCGTCGGACAGACGGGGCGGAATCGCGACGGACTCAGGGCGAAAATTCCGACATTCGGGTCAGACGAATCGCACCGCGTAGACGGGGGGCAGGTGCGCGGTGAGGCATTGCCATCGTTCGCCGGCGTTATCGCCGATCCACAGGGCGCCGGTCGTCGAGCCCATGGCGAGGGTGCGGCCGGTGGCGTCGATGTCGAGACCGTGGCGATAGACGAGATCGTAGGAGGGGGTCTCCGGAAGTCCGTGCGAGAGCGAGGTGAACGACTCGCCGCCGTCGCGCGTGCGGGTCACGACGAGCCGGGCGTCGACCGGCATGCGGCAGGCGTCGCGTTGCGCGGGCACGAACCACGCGACGTCGGGGTCATGCGGATCGACGGCGACCGCGAAGCCGAAGCTCGACGGTGACGCGTGAATGCGCCGCCATGTCGTGCCGTAGTCGAGCGTGCGGAAGATGCCGTTGTGGTGCTGCGCCCACAAGGCGTTGGGGGCGTCGTGGCATTGCACGAGCCGGTGAACGTCCTGCGCATTCGGGTCGAGACGGCGCTCGGGTGGCATGTAGTCCGCCTCCATGCCGGATGCGGCGAGCGCCCAGGTACGACCGTCGTCGCGCGTGCGCCAGACGCCGCCCGTCGACACCGCCACCATGACCTGCCGGCTGTCACGCGGGTCGATGCAGATCGAATGGATACCCGCATGATCGTAGCCGCCGCCCATCCAGTCAGCCCGTTCCGGACGGTCCCACAGGCCGCGCACCAGTTCCCAGTGCCGGCCGCGGTCGCCCGAGCGGAAAAGACCACCGGGAATGGTACCGGCCCAGAGCACGCCGGGCGCGTCGGGGCCTGCCGCTTCCAGCGACCAGAGCAGATCGACGGAGGGCGCCCGGGTTTGCGACTCGTGTGCCGGTGTCGCGGTCTCCGCACGATTCGCGGTGGGCGCGACCCATGATTCGGGCTGCGCATCGTCCGGCGCGAACGCGGGCGGCGCAAGCTCGGTCCACGTGCTCGCTTCGCGCTCGCGGCACCAGAGCTTCACGCCGAAGTGCCCCAGATTGAGCGCCGCATAATCGGTGCCGTCGCGCGCGTCGTGCATCACCATGCTGACCGGTTCGCCCGGGAAATCGGGCGTGCTCGACGTCAATTGCCAGATGTCTGCCGTGCGCTGCCACGTGAACAACCCCTTGCGGGTCGCGACCAGCAGTGTCGCTCCAATGACATGTTCCACGATCTGCCTCCTTGGCGCGCGCAGGCCGCCGAGGGCGTCATCCGCCCGAGAGCGCCTGCGCGACATAAACGCGGCTGGCGGCATTCAGTGTGTCGCTCAGCGCACTGCGGTCGCGGATCAGGCGACCGTCGACGAAGACCGCCACATGCGCTCGCAGGCGTCCCTGATCGTTGAACAGGTAGCCGCGCAATGCCGGGGTTGCGCCGACGCAGTGCGCCAGCGCGTCGCGCACCGTCGCGCCGTCGACGTCCTGTTCGTCGACAGACACGTGACGCTGGATTGCAGGTGCGAAAGTTACCGTCGCCATGGCGTTGCCGTACGGAAGTTGCCGAGGCCGATGGACCCGGCCATGAGGCCGAGGCCGGGGTCAGGGTGCCAGTGAGACCGCGCGTGTGAGGCTTTCAGTGTAGACAATGAGGAACGCCCGCACACCGGGCGTCGTGCGAATGTTGCGTGTTCGCAGCGCTATGTTGCTCCATAAATAACGCGGATTGCGTTCTATTTGGCCCATCTGGAGCGTATTTGGTGCCCTTTGCATGACGCGTGGCGAGTCTCGGTGCGTGTGGAGCGTGGCCACGGGGTGTGGCATCGCATATCGGACACTCCCCAACCCCATTGACCTCGTTATTGTTCACCATTATCGGAGTGCCCGCGCGCGCAGTGCCGCAGGCGAATTTCGGGAGGGAGTGATGGCCAGGAGCCGAGGAAAGGACATTGGAATGGGGCGCCTGTCGGAGGCGGTGATCAGGCGTCTGACGCGATTGCATCAGAAAGCGGGGGGCAATGCCGCCGATGCGCCGGCGGTGCGACGTCCGCCGGACGTGGCGAAATGCGAGGGCTATTTTTTGTGGAGCGCGCGTCAGGCCGGATTCATCGGCCGACACGACGGCGCGCTTTCCGGGGGCGGTCGTCAGTTTGTCGCGTGCACGGGGCAGGCGAAGCGGTATGCGAGCGTGGAGCAAGCCAGAGCGGCCGGCGACGGCGTGGTGGGGGACGTCCTGGTCATGTATGGTTACGCCGCCAACGGCCCGCTTTACATCGTCGGGCGTTGACTGCGTGAGGTCATGGGGCGCGGGTGCCGCGCTGGACGTTACTTGCCCAGTTCGTGGCCAATGACACCGCCGACGACGGCGCCGCCGATCGTGCCGGCGGTACTCCCACCGGTTGCCTCGTGACCGATGACGCCGCCTGCGGCTGCGCCACCTAGCGTGCATCCGAAGATGGACGTGCCCATGGTCAGTGCGGCGAGAACCACCAGAATCGACTTCGCTGCTTTCATGATGCGTCTCCTTTGACGGGCTCGCTGCATCCGACGCAACGGACAGCAGCGACATGGAATCAGCATAGCGTGCGTCTCGAGCGCGGACTATCGGTGGCGACTGAATCGCGTGTAGGACATGGACGACAGTGGGGCGTGTGCCGGTGTCTGCGATCGGCCCATGGTGTGCGGGGCGCGCCACGTGCGAGCGGACGTCGGAGAGTGAATATCGCGGTGCATTCGCGGCGGAGGTGGCGCGCGGAACGCGAGGCGGTGCGAAAGCGGGGGGCGAGACGGGGGAGTGTCCGCGTGGAGAAGCAAAAAGCCCGCCGAAGCGGCGGGCTTTTTGTCGAATGGCTTGGTGGGGCGTGAGTGACTCGAACACTCGACCTACGGATTAAGAGTCCGCTGCTCTACCAACTGAGCTAACGCCCCGGTGCTACCGGGAACAAAAAAGGCTGCAAGCGGTGCAGCCTTTTTGATGTGGTCTGGTGGGGCGTGAGTGACTCGAACACTCGACCTACGGATTAAGAGTCCGCTGCTCTACCAACTGAGCTAACGCCCCGATACAACCGGGAATAAAAAAGGCTGCACGGCGCAGCAGCCTTTTTCAAAATTCGTTTGGTGGGGCGTGAGTGACTCGAACACTCGACCTACGGATTAAGAGTCCGCTGCTCTACCAACTGAGCTAACGCCCCAACGAGACCGAGATAATATCGGCTCTTCCGCATGGGGTCAACCCTTAATGATGAAAATCCGCAAAATGGCTCAGGCGAGCAGCGGGACGAGCTCGAAGGCGAGCACCGCGAGCACGGCGCCGACCACGACGAGCAGCGAACGCCAGCACATTCGCAGGGTGCCTTTGCAAGGCATGGCGCCGACCGCGATCGCACCGAATACCGCGATCGCGAACATGGTGACGAGTTGGGCGTTGGAGAGGTTGGGCATGAGCATCGTCGAATCTCCCTGCCTGGATTACGCGATGTGGAACGCGCTTCAAGTATAGAAAGCGGCACTCTCCAAGCAAAGCGGCGCGGCAACCGGGATTTCCCCAGTGGCCGCGCCGTGCGTGCTTGCGTTACGAATATTCCGATGCGTTGCGTTCCTCGGCTGCCGTGCCGGCGTTTCGCCAACGTCTTGCCCGGATTCTACGATTCGAAGTTACTCAGGCAGATCGAGAATCAGAATGATGGTCCATGCGTCCTCGCCTTCGTGGTGGTACTGACGCTCCACCACGATAAACGGTTGCTTCTTCTCGCCCTGGCCGAGGAACAGCACGTCGCCTTCGGCCGGCATGCATTCGATCGGCGGCAACGCGAGAGGGGTGCCCTTGGGGACGAGTCGCTCGGCCTTCTTGGCCGCACGTTCGGTCCACTCGATATCGAATTCGATCTGACTCACCGGATGATCCTGTCTATGCAAATTGAAACGGCTGCATGGTAGCACGCAGTCCGGGCAGGTCGCGACAAGTGAAGGGCAACGCCCGAGGTCGGTGTCGGAGAAGAGGTGACGCAGCACAGGCCGGCGATGCCGTCCGGCCTGTGCGCGTCATGCCGCGCCACCGGGGTACGGCGACACGGCGAGGGGCCGCAAGCGCACGGCGATGCCGTGCCGGGCGCAGTTCAGGGGTTCGAGTGCCGCATCTCGCCGCTCTCGCGGGCGCGGATCAGTTCCTCGTACACCTGTGCACGTGTCTTCGTCGACGCGCTGGCGCGATCGGCGAACGCCGGGTATTCGTAATCGTTTTGCGGGATGAGGCCTTGTGCGCGGGCTTCGGCCAGTTCCGCGCGTACCTTCTCGCGCGATACTTGCGATGCCGGTGAAGCGGATGAAGTTTGTGCGATCCAGGCGAGCTGCGGACCTTCAGGGTACGCGTCGCTGGTGCGGCCTGCCTGTGCAAGGGCAGTTCCAGTTCCGGCGGCGGTGATCAGCACGGCCGACATCAGGGCTGAGGCAATGCGTTGGCGATTCATGATGAGGTTTCCTGTTTTCTTCGACTGCGGGCGGGCTGTGCATCGGTACCGGCACCCTGCTGGAGCAGGTGCGGTAGGCATTGCCTGTGGCCGTTGAAAGCAGGATAGGCTTTCGGCTATCGCAGAAAAACAGCGATTGCGCCAAGGAATCATTACGTAAATCGCAACAATGGGCCCTTGTGTAGCCCTAAGCGAGGCGAAAAAAACGCCACCTCGAGGGTGGCGTATTCGTTCCCGATGCAGCGGCGCTGCGCGGCCCCGGGGCCGCGTGGTGCACTCAGCGCGTGGCGATCGCGACGGCGGCGCCGGCCATGACCGTGCCTGTCGCGCGATTCAATCGCCGCACCGCGCGGGCCGAGCTTAGCAGTCTTCGCGCCCGCGCGGCGAGCGCGATGTACGAGCCGAACACAATGGCGAGCACCGCGAGTGTGACGCCGACGACTTCGACGTAACCGAGTGCCGTGACGCGTTGCAAATCGAGCAGGTTGGGCAGCAGGGCGAAGTAGAAAACGACGACCTTGGGATTACCCATCGTCACTGACAGGCCGCCAAGGAACAGGCGCCACGATTGTTCGCGCGGCGCGGCGCTCAACGGCTCGGCGGGGGCGCTGGCGGGCGCGTGCCACATCTTCCAGGCGAGATACAGGAGATAGGCGGCACCCGCGTACTTGATCGCCAGGAAAACGCCCGAGAACGTGTGCGCCAACGCGGCCACACCGAGCACGGCGAGCGTGAGCCAGACAACGTCGCCGATCGCGACGCCAGCGGAGAAGGCGATCGCGCCTTGCGTGCCGCGTCCGAGCACGCGCGCCACGATTGCGGCGATGCCCGGGCCGGGCGTACCTGCGCCCACGAACAGCGCCAGGGCGAAAGTCAGCAAATGTGTCCAGTCCATCGCGGTGTCTCCTCGCGGTGATGACGATCGGAATGATTCGAAAGGGGGGCGCTTACCGGACGCCGACGCTTACCCGTGCGCGCGATGACAGTGCACCAGGCGGGGCGGGCGTCTCAGGCGCCGATCCACGGCAAATTGCGGAAGCACCAGCCGCTGACGTGCTTGCGGTGGCCGGCGCTGTCCTTGTCGCCCTCGAAGCCTTCGAGGATGTCGAACGACTTCGTGAACCCGGCTTCGTAGGCGACCTTGGCAGCCGCCTTGGAGCGCGCGGCGCTGCGGCACAGGAACAGCAGCGGTGCATTCCTGTCGGGGGCCTGCGACGTCAGCTGCTCCAGAAAATGCTCGTTGGGCACGCCGCCCGGATACCGCACCCATTCGACGTTAGCGTACTGGCCGTCCGGCACTTGCGGGCGGCCCACCCAGTCGAGTTCGGCGCGGGTGCGCACGTCGATCAGACGCACGTTCGCGTCGGCATTGAGCAGCGCCATCGCTTCTTCGGGCGTCACCGCCCCGGCGTAGGCGAGTTGTCCGGTGGCACGGCGTTGTTCGGCTTGTTCGAGAATGGCTTTGGCGCTTGTCATATTGCTGTGATCTCGCTGGTCGAAGGTCGTCCTTCATTCTAGCGTGCACTTTACGGGAGGTGCGCATTCCGTCAATCGGACAAATGTCGCCCGGCGGTGGTCGGGAGGCGGACGTGCAAAGGCGTGGCGCGGTAATGCGCATCCGGACGGTGCGAGTCGCTGCACAACTTCGGTTCGTCGGTAACCGATGGCGGCACCGAAAAGGTGCATAATCTCTGAATGCACCATATCGGTGATGTTTTGGGGCGTGACGCACCGAAATGGAGAATCGCGGTCCACAAGCGGGAATTCGGCGCTGGTCGCACCAGAATCGAATATTTCCTTAGAAATCAGTGGGTGAGGATGATGCGACGCGGGTCGGTGCCACGTTGGCACGCTTCCTGCTTAACACAGGCGAATCCGAACACGGAGTTCGTTAAGAGGGTGCGGCGACGCGGGCGATGAGCGCCAGCAGCGCCAGATTGAATCTTTCGGGAGATAGCATGAGCAAATCTGTGGCAGATGTGATGAATCTGGTCAAGGAAGAAGACGTCAAGTTCGTCGACTTCCGCTTTACCGACACGCGCGGTAAGGAACAACACGTCTCGGTGCCGGTGTCGCACTTCGACGCAGACAAGTTCGAGAGCGGCCACGCTTTCGACGGTTCGTCGATCGCAGGCTGGAAGGGCATCGAAGCCTCGGACATGCTGCTGGTGCCGGACGCGAACACCGCGTACGTCGACCCGTTCTACGAAGAAAGCACGCTGGTGCTGACCTGCGACGTGATCGAACCGGCCGACGGCAAGGGCTATGACCGCGATCCGCGCTCGATCGCCAAGCGCGCCGAAGCGTATCTGAAGAGCACGGGCCTGGGCGACACCGCCTTCTTCGGTCCGGAGCCGGAATTCTTCATTTTCGACTCGGTCCAGTGGAAGACCGACATGTCGGGCACGTTCGTGAAGATCAACTCGGAAGAAGCCCCGTGGTCGTCGTCGCAAGACTTCGAAGGCGGCAACACCGGTCACCGTCCGGGCACGAAGGGCGGCTACTTCCCGGTCGCTCCGGTCGACACGTTCCAGGACATGCGCTCGGAAATGTGCCTGTTGCTCGAGCAACTCGGCGTGCCCGTCGAAGTCCACCACCATGAAGTGGCAGGCCAGGGCCAGAACGAAATCGGCACGAAGTTCTCGACGCTGGTCCAGCGCGCCGACTGGACGCAGATCCTGAAGTACGTGGTGCACAACGTGGCGCATAGCTACGGCAAGACGGCCACGTTCATGCCGAAGCCGATCGTTGGCGACAACGGTTCGGGCATGCACATCCACCAGTCGATCTGGAAGGACGGTCAGAACCTGTTCGCCGGTAACGGCTACGGCGGTCTGTCGGAGTTCGCGCTGTACTACATTGGCGGCATCATCAAGCACGCCCGTGCCCTGAACGCGATCACGAACCCGTCGACGAACTCGTACAAGCGTCTCGTGCCGCACTTCGAAGCGCCGGTGAAGCTGGCCTACTCGGCCCGTAACCGTTCGGCCTCGATCCGCATTCCGTACGTTGCCAACCCGAAGGGCCGCCGCATCGAAGCGCGCTTCCCGGACCCGATGGCCAACCCGTACCTGGCATTCTCGGCCATGCTGATGGCCGGCCTGGACGGCGTGCAGAACAAGATCCACCCGGGCGAGGCTGCCGACAAGAACCTGTACGACCTGCCGCCGGAAGAGGATGCAAAGATCCCGACCGTGTGCGCGAGCCTCGAACAGGCCCTCGAGTATCTGAACGAAGACCGCGAGTTCCTCACGCGCGGTGGCGTGTTCACCGACGGCATGCTCGATTCGTACATCGCACTGAAGACGGACGAAGCGCGCCGTGTGGCCATGACCACGCACCCGCTCGAGTTCGAACTGTACTACTCGCTGTAATCGAATCGCTGCGCAGGGAATGCGCCGGCATGACGGAACGCCAGCGGCCGACCGTCATGCTCGACATGCAAGGGGGATGGCCGCGGCCGTCCCCCTTTTTTATCCGTCGCCGCAAGGCGTATTCCTGCGTAGCGGGTCATGAACCTATCGCCTCGATCCTTGATGAAAAGTGTCCGCGCTGGTGCGAAACCGACCGCAAGTCCGCGCGCGCCTGCCACTGACGATTCGCCCTCCGGCGTCGGCGCCGCGCCTGGCCAGGCGCCGGCGTTGCCTGCGAGTGTCGATCCGTGGGAGGCGAAGCTCGCGGCCACCGGCATCCTGCCCGGCCTCGAAGCCTTGCCCACCGTGTTGCTCGTGCTCGAAAAGCACTCGCTGCGTGTCGTCTTCGCGAACCCGGCGGCCGAGGCCCTGCTCGCGCTCTCGCGCCGTTCGCTGTCGCAGATGACGTGGAACGACGTGTTCACGAACGGTGAGGTGCTGGCGTCGACGATGGTCGACCTCATCGCCAACCGCTTTCAGACCACACGCCTCGATCTGGTGCTCGAGCGCACCGCGCAGGAGCCTTTGCACACGCATGCGATCGTCGCGGCCCCCGAGTCGGCGCCCGATTTCGTGATCGTCGAGCTGATCGAGAACGAGCAGAAGCTCAAAAACGAGCGCGAAGAACGCATCATCGATCAGGCGCTGATGAACAAGCAGCTCATTCGCAATCTGGCGCATGAGATCAAGAATCCCCTGGGCGGGATTCGCGGGGCGGCGCAGTTGCTGGAATTCGAGCTCGATCAACGCGAGTTGCGCGAGTACACGCAGGTCATTATCAAGGAGTCCGACCGGTTGCAAACGCTGGTCGACCGCCTGCTGGAACCTCACCGGCACCCGTATATCGCCACCGACGTGAACATTCACGAAGTCTGCGAGCGAGTGCGCTCCGTAGTGCTCGCGGAGTTCCCGCAGGGTCTGTCGATCGAGCGGGATTACGACGTGAGCCTGCCCGATTTTCGCGGCGACAAGGAGCAACTCATCCAGGCGTTGCTCAACATCGTGCGCAACGGCGCGGAAGCCTTGCGCGAGCAGATCGCGCGCGGCGATGCACGCATCGTGCTGCGCACGCGCGTGGCGCGAAAGATCACGATTGCCAAGCGACTGCACAAGCTGGCATTGGAATTGCATGTGATCGACAACGGGCCTGGCATTCCCGCCGACATTCGCGATCGCATCTTCTACCCGCTCGTTTCCGGGCGCGAGGGAGGAAGCGGTCTGGGACTCACGCTGGCGCAGTCGTTCGTGCAGCGTCACGACGGTCTGATCGAATGCGAAAGCCGGCCCGGACGGACGGATTTTCGAATCCTGCTGCCCCTGGGCTGATTCGGCCCTCACGCCGTTGGCCGTAGCACCTGCGGCCGGGCATAGACGTTACACGGTGAACAATGAAGCCGATCTGGATAGTAGACGACGACCAATCGATTCGATGGGTGCTGGAAAAGGCGCTCACGCGCGCCAACTTGCCGGTGCGCAGCTTTACGGGCCCGCGCGAGGCGAGCGCGGCACTCGAGCACGACTCGCCGCAGGTGCTGGTCTCGGACATCCGCATGGCGGGCGGGTCCGGGCTCGAGCTGCTGCAAACCGTGAAGCAGCGGTATCCGGGCCTGCCGGTCATCATCATGACGGCGTTCTCGGACCTCGACAGCGCGGTTGCCGCGTTTCAGGGCGGTGCGTTCGAGTATCTGGCCAAGCCGTTCGACGTGGATCGCGCGGTCGAGCTGATCCTGCGCGCGGTCGAAGAAAGTCTGCGTGAAGCCACGGATGATGAGCGCATCACCGAAGAACCCGAGATTCTCGGTCAGGCGAGCGCGATGCAGGACGTGTTTCGCGCCATCGGGCGCTTGTCCCACTCGAGCGCCACGGTGCTGATCACCGGCGAGTCGGGCTCGGGCAAGGAACTGGTCGCGCGGGCGCTGCACCGGCATTCGCCGCGCGCATCCGGCCCGTTCATTGCGCTCAACACGGCGGCGATTCCCAAGGACCTCCTGGAGTCCGAACTGTTTGGTCATGAGCGCGGTGCGTTCACGGGCGCGCAGGCCACACGTCGCGGCCGTTTCGAGCAAGCCGAGAGCGGCACCCTGTTTCTCGATGAAATCGGCGATATGCCGCTCGATCTGCAAACGCGGTTGTTGCGCGTGCTTTCGGACGGCAATTACTACCGCGTGGGCGGGCACAGCCCGATCAAGGCGAATGTGCGCGTCATCGCCGCCACGCACCAGAATCTTGAAGACCGCGTGCGTCAGGGCCTGTTCCGCGAGGACTTGTATCACCGGCTTAACGTGATTCGTCTGCGCTTGCCGTCGTTGCGCGAGCGCAGCGAGGACATCCCGCTGCTGGTGCGCCATTTCCTGCAAAAGAGCGCGCGGGAGTTGGGCGTCGAGACCAAGCGCATCAGCGAGGCGGCGCTGGCGCATCTGACGCGCTTCCCGTTCCCGGGCAACGTGCGCCAGCTGGAAAACCTGAGCAACTGGCTGACGGTCATGGCCCCGGCGCAGACGGTGGAGATCAAGGATCTGCCGCCCGAATTCCAGACGCTCGCGCCCGCATCGATTTCCGCAGTGGCAAGTGCTCCCGCGTATGCCGGGGCACCGGCCGGGGCCGCGCCCGCGGGCGCTGGCGCTGGCGCGCCCGGTTATGGCGTCGGAGGCGGCGCGTCGGTGTCAGGCGTGGCGGGCATGGCGAACGGGATGCCGATGGCATCGGGCGCGTCCGCGCCTGCCGGGGTGGGCGCGACGCCGGGGGACATGGCCGGCGCGGAGAGCTGGGAGCCGATCTTGCGTCGTGAGGTTGCCCGGCTGTTGCGCTCGGCGTCGCCCGACGTCATGGACCAGCTCACGCGCCGCTTCGAGACGGCCCTCATCAACGAGGCCCTCGATTTCACGCGTGGACGAAAGGTCGAGGCGGCCAGCCGTCTCGGCATCGGTCGGAACACCATCACGCGCAAGATCCAGGAGCTCGGGCTGGAAACCTGAGACGAATCGCGGTAGCCTCGCAGGCTTTACGATCGAGCGACGAGGAGGCCGGGGCATATGGCAAAACGCATTCTGTTGACGGGCGCTACCGGGCAGGTGGGCTGGGAATTGGCGCGTTGCCTGCAGGGTATGGGTGAGGTGCTTGCGCCCGGCCGACAGGCAATGGACCTGCTCGATACCGACAGCGTGGTGCGCACCTTGCGCGATTTCGCGCCCGACGTGATTGTCAATCCGGCGGCCTATACGGCCGTCGACCGGGCGGAGACGGACGAGGCGGCCGCGTACCAGGTCAACGCCGTGGTGCCGGGAATCATGGCCGAAGAAGCCCGGCGCCTCGGCGCGCTCCTCGTGCATTACTCCACCGACTACGTTTTCGACGGCACCTCCACCACGCCGTACCGCGAAGACGAGCCCACCCATCCGCAAAATGCCTACGGTCGCACCAAACTGGCCGGCGAGGCCGCCATCGCGGCCAGTGGCGCGAATCATCTGATTCTGCGCACCAGTTGGGTCTACGGGACGCGCGGGGCGAACTTCCTGCTCACGGTGCAACGGCTCGCACGCGAGCGTGACGAGCTGCGCATCGTCGCCGATCAGCAGGGCGCGCCGACCTGGTGCCGAACGATCGCCGAGCTGACCTCCCAGGTATTGGTGCAGGGCATGGGCGAATCCGGGGTCGACGCCGACTTCTGGCGCGAGCATGGCGGTCTTTACCACCTGACGGCCGCAGGACAGACGACCTGGCACGGCTTTACCGAGGCAATCCTCGACTTGAGCCAACCGGAGAAGCGTCCAAACGTTGTGCCGATTCCGACTTCCGCTTATCCCTTGCCGGCAAAGCGTCCGGCGTATTCGGTGCTGGACAACGACAAGCTGGCGCGTACGTTCGGCCTGCGGGCACCCGACTGGCGCGACGCGCTCGCGCTCTGTCTCGCCTGACCCGCCGCGCCGTTGACGCGCTCTCACGGCGCTGCGTGAAATCGGAAATTCCTTAGCACGCAGCGCTTCGTTCGTTGGGCACTATGGTCGCTTTTTGCGCGCGTCCGAGCGCGTGCGAAGGAGCGATGCAGCATGCCGATTCCCTATGCCGTTTCCCGTTGGGGACACGCGTCGAATGCCGCCCACCCGCGGGATGCAGGCAGTGTTTCCCGCGATCCGGCATTGACCTCCGACGCGACTGCCGCGCCGCCCGAGACGCTGCGGCGCATATTCCTGCGTGCCAATGGCGACGAACGACGCGTGATATCGCTGCAGGTGGCGTGGATGGTTCACGTGTTCAGGCACGATGGCAGGACACCATGCGCTCACGCGTGCGGGCGGCCGAGCGCTGGCGCCGATGCCGTGCGAGGTGACTTGCCCTTCGACAAGGCGGCCCTGAAACGAGCGTGGACCACGCAATTCCCACACCTGTTGGACGATGGCCGGGCCGGGCCGGCCGTCAGGGACCTGATCGCATGGTGTCGCGGGCATCGCGCACGCGCTGGGGCCACGTCGCTCTGGCATTGGCTGCCGCTGGCGGAGAAGGCGGCTGCGGAAGCGTCCGTCTGCGCGACACGCGTCATGCGCGACTGGCCGGCACCGGTGCTTGGTGTTGCGCTGACTCTCTCGAAGTTGCGCAACGCCGCGTTACCCGATCTGCATCTTCCGCGCGCGGATTTGCGCGGACTCGTGGCCCCGGGCGCTGACTTCCGTGGCAGTCATTTCAACGGCGCACGCTGGGACGGCGCTTCGTTGCGCGGCGCGCGCCTGACGTACGCCAACCTGCTTCGCACCGATTTCGAGCGTGCCGATCTTCGCGACAGCTGTTTCCGGGCGACCGATGCCAGCGAGGCGCGGCTGGTTGCGACCGATCTGCGCGGCGCGGTCTTCGTCCATACGGTGGCGCGCAATGCCGACTTCAGCGAGGCCCGATGCGATGGACTGGTGTCGACCAACGCGCAGCTCGACGAGTCGTCGTTTCACCGTGCCAGCCTGCGTGGAGCGTCGCTGACTCGGGGGAGTGCGCACGGCGCGCGGCTAGTGGGTGTGGCGGCGGCCCGGTCGCAATGGACGGCTGTTGCCATGCGCGGCGCGAGGTGGGTAGGCGCCGACCTGCGAGGTGCGGAATTCGGTCAGTGCGATCTACGCGAATCGGACCTGCGGGGCGCGAAACTCAGCGACGTACACTTCGACCGGTGCGATCTCCGTAACGTGCGCTTTGCCGGCGCGACGCTGAAGCGCGTCCGCCTTGGCGCGGGCTGCCAATTGGGCGGCACGCAGTGGCATGGGGCTCGGATTCGACTCGACGACGCGTGGCTGCGACGTTTGGCACCGTCGGCGCTCGAGGGCGTCGTGCAATCTTGGATGACGTTGCCACCCGATCGGCCCGCCATACGTGCGGAGGTCTTCCGGCAATTGTTGATCGCGCTCGGCCCGAAACCCGGCTTGCTGGAAATGGCGCCGGAAGCGGTTCCGCCGATGCATTGTCTACCCGGGCACGTGCGGCATGGCGACTGGCTTGGCGCCTTGCTGACGGCATCTTGCGAAGCGGGGGGGATTGGCGCCCATGAGGCGTTTGCGGTGCTGCGTGGGCAATGGCTGGCACAGACGCTGCACGACCTCGGCGAGACGCCGTTGTCCCGCCAGCGTGCCGAATGGGTCACCGCGCCGCTCGTCGTGGAACTGCATGGGCGATGCCGCCGTGCGGGCGACGAGGTCGGGAAAGCCGTCTGGCCGCTTGCCGGTGCCATCTGCCAGACGCTCCACTGGACGGAAGAGGGCGTAGGCCAGACCGATGTGCGGCACATGAACGCGTTGCGAGACGCCTGGTTCGGCGCGTTGCCGCCAGGCGTCCGCGCTGCATTGTCGGCGGACGGGGGCGATCCGTTCGGCCCCGGCGACTCGGTACTGATCCGGGGAGATGGCGAGGTGGCGGCCCGGTTGCCGAGCGCGCTGATCCGGTGCGTTCTCGGATCGGTTGATGGCGGCATGCCCGAGGCGAGCGACATGTCGCTCGCGTGCGAGACGCTGCCGGGCTGGCGCTGGCGGGGCGTACGGGTCGTGACCCGCGATCCGGATTCGGCGATGGGCTATGGGCCCGGCACCATCGCGCACCTTCGGAGCCTGTTGCGCGAGTTCGGTTTCCTGTCCGGGATCTGGCCGCCGGAACCGCCGCTCGACGCGTTTTTTCGCCTGATGGGGCGTTGGTTCGGCGAAGCAGGCCGGCATCGCGCCGTTTCGGCGTGCACGGAGCAAGGGCTTTCGCGGTCCTCCGAGGCCGTCATGGCTGGCATGGACGGGCCGGAGGCGTCGATGGCCGGCCCTGATGAGCACGGCCGCCTGAGCCTTGCCGACCGCCGCGAAGCGCTGCTGCGTGCTGGACGTTCGCCGGAGCACGCCCGTTGGCTGCCCGCCGCGCAGGCCGACGTCGACGACGTTTTTCGGGACGCTCCCCTATGCCATTCGGGCCTTTTAGGCCTGTCGGCGCACCAAGCGGCGCACGAAGCGGCGCCTGGTCCCGAAGCCGTTCGCCGGGCTCGGTGGGCCGCCCTCGCCGCTGCCTTGAGCTGGCAGGCCACGCAACCGGCGTGGTGTGTCGCACCGGGACGTTCCGGCGACGCGTGCCCGCCAGACGCGCTGGACACCTGCCGCGCATACGCGATCGCCGCGCTCAACGAAACCATGACCGATGCCGTTGCGTCGCGACATTTGCCACAGGCGCTGGCGTTGCGGGCATGCCTGGCCGATCCGGACAGCACGTCTGGTCGCCTGGCGGAACGGTTGGCCGATTGGTTGACGTGCCACGAGGTGAGGCAATTGCCGGCGCTGGCGCAGGCATGCGCACAGACACTGCCGTGGTTCTGGGCCATCCGTCTGCCGCTGCCGGGCCCCCGATATCGCTGATCGACGGCGCCGGCGCAATATCCGACCCCGCTGCCGAGATTGGATGAGCGAGTAATTGACCTGCTTTTTGCCCCGTATTTCGCCCTCGGGCGCCGAGGGGTTTCATGGTAAAAATAGGTACGCGCATTCCGTTGCCTCAAGGGGGCAGCGGTTCCGTCCGGCCGGGGCGTGGGTTTTTCGAAGTCGCCGACATTGGTGGGTTTTGGTCACGGATGCCAGTGCGAAGAGGGTCGCCCAAGACGCGTCCCCGTGCGCGGGAATGCGGGGAAGACCGGAGCCTCGTTCCAGGCTTTCCAGGGGCTCACCCCCTCTCAGGCATCATGCACTCGACTGGTATCGCGTCAGGCTATCCGGGGTTCGTGGCGGTCAACCGTCGCGATCTTGACGCACACGTTCCGCTTTCCTGGCCGTTGTTCGACGCCGATGGCACGCCGTTGCTGGCCGCGGGCGAGCGTTTGCCGTCCGAAGCCGATCTGGACTGGCTGTTTACCATGTTCGCGCCGCACCGGCCGCTGCCCGAGGTCGCGGCGACCGGGGAGGCTGCCGGCCGCACCGAGGCGGCGAACGGTGCATCGCCGCTGGCTGGCGGGGCGTCGACCGTGTACTTGCAGGGTTTGCCGGTGCCGTTGCCGATCGGGGCGTGGGTTCAGGTGCGATTGTCGCCCGAGGATGACACGACGCGCGTGCGGGCTCGACTCATCGGCCGCGCGCCGAACGGCATGCTGATCGTCACGCCACCGTCGTCGGCGCAGTTGCGTTTGCCGGTGCAGGCGGGCGACAAGCTCGCCATGTGGACGTTTCCCGGCGACAACCTCTACGAGTTCACCTGCGAAGTCCACAGCGTGCATCAAGGTCCGTTCGAGTATCTGGTGCTGTCGCGCCCGTCGCAGGTGCGCGAGACTCCGGTGCGCCGCACGCCCCGCGTCGATACGCGTCTGGTGGCGCGCCTGTCGCCGCTCGACGAGTCGACGCGGGCATCGTTCACACGCATGCTGGCCGAACCGCGGGACACGCCCGAATGGCTCGTGCTGGTGCGCGACATTAGTGCCGACGGCGCGGGCATTGTGGCGAAGGCGCCGCTGCCGCCCGATTGTCGGCACGTCGCGTTGCAATTGCGGGTACCGATCGGCGCCGATGTCGTGCCGATCGTCGGTATGGCGGCCGTGCGAAGTGGGGAGGGCCCACGGGCTGACGGAACCTGGGCCTACGGTGTGGAATTCATGCAAATGGACATGCGTAACAAGGCGGCAATCCGCTGCTTTGTCTACGAATCCCGCCTGGCGGACCCGCGCGCCGGTCAGTGATCGGCGCGCGGGCGCGGTTCAGTCCTTGAACGTGGCGACCACCGGCGCGTGATCCGACGGCTGTTCCCAGGTCCGGGGCACACGATCGATTTCGCACGCCGTGCAACGCTCGGCGAGCGTCGACGACACGAGAATGTGATCGATCCGCAGTCCGGCATTGCGGCGGAACGCGCCCATTCGGTAGTCCCACCAACTGAAGGTCTTCTCCGGCTGGTCGAACATGCGGAACGTGTCGCGCAGTCCGAGGCCTTGCAGCCGGGCGAACGCCTGACGCTCCTGAGGCGACACCAGGTTCTGGCCCTCCCATTTCGCGGGGTCATGCACGTCGCGGTCTTCGGGGGCGATGTTGTAGTCGCCCAGCACGGCGAGTTGCGGGTGCCGCTCCATTTCGTCGGAGAGCCAATGGGTAAGGGCGTCCAGCCAGTTGAGCTTGTAGGCGAACTTGTCGGAGCCCACGGCCTGACCGTTGGGGAAATAACCGCAGACGACGCGCACGCCGCCGACGGTCGCCGTGATCAGCCGCTGTTGCTCGTCGGCGAAATTCGGCAAGTTCTTCACGAGATCCTGCGCTTCGCCGACCTTGGCGTGATTGACCAGCAGCGCGACGCCGTTGTACGTCTTTTGCCCCGTGAAGTGAGAGGTATAGCCAAGCGCTGCAAGCTCGGTGATCGGGAAGTTCTCGTCGGTGAGCTTCAGTTCCTGCAGGCACAGCACGTCGACCGGATTGCTGCGCAGCCAATCCTGCACATGACCGAGACGGACCTTGAGCGAATTGACGTTCCAGGTGGCTAATTGCATGAATGTCCTTCGAAGTTGGGCGTCGGGCTCAGCCCTTGGCGGGCGTGGCGTGGCTAGGCTGGTCGGATCCCGCGGCGCTCGCGGCCGGCAATTGCGGCGCCTGCACGAAGTCGTCCA
The DNA here is from genome assembly GCF_000767615.3 of Pandoraea pnomenusa. Taxonomy (NCBI): domain Bacteria; kingdom Pseudomonadati; phylum Pseudomonadota; class Betaproteobacteria; order Burkholderiales; family Burkholderiaceae; genus Pandoraea; species Pandoraea pnomenusa. The sequence goes on along the minus strand of NZ_CP009553.3, from coordinate 3,118,874 downwards.
GCGACAGTCCCTTTTCCTTGAGCAAGGCTTCGAGCACCGGTTGCAGGCGGCCAAGGCTTTCCTGCACCGCTTCGCGCACCGTATCGACCACGACCTGCGTGCTGCGCTCGATCTCGATATTCACGCGCGTGCCGGCGACCTTTTCCTCGAACGTCGTCATGCGACGCGTCTCCGGAATGAGCCAGACCTCGAACCAGCCCTCCTGACGGTTGACTTCCGACACCGTGAGGCTCGCGCCGTTGATCGCGATATAGCCCTTGGCGAAAACATACTTGCGAAACGCTTCGGGTATCGCAATGCGCAATACGCGGTTCGTGTCCGACGTGCGCACGCTGATGATCTCGGTTGAGAAATCGATGTGACCCGAAAGCGGGTGGCCGCCGATTTCCGCGCCATCCTTGGCCGCGCGCTCGACATTGACTTGTGCCCCGGCGCCGAAGCCGCCGAGCGTGGTGACGTTCAGGCTTTGCAGAATGACGTCGAACGACGCCGCGGTGGGCGAGAGCAGTTGTGTGACCGTCAGGCACACGCCGTCGACGGAGACGCTCGCGCCCAGGGTGAGGTCTTCACAGAAACCCTCGGGAAACGCCAGCTCGAGCGTGCGCATGCCGTCGCGATCTTCGATGGACGACAGCGTGGCCGTGCCTTGAACAATTCCGGTGAACATCGTGATGTCGGTAAAATGAGGTCGTAAGGGCGATGACGCCGTATTCTACTGCCTCGCGGCGATATGACGCTCGCAACGCGTCGTGCTACGATGCCGCCTTTTCCGCTGTTTCCACCGTTTCCGCCGCTTGTGCCGTTCCGCTGTTTCGCGCGAAATGCATGGTCCGGCGGCGTTTCGATTGATCGATATGGGTTTTGAAGGCTGCCTGCTGGCGGAGAATTTCTACTACTGGGCCGAGACGTCGCCCGCGCCGCAAGGGCAATTCCACGGCGTGGTGCATTTCACCGGCTGGCGTGACGTTGACGACGTCATCGAAACGCTGGATCCGGTGCTTACCCACGTGACCCCGGCGCCATATCGCTGGGCCGGCGACGCCCTCGAAGCGGCTCACGCACTGGCAGCATCGCTGGTGGCCGAGGGCGCGCTCGGGATCGATTGCTGAAAGCCGAAAGCGAAAAGGAAAACGAAAACGGTTCCGCGGGCCGCGCAGGCCCGCCCATCACTGACTGCAACATGACACAGACTAAATTTGAACTTCAGAAGCGCCGCGGTCTGAAGATCGGCGCGGGTGTGCGTCGAGGCCCGCCGACCGGCAAGCAGGTGGGCGCCCAGGGCAAGCGCGGCGCCGGGGGCAGCAAGCTGCTGGGCGCACTGCTCGGCGCACCGGCCGATGACGCGACGCCTGTCGACGCGAACGGGCAGCAGGACAAGAAAGACTGAGCGGGAGCGTGCCGGCAGGGCGCTGGCCGACCCCGGCGGCACGTCGACCGGACGTCGGGCATTTCGGCGTGTGGGCCCGGCGCAACGCCGTCGGCGATGCCGGGCCCGTCTGTCGTCGTGTCGCCCTCGCTTCTGCGCCGCGCCCGGTTCAGGGCACGATCGCCAGGAACAGGAAGGCCGCGAAAAGCACCAGGTGAACGGCACCCTGCAGCACCGTGGTGCGGCCGGTGCCCAGCGTGATCACGCCAACGAGCAGCGTGACGGCCAGCAACACCGTTTCCTTCGGCGCAAGGCCGAGTTCGATCTGCTGATCGAGCACCAGCGAGACCGCCGCTACCGTGGGGATCGTCAGGCCGATGCTGGCCAGCGCCGAGCCCAACGCCAGATTCAGACTCGTCTGAAGCTTATTCGCCCGTGCGGCGCGCAATGCCGCCAATCCTTCCGGCAACAAGACCAGGGCGGCAATCACGATACCGACGACGGCCTTGGGCGCACCCGCTTGCGCGACGGCCTGTTCGACCGCCGGCGAGAGCTTCTTCGCCAACCCCACGACCGCGAGCAGCGCAACGACCAGCAGCCCCAGGCTCAGCACCGCCGTGCGACGCGACGGCGGGGGAACGTGCACCTCTTCGCTGGGCGCCTTGGCGAGGAAGTAATCGCGGTGGCTCACCGTCTGCACGAACACGAACACCATGTACAGCACCAGCGAGATCATCCCTTCGAAGGCCAGTTGCGAGGCCGTGAGGCCCGGGCCGATCACGGAGCTCGTGTAATTCGGCAATACCAGCGTGAGGACCGACAGGGCGCACAGCACCGCCAGCGCGGCGCTCGCGCCTTCCACGTGAAAGCCCTGCGTGTGGTGGCGCACACCCCCGAACAGCAGACACAGGCCGACGATGCCGGTCGACACGATCATGATCGCGGCGAATACCGTGTCGCGCGCGAGACCTGCCTTGTCGGGGCCACCGGAGAGCATGACCGACACGATCAGCGCCACTTCGATGATCGTCACGGCGACAGCAAGCACCAGCGTGCCGAACGGCTCGCCGACCTTGTGGGCGACGGTCTCGGCGTGGTGCACGGCGGCGAACACGGCGCCTGCCAACGCGGCCGCGCACAACACGAGCGCGGCGCCATTGGGCATGAAGCCGGCAATACCCAGGACAACGAGGGCCACGATGGGCATATACATGGTCCAGTGGCCCAGCTTGGCGGTCTTTGAGGAGGACATCGTCGGAGACTCCAGAATTCGGGAAACGGGTGCGGCGCGAGATACGGCGGATCAGGCAACGGCGGGAACATTGCCCCGATGAGAACGTCGAGGCGGCGGACCATGGTCGCAGAAAAATGACACCCCGACAACCGAAAGACGTGGTTCGCGAGCGCGGCGACCCGCCAGTCACGGCGGCGCTGTAAGGCGCATGGCCGCTCGATTTGCACCGCTCACACCCATGACCCTGGTCCGGCATGCACTACGGCATTCCCCGGACAAACGGTGCTGCGTGCGCAGGGACGGCAGGCGCGGCGGGCGAGCGGATGGACGCGCCGCCGTTGACACATCATCAGTGACAAGCGTAGTGTTCCGGTCATTGGTCTTACCACTGAATGCGGGCGTGGGCGGTTTTTCGCTGGCTTGCATCCTCAATACATGTCTTTCGAACCCATCGTGCAGGTTTCCGTCTCGGAGCAGGTCGCGCAGCGCTTGCTCACGATGATCCGCACCGGTCTGCTCAAGCCCGGCCAGCAGTTGCCGCCCGAGCGCGACCTCGCGAGCATGCTCGGCGTCGGGCGTCCCGCGGTACGCGAAGCGATTCGTGGCCTGGCGCTGCTCGGGCTGCTGCGCATCCGGCAGGGCGAGGGCACCTTCGTCGGCTCGCTGGAGATGCGCGAACTGCTCGAGCCGCTCGAGATGGTGATCGAGCTCAATGCGGGCACGCTCGAGGCGTTATTCGATGCGCGTCTGGTGATCGAACCGGGGGTTGCCGCGCTCGCGGCCACGCGGATGCACGGCGCGGATCTGGCGCGCCTGCATGCGCTCGTCGACGACGAGCAGGCGCTGCTGGCGAGCCCCGAGCAGTTTGCCGCGGCGGACATGGCCTTTCATGAGGCGATCATCGACGCCTGCGGGAACCCGTTCCTGCAGAGCATCGCAAACAGCCTTTATTTACTGGGCAAGAAAAGCCGTGGCGTCACGTCGCAGGTGGCCGGTGTATTGGCGCGCAGTCTGGAGGACCATCGAGGGATTCTCGACGCGCTCGAAGCACGCGACCCGGAACATGCGGCGCGGGCGATGCAACGTCATCTCTGTCGCGTGCGTGACGCCTATGCCGCATCGGCCTCGCTGGCCCGGGAGGAGCATCCATGAATGGACGACTGGCGGGCAAGACCGCGGTCATTACGGCAGCCGCGCAAGGCATCGGCCGCGCCACTGTCGAAGCCTACCTGTGCGAGGGCGCGCGGGTGATCGCGACCGATCTCAACGCGCAGACGCTCGCGCAACTCGACGACCATGCGAACCTGTTGCGCCGTCCGCTCGACGTTACCGATCAGGCAGCGGTCGCGGCGATCGCGCATGAACTGGGTGCGATCGACGTGCTATTCAACTGCGCGGGTTTCGTCCATCACGGCTCGATTCTCGAATGCGACGACGCGGCATGGGACTTCTCGTTCGATCTGAACGTCAAGAGCATGTACCGCACCACGCGCGCGTTCCTGCCCGCGATGCTGGCGGCAGGCGGCGGAGCGATCATCAACATGTCGTCGGCCGCGTCGAGCGTGAAGGGCGTGGCCAACCGCTTCGCCTACGGCACGACGAAGGCGGCCGTGATCGGACTGACGAAGTCGATCGCCGCCGACTTCGTCGGCCGGGGGATTCGCTGCAACGCGATTTGTCCGGGCACGGTGGAGTCGCCTTCGCTGCGTGAGCGTATCGCGACACAGGCTCAGGCCGCGGGTGTAACGCTGGCCGCGGTGCGCGAGCAATTCGTGGCGCGTCAGCCGATGGGCCGCGTTGGGTCTCCCGACGAAATCGCCTCGCTGGCCGTGTACCTGGGTTCCGACGAATCCGCTTTTACCACGGGTGCCAGCCATGTGATCGATGGTGGCTGGTCCAATTGATGTCGCAAGGAGATTTGCTTTGAAACTGCTGCGTTACGGCCCGAAGGGCCAGGAAAAGCCGGGCCTGCTCGACGCCGACGGCCAGGTGCGTGATCTGTCCAATGTGCTCGCCGACATCACGCCGGAGACGCTCAGTCCGCAAGGACTGGCGGCATTGCGCGCGCTCGATGTCGCGGCGTTGCCTGTCGTGCGCTCGCCGGGTCGGCTGGGCGTGCCGTATTCGGGGGTCGGCAAGTTTCTTGCCGTCGGCCTCAATTACAGCGATCACGCGGCGGAGGCGGGGCTGGCCGCACCGTCCGAGCCGGTACTCTTCACGAAGTGGGAGAACTGTCTGAACGGTCCGAACGACCCCGTGGTGCTACCCAAAGGCGCCGTGAAGGGAGACTGGGAAGTGGAGCTCGGGTTCGTGATCGGCACCACGGCGCGTTACGTGCCGCTGGAGAGCGCGCTCGATTACGTGGCGGGCTACTGCATCGTGAACGACGTGTCCGAGCGCGAGTATCAGATCGAGCGCGGCGGCACGTGGGACAAGGGCAAGGGTTTCGACACGTTCGGGCCGGTCGGGCCGTGGCTCGTCACCACGGACGAGATTCGCGATCCGCAGCGACTGGGCATGTGGCTGGACGTGAACGGCGTGCGCCGGCAAACCGGCAATACGTCGACGATGATCTTCAACGTGGCCTACCTCGTGCACTACATGAGCCAGTTCGCCACGCTCAGGCCGGGCGATCTGGTGACGACCGGGACGCCGCCGGGGGTGGGCATGGGGCACAAGCCGCCCCTGTACCTCAAGCCGGGCGACGTCATGCGCCTGGGCATCGACGGATTGGGCGAGCAGACGCAGGAAGTCGTTGCGTACGACACGCACTGGCTCGATTGAGCGCGTGCCCGATTCTCGTCATCTGCATCGTGTACGGTGAAGGACGTTGCGCGGCGCGGAGCGTCGCGATCGTCCTCACCTTGAGACCAGACCGTCGCGGGAGCGATTCATCATGGAAGATCTGAAAGGCAAGTTTGTCCTCGTCACCGGCGCCAGCACCGGCATTGGCGCCTCGGCGGCCAGGGCGTTCGCGGCGCATGGCGCGAACGTGGCCGTGCACTACAACCGTTCGGAGGGCAAGGCCGAAGCGGTGGCGCAGGCGGTTCGCGCGCATGGCGTGCAGGCCATGACAGTGGCCGCGGACGTGGCCGACAGCGACGCGGTGGACGCGGCCGTGGCGCGCGTGCTCGACACGTTCGGGCGCATCGATGTCCTCATCAACAATGCGGGCAGTCTGGTCCGGCGAACGCCGTTCACCGAGGTGACGGACGCGTACTTCGACGAGGTGATCAACGTCAACGCACGCTCTGTCGTTGCGTTCTCGCGCGCTGTCGTGCCCGCCATGCGCAGGCAGGGCGGCGGTGCGATCGTCAATGTGACGTCGATTGCCGCGCGCCACGGTGGCGGGCCCGGCGCGCTGATCTACGCGGCGTCCAAGGGCTTCGTGAGCACGCTCACGCGCGGCATGGCCAAGGAGCTCATGCCTGATCGCATCCGTGTGAACGCCGTGTCGCCCGGCGTCATCATGACGCCGTTCCACGAGCAGTTCAGCACCGAAGCGCAGATCGAGGCTTTCCGCCAGAGCATTCCGATGGGGCGTCTGGGCGAGCCGGACGAATGCGCCGGCGCGTTTCTGTACCTCGCGTCGGAGACGCTGGCGAGCTATGTGACGGGGCAGATCATCGAGGTCAACGGTGGGCAGTTGATGGTATAGGCGTCTGGACGACGTCCCCCGCCTGCGAGTGTGCCTCGGGGAGGTGGCGTGGCGAGGGCCGGAGCGCCGGAGCGTCGGAGCGTCAGAGAGCACCGGATTGCCGGTCTGTGCCGAATGGGCGGGGCGGTCACGGGCTGCTGCGCCGGCCTCTGCCGGCCCGCGCGGCTTGGGCATTGTCTGGCGCGGGCCGCGGAAGATTCCGTACCGATATAGCCTCGTGACGCAAAATCGCGTCAAGCACGGGATGTCGTTTCGCTTCGCCGGCGATTGCTGGCAAACTGGCTCCATTCGTCTGCATCGTTTCGCGGCGCAGTCGCGCGAACGCAACTATCGAGAGGCAAGGAACGCATGGAACGCATGGAACGCTGTCCGTGGAGCGAGGGCTTCGAGCAATATCGTCGATATCACGACGAGGAATGGGGGGTGCCGCTGCGCGATTCGCAGGCGTTGTTCGAGTTGTTGATGCTCGAAGGCGCCCAGGCGGGGTTGTCGTGGTCCACCATCCTGAAAAAGCGCGAAAACTATCGCGAGGCCTTCGACGGCTTCGATCCGATGCGCATCGCCGCCTACGGCCCGGATGACGAAGCGCGCCTGATGGCGAATGCGGGCATCGTGCGTAACCGTCTCAAGGTCGCGGGCGTCATCAAGGGGGCACGGGCGTACCTGGCGATGGAGGCCTCGGGCACGCGTTTCAGCGATTTCGTCTGGCAATTCGTCGGAGGCGAGCCGCTACAAAATCGCTGGACATCGCTCAACGAGGTGCCTGCGAGCACCGCCGTGTCCGACGCAATGAGCAAGGCGCTGAAGAAGGCCGGATTCACGTTCGTGGGCTCGACCATCTGCTATTCGTTCATGCAGGCGAGCGGCATGGTGAACGACCATCTGGTCGCATGTCCGCGGCACAAGGCCGTCAAATCGCATCCGGGCGCAACGAGCTTGTTGCGTGTGTCGCCTCCCCGGAAACGCCGGGCGGGGGCGTCGTCGGCTACAATCGCGCCTGACGAATCAGGATCTGCCTAATGTTCAGCTACCGCCACGCCTTTCACGCCGGCAATCACGCCGACGTACTCAAACACTTTATCGCCGTTGAATGCATCGATTACATGCGCCAAAAGGATACGGCGTTCTGGTACATCGACACGCATGCGGGGGCGGGCGGTTACGCGCTCGACGGCAAATGGGCCGACAAGACGGGCGAGTACGAGACCGGTATCGGTCGCCTGTGGGGGCGTGACGACTTGCCGCCGGCGCTTGCCGACTACGTTGCGCTGGTGCGCGAATTCAATCCCGATGGCCATTTGCGCTATTACCCCGGATCGCCTTACTTCGCGCTGCAACTGCTGGGGGATCGGGACCGCCTGCGACTGTTCGAGATGCACCCGACCGAGCAGGACGTGCTGCGCGAGAACTTTGAAGCGCAGGGACGGGCGGTGGCGCGCCGCACGATGATATTCGGCGCGGACGGCTTTGCGGGGCTGAAAACGATTTTGCCGCCAGCCTCGCGCCGTGCCTTCACGCTCATCGATCCGTCTTATGAGGACAAGCGGGATTACGCGCGCGCGACGCAGACCGTGCAGGAAGGCCTCGACCGTTTCCCGACCGGCATGTACGCCGTGTGGTATCCGCTGGTACAGCGCCGTGAGGCCTCGCAGTTGCCAGAGCGCATGAAGCGTCTCACGATCAACGGGCAGCCGATCAAGAACTGGGTGCATGTGGCGCTCACCGTATGCAATCCGGTGCCGGGCGGCCTTGGCCTGCACGGCAGCGGCATGTTCGTCGTGAATCCGCCGTACATGCTGCAAGACACCCTCAAGACCACGATGCCTTATCTGGTCAAGACGCTGGGCCAGGACAAGGGCGCGCAATTCCTGCTCGAAGGCCGCCAGAGCTGATCCTGGCGGTCCGTCCGGGCGGGGCTCATTTTCCCGATGCGGGAATGTCGTAGGGCAGGGACAGCAACTCTTCCGGCGACAAGTAACGCCATTCGCCCGGCCCGAGCGTGCCCATTGGCAGGCCGCCGATCGCCGTTCTGACCAGACCCTCCACGCGGTTGCCCGCCGCGGCGACCATCCGTTTGACTTGATGATATTTGCCTTGGGTGATCGTCAGGGCGATCTCATGCAGCGAAGGACTCATGACGTCCGTGGCCGCGAGCGGTTCCGTCTCGTCGCGCAGCAGTACGCCTTCGCGCAATGCCTTGAGCATGTCTTCCGTGACCGGATGCTTCGTGGTGGCCACGTAACGCTTGGGCACGTGCCGCCGCGGCGACATCATTGCGTGAAGGAACGGGCCGTCGTCGGACAGCAGCAGCATGCCGGTGGTGTCCTGATCGAGGCGTCCGGCCGGTTGCACACCGCGCACGGCGAGCGGTAGAGGCAGGAGCGAATGCACGCCCTCATGATGCGTGGGGCTCGTGGAGCATTCGTAGCCGGCAGGCTTGTTCAGCAGCACGTAGACGTGCTCGCGGTACTCCCATGGCTCGCCGTCCAGCGTGAACCGAAGCCCCGACGGGTCAATGGACTCGCGCGGGTTGTCATGGACCACGCCGTCAATGGCGAATGCGCCGGTCGCGATGAGCTTGCGGCACATCTTGCGACTGCCGAAGCCCTGCGATTGCAATAAGCGATCTAGCTCGATGATGCGTTCTCCGTCAGGCATCGTGAATTCAGGCCGCTATTGTAACGGCCCTGACGGGATGCGCTTATTCCTCCGGCTGGATGCCGCTGAAGCGGCGATAAACGTAGCGGGCCGCCCAGTCGAGCGCGAACCCCAGCACCCCGATCACGAGGATCACCGCCGTGAGCTCCGAGTAGGCAAGGCGATCGCGGGTGTCGAGAATCAGATACCCCAGGCCAGCGTTCACGCCGAGCATCTCCGCCGGTACCAGCACGATCCACAGAATCCCGATGGCAAGGCGCACGCCCGTCAGTACATGCGCGGCGATGCCCGGAACGTAGACATGCCAGAGCATTTCCCAGCGCGTTGCCGCCAGACTCTCGCCGAGTTGCACCCAGCGACGGTCGATGTGCGTCACGCCTGCCGCCGTACTCATGACGAGCGGCCAGAGCGCCGCGAACGCGAGCAGGAAATAGACTGCCGGGTCGCCAACGCCGAGCGACATCACCGCTATCGGCATCCATGACAGCGGCGAGATCATCCGAAGGAATTGCAACGACGGGGTCAAGGTCTTGTCGAGCCAACGGACGCGGCCGATCAGGAAGCCGAGCGGCACGCCCAGCACGATGGCGCCTGCCAGGCCGACGCCGATGCGCCGCAGGCTCGCGAGGATGTGCAGACTCAGTTGTTCGTCGCGAAACAGGTCGGGCAGGGCATGCAATGCCGCGGCTGGCGAGAACTGGGCAGCGAGCGACCCCGGTGTCGTCAGGCACGCAATGCCCAGCCACCACGCCAGAACGATACCGACGAGACCGGCAATGCCGAGCCATCCTTGTGGGGCGAGACGCGCGGCAGTGACGTCGCCAGGCGAGCGTGGGGTCGCGCGGGCATCCACGACGTCCGGCACGTCCGGCACGTTCGGCGACTCCGCGGCACCGCGATGCGATGCGAAATCAGACAACGATGACCTCCTGACGCGTGAACCCTTCGGGCAATCCGAAGGCCTTCATGCCGCCCACCGCCGCAATGCTCTTCTTCACAAAGCGATCGTCCACGAGATCGCGTGCCACGAATGCCGGGTCGAGCTTCGCGACGAATTGCGCGTTACCCTCGACCTGCGTCTTCTGCATGTGACGCACCAGCGCCTCGGTGTAGCTTGGGTAAGGATACGGTTGAAAGTCGATGCGCTTCTCGTGCCAGTCGGCATGCACGATTGCCTTGTCGGCGAGGTAGCGACCCTGCTCCGACGCGGCCGGTGCCAGCACCCGCTGCAGGACCTGGAACGGATGCGGCGTATAGCGATTTTCGCCTTCCTTCGACAACAGGCGCGCTGCATCGTCCGGGTGTGCGCGCGTCCACGCCTGCGCCTTGACGATGGCATCGACCACCTTCTGCGACCACTCGGGGCGCGAGTCCAGGTCGCGCTCGTGCATGGTGACAACGCAGCATGCGTGGTTCTTCCACACGTCGCCGGTAAAGCGCAGGATCTTGCCGACCTTCAGGTTCTCGGCCGCGGCGTTGAACGGCTCGGCCACGATGTATCCGGCGATCTGCCTTGCGGCAAGCGCCGGGGGCATGTCGGACGGCGCCATCACGATCAGATTGACCTCGTTGGCTGCGGGCGCGCCGCTTTTCTTGAGCACGGGCGTGAGGCCGTTGGCGGCGAGCAGTCCCTGCAGCACCACGTTGTGGATGGAATACCAGAAGGGCACCGCGACGGTTTTGCCGCCGAGGTCGCTCACTTTCTGAATGTCGTTGGTCACCGTAATGGCGCTGCCGTTGACGTGGTTCCACGCAACGACCTTGGCCTTGGCCTGGCTGCCGTACCGCGCCCAGACGGTCATCGGCGAGAGCAGGTGGACAACGTTGACCTGTCCGGACAGAAAGGCTTCGATCAGTTGGGCCCAGCTACGCAGGAGCGTGGGCTTTTCCGCCTTGATGCCGGCCTGCCCAAAGAATCCGTAGTGGTGTGCCACGAGCAGCGGCGTGGCGTCCGTGATCGGCAGATAGCCGATGCGCAGCGGGGCATCCGGCTCGGCGGCGGCACGTGCGGCGCCCGACGCCAGCAGGGGCGCGGCGCCGGCGACGGTCATCATCGATGCGAGTTTCAGCCATTCTCGGCGGGAAATTTGGCACATGGTCTGGGAGTCCCCGTAGATGTTGTCGTGTGATTCAGGGCGTCAGCCGCGTGGCAGCCGCGTGGCAGTCGCGTCGCGGGACATGGCTTGCTGCAGCGCTTGCAGAATCTCGATGCGCAGCGCGCCGAGCGCCTGCACTTGCGCTTCACGCGGCGCCGGCATGTCGAGCGTCCACTGCGCCAGCGTGCGTCCCTGATTGCCGAGCAATACGACGCGGTCCGAGACGAGCAGCGCCTCGTCGATGTCGTGCGTCACGAGCACCGTTGCCGCGCCGGTATCGCGTACCACTGTCACGAGCAGACGCTGCATGTCGGCGCGCGTCACTTCGTCCAGTGCGCCGAACGGCTCGTCGAGCAGCAGTGCACGCGGTTGACGGGCGAGGCAGCGCGCGAGCGCGACACGCTGTGCCATCCCGCCCGAGAGTTGGCGCGGGCGCAACGCGTGGGCGTGGGCCAGGCCGACTTCCGCCAGCGCGGCATCGATGCGCACCCGTCGGGCATCGCGCGAGATCGACGGCTGGCGCGCGAAGGTGAGGCCGAAGGCAACGTTGCGCTCGACCGTGAGCCACGGCAGCAGGCATGGATCCTGAAAGGCGAGCGCGACGTCCGGTCGCGGCCCCCTCAGGGCTGCCCCATCGACATCGACGACGCCGTGGCTGGGCGGCAGCAGCCCGGCGGCGATGCGAAGCAGGGTCGACTTGCCCGACCCGCTCGGCCCGAGCACGGACACCAGTTCGCCGGGGGCGACGCTCAGGTCCACATTGCGGAGAACCTCGCGGCTGCCATACGACAGTCCGACGCCGCGCAGCGTGAGGAACGGCGACGCTGGCGAGGTCGCCTCGCGTGCGGCGCCGACAAGCGGGTGGGGGCGCGCGCGCTGCGTTGCCGTGGTTTGCGTCATGGCGCGGTTCCGGTTGGGCGTTGTTGCGTGCGTTGGGCCGCAAGTTGGTTTTTCAGTTGCACGAGGCTTGGCGTGACGATGGGCACGAAGGCCGCTTCACGCTGACGGCGTGCGACGCCCGACAACCCGCGAAGGTAGCCGCGCCCACCGCCTGTTTGCACTTCGAGCGAGGCGGCGTCGTGTACCACGCCCGCGAGTGCGATGCGCAGTTCGAAAAGATGCGCCGGCGCCTGAACGAATTCGCCCTGTGCGACGCCCGATTTCAGTCGTGCCGCGAGGGTATCGAGCTGTTCGGCGAGTGCCGCCGCTTCCTCGGCCACTGCGGCGCGGGCCCCTGGCCCGCCGTCGTACGTGCCGGCGAGACTGCGGCGCGCCAGACCCAGCGACATCCCGCACTGCAAACCGAGGAACGCCGGCCGCACGCGAACCAGCCAGGCGGGGGCATTGTCGGTCACGCGATCGTCGTCGGTCAGCGGCGTGTCCGTCATTTGCAGTGCGGCGGTGTTGGTGCCCCGCAGCCCGATCAGATCCAGATCGTCGCTGCGTGTCACACCCGGCGCATTGTGCGCGATGGCGAAAATCGACGGCGGACCGCCTGCCTCGTGATCGGCTGCGGCGGCGGCAACGAAGCCCTGCTTGCGCAGGTTCGTGATCCACGGCAGCGCGCCCGTCACGCGCCAGGCGGGCACGCGCGTCGCACCCGACGCCGCCGGAACCTGGGTCGCGCGAATCTGCAGCGGTTCGATCGCCGACAGGTACTTCATGGCGTTGGACAAGCCGGTGGCGCCGGCCAGTTCACCTGCCAGCAGGGCGGGAAGCAGGCGATCTCGCAGTCCGTGATTGGGGCTCTGGAGCAGATATTCGATGAAAGTCCGCTGTCCCCAGAGCACGAAGGCGGCCGCGAAGGAATGTTCGGCGACCTCGGCCACGCTGTCGATCGCGTCGCCGATCGTGCCTCCGCCCCCGCCCAATGTCGTCGGTACACCGATGTGTAGCAAGCCCGCTTCGGCGAGTCGGGGCACGACGTCGCCGCAAAGCGTGGCGTCCGTGTCGAGTGTCTCTGCGTGGGTGTCGAGCCACGTCGCGAGCGACGGGGCACGTGCGGCGAGTCCGCGCAGGCCGGCCGACGCGCTCATGCCGCGCGTTCCTTCGGCGCCCAGCGGTACGCCGCCAGCTGCGGATTCAGTTCGTTTTGCGACAGGTTGTTCGCGAAATTGCACAGCGTGGCCAGCGACACGCCCAGCACGACCTCGAGTGCGGCGGCGTCGTCGAAGCCCGCGGATTTGAACGCGGCGAGTTCGGCATCGGACACTGCGCCGCGTGTGGCGATCACGGCGCGCGTGAACACGGCGACCGCATCGAGTCTGGCGTCCGAGAGCGGACGTTGGTCTCGAATCTCCTCCACGAGCGACTCAGGCAGTTGCGCCTTCTTCAGCGCCACTGCCGTGTGGCCGGCAACGCAGAAGCCGCAGCCGTGGATGCCCGCGGCCGTGATTTGCACGACTTCGCGCTCGGCCAGGGTCAGGCTCGCACGCGCATTGATGCCGCCCACGGTCAGGTAGGTCTCGAGTGCCGTCGGCGCGTTGGCCAGGGAGGCCACCAGATTCGGCAGGAAGCCATTCGCGGCGAGCGATTTTTCGAGAAATGGGCGGCTCGCCTCGGGGGCGGTTTCCAGGGTATGCAGCGGCAGTCGGCTCATATCGGGCTCCTTACAGTCGAGCTTGCATTGTGCGCAGGACACGTCGTGGGCTCAATGCGTTCCTGTCTGGAAATTCTGCGGATTTGTCTCGCCACGCGTCGGGAGTTTCCGAGCGGATGCGATGTCCTGCCTCAGTGCAACGGGTAGGGCAGGGTGGCCGGCTGCACGGCGATCGGGGCCGATGCGTTCGCGTCCGATGTGTTTGTCCGGGCCGCCTGACGGCGCCACGCGCCTGGCTGAATCCCCGTGACCCGTTTGAACGCCTGCGCGAACGCCGATTCCGACTGGTAGCCCACCTGTTCCGCGGCATCCGGCAACGACACGCCTTCACGCAACAACGCGGCCGCCGTCTTCATTCTGACCAGCGTGACGAATTGCGCCGGCGGTTGTCCGCCGATCTCGGCAAACTGCTTGCAGAACCGCGCGCGCGACATGTGGACGAAATCGGCCATCGCGTCTGTCGTCCAGCGCTCGCCGGGCGACTCGATGATCGCCGCGGCAAGACGCCCGAACGCATCGCGTCGCATCAGACGCCACATTCCGGGCGCCACGTCTTCCGCATGCACCGCTTCACGCAGGGCATAGTAGAAGAGCAGGTCGGTCAGGCGCGCGAGCAGCGGCGACGGCGCATCGCCCGGGCGCCGCGCTTCCGCCTGGATCAATGTGAAGATCTGCGTCATGCCCTCGAGACGACCGCTGTCGCGCCGCGCGACGATCGGGTTCGGCAGCATGCCGAGCACCAGTGCATCGAGGTCCGTGCGAAAGTCGAAGAATCCACAGGCCAGCGAGACGGCCCCGGCGGGCGACGCCGAAGCGTCACGCGCTAGCGCCGGCAGCGGCGTCATCGTGCCCGCGCGCGCCGTGAAGTCGGCGGGAGGTGTCGCGTGCGGAGACAGGCAGTGGGGGATGTCGGAGAGCAGGAAGACGGCGTCGCCACGCCGCAGCGTGAAGGTGCGCGCGGCGAACGAGCCGTTCGCACCGACGTGCAGGAAGCAGCCGCCATCGAGCACGACATGGAAGCTCGCGCGCTGATGGCCTGCCGTGGACGCCTGGTACAGGCCGCAATATTCGCCGACGTGGAATAACGTACTTTTCAATTCCAGCCCGGCCAGCAACCAGTCGGCCACCCGGTCGGGATCGCCCGGGTGCGCCGAAGCTGTCATCGGCGCTGTCGTCGCCTGGCCTGTGTCGTTCCCCGTGTCTCGCTGCATGGCAGCCCCCACCCCCGTACCTGCTGACCTTCAGCAAAACGTCCATCCTCCCTACCGACATGACGGGAGACAACTATTTTTTTGTTGGATGCTTATTCCGGATAAGCCGGGCAGGCCAGATGCGCCGGAGTGGGGCGGAAATGAGAAAAGCCGATGATCTTTCGATCATCGGCTTTTCGTATTTTGTTGGTGCCCAGAAGAGGACTCGAACCTCCACGGTGTTACCCGCTAGTACCTGAAACTAGTGCGTCTACCAATTCCGCCATCTGGGCCCCGTCAGCTCGCTTACTGCTTGCTGCGAAGAAGTGAGATTATGCCGAGGACCTCACATGCTGTCAACAGCGAAATCGCGAAAATGTTCAAAAATGAACTGCACCGCCGCATGGCGGCGTCCCCCCTCATCCCGCCCCGGATCTCACGCCGCCCGACCCATGTGTTCCGCGCGGATCATGTCGATCAGATGGCGTAATCCCGGCAATGTCTGCCGGCGACTCGGATAGTACATCGACAACGGCGGTCCATCCACCGCCCAATCCGTCAGCACCGCTTCGAGCTTGCCGCTCGCGAGCTCGGTCGACACGTTGCGCTCGAGCACGTACCCCAGCCCGAGTCCGCCCACCGCCGCCGCAATCACGCCGTCGCTCTCGTTGATGCTCAAGGCGCCAGGCACATCCAGTTCGATCGCCGTCGGCCCGTTGCCCAGTTCCCATTTGTACAGGGTGTTGTCTCCCAGTCGCATCCGGATGCAGTTGTGGGACATCAGGTCCTGCGGCGTCTTCGGGCGGCCGTATTTGGCCAGGTATTCAGGCGATCCCACGACAATCCACTTCAGGGTGGGGGTGAGCGGCGTCGCGATCATGTCCCCCGGTACGGTATCGCCATACCGCATGCCGGCATCGAACCCCTCGGCCACGATATCGAGCATTCGGTCATCCACGGTGACATCGAGTTCGATGTCCGGATACGACGCGACGAAACGCGGAAGAATCGGATCCAGCAACAAACGCGCCGCATCGCGCGGCACGTTCAGGCGCAGCCGTCCCGCCGGCGACGCACGGTAACGATCGAGCGCACCGATGGCCGATGCGATCTGCTCCAGCCCCTGCTCGAGCTCCTTGGCCAGCGCCGCGCCCGCCGCCGTCGGCGACACCGAGCGGCTCGTGCGATTCAACAGCTTCACGCCCAGGCGCGCTTCCAGATTGCGCATCGCGTGACTCAAGGCCGAAGTGGTCACGCCCAACTCGGTGGCGGCCTCCCGGAAACTCTGCCGACGGCAGATGGTGACGAAGACGTTCAGATCGGCAAGCTCGCCGCGAGTGAAAGCAGGCATGTATTTCCCAACAAGTAGCTAGCAACGAAAACAACTGACATCCAACGCGTGCCCGACGTGCGAAATACCCGTTGAGCAATATTCACGTTTTTATGAGGTAAATTCTACCGAGTTCTTTTTCCAATGCGGAGGTGTGAGCGTGCTTCGTGACGCAAACGCGACAATGAGGCGCGGGGACGTGGGTCACATGGCGCGCCATGGCATCTTCGGGTGGACGATGCCGTGCGTGCCTTGCGCGACGCCTTTGCGCAGAGGAGGGGGGGGCTTTTCGGGAGGGAATGAAAAAAGCCGATGATCTTTCGATCATCGGCTTTTCGTATTTTGTTGGTGCCCAGAAGAGGACTCGAACCTCCACGGTGTTACCCGCTAGTACCTGAAACTAGTGCGTCTACCAATTCCGCCATCTGGGCCCCGTCAGCTCGCTTACTGCTTGCTGCGAAGAAGTGAGATTATGCGGTTGTGACGCGGGAGTGTCAACACTTTCGAGGAAAAAATTTTCGATTCCCTCGCCCATTCCCGCCCGCGCGCTCAAATTCCGCACAGGTGGCAGTTTTCGCGAGGTTTGCCGTATGATTGTCCCTGACCGTGCGCCGCCGCTATCCGCGCTACCGCACATCGACACGGACCGCAGGGCGCATGGTGCGCCACTCGGCCGGACTCAACCGGCACAGTAACGCTACCGACCTTTGAGCAAATATCCCTATCCGATCCCGAGCCGAGAAGAAATCCTCGGCGTCCTGCGTACCGCCGAATCCGCGATGTCCGCCAACGACATCGCCGAATCGCTGGCCATCAAGAAGCAGGAACGCGAAGGCTTCTTCAAGCGCCTCGCCGCCATGGAACGCGATGACCAAATTCGACTCGATCGTCGCGGTTACTATCAACTGACCCATCCTTCGAATTTCATCGCCGGGCGCGTCATCGGGCACCGCGACGGCTACGGCTTCGCCGTGCGCGATGACGACGGCGACGACCTCTTCCTCCCCAACGAGGAGATGAAGAAGGTCATGCACAACGACCGCGTGCTGCTTCGCATCGCCGGCTACGATCGCCGGGGCCGCCCGGAAGGTCACATCGTCGAGGTCGTGAGCCGGGCCAATACCCATGTCATTGGCCGACTGCTCAACGAAAACGGCGTGATGGTGGTCGCCCCGGAAGACAAGCGCATCAGCCACGACATCCTGATCCCGCCCCGCGCCCAGGGCAAGGCCAAGGTGGGGCAGGTCGTCTCGGTCGAACTCACGGATTACCCCAGCCGATACAGCCAGCCGATCGGGCGGGTGTCGGAGGTCCTCGGCGATATCGACGATCCGGGCATGGAGATCGAGATCGCCGTGCGCAAGTATGGCGTGCCGCATCAGTTCTCCGCCGAGGCGCTCGCCGCCGCCGGCGCGTTGCCCGATGAAGTCCGCGCGCCCGACCTGCGCCATCGCATCGACCTGCGCGACGTCCCGCTCGTCACGATCGACGGCGAAGACGCGCGCGATTTCGACGACGCCGTTTATTGCGAGCCCGCCAAGGTCGGTCGCGTCAACGGCTACCGTCTGATCGTCGCCATTGCGGACGTCTCGCATTACGTCTCGCCGGGCGGGCCGCTCGATGCCGATGCCCTGACCCGAAGCACGTCGGTCTATTTCCCGCGCCGCGTCATTCCGATGCTGCCGGAGAAGCTCTCGAACGGCCTGTGCTCGCTCAATCCCGACGTCGATCGCTGTGTGCTCGTATGCGATGCGCTCGTCGCACCGAACGGCGACGTGAAGGCCTATCAGTTCTACCCGGCCGTGATTCACTCGGCCGCGCGCCTGACCTATACGGAAGTGGCGGCGGTGCTCGGCAACACGAAGGGCGCCGAGGCCCAGCGCCGCGCCGCACTCCTGCCGCATCTCCAGAACCTCTACGAGCTCTACAAGGTGCTGGCCAAAGCCCGGAAGTCGCGCGGGGCCATCGAGTTCGATTCGACCGAGACGTACATCGTGTGCAATGCACAGGGCAAGATCGAGCAGATCCTGCCCCGCACGCGCAACGACGCCCACCGGCTCATCGAGGAATGCATGCTCACGGCCAACGTGTGCGCGGCGGACTTGCTCAAACGCCACAAACAGCCGGGGCTGTATCGTATTCACGCCGGCCCGTCGGGCGAGCGACTTCAGGTGCTGCGTACGTTCCTCAAGACGCTCGGGTTGTCGCTGGGCGGTGGCGACGAGCCGGCAACGTCAGACTATTCGGAGCTGATGACGCAGATCGAATCGCGTCCCGACGCGCCCATGCTGCAGACGATGCTCCTGCGCTCGATGCAGCAGGCCGTCTACAGCCCGGACAACATCGGTCACTTCGGTCTCGCCTATCCGGCCTACACGCACTTCACCAGCCCGATTCGCCGCTACCCGGATTTGCTCACGCATCGCGCCATCAAGGCAATTCTGGCGGGCAAGAAGTACGAGCCGCAGATTCCCGAAGGCGTGGAACTCACGACGGGCCTTTCGCCGCACGCGCGCAAGCTTCAGAAGGACGATGACACCAAGAGCAAGAAGTCGCCCAGCGCGCGCAAGCGCGATGCGATCTGGGACGAACTCGGTCTGCACTGTTCGGCCAACGAACGCCGGGCCGACGAAGCGTCACGCGACGTCGAAGCCTGGCTCAAGTGCTACTTCATGCGCGACAAGCTCGGCGAGGAATATGGCGGCACCATCAGCGCCGTCACTTCGTTCGGCATCTTCGTGCAACTCGACGACCTCTTCATCGAGGGGCTGGTGCACGTCACGGAGCTGGGCAGCGATTATTTCCAGTTCGACGAAGTGCGCAACGAACTGCGCGGCGAGCGCACCGGCATCCGTTATCGCCTGACCGATCGCGTACGGGTGCAGGTCAGCCGGGTGGATCTCGATGCGCGCAAGATCGACTTCCGTCTCGTGCGCGAGCCCAATGCCCGCACGCTTGCGAAGACGTCGGGGCGCGCGGAACGTGGCGGCGCGCCGGTCCCCGCACCGGCGGCCGGCACGCCCGGGCTGGCCGGATCCGCGAGCGCGGGGCCGACCATTCGCCAGTTGCCCAAGGGCGGTGCGCTGCTCAACGGGGTGCAGCCTGCACCGACCGGCAAGCATCCCGCCAAGCCGAAGTCCGCAAAGGTGAAGGCCGCGCGCGCCGAGCGCGGCGCGGCCCCGGCCAAGCGTGGCGGTGGCAGTGGCGGCGGCGGTGGTGGCAAGGCGCCGGCGAAGCGTCCGGGAGGTCCGGCGAAGAAGCCGCGCCGCTGACCGGATGTCCGCTGCGTGCCGTCGGCGGTGCAAAACCGCGCTCGGCGCGCAGGGCTTCTGGCGGATTGCAGTAAGATGAGCGCCCTGTGCCGGCCGCGACCGGCGCCTGGCGCCCGCGTTGGATTGCGGCGGCGGTGGCCCATGCGGGCTCCGCCGCCGTCGTGCTTTGTGCGGCGAGGCGAGCGCGCCGCGACCCTCTGGCGCACCGGCACACGCAATTTTTGAGGATGTGAAATGAGTCAATTGAAACTGCTGTTCGGCTTCCACGCGGTGACGGCGCGTCTGCGTCACGATGCGAGCAGCATCGAAGAGATCTACTACGACCCGAGCCGCCGCGATCGCCGCATGACCGACTTCCTGAAGGCCGTGGAGTCGGCCAAGGGCGCGCCTGGCGTGAAGATCAAGGTCATTCAGGCGGACGGCAAGCGTCTGGACGGCATGGCCGGTTCGTCGCGCCACCAGGGCGTGGTGGCGCGTGCCCAGGAAGTGTCGCTCGCGCTCAACCTCGATGAACTGCTGGACGGCATTTCCGGCCCGCCGCTGCTGCTCGTGCTCGATGGCGTGACCGATCCGCACAACCTCGGCGCGTGCCTGCGCGTGGCAGACGGCGCCGGCGCACATGCCGTCATCGCACCGAAGGACCGGGCGGTCGGCCTCAATGCGACGGCAGCCAAGGTCGCCAGCGGCGCGGCCGAGACCGTGCCGTACATCATGGTGACGAATCTCTCGCGCACGTTGCGCGAGCTCAAGGATCGTGGCATCTGGGTGGTCGGGACGTCCGACGATGCCCCGGCGGACATTTACGGCACGCAGCTTACCGGGCCCATGGCAATCGTCATGGGGGCGGAAGGCGAGGGCATGCGCCGTCTGGTGCGCGAAACCTGTGACTCGCTGATGAGCATCCCGATGGCCGGCGGCTGCGAAAGCCTGAACGTCTCCGTGGCGAGCGCGGTATGCCTTTACGAGGCTGTGCGTCAACGCGGCGCGGGGGCGCAATCGACGAAGGCTGGCAAGTAACCGCTAACGGCGAGGTCGCGCGCGAGCAGCGATCTTCGTCGGCCCTCGCAGCCGGCGGTCGCGCGTGGCACGATATTCAGCGGCCTGTCTGTCGGCGGGACGATTTCGACGAGGTTACACCGCCGGCTCGCGCTTCCTTTCCCGCGTCTCGGATGCGGCGGCGTCGTGCAGGCCTATCTGGCGACGTTCCTGTTTCAGGTCGTTCAGCCGGCGCTCGAGCGTCGCGATATCGCTCCCGTGCCGCGCGTCGGAGCGGGCCGTCAACGCTGCCGTGGTCGCCTGGCTCGCGGCGGTCTCGCGCGCGCAATGGGCGCGTGCCGTCAGGGTTGCCTGAGTTGCCTGAGTCGCCTGAGTCGCCTGAGTCGCCATTTCTTTCGCACTTTTCGCTCGTTCCCTTGCCTTTGCCTCGCTGGCCTCGAAGGCGGCCAGCGCGATTTGGCGCGCCTCGTCCGCGCGCTGCACCGCGGCTTTTCGCGCGGGCTCGGCGGCGACGCGTGTGGCCTGGGTCTTCGCCGCCGCGACGCTTGCCGCCGTTGTCGCAGCGCGGCCGGCCTTCGCGGCTTCGGCGCTCGTCGATGCCTGGCTTGCCACGTGCTGAGCGGCTTGCCGCGAGGCGGCGGACGGCGGATCGTCGTCGACGATCTCGCGGTAGCGTGCCTTCGCCAGTTCGTATTGCCGGTCAAATTCGCGCTGCACGGCCTCGGGCGCGGCGTCGGGATTCTCGTCGAGAAATCGGACATAGGCCTGCGTGGTGTCGTCGATCAGCGTGCGGATTGCCTCGCCACGAAGGTTGACGAGGGCGGACCTGAACGCTGGCGCGGCGTCGTCGAGGAGTTCGCGCAGGAGCGTGGACGGCGGGTCCTCGCCAGGCAGAATGTCGCGCCAGGCCCGTTTGACCTCGTCGGCGAGCGACGCGCGGAACCGGCGTTGTTCGTCGACTGTCACGACGGGCATGATTTCGCGCAGCCCGGCGGCCAGACGCTCAGCCTGCAAGCGGTTCAGCGCGGTGTCGCGCAGGAGTTCGACGGCTTGCCGGAATGCCTGCGCCGGGAGCCGCTTGTCCAATGCCAGTGCGGCCGACGCCCTGGACGCCGCCATGCCGAGCCGGAGTCGCAGGCCGACGCCGCGAACGTGCCCCATCATTTCGACGATTTGAGCGTAGGCGGGCCTGAGGCCCTGCGCACTCAGTCGGGCGAGCAGGGCATTTCGGCAGTCAATGCCGCGAAGGTGCACGGCGTCGAGCAATTCGACGTAAAAGTTGCGGCACAGTCCGTCGGGCTTGGTGAGCAACAATCGTATCAATGCGTCGCGCGGCTGGCCGGCGTCGAGCAATGCCTGCGTCAGTCCAGCCCAACGTCGTCCTAGCGCAAATCCCTGGCCTACGCGCCGCCCGAGTTGGGACAGGTATCGCAATCCCGTCGGCGAAGCCAACATCTCGACGACCGATTGTGCCCGGAGCGCCCCGGTAGTGAGCAGGGCGCTCAGCACCTGCAGATAATGCGCATTGCACTGAATCTTGAGGGCTTCGCGCGCCTCGCTGTCCGTGTGCGATGCGAATAGCATGTGCGTGAGCATTTGCACGAGCGCGGGCTCGATGAGTTTGCGCGCGAGAGGCGTCATTGCCGGGATTTCGCCAAGTGCCCAATGCCATTGCAACTGCCGGGCCGTCACCGCCAGCGTCTGCATGGCGCGCACGATCCCTTCGGTGGCATTGGCGCGGTGCACGCCGTAGGGCTGGTGATAGACGAACGTGATGGGGCATCCCGTGAGCGTCTGAAGAATGGACAGCGAGCTGGCACAGGAGTCGCAGGTATCGAGAAGGCTGTTGACGTGAATGTCGGTCACCATCGGCACCCGTCGCATGTCGTGTTCGACGACGGCCGCGACGAGCTGCTCGGCATCCGTGGTGCGCACGTGCCGGTGCAGTGGCGACGATGCGAGCTCCGGCAGATCGACATGCGTCGCGCCGGCAGTGAGCCGGTCGCGCGTGACGCCGAGGCGCTCGAGGCGGCGCTTCGCGCAGATGAACCGCACATTGCCCAGGGTGATCTCGTCGTCGTCGCCCATGAGGTCGTGAATGGCGAGTTTCATATCCTGCACGCGCCGGCCGCCGGACAACGAAAAGTACACCGTTTGCATGCACCGATGGTGGCCCAATCGCGCAAATGCCAGGTTCGACATCAACAGGTGCTTGCGCAAGTCTCTTATGCCGCTGGGCAGCTCGAGGTTCCAGCGATCGCCGATGCGGAACACGTGCGTGTTGCCGAGCAAGGTCTGGTAAATGCGCAGATCGAACTCATGCTCGACCGGATCGAACGCGCGGCGCTTGAAAAGACTGGATCGGCAGGTGTCGATGTAGTCACGCTGGGCTTGTCGCGAAGACACGATGTCGAATGGGTCGACATCGCCCATCGTTGCTGCGCTCGACGCCGGATCCGCACGCAGGCATCGATCGAGAATCTGCCGGTGATGGGTCGCGTTGCGATAGCTGTCGGCCGTGCCAATCGGGTAGGGGAAGGTGCCCGAACGGCGCCAGTGTTGCCAGTACAGGTCGATGCATCGATTGTCTTGCGCGATGGCCGGATCCAGACGGCGCAGGGCGATCGCGCCGGCCGTGCTGGGCAACGTGCTCGCAACATAGAACACGTCGTTGTCGGCCTCGACCACGATGTGCGGAGAGGTGCCGCCCGGTGCGGCTGTCGAGGGTGTTCCGATACGCACGCCTTGAACGATCTTCGCAAACGGCACGCTCGCGACGAGTCCCCTGAGTTCCATTTCCACGGTGGCGGCATTGTCTGCGTTGTGGGTGCTGTCAGTGCTGTCCGCCGTGTCGCTTGCGTCGACATCGGGACCGGGGGATGGCGTGCGAGAGGCGTTTCGCGGGATGCCGACGATGAGGGGTTCGTAGCGAGGCGCGTCGGGAAGGCCAAGTGTTGCCAGCCATCTCAACGGGACGGGGCAGATGTTGTGGCCGGGCACGGAGATGCTCACGTATCGGCCTTGGTGGACGAACATGCCGAAGTCCTTATCGGGATGCGGTGCCGGATGCGTTGGCGGTGGCAGGATCGAGGGGCGATCGTTCGTGCCGCGTGCCGCACGGACCTGCGCGGGCAAGATTCGCATGCGGACATCACCGGTTCGCGACTGCGCCCGTGCATCCGGTGTTCGTTCCTGAGGGAAGGCGCAAGTGCCGACGGCGTCGCGAGCGGCGCATGTCGGCATCGTGTCGTGCCGGGGTGCCGCCGTGCCGAGGGCTACGAGATCGCTGAGCCGTGGACGCAATTCGCGCGCGCCGATCGATGGCCAATCCTGGTCCCGATCCGTGTCAAGCCGCTCGTGCGATGCACGCGCTGCGCTGAATCCGCTCGCGAAGCGGCGACGCGCCGCCGGTCGGTCCCGAGGCATGACCGACCGATCGGTCGCCACGTCGGGGATGGGGGAAGGCGTGTGGGCAGTGGATATCGCCTGCATGCTCGATACGGGTCATGGGGTGAGGCCGGAGCGGGCCGGGCGACAACCGCATTACAAGCGGGGCGTAATGATGGCACCGCGCGTGGCGCCGGCCACGTCCGGCGAACCTCCATGCCGAGGGCGTCAGATTGTCGCCGGGCGGCCGTCGGCGGTTGCGCAGTCGTGTCCGAAATTGCGAACTACGTTCCGTACGACGTGCCGACATGGCCCGATTCCTCGAATTGCCGCCCGGCGATGCGTCCGGTTGTCGCACGTTTTTGCCGGCGTGACGGTCCCGGCGATTCAGACGGGGGCGTGGGAAACGCGTTGGGTAGCAAGTCATTGCAGGCGGGCGGCGCAAATTCGAGCGGATAGAGCCATGCCGCCTGTTCGTCACGGGCTCGCCTTTCGCGTTCGGCCCGGTCGAAGGCTTCGCTGCGGGCTTTCTCCAGCGCATGTTGGGCGGCCTGCTTGCTCGCTTCGAGACTGGCCGCAAGGCTCGCTTGTCGCGCTTGTTCCAGAGCGACGCGTTTCGCCTCGCGCTGCGACGCCTCGCGAGCCTCGTGCGCCGCGCTCGCCATGGCCGACTCGCGCGCGGTCGATGCGGCGCGAGCGTCGGCGGCCAGTTGCGCCGTTCGTGCCGCGGCATTCGCCTGCTGCCGCGCCAACGCGCGACTCCGCGCTGCCGTCACCTTCGCGGCCTGCGCCTGGGCCGACGCCCTGGCGTGCTCGCCCCCCGGGATGTCCGCGTCCCGAGGCGAGTCACCCGAACCCAGCACGGCGTCGCGATAAGCCGCCCGGCCCGATCGAAACCGTGCGTCGAACTCGTCCTGCAACGCCGCCGGGCTCGCGGTAGGGTGATCGCGCTGGAACGCGGCGTAGGCTTGTACCTCGTCAACGATGACGGCGTCGACAAGACTGCGGCGGGCGCTGCCAAGTGCGCGACGATAGTCGGGACTGGTATCGGACATGATGCGCCGTGCAATGTCGGATGGGGGGGCGGTCCCCGGCAGCGTCTGCTTCCACGCCTGCGAGACCGCGTCGTGGATCATCTCGCGAAATTCGTACTGCTCGGCGATCGTGACGGTCGGCATGACTTCGCGCAGTTTCGTGGCTAGGCGCTCGCCCTCGGACTCGACGATGGTGCGTTCGGAGAGCAGGGTTCGCACGGTGTCGAGCGCGTCCTTCAGGGGAACATAGTGGAATGTCAGCGGCGCCTCGGCGGACCGCGTGCGCAGTGCCAGCCGAATCGACAGCGTGACGGCTCGGCGAAGGCTGACATACGCCGGGAGTTCCGCTGGCGTGGGGATCAGATTCGCGGACTTCAGCCATGCGACGAGAGCATTGCGCGCGTCACCGGCCACGTGCGGCGCGCGCAGCAGTTCGACGTAGAAGCATCGGTGCAGCCCTTCGGGCTTGCTCAGCAATACGCGCAGCAGCGTGGCGCGGGGCGATCCGGCTTCGCGCAATTCGCCGAGCAGGCTGGCCCAGGCGCTCGCCAATTCGGGGTGCATCGCAACGCGTCGGCCCAGCAGCGCCACGTACGCCCGGCCTTGCGGCGACAAAAGCATGGCGGTCACGTCGTGCGGTGCCAATGCGGCGTTGCGCGTGAGCGATGCCAGCATTCGCAGATACTGGGCGTTGCTCCTGTGCGCGAGCCTGGCGGCATCGCTGAATTCGGTACGATCGACGATCAGCCAGTGCGAGAGCGCCTCGACCATGTCGGGCGTCGGCAGTCGGCGCGACACGGCGGCCAATGCGGGGAAATCGCCGGTCATGAGATGCTCGCGTATGGCATTGGCCGTCGCCGCCAGGCGCTGCATTGCCCGAATCTTGCGGTCCGCGCTGTTGGCCGTCTTCACGCCGTAGTCATGGTGGTAGATGAGGTTGACGGACTGACCCGTGGCCGTCTGCAACATCGAGAGCGTGCTCGCGCACGCGTCGCAGGTGTCGAGCAGACTGTTGACGTGAATGCGGTGCGTGACGGGATCGTCGCGCGTATCGTGAAGGAGCACCGACGCGATAATCTGCTCCGCGTCGTTGACGCGGTCGATGAACGTCTTGCAGGTCGGGTCGAGCGACGGAAGGTTGACCTGGATATCCTCGCCCACCCGGGCTCCCGGGTCGGCGCGTAACCGGGCGCGCCTGCGTCTGGCGTCGACGAACCTGACGCGTCCGATGCGCACTTCGTCGTTCTCGCCCATCGCGTCGTGAATGCGCAACTGCAACGTGTCCTTGTGGTTGCCGCCGGACAATGCGAAGTAGACCGCGCTGCCGCCCTTGGCCGTGTCCACGCCCGCGAAGGCCAGATTGCCGTCGCGCAGATGGGTACGCAGATCGGCAATGCCGGCGGCGGTGCCGATATTCCACTGGCCGTCCGCTTCGAAGACCAGCTCCGGTCCCAGAATCGCGCGGTAGACCGAAATATCGAACTCGTGTTTGCCGGCGTCGAACCGCTCGCGGCGGCGCAGGCTCGCCTTGATGTCGTCGACGAAGCGCCGCTGCGCGGGGGCGGACGTAAAGACTTCGTAAGCCGCATCGCGCGCGTCTTGCGGCGGAGTGGCGTTGGCGTTCCATGGCGCGGTCGGCTGCGCGATACGCTGTTCGATATGGCGAACGATATTGCGGAAGCTGCCGTCGTTCCCGAGCGACGAGGGCGTGGCCTTGAGCTGTTGCCGGCATTCATGGAAGGCGTCGATGAACTGCTGGTCGTCCGGGACTTCCGGGTCGAGTTCGCGAAAGGCGCCAGTGCCGCAGCGTTGGTGCGCCGACGCGCAGGCATACAACCGGCCGGAATCGGCCTGGACCACGACCGTTGCCTGACGATCGGCAAATTGCAGGCCATGGACCTCGCGCTCGTACGGGACCTCCTGGACGAGGTCGCGCAGCGTCACCGGAACGAGGCGGCTGCCGTCCTTGGCGAGCGGCAGGGGCGTGGGACTGACGGCGTCGATGGTGCCGTGAATCGTCCCGCTCAGCGCGGGCGCCGGCGGCAAACCGAGTCGTTCCGCCTCCTTTCGGGACAGCGGCGACACTTGCTTTCCGGTTGCATTCGCCTTGAGGTATCTGCCGTCCTGCACGAAGACATAGAAGGGGGGCGCAGTCGATCTCGCACCCGCCGCATCGTCCTTGTCCCCGTGCGCGGACGCCACGGTCCTTGCGAATGCTGGACGAACGGTGACGCGCGACAATGAGGCCGCCGAGGATTCGGTACTCGGCGGGGCGTCGAAGCCAAGACGCCGGATGGCCGGGGACGAGCCCACCGGCGCTGTCCCCGCGGCCGAGACGACGAAGTCGGACGGCTTTCGCGGCGATACGAACGCGACCAGCGAGGGCGCGCCACAGGGCGTGGATCGCGACGTACCGACGGTAGCCAGGTCGTCGTCGAAAGCCGGATGCGGGACGTTTGAGCGGGTCTCCGGCGGCGTCGGCATCTGCGCGGACGCCGGCGATGTGGGCGATTGCCCGTGACGGCTTGCTGAAATCAAGGGGCGGAGCGCGAACCGGCGTCGCGCCACCGGGTAACCGGCTCGGCGGCGATCGGCCTGTCATGCGGCAAGAAGTGATTGACGCTTCCAGTGTCGCCGGTGCAACGTCGGGTCACTTCTATTATTCGCCTGCTCCCGACGCTTCAGGCAAGTCTGGCGCCGCCTGCGCGATCGACGGCGTTCGCACGAGACGCGCCGTGGTGTCGCAACGCCGGACCGGCTTCAGCGAGCGGCGTCGATCAGGCCCTCGAGCTTGACGGCGTCGGCGGCGAACGCACGAATGCCCTCGGCGAGCTTCTCCGTGGCCATGGCGTCGTCGTTCAGGGCGAAGCGGAACGACGGCTCGTCGGTCTTCACGCGGTCGATGGCGGCCGAGCGCGCTTCCTTCGGATCGAGCGCCCGGCGCACTTCCCCTTCGGTCGTGCGCAACTGTTCGAGCAGGGCGGGGCTGATGGTGAGGAGATCGCACCCGGCAAGTGCAAGGATCTGGCCGGTCGAGCGGAAGCTGGCGCCCATGACTTCGGTGTCGTAGCCGAAGTGCTTGTAGTAGCGATAGATCGACGCGACCGAACGCACGCCGGGGTCATTCACGCCCGCATTGGCCGCTTCGTCCCAATTGGCGCCCGCCGACTTTTTGTACCAGTCGTAGATGCGGCCCACGAACGGCGAGATCAGCCGGGCGCCGGCCTCGGCGCAGGCGGCGGCCTGCACCAGCGAAAAGAGCAGCGTCATGTTGCAGCGGATCCCATCGCGCTCCAGGATCTCGGCCGCGCGAATCCCTTCCCATGTCGACGCGATCTTGATGAGCACGCGATCGCGCTCGATGCCTTCGGCTTGGTACATCGCGATGAGCTTGCGCGCGCGTGCGACCGTGCCGGCCGTATCGAACGACAGGCGGGCATCGACTTCCGTCGATACGCGGCCCGGCACGATGTCGAGAATTTCACGCCCGAAGGCGATCAGCAGGCGGTCGATGATCTCGTCGGTCGATTCGGCACGATGCTCGGCGACGACGCGCGTGAGCATCGGGCGGTAGGCGTCCTTCTGCACCGCGCCGAGGATCAGCGACGGGTTGGTGGTGGCGTCTTGCGGCTTGTAGGCGTCCATCGCCTGGAAGTCGCCGGTGTCGGCCACGACGATGGTGTGGCGTTTGAGGGTATCGAGCTGATTCATGAGGACGGCCTTGCGAGAAATGCACTGCGTGACATGAAGTCCGGCGAGGGGCCGGATGGCGTTCGGGCGACGCCCCGATGGCACCCTCGAGACGTTCAGGGGACGCTCAAAGGACGCAAAAGACGGCGCGTCGGGCCCGACTCCGGTAAACTTCCGACTTTACCAAACTTTGCCGGAATTCCCCATGACCCAGGACGAACTCAAACGCCTGGTCGGCCAGGCCGCTGCCGACTATGTGAACCAGCACGTGCCCGAGGGCAGCGTGATCGGCGTGGGCACCGGGTCCACCGCCAATTGCTTCATCGACGCACTTGCCGCGCACAAGGGTCGCTATCGCGGCGCCGTGTCGAGCTCCGAGGCCAGCACAGAGCGTCTGCGCAAGCATGGCATCGAAGTGTTCGACCTCAACCAGATCGAAAGCCTGCCCGTCTATGTCGACGGCGCCGACGAGATCAACGCCCTGGGGCACATGATCAAGGGCGGTGGCGGCGCGCTCACGCGCGAGAAGATCGTGGCTTCGGTGGCCAGGCAGTTCGTGTGCGTCGTCGACGCCTCGAAGGAGGTGGCCGTGCTCGGCGTTTTCCCGTTGCCGGTGGAAGTCATTCCGATGGCCCAGGCCAGCGTGGCGCGTGAACTCGTCGCCCTCGGCGGCAAGCCGCAGGCGCGCGTGCGCGCGGACGGCAGTCCGTACGTGACCGACAACGGCTGCGCCATTCTCGACGTGCACGGTCTGCAGATTCTCGATCCCGTGGCCTTCGAGACGCAGGTCAATCAGATCGCCGGCGTGGTCACGGTCGGCCTGTTCGCAAAGCGCGGCGCGGACATCACGCTGATGGGCACACCGCAAGGGGTGCGCACCATCGACTACAAAAACTGATACCGGGAGGGCAGGATGGCCGGATCACGTCGTCTTCCCGAAACCTGGTTCCGCCGCGGACTATGGTTGATCGCCGTACTGTTCGCGGTATTTCTGATCGGTCTGGGCGGTCTTGTCGTCGACAAATTGCCGGGCGTCGCGCCAGCGCCCACGCTCGACTCGTTCGTCGATCGCGCGCAGGCCGATCGCGCCGATGCGGCGATCAAACAGGCGGAAACCCAGCTTGAAGACGTGCAGAGCCAGCTGGAGACGGCGCGGCTGCAGCTCAAGGCGCGCAGCACGGCCTATCGCAATGCACGCGAATCGTTCAACGACTGGGTAGCCACGCGCACGGCCACGGCGCAGGCCAGTCAGGATGCCGAACTGGTCGCCCGCACGCGGGCGCTCGATTCGCTCAAGGCCGCGCAGCGCGACGCGCAAACGCAGGTCGATGCGCTCGAAGCAAAGCAGCTCGAGGCGCAACGCGGCCTGCAGTCGGCGCGTGCGACGCGCTATGCCCTCAATGCCGACGCGGGTGAGCGCCTCGCGGCGATCCAGCGTTCGCAGGAACTGAAGGTGTTCGGCATCCGGCTGGCGTTGACCTTGCCGTTGCTTGCCGTGGCGGGCTGGCTGTTCGCACGTCAGCGCAAGAGCACGTGGTGGCCGTTCGTCTGGGGCTTCATCTTCTTTGCGCTATTCGCGTTCTTCGTGGAGCTGGTCCCCTATCTTCCGGACTACGGCGGCTACGTGCGCTACCTCGTGGGTATCGTGCTCACGATTCTGGTCGGACGCTACGCCATCGTGTCGCTGCAGCGCTATCTGGCGAAGCAGAAGGCGGAAGAACAATTGCCGGACGAAGAGCGGCGCAAGACGCTGTCTTACGATCTGGCACAGGCACGACTGGCCAAGTCCGTATGTCCGGGGTGCGAGCGGCCGGTGAAGCTTGATGACCCCGACCGGGACTTCTGCGTGCATTGCGGCATTTGCCTGTTCGACCGTTGCGGCGCGTGCCGTACGCGCAAGAACGCGTTCGCCCACTTTTGCCACCATTGCGGTGCCCGATCCGCAGGCATCCAGACCGAGGGCGGTCCTGCCCGGGCCGGCTGACAGGCGGCCGGCTCCGGCGCTTCCATTCAATCGGCTCCAATGCCCGGTGCGCCGCTTCGCGCGGCGCACGTGCAATCTCCTGGCGAGGGCCCGGAGCCGTGCGCGGGACGGTGTCGGGCCGCGGGAGAGGGCGCCTTATTCCGTAGTCGGAGGAACGTAGCCTTGCGCCACATCGGCGCCGTCGCCGAAGAAGTACTTCTCGGTTTGCTTCACGAGGTACTGGCGCGCGCGCGGGTCGGCCATGTTCAGGCGGTTTTCGTTGATGAGCATGGTCTGTTGCTTGAGCCAGCCGGCCCAGGCTTCCTTGGAGACACTTTCCCAGAGGCGTTTGCCGAGTTCACCGGGCATCGGGGGGAAATCGAGACCTTCGGCTTCTTTGCCGAGCTTGATGCATTGAACCATGCGGGCCATGGGAGGACTCCTTCGTAGTCTTTGTTGAGGCTTGAGTGGAAGCCGGGCTTGCCACGTGGGCCGCGTCATGTCGACGGACGGCTCGGGCGAAGCGGCGGCCGATATCCGGAAATGGGGGCAGGGCCGCAATATGCAAGGGCACCGACGGATGCCGATGATTGCGCGCCCGGCCGTCCTGAATTACAGCTTCTTGATGAGCACCAGCGAGCGGCGCTGCCAGTTGTACAGGCGGCGGCGGTCGGCCGGGAGGTCGTCCACACCGGCCTTGACGAAGCCTCGCTTGAGGAACCAGTGCTCCGTGCGGGTCGTGAGCACGAACAGACGTTCCAGTCCGCGTGCACGGGCACGTTGCTCGATGTGCTTGAGCAGGCGTTCGCCGTCGCCCGAGCCCTGCGCTTCCGGATCGACGGTCAGGCAGGCCATCTCGCCGATGCGCTCGCTCGGGTAGGGGTAGAGCGCGGCGCAGCCGAACAGGCGTCCGTCGTGCTCGATGACCGAGAAGTGATCGATGTCGCGTTCGAGCTGGTGGCGGCCGCGGCGCACCAGGGTGCCGTCGGCTTCGAGCGGTTCGATCAGTTGCAGGATGCCCCCGACGTCGTCGATCGTGGCTTCGCGCAGGCTTTCCAGATTCTCGTACGAGATCATCGTGCCCACGCCGTCGTGCGAGAACAGCTCGAGCAGCATGCTGCCGTCGAGCGAGAACGGCACGATGTGCGCACGACCCACACCGGCGCGACACGCGCGCGTGGCGTACTTCAGATAGAACGCCGAATCGCGGTCGAGCGTGCCCTGCGACTGCAGGCGCTGGGCGTCCTCGAGCGTGAGTTCGCGCTGCAACTCGTTGTATTCGTTGAGAACGCCGGGCGTCTCGGTAATGAAGATCAGCTTGTCGGCGCGCAACGCAATGGCGGCCGACGACGCCACGTCTTCCATCGTCAGATTGAACGACTGGCCCGTGGGCGAAAAGCCCAGCGGGGAGAGCAGCACGATCTTGCCGTTGGCCAGCGAGAGGCGGATCGATTCCGCGTCGACCTTGCGGACCACGCCCGTGTGCTGGAAGTCGACCCCGTCGACGATGCCGACGGGGCGGCCCGTGACGAAGTTGCCCGAGACCACGCTGATGCGCGCGTTGCCCATCGGCGTATTCGGCAGCCCCTGGCTGATCGACGCTTCGATGTCCAGACGCAATTCGCCGGCCGCTTCCTTGACCGCTTCGAGCGCGGCGGCATCGGTGATGCGCAACTGCTGCGAAAAGTGCGACTCGATGTGTCGCAGGCGCATCTGCTCCTCGACCTGCGGTCGCGAACCGTGCACCAGCACGATGTGCATGCCCATGGCGCACAGCAGGGCGACGTCCTGAATCAGGGAGTCGAGCCCGCCCGCCGCGACGAGCTCGCCGCCGAAGGCGACCACGAACGTCTTGTCGCGAAACGCATGGATGTAGGGGGCGACCGATCGCAGCCAGTCCACGAACTGGGCTTGGTGGGCGGTCTCTTCGTCTTGTACGGCGGGGTCGGGTTCGGTCAGCATGGGTGTACGTGCGCAAACATGCGCAGATTATATAATGCGCGCCCATGGCAAGTGACGAACGAAATCGACAATCTCAGCCCCCGAAGCCGAAAGTGACGGCGCCGGGGCAAACGCGCGCCCAACCCAGGGACCCGGCGCAATCGCAAACGACGTCCGATCCGGGCGGCGCGCCTGCGAACGCGGGCCATCGCCCCGGACGCTCCCGCCAACCGGATCGCGGCGGCGAGGCGGGCGCCGCCGCGGGCAACCGCGCGACCAAAGCCGCAACGGGGCCGGGCAATGCCGCGACGGCCGCACGTCGGCCGTCGCCAGCCGAGCGTGCCGCGCGCGACGCCGAGCGACTCGCCGCACGGCAGGCCGCCGCCAACCGCGTGCCCGAAATCGCATTCCCCGAGGCACTGCCGGTGTCCGCACGCCGCGAGGAGATCGCACGTGCCGTCGCCGACCACCAGGTGGTGATCGTGAGCGGCGAGACCGGCTCGGGCAAGACCACGCAACTGCCGAAGATTTGCCTCGCGCTTGGGCGTGGCCTCGGCGCCGGCGGCACCGGCCTGATCGGGCATACGCAGCCGCGGCGCATCGCCGCGTCGGCCACCGCGCGCCGCATCGCGGACGAACTCGGCACCCCGCTCGGCGAAATCGTCGGCTTCAAGGTGCGTTTCAACGACACGCTGTCCAATGGGGCATCGGTCAAGTTGATGACCGACGGCATCCTGCTCGCCGAGACGCAGACCGACCCGCTGTTGCGTGCTTACGACACCATCATCATCGACGAGGCGCACGAACGCAGCCTCAACATCGACTTCCTGCTGGGCTATCTGAAGCAGTTGCTGCCCAGGCGTCCGGACCTGAAGGTCATCATCACGTCGGCCACCATCGATGCGGATCGCTTCGCGCGCCACTTCGGCACCGGCGAAGGCGAGACCCTGCGTCCGGCCCCCGTCATCGAAGTGAGCGGCCGGCTGTACCCGGTGGAAGTGCGCTATCGGCCGATTCAGGACGACGCGCGCATCGCCAACGCGGAAGGCCGCGAGAACAGTCGCGCCAGCGCCCGCGATCGTGAGCGCGATCTCATGGACGGTATCGTCGATGCCGTGGACGAACTCTGCCGCGAGGGGGCGGGCGACGTGCTCGTGTTCCTGCCCGGCGAGCGCGAAATTCGCGAAGCGGCGGAGGCGCTGCGCAAACATCATCCGCCGCACACGGAGATTCTGCCGCTCTTCGCGCGCCTGTCCGCCGCCGAGCAGGAGCGCGTGTTCAGGCCGTCGAACGCCCGTCGCATCGTGCTCGCGACCAACGTGGCCGAGACCTCGCTGACCGTACCGGGCATCCGCTACGTGGTCGATGCCGGCACCGCGCGGGTGAAGCGCTACTCCTACCGCAACAAGGTCGAGCAGCTTCAGATCGAATCGATCTCGCAGGCGGCGGCCAATCAGCGCGCGGGGCGCTGCGGTCGCGTGGCCGACGGCGTGTGCATTCGTCTGTACGACGAAGCGGACTTCCAGTCGCGCGCGCGATTCACCGACCCCGAGATTCTGCGCTCGTCGCTCGCCGCGGTAATTCTGCGCATGCAGTCGCTGCGCCTGTCGAAAGTCGAGGAATTCCCCTTCCTCGAACCA
The DNA here is from genome assembly GCF_000767615.3 of Pandoraea pnomenusa. Lineage (NCBI taxonomy): Bacteria > Pseudomonadati > Pseudomonadota > Betaproteobacteria > Burkholderiales > Burkholderiaceae > Pandoraea > Pandoraea pnomenusa. Next base: position 3,084,820 of record NZ_CP009553.3, on the reverse strand, counting down.
CCGCCGGGCCGCGCGATTGCGGACGGCTACCAGTTGCTGGGCGAACTGGGTGCGGTCGACGACGCCAACCAGCTCACGCCGCTTGGTCGTGAGCTGGCGCGTTTGCCGCTCGATCCGCGCGTCGGGCGCATGATCCTGGCCGCGCGCGACCAGCAGTCGCTGCGCGAAGTCCTCATCATCGCGAGCGGACTGGCCGTGCAGGACCCGCGCGACCGGCCCATCGAAGCCCAGGATGCCGCCGACAACGCCCACCGCAAATTCGCGGACGAGAAGTCAGAATTCCTCTCCTGGCTCAAGATATGGAAGTGGTTCGAGGAGGCGATTGCTCACAAGAAGTCGAACCGCCTGCTGACACAGGCCTGCCGCGAGAATTTCCTCTCGCAACTGCGTCTGCGCGAATGGCGCGACGTTCACAGCCAGTTGCTGACCGTGGTGCGCGAGCAGGGCTGGCGCATCAACGAGTCCGAAGCCACATACGAGCAGGTGCACCTCGCGCTGCTCGCCGGCTTGCTCGGCAACATCGGCTGCAAGGCCGACGACGATCCGCACTTCCTTGGCGCGCACGGCATCAAGTTCCACATCTGGCCGGGCTCCTCGCTCGTGAAAAAGGCCGGGCGCTGGGTCATGGCCGGTGAACTCGTCGAGACGAGCCGGTTGTACGCGCGCTGCATCGCGCGCATCGAGCCGGAATGGATCGAGCGTGTGGGCAAGCACCTCGTGAAGACCTCGCTGTCCGACGCCCACTGGGAAAAGAAGGCCGCGCAAGTCACGGCGTACGAGCGCGGCACGCTCTACGGGCTGACGATCTACGCCCGCCGTCGCATGAACTTCGGCCCGCGCGATCCGCGTCGCGCCCGCGAGATCTTCCTTCGCAGTGCGCTCGTCGAGGGCGACTGGGAAACGAAGCTGCCGTTCTACGCGCACAATCGCAAGCTGATCGCGGACATCGAACAGCTCGAACACAAGTCGCGGCGCCAGGACGTGCTCGTCGACGACGAGTTGATCTACGCCTACTACGACGCACACGTGCCCGCCGGCCTTTACGACGGCGCCAGCTTCGAGCACTGGTATCGCGAGACGTCCAAGGGCACGCCCAGACTGCTCTACCTCGTGCGCGACGACCTGATGCGCCACGAGGCCGCGGGTGTCACGACCGACCTGTTCCCGAAGAAGACGGCGATCGCGGGCGTCGAAATGGCGCTCACGTACCACTTCGAACCGGGGTCGCCGCGCGACGGGGTCACGCTGGCAGTACCGCTCTATGCGCTCAATCAGGTCGACGCGCGCCGATGCGAATGGCTCGTGCCGGGCATGCTCAAGGAGAAGGCGCACCAGCTGATGAAGTCGCTGCCGCAGAAGCTGCGCCGTCACTTCGTGCCATTGCCCGAATACGCGGCCGGGTTTGTCGATCGCGCCACGTTCGGCCAGGGCGCACTGCTCGACGCGCTGATGGCCGATGCGCGCGAGCAGACCGGTGTCATGCTCAAGGCGAGCGATTTCAAACTGGAAATGCTCCCGGCGCACCTGTCGATGAACTTCAAGGTGATCGACGAGCACGGGCGTCAGCTCGGCATGGGACGCAATCTCTCGCAGTTGCGCGCCGAACTCGGGCAGCAGGCGCAACGCACGTTCCAGGCGCTGGCCGCCCGAAGCGGTGCCACGCCCACCGGCGGCACCGCGACGGAATCTTCGTCACGCGGCGGCCCCGCGCCGCGCGGCGATGGCAAGGCAGGCGGCAAGACCGGCGCGCAGGCCGTACCGGGGGCGTCCGCGGCATCGGGCACGGGCGCCGCGGCGGTCGAGCCCGGTCGCTACGACAACCTGACGACCTGGAGCTTCGGTGAGTTGCCGGAGATGCTCGAGATTCGCCGCGGCGGCCAGACGCTGTTCGGCTATCCCGCGCTGGTCGATCGCGGCGATCACTGCGACCTCGAAGTATTCGACGATCCGGACGAAGCGCAACGTCAGCATCGGGCAGGACTGCGGCGACTGTTCGCGATTCAGTTGCGCGAGCAGGTTAAGTACCTGGAGAAAAACATCCCCGGACTGCAGCAGATGGCCATGCAGTACCTGCACCTCGGGACACAGGAGGCACTGCGCGATCAGATCGTGGATCTGGCGCTGGAGCGCGCCTGCCTTCAGTTGCCATGGCCGAGCGACAACGCCTCGTTCGTCGCGCGCAAGGACGAGGGGCGTGGACGTCTCACGCTGCTCGCGCAGGAAATCGCGCGCCTGGCCGGGCAGATTCTGGCCGAGTACGTGGCGTTGCAGAAGAAGCTCGCGCAGGCCAAGCCGTTCGCGCAGGCGCATGCGGATCTTACGGCGCAGTTGCAACGTCTGGTCGGCAAGCGCTTCCTGATCGACACGCCCTATGCCCAGCTGGCGCACTTTCCGCGTTACCTCAAGGCGATGGCCGCGCGCATCGACAAGCTCAAGGCCGATCCGTCGCGCGACGCGCGTGCCATGAGCGAGCTTGGCCCGTTGTTGCAGAACTGGCAGCGGGCCACGTCGCAACGCCGGGATCAGGGCGATGCGCGACTCGACGAATTTCGCTGGCTGCTCGAGGAATTGCGCGTCTCGCTTTTCGCACAGGAGCTGCGCACACCGATGCCGGTGTCGGTCAAGCGGCTCCACAAGGTCTGGGAGGCGCTGCAGCGCTGAGCGGTGGCCGTCGGTGACATGCCATCCGTTGGCGTTCGACGCGTATGCCCGGACGCCAATTTTGCATGCAATGCCCGCGCCGGTTTGCGCTGGGTCAGAAAGTGTTGGAATGTTGTTTCGCCTGATCAAAAAAGGTGCGCCGCCGACGCGTTGCGGGGGCTTTCCGGCCCTACAATAGCGGCACCGTTTTGCGACGGTTCCAGGCGCCACTCGTCGCTCGTCGCTCGTCGCTCGTCGTTTTCACCCGAGCGCTTTCCCGCCCGGCACCCGCGGCTTCCCTGGCCTCGTTTTTTCGACATTCTCCGCACCTTTTTCTCCCGAGAGATCCTGCAATGCGCAAACTTCTGATCGCCGCCGGTCTGGCCGCTTCCCTGGGCCTGACGGCGCTGGCCGGCCCGGCGCGGGCGGCAGCCCCGGCACCCGACAGCGTGGTGGTCGTGCTCAATTCGGCCGACGCCAGCGTAAGCCTTATCGACAAGGCCACGCAGAAGGTCGTCCAGACGTTTCCCGTGGGCAAGGAGCCGCATCACCTGATGGCCACGCCCGATAACCAGTCGCTCATCGTGGCGAACTCGGTGGGCAACAATCTCGTGTTCCTCGATCCGAAGACGGGACAGATCCAGCGCAAGATCGAAAACATTGAAGATCCGTACCAGATCGGCTTCTCGCCGGACAAGAAGTGGTTCGTGGCCAACGCGCTGCGCCTGGACCGCGTGGACGTCTACCGCTTCGACGGCAAGAACCTGAGCGTGGCGCAGCGCATCCCGCTCAAGAAGATGCCAAGCCACCTGGTCTTCACTCAGGACAGCAAGCTCGTGTTCATCTCGTTGCAGGAGTCGAACGAGATCGCCGCCATCGATCTGGCCAGCCAGAAGGTGCTGTGGACGCTGAAAGTGGGCGACAGCCCCGCCGGCGTGTGGCTCACGCCCAACGACAAGTACCTGCTCGTGGGCATGACCGGCGCCGACTACGCGGCGGTGATCGACTGGCGCGCACGGAAGGTGATCAAGACGATCCCGACCGGAAGGGGGGCGCACAACTTCCGTTCGCTCGCCGACGGCAAGCACGTGCTGATCTCCAATCGCGTGTCGAGCACGATCAGCATCATCGATCAGGACGCGCTCACGAATGTCGGCAACATTACCGGTCTGCTGCCCGGCCCCGACGACATGGAGCTCTCGGCCGACAAGAAGACGCTGTGGGTCACGTTCCGCTGGGCGCGCAAGGTCGGCATCATCGACCTGGCCTCGCGCAAGCTGATCAATACGATTGCCGTCGGACGCTCGCCGCACGGGATCTATTTCTACGACCGTGCGCCGGTGCTGTAACATCGGGGCATTGCCGTAAGGGCTTCACTCGCCGGGCGTCGTCGACGCCCGGTCCTGTTTCTGCATGAACGATATTCTTCGCGCGCTAGGGCGCGCGCTCGTGAGCCTGCTGCATCCGCGCATGCTCTGGCTCACCGCCATGCCCTTCGTCGTCTCCGGACTGATCTGGGGCGCCGTGATCTGGTTCGGCTGGGAACCATTCACCGACTTCCTGCGCGTGTGGCTCGAACAGTGGGAATTCACCCAGTGGATCTACCGCTTCTTCGGCTTCTTCGGCGTGGACAGCGTGCGCATGGCGCTCGCGCCGTTCATTCTGGTGGCGCTGCTCGTGCCGCTGATCGTCGTCACGTCGCTGCTGCTCATTGCGGGATGGTCGATGCCGGCGGTGTTGCGCCATCTCTCGCGCCGGCACTTCATTCATCTCGAGGCGCGTCAGGGCGGCTCGTTCTGGGGCAGCCTGGGCCAGTCGCTCGGGGCCACGCTCATCTTCCTCGTCGCCGCGCTCGTCACACTGCCGTTATGGCTGGTGCCACCATTCTTCGCCATCGTGCCGCCGCTGCTGTGGGGCTGGCTCACTTACCGCGTGATGACGTACGACGCGCTCGCTTACCACGCCACGGCCGAGGAGCGGCGCCGGATCGTCCGGGAGAAGCGTCTGCCGCTGCTCGTGATCGGTGTGGCAACCGGTTTGCTCGGCTCGCTGCCCACATTGCTGTGGGTCTCGTCGGTCATCATGATCGTGCTGTTCCCGGTCATCGCGCTGCTCGCGATCTGGCTCTATGTGGTGATCTTCGTCTTTTCGGCGTTGTGGTTCGCCCATTACTGCCTGCGCGCACTCTCGCGCCTTCGCGCGGAGGATGCCCGGCATGAGCCGACGCTCGCCGGTACGGTCCTGCCGGTGGTCGACGATGCCCGGCCGGAGACCGAAGACCTGCCGCCGGCACTGCCCCCTCCGGGCAGCCCCAACGGTTCGCCCTGAAAGTGGCACAATCGTCACACCGCGCGCTGCCGGATTGGACCTTCGTCGTCTGAATCCCGGCGGCGCCGCGCTTTTCTCCCCCCAAGGCCCTGACGACAAGAAAAGGAAGCATCATGGCGGTCGGCATCATCATCATCGGCGACGAGATTCTCTCGGGACGCCGCCAGGACAAGCATCTGCCCAAGCTCATCGAACTGCTTACGGAGCGTGGCATGCAGCTCGGCTGGGCCGAGTACGTGGGGGATGATCCCGCGCGCATCACGGCCACCCTGCAACGCACGTTCGCAAGCGACGACATCGTTTTCGTGACCGGCGGCATCGGCGCCACGCCGGACGATCATACGCGTCAATGCGCCGCCGCCGCGCTCAATGTGCCGCTGGTACTCACGCCCGAAGCCGAGGCGCTCATCATGGAGCGCATCGCCGACACGAGTCCGGACGGCCGTGCCGACATGACGCAGCCCGATAACCGGCACCGTCTCAAGATGGGCGAATTTCCGGTCGGCGCACGCGTGCTGCCCAACCCTTACAACAAGATCCCCGGGTTCTCCATCGAGCGCCATCATTTCATGCCGGGTTTCCCCGTGATGGCCTGGCCGATGATGGCCTGGGTGCTCGACACCTGTTACGCGGATCTGCACCACCTCACCAGGCACGCCGAACGATCGGTGCTGGTCTTCGGGCTGGCCGAATCGACGCTCACGCCGCTCATGGAGGCCATCGAGGCCGAATATCCGGGGGTGAAGGTGTTCAGCCTGCCGAGCGTGGGCGACGCACAACGCGGCCCGGTCTACGCGCGCCGCCATATCGACCTGGGTGTGAAGGGCGAGCCTGCTCTCGTCGGGGCCGCATTCGAGCGCTTGTTGGCCGGCGTGAGCGCGCTCAATGGGGAGATCGTCCATCCGGCGGACGCCGCCGCCTTGCCCGAGGGGACGGCGCCTTCGGCCCAGTGACGTCTCATTGACGCAATGACGGCCCGACCGCCCGGCCACCAGGGAGACCGCCCGGTCGAGCCGCCCAGAGGGGACTCAGAAGCCGCTCAGGACGAGCTTGCCGATGGTGCGTCCGCCTTCGAGCTGGGCGTGGGCGCGCCGCAGGTTGACGGCGTTGATCGGACCGATCACCTCGCCGAGCGTGGTACGAAGGGTGCCGGCGTCGACCAGGCGCGCGACTTCAGTGAGCAGCTTGTGCTGCGCGATCATGTCGGGCGTCTCGTACATGGCGCGCGTGAACATGAACTCCCACACGAATGTCGCGCTCTTGTTCTTGAGCAGGCCGACGTCCAGCGGCCGGGCGTTCTCCACGATCGAGCAGATCTTGCCCTGCGGTGCGACGGCCTGCGCCAACGCCGGGAAGTGCTCGTCGGTGTCGTTCAGGCACAGGACAAAGTCCACCTGCGGCACGCCAGCGGCCAGCAACTGCGCCGGAATGTCCTGATAGTGGTCGATCACGTGTTGCGCGCCGAGTTGCCGGCACCAGTCGGCCGACGCCGGCCGCGACGCCGTCGCCACCACCGTCAGTCGCGCCACGCGCCGGGCGAGCTGAATGGCGATCGAACCGACGCCGCCCGCGCCGCCGACGACCAACACCGACTTTCCTTCATCGCTGCCGTCGGGCGCCACGCCGAGGCGGTCGAACAGCGCTTCCCAGGCCGTGATCGTCGTGAGCGGCAGGGCGGCCGCACTCACGAAGTCGAGCGACGTCGGCATATGGCCGACGATGCGCTCATCCACCAGATGGAATTCGCTGTTCGCGCCCGCGCGCGTGATGCTCCCCGCGTAATAGACCGGGTCGCCGACCCGGAAGAGCGTGGCGTCCGGGCCCACCGCGGCGACCGTGCCCGCGGCGTCCCATCCGAGCACGCGCGGCGTGTCGTCGACCTTGGCTTTCGGCGCGCGCACCTTGGTGTCGACCGGATTGACCGAGATGGCCTCGACTTTGACCAGGATGTCGCGCCCCGCAGGGGTGGGCGTCGGCAATTCGATGTCAACGAGGGATTCGGGATCGTCGATCGGCAGATAACGGGTCAATCCAACAGCTTTCATGAGTACTCTCCATTACGTTGATGGTGGCCGGCCGGATGTCGTCGGCGGGCCGCGCGAAGCAATAGCGAAAGACTACCGCTAGTGGATTGCATTGAAAATTCGCATAATGCCGAAAAGATTTTTCGGAGAATCCGTTAAATGGCATTGGACCTCGATACCGTGGCGTTGTTCGTTCGGGTGGCGGCGCTGGGCAACGTCTCGGCGGCCGGGCGCGAACGCGGGCTATCGCCTGCCACGGCCAGCACCCGATTGGCGCAACTCGAGGCCAGGCTTGGGGCGCGTCTGCTGCATCGCACGACCCGACGCGTGGCGCTCACGCAGGAAGGCGAAATGTTTCTCGCGCAGGCCCAGACGTTGCTGGCTGCCGAGGCGCAGGCATTCGCGAGTGTTGGGCAGGGGCGCGCGGCGCCGCAGGGACGCTTGCGGGTGTCATGCTCCTCGTCGTTCGGACGTCAGCATGTCTCGCCCGCCTTGCCGGCATTTCTCGATCGCTACCCGGGGATTTCGCTGGACTTCCGGTTGACCGATCGCGTGGTCGATCTGCTGGAAGAGGGCGTTGACCTGGCGATTCGCGTGGGGGCGCTGCGCGACTCGACGCTCGTTGCCCGCAAACTCGCGAGTAATCGCCGCACGCTGTGCGCGTCCCCTGCGTATCTGGCGGCCCACGGCACGCCGAAGCATCCGGGCGATCTCGCCTCGCACGAATGTCTGATTCTGGCGGAACAGCGCGACTGGCGGTTCGTCACGCCGGGCGGCGAGTTGAATGTGCGTGTGGGCGGGCGGCTGGTTTCCGATAACGGCGAGGTGCTGCGCGACGCAGTGCTCGCAGGGATGGGAATTGCGCTGAAATCGACTTGGGACGTCGGCGTGCACCTGCAGCGCGGGGACCTGGTGGCGGTACTGCCCGCCTATCCCCTGGCCGAGGAGGTCGCCATCTGGGGCGTGTACCCCAGCCGGGCGTTCGTGCCCCCCAAGACGCACGCGCTGATCGAGTTTCTGCAAGCCCGCTTCGGTCCCGGGCCGGTGCCGTACTGGGATGCGCGGCCAGACGCCTCGTAGCGGGGCGCCGGGGCAAGGGGCCCGAGCGGGGCGGGGCGTGTGCCTCAGTGAAGATGATGGGTGCGAGCGAGCGGCGCGGCGCTATCCTCGTGCCCGATCGCGGGGCTGGCGTGATGCAGCACGAGTCGCCAGCCGTCCGCTTCCTTCAGATAGACGTTGGTGGCGAGTACGAAGGCGTAGCGCGCTTCGGGATGTGATTCCACCTGGATCTGCTCGAGCACGTTGTGAACGGCGCACAGCGGGTTGTTGGCCACCTGCAGGTGACTGACCGACACCTGTAGCCCACCGTTGGCCAGGATCTGTCGCCAACTGCTGCGCACGGCCGCGGGGCCGACATGGCGGGGGCCGGACGGGTGAATGCAAACGACTTCCTCATCCTCCGACCAGACGTCCATCAGCGCATCGGCGTCGCCCGTGCGCAGCGCCTCGTAATAGGCGTGCTCGGCGTCTTCCGGACTCAGAAAAATGGCAGCGGGCATATCGGCGGCCTCCGTCGGAATGTGGCGTCGGGCGGCGAATGCGCCGTCCGGCGATCGCGCCGATTATGGAGGGTTTGCCCGGGCTTGTCGAACGGCCGGCGGCAAGAGTGCGGGCGTTCATGCGCGTCTCTTGATCTGGCGCAAGGCGGTGGGTGTCGTTGGCCGGTAGCGTATGGGGGTAACGCGGGGAAGCGTAACCGGTGAAGGGGGCGTGCGAGGCAAACCAAGGGCGGGGACGCCTGCGCGCCCCCGGTGACCGGTCTCAGCAGTGAATGCCGGTCACGCCGGCGAGTTCGCGCAGGGCGGCAGCGTCGATGATCTTGACGTGCCGCTGGCGGATTTCGATCATGCCGTTTTGCGCGAAGCGCGAAAACAGGCGGCTGACCGTCTCCAGCTTGAGGCCGAGGAAGCTGCCGATTTCTTCGCGGCTCATGCGCAGCACAAATTCGTTGGCGGCGTAGCCCCGCGCCGAAAGACGCTCGGACAGGTTGTGCAGGAAGACCGCCAGCCGCTCTTCGGCGCGCATGGTGCCCAGGGCGAGCAGTTGCTGATGCTCGTTGCGGATTTCCTGGCTCATCAGACGATGCAGCTGGCGTTGCAGCGACGGTACCTGACGCGAAAGCGTCTCCAGTTCGCCGAAACGCGCAATGCACAGCTCGCTGTCCTCGAGCGCAATGGCAGTGCTGGGGTGATGACTGTCGGCCACCGCATCCAGGCCGATCAGCTCGCCCTGAAGGTGGAAACCGACGACCTGCTCACGGCCGTCGGGCGCCGTGACGCAGCTTTTGAGCGACCCGAAGCGGATGCCGTAGACGGCGCTCAGGTCATCGTTGGCGTGATAGAGCACCTCGCCTTTCTTGAGGCGACGGCGCTCGCTCACGAGTGCATCCAGTCGCTCCAGTTCCGCTTCCGGAATGCCGACGGGCAGGCAGAACTGGCCCAGCGAGCAAGTGGAACAGCGGGGCTGGACGACGGGAATGCGACCGATTTCTGTGGTCATGGAGGCCCCTGAAGTTATTTTGAGAGTTTACCATGGGGCGTCGACCTGTCGATTCCGCGCCAGGAATGGCGAGGGTTTGCACGACGCTTTACGGGCGACAGTGTTTCAGTAATAATTGCGCACATACCGGACGTCCGTCTCGCCGCACTATCGGCCTGGGCGTTTTCCCGGCAGGTCGTTTCGAAGCATCCAGGTTGCGCCGCCGTCACTACGACCGAACACAAACGGGCGCGCGCTTATGCGAAGCGGTTGTTTTTTCGATCTACGGCCGTTTCTCGTGTTCCAAGCATCCATTTATTCCTGATTCCGGGTTGCCAAGCCCCCGGTTTGCTTAGTCGCACATGAATACCCAAGAGGCGAAACTCGTCCTCGAGACCGCGTTGATTTGCGCGCAGGAGCCGCTCAAGGTCGGCGATCTGCGCAAGCTCTTCAATGACGCCGTGTCCGGCGACACGGTGCGCGCGCTGCTCGAGGAAATCCGCATGCAATGGGACGGCCGAGGTGTGGAATTGGTGGCGTTGGCCACCGGCTGGCGTTTCCAGAGCCGTCCGCGCATGCGCGAATACCTTGACCGTCTCAATCCGGAGAAGCCGCCGAAGTATTCGCGCGCCGTGATGGAGACGCTCGCGATCATTGCCTATCGCCAGCCGGTCACGCGTGGCGATATCGAGGAGATTCGCGGCGTGACGGTCAATACCCAGATCATCAAGCAGCTCGAAGACCGCGGCTGGATCGAGGTGATCGGCCATCGCGACGTGCCGGGGCGCCCCGGCCTGTACGCCACGACCAAGGACTTCCTCGACGATCTCGGGCTGCGCGCGCTCGACGCGCTGCCGCCGCTCGAAGATCCGGCGGCGCAGGCGCAGATCGACCTGCTCGCGCAGCAGAACATCGAATTCGGCGAGCGGGCCGAAGGCGAAGCGGGAGAAGACGTGGCGTCGGACGACGCGCCGATGGCCGACGCCGAAGCGCTGGCGCGCCTGGCGCAGGATCGCGCCGACAATCTGCCGCTCGCGCAGGGCCTGCCGGAAGGACAACGGCCGACGTCCGGCGACGATGCGGTGACGGAAGAGGCGCTGCTCGACGCGGTCATGGCTGAAGGCGACGCCCCCGCGGATGCGGCGTATTCCGGCGAATCCGAGGCGGCGCTTGCCAATGCCGATGGTGACGTCGGGGCAATTCCGCCGGATGCCGAGGAACTCGTACCGGCGGGACGCGTCAGTGAGCAGGTCGCGGCGCCGCAGGATGACGCGTCGCTCGGCGAGGGCGGCCAGCAGGTGCGGGGCCGTCAGAGCGTCGAGGAATTTTCCGAAGATTTGGGGAGTGCGGCTGCGGAAGGCGACGATCCGCCGCAAGATGCGCAGTACCTGGCAAGTGAGGCAAACGATGCACCGACGCAGGCGGACGATCCCGCAGCGCCGGTCACGCAGGAGGTTTCCCCGCGCGCTGTCGACCCGGCAGCGAACGAAGCCGCCACCGGTCAGCCCATGTCCGGTGGGATGGATGACGACGAGAACGACGGGGACGACAAGACTCTCGTCACGGGCACCTGAGGCACCGGCGCATTGCGTCGCGCGCAACAGCAGGGCCGTTAGCGATTAAGAACGAAGTCGCGGCAAGGATTTGCCGCGCATTCATGGTGCGAACACGGATCAGGGCGGCTCAACATGCCGGCCAGCAACGATCCCGTTTTCCAATGAGGTTGTGTTGAAACAGAACGAAGAATCCCAGGACCTGCACGCACGCGATGCCGGTGCCGAAGCACGTGCGCCGGAAGGCGAGGGTGGTGACGACAAGGCGTCGCGCCGCGGCTTGCGCCGCGGACCGCGTAGTCTGATCGCGCGTCGTCGCGCGGCGCAGCAAGCCAAGCGAGAGGGCGACGACAGCGGCACGGGCGAATTTGCCGCGTCCGACGCTTCGCAGGGCGTACCGTCCGGCGAAACGTCGCACAGCCAGGCGCCCGTCGCCGACGGGGCGCCCGCCGCGGCGCAAGCGCGTGGCCGCCAGGGCGCCCGCAAGCCGCGCGGCGGCAAGCAGCGCGATGGCGCCTCGCCAGCGGCGAAGCCCGCGCAGGCCTCAGGCGCCGCGACCGGTGGCGAACCGGCGGGCAAGGCGCAACCGGGTGACGGCAAGGGCCGCGGCCGTAAGGGTGCCGCCGCCGTCGGTGGCCGAAGCGCCGGGGCCGGCAAGGTGAGCCGGGGCGGCAGGGGTGGCAAGGGCGGCAAGAATGGCGATGACGACCTCTTCGCGTTCGTGACGTCGGGCGGGTTCGATAACGACGACGCCGACGGCGACGCCAAGGCAGCTGCCAAGCGCGGCCGTCGACCGGCCGATCGTCGTGTCCTGTCGCCGGACGACGAAGCGCCGAAGCTGCACAAGGTGCTCGCCGAGGCCGGCATGGGCTCGCGTCGCGAGATGGAGGAGCTGATCCTTGCCGGGCGAGTGTCCGTCAACGCCGAGCCGGCGCATATCGGCCAGCGTATTCTCCCGACCGATCAGGTGCGTATCAACGGCAAGCTCGTCAAGCGCCGCATCACCAGCAAGCCGCCGCGCGTGCTCCTGTATCACAAGCCGGCGGGCGAGATCGTCAGCCACGCCGATCCGGAAGGTCGCGCCTCGGTATTCGACCGTCTGCCGCCGATGAAGACGGCCAAGTGGCTCGCCGTCGGACGACTGGACTTCAATACGGAAGGTCTGCTGATCCTGACGACGTCCGGCGACCTGGCGAATCGGTTCATGCATCCGCGTTACGGCATCGAGCGCGAGTACGCCGTGCGCACTGTCGGCCAACTGAGCGAATCGTCGCGCCAGCAGCTGCTGCGCGGCATCGAGCTCGACGACGGTCAGGCCAATTTCCTGCGCTTGCAGGACGGCGGTGGCGAGGGCTCGAATCATTGGTATCACGTGGCACTGACGGAAGGTCGCAACCGCGAAGTGCGTCGCATGTTCGATGCCGCGGGATTGATGGTCAGTCGTCTGATTCGTACGCGTTATGGCCCGCTCACGCTGCCGCGCGGCTTGAAGCGAGGACGTTACGAGGAACTTGACGACGCTCAGGTGCGTTCGCTGTTCGCCGCCGTCGGCATGAAAATGCCGGGAGCGAGCGCGGACGACAAGGGCGGCAAGCCGGGCCGTGGCGGCAAGGCCGGCGCCGTCAAGGAGCCGCGCCGACAGCCGGATCCGATGCAGACCGCGCTGGGAGTGTTCAGCCGCGAGCCGGGGCAGTCGCGTCGTCCGCGTGCCAATCCGCTTACGGCGTTCGTCGGCCCGAGCGGCGGCTACCCGGGGCAGACGTCTTCGCCTCGCGGAGAAGGCCGGCGTTTCGGCGGCGGCAACGCAGCGGGCGGTGGCGGCTACAGTGGTCAGCCGCGAGGCAACGGCAATGGAAACGTCAATGGCAATCGCAGCCGTGGCGGCAACCGCGCCGGTGGTGGCAACTACGGCGGCGGCAATTCCGGTAACCGTGGCAACCGCGGCGGCAACCGTTCTCGTTGATGGGATCGGCGCGCCGCAGGCGTCGGCCGGATCGGGCGCCGAAGGCGCCCCGACCGAATGGCGCGGGGCGGGCTTTGCCGGCTCGCATGTTGCACTGCGGCAACGCCGCTCCGGCGCCCGTCCTTCGGGCATTTGCGGGCGCAAGCGTTGCAAATCGGCCCAAAACCATATAAAATCAAATAATAAGCTGTATTGCGTGTCGCACGTTCTGTTGCGGCGCGCACCTCATGCGCAATGAGGCTGCAAGAAATGGGCGTTTCGCCCATTTTTTTTTGCCGCGAGCGTTTCGCGGCCGATGCCGCCGCGTCGGGGAGTGGGTGTGTCGACTCAGGCATGCCGGCCCGGACGGTCGAGGCAGGTATCGTGCGCCGTCCCATGCGGGGCGCGCAGACATGTCGGGCGCTGTTGATGCGCGCGAGTTTTTCTAGGGTGAGCAAAGTTGCAATTGCCAGAACTGATCGAGACCACGGTCGAAGGCCTGGGTTACGAGCTGGTCGATCTTGAACGCGCCGGTGGCGGTCTGCTGCGGGTGTACATCGACAAGCCGGAGGGCATCACGATCGATGACTGCGAGACGGTGAGCCGTCAGCTCTCGCATGTGCTGATGGTCGAGAACGTCAATTACGACCGACTCGAAGTGTCGTCGCCGGGGCTGGATCGTCCGCTGCGCAAGCTGCGTGACTTCGAGCGCTTCGCCGGCACGGAAGTGAGTCTCACGTTGCGTGTGCCGCTCGAAGGCCGCAAGCAGTTCCGCGGCATTCTGCAGGCGCCGCAAGGCGAAAACTTGAGCCTTGAGTTCGAAGGCAAGGGCGGCCCGGCGCTGCTCGAATTCACCCTCGCGGATATAGACCGTGCGCGCCTTGTGCCGCAGATTGATTTTAGGAGTCGCAAACGATGAGTCGCGAAGTATTGCTGTTGGTCGATGCGCTCGCGCGCGAAAAGAACGTCGACAAGGATGTCGTGTTCGGCGCGCTGGAAGCGGCATTGGCTTCGGCCACCAAGAAGCGCTACACCGAAGACGTCGACATTCGCGTGCACATCGACCGTGAGTCGGGCGAGCACGAGAGCTTCCGTCGCTGGCTGGTAGTGCCGGACGAGGCGGGTCTGCAGGAGCCGGACAAGCAGATCCTGTCGTTCGAAGCCAAGGAAGAGAACCCCTCCGTCGAGATCGGCGAGTTCATCGAGGAGCCGGTGGAGTCGGTCGAGTTCGGCCGCATTGGCGCGCAGGCGGCCAAGCAGGTGATTTTGCAGCGTATTCGCGACGCCGAGCGCGAGCAGATCCTGTCGGACTTCCTCGAGCGCGGCGAAAAGATCATGACCGGTACGGTCAAGCGTCTCGACAAGGGCAACCTGATCGTCGAGTCGGGCCGTGTCGAGGCGCTGCTGCGCCGCGATCAGCTGATTCCGAAAGAGAACCTGCGCATCGGCGATCGCGTGCGTGCCTTCATCGTGAAGGTCGATCGCACGGCGCGTGGCCCGCAGATCGAGCTGTCGCGCACGGCGCCGGAATTCCTGATCGAGCTTTTCGGCATGGAAGTGCCGGAAATCGAGCAAGGCCTGCTGGAGATCAAATCGGCAGCCCGCGATCCGGGCGTGCGCGCGAAGATCGCCGTGGTCGCGTATGACAAGCGTATCGATCCGATCGGCACGTGCGTGGGTATTCGCGGCACGCGTGTCCAGGCGGTGCGCAACGAGCTGGGCGGCGAGAATGTCGACATCGTGTTGTGGTCGGAAGACCCGGCGCAATTCGTGATCGGCGCCCTGGCGCCGGCGGCGGTGCAGTCGATCGTCGTGGACGAAGAAAAGCACAGCATGGATGTCGTGGTCGACGAGAACGAACTCGCGGTGGCGATCGGCCGCAGCGGTCAGAACGTGCGCCTCGCGTCGGAGCTGACCGGTTGGCAGATCAACATCATGACGCCGGACGAGTCGGCCGAAAAGCAGAACGAAGAGCGCGGCACGCTGCGCACCTTGTTCATGCAGCGTCTCGATGTGGACGAGGAAGTGGCGGACATCCTGATCGAGGAAGGTTTCTCGAGCCTGGAAGAAATCGCCTACGTGCCTCTGAACGAAATGCTCGAAATCGAAGCGTTCGACGAGGACACGGTGCACGAGCTGCGCAATCGTGCGCGCGACGCACTGCTCACGCAGGCGATTGCCACCGAGGAGAAGGTCGAGGGCGTTGCGCTCGATCTGAAGAGCCTCGACGGCATGACGTCCGAGCTGTTGGCCAAGCTGGCCGAGCATGAAATTCAGACGCGCGATGATCTGGCCGAGCTGGCCGTCGACGAACTGACCGAGATGACCGGCGTCGACGAGGAAGCCGCAAAGGCCCTGATCATGAAAGCGCGAGAGCACTGGTTCCAATGATGACCTGCCCCGGCACGCATATGGAACAGTGAACTTTGAAGTTAACCGCAAGGCGTCTGGCCTTGCTTGAAGAGGTTTGAATGGCGAGCATCAACGTAGCCCAATTTGCTGCAGAACTGAAAATGCCGGCCGGCGTGTTGCTGGAGCAACTCAAGGCCGCCGGCGTGGACAAACTCAGCGCCGACGATTCACTGACGGAAGCCGACAAGGCCCGTTTGCTGGAACACCTGCGCCGCGCCCACGGCGCGGGCGACGGCGACAAAAAGAAGATTACTCTGACGCGTCGCCAGACTTCGGAAATCAAGCAAGCCGACGCAACCGGCAAGGCACGCACGATTCAGGTGGAAGTGCGCAAGAAACGCACTTTCGTCAAGCGTGACGACGTGGCCGAAGGCGTGGACAGCGCAGCCGCCGCGGCGGAAGACGAAGCGCTGCGTCAGCGCGAGGAAGACGCACGCCGCGAGGCGGAGCGCCTGGCGGCCGAGGCTGCCGAGCTCAAGCGTCGCCAGGAGCAACTGGAGCGCGAGGAAGCCGAGCGCCGCGAGCGCGAAGAGAAGGAAGCTGCCGAGCGCCGTGCGCGCGAGGAAGCGGACCGCGCAGCCGCGGCCAAGGCGGCCGAAGAGCAAAAGGCGAAGGCGGCGGAAGCCAAGGCCGACGCCGAAGCCGAGAAGGCGGCCACCGTGGATGCCGAAAAGGCTGCCAAGGCCGAAGCCGAGAAGGCCGATGCCGACAAGGCTGCCGCCGCCAAGGCCGAGGCCGAGCGCGAGCAGGCACGCAAGGCCAGCGAAGAAGCGCGCGCGGCCGCCGAGAAGGCCAGTGCGGCTGCCGACAAGGCGCGTGCTGAAGAAGAAGCCATTCGCAAGCGTCGTGCCGCGGCGGAAGCCGAAGCGCGTGCGATTCGCGAAATGATGAATGCCCCGCGCCGTGTGCTCAAGGCGCCGGAGCCGGCCCCCGCGGCTGCCGCGGCGGCCAAGCCCGAGGCGAAGGGTACGCTGCACAAGCCGGCCAGGCCGGAAGGTGCCGCGGCCGCCAAGCCGGCGGACAAGAAGCCGGCCGCTGCTGCGCCGGCAACGACGACGGCCGGTGCGGCCGACAAGAAGGACAAGAAGGGCGGTGCCTGGCAGAAGGACGCCGATAACCGCAACAAGCGCGGCGGCATGAAGACGCGTGGCGACACCAGCGGTGGTTCGGACGGCTGGCGCGGCGGTGGTCGTGGCGGGCGTCGTGGCGACCGTCATGCGCAGGACGACCGTCAGGCGTTCCAGGCGCCGACCGAGCCGGTGGTGCGCGATGTGCACGTGCCGGAGACGATCAGCGTTGCCGATCTCGCGCACAAGATGTCGGTCAAGGCCGCGGAAGTCATCAAGCTGATGATGAAGATGGGCCAGATGGTGACCATCAACCAGGTGCTGGACCAGGAAACGGCCATGATCGTGGTCGAGGAGCTGGGCCACCGCGCCATCGCCGCGAAGCTCGACGATCCGGAAACGCTGCTGGATCTGGGCAACGAGGCGACCGAAGCGGAAGCGCTGCCGCGTCCGCCGGTGGTCACCGTGATGGGTCACGTCGACCACGGCAAGACCTCGCTGCTGGACTACATCCGTCGCGCCAAGGTGGCGGCGGGCGAAGCCGGCGGGATCACGCAGCACATCGGTGCGTACCACGTCGATACGCCGCGCGGCACGGTGACGTTCCTCGACACCCCGGGTCACGAGGCCTTTACGGCCATGCGTGCGCGCGGTGCCCAGGCAACGGACATCGTGATTCTCGTGGTGGCGGCCGACGACGGTGTGATGCCGCAGACGAAGGAAGCGATTGCCCACGCGAAGTCGGCCGGTGTGCCGATCGTGGTGGCGATCAACAAGATCGACAAGCCGGAAGCCAACCCGGACCGCGTGAAGCAGGAACTCGTGGCCGAAGGTGTGGTGCCGGAAGAGTACGGTGGCGATTCGCCGTTCGTGCCGGTGTCGGCCAAGACGGGCACGGGGATCGACGATTTGCTCGAGAACGTGTTGCTGCAAGCCGAGGTGCTGGAGTTGAAGGCACCGGTGGACGCGCCGGCCAAGGGCATCGTGATCGAAGCGAAGCTCGACAAGGGCAAGGGTCCGGTCGCTACGATTCTGGTGCAGTCGGGCACGCTCAACCGCGGTGACATGGTACTGGCGGGTCAGGCCTACGGCCGCGTGCGCGCCATGCTCGACGAGACCGGCAAGAACGCGAAGGAAGCGGGCCCGTCGATCCCGGTGGAAATCCAGGGTCTGTCGGAAGTGCCGGGTGCGGGTGAAGAAGTGCTGGTGGTGCAGGACGAGCGCAAGGCGCGCGAAATCGCGCTGTTCCGTCAGGGCAAATTCCGCGACGTGAAGCTGGCCAAGCAACAGGCCGCCAAGCTCGAGAACATGTTCGAGCAGATGGCCGAAGGCGAAGTCAAGACGCTGCCGCTCATCATCAAGGCAGACGTTCAGGGTTCGCAGGAAGCGCTCGCGCAGTCGCTCAACAAGCTCTCGACGCCGGAAGTGCGCGTGCAGATCGTTCACGCGGCGGTGGGTGGCATCAGCGAAAGCGACGTCAACCTGGCCACCGCTTCGAAGGCGGTCATCATCGGCTTCAATACGCGTGCCGATGCGCTGGCGCGCAAGCTGGCCGAGTCGAACGGTATCGACATCCGCTACTACAACATCATCTACGACGCCGTGGATGAGGTGAAGGCGGCAATGTCGGGCATGCTGGCGCCCGAGAAGAAGGAAGAGATCACGGGTCTCATCGAAGTGCGTCAGACGTTCCGTGTGCCGAAGGTCGGTACGGTGGCCGGCTGTATGGTGCTCGACGGCTTCGTCAAGCGTTCGTCGCACGTGCGTGTGCTGCGCGACAACGTGGTCATCTTCACGGGCGAGCTCGATTCGCTCAAGCGCTTCAAGGATGACGTGAAGGAAGTCAAGTCCGGCTTCGAGTGTGGTCTGTCGGTGAAGAACTTCAACGACATCACGGAAGGCGACCAACTGGAAGCGTTTGAAATCACGGAAGTTGCGCGCTCGCTGTAACGCGGTCGACACAATGGATGTGGAATGGCCCACCGAGCCGGGAAACCGGCGGCGTGGGCCATTGCATTATTAGCGAGTTTGTTATGGCAAAGAAACGTGGCGTTCCGGGTCGCAATCTTCGTATCAACGACCAGATCCAACGCGATCTGTCGGAGTTGATTCAGCGCGAAGTGAAAGACCCGCGCATTGGTCTGGTCACGCTGCAAAGCGTGGAAGTCACGCCTGACTATGCGCATGCGAAAGTGTTTTATACGACGCTGACCGGCGATCCCAAGGCCACCGGTGAGGCGCTCAACGAGGCGGCAGGCTACCTGCGCAATCTGCTGTTCAAGCGTTTGCACATTCATACCGTGCCGACGTTGCATTTCCACTTCGACCAGTCGATCGAACGCGCGATCGAGATGTCGCGCCTGATCGATACGGCCAACGCGACGCGCGCGAGGGACGAGGCGGGCGAAGGCAGTGACGAAGGCAGCAAGGACGGCGACGAGAAGTAAGCCGTCGATCGATAAGCGCAACCTGCCGGGCGGCCCATGGCAAGCCCGGCGGCGTTGCGATGCCCGTGCGCCGCGCTGCTGACGGCGTGACGGGGCAGGCATTGACTCCCACCAGAATTTCTCAGGCAATCTCCGCACCATGACGGACCCGCGTTCGCAGGCACCCCGCCAAAAGCTCCCCCGTTTCGCACTCGATGGCGTGTTGTTGCTGGACAAGCCGCTCGGCTTGTCATCCAACGATGCCCTGATCAAGGCCAAGCGTTTGCTTCAGGCGCTCAAGGCAGGCCACACGGGCACGCTCGATCCCTTGGCGACCGGGTTGCTGCCGCTGTGTTTCGGCGAGGCGACGAAGTTCTCGCAGGACTTGCTCGAGGCCGACAAGACCTACGAAGCGCACGTGCGCCTGGGGGAGACGACCACGACGGGCGACGCCGAAGGCGAGGTGTTGCAAACGCGGCCGGTGACGGTGGACGATGCGGCGATCCGTGCCATATTGCCTCGTTTCATGGGGAGGATTTCGCAAGTCCCGCCGATGTACTCGGCGCTCAAGCGCGACGGCAAACCGTTGTACGAATATGCGCGCGCGGGCCAAACGCTCGAGCGCGAGGCGCGCGAGGTCACCATCCATGCACTGGCGCTGACGCAAAGCGCACTGCCGCACACGAACGAATTCACGTTCCGTGTGACGTGCAGTAAAGGCACGTACGTGCGCACGCTGGCGGAAGACATCGGGGAAGCGTTGGGGTGCGGTGCTCACCTGCGCGGTTTGCGTCGCACGGCGGTGGGACCGCTGACACTCGACGGCGCCGTCACGCTCGAAGACCTGAGCGCGCTGGATCATGCGCAACGCGTGGCGAAGCTCGCACCGGTCGATGCATTGCTCAAGACGCTGCCCGCGATCATGCTCGACGAAACGCTGGCGCGACGCTTCAGTCACGGCCAGCGTCTGCGACTCGACGATATCCGCTGTCCGACGCCATTGCGTGCGTACGCAGCCGCGCACGGCGACATCGAAGTCAAGGTCTACACGGAGGCCACGAGCGAAGCCACTTCGCGCTTGCTGGGGGTCGCGCGACTCGATGGCGAAGCGTTGCTCACACCGCAGCGACTGCTCAAGACACAGTCATCGTGAGCGCGCCGGGTGGCGTGCCGATGACGCCCGTCACCCGTCACCAATGCCGCGGGGCCATGCCGGGCCATTGGCGTTCGGGCCATGCATCGAGGCCCGCATCAGCGCGCAGCGGACACGCGCGCGGACGTCAGAGGCCCATGACGATCCCCGTCAGCCTGCAACATTCTCCGGCTTGAGCTCGACGATGGCGTCGAGTGCTGCCTTCACATCCATGGCGTACTTCGCCAATGCCTTCTGTTCCTCGGTCTTCGGCTCGAACGACGGCACGCTTACCGGGTGATTGCTCTCGTCTACCGCGACGAACACCATCAGGCAATCGGTCGTCTGGCGCAGTTCTCCCCACTTCGGATCGCCGGCGTGGACCGACACGTGGATATGCATGCTGGTGCGGCCCGTGGCAACGATGCGCGCGCGCAGCTCCACCAGATTGCCCACCAGAATCGGACGGCGAAAACGAATGTTGCCCACGCTCACCGTGACGCAATAACGTCCCGACCACGTTGCGGCGCAGGCGTAGGCCACCTCGTCGATCCATTTCATGAGGGAGCCGCCGTGCACCTTGCCGCCGAAGTTGACGGCGGCCGGTTCGGCCAGAAAACGGAAGGTGATCTCGGAGCGGTCGTTCGGGTTCTGCGGGACGGTCATGGTGCGTGTTATCGGGGGCGGATGGATCGTGTCCGGGCGCGGCAAAATGTCGCGTCGGCGGGGATGCGCAATGATACTGCGATTGGAACCGTCCTGCCCGTGCCCGTCGGGGCGTGGATCGTCCCAGGAATCCCGGCGCGTGACTTCCGTGGGGGGCCTTTTGCGTCATGCCCCGTAATGTCGAGCGCACAATCTGCAAGCGCGCCGACGCCGACGCGGCGCACAGTGGATGCGACATGGCGTGGTGGGCGTGGGCCATGTGGTCCGACGGCACGTCGGCGACGGGAGGTGCTCCATGATCACGTGTGCCGGCAGCGCGGGGCGTGTCGTGCCTGCGATGCCGCCGTTTCTCTTGCCGGACCGACCGCTGGCCGACGCTCGCCCATCGGAGTCGAACGGTCATGCCGAGGTCGACATCGAGGTGCAACGCGTCTCTTGCATTCAAGCCGCCGAAGCGTGCCACGCTGCGTCCGCGCAAGGGGGGGCGCCCATCGAGCGGATCGGTGACGACACGCATGCACAGCTTCGCGCACTCCGCCTGCGTGCGCGAGACGCCCGCGAGGCGGCGCGAACGCACGACGAAATGCGCGTGCTGATCGGCGGTGAATCGAAGGACGGGGCGCACGACCGTTCGAGCGGAAAAACGCCCCATGAGGCCGTGTGCCTTCCGCCCGCCTCCGGCATGTCGCGCGCTTCAGCCTCAGTGCCGGATGGCGCGACGCCGCCGGTGGTCGAGCCCCCCGGCTATGCCTGTCCAGTGCGCTCCGGGGTGTTGCTTGCCCACGCCGCCAGTCTTGGCGTTCAAATGGTCAGCGTTGCGTCGCCGTATCTGGCGCCCGATGTCTTTGCGGGACTTGCGGGCGCACGTGTGTGCGAGCGAGTGCGTTCGTCGACAACCTTCGCGGGCCGGGGCGGGCGATGCAAGGTGTTGCGCATCGGCAGGGCGATTTTCACCCCGGGCATGATGGTCGCGCCGTACTTCGCGCTGCTTGCGCTGGGCGATCTCATTTGCTGGGGTGTCGAGTTTCACCGCCCGGGCACGTTGCCGTTTCAGGGGGACAGCCTTGCCAATCTGATGTACTGGCTCAACGCGCGTGGCGCGTTCGAGCGGGTGCACGCCGCCCTCGGGGCAAATGACGCTGCAATCCTCGCCGCCGTCAAGCGAGTGCGCGTGCTGGAGCGGATGGTTGCGAAGCTGCGCACGGCACTCGTCGCGCACGACGATCCGGTCTGGCAAAAGGCGCTCGCGGCCCGGATTCGTCTCCTGTCGACCGGGGTCTTCGTGTGGCTGATCGCCCGCCTGCCGTTCAGTGACGACGTGAGCGAATTGCCGAAGGGCCTGTCCGAGTTTTATCAGTGGCTTGAAAGGCTCGGCGCGGGAACGAAGCTGGCTGCGGCCTTGTCCGGGTCGCTCGTGTCGTCGCGCCCGAGCGCGGAGGCTGACGCGTCCCTGGAGGACGAACTGGTGTGCGTCTGCGTCGACCCGCGCGACATTGCGCGGACGGTCGAGGCGGATTCCCAATAAAAAAACCCCGCCAGGTTCAGCGGGGTTCAAGAAGTGCCCGGTCGTACAGAGCAGGTCCGGGCACTCGGGGGGAAGTCGTTGAATCAGTGCGCGCCGGCCGCGGCATCGGCGCCACCGCCACCACGGATCGGGCGCGTGACCCAGACCATCACGATCATGAGCACGAACAGCACGGCCGAGATCCAGAAGATGTCGTTGGCGCCGAGCATGGCCGATTGCTGCGTGACCAGCCGGTCAATGAAGCCATTGGCCTGCGGCGTCGTCATGCCAAGCTGATTGAGGGTCTGCACCGAGCCATTGAACGTCGGATCGTACGGCGTGAGATGCTCGGTCAGCTGCGCGTGATGCAGGGTGATCCGGTTGTCCCAGACCGTCGTGGCGATCGATGTGCCGACGGCCCCGCACGTAATGCGCACGAAGTTCGACAAACCGGCGGCGGCCGGAATCCGGTGCGGCGGCAGGCCCGACAGGATAATGGCCGTGAGCGGGATGAAGAACATCGACATCGGCACACCCTGCAGGAAGGTCGGAATCATCAGCGTGCGCGTGTCGACCAGCGTGTTGAAGTGCGAGCGCATCAGGAACACGAGCGCGAACAGCAGGAACGAGACGGTCACGACCCAGCGCGCGTCGAGCTTGGGCAGGAACTTGCCGATCACCGGCGACAGGATGATGGCGAACAGACCCACCGGCGCCATCACGAGCCCGGCTTCGGTGGCGGTGTAACCGAGGTAAATCTGCAGCCACTGCGGCAGGATCACCAGATTGCCGAAGAACAGTCCGTACCCGACCGAGATCGCCACCACGCCGCCCGTGAAGTTGATGCGCTTGAAGAGCGTGAGATCGACCACCGGATGCTGCTCCGTAATCTCCCAGATGACGAAGAAGCAGAACGACACGAGGGCCACCAGTGCGAGGATCACGATGGTCGACGAATTGAACCAGTCGAGTTCCTTGCCCTTGTCGAGCATCACCTGCAACGAGCCCACCCACAGGACGAGCAACGCCAGTCCGACGGTGTCGATCGGCTTGCGCTGTGTCGGCGTTTCCCGCTTGGCGTAGATCATCCACGTGACATACGCGGCGGCGATGCCGACCGGAATGTTGATGTAGAAGATCCAGGGCCAGTGGTAGTTGTCGGAAATCCAGCCGCCGAGAATCGGCCCCATGACCGGGGCGACGAGTGTCGTCATGCCCCATAGGGCGAGGGCCATCGAACTCTTCGCCGGCGGATAGCTCGAGAGCAGCAACGATTGCGAGAGCGGAATCATCGGTCCGGCCACGGCGCCTTGCAGCACGCGGGCCGCGAGCAGGAATTCGAGCGTGGGCGCCATGCCGCACAGCCACGACGCCAGCACGAACAACAGGATCGAGGTGATGAACAAGCGCACCGCGCCGAAGCGTTCCGTCAGCCAGCCCGTGAGCGGCACCGAAATGGCATTGGCAACAGCGAACGACGTAATCACCCAGGTGCCCTGGCTCGACGAGACGCCTAGGTCGCCGGAAATGGCGGGGATCGATACGTTGGCAATCGAGGTGTCGAGCACGTTCATGAACGTGGCGAGCGACAACGCAATGGTGCCGAGTACCAGCTGGCCGCCCGTGAGCGGGCCAGGAGCGTTTTGATTTGCCATGAGATGTCAAAGGGGGTGGGGGGCACCCCCCTCCGATTTACAGGGGACGTGCGCGGGCCGGCTGATTGCGCGTGTCGCTGGCGCCACCGGAGGCCGATCCTGCCGGACCCGCGTTCTCGGTGATGATCTTGGCGACGATATCGTCGGCGTCGTGGCCGACCTTGTCATACACATCGGTCGAATAGACCGGCAGGGCGGGGGCTTCGCCCAGTTCCTTGCCGTCCGTGTTGCGCACGTTCACCTTGACCTGCATCGACAGGCCGACGCGCAGCGGGTGCGCCTGCAACTGCTTCGGATCGAGCGCGATGCGCACCGGCAGACGCTGGACGACCTTGATCCAGTTGCCCGTGGCGTTCTGCGCCGGCAGCAGCGAAAACGCACTGCCGGTACCCGCCGAGAAGCCGGCGACCGTGCCTTTGTATTCCACCGACGAGCCATACACGTCCGCCGTGAGCGTGACCGGCTGGCCCACGCGCATGTGCGCGATCTGCACTTCCTTGAAGTTCGCGTCGACCCACACCTGGTTGAGCGGCACCAGCGCCATGAGCGGCGCGCCGGTGGCCACGCGCTGGCCGACCTGCACGGAGCGCTTGGCCACATAGCCGTCGACCGGCGCCGGAATCGAGGTGCGGGCGTAGTCGAGGTAGGCGGCGCGCACCTTCGCGGCGGCCTGCTGCACGTTCGGGTGCGTCGTGACCGACGTCTTGTCCGTGAGCGCCTTGTTCGACACGAGCTGGGCGCGGGCCTGTTCGAGCGCGGCGCGCGCGGACTTCACGGCGTCCTGGGCGTGGGCAAGTTCCTCGCGCGACACGGCACCCGTGGCGATCGCCATTTCGCGACGCTTCACGTCGGCCTGTGCCTTGGCGAGTTCCGATTCGCGCATGGCCACCGTCGCGGCGTACGCATCGTTGTTCACGAAATATGTGCGCACCTGGCGCACTGTCTGCGCCAGATTCGCCTCGGCTTGCAGCAGTGCCACGCGGGCGTCGGTCTGGTCGAGCGTGACGAGCGGCTGACCGGCCTTGACCATCTGGGTGTCGTCGACCTTCACGCCGGTCACGGTGCCGGCCACCTGCGGCGTGATCTGCACCACGTTGCCCGCGACGTAAGCGTCGTCGGTGTCTTCGTAGTAACGCGCATACAGCGCGTAGTAGGCGCCATAGCCGATCGCCGCGATCGCGATCACGGCCGTCAGCGTCAGCATCATTCGGCGGCGCTTGCCGTTGCCCTGGGCCGGCTGGGCAGGCGCTTGTTGTTGGTTCTCGCTCATCATTTGCTCCGTACTAATCTCTTAATGTGCTTTGACGTTGTCTGTTCTGTGTGACGGGGGCCGTTCAGTGCGTCTGCATGGCGCCGTCCTCGGCCTTGGCCGGAGGCGCCTGTCCCACGACGAGGCCTGCGGCCTGTGCATCGAATCCCCCGCCGAGTGCCTTGATCAGGCCGATCTGCTGATCACGGCGCGCGCTGTCGATATTCACGCGGGCCTGTTCCTGTGCGAGCAGCGACGATTCGGCGGTGAGCACGGTCAACTGCGGCGTGAGGCCGGCCTTGTAGCGATCGACCGCAAGATCGTAGGCGCGCTGGGCGGCGTCCTGCGCCACGCGTTGCGACACCATCTGCTTGTCGGCGGAACGAATCGACGACATGCGATCCGCGATGTCGCCGAGCGCCTTGTTGAGCGTCGAGTCGTAGTTCGCGACGGCGCTTTCATACGCCGCGTACTGGCCCTTCAGATTGGCGCGCAACCGGCCGCCGTCGAAGATCGGCAGCGAGATGACCGGGCCGGCCTGAATGGTCTGGCTGCTGGCGTTGAGCAGCTTGCCCAGTCCGAACGTCGAGAACCCGAAGGCGGCGTTGAGATTGACGTCGGGATAGAAGCGGGCCTTGGCCACGTCCACGCCCTTGAGCTGGGCTTCCACGCCCCAGCGGGCCGAGACGATGTCCGGGCGGCGGCCGAGCAGCGCCAGCGGCAGGTTGTCGGGCAGGGCGGGCGTGGGCAGCTTGGCAAGCGTCGGTCGCGAGATATCGAGGCCGCGATCCGGCCCTTTGCCGAGCAGCACGCCCAACTGGTGACGCGTGAGCAGGATCTGGCCGTCGAGCTGCGCGATCTGGGTCTGAATGTCGGCCGTGTTGCTGTCGGCCTGCTTCTGTTCGACCTGCGTGTCGAGGCCCGCACGCACGCGATCGGCCGTGAGCTTGCCGAGGTTCTCACGCTGTCTGGCGACGCGTTCGAGCACGTCGTGCAGGGCGTATTGCTGCGCCAGCTGGTTGTAAGAACGTGCCACGGCGGTGGCCAGCGCGAGCCGCACTTCCTGGTCTTCGGCCTCTTCCGCGCGCTCGGCCGAAGTGGCCTGGGCGCGGGCCGCCCGGTTCTTGCCCCACAGGTCGAGCTCCCACGACAGCGAGGCCGTCAGGTCGCCCTGGGTGAACCACGTGCCGCCGTAACCCGGTGGATAGATGGTGTTCTCCGTGAACTTCTCGCGGTAGACGTCGCCCTGAAAACCGACCGAGGGCAGCAGGGCCGCCGCGGCGCCTTCGGTCTGGGCTTGCGCGGCCTTCAGGCGGGCGGCGGCCATCGCCAGGTCCGGGTTGCCGGCGAGCGCCTCGTCGATCAGGGACACGAGTTGCGGATCGCCGAAACGCTGCGCCCAATCGGTGCCCGGCCATTGTCCGCCTTCGGAGGGCAGGCTGCGCTGGGTCTGGTACTGATCGGGTGTGCTGATCTGCTTGTCGCTATGGATGCCGGCGAAGTTCGCACAACCGGCAAAGCCCAGCGTGACAACCGCCAGGCTGAGGGCGGAAATCGCTGAGCGGACCCGCTGACGCGGGAGGAAAGGTGAGGCCGCTTTCATCGCAAAACCTTTACGAGTGAAGTCTTCTACTGACATTGATCGGGAATTCGGGCCGGCACGAGCGCGTGAAACCGTGGACTCGGCATGCTTTTCTTGAGGCGTTGGCGCGGACGCGTCGTCATCCGGCTTCGCCGTTGACGATCACGCGTCGCAGCAAGCTCTTCAGAAATCCTACTTCTTCCGGGGTAAAGCCCTGCAACAGATGATCGGCGGCGCGCACGAAGATGTCCGGCATGCGGTCGGCCATCGCATGGCCGGCTTCGGTGGCGCTCAGGTTCACCGTGCGCCGATCCATCTTGCTGCGCTCGCGCTCGAGCAGGCCGTGCGCCTCGAGCCTGTCGAGCAACCGGGTCACGGCGCTCGCGTCGATGCAGTAATCGCGCGCCAGGTCGGCCGCCGTCTTGCTCTTGCCGGTGGCGACCTTGTACAGCATGGTCGCCTGGGTGCTCGTCAACCCGTATTGCGACGTCTCCTTGGTCAATTCCGCGAGAATCAACTGACGCACGCGGGCGACCAGATACCCGAGGGAATCGTCGATGTCGTAGGCGTTGCGCGGGGGATCGCCGTGCGGCGCGTCGGGCTGCGACGTCGGCGCGGTCGGGGAAACGGAGACGGGCGGTTCGGACATGTTTCGTGTTGCTGCAATAGTTGACTAGTCACGATTATAGCGTTCACTTAATAAATTGCAAGTCAATGCAATAGTTGACTAGGCAAATATTGTGGCCGGATCAGAGGGAAAGATGCCGGATGCTGCATGGCGGCAGCCCGGGCCCGGTTCGAGGGGGGGCGGCGGCGAGCCGGGACGGCCGCATGGATTTCGGGACGCCGTGACCGCCGGCGACGCCGCGCGTTGTTGCATCGCAGAAAGGCCATGACGCCGGACATGCGCAAGTGGTAGAATCGCGGATTCTCCAAAGGCTTTTTCGAGCACCTTCTTCATGACCCGCGCTCTCCGTAATATCGCCATCATCGCGCACGTCGACCACGGCAAAACCACGCTCGTCGACCAGTTGCTGCGCCAGTCGGGCACCTTCCGCGAAAACCAGCAAGTCGCTGAACGCGTGATGGACTCGAACGACATTGAAAAAGAGCGCGGCATCACGATCCTCGCCAAGAACTGTGCCGTCGAGTACGAAGGCACCCACATCAACATCGTCGATACGCCGGGACACGCGGACTTCGGCGGTGAAGTCGAGCGCGTGCTCTCGATGGTCGACAGCGTGCTGCTGGTGGTCGACGCCGTCGAAGGCCCGATGCCGCAAACGCGCTTCGTCACGCGCAAGGCCCTGGGCCTTGGCCTGAAGCCGATCGTCGTGGTCAACAAGATCGACCGTCCGGGCGCTCGTCCGGACTGGGTCATCGACCAGACCTTCGACCTGATGGACAAGCTCGGCGCCACGAACGAGCAGCTCGATTTCCCGGTGGTGTACGCCTCGGCCCTGAACGGCTTCGCGAGCCTCGATTCGAATGTGCGCGAGGGCACGATGAAGCCGCTGTTCGACGCGATCCTCGAACATGTGCCCGTGCGCGACGCCGATCCGGACGCGCCGCTGCAACTGCAGATCAGCTCGCTCGACTATTCGACGTTCGTCGGCCGTATCGGTATCGGTCGCATCACGCGCGGCCGCATCAAGCCGGGCCAGCAAGTGGTGATGCGCTCGGGCCCGGACGGCGAAATTCTCAAGCGCAAGATCAACCAGGTGCTGACCTTCAAGGGGCTGGAGCGCGTGATGTCGGAAGACGGCGCGGAAGCCGGCGACATCGTGCTGATCAACGGTATCGAAGACGTGGGCATCGGCGCCACGATCTGCGACGTGGATACGCCCGAAGCACTGCCGCTGCTGACCGTCGACGAGCCGACGCTCACGATGAACTTCTGCGTGAACACGTCGCCGCTGGCCGGCCGCGAAGGCAAGTTCGTGACGAGCCGTCAGATTCGCGATCGCCTGGACAAGGAACTGAACCACAACGTGGCGCTGCGCGTGAAGGACACGGACGAGGATTCCGTCTTCGAAGTGTCGGGCCGTGGCGAGCTGCACCTGACGATTCTGATCGAGAACATGCGTCGCGAGGGCTACGAACTGGCCGTGTCGCGTCCGCGTGTGGTGCTCAAGGAAATCGACGGCGTGAAGCATGAGCCGTACGAAATGCTGACCATCGATCTGGAAGATGAACACCAGGGCGCGGTCATGGAAGAAATCGGCCGTCGCAAGGGGGAAATGCTGGACATGGTGTCGGACGGCCGCGGCCGTACCCGCCTTGAATACCGCATCCCGGCACGTGGCCTGATTGGCTTCCAGGGCGACTTCCTGTCGATGACCCGTGGCACGGGCCTGATGAGCCACATTTTCGACGCCTACGCTCCGCTCAAGGATGGTTCGCTGGGCGAGCGTCGCAACGGCGTGCTGATCTCGCAGGACGATGGCGCTGCCGTGGCCTATGCGCTGTGGAAGCTGCAGGACCGCGGTCGTATGTTCGTGTCGCCGGGCGACGCGCTGTACGAAGGCATGATCATCGGTATTCACAGCCGCGACAACGACCTCGTGGTCAATCCGATCAAGGGCAAGCAGCTCACGAACGTGCGCGCGTCGGGTACCGACGAAGCCGTGCGCCTGGTGCCGCCGATCGCCATGAGCCTCGAATACGCCGTCGAATTCATCGACGACGACGAGCTGGTCGAGGTCACGCCGCAAACGATCCGTCTGCGCAAGCGCTTCCTCAAGGAGCACGAGCGTAAGCGTGCGTCGCGCGAAGAGAAGTAAAAGCCGGCGATGGTTTCGGTGTGCGGCAGACCCGGGTCCGCCGCGTAGCGACGCCAGTCAGTTGGAAAGAAAGCCGGTGCCTAGCGCCGGCTTTTTTTTCGCATCCCACTTTGACGTTTTCGAAGCATCCGCCCCCGACATGACCGAATTCATTCGCACCGAAATCCGTGGCCGTATCGGCTTCATCACCCTGACTCGCCCGAAGGCGCTCAATGCGTTGTCGCACGACATGATTCGGGCGATGGCGTCGGCACTCGACGCCTGGCGCGACGACCCAAAGGTGCTGGGTGTCGTCCTGCAAGGGGAGGGCGAAAAGGGTTTGTGCGCGGGCGGCGACATTCGCTACTTCCACGAAGCCGTGAGCGCGGGTCGTACCGACATCATGGACTTCTTCACCGACGAATACCGGCTGAACTACGCAATCGCCACCTATCCCAAACCGTATATCGCGCTGATGGACGGTGTGGTGATGGGCGGTGGCATGGGAATCTCGCAAGGGGCCGCACTGCGTATCGTGACCGAGGCCACGCGCATGGCAATGCCGGAAACGGCGATCGGCCTGTTTCCCGATGTCGGCGGAGGCTACTTCCTCGCGAATCTCGCCGGTCATCTCGGGGAGTATCTCGGTACCACGGGGATCGTATTCGGCGCCGTCGATGCCTGCGAAATCGGTCTGGCCGATGTCGTGCTGCCGCGCGCGTTGCTGCCTGTGTTGTGTGACCGGTTGGCGAACGGGGCATGGGGCGACAGCGACGCCGTACTCGATGCGGCTCGCACGTTCGTGCGTGAAAGCCTGCCGCCCGCGGGGCTCGCACCGGGCAAGCTCGCCCCGTTGCGCGATGTCATCGACAGCCACTTCGGTCTGGCCGACATGCCGACAATACTGAAATCGCTCCAGCGCGAGGCGCGCTGCGAGTATTCTGGCTGGGCGCAGGAAACGGAAGACCTGTTGCGCGCCAAACGTTCGCCGCTGATGGTATGCGTGACGCTCGAGCAAGTTCGCCGCGCACGACATATGCCGCTGGCGGACGATTTGCGAGAAGAGTGGTTGATGATGCGTAGTGTCTTCAACCTCGACGGCCGCAGCGGGGCCGAGGGTGTGGAAGGGATCCGCGCGATGGTCGTCGACAAGGATCACAAGCCGCGCTGGCAGCATGAGCGCATCGAGGACGTGAAGCCCGCGGACATCGCGCGATTTTTCGACGGCGAGCGCCAAGGCGCGGACCATCCGTTGCGCGACCTCGGGCAATAGCGGGCAGCACCGCGCTCGCCGGGGTGATGCGTCACACGGCGGCCTGACAGAATTGCTCGCCCACGGCCTGATCGAGTTTGCGGCAGATATCGGCGATGCTGCCGACCATCACGATATGCGACACGTCGCGGTACACGCGGACATCGTGGGCTTCGGCCGATGCGGCGAGATCGCGCCGCGGCAACTCGCGCACGTCGCGCGATGCCTTGGCGGCCTTGCCCGCAGGGCAGGTGCGACGTGTTGCGGACGACGTCGCCGCCACGAGCGTGCGGGGCAGGGCGGTCGTGCGCGTTCGGGCAGGCACGGTGTAGGAACGGGCGATGGCGGGTGCCGAAGCGTAGGGGCCGGAGAGTGCGGAGAGGCCGTAGACCGCCGACAACCGGGTCTGCGATGTCGCACGAACGCGCGGTTGACCAAACGACGTACGCAGCAAACCAAAGAGTCGAGCCATGATGCAATCCTTCTTCCAATGTGGGTCTGAGGGGCGCGTCCTGCCGCGGTTTTGACGAATCGCGAGCGCAGCAGGACACGGGCGCCGGACCCAGCCCGGCGCAGTCGGAAAAGCAAAGTCTTCTGGGAGTCGGGGGCGGCGTCAGGTAACGCCGATCCCGTGATCGCGCTTAGAGGTCGTTGCTGCGAATCAGGCCGACCGCAATGCCTTCCAGCGCAAAGTCGCCGCTGCCTTCGTCGACGTTGATATTCTCGAAGTCGGGGTTCTCGGCAATCAACTCGACACCGCCAGGCACGCGATGGAAACGTTTGACGGTGACGTCGTCGCCGATACGCGCCACCACGATCTGTCCCTCACGGGCGTCGGCCGCCTTCTGCACGGCCAGCAGATCGCCGTCGAGAATGCCGGCGTCGCGCATCGACATCCCGCGCACCTTCAGCAGGTAGTCGGGCTGGCGCGCGAACATGTTCGGATCGCACTGGAAATTGCGCTCGATGTGCTCCTGCGCCAGAATCGGGCTACCCGCCGCGACTCGACCCACGAGCGGCAGCGACAGTTGCATCAGGCCCATGTGCGGCAACGTGAACTGATGCGAACCGCCGGCTTCGTCCAGACGCTTGAGGCGGATGCCGCGCGATTGACCGGCGGCCAGTTCGATCACGCCTTTGCGCGCCAATGCCCGCAGGTGCTCCTCCGCGGCGTTGGCGGAAGAGAAGCCGAGTTCGGCGGCAATCTCCGCACGCGTTGGCGGAAAGCCGGTGCGCTCGATGGCTTGCTGAACCAGTTCGTAGACCTGCTGTTGACGGGCGGTAAGTTTGATCATGGCATCACTGTATGGAAGCACAGGTGGCTGTATTTTTGTACAGTGTTTGCAAAAAGGCAAGGGAAAACTTCATGTAGTGCATGAGGTTCGTGCGCTTTTGCCATCTCTCCCACCGATTGCGCCGTTCCCCAACGCCATGCGCCCCGCGTGGCGATCGTCTTCAGCACAAAATCTCTAATCCATATTCCGGTATAAACAAAAGCAAAAATATTATTTTTAATTATTTAGACGCCCTCATAGACTGGCCTCCTACACACGAGAAGCAAACAAGGAGTGCAAGTCATGAGCAATGCAGCACGGGGATGGAAAGCTAACAGGCTGGCAGTCGCGATGGGCGCACTGGCGCTTGCCGCGACGATGACGGTGCAGGCGCATGCGGCGAGTCTCTCGCTGCTCAACGTATCGTATGACCCGACGCGCGAGCTTTACGCGGACTACAACAAGGCATTCGAAGCCCATTACAAGCAGGCCACCGGCGACACGGTCACGGTCAAGGCGTCGCACGGGGGCTCGGGCAAGCAGGCCCGCACCGTGCTCGACGGCGCACCGGCCGACGTAGTCACGCTCGGCATTTCGGCCGACATCGATGAACTGGCGCAGGCCGGACTGGTGGGCAAGGACTGGCAGAAGCGCTTGCCCGACAACGCCACGCCCTACACGTCGACCATCGTGCTGCTCGTGCGCAAGGGCAATCCCAAGCAGATCAAGGATTGGGGCGATCTCGTCAAGCCGGGCATCAGCGTTGTCACGCCGAACCCCAAGACGTCGGCCGGCGCGCGCTGGAACTACCTCGCCGCGTGGCTCTACGCCCTCAAGCAGCCGGGCGGCAACGAGCAGAAGGCGCAGGACTTCGTCAAGGCGCTCTACAAGAATGTCGGCGTGCTCGATTCGGGCGCGCGCGGCGCCACGACCACCTTTGTCGAGCGCGGTATCGGCGACGTGCTGATCGCGTGGGAGAACGAGGCACTGCTCTCGGTGAAGGATCTTGGCCCGGACAAGTTCGACATCGTCGTGCCGTCGTCGTCGATTCTGACCGAACCGCCGGTCGCCGTGGTCGACAGGAACGTGGACAAGCACGGTACCCGCAAGGTCGCCGAGGCGTATCTGCAGTGGCTCTACTCTGCGCAGGGGCAGGAGATTGCCGCCAGACACTTCTATCGTCCGCGTTCACCGGAAATCGCAAGGAAGTACGAGGCGCAGTATCCGAAGCTGCGGCTCTACACCGTCGACGCCGACCTGGGCGGCTGGACGAAGACGCAGGCGAAGCATTTTGCCGACGGCGGCATCTTCGACCAGATCTACACCAAGAAGTGAGCGACGCGCGCGCTTGAGGATCCTCGCATGAGTACCGCATGGTTTCCGGTTTGGCGAAAGCCCAGCGCCTTGCCCGGCTTCGGCCTGACGATGGGCTACACCGTGGCATATCTGAGCCTCGTGGTGCTGGTGCCGTTGCTGATGATCTTCGTCAAGGCGAGTTCGCTCGACGCGGCGAGTTTCGTGGCCGCCGTGAGCTCGCCGCGCGTGCTGGCGTCGTACCGCCTCACGTTCGGCATCTCGCTCGCGGCTGCCGTGCTCAACGCCGTGTTCGGCTTCGTCCTGGCATGGGTATTGGTGCGTTACACCTTTCCCGGCAAGCGCTTCGTCGATGCATTGGTCGACCTGCCGTTCGCGCTGCCGACGTCCGTGGCCGGTATCGTACTGGCCGCAATTTATGCCCCCAACGGCTGGATCGGACGCTGGTTCGAGCCGCTCGGCATCAGGATCGCGTTCACGCCGCTGGGCATCTTCGTGGCGCTCACGTTCATCGGGCTGCCGTTCGTGGTGCGTACGCTCCAACCGGTGCTCGAAGCGTTCGAGCGCGAACAGGAGGAGGCGGCCGCGTGCCTGGGCGCCACGCGTTGGCAAACGTTGCGTCGCGTGATCCTGCCGGCGGTGCTGCCCGCCTTGCTGACCGGTTTCGCGCTGGCCTTCGCGCGCGCCGTTGGCGAGTATGGCTCGGTGATTTTCATCGCGGGCAACATCCCGATGGTTTCGGAAATCACGTCGCTGCTCATCGTCACCAAGCTCGAGCAATTCGACTATGCGGGCGCTGCCGCGCTGGCCGTGGTGATGCTGGCGATCTCGTTCGTATTGCTGCTTCTGATCAATACCCTGCAATGGTGGCTGCAACGCCGTCATTCGGGACGCCGCGTCGGCGGCGCATGACTTCGGAGAACGTCCAGAGCATGTCCGATTCCCTCGCAATATCGCGCGCCATGCCGCGGTCGGCACACACGCGCAAGGCCGATCCGACCGACGAGCCCGCCCTCGTCAAGGTGTTGCTCATCGCGGTGGCGCTCGTGTTCTTCGCGCTGTTTCTGGTGTTGCCGCTCGCGTCGGTCTTCGTGACCGCGCTGGGCAAGGGCGCGACGGCGTACTGGGCGGGGCTGACGAACGACGATGCGCTTGGCGCCATGCGCCTGACGCTGTCGATCGCGGCGATCGCCGTGCCCCTGAACCTGGTGTTCGGCGTGGCGGCCTCCTGGGCGATCGCGCGTTTCGACTTCAGGGGCAAGAGCGTGCTGACCACGCTCATCGACTTGCCGTTCTCGGTCTCGCCCGTGATCGCCGGCATGACGTTTCTGCTGATCTTCGGTCGTCAGGGGCCGCTATGGGATTTCCTTGAGGCGCACGACCTGAAGATCGTCTTCGCGCTCCCGGGACTGGTGCTGGCGACGGTGTTCGTCACGTTCCCGTTCGTTGCGCGCGAGCTGATTCCGCTGATGCAGGCGCAGGGCGGCGAGGAGGAGGAGGCCGCCCGCGTGCTGGGGGCGAGCGGATGGCAGGTGTTCACACGCGTGACGCTGCCCAAGATCAAATGGGGGTTGCTGTACGGCGTGATCCTTTGCAACGCGCGCGCCATGGGCGAGTTCGGTGCGGTGTCGGTGGTCTCCGGCCACATTCGCGGCGAGACGAACACGCTGCCGCTGCATGTGGAGATCGAATACAACGACTATCACACGGTCGGCGCGTTCGCGGCGGCGTCGGTGCTCGCGCTGCTCGCCCTGGCCACGCTGGCATTGAAGCTGTGGGCCGAGCGCAAGCTGGCGCAGGACAAGGCGGCGCGTCGCGAAGACGCCTTGTCGGCCTGAGTGGCAACACCCGGACATCGCATCGAGGAGCAGGACAGATGAGCATTCAGGTACAACATGTTTCGAAGCGCTTCGGCGAATTCGCGGCGCTGGACGACGTCAGTCTCGAATTCCCCACCGGCGAGCTGGTCGCGCTGCTCGGGCCGTCGGGATGCGGCAAGACCACCTTGCTGCGCATCGTGGCGGGCCTGGAATTTGCCGACGCGGGGCGCGTGGTGCTCAACGGCGAGGACGTGGCGTCAGTGGGCACCCGCGAGCGCGAAGTCGGTTTCGTGTTCCAGCACTACGCGTTGTTTCGCCACATGACGGTGTTCGAGAACGTGGCGTTCGGGCTGCGTGTGAAGTCACGCCGCGAGCGGCTGCCGGACACGCAGATTCGCCGCAAGGTGCATGAGTTGCTCGGCCTGGTGCAACTCGACTGGCTGGCCGATCACTACCCGGCGGAACTCTCGGGGGGCAGCGCCAGCGCATCGCACTCGCGCGCGCGCTGGCCGTC
Organism: Pandoraea pnomenusa; assembly: GCF_000767615.3. Taxonomy (NCBI): domain Bacteria; kingdom Pseudomonadati; phylum Pseudomonadota; class Betaproteobacteria; order Burkholderiales; family Burkholderiaceae; genus Pandoraea; species Pandoraea pnomenusa. The sequence goes on along the minus strand of NZ_CP009553.3, from coordinate 3,049,166 downwards.
GAGCCGAAGGTGTTGCTGCTCGACGAGCCGTTCGGCGCGCTCGACGCCAAGGTTCGCAAGGAATTGCGCAGCTGGCTGCGCCGGCTGCATGACGAGCTGCACATCACCACGATCTTCGTCACGCACGATCAGGAAGAAGCGCTCGACGTGGCCGACCGCATCGTGCTGATGAATCGCGGCGCGATCGAGCAGATCGGCGCGCCGCAGGACGTCTACGACACGCCGCGAAGTGCCTTCGTCTACGAGTTTCTCGGTTCGGCGAATCGTCTGCCGGGCGAACTGCGCACGAGCGATTTCATCGCGGACGCCGGGGCGTATCGCGTAACGGTGCCCGTACAGGATTTGCCTGCAACCCCGCGCGACGGACGGGCGATCGCCTATGTGCGCCCCCATGACCTCGCGCTGCTGCCGTCGAGCGACCGCAGCCCGGGCATCGATGTCGCGGTGCGCCGCGCGATCCCGCTCGGAGGCACTGTGCGCGTCGAGCTTGCCGCGCCCGGCAACGTCGTTTGGGAGGCCGAGCTGACGCGGGCCGGCTGGCAGGCGCTTGGCGCGCACGACGGCGCGGCGCTCAGGGCCGTGCCGCGTCAACTACGGGTGTTCTGCGCACAGCCATGAAGCGTGACAAGCGGAACAAGCGGAAGCGACTCCGCGACGCATCGCGAACAAGACAGGATACGTCGTGCGCCGGGCGTTGCCCGGCAACGGGACAGGAAAGCCACAGGGCGGAGTGACATCATGAATTTTCAGCAATTGCGTTACGTGCGTGAAGCGGTGCGCCAGAACCTCAACCTGACGGAAGCGGCAAGCGCGCTTTACACCTCGCAGTCGGGGGTGAGCAAGCAGATCAAGGACCTGGAGGATGAACTCGGGGTCGACGTGTTCGTGCGACGGGGCAAGCGCCTCACGGGGCTGACGGAGCCGGGCAAGGCGGTGCTGCAGGTGATCGAGCGCATGCTGCTCGACGCGGAGAATCTGCGCCGGGTGGCGCGGCAATTCGCCGATCAGGACAGCGGTCACCTGGTCGTCGCAACCACGCACACGCAGGCGCGTTACGCGCTGCCGCAGGTCATCAAGCAGTTCACGAGTGTGTACCCGAAGGTGCACCTCGCGCTGCGCCAGGGCAGCCCGCGGCAGATCGCGCAGATGGTCATCGACGGCGAGGCCGACATCGGCATCACCACCGAGGCGCTCGACCGCTTTCCCGACATCGTCACGTTCCCGTGCTACTCGTGGCATCACGTGGCAGTCGTGCCGAAGGCGCATCCGCTGGTTGGCCGCGAGAATGTCACGCTCGCCGACATTGCCGAATATCCCATCATTACCTATGACGGCGACTTCACGGGGCGCTCACACGTGGACAAGGCGTTTGCCGAGCAGGGGCTGGTGCCGGATATCGTGCTGACCGCGCTCGATACGGACGTGATCAAGACGTACGTCGAACTCGGGCTGGGGGTGGGCATCGTGGCGGCAATGGCCGTCGATCCCCGCAAGGACCAGGATCTGTCGGTGCTGGCGCTCGATAACGCCTTCGAGCCCAGCACCACGCGCATTGGCCTGCGCCGTGGCGCGTTTCTGCGGTCCTACGCCTACCGGTTCATCGAGATGCTCGCACCCGCGCTCAAGGAGCGGGAAATTTCGACGCAGCTGCGCGAAGCGCTGGAATTCGCCGCCTGATGGGGGCGTGACGCGTCAGTGGCTCGTGCCGGGGGGAGGGCGGGTACCGGCGCGGTCGCACCTCGCCACGGTGCAATATCGATCCGGCGCGGCCGGGGGATCGATATTTTCAGCGATTGGGAAGCGCCGCAGTATTGGATACAATCGCTGGCATGACCCTGACCTCATTCAACCCCATTCCTCATTACACCGTGTCGTCGGGCGACCTGCCACGCGTGGCCGTGCTCGCCACCGGCGGCACGATCGCGGGCAGCGCGCCCGATGCCACGCGCACGGCCGGGTATCAGGCCGGGGCGCTCGGTGTTCAGGACCTGCTCGCGGCAGTGCCGGCGTTGGGCAGTGTGGCGCACATCCATGCGGAACAGGTCGCGCAGATCGACAGCAAGGACATGAGCGTGGCGCTCTGGCAGAAGCTTGCCGCCCGCGTGAACGCGTTGCTCTCGCAGCCGGACGTCGCAGGCGCGGTCATCACGCACGGGACCGACACGCTCGAGGAAACCGCGTATTACCTGCATCTGACGGTCAACAGCCGCAAGCCCGTGGTGCTCACGGCGGCCATGCGGCCCGCCACGGCACTCTCGGCGGATGGCCCGCTCAATCTGCTCAACGCCGTGCGCGTGGCGACCGATCCGATTTCCGCCGGACGCGGCGTGATGGTCGCCATCAACAATCAGATCCACTGCGCGCGCGACGTCATCAAGACCAGCACCTACAAGGTCGATGCGTTCCAATCGCCGGAGATCGGCGTGCTGGGCTGGGTTCAGGACGAACGCGTGGCCTTTCAGCGCGCCCCGTTGCAGTACCACACCGTGGAGAGCGAGTTCGTGGGTCTCTCGGGCGAGTTGCCGGCGGTGGAGGTGGTGTCGAGCTACGCCGGCGTCTCGCGCATTGCCGTGGATGCCCTCGTTGAGGCCGGCGTGCAGGGCATCGTGGTGGCGGGCACGGGCAACGGTTCGCTGCATGCGCTGTTGCAGCAGGCGCTGGCCGAGGCCGTGCAGCGCGGCGTGACCGTGGTGCGCTCGGCGAGAGTGGGCAGCGGGCACGTCATGCGCAACGGCGCGGCGCCGGACGATCAGTACGGTTTCGTGAGCGCCGGGAATCTGCACCCTTTCAAGGCGCGGGTGCTGCTCATGCTGGCGTTGCAGGCGGGCGTGCCCAGCGAGCGCATGCAGAGCGTGTTCGACGAGTACTGAGTCGCCAGCGGCGCCGCCGCATCCGCCGGCGCGGGGCGGTGCGTCTCGTACGTCGCGCACAAAAAAATACGGCGCCGTCGGGCGTTCGCCGACCTGCGCCGTGATGCTTGGCAGGGTGCCGGTCGGCACCGCTGCCAGTCCACTCCGGTATGTCTTCAGACGTCCTGCACACGGCTCTGACAGCCGCTTCCTTCGTCTTCTCGCTAACGCCCCCGGTTACGCGACGGTATGGTTGGCGAGCATTTCCAGCGCGCGCACCATGCCCGAGTGATCCCACGCAGCGCCACCATTGGCGGCGCATGCGTTGAACAGTTCCTGCGCAGTGGCCGTGTTCGGCAGCGACACGCCCAGGGTCTTCGCCGTTTGCAGCGCCAGGTTCAGATCCTTCTGGTGCAGCGCGATGCGGAAGCCCGGTTCGAAGTTGCGCTTGACCATGCGCTCGCCGTGCACTTCGAGAATGCGCGACGACGCAAAGCCGCCCATGAGCGCGGCGCGCACCTTGGCGGGATCGGCGCCGGCCTTCGAGGCGAACAGCAGGGCCTCGCCCACGGCTTCGATCGTCAGGGCGACGACGATCTGGTTGGCGACCTTGCAGGTCTGGCCCGCACCGTTCTCGCCCACGAGGGTGATGTTCTTGCCCATCAGTTCGAAGAACGGCTTCACGTCGTCGAACGCGGCTTGCGAGCCGCCGACCATGATCGACAGCGTCGCGGCCTTCGCGCCCACTTCGCCGCCCGAGACCGGAGCGTCGAGGTATTCGCAGCCAAGTGCCTTGATCTTCTTGGCATATTCCTTCGTTTCGATCGGCGAGATCGAGCTCATGTCGACCACGATCTTGCCGGCCGACAGGCCTTCGGCCAGACCGTCCTGACCGAACAGCACGGCGCCCACGTCAGGGGTATCCGGCACCATCACGAACACGATGTCGGCGCGCTTGGCGACTTCCTTGGCCGACGTGCAAACCGTTGCCTGGCCGTCGATCAGGTCTTGCGGGGGCGTGCGGCGCTCGTACAGGAACAGCTTGTGACCGGCGTTTTGCAGATGCTTTGCCATCGGCGCGCCCATGATGCCCAGACCAATGAAACCGAGTTGTGCCATTTCGAGACTCCTTGTTGCCAAAGTTTGAAGTGTTGTCGCTGATGCCGGAACGGGTGAGGCCGTCGCGCGCGTCGTGATGCGCGTGCGCGCCCCGGACTCCGGCCGCATGCCCCCTGCATGCGGCCGGCGGGGCCCTTCCTCGTCGAAACCCGGTCAGCCGGAGCGCCCTCGCCGGATGGGGTGGGCGCTCCGTCGTTCGTCTGCACGCCGCCGGGGGAGGCGACGCGCGGCTATGGGGGGATTGCCGGCAATGTCGCGCCGCGGTCTATCCGACGTGCGGCGCGACCATGCCCTGGTCGATCACGCCGCTTCGCGAAGGCCCGCTGCCTTGAACCAGCCGAGGCCTTCGGTGGTCGTCGTGGCGGGCTTGTACTCGCAGCCGATCCAGCCGTTGTAGCCAATGCGGTCGAGGAATGCGAACAGGTACGCGTAGTTGATTTCGCCCGTGCCCGGCTCGTTGCGTCCCGGGTTGTCGGCCAGTTGCACGTGGGCGATGCGCGCCAGGTTCGTTTCGATGGTCTTGGCGAGTTCGCCTTCCATGCGCTGCATGTGATAGATGTCGTACTGCAGGAACAGGTTGTCCGAGCCGACGGCATCGAAAATTTCCAGCGCCTGCTTCGTGCGGTTCACGAAGAAGCCCGGGATGTCGAACGTGTTGATCGGCTCGACCAGCAAGCGAATGCCCTCGGCCTTCAGGGCGTCGGCCGCGAAGCGCAGATTGCCCACGAGCGTTTCCTGTGCGGTTTGCGTCGACAGATCGGCACCTTGCTTGCCCACGAGGCAGTTCAGCTGCTTCACGCCGAGCGCCTTGGCGTAGGTGATCGCTTCGCCCACGCCGTCGCGGAATTCGGCAACGCGCTCGGGGAAGATGGCGATGCCGCGCTCGCCGGCGTCCCAGTTGCCCGCAGGCAGGTTGTGCAGCACGAGGTCGAGCTGGTACTGGTTGAGCTTGTCGGCGATCTGGTCGCGATGGAATGCGTACGGGAACAGGAACTCCACGCCGCGAAAGCCCGCTGCGGCGGCCGCCTTGAAGCGGTCGAGGAACGGCACCTCGTTGAACAGCATGGTCAGGTTGGCGGCAAATTTCGGCATTGCGCTGACTCCTCTCTTTCTCTTTTCAGGGGGTGGTTTCGACGATTTCGATGCAAGGGTGATGCCGGGTTGCGGAGCGCGCGCCTGGGCCGTTCACGGGGTCTAGCCGAAAGCGGAGGGGACGCGCGCGCCCCGCAATTCCTTTCACGTGCGCGGCTTACGCCGTGACCGTGTTGTCTTCCTCCACGACGTCGATGATTTCCTCGAATTCATTGACGTTGTTGATTTCCGTGCCCATGGCGATGTTCGTCACGCGCTCGAGAATCACTTCCACGATGACCGGCACCGAGAACTCGGCCATCAGCTTGCGGGCCTGTTCGAACGCGGGCTGGATGTCGTTCGGCTGGAACACGCGGATCGCCTTCACGCCGAGGCCTTCGGCCACCTTCACGTGATCGACGCCATAACCGTTCACTTCCGGCGAGTTCACGTTCTCGAACGCGAGCTGCACGCAGTAGTCCATGTCGAAGTTGCGCTGCGCCTGACGGATCAGGCCCAGATACGAGTTGTTCACCACCACGTGGATGTAGGGCACCTTGAACTGCGCGGCCACCGCCAGTTCCTCGATCATGAACTGGAAGTCGTAGTCGCCCGAGATTGCCACGACGTCCGACGACGGCGACGCGACCTTTGCGCCGATGGCGGCCGGCACGGTCCAGCCGAGCGGGCCCGCCTGGCCGCAGTTGATCCAGTGGCGCGGCTTGTTCACGTGCAGGAACTGGGCGGCCGCGATCTGCGACAGGCCGATGGTCGAGACGTAGCGCACGTCGCGGCCGAAGAAGGCGTTCATTTCCTGATACACGCGCTGCGGCTTGATCGGCACCTGGTCGAAGTCGGTGCGTCGCAGCATGGTGCGCTTGCGCTTCTGGCAGTCCGCCACCCACTGCGAGCGATCCGGCAGGCGACCGGCCGCCTTGAGCTCGCGTGCCACCTCGACGAACAGCTTGAGCGCGGCCTTGGCGTCGGAGACGATGCCGTAATCCGGGCCGAACACGCGGCCGATTTGCGTCGGCTCGATATCGACGTGGACGAACTTGCGGCCCTTGGTGAAGACGTCGACGCTGCCCGTGTGGCGGTTGGCCCAACGGTTGCCGATGCCCATCACGAAGTCGGACGCGAGCATCGTGGCGTTGCCGAAGCGGTGCGACGTCTGCAGGCCGACCATGCCCGCCATGAGCGGGTGATCGTCGGCGATGGTGCCCCAGCCCATGAGCGTGGGCACGACCGGCACATTGACGGTTTCGGCGAACTCGACGAGCAGGTCGGCCGCGTCGGCATTGATCACGCCCCCGCCCGAGACGATCAGCGGACGCTCGGAGGCGACCAGCATCTGGATCGCCTTCTCGATCTGCGCGCGCGTGGCCGCGGGCTTGTACACCGGCAGCGGCTCATACGTCTCTGGATCGAAATCGATCTCGGCGACCTGCACGTCGAACGGCAGATCGATGAGCACCGGACCCGGACGGCCCGAGCGCATCAGGTGGAACGCTTGCTGGAACACGCGCGGCACGAGGGCCGGTTCGCGCACCGTCACGGCCCACTTGGTGACCGGCTTGGCGATCGACTCGATGTCGACGGCCTGGAAGTCTTCCTTGTACAGACGGGCGCGCGGCGCCTGACCCGTGATGCACAGGATGGGGATCGAGTCGGCCCACGCCGAATACAGGCCCGTGATCATGTCGGTGCCCGCCGGGCCCGAGGTGCCGATGCACACGCCGATGTTGCCCGCCTCGGCGCGAGTGTAGCCTTCGGCCATGTGCGATGCGCCCTCGACGTGGCGCGCGAGCACGTGCTCCACGCTGCCTGCCTTGCGCAGCGCCGAATAGAACGGGTTGATGGCAGCACCGGGCACACCGAACGCGGTGGTGATGCCTTCCTTCTCCAGCACGCGGACGGCGGCCTCTACGGCGGTCATCTTGGCCATGTGACTCCTCCAATGGGTAATGAGTATTGAGCTTGGAGGTCACTTTAAGCCGGTACGATTTGTTTGATAAGATCACAAAAGATCGTTTTTTTAAGAACAAAAAGTATCGAATGGAGACGTGATGGATCGCTACAAACAGATCGAAACCTTTGTGCAGGTGGCCGAGGCCGGCAGTCTGGCCGCCGCCGCACTGAAGGAGGGCGTCTCGCCGGTGATTCTCGGGCGGCGCATCGATGCGCTCGAGAAGCGCCTCGGGATCAAGCTCATGTATCGCTCGACGCGGCGGCTCGCGCTCTCGGAAGAGGGGGGCGCGTTCCTGGAGCGCTGCAAGCAGTTGCTGGGCGACTGGGAGATGGCCGAGAACGAAATCAGCGCGGGGCGCCACGCGGTCTCGGGACACCTGATCGTCTCGGCGCCGGCGGCCTTCGGGCGCAAACACGTGGCGCCGCACGCGCCGGCGTTTTTGCGCCAGCATCCCGAGGTCCAGATCTCGTTCAACCTGACCGATCGCGTGGTCGACATCGTGCGCGAGGGCTACGACATGGGCATCCGCATCGGCGGATCGGTCGACCCGAACTTCGTGGCGGTCAAGCTCGCCCAGAACCGGCGCGTGGTTTGCGGCACTCCGGCGTATTTCGCACGGCACGGCCGCCCGAAGACGCTCGAAGACCTGTCGAAGCACAATTGCCTCGCATTCAACCTTCAGGGGGGACAGCAGCGAGGCTGGTACTTCAAGCGCCAGGGCAAGCTGGTGACGATTCGCGTGGCGGGCAGCCTGGACTGCAACGACGGGGAGTTGCTGCACCGCTGGGCGCTGGAGGGCCTGGGCCTCGGCTGGCGCTCGACCTGGGAAATCCAGCGCGAGCTGCTCTCCGGCGAGCTCGAAACGGTGCTCGACGAATATGCGCTGCCCGACTACGACATTCTCGCGGTCTATCCCCAGCAGCGATTCCAACCGGCCCGGGTGCGGCTCTTCATTGACCAGTTGCGTCAGATCTACGCACGTCCGAACTACTGGCTGGAAAACGTCTGAGGCGGCGACCGCAACCCGGTCGGCCCCGCGACCCGGGCGGTTCGAGGGCGGGGCTGACAGTGGCGACAGGGCCGCCGGACGGCGCGACGGCGGGCCCCTCGGGGCTGCCGCCAGGGGGCGGCCGGATGGTACCGATAGGGCGGGAGTTGATGATCGACATGAAATCCGCTAGAATCGCGGGTTCTGCAACCTTGCTGCACTGGTTCTGACGCCCAGGCGGCTTTGTCCATAAGGAGCTCATATGCGTCATTATGAAATCGTATTTATCGTTCACCCCGATCAAAGCGAGCAGGTGCCTGCGATGATCGAACGCTACCGCAGCACGGTCGAAGGCCGTCAGGGCGCGATTCACCGCGTCGAAGACTGGGGCCGTCGTCAACTGGCCTACATGATCGAGAAGCTGGCGAAGGCTCACTACGTGTGCATGAACATCGAGTGCGACCAGGAAACCCTGGACGAGCTGGAACACGCATTCAAGTTCAACGACGCCGTTCTGCGCCACCTCGTGGTCCGCATGAAGAAGGCCGAGACGGCACCGTCGCCGATGATGAAGGAAGTGGCCCGCGAAGAAGCCAAGAAGGCTGCCGCGACGCCCGCTACCGAAGCCGCCGCTTCGTAATTAGCGCACCGGAACGCATCAGGGCGCCAACGGAACCGTCGACCGCGTGAATCGCTTACGGCTCGAGGCCAGCATCGTCGAAATCGGCACGCTGCGCCATACCCCGGCCGGGCTCCCCGTGATCGATGTGACATTGGCCCATGCGGGAACCACCGAAGAGGCGGGCGTGGCCCGTCAGGTGGAATTCTCGATACCGGCAGTTGCGATCGGTCCCATCAGCGCCAACGTCATGGCGTTGGGACTCGAGAAACCGGCTCAGTGGGCAGGGTTCCTCGCCAAGAAGCATCGCAATAGCCGCACCCTGGTGTTTCACATCACTGCATTGCAAGCATTTGAAAAGGATTGTTGAACATGCCGCGTCCTAACGGTAAAAACAAGAAGTTTGATCGCCGCCGCCAACAGCAAAACCCGCTGTTCAAGCGCAAGAAGTTCTGCCGCTTCACCGTCGCCGGTGTCGAGCAGATCGATTACAAGGATGTCGAAACGCTGAAGGACTTCATCGGCGACAACGGCAAGATCACCCCGGCTCGCCTGACGGGTACCAAGGCGCACTACCAGCGCCAGCTCGATACGGCCATCAAGCGCGCGCGTTTCCTGGCGCTGCTGCCGTACACCGACCTGCACGGTGCTTAATCGCCAGTCGACGAAGGAGAATAGATAATGCAAGTGATTCTGCTGGAAAAGGTCGTCAACCTGGGTAACCTGGGCGACATCGTGAAGGTCAAGGACGGTTTCGCACGTAACTTCCTGATCCCGAGCAAGATGGCTCGCCGCGCCACCAAGGACGCGATCGCCGAATTCGAAGTTCGCCGCGCCGAACTGGAAAAGGCCGCCGCCGAGAAGCTGGCCGCCGCACAAGCCGAAGGCGAGAAGCTGGCTGGCCTGACCGTGCAAATCTCGCAGAAGGCCGGCGTTGACGGTCGTCTGTTCGGCTCGGTCACCAACTTCGACATCGCAGAAGCCCTGGGCACCCAAGGTTTCAAGGTCGAGAAGATGCAAGTGCGTCTGCCGAACGGCCCGCTCAAGACCGTGGGCGATTTCCCGGTCCAGGTGGCATTGCACACGGACGTCCTCGTCGACGTGAACGTGTCGGTGCTCGGCGAGCACGCCTAAGTCGTACCCGCGTCAGCTTCCGACGCGAACAAAAGACGGAAGTCGGTCCCGCCGGCTTCCGTTTTTTTATGTCTGTCCGTTCTGTCGTGTAGGCTGCCGGAACGCCCGGTTGCCGGTCATGCGCTGTTGTCTCTGCCGATCGACTCCCGGCCGCGCCTTCCCCTTGCACGTTTGTCACCGCTCGATAGCTCCGTCTTATGCTGCCTCCAGGGAAACTGCTGAACAAACCCCGCTCGGAAAAGTCGTCGCGCAAGCGGGATTTCGCCGGGTCGGACCGGGATCGCGGGAACGGTATAATGCCCGGCATGAACGCGCCCGATCCCCAGCTCGATTCGCTCAAGGTGCCGCCGCACTCCATCGAGGCGGAGCAATCCGTGCTCGGCGGGTTGCTGCTCGATAACAGCGCATGGGATCGTATCGGCGACTTCGTGGCCGAATCCGACTTCTATCGCTACGATCACCGGATCATCTACCAGCACATCGGTCGTCTGATTGCGAGCGACCGTCCCGCCGACGTCATTACCGTCTTCGAATCGCTCAGTTCCGCCGGCAAGGGCGAAGAGGTGGGCGGTCTCGCCTACCTGAACGCCCTCGCGCAGAACACGCCGAGCGCCGCGAACATCCGTCGCTATGCGGAGATCGTGCGCGACCGGGCCGTGCTGCGCAAGCTCGTGACGGTGGCCGACGAGATCGCGTCCGACGCCTTCAACCCTCAGGGCAAGGAAGTGCGTCAGATGCTCGACGAGGCCGAGGCGAAAGTCTTTGCCATCGCGGAAGAGGGCTCGCGAAGCACGAGTGGGTTTCTCGAGCTGCAACCGCTGCTCACCCAGGTGGTCGAGCGCATCGACGAGTTGTATCACCGCGAGGGCGGCAGCGACATCACGGGCATTCCGACGGGCTTCGTCGATCTGGATCGCATGACGTCGGGTTTCAATGGCGGCGACCTGATCATCGTGGCCGGTCGTCCGTCGATGGGCAAGACCACCTTCTCGATGAACATCGGCGAGCACATCGCCGTGGAGGAGGGGTTGCCTGTCGCGGTGTTTTCGATGGAAATGCCGGGCACGCAGCTCGCCATGCGTATGTTGGGTTCGGTCGGGCGCCTCGACCAGCATCGGTTGCGCACCGGCAAGCTGGTCGACGAGGACTGGCCCAAGCTCACGCACGCGATGCAGAAGATGAACGAGACGCAACTGTTCGTCGATGAAACGCCGGCGTTGAACCCGATGGAATTGCGGGCGCGGGCGCGTCGACTGGCGCGTCAGTGCGGCAAGCTCGGGCTGATCATCATCGATTACCTGCAGCTCATGAGCGGCTCGGGCGGCGGCGAAAACCGGGCGACCGAGATCTCCGAAATCTCGCGCTCGCTCAAGGGGCTCGCCAAAGAGCTGAACGTGCCGGTGATTGCGCTCTCGCAGCTCAACCGAAGCCTCGAACAACGCCCGAACAAGCGTCCGGTCATGTCGGATTTGCGTGAATCGGGCGCCATCGAACAGGATGCCGACATCATCCTGTTCATCTATCGCGACGAAGTGTACAACCCTGACACGCCTGACAAGGGCACTGCCGAGATCATCATCGCGAAGCAGCGTAACGGTCCGATCGGGCACGTGCGTCTGGCGTTCATCGGTGCCTATACCAAGTTCGACAATCTGGCGGGACCGCAGTACTGACGCCCCGATTTCCCCTCGTGTGAAAGGGCGTGCGGTGAAGCGCGCCCGCGACGAGGTAGAATGTGACGTTTTTGTGTCGACCCGTCCCCAATCAATACCCGGAGTTTTCCAATAATGTTCGGTCGCTTCATGCCCACCGAGGGCAAGTTCTTTGACCTGTTCAACCAGCACGCCGAGTGCATGGTTGCCGGCAGCCGCGAGCTGTCCGCCATGCTCAACGACCTGCCCAATGCGGAGGCACGCACCGTTGCCGTGCAGAACAGCGAGAAGAAAGCGGATCGCATCACGCACGAGACCATCGATCTGATGCACAAGACGTTCATCACGCCTTTCGACCGCGATGAGATCCACAAGCTGATCAGCACCATGGACGACATCCTGGATCTGATGGAAGACGTGGCGACGGCCGTGTGGATGTACGACGTCAAGAGCGTGCCCGCCGAGGCGCGTACGCTGGGCGAAATCTGCGTGAAATGCTGCGAGCGTGTGCAAAGCACCGTGGCGCTGCTCAGCGACATGGATCGCGCGAGCGAGATTCTCAAGCTGTGCGAGGAAATCGACGGCCTGGAATCCGAGGCCGACCGGCTGCTACGTGCGTCGCTGTCGAAGCTGTTCCGCGAAGAGTCCGACGTGAAGGAGCTCATCAAGCAGAAGGCCGTGTCGGAACTGCTCGAGTCGGTGACCGACAAGTGCGAAGACGTTGCCAACATCATCGAAGGCATTGTGCTGGAAAACGCCTGAGCGGAGACTGTCGATGGCAACGCTGCACATCAGCCTCTGGCTGGTCGGACTACTGATCGCACTCGCGCTCCTGTTCGATTTCATGAATGGCTTTCACGATGCCGCCAACTCCATCGCCACGGTGGTGTCGACGGGCGTGCTCAAGCCGCATCAGGCGGTGGCCTTCGCCGCCATGTTCAACATCATCGCGCTGTTCATCTTCCACCTGAAGGTGGCGGCGACGGTGGGCAAGGGCACGGTGCATCCCGAGATCGTCGATCACTACGTGATCTTCGGCGCGCTCGTCGGGGCCATCGCCTGGAACATCATCACGTGGTACTACGGCATCCCGTCGAGTTCGTCGCACGCGCTGATCGGTGGTCTGGTCGGCGCCGCGGTGGCCAAGGCCGGCACGGGATCGCTCGTGGCGAGCGGTCTGCTCCAGACCGTGGCCTTCATCTTTCTTTCGCCGCTGCTCGGCTTCGTGCTCGGTTCGTTCTTCATGCTGCTGGTGTCGTGGCTGTTCTTCCGAACGCCGCCCGCGCGCGTGGACCGGTGGTTCCGTCGCCTGCAATTGGTCTCGGCCGGCATGTACAGCCTGGGGCACGGCGGTAACGACGCCCAGAAGACCATCGGCATTATCTGGATGTTGCTGATCGCGGCGGGCTTGTGGCCGCAGGAAGCGGCCGAGCCTCCGCTGTGGGTGATCGTCGGCTGCTACCTCGCCATCGGTCTGGGGACGATGTTCGGTGGCTGGCGCATCGTGCGAACGATGGGCCAGAAGATTACCAAGCTCAAGCCGGTGGGGGGCTTCTGCGCGGAAACGGGCGGCGCTTTCACGCTGTTCTTCGCGTCGTGGCTCGGTGTGCCGGTCTCGACCACGCACACGATCACCGGCGCCATCGTCGGCGTGGGCGCCACGCGCAAGCTCTCCGCTGTTCGCTGGGGCGTGGCCGGCAACATCGTTTGGGCCTGGGTCCTGACGATTCCTGCCTCGGCGTTCATCGCCGCTATCGCCTGGTGGGTCGGCAAGCAGATCCTGTAATCCCTGAGCGGGGATGCGCGCCGCGGCGATCGCGGAGCGCCCCGCCAGACGGCGAGAAAAGCGGCTTCGGCCGCTTTTTTTGCGTCGGTCTGTCGCGCAACGCGCCATGCCGGCATTGAGACCGCGTATCGCCTCGATCGGGATAATCAATTTCAATAGTTTATTGCGATTGAATATTATCTATCCATAGTTTTTTATATTTCTCGAGGAGGCTACCATGGCTGCATTGATCCACCGCTCGCTGCGCAACCGCCCACTGAGCATGCTCATGGGCGTAGCGATCAACATGGGTGGTGCGGCAACCTTGCTCGCACATCTGCGCTGACCCACTCGCCTGCGCCGCAAGGAGGCAGTGATGCAACGGGACGTATTCGAACGAGAACTGGACCGCGAGGGCTTCACGCAACGGGTGACGGTAACGCGCGACGCCGGCGATCTGGATGTGCACGTGCATCCCTTCGAGGCAAAGGCGCTGATTCTGTCGGGCGAGATAGCGATTCGTGTCGGCGCGCACGAGCGTGTCTACCGCGAGGGCGACGTCTTTCACTTGCGCGCCAACGAACCGCACGCCGAGCGCTACGGACCGACAGGGGTGATGTACCTCGTCGGCCGCAGGTGAACTACATCGAACTGTTGGCGAATCGGGCGATGGGGTCGTCGTCCTGCGACGGCGGCGTCGAGAGATTGGCTGTGCTGCTCGGCGGCGACACCTGCGGGGTATCCATCGGCGAGGATGTCGAGGCCGTGAGCGGCCGGTTTGCCGGTGCGGCAGTCGTCGGCGATACGGGGGTGCCGGCGGTGTAGGCAGCGATGCTGGCGGGCGCGTTCGGCTTTTGCGTCTCGACAGGCGCGGGCGACGGCGTCCGGTTCACATAGGTTGTATTCCCCGCGGGCGCCTTGTTGGCTGCAACGCGGCGCACACCGTCGATCCGTCTCGCCCAATACGGGATGTAGAGACTCTCCAGACGCACTGTCCCGCCTGTGTTCGGTGCGTGCACGAATTTTCCCTGACCGACGTAAATGCCGACGTGCGAGTGCGCGCGTCCGGTCGTATTGAAAAAGATAAGATCGCCGGAGGCGAGCTCGTCGCGATCGAGCACCGTGCCGACACCGCTCATGTCAGCCGTGGTGCGCGGCAGATTGACGCCGGCGGCGCGCGCCACCACATAACGCACGAGACCGCTGCAATCGAATCCGGAATCGGGGGTGTTGCCGCCGTAGCGATAGGGAATGCCGACGAGACTCATCGCTTCGAGCGTGATCTCCTCCTGGCCGGCGCTGTGCTCGGGGCCCATCGTGCGGTTGCCATAGTTGGCACTGCTGCCCGATCTGATCGCAGGACCGGACGAACAAGCCGCAACCAGCAGCGTGAGCGCCAGCACGGCGACACTTCGCCAGGACGCACCGGGCAGCGTCGCCAACGACGTTGCGTGGCGAGCCGCAAAGCGAGATGGGCTGAGTGAGCGCTGGTTTCGCATGCGCCGAGTTTACGATGCTTGCTGCGCGAATGCATCGCATAAGTGCCGAATCATGGACATTCTGTGGCATCGATGTCACAAATTCACCACTTCCGGGGCGATTTCGTCGTCCACGCGCCCTGCTGACGGGATGCCGCCGGGGAGGCGGCGGTGCTGACAGGATGCAAAAAAACGGCGCCCGAAGGCGCCGTCGTCTCGAGCATGGCAGCTCGCTTACCGCGTAACGTCGTCAGAGAATCTCGGCGGCGTAATCGGCCAGGCGAGAGCGTTCGCCGCGAGCGAGCGTGACATGTCCGCTGTGTCCCCAGCCCTTGAAGCGGTCCACCACGTAGGTGAGCCCCGAGCTGCCTTCGGTGAGGTACGGCGTATCGATCTGCGCGATGTTGCCCAGGCAGATCAGCTTGGTGCCGGGGCCGGCGCGCGTGACGAGCGTCTTCATCTGCTTTGGCGTGAGGTTCTGCGCCTCGTCGATGATGACGAACTTGTTCACGAACGTGCGACCGCGCATGAAGTTCATGCTCTTGACCTTGAGTCGCGAGCGAATCAGCTCCTGCGTGGCCGCGCGACCCCATTCACCGGCGGAGTCGTCGGTCTTCTGCAGCACTTCGAGGTTGTCGTCGAACGCGCCCATCCACGGTTGCATCTTCTCTTCCTCGGTACCCGGCAGGAAACCGATGTCTTCACCGACAGGCACGGTGGCGCGCGTGATGATGATCTCGTTGTAGCGTTTCTCGTCGAGTGTCTGCGCCAGCCCGGCGGCCAGGGCGAGCAGTGTCTTGCCCGTGCCTGCCTGGCCGAGCAGCGTGATGAAGTCGACCTCGGGATTCATCAGCAGGTTCAGCGCGAAGTTCTGTTCGCGATTGCGCGCCGTGATACCCCACACGTTGTTCTTGTGGTGTCCGTAGTCGCGCAGCGTTTGGAGCAGCGCTGTCTTGCCGTTGATTTCCCTGACTTGCGCGTAGAAGGGCGCCTCGCCGTTGTTCGTCTCCAGGTAGACGAACTGGTTGATGAGGAAATTGGCGCACAGCGGGCCGGTAATGCGGTAGAAGGTGGTGCCGGTCCGGTTGTCCTGCCAGCTTTCCATGCCCTTGCCGTGCTTGGTCCAGAAATCCGGCGGCAGGGCCATCACGCCCGAGTACAGCAGATCGCTGTCTTCGAGCACCTTGTCGTTGAAGTAATCTTCCGCGGGCAGGCCGAGCGCGTGCGCCTTGACGCGCATGTTGATGTCTTTCGACACCAGCACGACCTGTCGATCGTGGAACTTGTCCTGCAAGGCACGCACGACGCCCAGAATCTGGTTGTCGGCTTTGCCCTGCGGCAGTCCTTCGAGCGGCGGTACCTCGGGCAGGTCGGTCTGGAAGTACAGGCGTCCGGTGGCGTCCTTGTTGCCGAGGCGCGAAAGCGGAATGCCTTCGGACATCGACTTCGTGCCGCTTTCCGCGACCAGCCCGTCGAGCGTGCGGCTCACCTGACGCGCATTGCGCGCCACTTCCGACATACCCTTCTTGTGATTGTCGAGCTCTTCCAACGTCATCATCGGAAGATAGACGTCGTGCTCTTCGAAGCGGAACAGGCTGCTCGGATCGTGCATGAGCACGTTCGTGTCGAGCACGAAGAGCTTGGCCGGTTCCATATCCTTGTTGCGTGCGCGCTTCGAGCCCGGGCCCGCCACCGACGGCTTCACCGCCTTGAGCGAGGTGGACGCGCCGGCAGAGTCTGTCGACGGCGGCGACTGGGGCGAGCGTGCGACGGGCGACGGTTGTGGTGCAGTCTGCGTCGCTGGGGGTGTCTTGGGGACAACCTTCAGTTCGGCCGTGCCGGGGGATCCGGCGGTACCCGCTGCACCGGACGTCTCGCCCAGTGCATGTTGTTCAGACGAGGGGATCGGTTTCTTGGCCTCCGTGCGCGAAGGTTTGAGGCGAGTGGGGAATTGTTCCGGGGCAAGCAGCGAGCCCGGTTTGGTCGGCGCCGATGGCAATGGCATAGATTTCCCGTTCAAGAAAACACAACACAACTCGGCCGGGACAGACGGCGGTGCAACACGTCCCGGCAACAAAAAAGCCGCCTGCCCGGACGCACCGGAGAGGCGGCTTGGCTGAAGGCGCCGCCTTGGCGACGCCTGCAATAGTCTCGTTCAATGCGCTTGATCATTACGGCTGACTATATCGTCTCTCGCCGTGCTTGTATAGCGTTGAATGCCCTTGCCGGCGGGCGCCACCGGCCTGGTTGCAACAGGCACGGGACAACGCCGTCGCCGGACGCGACCGATCAGAGCGCCTGGACGGCGGCCAGGACTTCCGCGACGTGATCGGGCACGCGCACGCCACGCCATTCCTGGCGCAATACCCCTTTCTCGTCGATCAGGAATGTGCTGCGCTCGATGCCCATGTGTTCCTTGCCATACAGTTTTTTCAACTTGATGACACCGAACAACTGGCACACCGCTTCATCCGCGTCCGAAATCAGCGGGAAGGGCAGCCCGAGCTTCTTCTGGAAGTTCTCGTGCGAGCGCAGGCTGTCTCGCGACACGCCGACGATCTGCGCACCCGCTGCCTGAAACTGGTCGTACATGTCACGGAAGTTCATGCCCTCCGTGGTGCAGCCGGGCGTGTTGTCCTTCGGGTAGAAATAGATCACGACTTTCTGGCCGCGATGCGCGTTGAGCGAAAAATCGCCGCCGGTGGCCGGTGCGGTGAAATCGGGCACGAGGGTGTCGATGGCTACCGTCACTATGGTCTCCTTGGGTGGCCTTGCGAGGCCGGAACGGGGAAGTGGATCGGGGCTCAGGCGCTCGCCGCCCGGCCTTCGAGAATCAGATCGCCGGAGCGGCCCGGGATTTCACCCCAGACGACCGGATGCGCGGGCAGCGCGGCGAGGTCGAGCGTCTCGTAATACTGGCCCATGGTCACCAGATCGTGCCCCTGGCGACGCCATCCGGCCAGCACCTGACGGAACAGCGGGGCCAGCTTCTGGCCTTCGAGCTCCGCATGCAACGTGAACACGTGATCTTGCGCCGGATCGCGAGTCAGGGCAAGCAGATGCTCGGCCACACCGTTGATGTCACGGCCGTCGACGCCCAGCAGCTCGTCGACGGTGGGCAGCGTCGTCGGCATTTGCACGTGATTCAGACGCACGCCGTCGACGATGGGATAGTGCGGCGCACGTCCACGACCATCCGACGCATACTTCATGCCCCATGCATCGATCTGGCGAAAGGCATCGTTGTTCATCTGCCAGCCCGCGGCACCATGCGTAAGTGGCGGCGTGCCAAAGATCTGCATGAAGCGCGCGTATGCCTGCGACATTTGTCGCTGGGTCCAGGCGGCGTCTCGGGTGCGCACGTTGTCCTGCCAATAGGTGTGGTCCCACGTGTGGATGCCGGTCTCGTGGCCGGCGCCTTGCACCGTGCGCATCACATCCGCCGCACGGCGGCCGATGTCCGGGCCGGGCAGGAGCGTGCCGTACATCAGCGTCTTGAATCCATAGTGTTCGACGACGGACGTACGCGAGACTTTCTTCAGGAAACCGGGGCGAAAGACGCGCTTGAGCGCCCACCCGGTGTGATCCGGTCCGAGGCTGAACAGGAACGTCGCCTGCGCATGGTGCTCCGCCAGCGCGGCGAGCAGGTTGGGCACGCCTTCACGCGTGCCGCGCAGCGTGTCGACGTCGATCTTCAGGACAATCTTGGCCATAGCCGCCCTTGTGTGGGGCATCGCAGGCATGCGACGCGATGCCGGGAATGTCGAATTCCATTGCCGATGGAAAAACGCCCGATGCGCCAAGGGCGCACCGGGCGTGCAGTGCGTGTGCCACCGTCGCGGCCTGCAACACCTGAGTGGCGGGCCGGACCGTTGCCGCGGTCATTCGCGAATATCGTGAGATAGCGCGGAATGAGGCGGAATGGCGCGCAATATCGCGTTATTCGCCCTCGACCAGACGGCGAGCTTCGGCAACGTGACCGCGATACGCTTCGAAAATCTTGCGCAGCGCGTCGTCCATCGACGTGGTCGGCGCCCAGCCAAGTTCCTGCATCGTGTTGTCGATCTTCGGCACGCGGTTCTGCACGTCCTGGTAGCCGTTACCGTAGTAGGCGCCCGACGACGTTTCGACGAGCTGCACCTTCTTGGCGGTCTCGGCGTATTCCGGGAATTCGGCCGCGAGTTTGAGCATCATGTTGGCCAGCTCGCGCACCGAGAAGTTGTTCTTCGGGTTGCCGATGTTGTAGATCTTGCCGCTGGCAACGTTGTCCTTGTTGTCGATGATGCGCACCAGGGCGTCGATACCGTCGTCGATGTCGGTAAAGGCGCGCTTCTGATGGCCACCGTCGACCAGACTGATGTTCTCGCCGCGGGCGATGTGACCGAGGAACTGCGTGACCACGCGCGACGAACCTTCCTTCGGCGTGTAGATCGAGTCCAGGCCGGCGCCGATCCAGTTGAACGGGCGGAACAGCGAGAAGTTCAGGCCTTCCTGCATGCCATAGCCCCAGATCACGCGGTCCATGAGTTGCTTGGAGCAGGCGTAGATCCAGCGCGGCTTGTTGATGGGGCCGTAGATCAGCGGCGAGTTTTCCGGATCGAATTCGCTGTCGGTGCACATGCCGTAGACCTCGGAGGTCGACGGGAACACCAGGTGCTTGCCGTACTTCACGGCCGAGCGCACGATCGGCAGGTTCGCCTCGAAGTCGAGTTCGAACACGCGCAGCGGCGCCTTTACATACGTGGCCGGCGTGGCGATGGCGACGAGCGGCAGGATCACGTCGCACTTGCGGATGTGATACTCGACCCACTCCTTGTTGATCGTGATGTCGCCTTCGAAGAAGTGCATGCGCTCGTGGTTGACCAGATCGCCGAGGCGATCGGTGAGCATGTCCATGCCATAAACTTCCCAGTCGGTCGTCTCCAGGATGCGCTTCGACAGATGGTGGCCGATGAACCCGTTGACACCGAGAATCAGGACTTTTTTCATATTGCGGTCAGTGATTGAGCTGGGAAAACTGTTCCGGCGTGACAGGCTTGCCGTCCAGCGTTAGTTCATGAATGGCGATGGCATTTCCGTCGCCGCAAATGCCGAGGAGCGCATTATCCACTACTTGCAGTCCGCAGGGCAAACCGGCCGGTGCCGGCGCGCGTGACAGACGGGCCTGTGCGACCACCCAGCGGCGGCCTGCCAGATCGGTGAATGCTCCCGGATAGGGCGGGGCGACGGCGCGAACCAGGTTGTAGACATGCTGCGCGGGTTGCGACCAGTCGATCCGGCCGTCCTCCGGCTTGCGTCCGCCAAAGTAGCTGCCCGAGGCGAGCTCGTTGACGTGACGCGGCGCCGTGCCCGCCATCAGGCCCGGCAGGCAGCGCCAGAGGGTTTGCTCGGCGGCCACGGTGACCTTCTCGAACACCATGCCCGCCGTATCGTCTGGCAGGATGGGCACGGCCGTCTGGTCGATAATCGCGCCGGCATCGGGTTTTGCGGCCATTTCGTGCAACGTGGCGCCGGTTTCCGTTTCGCCGCGCAAAACCGCCCAGTTCACCGGCACGCGTCCCCGGTACTTCGGCAGCAGCGAGCCGTGCATGTTGAAGGCGCCGCGCGGGGCGATCTCCAGCACCGTCACCGGGATCATGTGGCGGTAGTAGAAGGAAAAGATGTAATCCGGTGCAGCCTCGCGGATGCGCGCGGCGAGCGCGGGATCGGCGGGGTCGTCGGGGGTGACGACCGGGATGCCGTGCTCGGCGGCGACGCCGGCAACGCTGCCGAACCAGATGTTCTCGTTCGGATTGTCCTGATGCGTGACCACAAGCGCGACATCGACGCCGCGTGCGAGCAGCACTTGCAGACAGCGAACACCAACGTTGTGATAGGCGAAGACGACGGCGCGGGCGGTGTTGGGGGTCTGAGCGCTCATGACGTTTGCGATCCCAGCTCGGCGGCACTGGCGGCCTGCGCCTGGGCGACGCCCGGCTCGGCCGTGTTCGCGCCGCTGCCCGCACGACCGGCCGGCGGGGCTTCGAGCACGGCCTGCACCAGATAGCGCGGGCGCTGGCGGACTTGCTGGTAGATGCGACCGATGTACTCGCCGAGCAGGCCCATGCCGAACAGAATCACACCCAGCAAGCAGAACGTGACGGCGAACAGCGTGAACACGCCCTGGACTTCGGAGCCGAAAATGAAGCGTCGCGCGATGAGCACGACGAACAGCAGGCCCGAGGCCACCGACAACGTGATGCCCACGCCCGACAGCCATTGCAGCGGTACGACCGAGAAGCCGGTGACGAGGTCGAAATTCAGGCGGATCAGACTGTAGAGCGAGTACTTCGACTCGCCCGCAAAGCGCTCCTCGTGGGCGACGTCCACTTCGGTGGGGTTCTGCGCGAAGGTGTACGCCAGCGCCGGAATGAACGTGTTGATTTCGCGACACTGATTGACCGTGTCGACGATGTGGCGGCTGTAGCCGCGCAGCATGCAACCCTGGTCGGTCATGCGAATGCGGGTGATGCGCTCGCGAAGACGGTTCATGGCGCGCGAGGCATTGCGGCGGAACCAGGTGTCCTGACGATTCATGCGCACGGTGCCGACGTAGTCGTGACCGGCCGCCAGTTGCGCGACGAGTTTGCCGATTTCCTCGGGCGGGTTCTGCAGGTCGGCGTCGAGCGTGACGACCCATTCGCCGCGGGTATGTTCGAAGCCGGCCAGGATGGCCATGTGCTGGCCGTAGTTGCCGTTGAACAGCACCACGCGCGTGACGTCGGGACGCGCGCGATATTGTTCGGCAAGCAGCGCGGCCGAGCGGTCGCGGCTGCCGTCGTTGACGAACACCACTTCGTAAGTCACACCCAACTGGTCGAGGGCCGGGTACAGCCGGGCGAAGAGCGCGGCGAGGCCGGCCTCTTCGTTATAAACCGGGATGACGACGGAGAGTTGTGGACAATTCATTTTTGATGATCAGCGCAAATGGCGTTAACGGCTTCGCAGACGCGAGCGACGTCGGCATTCGTCATGGCGGGGAAAAGCGGCAGCGTGAGAATCGCGCGGCCGAGACGTTCCGCGTTCGGGAACTGCCCCTCATGGAAGCCAAGCGCCCGGTACATTGTAAACAGGTGGATGGCCGGGTAGTGAACGCCGCTGCCGATGCCGCGTGATTTGAGCTTTTCCATGAAGCCGGCGCGGTCGATCGTGAGCTTGTCGAGCGGCAGTTCGATCTGGAACATGTGCCAGTTCGAATTCGTGAAGTCGGCCGGCGGCAGGCCGAGCCCGAGCGCCACGGCCGGTCCGCCCGCGAGCGTGTCGAAATAGCACTGTGCCAGCGCCGTGCGGCGGCGGTTGAACTGCGCCAGATGCGGCATCTGGCCAAGTCCCACGCGTGCGGCAACGTCCGTCAGGTTGTATTTTCCGCCAAGCACGTCCACGTCCATGCCGTCGAAGCCCGTACGGGTCACACCCTGCAGGCGGTACTTTTCCGCCAGACGCGCTTCGTCTTCATTGTTGAACACGAGTGCGCCGCCCTCGATCGAGGTCAGGTTCTTGTTGGCGTGAAAGCTGAACGACACCAGGTCGCCGATGGCGCCAATGCGCTCGCCGCGCCACGTCGAGCCCATGGCCTGCGCGGCGTCCTCGATCACGCGCAGCCCGTGCCGGCGCGCGATGTCGTACAGACGATCCATGTCGAGGGGCAGTCCCGCCAGATAGACGGGGATGATCGCGCGCGTGCGGGGCGTGATTGCCTTTTCGAGCAGATCGAGATCCAGATTGCGCGTGACGGGGTCCACGTCGACGAACACGGGCGTGGCGCCCACTTCGAGAATGACGTTGGACGTGGCAACCCACGACAGCGGCGTGGTGATGACTTCGTCGCCACCCTTGACGCCCGCGATGCGCAGCCCGATTTCAAGCGTTGCGGTGCCCGAATTGAAGACGCGCACGGGGCGGTTGCCGAAATATTCGGACAGCGCCTTCTCGAAGGCCTGCACCTGCGGGCCCGAGGTGATCCAGCCCGAGCGCAGCACCTCGGTCACGCCGGCGATGGTGGCGTCGTCGATGCTCGGCCGCGTGAACGGCAGGAACGGTTGATTCGATTGAGGGGTTGCCGAGTCGCTCATGATGTAAGACGAAGCCTCAGGTAAGCGTGGAGCAACGCGTGCGCCCGGGGGCAGGCGATGGCGTCGAACCCACGAAGGCGCGCAGCGTCAGCTGCGGGCCAGAATATAAACACCGACCAGAATGATGCCGATGGCCACGAGCCGCTGCATCGACAGCGTCTCGCCAAACAGGTACCACGCGGCGATCGCGTTGACGACGTACCCGAGCGAGAGCATCGGATAGGCGATCGAGACCTCGACGCGCGAGAGTGCCAGAATCCAGACGACCACACTGATCGCATAGCAGACGAGGCCGCCCATGATCGGCACCTGCGTTGCGAGCTTGATGCCGATCGGCACGATGTTCGCGCGGGTGAATTCCATGGCGCCGATGGCGTTCGCGCCGGCCTTGAGCAGCAACTGAGCGCATGCATTGAGCAGCACGCCCGTGAGAATAAGTGAAAACGTAGCGAGATTCATGGAACGTTTGTGAACGTTTGTGAATAATTATGGACGCTGCAAATTGGCCAGTCCTGGCGCCGTCGTGCGGCGCGAGGCCCTTTCCCCGATCTTGTCATTGCCGGCGGTATTCATGCGTGTGGCGCCGGCCGAAACAATTAGCGCGCTATTTTACGTCGTCTTCCGGCTGAGGTTTCGAGATCACGATCCGCCGCGTGTCGCGCGCGACGACGCGCATGGGCAGGCGTTCGGCCTCCAGCTTGCCGAACGTACCCGGATCGACCAGCGCGAGCGCCTTCGGGTCGGACCGCCACCGCGCATAGAAGTCGGCGAGCGTGGGCAGCCATTTCTGCGGCTCCTGCTTCACGCCGAATTCGAGCTCATCCGGATGCTGCACCATGATCATCGTGTGCCCGAGGTAGTAGGGCATGGTGTGATCGAGCACGTTCACGGAATAGAAGGGGACGTTCGGCCCGAGGCGGGCCATCTCGGCCTGGACGGCCGGCACCAGCAGCACCCCCGAACTCTGGCGGCCGAACACCTCGTGTCCCATGCCGCCCACGGTCACGAGCAGCAGCATGGCGCCCGAGAAGGCGAGCAGGGCACGCCGCGCGCTGTGACGCGCGAGCCGCCACGCCACGAGCGTTCCCGCCAGGCCGAGGCCCACGGCCACGTACAACCAGACCTGGAAGGCCTTGTAGAGCTCGTTCGGATTGCGCACGCTGCCGGCGCGGCCGACGAAGATCGCTACCATCACGAGCGCCGCGATCAGGAAAATCGCATAGCCGGCCATGTGCAGGCGAACGGTGTCGCGACGCAACTGCGCGAGATACAGTCCGAAGAGCAGCGCCATGGCCGGCGCGATGGGCAGCAGGTAGGAAATCAGCTTGGAATGCGACGCGCTGAAGAACAGGAAAATGAACGCCGACCAGACCCAGAGCATCAGCGCCGGCGCGAAGCCGTTCGGTTGGCGGGGCATGCGTAGCGTGGCGCGCACGGTGCCCGGCAGCACCGACAGCCACGGCAGGAAGCCGACGAGGAACACCGGCACGAAGTACCAGGGGGCGCCGTCGCGGTTATGGCCTTCCATCGCGAAGCGGCGGAAGTGCTCGTTGATGAAGAAGAAATCGAAAAATTCGGGGTTGCGCAACTGCACCAGCACGAACCACGGCGCGGCGATTGCGAGAAAGACGATCAGGCCGCTGCCCAGATACAGTCGCCGCCACAAGGCCCAGTCCCGAGCCACGAGTGTGTAGATCACCAGCACGGCGCCGGGCAGCACGACGCCGACGAGGCCCTTGCTCAGCACGGCAAGCGCCATGGCCGCCCAGCACAACCACATCCAGCCGCGCACCGCGCCGCGATCGAGCCCGGGGCGCTGGGCCAGCAGCAGCGCGCACAACGACAGCCCCATGAAGAACGACAGGCCCATGTCGAGCACGTTGAAGTGTCCGAGCAGCGACCACAGCGGCGCGCTGGCCAGCGCGGCTGCGGCGAACAGGCCGACGCGCGCATTGAACACGCGGCGGCCGGTGTA
This sequence comes from Pandoraea pnomenusa, assembly GCF_000767615.3. NCBI lineage: Bacteria > Pseudomonadati > Pseudomonadota > Betaproteobacteria > Burkholderiales > Burkholderiaceae > Pandoraea > Pandoraea pnomenusa. The sequence goes on along the minus strand of NZ_CP009553.3, from coordinate 3,024,436 downwards.
GCCCACCGTCAGCACGCCGGCAAAGCCGGTGAGCGCCGTCCAAAGCCGTGCCTGCCACTCGCCGAGCCCGAAGGCGGCAAAGGTGAGCGCGTTCATCCAGGTTTGCAGCGGCGGCTTCTCGAAGTACTTGTAGCCGTTATAGCGTGGCGTGATCCAGTCGCCGGTCACCCACATCTCGCGCGCCATTTCCGCATAGCGGCCCTCGTCGCTCGCGATCAGGTGGCGATAGTCGAGCACGCCGAACCAGACCAGGGCGAAGCCCAGAAGCAGCAGCCAGAAGGCGGCGGGCGACAGGGGATAGGCGGACGGCGTTGCGTCGCGAGGGGACGCGGGCGGCAAGGCGGGCGCAGCGAGTGGGTCCGTGCCCGGCAGGCCGGATGCGAGCGGGCGGCGACTCACTCAGTCGCCTCTGGCTCGATGAGCAGGGCGAGCACGACGCGCCGCCCCTCGCTCATCAGGATGTTATAGGTGCGGCAGGCGGCTTGCGTGTCCATGGAGTCCACGCCGATGCGTGCGCTCGTCAGCGACGTGGTCAGTCTGGGATGGGCGAAGCGCAGGCGCGAGCCGCTGCCGAAAATGACGACCTCGGGGTCGAGGCGGCGCAACAGGTCGAAGTCGGCGGGCGTGAGCGCGTCGAAGCGCGACACCGGCCAGTGCTGGATCTCGCCCTCGGGCGCAATGATCACGCTCTGGTCGTGGCGAATCTTGTTGACTTCGACATAGCCGCGGCCGTAGCCGGTCACCGTGTTCAGGGCTTGCGACGGGTCTTGATGCAGTTTCACTTTCGAAAGATTCCCTACCAGGGGTTGCCCGGTGGTGGATGAGCGTCGGCGCGGTGTACGACGGCCGGGCATCTTGCCTCGCGTCTTGCAAACCGTCAATGATGCATTGCCGAACTCTGTCATAATTGGCTAAATTATAGCTTTTTGCCGTACGCAGCACGGCAAAACCGTTGCAGTGCGGCATTTGCCACGCCGAAATCGGGGAAAAGCGGTGTCCCGTGCGCTTTGCGCGCCGGTTCGCGCCGCCGCCGGTGCGTCGTGCGTCCCGCCTGCTGCCGGCCCGACCGGCCCCTGCGTCGCCCGCCAAGACCACAACCGCCGTGAAACCGATCCTCAAATCGCAGAAATTGCAGAATGTCTGCTATGACATTCGTGGGCCCGTGCTCGAACATGCCAAGCGCATGGAAGACGAAGGTCATCGCATCATCAAGCTGAACATCGGCAATCTGGCGCCGTTCGGCTTCGAGCCGCCCGACGAGATCGTGCAGGACATGATCCGCAACCTGCCGAATTCGGCCGGCTATTCGGACTCGCGGGGCGTGTTCGCGGCGCGCAAGGCGATCATGCATTACTGTCAGCAAAAGCGCATCAAGGATGTGCAGCTCGACGACATCTACCTCGGCAACGGGGCGTCGGAGCTCATCGTGATGGCCATGCAGGCACTGCTCAACGATGGCGACGAGGTCCTCGTGCCCGCGCCCGACTATCCGCTGTGGACGGCGGCGGTCAGCCTCTCGGGCGGCACCCCGGTCCACTACGTCTGCGACGAACAGGCGGACTGGCAGCCCGACCTCGCGGACATTCGGAAAAAGATCACGCCGAACACGCGCGCCATCGTCATCATCAACCCGAACAACCCGACCGGCGCGCTTTACTCCGACGAACTGCTCAAGGAGATCGTCGCGCTCGCACGCGAGCACAAGCTCATCATTTACGCCGACGAGATCTACGACAAGATCATCTACGACGGCGCCGAGCATACGTCGATCGCCTCGTTGTCCGAGGACGTGCTCACCATTACCTTCAACGGCCTGTCGAAAAGCTATCGCGCGTGCGGTTACCGCGCGGGCTGGATGATCGTGTCCGGCGACAAGCGCCCGGCGCGCGACTATATCGAAGGGCTGAACATCCTGGCCTCGATGCGGCTGTGCCCCAACGTGCCGGGGCAGTACGCCATCCAGACGGCGCTGGGCGGCTACCAGAGCATTCAGGACCTGATCGTGCCGGGCGGGCGCCTGTACGAGCAGCGCGAAATCGCGCACCGCATGCTCACCGCTATTCCCGGCGTGACCTGCGTGAAGCCGAAGGCGGCGCTGTACCTGTTCCCGCGTCTCGATCCGGCGGTGTACCCCATCGCCAACGACCAGGAATTCATCCTCCAGTTGCTGCTCGAAGAAAAGGTCCTGCTGGTGCAGGGCAGCGGTTTCAACTGGATGCACCCCGACCATTTCCGTGTCGTGTTCCTGCCTCACGAGGGCGACCTGGAAGACGCCATCAGTCGCATTGCCCGCTTCCTTGACGGTTATCGCCGTCGCCACGGCAAGTGATGCGCGCCAACCGATTTCGACTTTTGAGTAAAACTGCATGAATCCGATCAAATTGGGCCTCCTCGGCCTTGGCACGGTAGGCTATGGCGCCTTCCAGGTACTGGCTCGCAACCAGGAAGAAATTCAACGTCGTGCCGGCCGGGGTATCGAGATCACGAAGGTTGCGGTGCGCAACGTCGAACGCGCGCGCGGTCTCGTCGGCCAGGCGGCTGTCGTGACGGGTGACCCGTTCGAGGTGGTCAACGATCCGGACATCGATGTCGTGGTCGAGACCATCGGCGGCTACGACCTCACGAAGGAACTGGTCCTCAAGGCGATCGAGAACGGCAAGCACGTGGTCACCGCCAACAAGGCGCTGCTGGCCGTCTACGGCAACGAAATCTTCGCCGCGGCGCGCAAGGCCAACGTCATGGTGGCCTTCGAGGCCGCGGTGGCCGGCGGCATTCCCATCATCAAGGCGCTGCGCGAAGGGCTCACCGCCAACCGCATCCAGTGGATCGCCGGCATCATCAACGGCACCACGAACTTCATCCTCTCGGAGATGCGCGACAAAGGCATCGACTTCGACGTGGCGCTTGCCGACGCACAGCGTCTGGGCTATGCCGAGGCCGACCCGACGTTCGACATCGAAGGCGTCGATGCCGCGCACAAGCTCACGCTCATGAGCGCCATCGCGTTCGGCGTACCGGTGCAGTTCGATCGCGCCTACATCGAGGGCATCACCAAGCTCTCGGCGCTCGACATCAAGTACGCCGAGGAGTTGGGCTACCGCATCAAGCTGCTGGGCATCACGCGTCGCGCGGAGGCGGGTATCGAGCTGCGCGTGCATCCGACGCTCATCCCCGCCAAGCGCCTCATCGCCAACGTGGAAGGCGCCATGAACGCCGTACTGGTGCAGGGCGACGCCGTGGGCGCCACGCTGTACTACGGCAAGGGCGCGGGCGCCGAGCCGACGGCTTCGGCCGTGGTGGCCGACATCGTGGACGTGACGCGTCTGCAGACGGCCGACCCGGAGCATCGCGTGCCGCACCTGGCGTTCCAGCACGACGCGCTGTCGAACACGCCGGTGCTGCCGATCGGCGAAGTCACCACCAGCTACTACCTGCGTCTGCGTGTGGTGGATCGTGCCGGTGTGATGGCCGAACTCACGCGCATTCTCGCGGACCTGGACATCTCGATCGACGCATTGCTGCAGAAGGAATCGCGCGAAGGCGAACATCAGACGGACATCATCATCCTGACGCATCAGACCCAGGAGAAGCACATCAACGCGGCCATCGCCAAGATCGAGGCGATGGAGACGGTGCTCTCGAAGGTCACGCGCATCCGCATGGAGGCGCTGAGCTGAGTCGGTCGCGCGCGCCCGCAGGCAGGCGCGCCGACGACCCGCTGCACGAACCCATTCGACAGGACACGACCCACATGAAATACATCTCCACGCGCGGCGCGGGCCTGAACTCCGGCGAGCCGCAATCGTTCTCGAGCATTCTCCTCGGTGGCCTGGCCCCCGACGGCGGCCTGTACCTGCCGACCGAATATCCGCGGGTGACGGCCGACGAACTGCGCGCCTGGCGCCAGTTGTCTTACGCCGAGCTCGCGGCGAAGGTGCTGACCAAGTTCGCCGGCGACATTCCCGCCGAAATCCTTGCGGATCTGACCCTGCGCACGTACACCGCCGAGGTCTACCGCAACGTGCGTCCCGGCGAGGATGCCGCCGAGATCACGCCGCTGCTGCCGCTCGGCGTCGAGAATGGCACGCCGCTCTCGCTGCTGGCGCTCTCGAACGGTCCGACGCTCGCGTTCAAGGACATGGCCATGCAGTTGCTCGGCAACCTGTTCGAGTACGCGCTGGTTCAGCACGGCGATGCGTTGAACATTCTGGGCGCCACGTCCGGCGACACGGGCAGCGCGGCCGAGTACGCCATGCGCGGCAAGGAAGGCATTCGGGTCTTCATGCTCTCGCCCGCCGGCAAGATGAGTGCGTTCCAGACGGCGCAGATGTACAGCCTGCAGGACCCGAACATCTTCAATCTTGCGGTCGAAGGCGTGTTCGACGACGCGCAGGATATCGTCAAGGCGGTGTCGAACGATCACGCCTTCAAGGCGCGCTACAAGATCGGCACGGTCAACTCGATCAACTGGGCGCGCGTCGTGGCGCAGGTCGTGTACTACTTCAAGGGGTACTTCGCGGCCACGGGCGGCAAGTCGGGCCAGGACGGCGAAGTGTCGTTCACCGTGCCCTCGGGCAACTTCGGCAACGTCTGCGCCGGTCACATCGCGCGCATGATGGGCTTGCCGATTCGCAAGTTGGTGGTGGCCACCAACGAGAACGACGTGCTCGACGAGTTCTTCCGCACCGGACGCTATCGCGTGCGCAAGTCCGCCGAAACGTTCCATACGAGCAGTCCGAGCATGGACATCTCGAAGGCGTCGAACTTCGAGCGCTTCCTGTTCGACCTGCTGGGGCGCGACGCCCAGGCAACGGCCGAGCTGCTGTCGAAGGTCGAGCGCGAGGGCGGTTTCGATCTCTCAGGCACCGAGGCGTTCGCGCGCGTGGCGCAGTTCGGGTTCGTCTCGGGTCGCAGCACGCACGACGACCGTGTGGCCACGATCCAGGACGTGGCCCGTCGCTACGACGTGGTCATCGACACCCATACGGCCGATGGCGTGAAGGTCGCGCGCGAAGCGCTCGAGCCCGGGGTGCCGATGGTGGTGCTCGAGACGGCGCAGCCGGCGAAGTTCGCCGAGACCATTCGCGAGGCGCTGCATCGCGAGCCGCCGCGTCCCGCGGGCTTCGAGCAGCTCGAATCGCTGCCGCAGCGCTTCGAGACCGTGCCGAACGACGTTGCGCGCGTGAAGGCGTACATTGCGGAGCACACCGGCCTGTAAGCCGGCGTGCGCTGTTCTCAGACTTCCGGGCCCACCCTCATGCTGAGTACCCAAGAAGCTCTCGATGCCGTGCTGGGCGCCGCGCGTGCGCTCGGCCGCCACGAGACGGTCGACACGCTCGCGGCGAACGGTCGCGTGCTGGCCGCCGACGTGATTGCCACGCTCGATGTGCCGCCGATGGACACGAGCGCCATGGACGGCTACGCCGTCCGGTTGTCGGATCTGCGTGACGCCGAGACGGTCTTGCCCGTCTCGCAGCGCATTCCCGCCGGTCACGCACCGGCGCCGCTGGCCGAGGGCACGGCGGCGCGCATCTTCACCGGCGCGCCGGTGCCGCCGGGCGCCGACGCCATCGTGATGCAGGAGCAATGCGAGGCGCGCGAGGACGGCAAGGTCGTGATTCGTCATATGCCCGCGGCCGGCGAGTTCATCAATCGTCAGGGCGCGGACATTCGTCGCGGCAGCGTGATCCTCGCGGCGGGCACGCGCCTGCGCGCCCAGTCGCTCGGGCTGGCGGCCTCGGTGGGCATCGCGAAGTTGCAGGTGGCGCGCCGCCTGCGCGTGGCGGTGTTCTTCACCGGCGACGAACTGACCATGCCGGGCGAGCCGCTGCGCGAGGGCGGCATCTACAACTCGAACCGATTCGTGCTGCGCAGCCTGCTGGAGAACCTTGGCTGCGAGATGACGGATTACGGCATCGTGCCGGACAATCTTGCGGCCACGCGTGCGATTCTGCGTGACGCGGCGCGCGGCAATGACCTGATCATCACGTCGGGCGGTGTGTCGGTGGGCGAGGAAGATCACGTCAAGCCGGCGGTGGAGGCCGAAGGGCGACTGAACCTCTGGCAGATCGCACTCAAGCCGGGCAAGCCGCTCGCATACGGCGAGGTGAACCGTCCGCGTGGCGCGAGTAATGCGACGAACGCGACTGACGCGACTGACGCGAATCGCGGGCACGGTGCGGGCGGCGATACGGCGCACTTCATCGGCTTGCCGGGCAATCCGGTGTCGAGCTTCGTGACGTTCCTGCTGTTCGTGCGCCCGTTCATTCTGCGCTTGCAGGGCGTGGCGGACGTGGCGCCGCGCCGTATCGCGATGCGAGCCGATTTCACGCAGAAGAAGGCGGACCGTCGCAATGAATTCGTGCGCGCCCGTGTCAACGATCAGGGCGGTCTGGAGGCGTTTCCGAACCAGAGTTCCGCGGTGCTCACCTCGACCGTCTGGGGCGACGGCCTCATCGACAACCCGCCCGGGCACCGCATCGAAGCGGGGCAGACGGTGGCATTCCTGCCGTTTTCCGATCTTCTATATTGAGAGACAGGGGCGCCGCCCATGCGGCGCGCCGGGGAAGCAACCATGCAGATCAATCTTCGCTTTTTTGCCAGTGTCCGCGAGGCGCTGAACGTTGCCGAGGAGCCGAACGTGGAAGTCCCCGAGGGGGTTGCCACAGTGGGAGACGTGCGTCGGTGGTTGTGCAATCGCGGCCCCGTCTGGGCCGAGACGCTCGGCGAGCAGCGCGCGCTTCGCATGGCGCTGAATCACGAGATGGTGCCGGCCGGCACGCGGCTCACGACGGGCTGCGAGGTCGCCTTCTTCCCGCCGGTCACCGGCGGCTGACAAGTTCAGGTTTGCATCCGGGGGCGCGCCGGGGCGGCAGCCGGCCTCGGATATGCGGCAACCCGGCCCGCCAACCCTATACAGAGCACATCGACACCATGCCGATTCGCGTACAGACCGAGGATTTCGACCTGTCGGAGGAAATCCGCCAACTGCGTGCCAACGACCTGCGCGTGGGTGCCGTGGCGAGCTTTGTCGGCACCGTGCGCGATCTGAACGATGGCAAGGATGTGTCCCGCATGACGCTGGAGCACTATCCCGGCATGACGGAGAAGGCGCTCTCGGCGATCGTCGCCCAGGCGCAAGAGCGCTGGCGCCTGTTCGACGCCCTGGTCATCCATCGTTACGGCGATCTCGGGCCGGGCGACCAGATCGTGCTGGTGGCGGTGACGTCGGCCCACCGGGGCGATGCGTTCGCGGCGTGCGAATTCATCATGGACTACCTGAAGACCGAGGCGCCGTTCTGGAAGAAGGAGTCCACGCCACAGGGTGAGCGCTGGGTCGATGCCCGGGAGACCGACACCGCGGCGCGGGAGCGCTGGACGAAGGGCGACGGTCGGTAACCGGCCGGGACGACCCCCGAGCGCGGTCGCGCCAGGGCGCGTCGGAAATACGCTTTTTTCAGGAAAAATCGGCGAATTTAAGCAAAATTCGCCGATCGTTTCATTTGTGCGGTCGAGACGGTCTGGCTTGTTTCACGCTATCGAGCAACAGACGTTGCGCCGGTGGCAGCGAATACTCCCACCCGAACAGGTTCAGTTGAAGGCTCTCCGCGATCCGGATGGCGGGCTCCGCAAAGGCGAACGCGGCCTGCGGTTCGAAGATCTTGTCGAGCGTATCGAAGAACAGGGCGAGCCAGCGGCTGAAATGCTCGCCGCTCAGATGCGCGAACGGCTGATGCGCCTGCGTCACATTGCCGCGGTACCGCTTGGCACCGAGCACGATGCTGGCCCAGAACGACACCATTTTCTCGAGATGCCCATCCCAGCGGCCTTCGAGCGCCTCGCGAAAGACGGGCCCGAGCATGTCGTCGTCGCGGATACGCCCATAGAACGTATGCACGAGCAGGCGCACGGCGTCTTCGTCGATGGCCGCCAGCCGTGCCGACGGCCATTCGGCCGTGGTTTGCGGTGCAACGCCGGGAAGGGCGTCTGGCCCCGTTCCGGGCGGCATTTCCGATGCCGCACGGCCGGACGTCGCGCTGTCGACCGGGGGCTGTGTGTCAGGATGACTCATGGTGCGGCGTGCTTAAAATGACTATTATGAGCTTCAAACCCGGGCGTGTCCCACGCATTCCCGGACGTGGTTCCGCGGCGCCCCCGGCGCGTGCCGTGACCCGTGATTCCGGCGTGCCTCGGGCTACGTGAGAAAGGTCGATCTCGCGCCGTAATGCCCCTTGAAACCACAGGGGATTGTCCGCACATCCGATGCAGAAATGAATTCTTACCGGAGCACGAGATGCGACAAGACAAATTCACCACGCAGTTCCTGGAAGCGCTGGCTGATGCCCAAAGCATGGCAGTCGGTCGCGACCAGCAATACATCGAGCCGCTGCACCTTCTGGCCGCGCTGATCGCTCAACCCGAGGGGGCGGCGCGTTCGCTACTGCAGCGCGCGGGCGTTCAGGTCCAGCCGCTGGCGCACGACCTCGAGACGGCCATCGCAAAGTTGCCTCAGGTGCAGGGCACCGACGGCAACGTGCAGGTCGGCCGCGAACTCGCAGGCTTGCTCAACCAGGCCGACAAGGAAGCGCAAAAGCATGGCGACACCTATATCGCCAGCGAAATGTTCCTGCTCGCACTCGCCGACGACAAGGGCGAGACGGGCAAGCTCGCCCGCGCTCGCGGCCTCACGCGCAAGTCGCTGGAGGCGGCCATCGAGGGTGTGCGCGGCGGTCAGTCCGTCGATAGCCAGGATGCCGAGGGCCAGCGCGAGGCCCTCAAGAAATACACGCTCGACCTGACCGAACGCGCGGCGCAGGGCAAGCTCGATCCGGTGATCGGGCGCGACGACGAAATTCGCCGCACAATCCAGATTCTCCAGCGTCGCACCAAGAACAACCCGGTGCTCATTGGTGAGCCGGGCGTAGGCAAGACCGCGATCGTGGAGGGCCTGGCGCAGCGTATCGTCAATGGCGAAGTGCCGGAGTCGCTCAAGAACAAGCGTGTGCTCGCGCTCGACATGGCGGGGCTGCTCGCCGGCGCCAAGTTCCGCGGCGAGTTCGAGGAGCGCCTGAAAGCCGTGCTCAATGACATCGCCAAGGACGAAGGCCGCACGATCCTGTTCATCGACGAGATTCACACGATGGTGGGCGCGGGCAAGGCCGAAGGCGCAATGGATGCGGGCAACATGCTCAAGCCGGCGCTCGCACGGGGCGAGCTGCACTGCATCGGTGCGACCACGCTCGACGAATATCGCAAGTACATCGAAAAGGATGCCGCGCTGGAGCGCCGCTTCCAGAAAGTACTCGTCGACGAGCCGAGCGTCGAGGCAACGATCGCGATTCTGCGCGGTCTGCAGGAAAAGTACGAACTGCACCACGGCGTGGAGATCACCGACCCGGCCATCGTGGCGGCGGCGGAACTCAGCCAGCGCTACATCACCGACCGGTTCCTGCCGGACAAGGCCATCGACCTGATCGATGAGGCGGCGTCGAAGATCAAGATGGAAATCGACTCGAAGCCGGAAGTGATGGACAAGCTCGACCGTCGTCTCATCCAGTTGAAGATCGAGCGCGAGGCCGTCAAGAAGGAGACCGACGAGGCCTCGCAGAAGCGGCTGGCGCTCATCGAGGAAGAGATCGCGCGCCTGGAGCGCGAGTACGCCGACCTGGAGGAAGTCTGGACGGCGGAAAAGGCCGCCGTGCAGGGTAGTGCGCAGGTCAAGGAAGAGATCGACCGCGTGCGCGCCGAGATCGCGAAGTTGCAGCGCGAGGGCAAGCTCGACAAGGTGGCGGAGCTGCAATATGGCAAGCTCCCGCAACTCGAAGCGCAACTGAAGGACGCCGATGCGGCCGAGGCCGCGGGCCAACAGGCGCATCCGCGACTGCTGCGCACGCAGGTAGGCACCGAGGAAATCGCCGAAGTGGTTTCTCGTGCCACGGGTATCCCGGTCTCGAAGATGATGCAGGGCGAGCGCGAGAAGCTGCTCAACATGGAAGCCAAGCTGCACGAGCGCGTGGTGGGCCAGGACGAGGCGATTACCGCCGTGGCCGACGCCATCCGTCGTTCGCGCGCGGGGCTGGCCGATCCGAACCGCCCGTACGGGTCGTTCCTGTTCCTCGGGCCGACCGGCGTGGGCAAGACCGAGCTGTGCAAGGCCTTGGCGATGTTCCTGTTCGATTCGGAAGATCACCTCATCCGCATCGACATGAGCGAGTTCATGGAGAAGCACAGCGTGGCGCGTTTGATCGGTGCGCCCCCGGGCTATGTCGGCTATGAAGAGGGCGGTTATCTGACCGAGGCCGTGCGTCGCAAGCCGTACAGCGTGATCCTGCTCGACGAGGTCGAAAAGGCGCACCCGGACGTGTTCAACGTGCTCTTGCAGGTGCTCGACGACGGCCGCATGACCGACGGACAGGGCCGTACGGTGGACTTCAAGAACACGGTGATCGTGATGACGTCGAACCTCGGGTCGTCGATGATTCAGTCGATGGTCGGCGAGCCGCAAGACCGGATCAAGGATGCCGTGTGGACGGAGATCAAGGAGCACTTCCGTCCGGAATTCCTCAACCGGATCGACGAAGTCGTGGTGTTCCACGGACTCGACCAGAAGCACATCGAGTCGATTGCCACGATTCAGATCGAGATCCTGCGCCAGCGTCTGGCCAAGCTCGAGATGCACCTGGAGGTCAGCAAGTCGGCGCTCGCCCATGTGGCGCGCGAGGGCTTCGATCCGGTGTACGGCGCGCGTCCGCTCAAGCGGGCTATCCAGCAGGAGATCGAGAATCCGGTCGCCAAGCTGGTGCTTGCCGGCAAGTTCGGGCCGAAGGATACGATCCCGGTCGACTGGCGCAACGGCCGCTTCACCTTCGAAGGCGAGACGGCCGCACAGGTCGGCCGCGAGACGGAGGCGGCAGCGGAATAAGCCGTCGGCCCGGGAGATCGGCTCTCCCGGCGGTCAACCTGATAGGACACCCCTCTCGCAGGGGTGTTTTTTTATCGTTCCGGCGCTCGACGGATTCAGCCACCGCATTGCGACGCTGTCTCCGGAGTTGCGGCGCCGATGCCACCGATGCCGCCAATGCCACCGATGGTGTCGAGCGCGGCTACCGCGTCGGACGACAAATGCAAGGCTGCGGCAGCGATGTTTTGCCGCAGGTGGCCAACCGACGCGGTTCCCGGAATCAGCAGAATATTGGGAGAACGTTGCAGTAGCCACGCCAGAGCCGTTTGCAAAGGCGTCGCCCCGCAGTCGGCAGCTACCTGCTCAAGCGTTGCCGACTGCAGTGGCGAGAACCCACCCAGCGGGAAGAACGGCACATAGGCAATACCTGCGCTCGCCAGTTGCGCCACCAGCGGGTCGTCGCCCCGGTGGGCAAGGTTGTACTGGTTTTGCACGCAGACGATATCGGTCATGGTCCGTGCCTGAGCGATCTGATTGGCCGTCGCGTTGCTCAGGCCAATATGCCGAACGATACCCTTGCGCTTTAACTCCGCAAGCGCTGCCAGAGGGGCTTCCAGATCTCCCTCCGCCGGTGCCGCCACGTCGAACATCAGGCGCAGGTTCACGACATCCAGCACTTCCACGCCCAGGTTGCGCAAATTGTCGTACACCGCAGATTCCAGTTCGGCAGGCGACATCGCCTTCAGCCACGAGCCATCTGCGCCGCGACGTGCGCCAATTTTGGTGACGATCACCAAATCGTCGCGATAGGGATGCAGCGCCTCGCGAATGATCTGGTTGGTGATATGCGGACCGTAGAAATCGCTGGTGTCGATGTGATTGACGCCCATCTCCAACGCCGAACGCAATACAGCGATGGCTTGCTGCCGGTCCCCAGGGGGGCCGAATACATGTGGGCCCGCCAGCTGCATGGCGCCATAACCCATGCGGATGACTTCGAGGTCACCGAGCATGTAGCTGCCGGCTTGATTGGCTTGATACATCGTTTCTCCTCGGTTGCGCAAAGCGGTAATGTCAGCGCAGTCTAGGAGCTTGCTCGGTGTGCGACAATCCCGCGCAATAAGACAGCTTGTGCGAAATTCCAGACAATCTAATCGCCATGGCCGATTTGCAGGACATTGCCGCCTTCGTAGCCGTAGCCACGCAGGGTGGCTTTCGCAGCGCCGCACGTATCTCGGGTACCAGCGCCTCGCAACTGAGCGAGGCGGTGCGCCGGCTGGAGTCGCGTCTCGGCGTGCGACTTCTTAATCGCACGACACGCAGCGTGGCGACCACCGATGCGGGCCAGCGCCTGCTGGAACATCTGACGCCTGCGCTGAGCGCCGTCGAATCGGCGCTGGACGTGGTCAATGGCTTTCGCGACCGTCCCGCTGGACGCTTGCGACTGAATGTTCCATTGGCCGCCTCCAAACTGGTATTGCCGCGCATCGTTCCGCAGTTCCTCGCTGAGTACCCCGACATCTGTCTTGAGGTGATCGTGGAAGATCGCTTTGTGGATTTGCTGCAGTCAGGCTGTGACGCCGGCATCCGATACGAAGAAGGAATGGATCAGGACATGGTGGCGGTCCCCATCGGCCCGCGGCGTCAGCGCATGGCCCTGGCGGCTTCGCCAGGCTATCTCGCGCAACACGGCAGACCGCGCCATCCGAACGATCTACGCGAGCATATTTGTCTGCGCGGACGCTTTTCCAGTGGTGCCATGCCGCCTTGGCACTTTACGCGCAAAGGGAAATCGTTGACGGTGGAAACGAACGGACCGTTGATCGTGAACCTTGGCGCCGCCGCCGACCTGGCCGTTGATTCGGCGGTGGCTGGCGCGGGCGTGATCTATTTATTCGAGGAATGGCTGCAGCCCTATATCGACCGCGGCGAACTGGACCCGTTGCTGGAGCCCTGGTGGCCCAGCTTCACCGGTCCGTTGCTGTACTATCCGGGCCGCCGCTACCTGCCGTCGCCATTGCGCGCATTCGTGGACTTTGCGAAGACCATCCACTGGTAGCCCCCTCGGCCAACGATTTGCCATTTGGGCATACGTCCTTTCCGATCGCGGTGATTTTTTCGTCGTGTCACAATCGTCGGCGACAATACGCGGCCGCGTGCGTCGACGGCGCAAACGCCGTGCCGTTCGCGCCGACCGGCAACCGTTGGCGCCGCGCCGGTGTCGTTCGTCGCACCACGCATGCGGTGGATGACCCCGCGCCCTATCGTCACACCATGATCCCATCACAGCAAGGACATCATGGAGACGATTCTGGTAATGCATCTGGCCGCCGCAGGGGCGGCGGTGGGGCTTGGCATCGGCATCCTGTTCATGCGGCGGGGCACGTCGAGACACCGATGGCTGGGGCGTCTGTGGGTTGCGGCGATGGCGGTGACGGCGCTCTCGAGTTTCGGCATCCGTGGCATCGGCGGAGTCGGTGGGGGCGAGGGATCGGGCGGTATGCAGCTTTCCTGGCTGCACGTCCTCTCGTCGTTTGTGCTGGTGAACCTGGTGCTGGCCGCGCGGGCGATTCGCCAGGGGCGGGTGGCGAGCCATCGGCGACGCATGCTCGGTCTGTACGCCGGGCTGGTGATCGCGGGCGTGGCCGCCGTGGCGGTGCCGGGGCGCCTGCTGAACCGTGCGCTCGTGCAGCTGTGGCACCATGACGCGAAATTGGCGCAGGCCCGCGCGGACTGTGCTCGCGTCGACCCGGGGCAAGCATCCACGCAACCGCTGCCGTGTCCGACGCGGCGATCGAACGAATCATAGACAAGGACAGTGCCAGCGGCACGAGCAGCGACACCTGCAGCAATACCGACAAGCCAGCGGCAACCGGACAACAAACGCGACGTGCACCGATGGTCGGGTCGGGGCTGCCCGTGACGATCGACGGGACACACGCGTGAGAGCGACGCCGACGATGAGACAACCGCAATCCGCTCAGCCCATACAGGCGGCGCCCCTACGGGCGAAGCGTGGCCTGTGGCAGACCTTCTGGCGCGAACTCGCCGGCGTGATGATCTTCAACACCCTCATTGCACTGGGGCTGCGATTGATCGGCTTTGGCGGGACCTTTGCGCAAAACTTCGTGTTCAGCCAGTGCATCGGCCTCTCGATTGCCGCGCTGGTGGACGGTGGGCGCCGCGTGATCTGGCGCGAGGGTGTGCCACCCATGGGGCCGTTTCTCGTGCTCGTGGCGTTGGGCTGCCTTGGCGGACTGGCGGCTGGCGTCGGCATGGGCACGGCGCTGCTCGGTCTGCCGATGTCGATGTGGCGCCCCGTGGGCAATCATTCCGTGTCCATCGTGCTGGCGGTCGCCCTGGCCGGCACCGGCATCGGCACGTATCACGGCTGGTCGCGGGCCCGACTGTCGCAACTGCGTGAAGCGGCGGCGCGGCAGGCATTGCGCGAGGCGTCGGTGGAGCGGCAACTCGTGCTGGCGCGCCTGAAGACGCTGCAGGCGCAACTCGAACCGCATTTCCTGTTCAACGTGCTCGCCAATCTGGACGCGTTGATCGCGAGCGACGCCGCGCGTGCGCGCATGCTGTTGGCCCACCTGAACCGGTTCCTGCGGGCTTCGCTGGCGGCCACGCGTGCCGAGGTCACGTCGCTGGCCGACGAATTCGTGTTGCTCGACGCGCTGCTCGCCATCCAGCAGGTGCGCTTCGGAGAACGCCTGCGCTACGCGTTCGACCTGCCCGACGATTGCCGCGCCCTGCGCGTGCCGCCGATGCTCGTCCAGCCGCTGGTCGAAAATGCGCTCAAGCACGGCGTGGAGCCACTCCCCGAAGGCGCCGCCGTGCACGTCGAGGCATGGCTCGAGGCGTCCGGCGAGGATTCGCAACACGTCGTCATCCGCGTTGCGGACGACGGCGCGGGCTTTCATGCCGACACAGGCGCCGACGGCGTGGGGTTGATGAATATCCGGGAGCGCCTGCGCGTGCGCTACGGCGACGCGGCAAGTCTGACACTTGCCGAAGGCGTGCCGCGTGGCGTTGTCGCCACGTTGCGCTTGCCCATGAGCGCCGGCGGTCCGGCCGATGGGGCACCGACACAGGTTTCTGGTCCCGGAGCGTGGCGTGCATGACATCCCCCCTCGCCCTGATTGCCGAAGACGAACCCCTGCTGGCCGAGGCGCTGCGCGCCATGCTCGCGCAGGCCTGGCCCGAGTTGCGTGTGCTGCCGGTCGCGCTGGATGGCACGTCGGCGATTGCCGCCATCGTCCAGCATCAGCCCGAAGTCGTGTTTCTCGACATCGCGATGCCTGGCGCGACGGGGCTCGACGTGGCACGCGCCTGTGCACGGCTGAGCCGGCCCCCGCAGATCGTGTTCGTGACCGCGTTCGACCGGTTCGCACTTGACGCGTTCGACGCGGCCGCCGTCGATTATCTGCTCAAGCCGGTGCAACCCGATCGCCTCGCACGCACGGTCGCGCGCCTGCGTGACCGGCTTGATGCTCCCGATGACGGCGCGCTCGCGCAACTGTTGACGACATTGCGCACGCGGCTGCAAGTCAGCTCCCTGCCGGTGAACGGTCGCGCGGACGGTGTGGCGAACGATGCGGCGCCAGGCGAGGTGCACGGTATCGCTACGGCGCAGGGGGCGACAGAGGTGGCGGCGGAGGTGGAGGAGGCCAACGAGCCGGCGGTGCTGACGGTCGCGCGCGAGAGGCGCGATTACCTGCGCTTCGTGCGGGCGTCGGTGAAGGACGAGGTTCGAATCGTGCCGGTCGAGGACGTCTGCTTTTTCGAGGCGGCGGACAAGTACGTCGTCGTGGCGACGACCGATGGCGATCTGCTCATTCGCACCAGTCTGCGCGAGCTATTGCCGCAACTCGATCCGTCGCGCTTCTGGCAGGTGCATCGCAGCACGGTGGTGAATGTTGCCGAAGTCGTGAGCGCGCAGCATACGCCGCTGGGGCGCCTCACGCTCAAGCTCAGGCGCCGCAAGGACCGTGTCGCCGTCAGTCGGCAGTACGCGCACCTGTTCCGGCAGATGTAGGGGCGGGCACGGCGGCGAAGCTTTCATCGGGCACCCGCCGGCTCGGGCGCCCCGACCTTCGGGAGCGTGAGGTTGGGCATGCTGTCGGCGCGACAATTCGGGTTCCGTAAGTGTAAGCTTGATGCCGATGAATTCCGAACAGGATGAGGCAATGACGGCGGCAATGCACGGCTCCGGCGGGATCGACGAGACGAACGAGGACGGCGGTCACGAGACGGCACGCGACGGCGCGTGCTACGCGTTCGTATATGGCACGCTGCGCGCGGGCGAAATCAACGACATGCGTCTGGCCGCGGCGCGCCACGGCATTGCCGCGCCGACGCTCGTCGGTACGACTTCGCTGGGGGGCCGTCTCTACGATTTCGGCGCCTACCCCGGCATGGTGTTCCCGCGTGCCGACGAGCGCGGCGCGAGCCGCGTCGTCGGCGATGTGTACCGCATACCGGCGGCGCTCATTCCCGTGCTCGACGAAATCGAGGAAGTGTATCCGGGCGAGTCCGGCCTGTTCGTGCGCGAACGTCGCGACGTCGAGTGCGCCGGCAAGACCTATGCATGCATTGTGTACCCGGTCAGCGAATCGGCGGTCGTCCGGTTGCCCCGTATCGACGGCGGCGACTGGGTGGCTTACCGCCGCGCACGCGACGCGTCGGACGCGTCAGGGATGTCAGGTGCGGCCGGCGCGTCCGAACCGACCCGGAACGGCTTGAACGAGACACCGTCGTCGTAGCCGGCTCGCGGGGCGCATGCGGCACGCATCTCCATGTCCGAATTTGACCAGCAGGGGGCGCGGCGATATGGGACGATGCAGCCGTTCCCATTCCTCGCGACGGCCGCATGCGCCGTCTTCCCGATCATGCGTTCGTCAGACATTGCCCGTTTACTGTCGCTTTCCGCCATCTGGGGGGCGAGCTTCCTGTTCATGCGGATCATCGTGCCGGCGCTGGGGCCGCTGCCCACGGCATTTCTTCGCGTGGCGCTGGGCGCCGTCGGGTTGGCGGTGATTCTGCTCGCGCTGCGGGTGCGCTGGGCGTTCAAGGGCCTGCTCGGCGCCTCGATGCTGCTGGGTGTGATCAATTCGGGCATCCCCTTCGTCATGTACTGCCTCGCGGCGCGCGTGCTGCCAGCCGGCTACTCCGCCATTCTCAACGCCACCACGCCGCTGATGGGCGTGGTGATCGGCGCCATGTGCTTTCACGACCGGCTCACCGGGGCGAAGGCGCTGGGCGTGCTGGTCGGGCTGGCCGGCGTGGCAGTGCTCACGCGCACGGGACCGGTCACGATGTCGGGGCCGGTCGCGATGGGGGCGTTGGCGTGCCTGGTGGCCACATCGTGCTACGGCCTTGCGGGCTATCTCACGCGCCGCTGGATCACCGAGCGAGGCGGTCTCGACGCGAAGCTGGTCGCGTTCGGCAGTCAGTTGGGGGCGGCGCTCGTGCTGCTGCCGTTCTTCGGCTACGTGTCGGTCACCTCCGGCATGCCGGGACAGGCCACGGGCGGCGTCTGGGCCGCGGTGGCGGCGCTCGGCTTCCTCTGCAGCGCCATCGCCTACATGTTGTACTTTCGTCTGATCGCCGATCTCGGCCCGTTGCGCTCGCTCACGGTCACGTTCCTGATACCGCCGTTCGGCGTGCTCTGGGGAGCGCTCTTCCTGAACGAAGCCGTCACGCTGGCCCACCTCGTCGGCGGTTGTTTCATCGCGCTGGCCGTGTGGCTCGTCTGCAAACCCCCCAGAGCCGTTGCGTCGACGCAGCGCGCTCCCTCCTAGCGAGGCGCCGGGCGTCGCCATCGCATCCTATCGCTTTCCCAAGGGCCGGTCGTGCGCACGACCGGCTTTTTTCATGATGCGGAATGCCTTTGCGGTGCGTAAAAATTTGCGCTGCTTGGCACAAAGTGATGATTTCAGGAAGGGAAATATCGTTTCATATTAAGAAAATATTTTGCTATCTATATGATTTTATTTGATAAAAAATATTGTTCTATCCCGCAATTCCTTCTGTTGCGTCGCATGAGAAATCCCTAAACTCTTATACAAGACCTGCCGATCAGGACACGCCGAAAGCGGTCACTGGCGTCCCAGAGACGATCCGGCAGCAAGCGTCACCCCCCTTTTATTTGTATCGAGAAACCAGGAGAGATCATCATGACGACCCGTCAAGAGCAAGTGAAGCAACTCGAGCAGGACTGGGCGAACAACCCGCGCTGGAAGGGCATCAAGCGTGGCTACTCGGCCGAGGACGTGGTGCGTCTGCGCGGGTCGATCCAGCCGGAACAAACGCTTGCCCGCCGCGGTGCGGAGCGCCTGTGGAGCATGATCAACGACGAGCCGTTCGTGAACGCCCTGGGCGCTCTGACCGGCAACCAGGCCATGCAGCAGGTCAAGGCCGGCCTGAAGGCGATCTATCT
The DNA here is from genome assembly GCF_000767615.3 of Pandoraea pnomenusa. NCBI lineage: Bacteria > Pseudomonadati > Pseudomonadota > Betaproteobacteria > Burkholderiales > Burkholderiaceae > Pandoraea > Pandoraea pnomenusa. The sequence goes on along the minus strand of NZ_CP009553.3, from coordinate 3,006,092 downwards.
GTCGGGCTGGCAGGTGGCGGGCGACGCCAACCTCGCGGGCGAGATGTACCCCGACCAGTCGCTGTACCCGGCCAACTCGGTGCCGCAGGTCGTGCGCCGCATCAACAACACCTTCACGCGCGCTGACCAGATTCAGTGGTCGGAAGGCAAGAACCCGGGCGACGAGGGCTACATCGATTACTTCGCGCCGATCGTGGCCGATGCCGAAGCCGGCTTCGGCGGCGTGCTCAACGCCTTCGAACTGATGAAAGCAATGATCGAAGCGGGCGCCGGTGGCGTGCACTTCGAAGACCAGCTCGCTTCGGTGAAGAAGTGCGGCCACATGGGCGGCAAGGTACTGGTGCCGACGCGCGAGGCGGTGGCCAAGCTGGTCGCCGCGCGCCTGGCCGCCGACGTGCTCGGCGTGCCGACGGTGCTGATCGCCCGTACCGATGCTGAAGCCGCCGACCTGATCACCGCGGACGTCGATCCGCTCGACCAGCCGTTCTGCACCGGCGAGCGCACGGTCGAAGGCTTCTACCGCACCCGCAACGGTCTCGACCAGGCCATCGCCCGCGGTCTGGCCTATGCGCCGTACGCCGATCTGGTGTGGTGCGAAACCGGCAAGCCGGATCTCGAATTCGCGAAGCAGTTCGCCGAGGGCATTCACAAGCACTTCCCGGGCAAGATGCTTTCGTACAACTGCTCGCCGTCGTTCAACTGGAAGAAGAACCTCGACGACGCCACCATCGCCAAGTTCCAGAAGGAACTCGGCGCCATGGGCTACAAGTTCCAGTTCATCACGCTGGCCGGCTTCCACAGCCTGAACTACTCGATGTTCAACCTGGCACACGGCTACGCCCGTCGTCAGATGAGCGCCTTCGTGGAGTTGCAGGAAGCCGAATTCGCCGCTGCCGACAAGGGCTTCACGGCAGTCAAGCACCAGCGCGAGGTGGGTACGGGCTACTTCGATGCCGTCACGCAAACGATCGAGCGCGACGCATCGACCACGGCCCTGAAGGGTTCGACGGAGGACGAACAGTTCTTCGACGAGAAGAAGGCGCAGGTCAAGGCAGCCTGACAGGGCTGAGGGAGGGCGCGGTGCGCCCGTGAGCGGCGATGGGCGTGGGGGCACATCGCCGAACCCGGAACGACACCGCGCCATGACCGCGCGTCCGGCCTATCCGGCCGGGGCGGCCCGCACTGCGGTCCCGTCGCAGTCAGGGCTGCAAAGCACGCCTGAACGAGAAAAGGCCCGTGAGCTTATCCCGCTCGCGGGCCTTTTTTCATGCACTTTCGCCGAGCCGGCGAGCCTGCGCCATGGCCTCAACGGGCCGTCGCCTCACCGGTAAACCAGCACCGGAATCTTCGAGTGCACGAGCACCCGTTGCGTCTCGCTGCCGAGCAACAGGCTGGTCAGTCCGCGCCGTCCGTGCGAGGCCATGAGAATGACGTCGCACCCATGACGCTCCGCCGCATCGATGATGCCCAGATAGGGCGCCGGAAAGGTGGAACTGCAACGGTCGAACGGCACGCCCGCCGCCGCCGCCGCCTCGGCCAGTTTGTCCAGGTGCGCGCACGCCTCTTCGGCAATGCGCTCGCTGAACGTGGCTGGCGCTTCGAGCACATATTCGCTGAACGGCGAGTAGGGATACTCCGCGAGGCAGCAATAGCCGGTCACTCTCGCGCCCAGTGCACGTGCCAGTTCGAGTCCGCCGGTCACGGCCTTCTCGGATAGCTCCGAGCCGTCGGTCGGAATGAGGATGTGGGTAAACAGCATATGACCTCCCTCAGTTGGCGTTGCTGAACAAGCGTTCACAGGCTCGCGCGGATATCGCGGTCTCGCGTCCGGCACGCTGTTTCGGAGTTCTCGATGCCGATTCCCGCGCATCGTCCGCGGATCCTTCGCTTCGATTCTATGGCTTTGGCGCGACGCAACAACGGGTGCAAACCCGATGGCGTGCCGCCAATGCGCCGCCGCCGTCTCCAGTAAAGCCCAAACCCGGGCGCGGCGGCACCCGGCGCGCCCCCAGTGCGTGCGAAACCCGCGAATTCGATACCGTGGACGTTGCGCCATCCGCCATCGCCTCGGTGCCGGTACCCCGTCTGCCCATAAAACGACGCCCACGCCGCCGACGTTTCCGCCACCGGACGTGTCCGATCGACACGCGCCCATGAATGCCGCGCGCGAATTGCGAACCTTATGCCGAGTCGTCCCGCCAGTAGGCGGGGCTACTGTAGTGATGCTTGAGATGGTCGATGAACAACCTGACGCGCAACGGCAGATGGCGGCGCTGCGCGAATACGGCGTGAATGCCGATGGGTGGGGCGGCGAAGGCGTCCAGCACCGTGACGAGTCGTCCGGCGCGGATGTCGTCGCCCACCTCCCACCACGAGCGCCACGCGAGCCCGTAACCGTCCAGACACCAATCGTGCAGCACGGCACCGTCCGTACACTCCATGTTGCCGTTCACGCGGATGGTCACGACCTTGCCGTCCTGCGAGAAGGTCCAGCCGCGCTGTTGGTTGGCGGTCGAGCCGAACGCGAGGCAATTGTGGTGGGCGAGCTCGTCGAGCGACGCGGGGCGACCGTGTTGCGCAAGGTAGCTGGGCGAAGCCACGCACACCCGCCGGTTCTCGCCGAGGCGTAACGACACGAGGCTCGAATCGGGCAATTCGCCCAGACGGATGGCGCAGTCGAAGCCTTCGTTCACCAGATCGACCAGACGATCCGAGAGATCGAGCGTGACGCTGACGTCCCGGTGCGTTTCGATGAACACCGGCAGTAGCGGTGCGACGTGCCGCCGCCCGAATCCGGCGGGCGCCGACAGCCGCAAATGTCCACTGGCCTTGACTCCGCCTGCCGACACGGCGGCTTCGGCATTGTGCATGTCGTTGAGGATCCGTTGACAGTCCTCGAGAAACGCCGAGCCCTCGAACGTGAGTGTCACGCGGCGTGTGGTGCGCACGAGCAGCTTGACGCCCAGACGCGATTCGAGCGCGTCGATGCGACGTCCGATCACGGCCGGCGCCACGCCCTCGAGCGCGGCGGCGGCCGACAGGCTCCCCTTGGCCGCCACGGCGACAAACGTCTCGATCTGTTTGAAGCGATCCATGTAGCCGATTATGTACTAAAAAGTCACAGATAAAGTGATTAATGCGTTCTTTTATGCTGGCCAATATCAATAATACAATCGAATCGCAATGGCAAGCATGTTTGCGTAATACCCAGTATTCCCCAGGAACCGGCATATGGCCTCCCGCATTCAGGCAGTGATCTTCGACGCGTACGGCACGCTCTTTGACGTGTATTCCGTTGCTGCGGCCGCCGAGCAGCAGTTCCCCGGTCACGGGGCGGCGCTCGCTGACCTGTGGCGCGTGAAACAGATCGAGTACACGCAACTGCGCTCGCTCTCGGGCCCGCGCGGCGAGCGCTATCGGCCGTTCTGGGACATTACCGCCGATGCGCTTCGCTACGCTGCCGCCCGACTGAATCTCACGCTTTCGCCGGTGGCGGAGAAGCGCTTGATGGACGAGTACACCTGCCTGTCGGTGTTCCCGGAAAACCCGCCCGTACTGCGCGCGCTGCGTGCGATGGGGTTCCGCCTCGGGGTGCTGTCCAACGGCGATCCGCGCATGCTCGATGTCGGCCTGAAGAGTGGCGGCATCCTGGATCTGTTCGATCATGTGCTGTCGGTCGACGCCGTGCGCAAATTCAAGACAGCTCCCGAGGCCTACCAACTAGGCCCCGACGCGTTCGGCGTGAGCGCCGGCGCCATCGTTTTCGTCTCCAGCAACGGCTGGGACGTGGCCGGTGCCACCTGGTTCGGTTACCCGACGTTCTGGGTCAATCGTGCCGGGCTGCCGGTCGAACAACTCGGCGTCACGCCGCAAGGGATGGGGCGCGACATGCGCGACTTGCAGCGTTTCGTCGAGGCATTGACGGGAGCGCGCGCCTGACACCCCGTGTGGTGTGAGGCCTCGTGCAAAGCCCCTGATGTTTCTCCTTGCGGCGCACTCCCCTACATAAATCAAGATAGCTGGAGATTCCCGATGTCCCTTAGCCTGCCCCCCGGCATGCAACTGCATGTCGATGCTGCCGATATTCACCCCGATTACGAGGCGATCCTGACCCCCGAGGCGCTCGCCTTCATCGCCAATCTGCACCGTACGTTCGAGCCGCGGCGCCGGGCCTTGCTCGCCGAGCGCGTCGCACGCGCCGCGCGGCTCGACGCGGGCGAGGTGCCCGACTTCCTGCCCGCGACACAGGCCGTTCGCGACGGCGACTGGCGCATCGCGCCGCTGCCGCAGGCGCTGCAATGCCGCCGCGTCGAAATCACGGGACCGGTCGAGCGCAAGATGATCATCAACGCGCTGAACTCGGGGGCGGACAGCTACATGACCGACTTCGAGGACTCGAATGCGCCGAACTGGCACAACCAGATGCAGGGCCACATCAACGTGCGCGACGCCGTGCGCGGAACCATCAGCCTGGAGCAGAACGGCAAGCAGTACCGGCTCAACGACAAGGTCGCCACGCTGATCGTTCGCCCGCGCGGCTGGCATCTCGACGAGAAGCACGTGAGCGTGGATGGCGAGCGCATGTCGGGCAGCCTGTTCGATTTCGGTTTGCATTTTTTTCACAACGCCAAGGCGTCGCTCGAGCGAGGATTCGGTCCGTACTACTATCTGCCGAAGCTCGAAAGCCATCTCGAGGCGCGCCTCTGGAACGATGTCTTCGTCCTCGCGCAGAATGCGCTGGGCGTGGCGCAGGGAACGATCAAGGCGACGGTGCTCGTCGAGACCATACTCGCCGCATTCGAAATGGACGAGATTCTGTATGAACTGCGCGAGCACAGCTCCGGCCTGAACGCCGGGCGTTGGGACTACATTTTCTCGTGCATCAAGAAATTCAAGGTCGATGCCGATTTCTGTCTGGCCGACCGCAGCCGCATCAACATGACCGTGCCATTCATGCGCGCCTACGCGTTGCTGCTGCTCAAGACCTGCCATCGCCGCAACGCGCCGGCCATTGGGGGCATGAGCGCATTGATCCCGATCAAGAACGATCCGCAGGCCAACGAACGGGCAATGGCGGGCATTCGCGCGGACAAGGCGCGCGATGCGACCGACGGCTACGACGGTGGATGGGTGGCGCATCCGGGTCTCGTGCCGGTCGCAATGGAAGAGTTCGTGAAGGTGCTTGGGGATCGTCCGAATCAGATCGACAAGCAGCGCGATGACGTGACGGTCAAGGGGCGTGAGTTGCTGGAGTTCAAGCCCGAAGCGCCGATTACCGAAGCGGGCCTGCGCAACAACATCAACGTTGGCATCCACTATCTTGGCGCCTGGCTCGCGGGCAACGGCTGCGTGCCGATTCACAACCTGATGGAAGACGCGGCCACGGCCGAGATTTCGCGCTCGCAGGTGTGGCAATGGATTCGCTCGCCGAAGGGCAAGCTCGAGGACGGCCGCAAGGTCACCGCCGAACTGGTGCGAGAACTGATTCCCCAGGAGCTGGCCAATGTGAAGGCACTGGTCGGGCAGGTCGCGCCGACGTATGATCGCGCCGCCGTCATCTTCGAGCAGATGAGCACCAGTGCGGACTTCGTCGACTTCCTCACGTTGCCGCTTTACGAAGAAGTCTGACCCTGAAAGCGGTCCGGCATACCCGGGGTGGCCACGACGGTGGCGGGGCGCCTGCGGGTATCCCGAATGGGACGATGGCGACATCGTCCCATTTCATTTTGGGCCTGCTTTGTCTTGTTTGAGGCGCCGCGCTACACTCAACCTGTAGTGACAGGTTCTTTCGAGGATGCCGATGCCAGCCGATTTTCCCGATGACGCCCCGGGCAGCACACGCACCGATGCGCATGCGTTGGCGCCGCACGCTGCGCGCAAGCCGCGCGGTCCCGGCAAGGTGATCGAGACACTCCCTTCGGTATTGCGGGAGTTGTACCCGCCTATCGAGCCCTATGAGCATGGCATGCTCGACGTCGGCAACGGACACAGCATCTATTGGGAACGGTGCGGGAATCCGCTCGGCAAGCCCGCGGTGTTCCTGCACGGCGGTCCGGGCGGCGGCTGCTCGCCGGAGCACCGACGACTCTTCGACCCGACGAAGTATTGCGTCACGCTTTTCGATCAGCGCGGTTGCGGGCGTTCGACCCCGCATGCGAGTCTCGATTACAACACGACGTGGGACCTCGTCGACGATATCGAGCGGTTGCGAACGAAATTCGGTTACGACCGGTGGCTCGTCTTCGGCGGGTCCTGGGGCAGCACGCTGGCGCTGGCCTATGCGCAAACGCACGTTGAACGGGTCAGCGAACTGGTCGTGCGAGGCGTTTTCACGGTGCGTCGCGAGGAGTTGCAGTGGTACTACCAGAAAGGCGCGTCGTGGCTGTTCCCGGACCGATGGGAGAAGTTTCTCGCGCCGATTCCGCTGGAGGAGCGCGGCGACCTGATGCGCGCCTATCGCAAGCGCCTCACGAGTCCCGACGCGGCCGTGCGAATCGAGGCGGCCCGCGCATGGAGCTTGTGGGAGGGCAGCACCATTACGTTGCTGCCGGATGACCATCTCGCCGAAGCGTTCGGAGATCCGCACTATGCCATCGCATTTGCTCGCATCGAGAATCATTACTTCGTGCACGACGGCTTTCTCAAGCCCAATCAACTGATCGGCGGCGCGCCAGTGCTGCGCGACGTGCCGGGTGTGATCGTGCAGGGCCGTTATGACGTGGCAACGCCCGCGCGCACGGCCTGGGAGTTGCACAAGGCCTGGCCCGAGGCCGATTTTTTCTGGGCCGCCGACGCCGGACACGCATTCAGCGAGCCTACCGTCCTGCATTGGCTCATCGAAGCGACTGACCGGTTCGCCGCGACCTGATCTGATCGGCTTGCGGTTCGCGAATCGCAGTGCCCGTGACGGACGGTCCAAAACAAAACCCCGGTACCGACATTTGACGTCGATACCGGGGTTCGGTGTGTCCTGGCGAGGACGCGCGGCTGCACGTCCTGAGGGCTACCCGTTGGCTCAGTCGCCGCGGCGCTTGCCGAAGCCGCCACCGTTGCCGCGATTGCCGAAGCCGCCGCCATTGCCGCGATTGCCGTAGCCACGATCCTGGCGTGCGCCATCGAAGCTGCGGTTGCCGCGGTCCTGACGGTTGCCCTCGAACGGGCGCGGCGCGCGGCGCTCGAAGCGGTCGGTGGCGCTGCCGTTCGAGAAGCCGTTGGCACCTTCGTTCTGCTGATAGCCGCCGTGGAAGCCATTGCTTTCGCGACGCTCGAACGGGCTGCCGGCCGGCTTGTTACCGCCGAAGCGCTGGCCGCCTTGATAACCGCCGCCATTGCCCTGGCGCGGGCCGTTGTTGCTCCAGCGACCGCCGCCGCCGTTGCCCTGGCCATGACGAGGACCGCCACGGCCGGGACCCGGGCGCTTGCCGCCCGCGCCCGCCTTGGGGGGCGAGCGACGCGGCTCAAAGCCTGCAACCACGTTGACCGGCAACGGCTCGCGCGTGTAGCGCTCGATGCGGCGCACTGCGCCGATTTCGGCGTGTGCGGCGAGGCTCACGGCCACACCGCGACGCCCGGCGCGGCCGGTGCGGCCGATACGGTGAACGTAGTCTTCCGCGAACTTCGGCAGATCGTAGTTGAACACATGCGTGATGCCCGGCACGTCGATGCCGCGCGCGGCCACGTCGGTGGCGACCAGCACGCGAACGCGACGCTCGCGCAGGGCGCGCAGCGTGCGGTTGCGCACGCCTTGCGGCATGTCGCCGTGCAGTGCCGCGCTGTCGAAGCCGGCCTGCTCGAGTTGGTCGGCCAGCAGGTCGGCGTCGCGCTTGGTCGACGTAAACACGATGGCCTGATCCAGGGCGTCGTTGCCGAGCAGGTGTGTGAGCAGACGGTCCTTGTGGGCGCGGTCGTCCACGTAGTGCAGCGTTTGCTCGATGTTGGCATTGGTACGTTGCTCGCTGCCGCGCGTGATTTCGATGGTTTCCGGATCGCGCAGCAGGCGACGCGTGATTTCGCCCATGCGGCCATCGATCGTTGCAGAGAAAAGCAGCGTCTGGCGCGTTTCGGGCGTGGCGTCGACGATGGTCTGGATATCGTCGATGAAGCCCATGTCGAGCATGCGGTCGGCTTCGTCGAGCACGAGCATCATCAGCTGCGACAGGTCGATCTTGCCGCTGGAGATGTGATCGAGCAGGCGGCCCGGCGTGGCCACGATGATCTCGGGCTGCTTGGCCAGCATTTCGAGCTGACGCGGGTAGGGCATGCCGCCCAGAATGCTCACGGTGCGCAGGCGGCGCAGTTGCTTGCCATACGTATCGGCGGCGGTCGAGACCTGTTGCGCGAGTTCGCGCGTCGGCGTGAGCACGAGCAGCAGCGGCTGGGCGGCCACGCGGCGCACGCGCTGGCCCTTGCGGGGCTTCTCGCCCGGTGCGGCCGGCTGATTGCGCGGATGTGCGGCCGGCGCGCGGCTGTTCAGTTCGCCGCTCGCCTGCATTTCGGCAAAGCGATGGATCGCCGGCAGCATGAATGCCGCCGTCTTGCCGGAGCCGGTCGGGCTCGACACGAGCAGGTCGCGTCCGGCGAGCGCGGCCGGAATCGCGCGCTGCTGCACGGGCGTCGGGTGGTTATAGCCGGCGGTGGCAAGCGCGCTCAGGATGGCCGGATTCAGGCCGAGTTCGGCGAACGTGGGCTGGCCGTCGTTTTCAGCGGCGGTCGCCGTCTCGACGATGGCGTCAGCATTTTCTTCGGACGAAGGGAAGTACGTCTGCGCGAGCGCAGACTGCTTGGAAGTCTGTTCCATGTATCCTCTTGCGGATGGATGGGTTGTGTCGGGGCGTTGGCGCCAATCGGCAAACCCAATTCGTCGCAAGCAGGAAGCAAATCGCGGATGGGGCAGAAAGCGGATCGAAATCCGTATCGTAAGCCAGGGAGGGGACGGCGGCGGGTCGTTCCTCAGGAACGCCAGTACCGGCAAAAACTACAATGGCTTATCACAGGATTGGGGCAAAACGCGGTTTTTCGTCGCCTGAAGGAAAATGCATAGATCCTTGCGAGGCGAAGCGCGCATTATACCTGTCTTTTTGGAAAAGTGCACGTTCGGATTTGCACCGAGTGAAATGCCTGTCCGCGGTGCCCGCGCGCGACGGGTCGGTCGGCGACGGCTCGGGGTACAGCGGCGTTCGCTCTCGATCCCACTAGGTGGCGCGCTGCAGGCCCGATTACAATAACGCCATGTCTTCGATTACGCTTCTTGCCCTCGATACCTCGACCGAATTCTGCTCGGTCGCCGTGTATCGCCACGATCCTGCCGGTGGGGTGCCCGCCCTGATGGTCGAGCGCCACCTCGATACCGGCCCCGTTTCCAGTACGCATATCCTGCCCGCCGCGCGCGACGTGCTGCGTGAGGCCGGCGTGACGCTCGCCGAGTGCGATGCGATCGCCTTCGGCGCCGGTCCGGGCTCGTTTACCGGGCTGCGTACCGCGTGCGGCGTTGCGCAGGGGTTGGCGTTTGGCGCGGCATTGCCGGTGGTGCCGGTCGGCACGCTGCTGGCGTGCGCCGAGGCGGCGCGCGCGCTGCGCGTCGACACCCGGCGCGTGCTCGTTGCGCTGGATGCGCGCATGAACGAGGCCTATTGGGCCGATTACGCGTGGGACGTCGATGCCGGCGACTGGCGCGAAGTTCAGGCGCCCTCACTCGATGCCGCCGAACAGGTGCGCACACCCGATGCCGAGTTTGTCGTGGCCGGGAACGCCGTGACCGCCTTCGGCGAACGGCTCCAGGCCGCTTTGCAGGCTCAGGCGGTGCTGGCTGACGCCATGCCGCGCGCCCGTTACGTTGCCACGCTGGCAGCGCGCGCGTTTGCGCGCGGCGAGGCGATTCCCGCCGACCGGGCCATGCCGGTCTACGTTCGCAACAAGGTGGCGCAAACGACGGCCGAGCGTGACGCCATCCGGCAGGCCGCGTCACATGGGCCCGGCAAGGAGGCGCCGTGATGCGCCAGGTCGGCCCGAATCATTTTTCGCCAATGACGCTTGCCGATCTCGATGAGGTCGTTTCCGTCGAGGTGCGCGCGTATCCGTTTCCCTGGACGCGCCAGAACTTTTCGGATTCGCTCGACGCCGGGCATCAGGGCGTTTGCCTGCGCGCCGTGGATGGCACGCTGCTCGGCTACTTCCTCTTGATGCCCGTGGTGGACGAGTCGCATCTGCTCAATGTCTGTGTGGTGCCGGAGATGCAGGGCAACGGGCTTGGTGTGCAATTGCTCGAAGAGGTGGTGCGTGTGTCGCGCGTGCAAGGCATGGGCGGCGTGTTGTTGGAAGTGCGGCCGTCCAATGTGCGCGCGTTGCGCATTTACGAGCGTTTCGGCTTCGAGCAGATCGGCCGGCGCAAGGGATACTATCCGGCGAGTGGGCGTCGCGAAGACGCCATCGTGATGCGCCTGACTTGGGAGACCGACCGTGCCGTGGCCTAAAGCGATTCTGGAAGAGTTCGGGCTGTGGCCGGTGTGGATGTCGCATGACGCCGCGGCCCGGGCCGCGGCGCAAGCCGAAGCCCGCTCGACGATGGCCGGCGACACTGATGTGGCGACGCTCGCCGAGCCGGTGGCGGCACGAGACGATGCTGCGGCGGACGATATGCCGCCCTGGGACTTGGCGACGTCGCAAGCCCCCGAGGCGGCGCGCCGGGCGGTCCGACCCGAGCGCGATCCTGCGGTAGCCGGCAGACCTGTGGCGCCTGTGCGGGACGAACCGGCGCCGACCTCGCGCAGCACCGGCCGGCGCACCGCAGACGCGCCGCCGGACGACATTCCCATGTGGCTCGACAGCGAGGGCAACGGGGACGGCGACGCCGCCGCCGATGCCGCACTGTGGTCGATCATGCGTGATGCAGGCGAGAGCGCGACAACGGCGCGTGCGGCCCCGCCGGGCGTGGAAACGCTCGACTGGGACGCGCTCGCCGGACGCGTGGCGGATTGCCGCCTTTGCGGGTTGTGCGAGAAGCGTACGCAAACGGTCTTCGGTGTGGGCGATCGCGAGGCCGACTGGCTGCTCATCGGCGAGGCGCCGGGGCAGCAGGAGGATCTGCAGGGCGAGCCCTTTGTCGGTCAGGCGGGCAAGCTGCTCGACAACATGCTGCGCGCAGTGACGTTGCAGCGTGGCGAGAACGTCTACATCGCCAACGTGCTCAAGTGCCGCCCACCCAACAATCGCGATCCCGAACCCAACGAAGTCGCGAGCTGCGAGCCTTACCTGAAGCGTCAGGTCGCGCTGCTTAGGCCCCGGGTGATTGTTGTCATGGGGCGCTTCGCGGCGCAGAGTATTCTGCGTACCCAGGCGAGCATCGCCAGCTTGCGCGGACGTGTGCATGAGTACGAAGGGGTGCCGGTGATCGTGACGTACCATCCGGCCTATCTGTTACGCAGCCTGCCCGACAAGGCCAAGGCCTGGACGGATTGGTGCCTGGCGCGGGCGACCTACGAGGCGGTGTGCGAATCGACTCCGGCCAACACGCCTACGGCGAACTGATTGAAGCGTTGCGCGAGGCGCCCGTGCGCGACCTCGCGTGGCTGCTGTTGTCCGCCGATCTGCTGAGCGCTGCCCGTTTCCCGGCACCGCTCGCCCATTTCGATGGCATGCGGGCGGCCGAAGCTGTTTCGTCCCCATCGGCGCCGCCATCGCCCTCGTCATCTGCGTCACCCGCATTGTCTTCGGCGCCACCGCTCCCAGCGGCCGTGCTCAGTCGGTCCAGCGAATCGGGCCGGTCCGGCCGGTCCGGCCAATGCGGTACCGGCGAATCCGTCTTGCATTCCCGTGCGCTGCACGACTGGCTACTTGCGTGCGATGCGAATCCCGCGCCGCTGCGCGAGTTCCTGTCGCGTGGCGAGAGTCACCGCTTGGGGCGCTACGCGGAGCAACTGCTGCACTTCGCGTTGCTGCACAGTCCTCACTTCGACCTGCTCGCCGCGGGCCTGCAGGTACGCGACGCCCGGCGAGGCAACATGACGCTGGGCGAATGCGACTTCCTGCTGATGCGCCGCGCGGACCGTCAGTTGCTCCATTGGGAACTGGCGGTGAAGCTGTACCTGTTCGTTCCACCTGCGGATGCCCCCGCGACGCTCGGCGAGCGCGACGTACAGTTTCACTGGCTTGGGCCGAATCTGGCCGACAGCCTCGCCGACAAAGTGGCGCGCCTGCTCGAGCATCAACTTCGGCTGACCACGCTCGACGCCGCGCGCAGTGCCTTGCCCGCCGTTGGCCCGTGGTTGCCTCAGGTCTATCTCAAGGGGTGGTTGTTCCATCCGCTCGCTCAGCGGGGGCGATTGCCGCAAGTGGTTGCGGAAACGCATGGGCAGGGCTGGTGGGCGACGCTGGAGGAATGGTGGGCCGGCGCGCAGACAGCGTTCCCTGTCCCGGTGGTCCAGTCAGACGCCCGCGGTGAGCGCGCATGGGCGATGCTGCCGCGCGCGCGATGGCTCGCCCCGGCGCGCGTCGACGACGCGCACGCCTTCACGCTGGCGGCAATGCATGCGCGCATCGAGGCGCACTGGCGCGAGCGCGGCGTGGCGGAACCGTTGCTGATCGTTGCGTTGACACGCCGCACGGACGCGGGCGACTGGTTCGAATGCGACCGGGGATTTATCGTGCCGGACTATTGGGCGCCGCGCGCACGGCATCGTATCGAGGAGCTGAGCGAGCGGGCGGACGCGGCGGCGCGTCGGGCGCTTGCTCGCAGCGCGGACGACAGCGCGCCGTCGCTCTGAATCCGCCTGCGTCGCGTGTCAGCGCTTGGGCCAGACCGCATGGAAGTGATGTACCGGCCCGATACCGTGACCGATGCGCAGATCGTCGCTCGCGGCGAGCGCGCCATTGAGATAGGCCTTGGCGTCACGCACCGTGTCGGACCAGTCGGTGCGGCATGGGCGCAGCGCCGCAAGGGCTGCGGACAACGTGCAGCCGGTGCCATGCGTGTTGTGCGCGGCAATACGTGGTGCGTTGAAACGTTGCACGCCCGCGGCGCTTACCAGCCAGTCCGGGCTCAGGTCGCCTGCGAGATGCCCCCCTTTGACCAGCACGTTGCGCGCCCCGAGGGCGCGCAAGGCCTGCGCCTGCTGCTCCATCTCGCTCTCGTCGGTGGCCGGCTCGACGCCGAGCAGTGCCGCCGCCTCCGGCAGATTCGGCGTAATGAGATCGGCGAGCGGCAGCAATTCGTCACGCAGGGCGGCCACCGCATCGGGCAATAGCAGCGCGTGCCCGCTCTTGGAGATCATCACGGTATCGAGCACGACGAAGCGGGGCTTGTAGTTGCGCAATCCGGCGGCGACGGCGCGCACGACCTCGGCGTTGGCCAGCATGCCGAGCTTGACGGCATCGACATCGAGGTCCTGGAACACGGCGTCCATTTGTGCGCTCACGAAGCTCGCGGGCGGCGTGTGAATGCCCGTGACGCCGCGCGTGTTCTGCGCGGTGAGGGCGGTGATCACACTGGCGCCGTAGGCGCCGAGCGCGGAGAACGTCTTGAGATCGGCCTGAATGCCCGCACCGCCGCTGGAGTCCGAGCCGGCGATGGTGAGGGCGATGGGAACGGGATGAGCGGGCGACTGACGCGAATTCATATCAATGCTTGACTTCGCCAATGAGCGCGACCGAATCGAATTCGCGCTGGTTGGCCTGGTGACGCTTCATCACGAGCCACATCGTGCCCGAGACGAACACACCGAACAGAACGATGACGACCCCGACCGGCACGTTGCACCAGATCAGCAGCGCGTAGAGGCAGAGCATCACGAGCACCGACAGGTTCTCGTTGAAGTTCTGGACGGCGATGGAGTGACCGGCCGAGAGCAGCACGTGGCCGCGGTGCTGGAGCAGCGCGTTCATCGGCACCACGAAAAAGCCTGCGAGCGCGCCAACGATGATGAGGAAGATGTACGAGATGATCAGGTAGAGCGGCACCTTCCACTCGGTGCCCCACGGCAGCAGGTCCTTTGAGAAGAAGGCCATCGCCATCACCGCGATCCCCATGGCGATGCCGACCGGCAGCACCGAGAGCGAGCGCTTGAGGGGAATGCGCGACGCGGCGACGATCGCCCCGATCGCCACGCCGACCGCCGAGACGGCCTGCAGGATCGCGCCTTCGGACAGCGTCATGCCAAGCGCCTTCTCGGCCCAGCGCAGCACGATGAACTGCAGCGTGGCGCCGGCGCCCCAGAAGAGCGTGGTGACGGCCAGCGAGATCTGGCCGAGCTTGTCGCGCCACAGCGTGACGAAGCAATCGGCGAAATCGGAGACGAGCTTGACGGGGTTGCGCTCCTGGCGCGCATAGCGGGCGCCCGTGTCGGGAATGCGCAGGTTGAACAACGCCGCAATCACGTAGATGCCCATGATGACGACCATCGCGGCCATTGCCGGCGAACTGATCACCTCAGGGGTGCGGTGCAGTATCCATTCGGCGATGTGGGGGCTGATGAGCGCGCCACCGAGCACCGTGCCGAGGATGATCGAGCTGACGGTCAGTCCTTCGATCCATCCGTTGGCGGCCACGAGCCGCTCGGCGGGGAGCAGTTCGGTCAGGATCCCGTACTTCGCCGGCGAATAGGCGGCAGCACCGAAGCCCACGACGCCATAGGCGATCAGCGGATGCGAGCCGAACAGCATCATCAGACAGCCCGCGACCTTGATCGAGTTGCTGATGAACATGACCTTGCCCTTGGGCATCGAGTCGGCGAACGCGCCCACATAGGCAGCGAGAATGACGTACGAGAGAACGAAGAAGAGCTTGAGCAGCGGGGTCATCCACTGCGGTGAATGCAGGTCCTTCAGGAGAGCGATTGCGGCAATGAGCAGTGCATTGTCGGCCAGCGACGAAAAAAACTGCGCGGCCATGATGGTGTAAAAGCCTTTCTTCATCGGTACTTGAGTCGATCCCGTGCGGCGTAAAACTTGCGTGTCTCGGTTGTCGGAATCCGCGGTGCCCGAGTGGGGCCCCCATACGGGAAGAAACCGGGCTTGAACACAGGGGTATCTGCGCGCTTCGACCATCCAAATGACGTCTTTCGACCGTATATTCGGTCTCGAAGCCCCCGTGTCGGGCGCCCGGTCGCCCTCGGTCTGAGACCCATATTCTTATCGGGAGAAAGATTTCGGCAAAACAAGTTGTGCGCACGGCTTTATAACACGAAAATATGCCCATGCGTTATGCCGTCGGCCTGTCCCGGCAAGCTTCTCCTCCGATTCCGTTTCCGCCCATGCCCCGTCCGATCAAAGTCTCCATTCACACCGCAGCGCTTGCCCATAATCTCGATGTCGCCCGCCGCCACGCGCCCCACGCCAAGGTCTGGGCGGTGGTCAAGGCCAACGCCTACGGGCACGGCATCGAGAACGCCTATCCCGGGTTGCGCGACGCCGATGGCTTCGGCCTGCTCGACCTCGACGAGGCCGTTCGGCTTCGCGAGCTCGGATGGGCCGGCCCGATTCTGCTGCTGGAGGGCTTTTTCAAGCCCGAGGATCTTGCCGTCGTCGACAAGTACGGCCTGACGACCACGGTGCACTGCGACGAGCAGCTGCGTATGCTCGAGACCACGCGGCTGACCAAGCCGCTCAACGTGCAGCTCAAGATGAACTCCGGCATGAACCGCCTGGGGTTCGCGCCAGAGCGTTTTCGTGCCGCATGGGAGCGCGCCCGTGCGATTCCCGGCGTGAGCCAGATCGTGTTGATGACGCACTTCTCGGATGCCGACGGCCCGCGCGGCATCGCCTATCAGATGGAGGCGTTCGAGCGCGGCGCCTGCGACGTGCCGGGCGAGCGCAGCCTGGCCAACTCGGCGGCCACCTTGTTTCATCCGGGCACGCATGGCGCCTGGGTGCGCCCGGGCATCATGCTCTACGGTTCCTCGCCCAAGGGCGTCGACGTGCCTGCGGCGGAACTCGATCTGCAACCCACGATGACGCTCGAAGCCGAGCTGATCGGTACCCAGGAAGTGCCGGCCGGCGGCTCGGTCGGCTACGGCAGCCTGTTCCGCGCCGATGCGCCGATGCGCGTGGGCACGGTGGCCTGTGGCTACGCCGATGGCTATCCGCGCGTCGCGCCCACGGGCACGCCCGTGCTGGTCGACGGGGTGCGTACGCGCACGGTGGGGCGCGTCTCGATGGACATGCTCGCGGTCGATCTCACGCCGGTGCCGCAGGCTCGCGTCGGCACGCCGGTCACGCTCTGGGGCCGTGGCCTGAGCATCGACGAAGTGGCGGCCTCGGCGGGCACGCTCGGCTACGAGCTCATGTGCGCCGTGGCGCGCCGCGTGCCGGTGCACGCGAACTGAGCGTCACGACGGGATCTCCACGCATGGCCAAAGCCAAGACTGTCTATATCTGTACCGAGTGCGGCGGGCAGACGCCCAAGTGGGCGGGGCAATGTCCCAACTGCAACGGCTGGAATACCCTCGTCGAGTCGGTGGCCGAAACGTCGACCGGCCACCGGTACCAGTCGCTCGCCAAGAGCACGCCGGTGCGCAAGCTCGCGCAGATCGAAGCGGCCGACGTGCCGCGATTTTCCAGCGGTGTGAGTGAATTCGACCGGGTGCTCGGCGGCGGGCTCGTCGCCGGCGGCGTGGTGCTGATCGGCGGCGATCCCGGAATCGGCAAGTCGACGCTGCTGCTCCAGTCCCTGGCGCATCTGGCGCGCGAGCGCCGCGCGCTTTACGTGAGCGGCGAAGAGTCCGGCGCGCAGATTGCGCTGCGCGCGCAGCGACTGGGCCTCGGTGCGGCGGGCGAGGGCGGCGGTGAGCTCGATCTGCTTGCCGAAATCCAGTTGGAGAAGATTCTCGGCGCGATCGAATCGGAAAAGCCGGATGTCGTGGTGATCGATTCGATCCAGACCATTTACTCCGAAGCCCTCACCTCGGCGCCCGGTTCGGTGGCCCAGGTGCGCGAGTGTGCGGCCCAACTCACACGCAGTGCGAAGCAAAGCGGCGTGACCGTCATCATGGTCGGCCACGTGACGAAGGAGGGCAGTCTGGCCGGGCCACGCGTGCTTGAACACATCGTCGACACCGTGCTGTATTTCGAAGGCGACACGCATTCGTCCTATCGCCTCGTTCGCGCGTTCAAGAATCGATTCGGCGCGGTCAACGAACTGGGCGTTTTCGCCATGACGGAAAAAGGGCTGCGCGGGGTGGCGAATCCGTCGGCCCTGTTCCTTTCGCAGCATGAGCAGAGCGTGCCGGGCTCCTGCGTGCTGGTGACCCAGGAGGGCACCCGTCCGCTGCTCGTCGAAGTGCAGGCGCTGGTGGATACGGCCCAGGTGCCGAATCCGCGTCGTCTGGCGGTGGGATTGGAGCAGAACCGGCTGGCGATGTTGCTGGCGGTCATGCATCGTCACGCCGGCATCGCCTGCTTCGATCAGGATGTGTTCCTCAATGCCGTGGGCGGTGTGAAGATTTCGGAGCCGGCGGCCGACCTGGCCGTGCTGCTGGCGATCCACTCGTCGCTGCGCAACAAGCCCTTGCCGCGCGGCATCGTCGCGTTTGGCGAAGTCGGGCTGGCCGGGGAAATCCGGCCGAGCCCGCGGGGGCAGGATCGTCTCAAGGAAGCCGCGAAGCTCGGCTTCTCGATTGCCATCATTCCGAAGGCGAACGCGCCCAAACAACCCATCGACGGTCTTGAAGTGCATGCCGTCGACCGTCTGGAGCAGGCGATTTCGGTCGTGGCCGGATTGTAGTCGCACGCGCTCGCGGCGCACGTGCCGACTTCGCTGAATCTGGCGAACAAAAAAGCCCGGTCTGCGTGACCGGGCTTTTTCTTTGTGGCCGCTGGGCGACACAGCGACACAGCGGCACAGCGGCACAGCGGGCACGAGCGACGTCCCGTCAGACGATCTGTTCGAGCGCTTCCTGGGCCTCGAGCCATTCGGCTTCGACGTCCGAGAGCCGGTTCGTGACTTCCGCCTGTTGCTTCAGACTGTCGGTCAGCAGCGTCTTTTTTGCCTCTTCGTACGTGCCGCTGTCCGCAAGGATGGCGTCGAGTCTGGCTTTCTCGTCCGAGAGCTTCGCCATCGACTGCTCCAGTTTTTCGATCTTGCGCTGCAACGGTTTGCGCAGTTGTGACAGCCGTTGGCGCTCCTGCGCCTCGGCGCGCTTCTGGTCCTTGCGATTGGCACCGTCGCCCGCCTGCATGCCGTCGCCGCTCGAGCCGGTGCTCGCCTCGCGCGCGGCGGCGCGTTGGTCGGCCGCGTGCTGCAGCAGCCAGTCGCGGTAGTCGTCGAGGTCGCCATCGAAGGGTTTGACTTCGCCGGCGGCCACGAGCAGAAACTGATCGGTCGTCGCGCGCAGCAGATGCCGGTCGTGCGAGACGAGGATCAGCGTGCCGTCGAACTGGGCAAGGGCCATTGTCAGCGCGTGGCGCGTCTCGAGGTCCAGGTGGTTCGTCGGCTCGTCGAGCAGCAACAGGTTCGGCTTTTGCCAGATGATGAGCGCCAGCGCGAGCCGCGCCTTCTCGCCGCCGGAGAAGGGCGCGATCGACGACGTCGCCATGTCGCCACGAAAGTTGAAGCCACCGAGGAAGTCGCGCAACTCCTGCTCGCGCGTGTCGGGGGCCAGGCGCTGAAGGTGCTGCAGCGGCGAGTCGTCGTGTCGCAGCGTTTCGACCTGATGCTGCGCGAAATACCCGATCTGCAATCCCTTGCCGGTCTTCACGACCCCGGACAGCGGCGCGAGCGTGTTGGCAAGCGTCTTGATCAGGGTCGACTTGCCTTGCCCGTTGGCGCCGAGCAGACCGATGCGTTGCTCGTTCTGCACCGACATCGTGACGTGCGGCAGGATGACTTTCTCGCTGCCGTCGTCGAGCGTATATCCGCAACGCACGCCTTCGAGCACGAGCATCGGGTTCGGCGCGCTGTCGGCGGGGCGGAACTCGAATGTGGACGGCGACGCGACGTGCGCGGGCGCGATGCGCTCCATCTTTTCGAGTGCCTTCATGCGGCTTTGCGCCTGGCGCGCCTTCGATGCCTTGGCCTTGAAGCGCGTGATGTACGACTCGAGGTGGGCAATCGTCTTCTGTTGCTTGTCGAACGCGCTTTGTTGCAGCGCCAGTTGTTGGCCGCGCAGGATTTCGAACTGGCTGTAGTTACCGCCGTAGCGCTTGATCTGCTGGTTTTCGATGTGAAGCGTGACGTTGCAGACCTCGTCGAGGAATTCGCGATCGTGCGAGATCACGATGAGCGTGCCCGCATAGCGCTTGAGCCAGTCCTCGAGCCAGACGATCGCGTCCAGGTCCAGGTGGTTGGTCGGTTCGTCGAGCAGCAGCAGGTCCGACGGGCACATGAGCGCCTGCGCCAGATTCAGGCGCATGCGCCATCCGCCGGAGAAGCTGGCAACGGGCAGTTGCGTCTGAGCGAGCGTGAAACCCAGGCCAAGCAGCAGCGCCTCGCCGCGTGCGGGCGCGGTGTAGCCGTCGGCGTCGGCGAAGGCGGCGTGGGCCTCGGCCTGCGCGTGGCCGTCATGCGCGGCTTCGGCAGCGGCAATCGTCGCTTCGATATCGCGCAGGCGTGTATCGCCGTCGAGCACATACGCGAGCGCGGTGCGTTCGACGGCGGGCGTCTCTTGCATGACGTGTGCAACGCGCCAGTGGCCCGGCACGAAGGCGTCGCCACCGTCGGCGTGCAACTGGCCGCGCAACAGGGCAAACAGTGTGGACTTGCCGGCGCCGTTGGCGCCCACGAGACCGACGCGCTCGCCGGGGTTGAGCGTGACGGAGGTGTCCTCGAAAAGCGGTTTGGTGCCGCGCGCGAGGGTGAGGTGTTCGAATCGGATCACGGGAGGGCGGTAAGAATACGAGCCAGGCCGCGCACTGGCGGCCAAACGCGCATTTTACCGGGTGTCATGCCCGAGGCGGAAATCTATTGCGGCGGTGCGGCGATGCGGCGCTCGGGGAACGGCGTCGGCTGCGGCCCACGGCCGGCTTTCACAGGATGGGCGCGAACAGTCGCGCAATGCGCATGGCGAGTTGCCGCCACCGGGGAATCAGGCGGAAGTCGTCCTTGTTGAGCAGCGATGCCTTGCCGAAATCATCTGCCAGCATGTAAGCGACGTCGTCGGCAAACGCCCGGTCGACCGTCAGCAGCATGATCTCGAAGTTCAACCGGAACGAGCGGTTGTCGAGATTGGCGCTGCCGACGGCGGCGGCGCTGTCATCGATCAGCACGACCTTCTGATGGATGAAGCCGTGATGGTAGCGATAGACGTGGATGCCGCTGCGCGCCGCCTCGAAGGCATAGGACGTGGTCGCCTCGAACACCACGTAGTGATCGGCGCGATCGGGGATCAGCAGACGGACGTCGACGCCGCGTAGCACCGCCAGGCGCAGCGCAGAAAACACAGCTTCGTCTGGCACGAAGTAGGGGGTGGTGAGCCACACGCGCTTTTGCGCCGCGTTGATCGCATTGACGAAGAACAGCGACGAGGTCTCGAGGCGATCCGCCGGGCCACTCGGCACCACCTGACAGTGCATGTCCTCGCCGGACGCGACCGGCTGCCGGTTGAGCTCGGGCACGAGGCCCGTACTCCAGTGCCAGTCTTCGGCAAACGCACGTTGAATGCCGACTACCGCCGGGCCGCGCACGGAAATGTGCGTGTCGCGCCAGGGCGCCAGTGGCGGTTTCTCGCCGAGGTACTCCACGCCGACGTTATGCCCGCCGATGAACGCTTCATTGCCGTCGATCACCACGATCTTGCGGTGGTTGCGGAAGTTGAGCTGGAAACGATTGACGAAGATGCCGCGCCTGGCGGCGGCGAATTCATGCACGAGTACGCCGCCCTGGCGCAGCTTCTCGCAGTAGCTGCGTGGCAGGTCGTGGCTGCCGATGCGGTCGTAGAGGAAGTAGACCTTCACGCCCGTGGCGGCGCGGGCGAGCAGGCGTGCGGCCAGCGCGCGGCCGAGGGCATCGTCCTTGACGATGAAGAACTGGACGATCACGTAGTCGCGCGCCCGGTCGATGGCGGCAAAGATCGCGTCGAACGTTGCCCGGCCATTGACGAGCAGACGCACCCGGTTGCCCGCGACGAACGACATGCCGGTCATCGCCGTGAGTGCGGCGAATTCGGGGTGGGCTTCCACGGCGACAGGCGGCTCGCCGCTCCACTGCGTCTCGCCCATGCGTGACTGCAGGACCTGGTTGCGTGCGCGGCGCGCTTCCACGTAGCCGATGAACTTGGACCGGCCAAGGAAGAGGTAGGGGATGAGCGTGAGGTAGGGCATCGTCACGAGCGATACCGCCCACGCGACAGCGCCTTGCGACGTGCGCACCGTCAGAACGGCGTGGATCGCGGCGGCGATCCCGAGCGCATGGATGCAGGCGACGGCAAAGCCGACGTCGAGCCAGTTGAGCACCATGGGCGGTTACCTTCCTCCATACCGTGAGCCGCGCTGGCCCGGGAACCCGAGTGTAACCGGAGGGCGTGAAGTTAGGCGAGGCGTATCCGAGGGCAGTCGCGACCGCCCTCGGCTGTTTCGGCATGCACTCAGGACAGGTCGGCGGCCTGAACGAGGAAGACCATATCGTCGCCTGCGCTCGTGGCGAGCCAGGTCATCGGCAGATCGGGGAAGGCGGCTTCCACGAAATGCCGTTCGTTGCCGATCTCGACGACCAGCACCCCGTTATCCGTGAGGTGCTCGCGCGCGCCGGCAATGATGCGTCGGACCACATCCATGCCGTCGTCGCCTCCGGCGAGCGCCAGACGCGGTTCATGGAGATATTCGGCCGGCAGCACCTGCATCGATCCTTCGTTCACGTACGGCGGGTTGGTGATGATGACTTCGTAGCGCTTGCCTTTGGGCAGCGGCGCGTAAAGATCGCCGTGATGCAGCGCGATACGGTCTTCGAGGCCATAGTCGGCCACGTTGATGGCGGCGACGGCCAGCGCGTCGGCGGAGATGTCGACGGCGTCGATTCGAGCCGCCGGGAAGGTTTCGGCCGCAAGGATCGCAAGGCAGCCCGAACCGGTGCAGAGCTCCAGGACGTCGGCGACGTCGTCGGGATGGTCGACCCAGGGTTGCAGCGCGTCTTCGAGCAGTTCGCCGACGAACGAGCGCGGCACGATGACACGCTCGTCGACGTAGAACCGGTGGCCGTGCATCCAGGCCTCGTTGGTGATGTACGACGCCGGCACGCGTTCGCCCGCGCGACGGTTGATGACGGACAGTGCACGCTCGATTTCCTCGGGCAGCAAGCGGGCGTCGAGAAACGGGTCGAGCGTGTCGATTGGCAGATGCAGCGTGTGCAGCAGCAGATACGCCGCTTCGTCATAGGCGGTCGCCGTGCCGTGGCCGAAGGCCAGTTCCGCCTCGGTGAAGCGAGAGACGGCGTAGCGCAGCAGATCGCGCAGCGTGCGGAAAGGGTGAGTGGCTTGGGGTGTCATGGTGAATGTCTCGTGCCGGTCGTTGTGTCGGAAGCCTCAGGCCACCAGACGCGCCAACACCCCGCGATAGATGTTCTTGAGCGGTTCGATGTCGGCCACCGCAATATGCTCGTCGATCTTGTGGATGCTCGCGTTGCACGGCCCGAACTCGATCACCTGCGGGCAGATGCGCGCAATGAATCGGCCGTCGGAAGTGCCGCCGGTCGTCGACAATTCGGTCTCCAGGCCCGTTTCCTCGCGAATGGCACTCGAGAGCGCCTGCGAGAGGTCGCCACGCGGCGTGAGGAACGGCTGGCCGCTGATCGACCAGTCGAGCGTGTACGTCAGGCCGTGGCGGTCGAGCAGTTCGTGGACGCGCTTTTGCAGGCCGTCCGAGGTGCTCGCCGTCGAGAAGCGGAAATTGAACATCACCGTCAGCTCGCCGGGAATGACGTTGGTCGCGCCCGTGCCGGCATGAATGTTCGAAATCTGCCAGGTGGTGGGCGGGAAATACTCGTTGCCGTTGTCCCACACCGTTTGCGTGAGTTCGGCGAGCGCCGGTGCAAACAGATGCGTCGGGTTCTTCGCCAGATGCGGGTAGGCGATGTGGCCTTGCACGCCCTTGATCACGAGCTTGCCGGACATCGATCCGCGCCGACCGTTCTTGACCATGTCGCCCAGGCGCTGGCTCGACGTCGGCTCGCCGACCACACAGTAGTCCAGTCGCTCGCCACGCGCGCTCAGCGCCTCGACGACCTTTACCGTGCCGTCGGTGGCCGGGCCTTCCTCGTCGCTCGTGAGGAGGAAGCCGATGGAGCCCTCGTGCGCGGGATGCCGGGCGACGAATTCCTCCGACGCGACCACGAACGCGGCGAGCGAGGTCTTCATGTCGGCGGCGCCCCGGCCGTAGAGCATGCCGTCGCGATGCGTCGGTGCAAACGGGTCGGAATGCCATTGATCGAGCGGCCCGGTCGGGACGACATCCGTATGACCGGCGAAGACGAGCAGCTTGCCATCGGTGCCGCGCGTGCCCCGCTTGAGCGCCCAGAGGTTGGTCACGCCATTCGAGGCGATGGTCTCGCACGCGAAGCCGATCGCCTCGAGGCGGCGCGCGAGGATCGTCTGGCAGTCGCGGTCTTCGGGCGTCACCGAGTGACGGGCGATCAGTTGCTCGGTAAGCGCCAGCGTGGCGCCCTGGGAGGAAGTCATGAAGTCAGAATCGTGAAGCGTAGCTGTTGGGCGTGAAGCCCACGGAAACCTTGCCGTCGGCCACCAGCACGGGGCGCTTGATGAGCGACGGGTTCTCGATCATCAGGGCGCGTGCCGCCGACGCGTCGGCGGCCGCAGCCTGCTGTTCGGGCGAGAGCTTGCGCCATGTGGTGCCCTTGCGGTTGAGCAAGGTGGCAAGCGGCACCTGGGCCAGCCAGGTGCCCAGCAGTGCGTCGTTCACGCCTGCCTTCTTGAAGTCGTGAAATTCGTACGCCACGCCGTGCTCGTCGAGCCATGTGCGCGCCTTCTTCACGGTATCGCAGTTGGGAATGCCGTAAAGCACTGCCGTCATCGCCGGAACTCCTGGTGTCTCGGGACTGCAAGTCGGAGGCACCGCTGCCGCGCGAGCGACAGCGATGCCCCGTCAAAGCCTCGCGGGATTACTCGCCGCGCAGCAGATCGTTGATGGCGGTCTTGGCGCGCGTCTGGGCGTCGACCTTCTTCACGATCACGGCGCAGTACAGGCTGTACTTGCCGTCCTTCGAGGGCAGGTTGCCCGGCACGACCACAGAGCCGGCCGGCACGCGACCATAGTGCACTTCGCCGGTTTCGCGGTCGTAGATCTTGGTCGACTGACCCAGATATACGCCCATCGAGATCACCGAGTTCTCCTCCACGATCACGCCTTCCACGACTTCCGAGCGCGCGCCGATGAAGCAGTTGTCTTCGATGATGACCGGGTTGGCCTGCAGCGGCTCGAGCACACCGCCGATACCGACGCCCCCCGAGAGGTGAACATTCTTGCCGATCTGCGCGCAGGAGCCGACCGTGGCCCAGGTGTCGACCATCGTGCCTTCGTCGACATACGCGCCGATGTTCGTGTACGAGGGCATCAGCACCACGTTCTTGCCGATGAACGAGCCGCGGCGTGCGACGGCCGGCGGCACCACGCGGAAGCCGCCGCGGGCGAAGTCTTCCGCGGTGTAGCTGGCGAACTTGCTCGGCACCTTGTCGTAGAACTGGCTGAAGCCGCCGGCGGGCATCACGGCGTTGTCTTCCAGGCGGAACGACAGCAGCACGGCCTTCTTGATCCACTGGTTCACGATCCACTTGCCGTCATGCTTCTGGGCCACGCGCAGGGCGCCCTTGTCCAGTTCGGCAATGACGTGGGCGACGGCCTCACGTACGTCGGCGGGTGCCGACTTGGCCGAAATCTCGGCACGGTTTTCCCAGGCTTGATCGATGGTGGTTTGCAGTTGTTGCGACATGGCGAGAATCAGTTGCAGTTGGAATTAAAGGGATTGGCAGAACTGCACGATGCGCTGCGCGCCTTCGGTGCATTCGTCCACGTCGGCCACGAGGGCGATGCGAACATAGTGCTCGCCGGGGTTCGCGCCGTGTGCGGCGCGGCCCAGATACGAACCGGGCAGTACGGCCACATTGTATTGCGCCAGCAATCGACGCGTGAATTCCGTATCGGACATGCCTGTCCTGGCGTCGACCTTGGCCCACAGGTAGAAGCCCGCATCCGGCAGTCGCACGTCGAGCACTTCGGCGAGCATCGGCGTGACGGTCTGGAACTTCTTCAGGTACTTGCTGCGGTTCAGGCGCACATGGGCCTCGTCGTTCCACGCGGCCACGCTCGCCGCCTGCACGGCCGGGCTCATGGCACAGCCGTGGTACGTGCGGTACAGCAGGAATTTCTTGAGAATCGCGGCGTCGCCGGCCACGAAACCGGAGCGCATGCCCGGCACATTGGAGCGCTTGGACAGGCTCGAGAACACGACCAGGCGCTCGAAACCGCGGCCGAGCTGATGGGCCGCCGCGAGGCCGCCCAGCGGTGCGCGCTCTTCGTCGAAGTAGATTTCGGAGTAGCACTCGTCGGACGCGATCACGAAGCCGTATTCGTCCGAGAGTTCGAACAGGCGCTTCCAGTCGGCCAGACCCAGCACGGCGCCCGTCGGGTTGCCCGGCGAGCAGAGGTAGACCAGCTGGACATCGCGCCAGACGTCGGCCGGCACGCTGTCGTAGTCCGGCGCGAAATTGCGCGCCGGGTCGCTGTCGACGTAATAGGGCGTTGCGCCGGCGAGCAGCGTGGCGCCCTCGTAGATCTGATAGAACGGATTCGGGCACATCACGCGGGCGCCGGGCTTGCTGCCGTCGACGACCGCCTGGGCGAACGAGAACAGCGCTTCGCGTGAGCCGGTCACGGGCAGGACTTCGGTCGCCGGATTTACATTCGGCAGCGCGTAGCGGCGCTCCAGCCACTGCGCGATCGCCGCGCGCAGCGGCTCGCCGCCCGCCGTGGCGGGGTAGTTCGAGAGACCGCCCAGACCTTCGATCAGCGCTTCCTTGATGAATTGCGGCGTTGGGTGCTTGGGCTCCCCGATGCCGAAGCTGACGGCCTTGTACGCGGCGGCGGGCGTGACGTCCGCCACGAGCGACTTCAGGCGTTCAAAGGGGTAGGGCTGGAGCTTGTCGAGTAATGGGTTCACGAGAATTCAAACAGACTCAGGGCTAGGGTTCGCACTGCCGGTGAGGGCAGCGTTCACGGCGATTCGGAGCCGCACGCGGCGGCTGGACGAGATTGGCGACTTTCCGGCGTCCGGCGCGTTTTGCGGCGACACGTTCCCCGGGGCCGGGCTTGCTCAAGTCGTCCGGGAGCACGGCGGCGGCCCGCTATCAAACCTCGCTGATTCACGACATCAGGCGAGGCGACGGAGAAAGGGGTTCCCGGACGCGCGCAAGAATGGCAAGATCGGCGAAGCGAAAATTATACCGTCACGGCGCGCCCAAAGCGCGCGCGCCGCGTAATTCAGCATATTCCGAGGCGCCAGTGGGGCAAGCCGGCGGAGTATCTCAGGTTTTTCAGGAGAGAGCAGTATGACCGTAGCCGGCAACGGCGCGCACGGCCCGGCTTCGACTTCCGGGGTCTCGTTGCGCACCCGGGCGGCACCTGCCCTGGCCATTCTCATCGGTTCGTCGGTGTGGGGCCTGGCCTGGTTTCCCTATCGCGTGCTGGCCCAGTGGGGCGTGGCTGCGATTCCCGCGCAGATATGCACCGCCGGCGTGGCCCTGTTGCTGCTCACGCTCGTCTATCGCCGCTCGCTTGACACGCTGCGCTGGTCGTGGCTGCTCGTGGGCGTGGCGTTCGCCGGCGGGACCACCAACGTCGCCTTCGTATGGGGTACCACGCACGGCCATGTGATGCGGGTGTTGCTGCTCTTCTACCTGACCCCGGTCTGGACGGCGCTCTTCGCCCATTGGCTGCTCGGCGAGCGGGTCGGCCTGCGCGGGGGTGGGCTCATCGCGCTGGCGCTGGGCGGGGCGGGGCTGATGCTCTGGTCGCCCGAGCTGGGCTGGCCGGTGCCCAACAACGCGGGCGAATGGGCCGGCGCCGTTGCGGGCGCGGCCTTTGCGCTCAATAACGTGCTGCTGCGTCGCGTGAGCCAGGCATTGCCCGACGTGCGGGCGGAGATGCGAAGCTGGACCCTGTATCTCGGGTGCGTGGTCGGCGGGCTGCTGGTCATGCCCTTCGACGGCGGCGTGCAAAGCGGGCATGCCGCCATCTCGGCCCTGGCATCGGACGCGGGTGCGGCGTCCGTCGCGCTGGCGCTGGGCTGCACGATCGCCCTGACCAACGTGATCGTCCAGTTCGGACTGGCGCGGGTGCCGGCGAACCAGGCGGCGCTCATCATGCTTTTCGAAATCGTGGTGGCGGCGATCTCGTCCTGGTGGCTGGCGAGCGAAGGATTGGGGGCCCGGGAAATCGCGGGCGGGTTGTGCATCGTGGCGGCCGGCGTGCTGTCGGGTATTTTGCCGGATCCGGGGCGTTGTAAATCCGCGACGGCGGGGGATGCGATGGTATGATGCGTACCGTCGTGATACCGCTGTAATCAGCAAGAAATGCGGCCTGCGCGCGCCAGCGTGCGCGAGGCCAGACAGGACCAGCTAGCGCGTTCCGCGTCTTTCCTCTCATTCAATGACCGAAAAAGCGAACCTGCCGTGCGTCTGACATCCATCAAACTCGCTGGCTTCAAGTCGTTCGTCGATCCGACGAATTTTGCGGTGCCCGGTCAACTGGTCGGCATTGTCGGCCCGAACGGGTGCGGCAAGTCCAACATCATCGACGCCGTGCGCTGGGTGCTCGGCGAGTCGCGCGCCTCGGAGCTGCGCGGCGAATCGATGCAGGACGTGATTTTCAACGGGTCGACCGCCCGCAAGCAGGCAAGCCGCGCCAGCGTCGAGCTCGTGTTCGACAACAGCGCCGGACGTGCCGCCGGGCAGTGGAGCCAATACGCCGAGATCGCCGTCAAGCGTGTGCTCACGCGCGACGGGACCTCCAGCTACTACATCAACAATCTCCCGGCGCGTCGCCGCGACATCCAGGACATCTTCCTCGGGACCGGCCTCGGGCCGCGCGCCTACGCCATCATCGGGCAGGGCATGATCTCGCGCATCATCGAGGCCAAGCCGGAAGAACTGCGCGTATTCCTCGAAGAAGCCGCGGGTGTCTCCAAGTACAAGGAACGACGCCGCGAGACCGAGAATCGTCTGCAGGACACGCGTGAGAACCTCACCCGCGTGGAAGATATCCTGCGCGAACTCGGCACCAACCTCGAAAAGCTGGAATCGCAGGCCGTCGTGGCCAATCGATTCAAGGACTTGCAGCGCGACGGCGAAGAGAAGCAGCAACTGTTGTGGCTGTTGCGCAAGAACGAGGCCCAGAACGAACAGGAACGCCAGCAACGCGCCATCGAGTCGGCACAGGTCGACCTGGAGGCGCAGATGGCGCGTTTGCGCGGGTCGGAGTCCGACCTCGAGACGCTGCGCGCCGCGCATTACACCGCCACCGATGCCGTGCAGGCCGCCCAGAGCGCCATGTACGAGGCGAATTCGGAGGTGAGCCGCCTCGAAGCGGAGATCCGTTACGTTGTGGAGTCGCGCAATCGCGTGCAGGCGCAACTGGCGGCGCTGACCTCGCAACGCGAACAGTGGCAGGCCCGCTGTGCGCAATCGGAAGAGGCGCTGGCCCTTGCCGAGGAAGAACTGGTCATCGCGGAGGAGCGGGCGGCGACGGCCCAGGATCAGGCGGCCGAACAGAACGACGCCCTGCCTGCACTGGAGTCACGCTGGCGCGACGCGCAGAACCTGCTCAACGAGCAGCGCAGCGAGATCGCACAGGTCGAGCAGAGCCTGAAACTCGAAGCCGCGCACCAACGCAACGCCGACCAGGCCCTGCAGCAACTGCAGCAGCGTCAGGAGCGCTTGCAAGGTGAGGCGCGTGGGCTCGACAAGCCTGACGAGGCCGAGCTGGAGATGCAGCGCGCCGAACTCGCCGAACATCAGGCGATGCTCGAGGATGCGCAGGCCGAGCTTGCCGAGGCGCAGGAACGGCTGCCGCGTCTGGAGGCGGAGCGCGCCGAGGCGCAGGCCCGGGTCCAGTCCGAGGCGGCGACCATCGCGCAGCTCGAGGCTCGCCTGAGTGCGCTCAAGCAGCTTCAGGAAAGCGTGCAGACCGAGGGCAAGGTGCAGCCGTGGCTCGACAAGCACGAGCTGGCGCAACTGCCGCGACTTTGGAAGAAACTGCATATCGAGCCGGGTTGGGAAAACGCGCTCGAATCGGTACTGCGCGAGCGCCTTGCCGCGCTGGAAATCAGCAACCTCGACTGGGTGAAGGCCTTCGCGAGCGACGCTCCGCCGGCCAAGCTGGCGTTCTACTCGCCGCCGCCGGCCGCGCGACCACCGGAGGCGCCGGCCTCGCTGCGTCCGCTGCTCTCGCTGTTGCGCATCGACGATCCGGGCCTGCGCGCCGTGTTGCAGGAATGGCTCGGTCACACATACGTCGCCGACGACCTCGCACAGGCGATGACGGCCCGCGCGCAGTTGCCCGAAGGGGCATCGATTGTCGTCAAGGCCGGGCATCAGGTCACCCGCGTGGGCGTGCAGCTATATGCCGCCGACTCCGAGCAGGCCGGTTTGCTCGCGCGTCAGCAGGAAATCGAGAATCTCGGCAAGCAACTGCGCGCGCAGGCGCTGCTCTCGGACGAAGCCAAGTCGGCGGCCGTGCGTGCGGAAGCCGCCTACAGCCAGGCCGCCCAGTCGCTCACGGAGGTGCGCGGGCGCGCTGAGCGCGCCACGCAGCGCGTGCATGCGTTGCAGCTGGACGTACTCAAGCTGACTCAGGCCTACGAGCGCTATAACGCGCGCAGCTCGCAGATCGACGAGGAACTGCGCGAAATCGCGGCCCAGATCGAAGAGCAACTGGCCATGCGCGCCGAGTCGGAAGCGAACTTCGAGCACAGCGATGCCCGGCTGGCCGAGTTGCAGGCCACTTTCGAAGACGGTCAGCTCGAGTTCGAATCGCTCGACAGTCAACTGTCCGACGCTCGCAATCGTGCGCGCGAGCTCGAACGTCTCGCACAGGACGCGACTTACGGGCAGAAAGGGATCGCGAGCAAGATCGACGAGCATCGCCGCAGTATTCAGACGGCGCTGGAGCAGGCCGAGCGTCTGGTCGTTTCGATCGAGCAGGCGCAGGCCGAGCTCGCGCAAATCACCGAGCAGACAGCGGAGAACGGCTTGCAGGACGCGCTGGAGCTTCGCGCCGAGAAGGAAGAGATTCTCGGGGCCGCCCGCATGGAGCTGGAAGCCCTCACGCAGAAGCTGCGTCAAAGCGACGAGGAGCGTCTGGCGGCGGAGCGCGGGTTGCAACCGCTGCGCGACCGCATCACGGAATTGCAGCTCAAGGAGCAGGCCGCGCGCCTGAACCGCGAGCAGTTCGCCGAGCAGCTCACGACCGCGCAGGTCGACGAAGAGGCATTGTCGGCCAAGCTCACGGCGGATATGAAGCCGTCGTATCTGCAGGGCGAAGTCACGCGCATCAACAACGCCATCAACGCGCTCGGCCCGGTCAACATGGCGGCGCTCGAGGAACTGGAAACGGCGCGCGAGCGCAAGGTCTTCCTCGACGCCCAGTCGGCCGATCTGAACGACGCCATCGAAACGCTCGAAGGCGCGATTCGCAAGATCGACGAAGAGACGCGCGTGCTGCTGCAAGGTACGTTCGACGAAGTGAACAAGCATTTCGGCGAACTGTTCCCGATGCTGTTCGGCGGCGGCCAGGCAAAGCTCATCATGACCGGCGACGAAATTCTCGACGCCGGCGTGCAGGTGATGGCGCAGCCGCCAGGCAAGAAGAACTCCACGATTCATTTGCTGTCTGGTGGGGAGAAGGCGCTTACCGCCATTGCGCTCGTGTTCGGGATGTTCCAGCTCAACCCGGCGCCGTTCTGTCTGCTGGACGAGGTGGACGCGCCGCTCGATGACGCCAACACCGAGCGCTACGCCAAGATGGTGGCGCGCATGTCGGACCGCACCCAATTCGTATTTATTTCGCACAACAAAATCGCGATGGAAATGGCTAATCAGCTCATCGGCGTCACCATGCAGGAACAAGGGGTGTCGCGGATCGTGGCGGTGGACATGGAGTCAGCGATCAATCTGGCCGAGATCGCCTGACCCCGCGCCCACGATGGAGAAGAGAGAGGAACGCCGCGCATGAATGAACTGCAGCTTAGTTTGATTGCCGCAGGGGTAGTGGTACTGCTGGGGGTAGTGGCTTATAACGCCTGGCAAGGCAGCAAGGCGCGTGCGCGCATACCGCGTCGCATGCCGGCCGATGGGGCGGGCATCGATGCGACGGCCGGCGCGCCGGACGCGGACGACGATCGCCCGTTTATCGAGCCCACGCTGTCGCCGCCGCGAGTGCCGGCACAGTCGGGGGAGCGTCGCGAGCCGACGCTGGGCCCGGCGACGGTTGCCGGCACGTCCGTGCAGGACGCGTTTGCCATCAATGAAGACGCCTGGGACGCCCCGCCTGCCGCGCGCAAGCGGGCGGCGCAGGAAGCGGCCGAGAAGGCCGCCGCAAGCGAGGCAGGCGGTGTCGTCGCTGCGCATGAGGCAAGCGTGCCGTCGGGCAATACCCCCGCCGCCGCGCCCCACGTCGGCGGCGCCGCTGCCGGTGAGGCGGCGCGCGATGCGGAACAAGCGGCCGCCGCCGGCGCGGTGGCGCGCATGGATGCCGAACTCGCCGCGGACGACACCGTCGACGCCGCACCGGCGGGGGCAGCTGCGTCGGTAGCCGGTGCGCCGGACGCGGAACCCGTTGCAAAGACCGACGGTGCCGATGCCGCCGCCGATACCGTTGCGACCTCCGATACGGCGGAGGTGCCCGCCTCGACCGCCTCGACGGTCGCGCCGGCGGCGCCCGCTGCCGCCACTCGCCAGGCGACGCCGAGCGGTCCGCCGGCGGTCATCGACGAGCGCATCGACTGCATCGTGGCGTTGCCGTTGGCGAACGTGATTGCCGCCGAGCGTCTCATGCCGTTGACCATGCGCATGCGCCGCGCCGGCAGCAAGCCGGTCAACATCGAAGGCCGTGCGGACGAGCATTCGCCGTGGGAACTGATTCGCACCGGCGGTCGCTACCACCAGCTCCGCATGGCCGTCCAACTCGCCAACCGTGCCGGGGCGTTGAATGAGGTCGAATTCTCCGAATTCTCGAACCTCGTCCAGACGCTCGCGGACGCCGTCGACGCGTTGCCCGAATTGCCCGACATGATGGAAACGGTGGCGCGAGCGCGCGAGCTGGACAGTTTTGCCGCGCAATGCGACGCTCAACTGTCGGTCAACGTGCTCTCCGATGGGGCGCCGTGGTCCGCCAATTATGTGCAGGCGGTGGCCACGCAAGACGGCCTGTTGCTCTCGCGCGACGGGATGCGCTTCGTGAAGCTCGACACGCGTCAGAACCCGGTGTTCATGCTGCAATTCGGCGACACCAACTTTCTGCGCGACGATCTGACATACAAGGGCGGCGACCTGATCACCATGCTACTGGACGTGCCGGTGGCCGACGAAGACCTGCTGCCGTTCCGTCTGATGTGCGATTACGCGCGCTCCATCGGACAGCGCATCGGCGGGCGGGTGGTGGACGATCAGCGCCGACCGCTCTCGGATGCTGCGCTGCAAAACGTTGACAAGCAGCTTCTCAAGCTCTACGAACGCCTGGAGGCACGTGGACTGCCGGCGGGCTCGCCCGTCACGCGCCGTCTGTTCAGCCAGTAAGCACAGGCCGGCAGGCGGCGGGCGATTTCCGTCGCGCCCTGCCTGTTCGATGCACGCCGTTCACCGTCGGGTGAGCGGCGTTTTTGTTCCGAAGGATTCCCGCTCTCGACGGCGCGCAGGCGCGTGCGTCGAAGGCATAATGGTCTGAATTCCCGTACCCGAGTCTCCACGCATGTCCCAAACTTCCGTTCCGGGTCAGGGCGCGAACGCCCATTTGTCTGACGATGCGACGGTCGGCGCGCAGCGCGCCGCCGAGCTGCGTCGCGAGTTGGCGCGACACAATCGCGCCTATTACGAAGAGGACGCCCCGCTGATTCCCGATGCCGAGTACGACCGTCTGTTCGCCGAACTCGTCGCACTCGAAGCCCGCTTCCCCGAATTGCAGCGTGCAGATTCGCCCACGCAGCGCGTTGGCGGCAAGCCTGTGGAGGGGTTCGCTCCGGTCGTGCATCGTGTGCCCATGCTGTCGCTGAACAACGGCTTTGCCGACGAGGACGTCGAGGCGTTCGATCGTCGCGTGACGGACGGGCTACGCGATGGCAATGCGGCGGGTGCCTCGGGCGATCTGTTCGGCGCACCGGTCGAATACGCGGCCGAGCTGAAGTTCGACGGCCTGGCGATCGCGCTGCGTTACGAGCGCGGTGTGCTCGTGCAGGCAGCCACGCGCGGTGACGGCACGACCGGCGAGGACGTGACCGCCAACATCCGCACCATCAAGAAGATTCCGCTGCGCCTGGAGACGGACGATCCGCCCGAAGTGCTTGAAGTGCGTGGCGAAGTGCTGATGTTCCGGGCTGACTTCGACAAGCTCAATCGGATGCAGGAAGCCGCCGGCGAGAAGGTCTTCGTCAACCCGCGCAATGCGGCGGCCGGTAGCCTGCGCCAGCTCGATTCGAGAATCACCGCCAGGCGCCCGCTGTCGTTCTTTGCCTATGGGATCGGCGAACTGGTTGGCGCACCGATGCCTCAGACCCATTCCGCGCTGCTCGATTGGTACGTCACACTGGGCATTCCGGTCAACGACCGTCGCGAGGTGGTGCAGGGGGCGCACGGATTGCTCGCGTTCTATCGAACGGTGGGCGAGGCGCGCCCGTCGCTGCCGTACGACATCGATGGCGTGGTCTACAAAGTCAACCGACGCGATGAGCAGGAGCGCCTCGGCTTCGTGTCACGCGCGCCGCGCTTCGCACTGGCGCACAAATTTCCCGCGCAGGAGGCACTCACGACGCTGCTCGACATCGAGGTGCAGGTGGGGCGCACGGGCGCGATCACGCCGGTGGCGCGTCTGGCGCCGGTCTTCGTGGGCGGGGCGACGGTGACGAACGCCACGCTGCACAACGAGGACGAAATTCGGCGCAAGGATGTCATGATCGGCGACACCGTGATTGTGCGCCGTGCGGGGGATGTGATTCCGGAGGTGGTCGGTTCGGTGCTGGAGCGACGTCCTGCCGACGCGCGGGCGTTTGTGATGCCGACGGCGTGCCCGGTGTGCGGTTCGGCCATCGAGAAGCTGCCCGACGAGGTCATCGCGCGTTGCACGGGCGGGTTGATCTGCGCCGCGCAGCGCAAGCAGGCCTTGCTGCACTTTGCGCAGCGCCGCGCGCTCGATATCGAAGGGCTTGGCGACAAACTCGTCGAGCAACTTGTCGACCAGCACATCATTCGCACGCCGGCCGACCTGTTCAAGCTCGGCGTGGCCAAGCTGGCGGCGCTCGATCGCATGGCCGACAAATCGGCGGCCAATCTGGTGGCGGCGCTGGAGGCGGCGCGTCACACTACACTCGCGCGCTTCATCTTCGCACTGGGGATCCGGCATGTGGGTGAGGCGACGGCGAAGGATCTCGCCCGTCATTTCGGCACGCTGGACAATGTGATGGCGGCCTCGACCGAGGAACTGCTCGCCGTGCCTGACGTCGGACCCATTGTGGCCCAGTCCATCGCCAATTTCTTCGGTGAGCCGCATAATGTCGAGGTGATCGAGCAACTGCGCGCGGCGGGCGTCACCTGGCCCGAGTCGGAACCGGCGGCGGCGGCCCCGTTGCCGTTGGCCGGCAAGACCTTCGTGCTGACGGGGACGTTGCCGACGCTTTCGCGTGACGAGGCGAAATCGATGCTCGAGGAAAAAGGGGCGAAGGTTGCCGGTTCGGTTTCCGCGAAAACCGATTATGTCGTGGCGGGAGCCGACGCAGGGAGCAAGTTGGCGAAGGCCGAGTCGCTGGGTGTGCCGGTGCTCGACGAAGACGCTATGCGCGCGATGTTGGCCGCGCTTTGATGTGAGGACTCAATCGATGATTCGCGACATTCTGAAGATGGGCGATCCGCGCTTGCTGCGCCTCGCCAAGGCCGTGGAGCATTTCGATACGCCCGAGTTGCATGAACTCGTCGCCGACATGTTCGACACCATGAAGCACGCCAACGGCGCGGGACTGGCCGCGCCGCAGATCGGCG
The DNA here is from genome assembly GCF_000767615.3 of Pandoraea pnomenusa. NCBI lineage: Bacteria > Pseudomonadati > Pseudomonadota > Betaproteobacteria > Burkholderiales > Burkholderiaceae > Pandoraea > Pandoraea pnomenusa. The sequence goes on along the minus strand of NZ_CP009553.3, from coordinate 2,970,927 downwards.
TCGACCTGCAGGTGGTGATCTTTGGTTTCGAGCACAACGAGCGCTACCCCGACGCCCCCGAAGTGCCTGAGACCGTGCTCATCAATCCGGTGATCACGCCGCTGACGCAGGACATGGAAGAGGGCTGGGAGGGTTGCCTGTCGGTTCCCGGGCTGCGAGGCATGGTCAACCGTTATTCGATGCTGCGTTATGAGGGGTTCGATCAGTACGGACGTGTCATCGATCGCATTGCCGAGGGATTTCACGCGCGGGTGGTCCAGCACGAGTGCGACCATCTCATCGGCAAGTTGTATCCGATGCGCATTACCGACTTCAGCAAGTTCGGCTTTACCGAGATCCTGTTCCCGGGGCTCGATCCGAAGAGCGACGACTGATTTGTCGCGTCGATCTCAGACGCCATGGCTGGTCGAGCGGTCGATGGCCTGACGCCGGGGCCGTGCGGTGAGGTCGGGTGCCGGGCGTTGCGCCGACGCCGCGTGGGGACGGCGCGACGGCACACCGGAGTAACCGGCAAATGGCCGAGAAAAAGCCCGCCTGTTGGCGGGCTTTTTCATTGGCGAGGTCGCCGTTCCGCTCAGAATCCCTCGCCGGCGCGAAGGTAGCGCCACTCGCCGACGGGCAGATTGCCGAGCGTGATACGTCCCATGCGAACGCGCTTGAGTCCCGTGACGTGCAGGCCGACGAGGTCGCACATCCGGCGGATCTGACGCTTCTTGCCTTCCTTGAGCACGAATCGCAGTTGCTCCGGATTCTGCCAGTCGACCTGGGCCGGCTTGAGCGGCTGGTCGTCGAGCGACAGTCCATGGCGCAGCAGCGCCAGGCGATCGGCCGGGAAGTGTGCCTGAACGTTCTGCGAATGCTCGTTGTAGGACACGCGCACGAGATACTCCTTCTCGATCTCGGAATCTTCGCCGATCAGTTGTTTGGCGATGCGCCCGTCCTGCGTCAGGACGAGCAGGCCGGTCGAATCGATATCGAGACGCCCGGCGGGCGCCAGGCTACGCAGGTGCGATGGCGAGAAACGCACGCCGGCATCGTCTTCGGCCCAATGGTGTTCTCGCGTGACCAGAACGACGGCGGGTTCGTACCCGTCTTCCGCTTGTCCGGAGACATAGCCCACGGGCTTGTGAAGCAGGATCGTGACGCGGTTGGCCTGCTCTTTGTGCGCGGCCTGGACAACCGTGATTTCCTGCGTCGGCAGAATCTTGGTGCCGAGTTCCGTCACGACCTTGCCGTCGACGCGCACCCACCCCTTGGCAATCCACTCATCCGCCTCACGTCGCGAGCACAGGCCCAGCTCTGACATGCGCTTGGACAGGCGCAGTGAGCCTGCCGCGTCGTGATGGACCTTGATGTCGTCATCGTCGTCGCGTTCGACACGCGCCGCGCGTGCCGGGCGTGCCGGACGCGCATTGTGGTCCTCGCGGGCGAAGCGCCCTCGTGGTGCGTCTTCACCGCCACGTTTGGCCGGACGGGCGTAATCACCACGTGCACCCCGTGCACCACCTTCGTCGAAACGACGCGGCGCGCGGTCATCGGCGCCGCGTTTGGCCGGGCGGGCGTAATCACCCCGTGCGCCGCCACGCGTGCCACCTTCGTCGGCGCGACGCGGACGGTCTTCGTCGAAACGGCGCGGCGCGCGGTCATCGGCGCCGCGTTTGACCGGGCGGGCGTAATCACCCCGTGCGCCGCCACGCGTGCCACCTTCGTCGGCGCGACGCGGACGGTCTTCGTCGAAACGGCGCGGCGCGCGGTCATCGGCGCCGCGTTTGGCCGGGCGGGCGTAATCACCCCGTGCGCCGCCACGCGCGCCACCTTCGTCGGCGCGACGCGGACGGTCTTCGTCGAAACGGCGCGGCGCGCGGTCATCGGCGCCGCGTTTGACCGGGCGGGCGTAATCACCCCGTGCGCCGCCACGCGCGCCACCTTCGTCGGCGCGACGCGGACGGTCTTCGTCGAAACGGCGCGGCGCGCGGTCATCGGCGCCGCGTTTGACCGGGCGGGCGTAATCGCCCCGTGCGCCACCCGCGCTACCTTCGCCGGCGCGACGCGGGCGGTCCTCGTCGAAGCGCCTCGGGGTACCCTCGGCGCCACGGACCGCGCGGCCGCCGGCCACGCGCTCGCGCTGGCCGCGTTGGGGCGGACGATCGCCTGTTGCGCGCTTCTCATACGGCTTGACCGCATTGGTCGTATTGGCCGCGTTGGCCGCGTTGGCCACGGATTTGCGCGGGACAGCGGCATTGCCGGCAGGGCGCCGCGCCCCTGCTGGCGCCGACGCGTCATCCGCCGGGCGCGGGCGCGCCGGTTTCGCAGCGGCTTTCTTCGTGCCGCCAGCGTCGAGCATCGACGCGGGCACCGCCTTGGTCGGACGACGCAAGGCGCCCGACGAACGCACGGGGGCGCGCGTCTTGTCGAGGGTGCGGGGGTGTTTGGCGCTCAGTTTGGCGCGCGGGGTATCGCTCATGGTTCCAGTGCTTCGAGTAATTCGGTCTCGACGGCGATTTGCAGGCGATTGTCCTGCAAGCGGCTGCCGTCGAGCAGGAACGTGTCTTCAACACGTTCGCCGAGGGTATTGATACGTGCGGTGCGCACGCTCACGCCGTGACGCGCAAGCACGCGCGCAACCGCGTAGAGCAAGCCGGTGCGGTCGTTGGCCGACACCGAGAGCAGGTAGTACTGACCGCGTTCGTCCGGTCGCAGATCGACGCGCGGTGTAACAGGAAAGCTGCGCGAGCGGCGCGGCAGGCGCCCCTTGCTCGGCTCGGCCAGGGGCTCCGCACGCGTAAGCAGCGACACCAGTTCGCTTTCCACGAGATTGATGATGTCGCGGTAACTGGTGTCCAGGCCGGGGTCCGTCAGCAAAAAACTATCCAGTGCGAAACCGTGGCTGGTGGTGTGCACCTTCGCATCGAGAATCGACAGGCCCTTGCGCTCGAAATAGCCGCAGATGCGCGCGAACAGGTCGACCTGGTCGCGCACGTAGACCATCACCTGCAGCCCCTCGCCGATCGGCGACGGTCGCGCCTTGACGATGGGGGCCGGGCTGTCGACGTGCCGCCACAGATGGCGCGTCTGCCACGCGACGTCCGCGGGATCGTTGCGCAGGAAGTAGGCCACGTCGAGCGTATTCCAGAGCGCTTCCTGAGCGCGTTCGGGCACGGTATAAAGCCGCAGCAGGCCGAGCGCTTCTTCCTTGCGGGTTTTCAACTGCGAATGCGGATCCGGATTCGCGCCGCCGAGTACCTGCAGCGTCAGCCGGTAAAGGTCCTCGAGCAGCTTGCCTTTCCATGCGTTCCAGACCTTCGGGCTTGTGCCGCGAATGTCCGCTACCGTCAGGAGATAGAGCGCGGTCAGGCGTCGCTCGCTGCCGACCTTCTCGGCGAAGCGGCGAATGACGTCGGGGTCGGTGGTGTCCTGCTTCTGCGCGACGGTGCTCATCGTCAGATGCTCGCCCACCAGCCAGACGATCAGATCGGTGTCCTCCTTGTCGATGCCATGACGGGTGCAGAAACGCCGTGCGTCGACCATGCCCAGCGTGGAGTGGTCGCCACCGCGCCCTTTCGCGATGTCGTGGAATAGCGCGGCGATGGTCAGCACCCACGGCCGGTCGAAGTTCGCAATCAACTGGCTGCAGAACGGGTACTCGTGCGTGTGCTCCGCAACGGCGAAACGGCGAATGTTGCGCACCACCATCAAGATGTGCTGATCGACCGTATACACGTGGTAAAGGTCGTGCTGCATCTGGCCGACCACGCGGCGGAAATTGATCAGGTACCGCCCGAGCACGCTGGTCTGGTTCATCAGGCGCAGGGCGTGCGTGATCCCTTGCGGTTGCTGAAGGATCGCGAGAAACGTGCGACGGTTCTCGGGATCGGTGCGCCATTGGGCATTCATCAACTCCCGGGCGTTGTAGAGCGCCCGCAGGGTTCGCGCCGAGAGGCCCTTCACGCCGACGACCTGTTCGTAGAGCAGGAACGTCTCGAGAATGGCGTTCGGATGCCGCTGGTAGAGCTCGTCATCGACGATCTCGATCATGCCCTGCTTCTCGACGAAGCGTTCGTTGATCACGCGCGTCACGCCGCTCGTTTGCGGGAACAGCCGGGCCTCGACGTTGAGCAGCAGTACGGTATTGAGCTGCGAGACGGCCTTGGCAGCCCAGTAGTATCGGCGCATGAGCTGCTCGCTGGCGCGCTTGGTGGCCGTTGCATCGAACCCCAGGCTCTGGGCGAGCGGCGTCTGCATGTCGAACACGAGCACGTCCTGGCGGCGGCGCGCCAGCAAGTGCAAGCGCGCGCGCAGACCCTTCAGGAACTGTTCGTTGCGACGCAACTCCTTGAGTTCGCGATCGGTGAGCAGGTCGCGCGCAAACAGTTCCGACCAGCTGTTGCCGAGCCCCGCGGCCTTGGTCATCCACAGGATGACCTGCAGATCACGCAACCCGCCGGGGCTTTCCTTGCAGTTCGGCTCGAGGCTGTAGGGCGTGTCCTGGTATTTCGCGTGGCGCTGACGAATTTCCAGCTGCTTGCTGCGAAAAAATGCCAGGGGATCGAGATCGACGGCGAAGCGTTGCTCGAATGCCTCGAAAAGCGCCCGGTCGCCGGTGATGAGACGCGCTTCGAGCAGGCTCGTCTGCACCGTGATGTCAGCCTGCGCTTCGCTCAGGCATTCGTCGACCGTGCGTACGGAAGATCCGATCTCGACGCCGATGTCCCAGAGGAACCCGATGAACGGCTCCACGTGAGACGTGAGCGCGTCGCCGTCGGTGCCGCGATGCAGCACGAGAATGTCGACGTCCGAGTACGGGTACAGCTCGCCGCGTCCGTAGCCGCCCACGGCCACGAGCGCGAACTCCCCCGGCATCTGGCACTCGGCCCACGCGTCGCGCATGGCCTGGTCGACGGCCTGGCACAGGCCGTGCAGGAGCACGTCGATCTTGCCGTGCGCGGAGAAGCGCTCGACGAGCTCGGCCTTGCGTTCCTTGAGCGCCTGACGGAGTGGGGAGGGGGCGTGCGCACGTGCGTGCATGACGGCTTCCTGGGGTGAATAATCGGGTCAGGCCGGGCGGCCGCCGAAATGCTCGGCGACCGGACGTTCAAAACGATGTTGCGACGACGACACGACAGCCTTTGGGGGTGGTTGCCGGTCGCCGACAGTCGTCGGCGACTCAGGCAGCGGTCGCGAACGACGTGACAAACGACGAACCGGGCGGCGGCGGCGGCGTGAGCGCCGAGCGCGTGAGCACCTCGTGACCGGTTTCCGTCACGAGGACAGTGTGCTCCCATTGTGCCGACAGGCTGCGATCGCGCGTCTTGACGGTCCATTGGTCGGGCATCGTGCGGATTTCGCGCTTGCCGGCGTTGATCATCGGCTCGATCGTGAAGATCATGCCGGCCTGCAGTTCCAGTCCAGTCCCCTGGCGGCCATAGTGCAGGATCTGCGGATCTTCGTGAAAGACCTGACCGATGCCATGCCCGCAATATTCGCGCACCACGCTATACCCCTGTGCTTCGGCGTGCGTCTGGATCGCCTGGCCGATGTCGCCGAGATGCGCGCCGGGCCGGACCTGATTGATGCCGAGCCACATGCATTCGTAGGTGACCTGGGCGAGGCGCCTGGCGAGGATCGACCCCTCGCCGACGATGAACATGCGGCTCGTGTCGCCGAAGTAGCCGTCCTTGATCACGGTGATGTCAATGTTCAGCGCGTCGCCGTTCTTGAGCGTCTTGTCGCCGGGAATGCCATGGCAGATCACGTCGTTGACCGAGATGCAGGTCGCCTTGGGGTAGGGCGGATAGCCGGGCGGCTGATAGTTCAGCGGCGCCGGCACGGTGCCCTGTTCCTTGATCATGTACTCGTGGCAAAGCCGGTCGAGTTCCCCGGTGGTGACGCCGGCGCGCACGTGCGGCGTAATGAAATCGAGCACCTCGCTGGCCAGACGGCAGGCGACGCGCATCATTTCGATGTCGTGGGCATTCTTGAGGGTGATGGCCATTGCGGAATCGGGCAAATTGCGGAAACAGTGCCGCATTATCGCATCAATGGACGGTTTCCGCCCCGTTGGGCGCGGATTTCGGCGAATTCCGAGGCCGATTTTCCGCAGCTCCGATGGCGTGCCCGGATCGCGGGCCAAACCGGCCGGAATGCCGCGCATGCCGGGGATTTCGGGCGCGTCGTCGGCACTTCACGCGTCACTTGAGTGCAGGCATGCTGCGATGCTATAATCTCGGGCTAAGTCGAGGACGAGTTGTCAATAAACCCGAGGGTTTTCCCTTGGTTTTCAAGGGTCTTCACCGAATTGTTCGGGGTAATTCGCCCCAACCTGGTGCCGAATGGCGCCGCGCTCGGTGAGGTTCCGGGTGGCATCGAAGATCATCGGCTTGGAAATTTTGAAATCGCGGGCCGGCGCACCCAGGGTGCCCGAACTTCGCGGACGGGTCATGCAAAGCTGTATGACAGTCCGACGGAACGGGTACGGCAGCCGGTCTAAGACCCAACCCTCACGGAGAATCACATGTCTGTCACGATGCGTCAGATGCTGGAAGCGGGCGTCCACTTTGGTCACCAAACCCGTTTCTGGAACCCCAAGATGGCCCCCTATATCTTCGGCCATCGCAACAAGATTCACATCATCAACCTCGAAAAGACGTTGCCGATGTACCAGGACGCGCTGAAGTACGTGCGTCAACTGGCAGCAAACCGCGGCACGATCCTCTTCGTGGGCACCAAGCGTCAGGCGCGTGAAATCGTTGCGGAAGCCGCAACGCGTGCCGGCATGCCGTATGTCAACAACCGTTGGCTGGGTGGCATGCTGACGAACTTCAAGACCCTGAAGTCGTCGATCAAGAAGCTCAAGGACATGGAGCAGGCCCTGGAAGCCGGCGAGCAAGAGCGCATGAGCAAGAAGGAAGCGCTGCTGTTCGATCGCGAAATGGCCAAGCTGCAAAAGTCGATCGGTGGCGTGAAGGAAATGGGCGGCATGCCCGACGCCATCTTCGTCGTCGACGTCGGCTACCACAAGATCGCCATCACCGAAGCCAACAAGCTGGGCATTCCGGTGATCGCCGTGGTCGATACGAACCACTCGCCGGACGGCGTGGACTACGTCATCCCGGGTAACGACGACTCGAGCAAGGCCGTCGAGCTGTACGTTCAGGGCGTTGCCGACGCGATCCTCGAAGGCCGTGCAAACGCCGTCAAGGAAGTCGTGGAAGCCGTGCGCGGCGACGGCGACGAGTTCGTCGAAGTGAACGAAGAGGCGTAAGCGGCCACCGCTGCGTGACAAAAGGGGCTGCTTGTGGCGCCCCTTTTTTTTAGTCCGATTTCCCCATGTCGGATCTGCGGGGAGCCGAGGACGGGCAATGCGGCCGTCCGGGCGACACCCGGTCCGACTGATTCGATATACAGGAGTAACGATATGCCGGCAATTACTGCAGCAATGGTGGGCGAACTGCGCGCCAAGACCGATGCGCCGATGATGGAGTGCAAGAAGGCGCTGACCGAAGCCGATGGCGACATGGGTCGTGCTGAAGAAATCCTGCGTGTCAAGCTGGGTAGCAAGGCCAGCAAGGCCGCCAGCCGTATCACGGCCGAAGGCGTGATCGCCGCCTACATCGATGGCGGCAAGGGCGCCGTGGTTGAAATCAACTGCGAAACCGACTTCGTCTCGAAGAACGACGACTTCCTGAAGTTCGCGAACGAACTGGCCAAGCTCGTCGCCGAGAACAACCCGGCCGACGTAGCTGCCCTGTCGGCGCTGCCGCTCGAGGGCAAGACCGTCGAGCAGGTGCGTACCGACCTGATCGGCAAGATCGGTGAGAACATGACGATCCGTCGCTTCCAGCGCTACGAGACGTCGGGCAAGCTCGCCGCCTACCTGCACGGCACGCGCATCGGCGTGGTTGTCGAGTACGAAGGCGCCGACGCCGAAGTGGGCAAGAACGTCGCCATGCACATCGCCGCCATGAAGCCGGTGGCCGTGTCGGGCGATCAGGTCTCGCCGGAACTGATCGAGAAGGAGCGCAAGGTCGCTGCCGAGAAGGCTGCCGAATCGGGCAAGCCGGCCGAGATCGTCGCGAAGATGGTGGAAGGCAGCGTGCAGAAGTTCCTGAAGGAAGTGTCGCTGTTCAACCAGGCTTATGTGAAGGACGACAAGTCGACCGTCGAGCAGATGCTCAAGGCCAACAACACCACGGTCAAGAGCTTCACCATGTTCGTGGTCGGCGAAGGCATCGAGAAGAAGCAGGACGACTTCGCCGCCGAAGTGGCCGCGCAAGTCGCCGCAGCCAAGCAGTCGTAATTTTCGCAGTACCGTAGTAGTCGGGGGCGGCGGTGCCGTCCCCGTTGTTTCATCCAGAATACCCACACAGTGCCCGACCAGATTTCTTAAGGACCGCCATGTCTACTCCTTACAAACGCGTACTTCTCAAGCTCTCTGGTGAAGCCCTCATGGGTGACGATGCATTCGGCATCAATCGTGCGACGATCGAGCGCATGGTTGGCGATATCGCCGAAGTCGTTCGCCTGGGCACGCAGCTGGCCGTCGTGATCGGCGGCGGCAATATTTTCCGGGGTGTGGCGGGCGGCGCGGCCGGTATGGATCGCGCCACGGCCGACTACATGGGCATGCTGGCCACCATGATGAACGCGCTGGCGCTGCAGGACGCCATGCGTCACGCCGGCATCGAAGCGCGTGTGCAGTCCGCGCTGCGTATGGACCAGGTCGTCGAGCCGTACATCCGCCCGCGCGCGATCCGTCAGCTCGAAGAGGGCAAAGTCGTGATCTTCGCCGCCGGCACGGGCAACCCGTTCTTCACCACCGACACGGCCGCCGCGCTGCGCGGATCGGAGGTCGGCGCCGAAGTGGTGCTCAAGGCGACCAAGGTCGACGGCGTGTACTCGGCGGATCCCAAGAAGGATCCCAACGCGGTAAAGTATTCGACCATCAGCTTCGACGAGGCCATCTCGAAGAACCTGCAGGTCATGGACGCGACGGCTTTTGCGCTGTGCCGCGATCAGAAGATGCCCGTGCGCGTGTTCTCGATCGTGAAGCCGGGTGCGCTCAAGCACGTCATTCTCGGCGAGGACGAGGGAACGCTCGTCCACGTTTGAGTTCAAATTGCGGCGTCGGCGTGCATTGGCACGCCGACGCCGTATCATTTATGTTTGCGTAACAATTCAAGGTTTGGAGGTTGTCATGAGCGTTGCTGACGTCAAGAAGAATGTCGAGCAAAAGATGAAGAGCTCGATCGAGTCGTTCAAGAACAACCTGGCGAAGATTCGTACCGGCCGCGCCCACGTGGGTCTGCTCGATCACGTCCAGGTCGACTACTACGGTTCGATGGTGCCCATCGCTCAGGTTGCCAACGTGAACCTCGTCGATGCCCGCACGATCGGCGTTCAGCCGTGGGAAAAGAACATGGTGGCCAAGGTCGAGAAGGCCATTCGCGAATCGGATCTGGGTCTGAATCCGGCCACGCAGGGCGATCTCATCCGCGTGCCGATGCCCCAGTTGACCGAAGAGCGCCGGCGCGAAATGACCAAGCTGGTCAAGTCGGAAGGCGAGACCGCCAAGGTGGCCGTGCGCAATCTGCGCCGCGACGCGAACGAGCAGCTCAAGAAGCTGGTGAAGGACAAGGAAATCTCGGAGGACGACGAGCGCCGTGGCGGTGACGAAGTCCAGAAGTTCACCGACAAGTTCGTCGCCGAGATCGACGAGCTGGTCAAGCAGAAAGAAGCCGACATCATGACGGTTTGAGTGCCCCGGCACTCACCGCAAGATCTCCGCTGACTTTCGCGCTCGATTCCCGCGCCGCACCTCAATGGGTTTTCTCAGCTCCACGCTTTCTGTTCCCGAAACAGCGAGCATTCCGCGCCACGTCGCCATCGTCATGGATGGCAACGGGCGTTGGGCTACCAGTCGTAAATTGCCTCGCGTTGCCGGACACAAGCGCGGTGTCGATGCCGTGCGCGAGGCGGTGACGGCGTGTGCCGAGCTCGGCGTCGAGTATCTGACGCTGTTCGCCTTCAGTTCGGAGAACTGGCGCCGGCCTCAGGACGAAGTCTCCACGTTGATGCAACTGTTCATCCTCGCGCTCGAGCGCGAGGTTGGGAAGCTGCACAACAACGGTATTCGGTTGCGCGTGGTCGGCGCCCTCGAGGCGTTCGAGCCGCGCATCCAGGAACTGGTCCGCCGTGCCGAGGAACGCACAAAGGACAACAAGGGGCTCACGCTGACCATCGCCGCCAACTACGGCGGGCGGTGGGACATTTTGCAGGCTGCCCGCAAACTTGCCGCGGCACGTGTCGCGCAGGGGGGGGCGGCGGCACTCGAGACGTCGTTTGCCGAAGAGGATCTCGCCCCGTACCTGAGCATGGCGTACGCGCCGGAGCCGGACCTGTTCATCCGGACCGGCGGCGACCAGCGGATCAGTAATTTTCTGCTTTGGCAACTGGCGTACACTGAGCTCTATTTCACCGAAGAATTCTGGCCGGACTTCAACGCCAATACGCTCAAGCGCGCGGTTGCCGAGTTTCAGCAGCGAGAACGCCGTTTCGGCCGTACCAGCGCGCAAGTCCAGAACCCCTCGGGACAATCCGCCTGATGCTCAAGACGCGCGTTATTACCGCTGTCGTACTGCTTGCCATTCTCTTGCCCGTGATCTTCGTCGGTACGCCGGCGCAGTTCGCATGTCTTGCGGCCGTGATCGTGGCGGCCGCCGGTTGGGAGTGGGGGCGCCTCGTCGGTCTGAACGGCACGGGCGCGATCTTTTACGGCGCGCTGGCGCTGCTCGGTGTCGGCCTGACGTGGGCGGGGGGCTGGACGTTGTCGTCGATCTGGCTCAAGCCGGCCGCCGTCTTCTGGGTATTGGCCGGTCCGTACACGCTGGCGCGCAAGCCGGCGACCCAGGGCGCCTGGCGCGGCTTGCTGCTGGTGGCCGGCCCGGTGCTGCTGATCGCGGCATGGCAGGCGCTGTGCCTCGCGCGTGAGCGCGGTGTTGCCTTCCTCCTGTCGGTGTTGGTCATTGTCTGGATCGCCGACACCGGGGCTTATTTCGCCGGCCGCGCCTTCGGCCGTCGCAAGCTGGCCCCTTCCATCAGCCCGGGCAAGTCATGGGAAGGCGCGATCGGCGGATGGCTGCTGGTGCTCGTCGCGGCCGCCGCGGTGCTCGCGTCGGACCTGCAGGCGCCCACGATCGTCTCGCATCTCGCCAGCTCCCTGGGCCCTGGCCTCGGCGCGCTGGCCTTGACCGCCCTGGTCGCTTTCTCGGTTGTTGGCGACTTGTTCGAATCTCAACTCAAACGGCAAGCCGGCGTGAAGGATTCCAGCGCGCTGCTGCCCGGCCACGGGGGCGTGCTCGACAGAATCGACGCTTTGCTGCCGGTGCTTCCGCTGGCTCTGCTCTTCGTCTGATCATGTCGCAACGTCTTTCCATTCTCGGCTCCACTGGCTCCATCGGCGTAAGCACGCTCGATGTGGTGGGGCGTCATCCCGACCGTTTCTCCGTCTACGCCTTGTCGGCGCACCGCAATCTCGACCGTTTGTTCGAGCAATGCGTTGCGCACCGTCCGAAGGTGGCGGTGGTGGCCGACGCCGACGGGGCAGGCGTGCTCGCCGCCCGCCTGGCCGACGCGGGCCTGAAGATCGAAGTCACGCACGGACCGCGGGCGCTGGTGGAGATCGCCGAGGCCTCCGAGCCAACGATGGTTGTCGCGGCGATCGTGGGTGCCGCTGGCCTGCAATCGACGCTGGCGGCCGCCCGTGCCGGCAAGCGCATTCTGCTGGCCAACAAGGAGTCGCTCGTCCTGTCCGGCGCACTGTTCATGGCAACGGCCGAACGCGCCGGCGCCACGTTGTTGCCGCTCGACAGCGAGCACAATGCCATTTTCCAATGCCTGCCGCAGTTGGCCGGCGAGCATGGCATTTCCACGCGCGGCGTCGAAAAGCTGGTGCTGACCGCCTCGGGCGGCCCGTTCCGCGAGCGCGAGTTGGCGTCGCTGGAAAATGTCACGCCGGACGAAGCCTGCGCTCATCCGAACTGGGTCATGGGCCGCAAGATTTCGGTCGATTCCGCCAGCATGATGAACAAGGGGCTCGAGGTCATCGAGGCACACTGGCTTTTCAATATGCCGCCGGAGAGGATCGAAGTGCTGATCCATCCGCAGAGCGTGATTCACTCGATGGTCACCTACACGGACGGCTCCACGCTGGCGCAGCTCGGGAATCCGGATATGCGCACGCCGATCGCGCATGCGTTGGCATTCCCGGACCGGGTGACGTCGGGCGTCGCGGGGCTGAATCTCGCCGACATCGGCAAATTGACCTTCGAGGCGCCGGACTTGCGTCGATTCCCATGCCTGCGCCTGGCGTTCGATGCGTTGCATCGCGGTGGCACGGCCGGGGCGCTGCTCAACGCGGCCAACGAGATCGCCGTGGCGGCCTTCCTCGAAGGGCGCATTCGTTTTACGGCCATCGCCCAGGTGGTCGAACAGGTGCTCGACGCGGTGGCCGTTGGCGAGGCCACGTCGCTTGACGTGGTGCTCGAAGCCGACCGCCGCGCCCGCGAACTGGCGGCGGCCATCGTCGCCAAGCTGCCGGCCCCGGCGTCTTCCTGACGCCTGAACTCATGTCGTAACGTCCTCGGGGCCCGATTCGCTCATGACTCTGCTGTCCACGTTGCTTGCGTTTGCCGTCGCCATTGGCGTGCTGGTGGTGTTCCATGAGCTGGGCCATTACTCGGTCGCGCGGTTGTGCGGCGTCAAGGTGCTGCGTTTCTCGGTGGGGTTCGGCACCCCCCTGCTCAAGTGGACGATGGGCCGCGATCGCACGGAGTGGACCGTCTGCGCACTGCCGCTCGGCGGCTATGTTCGGATGCTCGACGAGCGTGACGATACGCAGATCGTCGCCCCGGAAGACCGCGATCGTGCGTTCAACCGGCAATCCGTCTACAAGCGCTTCGCCATCGTGGCCGCCGGACCGGTCGCGAACTTCCTGCTTGCCATTGCCCTTTACGCCGGGCTGAATCTGGTGGGTGTCACGGAGCCGGTCGCCCGCGTGGCGCCGCCGGCGGCGGGCACGCTCGCGGCGCGCGCCGGATTGGCCGGCGGCGAGCTCATTACCGGTGTCCGCGAGAATGGAACGAGTTCCGACGAAGCTGTCGGCGACGACATGCCAGTGCGCTCGTGGGAGGATCTTCGCTGGCGTCTGGTCGATCCGATGATCGACGGTCAGCGCGTCACCCTGATCGCGCGCACGCGCGACGGCCGCGCCGAATACACGCTGGACGCCGCAGGGCAGCACTTCGATGCCGACGGCGAGCAGGACTTCATGCAGCGGCTGGGCCTGGTGCCGTCGGCGCGCGTGAAGGTGGGGCAGCTTATCGCGGGGGGCGCGGCCGGGGCGGCGGGCTTGCGCGTGGGAGACGAAATCACGGCGGTGGACGGCAGTGCGGTGACGTCGGCCAAGGGGCTGGTCGATGCCGTGCGTGCGCATCCGGGCAAACCGATGACGTTCACGGTGCGGCGCGATGGCGCGCTGATGAATGTCACCCTCACGCCCGCGGCGGAAGTCGACTCCGCCGAGGCGGGCGGGGCGCGCGTGGGCAAGATCGGGGCCGCGCTGGCCAGTCAGGTCGACTCGGTGACCGTGCGTTACGGCCTGTTCGAGGCCATTGGCCGTGGTGCGCAGCGCACATGGGACGTGACGGCATTCAGCGTGCGCATGTTTGGGAAAATGATCACGGGGCAGGCATCGCTCAAGAATCTGAGCGGTCCGGTGACGATTGCGGACTATGCGGGCCGCTCCGCGCGACTGGGACTGGATTATTTCGTCGCCTTTCTGGCGCTTGTCAGCATTAGCCTTGGCGTATTGAATCTGTTGCCGATTCCGGTTCTGGACGGTGGCTATCTGTTATATTATGCGGTCGAAGCGATTACCGGCCGGGCTGTTTCCGAGCGGTGGCAGGGTGTGCTGCAACGAGTGGGCATCGTTTGCATTCTCGCGCTCTCTGCCGTAGCACTTTTCAATGACATGTCGAAGTTGCTGCACTAGACAGCGTCACGCGCCTGCCGGTCGCAGGCAAATCCGAGTTTTTTACGATTCAATTGTTTCTTGGGGAAGCAAGTTGTCGAATAAATACCACCTTGTTCCGAAGACCCTGGTGATTGCGGTTCTGGCGGCACACAGTTTCCTGGCACGCGCCGTCGAGCCGTTCGTGGTCAAGGATATCCGAGTGGAGGGCTTGCAGCGGATCGAACCCGGAACGGTCTTCTCGTATCTGCCGGTCAAGCCGGGCGACAAGTTCAACGACGATAAGGGCACCGAAGCAATTCGTGCCCTTTATGCAACGGGCCTGTTCTCGGACGTGAGCGTCGAGACGCAGGGCAACGTGCTGGTGGTGCACGTCAACGAGCGCCCGGCCATTGCTTCCATCGACTTCCTCGGCATCAAGGAATTCGACAAGGACGGTCTGAAGAAGGCACTGCGCTCGGTCGGCCTGACCGAGGGTCGCAGCTTCGACCGCAACCTGCTCGACAAGTCGGAACAGGAGCTCAAGCGTCAATACCTCACGCGCGGTTACTACGCAGCGCAGGTGAAGACCACGGTCACGCCGCTCGAGCGCAACCGTGTGGGCATTCAGTTCGCGGTGACCGAAGGCCCCAAGGCCACGATCCAGCAAATCAACTTCGTTGGCAACAAGGCGTTCTCTTCGTCGGACCTGACGTCCGAAATGGAGCTCGGCACGCCGAACTGGCTGTCCTGGTACTCCAAGAACGATCTGTATTCCAAGGACAAGCTCACGGGCGATCTGGAAAAGCTGCGTTCGTTCTACCTGAACCGCGGTTACCTGGAATTCAACATCGACTCCACCGACGTTTCGATCACGCCGGACAAGGACGAGATGTTCCTGACGATCAACCTGCACGAAGGCGAGCCGTACAAGGTGTCGGACGTCAAGCTGACCGGCGAGATGCTCGGCAAGCAGGACGACATCCAGAAGCTCGTGCAGCTCAAGGCCGGCGACACGTTCTCGGCCGCCAAGCTCCAGGCGAGCACGAAAGCCATTTCGGACATGCTCGGCAACTACGGATTCGCGTTCGCCAACGTGAACGCCCAGCCGACGATCGACCGCAACAACCACACGGTGGCGTTGACGCTGACGATCGATCCGGGCCGCCGCGTCTACGTTCGCAAGATCAACATCGTCGGCAACTCGCGCACGCGCGACGAGGTGATTCGTCGCGAGCTGCGTCAGCTCGAGAGCTCGTGGTACGACGCCGATCGCCTCAAGCTGTCGCAGGACCGTATCAACCGTCTGGGCTACTTCACCGACGTGAACGTGACCACTGAACCGGTGCCCGGTTCGAACGACCAGGTCGACCTCCAGGTGAAGGTGGAAGAAAAGCCGACCGGCACGATCAACGTGGGCGCAGGCTTCTCGTCGACCGACAAGGTGGTGTTGCAGGCCGGTATCAGCCAGGACAACGTGTTCGGTTCGGGGACTTCGCTGTCGGTGAACGTCAACACCGGCAAGACGTATCGGACATTGGCGGTGACGCAGGTCGATCCGTACTTCACGGTCGACGGCGTGAGCCGTATTACGGACATCTATTACCGTACGTACCAGCCGCTGCTGCTGACCAGCGATTCGGACTTCCGTATCAACACGCTGGGGGGCAACCTCAAGTTCGGTGTGCCGTTCTCGGAAGTCGATACGGTGTTCTTCGGCATCGGCTTCGAACAGACGCGTCTGCATCTGACGAGCGACGGCACTACGCCGCAGCGCTACATCGACTACGCCAACCAATTCGGATACGTCAGCAACAACTACCCGCTGACCATCGGCTGGTCGCGCGATTCGCGTGACAGCGCCCTGATTCCGAACCGCGGTCACTATCAGCAGGCGAACATCGAAATCGGCACCCCGATCGGAACGACCAAGTACATCCGCGCCTATTACCAGCACCAGTACTACTATCCGGTCAGCCGCGGCTTCACGCTCGCGCTCAACGGTGAAGTCGGATACGGCCACGGCATGGGCGGTCAGCCGTTCCCGATCTTCAAGAACTACTTCGCGGGCGGTATTGGCTCGGTGCGTGGCTACGAGCCGAGCTCGCTGGGTCCGAAGGACACCAACGGCGAACCGCTGGGCGGCGCATCGAAGCTCATCGGTAACGTGGAGCTGACGTTCCCGCTGCCGGGCACCGGATATGACCGTACGCTGCGTATCTTTACGTTCTTCGACGGCGGTAACGTCTTCGATAACGGGCAGGCGATTACCTTGAATAACCTGCGCTATTCTTACGGCTTCGGTCTGTCGTGGATTTCGCCGATCGGCCCGCTCAAGCTCTCGATGGGCTTCCCGCTCGCCAAGAAGACGGGCGACCAGTACCAGAAATTCCAGTTCCAGGTCGGTACGTCGTTCTAACGAGCGCGACCCGACTGGTCCCGAATGTTTCATCGTTGCAAGGGGTAATACATTGAACGGTATCCGTAAGCATTGCCTTCGCGGCATCGCCGCGGCGTTGCTGGCTGGCGCGGCATTTGCCGCCATGGCTCAGGATGCGCGCATCGCCGCTGTCAATTCGGATCGCATTCTGCGCGATTCCGCACCGGCCAAGGCCGCACAAGCCAAGCTCGAGGCGGAGTTCTCCAAGCGGGACTCGGATCTCCAGGCGATGGCGCAACGTCTGAAGGCGATGTCGGACAAGCTCGACAAGGACAACCCCACGTTGTCCGATGCCGAACGCGCCAAGCGCCAGCGTGACCTGGCAGCCGCCGACACCGAATTCCAGCGCAAGCAGCGCGAATTCCGGGAAGATTTGAATCAGCGCCGCAACGAGGAGCTCGCCGCCGTGCTCGATCGCGCCAATCGCGTGATCAAGCAGATTGCCGAGGCGGACAAGTACGACCTGATCGTGCAGGAAGCGGTCTACGTGAGCCCGCGCATCGACATCACGGACAAGGTGCTCAAGACCCTGAACGCAGGTTCGGGTAGCGGCACCGGCGGCAAGTGACGGGCGCGCAGTCCATGTCGGCGGCGTCGTCCCACGCTTCCCAGCCGTCGCTCCCTTCAGTCTCGCTGGCGCAACTGGTCGCGCGCTTCGGTGGCGACCTCGTCGGGGACGGTGAAGTCACCGTCGACGGTCTGGCACCGCTCGATCGCGCCGGCGCACGCCAGCTCGCCTTCCTGTCCAATCCGCTCTATCTCGCCGAAGTACCCAATTCGGGCGCCGCGGCCGTGATTCTCTCCAGGGCCGACTTCGACAAGCTGCCCTCGCACGAAGGGCGCGCGTGGATCATCGCGCCGAACCCGTACGCGTACTTCGCACGCGTGGCCCAGATGTTTGCGCAGGCGGCCACGCCAGTGCCGGCGGTGGGGGTTCACCCGAGCGCGGTCGTCGATCCGTCGGCGACGGTGCCGGCCTCGTGCGTCATCGGTCCGAATGTCGTGATCGAAGCCGGCGTGAGGCTGGGCGAACGTGTCCGGCTGGTGGCAAACGTGTTCGTCGGTCGCGGCACCACGATCGGCGACGACGTGCTCGTCTACCCCAACGCCACGCTGTATCACACGAGCGTGATCGGCGCGCGTTGCGTCATCCATGCGGGGGCGGTGATCGGCTCCGACGGATTCGGGTTCGCGCCTGACTTCACTGCCACCGGCGGCGAATGGGTGAAGATTCCGCAGGTCGGGCGAGCCGTGATCGAAGACGATGTCGAAATCGGCGCGTCGACCTCGATCGATCGGGGCGCGATGGCCGACACGGTCATCGAGCGCGGTTGCAAGATCGACAACCAGGTGCAGATCGCGCACAACGTGCGCGTGGGCGCCTACACGGTGATCGCCGCCTGCACGGGCATTGCCGGCAGCAGCACCATCGGGAAATTCTGCATGCTGGGGGGCGCCGTCGGCGTGGCCGGGCATGTGACGATCGGGGACCGGGTCATCGTGACGGCCAAGTCGGGGGTGTCGAAGTCGATTCCCGGCCCGGGCACCTACACCAGCGCGTTTCCGGCGATTCCGAACGCCGAATGGAACAAGAACGCGGCCATCATGCGCAATCTGGACAAGATGCGCGATCGCGTGCGACAACTTGAAGCGAAGGTCAAAGACCTGCAAGAGAAATGAGCGAGACCAACATCAATATCGACATCCACAAGATCATGAAGCTGCTGCCGCATCGCTATCCGATGCTGATGGTGGACCGCGTGATCAGCCTGGAGCCGCACGCCAATATCAAGGTCATCAAGAACGTCACGATCAATGAGCCGTATTTCACCGGCCATTATCCGCAGCGTCCGGTCATGCCGGGCGTGCTGATCGTGGAAGCGCTGGCGCAGGCCGCCGCGCTGCTCACGTTCTCAGAAGAAGCGGTGCACGACGAAAACACGCTCTACTATTTCGTGGGGATCGAGAACGTTCGCTTCAAGCGTCCTGTCGAACCGGGTGATCAATTGATCCTGGACGTGGACTTCCTTAGCGAGCGCCGCGGCTTCTTCAAGTTCAAGGGCAAGGCGCTGGTCGACGGCAAGCTCGCGGCGGAAGCCGAGTTCATGTGCATGGTCAAGAAGAACGGCGAATAACCGGAACCGAGACGCTCATGACGAATATTCATCCCTCCGCGGTCGTCGATCCGAAGGCGCAACTGGCCGACGACGTTACCGTGGGTCCGTACGCGATCGTCGGGCCGAACGTCACTGTTGGTGCAGGCACGCAAATCCTGGCGCACACGATCGTCGACGGGCATACGACGCTCGGCGCGGGCAACAAGATTGGCCCGTTCGCGTCGATTGGCGGCGCGCCGCAGGACATGAAGTACGCTGGCGAGCCGACGCGGCTCGTCATCGGCGACCGCAATACGATTCGCGAGTTCACGACCATCCACACGGGCACGGTGCAGGACGGCGGTCTGACCGGGCTCGGCGACGACAACTGGATCATGGCTTACGTGCACATCGCGCACGATTGCCACGTGGGCAACCACACCGTGTTCTCGAGCAACGCGCAGCTGGCAGGCCACGTGCACGTGGACGACTGGGCCATCATCGGCGGCATGACGGGGGTGCACCAGTTCGTGCGCATCGGTGCGCACTCGATGGTGGGTGGGGCTTCCGTGCTGGTGCAGGACGTGCCGCCGTACGTCATCGCGTCGGGCGACCGCGCGGTACCGTATGGCATCAACGTCGAAGGTCTGCGTCGCCGCGGATTTTCCGCGGATGCGATCACCGCGCTGCGCCATGCGTACAAGCTGCTCTACAAGAGCGGCCTGACGCTCGACGAGGCGAAGGTCCAGATCGAAGCGTTTGGAAACGCTGGCGCACCGGACGTCTTCGACGCCGTGCGTGTGCTGCTCGACTTCCTCAACACCAGCACGCGCGGTATCGTGCGCTGATCTCCATGCCGCTGACCCTTCCCGGCGCCGGCCAGCGAACCCTGGCGATGGTCGCCGGGGAGCTGTCGGGCGATCTCATCGCCGGTAACGTGCTTGCCGGACTCAAGCAAAGTCTTCCGGCCGACATCGCCTACGCGGGTGTCGGTGGCCCGCATATGGCGGAAGAGGGGTTCGACGCCTATTGGCCGATCGACAAGCTCTCCGTGATGGGCTACGTGGAAGTCATCAAGCATCTGCGCGAGATTCTCTCGATTCGCAGGCAGCTTCGCGAGCGCTGGTTGGCGGAAAAGCCGCTGGCGTTCGTCGGATTCGACGCTCCCGACTTCAATTTCGACCTCGAAATCAAGCTGCGCGAGGCCGGCATTCCCACCATCCATTTCGTCAGCCCGTCGATCTGGGCCTGGCGCGGCGGGCGCATCAAGAAGATCAGGCGCGCCGTGGACCACATGTTGTGCCTGTTCCCGTTCGAGCCGGAGATCTATCACCGGGCGGGCATCGACGCGACGTTCGTCGGGCATCCGATGGCGGACAAGATTCCGATGGTGCCCGACGTGGCCGGCGCGCGGGCCCGATTGGCGCTGACGGGTAACGGGCCGGTCGTCGCGATTCTCCCGGGTAGCCGCACCTCGGAAGTGCAGCGCCTCACACCGGTCTTCTTCGCCGCCATGCGATTGCTCGCCAAACGGGAGCCATCGATTCGGTTTGTGCTGCCGGCGGCCACACCGCGTTTGCGTTCGATGATGCAACCGATCGTCGACGCGCACGGCGATCTGAACCTGACGGTGATCGACGGTCGCGCGCCGCTGGCGCTCGAAGCTGCGGACAGCGTGCTGCTCGCGAGCGGAACGGCGACGCTGGAAGCCGCGTTGTACAAGAAGCCCATGGTCATCTCGTACAAGGTGCCCTGGCTCACCGCGCAGATCATGAAGCGGCAGGGCTATCTCCCTTACGTGGGCTTGCCAAATATCCTCTCCGGTGAGTTCGTCGTACCGGAGCTGTTGCAGCACTTCGCCACGCCCGAAGCGCTCGCCGACGCCGTCTGGCAGCAGTTGTCCGATCCGGTGCTGCGGGCGTCGTTGCAGGCGCGCTTCACGAAGATTCACGAGCAACTCCGCCAGAACACTGCGGCGCGTTCGGCGGAAGTGATCGAGCGGGTACTGCGCGAGAAGGGGCGGATATGAGCGACGAAATCAAAGCGCGCCGTGCCCCCCGAAAAGGGGTGCCGTCGGATGAGAAGTCGCGCGCCCGCACGTCGAAAGCGACGCTGCCGCAGATGGCGCTCGACCTGTTCGCCGAGGTGGCGGCCGACCTCACGTGCGGCGTCGACGAAGTGGGGCGTGGGCCGCTCGCCGGGCCTGTCGTGACGGCGGCGGTCATTCTGGATCCGGCGCGTCCGATCAAGGGACTCGCGGACTCGAAGAAGCTCACCGCGCAGCGTCGCGAGGCGCTCTACGAGGAAATCGTCGAGCGTTCACTCGCGTACTGCATTGCCGAGGCGAGCGTGGGCGAGATCGATTCGCTGAACATTCTGCACGCGACGATGCTGGCCATGCAGCGTGCCGTCAATGGCTTGTCGCGCGTGCCGACGCTGGCGCTCATCGACGGCAATCGCTGCCCGGTGTTGCCGATGCGCTCGGAGGCCGTGATCAAGGGCGACGACAAGGTGCCCGCGATCTCGGCGGCGTCGATTCTGGCAAAGGTCACGCGAGACCGTCAGTTGATCGCGCTGCACGAGGAATTCCCGCAGTACGGTTTCGACGAGCACGTCGGCTACGGCACGCCACGTCATCTGGAGGCGCTGCGGCGGCACGGGCCGAGCCCGCACCATCGCCAGTCGTTCGCACCGGTGCGCGAAGCCTTCGAGATGTTCGGCGCGCTCACCGTTTCTCGCGTCATCCGGTCCTCATGAAACTCATCAGTTCCAAAGACAACCCGTTCTACAAGCGCCTGAAGCAACTGGCGCAGTCGAGCGCGCAGCGCCGCAAGCTGGGGCAGACGCTGCTAGAGGGTGTGCACCTGGCCGACGCCTATCTTGGCGCGCTCGGACAGCCGCTTGTCTGCGTGGCGCCGGAAACGGCGCTGGAAAACGACGAAGTCGCGCAGATCTGGTCGAGGGTCGATCCCGATCGCCGGGTTTGCCTGCCGCACGCATTGTTCGAGCCGTTGTCGACGCTGGTCAACGGGGTGCCGTTGGTGTTCGTCGTGGAAATGCCGACCGGGCACTTGCCGGCATCGCAAATCACGGATTGCGTGATTCTCGATGCAGTGCAGGATGCCGGGAACGTCGGCTCTATCTTGCGCAGTGCGGCCGCCGCCGGCGTACGCGATGTGTTTTGCATGTCGGGCACGGCACTCGCCTGGTCGAGCAAGGTATTGCGCGCCGGGATGGGCGCGCATTTCTCATTGAACATCGTCGAGCATTGCACTCCGGATTCGCTCGCGCCGCGCCTGTCGGTGCCGTTGCTCGCGACCAGCCTGCAGGCAAGCACGTCGCTCTACGAGCAGGACTTGCGCGCACCCGTGGCGTGGGTCTTCGGCAACGAAGGGGCGGGGGTTTCGCCACAGTGGCTCGAACGCGTACGCACGCCGATCCGCATTCCGCAACCGGGTGGCATGGAGTCGCTCAACGTGGCGGCTTGCGCGGCGATCTGCCTGTTCGAGGCGGTGCGGCAGCGGCTCGACTGACGCGCCGGCGGATGTTCGGCGGTTGTTCGGCGATTGTTGTCGGCAGGGATGAAAAAGGGACGCTCGAGGCGTCCCTTTTCGATTCTCGGCGGGTCGTGAGCGTGTCTGAGGCGTCAGTAGACGTCGCGCTCCAGCTTGATTTCCTGCAGGATCGTGGTGGCGATTTCCTCGATCGACTTGTGGGTCGACGACAGCCACTTGATGCCTTCGCGGCGCATCATCGCTTCGGCTTCGTTCACTTCGTAGCGACAGTTCTCCAGCGAAGCGTATTTGCTCCCCGGTCGACGTTCATTGCGAATTTCGGACAGGCGAAGCGGATCGATGGACAGGCCAAAAATCTTGTCCTTGTACTGGTCGAGCGTGGAAGGCAGTTTTTCGCGCTCGAAGTCGTCCGGGATGAGCGGATAATTGGCGGCCTTCACGCCGTATTGCATGGCGAGGTAGAGCGTGGTCGGCGTCTTGCCGCTGCGCGATACGCCTACGAGGATCACGTCGGCGCTTTGCAGGTTCTTGTTCGACTGGCCGTCGTCGTGCGCGAGCGAGAAATTCACCGCCTCGATCCGGTTCTTATACGCCTCGCTGTCGGCGTTCTGGTGCACCCGTCCGATGGCATGCATCGACTTGAGTCCCAGCTCGACTTCAAGGGGTTCGATGAACGTCTGGAACATGTCGAGGACCACGCCCTGGCTATTGCGCAGGATCTCGTTGGCGCGAGCGTCGACGAGCGTGCTGAAAATGATCGGGCGGACGTTTTCGCTGCGATACATTTCATTGATCCGTTGCGCCGTTTCATAGGCTTTATCGACGGAATCCACGAACGGAACGCGAATCTGACGGAAACGCATCTCGAACTGCGCGAGAATCGAATGCGCGAATGTCTCGGCCGTGATCCCTGTCCCGTCGGACACAATGAAGACCGGGCGTGCGGCGGCCGGTTTGGCTTGTGGGGCGGGGGATGTCGGGGAATTTCCGGTATTGGGGGCGTCAGTCATGCGCAGAATCGCAAAATGGTGCGTTGCACGGTAGAATAGCGGCAACTTGTTGGATAAGCAATTGCGCGACCATCGCGCGCCGCCCGGCCTCAGGCCCGTCTGGCGGGGCGCGGCGGGAATCGGGATGGTTCGGGGCAGGTCGTCGGGTGCTGGCCCCTGGTACACGACGCCGCCAATGCGCGATTCCTTATCCAACAGGTCGACCGGCCCACGTCAGTCCCAGCCGGTCCGCCGAGAATTTTTTTTCTTACCTTAGGGGCTTTTATGACTAACGCAGCACACAACGGCGCCTACGTGGTGCCGTTTGAGCATCTGCGCATGACCGACGTCGAGTCGGTCGGCGGCAAGAATGCATCGCTTGGCGAAATGATCAGCCAACTGGCCGGCGCCGGCGTGCGCGTGCCGGGCGGCTTCGCCACGACGTCGCACGCCTTCCGCGAATTCCTCCAGCACAACAACCTGACCGAGCGCGTTGCCAAGCGTCTCGAGGGCCTCGACGTCGACAACGTCAAGGCCCTCGCGGAAGCCGGCGCCGAGATCCGTCAATGGATCGTCGACGCGCCGCTGCAGCCGGCACTCGAGAAGGATATCCGTGAGCAGTTCGCACGCCTGACGGCTGACCAGCCGGATGCTTCGTTCGCCGTGCGTTCGTCGGCCACCGCCGAAGACCTGCCCGACGCGTCGTTCGCCGGTCAGCAGGAAAGCTACCTGAACGTCGTCGGCATCGAAGACGTGCTCGATCGCATGAAGCACGTGTTCGCGTCGCTGTACAACGACCGTGCCATCTCGTATCGCGTTCACAAGGGTTTTACGCACGCCGAAGTGGCACTTTCGGCCGGCGTGCAGCGCATGGTCCGTTCGGACTGCGGTGCCTCGGGCGTGATGTTCACGATCGACACCGAGTCGGGCTTCCAGGACGTCGTGTTCATCACTGCCAGCTACGGTCTCGGCGAGACGGTGGTGCAGGGCGCCGTGAACCCTGACGAGTTCTATGTCTTCAAGCCGACGCTCAAGGCCGGCAAGTACCCGATCATTCGCCGCACGCTCGGCTCGAAGCTGGTCAAGATGGAGTTCACGCAACCGGGCGAGCCGGGCCGCGTGAAGACCATCGACGTACCGATGGAGTTGCGCAACCGTTACTCGATCACCGACGAGGATTGCGCCGAGCTCGCCAAGTTCGCGCTGATCATCGAGAAGCACTACGGTCGTCCGATGGACATCGAGTGGGGCAAGGACGGCAAGGATGGCAAGATCTACATTCTTCAGGCGCGTCCGGAAACGGTGAAGAGCCAGTCGGCCGGCAAGGTCGAGCAGCGCTTCAAGCTCAAGGGCGATGCACCCGTGCTGGCCACGGGCCGCGCCATCGGTCAGAAGATCGGCGCCGGTCCCGTGCGCGTGATCATGGACCCGAGCGAAATGGAGCGTGTGCAGCCGGGCGACGTGCTGGTGGCCGACATGACCGACCCGAACTGGGAGCCGGTGATGAAGCGCGCATCGGCGATCGTGACGAATCGCGGCGGCCGTACCTGCCACGCTGCGATCATCGCGCGTGAACTCGGCGTGCCGGCGGTGGTCGGCTGTGGCGACGCAACGGACGTCCTGAAGGACGGCGCGCTCGTGACCGTTTCCTGCGCCGAAGGCGACGAGGGCAAGATCTACGACGGTCTGCTCGAGACGGAAATCACCGAGATCCAGCGCGGCGAAATGCCGAAGATTCCGGTGAAGATCATGATGAACGTGGGCAACCCGCAGCTCGCCTTCGACTTCGCGCAACTGCCGAACGAAGGTGTGGGTCTGGCGCGTCTGGAATTCATCATCAACAACAACATCGGCGTGCACCCGCGCGCGATTCTCGAATACCCGAACATCGACGCCGACCTGAAGAAGGCGGTCGAGTCGGTGGCACGCGGTCACGCCTCGCCGCGTGCGTTCTACGTCGACAAGCTCGCTGAAGGGATCGCCACCATTGCGGCGGCGTTCTACCCGAAGAGCGTGATCGTGCGTCTGTCGGACTTCAAGTCCAACGAGTACAAGAAGCTCATCGGCGGCTCGCGTTACGAGCCGGACGAGGAGAACCCGATGCTCGGCTTCCGCGGCGCATCGCGCTACATTTCGGAAGACTTCGCCGAAGCCTTCGAGATGGAATGCCGTGCACTGAAGCGCGTGCGTGACGAGATGGGCCTGACGAACGTCGAGATCATGGTGCCGTTCGTGCGTACGCTGGGTCAGGCGGAGCGCGTGGTGGGCATGCTTGGCGAGTATGGCCTCAAGCGCGGCGAAAACGGCCTGAAGCTGGTGATGATGTGTGAAGTGCCGTCGAACGCCATTCTGGCCGACGAGTTCCTCGAGTACTTCGACGGCTTCTCGATCGGTTCGAACGATCTGACGCAGCTCACGCTGGGTCTGGATCGCGACTCGGGCATGGAGCTGCTGGCCAAGGATTTCGACGAACGCGACCCGGCGGTGCAGTTCATGCTCAGCCGCGCCATCAAGGCCTGTCTGTCGAAAGGCAAGTACGTAGGCATCTGCGGGCAGGGTCCGTCGGATCATCCGGACCTGGCCGAGTGGCTGGCCAAGGAAGGCATCGCATCGATGTCGCTCAACCCGGACACGGTCATCGAGACGTGGCAGCAACTCGCCAAGCTGGCGAAGTAAGCGTCACGATCACGATCTGACGTCGGTAGTCGGAAGCGTCCGAGCGGCATCTCGGACGCCACCGAAAGGCAGGTGCCTCCCTTGGGACGCATACGCCGATCGGTGGGTTTCATGCTATAAACCCCGGTATCACACTGGGGTTTTTTTGTGTCTGGGAGTTGCGATGGAGCAGGCTTGGCTTTGGTTCGGCGTCGCCGGATTGGTCGTGGTGCTGGAGCTGGCGAGCGGGACGTTCTATCTGCTGATGGTTGCCCTTGGCATGGCGGCGGGCGGCATTGCGGCGCTGTTGCGCGCGGACTGGCCGCTGCAATGGGTTGCGGCGGCAATCGTTGCGGGCGTTGCCGTCTGGATGTTGCGTCGAAGCCGTTTCGGGCGGCGTCGCATCAAGGTCGACGCCACGGCGGACCCGAACACCATTCTCGATATCGGTCAGCGCCTGCATGTCGATCACTGGCAGGCGGACGGTCTCGCTCGCGCGATGTACCGCGGCGCGGAATGGGACGTGGAGTTGCTGCCGGGCGAGTCGCCGGACGCAGGATGGTTCGTCATTCGCGAGGTTCGCGGCAGCCGTCTCTATGTCGCGCATGCGCGTGCCTGAAGCTTGACGGCGGCGGCGCGGTGCGTCGTGCGAATGTGAAGAGGCATTGACCCGCAGTTGCGGGGAAGTCAACCGGCCCGCCGTGTATCGCGGGCGCTTTCTGGGGGAAACATGTTATCCAACGTCGCGTTTATTCTCTTCATCATCGCCGTGATCATCGCGGCACGTTCGATCAAGATCGTGCCTCAACAACACGCGTGGGTGGTGGAGCGTCTCGGGAAGTATCACGCGACGCTCACACCGGGCCTGTCGATCGTCGTGCCGTTCGTCGATCGCGTCGCATACAAGCACCTGCTCAAGGAAGTGCCGCTCGATGTGCCGAGCCAGATCTGCATCACCAAGGACAACACGCAGCTGCAGGTCGACGGGATTCTGTACTTCCAGGTGACGGACCCGATGAAGGCGTCGTATGGTTCCAGCAACTTCATTGTCGCGATCACGCAGTTGGCGCAAACGACGTTGCGTAGCGTGATCGGCAAACTCGAGCTCGACAAGACGTTCGAGGAGCGCGAGTTCATTAACCACAGCGTGGTGAATGCGCTCGACGAGGCGGCGTCGAACTGGGGCGTGAAGGTGCTCCGCTACGAAATCAAGGATCTCACGCCGCCGAAGGAGATTCTCCACGCCATGCAGGCCCAGATCACGGCGGAGCGCGAGAAGCGCGCATTGATCGCGGCGTCCGAGGGCAAGAAGCAGGAGCAGATCAACCTGGCGTCGGGTGCTCGGGAGGCGGCGATCCAGAAGTCCGAGGGCGAGCGGCAGGCGGCCATCAATCAGGCGCAGGGCGAGGCGGCAGCGATTCTCGCGGTGGCCGAAGCCAATGCCGAAGCCATCCACAAGATCGCGACGGCGATTCAGACGCAGGGTGGCATGGAGGCCGTCAACCTGAAGGTTGCCGAGCAGTACGTTGACGCCTTCAGCAAGATTGCCAGGACCAACAACACGCTGATCGTGCCTGGCAATCTGTCGGACATGAGTGGCATGATCGCCTCGGCGCTCAAGATCGTGCGTGGTGCGGAGGGTGGTTCGAGCGCACCCGTCGACGGCACGCCCGGCGGCTTCGGCAATGCCGGCGCGCGTCGATAATCGCCGCCGCGAATTGCCGGAAGGGCTGAAGGCCCGATATCAAGAAAAACGGCCCATAGCGCGATATGGGCCGTTGCTTTTTGGCGCGACGCGGCGGCTCGCGTCGCGGTTCGCTCAAAGGATGTCGCTGACGACGCGTCAGGTCGGGGTGCGCATCAGGCGCGCCTTTTCGCGCTCCCAGTCACGCTGCTTCTCCGTCTCGCGCTTGTCATGCAGCTTCTTGCCCTTGGCCAGCCCGATCTCGCATTTCACGAGCCCTTTGCTGTAGTGCAGGTTGATCGGGACGAGCGTGTAGCCGCGTTGCTCCACCTTGCCGATAAGTTTCTTGATCTCGTCGGCCTTGAGCAGGAGCTTGCGCGTGCGCACCGGGTCTGCCTTGACGTGCGTCGACGTCGAGGTCAGTGGGCTGATGTGCGCGCCGATCAGAAAGATTTCGCCGTTCTTGATGACGACGTAACCTTCCTTGATCTGCGCCCGCCCGGCGCGGATGGCCTTGACTTCCCACCCTTCGAGCGCGATCCCGGCTTCGTATCGCTCCTCGATGAAGTAGTCGAAGAAGGCTTTCTTGTTGTCGATGATGCTCATGGATCCTTGGCGGGTAACTTGGTCGGACCCGGTGAGTCGGGCTCGGGTAAAATAGCGATTTTAACAAAGAGTCTCGGCAAGAGGCGGCTTGCGACGCGTGCGGATCGATTCCGTATCGGTGCCCGCGCCATGTGTTCGCCTCGCCCGACAGACGATGGCCGAAGTCAGTAAAACCGTTCTCGTGCATTTCTCCGATGAGCAAATGTACGACCTGGTGACCAATGTCGCCGATTACCCCAAATTCCTGCCCTGGTGCGGTGGTGTCGAAATTCGACATCAGGACGAGCACAGCATGGAGGCGTCGCTGATCATTGACTTCAAGGGGCTGAAGCATTCGTTCGCGACCCGCAATCTGCAGGAGCGTCCGCATTCGATTCAGATGACGTTCGTCGAAGGGCCGTTCAAGCGTTTTCACGGTACGTGGAAATTCACGGCGCTGCGCGAAAACGCCTGCAAGATCGAGTTCGGCCTTCACTACGAATTCGCGAATTTCCTGCTCGAGAAGGTGATCGGTCCGGTGTTCAGTCACATCGCCAACACGTTCGTCGACGCCTTCGTCAAACGTGCGGAGACGGTCTATGCCAAGTGAGTTTCACGTCGAAGTCTGCTATGCGCTGCCCGATCAGCAAACGATCGTCGCCGTTGCGGTGCCGCAGGGCGGCACCATGCGCGAGGCGATCGAGCGCAGCGGCCTGTTGCAGCGGTTCCCCGAGTTGGATCTCGCGCGCATGAAGGTCGGTGTATTCGGAAAGGTGCGTGCGCTCGATGCGGCGGTTGAGTCGGGTGATCGAGTGGAGATCTACCGGGCGCTCAGAGCCGACCCGAAAGTGGCCCGTCAACGGCGGGTCGAAAAGGTGCGCAACGAAGGCAGCCGCGAAGGGCAGAAGTGGCTCGGGAGTCGCCGCGGCAGCTAAGCCCTCCGGGATGCCGCATGGTCGATTCGGCGCCAGGCCGAAACCGGGCGAGCACGCTGGACAAGTGTTCCGTGCGGTCGTCTTCCGGGGCGCTCAACGTCAATGGGTCGACCCTCGCGCATGCAGCCGAACCGAAGCGCTGACGCCGACCAGCAGCAGGACAATGGCAGCGAGTTCCAGCAATCGCGGCATGCGATGTTCGTAAATGAAGCCGTAGAGCAGGGCGAACAGCGTCTCGAACACAATCAGTTGTCCCGACAGGGTGAGCGGCAGCCGTCGGCTCGCCGCATTCCAGAACGCGTTGCCGATCGTCGATGCCCCCACTGCTACGGCAGCATTCACCAGCAGGAACATCTGCCAGTCCCGTGGCGCATCCGTCGCGACCGGATGCGGCATCAGCGCGGCCGGTATCGCCAGCACGAGGGCCAGCGCACCCGTGGCCACGCCGGTGAGCAGCGACCATTCCCGGCTGGTGAAATGCCCGAACCGCGCCAGATACCGGGCGTTGGCCACCGCGTACCAGGTCCAACTGGCCAGTGCGCCCATGGCGCAGACAATCCCGGCGAGGGTCAGACGCCAGTCGCCCCCACGGGTCGAGGCATGCGAGAAAACGTCCACGTTGATGCAGACGATGCCGGCGGCGACCAGCGCCAGCGGTCCGGCAAGCCGTGACAGCGGCAGGGCGCCGTGGTCGCGACTGCCAACCAGCGTGACGGTCACCGGCAGCACGCCGACGATCAGCGAGGCCGGAGCGATGCCCGCCATCTGTACCGAAGCGGCGACGAACAGGTAATAGATGAGGTTGCCGACCAGGCTCAGCCGGAAAAGCGCGCGCCAGTCGCTGCGGGTAATGTTGTGGCGCAGGCGCGCCCAGATCGGGGCGATCAACACTACGGACACCACCCCGTACAGGACGTATCGTGCGGCGGACAGCTCCAGCGGCGAAAACCCGGGCAACAGACGCGGGGCCAGAAAGACCAATCCCCAGAGGGCGCCTGCCGCCAATCCGTATGAAATGCCTTGCCCCATGCGCGCCTTGCCAATGGTGTGATGTCGAAATGCCGGGTTTCGTGCCGTCCCCGCCATCATTGACGTTGCATCGAGTCAGCACGAGCCGGGCGCAAGCGTAGCACGCGCCTCGCGTCCGGCTATTGTGAAATCCGGCACCCGGGGCTATCGGGAATGCCGCCATGTCGGCATTTGGCAGGCGCGCCGGCCCAATGGCCCAATGGCGCTAGGAGCTAGGAGCTAGGAGCTAGGAGCTAGGAGCTAGGAGCTAGGAGCTAGGGGCTAGGGGCTAGGGGCTAGGGCGCTAGGGCGCTAGGGCGCTAGGGCGCCAGCCGCGCGGGGCGTCGATGGCAATGATTGGCGTTCGTTGGCATCGGTGGGCGACGGCTCGGGAAAAAGCCCCTTGACATGTGGGGCGGACGTGCCATGCGGTTCGCGATTTCTGTATAATTCGGTTTTGCGCCTATAGGATTTGCCATGCGTCTGATCCAAAAAGCACTCACATTCGATGACGTGCTCCTCGTCCCGGCCTACTCTGCCGTTCTCCCGCGCGACACCAGCCTGAAAACCAAGCTCACGCGCAACATCACCCTGAACATGCCTTTGCTGTCGGCCGCCATGGATACGGTGACCGAAGCGCGTCTGGCCATTGCCATGGCGCAGCAGGGTGGCATCGGCATCATTCACAAGAATTTGAAGCCGGCCGAGCAGGCGCGGGAAGTCTCGAAGGTCAAGCGCTTCGAGTCGGGCGTTCTGCGCGACCCGATCACGATCCCGCCGCACATGAAGGTGCGCGACGTGATCGCGCTGTCGCGCCAGCATGGCATTTCCGGTTTCCCGGTGGTCGAGGGCGCACAGCTCATCGGTATCGTCACCAATCGCGACCTGCGTTTCGAGAGCCGCCTGGACGAGCCGGTGCGCGTGATCATGACGCCGAAGGACAAGCTCATCACGGTGCGTGAGGGCGCCTCGCCGGCCGATGCCGAGCGACTGATGCACGATCACCGCCTCGAGCGCGTGCTGGTCGTCAACGACGCATTCGAGCTGCGCGGCCTGATGACGGTCAAGGACATCACGAAGGCGACCGAGTATCCGCTCGCGAGCAAGGACGAGCATGGCAAGCTGCGCGTTGGCGCCGCCGTCGGCGTGGGTCCTGAGAATGAAGAACGCGTCGAGTTGCTGGTTGCTGCCGGTGTCGACGTGATCGTGGTCGACACGGCGCACGGCCATAGCCAGGGCGTGCTCGACCGCGTGCAGTGGGTCAAGAAGCATTTCCCGCAGATCGAGGTCGTTGGCGGCAACATCGCGACGGCGAGTGCTGCCGTGGCGCTGGTCGAGCATGGGGCGGATGCGGTCAAGGTCGGTATCGGTCCGGGCTCGATCTGCACGACGCGTATCGTCGCCGGTGTCGGCGTGCCGCAGATCACGGCGATCGCCAATGTGGCCGAGGCGCTCAAGGACACGGGCGTTCCGCTGATCGCCGACGGTGGCATTCGCTACTCGGGCGACGTCGCCAAGGCGCTGGCTGCGGGTGCGCACACTGTCATGATGGGCAGCATGTTCTCGGGGACGGAAGAAGCCCCGGGCGAAGTGTTCCTGTATCAGGGGCGTTCGTACAAGAGTTACCGCGGCATGGGGTCGGTGGGCGCGATGAAGGATGGCGCGGCTGACCGTTACTTCCAGGACCCGGCCAACAACGCGGACAAGCTCGTGCCCGAAGGCATCGAGGGGCGGGTGGCGTACAAGGGTAGCGTGAACGCGATCCTTCACCAACTGACCGGCGGTATCCGTTCCTCGATGGGATATCTGGGCTGCCCGACGATCCAGGACCTGCATGAGAAAGCGGAATTCGTCCAAATCACGGCAGCGGGCATGCGCGAATCGCACGTGCACGATGTCCAGATCATGAAGGAAGCCCCCAACTACCACGTGGAGTAATTGCCCATGAAGGCCATGTTGCGTACGGTACTGTTCCTCGATGCGGCGTTGAATCTGGCACTTGGCGTGCTATTGATTGCGTCGTTCTGGTCATCGCTGTATGCGGCCATTGAAGTGCCCGCGCCATCGCCCGTGCTCTATGCGCAGGCGCTGGGCGTGGCCTTCATCGGCGTGGCCTGGCTGCAATGGCACGCCACCGTGAACGGCCAGTTGACGGCGACCGTCGCGAAAGTGACGGGGCATATCAATTGGGTGACCGGTGCGTTCGTGCTGGGCTGGCTGATTTCCGGCCAACTTTCGGTGACGGGCGGCGGCAAGTTGCTGATGCCGGCGCTCGGGGCTGTGCTGCTGGTGGTAGGCGGCATTCTCGTGAAGCTGGCGTCGAGCGTGCGCACGAAAGAGCGCGTGCAGGCCGCCCAGCAGTCGGGAGAGCGAGTGCGAGGCGGTGTCGTGAGCGACACGCGGCGCGATCCGCCGAGAGATTATTACGAGCCTCGGGATGTCGACGCGCCCCGGGGCGCGCGCGCCGAGCCGCGCATGGAGACGCCTCAACCCCCTCGTGGCGGCTCCGCTTCCGTCAATCCCACGCCGGTCGCGCCTGCGGGCACCACCGGCATTGTCACGCCCGTGCCTTCCGACACGGCGCCGACGACCAACGAATCCACTTCATCCGTACCTCACGATGCACGACAAAATCCTCATTCTTGACTTCGGCTCGCAAGTCACCCAGCTCATCGGACGCCGCGTTCGCGAAGCGCACGTCTACTGCGAGATTCACCCGAACGACGTCTCCGACGAATTCATTCGCGAGTTCAATCCGAAGGCGATCATTCTGTCGGGCAGCCATGCGAGCACGTACGAGGATCAGGATCTTCGCGCGCCGCAGGCGGTGTGGGATCTGGGTGTGCCGGTGCTGGGGATTTGCTACGGCATGTTTGCGATGACGGTGCAGTTGGGCGGTCAGGTCGAGGCGAGCAACCACCGCGAGTTCGGGTATGCGGAAGTGCGCGCCCATGGCCATACGCCGCTGCTCGACGGCATCGAGGACTTCCGCACGGCTGAAGGGCACGGCATGCTCAAGGTGTGGATGAGCCATGGCGACAAGGTCACGCGGTTGCCGGAAGGCTTTGCGTTGATGGCATCGACGCCGAGCTGCCCGATTGCGGGCATGGCCGATGTGAAGCGTCATTACTATGCGGTGCAATTCCATCCGGAAGTCACGCACACGGTGAAGGGTCGCGAGCTGCTCGAGCGTTTCGTGCTGGAGATCGCCGGCGCCAAGCCGGACTGGATCATGCGGGACCACATCGAGGAAGCCGTGAAGGCGATTCGCGAGCAAGTGGGCGACGAGGAAGTGATTCTCGGCCTGTCTGGCGGGGTCGATTCGAGCGTGGCGGCGGCGCTGATTCACCGGGCCATCGGCGATCAGCTGACTTGCGTATTCGTCGATCACGGTCTGTTACGCCTGAACGAGGGTCAGATGGTCATGGAGATGTTCCAGGGCCGTCTGCATGCGAAGGTGGTGCACGTTGATGCGTCCGAGCAGTTCATGGGGCATCTGAAGGGCGTGACCGATCCGGAGCAGAAGCGCAAGATCATCGGCCGCGAGTTCGTGGAAGTGTTCCAGGCGGAAGCGAAGAAGCTGAAGAATGCGAAGTGGCTGGCGCAGGGCACCATCTACCCGGACGTGATCGAATCGGGTGGTGCCAAGACCAAGAAGGCGACGACGATCAAGAGTCACCACAATGTCGGCGGTCTGCCGGAGACACTGGGTCTGAAGCTGCTCGAGCCGCTGCGCGACCTGTTCAAGGACGAGGTGCGCGAGCTGGGTGTCGCGCTGGGTCTGCCGCATGACATGGTCTATCGCCACCCGTTCCCGGGTCCGGGCCTGGGCGTGCGGATTCTAGGCGAAGTGAAACGCGATTACGCCGATTTGCTGCGTCGTGCCGATGCGATCTTCATCGAGGAGTTGCGCAACACGGTCGAGCCGAACACCGGCAAGACGTGGTACGAGCTGACGAGCCAGGCGTTCGCGGTGTTCCTGCCGGTCAAGAGCGTGGGCGTGATGGGCGACGGCCGCACGTACGAGTGGGTCGTGGCGCTGCGCGCCGTGCAGACGCAGGACTTCATGACGGCACACTGGGCGCATCTGCCGCACGAACTGCTCGGCAAGGTCTCGAACCGCATCATCAACGAAGTGCGCGGTTTGAATCGGGTTGTTTACGACATTTCGGGCAAGCCGCCGGCGACGATCGAGTGGGAATAATCTCCCCTCACGAATAAAGCCATTTTGTCGGTGATTGACCGGCTTGATGGTTTCGATGCCATTGATGATGCGAGGCCGTCGTCAATGGCATTTTTTCATGGCGTCGACCCAGTCGTCATGATGCGGGGCGAGCGGGTCGCGGCGTCACATTTCAGCGGCGGTACGGATCGGCTAGCCGTTGCGCGTCTGATGGGTTCCCTGATGCTGTCTCGGACTACGGATTGACCACCCCCAATTGCTGCAACAACGTCAGGTTGTCCTCCAGATGCCAGTTCTCGGCGATGCGCCCATTGGCAATGCGGTAGATATCGGTCGCGATGAAGTCCACCTTCTGCCCCTTGCCTTGAATGCCATTGAAGCTTCCGGTGAAATGCCCGGTGAAATGCAGGCGGCCGACGACGCGGTCGCCAACGAGGAGCATTTCGTCGACCGACATGGCCAGATCGGGCACCGCGGCACGAAAGTGATGCGACGCGAACACCGGACCTTCCGCGCCTTGCGGGCGGCCCGGCGGCAACGTGCGGTCGACGAAGTCGCCGGCAAGTGCCGCCTTGGCGTAGCTTGCATCGCCTGTGTTCCAGAACGCGTAGTAGCGGCGAGCCGCCAGCATCATGGCTTCGCGCTGCGGCGCCGCCAAGCTTCTATCGACAACGACGGATGACGCTCGGGGCAGCACGGCGGCGTCGTCGGCCCAGGCGGCTGTACCCGTGAGTGTCAACGCGAGAGCGATGGCCAAATGCCGAATCTTCGATGGGATCATGGTGTGGTTCCTTCGTGATAAGCCGTCAGCGGTTTGCTGACGTGCCAACATTTTTGTCTTTTCGACATTGGAATAAAATAGCGAAAATTGCATCACCATCTATTCCATTTCAGAAACGAAAGCGAGCGGCGAGATCATGGTGGAACTGTCCGATATGCGCCTTTTCGTGAGCGCGGTGACTCGAGGCAGCTTGTCGGCGGCCGGACGTGAGCTGGGCTTTTCCCCGGCGGTCGGCAGCAAACGCCTGTCGCGGCTGGAGGCCGATCTGGGCGTACGCTTGTTACAGCGCAGCTCGCGTCGCCTCGCGCTCACGGAAGAAGGGGCGATCTACTTCGAGCGGTGCCAGACGATCCTGGCCGAGGTGGCCGACGCGGAAGCCGCGGTGGGTCGAGGCCGGCACGAAGCGCAGGGCGTGTTGCGCGTGTCCTCGCCGGTGGCGCTGGGGCGCCGCTGGATCGGACCGGCGCTGGCCGAGTTGGCGGCGATGGCGCCGCGATTGACCGTACATCTGACGCTGTCCGACGAGATTGTCGATTTGATCGAGGGCAGCCTCGATTGTGTGGTCCGTATCGGCGGAGCGCCTGACTCGCGGCTCATTGCGCGGCATCTCGCCGACAATCGACGCATCATCTGCGCGGCTCCGTCATACCTCGCCCAACGCGGCACGCCGCAAACGCCCGAGGCGCTGGCCGAGCACGATTGCATTGTGATGAGCCGCGGCGGCGCCGCTCACGCGGACTGGCGGTTGGAGCAGCGCGATACGGGCACGCGCACCACCGTGCGCGTCAGGGGGCGATTCGCAACGGATAACGGCGAACTTGCCCACGACTGGGCGCTGGCGGGTTTCGGGCTGGTGCGCAGGTCGTCCATCGACGTCGCGGACGAACTGGCCAGCGGCCAGCTGGTGGAAGTGCTGCCGCAATGGGCGGGAGCACGCGCACCGATAACGGTGCAGTACGCCTCGCGCCGTCACCTGCCGGCGCGGGTGCGGATGTTTGTCGATCACCTGGTGTCGGTATTTGCGCGGGTGCCTGCGTAACGTGACCGGGCGTTGGCCAGGTCGACGCCGCCTCGGACGCCTCGCCGGCATGGCACCCCCACTGCCGGGCAAACGCGATCCCGGCGCGCAGCGTTTACCTCACACCGAGCGCGTCAACCCGCCGTCCACGCGAATGTTCTGGCCGGTGATGTAGCCCGCGCCGTCAGACGCAAGGAAGGCCACCGTCGCGGCAATTTCCTCCGCCCTGCCATAGCGTTGCATCGGCACGGTCTCGCGCCGAGTCTCCTGTTGTGGCAGGCTGTCGATCCATCCCGGCAGGATGTTGTTCATGCGCACGTTGTCCTGTGCGTATTTGTCGGCGAAAAGCTTCGTAAACGCCGCGAGGCCGGCGCGAAAAACGGCCGACGTCGGAAACATCTCGCTCGGCTCGAACGCCCATGCCGTTGAGATGTTGATGATCACGCCCGAGCGTTGTTTCTGCATGATCGGCGTGACAAGGCGCGTCGGCCGGATCACGTTCATCAAATAGGTGTCCATACCGCGATGCCAGTCCTCGTCGGTGATCTCGAGAATCGGCGCGCGCGGACCATGACCGGCGCTGTTGACCAGCACGTCGATACGTCCCCAGCGTTCGAGCGAAAGCTCGACGAGCCTGGCCAACGCCTCGTTCGACTGGTTCGAGCCGGTCACCCCCACGCCACCCAGTTCCGCGGCCAATGCCTCGCCCTTGCCGGACGACGACAGAATGCCGACCCGGAACCCCTCCGCCGCCAGACGCCGCGCGGCCGCCGCGCCCATGCCACTGCCACCCGCAGTAATCAACGCCACTTTTTCTACTGTCATGCTGCTATCCTCCGAAGACGTTGGCACAAGCCTCAATGGCTGCCAGATCGCGCGATTCATGCCTGACAGCGTAACATCCTCATGCCAGACGGATGCATCAGATTTTGGTGCTTTATCCAGTAGAAAAATTACATCATGACCGAAGCCATCGGACGTCTGCCGTCGCTTAACGCGCTACGCGCCTTCGAGACGGCGAGCCGGCATCTCAATTTTCGGATCGCCGCCGAAGAACTCGGCGTGACCCAGGGGGCCGTCGCCCAGCAGATTCGCGGGCTCGAAGCCGAACTGGGCATGAAGCTCTTCGAGCGGCACGCGCGCGCATTGACGCTTACGGAGAACGGGCGCCGCTATGCGGGCGGCGTACGCCGTGCGTTCGAAATATTGGCGGATGCTACGCAGGCGCTGCGACCGGAACCGCTGCGCCTGACGATCAGCGTGACACCGACGTTCGCGTCGAAGTGGCTGATTCCGCGTCTGCCGGCATTTCTCGAGGCGCATCCGGACATCGATCTGCGCATTCTTGCGACTGACCGGCTGTCGCACTTTCAGGCGGATGCCGTCGATCTCGCCGTTCGCTACGGCCGGCCGCCGTTCGGCGCGGGGCTGACCGTCGAGCCGTTGTTCGACGAAGCGCAGGTGGCCGTGGCCTCACCGCAAGTGATCACCACACTCGGACACCCCGCGGAGCATGCAAGCCTGCGTGGGCACGCCCTGCTGCACGACGCACACAACGCCTGGCCGCAATACCTAGAACAAGCGCTGCCCGGCGTGTCACTGTCAGTTGCCAAGAACGTGCGGTTCAATCAGACAGCGCTCGCCATCGACGCCGCCGTTGCGGGGCAGGGCCTTGCGCTGGCGCATGTCGACTTCGTGGCGGCCGATGTCGCAGCCGGTCGACTGGTCCGCCTGTTCGATACGGTGCTGCGTACCGGCGCGGGCTTCTACATCGTGTATCCACGGCGCACCCGGCACGCCGCACAGATCGCCGACGTGCAGGCGTGGCTGTTGCAAGCTTCCCGGCGCCCGATCGCCTGACCGACGCGTGTGATTCCCGGACTTCGTGTCATCATATGGCATGGCCCAGATCCCACTCTTTCCGCTCGGTAACGCCCTGTTTCCCGCCGGGGTGTTGCATCTGCGCATCTTCGAAGTGCGCTATCTCGACATGATCAAGCGATGTCTGGCTGACGGCACCGAGTTCGGCGTCGTCATCCTGCGACAGGGCAGTGAGGTACGCCTGCCGGACGCCGTCGAGGAGCCTGCGATGATCGGCACGATGGCGCGCATCGAGGACTGGCGTGCACCCATGCCGGCACTGCTCGAACTGGTGTGCCGCGGCACGACAAAGTTCTCGCTCTCTCACGTCGAACTGGGGAAATACGGTTTGTGGATGGGTGAGGCGCAAATGTTGCCCGACGATCCGGGCGTCGCGATTCCCGACACGCTTCAGGTCAGCGCCGACACTTTGGGCAAACTGATCGCCGGTCTGCAGCGCGACCCCGCGCGGGCGGCAAAATTGCCGCTGGCGCCGCCTTACCGGCTCGACGAATGCGGTTGGGTAGCCGATCGCTGGGCCGAGCTGCTGCCGCTGCCGCCAAACGAGAAGGAGACGCTGCTGGGCATGGCGGATCCGGTGGCGCGCCTGGCGCGCATTCAGGCATTTCTGACCGATCACGGCGTGCTGTCCTGAGCCGTGGCGGCGCTCCGGATGCCGCGTGATCCTGACGCCCGGTCTTATGGCATCGCACGGAACAGGCGATAATGCGCGCTGCAACGTTATTCCACATCCATGACAGTCCAGATCAACCAAGAACTCAAGGCGTACATCGATCCGCTCACGCCTGACGAATACGCGTCGCTCGAACAGAGTCTGCTTGCCGAAGGGTGCCGTGACGCCCTGGTCCTCTGGGGCGATGTCCTCGTCGACGGCCACAACCGCTACGAAATCTGCCGCAAGCACAGCATCGAATTCCGCACCGTTCAGAATCCGTCGTTCAAGTCGATGGACGATGTCCGTCTGTGGATGATCGACAACCATCTCGGACGCCGCAGCGTGTCCGATTACCAGCGCGGCGTTCTGGCATTGCGCAAGAAGACGATTCTCGAGGCGCGTGCGGGCGCCACCGCCGGGGCGCCGGTCGACCCGGACACGCCGCAGGCGGCCGCGCCAGGCCCGCAGGGAGACGGCGGCGGTTCGGACAGCGGCAACACGCTGGTCCCCGGGCATGCGCACACGATGGCGCTCACCCGCGCAGCGCTCGCGCGCGCGGCCCGTCTGTCGAGCAATACGCTTGGGCAGATCGAGCAGATCCACAATGCCGCGGCACCCGAGCTGGTCGATGCCGTCAAGCGAGGCGAAGTCTCGATCAACGCGGCGGCAGCCGTCTCGACGCTGCCGCAGGCGGCGCAGGTCGCGGCCGTGGTCGCCGGCAAGCAGGAGTTGCGCGAGTTGGCACGCCAGGTGCGCGAGGCGCGTCCCGTCAAGCCGCGCAAGAAGAAAGACGACGAGGTGATCGAAGACGACGACGGCACGCCGCCGTGGGATACGACCGCCGACCCGTCCGACGAACTCGCGCGCCTGTCGAAGGAGCTCAAGGCGATCACGGCCGAGCGCGACGCGCTCAAGAAGAAGGTGGCTCACCTGACCATCGCATTGGCCGAGGCGCGTGCCGGCAAGTAACCGCCCAATGCCGGTCGCCGAGACGCAATCCCGCTCTGGATCCAATTGCGCTTTGATTGGATCCAGAATCGCATCGACGTCATGTTATGTGTTTTAATCGCGCCATGCGAACCTCCGGACCCCAAGCCCTTCACCAGTCCATCCGCGACACGCTTCGAGACGAGATCTTGAGTGGCGTGCTGCCGGGTGGGTATCAACTACGTCAGGAAGCGCTAGCCGAGCGCTTTCATTCGAGCCGCGTGCCGGTACGCGAAGCGTTGCGGCAGTTGGAAGCGGAGGGGCTGGTCGTGCACCATCTCAACCGCGGTGCCACCGTGGCGAGCATGGACATCGAGCAGTTGTGCGAGCTGCTCGACATTCGCGTGGCGCTCGAATGTCATGCGGCCAAGCTGGCCGTGCCCAACATGGCCGGGCGCGACTTTCAGGTCATGGAGCAGATCCTGGCCGACTATTCGGCCTCGGAAGTCGTCTCGGAATGGGCCGAATACAACCGGCGCTTTCATCTGGCGCTGTGCGCGCCCGCCAACAACCGGCGCCTGCGCATGCTGATCGAAGCGTACTGCCTCAATACCGACCGTTATTCGCATCTTGCGATGTCGCAGGCCACGGGCAAGGAAAAGCCGCAGCACGACCACTACGAGATTCTGGCGGCCTGCCGCCGACGCGACGTGGCGGCCGTCGTGTCGATGCTCGAGTCCCACATCGTCGCCACGCGCAACGAGATCAAGGCCCTGGCACGCGAAGACGTGGGCTTCCTGTCGCGCGCATCGCTCTGATCATTCGCGTCGCTGTTGCTCGTCGTCGTGAGCTGGCCCGCAGGTGTGGGGCCGATCCACGCTTGCGTCAATCGGAAGCCCGGTTCGCCCGAAGCGGGCGTGCCGGGACGTGCGAGCGGCGCACTGACATGATCGGGGCGTGCGAGAATAGCGTATTGCCGATAGCGGCCAATTGCGCGGTATGGCGCGCCGTTCCCCGGGGCGGGCGATGCACCGCGGCTTTTCGTCAACGTTTCATGAATCGAGATTTACCCGCGACCGACGAGACCTACATGGGCCTGGCGCTCGAGCAGGCGCGCGCCGCGATGGCGCAGGGTGAAGTGCCCGTGGGGGCCGTCGTCGTTTGCGACGGTCAGGTCGTGGCGGTCGGCCACAACTGTCCGGTTGGCGGCCACGATCCGTCGGCCCACGCCGAGATGCAGGCCTTGCGTGCCGCTGCGAAGGCGTTGGGCAATTACCGGCTGCCCGATTGCGAGCTGTACGTCACACTCGAGCCGTGTGTCATGTGCGCAGGCGCCATCATGCATGCGCGCATCAAGCGCGTCGTCTACGGCGCGGCCGACCCCAAGACGGGCGCTTGCGGCAGTGTCGTCGACCTGTTCGCCGAGCCGCGTCTGAATCATCATGCCGAAGTGCTCGGCGGCGTCATGCACGACGCCTGCGTCGGCGTTCTCCAGGCATTCTTCAGCGAACGGCGCGCGGCGGCGAAGGCACGGCGGCTGTCGGCGGGCACCGAGATCGTCGGCAACACTCCTCCAACTTCCTCATCCGGATCCCCCCATTGATGCAGACCAGGCTTCTTGAACTCATTGCGCCGTCCGGCTACGCGCCGGATGTCGACGTGGCGGCACGCGGCGTCGAGGTGCTGGAGCGGCTCGGCTACACGGTGAGCAATCGTGAGGCGCTCGATCGCCGCTACCTGCGCTTCGCGGGCACCGACGCGCAGCGCGTTGCGGAGATCAACCAACTGGCCGGGCGCGACCATCCGGTACCGGACGTCGTGCTGGCGGTACGCGGCGGATACGGGGCGGTGCATCTGCTGGAACAACTCGACTATGAAGGCCTGCATCGTCGGCTGGCGGGGGCGCCGGTGGCGATCATCGGCCACAGCGACTTCACGGCCATCCAGTTGGCGCTGCTCGCGCAGTCCCGCCTGACGACGTTTGCCGGGCCCATGCTGCTGGCGGACTTTGGGGCGGAAGCGCTGAGCGACTTCACGCTGAACCAGTTCCAGACGGTTCTGCGCTCGCCGAGCCACGTGGTCGAGTGGCAGGGCGATGGCGCGAGCGGCGACATCGACGTGTCCGGCACGTTGTGGGGCGGCAATCTGGCAATGGTGTGCAGCCTGATCGGCACGCGATATCTGCCACAGATCGAGGGCGGGGTGCTGTTCGTCGAAGATGTCAACGAGCCGCCGTATCGTGTGGAGCGCATGCTGTACCAGTTGCATCAGAGCGGCATTCTCGCGCGCCAGCGTGCGTTGGTCCTTGGCGACTTCTCGCAATACCGGTTGAGCGACTACGACAACGGTTACGACATGGTGGCCATGATCGAGAGCGTGCGCAAAGTGATCGGTATTCCCGTGGTCACCGACCTGCCGTTCGGACACTGCCCCGACAAGCTCACCCTCCCGGTGGGTGGGCAGGGCCGATTGCAGACGGCGGGCGCTCAGGTTCGGCTCACGCTTACGGGATATCCCTATATCGCCTGATCCCCGACGGCGAGCCGGCCGAAAATGGCCGGACAGGCGAGCGAAAGCGCGCCGGG
Source organism: Pandoraea pnomenusa (assembly GCF_000767615.3). Classification (NCBI taxonomy): domain Bacteria; kingdom Pseudomonadati; phylum Pseudomonadota; class Betaproteobacteria; order Burkholderiales; family Burkholderiaceae; genus Pandoraea; species Pandoraea pnomenusa. Next base: position 2,928,985 of record NZ_CP009553.3, on the reverse strand, counting down.
TCGATAACGCGGCCCGGCGCGTTTTTTTGTTCAATCGTCTGTTGCCCCGGGATTGGCGCGATTTCGAGGGTGGTTGGCGGCGGTTTCGCCGGAATTCGGCGATTCGGTACGGGAGGGGGCGTCTCACGCAAGACGACGATTCCGAGACGCTGGCCGGCGCCACAGTGTCGCGCCGGCGGGGTGACTATACGTGTAAGCGGAGCCTGAATATCTGAATATCGCTATGTTTCGGGCAGGTGGATTTGGCTACACTTCTTCGATCGTTTCGCCATCAGAAGGATGCCAAGACATCATGGCCAGCAACCCCGCAAATGCCAAGGATTACCCGCGCGATCTGATCGGTTATGGCCGCCATGTGCCGTTTGCCGATTGGCCGGGGCGCGCGCGTATCGCCGTGCAGTTCGTGCTCAACTACGAAGAGGGCGGCGAGAACTGCGTGTTGCACGGCGATCGCGCCTCCGAGCAATTCCTCTCCGAGATCATCGGTGCGGCCGCTTATGAAGCGCGCCACATGAGCATGGAGTCGATCTACGAATATGGTTCGCGTGCAGGGGTATGGCGCATTCTGCGCGAATTCGAACGCCGTGGCTTGCCGCTGACCGTTTTCGGCGTTGCGATGGCCATGCAGCGTCACCCCGAGGTGACGGCAGCGTTCCAGGAGCTGGGGCACGAGATTGCGTGCCACGGCTGGCGCTGGATTCACTATCAGAACATGGACGAGGCGACCGAGCGCGAGCACATGCGCATTGCCATCGACATCTTCAAGGAATTGACCGGCAGCGCGCCGCTGGGCTGGTACACCGGTCGCGACAGCCCCAATACGCGTCGCCTGGTGGTCGAGCAGGGCGGGTTCGTTTACGACTCGGACAACTACGGCGACGATTTGCCATTCTGGACGCAGGTGCAGACCGCCAATGGCGACGTCAAGCCGCATCTGGTCGTGCCGTACACCCTCGACTCCAACGACATGCGTTTCGCGGCGCCGCAAGGCTTCAACACGGCGGATCATTTCTTCCATTACCTGCGCGACGCGTTCGACGTGCTCTACGCCGAGGGCGACGAGGCGCCGAAGATGCTGTCGATCGGCATGCACTGCCGCTTGCTGGGGCGTCCGGGCCGTTTTGCCGCGTTGCAACGATTCCTCGATCACATTGAAAAGCACGACCGCGTATGGGTGTGCCGGCGAATCGACGTGGCGCGCCACTGGCAGGCGCGTCATCCGTTCGTGGTGGCCTGAATCCGTGAATCCGTGATGGCTTGACTCCATGAATCGGCGACCGCATCGGCAAGCGATGCGGTCGCCAATATCGAAATCGAATCCGACAGGCGTCATCGGGCCGTGCCAAGCGTGCGGCGGGGCGCCACCGTTGTTCTCCAGGAGAGCAGTTAATGAATGCCCCGTTGCCCATGACCCAGCGTACCGTTGCCGAGCTCTCGGCGTTGCCGCGTGTCGAGTTCGTTGCCGCGCTCGACGGCATCTTCGAGCATTCCCCCTGGGTGGCCGAGTCCGCCTGGGAAGATCGTCCGTTCGCGACCGTCAACGCGCTGCACGACGCCCTTTGTCAGGCGGTCGTCGACGCGGGCGAAGGCCCGCAACTCGACCTCATTCGCGCGCACCCGGAACTGGCGGGCAAGGCGGCGGTGCGCGGCGAGCTCACGGCCGAGTCCACGCGCGAGCAGGCCGGTGCCGGTCTGGACCAATGCAGCGCGCAAGAGTTTGCACGTCTGACTCAGCTCAACGACGCGTACAAAGCCAAGTTCGGTTTCCCATACATTCTGGCGGTGCGCGGTCATACGCGAGCCAGCATCATCGAGAATTTCTCTAACCGGCTCGAGAACAGTCGCGCCGACGAAATCGAAGAGTGCCTGCGTCAGATCTTCCGAATCGCGGGGTTCCGGTTGCAGGACCTCGTGCGCGACTGACACGACGGTTGCCGGGGGGCGAGCACATGCTTGCCGCGGCGGCCATCCTCTTTTTGCATCAGTGGTTTTCGTCATTCAAGTACCAAGGAGTTGGCATGGCCCTCGCCCCGCAAGATCCGAACGCACCGGAATTCGTGCGCCGATACGTGAATCTGGCCGATCCTCGCCTTGGCGCGCAGGCATTGGAGGCCAGCGACGAGTTCTTCGCGGCCAAGGAGCGCATGCTCAATCCCGAGCCGGCCGTGTTCATCCCGGGCAAGTACGACGACAACGGCAAGTGGATGGACGGTTGGGAGACGCGTCGCAAGCGCGTGAACGGATACGACTGGTGCATCGTCGAGCTGGCGCGCCCGGGCGTGTTGTTCGGCGTCGATCTCGACACCAGCCACTTCACCGGCAACTTCCCGCCGGCGGCCTCGCTCGAGGGGTGCTACAGCCCCGAGGGCGCGCCGGGAGAATCGGCGCAGTGGTTCGAGTTGTTGCCGTCGACCACGTTGCAGGGCAACGCGCACCACTACCATGCCATTGCCGAGCAGCGTCCGGCCACCCATGTGCGCGTGAACCTGTATCCGGATGGTGGTCTGGCGCGTCTGCGCCTGTACGGCCTGCCGCAGAGCGACTGGGCGGGACGCTCGCGTGACGAGCTCATCGACCTCATCGCGATGGAGAACGGGGGATACGTGGTGGCCGCGAACAACCAGCACTTCGGGTTGGCGTCGAACCTGTTGATGCCGGGTCGCGGGGTGAACATGGGCGATGGATGGGAGACGCGTCGGCGTCGCGAGCCGGGCAACGACTGGGCGATCATTGCGTTGGCGCAGCCGGGCGAGATCGCGAAGATCGAAGTGGACACCGCGCACTTCAAGGGCAACTTCCCCGACCGGTGCTCGATACAGGCGGCGTATGTGACTGGAGGCACCGAGCAGTCATTGATCACGCAGTCCATGTTCTGGCCGGTGTTGTTGCCCGAGCAGAAATTGGCGATGGACAAGCAGTTCCACTTCGAGGCGCCGGTGCAGAAGCTCGGTGCGATCACGCACATCCGGTTCAACATCATTCCGGACGGGGGCGTATCGCGCCTGCGTTTGTGGGGGCGATTGAGCGACAGGAAGGCGTAGGCAGGCGCAGCAAAAAGGGGCGGCGCGAGCGGCACCGGACCCACTCGTCGCGCGGGCATGACGCGCATGACGGGCGCGATGAGGGGTTCAGAAGCATGGTGTCCTTGCTGCGAGCCGATGGTTCGCGGGACGGGATGGCAAATGCGTGGAAAAGGGGGGCGTGACATGGCGGGTGCGGCGTTGAAGATCGAGCGGTTGACGCGAGAGGCGTTTGCGGAGTTTGGCGACGTGATCGAGCTGGAGGGGGCGAAGCATTTCGCGATCAATGGGGGGACGACCGAGCGTTATCACGATCTGGCGGCGGTGGATTTGGGGCCGGAGGGTGGGCGACCGTTGGTGAACGTCTTCCGGGGTCAGCCGAGGCAGTTGCCGTACGAGGTGAGGATGTTGGAGCGTCACCCGCTGGGTAGCCAGGCGTTCATCCCGTTGAAGACGACGCCGTATCTGGTGGTGGTGGCACCGGCGGGCGAGTTGGACGTGAGTCGCATGCGGGCGTTCGTCTCGGATGGATGGCAGGGCGTGAATTATGCGAGGGGGGTATGGCATCACCCGTTGTTGGCGTTGGAAGAAGTGAGTGACTTCGTGGTGGTGGATCGGGGTGGCGAGGGGCACAACTGTGACGAGCAGGATTTGCCGGGCGCGTATCTGCTGACGCAGGCGGCGTTGGATGCGGTGCAGAAGGCGCGAAAGGCTGCTTAAGACTGCGTGTGTTTTTGAGGCAGGCGAGACATTGGAAGCGGGCTGCAAGAGAGAACGCCGGGGAGAGATCCTCGGCGTTTTGCGTTGGTAGCGGGAGATTTTTCACCGGCATGGTGCGTGGCAGTCGGCACGAAAGCGGTGCATGGCCGGCGTAAGAAGCGATGCGGGGGCGCGCGTAGCGGAGCGGAAATGGCGGTCGCACCGAAAAAGCGCACCGGGTCGGCGCGAGAATCGCAGGGCGCCCCGCCGGGCATGGATATTGCTCGATCTCGATACGGCAATCTGCGGAGAAGCGTATGGTCGAGAGCTACAACGAGATGGCGAGCATCACGGGGACGACGCGCTCGCACTACCGGCGGTTCGACGACTGGCTCAAATGTCAGTCCGACGATGTCCTGCACCACAAGCGCGCCGAGGCCGATCTGGCATTTCGTCGCGTCGGAATCACCTTTGCCGTATATGGGAACGAAGCCGGAACGGAGCGCCTCATTCCGTTTGACCTGATTCCCCGGATCATTCCGGCGCACGAGTGGCAAACCTTGCAGAGCGGTTTGCGCCAGCGGGTCGAGGCGCTGAACAAGTTCATCCACGACGTGTATCACGATCAGGACATCTTGCGCGCCGGCGTCATTCCGGCGGAGCAGGTGTTGAAGAACGCGCAGTATCGTCCGGAGATGCAGGGGGTGGATGTCCCGGGCGACATCTACTCGCACATCGCGGGGGTGGACGTGGTGCGGGCCGGCACGGGCGACGACGGCGAGTTCTACGTGCTCGAAGACAACCTGCGTGTTCCGTCCGGTGTGTCCTACATGCTGGAGAATCGCAAGATGATGATGCGATTGTTCCCCGAGCTGTTCGCGAGGAATCGCATCGCACCGGTCGAGCACTACCCCGACCTGCTGCTCGACAGCCTGCGCGCGGTCGCCCCCGCGGGCGTTGACGATCCCACGGTCGTCGTCATGACGCCGGGCATCTACAACTCGGCATATTTCGAGCATGCATTCCTTGCGCAGCAGATGGGTATCGAGCTCGTCGAGGGGCAGGACCTTTTCGTCGAAGACAATCTCGTCTACATGCGCACGACCAACGGCCCCAGGCGTGTGGACGTCATCTACCGCCGCATCGACGACGACTTCCTCGACCCACTCGCGTTTCGCGCCGACTCCACGCTCGGCGTGCCGGGACTGCTGAGCGTCTACCGGGCGGGGCGCGTCACATTGGCCAATGCCATCGGCACCGGCGTTGCCGACGACAAATCCATTTACCCGTTCGTGCCGGACATGATCGAGTTCTATCTCGGCGAGAAGCCGATCCTGAACAATGTACCGACGTACCAGTGCCGGCGTGCGGGCGATCTTGCCTATACGCTGGACCATCTGGGGGATCTGGTCGTCAAGGAAGTCCACGGCGCCGGCGGTTACGGCATGCTGGTCGGTCCCGCGGCGACGAAAGCCGAAATCGAGGCGTTTCGCGAGCGGCTCGTCGCCAGGCCCGACGGCTACATCGCCCAGCCCACCCTGGCGCTGTCGGCATGTCCGACTTTCGTCGAGGCGGGTATCGCGCCCAGGCACATCGACCTGCGCCCGTTCGTGCTGTCGTCGGGCAAGGGGGTGACCATGGTGCCGGGTGGGCTCACGCGCGTTGCCCTGACCGAAGGATCGCTCGTCGTCAATTCCTCGCAGGGCGGGGGCACGAAAGACACCTGGGTTCTGGAGAAATGAGCATGCCTGCCGGCGATCCCTCGCAACCCAACGGGAAGAAATCATGCTAAGCCGTACCGCCGACCACCTGTTCTGGATGGCTCGCTACATGGAGCGGGCCGAGAATACCGCGCGCCTGCTCGACGTCAACCTGCAAAACCTGCTGCTGCCGCAAGACCTCGGCGACGAAGACGACGATGTCGACATCGCGCACGCGCTCTCGGCGGGCATCGACAACGAGGCGGGATGGCGCGCCACGTTGCGCATCTCCGAGCTGGAGCCTGCATTCAATCGCAAGCACGCACGCGCGACCCGGGCCAATGTTCTGGACTTCGTGGTGCGCGATCGCGACAACCCGTCGAGCATTGCGTGCTGCCTGGCCGCCGCCCGCGAGAACGCGCGCGCCGTGCGGGGCACGCTGACGACTGAGCTCTGGGAAACCGTCAACAGTACCTGGCTCGAGTTCCCACGCATGCTCGATCTGCTGGAGCGCGATCCGGCCCACCTGTTCGAATGGGTCAAGGTTCGCTCGCATCTCTCGCGCGGCGTGAGCTTCGGCACGCTGTTCCAGGACGATGCCTTCTACTTCACGCGCCTGGGCCTGTTCCTCGAGCGCGCGGACAACACCGCCCGGATCCTCGACGTGCGCTTTCACGAGGCTGTGCGGGCCGACAAGGCGGGCCCCGACGCGTCGCATCCGACGGACTTCTACTACTGGTCTGCCGTGTTGCGCAGCGTGTCCGGATTCGAGATCTACCGGAAGGTGTATCGCGACGTGATCACGCCCGAGCGCGTCGTCGAGTTGCTCATGCTCAATGCCCATATGCCGCGCTCGTTGCTCGCGTCGCTCAACGGCGTGTGCGAAAACCTCGCAACGCTCGCCAACGCGCAGTCCGGCGATGTCGAGCGCTATGCCGGCAAACTCCACGCGGAGCTCAAGTACACCGACATCCGGCAAATCCAGCAGCAAGGCCTGCATCCCGTCCTGACCGAGTTTCTCGAGCGAGTCTCCGTGCTCGGCAACAAGATCAGCCAGACATTCCTGATCCCGCTGGCGGCCTGACACCATGCGCCTGATCATCCGTCACGAAACCACCTACCGGTACGACACACCGGTGCGCTACACCATCCAGCAGCTTCGGCTCACGCCGGGCGCCTCGCAGGCGCAGCGCGTGCTGCAATGGCGCTTGAGCGCACCGGGAAAACTCACGCCGTCGCGCGACGCATTCGGCAACGACATGCACACGCTGGTGCTGCATCAGGCGCACGACGAGATCCATCTGCTCGCCGAGGGCGAAGTCGACACCACGCCGCTCGCCGACGGCAGGCTCGACGAAACGAGCCACGCCGTGCCGGTGTTATGCTTCGCCAGCGCCACACCGCTGACCGGGCGCAGTGACGCGATCGACGCGCTTGCCGCCGATGCCGGGGTGGGCACGCCCGCGGGGTTGCTCGCGCTCGCGGCGTCCATTTGCGAGCGGGTCGACTATGCGTCCGGCATCACCGCCGTGACCAGCACCGCCGCGCAGGCGCTGGCGCTGGGGCGGGGCGTGTGTCAGGATCACGCCCATCTCATGCTTGCCGTGTGCCGGGCGCGTGGCGTGCCGGCGCGCTACGTGAGCGGCTATATCGATCCGGGCGACGTGCCGCACGCCGCCAGTCACGCCTGGGTCGACGTGTGGGTGGACGGGGCGGGTTGGGTGAGCATCGACGTGACCCATGCGTGCTTCGCCAGCGGCAACTATTGCCGTCTGGCGGTGGGACGCGACTACGAATCCGCCGCCCCCGTGAGAGGCATGCGCAGCGGCGGCGCGAGCGAGGCGCTGCACGTGTCGGTCAGCGTCGACACCGTGCCGCCCGATCAACAACAATAGCGTGACACGTGACGAGGCGGCGCGCCTCGCACGGCGAGACAGGAACGACATGACGTATTGCGTGGCCATGAAGCTCGATGCCGGGCTGGTCTTTCTCTCCGATACCCGTACCAACGCGGGCGTCGATCACGTGAGCACCTTCCGCAAGATGCTCGTTTTCGAGCGTCCCGGCGAGCGCGTGATCGTGCTGCTCTCGGCGGGCAATCTTGCGCTCACGCAGGCGGTGCGCCAGCAACTCGTCGAAGCGCGCGATACCGAAACGTTATGGACCGCCAAGACCATGGGCGATGTGGCCCGTGTGGTCGGGCAGGCCATTCGCGACGTTTATGCCCGCGACGCCAAATCGCTCGAGGCGTTCGGCGTCGACTTCAATTGCAGCTTCCTGCTCGGCGGACAGATTGCCGGCGCGAAGAGCCGACTGTTCCAGCTGTACTCGGCAGGCAACTTCATCGAGGCGTCGTCCGTCAATCCGTACTTCCAGATCGGCGAATCCAAATACGGCAAGCCGATCATCGACCGGCTCGTCACGCCCGCCACGTCGCTTGACGATGGCGCCAAGTGCGCGCTCATCTCGATGGACTCGACGTTGCGCTCCAACATCTCCGTGGGACTGCCGCTCGACTTGCTCGTCTACGAGGAGGACAGCCTGCGCGTGACGCGTTTCGCGTCGCTCGATGACGATAACGTCTACTACAAGATGATTCACGACACGTGGGGTTCGCGATTGCGTCAGGTGTTCGACGAGTTGCCCGAGCCGCAATGGGCGGCGAGCGACACCGCCAATGTGCCCGCGTCGCTGCCGCCACGCGCGGCCCCCCCAGACGGCATGCCCGGTGCGGAGGACGCCGGGAGCGTCCAGTCGCTCGCGCAGACGGTGTCGCTTCGCATGCCATCCTGAGCGGGCGGCGGGAGAGGCCGCCGCATCCGGCTGACACGCGCGATGGGCCTGTGGATGCGGGCGTGCCGGATAGGGGCGTCTATGCCGGCGTCGCGCCGTGGTGGCGATGCTGCTTGCGATACAGCCACACGCTCAGCGCCAGCGTTACCGCCTCCGTGGCCAGCAACGTGTACCAGATGCCGTCGCCCCCGAGCAGGGCGTCAAGCACCCAAAGGATGCCCAGCAGCAGAATCCAGCTTCGCAGCATGGCGATGACCGCCGACGGTCCCGGCGCTTCGAGCGCTGTCAGATAGCCCGCGACGACCAGGTTGCCCGCCGCTGGCAAAAACGCCAGCGCATACCAGACGACCGCATGCTCCAGGATCGACCATGCCGCGCCGCCTGCCGGCAGGAAGAGGAACGTCAGCGGACGTGCCAAGGTTGCCATCGCGAGCGCGACGATGAACGAAAATCCGATGACGGCGAACGCCCCTAACCGGAACGAGGCGCGCAACGCCTGCGCGTTGCGCGCGCCGCGGTAGAAACTGATCATCGGCTGCATGCTCTGCACGAGCGCGACCATCGTGACCGTCGCGCCGAGCGTCATGTATTCCAGGATGGCGTAGGCGGCCAGCCCGGGCTCGCCGAAGTGCACGAGAATCACCCGGTTGAAGACGAACACCGTCAACGCCGGGGCGATGGCGCCGAGAAACTCCGACGCGCCGTTGTACATGGCGCGCCATACGTGGTTTTGTCCGTTGCCGCCAAATGCCCGACGCGCGGGCACGACACGTTTTGCGAGCACGAGATGGTAGGCGAACATGACACTGCTCGACACCATCATCGACAACCCGGTCGCGAGCGACGCACCATACATGCCCATCTCGCGAACCGCGATGAACCAATAATCGAGTGCGACGTTGGCCAGCGCACCGAGCACCATCGCGTACAGGCCGAAACGCGCCGCGGGGGCGCCTTCGACGCGAAGGAACAACTCCATTGCATAGAGTCCGTTCGCGAACAGCACAAACCAGCCCCAGCCAGACAGATAGGCGACGACGTGCGGTGTGATGGCGCCGCTCGCACCCAACGCAGCGGCGATGTCGTGTTTGAACGCGAGCACACCCGCGCTCATCGCGACGCCCGCGGCAAACATCACCCAAAGGACCTGCGAAAATGCGCGACGGGCTTCGGCGGGACGCGCCTCGCCGAGCAGGCGCGCGATGAGCGTCGCGCCGCCGACGCCGACCATCACGCTGAGCGCATAAGGCACGTAAAGCAGCGGCACCACCAGATTCAGCGCGGCGAGCGCCTGTTCACCGACGTATCGGCCGATGAAGATGCCGTCAATCAGCGTATAGACCGTGTAGACCCAGCCCGAAAGGATGGTCGGCACGGCGAGCGAGGTAAATTCCTTGAGCAGGGACGTCCTCGCGCCCTGCGTTGGGTTGCAGTGATGGGTTGTATTGGAAAGAGACATGGTCCCCTCGATGACATTGCACCGCGTCGTGTCGGGACGCGGCTCACCGTGGCTTGCATATCCGGGACATGAAAGACGTCGGAATGGGGGAGGGTTGCCGCTCGCGCGCAAGCGATGGCGTGAGCGCTCCGCCTCGCCGATGCGCGCGTTGGCGCGTTCAGCGAGGCAGGCGGGCGGACGGAGGGAACATCGCCTGGTGCAGATGCACCCACACGACGCCCTGGCGGGAGGCACAGAAAAGAAGGAAATTCATGATGTTTGTCGATCGCGTCCGAGTGACGGGCGCCTCTGACAGACACCAACCTTCATGCCGGAGTTCCCCGGTCCCGCCGCCACAGGATGCGCTGGCCAATTCCCCAGTGAGTTCGCTCTGGCTCCCATGGTGGGAGGCTGCGAAAGGCGAGCGAAAAAAAGGGGCGCCGAAGCGCCCCAACATGGGTCCAGCAAGAAAGACAGTCGCTCGCGTTATTGTTGTGCACCGCCGTTGAACCAGGCGGCGATCTTCTGGCGTTCGTCGTCGGTCATCTGGGTCACGTTGCCCAGCGGCATCGACTTGAGCGCCACGGCTTGCTGATAGATGCGCTGTGCGTTCTGCGAGATCTCGGTCGGCGTATCGAGCATCACGCCAGCCGGGGCGCTGCCCATCATCGTCGGCTTGGCCGAGTGGCACGTGGCACAACGCTGCGTGAGAATCGGCTGGATCTCCGAGAGCTTCACCGCCGGTGCGGCGGCTTCGCCATGTGCCCCGGCAGCCGGCGCCGGCGTGGGGCGCGGTGCGGCGAACACGGCAACGCCGGCGAGCAATGCGGCGCCCGCCACGGGAAGTGCGTAAAGGTTCTTGCCCGCGTGACGCAGCACGAAGAACTGACGAATCATTGCGCCCGCGGCCATGATGATCGTCAGGATCACCCAGTTGTACGGGTTGCTGTACGTGAACGCGTAGTGGTTGCTGATCATGATGAACACGACCGGCAGCGTGAAATAGGTGTTGTGCACCGACCGCTGCTTGCCCAGCTTGCCCCAGATCGGGTTAGGCACTTCGCCCTTGGCCAGCGCGGCCACGCTCTTGCGCTGCCCCGGGATGATCCAGAAGAACACGTTCGCCGACATCGACGTCGCCATCATCGCGCCAACGATCAGATACGCGGCGCGACCGGCAAATATATGCGTCGTCGCGTACGTGGCGGCCACCACGAACAGCGCCACGGCAATGCCCAGCACACGTTCGTTCTTGCCGAGCATGCGGCACAGGAAATCGTAGACGAACCAGCCGCCGATCAGGAATGCCAGCGCAATCCCCACCGCCTGACCCGGTTGCAGGTCCATGACGTTCTTGTCGATCAGGTACGTCTGCGGCTGGAGCAGGTACAGCACGCAGAACAGCGCGAAGCCCGACAGCCACGTGGTGTACGACTTCCACTTCGACCAGTGCAGGTCCTCGGGCATCTGTGGTGGTGAGTTCAGATACTTCTGGGCATGGTAAAAGCCGCCGCCGTGCACCGACCACATCTCGCCGAACACACCTTTCTGCTTGTCCTCGGCGGCCTTGGGCGGCTTCAGCCCGTTGTCCAGCATCACGAAATAGAACGACTCGCCAATCCAGGCGATGGCTGCCACTACGTGCAACCACCGAAGCAACAGGTTGACCCAGTCGGTAATAAACGCTTCCATCTTATGTTCTCCTCAACTGCCTGACGTTCACGCTCGCGCTTGTCAGCTGCCGCGATACGTGGAAAAGCTCCACGGCGACACCAGAAGCGGCACGTGGTAATGCTGGGACGGCTCGGCAATGCCGAATCGCAGGACAACGCGATCCACGAATCGCGGCGACGGCACTTCCACGCCTTGCGCGGCGAAATAGTCGCCCGCGTGGAACACCAGCTCATATTCGCCCGCGACGAAGTCGTCGCCTTCGAGCAGCGGCTTGTCGCAGCGGCCGTCGCTGTTCGTGTGCACGTCGCGCAGCGCGCGGCGCTCGCCGTCCACGCGCCACAGCTCCACTCGGATGCCCGAGCCGGGCTTGCCGTGCGATGTATCAAGTACGTGGGTAGTCAGTCGTCCCATGGTGTCTCCTGTGATGGATGGGTGCATTGTAGGGAGATGGCAGCCGGGCAACGCGCGCAATACCAAAGATAAAAACGCGCACATACCATGTCGCGCCAGACAAAAAGATGACCGGCATCAAACGCGCATTGCCATGGGGGCAAGCGTAGGTCGAATGCCTCGCATTGGGGTATCCGAGGACCACTATGGGCTTTTGTTATCTCGCGCATAACACGATTCATATGAAGCCTTATCGCGAGGAGAGACGCATCGCCCGGAAAGCCCAATGGGTACGTACATTCTCGGGGAAAACCCGAGAGGCAGGATACGTATTCATGCATACGTTCCATGAAAAAAACACTATAGCCCCGGCGGTCTTGCCGCGAAAGGCGTCGACCTGCACCATTGAGCCACCCCAAAAAATCAATCAAACAGCCCCCCTGGGACGGAGACGCAATGAGTGTGACAACCAAAGCCGTGGATCCGGTCGACGAGCGACTGCCGATCGGAAAATTGTTCATGCTGGGCCTGCAACACGTGCTGGTGATGTACGCGGGTGCGGTAGCCGTGCCGCTCATCATCGGCGGCGCCCTTGGACTGCCCAAGGATCAGATTGCCTTTCTCATTTCCGCGGACCTGATGTGCTGCGGAATCGCCACGCTGCTGCAAAGCGTGGGCGTGGGCCGCTTCGGCATTCGCATGCCCGTCATCATGGCCGTGACCTTCGCGGCCGTGGGCCCCATGCTCGCCATCGGCACCAATCCGTCACTGGGGTTGCCCGGGATCTTCGGCGCAACGATCGCGGCAGGGATCATCGGCACGCTGCTCGCGCCCGTGATCGGCAAACTGCTGCGTTTCTTTCCGCCGATCGTGACGGGCATCGTCATCACGTCCATCGGCCTGACGATCATCGGCGTGGGTATCAACTGGGCCGCCGGCGGCGTGGGCAATCCCGACTACGGCGACCCGGTATATCTCGGCGTGTCGTTCGCGGTGCTCATCTTCATCCTGCTGATTACGCGCTTCGTGAAAGGCTTTTTCTCGAACATCGCGGTGTTGCTCGGCATTCTGTTCGGATTCGCCATCGCGCTGATGCTCCACAAGGTCAACTTCGACGGACTCGACCAGGTGAAGTGGTTCGACGTCGTGCTGCCGTTCCACTTCGGCATGCCCGTGTTCGATCCGTGGGCCATCGTCACGCTCACCATCGTCATGTTGATCACCTTCATCGAGTCGACCGGCATGTTCCTCGCCCTCGGCGAGATCGTCGGCAAGCCCGTCGATGAAAAGGCCCTCGTTGCGGGCCTGCGCGTCGATGGCCTGGGCACCGTCATTGGCGGCGTGTTCAATACGTTCCCCCACACGTCGTTCTCGCAGAACATCGGGCTGGTGGGGGTGACGGGCGTCAAGAGCCGCTGGGTATGCGCGGCGGCCGGGGTTATCCTGCTCGTGTTCGGGCTGATTCCGAAGATGTCCGTCGTTGTCGCGTCGATCCCGCAATTCGTGCTGGGTGGCGCCGGTGTGGTGATGTTCGGCATGGTGCTCGCCACCGGCATCAAGATCCTTGCCAAGGTCGATTACGCGAAAAATCGCTACAACCTGTACATTGTGGCCATCAGCGTCGGCATGGCGATGATTCCGGTCGCATCGAACAAGTTCTTCTCGAAGATGCCCGAACAGCTCGCGCCGCTGCTGCATAGCGGGATTCTGCTCGCCACGCTCTCGGCCGTGATCTTGAACGCCTACTTCAACGGCTTCAAGGCCCCGGAGGCCAACGGCCACGGCGAGACGAACGGCAATGGCATGGGGCTGGAGGCGCATTGATGAAAACGCTGCTCGTCAAGAATGCCGATGTGCTGGTGACGATGGACGCAGGCCGCCGCGAAATCGCGCGTGGCGGGCTGTACGTCGAGGACAACCGGATCGTGGCGGTGGGCACCAGCGACGCGCTGCCGGCGAGTGCTGACGAAGTGCTCGACCTGACGGGGCACGTTGTCATCCCCGGTCTGGTCAACACGCATCACCACATGTACCAGAGCCTCACCCGCGCGCTGCCCGCCGCGCAGGACGGCGAACTGTTCAACTGGCTCACGAACCTGTATCCGGTGTGGGCCAACCTCACGCCGGAAATGATTCGCGTCTCGACGCAAACCGCCATGGCCGAGCTGCTGCTCTCCGGCTGCACCACGTCGAGCGATCACCTGTATATCTACCCGAACGGCTGCAGGCTCGATCACAGCATCGAAGCCGCCGCCGAGATCGGCATGCGGTTTCATGCCAGCCGCGGCAGCATGAGCGTGGGGCAGAGCCAGGGCGGCCTGCCGCCCGATCGCGTGGTGGAGCGCGAAGACGAGATTCTCAAAGACACCCAGCGACTCATCGAGACTTACCACGACGTCGGCCGTTACGCGATGCTGCGCGTGGTCGTGGCGCCGTGCTCGCCGTTTTCCGTGAGCCGCGACCTGATGCGGGAATCGGCGTCGATGGCGCGCCACTTCGGGGTGTCGCTGCACACGCACCTGGCCGAGAACGTCAATGACATTGCCTATAGCCGCGAAATGTTCGGCATGACCCCCGCCGAGTACGCGCAGGATCTCGGCTGGGTCGGCCACGACGTTTGGCACGCGCACTGTGTGCAACTCGACGACGCCGGCATCGCGCTCTTTGCCAGGACAGGCACGGGCGTAGCGCATTGCCCATGCTCCAACATGCGTCTCGCCTCGGGCATCGCCCCGATTCGCCGCATGCGCGACGCCGGCGTGCCGGTCGGTCTCGGTGTCGATGGCTCGGCGTCGAACGACGCGGGCAACATGATCAACGAAGCGCGTCAGGCGCTGCTGCTGCAGCGTGTCGGGTTCGGCCCGGACGCGATGACGGCGCGCGAGGCGCTGGAGATCGCCACCTTGGGCGGTGCGCGCGTGTTGGGCCGCGACGACATTGGCAGGCTCGCCCCTGGCATGGCCGCCGACTTCGTGGCGTTCGACACACGCGGTATCGGCATGGCTGGCGGCCTGCACGATCCCGTGGCGGCGCTCGTCTTCTGTAATCCTGGACAAGCTGCGTACAGCGTGGTGAACGGTCGGGTGGTGGTGCGGGAAGGGCGTCTGGCGACGCTCGACCTGCCGTCGCTCGTCACGCGTCACAACGCGCTGGCGCGGCAACTGGCCGAGGCCTCCCGATAGCGCGTTGCCACGCCGGTGCCATATTCATGGTGTGGGACTCGGCGTGACACCGAGCAAGCGGGACGTCGGGGTGGAGTTCCCGTGCATGGGGAACGCCGCCGTGCGGTTCGGCGGAGCGGTGGGGGCCGCTCCGCCGGTAAAACCGGCGCGCCAACGACGGCCAATGACGGATCGAGAAAGCTCAGGACGGATCAGGACGGAGTGCGGGCTTCGAGCAACGTGCGTGTTGCATCCGAGATCACGCTGCGCAGCCAGCGCACCTCGTCCGAATAGTGCGTGCGCTCATGCCACAACTGGTAATACTGCATCGGCGGGAAATCGATGGGCGCCTCGACCACCGTGAGCGGCAGGAATTCGGCGTAGTGATCGGCGAACAGGCGTGTCGTCGTGAAAATCAGGTCCGACTTGAGCAAAACGTAAGGTGCCAGATTGAAGTACGGAATCGTGACTACGACATTGCGCTTCAGACGCTCGCGCGCCAGGTGCATGTCGATGGCGCCGCGTTGGGCGACCGAGTACGGTGTGGGCGCGAGGTGCGGGCTGCCGAGGTACTGCTCCAGCGTAAGGCCGCGCTTGGCGTAAGGGTGCGTATTACGCACCAGACACACGATCTGGTCGACGAACAGGTTCGAGAGATGCAACTGCTCGGGCGGCTCCGGCCAGTTGCCGATGACGATGTCGACCTTGCCGTCCTCGAGCGCGTGCTCGTAGTCGAAGGCGGGGCCGAGCGAATGCAGTTCGAGTTGCGCGTTGGGCGCCTGCTGACGGAAACGTTCGACTACCGTGGGCACGAACAGCGTGTTCAGATAATCGGGCGACCCGATGCGAAACGTGCGCACGGTGGTTGCCGGATCGAAATTCGATTGCTGCACCGTAATGCGTTCGATCTCACGCAATGCGTTTTGCGTCGGCTCGAGCAACGACTGACCGTATTCCGTGGGCACCATGCCCGATTTGCCGCGCACCAGCAGCGGATCGCCGGTGATGTCGCGCAAGCGGCGCAGTGCCGCGCTGATCGCCGGTTGCGATTGATTCAGCTTGACGGCCGCCCGCGTCACACTGCGCTCGATCAACAGCGTGTGAAGAACGCGCAGCAAATAGGTGTCGATCGGTTCGCGGTTTTGGCTCATGAGAAATATAACGATCCGAATATGTCGGACCCGGAATTGCATAAGTAAATCATTATGAAGCACAAGCTGCCGGGGCTCCATAGCGAAAACCCTTATCACCAAAGTCGACGCTTGTCGCGCCCGTCGCATGGGGCGTTGCCGTCTTATTGATACACGCTCGACATTTCGCCGCGAATTGGGTATTTTCGTCCCCGCCCGAAGCCTGACCTGTCAGGCCGGCCAAGCCAGCAGACCCCGACCGAGACCGCGCCAGTGACATCCCCTTCGCAAGCCGCGCAAGCCACGCCACGTCTGGCGCTGACCGGCATCACCAAACGTTACCCGAGCGTGGTGGCCAACGACGACATCGCATTGTGCGTGTTGCCCGGCGAGATCCACGCCGTGCTGGGCGAAAACGGGGCGGGCAAAAGCACGTTGATGAAGATCATCTACGGCGCGGTGCGCCCCGACGCGGGGGAAATCCGCTGGGAAGGACGACCGGTCCGCATCGACAGCCCGGCCGCCGCGCGCAAGCTCGGCATCGGCATGGTGTTCCAGCATTTCTCCCTGTTCGAGACGCTCACCGTCGCGGAGAACATCTCGCTTGCGCTGGACGACGCCGGGCACGATCTCAGGGCGCTCGCGGCCCGCATCCGCGACGTGTCCGGCCAGTACGGCCTCGAAGTCGATCCCATGCGTTACGTGCATAGCCTGTCCGTGGGGGAGCGCCAGCGCGTGGAAATCGTGAGGTGCCTGTTGCAGAATCCGCGATTGCTCATCATGGACGAGCCCACTTCGGTGCTCACGCCGCAAGCTGTCCAGAAGTTGTTCGCCACGCTGCGCCGCCTGGCTTCGGAGGGTTGCAGCATCGTCTATATCAGCCACAAGCTCGACGAAATCCGCGATCTGTGCGACCGCGCCACAGTGCTGCGCGGCGGACGCGTGGCGGGCCACGCGGTGCCGCGCGACGAGACGGCCGAGACGCTCGCGCAACTGATGATCGGGCGCGCCTTGCCGCGGATCGAGCGGCGCCCGCATCAACCGGGCGAGGCACTGCTGTCGCTGCGCTCGCTCAGCATGGCGAGCGACGACCCGTTTGGCACCGCGCTCCAGCGCATCGATCTCGACGTGCACGCCGGCGAGATCGTGGGCATTGCCGGCGTCTCCGGCAACGGCCAGGCCGAATTGCTCGCCGCGCTCTCGGGAGAGGTCAGGGCCCCGTTGGCCGACGCGATTCGGCTCAACGGCCGCGCCGTCGGGCGCATGGGTGCTGCCACGCGACGGCGTCTCGGATTGGCTTTCGTGCCGGAGGAACGCCTCGGGCGCGGGGCCGTGCCCGCCATGTCGCTGACCGACAATGCGTTGCTGGGCGCGTCCGGCACGGCACATCTCGGATTGCTGCGCGGCGGATGGATTCGTCGCGGCGCGTTGCGCCGGTTCGCTTCGCTGTGCATCGACCGGTTCAACGTGAAGGCGGGCGGCCCCGACGCCGTGGCCCAGAGTCTGTCGGGCGGGAACCTCCAGAAGTTCATCGTCGGGCGCGAGATTCTGCAGGAGCCCCGGGTTCTGGTGGTTGCGCAACCCACCTGGGGCGTCGACGTAGGGGCGGCCAGCTTCATTCGCCAGCAACTGCTCGATCTGTCGGCGCGCGGTGTGGCAGTGCTGGTGCTATCCGAAGAACTCGACGAACTTTTCGAAATTTGTGACCGGATCACGGTGCTGGCACAGGGACGTCTGTCGCCCGTGCGCCAGCCCGAGCAGACCGATTCGCGCGAGATCGGCTTGTGGATGGCCGGGATGTTCCCCGGCGGGCCGGGCGAGCGCGCCGCCTGAGTCAGACGCCATTGCCATCGTCGGCGCTGGCGCCGTGAATATGGCTGCCGCCGCCCAAACGTATTTATCGGTTTCCATCGATCACCAGACACCATGTTCGATCTCATGCTTGAGCCGCGGCCCAGTCCCTCCCGCAGCATGCGGCTTGTGATGCCGCTCATCGCCACGCTCATCACGCTCGCCGGCGGGGTGCTCATCTTCAGTTTTCTCGGCAAGAACCCCGCCCAGGCCATGGCCGCGTTCTTCCTGGCGCCCATCAGCAGTCTGAATGGCTGGTCGGAACTGTTGCTCAAGGCGTCGCCGTTGTGTCTCATCGCGCTGGGACTTGCCATCGGCTATCGCGCGAATGTCTGGAACATCGGCGCGGAAGGGCAGTTGCTGCTCGGCGGGATTTTCGCGTCCGGCGTTGCCATCCATTTCGACGGCCACGGCGGGCCCTGGCTGCTGCCGCTGATGATGGTCGCCGGTGCGTTGGGCGGCATGCTGTGGGCGGCGATTCCCGCATTGCTGCGCGTGCGCTTCAACGCAAACGAAATTCTCGTGAGCCTGATGCTGACGTACGTGGCCACGCAATTGCTGATTTACCTCGTGAGCGGTCCGTGGCAGGACCCGCACGGCATGAACTTCCCGCAGTCCATCAGCTTCGGCCGCGACGCGCTGTTTCCACGCTTCTTCGGCGACTGGCACTGGGCGCCGTGGCGCGGCACGCGACTGAACGCGTCCGTCTTCATGGCCGTGTTGGCGGTCCCCGCGGCGTGGTGTTTCATGCGCAAGAGTTTCGCGGGCTATCGCATGGAGGTGGGAGGCCTCGCGCCGCTGGCCGCGCGCTACGCGGGATATTCGGAACCGCGCGCGGTCTGGCTTGCGTTGCTCATTGGCGGGGCGGCGGCGGGGCTTGCGGGAACGGGCGAAGTCGCCGGGCCGGTCGGCCAGCTTCAGGCGACGTGGGCGCCGGGCTATGGATTCACGGCCATCATCGTGGCGTTCGTCGGGCGTCTGCATCCGGTGGGCATCGTGCTGGCGAGCCTGCTCATGGCGCTGCTGTACCTTGGCGGCGAAGCCGTGCAGACGTCGCTGCAATTGCCCAAGGCCATCAGTGGCGTCTTCCAGGGGTTGTTGCTGTTCAGTCTGCTGGGCTGCGACGTTTTCGTGACTTACCGACTTCGCCGCCGCGTCCGCGCGCAGGCGAGCGAAGCCTGAGGAGCGGCGCATGGACTGGATTCACTGGCTCACACCGCTGGCGGCAAGTGCCGTGATCGCGGCCATTCCCCTGATGCTCGCCGCGCTGGGCGAGCTGGTCACCGAGAAGTCGGGGGTGCTCAACCTCGGCGTGGAGGGCACCATGCTCATGGGCGCCATCGGTGCATTCGCCGTCACCGTGCAAACGGGCAGCCTCTGGCTCGGCGTACTCGCGGGCGTGGCGGCCGGCGTTGCGATGTCGGGCGTGTTCGCCTGGCTCACGCTGTCGTTGATGGCCAATCAGGTGGCCACGGGACTTGCGCTCACGATCTTCGGCGTCGGCCTGTCCGCCTATGTGGGCCGTCCTTACACCGACGCCACGATCCCGATGCTGCGCGACATGCCGATTCCGGGCCTGTCGTCGATTCCCGTGCTGGGGCCGTCGATCTTCTCGCTCAACCCGCTCGGCTATCTGTCGATCGTGCTGCTCGCGGCGATCGCCGGGTTCCTGTATCGCACACGCGCCGGTCTGTTGCTGCGCTCGATTGGCGAAGCGCCCGCCGTGGCCCATGCCATCGGGTATCCGGTGGTGCGTATCCGGTATTTCGCGACGCTGTTCGGCGGCGCGATGTCGGGACTGGCGGGCGCCTATTACTCGGTAGGCTATCTGCGGCTGTGGCAGGAGAACCTGACGGCCGGGCGTGGCTGGATCGCGCTGGCGCTGGTGGTGTTCGCCACCTGGCGTCCCGGCCGCACGGCGCTGGGGGCATTGCTCTTCGGCGTGGTCATGGCGCTTCAGTTTCAGGCGCAGGCGATGGGCGTGCGGATTCCTTCGCAGGTGCTGGCAAGCCTGCCGTATCTCGCCACGATCGTGGTGCTGGTGGTCATCTCGCGCAATCGGCAGACGATTCGCCTGAACGCGCCCGCATCGCTCGGCAAGCCGTTCTTCGCCGGGTCCTGACACCCCGGGCCGGCGGTGCCCGTTCGGTGTGCGACAACAGAATCAACCTGAAACAATCGATGACGAGGAGAGAATCGATGCGACGTAAAGTCCTGATCACGATGGCCAGCCTGGCGGCGGCCATGCTGGTGAGCGCCTGCGGCAAGCAGGAGAACAACACGGCCAGTGCGCCGGCGGCAGCTTCGGATGCGCAGGCGTCGGCCGCCGCGGCGGGCAAGGGCCCCATGGGCGTGGCATTTGTCTACATCGGCAACCCGGGCGACGCGGGCTGGACCTATGCCCACGAGCAGGGCGCCAGGGCCGTCGAGGCCAAGTTCGGCGACAAGGTGAGCGTGACCCGGGTGGAGAACGTGCCCGAGGGCGCCGACTCCGAGCGCGTGTTCCGCGATCTCGCGAGCAAGGGCAACAAGCTGATTTTCGGCACGTCGTTCGGTTACATGGATTCGATGGTCAAGACCGCGGCTGACTTTCCCGATGTGACGTTCGAGCACGCCACCGGCTTCAAGACCGCGCCAAATCTCGGCACGTACGACGTGCGCACGTATGAAGGCGCGCATCTGGCGGGCGTGGTCGGCGGTCATGTGACCAAGACCAACGTGATCGGCTACGTGGCATCGGTGCCGATTCCCGAGGTGATCCGCAACATCGATGCCTTCACCATTGCCGCGCGCGAAGTCAATCCGAAGGTCAAGGTGAAGGTCGTATGGATCAACAGCTGGTTCGACCCGGGCAAGGAGCGTCAGGCCGCTGAATCGCTCGTGGGTCAGGGCGCCGACGTACTGATGCAGAACGTCGACTCGGCTGTGGTCATGCAAGTGGCCGAAGAGAAGAAGATCCACGCCTTCGGCTGGGACTCGGACATGAGCAAGTTCGGCCCGAATGCGCATCTGGCGTCGGCCGCCATCGACTGGAGCAAGTACTACGTCCGCACGGTCGAGGAAGTGATGCAGGGATCGTGGAAGAACACGCCGGTCTGGGGTGGCATCAAGGAAGACGAGATCAACCTGGTGGCGATCAACGACAAGGCGGTGCCTGAAGCGGTGCGCAAGGCCGTGACCGCACGCCACGACGCGATCCGAGACGGCAAGTACGACCCGTTCACCGGCCCGATCAAGGGGCAGGACGGCAAGGAAATCGTGCCGGCCGGCAAGACGCTCAACGACGACGAGAAGCACCAGATCAACTGGTTCGTCGAGGGCGTGGAAGGCTCGCTACCGAAGCAGTGAGCCAGTGGGCCGTCTTGCGACGGCGCAGCGCGATGACGGAAAACCGCCGGTCTTGCCGGCGGTTTTTTTATGGTGCTGAACGCCGCTGCGGCTTGTCGACGCCGCTGATCACTCCTGGGCGGCGCGGGCCGCGTCGACGGCCGGTGGCACCGGTCGAGCCGGCTGGACCGATGGCGCGGTCGGGACGGATGCCTGAGCGGAATTGTCTGCGCTACCCGCCGGCAACGACAGCGGCTGCCGTTCGGTGCGCGTCGGGCGAGAGGGGCACTGGGGAGGCTGCGGGCGCACGTGGCGCATGTGGCGTGACAGGTGTGACAGGTGGGAAGGCGACGTCGCGCCGAGGTTGACAGTCATGTGAAGGTTCTCTGACAGGGTGGTGTCGCCGGTGCGACCGCTCGGTGGCACCGGGGCATTGGACCGGGGGGCCTTGTCGCCCCCGACGCGAGGCGTCGTCGGAGCGAGCGAGCCGTGACGGCGCGAGGCAGCCTAAGGCCGGTGGGCGCCCGTGTCCGTGCTGCGCGTCAAATTTGGGAACGTTCACAGGACGGGAGGGGGCGCAGGGGGCGCACGACACGCATCGGTGTTAAAATGTCCGGTTTCGTGGTGCAATTTTGTGCCACCGCACCTCATCTCCCGGATACCGCCTGTGCTGTCTACTGCCAATATCACGATGCAATTCGGCGCCAAGCCGCTCTTCGAGAACATCTCCGTCAAATTTGGCGGGGGTAACCGCTACGGCCTGATCGGCGCCAACGGTTGCGGCAAGTCGACATTCATGAAGATTTTGGGCGGGGATCTGGAGCCGAGCAGCGGCAATGTCATGCTCGAACCGAACGTGCGTCTGGGCAAGCTCAAGCAGGACCAGTTCGCGTATGAAGACATGCGCGTGCTCGACGTCGTGATGATGGGGCACACCGAAATGTGGGCCGCCATGAGCGAGCGCGATGCCATCTACGCGAATCCGGAAGCCACGGACGACGACTACATGCACGCCGCCGAGCTCGAGGCGAAGTTCGCCGAGTACGACGGTTACACCGCCGAGGCGCGTGCCGGCGAACTGCTGCTGGGCGTGGGCATCCCGACGGACCAGCACCAGGGGCTGATGAGCAACGTCGCGCCTGGCTGGAAGCTGCGTGTGCTGCTGGCGCAGGCGCTGTTCTCGAATCCGGACGTGCTGCTGCTCGACGAACCGACCAACAACCTGGACATCAACACGATCCGCTGGCTGGAAGACGTGCTCAACGAGCGTAATTCCACCATGATCATCATTTCGCACGATCGCCACTTCCTGAACGCCGTGTGCACGCACATGGCCGATATGGATTACGGCACGCTGACCATCTATCCGGGCAACTACGACGACTACATGCTGGCGTCGGCGCAGGCCCGCGAGCGGCAGATGGCAGCGAACACGAAGGCGAAGGAACGCATCTCCGACCTTCAGGATTTCGTGCGTCGCTTCTCGGCGAACAAGTCGAAGGCGCGTCAGGCGACGAGCCGTCTCAAGCAGATCGACAAGATCAAGGTCGAGGACGTCAAGCCGTCCTCGCGCCAGAACCCGTTCATCCGCTTCGAGTTCGAGAAGAAGCTGCACAACCTTGCGTTCGAATTCGAAGGGATCTCGAAGGCTTACGACCGTCAGATCTTCAAGAACTTCACGGGCGCGGTGCGTGCCGGCGAACGCGTCGCGATCATCGGCGAGAACGGTGCCGGCAAGACGACGCTGCTGCGCAGTCTGATGACCGATTTGCCGATCGACGCGGGTAACGTGAAGTGGGCCGAAAACGCCAACATCGGTTACATGCCGCAGGACACGTCCGAGGCGTTCCCGGAAGACGTCACGCTGACCGACTGGATGACGCAGTGGGGCAAGGAGGGCGACGACGACCAGGTGATCCGCGGCTCGCTCGGTCGGCTGCTCTTCGGCGGTGACGATGTGCGCAAGTCGGTTCGCGTGCTCTCCGGCGGCGAGAAGGGGCGCATGATCTGGGGCAAGCTGATGTTGGGCCGCCACAACGTGCTGATGATGGACGAGCCCACCAACCACATGGACATGGAATCGATCGAATCGCTGCAGATCGCGCTCGACAAGTATCCGGGGACGCTGGTCTTCGTGTCGCACGACCGTGAATTCGTGTCGGGCCTCGCCACGCGCGTGATCGAAGTGAAGAGCGACGGCACCCTGGTCGATTACCAGGGCACTTACGACGAATACCTGGCGAGCCAGGGCGTCGAGGTCTAAGGCGTCTCCGGAATCGGCGAAAGCATCCTGGTGCGCGTCGTGTGTGCCGGGTTGCCGACCGGGCGCGACAGGTGGGGTCCCCTGACGGGGCGCTTGCATGGCAGGCGCCCCGTTTTTGTTTGCGGGTGAAATCCGTGCACCATCCGGCCGATATCGACCCACCGCGTGCATGGCGCACTGGCGCCGGGGCAGACGTTGCAACCGCGCTTTCTGTCTGATGGCCTCCTGGGAATAGCGGAAGTCGCGTATCGGCCTTCGCCGATTTCGGCGCGAAGTGGCGAAAGCGCGGGGTGGGCGCACTACAATGGGTGTTCGTTGCGGAACTCCCTTCAGGAGACATTGCATGATGACGTACGACAAGTTTTTCATCGACGGTCAATGGGTTGCCCCGATCGGGCGCGGCACGCTGGACGTCTTTCACTCGGCCGATGGCACGCTCATGGGCCGCATTCCCGAAGGCGATGCGGCCGATGCGGAGGCGGCCATCGCCGCAGCGCGCAAGGCGCGCGATGCCTGGGCGGCAACGACGCCGGCGGAACGAGCGGGTTACCTGCGCAAGATCGCGGCGGGCCTGAAGGCCCGCACCGACGCGTTGGCCGAGGTCATGACCGGCGAGACCGGCATGCCGATCAAGCTGGTGCGTGCGATTCAGGTCGGTGGGCCCGTGTATCACTGGAACAAGTACGCGGAGTTGGCGCAGACGTTCGAGTTCGAGGCGCGCGTCGGCAATTCGCTGGTGGTGCGCGAACCGGTGGGGGTTGTCGGGGCGATCACGCCGTGGAACTACCCGTTGAACCAGATCACGCTCAAGGTGGCGCCGGCGCTGGCGGCCGGTTGCACGGTGGTGCTCAAGCCGTCCGAAGTGGCGCCGTTCAATGCCTTCATTCTTGCCGAGGTGATCGCCGAATCGGGCTTGCCGGCTGGCGTATTCAACCTGGTCACGGGACTCGGCCCGGTCGTTGGCGAAGTGCTGGCACGTCATCCGGATGTCGACATGGTCTCGTTTACCGGGTCGACGCGAGCGGGCAAGCGCGTATCCGAAGTGGCGTCGCAAACGGTCAAGCGCGTAGCACTGGAGTTGGGCGGGAAGTCGGCATCCGTGGTGCTCGACGATGCCGACTTTGCCGCGGCGGTGAAGGGGACGCTCAACGCCTGCTATCTCAATTCGGGGCAAACCTGCTCGGCGCATACGCGCATGTTGGTGCCGGCGTCGCGCTACGACGAGGTCAAGGCGCTGGTGAAGGATGCCGTTGCGCGCTTCACGCTGGGCGACCCGCGCGAGGAAACGACGCGCCTTGGGCCGCTGGCTTCGGCGGCACAACGCGAGCGCGTGCAGCACTACATTCGCAAGGGATTGGCGGAGGGGGCGGAACTGATTGCCGGCGGCGATGCCGTGCCCGAAGGCTTCGAAGCGGGTTTTTTCGTGCAGCCGACGGTGTTGGGGCGTGTCACGCCGGACGCGACCGTGGCGCAGGAGGAAATTTTCGGCCCGGTATTGTCGATCATCACCTATCAGGACGAGGCCGATGCCGTGCGCATTGCCAACGACTCGATCTACGGATTGGGCGGAGGCGTGTGGTCAGGCGACGAGGCGCGGGCGGTGCGCGTGGCGCGTCAGATCCGCACGGGGCAGGTCGACATCAACGGCGGGGAGTTCAACGTTCAGGCACCGTTCGGCGGTTTCAAGCAGTCCGGGCATGGCCGTGAGAACGGTGTCTATGGCTTCGAGGAATTCCTCGAATACAAGTCGCTTCAGTTCAAGTCGGCGAAGTCGTAGCGCCGTTGTCGCAGAAACGCATGGCCGTGCCGTCGCGCGTGATGCGTTCCCACACGGCCGCTTTCTCCTCGTCGCTGAAGAACACCCAGTTGGACACTTCGGAGGCGGTGCGGCCGCACCCCTTGCAGACGTCGTCGAAGAGCGTCGAGCAAACGCCAATACAAGGGCTGTCGGGGCGGTCGTGCAGTTCGGACATAAAGGATATTTCGGATTGGGCTGCGAGGGAGGGTGGCGTCGCGCCATTATCTCACCGATGGCGATGCCGGTTTCGATTCTCCCTATGTCCGGGGGGCGACGGGTGGACATTGCGGACGGATTTGGGGTAGACGGGCGATGGTTGCCGTTGCCGCGGCGGGGCTACCAACGGAATACGCTGTAACCGATCCGCACCTGTGACGGCGAATGCCGGTTGTAGTCGAGCATGTCTTCGCCGTAGCCTGTGAAGTAACCGAGCCAGAGATAGCCGCCGGTTCCTGGGATCAGCTTGCCCAGGGGATACGTCACCTGAACGTCCACACTGCCGTAGTTGCGTTTCATGCCCTTGCGCAGCGTTGCGCCGATCTGCCAACCGTTCGGCTTGCCCCACAAAACAAGCAGATCCATGTAGCCGCGATAGTTCTGGATGTCGGGGTTGTCTTTTTTCTCGACATACGCATAGAACTTTGGCGCGATCGTCCAGTGATAGTCGGACAGATTGCCGAACTTGAAGATGGGTTTGACGAACACCGTGTTAATGCTTCGGGAATCGGTGCCGGCCTTGCCATTGGATTCGTGCTCGAACCCGGCGGCGACGCCCAGCGACGAAAACCAGCCGGCGCGTACGCCGGTATCGGGGACGTAGTAGAACAGACTCGGCCGGTAGTTCGAATCCCGGAACGGGGCCGATTCGGCTTCGAGATCCCAGATCGACAGTTGGGTATAGCCGAAATACAGATTGTCGAGGAAGGCCTTCGACGTCGGATTGTCCGGCTTCAGGATGTGGAACTTGAAGCTCAACTGGAAGCGCGCATTGGCATCGCCGTTCTTCCCAAAGGCAATGTACATCGGCTCATTGGACGAGATGCGCGCGAACTCGGTGTCGCTGGTGGGGGCAATCACGTCGGGGGATGCCGCGGCCGATGCGCCGGAGGCGGCAGGAGCCGAAGGGGCGGCGGGCACGGCCGACGATGCACCGCCCGTGCCCGAAGGCGCCGGTGCGGCTGCCACCATCGGCTCTGCCGGCGCGGCCCGATCGAGCACGATGGTGGTCGTCGATGCATCCCAGTCGACGGGCTCGATACGCACCGAACCGCGCCATTCGGCGGGCAATACTGCGGAGTACGAAATGCGCCGAAACTGGCCGTTCGAGAGCGTGACTTCGGACGGCTCGAGCGCGGCGCGCTTGAGGTGCAGCAGCGTGGGCTTGAAGTCGTCGTTGGAGACGCGCACGACGATCTCGGCCGGTACTTTGATCGTCTTGCGCCCGGGGGTGTCCTGGGTGGCGAGCAGGATGAGCTGGAGCGGTGCGCCGCCGGCCAGCGCGCGTGGCGGTTGCAATAGCGAGAGATCGGCGTGGGCTGTCTGGCTCAGGGCCAGGCAGAGCGCCGTCGCCCCGCATTGCAGGACGCGCAGCGGCGATGGGGCGAATGTGGCGAAATTCGTCTTGGGCATCGGTCCGGTCTGGGTTGGCGACCCCGGGCCGGTGAGCCCGAAGTCCGTTACGATCCGCCTCGGGTGAGGTCCCGGAGGTCGGATTCACGGGCGCAACGATCGCGTCCGTGAGATTTGGCAAGATAAAGCGCCGCATCGGCACGTCTGAGCCATGCATTGGCGTCATCGCGAGGGTGCCATTGCGCGACACCGGCGCTGATCGTGAATTGAAGCGTCCGGTCGTCGACGGGAATGCGGCTGGTGTGAACGGCGTCGCGCAGCCGCTCGGCGGCTTCAAAGGCTCGGGCCTCCGTTGCACCACTCAGGATGATAGCGAATTCTTCGCCACCCAAACGACCACAAATGTCATCTTCGCGTAACGATTCGTGACAAAGGTGGACGAAGTGGGCCAGAACCGTATCGCCGCGTGCATGCCCCCAGGTGTCGTTGATCTGCTTGAAATGGTCGAGATCCACGAGTATGACGCAGGCAGGCATGCCGGTCGCCTCGGCCCGTGCGACTTCCGAATTCAGGCGCTTGAGGAAGTGGCCGCGCGACAGCGCCCCTGTGAGCGCATCGTATTTGACTTCATGCTCGAGCGCGGCATTCTTGGCGAGAGTGTCGGACAGTTGAAGTTTTTCTCGACGCAGGTACCTAACCAGCAGGTACAGCGCGCCAGCGGAGCTTAGCAGCAAGGCAAACACCAGGACTGCGTAGCGGCGGCGTTCGATGGACAGGCTGCCGAGCGTGGGCGCCTCGCTCATGGTGTAGATCACGAGATCGTCGTCGGTCGACACCTCGGCTTCCAGCAGGAACGGCTGGTTGTCCGGGCGTATGCGAACGAGACGGGCCACGTGTTTTCCGGTGTCGCCGCTGCCCCTGTGCCGGAAGATCGCGGGCGTGCCGGGCGCAAGATCGTATGCCTCGATGGGGACTACGGTGAAGTCTTCCCGCTTGTACAGATGACGCCGTTCGTCGGGCGTCATGCGGAAGACCCTGGCGCCGGGCACGGCCAAGCCGGTGAATGTCGGATCGTTGGCGAGCAGGATGACGCCATTGGGGTCCGTAACAAACGAAGCACCGGTATCCACCCAGTGCGACAGTCTGCGAATGCCGAGCTTGACCACCACCACGCCGACTAGACGGCCGTCGTGATAGACCGGCGCCGTGAAGTAGATCCCGGGGAGCCCCGTCTTGCGTCCGATGACGTATTGCTGGCCCGCTCCGCCGAGCACGGCCGCATTGAAGTACGCGCGGTCGCCGAAGTTGTCGCCGACGAGCGGATTCGCCGTGTCGGCGTCGCTCGAGGCGATCGTCACGCCGTCGGACGTGCCCAGCCAGACGAGATCGGCGCCGAAGTACTGTTGCGCGGCGCTCAGCAGCGCGTTCACGGGTTTGAGTTGCGGGTTGGCAAGCAGCGCGTGTCTGGCCACCTTTGGCGGCAGGCGCTTCACCGGTTGGGCGTCGATGGCGGCGGCGGCATCCTGAATCTGCCCGATCTGCGCAAGCACGCGGGGAATGCCGCGAATGAGCATCAGGTCCTGATTGACCGTATGGACCGTACCATGAGCCAGCCGGCTGGCGATACTGCGCTCTTCGAAGAGCAGGCGCGCCGAACGGCTCGCCACGAGTTGATCGGCGGCGAAGCGGGAGAAGGCCCAGGCAGCAAGCACACCCAGCAGGATGGTCGTGCCGCTTAGCAGGGCGGAAACGGTGCGGCGGCGATTGAACAAAGCGTTGAGCAACGGCAAATGCGGGTGCAGACGCGCTTACAGGCGCCCGTGCCAGTCTCGGATGAATGTCTCGATGTGTCCGGGCGGAAGGGGACGTGTGCAATGATAACCCTGCCACGCGTGGCAGCCCATCGAGGCGAGGGCATCGCGTTGCGCGCTGGTCTCGACACCTTCCGCGACGGTTTCGATTTCGAGCTTGCGGGCAATGGCGATGATCGCACGGATGAGTTCGGTGTCGTAGCCACCGAGCAGTACGCCGGCCACGAACTGGTAATCGATCTTCACGGTGCCGAACGGCCAGCGTTTCAGACGCACGAAACTCGAATAGCCGGTGCCGAAATCGTCGAGCGACAACCGCACGCCCATGGCCACGAGTTCGTTCATCAACGTGGCGGCTTCGTCGAGGTGCGAGATCAGCGACGATTCGGTGATTTCGATTTCGAGCTTGTCCGGCGGCACGCGATGGTGCCGAAGGGCGTAACGCACGGTCTCCAGCGTCTGCACGCGCATCTGCTGCGCGGACAGGTTGACGGCCACGCGCGGGTATTCCTCCCCCGCCTTGTGCCACTGATCGAGTTGCCGGCAGGCCTCCTGGAGCGTCCAGTCGCCGATCGGTCCGATCACGTCGCACCGTTCGGCTGCCGGAATGAACTCGCCGGGCATGATCAGTTCGTCGTCGCGCTGCCAGCGGATCAGCGCCTCGAGTCCGGTGAGCCGGTGAGTGCGCATATCGATTTGCGGCTGGTAATGCAGGCGGAATTCCGAATCCGACAGCGCGCGTCCGATGGCACTGCGCCAATGGTGTTCGTTGCCTGCCTCGTCCGGCGGGTTGATGCCCTCGGTCGGCGCGCAAGGGGCTTCCGTGACAAGAAAGCGCGACGCGCTCTCGCGGATGGCCTGATCGGCGACGTCGGAGGTGTGTTCGAGCAGCGTGGCGGGCCACACGGGCACCTGCGGCAGGTGCGTGATGCCCGCGGACAGGATCGGGTAAAGCAGGCCGTTGCCGCACGGCACCGGCGACTCGCCCGAGCGGATGAAGCGACGGGTGACTTGCACCGCCGCCTCACGGCTGCCGAGATCGCGCAGGAGGATGGCTATCTGCTGATCGGATACCCGGCCAATGAGATCGCGCCGGCGGATACGCGAGCCGATTCTGAACGCGATGGTCGCGAGCAGATCGGCGTCGGAAACGGCGGATTGGCTGGTCGCCGTGCGCTGACCTCGCCCGACGTGCAGCACCACCAGCGCGCTGTGGCTGTTGGGGGGGCTGGGGGTTCGCAACTCCAGGCTGAGGGCGCGAAGGAGCCGCTGGCGGTCCAGCAGGAGGTCGGCGAGAACGACTTGCCGGCGCAGCGCGTTCGTATCGTTCATCTCGGCAGGCGGGCACCGGGTGTCCGCTCGGTTGAACGTTGGTCATTGCCGCGTGTAAAGCCGCAGGGCATCGCAAGCCCGCGCGTCGAACAGGTCGTGCCGCCAGAAAACCCTTGAATCATGTTCTGCATAAGACGCGTAAATGTGTCGGCCATCGTGCGGGGAACGGGGGGCGCGTGAGCGCCGTCGCGCCACCACGTGCCATCCTCCCGCGCTCCGGCAGACCGCGCGCAAGGCGTGGCCCGACTAGAAGCTCGTGCCCGGTCGCGAAACCGGGTTCTTTCGTTTTTAACGGCACCCGTGTCTGAAAATTGAGTTGGGGTTTCACCTATGGTCGGGGGCGGCTCGGTCGTGCCAGCCATTCGCGCCCGCGAAGCATGTAATCCCAATAGACCTTGGGCAGTACGTACTTTTTGAGCATCCAGGCGGTGCGGGTCGCACGCGTGCCATCGATAGGGAACGTGGGCAGCAGCTTGCCGCCATAGCCAAACTCGGCGAGCACGATCTTGCCGTGTTCCACCGTGAGCGGGCAAGCGCCATAACCATCGTAATGCAGGGGAAGGGGGCGGCCGTCCATGGTGGCGAGCAGATTTTCAGCCACGACGACAGCCTGTTTGCGGGCTGCGGCAGCGGTCTTGGCATTGGGCGCCGAAATGGCGTCGCCGAGCCCGAAGACGTTTGCGTAGCGCGGATGACGCAGCGTGGCGTGATCGACTTCGCACCAACCCGCCGCATCGGCGAGCGGGCTTGCGCGCAATACGTCGGGCGCGCTTTGTGGCGGCACGACATGCAGCAGATCGAACGGCTTGTCCACGAACTGCGACTGACCGTCAGCATCGAAAATCTCGAAGCGAGCCACGCGGCGCTCACCGTCGACCGCGCGCAGATGGGAGAGATGGTTGAGCGAAATGCCGTAGCGGTTCACATACGCCATCAGCGCGGGAACGTACTCCTTCACGCCGAACAGCGCCGGCGCCACCAGATGGAATTCGATCTTGGTCTTGTCGAGCACGCCGCGCTGGCGCCAGGTGTCGGCCGACAGATACATCGCCTTCTGTGGTGCGCCCGCGCATTTGATCGGCATGGGCGGTTGCGTGAACAGGGCGTTGCCGCCCTTGAAGTCGCGTACCAGCGACCAGGTGTACGGTGCGAGGTCGAAGCGATAGTTGGAAGTGACGCCATTACGCCCGAGCGTATCGGTCAGGCCGTCGATCGCTTCCCAGTTCAGTTGCAGTCCCGGCGCCACGATGAGGTAGCGGTAGGTCAACGGACGTCCGTTGGAGAGAAGAATCTGCGAACGTTCCGGCGCGAAAGCCATGACGGCCGCCTGAATCCAATCGACGCCTTCGGGGATGACGCTTGCCATCGGCCGGGCCGTGCGCGCAGGATCGAATTCACCCGCACCCACAAGCGTCCATGCCGGCTGGTAGTAATGCGTGTCGGCCGGGTCCACGATCGTGATCGTCAGGGACGGCCGGCGGCGGCGCAGGCTGGCCGCGACGGAAATGCCGGCAGCCCCCGCACCCATGATGACGATGTCGGCGCTGCTTTGCGTCGCGGGCACGGGCGTCGCGGATACATCGCTGGACATAAGATCTCCGACAAAGAAGCAAGAATTGGAACGGATTACGACATATTCGTGCGCATCCTGAGCATCGAACCGCAGGGCCTTGCACGAACGAAAGGCCTGCGTCGCGACGCGTGCGGAACATTGTATAGAAACTGCGGTGTTTTGCCCCTGTTTTCAGGGCGGGCGCGGTGAATCGCCACGATCGCCCGGTGCGCTGGGTCGAGGCGATCATCCCAGGGAGCGCGTGGCGTATCCCGTTCGTCGGGGGATGTCGCGTTCGGCAAGCGATGTCCGACGCATCGGCGCCCGCGCGGGCAACCCTGGCAGCGCAGGGGGGGCCGTTGGAGGGAGCGACGCTCGCGCAGGCGACGTCGATTGGTTTACGAGGGGGGCGTCACTCGCCCATGGAGGCGGGACGGCGCTGGTCAGGCACCGGGAGGGCGGCGCGCGCCTGGATCACGCATGCAGAGGATCGTGGTCGCAGGCGACGTCGACGGGATCGCTTTCGCTGTGGCAGGCGCAGGCTTCGCCATGAGCCCCTTGCATGAGCGCGCGCAGGATGCCGCAATCGCTCGTTTCGTGTCGGCTCTGGCATTGTGCCTGCAGATGCAGCAACTGCTGCTCGAGCGCTTGCAACTCATGGATGCGGGCATGGACACGGGCCAGATGTGCCTCGATCAGGTGGTTGGCGTCTTCGCAGGTCACGTTCGTATCGTAGGCGAGTTCGCTCAAACGCTTCGCGTCGGCGAGCGGCATGTCGAGCGAGCGGCAGTGGCGAATGAAGCGCAGCGCTTCCAGATGGTCTTCGCCGTAGGCGCGGTAGCCCGTGTCGGTCCTCGGCGGGGCCGACAGGAGGCCGGCACGCTCGTAATAGCGGATCGTTTCGACATCGGTACCCGCCGCCCGGGCCAGTTCTCCGATTTTCATGCTTGACTCCGTAGTCACTACAGGGTTTTCAATGGAGAGTAACACGAATCAGTAAACCAGGAGTTCACATGTCCAAACCCTCGGATCCCTCGGATGTGACACGTCTGGCGGGCGCGAGCGTGACGGATGGCGCGGCGCCGGGTCACCGCGGCGACGTTTCCGGCCACGCGCATGGCCACGACCACGGGCATGCGCATCGGCACGATCATGACGCCTCGCATGGCCATTCGCATGATCACGCGCATGATCATGGCGATGCCTGCGCGCCGGGTGGGGCAAACGGCCATTCGACGGCTTCGTGTTGTGCCGCTGGCGCCGCGTTCGCCCCGTCGGCGCCGACAGGCACGCCCGACGCCAACGCGCCGCAGGCGCGCTTCCGTATCGATCAGATGGATTGCCCCACGGAGGAGCGTTTGATCCGTGACCAACTGGAGCGGCGCCCGGGGGTCGACGGCCTGTACTTCAACCTGTTGAAACGTGAATTGACGGTCGTGTTCGACGCCCGTAGCTCGACGGACGACGTCAGCCGTCATGGCGACGCGGTGGCCGACACCCTGCGCAAACTTGGCATGACGCCGGTTCCGCTCACTGAAGGCGAAGCCGCACCGCCGCCGCCGGCCGGTCGCAAGTCCGACGTGGCGGGTCTCGTTGCTGGCGGCGTACTCGCCGCGGCGAGCGAGATCGTCGTCTGGTCGGGCGTGCCGGAGCATAGCCCATGGGTCGGCGCCATGGTGGTCGCCGCGATTCTCGCGTGCGGCCTGCCGACGCTCAAGAAAGGCTGGATCGCACTGCGTCACCTCACGCTGAACATACATTTCCTGATGTCGCTCGCGGTCATCGGCGCGATGGTCATCGGGCAGTGGCCGGAAGCGGCGATGGTGATCGTGCTTTTCGCGCTATCGGAGAAGCTCGAAGCGGCGTCGCTCTCGCGTGCACGGCGCGCCGTGGAGGCACTCATGCGCCTGGCACCTGATCAGGCATCGGTCGAGCAGCCTGACGGCAGCTGGCGCGAGGTGCCTGCGGCGACGCTGCCGATCGGTGCGCGCGTGCGCGCTCGTCCGGGAGAGCGCATCGCCATCGACGGCGTCATCGAGCAAGGGAGTTCGGCGCTCAATCAGGCATCGATCACGGGCGAAAGCGTGCCCGTCGACAAGACCGTGGGCGACGACGTCTACGCGGGCAGCATCAACGAGAGCGGGCTGATCGTCTACCGCACCAACGTGGCGCCCGGTGACACGACGCTCGCGCGCATCGTACGCATCGTCGAGACGGCGCAGCAGCAACGCTCGCCCACGCAGCGTTTCGTCGATAAGTTCTCGCGCATCTATACGCCGGTCGTCGTGCTCTGCGCATTGCTGGTGGCGATCGTGCCGCCGCTGGCCTTCGGTCTTGCGTGGTCGCCGTGGATCTACAAGGCGCTGGTGATGCTGGTCATCGCGTGTCCCTGCGCATTGGTGATCTCCACGCCAGTGACCGTGGTGAGCGGTCTGACCGCTGCGGCGCGCGCCGGCATTCTGATCAAGGGCGGCGCGTTCCTCGAGAGCGGCCGTCTGATTCGGGCGGTGGCGCTCGACAAGACGGGCACCCTCACGCGAGGGGAGCCACACCTCACCGACGTGGTGCCACTGGGGAGTGCGTCGCACGACGACGTGCTGACGCTCGCCGCTGCCCTCGACGCCCAGACCACGCACCCCATCGCGCGCGCCGTCGTCGACGGGTTCCGGCAGGCGAAGCTGGGAGATCTGCCGGAAGTGACCGATGTCGAGGCGCTTGCTGGCATGGGCGTGAAGGGGCGCGTGGGACAGGCGCTGTATTACCTGGGCAATCATCGTCTGATCGAGTCGCTGGGCGTGTGCAATGCGACCGTGGAAGCCGAGCTCGCGCGTCTCGAGGCGCAGGCGCGCACGGCAATCGTGCTGGCCAGCGAAACGCAGGCGCTCGCGGTGCTGGCCGTGGCCGACACGTTGCGGGAAGAAAGCCGGGAGGCCGTTGCGCGATTGACGACCATGGGCGTGAGCACCGTCATGCTGACGGGCGACAATCGCGCGACCGCACAGGTGATCGGCGAGCAGGCCGGCGTGAGCGATGTGCGTGCCGAGATGCTGCCCGAGGACAAGTGGCAGGCAGTGTCGTCGCTTCGCGAAAAGTTCGGTCACGTGGGCATGGTCGGCGATGGCATCAACGATGCGCCTGCACTGGCGGCAGCCGACGTGGGGTTTGCGATGGGGGTCACGGGGACCGATAGCGCGCTCGAGACGGCCGACGTCACTCTGATGGACGACGATCTGCGAAAGCTGCCGGCATTCCTGATGTTGTCCCGACGGTCTGCGACGGTGCTCAAGCAGAACATCGCGATGGCACTGGCCATCAAGGTCGTGTTCTTCGCATTGGCTGTCGTTGGCCTGGCGTCACTGTGGATGGCCGTGTTCGCCGACGTTGGCGCGAGCCTGCTGGTGATCGCCAATGGCATGCGTCTGCTGCGCACGAAAGTGGTGTGACGCACGGCGCGGGCCGAGCGAACTTGCCGACGCCCGCTTCATCCCCGCCCCGGACGCATGCCGCGTTCGAGGGTGTGGGCGTCAGGTAGATGACACAGCACATGGGCCGCACGACTCGTGGTATTCACGATCAGGCTGTCGAGGCGACCCGTGAGTGTGTCGCGGTGGGCAGCGCTCAGGGCCATGGCTTCGAGAAGACGTTGCGCGACGACCGCGTCGTTGACTTGCCCCAACAATTCCTGCGCGACGCGAAGCGTATCCTGATACGGCGCGCGGACCGCCTTGCGCATCCATGGCGCCAGCGCTTCGGTGCTGTAGCGAGCTTGCTTCAGCTTCACGCGCAAGGCGTGCAGTTGTTCGGTGTCGAGCATCGCCAGCTGGCGCGCTTGCGGAAACAATGCGATGTATCGCGCGCGCAGCACATTGTGTGCATGTTTGGCCAGCGCGCGAGGGCGCTTGCCGGGAGTGCGCGACGGGCGTCGCAGGGCTTTGGCGGCGCGCGGGTCGGCACTGCCGTCGTTCTGTATGCCAAAAGCGTCGCGCAAGCACGAGTGCAGTGCACGCTGACGATCGCTCGTCAAGGCTTCGGCGGCCTTTCTGTTGGCGTCCCCACGCAGTTTCGCGACATGTGCGTCGATGGCGGGCCAGTCGATAGCCGGATGGTCGATGCGCAGTGCGGGTAACGTGGACGTGGCGAACACATCGGCGTCTCGTGTCAGGCCGGTCGACTCGCCGAGCCAGTGCAATTCTTCCGTCAACTCGCGGCGCCACCGCGGTTTGATCCACGGCGAAAAGACGTCGAGCAACGTGCGCAGGCGGCGCGCGGTAATTCGCAAGGCGTGCAGTGCTTCCGGATCGATCGATTCGGCGGGTGGGGCGCCGGCGTGTGCCCCCCGCGATGTCGGCCATTGCGTCAGCGCAAGCGCGGCGAGGGCGACGAGCAGGTGTGCGGCCGACGTGCGCCGCGCCTGTTTGGCGCCGGGCGGGGACGTCGCAGCCGCTTCGGTATGGCCATCGGCGGGCGATCCCTCGGCAGAGGCGGCAATGGCCGCAGTCGTCGCGCGTGTCATGTCACGCAACATAGCATAGAAGACTCGGGGGCAAGCGTGACGAAAAAATACGCTGCGACACGATGCCGTGGATCGGTACGCGGGGAAGAGCGGGAAGAGCGGGAAGAGCGGGAAGAGCGGGAAGAGCGGGAAGAGCGGGAAGAGCGGGAAGAGGGATTGCGGGCCGAGGGCCCTTGAACTACCGAGGGGAATTTGTCGCGGGCGCCCGGATCTCCGGGAATCGGTGCGCAGGACACCCGCGAGGCGCGCAGCGTTACATCAGTCGTGGACCTCGCTAGAGGATGATGCAACGTCCATTTGTTGCCGCCTACCGCGAATGGCCGGGCGAGCAAAAAAGATAGGCCGGCACGAAGGCCGGCCTGCGCGCAACTGGCTTTACTTCTTGTTCACAGCGTCCTTGAACGCCTTGCCAGCCGTGAACTTCACGGTCTTGGCGGCCGGGATCTTGATCGCTTCGCCGGTCTTCGGGTTGCGGCCGGTACGCGCGGCACGCTTGCCCGAACCGAACGAGCCGAAGCCGATCAACTGAACCGTATCACCCTTGGCGACGGCTTTCTTGATAACCTCGATTAGCGTATCGATGGTCTCGCCGGTTTGAGCCTTGCTGGCACCCGTAGCGCCGGCGACGGCGTCGATCAGTTCCTGTTTGTTCATGTGTGTTTCCCTTGAGAGGTGGTGAATACCGGCGACAACTCTAACACTTTCGCCATTTGGCGAGTGCCGGTGTTGTATCCGCGCCATAAGGCACGCGGCTCACGCCAGAATGTCGCCTTCGCGGCACGTTACGCGAACCCGATCCGGGGATCGGTTTCGTCACATATCGTGAGGGCGCTGGCACTGGCCGGGCAGCCGCATTATAGAGCCATCGGCGCGCTGTGGGCCAGTCCTGACAACGGTTTGCGGCGATTTTGTTGCGCTATGCCGCGTACTTTCTTGTTCTTGATGGCAAAACCCCGGTAACTGCGGGCATCTTCGGTCATGCCCGCCTGCAATCCCTTGCCGGGCGGGCTTTGGGAGTTTCCCTAGCTGATCGGGGCTTGCGCGGCGGGGCGACTTTTGGTTGCACCGCGCGTGCACGGCAGCGGCGATCGTCGGGGCGTCACTGGCTTGTCATCTGCGACGTCTAGCGTGTCCGCGGCCAGTGGACCGCGCGCGAGCGTGCGCGTCCTACACTCGAATGGCGGCGCCATTCGTCATCAAGGAAAGTCTCATGCTGCTCTGCCAGATCACCGATCTTCACGTCACGCGTCCCGGCGCGCTGGCGTGTGGGCGTGTCGACACCGCACTTGCGCTGCGTCGCGCGATCGCCGCCATCAATCACCTGACGCCGCGTCCCGATGCCGTGATCGCGACCGGCGATCTCATCGATACGGCGCATCCGTCGGAATACGAAGTACTCCGGGAGTGTCTCGCGGAACTGACCATGCCGTTGTACCTGGTCGTGGGCAATCATGACCATCGTGAGGCGTTGCGCGACGCGTTTCCCGAGCACGTTTATCTGCGAACCGGTTACGAATTTTTACAATATCGTGTCGACCTGGGCCCGACGACCGTGTTGGCGCTCGATACTCAGGACCCGCCGGGCGCGAGCGGCCACCTTTGCGAGTCGCGGCTCTCCTGGCTCGACGCGCAATTGCACGCCTGCGCCGGACGCCCGACAATCATTGCGATGCACCATCCGCCGTTCGAGACGGGCATCGAATTCATGGACGGCTACGGATTGTCCAGCGCCGGGCGCGAGGGATTCGCGCGCGTGACGTCGTGCCACGGTCATATCGAGCGGGTGATCTGCGGGCACCTGCACCGCAGCATCCAGGCCCAGGTCCCCGGTGCGCCCAACGTCATGGCCAGCACGTGCGTGTCCACCGCGCATCAGATTTCGCTCGGTCTGGCACCTGGCGCTCCGGAGACGATCTCGCTCGAACCGCCCGGCTTCGCATTGCATCTCTGGCAACCCGGGGCCGGCGTGCGAACACACCACGCCTTTGTCGGCCCGTTCGATGGGCCGTACCGCTTCGACGGTGCGTCGGTTTCCTGACGGATTTTGCACGGCGCAACGGCGAAAAAAATTGGCGCGCTGGGACCCGCCGTGTGTAAAGCGCATTCCCATCAAGGCGCTGCTCGTGGTGCTCAACACGGGCTTCACGTGGATCAGCCAGCTAAACGGGCCGCCGCTTTACGGGACCGGCTTCGCGACGGCCCTGCTGTGCGCGCCGCCGCTCGGCGCTCGCCGGTTGGCCTGGCATCTTGGCGCGCAGGGATACGACCCTATATCGGGCAGCCCGCCGCCGGCCGCGGCAGGCGCCGGGTCGCCATCGCCCCCCCCGCCCGAGCCCCCTGGCGGCCCACACGGACAAATGAAAGCAATTCCCAATTCGGGTAAAATAGTCGGGTTTTCCCGCCCAAAACCGAAAGTGCGTCGATCCGATGCACCAGGCGCTCGGGCATCGGGGCCATCAAGGACGGCCCGTGCACACGCAACGCAGGCATTCCCGGCCGTCAGCGCCGCCGTTTTTGCCGATGTGCCGCGTCGCCCTTTGTCTAACGTCAAGCCAATATGAGTACTCAGAATCAACAGACCGTGCTGGAAGTCCACCACTGGACTGATACGTTGTTCAGCTTCAAGACCACTCGCGACGCTTCGTTCCGTTACGTCAATGGCCAGTTCACGATGATTGGTCTGGAAGTGGAAGGCAAGCCGCTGCTGCGCGCCTACAGCATGGCGAGCGCGAATTACGAGGAAGAGCTGGAGTTCCTGAGCATCAAGGTGCAGGACGGTCCGCTGACCTCGCGTCTGCAACATTTGAAGCCGGGCGACAAGGTCATCGTCGGCCGCAAGCCGACCGGCACGCTCATCAACGACAATCTGCTGCCGGGCAAGAATCTGTATCTGCTCTCGACGGGCACGGGCCTCGCGCCGTTCATGAGCATCATTCGAGATCCGGAAGTCTACGACCGCTACGAGCACATCATTCTGGTGCACGGCTGCCGCTTCGCCAGCGAACTGGCGTATCGCGATCTGATTACCCAGCACCTGCCGGAGCATGAGTATCTGGGCGAGTATGTCCGCGACAAGCTGATCTACTATCCGACCGTCACGCGCGAAGAATTCGAGAACCAGGGCCGTATTACGGAGCTGGTGGAATCGGGCAAGATGTTCGCCGACATCGGCCTGCCGGAATTCACTCCGGAAAACGACCGCGTCATGCTGTGCGGTAGCCCGGCCATGCTCAAGGACACGCGCGAGTTGCTGGAAAAGCGCGGCTTTGTGGAAGGTCACAACCACGCGCCGGGTCACTACCTCGTCGAGCGCGCGTTCGTCGGCTGACAGGGGACGTTGCCTCACGCGGTGACGAGCATCGCCTGATCGCGGCGTGGTCGTCACCGCATCGTTGCCCGGTCGTGACGTGACCGCCGGGCAAGCGCGCCGCTGTCAGCGAAAAGCCCCCGTGAGCCGGACGCGAGTCCAGCCCACGGGGGCTTTGTCGTTTCTCCGGCCGACGCTCAGAAGTCCATCGTGGCGCTGGCGAGGACGGTGCGGGTCGAACCCGGCAGCACAAAGCCGTTGTAGGTCGTCGTCCAGTAGTGCTTGTCCGTCAGGTTGTTGACGGCGGCGCGCAACACGACCGACTTGCCGGCGATGCGCGTGGCGTACTTCGCCGACACATCCATGGTGGTGTAGGCCGGAATCGACAGCGTGTTGGCGGCATCGACTTCCTGCTGGCCGGTGACCTTCACGCCCGCGGCCAGGGTCAGGCCGCGCACGAACGGCGTGTCGTATTCGACGCGACCGGTCACCACATACTTCGGCGTGGCGAAGATGCGCTTGCCCGCCACGCTCGGATCGTCAACGCCCACGGCCTTCGTGTTGAGCAGCAGTACGCCGCCCAGAACCCGCCAGTCGCGCGCAACGCGTACCCAGCCACTCGCATCGAGCCCCTGGAAGCGTTGCGTACCGTCCTGCACGAAGTCGTTCGCCTGGTTCGTGTAAGCATAGCCGCGCTCCACGCGGAACAGCGCGAGATTCGCGCCCCAGCGCTGCTTGTCTGCTTTCCAGCCTACCTCGTACTGCTTGCTCTTGAGCGGGCCAAACGTCTGCGGATAGTTATTGTCGGTGACGCCTGCCGAGCCGCCCGGTTCGAGCGACTCGACGTAGCTCGCATAAGCCGTGGAATCCGAGTCCGTCTTGTACATCAATGCGAGCGTGGGCGTGACCGGCTTCGCGCGATAAGAGGTGCTCGTCTGCCCGGCAATGTTGTACAGATCGTCATTGAACTGCGTATAACGCAGCCCGACCAGGGCGGAGATGCGCGGCGTGATGCCCACCGTGTCGCTCGCGAAGATCGCGCGCTGCGAAATCTTCTCGCTGCGATACGGTTCGTAATCGAGTCCGATGTCCTGGTTGGGAAGCAGCGACGGATTGTAGATGTTGCTCGTGCCAAGGGCGATGCCATTGCCGCCCAGACCGTTGTCGTTGAGCTTGACCTGGCTTTGGTACGAGACCCCGAACACCACGTCGTGCCTGAGCGGGCCGGTGTCGAACTTGCCTTGCAGCATGCCGTCCCAGGCCTGGTAGTAATAGGCCGTCTTCCACTTGTACTGCGTATCCGCATAGTCGCCCGCGGCATTGAGCACCGAAAGGAAGCTGTCGCCGTTCAGGCGGTTCTGCCGGGCAAAGCGGTACTTGAAGTTCGCCTTCCACCGATCGTTGATGCGATAGTCGATCGCGGTGCCCGCGGTGAGGGCATCGGTCTCGTAATACGAGAAGGGCTGGGCAAGATTGCGCGCGACCTTGCTGGCATCGGGCACCGCGCCGGCGCCCGCGAAGTTCAGGCCGAACAGGGTGCCGGTCGTCTGGCGCTTCCAGTACGCCACGTCCGCCGACCAGGTGAGATCGCGGGTAATGCGGAAGTCCGTCGCGAACGAGATCGTCTTGCGGCGCACGTGGTTGTTGGGTTCGGCCGTGTTGCCTTCTTCGTTCACGAGATTCAGGCGATAGCCGAAACGGTTGTCCGGGCCGAAGCGTCCGCCCAGATCGAGCTTCTGGCTCCAGACGTTGCTGGCTTCGTAGCCGACGGAGAACTGGCGCAGCGGTTCGTCCGTCGGGCGCTTGAGCACATAGTTGACGATGCCGCCCGGCGCACCGAAGCCATACATGAATCCCGACAGGCCCTTGAGCAGCTCGACCTGCTCGAACGGTTCGAGCGGAATGTCGGCCTGCCACGACACAAAATTCTGACCGTCGACCTTGGTCCCGTCGAGCATGTCGACGCGCATGCCGCGCACCGCGAAATACGCGTTTTCGTTGCGCTTGTTCTCCGACAGGGTGCTCACCGCGGGGTCCCACTTGAAGGCGTCCGTGGCGGTCTGCGCCATCTGGTTCTTGATCTGCTCGCTGTTGACCGCGACCACGGAGAACGGCGTGTCCACCGCGCGGCGCGTGCCCAGCGCGCCGCTCGAAACCCGCTCGACGCGCACATCGTCATCGCGCCCAGCCGACACGCTGGTAGCAGGCAGGGCGGCGGTGCCTTGCGCCGCGTCAGCCGTGGCCGGTGCCTGCTGCGCCATCGCATTGCCAGCGGCCAGGGTGAGCGATGCGGCCCAAATGACGCCAGCCGCCCGCGCGGGGAATACGCCGGTCACAGCGCGTGTGACCGATGACGGTTCGCAAGGCAGGCGCGACGAAGTCAAACGAGACAGCGTGTCATGCGTGGTGCGCTCGCGTGCGGAGCAGGCGAAGGCGCGCCCTGCGAGGGGGCGGTGGTGCGACATCGGAGTGACTCTCCCTATTTGTGATGCGTCGTGTGCCGACGGGTACGTTTTGAAAACGATCGAATGCTTCATGGGGAGGCGTGAGCCGCAGGCGGCTCACGCGGGCGACTGCTCGGGCAGCCCTGACGTTAGGGGGCGCGGGCGACGAATTACCGCGTCGCCGCGTTGTTCGTCGCGCTGGCGGCCGACGACGTTTGCGCCGCGCCGGTTGCCGGGTGTGCCCAAACGCTGTTGGGGTCGCCGTGCCGCGCGCGTCGCCACGTGGCGCGGGCGAACAGGGCAAAAACCACGGCAAACGCAACGGCGGCGAGATCGATCCCCGCCAGCACCCAGTCGCCGGCCGCCATCGAGTTCACGAGGTTGTCGGACGTGAACGCGGCATCGGCCACCGGGATCGCGAGGCAGGCAAGCGCTGTCGCCGCGAGCAGGCCGGTGGCGGCCACGGCCGGTGC
Source organism: Pandoraea pnomenusa (assembly GCF_000767615.3). Classification (NCBI taxonomy): domain Bacteria; kingdom Pseudomonadati; phylum Pseudomonadota; class Betaproteobacteria; order Burkholderiales; family Burkholderiaceae; genus Pandoraea; species Pandoraea pnomenusa. The sequence continues at coordinate 2,886,740 of NZ_CP009553.3, read as the reverse complement.
GGCAACGGCGGCGATGCCCAGCGAGACGGCCAGCGTGGCCACGAAAATCGACAGTGCCGTCGCGCCCGGCGCGACGACGGCGCCGACAAACGCTACGGCGATCCCCAGGCAGGTCCCCAGGAAAACGCCGGCGGTGGCCTTCGCCATCCAGCGCAGATTGGCGGGCTGGATGGCCGTGTTGCGCTTGCGTCGCGATTCGAGCCAGAGCAGGTTGCCGCTGTAGACGAGCACTGCGCCCATCAGGCCGAGTACGAAGTACACCCAGCGCATCGCGTCGCCGGCGAAATTGCCGAAGTGCGCACCGTAAATCATGCTGAGCACGGCATGGTTGGCGTCGCGTGTGCCGGGGCTGTGCTGGCCAACGATTTGCCCATCGTTCAGACGAACGGCAACGGCCGCGAACACGCCAAGCGAATCGGTCGCTTCGCCATAGACCTCCGCGACGGCATCCGGCTTCCCATAGCGGGACCATGCAACGGCGGTCGCCTCCATGTCCGGAGCGGCGCGGCCGGCGTGCGCGAGGATGGCCGGCAGATCGAGCGGCTTGCCGTCGACGGGGGCGACCTTTGCCGGTACGGATCCCGTGATCTGCGGGATCTGCGACATCAGTTTGTTCTCGAACGTGATCACGTTGAACGCCATCATGAGCGGCAGGCTCAGGCAGAGCAGGGCGCCTGTGACGGCGAAGACGATGTGAAACGGCAGGCTGAGCACACCGATGGCATTGTGGGCGTCTTGCCAGAAGCGCTTGAGGTTGCGTCCCGGGCGCAACGCGAAGATGTCGCGGGTGACGCGCGGCAGGTGCACGATCACCCCGGAGATCAGTGCCATGCCGTAGAACAGCGACACGACCCCCATCAGGTACAGGCCGACCGTCGGAATCGACAGCGAGTAATGCAGCGCGTTGATCGTGGCGGACAGGCCGGGGCGGGCGTCGCCGGTGACCAGCGACGGCGCCGAGCCGTCGGCGTCGAGCCGCAGCCGCGCCTGCATCCATTCGCCGTCGGGTTGCTGCCAGTAGGCGAACGGGGTCGGCGAGTGATTCGGGAGCACCACCCCCATTTGCTCGCGCGCGGCCGGGTATTTCTCGCGAACCATCTCGGCGAGTTGCTCCGTCTGCGCAAGCGTGAGTGGCGCATGACGCGTGGCCGGTTGTTCCCAGCGCTCGATTTCGTGATGGAAGACGGTCAGTGCCCCGCCGAGCATGGCGACGAACAGTGCAAAACCGGCCACGATGCCGGCCCACGTGTGGACACTCAGGTATTGGCGCAGGGTTTGGGCGCGCATCGAAGACTCCTTGCGAAACTCACCAAACGGCGCGCGCGAGCAGCAGCGCGACCCAGGCAACGACCGTGGTGGTGCCAAGGCCGATCCATGCGCGCCGCGCAGTGCGGCTCGCGTAGACCACCGCGAACAGGCCGAGCCACAAGAGCGGGAAAAGCGCGATCACCGGAATGACGGCCGTTTGCCAGCCCGCTGGCGTGAGATAGGCGATCGCGCCGCATAGCGCGATGGCCGCGAGAAAGCCGAGCACGAGGCCGGCGACGGTTCTACTCCACATGCACGTCTCCACGCAGCCAGTGCCAGCCGCCAGCGGCGTAGGGCCAGAACAGCAGACCGAAGCACAGCGACATGAACGCGGAAGCGACACCTGCCGACGGACCCGCCGCCAGCCACCAGCAAACGAGACATGCGATCGCGGCGAGGAGCGAGACCGCGCGTGCGGGCTGCGTCGCCAGACGCTGCGCTCGCAGACGCTGGTGTTCCGAGGTGAGGTAGCAGGCGCCGCCCGCAAGCCATGCCAGTGCGATGGCCAGTCCAATCAACATGCGAACCCTGTGCAAACGCTTCGCACGACAAATCGTGTGAACGCAAACGTTAACAAAAACGATTCGCATTTATATCACGATTCGGATAATTCCCGAAGCATTCCGAGCGTTACACGACAGGCGACGGCATGATCGGCGTGGTATCGGGACAACGGCGCCCGATGCGCCGTGTGCCGAGCGTCGGTTCGCAAGGTGTGCGAAGCGAGGGGCGAGTGGTTGTTATGAGACGCGTTCGGCGTGGTCCATGAGCGAGCTGGCCGGAAGCGGTCCGCCGAATTGGCGCAAGGCGCCACGCCAGTAAGGTATCGCCGGCGCGCCGGGAGGTTGCGCGGCATCGATCGCCGGCAGGAGGTGCCACGGCGCGGTCGGATAAAGATGGTGCACGCGATGCAGGTGTTGATTGAGCAGCAGGGCCCGTACCGGGACGCACGCGCGGAAGTTGCGAGCCCGTGCGGGTTCGTCCATCGATACGCCGTAGTGCGGCAGGTTGTCCGCGATCGATAGCCAAACGCCGCGCGCCACGAACGTCGCCGCGAACACTGGCCACCACGCGCCGTAGGCCCACAGGGCAGCGATCGCCAAGACGACGAGGAGGGCGAAGTCGCGTCGAATTCGGCGTCGGCGTACCGGATCGGCGGCGAACATCACCACGCGGCGGCGCACGTCGGCGTCCTGCGGATCGGTGCCGAGCGTGCGCGCGGCCAGCTCGGGCAAGTGCCGAGCGGGCACCCAGGCGATGAGCGGTGCGAAGACTTCCGCCAGCCACATGCCGCCCAGCAGCCGAAGTTGATAGCCCAGCCACCGGCGCGCGCGCGCTGCCATCGTTGCGTCGGCGGGCAACGCCGAAATGTCGGGGCGATCGTATGGCTGGCGGGTGAAGCGGTGATGCAGCAGGTGGCCGAACCGCATGATTTCAAACGGCAGCCCCAGCAGCAAGGCCAGGACTCGGCCGGCGCGCTCGTTGGCGCGTGGCTTCAGACGCAACTGTCCGTGGATCGATTCGTGAATCAACCCCCAGTGCATGGGGGTGAGAAGCAGGACCGGAAGCAGCGACCACGCGGCCGTGTCGCCCCAGTGGCGCAGCGCCCAGCCAAGCCCGAGCCATTGCCAGAGGCCGGTGAATCCGGCGACGCCGATAAGCCATGGATTCCAGCGCGAAGGTCGGGCGTGGCGCCATAGCGCCGGGGAGGGTGTCATGTCGCCGGCCAGGGAGGCCGGCTCGCCCATCGGTCCTGGGGCGATCGAAACAGCGGCGCACGAGGCGGTGTCGATGACGACATTCTCCATGAGGTCTCCGTGACGTGAAGGCCGTGCCGGGCGCCGCATGCTCGCCTGGCGAGGATGGAGCGTCACGGTTGCGACGAGAGTGTATGTCGCGTCATGGGATGGAAATATGTCAGCCGCGTTGCGGTTCCTTACGGTGGAAGACCATCCGATCCCAGTGACGACATGGCGAGCGATGCGTGTGTCGCAAGGCTGTCGTGCTGCGCGAGGCCGGCAAGTGTGAGTCGAACGTGTTGCCGTGTGGGCTCGGATGTCTCGATGACGACCCAGCGCGCGTCGGCGAGTACGCCGAGGTAGCGCAGCAACGTGCTCATCGGCAGTGCGCTGCGCTTGGCCAGACGGGCGAACGAGAGCGACTCCCGCCCCTCCCGCTGCCCGTCTGCCAGCGTCGCGAGCACGCGCGCCAGTTCTGCTTCGGCGCGGGCGAGGGGGTCGGCCTGTGAATCCGGACGCGAATCGAGGCACGGATCGAGGCACGGATCGGCGGGCGTTGCGCCCGAGCACTGCGCGAACGCGGCGGCCACGTCAGCCATGACGGCGCTCCAGCAGTACGGGAACGGATTTGGAGGTAGGCGTGCCCGCACCGTCGGCGAGCGCATCGAGCGGCACCAGAGCGTTGGTCTCTGGATAGTAGGCGGCAACGCAGCCGCGCGGAATGTCATACGCCACGAGCAGGAAGTCATCCGCCCGGCGCGCGATCCCGTCATGCCACACCCCGACGATATCGACCCGTTCCCCCGCGCGGAAGCCGAGCGCGTCGAGGTCTTCGAGGTTCGCGAAGACGACGCGCCGCTGACCGAACACGCCGCGATAGCGGTCGTTCAGGCCGTAGATCGTGGTGTTGTACTGGTCGTGCGAGCGAATGGTGGCAAGTCGCAGGACTTCGGCGCCGCGCGCGCCCGCATGTCGACGCGCGCTGTCGATCGGCATTTCGTCGGGCAGTGGGTGCGTGGTGAAGTTGGCGCGGCCGTTGGGGGTGAGCCAGCGGCGTTCGGCGGGCGGCACGTCCAGACGGAAGCCGCCTGGACGTCGCACGCGGCGATTGAAGTCGGCGAAGTCGTCGAAAGTCGCGGCGATGGCGTCGCGAATGCGGTCGTAGTCCTCGACGTACCAATGCCAGTCCGCGTGGCCCGCGGGTGCGCGCCCCAGCGTGGCCTGCGCCATGCCGGCAACGATGGCCGGCTCCGAGCGCAGGTGCGCCGATGCCGGGGCGTTGATCCCGTAAGAGAGGTGCACCATGCTCATCGAGTCCTCGACGGTGACGCCTTGCGCCACACCGCCCTGCATGTCGATTTCCGTGCGGCCGAGACAGGGCAGGATCAGCGCGTCGCGGCCGTGCACCAGATGACTGCGATTGAGCTTGGTGGCAATGTGCACCGTCAGCGCGCACTGGCGCAGAGCTTCCCAGGTGCGCGGCGTATCGGGCGTGGCCATCGCGAAGTTGCCGCCCATCCCGATGAAGACCTTGATTCGCCCGGCAAGCATGGCGGAAATCGTATCGACGACGCTGAGTCCTTCGCGTTGGGGCGGCGCAAAGCCGAAGACCTCGCCGAGCCGCGCCAGGAACGCGGCCGAGGGCTTCTCATTGATGCCGACGGTGCGGTCGCCCTGCACGTTGCTATGGCCGCGCACCGGACAAAGTCCGGCGCCTGCGCGTCCGATGTTGCCGCGCAGAAGCATGAGGTTGACGATCATCTGGATGGTCGCCACGGCGTGCTTGTGCTGCGTGATGCCCATGCCCCAGGTGGCGATCACGCGCTCGCCGCGCAGGTACACGTCGGCGATGCGGCACATCTGCGCCTGCGACACGCCCGAGGCGCGCTCGAGATCGTCCCAGCGCTCGGCGCGTACGTCGGCGGCGAAGGCGTCGAATCCATGCGTGTGTTCCGCCAGGAAGGCGTCGTCGAGCAGGGCGGGCTCGCCGTTGTTGCGGGCCTCGGCGTCGCGCTCCAGCACGTGCTTGACGACCCCCTTCACGAACGCGAAGTCGCCGCCGCACGCGGGCGTGACGTAGTGCGCGCTGATCGGCGTGCCGCCCAGGCTCAGCATTTCGGTCGGGCTCTGCGGGTCGGCAAAGCGCTCCAGTCCGCGCTCGTGCAGCAGGTTCACCGAGACGATCGTCGCGCCGCGTCGCGCGGCTTCGCGCAGTTCGCCGAGCATGCGCGGGTGGTTCGTGCCGGGGTTCTGCCCGAACAGCAGGAGCGTGTCGGCATGCTCGAAATCGTCCAGGGTGACGGTGCCCTTGCCGAGTCCAACCACCGGTGGCAGGCCGACACTGGTCGGTTCGTGGCACATGTTCGAGCAGTCGGGGAAGTTGTTCGTGCCGAACTGGCGAACGAAAAGCTGGTAAAGGAATGCGGCCTCGTTGCTCGTGCGTCCCGACGTGTAGAACGCTGCCTGGTCCGGATCGGGCAAGGCGCGCAGGTGTTCGCCGATGAGCGCGAACGCGTCGTGCCAGGCAACCGGTCGATAGCGGTCGGTTGCGGCATCGTAACGCATGGGATGCGTGAGGCGGCCATAGCCTTCCAGCGTGTAATCGTCCAGCGCGAGCAGGTCGGTCACGCTGTGCGCGGCGAAGAATTCGGGGGTAACGCGACGCTTGGTCGCCTCGGCGGCAACCGCCTTGGCACCGTTTTCGCAGAACTCGAAGGTCGAGGCGTGCTCGCGGTCCGGCCAGGCACACCCCGGGCAATCGAAGCCGCTCGGCTGATTTGCGCTCAGCAGTGTGCGCGCGCCCTTGAGCGGAATGCCCTGCGTAACGAGTTGAATGGCGACGTTTTTGAGCGCACCCCAGCCACCGGCGGGGCGATCGTAGGGAGAAATCTTCGGGGTGGACATGAAGCGTATTCGGGCAGAGTGGTTGGCGCGCGGCGTCGATATCGGGGGAGGCGCCGCATCTCAGGGCAAACGATGAGTACCGAAATAGGAAAATTAATGCATAATTAATTGCATCGAAACGTAAAATTCATCTCGATGCGCAAGCATGAATCCCTTTAAATTCGGTGTTTGTTGGCATCTTATCAGGAATTCGCATAAATTGATTTATGCAATTAATAGCATATAAGGGGGCTCGATGAAGCGCATTTCGATTGCACCGCAACTGCGTTTGCGTCACGACGCGGACGATCTTGCGCTGGACAAGGTGCTGTCGTTGCTAACGCAGGTCCAGGCGCACGGCAACCTTCAGGCGGCCAGTCAGGCGCTCGGGCAGTCGTACCGGGGAGCATGGGGGCACGTGAAGGAGGTGGAGGCGCTCATCGGTGCGCCGCTGCTGACCATGGCGCGTGGGCGGGGGGCGGTGCTTACGCCGTTGGCGCAGCGTCTGCTGTGGGGGCAAAAGCGATTGCAGGCGCGGCTCGGCCCGCTGCTCGAGACGATGGCCTCGGAGTTGCAATCGGAACTCGACGATCTGCTGCTTCAGGAGAGCGATCAACTGCGATTGTTTGCCAGCCACGGCCTGGCCGTGGCGGCGCTGGTCGACTTCGCGGGGCGGGCCGGTCTGCCGATCGACGTCAGCTATCGGGGCAGCATCGAGGCAATTGCGGCGCTGGCGAAGCATGAATGCGAAGTGGCGAGCTTTCATGTGCCCATCGGACCGTTGGCCGCGCCGGTGCTCGATCACTATGGCCCGCTGCTCAAGGGCAAGGCGTATCGCGTGGCGGACGTCGCGTCGCGACGCCTGGGGCTGATCGTCGCGCGCGGCAACCCGCTGGGCATTCACTCGCTGGCCGATCTGCCCCGCACCGGTGCGCGTTTCGCCAATCGCGAGCGCGGGTCGGGTACGCGCATCATCTTCGATCTGTTGCTCGCGCGCGAAGGGATCGATCCGGGCGCGATCGCGGGCGCCGAGAACATCGAGTTCACGCACGCCGCCGTCGCCGCCTACATCGCGAGCGGTCGCGCCGACGCCGGTCTGGCCATCGAGGCGGCTGCGAGCCAGTTCGGGCTCGACTTTCTGCCGATCCTCACGGAACGGTATTGCCTCATGTTCCCCGAGAGCGGCAGCGAATCGCCGCACCTTCAGGCGTTGCTCGAGATTCTTCAGAGTGGCGAGTACCGGCAGGCGGTGCATGCCATACCGGGATACAGCGAGGCCGCGACCGGACAGGTGGCGCCGTTGTCCGAAGCGTTTCCTTCGCTGGGGTAAGTTTTTCATATGAATTGTCGTGCATATTGTGTGCACAACAATTCCGAGTGAGAAAGCTCCGGTCCGCGCGGGTTGCGAGGTTGTTGCATGGTGCTGCGCAGCAAAGGCTCGATAATCGAGCCATCGCCGGGCCATCGCCGAGCCATCGGTGTTTCCACGAGGCTTGTTGGCGCGGGCCATTTGGACTACTGTCCTAAGTGTTGAGCCCCCAGGAACCGGCGGTCATCATATGCAATGAGAAACATATGGGACGCGGTTCGCCCCAGGAGATACTCGAGATGGTGCCCACACCCCACGCGACGCTCGCGCCGCTGCTGGCTCGCCACGCCGGCAGCGCACATGGGTTGTTGCCGCTGCTGCATGCGTTGCAGGACAGCGAAGGCTATGTCGATCCGGCCCATGTGCCCGCGATCGCCGCCGCCCTGAATCTTTCTCGCGCCGAAGTCCATGGCGTGATCACGTTCTATCACCACTTTCGAAGCGCGCCGCCGCCGGCAACGGTGGTGCAGGTCTGCCGCGCGGAAGCTTGCCGCAGTCGCGGCGGCGAGGCGCTCGTCGCGCATGTCGAAGCGTGCACTGGTGCGCGAATCGACGGTGAGGCATGCGGCGGCGTCGGCGTCGAGTCGGTCTATTGCCTGGGGCAATGCGCCCTGTCGCCGGCAGTGACGATCAACGGCGAATTGCACGCGCGCGTGAGTCCGGTCCGATTCGACGCGCTGCTCGCTTCCGCGAAGGAGGAGACTCGTGATGCCTGATTCGGTCATGCAAAGCGCCGGTGCAGCGGCTGCGAGCGGCCCGTACCGCGTCTATATACCTCGCGACTCGTCGGCTCTCGCGTTGGGGGCCGACAGGCTCGCCGCCGCCGTCGCGGCGGAAGCGGCGCGCCGCGGCGTGGCGCTCGACATCGTGCGCAACGGTTCGCGCGGCTTGTTCTGGCTCGAACCGCTCGTGGAAGTGCAGACGCCGGCGGGACGGGTGGGCTACAGCAACGTGCAGGCTTCGCAGGTCGCCACGTTGTTTGACAGTGGGTGGCCCGCGAGAGCGACGCAGGACGCCGCGCAGACGGTGCTGGCCGGCGATCCCGACGGAAGTTGGGAGGCGCCCGTGCCCGCCTGTGTCGGGCGGGTCGACGCGATTCCCTATCTGGCGCGCCAGCAGCGCCTCACGTTCTCCCGCGTGGGCGTGACCGACCCGCTCGACCCGGCGGACTACGAGGCTCATGGCGGGCTGGCCGGCCTGCGCGCCTGTCTTGCTCTCGACGCGCAGGCAGCGTGCCAGACCGTACTCGACTCCGGTCTGCGGGGCCGCGGCGGAGCGGCGTTTCCGGCGGGCATCAAGTGGCAGACGGTGAGCCGCGCCGACTCGTCGCGCAAATACGTGGTCTGCAACGCCGACGAAGGCGACTCGGGAACGTTCGCCGACCGGCTCATCATGGAGAGCGACCCGTTCGTCCTGATCGAAGGGATGATCATCGCGGCGTTGAGCGTGGGGGCGAGCGAAGGCATCGTCTACGTGCGCAGTGAATATCCGCACGCCATCGCCGCGATGGAAGCCGCGATCGCCGTTGCCCGCCGCGAAGGGTGGCTCGGCGCCGACGTGCTTGGCTCGGGACGCGCCTGCGAATTGCGGGTCGCGAAGGCGGCCGGCGCCTATATCTGCGGCGAGGAAACGGCGTTGCTCGAGAGCCTGGAAGGCAAGCGGGGCGTGGTGCGGGCCAAGCCGCCGATTCCTGCTCTGTCCGGCCTCTTCGGTCAGCCGACATTGATCAACAACGTGATTACGCTGGCGAGCGTGCCATTCATCTTTGCGCACGGTGCGCAGGCTTACCGTTCGTACGGGATGGGCCGCTCGCAGGGCACGCTGCCCGTGCAACTCGCCGGAAACATCCGACGCGGAGGGCTCGTGGAACTGGCGTTCGGGGTGACGTTGCGAGCGCTGCTCGACGACTTCGGCGGCGGTACGGCAAGCGGGCGTCCGGCCAAGGCCATTCAGGTCGGTGGTCCGCTAGGCGCGTATCTGCCGAGCGCACAGTGGGATGTGCCGATGGACTATGAGGCCTACGCGGCTTTGGGCGCGGTGGTCGGTCACGGCGGCGTGGTCGTGCACGACGATACGGCGGACATGGCCGGGCTGGCCCGTTACGCCATGGAGTTCTGCGCGATCGAGTCGTGTGGCAAGTGCACGCCATGCCGCATCGGGTCGACACGCGGTGTCGAGGTGATCGATCGGATCCGGCACGGCGACAGTTCGCCGCGTCAGGTCAGGCTGCTGCACGATCTCTGCGACACGATGGTCTCGGGCTCGCTGTGTGCCATGGGGGGCATGACGCCGTTCCCCGTGCGCTCGGCGCTCGAACATTTCCCGGCGGACTTCGGTCTGCCCGATGGCGCGGGATGCGCCGAAGCCGCCTGACGCACGTGCGGCCCAAGAGGAGGACGACAGATGATCCATCCGAATGTACAAGTCATGCCCGGCCATGGCCCGGATATGGGCACGCCGGCGCGCAAGAGCGAGGTCGAGGTCACGCTGGAGATCGACGGTCAGACCGTGACCGTGCCGGCCGGCACGTCGATCATGCGCGCGGCGGCGGGTACCGACGTCAACATCCCCAAACTGTGCGCGACCGACTCCCTGGAGCCGTTCGGGTCGTGCCGTCTGTGCCTCGTCGAGATCGAGGGGCGGCGCGGCTTCCCGGCGTCGTGCACCACGCCGGTCGAAGCGGGCATGAAAGTGCGTACGCAATCGCCGAAACTCCAGGATTTGCGGCGCAACGTGATGGAGCTCTACATCTCCGATCACCCGCTCGATTGCCTGACGTGCGCCGCCAACGGCGATTGCGAATTGCAGGACATGGCCGGGGTGACCGGACTGCGCGAAGTACGCTACGGCTTCGACGGCGAGAATCACATTCACAGCGCGAAGGACGAGTCGAATCCGTACTTCACGTATGACCCGTCGAAGTGCATCGTCTGCAACCGCTGCGTGCGTGCTTGCGAGGAAACGCAGGGCACCTTCGCGCTGACGATCTCGGGGCGGGGCTTCGAGGCTCGCGTCTCGCCCGGTCAGGACCAGCCGTTCATGGATTCGGAATGCGTGTCGTGCGGGGCGTGCGTGAGCGCGTGTCCGACCGCGACACTTCAGGAGAAGACCGTGATCGAGATGGGGCAGCCCGAGCACGCCGTGGTCACGACGTGTGCCTATTGCGGCGTGGGGTGCGCGTTCAAGGCCGAGATGAAGGGCGGCGAAGTGGTGCGCATGACGCCCTACAAGGACGGTCGTGCGAACGAGGGGCACGCTTGTGTGAAGGGGCGCTTCGCGTGGGGGTATGCCACGCACAAGGAGCGCATCACGAAGCCGATGATTCGCAGCAAGATCACGGACCCGTGGCGTGAAGTGTCGTGGGACGAGGCGCTCGACCACGCCGCGTCGGAGTTCCGGCGCATCCAGGCCAAGTATGGACGCGACGCGATCGGCGGCATCACGTCTTCGCGTTGCACGAACGAAGAGACCTATCTCGTGCAGAAGCTTGTGCGCGCGGCCTTCGGCAACAACAACGTCGACACGTGTGCGCGCGTGTGCCACTCGCCCACGGGTTATGGGCTCAAGCAGACGCTGGGCGAGTCGGCCGGCACGCAGACGTTCAAGTCGATCGAGCACGCCGACGTCATTCTCGTGATGGGCGCCAATCCGAGCGACGGGCACCCGGTTTTCGCCTCGCGCCTGAAGCGCCGCGTGCGCGAGGGGGCGAAGCTGATCGTGATCGATCCGCGCCGCATCGATATCGTCGATGGGCCGCACGTGAAGGCCGCCTACCACCTGCCGCTTCGCCCGGGCACCAATGTGGCGATGGTCAACGCGCTTGCGCATGTGATCGTGACCGAGGGACTGCTCGACGAGGCGTTCATTGCAGAGCGCTGCGAGGATCGGGCGTTTGCTCAGTGGCGCGACTTCGTGGCGCTGCCCGAAAATTCGCCGGAAGCCGTGAGCGTGGTGACCGGTGTGCCGGCAGACCAGATTCGCGGCGCGGCACGGTTGTATGCCACCGGCGGCAACGCCGCGATCTATTACGGACTGGGTGTAACGGAGCACGCGCAGGGCTCGACCACTGTCATGGGCATTGCCAATCTGGCGATGGCCACGGGCAACGTCGGACGGGAAGGTGTGGGCGTGAACCCGCTGCGCGGGCAGAACAACGTGCAGGGTTCGTGCGACATGGGCTCGTTCCCGCACGAATTGCCGGGGTACCGCCACGTGTCGGACACGCTGGTGCGCGAGGAATTCGAGGCGGCATGGGGCGTGGCGCTGCAGGCCGAGCCGGGATTGCGCATTCCGAACATGTTCGATGCGGCGATCCACGGCAGCTTCAAAGGGCTGTACTGCCAGGGCGAGGACATTGTCCAGTCCGATCCGAACACCCAGCATGTGGCGGCGGCGATGGAGGCGATGGAGTGCATCGTCGTGCAGGACATCTTCCTCAACGAGACCGCCAAGTACGCGCACGTGCTGCTGCCGGGCACGACGTTCCTCGAAAAGGATGGCACGTTCACCAATGCGGAGCGCCGGATTTCGCGTGTGCGACGCGTGATGGCACCTCTGCCGGGCATGGCCGACTGGGAAGTGACGATCGCGTTGGCCAAGCGGCTGGGATACGACATGCCATATGCGCACCCGTCGGAGATCATGGACGAGATCGCGCGGCTCACGCCGACGTTCCGTGGCGTGAGTTATCGGCGTCTGGATGAGGCGGGCAGCCTCCAATGGCCATGCAACGACGAGGCACCGGACGGCACGCCGATCATGCACGTGGACGAATTCGTTCGCGGCAAGGGGCGTTTCATCATCACACGCTACGTGCCCACGGACGAGAAGGTCACGCCGCGCTATCCGCTGCTGCTCACAACGGGTCGCATCCTCTCGCAATACAATGTCGGGGCACAAACACGACGCACGCACAACGTTCATTGGCACGATGAGGACCGGCTCGAGATCCACCCGCACGACGCACAGGAGCGGGGGATCAAGAACGACGACTGGGTCGGCATTCGCAGCCGGGCGGGCGAAACGGTCTTGCGCGCGGTCATCAGCGAACGGATGCAGCCGGGCGTCGTGTACACGACGTTCCATTTCCCCGAGTCGGGGGCGAACGTGATCACGACCGACAACTCGGACTGGGCGACCAACTGCCCGGAGTACAAGGTGACCGCGGTGCAGGTGTTGCCGGTGGTGCAACCCTCCGCATGGCAGGCGAAATATTCGACATTCAACCGCACGCAGCTCGAATTGCTCGATGCGGCTCGCAGCGCCTCCGGGGCGTCCGAGCCGGCACCGGCGAAGTAGGGTGGGGTCGGTCAAACCGCAGGGAGTCAGCGTCAGACGATGTCCAGCACCACCAACGCATTACGTGAATCCGGCCCGGGCGATACTGCCCGCGTCGCGGGCGTCGACGATATTGCCGCGCCGGTGTGCGATGTGGCGCCTGCCGCCATCGCTCCCGAGAGTCTTGCGTCGCACGCGACTTTTGCCGTGCGCCGTTTCCGGCGCGGCGCGTGGCAACACGCGAGCGACGAATTGGCCGAGGAAGTCCCGGTGGCGCTGGAGTTCAACGGGATCTCGCATGTGGTGATGCTGGCCACGCCCGCCGATATCGAGGATTTCGCTTTGGGATTCGCGTTGTCGGAGGGGATTCTGAACGACCGGCGCGAGTGCTATGGCGTGGATGTCTCGGCGACGTCGCTGGGCGTTACCGCGCATCTCGAAGTGTCGTCGCGCGCGTTTGCCGGACTCAAGGAACGTCGCCGGAATCTCACTGGCCGCACAGGCTGTGGCTTGTGCGGCACCGAGAGCCTCGATCAGGTGTTGCGCCCGCTGCCCGCGGCCGGCGAGCCGTTGCGCATGACGCACGCGGCGCTTGCCGCGGCGCACGAGGGGTTGTCGCGACGCCAGCCGCTGAATGGCGTGACCGGGGCGGTGCATGGAGCGGCGTGGTGTTCGCCTGAGGGGGAAATCCTTTGCCTGCGCGAGGACGTGGGACGGCATAACGCGCTCGACAAGCTGATCGGTGCGCTCGCGCGAGAAGGAACGGCGTTCGATAGCGGGTTCGTGCTCATGACGAGTCGCGCCAGCGTGGAAATCGTGCAGAAGGCGGCGCAGGTCGGGATTCCGATGGTCGCCGCCGTGTCTGCCGCGACGGCGCTGGCGGTGCGCACGGCGGCTGCGGCCGGCGTGGCGCTGGTGGGGTTCGTGCGTGGCGAGCAGTGTGTGATCTATACGGGCGGTGCGACGCTCGACGAGCGTGTCTGACAGGGAGATTTGAGATGGACGGCAACAACCTCGTGCGCATGGCCAACCGCATCGCCGACTTTTTCGAATCGCTTCCGGATCGTGAGGAAGCGCTGAGCGAAGTGGCGTCGCATCTGCGCAAGTTCTGGGACCCCCGCATGCGCGCTCAGATTCTGGCGATGTTGCAGACGTCCGAGGCCGAGGACATGCATCCGCTGGTGCGCGAAGCGCTCGCGCGCTATCGCGATCGGCTAGCGCCGGCCGCCTGAGCCAGCGACGGTCGCTTCGGCTCCGAGGGTACGCTGCTCGCGGTATAGTAGGGGTGTCGGCCGTGCTGCGGCGCGGCCTTTAACGAGCGGAGGACTTGATGAGCGATACCCCTACGCGCAAGCCCGGGCAGCAGCCTCCTCACAAGGAGGATGAAGTGGAACGCGACCTCGACGAAGCGCTCGAGGAAACGTTCCCGGCGAGCGACCCCGTGTCCATCGAGATCGACAAGCCCAGGCATCCGGCGGCGAGCAAACCCACAACGTCCGGACGGCTCGACGAAGGACTCGAGGAAACGTTCCCGGCGAGCGATCCGGTATCGATCGATACCGGCAAGACGCCGAAGCCATGATGCGACGACGGTGCCGGCAGGTTTGGCGCCGCGCTCGCCGTTGCCGCGCTCGCAGTTGCCGCGCTCGCAGTTGCCGCGTATTGGCAGGCAATGTCGGCCGATTGCGCGCCAATCCCGGTGGGTTGGGCGCACAGGCCCGCCTGACGGGGCCGTCGACCGAAAATATATCTCTGGCCCAGCCCGGGTTTGACGCCCGGCCGGGCCGAATTCATGGCAAAATGCCGCGCCTGACTTTCTCAGGCTGGGACTGTAGGACACAAATGGCGGCAGGTACGGTTAAAAAGGTTCGACGCTACGCGCTGGAAACCATCGATGTGATGGGGCAGAGCGGGCTGGGCGTCGTCGAGCGTCCGGATGGGCGCTTCGTCATGTATCCGGAGTACTGGACACAGACGCAGGCGCTCAGCCAGAAGATGCGCACGTTGTACCGGCGGAACTGCCAGCTCGAATACCAACTGGCGAAACTCACTCGCGAGCTTGACCGTCTGCGCAGTGTGGTCGACACGCCGCGCCCCACCGGCAACCCTCAGGCATCGCTGCCGGGCACCGACGTGCCGCAGCCCGAACTTCAGCCCGAACTCCAGTCCGCACGCAAGCGCGCTGCCGAACTGCCGCCACGACGACGCAAGCGCGCGGCGTGAGCGTGCATCGAGACACCACGTCCCGACCCAGGTGGCGCACGTCTTTTCGAATTACCCGGTAACATCAGCGAATCCCCCTCAACGTCCAGTTTTCCCTCCGCTTCGCCGACCATCATGGCGCTTACCGCATCGCAGCTCGAAACCTTCCGTAACGACGGTTATCTGATTCTCCCGCACTATGTGGCGCAGGCCGACTGCGAGGCGATTCTGGCCGATGCACGAGCGCAACTGGCGTCGGCGACGCCGCCGCTGGAATTCGAGGCGGATGTAGGCTATGCCGGCGCGCCGTCGTCGCGGGAAGCCGAGGGCGGACAGACCGTGCGGCGACTGCTCAAGGCCTACGATCGGGGCGATGCGCTGCGACGTTGGGCGACGCGCCGGGACCTGATCGAATCGCTCGCCCAGATCTTCGGCGAAGACGTAGTGCTCACACTGGCACACCACAACTGCGTCATGACCAAGCATCCGCATTTCGGCACGGCGACCGGCTGGCATCGCGATATCCGTTACTGGTCGTTTCCGCACAATTCGCTGGTCTCGGTATGGCTCGCACTGGGACCGGAAACACGTGCCAACGGTGCACTGCGCTTCATTCCGGGCTCGCACCGCGAGCAATTGCAGCCCCATCAACTCGATTCGCTCGACTTTCTGCGTCCCGACGAGCCCGCCAACCAGGCGCTCGTTGCGCGCGGCAAACAGGTCGAACTCGCGCAGGGCGACGTCGTGCTGTTCCATAGCGGGCTTTTCCATGCCGCAGGTCGCAATGAAGGCGACACCACGAAGTTCTCCGTCGTGTTCGCGTATCGCGGCGAGAGTAATCCCCCCACACCGGGTACCCGTTCCGCGTCGGCCGGCGAAGTTCCGCTCGGTCATTGACGTCGCCCGCTTTCTGACGAGGCGCCCCGGCGTTGCCGCCCAGCGGGCGCCTGGCGGGACGGGCGTGAGCCCACAGTGCCCGGGTGCCGTCCTGCTTTTGGGCGCTTTCCTAAAGCTTTGCGCAACCCTTCCCGCGTAGACTCTTCGGCCACCCCATGGTGTCGCGCACCGATGCACACGCGCCGCAGCACGCTGGCGGCGATGCCGCGTCGTGCCGGTAATCTGCCTGACGCCACGTTCCATGCCATGTCGTGACCTCAGCGGACAACGTTTCGCGAGGCGCGCACGTCCGTTTCCGGAGGAAATACGTGTCTCATATGCCCATCCGTCCGCCCGCGAGTCCGGCGCCATCGTCCATGGCGTCGGAGACCGACGACACCACCGTCCGCGCTACCTGGGGATCCCGGCTCGGCTTCGTGCTGGCTGCGGCCGGTTCGGCCGTCGGTCTCGGCGCCGTATGGAAGTTTCCCTATGTGGTGGGAGCGCACGGGGGCGGGGCATTCCTCATGATCTATCTCGCTTGCGTGCTGACGCTCGGCGTGGCGCTGTTGCTCGCCGAGATGACCATCGGACGCCTCACAGGCAAGTCGATGACCACGGCGTTGAGAGCGCTGGGTGGTCGGCGCTGGGCGTGGGTCGGCCGAATTGCCACGTTCAATGCGTTCGCGATCCTGTCGTTCTACGTTGTCGTGGGGGGCTGGACCGTGGCTTATCTGTGGCGCGCCGTCACGGGCGGCATACTGGCCAACGATACGGATCGACTCGTCGGCGAATTTTCCGCGTTCATCTCCGACCCTGCGGCATCGCTCGGCAGCATGGGGGCGTTTCTCGGGCTGACGGCCGTCGTTGTCGCGGCGGGTGTCCAAAAAGGCATAGAACGGGCGGGCAAGTGGCTCATGCCGGCGTTCTTCCTGCTGATGCTGCTGGTGATCGCGCGCGCGCGCGCGCTGACATTGCCGGGAGCGATGGCCGGCGTTGCCTGGTTCCTGACGCCCGACTTTTCCGCGATTTCCGGCGGCACGCTGATCGAAGCGCTTGGGCTGGCATTTTTCTCGCTGTCGCTCGGCGCAGGCATGATCGTCGCCTACGGGTCCTATCTTCCCAGCGACGCGAGACTGGTAGGGTCGGCCGTGTGGGTCGCAACGCTGGCCACGTTGGCATGCTGCCTGGCAGGCCTGATGATTCTCCCGGCCGTCTTTGCGTTCAGCGTTGCGCCTGATGCGGGGCCGGGGCTGACGTTCATCACCATGCCCGCGATCTTCGCGCAGATGCCGTTCGGCCATCTCGTGGCCATCGCATTCTTCCTGCTGCTGCTCTTCGCAGCACTCACGTCGGCCGTCTCGCTGTTCGAGCCGGTGACTGCCTTCCTGATCGACGAATATCACTGGCATCGTCGGTCCGCGGTCACCGCGGTCCTTGGCGCGACATTGGTTTTCGGTGCACCGGCGGCCTTGTCGTTCGGTGTCTGGTCGGACATCCGAATCTTCGGCCGCACCATTTTCGGCCTGATGGACTACGTGACCGTCAATCTGCTGATGCCCGCGGGCGGACTATGCGTGGCTTACTTCGTCGGGGCGTGTATCTGGCCGACGGCGCGCAGCGTCCTGGACGGCTCGCGCTCGCAGTGGTTTGCACCGCTATGGCGCTTGCTGCTGCTGGCGCTCACGCCGGTCGCGATTGTCGGCGTGTGGTACCAGGGGCTATGAGCGCGACGGCACGTCAGGCCACGGGCGTGCGCATGGTGACCCATTCCTCCGCGGCCGTGGGGTGCACGGCGAGCGTGCGGTCGAAATCGGCCTTTGTGGCGCCCATCGACAATGCCACGCCGAGCAACTGGACTTGTTCGCCCGCATGGTCACCCACCATGTGCGCCCCAACGATCTTGTCTGTCGCTCCGTCCACGAGCAGCTTCATCAGCGTTTTCTCCGTGCGGCCCGAGAGTG
This sequence comes from Pandoraea pnomenusa, assembly GCF_000767615.3. NCBI lineage: Bacteria > Pseudomonadati > Pseudomonadota > Betaproteobacteria > Burkholderiales > Burkholderiaceae > Pandoraea > Pandoraea pnomenusa. The sequence goes on along the minus strand of NZ_CP009553.3, from coordinate 2,869,122 downwards.
TGGCCTTGAGCGGACGGAACGACGCCTTGTAGACCTTGAGCTGTGGATGGAGCGCGCGTGCTTCGCTCTCGGTCAGCCCAACGACGCCGATCTCGGGCGTGCTGAACACCGCCGTCGGAATCAGCCTGTGATCGACGCGAGTGGGGCGTTCGCCGAATACCGTATCGGCAAACGCCTGACCTTCGCGGATCGCCATCGGCGTGAGATTGACCCGGTCGGTGACGTCGCCCACGGCGAAGATCGAGGGCACGTTGGTGCGCGAGAACTCGTCGACGATGACCGCTCCCTTGTCGTTGAGTGCGACGCCGCTCGCGGCCAATCCCAATCCCTGTGTATAGGGCACGCGGCCGGCGGCGCTCAGGAGTACATCGGTGACATGCGTGCTGCGATCGGACAGGGTGATTTTCAGGCCGTCGTGCGATTTGTCCGCGCGCTCGATCGTGCGTTCGAGCAGCACGTCGATCCCGCGCTCGCGATAGGCGGCTTCGAGCGAGGTGCGAACTTCTTCGTCGAAGCCGCGCAGCAGGTGAGGGCCACGGTGCACCAGCGTGACCTTCGAGCCGAGGCCGGCGAACACACCCGCGAATTCCAGCGCGATATAGCCGCCGCCAATGATCGTGATGCGCTCAGGCAGCGATTCCAGATGAAACACCTCATTGGATGAAATCGCATGCTCCCGGCCGACGAAGTGCGGTTGATCGGCCGGTTTGCCGCCGGTGGCGATCAGGATGTGGCGTGCGGTGATGCGCTCGCCCGTGGCCGGCAGCACGACCGTATTCGGCCCCTCCACCACGGCGCGCGCCTCGACGAGCGCCGCGCCCGCACGTTCGAGATTGGTGCGATAGATGTTCTCCAGTCGTGCGATCTCGCTGTCCTTGCGGGCGATGAGGGTGCTCCAGTCGAAGCGCGGCGGCGGCACTTGCCAGCCATAGCCGGCAGCGTCCTCGAATTCGTCGGCAAAGCGGCTCGCGTAGACGAGTAGCTTTTTCGGCACGCAACCCCGAATGACGCAGGTGCCGCCGACGCGAAATTCCTCCGCCACTTTCACGCGGGCACCATATTGCGCGGCAACACGCGCGGCGCGCACGCCGCCCGAACCGGCACCGATCACGAACAGATCCACATCGAACTGGGGCATTGCTGACTCCTGAAGGTCTGCGACACATATGTCGGGCCTCGAAGCAATCCGAGGTGCCGCAATGTGGGTCGCTGATGACGTTGACCGATTGTGCCAGAGACGCGGGCCCCGCGTGGCAGGCGCATCGCGCTTTCGGATCTGTCCGAAGCCGCGTCGGATGTTGCCCCTACGGGGACACATGGATCCACATGCTTTCGTCAATCGGTGTTTTCGCACGGTCGTACATTTTTGTTGACTCACATCAATGCGTCAGATGAAACGCAAGTCGACAATCGGAGACGTCGAAAGTCGAACAGGACGCCGTCGGCGCACGGGATGCGCGGCCCACGAGGCCGTTCACGAGGTGTCGCCGCCGGGTCACGCGCGACGGCCGGACGTTTCTGAAATGAAACACTTCTCGGGAATACGCTCGGTGTTGCGCGAATGGTGAAATTGGAAGTGCATAAGAATCAACAAGTTGCCGCTCGTGGCCCGAAAGTTGCGTCGTCCATCGCAAGACAGGCGGAACGCACCGCCGGCACACGAGGATGTCATGACAAAGTCGCTCTCCCGTCTGATGGGTGCCATGGTGGCGCTGACGATCGCGTGTGGCTTCTGGATTCCGGCATCGGCACATGCCGCGAATCTGCCGGACCCCGGCGTGCGTTCGGGGATTTCGGCAGGCAAGAAGACCACGTCGGCCAGCGCCCGGCACGGCACCCGGCCGTCGCGGGCCGCGCGCGTGAAGCGTGCGGCCCGAGCGCCGGCCTTCGCCCCACCGGGTTCCCCTCCCGCAGCCATTGCCGGCGCCGCGCCGGCGCCCTGGCGCGACGTGTTCGAGGAAGCGGGGGCGTGGGCGTCCGAACCGATCATCGTGAATGGCAGCACGCTCGGGCACACGATTGGCAGCGCCGGTGTCGCGGGCGCAACGGACGGTGCGATCACCGGGCCTCGTGCCGGGCTGACCGGCCTGTACCAGACCGTCTGGCATCGTGCGTTGTCCAATCCCATCCTCAGCACACAACTCTTCATCGGCTCGCCCGAATACTTCGGACTGCGTTTCTAGGCCGTCCTGAGTCGTTGTTCCGCGCGTTGGTCCGGCGCCGTACGCACGTCTGCCGGATACCTCTCCCGCATGACCCATCGCCGCGTGCCTGGCATGTGCGGCGGTCTGCCGGGCCGCGTCGCGCTCCCGTACTTTCTCTCGCGCTTGCCTCGCCAAGATCAATGCGGTTAGGATTAACCCGCAGTTCAAGCGTGGCCTTTCCTCAAGACATGCCAGCTGCCGGCATGCCATTCCGTTCCGGAGCCCCCTATGAGCACGCCTGACGTGACTGTGCAAACCCCTCCCCAGAAGAAAGCGATTCCCATCGGATTGATTGCCGGTGTCATCGTGATGATCGCGGTGCTCCTCATTCCCATGCCCGACGACCTTCCGGTCGCGGGTCATCGCATGCTCGCGATTCTCGCGTTTGCCGTGGTGGTATGGATTACGGAAGCCGTATCGTACGAAGCCAGCGCCATCATCATCACTTCGCTGATGGCGTTTCTCGTGGGCACGGCGCCCACGATCCAGGATCCCGGTGTCGAGTACGGGACCTCGCGCGCGATCAGCATGGCGCTCGCGGGCTTCTCGAACTCCGCGCTCGCGCTCGTGGCCGGCGCCTTGTTCATTGCGGCGGCCATGACGCTCACCGGGCTCGACCGCCGCATCGCACTGGTCACGCTGTCAAGAATCGGCACGAGCACCCGACGCGTCATGGTCGGGGCCATCGCCGTGACGATCCTCCTCTCGCTCGTGGTGCCCAGCGCGACCGCCCGCAGCGCGTGTGTGGTGCCGATCATGATGGGCGTGATTGCCGCCTTCGGCGTGGACAAGCGTTCGAACATCGCCGCCGGCATCATGATCATCGTCGCGCAGGCCACGAGTATCTGGAACGTGGGGATTCAGACCGCGGCGGCACAGAACCTGCTGACCGTCGGGTTCATGGACAAAATGCTCGGCGATCGCATCACGTGGGCCGAGTGGCTGGTCGCCGGCGCGCCGTGGGCGATCATCATGTCGATCGTGCTCGTCGTGCTCGTGCTCAAGCTGATGCCCCCGGAAGCCGACGCCATTGCCGGCGGCAAGGAGGCCGTGGAAGCGCAGTTGCGTGAAATGGGCCCGATGACGAGCGCCCAGAAGCGCCTGCTCGCCGTGTCGATCGGCCTGCTGCTGTTCTGGGCGACCGAGGGCAAGCTGCACCGCTTCGATACCACTTCGGTGACCTATGTCGGTCTCGTGGTGCTGATGCTGCCGCGATTCGGCGTGATGACCTGGAAGGAGGTACAGACGCGCATTCCCTGGGGCACGGTGATCGTGTTCGGCGTGGGGATCAGTCTGGGCACCGCGCTGCTGACCACGCAGGCAGGGCAGTGGCTGGGCAACCACGTGGTCGCCGCCACCGGATTGGATTCGCTCTCCACGCTGTGGGTCTTCGCGATTCTCGCCGGTTTCCTCATCCTGATTCACCTCGGCTTCGCCAGCGCGACGGCGTTGACGTCCGCGATGCTGCCGATCCTGATCTCGGTGCTGCAAACATTGCCGGGCGACTTCAACCGGCTGGGCATGACGATGCTGCTCGGTTTCACCGTGAGCTTCGGTTTCATCCTGCCGATCAATGCGCCGCAGAACATGGTGTGTCTCGGGACCGATACCTTCACGGCGAAGCAGTTCGCGCGCGTGGGGATCGTGATCACCCTGGTGGGCTACGTATTGCTGCTGGCCTTCGCAGCAACTTACTGGCGCTGGCTGGGCTGGTTGTGACCGGCGCCGAAGCGCAAGGAGGCGATATGCGAATCCCGTTGAAAGATGCCGTCGAGTTCGGCCAACGACTGCTGCTCGCGCAAGGTGTACCCGAGGACATTGCGGTCGACGTCGCGCAGCACCTGGTGGAGTCCGACCGGGTGGGCTACGCGAGCCATGGACTCTCGATCCTGCCGACCTACCGGAAGGTGCTCGAGGACGGCCAGGTCAATCCGATCGGACGCCCGAGCGTGCTGACCGACCACGGCAACCTGCTGCTGTACGAGGGAAATCGCGGCTTCGGGCAGCACGTGGGCAAGGTCGTGCTGGAGCGCGCCATTGCGCGTGCGTTCGACAAGGGCGTGGCGATTCTCACGTTGCGCAACAGCCATCACCTGGGCCGCATGGGCCAGTACGGCGAGATGTGCGCGCACCAGGGGCTGGTGTTCATGGCGTTCACGAACGTCACGAACCGTCAGCCGATGGTGGCGCCGTACGGTGGCTCCGAGCCGCGGCTCACGACCAATCCGCTTTGCTTTGCGGGCCCGTTGCCCAACAACCGTGCGCCGCTGGTGGTGGACATGGCAACCAGCGCAATCGCGATCAACAAGGCGAGAGTGCTGGCCGCCGAAGGCAGGCAGGCGCCGCCGGGGGCGCTCATCGACGGCTACGGTAACCCGTCGACCGATCCGAGTGCGTTGTTCACCGAACCCTTTGGTGCGCTACTGCCGTTCGGCGGACACAAAGGTTATGCGCTGGGGATCGTGACGGAACTGCTCGCGGGCGTGCTCTCCGGGGGTGGCACGATCCAGCCGGAACATCCGCGTGCGGGCGTGGCGACGAACAACATGTTCGCCATCGTGCTCAACCCGCAAGTCGACTTCGCGGCGACCTGGCGCTCGCACGAGGTCGAGGCGTTCATCGACTATCTGACATCGTGTCCGCCGCAACCGGGCTTCGACCGGGTGCAGTATCCGGGCGAGTACGAAGCGGAGAATCGCAGGAAGCATCACGATCATGTCGATCTGACACTCCCGATCTGGGAGTCGCTGATGAAAATGGCTGCCGACCTGAGCGTGGCGCCGCCGCGTACGTTGTAACGTCCGGGACTGCGGCGGCTGCCGCACCCCGTTCGCCGGATCCGTCGCGCCAACGATGCGCCGACGCGTTTCGCGATGCAGGCGAAATCACCGACAGATTTGCGTCATCGCAGGGAGAAGAGAAATACATGGCATTGCTCATGGTGGATGTAGTCAGTACCGAGCGCTCGATTTTTTCAGGCGAAGCGCGTTTCGTGGAAGTCCCCGGCGCACAGGGTGAACTTGGGGTGCTCCCCGGACACACGCCGCTACTCACCGGCGTGCGGCCGGGGACGGTGCGCATCGAGGCCGCCGACGGCAGCGAGACCTATCTGTATATCGCGGGGGGCTTCGTCGAAATTCAGCCGGATCGTGTGACCGTGCTGGCCGACACAGCGATGCGCGCCGACAGTCTCGATCACGCCCGTGCCGAACGCGCCCGCGAGGAGGCCCAGGCACTGCTCGAACAGCAGTCGGGCGATATCGACTATGCCAAGGCGCAGGCGGAGCTGGCCGAGGCGGTCGCCCAGTTGCAGGCAATACGTCGCATGCGCAAGCAGAAAGAAGTGCGCTGAACCGTCGGCCGCGTTCCGCGGCGGCCACGCAGCAAGACGAAAAAGCAGCCCTGATGGGCTGCTTTTTTTTCGTCCATCGAACGCAGGGCACGCGAAGCACCTTGCCTGGCCCCATGCGTCCCTGGCCGTCGAAGGTGCAACCCCATGAGGTAAACCCTGAAGCGATTCGACTTGCGCCATTTTTTTGAAATAACTATATTTCAGTCAAATAACAGTTATTGCACTGAGATAACTGTTTAGCGATAAATCGTCGAAGGTGCATCGAGCCGTACCTCCCGGGGTGCATCGGTCGCATCGTCGCCTTCTCAATGCACGTGTGAGGTCACGCGTGCGGGTCCTTGGAGTTGAAATGAGCGAGACAGGTAAGCAAACCGAGCAGGAAGTGCTGTTCACGCAGGTCGGCAAGGTCGCCGTGATCACATTGAATCGTCCGCAGGCGCTCAACGCCTGGACCATCGCCATGCGCGAGCTGATCATCGCCGCGCTGGAGCGATTCAACGCCGATGACAACGTGGCGGCCGTGATCATGACCGGCGCCGGGCGCGCGTTCTCGGCCGGTCAGGATCTGGCCGAAGCCAAGCACTTCGATGGCGACACCGCGATCGAATGGATCAAGGGCTGGGAGCATTACTACGACGTGATCCGCAGCCTGAAGAAGCCGCTGGTCATGGCGCTGAACGGCACCGCCGCGGGGTCGGCGTTCCAGGTCTCGCTGCTCGGCGACATTCGCGTGGGACACCCGGGCGTGCGCATGGGACAACCGGAGATCAACGCCGGGATCGCCAGTACCACCGGCCCGTGGATCATGAATCACATGCTGGGTCTGTCGCGCACGATCGAGCTCACGCTCACCGGTCGGCTGATGGATGCCGAGGAGTGTCATCGCCTCGGGCTCATCCATCACCTCGTGCCGGAGGACAAGGTGTTCGAAAAGGCCATGGAGATTGCCTCGGAGCTGGCGGAAAAGCCGCCGGTGGCGATGCGCCTGGACAAGCAACGCTTCCGCGAAATGACCGAAGCCACGTTCCAGGACGCCATCGAAGCCGGCATGCGCATCCAGCGCGAGTCGTACGAGTCGGGCGAGCCGGCGCGCATGATGGCGGCATTCTTTGCCAAGCGCGCGGCCAAGGCCGAGGCGGTCAAGGCCTGAGCCGCGGCCGGTACCGTCTGACGATGCCCACCGCCTCGTCTCGCTTCGCGTGAGACCGGGCGGTCACCAGAACAGGACAAGCGCGCCGCGTCTGTCCACACGCTAGCGGAGTTTCCCCATGTCCCACTCGCATGACCCGCACAATCCGTCCCGCCGCCGTCTGATGCAAATGGCTGGCGCCACCGCGCTGGCCACCGCCTTGCCGCTGGCCGCCTCGCGCACCGCCTTCGCGCAGGCGCGCCAGTTGATCGTCTCCGACCCGGGGGGGCCGTACACCTCGGCTTACCGCCGTGCGTTCTACGACCCGTTCGAGAAGGCCACCGGCATCAAGGTGGTGAGTGTGGCGCGTGATTCGCAGCCGGTGGCGCAGTTTGCCGCCATGGTGCAGACGAAGAACTTCGTGTGGGACGTGACGACACTCACGCTCTCCGCCGACATTCCGTATCTCGAGTCGAAGGGCTTTCTCGAGCCCGTCGGCATGAAGGCCGCCGACTTCCCAGGGATCATGCCCGAGGCCGTCACGCCCGACTGGCTCGGTGTCGACGTGTATTCGACCGTGCTGGCGTATCGCACCGACAAGTTCCCCAAGGAAGCGCCGCAGACCTGGGCCGACTTCTGGGACGTGAAGCGCTTCCCCGGCCGCCGCTCGCTGCGTCGCAGTCCGCTCGACACGCTCGAACAGGCGCTCATGGCCGACGGGGTGCCCATCGACAAGCTGTACCCCCTCGATCTCGACCGCGCGTTCAAGTCGCTCGACAGGATCAAGCCGCACATCAATCTCTGGTGGACGTCCGGCGCCCAGGCCATGCAGGCCATCCAGAGCGGCGACGTGGACATGATGTCGACGTGGAACGGTCGCGCGCAGGCGGCCATCGACAACAAGGCGCCGGTGAAGATCGTGTGGAACCAGGGGCTGTATTCCATTGAGGGGTGGGGCATTCCGAAGGGCACCCCGCGTGCCGAATTCGCGAAGCAGTTCGTGCGCTTCTGCGGCGATCCGGCGCGTCAGGCGCTCATTACGCAGGACCTCGCGTACGGTCCGACCAACCTGAAGGCGTTCGACGGCATTCCGAAAGATCGCGTACCGCTGTTGCCCACCGCGCCGGCCAACCTGAAGGGCATGCGTTTGCCGAGCCCGCAGTGGTGGGCCGAGAACCGCACGAAGGCCACCGAGCGCTTCAACGCCTGGCTGTTGTCGTAAACCGTCGGAGCCACAGAGCAGGATGAGTCGAGACATGAGTACCAAACTGGAAACCATCGGGCTTGCCAAGACGTATCGCGAGACCCCCGCGCTCCTGCCGACCGACCTGCGGGTCGCGGCCGGAGAATTCCTTACCTTGCTCGGGCCGTCCGGCTCGGGCAAGACCACGCTGCTGCAAATGATCTCGGGGCTGGTCGAGCCCAGCGCCGGCCAATTGCTGATCGACGGACGCGACGCCACGCACGACGCGCCGGGCAAACGTGGCATCGGGATGGTCTTCCAGAGCTACGCGCTGTTTCCCCACATGACCGTGTGGGACAACGTGGCCTACGGCCTGCGCATGCGCAAGCTGCCGCGCGCCGAACTCGCGCCGGCTGTCGATGCGGCGCTCGCGATGGTGAAGATGCAGGCCTTCGCACAGCGCTTGCCCTCGGAGCTTTCGGGCGGCCAGCAGCAGCGCATCGCGCTGGCGCGATGCTTCGCCTTCCGTCCCTCGATCATCCTGCTCGACGAGCCGCTCGGCGCACTCGACAAGAAGCTGCGCGAGCACATGCAACTGGAAATCCGGCGGTTGCATCAGGAGCTGGGTGCGACGTTCATTTACGTCACGCACGATCAGGACGAAGCGCTCACGCTGTCAGACCGCATCTGCCTCATGAACCAGGCCCGCATCGAACAGATCGGCACGCCGGCGCAGTTGTACGACCGGCCGGCGACGCGTTTTGCCGCCGACTTTCTCGGTCATTCCAATCTGCTCGACGGCGTGGTCGAGCGACTGGCCGACGGTCGTGTGGCGCTGCGCGTGGGCAGCCGTCTGGTGCCCATCGGCCCGAGCCCGGATCTGCCGGCCGCCGGCAACGCCAGTCTGCTGGTGCGTCCCGAGGCCGCGAGACTGACATCGCCCGAGGCGGGCGCGCTGGCCGGCACGATTCGCGAAGTCGTATTCCTCGGCTCGGACACGCGCGCCATCGTGTCGCTGGGAACGACGGACATGCAGGCCGACGGCGTTGCCGAATTCACCGTGCGTTGTCCGCGCGAGCTCACGCCGCGCGTCGGCGAGCAGGTCGGGCTGGCGTGGGACCACGGGCGCGCGACGTTGCTCACGCGCTGAGTCGGCCCGCCGGCATCACGGCGCGCCATCACGCACCACGACGCGTCACGACGCATCGCTGTAATCGACGCCCAGTCATCCGCTTCAGGAGTATTTGTCATGTGGCTTGTTCAACGCCTGCCTCAGGCGGGGCCCCGTATTGCCTGGCCGCAGCACCTGGCCCGGTGGTTGCCGGCGGTGCCCGCGTTGCTGTTTCTTGCGGTGTTCTTCATCGTGCCGGTCGTCGAGATCCTGCAAGGCGGGCTCTACGATGCCGACGGCGTGCTCTCGGTCGCGCAGTTCGCGCGCATGACGCACTCGGTCGTCTACGTCAAAGTGCTGGCCTCGACATTCTGGATTGCCTTTCTGACGGCTGCGCTTTCGGTACTGCTGGGCTATCCGGTGGCCTATCTGCTCGCGCGGCTCTCGGCGCGTTCGCGCGAGCGCTGGTTGCTTTGGATCGTGCTGCCGTTCTGGACGAGTTATCTCGTCAAGACCTACGCCTGGATGTTGCTGTTGTCCAAGACCGGATTGCTCACCGTCGTGGCAACCCATCTGGGGCTGATCGACAGTGCGGGTACGCTCGCACCGTCCCTCACCGGCGTGCTCATCGGCATGGTGCACGCCATGCTGCCGCTCGCGGTTATGACGATGCTGCCCATCATGCGCGGCATCAACATGCAGCTCGTTCAGGCCGCACAGACGCTCGGCGCAGATCGCGCGACCGGCTTCTTCACCGTGTTCCTGCCGCTGTCGGGTGCCGGCGCGGCGGCGGCCGGGCTGCTCGTATTCATCTCCAGTCTGGGCTTCTTCATCGTGCCTGCGCTGCTCGGCTCGCCGCGCGAATCCATGGTGGCGCAGCTCGTCATCTCCTCGGTGCTGGAGCTGTTCGACCTGCGCTTCGCCGGTGCGCTCTCGACCGTGCTGCTGCTGTGCTCCATCGTCGTGTTCTACGTGTACGACCGCGTGGTCGGGCTGTCGTCGCTCGCTGGCGAAGCGCCCGAGCGACGCGCCGGGGCAGGGGGGCGCATGCTGCCCGCACTCATTGCCATCGGGCGTCTCGCGGGCCGCTTCTCATTCTCGCGTGGTCGTGAACGCGCCGATGGCGGCTTCGGGCTCAAGGCCTACACGTGGGCCGTGGTGCTCGCGCTCGTCTTGCCGATCGCGTTCATCGTGCCGCTGGCGTTCACGAAGCAGTCGTTCGTGGCATTTCCGCCCCAGTTGTTCACGATGAAGTGGTTCGTCGCATTCCTCGAGTCGAGCGTGTGGCAGGCGGCGTTGCTGCGCTCGCTCGGCGTGGGTTTTGCGACCGCGGCCCTCGCGCTGGTGCTCGGCTTCGGCGCCAGCCTCGCGCTGGTACGTCTGCCGTCACGCTGGCGCAAGCCGCTGTTCGCCGTATTCATTGCCCCGCTGATCGTGCCGCGCATCGTGGTGGCCGTCGGCCTGCTGTATCTGTTCGCCCGCTGGGAGCTGGCGGGCACCAACGCAGGGCTTGTCATCGGCCACACCGTGTTGGCCATTCCCTACGTGGTGGTCACGCTCAGCGCGAGCTTCAAGCGCTTCGACTGGCGTCTGGACGATGCCGCCAAGATGCTCGGCGCGTCGGCCTTCACCCGGGTTCGCACCGTGCTCCTGCCATTGCTTGCCGCGAGCCTCGGGTCGGCGTTCCTGTTCGCCTTCATCGTGTCATTCGACGACCTGACCATCGCCATCTTCGTTTCCGGCGGCATCAACACCACGCTGCCCAAGCAGATGTGGGACGACATCCAGCTCGCGGTCACGCCGACGCTGGCGGCCGTGGCGACATCGCTGGTCTTCCTGATGGTGTTCATCGTATGGCTGTCTTCCATCTTCAAACGTAAAAGCTATTGATATCCGCGGATTACCGAATGTCCAAGTCCAACGTTGCCCGATGCGCGCCGGCAGGCGCGCAGTCGATGTCAGATTCGCGTCAGGGGGCGGGTTCCGCCTCAAATCCGGCCTCCCACCCGACCTCTCATCCGGCCCCTCACGCCTTCACGCGTTATTTTCCGCATCGGGCCGAGGGCGATCGGCTCGACGTCGCGCCCCTGCTCATGGCGGGCCTGCGCGGCGTTTGCGCCAAGCCGGTCGTCGTGTTCGAGGGCGAGGCCATCGACCGCGCGCAGATGGCCGCGCGTGTGGGGGCCATGCAGGCCTGGCTGGCGGCGCAGGGGCTCGTGCCCGGCGATCGCGTGGCCGTCATGCTCGGTAACAGTTCGGCGCAGGTCGCATTGATCTACGCGCTCATGCTGTCCGGTCTGGTGTGGGTGCCCGTCAATACGCGCCTGAAGGGCGACGGGATCGAATACCTGCTCGGCCATGCCAAGCCCCGGTTGCTCATCGCCGAACCGTCGTTCGGCGATGTGCTTGATGCCGGGATTGCGCTGGCGGCCCAGCAGGCAGACCATCACGGCACGAGGGTGGTGCGTCACTGGCTCGCGGACGTGATGGCGCAGGCGGGCGAATACCACGGTGCGCAGCCGGTCGCGGCGGCGCTCACGCCGGCTTCGGTGCTTTGTATCATTTACACCTCCGGCACGACGGGGGCCCCCAAGGGTGTGTTGTTCACCCATCGAATGATGCGCATCGCGAGCGAAGCCGCGTTGCGCGTGGCCGATGCTCACGATGGCGACCGCCTGTTCTTGTGGGAGCCGCTGTGCCATATCGGCGGGGCTCAGATGCTCTTGCTGCCGTTTCTCGCTGACCTCGAGATGCACATCGTGGAGCGCTTCTCTGCGAGCCGCTTCTGGCAGCAGTGCGAGCAGGCGCAGGCTACGCATCTGCACTATCTTGGCGGCATTCTCGACATCCTGATGCAATTGCCGCGCGAGTCGCAGCCGGTACGGAATTCGCTGCGCGTGGCGTGGGGGGCGGGCGTGTCGGCAAGCGCCTGGCAAGCGACGCGCGAGCGTCTGCAGTGCGCCTTGCGCGAGTGTTACGGCATGACCGAATGCTCGAGCTTTGCCACGCTGAACGACGCCGACGTGCCGGGCTCCATCGGCCGGGCTTTGCCGTGGCTCACCGTCGAACTGCTCGACGATGCGGGGCAGCCTGTCGCCGACGGCGAGCCGGGCGAAATCGTATTGTCGAGCGACGTGGAAGGGGTATTCCTGCCGGGTTATCTCGACAATCCGGAGGCAACAGCGAAGGCCTTGCGGGGCGGCAAGCTGTACACGGGCGACAGCGCGCGGCGCAATGCCGATGGCAGTCTGGTCTTCATCGGCCGTCGCACGGACAGCATGCGTGTGCGCGGGGAGAATGTCTCGGCGTGGGAGATCGAGCGGGTGTTCGCGCGGCATCCGGCGGTGGCGGCGTGCGCGGCCGTGGGGGTCGACAGCGAGATCGGCGAGCAGGACGTCATGCTGTACGTCCAGTTCCGTGCGGGCGAGGCCGTCGATTGGCACGAGTTATCGGCGTGGGCGGCGGACAAACTCGCGAGTTACCAGCGGCCGCGCTACTATCGCGAGGCGTTGCGGTTCGAGACCACGCCGTCGGAGCGGATTCGGAAGCACCTTTTGTCGCGCGAGACGGCAGGCGCTTGGGCGTTGTCGTCGACAAAGTAGAATCGTTGAGCAGGTGCAAGCCGGGGGGAGGGGGGGGGCGCGACAGCCGAGGCGTCGGTAACGATGACAGCAAGGATTTCAGGTTTATCGTATAAAAATAGATGGTTATTTTTATGAGATAATTCGTCTCTATTTGCCTCAATCGCCTCAATCCGATATCAACCGTGGCCACCACTAAGACCCCCCGCACCCGCGTCAAAGCGGCCGCTGCCGCCGAGACGGCGGCTGCCGCGTCCACCGAATCCACGCTTTACGTCCAGTCGGTGGAAAAGGCGATGAAGGTGCTCACGGCGTTCGACGGCTCGAAGCGGCACCTCTCGCTGTCCGAGATTGCGGCGGCTACGGGCTTCGACATCAGCGCGGCGCAGCGTTTCACGTTCACGCTCTCGGCGCTGGGTTATCTGCTCAAGGATCCGCAGAGCAAAAAGTACGAACTCTCGCCGAAGTTGCTCGACTTCACGTACCACTACCTCGTGTCCAATGAGTTGGTGAGCCGTGCGGCACCTTATCTCCAGCAACTGGCGGCCGAGACGGAAGAGGCGACGAACCTCACGGTGCGCCTCGATACCGACATCGTATTCGTGCTGCGCATCGTGAGTCGCAGTGTGTTCAATGCCAACGTCATCGTCGGATCGCGCCTGCCGGCCTACTGCACGGCGCCCGGGCTGGCGATGCTTGCCACACTGGACGATGCCGAGATCGACGACATCCTGTCGCGCACGAACCTCGTGCAGTTCACGCCGGCGACTGTCGCGCAACCGCGCAAGATCAAGGAGCGTTTGGCCAGAATTCGCAAGCAGGGCTACGCCCATACGGAAGACGAGTTCTTCATGGGCGATATTTCGACTGCGGCGGCTGTCGTCAATCAGGACGGCCGTGCCATCGGGGCGATCAACATCGCCGTGCCGCGCGTGCGCTGGAACGCCGGGCGCGACGAGCGCCGCTTCGCCGATCTCGTCATCCAGACGGCGGGTGCGTTGTCCGCGCGGCGCCGCCAGGAGATGTAGGGCCCCGCAGCCCCGGGCCTTGCTTCGTCCAACCATCCGATCATTTGGTCGACCGGTTGCCCTCTCAAATCGACGTGCTAGAATCCCGCCGCATGGGTATGGGGCAGGACCGATTCCCGGAATTCGGACATCGCGCGTTACGGCACCTCTGAACCGGGTGTGCAGGGACGACGTGCGCTGGGGCACGAGGTGCCGGATTCCAGGAGAAACCGATGGCCGGACCGGGGCGGCCAGACGGTGCACCGCACACGGTGCGCGAGTTACTGCCAGACATTCCATCCAGCACACGCAAGCGCTGATTTTTCAGAATGGTTCTCATTCCCCGCACTTCAAACTGCGCATCGCGCCGAGGGCTGTTCAGCTCGTCGATCGCCGATGCGTACGGGGGACGGAGCCATGGCTCTTGGTTTGTCGTTGCCGGCATTGGATCTGCCGACACTGCAGTTCGTGACCTTCCTGTTGAGTATCGCCACAGGCATTCTCTTCATGCTCGACGCGTTGCGTCGCGATGAGGCCGAATCCCCGCGATGGTGGAGCCTGGCATTTCTGCTCGCCACCTTTTCTCCCGTGCTCTATCTGCTCGCCGCGCGAAGTTCACGGCTTGCCATCCTGTATCCGCTGGGCAATGCCGTGGCGACGCTCGCGTTCGCCATGGTATGGAGCGGTGCACGACGCTTCTACGCGCGCGACGTGCAGTGGGTGGCCGTATTCGGCGGTCCGGCGGTGCTGTTGTGGGGGACCTGGCTGTTCGCGCGTCCGCTCGATGCCTGGAGCGGCGGGGTACTGTTCTACGCGCTGCTGGCCTGCTACAGCCTGATGGCGGCCAGAGAGTTCTGGCAGGCCTCGGGCCTGCGCCTGCCGAGCAGTGCGGTATTGGCGGTCGTGGCTGTCCTGCATGGCGGATTCTATACGGCACGCGCCGTGGCACTGGTGTGGCTCGGTGCGTCGGATCCGGTTTTCCTCGCGTGGTTCGGCCCACAGGTCTCGACGACCGAAATGCTGGTGTTGATCGTGGTGGCGAGCTTTCTCATGGTTTCGCTCGGCAAGGAGCGCTCCGAAATCGCCTTGCATCGTGCCGCCACGCGCGACGGTCTGACACAGACCTTCAATCGGCCGGAGTTTACGCGCCGCGCGCGCGAGCAGATCCGTCGGCATGGCGCGCCGGTCGCGCTGTTGCTGCTCGATCTGGATCACTTCAAGCGAATCAACGATACCTACGGTCATCCGTTCGGTGACGCCGTGCTGCGGTTGTTCGCCCGCACGGCCGCACAGCAACTGCGCGCCGACGACATTTTCGGCCGCTACGGCGGCGAGGAATTCGCACTGTTCCTGCCGGGCGTGGGCGCGTCCGAAGCGCAGGCAATCGCCGAGCGTGTGCGTGAAGCGTTCGAGCGCGCGGCACGCACGGTGCAAGGCGAGCCGGTGGCGGCGACCGTCAGTATCGGGATCGCCTGTGAAGAACGTTCGCGCGGCGAACTCTCGTCGCTCGTGCAGCGCGCGGACCGGGCGTTGTACCAGGCCAAGGCAGACGGCCGCAACCGCTGTGTGCGCTACACGCCCGAGACCGCCATGCCATCCGTGGAAGCGCGCGTCGATGTGCCGCCGTTGCGGAGCGCGGCGGGCGGGTGACCAAGGCTGTGTTGCCTTACCAGCGCCAGCGCAATCCCAACGTCGCTGACACACTCTGCTGACGCGTGTCGTCGAGTTGCGTGAGATAGGCGACGGTGGCATATACGCTTGCGTGGCGGTTGAAGCGCCCGGCCACCCCCACGCCGAACTGTGCGGCGGTGCTGTTCGCACCGGTGACAATGGGAGTGGTGCCGCCGAAGACGGCTCGCCCATCGCTGCCGAAGGTATGCAGCAGATTGAACAACAGATAGGGGCGCAACAGGCCGCGCGCGCCATCGTAGTTGCCTTCGAGCCGTGCGCCGATGCGTACGAGCCAACTGTTGGTGCTGTCGAATGACACTGTCGAGACGTTATCCGTCAGGTCGTCGAGCGACTGGTGCTGCCACACCACCTGCGCCTGCGGTTCCAGCGAAAGCGTGGATGTCAGCGGGATCGGCACGCCGGTCTCGAGCGATGCCGCAAGCGCTCTGCCGTGTGTGCTGCGCGCGGCGCCGCCGATCGGCTTCGACTCGTATTGCAGACTCGAGGCGAGGACGACGGCATCCGTGTAGGCGCCTCCCGGCATCACGTGGGTCCAATAGGCGCCCGCGCTGTAAATGTCCAGGCCGAGCGAACCCGTGTGCGTATCCATCGCGCCCAGCGCCAGCCCTTGGGTATCCCCCGAGGCGCGCGTCCAGCCCCCCAGAACCCCGATGTGGTCGCTGTGCCCGCTGTCGGATTGGCGGGCGAAGAGGTCGTGTCCGATTTGCACGCCGCCGAGGTTGCCGTCGAACTGCGGCGATACGTCCCCCTTGCTGCGCAGTTGTTCCGTCTGCCCCCACACACGCGCCCATCCAGCGCTTAGCCAGCCACGTTCCGTGAGCAGCCCCTGCTGGCCTTGCCGCTCGTGAAACGTGCCCATTTGCGCGAAACCTGCCGCGCGCGCGATCTCCGGCATCACCGAATATACCGGCACTTCCACACGATAGATGGGCAGGGAGGTCGACCCTGGGGCGGCCGCGGGCGGACTGCCTGCCGCACCGACCGGGGTGAGCACGGTACTGACGACCTGTCCGGTGACAGGGTCGACGTACGTGAGCGCGGTGGCGACCGGCACCGTCGAGCGCAGGAACCAGTTGTTCGTACTGCCTGGCGTGGTACCGCCCTTGTAGAGATAGTAGGTATAGGCGCCCACGCTCACCGGCGTGCCAAGCGTGAACGCATCCGTCGTCGATGTGGCGCCGCCGACCGCCTGGACCATCGGAATGCCATTGCCCGTCGTGAGGGCGCCGAGACCGCCCATGTTGTTGACGGCGAGCGTGGTATTGCCGGCGATCGTGCCGCCGTTCACGGTCAGCGGCGCGACGCGCGAGGTGTCATTGCCCAACACCGAATCGATGGCGAGGGTCCCGCCGTTGCCGGTGTAATTGCCAACGAGCGTGAGCGAGCCATTGCCGCTGCCGTCGCCGGGGTGAATCGTCCCGGCATTGGTGACGTTGCCAGTGAGCGTGCCGGTGCCGGTCAGCGTAGCGCCCGACGCGACGGTGGTCGTGGCGCCGCCCAGCGTGCTCGCGAGGTTGAACACGCCGCTTTGAAACTGCACGTTGTTGAAGTCTCCGCTGCCCGTCCACGTCCAGTTGTCGCCTTGTGCTAGCAGGTTGCCGAAGTTGACGAATGCGTTGCTCGCGGTGCCCGAGCCTTGCAGGATCAGTCGGCTCGCGGCGCTCGATCCCCCGTTGGCCGTGCCCACGATCTGCGAGCCGGTCTGCAGGATGAGCGTATTCGAGCGCGCCGCCGCATTCATTGCGATCGCGGTGCCGACATCGCTTTCGATCAGCCCGGCGTTCGTGATCGTGATCGTGCCGTTGACGGTTCGCACCCCGTAGCCCTGGCGGCTGATGATCTGGCCGCCGGCCTGATTGACGATCGATGACGTGAAACCCGACGCGGTGTTCGACACGACGGCGTCGCTGTTCACGCCGCGGGCTTCGATATAGCCGCTGTTGGCGAGCCGGTTGTTGTTCCCCTGCATGAAAACCGTGAACGAGCGATTCGAGGCGGTGCCGCCGGTCGTGATCAGGGTGCCGCTGTTGGCGACGGTGCTTTGGCCGCCCACGACGCTGATGGCCCGGCCGCCGCCGCCGTTGGCGGTGATGGTGCCGGTGTTGATGAACGTATTGTTCAGGCCGAGACCCGACGACTGACCCCACGCGGCGGTCATGCCGAAGGCGTTCGGGCCATTGACGGTGATGGTGCCGTTGTTGGTCAGCGTGCCGCGGTTGCCGTTGATGGCCATGCCGTCGTTTTCGTAGCCGGTCGTGGTGACGACGCCCGTCGACGTGTTGATGAGCGTATTGCCGTCATGCGCGCCGAGCATGGCGGCGCCGCGTCCCGCGGTATTGGTGCCGCTCATGCCGACCGTGCCCGAATTGCTGATGGTGCTCGACGAATCGACCGTGATCGTCGCCACGTCTGCCGCGCTACGCACCGACGCAACCGTCGCGCCCGGCGCCACGTTGACCGTGACGCCCGTGCTGCCGGCTTGCGCGGTGACGGTCGTATCGGTGCCGGTGCAGGTGACCGTGGTGTTGCTCGCGGGGGCGACGTTGTCGCAAACGGCTCTGGCCTGGGCGGATACGCACAGCGACGCGGCCAGGATCAACGGCTTGAGCGGCAACGGATGGGGGACGGCATTCGCGGATGCCGCTGCGCGCATCGGTCTTCTCATTTTGCGCTCCTGAGGATGACGGTTTTAATTCATTTGATTCATCCGAATTGCGTTCAAATAAGGGATTGAATGACTCCTGGACAAATATCGACGTTGTTTCATCGATGAATGTAATAATTTGTTACGGTTCGCTCGCGTCTCGAGATAGGTGTGTTGCGTTCAGGATTTCAGCGGGATCGGCTGGATTCGGGCCGTTTTCAGTGGTGTTCCAAACGAAGTGCCCGACGCGGTCGGAGAAGCGGCCTGAGCGTCGTGTAAAGTGAACGCTTTCCCTGCGCCGCCGCCGACGTTTTTCGCCATGCCGCCCACCGTTCGCAATTCACTTCTCTGGGTTTTCGACCCACTCGAGCGCAACGAAACGTATTTGCGAAAGCGGATGTTCGGCTCGGACGCCGCGTATGTGAACGGGTTGCAATGCCTTGGGGTGATCGACCGCGATGCGCCGTGGGATGGCCTGCTGGTCTGCACGTCGCATGAGCACCATGCGTCGTTGCGCGAGGAGATACCGACGTTGCGTCCGCATCCCGTATTGGGGAAATGGCTCTACGTGTCGCAGTCCGACCCGGATTTCGAGGCCGTGGCCGAGCATGTCGTGGCGCTGGTGCTGGCGGGCGACCCGCGCATCGGCATCGAGCCCCGGCCACGCAAGCCACGCAAGGCTGCGAGGCGTTCGCGGCCGTTGCCGTGAACGCGGGCGCGCGGCCAGGCCGGGCCGGCACCCGGCGATGGCGGCACGCCGACGTTGCGATGCGCCAACGTCCGCCGCCATCCGCCGCCATCCGCCAACGTCCGCCGCCATCCGCCGCCATCCGCCACCATCCGCCACCATCCGCCACCATCCGCCACCCTTCGCCGCGATCCGTTCAATCGGCTGCGATGTGCACCATCTCCTCGGCTTCGCCTGGCACCTTCTTCTTCATGCGAATGAACAGCAGCAGTGGCATGACCACGATCGTGAGAACCATCATCAGCCGGAAATCGTCGAGGTACGCGATCATCGCCGCCTGACGGGTCACTTCGGCATTGATCGCGGCCATTGCCGCGTTGCCGTACGTCTGCAGGTAGCTCTCCAGTCCTTGCGTGAACGGCGTGACTCGCTCGGACAGCACGGCGTGATTGACCTGGGTGTTCTGCGTGAGCAGCGTTTGCACGACGGAAATGCCGATACTGCTGCCGATATTGCGCGACAGGCTGTAGATCGCGGCGCCATCGGCGCGCAACTGGCCGGGCAGCGTGGCAAAGGTGACAGTCGTCAGCGGTACGAAGACGAAGCCCAGCCCGAAACCCTGAATCACGCCGGGCCACACGATGTCCGACGGACTGAGCGTGAGCGGATAGCCCGCCATCATGTATAGCGAGTACGCGGTCAGCGCGAAGCCGAATCCCAGCAGGTAACGCACGTCGACCCTGCCCACCAGCCGCCCGACGATCAGCATGGCCGCCATCGTGCCTGCGCCGGAGGGCGCCGTCACCAGCCCGGTCAGGATCGCGGGATAGCCGAACAGGCTTTGCAGCATCGGTGGGAGCAGGGCACGCGTTGCGTAGAGAATAATCCCGACGACGAAGATGTAGACGACACCGGTGTTGAAGTTGCGGTCGCGCAGCAAGGCGCGGTTGAAGAAGGAGTGTTCGCCGGCCGTCCACGTATGGACGATGAAGTAGGCGAAGCAGACAATCGCGCCGAGCATCTCCAGCCATATCTCGGTGGAGTTCAGCCAGTCCTGCTGTTCCCCGCGATCGAGCAGCAATTGCAGCAGGCCGATTGCCAGGCTCAGGGTGACGAAGCCCAGCACGTCGAATTTCCCCGCCTTCTGCTCGGCAGGTTCTTTCAGGTAGGCGGCAATGCCGAGGAACGCGATCAGCCCGATCGGCAGGTTGATATAGAACACCCAGCGCCAGTTGTAGCTGTCGGTAAGCCAGCCACCGAGCGACGGACCCAGGATCGGGCCGACCATCACGCCCATGCCGAACACCGCCATGGCCGACCCGTGCTTGTGTGGCGGATTGATGTCGAGCATCGTCGCCTGCGAAAGCGGCACGAGCGCCGCGCCACAGATGCCTTGCAGAAGACGCGCCGCCACGATCTCCGTCAGCGAATGCGCCATGCCGCACAACGCTGACGCAATCGTGAAGCCGGCGACCGACCACAGGAACACGCGACGGCGGCCGAAGCGCGCGCACAGCGTGCCGGTGAGCGGGGTGGCGATGGCGGCCGCCACGATGTAGGAGGTCAGTACCCAGGTGATGGAGTCCTGCGAGGCGGCCAGACTGCCCTGCATGTGAGGCAGTGCCACATTGGCGATGGTGCTGTCGAGCGTCTGCAGGATCGTCGCAAGCATGACGGACATGCTGACGAGCGCCCGGTGCTTGCCGGGATCGTCAGCCTTTTCGGGGGATGCCACGGTAGTTCCTCTGGTGGGTCGTAGTGCTTGTCGTTATTGCGGGGGCGGCGGACATCGCGTTCGCACCCGGGCACCTGTCCCAGCGCGTCCGGGCGCGCCGCGCATTGTCGCGTCGGTCTTTGCGTCTTTATTGGCGACCTTATTCCGGACCGGGCTCTTGACGCCGCACGGGCGTCGGGCATTGCGCCTCGGCACGCGTCAGGTTGACCAGTACCTTGCCCAGCAGGCGCGCCAGCTCGGCGCGTTCGTCGGGGGTGAGGTCCGCGAGCGCTTCGCGCTCGGTCACATTGGCAAAGGCCACGATGGTGTCGATCTTTGCCTCCGACGCCTCGGTCAGGTAGAGCAGGTGGGCCCGCTTGTCGTTCGGATCGCGCTCACGGCGCACGAGTCCTTTTTCCCTGAGTCGGTCCAGCAGTCTGACCAGCGCCATCGGCGTCAACTCCATGCGTTCGGCCAGCTCGGCCTGGGTCTGAACCCCATAGCGGTGCAGCATGACGAGCACGCGGGACTGCGCCCGGGTGAGATCGAAATTGCCTCGTGCGCGCCGGTCGAACAGGCGCGAATACACGCGCGCCACGTCGTGCACCAACGTGCCGAAGCGGGAAGACCAATCGATTTTCGGCATGAGGTCATGGCATGCCGGCCGGGCCATTCGGGACATTCGGGCCGGTCGGCAGGGTTAATTGATAAACAGGTTTATCATTTTGCCAGAGTCTTTCTTCGGACGGCAACTGTCGCAAATAGGTGACACCGAAGGGGCGGGGGCGGCCGCGGGACGCGGCGGGAAGGTGGTTTCGCCTGACGCGATGCGCTTTCCCGGGTGGTTGGCCGGCGCAGCGACACGGCGGCCACCCCGCCCCGGCGGGTCCGTCCGGGAAAATGTGAAAAAGCCAGCAAAAATAAGCACTTGACACTTCGCCTCGGCGGATCAAGAAAGGCATTGTGCGATGCACCGGCAGAACGCCGGGACATGGCACCAGCCCTCTATTGACCTTACTAAGGAGTGTCACTCATGTTTGACCTTTCACAAGCCTCGGATGTCCTGTCGATCACCGACGCCGACGTGCGCCCGGTGGCTTCGCCGGCCGCCGCGCGCGCGCCGGTGCACACGCCCGTCGCCGCGGCGTCGCTCGACGCGATGCGCGAGGAGCGTCTGCCTTTCACCATCACCATTGCGAGCGACGAAGCGTCGTTGCGTGATGCCGTCGCCATGCGCCAGGCGGCCTACGGACGGCACTTGCCGGCGCTTGCGGCCACGCTTGGCGAACCGGAGCAGAGCGACCGGGAGCCGGGAGCCATCGTGCTGGTGGCTCGGGCGCGGCTCGACGGCGCAGTCCTGGGGACCATGCGCATCCAGACGAACCGTTTTGCCCCGCTGCATCTCGAAGACTCGGCACCGCTGCCGGCATGGCTTGGCTCGGCCGCGCTGGCCGAGGCAACCCGCCTGGGTGTGGTGGCAGGTCCGGTCGGGCGGGTGGTGAAGACGGCGCTTTTCAAGGCGTTCTATCAGTACTGCCTGCTTTCCGGCATCGACTGGATGGTGATCACGGCGCGTCCGCCGCTGCATCGGCAGTACGAAGCGCTGATGTTCGTCGATGTTTTCCCCTCACAGGGACTGATTCCGATGGCGCACGTGGGCGACATCGGGCACCGGGTCCTGGCGCTCGACGTGGGGCAGGCGCGCGCACGTTGGCAGGCGGCGGAGCATCCGCTGTTCGCCTACATGTGTCTCACCCATCACCCCGACTTGCGCCTGGGACTGCCGGGCATCGTTCGTGGCGACGGGGCATCGCCGGTTGAAGCCAGTGTTGGCGCGCATTTGCGGGATTTATCTTTTAGTGCCGACGAGGTACGATGCGTAGCAGCAGGCTACAGCCTGGCGGTGTAATGCCGTTATACGACAAAACGTTATCCCGTCGCATGCGTTCGGCAACTTCTGCGGCGACGGCGGTAGCGAGCAGTACGGGCAAGAGACACCTGCCCGTGCCTGCCGGGGATTCCCGGCGGCACGGGACAGGGCGGGCCCGGCCGGCGGACTTGCCGAAAGGTGAGGCCTTGCGCGGCACCGAAGGCGGGGGTGACCAACGAGATAAGGGCATAAGAGTCATATGGCGGGGGAACTCGGCAACGAGCGTGACGATCACGGCCGCAATGCGAACGATTTCGCCGACGAGTTGGCTGAGCTCACCGGTAAGCGACGCCGTTGGCGCATCACCGCGCGGCTCGACGAACTCTTTCGCAGCATTTCCCTTTACGCCGTCCCCGCAGCGATCATGCTGCTCTCGGGGATCGTGTTGCTATTCCAGGAGAGCCAATATGCCGTGCGCGGCGCGACGCCACTGAGCTTCCAGGCGCTCGGCGACGTGCCGGCCACGCTCGGTCCGCCCATGGTGCTTGGCTCGCTCGAGCGTGCGGGCGCGGTCCATCAATTCAGCACGCGTTTGTCCGAGGCCCCGGTCTGGTTCCGCGTGAGCGTGCCGCCGGTGGGCGACACGGAACACACTGTCATCGAATTCCCGTCGCGCCACGCGCAGACGCTGGCCTGCTGGCGCGATCCGGCGGCCGCGCCGATCGGCCGCGCCGACCGAAGCGAAGTGAGCGGGGCGATCCGCATGTCCAAGGCCGGGTTCGCGATCGACCTCGGTCGTCTCGCCAGTCCGGTGTCGCTGCTTTGCGAGGGCACGTTCTCCGGTCCGGCGCATCTCACGCTGGTCGCGTGGCCGGCGTCGCAACTGCGCGTGTCCGAGCGGGAGTTCCATCGCAGCAACGGATTGCTCGAAGGCGGCTTGCTGACACTTTCGGCATTCGTGCTCGTCACGGCCATCATCAACAAGGAATGGCTGTACGTGCTCTTCGCCGCCTGGCTGATCGGCAACCTGCGGCTGGCCGCCAACTCGCTCGGCGCCGACACGCAATGGCTCGAGCGCGCGATCCCGACGGACTGGGACGCCCTCGTGCGCAAGGCGACCTTCGCGATCTACTACGTCCTGACGTACTCACTGTTCACGCAGCTCTTCAAACGCGAGCTGCGCGTGATCGGGCTGCGCTGGATGGTGATGGTGCTGCAATGGGCCGGCGTGGTGCTGTGCTGCGCTGCCATTGCGCTGCCTTACGCACACTTCATCCCCGTGCTCTGGACCGTGGCGGCGCTTGGCATTGCGATCGTGCTGGCGTTGCTCGTGCGCATTCTGGTGCTCACGCGCTCTCGCGTGGCGGTCTGGTACAGCGCGTCGCTGGCCATCGTGCTGTTTGCCACTTTCTCTGAAGTGATCGCCGCCGCATTCAACGCGCGGGCGCTGTCGTCTGCGCTCAACAGCGTGACGGCGGCCCTGTTCTCGAGCCTGATGGCGGCACTCGCCATCGCGGAGCAGATGCGACTGGAACACAAGGGCAAGCTCGAGGCGCAGACCGAACTGCGCAATGCCTACGACGTGACGCCTGTCGGTCTGTTCACGCTCAACGATCAAGGCGTGTTCGTGCGTGGCAACGCCGCTTTGCACACCATGCTGGGCATTCCGAACACCGAGGGGCGCGCGTATCGCTGGGACCAGTACTTCGGCCAGAACACATGGCGTATGCTGCTCGACATGGCGCAGAACAGCGACGAGTCCGAGCTCGAGATCCTGTCGCTGCCGCGCGACGACGGGCGGGTGAGCCGGTACCTCGTCAAGGCCATCTTCTCCGCCGGACGCATCGAAGGCTCGTTGCAGGACATCACCGAACGCGCCCGCACGATGGAGCAGTTGCGCTATCTCGCCGAGAACGATCCGCTCACGGGGGTATCGAACCGGCGCGGGATCGAGAAGGCGCTTGCGGAGGCGATCCGGACGCTGTCCGATACGCGACCGGCGGCGCTGGCGTATCTGGATCTCGACCGCTTCAAGCTGGTGAACGACCTCTTCGGGCATGCGGCGGGCGACGAAGTGCTGCGCCAGGCCTGCGACCGGATGCGGGCACGGTTGTCGCTGGATCAGAGCGTGGGGCGCACCGGCGGCGACGAGTTCATCGTGGTGTTTCGCGATGCGACGATCAAGGAAGCTGCGGCCGTGACCCGGCGTCTGGTCGATGCCATCGCGGGAGAGCCCTATCAAATCGGCGAACGCGCGTTCCAGGTGCGCGCGTCGGCCGGCGTGATCGAGCTCACTGCCGACATGCGCGTGCCGGACGCGATCTCGTCCGCGGACCGGGCCTGCCGCGAAGCCAAGAAGGGGCGTCGCGAACTGGTCGTGTACGAGCGTGGTGCCGCGGCGTTCCGGGAGCGGCTGGCCGAATTGCGTCTGATCGATGCGCTCGACGCCGGTCTGACGCCCAACACGTTGTTTCTCGAGATGCAGCCGATCATGGAGATGGCGTCGCCGGGCGACTCCCTCAACTTCGAGGTGTTGCTGCGCATGCGTGACGCCGACGGCAACATCGTGCCTGCCTCGCGCGTCATCAGTGCGGCCGAGGAGAACGGCACCATCGGCATGATCGACAAATGGGTGCTCACGAACACGCTGACCTGGATCGATACGCATCGCGAGCAGTTGGGCAAGACGCGGTTCGTCTGTGTGAACCTGTCCGGTGCATCGCTCAACGACGAGCATTTCGTACGCGACATCTTCGCCACGCTGGCCGCGCACGAGCGCGCGGTTGCCCTGTTGTGCATCGAAATCACCGAGACGGTGGCGTTGCACGATCTGGACAATACGCGCCGCTTCGTCGACCGCATCCATCAACTGGGCGGGCGCATTGCGCTCGACGACTTCGGTGCGGGCTTCAGTTCGTTTTCCTACCTCAAGGATCTCGCGGTCGACGCCATCAAGATCGACGGCGCCTTCGTCAAGAGCATGGCGGCGCACCCGGCCAACCTGGCCATCGTCGAGGCGATCGTGGCGCTGGCCAAGAATTTGGGGATCCGAAGCGTGGCGGAATGGGTGGAAGACGCCGCGACGCTCGAAGCCCTCTCGGAACTCGGTGTGGATTATGTGCAGGGCTTTCTCATCGCCCGCCCGCAGACGCCCGAGGCCATTCTGGCGGCGGATTCGGCGGCGAGTTTCGTTCGCGATCCGGAACTCGCCACATTGCTCGTCGAACTGGGTCAGGCGTTCTATCCGCGCCCTGGCAGCAGCGCAACGCTGCATTGAGCGACCCCGCGGATCCCGTCGTTTGGTGCATCGATCGGTGATCCGCGTGGCGAATTGTCTGTATTTCCCACAATGCTGTATTTCACCGCCAATTGCCCATCTTGCGTGGGGACGTGCCGTACAATCTGGCGAAAACCCGCATGTACACAGGGTTTCGGTGTCAAGCGATTTCGCCGTGGACGTCGTTGGGACGTAACCCGAAGTAAGATTTCCAGTTGGAATAAATCTTGTCCGGGGCGAAGCTCGGGTGGCAGAATTTGTCCATCGACGTGATGGGGCAACGCTCCATGAACCGACGAGTCGTTTCCGCATGCGGGGGGAAACGTGAAATTCGACAAGGCTCGTCGGGGGTTCCATCAAGACAGACACGCGATATGCAACGGGGTTAGGACCGGCGTCATCCATGCGATGGCGTTGGCGCAACCGGATGACCTAACCAAGAACAATGACAATGATCTCGACTTTTCTGAAGCTCGTTTACCGCTACAGCCATTCGGCGCAGTGGCGGCATAACGAGCGGCTGTGGCCGCACGCGCGTATCGAGCGCGACGCCATGGGAGCCATCGAGCGCTTTACGTGGCGCGGGCGCAATGTGCCGCTCGCGCGGCGCGCCGAACTGCAGCGCCTGCGACGTTTTCCCTGCCATCTCATCGCCAGCGGTCCGTCGATTGCCGAGATCGATTACGACGCGTTGCCGATGCATCACGTCATGGGCGTGAATGGCGCCATCGCGCTTACCGAGCGCGCCGCGGTCAAATTCGATTACTACTGCATCCTCGATGCGGGCTTCGTGCGCCAGCGCCCGGATCTTGCGCGGCGCATCGTGGCACGCGATCTCGTGCTGTTCGTCACGCCGGTGGTGTTGGCCCGCTTGCTGGAAATGTTTCCGTCGTCGGCATTCGGGTGCCGTTTCTATCTCGTGGACGATATTTTCAAGCGCGGCATGGAGGCGGCGAGTACCCCCCGCACGCTACGCGCGAATGCGCGGGTCGCCGCGAGTTCGACGTTTCTCGGCGACGACGGCCGTCTCGGCTTCAGCTTCGACATCGACAACGGTTTCTTTCATGGCGGCACCGTGGCGTATTTCGCGCTTCAGGTGGCGACGTGGCTCGGTTTTACCGAAATCTATCTCCACGGCGTTGACTTGCGGCAGGCCGCGCAAACGCCGCGCTTCTACGAGACGATGCAAACCCGCGCACCGACCCAGCTGGACGCCGAATTCGCCGATCTTATCGAACCGTCCTTCCGTCATGCGTCGGAAATTCTGCGTGCGCGCGGCGTGCGCGTCGAGAATCTCTCGAGCACCAGCGCCCTGGGCGAAGACATTTTTGCGAAGGTCGACTGGCGCTCGCTGCGTCGTCGCAATCTGAGCCTGGTCGTGCCGAATGAGGCGGTACTGCCCTCGATGGCCGCGACGGACGCCGGCACGACATCGCCCCGTCGTTCCACCGGCACGCACGGTCACGCGTAACGAAGTGCTGCGGGCTCAGCCATGTTGCCGCCCCAGGGTGACAGGGCCGCCGCGCCGCGGCCTACCTGATACAATCGCACTCCGGGTTTTCCTGAAGCATGAGCGATTATGGGGTTTGGCTGGTTCGGACTGTCGACGTTTTGGTTGCTGGCACTTTGCTGGCCTGGCGTACGGGGTCTGCTTGGCGGTGAGATACGGATCTTCGGCCCCGGCACACTCCGCATGCTGCTTGGCGTTCCGCTCGCGATGGTGTCGAGCGCCACGCTCGCCGCGCTCACGGGCGGCGACGGCAATACGGCTGGCGGCAGCGTCGGCCAATCGCTCTCTCACGGCCTGCACGTCGCATTGGGCGGTACGCTCGCGATGGGCGTTGCGGGCCTCGTCCTGTTGTTTTCCATTCCGATGGTCTTCGGCACCACCTGGTGGGGCATGTTCATGCGCCGTCGTCCCGATGACGGCGGCGTCGACGAGCCGTCCTACGAAACACGTCTCGACGGCGCGACCCGTGAACCGGTGCGCGGTATGTCGCGCGCGGCGTTCGATATCGGCGAGCGGGGCGAGCGCGCGCAGCGGTATCAACCGACACTCGGGCAAGGGCACCACAACGTTGGCAGCCTGACGGAAGCGCCGGTGCCGCGTCGTCGCGGTCTGGCCGCGCAGCCGCGATGGAAGCTTTCCGACGAAGAGCGCGCGCGTCTGGACGCGATGCAGCCACCGCCGTTGGCGCCGCGCGGCGCGCCGCGTGCGGAGCCCGCCTTCGCAAGGACACCTCGGGGCGTGGCCACCCCGGGCAAGGGCGTGTCCGCGACTCGACCGGGCGTCGCGGCGGTGACCGGCGCAGTGGCGAGTGTCGGTGCTTCAGCCTCCGCAGGCGCGCGTGCTGTGCCGTCACGAGGCAGTTACGCATCGGACGACAGCGTTGGCGATGCCCTGCGCGTGTCCGAGTTCGTGCGTCGCGAACCCGGCTTGCCCGCACGAGATACGCGTACCGCGTCGCCGGCAGCAGCGCCCCAGGGTGGGCCCCGCACGTCGGGTGCCGTGAACGTACCCGGCGTATCCAATGCCGCTGCCGCGCCCAATTCGGCTGCGCCCAACGCATCTGCCGATCCGCTGCATTCCACGTCGATTCCCGGTGTGAGCGGATATCGCCGTCCGGTTGGCATGGCGCCCGCGCATTTGCGAGGCACGATCGTCCACAGTCCGTTCCGCAAGCCTCAGCTGGGGCTCGAAGACGTGCCGCCGCGCGGCGCGGCCCCCATGGCGTTGCGCGCCCGCGAGGCGGCCGCGCCGCCGACGTCTGCGCAGACCATGCCGGCAGATGATGCGGTGGCGACGTCCGGAGCACCTGCCGTCGACGCACGGCCGGCGCCGCCGCCGGCCGCCCCTGTGATTCGTGGGGCCGCTCGGTGGTCGGCCACGGATGCGGCGACACCACTGTCTTCCGAATTCGCGGCGTTCTCACCCGTTGAACTGTCGAGCGGGGATGCCGGGACCGGCGCCAACGTGCTGCCGCCGGCACCGACACCCGAAATGCTGGCGCAGCAGGAAGCGGCGCGCGAAGCCGAGCGCCTGGCCGCGCGTGAGGCTGAACTGGCAGCGTTGGCGCACGCCAGGGCGATGGCTGCGTTGCGGGATGAGGCGCAGGCCTTGCTTCGCGACTTGCGCGAGTGGACGTCGGCCGACGTACCGCCACACGCGGATGCCGCGAGCCGCGCGCTCGACGTGCCTGACGTCTCGTCCGTGACCGCGGGAACGCCGGTCGTCGATGCGCCCGACGCGCCGTCGACGGAAATACCTGTCGAACTGCCGCGCCCCTTCGTTTTTGCCGATGTGCCGGCGAGCGTGGAACCTGTCGATGCGCGTCAACGCGCTGCCGTGCCCACGCCGAGCCCGTCGTATGTCGCTTCGGACGTGAGGGACTTGTCCCAGGCATTGCCAGCACTGGTGCCGGGCGCAGCCCCCGGCGAGCTCCCCGATGCGCTGTCCGACGCGCTGCCCGTAGCGCTATCCGACGCAATTCCCGCTGACGCCGCCGAGGCGAAGCCGGTGACAGATCCGCACGACGAGGGGGAGGGCGGCGCATCGAAGCCGCATTATGTCCTGCGCGCGGACGGCACCTGGGCGCGCGCCGACGAGACACCGGTGTCGCTGCACACGACTTCGCCGGCGGTTCAGGTCTCGCCGGTAGTCGCCACGCCCGACGCGGCGCCGCCGATCTTGTCGTCCCCGGCAGTTCCCGCCATCCCGTCGTTCGCCGCCGCGAGCGCGGCTGAGCCGCCGAGCGCCAGTTTTTCATCGGACACGCCCTACGAATTGCCGTCTCCGCGTGTGCCCGTCGATTACGACCTGCCGCCGCTCGACCTCCTTGCGCCGGCCACGTCGCAGGACGTGGCGAGCGTCGTGTCCGACGAATCCCTGGCTGCGGTGAGCCAACTGATCGAACAGCGCCTGGCCGAATTCAAGGTGCCGGTCACGGTGGTGGGCGCGTCGGCCGGCCCGGTCATTACTCGTTTCGAGGTGGAACCGGCGGTGGGCGTGCGCGGCGCCCAGGTCGTCGGTCTGATGAAGGATCTGGCGCGGGCCCTGGGCGTCACGTCGATCCGCGTGGTCGAGACCATTCCGGGCAAGACCTGCATGGGGCTCGAACTGCCGAATGCGCAGCGCCAGATGATCCGCCTGTCGGAGATTTTGAGGGCCTCGGCGTTTGACGCACATCGTTCGCGTCTCGCGTTGGCGATGGGCAAGGACATCACCGGGGAGCCGGTCGTGGCGGATCTGGCGCGCGCGCCCCACTTGCTGGTGGCCGGCACGACCGGCTCGGGCAAGTCGGTCGCCGTCAACGCGATGATCCTCTCGTTGCTCTACAAGGCGACGCCGGACGACGTTCGGCTCATCATGATCGACCCGAAGATGCTCGAGCTCTCGGTCTACGGCGGCATCCCCCACTTGCTGGCGCCGGTCGTCACCGACATGAAGCAGGCCGCGCATGCCCTGAACTGGTGCGTGGGAGAAATGGAAAAGCGCTATCGCCTGATGTCGGCGCTCGGCGTGCGCAACCTGGCGGGCTACAACGAGAAGATCGACGCGGCACGCGCGGCGGGCGAGAAGGTGAGCAATCCGTTCTCGCTCACCCCCGACGCCCCCGAGCCGCTTGACCGTCTGCCGTTCATCGTGGTGGTCATCGACGAGCTTGCCGATCTCATGATGGTGGCGGGCAAGAAGATCGAAGAACTGATCGCGCGACTGGCGCAAAAGGCGCGCGCGGCGGGCATTCACCTGATTCTCGCCACGCAGCGACCGTCGGTCGACGTCATCACGGGGCTCATCAAGGCGAACATTCCGACGCGTGTTGCGTTCCAGGTCTCGTCGAAGATCGATTCGCGCACGATCCTCGATCAGATGGGCGCGGAGTCGCTGCTCGGTCAGGGCGACATGCTGTTCCTGCCGCCCGGTACCGGGTATCCACAGCGCGTGCACGGGGCGTTCGTGGCGGACGACGAAGTGCACCGGGTCGTGCAGCACTGGCAACAGTACGGCGAGCCGGACTACGACGAGGCGATTCTCGCGGGCGATCCGGGCGATGCGGCGTCGGCCGATCTCTTCGGCGAGACGTCGGGCGACGCCGAGGCCGATCCGCTGTACGACGAGGCTGCCGCATTCGTGCTCAATTCCCGCCGCGCATCGATTTCCGCCGTGCAGCGCCAGTTGCGCATCGGCTACAACCGTGCGGCGCGCTTGATCGAGCAGATGGAGACCGCCGGGCTCGTCAGTCCGATGGGGCGAAACGGGGCGCGCGAAGTGATCGTCTCCGGCGACTAATCCGCGTCGCTTACATCTACCTTACGACCCGCCGCCCGAGTCGAACTCTTTGGCACTCCGTGCCGATGTCCAGACACGCGCCGTACAAGGCGCGTGCCACAAAACCCTCCGGAAACCCGCGCCAAATGGCGATGGCAACGCGTAAACCCGCGTCCCGGTAGGGGTATTCCCGCCTTTGCGCGCGAAACTCAGCGAACACATAATCGGCGCGCTAGGTTGGTCGTTCGAAGCGTGCGTTACGGGTATCGCCCTGACACGAAATACAACACCGGGGCGGTGCAGCGGGGCTGTGAGATCCCGTGCGCATGCATTCCTCGGCAGGGCCTGCGACATCAGGAAATCGCAAGAGAAAAGCGTCATACCGAAACGCATCGCACCGAAGGAGACCCTTATGCAATTCCGATTCAAGCTCATGGCCGGCGCTGTGGCGTTCGCCCTGTCCGCCTCGATGGCCATCGCGGCCGATCCGATCAAGATCGGCGTGTCCGGCCCGTTCACCGGCGGCTCGTCGTCGATGGGCGTTTCCATGCGCGATGGCGTACGTCTGGCCGCTGCGGAGATCAACAAGTCGGGCGGCGTGCTCGGTCGTCAGATCGTGCTGGTCGAGCGCGACGAAGAAGCCAAAAACGAGCGTGGCGTACAAGTGGCGCAGGAGCTGATCAACAAGGAGAAGGTGGTCGCCACCGTCGGCTTCATCAATACCGGCGTGGCACTGGCGTCGCAGCGCTTCTATCAGGACGCCAAGATTCCGGTGTTCAACAACGTGGCCACGGGCACGGTCATCACCGAGCAGTTCAAGCCGCCCAAGTATCCGGATAACTATGTCTTCCGCAATTCGGCCAAGGACAGCATCCAGGCGCCGATGATCGTGGAAGAGGCGATCACGCGTCGCGGCTTCAAGAAGCCGGCGATTCTGGCGGACTCGACGAACTATGGGCAACTGGGTCGCGAGGATCTCGAAAAGGCGCTCAAGGCCAAGGGCATCACGCCGGTGGCCGTCGAGAAGTTCAACATCAAGGACGTCGACATGACGGCCCAGTTGCTCAAGGCCAAGCAGGCCGGCGCCGACGTGATTCTCACGTACGGCATCGGACCTGAGCTCGCGCAGATCGCGAACGGCATGGGCAAACTCGGCTGGAAGCTGCCGCTCGTGGGCAGCTGGACGCTGGCGATGGCGAACTACATCGACAACTCGGGTGCGAACGGCGAAGGTGCGCGCATGCCGCAGACGTTCATCCAGGAGCCGAACACGCCCAAGCGCAAGGCCTTCATCGACGCCTACCTGGCCATGTTCAAGCCGAAGAACAATCGCATCGATTCGGCGGTCTCGGCCGCGCAGGGCTACGACTCGGTCTATCTGCTGGCCGCGGCCATCAAGCAGGCCGGCACGACCGATGGCCCGAAGGTGCGCGCGGCGCTCGAAGATCTGAAGACGCCGGTCGAGGGCGTGGTCACGACCTACGATCATCCGTTCACGCATGACGATCACGATGCCATTACCGCCAATATCCCGGTGATGGGCGAGGTGAAGGGTGGCCGAGTCGTGTACGCGTACGACACCGATCTGAAGGCCGGCAGCAAGGTTCGCGAGAAGGCCTCGAAGTAACCGGGCGTCGTCCCGACGCTGCACCTTGCAGCCATGACGGGTGAACGACGGCGCGCGCCGCTCGTGACCCGGGCCCCTGGCAACGGGGCGTCCGGGAGCGGCACGCGCGCCGTCTTTGCACCCGCGCCAGACGCCGGCACGCGGGACCGGCGCGCGGCACATGCATTGAATGCCTCCCGTGCATCGCTCGTAGGCTCGCACTCGCGAGAGAGGACCGCATGACCATCCTGATTCAACTCATCTACAGCGGTATCGCGCTGGGGATGATCTACGCCGTGATCGCCTTCGGTTACCAACTGACGTTCGCGACGTCCGGCACCCTGAACTTCGGCCAGGGCGAGGCGCTCATGCTCGGCGCACTGGTCGGCCTGACCCTGGTGGAAACGCTCGGACTGAACTATTGGCTCATGATCCCCATCGTCTGCCTGTTCGGCCTGGTGCAAGGCGCCTTCGTCGAGCGCATCGGCGTGAAGCCGGCCTTGCGCATCAAATCGGAGTTCGGCTGGATCATGTCCACCATTGCGCTGGGCATCATCTTTCGCAACGTCGCCGAAAATCTCTGGGGCCGCGACGACCTGAAGTTCCCGTCGCCGCTGCCGGAGTCGCCGATCAAGCTCATGGGCGCGAACGTCCTGCCGATGGAACTGCTTGTCGTGGTCGGCGCGCTGCTCATGATGGCGGCCGTCGAGCTCTTCAATCGTCGCTCCATCTACGGCAAGGCGGTCGTGGCCACGGCCAACGACCGCGACGCGGCCGGACTCATGGGCATCAACACGAGTCTCGTGATCACGTTCTCGTACGCGCTGTCGTCGATGGCCGCCGCATTTGCCGGCGTGCTCGTGGCGCCACTCACGCTGACCGGCGCCACCATGGGGGCCGTGCTCGGCCTGAAGGCATTCGCCGTGGCGATCATCGGCGGTCTGTCGAGCGGCATGGGCGTGCTCGTGGGCGGCCTGATCCTCGGCGTGGCGGAGACGACCACCGCGTTCTACATTTCGACCGGCTACAAAGACGTGCCGGGTCTCGTACTGCTGCTGCTTGTGCTGGCCGTGAAGCCGGCGGGCCTGTTCGGCAAGACCGCCATCAAGAAGGTGTAACCATGACCGCACAGTCCTCCCATGCACGCGGGGCCGCCGACACCGGCAGCCTGCGCGTGACCACGAAGCTCGCGGCGATCGTGGGTATCGTCGCGCTGTTCGGCTTCCCCGTTGCCGTCAGCAATCCGTACTATATCCACATGATCGAAACGATCATGATCTATGCGATCCTGCTCTTCGGGCTGGATATCGTCGTGGGTTATACGGGGCAGGTATCGCTGGGCCATGCCGGGTTGTTCGGTATCGGCGCATACGTGGCGGGGGTTTTCTTCGCCAAGCTCGGGCTGTCGTTCTGGTTCGCGCTGCCGGCGGCCATTCTGATTACGGCGGCGTTCGGGGCGATTCTCGCGTTGCCGGCATTACGCGTGATCGGCCCGTATCTTGCCATGGTGACGCTCGCCTTCGGCACCATCATCCAGATTCTCATCAACGAGATGGACTTCCTGACGTCGGGGCCGATGGGCATCACGCTCACGAAGCCGGTCATCGGCGGGCATCCGATCGACGAAGTCGAGTACTACTGGCTCGTCGCGGTGCTGCTGCTCGTCAGTATTCTCGTGGCGCACCGGATTCTGAAGTCGCACCTCGGCCGCGCCTTCGAAGCGTTGCGCGACTCGCCGGTGGCGTCGGACTGCATGGGCGTGTCGGTGTACCGCTACAAGGTCTACGCGTTCGTGATCAGCGCCGGTTTCGCGGGGCTGGCGGGAAGTCTCTACGCCTATTCGGAGCAGTACATCTCGCCGAATACGTACAACTTCGAACTCACGATCCTGTTCCTGCTGGCCGTGATCATGGGCGGGCGCAAGACCCGCTCCGGTTCGCTGCTGGGTGCGGCGATCATTGTGCTGCTGCCGCAACTGCTTGACGACATCGGCATCTTCCGTATCGTTGCCACGGTCATCGCGGCGTTGACGACGGTGGTCGCCGTGACGGCGATTGCCAAGGCGCGCACCACGCTGGCCAAGGCCGCCGTGCCGGTCGTCGGCACCGTGGGGCTGGCCGCGGTGACATGGTGGCTCGACAGCATCACGGACTGGCGTCTGACGATCTTCGGTCTGATGATTCTGTTTGTCGTGTACTACCTGCCCGACGGCATCGTGGGCTTCCTGCGCTCGCGTATTCTGCATCGCCGCCGCACGCTTTCGGTCTCGGCCACGCAAGTCGACGAATCGGCCGGCGGCGACACCGATCCGGTGCTCATGGCGGCGGCAAGCGGTCCGGACGAACTGCTCAAGGTGCGCCAATTGCTCATGCAGTTCGACGGCCTCAAGGCACTCAACCAGGTGGATCTCACCGTCAGGCGCGGCACGATCCATGGGCTGATCGGCCCGAATGGATCGGGCAAGAGCACCATGATGAACGTGCTCACGGGCATTTACGTGCCGACCGCCGGCAGCATCGAGTTTGCGGGACAGTCGCTCGCGGGCCGCACGTCGTCGGACATCGCGCTCTCGGGCGTGGCGCGCACGTTCCAGAACGTGCAGTTGTTCGGAGAAATGACGGCGCTCGAGAACGTGCTCGTCGGGCTGCACCATACGTTCGCTTCCACGCTGGTCGACGTGTCGCTGCGATTGCCGCGCTACAAGCGCGAGGAAACCGGGGCCCGGGCGCGGGCGATGCGATTGCTGGAGTTCGTGGGGCTGGCTTCGCTGGCCGACGAGGAAGCACGCAACCTGCCGTACGGCAAGCAGCGTCTTCTGGAGATCGCGCGTGCGTTGGCGCTCGATCCGCGCCTGTTGCTGCTCGACGAACCGGCGGCCGGCCTGACCGCGCCGGACATTCGCGAGTTGCTGGCGATCATTCGCAAGATTCGCGACCACGGCATCACGGTCATTCTCATCGAGCACCACATGGACGTGGTGATGAGCACCTGCCAGACCGTGTCGGTCCTGGACTTCGGGCAGAAGATCGCCGAAGGGCTCCCGGCACAGATCCAGGCCGACGAGAAAGTGATCGAAGCGTATCTGGGCGGCGCATCGACGACGCACTGACGACATCAACGGAACCCCTATGCTTTCCATTCGTAATCTGCAGGCGGGCTACGGCAAAGTGCAGGTGCTGCACGGCATCGACATCGATGTGCCGAGCGGCCAGGTCGTCACGCTCATCGGCTCGAACGGCGCCGGCAAGACGACCACCATGCGCGCCGTGTCCGGGATGATCAAACCCACGTCGGGCGAAATCACGCTGGGCGACAAGCGTATCGACGGACTCGATTCGCATCGCATCGCAAAGCTCGGGCTGGCGCACTCGCCGGAAGGGCGTCGCGTGTTCGCGACCATGTCGGTGACCGACAACCTGCGTCTGGGCGCCTTCCCGCGCCTGACAGGCAGTCGCCCGCGCGGCGATGTCGCCGCCGATCTGGAGCGTGCGATGGACCTGTTCCCGCGGTTGAAGGAGCGGCGCAATCAGTTGGCCGGCACACTCTCGGGCGGCGAGCAGCAAATGCTCGCGATGGCGCGCGCGGTCATGTTGCGCCCGGATATCGTGCTGCTCGACGAGCCGTCGATGGGGCTGGCGCCGATTCTGGTCGATGAAGTCTTTCGCATCATCGGCAACCTGAAGGCGGAGGGCGTGACGATGCTGCTCGTGGAGCAGTTCGCCGCCGCGGCGCTGGCGGTGGCCGATTACGGCTACGTGCTGGAGAACGGCAGCATCTCCGTGCACGGTCCGGCCGAGAGCCTGCGCAACGACGACAAGGTGCGTGCCGCCTACCTCGGCGGCAGTCACTGAGCCGCTCAGCGGTTGACGTCGACCACCACGCGGCCGTGGATTTCGCCTCGGACGATGCGTTGCGCGACGGCAATGGCGTCGGCCAGGCCGACATCATGCGACATCCCGCCTAGCTTTTGCGGTTCGAGGTCGTGCGCGAGGCGCCGCCAGGCTTCCTCGCGCAATTCGCGCGGCGCCATCACGCTGTCGATGCCGTGCAGCGTGACGCCGCGCAGAATGAATGGCGCCATGTTCGCCGGAAAATCCATGCCCTGCGCAAGTCCGCATGCGGTGGCGACGCCGCCGTAGCGCAATTGCGCGATTGCGTTGACGAGCGTGTGTGAGCCGACCGAGTCGACCACGGCCGCCCAGCGTTCCTTTTGCAGCGGCTTGCCCGGCTCGGACAACAGGCGCCGGTCGATGACTTCGGCCGCGCCGAGCGCCTGAAGATACTCCGCCTCGTGGAGCTTGCCGGTCGAGGCCACCACGCGATAGCCGAGCGAGCTCAGCAGCGCGACGGCCACCGAGCCGACGCCGCCCGAGGCGCCGGTCACGAGCACGTCGCCGTGATGCGGCACGACACCGCTGCGCTCCAGCGCCATGACCGAGAGCATGGCGGTGTAGCCGGCCGTGCCGATGATCATGGCGTCGCGCGACGAGAAACGCTCGGGCAATTTCACCAGCCAGTCGCCTCGCAGCCGGGCCTTTTGCGCGAGGCATCCCCAGTGAGTTTCGCCAACGCCGTAGCCGTTGAGCACCACGCGCTCGCCCGGACGCCACGCGGCGTGCTTCGAGGCGAGCACCGTCCCGGCCCCGTCGATGCCGGCCACCATGGGCCATGACCGCACGACCGGCGCCTTGCCGGTAATCGCGAGTCCGTCCTTGTAGTTGACGGTGGAGTAGTCGATCGCGACCAGGACGTCGCCATCGGCGGGCAGCGCATCGTCATCCAATGCCGCCACGGCCGCGTGCGTCTTGCCGTCGGATTGGGTCAGCAGAACCGCATTGAACATGTCATGTGTCTCCGAAGCGCGGCGAGTGCGCGCGGTTGGGGGGCGAATCGCTTCAGGCGGTCGCGTCCATGTCGCCGACCGCGAGCGAGCCGAGACTGCCCGCGTTGAACGCGGCGGCCCCGAGCGCCGGCGTCGATGCCACGGCCATCGGCGCCTGAATGATCGGCGTCGACAGGCCGGGCCGCCGGGTGATGCGTAGCGTTGGAGACATGGACGGCCTCGCTCAGAAGGTCGATGCCAGTTCGCGCAGCGCGTCGAAAGTCTCGTGGAGCTCGGCGCGCAGCACGCCGACGAGCTCTGCTGCCGGCATGGCGCGGGCAAGCGGCGCGGCTTGTCCGGCCCACTGCGCGGCATAGTCGTGATTGCCCTTGGCCTTTGCCGCCGCATTGATCGCCTTTCCGGCATCGTAGGCCACCGGATAGGCCGGGAGATCAGGGCGCTCGGCCTTTTGCTCGAGTGCATATAGCCGATTGACGAAACCACGCGCCGGACGTCCGGAGATGGCGCGAATCAGTGCCGTGCGCGGTGGCTGTCCGACGCAAAGGCGTTCGCGATACGCGGCATCTGCCGACGATTCCGGACAGGCAACGAAGGCAGTGCCGAGTTGCGCGGCCTGTGCGCCGAGCGCCAGCACCGCGGCGATGCCCGCGCCGTCCATGATGCCGCCCGCGGCGATCACGGGCACCGAGGTGTGCGTGACGACCAGCCGCACAAGCGCCAGCGTCCCCAGTTGCTCGTCGTCGGTCGGCACGCGATCGCCGAGATCCTCGAAGCGGCCGCGGTGACCGCCGGCCTCGTATCCTTGCGCGACGATGGCGTCGATACCCGCCGCCTCGATCTCCCGGGCCTCGGCGAGGTTCGTGGCCGTGGCGAACAGCAGGATGCCGGCCGCATGCAGGGCGTCGATCTTCTCCTGCGACGGCAGCCCGAAATGGAAGCTCACAACCGCCGGACGTTCCTCGAGCAGCATGGCGAACATGGCATCGTCGGCCACGAAGCTTTTGTAAATCTCGCTCAGTGCCGCCGGCGCGGTGGCGCCGAAGCGCGCGAATTCCGGGGCGAGATAGGCCAGCCAAGCGGCGTCGCGCGACGCGTCGAGCGTGGCCGGCGCATGGCAGAACACGTTGACGTTGAACGGCTTACGGGTCAGGGCGCGAGTGTCATGAATGGACTTGCGTGCAGCATCGGCGTTGACCGAAGCCACGCCCAGCGAGCCGAGCCCGCCGGCATTGGAGACGGCGGCCGCCAGCGCGGGGGTGCTGGTGCCGGCCATCGGCGCCTGGATGATCGGCGCGAGCAGGCCGAGTCGTTCGATGAGCGCGCGATTGCGCGAGCGGGAAGCGGTGGAGCTAGGCATGACGATCTGCACCTTTGAGTGTTCAATGGGGGGAACAGCGGCAGTGACAGCAGGCGGTATGTCCACTATGGCATACGCCCGACGCCGTAAAAGATATCACTTAAATGCATCTTTATGTCGGCTACCCCAGGAATTTGCGCGGCCGATCGCTGGCGCTGCGCAGCGCGTCGACGTTGCTGCCGATCGTCACATGCCGCTGTTCTCCGGCGCATTCGGGGTGTCGATGTCTTCGTCGGCGGGCGGACCGCCCATCAAATCGGCCGCGCGCGAACGCAGCATGTCGGCCCGACGAAAGTAGCCGACGACGGTCGCGACGCTCGTATGCCCCGTCATCGTCATGGTTTCGGCCAACGGGACTTGTTGGAGCGCCGCTTCGGTGACGAAACCCGCCCTGAGCGAATGCGCGGAGAAGTTGCCGTTCAGGCCGGCGAGCGTGCACCGCTCGCGGACGATGTCGCGCACCGCCGCCTCTGACAGCGCGTCGCCGAGGTGCCCGCCCCGGCGCACCCGGCGGAAGATCGGACCTT
This sequence comes from Pandoraea pnomenusa, assembly GCF_000767615.3. Taxonomy (NCBI): domain Bacteria; kingdom Pseudomonadati; phylum Pseudomonadota; class Betaproteobacteria; order Burkholderiales; family Burkholderiaceae; genus Pandoraea; species Pandoraea pnomenusa. The sequence continues at coordinate 2,830,068 of NZ_CP009553.3, read as the reverse complement.
CGACGATCCCCGCGGCGGCAAGCCAATCGGTGAGCGCGGCCGCGGCGGCACCGGTCACGGGCTTTTCGTTTTCCGGGAGATCGGCACCTTGCTGATTGGTTTTCGACCACCCGAGCGTATAGACATAGCGGTCCGGCGCCACGCGGCGGACGTTCTCGCAGGTGGCACGAACGACTTCGGAGCGGCGCCGTCCGCCGCTCGCCCAGGCGAACAGCAGCAAGGCTCGGTCGCGTTTGCCGCGCAGCGAGTCGTCGCACGTGTCAAGCAGCGCGCGCAGTGGCTCCCGGGTCAAGGCGTCCTTTTTGGCTGGCCGCGCGCCGCGCCTGGCGTAGGCGCGCCGCGTTTTCGCGAGCAATTCCCGCACGACGGGTTCGGCACACGGGTTCGGCAGATCGCGCGACGTGTGCAGTTTGGCCATGACGCTCAGACGGTGAAGGAGGGTGGCGAGCGCCGGGGGACCCGCCCGCGCCTTGAGGCCCTGCGAGACAAGTGCCACATCGAGCGCTTCGGGCATCGCCGTGCGCAAACCCTGTTTGCTCTGATGCACGGCGTGATCCACGACGAACTGGATGATGACGGCGGGCGGCAACGGCGTCGGCAAGGCTTCCCCGTAACGTAGTCGATACCAGCCCAGCCAATAGCGCATGGCTGATTGATAACTGAGTCGCGTATTCGCGGAGTCGCCTTCCCGGGCGAGCGCCTGAGCGGCTTTGCGGGCATCGTCGTTCAGCTTGCCCGGATCGAGGACCTCGGGCAGTTTCTCGCCGGATGTGACGCTTGCAACCGCGTCGGATGCGGATGGGGAAGCCGACGGGCCGGAATCAATGATTTTTCTACCGAACATATGATTTCATATGTAACATGTAATTAATATAACGCACAAAGCAAATAAGTCACGATAATCTTCCATTATCGAGGGTTATTTGGCAATGCCGACGAAATCAAGGAGTGCTGCGTCATGACTACGTCTCAAGGCTTGAAATCCGCCGCGATCGCACCGTCGTCCCGAGCGGGTGGGCGCGGTATCTCCGAGCAGGATGTGTGGGCCGCAGCCGATGCGTTGCTGATGCAAGGGCAGCGCCCCACCATCGAGCGCATTCGTCAACAGTTGGGACGGGGATCGCCGAATACCGTGAGCCCATATCTCGATGCCTGGTTCGCGGGGCTCGGCACACGTTTGCAGGGCGGTGGCGCGGCCATGTCCGGACTGCCGGAGGGCATTTCGATGCCCGATACGGTGGCTCGCGCGGCGATTGATTTGTGGACGCTCGCGCTGGAGGAGAGCCGGGCTGTACTGGCGCAAGAGGCGGCCGAGCGCCGGGCGGCGCTCGATGCCCGTGAGGCGGAACTGGCTTCTGAGCGCGAAGCGTTGGTGCAGGCGCGCGCCGTCCTGCACGAGCGCATCGCGGCGGCGGAGACGGCGGCGGCCGATGCCCGTCAGGCGCGAGACGAAGCGCAAGCGCAGGCACGTCGCGCCGAGGCGCAGCTCATCGATTCGCAGGCCGATGCGGTGGCCTCCCGGCAAGCACTCTCCGCGGCGCGCGACGCGATGCAGGCATTGCAGGAAGTGCACGCGGGTCAGCGCGCAGGTTGGGACGCCGAGCGTGTCCGGCTCACCGAGCGCGCCGAGGCCAACGAGCGACGGCTCATGCTGGAGCTCGATGCGGCGAGAGCGTCTGTCAAGTCGCTTCAGCAGGAGCGCCGTCAGGTGCAGCGAGAGTTGCAGGAGGCGCAGGCCAGTCTTGCCGCCATGACGGAGGCGCAACACGAGATGCGGTCGGCCAAGGCATTGCAGGATGCGGTGATCGCGCGTTTGCGCGAGCAGGTGACGACGCAGGAAGCGCTCGCCGCCACGTACCAGTCGATGCTGTCGGCGTCGGCGTCGGCGTCGGCGTCGACGGGCGTCGGCATTGCGCGCGGCCCGACGCCGGGGCGCAGGCGCCGGTCAGGCGCCGCGAGCGCGGCGGCGACGTCAGTCTTGCGACGGGCGCGAAGGGGATGATGCGCGCGGTGAGGTCAGCGCCAGCGCAGGCGCATCGGCCTGCCAGCCGCCGCCCAGCGCCCGGAATGTCGCCACCGCGGCACGGGCATTGTCAGCCTGTGCCCGCGCGTCGGCATCGCGCACGGTCAGTAGTTGTCGGTCGGCGTCGAGCACTTCATACAGGCTGACCGCTCCCCCCGTGTAGGCCGCTTGCGCGCTGTCGCGTGCGCGCGTCTGCGCGTCCACCGCCTTGGCCAGATCCTTGCGCTGTTGCTCGATCTCCACGAGGGTGACGATGGCGTTTTCCACATCCTCGGTGGCGTGCAGCATGGCCAACCGGTACTCGGCCAGGGCCTCGGCATTGGCGCCGCGTGCCTGCGCGACTTCGGCGTCGATCCGGCCAAAGTCGAACAGTCTCCAGCGCAGGCCCAGTGCCGCGAGCGGCTGGAACGTATCAGCGCCCGGCACTCGCCCGCCGGCGAGCGTTTCGAATCCCAGCACCCCCGAGAGCGAGAGCTTGGGGTAATACTCGGCCAGCGCAGCCCCGATTTGGGCGTTCGACGCGGCCAACCGACGTTCCGCGGCAATCACGTCGGGGCGTCGGCGCAACAGATCGGCCGGCTTGCCGATATCGCCAATCGGCGGGATCGCAATTGGCCGTACGTGCCGGTCGTCCGCCGGCGTTGTCGCGTCGATCTTGTGCGCGTAGGTGCCCGGCGCCACGCCCATCAGTACGTCCAGACGGTTGAGCTGGCTTTCGCGCTCGATGCGAAGCGGCGGCAGCGTCGTTCGCGCCTGGGCCAGCAGTGCTTCGGACTGTGCCACCTCGCGTTCGGTGGCCAGGCCATCTCCAAAGCGCAGGCGCACGATGTCCAGCAGGCGTTCGTCCGTGGCGATCTGATCCTGTGCGATGGCCAGGCGGCGCTGTGCCGCACGCACGCGAAAATACGCATCGGCGGCTTCCGCGACGAGGCTCACGCGCACGCCGTCGCGCTGCGCCTGCGCGACTTGCGCCAGCGCGCTTGCCGTTTGCGCCGAGCGTCGCAATCCCCCAAACAGGTCCAGCTCCCAGCTTGCGCCCAAGCCAATGTCGTACACGGTCATGTTGCGGTTGTATCCCGGCAGCGTGCTCGCGACGACGCCCTGCGGGCTGTCGAGCGATTGATGTTCCCGACTGATGTCGCCATCCAGACGCAGTGACGGCAGTTGCCGTGCACCCGCTGCGCTGGCCTGCGCGCGTGCCCGGACGACACGGGCCATGGCTGCCTGCAAATCGAGATTCTGTGCAAGCGCCTGTTCGATGATGGACGTAAGCGCCGGGTCGTGAAAACGCGTCCACCAGGTATCGAGCGTTTCGTGAGCGCGGCTCGGCGGCGCACTGCCCGGTGCGTCCGATACCCCGGTGCGAAAGGCGTCTCGCTGGGCGAGCCGGACGACTCCGGCGAAGTGGTCAGGCAGCGCGTTGCCGGGTGGCACGTAATCCGGGCCGACCGCGCAACCGGCCAGGGAGCCGACGCACACGGCAAGGCAGGCGGCGCGAAGGACGGAAGGGGGAATGCCGAATGACGTCGAGGCGTGTGAATTCATGATCGAAGGAGGGGAGTTCGCGCAGTTACTTGCAATATGATAGTCACAACTCTATACTCACTTCCATTATGAAAGCAACACCGAGTTGCGCACTTCATCACACACTTAAGAGCAAGAAGGAAGGACCCATGACATCCCCCAGCACGCCTACCCCTGATACAGGAGAACCCATCGGCCGGATTCGCAAGTCAAGCGTCGGGTCTCAGCTTGTGATGCGCGGCGCGGCGGTCGTGGCCGTCCTGGCGGTATTGGGGTACGGCGCGTATTGGTGGACGACGGCTCGGCATCTCGAATCGACGGACGATGCCTATGTCGGGGGGACGTCACCGCGCTCGGCCCGAAGGTGCCGGGCTACATCGCGCAGGTATTGGTCACGGACAACCAGGCTGTCCATGCCGGGGATGTCCTTGTGCGGCTCGACGACCGCGACTACCGTGCCGCGCTCGCCAAGGCAGAAGGCGCTGTCGCCGCGCAGCGCGCGTTGCTCGCCAATCTGGACGCCACGGCAAGGCTGCAGACGGCGGTGATCGCGCAGGCGCGCGCCGGTGTGGCGGCCATTGCCGCGGACGCGCGTCGTGCTCGCGAAGATCAGGCGCGATACCGGGATCTCGTCGCCAAGTCGGCGGTGTCGGTCCAAAGTGCGCAGAGAGCGGAGGCGGACTACCAGCAGCTCGTGGCCAATCGCGAGCGGGCCGACGCCGGTGTGACGGCCGCCGAACGACAACTCGACGTCATCGGCACGCAAAAGCAGCAGGCGCAGGCGGCGTTGGCCCAGGCGGTGGCCGAGCGCGATATCGCGAAACTCAATCTCGATGACACGGTGCTTCGCGCGCCCGTGGACGGCACCGTCGGCAACCGGCGTGCCCGCGCTGGCGCGTACGCGCAGGTGGGCAGTCAACTGCTCGCCATCGTTCCCGCCCACGGACTTTGGGTGGACGCGAATTTCAAGGAAGGACAGGTCGCTCACCTGCGACCCGGCATGCCGGTGAAGATCGAGGCCGACGTGCTGCCGGGCCGCGTCTTCCATGGTCGCGTGGCAAGCCTGGCACCGGCCACGGGCGCGCAGTTCAGTGTCCTGCCGCCGGAAAATGCGACAGGCAACTTCACCAAGATCGTCCAGCGTGTGCCCGTTCGGGTGAGGCTGGATGATGCCGACGGTCGTCTTGGCACCTTGCGTCCCGGGCTGTCGGTGACGGCCGTGGTCGATGCGCGAGGCGATGACGGCACCGGAGCAACCGAACGTCGAGACGCCGGTTCGGCCAAGGTCGCCGCACGATGAGCGCCACGCAAACAGGCGGGTTGCTGCCGCAGCCGGTGCCGGTCGGCAATCCGGCTCCCGCGCCGCGCCCGGCCCGGTCCGCCAACGATGGCCGTGAGCGGGCCGTGGCGCCGGCACCGGGCGGTGGCTACTCGGCCGGTGCCATGTCCACGCGCGCCAAGGTGATCGCCTTTGCCACCATGGTGGTGGGCATGTTCATCGCCTTGCTCGATATCCAGATCGTATCGGCCTCCTTGCGCGACATCGGTGGCGGCCTGTCGGCCGGCGCGGACGAAACGGCATGGGTGCAGACCAGCTACCTGATCGCGGAGATCATTGTGATCCCGCTCTCGGGGTGGCTCTCGCGCGTGATGTCCACGCGTTGGATCTTCGCGGCTTCGGCGGCCGGGTTCACGGTGGCGAGCTTGCTGTGCGGCGCGGCGTGGAATATCCAGAGCATGATCGCGTTTCGCGCGCTGCAGGGGTTTCTCGGCGGGTCGATGATTCCGTTGGTGTTTACCACGGCGTTCGCGTTTTTCAGCGGGCCGCAGCGCGTGCTGGCGGCAGCGGTGGTCGGTGGGCTCTCGTCATTGGCGCCCACGCTCGGGCCGACCATCGGCGGATGGATCACCGACAACTACTCGTGGCATTGGCTGTTCTTCGTCAACCTGGTGCCCGGCATTTTCGTCACGGTTACCGTGCCGCTGCTGGTGCGCATCGACCGGGCCGACTGGTCGTTGTTGCGCGGCGCCGATTACCTGGGCATGGCGCTGATGGCGGTGAGCCTGGGGTGCCTGGAGTACACGCTGGAAGAAGGGCCTCGCTGGGATTGGTTTGGCGACGACACCATTCGTACGACCGCATGGCTGGCCGCTGTCTGTGGCGTGGCGTTCGTCTGGCGCAGCCTGACTTACGCGCAACCGATCGTGGACCTGCGTGCCTTGCGGCAGCGCAACTTCGCGCTGGGCTGCTTCTTCTCGTTTGCCACGGGGATCGGCATTTTTGCCACGATCTATCTCACGCCGTTGTTCCTTGGCCGGGTGCGCGGCTTTTCCGCGTTCGAGATAGGGATGGCGGTGTTCTCGACGGGCGTGTTCCAGCTCATGTCGATCCCCCTGTACGCCATGCTCGCCAATCGGATCGATTTGCGGTGGCTCATGATGGTGGGGTTGGGCGCCTTTGCTTTGTCGATGTGGCAGTTCGCGCCAATCACGCACGACTGGGGTGCGTGGCAATTGATGCTCCCGCAGGCGCTTCGCGGCGCGGCGCAGCAATTTGCCGTCGCCCCGATCGTCACGCTGACGCTGGGCAGTCTGCCTCCGGCAAGGCTTCGTCTGGCGTCCGGCCTGTTCAACCTGATGCGCAATCTCGGCGGCGCCATCGGGATTGCCGTGTGCACGACGGTACTCAACGATCGCACCAATCTGCATTTCTTCCGCCTCGCGGAGCGCATGGGTGAGGGAAGCCCGGCGGTCGGGGAGTGGCTTGCCGGTGTGGGGGCGCGAATGTCGGTGGCCGGGCTGGACGCCGTCGACGCGCACACGGCGGCGCTGCGCCAGCTCTGGACGCTGACGCTGCGCGAGGCCCAGACGATGACGTTCGGTGACGTCTACACGGGACTTGGCGTGATCTTCGTTTGCGTGACGCTGATGGTGCCGCTCCTGCGGCGGGTTGCGCCTCCCGCGACGCCAAGTGCCGACGCGCATTGAGTGTGTCGGCAGAAGAATTCACTTCAAATAACCGACTTCAGGAATGCATCGTAATCAATTGATTTATATCGAGTATATTTTTAGGTGGCGACGTGATCTGCCGATGAGCGACGCCAAGCGCGGTCGACCGGCTTGCTCCCGGGGGGCGACGCGCTTATGCTCACTTGCATGGTAATAGGCAGCGTTCTTCGCTTCCGCACGCAAGGAGTCCGTATGCAACGAAAGACCTTCCGGGACATGCAGTGCCCGATCGCCCGAAGCCTGGAACGGGTGGGCGAATGGTGGAGCATTCTCATCCTGCGCGAAGCCGGCTACGGGACGACCCGTTTCGATGACTTTCAGCGCCGTCTGGAGATCGCGCCCAACATGTTGACCCGCCGCCTGAACGCCTTGGTGGAGGAAGGCTTGCTGGCGCGCCGACAGTATTCCGACCGGCCGCCACGCTTCGAATACGTGCTCACGGATGCCGGGCGTGACTTCCGGCCGGTGCTGTGGGCGTTGCTCGCCTGGGGAAATCGTCACTTCGCGCCGGAGGGCATCTCGGCGCAGTTGATTGACCGGCAGACGGGCCAGGTGGTGGAACCGGTCGTCGTGGATGCGGTGACGGGGGTGCGGCTGGACCCGGCGCGTCATGTGCCGGCCGCGGGCCCGGCGGCGAGCGAGAGCATGAAGGCGCGGCTCGCCCGCGCGGCGGCGTTTGCCAGCGGAGAACCGGTCGACGACAGCGGTACGGCGGTGGCAGCGGAAGTCGCCGGGCGCTGAGTGGCCGGGTCTGGCGACGGCAACCGCCGGGCAGGGCCTGCCTGGCGGATTGCCGCCATTGCCCGCGGGTCGTGTGCGTCAGCGCGATGCCGAATGGGCGCGGCAGCCGCTCAGGCCATCGCCGGAGTGCCCGGCATTCCAGGCCGCGAGGCGAGCAGCCGCGCGAACGCTTCACCGGTAAGCGGCTTGCCCAGCAGGAAGCCCTGCAACTCGTCGCAATCGAGTGTCTTCAGTGCTTCGCGCTGCGACGCCGTCTCCACGCCTTCGGCCACGACGTCCATATCCAGCGAGTGGGCCAGTGCGATGATGGCCGATACGACGGCGCTGCCTTCGCGCCCACAGGTATCGAGACCGTTCGTGAAGAAGCGGTCCATCTTCAGTTGCTTGACGCGAAAGCGTTGCAGGTACGCCAGACTGGAGTATCCCGTTCCGAAGTCGTCGATGGCGACTTCGAAGCCGTGCTCCTGAAATGCGCGGATCACGTCGATCGTGTGCTGGGCGTCGAACATCGCCACCGTCTCGGTGATCTCGAACATCAGCCGGTCGCACGACACGCCCGCGGTGTGCACGATCTCCAGAATATTCTCTACCAGTTGCGACTGTGCCAACTGCCGGGGTGAGAGGTTGATGGCGACCTTCACTGGCGGCAGTCCGGCCGCGTCCCACTGCTTGATGTGCTCGCAGGTGGCGCGCACGACCCAATAGCCGATCTGCACGATCTGCCCCGTGCGTTCGGCCACCGGGATGAAATCGACCGGCTGCAGCTCGCCGAAGGTCGGGTGCGTGAGGCGCAGCAAGGCTTCCGCGCCAGCGAGCGCCTCCGTGTCGCCTCGGTACTTCGGCTGGAAGTGAAGCGAGAAATACTGTTCCGCTTGCGCGTCGTGCAACGCCTGCTGGATTTCCCAGGTGCGCTGCGCGGCGGCGTTCATGCGCGGCTCGAAGTAGCGGAAGATGCCGCGCCCGGCGCGCTTGGCCTCGTACATGGCCGTATCGGCGTGCTTGAGCAGCAGATCGATGCTGTCGCCATCGTCCGGGAACAGGGCCACGCCGATGCTCGGCATGACGTGCAGCGACTGATCGCCCACGCGCAGGCCGTCGCGCATGTCATCGAGCAGGCGCTGGGCGACGCGGCCCGCGACCTCGGGCGACGACAGCGAGCCCAGCAGCACGACGAATTCGTCGCCGCCCAGCCGGGCGACCACATCGTCGCCGTTCACGTTCTTGCGCAGACGCTTGGCGAAGGCGCGCAGGACGTCGTCGCCCACGTTGTGCCCGAGCGAGTCATTGATCGTCTTGAAGCCGTCCAGATCCATGAACAGCACCGCGAAGCGACGCTGGTCGCGACGCGAGTTGATGAGCATGCGCGCCGCTGCGTCATGCAGCGCCCGGCGGTTGGGCAGGTCGGTCAGGGAGTCGTACGTCGCCATGCGCGCGATCTGCGAATTGAGCTGCATGACGGAATTGGCCAGGAAACTGGTGCGTGCGTCCAGCCGGGAGACGAGCAGCGTGGTCGCGAGAATCAGGAACGTGAACAGACTTACCGTGGTGACCAGCCATTGAGAGCTCACGCCGGTCGCGGCGCCGCAGACGGCGCCCGGCGCGAAGTTCGCGGCCGCCATGCCGGTGTAATGCATTGCCGTGATCGCCAGCCCCATGACCACGGCCGCGCCGACCCGTTTCGACATCACGTAGCGCAGGCTGCCGTCGCGCAGGGTGCGCGCGATCCAGAGTGCTGCGGTGGCGGCCAGGATCGCGATGAGGATCGATGCCGAGAAGAGCAGCGGATCGTATTCGATCGCCGGGTTCATCTTCATTGCCGCCATGCCGCTGTAGTGCATGGCGGCAATGCCGATGCCCAGCGTGACACCGGCGGCCGCGACGCGCCGGCGGGTGAAGTGCTCGCTGGCGATCATCCACAGGGCGGCCCACGCAATGACGATGGCGATGGCAAGCGACGCGGCGGTCAGCACCGGATCGTAGCCGAGCGGGATCGCGGTGTGCGACGCGAATGGCGACCAGGACGGCGAGAGCGACAAGGCGAGCATGCCGATGAAGTGCATCGACCAGATGCCGATACCCATGGCTGTCGCGCCCACGGCGAGCCAGGCGTGGCGCATGCCACGGCGCGTCATGAGATAGATGCGACCCGAGAGGTCGAGCGCCGTGAATGACGCCAGTACCGCAACTGCAAGCGATAACGCTACGAGCCAACCACTGTACGAACTGGACATATGAAAACCGACTGAAAGGTCCCGCCAATCTGTTTATCGGCAGATATCGCCCATAGTTGAGGATTCCATGTCGGAATTTTTCCGACATTCCCGGGGCGCGGGCACAACGGAATCGGCTGGCATGCGCGCGTGCTGCGCCGATGCTCGACAGTGCCGATGCCATAGTGAATAATCCGTCCATACCCCGCTCCGGCCGGACGTGGCCTGCGATGTACGTACCGGGCTGAATCCAGCGTGCATCGCCCATGCGCCGGGCCGGCGGCAACCGGTAACCGTCGGGACCGCGAATTCGGAATTTTCGGAATTCGGGGACAACGATCCGGGAACGGTCGGGGGCAGAATACGGCAGCCCTCGATTTTGCCTGATTTCCGTCGGATTTCCTCGCACTGCGTCAATTCTTGGTGGCCAACTTGCCCGCGGGAGCCGTGATATGCGCCTTCGCATGAGGCTGTTGCAAGTGCTGGTGGTGTGTGCAATGAGCGTCGCGCCGGGGCTGGGATCCGTCCCGGCAATGGCGGCAACAGCGGGGGCTGCGCCGAACACCCATGGGGATGCGGCCGAGGCGCCCGTCCAGGTTGCTGCTGGCGGACCGACCGGCGCGGCCGCGAGCGCCGACACTCAGGACGGGGTCGAATTGCGCTTCATGGATCGACCCGTGGCGACCTTTCGCGGCACGCTCGGCGGCGCCACCCCGGCGGTGCGTGCGGCCCGGGCGCGGTCAGTCCTCGAGCGCCTGCCGCCGCGGGCGCTCGACGCGCCGGTCGACGTGCTGCACGCCTCGCTCGGCGGGATGTCGGGCGTCGCATTCCGGGTTCAGGACCGCATTCTTTTCGCGCTGACGACCGAAGACCTGGCGCCGGGCGATCCACGCGCGCTGGACGTCGTCGCGGACGAGATCCGTGGGCGCCTGCAGGTGGCCTTCGCTGCCCGGCGCGAACAACTGCACTGGCCGACCATCCTGCGCGGCGTGGCGCTCAGCGCGCTCGGCGCGGGCGTGCTGGCGCTACTGGTGATCGGCGTGGGCCGCATGCGTACACGGCTCGAGACGCGCTTGCGGACGGCTTTCGAGAAGCGTGTCCTTCAGCGAACCACCCGTAGCTTCGACTGGACGGGCTCGGCCGTCCATCTGGTCCATCAGGTCGTGCAGATCGGTGCGGTCTGCCTGGCATTGGCGTTCGCCTATCTCTACCTGATCTTCGTGCTGATGCAATTCCCGGCAAGCCAGCCGCTGGCCGGGCGCCTGTCCGACTTTCTCTGGACGCTGGTCGATCGGTTCGGCCTTGGCGTGGCAGGTGCAATTCCGGGGATCGTGACCGTCATCGTCATCTTCCTGCTCACGCGGGCGTTGCAAAGTCTGATCAACAATGTGTTCGATGCCGTCCAAAGCGGGCGTCTGACCATTCCCGGCATGCACCCCGAGACGGCCGGTGCGACGCGTCGCCTGGTGTCGGTCGTCGTCTGGGGACTGGCGCTGACCTTCGCCTACCCATACATGCCGGGGGCCCAGAGCGACGTCTTCAAGGGCCTTTCGGTCCTTCTGGGTCTCATGGTGACACTGGGCTCGAGCGGCATCGTGAATCAACTGATGAGCGGCATGGTCGTGATATACAGCCGCGCGCTCAGGAAAGGGGATCTCGTCTCGATCGGTGACGCCACCGGTGTGGTGGTGGGGGTGGATGCCTTGTCGGTGAAGATCGTGAATCTGGCGAAAGAGGAATTGACGATTCCCAACGCGGTTGTCGTGGCGTCGACCGTGCGCAATTTTTCGGCGCAGGGGCGCGAGCGTGGCGCGGCGATCAGCACCTCCCTCACGATCGGCTATGACACGCCCTGGCGCCAGGTCCACGCCATGCTGATCGAGGCGGCCGGGAAGACGCCACAGGTCGTCTCTGAACCGGCGCCGTTCGTGCTGCAACGAGCGTTGTCCGACTTCTACGTGGAGTATGAGGTCTTTGCGACCTTGCGGGATCCCTCCACCCGGTTCGCGGCCATCTCGGCACTGCATGAGAACATCCAGGACGTTTTCAACCAATACGGCGTGCAGATCATGTCGCCGCATTTCCAGGCACAACCGGACTCGCCATTGACGCTTCGACCGGCCCAGTGGTACCCCGCGCCAGCGCAGTCCGCGGCGGTCCCATTGGAAGAAGGAGTCGGACATGCCCGCTAATCCATTGCCTGCGCCGTCGGCGCCGGCGGCCGGTCTTGCCGCGTTGAAACTCAAACCGGCCGCGAGGTCGATGCAGTCGAATACCTCGTCTGCGCTCGCGGATTCCGGCACGGCGACACCCCCCGCGGTGCCTTTCGAGGCGCGTGTTGCCGCGGGGCGCAAGCTTCGTGAGACGACGCCTCGACGCAGCCACTCGCATCTGGGCAGGACTGATCGCGACGCCGTCGAGTTGTTGCGCATCAGCAGCGAAGGACGCGTCGCCGCCCTGGTCCCGCTGCGTTATGGCCGCATGCTGGCGTCGCCATTCGCCTTCTTTCGGGGAAGCGCCATCGTGCAGGCGCACGATCTGGCCGGCACGCCGAACAGCGGGCTGACCCTGCAGATTTGCGGGGACTGCCATCTGGCCAATTTCGGCGGGTTCGCCACGCCCGAGCGCACACTGATCTTCGATCTGAACGATTTCGACGAAACCGCTCCCGGGCCGTGGGAGTGGGATCTCAAGCGGTTATGCGTCAGTCTGGTGCTCGCCGCCCGCCAGTTCGGCTTCGGCGACACGCTGGGCGTGGAGATGGTGCGCGCGGCCGTTGACAGCTATGCGAAGCGTTTGGACGAATACGCGCACATGCCGACCATCGCGCTGTGGCACGAGCAGGTCACTTTCGAGCGCATGCTCAATCTCGCACAGACCGAGCGGGTGCGCGAGGGCGTCAAACGCGGGATTGCCCGGGCGTCTGGTCGTACGCACGAGAACGTACTGCCCAAGTTCGCGCAGCAGATCGGCGACCAATGGCTGATCCGCGATACGCCGCCAACGGTGTTTCACGTGCACGGCGCCACGACCCTGTTCGGCCCCGAGGACGATTGGCTGGGGCTGGGCGACTGGCGTACGCTGTTTTCCCCCGTCTACCAGAGCTATTTGAATTCGTTGCCGCCGGATCGCGCGAGCATGCTCTCGGCCTATACCCGGGAGGACCTCGCCTTCAAGGTCGTGGGGGTGGGCAGCGTGGGCACGAGATGCCTGGTGCTGCTGTTGATGGATACCCACGAGCAGCCGCTCTTTCTCCAGTTCAAGGAGGCATCGAAATCGGTAGTCTCGCGCTTCTTCAAAGGCACGGCGTCAAGGCATGACGGGCGGCGCGTGGTGGAGGGGCAACGCCTCATGCAGGCGGCATCCGACGCATTTCTCGGATGGGGCAGCGGTCCGTTCGGGCGATCCATCTACGGACGTCAGTTGCGCGATATGAAGATATCCGCGCAATTCGAACTTTTTCGCGCCGACGGCTTTCGGGAGTACGCCCGCCTGTGTGGCTGGGTGCTGGCGCGCGCGCATGCCAAGGCGGGCGGGTGCGCGGCGGAGCTGGTGGGATACGTCGGCAAGGGCGCTCGCCTGGGTGCGGCGCTGGTCCATTATTCGACGGGGTATGCGGACCAGGTCGAGCGCGATTACGACATCTTTCGCAAGGCTTGCCGTGACGGCCGGCTCGAGGCGCGCACGGATGCCGACATGGCGGCCGACTTCACCGCCTGAGCGTCGGCGGGCCAGTGCCGCCTGCGCTCACCCGCGGCCGTCGGCGTGCCGCGTGGGCAGCCCGATGCAGTGATCATCGCCGGGCGAGACTACAGGAGACGATGGAAGGATGTCGATGCAACGATGGCGGACGCGTATCGTGCTGCAGGTGAAGTCGGCGGTGCGGTGGGTCTCGCGCACGCCCACACTGATCGTCTGGAGTGGCGTGGGCATCTCCGCGCTGGTGACGGCGGTTGCCGTGGCGCTGCTCTACGAGGGCCGGTTGCTCGTGCTCGCGCGCGCGGCCGATAACCAGCGCAGTATCGCCGCTGTGCTCGAACGCGATCTGGAACTGAACTTCCAGCTCTACGAGGCTTCGCTCGACGCGGTGGTGAATCTGCTCGCGCGCCGCGACGTCGACGCGCTGTCGCCCGCCCTGCGTCGCGAACTGATCTTCGAGCGCTCGCGCGCCTCGCGCTATATTGGCTCGCTGGTGGTGCTCGATCCCCAGGGCAACATCGTGATCGATGCGGAGAGCGAAGTGCCGCGGCCGTACAACTTTGCCGATCGCGATTACTTTACGGTGCCCCGCGACGACCCCAATGAGGGCGTGTACATCAGCGGGTTCATCCGCTCACGCTTACGCGAGGGGCGGCCGACGATGGTGCTCAGCCGCCGGATCAGCCGGCCGGACGGTTCGTTCGGCGGTGTGGTCTCGCTGGCCGTCGACATCGACTACTTTCGGCAACTCTTCGATCATGTCGAGGTCGGCAAGGAAGGCGTGATCCTGTTGCTCGGCAAGGACGGCGCGATTCTGATGCGCAAGCCTTACGACGCCAGCGTGCTGGGCCTGACGATGGCGCAGACCGGTCGCTACGAAGCGCTCCCATCAGGCAACGACGACCAGCGAATCTATCCCATCCGTTTCCTCGGTCGCGAGAGCCTGCTGTCGCGCCGCATGCTCGGCAATGCGCCGCTCACGCTGATCGTGGTCACGTCGAGCAACGAAGCGCTGGCGCCGTGGCACAGACGCGCCGTCGAATTCGGCGCGCTCTTCGTGGTGCTCAACGTGGGTTTCATCTTGACGTCGATCTTGCTGGCCGCCCAGTTGCGGCGGCGCTTGCGCGCCGAGCGGGAGTTGCGTCTGCTGGCGCGGACCGACGGGCTGACCGGCCTGTCGAACCGGCGCTCGCTCGACAGGATTCTTGCCAGCGAATGGCGGCGAATGCGCCGCGCGAAGCGCTCGATGGCGGTGGCATTCGTGGATATCGACTGGTTCAAGCGCTACAACGATACGCAGGGCCACCAGGCGGGCGATGTGGCCCTCGCCGCGGTGGCCGGCGCCATTGGGGCGGCGCTCAATCGTCCGTCGGACGCGGCGGGCCGCTACGGCGGAGAAGAGTTCATCGCCGTGCTGCCGGATACCGACGCCGCAGGCGCAACGCGAGTTGCCGAAGCGATCCGGCATTCGGTGGAGCAACTGAATCTGGCGCATCCCTCGAGCGACTTCGGGCACGTGACGGTAAGTGTCGGCGTGGCATGCCGCCGGCCGCGAGGCAACGAAACCGTCGACGCGCTCGTCAAGGCGGCCGACGAGGCCCTCTATCGGGCCAAGGCAGCAGGACGGAATTGCGTTGTCGCGGCACCGTCGGACGCAACACCGACATCTTCGGACGCGGACTGAACCGGCGCGCCGAAGGCGAGGGAGGCGCCGCGCAATGCGGCGCCTGCGGCTGCCTGTAGGAATTCTCCGATGTTGCACGATCCGAAGGGCGCGATTCGTCCATACCCGGCCCCGCACCCATGCTCGAGCAAGACTTTTAGTAGGTCTTGCAGTCCTTTGATTTTCAAGCGCTTTGTCTATCGTTGAGATGGGGGCGTTTCGATGGCGTTTCTACGCATCGAAGCGTGCCAGCGTCCACCTACACATCTTTCAGATTCCGCCGATTCGCTTGGGAAACCTGGCTATCTACAATCGATTTCAACAGTTCGGATCCGAATGCAGAAGCCATTGCCGGGACCCGAGCGGCAGTCGAGGAGGTTGTCATGGCGAAGCGTACGCGTGCGGTGCCGTCGTTGCCCGACGAGGACGAGGGGATGCAGCACCAGCAGCATGCCCTCACGCATGAAGATGGAGACGCCGAGACGCACGGTGCGCAGGCGTCGGCATTCGACAACGAAAGCGAAGGGCAATCGCATGAGGCGCGCCAGTCGGTCGCCCGCGACGCGCAAATCGCCCATGCGCAGGCGCAATCGGATCCCGCCTGGTTGGGGGCGTCGTCCCCCAAGGCGGGCGAGGCGAAGCGCGTCGCAAAGGATTTGGCGGGCGGTCACGGGTATGCCCCGGAGATCGCTCATGGCGAGGAGAGCGGCTACGGGCCCGCGGATGCCGCACCGGGCGACCACCCGCGATTCGGGCGGCAAAGCGCATATGGACCGCACGACGATTACGCGGGCACGGGGCGGGATACCGCGGGCCAGGTACCGCCGGGCAGCAGCCTCTCGCAGGCCCGCCGGGTCGAATGGCCCGAGGGAACGGTCGGCGCCGACACGGCGCAACAGCATGCGAAGGCCGAACCGCGATCGGCGGGACAGGCGGGACAGGACGGACAGGCAAAAGGGAGTCGGGGCCGTAGCGGTGGGCAAGGGCGCGTGAGCGGGACGGCAGCAAAGGTGTCCGGTGTGTCGGGAGCGCCGCAGCAGACGGCTCATGCATCGGTTCAGGCCCGCTCGCGTGGCCCGTCGCCCTCCGATGTCGCCGTGCGGGAGCAGGTGCGCGCGGCCTTGCGCGACGCGCACGATCTGGACGTCTCGCACGTCGACGTGACGGTGACCTCGGGGCTGACCCTGCTCACGGGCCATGTGCCCGAACGATGGATGCAGCACGTCGTGCAGACCGTGGTCTCAAAAGTCCCCGGCGTGCGAGGCGTGGACAACCAGTTGCACGAACGCCGCGGCAAGGCCATGAGCCGGCCCGGCGAGAGTCAGGAGGGCCACAAGATCTGACGCGGCAACACCGCATTTGCTTTTTTCACTCAACTTCGGGAGGTCAACAATGAAACACGCCAATCTGCTCAAGCTCGTTATGGCCGGTGCGCTCGCAACGACCGGCATTGCCGCGCATGCCCTGGACCAGGGCGGGATCATCAAGATCGCCGACAACGCGACGGCAAGCGGTGCCATGGGCGATACCGGGCGCAAGATCGACGACGCCGCGCTGACCGCGAAGGTGAAGGCCGAGCTGCTCGCCAAGAAGGACGTGCCGTCGACCAAGGTCCACGTCACGACGCGCCATGGCGTGGTGCACCTGACCGGGTCGGTGCCGCAGTCGGCGCAGAGGACGCTGGTCGTGGATACGGTCAAGGGCGTTGACGGGGTTGTCGACGTCAAGGACGACATCAAGGTGTCGGGCAAGTAATCGCATTCTCGCCACGTCGAAGGCGCGCGAGGTCTCGCGATCCGCAAGCGCTCGCGCGTCCCCAATTCACTGGACGAAGGAGGAAATGATGACCATGCAATCCGAACGGGGACAAACGCCCCAATCAGGCGCCCGCATCGTTGGAACTTCGCACGAGTTGCCCGACGGTCCGGGCCCGTCGGTGATGGCCGCCGACTCGCTCGATGCCGAAGATGTGGTGAATCCCGCCGGGGAGAGCCTCGGCAAGGTCAAGCACATCATGCTCGATGTGCAGCGCGGCACGGTTGCCTACGCGGTGCTGTCGTTCGGCGGCTTTCTTGGCATGGGAGACAAGCTCTTCGCCATTCCCTGGCATGCGCTCCAGCTCGACGTCGAGCACAAGCGCTTCATTCTCAATCTCGACAAGGAGGCGCTCAAGAAGGCGCCCGGGTTCGACAAGGATCACTGGCCGAGCATGGCTGACATGCAATGGGCCGAACAGGTGCATACGTATTACACCGTCGACCCTTACTGGCATTGAGCGCGGCGAGACATTGCGCATGCCGGGTCAATTCGAATTTTGCCGGTTGACGCAGGCCCTCCGCCTGTACGCCCACCTGCCCGAGCCCCATGACCCGGGTAAGCCGCCGGGGACACCGCCGCCGAAATCGCCGCCCGATGACGACGAACCGACGCCGATGCCCCGCCCGACAGACCGCTGGATCCGCCCGTCGAGGAGCCGCCCACGCGGCCTCCCGGAAAATATGTTTCCGAGGGCAGGCGTGCTCGATGGGTTGGCGTGGTGGCGCGTTTGCTTCACTGAGGTCGGATCGGCAAGGGAGGAAAGTCATGCTTGGCACCATCCTGTTGATTGTTTTGATTCTTGCGTTGATCGGTGCGGTACCCGCCTGGCCGTATAGCCGCGGATGGGGCTACTACCCATCGGGCGGTATTGGGCTGATCGTGCTGATCGTCGTGTTGCTGGTGCTGATGGGGCACATATGAGCGAATGCGGCGGGGCCGGAACGTGCGGTGCCTGACATCGAAGCCGTACGAACGGCGTACGCAAAGTGTGCGTAAAGCGATTGGCGCGTTTGGATCGTGCTTGAGTTGCACGTGAATCGCATATGCAAGGAGGATCGTCATGCCTTATCGACAGACTCACGAACTGCCCGCGAGCGTCAAGGACCATTTGCCGTCTCATGCGCAGGAAATCTACTTGAAGGCCTTCAATTCCGCCTGGGACGAATACAAGGATCCCGGTGAGAGGCGGGATCATGAATCGCGCGAAGAAACGGCTCACAAAGTAGCGTGGACTGCTGTGAAAAAGACGTACGAGAAGGACGACAAGTCCGGTCAGTGGCACGCGAAGCAACATCACCACTGACGCTCGGGCCAGCGCGCGGTGCGACGCCGACGTGCGCGCGCCGCGATTCGTAGGCTTCGCAGACCCCCAATACGATTGCATCCGGTTCCCGCAACCGGAGCGCAACCGTACCTTGCCGGCCCACCCACTGGGCCGGTTTTTTTATGGGTGAATGCTGCGATGCGGTAATGTGGCGCGCAGCAATGGAGAAAGTCTCCGGATTTGTGAGGTTTTGGTAATGCTGCGTTGCACAGCGTTTCCTGCAGGTGGCGAAGTGTTGACGTAAAATCGGCACCCTCGAACGGGGTGGCGGCATTGCGTCGCCCCGATGCCGTTTTTCCTGCCGTCATCGACCGTCTGACCGGCGCCGCGCCGGCGGCCATCACCGAATCGCAATGAGCACCCCCAAGTTCTTCCCGCTGACGCGGATGAGGCCTTGCCGCCGTCGTCCATTCCTGTCTGGTTGTCATTCGTCGCACTCGCCATGGGCGGCTTCGGCATCGGCACGGGTGAGTTCGTGATCATGGGCTTGTTGCCCGACGTTGCCCGTGGGCTCGATATTTCCATACCGCAGGCGGGACATGCCATCAGTACCTATGCGCTCGGGGTGGTGATCGGCGCACCGTTGCTCGCGGTATTGGGGGTGCGATTGCCGCGCCGGGCCTTCCTGATCGCACTCATGGCGATGTTTGCCGTCGGTAATTTCGCCAGTGCACTGGCGCCGAACTACGTGGCGCTCATTGTGTTGCGCTTCCTGAGCGGCTTGCCGCATGGCACCTATTTCGGTGTGGCGGCCCTGGTGGGCGCGTCGCTCGTGCCGCCGCACCGGCGTGTTCATGCGGTGGGGCAGGTCATGCTCGGGCTCACATTGGCAACGCTTTTTGGTGTGCCGCTCGCTGCCGGTCTGGGCCAATGGCTTGGCTGGCGCGCGGCGTTCGTGCTGGTAGGTGTGATTGGCGCATTGACGGCTGTGATGGTCTGGCGGTGGGTACCGGACGCTCCGGCGCCGCACGGCGCCAGTCCGCTGCGCGAGCTGAGCGCACTGCGAAGCTCGCAAGTCTGGCTTACGCTGGGGATTGGCGCGATCGGGTTCGGCGGCATGTTCGCGGTGTTCAGCTATATCAAGCCCACGCTCATGCAGGTGGCGGGGGTACCCGAACCTTGGGTGCCGTTTTATCTGGCCCTGTTCGGTGTCGGCATGGTCGCCGGTACGGTCATCGGCCCGCGGCTGGTCGCCGCGGCGTCGCTCATGCGTGCCATCGGCGGCACGCTCATCTGGTCCGCGTTGCTGCTCGCGGCGTTCACCTTCACGTCGGCGAGCCCATGGCTGGCCGGCGTCAACGTGCTCGCGATCGGCACGATCATCATCATCGGGCCGGCGTTACAGATTCGGCTGATGGATGTTGCAGGGGAGGCCCAGACGCTCGCGGCGGCGCTCAACCATTCGGCGTTCAACATGGCCAACGCCGCCGGCGCATGGCTCGGCGGCGTGGCGATTTCGGCGGGCTACGGCTGGACGTCGACGGGCTGGGTCGGTGCCTTGCTGTCCTGTGCCGGCATGCTCATGTTCCTCTGGGCGCGCCATGATGCGCGCCGGAAGTTGCGGTAGCAAAGACTTTGCATTACCAGCGTTGCAATGAACGCCAGCGGATACGCCCACCAGATGCCCGGTAACCCGGCGATCCGCTCGAACATCACGGCGGCCGGCACCTCGACGCCCAGCAGCCCGAGGGCGCCGAGCAACATCGGCACCCAAACCTTGCCGCTGGCGCGCATCGCCCCCGTCAGGACGGCCGTCATCCCCATGACCAGCACGCTCCAGGCCACTGTATGGAGCAGGCGCGTGGCGAGAGCGAGCACCGCCGGATCGGTCAGGAAGCCACCCATGATTGTCGGTGCCGCCAGGTAGACCAGGGCGACCAGGCTGCCCGTGAGTCCCAGATTGCACAGCATGCCCGTGCGAACGATCGCGTCGACGCGATCGCCTCGGCCTGCGCCGATTGCATGCGCGCCAAGAATCGATGCCGTGATGCCCAGCGTCATGACCGGCAACTGCAGCCAGCCAAGCACCTGGGTGACGGCGCCATACGCGGCGGTCGCGTCAGCGCCGTGGCGGTTGATCATGCCGAGCAACAGCATCTCGGCGACGGCCATCGTCAGCATTTGCATGGCCGTTGGCACGCCGATGCGCAGAATGCCCCGCGCCAGCGCGGGATGCCATTTCACGTGGCGCCAGAATTTGGCCGCGAGCGCCAGCGGGTGGTTTTTGCGACGCCAGTAAGCGGCCATCCAGAGCAGCGAAATCCCGAACGCGAGCAAGGTTGAGGCGGCGGCGCTGGTCGCACCCAACGGCGGCAGCGGCCCCCATCCGAAAATGAACGCCGGCGTGAGAATCAGCGACAGCAGCGTGGCGACGAGCAGGGCGAAGAGCGGCGAAATGGCGTCGCCGGTACCGCGACTCATCGACGTCGTGAGCCATAGCGCGAAAACCACGGGCATGCCGATGAACATCCATCGGGCGTAATCGGTCGCCGCGTCGAATACGCGAGCGGGTGTGCCCAGGGCGTGCATGATGGGTGTCGCGAGCAGGCCACCAAGCACGCTGACGGCAACGCCCGCAGCCAACATCATCATCAGCGCAGTACTCGCGATGTTGCGCACGCGAACCACGTCGCGCGCCCCCCAGGCCTGCCCGATCATCACGGTGGCGCCGGCCGACAGACCGATCACGATCGCCAGCAAAAAGAAGAAGACGGGAAAGAATGCCGAGACCGCGGCGATGGCATCGGTGCCGATCAGATGGCCGAGATAGACGCCGTCGACGGTACCCGCCAGGGACTGTAGCGCGTTGGTCATCATCATCGGCAGGGCAATCAGTAGCCAGGTGCGCCAAAGCGGGCGGGGTGGGGAAGCAAGCGGTGGTGTCATGATGAGGCGATCCTTGATCGTGGGGGGATGGGGAGAAGCGGCGCGAAGCCGTGTGCCAAACGACAGGCAAAGCGAGGCCCGTCCGGTGCGGCGGTCCGCCGGTGCATGGGGTGTTCGGATCAGTGGGGCGGTCGTTGACCGGCGCCCCGGCGATCAGACCGGGGACGCCAGGGTCACGTCGTCATACGGTGCGGCGATGGCGGGGACTACGCGACGTCGTCTGCCAGATCGTCCATGGAGGCCAGTCGCAGCAGATGGCTGCGAACGTCATCGGGCCATGCCGCGATCCGCATGCCGAACGCATCGAGATCGTGCGCGAAGAGCGCGCGTGAAGCCTCTTCGAACTCCGGCAGATCTCCGGCCATTGTGGACATGAAGCTGTAGGTCCGTGCCTGCGCTCGCCTGCGCAGGTCGCGCCCGGCATGTTGGCGACGCGCTTCGTCGACCAGCTTGCGCAGCGCGACCGAGGCGCCGCCCGGTTGCTCGGCCAACCAGTCCCAGTGTCTCGGCAGCAGCGTGACTTCGCGCGCGACCACGCCAAGCTTCGGGCGGCCGCGTCCCTTGGCGGGCGCGTCCTCCGGAGGCGGCGCGGCGTCGTGCGGCGCCGGGTAGCGTGCGCGAATGTCGGCAGCGGTGCCGCGCACGTCGACATCGCGCGTATCGCCGGTGCGATCGTCGAAAATCAGCACGCTGGCGTGCGGGTCGGCGATCAGTGCCTGCTGGCAGGCGATGGCGGCATCGGCGAGCGAGCCCGACGCAATACGGCGCGAGTCGCGAAAGACGGTATATCCGAGTGAAGCAGAGGGCACGGCAGACTCCGGTAACGATGACATGAATGTCGATACCGACGAATATTACCCGGGTGTTAATTGATTTTCAATATTACCCGGGTAATATTTTTTGGATCTGTTGTGCTCGGCAAACGTCGGCCAGCTCAGGCAGTCAGGGCGACGCCGCCATTCAGGCGCTCAAGCACCGTCGCGCGTACGGCGGGAGGTGCGTTCTCTAGCAGTGCCGGCCATCTTTCCTGGGCGTCGCGCACCGTTTCGCGCGCGATTGCCGTCAGCCGGCTCACGCGAAGCAGGCCGGCGCCTTTGAGCAGACCGTCGAGCGCGGTCCAGTCGAATGCCCGCAAGGTCTTGTCGATGGCCCGGTTCACGCCGTAGTGCGACTCGGGCACGTCATGGAAGAAGGCAGCAACGCACACGGGATCGTAGACGGGGGCCAATTGCGGTGTATGGGCGTCGGGATACGTCAACGCCCAGTTCTTGAGGTGGGCATCGGTGTTGCCGATCAGAATGAAGGCGATCAGGCGTCGCAGGAACTCTCGCACATCGCGAACGGGTTGTGCGGACAACTGGTCCAGCACCCGCAGCATCGTCGTGTAGTCGACGTTCAGGCCACGCCCGTATTTGCTTCGCGGCGGGTATTGCAGCACCTGGGCGAACTCTTCCATGTGCACGCGCCGTCCGTCGGCCAGACGGTCGAAACGCGGCACGGCGAGGATGTGTTCGAACGGCACTTGCTCCGGTAACTCCGCGTCGCGCCGAGAGACGATCTCGGCCTTGGCGCAGTCCAGTCCCAGGGCTTCGCAGAGCTGATAGCCCGTGTATTCGTTCTCCACGAGATCGGGGTGGCGTGTCGTCGGCAACTTGAGAATGACCGATCCCGCGCGACCGTGGCGCTTCACGACATAGCGCCGTCCGTCGCGAATCGCCGAGAACTTCGTCACGACGCCGGGCAGCGACGCGGCATCTTCCACCGGCGTGTCCACGAAGCCGGGTTCCACCATTTCGAGGCCGAGCGCCGTGTGCCACCGATGGACGACGTCGGGCACGCCTTCGCGTTCCGGGACCGGCTCGACTTCGAACGCCCCCATCAGATCGTGGCCGGCGGCCGCCAACAATTCGAATTCGTCATCAGGCGGGCAACGGCGCTCGGCGGCGAGCCGTTCCCGATTGTGTCCTTCGGGCAACAAATTCTCGAAGTAGACAGGCCAGCGGCCGTCGGTACGCACGAGACGGGCATCATGCGGTGACGCCAGAATCTCTCGCGTGGCGGTTTCATTGGCACCGCGATAGGCGAGCGAGAGCACTGGCCGCTGAGCATCGGCAATGTAGTCCTCATCGAACGACATGCGCAGGATGTCGCCGTATTGCGACAGATATCCGATCGCGCGACGTGTGCCGTCGGGCATGTACAGGTAGGCGCGCAGATATTTGATGTTCATAGGCGGGAAGTCCGATGCGGGGCCTCGGGTCAGCCGGCGAGCGTCTCGACGATGGAGGGCGGGGCGGACACGCCGCTCGGTTGGGCGAGATATTTGCCGCCGGAGCGCAGAAAGGCCTCGACTTCATGCCGCAGGGTGGCAGGTACGAGCATGGGCTCGAGGCCGAGCGCGCGCGCCATCTCCAGAACGGTGGACACGCGGGGGTCGAGGGCGCCGGACTCCACTTTTTGCACGGTCATGCGTGACAGTCCCGCCAGATCGGCCAACTCCGCCTGTGTGAGCGCAGCCGCCTTTCGGGCCGCAATCAACGGTTCGATAAAGCTCATGATAATTAGCATTATTCAGAAAATGATGCTTTATATTAGCATCAATCTTGCTGGCTGCCATCGAAAAGATAGTGGTTATTATCTTTTTTCGATAAAAGCTAACTATGATGATCTTTAGTCGTGACTCGCGTGAATCTTGCCTCGCGACGCTTTCACGCGCGAGCGCACCTGCTTGGCATCGCGACGGCGCACCTGACTGGCGAGCGTGGGGCGGGTAGGGACGCGGCGTCGCGGCGGCACGGCCGCCGCGTCGACCAGTGCCTGGAGACGCGCGAGCGCGTCGGCCCGGTTCAGTTCCTGCGAGCGGTGCTGCTGGGCCTTGATGACGATGACGCCTTCCTGCGTGATGCGTTGATCGAGTCGGGAAAGCAGACGTGACTTGACGTCGTCGGGCAGGGACGAGCGCATTACGTCGAAGCGAAGGTGAATGGCGCTGGAGACCTTGTTGACATTCTGGCCACCCGCGCCCTGGGCGCGCATGGCAGTGAGTTCAACATCTTCGGGCGCGATGAGGATGCGACGGTTCATGTCGCAAGGATAACGTTCTCGCTGTCGTCGGTACAAGCGGCATCGCAGGAATCTCCCCCGGCGCTTTCCGGAAAAAATTCCCGCCTGGCCTTCGAGACGGGGCAGCGGAGCAAGCGGTATCGGAATGAAAAGTAATTTGGATGACAAATTTTATGGAAATTTTCAATCATCCGAAAGAGCCAAGGATTTCTTGAATGCCAAAGGTGATTCTGTAACAAATTGTGTCTGGCATCTGAAGGGCCAAGAAAAAATTTCCCTTCTGGAGTGGAAGAAGTTTGATTTGCATCAAGTAATGATATTTTTATGTTTTGAAAATCATGAATTTGCCTGATTTGCAGGCGAGATTTTCATGGTGACCCGGGCGCGGCAGGCAATACTGGCATTTGGCATGCAGCTTAAAATTGCATCGCGGATTTGAAATATTTTGTTACTATCCGATGGAAACATCGCGATTGTTTTGACGGGCGATCGGACGGATGTTTTATTTTGGACAATTAATTAAAATGCAATCAGAAATGCGGAATCGCATGCATTGATAACAAAAGGACATTCCATGAAGCTCACGCAAACCATGATTCTTGCTGGTCTGTTGTCGTTGGGAACGTTGGCGCACGCACAGGAGCCTGTGCGTCCCGCGCCAATCGTCGCGGGCGGCATCGTCGAGTTCCGTACCACGCTGCTCGGCGTCGATACCAGGAAGCGCACCATTCAGGTCGCGGACGACCGTGGCAAGCCGGTGACCTTCATCGTCGGCCCGGACGTGAAGAACTTCGAGCAGATGCGCAAGGGCGACAAGGTTGTCGTGGCGTATCGGCGCTCCGTGGCCATCTCCGTCACGCCCGGCAACGACGGGATTCGCAGCCGCGTGCTGACCGAAGGCGCTGATCGCGCGGCACCGGGGCAGCGACCGGGCGCTGACGCCGCGCGCAACCTGACGGTCGTGGCCACCGTTCAGAAGATCGACCGCAACGCGAACGTCATCACGGTGCGCGGTCCCTCGCGCACCGTGGATGTCGCCGTTGAAGATCCCAAGCTGCTGGAAGGGGTGAAAGTGGGCGATACCGTGACAGTGAACTACACCGAGGCCGTTGCCCTGGCCGTCACGCAAGCTCCGGACGCCAAGCGCAAGTGGGTGCCGCCGGTTCCGGCATCCGCGCCGAAGCCCTGAGCGCTCCCGGCGAGCACCCCCCGACGGCATGGGCGAGTGCGGCTGCTGTCACGGCCGTCTCGCCGGCATCGCCAGTCAGGCGAGCCGGCGAGACGACGCCCCCTGGTAAAGCTGGCGTCCCGGAGATCGCCATGGCACGGTCTGCCTTGAAGTTCGACGATGGCACCTACGTCGCCTTGCTCGCCGCCGCCCGCGATGCGGACACGGCGCACCCTCACGACAACCCCGCATTTCTCGACGCGTTCCTGTCCGATGCCTGGCTCGCCGCGCATCGGATCTACGGCGCCCAGCGCACACCGGATCGCACGCCGACACCGTGGGCGGCCGAAGATCTCACGGCGTTTGACGCGCAACGGGCGCTGGCACGCCCGCGCTCTCATGCCCCTGGGAGAAAAGGGGGAGATCGCCGGCGGGCCTTCCCGTCCCGCGCCCCGTGGCGATCGAAAACCCGAAGGTATTGAGACCGTCGGCGCTGCGCGCCCAGACGGTGCCGCCATGCATCTCCGCGATTGCCTTGACGATCGCCAACCCCAGACCGTGGTTCTCGCGGCTGTTCGTGCGCGACGGCTCCGCCCGGAAGAAGCGATCGAACAGGTGTCGAAGCACCTCGCGGGGGATGGGCGCCCCGGGGTTGACCACCTCGATGCGCACCTGACCGGCATCCTCGGTTCCGGCGGCGAGCGGCGTGATGTGGACATCGATATTGGCGCCGGGCGCGCAGTGTTCGACGGCGTTCATGACCAGATTGGCCAGCGCACGTCCGAACAGCGCCTTGTTGACCTGGGCAAACGCCGCGCCGTGCAAGCGCGCGGTGACCCGGGCTTCTTCCAGCGGAATTTCGAGAAACTCCAGCGTATGGGCAGCTTCGCTCGCCAGCGACAGCCCGGTGAGGCCCGTGGCTCGCTCGCCCTGGTCGGCGCGCGACAGGAAGAGCATGTCGTTGATGATGGTGCGCATGCGCCCGAGCTCTTCCAGGTTGGATTGCAGCAGCACGCGAAGGTCCTCGACCGGCCGCTCGCGCGTGAGCGCGACTTCGGTCTGGCCGATCAGGATGGTGACTGGCGTGCGCAGTTCGTGCGCCACGTCGGCGTTGAACGATTCCAGACGCTCGTATGCGCTGTCGAGGCGGGCCAGCGCGCCGTTGAACGAGTGGGCGAGGTCGTTGAGCTCCACCGGCAGTGAGCGCGTGTCGAGTCGCTGTGACCGGTTGTCTGGGCGGATTTCGGAAGCCTCGCGCGTGAGCCGGGTCAGTGGCGCGAGCCCGAGTCTCGTGACCGAATAGCTGAGGATCAGCACCGCCAGGCTGCCGAGTGCCGACAGCGCGGCCAGCCCCAGCCCGAAGGCGCGCAGCGTGCGCTCATTGGGCGAATAGCTGGCGGCCACCTGTAGTGTGACGGCGGGGCGAGTGCCATACGGCGGCAGAATTTCGCGCGTGGTCAGCATGTCGTCGTCCCCCTCGTCCGGCCGCAGCCGCACGTAGCCGTTCGACAGTCGCTTGACGAACATCCCGATCACCGGCGTGCCATAGGTGTAATTCGGGTCATCGCTCGTCACGGCATAAGTGGTGGTGCCGTCGCGCGGCGTCATGTCGCTCAGCTTCTCTCGTACCAACTGCCACTTCTCGGGCGTGCTGCCGTGATAGACGATGATATGGGCGATCTGGGCCCGGTCGTCGAGCGACTCGCGCAGGTGCCGCTCGAGCTGGACGCGCAGCATCACGTCGAGGGCGGCGCCCACCAACGCGAACACCGACAGCGCGACCACGGCGAACATGGCGGCGAGGCGGCGCGAGATCGAGTGTTTCACCATGAGGCGCGATGCGTTGGGCGTATCCGGGCGCGTGGCGCTCAGGCCTCGCGCACCTCCAGCACGTAGCCCATGCCGCGAACCGTGTGCAGCAGTTTCGTCTGAAACGGGCCGTCGAGCTTGGCGCGCAAGCGCTTGATCGCGGTTTCCACCACGTTCGTGTGGCTGTCGAAGTTCACGTCCCAGACCAGTTCCGTGATGGCCGTCTTCGACAGGATGTCGCCCTGACGCCGTGCCAGGACCGAAAGCAACTGGAATTCCTTGGCCGTGAGATCGAGCCGCTGGCCCTCGCGCGAGGCGCGCCGGCCGATCAGGTCGACATAGAGGTCCCCGACCGAGATCAGCGTCGACTCCTGTACACGCGTGCGGCGTGCCAGTGCGTGGAGCCGCTCCACCAGTTCGATGAAAGAGAACGGCTTGGTGAGGTAGTCGTCCGCGCCTTCGCGCAGGCCGCGCACGCGATCGTTCACATGATCGCGTGCCGTGAGCATGATGACAGGCGTGGACTTTCGCTCGCGCAGCGAGCCGAGCACGGCGAAGCCGTCGCGCTTGGGGAGCATGACGTCGAGCACGATCACGTCGTAGTCGAACTCGAGTGCCAGATGCGTGCCTTCCTCGCCATCGAGCGCCACATCGACCACCCACCCTTGCTCGGTCAGCCCCGTGCGCAGGTAGTCCACGACCTTGTGTTCGTCTTCAACGATCAGTACTTTCATTTCGTCACCTCATCTTTGCGCATTATACGAGTCAGAGGATGCGTCCGAAGGTTGCCATCCGCCGCCCAGCGCCTTGATAAGCGCCACCGACAGCACCCATTGCTGCACGCGAATCTGGACGTCCTGACGCTCGCTCGCGAGCAGCGCCTGTTGCGCCGTGATCACGCTCAGATAGGCGGTGAGGCCGCCCGAATAGCGATCGTTGGCCAGACTCAGCAGCCGCTGGGCGTCGACCACCGCGGCCCGCGATTCATGTGCGGCGGCGTCGAGCACCGACAGCCCGCTCACGCCGTCCTGCACTTGCTCGAAGGCGGTGAGTACCGTCTGGCGGTAGTTCGCCTCAACGGCGCGGTAGCCCGCGCTGGCGTAATCGACCCCCGCCTGACGGCGTCCGCTATCGAAGATCGCCTGCGTGGCCATCGTCCCCAGCGTCCAGAGCAGACTTGGCGCCGAGAGGAGGTTGGCGAACTCCGTGCTTTGCCAGCCGATGCCCGGATTGAGCGTCAGGCTGGGGAAGAACGCCGCTTTCGCCACGCCGATCTGCGCGTTCGCGGCGGCCATGCTGCGCTCGGCGGAGGCCACGTCCGGGCGCCGCTGCAGCACGTCGCTCGGCACGCCGAGCGGAATCGGCGGCAGCGACGCGGGTAACGCTCCCACCGGCACGGAGAAGGCAGGGGCGGGCACGCCGACGAGCGCGGCAATCGCGTGCTCGTACTGGTCGCGCTGCTGATGAAGCAACCTGGCCTGCACGCGCGTTGCGTCGAGCTGCGATTTTTGCTGGAGAACGTCCAGTCCCGAGACCGCCCCCAGATCGTGCTGCGCGCCCACGTAATCGAGCGCGCGCTGTTGTAGCGCCACCGATTCGTCGAGCACGCGGATCTCGGCATCGAGCCCGCGCAACTGGAAATAGGCACTCGCCAGTTGCGTCGTGAGGACCAACCTGGCATTGGCGAGATCATCGCCCGCCTGTTCGGCGCTCGCCCGCGCGCCCTCGACCTGACGGCGGATTCGCCCGAAGAGATCGGTATCGTATGACACGCCAAGGCCGATCTGCACGTTGTTCTGCACCGTCGACATGCTTGCCGACGAATAACTCGTGAGCGGACGGTTTGCCGAAATGCGCTGTCGCGCCAGTCCGACAGATGCGTCGATCTCGGGGAGACGCTGGGCGGAGACACCCGCCAGCGCGGCCTGCGCCTGGTCGTAGTGCGCCACGGCGGCGGCGAGCGTCTGGTTGCGCGAAAGCGCCTGCGTCTCGAGCGCGTCGAGCGCGGGTTCGTCGAACGCCTTCCACCAGTCGGGCTGCAACGGTGCGTGCGATGGCTGCGCGAGTCGCCAGAATCCGTCGGTCTTCCAGCCGGGCGGGGCGGCAACGTCGGGCCGATGGTAGTCGGGACCGACCGCACACCCCGCGAGCGCCGCCGCGGCGGCGAACACCGATGCGCATGACCGAAGGCAGGCCAATCGTCTCGAATGTCCCGGCCGCTTGGCGCGGTGCGTGCCGAGGGTCACGATTTGTCTCCCTGCGACGTGCCCGACGCCCGGCCGCCGGTCGGCCCCTTGACGGCCAGCGCCTTGGCCATCACGTGGTCGCCGTCGTCGATCGAGTCGCTCGGGTTGACAATGACGCGATCAGTAGCCGATACGCCGTCGGCGAGTTCCAGCGTCTGTCCGAGGTCCCGCGCAATCACGATCTTGTTCAGATGCACGATGCCCCGATCGTCCACGACCGCCACGCGCGGGCCTTCCGCGCGAAACAGCAACGCATTGGCGGGCACGCTCAGATGCGCCTGCGTGGTATTGGGCAACGCCAGTTGCACGTAGGCGCCCGGGCGCAATTCGTTGTCGGGGTTGGGCAGCGCCGCTTCGATTTGCAGCGAGCGCGTCGCCACGTCGATGGCTCCGGAAACGTGGGTGATCCTGCCGTGGAAATGCCGGCCGGGCAGTTCGGCCTGCGTGACCACCACAGGCTGGCCGACCGCCACGCCTTGCGCATAGGCCTGCGGCACCTGGACGTAGACCCGCAGCGGGTCCGTCTGTGCCAGCGAGAACAGCGCGCGGCTGTTGCCGCTGCCGGCATCGATGAGATCGCCGACGTCGACGTTGCGCTGCGTGATCACGCCATCGAACGGGGCCACGATCCGCTTGAACGATTCCAGCTGCTGCAGCCGTTTGACGTTGGCGTCGGCCGCGGCGAGATTCGCCATTCCTTGCGTGTAGGCGCTCTGACGCTCGTCGAGTTCCTGCTGGGAGACGGCATCGCGCTGGCGCAGTTGCTGCCACCGCTCGAGCGACGATTTCGCGAGCCCCAGGCTGGCGTTGATCTGGTTGCGCTGGGCGATGGCCTGGGCGAGCTCCTGGTCGATTTCCGGTGTGTCGAGATCGGCCAGCAACTGCCCCGACTTCACGCGCGCGCCAATGTCGACATAGCGGTGCAGCAGATAGCCAGTCGCCCGGGCGTAAATCGGCGACTCGACGGCGCCGCGCAGCGTGGCGGGCAGCACGGTCTCGCTCGCGGCGCTGGCATGCGGCGTGACAACGCTCACGTACTGCCTGGCGTTTTCCAGCGTGGCGCTGGCCACGGCCCGTCGCTGGAGCACGTTGGCGACGATGGTGCGCGCGGCACCCGCCGCAAGCAGCAACGCCACGACAATCAGCACGATTTTCGCGCGGCGGAATTCACCCTGGCGCGGCGGAATCTGCCTGCCGTCGGCGGGGTCGTGCTCCGGAATGGCCAGTTCGGCGTGATGTTTCTCGGTCATGTCGTTCAACCCGTCAATGCTTTGTCATCTGGTAGGCGAGGTGTCGGTCGTTGTGCGAACTGGGCTCAGGTGGCGCCATCGTCGCCATCGTCGCCATCGCCGGCGTCTCTCGCGGGCCTGCCCGAACCGCCGGTCTCGGTGCGCTGGCCTTGTACCGCTCGCCGCGCCCTGCGCCGAACGAGTCGGGTGTGCACGCCCGCAAAGACCAGCGGCACGAAGCACAGTGTGGAGATCGTGGCGAACAGCAGGCCGCCGATCACGGCCCGGCCCAGCGGGGCATTCTGTTCGGCGCCTTCGCCCAGCCCAAGCGCCATCGGCACCATGCCGATGATCATGGCCAGCGCCGTCATCAGCACCGGTCGGATCCGGCTCGCGCCAGCCTCCAGCGCGGCTTTGAGCGGCGCCATGCCGGCCTCCATCCGTTGCCGCGCGAAGGCGACCACGAGAATGCTGTTGGCCGTGGCTACGCCCATCGTCATGATGGCCCCCGTGAGCGCGGGCACGGAGAGTCGCGTGCCCGTGAGAAAGAGCATCCAGACGATGCCGGCGAGGGCGGCGGGCAGGGCGCTCACGATGATGAGCGGATCGACCCACGACTGGAAATTCACCACGATCAGCAGATACACGAGCACGATGGCCATCGCCACGCCCACGCCCAGCCCGAAATACGAACTTTGCATGGTGCTGACCTGACCGCGCACCACGATCTGGCTGCCGCGCGGCAGATCCTTGCGCGCCTGGACCACCAGCTTGTCGATGTCGCGCGCCACGCTCCCGAGATCGCGGCCTTCCACGCTCACGAAAATGTCGATGACCGGCCGGATGTTGTAGTGGCTAACCACGGCAAATCGCTCTTGCGGCCGGACTTGAACGAAGTTGGCGAGCAACTGGGGCTGGCCGTTGTTGCCCGTGCCCGCGACCGGCAGGCGCAGCAGGTCGTCGATGGAACTGATGCGGTACTGTGGCGATTGCACCGAAAGGCTGTACTCCACGCCGTTCTGGTGGTTGAACCAGAAGCCCGGCGACGTCTGCGAGCTGCCCGAGAGCGAGATCAGCACGTTCTGGGCCACGGCATTGGCATTCAGGTTAAGTTGCTGCAAGCGGGTGCGGTCCATGTCCAGGTGCAGCGCCGGCGCGTTGATCCGTTGCTGGATGTGCGTGTCGACCGTGCCGGGTACCAGACGGACCTGCTTGAGCAACTTCGTTGCAACCCCGAAGTTCGCCAGTTGCTGGTTGCCGCTGATCTGGATGTCGATGGCCGCGGGCAGGCCGAAGTTGAGAATCTGCGTGACGACGTCGGCGGGTTGAAAGAAGAACTCCACGCCGGGGAAGCGTTGCGGCAGGATCGCGCGCAACTTGTCGATGTAGGTCGCGCTGGGCTGGTGGCCGGGCCTGAGCGCGATCTGGATCTCGCCGTCGAGCGTGCCGATGGTGCCGGCGTTGCTGTACGACAGGTTGATCCCGCTGTACGGCAGGCCGAGGTTGTCCAGAATCGTCTCCAGCTCGTTGGCTGGAACGATTTCCCGAACGACTTTCTCGACCTCGTCGGCCAGCCGCGCCGTTTCCTCGATGCGGGTACCCGTCGGTGCGCGCATGTGCATGCGGATGTTGCCGGCATCGACCGACGGGAAGAAGTCCGAGCCGAGCACGAACACCAGCCCCATCGAGAGCACGCAGAATGCCAGGAAGCTCGTGGCGAACACCCGGCGGCGCACGAGCAGGGTCGAGAGCACCGAGATGTAGGCCCCGCGCATGCGCTCGAAGGCGGCGTCGAAGCGCTGATGCAGGCGTCGGAAGGCGCCGGGCCGGGCATTCGGATCGGCCTGATGCGCGTGCCCCATGAGCAGCATGGCCAGTGTGGGCACCAGCGTGCGCGACAGGATGTACGACGCGAGCATGGCGAACACCACTGCCTCGGCAAGCGGCACGAACAGGTATCGGGCCACACCCGTGAGGAAGAACATCGGCACGAACACGATGCAGATACAGAGTGTCGAGACGAGCGCCGGCACGGCGATTTCACCCGCCCCTTCGAGAATGGCCTCGTGCAACGGCGTGCCCATGTGCAGGTGGCGCTCGATATTCTCGATGGTGACGGTAGCGTCATCCACGAGAATCCCGACGGCCAGCGCCAGCCCGCCCAGCGTCATGATGTTGATGGTCTGCCCGAGGGCATGCAGCGCCAGCAAAGAGGAGAGGATCGACAGCGGAATCGAGATCGCGATGATGCACGTGCTGCGCCAGTTGCCGAGAAACAGCAGGATCATGGCCGCGGTGAGCGCGGCGGCAATCAGCGCTTCGTGGATCACGCCCTGCACGGCGGCCTTCACGAAGACCGACTGATCGAACAATGCGGAGATGTGCAGATCTTCCGGCAAGGCCGCGCGTGCTTCGGGCAACAGGGCCTTGAGCGAGTCGACCACCGAGAGCGTCGAGGCGTCGCCCGTCTTCATCACGGAGATCAGCACGCCGCGCTGGCCGTTCTGGCGAACGATGTTGGTCTGCGGCGAGAAACCGGTGCGGACGTGGGCAACTTCGCGCAGGTAGGTCGTCGCGCCGTTGACCGTGCGCACCGGAATGTTGTTCAGCCCTTCAACGGTTGGCGGAGAGCCGTTCATGTCGACGGTGTACTCGCGCGGGCCGATCTTGGCCGTGCCGGTGGGCAGGATCAGGTTCTGCGCATTGACGGCGGCCACCACGTCCTGCGCCGTCAGACCCTTGGCGAGCAGGGCCCGCGAGTCGATGTCGACCGAGATCAGGCGGGTCTTGCCGCCGTAGGGGTACGGCACCGCGGCGCCGGGAATCGTCACCAGTTGGGGGCGCAGGAAGTTCAGGGCCGTGTCGTTGAGCGCGGGCTCCGACAGGCTGGGGCTCGACAGGCCAAGCTGCATCACCGGGATGGACGACGCCGAGTAACTGATGATGAGCGGCGGTGTCGCGCCGGGGGGCATCTGCTTGACCTGCGCCTGCTCGACGGCCACGACCTGAGCGAGGGCAGTCTGGAAATTGGCCGTCGGTTGCAGAAAGATCTTGATGATTCCGATGCCGGGCAGCGACTGCGATTCGATGTGCTCGATGTTGTTGACGGTGGTCGTGAGTCCGCGTTCGTTGCCGGAGATCATCCGATCGGCGATGTCCTGCGCGGACAGGCCGTTATAGGTCCAGATGACACTGATCACCGGGATATTGATCTCCGGCAGCACGTCGACCGGGGTGCGCATGAGCGCGAGTGGGGTGGCGAGCAGAATCAGAATGGCCATCACGATGAACGTGTATGGCCGTTTGAGCGCAACGTTGACAATCCACATGATTCAATCGCGCTCGGGCGCAGTCGCAAGCGTAAGGACAAGGGCCGACCGGCGCGCACAATGCGGCGCCGCACCGGTGCCGGAACGGAACGCTGCCATGGTATGGGCGACGCCCCAACGCCAAAATGGCGCGAAAATGGCGAAATTGACAGAATTGCCGCGTGCTGGCGCAAAGCCTTGTCGCATAAGGCTTTACGCCACGTTGTATCGACAGCGGTGGCGTATTACGGTCTGTTGCGTGATAAAGTTGACGTACTGAAAGTCGCCAACCGATAGCCTAAGGTCGCCGTTCGATCCGAGGTTGCGGCAACCGGCGTCACGAACTCAAGCCCCACGCAGGAACGCAATGACCGAACGTCCGACTTCCCCTCCGGAACCACAGCCGGTTTCCGGCACCGTCACCCGTAGCGCGATCTTTCTCGTGGCCACCGTGCGCGACGATCCTGCCGCCCATGCGAACGTGCGCGGCTGGTGCGCCGATGTGGGCGCCTATGTCCGCGCCGTCGGCAAGCGCGTGCCGTCCGGCAACCTCTCGTGTGTCGTCGGCTTCAGCGACAACGCCTGGGGGCGCCTGTTCGGCGATCCGCGTCCTGCCGAGCTCCATCCGTTTCGCGAGTTCGGCGCCGGCAAACGCCACGCGCCGGCCACGCCCGGCGACCTGCTGCTGCACATCCGTGCCGAGCAGATGGATCTGTGCTTCGAACTCGCCACGCTGTTGCTGAACAAGCTGGGCGATGCCGTCACGGTGGTCGACGAGGTGCACGGTTTCCGCTATTTCGACATGCGCGCCATGATTGGCTTCGTCGACGGCACGGAGAACCCGGAGGGCCAGGAGGCGCTCGAGTTCACGGTGATGGGCGACGAAGATCCCGAATTCGCGGGCGGCAGCTACGTGCTGGTGCAGAAGTATTTGCACGACATGGCCGGCTGGAACGCGCTGCCGGTCGAGGCGCAGGAACGCATCATCGGCCGCACCAAGCTCAGCGACGTGGAGCTCGACGACGGGGTCAAGCCAAGCTGGTCCCACAGCGCGCTCACCACGCTGGAAGAAGACGGCAAGGAGATCAAGATCCTGCGCGACAACATGCCGTTCGGTCGTCCCGGATCCGCTGAGTTCGGCACGTATTTCATCGGTTACGCGCGCTCGCCCCGGCCCATCGAACAGATGCTGGAAAACATGTTCGTGGGCCGTCCGCCGGGTAACTACGACCGATTGCTCGACTTCAGCAACGCCGTGACCGGCGGTCTGTTCTTCGTCCCCTCGGTGCCGATGCTCGAAGCGCTCGCCGAGCGCGAGGCGCCGCTGGCGGAAGCCGGACCGGAATCCATCCGCACCCTCATCGACACGCCGTCGACGTCCACACCCGTGGTCGATGTGACGGTGTCGTCTCTCATTTCACCGAGCCCCGCGCCGGCGGACGGCTCACTGCAAATCGGATCGCTTAAAGGAGTATCTCAGGCATGAATAACCTGCATCGCGAACTGGCCCCCATTTCGAGCGCCGCATGGGCGCAGATCGAAGAAGAGGTGGCACGCACGTTCAAGCGTACCGTCGCCGGCCGCCGTGTCGTCGACGTCAAGGGTCCCGGTGGCCTGTCGCTCGCCGGCGTGGGCACCGGCCATCAGACGGCCATCGACGCGCCGCTCGACGGCGTGGGCGCGCGTCAGCGCGAAGTGATGCCGCTCGTGGCACTGCGAGTGCCGTTCGAACTCTCGCGCGAAGCGATCGACGACGTCGAGCGCGGCGCGAACGACTCGGATTGGCAACCAGCCAAGGACGCCGCCATCAAGCTGGCGTATGCCGAGGATCGCGCGATTTTCGACGGCTATCCGGCTGCCCGAATCACGGGCGTGCGCGAAGGCACGTCGAACCCGGTGCTGCCGCTGCCGGACAATATCGCGGACTATCCGACGGTGATCGCCAAGGCGCTCGAGCAACTGCGTCTGGAAGGCGTGGACGGCCCGTACAGCGTGCTGCTCGGCGCGGATGCCTACACGGCCGTGGCCGAGGCCAACGATCAGGGGTACCCGATTCTGGAGCACATCGGCCATATCGTGAGCGGCGAGATCATCTGGGCGCCGGCCATCGATGGCGGCTGCATCGTCTCCACGCGCGGCGGCGACTACGAAATGCACATCGGTCAGGACGTGTCGATCGGCTACCTGGACCACACGGCCACGACGGTTCGTCTGTACCTGGAAGAGACGTTCACGTTCCTGATGCTGACCGCCGAGGCCGGCGTGTCGGTCGGTCCGGCCAAGCCGGTCGGCGTGAAGAAGAAGGCGAAGTAAGCTCGCTAGCTTATTGAAAGGAAAAGAAAAATGGCCGGGGCGAAGATCGCTCCCGGCCATTTTTCATTGGGCCTGTCATCGGGCTCGTGAGGCTCAGTTGGCTGCCGGTGCAACACCCGGTGCCGGCGCGTCGGCGGGCATCGGCTTCTCGATGATGACCCGGCGATTGTCGCGGGCGATGACCTTCATCGGCAGTCCCAGCGTCTCGAGGACAGTGAACTTCTCCGGATCGACCAGCGCGAGCGCCTTGGGCGCTGACATCCAGACCTCGGCAAACTTGTTGAGCGTCGGAATCCAGCTGTCCGGCGCCTGCGATATGCCGAATTCGAGTTCGTCCTGCACGGCGACCATGATCATCGTGTGGCGCAGGTAGTACGGCATGGTGTGGTCGAGCGTGCCCACCGAATAGAACGGCGTGTCCGGCCCGAGTCGCTCCATTTCCGCGCGCACGGCGGGTACGAGGTCGATGCCCGAGCTGCCGCGCCCGAACGCTTCGTGACCCGTTCCCCCGATCATCGTGAACGCCAGCCACGTGCCGGCGAAAGCGATCAACGCCTGCTTGGCGCTACGGGAGCTGAGCCAGCGCGTGACGCCCAGACCGATCAGCCCCACGAAACTTGCCGCGTACAGGTAATACGAGAACTGACGATACGCTTCGACCGGGTTGCGGCTGTCCGAATGATGGGACAGGAAAACGAGGCAAGTCACGATCGTTGCCACGAACAGCACGGCGGACACGATCAGATGCTTGCGAAGCGATTCGCGCGACATGCCGGCAAGCCCCAGCCCGAACAGCAAGGCGATGGACGGCGCGATCGGCAGCACATACGAGATGAGCTTCGAGTGCGAGATCGAGAAGAAGCAGAAGATGAAGACGGTCCACACGGTGATCATCAACACCGGTCGGAAGCCGTTGGCCTGACGGGGTACCGCACGGGAAGCGGAGATCGTGCGCGGAATCATCGACAGCCAGGGCAGGAAGCCCACGATCAGCACCGGTACGAAATACCAGAGCGCGCCGGGACGATGGTGATCCGGCTTGAGGAAGCGGTTGAAGTGTTCGTTGATGAAGAAGAAGTCGAAGAACGACGGATTGCGTGCCATTACCGCGGCGAACCACGGCACCGTGACGGCCAGCATCACGATCAGGCCGCTCGCGATGTGCAGCCGCTTCCATAACGCCCAGTCGCGCGAGATCAACGTGTAGATCACCAGCACCGCCCCGGGCAGCACCACGCCGATCAACCCCTTGCTGAGGATCGACAGCCCCATGGCGAGCCAGCACAGCCACATCCAGTTGCGGGTTTGCGTGTCGGTCAGGCCGGGCCGCTGGGCAAGCAGCAGCGAGCACAGCACGAGCGCCATCATGAACGACAGGCCCATGTCCAGCACGTTGAAATGGCCGAGCAGCGCCCACAGCGGGGCGCTGGCGAGCGTGAGTGCGGCGAAGAATCCCGCGCGTGCGCCGAAAATGCGACGGCCGGTGTAGCCCACGAGCAGCACGCCGCCGAAGCCGGTCAGCGCCGTCCACAGGCGGGCCTGCCAGTCGCCGAGGCCGAAGATCATGAACGTGAGCGCGTTCATCCAGGTCTGCAGCGGCGGCTTCTCGAAGTACAGATAGCCGTTGTAACGCGGCGTGACCCAGTCGCCCGTGGCGAGCATTTCGCGAGCCATCTCGGCGTATCGGCCTTCGTCGCTGGGGACCAGGTGGCGCAGGTTCAGCACACCGAACCAGACCAACGCGAACACGGCAAGCAGCCAGAGCAGGGCGGTGGGGGAGATCGGCCAGGGTTCCAACCCGGCGTCACGTTGAGAACGTATGGACATGAATACGAGGCTTCCGGTCTTGATGAATGGGGTACGGCAGTTTAACGGTGTCTTGCGGCAATCAACGACTTGGCGGTTGCGAAATATCCGGATTGGGCAGACTCACGCGAACGTGAAGCCCGCGTGGCGGTGTCGGGCTCGCGTCTTTCAGCTGCATATGACCGCCGAGGCGGTCGACGATCGCGCGCACGATGGCCAGACCCAGGCCCGTGCCTTCTCCGCCATGCTCGCGCGATTCGCGCTGGTCGGTCGCCCGGTAAAAGGCGTCGAAGACGCGCTCGCGCTTGTCGGCATCGATGCCGGGCCCCGAGTCGATGACGTCGATGACGACGTCAGGGCCGGAGGATGACAACCGAACCGAGACGGTACCGCCCGCCGGGGTATATCGCACGGCATTGCCGACGAGATTGCCCAGCAATGTCACGATGTCGCGTTTGACGCCTACGACGCGCAGGTTCGGCCGGCCCGGCACGCCGA
This sequence comes from Pandoraea pnomenusa, assembly GCF_000767615.3. Taxonomy (NCBI): domain Bacteria; kingdom Pseudomonadati; phylum Pseudomonadota; class Betaproteobacteria; order Burkholderiales; family Burkholderiaceae; genus Pandoraea; species Pandoraea pnomenusa. The sequence goes on along the minus strand of NZ_CP009553.3, from coordinate 2,791,731 downwards.
GCGTCGGGCCGACGAGATTCAGGGCGATCTGCTTGCGGTCGGCCAGCACGAACACGTCTTCCAGCGCCTCGTGCACGGCCGGCAGCAGCGCGAGCGGCGCGGCGGGCGCCGTCGGCGCGCTTTGCGCGCGGGCGAGCGTCAGCAACTGCTCGAGCAGGGTGCGGGTGCGCTGCAAGCCGCTCTTGAGCTTGGTCAGGCGGTTGCGGGTCTCGGCGTCGATGCTCGTGGGCGCGAGCGCCCGGTCGAGGTTCTCCGACTGGATGACCAGCGCCGTGATCGGCGAGCGCAGTTCGTGCGCGGCGTCCGCCACGAACCGGCGCTGCTCGTCGAGCGCCTTGGCCAGACGTGCCAGCAGTCGGTTGATGGATACGATGAACGGCTCGATTTCGGTCGGCGCGCCTTGCGTGGCTAGCGCCCGCAGGTCCGTGTCCCGCCGGGTGTCGACCTCGGCCGCCAGCCGTTGCACGGGGCGCCATGCACGGCGCACCGTCCACACGATGGCCAGAATCAGCAGTGGCACGAAGACGATGAAGGGCAAGGCCGTGCGCAGGCCGCTGTTGCGGGCGATCTCGTTGCGGCCCTCGGTCGGTTGGGCGACGACGATGCGCAAGTCGGGTTCGACGGTACGCACGAACGCGCGCCACGTGTGCCCGCCGGTGTTGACGGTGTGGAAACCGTCGGCCAGCGTGACCGGAAAGGTGCCCCCGAGCCGTTGTACGGTCAGGCGGTAATCGTGGTCCTGAATCGGCAGGCCATGCACGGCGTGATCGGCGCCGGCGAGGTTGCGGGTGTCGACCAGCGCGGCGAGTTGCAGCAGTTGGTCGTCCTGGAAGCGATAGGCTTCGCGAAAGGCCGCAGCGTAGGAAACGAAGCCCGCGACGATCGCCAACACCAGCGCGCAGGCCGAGAGCGTGACCACCAGGCGCGACTGCAGCGAGCGCATCATGCCTTGGGCACCAGCCAGCCCGCGCCGCGGATGTTGCGGATCACGTCCGATCCCAGTTTCTTGCGAATCGAATGAATGAGAAAGTCGATCATGTTGCTCTCGATCTCCTCGCCCCAGCCGTACAGACGGTGCTCGAGCGCGTCGCGAGAGAGAATCGTGCCGGGGCGAAGCATGAGCGCGTGCAGCAGCGCGTATTCCTTTGCCGAGAGCGTGCAGCTGATGTCGCCGTAAGTGGCCTGATGCGTCGCGGGATCGAGGGCGAGGGCGCCGTTGGTCAGCACCGGCACGGCGACCCCTGCCTGGCGCCGGATCACGGCCCGCATGCGCGCGAGCAGTTCGCCGACTTCGAACGGCTTCACGACGAAGTCGTCGGCGCCGAGATCGAGACCCTGAATGATGTCTTCCGCACCGTCGCGCGCGGTCACCACGATGATCGGCGTGCGTCCGCCCGCACCGCGATGCGCGCGCAGGACTTCCCAGCCGTCACGCCCCGGCAGACCCAGGTCGAGCAGCATGAGGTCGTACGTGTGAGCGGCGAGCGCAGCGAGGGCGGCATCGCCGTCACGGCACCAATCGGCCGCGTACGAGGCGTCCTTGAGCGCCTGCATCATGGCCTCGCCGATCATGGCGTCGTCTTCTACGAGCAATATCCGCATGTTTTCCGAAGGCTCCACCGCGTGGCCCCAGCGGCGCACGCGCAATCCTTGCCCGCCTGACACGACGGTACGGGCGCACGATAGCGCGCGAAACTTAGGAGAAACTTAGTTTTCGTCTGCGTGCACTCGCGCGACTATGCCATGAAAACTCACCTTTAAACAATGACTTAGCAAAGATATTTCATGTGGGAGCGCAGCCTCGGTGGCGCGACAATCGCGTTGCGATCCGGTCGGCCGGGGTCCGATGGCGTCCGTGGGCGGCGCATGGGCTGGCCGTGGCGGCTCGAAAGCGTTGTCCTTGGGGATGTTGGAACGTTGAAAGGCCGGCAATGGCCGGCCCTTCGACCCGGGGCAGAGAAAGTCGCGGTGCGCGAGGGGTGCCGGGCACCGCGTTTGTTGCCTATTGCGCGCGCAGCGTCCTTGCCGCCGCCACCATGTTTTGCAGCGCCGGGACCACTTCGGACCATTGGCGCGTTTTCAGCCCGCAGTCCGGATTGACCCAGAGTCGCGTGGCGGGAATGCGCTCGGCCGCCTTCTTCATGAGCGCCACGATTTGCGCCTGGGACGGGATGTTCGGCGAGTGGATGTCGTACACGCCCGGCCCGATCTCGTTCGGGTACTGGAACGAGTCGAACGCGTCGAGCAACTCCATGTCCGAGCGCGACGTTTCGATGGTGATCACGTCGGCGTCCATCGCGGCGATTGCCGCGATGATGTCGTTGAACTCCGAATAGCACATGTGCGTGTGGATCTGCGTGTCGTCACGCACCCCGTTGGCGGTGATGCGGAACGATTCCACCGCCCAGTCCAGATACGCCTGCCACTGGGCGCGCCGCAGCGGCAGGCCTTCGCGCAGGGCGGCTTCGTCGATCTGGATCACGCGCACGCCGGCGCGTTCGAGATCGAGCACCTCCTCACGAATCGCCAGGGCGAGCTGGAAGCACGAGACCGACCGAGGCTGGTCGTCGCGCACGAAAGACCAGTTCAGAATCGTGACTGGGCCGGTCAGCATGCCCTTCATCGGTTTGTCGGTGAGCGACTGGGCGTACCGGATCCACTCCACGGTCATCGCCTTGGGACGGCGAATGTCACCGAACATGATGGGCGGTTTCACACAGCGCGAACCGTACGACTGCACCCACCCGAACTGGCTGAACGCGTAGCCCTCCAGTTGCTCGCCGAAGTACTCCACCATGTCGTTGCGCTCGGCTTCGCCGTGCACAAGCACGTCCAGCCCCAGTGCCTCCTGCTCGCGCACGCTGCGCGCGATCTCGGCCTGCATCGCCGCGATGTAGCCGGCCTGATCCAGCTCGCCCGCCTTGAAGCGGCTGCGGGCGGTACGGATTTCCGCTGTTTGCGGGAACGAACCGATGGTCGTGGTCGGGTAGAGCGGCAGCTTCAGCCTGGCCGCCTGCTTCGGGGCGCGCTCGGCATACGGCTTCAGGCGGCGTCCCAGCGAAGCCTCGATCTTCGCCACCGCCGTCTTCACCTCGGGGTTGTGCACGCGCGGCGAAGCGCGGCGGCTCGCGATGGCTGCGGCGTTGGCGGCAAGTTCGGCGGCCACCGCGTCGCGCCCTGAATTGATGGCGCGCGCGAGCACGTCGACTTCGGCCAGCTTCTGCCGGGCGAATGCGAGCCACGACTTGATGTCCGCGTCGAGTTTCTCCTCGCTGTCCAGGTCGACGGGCACATGGAGCAGCGAGCACGACGGCGCAATCCAAAGGCGCCCGCCCAATCGGCTCGCGAGCGGCTCGAGCCAGTCGAGGGTGGCGGCGAGGTCCGCCTTCCAGATGTTGCGGCCATTGACCACGCCCAGCGACACGATGCTGTGTGCGGGCAAGGCGGCGACAACAGCGTCGACTTCGCCCCGCGCGTTCACGGCATCCAGGTGCAGACCATCGACGGGCAGGCGGCAGGCGAGCGGGAGATTGTCCTGAAGCTCACCGAAGTACGTGGCCAGCAGGCGCTTGACCGGTGCGTCGGCAAGCGCGGCATACGTCGTCTCGAACGCCGTGCGCCATTCTGGGCTCAGTTCAGTGACGAGAATCGGTTCGTCGATCTGGACCCATTCCACGCCCTGCGCGGCCAATGTCTCGAGCAGCGCCGCGTACACCGGGAGCAGCCTCGGCAGCAAAGCCAGCTTGTCGCTGTCGTCCTTGGCCTTGCCCAGCCACAGATACGTGACCGGGCCAATGATCACGGGCTTCGCCCTCACGCCGGCGGCGCGAGCTTCAGCAACTTGCTCGACGAGTCGCGACGCGTCGAGGGCGAAGGTCGTGGCGGCGGTAAATTCCGGCACGATGTAGTGATAATTCGTATCGAACCACTTGGTCATTTCGCCGGCGGTCACGCCACCACAGCAATGCGCGTGCGCATCCGTACCCAGGGCGGAACGCCCGCGCGCCACGCGGAAGTAATTGTCCAGTGCATCGCCATGAAAGCCTTGCACGCGCTCGGGCAGGTTGCCCAGCGTGAAGCTCATGTCGAGCACCTGATCGTAAAAGGCAAAGTCGCCGACCGGCACCAGATTGAGCGCCGCTTGGTCCTGCCAGTGGCGCAGGCGCAGCGACGCGCCAAGCGCCTTGAGTTCGTCGCGTGACGATTGGCCCTTCCAATACGCCTCCTGACCAAACTTCAGTTCGCGTTTCGCGCCGATGCGCGGATATCCCAGATTGTGTGTCTTTGCCATGTGCTCTCTTGACCGTTGTCGCCATTGGAATGAATGCTTGCCGACGATCATAGAGACTTCGATTCATGAATGAAAATGTTCTTATTTTGAACTAACTTCAATTTCATTCATGTTGAGCGTGATGCTGGTGGTGAGAGCATTTGGGCGACATGGCGCAGATGATCGATGAGCGTGAGTGCCGCCGCATTGGGCGCGGGGTCGTGCAACACGCCTACGGTGGGGGCGACATGCGCGAAGCGAAGTCCGAAGTCGTGCAGCGCGGCGCGCAGCGGTGATCGCGCGACGCCCAGCGTCGAGGCGAGGAACAGGCACGGCATGGCTTGCGCGGTGCTGGCATTGGTCATGAGCGATACGGATTCCATCACCACGTTCGGCATCGGCAATCCTTGATGGGCGAATTCGGTGTCGATGGCGCGCCGCATCGGGGTGCCCGGCGGCGGGACGATCCACGGGTAGCGGGCGGCGTCGGCCCAGCTCGGTGTCGTGCTGGCGGCAAGGGGATGGTGTTTCGCGCCGTAGACACGGACTTCGTCGTCATAGAGCGCAACGACGCCGAAACCCGCGTTCATGGCCGTCTCGTCGAGGCGGCACACGAGAAGATCGATTTCGTGCCAGCGTGCGCGCGGCAGCAGCCGATCGAGTGTCTCTTCGAACAGATTGACGCGCAGGGCCGGGCCAGTGTGCGCGATCCGGGCGAGCGTCTGCGGCATCAGCACGCTGGCCATGCCCGGCAGAATCCCCACGTTGACCGGGTGTGCCAGACCGTCACGCAAGGCCTCCAGGGCGGGGGCGACGCCGGCGAGATCTGTCAGCATGCGCTCGGCACGCTCGAGCAGTGCATCGCCATAGGCGGTCGGGGTTACGCGTCGCGTGGTGCGCTCGAACAGCGCCACTCCGAGCGCCTGCTCGATTTCGCGCAGCCATTTGGAGAGCGCGGGTTGGGTAATGGCGGCGGCTTCGGCGGTGCGTGCGAAGCTGCGGGTTCGTCCCAGCCAGCGCAATGTTTCCAGATCCCGGATGCGCAGCTTGCGAAGCGCTGCCGGGATTGCGCGGGCAGGGTGCGAAGGGTCGGTCTGCAACGCTTGGGGGGTGTCGATCATGTTGGCGAGAAGCGGTAAGGAGCGGCCGCGGGCGGTCGGCCGAGCCACATATTGATGTCATTTTGGTAATGAATGTACCGCGACTTTTCATCGGTGTGTGACGAGTCCAGCCAAATAATGAGACTCCCATCCCGGTAGCCCGCGCGACACACGACGCGGGCGCCCTTCAGGAGCGAGACACATGACCCTCAGGAAGTCCCCATCGACGCCGGGCGAGTCCGGAAATCCGTCGGACGATTCGCAGGCCAGTGCGGCAACAGGCACGCCGACAGCCCATGATGCGCTTTCCGGCAGTCGCCCATCGCGGCGCCATTTTCTGAAGCAGGCCGGTGCGGCCGTCGCCTCGGCCGGGTTGGCGTCGCCAGTGCTCGCGGCGGCCAAATCCGCGCCCGACGGACCGCGCCCGCCGGGCGGGGCGCACGACGACGGCTACGTCATGGCGCAGGAGGCGCCGTCCGTGGCGCCCAAGGGCTACAACATCCTGTTCATTCTCACGGATCAGGAGCGCCACTTCGACAAGTGGCCATTCCCGGTGCCCGGGCGCGAGCGCCTGCGCCGCGAGGGGGTGACGTTCGTGAATCATCAGATCGCGGCGTGTGTCTGCTCGCCTTCGCGCTCTACCGTATACACGGGGCAGCACATCCAGCACACGCGGGTGTTCGACAATTGCGGCATACCGTGGCAACCGGACATGTCGACCGACATCCGCACGATCGGGCACATGATGCGCGACGTGGGTTACCACGCCGCCTATCTTGGCAAATGGCACCTGAGCGGCAAGCTGCACCACAATCACACGCCGTACGACACGCCGACGCAGGAATACCACGACCTCATCAAGGCCTACGGCTTCGACGATTACTTTGGCGTGGGCGATCTGATCGGACGCGTGCGCGGTGGCTACACCTACGATGGGCTGACGACGTCGTCGGCCGTATCGTGGCTGCGCGGGCGTGGCGCTCAGCTCGCCGGTGAGTCGAAGCCGTGGTTCATGGCGGTCAATCTGGTCAATCCGCACGACGCCATGTTCCTGAACACCGATCCGGTCGGCGTGAATGCGCAGAACGACAGCCGTCCCACGCTTGGCAACGCGCGTCCCCCGAAAGACCGCCTCTACGAAACGCACTGGAACGTGCCGCTCGCCTCCACCCGCAAGCAGGCCTACGATGCGCCGGGACGACCGGCGGCACATGGCGTCTACAACGCGTCCGAAGGCGTGCTCGTCGGCGACTATCCGCTCGACGATGCGCGCTTGCAGGTGTATCAGGACTATTACTTCAACTGCATTCGCGACTGCGACACGCATGTGGTGACGCTGCTCGACACGTTGCGGGAGCTGGGGCTGGACAAGAACACCATCGTCGTGATGAGCGCGGACCATGGCGACCACGTGGGCGCGCACAAGCTCGTCGGCAAGGGGCCGACGACGTATCGCGAGCAAAACCACGTGCCGCTCGTGATTCGTCATCCGGCCTATCCGGGCGGCAAGCAATGCGCGGCCCTCAGCTCGCATGTGGACATCACCCCGACGCTGCTCGGCCTGACCGGCCTCGACGCGGCCAGTATTGCGCGCGTCGCGGGCGACGCCGTAAGAGGGCACGATCTCACGCCCCTGCTGCGGCGTCCCGAGCGGCACGCGGTGGATGCCGTTCGTGCCGACGCCTTGTTCAACTACGCCATGCTGCTGTTCTATGACAGCGAGTGGGTCGCGCAGGAGTATGCGACGCTGCGCACGAAGGGCATGCCCATCGAGGAAATTCATCGTCGCGTGATCGCCCGGCAGCCCGACTTCCGGCATCGCGGCATGATTCGCAGCGTGTTCGACGGGCGTTACCGGTTCTCGCGCTACTTCTCTCCGACGCAGTTCAACCGACCGACATCGCTCGAGGCGCTTTTCGCGAACAATGACGTCGAACTCTACGATCTTCACGCCGATCCGACAGAGTCGAACAACCTCGCGCTCGACTCGCGCGCCAACGGCGCGTTGCTCATGGCGATGAACGCCCGGCTCAACGACCGGCTCGACGCTGAAGTGGGGGAGGACCGCCCGGACATCCTGCCCATTCGCGACGGTCGCGTGCATTTCACGTTCGAGTCGGCGGCTGGCTGAGGTCCCCGCAAGATCGCGGACACGCTGGACATTGGCCGGATGCGCGGCATCGGTGGTACGCTCGTGCGACTTCGCGCGCGGCGCTCGATGCCGCGCGCACGATGATCCACCGTTTTCGCCAACGTCATGAAAAAAAGAGACTTTCTGGCCGGCGCCGTGGCGCTCGGCGCCTCGGCGCCCGCGCTCGCCAGGCCGGGCCGGGCATCCGCCCAGTCAGGCGCACCCGCGTCGACACCCCTCGTCACGATCAGCGGGGCCATCGACCACCGCAATCGCGGCCCGGTCGATCCCGCGCTGGATCAGCTGTTTCACAAGCAACTCGTGAAGTTCGACGGCGCGTTCGCGTTCGACTTCGGGATGCTGGCGCGCCTTCCCGCGCAGACGATCCGGCCGACACTCGAGTACGATGCGAAGCCGCACACGCTGCGAGGCCCGCGCCTGACCGATGTGCTCTCAGTGGTGGGCGTGCCCGGTCATCCATTGACGCAGGTGCTTTTGCGCGCCATCGATGGTTACGTGGTGGCGAGCACGCTGGAGCAACTGGCCGAGTATCGGTTCCTGCTCGCGACGCATCTGGACGACAAGCCGCTGGCGCTTGGCGGCCTCGGCCCGCTCTGGGCGGTCTACGAGCCCGCAGCCATCCCCGCGCTCGCGGACAAGCCGCTCAAGGAGCGGTTCGCCTTGTGTCCCTGGGGCATTTACCACATCCAGATTAACGCCGTGTCCTGACCGGGCCGATCGCCCCGGCGTCAACGGGCCGTGGCGCGCCCCATGGTGGCCTTGCCACCGGCAGCGGCATTGGCGGTGCCCGCCGTTGCCGGTTTCGACGAGGGTGCGGCCGGCACGGCAAGCGCGGGCGGGTCGATGGGCTGGTAAGGTCCCGGGCGCCCACGGAGTTTGATCGGGTCGAGCGCGTTCACGTCTTCATGCAGGATCCGGCGAATCTCGAGAATCGCCTGCGGCGTTTCCTGCACGCTGTGACCGGCCACGATCACCCGCTCGGACTGCGCGCCCGCGAGATGTGCGCTGTTGTATGGCACCACGCCATCCGTCGATTCGTTCAATGGTCCCTTGGCGGAGCGGCGCGCGATGATCGAGTGGTACTGGACCTTGGGGGAAATCTTGAGTCCCGCCGACGCAACCACATACGGATCGGTGTCGCGCAACTGGTCGACGCTGTTCGGTACGTAGCGGGTCTTGCCCTCCGAGGGATCGTCCTCCGATCCGGTGGCGAAATGCAGCACGTCGTCGATGCCCGAGAGCAGCGTGACCGGCAACTTGATAAGGTTCGATATCCAGCGACCCAGGCGGTTGCGCGCGAACGGTGTGCCGCGATGCGGCGACGCGATGAAGATCGCGCGCTCGAACTGCGGCACCGGCCCGAAGTGGAACAGCGGATCGAGCCGGTTGCGCGCTCGGTCGACCTTGTCTTCATCCAGGTGGTAGTCGTTCTGGAAGACCGACCAAAGCTCGTCGTCCGCGCTCGAGACCATCAGCCGGGCGATCACGCCGCCCATGCTGTGCCCGATGATGACGGCGTCGTGCGACGCCGCGGACACTCCGTCCGGATCGAAGTGCCTGAGCGTGGTCTCGAAGGCGTTGCGAATCGCCATCGCATTCACGAGAATCGGCGAATTCGTCGGGTAGTACACCTGCCAGATCTGGAAATGTTCCCGCAACGTGGCGTCGCCCTGGATCTCGTTGGCCAGGTTCACCCATGCCTCCGGACTGCTTGCCAGGCCGTGCAGCATGAGAATCACGCGGCGCCCGGGGTCGAAGGGCTGCATCAGGTAGATATGCGGGCGAACAATGCCGCGGTCGCGCCCGAACAGTGTGCGCAGCGACTGTTCCGCGAAGCCCGAGCGGGCCAGCCAGAGACCGTACCCAGCCGTGAAATTGCCCGCCAGAGGCACGGTCTGATGGTTGATCTCGACGGACGATTCGCGATACGGGTCATAGACGACCAGTGTGGCGATGTGCGTGGTGAGTACGTCCTCGAGCGTTGTGCCGTCGAAGCGCAGCAGCAGCGTGAGCGACGGCGACGGCATTTCGCTGTAGACCTGCCCGGCCTTCGGGTCGATGGCGCGCCGGAAGTCGCGCGATGCCTCTCGCTCGCGGGCGTTGCGCGCCCCCCGGGCGCGGTCGTCTTCGCGCGTCGAGTAGACGTTGTCGTTGTCGGGGCCGGTCGAGGCGTCGCCGCGCGGCGCCGGCGTGCGGGTCGTCGACGACCACAGGGCTTCGGCTGCCGATTTGTCGTCGAGTACCGCGACGAGCTCGGCGCCGAAGCCGTCCCGGCGATACGGGCTGCGTAGTCCGGCGAACGACAGCGTGGAAGCCGGCAGGACCTCTCTCGGGTCGATGCGCCGGCCGTCGAAGTTCACGCTGCTGGCGTCGACCGGCAGGGTCCAACCCGAAATGGTGCCGTTGCCGGTCGTCTTGGCGCGGCGGAACAGCGCCACGGCAAAGGACTGCACGGCGTAGTTGTAGTAGTCCCGAACCTGTGTCTGCCGATCCTCGAAAGCCCGCTCGCTCGACGGCCTGTCGCTATAGAAGAGATACGCGTAGGCGTAGCGCGCGGAGCGCAGCCAGAGATCGAACTGAGCGTCGTTCCAGGGCTTGTCGCCCGTCGGCGTTTGCGCAATGGCGAGTTGCATCGACATTTCGGCCATCGCCGCCAGGCGCCGGTCGATGTCGATTTCCTTCGCGCGACCCAGCGCGTCGATGCAGTCGAGCGACGATCTGGCACAGACCGTATCGTCCAGACCCGCGACGCGGATCGTTTCATCCGTCGAGGTGCTGAGCTTGCCGGTGGAGAGAATGTCGCCTCGCTTCATGGCGATGTACTGCTCCGGTCCCAGCGAGCGGACTTCCACCATTGCGCAGCCGGAAATTCCCGTGAGCCAGACGGCCGCACTCAATAGGGCGATGCGTCGCCAGAGCGCGCCGCCGGGGAAGCGGGCAGGTCCCGCCAGACGGTGCGACGTCATGGCGTCACCTTCGGGTCGTCGCCCGGTACGCCTTCGCGGATCCGTGCCGAAAAGTCGGCCGCGTCACCGGCGGCCAGCGCGCGGGCGACGAAATTGCCGCGTTCGGCCAGTTGTGAATAAGTGAAGCCCGGCGTGAGGCCGCCCTGGTCGTAGGCGTACTCGGCGAAGTAGCCCGAGAGGAGCAGGCGGTAGTCCAGTGGCAGGCCCGGCGCGATGATGCGAGCCAGTTCGAACACGATGGTTGTGCAGTTGCTGGTGAGCGTGTTGTACCACTTCGCGTGTCGGCGAAGATCGCGTGCGCGCTCGAGGTAGCCGAGAAAGACCTCGCGCAATTGTCTGGGTGGAATGTTCAGGCGGTACAGATAGACGGTCTCGCCGCGGACGTTGCTGCGCACGCGCAGGATGTCGCGCTCATCGGCGGCGACCAGCGTCGCTTCGAAGTCCTTGAAAAAGCCTCCGACCGCGGAGAACTTCTGCCCCTGCTTCTTGCGGATCTCGATGGAGAACACCACGCGCTGGCCGTCAGAGAACCCAAACGACACCAGCGTGTGCGCGATGGCGGGGCCCATCCAGTAGGAGAGTACGAGATCGGCGCTGTCGAGTTTGTCGAGATCGTACGTGCGCGTCTCCCAGCGGGGAGTGAAGTCGGTCTCGGTACGCCAGGCGAAGTTGCGCACATTGTGCAGGGTCACGTGCGAGCCGTCCTGCCGCGGATCGAGTAACTGGGCGACGTCGGCGGCCCAATCGCGATCGTTGGATGGCCGAATCGTCTGCCACCATCCGACAAGCAGGATCGTCGCGACAAGGAACGCGAGGGGCCATCCCTTGAGCGGCACCCCTGCGCGCACGCGCAGCAATGCCACCACGGCGGCCACGCCGAGGGACACCCACAGGGCGATCACGAGGTAGCGCGCCGGCGCCGGGCCGGGACAACGATAGGCGAGGGCCATGGCGCCCCAGGCGCATGCCCCCAGAACGATCAGCGCGAGAAACGCACGCAGCACATAGACGTACCACGCGATAGGACCGGCGAGGGCATCGCCGGCGTGAGATTGCAGTTGCACCATATTCGCGGAAGTCCGGCGATGCCGGGCAGTCATGCCAAGCGCAGAAGAATACCAGCAGAACGCGTCTGGGATGCGTCAGAGTCCAGTGCGCCCCGGCGTCGACAAGCCGGTGGCGCACTGTGTTTCAGGAGAATTCATGGGGCCGGGGCGCTGACGCCGCGTTGGCGAACGCGCACGAACGTGCTTCGGATCACGGCGCTCGTCGGGGGCGTGGGACGCGTGGCCCTGTCCGCCTGTTCGACGGGGCCGATTCGCTCCGCCCCGGCCCTGTTCGCGCGTCGGGCGGCAACGCGTCGAGGGTCTGCCGCAACGCGTTACCGAAGTGCCGATGTATCGATGGAATGCCGGTCTCAGACAGCGGGACGACCCGCCGTGCGCCGTGGCGCAAGGCGTTTGGCGATGCGGCCGAAGGCGCGCAGTTGCTGGGCGATCACCCCCGTGCCGTATCGACGCGAGCGGCCCTGCGGCGCGGGCAGCTGGTCGCGAATGCCGGTCGGCTCGACCTTGCGTTCCCAGGATGCCGTGCGAAACAGCATGTCCCACCAGGGGAACAGCACGCCGAAGTTGCAGCCGTAGCGGGTGCCTTCGTGTCCGTAGCCGATAGCGTGATGGCGACGGTGGAACGTCGGGCTCACGATCAGGCGCTCGAGCACCGGGCCGTACGGCAGCCGGGCGTTGACATGCTGCACGCTCTGCAGAAAGTTGCCGACCGCGACGAGCACCACATACTGCCCCGGTTGCACGCCGATGAACAGGGCGATCGCGGCGAAGAAGGCGGCTTGCAGGATGTCGTCGAGGAAATGATTGCGATCGTCGGACCACAACGACATCTGCTGCTGGCTGTGATGCACCGCGTGCAATTCCCACCATACGCCGAATCGATGCTGCCAACGGTGATACCAATAGCCCGCGAAGTCCAGCACCGTCAGGTACATCAGGAATGAGACGAGCGGCTGGTCGGTCACCCCGGGATAGAGGCTGTCGAGGTCGATACTGGCCAGACCGTGCATGACCATCAGGCTTTGGAGCGCGTCGAATGCGGGCCGGAGCACCATGAAGAAGAGCAGATTCAGGATGCCGAGCTTCGCAATCCACGTGTAGATCACGTCGGCGCGCACCTGGCGGCGGTCCTGCCAGCGCTCGACGGGGCGTAGCATCTCGAGCGGGCGCAGCAGCACGTAGGTCAGTCCGATCTGCAACACCCCGATCAGCACCCAATACAGGGCGTCGTAGATATCGTCGTCGTAACCCATCAGGTTGAAGTGGAACAGCAGCGGCTGCACCACGTCCACATAGACGAGCGTCTGGGCGGCGGAAATGCCGTTATCGACGAAATTGATCGCTTCCTGAATCATCTGGCAGTCTCGTCAGTCCGGATTCGGCGAGAGGACGGGCGCGCGCTCGGCGAAAAAGATGCCGTGCGGCGACCGGTTCACGGCAATGCGGTCGACCAGCTGGCGCGTCGTCAGGTCGATCACGCCGACATGGCGTGCGAACCGGAACGTCACCCAAAGATACCGCTTGTCCGCGGACAATTCCATATCGTCGGGGCCCGGCATCAGGCCGGTGATGTCGGCGACCTTGGTGAGCGATTCGTAATCGAGGATGCTGATGGTGCTCTCGACGCGGTTGCTCACGGCGATGTGACGCCCGTCGGACAGCGAGCGGAAGTTGTGCGCGCCGCGCCCGGTCTGGATCCGCTTGATGACCTTTTGGGCACGCCAGTCGACCACGGCCACGTCGTCCTCGCCGGTCATGCCCACGAGCAGGTACTTGTCGCCGGGCGTCATCCACAGACCGGCGGGCGTCTTGCCGACCGGCATGCGCCATTTCACCGTCTGGGTGGCCAGATCGATGGCCGCCAGTTCGCCCGAGTCCTGCAGCGTGACGAACACCGTTTTGCTGTCGGACGTGAAAGTCATGTGGCTGGGTGTCTTGGCCAGCGGAATGCGCTTGACGACGGACACGTTCTCGCCGTCGTAGCGATAGACGTCGACCCGGTCCAGACGCAGCGCGGCCGTCACGAACCACTTCCGATCGGGCGAAAAACCCAGCTGGTAAGGGTCGTCGATGTCCGCGACCTGCCGCTGCAGCTTGCCGGTATTCGGGTCGAGGAACATCAGGCTGTTCGAAACCGAGTTCGCGATGATCAGCGAGCGCTTGTCGGGCGTGATCATCAGGTGATGCGGTTCTTTGCCCGTGGGCATCGTGCCGACGACCTTGTGCGAGGCCTGGTCGATCAGCGACAACTGGGCGGCGCCGGAGTCGAGCACGATGACTGTCCCGGCATGGGCGGGCAGAAGCGGAAGGGAGCCGGCGGCGAGGGCGCAGAGCGCTCCGAGTTTGCGAGCGCGGCCGGTCAGCCGGGAAAGCGTGAAGCGCTTGGAGGAAAACACCATGAATGCCTAGGGTAGGGCGAAAAACGGAGACGCGCGCCGGTAAGCGACACGCCGATTCTCACGTTAAACGCGCCATGGCGCCGGTTCGTTGACAGGAAAATGGGACGAAATTGCGTCGATCCGCGAGTCGGCGGCAACGGGGCCGGCCTCCGAAAGTGCGCTGTGGCGCGGGCAAGGTGCCCGTGCCAGGTCGGCCGACGGCCGTCAGGGAGCGGACGAGGTGCTTTCGACGGCGGCGCCGTCCCACTCGACCAGCAGCGCCAGCGCTTCCTGCGTCCAGTCGAGCCAACCTTGTTCGTATCGGATGCCCAGGCGGAGGATGTGCCGCTGCAGCGCCGCCTCGCGGGTCGGCGCTCGCCCGGGGGGGAAGTCGCGGGCTTCGATGGCCCGGTAGGCCGCCAGCTTCTGGGCATGAACGGCTGCACGACGTTGCAGTTCGGGTTGCAGGCCGAGCGGTCCGACGACGGCATCCGCGCGCAATCGGACCATGAGGTCGTCGCGCAGATCCGATGGCGCGGTGTCGGTGGCGGCCCAGGCAAGGAGTTCGTCGCGCCCGGCGTCGAGCACCCGGTACATCCGCTTGCGCGTGCGCCCGCCGTCCGGCGCGGCCATCGAATCGATCCATCCTGCCCCCTCCATGCGCGCCAGCTCGCGGTAGATCTGCTGGTGGGTGGCGTGCCAGAAGAACCCGATCGACTTGTCGAATCGGCGAGCGAGGTCATACCCGGAGGAGGACTTCTCCAGCAACGAGGTCATCAGGGCATGGGCGAGCGGCATGTGCGGCAGTGTAGAGACTCGCCACTAACTATGCAACCCGTTGCATAGTTGAAAATGGCCGCATAGAATCGGCATCCAACTATGCAACCGGTTGCATACCATCGAGCCGCGATATCGATGTGCCCCATGCTTGCCGGCATCTGCCCCCGAAACCCACGGCGTTCGCCGGACGACGAGAGAGACAACGATGAGCGGATATCCCCACCTGATGCAGCCCCTGGACCTGGGTTTCACGACGTTGCGAAACCGGGTATTGATGGGTTCGATGCACGTCGGACTGGAAGAAGCGCGCGACGGCTTCGCCCGGATGGCCGAGTTCTATGCCGAGCGGGCGCGCGGCGGCGTGGCATTGATGGTGACGGGGGGTATTGCACCGAACGACGCCGGGCGCCCATATGCGGGCGGCGCCAAGCTCAGTACGGAGGAGGAGGCTGCCAGGCATCGGGTCGTGACCGACGCGGTACACGCGGCCGGTGGCAAGATCGCCATGCAGATCCTGCATTTCGGGCGCTACGCCTACCATCCCGATCTCGTGGCGCCGAGCGCGCTCCAGGCGCCGATTACGCCGGCCAAACCTCGCGAGCTTTCGGCGCAGGAAATCGAGTCGACCATCGATGACTTCGTGAACTGCGCCGCGCTCGCGCAGCAAGCCGGTTACGACGGCGTGGAGATCATGGGCTCCGAGGGGTATCTCATCAACGAATTCATCGCGGCGCGTACCAACCATCGCACCGACGCCTGGGGCGGCAGTTACGCGAACCGCATGCGTTTCCCGGTGGAGATCGTGCGACGGGTGCGGGAGAAGGTGGGCCGCGAGTTCATCATCATCTACCGGTTGTCGATGCTGGATCTGGTCGAGGGTGGCTCGACTTTCGACGAAGTGGCGCAACTGGCGCGCGCGATCGAAGCCGCCGGTGCAACGCTGATCAATACCGGCATCGGATGGCACGAAGCCCGCATTCCGACAATCGCGACGAGCGTTCCACGCGCGGCGTTTGCCTGGGTCACCGGCAAGCTCAAGGGGCACGTCGGCATTCCGCTTATCACGACCAATCGTATCAACACGCCGGAGGTGGCCGAGCGCCTGCTTTCCGAGGGGCAGGCCGACATGGTGTCGATGGCTCGGCCGCTACTCGCCGATCCCGAGTTCGTGAACAAGGCCGCGGCGGGTCGCGCGCAGACGATCAACACCTGTATCGGCTGCAATCAGGCATGCCTCGATCACACATTCGGCGGCAAAATCACGTCGTGTCTGGTCAATCCGCGCGCCTGCCACGAAACGATGCTGCGCATCGAGCCCGCCCAGCGCGTACGCCGGATCGCCGTGATCGGTGCCGGGCCTGCCGGTCTGGCCGCCGCGACCGTGGCGGCGCGCCGCGGGCACGACGTCACCCTGATCGAGGCAGACTCGGAGATCGGTGGCCAGTTCAACATGGCCAAGCGCATTCCGGGTAAGGAAGAGTTTCACGAAACATTGCGCTACTTCCGCCATGAGCTCGACGCCGCCGGCGTCAAACTCCACCTCAACACGCGCGCCAGCGTCGCATCGCTGCTCGACGGCGGTTACGACGACATCGTGCTGGCCACGGGCGTCGTGCCGCGCACGCCGGCCATCGACGGCATCGACCATTCGAAGGTGCTCAGCTATATCGATGTCCTGCGTGGCGGCGCGGCCGTGGGCAAGACCGTCGCCGTGATCGGTGCCGGGGGCATCGGCTTCGACGTGGCGGAATTCCTCACGCAAGCCGGCGAGAGCGCCACCCTGGTACCCGAAAAGTTCTACGCGGAGTGGGGAATCGATCCGGCGTATGCCCACGCGGGTGGCCTACGGGCGCCCATGCCGGAGGCGTCGCCACGCAAGGTTTACCTGATGCAGCGCAAGACATCCAAGGTTGGCGACGCGTTGGGCAAGACCACCGGATGGATTCATCGCACGTCGCTCAAGCATCGGGGCGTCGAAATGATTCCAGGCGTGACCTATCGCCGCATCGACGACGAAGGACTGCATGTCACCATCGACGACACCTCGCACGTGCTGCCCGTTGATAACGTAGTTTTGTGCGCGGGCCAGGAGCCGCTGCGCGAATTGGCGGATGGCCTTCGTTCCGCGGGAGCGCGCGTGCACGTCATTGGTGGCGCGGACGTGGCGGCGGAGCTCGACGCCAAACGTGCGATCAAGCAGGGAACGGAGCTCGCGATCGACCTGTAACTTTAGGGAGCCACGCGGGCGGCGGCAGATCGTTGTGCGACAATTACGCATCGTCGCGTTCGCCTTCCACCGGCGTGTCTGCGACGTCAAAGCGTCATTGCCGTGTGCCGGGCATGGGCGCAGATCGCTGCCGCGCGGGATCGTCCGATGCGGTCCCCGTGGGAATCCGTACCGTGTGGCCGACGGTGTCGTCGTCAATGAAACGCACGTTACTTTCCGCTGCTTCGCTCACCGGCCGCCTGCGACTTCAGAACCTTGCCGTTGTCTCTGTCGTCGCCATCCTCTGTATCGGCCTGTTTGCGATGGCATGGGGTGCGTTTCAGCGAGCCAGCGATGCCCGGGCGGCCCTCGATGCGCTGCAAGCCACATTGCTCGCCATGGAGAAGGCTTCCGCCGAGCGTGGCCCGGCCAACGCGGTACTCGGTGCCGATCTTCCGCTTCCCAACGAATCCGTCGCCGCGCTGCGCGGCGCCCGCGAAGTGACCAACGCACGCTTGCAGGCCTTGCTCTCGGCGCTCTCGGCCAGCCGCTGCGAACAGTGCGGTCCCAGCCTGCGCGCTGTCGAGCGGGCCAGGCTTGACCTCGCCGCCGCCAGCGCCAACGTGGACTTGCTGGCGCAGCGTCCGCGCGAGATGCGCAGCGACGCCGCCGTGCGTGACGCGGTCGATCGCATGGTCCGGGTCATCGCCGACTTCACGCCAGTGGCCTCGTCGCGCATCAACGTGGTCTCGCGCGGGGCGCCCGAGGCGCTTCACTTCCTCGTGCTCGCGCGGCTGGCGGCCGATCTGCGCGAGTACGCCGGGCAGCTCGGTTCTCATTTCACCGCCACACTCACGACGGGGCAGTCTCTCAGCGATACCGATCAACGTGCCATCGAACGGACGCTCGGCAGGATCGAGCAACTGCGCGACATGATCACGTCGCGCATGACGGACACGGCAGTGCTTGGCCCCCAGACGCTCGATGCGCTGAACACCCAGTATTTTGGGGCCGGTCTGCGTTACGTCGCCGCCGTGCGAGCGCTGGCCGGCCAGCCGCACCCGAAGGCGCCGACGACGGCCGAATTCGCGCACACTTACGTGCCGATGATGCGTGCCATCACCGATTTTCGCGACAACATGCTGTCGATCGCCCGCGGTAAGGTCGACGCGCAGTATTCATCCGCATTGCGACGGGTGATTTACACGGCGCTTGCCGAAGCCGCGCTGGTACTGGTGATCGCTCTCGTGTTGCGCAATTTCCGCCGCAGCGTGGTCCAGCCTTTCGAGGCCGCGGCGCGATTCGTGGACGCGCTGGCCCAGGGCAATCTCGACGTCGCGGTGCGCGACGAACGCCTGCCGAAGTGTCGTCCTCAGGTGCGTGCGGTGTTCGATGCGCTGAGGGTGCTGCGCCTGAACGCCGTCGAGTTGGCGCAACTGCGCCGCGAGCGGGCCCGTCTGCTGGGCGAACTGGAAATGAGCGCGGACACCGATCCACTGACGCATTTGATGAACTGGCGGGCGTTCGAGCGTCAGGCGCAGGCGCTGTGCGCGACGAACTCGCCGGGGCGCGTGGCACTGATCAAGTTCGACATCGACCACTTCACGAATCTCAACGCGACATACGGCCATGCGCTTGGCGACGACGTCCTGCGCCGTGTCGGTGCCGTGTGCCTGAACACATGTCAGCCCGGAGATGTCGTTGCACGGCTCGGGGCTGACGCTTTCGTCATTCTCGCGCGGGTGCTCGACGAATCCCGGGCACGACAGTTCGCGGAATTGTTGCGCGGGCGTATCGAGGCGACCACGCTCACCTTGCCTGACGGCGATGCGCTGCCATTGTCGGCCAGCTTCGGTATTGCGATGGCCGATCCGGTGACGTTCGACGCCGAAGGTCGGGCGCTCGGTATGCCGACGAACGTGTCGGCGTTGCTGAGCCAGGCTGAACGTCAATTGCATGCCGCTCGTCAGGCGCGGCGGCATGCACTCGATTGAGCGGCATTTTCGACGTGTGAAGCCATGCCCGGGGCGACGGCCGGGCCCCCGGTCCGGGGCCCCGGCCGCTTACGCCCATCGCGGCGTGGCCGTTCCCAGTGCAAGGGCTGGCAGGGCCCAGTCGACGGAGGTGCCCTCGATCGACATGGGCGTGGCCACGCGACGTACCGGTCCCCACGACGTATCCTCGATCCGCGCCGACAGGTCGTGCGCCGTTTCCGGGGCAAGCGGTGAAGGCGCGGCGGGCGGCGTACGGTGGGCGACGAGCAGTCGTGCCGTTCTGGCGAGCGAGGCGCGCACGGTGGCGCCCTGGCGCTGGGTCTGACGGCGCTTCAACGCGTGGATGGCCGCCGCGGCCATCAGATAACCGGTTGCGTAGTCGATACCCTGGCCGGGCAGCGGCACTGGCCGCCCGGTACCTCCCGCATGCATGCCGGCGTCGGCGATTCCCGCGCTCATCTGTACCAGGCTGTCGAATCCCCGCCGCGCCTGCCAGGGGCCATTCCAGCCATAGGCGTCGAGCGAGACGTCGATGAGTCCGGGATTGAGTTCGCGGCGTCGCGCCTTGCCGAGCCCGAGACGCTCGAGCGCATCCGGCCGATAGCCGTGTACGAGGACATCGGCCTCGCGCAGCAGCGCCTCGAGCACTGTGCGGCCATCGTCGTGTTTCAGATCGAGCCGCGCGCAACGCTTGCCCAGCACGACTTCCGGCACCGTGCCGGGTTCGTCCCATCCGGGGGGATCGATGCGCAGTACCTGCGCGCCGAAGCCTGCCAGAAACCGCGTTGCCGTCGGTCCCGCGAGAATGCGCGTGAGATCGAGCACGCGAATGCCGCTCAGCGGTCGTTCGCGCATCGGCTGCCAGTCGCGGCCGCGCGCCTGAACGCCGGCATCGAACGTTTCCCAGTGGAGCAGGGGTTCGCCGGCAACCGCCATGCCTTGCGGATGCGCGTCCCATTGCGTCATCGAGCGCATCGCCGCTGCGCATCCGCCTTCGACGATGACGGCCGTTTCGAGCGCGTCGGCCTGCCAGCTCGCGACCTTTCGCGTCACGGCCTCTCGCTCGGCCGGCACGCCGAGCACTTTCAGCGCTGCGGCACGATGATGCGGGGCGTTGGTATGCAGGCGAATCCAGCCGTCGGACGTGCGATAGTCGCCCGCGATCGGATCCCAGATCGGGGGCGACGTCCAGCCTTGGGCGCGCAACGATGTCTGGAACCAGAACGACGCCAGGCGCCGGTCCACATTGACCGCCGGCAGCGAAGATGCGCCATCGAGTCCGAAATCCGCCGCCGGGCCGGCGGACAGACCGGCGACGGCAAGGGTTGCGTTGGCGATCGCCGCAGTGGCGAAATCGGTATACGGAAATACGCAGGGAAGTGCACCGTGGCCGCTTAGCGTCAGTTCGGGTGGCGTCGCGGTGCTCGAAGCGTCGAGCGCGCATCGCATTTCGTTCAGATAGGGTTTGACGAAGCCGGTGTCGTCGGCAAGGGCAATGGCGCGACCGGAAACGGCGAGAGACATGGGGAATCCTCGATGAATTCGATGTGGGGCATCGCAACGCGTCGCGATACAGGACTGCCGGCGAATGGAAGCTTATGCCGATGGATTTTATTGTCAATATTGATTAGATTAATCAATCTGTTGCTTTCACCTGGACTTCCCGGAACGTCCGTCACGCCACATGAACTACTTCACCGCCGCACAGGCCGCCGAGCGTCTTGGCGTGTCCCTCCAGACGCTTTATGCCTACGTAAGCCGTGGATTGCTTCACGCCGAGCCCGGTAAAACGCACCGCGAGCGCCGCTATCGCGTCGCCGATGTCGAGCGTCTGGCGGCGCAACGCACCCGTGGTCGCAAGCCCAGGGAGGTCGCCAAGGCGGCGTTGGACTGGGGGATGCCGGTGCTCGAGTCCTCGATCACGCTGATCGAGGACGGACGATGCTACTACCGGGGGCGTGATGCCCTGACGATGGCGGAGTCGACCTCGGTCGAAGCCACGGCGGCGTGGTTGTGGCAATGCGACGAGGCAACGGCGTTCGCCGCGCGCGAGGACCGCGAATCCGGCCCGGACGATTGGCCCGCCTTGCTGCTCGATCGATATCGCGGGCAACGTGCCGAATCGGCGTTGCTGCCGGCATTTACGGTCGCGAGCGACGATACCGCCACAGGCATCTGGCAGCGCGATGCGACGCGTGTCGCGCGGGGAAGCGCCGAACTGCTGAGGTTGATGACGGCCTGCCTGCTGGGCACCACGCCGAGCGACGCCCCCGTTCACGAGCAATGCGCGCACGCGTGGGGCGTTCGCGATGCGTCGGGGGCGGATCTGATTCGCATGGCGCTGGTGCTGTGTGCCGATCACGAGTTGAACGCGTCGAGCTTTACGGCGCGTTGCGTGGCATCGACGGGCGCCAGCCTGCGCGCGGCGGTCGTCGCCGGTCTGTCGGCGCTGACCGGGGGGCGTCACGGCGGCACCACCGCGCGCAACGAGGCGATGTGGGATGAGGTGGGCGAGACGCACGTTGCCGCGCGCCTGCGAGAGCGGCTCGCGCGTGGTGAGAAGCTGCCTGGCTTCGGGCATCACCTTTATCCGGCCGGTGATATTCGCGCGAGCGCGATGCTTGCGCGGGTGCTGCCGTCGCACCCGACATGGCAGACCATGATCGAAGCGGCCGACACGTTGGTCGGGCAGCGCCCGTCGCTCGATTTCGCGCTGGTGGCGGTGCGGCGTCACCTCGGGCTGCCGGTGGGCTCGGCGTTCGGCCTGTTCGCGCTGGGCCGCACCATTGGCTGGATCGCCCATGCGCTTGAGCAACGCGAAAGCACCCGCTTGATTCGCCCGCGCGCGGCGTACGTGGGCGTAAGACCCGCGCCGATCTCCCGCGTGTGACGCGATAAGGCCTCGGGTATCCCTTCAGGTCGCGACCTGGCGCCGGAACGCGATGCGATCGGCCGCCCAGACGAGTGCCATCGTCGCGCCCATTAGCGGGAAGATGGCGCCGAGCGCGACCATGCCGGCGACCCAGGCGCGCATTGGCGGGCGCGACGCCGCACGAGCGGGCGCGCCCAGCGTCCGGGCCGGGCGGCGCATCCACCACATCGCGAATCCGGTCACGGACATCGCGAGCAACCCCATCGAGATTGCTGCACAAAGCCATTGATTCGCCGCGCCGAAGTACTTGCCCATGTGGAGCGAGGTGCCGTAGGAGATCGCTTGTGCGATGCCGCCGTAAGCGCTGTAGTCGATGTCGCGAAGTACCGTGCCGCTGTATTGGTCGATGTGCATGGTGCGCTCGGCGCGCGGGTCGGCCGGGAAGTACGACACGGTGTACACGCCGTCCGCCGTCGATGGCACGACGAGGCTGTAGCCGTTCTGAACGCCGCGCCGCGCAGCGATGGCCATGACCTCGTCGATGGAAAGCGCGCCCGTCGCGCGCAAGCGCGCGGGCGTCATGCCTGTCGCGTCGGCCATGCCGTCGTGCCCGGCATGGTCCGTGGGAGCGCCCGCCGCGCGAGGCGTCGCCTGCCTCGGCGCGGCATGTGGCATACCCACCATGTCCGGCGCGCCGGACCGCGGCACGGGCATATTGCCGACGGCCCACGGAATCTGGGAGAGGGGCAGGTCGTCCATCGTCGTCGGCTTTTCGGGCACCGTTGAGCGCACAGGCGCCTTGCCCCAGGCGCCGGGTGGCGAGCCCATCCCGGCTTGCGTCGCGAGTGCCTTGAACTGGGCGCCCCACAAGCCGGTCCACGGCAGCCCGGTCAGCACGAACGCCAGCCCGCCGGCCGCCAGCCAGAGGCCCATCACGCCGTGCAGATTACGCAGCAGGGCCCGGCCGCGCAGTTGCCAGCGCGGTCGCAACGCGTTCGCCCACGTCGCACCGGCGCGCGGCCACCAGAGTGCGAGACCGGTGCCCAGCATCACTAGCGTCCAGCAGCCGGCCAGCTCCATGAGCCACTCGCCGGGTTTGCCCAGCATGAGCGAGCGATGCAGGTTGCGCGCTTGTTGCATCAGCCGGTGTTCGACGCTCAGTGTGCCGAGCACCGTCCCCGTATAGGGATTGACGTAGACGCTTTGGCGCGTGCCGTCGGGCAGGCGAAAGATGAACTCGGCGCTGCGCCCGGGGGCGCGGTTGACTTCGACGCTGCTGATCCGCGCGCCGGTGGGCAACGCGGACGCTGCGTGTTCCATCAGCGTCTGCTCGGCGATTCGCGGCGAATCGGACGCCTCGACGATCATCCTGTCGTGATAGAGCCACGGTTCGATTTGCGGGGCAAAGACATACAGCGTGCCGGTGAGGGCCAGCACCATGAGCCATGGCATGACGAAGAGGCCCGCATAGAAGTGCCAGCGCCAGAGGGTGCGATATTGTCCGGCGGCTGTGCCCGGTTGCGCCCGTTGCGCACGGGCAAAGGGGATATTTGGGGGATGCATGAGGCAACGATTCCCTCTCGTGTCGCCGCGGGCTGCGCGATGCGAGTGCCGCGGCATGCGCATGCCGTCCTCGCGTGACGTCGTGTCCAGACGTCGACGTGCACGGCAGGCGCAAATGAAGAGCGACGCCACCACCGCCGTGGGTGGGGCGTCGGACTGAGCGCGAGATCAGGAGAGGGCGGGCGGCGCGCGTGCTGGCGGCGCGAAGGCGAGGCGGGGGGAGGGCGCGAGCGTGTCGCCGACGGGGCCGGCGCGGGCAACCCAGGCGAAGGCAACGGCGCCCGTGAGCGACGCCATCGTGAGCGGCGGGTGATTCGCGAGCAGCGAGCAATAGCCGCAAACGTCCCCGGCGCTGTCGTGCGAGGCGTGGGGCATCGACGCCTCGTGGCTGTCATGCATGGCCGATGCGCGCGATGCCGACTTCGAGCTCAAGGGCCCGTCCACGCGGCACAGCGCGACGTCCAGCCATCGCGCCTGCTCAGCGCGATGCGCCGCCATTACCTGACTCACGACCGGCATGCCGATTGCCAGGCACATGGCGACGAGGCCAAGCCATGCGAACAGGCGTCGTTTGTGGGCGGTCAGGTGCATTGGACAGCGAAGGATGCCGTAGCGAGCGGAAAGCCGGAATGCTATCACGAGGGAATTTTGAATCCGTTTGTGTCGATGCTTCGAACGGATACATTCGGACACAAACGGCGGCGGGCGCGCGGATATAACTCTGACTACGCGCCCGGCAGGCATCGAAACGGCTGGCCCCAGGGCGTGTTGGCTTCGCTTTTCCGGCACGCGCCGGACCATCACTTACTGAGGACAACAACCATCATGTCGGAATCGATCAATCTTCGCCGTCGACGTCTGTTGGGCACCACGCTGGCGGGCGCCACGCTCGCGGAACTCGGCTTTTCATCGCTTGCGCGGGCATCCGTCTCGAGCTCGGCCGGAGGGCATGCCTCGTTCGAGGCGATGCGCCAGGTCGAAGCGGGAGACCTGAGCGTCGGATATGCGCAAGCGGGACCGGAAGACGGCAAGGTCGTGATCCTGCTGCACGGCTGGCCGTATGACATTCACAGCTATGTCGACGTGGCACCGTTGCTGGCCGCGGCAGGTTACCGTGTGATCGTGCCGTACCTGCGCGGCTATGGCTCGACCCGGTTGCTGTCGGCGGCGACGCCGCGCAACGGTCAGCAGGCCGTGGTGGCGGCCGACGTCATTGCCCTCATGGACGCCCTGAAGATCGATCAGGCGATTCTCGGCGGCTACGACTGGGGAGCGCGCACCGCCAATATCGTGGCCGCGATCTGGCCGGAGCGGGTGAAGGCGCTAGTCTCGGTGAGCGGGTATCTCATCGGCAGCCAGGCGGCCAACCGCGCACCGTTGCCGCCGCAGGCCGAATTTCAGTGGTGGTATCAGTTCTACTTCGCCACGGCGCGTGGCGCACAAGGTTATGCGGCGAACACCGATGCGTTCAACAAGCTCATCTGGCAACTGGCGTCGCCGAAGTGGCAGTTCGACGATGCCACTTACGCACGCTCGGCGGCCGCGTTCCACAATCCCGACCACGTGGCCATCGTGATCCACAACTATCGCTGGCGTCTCGGGCTGGCGCAGGGCGAGCCGCGCTTCGATGCGCTCGAGCAGCGTCTGGCGGCGGCGCCGAAGATTGCCGTGCCGACCATTACGATGGAGGGTGACGCCAACGGGGCGCCGCATCCCGCGCCGGCCGCTTACGCGAAGCAATTCACCGGGAAGTACCAACATCGCAACATTGGCGGCGGCGTGGGCCACAACCTCCCGCAGGAGGCGCCGAAAGCTTTCGCCGACGCGATTCTGGAGGTCGTGGCGCTGTGAGGGGGAAAGCGCCGCGCGCCTGCAAAGGCTCATCAGCCTCGACGGCATGATCGGAGCGGACGGATGCCTTACCCGACACGCCGCACGCGCAGCATCAACCAGACCATCACGGCGGTGATCAGCACGGTCGCGAGCACGGCTTTCCAGAGCGAGTGCGTGAGCACCCAGGTGGCTGCGGCGGAGACGCCGAACAGGAGGATTGCCAGCCACTCGAGCGTCTTGTCCAGCGAGGTCTGGTCGCGGTAGGTGTATTTGCCCCCGGCTTTGGGGGCGTCGGTGGATCCCCTCGCTGTGCCGCGAGGGCGGGGCGCACAGGCGGGGAAGGCTTCCACGAGCCGGGGGCTCGGCCACGGGTTGACCTCGGCGCGCGGATCGCCCACGCCCGTGGTGAGCCAGACCGCGTTGCCATCGGACGCGCGGCGCGCCTCTTCGACGTCTCGAGCGAGACCGGCATCGATCGGCGTGCCATGCTCCAGTGCGCCCATGCGCTCCAGTTGATCCGTCAACCAACCGGTGGCGTCCGTGACGTCCGGCAGCCCGCTCGTGCGCACCAGAACGAAAGGCCCATACGCCGTGCGGATGTAATCGACGAAGGCGTCATGAATGAGGCGATAACGTTCGCCCAGCAACGCGACAAGCGCCTCGCGCCGCCGGGCGGTGCGCTCGAGTGCCAGCGCCTTGGTCGTCACCAGATAGGGATATGTCGCATCCCTTTCGTCCGGGGGCACGCTTTCCAGGAACTCCTCCAGTTCGATGGCTTCATCTTCAGGGTCGAAGTCGTCGATGACATGCGCGAAATGAACGTCTTCAACACTGAACAGCGTACGCCAGAAGAGGGGCAGGCAGGCATTCGCTTCCAGCGACGGACCGCCAGCGGCGAAGTATGGCTTCAGTTCCCCCTTGCGACCCTCAGGCATGCGTGGCCACGGCGGACTCTCGAGAAAGACAGGATGGGACATGTCTTGAGCCTTTAGCTGATTGGGTCGGTGCAACCCGGAGTTGACACGCCGAACTTTCGGGGCGGTCGGCAGCCGGGGAAATTCTGTCTGAAGCGCGCCGATTTGTCACCTTGCGGGCGGGGCGGCGGGAAATGCGCAAGGCAACGCGGAAGCGGAGGGGGAACGAGTGCGTTGCAATTGCAATTGGCGCATGGCATGATCGACGGCGATGAATTGCAAATGCAATCGTATGGTGGGCGTGCACTCGGGCGTGCGCTCGGGTGTCGCCGGTTTCCTTCCCTCCGGACATTGAATAAGGACATTTCAAATGGCGCTTCAACTCTATGGATTCTGGCGTTCGAACGCGGCGTTTCGCGTTCGCGTGGCGCTGGCACTCAAACGTTTGCCGTACGAAGAAATCGGCGTGGACTTGCTGGCGGGACGGCAGTTCGATGCGGCGTACGCCGAGGTGAATGCCGGGCATATGGTGCCGACGCTGGTTCACGATGGGCATCGAGTGTTCCAGTCGCTGGCGATCATCGAGTATCTGGACGAGTTGTACCCCGAGCCCCGCCTGGTGCCTGGCGATGCGAAGGATCGGGCTCATGTTCGCGCGCTGGCTTCGGTTAGCGCCGCCGACTCGCATCCGCTGGTCGTGCCGCGAGTGCGCAAGCATCTGGCGCAGGCGTTTGGGGCGGACAAGGAGTCAATCGAGGCGTGGTGCCGCCATTGGGGCGAGGAGGGTCTCGCCACGTACGAGCGTATGCTCGGGCAACGACCGGCGTCGCCATTTGTGATGGGCGACACGCCGACGCTTGCAGACATCTGCATTGCCGGGCAGGTCGTCATCGCCGATCTCTACGGTATCGACGTAAGCGCGTTTGGGCGTGTGGCCGCGCTGTCCGAGCGCTGCTTCGCGCTGCCAGCGTTCGCGGATGCCCACCCGAAGCGTCAGCCTGGCTTTCTGGCCTGATTCAAGCTCGATTCGCGCGCGAAGCCGGTGTGAACCAGGGGGAAGCCGGTTTGCGTCAGCCTTGAACCCGACTTGAATCAGGCATCGACAGGCGCCGTCGAGAACCGTTCACGGAGTTCTTCGAGCCCCAGCGATTCGAGCACGTGTTCGAGTCGCTCCGCCGGGCGGCGGCGCGGCAGATCCTTGTACTGCGCGACGATCAGTTCGTTCTTCATCGAGTGTTCCCAGCCCACCAACTCGGTCACGCTCACTTGGTAGCCATGCGCCTCCAGTTGGAGGCAGCGCAGCACATTCGTGACCTGGCTGCCGAATTCGCGCGTATGCAGCGGATGCCGCCAGATCTCGGTCAGCGGATTGCCTGCCAACTGCTTGCCTTTGTGCTTGCGCAATACGCCGGCGACTTCGGCCTGGCAACACGGCACCAGCACGATGTGGCGCGCCTGCTTGGCCAGCGCGAAACGAATGGCGTCGTCGGTCGCGGTGTTGCAGGCGTGCAGCGCGGTGACGACATCGATCGTCGCCGGCAGCTCGGGCGACGTGATCGAATCCGCCACCGACAGGTTCAGGAACGACATCCCTGGAAAGCCGAGGCGCTGCGCCAGTGCCTGCGACGTCCTGACCAGTTCCTCGCGCGTTTCGATGCCGTAGATATGCGAGTCGTCGGCGAGCACCTTGAAGAAGAGGTCGTAAAGAATGAAGCCCAGATAAGACTTGCCGGCGCCGTGATCGGCGAGCGTGACGCGACCGCGGTCGTTCTTGACTTCCTGAAGCAGCGGCTCGATGAACTGGAACAGATGATAGACCTGCTTGAGCTTGCGACGGCTGTCTTGGTTCATCTTGCCGTCGCGAGTCAGGATGTGCAGTTCCTTGAGCAACTCGACGGACTGTCCAGGGCGGATCTCGTGGGTGTTCGGTGCGGGCGGTGTCAGGGGCGTTTTCGACATGGGGGCTGAATTTGCTGCGGGCGGTGAAGCGGCCCGGAAAGACCGATAGTTTACCGAATTCCGGTGTTGCACGAGCATGGGTCGCCGAGGCAGTCGCCCGCCGGGTCGGCCGCGGCCGCCTGATTGGCGTCGTGGGGCAATGCGTTGGCGCGACGCGACAAGGCGGTGGATCGTTTGTGCTATTCTTGAACTATTCACAAACTATTCAATGGTCAATGCGCCGGGAGGGCAGTCATGCCGGATCCTTTGCCGCGAGTCGACGAACTGCGCCGCCTCTTGTCCCATGGAATAAGGACGGCAGCGGAAATCACGTCAGTCCTCGCCATCAGCCAACCAACGCTTTCTCGCCTGGTTCGAAGCGCACCTGAACTATTCACCAACTTTCGGGTGGCAGGTGAGCGTACGCCCAAATACGGACTGCTGCGGCAGTTGCCGGGAGGGCTGGGTCCGCGTCAATCGGTGTACCAGATCAACGAAGCCGGGGCCATCGGGCCGTTCGCGGGGATCGAGTTTCTCGGGGGCGGCGCAACACTGGAGCTGTCGGACCGGGGCAATGTCCTCTATGACGGATTGCCGCCTTACATGCATTTCGCGTCGCCGTCGGGCTTCCTGGGACGTCAGGTGGCCCGCTCAGTGGCCATGGACAAGCAATTTCCGGAGAGTTTGCGCGACTGGAGCGACGAGCACCGTATCGCGTATCTGTTCTCGCGGGGGCTGAACTTGCCCGGCAATCTCGTCTATGGTGACGCGTCGCTGCAGCGGGAAATGGAGTTTCGCGAATTGCCGCCCGTGCCGCGTGACGAGAAGCTTGCCTATTACGAGAGCATGGCGAACCAGTTGAAGGATGCGTCGTATGGGTCCAGCGCCGGTGGTGAGCAGCCGAAGTTCCTGAGCTTCACGCAGGACGTGGGGCACGTGATCGTCAAGTTCGCGAAGCGCGGTGGACGCATGGCCGACCTGCTGCTGCTGGAGCACATCGCGCAGCAATCGTTGTCGCTTGCCGACGTGCCGGCCGCATCCACGACGGTCCTCATGTCGGAGCGCTACGTCTTTCTCGAGGTACAGCGTTTCGATCGCGTGGGCCGTTACGGCCGCATCGGCATGCTGTCCGCGGGCGCCATCGACGACGAGCGCTTCGGACGGCGCGATACCTGGTCGCAATTCGCGACACGTTGCGAACAGGCGGGCGTTTTGTCGGAGCGCGAGGCGGCGAAGATTCACGTCATGGCCGCGTTCAGCGAACTGATCGGTAACGGTGACCGCCATTTCGAGAACATTTCGTTGCTCCTGGACGCAAGCGGGCGCTTTACACGCGTCGCGCCCGCATACGACATGCTGCCGATGCGATACGCTCCGCTGGGCGGCGACGTCGATCCGGATCTGCTGCCGGTCACGCCAGGCGTGGGCACGATCGGCGCGCGCCCGGTCGTGTGGGAGCGCGCGTTTCGGGCTGCGGAGGACTTCTGGGGGCGTGTGCACCGCAGCGAGTCGCCGGTGGCGATTCCCGAAGCTTTCCGGGCGCTCGCCCGCGTCAATCTGGACGTCGCCACCCGGTTCGTGGCGCCGCTTTTGCCCTCGACGCGTCGATGAGCGCCGCCCCGGGACCGGGTGCTGCGGCGTGGGGGATCGCAGGCCCTCCGCCCGTGCACGCAACCATGAGCGACTGCGTCAGCGCGTGCGCTGCGATGTCGCCTCGTACCACCCCTTCGTGCTGTTCACGATGCGCACGACGAGCAGCATGAGCGGCACCTCGACGAGCACACCGACGACCGTCGCGAGGGCCGCGCCGGAGCGCAAGCCGAAGATGCCGATGGCGGTGGCCACTGCCAGCTCGAAGAAGTTGCTCGCCGCGATCAGGCACGACGGCCCCGCCACGCAGTGAGCGACGCCAAGCTTGCGGTTCGCGAGATAGGCCAGTCCGGCGTTGAGCAGGACCTGTACGACGATCGGCACGGCCAGCAGTGCGATGACACGCGGTTCGGCGAGCAGGACTTCTCCCTGAAAGGCAAAAAGCAGGACGAGCGTCGCGAGCAGGGCGCTCATCGAGTACGGCGCGACAGTCGATACCGCTGTGTCGAACGCCCGCTGGCCGCGGCGCAGAAGCCCTCGCCGGAGGGCTTGCGCAATGGCGACCGGAATCAGGATGTACACGATGACCGAAACGATCAGTGTCTCCCATGGCACGGTGATTGCCGACACGCCGAGCAGCAATGCCACGATGGGGGCGAAGGCGACCACCATGATGGCGTCGTTCAGGGCCACCTGCGAGAGGGTGAAGTACGCGTCGCCCTTGCAGAGTTGCGACCAGACGAAAACCATGGCCGTGCAAGGCGCCGCGGCAAGCAGAATGAGCCCGGCGGTGTAGCTGTCCAACTGATCCGCCGGCAGCCAGGTGGCGAAAAGGTGGCGGATGAACAGCCACGCGAGCAGCGCCATCGAGAACGGCTTGACGAGCCAGTTTACGGCCACCGTGACTGCCACGCCGCGCCAATGTTCGGCAACCCGGCCGAGCGAGCCGAAATCGATCTTGAGCAGCATCGGCACGATCATGGCCCAGATCAACACGGCGACCACGATGTTCACGTGCGCGACTTCCAGGTGCGATAGCCGAACCACGAGGGTCGGCGCGACATGACCGATCCCAACGCCCACGACCATGCACAGCGCGACCCATAGCGACAGGTATCGCTCGAACGTGCCCATCGCTGCGGGGCGCGCGCCCTCGGGGGCTTGAGAAGGCTGCAATCCTGACATCACTGCCCCTTGGCGCGAAGCGCATCGCCCATTTGCTGCAGTTCGCCATGAGCGGCAGCCGGGTCGAGCTTATCCAGCGGCAAGTCCACCAGGAACTCGATTCGCGTGCGCAGTTGCAGGTATGCCTGCACGAATGCCTTGCGAATGTCGTCGGGCGAACCCGTCGCTTGCGACGGGTCGGGCACGCCCCAATGCGCCTTGGCCGGATGACCCGGCCAGAACGGACAGGCTTCACCCGCGGCGTTGTCGCACACCGTGAAGATGAAATCGATGACCGGGGCGCCGGGTTGCGCGAACACGTCCCAGGACTTGCTTTGCAAGCCCGACGTGTCGATGCCGCGCGAAGCCAGCAGCTCGAGGGCATACGGATTGGGCTTGCCGGACGGCTGGCTGCCCGCACTGAACGCGACGAAGCGTTCGCTGCCGATCTCATTGAGAATGGCCTCGGCCAGGATGGAGCGGGCCGAATTGTGCGTGCACAGGAACAGCACGTTGCGTTTGGTGGTATCCGCTTGACTCATATTTGACTAGAATTCCAGAAATATCGAAATTTAACGAGGCCTTTCACGACCCATGGGCGTGTCGCTGCCTCGCGATTGAAAACACCGTCCCATCCTTGCCAAAAGCCACTTTGAACGATTCCGACGCCGTCAAAGCCCTCGCCGCCCTGGCGCAGGGCCACCGTCTTGCCGTCTTCCGGCTGCTTGTCGTCGCGGGCCCCGACGGCCTCAGCGTCGGTCACATTGCCGAGGCGCTGGGCCTGGCCAACGCCACGCTTTCGTTTCACCTGAAGGAGCTGGCCAACGCCGGTCTCATTGCCTCTCGTCAGGAGGGCCGATTTGTCTTCTATTCGGCGTCCATCGACAGGATGAACGCGCTCATTGCGTTTCTGACCGAGAATTGCTGCCAGGGCGTACCGGGGCTGTGCGAGCCGTCGTCGCCCCGGAAGTGCTGATCCGTTGCATCATTTTCCTTCTTCCGAGGGCGGCGTCGCGCGTGCGCCGATCGCGATCGCCGACAGATCCGTCGACACGTCGAGCGGTGTTTGCGCCTCGACGCGCTCGCTGTAACGGTCGACCAGATAGTCACTCCTGCCGCGCAGCAGGAGGGTGAACTTCACCAGCTCTTCCATCACATCGACGACGCGGTCGTAATACGCGGACGGCTTCATCCGGCCAGCCTCGTCGAATTCCTCGAACGCCTTCGCGACCGACGACTGGTTGGGGATGGTGAACATGCGCATCCATCGTCCGAGCTGGCGGAGCTGATTGACCGAATTGAACGATTGCGAGCCGCCGCTGACTTGCATGACGGCCAGTGTTCGGCCTTGCGTGGGACGAATGCCGCCCATCGACAGCGGCAAATGATCGATCTGGTTCTTGATGACGGCGGAAATCGTGCCGTGCCGCTCGGGGCTGCACCACACGTGGCCTTCCGACCAGAGGGACAGGTCACGGAGTTCCTTCACCTTGGGATGCGTGTCAGCCTGGACTTCGTCGGGCATGGGCAGGCCGCGTGGGTCGAAGATGCGAACTTCCGCACCCATGCGTTGCAGCAGGCGCGCCGCCTCTTCGATCAGCAATCGCGAATAGGAGCGCTCGCGCAGCGAGCCATAGAGCATCAGAATGCGCGGAGGTGCGGCGCCCGGCATGCCGAGTTTCGCCGCGATGGCGGTATCGAGAAACGCCGGCTTGATGGCGGGAAGGGGCGAATCCAGGGCAATGCAGGATGTCATGACGGCTTGCGGAAGGTAGTTGTTTCTATATTTCCAATTTTATGGAATTGTTTGGCTCGGCGCAAGCGCCTTCCATGCATCGAGGGCAACGCGCTGCGGGGTTGGTCGGTCGGGGGCTCGTGGGGCGCATCTGACCGCCGGTATCGAAGATCACGCTCCGCCCGACAAGGCGACGAACCCGAAAATCCTCGCCAACGACGGCACGCATGTCACGAGCGTGAGGCTCACGACAGTACCGACCAGCACGATCCAGAGATATCGATTGCGCACCAGGGGTCTGTCTCCGGTCGTTGCAAGGCCGGAAAGGGCGGGGGTCACGAAGATCAGCGCCACGTTGGCGACAACGAGGAGCACGAAGGCGAGCGTGCGCGCCCGGGCGACCTCGCCGTCGAGTCTCAGGAGCGTCGCATAGGCGGCAAGGACAAGCAGCGCGCTCAACGTGCCCGCCACCGCGCTGCTCGCCAGCGCACGCGCGTCGAGCAGGCGTGCCTGGGCCGGGCGAGGCGGCAAGCGCATCAGGTTCCGAGCCCCCGGCTCGTTTTCGAAGACGATCGAACAGACGGGATCGATGATCAACTGCAGGAAGACGATGTGCACGGGCGCGAGCATCGGCGGCAGACCGGCGACGACCGGCAAGGTCGCGGCCGCGACCATCGGAATATGCACGGCGACCGTGAAATTGATCGCGAGCACGATGTTGGCGTAAATGCGCCGCCCCAGGCGAATCGCCGCGACGATCGGGCTGAAATCGTCGCGCAACAGCACCAATGCCGCGACCTCGCGGGCGACCTCCGCGCCGCGCAATCCCATGGCGATGCCGATATGCGCGGCCTTGAGGGCGGGGGCATCGTTCACGCCGTCGCCCGTCATTGCCACGATTTCGCCGTTTTCGCGCAGCGCGTTCACCAGTTGCAGCTTTTGCCCGGGGCTGATGCGAGCGAAGATCTCCGACGCGTTCACCGCCTCGCGAAGCGCCGCGCCGCTCATGGACGCCAGATCGCGTCCAGTGACGACACGGCGATTGTCGATCCCCACGTCGGATGCGATGGCCTGCGCCGTGGTGG
The DNA here is from genome assembly GCF_000767615.3 of Pandoraea pnomenusa. Classification (NCBI taxonomy): domain Bacteria; kingdom Pseudomonadati; phylum Pseudomonadota; class Betaproteobacteria; order Burkholderiales; family Burkholderiaceae; genus Pandoraea; species Pandoraea pnomenusa. The sequence goes on along the minus strand of NZ_CP009553.3, from coordinate 2,758,124 downwards.
CGTAATCGCCCGTCATCATGACCACGCGGATGCCGGCGGTCCTGCATTCGGCGATGGCGCCCGCGACCTCTGGACGAACCGGGTCGGACAGGCCCACGAGTCCGACGAACGCGAACGCGAAGCCGTGCTGATGCGCGGGCCATTCGCCGGGCAGGTATTCCGATTTCGCGACACCCAGCACGCGCAGACCGCGCGCGGCCATGTTGCGCGCCCGCTCGAGGACTTGCCCGGTCTGTGTCACGCTCATCCGGCACAGGGCGCACACCGCCTCCGGCGCGCCTTTGCAGGCAATGGCGTGATACGCGCTGTCCGACTGCGTGCGCCAGGCATGCGACATGGCGGGCAGCTCAGGCGTCAAGGCGTATTCGTGCACCAGCGACCAGTCCGTGTGCAGGCGCCCCGTGCCGGCAAGCGCCGACCGGCCCACGGCGTGAAACGCGCGCTCCATCGGATCGACGGGGTCGATCTCGCTGGCGAGCACGAGGTATTCGATGAGCTCGTGAAAGGGTTCTTCAATGTGGGCCGTGTCCGGACCGATGTCGAGCATCCGGCCGTCGATCGACAACGCACTGACCGACATCCGGTTTTGCGTGAGTGTCCCGGTCTTGTCCACGCACAGCACGCTTGTCTGTCCCAGCGTCTCGATGGCGTTCATCCGCCGCGTCAACACACCTTCCCCGGCGATGCGTCGCGCACCCAGCGCAAAGAATACGGCGAAGATGACGGGAATTTCCTCCGGCAATATGCCCATCGCCAGCGTGATGCCGGCGAGCAACCCGGGCAGCCACTGCTCGAAACGCCACCGATAGATGACGCTCAGCGCCACGACCAGTAACAGCGCAATGAGCGCAAACCCGTTCACCAACGATTTGGCCTGTCGCTGAAGGGGGGATGGCGCCTCCGAGATGTCGCCCAGCGACTTGCCAATGCGACCGAGGGCGGTGTCGGGTCCGGTGGCGATCACGCGCATGCGCCCTTGTCCGCGCACGACCATCGACCCGAGGTACAGCAGGCGGTCAGTTGAAGCATCGGCGCCGGCGGGTGTGTCGCCGCCACGCTTGTCGATCGGCGTGGACTCTCCGGTGAGCAAGGCTTCGTCCACGCTGAGTTCGTGGGCTTCGATGACGATGCCGTCGGCCGGAACGCGGTTGCCCTCGTCCACAAAGGCGATATCGCCGGGGACCAGTTCGGTGGCGGGCACCCATCGCCGCTCACCGTCACGCAGCACCTCGGCGCGCGGCGCGGACAGCTCCCGCAGGGAATCGAGGACTCGCGCGGCCCTGCGGGACTGATAAACCGTCAGGCTCACCACGCCGAGCACAAAGGCACACAGCGTCAACGCTTCAGTACGGTCACCCAGGGCGAAGTAGACGCCGCTGGCCGCGAGCAACAGCAGGAACATGGGCTCGCGAAGGACGTCGGCAAGCACGAAGCGCCAGTCGCCGCGACTTCGGGCGTCCACCACATTGCTGCCATGGCGGGCGCGTTGCTGCGTCACCTGAAGCGTCGAGAGCCCGCGATCGGCGTCGACGCAAGGCAGCTGCGCGCATTCCATGCCAGCCGCCGGTTCGGGAAGCGGGGGTGCCAACGATTCGCGCGTTCTGAGCACGGGAGCGCCGGATGTCGGGGGGAGGCCGTTCGCCGATCAGCGTCGCGGCTTCGGGCAACCCTTGCAGAGATACATATTCCCGAAGTAGTCGGGATCGTCCCATGCGAAGTGCAGATCGAGGTTGCCGCGCGTCGGCACTCGCACCTTTCGCACTTCCGAGTTGCGCGCCGTTTGCGCCACGATCCGGTAGCCGCCCGCGGGAATGCGGACGAAAAGGAACGGGCCCTCGGTCCGCACGGCCAGCATCTGGTGTCCCGCCAGCGTCGTGATGGTGACGTCGACGTCGGAAAGATAGCTTCCCGTTTTCGAGGCAAACGTCATGCGAAGGTTGTATTTCGGCGCGACTTCACGGAATTCGCGCACCTCGTCTTCGCCGATGCCGCCGGTGATATAGCTGACCTCGTCGCCGGCCTGAACGGGCTGGCCTGGCGCCGCCCTTGCCGCCAGCGACGTGAGACAGCAGGCAAGGAGCGCGAGCGCGAGCAGGCGCGTCATGTGGCGAGCTTCCCGGAACATGGCAATTCTCCAGACGAATCGATACCTCAAGCATGGACATCGCCGGCCGGTCGCATGTTGATGGATATCAACGCCGGACGGATTGCCGCACGCATGGCGAGGGTCGGCGCGTGTTCGGCGTTGTTCTCTTGACGTGCCTCAAGTCGCGCGTGTGTGGCGCGACTAGCGTTGATACACGTGCCCATGATCGGTGCGCGCGGCGGGTGCCCATGCCCCCGCCTTCAACGCAGAGGAGAGGATTGCCATGCAACGTGAAATGAAACAACGAGGCTTTTCCGTCGCCCTTCGGGTCGCCCTGGGCGCCCTGGCCGTCGCGGCAGCACCTGCCATGGCGCAGCCGGCGGGCGGCGGCTGGGGCTGCGCACAGGGCTATGGCCCCGGCATGATGCGCGATGGGTACGCCGGTCGCATGATGGGGCCCGGCATGATGGACTGGTCGGGCGGATGCGGGCCCTGTGCGGGGCCGGATGGGGCACCCCAGCGAGAGAACCTGAACCTGAGCGTGGACCAGGTTCGGAGCAACATGGAACAGTGGCTCAAACGGTCCGGCAATTCACGCCTGAAGCTTGGCAAGGTCGCGGAGCGCGATGCCGATACGATCACCGCCGATGTGGTCACTGCGGAGAAAGACGTGCTCGTGCAGCGTTACGAGGTGAACCGGCACACGGGATTCATCCGGTCGGTCAAATGACCGGCGGGGCATGTCCTCCTGGCCCGGGGGCAGGGGATATGCCCGTCACATCCTGTAGGGAAGCCCTTCCTCGATCGGGAGCGAGGGGTCGCGGGACCACTCGTTCCAGGAGCCGAAGTACAACCGAACATTCCTGATCCCGGCCTCTTCGAGCGCGACGAACGTGTTGGATGCACGCGCGCCCTTGAAGCAGAACACGATGACCGGCGTGTCGCGCGAAATGCCCACCGTGGCGCATTCGGCGAGAATTTCGCTGGGCGATTTGAACATCTTGCCCGTCGGGGTCGGCTTCATCATTCGATACCATTCGATCCATACCGAACCGGGAATTCGCCCTTTGCGGGGGCAGAAGTCCTTGCCGTACGGCGATGAACTCTCGGCGATCCATTCGTCCACGTCACGCACATCGAGTTTCACGATGCGTTTATCGGCGACGGCGATCTTCATTGCGGCGAGATCGACGAGAATGTCGCGCGCGCCGGCGTTCTCCGGAAACGCCACCGGCGCCGGATGCGGAACCTCGGTCGAGCTGGGCAGCCCGGCCGCGCGCCACGCCGCAAAGCCGCCGTGGAGTACCTTGATCTTGTCGCGCGGGTAGCCGAGAAAGCGCAGCAGGACATAACCCCGACAGGATTGCCCGAACCCCGTTTCCATCGATTGCTCGTAGATCACGGCGGTTTCCTTGCCGGACAGCCCGGCCTTGCCGAAGGCGTTGGCAAACGTGTCGTGAAGCGCATTCAGGCCCTCGGGCGTCGAGGTCGCAAGATAGGTAAAGATCTCGTGAATATTGACGGCCCCCGGGATGTGGGCTTCGGCGTAATTGGCCGCGTCGCGCGTGTCGACGACGACGGCGGCCTCCGTGTTCAGCATGGCGGACAATGCTGCCGGCGAAATCAGAACGTTGGCGTTCACGGGCGACCTCCTGTCCATGCGCAGCGCATGATACGCAAGCGTAGATCACGCCCGGCATCGCGCGTTGATGTGGATCAACCCTCCCGGCACGGCGCGATCGTCGCTTGGTCGAGGCCTGCGCGCAAGGCGAGGGGAGGTTGGCAGTCTGCCCGGGATCTTCGACTATTTCGTCGGCATGTCCATCGAGTGATGGTGGGTCATGCCGGCGTCCTGTTTGTCGGTTGCGTCGTGGCCATGGTCTGATAACTGGGCATCGAACCACTGGTGCAGCGCGGCGACCAGACGCCCGTGTTTCGAACGGTACGCAATTTCGCCGCCGTTGGGCAAGTCGCGATAGCGAATGTCAAGTTCCCCCGGCTTCGCTGCGCGCAGTGCGGCCAAACCGGGCATGTCCGCGCCATGGATCTGACCGGGCGCTCCGAAATCGCCGGCGGAGAAACGCTGGGCGATGGCCGACAGGTGTTCGCGAATCAGCGTGACCTGCTTCGGATCGTGTGTCTTGGTCACGACCTGCTGGATGCCGCCGTCGGCAGTTTTCGAGAAGACGTGGGTCGTCGCCGCAAGGGAGAACGGCATGACATCGGCGCCGCGTCGCGACACATCCATCTGGCGCGGCGTATCGTTGGCACGCGCCGACGCTGCAAGCGCGAGGGTGCCCAGCAGAAGAATGGGAGATGCCGCGGCAGCGGCGTACAAATGGCGTTTCATGTGGGGACTCTCCATGGCGGGTTGCCGTGCGCGTCATGTGCGTCGTTTTCGTGAGCGCCCGTGCGGCTGCGGAACGACGAGGCTCGTGCTGCCCGTACGTCACCGAATGCCCAGTGTAGCCGTATTCCGGTCGGTGCCGGCAGACGCGCCAGCGCATTATCCCTTGGTATTGGCGACGGAGACTGGCGGGAAAATGACGCTCACGTCCAAGCCGTAGCGGGCGCTTTCGTCGGAAGTGCTTTCGTTGATATAGGAAAGACGAATCCGCGCCCCGGATTTGTCGGCGACGGCCTTCGCAATCGCCAACCCAAGGCCCGAGCCCGTGGTCTGTGTTCCAAGGACGCGATAGAACGGATCGAACACACGCTCACGTTCTTCCGGGGCAATGCCGGGGCCGGTGTCCCTGACCCGAAGCACGACCTGACGGGAATCCGACTCGAGCACGAGGTCGACGCGCCCACCGGACGGCGTGTAGCGAATCGCATTGTCGACGAGATTCTTCATCAGCATCTCCAGGTCCGTCTCGCTCACCGGCAGGGCGGCGTCCTCCTGCGCCTCGATGCCGATGTCGATCTGTTTGGCTTCGGCAAGCGGGTGCAGGGTTTCGAGCGTGCGGCGGAATATCTTGAGGGCGGAGTCGGTGCGCGCATTGGCGTCTTGCTGTGTTGCCTGCACACCGGAGAGCGCGAGCAAGTGATCCAGAAGATGTCGATTTCGCTCGATGCCCTGCCGCAATTCCACCAGACGCTCGCTTGCGGACTCGGACATCGGCGCTTCGGCGAGCCGCTCGGCTTGCAGGGAAAGCGCCGTGAGCGGTGTGCGAAGCTCGTGGGCGGCGTCGGCGACGAAGCGGTGCTGGGCATCGACCGACGTGGACACGCGCGCCAACAGGTTGTTGATCGCGTGAAGGAACGGCCGAATTTCGTTGGGCAGGTGTTCCGTCGGAACGGCATGCAGTTCGCTGTACTGACGCTGATCGATCTCGCGCGAGAGGCTGGCCACTGGGCGGAATACTCGCCGAACGAGCCAGCCGACCACGAGCAGCAATACCGGGACGAAGGCGATCAGCGGCATGACGGTGCGAATGGCACTGGTGCGTGCGATTTGGTCCCGGACGTCGGTTTCCTGCGCGACGGCGATGCGCTCGCCGGATTTCAGTGTCTTGGCGAGCACACGGTAAGGTTCTCCGCCGACCTTCACTGTCGCGAGCCCGTCCGGAATCGACAACGTCAACGGCAGCGGCAGCTTGTCGTCGCCATCGGTTGGACCGCTGCCGGGCGGCGGGGAGACCCCGAGGCGCTGGACGACGACGCGTGCGTCGTCGCTGTTTGCCTGCGGCGCCTGGATGTCCTGAAACTCGCTCGCGGGGAGATGGTTATTGTCGACGAGCGCGGCGACCTGCCGCAGGATGTCGTCCTGGAGTTCGTGGGCTTCGTCGAAGGCGGCGCCAAACGAGATCACGCCGGCAATGCCGGCGAACACCAGGATGGCGACCGAGAGCCACAGGCTCAGGCGAAGCCGAAGCGAGTCGCTCAGTCGCGCTTTGTGACCATCCATCCTGCGCCTCTCACATTCCGGATCGTGTCCGTGCCGAGTTTCTTGCGAAGCGAATGGATGAGGAATTCGATCGCGTTGCTCTCGACTTCCTCGCCCCATCCATAAATCCGGTCTTCGAGGTCGCTGCGCGACAGGATCGCGCCGGGGCGAGTGAGCAGTGCCTCGAGCAATGCGAACTCCCGATTGGACAGTTGCACCGCGGCCGATGCGGTTGTCCGCGCCTCGCGCGTTGCCGGATCGAGGGTCACGACCCCGTTCGTCATGACGGGCAACGCCTGTCCGGACTGGCGGCGCATCACCGCACGAATGCGCGCGAGCAATTCCGCCATTTCGAACGGCTTCAGGATGTAGTCGTCAGCGCCGGCGTCAAGGCCTTTGAGTCGTTCCGGCAATGCGTCCCGGGCCGTAACGATGATGACCGGAACGCGCTGCCCTTTGGCTCTGAGGTTTTGCAGAACGGTGTGGCCATCCTCGCGAGGCAGGCCAAGGTCGAGCAACACCAGATCGTAATGTTGGCACTCGGTGGCGGCGAGGGCCGCCTGTCCGTCGTTGACCCAATCGACCGCGAACGTCGCATCTCTGAGCGAGTCGCGCACGACGCGGCCAATCATCGGATCGTCTTCGACGAGCAAAATTCGCATGTCCTGGTCTCTGAGGTGACACGGCGATGCGCTTTCGTCGGTGCGCGTTGCCGGCATTGGGCCCGATCGACACTCCCCGCGGAATGTCGTGCCTCACTCGGACACATTGTGAGGCACGACGCTTAGCAAAGACTTAGCGTGCCCGCGTCGGTGGTCCCGCGTTGCCCAAGGCGAGCGGCGCAGTCCTGCCAGGAGATTACGGATTCTCATAAAGGTGCTGGATCGATGCCTCGCCCGCGACCTGCATCTTTGGCGTCCAGGCCAGGCTTGTCCGAGGGGCGACGTGGAGAACAGGGTACGCGTTCCGGGGCTCGGTCAGCAAGCCTTGCTGCTCGGCGCGGCGCAGGCTGTGTTCGACCGAGGCTCGTGTGAGGTTGGCGTTCGGCCGATGGCTCGTCGCGGTCCTCGGATAGACGGTGTCGCCTTGTTGAAGAACGTCATGTCGTTCCGCGCTCACAAGCTGTCGATACACCTGCGCCCGGGGCAGCGGCGTCAGCGAATCGACGTTGGCGGGAAGGGACATCGTCGATTGCATCGACGACGGGAGGGAAGCCGCCTGGGCGTTTGCCTGAACGGCGCCGAACGATCCCAGCAGGGCGAACAGGACGGCAACATATGACATCTTCATGATTGAGCTCCTAACGTTGACGATCAAAAGGAAGGTGCGAATATCGAAGCCATCGCAGAGCCTTCGATTCGATCGTAGGCGTGAAGCCTTAGCAAAACCTTAGCGGGGCGAACCGCGGGCGCCTTGCCGCGGAGTATGCTTAGGCCAAGGCGGGCGGCGGTCGCCCGAGCCGACATCACGCGCGTTTGTGGCCCTGGAAAACGGATCTCGCCCGACGATGACGATCATGGCTGAACCACCTGCGCAAGCCGCGGCGGCATTGCCGCCGACGGACCGCTTGACGGGGCTCACCTCCGCGCAGGCGCAGTCCCGGCTGCAATCCTATGGCGCGAATGCCGTTCAGGCGGTTGGCACATCTGGGTGGCGCCAACTACTAGGAAAGCTCTGGGGGCCGATACCGTGGATGCTCGAAGGGGTGATCGTCCTGCAGGTGTTGCTGCGCCGCGATCAGGAGGCGCTGATCATTCTGCTTCTGCTCGCGTTCAATGCGTTGGCCGCTTTCCTGCAGGAGCGTCGCGCGCAAGACGCGCTGGCTTTGTTGCGCAGGCAGCTTCAGGTCAGCGCTCGCGTGTTGCGCGACGCCCGATGGGGGCGTATTTCCGCGCAACAGTTGGTGCCGGGAGATGTGGTGCATCTGCGAGCCGGCGATATCGTCCCGGCGGACCTCGTGCTTTTCGCCGGCGCCGTGACGCTCGACCAGTCAACGCTGACCGGTGAGTCACTCCCCGTCGACGCGGGCCCGGGGCAGCCCGCCTATGCCGGATCGATCGTGCATCGGGGTGAAGCGAGCGGCGAAGTGACTTCCACCGGATCGCGCACCCGCTTTGGCCGGACCGCAGAGCTTGTGCGCACATCCAACGCGCCCAGCCACATGCAGCGCACCATTCTCGCCATCGTGAAGTGGCTGGTGGCCTTCGACTTCGTGCTCGTGGTGCTGGTCACGCTTCATGCTGTCACGCACGGTCTTGCACCGGGCGACACGGTGGTGTTCGCGTTGCTGTTGCTCGTCGCTTCGGTCCCTGTTGCGTTGCCGGCAACCTATACCTTGGCCACCGCGATGGCAAGCATGCAACTGTCGAAGCAGGGCGTGCTGGTCACGCGGTTGCCCGCGGTGGAAGAGGCTGCGGCAATGGACACGCTCCTTTCGGACAAGACGGGCACGCTCACGAAGAATGCGCTTGGCGTTTCCGAAGTCAGGACGTTGGCGGATGTGGACGAGCAGACGGTGCTTCGCACTGCCGCGATGGCCAGCGACGATGCGTCGCAAGATCCGCTGGATCTGGCAATTCTTGCGGCTTATCGCGGGAGTGCAAAGGCGGACAGCTTGCCTGTACGTACGGACTTTCGGCCGTTTGATCCGGAGACTCGATTCAGCGAAGGCATCTATGACGTGGAGGGGCGGCCGTGGCATGCGCTAAAAGGCGCGACCCGGGCGGTATTCGAGCATTGCTCAGCCGATGCGGTGCAACTTCAGGTGGCGCAGGCGCAGGGGAGGGAGGTGGCCGGCGGCGGCGCACGCGTGCTCGCCGTTGCCGCGGGGCCGGCAGGGGCAATTCGGCCGATCGGCCTGATCGGGCTCTCGGACCCGCCGCGGGACGATGCGGCGGAACTCATCGCGGCACTTCGGCGGCTGGGCGTGCGCGTTTGCATGGCCACTGGCGACGCACTCGAAACGGCACGGGCGATGGGAACCCGACTCGGGCTGGGAGCGCGGATCTGCGTGCCCGGCGGCAACGATCTTGACAAGCCGGAGCAGTGCGACATCTTCGCCCGGGTCCTGCCCGAGGAAAAGCACGCCATTGTCGTCGCGCTGCAGCGGGCAGGGCATGTCACGGGGATGACCGGGGATGGCGTCAATGACGCGCCGGCGCTCAGGCAGGCGGAGCTCGGCATTGCCGTGGCAAGCGCCACCGACGTAGCCAAGGCTGCGGCGGGCGTCGTCCTGACCGATGCGGGCCTGGGCGGCGTGCTGATGGTAGTTCGTACCGGGCGAGAGGTCCACCGGCGCATGCTCACGTATGTGCTGAACAAGATTGTGAAGACGTTGGAGATCGTAGTTTTCCTCACGCTAGGGCTGTGGCTCACCGATGGCTTCGCCATTTCCCCGAAGTTGCTCGTGCTGTTGTTGTTCGCGAACGATTTCGTCACGATGAGTATTGCCGCCGATCGTGCGCGGCCGGCGGCAATGCCGCAACGCTGGCGAGTCGGACAGCTCATGGGGGCTGCTGCCGCGCTCGGCGCGGTTTCGCTCGTTTTCACGTTGTCGCTGTATTTCGGTGCGCGCTCGTTCTTGGGGCTGAGCGAGCCACAGAGACAAACGCTGGTTTTCCTGCTGCTTGTCTTTACGACACAGGCCAACATTTACGTTTTGCGCAGCGACGGTCCCATGTGGGCCGTGGCGCCAGGCGAGCTCATGGCGTGGGTCAGCGTCGTCGATGTGGTTTTGGTGTGTGCGTTGGCAGTGACCGGGACGCTGATGGATGCGGTTCCCGTAGCGCTCGTCGGCGCCTTGATCCTGGCGGTTGCCGTGTTCGCTTTGATTTTGGATCGGGTCAAGCGAACCGTGTTTCGCCGTTTCGCGCTTGTTGCCTGGTCGGATAGGACGGATAGGACGGATAGGAGCGCTGATTGAATTGGGCGTAGACTCGCCATCCTACGAGGGCACGAGGCAGGCATTCCATGAGTTCAACGAGATTCAAGCAGGTCGACGTTTTCAGTTCCGTGCCGCTAAAGGGCAACCCGGTGGCGGTGGTGTTCGATGCCGAAGCGCTGAACGACCAGCAGATGGCGACATTTGCCAACTGGACGAACCTTAGCGAGACCACTTTCATTCTTGCGCCGACCGATCCGCGGGCCGATTACCGTCTGCGGATATTCACCACCCGGGAGGAGCTGCCGTTCGCCGGACATCCAACGCTTGGCAGTTGCCATGCGTGGCTCGAGTCGGGTGGCGAGCCCAAAGGCGAGGAGATTGTTCAGGAATGCGCGGTGGGGCTGGTGCGCATCCGCCGTGAGGGGCGGCAATTGGCGTTCCTGGCGCCGCCATTGCTGCGTAGCGGAGCGCTGGCGCCCGAACTTCTGGAGCGCGTGCGTCAGGGACTGGGGCTGGCTCCGGGGGCGATCGTCGCTGCCCAATGGGTCGACAACGGCGCGGGCTGGCTGGCCGTGATGCTGGCCAATCGTCAGCAGGTGCTGGATTTGAAACCCGACTATCAGGCGCTGCTCGGACTGGCCGTCGGCGTGATTGCGCCTTGCGATCCGCGGCGCGACGACAGCGACGCACAGTTCGAGGTACGGGCCTTCATCGCCGGCGACGGAATGCCGGAGGATCCGGCGACCGGCAGCCTGAACGCGGGCATCGCCCAGTGGCTGCTCGGGGCCGGATTGGCGCCTGCGCGATACCGCGTGAGTCAGGGCCTGACCATGGGGCGTGCCGGCTGCATCGAGGTCACGCAGGTCGGCGACAAAGTTTGGATCGGCGGCGACGCCGTGACCTGCATCGAAGGTCGCCTCATTCTGTAATTCGCAAACTTGGTACTTAGTGAGGCTGTTGCGCGCCCGAACTTCCCAAATTTTCTGGGATTAATCGATTTTTTCGCGCACTGACTGTTGCGTGCCAGGATTTCAGGGCTTTGTTGCGGGGGGAGGGGCGCAGAACGCAACACTTGCAGCGGCCGACGATTGGTCTGTTTGGGCGTTACCAGCCGGACGAGTCTGTCTCTATGAGAACACGAGGCTTAGTGCGTATGCCGATGATGGATGTCGGGGAAATGCGCATGCGAGTGAGTGATCGGTAGATGACGATGCGGGTGGGTGTGTGGCTCCGTGCCATCCCACTCGAAGTCATGGGGGTGCTGGTGGTGCTCGTCATGCCGATGGCGGTGGTTGTGAGCCATGGGCTCGTGCGTATGTGTGTGCTCGTGCCTTTCACGAACGTGGAGCCACACGCCCAATGCCATCAGCGCAAACGCAATCCAGAACAGCAGCGACGGGACCTCCGGCCACAGCATGAGTGAAAGCGCGACGCCGAAGATCGGCGCTACGGAGAAATACGCACCTGTTCGCGCCGTACCGAGGTTGCGCAACGCGAGAACGAAGAGCACCAGGCTCACACCATAGCCAGCAAACCCGATAAGCATCGCCGCGGCCATGCCGCCCAGGCTTGGCAGGCGCGCGCCGAGTAGCAATGCGATGCAGAGGTTGACGGAGCCGGCCACCAATCCTTTGATGCATGCGATGACCATCGCATCGTTGGTCGACACGCGACGTGTCAGGTTGTTATCGATTGCCCAGGCAAGGCAGGCGCCGATGATAAGCAGTGCGCCGGACGAAACCCCTGCGGTACCGGGTTGCCACGACAGGGCAACACCACCTAGCACGATGGCCACCATGCCGAGAAAGATCTGCAGATCAACGTTTTCTCGGAAAACGATCCACGCGATCACGGCCGTCAGCACGCCTTCGAGATTCAAAAGCAGGGAGCTCGTTGCCGCGGGGGTCGTACTCAAACCCAGCATCAGCAAGGCCGGACCGGCGACACCACCGGCAACAATAGCGCCTAGCAGCCACGGGATCTCCGCTGACTCGATGCGGCTTTCGTGCTTCTGCTTGTCTGAGGTGCGACTTAAGCGCCGGAGAAGTATCCCGATAGCGAGCCCAATGCCGCTCCCCAAATAGAAGAGTCCCGCCACCATGAAAGGTGAGAACGAGCCAACGAGCATTTTGGCGAGCGGTGTTGTCGCGCCGAACAAAGCGGCCGCTGCGAGTGCCGTGAGCGCGGCGTTGTGGTTTGCTGACATTAGGTTTGGGGCTCGAGTAGGCGCAGATACAAAAATACTACGCGTCGCTAATCAACACGCTGTAGGGGCACGTCACTGACACTGTTGAATTGCAGTAATCGCTACTTGGATGTAGCATAAATTACTATTTCCATATTTCGTGAAATTATTTGTAGCTCTGGCTACATGAACGTAGAGTAAATGACATGGACTCATGGATCCTCTTCATTACCAGCCTGCCGACGGAGAACGCCACGGCCCGTATGCGAGCCTGGCGTGCGCTCAAAGCCTCAGGCGCGGCGGTCCTTCGCGATGGCGTCTACCTGCTGCCAGGGACGGCGGCTTGCCGCGCGACGCTGCAAGCGGTGGAGGAAGACGTGTTGTCTTCGGGCGGAACGGCCTACTTGCTCGACGTGCAGGTGCCGGAACGGGTGGACTTCATTCCGATGTTCGACCGTAGCGATGACTATGCGACTTTGATGGCGGACGTGACACAGGCCCGCAGTGCGCTGAACGCAGAGACTGCGCTCGACACGCTCAAGCAGTGTCGCAAGTTACGAAAAGGGTTTCAGGCGATTTCGGATCTGGACTTCTTTCCTGGCGAAGCTCGACGGCAAGCCGATGCGGCTTTGCAGACGCTTGAGACGCTCGCCAACCAGGTGCTGTCACCGAACGAGCCGCATGCAACGACCGATGCAGCGATCGTGAAGTTGTCGATCAAGGATTTTCAGGGGCGCACTTGGGCCACGCGTAGGCGCCCGTGGGTGGATCGGCTGGCGTGTGCGTGGTTGATTCGCCGATTCATCGATCGGGACGCGCGGATGCTCTGGCTGAAGAGTCCCGCGGACTGCCCGTCAGATGCGTTGGGCTTTGATTTCGATGGGGCTCGCTTCACGCACGTGGGCGTCAAGGTGAGCTTTGAAGTGCTGGTGGAGAGCTTCGGTCTTGGTAACCCGGCCCTCGATCGCGTTGGTGCGCTTGTGCATTACCTCGATGCCGGTGGCATACAACCGCCCGAGGCGGCAGGCGTAGAGCAGGTGCTTGCCGGCTTACGGCAAGTGCTGGAAGACGATGACCAGTTGGTGGCATCCGCTGGGCACATCTTCGACGGTTTGCTTACGGCCTTTTCGGCTAAGGATGACAACGTGCGCGCGCCAAGTTGAGGCCGCCACGCGTCTCCGGGTTGCCTGGCCACATCTTTACTTCCACAGGTATCCATGGAGCACAGTCATGTCGTCTCTTACCGCTTTCGAAAATCGGATCGCCCCTAAACCCTTGGCGTTCGATCCGGCAAGACTGGATGGTCTGTCCGAACGCCTGATCCTGTCGCACTGGGAAAATAACTACGGCGGCTCGATCAAAGCGCTTACCACGGTGAAGCGGCACTTGGCCGAGGCGCTTGAGCAACCGGACACGCCGCCCTACATCTACAACGATCTCAAGCGCGAGCATTCGCTGCGCCACGGCTCCGTGGTGCTGCACGAGTACTACTTTGACAACCTTGGCGGTGACGGCCAGGCGAGTGCGACAGAGCGGCGGGCAATCTCCGAAGCGTTCGGTAGCTTCGACACCTGGGAAACCGAGTTCCGTCGCGTTGGCGCCGGATTGGGGGGAGGGCCGGGCTGGGTTATGTTGGGATTGAACACGCACACGGCGCAGTTGGAAAACTTCTGGCTTGCCGACCACGCGCACGGTCCGGCCGCGACCCTGCCATTGCTCGTCATGGACATGTACGAGCACTCCTATCAGATGGACTTCGGTGCTGCAGCGGCTCGTTACGTGGACGCGTTCTTCAAGAACATTCAGTGGGATGCGGTGGCCAGCCGCTACGAGGCCGGTGTTAAAGCCGCAGCGCTATTGAGTCAGTGATGAGGTCCGTCATGCCCGCAACTCTCTGTGGGCCGACTTCGCGGCCGAATGGAGCCTCTGGGCTGACTCGGCGAAGTACATCGATCAACGAGACAGGGATGGAGTGATGGAAACGCACGTGATGGATCCGACCAAATCAGCCGCAACATCTACCGCAGACGTACCCGCGCATGAGCGCCACGGCGTTTCATTTCACGACGCCTTCTGGGTATGGGTTCGCGTTGCGGCCCTGAGCTTTGGCGGGCCTGCAGGGCAAATTGCGGTGATGCACCGCATCCTTGTCGAGGAGAAGCGCTGGATTAGTGAGACGCGCTTCTTGCACGCGTTGAACTACTGCACGCTGGTGCCCGGCCCGGAAGCCCACAAGCTGGCGGTCTACATAGGATGGCTCCTGCATCGCACGCGAGGCGGACTGGTCGCCGGCATTCTGTTCATCCTCCCTGGACTGCTGACCCTCGGTGTGTTGAGCTGGGTCTATGCCAGCTTCGGTAATGTCGGAATCGTGCAGGCGCTGTTCTTCGGTCTGAAGGCGGCCGTGCTGGCTGTCGTGCTGGAGGCGGTGCAGCGCGTCGGGCGCCGCGCGCTGAAGACCCGCACCATGGTGGGGGTCGCGGCACTCTCCTTTATCGCCATCTTCTTCGGGGGCGTACCGTTCCCGCTCATCATTGCGGCCGCGGCGATCATTGGCCTGACGGGCAATGCACTTGGTTGGAAGGGCATCAAGGGCGGGGCAGGCCATGGTAGCGCCGCGCAAGATGATGGACCTTTGGCGGCCATCGACGCGGCGTTTGCCGTCGAAGTGCCTGAGCACGTCAAACCGTCGCATCGGCGTGCGATCAAGATCGCCGCAATCAGCCTGACGATCTGGCTTGGCCCGTTAGCCGTCCTGTACGCCACACTTGGGAGCGACAGCGTCTACACGCATATCGCGGCATTTTTCAGCAAGATGGCCGTGGTTACGTTCGGCGGCGCCTACGCGATCCTGTCCTATGTGGCGCAACAAGCTGTCGAGCACTTCCATTGGCTTGCTCCGGGCGAAATGCTTGCAGGCTTGGGGATGGCTGAAACGACGCCGGGCCCGCTGATCAGCGTGGTGCAGTTCGTCGGCTTCATGGCGGCCTACCGCCAGCACGGCGCACTGGATCCAGCGCTCGCCGGCACGCTTGGGGCATCACCGCCAAGTGGGCGACGTTCGCGCCGTCGTTCCTGCTGATCTTCGTCGGTGCGCCTTACATGGAAGCGCTGCGCAACAACAAGGCCCTCAGCGCCACGCTGTCGACGATCACTGCCGCGGTGGTTGGCGTCATCCTCAATCTCGCCATCTGGTTCGCGCTGCATACCTTATTTGCGAAGGTCGACATCAAGCACGCCTACGGCCTCACGCTGCAAGTGCCTGTGCTGTCGAGTCTCGATCCGTGGTCGCTGCTGCTTGCCGCCGTAGCGACGTTCATGTTGTTCCGGTTGAAGGCCGGCATGATCACGACCCTTGGGGTGTGCTGTGCGGCTGGCATTGCGATTTACCTGTTGGGTTGGGTGGCCTGAGTCGGGCCGCCACAGTCACGTCGCTAACCTCGCCTCAAACGGGAGGACATCATGAAATGGATCACCCGAGAGCACCCCAAGATCGACCGCATCGCATGCCCGTGGCTGGTAGCCCGGTTCATCGACGCGTCGCCCGAATTCCTCTATGTGCCAGCAGGCGAAGTGCTGCGGGTGGCCGAATCGACTGGTGCCATTCCATACGATATTCCGGGCGTGGAGCTCACTCACGACGGCGAGCTATGCAGCTTCGACGCGTTTATCCGGAAATACGAACTCGCGGCGCCGGGGCTTTTCCAACTCGCGGCAATCGTCCGAGGCGCGGACACATCCCGTCTGGACCTGACGCCCCAATCTGCGGGCCTGTACAGCATCTCGCTGGGGCTCTCGCTTATGTTTCCGAACGATCACGAAATGCTCGCGCACGGGATGGTGATGTACGACGCCTTGTTCGCCTGGTGTCGCGAGGGGCAGGCCGAGACCCATCAGTGGCCGCCGCAGATGCCTTAGTCCTTCTGACCTGCCCCCTGCAAACAGGGCCAGCCGGCAGTTCAAGGCTGACCGACCGAATCAGCTCTGGGTGTCGGATTTCACGTATGTCTCGACATGGCAAGGCTGGCTGTACGTGGCATTCGTGATCGACGTGTTTGCCCGCCGTATTGTTGGCTGGCGCGTCAGCTCGTCGATGACCACGGACTTCGTTCTGGATGCACTTGAACAAGCGCTGTACGCCCGCCAACCGGGTGAGGACGGGACTTTGATTCATCATTCCGACAGAGGGTCTCAATACGTCAGCATCCGCTACAGCGAACGGCTGGCTGAGGCCGGCATCGAGCCGTCGGTCGGCAGCCGGGGCGACAGCTACGACAATGCGCTGGCCGAGACGATCAACGGCCTGTACAAGACGGAACTGATTCATCGGCGCGCCCCTTGGAAAACGAGGGAATCCGTCGAACTGGCAACGCTGGAATGGGTCGCCTGGTACAACCATCATCGGCTGATGGAACCGCTCAGCTATATCCCGCCTGCTGAAGCTGAGGCAAACTACTACAGGCAACTCAGAAATGCCGCTGACGTGTCCGCATTAACTTAAACCAACCAGCCTCCACGATTCCCGGTGCGGTTCAAGATGTTCCAGTGACATGGTCGACCATACGCTAGCCCAGTAGCGTGGAACTCCTCGAGTGTCGACGAGTGTTGGACCTCTTAGCGCGAGAGGAATCGAAGGATGGGATAGGTACTGATACGGCATCGGAGCCAATTGCAAAATGGTGCCGAATCATACGTGAAGTGTTGCTCGTTTCTCTAGAAAAAACCAACGCTAACGCAACACTTTGAATTGGTACCACTGATTCGCATAATGTACATTATGTTAAATGATGAATATGCGAGCACAATCGGACATGAGAGTCGGCTTCCGTCTGTTTGCAGAATTTTGTCAAGCCAGCGCCCCCGTTCGCGGCGCCTCACTTCCAACAGCTACCGATGGCGGTTGATCTCGAACGAAGCGTTCTACCGAAACCGTAGCGCATCGACCGCGACGCCCGACCCGCGCTCGGCCCCCCGGCTCATATTCGTGACCCGGCGGTTCCCCCGCAGTTTCTACAAAGGCATGCCAATAGTCTCCGATAGTCCGATCTGGGTACACGACGCCGTCTGAGTGCGGACGGTGGCATAGATGTTGCGTCGACGATGGCATCGCGTGCTCGTTATGGGCAGGGAGCTCGTCGCAATGTCTAACTTGCAGTCGCACAATACTGTTCCTGAAGCCGTCTCAAACGCGGCGTCCGACATGGCGTCTGGTGCGGCGTCTGATTCCCGGAAGCGCATGGTGCCGCCGCGCATCTACGCGCTGATGGCAAGATCGCTCCCCTCCCCTGAGGATTGGCGCTCGCTGGTAGACCGTGTCGGATCGCTCGGATTTTCCCGAATCCTTATCGATGAATCGGCGTGTTCGAGTGCGCTGCCGGATTATCTCAACGTCTCTCACCTGGGCGGCCTCGCCACCGATGTCGTAATGCAAGCCGAGCCGGGGCATGGTTTGGCCGACCTGCCCACCGGCACCGAAGAAGACGACCTCCCCCCCGACCCACGGCGTGGTTCGCCTAAGGCGGTGTGCCGGACAGGACCTTTGCCCGATTCGGCTCACGGGACTCTCGGCCAGGTGGCGTCGAAATCCGGCGCCGCAGACGCGCTCGCCTCGCGCATCATCACGCTGGCGGAGCAAGGCGTCGATGGTTTCTGCCTGCGCCATCTGGATACGCGACCGGTCAGCGCATGGCAACGTCTGCTTCGCGATATGCGGCGCCACTTCCCAGTGCTTCAGTGGTTCGGTTGGACACCGGGGCTTCAACGCGATCAGATGATCGCTGTCGCGAAAGCCGGCTTCGATGGTGTATTCCTATCATCGTGCTGGTGGGACATGCGGGCGTCGTGGTTCTACGCTGAACACGCGGATCTCGCGGGCATTGCGTGGCGAATCGCAAGCGGCGAACGCGCCGCCCTCAACTCTCACTCGTGATCGACCCGCCCCTTTCCGGTCACCACGATCAGCAATTCGGCGTCGCTTCCCACGCTGCGAATGCGGTGCTTGACCAGCCCGGGGAACTGCGCGAAATCGCCTTCGCGCAGGATCAGCGACTGATCCGCCAGCTCGATCTCGATCGCCCCTGACAGCACGTAGAACACTTCATCTCCCGAGTGGAACGCGGCTTCCTTCACGTTCGCGTCGGCCGACAGGCGCAGCAGCATCGCGGTCGGACCGTCGCCGCCGTTGGCACGGCTGAGCGGCGCGTACTCGTACTCGCCGCCCGTGTCCTTGCGGAAATGGCGATCCCCCGCGCGCACCATGTGCAGGACGCTGCGGTCGACCTGCTCGCCAAGCAGCGACGCGGCGGACGTGTCGAGCGCCTGCGCCACGCGCATCAAGCCTGCCAGCGACACCGTCTTCTCGCCCCGCTCGAAGCGTGAGAGATGGCCTTTGCTCATGCCGGCCAGCGTGGCCAGCTCGTCGAGCGTGAGGCCGCGTCGCTGACGGATGGCCCGCACCAGTTCGCCCGGATGCTGCGCGGCAGCGTCCGTGGTTCCGCCCTGCGTTCCTGCCGTCGCCCGAGCGCCCTTGCGCGCCGGCGTGCGTCGTCTTTCTGTGGACAAAAGTTGTCTCTCGCTTGGTGCCGTCGCCCTGCCCCAGCAGCGTCCGCAACGGCTTGTAATTACTCGTAAACACCTATTTTGACAGGGGGCATAACGCATTCTAAACGAATAGACTGGGCGCCATAGGACAACATAGTTGTCTTATGGACGAAACTGGACAACAATACAGCGCGGCGACGCGTACGACAGGACGAAACTCACATGGACACGACCCAGCACGAGGCGTCGACGATGACGCAAAGCGGTGCCCCATCCGATCGGCGCATGTTCCGCGTGGCGGCGGCGTCGATGGCGGGCACGGCGATCGAGGCCTTCGATTTCCTCGCCTACGGCACGGCCGCGGCGTTGGTATTCAACAAGCTGTTCTTCCCAAGCCTGGATCCGTCGACGGGCACACTGGCCGCGTTCGGCGCGTTTGCCTCGGGCCTGTTCGCGCGCCCGGTCGGCGGCATTCTGTTCGGTCACTTCGGCGACCGCATCGGGCGCAAGTCGATCCTGATCCTGAGTTTGGTGCTGATGGGTGTGTGCACCACGCTGATCGGCCTGCTGCCGACCTATGCCGACATCGGCATCTGGGCTGCGGTGCTGCTGGTGGCGTTGCGTATCGGCCAGGGCATCTCGTTTGGCGGAGAGATGGGCGGTGCGGTGCTGATGGCCGTCGAGCATGCGCCGGCGGGGTCCAAGTCGTTCTACGGCAGCTTGCCGCAGGCGGGGGCGCCGATCGGCATCCTGCTGTCGACGGGCGCTTTCGCGCTGGTCAACCTGCTGCCGAACGACCAGTTCCTGTCATGGGGCTGGCGCGTGCCGTTCCTCGCGAGCGCGGCGCTGATCGTGGTGGGCGTGTTCATTCGCATGAAAGTCGAGGAGTCGCCGGAGTTCGTCGCGGTGAAGACCCGGCGCAAGGTCGCCACGTTGCCGGCGAAGGAAGTACTGATCAAGCACTGGCGTCCGCTGTTGCAGGCCATCGGCGGCAAGCTGGCCGAAGTCACGCTGGTGTACACGATCATCGTTTTCTCGATTTCGTATGCCACGGCACGACTCGGCTTTACTCGCGGCGATGCCTTGAACGCGGTGCTGATCGGCTCGCTGTGCCAGGTCTTCACGATTCCGCTGTTCGGCTGGCTGGGCGACCGTATCGGTGCACGCCGGCTGTACATCTTCGGCACGCTGTTGCTGGCCGTGACGGCGATCCCGCTGTTCCACGCGATGGGTACCGGGTCGCTGCCGCTGTACACGTTCGCTGTCGTGCTGACGCTGGCATTGAACTACGCGATCATCTTCGGGCCGCAGTCGAGCCTGTATGCGGCGCAGTTCCCGGCCGAGCTGCGGTATTCGGGCATTTCGATCGGCATCCAGGTGGCCGCAGCCCTCGGTGGCGGCCTTGCCCCGCTGATTGCGGCCACGCTGGTGGCACGCATGGACGGCATCGGGTCGGTGGGCATCTATCTCAGCGTGCTCGGGCTGATCGGCGCGTTCAGTGCGTGGAAGATGAAACCGTCCCCGTCGGACCCCGCACCGCGCAAGTGATGGCGCTTATGTTCCCTGGCGCGCGTTGACGCGCCTTCAATCGGACCTTATTCATGATCACCCTTTACGACCATCCGCTGTCCGGCAATTGCCACAAGGTGCGTCTGCTGATGTCGATGCTTGACCTGACGTGGCAGAGCGAGTTTGTCGACGTGCCGAACGAGGCGCATCACGCGCCGTGGTACGGCGAGATCAATCCGCTGCGCGAGATTCCTGCGATCGACGACGACGGCCATATCGCGTGCGACAGCCAGGCGATCCTGACGTATCTCGCGTGGAAGCACGACCCGGCGTGGCTGGGCGATTCGGCAGAGGAGCGCGGCCGCGTGGTGCAGTGGCTGTCGTTTGCCGCGAACGAGATTGGCAACAGCCTGCAGCCGGCGCGACTGTATTACCTGCTTGGCGAGAAGGTCGACATTGCGGCCGTGACGGCGAAAGGCCTGCGTGTGTTGGGCGTGCTCGATACCAGGCTGGCACAGCAGCCGTGGCTGGCGGCGGCGCGCCCGACGATTGCCGATCTGGCGTGCCTGCCGTACGTGGCGATGGCGCGCGAGGGTAAGTTGCCGCTGGACGAGTTTCCGCATGTGATGGCGTGGATCGACCGGGTTGCGGCGCTGCCGGGCTACGTGTCGATGCCGGGGCTGCCGGCGGCGAAGGCGGCATGAGCGACATGCAATGCCTGACGAGAGTTTGCAGTAATTGCTGACGAAGGAGAGATGGGATGCTGGATGAAGCCAAACAGGCGGTAACCGATCGTGCAGTGACGGAGATGGCGTCGCGTCTGGACGTGGGCGACTGGACCGAGAAGGAAAAGGTCGTGCTGACGTGCCGGATGCTTGCGATGGAGAATCACTCGGAGACGCTGGCGGGACAGATCACGGTGCGGTGTGCCGACGGTACGTTCCTGACGACGCCGCTGGCGGTGGCGTTCGACGAAGTCGAGCCGCGCCACGTAATTCGCATGGACGATTCGCTGCGGGTGCTTGAGGGGGTAGGCATGCCGAATCCGGCGGTGCGTTTTCACCTGTGGGTGTACCGCCGCCGGCCGGATGTGCAGAGCATTGTGCATACGCATCCGCCGTACGTGTCGACGTTGTCGATGACGGGGCAGCCGTTGCGCGTGGCGCATATGGATGCGACGCCGTTCTTCGACGACTGTGCGTTCCTGAAGGAGTGGCCGGGGTTGCCGATTGCGGATGACGAGGGCGAGATCATTTCCTCAGCGTTGGGCAAGTGCCGATCGATCCTGCTGGCACACCACGGGTTCCTGGCCGCGACGTCGTCGGTGGAGGAGACGGCGTATCTGTCGATGCTGATCGAGCGGGCGGCGCGCAACCAGATCATGGCGCAAACGATGGGGCCGGTGACGGAACTCAACCCCGTGCTGGCGAAAGAGTCACACGACTTCCTGTTGCAGCCGAGCATCGTGAAGGCGAGCTTCGCGATGTTCGCCCGCCGCGTGCTGCGTCAGGCACCGCAGGCGTTGAAGGATGAGGCGTGACGAAGCGCCAGCCAAGAGGCCCCCGCCGACACGCGGGGCCTCTGTCTCTTCGGCGGAAGCCATTCTGGTTAATGAATTGCATTTGGTGCCAACCGCTAGCTCAACTGCCCCATGATCGCCCTGGCCCGTTCCACGACAGGCCGGTCGACGAGCTTGCCGTCTACGGCGATCGCGCCTGCGCCCGCTGTGGCAACCGCATCCAGCACCCGCATCGCCCAATCGGTTTCCTGCGGTGTCGGTAGATATCCATCGCGTACAATCGCGATCTGCTTCGGGTGAATGCAAAGCTTTGCCCCGAATCCGAACTTGCGCGAATGGCGCACGTCGGCCCGCAATACCGCGTCGTCACCGATCGCGACGGTGACCCCGTCGATGGGCGCGGGCAACCGCGCGTAGCGGGACTCGATCACGAACTGCGTGCGAATCGCATCGAGCGCGGCGCCGTCGTCGCCGATACCCGCGTCCGCACAGAAGTCGACCGTACCGAAGGCCAGGCGCGTCACCCCCGGCGCGCCTGCGATCTCGCGCAGACGCACCACCGCATCGACCGTCTCGATCAGCGCATATAACGTCTGTGCCTCGCGCAAGCAGGCGCGCAACGCCTGCATCTCGTCGGCACGCTCCGTCTTTGGCAACATGATTCCGGCGACACCCGGCATTTCGACCAGGCGCATATCGTCGGTGTGCCAGGGCGTATGCACGCCGTTGATGCGCACCAGCACACGCGGATCCTCTCCGTGCTGCGCCAGCCATGTGAACAAGGCGTCGCGCGCCGTGGGTTTGTTCTCGGGAGACACCGCGTCCTCGAGGTCGAGGATCACAAAGGCGGCGTCGGTGGCGAGCGCCTTGTCGAAGCGATCCGGACGATCACCCGGAACGAAAAGATACGTCGATGCTGCTTGCATGGGAGCCCCTTTGCGCGGGCGCCCTTCCCCACGCATTGACGGGTTGTCAGGAGGTGGCGCGCCAGTCGCGTTGAAATGTTTCCGAATAACTGAAGCGGTCGGCCGGATGAATGCTGATCGCCGCCTCGACAATTTCCTCACGGCGATTCAGATACCGCCGGCAAATCCACAAGGCCGCCGACTTCGGCTTGACGTTGAGCCAGCGTGCCTGTGCCGCTGTGATCAATGTGGCCCGAATCTCCTGCTGCACGGCCGCGATGTGCTCGCCGAACTGCTCTTCGATCAGCGTGTAAATCGGCACATGCGAACTGCCCTCGATCCCCTCCAGCGCACGAAATGCCGGGTGGATGTAAATGTCGCTGACACAAATCGGCTCCGGCTCGGCGCCACTGCGCCGCAGTGCCGAAATGTGCAGCCACGACTCGCCATTGCCGGCACGTAGCACCGGCGCCAGCGTTTCGTCCACTTCGACCAGATCGCGCGCGAGGATCTCCAGCTCGGTGTCGGCCGTGTATTGCTGCAAGTCGCTTAACTGCCGCATCACCTGCTGGTAGCCGCTGACCGCCTCGCGCGCCAGTACGCGCGTGCCGACGCCGGGCTGACGATCCACCAGCCCCATCTGCACCAGGCGCTTGACCGCCTCGCGAACCGTGAAGCGGCTGGCGCCGAACTGCTCGCACAGATCAAACTCGGTCGGCAGGAAGTCACCGACCGAGTATCGGCCATCGCGGATCTCCTGGATCAGTGTCTGCGCCAGTTGCAGATAGCGTGGCTGCTGGTTGAGCAATGGGGTCATGCGCGTGGTCGGCATTGCCGGTGAGGAGTAATGATGTCATTGCACCACAGCTTGCTCGCGCAGCCAAGCAATCGCGTCGTCACCGAATCCGGCCTCACGCAGCACCTCGTCGGTATGCTCGCCCATGCGCGGCGCTGCACGTGCCGGCAGCGGCGTGTCGATTCTCACCGGCGACGCCACGCCCTTGATCGGGCCATGTTCCGGATGCTCGAAGTCCCTCACGCGCGCCTGTTCGGCAACGAAGGGGTTGTCGAGCGCCTGGGCGACGTCGTGCACCGGTGCCGCCGGCACCTTCCCCGCAAAGCGCTCCATCCACGTCGCCGTGTCCTCGGTCATCAACACTTCGTCGAGCTCGCGACGCACGCGGTCGCGATGCTTCAGGCGCGCCGCATAGTTGCATAGCTCAGGGTCGGTAATCCATTCCGGCTTGCCGATCTCCTGCGCCAGCACCCCCCAGAACTTCTCCTTGTTGCACATCAGGAAGATCCAACCGTCGCGCGTGCGATACAGCTCGCTGGGCGTGAGCGACGGGTGGCTCGAACGCGGTTCGCGCCGCGTCATGTGCCCGCCGTTCAGATACCAGGTGGCGACATAGGCCAGGTTGTGCATCGCCACGTCGAACAGGCTCACATCGAGGTCGCGCCCCTTGCCAGTTTTGCGCGCTTCAAGCACCCCGGCAAGCAATGCCATCGACGCCGTCGTGCCGGTCATCAGGTCGATGATCGACAGGCCGAAGCGTGCCGGAGGACCGTCCGGCTCGCCCGTCAGCGACAGATAGCCGGCCTCGGCCTGCATCAGGTAGTCATAGCCCGGCCACGCCTTGCGCGAACCGGTGCGGCCATACGCCGACAGGTGAACGCATACCAGCGCAGGGTTCGCGCGCGACAGCGACGCATAATCGAGCCCGAGCTTGACCGGCAGATCGCCGCGCAAATTGTCGAACACGGCGTCCGCCGACTCGACCAGCTTGAGCAAGATCTCCTTGCCTTCCGCGCTCTTGAGATCGAGCGCAATGCTGCGCTTGTTGCGGTTGAACGCCTCGTAGAAGTGGCTGTCGCCCTCGCCGAAGAAGTAGGGGCCGACCGCGCGACCAACGTCGCCGCCGTCCTTCGCGTTCTCGATCTTGATGATGTCGGCGCCAAGATCGGCCAGGTGCTGCGTGGCGAACGGGCCGGCACCGTATTGCTCGACCGCGATCACGCGCAGTCCGGAAAGTGGCAGGCTCATAC
Organism: Pandoraea pnomenusa; assembly: GCF_000767615.3. NCBI lineage: Bacteria > Pseudomonadati > Pseudomonadota > Betaproteobacteria > Burkholderiales > Burkholderiaceae > Pandoraea > Pandoraea pnomenusa. Next base: position 2,733,565 of record NZ_CP009553.3, on the reverse strand, counting down.
CGGATTCCTCTCGATCAGTTGCTTCGCGATGATGATGCGTTGCAGTTCGTTGGTGCCCTCGCCTATCACGAGCAACGGCGCATCGCGATACAGACGCTCGATGTCGAATTCCTTCGAATAGCCGTAGGCGCCGTGGATGCGCATCGCTTCCGCGCTGTTCTCGACGCCGGCCTCCGTGGCGAAGTACTTCGCCATGCCGGCTTCCATGTCGCAACGTTCGCCGCGATCGTACGCCTGCGCCGCCGCATCGACGAGCAATCGCGACGCATGCACGCGTGTGGCCATCTCGCCGAGCTTGAGCTGGATGGCCTGGTGCTCGCAAATCGGCTTGCCGAAGGTCTTGCGTTGCTGGCTGTAGGCCACCGAGGCGTCAAGTGCCGCCACCGCGATGCCCAGGCCGCGTGCCGCGACGTTGATGCGACCCAGCTCGAGCCCGCTCAGAATCTGCTTCAGGCCACGCCCCTCCTCGCCTCCGATCAGACGGTCGACCGGCACGCGGTAGTTGTCGAAGTTCAGTTCGCAGGTGTCGATGCCCTTGTATCCGAGCTTCTCCAGCTTGCGGCTAACTTCGAACCCCGGGCCCTTCTCCGCGATCAGCAAGCTCATGCCGCGATGGCGCGGCTGAGCCGTGAGATCGGTCTTGACGAGCAGCACCAGGCAGTTGCCATACAGGCTATTGGTGATCCATGTCTTCGCGCCGTTGACCACATAGTGATCGCCATCGCGCGTGGCGCTCGTGCGGATCGCCTGCAGGTCCGTGCCGCAATCCGGCTCGGTCAGACCAATGCCGCCACGCAGTTCGCCCGTCGCGAAGCGCGGAAGGAATTCCGCCTTCTGGTCCGGCGTGCCGTTGCGCTGCACCGTCATCGCCATGATCAGATGCGAGTTGACGATGCCGCTCAGCGACATCCACACCGCCGACATGCGCTCGATGATGCGCGCATAGGTGCGCGTCGAAAGCCCCAATCCGCCGTACTCAGGCGCGATCAGGCAGCCGAACAGCCCCATCTCCTTCATCTGCTCGACGATCTCGGAGGGATACTCGTCAGCCTTCTCCAGGGCATGCACGTAGGGCTTGACCTCGACCTTGAGGAATCGCTCGAGCATATCGAGGATCAGGGTGTCGTCCTCGCCTTGCCCCGCGATGTTGTTTTCCACTTGCGTCATCACACTATCTCCAGACATTCATGCGCGGCTCAGACCGACTCGCCGAGCACGGCGTGCAGGGCGCCGGCCGGCAACCGGTCGAGCGAGAGCACGGTCTCTCGCACCTTGTCGACGCGCGCCTGCGGCAACACACGCGCGGCGTTGGCAACGTATTTCTCCACGATTTCCTCGTTGCTGAGCGGACGATCCGCACTGCCACGATTAATGGCCTCGCGATGCGCGAGCGTGGTGCCATCACGCAATTCCAGCACGACCTCCCCCGTGTAGTGGCGCGGGAAGGTGCTGGCCGGGTCGATCTCGTACTCGACCTTCGCGGCCAGCGCGAGCACCGCGTCGTTGCGCAGTGCCCCCGGCTCCAGCTCGTCGAGCGTGAAGCGGCCCTTGATCAGCGCGCTGGACACCACATAAGGCACGCTGAACTGGGCATCGTAGCTGTTGGCCGGACGGCGCTTGTTCGCCACCGGCTCGCATACCGTCTTGACGACTGCCTCGGGCACCTTCACGCGAATGCGGGCTATCCGCTCGGCCAGTTCGCTTATCTTCGCGCCGCGTTGTTGCCATAGCTTGTGCAACTCAGTGCCCGCATCGGCGAAGGCGTGCGTGAAATGACAGGCCGGCACGGGCTTGATCGCCACTTCCTCGATCTGCCACTGCTCGCCAAGGCCTTCGGTAGCGAGCGACAGATCGGCATTGCCGCGCTGCTCGCCGAGGTAGCTCGAGAACAGACCGAAGCGCCCTTCATAAGGTGCGGATGCGCCGATATAGCCATGCGCTGCCAGGGTTGCGGCGGTGAACGCCGACTGTGCGGCCCAGCCCGGATGCATGCGCTTGGTCCAGGCGCCGTCCTGCAGGAATTCCAGGCTGCCGCTGGCCATCGACAGCGCGATGCCCTGCGCCATGGCGGTCTGGTGCGCGTTCAGGCCAAGCAGGCGCGAGGCGGCGAGCGTGCAGCCGAAGATCCCCACCACGCCGGTTGGATGGAACCCGACCTGGTGGAAGCCGCCCTTCGCCACCGAGCCGATGCGCGTGGCCGCTTCCATGCCGGCGATGTAAGCCGCCAGTGTCTGGGCACCATCGGCGCCGCGCGCCTCCGAGACGCCGAACACGCACGGCAATACGCTCGCGGTGGCATGGATCACGCCACGCGAGTGCGTATCGTCGAAGTCGAGGCCATGCACCAGCACGCCATTCATCACCATCGCGTCGCGGGTGTTGAGGCGATGGCCACGGCCGATCACCGTCGCGACCGGCTGGTCTCCGGCGCTCAGCGCGGTGAGGCCGTCGAGCGTAACCCGCGTGAAGTCGGCCGGCTGCGATGCGTAGGCCAGGCCAATCGCGTCGAGCAGCAGGTGCTTGGCGCGCTCGCGCACGACCGCAGGCACGGCGTCCAGCGACAGGCCCAAGGCGAACGAGGCCAGCGTTGCCGAGATCCCCTGGGGCGTGTGGTTCACTTCTGAAGTCATGCTGTCTCCCTCCTGAACGGATGTAAGGTGTTGGGGCTAGTGCTCGGCATGCATGGCAGCGGTTGTGGCGGTGCCACCGAGACTGGCGTCGCTGGGCACGCTGATATCTTCGAGCGACTGTTGATTGGTTTCCACGCGCAGTACCAGCAGCGCGACGATCAACAGGCCAAGCACGCCGCTCACCATCGCCAGCACACCGGAAATGCCGAAGTGCTGGAACAGGGCGACTGCCAGATACGGCGTGCTCATCGATGCCGCACGGCCGCATACGCCGGCAAAGCCCGTACCGCGCAGACGGAACGCCGTGGGGAACAACTCGGGGATATACCCGTACAGACCGAGCGTGACGATCGTGTAGATCGCCGTCACCAGGCAGAAGCCGACGATCGAGATCGACATCGCATCACGCATCTGGGGGTACAGGAAGCCGAGCACGATCGTGGCCGCCGAGAACAACACGAGGCCGCGCTGCCTCCCGAGGCGATCGCCGAGCAGATAGCCGACCAAGGCACCGCCCGGGGCACCGAAGGCCATCAGCGTCGTGAATCCGAGCGACTGCACCACCGTCAAGCCTTGCTTGACGAAGAACGTCGGCAGCCAGGCCACGAAGCCATACACGGCCACATTGATCGCGACACAGGTGAGCGCGGCGGTGAGCGTTCGGCCGATCACGGGCTTCGAGAACAGCACCGACAGGGGCACGTTGCGTGCCATCACCGGCTGTGCGGGCGGCACCGGCGGGAGCGCGCCGAACTGACGCTTCACCTGGCCCTCGATGTCGGCGAGCGTGGCTTCTGCTTCCTGGGTGCGACCCACCGATTCGAGCCAACGCGGCGATTCCGGCATGCGCTTGCGCATGATCCAGATGGCGAGCGCGCCCGCGCCTGCTATAGCGAACATCCAGCGCCAGCCGAGGTTCGGGATCACGATGTACCCGACACTCGTGGCGATCAGCAGGCCCGAATTGATGATGAGCCCCATCAACGAAATCCAGCGCCCCCGATAGGCCGGCGGCACGAATTCGCAGAGCGTACCGGCGGCCACGACAAGCTCCGCGCCAAGGCCCAGGCCCATGATGAAACGCAGCACGATCAGCGTGGGCATGTTCGGCGCGAAGCACGCGAGCAGCGAGGCGATGCCGAACACGGCGAGATTGATTTGGTAGGAATAGCGTCGACCGAAACGGTCACCCACGTAACCGGCCAGCGCCGAGCCGATCAGCATGCCGAAGAACGTGGCCGAGATGAAGGCCGCGTTGAGCTCTAGTGTCGAGAAGCCGCTCTTGACCAGCGCCGCGAGTACCCCGGCGGCGAGATAGACATCGAAGGCGTCGAGTAGCGCGCCACCACTGATGAGTCCGAGAATCTTCCAGTGAAACCTCGCCAGGGGAAGCCGGTCGAGCCGGGCCCCTGCGTTGACGGAGGTTGCGTTCATACGGTTGTCTCCTGAACGTTGGCGGCATCCGTTCGTCTGAAGCGAACGTAATGCGAGCAAAAAATGACGTGCGGCGAACGACGGCGTCCTCGTTCCCGGCTTGCGTTACTCCATCCTTTCCATCGATGACTGCGACACTGGCGATCCCGCCGTATCAAGACCCGCCGGCATCGCTGCGCGGTCGAGCGGTCCAACTCGGTTCACCGACGGCAGATGCCAGCCGGTGTGTTGTTGCAACTGGTGTGCGAGACGCAGCAGCGCGGCTTCGCGCCATGCGCGACCGATCAACTGAACTCCGGTCGGCAATCCGTTCTGTGTGCGTCCCGCCGGCAAGGCAACCGCTGGCAGACCGAGGTAGTTGATGCCGCGTGTCCAGTACGAGAAGTCGCCGAAGCGTCGCTCAATCGCGTCCGCGTCGCCGTCGAGCGTCTCGGCAATCGTCGGCACCGCATACGGCAAGGTCGGCAGCAGCAACGCTTGTGCCCCTGCCAGATAGCGTTCGACGAACGATTGCGAGTAGCCGGCACGCAGGCGCAGCGCGTCGACGTAACGGGTGGCCGGATACAGCAGGCCGCGCTCCAGCCGGCGCAACACCTGCTCGCCGTAGGCGTCTCGACGCTCACGCAGCCACGGACCGTGGATCGACGCGGCCTCGGCGCCGAGCATCAGCGTGGCCAGCGCTCCGGCCTCGCGCAGATCGGGCAGCGGGACTTGGCGAATCGTCACGCCACAGGCTTCGAGCGCCTGCTTCACCCCGGCAACGGCCGCACGAATTTCGTCGGAGATCAGCGCCGAGGCGTCGAACTCGGGCACTGCAACGACATCGCGATCGCTCAAGGGTTGCGCCAACGCGCGCGTGAAGTCGCGCGCCTGACTGACGAGGCAATGAGGATCGTTGGCGTCCGGCCCCCAGATGGTTTCAAGCACCGCCGCCGCGTCTGCCGCGGTACGTGCCAGCACGCCAACACAATCGAGGCTCGGCGACAGCGGCATCACGCCGTGCGTGGAGACCGCGTGCTGGGTCGGCTTGATGCCGGTGACGCCATTGACTGCTGCGGGAATTCGAACCGAGCCCCCGGTATCGGAGCCGAGGGCGGCGAACGCCAGGCCACGCGCGACGGCCACGCCGCTGCCGCTGGACGACCCGCCACTGACGTGATCCGGCGACCAGGCGTTGCGGCCGTGCCCGAGATGCGCGTTGAAGCCTGTCGGGCTCATGGCAAACTCCGCCATGTGCAAGGCACCGAGGTCCACGGCGCCCGCGGCATCGAGACGCGAGAGCACCGTGGCCGTCTGCGACGGCCGATGCCCGGCGAGGATGCGACTGCCGCATTCGCTCAGTTCGCCGGCGCGGAAAAACATGTCCTTGTGCGCGAGGATTGCCCCAAGCAAGCGGCGGTTGGGCTGCGCGACCTCGTCGCGGATCGCATGGTCGACGGCTCGTGCCTGATCGAGAGCGGAATCGTTGCGCAGGCGCACGAAGCCGCCCGCCAGGCCGGCCGCCCTCGCCTCATCGAGCGCGACGGTCGTGCGTTCGACGCAACCGGCGCCGGACAAGTCGCGCACCACCGCGGCGTCCGTCGCCGGGCCGTTATCCTTGGCGTGCAGCGTTCGCATCGTTTGTCTCCTGCTGGCGCAGCGTGGCATGGAAGGCATCGGGCGTCAGCCAGTCGAGCGCGCGCGCGGCCCCTGCCGCGGCGTCGGTAATGCCATGCGCGGCATTGACGAGTGCGAGCGCATGCACCGGACTCAGGGGCGCCGAGCCGAACTGATCGACCCAGCGCGCGGCGCTGGTGGCGTCGGGTTCGCCGGATCCTTCGGCAGAGGGCGCGGAACGGTACGCGGTCCGACCGGCGTCTCGGGATTGCCCGAGCGAGTCGGATTTCGGCGCTGTACCCCCTTGCGGGATATTGCCTTGCATCCTTACCTCCATCGCCACGCCATCACGGCGAGCCGTAACGCGGGTGTGAAGCGGCGGGTGCCAAGCGTCTCAGGGCACCCCGCGTGATGTCGATTGGAACTACCGTGTGAGCCGCACTGCCCTGCTCAGTCGCCGACACCGTGGCCGCGTTTCGGAATCAGTGCGCTGCGCACGAACTCCATGACCTGCACGCCGTGCTGGTTGAAGGCGCGGGTATGCACGGTGACGATACCCTGCGTGGGACGCGAGCGCGATTCGCGCTTTTCAAGCACCTGCGATTCGGCGTAGAGCGTGTCGTTGCAGAACACCGGGGCGGTGAGCTTGATCTCTTTCCAGCCCAGGTTGGCAATGGCTTTTCCGCTCACGTCGTTGACGGTCATGCCGAGCACGATGGCGACGGTCAGGCCGCTGTTGACGAGCAATTGGCCGAATTCGCTCTTGGCTGCATGCGCGGCATCGCAATGCATCGGATGGAAATTCATCGTCAGCAGCGAGAAGTGGATATTGTCGGCTTCCGTGATGGTGCGCCCGGGGCGATGCTCATAGATGTCGCCAATCTCGAAGTCCTCGAGATAGCGCCCGTAGCTCGCGCGAATGCGTCGGGTGGTCTCCGTCTGGGGTTGTAGTCCGTCCATGTCTCCCTCCTCCTGAATACGATGCTTGGCCAGGTCTACCGACTTTGTTCGGTGTTTATTACTTTGTACGGACAAAGTATTGGCGAAAGAAAATCGGAAGTCAAGATGATGGGAAACCCTTAGCGGAGGGTTCGACGACCCGGCCGGGTGGGCCTGGCGTCGGCGAACGGTGCGTCGCCGTCGCGCGGCGGGCACCGCCAAGTGCCGCGGCCGTGATCAGTGTCGGATGCGGGTGCGGGGTGAGGAAAGTGCGCAGCGCAAACGGAGGGTAACCGGCAACTTGGCTGCAAGGGGTTAGGACCGGCCGGCGTTTCCGTTTGGAAAACCGGGATTCATTGCCGCTCTGCCGCCGCCTTTTGGCCGTTGTCGCCGCGCTTTCTGAATTCCTCGCCGGCGACACGCATGCTTTCCTCGACAGCAGGATATCCTCGGTAAGGCAGGACGTTTAGCAGCGTCTCGACGATTTCCGCCGGCGTCGCGCCCGCAGTTAGGGCCGCATTCACATGGACCCGCAGCGGCGTCTGCGTCGCCTTGCTTCCCACCGCGGCGAGCGCTGAGCATGCGGCGAGTTCGCGCGTTATCGCGTTGAGCCCCGCACGGCTGAAGATGTCGCCGTAGGAGTGCTCGATGATCGCGCGGCCGATATCCGGAGCCAGGTCGTTGAAGCTGTTGACCACGGTCGCGCCCGCTTGGGCAGAAGTCTTGGCGAGTGTCGCCAGTCCACGTTCGCGGCGAGCCGCGCGAGTTTCAGAGACGATCGCATTCCCGCCTACCCCGCCGCGTGCCCCTTCCCGCTCTTGTGGGTCTGTCTTCGTGAAGACGGCGTTCGCAATGCCAAAGGCATTGAGCGCGCTGGGGAATCCGGCATAGATCGCCAGTTGCATCAGCGCTTCGGTGATTTCCGTGGGTGACAGGCCCGCCTTGACGCCGGCTTCGATATGAAGGCGTAACAGATCATCGCGATTGCCGGCGGCGCCGAGCATCGAGACGATCGCGATCTGTCTTGCCTTTGGATCGAGTCCCTTGCGGCCGAATATCTCACCGAACGCAAACTCGACCGACCAGCGGGCGAGCTCAGGTGAAGTGCCTTGCAGCGCTTCCATGTACGCCTCGGGATTGGCCATCAGTTCGTCGAGCACCTCGAGGCCCCGCTGGTATCGTGCTGCGCCATCGTCGGACGCCGGGTCCGGCGGATCGAAAACAAGACCGCGCTCTCGAAAAATCTCGCGAACGATGCCCACCGCATCGATCGCCACCGGAAACCCCAGGATTGCAATCGCCAGGAAAAGCATTTCGACCAGTTCCGCCGGCTCGCCGCCAACATTGAGGAAGCCGGTCATGTGATATTTCAGTTGCGGCTGCACGCTGCCATTGGCCATCAATGCGGCAACGGTGGCGACCTGGCGGAGGCCCAGATCCAGCCCCGGCCGCGAGAGGATGTCTCCATAGGCAAATTCAACCGTGAATCGTGCCAAATCCGGGGCGACCTGCGCCAGACGGTGGATCGGGATATCGTAGCCCGCGCCACCGATCCGCTTGAGTACCTCGGTACCTCGGGAATAACGTTCTGCACGGGTTTCGCCAGCGCGTGCACTAAAGAGAGTCGCCAAGTCTGGCTGGGCCTCGGATTCGCTCATCCGTGGCATGCCTTCGGCGTCCAGCATCTTTCCGGCTGCGGGAGTGCTCTGCAAAGTATCTCTGCGATTGCGCGTTTCCATGTCTGATCAGCTCCTTGTTGAATTCAGTAGCCCCGAGCATATGGGCACAAGGGGCCATTGGCTAAGACCAAATTCGTGATACCTTTTCTGCATGAGGATACGAATCGATCTGCGCCAGTTGGAGTGCTTCGTTGCCGTGGCCGAGGAAGGCACGTTCCGCGCCGCGGCTGAGCGACTGCACATGTCGCAACCGCCGCTAAGCCGTCAGGTGAAGCAGCTCGAGAGCGAACTCGGAGTGACATTGCTCAATCGCGACTCGGCGGGCGCGCAACTTACGCCGGCGGGCCGCGCCTTCCTGAAGGGAGCCAGGAAGACGTTGCGTCAAGCCGCGGAGGCGGTCGAAACCGCACGGCAGTATTCCACGAGCACGTCCCGGCAGCTCAAGATCGGTTACACGAAGGTGTTTGATCCGGAGGTCTTCCCTTCTCTCGAGCCCGCCTTCAAGAAGGCGGTTCCTGACGGGGCTCTGGTTGTCGTTGCGGGCGTTTCCGTCGAACTTATCCGGCGCCTGCAGCGCGGCGCGCTTGACGTGGCCTTGATCGGACTGCCCAGCGCAACAGGGGAACTGGTGGTTGAACAGTTGCATAAAGAGCCGCTGGTCGCGGTCATCCCTGCACGGCATCCGCTCGCGCGGCACAAAGTCCTGTCGATCGCGCAGTTGAAGGACCAAACACTGTTCTGGCCGCAGCGCCGGACAAATCCCGGATTCTTCGATCATTACGAGGAAGTTTTTGCAAAGCTAGGGCATGCGCCGAGCCGCAGACTCGTGGAACCCGTGGATCATCACTTGCTGCTGGCCGAGGTGGCGAACGGACGGGGCATTGGTTTCATCCCGAAATCGATGACCAAAGTGCGGCGCGCCGGGGCGACTTTCAGGCCGCTCAAGGAAAAGGAATTCTGGATCGGATTTGGCCTCGCCTACAGGAATGCCCAACACGCATCGGACCTCGATGCATTGTTGCGCATCGTGCGGCGCCAAACGACTAAGCGCTCCCCGGACATGGAATAGCCGCAGCCATGCTGTTCGTCCCGCGGCGCTTCCGGCGCTGCTACAGCGCCCAGTGAAAATCGCGTTGACTCGGGAGAATGATCGTTCTACACTCTGGGGAACGATCATTCTCCCTGTTGCGTGATGACTTCCTCCAGCCAAGCCGCCGATCTCTCTCCCGCTCAACTCGCGCTCCTCGACACGACGGAGCGCCTGGTCTATGCGGGCGGCATCCACGCGACGGGCGTCGATGCCATCGTCAAGGAGTCGGGCGTGGTACGCAAGACGCTATACCGGCACTATCCGAACAAGGAGGCATTGGTTGAGGCTGCGCTCCTGCGGCGTGACGAGCGCTGGATGCAGTGGTTCATTGCGGCGACATCGACAAGAGACGATCCCGTCGAGCGCCTGCAGTCGTGTTTCGACGCGCTTCGCGCATGGTTCGCCTCCGAGGGCTTCCACGGCTGCGCGTTCCTGAACGCGGCCGGCGAGATCGGCGACCCGGCCAACAGCATCCGGCGGGTGTCGCAATGGCACAAACTGCGTTTGCGCGACTACCTGCGCGAACTTACCGCCGCGAGCGGCTTGCCCGAGCCCGATTCGCTTGCGGACGAGTTGCTTGTCCTGATTGACGGCGCGATTTCGGTTGCGCTCGTTTTCGGCGGCACTGAAGCCGCCGACACTGCCGCACGCGTAGCGTGCCGGCTTCTTGCCGTGCCCCAACCCAAACCCAAACTTTGAGGTCACCCATCGTGTCATCCACAAACGAAACCCGCCCGCCGCTTCCGCCGTTCACGCTTGAAACCGCAATTCAGAAAGTTCGCCTCGCCGAGGACGGATGGAACAGCCGCGACGCCGCCAAGGTCGCGCTCGCGTACAGCGTCGATACGAAATGGCGCAACCGGGCCGAGTTCGTGAACAACCGTGCCGACGCCCAGGCATTCCTCGAACGCAAATGGGCCAAGGAGCTCGAGTATCGCCTGATCAAGGAGTTGTGGGCCTTCACCGATAACCGGATTGCGGTGCGCTACGCGTACGAATGGCGGGACGATTCCGGCAACTGGTTCCGCTCGTACGGCAACGAGAATTGGGAGTTCGGCCCGGACGGTCTGATGTCGAATCGCTATTCCAGCATCAACGATCTGCCAATCAAGACGTCCGAGCGCAAGTTCCACTGGCCGCTCGGGCGTCGGCCCGACGATCATCCGGGACTGTCCGATCTCGGCCTCTGAGGTTCACGTCGGGCCAGCCCCCGCCGCATGGCGGGTTCGGCGGATGCTGAGTCAGGGCAGTCCCGCGATGCCGAATGTCGGCCTCACCTTGTCGGATTGTCGTCGGGGCGGCGGGACGCGACGGCCACCGTGCTGGGTGAATCCGCAAGCGAGACGAACTTGCGTGTGGTGCCGTCAAGCGCAACGATGCCGCCGCTTTCAATGTCGTAGACCCAACCGTGCAGGGTCATGCGCCCCTGCTCCAGCGCGAGCGCCACCGACGGATGGGTGCGAAGGTTTGCCAGTTGCGCAATCACGTTCTCGCGCACCAGACCGTCGAGCTTGGCGCGCGGATCGTCGAACGTGTGCGCGGCATTGATCGCTTTCGCGGCGTCTGCGTGACGCAACCAGTTGGCGACGGCCGGCATGTGGTCCAGACAGGTGCAGCGAGAGATGGCGCCCATGGCGCCGCAGTCCGAGTGACCGCAAATCACAATGTCCTGCACGCCCAACACCGCGACCGCATATTCGACGGTGGCGGAAACGCCGCCGGGCTCAGGACCGTACGACGGCACAATGTTGCCTGCGTTGCGTATGACGAACAGCTCCCCCGGCTCACGCTGCGTCAGCAGTTCGGGAACGACGCGACTGTCCGAGCAGGTGACAAAGAGCGCCTTGGGGTTTTGACTCGTGGCGAGCTGCTTGAAAAGCTCGGCACGTTGAGGAAACGCCTCGCGCTGAAAGCGCAGGAAGCCGTCGATGATGTCACGCATTACGAATCTCTGGAAAAAAGACGTCGCGCGACGGTGATCGCTTCGGCGAAACGATGATCCACCCGCGACCGGTCCCCATTATCCCTGATCCGCACGCGCACGCCGATATGCCTGTATCGCGCGGCGTCGATTCCGGGTGTCGTTCACCTGCCGCAGCGCACGGTAACCTCGTGACACGCGCATTTCGAACACTGCTGACCGCGACGCCGAGTCTATTTTCAAACTCACGCCGTGAGGCGACACATGGAATGAGTCAATTTATTGACTCGATCGGGCTCGCGAGTTAAGGTTTGAGTGAAAGTGCATTTTTTGAAATGACAACAAGCTCGGGATGGAAGACACGGTGAATTCAGTTCGGCGTTATCGAAGTGGCGAGGCCGCAAAGCTCGTCGACATGCCGGCCGCCACGTTGCGGATCTGGGAACAGCGATATGGCGTGATTTCGCCGCCCACGAGTGCCTCGGGGCAGCGTCTTTATTCCGACGTCGATGTGAACCGTCTGAGAACGATCAAGTCGCTGGTCGACAAGGGCCACGCGATCAGCGCCATCGCGCATCTCGACAACGCGCAGTTGGGCCGATTGGCGAGTGGCGCCGCCGTGGCCGCCGCTTCGGTGGACGCGTCGCACGGCGCCAATCTCTTCATCGTGGGCTTTGGCGAAGGCGTCTCGATCGAGTTGCCCGAGGGCGTCACGCATCAGGCATTTCATCAAGCCGAAGAGATTCCTGTCGCCGAAGATTCGAGCGGCACGCCTCGCGGCATGGTCGTGCGGGTCGAGGCGCTGCACGAAGACACGGTGATGTCCGTCGTCGCGGCGGCGCGTCGGGCGCATTGCGATCACGTGCTTGTCGTCTACGCATTCGGCACGCGGCGTGCCGTCGATCTTGCGCGCCTTGAAGGCATGCAGCTCGCGCGCACGTCCGATGCCCTGCTCCATGCCCACGACGTACTTTTCGATTTCGTGCAGTCGATGGCGCACAAGGATGGCGTCGGCTCGAGTCGAGCACGGCTCTGGTCAAGGTCGCCACGTCGGTTCGATGAAGCGACGCTGACCCGACTGGCGCAACAGTCGACGACGATCGCTTGCGAATGTCCGAAGCACCTGGTCGAGTTGGTGATGCAGATCGCCGCCTTCGAGCGCTACAGCGACGAATGCGTGTCGCGCTCCGCCGCCGACGCCCTGCTCCACCAGCATCTGGGCGATGCCGCCAACCGTGCCGTGGCGCTGTTCGAAGACGCGCTGGCCGCGATTGTCGAGCAAGAGGGCTGGTCGGTGCCGGCGGCCGCTCCACGCCACATGTCCGAAGACTGAGCCCTCCCTGCGCATGCAGGTCGCAAGGGATGAATCATGCCGATACCATGGGCTGTGCGTCTTGCCGACTCCGGACCGATTCCGAACGTTTTCTTTTCATCAACGCTTTGAGGTACGCCATGAGAGACAACATTCGCACCAAGGCATCATTGCGCTTGCCGCTGTTGGGTCTGATCTCGTTTGCGCTGATTTTCCTGTCCGCCTGCGCGAGCACAAAGCCGCCGCCGGGTGTCGTTCCCGTATCGCCTTTCGATATCGGGCGCTACGAGGGCCGCTGGTATGAATTGGCACGACTGGACCATTCGTTCGAGCGTGGCATGACCGACGTCTCAGCAACGTACACGCGTGAGCCGGACGGCACGGTCAAGGTGCAGAATCGCGGATTCGATCCGGCAAGCGGACGCTGGAAGGAGGCGATCGGCAAGGCCCGCTTCACTGGCGCGCCTGATGTCGCCTCGTTGAAGGTATCGTTCTTCGGGCCGTTTTACGGTGGTTATCATGTCGCCGCCCTCGATCCCGACTATCGATGGGCGCTGGTGCTCGGACCCGACACCGGTTACTGCTGGATCCTGGCCCGGGAGAAGCATCTCGACGACGCACAACTGAAGCAGATCGTGGCGCGCGCGCGGGCGCTGGGCGTCGATACGGCGTCGCTGATCTGGGTGAGCCACAATCGCACCGACCCTGCGCAGTGATATGCATCGCAAGCCTTTTCTGCCAAGCAAGATTTGCCAGACGTGCGGTCGTCCGTTCGTCTGGCGAAAACGGTGGGCAAGGACATGGGACGACGTGAAGTACTGCTCCGAGCGTTGTCGTCGACATCGGGCCCCGGCATGACACCGGGCCGCAAGGGTCGCGCAGGCGCCAACGCTTCACCGGGGCGACATCTGGCCAGCGGCGACCCGGTCCGTCTGCGTGCAGGCCGCACGGGTTGCGCGCTGTGAATTTCCGTTCACGAACGCGGCGATGTCGTCCAGCACCGGGAAGAATCGGCGCAGCGGCGCGCTGATCGCACCCAGCATCAACGCGTGACCAAGGTCGTAGTGCCGAATCTCGACCTTGGCCCGCATCTCTCGCAACCGCTGCCCGAATCGAGTGGTGTTTCCCGGCTCGACAATGCGGTCAGCGTCCCCCACCCCCAGAAACATCGGCGGCTCCCGTCCCGTGACGAACCGGATCGGCTGGCTCGCGTCACGCACGGGCGCCGGGAAGACCCGGCGAAGCGCCGCGCTTTGCAGCGGCAGGAAATCGTAAGGGCCGGCCAGACCAACTACACCCGAGACCGCGCATGTCGTTAGGCCGGCGCCGAGCAGGTATCGTTCGTCGGTTGCCAGCAAGGTCGCGATTTGCGCCCCTGCTGAATGCCCCATCAGAAACAGTCGCCCCGGATCGCCGCCGAAATCCCTGGCGTGATCGGCGGCCCATCGCACCGCGCTTGCCGCATCGTCCATGAACGCCGGAAACGTGACCTCGGGATACGTCCGGTAGTCGGGCAGAATCGCCAGAAAACCCTGCGACGCCAAGGCTTCACCGACGAAGCGGTACTCCGCACGGTCGCCGTTTTGCCAACTGCCGCCATAGAAGAACACGACGACCGGCATACCCCCGACGGCTGCCTCGGCCCGCGTGGGCACATAGACATCGAGCCGTTGCCGCTCCGAATCGCCATAGGCCACGTCGGTGACGGCATGGTAGGTCTTGCTTGGCGTGAGCGCGTTGACCATGTTGATCGGCGCGCAGGCGCAAAGTGTCGCGCACGCCGACAGGGCTGAAAGAATGCTGGAGAAATGAAGTTTTGCCATGCGCATGGTGAAGTATTCAGCAGGGAACGCCGGTCCATTTCCCCGCCGGTCGGATGCGCGCGATGAAGCACCTCATCGCGCGGCGGCTGGAAGCGGCGCACTCAACGTGCGCCACTTCGTCACATGTCGTTACGGCAGCAATACCTTGTCGACGACATGGATCACGCCGTTCGATTGCATGACGTCGCCAATTGTCACGCGTGCGGTATCGCCCTTGTCGTCGGTCACGGTCAGATGATCGCCTTGTTGCATCACCGTGAGCGAATCGCCTTCGACCGTCTTCAGTATCGCCTTGCCGCCGCCATCGCTTACCGCTTTCATCAGATCCTGTGCCGAGAGGCGGCCCGGCACGACGTGGTAGGTCAGCACCTTGACGAGGGTTGGCTTGCTTTCCGGCTTGAGCAGTCCGTCGACCGTCCCTGCGGGAAGTGCCGCGAAGGCCTCGTTTGTCGGTGCAAAGACTGTAAAAGGACCTGGACCCGAGAGGGTGTCCACGAGTCCCGCCGCCTTCACGGCCGCAACCAGCGTCGTGTGATCCTTCGAGTTGACGGCGTTCTGGACGATGTTCTTCGACGGGTACATGGCCGCACCGCCCACCATGACCGTTGGCTCCTTCGCATCCATGGCGGCTGTGGCCGTGACCGCCTGGAGGCCGGCAGCGGCCCCGACAGACAGGAGTACTGCGAGAAATCCGGCTGACTTGATTGTCTTCATTCGTTCACCCGATTGATGGCGCTTCTCCGATGTGGAAGCCATCACAGATACGGATGACACCGACTTTCGGATGCACCCGCCGAGCACATTCTTCGCCGATCGCCCTCAAAAAATTTTTTTATCGAGCGTGCATCCGAAAGCTGCCGATCTACGTATACGTCGCAACGACACTCAATTGCCGGACACATCTCCCATGCTATCGACTGCGGTAGTGACCTTCTGCGGAATGATCTTCGCCTTCGCGTTGGCGTGGCTCCTCCAGAAACGCACGAAAAACGCCGGCCTGGTCGACCCCGTCTGGGCTGCCGCACTCGCTTTGGCGGCGATGTTCGTGGCGGCGCAAGGCACCGGACACGCGCTCAACCGAACGTTCGTCGGCGTGGCCGGCGGACTGTGGGGCGCGCGTCTCGCCCTGCATCTTTGGCGCCGCAACTGGGGCAAGCCGGAAGATGCGCGCTACCGGGTCTTTCGCGAACGATGGGGGGCGGCGGCCGATCGCAACATGTTCTGGTTCTTCCAGTTCCAGGGTGTGGTGGCGATGCTGCTCGCCGTCGCGTTCTTCGTTCCAGCGTTCAGCGTGCAGGCGGCGTCGCCACTGAACCTGATCGTCGCCGTCGTCGTCTGGGCGGGGGCGATCATCGGAGAAGCGAGCGCCGATCGCCAGTTGCGCGACTTCGTGAGCGATCCCGCGCATCGCGCACAGGTCTGTCGCAAGGGGTGGTGGCGTTATTCGCGCCACCCCAATTATTTCTTCGAGTGCCTGCATTGGTGCAGCTATGCCGCGCTCTCGATCTCGATGCCGGGGGGCTGGACAACGCTCATTCCCCCGCTGCTCATGGCATGGCTGCTGCTGAAAGTGTCGGGAATCCCGCTGCTGGAGGCGCACCTCATGGCCACGCGCCCGGCATACCGGGAGTACATGCAAACCACCAGCTCGCTGGTTCCCTGGCCTCCGAAATCCTCTCGTCAGACGCGATCGTCATGACGGACGTCGCGCACACATGGAGTTCGACACTATGACTGTCTCCCTTACACGGCCGCCCTCGGCCAGCGCCGACCCGACCGAAGAATCGGGACTCATTCGGCTTTGCGAGCTGGGTGTGGTGCCCGACGCACTGTTGCGCGCCGGCATGCGTCAGTTGATGCGCCAACGGCTGAAGCAGGAGC
Source organism: Pandoraea pnomenusa (assembly GCF_000767615.3). Lineage (NCBI taxonomy): Bacteria > Pseudomonadati > Pseudomonadota > Betaproteobacteria > Burkholderiales > Burkholderiaceae > Pandoraea > Pandoraea pnomenusa. Next base: position 2,717,260 of record NZ_CP009553.3, on the reverse strand, counting down.
ACGCGCACGATGTCGAGCGTGGCATGTCGGCGCTGGCCGACCTCGTGAAGGAACTGCGCTCTAGCCCCATCGCGATCGCGTCCCAGGAAGCCAATGCCCAGCATTACGAGGTGCCGAGCGAGTTCTTCCTCGCTCACCTGGGACCTGCGATGAAGTATTCGTGCTGCTACTACGAGTGTGAGGCGACGACACTGGAGCAGGCCGAGCAGGCGATGTTGGCCCGCTATGCCGAGCGCGCTCAGCTTGCCGACGGCCAGCGCATTCTCGACCTCGGCTGCGGATGGGGTTCGCTCGCGCTCTGGCTGGCCGAGCGCTACCCGGGGTCGCAGATCGTCGGGCTGTCCAACTCCCATGGTCAACGCCGTTTCATCGAGGCAACTGCCGCCAAGCGGGGCTTGCGCAACCTTCGGATCGTGACCGGCAATGTGGCCGACTTCGACTTTTCGGACGACGTCCCCGCGCAGTTCGACCGGGTCCTGTCGATCGAGATGTTCGAGCACATGAAGAACTACGGTGCGTTGATGAAGAAGATCGCCCACTGGCTGAACGATCGGGGAATGCTTTTCGTGCACATCTTCGCTCATCGCCATCTGGCCTATCACTTCCAGGACCGTGACGGCTCCGACTGGATGTCGCGCCACTTCTTCACTGGCGGCACCATGCCAAGCGCCGACCTGCTGCTGCACTTCCAGGACGACCTGCGCATCGTCGAGCGCTGGTGGGTGGACGGGCGGCACTACGCGCGCACGGCCAACGATTGGCTGGAAGCGCTCGATGCGTCCAGAGAAACGACGCTGCCGATCCTCGAGGCGAACTATGGGACGCAGGCGCGGCTTCAATTTCAGCGCTGGCGCATGTTCTACATGGCCGTTGCGGAGTTGTTCGGCTACGCGGGGGGCCAACAGTGGGGTGTGGGGCATTACCTGTTCGAAAAGCGCGGCGCGAACGCAGGAGACGTGGCATGACCGGACATTACACGACCCTTCGCCGGCTTGCGGGCAGGCTCGTCGCTCTGGCACCGCGCATGCAGCGTGCCGCGTCGCAATCGATGTGCGGAGTCTGGGTGGCCGGCGCCGTGCTGGCGTGTGCCACGCTGACCAGTTGCTCCGGCGCACCTCCCAACCCGAATCCGCTCGCCGATGTTCCTCTCAAGGTGGCATCGGTCGATCTGCCCCGTTACATGGGGCGCTGGTACGTCATTGCCAACATTCCCTACTTCGCCGAGCGCGGCTTCGTCGCGAGCCGCGCCGAATGGGTGCTTCGGGAAGACGGGCGCATCGACGATCACTTCTACGGCCGCAAAGGCGGGTTCGACCAACCCGAGAGCCATTACCAGTTTCTCGACAGTGTCGTGCCGGGCAGCGGTGGCGGCCATTGGCGTGTACGACTTTTCTGGCCGATCTACGTCTCCCAACTCACGCTGTACGTAGATCCGGATTATCGCTACACGCTGCTCGGCTACCCGGACAAATCACTCGGCTGGGTATTTTCGCGCGAGCCGACGATGGACGATGCGACGTATCGCTCGTTGCTGACCCGACTCGAGGCCATGGGCTACGACACATCGCGCTTCCGGCGCGTGCCGCAACTGCCGGAACAGCTCGGTCAGCCCGGATTCGCCACGCCGGGGCGCGACGACTGAGCGTCGCAACCCGACGCAGCACACCCGGTTCCGAAATTTTTCTGCATCCGACATGGCCTCGCACACGTATATGACTTCAAGCCCCCACTGCCTCGTTACGGTCGACTTCGCCGTTCGAGCGGCCCACACTGACGGAGAGATCGCGCGATGAGCTCAATGACGGCCGTTCTGCCTCCCGGAAAGCGGATCGCGGTGATCGGCGCCGGCATCGCGGGCATGGCAAGCGCGTATTTCCTCGCACGAAAGTACCGGGTAACGGTATTCGAGGCCGGGCAATACGCGGGCGGACACACGAACACCGTCGACGTCCAACTCGACGGAATGCGCGCGCCCGTCGACACGGGTTTCCTCGTGTTCAACGAGCGCACTTACCCGAACCTCATCGCCCTGTTCGACGAATTGGGCGTGCGCTCCATCGCCAGCGACATGTCGTTCTCGGTGTCCGTCGGCGGCGGCGCGCTCGAATGGGCGGGGACCAACCTGAACACCGTTTTCGCGCAACGCAGGAATCTGTGCTCGCCCAGCTTTCTCGGCATGCTGCGCGACATCCTGAGGTTCAACGCGTCGGCCGAACGGCATCTGGAGAGCGCCTCGCGCGAGCGGCAGTCGGTCGGGGAGCTGTTGCTCGCGCACGGCTATGGCCAGCCGTTCCAGCAGCATTACCTGCTGCCGATGGCGGCGGCGATCTGGTCGAGCCGAGCCGCCGACATTCTGCGGTTTCCTGCCGTGACATTCCTGCGGTTCTGCCTGAACCATGCCCTTTTGCAGATCCGGGATCGGCCGCAGTGGCGTACGGTCGCCGGTGGCGGGCGCGAGTATGTCAGGCGCATCTGCGCCACGCTCGACGACGTTCGACTCGGAAGCCCGGTGAGGCAGGTCGAGCGCGACGCCGACGGGGTGATGGTTCGGTTCGGCAACGCTCAGGCGGAGCGCTTCGACGCGGTGGTGATGGCCAGCCATGCCCCAACCAGCTTGCAGTTGCTTGGAGACGCATGCCCAACGGAGCGCCGGGTGCTCGGCGCCGTGCGCTATCAACCGAACATTGCGGTCCTCCACACCGATCCGACACTGCTCCCCCGGCGCAAGCGCGTGTGGTCGGCCTGGAATTACGTGAGCCACGCGACCCGGACGACCGCTTCCGATCATCCGGTCTGTGTGAGTTACCTGATCAACCAGCTACAGGCCCTGCCCTTCAGCACACCCGTCGTCGTGACGCTCAACCCGGTGCGCGAGCCTGCGCCTTGCACGGTGCTCGGCCGCTACGCTTACGAGCATCCGCTGCTCGATCTCGCGGCAGTCGACGCCCAGTCGCACCTTCCGGCGTTGCAGGGTCGTCGACGGACCTGGTTCGCGGGCGCCTGGACCGGCTACGGATTTCACGAGGACGGCCTCAAATCCGCACTGCGTGTGGCACGGGATTTCGATGTACTCCCGTCATGGGCCTCGCTATGAATCAGAACGATCCGATCGATGCCCCGGCCGCCTGGCTGCTCCGAGGCCGCGTAATGCACGAGCGTCTGTCCCCCGTGCGGCACAGGTTCACGTACCCGTTGTTCCAGGTCTCATGCGACGTTGCGCGCATGGATGCCTTGTCGAGTTGGTGGTTCGCGGTGGATCGACGCCGCATTTTGAGCCTGCGGTCGTCCGACTATGGCCCGAGGGACGGCCGCCCGCTCGATGCCTGGATGCGTGAGCGACTTGCCGAAGCCGCAATACCCGCCGACGGTGCCATCTGGCTGCAAACCATTCCCCGTATCGCGGGTTATGCCTTCAACCCGGTCAGTTTCTGGTATTGCCACGACAAAGATGGCGAGCTGCGCGCGATCTATGCCGACGTGAACAACACATTCGGCCAGCATCACGGCTACCTTTTGTGCGCGCCCGGCGCGGCCGCCATCCGCGGCGACGTTGCGCTGGAATGCCGCAAGGTATTTCACGTTTCACCGTTCTGCAAGGTCGAAGGCGAGTATGTCTTTCGCGTCAATCGGCATGGCCGGTCATGGTCGGTAGGCATCGATTACCGCGTGGACGACAAGTGGCTCCTTCGAACCGCCATCGGCATGCGTGCCGAGCCGTTCACGGGCGCCGGAATGCTCAACGCCGTGGTGCGCGCGCCGTTCAATGCGCTGAACGTCATGTTTCGAATTCATTGGCAGGCGCTGCGGTTATCGCTCAAGCGGGTGCCGTTCCATGGGAAGTCGCCGTCGGGCCCGCTTGTCGACACGCCAACACACGGGGCGGGACGCGTGCGCGAATTGTCACCGTCTGCCACGCCATCCGATCAGGAGATCAGACCATGACGCTGCTTCGACTTCTCTCGCCGCACACTGACATTCCCCTTGGCGCCCGCGTTTTCTGCGCCCTGTTGCAGCGGATTCGCGTCGGGCATCTGACGCTCGTCGCCCCCGACGGCTCGATACAGGTTTTCGGAAAATCCAGCGAGGCGCCCGGCGCCACGCTTCAGATCCACGACTGGCGAGCCTGCCGGCAAATCATGCGCGCAGGCGACATTGGTTTTGCAGAGGCCTATATTGCCGGGTGGATCGATACGCCCGACATTGCCGCATTGCTTCGTCTGGCGCTACGCAATCATTCGTCGATCGACAGGTCCATCGTCGGGTCGCGTCTGAGCCGGATCTGGTTCCGCCTGCGGCACGCCCTGCGCCGGAATTCACGCGCCGGCAGCCGGCGCAACATTCATGCCCACTACGATCTCGGCAACCGGTTCTACGGCTTGTGGCTCGATTCGACCTGGACCTATTCGAGCGCATTGTTCGAAGGGGATGCGCAGCGCTCGCTTGCCGACGCGCAGCGCGCCAAGTACCAGCGCATCGTCGACACGCTCGGCCTGCGCCCCGGCGACCGGGTGCTCGAGATTGGTTGCGGCTGGGGCGGCTTTGCCCTGCATGCGGCACGCCAGGGCATTTCGGTCCACGGCATCACCCTGTCGCACGAGCAGCTGGCCCTCGCGCGATCGCGTATCGCCGACGCCGGCCTGGCGAACATGGCAACGGTCTCGCTCACGGACTACCGCGACGTTCAGGGACAGTTCGATGCCGTGGTGTCGATCGAAATGTTCGAGGCGGTCGGGCAAGCCTACTGGACGCGGTACTTCAACGCTCTCGCGGAGCGCCTTCGTCCAGCAGGACGGGCGTTGATTCAGACGATCACGATTGCCGACGCGGCGTTCGATGCCTACCGCGGTTCCAGCGACTTCATTCGAGAGTTCATCTTTCCGGGCGGCATGTTGCCGAGCGTGTCGCGTTTTGTCGCGGCGGCGCGCGGTTGCGGGTTGCAGGCCAGCGAGACGTTGAAATTCGGAATGGACTATGCGCGTACGCTCAATCATTGGCACGCGGCCTTTTCGTCGCGAATCGAGGATGTCCGTGCGCAAGGATTCGACGAGGCGTTCATCCGCACCTGGCGCCTTTACCTGAAGTATTGCGAGGCCGCGTTCGACGAGGGGCGCATCGACGTCAATCAGTTCCTGCTCACGCGAGGGGCGTGACATGGCCGCCCGCGCACTCCACGCCAGCCTGATCGCGCTGCTGCTCGCCGGCGCCCATGTCCCGGTGGCCTCGGCCATCGGTTGTCGTGGCGACATCGCTGCGACGACACGCGTGGGCACGGGGGAGTTTTGCGTCCTGGGGTTCTGCCTCTACAAGGCGGAACTCTGGTCGGCGCGGCCCCGGTTCTCTCCCGACGCGCCTTTCGCGCTGGTGCTCAACTATGAGCGCAGCGTGAGCGCCGAAAAGATGGTCGCGACAGGCATCTCGGAGATCGAGCGGCTGGCAACGCAGCCGCTGCCGAGCGCGACGGTGCAAGCCTGGCGCAACGACATGAAGCGGGCCTTCGGCGACGTATCGCGAGGCGACGAACTGTGCGGCGTTTACCTGCCCGGGCGGGGTGCGCGATTTTATGCCAACGGCGTGGCCACGGCTCAAGTCGACGACGAGGCGTTCGCCCGCGCGTTCTTCGGTATCTGGCTCGACCCCCGCACCCGTGCTCCATCGCTGCGCGAGCGGTTGCTTGGTGGAGGGTCGTGAATGATGGCGTCGACGCATTCGTCCACAACGCGCGTGGTGTCCTCACGCAAGAGGTGGTGCTATTTCATTCTCGGGCAACTGGTGTGGCTGGTCTGCGTGTCGAGTGCGGCGCGTGGCGTTGGCTGGGTGGGGTGTTGCGCGGTGGCGCTCCTCGCGGCGGGCCATTTGCGTCTCGCGCCATTTCCCACCCGCGAGGCGCGGTTCGTGCTTGTCGTGACCGTGCTTGGCTGGACGTGGGAATCCTTCGTGCAGGCGACGGGCGTTCTCGTGTATCCGAACGGCTGGATTCTGGCGTGGGGCGCTCCGTATTGGATGGCCGGGCTATGGGCGCTATTCGCGCTGCAGGTCGGTACGTTGCTCGGGTGGCTGCGCCCATATCCCCTGCTCTCGATGCTGCTTGGCGCGGTGGGAGGTGCCCTGTCATTCAGGGCGGGGGCGATGCTGGGGGCGGTTCGATTCGTGAAGGAAGCGCAGGCCTATGCATTGCTGGCGTGCGGATGGGCGGTCTTCCTCCCCGCCCTCGTATGGCTCGGACAGACCCTGGGAGCGTCGCGTGTGGACTCCCGCGGATCGCCCGACACGAGGTGCCTTTGAAGATCGACATCAAGGAACAACGTCGCAACGTCGCCAACGACCGGCTCAGCGCCAGCAGGCGGCACCGATGCCACGGATCCACACCATGACGCAAGCATGCCCTGGCTCCCCGATGCCTGCGCGCCGCCGCGCAGCCGAGGTGATATATTGCGCGGAGCGTCCCAGCCCCGAACCGAGACACCACCGCGTCCGCATGAACGATATTTCAAAGGATTCCGGCCACACCATCGCCTCGGGCTCCGTACCGGCCGGAGACAGCGTTGCCATGACCGCGCGCCGCGAATTCCTCAACCAGCTGTTGCTGGCGGTGGCCCAGGAAGATCGCACGGCATTTGCCGAGCTTTACCGACTGACCGCCTCGCGGCTATTCGGCGTCATCGTGAGAATGGTGCGGGATCGGGCCGAGGCGGAAGATCTGCTTCAGGATGTTTTCGTGAGCGTGTGGCGTCGGGCGCACGCCTTCGATGACGGGCGAGGCAACGCCATGACCTGGCTCACCGCGCTCGCCCGTAACCGAACGATCGATCGGCTGCGGGAGACGCGGGAGACACACCTCGATGACGCCGAGGATCCCGACCCGCCATCCGAGGACCCGACGCCGGCAGCGCTGGCCGAGGCCAGCGAGCAACGGCGACTTCTCGAGGAATGCCTGCAACGACTCGACCGGCAACCGCGCGCCGCCGTGCGCGAGGCCTTCTTCGGCGGGGCGAGCTACAGCGAGCTGGCCGCCCGTCTCGACGTTCCGGAAGGGACGATGAAGAGCTGGATACGTCGCAGCCTGTTGCAACTGAAGCGGTGCCTTGAACAATGAATAGCCCCATCAACCACGACGATGATCTGCGCTGCGCCGAATATGCGCTCGGCGTGCTCGACGCGTCCGAACGGCGAGCGCTCGAACAAGCCGCCAATGCGGATCCGCGTCTGCAACGTGCATTGGCGCAATGGCAGGATCGCCTCGCGTGCCTGGCTGAGGACGTGGCGCCGGTCGAGCCGACGGCGCGCGTCTGGCAGCGCATTCAGCGCGATTTGAATTTCGATGTGGCCGCGCCCGACGCCCCGGAAAGGCGCGTTTCGTTGTGGGACAGCGTCAGGCTGTGGCGCTGGGTCGGATTGGCCGCCAGTGCCGCCGTCCTGGCGCTGGTCGCCGTCAACATGAGTTCGCTGATCTTTCCGCCCACGCAGCAAGTCGCGACGACCGGCACCTACATGGTGGCGGCCATGGCGCGGCAGGATGGTGTGACGCAGTGGACGGCGACGGTCGATCTCCGCCGCAGCAACATGGTCGTCGTGCCGATCGAGACGCCAGTCGTCGCTGCGGGACACACGACCGAGCTCTGGCTGATTCCGCACAACGGCAAGCCGATCGCACTGGGCGTCTTCCCCTCGAATCAACCGGCGTCGATGCCGATACCGGCGGAGATTCTTGCGCAAATGGACGACAAGGCCGTACTCGCTGTCTCCCAGGAGCCGCCGGGCGGCTCCCCGACGGGCCTTCCGACGGGGCCGGTACTCGCGTCTGGCGCGATTCGCGGCGCCTGACGTTCTGGCGCCTGACTTTCCGTCGCCTGACTTTCCGACGCTATTCCGTCGCGCGCACCGGGGCGCATTGCCAACGTGACGGCAGGCGCTATTGTCCGCAATCACAGATCGGGCGCTCGTGCGACGGTATCAGCGTGTGCATCACGGCGTCGGCGGCTTCCAGACGGAAGACCGTCACGCCCTTCAGCCCTGCCCGCCATGCGTGCCGGAACAGCGCCGCGACCTGCTCCGCCGACGCATTGGGCGCCAACGGCACCGTCTTGGAAATGCCGCCGTCCACGAACGGTTGCAGCGCGGCGAGCATTCGCAGATGGTCGAGGCCGTCAATCTGCGCGGCCGTCGCGAAGCTTTCAGGCAAGGCGACGCGATCGCCCCGCAATTCACGGAAAATGCGATAGGCGCGATTCTCGAGAAGGTAATCGCGCGGCAGAACTTGGGGGTCGTTCGAGAGGCGCAACCGGCGCCGGTACACCCAGTCGAAAGCCGGTTCGATCCCGCTGGAACAGTTGCCGCAGAATGCCAGGCTGACACTGCCGGTCGGTGCGAACGACAGCAGATGGCTGTTGCGCAATCCGTGCCGGGCGATGAGATCGCGCACCGCTTCGGGCAGCGCCGACGCGAAATGACCGGGCGACAGGCTGCGCTCGACGCGAAACAACGGATAGGCCCCCCGCTCCGCCGCCAATGCCGCCGACGCGGCATAGGCATTGTCGCGCAAGCACCGCCCAATTGCGCTCGCCAGTTCCCGTGCGGCCTGCGAGTCGTACCGCAGCCCCATCATCGTGAGGGTATCGCCCAGCGCCGTCACTCCGACGCCGATCCGGCGCTTGCTCCTGGCTTCGACCTCGTGGGCTTGCAGCGGCCATTTCGTGATGTCGATCGCGTTGTCCAGCATCCTGACCTGCGTATGGACGAGGCGGCCCAGCTCGACGAAATCGAACGCCGGCGAGCCGCCGATCGCGAAAGGACGACGGACCCGGCGCGCGAGGTCGATTGGCCCGAGCACACAGCTTCCCCAGGACGGAAGCGGCTGTTCGCCGCACGGATTTGTCGCGTCGATGGATTCGATATCGGCAAGGTCGTTGGCGCGACGAATCGTGTCGATGAATAGCAGCCCCGGCTCAGCGCTGTCGCGCGCCGCCTCGACGATCCGTTGCCAGAGCCGTCTCGCGGGCACGCTCGTGTAGCACCAGTCCCCGTCGGCCAGAAGCCGGGCGCCGTTTGCGAGCCGTTGCGCGTCGGGTGGCGCAGCATGGCGCAACGGCCACGCGGTGTCGCATTCGACGGCCGTCATGAAATCGTCGGTGACGGCCACGGAGACATTGAACGTTGCCCAACGCCGACGACCGCGCTTTGCGCTCACGAAGTCCTCGAGGTCCGGGTGATCGCAACGCAACACCGCCATCTGGGCGCCGCCTCGCGTGTCCGGCAATGGCAGCGACCGGCAGGCGACGTCGAAGCGCTCGATGACGGCGCACACGCCGCCGATCCCGGTGCCCGCGGCGTGCGTCCGGGCACCCACCGGCGCAATCGCCGAGAAATCGTACCCCACGCCGCCGCCCATGCGCAGCGTACGACATGCCTGCGTCAAGGCAAGCGACACGCTTTCAGGCGACGCGACGCGTACTCCGGGCGCCACGATCGGATGCACGAAGCAGTTCACCATCGTGGCGTCTTTCCGGGTGCCGGCGTTGGCCATGATTCGCCCGGCACCGATGGCGCCCCGAATCAGGTTCGCGTAGATCCGACGTGTGCAGCGAGCGCGCTGATCGACGCGTTCCGGCGCCGCAAGCGCGTGCGCGACTCGACGAAAGACGTCGTCATGAGTCGTCTCGCCCGGCGCCAGGTAGCGCTGATTCAGTAGGACGCGGCATATCTCCGGCGCCGGGATGCTTTTCATGTCGGGCCGACCCGGGTCGCGACCGCGCCGGTGGGCGCGTCAAAGCCGCACGTCCTCCGACGCCGCCTTGTGTTGGCGTCGCGCGATCATGGGAATCGTCATCGCACCGGCCACACCTGCGAGCGCCGCGATGGAAGCTGCCGCGGCCACGCTCTTCCACGGATGTTCGTGAACGTAACCGTCGGTCGTCCTGGCAAGCCGGGCGGCGGTTTCGCGGCTCGTGTGACGCAGCGAGTCGAGGTGCGAATTGAGTTCGCGCAGACGTGCGCCGAAGGCGGGACGTTCGGCGACCCCGGCCTCGTCGTGCTCGGCAAGGTCCTTGAGGAACGCCTTCACGTCCGCCAGAAGGGCGTCGGCATCGTTGATGAGCGTCTGGCGATCGTGTGGATCATTTTGACGAATGTCGTTCATGTCTGACTCCGCAAGCGAGGGTTGGCGCACCCTGGAGCGGGTGCGCCGGCTCAGTCCAATATAGGCAGTCGGTGCCGACGTACCATGACATGGGACAAATTCGCGCAATGTCGGGGCGACACGATCGGGCGACCCGGCATGCCATCGTGGGCCATCCCGCGCCGCACCCGCTTACATCGTCCTTCGCAACAGCGTTCGCAACTGCGCGACGGAGCGGGTGTTGAGGACGTCGGCCGCCTCGAGCCAGCCCCGCCGGGCCTGCGAGAGCGCCCACGCCACATTGTCGAAATCGGCGACACGATGTGCGTCCGAGGCCACGCTGACCTTCACGCCGTGCAACTTCGCCAGCCGGCAACCTGTGTCGGAGAAGTCCAGCCGGCGGGGTTGTCCGTTGGCCTCCACGAAGCAGCCTCGCTCCGCCATGGCCTTCAGGACACGTCCCACGTCGAACTGGCAGCCAGGGCGCTCGTCGATCAGGCGCGCGAACGGGTGCGCGAGGATACTGAAGTGGGGGTGCTCGATGGTCCGCAACAGGCGCGTGGTCTGCTTTTGCGCGGGCAGGTCGAAGTGATCGTGAATCGCGCCGACCACGAGGTCGAGTTTCCCGAGCACGCCGTCAGGAAGATCCAGCGAACCGTCTTCCAGAATGTCGACCTCAATGCCCTTGAGAATTGTCGGGAGCCCGCCCCGGGCGTTGAGCGCGTCGATGGCATCCGACTGGGCAGCCAGGCGGCTGGCGTCCATGCCGTGCGCAATCCGAAGGTGAGCCGAATGATCCGTGATCGCCAGATACCGAAAGCCGCGTCGACCCGCGGCCGTCGCCATGGCCTCGAGTGTGTCGATGCCGTCGCTGTACGACGTGTGGACATGCAGGTCGCCTTTGACGTCCCCGGCGCACACGAGGTGCGGCAGCGTTTCGTCACGCGCCGCGTCCAGCTCACCGGCGTCTTCTCTCAATTCGGGAGGAATCCAGGGCAGCGCCAGCGCCGCGTACACCGACGCCTCGTCCCTGCCCGCCAGCTTTCTTCCCTGCCGGAACACGCCGTACTCGTTGATTTTCAGGCCTAGCGCCTGCGCCATTTTCCGAAGCGCGACGTTGTGCGGCTTCGATCCTGTGAGATAGACGAGCGCCGCGCCGTAACTCGCGGCAGAGACCACGCGCAGGTCGACCTGCATGTCGTTCGCGAGCACGATGCTGGCACGCGTGCGCCCCGCCGAGATCACGGAGCGACGCTCGCCGTAGGCGAGAAACGCCTCGATCAGCGCCTGCGGCGCGGACGATGCGGCAACGATATCCAGATCCCCCACGGTTTCCCGTCCTCGCCGGAAACTTCCAGCGACGGCCACCTCTGGCGCGGGGCGGCAGCGCTTCAGGTAATCGACGAGGGGGGCGACCGCCCTTGAGGCGACATCCAGCGTGAATCGCCGGTGACGGTTCAGCCTCGCCTGCACGGCTTCGAGCAGCCTGAGTTCCGTGCGGGGACCGAATCCGGGCAGCGGACTGATACGATGCTCGCGTGCAGCCGTCGCCAGATCGTCCATCGTCAGCACATTCAGGTCGTGGCCGAGCCGCTGTACCCTGCGCGGCCCGAGCCCTGGCAGGCTGAGCAGCGCCTGGACCTCGCCCGGCGTCTGCCTGCGCAATTGTTCGAGAAGCTCGCTCGATCCCGTGCGCGCGACTTCCTCGATCTTGCCCGCGAGGTCGGCGCCGATGCCCGGCAACGTGTCCAGATCGACGCCGTTGGCCAGCATCACGCTCACGTCCTGCGTGAGTCCACCCATCGTGCGCGCGGCATTGCGATACGCCCGAACCCGGAACGGATTCGCATGCTCGACGTCCAGCAGATCCGCGATTTCGTTGAAGATGGCGACGACCCTCGCATTGGTCGTGCCGCCAGTCCCCGCCGCCATCGTGACCGGGGGTGTCACGGTTGCAACGGTGTCATCTGCCGCTGTCTTGCGCCCGGCCGACTTGTTCGCCGGACGCTTCACCGCGATGCTCGCGGATGGTCCGCGGGCGTGCCGCCGCGAAGCACACTGGGCGCTATGCGTCGCGCAGCCATGCCAGCACCTCGTCGTCGCCGACCTGCGAAAACGTGCGATAGAAGCTGCCTACGGCGTCAAAGTGCAATGGCACTTGCAGGCAGATCACCTCGTCGGCGTCGTGAGCGAGTTCGCGCACGGCCTCGCGCGGCGCCACCGGAATGGCGCATATCAGCCTCTCCGGTGCCTGCCGACGCACCGCTTGCAAGGCCGCATGCATGGACGCTCCGGTCGCGACGCCGTCGTCCACCACGATCACCACCCTGCCCTGCGCTCGGGTGCTCCGACGGCCAGGCGTGAGATGCGCACGTCGCCGACGCAATGTCTCGAGTTGCACGGCCCTTTCGCGCTCGATATACGCGCTCTCGATGTCGGCAAGCCGCGCGTCGGGCAACAGATAGGTGTTCCCGCTCTCGTCCACGGCGCCAATGGCCAGTTCCTCATCGTAGGGTGACCGGAGTTTGCGCACGAGCACGACGTCCAGATCGCCGCCGAGGGCTTGCGCCACGATCGCCGCGATCGGCACGCCCCCACGTGGCACGCCGAGCACCAGCGGGTGCTGGTCCGCGTAGGGACTCAGCGCCTTGGCCAGTTGACGTGCGGCGTCCGCTCTGTCGAGAAATTGCATGGCGCGCTCAGACCCGGAGCGTCGATTGCACGTTACCTGCGCGCTCGCGATCCTGTTCATTGCGAATGAGCGCCGCGAGCATATTCCAGTCCGCGGCCAGCGCACCCATGATGTCGTCGAGCGAGACCACGCCGACCACCGCCTCGCCGTCGAGCACGGCCAGACGCCGCACGCCGTGGGAGAGCATGGCTTGCAACGCGTCGCTCACGTTGTCCTTCCCGGCAATGGAAACGAGCCCCGGCGTCATGACGTCGGCGACCGCCGTCTCGCTCGGATCGTGGCCGCTGGCGGTCGCGTTCAGGGCGATATCGCGGTCCGTCAGCATGCCGATGGCACGCTCCCCGGCCGGGGCGGCCTCGGTCACGATCAACGCGCCGACATGCTTGTCGCGCATCTGCATCGCCGCGTCCTGCAACGTGCGCGAGCTCGGAATATGCACGGGCTGACGCGAACAGATTTCCTCGATCTTCATTCGGTTTTCTCCTGAGTCCCCGGTGGATTTGCGCTGCGCCGGATCGCGCCGCGCCGGGTCGGCCCGCCGAGCGGCGGCTCGCGTTGGCACACAGCGGCGGAACGACGATTGAAGCTTGGCACCGATTCGCCGTTGCGGTTTGTCGCAAGTCAACGCGGCGTCGATCCGTCGTTCCCGGGGCGGCGGTGACGGGCCTTGACCTGCGTCATGGCGCGCATCGCAAAGCGCGCTATAAATGGCAGATATCGAGGGCGCTGGCCACCGCTCGGATGGCGCGCCCGATGCCCCTCATTTTCAAAGGAGCGTCCATGTCTTCGCTGCGACAGCATTACAAGGAATTTGTGATCGAAGCCCACGCGAGGCTCGTCGGTAACGGCGGGTACACCGTACCGAGCGCACAGCGGCGCTATATGCCGGTGGCCGTCGTGCGCGGTGTTGCGCCGCGCGATGGCGACGACCTGTCCGAGGACGGAGTGGCCGATGGCGTCGTCATCGAAATCACGCTGAACGATCGGCTGGATTCAGACCCGTACCGCGCGATACGCTGCGCGATCGGCTATGCGCGTCGCGTGATCGACGGCATACAGCTTCCCGAGTTCGACGGTACCGTCCTGGCCCCGAGCTGCATCCCGTTTCCGCGCACGCTCCATTAGGCAAGCGGGGGCGCACTGCCATGACGCTCGTCATCGTTCTGGTCAACGTCGTCGCCTTCCTGCTTCAGCTCGCGGCCGCCGATGCGGCAGTCAACGCGCTCGCCCTCTGGCCCACGGGCTCGACGGGTGTCGCGCCGTTTCATCTTTGGCAACTGTTGACCTACAGCCTGCTGCACGTCGGCTGGGTCCACCTCGCGTTCAATATGTGGGGTCTCTATCTCTTCGGCAGAGACATCGAGAATGAAATCGGATCGGCGCATCTGTTGGCGTTGTATGTCGCGAGCGTATTGAGTGCGGGGCTCACGCAACTGCTTGTCACTTCCTTCGTATTTCCATCGCCCTACCCGACGGTGGGCGCGTCAGGCGGGGTGTTCGGCATGTTGTTCGCGTTCGCCGTGCTGTTCCCGAGACGCACGGTCGTCATCCTCATGCCGCCGATCCCCATGCCCGCCTGGCTGTTCGCCCTGATCTACGGTATTGCCGAACTGGCCCTTGGCGTCACGGGAACGCTCAACGGCGTGGCGCACTTCGCGCATTTGGGGGGAATGCTCGGCAGTGCCGCGCTCATGCTGTATTGGGGGTATCGCAAGCCCCGGCGGCGCGCCGGATAGCGGGTATCGCCTCATGGGGCCGGACCGCCGGAGCAGTGCGGCGGAGAGGCCGCGAGGCGACGAAGGGGTTCGAAAATCTCAGCGGAGGTACGGCCATGTTGCACAGGATACTGATCGCCGTCGACGGCAGTCACGCATCGCGTCTGGCCACGCTGCAGGCGATCGAGCTGGCCAAACTGAGCCATGCCACCATCCGCGCGATCTACGTCGCCGATGACAGCGACACTGCGTTGGGAAGCGCCGCGATCGATCAGGCCGGTCTGGTGCGCAGCATGACGGCTTATGCCCACGACGTGCTCGAGACCTGCGAGCGGCTATGCGAAGCCGCCGGCGTGAACTGCTCGACCGAACTCGTGGCCCGTCCGGTTGCCAAGGGGCGCATTGCCCAGACCATCCTCGCGCATGCGGCGACCTGGCACGCGGATCTGATTGCGCTCGGCACGCACGGCCGGCGCGGACTCGCGCGACTCGTGGTGGGCAGCGTGGCTCAGGGCGTGGTCAGCGCCAGTACCAAGCCGGTGCTGCTCGTGCGCAGCGACGAGGAGGATCAGGTGTGATCCGCCTCGCGCCCACGACACGGATCAGGCAACCCTTCAGCCCGGAACGACAGCGTGCCCGATCGTTTGTGCCAGCACCGGAACTTCGTCTTCGTTGAGCGACATCGCGTTGGCCAGCAAGCGGTGATTCAGCCAGCCGCGAACGACACAGGCCAGTCCGGAGGCTGCGCAATAGAGCGATACGTTCTGTGAAATGGCGCCGATGGCCACGCCGGCGAACGTGTCGCGCTCGGTCTGCGGGAATTGATCGGCCCTGGCGTGGTTGACCACGTACACGAGGTCCAGTGGCGCCCTGGCCACGAAGTCCTGATAGCCGGTGAGATTGCGGGCGTCGACGGCATGCTTCAGGCGCAGCTTGTGGGCCGCCGGGTCGTAGCGATACACGCCCTCGGGCAACGCGGCGTAAACATCGATCTCGTTCACGCCGTGCGCCGACGGCGCGGTACGACCGCCCGAATCTGCGCGATTGATGCCGTCCGCGGCCCACAACAGTTCGCTCATCTGCTGGATACTCAGCGACGCCTGCGAGAACTCCCGCACGCTTTTGCGCCGCGCGAGCGCGACCATCAACGGCGTGCCACCCCCCAGGATCGGGGGCGGCAGATCGATGAGCGCGGGTGAGCCCGACGCGGCTTTCGCCTTGGGGACATGCGTCAAGGCATCGTAGGGTGGGAATCTGAGCTCGTTCATGGTCGGAATCCTTTCAAGGCCCCGCCGACGCGGGCGCCGAGTGCGTAAGGTCAGGGCCGCTGCCAGCGCACATGCAGCTGCGCTTTCGCGTGTTGATAGTCGAAGTGGAGTTTTCCGCCGTAGGCATGATGGATGGCGGTGGCGATGTCGCGCGCGATGTGTACACCGGTGGTCGTGATAGTGGTTCCGGATTCATTGGACGTGATGGCCATCACCCGCTCCACGGGGTGCTCCCGATGCAGCCGCTGGGCGCGGTGCCTTATGAGCCCCAGAATTTCGTCGCGATGCGCCGCTTCGAACGCCCCTTCCAGGGCGATGCTCGCGGCTGCCACGCCGTCGGCGATGCGATGGCATGCGGAACAAGTGAGCGAGGCCGCGCCGGGCGGAATCACGCCCCATTGCCAGCGCCCGCGCAGATAAATCGCGTGACACACCGGACACGCGGCCAGGGCGGGAGCGGCCTCGGGTTGCTTGTAACTGTCCGGGACCGTCTCTTCCGGAAAGTGGTCCCATCTCACGGGGCGAACCGTGGCCGACCGGGCTCTGAATTTCATGATGCGACTCCTGGAGTGTCTGGCGAGGGCTCCGCACCGGTTCCGGCGGGCCGCGCCCGTGTTACCTAGGCTGAAATGCCGGCGTGCCTGCCGCTCACGCGCCGGATACTCCAACACTAGGCGACGACAGTCCGAGCGATTTGGCCTGGATCAAATCCTCTCGCATTGCGCCGCCCGGCATGGCACGGGGCGCGTCGCCGCCCGCGGTCACTGCCGCGGTCACTGCCGCGGTAACGTGGCCGGGTCGTACTGATTGCGCGGGTTCCACAGCATCCAGCCGTCGGTTTGCGCGGCTTCCGACGCGTCGATCTGCGCGCGAATTTCCGTGGCACCGAACGGCCTGCGATCGAACGCGTAATCGCGAAAGGCTTGCAACCACGGTCGGAAACGAATGCCGGGCAACCCGGTGCGGTCGACGGCTTGCGCCAAAGTGCGCGACACGATCTCGCCGGGATGTTCGATCGGGGCCCGGCATCCCGGGAGTCCCCAGGTGAAACCGGACGGATAGAGCATCGGCGAAATGTAGTCGACGAGCGGCGGCAGTGTCTCGAGTTGTTGCCCGATCATCGTGTCGTTCAGATTCCAGCAGACATAGCCGAAGATGTCGGCCGACGTGTAGACGTTGTACGGCGCGAGGCGCGCGTTGGCTGCCGACAGGAAGCCGGTAATGGCGGCCACCCGCTGCGGTTCGGTGTTGGGACTGGCGAATCTCAGGCCGGGGGCGTCGGGAAAGCGCAGATAGTCGAACTGAATCTCGTCGAATCCCAGTCGGGCGGCCTCCTCCGCCACGTCGAGGTTATGCGCCCAGACCGCGGGCAGCATGGGGTCGAGCCAGCGCAGATGTTCGCGGTCCTGCCACACATCGCCCTGCGCGTCGCGCACGGCCCACTCCGGATGCGCCTGCGCCAACGGGTCGTCCTTGAACACCACGATGCGTGCAATGAGATAGATGCCGTGCGCATGCAGCGACTTGAGCCACGCCGCGAAATTCTCGATGCGAGGCGTCCTGGGCGGCGCATACGCCTGCGCGCCGATGCGCTCGCGCGCAAGACTTCGGTAGGACGTCATGCCACGATCGCCCTTCACATCAATGACCAATGCGTTGATCGCGGTGCGCCCCGGCAGGCCGAGCGCTGCGTCGCGCAATGTCCGATTTGCCACGCCATATACCGACAGGTAGACGGCTTTCGGGCGCAGCCGTGACATTGCGACGACGTTGTTCGCGTCGCCGGCACGAAGCGAGGTTTCCACCCGGGCGAATCCGACCGCCTTGAGGGACAACGGGACGCTGGCGCCGCCCCCGGTCGGCGCCAGCGGGAGGGCGAACGAACCGTCCGGCGCGCTGTGCACGATAGCCCCCGCACCGACCACCGTTGCCCCTGCAATCGGTTGACGGGAGGTGGCATCGACGACCCTCGCCGTCAGGGTTTGCTGTGCCGATGACGTCTGTGCAAGCAGGCACAGCCATGCCATGCTCAATTGCAGGAGCCGGCTAATCATGGCCGGCCCACGCATCGCGGATGCATGTTCGGATGAGCGTCGCGTGCGCACCGTGCTGAAGTTCGGATGCCAATCGGCATGAGACGGGATGTCGACTTCGCCCGAGGCCGTTACCCCGCGAAGCGGGTTCCACGTCATGGCGTACGGTGCGTTCGAGGTCGCCGACGGGAGGGCGTGGCGGGCACCTCTTGCCGCCACGACCTCGCCGGATGAGACTCGGCCCTCGCTTCATACGGAAGGCGTCCTCGGCGGCGCCCCCCCGTTTATGCCGGACGCTGTCAGCGGTTCGCGGCGATTACTGAATCGTCAGTTCACGCTGGCCAGCGTCGGCGCGCTTGGGCAGCACCAGTTCGAGCACGCCGTCGCGGTAGTTCGCCTGTGCCTTATCCTTGTCGACGGCTTGCGACAGCGAGAAGCTGCGATACATGTCGCCTTCGTAGCGTTCGCGATGCACGAAGTTGCCGTTGTCCTTCTTTTCCGTCGAATTGCTGATGTGGGCACTGATGGAAACCTGGTTGCCGTCGAGCGCCACCTTGATGTTCTCCTTGCTCACCCCGGGCATATCGGCGCGAACCGTGAACTGCTTGTCGTCTTCCTCGACATCGAGCTTGATCTGCATGCGCTTGCTGCTCTCCATTGCGAGCGGACGCCAGAATGCATTGCGGAAAAAGTTTTCGAAGGGTTCGTCGAAGCTCAGGGGGTCGAATCGGGTGATGTTTGCCATGGCTGACTCCGTAAGTTGAAAGGCCGCTGTGCGCATCCGGTCTGAACCGGTGCGCAACATATCCAATCTAGAGGCCATGGCGTGCGGTCGATTGACCGAGATCAAGAGACGCGACGGCGCCGCATTCACCCCGGCATCAGGGAGAGCGCGTACCCCGCCCACATGGCGGCGATGACCAGGGCAATGCCGGGGACCACGATCCGGGAGAATCTCGCGCCTCCGGAGAACGCTGCGACGATGCCTTTCACGAGCGCGTTGGAGGATACGCCGGCGAGGATCGGCAAGCTGGCGCCTGCAAGGCTCATATGGCCCTGCTCGGCGAGTGCCGTGGCGCTGGCGGCAACGGAATGTGCGTCGGCGAGTCCCCCCACCAGTGCCACGACGAGCAGACCGGCGTTGCCGAACCAGTGCGTGAGTGCCCCCGACGCGAACATCACGACCGAAATGCTCAGCGTCAGTGCCAGCGCAGACTTGAGATCGATGCCAGTGCCGACCGGGAGCGCTTGTGGCGCGACGACGCGGCTCGCGCGCCACAGCACCCACAGTCCGTAGACGAGCGCCACGAGCGCCCCGGCGCCGAGCGGCAGCGCCAGATGCACCAGCATCGGTGGAAAGATCGCGCTGATCACCACGGCCAGTTGCAGCATGGTGGCAATGCTCGACAGGACCGCGCCCGCCGCTGCGGGCATCACCAACTCGGGATTGCGTTTCGCGTTCGAGCCCATCGCGCTGATGGTGGCGATACTCGACGCAAATCCGGACGCGAATCCGGTGACCGACAACCCCGCATTGGGCCCCATGGCCCGTTGCACGAAATGTCCCGCCACGGCGATCAGCAGCATGACGACGGTAAATCGCCAGATCGTGTACGGATTGAACGACTGGAAGGTATCGATCGGGTGGTCCGGCAGCACGGGCATTATGACCAGGGCCGCCACGGCAAGCAACAGGATGTCCTGCAGCTCGGCCTCCGTGACCACACGCGTGACCAGGCGATGCAGATGAAAGCGTACCTGCATCACACCGGCCACGGCGACGCCGATGGCAATCGTCAGGCCGGGCGAACGATGGGCCAGCACGCCGAGGAGCAACGTCAGGATCAGGGAGGTTTCGGTGGTGATGCCCGGATCGTCGTGCGAGCGCATATACGCAATGCTCAGCAATCCGCCAACCGCCAGCACGACCGATGCGACGATCCAGACGCCCCCCGCCCGCATGGCCACCGCGCCGAGCACTGCCGTGAGCGCGAACGTCCGGATGCCGGCCGCATTGCGTTCACGCGTGGCGCCCTTGCGCCGCTCGCGCTCGGTGCCGATCAACAATCCGACCGCCAGCGCCGTGGCGAATGGCAACAGGTCTTGCATGGCTCCGGTCATCGCGTCCCCTGAAAATCACCGAAAGTTGCCCGAACCGCGTTCGGAAACGCATCCAGCATACGCCGCGCAAGGCATGCGCCGCTGGCTGGTGTCCGGATATTGACGGAGCGCAATGCTTTGGCCAGCCAGACATCTATGCTCTAATCGTTCACATCCTCACACGGATCGCCCTGCCCGGCGAAATCGACCATGCACCCCGAATCGAAACCCGCGTCGCCGCAGGGCGCGCCCCGGCCGTTCAAACGCGTGATCGTGGCCGTCGACGCCGGCGGCGCCTCAATGAAGGCGGTCGACTACGCAAGCCGCTTGTGTTCGCCGCAATCGCACGTGCTCGTCCTCGGTTTCTTCGAAGACCCGGCCGCTTATCTGAAGCCGCATTCGCGCACGCAAGCGGATGTCAGCGCGGCCTTCGAGGAACTCAGACGGGACGAACTCGAGGCGCTGGAGCACGCACGCACGACATTGCAGCGAAGCGGGGCCTCCGTGCAACTGCGGTTGCTGGGGCCCGCGCTTGGGAAAGGCGAAATCTCGGCCGGTCTCGCACGCGTGGCCGAGGAGTGGAATGCCGACCTGGTCATCGTTGGCGCGGAGCCGTCTGCCGGCATCCTCTCGCTACTGGCCTCGAAGGTTTCCGTCTCATTGGCGGAACATACGCACCGGGCAATTCTGGTCGTGCCCAGCGTTGCCGAGGCATCCACGCTGCGCATGCCGCAGCGTATCCTCTTTGCCGTCGACGGCAGCGAAGCGTCGTTGCACGCCGTGCGCGTGGGCATGCAACTCGCACCGGCGCGTGCTCATTTGATGGCGATGTTCATCGAAGACCGGGGTGTCGATCTGGCGGAACTCAGGAAATTCGTGCTCTCCCCGGCACAGGACGTGAAGTCGGCGGAAAACGTGCTGGATCGTGCGGTCGCCATCATGACCGAATACGGCGCCGGCATGGCTGTCGAGCGGCTCGTATCCCACACTCGCATGACCGAAGACGTGGCAGCCGCCATCAAACGGGAAGCGGCGCAATGGGGGGCCGACATCGTGGTCATCGGCGCTCAGGACCGTGGCGGTATGTTCTCGTGGTTCAGGGGGCATGAAAACGAACGCGTGGCGCGCGAGATCGATCGCCCGCTCATGGTGGTCAATGTCGCCGGATGAAGCGTTCGGCCCCGCCGGGCGACCTTGACGTTCGGGTCAGGCGGCGTGCGACTTCACGATGAGCACGGGCAACGAGGCGTGCTGTAGCAGGCGATTCGCTTCGCTGCCCAGCGTGAGGCGCGCCAGACCCTTGCGGCCGTGGGACCCGGAGATGACCAGATCCGCCTTCATCCGGGTCGCTTCCGAGAGCAACCGGTCGGCAATATGGGTGTGGCTGTCGATCAGCGGCAGGGTGGCGAATTCCGCTGCAACCCCTTCTCGCGCAAGCAAGTCCAGCGCCGCTTCCCTTACTGCCAGCGTCTCCGCGCCGACCGAGTCGCGGACATCGGCGATCGAGGGCAACGCGGCAGCCATCAATGGGAAATACAGGGCCGGGTCAACCTCTACATACGCGACTCTGAGGCTGGCGCCCAGCGCCTTGGCCAGCCGCGCCGCGTGCGTGAGCGCGATCTGCGAGGGTTCGCTGGCATCGAACGCCGCCAGAATGTTGCGATACATGATGACTCCTCCCCTGCGCCTGAACAGTTCGTGCGGCCAGTCGCGCCGCGCCTAATCGAAGCGGCGTTTCGACGCCACCGGGACCATATCCGTGTGACCGAAGCCGCGGCTGTAGTCGAGCACCTTGAGCGCCCATGATTCCAGCTTGACGATGGTCGTGCGACTTGACCCGTGCTCGGGAATGCGCGTCCACGCGTTCGGGAAGCGAGTGTCGAGCAGACGTATCGCAAGCGAGCGCTCGGGTGACTCGTCCGGCAGTATCTCCGCGAACGCATGGCTCGAGATCGCCTTGATGTCGGGCCATCCTGTGTACGGTTTGTAGATGCAGAACGAGACCTGTGCGGCGTGTTCGATATTGGCGATCTTGCGGCTGTCGCGCGCGGTGGCGAAATAGATGTCGAGCCCCTGGTGCACGAAGCACACGACGTCCGATTGCGTGTTGCCGTCGCGCATGAGCGTGGCGAGCGACAATTCCCGACAACTGTCGAGAATGTCCAGGACAACGGCTTCCAGGTCTGTGTTCATCGCTGCTCTCCGATACCGACGCGCATTGCGCGCGGTTTGCGCCAGGCGCGCCAGGCCCGTCAGGCGACCGTCAGTCGATCGACCACGGCGCTGACCCCATGCGTGGACATGGCCGCGCCCCGAATCGCTTCCTTCTCGGCGAGCGAATGCACCGTGCCCGTGAGCAGCACCTCACCGTTGCCGAGCAGGGAGATGTCGAGATGCTGGGCTTCGCGCTGTGCCTGACGGGTGAGCGCGGCGGTGATGTGCCCGACGATCTCCCGGCGATGCGGGCTGCCTTGCACCTTGATGTCGTTGATGACGCCTTTCACCCCCCGGAGCGCGCGCACCGCGCTCTCGGCCTGTACGCGTTGCGTGTAGAGCTCGACATTGCCGTCGAGGGTGACCCAGCCGTTCTCCACCTTCACTTGCATGCCGTCCGGCGGCAGTCCGGCGTGCCACTTCAGGATGGCCAGCGCCGCGCGCGCAATGTCGGCATCCGTATGGCGATCGTGCGATGCCGGCTGGACTTCCAGCGAAACGACGATGGCGCGTGCGCCAGCCACGCGGCTCGCCACGCGTTCGGCCTCGCACTTCTCCAGAAAGCTCCCCACGTCGCCGGATAGCGTGACGATGCCGTCGCGAACCTCTACACCGATGTCGGTGGCATGAATATTGGTGTCGCGCGCGAGTTCGTCCATGACGTCGCGCTGGAGCTGGGTATCCGTTTTCATGAGGTGTCTCCGTGTCGGGGCAGTTACTTCGGTCTCTTCACCTTAGCGCGACGCCTTTGGCCGCGCGCTCCTGTCTTGCCGGCGCTTGATTCACGTCAACCGTTCGGCCCGCGCGAGCGCACCGAAGTGGTGTGCGGCGCTATAAATGTAGCCATGGCTTCGGTGCGCCGCGAGGTCGCGGTCGAGTTCGCGAAGTCCCATGTCGGGAGATCGAAATGAGCCTACGGAGAATTTGTGTTCATATGGACGACACGGCGACGGGCGCGGCGCGAGTTCGCTTCAGCGCCCGGCTCGCGCGCCAGCACGACGCCAGTCTCTGCGGCATCTACCTGCCACACCGTCCGGGAGCTGTTCACTCGGGCCAACGCGAAGCGTCGGGCGATCACTTCCAGACCGAGGCGCACTCGCGCACGGCATTGCACGCTGCCGAACACCTGTTTTCTCAAGTGTGCGCCGAAAGCGATATCGAGGGCGACTGGCACAGTCCCTATGGGGCGGCCGTCGCCATTCTCTCGAGCGTGGCCAAGGCCACCGACCTGTGTATCGTTGGTCAGCCGGATGCTCCGGGAGGCGTTGGCGCCCTGGGTGTCGACGGCCTTGGCGACGTGATCGTCTCATGCGGCGTGCCGGTGATGGGGCTGCCGCACAACGTGACGTTGCCACAGGAGATTCGTCGCATCGTGGTGGCATGGAATGGCTCGCGCGAAGCGCGCCGCGCCATCGGGGATGCCTGGCAAATGCTGGGCCGGGCCCAGGATATCTTCGTGGTGGGTATCAATCGCTCGCCCGGTGGAGACGACCCCTCGCTGGCCGACATCGTGAGGCTCATGGAATCGCACGGCCTGCGCGCGAAGCCCGTATCCATCCGCGAGGACACGGACGCCAGCGACGGTGTGCAACTCCTGTCCGTCTCCGAAGCCTACGAGGCCGACCTGCTTGTCATGGGCGCATACGGACACGGACCAACCCGCGAGCTCGTCTTCGGCGGCGCCACCCGCACGGTACTCAAGCACATGTCCACGCCCGTGTTGCTGTCCCACTGAGACTTGGCACCCGGGTCTTCTCGTCCTTGCGCCGCCGCCGCGCTTTGCGGCGGCGGCGCAACCTTCAACTTGCGACCAACATCACGACGGCGGCCGCGCCCATCACCGCGGTAGCGATCCAGCCCAGCGCAAGGATCGGCCAGCGGGCCGTGAACGGTCCCATCACCGAACGCCGAGCTGCCAGCAGCAGTACGACCGCCATCACGGGCACGGCCACCACGCCGTTGATCACGGCACTCCAGAAGAGCGCTTTCATGGGGCTGATGGGGGAGTACTGAATGGCGGTGGCGGCCATGATGCTCAGGGCAATGATGGCGTAGAAACCCTGCGCACTCGTGAGCTTGCGCTCGAGCCCTTCTTCCCAGTGCAGGGTCTCGGCCAGCGCATAGGCGCCCGAGCCCGCGAGCACCGGCACGCCGATCAGCCCCACACTCACGATGCCGAGACTGAAAAGCGCGTACGCCAGGTCGCCGGCCAGCGGGCGCAGCGCGCTGGCCGCCTGTGCCGCCGTCTCGATGTTCGTGACCCCACCCGCATGCAATGTCACCGCCGTTGCCAGAATGACGAAGAACGCCGTGATATTCGAGTAGAACATGCCGGTCCAGGTGTCCCATCCGATGCGGCGCAGCTCGTCGGGCGCGGCAGCGACATCGTCTCGCAAGGGGCGAGCGTCCGGATGCCTCGCCATTTCCTCCACCTCCTCCGACGTCTGCCAGAAGAAGAGATAGGGACTGATCGTGGTACCGAAGACCCCGACGATCACGGCCGCGCTGGCGGAATCGAGGCGAAACGCCGGCCATACCGTTCGCAGTGCCACGGTGTGCCATGGCACGTGCACGGTAAGCAGGACAGCCGCGTACGCGAGCAGCGACATGGTCATCCACTTGAGGAAGATCACATACCGGTGATACGGCACGAATACCTGGAGCAGCAGCGTGCCGAGGGCGAAGCCGATCGTCATCCAGTGCCGGTCGATGCCGCTGGTGAGCTCCGCCACCTCGCCCATGGCGGCCAGATCCGCAGCAATGTTGAGGGTGTTCGCCACGAGAAGCAGTGCCACGACGATGCGCAGCACGGCGGGTGGAAACGCGGTGCCGATGTTGGCGGCGAGGCCTTTGCCGGTGACCCTGCCGATGCGGGCGCAGATCAGCTGGATGGCCGCCATGAACGGGAGCGCCAGCGGCATCGTCCACAGCATGTTGAAGCCATACTGCGCGCCCGCCTGCGAATAGGTTACGACGCCGCTGGGGTCGTCGTCGGCCACGCCGGTAATCAGTCCCGGCCCAACCCGGGCGAGAGGATGCTCCCGGAGTCTTTTGCGCAGAGCCTCGCGCAAGGTCGGCGACCGTCGATCGCCCAGGTCGATTCCCATGTCCGCGTGTGTCGTTTGGTGTGAGTGTTGAACGTCGGGCGGCATCGTGCGACGGCTCGTCGGGCGCCGCGATCAGGAAACGACCGAGGCGAGTGTTCGGCGAGGCGTATGTGCCACATCGGGGCCGCGCCCAGCGCGCAGCAGTAGCTGAGGATAATCCATCGTGCCCATCGCTTGGGCAATCGTGCGACGCAAATCGTCCACTTCGATCGGCTGGTTGAGAAACGAGGCGCAAAGGCCGCTGGCGGTCAGTGTCAGCAGGACGCGCTGCATCGCCTGCCCCGCACTCAACCAGCTTTCCTGGTGATCCGCGGCGGTCGACAGGCACAGGAGCAACGGCGAGCCTTCGGCAAGTCGGTGATGGCTGGCTGCGATACCCCCACCGATGTCGAACGTGCGAATGACGGAAGTCACGATTGGCGCCGCGAAGTCGAGCAAGTGGCCGGCATTGGCCGAGTAGCCGGCCATGCCGTCGTCCCGACGCGACGCGCTGATCCAGGACGCCAGTTCGCGGCGAAAGCGAGGATCGCCAAGTTGAATCCGGTCCGCCTGATCGATGAGTTCGGCCAGATGCAGGCGTTCGCCGTGCGCGGTGACAAGGCCGAGCCGGGCACCCTCGGCTTGCGCCGCGGCATGTAACCGATCGAACACGACCGGCGATATCGGCCCGTCGTCGAACACCTGACGATTCGTGACGCGCTCGGGAATCGCGCCGAACAGCGGCGCAATGTCCTTGTCGACGAACCCGTCTTCGGACAGTTGAACGCTGGCAAGTACGTCGGGCTCGGCGGATGTCGGCAATACCCGAATCACATACGGGCAGCCGAAATGGCTGAGCGCGACTCGCAGATTGAACAGGGCCGCGCCGCAACTGATAATCAGTTCGCGATCGTAGGTGTCGCTCACCGGCAATCCGCGTGCGCGATCGGCGCATACCAGCACGGTGTCGTCGCCCAATACGAAACGCCAGGGCTGGGTATTGTGCGTGGAGGGCGCAAGGATCGCATATTGGAGGCAGAACCGCAGTTTGTCCCGCGCCGCCGCCCGTTCGGGAAACCCGTGTTCGTCGACCGACCATACCCGCAGCAAATCGTTTTGGACGTGGCTCACGAAAACCTCCTTATGCCGACCGCCGTGGCCGACGCTCGCGGCGGGCTCGAACGCATGATTGACATCATCCTTCGCTATTCGCCGCGCGCCCGGCCCTGGCCGGCTTCACCTTCGCCCGGCCGGCTGCCGCGGAACCCTGAAGCCAGGCCAACTGCTGCGCTACGGCCCGATTGGCCTCGCTCGACATGGCGCTCAGGGCGTCCATCGCCGATCGGGTGACATCGCCCCAGGCCTGCCAACCGCTCTCGGCCGAGGCGGAGGACGTGGTGGCCGCCGAGTCGGAGAACACATGTTGCCACGCCATTTGCGCACCTTGGTACTGTTCGGCCCACACCGCGGGGCCACGTGCGCCGATCTGCATCCACCCCTGCCAAATGCGATGCTGCATCGCCAGTTGTCGGTTGATGAAGGCGAGCTGGCTGTTCAGAACCGCGTTGAAATCCGGGGCGCTCGCCAATTCCGCGCCGAAAGTCCTGTCGGCTTCTAGCAAGCCTTCGTCGGTGCGCAACTGCACCTGTCGCAGGCACAGCAGATCTTCAACCCAGTGCCGATGGGCTTCGACCAGCGCAAGCATCTGTGCCTTGCACAGGCCTAGCATTGGATTCGGTTCCGTAGCCATCTTCACGACTCCCATGACAAGTGCCGGTCACACGGGACGAAGGCGAGGCGCCTTCTGCCTTCTGGCGGGCGAAGCGCAATCGTGGTGCGGCAGGTTTCAGCATAATGGCACCCCGTGCGGGCCGTTTGCGCCATGTCAACGTCGCGTCTCGCGCGCCTGTCCGAAGTAAAAAAATGCCCGCCGTAGCGGGCACAGACCCAACTTGCTTGCGCCCTGAACGGGGCCGTATCCGGGCGCAAGTGCCAACCACACGGCAATATCGGGCAATCGACGCATCGGCCAACCCGCACCGACGACGACTCCACCTTAGCGCCGCCGCGCATAGCCGTGTTTGACATATCTCAACGTCCGCGAGGTTGTCCCGGATTGCCGTGCACTGTCTCCCTGAATGTTTCGCCGCGCGCTGCGGGGCTTGATACGCATCAAGCCCGGAACGAACAACGCGGGCCCCACGCGGAATCGGAACTAGTCTTGCAGACAGGCACGTGTCGGGCATCGTATCGAAGGATGCCTGCCGGGCGCCCTCCTCCGTCACTTGCAAGGACCACTCACCGTGCCAGACGACTTTGAACGAACGCCCGACGTCGCGGTCCATGCGCATCGCGCTGCCGCCGAGGATCGTGATGCGGCATCGAAAGACGGCGCGCCGCTGACCGGACGCCGCCTGCGTGCGAGACGCATGCAGGTCGATACGCTGCGCGAAGCGGTGGCGTACCTTCGTCGCGACAGCCTGATCTGTCGCTCCGAAGGATTTGCGGCCCAGACCCGCCTGCAACTGGATTTCCGCGACGTGACCGTCGTTGCCACGCTTCAGACGGTCATCGGCGACTGGCTGGAGCTCGACGAAATCGGTTTGAGCGAGGCGGCCCTGCTGGCATTGGAAGTGGACGAAGGCGAATGGGTTCGGGTGCGGCATATGCCACCGGTCGAATCGTTTCGGCACGTCCGGGGCCGGATGTTCGGCGAGGCGTTCACCCCCGCCGCACTTGACGAAGTGATCGGCGATATTGCGGCGGGCCGTTACTCGTCGATTCACATTTCCGCGTTTTTGACCGCCTGCACCGGCAACCGGCTCGACGACGACGAGATCATCGCGCTCACGCGCGCGATGGTGGCCACCGGAAAAACGCTGCAATGGCAAGCCGATACGGTCATAGACAAACACAGCATCGGCGGACTGCCTGGCAACCGGACGACCCCGATCGTCGTGGCGATCGTGACCTCGCAGGGACTGGTCATGCCCAAGACATCGTCTCGCGCCATCACTTCGCCCGCCGGCACGGCCGATACGATGGAGACGCTCGCGCCAGTCGACCTCAGCGCGCAGGAGATGCGCCAGGTCGTCGACAAGGTGGGGGGCTGCATCGTGTTCGGGGGCGCCGCGGGCCTGAGTCCCGCCGACGACATTCTGATTCAGGTGGAGCGCCCGCTCGATCTCGACAGCGAGGCCCAGATGATGGCGTCGATCCTGTCGAAGAAGCTGGCTGTCGGCGCGACCCATGCCCTGATCGACATTCCGGTCGGCGAGACCGCGAAAATCCGCACGCGTTACGCGAGCGCGCTCTTTTCCGAGCGCCTGCGCGCAATCGGCCGCGCCCTGGGGCTCGAGATCGACACCTACGTCTGTCAGGGCGAACAACCGGTCGGCCGGGGCATCGGGCCGAGCCTCGAGGCACGCGACGTGCTCGCGGTGCTTCAGAACCTCAGCCGTGCGCCGTCCGACTTGATGAACAAGAGCCTCGAGATTTCCGGCCGATTGCTCGAAATCGGCGGCAAGGCCCTACCCGGCGACGGACTGGTCAGCGCCCGTCGCACGCTGACCAGCGGGCTCGCCTGGCAGCAGTTCCAGCGGATCTGCGAAGCGCAGGGCGGCATGCGTGAGCCGGTCGTCGGACGCCACAGCCGGCCGGTGACCGCTCGACACAACGGTACCGTCACCGCCGTCGACAACCGGCATCTGTCGCGCCTGGCAAAGCTCGCCGGCGCGCCGACAGCCGCGCGCGCCGGGGTCGTCTACGAGGCGCCGATCGGCGCCATGGTCGCAACCGGCCAGCCGCTCTTCACCATTTACGCCGAAAGCCGTGGCGAGCTCGAATACGCATTCGAATACGCCTGCCGCTTCCCCGGCATTGTCGCAGTGAGGGAATCATGAAAGACGTCGCGCTCTACGCGTTGCCCGGCAACGAGACGCTGGCCCGCTCGCTTGCCGCGCAGATCGAGTCTCCCATGCAGCGGCTCGAGGTCCATCGCTTCCCCGACGGGGAACAGATGGTGTCGATGGAGGGACCGCTGAGCGGAAAAGCCATCGTCATCGTGTGCTCGCTGAACCGGCCGGACGCGAAGCTGCTGCCCTTGATCTTCGCGGCGGACACGGCGCGAGACCTCGGCGCGCGGCACGTCATTCTCGTCGCGCCGTACCTGTGCTATCTGCGACAGGACGCCCGCTTTCATGCGGGCGAATCGATCTCCGCCTACAGTTTCGGCCGATTGCTCGGCGCGCAGTTCGACGGATTGGTGACGATCGAGCCTCACCTGCACAGGCTCCCCTCGCTGTCGGTCGTCTACCCGATCCCGGTGCGTGCGCCGCACAGTGTTGCCGCCACGGCCAGCTGGATCGTGCAAAACGTAGCCGATCCGCTGATCGTGGGCCCCGACGAGGAAAGCGAGGCCTGGATCGCCCAGATCGCCAGCCGCATCGGTGCCCCGTCGGTCGTGGCCCGCAAGACACGCGAGGCGGACAGGAAAGTGGACGTGAGCCTGCACGTGCCGGCGAAGTTCGCGCACCGGAACCCGGTGATCGTCGATGACATTCTCGCCAGCGGCCAAACCATGCTGGCTACCGTCGGCGCGCTAGTGAAAGCGGGGTTCGGAAGTCCCGTATGCGTTGCGGTGCACGGTCTGTTCGACGGCGTGAGCGTCGACGAACTCATTGCCGCGGGCGCCGGTCGTGTCGTGACCTGCAATTCGGTCGCGCACGCCACGAACGCGATCGATGTGACCCCGCTGTTGGCCGACGCCGTTCGCGACCTGCTCGACAGCCTGCCTGAGACGCCATGAGGTGCAATGAGCCCCGACCGCCGGCGGCGCGTCGGGGAACGTCCCTGCGCTCCTGCGCGCCTCCGACCGACCCTGCACGGCACTATGGCGCGATGATGACCTTCAACGCATGTGTATTGGCCGCATCGCCGAACGTCCGGTAGGCATTCAGGATATCGGCAAGCGAGAAGTGGTGAGTGATCAGTGCACCCGGCGTCAGACGCCCCGAGGCCACGGTCTTGAGCAGCATCGGCGTTGCCGCGGTATCGACCAGACGGGTCGTGATGCTGATGTTCCTGTCCCACAGCGATTCGAGATGCAGGTCGACCTTGCGGCCGTGCACGCCCACGTTGGCGATGATGCCCCCGGCGGCGACGATCGCCTCGCAAAGTTCGAATGTCGCGGGTACGCCCACCGCCTCGATGGCCGTGTCGACGCCCTGCCCGCCGGTCAGACGCCTGACGGCCTCGGCCGCATCTTCCCTTGTGGGCGAGATCACGGAGGTGGCGCCGAATCGGGTGGCCACCTCCAGCCGCGCGAGGTCGGGATCGACGACGATGATCTGGGCCGGGCTGAAGAACTGCGCCGTGAGCAACGCGGCGAGCCCGATCGGTCCCGCCCCGACGATGGCCACGCTGCTGCCCGGTTGCACCTTGCCGTTGAGCACGCCACATTCGAAGCCCGTGGGCAGAATGTCGCTCAGCATGACCAGCGCGTCGTCGTCCACGCCGTCCGGCGCGTGGTAAAGGCTGGTGTCGGCGTGCGGGGTTCTGACGTATTCGGCCTGGGTGCCGTCGATGCGATTGCCGAGAATCCATCCTCCGGCGGCGCAATGCGAATACATGCCGCGCCGGCAGGCCGCGCACTTGCCGCACGACGAGATGCATGAGATCAACACCCGGTCGCCGGGCTTGAAGGCTGTGACGGCGTTGCCCGTTTGCACGACCTCCCCGACCCCTTCGTGGCCCAGGATCCGGCCCGGCTCGACCGTCGGCACGTCGCCCTTCAGGATGTGCAGGTCGGTGCCGCATATCGTCGTTTTCAGAACGCGCACGATGGCGTCGGTCGGGTCCTGGATTTCCGGCATGGGCCGATCTTCGAGCGATATCTGTTGGGGACCGTGAAATACGAGCGCTTTCATGGCATGGCTCCTTGCAAGACGGATTCAATGCGACATCAGAACGGGCACGGTCATGCTCTCGAGCATGGTGCGGGTCACGCCGCCCAGCACCCATTCCTGCATGCGCGAGTGACCGTATCCCCCCATCACGATCAAGTCGGTGTTCATGTCCGCGGCGCGCGAGAGCAGTGCCTCGGCCACGGCGACGTCGTTGGCGCCGCGCTCCGGTGTGACATTGACCTGAACGCCATGACGGGCGAAGAACATGCCGATGTCCAGTCCGGGAATCGGACCGAGTCCGTCGGCGCGATCGCCGCGGCTCACATGCATGACATCGACACGCTTGGCCGCGCGCAGAAACGGCATGGCGTCGACGGCCGCGCGAGCTGCTTCACGTCCGCCATCCCAGGCGAGCAGCACGGTGTTGAACGCCTTGGGGAGCTTGCCGGCGTAAGGCACGATCAGGACAGGCCTGCCGCCACCGAGCACGACCGAAGCGACGAAGCCCACAGTCGGCGAGGATTCCGGATCGGTGACGTCCTCCTGCCCCATGATCACGAGGTCCGCGTAGCGCGCGTGCGTGCGCATCTCGCGGATCTCATCGTATTTCGGGGTGAGCCACTCGGGACTCAGCGCCTGACGACGACAGACGTCCATGAACATCCGTTCGGCGTTCGCAAGGCGTTCGGGATCGCTCAGGGGAACGGGCGGCGGCGGCAGGCCTGCCCCGGCCAGACCCGTGACATCGGGAAATCCGGGTGGATGGAACGGCAGGTAGATCCCCGTGAGGTGCGCGGGCAACCGAAAGGCAAAGTCCGCCGCGAGTTCGACGCGTGCGCGGCAGCGCGCGCTGTTGTCGACGTGTACCAGCAAGGTCCGATAGGTCATGGCGTCACTCCAGGGCGAGAGGATCTGTTTCCAGCCTAGTACGGCGTTGGCGCATGTCGATTGACGCGGATCAAGGCCGCCCCCGAGGCGTCGCGTCGAAGCGGCGCCCACTGCCCGGAGGATGGACCACGGATTGCCCGCTGTTGCACCGGCGGGACGATTTGCGGAATGACGCGTATGGGAAATTCGGACAAACGGTGATACAACGGCACCATCCGATGCCGTTGCATCGAATTCGGGCGACATGATGGCCAAAACGCTGCTTGGCATGCTTCGATCCATTCGACAATCCGACGGACTGCTATTCGCTGCCGTG
The DNA here is from genome assembly GCF_000767615.3 of Pandoraea pnomenusa. Lineage (NCBI taxonomy): Bacteria > Pseudomonadati > Pseudomonadota > Betaproteobacteria > Burkholderiales > Burkholderiaceae > Pandoraea > Pandoraea pnomenusa. The sequence goes on along the minus strand of NZ_CP009553.3, from coordinate 2,684,931 downwards.
TGCCTGCTTTGCGTAGGCGTTGCGACCGCTAACTGGCTGACGGTGCGCTCCGTATTGCACAGCAATGTCGACGCACGCTTCTCGCAACGGACCAGCACCGCCACCGACAAGCTCGCGAGCGCGTTGAGCGCCTACCGCGACGCGGTCCATGGGGCATCGGATTATCTGGCGGACTTGCCCGCGCCCACCGACACGATATTGACGACGTACGCACAGCGTATGCGGCTCGCGGAGCGCCTGCCCGGCCTGGTCAGCGTGGGCGAGTGCGAGCGCAGCGGCGACCGCATCCGTCGGGTGGCCGCGTATTCCCCCATGGGAGGCGCGATACCGGCATTGGATCTGTCGGGTGGGGCCGGCGCGGGGGAGCGCATGTTCTCGCGCCAGTCGCCGTCGACCGGGCGCACGTATCTCGTTTTCCTCGCCAACGCCAGCGCGCCGCCGTCATGCGCCTACGCCATCGCCGACATCGACATGCTGGTGCACGCGTCGATCGGCCCGCTCCTGCACGACCTGACGCTGACCATTGCCGCGGCCGGGGCGACGGATCAGCCCCAGCCGGTATTCGACAGTCTGGCCCCTCGCCCGCCGACTGAGCCGCGGCCGTCCGCCACCTATCGCGCGACGACGCACCTGCCTTACGCCAACAGGGCGGGTCTGGACCTCACCTACACGGCATCCGGCGAATTTGCCGCATTGCGAGGCGCGGGCATGGCCAGTTGGGCGCTCGTTTTCGGCATCATCATGAGTGCCGCCACGCTGTTCGCCTGGGCGGTCGCGCTGATGTCACGACGGCATGCCCGGGCGGTGGCCGAGCGTGAGGGACTCGACAAGCGGCGCTCCGACGGCCGGCTGTTCAGCGTCATCCAGTCGGTGCGCGAGGCGATCATTACCATCGACGAATGGCAGCGCATCCAAATCTTCAACCCGACGGCCGAGAGCGTTTTCCGGTGCAGCGCCATGGAAGCCATTGGCGAGCCGCTGGGGCGTTTCATCCCGGAGCGGTTCCGCGATGCTCACTTCAGGCACATCGAGCGATTCGGGGCGACCGGCGTATCGGAGCGCCTCATGGGGCGCGGCAGGCCGCTGTGGGGGCTGCGCTCCGACGGCGAGGAGTTTCCGATGGAGGCGTCCATTTCCCAGAGCGCCGACGCGGCCGGGAAGTTCTACACGGTGGTGCTGCGCGACGTGACCGAACAGCGCCAGATGGCGAACGCCCTGCAGAACTCCCGGATCGAACTGGAAAAGCTCAACGCCCGCTTGCTTGAAGTGCGTGAGGACGAAAAGCTGCGCATCGCGCGAGAACTCCACGACGATCTTGGCCAGCGGCTCACCGCGCTGAAAATGGACGCCGCAATGCTCAAGCGCACGCTCGACGGCCATGCCCCGGCAAGCGCCGATGTGAAACGCATCGAGCTGGCGATCGACGGGATGATCAGCGCCGTGCGACAGATGGCCGCCGAGCTGCGCCCGCCGATGCTCGACGATCTCGGGCTCGGTCCGGCGATCGAGTGGTACGCACAGGATTTCGCGCGGCGTTACGGCGTCGCCGTCGATGTCACGGGCGCGCGGGGCCTGCCGCCCGTTCCGCCTGCCGTGGCGACGGCGTTGTTCCGAATCGTTCAGGAAGCGATGAACAACGTGGCAAAACACGCGCGAGCGACGTCCATCACGATCGAACTGTCCTGCGATCGGGAATGCCGGCTGCGCATCTCCGACAATGGCCGGGGCCTGCCTCCCACCCGGCCCAAGCCCGACGCGCTGGGACTGATCAGCATGCGCGAGCGAGCTCGCCTGCTCGGCGGATCGCTCGAAGTCCGCAGTCCTTCCGAGGGCGGCACCGTCGTTACCTCCGTGATTCCGCTGGAGAAGCCGCCCTCACCCGGCGCCCCGCCGGTTTGAGGGCATCCCCCGCTTTGCCAGGCCCGAAGAGACAAACGAACGTGCCTGTCCCGGTCTCACGACGCCCCGACCCGCAACACCGCCGCGCCGGAGAATGCACCTCGGCGTAGATCGTCGAGCGCCTCGCCGGCCCGCTCCAGCGGGTATTCGCGCGTTGTCACCTTCAGCCCGATCGTGTCGGCAAGTTTGAGAAATTCGAGCCCGTCGTCTCGGGTCAGATTCGCCACCGAGCGAACCTGACGTTCCCCCCAGATCAGACGGTACGGAAACGACGGAATATCGCTCATGTGGATGCCTGCGCAGACGACGACGCCTGCCTTGTCCATCGAAGCGAGCGCCTGGGGAACCAGTTCGCCGACAGGGGCGAAGAGGATGGCGGCATCGAGCAACCGCGGCGCCGGCGCATCGCTCGGCCCGGCCCAGTCGGCGCCGTGGGCCAGTGCAAACGCCTGCCCCTGTACGTCGCCGGGGCGTGTGAAGGCGTAGACCTCGCGGGACTGCGCGCTGGCAATCTGCGCGATCAGGTGCGCCGCCGCGCCGAATCCATAAATGCCGAGCCGGCGGGCATCGCCGGTCATCGAAAGCGAGCGATAGCCGATCAGGCCGGCGCATAACAGCGGCGCCGCGGTGGCGTCATCGTAGCGATCAGGCAGACGGAACGTGAACCGGGACTCGGCTACCGCGTACTCCGCATAGCCGCCGTTAAGGGTGTAGCCGGTGAAGCGTGCGTCGTCGCACAGATTCTCGCGCCCGCTCAGGCAGAACCGGCAGGACCCGCACGTCGCCCCGAGCCACGGGACACCGACACGGTCGCCAATCCGAAAATCCTGCACGCGATCCCCCAGCGCCGTGACCGTGCCGACGATCTCATGCCCCGGGATGATCTTGTCGGGAACGTCGGGAAGGTCGCCGTCGACGACGTGCAGATCGGTACGGCACACGCCACACACGCTCACCCGGATGAGGACCTGGGTGGGACTTGGCGTGGGGACCGGGATGTCCACCAGCCGCAACGTGTGGTCTGTCCTGGAGAGTTGCATCGCTCGCATACCGGTTCGCGCGGCCGCGCCTCGCCAAGTCTCGTACGTACCGTACGTGTGCTTATGTCTCGTGCCGCATACGCGGCCCGTCCCGTTCCGCCGTCAGGACTGCGTTGCGTTCGCCATGAGGGTCAACTGCCGGATATCGAGCAGCGTAATCTCGCGCTGGCGAACGCGAAGCGCGTTCTGTGCCTGCATTCGGGAGAGCATCCGGCTGACGGTCTCCAGTTGCAGCCCGAGGAAACTGCCGATCTCTTCACGCGTCATGCGCAGCAGGAAGGCGTTCGGCGAGTAGCCCCGCGCGGCCAGCCGGGCGGACACATCCAGCAAAAAGCTCGCCAGTCGGGCCTCGCCGCGGGCGGTGCCCAGGCGCAGCAACTGCTGCTGTTCCCGTACGATGCCGGCGGCGATAAGGCGGTGAAGCTGGTGCTGTACGGCAGGCGCCTGCGTGCCGATCGATTCCAGCTCGGCGAACTGGATGGCGCATACCTGGCTGTCTTCGAGGGCAACGGCCTCGGAGACATACCGGCCGCCGGCAATCCCGGCCAGGCCGAGCAGCTCGCCGCCCATCAGGTAGCCCGTGACCTGTTCGCGCCCGTCGGGGTGCGTCAGCACGGTCTTGAACGAACCTGCACGCACCGCGTATATGTACTCCAGCGTGTCGCCCGGTCGAAACAGCACCTCGCCGCGCCGGACTGTGCGGCGCACCCGCGTCACGCAGTCAAGCCGGCGGGCCGACTCGTCGGAGAGGCCTTCGGCCAGGCAGAACTGCCGAAGCAGGCAAGTGCTGCAACGGGGGGCGCTGGCATCGACGTCATCGAAGGCGCGATGGATCCGGATGGTTCGCGCAGCGATTTCGGCGGGTTCGGCCGGCTCGCGGGGACCGGGTGCGAACGGCGAAATCGGGGAGATGGGCGAAAGGTTCGAAAGGGAAGATGGGGCGTACATGGCAACTCCGTCGCAACGGCCTCAAGTCAAGTCATCACGCTTGAAGTATTGGAGAGAGCAGGCAGAAAAAAAATAAGCGCGTGGCGCGACGTCGTGTCAGCCGCGATGACAGCTTGTAGGCATTGGACTACAAACGGTGCGTTCAGGGATTGTCGCGAAGCAGATCGTGCCGGATCGCGTAATGCACCAGTTCCGTCTGACTTCTGAGCTGGAGCTTCTGGAGGACGCGGGCCTTGTAGGTGCTCACGGTCTTGGCGCTCACGCACAGGCTGTCCGCGATGTCTGAAAGCGACAGGCCGCGTGCGAGCATCAGGAAGACATCGAATTCCCGGTCGGACAGGCGCCGGAAGCTCGGGCCTTCGTCGATCGTGCTCGCCAGATCCCTGGCGATTCGTTCGGCCATCGATGGGCTCAGGTACACCCCGCCGTCATGCACCTTGCGCACGGCGCTCACCAGTTCCGCCGGCGCGCTCTCCTTGGTCAGGTAACCCGCGGCGCCGGCCTTGAGCGCCCTCACCGCATACTGCTCTTCGCCGTGCATGGTCAACACGAGCACGGCGAGCCGGGGGAACGTGGCCTTGATGTGGGCGATCAGGTCGACGCCGCTGCGCCCGGGCATCGAAAGATCGAGCAGCAGCACATCGCATGGCGTGGTCTGAAGCAGCGACATCGCCTCGGCGCCGTTCGATGCTTCGCCCACAATTTCCAGCGCCTCATTGCCGGCCAGGATGCGTTGCAATCCTGCCCGTACCAGCGTGTGATCGTCCGCAACGATGATGCGAGTCATTTGCCCGCCTTTCTGTCGTATACCCCGTTCGATGTATTGCATGTGCAATACCCACGTACGCCCGTGCCCGGGCGTCCATGAAAACGATTCTACACGCGGCGTGGCGCCTCTGGCCGACGCGTTCGACAGGTGGCGTCTATAGCGCATTTCCGGGGACTTCGGGAGACTCGACACCTGTGGGTGGGATCAGAAGCACCGGACGGTGCGCCTGCCGTGCGCAGTTTTCCGCAACGCTGCCCAGCGCCAATCGTCGGAAGCCCCGTCGACCGTGCGTGCCGATCACGATCAGGTCGGCTTGCCACTCGTCGGCGGCGGCGTTGATCTGCACCGCCACGTCTCCGCCCAGCGGCAGCAGGTCGCGAATCTCCACGTCCCCGCTCACGCCTTCCTCGTTGAGCCGCTTCGTGGCCAGTTCACGCATGCTCTCCCCTTGCATCCGGAGCGCTTCGATAAAGGGAAACGGATCGGCGTCAGTGACATAGGCAACGGGAATGTCCACCACGAACAGCACGTGCAGCCGCGCCCGGCGTGCCTTTGCCATGGTCAATGCGTAATCGAACGCGGCGTCAGCGGTCGGACTGCCGTCAATAGCGACCAGGATTCGTTCATACATGATGTCCGCCCTCCTCGGTGACCGTCGGCAGGCCCGCCGCGCGTGGCGTCGCGCCATCCGCTCCCGTGACCAGCATGACGGGGCGATGCGCGCGGCGCAGCACCTGCTCGGCGACACTGCCGATCATCAGACGCCGAAAGCCCCTGCGCCCGTGCGTGCCCAGGATCAGCAGATCGGCTTGCCATCGCTGGGCTTCACGCAAAATGGCATCGGCGACCGTGCCGCCCCAGGTGCGCAGATCGATCGAACGCGTGTCGGCCTGCAGGCCTTCGTCGTGCAGTTTCCTGTAACTGTCGGCCAGGGTGAGTTGGCCCTCGGCGATCAGACCCTCCCGAATCGCTTCAAGGTCGATGTAGGCGGCAAACGCCGCCTGGTAATGGGTGAACGGATCGTCGATGACGTTGACCACTCGCACGACATCGTCTGGCATGGCAAACCGGATCGCTTCGTGCAGGGCGTGCCATGAGGTCTCGCTGCCGTCCGTGGCAAGCAGGATTCGATGAGACATTGCGTCGTCCTCACAGGAAGAGTTCAGTGAATACGCGTGACGCTCGCCGGTGACGTGATTCACCCGGCGTTGTGCTGACGTTACGCTGGCGATTAGACAGTAGCGCCACGCGCACCCGCCGTGTGTCGGCACGCGACGCGGCATTGACTCACATCAACGTCGCGCCGCGCGTGACCGGGCGATTCGCTCCAGGACGGCTATGCTCTCAGTGCCGGAGACGATATTCGCTCCGGTCCCTGTCGGAGGTGTTCCCATGCAGATGAGTTTTCTGGGCGCGGCCGGAACGGTCACGGGATCGAAAACCCTGCTTTCGGCGGCGGGCAAGCAGTTGCTGGTCGATTGCGGCGCGTTTCAGGGCATCAAGAACCTTCGAGCGCGCAATTGGGCGCCGCCGGCATTCGATCTGCATCGTCTCGATGCCGTCGTGCTCACTCACGCCCACATCGATCACAGCGGATACCTGCCGGTGCTGGCTCGCTATGGATTCCAGGGCCCGGTGTACTGCACGGCGGCCACGCGCGATCTGTGCGAGATCATGTTGCTCGACAGTGCCCATCTGGAAGAGGAGCAGGCCGACTTTCTGAATCGGCACGGCAAATCGAAGCATCACCCCGCCCTTCCGCTCTTCACGACTGCCGATGCCAGGCGGGCCATCGGGCTGCTCAAGCCGAGGGCATTCGACACGCCGTTCGCCGTTTCCCCCGACATCGAGGTCACCTTCCGCCACGCGGGTCATATTCTCGGCGCGGCCATGGCGCAGTTCGACGTCGGCGCGACAAAGATCCTTTTCTCGGGCGACCTTGGCCGGGCCGACGACCCGATCATGCCGGCGCCGGCGAATCCGGAGACGCCCGACTATCTGGTGCTGGAGTCCACTTACGGCGATCGTCTGCACGACCGCACCGATCCTGGTGGACAACTCGCCGAGATTCTGCACCGGACGTTCGCACGCGGTGGCACCGTGATCGTGCCGGCGTTCGCCGTGGGCCGGGTGCAAAGCCTCATGTACTGGATCGCCCGACTGAAGGCGGCCGGCGAGATCCCGGACATACCGGTGTTTCTCGACAGCCCGATGGCGATCGACGTGACCCGCGTCTATTCGGCGCATCTGGCTGACCAGCGACTGGACCAGGCGCAATGCGCGCAAATGTGTGGCGCGGCCACCTTTGTCACGAGCGTCGACCAATCGAAGTGGCTCGATACGCGGGCCATGCCGTCGGTCATCATCGCGGGAAGCGGCATGGCCACGGGCGGCCGGGTGTTGCACCATCTCAAGGCGATGGCGGGCAACTGGCGCAACACCATCCTGTTTACCGGATTCCAGGCGCCCGGCACACGCGGATCGACGTTGGTCGACGGCGCAAGCGAGGTGAAGATCTTCGGTGAGTATGTTCATGTGACGGCCGAAGTCGTACAGCTCGATACACTGTCGGCGCATGCCGACTATGCCGAGACGCTCAACTGGCTCGCGAAGTTCGACCGGCCTGTGCGTCACATTTTTGTCAATCACGGGGAGCCGGCGGCGTCCGACAGTTTGCGCAGACGCATCGCCGAACGCTTCGATTGGCCGTGCCATGTCGTGGAGTTCATGGAGCAGGTGAGCCTGTCCGACGCGGGCCTCGCGTCGGCGCATCGTCCCCCGCCACAGGAGCCTGGCCGTGAAGATTGAGTTCCCCCGCGTCGCCGCCGTCTACAACGCCGACGACATGACCATCGAGTTTGCCGTCGACTGCGACGGCAAGCGGATCGTGTGTGCCATTTCTGCCGAGGCGCTCGAAGACCACTGCGACGCCAAGTCCATCAATGCCGAAGACCTGATGGTTGCCTTCCGCGCCCACCGCCCGTCGATCGAGAAAATGACGGCGCGTTATCTCAAGCTCTGTCAGGGCGCGCCGATCCTGCTGCGAAGCGGCCACTTCCGTTGGGGCATGGAGTGCCCGCCTTGCCGGGACGGATGATGAGCTCTGGTGGGCGGGCGACCGGTGCGACGCGCATCGCGGGCGAGATCAGATAACGGCGCGCGACGCGTGCGGTATCACTGCGACACCGCCTCCAACTGAACGCCCCGCGTTTCCACGCCAAAGCACCAGACGCACACGGCGGCGACGCCGAAACACGCGGCGCCGAAGGCAAACACCATGCCGCTTGTCGACCAGGTCACGAGCGCGCCCACGAGCGTAGGCCCGAGCAGCGCCCCGATGCGTCCGCAGAACGACGCATACCCGCAACCGGTGGCGCGAGCTCGCGAGGGAAACAGCTCCGGCGTGTAGGCGTAAAGGACCGCCCACATGCCGAACGCGAAGAACTGCATGCTCGCGCCTGCCGCATAGACCGACCAGGGCGCCGCACCGGTCACCAGGACCTGACCGAACGCATACGTCGCACACGCGCCGCCCACGAGCGTCCCGACACAGGTCGCTTTTCGTCCGAGACGCTCCACGGCCCAGGCGGCGGCGAGAAATCCGGGAATGCCGCCCAGCGAGATGTACACCGTGAAGAGCACGGATTGCGTCACCACGGCGCCCGCCGCCTGCTGAAGTGCGCCGAGCCACGTATTCAGTCCGTAAAATCCCAGCAACGCGAAGAACCAGAGCGTGCCCACGACCACCGTGCGCCGCCGGTAGCTCGGCGACCAGATGACCCGCATGCCCCGCGCCTGCGTCTGGGCGTCGGGGCTGGCAGGAGAGATCGGCGGCAGCACATCGAGCTTGAGACGGCGCATCACCGAAGTCTCGACCGCGCCCACGACGGCGTCGGCCTGCGCATGGCGTCCCTGCGACTCCAGCCATCGCGGCGATTCCGGCACGTACCGCCGAATCACGAACAGGAACAAGGCGGGAATGGCTTCCAGCGCGAACAGAACACGCCAGTTGTGGTGTGCCAGTACCGCATACGAGAGCAACCCGGCCGTGATGAACGCGAGTGGCCAATTGCCGTCCATCAGCGCCAGGTACTTGCCGCGACGCGCGGTCGGAATGAACTCCGACAGCAGCGTCTGGGCAAGCGGCAATTCCATGCCCATGCCAACGCCAAGCAGCAGCCGGAACACGCCCAGTTCGACCGGGCCGGAAGCGCTCGCGCACAGCAGGCTGCCCGCCCCCCATACCACCATGCTGATCTGGAACACCGGCTTGCGCCCGAAACGATCGGCGGCCATGCCCGAGCACACCGCGCCGATCGCCATGCCGACGAAACTCGCGCTGCCGATCATCCCCGCATGCACGTTCGACAACCCGAATTCCGTCTTGATCGAGCCCAGCACGAATGTCATCGTTGCCAGATCGATGTTGTCGAAGAAGAACGCCAGCGCAATCACGAGAAACAACCATCGGTGGTACCCGCATACCGGCAGTCGCTCCAGGCGCTGCGCTGCCGTGATGCGGCCTACTTCAATCGAATTCATTTTCATACGCCCTCCTCCGTTTCGGTCCGAGCCGTTTTGTTCGTCGGTCGGTCCCGGGATCGGCACCGCCTACATCAATATCGGACGCCAAAAGCGGAGGGGCGCGCTGGAAAATGTCGTGCGCAATCGAAGTTACGCCAAGATGCTATTTTTGGGTGCCCCCAAAAGTGAACACGGATTAATACGAGCGCCGTCTCCCAATGCGACTCACCACAGGAAGCCCACGCCCACCGACGCGCCAACGTCCCCGCGCGATGACGTGTTCGCCACGCCCTTCAGCACCCACCGGCCATCCGCGGAAACCGACGACAATGCCATCGCCAGACCGCCTTCTCCCCGCCAGGTGGCGCCGCTGAAACTGAACATGTGTTTGCCTGGTTCGGTTGCCTGAGGCAGTCCTGCCATGGCCATCGCGGCCGCAATGCCGGCGCTGAGTTCTCCCTCCAGATGCTGCATGTCCCCTCGCACGCCGGCGAGTTGCTGACTGAAGTCGCGGTGAATGGCGCGAAGCTGGTTGACGTTGACGGCATCCGTTCCGGCGGTTCCCGGCCGAACGTTGGCGATTTGCCGCTCCCCGCCTGCGATGCCTATCGAAACCGTGTTGTCGCGGGTCGCCACCGAGCCCGCGCCGAGCGCAACGGATTGCGTCGCCGACGCGCGACTTCCATTGCCCAGCGCCGTCGAATGGTTGCCGCTCGCCTTTGCGCCATTGCCGACAGCGACGCTGTTCTCGCCGGACGCCTCGGCGCCGGTGCCAACGGCCATCGAGTTTTCGCCGGACGCCCTGGTTGGCGGCTGGATCGTCTTGCCCGGATTGATCTTGAACATCTCGCCGTTGCCATCCATGCGATGCGCGATATCGTGCCGAATCTCGTTCAGGCTGCCGTCGCGCCGCGTGAGGGGGGGGCCGGGCTGACGGGCGAGTTGCTGCTCTTGACCAGCGTCTGATTGGTAAGGCCGATGGCCAGCGCGACGGCTCGACTGACGGCGCCGTCCAGTTGCCGCTTGTTCACCGCGTCGGTATCGAAGCGGCCGTCGGCGGTATGACTGATGGTCCGCTCCGCGCCCGCGGCGCCCACCGCGACCGAGCCCACGGTGTCGTTCATCGCGCCGGAATAGTCACCGACATAGCGTTGTCTGCCCTGGGCCGCGAGGGCACCCGCGCCCAGCGCAACGTCGCCATCCTCGCCGGCAATTGCACCGTTGCCGACGGCGGTGGAATCGACGCCTTTGGCGAGCGCCATCGGCCCGGCGGCCACGCTGCCGGGACCCGCGGCAAGTGAATCGGGAAGCGGCGGAGCCACGCCGCCATTCGCATTGAAGTACTTGGCGCGATTGCCGCCTTCGCCGATATTTTTCACAGCCTCGTCAAGCGCCCGCACCAGTTGATTGGTCACGTACAGCTGCGACCCATTGACCGCGTCGATGCTGTCCTGCGTCAGGCGGCCAGCCGCGACGTTCTGGATCTGGCGCGGCGCGGTGACACTGCCGATGCTCAGCACATCGCCGGGCGCCGGGTGGCCGCCCGCAAACGAATGGACCATCCCGTCGACGACGAGCCCCTGAATCGGCACCGCAGCGGTCGCGGTCGATCCGTTGCCCAGGACGACCGCGCCGGCAAGAGTCGCGTCGCGTACCGCGATGCCGTTACCCAGTGCGAGGACGTTCGCCGGTACCAGGACATTCCGACTCCCGATCGCGATTGCGCCATCGCCGCTGACGATGTTCGATCCCCCCAGGCTCACCGCCTGCGCACCGCTTACGACACTGCCATTGCCCAGGCTAATCGCTTGCGCACCGGTCGCCTGAGCCTCCCTTCCGACGGCGAGGGCGCTCGCCGCACCCGCCAGGGCGTTGTACCCGACTGCGGTGCTGCCCTGCCCCCGTGCCGACGCGTCCTTGCGATCGAGCCCCGTGTCGTTTGTGCGCACATAGCGAATACCGACACCGTTGGCGTCTGTGCCGGCTTGTCCTGCATCGCCGGCAATGTTTCGCAGATTCTGGTTAGTCTCGTAGAGCTGCGCCCCGTTAACGACATCGGTACTCGAGGGACTCAGTTTGCCGGGCGCGACATTGGTAACGGTCGTGGGGGATCCGGCCGGATTCATCGTCACGCGACTGAAGTTGATGGTGCCCTCAGGCGTCTTGTCGTACTCGACGGCGCCTGCGGCGGGTGACGCAGACAGCAGCGCCTGATATGTCGCGAACAATTGCGAGCCGTTGATCGCATCGGTGCTGGTGCCGTCGACCCGACCGGCTGCGACGTTGGTGATGGTCCGCTCCTTGCCGGTATCGCCGACGCTGACCGTGCCCGATGGTGTTGCGCCCGCGAACGTGTATGTCTTGCCACCGAGCGTCGTGCCGCTCGTGCCGACGGCCACGGCGGTCCTGGCGCCAGCACCGAGGGCCACGTCACCCGCATTGGTGGCGATGGCATTTCTGCCCAGCGCGATGGCGCTGGCACCGGCCGCACGAGACTCCCCGCCGATCGCAATCGCATTCGTGCCCGGGGCCTGTGCACCCGCCGCCGCCGTGTTGGAGGCGTCGCTTCCACCGATCGCGATGCTTCCGGTGCCGGTCGCGCTCGCCCATTGCCCGAGTGCCGTCGACCCCATGCCAGTGGCGCGCGCCGCCATCCCCACGGCCGTAGCCCGTTGCGCGCCGGTCGTGCTGAACCCGATCACAACGGCACCGTTACCCGTGGCAGTCGAAAATGGGCCCATCACCTGAACGCCCAGTTTGCCGCTGGCACTGGCCGAGCATCCGATCACGTTCGACCAAATGCCCGTGCCGTCGACAGGTTTGGCGGAATCGCCTCGAACGATGCCGTCCGGGCCTGCACCGGGCGTAACTGACGGGCAGTAAGTGGTATAAGTGGTGGCCTGGACGCAGGACGACGCTGCGAGCCAGCCGAACGCAGCGGTCCCCAGGACAGCGTGCAGCAAACGATGACGAGTGCTGCGCGCGGGCACTTCCCGGTAAGTGATTTGCTTGGCGGCCGTCCCATGCGCTCCGAACCGCTCGCTTCTCACAATCTTGATTGGTTTTCCCATCGTTCTCGATCCCCATCGTTGATGTGAAATTGCCCCCCTGCACCCTTGTTCGGATGGGCACCAGACGGAAGGCGTTGGCCAACATGAGGCTAGTGTCGAAGCGGAAGGCGTGGCTGGCCGACGCGACCGATGACACGTATTGGAAAAACCAAGAGATCGTTGAAAACGCCGGTCGGCGCTGGTGCGGCGCGAGCGTTGCGCCCGGCTCAGATGGGCTGGCCCGGCCCGGTTAACGGGCCGGTTCCCAGCGCGGCAGCCCCGGGCAAGTGCGCCTTGAGGATCGCCACGACCGCTTGCGTTTTCAATGGCACGGGCCGCGCGGCGGGGACGAGAGCATTGAGTTCAACGGCGGGCACGGCGTGCGATGGAAGCAGCCGAACGAGACGGCCGACGGCAAGGGCGTCCGCGCAAGCAGGTTCCTGAACCACTCCCACCCCGGCGCCGGCCAGCAACATTTCGTACATCGGCCGCCAGTGACTGACGACGATGCACGGGCGAATGGGGACGAGCATTTCGCTTTGTCGTGCACCGATCAGCGGCAGGTGCTCGTTATTGAACTGCCCTTTGACGTGAATGAACGGATGGTTTGCCAGATCCCTGGGGGACGCGATGTCGCCATGGCGGGCGAGGTAGTCCGGCGCGCATACCAGCATTCGACGCACGTGGCCGAGGGGGTGCGCTATGAAGTTTCCCTCGCCCGTAGCCCCCAGCCGTAGCGACATGTCCACGCCCTCGGTCACCGGGTCGACCACGAGATCGTTCAGGACGAGCTCGATGCACAATCGCGGGTGCAGCTCCCGGATGCGCAGGAGCGCCCGGGGAAGCACGACGCCCCCGAAGCATTGCGGCGCCGCAATGCGCACCGTGCCGAAGATCCCGTCCGCACCTTTGGCGACGGCCGCGCAAGCCTCCTCGGCAGCGTCCAGCACATGCTGGCACCTCGTATGAAACAACAGCCCTTCATCCGTGCAGGCGAGCGCGCGCGAGTTGCGACGAAGCAACTGTACCCCGAGGTACTGTTCCAGTCGTTCAATGCGTTCGCTGACGGCGGGCTGTCCGATGCCGAGATCGCGTGCCGCACCGGACATGCTGCCCCGCTCGACAACCCGAACAAAGATGCGCATGGCGGCCAGTAAATCCATGCGGGCGATCTTATCAGCAATCCGGCGGCCCGCTGCACGATGGCAAGGGGTATGCCGCCCCGACCATGTGCATGCCGAGCCCCTGCGGACCGATTCATCGGAGCGCTCGCATACGGCTACTTCGCAGGACGAAATCGGTCCGGATCAAACGCGTCGTCTGCGAGGCCGGACAGTGACGCGCCGCGCTCGAAGGGAAAGCGCATGTACGGCGCCTGAGGCTGTCCCGGCGGCGAATACTGGCCGTCGGCGAGGATGCGCTTCTTGGCGCTCAGCCGTTCGATTTCGCAGCGGATGGCCACGATCTGATTCGCCGCACCGGACTCGATCGGCGTGTAATCCTTCTCCGGCCGGAATTTATCGAGCGCGGCATTCTGATGCGAAATGACGTCTTGCGTTTGCTCGCGCATGATCGCCTTGCATCGCGCAATGACGCTGTAATACTCCAGGCTCGTGTTCTGCCCTTTTGGCGCTTTGAGCAACGCGACCGGACGGTCGACCACCAGGGTAACGCGGGGATTCTCGGCGAGCAATTTTGCGAATTTTCCGAAGCGCGAACAGTGAATCAGGAAGGCATCGCCGGCAAACGTGAAGCTCTGCGGGACGACATACGGATGCGGTGAGTCGTTGACTGCCACCCGGCAGATCAGTTCGTCGCGCAGGAACGCTTCGATGGCGGGCCAGTCGGTCCACGCGAGATCGGTGCGGCGCATTTCGGGATCGAGATAGTCAGGCGTCATGAGCGCCGTCTCCTTCTGAAAGGGTGAGCAATTGGTCGCGGCCCGGGCCCAGGCCGATCCCGGCAATGCGGCATGACGTGGCTTGTTCCACGGCTTGCAGCAGTGCCTGGAGTGCGCCCGGCAGATCTTCCGGGCGGCGGACATTTCGCGGCAATGCTTCGAACGCCGTGAAACGGCGAATCGCGGGGACACTTCGGCCGCCCTCGGATAGGGCGATGCCCAGGACCGGCACCTCTCCCGCATGCGTCTTCGCAAACCACGAAAGACAATCGCATTTGTTCAGATAGAGCTCGTCCACCGCATGGCGCTCAACCGCGTTCGCGAGCGCCGCAAGGTCGAGGTACCCCAGGCGCCGTGGCCGCCCGCTGCCCGTGCCGTATTCGCCGGTCAGCATGCGCAGCCCGATTCCCATGTCGAAGTCGTCTTCCGACGCGAGCATCGACGCCGCGTCGAAGCGGTCGCGCTCCTCGCGCCAGCCCGTGCCGCGTAGCGCCGCGTCCGCGCAGTACCGGGCGGAGCGCTCGCCGCCGAATTCGGTGGGAAACGGCCCCTCGCCCACACGCGAGACGATCGCTTTTGCCACGCCGATCGTTTTGCGGTGATAACGGTTGGACAGGTCGCCCCCCACGAATGCGAACGCCGGCGCCGTATGGCTCGATGTGACGTAGGGCTGTTCACCTCCCGCGACATCGAGCATGACCGACTGCGCCCCTTCGAACAACACGCGCGCCCCGGCTTTGACCCGGTGCGTCAGCCAGAGCGTGTCGGTCACGACAATCGTCTCCCGCAATGTTCGCCAGGCGGCGCGCATGCGCGCGAGCCTGTCTGCCGTGGCGGCGCGTGCGGCCGGTGCGTCGTCGAACTGCGCCGCGTATCGAAGCATCTGCTCGAAGGCGCCGGCGTCATCGGCCACGAGATCGCGAACCTGCACGACCGAGCGCATCCCGCGGTGCCATCGCAGTGCCAGGTCGGCATAGCACGGGCCAATGCCGTTGCCCGTCGTTCCGATGCCCGCACCGTGCCTGGCGTCGAAGTCGAGGTGCATCGGCTGGATGACCGCACAGCGTTCATTGACGTAAAGCCGCCCGTCGATGCGTGTCCCCGCGTCCCGGAGCGATGCGATTTCATCGGCCAGTTTTATCAGGTTCACGACGCATCCGGAGCCGATGTAGAGCGAGAGGCCCGGATGAAACACGCCGGAGGGGATCTGCGCAAGCCGTGCCTGTCCTTGCGGCGTTTGCACCGTATGCCCGGCGTTCGCGCCACCGTTGAAGCGCGCCACGATGTCATAGTCGCCGGCGATCCGGTCGACGATCTTGGCCTTTCCTTCGTCGCCGTACTGCATGCCGACCAGCACGTCGGCAAACCCCGTGCGTGTCTTCATGACGCCAGCGCGAAGGTCGCTTCGACTTCGACGGGGGCATTCAGCGGCAGGCTGGCCACCCCGATGGCAATGCGCGCGTGCTCGCCCGCGTGCCCAAAAATGTGCGTCAGCAGATCCGACGCGGCATTGATGACCGACGGCGCGTCGGCAAAGCCTTCCGAGGTCGCGACGAAGCCCCCCACCCGCAACACGCCTGCGACGCGCTCGAGCCGGCCGTCTGTTGCCACGTGGGCCCAGCCCAGCACGTTCATGACGCACAGGCGCGCGGCGAGTCGCGCGTCGTCGACGCAGACGTCCGACGGCACCTTGCCAACGCAGACCGGCGCACCGTCGCGCACCGGCAGTTGTCCCGAGACGATCAGCGTATCGCCATGCAGCTTGAAGGGTTTGAAAGGGGCCGGTGCGAGCGTGAGTTTCGGCAGCTCGAGCCCGGCGGCGGTGATGCGTTCGTAGACGTTCATGGGATCTCCTGAATGGCGCCGCAACGGCGGCCATTCATTCTGGGCGATCCGGTCTACGGAAAATGTCGCGCCAACGCCGACGTTTGTCGCGCCGACGCCGATTGGCGTCAGGCGGCGTCGATGCGGAAGAATTCCGTCGGCGTGCAGCCGAGCGCCTTTCGGAACATGGCGCTGAAAGCGCTGGTGCTGTCATAGCCCAGCGACGAGGCAATGTCGGTGACCGGGCGATTGGCGCTGAGCATCTGCACCGCCTCGAGCAGCCGGGCCTGTTGCCGCCAGCGTGTGAAGGTCATGCCCGTCTGCTCGGGAAACAGGCGGATGATGGTCCGCTCGCTAGCTCCGACGACTTTGCTCCAGGCCGCCACGGAAGTCTCTTCCGCCGGATTGGCGAGGATCCACCGGCAGATGCGCGCAATGCGCTCGTCCGACGGCATCGGCAGATGCAACGGCTCGACGCCCACGGGTCGAATCTCGTGAAACAACAGATCCACGACGGCGGCATCGCGGCCTGTGAGCGCGTAATCGAGCGGCATGCGCGTGACCGCCGCGATGAGCTCGCGCAGCAGCGCCGAGACCGACACGACACAGCAGTCGCCCGTCGCAAGCGGCGAGTGCGCCGGGTCGAAGTACAGCGTCCGCATTTCGATGGCGCCGACGGCCTGCATGCAATGGCGAACGCCGGGCGGCACCCAGACGGCACGAAGCGGCGGCACGACCCACGTCCCCTTGGACGTGGTGACAACGATGGAGCCTGAGCTTGCGTAGATCAGTTGCCCACGCACGTGCTCGTGATCGTCGATGAAGAACCGATCGGGCAAGTCGCGCGCCATGCCGCCCACCGGGCGCGGAATTCGCTGATAGTCGTCCCGGTTCTCACTTTTTCCAAACATGGCGTAACCTCGGCATCGATTGACACTTGTTCGCGCGCGGCTGGGGCGCACCTCTCTTAGATTCGGACATTGCGTCGCCACCACGCGGCGCGAATTCGACTTCCATTTCGATGAGTGAGGCTAGCATGCCGGTTTACCGTTCGTTTGATCAAGAGGCGCTCGACCTTCAGTACAACGTACGCGCAGGAATTCCCGATCATCTCGAGATATTCTCGCGTTGGGCTCGCACGGGGGAAACCTTCCGCCGCGCCACGACGTTCAGGGAAGATGTCGCCTATGGCGACGACGCGAAGCAGACCTACGACCTGTTCCCCGCGCAGCGCACCGGGAGGCCAACGCTGGTGTTCATTCACGGCGGGTACTGGCAGTCGCTCGACAAGTCCGATTTCAGCGCGCTCGCAGGCCTGTATCAGGCCAACGACATCAACTTCGCCGTGGTGAACTATCGCCTTGCACCGAACGTGCGCATGGGCGACATCGTCGAGGACAATCGCCAGGCGCTACTGCACCTGTATCGCAACGCGACCGCGCTCGGCATCGACCGCGATGCGCTGTACGTATGCGGCAGTTCGGCGGGCGGGCATCTCACAGCGGTGCTGACCGGCACCGACTGGACGGTCTACGATGCCCCCGCGAACCTGATCAAGGGGGCGTGTGCCATCAGCGGGCTCTACGACCTCGAGCCGATCCGCCTGTGCTACCTGAACCAGGCGGTTCGGCTCGATCCGTCCGAAGTGGCCGACTTCAGTCCCATCCATCATCTTCCCCCCGTGCCGCTGCCTTATATTCTCAGTGTGGGTGGCGACGAATCCGACGAATTTCACCGGCTTCAGGCGCAATTCCAGACGCGGCTCGACGATCATGGGCTCGACGTCAAGGTCGTGCGCCAGCGTGACGGCCACCATTTCGACGCCGTCGACCGTGTCGGAGAATCCGGCAGCGATCTTTCGACGGCGATTCTCGCGATGATCCGGGGGCGCTGACCCGCCTCGCCCGCACGCCGGCGTGCGCCCCGCGCCGTTGAACGGGGCCGCGTGGAGAAAGCGTCGATAGTCTGGCAAGTCCCTACTTGCGTGCGGGTTCAGGTGAGAGTAAAAGGAGCCATCGTCAACTACGCCGAGTCGAACACCCATGGATCAGCCCGTCAAGCTCAACGCCAATTCGCTGGGCCTCGTGGAGTCAGTGATCATGGGCATTGCCGGCACGGCGCCGGCCTACAGCATCGAGATCACGACGTCGACCATCATCGGCACGTCCGGCACGCTCTCTGCCGCAAGTATTCTGGTGTGCGGGCTCATCATGTTCGGTATCGCCTTCGCGTTCATCAATATGAACCGCGCCGTGGCGAGTGCCGGCACCTCCTACTCATGGGTCAGCATGGTATTCGGCCGCACGCTCGGCTTCTTTGCCGGGTGGGCGTTGCTGGTGCTTTGCTGCGTGTTCATGGTGTCCGCGATGATTCCGGCGGCCAACGCCACGCTGCTCATCTTCGATCGGCCGATGATGAACAACGTCCATTACGTGACGCTGATCGCCGCCGCGTGGCTCACCGTCGTGAGTGCCGTGGTCGTCAAGGGAATCAAGCTCACCAGTTATGTGCAGGTGCTCATGACGATCGTCGAAGGCGTGATCCTGCTGGCGATTATCGTGGCGAGCTTCCTGGTCTTCCCGCACGCCCCCCAACATCCGTTCGAACTGCACTGGTTCTCGCCGTTGGCGTTCACGCCCGCGCAGTTCGCCAACGGCGCGCTGGTGGCGATTTTCTTCTTCTACGGCTGGGACGTGACGATGAACCTCAGCGAGGAGACGCGAGACTCGAACCGCACCCCCGGGCGCGCGGCCTTCTGGTCGATGGTTTTCCTCATGGTGTTTTTCCTCGTCTTCATCGTCATCACGCTGCTTGGCCTGTCCGACGCCGAGATCCAGCACTACAACACGAATATCATCTTCGCCATTTCGGAAAAGCTCTTTGGTCAAACGTGGGGCTACGTGGCCATTGTCGCGGTGCTGCTGAGCACCGTGGGCACGGTCGAGACGCAGGTCCTGCAGTTCACGCGCACGCTGTTCGCCAAGAGCCGCGACGGCGCGCTCCACCACCGCTATGCGCGCCTGCACGCGCGCTGGCAAACGCCCCACATTGCCATCTTCTTCATCTGGGTCGCGGGCATGGCGCTGTTGCTGATGTCCTCGTACCTGCCGACGATCAACGTGATCCTGCAGGATTCGATCACCGCCATTGGTTTCCAGATCTGTTTCTACCTGGGGCTGACCGGGCTTGCCTGCGGGTGGTACTACCGCAAGACGATCACGAAGGGGCCGTGGACAGCCGTGACCCACGTGATCTGGCCGGTGGCCAGCGGCCTGTTCCTTTTCTTCATTGCGCTCTACAGTATTCCGACATTCGACTGGGTGACCAATGTCGTGGGCATGGGCGGCATCGCCATCGGGGTCATTCCGCTGCTGGCCAACCGCAAACAGATCTGGCGCGCGTCGCCGGGCTGAGCAGAGCCGGGGGCATGCGAAAAGGGCTGCATATGGCGACATATGGCAGCCCTTTTTGCATCATGCTCCCGGATGACGCCGAGAGCGCTAGCCGATGTTCGGCTCAGGCGAACTTCTCCTTGAGGAACGACACGATATAGGGGGTGGCCGCCGCGGCGACAGTGGATGCCGTCGCCGGGTCGATCCCCATGCGGGCGGCAAGCGACTCGGCAACGCGGCCCGTCAACACGCCTTCGCCGCCTTCCCCCAGCGACTTGAGGAAGCCGTCACCACGCACGAGACCGGCGGCGAACGCGGCGAAGAAACTCTTTCCGGCATGCTCGCCCATCAGGCCCGCCCCCTGCTCTTCCGCATTGGCGTGAGCGGCTTGCGTCGCCTCGCTCAACATCTGCTGGGCGTCATCGCCGCTAATGCCCTGGGCCGCAAGCGCCTGGGTCGCCTGATCGCCATGCTCCGAGGCCAGAAATTCGGAAACAAGTTGCTGAACATCCATGGAACACCTTCCTGCAAGTGGGGAATCGTATGCCCCTTCGGGGCCGCACGGCAGCGCCGGAAAACGCTGGCTGCCACTGTCGAGACTATAGGAAATCGGCTTGCGCGAAGCCAGGGAAATCGGGTAACGATCCGTAACGGGCGGGGGCAGGTAGATTTCAGATGATTACTTCTGCGATGATTCGTGCGACGGCTCTTACAATGTCGCATACGGTCTCGGATTCTCCCGCTCTCTCCGCCCAAGGAAACCCACCCCATGACGCACGGCACTGCCCACATCGGATCGACGCCATACCGCACCGACATCGTCGTCGGTGGTCATTCCCTGACGGCCGACGAGCCACCGGCACTCGGTGGCCAGGGCGTCGGTCCTGCACCGTACGACCTGCTGCTTGCCAGCCTCGGCGCCTGCACCGCGATCACGCTCAAGATGTATGCGCAGCGTAAAGGCTGGCCGTTGACGTCGCTTGACGTGTCGTTACGCATCGTCGGCGGCGACGAGCGTCGAATCGAGCGCACACTGGCGATCGAAGGGCTGGACGACGCCGGCAAGGCACGCCTGGCCGAGATTGCAGAGCGCACGCCCGTGACGCTCACGTTGAAGTCCGGTATTCCGATCGACACGCATTTGGCTTGAACACGGCACATTGCGCCCCCGCGGATCTCGATGCCAGGCGTGCTCCTCCCCCCCATTCACTCAATCGCAGACACGCTCGCGTGGAATTTTCGATCCCCTTCATCGCCATTCCAACCGGCCTGGTGGCCGGTCTGAGCGCCGACGCGCTCATTCGTCACGTTCCCTGGGCCGTCGAGCGACGCCTTCACGCGGACGTTGAGGACTACCTCGGCACTTTCGGGCACACGTCGGTGCAGACACCGGTGCTCGCTCCGGCGCCGCCGATCACGCTGCGCGCCTCGCTGGGCACTGCGAGGCTCTGGTGGGTGATCGTGATGTGCATCGCTCTGATTGGCGCGTCGTTGGCGGTATTCGGTATCAACTTCAAGGGGGCGGCGGCGGCGGGATTATGTGTCCTGCTCGTGGCACTGGCCATGATCGATCTGGAGCACCAGTTGCTCCCAGACGTGTTGACATTGCCATTGCTCTGGGCAGGCCTGCTCGTCAACGTGCAAGGCACGTTCGCTCCGCTCGCATCGGCCGTGCTCGGCGCGGCAGCGGGTTACGGCGTGCTCTGGGTCCTGTACTGGGCGTTTCGCCTGCTGGCACGAAAGGAAGGCATGGGATTCGGCGACTTCAAGCTGCTCGCGGCGCTGGGCGCCTGGCTTGGTACCGGCCATCTGCTGGAGATGATCCTGGTTTCGTCGGTCGTCGCGGCAGTCACGACCCTCGCCCTGATCGCGCTCAAAAAAATGGACCGGGAGAATCCCTTCCCCTTCGGTCCATTTCTTGCCATCGCCGGCGTGGTCTCGCTGCTTGTCGGGCCGCTGGCGCTGCCCGTCGTCTGACGCGCGCTCGCGATGCGCGACCGCGCCGACCTCCGTCTCAGGACTTGGGTGCCATCGCGTCGCGACAGATGTCCTCACGCGTACTGGCGTACTCCGACGGGTTCTTGGCCTTGACTTCGTTGGCTCCCGTGATCGTACGCTGAGCCGCTTGCCAGCCGCGAGCCCAGTCGGCTTCGAAATTCGGGTCGTCGGCGAATTCGCGCTTGGCATTCGCCTTCATTTCCTCAACGCGTTTGGCATCGGCGCCGCAAAGCGCCATCGATACGTGCGCGTCGCTCGCCGCGAATTGTACGCCCGTCGCGACCAGCTTTTTCGTCTGTTCCGCGGTTTGCGCGTGCGCCATCTGTGCCGCCATTGCCAGGGCAGAGGCCGCCGCTGCGAGCCATGCGCGCGCGGTCGTCTTTTGCATCATCGTCATGAGACTCCGTCGTGGGTTAGTGAATATCGGTGACGACCAGCGACGAGCGTTCGCCGCCCTGCTCGATGTCCTGGCGCATCACCAGTCCCGTCGCGGGACAGAAATGGTCGACGATACGTGTCGTGGTGTTGCCCCGGCGCGTCATGCCGGGCATTTGAACGTTGCCGGTGTCAGTCGACCGCTCATAGCTGATCGGCCAGCACGACAGGCGCCCGCCCGCCGTCTGAAGCGTTTCGGAGGCACCTACCGAGCGTTCCGAGGTCTGCGTGGTCATTTGCGGGATGCGCACCTGGCCCATGTTGGCGCCCATGGCGGCCATCTGCGCGTTGATGTTGTGCGTCATCTTCATGGCAGGCAGGCGCTGGCCGGGCGCGGAGACCTGGCCGATGTAGTTCATCAGCCCGCTGCCTTCGACGGACGTCGATCCGGCCAGCGAGTCCACCCCCTTGCCGTGCTTGTCGCCCGGGAGCTTGCTGCCCGTCGTGCCGCGCGCCTGGACCTTGCCGTGGTCGATGCTCAGATCGACTGCGCTTTCGCTGTCGAAGTTGCGCCCGCCCACGGTCATCGAAGTGCGCGCCGTGAGCTTGCCGCTGCATCGGTCGCCGTTGTCCTTCTTGAATTGAGTGAGCGTGAAGCGCGTGGTGCGCGTGGTGCGCGTGGCGCGCGCGCCGGGTTGCGCGCTGAGCGTGAAGCCGCCACCCTCATGCATCCATGGGGCGTCGCATGCGCCTGCCCAGGCGGCCGATGCGAGCGTGCCGAGACAGAGGCCCAGTAGTGCCTTGCGTCGAAGACGGGTTGTCGAACTCATGTCGAACGTTCTCCAAAATGGTGGGCATGCACGGCAAATTTCGTTACGCCGCCGGCGCGTTGCGTCAGCGGCGGTAATCGATCAATTGCGCGTGCGCTCGTTCACCCCGGAAAGCCGATCCGTCATCTGGTTGGAATTTACGGAGCGCACTTGTCGGCGCTCTCATTGCGTTCTGCGCACGGGGCATCTCCGTGCTACCTTCCGCGTTCAAACGGGTGTAATGCTGGTAGCGCGCCAGCACCTTCGGGACGTACGCCCGAGTTTCGGCGTAAGGCGGAATGCCGCCGTGGCGGATCACCGCCCCCTGCCCGGCGTTGTACGCCGCCAACGCATAAGGTACGTTGCCACCGAACCGGTCGAGCAACTGGGCAAGATACCGCGTGCCGCCCACCACGTTCTGCATCGGGTCCGTGACATCCGCCACCCCGAGGCTCGTTGCGGTGCCCGGCATGAGTTGCATCAACCCGCCGGCACCGGCATGCGAGCGCGCGGAACGATCGAAACCCGATTCCACGTCGATCACCGCCGCGACCAGCGCGGGATCGATGCGCGTTGCGTTGGCGGCCGCGCCGATCAATGCGGAAAACGCACGGTAATCGCAACCCTCGCAGGCATTGCGCGCGGAAGACGGCGCAACGAAGATGCCGTTCGACGCCGAAGATCCGGTTTGCAATGCCGCACCGCTCAAGAGTACCCCGCGTGCCCTTCCCGCAGGCGTGGCAGTTCCGGCCATGCCGCTCGCCGTTACGGCTTTCGTCACGTTCCGGGCTGGCGCCCCCGCGCCTGCGCCCGAACCGCCGACAATATAAACGACCCCTCCCGCGGTTGCCAATGCCGGGAGCGAGAGCAGCCAGGCCACGCCCGCCATCCGCAGAGCATCGTGCCAACGTCGCGGGTTATCTCGCCTCATTGCCGAACCAGTTCCACGCGACGGTTCTGGGACCGGCCGAGCTCACTGCTGTTCGGTGCCATCGGGCGCGTGTCGCCGTACCCCTTCGCACTCAATCCATCGGCCTTCACGCCCGCCGCCGTCAGGTATTGCTGCACGGCCTCGGCGCGTTGCGTCGAGAGCGTCTGATTGTGTCCCGATGAACCGGTCGAGTCGGTATGGCCGCCGATCTCGATCTTCCAGTCCGGGTGTGCCTTGAGAATGCCGGCCACATTGTCGAGCACCGGCTTCGCATCGGCACGCAAGGTCGCCTTGTCGAGATCGAAGTTCACGCCGTAGAGCGCCAGCTTGCCCGTCTTCTCGAGCTGCGCTTCGGCGGGCGACGCATTGCCGACCTTGCACTCCAGCGCGCTGTCGCCGATGCGATTGCCACCGACTTCCTTGACGTGATCGAAGTCCCGCGTGTCGCCCAGCATGAGCGCCGTATAGACGTGCTTGCCATTGGGCTCGAACGTCATGATGCCCGGCGTGACCGTGTTGCTGTCGGCTTCGGTCCGGGTAAAGCGCAGCACGCCGCCGTGCTCGATGCCGCCGGAGATCGTACCCAGCAGCTTGCCGATGCGCACGCCGTTGCCGCCGCCGCGCACGGCTTCGAAATAGCAGCCGTCGATACCGGCGCCTTGTTGCTTGAGCAGCACGTAACCGTCAGAGCCGAAATTCAGCGGAAAGTGATATAGCCCGGCGACATTGCGCACCGAGGCTTCGGCATTGTCGAACTTTCCGAGTGCGGCGAACTGCGTGAGGCCGATGCCATAGGGCGCGGCCCCCGGCGGCGACGACAGCGTCAAACGCAGCCAGCGGGCCGTGACGGGCGCCGCCATCTCCGCCTCGATGACCTTGCCCGGCGCGATATCGGCAGCGCCCGGCACATCCTGATCATATGCAACGGTCCACGGGCCGTCGGCCGAGGCCCCCGACGTCTCGACCTTCAGGTGGTTCGGCGTGACCTTGACCTGATTGCTCGCCACGAAGCGAAAGGCGTGAATGGTGGCGTTGCCGGGCAGCGCGATCGAGATCGTGTACGGATTCCGGCTGTCCTGAATGCCGGTCGAATCGGGGACGTCATTGAGCAGACGGAACCAGGCGTCGTCGTCGCTTTTCTGGTTCAGCGCGAAGGCGCCCTGAGGCAGCGATGCGACATTGACATCGCCGGCCTCACGCGTGGCCGGCGCCGCCGCGGCAGGCGTGGCACCCAGCGCACTCGATGCGCTGGACTGCGGCGAGGCCGGCGCGGAGGCGGCGTTCGAATCGAGTGACGGCTCCGAGGTTTTCTCGGGCGCTTTCTTGTGGCAACCGGCGAGCGCCAGCGCGCATCCCAGCGCGAGGATCGTGCATGCGAGCGCTTTGCGCGCCGGGCGGGAATTCGAATGCATCACTGCAGACTGGCTCCTAGTTTTGTTCCGCGCGGGACAACGTGGACACGAGATCCAGATCCGCGCGAATACGTTCCTGTAACTTGTTCAACTTCTCACGGCTGGCGCCGTTGCGCTTGCCTTCGTCATATGCCATGAGCGTCGCCTTGAGGTCGGCCTCGACCTTCGCGCGATGCTCCCGCACCAGCCGGTGCGCTTCGTTGTCCGCCTCCTCGTTGGGCGTGCCGTTGCGCGTGAGCAGATTGGCACGCAACCGGTGGTCGCCACGAATCGCGGTCTCGTCGATGCGGGTCTTCGGCCCTGAGGGCTTCGTTGCCTTCAGGCCCTTCATCGCCTCGCGCCCCTCGGGTATCGCCGCGTCGGGCTCGACCGTCACCACCGTGCCCGGCGAACCGGCCGGCGTCGCGGAAGGCGCCATCTGCGCAGGTGCGGGCTGCCCCACGTTCGGTGATGCGGACGCCGCGGCGGACGACGCGGGCACGCCGGGCGCGACCGGCATCGGCGCAATCGTCGGCACGCTCCGGGAGGAAATGATCTCGACGCCGCCTTCCTTGCGCGTCGACACGACCGATGCCGCGTCGGCGCTCGTCGCCGCCCCGGAGCCGTATGCGGCGACCAGCATGACGACGACATGTGTCACGAATCCTTCACGCAGCCGCATCCCTCACCCTCCACGAAACGGCGACTGCATGCGCACCACCGCTTCGGCCTGAATCGGTATGCGATATCCGCCCGAGATCGCCGAATACGCGCGACAGCTATTGCCGTCGGTACTGAAATCGAGCGAACCATCGACCGAACCGGTCGAAAAAATATCGCTTGTGCCGTTGACCAGCGAATAGATCACCCGGTTGATGAACGGCACGTACAACTCATAGCAGTACTGCACACTGATCTTCAGCAGATTGGCATCCTGGATCGAGATACGCGATCCGTTGCCGGGCGTGTTGTCCCGATACATCAACGTGTCGTTCGGAATCTCGCGAACCGTCTTGCCGGCGTAATAGTTCGTGCGGGCAAAGTCGGAGAAAGCGGCCGCCGTCGGGCTGACCACGGTCAGTTTCGTAATGCCCGGGTTGCGCGCCTCGGTCTGCGCGCTCAGGATCGCCATCTGTTGAGCGCTGAGCCCCGTCTGATGGGTAAACAACGGCGCCAGTCCGCGCGCGAGCCCGGAGAGCATCGCGCTCTTGGTGCCATGATTGACGGCGCCGGCGCGTGCTGCCATGAGTGCCGCGTAGTTTAGCGTACTCTTTGCCTGATATAGCAGACCAAATTGTATCAATCCAAGACAAAGCAACAGGACGATGGGCGCCACGATAATGAACTCCGTGGCGGCCTGTCCCCGCTGGGCGCGGGTTGCGCCTGACATGGGCGCATTGCCGTTGCGCGCGTTGGGCCGACGCCTGGCTCGCATTCCGTTCTCCTTAAGATCCGATGGGGCGCACGCTGAGCGCCTTGCCGCGCTCGATGCCGAGCGCACGACTGCGCCCTGGCGCGAGCTCCAGCGCCATGCGCGCGCGCCAGTGCATGCGATAGCGCCAGGCGCCCACGTTGGCGTGCACGGCCAGCACCCGCCCTTGCCTGTCGATGAACACCACGTCGATGGGCGTTCGCATGAAGCATGTGTGCACGGCGTTGCATGGCGAGATCAACAGCGCATCGCCCGGGGCCACGTGACGCTTGCCCAGCCAGCCCCGCATGCGCTCGTGCGCCCGTGTCGTCAGTTGCGCCGCCAGCGCCAGCGGTTGCGCGCCGAGATACAGGCTGACAGCTTTCACAACAGGCCCTCCTGCATGAACTTCATGACGATCGGGAAGCCCAGCACGATGAACGTCACGGGAAAGATGAAGATCACCAGCGGGAAGATCAATTTCACCGGCGCCTCCATCGCCTGCTTCTCGGCGCGCTGGAAGCGCTCGGTACGACGCTGCTCCGACTGGAATCGCAGCGTGGTTGCGAGCCCGCCTCCCATGCGCTCGGCCTGTACCACGGCACCCACGAAGTTTGTCACTTCCTTGACCTGCAACCGGTTATCCATTCGCCGCAGGGCGTCGGCGCGCGTCAAACCGGATTTCAGGTCGCGCAGCACGTGCTCGAACTCGCGCTTGAGCGCGCCGGCCGGCCCCTTGCTCACCGCCTGCGTCATGGCACCGTTGATGTTCAGGCCCGCCTCGATCGAGAGCGTCAGGAAGTCGAGGTAGACCGGCAACTGACGCGTCACTTGCTTGACGGTCCGGGCACGAATGTCGCGCAACCACATCCGAGGCAGCAAGAAACCCAGCACGGCCGCGGCCAGCGGCAACAGGATCGTGTTGAGCTCCAGCCAGTGGTTGACGAGCGAGCCCAGCACAAGCGCGATCAGCATCACGACGATCGACAGCGACAGAAACTGCGTGGCCGACATCAGGAAGCTTCGCCCCGTCAATTGCAACTGATTCTGCGTGCGCTCGACGAGCTTCGCGGGGTAGTACTTGCCGAAGTGGTGCTCGGCGAATCGCACCAGCGGCCAGAGCATGCGAAGTGGGCGCGACAGTGGATCGAGAAATTCACGGTCCTCGCTCGGAACGCTGCCGCTGAGGGTGGTGAGCGAGCGCACGATCACGCCCACGACGATGATCAGCCCGAGCGAGAGAATGAAGGCGATGGCGATGAACATGGCTTAGACGTCGATATTGGTGATCTTGCTGATGGAGCGGTAGCCGAGCAATTCCATGATGAAGATCACGGTGAGCGTGGCCCAGCCGATGGGTTTGTCGAACAACGGCGCCATGGCGACCGGCTCCATCTGCGCGAGCACCACGATCAGGAATACGGGCAGCAGCGTCATCACCAGGCCTTGCGCCTTGCCCTGGGCCGTGAGCGAGCGAATCTTGCCTTCCATCTGCTGCTTGTCGCGCAGGGTGCGCGCCACCGTCTCGAGCGTCTCGGCGAGATTGCCGCCGACTTCGCGCGCGATCGAGATCGCGGCCGTCGCCATCAGGAAGTCCTGCATTGGCAGGCGTTTCTCCATGTGCTGGAGGGCATCGGCCATGTCCACCCCGAGCCGCACCTCGCGAATGAGGAGCGCGAGCTCCTGCGAGATCGGCGGCGGCACCTCCTGAGCGGCGCTCTCGAGCGCGACCGGGAAGCTCGCGCCGGCGCGCAGCGCGCCGGACACCATCAGCAATGCGTCAGGCAACTGCTTCTCGATGGCGAGCAGGCGCTTTCGCTGCATCCGGCGCACCAGAAAGCGCGGGGCCAGCAGGCTCAACGGAATGGTTACGACAGTGAGCACGACGTTGCCCGAAATCGCGAACACCACCAGCGGGATGGCCACCACCGCCACCGCGCTGAGCATGGCTACCTGGCTGGTGTTGATGAAAATGAAGAGGTCGGCGAGCCCCGTGCCGACTTCGTCCGCCACGCGCGCGGAGCGACGCACGAACCACGTCTTGCCCTGAAAGATGAGCGCCCACCCCACTAGCGTGAGCACGATGAATGACGAAGCCAGTACCACTGCGGTCATCATGACGATATTCCTTGATGCAAGTCCCGGGGCGGGTGCCGGCGCACCCCGCCCGCCTCAATCGGCGAAGATCGACGTATCGACCGGAATGCCGCGCCGAATCAGATCCTGATAGAAGTCCGGCACGTAGCCGGTCGAATGGAACGTCCCCTGGACCCGGCCGTCTTCGCCGTAGCCGGATTGCTTGAACACGAACACATCCTGCAACTGCACGGTGCCAGACTCGATGCCGCTCACTTCCGTGACGTGCGTCACGCGCCGCGTGCCGCACGAGAAACGCGTTTGCTGAACGATCAGGTCCACAGCCGACACGATCTGTTCGCGAATCGCGTTCACCGGCAGATCCAGCCCCGCCATGAGCGTCATCACTTCGAGTCGCGACAGGCAGTCGCGCGGCGAGTTGGCGTGTGCCGTGGTGAGCGAGCCGTCGTGCCCGGTATTCATGGCCTGCAACATGTCGAGTGCCTCGCCGCCGCGGCATTCGCCCACGACGATCCGGTCCGGTCGCATACGCAGCGTGTTCTTGACGAGATCGCGAATGTGGATCGCACCCTTGCCTTCCATGTTCGCCGGGCGCGCCTCGAGCGACACCAGATTGCTCTGCACCAGCTTGAGTTCGGCCGCGTCCTCGACCGTCACGATGCGCTCATTGTCGGGAATGAAGTTCGACAGCACGTTGAGCAGGGTTGTCTTGCCCGAGCCCGTCCCCCCGGAAATCACGATGTTCGCGCGCTGCTCCACGGCCACGCGCAGGAATGCGATCATCGCAGGCGAGATGGAGCCGAAACGTACCAGATCGTCGCCCTGCAGCTTCTGCTTGGCGAACTTTCGGATCGTGATGTTCGGCCCTTTGAGCGCGAGCGGCGGAATCACCGCATTCACACGCGAACCGTCTTTCAGGCGCGCATCGACCATCGGTGAACTCTCGTCGATACGGCGCCCGAGCGGCGCGACGATACGCTCGATAGCGCCGAGCACGGCCTGATCGTCGGTAAACGTCGTCTCGGTGCGACTCAGGCGACCGCCGCGCTCGATGAAGATTTCGTTGTAGCGATTGACCATGATTTCCGTGATCGAATCGTCGGCCAGCAACGACTCGAGCGGCCCAAGGCCGATCACTTCGTCGAAGATGCTCTTGAAGAGCGCATCGTGCGAAATCCTGGTCGTCTTGAAGATCGGGTCGGCGGCGAGCACCGAGCGCAGCAGCGAGCCGACCGTCTCGGAGAGCTCGGCTTCGCTCATGCGGGCCACGTTGACACGACGCAGATCCATCGCCGCGATCAGGCGGTCGTGCGCGGTCTTGCGCAGTTCGATGCCCTCCGGCGAGTTCAGTCCGGCCGCGTCGGGATGTGCGGCCGGCGGCTGGGCCTGAACGACCGCGGGTGCGGCTGGCGGCGGCGACGCGGGGCGCGACGGCGTGAGCGTGATTGGCGCGGCGCGCACGGGCTCCGGGCGGACTGTCGCGTCATGGTGTCGCGACGCGGCGTCGGATGGCGCGGCCGGTGCGCTCACCTGTCCCGCGCGAACCGGGACCGCAGCGCCACCGCCACTCGACGCTTGCCGCCCCTGCGACGATTTCGGTGCGCCGTCGGTGGCGTCGGCACGCACGGGGTTCAGCCCGTTGACGACCTTCGGCGCCTCTTCGCGCAACGCAACCGCGGGGGCCACCTGGACCCTGCCCTGCCCGGCCTGGAGAGCATCGTTGCTGGCATCGGCGCGCACCGTTGGCTGCACCGTGGCCGGTTGCCGGTGGACGGTATCGCTGTGCACGCTGATCCGGAACGCGCCGATCTCGATGCGGTCGCCACTCGTGAGCGGGCCATACGACGTGATCTGCTCGCCGTTGACGAGCGTCGAGGCCAGTCCGCCCTGATCCTCGATGTACCAATGACCGTTGCGCGGTTCGAGCGTGGCCTGCGTCTTGCCGATGAGCAGTCCCTTGAGGACGACATCGCAGCCGGGGTCCTTGCCGAGCGACGCGCGCCCGGCGAAGGTGTACTCGGCCTCCTTGCCCGCGCGGTCATGCACACGGATTTTCAAAGGAAGCACTTCGTTCTCGGTGCTCATGGCCATCTCCAGACGTTGGCGGGTCGCCGTGATATCGACAAGCTTCAAGGACGGTCCTGGGGATCGGCCTTCGGCAGTTGCGGCGTCGGAGCGTTCTGCTCGCGGACCTCTTCCTCGCGCCGCGCGTTTGCTTCGGGCAGCGGGCTCGGATCGCCGAACGAGTGGCGGTAGTTCGCGTCCACGTCCGCGCCGCGATTGATCAGGCTCGTGTTCGTCGGGCTGCTCGCATCGACCACGTACGGCGTGACGAGGAAGACGAGATCGCTCTTGTTGTTGCGGAAGTCGGTCGACTTGAACAGGTGGCCGAGAATCGGAATGTCGCCGAGCGCCGGCACCTTGTCGACTGCCTTCGACGCGTCGGCATTGACCAGACCCGCGATAGCGAACGTCTCGCCCGGGCGCACCGAGACCTGTGTCGTCGATCGGCGTGTCAGGAATGCCGGGTAGCCGTTGACGTTCATCGACGGATCGATCTGGCTGATTTCGGTCATGAGATCGGCGCTGATCGTGTTCGTCGCATCGACCGTCGGCGCGATCTCCAGGCGGATGCCGTATTCCTTGTAGATGACGTCCTGCGCGCCGAAGCCCGCCGACACCGGAATCGGCACTTCGCCGCCGGACAGGAACGTCGCCTTGCCGCCGCTGCGCGAGTTCAGTTCGGGCTGGGCGAGCACGAACGCGTCGCCGTTCGCCGCAAGAATGTTGATCTTCGACGTGATGCTCGTGGCAATGCCGAGGAAGGCGCCGCCCACGGAGCCGCCGGCGGAGCTCGGTGCATTGTCGAAGACTGCGGTGCCGGTATCGGGGAACGGACGATAGCGGCCGGTGCGCACGGCGTTGCCGGCGAGCGATCCCTGCGGGCCGTTGATCTGCGAGTCCCATTTGATGCCGAGATTACGCTCGGCGGTCTTCGATATCTCGAGGATGTCGACCTTGAAGTGCACCGTCTTCTTGAGCGACGAGCCCTCGTCGGTCTCGATCAGGTTGATCACGTCCGGCAGGCCGTCGAGCGCATTCGAGAGCATCTTGGCCTGCTCCGCGTGAACCTTGCCGTGGACGATGAAATGACCGCCATTTGCGTCGATGCTAAGTCCTTCGACGAAGCCGAGCGAGCGTTGCAGCCGCGCGAGCGTGGCGTTGCGATCGAGCGTGGAGACGGAGACCTTCGTGTTGATCGCCATGCCCTGGTCGGTCCATACGACCAGCGACGTCTCTCCCGGGGCCTGCGCCAGCAGCAGCAACTGATGGTCGACGACGGAAGCATTGATGAGGTCGCCGTTCCCGACGGCCACACGCTTGACCTTGCCCTCGATCGGGATCACGCGCACTTCGCCCTTGTACATGAACATGGGCGCGCTCGCGGCCGAGCGGGCGTTACGGTTTTCGTAGATCACGGCCGCAGCGTCGTTGACCGACGCGCTGCGAGCGGCGAGTTGCTGTGCGGGAGCTTTCGGCGCCGTGGCCGGCGTCTGCTGGCCCGGTGCCTTTTGTGCGGCGGCGGGCGCCTGCTGCGCGAGGACCGGGGTCGTCATGTTCAGCCATGCGAAGCTCACCGCGGTGAACAAGCAAACCCCTCGCTTCGCTCGCGAAGGCACTCCCTGAAGTTCGGTTTTCATTGTCGTGCGTGTCGTATTCTTACGTTTGAGTGGGCGCGCGGTCGTGTCGTCTCATGCGCGCCGCGCCTTGGGCGAATGCGTGTGCCCCCGTGTGCCTGACTGGCGCGTTACTGCCCCCGTCGCCCTGCCAGTGCGGACTGAACCTGCTCCATGACCCGACGCTGCGCATCGCTCGGCGTGAGTGCCGGGCGGGGCGCAGCCGCGTCGGCGATCGGTGTGCGCATCCCGGGCATCGCCAGTTCGGGACGCACCGACACGGAACTGTCGTGCGATCCGCCGATGATGTACTGGATGCCGTCGGCGCCCGCGTCGCCGAACAGCGCCGACTGATGCACCACCACATCGGGCGTGGCGGCCTTGTCGGAGCGGTTGCGCAGCACCGCGCGCAGGCTGCCGATCTTCTGCGCCAGCGCGATCTTGCCGGCCTGCTCCGGCGTGACCTGCAAGGTCAGGCTGCCGTATTCGTCGCTGGGCGCGTCTTCGCTGCGATCACGCGACATCTGCTCGCCGTAGTCGCGCGGGCGCACGTCGCGACCGGTAGCCAGCACCGTGAGATCGGAGAGCAGCAGCTGGGCGGATTGCGCATTGCCGCCCGATCCGCCGTTGCTCGTGCCCGGCGCGCTCGACGGCGGATTGGCGATCAGGAACAGGTCGATGTGGTTGCCCGGCTTGAGCATGTTGTCCGCCGAGTTCGTCGCGTCGATGTCGATGGTCAGGGCGCGCGTGCCCGCCTTGAGCATGTCGGAGAAGTCCCGCGCCTGCATGGCGGAAATGTCCGCCCGGCGAATCGGCGAACCTCGATGCACCGCGCGCACGAGCGTCTGGTTCTCGACGGCGTCGAATTCGTCGGCACGCACGGTGTCGTCGTAGACAAAGTCGACAGGCACCTGACGCGCGGCGAAATTGCCCGTGGTCACGGTCGCGCCGGCTTTCAGGTCCGACGTCGGCACGAGCACCGAAACGCGGGTGTTCGCGTTCATCGATTCCATGAGCGACTGACGCATCGCGGCTTCGCGGCCGGACATGTACTTGTATATCCACAAGGTCAGCAGCGCCGCCGCGAATACCGCCACCCCGAGCATGACCCACGGATTGTGAATCAACGCCTGTGTCTTGATTCTCTTGAACATCATTTCTGTTTATCCATCAGTCGGTTGATCGCCCTGCCCGTGTGTCAGGGCAGCGAAAGGGCGTACGAAAACGCCGAATAGAACGACTTGAACGCCGCGAGCAGTTGCGTCATGACGGAGCCATTGCCCGCGAGCAAGACGACCACCACCAGCAACACGACCACGACGTACTCCACATAGGCCTGTCCGCGTTGCGACTTGAGGCCCGCGCGCCGTGCCCGGCGCGACTTATCCGTTGGTAAAGGCAACATTGACGATCACCATGGTTTTGCCCGTAGCGTCGGTAAACGACGCGTCGAGGCGGTAGCCATCCTTCTGCATGGCAAGCGCGTATCCCTGCGGGTTCGCTCGCCGATAGCTCGATGCGCCCGCGGCCAGGGTTCGCCAACCACGCTGACGCAGCGTCTGCGCGTAACGTCCCATCGCCTGGCGCGCCGAGACCGCCGTCAACGCCAGCTGGACGGTGCGCGCAACGTTGCCGCCGTCCTGCGACTGCATGTCGAATACGACCCGCCCTTCGGGCAACGGGTAATTCGATGGCTGGAGTACGCGGGGCGTCCTGGCCGCTTCCGGATCCAGATGCGCCACGCTGAAGATGCCCGCGTAGTCCGCCTGGGCGTTCGAGAGCACCTGCAGCGTGTAGCTGCACTGTCCGTCGATGGCCGAGAGCGTGAGGGTCTCGCCGTCGTCCGCGGCGCGCATCGACGCATTGCGTGCGCGCCAGTACGCGAGAAAGGCCTCGCGCACGGCACTCACGGGCTCGGAAAAAGTCATGACCGCGGCCCGCATCTTCAGGCCATTCACGACCATGTCCTCGCCGGCCCACGACACCTGTTTCGCCTTGACCGGCACGTCGTCGCAAGCACTGTCCGCCCACGCCGGTGTGCCGATGCAGGCCAGACCGAGCGCAATCACTGCAAAGACACGTTTCATTTGTTCCCCAGGCGGTCGGCAGGTACGACGTCGGGCTGGATGCGTCCGAGGTCGAGGGTGGTGATATCGATCGCCGCCGGGGCGAGCACGTCCAGGGCGTAATCGAGCACGGCCCCCTTGGCGGTCGGCACTGCGCCCGCGATGACCGATTTGGCGTTGTTGCTGCCGTCGGGGGTCCAGGTGTTAGTCAGGAGGACGTGCTTGTCGCTGAACGTCACGCCGGCCCAGTTGGGCCAGAGCGCCACCAGGCTTGGGCTGTCTCCGGCCACGCGCAGCGAGACGCTGGCGCTTTGCTGGTTCTTCGTCGGCAGGTCGAACCCGGCGCCAATGCCACTGAGCGAGCCGAGCGCATTGAGGGCCTTGTCGGCAACCGTGCCGGTGCCGCCCACGGTGTGCGAGACCTGCAGGTCGCCATACTTCTGCAGGATCGTGTTGCCCGCGATGTCTCGCCACATGGGCTCTTCCGACGACGGCAGCTGATTGCGAGTGCCGTCGGCCCGGTCGATCTTCGTGCCACGGCCCAGCACGCGTTGCGCAATCTCGCTTCGAATCGCGGCGTCGGACTTGGTGGCGGCGTTGCCGTACTTCGGCGCCCAGCCGTTGTCGTCGTAGTAGACGGTTCGCTCCCACGCGGCATAGCGCGCCGCCGCTTCGGTGCGGTCGCGCACATCCGACAGATGGCCGATCATGTTGATCGCCCAGAATGCGAAGAGCAGCGCGCTGCCGACGATGACGACCGTCTCGGCCATCGCCTGGCCACGTTGCGCGCGGGGCATGGCGCGCCGCACGCGCCTGGGACTGAGCTGGCGGTGCGTCATGGCGCCCCCGAAGCCTGGGCCGCATCGCCAGCCGTGAGCGCGAGCGTGCTCGTCTCCACGAGCGACGACTGCCAATAGGGATTGAACACGCTGGGGTACTCCCATTTGTTGTCGCCACGCCGCCAGTTCGCGGCATTGCGCAGCGCGCCGGCCACGCCACCACTGTCGCCCGGGCGAATGAAGTAGGCGCTGGCGCTGGACATCGCTCGCATCTGTTGGGACGCGGTGCCGTCGGACACGGCCAGCGAGCCTTGCGCGATCTGGAGCCGGTCCGTTGTATTGATCGACGGCGACGCGCGCTGCGCCTCTATGACGAGCGTCGGGGCGCGATTGAAGTCGGCGCCGTTCGCCGGCGTCGATTGCGTCTTGAGTTCCAGATACGGCTGGAGGCCGCCGCTGCGCGAGAGCGACTTGCCCGGCCCCGACTTGTACTGGGAATTGGCGGCGAGCGTCGTCAGCATATTGGTCAGCGAGCCGCCGTAATCCTTGTAGCCGCCATAACCGGTGCGCCCGGAATAGCGTCCTCCCGGACCGTTGGCCGCGCCGCCCGAACCGGCCGTCCACTTGAGCGGAATGATGATCGGAAAGACCTCGACCACACAGATCCACACCCCATTCACGTCGGTGGCGTCAAGCCCTTCCCATCCCTTCTTGTCCTGACGGAGTTGCGTTCCCCCGGCGTGCCAGTTGGTGGCGGTCACGAAGCTCTCGGGACAACCCTGCACCATGCCGACAGGCACCATGGGCGTGCGGATGTTGACGCCGCGCTGCTTGACGAACTCGTCGAGCGTGGCCTTGTCCGTCAGCACGTCGGCGAAGCGGTCCTTGCCGGTCTTGCCTTGCGGTGTGTTCTTGGACAGGAAACCTAGCGCCGACGAGAGCGACAACGCGCCACGTGTTGCGAAATAGGTCTTGCTGACGTGCGTGTTCGGCTCGTTGGCCTGCGCGATCTCTTCGGCCACGAGCGGAATCTGTAGCGCAATGGCGCCGTGATATGCGGACTGCTCGAGACTCAGCACGGACTCGAGCTGGTCCAGTCCCAGCGTGGCGATCGTGGTCGCCCGGTCAAGCACGCGCTTGGCGAGGCTGACTTCTCTGCCGAGCGTCTTCTTGGGAATGGTCCAAAGCTGGTTCGGCGTGACCGTGCTCTGGATCAGCGTGTCGAACCAGTGATCGTTCTTATAGGTGCCGTCGACCTCATCGATCCACGACTTGATACTGATCATCTGGGCAGTGGCCACCTGATTGGCGATCATTGCCCGATTGGTATAGGCGGCGAAATTGAGATCGCGCGCCTGGAGCACGCCGACGCTGTACGCTGCAGCGTCGGCCGTGTCCTGGAGTTTCGTCTTTGCATGCACCAGCTGCGATGCATTGAACGCCAGATACATGGCGGCAGCCCCGGCCGCCATCAGTACCGCTGCGAGTGGCAGTGCCTGGCCGCGCTCGCGAGCGCGGCGACCCTGCCGTCGGAATCGAACGTCCATGATGCATCCTCCGCCGTGCCGGCCCAGTGGTCGTTACTGGTTACCGTCGGCGTAGTTGCTCAGGTTCTTCTGCTGATTCGCCTTGCTGCTGGAATCCTGGGCAGCGTCACCCGCATTCTTGATGGCTTTCTTGGAGTTCGAGTCGCCCGCCATTTCCAGCGCCAGACCGGCTGTCTGGTTGCGGATGGTCTTGCCGAAAGCGGCGTAGACGCCAATGGCGGCCACGGCAATCAGCGCGACGATAATGATGTATTCGGTCATCCCTTGACCACGCTGGTGACGGGGACGAAATTTGCGAACAGTCTTGGGTTGCAGCATGATACGCTCCTCGTTGGTAAGAAGTACGGCAGGGTGCTACGGGCAAAAGAAGGCCCCACGCGACCGGGCGCAGAGCCTCGCGTTACAACATATTTCGGTTTCTGGAAAAAGACGGCCGGGATTGCCCCGGTCAACGGATTCGCGTATCACGGCACCGGCGTCCACCGGCAGCGACACGCTACACCTTGGCATCAAATGAGAGAGAGAAGTCCTAAATTTTCTCGTTTAATGCAAACTGAATTGCGTTTTGCGAGATTATACGAAGCGAATTTTGTCTTTCAATCGCTTTTCGCTTTCATTTTTGTAACACATTGAAACAACCCCATCATTTCTGATAGCTCGGACTTGCGCTAGCGTTAGGCGCCGGTTCCACGAAGTACACAAGACCCGGAGACAACCGTTGTGAGGTGCGTGGCCGCACGCGGAACGCCTCCCCTTCATTCAGGACGACATAACGCACATGCAAAGTTCGGACGACAACCTGTTGATGGCCCAGCGGGTGGGCCAATTGATGGAACGTCACGCCATCCCTAAATCGAAGCAGACGGGCGCGCTCGCGAAGACGCTCGGCCTGAGTCCCGCGCAGGCGCATCGGAAAATGCGCGGACAGAGCAACTGGACTTACGGCGAGCTGCGCGACGTGGCGGCCGCATTCAACGCTTCCATTACCGCACTGCTCGACCCCGAGACATCCGAACACGCGCAGGGCGTGCCTGCGCTGCTCGACTTCGGCAACCACCTGGTGCCGTGCCAGGCGTGGATAGGGCCGGAGATCCTGACCGGTCAGGGGTCCGAGTATGTCGCGATGTCGACGGCGGGGAGCTGGCGCCTCTATCCGTCGGACATGGCGCCGCGTGGCAAGAAGTTCGTGGTGGAGCTGATCGAGATCCGACCGAAGTCGCTCGTGCCGACGCGCCTCACCGTGGCGGTGGTGGACGACGATGGCGGCAGCGACGCGCAAGGCGGATTACGCACGGCCGACACGGTGTGCATGTATCTCAACAGCAAAGGATATGACGCCCGCGCGTTTTACAGCGCCGCGGCATTTCGCGAAGCACTGAAACAGACGGTGTTCGACGCCTACGTCGTCGACTGGATGCTCGATCACGAGACAGCGGAGACCGCGCTCTCGGAGATTCGCACCTCCGACAACCCCGACGCCCCGGTTTTCATCCTGACCGGACAGATGCAGGCCGGCAACGTCAACGAGTCCGATATCGCCCGTGCGATTACCGCGTTCGACGTCGACGTGCTGGAGAAGCCCGCGCGATTGCCGCTGCTCGTCGCCGAGCTCAACAAGCGCCTGGCGCAGCGCTGAGCGCGCCCTTCCTCTCGCCCTTCTACGCGCCCTTGTGCGGCGCCACGGGCGCTACAGCCCGACGCCGCGGGTCGCCCAGATGCTCTCGAGCACCACGCGCAGAATATCGCCGCGCACGGGCTTCATGAGGTAATGCTCGAACAGACTGAGGTGATGCGCGGGAATGACCTCCGGTGCCTGGGCGCTGAAGGCAATGAGCGGCACATCCGCGTTGATGCCGCCCATGCGACGAATTTCCATGGCGGCCGACACGCCGTCGACCTCGGGCATGTTCAGGTCGAGCATGATGGCATCGTACGGGGTACGTTCGACGAGGCGATACGCCTCGCGAGCGTTGGATACGCTCTCACACTCGATGCCGTTCACGCGAAGCAGCATCTCGATGGTATGTCGCACGTCGGCCTGATCGTCGATCACCAGCACGCGGCGTGGCGTCTGGCCGGCAGGCACCACCACCGCGCTGACGTCCGGCTCGGCCTCCACCGCGGCCGGCGCCCCCGAAGTGCGCGCCGTTGCCATGGCCGGCGAGCCGGCCATGGCGGCCGCCTCCAAAGGCGCGGTGACGGCCGTCGCGCCCGGCTCTGTGCCAGGCGTCTCCATCTCGCTGGTGACATGCTCCAGATCGAACACAACGGTAAACTTCGACCCCTTGCCGACTTCGCTCTCCAGCGAGAGCTTCGCGCCAAGCAGTTCGACGAGGCCGCGAACGATCGTGAGTCCCATGCCGATGCCGTCGACGCGCTTGCTCTCCGGTGTGTCGATCTGCGTGAAGGGTTGGAAGATCTGCTCCTGGCTCACGCGGTCGATGCCGCGCCCCGTATCGATCACGTCGACGCTGAGACGGTCGATCCCGGGGAGCCGCTCGAGACTCGCCCGTAGGGTAACGCTGCCGCGGTCGGCATACTTGATGGCATTGTCGAGCAGGTTGGTGACGATCTGCTGAATCCGGAATGGGTCCGAAAGCACCTTGACCTGCCAGTCGTCGAACTCCAGACGAAGCGCCAGCGATTTGCGACGCGCCCGCTCGGAAACCGACTCCACCGCGGCATTCAGAACCCCATAGGGATTGAAGATGCGTTTGCGCAGCGCGAGTTGTCCCGCCTCCATCCGCGAGAAATCCGTCAGATCCTTCATCTGCGCCTCAAGCACGTTGGCCGCGCGTGCCAACTGGTCGATAAGCAGCTTGTCCGTGCCGGTGAAGTTGCGTTCAACGAGTACATCCGTGGCCGCCATGATGCTCTGCAATGGTGTGCGCAGCTCGTGCCCGATCATGCCCAGGAAGGCGTTGCGCGCATTCACGGCGTTCGCGGCGGACAATGCGGCGGCCGTCTCCCGTTGCAGCGCTTCTTTCTGCTTCGCGCTGACATCGCGCAACTTGCGCGCGTTCGACGCAAACAGGTAGGCGAGCGTGAGCAGCACAATCGTCGCGCCGATGCTCGACCCCATGAGCATGCTGCGGCGATGCTCGTAGTCTTCGCGGACCTCGTCGCGCCGACGGGCGTTGATTTCACCGACGACCATCTCGAGTTCCGAGAGTGGCGTGCGCATCTCGTCGAATTTCGCAATCCCCGGCGTGATCCAGGTATCGGCGTTGCCCGCCTGGTTGCGCATGGCCTCGATTTCGGCATATATGGTCTTGACCTTGTCGACACTCGCGACATACTGCGGATATTCCATGAAGCGCGACATGGCGCCGCGCCCCGAAATCTGCGCGATTCGAGACTCGAGTATCTGTAGCGAGGCGTCGATGTCGTCGGCGCTCGCGAGCCCGTTGGCGACCTTGAGCATGTCGATCTGCGTGCGGTCGACGGCCTGCTCCGTACCGATGACCGAGGCGAAACTGGCCTCCGCGCCTACGGGCCCGGCAGACTCCGACTGGGTGCGGGACGCAATGAAAAGGTAGCCGGAGAACGCCCACAAGCCGACGAGCTGCACGAAGAGCAGCGTGTATATGAAGATCCGAATGCGTCGTGACACGCCGTCCGAAGCCATCATCGAACCTCGATATGCTTGATCTGATAGACGAAACGGCGCGAGCCGACTTCGGAGGCGAGTACATCGGGATGCTGGTCGCGCGGGAAGATCAGAAACAGCGGACCGAAGTTGCGAAGGGACAGCTCTACGCCATTCTCACGGTACGCGAGAATCGGCTCATAGCGATGAACAAAGGCAATGGGGATGTCCTGCACCGAACCATCGTAGCTGTAGACGCGAAGCGTTCGGCCCTTGAAACCGGCCCGGGCGAGGACATCCGCCAGACGAGGCCCCTCCCAGCGGGCCGAAGTGGTCCAGAGCGTTGACGTGTCGATCGTATGCATGGGCAGCGAGAGCAACGCCGTGCGCGAGAAGTGGACGATGCGGCGCACGTCGGCGTTGGCGCCCTTGCGGCCCACCTGCTTGCAGCCGTCACACGACACGTCGAGCTCGAGACGGTCACGCACGGCCTGCACAGCCGTGACGGGGCCGCAGAGCACCAGCCCCAGGCAAATGGCCCAAACCCTTATCTTCAACATTTCGCCCGCACACTTTTCACGAACATCCCCGGGGAGTCAGAATTATTGGTTGTTTTTCGGGACGGCCGGGCACCCCCACGCAATGCGACCATTGTGCGCTGGCATCGGGCGAGTTCGCCGGTAGCCAATGGCTCGCGCCCCTCTTTCGACGGGAACGTACGTCGGTAACAGTCCTAACGAATCGACTGCCCACATCGATCGCGATGATACCCGTCGAAAATGAAGACTCCGCGCGAGCGCCATCCGGCAGTGCGCTGAACCATTTATGTAGGGAAAACAGGTAGCACCAGCAAGCGGAATCGATGCTATCGCCGTTGACACGCATTGGTCAAGGACGAGCCGACTGGACTTCTTACCATATTCGGTGGTAGGCGGAGCGCGCCCGGGCCCGCCGCTTGACCGACGCTTCGGAGTCCGGCGCCAATCGCCAGTCCCGTTGACACGATTGTCGCCGTGGCGGCGCGAATGTGCCGCCGGCCGTGGAAATTCTCTCGATGATGTAGGGATTCCGAACGCACGCGTGTGAGCGTGTCAGCGTGCGATATTGTCGAGATAGTACTGTGCGGCGCGGGTGACGTGGCGCTCGGCGAGCAACGCGGCAAACGCCGCATCGCCGGATTGAACGGCTCTCAAGATCGCGGCGTGCTCTTCCCACGTAATGCGCACTTCCTCGTCGCTGGCATTGACGAACAACATGCGGGAGCGG
Source organism: Pandoraea pnomenusa (assembly GCF_000767615.3). Taxonomy (NCBI): domain Bacteria; kingdom Pseudomonadati; phylum Pseudomonadota; class Betaproteobacteria; order Burkholderiales; family Burkholderiaceae; genus Pandoraea; species Pandoraea pnomenusa. Next base: position 2,643,649 of record NZ_CP009553.3, on the reverse strand, counting down.
TCCCGCATCGAGCGCATGAGCTCGGCGAGCATCGCATTGGCGCCGGCCGAATAGAGCAAGTCGTGAAAGCGGGCGTTCAGCTCGAGCAGGCCGGACGTCTCGCCCGCGGCGACCTTGGCGTTGCCTTCCTGCAGCACTTTTTCGATGCGCCGGACCAACTCCGGCGTGCAATGTTCGGCAGCCAGACGCGCATTGAGCCCTTCGAGCGTGGCGCGAATCTGCACCAGTTCGCGCGCCGTTGCCGGATCGAACGACGCGACGACGGCGCCGTGGCGGGGCCGCACTTCCACCAGCCCCTCGACGGCAAGCGCGCGCAGCGCCTCGCGCACCGGCACGCGCGATACATCGAGCTCCTGGGCAATTCGCCCCTCCACGAGACGGTCCCCGGGCTTGTATACCCCCGACGTGATCGACTCGCGCAGTCGGGCAATCACCAGGTCCGACAGCTGTTGGTGCATGATCGGCTCGCGACCGTTTGCGCCTGTGGCTCCCCGCACCATAATTCCAATCTCCAAAAACCGACAGTTCCGCGCCGACGGACGGTCATTCCAAGGCCCGTGGCGCCACGACAAACGCCGCATTTTATAGCAGCGACGGCTTTTTGTAGACTGTACACGATTTGGCGGCCACTTTCGCCGCCCGGAATCAACGCGGCACCGATGCCATGAAGGCGAGCATCTCCTGTCCGAGCCAATCCTCTCCGGAGTTGAAATGCGCGACGATCGACGTGTGATTGTGCCCGCGCATCTGCACGAAGCGTGGCGCCACGCCACGCGCGCGCGACAACGTCAGGAAGAGCGCCGCACCGTACTCGTCGAGGAAGCGGTTTTCATACTCGGCAATGGCGATCATCGTCGGCACCGGGTCGCGCGCCGCGTGGGTCAGCGGTGAGCGCTCGACATACCGGGTCTCATCGGCGCCGAAATACGCACGCACGGGCGCCGCATTCGGATTGCGTGGGTCGACATCGGCAAACAGGCGAGCGCTCACGAGAATCAGTCCTGCAACACCATGCCCGTTGCCGCCGCACGCCCCGCTCAGCGCAGGATCGAACAGACAACTGGCCGCGTGGGTACCGCCTGCCGAATGGCCGATGAGAAAAATCCGCGACGTGTCGATTTGCAGTTCGTCGGCGTGTTCGCGCACCCAAGCAATCGCCTGCGCCACGTCCCGCGCCCCGCCCGGCCACGGTGCTTCGTCGGCCAGACGGTATTCGACGTTGATGGCAAGCTTTCCCTGCCGTGCGAACCAGTGGCACACGTTATCGTAAATCTCGCCATTGACGCTCTTGTTGCCTCGCACGAACGCGCCGCCGTGCACGAACACGACCGCTTCGCGCAAGGCCGGCGCAGGCGTGCCCGGGGACGCGGCGACCGGCGCGAAAATGTCGAGCACCTGACGGGCATGCCCGCCGTATGCCACGTTGCGCTCCACGTGCGGACTCTTGGGCGCGACCGCCAATATCGGCGTGTAACAATCGATGACCGCCTTGCGGTGGGCGATGATGTCGTCGTTCCAGCGTGGGCCGAGCGCCAGCATCCGACGTTGCCAGTCCGGCGACAATGCGCCGAACGGCGCGCCCATGACGCAGGATTCGCTCACCATGACACGCTCACATCGCCATTGACGAACGTCTGACAGGCCATTCGGTAACCGTTCGCGAGGTCCTCCGGACTGAGATGACGGCGCTCTTTGGGCTTCACGTCGTCGGTATGCTCGCGTCCGGCTTCCACGCGACAACGGCAAGTGCCGCACAGCCCGCCGCCGCACTTGAAGGGAATGCCGCCCTTCTCCCGAAGCGAAACGCGAAGCAGATTACTGTTGGGTGCCGCCTCCACCGTCTTGCCGCCGTTAGTGATGAACGTGATCTGAACCATGGTGCTATGGGAGGTCTCCTTGTCTCGGCGGCTGAGCCGCGCTTGTGCGTGATCGCGCCCGACCAGCGCTTCGAGCGATGCGACGGCCTCGGACACGCTGTCGAAGGATTCGAAAAACTTCGTTGGCACGAGATTCGCGCGGTCCGGGTCGGCCTCATCGACAATGCGCACGCGCGACGTACCGTCGAGTTTGGCCACGACAAACGCCGCCACGTGGCGCGCGCCGTAGAAGTAGTCATGTGTCTCGACCGGGGTGATGCCCGGAGTCGGTTCGCTGCGGTACTGCCCCGGGCGGCTGGTAAGTACGATATACATGCGTTTTCCTCGCTGCCCGGATGTCAGAGCGTCGCCGGCGCTTCGTCCTGCGCAAGCTCGATGTCGTGTTCGATCCACAACTGGCACGCCAGCCGATACCCGGCGTCAAGCCGCTCTCCCAGTTGCTTCTTCTCTTTCCAGTTCGGGGCCGGCAGATGCTCGCCGCCGGCGAGCACCCGACAAGCGCACCGTGCGCACTTGCCCATGCCGCACTCGTAGCGCAAATGCGGAAACGGAAACTGCTTGATACCTGCGCGGACGACGAGATTGGTATTGACCTTCACCTCTTCCCGATACGTCTGCCCGTTACTGCGAAATACGACGACTGGCATGCATCCTCCTTTCACCAGGACGACCGCTGCGCGCTGCGAAGCGCGGTCTTTGCAAGAGTGTAGCGCATTAGTAGATACTGTATACCAAAATAAATAATTTAAGAAAATTCTGTCGTGGATCACGCGACAACCCCCGAATTGATGCGCCTCCTCCGCCATGAGATTTGAGGAAATTGAATCAATCGTATACCGTATACTCGTTATTCACTCTTGACTCTCCCGACTCCGATGATCCATCTGACCGACGCACAGATCGACAACCTGATTGACTTCCCGCAAGCCATTGCCGCGCTGGAGAGCGCGTTTCGCGAACTCGCACGCGGCGCGGCGGCGGTCCAGCGCCGCGTTCGCACCGAAGCCCAGGGCACGAAGCTCTCTACGCTCGGTGCCGTACTGCCCGGCGCGGACGTTGCCGGCGCCAAGGTCTACACCACCCTTCGCGGCCAGTTCAATTTCGTGATCGTGTTGTTCCGCGCGTCGGACGGCGCCTGCCTTGCCACGCTGGACGCGAATGCGATCACGCGCTTGCGCACGGCCGCGACGACCATACTCGCGGTGCGCGCGCTGGCGCGGCCCGGTGCGCGCACGGCCGCGATTTTCGGCTCGGGTGTCCAAGGCGCGGCGCACGCGCATGCACTGGCCCGGTTCGCCGGCGTGCAAGCGTTGCGCATCGTCGGCATCGAAGGCGACGTCGCACTGGCTGCCTCAGTCGACGAGGCATACCGCGCGATGGGCGTCACGGCAAGCGCCGTATCGACCGACGAGGCACTCGATGGCGCCGACATCATTGTCACCGCGACACGGGCGAGCACTCCGCTGTTCGACGGTCGCGCGCTGTCGCCGGGCGCATTTGTCGCCGCCATCGGCTCGAGCCTGCCGCACACACGCGAGACAGACGATGCAACGTTGGCCCGCGCCGCACGAATCGTGGTGGAGTTGCGCGATCAGGCGCGCGAGGAGGCAGGCGACTTACTGATGGCCGCGCCGGGGCTGGTGAACTGGCACGACGTTGCCGAGTTGGGCGACGTGATGGAGGGCCTGACGACGGGCCGCCGGCATCGCGACGACATCATCGTCTACAAGGCCGTGGGCTTCGGTTTGCAGGACGTGGCGCTGGCCGCCCTCGCCTACCGCACTCACATCGAGCGCGCGCGCTGAGCGGCCATACACGGCAGAAGGAAGCGGGGGCGAACCCCGCCCCCTCAACCGATCCGGCCCGTTAAATCGCCCCACGTCCCACGTCCCGTCGCGAGGCGATCCCGCGTCAGGCCGCCGCGACCACCGGCATGTGATGCTGGAACGTAAAACTGTCGGCATAAAGGTAACGCACGCTGGCGCCATTCGCGAGAAACGCACGACGCGCATCCGCAATCATGACCGGCGAGCCGCAGAGGTAAAGCGCATGTTCGGACAGGTCGGGATGGTCGGCGAGCACGGCATCCTGTACATAGCCGCGCACGCCGTTCCACACGCCTTCGGGCCGGGAGAGGACCGGAACATAGCGAAAATCGTCATGCCGGCTCGCGAGCGCCGTCAGTTCGTCATGCAAGTAGAGCGACGCGTGGGTGCGCCCGCCCCAGTACAACTCGACGGGCGGCGCGTCTGCGCTCGCCAGCATCTGCCCGAGCATGCTACGCAGCGGGGCGATGCCCGTGCCGGTCGCCACCATCACAACCGGGCGGTAATCCTCCTCGTGATAGCCGAAGCCGCCCATTGGCGCCTCCACTTCGAGCCGGTCGCCGGGATGCAGGCGGCTCAAACGCATGTGAGTGAAATGCCCACCGTCGATCCGCCGGATGTGCAGTTCGACCTCGCCAGCGCGTTGATCCGGCAGACAGGCCATCGAGAAACTGCGCGGGCCGGCATCGCCGGTCAACACGTTGAGGTATTGCCCGGGGCGAAATACCCAGGGCTCGCCGTCATCGAACGCGAGCACCAGGCGCGTGACGTCCGGGCTCAACGCTTGCGTACGCACCACGCGCACTTGGCGACGGCGCACCGGCGCCGGGGCGTCAAGCACGCGTTCCGTGCTGAGCAGCAGGTCCGAGCATGCCCGTGCCTGGCACAGCAACGCGTAGCCTGCGTCCGCCTCCTCCTGTGACAACGCGTCCGGCATGGCCTCGTAGCGCACCCGCCCCTGCGAGAGCTTCACGCGGCACGTCCCGCAGCCGCCGAACTCACACGCCGAGGGCAACACGACGCCTGCGCGTCGTGCGGCATCGAGCACGGATTCGTCGGGCGTTGCCTCGAAGCTGCACTGGGCCTCGATCCATGTGATTCGATAGCTCACGGGCCGCCCTCCGTCAGAGCTTGATGTCGGGCTGCACCAGGACTTCGCGTCCGCTCTCGCGCAGCAGCGTCTGCAACGCCGCGAGCCCGGCAAGACCGGCCTTGGTGTCCTGCTCGCCATTGCCCCCCGACAGACCGATGCCGCCGACGACCTGGCCATCGACCACGATCGGGAACCCCCCGACAAACGCGGCAAAGCGTCCCTCGAAGCTCCATTGAATGCCGAAGGCTTCGTTGCCCGGCAGCGCAGGACCATTGGGCGGCGTGGTGAACAGGTGCGTGGAGCGCTTGTGCCCCGCGGCGGTGAACGCCTTGTTCCAGGCAATCTGCGGTCCGGTGATACGCCCGCCATCCATGCGTTCGAGGGCGAGCGGAAATCCGCCTTCATCGACCACGCAGATCGATTCGAGGACACCGATTTCCTGAGAGCGGGCGATGGCCGCGGCGATCATTTGACGGGCCTCGGCGAGTTCGAGCTTGAAAAAGGGTTTCATGGCGTATGAGATGAGTTGTTGGCGGACCGGGCGTCAAACGCCGCGATACACCGTCTTGATCTGGAGGTAAAACTCGAGGCCGTCACGACCGGACTCCCGGAACGTGGCCGTACTCGATTGCTTGAGACCGCCGAACGGTGCGTTCACGAGATTGCCCGTCGTCGTGCGATTGATCTTGACCGTACCGGCCTCGATGTCGCTGGCGAACCGGTGCATCAGGCTTGCGTCCTGCGTGACAAGCGAAGCCGCGAGGCCGTAGTCGCTGTCGTTCGCCACGGAAATCGCGTCCGCGTAGTCGTCGACGTCGATCACGGCGATCACGGGGCCGAAGATTTCTTCCCTTGCGATGCGGGCATTGCGCGGCACATCGCAGAAAATCGCCGGCGTGACGAAAAAGCCGTTGGCGAAGGGTCCATGCGAGAGCCGCTCGCCGCCGCACACGAGCGTGGCCTCCCGCTTTCCGATCTCGATGTATTCGAGCACCGTTTGCAGTTGTCCCGCGGTGGCCAGCGGGCCGATGTCGGTGCCCGTGTCCATGCCATTGCCGACCTTGAGCGTCGCGGTCTTCGCCGCCAGTCGCTCGACGAAGACGGCGCGGATGTCGCGGGCGACCAACACGCGGCTGGTCCCCGTGCATGCCTGGCCCGTCAGCGAGAATCCGCCCTTGACGGTCAGGTCGACCGCGCGATCGATATCTCGCGCATCGAGCACGATCAACGGATTCTTGCCGCCGAGTTCCATCTGCGTGCGCGTCGACATCGACGCCGCCCGGTGAATCTGCTCGCCGGCGGTCGTCGAACCGGTAAAGGAAATGGCCCGAACTTCGCGCGCGCCGACGAGCGTCGGGCCCACTGCGGAGGCGCTGCCGGTGACGAAATTCAGCACGCCTTTCGGAATGCCGGCTTCGACAAACGCTTCAGTCAGGCGCAAGCCGCTCAGCGGCGCATCCGAGGCAGGCTTGAATACCACCGTGTTGCCACACACCAGGGCCGGCGCGATCTTGCGCGCCGGTATCGAGACAGGGAAGTTCCAGGGCGAGATCACCGTGACGACACCCAGCGGCTCGCGCTGCGTATATACGGTCATTCCGGCATCGTCGTTCGGAAATGTCTCGCCGCCATACGACTGCGCTTCGACGGCGTAGTACCGCAGCGTCTGCGCCGCGCGCAGGAATTCGTCCTTCGCAAGTGCCTTTTGCTTGCCCTCCTCGCGCGTGAGCTCCTCGCCGAATGGCTGGGCGTGACGCTCGAGATAAGCGGCGGCATCGATCAGGATTTTCGCGCGTGCGCTCATGGAGAGGCGTTTCCAGGCGTCAAACGCCTTGGCGGCCGCGAGCACCGCGGCTTTCGCATCGGCGGCGTCCGACGCCTGGAAGTGGCCAACGACGTCGCGCGTGTCGGCGGGATTCAGATTCGCGAAGGTCGCGCCCGATCGGCTCGCGCACCACTCGCCGTCGATGTAGTTCAGGAATGTGGGAACAGTCGTCATGAAGGCAGTGTCCTGCAGGAAGTCATGCGGTCTTCGACACCCGCGCCGCCGGCGAGCGACGGCGCGGCAGGACACCGCTCAGGCGGCGAGCCCAAGCTCGGGCAACGACACTTCGTTCGCCACGTAGTCGTAGTAGAGCGCGGTCGTGTACAGCAACCGCATTTGCGCGCCGATCTCGCAGATCTTGAGGCAGCGCTGTTGCAACTCCGGCGTGTTCGCGTTCTCCAGCACGATCTGATAGCCACGCTCGCCGTGGATCTCATCCGAGACGATGTGCAGATCGAAGAACTCGACTTCCTCGTCGGTGAACTGGTACTTGTCGCGAAGCGTCGGCGTCTGCTTGCGATAGATCGACGGCACTTGCGACTCCAGGCCGACCACGAGTCCGGCGACTGCCACGACCGGATCTTCACGCATGGCCACCGCGTAGCACCAGCTTTGCAGCCCGCGCGTGGTCGGCGACATATTGTCCGGGTCGACGACGCGCTCGCGGGTCGTGCCGCACGCCTCGGCAAAGCGGATCAACAGGTCGGTATGGCGATCGCCGCCGATCTCCTCTTCGTACATGTTCGCCAGCAGGAAGTCCTTGGCCTCGGTCATGTGGTCCGGCGTGCGGGCATACAGGTAGCCGAGGTAGTCGGCGAAAGGCCCCACGTAGTGATAGTGGTTTTCCGCCCAGCGTGCGAGATGCGCGCGCGTGAGCTTGCCGCTCGCCCACGCGACGCTGAACGGCGCCTTGTTCGCGCTCTTGCCCTTGATTGCGTCCTCGAGTGCCGCGCGGAAGGTTTCGCGGTCCATCAGTTCAGCCATGACTTGCTCCTTGATTTTGAGTGGATGACCCGCTGCGAGCCCCAAGCGGCGCCCGAAGCGGATAGATAGGTTATTTCGGTACACTGTATACAGTTTTTCCGAAAATGCCAATACAACAAAATTGCCCGTGCGGGACGGCCCGCGCCTCGGATCTCAGATAACGGAAGAAACGCTGCGAAGCATACGATGCGACAGACGGTGATTTCAGTCCGCCGCCCGGCCGATCGCGCCAGGGACCGACGCGTGGGCACCCTGCGAAGCACCTTCGCCGACGTTCACGGGATCAATGGCGTCGAGCGGGATGCCGTTCGTCTCGGGCAACATCAGGGCGGCGACAATGACCAGTCCATAGCCCACGGCCGCAACGATCGGGATGGCGAGCGTGAGCGTGGTATGACCGCTCGCCAGCCAGCCGGCCATGAAAGGAAACACCGAGCCGATGACCCGGCCTGTGTTGTAGGCCACCCCATAGCCCGTGGCGCGCACTTCGTGTGGATACGTCTCTGAGATCGTGGCGGCCACGCCGGCGAACGTGCCCTGCATCAGTACGCCCATCAGGAAGCCGAGCACCATCATCACCGGCATGGGCGCCGGCACCAGCATATATGCGATGCTCATCGCGAATGCGCCGATGGCAAACAGAATGTAAGTGGGCCGCCGGCCGAGCCTGTCGGTCGCCCAGGAGCCCACGGCGTAGCCGACGAGCGAGCCGCCGATGGTAATCGCCAGCCACAGGCCCGTGCCCGTCACCGACAATCCGCGTTCCGTCTTGAGCCAGGTCGGCATCCAGGTGGCGATCGCGTAGTAGGAGCCGAGCATGCCGCCCGAGAGCAGGCTGCACCACAGCGTGCGGGCCGCGAGGTGTCCGCTGAATACGCCGCGCATCGTCTTGAGCGGGCTCGTCTGACGCCGTTCCGACATCGTGCGCGTGAACGCTTCGGGCTCTTCCAGATTGCGACGCAGCCAGACGACCATCAGCGCCGGCGCCACGCCGACGAACAGGCAGACGCGCCATGCCGTTTCGGGGGGCAGCCAACTGAAGATCGCGCTGTATGCGAGCGCGGCCAGCGCCCATCCGAACGAATAACTGCTTGCGGTGAAGCCCGAGAACTTGCCGCGGTGGGCTGGATTGCGGATCGTCTCCATGACCAGCACCATGCACAGCGATGATTCACCGCCGAACCCCAGGCCCTGGATGATGCGCATCACGGCCAGTTGCGTGGGCGAATTGGTCAGGCCGCAACCGAAGCAGGCCAGTGCGAAGATGGCGATGGTCCATCTCAGGATACGCACGCGCCCGTAGCGGTCGGCCAGCAGGCCCGCGCCGATGGCGCCCACCAGCGAGGCGATCAGCGTGTAAGTCACGATGCTGCCCGCGGTGGCCTTGCTCATGTTCCAGCTCGTGAGCAGCACCGGTATGAGGAAGGAATAGATCATGAAGTCGTACACATCGACCGTATGGCCGATGAACGTGCCGGCGAAGGCGCACTTCTCGTTTCTCGATAGCGAATTGAGCCAGGACATGAAGGTGTCCTCCTTGGTGGGTCGTGGGTGTTGTGAAAAAAGGTCAGGCGGGTGGAACGAAGGCGTAGCCGGCGGCTTCGAGCAATCTGGCTACGTGGATCGAGCGCAGATCGTGATACAGCGGCGCCACGATCTGAACGCCCACGGGGAGCCCTTGCGCCGTGCGCCCTGCGGGGGCGACGCTGGAGGGCAAGCCGCACAAGCCGGAGTGGCCGGCCCAGAAAAGCTGCGTCGTCAGCGGCTGCGCCCGCCCGTTGACGTCCAGCGTGCGCTGCCACGGCGCTCCCGCCTCGTTGAGCACGAACGCGGGCGTTGCCGCCACGGGACACAGCAGCACATCGACGCGCTCGAACAACTCGCGCCAGGCCGCCGCGAAGCGCTCGCGCAACGGTTGCAGACGCAGCCAATCGCGGTGTCGCATGACCGCGCCCACGTATTGGAGCGACGCGTAACGCGTGTCGTCGGCCGGCGTCTGCTGCGCTGCTGCGATCGCCGACGCGAAGGCGTCGTCACCAAGGTAGCCGCAGGTCGACGCCCGCAACATCAGCGTGTAGACGCGCATCAACTCCGCGGCGTCGAGCGATGGCCGTGCGTTCCACAGCACCCGCGCACCCCGCCGTTCCAGGTCCTGCCCGAGGCTCACCAGGCATTGCTCCACCTCGGCGTCGACCTCGGCAATCGGATGATTCGGCAGGATGCCGAAACGGATCTCGCGCAGATCGGTGGCGTGGCAGCGCGGCAATTCGAAACGTACCGCGCAGGCTGCCTCGGCCGACGGTCCGGCAATGGCCGACAGCACCGCCTCGAGATCCGCCGCGCTCCGCGCGAGCGGCCCCGCCACATTGATGTCGGGGAACGTCACACCGCCCGGCAGCCCGTGGCCGTCGAGCGGCACGAGCCCGTGCGTGCTCTTGTGAGAGAAGATGCCGCAGTAATGCGCGGGATTACGGATCGAGGATCCGATGTCGGATCCCACATCGAAGAACGCCATCCCGCTCGAGACCGCCGCGGCGCTGCCTCCCGACGATCCGCCAGGCGTACGCAGCAGGTCGTGCGGATTGCGCGTGGTGCCATAGACCTCGTTGTAGCTCTGCCAGTCGCGCAGCCACAACGGCACATTGGTCTTGCCCAACAGCACCGCGCCGGCGTCGGTCAGTCGCTGTACCACGCTGGCGTGCCGGCCCGCGATATTGTTCGCGAACGCCGGATCGCCTACCGTGGTCGGCCAGTCCTTCACGTCGAACGACTCCTTGATCGTGAACGGCACACCATGCAGCGGGCCGCGAACGAGTCCCGCGCGCAATTCGGCATCGCGTCGACTCGCCGTCTCGCGAGCTCGCGCGAAGTCGCTCACCACAATGGCGTTGAGCGCCGGATTGGACCTGCGCCAGGCCGCTTCACACGCCGCCACCAGCGACTCCGATGTGACTTCCCGGCGCCGCAGCGCCGCCTGTGCGGCGCTCACCGTAGCGTATTGCCACGGTGTCGTATCTGACGACTTCGGCGACCCGATGTCGTCGCCGAGCATCTCGACTGTGGGGTTTGTCATGATGGAACACTCTTTTTCAGTATTCTGTATACCATCGATGGACAAATTGTCGCTGTCAAGTCGATTGCGACTCAGGGTTTCTGCTTAGGCGGGCCACAACTGCGATTGCGCAAGCGCTAGGCCCCTCATTTCCCATCGGAAGCAGAAAGACTTGCGGCGCCGACGCCCCGCAAGCGCGCGTCGACCTAGGACGCTGGCCTGAGGACCGTGCGTCGCGGGATGTCAGAATCGCGCGGCGCTGAACGGCCCGGGATCGACGCACGGCGGCGCGCCGGTGATCATCTCCGCGATCAGGCGCCCCGTAATCGGACCCAGCGTCAGCCCATGATGCGCGTGGCCGAAAGCGAACCACAAATCGCGATGGTGGGGCGCCGGGCCGATCACCGGCATCATGTCGGGCGTACACGGGCGAGCCCCCATCCAAGGGGTGTCGTCGACACGCTGTGCGAGGGGATAAAGCGCGCGCGCCATCGGCTCGACGGCGTCGAGTTGCACAGGCGTGCGAGGGCTGTCGCGCAGCGCCAGTTCGACGCCCGTGGTCAACCGAATGCCGCGCGTCATCGGGGTGATGAGAAAGCCGTTTTCGGCGTCGAGCACCGGCTGGTTCAGCTTCGCGCCGGGCTGCGAGGCGTAATGCATGTGGTAGCCCCGTTTCACGGCGAGCGGCAACCGATAGCCGAGCGGCCGCGTCACCGTATCCGACCAGGGCCCCATCGCGACCACGGCATGACGCCCTTCAATTTCGCCTTCGCCGGTTTTCACCGTCCACTGTGGCGCGAGCGTGGTCGCATCGCCAATCAGCACGTGCCCACCGAGCGACTGAAAATATGCCGCGTACGCCTGAACCAGCGCCCCCGGGTCGCTCACCGAATCCGACGCCGTGTAGCGCAAGGCGCCCACGAGCGACGCACTGAGCGACGGCTCGTCGCGCTGCAGTTGCCGGGCGTCGAGCGACACGAACGGCACGCCATACTCCCGCTGCCAGCGCTCGGCTTCTCGTTGCGCCGCTTCCCACGCCCCCTGGCGATGAAAAATCTTCAGCCAACCGCCCTCCCGGAGCCACCCCCCCGCCCCTGCGCGTTCGATCAATGCACGATGCTCGGAAACACAATGCTCGATCAGGGTGCTGTAATGCCGGGCAATGGCGGCGTGCCGGACCGGCGCGGAATGAAACCAGTATCGGGCGAGGAATGGCGCAATCGTGGGCAGCGCCGAAGGGTGATACCGAACATCCGGTGAACGATTGCGGGCGTATCGCAGCAAGGTCGGAACGTCGCGAGGAAAAGCATACGGATAGACGCCTTCGCGCTGAATCAGCCCTGCATTGCCATACGACGTTTCGCGCCCCGGTGCCTGACGGTCGACGAGCGCCACGCTCAGCCCACGTTGTCGCAGATGGACGGCCGTCGACACCCCCACGATGCCGCCGCCCAGCACCAGAACATCGAATTTCATGGAAACCCCTTCACGAATGGGTGACGCGTCAGGTATGCTCGCGCAACGCAATTATCATATATGAGAACCAAGTTTCTCGTATACGAGAATTTTTGACATCTTTCCTGGCACGACACCCCATGGCCGATTCGTCTCCCCGAAAGCGCTCGCTCGCGAAATCGCCGCGAAAAGCCGGCAGCACACCAGTCGGCCACGGCGAGGTGGGACGGCGTTTGCGCGAAGCTCGCAAGGCGCGGGGATGGACGTTGCGAGACCTGAGCGAGCAGTCGGGCATCGCGGTGTCGACCATCTCCAAGGCGGAGCGGGGCGACATCGCCCTCACCTACGACAAGTTCGGTGCGCTGGGGCGTGCACTGGAACTCGACTATGCGTCGATCTTCGGCGCAGGCCACGTGAAGCCGAACTCGGCAACGGCGCCGTCGTTCACCGCCGCCGGCACGCAACCCAACTACGAGACACCGAATTATCGCTACGGCATGATCGCCAGCGATCTGCCGCACAAGCGCATGGTGCCCATGCGGGCGCATATCAGGGCGCGCCGCCTCGAGGACTTTCCCGATTACATTCGCCACGGCGGCGAGGAGTTCGTGTTCGTGCTGTCGGGCCGGTTGCGTCTGCAATTCGAAACCGGCGAGCGGTTCGATCTCTCGCCCGGTGACAGCCTCTATTTCGACAGCGGCGTGGGACACGTCTATCTGAGTCGCGATGACGACGGCGTCGATGCCATCGTGTGCTGCGTCGATGCGGCGTCGCCCCGTGGGTCGGGTCCAGGCGATCTGTGACTCGCTGACGTCGAGTGCGTCGCGGGCAGCGCTCGCCGACCGCTCAGGCCAGTTGCTGGGAATGCCAGTCGGGGTCGTCGGCGTCCTGATGATCCGTCAGGATGTGCGCCGGCGCGACCACCACACAATTCCTGCCGTTGGCCTTCGCGGCATACAGTGCCGCATCGGCACGCCCCATGACGGTCGCAAGCGTGTCGCCCTCGACGAATGCGTCGACGCCGGCGCTGAGGGTCGCCACCGCCTCGCGGCCGGGCACACAGGTGCCTGACGCGGCGACTATCGCACGTAGCCGGTCGACCACCCGACCGGCCTCCTCCTTCGTTTCCGAGGGCAACAGCAGCGCAAACTCCTCGCCGCCGATGCGGCCAACGATGTCGGTGTCGCGCACGGCCCTGGAGATCACCGACGCCACGTGCGCCAGCGCGCAATCGCCCGCGGCATGTCCGTATCGGTCATTGATGCTCTTGAAATTGTCGATATCCAGAATGGCAAGGGAAAACGTCGGGCCGCCGGCCGCCGCCGCCGCCGCGACCGCCTCGGCGCGCGCAATGAACGCGCGGCGTGCCAGCACACCGGTCAGGTCGTCGAACGTTGCGAGACGCTCCATGCGGTCGGCCAGCCTGTCGTGCGCGAGCAACACCATGCCCACGGACAGACAGGGCAAGGTCAACGTGGCCATGCCGAGAAATACGATGTTCAGGGGGGTCGGCTGAAGAAACTCGGTTTCGTTTGCCAGACCGAACGCATAGGCGAGCGCCCGAATTGCGTGGATCACCGCGCCCGAGATGGCCGCGATCGAGACGAAATAGTAGGCATATTTGGGGCGTCCCGCCGGTCGGAACTTCAGGACCTCCCAACCGATCTGGAAGCGGACGTAGGCAATGAAGGCCGACACCATCGCGCTGCGGGCGTTGACGTGCGGTGAGACGAACGTCCAGTAAACCAGCATGCCGAGGATGACGCCGAACGCGACATATTCGGCGGGCACGGCCACACGCGCCCTCAGGAACTGACGAAAGCCGCGCAAGCCCAGCATCGAGGCGACCATCAGCAGACCGGTCGCCACCACCACCACGGCATTGCTCTTGCTGGTCAGCAGCAGCGCCGCAACCAGCGCAAGCAGCCCGCTCGCGACACACCACAGGCGGATGCCCGGCACCTCCGCCTTGAACAATGAACCCAGCACCGCCACGCCCATGACACAGGACAAAATGGCGATGCTGAGAAAAACGGCCGGAATCGACATGAACGCCCAACGAGTAATTGATTTGGTAAACGGCCGTTCAAAGCAAACCTTTAAACCGCTCCCGGCCGTAGCCCCCGCCAACCGGCCTCCAGCGCCACGATAGCCTGCGCCGAGGGCTTGCGCAAAGATTTTCTTTGCCCCCCGGGTAACCGGCCCGCCCCGCGCGACGCTTCACATCACCCGGGCACGCCGCACTTCCGACAGATAGATCACGATCAGCGAGACCCAGACAATGCCGTACATCAGCATGAAGCAGCTCGACCGGATCTTGAGAATGTCGAGCAGCGCACCGAACAGAATCGGCAACAGGAACCCGCCCAGCCCGCCCGCCAGGCCGACGATGCCGGTTACCACGCCAAGGTTCTCGGGAAACTCGTCGGCGACGTACTTGAACGTGGAGGCCATGCCGAATGCGAACACGGCGCCGAGAACGAACGCGAGCAGCACGAATGCCACGACCGTCACACTGATGTGGAAAGTCTGCGGTCCATCGATCGTATAAATAACGAAGTCGGTCTTCGGGTAGGACAGCAGGAACAGGCAGATCCACGCGACCCACAAACACCACCAGGTCACGGCGTGCGCCCCGAACTTGTCCGCAAGCACGCCGCCCACCGCGCGCAACACCGATCCGGGCAGCGAGAAGCCCGCCGCCACGGCGGCGGCCATCACCACGGTCATGCCGTATTCGGCCTTCAGGTACTGCGGAATCCACAGCGAAAGCGCGGTGAAGCCGCCGAAGGTGATCGAGTAGTACTGACACAGCCGCCAGACACGCACGTTCCCCAACACCTTGAACGATGCCAGAATCGAGCCCCCCTTCTTCCCTGCGCCAGGGTCGGGGGCGGACGCCAGCCAGAAGATCACCGCGGTCACGATCAGCGCGAGCGCGTAGATGCGCGGCACCATGCGCCAGCCGTAAGCCGCCTGCAGACTCGGCGTGATGAACAGATTGACGGCGGCGCCCACGGTACCGGCACCGAAGAAGCCCATCGCGAAGCCGCGCCGGGCCGGGGGGAAGAACCGGGCGACATAGGGCGTGCCCACCGCGAACGACGCCCCGACACACCCCAGGAACAGCCCGATGACGAGGAACTGCCACAATTGCGTGGCGTAGCTCACGATGAATACCGGAATCGCACATGCGACGAGCAATACGGTCATCACGATGCGGCCGCCGAAGCGATCGGTCCAGATGCCGAGCGGCAGACGCATCACGGCGCCCGTGAGCACGGGGGTCGCCGTGAGCAGGCCGAACTCCGTGCTGTTGAGCCCGAGGTCCTCGCGCAGTTGGATGCCCAACACCCCGAACATCATCCAGACCACGAAGCACACGAGAAACGCCAGCGTGCTGGCGAACAGTACCGAATAGGCGCGCGCCCCCGGCGCAGGCGAGCCCTCGGTGAGCGTGGGTGCAGCGGCAACGCGTGCAGTGTCCATGCCGTCTCCTTTATTGGACCAGCGGCCCATCGGCCGGCGCGAACGTCACACCTTCGAGCGCCGCCTGCGAGGCCAGCAGCAGCACGTACTGTCGCGTCGCGCGCAGGCGCACCTGCTCCGTGAGCATCGTGGCGATGTCGTCCTGCACCGCCTCGAACGGAATCCGTGTGCCGGGCACCCGGTGATCGATGCGCACCAGATGAAATCCGAAGCGCGTTTTGATGAGGCGCGGCAGTACGCCAGTCTCGTCCGTGCCGAAGATGCCTTGCGCGAACTCGGGCACGACGCTGTCGCGTTCGAGCTGTCCGAGGCTGCCGCCAACCTGTCCCGATGGACAGTTCGACCGTTCGCGCGCCATGGCCTCGAACCGATCGGGCGCCTTCAGTATGTCGTTCAGGGTCTCTTCCGCCTTGGCACGTATCAGCGCGAGCGGCGCACGTCCCGTCACGCCGAACAGGATGTGGCTGGCGTGGACGAGTTCGCCGCTCGTGAAGCGCTCCGGGTGTTGTTCGTAATAGCGGCGCGATTCCTCGACGCTCGCCACTGGCGTCACGACGTCCCTGGCGAAGACCGCATCGGCCATGGCCTCGGGCCGCCCGGGGTCGAACGTCAGGTCCAGCTCGAGTGCGCGTTGGCGAAGCAGTTCGCGAATGGCCAGCGCGTAGCGAGCGGTCTGCTCGACACCGGATGGCGAATCTTCGCCCACGGCCGGAGACGCATCGGCCAGCTCGGCGATGGCCTCGTCGATGGCCTGCGGAAGTATCTCGACGCCGTTCACGCGCAGCGGCGCGCGGGCATCTGTCGTCACAGTTTGCATGGTCAGCGTTCCTGGTGTGATGACCTGTCGCGCACGGCGCGCTCAGCGCTTGCGCACCAATTGATACGGGCGAATGAGATACACGACCGACGCCAGGCCGCTCCAGATATGGACCATGCGCGTGAACGGCGACACGAGGAAGATCGTGAAGCCCAGCGCGATGTGCACGCGATACGTCAGCGGCACGCCTTCGAGCAGCGCGGCAACGCCTGGCTGGAACGTGACGATGCCCTTCACGTAGTCGGTCAGTTGCTCGAACATGGCGCCGTCCATGTGCCGCATCGAGAGCAGTACCGTGCCCAGCCCGAGGGCGAGCTGGAACCAGAGCATGAATACGATCACGATGTCCCAGGCGCGGCTGGTGGCGCGCACGCGCGGGGTGCCGATGCGCCGGACGATGAGAATCGTCAGACCGATGATCGCCACAACGCCCGCCGCCCCGCCGCCGACCATTGCCAGCAACTGGTGCTGCGAAGCGGAAAGGAACGGCGAAACCAGCCAGTGCGGCGCGAGGAAACCGACGAAGTGTCCGGCCACGACCACCAGAATGCCCCAGTGGAACATGTTGCTGCCCAGACGCAGCATGCCGTGCTTGAGCAACTGCGACGAGTCGCTCTTCCACGAGTACTGCTCGCGGTCGAAGCGAATCAGGCTGCCCACGAGCAACACCGTCAGACAGATGTACGGATAGATGCCGAACACGAACTGATGAAAGAAAGCTTGCATGGTCACACTCCTTGCTTTCCGGACTCAGCGCCCGGGACGGCGCGCGTGGAACTGGATCGGTTCGCCCACCGTGCTGCCCTGGGCGCCGGGATGCCCCGCGCCCATGAAGCGCACCGGGGCGTCCTGATAGGTGGCGTCGATGGCCTCGTAGTCCTTCGCCTCGGGAATCAGTGCGGCATCGTCCACGTGGGCGGAAGTCGCCTGCGTCTGGCGCTGTGCCGCCGCCCCCGCAAGGCACAGCAGCGCCCGCGTGAGCCCCGCGTATGGCGAGCCCCGCTTCGCAAGCCCGGCGTCGATCGCCTGCAACAAATGCTCGATGTCCTTCAGGCGCGCCACGCCTTCGGATGCCGGCAACACCGAGACGTACTCGAGAAACGCCGGCAGATAGTCGGGCAGCTCACCGGGCGCAAGATAGATGCCGCTGCGCTCGTACGTCTGCATGAGGTCCACCATCGCCTGCCCACGGTCGCGCGACTCGCCGTAGACGTGCTCGAACAGGTAGAGCGATGTCACACGGCCCCGGTCGAACTGCGCAACGTAGTTCTCCTGGAGCGTGAGCAGGTCGCGCTCGCGCCAATAGGCGAAAAAGACCGCCAGCTCCCGGCGTGCGGGGCCATCGATGCGCGCTGTGTCGAACAGCGTGCTTTCGATCTCCGCAAGCGCCTCGCTCACCTCTTCGCCCGGGTAATGCAGCAGCGCGCCCAGCAACCGGCACGGCACGCCGGGTGTGATGTCGGATGCGGCCATGTCAAATCTCCTGGATCGGGATGGTCCGCTGGTGCTTCTTGACCGGGTTGAAAAGATTGCCCGTGTCGTGTCCCGGCGAGCACCCGTTGCCGAACGAGAAACCGCACTCCGAGTGCAGCTCGAATGCGTTTTCCGCGTACTCGCGATGTGCCGTCGGAATGACGAACCGATCCTCGTAGTTGGCAATCGCAAGATACCGATACATCGACTCCACCTGCGCCACGCTCAGTCCCGTCTGGCGCAGCACATCGTCGGCCTGAACGCCATCGACGTGGCGTGCGCGCATGAACGCCCGCATGGCGAGCAGGCGCTCGAGCGCAAGCTTGACCGGCGCTTCATCGCCGGCCGTCAGCAGGTTGGCGAGGTATCGCAGCGGAATGCGCAGCGACCCGACGTCGGGCAGCGAGCCGTTCATGCCCAGATCGCCGCTGTTGGCGGCCGCGTTGATCGGCGAGAGCGGCGGGACGTACCAGACCATGGGCAGCGTGCGATATTCCGGATGCAGCGGGAATGCGATGCGCCAGTCGACCGCCATCTTGTACACCGGCGAGGCCTTCGCGCCTTCGATCCACGCTTCCGGCACGCCGTCGAGGCGCGCCTGTGCAATGACGGCCGGATCGTTCGGGTCGAGGAACACCGACAACTGCGCCTCGTAGAGATCCTTCTCGTCGGCAACGCCCGCGGCCTCGCTGATCCGGTCCGCGTCGTAAAGCAGCACGCCGAGATAGCGAATCCGGCCGACGCAGGTCTCCGAACACACGGTCGGTTGCCCGGCCTCGATGCGCGGATAGCAGAAGATGCACTTCTCCGCCTTGCCGCTGTGCCAGTTGTAATAAATCTTCTTGTACGGACAGCCCGAGACGCACATGCGCCAACCGCGGCACTTGTCCTGGTCGACGAGCACGATGCCGTCTTCCTCTCGCTTGTAGATCGAGCCCGATGGGCACGACGCGACGCACGCCGGGTTCAGGCAGTGCTCGCACAGGCGTGGCAAGTACATCATGAAGGTGTTCTCGAACTGCCCGTAGATGTCCTTCTGCACGGCCTCGAAGTTGTAGTCCTGAGAGCGCTTGGCGAACTCGCCGCCGAGAATCTCTTCCCAGTTCGGCCCCCACTCGATCTTCTCCATGCGCTCGCCGGTCACCAGCGAACGCGGGCGGGCAACCGGCATGGCCTTCGCGTCGGAGGCGGTCTGCAGGTGCGCGTAGTCATACGTGAACGGCTCGTAGTAATCGTCGATTTCCGGCAGGTGCGGGTTGGCGAAAATGCTGGCCAGCAACTTCAGCTTGCCTCCCTGCAGCGGTTCGAGCTTGCCGTTGGCCTTGCGCGTCCAGCCACCGCGCCAGCGCTTCTGGTTCTCCCAGTCCTTGGGATAGCCGATGCCCGGTTTGGTCTCCACGTTGTTGAACCACGCGTACTCCATGCCTTCGCGGCTCGTCCACACGTTCTTGCATGTGATCGAACAGGTATGACAACCGATGCACTTGTCCAGATTCAGCACCATCGCAATCTGTGCGCGCACTTTCATTGGCGTTCTCCGGTCGGGGGCACAAGCACCTGGTCGGCGGTATCGTCGAGCCAGTCGATACGACTCATCTTGCGCACTACCAGGAACTCGTCGCGGTTCGAGCCGACGGTGCCGTAGTAGTTGAATCCATACGAAAGCTGGGCGTAGCCGCCGATCATGTGCGTCGGCTTCACGCTGATGCGGGTCACCGAGTTGTGAATCCCGCCACGCGTGCCGGTGATTTCCGAGCCGGGGGTGTTCACGATCTTCTCCTGAGCGTGGTACATCATCACCGCCCCGCTCGGGATACGCTGGCTGACCACCGCGCGGGCACACAGCGCGCCGTTCGCGTTGAAACATTCGATCCAGTCGTTGTCGACGATGTCGAGCTCGCGCGCGTCGTCCTCGGACATCCACACGATCGGACCTCCGCGCGACATGGTCAGCATCAACAGATTGTCGGTGTAGGTGCTGTGGATGCCCCACTTCTGGTGCGGCGTGAGGAAGTTGAGCACCTTCTCCCGATTGCCGTTGCTGCGCTGGTTGAGCATGTGCGCGTAGCTGCCGGTATCGATGGGCGGCTTGTAGACACACAGCGACTCGCCGAACGCCCGCATCCACGGATGATCCTGATACAACTGCTGGCGTCCGCTGAGCGTGCGCCAGGGCACCAGCTCGTGCACGTTGACGTAGCCTGCGTTGTACGAGACGTGTTCCGACTCGATCCCGCTCCACGTCGGCGACGAGATGATCTTGCGCGGCTGTGCCTGAATGTCGCGGAACCGGATCTTCTCGTCGGCGCGTGCCTGTGCCAGATGATCGTGCGGCAGGCCGGTCGCCTTGGACAGCGCCTGCCACGCACGTACGGCGACCTCGCCGTTGGTTTCGGGCGCGAGCGTAAGGATGACCTCAGCCGCATCGAGCGCCGAATCGATACGCGGACGCCCCTGCGACACCCCCGGCGCTTCCACCTTGTAGTTGAGTTGTCCCAGCAGGTCGACCTCTTCGTGGGTCTGCCAGTTGATCCCCTTGCCGCCGTTGCCGATCTTGTCCATCAGCGGCCCGAGCGAGGTGAACTTCTTGTACGTGTTCGGATAGTCGCGCTTGACGACCACCACGCCCTGGGCGGTCTTGCCCGGCACCGGTTCGCATTGCCCCGCGCCCCAGTCCTTCACGTCATACGGTTGGGCCAACTCGCCCGGCGCGTCGTGGGCGATCGGCGCGAGCACGACGTCGGTCTCCTCGCCCAGGTGACCTTCGCAAAGTTCCGAGAAGCGCCTGGCGATGCCCTTGAAGATGTCCCAGTCGCTACGCGCCTGCCACGCAGGATCGACGGCGGCCGACAACGGGTGAATGAACGGATGCATATCGGACGTATTCAGATCGTCCTTCTCGTACCACGTGGCGGTCGGCAGCACGATGTCGGAGTACATGCAGGTCGTCGACATCCGGAAGTCCAGCGTCACGAGCAGGTCGAGCTTGCCCTTGGGCGCCTCGTCGCGCCATTTCACTTCCTCGGGGCGCGCACCGTGCTGCTTGCCGATGTCCTCGCCCTGCACGCCGTGTGTGGTGCCCAGCAAATGCTTCAGGAAGTACTCATGCCCCTTGCCCGATGAGCCCAGCAGGTTCGAGCGCCATACGAACAGGTTGCGAGGAAAGTTGTCGGGATGATCGGGATCGGTACACGACATGCGCAGCGACCCGTCCTTCAGCGCGTTGGCCACATGCTGAGCGGCGTTCGCCGGGTCGGGGAGCGAGCGGCCCACGTCGAGCGGATTGGTCTGCAACTGCGGCGCCGTGGGCAGCCACCCCATGCGCTCGGCGCGCACGTTGTAGTCGATGGGCCGGCCGTGGAACGGCGTCTTGTCGGCCAGCGGCGAGAGCAGCCCGGACGGGTCGCTGTTGTCATAGCGCCACTGATCCGTATGGGCGTAAAAGTACGATGTCGCGTTCATCTGGCGCGGCGGGCGGTGCCAGTCCAGACCGAATGCGAGCGGCGTCCAGCCGGTTTGCGGACGCAGCTTCTCCTGCCCCACGTAATGCGACCAGCCCCCGCCCGACTTGCCGATGCATCCGCACATCACCAGCATGTTGATGATGGCGCGGTACGACATGTCCATGTGGAACCAATGGTTGATCCCGGCGCCGATGATGACCATCGACTTGCCCTGCGTCTTGTGCGCATTCTCGGCGAACTGGCGGGCGACCGAAATCACGTCCTCGCGCTTCACACCGGTAATCGCTTCCTGCCACGCCGGCGTATACGGCACATCGTCGTCGTAGGTGTGCGCAATGTGCTCGCCGCCCAGCCCCTGGTCGAGCCCATAGTTGGCGATGAACAAATCGTAGACGGTGGCGACGAGCACCTCCCCGTCATTCGTCTTCACGCGACGCACGCCCACATTGCGACGCTGTGTCGATGCATGCGCCGTGCAGGTAAAGTGCGCGTGCGGTTGATTGCCGAAGTACGGAAACAGCACGGGCACGACCTCATCGTGGCCCTCGACCAGCGACAGCCTGGGCTTGATGGCCTGGCCGTCCGGGCCCTCCTCGCGCAGGTTCCACTTGCCCTGGTTCGGCGCGTCGCCCTGCGACCAGCGATAGCCGATCGACCCGACCGGCGCCACGAAATCGCCGCTCAGGTCGTCGATCACGACTGTCTTCCAGTCGGCGTTGTGTGGCTGGCCCAGCGCGCCGTCGAAGTCAGCCGCGCGCAACTGGCGCTCGGGCACGTAGCCGTCGCCATGCGGCACCATGCGCACCAGGCACGGCATGTCGGTGAAGCGACGGCAGTAGTCGATGAAGTAATCGCTCTTGCCGGCCAGGTGGAACTCGTTGAGGATCACGTGTCCCATCGCAAGCGCCAGCGCGGCGTCGGTGCCCTGCTTCGGATGCAGCCACAGGTCGCCGAACTTCGCCCCTTCCGCATAGTCCGGGAATATCGACACGATCTTCGTGCCCTTGTAGCGCACCTCCGTCATGAAGTGCGCGTCAGGCGTGCGCGTTTGCGGCACGTTCGAGCCCCACATCACGATGAATGTCGAGTTGTACCAGTCGGCCGACTCGGGCACGTCCGTCTGCTCGCCCCAGGTTTGCGGCGAGGCCGGCGGCAAATCGCAATACCAGTCGTAAAAGCTCAGGCACACGCCACCGATGAGCGAGAGATAGCGTGCCCCGGCGGCGTAGGACACCATCGACATGGCGGGAATCGGCGAAAAGCCGGTGACGCGGTCGGGGCCGTAACGCTTGACCGTGTAGACGTTCGCCGCCGCCACGATCTCGTTGACCTCGTCCCAGGAAGCGCGCACGAATCCGCCCAGGCCGCGACGCGCCTGATACGCGCGGCGTGCGGTGTCGTCCTGGACGATCGATGCCCACGCGTCGACCGGCGCGAGCGACTTGCGCGCTTCGCGCCAGCGCGACACGAGCGCACTGCGCACGAGCGGGTATTTGAGCCGGTTGGCACTGTAGAGGTACCACGAGTACGACGCGCCGCGCGAGCAGCCACGCGGCTCGTGGTTCGGCATGTCGGGACGGGTGCGGGGATAGTCGGTCTGCTGAGTTTCCCAGGTGACGATGCCCCCTTTGACATACACCTTCCAGGAGCAGGACCCGGTGCAATTCACGCCGTGCGTGGAGCGCACGATCTTGTCGAATTGCCAACGTTGACGATAAGCGTCTTCCCAGCGTCGGTCTTCGTCTGTCGTGGCACCGTGCCCCTCGGAGAACTGCGGCCGCGACGAAGTGAAAAAACGAAGGCGGTCAACGAAGTGACTCATGGCGTTTCCCTGGCTTTAGGCCGGTACACGCGGGCACCGGCGGGCGAGCGAAAGCAGGAACGCCAACGTTTCCAATGTTTCGGGGGGCGGTTCCCGCTGACTTTTTTGGTAACGACTGCGCAGTCGGGTCTTCGAGTACGGAGCGATTATTGCCTTTCGCCAATGTCATGTAAAGCGCGTCCAACCGAAGGTTTGCGCTTGCTCAACAAGTGTCGATATTTCACGTACTGCTACGTATGCAAAGCCCCGCCCCGCCTGGCTTTCGGAGGTATTGCGACATGGCGTGCGAGCCTCGTCACGCCCATGGGCACCTGCCGCACCGTCTTCAATTTCGCACCGCTATATCCGCACAATCACAACGCATTCGTGTGCAACTCACGACGATGCCTATTGCGCACGATGCATTGGATCGATACGAGCGTTGAATTGAAGGCGTCGGTATTTTTCTGACGTGAAATTTCGCGTTTGCGGACATCGCCACACGCGGCAACGGGTTACGGTGCTATGTGCGGCGCGACAACACATCGTCGCGGGGACCGGCGTCCACGACGCGCCCGCTCTCCATCACCACGATGATGTCGAAGCGCGACAGAAGGCTCGGCCGGTGTACCGAGGCCACGATACATGCGCTCGGAAACGCCTCATACATGCGCTCGAACACACGGGCCTCAGCGGCGGGATCGAGGGCACTCGTCGGCTCGTCGAGCAACAGCAGCGAACTGCCTTGCGCCGCCAGCGCGCCGCGCGCGAGCGCGAGCCGCTGCCGCTGTCCGCCGGAGAGGTTGCCGCCGCGCTCGTTGAGTGCGCTCGCGAGGCCGTCCGGCAAGCCGGCGAGCACCTCGTCGAAAGCACCGGCGTGCACGGCGTCGTGCAGTGACTTCGCATCGGCCGCCTCGCCGAACGTGAGGTTTTCTTCAACGCTCGCCTCGAACACTTCCGCCTCCTGCGGAATCAGGGTGGCCAGCGCGCGCAACGCCGCGAAGTCGATCGCCTTGCCGTCGCGCATCAGCGTGCCGTGCTGGGGGAGATACAGGCCCGCCAGCGTGCGCAGCAAAGTGCTCTTTCCACCGCCGCTGGGGCCGATAAGGGCGACGCGTGCACCGCGGCGCAACGTCAGGTCGACGCCATGCAGTCCGCCACGCGCGTCGTCGCTGTATCGCCACGTCACGCCGCGCAGCGACAGCGTGTCCCATGGCGAGTCCGGCGTGATGGCGGACACCGCGGCGTCCGGATCGCCCGGCGCATCCCAGATCGGTTCGGCGCTGCCGTAGTCGGTATGCATGCGCGCGAAACTCTGGAAGTTCGACGCCATTGCCCCGACGACCGTGGCGGCCTGTTGCGCGTACTGATAGATCATGAACACGGTGCCGAGCATGACTGCCTGCCCCGGCTCACGCGATTGCAGCACGTAGACGATCACGAGAATCCAGGTCAGCCCCATGCCGAGGATGTCGACGGCGAACCACTTGCCCTCGTTGACCGTGACGGTACGCCGCAGCGGCGCCATGACCGCCTCCATGCGGCGCCCAAGCACCCTGCGCGATGCCGCCTGCAGACGCAGGCCAATCACGGTACCCGCATTTCCGACGAAGTCGAGCAGCGCGGCGGCATATCGCCGCTCGGCATCGTTCTCCGCACGGGCGAGTTGCATCAGCACGCGGTCGAATCGAAGAATGATGACGGCGATGACGACATAGCCGGTCACCGCAATCGCACCGCTCGTGCGCGAGAGCAAAGCCAGCGCGATCAGCGGCCCGACGAAGTTGAATGCGCTTTGCAGATAGCCGAACTGGTTCTGCGCGAAGTCGGACAGCGCGCGGCTCGCCTGCACCACACGATGCTGAAGCTCGCCGGAGTGGCGGCCGTCACGCCATGCCAGCGGTGCGGCGGCGATGCGCGCATACAGTTGATCCGCGAGCCGCACACGCACACGTACGCCCACGTTGCGCTCGAGAATCCGCCCGGGGCCATGCAACAGCCACGACAGCAGATAGATGCCGACGAGATAGCCGATCCAACGACCCGCCGTCGACATGTTGCCCTGCTGAAGCGCATTGATGGCCTGCGCCGCGAGCCACGGCATCGTAAGCCGCAACACCTGGGCGAGCGACAGCAGGCCGGCGGCGCCCAGCAAGTGACTTCGTACGCCCCGCGCATGGCGCCACAACGCGCGGTAAAGGTCGCGCGCGGCACTGCCGAGCCCGATGGCTCGCCCGCGCGCGGCGGATTCGGACACCGTCATGCGCTCATCGCTCCTGAGAATGTCTTGCGGTTCTGTTGCCCCACATGCGCACCGGCGCGCGGCAACCGGGCGCTCGGGCTTCGCGCGCACGATCCTTCAAGGGGATCGGCGCGGGAGGGACCAATATAGGGGAAAACGGATCAGGTGTCCTGCCCGGGAACCGCGGCAAACGCGTGTGAGCCGGCATGCCGGCAAGGCTTCACGCCCACGTCACTGCACAAGGGCTATGCTTACGGAATTTCGTCTTCCGCCGAATACGCGTTGGTCACCTTGAAATCGAATATCGAAACCGTTGCCGGCGATCCGGCTGCCAGGACGCGCCACGCCTGGGAGGTCTTGCGCGTCTTCATCACGCTCGGCCTGACGAGCTTTGGCGGGCCGGTCGCGCACATCGGCTACTTCCGCCGTGAATTCGTGGAACGACGCCGCTGGCTGGACGATGCCGCCTTTGGCGACCTGGTCGGTTTGTGCCAGTTCCTGCCGGGGCCGGCGAGCAGCCAGGTCGGCTTCTCCATCGGGTTGCTGCGCGCGGGCTGGCTGGGTGGCCTCGCGGCGTGGTGTGGATTCACGCTGCCATCGGTATTGCTGCTGCTCGCGTTCGCGATCGTGGCGCCGCATCTCGGCGGGCCCATCGGCAACGGCGTGTTGCATGGACTCAAACTCGTCGCCGTGGCCGTCGTGGCACAAGCGGTCTGGGATATGGCGCGACGCCTCTGCCCCGACACGCGCCGGGCGGGCATCGCCCTGGCCGCCCTCGTCGTGCTCGCCCTGACGACAACGGTCTACGCGCAACTAATGGTCATCGGCCTCGGGGCGTTGCTGGGGCTCTGGTTGCTACGCTCGCGCGAGCTGACCGCGCCACTGCCATTGCCCGCCACGATCGAATTTCGCATCTCGCGAGCAAGCGGCGCTGGCGCGCTCCTGCTTTTCTGCGCCCTGCTGGCCGGGCTGCCGGCCCTGCAACAGTTCGTGGGCGGGCGCATGCTCGCGATCTTCGACGGGTTTTACCGTTCCGGGGCGCTGGTGTTCGGGGCGGGCATGTCGTGTTGCCGCTGCTCCAGGCGCAGACGGTGACCACGGGATGGGTGTCGCCGAACGACTTTCTCGCGGGTTACGGTGCGGCGCAGGCCGTTCCCGGGCCACTATTCACGTTTGCCGCCTATCTCGGCTGGCTCTCGGGCGGCCCCGCGCATTCCGTGCTGGGTGCCACGCTCGCGACGATGGCGATCTTCCTGCCCGGGCTGTTGCTCGTCGTTGCCGCGCTGCCGCATTGGCAGGCATTGCGGCAGCGCGCGTCGACGGCCGCGATGCTCGCGGGCGTGAATGCCGCCGTGGTCGGGATTCTGGCTTCGGCGTTGTACTCGCCCGTATGGACGAGCGCCGTGCATGGCGCCGCCGATTTCGCCGTGGCGGCGGTCGCGTTCGCGCTGCTGGTCCGGTGGAAAGCCCCGCCGCTCGCCGTGGTGGCGATGTGCGCGCTGGCGGGCGCGACGGGGCTTGCCTGACGGGCCAGCTTGCCCGTCGTGGACTGCCGAACGCTTGCCGGATCGCGGCGGCGCCCTTGCCGCCGCCGCGCCCGGTCATTGCGCGTAAGCCCCTCGCTCGATGTGCAGGCGCTCGACGGACGTGGCCGCCCGGTTCACGTCATCGGCGTCGTGCCACAGGGGCTTGCGCCCGAACGTCGTGTACATCTCCACCTGATCGGCGTAGTGGGGGGAGCGTGTGCCGTCCGGCGCGACGAAGCCACTTTGTCCCGGCGCCACCACGTCGTACGCCAGCACGTCGCTCCGGGTCACGGCGCCCTTCCCGGGCTTGCCCTGGCTCCCTGGCTTCCCCCCGGTCGGACCGAACACGATCAAATCATTCTCGGTGCCGCGATTCATGTAGACGGGCGTGCGCACGGCTTCGTCGGCATTGGCCTGCGGCACACCGAAGAAGTTGTTGGCGCGGAACGTGAGCGGCACGGTCGGCGCGCGCCAGGCCGACATGTCGGGCCCGAGCTTCGCCCTGAGCGCGGCGACCGTGTCGTCGAGCGCCGCCAGCACCACGTCGTCACGACGTTGGCCGCCGAAGATGTCGAACGTCTGCGGCACGCCGGCGTGCTCGCCGAGCAGCGCTTCGTAAAGCACCTTGCTACCGTTGCCGATGTTGAGCGATCCGGTCGGCCCGTCTTGCGGCGCGGCGTAACCGCTCGCGAGGAACCACTTGTCATAAGGCGCGGGCACCACCTGTCCGAGCGTGCGCCTGAGCATGGCGCTCAGCCAGGCATCCATGATGGCCGGGCCAGCCGTATCGTAGTGGCCCTTGTGTTTCGGATCGAGGCTCAGGCCATTCCATTCGGACAGTTGCAAGGCGAGCTGGCGTCGCGCATCGCTCGCCGGCAGCCCTGCGGTGGCGCGTTCGATGAACGGCAGGAAGTGGCGCCGATTGACATCGACCGAGCTCGTATCTTTCAGGATCTGCCACATGTCGTCGACGCCGAGCTTGTCGTGCGCCTCGACGCGCGAGTCGATCTCGACCACGCGATCGGCCCCGCCCCAGACGAAGGCGAACAGATCGCTCGCCGGGTAGCCCTTCTGCGGCGAATTGTTCCAGTTGGCGATCCAGCCCTGTTTGGGGTTGTAGACCTTGGGATTCGTCGAGAACGGCAACAATCCCTTCCAGTCCCACTCGCCCGTGCCCGGCACTGGCAAACGCGGATCGTGCCCCGGCCGGCGAGCCGGATAGGCGCCAGTGTGAACGTAACCGATGTTGCCCGCCACGTCGGCGTAGTACCAGTTGATCGTCAGGGCATGACGCGCCGCCTGCGCAGTCCAGGACTTCCAGTCGTGCGCCTGCGCCTGATGCGTCCAGGCAAGCAGCGACTGAACCTCCAGGCCGTCCCAGGCGCGCGCCTTGGCGTAGGCCACCGGGCGCCTGGCGTCGCGCTGCATGACGATGCCGTGTACCGTGCGAAAGACCTCCTGCACCACGGGTGCCCCACCCTTCACGCGAATGATCTCCACGCGCTTTTCCATGTCGTGCCATCGACCGTTGTGGAAATAGCGGTTGGGATTGGCCGGATCGAGTTTTTCCGCATAGATGTCGATGTCGTCGCCGAAGCCCGCCGTCGAGCCCCACGAGATCTTGCCGTTATGGCCGAACAGGATGCAGGGGTATCCGAACGGCGTGTTGCCGACAAGATCGAAGCCCGCGCCGTGCAGGCCGATGCCATAGGTGTACGCGGGGGCGAACCATCCGAACTGCGGGCCGTTGAGCATGATGGCGCGCGCGTCGCGCGCCTTCGCCTTGCCGACGATCCACATGTTGCTCGTGGTCGGAAAGCCTGCCAGACCTGGCTGCCCGGCGTCGGCAAATTGCGCCAGCATGGTTGCGGCATTGGTCTGCGCGTCCTGATGCAGCAAGGCGCCGTCGCTGCCGCGCGCCAGACGCGCGAACATCGGCGCCGGACCATCATAGCGGGCAAGCGGCTGCATGGGCGCGCCGCTTTCCGGGCCGACCTTCACCGGATACACGCCCTCGGATGCCGGCACCGTAGAGGGGGAATCGGGATTGCTGATCCACTTCAGTTCGTTGAACAGGGCCATGCCCTTCTCGGCGCCGTACTTGTCCTTGAGCGCGGTGACCAGCGCGAGATTGTCGATCTCGCTCGTCGCGTCCGAAAAACGATTGGCCATGGTGCCGACGAAAACCATCGCCACGTCGAACGCGTCCCAGTTCGGCGGCTGGAACCCGTAATCGTTGAATTGTTTGGGCATGCGCTTGTCGGGTTGCGCGCGAATCTGTGCGATCCACGCGTTCATCCCCGCGGCATAGCCATCGAGAATGTCGCGCTCGCGTTGCGGCAGGTCGGCCAGTTGGCGGCGAATGGACGCCGGCCAGTAATTTCCGCGAATCGACTTGTCGAAATCGACGAACTTCTCGCCGAGCACTTCGGCCACGGTGCCCTGCGTGCTGCGTCGCGCCATTTCCATCTGGAACAGGCGGTCCTGCGCGATCGCGTAACCGTAACCGTAAAACAGCGCGTAGGTCGTCGATGCGTAGATGTGGGGTACGCCAAACTCGTCGCGCTTGATCGTCACCTCCACGCGACCGGGCGTCTTTTGCGTCGCTGGCGACGACGCCGTCGTGCCGGCGGCACCTCCCCCGGTTGCTGCCATGCCCGTCACCGGCATGACCAGCGTCACGCTCACCAGCGAGGCAGCCACGCCCGCCAGAACCCGCTTGTTCATGGTAGGCATGCCGGTCGAATTCACCGCGTCGGGCCAACGAGAAATCAAAGTCATCAACGTCTCCGTAATTGTTATCGAGGGAAGCGCTGACAGCCTAACATGACAAAACCGACCGGTCGGTTAATTAATTCGACAGACGTTGATATGTTCGCTAAGGTGGTTCGCGGTTGACCTGTCCCCCAGGGCCGGCCTGACGATGGCGTCAACCTGGCTCACACCATGAGGTCATCGATGAAGACACCCTCTCGGCCATTGACAGCGTCCGAAGCCGCACGGAGGTTGGGCGTCTCCACCAAGGCGCTCCGACTATACGAGCAGCATCGTCTCGTCACGCCCGGACGGACACCGGCCGGCTATCGCATCTACGGGGTCGACGCGATGGCACGTGCGTCCGAGGTTGTCGCCTTGCGCGCGCTTGGACTGAGTCTCGCCGACGCGGCGCGTGTGCTTGGCGGCGATCCGCAGACACTCGCATGCGCGCTCTCGGCACATGAAAACGCGCTGGATCGGGACATTCGGGAGCGACTCCAGCGGCTCGAACGCGTGCGCACCCTGCGCGCCGGACTTGCGGTGGGCAAGATGCCGGCCGCCGGCGAATTGGGGCATCTCATCGAGCGAGCCGCGCCGAGCGTGGCATTTGCGTTACCGTGGCCGTGGGGCGGCGAATGGTTCGAAATGCAGGACATTCGAGCGCTGAACTACCTGATCGGATCGCTTGGCAGTGGCAAGACCCGGCTCGCGATACACCTTGCACAGGCATTGCCGAACGGCATCTTTCTCGGGCTCGACCGCCTGAGCGAATGCCGCGCCACCCTCCTTGGCGCACTGTCGCAGGACACCGCCTGGCAGGACAGGGTCGATCGCGCGATGGCGTGGCTCCGCGACGAAGGCGCCCACGCGTCAGACGCATTGACCGTGCTTCTCGCCTCGCTCACGGCCGAGCGCAACGGAGCGCTGGTCATCGACATGATCGAGCAGAACCTGACGCAAGCGACTCAGGAAGCGTTGATCCGCTACTTGCGCCAACAAGCCCGCGCGACGCGCGCCCATCCCCTGTTCATCATGACGCGCTCGTCCGCCATTCTGGATCTGACGGCCGTCGGGCCGCACGAAGCCATCTTGCTGTGTCCGGCCAATCACAGCGTGCCGGTGCGTGTCGCGCCGTATCCGGGGGCACCGGGATTCGAAGCGGTGGCAACGTGTCTGGCATCGCCCGACGTGCGCGAGCGGGTGGCCGTTGCGCCACCGTCGTCCCTCACGCCACGACGCGGCGACTCGAGCGAGCCCCTGCGGGCTGACACGGCATAGTGCGCATCAGGCGGCGTCGTTGTCGCACCCGGACACCGGCGGCGAACCGGCTTCGGTGCGCGATCGCGCCTGCGTGATGTTGCTGTACGGCGGCACGTCCTGCGTCAGCCAGACGTTACCGCCAATGACCGACCCCTGACCGATGGTGACGCGCCCGAGAATCGTCGCGCCTGCGTAGATGACGACGTTGTCCTCGACGATCGGGTGGCGCGGCAGCCCCTTGCGCGGGTTGCCCTCGTCGTCGGCCGGAAAGCGCTTGGCGCCCAGCGTGACGGCCTGATACACCCGAACCCGCTGTCCGAGGATGGCCGTCTCGCCAATCACGACACCCGTGCCGTGATCGATGAAGAAGCCCGCACCGATCCGGGCGCCGGGATGAATGTCGATGCCGGTGTCGGAGTGCGCCTGCTCGGCGATGATGCGGGCGAGCAGCGGCAGTTCGAGCCGGTAAAGCTCGTGCGCGATCCGGTGGTGAATCATCGCGTGAATGCCGGGGTAGCAGATCAGCACTTCGTCCACGCTGCCGGCGGCCGGGTCGCCTTGATAGGCGGCCAGCACGTCGGCGTCGAGCAATTCCCGAATTTCCGGGAGTTTGGCGGCGAATTGCTGGATCGCCGAATGCGTGCGCGCTTCGATCAGGTCGCTGGTGATGGCGGTGTCGTGACGCGACTTGTAGCGCCATTCGAGACGCGCCTGCTCGGCCAGGCCGTTCAGCGCGCTGGTGAGTGTGTGGCCGACGTAATAGTTTTCGCCCTGCTGATGCAGATCCAGCGGCCCGAGGCGCATGGGAAACAGCACGCCCTTGAGTTGCACGACGATGCCGGCAAGGCGCTCGCGCGAAGGCAGGTCGCGCCCCCCCGATTCCAGCAGGCGCCGCTGGCCGTCGCGCCAACGCAAACGCGCCGAATGCAGGGAAGTCACGATATCGTCGATGTCGAACGCAGCCACTGAACGAACTCCTGAAAAGCGAATGCCCGGATAACGACGTCGTGACCGGACATGGCGAACTAAGGGGGGACGCAAATCGCGTCGTTGCCAGAAGGATAGCGGGTTTCCAAGCCAACAGTCGCGACGTGGTTATCGGGCGCGACCCGACGCCGGCGGGTCCGACGCCATGCCGGTGGCGACGTGGCGCTCTGCCGGCCGGAGCGCAATCCCGGTCCAGTGTCCGTCGGCCTGGAGTTCGCGGATCAGGTCGGCGATGCATTGACGCACGGCCAGTGTGGCGGACCCCACGGGAAGTGAGTTCGACCAGCACACGCTGGCCGGGCGTTGCAACGGCGGCGAGACGATTCGCCGGGACGGCGGGCGCAACGCCGGATCTCGCGACGCAAGCGCCGACGCCGGCAGGATCGAGCAGGCATCGCCCGAACGCGCGATGTCGATGAGCGTCGGCAACGAGTCGATGTCAGCCACGATGTTCAACTCCACGTCGGCCTGTGCGAAGCTTCGTTCGATGAGCAGGCGAAGACCGTTCGTGCCGCTCGGCGCCACGATCGGCACGTTGGCCAGCGCGGACAACGCACATGGGCGCTGCGGGTCGCCCTCGTAGATCGCCGGGCAAACGCGATGCCCGCCGAGCACATACAGCGCTTCGTCGAACAACGGCATCACCGAAATGCCGCGCGTCTCCGAGTCGCGAAACAGCATGGCCAGATCGAGACGTCCGTTCGCGAGCAATTCGCCGATGTAACCGCTCATGCTCTCGAAAATCTGGAGCCGGATACCCGGATACTGTTCGCGTACCCGCGTGAACAACGGCACCGCCAGAATCGCGGCAATCGTCGTGGGGAATCCCACGGCCACCGGCCCCGATTCGCTGCCACCGCCTTCACGCACTTCCTGGCGAATCTGCTCCATCTGACGCATCACCACGCGCGCATGTCGATACAACGCCTTGCCCGCCTCGGTCGGTGTGACGCCCTGGGCACTGCGCAAAAGCAATTGCGTCTGCAGCTCCTCCTCCAGCCCGCGCAGTTGCGCACTCAACGACGGCTGCGCGATGTGCAGGCGATCCGCGGCCTTCGATACGCTTCCACTGTCGACGATCGCGACAAAATTTCGAAGCTGCCTCACGTCCATGACGACCCGCGCCGCCGATTGGCGACGCGCTCCAGTTTCGGAAAGCCATAGCGTACCCCTATATCGCCACCGGCAAAACTCGGGCATTTCGCGGATCGATCCGCCCACATGGGCGATTCCCGCCTATCGGGAATCGAATCCGCCCAGAAGCGATAGTTTCACCCTATACCCACATCCAAAATCCATATTTCCTCCCCCGACGGGTGCGGGCCTATAGTCGCGTCATCAAATCAATTCGAATCCCTACACGGAGACAACAGAATGCGAGACGGTCTTTCTGCCACGACCGCGCGCGGCAGCGCGGGCGTTGACGCAAACACGCCCACGTCGCGCGCGCATCACCCGCTGCGCGACGCCTGGTGGCGGCTCATGGACATGCGCGTGGGCATCGTGCCGCTGCCGGTGCATCTGGTGCTGATCGCGGCGATCATCATCACGGTACTCACCACCGGCAAGCTCTCGGCCGAACTCTCGCCCATCATTGCGCTACTCGCCGTGTGCAGCTTTACCTGCATGGAGATCGGCCAGCGCATTCCCGTGTTTCGAAGCATTGGGGGGCCGGTCATCCTGGTGACATTCCTGCCCTCCTACCTCGTCTTCACGCATGCCCTGCCGCCGTCGATGGTCGCCCCCATCGTCAGCTTCTGGAAGCAGAGCAACTTCCTGTACCTGTTCATTCCGGGCATCATCGTCGGCAGTATCCTGAGCATGGACCGCAAGGTCCTGATCGGCGGCTTCCTGCGGATTTTCGTGCCGCTCGCGGTGGGCTCTGTCCTCGCCGGCATTGTGGGCACCGCGGTAGGCACGCTGCTGGGGATGGGGCTCTTCCACACGGTGTTCTTCGTCGTGATTCCGGTGATGTCAGGCGGTCTGGGCGAGGGCGTGATCCCCCTGACCCTCGGCTACTCGGAAGTCATGCACCAAAGCCCCGGCGATCTGCTCGCCCAGGCGCTGCCGGCCGTCATGCTGGGCAACGTGTGCGCCATCGTCTTCTCGGGCGTGCTCAACGCGATCGGCAAACGCTATCCCGCGTTGACCGGCAACGGCCAGCTCATGCGATCGGGCGACGATGACATCGGGGCGCACGACCCGCACCACCCCCATGCGAAGCCCGGCGCACCGGTCGACGCCACCGACATCGCCGCCGCCGGCATGATTGCCGTATGCCTGTACTTCGTCGGCATGCTCGCGCAGAACACGCTCGGCCTGCCCGGCCCGGTGATGATGCTGGTGCTTGCCGTCGCCGCCAAGATCGGCTTCGTCTTCTCGCCGAAGCTCGAAGCTGGCGCGGGCGTCGTCTACAAGTTCTTCGCCACCGCCGTGACCTATCCGCTGTTGTTCGCCATCGGCGTCGTGATCACGCCCTGGCAGAAGGTCGTGGACTCGTTCAACGTGCCCACGCTGGTGACCATCGTCGCGACAGTCGTGACGCTCATGGCAACCGCCTTCGTCGTGGCACGGCGCATGAACATGCACCCGATCGACGCCGCCATCGTCGTGGGCACGCACAGCGGCATGGGCGGCACCGGCGACGTGGCCATTCTCACGGCGGCCAACCGCATGCGGCTGATGCCGTTCGCGCAAATCGCGACCCGCATCGGTGGCGCCATCACGATCACGCTGGCCCTGATCGTCCTGACGAAGATCGTCTGACAAGGACGCATCCCCCTCGTTACCACGCGCGCAATCCGCGCCTACGCAATTCGGAGATTTCTTTCATGAGGCCCTTGGACGGCATCAAGGTCATCGCACTCGAACACGCCATCGCGGCGCCGTTCTGCACCCGCCAGCTGGCCGACCTCGGCGCACGCGTGATCAAGATCGAGCGCCCCGGCGTCGGCGACTTCGCCCGCGCCTACGACACGCGCGTGAACGGCATGTCGTCGCACTTCGTGTGGACCAACCGTTCGAAGGAAAGCCTGACGCTGGACCTGAAGCAGGATGCCGCGCAATCGGTGCTGCACGATCTGCTCGCCGACGCCGACGTGCTCGTGCAGAACCTCGCCCCCGGCGCGGCGGATCGGCTCGGTCTGAGCTACGACGTTCTGTCGGCCCGCTATCCGCAAATCATCGTCTGTGGCATTTCCGGCTACGGGCCGGACGGGCCCTACCGCGACAAAAAGGCCTACGACCTGCTCATCCAGAGCGAGTCGGGCTTCCTGTCCGTGACCGGCTCGCCGGAGGCGTCTGCCAAGGCCGGCTGCTCCATCGCCGACATCGCCGCCGGCATGTATGCCTACACGAACATCCTGTCGGCGCTCATTGCCCGTGGCAAGACCGGCCGGGGCAGCCGCATCGACATCTCCATGCTCGAATGCATGGTCGAGTGGATGGGCTTTCCCCTTTACTATGCAGTGGACGATCAGCCGCCGCCGCCCCGTGCCGGCGCGGCGCATGCCACGATTTTTCCCTATGGTCCGTTCGAAACGGGCGACGGCAAGA
Organism: Pandoraea pnomenusa; assembly: GCF_000767615.3. Lineage (NCBI taxonomy): Bacteria > Pseudomonadati > Pseudomonadota > Betaproteobacteria > Burkholderiales > Burkholderiaceae > Pandoraea > Pandoraea pnomenusa. Next base: position 2,608,166 of record NZ_CP009553.3, on the reverse strand, counting down.
CCGTCATGCTCGGGCTGCAGAACGAGCGGGAGTGGAAAACATTCTGCGACCGCGTGCTCGAGCGCCCGGCGCTGGCCGATGATCCGCGCTTCTCGTCGAATCCTCGGCGCCTTGAGAACCGCGACGCCCTGCGCGCCATCATTCGCGAGGTCTTCATACAGCTCGACGCCCCTCAACTGGTGAGCCGACTCGACGCCGTGGGTGTTGCGAACGCCAACCTGAACGACATGCACGACGTGTGGCAACACGCACAACTCGATGCGCGCGAGCGCTGGGCCAACGTGCAGACCCCCGAGGGCACGATCAGGGCGCCCATTCCCCCGGGCATGCCTAGCGCCGGCCCGGACTTCGCTCCACGCATGGATCCGATCCCCGCGCTCGGCCAACACACCGACGCCATCCTGGCTGAGCTCGGTCGGACGACTTCACAGATCGAAGCGCTGCGTGCAGCGAAGGCGGTGTAAGCCATGGCGAACCGCCCCGTCATTCGCAGTTGGCTTTTCGTTCCCGGCAACCGCCCCGAGCGCTTCGAGAAGGCACGCACCAGCGGCGCGCATGCGATCATCCTCGACCTCGAGGATGCCGTGCCACCCGCCGACAAGTCCACGGCACGCGAGGCGGTGTGTCGATGGCTCAAGGAGCCCCGGCGTGATGCAAGCGTGCCGACGTACGTACGCATCAATGCGGCGTCCACGCCCTGGTTCGACGACGATGTCGCCGCCCTGAACGGCCTGGAACCGCTCGACGGCCTGGTCGTGCCGAAAGCGGAAACCGCGGCCACCCTGGCCCGTGCGGCTGGGGGTGCATCGCCCGGCCTGCAACTGGTGCCGCTGATCGAAACGGCGCAGGCATTCGCGGCGCTCGACGAAATTGCCCGCGCACCGCGCGTGCGCTGCCTGATGTTCGGCACCATCGACTTTCAGCTGGACATCGGGATCGAGGGCGATGGCGACGAATTGCTTTTCTTCCGCTCGCAACTGACGCTCGCGTCGCGCCTCGCGGGGATCGACGCCCCCGTCGACGGCATTAGCACCGCGCTGGACGCCGCCCCGGAAATCGAAGCGGACGCGCGCCGCGCTCGCGCTCTCGGATTTCGCGGCAAGCTGTGCATCCATCCGCGGCAGGTGCCGGCGATTCATGCCGCGTTCGCATGGCGCGACGACGAGTGCGCGTGGGCCGAGCGCGTGGTGGCCGCCGCCCGGGCAAGCGGTGGCGCCGCCGTGGCGCTCGATGGCAAGATGATCGACGCACCAGTCATTGCCAAAGCCCGTGAGATTCTCGCCAGCCGCTGACGAACCTTCGGCGCGCCAGGCGGCCCCACATCTTTTGAAGCGAAATCCCTCATTTGATGGATGGAATCCGGCCGTGTCCGTGATGTAATGCTGCCGACCGATGCGTGCGGGGTCGCAGCGTCGAAACAACAACATCAAATGGGAGGTGCGATGCTCACGTCGCCAAAGTTCGCCGCAACGGCGATGTTCGCCATTGCACTCGCCGTATCGTCGGTCGCTCTCGCGGCCGGCGGCCTCGTAACGGGTGCCACCGCACGCTCATCGCCCACCCAAAGCCCTGGCAGGACCGGTGCGAACGCCAGCACCAACAACGTCAATGCGCAGATCCTGATCAACACGCTCAACGCGTTGTCCAGCCAGCAAAATACCGCCACGCCATCGGACACTTCGTACGAGGCACCGGCGCCTCAACGTCCGGAGCCGACCTATCAAACGCCCGTCGCGGCGCAGCCCGAGGCACTCGTCACCAGTAACGGGTACAACTGCGAAGACTCGCTGCGCAATTCGATTTCCCGTACCAATCCGAATTTCACCCCCGAACAGAGCGCCATTGCCGCGCGAGCCTACTGGGAGAAGGAGTATCGGATTATCAGCTCGAACAACGCGCGAGCGGTGCGCGCGGAGCTTGTCCAAACAAATGACGAACTGGCCGACCACTGTCTGTCCGAAGCCCTCACGGCCAGCCTCCGAGCGTTGGGTTGGAGTCCGCAAACCATCGCGACGGACCACAAATCAAAGTTCGACGCGATCGTATCGCGGTCGATCGCCGAACGCGACAATGGCAGCGGCAAGAAGCGCCTGGTGCTCACGCAGTATCCGAACTGCCTGAGGGTGAACGACGTCAGGCTCGATCACGACGTGAAGGACATGTACTGGTACAACATCGTCAATACCTGCGGCCAAAGCGTCCAGGCGCATTGGTGTGAGGGAAAGGGATGCAAGCCCACGGATCGCGCGGCAGACATCGGCGCGGGGGAAAAGGAAGAGAGCTGGATGGTGGCACATTCGCGCTCTGAGGTTCGCTTTCGCGGCACGGCATGCGCCATCGAGTACCGCGGACATGACGTGCAGTACGACAAGAATCGCAACGAATGCTGGGTCTGGGCGGAATGAGCCGCGGGGACAATCCGCGACCGGCATGGCGCAATCCATGTCGCCGCCTGTCGGCTCCGCCAGCCGTTCGCGCAAGGCTTTGCGGATACAGGCGCTATTCAAACGCGGGATCGATCGGCACCCGATAACCCACGGCCAGCCGGTTCGTCTCGTTGGCCATGCCGACCACGGCGAGCCGTTCGCCGAACATCTCTTCGGTCATGCCCGCGCGGCGCGCGCCGACGGGTCCATGCGCTATCTACAACGATTTGTACGATCTGCCCCAAGGGTCGCGCGCCACGGCCCCCTTGCGCGCAGCGCAACGGTGTGCACGAAAATTGCATGAACCCAACGGTCCGCCACGCATGTGGCCCACTAACCGGAGGCAAGCTCATGGCGCGCAGCACCCTCGACCCCGATCTCGATCTCAACCTTCAGCGTCGGCCAGGCGCGAAACCCACCGATCCCGGCAATACCGGCTCGCTCGGCCCAAGCGACTCCTCGGATTCCGGCAGCGACGTCCAGCATGTGCGCCGCACCGCTGTCGACAACGGCGAGCTCGACCAGCACGCCGAGACGCTGGGCGAAGACGCGCTCGATAGCGATACCGATCGCGCGGGCACTGGAGAGCGCGCCAGTGCCGACGGCGACGCCAACCTTCGACCGAACAACGACATCCTGCCGGATCGGGAGGACGAGGACCCCGGCGCGCCGCTCGACGAAGCGTCCGACATGGCACCGCGACAACCGCGCGCGCGCCGACGCCTGAAATGAATCCGCCGACAACGACGAGGACATTCCGGTCATGAGGACGAATTCGCGACTGCCGTCAACACGCACGCCAGGCTTACGTTCGCGCCATCGGCTTGGCGCGTGGATCACCGAGAACGAGGACGCCATCGCCGAACTGCGTGCGTCGCTCGTGCGCAAGGCCCGGCATCGCGCCCTGACCGAGCCGTTGAGCCCGCCGGTCGCTCGACTCCGTTCCTGCGTGATGGACGACCCGGTTCGTCGAATGGATCTGAATCTGGCGATTTCCCAGGCGCTGCGCGACGGACACCGCCTCGGCTACGACGATGTCGAGACGCTGATGCAGACGATCGACTACGTCATCACCATTGCCCCGTCCTTCGATCACGAGAGTCTCATCGTATGCCCGCTCAATGCGCTGCTCGACTGGGTCATGTGCGTGCCGTCGGGATACGCGTTGTTTCGCGACCCGGAACTCAACCGATGTCTGCGCGACGTGCTCGTTGCCTGGTGCCGTTTCCTGAGCGGCCCCGACTCGCGCACTTTTCTCAACACACGTGCACCGGACGGATGGTTCTGCGAGGCGGCAAATGCCCGGCTGGGTCTGGACCAGTTCGAAATGGATCTCGCCCAGCCGTATGGCGGTTTCGCTTCATGGAACGATTTCTTCACGCGCCGGTTCAGGCCCGGCGCTCGGCCGGTGGCCGCAGCCGACGATTCCCGGGTCATCGTGAACGCGTGCGAAAGCACCCCCTACCACGTGCGGCACGACGTACGCATGCGCGACACGTTCTGGATCAAGTCGCAGCCGTACTCCCTTCTCGACATGTTCGGCGCCTCGCACAAGGCGCTGGCCGCGCCGTTTGCCGGTGGCACGGTGTACCAGGCTTACCTGAGCGCATACGACTACCACCGCTGGCACGCTCCGGTCGATGGTGCCGTCGTCGCGGCCTATCGGGTGCCGGGCACGTACTTTTCCGAAAGCGAATCACAGGGGGAGGATCAGGCGGGGCTCAACGACTCGCAGGGCTATCTCACGGCAACGGCCACACGAGCGATCGTGGTGATCAAGGCAGATGATCCCGCACTCGGCACGCTGGGATGCCTGTTCGTCGGCATGGGGGACGTGTCATCGTGCATGCTCGGCGTGGAGCGCGCACAGCACGTGAGCAAGGGAGAGGAGCTGGGCTATTTCCAGTATGGTGGATCGACGTATTGCCTTGTCTTCGAACCGCGTGTGCTGAAGTCGTTCTTGTTCGACGAACACCGGTTGCCCCACGGCAAATCGCTCAGCGTCAACGGCGCCCTGGCGCGGGCGTGAAGTTGAAGTGCAACGCCGGGCGGTCGTACCGCCCGGCCGAAGGCGCCATCACAGGGCGCGCTTGACGGTGCGCGCGGCGCCCGAAATATCCTGCCCCACGCCGTCGACGGTATTGCAACCTGCCAGTGACAGCAGCGAACCGACCACCAGCAAAAACGCCACGAAACGCGCCAACATATCGACCTCGATACAAATAAGCTGAATAACCCCGGGTTTCCGTGCCTTGGACGCGCCGACGGCACGGTACCCGGCTTCTTGTTGAACAACGCGGATGCTTCTGCCCGCGTCTCGACGCAACGCGCCATTGTGCGTCAAATTCGCCGGGAACGGGCGAATCCGAACACCTTGCCGCTTACACCGCCGCCAGCGTTTGCCGAATGTGCTCGGCGAACGCCATGCTCAGGTGGTTTGGGCGCGCGCGATCGAACTTTACCGTAATCCCGACCGAGGGCAATAGCGGCAGCGTATCACCTGTAACAATGCGTAAGTCCGCCGGGACCGCCGTCTGGGTCATGACCGCGACCGCCTGTCCGGAGCGCGCGAGTGCCGTCAGGCCCGCGAGGTTGCTGCTCGCATAGGCGAGCCGATAAGCGCGTCCCGCACGCGTGAGCGCCTCGCACGCCGCCATGTGGTCGAGCGTGTCGGGATCCGACAATGCCAGCGGCAGCGGCGCGTCGCGGTTGGCGAGCACCGTTTCCAGCCCCGGGCTGCCGATCCATACGAGCGGTTCACGCCGGATCACGTGACTCTCGTCCACCCCCTCCGGCACGGAAATCAGCGCAAGATCGAGCGCGTGTCGCGCCAATTGCGCCTGCAATCGCGGCGTCGGCTCGCAAATGACTTCGACCTGTGCCTGCGGATGCATGACAGCGAAATCGCGCAGCAGTGGCGGCAGGAAAGCGGCCGCATAGTCGTCGGGACAGCCGAAGCGCAGCGTGCCGCTCAGACCACCGCCGGACATGTCCGCGATGGCCTCGTCGTGCGCGCGCAAGATCCGCTCGGCATGTCCGAGCAGACGTTCGCCGGAATTCGTGACGACCACGCCCCGTCCAGTGCGCTGGAACAATGGTTGGTCGACGACTTCCTCCAATCGCTTCATTTGCTGACTCAGCGCCGATTGGGTACGGGCCACCCGCTGCGCCGCGCGGCTGAGCGACCCGGCTTGGGCGATCGCGACGAACGAGCGCAACAGATCGATCTCGAGACACACGCTCACGATATTAGCCTCACTTCTATCTTGATTAAGCATTATTCGCTTTTATGAAATCAGAGCGATGCCTAGACTGCAAGCGGTGAATGCCCTGCTTTTCCCATTCCTTGGAGATTCCCGCGTGACGAAAAACCTGGATGCCGACTTCTGGCGCAATGCCCGGCAACATCTGATCCGGTATGGCGGTACGTTCGAGCCGATGATCATCGAACGCGCGCAAGGCAGCTTCGTCTACGATGCCGACGGCCGCGCAATCCTCGACTTCACGTCGGGTCAAATGAGCGCCGTGCTTGGCCACAGCCATCCCGACATCGTGTCCGTGGTGACCGAATCCATCGGCAAGCTCGACCATCTGTTCAGCGGCATGTTGTCCCGCCCGGTGGTGGATCTGGCCACGCGGCTTGCGGATATCACGCCGGCCGGCCTGGACCGGGTCCTGCTGCTGAGTACCGGCGCGGAGTCGAACGAGGCCGCCATTCGCATGGCCAAGCTCGTTACGGGAAAATACGAAATCGTGGGCTTCGCGCAGTCGTGGCACGGCATGACCGGTGCCGCCGCATCGGCGACCTACAGCGCCGGGCGCAAGGGCGTGGGTCCCGCCGCGGCCGGATCATTTGCGATTCCGGCGCCATTTACGTACCGGCCGCGCTTTGGCACCGGGGGAGATTACGACTATCTGGCGGAGCTGGACTACGCGTTCGACCTGATCGACCGGCAGTCCAGCGGCAATCTCGCGGCCTTCATCGCCGAGCCTATCCTCAGCTCGGGCGGCATCATCGAACTGCCGCCGGGCTACCTTGCGGCGCTCAAGCGCAAGTGCGAGGCGCGCGGCATGTTGCTGATCCTGGACGAAGCGCAGACCGGCATCGGCCGCACGGGCACGATGTTCGCATTCGAGCGCGATGGCGTGACGCCGGACATCCTCACGCTGTCGAAGACGTTGGGCGCCGGTCTGCCGCTGGCCGCGGTGGTGACCTCCGCCGAAATCGAGGAGCGCGCACACGAACGCGGCTATCTCTTCTACACCACGCACGTCTCCGACCCGCTGCCGGCTGCCGTCGGCCTGCGAGTCCTTGACGTGGTGGCGCGCGACGGCCTGGTCGCGCGGGCCAACCTCATGGGCGAGCGGCTTCGAAACGGTCTGCTGGGCTTGATGGAGCGCTTCGACTGCGTGGGAGACGTGCGCGGCCGCGGCTTGCTGCTCGGCATGGAGATCGTGAAAGATCGGGTGAGCAAGGCCCCTGCCGACGGGTTGGGTGCACGAATCACGCGCGAATGCATGAACCTCGGGCTGAGCATGAACATCGTGCAGTTGCCCGGCATGGGAGGCGTGTTCCGTATCGCGCCACCGCTCACCGTGAGCGACGAGGAAATCGATCTCGGTGTGTCGCTGCTCGGGCAGGCGATCGAACGCGCATTGTCGGCACCGGCCCCTTGAACGTTTGCGCGCGCGAACGCCTCACTCGAAGGCGGCCTGCAGTGTGCCCATGATGGCATTCAGGGCGTGCGCCGCCTGCCCTGGCGCTGCGGCGCGGAGATACCGAGCGACTGTTCCAGAAATGCCATGAGCGCCTGCAACCGCGTAGTTCGCCCGCGCCGGATCGGGACGAGGAGCGTGACCGGGGCGCTGTCAAACGCCCAGTCGGACAACACGCGCGTCAACCTGCCCGCCGCCACGGCGTCGCGCGTGTCCCACTCGGAGCGCAGCACAAGGCCCATGCCCTGTTCCGCCCACTCGCGGGCCACGCTGCCGTCGTTGCACGTATAAGCCGCCGACACCCGCACGCTCTCGCGCGAAGCGGAACGCCGGGTCGCCGGCGCGGCGCCGTCCGCCATACGGAGTCGAAAACGCCATAGCGTCACGTCTTCGTCGTTCTCCCGAATGCAGATGCAGCGATGCTGCAACAGGTCGCGCGGATCCGTCGGCGTGCCATGTCGCTTCAGATATTCGGGGCTCGCACATACCCATCGCTCATTTGGCGACAGCGACCGCGCGATCCACGACGAGTCCCTTACCGCGCCCACATGGATGACCGCATCGGAATCGCGCCTGTCCGGCCACGGCGTCTCGCGCAGATCCAGTTCGAGCTGCAACTCCGGATGCAACGCGGCAAACCGCGCCAGGACGGGCGCCACATGATGCCGCCCATAACCGAACGGGGCCGCAATGCGCAACGTGCCGGTCAAACGTTTGTCCTCGCGTCGAAACGACTCGGGCAACGCGTCGAGCTGTGCAAGCAGCGCCGCCCCCTCGCGGGCGAGACGCTCGCCTTCGGCCGTCAGCGTCAACTGCCGCGAAGTTCGCGAGGCCAGCGCCAGCCCCAGCGTCGACTCGAGCTTGCGAAGCCGCGCCGACAGTGCCGGGGGCGTGACGTTGAGCATCCGGGCGGCCGCGCTGAGTGACGGCGCCTGCGCCAGCGCCTCAATCAGACGCAGGTCCTCGATCTGGATCATTCACCTGAGCTTAATGTTGGATGTCGCGTCATTTAACCACGCCCCCCCCAATCGTTCCTACACTGCCGATCATCGGCTTGGCGGCACACCGCCGCGCCATACGTTGCCCCTTCAAGGAGACGCCCATGTCCGACACCCCCGCACGGCAAGTTCCGGCCTGGCCCCGCGCCGTGCTGTTCGACCTGCTGACGGCCTTGCTCGACTCGTGGACGGTGTGGAACCGCGCAGCCGGTAGCGAGAACGCCGGCCGCGCCTGGCGCGCCGAATACCTGCGGCGAACCTACGGTTGCGGCGCCTACGTGAGCTATGAGCAACTGGTGCGAATGGCGGCGGATCAGGTCGGCCTGCCGTCGTCCGCCCCGCAGGCGCTGTCCGACGAATGGTGCACGCTTCCGGTCTGGGACGGTGCGCGGGAGCTGCTTGCGGCGCTGCGCCCACACTGCAAGCTGGCGGTGGTCACGAATTGCTCAGCGACGCTGGGCCATCAGGCCGCGGCATTGCTTGGGGTGGACTGGGACGCGGTGGTGACATCGGAAGAAGCCGGCTTCTACAAACCCGACCCGCGCCCGTATCGCATGGCGCTCGACAGGCTCGGCGTGCCCGCCGCCGATGCCGCCTTTGTCGCCGGTTCGGGCTACGACCTGTTTGGCACAGCCGCTGTCGGCTTGCGCACGTTCTGGCATAACCGCGTCGGTCTTGCACGCCCCGAGGGAGCGCCCTCGCCGGAGCGCGAAGCGCCCTCGCTTGCCCCGGCGCTCGACTGGCTGCGCCACTTTCACACGACCGCCTGAGGACTGCCGACATGTCACCGATCCACCAAGTGCCACCCCGCTCATGGCAAACGCTGCAATCGCTGGAGACCCCGGCCGCCATCATCGACGTGCCGCGCATGCGGCGCAATATCCAGCGCATGCAGTCGCGCATGGACAACCTCGGGGTGCGTTTCCGCCCGCACGTCAAGACCAGCAAGTGCGTGGACGTGGCTCGCGCGCAGATGCAAGCCGGCGCCTCGGGCATCACGGTCTCGACGCTCAAGGAAGCCGCGTGTTTCTTCGAGGCGGGCGTGACCGACATCCTGTATGCGGTCGCGATGGTCGAGCGCAAACTGCCCGCCGCGCTCGCGTTGCGGCGCCGGGGCTGCGACCTGAAGATCGTCACGGACTGCGTGACATCCGCCCGGGCCATTTCGGCGTTCGGCGCGCAATTCGGTGAAACCTTCGAGGTGTGGATCGAGGTCGACACCGACGGGCACCGTTCGGGCATTCGCCCCGACGCGCCGGCACTCCTTGAGGTCGCGCGCGTCATCCACGACGGCGGCGCCACACTCGGCGGCGTCATGACACACGCGGGCTCCAGCTACGACTTCGACACACCCGACGCGCTGGCCGCCATCGCCGAGCAGGAACGCGCCGGCTGCGTGCTGGCCGCAACGCGCCTGCGCGACGCGGGTTTGCCTTGCCCGGTCGTGAGCGTGGGCTCCACGCCCACCGCGCTTGCCGCCGTACATCTCGACGGCGTGACGGAGGTGCGCGCGGGCGTGTACGTGTTCTTCGATCTCGTGATGCACAACGTCGGGGTCTGCACGACGGACGACCTCGCGCTCAGCGTGCTCACCACCGTCATCGGCCATCAACCTGACAAGGGCTGGGCCATCGTTGACGCCGGCTGGATGGCGATGAGCCGGGATCGCGGAACGCAAAAGCAAAAACATGACTTCGGCTACGGCCAGGTGTGCCGCATCGACGGCAGCCCGGTGGCCGGCTACCGGTTAGAAGGCGCGAACCAGGAGCACGGTATCCTGGCGCGGGAGGGCGAACCGGACGACGACATCGTGGGCCGCTTTCCCATCGGCACACTGCTGCGCGTCATGCCCAATCACGCCTGCGCGACCGGCGCACAATTTCCCGAGTACCACGCGCTGGACCCCGAGCGCGACATCGCAGTCTGGCCGCGCCTGCACGGCTGGTGACAACACTTGCGGCGGCGGCAGCGCGCGGGTCGGTTTTTTCTCGTCTCCGGCAGACGATTGGCTTATCCTTCAGGCTTTCCACCTGCACGCCCGTGTCCGGAGAGTTCCTCAAGGTGTCACGTCAAACCGCCCAGCCCACCGTCGAAGCGCTCAATGAGCAAGGGCCCGCGCCCCGGTATCTGCAACTCAAGCAGTTCATTTGCCGCCAGATCGACAGTGGCGCCTGGCCGCCGCACCATCGCGTGCCTTCCGAGAACGAACTCGTCGATCTCTGTGGTGTGAGCCGCATGACGGTCAACCGGGCACTGCGCGAACTCACCGCCGAAGGACGTCTCGTGCGCATGCAGGGCGTGGGCACGTTCGTGGCCGAGCCCAAATCGCACTCGCCGCTGCTCGCCGTCAACAACATTGCGGACGAAATCTCCGGACTCGGCCACCGGCACCGCGCTGAGGTCAAGCTGCTGCGCGAGGAACTGGCCGGGCCGGAACGGGCGCTTGCGATGGGTCTGCACGAACGCGAAAAGCTGTTTCACTCGGTCATCGTCCATTACCAGGACAACGTTCCCGTGCAGATCGAGGATCGCTTCGTCAATCCCGCCCTCGCCTCGAATTACCTCGCGCAGGATTTCACCCAACTCACGCCGAATGCCTACTTGCAGCGCATTTCGCCGCTGACGTCAGGCGAGCACGTCGTCGAAGCCGTGACCGCCACGCCTGAAGAAGCACACATGCTGCAGATCGCGCGCACCGAACCGTGCCTGCTTATCCGCCGCCGTACGTGGACGGGCAAGCGTGTCGTCTCCGTCGCCCGGCTGCTTCACCCCGGCTCGCGCCACCGTCTCGAAGGCCGCTTCGGCGACACGGTCTAAGGCGCCCTCCCCCCGGGCGTCCCTCGTGAAAACCCTAGTTCACGCTAACTTGTATATACAATACTGTACAAGTCATTCAACGCTCAGACCCTGAGGAATGCCGTGAGCCAATTCACCCGATATCGCGACGTCACCATCCGCGCCCCGCGCGGCACCGAACTCAATGCCCGCAGCTGGCTCACCGAAGCGCCGCTGCGCATGTTGATGAACAATCTCGACCCGGACGTTGCCGAAAATCCAAACGCGCTGGTGGTCTATGGCGGCATCGGCCGCGCGGCGCGCAACTGGGAGTGTTACGACAAGATCGTCGAAACGCTCAAGACGCTGGGCGACGACGAAACGCTGCTGGTCCAGTCGGGCAAACCGGTCGGCGTCTTCAAGACGCATGCCGACGCCCCGCGAGTGCTCATCGCCAACTCGAACCTGGTCCCCCACTGGGCCAACTGGGAGCATTTCAACGAGCTCGACGCCAAGGGGCTCGCCATGTACGGCCAGATGACCGCCGGCTCGTGGATCTACATCGGCAGCCAGGGCATCGTGCAAGGCACCTACGAGACGTTCGTCGAAGCCGGCCGTCAGCATTACGGCGGCAATTTGAAGGGTCGCTGGGTGCTCACCGCCGGGCTCGGCGGCATGGGCGGCGCGCAACCGCTCGCCGCCACGCTGGCCGGTGCGTGCTCGCTGAACGTCGAGTGCCAGCAGAGTCGCATCGACTTCCGTCTGCGCACGCGCTATGTCGATGAGCAAGCGGCCGATCTCGACGACGCACTCGCACGCATTGCGAAGTACACCGCCGCCGGCCAGGCCGTCTCGATCGCCCTGTGCGGCAACGCCGCCGAAATCCTGCCCGAGCTGGTGCGCCGCGGCGTTCGCCCGGACATGGTGACCGACCAGACCAGTGCGCACGATCCGCTCAACGGCTACCTGCCGATCGGCTGGACGTGGGACCAGTACCGGGAACGCGCGCGCTCCAGCCCCGCCGAAGTCGTCAGGGCGGCGAGGCAATCGATGGCCGTGCACGTGAAAGCCATGCTCGCGTTCCAGGCCATGGGCGTGCCCACGTTCGACTACGGGAACAACATCCGGCAGATGGCCAAGGAGGAAGGCGTCGCCAACGCGTTCGACTTCCCGGGCTTCGTGCCGGCATATATCCGGCCGCTGTTCTGCCGGGGCGTGGGACCGTTTCGCTGGGCGGCCCTCTCCGGCGATCCGCAAGACATCTACAAGACCGATGCCAAGGTCAAGGAACTGATTCCCGACGACGCCCATCTGCACCGCTGGCTCGACATGGCGCGCGAGCGCATCCGCTTCCAGGGCCTTCCGGCGCGCATCTGCTGGGTCGGTCTCGGCCTGCGGGCGAAGCTCGGACTGGCGTTCAATGAGATGGTACGCTCGGGAGAATTGTCGGCCCCGGTCGTGATCGGCCGCGATCACCTCGACTCCGGCTCGGTCGCCAGCCCGAATCGCGAAACGGAAGCCATGCGCGATGGCTCCGATGCCGTCTCGGACTGGCCGTTGCTCAACGCCCTGCTCAACACGGCCAGCGGCGCGACGTGGGTCTCGCTGCATCACGGCGGCGGCGTGGGCATGGGCTTTTCGCAGCATTCCGGCGTGGTCATCGTGTGTGACGGCACCGACGCCGCCGCCGCGCGCATCGCCCGCGTGCTGCATAACGATCCGGCAACCGGCGTGATGCGCCACGCCGACGCCGGATACGACATCGCCATCGACTGCGCTCGCGATCAGGGCCTGAACCTGCCGATGCTGAACGCCGCCAGGTGAGCGCGCACCACGACAGCCCAATAGCAAGACATCCCCGACTATGCCGAATCAAGGAATTCCGTCCATGGCAAAACTCTTTGTGACGCCCGGTGCGCTCACGCTGGCGCAACTGCGCGACGTCTATCAGAACCCGACCACCCTCGCGCTCGACGAATCGGCTTATGCTGCCATCGACCGGAGCGTGGCCTGCGTCGAGAACATCGTGAGCGAAGGCCGCACCGCTTACGGCATCAATACCGGGTTCGGACTGCTCGCGTCGACCCGCATCGCCCACGAAGACCTGGAGAACCTGCAGCGCTCGCTGGTGCTCTCGCACGCGGCCGGCGTTGGCGCCCCGCTCGACGACGCGCTCGTGCGCCTGATCATGGTGCTCAAGATCAACAGCCTTGCACGCGGCTTTTCCGGCATCCGCAGCAAGGTGATCGACGCCCTCGTCGCGCTGGTGAACGCGCAGGTGTACCCTCGCATTCCGCTCAAGGGCTCGGTCGGTGCCTCGGGAGACCTCGCCCCGCTTGCCCACATGTCGCTGCTGTTGCTCGGCGAAGGACAGGCACGTCATCGCGGCCAATGGATGAGCGCGCGCGAAGCGCTCGCCGTGGCCGGACTGGCGCCGCTCACACTGGCGGCCAAGGAGGGCCTCGCGCTCCTGAACGGCACGCAGGTCTCCACGGCCTACGCGCTGCGTGGCCTCTTCGAAGCGGAAGATCTGTTCGCGGCGGCCAGCGTCTGTGGCGCCCTGACCGTCGAAGCCATGCTCGGCTCGCGTGCGCCGTTCGATGCTCGAATTCATGACGCCCGCGGTCAGCGCGGCCAGATCGACGCGGCGGCGCTTTATCGATATCTGCTCGGCGAGACGAGCGAAGTCGGTCAATCGCACGCCAACTGCGACAAGGTTCAGGACCCGTACTCGCTGCGCTGCCAGCCCCAAGTCATGGGCGCGTGCCTCACGCAGATCCGTCAGGCGGCCGAGGTGCTCGCCGTCGAGGCCAACGCCGTCTCGGACAATCCGCTCGTGTTCTGGGAACAGGGCGACGTGATCTCCGGGGGCAATTTCCATGCAGAACCGGTCGCCATGGCGGCGGACAATCTCGCGCTGGCGCTGGCCGAAATCGGCTCGCTAAGCGAGCGCCGCATCTCGCTGATGATGGACAAGCACATGTCGCAGTTGCCCGCGTTTCTCGTGGCCAACGGGGGCGTGAACTCGGGCTTCATGATCGCGCAGGTCACGGCGGCCGCCCTGGCGTCGGACAACAAGGCCCTGGCGCATCCGGCGAGCGTCGACAGTCTCCCGACCTCGGCCAACCAGGAAGACCACGTATCGATGGCGCCCAACGCCGGCAAGCGGCTTTGGGAGATGGCCGATAACGTCAAGGGCATCGTCGCGATCGAATGGCTCGGCGCCTGTCAGGGGCTGGACTTCCGCGAAGGCGTGCGCACGACGCCGGTGCTCGAGCGCGCGCGCGCCCTGCTGCGGCAGTCGGTTCCGTTCTACGATAAGGACCGTTATTTCGCGCCGGACATCGAAGGCGCGAGCGAATTGATCGCCCGGCGTCAACTGAGTCCACTCCTGCCGGCCGGTACGTTGCCAAGCCTTTGAGTCGCGTTTGATTCCGCCCTGCCGGGGCGAAACGAACAGCGATTCGCGCTCCGGCCTCATGGCGCACGGGTGTCTTTCGTGCGGCGGTCGTGCACCGGGTGTCACGAGCACCGCCCCGACACACCGACTTCCTCTGCCGCTCGCGCTCGCGGGCCGGCGAATCATGCTTTCAGGAGACAGCTTGAAAAACCTGCAACGCAATCTGAGCGCGCGGCACATCCGCTTCCTGGCGCTCGGCTCCGCCATCGGTACGGGCCTGTTCTACGGCTCGGCGTCCGCCATCCAACTCGCCGGTCCCGCGGTCATCCTCGCGTACATCCTCGGCGGCGCCGCCGTCTACATGGTCATGCGCGCCCTCGGGGAGATGGCCGTACGGGAGCCGGTATCCGGCTCCTTCGGGCGCTATGCCCGCGACAATCTCGGCCCGCTGGCGGGGTTTCTCACCGGCTGGACGTACATCCTCGAGATGGTGATCGTCTGCCTGGCGGACGTGACGGCGTTCGGCATCTACATGGGCTTCTGGTTTCCGGACGTACCGCAGTGGCTCTGGGTGCTCGGCATCGTGATGCTGATCTGTGGCCTGAACCTGTGCAACGTGAAGGTCTACGGCGAGATGGAGTTCTGGCTGGCGCTGGTGAAGATTCTCGCGATCGCGGCGATGATCGTCGGCGGCAGCGTGATTCTGTTCGCGGGTGTTCAATTGCATGGCGAGCACGCACCGGCGCTGAGTAATCTTTGGTCGCACGGCGGCTTTCTGCCCAACGGCTGGGGCGGTCTCGTCGCATCGCTGGCGGTGGTGATGTTCGCGTACGGCGGTATCGAGATCATCGGCATCACGGGCGGCGAGGCGAGGAATCCCGAGACGGTGATCCCGCGTGCCATCAACGCCGTGCCGGCGCGCATCCTGCTGTTCTACGTGCTCACGATGTGCGTGCTGATGGCGATCTTTCCCTGGACCGGCATCGGCAGCCAGGGAAGTCCGTTCGTGCAGATCTTCTCCGGACTCGGAATCCGCTCGGCAGCCGCGATTCTGAACGTGATCGTGATCTCCGCGGCGATCTCGGCCATCAACAGCAACATTTTCGGCGCGGGCCGCATGATGTTCGGCATGGCCGGGCAAGGACAGGCGCCCGCGGCCTTTTCGGCGACGTCGCGCCACGGCGTTCCGTGGGTCACGGTGCTCGTCATGACGGCCGCATTGCTCGGCGGCGTCGTCCTCAATTACCTGATTCCGGAAGGCGTGTTCCTGATCATTGCATCGATCGCCACGTTCGCCACGGTATGGGTCTGGCTGATGATCCTGCTCTCGCAGGTCGCCATGCGTCGGCGTCTGCCTGCGCGGGAAGTCGCCGCCCTGAAGTTCAAGGTCCCGCTTTGGCCGGTCGGCCCTGCGCTGGCCATCGCCTTCATGTTGTTCGTGATCGGCGTGCTGGGCTATCGGGACGACACGCGCGTCGCACTGTACGTCGGCGCGGGCTGGATCCTGTTGATGTCGCTCGCCTACCAGTTCGGTGTCAAACCCAAGCAAGCGCAACTGCGCAGCCAGATGCGCATGGAATGAGTCTCTTATGAAACGTACCTACTGGAAGCACTGTCACGTCGCGACCATGCGCGACGGTCGCTACAACGCCATCGAAGACGCCGTGATCGTCACGCGAGGCAAGCACATCGAGTGGGTGGGTCCGCGCGGCGAGCGATCGGCCTCGGGCTCGGATCTTTGCATCGACCTGCAAGGCGCGTGGGTCACCCCCGGGTTGATTGACTGCCACACGCACCTGGTCTTTGGCGGCAACCGCAGCCAGGAGTTCGAACAACGCCTGCAAGGCGTGAGCTACGCCGAGATATCGGCGGCAGGCGGCGGAATCCGGCACACGGTGCGCCATACGCGCGACGCCACCGAGGACGCGCTCTTCGTCTCGGCCCGCAAGCGCCTGCTGGCGTTGATGCGCGACGGCGTGACGACGGTCGAGATCAAGTCGGGCTACGGCCTGGATCTGAACAGCGAGCGCAAGATGCTGCGCGTGGCGCGGCGCCTGGGCGAATCGCTGCCCGTGACGGTAAAGACAACCTGCCTGGCCGCCCACACGGTCCCGATGGAGTTTGCCGGCAAGGCGGACGAGTACGTGAATTATGTCTGCTCGGAGATTTTGCCGACGTTGGCCGAGGAGCGGCTGGTGGACGCGGTGGATGCGTTTTGCGAGACGATCGCGTTCACGCCGGCACAGGTCATGCGCGTACTGTTGCGTGCACAGAAGCTGAAGTTGCCGGTGAAGCTGCACGCCGAGCAGTTGTCGCCGCTGGGCGGCTCGAGCATGGCAGCCGAACTCGGGGCGCTGTCGGCCGATCATCTGGAGTATATGACGCCGGAAGACGCCGCCGCGATGGGACGCGCCGGCACGGTGGCGGTGCTGTTGCCCGGTGCCTTCCACATGTTGCAGGAGACGCGCCGCCCGCCGGTTGACCTGCTGCGCCGGCATGGCGTGGACATCGCGGTGGCGTCGGACCTGAATCCGGGAACGTCGCCCGCGCTGTCGCTGCGCCTGATGCTCAACATGGCTTGCACGCTGTTCGGCCTGACTCCCGAGGAGGCGCTGGCCGGCGTTACGCGCAACGCGGCGAAGGCGCTCGGCATGCTGGAGACGCATGGCACGATCGAGGCCGGGAAGTCAGCGGATTTCGTGGCATGGGAGATCGAACGACCGGCGGAACTCACGTACTGGCTCGGCGGCGCGCTGCCGTCGCGCACGGTTCGCAACGGCGAGTGGCGCGATCCCGCCTCGGCGTGACGCCGCGGCACGACGCCACGTCAGGCGATCGAAATCGCCTTTCGGCGGCTCGAGCCGATCGGCGAGCCGCCATCCGCCAACGCGCCCGCGCAGGTCCAGTTCTCTCCCTACCCTCCGGCCTTCCCGTCAGACACGTACGACACACCGCGAACGCTCGCCCCATTCCCACCCCCTCAGTCTGACGCCGCCCCGTCCAGGCAATTTGTTCCCTTCGCATTCTCGCGCCCTAATACAAAGTATTAGTTTTTCTTAATTTGTTTTCTGTTTTACCCCCCATATACCTACAATTCTCAGAAATTCTTATACCGATCATCGCGGTGAAACAGGCTCGGCCTTCCCGGTCCTTCGACACCTCACCGCAGCCCTGGAGACACGCCGATGAAAAAGCGCGCAGACCTCGACGTCAGATCGTTGCGGATCTTCGAGGCCGTCGCTTCGGCAGGCTCCCTGTCCGGCGCCGCCACGACGCTGGGCATCACGCAGTCCGCGATCTCCCAGGCCATCGCCCAGATTGAGCAGACCGTCGGCACGCGCGTGCTCGACCGCTCCCGACGCCCACTGAAGCTGACCCCTGCCGGACTCGCGCTCTCTCGCCACGCGCGTCAGATCGTCGACGACATGGATCGGCTGATCGCTCAGGTGCAAGACGCCGACGTGGCCAGCCGTGCCGCCGTGCGCGTGGGCATGATCGACTCGTTCGCCGCCACGGTCGGACCGTCCATCGTTCGCCAGATGTCCGGCAGCACCAGCGAATTGCTCCTCTGGTCCGGACTGGCCAACGGCCACGCGCAAGCCCTGCTGGCACGCCAACTCGACCTGATCGTGACGAGCGACCCGATGCACGACATGGAGCGACTGGTGCGCCGCCCGATTTTCACGGAACCGTTCATCGTGGTACTCCCGAAGGCGCGGGCCGCAGATCTGGCCCAGGCCGATCTGAGCGAGTTGATCCGCTCGTTGCCGCTGATCCGCTTTTCGGGCCGGTCTCACTTCGGGGCGGTGATCGAACGCCACCTGCGCCGCACCGGTCATTCGCCCCGCATGCATCTCGAGATCGATACGTCGGACATTGTGATGTCGATGGTCGCCGCCGATCTGGGTTTCACGATCGCCACGCCGCTCTGCCTGCTGCAGGGGCGCGCCTCGCTGCCCCAACTCGCCGCGTTGCCCCTGCCCGGCCCCGCCCTCTCGCGCACGATCTATCAGGTCTCGCGCGAAGGTGAGGTTTCGGAGATGGCGTCGCAATGTTTCCTCGCCGGCCGTCTCGCGCTCGCGCAAGAGGCGTTTCCGGAACTGCGCCGGCTGATGCCCTGGCTGGGGGAACGACTGGCGCTTTGCTGATCGCCGGCAATGCCTTGCCGTCAACGCCCCGGGCGCGGGGCCGGGCAACGTTCGCCCGAAGCGCGCCATCCGTTCAACGCGAATAACACAGACCCATTAAAGGAGACACGCATGAACCTCTCTCGACGCAAGTTCCTTCACACCGGCGCGGCCATATCGGCCGCCGCGGCAACCGGTACCCTGGCGCTGCCGGGCTCGGCCCTGGCCGCGGACGCCACGACAGTGCAGTACGGCGGATCGGCATGGCTGGGCCACTATCCGGCGTATCTGGCGATGAAGTCGGGCGCCTTCGCGGCGGCCGGCATCGATCAGCAATGGCAGGCGTTCGGCACGTCGTCGGCACGCATGAGCGCGGTGCTCTCTGGCGGCATCGACATTGCCTGCACCGGCATCGTGTCGGCACTCGCGCTGATGGCCCGCGGCTCGAAGCACTTTTCGATCGTGGCCGTACCGGAGAGCTTCGGTCGCGTGGAAGGTCTGTTCGTGCGCGACGGCGTGAATTCGCTGCAGGACCTCAAGGGCAAGAAGCTGGGCGTGACCTTTGCGTCGAGCGCGCACCTGCTGGTGCTGGATCTGCTGGGCAATGCCGGCCTGTCCAACGATGTGACGGTGCTCAACGTGCCCGCACCGGAGTTGCCCGGCGCGATTCAGTCGGGGCAGATCGACGCCGCCGCGGCCTGGACACCTCAATTCAACCGCATTCGCGCCATGTCCGGCATGAAGCTGCTGGCCGATGACACGCAGTTCTCGCTCTACAAGAAGTACAACGTGACGCCGGGCCCGGACGTATTGATCGTGCGCAATGCCTGGGCCGAGAAGAACGCCGACGTGGTGCGCAAGTATCTGAAGGTGTATTTCGACGCCTGCCAGACGCTGCACGGCAAGCCGGACGAGGCCGCCCGCACGCTGATCGGTCTCACGGGGATGTCGGCGCTCGATCAGATCGAGACGATCAAGGGCGCGGAATGGTATTCGCTCGCGCAGCAGTCGCAACTGCTCAAGTCGCCGGGCAGCTATGTTGACGGCCTGCAACGCCTCGCGGAAATGCTCGTGACGTACAAGCAGATCGACAAGGCCCCGGCCGTGCGCCAGTGGATCAACACGTCGTACCTGTAAGCCCCCTGTGCGCCGGTTCGTCCGATCACGCGTTGACGACGCGCCGGCGCTCGCCTGAGGAGTCTGATTGTGAATCATCGCCAACCGTCCCGCGCCACGCTGCTGGGTGTGGGATTCGCGTCCGTGGTCGTGTTCCTGATGGTATGGGAGATGGCCTGCCGCACCGGGGTCATCGACCCGCTGTTCCTGCCGCCGCCGTCTGCCGTTGCGGAGCGCATCGTGTCCATGATGGCAGACGGCTCGCTGCTCTCGAATGTGCTCGCCTCGACCCGCCGCGTGATGACGGGTTTCATCGCCGCCACGATCGTGGCCATTCCGCTGGGTATCGTGCTGGGCACGTCGAGCTACGCCCGCGCGGCATTCGATCCGATCCTGTCGTTCCTGCGTCCGCTGCCGTCGATGAGCTGGATTCCGCTCTCACTGCTGTGGTTCGGCATTTCCGAGACGCAGAAGTACAGCATCGTGTTCATGGGGACATTCGCCCCCGCATTGGTGTATGTGATCGAAGCCACGCGCAACGTGGACCCGCTGCTCATTCGCGCCGCGAAGAATCTGGGTGCCAGCAACTGGCAGGTGATGCGCGAAGTGATTCTTCCCGCGAGTCTGCCGCAGATCCTGTCGGGTCTGAAGATCATTCTCGGCCTGTCCTGGACGTGCGTGATTTCCGCCGAACTCGTCGCTGCACGCGAAGGTCTCGGCTTCCTCATCATGAACGGCAAGGAGTTCTTCCAGACAGAAGTCGTGGTGCTCGGCATGGTGATGATCAGTGTCACCGTGCTGGTGACGGATATCGTATTTCGCGCCATCGAGCGCAAGGTGTTGAGGTGGCAAGCATGAACGATCGCATGGATTCTCACGCTGGCGGCCAGAACGCCGCTTCCACGGATCTCGCCACGAACGCCGCGGCGATGATCGCCATCGACGGCGTGTCCAAGCGTTACGGCGACTTTCAGGCGCTCGAGCGGGTGGACATGAATATCGCCCGCGGCGAATTCGTGGTGTTGCTCGGCGCCTCGGGCTGTGGCAAGTCGACGCTGCTCAATCTCATCACAGGCTTCGACGAACCCACCACGGGCAAGATTCTCGTGAACGGTCGCGAGGTCAAGGGCATCGACCCGCACTGCGGCATGGTCTTCCAGCAGTACGCGCTTTTCCCGTGGCTGAGTGTGCTCGACAACGTGGCGTTCGGCCTGAAGATGAAAGGTGTGGACAAGGCCACGCGCTATGCAACCGCGCGCCGCTACATCGATATGGTCGGCCTGAAGGGTTTCGAGGACCGCTATCCGAAGGCGCTTTCGGGCGGCATGCGCCAGCGGGTGTCGATCGCGCGCGTGCTCGCCAACGACCCGGACGTGATACTGCTCGACGAACCGTTTGCCGCACTCGACGCGATGACGCGCCAGGTGTTGCAGGAGGAACTGCTGCAGATCTATCAAAAGAGCGGCAAGACGATCGTCTTCATTACGCACTCGATCGACGAGGCCCTGATGCTCTCGACGCGTATGGTCATCATGAGCGCACGGCCTGGCCGCGTGGCCTGCGACCTGCCGAACGACCTGCCAATGCCGCGCGACGCGCAAGTCCAGCTCTCGGCACGCTACAACGAACTCAAATCGCAAATCTGGAACACCGTGCAAACCGAGGTCATGCGCAGTCTGGAAAGCCAGGCCGCGTAATTTTCCCGAGGCACGTTTCGGCAAAGCCCCCGCCCTTCTATCGTCATGCCCAATCAAGTTACGCCCTCTCTCCCGCCCCGCCCCGGGCGGGGCACATTCCCCGCCTATCAGGCGGGCGCCGGCTGGAATGCCCTCTTGCCCGCGCGCGTGCCGCACACGCACCCGCCATCGGTGCGAAGCTACGATGTCATCGTGATCGGCGCCGGCTTCACCGGACTGGCCGCGGCGCGGCGCATTGCCGAATTACGCCCCGAAGCCACGGTGCTTGTGATCGACGCCACCACCGTAGGCAACGGCTCGGCGGGACGCAACTCGGGCTTCCTGATCAACTTGCCGCACAACACCGGCATGGGGGGGCACGGCAGTCCGGTCGAAGTGGCGCGCAAGCAGATTCGCCTCTATGACATCGGGTTGAAGTGGCTTCACGATCTGGTCACCACGCATGGCATCGATTGCGGATGGAACCCGGTCGGAAAGTATCACGCGGCGGCCACCCCCGACGGGGAGAAGCGGCTTCGCGACACGCTGGCGCAATACCGTGAATGGGGGGTGTCGTATCGCGAGCTCTCGCGAGACGCCCTGCAAAGCGAGATCGGCACGCGCTACTACGGCTACGGATATCACTCCGACAATAATGTTTTCGTACAGCCGGCCGCCCTGGTGCGCGGGCTGGCGGACAGCCTGCCCGCCAATGTTCGCCTGTGGGAAAACGAACCGGTTGTCTCGCTCGACGGCACCGGACCGTACACGGTGACCACGGCTACGGCGCGTCTCCGGGCGGGACAGGTGATCGTGGCAAACAACGGCTTCGCGCGAAAACTCGGCCTGGCCCGCGACCGCGTCTTCACGATCTACACGTACGCGGCAATGACGCCGGTACTGCCGGCCGACGAACTGGCCAGGCTCGGCCCGGCCAGCGAATGGGGCGTCATCCCCGCGAACCGGCTTGGCACGACGCTGCGCAAGACGCTCGGTGGGCGCTTTGTCGTACGCAGCGCCTATTCATACGAGAAGGAACGGCCGCTGGCTGAGGTGAGCGCCATGCTGCGCGACGCCTATCAGCGCCGCTATCCACACCTCGCGTCACATCGGTTCGAATATGTGTGGGGCGGCGTAACGGCGCTGACCCGTAACGGCGCGCTGTACTTCGGCGAGATCCGCAAGGACCTGTTCGCCTCGCTGGGTTGCAACGGCGCGGGCGTGCTCAAGGGCAGCATGTTCGGCAAACTGCTCGGCGAGATGGCTTGCGGCCTGAAGTCGCCCGAACTCACGGATGCGCTGGGCTTCGAGCGACCGACGTGGCTGCCGCCCGAGCCGATTCGCCGCATGGCGATCGTGTCGGCCATTCAATACCAGAAGCACCGCGCGGGACTCGAGCGGTAAAGCGGCCTGAAGCACCGCGATGCGCTGCAAATCGTCGCAACTGGCGGTGAATTGCCATGAATCGCGGTCGACGACGTCACATCAGGCGAAGGCGGGCTTCGAGCCCGCCACCGTCGCGGTTGCGCAGTGTCAGTCGCGCGTCCATCGCCTGTGCGAGCTGCTTCGCGATCGCAAGCCCCAATCCGGTCCCACCGGTGTGACGATTGCGCGAGGTCTCCAGCCGCACGAACGGCGCGAACACCGCTTCGAGTTTGTCCTCCGGAATGCCTGGGCCGTGATCGGTCACCACGATGTCGATGCCCTCGTCGCATCGCACGACCGACAGATTGGCATCGCCCCCGTACTTCAGCGCGTTGTCGATCAGATTGCCCACGATGCGGCGCAACGCCTGCGGGCGCGTGACCACCGGATGCCCGACTGTTCCCGTCAAGGCAACGGGTTGACCGGCGTCCGCGTAGTCGCACACCAGTGTGTCGAGCAACGCATCGAGATCCACCTTGCGTGGCGCTTCGACGGCGCCGTGGAGCGTGCGCGCATACGTCACCCCTTCCTTGACCAGCGACTCCATCTCGCGCAGGTCCTGTTGCAGGCGCTCGGCAGAGGATTCGTCTTCCATGGTGTCGACGCGCAAGCGCATGCGCGTGATCGGCGTCTGCAAATCGTGCGAGATGGCCGCGAGTATCTGCATGCGCTCGGTCATGTAGCCGCCGATGCGATCCTGCATCGCATTGAACGCCCTCGCGGCGCGCGCCACTTCGGACGGTCCCTCTTCATTCAGGCGCTCGGCACGCAAGTCGGGACCGAGCGTATCGGCGGCATTCGCCAGCGCATTCAACGGACGTGTCGCCACGCGCACGGCCAGCCAGCAGCATCCGGCGATGAGCAGCAATTGCATGACGAGCACCACGGGCAGCCAGCCGGAGAGCGGCAGTGTCGGCGTCGGGAACACGTCGATGGTCAGCGGCGAGCCGTCACTCAGGCGCAGATGCACCTGGAGCCGGTCGGCGTCACCGGGCACGCTGCTCACCGTCAGCGGATAGGTCACGCCGATGGCGTCCCGAATCACCGCCGCGACCTGCGCGGCGAGTCCCGCATCGGGCGTGCCGCCGCTCGCGCCCGGCCCCAGTTCGAAGCGGTAGCTGCGACGTGCCAGACGCGGCAGCCACTGTGCACGTTCACTCGCCGGCAGATGATCGAGCAGCGCCACC
The DNA here is from genome assembly GCF_000767615.3 of Pandoraea pnomenusa. Lineage (NCBI taxonomy): Bacteria > Pseudomonadati > Pseudomonadota > Betaproteobacteria > Burkholderiales > Burkholderiaceae > Pandoraea > Pandoraea pnomenusa. Next base: position 2,584,320 of record NZ_CP009553.3, on the reverse strand, counting down.
GAACTGGCGACCTCGCTCTCGATGTAGACGCTCATCATGTTCGACGTGACGCGGTTGCGCTCGGTCATGGTGAGCCAGAACGACAGCGCCTGGGCAAGCGTGAGCCCGACCACGAGGATGAGCGCGAGGCGCGCAAACAGCGAGCGTGGCCAATGGCGCCAGCGCCATTGGCGCCATGCTCCCCGCGGCGACGGACTGGGAGGCACGGTCGGCACGGGTGTCATGCTGGCGGCGCCACGACCGTTACGACCGCGCAAAACACATATCCTTCGTTGCGCAGCGTCTTGATGTAACGCGGTTCGCGCGCGCCATCGCGCAGGCGCTGCCGCAAACGGCTCACGAGCAGGTCGATGGAGCGGTCGAAGGCATCGGCCTGCCGCCCTTGCGTGAGATTGAGCAGTTGGTCCCGCGTCAGTACCCGTTGCGGGTGATCGAGCAACACGCGCAGCAGTCGATACTCCGCGCCGCTGAGCGCCACTTCCGTGCCGTCAACGTCGAGCAGGTGCCGCGCGGTGGTGTCGAGCCGCCAGTCACCGAAGGCGAGCACCTCGGCGGTCTCGGTGACCTGCATGCCGGGTGGCAGCATGCGAGTGCGGCGCAGCACCGACTTGATCCGGGCGAGCAACTCGCGCACCGCGAACGGTTTGGCGAGATAGTCGTCGGCGCCCATTTCCAGACCAACGATCCGGTCGGTCTCCTCGCTGCGAGCGGTGAGCATGAGCACCGGCACGGTTCGAAACTTGCCCGCGCGCAGCTCCCGGCACAAGACGAGGCCGTCGTCGCCGGGCAGCATGAGGTCGAGCACGATGAGATCGGGGGCGCCATCGGCGAGCACCGAGCGCATCTCCCGACCGTTCGCCGCCACGCTGACCCGCATGCCGTTCTTCTCGAGATAGTCGGCGAGCAGTTCGCGAATTCCGCGATCGTCGTCGACGATCAGCACATGATCGATTTTGTCCATGCGGGCGATTATAGCGACGGGGAAGTCGGCACACGGGCCCTGCCGGCGACCAACGGGTCCGGCATGGCGCGCCTGCGTGCGCGCTCGGGCTCCAGGGTCACGCCGCGGAGGGTGGACGCCAGCTCGCATTGCAGCGGATGCAAGGCTTCCACGCTGAAGCCGCCCGCCAGAAAGGCGACGATGCCAAGCAGGCGTCTCATGCGTCCTCCACCACGGAAAGCCGTTGGCCATCGGCCACCGATGCCGTCATGGCATACGGATCGATACCCTCCAGACAGCCGATGTTCGCACGCCACATGCCTGGTGCCGTACGGGTCTCGTGGAACGTGTAAATGCCGCAATGCCGGCAAAAATAGTGGCGTGCGACGCGCGTGTTGAATTGATAGCACGCCAGGTCGCCTTCGCCCGACAGGAGATGCAGTTGCGACGCGGGAAAAGCCGGCGTCATCAACGCCCCCTTGCGACGGCAGAGGCTGCAATTGCAGCGTGCGGCCGGTTCGACGGGCGCTCTGACTTCGAAACGGACGGCTCCACAGTGGCAGGAACCTTGCAGCAGGTCGGACGACATCTCGTGACTCCCGGGTTGGCCCGCGCCGACGGCGCGATCGCTGAATGCTTTATAGAGCAAATGTCGAACGCGTTTGTATCACTGTGTATCCGGACGCCGCGCGGATACACGACGTTGCCGAAATGAGGGGTTCCGAACACATGGCGGATACGCCCGGGCGATGCAATACGACTACCGGCACCCCAGGACGGATGCCGCTTTCGCGGCGATCCTCGCCGACCTTGCACGCCCACAGGAGAACACCGTCATGTTAACCATCCTCAGAAGTGCTTTCATCGCGCTTGCGATCGCCGGGCTTGCCGCCTGCGGCCCATCCCAGGCTCGCCCGACGACCGGCGGCGCCGCCCCGGAGCTGACCGGCATCGACAACTGGCTGAAAAGCCCGCCGCTCACGCTTCGGCAACTTCGCGGCAAGGTTGTGCTGGTCGATTTCTGGACCTACTCGTGCATCAACTGCATCCACACGCTCCCGTACGTGCAACAGTGGCACCGGAAGTACACGGACCAGGGATTGGTCGTGGTGGGCGTGCACACCCCCGAATACGCCTTCGAGCGCGACACCGGCAATGTCCGTGACGCCGTCCGCCGATTCGGGCTCACCTATCCCATCGCGCAGGACAACCGGTACGCCACATGGAAGGCCTACGGCAACCTGTACTGGCCCGCGTTCTATCTCGTCGACCGGTCCGGAAAGATCGTCTACACGCACTTCGGCGAAGGCGACTACGAGAAGACCGAGGCCGCGATCAAGGCGCAGTTGGCAACGGCACGGTAATGCGCGCGGCTCACCATCGGGCCCACAGGCGTCGGCTCACGCCGCGCCCCGCGCTCCGCGCCGGCTCGCGGCACAGCACGTCGAAGTTCTGCGCCGGATCCGCCGGCGTTATCGCCGCGTGCTGGTCGAACATCGCTATCGTCGCTCACTGCATGACATGTCCAATCAAGTAACTTTTGATGTTTCAAAATGCCATGCCAGGCCGTCGTTATTCGAGTCGCCCACCGAAAATGAGAGGCGGCCCTAAATATTGGCGTCCGGGAGTCGTTATTCCTCATGAACCCGCTGGCTTCCTTACCGGTCCTTACAGACCTTCGGCAACGCCTGCCGATGCTTGCGGATAACCTGGTGTCTTTGACGACAGCCCTCCCCCGATGACGGCCATCAACGCCCTCTCCCGTTCTGTAACGCTGGCAAGCGCGGAAATCGCCTCGCGCGCCGCCAGCGCGAGCGCCGCCGACGCGCCACCTGTCGCGACGGGCCCATCCGCATCCACGTGGGTCACGCTCACGACTGCGCCGCCCCTTGCCAACTGGCCAACCTATACCCAGCCAGTCGCCAACGGTGCGACGTTGTATTGGCAGACACCGCCTTCGGATCCTCTGTCGTTGCTGATGTCTGGCAACGCCAGCACCCATGCGCTGGGCAACCGTCTCGACAGTCTCGGCCGAAAGCTGCTGGATGTCATCGCGGGCGGCGCCACGGCATATTCACAAAGCGTGCTTCGCTCGAGCACCGTCGTCGCACCGTCCGCCGACGCGCTCGCGGTGCAGCGCACGCAACTCCAGACCGATGCGGACAATCGCTTCGCGCTGACGATCAAGACCGCCTCAGGCGCACAGGTGAGCGTGCGTCTGGGCAGCAGCGACGATGGGCTGTCGGCCGAGGTCGCCGTCACCAAGGGCACGTTGACGGATGCCGAGCGCGATCAGCTCGGCAAGCTCGCAGACGCCTTCCAACGCGCCGTCGATGGCCTGGCCAAGCAGCCGCCCGTCGTGGATTTCGGCGCGCTCACCGGCTTCGACACCGCCCTACTCTCGTCCGTCGACCTGTCGGCGACGCTCGGCGCCAACGGGACATCTGCGCAAACCATCGCATTCCACGCCGACGCGACGCAACGTAACGTCCACGTCGACGGCGCGAGCGGCCGATTCGAGGTCAACGTCGACCTGCAGTCCATGCAGGCCGTCGGCAGCCCGAAAGCACAGGCCGCGGCGCTCGACGCCTGGCTCGCCCGGTTCGATATCGCCCGGACACGCGGTAACGGGGACGCCTCGCTGATGCAAATGTTCAAGGGCGCCTTCACCGGGCTCAACGGCCACTACCCGCCGGCGCCGGCCTTGCCGCGCATCGCCCTGAGCAGCGCCGACAAGTCCGTGCTGAGCGGTCTGGCCGACTTCAGCGCGTCGATCTCGCAAACGACCTCGGCATCCAACCCGCTGCGCCCATCGGAAGTCGACGGGTTCGATTACCGGATCTCGCAGCATACGGATATCGGCGGCAAGGACACGCTCAACCGCACGGTCGCGCAACAAGCCGAGGCGACGCTCACGGCGAGCTATCACCGATCACTCTGGGCCGGCGTGCCGTTGAATCTGACGACCGATCCGAAATCGCAGAATTATGAATACGTGAAAGTGCGCGACTCGGCAAACACCGACATCCAGGTCGGCTATCGGGACGGCCTGCCGGTCCGCGCCGCGGTGCACCGCAGCGCGGACCAGTCCACCGAGGTGCAGCGCTTCGAGATGGCCCGGCTGGTCAGCGACGTCATCACGCCGCAAGCGATGTCGCAGCGCAGCGACTTGACCACCCTGCTCGCTTCGGTGCTGCGCAACGACGTTGCTCACCCGGCACCGCCCGCCGGCAGCGATGACGCCGAAGTCGACGACGCCGCCCGCGCCGAGATTCGCCGCCGGACCGCGCTCGAAATCGATCCGGCGCGGCTCGGCTCCGCGTCGTCGTGAGAGGTGATCCGCGACGCGCGCTTGCGGTCGCGGAGTAAGATGGTGGGCAAACATTGATGAACCACGGGGATTTCCGGAGTTCTCGACCGCCCGATGTCAGAGACGACAGACGCGACCGACGCCCACCGAACCCTTCGTCCCGCAGCGGCGAACGTCGTCGACACCGACCTGCCCGCTCGCCTCGACCGCCTGCCATGGGGACGATTCCATACGCTGATCGTCATCGCCCTGGGCATCACCTGGCTGCTCGACGGCCTTGAAGTCACGCTGGCCGGCGCAGTGGCCGGTGCCCTCAGAACCAGTCCCGCGCTTGCCCTTACCAACGCGCAAGTCGGCCTCGCGGGCAGCGCCTACATCGCCGGTGCGGTGCTCGGTGCGCTCGGCTTCGGTTGGCTCACCGACCGGCTCGGACGCCGCAAGCTCTTCTTCATCACTTTGCTGCTGTATGTCGTCGCCACCGCCGCCACCGGTTTTTCGTGGAGCTTCGCAAGCTTTGTCGTATTCCGTTTCCTGACAGGCGCAGGCATCGGCGGCGAGTACACCGCCATCAACTCGACGATCCAGGAGTTCACGCCGGCGCGCGTACGCGGCTGGACGGACCTGATCATCAACGGCACATTCTGGGCGGGTGCGGCCCTGGGCGCCGCGGGTTCGATCGTGCTGCTCGCGCCCGGCACGTTGCCACCGGACTGGGGATGGCGCGCGTGTTTTTTCATCGGCGCCGCATTGGGACTCGGCATTCTGTTAATGCGTATGTGGGTGCCCGAAAGCCCACGCTGGCTCATCCTTCGCGGACGCGCGTCCGACGCCGAATCGATCGTCGGCGGTATCGAAAGGTCGCTTCGCGAGCGTGGGCACGCGCTCGCACACCCCGACGGCCCACGACTGCGACTTCGCGTGCGGCAGGCCACGCCGCTTCGCGAGGTCTGGCACACGTTGATTCACACCTATCGGCAACGCTCGCTGGTTGGCCTGACCCTCATGACCGCGCAGGCCTTTTGTTACAACGCCATCTTCTTCACCTATGCGCTGGTGCTCACCGACTTCTATGGGGTGAGCGCGGCGCGCGTCGGCTGGTACCTCCTGCCGTTCGCGGCCGGCAACGTCCTTGGCCCGATCGTGCTCGGCCACTTCTTCGACGCGGTGGGGCGGCGCGTGATGATCAGCCTTACGTACGCCATCGCCGGCGTGCTGCTGGCGCTGTGCGGCTGGGGCTTCGCGCAAGGTCTGCTGAGCACGCTCACGCAAACGCTGGCGTGGTCGGTCATCTTCTTCTTTGCCTCGGCGGCCGCGAGCTCCGCGTACCTCACCGTCAGCGAGACCTTTCCGCTCGAGATCCGGGCGCTCGCCATCGCGGTGTTCTATGCCGTCGGCACGCTGCTTGGCGGCGTCGCCGGGCCCGCCCTCTTCGGCTGGCTCATCGACACGCAGCGCCGCGCCGACGTGTTCATCGGCTATCTGATCGGCGCGACGCTCATGCTTTGCGCGGCGATCGTCGCCGCGCGATGGGGCGTTGCAGCGCAACGGCGACCGCTTGAAGCCGTCGCCGCGCCACTCTCGGCTTCGCCGCCCGACGACCATTGATGGACTCACCGACTCAGCGACTCGAACCGTGCGCCCCGGCGGTCGCGACAGCGGCACGCTGCCGATACCACACCGCGTACACGACCGAGAGCGCCACCACGAACGGCACACCGTAGACCAACGTCATGCGAAACGCACCGGTGAAATAGGTGGTGACCAGGGTGGCAAGCATGAGCAGCGCGCCTGCGAGACTCGCATACGGATATCCCCACATGCGAAAAGTCAGGGACTTTGCGTCGTGCGCGCGTCGGAAATACAGATGGGTGACGAAGATCATCAGCCACGTGAACATCGCACCGAACATCGATACCGACATCATCAGCGTGAACGACGCCTGCGGCGCCATCACGTTGAGCGCCACGGCCAGCGCGATACCGATGGTCGAGAGCATGAGCGCCGCGACAGGAACACCGTTGCGGCTCACTTCGCCGAAACGACGGGGCGCATAGCCCGCGCGCGACAGGCTGAACATCATGCGTGTGGTGATGTAGAGCTGGCTGTTCATGGCCGAGAGCGCGGCCACCAGGATCACCAGATTGATGACCCCGGCTGCACCGGGAATGTGCGTGGCCGCCATCACCTTGACGAAGGGGCTGCCGTCCTCGCCGGCGGCGTTCCAGGGCACGATCGCCAGCGTCAGGGCCAGCGTGAGCAGATAGAAGAACACCAGTCGGAACATCGTGGCGCGAAAGGCGCGCGTAATCGCCCGCTGCGGGTCCTGCGCCTCGCCCGCGGCCACCGCGATCATCTCGATGCTCAGATAGCTGAAAATCGACACGATCACGGCCACCCACATGCCCCAGGCGCCCTTGGGAAAGAATCCGCCGTTCGCGGTGTAGTTCGCCAGTCCAATGCCGCTGCCCTGCGGCGCGTGCCACACGATGTAGGCGCCCAGCATGAGGAACAACACGATGGCCACGATCTTGAGCATCGAGAACGCATATTCGACCGCGCCGAAGACCTTGACGCTCGCCGCGTTGATCGCGATGAGCCCGGCCGAGAAGCCGACGATCCAGTACCAGCCCGGCACTTCCGGAAACCAGTACTTCATGTACACGGCGATGGCCGTGACTTCGGTGCCCACGGCGAAGACGATGGACGACCAGTAGGCATAGCGCACCAGAAACCCGGCGAGCGGCCCGATGTAGTGCTCGGCGTACGCGCCGAACGAGCCCGACGTCGGATGCGCCACCGTCATTTCGGCCAGGCAACCCATGAGCAACAGGGCGATGACGCCGCCGATGGCGTAGCTCACGAGCACGCTGGGGCCGGCAAAACCGATCGCGAACGCGCTTCCCAGAAAAAGGCCGGTGCCAATGGCGCCACCGATGGCGATCATCGACAACTGCCCGCTGCTCAGGCCGCGATGCAGCCCCTTTTCTCGCTCGACAATGCTGTCGAAGCCCGGTTGTGTCGTACTCAAGTTCGTCTCCTGTGATTCGATAAGTGGTCGTTAAAAACTGTGTTCGATACCGATACCGATGCCCCGGTAGTGCGCACCCGGCGGCGCACCGCCGTTGCCGGTGCCAAAGTTCGGACGCGGTGAAAAGCCGTAGCCGCCCCAAGCGCGGTTGATGACCTGGTAGTACGCGAGGTACACGTCGGTAAGTTTGGAAAAGTCGTAGCGGTAGCCGAGGTGCATTTGCGTCGCCCCCAGGCCGTCGGTGCGGCACGGTGCCCCCCCGTGCGCGAGCAAGCGCCGTCCATCGCGTAGCCACCGCCAATCCACACCGAGTGACGGCCGCCGCCGAACCAGTGCTGCACCATCGCGTAGACGGCGTCGCGCCGGTAGCGATCGAGATTGCCGACGGTGCCGTCGTTGGTGCGATACGTCAGGCGGTCCCAGCCCGCGACCCATTTCGTGTTCGCGTAGGTGAAGACGATCAGGACCTTGTGGGCGTCGTCGCGCGAGCCCGTCGCACGCGAACCGACGTTCGACGGATTCGCCGACGGCGGGGCGCCGAGCCACGCCAGCCCGAAGTAGTCCTTGTGCATTTCATATGCGTAGCGAACGCGCAGCCCGCCGTTCGCATATTCCAGTCCAGCGCCGAACACCTGCGGCGTGATGTCGCCCGCTCGCGTGGCCACCGAACCGTTCGACAACGAGTAAGAGAATCGCAGTTGCAAGCCCGCCCACTCCGGGGTCCAGTACTGGAGGCTGTTGCCCTGACGGCGGTTGAACGTGGCGTCGGCGGCGCCATTCACACGCCCCGACTGCGTGGTTGTGTTCGGCACGTTGAAGCCTGGATTGCTCAGGATCGTGCTGAGATCGCCGGTATAGGGATTGCGCACCGGCGACCCGACCGCGAGCGTCGACCACTGATAAGGCGTATCCCAGTTGCCCATGAACGCCGTGCCGAACGGGCCCTTGACGCCGACGTTCGAATTGCGCCCGGCAATGGCGCCGGTCGATTTGCCGTCGAAGGCCACCGGGGTCTCGATCTGCCAGATCGCGGCGTACCCATCGCCCAGATCCTCCCTGCCGCGCATGCCGAAGTACGAAATGCTCGACAACAGGCGCGTGCCGCTCAGCGCCGGTGCGCTGACGGCGCCCGCCGGGGCTTGCGTCGGACGCACGGCCGATGCCGGTGCCTGTCGTCCGCTCACGGAGACCCAATCCATCATCGGCGTGAGATGTCCGTAGATTTGCACCTGCGCCTGACCGGTCTGGCAAACGCCCATGCCCATCGCCAGGCCGATCAGCATGCCCGGCAGCCGTGCGTCGGCACGCACCGGACGCCGGCGCGGCAAACCACGACGTGACTCCCGAAACCGCAACGCGCCGCGCATGTTCGCTCAACCCGGCAGCGTGAAGCCGCACGCGGCCAACTGCGCATGCAGTCGCTGGTGCTGTTCGCGCGTGAGCAGCGAGAGCGGTGCCCGCACGCGTTGCCAGGTTGGATCGTCGCGCTGCGTCGCGAGCACGGCCTTGAGCGCCGCGATCATCGGAAACGACTGCACGACGCCGCGCACCGCGTCGGCCTGCGCCTGGAGCGCTGCACCGCCGCCGCCCGCCCACTCACGGCACAGGCGCGCAATGACCTGTGGATTGATATTGACCGTGGCGGAAATGCAGCCCCTGGCGCCCCTGGCCGAGGCACGCGACACCAGCGACTCCGAAGCCGGGAAGATGCCGAAGCCAGGAAACGCGTCGAGCATCTCACTCAGGTGATTCCAGTCGCCGGAGCTGTCCTTGATGCCCACGACCGTCGTCGGAAAATCGCGGATCAGCCGTTCGATCACGGGCATTGTGATCGGCACGCCCGACAGTGCCGGGATGTGATACAGGTACACGCGCAGGCGAGAATCGGCCACTTGATCGATCACCCGTGCGTAGTACGCGTACAGGCCATCGTCCGTCACGCCCTTGTAGAAGAAGGGAGGCAGCATGAGCACGCCGGCACAGCCATGCGCCACGGCATGACGCGTGAGCCTGACAGTCTCCGGCAACGAGCAGCAGCCGGTACCGGGCAACATGCGACCGGCGTCGAGACCATGCCCGACGAGATGGTCGAGCAGCGTCATGCGCTCGTGGGCGTCGAGGGAGTTGGCTTCGCTGTTGGTGCCAAACGGGGCGAGCCCCGCACCGTGCGAGAGCAACCATTCGCAATGTGCGACAAAACGGGGGCATCCGGCGTCCAATCCGCGTGAAACGGGGTGACGACGGGCGCAAACGCCCCGGTCAATTCGTGATCGACCATGACAGTTCCTGGAAGAGAGAGGGAGATGAACGGCGCTGCCCGCACGCGGCTGCAACAACTACGCAGCTCTGCACGTCAGACAGGCACGACCTGCATCAGGGCGACGGATCGATTTCGTGCAGGAATTGCAGAATTTCTCTGCCGAGCGATTCATCGCCCGTATCGAGATGCGCCACGATCGATGTGTGGTTGTGGTCGCGCACCTGTACGAAGCGCGGCGCGCGTCCGTCGCGCAACGCCAGCCGATAGCAGAACTCGAGTGCGTAGGTGTCGAGATGCGGATTCTCGAACTCCGCGATGACGACCATCGCCGGCACCGGCATGGCATCGACATGCGCCGTCGGCGCGTCGGCACCGTAGCGCTGGGGGTCCTCACCGTAATACGCGACCACGCCGGGCGCGTTCGGATTGTCCGGCAACACGTCGGCGCGCAGGCGCGCACTGATGAGCACCGCGCCCGCGACTTCCGGCATTGCCGGGCGCACACGAGGATCGCAAAGGTAGCTGGCCACGTGCGATCCGCCGGCCGAATGCCCAATCAACAGCATGCGCGACAGGTCCGCGCCGCCCTGCCCCGCATATGCGCTCACATGGTCGCGCACCCACCGAACGGCGGCGGCCACGTCCTGTGCGCCACCGGGAAATGGGGCTTCAGGCGCCAGGCGATACTCCACGTTGACGGCGATACAGCCATGACGGGCAAAATAGCGCGGCACGTTGCCGTAGATTTGCGCGTTGGCGTTCATGTCTCCGCGCACGAAGCCACCGCCGTGAACGAACACGACGACCGGCGCGGGCGACTCGGCCGACACCTCCGGCCGGTAGATGTCGAGGCGGTGACGGACATGCGGACCGTAGGCCAGATCCCGCTCGACGACGTAGCCGAGCGTCGAGGCCTGTGCGAGCAGCGGCGTATAGGCGTCGATCACCGCACGGCGCCCGGCCGCGATGTCCTGGGCCCAGACGGGCCCGATTTCGCGCATTCGCGCCCGCGCCAGTTGCCACTGCGCCGCCATCAATAAACCCCCATCAATTGCGAGAGCTGCGCGATGTAGCCCGCGTAGCGCGGATGCTGCTTGATCGTCTGCGGCGAGCGCGGACGCGGAAGATCGATCACGACTTCCTGCTGCACCTTGCCCGGACGGGCCGACATCACGATCACCCGGTCCGACAGGAAGACCGCCTCCTCGATACTGTGCGTGACGAGCAGCACCGTCTGCCGGTGCTCCTGCCAGATGCGCAGCAGCTCGACGTTCAGGTTGTCGCGCGTGAGTGCATCGAGGGCGCCGAACGGTTCGTCCATGAGCAGCACCTTCGGCTCGAGCGCCAGGATCTGTCCGATCGACGCGCGCTGACGCATGCCGCCCGACAATTCATGCGGATGATGCTCGGCGAACTGCGAGAGCCCCAGCATCTCCAGCAACGCCTGTACCCGCGGCTCGCTCTTCTCCTTCGGGATCTTGCGCAAGCGCGTGCCAAGCAGCAGGTTCTGCCGTACCGTCAGCCAGGGCAGCATGTTGCTGGTCTGGAACACCACGCCGATGTCAGGCACCGGACGCGATACCCGCTGGCCCACCACACGGACCTCGCCGCCGTCGTGCGGCACCAGTCCGGCCACGATGCGCAACAACGTGCTCTTGCCGCAACCGCTCGCGCCGAGAATCGACACGAACTCGCGATCGGCAATCGAGAGCGATACGTCGTCGAGAATCCGCACCGGCACGCCCTTGCGCTGCTTCGCCGCATAGGCCTTGTCGACGTGGCGTACCTCGATCACGGTGTCCGCGCCTTGCGCAGCGGGCGCTGCACCAACGCCAGGCCCCCGCGAAGCGTCATGCGTCTCCTGATCGGCAGCGCGCGCGGCATGCAACTGCGCAACCGTACCCGTTGCATTGCTCATACGTTGATCCCCCGCCACCAGACAAACCGGGCCAAACGCTCGATCGCCCAATACAAGACCACGGCCAGCAAGGTCACCATCAGAATGGCCGCGAACATGACGTCGGTGCGCGCGGCCGCCGACGCGAACACGATCAGGTGCCCCAGGCCCTCTTCCGAGCCGATGAACTCGCCGACAATCGCACCGATGACCGCGAGCGGCATGGCAATCTTCAGACCGTCGGCGAACGCGGGCAGTGCGGCCGGCAGATAGAGCCGCCAGAACGTGTCCCATGGGCTCGCGCCCAGCGCGCGGAAGTGCTCGTCGAGGTTGCGCGCGACCGACGCAAGTCCCCCCATCGTGGCGACCACGACCGGGAAGAACGCGAACAGGAAGGTCGACGCCAGCTTCGACGCAAAGCCATAACCGAACCACACGATCATGAGTGGCGCGAGCGCGATTTTCGGCATGCTTTGCAACGCCGTGACCAGGGGATACAGCGTGCGGCGCGCGAGCGCGCTGTAGCTGATGACCACCCCGATCACGAGTCCGCCGGCCACGGCCGCAATGAAGCCGGCCAGGACTTCCACCGTCGTCACCCAGGTATCGGCGAGCATCTGCGGATGGACTTCCCAGGCCGCGCGAAAGATGGCCGACGGCGGGGGCATGAGGTACGACTGCACCTTGAAGTACGTCACGGCCAATTCCCACAGGGCGAGCAGCACGCCCCAAAATACGATCGTCTGTGCGATGCGTTTCATTCGATGTCTCCTCCGAAAGGTCGCGCGGCTAGGCCTTGCCGCCCGACTTTTCCTTGACCATGCCAGGCGGCGGCGGCACAACGAAGCGCTCGAAGCGGAACCGGTCGAAGCTCTCGATGTTGCGCTCCCACACACGAGCCTCGTACGGATGCTCGGCGTCGATCTGGGTCATCTCGCAGTACAGCTCGACGTTGTTGCCGTCCGGATCCTTGAACACGAGGAAGTAATTCGCACCCGGACCGTGCCGTCCAATGCCGCGCACGATCTCCACGTCGTGCGCGCGCAGCACTTCCACGGCCTGCTCCATCTCCTCGACGCTGTCGACGAGATAGGAGAAGTGCTCCATGCCCGGGCGGCTGTAGCGCGGCAGATCGTCGATATCCGGCGAGTCCTTGGGAATCTGCGAGAGCGCAAGGTCATGGTGATCGCTCGCGGCACGCAGGAACACCATCTGGTCGCCGATCCAGTCGGAGACGGTCAGTCCGAGCACCTCGGTGTAGAACTGCGCCGATTTCCGGATATCGCGCACGACCAGCACCAGATGGCCGAGACGCCGGGGATTGAGTTTGGGTTTGGGGCTTGTCATCTCCACTCCTTGTATGGCTTCGACGCGCGAGCTCATTCGACGAACTGATTGGTATAAAGATCGGTCGCCTTGAGCGTCGGGGACAGATGGAACGCGTCGCGCACGAACTTCGCGGTCGATTCCATGCGCGGCACCGGCAACCACCCCGGCTTGTGACCCTGTGTCTCGCGATCGCTCTGCAGCGCGGCCATCTGCCGGATCTGCTCGGTCATCACCTGTTTGTCGAGCATCGGGTACTGCGAGGCGATCACGGCGGCCGACGCGGCCGGGTGCTCGCGCATCCAGGCATAGCCGCGATAGGTCGCCTGCACGAAGCGGCGCACGACATCGGGCTTCTGCTCGATCATCTTTTCGGTCGTCACAATGCCGTTGCCAACCATGTCGAGCCCGAAGTCGCGATAGCGCAGCGAGCCGATCTCGCGCCCCTGTCTGGCAGCGAGCGACTTGAGCACTTGCAGGTTCGCCCCCTCCCAGCACTCGGTCAGGTCTACCCGGCCCTGCAGGAACGAGGGGTTGATCGTTGACGGGTCGAGCCGCAGCAGCCTGATCGACGTGGGCGCCAGGCCGTTGGCCTTGAGCCAGGCCGGCACGATGTTCTGCAGCGGCGACGCGCCACCGCCGCCCATCGACAGGCCCTTGAGATCGGCAGGCTTCTCAAGGGACCGTCCGGGCTTGACGAGGTAGCAGATCGCGCCAGGCCACACCGCGTTGATCGAGCCGACCATCTTCGTCTTGCCACCCTGCGCGCGGTTGAGCATCACGCTGATCGGATCGCCGTAGCCAAACTCGAACAGCCCCTGGTCGATCTCGTTGACGGTGCGCTGGCCGCCGTGCCCGACGATGGCCGACACCTCAAGGCCCACGTCGCGGTAGTAGCCCTTGTTGATCGCGACGAGCACGCCGCCGGTACTGCCTTGCGGCAACCACGAAAGGTTGAACTTCACCTTGTCCTGCGCGGCGACCGGCGTCGCCCACAGCGCGCCCGAACCGGCTGCGCCGAACGCACCGACAAATGCGAGCGCCGTCCACCAGCGCCTTGCCCACTGCCACTGCTGCATTGCTGCCTCCTCCTGACCGCCACGAGAACGGCCGTTGTTATTTGCGCTGTGCGACGACGCGGTTCTCGATGGCGCCAATGCCCTCGATCCCCGCGACCATCACGTCACCCGCCTTGAGATACACGCCGCGCCCCATGCCCACGCCGGTCGGCGTGCCCGTGGCGATCAGATCGCCGGGTTTGAGCGTGAGAATGCCGGACAGGTAGGCGATCTGCTCCGCGATGTTGAAGATCATTCCCGCCGTCGTATCGTTCTGCATCGTTTCGCCGTTGACCGACAGCGTCATGCGCAGATTCTGGGGATCGCGAATGACGTCGCGCGGCACGAACCAGGGCCCCAGAGGAGCGAAGGTATCGAAACTCTTGCCGCGAAACCAGTCGTGCGTGAACGGATAGTCGGTACGGCGGTTCAGATCCCGTGCGCTCACGTCGTTGATGACCGTGTAACCGGCGATCCACTCGTGCGCCTGTTCCACCGGGATGTGGCGGCCGGGACGACCGATCACCACGGCGAGCTCCACCTCCCAGTCGACCCGCTCGGCGTGCGGCGGCAGCACGACTTCCGTGTCCGTCGCCGTCACGCTCGTCTCGGCTTTCATGAACATGTACGGCGAGCTCTCGCTGCGCGGCGCAAGCTTGGTGCCCATCTCGGCCGCGTGCTCGTAGTAGTTCGACGCGGTCGCGAAAATGCGCCCGGGCTGGTACGGCACGCACAGGCGATAGTCGCCAGTGGCGAGCGCGCCGATCTTCGCGGGCAAGCCGGCGTCCAGCGCCCGGCGCACCGCCGCGTCCAGTGCTTCGCCATGCACGTACCAATCCGAGATCACCGACGTCAGGTCCTGCGCCACAGCGAGCGCGTCATCGGCATGCGATTCGCGCAGCACCGCCGCCAGATCGTACAAACGCCCGTGCTGAACCAGCGCCGTGCGGCGGGCGGCGCCCGCCCCCGGCGCCAGCGATTCATAAGTTGCGATGCCAAACCAGGTCACACCATCCTCCTTGTCTTCCTTGTCTTCCGTGCAGGAGCCGATCGCGTTTTCACCCATCGGCTGTCTTTTTGATTGCTATATGAAGATACAATACATAGCATATGTATACATAGCAACTTATTTGTATTTAATTTTTCCATCCTAACGATCGGGACGATTGACACCGCCATGACCGATGCACCGCTGCTTCTGAACTTCATTGCGCTCGAGGCCACCGCGCGCGAACAATTGCTGGCCGCAGGCTTTCGTCTTCACGACGTCGACACGCATCGAACTCGGATCGAAGACATCGCGTTCGCGCCGAACGTGCGCCTGCTGTTGACGAATGGCACGACCGGACTGAGCGCCGCGCAAATGGATGCGCTGCCTCGGCTCGAACTCGTGTGCGCCTTCGGCGCGGGCTTCGAGAACGTCGATCTGGCCGCGGCCACCGCGCGCGGCATCGCGGTCGCTCATGCCCCCAACACCAACGGCGAGACGGTTGCGGATCACGCGCTGGCCTTGATGCTCGCAAGCGCGCGCGGACTCATCACCCTCGATCGCGCCGTGAAAGCCGGAGGCTGGGCCCGGCACCGCGCCCCGCGTCCCACCCTCAACGGTGCACGGCTGGGCGTCGTGGGCCTTGGCAACATCGGACACGCGATCGCCGTGCGCGCGCAGGCCTTCGGCATGTCCATCGGCTATCACACTCGCACGCCGCGCACCGACTGCCGCTGGGATCACTTCGAGAGCGTTGCCGCACTCGCCGATGCCAGCGACTTCCTGGTGCTTGCCTGCCCCGGTGGTCCTGCCACGCATCACCTTGTCGATGCCGACGTGCTCGCAAGGCTCGGTCGCGACGGCTTTCTCGTGAACGTGGCGCGCGGCAGCGTCGTCGATACCGCAGCCCTGATCGAAGCGCTGTGCGACGGCGTGATCGCCGGTGCAGCCCTCGACGTCTTCGAGACCGAGCCCGACGTGCCGTCCGCATTGCGCATGCTGGAGAACGTGGTGCTCACACCGCACATCTCCGGTCGCTCTCCCGCCGCGCTGCAGGCGCAGATCGACCTGCTGCTCGCGAACCTGCACGCGCACCTCGCGGGCGCGCCACTGCCTGCGGCGGCAAACACGGTCGAGCGCCGCCACGCCGGCGCGTAAAAAGGAAGCGGGCAACCGGGAGACCATCGGAGGCTGCCCGCTTCAACACTTCACGCTTTGGAGGCCCTGTGAAGTCGTCTGCGGCGACGGCACGACAAGTCGTGCCGCGCAATCGCGAAGCTCAACGCGCCGGCCAGGGCTTGGCCGGCGCTTTCATCACCGGCTCGCCAAGCAGCGGGCTCGACAGTGCGTAGGCGCCGTTCTCGGTGAAGGCCCACATGATGTTGCGGTCGTACTCCGTGTACATCGCGAACACCCCCTTGCCGAGCGTGTAGACGGGCAGTTCCGACTCATCCGCCAGACCCGGTACGAAATATCCCGCAATGCTCGGCTTGGCAGGGTCCTTCACGTCGAAGATCTGCACGCCCGCGTTGTAGAACGAATAAGGCACGATGCCCTGGCGCCACGTTCCCGGTTGACCGATCGAATTAGACCGCTTCGGACCGAAATTGCCACCGCGCTGGCAGAAACTCGTAAACGGCGCGCCTTCGGGCACTTCCGGCTCGGGTAGCTTCGCCGCGACCTTCATGTGGGCCGGATTACGTGCGTCGACCACGAAGATGTCCTTGTACGGCTCATAGCAGTCGCGGTTCATCGGATAGCCGCTCGTGAGCACGTAGCCGGTGCGCTCGTACTGGCTCACATCCGCGTTGTCGTACTCGGTGCCCGCGAAACTCGGCGCCGTATTCACGTTACCCAGCACCTTCGGGTGGGCCGGATCGGACAGGTCGAACGACCACAGCCCCAATCCGCCCATCGCGCCGAAGCCCACCTTGCCGCCCTGCTCCAGCGGCTTGGGCAGGAAGATCGGCATGCGCGAGCCCATCCAGGACGTGCGATTGCCTGCGCGCGGATTCTGCAAATAGGCCTGCTCGTGCCCGGCGTTGCCAAGGATCTGGCCCGGCACCGAAATCTGCGAGACGAACTTCGGGTTGGCCGGATCCGACATGTCCCAGACCTGATAGCCCGGCGAGTAAAGGTAGTTCGGATATTCGGTGAGCGCGTAGCTATCGTCCGGCGCGGCCGAGAGGATCATATACTTGCCGCCGTAGAATTCCGGCGAATCGAGCGAGCCCGAGCCCTGTTGCTGGCCGATGGGCGCGTTCGGGTGCCGGTAATCGGTCGTGCGCGTGGCGATGAGCTTCCAGTCCGACGGCAGTGGCCCGTTCATCTCGAACACCCGGAAACCCTTGAGCGAGTTGTAGTTGCGCTGCGCGGCAACCTTTTCCGGCTCTTTCGACTTGTCACGCATGAGGCCGTAACGCCCGATCTCGAACGACGCGACGAGAATCGGCTTGCCGAGCTTCTTGTTCCACACGATGGTGGCGCCGCCCAGATAGTCGTGCACATTGTTCGGATCGAACTTCTCGCTCGATCCCTTCGGGCCCCACACGCCGCCCCTGGAGAACACGACCTTGCCGTTTGCCGGGTCGGTCACATCCATGATGCGCAGATAGT
This sequence comes from Pandoraea pnomenusa, assembly GCF_000767615.3. Taxonomy (NCBI): domain Bacteria; kingdom Pseudomonadati; phylum Pseudomonadota; class Betaproteobacteria; order Burkholderiales; family Burkholderiaceae; genus Pandoraea; species Pandoraea pnomenusa. The sequence continues at coordinate 2,566,897 of NZ_CP009553.3, read as the reverse complement.
CGCGATCGTGAATGTACAAATAGCGCTTGCCATTGAAGTCGGCGATGTTGTTCCATGCATGGAACGGCGAGCCCACCCCCGGATAGAAAGCCAGCACCTTGACGTTCTTCGTGTAGCTATTCTTGTCCCAGCTCGCGAGCTCACCCGGGAAACGTTGCCCGGTGTGAACCTCGGGCGTGGCCTTCGGCCAGATGAACTTGCCTGTTGCCGGATCCATGCCGTAGTCGACGCCCGCCTTGAGCGGCTTGGGTTCGCGATCGGGCGTGAGGCGCAACCAGCCGGCCAGGTAAGGGTCCTTGACGTTCGGCGTGCCGGGCGTGCCCGAGGGTTGCGCCGGCGTGGCGGCGGCCGGGGCCGGTGCGCTGTCGGGCGCAGAGGCGTGCGCGGCGAGCGTCATCGTGAGCGCCGCGAGCACTGCGGTAGCGGTCAACGACACGCCGAGTGTCTGCTTGCGAAACATGTCTTCCTCCTTCGTTTCTAGAATCTTCCCGTCGGCGCAAGGCGCGCCGACAGCGTGATGGCATGCGTGCGAAGCCCCGTCAGAACGCGTGCCGGATGCCGAACTGCACCCCGGACGGGTTCTGCGTGCCGGTCGGTCCGACCTGGAAGGTCACCGGGTAATGCACCGCCGTGTCGTTGCTGTGCTGCACGCGGGCATACGTGGCGTAAAGCGTCGTGCGCTTGGACAGGCCGTACATGTAGCCCACCACGAAGCCATTGGCGTTCGAGAGGGCCTTGTTGTCGTCGTCCTGCCGATGGACGAAGCTCGCGTAGAAGCGATGTCGATCCGTCAACGCGTAGCGCACGCCGGCCTGGATATCCCAGCCGCGCACGTTGAACGCAACATACGGTGGGTAGGCGTAGTAACCGTTGTAGGTGTGATAGATCAACGTCGGCTCGACGCTACCGAATCGGTACGTCGCGGCGAAGTAGTTGTCGCGCGACGAGCGGATCTGGCTCGATGAAAAGATGTCGCGTGTGTATTGCAGCTCGCTCACGGCGCCGAGAAAGATGCCGCCGTTGCGATATTCGAGCCCTGCCGAGTAGAAGCGGCCCGAGCGCGTGCCGTCGCCCACGCCGGTGGTTGCCATGAAGCGTCCCATCAGGCCATGCCAGCGCGGCGTGTTGTATTGAATGGCGTTATCGACGCGATACGACGCGTAGAAGAACTCCATGTTGTTGACCATACTGAAGTCGGCCGCCCAACTGGGATCGGCATAGCCCGCGATCCAGTAAGACGGCGTGAACTGGCGGCCCAGCGAGAATTCGCCCCACGGTCCCTTGATCCCCACGAACGACTGGCGCGCCTGCACCGACTGGGTACCAGTGTTCGCGGAGAACATCGGTTCGTAGGTGAAGAACGCGCGGTTGCCGCCGCCGAGCTCCTCGTATCCGCTCAGGTTGAAGCGGGAGTTGTTGAGGCCGCCGCTCGAAACACGTGTGACCTTGCCGCCATTCGCCCCCGAACCCCACAGCTGCTCCAGATTCAGGTCCACAAATCCCGAAAGCGTGACGCCCCCGGTCGATTGCGCGTACGCACCGCCCTGCATTGCACCCAGCAGCAATGCACACAACACTCGCTTCTTCATGCCGTCTCCTGAAATTTCTCGTTGTTGTCACGGCGCTCCCCTTCATCGACTTCCCGGGGACGTCTGCCGCCCGCACGTTGTATGTATACAATCTTTGCAATGATTATACATAGCAAAGAAATTGAATTTCTACCGCTATTTGCTTATACAAACGGGCGATTTTGTTATAGCGGGTTACCCCTGATGGCCTTTCCTGGCCGACGACAAGGTCACCGCTCGAGCATGATCAGGACGATGGCGGGGACCGGCCCCGCCGTGGTGTCATAGTCCGTTGCGATCGGCCTGGAGGCCCTCGTGGCGCAGCTTCGGCGCCTCGTCCCTGCCCGAGCCATCTCGCGATGCGCCGCCCCAGCCGTGGGCCGTCACGTCGAAAATGACGCCGTTCGGATCGAAGAACTTCACTTCGTAGAAGATGTTGCTTTTCACGGGCACCTCGCCCATGTAGTAGCGGCCGCCGGCAGCCTCGATCTTCGCGCGCGAGGCTTCGACGTCTTCGACCCAGATGCCGATGTGGTGCAGCCCGACGTACTCGCGTCCGCGATCTCCGGCGGCCTCGTCATCCTTGTAATTGAGCAGCGCCAGGTTGATGACGCCGTCGGACAGATAAACGCCGCGCGCGAGCGACGAATCCGTCTCGCCGACCTTCTTGAAATCGAACGCCTGCATGTAGAACTCCGCCGCCTTCCAGGGATCCGGCACGGAAAGCGCGATGTGACGCAGTTTGGCCATGGTGAGATGTCTCCTTCAAAGTGAGATGTCAGCTCGTGCCGGAACGCCCGGCAGAGGCTTTATGTATACTATCTCAGCAATTTGCATTCAAAAACGTATTTTTGGATGCAATGAGAAGGCACATGATGGTTGCTTTCCATGGCAGGTCCGCGCTGTCTCGCTGTGGAACACGAGCATCGAAAAAAACACCCGTATAATCCCCATGTATACAATCCGATCAGAAAAACACATCCACGGAGCGAGATAGACACGCATGGCCGAAACCATTGCCGCACGAATCTGCCGCGTTTTGACGGGCGAGATCATCGATGGGCGCTTGCCGCCGGGACAGAAGCTGGAGGAAGTCGCCCTGGCCGAGCGCTTCAAGGCGTCGCGCACCCCGATTCGCGAAGCGCTGCGAGAGCTCAACGCACGAGGCCTGATCGAACTCACGCCGCACAAGGGCGGTGTCGTGGCAAGCATCAGCGTCGACGACCTGTCCGACATGCTCGAAGCCATGTGCGAACTCGACGCGCTGTGCTGCCGCCTCAGTGCCCAACGCATGAGCGCGATGCAGAAGAAGCAACTCGAGATGATCCACATCCAGAGCAAGCAGTGCATGGATGCGGGGGACGAGGCGGGGTATCTCGCGCTCAACCGCGAATTCCATCAGTTGCTGAGTGCGGGCACGCAGAACAAGACGCTCATGGCGCTGATCGACAGCCACCGGGAACGCCTTGCGCCGTTTCGCGCGGCGCAGTCCGACGTCGAGGAGCGCTTCACCGTATCCTTCGACGAGCACGAGCGTGTGGTGCAAGCGGTGCTCGCGTCCGATGCCGAAGGCGCATACAACGCCATGCGCAGCCACACCGCACGCCTGAGCATCCACGTGCTCGAGCGTCTGCAACACAGTCGCAAACCGACTTGACGCCGCGGGGCGCCCGCCCGGTGCCCGCAACGCGAAATAACCGACAGCCCATGCCGTGTCGCGCGCATGGGCTGTTTGGGTCATGACGTTCCAATTTCGTGATTGGTACGTTCCCTATCGGGCATGTCGCGCCAATACTGGCGCGCCACGTGGCGCCAATGTCACTCATATCGCGCCAGCCTCGCGTGGTTGAATCTCACCACGACGCCAACTAGCCTCCATCGGTGAAATGCTTCAGTGCATTTCGCGCGCCGCGTCCATGCGCAGCGCTCGCGGGCCGTCACCGACGGCGTTCCACCCAGGCTCTCGTGGAGACACACATGTCCGAAATCACCGATGTGCTGGTCAGCATCGACACCAAGACGATCGTCGACCGGTACGGCAAGAATTGCAGCATGGCCAATCCACCGATCATCGACTTCAAGCATGTTTTCATGATCGTGACGCAAGGCAATGTGGTGAGCGGCCAGGCGGGCGGCGAACTCGACGTCGCGGCGACGGTCGGCGACGTCATCCGCTGGCGCGAGTGTTCGTTGTCGCTCGGCTTCGAGCAGTCGTGCATCTTTTACAAGTTCATCGGCAATCAGGGCAACGACCTGATCTCGCCGCCCTCGCCTCGCGAGGCGGAAGTCACCATCCCCGTGCCAAATCCGCCTGACCCGACCAAGCCGAAGAAGCAGAAGTGCTCGAACTACTTCTGGTCTTGCGAAACCCTCAAGACCGGCCGCGTGACGTATCACTTCCAGTTCATGGTGCTCGACCGCAGTGGCAACCTGTGCGGCTGCTATCAATGGGACCCGTTCATCACCATTCGCAACCACTGAGCCGAGCCATACCGCGATGCGCGGCGGGCGTGACGGCCCGCCGGGTCGCGGCGCCCGAGCGTAACGGCGAGGAACTTCCATGTCCGACGTACAGACGCCCGATGCCCACACCGTAATCGACGTGCTGCTGGTCATCGACACCGTGACGCTGCTCGCGCGTCAAACGCACGCGGCACCTTCCCAGCGCCACGCCGAACCTGGCGGATGGTTCACGCTTGCCCCGGGGCAAGTCGAACCCGACGCGGCGCGGATGCCACCCTGGCGTATCGACGCGGCGCCCGGCAATTGCGTGCGCCTGCGCTGGACACCGCTGGCCATGCAGGGGGAACACGCGGTGCTGCTCGACCTGTCGTCGACCGACACGGCGGTGTTCGGCGAGTGGCATCTGCACATGCACGCCGACTCGCCTCGCCATGCGCCGTCGATGGGGGACCCCGAACACCCCGCCCTACGGGCCGCGCCCGACGTCTATTGGCAGGCGGAAGTCGAACGTGCAGGATCGACCGAACTGAGCGTGGGACTCACCATCACCGACCGCGGCGCCAACATACTCAGTCGACTGCGGCGGCCGTTGCGAATCGCGGTGCGGTAGGCGATCGAAGATGCGCCATCGCGTCCGCGCGTGCGATTGCGCTTGCGCAGCATTTGAAAATCGAATGCGTTGTATTTTGATATTTAATTTGTCGATGCGGGATCGCTTCGCTATCTTGTGAGTCTTTCCCCGCCGTTTCATCGTTTCACCTCCCAAGAGACCTCGCGGCACTGGCGCCACGTCACGCAACGCCAGCGAGGCCAGGGGCATGCAACAGAGGCCGTTCCATGACTTACCGCGTTTTCGTTGGCGCCGTCGGTGCCGACGGCAGCCCCCTGTCCCTCGCTACGCGCGACGGTCGCTTTACCTACGTTGGTCCACAAACGCCCGACACCGCCCACGCTCAGGTCATCGATCTTCAAGGCAAGCTGGTGCTGCCCGGCTTCGTCGACGGCCACATCCACCTGGACAAAAGCTTCGTGGGCGATCGCTGGCGACCGCATCGCCCCGCTTCGACACTGCGCGAGCGGCTGGCCGCCGAGAAGCAGGAAATTGCCGACGCCGCCCCCATGGAAGATCGCGCCGACGCACTCATGCGTCAGTGCGTATCGTTCGGCACGCTTGCCATGCGCTGTCACGTCGATGTGGACGCCAGCACGGGCCTCACGCATTTGCACGCGGTCATGGCCATGCGCGACAAATGGCGCGAGTGGCTCGACATCGAGCTCGTGGCGTTCCCCCAGGCCGGCGTGATCCGTTGCCCCGGCACCGCAGCGGTGCTAGAAGCCGCCGTGCGCGAGGGCGTCCAGGTCGTGGGCGGCATCGATCCGACCACGCTCGACGGTGATGCGCACGGTCAGCTGGATGTGATCTTCGGCATCGCCGAGCGGCACGGCACGAAGATCGATATCCATCTGCACGAACCCGGCGACATCGGCCTGGCACAACTGCATCGCATCGCGGCACGCACGCAGGCAGCCGGGTTACAAGGGCGCGTGTCGGTGAGCCATGCGTACGGTCTGGGCGACATCGGTGCGGCAGCGCTCGACACTGTGGCCCGGACGCTTGCCGACGCCGGCGTGTCGATCATGACGAACGCCCCCGGCGATCGTGCATTCCCGCCGATCCTGCGCCTTCGCGAAGCGGGCGTGCGTGTCTTCACGGGCAACGACAACATTCAGGACAGCTGGTGGCCGTACGGCAACGGCGACATGCTCCAGCGCGCCATGCTCATCGGCTACCGCTCCGGCTTCTACACCGACGACGCGCTGCACGTGGCGCTGGACATGGCCACCGAATCGGCCGCCGCGGTCATCGGCAAGACGGATTACGGTCTGCGTGCCGGCAATGAGGCAAGTTTCCTCGTCTTCGACGCACCGAATGCCGCTGCGGCCGTGGCCGCCGCACCGGCCGCGCGCGCGGTGATTCGTCGCGGACGTTACTGGGGCGGACCCGCGCCACTCGCGCTCGATCCGGCCCTGTTGCGGGACACAGCAGGGTCCACCCCGACCTGACTGTCATGCGCGATGTCGTGGCCTGCGCGAGGCCACGGCGCCGTTCTCGATCGTCGCGCCAAGGTGAAGCGATCCGCGCGCGCCCCCAGGTGCGGATCGTTGCCTGCGAGCCCCGCGACGAGCGATGGGGAGAAAAACAGAATGCATCAGGAGCCATCAACCATGTCGAAGACTAGTTATTACGCGCCTCACGGCGGGCATCCGGGCCAAACGGAACTGCTCACCGACCGCGCCATGTTCACCGAAGCCTACGCCGTCATTCCGAAGGGTGTGATGCGCGATATCGTCACCAGCCATCTCCCGTTCTGGGACAACACCCGGTTGTGGGTACTGGCCCGCCCCCTCTCTGGCTTTGCCGAGACGTTCGCGCAATACATCATGGAAGTGGGTCCCGGCGGCGGCAGCGACAAGCCCGAGCAGGATGACAAGGCTGAAGGCGTGCTGTTCGTCGTCGAAGGCGAGATCACCGTGACCATTCAGGGCAAGGCAAACACGCTTGCCCCCGGCGGCTATGCGTTCGTTCCGCCGGCCACCGACTGGCAGCTGCGCAACCACAGCCAGGGCACCGCCCGTTTCCACTGGATTCGCAAGCACTACCAGGCCGTGGAAGGCCTGCCATATCCCGAGCCATTCGTGAAAAACGAGCAGGACGTCGCGCCGATCCCGATGCCGGGCACGGATGGTCGCTGGGTGACCACGCGCTTCGTCGACATTCAGGACATGCGCCACGACATGCACGTCAATATCGTGACGTTCCAGCCGGGTGGCGTGATTCCGTTTGCGGAGACGCACGTGATGGAGCACGGACTGTACGTGCTCGAAGGCAAGGCCGTCTACCGACTGAACCAGGACTGGGTGGAAGTCGAAGCCGGCGACTTCATGTGGTTGCGCGCTTTCTGTCCGCAGGCCTGCTATGCCGGCGGCCCGGGCCCGTTCCGCTATCTGCTGTACAAGGACGTCAACCGTCACATGAACCTGACGCTGGGCATCCAGCCGAAGTAATCCCGCGGCCCGGCACTGCCGGGCCGCATCGCCCGACACGCACGCGTCGCTCACTTCGACGCGCGCGCTTTCGTGTCCAGCATTCCCGTCAGCACCTTGGCCAGCGCGACCACCATGGGGTCGGCGCTCGGGCGGTGGAAGATGGCAAGCTCGAATGCGTCGACCACCGGCAACCCCTGAGCGCGACCAAGCACCTCATGCCCCGGCAAAACCGCGCGCGGGGGCACGAGGCTGATTCCCATTCCGTCGGCCACCGCCCCCTGAATACCGCTCAGGCTCGAGCTCGTGAAACTGATGCGCCAGTTGCGTCCCATCGATTCGAGCGCATGGATCATGTCGTCGCGGTAGAGACCGCGTGTCGGGAAGGTGACGAGCGGCACCGGATCGAGCGCGAACGACGGATGCTTCGCACTGTCGATCCACGCGAGCTTCTCCGGCCGGCTGGCCACGGCTTCGCGACTGTTGCGACGCTGCTTGACCAGAACCAGATCGAGTTCGCCGTGATCGTAGCTACCCAGCAAGTCCCGGCTCAGACCGCTCGTGACCTCGAGCTTGACCTGCGGATATTGTCGATTGAAGCGGGCGAGCACCTGCGTGGTCGCCCCCGTGGCAAAGTCCTCCGGCACGCCCAGACGCACCGTCACGGCCACGACCGCCCCCGAGAGCGCTTCGCACATCTGGTCGTTGAGCGCGAGCATCTGACGGGCGTAACCGAGCAGCAATTCCCCCGCATCGGTGACATGCACCTCGCGGTTGCCGCGATCGAGCAGCTTGTGCCCGACCATGTCTTCGAGACGCCGCACCTTCTGGCTCACGGTCGATTGTGTCGAATGCAGGCGTGCCGCCGCCATGGTGAAGCTGCCGCAGTCGGCGACCATCATGATCGAGCGCAACAGATCCAGATCGAAGATCGGACAATTCGATTTCACACTGCCGGCCATGTGATGTATTTACGATTGCAATGGATGGCATCTCTTGTATCACGTACAACGAACGTCCGGCAACTGGAGTTCGCTGCGTGGCCGGGCGCACGACACGGCGAAGCCGCGCCCGGGCACGCCACGCGTCAAAGGCCCAGGGCACGCCCATCGCTGCGAGGGTCGTGCGCCCCCGTCATCTGTCCGTGCGAACCGAGACGAATCGCCCCGGGATGCCCGGCCAACTGACTTTGGGGGGGCAGCGGGCTGATCTCGTGTCCCCGCGCCGCCAGCGCGGCGAAGACTTCGTCGCCCGCGTCCTGTTCGAGCTTGAGGCTGTCGCGGCTGTCGGAGAACGTTTTGCCGAGCAGGAATCGCGGGCGGCGCAGCGCCGTGAGCGGATCCATCTCGTAATCGATCAGGCGCGTCAGCACGGCGGCGAGCGTCTGCGGCTGACCGTCGGCGCCCTGTGTGCCGTATAGCAGATGCGGGCGGCCTTGCTTCAGGTACATGCCCGGATTGAGCGTGTGAAACGGGCGCTTGCCGGGTTGCAGGGCATTGGGGCTCTTCGGATCGACGCTGAACGCGGCGCCCCGGTTGTGCCACAGCACACCGGTGTCGCCAAGCACCACGCCACTTCCCCAGTCGAAGTACACCGTTTGCAGCATGCTCACGCAATTGCCCTGGCTGTCGACCGCGCCGATGTACACCGTGTCGCCGGTGCGGTACACATGCGGCCACGGCATGGCGTGGTCCATGCGGATGCTGCGGGCATGTGCGTCAAGCGTGGTGCTCGAGAGCAGTCGGTCGACCGGCACGTCACCGAAGTCCGGATCGGCCACGTAGCGGTTTCGGTCGATGAAGGCGAGCTTCACTGCCTCGACCAGGACGTGATAGTAATCGGCACTGCCCTCCGGCATCGATTTCAGATCGAAACGGTTGAGAATGCCCATGATTTCGAGGGTGGTCACTCCCTGCGTGGGTGGCCGCAACCCGAGCAGTTCGCCGTCGCGATACGCAACGCGTAACGGCACCTCCTCGCGTGCCCGGGCTTTCGCCAGATCGCCAGCCCGCAATGGCGAGCCGATGCGCTTCAGCCCCGCGGCGATGCGCCCGGCGAGGTCGCCTTCGTAGAATTCCCGTCCGCCATGCGTGGCAATGCGGTCCAGACTGCGCGCGAGCGCCGGTTGATGGAATCGCTCGCCCGCCTGAGGCACCCGCCCGTTCGGCATGAAGACGGAGGAAAAGCCTTCCCATCCGGCGATGTCGTTGGCACGAAACGTCTGCCAGAAGTGTTGCGAAGGCGTGACGGGAAAGCCGTTCGCGGCGTACTCCGTGGCGCGCGCGAACAGCGACGACCATGCCTGCCGCCCTCCCCATTGATCGCGACTGAGCGCGAATGCCTTGTCCCAGACCGCGACGGTGGCCGCCGTTGTGAGGGTGGCGCCCGGCCCCCGCACCGGAATCGGGGTGCCTGACGACAACCCCACCGGCAACGCCGCCGGCGCCTGCCCAATACCCGAGAGCGTACGCACATTGCCGTCGCTATCGCTGATCACCATGAACGCATCGCCACCCAGACCGGTGAAGTGCGGGTAAGTGACGCTCAGCACCGCGCCGATGGCGATCGCCGCCTCGATGGCGTTGCCTCCCGCGCGCAGCACCTCGAGCCCGGCCTCGCTTGCCAGTTCGTGCGGACTGGTGACCATGCCGTGCGTTGACTGCGCCAGGCGCGGACCGGCCGGCGCGTTGCCTTCGGCGCGCATGGTCGCCGGGGCCGCGGCCACCGCTTCGGCCGCCTCGGCGGCGGCGATCGGCATGACCGCGCTGCCGGCCAGCGCCGCCGTGCCCATCAGAAAGTTGCGCCGCGTCGTACTGGCGGTGTCGCCGGTCGCGCCCGTCGGTGCCGTGACTTTTTGTGTGAACGTCATGCCGTCTCCCCTCGATCAGACTTCCGCCTTCCAGCCCTTCCAGAGGCGTGGATGCGTGACTTCCGGTGCCGAGTACCGCTCCTTGACCCAGGCATACACCGGCCCCAGCGCGTTCATCGCCACGGCCGCGCCGAGCGCGGCATACGGGTCTTGCGCCACCGGGCCGAAGCCGCCGAACAGTGTGGCGAAGTACGTGGCGAACCCGAAGAACATGCCGGGAATGAAGTTGAGCTGCGGGAAAACGCGCGCGAGCGCCATCATCGATCCGTTGCCGACAAACAGGATCGCCATCTCGGCGAGCACCAGGGCGTTGCCGCTGAACTGCGTGGCCGCCTGCCTGAACCCCAGCACGATGAGAAACGCGAAAAATGCGCCGACAGGCAGCGTCGCCCAGATGCGTTTGAGGTTGACCAGCGTCGGCCCTCCCATTGCAAAGGTGGCAGCCCAACTGATGAAGATGGCCCATGGCGGCAAGTGCAAGGGCAACATCGCGATGGGGATGGTGGTGACCGCAAGCAATGAGGCGACGACTTCCGCAGGCAGCTTCTTCATGATTGTCTCCTTGAGTTATGTGGGAACTTCACTGCGCACAACAACATGAATGCCGGTGAATCTCGCAGCTGTGCTGCGTCACGACCGTGATGCGGCCGCGTTTGATCACCCACAGGCGTGGCGGGATGTCGAGCAGCGCATCGGCCACCCTGAACGTATCGAGAATGATGAGATCGGCTTGCTTGCCCACCGCAATGCCGTAGTCATGCGCCAGCCCGATGGCACGCGCCGCGTTGTACGTGCCCATGTCGAGAATCGCCTGCTGATGCTCCGGCACGCCGAACTGGGCCACGTGCGCGAGCAGGTTGCCGATCTGCAGCATGTCGGCCTTGCCGAACGGCGTGAACGCGTTGCGCACGTTGTTCGACGAGTACGCCACGTTCACCCCGGCACTGTGTAACGCCTTGACCGGCGTCAGGCCGCGCCGCGGGTTCTGCGTGTCCTTGCGCCCGCCGAGGTACAGATCGGTCGCCGGCAGCGTCACGATGCTGATGCCGGCCAGCCGGATCTGTTCGATCACCGGCGCGAGTGCATCGTTGTCGAGTGCGCCGAGGCTCGTCACGTGTCCGAGCGAGACGCGCCCCTGATAACCGGTGTCGATGGTTCTCCGGGCAATGTAGGAGATCGCCGCGAAGCGTTGATCGCTGGTGTCGTCGGCGAAATCCGCATGCATGTCGATCGGCGCGCCGAAGCGCTGCGCGAGCTCGAACACGATGTCGATGTGGCGACGGGTGTCGTCCCAGTTCAATTCGTTGTAAGGACATCCGCCGACCACGTCCGCCCCCATGCGCAAGGCATCGATCATCAGCTCGTAGGTGCCTTTCGACTTGAGAATGCCCTCTTGCGGAAACGCCACGATCTGCAAGTCGAGCAGGCTGTCGTACTCGTCCTTGAGCGCGAGCAGTGTTTCCACGCCGATCAGCCCCTGGATCAGATCGACGTCCGGGTGCGCGCGCACGGCGGTGGTACCGTTCCTGATCGCCATGTCGAGCACCTGGCGCGAGCGATCGAGCACGTCTTCGCGCTCCTGCTTGCTCTTGAGAATGCCGGTCACGCGAATCGCTTCGTCCAGCGTGCCGAAACGCGCAGGCAGGCGGCGGTGCAGCAGCGCCTTGTCGAGATGCAGATGCGCCTCGATGAGCCCGGGAATGGCGGCACGGCCCTGCGCGTCGATCTGCTCGTCGGCGCTGGCGTCGATGCCCGGCTCCATCGCGGCGATGCGTCCGCCCTCGATCGCGATGTCCACGAGCGGCGCGTCGTCGCGCACGCACACGTTGTTGATCAGCAGGTCCACATGCATGGTGCGGTCTCCTTACTTCACAGAGTTGAACGGATCAGCTGGCGAACGCCGGCCGGGTGGCAATGAAAGCGTGCCCCGGCCGCGTAGCCGGCGCTGATCGCGCCTGCCTCGCATCGGGGCTTGAAGCAAGATTAGAAGCGCGCCCGCGGAAGGGGCATCGGGATTTGCTGGTTTTCGTCTAGGAATTTCCCTAGACGCGCTGCAGCATGCGGAAGCGCAGGAGGGAGGATGGCCCGGCGCGTGGTCCGCGCCGCGGCGTCAGGCGTCGGTGCCGGCGACGATCAGGCCGTGCTCGATGGCGTAGTGCACCAGTCCCGCGGTCGATGGGATGTCCATCTTTGTCAGGACGTTCGCCTTGTGGGTGCTGACCGTCTTGGCGGAGAGGGACAGGCATCGGGCGATGTCGTTGATGCCATTGCCCTCGACCAGCATCTGGAAGATCTGGAATTCGCGTGCGGTGAGCCGGGTGTGCGGCAGCGCTTCGGCAGGCTGCTGAAGTTGTCGAACGAGCTTCTCGGCGACCAGCGGCGAGACGACGGTGCCCCCGCGCGCCACACGCCGGATGGCGCTCATCAGTTGCTCCGACTCGGCATTCTTGGTGAGGTAGCCGGCCGCGCCGGCCCGGATCGCCTGCACCGCGTACTGCGATTCCCGATACATGCTCAGCACGAGAATCGGCAGTGTCGGATAGCTGGCCTTGATCTGGGCGATCAGTGCGATGCCGCTCTTGCCGGGCATCGACATGTCGAGCAGCAGCACGTCGACGGCGCTCAGGCGTAGTCGATTCAGGACGTCGTTGCCATCGACGGCTTCGGACGCCACGCTCATGTCGGGCGCCGTGGAAATGATCTTCTTCAGGCCATCGCGAATGATCGCGTGGTCGTCGGCAATCATCACTCGCATGACCACCCCGCTGCGTTGGTGATTGTCGCGGCATTCGGCGCGTCCGGGCGATCCGTCGCTGCGGCGGCCGAGCGGGCGGGGATACGAACGCTCACGCGCGTGCCCTGCCCTGGCGCGCTTTCGATGTCGAACGCACCGCCGAGCATCAGTGCGCGCTCGCGCATCCCCATCAGGCCGAGGCGCTGTCCATGGCTCGCCTGCGCGGTATCCATGCCCCTGCCGTCGTCGGCAATGCTCACATGGCAGTGGCCCTCGCGCAGATCGAACACCACGCGCACGTACGACGGTTGTCCGTGACGACTCGCATTGGTGAGCGACTCCTGCACGATCCGGAAAATGGCCGTGCTGCACTCGCTGTCCAGGCACGCCGTCACCGTGTCAGGCATGACCAGTTCGCAGGGCAGGCCGTGACGCTGCGAGAACGTCTCGGTGAGCCATTCGAGCGCGGCGTGCAGACCGAGTTCGTCAAGCACGGCGGGGCGCAGGTCGGCGGCGATGCGGTGCACCGCATCGATCGTCTCGTCGACCAGATCCTTGAGCATCTGGATGTGCGCGGCCCGATCGTGCGCCGATGCGTCGGGCTGGGTCTCGAGGTAGCTCAGCCCAAGACGCAGGCCGCCAAGCCATTGACCGAGTTCGTCATGCAGTTCGCGAGACAATCGTGTGCGCTCCGCCTCGCGCACCGTCTGCAGGTAGGCGGAGAGTTGGCGCAACTGTGCGCGGGAATCGAGCAACGCCATTTCCGAGCGCTTGCGATCGGTGATGTCGCGAGAAATGCCGACAGTGCCTACGATGCGACCATGCGCATCATGCACGGGCATCTTGACCGTATCGAACCAGTGCGGTGTGCCGTCTGGCCCGGGCCGGCTTTCCTCGTAGCGGCGTCGCACGCCACTGGCCACCACCGCCCTGTCGGTCGCCAGGTAGACGCGCCCCCATTCGGAGGCCCAGACCTTGTCCGGTGTGCGACCGATGATTTCGGCTTCCGTGCGGCCGCAGGCGGCCATGAAGGCCTCATTGACCAGGATGTACCGCGACTCGGTGTCCTTGAGCCAGGCCTGGTCCGGGATATTGTTCAATATCGCCCGGTGCAGTTCACCATGCGTCTCCACTGCATCTCCTTGCCTCGCCGATCGAATGGCGCGGCGCAGCAATCTCATGGGCGCACAAGCCGCGATGCGCTTGCGTCCACGGCAAGCCGACAAGCCGGCGCCGGTTCGGCTCCAATATAGCCAGACGGGCGCCCGCGCGCGCCTCTAGTTTTCCCGGATATCGACATGCTGCAAGGTGTCATGAATTTCCGTGATGCGCGCACTGCGCTCGCCGCCGGGGTATGTCATGCGTCGTAGCCACGAAACAGCCCGCACAGCCGGAACACGTCCTCCGTATAAGGGATGTCCTTGACCTTGCAGTAGCGGCTGGCGAGCTTCATGAGCTCCTTGATGTCGCGCCCGCTGGCCTTCGGATAGCGACTCGCCAACGTCTCGATCAGGCTGTCGTCGAGATACGCCCCCACCTGCTCCGCCTGCATGCGCCAGAGCCGGCGCGCGTGTTCCGGGCAAGGCGTATCGTAGTGGATCGTGGCGATGCAGCGCGACAGGATGGCGTCGTCGACATCGCCGCTGCGGTTCGTCGTCATGAAGAGCAAGCCGTGGAAGTACTCCAGCGAGCGCAGGAATTCCGCCACGATGGCGTTGTGCTCCAAATCGTTGTCGCGGCGCCGGATGTACACGTCGGCCTCGTCGAGCAGCAGGATCGCGTTCCAACGCATCGCGCGACGCAGGATGGTCATGAGTGTGGCCCCTACCGACGCGGCGGTGGTGCCCAACTGCCCAGAGTGCACGCGATACAGCGGCTTGCCCACGACCTCCGAGTAGATCTCGGCCGTCAGGGTCTTGCCCAATCCGGGCGCTCCCTGACACAGAATCGTGGCGCCCCCCGATTTCCCGGGCACGAAGTCCGGCATCATCACGTTCATGTTCGACGTGAGGATGTCGATCAGGTCATGATGGTGCGACGGCAGCACGAGCTTGTCGCGCAGCCCCGGCTGGTACTCGTACTCGGTCATGTTCTGCACGTGTACCCAGAGATTGCGATGCCAGTCGAGATGAAACACGTGCACATAGCAATGCAGCGGTATCGTCTCGAACGCCCGGTCGATTTCGGCGTTGCGCCAGAAGTCCGCATCGCACGCCATCTCGAAGTTGCGCTCCAGCCGCTCTTCGTCGTTCACGCACCTGGCCGCCGTACCGTCCACCACGCGAATCAGTTCCGTCACCCCCTTCGGATCGACGGAGAACGCCGCGCGACGAATGACGAATTGCGCGCCGAACGCGCGCTGCACTTTCAGGAAGCGTTGCGCGTGCTGCTCGTACTCGTGCTTGAACTCGGCACACTCCTTGTAGAAACCGAACTCGGCCAGCAATTCGGGAATCGTGCGGTTGGCGATGTCGTCGCGCGTGAAAACGAGCGAGGTCGTCATGCCGGAACGGCGCAAGCGCTGCTCCGTCAGGTTCGAGTTGGCCGACTGCATCGTGTTCGCCAGCATGTCGATGACGACATACGGCGCGCCCTGCTCCGGCTCCACGTAGCGCAGGCGCCGCACGAGCCATGGCAACAACGCGCCGTCGCGATGGCGCTGGTACAGCCAGCCGTCGATGACGTCGCGCGCGAGGTAGGCGACGAGGCCCGGCACCAGCTTGTCCAGGCTGGGGATGACGCGTGCCTGCGGCGCGTTGTAAGCATTGTCGAGCGCGAGCATCTGAAACATCAGCGCGCGTTCGTTCTGCGTCTTGCACAGGAGGTAGAGCGTGTTGAGCGACTTTGCGTCGAACCACTCGCTCGACACCATCATGTTGCCCCGGCACACACCATAGGCGGTCAGTTGTTTGCCCAGCGCCGAATCGGCGCCGATCAGTTGCAGCAAGGGATGAATCAGTGACTCGGGAATTTCGAAATCCATGAACGGCACTCCCCGTAAGGCGGTGTTGCCCGTGCGTGCTGTGCGTTGTGGCAGCGCGCGTGTCAGGCGAGGAAGAAATCGATGGCGCGTGCCACGACGCCCGGTTCGATGATGTGCAGCCCATCGAATTCGACGTACTCCACGTCATAGCCTGCCGCCTTGAGCTTTTGGGCGTTTGCGCGACCGCTGGTCGCAATCGGCAATTGTTCGTCGATCAGGCCGTGCGCGACGAAGACGCGCGGCTGTCCTTCCTGCATGAAGATGGACATGAAGCCGCCCGAGAACGCAATGACATGACTCGCGATATCGCCATTCGTCACGCCGATCGACAGCGCGTAGCTCGCGCCGTCGGAGAAGCCCGCGAACGCCACTCGGCCAGCATCGATGCGATACCGCTGCGCCACGATGCGCAGCGCCTGCTCGAGACGCTCGAGATCAGGGCCGTTGCCGCCGATCACGATGTCCCACGTCGGAAAGGTCGAATGCGGAGCAAGCACGAGAAACTTGTGTTGCCGGGCATGCGGTTCGATGTGCGGCAACACCTTCTCGGGGAACCCGCCCGCACCATGAAACATGACGAAAAGTGCGACCGGTTGGTCCGTCGGCAGATCCGGCGGCACATACAGTACGGCGTCGCGCGTCTCACTGAGGCCGAGCGGGTGCCGCCCGGGAGGTAATGCGGCAAGGGCCGACGGGGAACTCGAAGGCGTGCCGGACTCCGCCTGCCCCGCCTCCGCCGCGCGGGAAGGCGACACCAGGACGTCTGCGGACATGCGGCCAAACAAGGAAGCGTCGAACATGGCGCGGTGATTGTCTCGTGATTGTCGATATTTTTGATATATTGTATATCACGAATCTTCCCCATTGCGGTACGGAATCGACACGCCGACACACGTGACATGCGAGCCGCGCGCCAGCCCTATTCGGCCATATAGCTCGTCAATCCGGCCACGAGCGCATCGAATGTCACCCGACAGCGCGGATTCGCACGCAGGTCTTCGTGCATCGCGACCCAGGTGGGAAGCCTGAAGCGAAACGCCGCGGGGAGCAAGCGAACCAGCCGGTTGTCACGCCGCGCGAGCGGCACCTGGCAAGCACCGATCCCGTACCCGGCGCGCAGCATGGCGAGTTGCGCCAGATCGCTGTCGGCACGAAACGCGAAACGCTCTCGCGTCCAGTTGGGAAAGCGCCGAGTGGCCTCCCGCAGAAATGGCGTCATCCGATCGAAACCGATCACCGCGTGGTGTGCCAGATCGGCCAGCGAGGCAGGCTGGCCGTAACGCGCGAGATAGTCGTCGCGGGCATGCAAACCGATGTCGATGCTTCCCACGCGGCGTGCGACCAGCGCCTCCTGCTGCGGCGGCGCCATGCGCACGGCAATGTCCACCTCCCGATGCAGCAGATCCTGAATGCGGTTCGTCGGCACCAGCTCGATGATCAGTTGCGGATGCGCGCGCCGCAGTGCGCTCAGGATCGGCGGCAGGACTTCCACGCCCACGACCTCGCTCGCCGAGATGCGCACGACACCGCTCACCCCGTCGCCATGACTGGCGGCCGCGCGCTCGAATGCCTGTGCCGTGTGCTGCATCGCCTGCGCGTGCGCGCGAAGCGCCTGTGCCGCATCCGTCGGCTGCAATCCCGTCTGCGAACGGGTAAACAGCGACTGTCCGATCGCTGCTTCGAGCGCCGCAACATGCCGCCCGGCCGTCGGTTGCGTCATGCCGAGCACGCGCGCCGCGCCCGAGAGCGATCCCTCGGTCAACACGGCGAGAAAGGTCCGATAGAGATCCCAGCTCAGATGCTCAGTCATACAAAAATGTTTAACCGATAGATGATTTACGGTAATTTTAAATTAGCTGGCCAAGACTGAAAATGGCGTCACTTTCCTCATCTCAGGAGCGACACCATGACCCCCGAATCTCGCAACGGCGTCGGCCGCGCCCTCGTGTTGGGCGCGACGGGCGGCATCGGCGGCGAAGTCACCCGCCAGTTGCTGGCGGCCGGCTGGCAGGTGCGGGCGCTGCGGCGCGGCGGTGCGCCGCGCACGCAGGTTGCTTCGAGCAGCGTGCAGTGGCTCGACGGTGACGCCATGCACCCGGCCGACGTGCTCGCCGCCGCGCGCAATTGCGACGTGATCGTGCATGCGGTCAATCCGCCGGGGTATCGGAATTGGGATACGCAGGTACTGCCGATGCTGGACAACACCATCGTCGCGGCCACCCGGCACCGCACGACGATCGTGTTGCCGGGCACGGTCTACAACTACGGTCCCCAGACGTTCCCCGTGCTACATGAAGACGCTCCACAACAGGCGCTGACCCGCAAGGGACGGATTCGCGCGGCCATGGAAAGCCGTTTGCGCGATGCGGCGCGTCATGGCGTGCAAACCATCGTCGTGCGCGCCGGAGACTTCTTCGGCGCACAGACACGCAACAGCTGGTTCGGACAAGGATTGGTAAGGCCAGGCAGGATCACGCGCACGGTGCGGGTACCGAATTCGCCCGGCGTGGGGCATCAATGGTCATACCTGCCTGACGTTGCCCGCACCATGCTGGCCCTCATCGAACGACGCGCGACGCTCGGCGAATTCTCGAATTTTCATATGGCAGGCCACTGGGATGCCGATGGCACGCAAATGGCCGGGGCAATCGTTCGCGTGATGGCACAGTGCGGCGTCAAGGCGACCGTGCGCCGCTTCCCCTGGTGGCTCGTCGGACTTGCGTCCCCGTTCGTCACGACGCTGCGCGAAATGCGCGAAATGCGCGAAATGCGCTATCTCTGGCGGCAGCCAGTGCGCATGGACAACACGCGCCTTGTCGCGGTGCTGGGAGAGGAACCGCATACGCCGCTCGACGTGGCCGTGCAAAGCACACTGGAAGGCCTCGGCTGCCTGCCCGGCCACCCCGGCGCCACGCGAATGGCTCACCCCTGACGCGCGCCGTTATGCCGACGCGGCGACCGCAGACGCGGGGGTCAATTGCCGCGAGCGCCCCCCAGCAGGCGCGAGATGCGCCGCGCGGCGTCGGTCAGCGCGGCGACCGTTTGCGGATTGGGATGCGCCGGCAAGTAATGAATCGAGCCGACGATGGCGAGGGTGCCGAAGAGCGATCCATCGTCCTGCACGATGGGCGCGGCCAATGCATTCACGCCGAGGAACACTTCCTCCGGCGCGTCGGCCCAGCCGCGTTCGCGCACCAGCGCGAGTTCGTGAGAGAGCCGCATCGGATCGGTGATCGTGTGGGGCGTGCACGCTTCGAGAGGCCCGCAGAGCACGGCATCACGTCGTTCGGGCGGGCCGAATGCCAGGGCGATCTTGCCCTGCGCCACGCTGTGCAGCTTGAACTGCGTACCCGGGTGCAGCAGGATCTCCAACGGACTGCGCCCGCGCATGACGTCGAGCACGACCACATCCTTCTCGGTAAACGAGCTGATGACGATGGTCTGCCCCACGGCATCGCGCAACTCCTCCATGACCGGGCGCGCCAGCCCCACCACATCGAACTGCTTGACGAGCTTCTGGCCCAGCAGGAACAGGCGCCAGCCGATGCGATAGCGGCTGGTGCGCGGGTTCTGCACCACGTAGCCCTCCTGTCGCAGCGCCGTCAGATGACGATGCACGCGCGCCTTGGGCACACCAAGCGCTTCGGCCAGATGCGTCACCCCACACTCGGCATTGCGCTCGGCCAGCAACTCGAGAATGCGCAGCGAAATCACCGAAGTCGACGACGTGTTGAGTTCGTCGCCGCCCGCCTCGCCCTGGCTTGACGGATTCGGCAGGGTCGTGGCGGCATCGTGCGCGCCGGGCCTTACGCCGTTCGGGGTGTCCTTCGATGGTTTCACTGCGTGTCCTTTGTCACTGGCGCCGCACGGTGACTACTGCGCGTCGAGCGAGATGAAACGCTCGCCGAACACATGGTAGCGCTGCGGCTTGTTCTTGTTCGCGTCCTCGGCGTTGACATAACGGATCGAACTGCGATTCCGGCAGGCCCGCGGCAGGATGAAGCAGCGGATGAATGTCGTGTCGCGCGCCTCGGTCGTGGGCGCGAGCACGGGCGCGTGCCCCAGTTCGAGCCAGGCCTCGCCGGGCCCGTGCGTATGCGACGCGCCGAGCGTTTCGATCGTGATCTCGCCCTCGAGCGTGCAGCGCACGCCAGGTCCTTGATGCACGTGCGTATGCGCCACGCCGCCGGGGGGGAATTGTACCTTGTCGCATCGCATCAGCCAGCGCTGCCGCGGGTCCAGCTCGATGGGCGCGGCCAGTTTGAGCGTCGACGACGCCCCCGGGGCGGAAGCGATCTCGCCCGGTGTCGGCGCATCGCCCGACATCAGTTCCCAGCGCCACAGCGTCGCACCTTCGCTGCCCGCGTTCAATGCCACATCGTCTTCGCCCAGCCAGGCACTGTGCGCAGGATGATGCTGCGCTCCCGTCTCGAACTCGATGGCTACGTCACCGCGCACGACAAAAATCGCGCGCCTCGCCGCAGGCAGATAGACAGGCGCGTGGTTCGGCGCGATGACGTCCTCGTACAAACGCAATTGAAACGGCTTCACTTCTCGATCTCCTGTAACCCATCGCTTGCCCCGACCATCGAGACAATGCTGATACGAAGTATCGTTCATCGATACGCAAAGCACCATTTATGGTTTACCACAACACCCGACTCCGGATTGTCCTGCTACTATTCAAACGAAATCATTCCTGCTCGTATCGATAATCGATACAAAGCACATGATATAACGATGACATCCATGAAGGAGACAAGAATGGACACTGGCACGACCGCCCTGAAATCGGCGGGCGGGGCACGCCGGCCGTGGTATCGCGGCGCGAGCCCCGCGCAATGGCGGGCATTTGGTTCGGCGTATATCGGCTGGATGCTCGACATCATGGATCTGATGCTGTTCGCGATGGTGATTCGCTACATCAGCGCCGATCTGCACTTCGACAAGGGCGTGGCGGGCATGATCGCGTCGCTCACGCTGCTGGCCACCGCTTTCGGGGGATTGTTCTTCGGCTTTCTCGCCGATCGCATCGGCCGCACCCGTTCGATGATTCTGTCGATCCTGTGCTACTCGATCGGGACTGCGCTGTGCGGCTTCGCCGACTCGGTGACGCAACTGCTGGTATTCCGCTTCCTGCTCGGGCTCGGGATCGGCGGCGAGTGGTCGGCCGGCGC
This sequence comes from Pandoraea pnomenusa, assembly GCF_000767615.3. Taxonomy (NCBI): domain Bacteria; kingdom Pseudomonadati; phylum Pseudomonadota; class Betaproteobacteria; order Burkholderiales; family Burkholderiaceae; genus Pandoraea; species Pandoraea pnomenusa. The sequence goes on along the minus strand of NZ_CP009553.3, from coordinate 2,546,058 downwards.
CGCCCTCATCACTGAGACGTGGCCCGCCGAGCATCGCGCGAAAGTCATGGCGTGGGTGCAGAGCGCGTTTGCCGTCGGTTACGCGGTCGCCGCGATCGTTGCCGCCGTCATCCTGCCGTACTTCGGCTGGCGTTGGGTCTTCGCGTTCGGCCTGCTGCCGACGGTGCTGGCGTTCTGGGTCCGTCGGCACGTCGAGGAACCGGCCATCTGGCGCGATCAGCGCGTGCGTCTCACGCTGGGGCAGACGCTGGGCATGCTCTTCGGCCCGTATGCCCGCAGCACGATGGTCGGTCTCGCCTTCACGGCGGCGGCAATGTGCGGCTACTGGGGATTGTTCACGTGGATCCCGGCGTATCTCGCCACGCCCGTCGATCAGGGCGGACCGGGCTTCGACCTGCTGCGCTCCACCACCTGGATCGTCATCATGCAGATCGGTGCGGCGGCCGGCTTCGTGTGTTTCGGCTACATCGCCGATCGCATTGGCTGCCGCAAGTCGTTCCTGCTCTTTTTCCTCGTGTCGGCGGTCACGGTGCCGCTCTACGTGGCGATTCGCGAGCCCCTGCTCCTGCTGGCGTTCGGTCCGGTCGTGGCGTTCTTCGGCACGGGGTTCTACAGCGGCTTCGCCCCGACCTTCGCCGAGATGTTTCCGACGCAGGTGCGCGCCACCGCCCAAGGCTTCATCTATAACACCGGGCGCGCGGCCAGCGCACTCGCCCCGGCCGCGGTCGGCCTGCTCTCGCGCGGCGAAAACGTGAGCGCCGCACTGGGGGCGACAGCCGGCTTCTTCCTGCTCGCGGCCGTCATCGTGTACTTCTTCCTGCCGGAAAGCCACGGTGACGCGCTCGCCTGAGCGACATCTTCCCGGGCAATGAAGGCCTGGCGCGCCGGTCGGTGCACGTTGTGCCACCGGCGCGCCTTCGCGCTCACATTCCTACGCTTGCAGGTTGGCCCCGCGCGGGCCGCCGAACGTGTCAGAGCGGCGGCAGGCGAATCACCGACTCGCACGTCGAATACAGTCTCGCAACATCGTCCGCACGCAAATTGAGCACCGCTCGCTGATTGACGTAGCCCTTGTCGGTGATCTCCCCCAACTCCAGCGATGGCGGCGACCCCAGTATCGCAGCGCGCGCCGCGCGCTGCGAACTGCCCGCATCCTGAGCCAATTGGTCGAGCGCGGACGCAATCGCGGCACGCACCTCGCCATGCATCGCCATCGCCTTGCCGGCATGCGCGGCATCGCCCGCCAGTTCCACCGCCTTTGCGCGCATGGCAGGGCTCGGGAAGATCAGCAAACCGATTTCGTCGCGGTCGTGCCCGGCGATCACCACATCCGACGCGTAGGGTGCGAGGGCCATGACCGCCCGCAAGCGCAGCGCGCCGACGGAGACCCATGTCCCGCTGGTCAGCTTGAAGTCTTCCGATACGCGGCCGTCGAAAATCACGCCTGCCCCCGGATCCCGGGGATCCGACAGGCGACCGGCGTCGCCGGTGCGATAAAACCCTTCGTCGTCGAACGCCTGCGCCGTCGCGGCGGGATCGCCCGCATAGCGCTCGAATACCGCCGGGCCTCGCACGCGCATTTCCAGCTTGTCGCCGTTGGGCACGAACTTCAGCTCGTTGCCCGGCGCCGGCACGCCGATGTTGCCCGCGCCCGGGATCGGAAAATGCACGCTGGTGATGAGCGGCGAGGTTTCCGTCGCCCCCCACGCCGACGTGAAGAACGGCAATGTCTCGCAATGGCGCGACGCGAGCCGTTCGAAGCGCTGCCAGAGCGCGGGCGGCAAACTCGCCGCCGCGTAAAACAGCACTTGCAGGCGGGCGAAGAATCTGGCGGCGAACGCCTCGTCGTCTTCCAGGAACGGCGCGAGCGCCTCGAACCCCTTCGGCACGTTGAAGTGCAACGTCGGCGATACGTCGCGCAGCGCCTCGACCGAGCGCTCGATCAGCTCCGGCACCGGGCGGCCGTCATCCACATAGAACGCACCGCCGTTGCGCAGGGCCATATGGAAGTTGTGATTGGCGCCGAACGTGTGGCTCCACGGCAACCAGTCGACCACCACCGGCGCGGCCTCGTCGATGAACTGCCAGCACTGCGCGATCATCTGTTGGTTCGCGGCGAGCATGCGGTGCGAGTTGACAACGATCTTCGGCTTGCCGGTCGAGCCCGAAGTCAGCAGCAGCTTGGCCGTATCCTCCGCTCGCACCTGCGCGAATGCGATGTCGACGGCAGGTGAGACCTCGGTCCCCGCCAGCGCATCGAAGCACAGCCAGCCCGCGCGCCCGTTGCGGGTCGCGACGATCGGGCAGCGAATCGGTGCGCCGTCGAGCGCACGCCCATAGGCATCGCCGTCTTCCACATAGATCAGCGACGGGTCGAGACGCGCGAGAATGCCGTGCAGCTTGCTCATGTCCTTCGCAATTCGCGAATACGCCGACGACACGATGGCAGCGTGACGCCCCGCCATCATCGCGCCGAGCACGAGCAACGCATGATTGACACTATTGTCGGACAGGATCACGACCGGGCGATCGCGGGCAATGCCGAGATCCAGCAATGCCTGCGCCACGCCGCGAGCGCGGCGCAGCGCGTCGCCATACGTCACACACCGCCACAACGCCGGGCCACGCTCGCCCGGTTGCGCGCGCTCCGCCACGAACACGGCGTCGGGCGTGCGCGCGGCCCACTGCACCAACCAATCGGCAGGACTGCGTGCGTAAGCGCCCAGCGGGGTACGCGACCGGATGATGAAACTGCCGTCGGCGCGCGCCTCCCGTTCGATATCCGGCCGGGCGAGGCGTGGCGTGCCGGCCGCTGCGAAGCCGGGATTCAGTCGATGGTCCACTTTCCGCCCTTGACCGTGACGAGCACACGACCGTCTTCGCCATAAGCCGAATGGTCCTGCGCGCTGACATTGATCATGCCGTGCGTTGCCGCAAGGCCACGGGTTTGCTCGATGGCCGAGACCAGGGCGTCGCGAAACGCCTGTGTGCCCGGCTGCGCCTGCTTCACGGCCACCGCCACCGCGCGATCGAGCACCAGGTAGGCATCGTAGGCGTACCCGGCGAACAGATTACGCGACCCGGCGCCATACTGCGCTTCGTAGCGCTTCGCGAAATCGGTGGCCACTGCCTTGCCGGGGTGGCTGGGGCTCAACTGTTCGGCAACCAGAATGTTGCCCACGGGCAGGATCACCCCCTCGGCGCTCTTGCCGGCCACGCGCAGGAAATCGTTGTTGGCGACACCGTGCGTCTGGTAGATGCGCCCCTTGTAGCCACGCTCGCGCAACGTGCTCATGGGCAACGCACCCGGCGTGCCGCTCGCGGCGATGATCACGGCGTCGACATTGGCGGACATCATCTTGAGCGCCTGCGCGGTGACCGACTGATCGTTACGCGCGTAGCGCTCGATCGGTGCGACCTGGATCTGCCGCGCGCCCGCGCGCGCCTGAATGTCCTTGAGCCACGCCTCGCCATACGAATCGCTGAAGCCGATGAAGCCAAGCGTCTTCACCTTGTGCGCCTTCATGTCGTCGAGCACCGCGTCGGCCATCACTGCCACCGATTGCGGCAGCGAAAAGACGTAGCGCATCTGTGCCGCGCTCGGCACGAACGGACACAGCCCCAATTGCGGCGTGCGCGTGTCGGCGGCCACCGCCGCCACGGCCAGGCAAGCGGGGGTCGTCGACGACCCGATGATCGCATCGACCTTGTCCTCCGTGGCCAGGCGCCGTGCGTTCTTTGTCGCCGTCGTCGGATCGGTGGCATCGTCAAGCACGATGTAGCGCACCGGCAGACCGCCGAGCGTGGGCGCAAGCATGCCGATGGCCTGCTTCTCCGGGATGCCCAGCGATGCGCCGGGACCGGTGCTCGAGAGTGTTACGCCGATGGTGACGGCCGCCGGTTGCGCGCCCGCCTGGGTGGAAGTGCACAATGCAGCCACGCAAAACGAGAGCGTGGACAGCGAGAAAGCGATACCGCGCGTGAATCTGTTTGCCGCCATGTGACATGTCTCCTTGTCTTTTCGTTATCGGGGCCGGACAGCCAACTACGCACCGCTGAAACTCATCGCATGGCGAACTCCGGCAGCACCTCCCGGTTACGCGGCAAGCCCATGATTTCACGGGCTTCGGCCGGCGTTGCGGGCTCGTAGCCCATATCGCGCACCATGCGCACGATGCGCTCGGTCAACTGCTGGTTGGTCGCCAGCACGCCTTGTTCGTAATAGAGGTTGTCTTCCAGGCCCGTGCGCACGTGACCGCCGAGCAGCAGGGAGTTCATCGCCGAGGGCAACTGCGCTGGGCCGATGCCCGATACGCAGAAGATGCTCCCCTTGGGCAGCATGTCGACCATTTGCTGCAATACGCGCGGGGTGTAAGGCATGGCGTTCTGAAAGCCGCGATGCACGCCCAGCACGAGGTTCACGAAAAAGGGCTCCTCGTCGAAGCCTGCCGCGGTAAGCGTGGCCAGGTCCTGCACGATGTGCGTTGGGCTGAACACTTCCCACTCGGGCTTGATGCCGCGCTTTTTCATTTCCACGGCCAATTGCTTGCAGCGCTCGGGCGAGGTGTGCATGAGCAGCTCCTTGCCGCCGAAGCTCGCGATGATGGTCGTGGCATCGAGCGTGCACATCTCGGCGCCAGCCTCCATGCCCTTGATGCGCTCCTCCCACAGAATTTCCCAATAGCCGTTGGCGGCCTGACCGATCATGTCGCCATGCACGCCGCCTCCGGTCGAGTTGTTGATGACGATGTCGCACTTGTCGCGGATGCGGCGGTTGATGTCGCGGTAGATCGCCGGATCGCACGTGGCACCATCGTCACCCGGACGTCGCGCGTGGATCGCCACGACGCTCGCGCCCGCGTTGTAACAATCGTAGACGTCGCGTGCGATCTCGTCGGGCTGCGTGGGCAAATGCGGATTCTGCGACTTGTGGGCCATCCCCCCCGTGGGGGCAATGGTGACGATGACTTTCGGCTTGCTCATGCGTGTCTCCTTGAATCGTTCGTTCAATCGTTTCATCGGCCGACAGGCCGACGACATCGGCGTTGCGTCGCAGCGCACCGGTTGTCTTGCCCCGTGGCGCCGGCCGCCTCCCCACCGCGGTGACGGGCGTTACGGCTTGCTCGCGAGAATGCCGAGAATGATCTCGTCGCGCTGGGCTTCGAGCCGGGCGTTGCCGCGCCCCGCCAGTTCGGCCTCCACCCCCGCGGTGATACGCGCCTTGAGCGCGTCGGTCAGCTTCGGCTCACCCAGATCGGCCCACCATGACTCGATGGGCGGGCCCAGATGGTCGAGCAGATGCGCGATCCCACCGGCGCCGCCGGAGAGGTGCAGATTCAGGAACGGGCCGAGCGCTGCCCAGCGCAAGCCCGGGCCGTAGGCAATGGCGTCGTCGATGTCCCCGACCGACGCCACGCCGGTATCGACCAGATGCATCGCTTCGCGCCATAGCGCCGCCTGCAACCGGTTAGCGATATGCCCCTTGACCTCTTTCTTCACGTGAATGGGTCGCTTGCCGATTGCGCGATAGAACTGCATCGCGGTGTCGATCGCCGCGGCTGACGATTGCTCGCCGCCGATCACCTCGACGAGCGGAATCAGATGCGGTGGGTTGAACGGATGCCCGAGCACCACGCGGCCCGGGTGCGCGCACACGGATTGCACCCGGCTCATCAGCAACCCCGACGAACTCGATGCGATCACCACGTCCGGAGGCAACGCCGCGTCCATCTTGCGAAACAGCGCCTGTTTCAGATCCTCGCGCTCAGGGCCGCTTTCCTGCACGAATCCAGCACCCGACAGCGCGCCCTCGAGCGTGTCGTGGAACGTCAGCGCGTCGCGGTTCGCGTCGGGCGACAGACCGATGCGGATGAGCGTAGGCCAATGGGCATCCACCGCTTCGCGCAAGCGCTCGCGTGCGCCGGGCGCGGGATCCCATGCGCATACGCGCAGCCCGCGCGCCAGAAAATAGGCCGCCCAACTCGCACCAATCACGCCGGTGCCGATCACCGCAACCTGCTCGATGTTGTCGTATTTCACGTTCGTCTCCGTGGTGGGCCGCACGATTAGCGCGACGCGCGGCCGAGAAATCGTTCCATGCGCTCTCGCGCTTCGGGTGTGGCGAGCATCAGCGCACTGGTCACCGACTCGGTGAACAGGCCGTCGCCCATCGACATGTCATGGATGCGCGAAAGCGCGTGAATCGTCGCCCAGTTCGACAACGGGCTGTTCTGCGCCGTGTCGCGTGCGAGTTGCGTGGCGAGGGCGAGCCCCTCGCCTGCTTCGGTCAGGTAATGCCCCAAGCCGAGTCGTTCGCCGTCGGCCGCATCGTAGCGACGGCCGGTGAGCATCATCTCCGTCATGCGATCCGGCCCGAGAATCCGCGCCACGCGCACCGACGCGCCGCCACCGACGAAGATGCCGCGCTTGCCTTCGGGCAACTGGAAGAACGCGCTTCGCTCGATAACGCGCACATGCGCACAGAGCGCCAGCTCCAGGCCCCCACCGATGACGGCGCCATGCAACACGGCGATCACCGGGCGTCCCCCGAACTGGATCTCGTGGAATACCTTGTGCCAGCGCTGCGAGACACGCAGTACGTCGATCGGGTCGCGCGTGCTGTTCTCCGAGAGGTCGAGCCCCGCGCAGAAGTGCTCGCCCGCGCCGCTCAACACCACGGCGCGCACACTGTCGTCGAAATCGCGGAACGCCGCCTCGAGGGAATCGATGGCGGCGTCGCACAGAGCGTTGCGCTTCTCGGCACGCTCGAGCGTCACGAAAGCGATCGCGTCTTCAACGTGAACTCGCAAGTGGGAATAGGTCATGTCTGCATTGGCTCCGAAACGTAGAAAGTATCTTATAAGATATTTTCCACGTTTCGCCATTTGTGCAATGCAGTTCAGGGTTAACAGGGATAATCCACCACTCAAGGAAATTTATTGCACAATAATCGCAACCCGTCGTCGTCGAACGCCGCACGGGTTGTCGCGAGAGAGCTATCCCATAGTATATTTACGCGCGACATCTTCGAATCCCTGCCGCCCCATGCCGAAACTGCCTGCCGATGCGCACCTGCCTGCCAAGCTCGACGACGTCGGTGCGGGCGTGACGTCGCGCCTGGCGTCGCTTGCCATGCGAATTCGCACGCTGCGCGCACAGCGCGGCATGACGCGCAAGCAACTTGCCGCCCAGTCCGGCGTGTCGCTGCCGTACCTCGCGCGCGTGGAAGCCGGTACCGGCAACGTGTCGCTTGCCGTACTGCACAAGCTGGCTGAAGCATTGAATGTCGGCGTGGAGACGCTGGTGGCCGAGCGCACCGCCTACGACGGCGATCTGCTCATCCTGGTCGAATATTTGCGCCAGCAACCGCCGGAAGTGCTCTCGCGGTTGCGGCGCGAGATCGTCGTGCCGCAGCCCGCGGACGGGCGCCGTGCGGGGCAACGCATCGCCCTTATCGGACTTCGCGGCGCGGGCAAGTCGACGTTGGGCCCGATGCTTGCGGAGGCGATTGGCGCGCCCTTCATCGAACTGGATAAGGAAGTCGAGCGCGATGCCGGCATTGCCATCGGCGAAGTGATCACGCTCTACGGTCAGGCGGCGATGCGGCGCATCGAACGCCAGTGCATCGAGCGGATCATTGCCGAGCATGACCACGTGGTGCTTGCCACGGGCGGCGGCATCGTGTCGGAAGCGCCGACGTACGAGCGCGTGCTCCGCGCCTTCCGCACGGTATGGCTGTGCGCCAGGCCCGACGTTCACTTCCAGCGTGTCATGCGGCAGAACGATGCACGCATCGCCACCGAGGCCTTGCGCAACGAAGCCCTCGATCACATCCACCGCATGCTCGACGCGCGCGAATCGCTTTACCGGCTGGCCGACATCACGCTGGACACTTCCGACATCACGCCCGACGCCGCCCTCGAAGCCCTCACGCGCCACCTCGCACCGGTCCGAGCAGCGTAAGTCGGCGTCATCGGTCATTCGCCCGAAGATGCCGACGCCAACATGCTTGAGCTGTCACGGTCGCCGTACTATAGTGGCCGACGCATCGCTGGCGCTGCGTTGGCGAGCTCACAAAACCGGCATGAACGCTTCGCCCAGCGCATCGCTGCAGGCCGACTCAAGGATTTCGCCCACTATGGACACCACCGTCGTCGAGAGCTGGAAGGATTTCACGGAACTCTCTTCGCGCTTCGAAGGATGGGCGTTTCGCGGGCAGCAGGACCAGCGTTGGCACCTGCAAAGCTCGCTGTCCCGCTACCTCCACGCCTATGTATCGGACAAGGAGCAGTGGCGCAGCCGCGAAGCGCGCGCCATTCGCATCTTTCGCCGCAAGGCGCACAACCACGTCCCCTGGCCCGAGTTGCTGCACGATGACCTGCGCTGCCTTGGCCTGATGCAGCACCACGGCGCACCGACCCGCCTGCTCGACTTCACCAAATCCCCGTTCGTCGCCGCGTTCTTCGCACTGGAGCGCGCAACAACCGACGCAGCCATCTTTGCACTCAATACCCCCGCGCTGTATGCGGACCGCGCGCGGCCGCGTCACGCGCCATGGCTCACCCGGGACACGATCGATCCGCGTGTGAAGGGCAATATGGAGAAATACTTCCTCGGCAACGACAACGAGGTGGTCTGGTTTGGAGAGCCGGAGGAAATGGACGGGCGCCTGATCGCCCAGTCGGGAACTTTCGTGTTGCCGGGCGTGATCGACCGCCCGCTGCATCGAATTCTCGACGGCTACGAAAGCGACGAGCCGCTGCTGCGCAAGATCGTGTTGCCATCGACGCTGCGCGCCGACGCGATGAAATGGCTGTACCGGATGAACGTCACGAATGCGTCGCTTTTCCCCGACCTCGACGGTCTGGCGCGCTCGATTGCCGTCGAAATCGAAATGGTCTGGCCGACGCAGACCCTCGGCTGACGATCACGGCGAAATCGCTCGGTCAGCCACGCCGCGCAATGACGCTTTACACCAACCGTTCGAGAAAGCTCGGGCCGCCCGACTTACGCTCGGACTTGTTCGCGTACATGCGCTGATCGGCAATTCGAATGAGTTCGCTCATCGATTCGCCGTCGTCCGGGAACACCGCCACTCCCACGCTCACTTTCACGCCCACCCTCACGCTTCCGGCGGCATTGTCAACATCGATGGCCTGCTCGATCTCGGCACGCAAGCGCGTTACCGCGAAGTCGATGCGCTCGACGATCTCGGTGTCCTGGAGAATGGCGACGAACTCGTCGCCCGAGTAGCGCGCCACGAATCCGCCCTCGCCCACGACTGCCTTCATGCGTCCGCCGATTTCGCACAGCAGCCGGTCGCCCACGGCATGGCCGTGGCTGTCATTGACGTCCTTGAAGCCGTCGATATCCGCGAACAGCAGCGCGAGCTTGCCGTTGGTGCGTTGCGCGCGTCTCACCGCCTCGCCGACGAATTCCCCGAACGTGCGACGGTTCGGCAGTCCGGTCAGCTCATCGAACCTCGCCGCGTGATAGAGATCGTCGATGAGCTGCTTTCGCTCGATTGCCAGCGCCGTCTGATCGCAAACAAAGGCCAGCAGACGCTGCGCGGCGTCGACCTGCAAGGCTCCCGCCGGACCGTAGATCATGAGCGTGCCTACCGCACGCCGCGCCGTGACCATGGGCAGCACGACGAGAGCCGGACGCTTACCCTGCTCATTCCCATCAGGCAAGAACTCAATGGCACGCACGGACGAGATCGCCTCTGCCGCCGCCCCGGGGTCGGCCTCGATCAGTCGCCACAGCGGCTGCTGGCCGTGCGTCGCCTGCATCGATAGCGCGCGGGCCTGAGACCAGTCGAGCAACGCAACGTTGGCGCTTTCGCGGTATTGGTACGCCTTTTCCCACGATGCGATAGCCGCGTCGCAAGTCCCCACGACCATCGCATCGACGGGAAACAGCGTGGACAGGGTGTCATGGACGGCCCGGCACAGGGAGCGGATGTCGGCCGCGTCGTGAGCGGCCTCGGAGATCGAGTAGGTTGCCCGCTGCATTGCCTCGGCATGCTTCCTGGCGGAAATGTCGCGCGCCACGCCAATGCGCAGCCCGTGGGCTTCGGACCAACGGGCGGACCACATGATGTGCACATAGTGGCCGTCCTTGTGCACGTACCGATTCTCGAATCCGATTCGGGGAACGCCCGACATGACGCGTTTCGATTCCTCGATCGTTCGCTCCCGGTCTTCCTTCGCAACGAATTCGAGCATCGAACGCCCGATCAGCTCCTCAGGCGCGTACCCGAAGATGGCAGCACTCGCCGGACTCACGTAAACAAGTGTGCCGGTGCGATCGACGAGAAATACGGCGTCCAGCAGCAGCTCCATGCAGCTCGCCAGAACGTCTTTTGTTACGAATTCCATTCATTTCGAACGGACACGAAGCGCTCGCCGATCTCCCGGCGATTCCAATATGTGCACATTACAGCAATATGTTGCCTATCCGCCCCGGCCCGTGTTGCTCAAGAAATCGGTTGTTTTATGCTCGGATTCGCCCGAATCCCGAAATCGAATTCGGGTGATGACGCCGATTGTCACTTGAGCGATTCAAATTGGCAATCACAAAGATTCGCCCCGTGGCGACCGTACCACGGGCCCCGAGACCTGTGCCCGCGCGAAGAAATATGCGCTTTTGATTCAACATTGATTCACATGTTTTCGATAAATCCATTGGATTGCGAATTAAAACATTTTCTGGCTTCCACTCAGACGTATCACCGCCACAATGCGACCGTCCGGGGAAATTCCAATACCTGACGCTCAGGACGACGACGCACGATCAGGCGTTGGCACGGCTCCATAGCGTCGCCGCGCCACGCGCGTCGCGAACAGCGGCAATCCCGTTTTCGACACCGATGGCATGGCGTCCTACCCGATCCTGCGCGGGTCGACTAGGATGGAGGCGGGAAGATCGATATTGCGGGCCTGCCGCTCGTGCGAGCGGCGCATCAGAGGAGACTGACATGACGAAGCTCGTCACGTGTGTTTGGTTCAACGGCGACGCGCGCGAAGCGGCCGAATTCTACGCCGCCACTTTTCCCGACAGCCATGTCGACGCCGGTCACCGCTCGCCGATCCCCGGTGTCGGCAAGGGCGAGGAGCTGACGGTGGAATTCACGGTGCTCGGCCAGCACTTCGTCGGCCTGAATGGCGGTCCGGAGTTCACGCCGAACGAAGCCGTGAGCTTCATGGTGCTCACGCAAACCCAGGAAGATACCGACCGCTACTGGAATGCCATCGTCGGCAACGGCGGTACCGAATCGGCGTGCGGCTGGTGCAAGGATCGGTGGGGCTTCTCCTGGCAGATCACACCACAGCGACTGCTCGATCTCGTGACGCATTCGGACACATCCCTGGCACGACGGGCCATGGAGGCCATGATGACGATGCGCAAGATCGACATTGCCGCGCTGGAGCGTGCCGTGGCCGTCTGACGCGGTGTCCTGCCGTACGAGACGTCACCGGCGGGCGCAGTCTCGGCAGACACGCACGAAGGCGTCGTCGGACATGGCGGTCGCAGGATCCGACCATGCACAGGCATCGGCTCGCGCGTGAACCACGCTCCCACGCGGCGCCGTCGTGCGCAGCGTGGCGACCATCGGCAAATGATCGGAAGCGCGCCGGGCGAGCGGCGACGCGTGGCGTCGTACCGTGCGCAGATGGGCGCGCGGCGACGTCCATATCCGGTCCAGCGCAAGCAACGGCCAACGCGACGGGAATGTGGCCACGTGTGGCGCGCGCTCGAAATACCGGTGTAGCCAGCGCAGCGGTCGTCCCCAGAGAAACCACTCGTTCACGTCGCCCAGCAATACGGTCGCGGTGCGCGGCTGATTCGCCAGGCACTCGAGCAGACGACGCACCTGCTCGCGACGCTCGCCCGGGTGCAGTCCCAGATGCGTGGCGATGACCCGCAATTGCATCTCGCGACCCTGCGCGTCATGCCACGCCAGTGTCGCGTCGATCGCACCACGCGGCTCGCGCCCCGGCACGCTCAGGTCGATGTGCCGCACCGCCACGGGCGCCAGGCGCGTCACGATGGCGTTGCCGAAATCCATTCCCGCACGCGTGAGCGTCGGTCCGGGAATCACATGCATGCCACGGCCTTCGGCCAATTGGGCCAGCATGCCTACGCCCGTGGCGCTCGCTTCCACTTCCTGCAAGGCCACGATATCGGCGTCGATCTCGCCGAGCACGCCAGCCACGCGTTCCGGCGCGTGGCGACCGTCCGTGCCGACGCCGCCATGCACGTTGTAGCTGGCAAGCGTGAGCTCACGACTCACCGCCTCCGGACGGGCATCGCATCGAACCGGCGCGCGCATCGTATCCGTCGCATGGCGCGCACCGGCGCGGGTGGCTGCGCCGTCATCGTCGCCAGCACCTCCCATGCGTCGCCGAAGCACGACGACGCCGATGCCGGGCAACACCAGCACCGCGGCCAGGAGCGCCGCGGTAAACCCGCTGGGTCGCTGCGCGAGGGCCGCGACGCGATCGACCAGCGCGGCGGCCACGAGTATCCCCGGCGACATGCCGATCAGCGTGCCCAGCAAACAATCCCGCAAGCGAATACGTGATGCTCCGACGACAAGATTGACCAGCGTGAACGGCGCCAGCGGCATCAGGCGCAGCACGACCATGGCCAGCAATCCGTGATTGCCGATCTGCCGGCTAAGGGCATTCAGGCGACGTCCGCCCAGACGCCGCACGGCGTCTCGCCCCGCCACGCGTCCGACCCCGTAGCCGGCGACCGTCCCCACGGCCGTCCCCATCAAGGCGTAAACCGCCCCCATGACGGGTCCGAAGACAATGACCGTCACAACGATCAGCACCGTCACCGGCACCATGATGAGCGCGCCCCCGAGATAGACCGCCATCATGACGAGCGGCGCAAACGGCATGCGATGAATGTGCTCGACGATACCAAGCACGCGACGCACGTCGGCCCACTCGCGCAGCGGCGTGTAACGCCAGGCGAGCGCGAGCCCGGCGAGCACGAGCAGCAGCACGACCTGCGCCGTAATGCGTCCGATGAGCCGTGGGCGCGCCCGCGTGGCGATGACCGTGCCCATCACGTTCTCGAAGTCGATGGGCTCCGTCGGATCCAGCACGACCGGGCCGGGCGACGCAGCATCGTCGGCCTCGCTCAGTTCGGGCTCGAAGGCCTCGAGCGTGCGCATGCCGGGGCGATGCAGGACCTCGATCGCCGCATGCAGCCCTTTATCGCGCGACAACGCGAGTGACACCGATGACACCGGCACATCGAGGTGTTCGGCCAGCAATCGATCGCGGGCGCGGGCAATGCCGGCGGCAATGCGTGCGTCCCCGTTCGCGGCCACCGCCAGATTGCACTCCGTATCGAGCGCCATGGAACGGTTGTTGAGATTCGCCGAACCGATGACGAGCAGCGCGTCGTCGACCACCATCACCTTGCTGTGCACGTTCACGCAAGCCGGGGCGATGCCCGGCACCTCGGGGCAATACAGGCGGAAACGTCCGGTGGGGTCGGCCTCGCGCAGCCGCCGGTACAGGCGTGCACGCAGCACCCCCATGCTCTGCTCCTGCAACCACCCCGTCTCCGCGCGCCGCGACACCACGGCGATGTCGGGGCACCCGGGCGTCGCCAGTCGCGCGCTGAGTGCATCGCCGATCGGGGTCGCGGTGAAATACTGGTTCTCGAAGTAGAGACGGTGGCGGGCGCTGGCGATCGCATCGAGATACAGTGCCTGGATTTCCTGGACTGCGGGTCGCCCGTCAAAGGCCGGCGCCGTGCGCGAGATCGCGACCTCAACATCGGTCAGATCCGGCGCCACGCTGGCCGGCCATGGATCGAGCGGCGCGTAAGGCGCGTCGCGCGCGTCCCTGAGGCGCAGGTCGACGTGGATGCCCGTCGCGCGATGCCAGCGATCTTCCGCGAGTGTCGCGAGCGCCTGCGCGGCCGGTCCGTCCACCATGGCGTGAACGTCGTGGAACGGCGGATACGCGAGGCCGGACGGATCGCGTCGCCCCGGTTCGTCCGGCGCATGCCGCGATGTATCCCAGCGACAACGGGTGAGGTCGAGCCCACCGACGAAGGCGAGCCGTTGATCGATGACAACGATCTTCTGATGGTGCGAGGCCCCCGTCGGATGATTGCCGTCGAGGCGAAAGCTCAGCCGGCGGTGCGTCTGCCAGTCGAGCTTGACCGACGGCAGCCACTCGCGCTCGAGCGCATACAGCATGGCGAAGTCCCAGCTCAGACCGTAGATGTGCAGCCCCTTGCGGCGTCGCACCAGCGCGTCGAGGAAGTCCCGCAAGCCCGACGGGAAGCCGTCGTCCGGCCCGTTCGGCGTGAGTTGCATCCGGCTGTCGATGTCCCACCCGAGAATGAACACGGTGTGACGCGCCGCGCGCAGCGCGTCGCGCAGCGCGCTGAAATAGGCCTCGCCATCGACCAGCATGCGCATGCGGGACGCCGGCGCGATGCGCCAGCAGTTGCGGCCCTCACGCAGCAGTGCCTGCTCGTCGGGCGCCCCACCCGAGGGCCCATACGTTCGTGAGTCCTGCACTTACTTCCCCATCTCGACCTTGGCGGACACTTCGCGCGCCTCGCTCAAGTGATGACGCAGTGTCGGCAGGGTTTGCTGCGCGAAGGCGCGCAAGTCGGGGTCTCGCCCCTTCTCCGCTTCCGACTGGAAGAGCGTGACGGCCCGCTCGTGCGCATCGGGTCCGGCCAGCGCCATGTAGGCGACGTCGAACTCGCGTCCCGTCTTGCGCTTGAGCGCTTCGATGTCCGGGTCGACGGCAGCGTCGTTGGGAACGCTCACGCCTTTCTTCGCGCCCAACCGGCGCAGTGCCTCGTTGGTCTTGCTGTGATCCGAGACCATCTGTTGAGCGAAGCGCTTGACGGCCGGGTTCGCGGATCGCCGCACGGCAACCTGACTGGCCTGCACCTCCGATTTTCCCGCCTTCTGCGCCTTGTCGACGAACTCGACGTCCAGACCTGCCGTCGGTTGCGCCGTGCGGGTCGCGGCCGATTTGCCATGCGTGACTTCCTGCCCCGCCGTCAGTCCGGCCTGATCGGTGCCGCCGTCCTGCGCCGGCACCCCCTTGGGCAGCTCCTGCGCCACGGCGAGCGCACTCGCCATGAGGGCAACGCCTGCGAACGACGCGCCTGCGGCGCGCATACGGCTGACCTCCTGTCGTGAACGATGCAGCGATTTCATGGTTCCTCCCGGATGAGCACATTGGTCTATCCCCTTGTCACGTCACGCCGCGATTCGCGCGTCGACACGACGTGCAGGGTGCGTGATTCATGTCGTCGTGCGTAGCTGGGCAAGGCGCGCGTACAGCGTCTTCAGGCTGATGCCGAGTTGACGCGCCGCGCGCGCCTTTACACCCCCACATTGCGCCAGCGCCCCGAGAATGACTTGGCGGTCGAGCTCGGCCAGCGGCGCGTCGAGCGCGATGTGCGTCAGTTGGTCGCGTACGGGAAATGCGGCAATCTCCGCCAGGATCGGCGGCGGCAGCGTGTCGATTTCAGGGGTGGCGGTGAGAATGCGCACACGCTGGACGAAGTTGCGCAGTTCACGAACATTGCCCGGCCAATCATGCTGCGACAGCGCCGCCAGCGCGCGCGGCGTGAAGTGCATGCGCACGCCATCGCGGTCGCCGGCCTCGTCGAGCATCGCCTGCGCCAGCAACGCAATGTCGCTGCCCCGCTCGCGAAGTGGCGGCAGGGTAACCGGAAACACGTTCAGCCGATGGTAGAGGTCGGGGCGCAGCTTGCCCGCCTGCATGGCCTCATCCGGGCGGACGTTGGTCGCGGCGACGATGCGCACGTCCACGGCGATCTCCTGTGTGCCGCCAAGACGTGTGAGCCTGCCCGTCTCGAGCACGCGAAGCAGGTTGACCTGCGAGGCGAGCGGCATTTCGGCGACTTCGTCGAGAAACAGGGTGCCGCCATCGGCGCGTTCGAAAAGTCCCTGGTGCCGACGTTCAGCGCCGGTAAAGCTGCCGCGATCGTGACCGAAGACCTCGCTCTCCACGAGGTTTGGCGCGATCGCCCCGCAGTTGACTGCCAGAAATGGGCGGTCGCGCCGCTCGCTGAGATCGTGCACGGCACGCGCGGCCAGTTCCTTGCCGGTGCCCGATTCGCCGGTGAGCAAGACCGCGGCGTCGGTCGGCGCGACACGCGCGAGGGCATCGAAGACCCGGCGCATCGCATCGGACTTGCCAAGCATGCGCCCCAAAGCTGTTGGGTGATCGGTCGAGTCGGTGCGATCCGTGTAGCTCCATGTCTTCCCGGCGGTAGCGCGAACACGATCCCGCCCAGGGACGGGTTCGGACGCCCTCACCATCCATTCGCCCGCGCGATCGCGGTCTTCAGGCAATACGAGGTAATCGCGCGCGCCGCGCCGCAGCGCTTGCACCGCGCTCTCCCACTGCGGACGCGCCGTGCACATCACGACATCGAGATCGCGGCGGTGCGCCCATCCGTCGAGCACATCGAAGCCACTGCCGTCGGGCATCTCCAGACCGGTCATCACCAGTGACGGCAACGTCCGGGCAAGGCACGCATCCGCGTCGGCGAGCGTGCCCGCCCACGTGGGTGGCGGCATGGTGGATGGACAGATGGCGTACAACGTGTCGCGCGTCACCTTGTCGGGCCCGACCAGCAAAATCGGCGACCGGCAGGCAGCTTGTCGCAACGCGTCGGAATCGACTGACATGGCTCCTCCGTAGGGCGGCAGATGGCTGTTCGACTGCGTGATCCGCGATGCCGTTCGGCATATCGCCATCGAAACTTCCTATGCGGCACGCGATCCGACTACAAAATTTCAATGTCGATTTCGAAAGCGTGCGGGATATTCGCGGCGCACTTCACGTCACACAGGAATGACACCTCAGCCTACCCACGCGGCCACGGCGGCACTGCTCGGCGACTCCGAGGCGATACGTGCGCTACGTGCACAGATCGATCGGGTCGCGCGAACGTCGTTGAGCGTGCTGATTCTCGGCGAGAGCGGCAGCGGCAAGGAACTGGCCGCGCGCGCCATGCATGCGGCCAGCGATCGCCGTGACGGGCCGTTCATTGCCGTGCCGTGTGGTGCCATGCCCGCCGATCTTGCGGAGTCCCAATGGTTCGGTCACGAGCGCGGCAGCTTTACGGGTGCGACGCAGCGTCGGCGCGGGGTCTTCGAAGCCGCGCATCGGGGCACGCTCTTTCTCGACGAGATCGGCGATATGCCGCCTGCCATGCAAGTCAAATTGTTGCGGGCACTCGAGTCGGGCGTCATCGTGCGAGTCGGGGGCAGTGACCCCATCCCCGTCGACGTGCGTGTCATCGCAGCCACACGCCACGACGTGCTGCACGCATTGCGCAACAAGGGGCTTCGCGACGACCTGCTGTACCGTCTTGCGGCGTTCGTGCTGCACGTGCCCGCGCTTCGGCATCGGGAAGCCGACGTGGACGCGCTGGCCAGAGCGCATTTGCGTACCCTCAACGCGCGTGCCCGCACGGCCAAAACGCTCTCGCCGCAATCAATGCGTCGGCTCGGACAACACCACTGGCCGGGCAACGTGAGAGAACTGCACCACGCGATCGAGCGCGCGTTCATTCTCGCGGACGACGTGCTGCAAGTCGCGACCGATCCGGTCTCGCCCGCCATCCCCGCGGTACTCGACGGCACCGTGGCGTTACCCCGCGAAATCAAGCTGGCCGACGCACAACAGCACTTCATCGCCGCATCGCTCGCCCATCACGCCGGCGACAAACCGGGCGCCGCCCGCTCGCTCGGCGTGAGCCTCAAGACGCTTTACAACCGCCTGGCCGCGATGGGCCAACGGTGACACGCCACAGGTCGACGCGCTTGACGTGACACGCGCAAAGCGGATAGAGTCGCTGCATGACAAATTCGCGCCTTTGCTTCCCGCAAGCCTTGCACGCTGTCCCGATGGGTCAGCCGGGTGCGTTCGTCAAAAGCAAAAAACAGTCGCTCAACTGACCGGAGCGTGCTGTTCCGTCAGTTGAGCGACGGAACAGCCACGTGGACCCGGCAGTCCCGCACAGCGCCCTGCGCGCGCCTGCCTCGCACTCCCCGCGTATCTGAACTCCTCGTCGCCCTGCTGCGCGGTTTCCGTAAGGGTCATCACGCGTTCGCGGCTCGCTTAGCCGCGCGTTGCGTCCTGGGAGACATTCATGCACGTCGCACAGCCTCACCTCGCGTCCACGGCTTCGGCCACATCGTCGACATTGCGCGGCATCTGGCTGCCACTTGTCACGCCATTGCGGCGTGATGGAGCCGATACCGCCGTCGATCACGCCGCCCTGCGGCGGCTGGTGGCGCACTATCGCCACTCCGGCATCGCCGGTCTCGTCATCTGCGGTACCACGGGCGAGGCCGCCGCGCTCGACGATGCCGAGCAACTCGCCGTATTCGACACCGTGCTGTGCGAAGCCGGCTCGCTGCCGGTGATCGCCGGGCTCGCCGGCAACCATCTCGGCCACACGCTGGCGCGACTCGACGCTCTCAACGGTCTGCCGCTGTGCGGTGTGCTGAGCCCGGCACCGTACTACATCCGGCCGTCGCAGGCGGGCCTGCTCGACTGGTTCCACGCCCTGGCCGACCGGTCGCGCGCGCCGCTGGTGCTTTACGACATTCCCTACCGCACCGGCGCAACGCTCACGCTCGACACGCTGCTCACCCTTGCCGGCCATGACAACATCCAGGGGATCAAGGATTGCGGCGGCAATGCGCACACCACGCAGGCGCTCATCGCCGATGGCCGTCTGTCGGTGCTGGCCGGCGAGGACCACCAGTTGCTCTCGACACTCGCCATGGGTGGCCACGGCGCGATCATTGCGTCGGCGCATTGCCGCCCGGCTCACTTCGCCGCGCTCTACCGCGCCGTGCGCGCGCAACAGCTCGATGTGGCACGCGTGCTGTTTCACGCGCTCATGCCGGTGGTAAGGCTGCTCTTCGCCGACGCCAATCCCGCCCCGCTCAAGGCGTGGCTGGCGCGCGAAGGGTTGTTGGAAGACGTGCTGCGAGCGCCGATGGCGAATGCGTCACCGGCGCTCGCGCAACAGTTGGTGGATGCCGTGGCCGCGATCGACGCCGCATTCGGCGCGCAAACGTCCGCCCCGGCAAACGCCGCCTGACACGTCGCCCGCGACCTCAGGCGGCGGCGCGCTGCGCGATGAGCGCGCCGGCACCTGCCGGGGTCTCGCGACGGGGCTCCGGCAACGTGGCAACTCGGGACAGCCCGACGTCGGCGTCGACGCGGAACTTCGACGTCTCGCTCACGAGATCGGCGGCCTGCTGGCGCATATGCTCGGCGGCGGCGGCAGCTTCCTCGACGAGTGCCGCGTTTTGTTGAGTGACCTGGTCCATCTGCGTGACGGCCTGGTTGACCTGCTCGATACCGCGAGCCTGCTCGTCGCTGGCGGCGGCGATTTCGGCAATCAGTTCGTTCACGCGGCGCACCGACACCACGATCCGGTCCATCGTCTGCCCGGCGACTTCCACCCGCGAGGTGCCATCCTGCACCTGCTGGATGGACGCGGCGATCAATTCGCGAATGTCCTTGGCGGTGCCCGCCGAGCGCTGGGCCAGCGTACGGACTTCGCCGGCCACGACAGCGAAGCCGCGGCCCTGCTCGCCCGCGCGCGCCGCTTCGACCGCTGCATTGAGCGCGAGGATGTTGGTCTGGAATGCGATGCCCTCGATGGCGCTGATCATGTCGCTCATGCGGGCCGAGGCGCTGGCCATCGCCTGCATGGTCTCGATCACGGCCCGCACGCTCTGCGCTCCGGCATCGGCAACGCCCGACGCCTCTTGCGACAGGCGCCGCGCCTGCATTGCGTGCTCCACGTTCTGGCGCACGGTCGAGGTCAGCTCTTCCATCGACGCGGCCGTCTGCTCGAGCGAAGCCGCCTGCTCTTCGGTGCGTTGCGACAAGTCGGTATTGCCCTGCGCGATCTCGCGCGCGGCGTTGTCGATCGCGCCCGACGCGCTCTGGATATTGCGCACCAGGCGGCTGAGCTGGTCGATCGCGGTGTCGAGCGAGGTCGCCATCCGGCCAATTTCGTCGGTGCTGTCCACGCGGACACGATAGGTGAGATCGCCGCGCGCGAGTGCCGTGGCCCCCTCGGCGGCGGCCTTCACCGGACGCGTGACCGAGCGCACGATCGCCAGCCCCGCAATGACCGACAGCACCACGGACGCCAGCAACGTCAGCATCAGCCACAGCCGCGCGGAGGTATAGGCCGCATTGGCGTCGGCAGCTTCCTTCGCGCTCACGGCCTTGCCCACGCCCATCAGGTCGTCGAGCGGCGAAAAGTAAGCAACCTGAGCCTTCTGCATGGGCCCCATCAACTCTGCCTTCGCCTGGGCGAAGTCACCGCTGCGCACCAGTGTCCTGATCGTGTCGAGCTCTTTGCTGTAGACCACGTTGGCCTCGGTCAGGGAGCGATACAGCGCCTTGCCCTTCTCCGTGTAGAACATGGTGGCCATGCCGGCGATGCCCTTGTTGTTGGCTTCGCGCAACTCGTCGATCTTGGCCAGGCGGGCGTCGATCTGTGATGCGTCGGCCGACATCACGATGTCGCGCAAAATGACCGCAACGTGCGCCGCACGATCCTTCAGATTGTGGAATTCCAGAATTTTGTGGTTCAGGTCGGAGACGATGAGCTGCGTGTTCGCATCCATCGTCGACATCTTCGTGACCGCCACCACCGCCACGACGAGCAGCATGACCACGTTGAGGGAAAAGGCGGCGATAAGCCGTTTGCTGATACTCAGATTCTTGAACATTGCCTTGCGCGTCCAGCGATTCGTCCTGCGTGTCGAGAAAGATCCCCCGCCTGACTCGCGCGGCGGATCTCGTTCGATACCTTCCCCGGTACCTCTGACGAGGATTAACGAATCGTTCGCGGGAAAACTTGAGCCGTTTCAGGCAAACCTATGGAATACCCTGAAACGCCCGGTCCGCAATGTGTTTCACAGGTGAAAACGTCGATCCACGACGCACAATGCGCGCATGCAACAGCCCGAATGAACGGGGCGCCGACGCGTGCACAGGCTCGAGGCATGCAACGTTCGCCCTGCGAACGTGACCGGTTACACGCCCCGACCGGCGCTCCATTTTCCGGGCGACACACCGAACGCGCGTCGGAAATAGCGGGTGAAGTGCGACAGGTCGCTGAAGCCCTGCGCCAGTGCGACGTCGGTGGCGGAGACGCCCGCGCGCAGTGCGGGCAACGCTCGCGCCAGTCGCAACTGATTGCGCCACGCATGCGGCGCCAGGCCCGTCTCTCGGGAAAACAGACGCGCGGCGTGAAATGGGGAAAGGTCGACTGCTTCGGCCAGCGACGTGAGCGACATCGGCTCGGTCAGATCGGCCGACAAGCGCGCCTTCATCGTCTCGACGCGCACGCTGTCGCGATGCGTGGGCGTCTCGGGAATACGCGCCTGCGTGTGGCGGACCAACATCATCGACACCGCATCGATCAACACGCTCTGGGCGAGCAGCGGATCGGCGCCCGTCTGCAGCAGGCGATGGGCGGCAAGCAACCGCTGCATGACCTGCACGTCGCGCACCACGTCATCGCCGAACCAGGGCAGCGCATCGGCGCATGCCGCCAGCCCGGGCAGCGGGTCGGTCAACTGACGCTGCACGCCCTGCACGAAATCCACCGGCAGGTAGAACACGCGGTAACGCCAGCCGAAGTCGGTCTCCCGCGATCCGGTGTGGACTTCGCCGGGATGGATGATGGCCACCGACCCGGCATCCGCCACGTGCTCCCCGCCGCGATAGGCATAGCGCTCCGCTCCCTCGACGATGCACGCGAACGTATACGCGTCGTGCCAGTGCGGCGCGAACGTATGGTCGTTGTATTCCGCCGTGACCATGTCGGCCCCGGGCACCAGCGACGAGCGCCAGTACAACGGGGCATTGCGGAAAGGCTGGTGAGGAGGACGAGCGGCGCTCATGGCCGTTACTTTACACCGGGCCAGCGGCCGGCGCCGTCGCGCTCAGCGTGTGGCGACTACGAAAAGCCGCGGAAACGGCAGCAGCACCGTACCGTCGGCGAGTGCCGGATAGGCCTTGGCGATCTCGTCGGTGTAGCGGGCGAGAAACGCCTCGCGCTCGCCCTCGTCGAGCCTTGCAAGGAACGGTCGCAACGCACTGCCCTTGAACCACTCCACCACCGCCGGAGTACCGCCCGCGAGTGGATGGTGGTAAGTGGTGCGCCAGATGTCGATGCGCGAGCACAGGGCGCGCAGCAGCGGGTAATAGAACATTGCGTCGTGACGCGCCGTGCGCTCCACGCCCTTGAGCCGGTCGGCCCACCGCGCGTCGGCTGCCACCTCCCGCATCAGTCGATGCGCCGGTTCGTCCAGATTGTCGGGTGTCTGCACCGCCAGCGAGCCACCAGGCGCCAGGCAGGCGACGAGGCGTGGATACAGCGTCTCGTGATCCGGCAGCCATTGCAGCACGGCGTTGGCCAGCACCACGTCGAACGGGCCCGCCTGCCAGGTGGCGATGTCGGCGACTTCGAAGCGGAATTGCGGCAGACGCGAGCGCGCCGCGTCGATCATGTCGCCCGAGCTGTCCAGTCCGAGCACCTCCGCGTGGGGATATCGGGCCGCAAGCACTTCCGTGGAATTGCCGGGGCCGCATCCGATATCGACCACTCGCGCGTGCGCCCGCTCCGGCAGTTCCGGGATCGCCGCCACGAGATCGCGCACAGGGCGCGTGCGCTCGTCTTCGAACTTGACGTACTGCGCCGCCTGCCAAGCCGGATTGACGGGCGCCGCGGGCGCATTCTTGACATTCTCGACCTTCGACGGACTCGGCGACGGCACTTGCGGCATGACTCACTCCAGGGGGCACGAACCATGACGCAACGATATCAGGTCGCCGCCTGCAACGCCTCCACGAAGACCCGCAGGTGCGAGGCCTCGGCGTCGGTGATCGCCCAGTAGGTCATGCCGCCGCGCCGCCAGCGGGCGATCGCGTAACCGTCGGCGCCGGTCATCATCGGTGCGGCAGCCGCCTTGTCGCGCGCCGGAAACACATACACGTCGATCGGATGCTTGTCCGTACGATAGACGAGCACGGCCACCGTGCGGCCGCCGACATAGTCGATACGCCCCCCTGCGAGCGGGAAGCCGTTCGCCGACAGGTCGACCACCGCAGGCGCGTAATCGATGCGGCCGTTGAACCACGGCTTGACGGTGTGTCGATCCGTCGAGATCACATCGATGGGATGCTGCGACAGCAGCGCGCGCACGTGGCTCGCCACGATTTCCTGCGGTTGCAGGCCCTGGGTCGCCGCCACGTCCGGCGCGGGTTCGGGCTGCGTCGGCGGACGACCCACGAGCAGCGCCATCGTCACGGCCAGTCCCCCCAGGATCGCGCCGCCCGCGCCCCCGAACAGCCACGGCGCCAGGCTCGGCCCCCATGCCGCTTCGGCCGGCCTGACAGGCGCGCCGGGCGTTGAACGCGACGGCGCCGGTTTCTGTCCGGACGCCTTGCCGGGCGAGGTCGCCTCGCCGTCGCCCGGTGCATCGCTTTCCCCCACCCCCGGGACGGCACGCCGCATGCGTCCGCCGTCCTCAGGTAAGCCGCCCGGCACTTCTGGCGCCTTCGTCACGTCCGCATCATCAGGCCGGTTCATCACGTCCTCCCCCATGGGTGCCGTCGAGCGGCAAACGCGCAAGGCGTGTGACCTGCGCCGAAGGTGTCACCGGTGCGCCCGGTGTCGCCGCAGCCAAGGACGCACGCGTGCGGCGGGCGTCCGGCGCCGCGAGCGCTTCGCGCACCAGTTCGCGCTCGTCCCGGCGCACGGCCAATCGCTCCGGATCGCCGGGCGAGGCGTCGTCCCATCCCGGCAAGCGCAGTGCCCGGAGTGGGCCGGTCTGACGTTGGCAACGCCACGTCATTGCTTGCATTGAATCACATTCGCCGAGGCTACCGTTTTATTCCCGGAAGATGTGCCACCGTGCGCGCCAGGCAATCCCACCGGCGGATCGACCGCGCATCTTCACGCCGCCACGACGAACTGACGCCCGCGCACTGGCGAACGAAAGACCTCGACCGATGTCGGACGCTCTGAGCTGCGTGCCGTGCGTTCGTGGCGTCCACCTCGAACGCACGTGCGCGTAAGATAATGCGTTTGCCCGGCTTTCCCCGCCGGGCCGATTTTTCGGTAGTCATGTCAAGCGCCTGGATTTCCATTACCAATTTCGGCGGTGCGGCCGTGACGGTCCCCGCCGCCGCCGCTCTCACGCTCTGGCTGCTCTTCGCCCGCGCCTGGCGCATGGCGCTGGCATGGGGCATGCTCTTCGGCGCCGCCGCCCTCGTCGTCGCCATCTCCAAGATCGTGTTCCTCGGCTGGGGCCTTGGCCTGCGCGAGCTGGACTTCACCGGGGTGAGCGGGCACACGATGCTCGCCGCCACGGTCTACCCGGTCATCGCGTGGCTGCTGCTGCGTCGCGTCGCGTGGCCCTGGCGCACGCTCGGCACGCTCGCGGCCATGGCGGGAAGCGTGGCCGTCGGTGTGTCACGTGTGGCCCTCTCGGCGCATTCGATTTCGGAGTCCGTGGCGGGATGCGCCGTGGGTTTCACCGTGGGTGCGGCCTTCGCGTGGTTCACCCGACACGACGACGCCCCCAACCTGAAGACACTGCCGATGGCCGCCAGCCTGTTCGTGCTCGTCATGTGGCTGCACGGCGAACGGGTGCCGACGCAGCGGTGGATCACGCATATCGCGCTGACCCTGTCGGGCCGCGAGCAGCCTTTTCGCCGCATCAGCTGGCATGCACGCAAGCCGCAGCCGCGCCCGGCGCCGCTGTCGCCCGCCGCCGGGACTCCGGTGGTTTCCCCTGGCTTGCCGTCGGCCCCCGCCCGATAAGTCCTCGTCACGACCGCGCAACTTGTCGCAGATCACGGAAGTCTCGCGGGGTCTGCGTTATATTCGTCGCATTCGTGGCATGTTTCGAAACGCGCGAACCGGTTCGACGGCGATCCGCGAGGCGCCGGGCCACGCGGCAGACAAAGCCTGATACCTCATTGACGCGGCGACCGGAAGCTCGCGGCATCCCCTCTTCTCGTTGTCGCAACCGGCAGGCGCTCGCATGCCTGCGGCAGATCGAAACGGAGTCCGCCATGCCAGACCGCAGCAAAATGTCACCGTCGGCGCCGTCGGAAGTTCGGCAACCCGAACCGCCGCCGGCGTCCAAGGCGGCATCGCGCTCGCGCGGAACGCGGCTCACGGGATCGCACACGCGGCGCGCAACGCCTGCCGGCACGGCCCCTGCCCATGCGAGTGCCGCCCACACGAAGGAACCGCACGCGCCCGAGAAGGCGCCGACCTCGGCGGCATCGACGTTTGCCGACCATCTCGATCGCGCGGCCATGGCCACCACGGCGCGATTTACCGGCAACGTCTCTCCAGCGGCCGTCGCGCTCGCATGGGCCGATTGGGCGATGCACGCAATGACCGCGCCCGGCCATCAGCTCGACGTTTTCAGGGCATTCACCCACCTGGACCAGTCCGCCGCCCCATCGAAGGCCACGGGCGGTCCGCCACCGGCCGACCGGCGCTTTCGCGATCCCGCCTGGGATGCGTTGCCGTTCTCCTGGTGGAGAGACCGCTTTCTGCGTGCGCAATACTTCGTCGACGAGATGACCGGCGATATTCCGGGGGTGGATCCGCACCATCGCGACGTGGTGCGCTTCATGGCGCGCCAATGGCTCGACGTTTTCGCGCCGAGCAACCAGTGGTTCCTGAACCCTGAAGTGCTTGCCGCGATTCGTGCGTCGCACGGGCAGAACCTCGTCGACGGCGCGCAACGCTGGTGGTCCGACCTCCAGGACATGGCGGCCGGCCACGCGCCCGGCGCCGGACCCAAGGCCTGCGAAGCGTTTCGCGTCGGGCATGAGATCGCCGCCACGCCAGGCAAGGTCGTGTATCGCAACGCCTGCTTCGAGTTGATTCAGTACGCCCCGATGCAGCCGCGAACCTGGCGCGAACCGGTACTGATCGTGCCGTCCTGGCTGCTGAAGTACTACATCCTGGACCTGGAGGCACAGCATTCGCTGGTGCGCTTTCTTGTGGAACAGGGGCTCACCGTCTTCATGATCTCCTGGCACAATCCGGGCCCCCAGGCGCGGGACCGGGGTCTCGAGGACTATCTCGACACCGGCCTGCTCACCGCCCTGCGCGAGGTTCGGCGTCTGACGGGAGAAGTGCCGGTGCACGCCTGCGGATACTGCCTCGGCGGCACGCTCCTCGCCATTGCCGCGGCCGCCCTCGCCCGGCGGCGCGGGCGCGGCGACCTGGATGCCAGGGCCCTCGCCAGCGTGACGCTGCTTGCCGCGCAAACCGACTTCAGCGAACCCGGCGAACTGGGCCTGTTCATCGACGCCAGTCAGGTTGCCTACCTGGAAGCGATGATGTGGCGCCAGGGGTTCATCAGCGGCGAGCAACTTGCCGGGACCTTCCAGTTGCTCAATTCGCGCGACCTGATCTGGTCACGGCTCATGCGTGACTATTTGCTCGGCAAGCCCGCGCAAACGACTGACTTCACTGTGTGGAATGCCGATACGACACGCATTCCCGCGCGTCTGCACAGTCAGTGTCTGAGAGAGTTGTATCTGAATAATGCGCTGGCCTCCGGCGCGCTCAAACTCGGCGCGCAACCGGTCGCACTCGCGGACATTCGCACGCCGATGTTCGTGGTGGCTACCGAGCGCGACCACATCTCACCGTGGCGATCGGTCTACAAGCTGCATCTGCTCTACCACGGCGACCTCACATTCGCGCTGGTCTCGGGTGGCCACAACGTGGGCGTGGTGTGTCCGCCGGGACACCCGAGCAGCCATTATCGGGTGGCGACGCGCACGGCGGGGTCGACCTATCGGGATCCGGACGCATGGTTCGACGCGACGTCCGCCATGCCGAGCTCGTGGTGGCCCGCCTGGCAGGCGTGGCTGCTCGCACGGGGCGGCGGCGAGTCCGTCGCCGCGCCCTGGCCACCGGAAAACCCGCTGGGCGACGCGCCCGGCGATTACGTGCTGGAGCGATGAGCCTGCGCGCCGCCGCGCTTGGGCGCCACACGGCCGTTGAGCGGCGATGACTGCGACACGGCCGCTTCCGTCGCCTGCGCGGCTTCGCTCGACATGCGACGCCAGGCATCCATGGTGCCTTGCGTGGCGTCGTTGAACGCCTGGAACCACTTCTGCAACGGTGCTTCAGCCGCCCGGGCCGCGTCGCCGGCCGCCACGCCCGCCCCCATCATGTCCGGCACCGCCATGGCGCCCGCCATCCCATGCTGGAGCTCCTCGCCCGTCTTGCGGCAATGCTCCGCCCACAGCATCTGATTGTTCGCCACCACCGCGAGCCACTCGCGCCAGAACTCGTTCTGTTGCGCGAGTTGGCCATTGATCAACTGCAACTGCGCGGTGAACAATGCATTGAAGTCCTTCGCCCCGCCGAGCGATCGCGCCGCCTCGGCATGGGTCTTGAGCAATTCCGTATCGCGCGCGGCCTGCAACTGGTGCATGCGCTGCGCGGCCTCCAGCATGATGCCGTAGGCGCCCAGCGCACTCGCCGTGCCAAGCTTGACCATTGCCAGCGCAGGATTCGTTTCCTTTGACATCTTGAATCTCCTAAGTCAGTAGTAAGCAGTAGTGAGCAGTAATGAGCCATGCCGCGCGACGCGCTATTCCATGTGCATGCCGCCGTTGATGGCGAGGTTGCTTCCGGTGATGAAAGCGGCGTCGTCAGATACGAGGAATGCGACGAGCGCGGCCACCTCGTCGGGCCGTCCGAGGCGACCGACCGGAATTTGCGGAAGAATGCGCGATTCGAGCACTTCCTTTGGCACCGCTGTGACCATCTTCGTCGCGAGGTACCCCGGCGAGATGGTGTTGACGGTGACCCCCGATTTGGCGACTTCCAGGGCGAGGGATTTGGTGAATCCGTGCATGCCCGCCTTCGACGCCGCATAGTTCGCCTGCCCGAAAGCGCCGCGACTGCCGTTGACCGACGCGACGTTGATGATGCGTCCCCAACCACGCGCCACCATGCCCCCGAAGAGCGGGCGGGTCATGTTGAAAACGCTGTCCAGATTCGTGCGCAATACCGACTGCCAGTCCTCGGCCGTCATCTTGCGCATGGTGGCGTCGCGCGTGATCCCCGCATTGTTGATGAGAATGTCCACCGGCCCCGTGTCGGATTCCACCGCCCTCGCGCAGGCCTCGCATGACGCGAAGTCGGCAACGTCGACACGATAGGCAGCGAATTCACGACCGGTCTCGCGCATGCGCTCGACCCAGCCTTCGCAATCGTGATTCGTGGGGGAACAGGTCACTGCAACGCGGTATCCGGCATCGGCAAGACGCAGGCTGATGGCCTCGCCCAGCCCACCCATGCCGCCAGTCACCAAAGCGATTCGTGTTGTCATGGCTATTGGTCCCTCGTCCTGACGTCGGTCGTTAAACTTCGGATACCTCCAGCATAGTCGCGAACCTCCGGCTTGCTCCCGCATTCGACACCCTGGCATGACCTTCGCTTGACTTTGGTCAAGCCTCACGCGCCAGGACGGCGCCCGGCATGGCACGTGCTGCCGCAATTGCGTCACATTGCCGATCGCAAGCCATGGAACACTGACGCGGCCCCGGCCAATGACACGTGCGCTCGAAGCGCCTGCGCGGGCGTACCGCTCACAGGCATCGTACTCCAAAATAATTCGGCGATCGGGCTTTGCCCGGCGCTTCGAAACAAACCAATGACGCCCCCCTGTCGATAGTCACAGGCCGACGTGAAATGTCGATGACGCCCCATTGCGGGGCATGGGCAATCCATATATCATCGCCCGTAGATTTAATTTCTCACCCCCTGTGAGTCACGAGCGCATGATGCCCTTCCTGTCCGATATCGCACCACGCCGCCGCCGGCTCACGCTGGCGCTCGCCTCCACGGCGCTGGCCGCGGCCGCCCTGGCGGCCTGCTCACGCAAAGCGCCGCCCGAGCCGCCGCCGCGCCCGGTTGTCGCGGTTGCCGCGACGCTGGCGGCGCAAACGCCCATCGCGTCGTTGCCCGCACAGATCGAGGCGCGCTATTCCACGCCATTGTCGTTCCGTGTCGCGGGCAAGATCATCGATCGCTCGGTGCGCCTGGGCGACGCGGTCAAAACCGGTCAGGTCGTGGCCCGGCTCGATCCGGCCGACCTGTCGAAGAATGCCGCCAGCGCTCGCGCACAGCTCGACGCCGCCCAGCATCAGCTCGACTACGCCACGCAAACGGTCACCCGCGACCGCGCGCAGGCGCGTGAAAACCTGATCGCCCCGGCGCAACTCGAGCAATCGGAGAACGCCTATGCAAGCGCGCTCGCGCAACGCAATCAGGCCAGCCAGCAGGCTGCGCTGGCGAGCGACCAGTTGCGCTATGGCAACCTCACGGCCGTTCGCGACGGCGTGATCACCGCGGAACAGGCCGACACCGGACAGAATGTCAGCGCCGGCCAACCGGTATATCAATTGGCCTGGACGGGCGACGTCGACGTGATCGTCGATGTGCCCGAAGTGGCGCTCGGCGCCTTCCGGGTCGGCCAGACGGCAAGCGTCACGCTGCCCGCCGTGCCGGGCAAGACGTGGCAGGCGCGCGTGCGCGAGATCGCGCCGGCGGCCGATCCGCAAAGCCGGACCTACCGCGCCAAGCTATCACTGCTCTCGCCGGGTCCCGACGTGAAGCTCGGCATGACGGCCAACGTCGCCTTCGCGCAGCCGTTCACCTCGCCGACGTCAACGGCGAGCGCCGCCGGCGACGCGCAGGCACCGTCGCTTCAGCCCATCACGCTGCCCTCGACCGCACTCTTCCACGACGGCAATCAGCCGGCGGTATGGGTGGTCAAGCCGGATGACACGCTCGTGCTGCGCCGCGTGCGCATCGCGCGCTATGGCGAGCGCACGATCACGGTCGCAAGCGGCATCACGCCGGGCGAGCGCATTGTCTGGCAGGGCGTTCATACGGTGACGGCGGGTGAGAAGGTCCGCGTCATCGCGCCGCTGCACCCCGAGGACTTCGCGTCATGAGCACGCAGGACGGGAAGCCGCCCGTGCCCCAGACGACACCCCAGTCCCCTGTGGAGCCGATCGATTACCGTCACGAGGAGGGACGTTTCAACCTCTCCGCGTGGGCGCTGCGCCATCGCGCGCTGGTCGTCTTCCTGATCGCGATGGCCACGATCTTCGGCATCCTCGCGTACTCGCGACTTGCGCAATCCGAAGACCCGCCGTTCACCTTCCGCGTGATGGTGATCCGCACGTTCTGGCCCGGTGCCACCGCGAAGCAGGTTCAGGAGCAGGTCACCGACCGGCTCGCGCGCAAGCTGCAGGAGATGCCCGCAATCGACTTCCAGCGCAGCTATTCGCGTCCCGGCGAGTCGTTGCTGTTCTTCGCGATGAAGGACTCGGCGCCCGCGAGCGAAGTGGCGCAAGAGTGGTATCAGGTGCGCAAGAAGGTCGGCGACATCGCGTACACGTTGCCGCCCGGCGTGCAGGGCCCGTTCTTCAACGACGAGTTCGGCGACGTCTACACGCACATCTTCACGCTCGAAGGCGACGGCTTCGGCCCGGCCCAGCTGCGCGATTACGCCGATTCGCTGCGCACGGTGCTGCTGCGTGTGCCGGGCGTGGCCAAGGTGGACTACTTCGGCGATCAGGACCAGCGCATCTATGTCGAGATCAGCAACACGCAGCTCACGCGTCTTGGCATCTCGCCGAACCAGATCGCGCAGGCGGTCAACGCTCAGAACGCAGTGTCGCCCGCCGGCACCATCGAAGCCCCCAACGACCGCCTGGTGGTGCGTCCGAGCGGTCAGTTCCGCAACGTGCAGGAACTCGCCGACACGCTCATCCGGGTGAACGATCGCACGTTCCGCCTGGGCGACATTGCCACGATCAAGCGCGGCTACGTCGATCCGCCGGTCTCGGAGATGCGTTTCGGCGGCAAACCCGTGCTCGGCATCGGCATCACCATGCAGACCGGGCAGGATGTCGTGCATCTCGGCAAGGCGCTGGCAAGCACGATGGCGTCACTGCGCGCGCAACTGCCCGCCGGCCTGAAACTGACGGAAGTGGCCAGCATGTCGGAGTCGGTGTCGCATTCGGTCGACGACTTCCTCGAAGCCGTGGCCGAAGCCGTCGCCATCGTGCTGATCGTCAGTCTCGTGTCGCTGGGATTCCGCACCGGCATGGTGGTGGTGATTTCGATTCCGGTCGTGCTCGCCGTCACGTCGCTGTTCATGTACATCTTCGACATCGGCCTTCACAAGGTCTCGCTCGGCACGTTGATCCTGGCGCTCGGCCTGCTCGTCGACGACGCGATCATCGCCGTCGAAATGATGGCCGTGAAGCTCGCCCAGGGCTGGGACCGCAAACGCGCGGCCGCCTTCGCCTACACGAGCACGGCCTTCCCGATGCTCACCGGCACGCTGGTGACCGTCTCGGGCTTCCTGCCCATCGCGCTGGCCAAGTCGAGCACCGGCGAGTACACCCGCTCGATCTTCGAGGTCTCGGCCATCGCCCTGCTCGCCTCGTGGCTCGCCGCCGTGGTCCTCATACCGCTGCTGGGCTACAAGCTGCTGCCCGAGCGTCCACGCGAAGCCCATCATGGCGACGATCACGAGCACGAAGTCTACGACACGAAGTTCTACAACCGGCTGCGTGGCTGGCTCACCTGGTGCATCGAGCGCAAACTCGTCGTGCTCGTCATCACGGTGGTGTTGTTCCTCATCGCCATGGCAGGCTTCTCGCTCATACCGCAGCAGTTCTTCCCGAGCTCGGACCGCCCGGAACTGATGGTCGACTTGCGGCTGCAGGAAGGGGCGTCGTACCAGGCGACCCTGCGCGAGACGCAGCGCGTGGAAAAGCTCCTCGAGGGCCGCAAGGAAATCGATCACACGGTGAGCTTCGTGGGTACCGGCGCGCCCCGCTTCTATCTACCGCTCGACCAGCAACTGCCCACGCCGAACTTCGCCCAGTTGGTGATCACCGCCAAATCGGTGGAAGATCGCGAGGCGCTCGCCCAATGGCTGGAGCCGAAGCTGCGCGACGCCCTGCCCGGTGTGCGCACCCGTTTGTCGCGACTCGAGAACGGACCGCCCGTCGGCTTCCCGGTGCAATTCCGCGTGAGCGGCGACGACATCGGCACCGTGCGCAAGATCTCGGAGCAGGTCGCCGACGTCATGCGGGCCAACGGCGACACCGTGGACGTGCAGTTCGACTGGGACGAACCTTCGCAGCGCTCAGTGCGGTTCGAAGTCGATCAGCAAAAGGCACGTGCGCTCGGCGTGAGTTCGACCGACATCGCGAACTTCATCGCCATGACGCTCACCGGCTACGACATCAGCCAGTACCGCGAGCGCGACAAACTGATCTCGATCACGTTGCGCGCGCCGAAGGCCGAACGCGTCGATCCGGCAA
Source organism: Pandoraea pnomenusa (assembly GCF_000767615.3). Taxonomy (NCBI): domain Bacteria; kingdom Pseudomonadati; phylum Pseudomonadota; class Betaproteobacteria; order Burkholderiales; family Burkholderiaceae; genus Pandoraea; species Pandoraea pnomenusa. The sequence goes on along the minus strand of NZ_CP009553.3, from coordinate 2,513,569 downwards.
AACTCGCCACGCTGGCCATGCCCACACCCAACGGTCCCGTACCGCTCGCCACACTGGGTCACGTGGTCGACGACCTCGAATACGGCGTGATCTGGGAGCGCGACCGCCAGCCCACGATCACCGTGCGCTCGGACGTCCGCCCGGGCAAGCAGGGCATCGACGTGACCGACGCGGTCGACAAGAAGCTTGCCGACATCCGCAAGGCGCTGCCGGTCGGTTATCGCATCGAGATCGGCGGTTCGGTGGAGGAGTCGGCCAAGGGCCAATCGTCGATCAATGCGCAAATGCCGATCATGATCATCGCGGTGCTCACGCTGCTGATGATCCAGTTGCAGAGTTTCGCACGCACCATGCTGGTGGTGCTCACGGCGCCGCTGGGCATGATCGGCGTGGTCGCCACCCTGCTGCTGTTCGGCAAGCCGTTCGGCTTCGTCGCCATGCTCGGCGTGATCGCCATGTTCGGCATCATCATGCGCAACTCGGTGATCCTGGTCGATCAGATTGAACAGGACGTGGCCGCGGGTCACCCGCGCTTCGACGCCATCGTCAGCGCCACGGTGCGGCGCTTCCGCCCGATCACGCTCACCGCGGCCGCGGCCGTGCTGGCGTTGATCCCGCTGCTGCGCAGCAACTTTTTCGGTCCGATGGCGACCGCGCTGATGGGCGGCATCACCAGCGCAACCATCCTGACCGTGTTCTTCCTGCCTGCGCTGTACGCCACGGCATTCCGCGTGCGCCACGACGAACGCGCCTCGCACGCCGACACCTCGCAAGGAGGCCGCTCATGATCCCGCGTCGTACCCTGCGCTGGTGCGCCCCGCTCGTTCCCGCGCTGCCACTGTGGCTGGGGGCCTGCTCGTTCACGCCCGGCGACACACCGCCCGCCATGCCCTCGCCCGCCCACTATGGCGCGAGCGCGCCGCCCGAGCGCACGGTCAGCGCACAGGGCGCGTCGCAGCAGTTCGACGTCGGCGCGGCACCCGTCGACGCCTGGTGGCATGCCTATCGCTCCGACAAGCTCGACGCGCTCGTGGACGAAGGGTTGCGCAACAGCCCGAACCTCGCGTCGACCGAGCGCGCATTGCAGGCCGCGCGCGAACAGCTGAAAGCACAAGTGGGGTCGTCGCTCTTCCCCGAGGTGGACATCGGCGGCCAGGCCGCGCGCGAGCGCAATCTCGGCATTCCCACATTCGGGCCGCCGACCGCGCTGTACAACATGTTCGTGGGACAGATCCAGGCGCGCTACACGTTCGACTTCTTCGGTGCATCGCGCTTCGCCAATGCGTCGCTCGCCGCGCGGGTCGATCAGCAGGCGTTCCAGTTGGCCTCGGCACGCCAGGCGCTCGCGGCGAACATCGTCTCCGGCGCCATCGGCGCGTCCGTTCTCGGCGCGCAGGTCAAGGCGACCGAGCGCCTCGTCGCGCTCGCACAGGCCGACGCCACCGACATGGCGCGACGCGAAGCGCTCGGCGCGGTCTCCCGCTCGGACGCCCTGGCGTCGGCCCAGAACGCCGAGTCGCTGGCTGCGTCGCTGCCGGGCCTCAGAGCGCAGTGGCAATCCACGCGTCACGCCCTGGCCGTATTGCTCGGGCGCACGCCCGATCAGGCGCCGGACGATCTCGCACTGGGTGAGCTGAAGGTGCCGGAGCGCGTACCCGTCGTGGTCCCGTCGACACTGCTGAAATCGCGCCCGGATATCCAGGCCGCGGAAATGGCGCTCAAGGCGGCGTCGGCCGAAGTCGGCGTGGCGACGGCGCAGATGTTCCCAAGCCTCTCGCTCACGGCGTCGATGGGCAAGGGCGGCTTCAACTGGCCGACCGTCCTCTCGGGCGCCGGGTCGCTCTGGAGCATTGCCGCGTCGATCTCGCAGCCGATCTTCCACGGCGGTGCCCTGCTTGCCCAGCGGCGTGCCGCGATGGCGACATACGAAGCGTCCGTCGACCAATACAAGCAGACCGTGCTCACGGCGTTCCGGAACGTGGCGGACACCCTCGCCTCGCTCGAGGCCGACAATACCGCCCTGCTGCACGCGGACAACGCGAGTGCGGCGGCCGAACAGATCTATCGCGATACGGCGGCGCGGGTGCGTCTGGGGGCGCTGCCGGTGTCGGCGGCGCGCGGGCGCGAGCAGCAGTACTGGAACGCCTATTTGACGACAGTACGTGCAACCGGCGCACGTTTGTCGGATACTGCGCTACTGTTTTACGCGATGGGGGTGCCACCCGAGCCCGCCGCCGACACGACCGGCCAGGGCGCTTCCGGAAGCGGGAACCCGGCGCCGCAGACGCAGCGCCGGGTGCAGCCCGCGCCAGCATCGCAAGATGTCGCCACACGATGACTGCCACACCGACCACCCGGGGCCGACGCCCCAAACACCTGCCCGATGGCCGTGCCGCGCTGCTCGGCGCGGCCATCCATGCCTTTTCGCAACATGGTTACGATGGCGCCAATCTGCGCGGCATCGCCCGTGCGGCCAAGGTCGACGCCAGCCTGGTTCGCGTGCACTTCGGTTCCAAGGAGCAGTTGTGGCGCGCCTGCGTCGACACGCTCGAAGCCGCACTGGCCGAACCCGCCGAACGCTTGCGCGCGCTGTCGCTGGATACGTCGCGGCCCGTGACCGATCGGCTCAAGGAAGCCATCGAGATCATTGCCGCGCACGCGGTACGGCATCCCGAGCACAAGCAATTCATTGCGCAACACGCCTCGGAGACCGGCGAACGCGGCGCGATCCTGCACGGTCACCTGGTCATGCCGGTGTACGACCGCATGGCGCCGCTGATCGAGCAAGGCATGGCCGCCGGCGTGGTCCGCGCCGAGCACCCCGCCATGTACTTCTGCCTGCTGGTGCACGCGCTGCATCCGCCACCCGGCTCACCGGTGCTCATGCAATTGATCGCCCCGCAGGTCGGCGGCGACGCGTTCGCGCCCGCCCTCATCCATCAAGTCGAGATGCTGTTCTTCGCACCGCCTGCGACACCACCTTGCGGGGTGCTGCTCGGCAACCTGCGAGACCACTCGGACAGCAAAAAGGGCTGACACCCGTCAACCCTTTCAACCCTTTCAGCCCTTTCAGAGCTCTTCCGCACCCCGGGTACGCATCAAAACCGGCGGCGCGCCCGGCCCGGATCGCGGCCTCGCTATCTCGTGGCCGTCGCTCCCGGTGGCAGCCCGGCGGCGCCGGTGTTTTCCTCGCCGGTGTGCAGCACCACGCCGCGACGTTCGCGACCGAAGCAGATCATCACCGCGATCACCACGGCCACCGTTCCGGCAACGAGCGCCATGGCCAGGCCGAAGTTGCCGCCATGCGCCTTCGCGATGCTCGCCTGCAGATTGCCGTTCACCGAGGCAAGCAGATTTCCCAACTGGTACACCAGCCCCGGGAACGTGGCGCGAATCTCGTCGGGCGAGAGTTCGTTGAGGTGAGCGGGTATCACGCCCCACGCACCCTGCACCGAGATCTGCATGAGGAACGCGCCAATCGCCAGCATCACCGCACCGCTGGAAAACGCCCACAGCGGCAGCACCGGCAACGCGATGAGCGCGGCAATGATGATGGCGCGCCGACGGCCGATCCGCTCCGAAATCGCCCCGAAGAACAGGCCGCCGATGATCGCGCCAATGTTGTAGGTGATGGCGATCCAACTCACCGTGTGCGGATCGAACTTGTGCTGCACCTGAAGGAACGTCGGGTAGAGATCCTGCGTACCGTGCGAAAAGAAGTTGAATGCCGTCATCAGCACGATCGCGTAGAGCGCGAGCTTCCAGTCGCGCGTGAGCACCTGCACGAAGTTGGCGCGCGGCGCCGCGCTGCGCGCCTTTCCTTTCGCCCACGCGGGCGACTCCGGAACGTGCCGGCGGATGTAGAACACCAGCAATGCCGGCAACACGCCGACAAAGAACATTCCGCGCCAGCCGATGCTCTCGTAGAAAAGGCCGTACACGATCGAAGCCAGCAGATAGCCACTCGGATAGCCCGCCTGCAGCAAGCCGGACACGATGCCACGCGAATGCGTCGGCACACTCTCCATCGTGAGCGCCGCGCCAACGCCCCACTCTCCCCCCATCGCAATACCGAACAGGGCCCGCAGGATCAGCAGTACCGTAAGACTGGGCGCGAAGCCAGAGGCCAGTTCGAGCACGGCATAGAGCAGCACGCTGGCCATCATCGCCGGTCGTCTCCCGAACCTGTCGCCCAACCGACCGAAGATGAAGGCGCCAACGGGACGCATCGCCAACGTGAGCAACAGCGCGAACGCCACACTGCCCAGCTCGGTGTTGAACTCCTTCGCGATGTCCTTGAGCACGAACACCATCAGGAAGAAATCGAACGCGTCGAGCGTCCACCCAAGATAGCTTGCCGTTACCACATGCTTCTGTTCTTTTGTCCAGGACATGGTGTCTCCTTCATCGGCGGCAGTATTGCGCGACGAATTCACTCTACTCCTGAATCCGCATGGGAATGCAAGACGGGCCGCAAACCCGCATGAACACTGGAACGACACCTTTGCGACGAAGGTTTTATCTGTCATAACACGCGGACTCGGCCTGGCGCGGCGGAATGATCGCGGGTATCGAATGCCTCCGGTGCATCGCGCGCAAATGCTGTCTTGGCGGTATCCGGGACGCCACCGATGCGCCGATGCATTACACTGGCGGCCGAATTCTTCAGCTCTCATGTCCATGTCCGAAGCCATTTCCACCACCGTCATTCTCGGCGCCGGCCAGGCTGGCGGCGAAACCGCCCTCGCCCTGCGCCAACTCGGCTACTCTGGCCGCATCGTCCTTGCGGGCAGCGAAACGCACCTGCCGTATCGCCGCCCGCCGCTCTCGAAGGCGTTTCTGGCCGGTCAGGCCGACGAAGCCAGTTTGCTGATTCGTCCGGCAGATGCCTGGGAGAAGGCAGAGATCGATGTGCGGCTGGGCGTGACGGCCACCGCCATCGACCGCGCCGCACGCACCGTGACGTTCGATGACGGCGAGACACTCCGCTATGACCATCTGGTGCTCGCGCTGGGCGGGCGGGTCCGTGCGCTGCCGCTGCCGGGCGCTCAGGCGCCGAATGTCCATTACCTGCGCAACATCGCCGACGCGCAGCGCCTGCGCGAGGCGCTCACCCCCGGCAAGCGCGTCGTGGTGGTCGGCGGCGGCTATATCGGTCTGGAAGTGGCGGCCAGCGCCGTCAAGGCCGGTACGTCGGTGACCCTCCTGGAGGCTGCCCCGCGTCTGCTCGCCCGTGTGGCGGAAGCCGACCTGGCCGGCTTCTTCGCCACGCTGCATCGCGACAACGGCGTGGACGTGCAAACCGGTGTCGGCGTCACCGCGCTGGAGCGGGATGCATCGGGCAACGTCGTGGCGGTTGTCGCCGGCGAGAAGCGCCTGCCGGCGGACGTGGTCGTCGTAGGCATCGGCCTGATCCCCAACACCGAGCTGGCGCAGGCCGCCGGTTTGCAGGTCGACAACGGCATCGTCGTCGACGAATTCGCCCGCACGAGCGACCCGGCGATTCTCGCCGTGGGCGACTGCGCGCATCACGCGCACCCGGCCCTGGGCCGCCGCATTCGACTGGAGTCAGTGCCCAGCGCCAGCGAAATGGCCAAGGTGGCCGCGAGCGTGGTCCATGGCGAAACGCCGAAGGCCGTTGCCACCGAGCCGTGGTTCTGGTCGGATCAATTCAATGCGAAGTTGCAGATGGTCGGCATGACAGAGGGTCACGATGCCGTCGTCGAGCGCCGTTTGCCGGATGCACAGGGCGCGGCGGTGTTCATGCTGTTCTATCTGCGCGACGGCGCCATGGTTGCAGCGGCAAGCATCAACCGTGCGCAGGAGTTTCTGGCCGCTCGCGAACTGGTCGGCCGTCGCGCGGTCATCGACCCCGCTCGTCTGGCCGATGCCGCGACGCCGCTCAAGACGCTGCTCGCCGAACTCGGCCCGACCGCCTGAAGCGCGTTGCCTTGCCCTGACGCCGCGACGCGCTCAGACGTTGCGGCACGGGGCCGAAGCCCCCGGACCGCCCGGACCGCCGGCCCGCCCTGCATGCCAGTCATGTCAGACATGACTCGCGTGGGCGGGCAACAACAACACCGGCCGACCCGCGTTGCGGGCGGTTTCCTCGGCCACGCTGCCCAGCGCGAAGCGCCGGAAACCGCGCCGTCCATGCGTGCCAAGCACGATCAGATCGACGTCGGCATCCTTGCCCGAGGCGATGATCTGATCGGCCACCCCTTCGCCAACCGGCTGAATCTCCCGCATTTCCACCTCGCCCGGCACGCCCGCTTCATGCATCCGTTGTCGCGCCCAGTTGCGCACCTGGTCGCCGACCGCGCGTACCGCATGGAGCAACGGCTCCGGGTCGAAGCCGGCGATGAACGGGCCCGGTAGATCGAGCACGTGCACCACGCGCAGCAATGCGCCATGGGTGCGCGCGAGCGACAGCGCATAGTCGAAAGCGCGGCGCGACGTCTCACTGTCGTCCAGCGCGACGAGGATCTGTTCATAGTGCCCGCCGGCACGCAGTGGCGCATGCGGACGCGCCTCGCCGGCAACGAGCATCACCGGCACTTCGGCGCTGCGCAGGATCTGTTCGGCCACGCTGCCCAGCATGGCACGCCGCACACCGCTGCGGCCGTGCGTGCCAACGACGATGATGTCGGCGCCACACTCGATGGCTTCGCGCCTGATGGCTTCGGGCACTGTCTCGCCCGTCGTTCGCAGATCGATCAGGTGCGCCTGCGCGTCGTCGAATCCCTCTTCGCGCAGGTACAGCACCGCGCGGGCGAGATGCTCCTCGCCCTCGCGCTGCATGTCCCGGCGCACCTGTTCCAGATCGATGAGTTTGCCGAAGGCCGACGTGAGCAGCGTCACGGGATCTTCGACGGTATGAATGACGCGAATCACGTCGCCCTTGCGGGCAAAGGCGGCGGCCTCGCGCAACGCCCGGCGCGACGACTCGCTACCGTCGGTGGCCAGCAGGATGCGTTTTGTCATGGAAGGCCTCGCGTGGAAAGTGACGAAAAATCGCACGCACCCGAGGGTTTCGACTGGCAAACCGGCCGCGCGATGTTTCCACTATACCGCCCGATGACCGACCTGCGCCAGCGTGGCGCGAGCCAGCGCCGGCGCGGATCGGAAAACAGCGAACCGTGTCTCCGCACGACGGCCGCTCACGGCCCGACATCGTGCTTCATCGTGCTTCATCGGGCTGCATCGCGCGCCATGGCGCGTGATGCAGCCCGATGGCACGCGATGGCACGTCATCTCGCTTTAGCGCGCTGCGTCGCCCCAGCGATACGCGTGCGAGGCGTCATCGAGCTTCGCTTTGAGCGCCGGGTCGAGGGCGTAATCGATGGTGCCGAGCGTCTCGCTCAACTGGTCGACGCGACTCGCACCGATGATGGCCGAGGTGACGACCGGATTGGCCAGCACCCAGGCGAGCGACAGTCGCGTGAGCGACTCGCCGGCGTCTTTCGCGATGCCCTTGAGCGCTTCGATGGTCTCGAACTCGCGCTCATGCCAGTAGCGCTGCTGGTACATCGCGCCGGCCTTGCCGACCGTTGCGGTGAAACGGCCCTCGTTGGGCGCGGCGTCGTGACGATACTTGCCCGTGAGCAGCCCACCGGCGAGCGGATTGTAGGGAATCACGGCAAGACCTTCCTCGCTCGCGAGCGGCAGCAGTTCGCGTTCGATCTGGCGGAACAGCAGGTTGTAGCGCGGTTGCACCGAAACGAAACGCGTCGCGCGCAGCACGTCGGCGCGGCCCAACGCCCGGGCGAGACGATACGCCAGATAGTTCGACACGCCGATGTAGCGCGCCTTGCCCGACTTCACGATGGTATCGAGGGCTTCGAGCGTCTCGTCGATGGGGGTTTCCGTGTCGTCGGAGTGCAGTTGATACAGATCGACGTAATCCGTTCCCAGACGGGCCAGCGAGGCGTCGATCGCGTCGAGCAGGTGCTTGCGCGATGCCCCCTTGTCCCACGGCGACGGCCCCATCTGGCCGCAGGCTTTCGTGGCCACGATGAACTTGTCGCGCCGCCCCTTGAGCCAGCGGCCGACGATCTCCTCGGTACGGCCTGCCAGCGACGTGTCGGCGCCGAGCGGGTAAACGTCGGCGACGTCGATAAAGTTCACGCCCGCGTCGGTAGCGCGATCGAGGATGGCGTGGCTTGCCGCCTCTTCGGTCTGGAGACCGAACGTCATGGTCCCCAGGCACAGGCGGGAAACGGTCAGGCCGGTGCGGCCGAATTTCGTGTATTGCACGGTAACTCCCGGAAGGTTCGGTTCTGGCGATGGTACTGCGCGGTACCGTCCGCGCGCACGCGCCCGGGCGAGCACGCTCGGGCAAGACGCACAGTATGCGCGATTCCGGGCAAACCGGTGTGCGAGCGGTTCAAGGACCGCTTGAGCGCTACTCGACGGATTTCAGATCGAGCCAGACGCCATCCACGCCGCGAATCATGATCTTGCCGCCGTACTTCATGACGGTTGTCTGTTCGTTTTCCGACACGAAGGCTGTCTGTGGCAAATCGTTGGCGTAAGGCGCCAGGTCGGGCGCGCCCGCGAAGGGGTTGTTCGCGACGAGATGCGAGACAAGCGTCATGAGCGCCAGATAACTCGTGGGCGTGGAGATCGCGATCGGCCTGCCATGCGAGGCCGTCGCGCCGGCGCCGAAGCCCACCAGCTTGACCGCCACCGGCACATGGGTGATTTCGGGCAGCGGAATCTCGCGCATGCCGGAAATCTGCAGCTTGCTGCCGCGCAGTGCCGCCCCATGTTCGGGCACGAACACGACGATCGCCTTGCGCCCCGACTTCTCGATGGTGTCGATGAACTGGCCAAAGTCGTCGAACATGGCCTTTGCGCGAATCGGGTAACTCTGCACGCTCGAGAGCTTCGAGCCTTCGAGACGATTGCCGTCGTGCAGCGAGATCGTGTTGTAGTAGAGCGCCACGCGCTTGTCCGGCATCGCGGTGCGTTGTTTCCACCACGCTTGCAGCACGTCGCCGTCGGAGCGGATCGGGGTTTCGTCGAAGGCGCGCATGGACACGCGGGTGTGCGTGTTGTCGAACGGTGCGACGCCCGGCACATTGAAGTTTTGCTGCACCTCCTGCATGAAATTGTCGAAGTGCCCGTCGTGGTTCATGGCGAGCGAGGGCGTGAAGCCGAGATTCTTCAAATCGCTCATGACATAGCATTGCGGGCCTGCCGGGTCGTACAGCGCCTTGTGCGTCGGTTGACCGCAGCCGGCGCGCAATACGCGGATGGCCGCCGGTCCGCTGTAGCTCGCCGCCGAGTTGAAGTTCTTGAAGATGAAATCGAAGCGCGAGAGCAGCGGCTGGTTTTCCAGATTGTCGACGTCCAGATCGTCCTGCGCGAGCGAGCAGATGTGCAGGAAGATGATGTCGTAGTCGGGCCCCGCGCCCGCCTGGGCCGGCAACGAGACCGAGCGGGTGAGCTCACGTGCATAGAAGCTGCTGAGCGCCGCGTTCGGCGTGGGGCCCGGAGGCACCTCGCCGTCGCCGACAACGAACTCGCCCGTCGTCGCCGCGGCGCCGTTCGCGTCCGCGGCCGGGCCGGTCGCCACCGCCGCGGTATCGCCCTGCGCGGCCACCACCGGCGGAACCGACACGAGCGAGCTCACGCGCAGCATGCCGGGCACGATCAGCAGCGCGAGCAGCACGAACGTCGTCACTCGCACCCAACGATTCACGATCCAGTAGACAAGCAGCAGGATGGCCAGCAGCAGCCAGTCACGCGCGGAAACGAAGCGCCCGAGCAACTCGACGATGTAGGAGAAGCGGAACTGCAGCAGCGCGGGCAGCTGTTCGATGAAGCGGCCGAACGGCGGCAGGTTCGAGTCGTAGTAAAGCAATGCCGCGCCCACCGGAATGGCAATGACCTGCCGGGTGATGCGCGCCCAGCGTGGCCGCAGGCGAATCGCGAGCAACAGCGCCAAGACGAGGTTCGGCAGCACATGGAAGCCGATGATGCCCGCCCACAGCAGCAACAGCTTGAGAATGAAATAGAGGTTCCAGATACCCATCGTGGGATTTCCTCACGTATGACGTGCGCCGCGCAGACGATTCTGCCAGCGAGTCACCAGTTTGCTCAGCAAATAGTTCGCCAGCACCTGATAGCCCCGCAGGCCCATCGCCAGCATTTCGAAAAGCGCCTTGATCGGCTCGTCGCGCGTGCGCTCCGCGTCCCAGTCGCGCCACGCGTCGGCACGCCCGAAGGTGAATTGCACCAAATGCTTGTCCTGCTCCGGCGTGAGAGGCAAGAAGGCAAGGAACAGGTCATGTCCTCGCGCGCCGACCACGCTTACCGGAAAGCCGTATTCGGTTTCGCCGCGCGTGAGCGCCACCTGCGCCTCGGTACCGGCCGTCAAGTTCAGCGCTACCGGCAATTGCAGCGCCAGACCGCCGCCCGAGAAGTCTCGCGTGTGGCATGCCATCGCGCGGCCGTCGGGCAGATAGAGCGTGGCGGGCAGGCGTATCGTCACGCGGTGCGTGCGCCGTACCTGCCTGACTTCCGTTGCCACCGCGACAGCCGCTCCGAGCACCGCCAGGTTGAACGTCACCCACGCCAGATTGAACCCCAGGGCCCCGCCCTCGCCCGACGGTCCGTAGAAGTACCGGACGATGCCGGCGAGAAAGCCCAGCAAGTTGAAACCCAGCAGCACCAGATAGGGTTTCGAGATGCTCCAGTCGAAGAAGCTCTGCTCGATCAGCCCACCCTTGGCCGTCACGTTGAACTTGCCATAGCGCGGATTGATGAACGCGACCGTGGTCGGCAGCGCCACGTACCACGCCAGTACGGCCTCGTAGACATCCGACCAGAACGAATGACGGTATTTGCCCTGGATGCGCGAGTTCGCGATGTTCGCATGGGCGATGTGCGGCAGGACATAGGCGCAAATGCTCAGCGCCGCGGCCTGCACGATGTGCAGACCGAAGAACAGGTAGCAGATCGGGGCGAGCAGGAAAATAATACGCGGAATGCCATAGAAGAAATGCAGCATGCCGTTCGCGTAACAGATCCGCTGGCCGAACTTCAGGCCGCGCCCGAACAGCGGATTGTCCACGCGAAAGATCTGCGCCATGCCGCGGGCCCAACGAATGCGTTGCCCCACGTGCCCGGAGAGCGACTCGGTGGCCAGCCCCGCCGCCTGCACCACCTTCAGATACACGGTATTCCAGCCACGACGGTGCATCTTGAGCGCCGTATGGGCGTCCTCCGTCACGGTCTCCACGGCCACGCCACCGACTTCATCGAGTGCCGTGCGGCGCAGCACCGCGCAGGAGCCGCAGAAGAACGACGCGTTCCAGAAGTCGTTGCCGTCCTGCACCACGCCATAGAAAAGCCGCCCTTCGTTTGGCACCGCACCGCGCGTGGCGAGGTTGCGCTCGAAAGGATCGTCGGAAAAGAAATGGTGCGGGGTCTGCACGAGCGAACAACGTTCGTCCTTGAGAAACGCGCCCATCGTCGTTTGCAGGAAGGAGCGCACGGGGATGTGATCGCAATCGAAGATCGCGATGAACTCGCCCTGCGTCTGGCCAAGCGCGTGATTGATATTGCCCGCCTTGGCATGGCGATTGTCCGCTCGCGTGACGTAATGCACGCCGGCCTGCTCGGCGAACCGACGCATCTCGTCGCGACGCCCGTCGTCGAGCAGATAGATGTTGAGTTTCTCCGGCGGCCAGTCGATCCCGCATGCGGCATACACGGTCGGGCGCACCACATCGAGCCCCTCGTTGTAGGTCGGAATGTAGACGTCAACGCTTGGCCAGAGGCGCGTGTCCGGCGGCAGCGGCGTGATACGGCGATGCAACGGCCAGACGGTCTGGATGTAGCCGAACAGCAAGATCATCCATGTGTACATTTCGGCGGCAACAAGCGTGTAGCCGACGATGGCCTCGGGCAGCGTGTCAAACGCGAGCGACTGCGTCAGGCGCCACCACACGTAGCGAATCGTCGAGATCAGCGACAGGCCGATCAGCACCAGCACCGAGTACTGGCTGTCGAGACGGCGAAATACCAGTGCCAGCGCGAGTGTGCACAGCGAGAACAACAACTGCTCGAAGGGATCGAACGGCGTGGTCACGATCCAGAACACGCCCATCAGCCCAAACAGCGCAACGATCGTGGAGGTCAGGCGCCAGGCCATGACGCGCTCGAGTTGTTTGTCGAATCGGTGCGCGAGTTGTGCCGGCGTGTCGGGCGGAATGCCGAAGAGCGTCTGCACCACCCACAACCGCGCGCGTTCGTTGCAGGCGCGAAATGCGAGCCACGCGGAGTACGGCGGAAATGGCGGACGCCGGTCCGCGCGACGCCACAGCAGCGCCCGCACCATCTTCCAGAAGCCCGCGTCGACGGGCAGGTCGAGTCGCTGCGTGACGCGCTCATTGATCCACGCGAAGGCACGCCCCGGGTAGTCGGGCCGTCCGCTGCGCGGGGGCTGGAACAGTGCGCGCAGCCACCAGTCGCGCCACTGGTCGAGTTGGCGCACGTCGAGCCGCATGGCCAGCCGCGCCACGACATGATCGCCCCGCCGCGTGATCCACAGGCGGTGTTCCGGCGCCCGCAGCGTCGCGGCGAGCAGCCATTGCACCACACCGGGCGGGCGACCGTCCGGTCGATGCGGCACGGACAGGCGACGCGCCGCGATTTCGCGCCCAAGCTTGTACACGGACGCCAGCGTATCGCGGATCATGGTACCGCCCTCCCCGCCGAGCCCGGCGTGCCGGTCCCGTCGTCGGGCGTCGTGGCGCGCAGCACCCAGGCCGCGAGCTCAACGAAGTCGAGCGCGGCCTGCGAGCCGTGTCCGGCCTTCGCCAACGGTTCGCCGGCGGCGCCGGCAATACCGACGGCTTCATCGCGGTGAATGCGCAACGGCACGACGGCATCCCCACCGCGCCCCTGGATCAGATGCAGCAAGTCGTTGTTGAGCGGCGAGCTCGCTGCGGCCAGGTTCGGCACCATCTGCACACGTCCGGCGCATGCGGTCATCAGATCGGGTTGCGTGACGCAGCCGGTCGTGGTGACCGGCACGACCCCCAGCACCAGATCGGCGCTCGCCATCAATGCCTGTGTCATCGCGTCCGGAAGTCGCGGCGTGTCGATGAACACCCGGGCGCCATCGGGCAATCCCGCAGCGCCGAGTTGGCGACGCAGTCCGCCGGTGTCGTCGCGCAGCCACTGCGCCATGGCTGCGACGCTCGCGGCATTGCTGTGTCCGGCGGGCAGCAGCGCGACGCCTGGCGGAGTGTCGCGCACGATCGTGCGCCAACCATCGGGCGCGACACCCTCGGTCAGCACGCCCGCCTCGCAGGTTTCGCGCAAGCCGAGCAGCGCGGCAAGACTGTTCTGCGCATCGAGCTCGATCACGGCGGCCGGATGCGACGCATGAGCCAGTTGCGTGGCCAGGTGTGCGCACACCGTACTGCGGCCAGCCCCTCCCGCGCTCGAGACGACGGCGATGAGCGTCAGCATGCGACCTCCCAGTCGGTGGCACTGGCCGCCGGGCGCGGTGCACGCAAATCCGGCGCGTTGAAGGTGACATCGATGCAGTCGCGCATAAGTCAGTAACTCCAGATCGGGCGAACCGGCGACGGCGGCATCGGGACATCGCCGCGACGGGCATCGAAGTGGTACCGCATATAGACAAGGAAGCGGTTCGGCGCATAGTAGTCGGAGCGTTCGAACTGCACCTGCCCCCCGATCACCCAGTGCCGGTTGATCCAGTATTCGGCACGCCCGAGCAACGAGAAACCGACACCGAAACCGCCGCCGGACCCATACGTGAGGTCGCCACTGGCCGCTTGCAGCGCGCCGTTCGTGGGGAAGTAAGGCATCGACTTCTCCTGACTTTGCGAGAAGGACACCGAGCCGCGCAGGTAGTACGACCAGCGCTGGGTGCGACCGTACCACTCCAGCGGCAGTGTCAGAGACACGTAGGTCTGCGGGCTGTAATAGCCGCCGTGGCCATAGGTATAGAAACGCTCATTCTGCGCAAAGCTGTCGAAGAACAGCGTCACGCCCGTGTTCATGCGCATGTCGCGCTTGTAGATGAGCGGCAGATCCACGCCGGCGCGCGCCGACACTTCCGTATTGTTGAGCACATTCTCCCCGGTGAGCCGCGCCACGCTTGCCTCGCCGAAGATGCCCCACTTGGGGAAGTCGCGCGACGCGTGGAACGTGAGCGCGTCGCGTCTCACGCCGCCCCACTTGCCGTCCCCGAAGATCTCGGGCAGCGGCAGATTCGCGCCGGCGTATGACACCATGCTGCCGGTCATCGGGCGGCGCGACGCATCGACCCAATAGTTATAGCGCCCCAGATTGCCGAACAGGCGCACGCCGCCCGTCACATACGATACGGGGAAGCCGATCGGCGTGTGGCCGATGTCGGCGCGAATCCAGTCGTTCTCGTAGCCGAGCATGAGCGCCTGTCCGTGCGCCTTCTGCCGCTTCGTGCCATAGTCGGCGAGCACCCCGGGATTGGCCGCTCGAAACGACGGCACGTTCAGCAACGGCAGCGTGCCGAATTCCGAAGTGCCATTGAGCGGCAGGTCGCCCGAGTCCGCGCTGACGTAATCGGTCTGGGCAAACACATGGCCGTCGTAACCCACGGCATATTGACCATACAGCGGCACGGCCCGCGCGTTGAACATCGAAATGCCGCCGTCGCCCTTCTTCTGGTCGATTTCATAGCCCGCCGCGACATAACTGTTGCGCCGCGCCTCGAGCGAATCGATCGCCGATTCGGCCGATGTCATGCCGTCATAGCCCGGCAATGCCCCCTGCACGATCTCTTCCTTGCGTGCCTGGTCGTACCACGCCTTGGCCTCGTTGTAGTGGCGTTGCGATTGCGCGATTCGACCGCGTTGCACCGTCACCGCAGGCGTATCGGGAAACTGCGCGCGCAGCCTGTCGTTCAACGCGATGGCTTCGTCGTAGCGCTGCATCGCATTCAGGCGTCGTACCGCGGCCAACTGCGTCCAGACGTCGTCGGGCGGCGCCTCGGCCAGCGCGCGATCGAGCTCGCGATTGGCGGCCTCGTCGTCCTGCATCTCGTAGAGCACGCGTACGAGCGAAAGCCGTGCGTCCTGATCGTTCGGGTCCTGACGGATCTGATCTTCGGCGATCTTGCGAGCGTCGTCATAGCGCCGCTCGTCGAAATAGATGTCGCCCAACGTCGACAAGGCGCGCTTGTCGGGCGGCTGGCGCGAGAGCAACGGATCGAGCTTCGCGCGTGCCGTGGTGAAGTCGCCCAGCGCGCGCGCGCGGTCGGCCTGGCGCAGCGCGAGCCGATCCTGCAGGTCCCGCCATTCGTCGCGCTGATCGGCGCCAAGGACGGCCGGGTCCATGCTGGCCAGGAACGTACCGAGCTCCGCATCCCGCTCCGCGGTGTTGAGCAGCTCGGCATAGCGCAGCTGGGCATCCGGCTGCGGCTTGTCGGCATGCGCGGCGAGCCAATCGCGCATGAGCGCCAGCCCCTGCTCCGGCTGACCGGCCGCCACGCGCGCCCGGGCCACTTCGCCGATCAGCTCGGGATCGTCGCCCGCCATGGCCAACGCTTCGCGATAGCGCGCTTCGGCCTGTGCGTCGTCGCCGGCCGCTCGTGCCTCGCGTGCCTCGCGCGCCGCATCGCGAATGGCGAGTGTCGTTTGCATGCGTTTGATCGACGGTGTGGCGTTCGCCGCCGGAATCTGCGCGAGCGAAGCGCGCGCGCCGGCCTCGTCGTCGATCACGTTCAGGTAGATCGCTTGCGCATACAGCATTTGCGCCCGGTCGTCAGGGTCGAGCGGCACTCGCATGCCTTCGGCCATCACCTCACGGCCGATTTGCGGCAGACGCAATTTCCGGTACAGGCTGGCGAGCGAATAACGCGTCCAGGCGTTGCCCGGATCGAGTGCGACCGCACGCTCGAGCGCCGCGAGTGCCGGGCCGTTGTGCCCCCGGGCAATCAGGCGCTCGGCGTCGTCGGCGAGCGCCGCCGATTCTGCCTTGTCGAAGCGCGCCTTGTCCTGTGGGAAACGGCGGCGCAGGTCGCCGAGCAGATTCGCAAGCGCCGTGCGGCGTTGCTGGCGCGAATACAGCGTGATCATTCCGCGCAGCGCCGTATCGTTGTCGGGCTCGATCTTCAGCGCCTGCTGGAAAAGTCGCTCGGCGTCGTCATCGCGCTTGTCGTCGAGCGCAATGTCGCCGAGCAATGCGAGTCCGTCAGGATTGCGAGGATCGCTTGCCAGCGCGCTGCGCACCAGACGGTCGGCTTCGGCCAGTCGGCCGGCGTCGCGGGCTTCGCGCGCGGCCGACATGGCGCCCCAGAACTGCGATGTCTTGAGCAGGCTGCGCCACTTGCCCGCGTTCTCCGGATCCTTGCGCAGCGCTTCGGCAAACAGCGCCTGGGCCGCCTTGTGATCGCCCTGGCGCATCTTCACCAGCCCGAGCGAGCCGAGCAACTCGCCGTCGTTCGGCCGTTTGGCGCGCGCCGCATCGAGCGACTTCTCGGCCTCGCCCAGGCGCCCCTGATCAAGCGCCTTGATGCCCGCCTGCCGCGACTGGTATGCGGGATCGCTGAGCATGCGCGTGCGGGCGGCCTGCTGCGCGTTGAGCTTGTCATACGCCGAGCGGATGTCGGCATCGTTCGGCGCGAGCGCCAGATAACGCTGATACAGCGGCAGCCAGGCGAGGTTGCCGTCGGCCTTGGATAACCCCTTCTGCCAGAGCGGCAGCAGCGCGTTCATGTCGGCGTTCGGGCGCGCCGCGAGCTCGGCCACCATGCGCGTGCCCGCGAGCCGCGTCGAAGGCCGGTCGATCATGAGCTCGGCCAGCGACTGGGCAGCGCGCGTATCGTTCGGCGAGCGTCTGGCCAGATCGGCCAACCCCTGTTGCGCGGCCGGCCAGCCGTTGGTCGCATTGGCTTGCGCCCGGAAGTATTCCACGCCGAGTTGGCCCGTCGGCGGGCCGTCGGGGAACAGCGCCTTGTATTCGGCAAACGCGGCGTCGGCCTGGCCGCTGCGTTGAAGCAATCGCGCACGTGCGATTCGGGACTTGTCGACCGTGTTCACACGGATCACATCCGCCAGGGCTTTCGTCGCCGGGGCGTTCGGATAACGCGCACGAAGCTTCTGCAACGCCTGGTTTGCCTGCTGCGGATGATTTTCCTCGATCTCGATCTGGCCGAGCAGCGACAGGGCATCCGGCTGGTCGGGCTGCACGAGCAACGCCTTTTCCAGCGCGGCACGCGCGAGATCGTTGCGATGTCGGGCCTGCCAGAGCACGGCGCTGGCGAGCAGATTGCCGACGTCGCGATTGGCCGCGACCGCGCCGCCGGCCCCGGCGTTGGCCCCGTTGGCGCCGGCAGTCGACGACGTCGGCCCCGGAGCCGCGCGCACGTGCACAGCGCCTGCGGCCATCAACAGGCATGTCATGCATGCGGAGCGGATCAGCGTGTGGCGCAAGCCGCCTCCCATGGCACCTGCAACGTGCCGTCGGCGGCAAAGCGGTAGCGCCCGTCCTGCCAACCAAGACCGAACAGCGAAAGCACCGAACTGTAGTAGCCCGGGGCCGATTGCGCATCGAGCGAGCGTGCGCGCGCCGCCTGCGCCTGCGCTTGCGCCGTGTCGCCCACGGCGTGCAGCAGCGGCACGAGCGCCGCCGAGAAGCCGGACCCGCCGTCGCGGTTCGCCGTACCGTCGCGCGTATTCACCCGCTCGGGCGGCGCGCCATGCTGCGCAACGTATTTGAGCATGCCGCCGAAGCTATGCGTCAACGCGCGAAAGTCATCGCCTCCCGGTGCCAGCATGCCTGCCCAGAGATAAACACGGATGGCGTTGTAGCTGCCTTCGCCCTTCGTTTCCGGATCGATCTCGAAGCCGCGACCGGCGCGATACATCGCCCATTCAGGCGCGAAACCCAGCGGCGGCGCCGTCAGCGTGATCTGCTTGAGCGAGGACGTGATCAGTTGCGCCCATCCACTGTCCGGGAACAATCCTGCCAGACGCCTGACCACCTGCATCGGCACGTAACTCGGGTTGAGTCGCCAGAGATCCTTGGCCGGGTGGAAGCCGACGGGCGCCGGGAGCAGCGTGCGCCCGAGCCCCGGTACGAAATCTGTCTCCTCGGCGGCAATGCGCCGGGCGAGCAGTGCGCCCAGTGCGAAGTAGCGTCGCTCCTTCCACAGTCGGCCCGCCTCGCCTAGCGCGTAAGCGATCCACATGTCGGCGTCGCTCGCGGGATTGGTGTCGAGCACGCCCCACTGGCCGTCGTCCTTTCGCCCCCAGAGCCACGCGGGAAGATGCGCGGTGAGGTCGCCCCTCGCCAGGTTGTTGACGGTCCAATCCAGTACCCTGTCGAAGGCGGCGCGATCGTTCGCCACGAGCGCGAACATCAACGCATACGCCTGCCCCTCCGACACGGTGCGCTGGTCGCTCTCGCTGCGGTCGATCACGCGTCCGTCGTCGCTCAGAAAGCCTGCCTTGAAGCGCGTCCAGTCAGGCCAGCCGGCACCCGCGCATGACCGCGCACCCATGCTGTTGCCCGCCCCGTCGGTGAATGTCGCGGGACGTGCCGCGTTCGGCGACGCGGCGTGCGCCGTCTGCGACAGGCCGGCGAGCACCGGCCCCGCGCCGCACGCTGCAAGCGCACGTAACACGGCACGACGGCGCCGGCCGTAGCTCTCGGCGCATTCCATTTACTTCTCCAGACGACGGGCAGCGCGACGCTGCAGCCAGCCGAAGCACTTGAGCGCGATCGCAAATGCCGCGAGCAAGGCCACAAGGCCGACCAGGATCGGGTGACTCGAGAGGTGGTAGCGAATGCGAGTCCACCAACTCACGTCTCCCACGAAGTAGGTCTTGCCAAGCCGGAAGGACTCGGTGCGATTGTCGGTCACCACCGCGAGATCGCCATGGATCGCCGAGCCGCGCACGTTGTCGTCGATGGCGTTGACGACCTTGAGCAATGCCGCGTCGTTCGACGCATTGATCGCCACGACCGAGCGCGACGAACTCACCGGCGATTCGAAGCCGATCAGTGCGGCCAACATCCCGTCCGACTGCGCATCCATGCGCTCGGGCGCCACGCGGCTCGCCGCCATGGAAGACCCCGTGGCGCCATCACCGCGAAAACCCTGCGGCTGCGCCGACAGCACGCGGCTCTGCTCGTCGATGATCAGAGGCAGATTCTTGCCCCACTTGTTGAGCAGCGCCGCCACGTCCTTACCGCCCACGAGCAGCAGGTCACGATCCTTGAAGCGGTCAGTCTGCGTGGTGTCGAGCACCTCGAAGCGGTCGGCATAGGTTCCGGTGGAACGGCCAAACTGGCCCAACGCCGAGAACACCGTTTCGAGCTCCGCGGTGTCGGGTGTTTTCGACGTCACGACGGCGGTCTGCGCGAGATCGGCGTATTTCGTGAACGGGAAGCCGCTGCCGACGAAGAAGTTCAGGTTCGGCATCTCGGCGTAGTGCGGCAGACCGCTGAAGTCGATCGTCGAATCGGCGTCGATGGCCGAGCGCGCCGCATTGGTGATCGTCTGGCTGCACAAGCCTTCCTTGTGCGGCTCCATCGCAAACTGGAACGACAGCGAGTTGCGCGCGCCCACCTGGAACGCCGGGATGCGCACCGACTTGCGATCGGCCATGGTGCCGTCGGACAGCAGATCGACGAGCATGTGGCTTCGGTCGGCGCTGGCACCGGCCGCACGCAGACGATACGCCCGCACGAACTGGTCGTTGATCGACACGCTCAGCGACGAGTCGTCGGCCTTGACCGGCGGCGTATAGCGATACTTCAGCTCCATCGGCACGCCAGTGTTCTGCCAGGTCAGCAGGTCGGCCGGCAGGTTCAGCGGGATACGAATCGGCCACGGCATGTAGCCGCTCGCCTGCAGGTCGTTGGGGTTCTCCACCAGCTCGCCGAACTTCACCGGACGGTCGGTGCGAACCCAGCGCGGCGCGTCGTAGGCCGGGCGCGGCGGCAAGGGCGTGAGCGCGGCAATGCGCGCGGTATCGCCCGACAGCGCGGCGCGCCCGGAGACGAGCGCAAGGGCCGCCGTCTCCAGGTCCTTGGCGTCACGCCCCTGAACGACCAGCAGCTTGAGCGACGGGTCGTTCGGGTTCGACATCATGCGCAGCGTCGGCGCATCGACCTTCGAGAGCGCCAACCCGGGCAACAGGGTGTCGTTCGTGACGAACACGATGGCGTGCTTCGACGGCAGCACATTCACCGAGACCGGGAAGCGCGTGCGGCGGTAGTCGCCGATCGCCCCCGCCCAGGTCGCCACCACACCGGCGGCGTGCACCACGGCAAGCGACGGCGGCGCGCCGAAAACGAAAGGGATCGATTGATCGCGGTTGTCGTGGCGATCGAAGAACGGCGACGGCAGCGTGGCCAGGTCGTTGCGCAGCGTAAGCGGTTGCGTGCTCGTGACGATCTCGCTTTGCGGGCTCACGTCGGCCCAGAGACTGGAATGCGTCGGGTCCTCGCATTCCATCGTGTAATGCCCGATGAGCACGAGACGCACGCGATTGAAGCCCGAGAGCATGCGGGGGTCGAGCGCAATCTCGCGCACGAGGTTCTTGCCCCCGTCCTGCTTGCTGAACGGCAGCGTGGCGATCAACTCCTCGTTCAGATATACCTTGAGTTGCGAGAGATCGGGAAGCAGCGCGGGAGAATACGCGTAGCGCAGACGCAGCAGCGCCGACGCCACGGTCTGATCGAGTCGGATTCCGAAGCTTACGTCGCCCGACCCTTCGGTGCCGCGCAGGCGCAAACCGTTGGTCTGTCCAAGTTGCGCGAACGTGACCGTCCGCTGGCTCGTGCCGGGCGCGGGCGGCGCCAGGACGAGTGCACCGGCGTCGGATGCCGCTGTGGCACCGGACGCCACATCCGGGGCCGCGACCGCGGCAGCGCCTGTGGCAGGTTTGCCGGTCTTGCCGGCACCCGCGGGAGCCGCCTGCGCGGGCCCGACGCCCGCCGGACCCATCGCCGCAACGACCAGCAGACAGACGGCGGTGACTTTTGTAACGTTGTTGTAGCGCGAGCAAGACTCTCGAAGCCGCATTGTCGATGCCTCATCTGTTCGTGGGCTGCAATCTCGCCATCTCGACGCGCGCCTCGCCTGATCGACCCGACGCCGAGCGTCGTCGTGCAGCAATCCGAAGGTTGCCCGGGTCCGGCGGGACAGCGTTGCCCGTGTCTCAGGAAACGGTACGTTGCGCCATGCTAGCTTGCCTGCACGCAAGTAATCAAGCGCACATTGCGCTCCGGGTGTCGTACCGCCGGTACAACGGCCGACGGGTCGACAACCATCGTTGCCGTGCGCCTTCGCCACCGTATAGAATGCCCGACATGACCCGGAACGAACCGTCCCACACCCCCTTGCCAGACAACGCCGACACGATGATCGAGCGACGCCACCCCTCGGACGTCGATCGCCTGCGCGACGTCATCGGCAGCGACGTGTTGCCGTTCTATCGGGACGAACAAGCCGTGGCGGCCTATCGGCAGGCCGCAGAGCGTTGGCCCCACCTCGTCGCCGTTGCCAATTCGCGCGCGGCGCACTGAGCTCGCATGCCGGACACCTCCATCGTCGCCGCCTTCGATTTCGACGGCACGATTTCCACCACTGACAGCCTGCGTGTGTTCGTGCGCGACACGATCGGCACGCCGCGATTCGTCGCGGGCGCCGTGCTCGCCGCGCCATGGCTCATCGGCGCCGCCCTGCGCGTCGTCGACCGGGGCACCGCCAAGGCGGCGTTCCTGCGCGCCTCGCTCGGCGCGCGCGAAAAGGCCCAGTTGGAGCGAGACGCACAACATTTCGTCGCTCACCGCCTGCCCCGACTGCTGCGTCCGGAGATGCTCGCCCGATTGCGGCAGCATCGTGCGCTAGGGCATCGCGTGGTATTGGTGAGTGCGTCGCCGGGGTTGTACCTGCGCCCCTGGGCGGCGTCCGTCGGGTTCGAAGCCGTCTTGAGCACCGAGCTGGCCTACGACGAGCAGGCACGCTTTTCCGGGCAATTCTCGAAGCCCAATTGCTGGGGTCCCGAAAAGGTACGGCGCCTCGAGGCGTGGTGGGGCGACAATCCGCCGCGCGTGCTGTTCGCCTATGGCGACAGCCGGGGGGACAGAGAGATGGCCGCGCGAGCCGATCACGCGTGGATTCGCGGCCAGGGCCGGCTCATGCCGCTCACGGACGCCGACGCCTCGCCGCGCGCGTCCTGACGACCGCGCGCACGCCCGGATCATGTCCGCTTCCACGGAACCCGGCCGCCGCGTTGCCTGGGTCTCGCGTCTCGCCCGGCTGGAGCCCGTCGCCTTCTCGCGTTGGGATGCCGTGCACGCCGCGCTCTCCGTCGCCATCCCCACCGCCATCGGCGCGGCGATCGGCCATGGCGCGGACGCGTCCCTCATCGCCCTGGGCGCCCTGCCCGCCATCACCGGTGACCGCACCGGTCCTTACCGCTCGCGCGCGCGCTCCATCCTGCTGACCATCGCCACCGGCGTGGTGGGCTTCCACGCGGGAATGCTGATTCACGACGTGGGCCTGACCCACCCGTGGCTGGCGCATGTGCTGTTGCAATTGGCGATCCTGTTGCTCAGCTTCGCGGGCACGTTCGGCAACGTGGCGTCGGCGGCGACCCTGCAGGGCGCCATTTACCTTCTGGTGGGATGGGGGTTGGCGCTGCCGCCGCCTGAATGGCGAGCGCCCCTGCTGCTGGCCGCCGGCGGCGTCTTCAGCGTGCTGCTCATGGCCATTCACTGGCTCCGGCATCCGGGCGCGGCCGAGCGCGACGCCGTCGCCGCCATTTACCAGCAACTGGCGAACGTCCTCGATGCGAGCGGCACGCCACGCGTGCGGCTGGCGCGCCGCTCGCTCGAGAACGCCATCGCCGCTGCCTGCGACACACTGCTCACGGCGCGCGCCAGCACCGCAAGCGGCCGGGACCTGCTGGAGCGTCGCGCCGCCCAGGTGCTGGCGGCCGAACCCATGACTTCGGCGGTCATCGCCCTGGCGCAGGGGGGCAACCCGTGCCCGCACCGCTCGGGCGTGCACTGTATGGCATCGCTCGAAGCATCGCGCGTGACCGCCCCATCGACGTCGAAGCGGCCGCCGCCGTGGCGAGCGACCATCACGCGCCATCGCTGGCCGCCGCGCTGCACCGCGCCGAACCCCTGCTCAGCGGCACCGTGCGGACCGTCGAGGCGCCGCTGGAGGCGCTGGCACGGCATCAGGCACGGGCAGTCGCGCATCCTCGCTGGGTGCCCAAGTGGCCGTGGCCCGACGTTTGGCGCTATTTGCTGCGCATCGGTCTGTGCGTGCTCGCCGCCCAGCTATGCATCGCCGTGACCGAGTTGCCGCGCTCGTACTGGGTGCCTCTGATCGTCGTGGTGATTTTCAAGCCGAACTTCGGCTCCGTATTTGCCCGCGCGCTGCAAAGCGGCGTGGGCAGCATCGTCGGGGTGGCCGTTTCGGCGGCGGTCGTGGCCGTGGACCGCAACGGTCTGGTCAGCCTGGCCGCCCTGATCCCGCTCGCGGCCTGCCTGCCGTGGGCCCTGCGGCGGAACTACGGCTTGTTCAGCGCGTTGCTGCTGCCCATCCTGATGCTGGTGATGGGCGCGCTGCAGCCAGGCAGTCAGGACATCGCGTTCGCGCGCTTCGTCGATGCCGTCGCGGCCTGCGCTATCGTGCTCCTCGTGGGCTATCTGCCGTGGGCGAAGTGGGAGCGTCGCCAGCTCGACGAGCGCGTGGCCAACGCCGTCGACGCATTGGGACGCTATGCCGCGCTGGCCGACGCACATGACGCGGACGCGGCGTTCGCGGCCCGGCGCGCCGCCTACAAATCGCTGGACGACGCCCGCGTGGCGCTTCAACGCGCCCTGTCCGAACCGCCGCTGGTGAGCCGCCGGGCCGCGCGCTGGTGGCCGGCACTCATCGGACTGGAACGCGTGGCGAACGCCATCACCGACACCGTACCGCACGGTGACGATCACACCGCGCCCGTTCACCCCGCCGCGTCGATCCTCACACACATGGCCGCCGCGCTGCGCCATGGGGGACCATCGCCCGCCATGCCCGACGGCCCGGTACAAGGTATCGATCCGATACTGGAAGGCGTGTTGCGCGAAGCCATCGCCTTGCTGTTCGACGCCCCCGGCCGCGCTGCGTAGTACCGCGCCCGAGGCGGCCAAATCCGGACGTCGGTCCGTCAACACAGGCATAATGCGGGCTTCCGGCGCAATCGCGCCGTCACGAATGACAGAAGACACCGCATGAATACCACCCCGACGCTTGCCTGGACCGAAGACGGTCGCCCCTTGACAGCGCGCTGGCGCTCCGAAGCGGGTGTGGCGGCGCCGCGTCGCGTCGAAGTCGTCGACGACACCCTCACCGCCGACGAGGCCTACCACCTCGCCTGCGGCGGCACCGCCGTGCTGTATCGCGGCGATTACCAGAATGCACGGCAGTTGATGCAGGCGATGGCCCGGCGCGTGGATCGTCCGCCGCATCGCCAGCGCCGCAAGACCTCCGGCCACGCGGACGCCGCCACCGGCCCGGCCGAGGCGTTTCACAAGCATCGCATGGCGCAGGCCCAGCGCGCACGCATTCTGGGCATGGTGCTCATCCCGCTCGACGCCGATTACGGCATTCCGTTACGTCGCGCGCCCGACGTTCGCGAGGCGTGCACCGAGGCCTGGGGCGCGCCCGACGACATGCCATCGGTGGCCTCGTTGCGCGAAATTCTGGGCTTGATCGGCGCGCACGAATGGCGCAAGAAAGGCGTGGCGATCCCCGCGCTCGGCGCGTCCATCCACCCGTGGTACGGCGTGTTCTCGCCGGTGCGCGGCGAGTATCTCCAGTTGATCGATCAGGCGCCGCTGCCGGCCAAGTCGGTGGCGTTCGACGTGGGCACGGGTACCGGCGTGATCGCCGCCCTGCTCGCGCGCCGCGGCGTGCAGCAGGTCATCGGCACCGACCGGGACGCCCGCGCACTGGCGTGTGCCCGCGAGAACATCGCGCGACTGGGATACGAGCGAAGCGTGAGGATCGTCGAGGCAGACCTGTTCCCGGAAGGCCTCGCGCCACTGATCGTCTGTAACCCGCCTTGGTTGCCCGCAAAGGCCAACGCGCCGATCGAGCATGCGATCTACGACCCCGACAGCCAGATGCTCAAGGGCTTTCTCAATGGCCTGGCGGCCCACCTGAGCCCCGGCGGCGAAGGTTGGCTGATCCTGTCGGATCTGGCCGAGCATCTGGGCCTGCGCACGCGCGAGACGCTGCTCTCGTGGATTCACGGGGCCGGACTGGTCGTGCTCGCACGCCACGACGTGCGACCGCACCACCCCAAGGCGGGCGACGCCAGCGATCCGTTGCACGCGGCGCGCCGTGCCGAAGTCACCTCGCTCTGGCGCCTGGGCGTTCGGCCCGCCTGAGCACGCCGGAGCGCCCCGCGGGCGAATCCCGGGATCCCGGGCGCCCCCTGAGCGCGCGCCCCGCCACGCGCCGGCCCGAAGTGTCGGCGAGCGTTCAGCGCAGCGACTTGAGATAGGTAGCCGCGCCGTCGCCCGCCACGCACGCGCTCGCGAAACAGGCCGTAAGCAGATAGCCGCCTGTCGGCGCCTCCCAGTCGAGCATTTCTCCCGCACAGAACACGCCCGGGAGCGCGCGGATCATCAGGTGCGCATCCAGTGCGTCGAGCGACACGCCACCGGCGCTGCTGATGACTTCGGCGATCGGGCGCGTGCGCAGCAACGTCAATGGCAGCCGCTTGATGCCGGCGGCGAGCGCCGCCGGCGAATCGAACGTCTCGCGCGGCAGGCACTCCCGCAGCAAACCGGCCTTCACGCCCGCGATCCCCAGCCGGCTTTGCAGATGGCTCGCCATGGAGCGCGATCCGCGCGCATGATTCACTTCCCCGACCACCCGCTCCAGCGGCCAGTCAGGCAGCAGATCGAGGTAGACCGTAGCCTGGCCATCGGCGGCGATCGCATCACGAATCGGGGCGCACATGGCGTACACCAGGCTACCCTCGATGCCATGCTCCGAAATCACGAACTCGCCCCGGCGCGCCTGCCCGCCGGGCAGCGACAGGGTCACGGATTTGACCGGCTGGCCGGCGAACCGCTCACGCATGTGCGGCGTCCAGTCCACCTCGAACCCGGCATTGGCCGGACGCATCGGCGCAACGTCCACCCCGCGTTCGCGTAGCCAGGGCACCCATGCGGCGTCCGATCCCAACTGCGGCCAGCTCGCGCCACCCAGCGCCAGCACAACGGTCTTGGCGCGGATCTCCAGCTCGCCTTGCGGCGTGGCGAACCGGAGCCGATGCACGCCGTCCGACGTCGCGCAGGGCTCCCAACCCAGCCAGCGATGCCGGACGTGCAGGCGGACGCCCGATGCGCGCAGGCGTGCGAGCCACGCCCTCAGGAGCGGCGCCGCCTTCATGTCGACGGGAAACACTCGCCCCGAGGTGCCAACGAAAGTATCGATGCCCAGCCGGTGGGCCCAGGTGCGCACGTCGTCGGCACCAAAGCGCCGCAACCACTGTCCGACTTCATTCGCACGCGTGCCGTAGCGGGCCACGAACGGCCCGGCGCTTTCGCTGTGCGTGAGGTTCATGCCCCCCTTGCCCGCCATCAGAAACTTGCGCCCCACCGACGGCATCGCGTCATACACGTGGGCACGCCACCCGTCCGCCGCCAGCACTTCGGCGGCCATCAGCCCCGCCGGGCCGGCGCCGATCACGGCGACATCGATGGGGTCGACGCTCGCCGAGGTCGGAAGATCGGGCGAGGTCCGGGAAACGTGGGTCGGGGTCATGCGCTGGGATCGGAATGGCAGGATATCGGTGTCACGGCAGCCGCCGCACCCGTCGAATACCTGGAAACACGGGCGCTCGAGTCGATGGGCGGCGTCGAAGCCCGATATTGTCCCACATCGAAGGCCCGGCTCGCATTGCCATGGCCCCGGCGCCCCCGTGCCGTCGCCATGTGACGCCTGCCATGAACATCGGGCGCTTTGGCGTTACAATCGCCCCCCATTTTTCCGTTCGCTCAGGGAGTCACGCATGTCGTCATCCGATTCGGCGTCGATGGGACGCGCCGCTTATGCCAGCTTCGCGGAGCGCTACGCGCAAATTGCCGTCACGAAACCGCACAATGCGCTCTACGAGCGCCCCGCGACCCGCGCGCTGCTCGGCAGCGTGGGCGGGCTTCACGTGCTCGACGCCGGTTGCGGCCCGGGCATCAACAGCGCCTGGCTGGTCGAACAAGGCGCGAGCGTGCATGGCATCGACGTGACGCCGGAGATGATCACGCTGGCGCGCCGGCGCTGCGAAGGGATGAACGCCAAGTTCGATATTCAGGATCTCGGCACCCGCTTCGAGACGCTGGCGGACAACAGCTTCGACGCCATCGTGAGCGCACTTGCCCTCGATTATGTGGAAGACCTCGTGCCGACGTTTCACGAGTTCGCCCGCGTGTCGCGCCCGGGCGCGACACTCGTCTGGTCGATGGGACATCCGATGCGCGACTGGCTCGACGAGCGCACTCGCCGCAACCGCCCGTACTTCGACACCACGAAATTCGGGATGTACTGGAGCGGATTTGGCGAACCCAAGCCGTACGTGGAGTCGTTCCGTCGCCCGTTGGCGGACATTCTGAACGCCGCCGCAGGCGCTGGCTGGCAGCTCGAGCGCATGGTCGAGCCTCTGCCGCAACCGGAAATGAAAGCCGTCGATCGTCGCCTCTACGACGAACTGTCACAGGTGCCTGCGTTCATGTGCCTGCGCGCGCGCCTCGGCCCGACGGCCCGCTGAAGCCGCGATCCGGTCTCCCAGACGACGCACCACGCTTCACGACGCCCCATGCACGGGACCTGACGTCAACGGCCTCGGGCATCTCACGTCTGGTCGCGCGCGCCCCAGGGAATCAACATGGTCGCGGTACAGGTCGCCCCCAGCAGGACGGCGGCCACGCCGTAGCGCGACACGTCGGGCAGGTTGAACAGCAGACCGTGAATCGTGGCAAAAATGCCTCCGAGCATCACGAACGAAGTGATGGAGGCAATTGCGACGCGCAGATCGGAACACATACGTCACCTCACCACGAGGCCACGCCCGTTGCGAAGCGCTGCACGCAGGAGATCGATGCGAGCGCCGCTCACGCGGCGCCCGGGCGGCTTCGACGGCGTCCCTCACTTAGCAGTGTAGGTCGCCATCGACGGGAACGTTAGTCCCCTTCAGGGCTTGGACGGTGTATCGCGCTCCTCGTCGCGCGGCCACGGCGTGAGCATCACGACGATGAACAGAATGCCGAACAGCACGGTGATCACGCCGCCGTGCATGACTTGCGATTTGTCGTACAGCAACCCGTGAATGGTGGCGAATGCCCCGCCCAGCGTCATGAACGCCGCGATCGAGGCAATGACGACGCGGAATTCCGAACCCATGGCGACTCCTTATCGTTATCGGCAATAGTGCCGCTCGGGTTACGCATCGCGCGTTCACCCGAATGACAATTGAAGTCTACGCCGAACCCTTTGGCTCGCCAATTGAGTCGCATGCCTAATCATGCCGACCGTTGACGCATGTCAACGTCTCCGTAGAGAAGGCGTCAGCGCCAGTGGCGGTTATCGCCCCGCCTCCTGACGCCGCGCCTCGCGCACCCAGCGAAAATGCCCGCTGCGCAGCAGCACCGGGCCGGCCAGCCCCATCGTCAAGTATTGACGCGTGAGCGCCTCGATATGACTGCGACCGTGTTCGAAGGCATGCAGCAGATCGTCCGCGCGCGCCGAATAAGCGCCGAAGTGATCCTCCAGCGCTTCGGCGGATACGGCGCAATCGATCGGGCGGCCATTCACGACAACCGCGAATTCGATCGTCAGGTCCTCATAGTTGAACACGGGACGGTGATCCGGAAACTCGATTTGCATGGCGACACCCCGGGTGAAAGGCAGGACGCGATCGACGTGTCGGCCGACACGTTCCATCCAGCATAGTGCATCGCCGGACGATGGGTAAATCGCATCGCTTATCCGTTCGTCCATGGCGATTGGGGAAGGTTCGCGTCACCTGCACACCGAATAAATCACCTCAATATATTCCCGCAAGCCATTGATTTAAATGCACTTAATCAGCCATGAACATTTCCCTGTCTCAGGAACATCACGAAGCCTTCGACGAAGGCGGCCAATTGCTGGCGCACCGCATCGTCCTGCAGCTTGCCGTCGGCGTCGATGGCCTTGTTGGCATGCGACACCATCAATCGGCCCTGCCACCAAGGGGTCGTCTGGAGCGTGCGAAGCACCGGCAGCCATGCGTCCTGGCTGAGGATCGTGCCGAAGCCGCCGGGCGACGCCCCCATGATCGCTACCGGCTTGCCGCGAAACACTCGCGCGCTATCGGCAGGCGGCCGCGATAGCCAATCGATGGCATTCTTGAAGACGCCCGGCATGCCGTTGTTGTACTCGGGGGTCGACAGGAGCACGCCGTCGGCGTTCGCAATGGCGTCCTTGAGCGTGGTGACGGCCGCCGGAATTCCCTCGCTCGCCTCGACATCGCCGTCGTATAGCGGAATGCCGTGCAGCGTGCGAATGTCGAGCGTGACGCCCGCCGGCGCCACCGCTTTGGCCGCCTCCAGCAGCGCCGTGTTGTAAGAGCCCTTGCGCAGGCTGCCGGACAAACCAATGATCGTGGTCATCGAATCAACTCCTCCCAGAGGTAACAGATAGCAAACAGAACCGCATGTGCAAGTGCACCGGACGTCGGGTCAGGCATTGCGCTGGAACGGGTAGAGATCTGCGCCCAGGCCCAGCAGGCGGGTAAGGTCGTCGAGCGCGGTGCGGCACTCGTCGAGCAGCGCCGGGTCGGCCAGATCGCTCACGGCCAGCCGGTCTCGATAGTGGCGCTTGACCCAGTCGGTCAACGCGGCATAGCGCGCGTCGTCGATCCAAAGGCCGGCGTGTGTTGCCCGCCGCTCCTGTTCCGTCAGCACAACCCGAAGCCGCAGGCACGCCGGCCCGCCACCGTTGCGCATGCTCTCGCGCAGATCGAAGACATGCAGCTCGCGAATCGGGCCGTCGTCGGCCACGAGCGATTCGAGATAGCGCCAGACCGCCGTGCGCTCACGGCACTCCTGCGGCACGACCAGACGCATTCCGTCCCCCGCATCCGGCGGGCGGGCGAGCAACTGGCTGTTGAAAAGATAGCTGCCGACCGTGTCTTCAAGAGAGACGGCGTCAGAAGATACTTCGATCACCTCCAACTCGGCGCCGCGCGCGGCAAGCCGCTCGCGCAGCCGCGCCAACACCGCCGGTTGATCGACGAACGCCTGCGCGTGGCAGAACAGGACGTTGCCGTTGCCCACGGCAATCACGTCGTTGTGGAAAACACCGGCGTCGATGGCGTCCGGGTGTTGCTGCGCGAACACCACATCGTCCTCGGCCAGCCCGTGCAGCCGCGCAATCGCCTGGCTGGCCTGTAGTGTCTGACGCGCGGGGAAGCGGCGCGGTGCGGGCGCGCTCGAGAGATCGTCACGGCCGTACACGAAGAACTCGACGCCGCGCTCGCCATAGGCGCCGCACAGGCGCGTGTGATTGGCCGCGCCCTCGTCGCCGAGCGACGGCCAGCCCGGGAGGGCGTCGTGATGCGCGAAATGCGAGGCGTCGCCGAACGCGACGCGCAGCACGCGCGACGTGGTGTCGTGTTCGATGGCACGGTGCAGCTTGCTGCAAAGGTTGGCCGCCGTGAAATGCACCCGGCCGTCTGCGGTATCGGCCGACGGACTCACCGTTGCGGCGTTGGCTGTCCACATGCTCGCCGCCGAACAGGCGGCGCCCAGCAACGCGGGCGCGGTGCGCGCGGCCTCGCGAATCATCGCCTCGTCGCTGCCGGAGAACCCCAGCGTGCGAAGCATGGCCACCGACGGGCGCTCCTGGGGCGGCAATACCCCCTGGGCATAACCGAGATCGGCCAGCGCCTTCATCTTGGCCAGCCCCTGCAACGCCGCCTCGCGCGGATTTGAGACGCGATTGGCGTTGTTCGCCGAGGCAACGTTGCCGAACGACAGCCCTGCATAATTATGCGTGGGGCCGACCAATCCGTCGAAGTTGGCTTCGATGGCAAAACGCGTCATGACGATTCCTGAATAACGAAGTTACGGAGCAGCGGCATCGTGGATGCGATGCATGCGGTCAAGCCACCGTGAAGTCCAGCCCCGGACTCAGGGACGCCGGCATGACCGGGTGATCGGCTTCCATGGATGCGATCGGGTACGCACAGTAATCCGCTGCGTACCAAGCGCTGGGTCGATGATTGCCCGACGCCCCGATGCCGCCGAACGGTGCGCTTCCGGCGGCCCCGGTCGTCGGCCGGTTCCAGTTGACGATGCCCGCACGGATTTCGGAGAGAAACCGCGCATGGCGAGACGGATCGTCCGACAACAGGCCCGCGGCCAACCCGTAGCGCGTGCGGTTGGCCAGCGCGATCGCCTCGTCGAACGTGTCGTAGCGCAGCAGTTGCAACAGCGGACCGAAATACTCTTCGTCCGGCAGCGCATCGCGCGCCGCGAGCGCGCTCACGTCGATAATGCCGGGGGTGAGCAATGCGCTTCTCCCGTCGGGTTGCGCGAGCGGCACGACGATACGCGCGCCAAGCCCCATCAGTTCCGCCTGCGCGGCGATCATGCGGCGGGCCGCCTGCAACGACACGACCGCGCCCATGAACGGCTGAGGGTCGGCATCATAACGCCCAACGGCGATGCGCCGGGTGACGAACGCCAGCCGTTCGATGAAAGCATCGCCCTGCGCCCCGCGCGGCACGATCAGGCGGCGTGCACATGTGCAACGTTGCCCGGCCGACAAGAACGCTGACTGAACGGCCACGTGCACGGCCGCATCGAGATCGCGGACGACGTCGACAACCAGCGGATTGTTGCCGCCCATCTCCAGTGCCAGGATCTTCTCGGGGCGTCCCGCGAATTGCTGGTGCAGCGCGCGCCCCGTGGCCGAGCTTCCGGTGAAGCACACGCCGTCGATCCCGTCGTGCGCGGCGAGCGCGACACCGGTATCGCGTGCGCCCTGCACAAGATTGAGCACACCGGGTGGAACGCCGGCGTCGATCCAGCATTGCAGCGATTGCTCGGCGACGCCGGGCGCCAGCTCGCTCGGCTTGAACACCACCGTATTGCCCGCGAGCAGCGCGGGCACGATGTGCCCGTTAGGCAGATGCCCGGGGAAGTTGTAGGGGCCGAAGACCGCCATGACGCCATGCGCGCGATGTCGAACCACACCGCGAGCGTCCGCGACGGCGCTGCGTCGCTCTCCCGTGCGCTCCTCATGGGCCTTCGCCGAATGCGCAACCTTGGCGGCCATGGTCGCCACTTCCGTACGCGCTTCCCACAGCGGCTTGCCTGTCTCTCGGCCAATGGCATCCGCCAGCGACTGTGTTCGTTCCGTCACTAGCGCGGCAAAGCGCTGCAATACCTCAAGTCGCTCGTCGAGTCGCCAACGCGACCAATCGTGCTGCGCGCGTCGCGCGGCCTGCACGGCGGCGTCGACATCCGCCGCATCGGCCGCGTGGCCGCGCCAGACGACATCGCCCGACACGGGGTCGACCGATTGGAGTTCCGCCCCGCCGGCGCCGCGCCAGAGACCTTCGATATAGAGATCGGCCATGAACGACAATTCCCGAGGCCACGCCCGATAGCGCGGCGTGCAATGCGGATCATGATGACACGGATTCGAGAGCCGGAACAATGTGCGCGCGTCGCACGTTGCGCCAAGCCCGCGTCAGACCGACATCGTCCGCGTCAGATCAAGGTCATCGCGAAGACACGCATAGAATGAGGGCCTGAGTTTCCGGAGATTCCCCACCATGACCGCTGCTGATCGCTCACCCCTGCGTCGTTGGCTAAGCGACGTACGCGATTCGCATGAATCGCCAGATGCCCCTCACGGCGAAGGCATCGACCCCTGCGGCGTTCGCTGGCGACGACATGCGGAGGGCGTGCTCGAACTGACGCCGGCAGCAACAGGCGGCACGACCCACGGCCATCGTTTCGATGCGATTCTCTCGTGCGGCATTCACGGCGACGAGACGGCGCCGATCGAAATCGTCGACGGCATCTTGCGCGATATCGCCGACGCACGCCTGACGTTGCGCGAGCGCGTGCTCGTCGTGCTCGGCAACCCGGACGCCGTGCGGGCGGGCAAGCGCTATCTCGAGTACGACCTCAACCGGCTGTTCCAGGGCGCTCACGCCACGCGCGCCGAATCCCCGGCCGTACAGCGCGCACGTGAGCTCGAGGTCATCGTGGGGCAGTTCTTCTCGGGCGTCGGCGGCGTGCGCCGCAAGCGACGCCATGTCGACATGCACACGGCGATCCGCGCGTCGCTTTTCCCGCGCTTCGCCGTGGTGCCCGGCACGGCGCAGCACGTGCCGGATGATGCATGGCTCGACACGCTCGCCGCCGCCGACATCGACGCCGTCATGCTGACCGAGCAACCTTCCGTGACGTTCTCCTATTACACCTGCGCCCGCTTTGGCGCCGAGAGCTGCACGCTGGAACTCGGCAAAGTCGCGCCTTTCGGCCAGAACCGGCTCGCCGATTTCGTCGGCATCGACGCCGCGCTGCGGCGCTGGCTCTCAGGCGACGAGATGGGTGCACGTGACAGCGGCCAGACCCGGCAGGCGCGGCGTTTTCGCGTGGCCGCGGAAATCGTTCGACACACCGACGCGTTCGTGCTCGACGTGCCCGCCGACACGCCGAATTTCACGCCCTACCCGGCCGGCACGGTGCTCGCGCGCGATGGCGAGAACACGTACATCGTCTCGCACCCGGAAGAGCGCATCGTGTTTCCGAATCCGAATGTCGCAAACGGTTTGCGCGCCGGTGTGATGGTTGTGCCGGCCTGAGCGCGCGCTGGCGACGGGGCGACACCTGGCGTCGACATCTGGCCGGCGGGAGGACGGCGAAGCGCCTGCGGGCCCTCGCCCCTACGCAACTTCGCGCATGAACGTTTCCAAACGCACAAATGGGCGTCGTCGGGGCACGGGGTTGAAGGTACCATCGCCGACATCTTTTCATCTGCGAAATGGCGGCGAGCGGCGCGGGCAAAGGGATTTGCGTGTGTCCGGCTGTCCATCGACGACATGCCCAACTCATGGTTCTCCTCGCAATCCGCCAGCTCGACGCTCCTCCATATCTACGCGAATCACGCCCCATCCACGCCGAATGTCGCCTGCCATGGCGGCCTCGCCGACGATTTCGCCCACGCCCGTCAGACGGCGGTTGGCACGTCGGCCTGTCGACCGGGCCCCGCGGCACCGACACGCGTGCGAGCGCGACATGACGAACGGCAATTGGTGGCCCGCCGCCCCGCGCCGCTGCAAGTCTCGAACGAGGCGACGGCGACGCCGTCGATTCGCCGCGTCGTGGACGACAGCGTTTCACGCACCGAGCAGATCTACACCGCACTTCGCGACGACGTTGCGCTGCCCGCGCTGCGCCGGTTCGAACGCCTGCATCGCTTCCGCGCGTCGCCGGGAAACGGTGACACGGACCGCGCTTCGGAGGACCGACCCAATCCTGTCTGGTTCGACAATCTGCAGCCGCACCTGCGGGTGGAGGCGCAGATCCTGTCGCAGCGCGGACTGGACGCCGCGAAGTTCCGGCAGCGCCTGGGCGAACTCATTCGCCACGAGCATCCCGGGCTTTCATGGCGGGCCACGCGTGCAGGCCTCGAGCGCGATGCATTGCCATTTGCGCTCGGCTCGACACTGCTGTCGATGCTGGCCGATCTCGTCGATCCGGGGCGCTCGCGGTCCGTGCTGTGGCCACCGGTGGAGGCGGCGGGCGTGGTGCTCGTCAATCTGCTCGGCATGGCGCGCTTCAACGCCGTCCATCCCACGTTCGCCAGCCGCCTGGGACGAGCCACGCCCGCGCAGGCTCAGGAGGCCCTGGCGCGCATGCTTCGTTGTCCGGTACGCGAAGTGCTCGGGCACGTTGCCGCCTTCGTCCTGTGCTACGGATTGCTGCGCAACCTGGGACGCGTGGTCGCCGAAGCCGGCCTGACGGCGTGCGTTCCCGGACTGATGTCGCACCGTTTCGGCAACACGATTCACTCCGCACTCGAAATTCTGCTCGCCCCGATTCCCGGCGCTTTGCTCGGACCCGCCATCGACCGTCTTTCCATGCCGAGGGAGTATGCGGCGCTGGAAATCGCCATCCAGGACCGCTTTGCCGACCTGATCTGTCGCACCGGCACCGATACTGGCGCCGGCGGCAGTTGGCCGTCCGTCTGGCACCAATTCTCGGGATTGGTACGGTCGACCGCCCCGAAAGCGATATGGGCGACGTTGACGCTGGGCTTCTATTTCCTGTCGACCCTGCACGACGGCGCCGCGCAGGCTCAGGACGGCGAGGCAATGGCCGAGCCCGGCGCCCCGCTCTCGGCCAACGCCACATCGGCGCCCGCAGCGGCGGGCCAGCAGGGGACCGACGTCGACTGGCACGGGCTGTCCGTGCTCGGTGTGCTGTACGGACTGATCGGCGGCATTGTCGCGTTGCAGGGCATGGCGGCGCGAAACGACGACATGGCCACCGCATACACGCGCCGACGCGGCCGTCCGAAGGTCAGCACGGCCACCGTGACATCGCAGGCCGACTCGGGCCGCGCGTCGACCAGTTCGTATGCCGGGACACCGGACAGCCCGCTCGGCCGACCCGCCCTTCCGAGCGACGCGAGCGACTCCCTCACGGACCCCGGCGACACATCCGGCGACGATTCGGTCTTCTTGCCGATGCCCGGCACGGACATCGGGGACGTCATCCCGCGCCTTCCACTCGCCTCCGCCTCGCAACGGGCGCTTCGTGCGCCGCCGGTGTCGAAGCCGCAAACGCGCAGGCATGGCACCTGCGTCGCGCCGGATCAACGCTCGTCCTCACCTTCCTCTGCGTCTTCGGCATCCTCGGCGGACGAAGCGCCCCGCACGACGCCTTTGTGACGAAGTGTTGCGCGCACTTGCCGTGGCTGGCCCGGCGTGGCATCTTGCTCCCAGAGCGCAATCGATGCGCATGAATCCCCTTTCGGACGCACCGCACGACGCGTCACGCCCTGCCTGCCGGAGCGCCTATGCTTTCCACCACCCCGAGCGAACTCGCCCGTAACCTGCTGGTCATCCTCGTGCTCAGCCTGTTGATGATCGGTACCTTGTGGGTCCTGTTGCCCTTCCTCCCGGCTTTCATCTGGGCAGTCACGATCGTGGCATCCACCTGGCCATTGCTCGTCGGCCTGCAAAGGCGCCTGTGGGGCAAGCGCTGGCTGGCGACCACGGTCATGATCATCGGCATGCTGATCATCGTCGTCGCCCCCCTGTCGGCCGCGATCGGCACATTGATCGGTCACGCGTCGGATATCAGCGAACAGGTGCATGCGTTCGGTCAACGCGGCCTGCCGATGCCGCCCGACTGGCTCGCCCGCCTGCCGGTGATTGGCCAGCGCGCCAGCGAGGAGTGGCAGACCCTTGCCGCGGCCGGGCCCGATGGTCTGGTCGCGAAGATCCAGCCTTACGCCGCGAAGGCGGCGTCCTGGGGATTCGCAAAGCTCGGGTCGATCGGATTGCTCGTGGTCCACCTCGGCCTGACGCTCATCATTTCCGGCATTTTGTTCATGCAAGGCGAACGTGCGGCGCGCGCACTCATTCGCATGGCGCGTCGACTGGGCGGTGACCGCGGCGAGGAGTCGGTGCGATTGGCTGGCATGTCGATTCGCGCGGTGGCCCTGGGCATCGTCGTGACCGCCGTGACGCAATCGCTGCTCGGTGGGCTCGGATTATGGCTCACGGGTGTGCCGCTTTCCGGCTTCCTGACCGCGTTGATGCTCGTGCTGTGCATTGCGCAGATCGGGCCGTTTCCGGTGTTGCTCTCGAGCGTCGCGTGGCTTTACTGGCAGGACAGCCCCACCCTCGCCACGCTCCTGCTCGTACTCTCGGTGTTCATCGGCATGCTCGACAATGTCATGCGTCCCATGCTCATTCGGCGTGGCGCCGACCTGCCGATGACGCTGATTCTCGCCGGCGTGCTCGGCGGCATGTTGACGTTCGGTATCGTCGGCCTGTTCGTCGGGCCGGTGATTCTCGCGGTGACCTATACGTTGCTGACGGCATGGATCAACGAAGGGCTGAACCGCCCCCCGATGGCACCCAGCGGGGCGCCCTCGCCATCTTCGGCGGCAGTCCCCGATGCGACGAGCGTGCCGGGCACGCAGGGCAGGTCGACCGCCGACGATTCGTCTGGCGCCAATGCGCTCGCCAAGGCACCCGCTGCCGGGACACCCCCCGGCAATCGGAGGCCATAACCCTGCGCGCCGATTTGCGCGGTCCGGAAAACCTCCTCGTCACGCAAATCGGCCCGATTTTTCAGACCGCTTCACCTGTCGCACTTCGCCCCGGCGTGGCTAAATGCTTCCCTACTCACATGATTCGGGAGAGCTCGAATGTCACGCAACGCAGCAGCTTCCTCGCGCACCTCACGTCTTGCGCGCGCTCAGCACAAGCCACGCGCGCCGCGCATTCCGCGCAGGGCGCGCCTCGGCGACCCACCGCTACTGCGCCGCGTCGGCAACGAACTTGAGTACACACCGACACGTTGCCGCGTGAGCGCCAGCCTGCTCGTCGGGCGCGTCAATCCTTGGTGGCTGCGCCTTGCGTCGCCCCCCACCTCGGGGGCATAAATACGAACACGCATGGCGTCTGCGGAAACGACAAGCGCGCCGGCCGGCGAACCGGCACAGCGCGCTGTGCGTCTCCGAGCGCGGCGACCGGTGTGAGACCGGGTACCGCGCAACGGCATTCGACGAGCGTCAGTGAGACCCGACCCGGCCTATTGGCGCATGGCCGGTCTCATGTCCCGGGTCGCTCGTTATTGCGCCTTGGCAGGCAGAATCTTGCCCGCGACCTCGCCGAAGCCGATGCGATAGCCGTCGCCCTGGCACCAGCCCGTCATCACGACCGTATCGCCGTCCTCGATGAAGGTGCGCTTGGCGCCGCTGGCGAGGGTGATCGGATGCTTGCCGTTCCACGTCAACTCGAGCAGGCTGCCGAACGAGTCGGGCGTCGGCCCGCTGATCGTGCCCGAGCCCATCAGGTCGCCCACGCGCACATTGCAGCCGGAGACAGTGTGATGCGCAAATTGCTGCGCCATGCTCCAGTACATGTGGCGGAAATTGGTCCGGCAAATGGACGTGGCCTGCGCATCGCCTTCGGCCTGCATCGACACTTCGAGTTCGATGTCGAAGGCGTGCTTGCCGACTTGGCGGAGGTACGGCAGCGGTTCCGGATGCTGCTCGGGACCCGCCACTCGGAACGGCTCGAGCGCCTCCATCGTCACGACCCACGGCGAGATCGACGTGCCGAACGTCTTTGCGTTGAACGGGCCGAGCGGCACGTATTCCCACTGTTGCAGATCGCGAGCCGACCAGTCGTTGAGAATTACCATGCCGAAGATGGCGGCCTCGGCGGCGTCGACACTCAGCGATTCGCCGAGCGCAGTCTCGCGACCGACGATGAAGCCGGTTTCGAGTTCGAAGTCGAGCTTGCGGCAACCGTCGAAAATCGGGCGCGGCTGATCCGGCAGCTTGATCTGCCCGTTCGGACGATGGATGTTCGTGCCGCTCACCACCACCGAGCTGGCACGGCCGTTGTAACCGATCGGGATCTCAAGCCAGTTCGGCAACAGCGCGTTGGCGGGGTCGCGGAACATGCTGCCCACGTTCGTGGCGTGTTCCTTCGACGAGTAGAAGTCGGTGTAGCCCGGGACCTGCACCGGCAGGTGCAAGGTGGCGTCGGCGAGCGGCACAAGCGCTTTCGCGCGCAACGTCGTGTTCTCGCGCAGTGCGGCATCACCGTCTGCGGCCAGCAGCGAGATGAGGCGCGCACGCGTGGCTCGCCAGGCAGCGCTGCCCAACGCGACAAACGCGTTGATCGACGATTGCGCGAAGACGGGCGAGGGCCCCGCCTGGAGCACGCCGGCCGCTTCGAGCGCGGCCAGATCGAGCACCTGGTCGCCAATGGCCACACCAACACGCGGCGACGGTTGCGATGCGGTGCTGAATACGCCATACGGCAGGTTTTGCAGCGGGAAGTCCGTCGTACCGGTGTTGGCAGACGCGACCCAGCTTTGCGGAAGTGCGGACATGAGGGAGTTCCTTCTTCGGGGGAGCGCTTCGGCCGGCAACCCGCACAAAGCGCAGGCAGCCGGCCGTCTCAGGGTTCGGTAATATCGTGACGCGACAGGCGCCGCTTACTTCCGGTCAGGGTTGAAGTGCTTCTTCAGACCTTGCCAGCAGGTGTAGTAGTTGTCTTGCAACTGTTTGGTCTCGAGCGCAAAACGCGTGGGGTGAATCACCGCGGGCGTCTCGAACATGAACGCCATTGTCGCGTCGACCTTGTGCGGCTTGCTCGTATCGGCGGCGGACGCCTTCTCGAACGTATCCGCATCCGGGCCGTGGCCCGACATGCAGTTGTGCAGGCTCGCACCGCCCGGCACGAAACCCTCGGCCTTGGCGTCGTACACGCCGTGGATCAGGCCCATGAACTCGCTGGCGATGTTGCGATGGAACCAGGGCGGACGGAACGAGTTCTCCATCGCCAACCAGCGCGGCGGGAAAATCACGAAATCGATATCGTCCACCCCCGGCGCATTGCTTTGCGATTGCAACACCAGGAAGATCGACGGATCCGGATGGTCGTAACTGATCGAGCCGATCGTGTTGAAGCGACGCAGATCGTATTTGTACGGCGCGTAATTGCCGTGCCAGGCCACCACATCGAGCGGCGAGTGGCCGATTTCGGCGCGCCACAGGGCGCCACCAAACTTCGCCACCAGTTCGAAGTCGCCTTCCACGTCCTCGTAGGCCGCCACCGGCGTGAGAAAGTCGCGCGGATTCGCCAGGCCGTTCGAGCCGATCACGCCCAGATCCGGCAGTCGG
The DNA here is from genome assembly GCF_000767615.3 of Pandoraea pnomenusa. Taxonomy (NCBI): domain Bacteria; kingdom Pseudomonadati; phylum Pseudomonadota; class Betaproteobacteria; order Burkholderiales; family Burkholderiaceae; genus Pandoraea; species Pandoraea pnomenusa. The sequence goes on along the minus strand of NZ_CP009553.3, from coordinate 2,473,584 downwards.
AACAGCGCGCCATAGTTCTCGCACACATACCCGCGGGCACGACCGTCGGGCAGCGTGACGCGGAAACGCACGCCGCGCGGCAGCACGGCGATCTCATAGGGTTCCACTTCGAGCACGCCAAATTCGGTGGCGATGCGCAAACGCCCTTCCTGCGGCACGATCAGCAATTCACCGTCGGCGTTGTAGAAGAACCGGCCGTCCATCGACTTGTTGGCGGCGTAGACATGGATACCGCAGCCGTGGCCGCCATCCGGTCCGCCGTTGCCGGCCATCGTCACCATGCCGTCGACGAAATCGGTGGGTGCGTCGGGCATCGGCAGCGGATCCCAGCGCATCTGATTCGGCGGCGTCGGTACCGCGTCGAAGCGGCTCAGCCAACGCGTCTGCTCCACGGCCACGAACGGCTTGTGCATGGCGGCAGGACGAATCCGGTAGACCCACGAACGACGGTTATGGCCGCGCGGCGCCGTGAACGCCGTGCCGGAAAGCTGCTCCGCGTAGAGGCCATACGGCGCCCGCTGCGGCGAGTTTTGCCCGATCGGCAATGCGCCGGGAAGTGCCTCGGTCGCGAACTCGTTGGCAAAGCCGGACAAATAGCCCAGTTCCCCCTGAATTTGGTCTGCTTGGCGCATGAATGCCCTCGTCTCCTGATTTCGAATGCGTTTATTGTCCGACAAGCCATCAAATTTTGCGATATAAATAGACAAATCCACTATATTCATAATGCGAATACTAATCGCCGAGCCATGATTTCATTACGCGACGTCGATTTGAACCTGTTGGTCGTTTTTCATGCGGTGCTGACCCATCGAAGCATCTCCCAGGCGGCACGCGAACTGGGTCTGTCGCAGCCGGCCGTGAGCAATGGCCTGGCACGTCTGCGCCAGACCTTTGACGATGAGTTGTTCACGCGCACCGGGGCCGGCATGCAGCCAACCCCGTTTGCCGAGGCACTTGCCGAACCCGTTTCCGCGGCGCTCTCGGGTATTTCGCGGGCGATCAACCACCGGGAAGCGTTCGATCCGGCAAGCAGTCAGCGGGAATTCACGTTGGCGATGACAGACGTCGGGGAGGTGTACTTCATGCCGGCGTTGGTCGATCTGTGCACGCGGCTGGCACCGGGGGTACGGGTGCGCACTGTGCGAACGACCCTGCCCGACCTGAAGGAAGCCATGGCGGCCGGGCGCATCGACCTGGCCGTCGGGGCGTTTGACGATCTGACCGGGCCATTCTTCCAACGCCGGCTGTTCAGCCAACGATACGTGAGCATGTTTCGCATCGGCCACGCGCTGGACAACGCACGCTCGGGACTCAAGGAATTCCAGGCAGCGCGGCATCTGTTCGTCGCCACCGGCGACAATCCCTATGCGCGCGTAAATCAGTTGCTCGCGCAAGCAGGCTTCGGCGCCGACGCCAACTTTTGGGTACCCCACTTCATTGCCGTACCGTACGTGGTGAGCGCCAATGACCTCGTCGTCACGGTACCGCAGAAGTTTGCCGAGCGTGCCGCGGCCCCGTTCGGCCTACGATTCGTCAAGCCGCCTGTGCGTCTTCCCGCCTTGCAGACGAATGTGTTCTGGCACCGGCGATACCATCAGGATGCCGGCAACCAATGGCTGCGGCAGTTGATTTCGGAATACTTCGTGGAATAGCCACGCCGCCTCGTAATGGCCGCGTCAGGCGTGGCTCGCGATGGCGTGCCCCTGGGCGCGAAGCCAGTCGTTCCACGCGACGTCGAGCGCATCGAACGCGGCCTCCATCTGTCCGGCCGACGCCTGCGGCGCCAGATGTTCCAACTGCGCCGCGAGCGACGCGAGTGAACTCAGACCGAACGCCATGAAGCCACCGCGCAGCCGGTGAGCCGAATGCCGCAGCGTTTCGCGCGACAGTTCGGTCAATGCCGCCCGGCAGTTTGCAATGTCCTGATCCGCGATCTTCACGAACGTATCGAGCATGTCCGAGAGCGGCAAGCGCCAATCCCGGGCCACCGCCGGCTCCGGCGCCGGCTCGAGCGCGCTTTCCACCTGACGCGCCGAATCCGCCAATGGGGCAATGTCGACGCAAAGCGACGGGTAGCGTGTACGCACGAGTTCGATCACGCGAAGCAGCGAACGGGCGTCCACGGGCTTGTAGACAACCGCGTCATAGGGCGATCTGGCGTCGCGATCGTTGCGCAGCGTCACATCCGCCGTGGCGACCACGACCGGCACATGCGGCGCCCTGGACTTGATCGCGGTCGCCAGCGCGTGGCCAGATACATGCGGCATGTTCGCGTCGGTGATCACGAGCATGTGCGATTCCGCGTCGAACGCATCGAGCGCTTCGCGCGGATCGTGGTAGCAGTCGACCATCGCGCCGAGCCCCTCGAGTTGACGCGAGAGCAACATGCCGCTGATCGGATGATCGTCGGCGACCAGCACATACCACCCTGCCAGCGGTCGCACGCGGGTCTGTGCATGGGCGGCGTCCTGCACGCCACCGGATGCCGCATGTCCTCGACGTGGCACCGCGCCCAACGCATCCCAAAGCTCCGCCTGTTGCAGCAACGCAATGTCCTTCGGCCATGCCGGCATACTTCCCGCCGGGCGGTCCACCGGTGTCGCACGCAGCAGGTAGACCTGCGCGCCGGCCATCCCCCGGACCGGCCATTCGTCGGCGAACAGGAGCAACCCCGCGTCCTGCGAACGCCCGCTGCCGGTGGACCACGTCACGGCGTCGCTGTATTGCATGGGCTCATAGCCCGCACGACGAATCAGCGCTTCGAGATACCAATGCCGACGGGGCAACGCACTGACATATGCGAACGTTTCGCCCGCGGCGACGACGGCAGGCGCCTCGCTGTCGGGTGCCCACGGCAGTCGCAGCGTGAAACGCATCGTCGTGCCCTCGCCCTCCTTGCTGTCGACCTGGAGCACGCCGCCCAGCATGCCGACGAACTGGTGCGAGATGGCCAGCCCCAGTCCGGTGCCGTGCTGCATGCCCGGCTCTGTCGTGCTTTTGCCGAAGGGCTTGAACAAATCGGCGAGGTCCGCCGCCGCAATGCCGACCCCGCTGTCGCTGACAGCGAACGCGACGTCGCACCCCTGCATGTCGGCGCGAGTGATCATGGCACTGAACGCCACGTGGCCCTTCTCGGTGAACTTGATCGCGTTGCCGACGAGATTCGTGACGACCTGGCCGAGTCGCAGCGCGTCGGTGTGCACGGCGCGGGACAACTGGGGATCGATCATCCAGTCGAGCGTCAGTCCCTGCAATCGCGCGCGGCCGGTAAACGACAGCCCGACCGCCTCCAGCTCCTTGAGCAGGGAACCGTCGCGCGAATTCAGCTCGAAGCGCCCCACCTGAATGCGCGAGTAGTCGAGCAGGTCGTTGATGAGATCGAGCAGGTTGCGCGTCGAGCTCTCCATCACGTCGACGTAATAGCGATGATCGTCGCCCAGGTTCTGCGCACTCAACAGCTCCAGCGACGCCAGCGTGCCGTACAACGGCGTACGCATTTCGTGGCTCACTGTAGTCAGGAAGACGTCTTTCGCGCGATTCGCGCTTTCCGCTGCCAGGCGCGCCTTGCGTTGCTCCAGCTCGAACCGGCGTTGCTCCGTGACGTCCGACAGCGTGCCAATCAGCACCGGCTGCTCGCGAAACACCGTGTCGACGAAACTCACGGCATAGTGGCGCTCTCCCGCGTCGTCCATCGCACTGAGCAAGCGTCGCACGGGGCGCGCGACCACACCGCTGTGCAACTGCCGATACATGCGCGTGAGCTCTCCGTCGCCGAGATGACGCAACAGATCGACGGTGCCGGCATACGCCGGATTGCTCATGACCACGGCCGGCTCGAAGGGGTCGATGATCGCCATGCCGACCGGCGCGGTTTCGATGAGGGTCTGAGTGAAGGCGTCGCGCTCGAGCAGCGCTTTCGTGCGCTGGCGCGCCGGTTCGATGATGCGCTGTCGCATGTAGCGCATCCCGGCGAACACGCCCGCCGCGTAGAGACACAGCAGGAGGGTTGCGCCGAGCAGCAGCGTGGCATTCTCGCGCAACAGCTCTTTCGGGCGAACCGCGTAGCGCACGAACCAGGGCGTGGACGACAGGCGACGCTCGAAGACGAGGCGCTGACCGTCGGAGCGCAGCGTCATCTGTGCGCCCCCGAAGAGCGGCAATGTCACAAGCGTTCGCAGATTGCCCAGCGAGGCGAGCGGCTGGCCTGCACTTGCAATGATGAGCCCGTCTTCCGAGATCAGTTGCAGCGCTTCCCCGAGCGTTCCAGATTGCGCATGCGCGGCGGCACGATCATGTCCGGCGACATGCTGGTGCCAACGTAGAGCACCAGGTGGCCATCCAGATCGCGAATCGGTACGAAGCTCGATACGGTCTTCAGATGGGTGACGGGATGCTCGTAGTTGTAAGTCCAGAACGGACCTTCGCTGTTGCCCCTGATGCGCGCGTGATAGCGCTCCACCTTGTTGATCTCGGCGATCATCGCCTGCGTGTCGCTCGCCAGCTTCGACGGCGTGAACGACGCGCGTCCGATCGCCGGTCGATAGGCCGCAAAGGCGCCATCCGCGGAAATGATGAACGTTTCGTCCTGACCGTCGAGGGGACTCCAGAAGTTGGCGTCGAGCACCATGAGTCGCAGCGTCAGGCGCGCATACAGGGCGGCACGTTCAGGGGGAATGTCCGCCAGCTTGACGATCTCGAACTCGCTGTCCCATCCCACGCCGCTGATACGGCGTGCGCTGCCGGGGCTCATGCCGAGCAGCGGCTGCAGAATGCGATCGGTCAATGCCCGCGTGGCCCCGCCTTGACGCACCTTGCTGGCCTGGGTGGCTTGCGCCATGGCACGGGCCTGCTCGTTGAAGATCTCGAGGTCGCGAATTTCACGGCCGACGGCGGCGAAGAAGGACTCGGTCTTCTGGCCGCTTTGCCACAAGGTGCCGAACAACGCGTACGAGACCGCCGCCACCCAGACCGACAAGCCGAAAAGAAGTGCGAGCAGGCCGCCGATACGCAGCAGGCGGCCGGCGATCGCGATGTCACGCGTCATCGTTCTGGCGGGCATATGCTCCAATGTCCGATCGGGTCACGCGCTCAGGCGGCACTCGGCGTTTCGGTCTCGCCGTCACGCGAAAACTGCACCGGGCTCGACACGTGGAGCTTGAACAATTCCATGTCGGTCCGGCAGCCCAGCTTGCACATGGCCATGCGCTTCTGGTTGTTGATCGTCTTGGCCGAGCGCTTGAGCGCGCCTGCAATCTGCGACACGTTCTGGCCGTCCAGATACATCCGCAGCACTTCCATCTCCTTGGGAGACAGCGGACGGCGCGCGGTCGGCTTGCGACGCATTTGTTCCTCGAGAATCTGCTCGGCACGCCCGCCGCGGTAACTCATGCCCCGGCGGCAGCGCTCGACGCAGACGGTGATTTCGCGAAGATCGTCGGACTTGGTCATCACACCGAGCACGCCACAACTGTCGAGCGCGTGAATGATGGCCGGTTGCTCGATCGACGTGAACACGATGATCTTCACATCCGGATACTTGCGCCGTACGCGGTTGATCATGACCAGGCCGTCGCCGAACGCGCCGCCCGGCATGCAATAGTCGGTGATCAGAACGTCCACGGAATTCGTCTCGAGCGCCTTGAAGAGCTCAGTCGAATTGGAAACCGGCGGGAGCACGTGAAAGCCGGGGTCCGGGGAGAGCATTTCACGCAGCGTCGAGGCGACGATCGGGTGATCGTCGGCAATCAGAATTTTAACCATCATGTGCGGAATCCTTTTAAAAGAAGTCAGCCGTGGGCGCGCGCGATTCTCCGCCGTGTCTACGCATCATGGCTTCCAGAAAGAGGAATGTGCGTCTTGCCGACACACTCGTTGGTCACGAAGGCGTGACCACGTTGTCGCTACGCGGCGCTGACGGACGGAATCGTCCCCCGCGCCGCCGCGGCTACGTTATTCGGCGTAACTCGTCGCTCGCCGGCGCTGTCCGGCAATCCGGCGCTCCGGCAACATCCGGTGTCGATCTGACGCTGTCGGGCGGCTATTCGACGGTTATCCGGCGTCATGGGCCGCTTTCGGCCCGTCGACGGTTGTCCAGGCCGAGCACGTCTTGTGCCCGGTCAACCGGGAGGCGCCTGTGCCGATGACCGGCTTGACACAGTAGCGAATGCGCACCCCGCGCAATCCCGCCGACGGCATCATCTCCCGTGCGCGTCCAACCACACGAATGCGTGTCGGGCCGGGCGCGGCCTCCCACAGATGCACGCTCTCGGTCTCCGGCCAATCGGCCATCCATCGATAGGTCCCGCTTACCACGCGCCCCACCTGCGGCGTACCACTCATGGCCACAGCCGCCGCGACCGGCCGCATGCGGGCTTCCACCACTTTCGCGTCTGCTCCCGCTTGCGCCGACGCCGACAACGACGAGCCCTCGTGCGCCGCTTCGCCGCCCGACACACTGGGCGTCGACGCCTGATACTCGGTGCACCCCGCCAGCAATGCCATCGCCATCGCCGTCGAGACGATCACCCGTTGCCGGATCGCGGCGGCACGGCGGCTCGCCGGTGTGCAAGCTTCCGGGGAGTCAGGCAAGACGGTCGTGGAAGTCTCAATGTGTGTCGTGGTCATCGATGCCAAAGCCGATCGCAACGCCGCGTGACGCATCGGCGAGGCGACGTCGTTACGCGCCGTTTTACGACCAGCGGAAATATAGGATAAATCTACAAAATCCTGCCGTTTTGGATCTGTTTATAGGAATCATCCTAGTCCAAATTAAGAGCATTACCGTCCGTGATTTGCATGCATCGCGCACATTGAAGGCATTTCACGCGCAAGACATTCAATTCAGCGAGACGTGGTGCTCGGGCAACGTTTCAATGGACAGTCCTGTGACGAAAAGATTCATTGTCGCGTCACGAACGGAAATGAAAGGCATGGCGGGATCGCGCGGACCGTCACGGCGATCGATATTGAAGATCACTCGAAAGGCGTTGCGATTTTCGAAGTGTTCGAGAATCGCAAGCCGCGCTGGCGTTCGTCGAATCAGGCGCCGAATGCCTTGACGAACATGCCGATGGCGACGGCGGCCATGAGCGTCGAGAAGATTTGTTGCAGCCGGGAGGCCGCCAACCGTGGCGCCAGCGCGCGACCGAGGAGCATGCCGACCACCGCGCCCGCAACGAAAACCCAGCCCTGAGCGCCCGGATGCATGCCTTGCCACCACGCGTTAGCCACGGTGCCCGCGGAAATGAGCGCGATGACGAACAGCGAAGTGGCCACCACACCGTGCACCGTGATATCGGTAAAGCGGCGCAAGGCCGGCACGATGACGAAGCCGCCGCCGACGCCAAGCAAGCCGGACGCAAAGCCGGAAACCGCGCCGATCGCCCCCAGAACGCCCGCGACACGCGGTGTCCAGTGCAAGCGGCCCGTCGCCGGGTTCAACCGGCACGGGGGCAGCGCCTCGCTCGTCTTGCTTGCCGCCTGATTTGCCGCCTGACTTGCCGCTTGGGATGCGGCCTGATCGTCCGACGGGTTCGCCGTCTCACTTGCGGGTAGATTCGCTGCCGTTACGGCCTTCGCGGCGTTTGCCGACAGCCCGCGGGACGCGCGGTACATGCGCGCTGCCACAACCAGCATGGCGAGGGCAAACAGCCCAACCAGCCAGCGCTCCGGCAGCCGATGCGCCAGCCAGGTCCCCAACGGCGCCACGCAAACACCGATCCCGGCCATGAGCATGGCCGCGCGATAGCGCACCAGACCGGCGCGCAGCCCTTGCACGCTGCCCACGGCCGCGGCGACCCCCACCGCAAGAAGCGCAACCGGACCTGCCTGCGACACCCCCCACCCCAGCCCGAAGACCAGCGCCGGTACCGCGAAGATGCCCCCGCCCGCCCCCGTCAATCCCAGCACGAGCCCGACTGCGGCGCCCAGCAACGCAGCCGTGGGAGACATACTCGAAAGATCGGCAATCATCGGTCGGCATCCAGCAAAAAATCGGGGGGAAGTGATCGGCGAGACGCCTAATCACTAATAGTCATAAGCTTATGACCATGAATTATATAGAGACATCGGGCGGCGCGAAAGCCCCGCCTGGCAACGGGGATGGGCAAGTACCAGACGTCGCGAGGCGATGCCCCGCAGACCGCAAAAACGCCGACGGCGCCCGAAGGCGCCGTCTGGGCATACGTTTGTCGGCGCCGGAGCGGCCTGCGTCAAAAACGGCCGGGGCCGCTCACAGGCCGAGCCGTCACGTCGCCCCCGTCCGCCCCCAGCTCCGCAAGAATGTCACTCGTGTGCTCGCCGGGTGCGGGCGGATCCATCGGCGATACCGGACTGCGCCCGTTCAGACGAACGGGAGAGACGATGGTGTGCGTCGTCTCTCCGCTAGGCAACACCATGGGCCGCACCCAGCCCATGTGTGCCACCTGCGGATCGGCCAGCACCCGCGAATAGGTACTGATGGCCGTGCATGGCACACCGACCGCGACGAGCCGGGCCAGCCAGACACCGCGGTCCTCGAGGACGAAAACCGCTTCGAGCACGTCGCGCAGCACGGCCTGATGCCGGGCACGCTCCCGCGCGTTGGCGAAGCGGGCGTCGTCGAGCAGATCGACCCGGTGCACCAGCGCGCAAATCGCTTGCCAGTGAGCCTGTCCGTCGAGATCCATGCCGAAATAGCCGTCGCGGGCACGGAAGGTCGGCCAGGGTGCCGATGGCCCGCCGAATCGCATCGTGTCGCCCTCGGCGTCGCCTGGCTCCAGGGCTCCGACGCGCGGCGCGGCACGAGCGACGCCCGCGTTGGGTGGATTCGCGCCGACGGCACCGTCACGGTCCCTGCCCATGGTCGCGGGCGGCACCAGCCCCGCGCGGTGCGCCGCCTCGGCACCTTCGTCGCCACCGCGCAATGCCGCAATGGCGAGCGTGGCGCCGAGCATCGGCACGTCGATATGAACACCCCGCCCCTGCAGTCTCGCGGCCACGAGCGCCGCGGACGTGGAAAACGCCGCATACAGCCCGGCAGCGAGGTCAGCCACCGGCAAATCGCGTGGCGGCTCCAGACCGCTCGGCGCCGCACCAAGCATTCCTCGAAGCGCCTGGAGCGCGGGCACGCCCGTGGGCTGCGTCACGGAGCGCGGCCCCTCCTGCCCGAACGCGGAGATCGATACGTAGACGAGATGGGGTTGCACGCCCGACAGCGCGTCGTAGCCGAGGCCGGCACTGGCGAGCGTGCCCGGCGGCAGGCATTCGATGACGACGTCGGCGCCGCGCACGAGCGTGTGCGCGAGGCTGCGGCCTTCGAGGGTAAGCAAATCCAGCGCCACGGAGCGCTTGTTGCGTCGCAGGCCGAGTTGTGCGGATTCGCCGAGCGGACTCCGGCTATCGTTGGAGAGATCGTCGACGGGATCGTCGACCATGATGACATCGGCCCCCATGTCGGCCAGCAGCAAGCCGCAATAAGCGCCCGCCGCGCCTCGACAGAACTCGATGACGCGGATCCCCGAGAGTGGTGCGTTCAATATCTGACCCCTAAGCGCCTGGTGTTTGTTGTATTTCTCAACCCTTGGCTGCCGTCTGACGCGGCGTTGGGGAATTCTAGTGCAATTACTCTACGCCGGTCACGACGGAAAACGGTGCGCGACGCGACCCGTTGCCACGGGGCAACACGGCGCGCTGAAGGGCATGCCGCGACACGCCCCTGACACAGATTGCGCGGGCCTCGCGGCTGCGTCACAACCAGCCGGCCTTGCGGAATTTCCGGTACAGGAGCAAATCGATGAGGATCATGGCCCCGATGCAGAGGGGGTAGCCGTACCGGAATTTCAATTCCGGGATGTCGGCGAAGTTCATGCCGTAGATGCCGGCGATCATGGTGGGCACGGCAAAGAGTGCGGCAAACGACCCCAGACGCTTCGTCGTCTCGTTCTCCGACAGCGAGATCATGCCGAGATTGACCGAGAGTGCCGTCGTGACCATTTCGCGCAGCAGATCGACATTCTTGGTGATGCGTTGAAGGTGGTCGAACACGTCCCGGAAGTACTCCTGCATGCCGCCGCAGAGCTTCGGCGCCATCGCGCCGAACAGTTTGCTGACCGCCTCCATGAGCGGCACACAGGCGTGCTGCAACGTAATGAGGCGTCGTTTGAGTTGATACAGGTCTTCGATGATGGCTCGCCCCTTGGCCGGCGCACTCGGCGTGAAGATCTGCGCCTCGATCGCCTCGAGTTGCGCTTCGAGGTCGTCGAATACGGGAAAGTAACTGTCGACGATGGCGTCCATGAGCGCGTAGAGCACGAAGATCGAGCCCTGCCGCAACAAATGGGGCTCTTTCTCCGCGCGCGCACGCACGGCGCCGAGCCCCTGCGTGGCGTTCGTACGCACGGAAAGCACGTAATTTTGCCCTGCGAAAATCGCCACTTCCCCGAGCGAGAAGTCGCCGTCGGCGTCCTTGTTGAGCACGTGCAGCACGGCGAAGAGCGAGTCGCCGTACTGCTCGATCTTCGGACGCTGGTGCCCGTGCTGCGCATCTTCCACGGCAAGGTCGTGCAGACCGAATTCATGTTGCATCTGCGCGAGCTCGCCGGGACCGGGGTCCTTGAGCGCCACCCATACGAAGCAATGCGGGCGCTCAAGGTAATCGGAGATTTCGTCGGGGTGCAGATCGGCAATCTTGCGGCCATCCTCATAGGCCACGCAATTCACTAGCATTCGTCGTCCTGGTCGAGGCGGCCGCCCTGCCGACGCACGCGGGCCGACAACGCGCGGCGCCGGGCCGTGGCCGCTAAGCCTTGCGTGTCTCCTGCGCCTGCGCTGTCTGTTGCAACGGCAGCCGGATGTGAAGAACGCCCGCCTCCATCTCCTTGTCTTCGACAAAGCCCAGATGACGGGCGAGTGTCAGCATACGCGTATTTGCCGTGAGTACATAGCCGATGAGCTCGCCCGTGCCGCGCCGGCGGCTGTAATCGACGATGTGCTCCATGAGGGCGCGCCCGAGGCCGCGACCCTGCGCGGCCGGACTCACGGTCACCGCGAACTCGGCGACCGTGTTGTCCGGATCGGCCAGCGCCTGCACCACTCCCAGCAGGCGCGTGTTGCCCTGCTCATCGCGCTCGGTCGCCACGAACGTCATCGCGCGGTCGTAGTCGATCTGTGTCACGCGCGCCATTTGCGAGTGCGAGAGCTCCTTGATCAGGCCGAAATAGCGGAACTGCACGTCCTGCGGGGTGAGCGTGTGGAAAAAAGCGTTATAGGCCGGCTCGTCCTCGGGCCGGATCGGGCGCACTCGCACCGGCTTGCCGCCCGCGTCGACCGTGCTCTCCAGTTCCTGCGGATAGGGCCGGATGGCGAGGCGCCCGTGCCCGGCCGATGCCGGCTTGCGCGCCACGATGCGGGCGTCGAGCGCCAGAACGCCGTGCGCGTCGGCGAACAGGGGATTGATGTCGAGCTCGGCGATCTCCGGCACGTCGCACACGAGCTGGGAGAGCTTGACCAGGGTGAGGTAGATGGCCTCGTGATCGGCCGGCGGACGATTGCGGTAGCCCGCGAGCAGCTTCGACACCCGGGCGCGCGCCACCATGTCGCGCGCGAGGTTCAGGTTGAGCGGCGGCAGACCGATGGTCCGGTCGGCGATCACTTCGACGGCAGTGCCGCCCTGCCCGAACAGCAGTACCGGCCCAAACACGTTGTCGGTGGCCACACCCACGATCAGTTCGAACGCCTCTGCCCCGTTGGCCATGCGTTGGACCGAATAGCCCGTCACGCGCGCGTCCGGTTTCGCGGCGAGCGCGCGCTTGCGGATCTGGCGGGCCGCATCGCATGCCTGCTCGGCCGTCTCGATGTTGAGCACCACACCGCCGACGTCCGACTTGTGTGTAATGTCCGGAGAGACAAGCTTGACCGCCACGGGAAAGCCAAGGCCCTGCGCCAGCGCTCCCGCCTGCTCAGGCGTCTCGGCAACGAGCGTCTCCACGACCGGAATGCCGTATGCGGCCAGCACACCCTTGGCTTCCGGCTCCGAGAGCAACGCCCGCCCCTCGCGCATCACCCCGTCGATGATGGCGCGTACCCGTGCGACATCGGGCGCGAAGCCCGGGGGAATGGAGGGCGGCGTTTCCATCAGCAACGACTGGTTGCGACGATAATTTACCGCCTCGAGAAACGCGCGAGCGGCATTTTCCGGCGTGTCGTACGTCGGCAGCCCCGCCTCGCGGCAAATGCGCCGGGCCCGCTCCGCCGTCTCGCCGCCGAGCCAGCACGTGAAAATGTTCTTCGACGGCTTCGGCAACGCGGCGAGTGCATTGGCCACATCGAGGCTCGGCATGACCGCCGTGGGCGCCTGGATGAACAGGACGGCCGCGGTCTCCGGATCTTCGCATAACGCCGCCAGCGTGCCCGTGTAGCGCGCCAGGTCAGCATCGCCGCCAATGTCGACCGGATTGACGCGGCCCAGTGTCGTTGGCAACGCTGCGTCGAGCGCCGCGCGCGTCTTGTCGGACAGACGGGCAAGCTTGCCGCCGTCGAGTACCAGCGCGTCGGTCGCCATCACACCCGCGCCACCGCCGTTGGTCATGATCGAGAGCTTGTCGCCCCAGAACGGCCGCAGCCGCGCGAGCGTCTCCACGGCGGCGAACAGTTCATCGGTGGTATCCACGCGCAGCATGCCGGCACGACGGATGGCGGCGTCGTACACATCGTCCGCCCCCGCCATCGCCCCCGTATGCGAGGCGGCGGCCTGCGCCCCCTCCGGCACGCGACCGGACTTGATCACCACGACCGGTTTGTTGCGTGCGGCCGCCCGCGCGGCCGACATGAACTTGCGTGCGTCGCGAATGGACTCCATGTACATCAGGATCGCGTCAGTACCGGGGTCGCTCGCGAGGTAGTCGAGCATATCGCCGAAATCCACGTCGGCGCTGTCGCCCAGCGAAACGAAATGCGAAAAGCCGATCTCGCGGGCATCGGCCCAGTCGAGCACGGCGGTCGTCAACGCGCCCGATTGCGAGACGAACGCCAGCTTGCCCGGGCGCGCGCCCATATGCGCGAAGCTGGCGTTCAGACCGATGCCCGGGCTCAGCAGCCCGATGCAGTTCGGCCCGAGAATTCGCAGCACATGGGGCTTGGCATGCTGGAGCATGCGCTCCTGCAACGTGACGCCATGGCGGTCGCGCTCGCGAGCGAGCCCCGAGGTGAGGACAACGACCGCGCGTGTCCCGCGCTCGCCGAGATCCCGGATAAGGCCCGGCACGGTCTCGCGTGGCGTGCAGACGATGGCGAGATCGGGCGCCTGCGGCAAATCGCTCACGTCGCGATAGCACTTGCGATCCGCGAGCGACGAATATTTTGGATTGACCGGGTAGATCTCCCCCGTGAACCCGCCGTCGATGACGTTCTGCAGCACGGTCGTGCCCACGCGCCGTTCACGCTGGGACGCGCCGATGACGGCGACCGACTTCGGCTGGAACATCTGGCTCAGATTGCGGGTGGTCATGGTGACTCCGGGGGATGGTCAGGGAAACAGCACCCCGGACTCACCGGGTGCGCGCGCTCGCCGATTCGCGCCATGCGAAGCCGGACGGTCGCTTGCGCGCCGGGGCGCCTGCGGCGCCCCGGCGACGCCGGGATCACTCGCCGCGCAGGTGCGCCTCGACTTTCCACAGATGGTCGTCCACGCCGCGCGAGATCTCCGTGAAAACGTCCGACGTGGTGGCGTCGCCGATCTCGGCCGACGCATCGATCAGGCCCCGGATGATTTCGCCGTACGCCGCCAGGGCCTCGGCCAGCGCCGCCGCATGATCCAGCCCGCGCTTGAACTCGTTCTTGTAGACCGGCAGTTCGGTCGCCTTGGCAACCGTCTGCACGCGTCCGTCGGCCACGCCGCCCAGTGCCACGAGACGCTCGGCGCAAAGATCCGTCCATTCGATGGCGGCGTTGTAGACCTCGTCGAACAACAAGTGCAGTTCGATAAAGCCCGGACCGTGCACATTCCAGTGCGCCTGCTTGGCCTGGCGCTGAACGTCGATGCCGTTGACCAACCCGCGATTGAGCTGATTGACCGATTCGATCCGGATCTTTTCACCGAGGGTGTTACGCGTATGATTCAGAGCCATTTGACACTCCTGACGTCAGGCAGCCCGCTGGCTGCCAGGGGGAAGCCGTCAGCAACAGGCAACTGCAGCCCTTGCGGACGAAAGAAAAAGAACGCGTCCCGGCATTTCCGGTCGGGACATGGTTAGGGATGCTCAGGACCGCAACGATCCTGCGGGCGTTCGCGAAGCGCCATGCGCGGCGCCCCGCAGCCTGAAACCGGCCATCACGAGCAGTGCGCCCCAGACGATGGCCCACGATCCGATCGCCCAGATCAGCGCAAGCGCACCCGCGCCGGGCTGCCACATGATGAAGATGGCAAACAGAATGCTGAACACACCGGAGAGAATGACCCACAGTTCGCCCTGGATCTCGCGACGCAGCGCGATTCCGGCAGCCACCTGCAAAACGCCGGTGACAAAACTCCAGGCCACGATATAGATAAGCAACGCCACGGCGGTCAACGCCGGGTTGAGATAGGTGAGCACGCCGATCACGATGCCCGCAATGCCTTGCAGCAACGGCAGCCACCAGTCGGCATGTTCCTTGCGCGCGCTCCACGCACCGGCCAGGGAGAAGACACCATCGACAAACGAAAACGCGCCGAAACACAGCACCAGCACCGCGATCGTCACGCCGGGCAAGGCAAACGCCGCGACCCCGAAGGCAACGGCCAGTACTCCACGCAGCACCAGCAACCACCAGTATTTCGACAGAAGTCTGAGCATGGCATCCCTCTCGAGAAATATCCGCAGGTAGCGAACACGTCCAACGGGCCGCCTATCACACGTATGGCGTGAATGGCGTCCGATATGCGACAAGAAGTCATTCTAGAGACTGCGTCGTCGCAAGATCAAGTGAAAATTACACGTTGCCTCGTGCCGCTGGCACGCCTTTTGATTGACATCATCCCGGCGCGATTTTTCTCCCCCAAAACGCAGGACGGCTCCCTGCCCGATCTCCCGATCGGCGCCGCCCCGCGCCCAACGCCGGTGTGCGCCCGGATCGCCCCGCATCGCCCCCCCGCGGCGTTCCATGCGCATTGCGGGCCCCACCGACATGCGCTTTGCGCGTATGTCCATCTCGGTCAGCCAGCATGCTCTCCCGCACAGCATGGGACTATTCCGAAAGCATTGGCCGCGAAGACATTTCAGCCCAATGCCCTCCTAAACTACGCAAAAAACGTGCAAAAGAAGCGTGACCTTTTGCCGTCCGTTCTGCCATCCATTACGTAGTCGGATACCGTCACCGCCGCACCAACGAATAGGAATACTAAGGAGAATGACGATGAATCGTTCCTTGTTGTGTCTCGCCCTGTGCGCCGTCGTTGGCATGTTGAGCCAAAGCGGGCCGGCCCGGGCAGCCGTATACACCAACGGGTCGGCGACGGCTCAGATGCGCGTGCAACTGACGATCCTGCCCGGATGCACGATCGCCGCCACGCCGATGACGTTCAACGCCGTGCAGGGATCGGCAACCGGACCCGTCGCGAGCACGTCGTCGCTCACGGTCGTCTGCACGGCGTCCACAGGCTACAACATCGGCCTGAACGCGGGCACCGTGCCGAACTCGACCGAAACCAATCGTCTGCTCGCGGGCACGATCACCGGCAACGCCACGACGATTCCGTTCGGCCTGTACCAGGACGCGGCCTATGCCACGCCGTGGGGAAATACACAGGGATCGAACACGTTGAGCGATTCGGGCAGCGGCGTGGCGAAGACCTATACCGTCTATGGCCAGGCCACGCTCTCGGCGACCATGCCCGAACCCGACGTCTATTCGTCCACGGTCACGGCGACCGTCTACTTCTGAATCGCGGGGACGATCATGCACCCGTCGAGACTTGCCTCGCACCGCCACGCCGCCCGTGCATGCCGCGGCGCCTTCGTCGCGCTGCTCACGCTCGGCGTGCCCGACGGGCATGGCGCCACATTGCAAGTCTCGCCGGTCATCGTCAACCTGTTGCCTTCGCAGCCAGCCACCACGCTCACGTTGGGCAACTCCGGCGAACTGCCGATCCACGGTCAGTTGCGGTTGTACGCCTGGGCCCAGCGCAACGGCGAAAACGTGCTCACACCCACGCGTGCGCTCATCGCCAGCCCGCCAATCATCCGCATCGAACCCGGCGAGCGGCAGATCGTGCGACTCGTACGCGCGGCGCGCGGCCCCGCGCAACGGGAGCAAAGCTACCGGCTGCTGGTCGACGAATTGCCGCCGGTCGGATTGCCTCCAGGTGAAGGCGTGTCCATCCGGTTGCGCTACTCGGTGCCGGTGTTCGTGCAGGCAAGTCGCGAGCACAGCCCCGAGCTGCACTTCGATCTCGACATCGCGCGACGGCAATTGGCGGTGCGCAACGACGGCGCGCGGCATGCGCAACTTGGCGCGACGCGAGTGCGCGATGCGACCGGGCGCAGCGTGGAGCTCGCGCATGGCTTGCTCGGCTACGTGCTCGCGGGACAAACGCGGCGCTTTGCCGTGCGCTGGCCTTCGGGTTCGCCGCCCATCGCGCCATTTACGGTCGAGTCTCGCATCGATGCCGTCCCGATGCGCTTTGCCGCTGACGAAGCGTCGGATGGCACGCGCTAGGGGCATTCACCACGCCGCGCGCCCCGCCGGCCTCGCGGCCCCGTCCCTGCCCACCCGGAGGGCGGCCGTGGCAATGACCATTGCCGCGATCGTGACGGCCCTCGCATGGCTGGGCCGGGCGACGGACGTGCACGCGGCATCCGCGCATCGCATCGCCGACGACCCCGGGCCGCCGACGCGCCTGCCCGTGGCATCTGGGTTCGACGACGCCGTATCCACCGCAACACTGAATTCGCCGACCTCATCAACTTCCTCGATCTCCTCGAACGCCTCGTTTTCATCCACTTCATCGATGCCATCGACGCCATCGACACCCACGATTTCGTCGAATCTCCCGGCACAGTCGGCGCCGCCATCTGCGGCCCCGGCGCGCGCGTCGAACGCGCCGCGTCCCGCGCGACTCGACGGCCCCTACGTGCTCGCGGTAGTCGTCAACGGCGAGCCCACCGGGCTGATGGCGCCCTTCGTGCGCCGACGGGGACGCTGGTTCGTGCGCGCGGGCGACCTTCGGGCGTTGGGACTGAACTCGCCGGAACTATCGACGCAGGACGTGACCGAAGTCGCGCTCGACGCCCTGCGCGGCATTCGTTACGCCTACGATGCGCCCACGCAGACACTCGAGCTGACGGTGGACGACAAGTGGCTCGCCCCGTACACGCTGGGCGCTCCGGCACCGGCGCCGATCCGCGCGACGGCGGGCACCGGGGTCGTCGTCAATTACGACGGCTACGTGCAGCGCGACCGGTTCACGCGTGCCTCCGTATGGAGCGAGTTTCGCGGCTTCTGGCCGGGCGGCACGCTGCGGCAGACCGGCGTGACCGAGCATTCGCGCTGGCGGCGCGGCTACCGCCGATACGACACCTGGTGGCAGCATGACGATCCGGCGCGTCTGGCGAGCTGGACGGCCGGCGATCTGATCACGGGCTCGCTGTCATGGACGCGATCGCTGCGCATCGCGGGGATGCAATGGCGGCGAAATTTCAGTCTGCGACCGGATCTCGTCACGTTTCCCGTACCGGCGTTGCGCGGCAGCGCCGTCGTGCCATCGTCGGTGGACCTGTATCTGGACGGCGTGCGACGCATGGGGGCACGCGTACCGCCGGGCCCTTTCGTCATTCAGGAGGCCCCCGGCCTAACCGGCGACCTCCAGGCAAGCGTGGTCACCCGAGATGCGCTTGGGCGTGAGCAAATCACCACAGTGCCGCTATACATCGATCCGCGTTTGCTCGCCCGCGGACTTTCGAGCTTTTCCGTGGAAGCCGGCTGGCCGCGCGAGGCTTACGGCATCCGCTCGTTCTCGTATCGGGGCGATCCCGTCGCATCGATCGCCGCGCGCTACGGCGCGAGCGACACGGTGACCGTGGAGGCCCAGTTACAGGCAGGCCGCCGTCTCGCGCTGGGTGGCGTGGGCGCGCTCGCCGCGCTGGGACACGCCGGGGTCGCCGGCGTGTCGGTCGCGGCGTCCAGCGGGCGCGGTGCCGGCGCGCAATGGAGTGCGGGCTATCAGTATCTGTCTCGATACCTGAGCGTCGACGCCCGCATGGTTCGCGCCATCGGGCACTATCGCGACATCGCGTCGCTCGACGGCACGCCCGTGCCGCGTGCAAGCGACCGCGTGAGCCTCTCGCTCCCGCTTGGTCGCGGCAGCACCGCCTCGCTCGCCTGGTTCGCCCAGCGCATGCGGCGCCAGCCGGCCACGCGCGTGCTGTCGGCGAGCCTGACGTTCCCAGCGGGCACGCGCGGCATGATATCGCTGGGCGGCTTTCGCGACTTCGCACGTCGCGGGGTGCACGGGGTGTTCGCCATGCTCAGCGTGCTGCTCGGCGGCAATGCATTGGGCAGCGCCTCGATGACCAGCCAGGGTGGCGGCACGCAAACCTGGGCAGGCGCGAGCCGAACGCCCGACTATCAAGGCGGCTGGGGGTGGCAGGTGCTCGCGGGGCGGGCCTTCTCGCGCCACACGGCACAGGGCGAACTGCAATACCTCGGCCGGCACGGTCAGATATCCGCTCTGGTGCAAAGGGTGGGACGCGAGACAGGCACCGGCATTGGCGTGACCGGCGCGCTCGTGGTCATGGACCACGGTGTGCATGCGACGCGACACGCTTACGACGCCTTCGCACTCGTGAGCGCCGACGGTCAGGCGGGCGTACCGGTGTTGCGCGAATCGGTGCGCGTCGGTCGAACGGACGCGCGCGGCTACTATCTCGTGCCGGACCTGAGCGGCTACGAAGCCACGCGGATCGGCATCGACCCCATGCACCTGCCCGCCGACCTGGAAGTCACGACGACAGAACGCCGCATCGCGCCGCAATCGGGCAGCGGCGTGCTGGTGCGCTTTCCCGTGCGGCGATATCGCGCCGCACTGGTCACCCTCGTCGGGTCGACGGGACAGCCCCTGCGCCCCGGCACCGCCGTGCGTCATGTACAAAGCGGATTCGTCACGATCGTGGGCTACGACGGCGAAGTCTTCGTCGACGATCTCGGCATGCGCAATACGCTCGAGGCGCATGACGGTTCACAGCGATGCCGCGCGTCGTTCGAATGGTCCAAGTCGCCCAACGGCAACATTGCGCGCATCGGCCCCCTCGAGTGCGTGGCGTTCGGCACGCTTGCCGAGCGGCGCCCGGGACGTCCCCGCGCGCCCACCATAGAGGCGCCGTCGTGACGCCCGGGACACCCGCGCGAGGCTGCCGGACATTGGCGGCGGCCGTCGCGTTGATCACCGCGAACGCCTCGGCGCAGACGTGCTCCGTCGGCACACCGTCGCTCGCCTTCACCGCGTTCAGCCCGATTTCCGGCGCAGCGCTCAACGCCACCGGCACGATTCCGGTGACATGCACCTGGCCTTTGCTCGGCGCCAACCCTAACGTCAAGGCATGCCTGGCGTTGAACGCCGTGCCGCCGCTCACCCTCACCAACGCCGCAAATGCGATCCGCTTCGGCCTCTTCGTCGACGCCGCCTACGCCAACACCTGGGGAAGCAGCCCCGGCAACATGATCGCGCTCACCATGACAGCCCCGCCGCTGGGCGGCACCCTGACGCAGAACGTCAGCTTCTACGGCAAGATCGATGCCGCGCAAACGACCGTGCCCACCAGCGGTGACGCCAACACAGTGTATTCACACACGTTCGGTGCGGCGGATATCAGTCTGCAATACGCGTCCTACGCACTGCTCGCGCCCGCCCCCGCGTGCGGCAGCGCCATGACTGCGGCCCCAGGCGTGCCGTTCACGAGCAACGTGACCGTCATCAACAACTGCACCATCGCGGCGACCAATATCACCTTTGCTTCGCAGTCGACGTTGACGACAGATGTCAGCGGCAGCGGACAACTGACCATCCAGTGCACGAACAACGATGCGTATCGCGTAGCACTCTCGGGCGGGATCTCGGGCAGCGTGAGCACGCGGCGGATGACCGGTACCACAGGCGCGAGCGTGGACTATCAGCTGTATCTGGACAGCGCCCGCACGACGATCTGGGGCGACGGCACGTCCGGCACGTCGCAATTGACGGGGATCGGCTCGGGTCTGGTCCAGTTCGTTCCGATCTATGCCCGGGTACCGTCGCAGTCGACGCCGCTGCCGGGCGTCTACACCGACACCGTCACTGCCACGATCCAGTTCTGAGATCGCTCAGACGGCTTCGGCACGCGGCGGCTTGAGCGGCAACACCTGGATGCGCTCGCCCTGCGCGACGCCGAGCGCCTGGGCCGCCATCGGGCTGAGGGTGAACGTGCGCCGCTCGGGACGCCCATTGACCAGCGTGGCACGGAACTCCGCGAGCCCCAGACGCGCCACCAGATAGGGTTCGGGATTGGCGACGGTAGCGTCTTGCGCAATGTTCACACTCGGATACCGGCTATCGCGCGCCGCGCGCAGATCGGCCACACGCGCCTCGAGCACCGGGCCGCTGTCGAAGATGTCGACATGCGCGCCGGAGCGCATGCCTTCCTGCTCGAGCAGACGACGTGCGGGCAGGGTATCGCGATGCGTGACGCCAATGGCCGCCTGGGCCTGCGGCGAGAGAAAGTCGACGTAGATCGGGTACTTCGGCATCAACTCGGCCACGAATGATTTCTTGCCGATCGACGTGAGATAGTCCGCCTGGTCGAAGTCGATCTTGAAGAAATGCTGGCCGAGCGATTGCCAGAACGGACTTTGGCCGTCATCGTCGAAGAAGCCGCGCAACTCGGCGCACACGTGCGTGCCGAAGCGCTCCGGGAACTGCGCCATGAACAGGAAACGGGCCTTCGACAGCAGCGCCCCGTTGCCGTGCCCGCGCCAGGCCGGGTCCAGCAGCAACGAGCAGAGTTCGCTGTATCCCGTGAGGTCGTTCGACAGGGAGAGCGTGAGCATGCGCGACCACACATTCAACTCGCGACTGGCGTGCACGATCGTATCCTTGCGATACGTGTAGAACGGCTGGTCGAGCCCGACAGCGGCTTCCAGCCCGCAGACTCCCGTAATCCCACCCGTTGCAACATCCTCCATCACGAACAGGTAGCCCTGCTCGGCCGTCGGCGCCCGACCGTCGAGCGTTGCCGCCACCCGCGTCAGGCGGGCCTCGAGCGCCGCCCGGTCGGGCTTGAACGACGTCATCCCCGGCCCGGCCAGCGTCGCAAGCTGCAACAATGCCGGCAGATCGCCCGGCCCCGCCAGGCGTACCACGCGCAACGATGTCGACGGATCAGGCGCCTCGTCCGGCGCCTGCGTCGGCGTGACCAGTTTCGATTGACGGTTCATGGACATATCCGACGAAGAAGAAGACTGGAGGCACGCCGTCAAGGCACGGGCCGGAGCGGCGCGATCCGCCGGTCCGGCCCGAAGTCCCGAGCTTGCGGCACGGGCTGGCGCGAGTGGGAGTCGGTGTCCTGGCGCGCTCAGGCGGCCTTCGCCGTGGCGGCGACCGCAGCTACCGCCTTTTCCAGCGATGCCAGGCCGGCGTCGATGTCGGCGAATGGAATGTTCAGCGACGGCGCGAAGCGCACGACGTCGCCGCCCGCCACCAGTAGCATCAGCCCTTGCTTCTCGGCTTCGGCCACGATGTCCTTCGCACGGCCGGCGAACTCCGGCTTGAGCACGGCGCCGATGAGCAACCCCATGCCGCGCACCTGCGCAAACACGCCGTGGCGCGCATTGATCGCCTCGATGCCCTTGACGAAGTGCTCGTGACGCGTCTTCACACCGCCGAGCATTTCAGCCGTATTGATCAGTTCGAGAACGCGACCGGCGATCGCCGTGGCAAGCGGATTGCCGCCGTAGGTGCAGCCATGCGTGCCCGGCGAGAAACTCGCGGCAATCTTGCTGGTGGTCAGCAGCCCGCCGATCGGATAGCCATTGCCCAGCGCCTTCGCCGTGGTCAGGATGTCCGGCGTGACGCCGTATTGTTCATAGGCGTACAGCGTGCCCGTGCGGCCCACCCCCGTCTGCACTTCGTCGAAGATCAGCAACGCGCCATGCTTGTCGCACAGGGCGCGCAGACCTTTCAGGAACTCCGGATCCGCCGGCAGAACGCCGCCCTCGCCCTGCACCGGTTCGACGATCACGGCCGCCGTGGCGTCCGAGATGGTGGCCTCGGCGGTCTGCAGGTCGTTGTAAGGCAGATGCATGATGCCGGCCGGAATCGGGCCGAAACCTTCGGTGTACTTCGCCTGGCCGCCCACGCTGACGGTAAACAGCGAACGACCGTGAAACGAGTTGTAGAACGAAACGATCTCGCTCTTTTCCTTGCCGCCGCGCTCGGCGGCATGGTCGTATGCGTAACGGCGCGCGAGCTTGAGCGCGGCTTCGTTCGCTTCGAGTCCCGAATTGCAGAAGAACGCCTTGTCGGCAAAGGTGGCTTCGGTGAGCGCCTTCGCCAGACGCAGCACCGGCTCGTTGGTGTAGCCATTGCCGATATGCCAGACCTTGCGCGCCTGCTCCTCGATGACCTTCACGAGTTCCGGATTGGCATGGCCGAGCGCATTGACCGCGATGCCACCGGTGAAGTCGACATACTCGCGGCCCTGCTGGTCCCACATGCGCGAGCCTTCGCCGCGCACGGGCACCATCTGGGCGGGAGCGTAATTGGGCACCATCACGTCGTCGAACGTCTGGCGGGTCACAGCGATTGGCTGGCTCATGACTTCCTCGTGAAATCGGAATGCAATCTGCGATTGCGGGACAGGCCCCGGGGACGGGTCACTGTCCTGTGAGAAAAAATCCTGGCTGGGCGCTCAGGGTGCCTGCGGGGTGCGTGTGCCGCTGCCTTCGCGGCACTCGACGCGCGTACCCTCGCATTGTAATCAGATGCGGCGCGCGCATATACCTTCGCGCGCCCCGTCATCGCGAGATTTACAGAACTTTGCGCAGAAATTCGCGCGTGCGCTCGTGCCTGGGGGCCGAGAAGATCTGGTCCGGCTTGCCCTCTTCCATGATCACGCCCTGATCGATGAAAAAGACGCGGTCGGAGACTTCACGCGCAAAGCCCATTTCGTGGGTAACCACGACCATCGTCATGCCCTCTTCGGCGAGCGACTTCATGACCTCGAGCACTTCGCCCACGAGTTCCGGGTCGAGCGCCGAGGTCGGCTCGTCGAAGAGCATGACGGTCGGCTTCATGGCCAGCGCACGGGCAATCGCCACGCGCTGCTGCTGGCCACCGGAGAGCTGGTTCGGAAAGGCGTCGATCTTGTCGATCAGGCCGACCTTTCGCAGCAGTTGCTCGGCGATGGTCACGGCTTCGGCACGCTTGATGCCGTTGACCTGCATTGGCGCCAGAATCAGGTTCTCGAGCACCGACATGTGCGGAAACAGGTTGAAGCGCTGGAACACCATGCCGACGCTCGCACGCATCGCGTTCATGTCGGTCTTCGGATCTTCCACGTGAAAGCCGTTCACGAGCACTTCGCCGCCGCTTACGTCCTCAAGCCCGTTCAGGCAGCGCAGGAAGGTGCTCTTTCCCGAGCCCGACGGGCCGATCACGCACACCACTTCCTTCTCTTCGATGCGGCAGGTAATGCCGCGCAGCACGTGCGCATCGCCGTACTGCTTTTGCAGGTTATTGACGACGATCACCTTTGCCGTACCTCGTTTCCAGATGTTGAACAAAAGCCGAGAGCACCAGCGTGATCGCCCAGTAGATGAGCGAAATCGTCAGGTACGGCTCCCAATAGCGCGCGTACGCGCCCGACACGGTGCGCGCGGCGTACGCCAGCTCCGCCAGACCGATGGCCGACGCCAGCGACGAGTCCTTCACAATGGCGATCGCGTTGTTGCCCAACGGTGGGAGCATGCGGCGAAACGCCTGCGGCAGCACGACTTTGCGCAGCGTCTGCATATAGGTCATGCCCAGCGAGCGTGCGGCCTCTGCCTGCCCGCGGTCGATCGACTGGATGCCCGCACGGAAGATCTCGGAGACGTAGGCGCCGGCATTGAGCGAGATGGCCAGCACCGCCGACATGAACGCGCCGTACTGCGAGCGAATTTCACGCGCGAGGTCGCCGCTCACGATCAGCCCTTCGGACGGATTGATCAGCACGGGCATCAACGCGAAGTGAATCAGAAGAATCTGAACGAACAGCGGCGTGCCGCGGAAAAAGCTGACGTAAAAGCGTACGGGGTATTGCACCACGTAGCGAAGGAAATACTTGTAGAAACCGTGACGCGCCTCGGCCAGACGGCCGACGCCGAGCACGAGCCCAAGTAGCGTACCGGCGATCACGCAGATCACCGTGCACTTGAGCGTCATCAGCGTGCCCTCGACGAACAGGGGCATGTACTCGCTGATGATGTTCCACTGGAACCCACCCATGAAGCACCTTTCTCACGAAATGAAACGAACCGGTTGCCCGGCAGAAAAACGCTCGCGGCCCGGGGGTTGACGTCGGAACTCGACGATCAGCTCACGGGCCGCGAGAGGCCAGCTATGTGGCGCGCGTGGCGCGAATGTTACACGCGTTGCTTATTGTTGCGGCAGCGTCGGCACTTCCGAGTCGAACCACTGCTTGTAGATCTTGGCGTAGGTGCCGTCGGCCACGATCTTCTTCAGGCCCGTGTTGATCTTGTCGAGGACAACCTTGTTGCCCTTCTTCACGGCGATGCCGAAGTACTGGCGCTTGAACTTGCTGTCGTACACCAACTTGAACGGCTTTTCCGGATGGCTCTTGATGTAGAACTTGATCACGCCGACATCGCCCACGGCGGCGTCGACACCGCCGCGATACAGCTCTTCGAGCATGAGCGGCGTGTTGTCGAAGCGACGGATCGCAGTGCTTGCACGGCCCAGTTCCTCCGAGACGGCGATGTCGCCCGTGCTCGAATTGACCACGCCCACCTGGAGCTTCTTGAGATCGGCCAGGCTCGCGACCTTGGCGCCCGGCGCGGTGATGATGACCTGGTCGGCCGGGAAGTACGGCGCCGAGAAGTCGACCATTTCACGACGTTTGTCGGTGATGGTGATGCCCGAGATGATGATGTCGCGATCGCCCTGATCGAGCGTGGCGAAAATGCCTTCCCACGGCGTGCTGACCAGCTTCACGTTGAAACCGCCTGCCTTGCCGACCGCCTTGATCACGTCGATGTCGAAACCCACCAGTTCCTTTTGCGGCGTTTCGAATTCGAACGGGCGATACGTACCGCCGGCGCCGACCGTGTAGGTCGGTTCAGCGGCCTGCGCTGCGGGCACCGCGGCGAAGGTCGTCAGAAAACAGGCGGCGGCCAGCACGAGGCGCTTCGTCAACATGTTGATTTCCTTGGCGAGAATTCTTGAAAGAGCGCAATGATACTCCTGGCCGTCCGGGAAACGAAAAAAACCCGCCGAAGCGGGTTTTGTCGTTGCGATCTCGCGACGAGACGTCGAATTCTCACTGGACGGTAATGCCTGGATGGCGCGCGGATGCGCGCCACATTGGCGGTCGCCGGCGCGCGTCGTCAAACCAGCCGGCCTGCCGCGCCCCGCCTGCGCGGCGCGCGTCAGAACGCGCCCGCGGCGATCGGCCCCGCTGCCTGCCCGGGCCCGAAGACCACGTCGCGATACGTCTTGCCTGCGGGAATCATCGGATAGACGTCGTCCTCGCGAGCGACCAGTACATCGAGCAGGTACGGCTCGCTCGGGTCGGCGAGCATGCGTTCCAGGGCGCCCCGCAGCTCGTCGGCCCGCGTGACTCGCGCGCCCGCCACGCCGTAGCCCGCCGCGATGGTCACGAAGTCCGGGTAGGGACGGCCGTCGTCGGCCCCGTCGGGCGTGTTCGGATCGACCAATGACGACGCCACGCGATTGCGCGCGTAGATCATGTCCTGCCACTGTCGAACCATGCCGAGCCACTGGTTGTTGATCACCAGCACCTTGACCCCCAGTCCGTAGCGGCGGCACGTCGACAGTTCGTTGACGGACATGTTCAGGCTGCCGTCGCCGTCAATGTCGATCACCGGCACGTCGGGCAGCGCGACCTTCGCGCCGATGGCCGCGGGCAGACCGAAGCCCATCGTGCCGAAGCCCGCGCTGGACAGGAATGTGCGCGGCGCGCGCAGACGCAGGTGCTGCATCGCCCACATCTGATGCTGGCCCACACCTGTCGTGACAACCGCTTCGGGCGGAAGCTGCGCCGCGAGCGCCGAGATCACGTCGACACCGGTGAGCACGCCCGCACTGCCGCCCGCGTCCACTCTGGTCGCGCGCAGCGGGTGCGCCTCGCGACGTTCGCGCAGATACGCATGCCAGCCGGGCACGATGCGGCGCTTCGCGTGCGCCAGCAGCCCGGCAAACGCATCTCGCAGATCGGCATGGACGCCGAGCGTCACAGGTTTGTTCTTGCCGATCTCCGAGGCGTCGACATCGATATGCACGATCTTGGCGTGACGCGCGAACGCGCTCGGATCGCCGATGACGCGATCGTCGAAGCGCACGCCGAGCGCCAGCACCAGATCCGCCTCGTTGACGGCCACGTTCGCGACATAGGCGCCGTGCATGCCCAGCGGCCCCAGCAGCAAACGATGGTCGTCCGGCAAGGCGCCAAGGCCCATCATCGTGAGCGCGACCGGGCAATCGAGCGCCTCGGCAAGCGCCGCGAGCTGAGCGCCGGTGCCCGAGGCGATGACCCCGCCACCGGCATAGATGACGGGACGCTCGCTTTGCGCGAGCAACGCGGCGATGCGCTGCGCCGTCTCGTCGCTCATGCCGGCGGGCGCGGGAACCGTGAAGCGCTTGTCCGTCGGCTGATCGGGACGGGCCTGCTGGATGTCCTTCGGAAAATCGAGCAGCACCGGACCAGGACGCCCGGCCAGCGCGCAGGCGGCCGCCTCGCGGATGGCGGCCGGAATGTCGCGCGCCTCGCGCACCTGGCGCGCCAGCTTCGTCACCGGTCGGGTGATGGCGACGATGTCCACCTCCTGAAACGCATTCTTGCCAAGCCAATGCGTGGCCACGTTGCCCGTGATCGCGAGCACCGGTACGGAGTCGCTTGCGGCGTCGGCGATACCCGTCACGAGATTGGTCGCGCCGGGGCCCGAAGTGGCCAGGCAAACGCCGAGCTTGCCGGTGGCGCGCGCATAACCCTGCGCACCGAAGACCGAACCCTGCTCATGTTCGGTGCGCACCAGCGTGATGGCCACGCGCGAGAGCGCATCGAGCATCTCCAGGTTCGCGCCGCCGGGGTAGCAGAACACGGTCTGCACGCCAATCTCGACCAGCGTGCGCGCAATCAGATCAGCACCCTTGGCGGACAGCGGGGCGACGGGCTGGGCAACGGCCCCGGTTGCGGTTTCGCTGGCGGGCAGCGTCAGATCGAGTTTCATGATGTCTTGTGTTCCTGCGGATTCCGCCGGACAACGACGGATTGTTGCGGCAAATGCGCCTTATGAAGCTCAAGCTTACGGAAACCCGTCGGTAAATGCTTCGCGTATCGTTGACAAATCCCCACCAATTTCACATGATTCATTCAAATATTGCCTTGCCAAGGAATAAATCATGCAACTCGACGAATTTGACGAAAAAATTCTCGCAATCCTGCAGGAAGATGCCTCGCTTTCGGCGGCACAAATCGGCGAGCGAATCGGGTTATCGCAGTCGCAATGTTGGCGGCGAATCGACCGCCTCGACGCGGAAGGCGTGATCGAGCGTCGGGTGGCGCTGGTTGACCGGAAGAAAGTCGGCCTGAACGTGATGCTCTTCGCGCACGTGAAGCTCGCGGGCCACAACCGCAACGCCCTGCCGGAGTTCTCGAAGGCGATCCAGGCGTTCCCGGAGGTGCTCGAATGCCATGTGCTCATGGGCAATGTCGACTTCCTGCTGCGCATCGTCACGCGCGACGTCGATGCCTATGAGCGTTTTTTCTTCGAGCGCCTCTCGCAACTGCCGATGGTCCAGGAGGTGAACTCGATGATTGCTCTCTCGCAGATCAAGTCGACCACCGTCCTGCCGATCGGCGAGGGTCACACGGGCGGTGTCTCCGCGGCGTCGTAATTTCGCGGGCGCATCGGTGTTGCCAGCGTCAGACGCGTCGACGGGGCCGTCTGTGCGCGGGTGCGGACGGCGCGCCCGGCGCAAGGGCCACGTTGGACAGGGTGCGCGCAAGCCTCTATCCTTAAGCATCCACTCCGGGAGCCTCGCATGAAACGTTGGTTCGGACTGACGGCCGCCGCCGCGATTATCGGCGTCACGGCCTGGTGCTTCATCCCCGCCCACGCGGCACTCAAGAACGGTTCGCCCGCACCCGATTTTTCGGCGCAAGCCTCGCTGGGCGGCAAGGTCTTCACCTTCTCGCTGGCCGACGCCCTGAAGAAAGGCCCCGTCGTGCTGTACTTCTATCCGGCCGCGTTCACTCAGGGCTGTACCATCGAAGCACATGATTTCGCCGAAGCCACCGACACCTTCAAGTCGCTCGGCGCGACGGTAATCGGCGTGTCGCACGACAACATCGACACGCTCAACAAATTCTCCGTATCCGAGTGCCGCAGCAAGTTCGCCGTGGCCGCCGACACGAATCAGCACATCATGCGCGCCTACGACGCCGTGCTCTCGCTCAAGCCGGACTATGCCAATCGCGTGTCCTACGTGATCGCGCCCGACGGCAAGGTGATCTACAGCTACGTCAGTCTCAATCCCGACAAACACGTCGCCAACACGCTCGAGGCCGTTCGCCAGTGGCGCAAGACGCATCCCGCATAAGGCCCCCGTCGTCATGCTCACCGCCGAATCCCGCGCCAAGGCGCTGGCACGAGAACAAACCCGCAGCGAAGAGCTCGCCAACAGCATCAGTCACGGCGTCGCCTGCCTCGCCGCACTTGCTGCCATTCCCTTCCTGTTCGGCACCAATCGCCTGCCGTTGCCGAACACGGCCGAACAAATCGGCCTGGGCGTGTTTGCCGCCACGATGGTTGTCGTCTACCTGGCGTCGGCGCTCTATCACGGGCTGCCGGACGGACGTGCGAAGCGGCTGTTCATGCGCGTCGACCACTGCGCCATCTTCCTGTTCATCGCAGGCACGTACACGCCCTTCACGCTCAAGATCCTGAACGATCCGTGGGGGTTGCCCCTGCTCACCGGGGTATGGACCATGGCGATCGCCGGCCTGCTTGCGAAAGCGTTCGGCCTGCTCGACCGGCCGCTCGTCTCGACGCTGCTCTATATCGGGCTCGGCTGGATGGCGGTACTGGTCGCCGGCCCCGTGCTGGCCGCGATTCCGGGGCCCGGTGCCGGATGGCTCTACGCGGGCGGCGCCGCCTACACGATCGGCGCCGTCTTCTATTCCCTCGACGGCCACATCAAGTTCGGGCATTTCGTCTGGCATCTGTTCGCCATCGGGGGTACTGCCTGCCATTACCTCGCGGTGTGTCGCTACCTCTGATCCCCGCCATCGGCCGATAGACGCCTGCAATCCGCCAGCTTCGCGCTCAACCCGTCGCAGCGCGCGGTCAACGCCGGATCGCCGAACATGCGGCAGGCGCCACGCATGCGATGGAGCAAAGCCTGCGCCGCATCCAGGTCCTCCCGGCGACGGCGGCCGATCAGACGCCGAAAGCGCGCCAGATCCTTCGCCATCTCGTCACGCATCAGACGACGGGCGCATGGATCCTCGGACAACGGTGCCCGCCGCACCGCCGGCAACGCCACGGGCATTGGCGACGCAGACCATTCCCCGGTCTCGCGGGGCCACCGCAGCGCAAGCACCCGCCCCAGCTTCGCACACGACACCGGCTTCGTCAGCACGGCATCGATGCCGGCCTCACGGGCCGCGCGCGCGGCAATGATCGATCCCGTCACGGCAAACACCACGGGCGGTCGACGGCCGAGCACCGGCGCCAGCGCCTGAAGGGTCTTTGCGAGCGTCAGTCCGCAGGCGCCGCCGAGGTGCACGTCCGTGAGCACCACGTCGATCTCGTGCGACACCCATTGCAGCAACGCCTGCGTCAGGTCCTGCGCGCGCTCGACGCGGCAACCGAGCGACGCCAGCTGGTCGGCCAGAACGGCGCGATTCATCACATGATCGTCGACCACGAGCGCGTGCAACCCCGGACGCACGTTCACGGGCGCGGGCGCCATATCGACCGGTGCGGGCCTCGGAGTCCGTGCGGGCGCCACGCGTGGCGTGGCCAACGGCACGGACAACCGGAACCGGGCACCCGTCGTCGACGGTTCCACGTACAAGGCCCCGCCCATGCGATTCGCCCATTGCCGTGCGATCCACAATCCAAGCCCCGAACCCGGCACCGCTCGGTCGCCCCGGGCAAACGCGGCGAACACCTCGTTCTCCATGCCCGCGGGAATACCGGGCCCCGTGTCGCTGACGCGAACGGTCAGCCAGCCGGATAGCGGCGATCCGACGAGCGCGCCGGTGCTGCCCGTTCCACCTGTGCTGCCGGGGTCGTCGGGGGCGCCCGCCCGCCATGACACGGTCGCCGCCACGCCGCCGCAGAGCGTGAATTTCAGCGCGTTGTCGACCAGCGTGCGCACGATCTGACGCAGCCGCACGGCGTCCCCTGTCACCGTTGACGGAACGTCATCCGCAATGTCGCAGTCCAGCGCAAGCCCCTTGCGGCGGGCGATCTCGCCGAACGCATGGATTTCCTCGTCCAGACAGGCACGAATCTCGAAATCCGACGCCTGAAGCGGCAGGTCCGCCCCGCCGTCCCCGAGGCACCGCAATTGCAGCACGTCGTCCACCACACCGGCCGCCACGCGAAGCATGCTGCCCATGGCGTTCAGGCGCGAGCGCCGCAGCGCGCCACCCTCGTCGACGCCCTCGACGGTGTGGCTGCCGCCTTCCGGTGCCACCGGCACCGACGCCTCCGCCCGCAGCGCATCGAGATGGCCCTGAAGCACCTGGAGCGGCGCGCGCAATTCGTGCACCAGCGCCAGCCGAAACGTGTCGGGATCCGGGAGGGCGTGCCTCTCGGCGCCTCGCGCCTGCATGCCGCGCACTTCGCACCGCCCGGCGCCGGCCGGCTCATGCGGGTTGTTGAATTTACCAAGATTCATCGCATCGTTGACGCCACGTCACGGCTCGTGCGCTTCGGCGTACTGAAGAAACCAAATGAGCTTCAAAGTCTCGCCTTTTGCCGGTTTTGTGCGGCTGCGCAAATTCTGATCTTCCTTTCCCGGCGTCGCGTTTTCGGAATCGCCCGAGCCGAATGACTCAAGTTCTGCCTCTCATGTGCCGATAATCCCTATGCCCCGCCTTGCACACACCGATCGACGGGGAGGCCGCACGCTCTCAATCCGCGACCCGGGCATTCAATCCACCAATCCATATGTATAAGAACATGACGATTCGGACCAGCCTGACACTGGTCCTCGGTTTGCTTGGTGCACTACTCGTTCTCGTCAGCGTGCTGGGCCTTCAGGCACTCGGTTCCAGCAACCAATCCCTGAGCAAGATGGCGGAGGAGGACACGCCCGCGCTGGCGGAACTCAAGGGGACCGGCGAGCAAATTCTGCGTACCCGGATGTCGATGGCAACCTACGCGTCTTACGTGAGCCTCGGCGCTGATCCGGATGAATCGGAAAAAGTTCTCAAGCGTGGCGCGGAATATGTCGCCACGTCGGACGCGCTGTGGAAGGCCTATCTGAATCGTCCCAAGGAGGATGCGCACGAAGCGGAGGTTGCCAAGGCAGCGGACGAAAAGCGTCGTGCCTTTTTCGACAAGGTCATCACACCGGCCCGGAATGCCCTGACGCAGGGCGATGTGGCCGGCTTTCATCAGATTCAGGCGCGCGTCGCACCCGCGGCGTACAACGCGCTCGATGGCTTGATGCGGGAGTTGCAGGACATCCAGATTGCGCGTCAGAAGGCCCGCTTCGAGGCGGCGCAGACGCGCTACAACGTCATGCGCATCGCCCTGGGCGCCACGCTGGCCGTGGCGCTGCTGCTCGCGCTGTGGGGGCGTGCCATGCTCGCGCGCGCCGTGCTGCGCCCCATTCGTGAAGCGATCACGCATTTCGAGCGTATGGCCGCCGGGGATTTGAGCCAGCGCGTCGAACAACGCACGAACAACGAAATGGGGCAACTCTTCGGCGCTCTCGGCCGCATGCGCGACGGGCTCGCCGGCACCGTGGGAACGGTGCGCGAGAGCACTGAAGCGATCCACGCCAGCGCCCGGGAAATCGCCGACGGCAACGCCAATCTCTCACAGCGCACCGAATCGCAGGCCTCGTCGCTGGAGCAAACCGCCGCGAGCATGGAAGAACTGACCGCGGTGGTCAAGCAGAACGCCGAAAACGCCCGTGCGGCCAGCCAGCTGGCAGTGACGGCTTCGGAGACCGCCACGCGCGGCGGCGACGTCGTCCAGGAAGTCGTGACGACGATGCGCGACATCGCCGACGCCTCACAAAAGGTCACCGACATTCTGACGGTCATCGATGGCATCGCGTTCCAGACCAACATCCTGGCGCTCAACGCCGCGGTGGAAGCTGCGCGCGCCGGTGAACAAGGCCGCGGCTTCGCCGTGGTCGCGGGCGAAGTGCGCACGCTGGCCCAACGCAGCGCGTCGGCGGCAAAGGAAATCAAGGGACTGATCGAAGCCTCGGGCAATCGCGTGGAGACCGGCACGCGGCTCGTGGAACGCGCCGGGGCCACCATGGTGGACGTCGTGCAGTCGGTGCGGCGCGTCACCGACATCATGGGCGAGATTTCGGCGGCGAGCGTCGAGCAGTCGAGCGGCATCGAACAGGTCAATCGCGCCGTCACCCAGATGGACGAGATGACCCAGCAGAACGCCGCGCTCGTGGAAGAGGCCTCGGCAGCTGCCGCCGCGCTCGAGGCCCAGGCCGCAAGGCTTCGCGAGTCGGTTGCCCTGTTCCGCCTCTCGGCTCACGAAACGGCACACGCCCAGGCCGGTGCCAGAGGCGAGCCGACGCTCGGCGCCACCTCCGACGCCCTGCCCTTGGCAGCCTGAACGCCCGATTACCTGTCCCCGGCCCGGCCTCGAGGCGCCGGGGACGCCCTCCCTACCCTATCGGCCGCTGCGTCCGGCATTCCCCACCGAGCGTGCCATCGGCAGGCCGCCCCCCCCCGATGGCGGCAAAGGCGCCTGCCCCCGCGCATCAGATACTGGCGCGCTGCTCGAAGCCCTTGAGCGGCAACTCCGCTACCCACGTCCGATCGACATCGCACGACGACACCTGCGCGCCGGGCGGCCCCTGACGCATCCACTCGCACAGCGCCAGCAACTGCTCGGCCTCGCCATGCGCAATGGCCTCGACGGTACCGTCGCGCCGGTTGCGTACCCATCCGGCCAGACCGATCCTGCGTGCCTCGACCACGCACGCCGCGCGGAAGCCGACGCCCTGCACCAGCCCATGCACCACGATTTGCCACGTTGCCGTCATTGCCCCTCCTCGCGCGATGGCTCGACGCCCCGAACCATGGATCTCCATGGCGCGTCACGGAAAAAGGGCCCGATCGACGTCGAGCCCTTGCGTTACGTTAGCACACCACCGGTTCACGTCTAATAGATGTCGCGTCGATAGCGGCCCAGCGCGCCGAGATCGAGCACAACCTCCGCGCCAAGGGCGTCGGACAACGCGGCATCCACTGCGGGTGCCATGCCGGCGAGGCTACCGCAGACGTAGATCGACGCGCCGTCGGCCACCCATTGCGCGATTTCCGGCGCCACTTCGCGCACACGATCCTGCACGTAGACGCGCTGCGCCTGATCACGCGAGTACACCCGATCCAGTCGCGCGATCCCGCCCTGCGCCCGCCACTCGTGCAGCGTCGTGTCATAAAAGCTGTCATGCCCGGCCTGGCGCTCCCCGAAGATCAACCAATTGCGGGTATGTCCCTGGGCGATGCGTTGTGCAAGATGCGCCCGCAGGCCCGCCAGTCCGGTGCCGTTGCCGATCAGGATCATGCCGCTCGCGTCCGACGGCGCATGGAAGCCTGGATTCCGACGCACGCGCATGCTGACCGCCTCGCCCAACACCGCGCCCTCGGTGAGCCAGCCCGAACCCAAACCGAGCGAGCCGTCGGCGTTGCGCGCCTGACGCACGAGGAGCATCAGGCGGCCCTCGGCCGGCGTGGACGCAATCGAGTATTCGCGCCGCGGCAGCGGCGCCAGACGCGAGAGCCAGTCCTGCAAATCGATGCCGGCCGGCGGCGCCGCCTCGGGCAGCACACGGTCGCGCAGCGCTTCACCCAACGTGGTTTCGCGTCCGGCAACACTCACACGCACGTCGGGAGTCCATACGCTTGCGCACAGAAACGCGTCGATGCGCGCCGCGGCGTGGCGCGGCAGTACCTCGACCAGGTCTCCGGCGACCCAGTGCGCATCGGGCGGCGGCGTGAACGCCAGATGATAGGCCGGGAGTCCGGTACTGCCGGGGTTGAGGACGTCGCGCTCGGCCAGGGTCCATGACTGAAAGCCGGGGGCGTCTGCGGTCCGGTCGGGCACCAGCGGGTGCCCCAGCCATTCGCCCAGTCGCAACTGCCAGCGGGCCCATGCGCCGGGATCGCCGCGGTCGACTTCAATCGGCTCGAACGCCGCCACGCCGCCCTGTGCCCGCAGCCAGCCGTCCAGCTTGCGTCCGAATCCGCAGAAGCGGTCGTAATGACTGTCGCCCAGCGACAGCATCGCGAAGCGAAGCGTGGGCAGGGCCATCGCCTGATTCATCAATTGCTGCGCGAAGCGGCGCGCGCTGTCGGGCGGCTCGCCGTCTCCGAACGTGCTGACGATGAAGAGCGCCTGCCGGGCTGCCGCCAGTTGCGCCTGGCCGATCTGGGCCAGCGGCTGAATCTGGGCCGGCACGCCGGCGCCCTGCAACATGCCGGCCGTCTGCCACGCGAGGCCCTCGGCCACGCCGCTCTGGCTCGCATAGCCGATCAGCACGCCCTCCTGCGGCGCCATGTCGACCTTGGCACCGCGCATCGGCCGCGCCGCCGCCAGCGTCCGCTTCTTTTTGCGACGGTCCAGATAGAGCATCCAACCCGTGACGAAAAACACCGGCATCATCAGGCTCGAGAGCAGCATCACGACGATGCCCGCCTGACCGAAGAAGCTGCCGCGATGCAGTGCGTAGATGCTGGTCATCAACTGGCCGCCGGTCGTCTTCGACGCGTAACGCTCCTCGTTGCGGATCTCCCCGGATGCCGGTGCAATGTCCATGCGGCTGAACGCGCGCTCGTGCGGTGCCGAGGTGTCGAGCCAGGTCACTTGCAGCGCGCCGCCCGGCTTCTGCGCCGGGCGCAGATAGACCTTCGTGTAATCGGGCACGCGCGCGGTGAACTGGCGCCACGCGGTCGCCAGATCCGACGCGGGCGTCGCCGCCAGGTCCGGCAGCGCGGCTTTGCTTCCCGCCCCTCCGCCCGCAGGCTGGGCTTCGCCCCCCTTGCCCGCCGTCCTCGGGGGCGAGGACGGTTTGTTGCGCACCGGTTGAGCCACGCCAGCCATCGTGAACAGCATGCCGCGCCACCAGTCGTACGACCAATAGAGCCCCGTGGTGGCCGACAGCAGATACGGCACCAGCACCACGGTGCCGATCACCGCATGCAAGTTCCAGAGCAGCGGCCGGCCGCGCTTCTTGAAGTCGATGTGGAGCCACGCGCGCCAGTTGCCGATACGGCGTGGCCAGCGCAGGTACAGCCCGCTCAACGCAAGCAGGAACAGCAGCAGCGTCGCCGCGCCGGTAATCTGCTTGCCGATGCCATCCACCGTCAGAAAGCGGTGGATGTCCATGATGAAGCGAAACACGACATCGGCCGTCGAGCGCCCGAGCATCTGCCCGGTGTAGGGGTCGACGAAGTACGTCTCGCCACGTCGCCCGTCGCCAACGGCCAGACGCACGCCTACCGCGTCTTCGGGTGAGCGCGCGAGGGTCATGAGCAGGATTCGGCGCCCGGGTTCGGCGCGGTGCACTCGCGCGACCAGTTCGGGCACGGACAGCGGCGCCGCATCACGCACGGCGACCGTCATCACGCCGGGACTGAACGCCCGCGTCAATTCCTCATAGTAGGAAAGCAGTGCGCCGGTCAGGCCGACCACCGCCAACACCAGCCCGGCAGTGATGCCGAAGCACCAATGCAATTGAAACCACAGTCTTTTCATCATTGTTGTCGTGCAGCGCACGTCCGGGCGCCGAGATGGCGCGCCGGGCGCGCGCGCGGCAGGTGTACCGTATGCCGCGTTCCCCGATGGAGCGCTTTGCGCAAGTAACGAATGGTATTGCAAACGATTCTCATATTCAATACCAATCAATCTTTCCATTCGTTGTAGGCGTCATCCGACAGGAATTTCATACATCGGACGACGCCCTACCGCTTTTCGACGAGTTAGGATGGCTTTATCCGCGCGGATGTCCGCGCTCCCGCCCACCGAATCGCCGCAAGTCACATCTCGTCTTCCCTCCCCCGCGCCTGACGCCCGGCCCCGGATATGACCTGTCGACCTGCGGCACGACAGCGACGGAGAGCCATGCAACCCAATGCGTCTACCCCTTGCGCCCCGCCGGTCACGACGCCGGCCGATCATTGCGATGTCGACGTGAGCGCAATGGCGTTCTTTTTCGACCTGGACGGCACACTCGCGCCGCTCGCGCCGCGCCCGGATGCCGTAAAGCTGCCGCTCGACACCACCCGCGTGCTGACCAGTCTGTTCCAACGCACGCGCGGCGCGGTGGCGGTGGTCTCCGGACGCGCCATCGACAATATCGACGGTCTGCTCGCCCCGCTGCGGGTGCCCGCCGCCGGGCTGCATGGGGCCGAGATCCGCCACGGCGACGGCGAACTCGTGCGCGCTCCGGGTCATGCCGCGGACACGACCGCCATTGCGAGCATGGTCGCGCCGCTGCAAGCGCTCGTTGCCCGGCATCCCGGCTTGTTGCTGGAGAACAAGGGCAGTGCACTCGCGCTGCACTATCGCGGCGCGCCGGAGCTCGCGGGTGTGGCGCGCGAGACCATGCAGGCGCTTGCCGCACTGCACGCCGAGCGCTTCGCGCTCCAGCCGGGAAAGCTCGTCTTCGAGTTGCGTCCCCGGCATGTCAGCAAGGGGCACGCGATTACTACACTGCTAAAGGAAGCCCCGTTCGCCGGACGCACGCCGCTGTTCGCCGGCGACGATCTGACCGACGAGGCCGGTTTTGCCGACGTGAACGCCCTGGGTGGCGTCACGATCAAGATCGGCGAGGGAGAGACCTGTGCCCGCTACCGGCTACCCTCGCCGGATGCGCTCACGTCCTGGCTGCTCACGTTGCGTGAGGGCTCCCCGCGCCAAACCCGATAGGAGGAAGGAGTATGAGTCGCTTAGTCATCGTGTCGAACCGGGTAGCCCCGATCACCGAGGGCAAACCCACGGCCGGCGGTCTGGCCATCGGCGTGTTCGACGCGCTCAGGGACACCGGAGGCATGTGGTTCGGCTGGAATGGTGAAATCGATGCCGAACCGGCGACCGCGCCCGAGATCGCGCATCGCAACAACGTCACCTTCGCCACCGTGCCGCTCACGCGGCGCGACTACAACACGTACTACCGCGGCTTCTCGAACGCGACGCTCTGGCCCACGTTTCATTATCGCGATGACCTCACACGCTTCCAGCGCGACGACTACAACGGCTACCGTCATGTCAACGCGCGGTTCGCCTCGCTGCTCGCACCGCTGCTCAAGCACGACGACCTGATCTGGGTGCACGACTACCACCTGCTCCCATTCGCACAGGCATGCCGGCAGATCGGGCTGCAACAACGGCTCGGCTTCTTCCTGCACATTCCCTTTCCGTCTCCGCAGGTCCTGATGACGGTGCCGCCTCATGAAGCGCTCGTGCGCGCCATGTGCGAGTACGATCTCGTCGGCTTCCAGACGGAGACCGACCGCACCGCCTTCACCGATTACCTGCTGCGTCATGCCGGCGCGACACGTCACGACGACGATACGATCACCGCATATGGACGCACGCTGCGCACTGGCGTCTATCCGATCGGCGTCTATCCGGACGAGATTCAGCAGCAGGCGACCGCGCGTGCCACCGTCAAGCACATTCTCGACCTGAAGCAAGGCCTGCAGGAGCGCAAGCTCATCATGAGCGTGGATCGCCTCGACTATTCCAAGGGGATGCTCGAGCGCTTCCGTGCGTTCGAGCGCATGCTCGAACTCTGGCCCAACCAGCAAGGCACGGTGAGCTTCGTGCAGGTGGCGCCGCCTAGCCGCTCCGACGTGGCAGGCTACGGCGAGATTCGGCGTCAACTGGAAGCCGAGGCCGGTCATATCAACGGACGCTTCTCCGATCTGGCCTGGACCCCGCTGCGCTACATCAACAAGCGCTACGATCACGAGGTATTGATGTCGTTCTTCCGGGCGTCGCAGGTGGGCTACGTCACGCCCTTGCGCGACGGCATGAACCTGGTCGCCAAGGAATACGTCGCCTCGCAGGACCCGGCCGATCCGGGCGTGCTCGTGCTGTCGTGCTTCGCCGGTGCCGCACAGGAGCTCGACGGTGCCCTCATCGTCAACCCTTACGACATCGACGGCATGGCCGAAGCGCTGCGCACCGCGCTGAACATGTCGCTGTCCGAGCGGCAAGTCCGCCACGAACGCATGATGGGTACGTTGCGCGAGCATGACCTGTCGACCTGGCGCGATCGTTTCATCGCCGACCTGCGCTCACCGGCGGCCCAGACACCGGCCTTGCTGCGCTGCGCCCAACCTGCTGCCGCCTGACCGGAGACTCAGGCCGCCCGGGAAGACCGGGCAAACCACCGCAAGGAGAGATGCCATGCGCCAACGTACCTCACCTCCAGCCACCCAGTGCGTGGAACTGGAGACAGACGGGCCTGTGACGATCATTACCCTCTCGCGCCCTACGCGGCGCAACGCGGTGGACCGCGCGATGGCGACCGCCCTGCGCGACGCGCTGATCGCATTTGAGCAGGACGCCAATGCGAGCGTCGCGGTGTTGTGCGGCCAGGGCGCGTCGTTCTGCGCCGGCGCCGATCTCTCGGCGTTCGACGACCCCGAGCGGCGCAATATGGTGACGCCCGATGGCAGTGGCGACGGCCCGATGGGCCTCACGCGTCGCCACCTCGACAAACCCGTGATTGCCGCGGTCAGCGGCCATGCCGTGGCGGGCGGCCTCGAGCTGGCCCTGTGGTGCGATTTGCGTGTCGCGGACGAATCCGCGACATTCGGGGTCTTTTGCCGCCGTTTCGGGGTGCCGCTCATCGACGGCGGCACCGTACGTCTGCCGCGGCTGATCGGCATGAGCCGCGCGCTCGACATGATCCTCACAGGCCGCGCCGTGGGCGCGCAGGAGGCGTTCGAGATCGGGCTGGTGAACCGGCTGGTGCCGCAAGGCATGGCGCGCCAGGGGGCGCTCGCGCTGGCGCAACAACTCGCAGCGCTGCCGCAGGGGGCCCTGCGCGCCGACCGTCGCGCGGCTTACGCGCAGTGGGACCTATCCCTTGAAGCGGCATTGCGCCAGGAAGGCGCCGCCGGGTATGACGTGGTGTTCTCGGAGGGCATCGCGGGCGCCCGCGCCTTTCTCGGGGGCGCCGGGCGCCACGGCGCGCCGCGCGACGCCTCCTGACGACGAGCGGCCTGTCGGCTTACTTGCCCGCCGGGCGCGACGCGTTGACCTGCTCGAGTCGCTTGCGCAGACCGTCCGCGATTTCCTTCTGATTCGACTGCATTGCGAAATCAACGGCCGTCATGCCGAGTTGGTTCTTGAGGCGGACATCGGCGCCGCCGTCGAGCAGCACCTTGCAGGTCGTGATGTGGCCACCGCGCGCGGCCATCATGAGTGGCGTGGTGCCGTTGGGCGATTCGGCGTCGACATACGCCGAGGCGTCAAGCAGGATCTGCACGATGTCGTCATGGCCATTGGTCGCGGCATAGTGCAACGGTGCCCAACCCTTCTTGTTGACCTCGGCGTCCTTGTCGATCAGCAGCTTGACCATGGGCGTGAGGCCCTGCAGCGACGCAATCATCATCGCGTTTTCGCCAGCGGCGTTGGTCGCATCGAGGTCGGTGCGTTGATCGTTGATGAGCAACGTCGCCACGTCCGCCGACTTTTCGCGCATGGCGATCACGAGCAGCGGATTGCCCTTTTCGTCTCGGGAGTTCGGATCGACGCCCGCCTTGAGCGCCTGTGCCACCGCCTTGGTGTCGTTGAACACGACCGCCTTGACCAGCGCCGTGTTGGACGTGGCCGCTGTCGCGCATGCCG
This sequence comes from Pandoraea pnomenusa, assembly GCF_000767615.3. Taxonomy (NCBI): domain Bacteria; kingdom Pseudomonadati; phylum Pseudomonadota; class Betaproteobacteria; order Burkholderiales; family Burkholderiaceae; genus Pandoraea; species Pandoraea pnomenusa. The sequence goes on along the minus strand of NZ_CP009553.3, from coordinate 2,433,285 downwards.
TCAGCGAAAGTACGCTGAGCAACAGCCAGGCTCGGACCATCAAAAATTTTCGCATCGGGTGCTCCTGTCGGTCGTTCGTGAATGAGACGAAGGGAAGTGACGAATCGCCCTGACGATCAGGGCCGGGCCGCGGCGAACAACCGGAAGAAGTTTTCCGTGGTCGCCTCGGCAATCTTTTGCAGCGGCTCCCCGCGCAAGTCGGCAATGAATTCGGCCACGTGACGCACATAGCCGGGTTGATTGAGCTTGCCGCGGAACGGCACTGGCGCGAGATACGGTGCATCGGTTTCGATCAGCATGCGCTCGAGCGGCACGCGGCGCGCAACGTCCTGCAAGTCGCGGGCGCTCTTGAACGTGACGATGCCCGAAAACGAAATATAGAAGTTCTGATCCAGCGCGCCCTGGGCCACCTCCCAGCTCTCGGTGAAGCAATGCATCACGCCCGCCGGTTCGCCAGCGTGTTCCTCGCGCATGATGCGCAAGGTGTCCTCTGCGGCCGAGCGCGTGTGGATGATCAGCGGCTTGCCCGTTGCCCGCGCGGCCCGGATATGCGTGCGAAAGCGCTCGCGCTGCCACGCCATGTCCTCGATGGTGCGGCCTTCGAGCCGATAGTAGTCGAGCCCGGTCTCGCCGATGGCCACGACCTTCGGCGTGGCTGCGAGTCGCACGAGATCGTCGACGCTCGGCTCGGGCGTGTCCTCGTAATCGGGGTGCACCCCGACGGACGCGAACACGTTCTCATGCTGGGCGGCGATTGCCAGCACCTGCGGCAGCGTCGGCAGATCCACGCTCACGCATAGCGCGTGGCTCACCTTGTTCTCGCGCATGCGCGCGAGCAGGTCGGGCATTTGCTCGGCCAGTTCGGGGAAATTGATATGACAGTGCGAATCGATGAACATGATGTGCGATCGGTTGCCGAGGCCCTGCGTCAAAGCGACGCCGGCCCACCGAACAACTGTTTGTATTGCAGGAAAAGCGCCTCGAGCAGCACACGCGTGTTGAGCGGGTGATGCTGCACCTGACGCTGCTGCGCGAGCTCGCGCAGGAAACCGAGCAGACGAACGTCATCCGTTGCCTCGCCACAGCGACGCAACGCCGGCGCCTGCCCCGGGAAAAAGCGTACCGCCCCGGCCATGCGCTCGGCGAGCACGTCGAAGCACCAACGCTGGAGCGTCTCCAGAATGCCGGGCAGATTGCCCTTGTGGAGCTGTTCAGCGCACGCAAGCGCATCGATGGCGGCGCCCTGCGCGAGCTGGCCGAGCATCCAGTCACGCCAGCCGCGCTCGTCGGGCGCCGCGAGCGCGCGCGCAGCCAGCGGCGCGCCGCCCGCCTCGGCCAGCACCGCACCGGCCGTGGCCGCATCGAGCCCCGCTTCGCCCATCAGCCATTGCGTGGCCTGCTGCGCGTCCGGGCGGGTCAGCACCAACCGCCGGCAGCGGGAGAGGATGGTAGGGAGCAGACGATCGGGCTGCGTCGTCACCAGCAGGAACACGACCCCCTCGGGCGGCTCCTCGAGCGTCTTGAGCAAGGCATTCGCCGCGTGAACGTTGAGCGCCTCGGCCGGATACAGCAGCACGACGCGACGCCCTTGCCGATGCGAGCCCAGACTCGCGAAGTCGATCACCTCGCGCACCTGTTCGATCTTGATTTCCTTGCTCGGCGTCTTGGTCTTCTTCTCGCCGTCCGCATCGGCGCGCGCCTCGGCGCCAGGCAAGCTGTCGGCCAGCGCTTCGGGACAGACGGCGCGAAAGTCCGGATGATTGCCGCTGGCGAACCACTGGCACGCGCCGCATGTGCCACAAGGCAGATGGTCGTCACGCGGGGATTCGCACAGCAAGCCCTGTGCAAACGTACGGGCCAGCGCGATCTCGCCGATGCCCGGCACGGCTTGCAGCAGCAAGGCGTGCGGCATCTGGGCGCGCAGGTCGTTCAGGCGTGTCCAGTCTTGTGACTGCCACGGATAAAGCATGTGAGCTCCTTGGCCGGGAGAGCGAAAGCGGCGCGACAATGCCACGCCGGTCTGGGCGTCAACGCCCTGATCGTGCCGCGCCCGTCGACGACATGACCGGATTATCGCGCGTACTGCGCGTATTGCACGTACTGCGCGTATTGCGCATCAGCGCGCCACGTGCCCGGGTACGCCCAGTCGGGCGAACACGCCGGCGAGCTTTGCGGCGATGGCGTCGATGCTTTGGGCGGCGTCGATCACGACGAACCGTTCGGGCGATGCCTCGGCACGGCGCAGATAGGCTTCGCGAACCCGGGTGAAGAATGCCGCCGATTCGCGCTCGAACTTGTCCGGCGCGCGGGCGCCGGCCAGACGGGCGGCGGCAATCGCCGGATCGAGGTCGAAGAGAATGGTCAGGTCGGGCTGGCGAGTGCCCTGCACCCAGCGCTCGAGAATCGTGAGCTTCTCGTCCGACAACCCGCGCCCGCCGCCCTGGTAAGCGAACGTGGCATCGGTGAACCGATCGGAGACGACCCAGTCGCCGCGCGCGAGCGCCGGCTCGATCACCTTGACCAGATGCTCGCGGCGTCCGGCGAACATCAGCAATGCCTCGGTTTCGAGCGCCATCGGCTCGTCGAGCACCAGCTTGCGAAGCGCTTCGCCCAGCGGCGTGCCGCCCGGCTCGCGGGTGGCGACGACATTGCGCTCCACAGCGGCAAGCCCCTGACGCAGCGTGTCGACAAACGCGTTGACGTGCGTGCTCTTGCCCGCGCCGTCGATCCCTTCGAACGTCACGAACTTGCCCGGCGTGACGGCCGGCGTTTCGGGAGAATGCGTCATTGCTCACCTCGCTGATATTTGTCCACGGCGCGATTGTGTTCCTGCAGATTCGTCGAGAAGTGGCTCGTGCCGTCGCCGCGCGCCACGAAGTACAAGGCGTCGGTCGGCGCGGGGTTGAGCGCCGCCGCGAGCGACGCCACGCCCGGCAATGCGATCGGGGTCGGCGGCAAACCCGCGCGCGTGTAAGTGTTGTACGGCGTGTCCGTCTGCAAGTCGCGCTTGCGCAGGCGCCCCGTGTACAGGTCTCCCATGCCGTAGATCACCGTGGGATCCGTTTGCAGCAGCATGCGCTTGCGCAGACGGTTCACGAACACGGCTGCGACCTGCGCGCGCTCCACTGCCTGCCCCGTCTCCTTCTCGACGAGCGATGCCATGATAAGCGCCTCGTACGGCGTCGTGTACGGCAGGCCCGGTGCGCGCGCGGACCATGCTTCGTCCAGACGCTTCTGCATCAGGCGATACGCGCGCCTGTAGATGTCGATATCGCTCGTGCCTTTCGGAAAAAGGTAGGTATCCGGAAAGAACATGCCTTCGGCTTCGGCCCGGTCGGCGCCCACGAGTTGCATGATGTCGGCATCCGGCAGACCGGCCGTGTCGTGGCGCAACGCCGGGTTCGCGTCGAGCTCGGCGCGCATTTTCTTGAAGGTCCAGCCTTCGATGATCGTCACGACGTATTGATTGACGTCGCCGCGCGCGAGCTTTTCCATGACTTCGATGGGCGTGACGCCCGTGGCGAACTCGTAGTTGCCGGACTTCAGACGGGTTCCCACGTCCATCACCCGTGCCAGCAGGTTGAACAGCAGCGGATGCACCGGTACGCCGCCGCTACGCAATTGCGTGGCCACGCTGCGCACCGAGCTGTAGGGCTTGATCGTCACGTCGAGCGTCGGCTTGCCCAATTGGAGCGGCGTCTGCGCCCAATAGTAAAAGGCGCCGCCCGCCGCCAGCGCCGCGACGATCGACAATACCAACAGGCGTTTGATGAAATACATGAATTGCATGAGTAAGCCACGTGCGCCATTCGAGGGCGGCCGCGGGTTCGGGGGGACTCGGTCAGCCGGGGCGATCGGGCCGCACGGGTATCTCGCGACGCATTTCGCGCATCGAACCGGGCTCGCACGTCCTGGCGGAAGACCCAATATAATACTTTGACTTGCCGAACCCTCACAGATTGACAGGCACCCTCGTTTATGACCTCCCAATGGCGTGACCTTCTGCCGCAAGCGGCAGCCGCATCTTCCACAGAACTCTCGCTCGATGCCGACGCGCTCGCCGCTCAGTTCGACGCGCTGCGCAACGGCAGTTTCGTGTCGCTCGCGAGCGATACCGGATTGATTGCCGTGAACGGCGCCGACGCCGCCGCCTTCCTGCATGGACAGCTGACGAACGACGTCGAGCGTCTCGCGCCGGCACAGGCGCGCCTGGCGGGCTATTGCTCCGCGAAGGGCCGCCTGCTCGCCACGTTCCTGATGTGGCGCGACGCCTCCGCCGACGCGACGATCTACCTCGCATGCGGCGCCGATGTGCAGGCGGGCGTCCAGAAGCGTTTGTCGATGTTCGTATTGCGCGCAAAGGCGAAACTCACCGACGGCACGGCGACTCATGTATTGCTTCAGGTCGGAGGCCCGGCTGCCGAAGCCGTGCTCGCCGGGACGTTCGCTTCGCTGTCGGACTCGGCGCTCGCAGCCGCGCACGGCACACTGGGCGACGCACCGACGAGCCTCGTACGTCTGCCGGACGCCGGTACCGCCCGCGCGTTGCCACGCTTCCTGTGGAGCGTACCGGTCGCGCAGGCCGGTGCCGCATGGGCGTCGCTCACGCAGGCGGCCGGGGTCGTGACGGTCGCCCCCGACATCGCCGCCTGGCTGGATGTGCATAGCGGCGTGGCACGCGTCACGAGTGCGACGCAAGAGCAGTTCGTGCCGCAAATGATCAACTGGGAAGTCGTGGGTGGCGTGAATTTCCGCAAGGGGTGCTATCCCGGGCAGGAAGTCGTTGCTCGCAGTCAGTATCGCGGCACGATCAAGCGACGCCTGCATCTCGCCCATATCGACGGCGCGCCGCCCCAACCGGGTCAGGCGCTCGTCGAGACGAGCGACCCCGACCAGCCGTGCGGCATGATCGTGCAGGCTGCCATCGCGCCGAGCGGCGGCTACGACGCACTGGTCGAACTGAAGCTCGCCGCGCGCGAGGCGAACGATGTGCGCCTGGGTGCGGCCGACGGCCCGGCACTTGCGTTTGCCGAACTGCCTTACGACATCTTCGATCCCACCGAGTCGCCCGCCTCGTCGGCGTCGTCCGCCACTGTGTCCTGAACGGCGCGCCGCGACAGCCGATGGACTGTTACGTCTACTACCGCGTCTCGACGCACGATGCCGACGCCGCGCGGCAAGCCGTCGCGCAGCTCCTTGCGCTGGCGGCGGCTCGCTTCGGCGTGGCGGGACGCCTTCAATGGCGGCTGGATGCGCCGCAAAGCGATGCCGCCACCTTGTTCGCCACCTGGATGGAGCGATACGACAGTGTCGATAACGCCTTCGTCGCCGCCCTGCCCTCGCTGGTTGCCGAGTCCGGCCTGGCAACGCTGGTGCAGGGCGAGCGCCATGTCGAGTGCTTCGTCGACGCGACCGCCGCCCAAACGCCATGTGCCTGATCGTCTTCTCCTGGACACCTGACGCCCCCACCCCGCTGGTTCTGCTGGCCAATCGCGACGAGTTCTTCGAGCGTCCCGCCGAGCCGATGCACTGGTGGCGCGATCGCACTGACGTGCTGGGCGGACGGGACCTGCGCGGCGGCGGAACGTGGCTGGGCGTCAATCGCTCGGGACGGTTTGCCGCGCTCACGAACTTCCGCGACGGCAGGGCGCCGATGGCTCCGAAGGACGCGCCTTCGCGCGGACTGCTGGTGTCGGCAATGCTCGACGCCACACCGTTTGACGGCGATCTCGCGCGCGTGGAGAAACATGCCCATGAATATGCGGGATTCAACCTGCTGACGGGAGATCTGCCTGCGGGCAAGCTGTTCTGGCTCGGCAATCGCGACGATGCCCGCAGCGACCATGACGGCGACCCGCACAGGCGCCCCCGTCCCGTCGCCCACCCGATCGCCGCAGGCATTCACGGGCTTTCGAATGCCCTGTTGGACACGCCCTGGCCGAAGCTGGTGAGCCGTCGCGGCGCGCTCGGGGCTGCCCTGGCCGAGGGCGCCGACGACATGACGTTGCTCACGCTCATGCGCGATCCAACCCAGGCGCCCGACGACGCGTTGCCCGAAACCGGCGTGACGCCCGCGTGGGAGAAGGCGCTGTCCGCGGCCTTCATCGCGTCTCCCGCCTATGGCACCCGGTGCACGACGCTGCTGCGTTATCACCGCGACGGCACGCTCGAACTCACCGAGTCGACCGTGTCGCCGGGGCAAAGCGCCGACGATCTGAACGATTTGCGACGGTATCGCTTCCAGATTGCGCGAACCTGATGCACCTTCGCTGCATTACATCGGGCGCGCCATGACGCCGGGGCGCCCGATGTGCCGCGCGCCTACACCAGTCTCACGATCTGCTTGCCGAAGTTCTCGCCCTTGAGCAGGCCGAGAAACGCGGCCGGCGCGTTCTCGATGCCTTGCGTGATCGTCTCGCGGTAGCGCAGTTCTCCGGCGGCGATGGCATCCGTGAGTTCCCTGAGCGCCTGCGGCCAGACGTCCATGTGCTCGGTCACGATGAAGCCTTCGAGGCGGACCCGGTTCGTGAGCAGCAGCGCCGGATACTTCATCGGAATCGGCGCGCCGTTGTAGCCCGAGATCATGCCGCACAGCGCAATGCGCGAATGGGCGTTGAGGTTGCGCATGACGGCGTCGAATACCTCGCCGCCGACGTTCTCGAAGTATCCGTCGATACCGTCCGGCGCCGCCGCGCGCAGCGCTTCGTCGATGTTGCCGGCCTTGTAGTCGACACAGGCGTCGAAGCCGAGTGTCTGCACAACATAGTTGCACTTCTGTTCGCCGCCGGCGATCCCGACCACGCGGCATCCGGCGCGTTTGGCGAGTTGCCCCACGACACTGCCCACCGCGCCCGACGCCGCACTCACCGCCACGGTCTCCCCGGGCTTCGGGCAGATGATGCGGCTCAGGCCGTACCAGGCCGTCACACCCGGCATGCCGGCCGCCCCGAGATACACGCTCATCGGCACGCGCGAGTCGCGAAGTCGCTGAAGATTGCTGCCGTCCGAGATGCCGTACTCCTGCCAGCCGAACATCGCGGAAACCGCATCGCCCGGCTGCCAGTCGGGATGGCGCGATTCGATCACTTCGCCGACCGTTGCACCGATCATCACGGTATCGAGCGGTTGCGGCGGCGCATACGACCTGGTGTCGTTCATCCTGCCCCGCATGTACGGGTCGAGCGACAGATAGAAATTACGGACCAGCACCTGGCCCTCTCCCAATTCCGGCAGCTCGGGGGCCGCGAGGTGAAAATTGTCGAGCGTGGCTTCGCCCTTCGGGCGCGAAACCAGCAGAATCTGACGGTTGATCGTCATGGCATTTCCTCCGTGTCCTGCGCGCTTTGCGGCACGCTTCACCAGACCAATACTGCCGGTCAGTCGCCTCGCGGCTCGCTCGGCCGGCGTTGCTCGCGCACGTCGCGCCCTACCGCGAGGCGTCGCAGATACTTGAACGTACCCATCGCCTTGGCCACCAGCTTTCCGTTCGCATCGCGCACTTCGCCTTCGCAATAGGCCATCGTGGTCGAACGATGCAGCAAGCGACCGTAGGCGCGCATTTCGCCGGAGCCCGGCTGCATGAAGCTCGTCTTCATCTCGATGGTGACCACCCCCGTGCCCTCTGGCGCCACGCTGCGGCTCGCCGTGCTCAGCGCCACGTCGAGCAGCGCCATCGTCACGCCGCCGTGCATCACTTCCCAGCTGTTGAGATGCTTCGGTGCGAGCGGCAAACGCAACTCCGACGCGCCATCCTCGGCGCGCACCAATTCAATACCGAGAAGATCGATAAAGCCCGAGTGGATCGTCACCGCGCTCATAGGGCACTCCGGAACTGCCGAAATTGTTTGTTCATCATCACATTGTCCCCTAACAGCCCTGCACCTTGCACGCAGCGCCTGTCATGCCTTCCATCGTCGTCGCCACGCGCAATGCGCCCTACCCCCGGCCCGCTGGCCCGCTGGCCCTTTTTACTCCCGCGATACCCCTGCCGCGGCAAGCGACGCCCACGCGCTGGCCAGCGAACCATTGAGATCGATCGCCCGGCACGCGTGCTCGATCACGCAGACGTCGAAGCCTGCCGCCCGCGCGTCGAGCGCGCTCCACGCCACACAGAAGTCCGTCGCGAGACCGACGCAATGCACGCGCCGCACACCCTTCTCGCGCAGGTATCCGGCCAGTCCCGTCGGCGTACGTCGATCCGCCTCGAGAAAAGCGGAGTAGCTGTCGACATTTGCGTGATAGCCCTTGCGCACCACGGCCTGCGCGTGCGGAATATCAAGATCCGCATGTAATGCCGCGCCGTGCGTGTCCTGCACGCAATGCGCCGGCCACAGCACCTGCTCGCCGTATGGCAGCGCGATCGTCTCGAACGGTTGTCGCCCCGCGTGGTTGCGCGCAAACGAGACATGCCCCGCCGGGTGCCAGTCCTGCGTGAGCACCACATGCGCGAACCGACTCGCGAGTCCGTTGATCACCGGCACCACTTCGTGACCGTTCGGCACCGCCAATGCCCCACCCGGCATGAAATCGTTCTGCACGTCGATCACGAGCAGCACTTCGTCCATCGGTTTCATTTCCACATCCCTCATCTGCCGTCCCGCGATAGCGTCACGTCGATCCGGCGAACCCGTCGCCCGACATCGTATGGATCAGCAGTTGCCAAGCACCGGTCAACCATTAAAGCGCTTGCCCGCCTCGGCCAGTTCGACGAGTCGCGTCGCCGGGGTCCAATCTTCGCCATGCTCGCCCTGGGCGAATTCGCGCACACGTGCCAGCACGTTCTCGAGGCCAATGCTGTCGGCATAGAGCATCGGACCGCCGCGCCAGAGCGGGAACCCATAACCATTCAGATACACCATGTCGATGTCGGACGCGCGAGCCGCCGTTCCATCGGCCAGCACTTTGGCGCCTTCGTTCACAAGCGCGTAGACCAGGCGATCCACGATCTCTTCGTCGGAAAAGACACGTGGGGCGATACCGTTCGCGCTGCGGTAGTCGTCGAGCATCTGCGCCACCTTTGCCGATTCGCGCGGTGTGCGGTCACCCTCGGCGTAGTCATACCAGCCAGCGTGCGTCTTCTGTCCGTACCGGCCGGCCTCGCACAGCACGTCGGCGATCTTCGGATATGCAATGTCGGGATGCTCGGCGTGACGTCGCTTGCGAATCGCCCAACTGACATCGTTGCCGGCCAGATCGCTGGTTCGGAACGGCCCCATCGCGAAGCCGAACCGCTCGATGGCGGCGTCGACCTGCGCGGGCGTTGCGCCCTGCTCGACCATCCACTGCGACTGTTTGAAGTACGGCTCGAGCATGCGATTGCCGATGAAACCGTCACACACACGTGCCACCACGGCCAACTTGCCGATTCGCTTGGCGAGCTTCATGACGGTGGCCAGCACGTCTTTGGCTGTGTCGGCGCCGCGCACCACTTCGAGCAGACGCATCACGTGGGCCGGGCTGAAGAAATGCATACCGACCACGTCATGCGCCCGCGACGTGGTCCGCGCGAGCGCGTCGAGATCGAGCGTCGACGTGTTCGATGCGAGAATCGCGCCGGGTTTGGCCACCTTGTCGAGCTCGCGAAAGACGACCTGCTTGATCGCCATGTCCTCGAAGACCGCCTCGACGATCAGGTCGGCGTCGGCGACCGCCGCGAAATCCGTGCTGCCGTGAATGCGGGCCAGGCGCTTGTCCGCCTCATCGGCAGCGAGCTTGCCGCGCGTGACGGCACGCGCATAGTTACCGCGCATCGTCTCGAGACCGCGCGCCAGTGCGGCGTCGGTCGTATCGACGAGCGTGACCGGGAGTCCCGCATTGGCGAACGTCATGGCAATGCCGCCGCCCATCGTGCCGGCGCCGATCACGGCCACGCGCTCGATCGTGCGCACCGGCGTATCGTCCGGCACATCCGCGATCTTGCCCGCCGCGCGTTCGCCGAGAAAGGCATGACGCAAGGCCTTGGACTCGGGCGAGCTGACCAGTGCCAAGAAACACTCGCGCTCGAACTTCACGCCGTCGTCGAACGCACGCGACAGTGCCGCCTCCACGGCCGCCACGCATTTATGTGGGGCAGGAAAGTGCGGTTGCTCTCGCTGGACTTTCTCTCTCGCGGCGTCGATGGCCGCTTTCGCGGCGCCGTCTGGGTCGTCGATCGCGACATCGCGCAACCTCGGCAACGTCTCGCCGCGCGCGGCCACGTCATTGGCGAAGGCAATGGCGCCAGTCAGCAGGTCGTCATGCGAGCCCTCGAACAGTTTCGAAAAGAGCGTGCCGACCAAGGCTTCCGACTTCACCACGCGGCCCGTCACGACCATGTCGAGCGCACGTGCGACACCGATGGCGCGCGGCAGTCGTTGTGTGCCGCCCGCGCCAGGCAACAGCCCGAGCTTGACTTCCGGCAATGCGATCTGCGCCCCAGGCAGCGCCACCCGGTAGTGACACGCCAATGCCAGCTCCAGACCGCCGCCCATGGCGACGGCATGGACCGCGGCAACCACGGGTTTGGTGCAGGCGTCGAGCGCGGCAATCACGTCCACCAGCAGCGGACTTTGCGTGGCCTTCGGCGTATTGAACTCGCGGATATCTGCCCCGCCGGAAAATGCCTTGCCGGCACCGATCAGCACGATGGCTCGCACCTGCGCGTCGGCCTGGGCGCTGGCCAGCCCTTGGGCGATACCCGCGCGGGTCGCATGTCCCAGGCCGTTGACCGGGGGATTCTCCAGCGTAATGACCGCTATGCCGTCGCGAATCTCGTAAGCCGTGCTCATCGTTGTCTCTATCCTTGTATTGTCCGTTCGTTGGGGGTGCCGCGAGCACGCAGGCCGCAGCAATACGATCGTTCGATTCTAGCGCAGCGCTAGACCTCGAGCCATTCGCGCCGGACCGCGGGCGCGGCGACCAGCGCTTCCGGCTCGCCCTCGAAGACGAGCGCGCCTCGGCCCATGACCGCAACCCGTTGCGCACACGTGAGCGCGAGCGACAGCTTCTGTTCGATCAGCAGGATCGCCACGCCAGTGGCCCGAAGATCCGTGAGGATTCGCCCGATTCGCGCGACGACACGAGGCGCCAGACCTTCGGTCGGCTCATCAACGATCAGCAACGACGGCCCGGCCATCATGGCCCGACACAGCGCGAGCAGCTGTTGCTCGCCGCCGGAGAGCGCCCCCGCCGGCGTGTCCCGGCGCGGGGCGAGCTCCTCGAACCGCTCGAATGCCTGCGCGAGTGTAAGCGCACGACGCTCATTCGCAATGGCCTCACCCGAGCGCTGCCGCCCTGCGCGCAGACGTCCCCATCCTCCCAACAGCCCGCGACTTGCCCGCTGGCCCAGCAGCAGATTCTGCGTCACCGTCAGGGGTGCGAAGACATCGCGCGTCTCCGGCACGTAGCCAATGCCCAAGCGTGCGATTCGATGCGGCGCGAGCGAGACCAGCGATCGTCCTTGCCAGCGAATTTCACCCTCTCGCGGCACTTGCCCCATGATCGCCCTGGCCAACGTGGAGCGCCCTGCGCCGTTGCGGCCGAGCACCGCCACGATCTCCCCGGGACCCACTCGCATCGTGACGCCGTGCAGGACACGGCTTCCTCCATACCCCGCACGGACGTCGATCAGCTCAAGCATCGCGGGCCTCCCCGGCGCCGGCGGGTCCGAGCGCGTCGGCATATTCGCCCAGATACGCGGTACGAACATCCGGATGCTGACGAATTCGCTCCGGCGTGTCGCAGGCGATGACCGCGCCTCGCGCGAGCACGGCGATTCGGTCCGCCAGCGAGAAAACCACCCGCATGTCGTGCTCGATCATCAGCAATGCTCGCCCGCGGCTCAGTTCCGCAATGAGCGCCACCATGCGCGCGGACTCCGACTGACTCATCCCGGCGGTCGGCTCGTCGAGCAACATCACGCTGCCCGCCGACGCCGCGCACATCCCGACTTCGAGCACGCGCTGTTCCGCATAACTCAACGCGCCCGCCGGCACGTCGCGCCGAGCCTCCAGTCCAAGGCGCGCCAGCCAGGCTTCGCTGCGCCGTGTCACGTCGTCAAGTCCACGCATGCGCCGCCAGAAGGTGTAGCGGTGGCCGCTCGGCCAAAGTCCCGCGCAACGCAGATGGTCGATCACGCTCATGTGTCCGAACAACTGCGACGTCTGAAAACTGCGCGACAGCCCGCGACGACTGATGACGTGCGGCGCGCGCCCGGTGACGTCGCGATCGTGCAGCAGAACACGGCCCTTGTCGGCGTGCGTTCGGCCGGTAATCACGTCGAACAAGGTACTTTTGCCAGCGCCGTTCGGTCCGATGATGGCCAGACGCTCCCCGGCCGTCAGCGTCAGATCGACACCGCACAACACCTGCGTCCGGCCGAACGACTTGTGCAGCCCACGGATGCTGAGCACTGGTGCGGGCGTCGCGGCGGTCGTCGCGTGTTTCGTCGCGCGCTTCATCGCCCCTCCTGCGCCGACATGCGCAAAGCGGCCACCGCGCGACGCAATCGAGCCCCCGTGCGCACAAGCACCGCCAGCCCGGCCACGGCCGCCAGCGCGGCCAGCGCCCATGCGCCTGCGCCGGGTGTGCTCGCGCCGCCGTTCGCCGACACCCCGGCGTCGGCCGCCAGACGCGAACCGTAGGTCATCTCGACAATCGCGACCAGGCCGCCGGCAAACAGCGCCATGCCGACGCAAACCCCGGCATAGGGCTTCCACAGCCGACGTACCGCGCCGCAACGCCACGCCTGCACGTGCGCCGCCATCAGCCCCGCGACGCCGCCGGGCGCGAAGATCACCACGGCGAGAAACCCCAGCCCTACGTAGAGCTGCCACGCCCGTGTGAATGTGGCGAGCACCACGGTCGCCAACACCCCGATCACGGCGCCTATCATGGGTCCGACGAAGTAGGCCGCACCGCCGAGCACCGTGAAGACGAGCACGACGCCCGAGCGCTCGAGGCTGAACGTATCGGCGCTGACCAGTTCGAAATTCAGCGCACCCAGCGCGCCGGCCAGACCGGCGAACGCCGCCGCGATGATCTGCATGCGGTAGCGCACCGCGGCCGGCGACTGTCCGAGAAACGCGACCCGCCCGTCGTTATCCCGTACGGCGCGCGCAAGAAACCCCAGCGGCGTGCGTGTCACGCCGTACATCAGCGTGGCGCAGACGAACCACCAGAACGCGACCAGCCCGTAGACTTCGCGCTGCGTCGCGAACGTCACACCGAACCAAGCCGCGCCGAGCGTTCTGTCCGTCGGTATGCCGCGCTCGCCGCCGAACCACTCAGGCAGCATGGCGGCCATCACCCAGACGAGTTCCGCGACGCCCAGCGTAATCATGGCGAACGTCATGCCGGCGCGACGCGTGGTGACAAAGCCCAACGTGGCGCCCGCAATGCCTCCGGCGAATGCGCCCGCAAGCGGCACCAGCGCCATCGAGACGGGCCAGCCCTGCAAGCCGATACGATTCATGCACCACACCGCGGCGTAGGCGCCCACGCCGGCATAGGTCGCGTGGCAGAAGCTCAACAGTCCCGTCGTCCCGAGCAGCAGATTGAACGACAGCGCGAGAATCGCCGCCGTTCCCATTTGCGTCATGAGTGTCAGGGCGGCGTCGGAAGGAAAGCACCAGGGGGCAACGCCGAGGACCGCCGCGAAGCACACCCACGCGATGGCTCGACGCGCGATCGGAGCGGCGACCAGGGAGATGTCCCGCATCATCCCTCCCGCACGCCAGCAAGCCCGCGCGGGCGCCACAAAAGCACCGCCACCATCAACAGATATGGCACCGCGGGCGCGAGCTGCGCCACGCTCAGGCGCGCGAGGGGTGCCAGGGGGGCGAGCGCGCCCGCCTGCGCCGAGGGCCACCACGCCACCAGGCTCGCATCGCTCGTGACGGCCCACGTTTGCAACAGCCCGATGAGCAGCGATGCCACGAAAGCCCCGCCCAACGATCCGAGCCCGCCGACCACCACCACCACGAACACGACACTGCCCACCGTTGCCGCCATCCCCGGTTCGGTGACGAGCACATTGCCGCCTGCCGCGCCGGCGAGCGCCGCCAGCGCCGCGCCGCAGGCGAACACGCCCGTGTATAGCGCGGGCACGTCGTAGCCGAGCGCCTGCGTCATCGCGGGCTGCGACAGCGCGGCCTGAAGCACGAGCCCGGCGCGCGTGGCACGCAGCGTCCCCCACACCAGAAGCGCAATCGCGCACGCCAGCAGCATCAGGAACAATCGGTAGGCAGGCACCGCCACCCCCGCGATGCCGATCAGGGTCCCGTCGAGAACGGCCGGCACGGCATAGTCCACCGGACCACGCCCCCACGCCAACTGCACCAGCTCGACCACGACGTAGGCCAGCCCGAACGTGGCGAGCAACTCCGCCAGCACGCCGCGCGCCCGTAGCCGCCGAAGCACGCTGCGCTCGAACAATGCCCCGACAGCGCCGACGAGCAGCGGCGCCGCGATCAGCGCCGCCCAGAACCCGATCCGCGCCGACAGCGCGTAAGCAAAGTACGCGCCCAGCATGTAGAAGCTCGCATGCGCGAAGTTCAGCACCCCCAGCATGCTGAAGATGAGCGTGAGTCCGCTGGACAGCATGAATAGCAGCAAGCCATAGCTCACCCCATTCACGAGTACGAGGCCGGCGGTGGCACTCAGCAGATGCACTGCGTCTCCTTCGGAATCGTCAGGAAAAGACGCGGCAGAAGCCGCCGCGTCGGGGAAATTTCAGGCTGACATTATAGAGGGGACGGACGCGGCGACCGCTGACGAATCGCGCGAAAAGCGCCGCCATTACAGGATTTCGGATGCGTCCGAGGCAGCGCTCGGCGCTTTCCCAGCCCCGGTCGGGGCACGCCGCCACCCTGGCTGCCATGGCCTATGCCCCGGGCCGACGGGCGCCGGCCGGGACGCGACGCGAGCGTCGAAGCTAAGACGCCGCGCGATGGTCGCGGAACTTCTCGCGCAGTTTGAGCTTGAGCATCTTCCCGGTTGCGGTGTGAGGGATTTCGTCGACGAAGACGACGTCGTCCGGAATCCACCACTTCACGACGCGCCCCTGATAGAACGCCAACACGTCCTCGCGCGACAGCGACGAGCCGGGTTTGCGTACGACCACGAGCAGCGGCCGCTCCTCCCATTTCGGATGCGGCATGGCGATGCACGCGGCCTCGTGAATTTCCGGATGCGCCATGGCGATGTTCTCGACGTCGATCGAACTGATCCATTCGCCGCCCGACTTGATGACGTCCTTGCTTCGGTCCGTGATCTGCACATATCCCTCGGCATCGATGGTCGCCACGTCGCCGGTAGGGAACCAGCCGTCGACCAGCGGCGACGCGTCGGCGCGGAAATAACGCTCCAGCACCCACGGCCCCCGGGCGTAAAGGTCTCCGAACGCCTTGCCGTCCCAGGGCAACGCTTCGCCGTCGGGCCCCACGATCTTCAGGTCGACACCATAGATCGCCGTGCCCTGCTTCTCCAGAATATGCTGCTGCGCCTCGGCCGGCAGGTCGCGATGATGCTTGCGCAAATGACACAGCGTGCCCAGCGGCGACATCTCACTCATGCCCCAGGCGTGAATCACGCGTACGCCGTAGTCCTTCTCGAAGGTCTGCAGCATGGCCGGCGGACAGGCCGATCCTCCGATCACCGTACGCTCGAGCGTGGAGAAACGCGCACCGATGGACTTGACGTACGTGAGCAACCCCAGCCACACGGTCGGCACGCCCGCCGAAAACGTCACGCCCTCGGCCTCGAACAGTTCATAAAGCGACTTGCCGTCGAGATCCTTGCCCGGAAACACGAGCTTGGCACCGACGAGCGCGCTGGAGTACGGCAGTCCCCACGCGTTCACATGGAACATCGGCACCACCGGCAGCACGGCGTCGCGCGCCGACATCGCCATCGCATCGGGCAACGACGCACCGAAGGCATGCAGCACGGTGGAGCGATGGCTGTAGAGCACGCCCTTCGGGTTGCCGGTCGTGCCCGACGTGTAGCAAAGGCCCGACGCCGTGTGCTCGTCGAGGGACGGCCAGACGAAATCGCCGCTTTCCGCCTCGACGATGTCCTCGTAGCACAGCAATGGCAACTGCGAGGGCGGCAGATGCGCCCGGTCGGCCAGGGCAATCCAGCCCTCGACACCCGGACACTGAGGCGCGATCGCCTCGACCAGCGGCAGGAAACCAATGTCGAACGCGACGAAGCGATCTTCGGCGTGATTGACGATGTAGGCGATCTGCTCCGGGAACAGGCGCGGATTGACAGTATGAATCACGCTCCCCATGCCCGAGACGGCGTAGTAAAGCTCGAGATGGCGGTAGCCGTTCCACGCGAGCGTGCCCACGCGCTCGCCGTCACGCACGCCAAGGCGGCGCAGGGCCTGGGCAAGCTGTCGCGACCGCCGCTCGGCGTCACGCCACGTATAACGGTGAATGTCGCCTTCCACGCGACGCGACACGATCTCGGTATCGCCGTGGTGACGGGCGGCGTGCGTGAGCAGCGAGGAAATCAGCAGCGGCGCGGCCATCATCTGGCCGAGGAGCGGTGTTGCCATGCGTCGAATCTCCAGGAAAGTCGGAAATACCGGAATTACGGGGATACGTCGGGAACAGCGATCGGCATTCGTGCGCCGCGCGTTGCGCGTGAAGCGCGACTTGGCACGTGTGATGCGTGCATTCGTGAGCACCGCGGAGAATCATTCTTGACGCGCGCGCGCTGCGGGTCAACGCCCTTCGCTTGTGCGCCGCAACACCGCGGCACGCCGCGCGCCGCGGGAGCACTTGGCGCGTGCCAGCCCGCCGGGGCGAGGCCCCGGCAGCACGCGACGGATACCTCAAGTAGAATGTTTGTTCACCATCAGGAACGTCCCCAATGCCGGCCAACGACCGCTGCGCTGCTGCGCCTCATTCGCTCGAACCGTTCGGACCGCTCCGTCTGATCAACCGCTTCGCCACGCTCGGCACGGATTTCTACACGCGCCTGTCGCCGCAACCGTTGCCCGAGCCCTACCTGGTCGGCTTCTCGGCCGACGCCGCCCGGCTGCTCGGCTGGTCGCCCGCCGCGGCACGCGACCCCGAGTTTCTCGCCACCTTTGCGGGCAACGCACCACTGACCGGCGGCGACCCGCTCGCGAGCGTCTATTCCGGGCATCAATTCGGTGTCTGGGCCGGGCAATTGGGCGACGGTCGCGCACTGCTGCTCGGCGAGTCGGACGGTCCGGGAGGACGCTGGGAAATCCAGATCAAGGGGGGCGGACTGACGCCCTATTCGCGCATGGGCGACGGCCGTGCGGTGCTGCGCTCGTCGATTCGCGAATTTCTCGGTTCGGAGGCGATGTTCCATCTGGGCGTGCCGACCACGCGCGCGCTGTGCGTGATCGGCTCCGATGCCCCCGTGCGTCGAGAAACCATCGAGACGGCCGCGGTTGTCACGCGCCTGTCGCCGAGTTTCATTCGATTCGGACACTTCGAACATTTCTGGGCCGCCGATCAGCACGAGGCGCTGCGCCAGTTGGCCGACTTCACGATCGATCACCACTATCCGCATTGCCGCGATGCCGCCAATCCGTACCTCGCGATGCTCGAGGCGGTGTGCGACGCGACGGCCGAACTGGTGGCGCACTGGCAAGCCGTGGGCTTCTGTCACGGCGTGATGAACACCGACAACATGTCGATTCTCGGACTGACGATCGACTACGGTCCGTTCGGATTCCTCGACGGATTCAACGCCCACCACATCTGCAATCATTCGGATTCGCAGGGCCGATACGCGTACCAGGCGCAGCCGAATGTCGCCTACTGGAACCTGTTCTGCCTCGCGCAGTCACTGTTGCCGCTGTTCGGCGAAGGCGATGCGGCCATCGAGCAGGCGCAGTCGGTGTTGCCCGTGTTCAAGACCCGCTTCGCCGAGGAAATCGATCTGCGCATGCGCGCCAAGCTCGGTTTGCGCGAGTCGCATGCGGATGATGAGACGCTCATCAACCGGCTATTCAAGCTGATGCACGAGGGGCGCGTCGACTTCACGCATCTGTTCCGTCAGCTCGCCACACTCCAGCTCGACGCCCCGTCAGCCGACGCCCCGTTGCGCGACATGTTTATCGATCGCGAAGGTTTCGACGCCTGGGCCGTGGACTATCGCGCCCGCCTGCGGCACGAGGCGAGCACCGATGCGAAGCGCGCGGTGGCCATGCACTTGGTCAACCCCAAGTACATCCTGCGCAACCATCTGGCCGAAATTGCGATCCGGCGCGCCAACGAGAAGGATTTCTCGGAAGTCGACACCTTGCTCAAGGTGCTCTCGCGCCCCTACGACGAACAGCCGGAATTCGAACGCTACGCCGAATTACCCCCCGACTGGGCCGGACAACTCGAGGTCAGTTGCTCGTCGTGAGCGGCCTCGCGCCAGCGCGGCGCATTGCAAAACACGCACGCCGCCCCCATCTGTGGCGAGTGCGCAGTCATACGACGCGTGACGGCAACCACCGGCCGTCACCCATCAGGAGAACCTCATGAGCAAAGTGGAAAAGAGCGACGCCGAATGGCGCGCCCAACTCGACGACGTCGAATACCAGGTCACGCGCCACGCCGCGACCGAGCGCGCGTTCACGGGCCGCTACTGGGATCACTGGAAGGACGGCACCTATCGCTGTGTGTGTTGCGGCGCGCCGCTGTTTCAGTCGACCGAGAAATTCGACGCCGGTTGCGGCTGGCCAAGCTATTCGAAACCCATCGACAAATCGGGCATCGACGAAGTGATGGACTACAGTCACGGCATGGTGCGCGTGGAAGTGCGCTGCCACAATTGCGACGCCCACCTCGGCCACGTGTTCGAAGACGGCCCGCAGCCGACCGGATTGCGTTACTGCATCAATTCCGCTTCGCTCGATTTCGAGGACAAGGACGGCCAGACGGAGTCGCCGAAGGAAGACTGAGCGCCGTGCGACGGCGGAGCACAGAACTTTGGCGGATCGAGGCATTCAAACAGTGGCCATGTGCCACAAAATACCGGTGAAATGGCGTGAAATCGACGGCATTTCACCCTGAATCGGCGTTTTTTGGCAGTAGGCTTGCGTCCACCCAAATTGTTAGGGAGTCCATGTCGTGTCCATAAAATCGAATCGCTTCGCCTTCCTGCCCGTCGCCGCCACGCTCATCGCCGGCGCGTTTGCCTTCGGTTCCCCGGCGCAGGCTCAGGTCAACGTGCCGTCGGCTTCGGCTGGCGGCACGGTTGCCGTGCCCGCCGTCATGCCACGTGCCGTGACAGTGGAGCAGGCACTCGCCGCACCGAAGGACGTCGAAGCCGTCATCGAGGGCTACATCGTCAACAAGCTCAAACACGAGCACTACACCTTCCGCGACGCCGCCGGCAAGACCATCGAAATCGAGCTCGACGACAAGCACCTGCCGCCGGGTCGCGAAATTACCGAGAAGACGCACGTGCGCATCTGGGGCGAAGTCGACAAGCATCGACTCAAGCCCAACGATATCGACGTCAAACGCATTGAAATCATCGAGTAAATCGAGGCGGCCGCGACGCTCGTGCGCGCCGCACGTTTCGCGCGTCGCCGCGCTCGCCCGCCGGGGCTTTGAAATATAATGCGGGTTTGCGCCCGGCCCTCCGATATTCGCGGGCTCAGGACGCCAAATCTCCCGAAGCCCCCAAGCCGAGACTTCATGAAATTTCTTTTCGACCTGTTACCGGTCATCCTGTTTTTCGTCGCCTTCAAGTTCGCCGGCATCTACGTCGCTACCGGCATTGCCATCGCGACGACGATTGCTCAGGTCCTGTGGATGTGGCTGCGACACCGCAAGGTCGAGCCCATGCAATGGGTCAGTCTGGCGATCATCGTGGTGTTCGGCGGTGCCACCATGCTGCTGCACGACGAAACCTTCATCAAGTGGAAACCCACGGCACTTTACTGGCTCTTCGGCATCACGCTGTTCGTCGCCGAACTCGTGTTCGACAAGAACCTGATCCGCGCGATGATGGAAAAGCAGATGGCGTTGCCCGAGAACCTGTGGCGCGCCGTGAACTTCAGCTGGGCGCTGTTCTTCCTCGCCATGGGTGCGCTCAACCTGGTAATCGCCTATCACTTCTCGACCGATACCTGGGTCGACTTCAAGCTCTTCGGCGGCATGGGCCTCATGGTCGTGTTCATCGTCGTGCAGAGCCTTTGGCTCGCGAAGTACATCAAGCAGGACGAATAAGGTCCAACGTCCGTCAGGAAGCCTCCGTCATGAGCATGGAACAGCAAATCGAAGCGCGCCTCACGGCGGCCCTCGCCCCCCTCGAGTTCGCACTGGAGAACGACAGCGCCCGCCATGCGGGCCATGCCGGCGCCGCCTCGGGCGGCCATTACAATCTGCGCATCGTCTCGGCCGCCTTTACCGGACGTAACCGCGTGGCACGTCATCGCCTGGTGTATGATGCGCTAGCCGATTTGATGCAGAACGGCATTCACGCCCTCGCCATCGTCGCGCTCGCCCCCGGTGAAGCGTGACCCGCATGCGACGCGTCCCCCGTCGATTAACCCTGCCTTCGTCATTCGTTAGGAAAAACAGCATGGCATTGAAACTCGCCCGCACGGCCATGGCGCTCGGCGCCGCCGTGTCGCTGACCGCCGTCTCCCTCCCTGCGCTCGCCCAGAACGTCGCCGTCGTGAACGGCACGCCGGTGCCTGTGTCGCGCGCCGACGCCATGGTGCGCGAAATGGTCCGTCAGGGTCAGCCGAACTCGCCGCAGTTGCAGCAGCAGGTGCGCGAAGAACTGGTCAAGCGCGAAGTGCTCGCGCAGGCAGCCGTCAGCAAGGGTCTGGCCTCGCAACCGGACGTCAAGGCGCAGCTCAAGCTCGCCGAGCAAGGCGTGCTCATCCGCGCGCTGATCGCCGACTTCCAGAAGACCTCGCCGGTGAGCGACGCCGAAGTGCAAGCCCGCTACGATCAACTGAAGAAGCAGTTCGGCGACAAGGAATATCACGCGCGCCACATCCTGGTGCCGTCGGAAGACACCGCCAAGGAGATCATCGCGAAACTGAAGGGCGGCGCGAAGTTCGAAGATCTCGCCAAACAGTATTCGAAGGACCCGGGTTCGGCAAAGAATGGTGGTGACCTCGACTGGTCGCCGGCCAATGCCTATGTGCCCGAATTCGCCGATGCACTGCAAAAGCTCCAGAAGGGCCAATACACCCAGGCCCCGGTCAAGACGCAGTTCGGCTATCACGTGATCGAGCTCGACGACGTGCGCGACGCGCAAATCCCGCCGCTGTCGGACGTCAAGCCGCAACTCGTGCAGCAGATGCAGGAAGAGAAGCTGCAAGGCTTCATCGAAGGCCTCGAGAAAAAGGCCAAGATTCAGTAACTGCCACAACGGCATCGCCGAACGAAAAAACCCGCCGAAAGGCGGGTTTTTTTGTGGCCTTCCCGGCTTGACCGGGCGAGCCGCTATCCGCGCCGGCGCCAGGAAAGACGCCTGCCCTGACGAACGAGGCAAGCGGCCTTCATGCATGCCGGCAAGGGCGACAGCACATCGCCCTCGCGAATCGGCAATCAGGCGACCCAGCGACGCGCGTTGCGGAACATGCGCATCCACGGGCTGTCTTCGCCCCACTGGGCAGGTGCCCAGCTCATCTGCACCGTGCGGAACACGCGCTCCGGATGCGGCATCATCACCGTGAAGCGACCGTCGGCCGTCGTCACCGACGTCAGCCCGCGCGGCGAACCGTTCGGGTTGTACGGATACTGCTCCGTCGGCTGCCCCCGATGGTCGACAAAGCGCATCGCGGCAATCGCCTGGTCGATGTTGCCCTGCTGACCGAAGTTGGCGTAGCCCTCGCCGTGCGCGACCACGATCGGCAGTTGCGAGCCCGCCATGTCCTTGAAGAAGAGCGACGGCGATTCCAGCACCTCGACCTGCGTCAGACGCGCTTCGTACTTCGACTGGTTATACGTAAACTTCGGCCACGCCGCGGCGCCCGGAATCAGGTTCGACAGGTTGCTCATCATCTGGCAACCGTTGCATACGCCCAGAGCGAAGGTGTCGGCGCGATTGAAGAACCCGGCGAACTGTTCGGCAAGCGAGGGGTTGAACAGGATCGTCTTGGCCCAGCCTTCGCCGGCGCCCAGCGTGTCGCCGTACGAGAAACCGCCGCAGGCGATGAAGCCCTTGAACGTCTCGAGCGAGTGACGGCCCGCGAGCAAATCGCTCATGTGCACGTCGTACGCGTCGAAGCCGGCCTTGTCGAGCACGTAAGCCATTTCGAGGTGGGAGTTCACGCCCTGCTCTCGCAGGATCGCCACCTTCGGACGCGCCCCCGTCGCGATGAACGGTGCCGCGACGTCTTCGCTGGGGTCGAACGTCAGCTTCGGCGAGAGGCCCGGATCGCTGGTGTCGTTCAGTGCTTCGTACTCGGCGTCGGCCGCGGCCGGGTTGTCGCGCAGACGCGCGATCCGCCAGCTCACCTCCGACCACACACGCTGCAGTTCCGCACGCGGCGCGCCAAAGACCTTTTTCGCGTCGCGATAGATTTCGATGACGTCAGTCGTGTTCGGCTTGCCGATCACGTTCGTGCACGCCGACAGACCCGCTTCGCGCAGCGCCTGCAGCACGGCGTCGCGCTCCGATGCGCGCACCTGGATGACGCCGCCGAGCTCTTCCGAGAACAGCGCGCGCAGCGTCTTGTCTTCCCGGCGACCGGCCGTCTGCTTGGCCCAGTCCTTCGCGTCGCCGTAATCGGATTCGAAGCCGTCGTCGAGCGTGAGCATGTCGACGTTGAGCGACACACCGACATGCCCCGCGAACGCCATTTCCGCGACCGCGGCGAACAGACCGCCGTCCGAACGATCGTGATACGCGAGCAGCTTGCCGTCGCGATTGAGTTTCTGGATGGCGTCGAAGAAGCGCTTGAGGTCGGCCGGATCGTCGAGATCCGGCGCCACGTCGCCGATCTGTTGCGTCACCTGAGCGAGGATACTGCCGCCCATGCGATGCTTGTTGCGCCCCAGATCGATGGCGATCAGCACTGTCTCGCCAACGTCGGCGGCCGAGCGCAGTTGCGGCGTGAGATGACCACGTACGTCCTCGACCGGCGCGAACGCCGACACGATCAGCGAGACCGGCGCCACCACGTCCTTGCCGCGACCGGCGTCTTCCCACTTGGTGCGCATCGACAGCGAATCCTTGCCCACCGGGATCGACAGCCCCAGTGCCGGGCACAGCTCCATGCCCACCGCCTTGACCGTGTCGAACAGCGCCGCGTCTTCGCCTTCGGTGCCGCAGGCTGCCATCCAGTTAGCCGACAGCTTGATCTGGTCGAGCGACGCAATCGGCGCCGCCGCAATGTTCGTGATGGCTTCGCCAACCGCCATGCGGCCCGATGCGGGCGCGTCGATCACGGCCAGCGGCGTGCGCTCGCCCATCGTCATCGCTTCCCCACGATAGCCGGCGTAGTCCATCAGCGAAATGGCGCAGTCGGCCACCGGCACCTGCCACGGACCGACCATCTGGTCGCGCGCCGTCAGGCCGCCCACCGTGCGGTCGCCAATGGTGATGAGGAACGATTTGCTTGCCACGGTCGGATGACGCAGCACCGCACGCGCCACGTCGTCGAGCGACAGGCCGGTCACGTCCACCGGAGGCAGCGCCGCCTGCACTCGCTTCACGTCGCGATGCATGCGCGGCGGCTTGCCCAGCAGCACATCCATCGGCATGTCCACCGGATCCGGCGATTCCGGATGCATCGGATCGACGAGCTTCAGCTGGCGCTCGTCGGTCGCCACGCCGACCACCGCCACCGGGCAACGCTCGCGCTGGCAGATGGCCTGGAATGCGGGAAAGCTGTCGGGTGCGATCGCGAGCACGTAACGCTCCTGCGCCTCGTTGCTCCAGATCTCGGCCGGCGACATGCCAGACTCCTCCAGTTGCACCTGGCGCAGGTCGAAGCGCGCGCCCTTGCCCGCACCGTCGACCAGCTCGGGGAAGGCGTTCGAGATACCGCCCGCCCCCACGTCGTGAATCGACAGGATCGGGTTGGCCTCGCCCTGACGCCAACACCAGTTGATGACTTCCTGCGCACGACGCTCGATTTCCGGATTGCCGCGCTGCACGGAGTCGAAGTCCAGTTCCGCGGTGTTGGTGCCCGTCGCCATCGAGCTTGCGGCGCCGCCGCCCATGCCGATGCGCATGCCCGGACCGCCGATCTGGATCAGCAGCGTGCCGGCCGGCAGATCGTGCTTGTGCGTGTGCTGCGCGGCGATGTTGCCCATGCCGCCGGCGATCATGATCGGCTTGTGATAGCCGCGTACACGACCGCCCACGTTCTGTTCATAGGTACGGAAGTAGCCACCGAGGTTCGGACGGCCGAATTCGTTGTTGAACGCCGCGCCGCCCAGCGGACCGTCGATCATGATCTGCAGCGGCGAGGCGATGCGGTCCGGACGGCCGTAGTCCGCGCCGGTGTCGTCGGGCTTGCGCAGCGACGGCGGCACCGCCACGTCACGATCGTTCTCCCACGCTTCGCGTGCGTCCGGCAGCGCCAGGTTCGACACGGTGAAGCCGGTCAGCCCCACCTTCGGCGTGGAGCCGCGCCCCGTCGCGCCTTCGTCGCGAATCTCGCCACCCGCGCCGGTAGACGCCCCCGGGAACGGCGAAATCGCCGTCGGGTGGTTGTGCGTCTCGACCTTCATCAGCGTATGCGTGAGTTCCACGCTGCGGCCGTACTTGCCGTCGGCGCCGCGCGGATACCAGCGCTCGACTTCGGCGCCTTCCATCACCGAAGCGTTGTCCGAGTACGCAACCACCGTGCCCTGCGGATGCAGCTGGTGCGTGTTCTTGATCATCTGGAACAACGACTTGTCCTGCGCCTGGCCGTCGATGGTCCATTGCGCATTGAAGATCTTGTGACGGCAGTGCTCGCTGTTCGCCTGCGCGAACATCATCAGTTCCACGTCGGTCGGATTGCGCTTGACGCTCGTGAAGGCATCGACCAGGTAATCGATCTCGTCGTCGGCCAGCGCGAGGCCCAGGTCACGGTTGGCGGCCTCGAGCGCGCCGCGTCCGGCACCGATCACGTCGACGGTCTGCAGCGGCTTGGCCGGCAGCTCGACGAACAGCGCTTCAGCGTCCTTGCGCGAGGCGACGACCGTCTCGGTCATGCGATCGTGCAGCACGGCGGCCACGCGGGCGAGCACGTCGGCCGGCAGCGATTTCTTGCCGCCGAGCAGTCCTGACTTCACGCCGATCGTGTATTCGACCGCGCGCTCGATGCGTCGCACGTGATCGATGCCGCAGTTGCGGGCAATGTCCGTCGCCTTGCTCGCCCAGGGCGAGATCGTGCCCAGCCGCGGGATCACGAGCAGCTGATCGCCCACCGGCTCGTCACGCACCGGCTCACCGTAGGTAAGCAGACCGGCGACACGTGCCACATCCTCGCTCGAGAGCGGCTCGACGCTGGCCACGAGGTGCACGTAGCGCGCGTCGACGCGCACGATCGAGCTGTCGATGGCTTGCAGGGTCTGCAGAAGACGTTGCTGGCGGAATTCGGAGAGCGCCAAGGCGCCGGCGAAGCAGGCAATGTGATTCATGGAAGGACGGAAGGCGAGGCGTTCAAAACGCGGGGGAACGACAAACCGGGATTATACCCTGCTTACCCCGGGTTATACCCGAGTGCGCAACACGTATTCTGGCCCGCTGCCGCCCTGTCGCGGCCGCTCTCTGGTAACCTATGCGCCCCGTACCGAACTCGAAATCGGAACACGGCTCGCGCCGCCCGGCGACCCCGGAGGCGAGGCCCGGCACAAAACGTCACTGGCAAGACACTAATACGACACTAACAAGCGAACGAACGGGCGTTCGCCACACACCAGACGGTTGGGAATGAAGGTCATCGTTATCGGCGGCGGGGTTATCGGCACGTGTACCGCCTACTATCTGGCCGCCGCGGGGCATACGGTCACTCTCGTCGAGCGCAACAGCACGGTCGCGCAAGAGAGCAGCTTCGGCAACGCAGGCGTCATCGCGCCGGGCTACGTCACGCCCTGGGCAGCGCCCGGCATGCCGCGCAAGCTGCTCGGCTACCTGTTCAGCTCGGCCAGCCCGCTCATCTTCCGGCCGGGCCTGTCGGCGGGGACGTGGCGCTGGGCCGCGCGCTGGCTGCGCGAATGCAAGCTCGAACGCTATCGCGCGAACCGCGAGCGCATGCAGCGCCTTGCGTTCTACAGCCAACGCTGCCTCCACGAATTGCGCGACGTCCATGTGTTCGAATACGAGCACACGCAAGGCTACCTGCAACTGTTCCGCACCGAGCGCGAAATCAAGATGAACGAGCCCGCGCGCGCCATGCTCGCCGAGAACGAGGTGCCGCACCGCCTGCTCACGGCCGAGGAGTGTCGCAAGCTCGAGCCCGCGATTTCCACCGACGCCGAACTCGCGGGCGGCCTGCACCTGCCGCGCGATGAAACCGGCAACTGCCCGCTCTTCACCAAGCGCCTGGCCCAGATCGCACGTGACATGGGCGTGACGCTGGCGACCGAGACAAGCGTGCTGTCGGTGCGCTCGAACCTTGGGCGCGCCGGGGTCACCGTCGAGACCTCGAGCCACGCCGAAGGCGGCCGGCGCGCCACGCTCGACGCCGACGCCGTCGTGATCGCGGCAGGAGTGGCGAGCACGGAACTGCTGCGCCCGCTGGGCATCGATCTACCGCTCTGGCCGATCAAGGGCTACTCGATCACGGTTCCCGTCAAGAACGAGCTGTTCAGTCCGCGCATCGCCGTCATGGACGAGTCGTACAAAACCGCCATCACGCCTCAGGGCAACCGGCTGCGCATTGCCGGGACAGCCGAACTCGGCGACACCGAGCTGGTGCTGCGCGAACGCGCCATCGCCACGCTCTACAAGGTGACGACCGACTGGTTCCCGGGCGCGGGGAAGTATCGCGAAGCCAGATCGTGGGTCGGCGCACGGCCGATGTTGCCCGACGGCCCGCCGCTGCTCGGGGCAACGCACCTGCCGGGCATCTTCCTCAACGTCGGCCATGGCTCGACCGGCTGGGCCATGGCCTGCGGTTCGGGGCGTGTGCTCGCCGACGTCATCTCGGGACAGACGCCCGAGATCGATCTGAACGGCCTGACGCTCGCCCGGTACGATCGCTGAGCGGCCCGTCGGACGCCGCCGACAAGGCATCGGGAGACATCCTTGCAGGCAGAACGGCGCAATATCGGCATAATCTGCTGATCGACACCTAGGTTGCCTGCGCGCCATCGCGTCCCTGGTTTCCCTGCCGTCCGCCCCGCGCCTCGCATGACATCCGGCATGCGTCGCGCGGCCTGCGCCCGGTGACAGCGCGATAGAGCGATAAAGCGGTAACGCGGTAACGCCCAGGCTTACGGGAGCTTTGCCAGCCATGTCCGACCCTCTGCACGCCAACCTCCCTGCCGCGCCCGCCAGCGCGAGTCCACTGGCTCGGCCCGTGAGTCGCCCCCCGGCCCCGGTTCCCGAGACGTCGGTGGCGCTCACCGATGCCACCTTCACCTCCGACCCCGGCGCCCCCTGCCGCGACTTATACGTTCCCGCGGCCCTTCGCGATGTCGAGAGAGCCGCCGCGGCCGGACTGCCGCCGCACACCTTGATGTCCCGCGCCGGGACGGCCGTCGCCGGCTGGCTTTACGCCCATCTGCCCGCACTGGCAACGGCTGGTCGCCATCCGGTCCTGTTGCTCGCGGGGCCCGGCAACAACGGCGGCGACGCCTACGTGGCGGCGCGCGAATTGCAGCGGCGCGGCGTGCTCGTCGACGTTTGGCAGCTTGCGCCCCCGGGCGCACCCGACGCCATCTGGGCGCATGACGAGGCGATCGCCGCCGGCGTGCCGGTGCGCCCCGCGCCAACGACGTGGCCGCAGCCTTCCGCCTACGCATGGATCGTGGACGGCCTGTTCGGTATCGGCCTGTCGCGCGCGCTCGACGGCGCGGCCGCCACACTCGTCGAGAACATCGGTTACGCCCACGCGCAGGGCACACCGGTGCTGGCGATCGACATTCCGAGCGGACTTATGGCCGCCACGGGGGTCGCCGACGGTCCGGCCATCCGGGCGGACGTCACGATTGCCATGCTCGGCGCCTGCCCTGGACTTTTCACGGGTGTCGGACGCGACCTGTCCGGCGACGTGCTCGTGGCCACGCTCGGGGCCGGCGATGGGCTCACGGCCAGCAGCATCCGCACGAACGCGCCGGAAGTATTCGAGCCACATCTGGCGCAACGCCATCATGCATCCCACAAGGGGAGTTACGGATCGCTCGCGGTACTCGGCGGCCATGAGGGCATGGTCGGGGCGCCCCTGCTCTGCGCGCGCGCCGGACTGATGTCGGGTGCCGGGCGCGTCTACGTCGGTTTCGTCGCCCAGAACGGCCCGTCCTGGGATCCCGTTCACCCCGAACTGATGCTGCGTCAGGCAGAAAGCCTGGATCTGGCCACCATGCAGGCGGTCGCGATCGGACCGGGACTCGGCACCTCGGCGGCGTCGACCGCCTGTCTTGCCCGGGCCCTGGCGTTGGAGCATACGCCGCTGGTCATCGATGCCGATGCGCTCAATCTGCTCGCCATCGAGCCCTCGCTCGCCGAGCGAGTGCGCCGCCGTGCCGGCCCTACCGTGTTGACGCCGCATCCGCTCGAGGCCGCTCGCCTGGCAGGCTGCGACGTCGCGCGCATTCAGTCCGACCGGCTGGCGTGCGCGCGCGCGCTGGCGCAGCATTTCGGCGCCACCATCGTGCTCAAGGGGTCGGGCACGGTCATCGACGACGGCAACGACACCTGGATCAACACGACCGGCAATGCCGGACTGGCCACGGCCGGCACGGGGGATGTGCTCACCGGCGTCATCGGCGCTCTCCTTGCCCAGGGCATGCCGGCGACACCCGCCGCGCTGGGCGCCGTCTGGCTTCACGGGCGGGCCGCCGAGCGGTGCGTGAGCGCGGGACAGGGGCCGGCAGGTCTCACGGCATCTGAACTTTTGCCCGCCATCCGCACCGAACTGGGACTGCGGCTGAACGACTCGGCGCGTGCGACGCGAAGCGTTCAGCCCACTCGTGGGACGCCGCCCGCCCCCCCGATAAGACGGTCCAGGCGGCGCAAAGCCTGTATCCGCGCCGCCCCGCACCCGATTTCGGGCCGTATGCGCGGCGACTCCCGTTATACTTCGCCTTATCGAAATGTTCCTATCGCACATGCCGTACAAGTCATCCGTTCGTCTGGATCAACTCCCCGCCTGGCGTACCCTGCTCGAGCATCGCGACGAAATCGCCGGGCAGCACATGCGCGACTGGTTTGCCGGCAGGGGCGCCAATTCACGCGTCGAAAACTTCTCGTTGCGTGCGGCCGGCCTGTATCTCGACTACTCCAAAAACCGGATCACCGAAAAGACCCGCACGCTGCTCACGCATCTGGCACGCGAATGCAACCTGCCCGCCAAACGCGACGCCATGTGGGCGGGCGAAAACGTCAACGTGACCGAGCAACGCGCGGCCCTGCATGTGGCCCTGCGCGCGCCGCGCACGATGGCGTTTCACGATGCCTCGGGCGACGTCAGTCACGGCGTGAGCGACACGCTGTCCCGGATGCGCGCGTTCAGCGACAGTGTGCGCAGCGGCGCGTGGGTGGGTGCCACCGGCAAGCGCATCCGGCATCTGATCAATGTCGGCATCGGCGGCTCGGATCTCGGCCCCCGCATGGTCTGCGATGCGCTCGCCGTCTACGGGCGTCACGATCTGTCGGCACACTTCATCGCCAACATCGATCCCACGGAACTCGCCCGCACACTTCCTTCCCTGGACCCCGAAAGCACACTGGTCGTTGTGTGCTCGAAGACGTTCACGACGCTCGAGACGATGACCAACGCGCGCACGATTCGCGCCTGGTTCGTCGATCACGGCATTCCGGAAAGCGAACTCGGCAGGCATTTCGTCGCCGTGTCGACGAATGCAGAAGAGGCTGTGCGATTCGGCATCCGCAAGGAGAACGTTTTCGAGTTCGGCGAGTGGGTCGGTGGCCGCTATTCGCTGTGGTCATCCATCGGGCTCATCATCATGCTGTATCTCGGCGCACGGAATTTCGAAGCGCTGCTCGCCGGGGCCCATGCCATGGACGAGCACTTCCGCCACGCACCGCTCGAAGCCAACATGCCGGTGTTGCTCGGCCTGCTCGGCGTCTGGTACCGGAATTTCTTCGACGCCCAGACGTTGTCCATCGCGCCGTATACCGACGCGCTGCAGAAGCTTCCCCCCTATCTCCAGCAACTGGACATGGAGAGCAATGGCAAGTCGGTACAGGTCGACGGCACCCCCGTGGCGTGGCAAACGGCGCCCATCATCTGGGGCGAGCCAGGGACGAACGGACAGCACGCCTACTTCCAGATGCTCCACCAGGGCACCACGCTGGTGCCGGTGGATTTCATCGCCGTGCTCGAGCCGCAGTACGACGCCCCCGGCCTGCTCGATCACCACCGCAAGCTGCTCGCCAACTGCTTCGCGCAGAGCGAGGCATTGCTGCAGGGCGGTTCGATGGCCACGGCGGAACAGGCAGGTGGCCCTCTGGGCGCGCAACGCCGTTTTGACGGCAATCGTCCCAGCAACACGCTGGTCATCGATAAATTGTCGCCGGAGCGACTGGGTGCGCTGATCGCGCTCTATGAGCACAAGGTATTCGTGCAGGCCGCCATCTGGAACATCAATCCGTTCGATCAATGGGGCGTGGAGCTCGGCAAGACGTTGTGCCGCGCCATCGAACCGGAGCTCGTCGACCCGGATTCGCTCCGGTCCGATGCCCATGACGCCTCGACCGCCTCCTTGATCCGACTGGCGGGCGAAGCGCTAAAGGAAAAACGCTGACGGAGTGTGAGACGGGCGTCGCTGGATCAGGTCGGTTCGCGCCGGACCAACCGCCCGCCGGCGAGCTGCACCGTTGCATCGCAGCGCTGTGCGATCGCCAGATCGTGCGTGACCAACACCAGGGTAGCGCCGCTCGCCTTGTTGAGCGAGAACATCAGGTCGATGACTCGTTCGCCAGTCGCCGTGTCGAGACTTCCCGTCGGTTCGTCGGCAAACAGCACGACCGGCCCGGTCACGAACGCACGTGCGAGCGCCACACGTTGCTGTTCGCCGCCGGAGAGCTGCTTCGGGTAATGCGTAAGGCGCGACCCCAGCCCCACCCGGTCCAGCATGTCTACGGCACGATCGCGCACGTCGCGTGTCTCACCCAATAATTCGAGCGGCAGCATCACGTTCTCGAGGGCGGTCAGATGCGGCATCAACTGAAATGATTGAAAGACGAATCCCACGGCACCGCGCCGTAATGCCGCACGCCCCTCTTCGTCGAGTTCACCCAGCGGTTTGCCCAATAGCGTGATGCTGCCGTCGGTCGCCGTGTCGAGGCCCGCCATCAGCCCGAGCAGTGTCGACTTGCCGGATCCCGAGGCGCCGACGATGGCAACGCTCTGGCCTTTCGCGACGGAGAAATCGATATCCTGCAAAATGACCAGCTCACCGGTGGCATCGCGCAACCGCTTCCCCAGGCCCCGCACCTCAATTACGTTTTCGGAAAACGACATGGCAAGAAGAGAGTTCTTGAAATTGGCCGCCTCAGCCTTGATTGGCTGGTGCATGCTCTCAGGGACCGCGGCGAACGCCGCAAGTTCGGGAGCGCCCACGATCCTGGTCGTGGGCGACAGCCTCTCGGCGGAATATGGCATCGCTCGCGGCGCCGGCTGGGTGAATCTGCTGCAGCAGACGATCACGCAAAACGGGTTCGATTATAGCGTCGTCAATGCGAGTATCAGCGGCGACACGACGAGCGGCGGACGTGCCCGCCTCGCGCCCCTGCTGGCGCGCTACCACCCCGCCATCACCATTCTGGAACTGGGCGGCAACGACGCCTTGCGCGGCATTCCACTCGATCTCACACGCACGAACCTGCGCGAGATGATTGCCGCTTCACGCAAGGCAGGCAGCCGTGTGATCGTCGTCGGCATGCGCATTCCGCCGAACTACGGCCCCGACTACAGCGAACAGTTCTTCAACATGTTCTCCGCGCTCGCCAAACAGGAGAAGACGGGCTACGTGCCGTTCCTGCTGGCCGGCGTTGTGGAGCACCCTGACTGGTTCCAGCAGGATCAGATCCATCCGCTTGCCAAAGCCCATCCCCAGATCTTGCAGAACGTGTGGCCGACGGTGAAACCGCTGCTCAAACCGGGAGGCAAGCCATCGGGAAAAGCGGCAGACACCCGCACACCGAAATCGGGCGCATGATCCAGACGTAAAAAAACGCGGCCACACGGCCGCGTTTTTCGTTGTGTCGTCTTCTTGTCGCTCAGGCGCTCAGTTGCTCGACGCCTTGGTGACATCATTGACCACCTTGACCTTCGAGCGCGCGCGCAGATCACCCAACCAGGCGTTCCACTCGGCCTGTGCGGCCAGTTGATTCAACTGTTGTGCTTCCGCGGCAAGACGCTGCGGATCCTGAGCGGCCGGCTGCGTCACTTTGCTGATGCGGTACACGGCGTAACCTTGCCCATCGCCTAGCTCGACGCCCACGTAGGCAGGCAGCTTCGAGGTATCCGCGCCAAAGATGGCCGTGAGCGCGGCCGGTGCCAGCTTGCCCGGATTGTCGCGCGATACCGTCTGCGCGGCCCCGAACGTCGCGTCCCCACCCTTCTTGAGCGCGTCGAGCTTCGCGATACCGGCCTTCTTTGCTTCCTGCTCGGCCAGGTCGGCAATCGTCTTTTCCTTGACCTGTGCGGCGATCTGCGCGAGCGGCGGCGTGGCCGCGGGGTGATAGCTGACCACGTGCGCCGAGACCAGCACGCCCTGGCCCACATCCACGGCTTCGGTATTGCGCTTGTTCTTGAGCGACTCGTCGCCGAACACGGCCTTGAGCAGTTTCTCGTTGCCGAACGGCCCCTGTGCCTGCGACGGATCCGGCTTGCGCGTGACGGTCGCCGTCTGCACCTTCAGGTTCAGCTTGTCAGCGGCCGGTTGCAGGCTGTCAGGCTGCTCGTACACCGCGTTGGTGAACTGGTCGGCGAGCTTGGCATACGCCTTGGCCGACTCCTGTTGACGATACTGCTCGGCCAGTTGCGATTTCACATCGTCGAACGACTTCGTCTGCGCCGGCTTGATGCCGGTGAGCTTGATGATGTGATAGCCGAAATCGCTCTTCACCACATCGCTGATGTCCCCTTCGCTCTTCAGGGCGAAAGCGGCATCGGCAAACGGCTTGACCATCGCATCACGCGTGAAGAAGCCCAGATCGCCCCCTTGGCCTTCGAGCCCGGGTCTTCCGAGTTTTCGCTCGCCAGCTTGGCGAAGTCGTTGGGGTTCTTGCGGAGTTGCGCGAGCAAGGCGTCGGCCTTCGCCTTCGCCTTTGCATGGTCGGCCGGCGATGCGTCTGCCGGCGATGCGATCAGAATGTGCGATGCACGACGCTCTTCCTGCGTGGTGTACTGCTTCAGGTTGTCGTTGTACATCTTGCGCAGCGCGTCGTCGCTCGGCGCCGCTTGCGCCGACGCCGGCATTGCCTTCGGATCGAGTACCACGTACTGGATCTCGGCGGACTCAGGCGTCTGGAAGGCGGCCTTGTGGGCGTCGTAGTACGACTGGATCTGCGCTTGCGTCGGGGTGATCTTGCTGGCGAAGTCCGACACAGGGAAGTTCAGTGCAGACACTTCACGCTGCTGGGCGCGCAATTGTGCAAATCGGTCGAGAACCGTCTTCGGCAGCATCGCACTCGCCTGCACACTCGTGGGCAGTTGATTCGACGCGAGTTCGAAACGGATCTGCGCCTCGAGACGTTGCGGCGTCAGATTCTGCGCCGACAGCAGTTGCTCGTACGCGGCCTGATCGATCGAGCCATCCGCACGGCGCAGTTGCGCAATCGCCGGAATCGCGAGCAGCGCATCACGCACTTGCGTATCAGGCACCGACAGGTTCTTCTTGAGCGTTTCCTGCGTGAGCAACTTCTGCTGGATCAGGTTATCCAGCACGGCGCTACGCATTTCAGGCGTATTGATCTGGCTTGCGTCGACCGCACCGCCGAACATTTGCTGCATGCGCTCGGTCTGCGCGCGCAGCACGCTGTCGTACTCCTGGCGTGTCACCGTCTGATCGCCGACCTTGGCAATCGTGCCGGCATCCGAGGCGTATTCCTGCCAGCCGTGCACGCCGAACACCACGAACGACGGCACGATCAGCACCGTCAGGAAGATGAGGACCAGTCGTTGATGACGGCGGATGAAGTCGAACATACGAAATCGGAAAAGTCGTCTGGAAGCGTCTTAGGACGTCATATGGCAAAAAAGGCGAACCGAAGTTCGCCTTTTCACAATTTGGCGGAGCGGACGGGGCTCGAACCCGCGACCCCCGGCGTGACAGGCCGGTATTCTAACCAACTGAACTACCGCTCCCCAAGATCTGGAACTGGTGGGTGCTGAGGGGTTCGAACCCCCGACCTACGCCTTGTAAGGGCGCCGCTCTACCAGCTGAGCTAAGCACCCGTTCCCGATTCAAGTGTTGTTCTTGATGCTGTCCCCTGCCGAAGCAGGAAAGCTCGTTAGTTTATCGTATCTTTCAAATCTTTGCCAGGGCGAAATTTCGGAACCTTCGCTGCCTTGATCTTGATCACATCGCCGGTGCGAGGATTGCGCCCTGCGCGCGCTGCGCGCTTGGCCACGTAGAACGTGCCGAAGCCCACCATCGTTACGTCATCACCCTTCTTCAGCGCCTTCTTTACTGCTCCCACCATTGCGTCAAGTGCTCGACCCGCGGCCGCTTTCGAAATGTCGGCCTCACCCGCGATATGTTCGATCAGTTCCGTCTTGTTCACTGTAACCCCCTTGCAAGGATAGTAGGCGATTGAGCCGCGGAGGCGCTCTTTGCGCGCCTTGACATTGATCTGCGAGGTCCGCTGGCTTTGCCATTAGACAAGCCGGAAACCCTGATGTCAAGCCGTTTTGCACCGTTCCGGCAGCATAGAAAGTACTCCTGAATCCGAACTTTCCGGTCGCTATTTTCGAGCACTTTGCGTCAATAAAAAAAGCCCGGGGAAAACCCCGAGCTTTTTCCGTCGTTTCCCATTAGGCGATCATTCGCGGAACCTGTCGCTCCGCCAACGCTGCCCGATGATCAATGACTGTCAGTGCTTGATGACATCCTGCTTGCCGCTGGCATCCGCCGTGGGCGTGACAGGCGCCGCCTTGGCTTCATCTTCCGGCAGCGGTTCCGGCGCATGTTCGAGCGCGAGTTCGAGCACCTTGTCGATCCAGCGCACCGGCACGATTTCCAGCGCGTTCTTGACGGTATCGGGAATCTCGGCGAGATCCTTCACGTTCTCTTCCGGAATCAACACGAGCTTGATGCCGCCGCGATGCGCTGCCAGCAGCTTCTCCTTGAGACCACCGATCGGCAGGACTTCACCGCGCAGCGTGATCTCACCGGTCATCGCCACATCCGCGCGCACCGGAATACCGGTGAGCACCGACACGAGCGCGGTCGTCATGGCGATACCGGCAGACGGGCCGTCCTTCGGCGTCGCACCTTCCGGCACGTGAATGTGGATATCCCGCTTCTCGAACTGCTCGTCGGTCACGCCAAGGCGCCGTGCACGCGAACGCACCACCGAGCGCGCCGCCTCGACCGACTCCTTCATCACATCGCCGAGCGAACCCGTGCGAATGATGTTGCCCTTGCCCGGCATCACCGCCGCTTCGATGGTCAGCAGATCGCCGCCCACTTCCGTCCACGCGAGACCCGTGACCTGGCCGATCTGGTTTTCCTTCATGGCCAGACCGAAGTCGAACTTGCGCACGCCCAGGAAGTTGTCGAGATTGCTCGCATCGACCTTGATCGAGGTGCCTTCGACCTTCTTGAGCAAGAGCATCTTCACGACCTTGCGGCAGATCTTCGAGATCTCGCGTTCGAGCGAGCGCACGCCCGCTTCGCGCGTGTAGTAACGAATGATGTCGCGGATGGCGGCTTCGGTCAGATCGATCTCGCCTTCCTTCAGGCCATTGTTCTTCTTCTGCTTCGGCAGAAGATAACGCTGGGCGATGTTGACCTTCTCGTCTTCCGTGTAACCCGACAGACGAATCACTTCCATACGGTCGAGCAGCGGTGCCGGAATGTTCAGCGAGTTCGAGGTGGCCACGAACATCACATCCGACAGATCGAAGTCGACTTCGACGTAGTGATCCGAGAACGTGTGGTTCTGTTCCGGATCGAGCACTTCGAGCAGCGCCGAACTCGGATCGCCACGGAAGTCCATGCCCATCTTGTCCACTTCGTCGAGCAGGAACAACGGGTTACGCACGGCAACCTTCGACAGGCTCTGCAGAATCTTGCCGGGCATCGATCCGATGTACGTGCGACGGTGACCGCGGATTTCAGCCTCGTCACGCACACCACCCAATGCCATGCGCACGAACTTGCGATTCGTGGCACGTGCGATCGACTGGCCGAGCGAGGTCTTGCCCACGCCGGGAGGCCCGACCAGGCACAGGATCGGCGCCTTGACCTTGTCCACGCGTTGCTGCACGGCGAGATACTCGAGGATGCGTTCCTTGACCTTCTCGAGACCGAAGTGATCCTCGTCGAGCACCTTCTCGGCATTCGACAGATCGTTGTTCACCTTGCTCTTCTTGCGCCACGGCAGACCGACCAGCGTGTCGATGTAGTTGCGCACGACCGTCGCTTCGGCCGACATCGGCGACATCAGCTTGAGCTTCTTGAGTTCGGCGTCGGCCTTCTTCTTGGCTTCCTTCGGCAGATGCGCGGCCTTGATGCGCTTCTCGAGCTCCTCGAGATCGGCGCCTTCTTCGCCTTCGCCCAGTTCCTTCTGGATCGCCTTGACCTGTTCGTTCAGGTAGTACTCGCGCTGGCTCTTCTCCATCTGGCGCTTCACGCGGCCGCGGATACGCTTTTCCACCTGAAGAATGTCGATCTCGCTCTCGAGTTGCGCGAGCAGATGCTCGAGTCGCTCGATGACCGGGAACATCTCCAGAATCTTCTGCTTCTGCTCGAGCTTGAGCGGCAGATGGGCCGCAATCGTGTCGGCCAGACGACCCGCTTCGTCGATGCCCGACAGCGACGTCAGGATCTCCGGCGGAATCTTCTTGTTGAGCTTCACGTACTGATCGAACTGCGCGACGATGGCACGACGCAGCGCCTCGGATTCCGGCGAATTGCCATCATCCGGCTCGAGCGGCATGACTTCCGACGTGAACTGGGTTTCCTCTTCGTCCACACTCAGCGTGCGGGCGCGTTGAATCCCCTCGACCAGCACCTTGACGGTGCCGTCGGGCAGTTTGAGCATTTGCAGGATATTCGCGACGCAGCCGATCTCATAGAGATCCTTGGCCGTGGGCTCATCCTTCGCGGCCGCCTTCTGGGCGACCAGCATGATGTGCTTGCCGCCTTCCATGGCGGTTTCAAGCGCTTTGATCGATTTCGGACGCCCCACGAAAAGGGGAATCACCATGTGCGGAAACACGACCACGTCGCGCAAAGGCAACAGGGGCAGTTGAATCGCTTCGGGCGGGAGGATTTGGGTGCCTGACATCTCGTTCCCCATATTTAACGATACCGTTGTGTTCCTGCTAATTGAGGCCGCCGGCGAGAATTACAAGAGGCCGCGAGAGGCCCTTTCGCCGATAAGGTGCACCACTCGGGGTTTCATTGCCCGTGGCACTAGTATGAAGGAAAAAAAGCCGCCCATGTTTCCATGAACGGCTTTCGGTGGCATTGAGTTGACCGTTCAATTGGAGCCGGCAACCTTGGGCGGCTCCTGGTAGATCAAAAGCGGCTTTCCGTCGCCGCTGATGGCGTTTTCGTCCAGAATCACCTTGGTCACGCCCTTGAGCGACGGCAGCTCGTACATGACTTCGAGCAGCGCCTGCTCGATGATCGAACGCAGGCCCCGCGCCCCGGTCTTGCGCTTGATGGCCTTGCGGGCCACGGCATGCAGCGCCGCCGGGCGGATTTCCAGCTCCACGCCCTCCATCATGAACAGACGCTGGTACTGCTTGACCAGCGCATTCTTCGGCTCGATGAGAATCGTCACCAGGGCGTCCTCGTCAAGCTTACCCAACGTGGCAACCACCGGCAGACGGCCGATCAGTTCCGGAATCAGACCGAATTTGATCAGGTCTTCCGGTTCGACGTCGCGCAGCAATTCGCCGGCATCGCGCTCTTCGCCCGTCTTGACCGTCGCACCGAAGCCGATCCCCGTCTTCTCCGTGCGGTTCATGATGATCTTCTCGAGACCGTCGAAGGCACCGCCGCAGATGAACAGAATGTTCGTCGTGTCGACCTGGATGAAATCCTGATTCGGATGCTTGCGACCGCCTTGCGGGGGCACCGAAGCCATCGTGCCCTCGACGAGCTTGAGCAGCGCCTGCTGCACCCCCTCGCCCGACACGTCGCGCGTAATCGACGGATTGTCCGACTTGCGGCTGATCTTGTCGATTTCGTCAATATAAACAATGCCCTTCTGCGCCTGCTCGATCTCGTAATTGCAGTTCTGCAGAAGCTTCTGAATGATGTTTTCGACGTCCTCACCGACATAACCGGCTTCGGTCAGCGTCGTGGCGTCCGCAATCACGAACGGCACGTTGAGCAAACGCGCCAGCGTCTGTGCGAGCAGCGTCTTGCCCGAGCCGGTCGGCCCGATGAGCAGGATGTTGCTCTTGGACAGCTCCACCTCGTCGCGCTTGTCGCCGAGGTGCTTCAACCGCTTGTAATGGTTGTAGACCGCCACCGCCAGAATCTTCTTGGCGCGGTCCTGGCCGATCACGTACTGATCGAGGCTCTCGCGGATCTCCTGCGGCGAGGGCAGATCGGACTTGCCGCCGCTGCCGCTTTCGTCCTCGGCTGCCGCGGCCTCGTCACGGATGATCTCGTTGCACAGATCAATACACTCGTCGCAGATGAACACGGACGGCCCCGCGATGAGCTTCTTGACCTCGTGCTGACTCTTTCCGCAGAACGAGCAGTAGAGCAGCTTTTCGCCGTTGGAAGTGCTTTTTTTATCCACCATATCTGTGTCAGCCTGCTAGCAATTTGCGCCCCGGTCGTCCCCCATCGGGGGCGGCAAACGCGGCATACGTGAATTCCATTGTAACGCCATGCCGCGCGAGCGTGTGGCCCACCCGCGACAGTGACAAATTCCCTTTTACGACAAAGACTTGACGCGAACACCCGCATTTTCGAGACGAAAATACCGAATGCCGCGTCACGCCTTTCAACCGTCGATCGCCCCGGAGTCGGGCCGCGATCAGGGACGCTTTTCCAATACGCGATCGATCAACCCGTACTCGACCGAGTCGGCGGCCGACTTGAAGTTGTCGCGGTCGGTGTCGCGCGCGATGACTTCGAGCGACTGCCCGGTATTCTCGGCAAGCAGGCGGTTCAGGCGATCCTTGAGCAACAGGATTTCGCGGGCGTGGATTTCGATGTCCGACGCCTGACCGCGCGCGCCACCCAGCGGCTGGTGAATCATGATGCGCGCGTTCGGCAGCGCGAAGCGCTTGCCCTTCTCGCCGGCCGCAAGCAGAAACGCGCCCATGCTGGCCGCCATGCCCAGGCACAGGGTCGAGACCGGCGGCTTGACGAACTTCATCGTGTCGTAGATGGCCAGGCCCGCCGAGACGGAGCCGCCCGGCGAGTTGATGTACATCGAGATTTCCTTGTCCGGATTCTCGCTCTCGAGGAACAGCAACTGGGCGACGACGAGGTTGGCGCTCTGATCGTTGACCTCGCCCACCAGGAAAATGATGCGCTCCTTCAGGAGTCGCGAATAGATATCGTAAGCGCGCTCACCGCGCCCGCTTTGCTCGACGACCATCGGCACGAGGCCAAGGCCTTGCGTCTCGAGGGCGGAGCTCTGGGGTTGGGAGGCGAGTTGGGCGAGCAATTCGGAACGGGTAAGCATATCGGTTCGACCCTTCTATCGAGATGGTTTTGCGCGCCGCAGGGAGGAGGCCCGGGGGCCATTTGGAAAAGAACCGCCACGGCCTTGCGGCCGCGGCGGTTCAGTCGGTCGTACGCGGTCGATTACGCTTGCGTGTTGCCAGCCAGCTCTTCGAAGCTAACTTGCTTGTCGGTGACCTTGGCCTTGCCCAGGACGAACTCGACAACGTTGTTCTCGACGACGAAACCTTCCATTTCCGCCATGCGCTGCTGATCGCCATAGTACCAGCGGACGACTTCCTGCGGGTCTTCGTAGCTCTTCGCGAATTCCTCGACTTCCGCCTTGATCTGTTCCGGCTTGGCCTGCAGGTCGTTTTGCTTGACGAGCTCGGCCAGGATCAGGCCCAGCTTGACGCGACGCTCGGCTTGCTCCTTGAACATTTCCGCGGGGATCGGCACGTTGCCGGCGTTGGGCACACCGCGCTGCGCGAGGTCCTGACGCGCCATCGCGACCAGACGCTCCTGGTCCTGTTCGACCAGGGCGTTCGGCACCTCGAGCTCGGCCACCGAGATCAGGGCGTTCATCACCTGATCCTTGAGCAACGCCTGCGTGCGACGCTTGACTTCACGCGACAGGTTTTCCTTGATGTCGGCGCGCATCTTCTCGAGGCTGCCGTCGGCGATACCGAGCGACTTGGCGAACTCGGCGTTGACTTCCGGCAGGTGAGCCCACTCGACCTGCTTGAGCGTCACGGTGAACGTGGCGGTCTTGCCGGCCACTTCCTTGCCGTGGTACTCGTCCGGGAACTTGAGTTCGAACTCCTTCGACTCGCCAACCTTCAGGCCCAGCGTCGCCTTTTCGAATTCGGGCAGCATACGGCCTTCGCCGAGCACGAACACGAAGTCTTCGGCGCTGCCGCCGGCGAATGCCTCGCCATCGATCTTGCCGACGAAATCGACCGTCACGCGGTCGCCGTCCTTGGCCTCGACCGAGCCGCCGTCGCCGTGCTCGCCGGCTTCGCCGCGCACGTGGTAGTGCACGCGCTGCTTGCGCAGGATATCAATGGTGCGATCGATCTCGGCTTCCGAGACGTCGGTCGAGGTGCGCGTGACTTCGGCGTTGGCCAGATCACCGATCTTGACTTCCGGGTAGACCTCGAACGTCGCGTCGAACGCGTATTCGGTCTCGGCCGCGTCGGCCTTCGGCGCAAAGCGCGGCTGACCCGCCACGCGCAGATCCTGCTCCTTCGTGATTTCGAAGAATTGCTGGCCGACCTTGTCGCTCACGACTTCGGCTTCGACCTGACCACCATACTGCTGGGTGACCATCTTCAGGGGCACCTTGCCGGGGCGGAAGCCCGGCATACGAACCGTCTTCGACAGCTTCTGGATGCGCGTAGCAACTTCTTTTTCGACGTCCTGCTTGAGCAGGGCGATGGTAAAGCGACGCTCGAGCTTGCCGAGGTTTTCAACAGCGATAGTCATGAGGATATTCGTCCTTCCAGAGGGTCGTTCTGTGTTACGGCGAGGGATGGCCGCAAGCGGACCCTGTCAGTTAATCAACCTTGGGCCGGTACCGACGATGCGACGCCGGCTTCCCTCCGCCCCCGAGAGAATCGGGGTCGCGCCAAAACGGTTTTGCACACAAAGCGGAACATTTTAGCAAACTATTGCCCCGCCTCCAGACTTTCCGGCCGGAAATCCGCGAAATGAGGCCATCGCGCGGCGTGATGACTGCGTCGCGCACCCGACCCGCCAACGGCGCCTCGACGGACCGGAATTGCATATTAGAGGGTCTCACCCAGAAAAAGGTCTTGGGGAGGACGTGCGAACCGCCTAGGATTCAATCGAACGTTTGAATGAAACATCGGTTCATTGAGACTGGATGGATGCGGCATCGCGCCGCGTCGCCGAGGAGAAATCGCCGTGAGCCCACGCCTTGCAGCCGGCCGACAAGCCGGCGACACGAAATTGCGGATACTCGACGCCGCGGAAGACCTGTTCATCGAGTACGGTTACGAAGCCATGTCGCTGCGCCAGATCACATCGCGCGCGGAGGTCAACCTGGCGGCCGTCAACTATCACTTCGGCAGCAAGGAAACCTTGCTCCAGGCGATGCTGGCGCGACGTCTCGACCGCCTGAACGACGAACGGCTGGCATTGCTCACCCGGGCCGAGGCCGAATGGCCCAACGGGCAGCTCACCTGCGAGCATGTGCTTGGGGCGATGTTCATCCCGGCGCTCGCCATCTCGCACCATCGCGAGATCGGCGGCCCTGCGTTCCTGCGCCTGCTCGGCCGGGTCTACGCGGATCCGTCGCCCTTCATCCGCGAGTATCTGCAACAGCATTACGCACCGGTGTTCGAACGGTTCTTCGAAGCATTCGCCCGGGCGCTGCCGGAGCTTCCGCGTCAGGAACTGGGCTGGCGCCTTCACTTCGCATTGCAGGCCCTGTCGGGCGTACTCGCCAGCAGCGACACGTCGCGTCTGATCGATACCTTCGCGCAGGGCCAGCCCATGGGCGACCTGCAGGTCGTCGCCCGCCTGACCGCGCTGATGGTCGCCGCGCTCAAGGCGCCGATGCCGGGCGAAGCGCAGCTCGCCAGTTTCGCCGCCGTGTTCGCACTGGCCAGGGACGCCGACGTCACGCCGCCGCGCGAAGCGGGCGCCGCCCCTGGAGCGGATCACGGCGCCGCCTCCGGTGACGGCAACGCCCCGCCCGACGCATCCGCGGCGATGCCGGGCGGCCACGGCCGCTCGCTGGCGAGCGCCTGAAAAAATCGACGCACCCCGAGGCCCGCGCCGAAGGGGGTCCGACCGAAAGCGCGTCCTGCCGCTCTCCGGTCGAAGCAACACTCGGACGTGCCAATTCCCGGCGCACCAACATGCCGCTGGGTCATCAAACAAGAACGCCGTCGTCGTGCCAGTCGGGGGACGGGGCAACGCAACACCGCCCCCCTGACCAGACTCGCCGACAGACGGCGCGAGGAAGACAGTCCCGC
Source organism: Pandoraea pnomenusa (assembly GCF_000767615.3). Classification (NCBI taxonomy): domain Bacteria; kingdom Pseudomonadati; phylum Pseudomonadota; class Betaproteobacteria; order Burkholderiales; family Burkholderiaceae; genus Pandoraea; species Pandoraea pnomenusa. The sequence goes on along the minus strand of NZ_CP009553.3, from coordinate 2,390,363 downwards.
CCGCTTGCCGCCGGCTTGCCACCCGCTTGCCACCCGCTAACCGGCAACGGCGATCGGCTCGAGCGCCGACACGTACGGTAGCGGGCGTCGGGACTGAACCCAAAGGGAGGAAAACATCATGGCTGTATGGATTCTCGCGTTTGTGGTGGGCGTGTGCGCGCTGCTCCTGTATCGGGCTCGCGCATGGCAATGGCTCGTTGCCATGGCGCTGTGGCTCGGCGCGGGCGTTGCGACGGGATTGATCGGGACGGTCGCGACCGCAGTGCTCGCCGTCGCCTTCGTGCTGCCCCCGCTCGTGCTGAGCATCGATCCGCTGCGTCGGGCATGGATCACCGCGCCGGCGCTCGCCAAGTTCCGCACGATCATGCCGGAAATGTCCGAGACGGAAAAAGACGCCATCGAAGCCGGCACTGTCTGGTGGGACGCCGACCTCTTCTCGGGCCGCCCCGACTGGCGCAAGTTCATGGCGTTACCGGCCCCGAAGCTGAGCGCTGAAGAGCAGGCGTTCATGGACAACGAGGTCGAGCACCTTTGCGACCTCTCGAACGACTGGGAAAGCACGCAGGTCTGGCAAGACCTGCCGCCCAGGGCGTGGCAGTACGCCAAGGACGCGGGCTTTCTCGGCATGATCATTCCCAAACGTTACGGCGGCCTCGAATTCTCCGCCTACGCACATTCCCAGGTGGTGATGAAACTCGCGTCGCGCTGTTCCGCGGCCGCGGTCTCGGTGATGGTGCCGAACTCCCTGGGTCCGGCGGAGCTGCTGCTCCACTACGGCACCGAGGAGCAGAAGCACTATTACCTGCCCCGTCTGGCGAGGGGACAGGAAATTCCCTGCTTCGCGCTGACCAGCCCCTACGCCGGCTCCGACGCCGCCGCCATTCCCGACGTCGGCATCGTCTGTCGGGGCGTGCACGAGGGCCGCGAGACGCTGGGTTTTCGCGTGACGTGGAGCAAGCGCTACATCACGCTCGGCCCCATCGCGACCGTATTGGGCCTGGCCTTCCGCGCGCTCGATCCCGACCATCTGCTGGGCAGCGACGACGAGCCGGGCATCACCTGCGCGCTCATTCCGACGGCCCATCCGGGCGTGGTCATCGGTCGGCGCCACTGGCCGCTCAACGCCGTGTTCCAGAACGGCCCCAACTCGGGCAAGGACGTCTTCATTCCGCTCGACTGGGTCATCGGGGGTCAGGCACAGGTCGGCAAGGGATGGCGCATGCTGATGGAATGTCTGGCCGCGGGCCGCGCGATCTCACTGCCGTCGTCGAACGTCGGCTATTCGAAGATCGCCGTGCGCGCCACGGGCGCGTACGCCGCCGTACGCCGGCAGTTCCGCACGCCCATCGGCAAGTTCGAGGGCGTGCAGGAAGCGCTCGCGCGCATGGCGGGCAATCTCTACGCGATGGATGCCGCGCGCCGCATGGCCGCACTGGCCGTCGATCTCGGCGAGAAGCCCTCGGTAATCTCTGCCATCGCGAAGTACCACGTCACGGAGCGCGCACGCAAGGTCGTGAACGACGGCATGGACGTCGTCGCGGGCAAGGGCATTTGCATGGGGCCCAACAATTTCCTCGCGCGCGCCTACCAGCAGGTACCGGTCTCGATCACCGTCGAGGGCGCGAACATCATGACGCGCTGCCTGATGATCTTCGGCCAGGGTGCCATCCGCTGCCATCCCTACGTCCTCAAGGAACTCGCCGCCGCGCAGACGACCGATCACGAAGCTGCCGTGCGCGCCTTCGACGACGCCCTCTTCGGCCACCTGAGCTTCGTGGCGAGCAATATCGTGCGCGGCGCACTGCAAGGCGTCACGCACGCGAGATTCTCGGCCGTGCCATCCAACGCGGCGCCCGAGCTGCATGCGTACTACCGCGCGGCAAACCGCCTCTCGACACTGCTCGCGATTGCGGCCGACGTCTCGATGGCCGTGCTCGGCGGCTCGCTCAAACGCCGCGAGAGCATTACCGGCCGGTTGGGCGACATCCTGTCGCAGTTGTTCGTGCTCACGGCGACGCTCAAGCGATATGAGGACGAGGGGCGCCCACAAGCCGACTTGCCGCTCGTGCACTGGGCCGCGCAGGACGCGCTGTGGCAAGCGCGTGAGGCCTTCGAAGGCGTGCTCGCCAACTATCCGTCGCGCCCGGTCGCCTGGTGGATGCGCTGGAAGCTCGCGCCGCTCGGCCTGCCTTACGCGAAGCCGTCCGATGCGCTTGCCGCGCGCGTGGCCGACCTGATGCAGACGCCGGGCGACACCCGCGAACGCCTGATCGCGGGCAGCTACTCCCCGCGTCCGGAAATCGACGAACTGGCCTACGGCGAAATCGTCTTCCAGATGTCACCGCAAGTGGCGGCCATCGAACAACGCCTGCGCATCGCCGTCAAGGAAGGCCGTCTGCCGACGATGCCGCAAAGCCTGCCGGAATTCACGCAATGGGTGGCGCATGCCGCGCGGCTGCAACTGGTGAGCGACGACGAGCAGCAGTTGCTGGGTCAATACGCCGATTACGCCGCACGTGCAGTCGCCGTCGACGATTTCCCGGCCGACTTCGGCCGCGTCGTCGACATGCAGCGTGCGCAACGGCAGGAACCGGCCGACACCGCGCTCATCTCGTGATTGCGGCGAGCGCCGACATCGATGCCTTTCTTTTCGCGATCTCGAGGGTGAACGCGCCGTGACGACGTCCGACCGATATCTGGCTTTCGCCAACTCCCCCGTCGGCAGCCGCCTGGCCAATGCGCTGGGCCTGCCGCGTCCCGTACCGCTGGAGCGCATGCCACCATACGGCGATGATCGCGATGATCGCGTCGATGGCCAGCATGGCGCCGAGGCCCGCGCCGTGCCCGCGCCACTGGCCGTCGTAGGCGGTGCCGGCGACGCACCACTGTTGCCCGGACTGGCTCGCGAGCTGCATTGGCTCGGGGTACCGAGTCTTGCGCATACGCAGCGCCTGGATTGGATTTCGTACGCCAACAAGGCCGGCACGATGAGCGGACGTTTCAATCCGGACGAAGGCGTGCGGCCGAAAGCACTGCTGTTCGACGCGAGCGCCATCGAAGACACCGACGCACTGAGCGCGCTGTATGACTTCTTCCACGACACCGTCGCCACGCTCGACCGATGCGCGCGCGTGCTCGTGCTCGGCTTGCCGCCGGGGCTCGCGCCGACACCGCGGGCCAGCGTTGCGCAACGCGCGCTCGAAGGGTTCGTGCGTTCGCTGGCCAAGGAAGTCAAACGCGGCGCGACGGCGCAACTACTGTACGTTGCGCCGCAGGCGCGCGAGGCGCTTCACTCCACGCTGCGGTTCTTTCTGTCGCCGCGGGCCGCCTATGTCAGCGGCCAGGCGGTGACGCTGCAAGCTCCCGTGTTCGATACACCGCCGATGCGCGACCAACGCCCACTGGCCGGTCAGGTCGCCGTCGTCACCGGTGCGGCACGCGGCATCGGCGAAGCCATTGCCACCGTACTCGCACGCGATGGTGCCCACGTCGTCTGCGTTGATATCGCGTCCGCGCAAAGCGCGCTGGAGACGGTCGCCACGCGCCTGAACGGCAGCGCCCTCACCTGCGACATCGCCGCGCCCGAGGCGGGTGCCACGTTGATCGCGCATCTGGCCGTGCACGCGCCGAACGGACTCGACATGCTGGTGCACAACGCCGGCATCACTCGCGACAAGACCCTCGTGCGCATGAGCGAGGCGCAATGGCAAAGCGTGCTCGACATCAACGTCGGCGCGCCGCAACGACTCAATGCCGCGTTGCTCGACGCGGGCGTTTTACGCGCGGCCAGCCGCATCGTGGGCGTGGCGTCGATCAGCGGGATCGCAGGCAATCGCGGGCAGACGAACTACGCCGCCTCGAAGGCCGCGGTCATTGGCATGGTGCAGGCGTGGGCGCCGCGCCTGGCCGAGCGCCGGATCAGCATCAACGCCGTGGCGCCGGGCTTCATCGAGACGCAGATGACCGCGGCGGTGCCCTTCGCCATTCGCGAAGCCGGACGCCGCATGAACTCGCTCGGCCAGGGCGGCCAGCCCGTCGACGTGGCCGAAGCGATCGCGTGGCTGGCGCACCCGGCCTCGGGCGCCCTGACCGGACAGATCGTGCGTGTGTGCGGGCAGAGCCTGCTCGGCGCCTGAGTCATCCTCGTGGAGTACAACGCGATGCCCAACGACCGCCCCCGCCCCTGCGACGACGTGCATGACGCGTTGCCCGCCGTGGACGTCACGCACCTGCCCTCGCCGCTGCATCTCTACCTGCGCGCGCTGCTGACCTCTCGCAAGCCGGCCGAGGCGCGCGCGCTCCCGACGCTGGCGTTCGCGAGGCGCAATGTCGCGCTCGATGCGGCGGCCATCGCCCGTTACGCACAGCTGTGCGGATTTCGCGACGCGAACGCAGTACCGCCAACGTGGCCGCATCTGCTGGCTTTCCCGCTGCACATGCTGTTGATGACGGATCGTGCGTTTCCGTTCGCCATGCTCGGCATGGTGCACCTGGCCAACCGGATCCGCTCGAGCGCCACACTCGCGCCGGGTGAGAGGATCGATCTCGACGTGCGAAGCGGCGCGCTGCATGCTCACGACAAGGGACAGGTTTTCACCGTCGTCACCACGGCGCGCCGCGACGGCGTGGTGGTGTGGACCGGCGAGAGCCTGTACCTGCGCACCGGGGTGCGCGATGCGCTCGGCACGCCCTACCGGGCCGAACTGGCCGCCGGCATACCCATGGAAGCATTGCGCACATGGCAAGTGCCGGCCGACCTCGGCCGCCGGTATGCGCGCCTGTCGGGCGACTACAACCCGATCCATCTCTGGCCCGTCACGGCAAGGCTTTTCGGCTTTCGACGCCCAATCATCCACGGCATGTGGAGTTTTGCGCGCGCGCTCGCCGAGGTCGTACCTGCCCATGCCGACGATCTCGATCTTCTCGTCGAGTTCAAGACCCCCGTGCTGCTGCCGGGCGAAGTCACTTTCTGGCGCGCGCCGCGGGGCGATGTCTTCGAGTTGCGCGATGCGGCGGGCACCGTCCCCCATCTGCGCGGACGCTGGCAAGCGCCGGCGCCCTTTTCCTCTTCTTTCGACACGGAACCCCAGTCATGAGCGCATTCAAACCGACCGCACCGGCGCCTGCCTTACGGCGCGTGGCGATTCTCGGCGGCAACCGCATTCCGTTCGCGCGCTCGAACACCGCCTACGCCACCGCGTCGAATCAAGACATGCTCACGGCCGCGTTGCAAGGCCTCGTCGACCGCTTCGACCTGCATGGGGAGTGCCTCGGGGAAGTGGCCGCGGGCGCCGTCCTCAAGCATGCGCGCGACTTCAACCTCACGCGCGAATCGGTGCTGTCCACGACGCTGGCGCCGCAAACCCCCGCTTACGATGTCCAGCAGGCCTGCGGCACCGGCCTGGAGACGGCCATCCTCACCGGCAACAAGATCGCGCTGGGCCAGATCGACGTCGCTATCGCGGGCGGCGTGGACACCGCGTCGGACGCCCCGATCGGCGTGAATGAGCACCTGCGCAAGATCCTGCTCGAGGCCAATCGCCAACGCAGCACGGGCGGCAAGCTCGGCGCGCTGTCCAAGGTGCGCCCGGGCATGCTGTTCCGCCCGGCGCTGCCGCGCAACGGCGAGCCGCGCACCGGCCTGTCGATGGGCGAGCATTGCGAGTTGATGGCAAAACAGTGGCAAATCGATCGCGCGGCGCAGGACGAACTCGCGCTCGCGAGCCATCGACATTTGGCCGCGGCGTACGAGCGCGGCTTCTTCCTTGACCTCATGACGCCGTTTCGCGGCTTGCAGCGCGACAACAACCTGCGGCCCGACGTCTCGCTCGAGACACTGGCAGACCTCAAACCGGTGTTCGACCGCAGCGCCGCCGGCACCCTCACCGCGGGGAATTCCACGCCACTGACCGACGGCGCATCCTGCGTGCTACTCGCGAGCGAGGACTGGGCGCGCGCGCACAACCATCCGGTACTCGCCTATCTGACCTACTCGCGGACGGCCGCCGTGGACTACTTCAATCCCGACGACGCGAAGCGTGAGGGCCTGCTCATGGCGCCCGCCTATGCCGTGCCGCGCATGCTCGCGCAGGCCGGTCTCACGTTGCAGGACTTCGACTTCTATGAAATCCACGAAGCGTTCGCGGCTCAGGTGCTGTGCACGCTCAAGGCATGGGAGGACCCGCAGTACTGCCGCGACCGGTTGGGGCTTGCGGCGCCGCTGGGCAGCATCGATCGCCGTCGTTTGAACGTGAACGGCAGTTCGCTGGCCTGCGGTCACCCATTCGCCGCCACCGGCGGGCGAATTCTTGCCACGCTCGCCAAACGGCTCGCCGAGCGCGGCGGCGGACGCGGCCTGATCTCGATTTGCGCCGCCGGTGGTCAAGGCGTCGTTGCCATGCTGGAGCGCGAATGAGGTAACGCCAATGAAGGGGCAATAGGTATCGCCGGACCGGGCGCGAACGTCGAGTTGCCGTCAGAGCAGCCGCGCCGCGCCGCCGGGTCGGTGAACGATACAGGGAGACGATGATGGATCAAGCCGTAGCGCAGGCGCGCGTCTGGTTGCGTGCCTACCCACCCGGCGTGCCCGCCGATATCGACGTGACACGTTACACGTCGCTCGTGCAGGCGTTCGACGAGTGGGTCGACAAGTACCGCGAACGCGTCGCGTTCGTGAGCCTCGGCAGCGAAATGACATACGCGGAAGTGGCGCGTCAGGCCCATGCGTTCGCGGCGTGGCTGCAATCGCAGGGCGTGCGAAAAGGCGAGCGCGTCGCCTTGATGATGCCGAACTGCTTTCAATACCCCATCTGCCTTTTCGGCACGCTCATCGCGGGCGGGGTCGTCGTCAACGTCAATCCGTTGTACACGGTTCGCGAACTGAAGCATCAACTGGTCGACAGCGGCGCGCGCACCCTCGTCGTGTTCGAGAACTTCGCGAAGACCGCTCAGGACGCGATTGCCGGCACCGACGTGCAGCAGGTCCTCGTGACACAGATCGGCGATCTGCTCGCCCCCGGCGCCAATCTGAAGGGACGCGCCGTCAACTTCCTCATGCGACACATCGGCAGGCAGGTCCCCCCCTACGATCTGCCGCAGGCGATCCCGCTGCGTCGTGCGCTCGCGCAGGGCGCGAAACATGCGCCGATGCCCGTGCCGCTCATGCGCGACGATCTCGCATTCCTCCAGTACACGGGCGGAACGACCGGCGTGGCCAAGGGGGCAATGCTCACCCATGGCAATGTGCTCGCCAACCTGTTGCAAACCGAAGCGTGGGCTGCCGATCAGCTCAACGGCGACATCGAGGTGAACCTTTCGCTGTTGCCGATGTATCACATCCTCTCGCTCACGGTGAACTGCCTCATCTTCATGAGCCTGGGCGGGCGCAACATCCTCATCGCGAATCCACGCGACGTGAAGAAGGTCGTGTACATCATTCGCAACGAGACCTTCACCGGCGTGACCGGCGTGAACACGCTCTTCAACGGCTTGCTCGAGAACGCCGACTTCTGCGCGCGCGACTTCTCGAAGCTCAAGCTCTCGCTCGCGGGCGGCATGGCCACGCAGCGCGCCATTGCCGAGCGCTGGCGTGAGGTGACCGGCAAGCCGATCATCGAGGGCTACGGGCTGACCGAATGCTCGCCGATCGTCACGATGAACCCGGTCGATCTCGCCCATATGGACACGTTCGAATTCACCGGCTCCATCGGACTGCCAGCGCCGTCGACCGAAGTCAGGTTTCGGCGCGAAGACGGCACGTGGGCCGATCTCGGCGAGCCGGGCGAGCTGTGCGTGCGCGGCCCGCAGGTCATGCGCGGCTACTGGCAGCGCCCCGAGGAGACCGCCAGCACCATCGATGCCGACGGCTGGCTGATGACCGGCGACATCGGCGTGATGGACGAGCGCGGCTATGTGCGGCTCATCGATCGCAAGAAGGACATGATCCTCGTGTCGGGCTTCAACGTCTATCCGAACGAGATCGAAGACGTCGTGATGCTCCACCCCGGGGTGCGCGAGGCGGCAGTCGTGGGCGTGCCCGACCCGATCGCGGGAGAGCGCGTGAAACTCGTGGTCGTGGCTCGCGATCCGCAGCTCGATGCCGATGCGATCCTCGCGCACTGCCGCGCACACCTGACCGCCTACAAGGTGCCGCGCATCGTCGAATTCCGCCAGGGCGAACTGCCCAAGACGACCGTGGGAAAGATTCTGCGGCGCGAACTGCGCGGCACGCATGACGAAAGTCACTCGCGCGCTGCGCACGCCACGACCGCACCGAGCGACGGGCGCGACTCGCACGCGCCGACACCCGCGAACCAGGGAGACAAATGACATGATCCATCGAACCCTCATGCGCGCCATGCCCGACGTGCCCGCCATGCCCGCCATGCCCGCCATGCCCGACGTGCCGGCTCAGCGCGCCAGCCGGGCCGCTCGCCGCACGCCGCGAACGATTCGGCTGGCGATCTCGCTGCCGCTGCTCCTGGCCGCGCTGCACGTCGCCGATGTGCGCGCGCAAGCGCAGCCGCAGCCCGAAGCCACGCCGTCGAGCGCCGTCGCCCCGGACACCGGCACACCTGACGCCGAAGCGTCGAGGCTCGCGGCGATGCCCGTCGCCGCACAGGCCCAGTGGCTCACGCAAGCGATCAAGAGCGGCGAGTTGGCCAAAATGCGCGACGAGGCGATCGTCGCCCGCCTGCAGGCGCTGCAGGCCGACGCGCTCGTTCGCGTACTCAAGGCGGAATCCGCCGCACTGCCGGAATACCAGTACGAGCTCACGCGCCACGAGCGCATCAACGACCAGTGGCAGACTACGCCCGATCGCATGTTCGTGAAGATTCGCGAGAAGCCCTTGCAGATCTACGCGAAGTGGCTGCCCGGCGGCGCGCATGCGGGGCAGGAGATCATCTACGACGAGACGAAGAACCCGAAGGAAATGTACGGCCACCTCGGCGGCATTCTCGGCTTCACGTCGATCTGGAGCAGCATCGATGGCCCCCTCGCCCGCTCGCAATCGAACCACACCGTGCGCGATCTCGGCTTCGCATTCATCGCCGAACGGATCGCGCACGACGGACGAAGCTTCCGTGCCGAAGGCCTCTCCGACAAGCCCGCAAGAATTTCGGCATCCGAACTGAATGGCGTGCGCGTGGCGGCACTGGAATGGGAAGCGCCGTCCGGGCCGCCGCAGCACTACGCCAGGAAGTCACGCGTGCTGATCGATCTGAAGACGGGGTTGCCGCGCGGCATCGAGGCGTGGGATGCCTCGGGACAGAAGATCGAGGAGATGCGCTTCGAGAAGGTGCGCAAAATGCAGTGGACAGACGCCACGTTCGATCCCAGGAACCCGGACTACAAGTTCTGATCCGTGGCCGTGCACGGGGCACGATCCGGCGCAATCTCGTGCCATCGGCGCCGCGCGCACGGCGCGGGCAAGACGAAAGCCCGCCATCCGTACCAGCGGGTGGCGGGCTTTTGCCTGACAGGACATTCGTGACCGGAGAATGCGCGCCGGTCGGCGGCGCACGCTCAGGTTTGCGGTAGTTCGATCTTCACTTCGAGCACTTCCAGGTTGTCCTGGTGCTCGACACTGACCTTGATGTCGTCTTGTCCGATTTTGACGTATTTGGAGATGACGGCAACCAGCTCGCGCTGCAAGGCCGGCAGATAATCCGCCGGCGGCGACGAGCCCGCGCGTTCGTGCGCCAGAATGATCTGCAGGCGCTCTTTCGCCACGGCGGCGGTCTTTTTCTTCTCCCCCAGGAGGAAAGACAGGAAGGACATGGGCGCTCCTTACTTCGAGCCGAAGATGCGCTGCAACAACCCCGGCTTTTGATAGTCGGTAAAGCGCATGGGCTTGTCCTCGCCCTTGAATCGGCTCACCACGTCACGGTAGGCGTCGGCCACGTCGGTGCCGTCCAGATGAATCGCCGGCGTGCCCTGGTTGGAGGCATGCAGGACCGATTCCGACTCGGGAATCACGCCGATCAGTTTGATCCGCAGGATTTCCTGAATGTCCTCGAGCGACAGCATCTGACCGTCGTTGACACGCTTGGGGTTGTAACGCGTGATGAGCAGGTGTTCCTTGATCGGCTCGCTGCCTTCGATGGCGCGCTTCGTCTTCGACGAAAGAATGCCCAGAATGCGATCCGAGTCGCGCACCGACGACACTTCCGGGTTCGTCACCACGAGGGCTTCGTCCGCGAAATGCATGGCGAGCAGCGCGCCCGATTCGATACCGGCCGGCGAATCGCACACGATGTACTCGAAGCCCATGTCGCTCAGGTCCTTGATGACCTTCTCGACGCCGGCTTGCGTGAGCGCTTCCTTGTCGCGCGTCTGCGAGGCGGGCAGGATGAAGAGGTTCTCGCAGGACTTGTCCTTGATAAGCGCCTGGTTGAGGTTCGCCTCGCCCTGAATCACGTTGATGAGGTCATACACCACGCGGCGCTCGCACCCCATGATGAGGTCGAGATTGCGCAGACCCACGTCGAAATCGATGACTGCCGTCTTGTGCCCCTGCAAGGCGAGGCCGGCGGAAAAGCTGGCACTGGTCGTCGTCTTGCCGACGCCACCCTTGCCAGAGGTCACCACAATCACTTTTGCCATCTGTCGATGCCTTCCCAAACTTGAGGATGAAATTAGCTACGAATCATTTGAGCCCGAGGGGCTCGAAAATCAGTTTGTCGTCTACCAGCCGCACCTGCACCGACCGCCCCTGAACTTCGGGCGGCAGCGCATATTCGCCAGTCCGGTATATGCCGGCGATGGAAATCAGCTCGGGTTCCAGACAGGTGCAGAAGATGCGAGCATCGAGCTTGCCCTTCACACCTGCCAGTGCCCGCCCCCGCAGCGGCGCGTAAATGTGAATATTACCTTCCGCGATCACCTCGGCCCCATAACTCACGAGATCGAGGATGATCAGATCGCCCTTTGCGTAGATCTGCTGACCCGAGCGAAGCGGACGGTCGATGATGGTCGAAGGAATCGCCGACGCCTCGGACGGCGCCGGCGCGGCAGGCGCGGCCGCCTCGGCGACACTCGCTTCGGCCTCAGCCTCGCTCGCGCTCTCGCGTGCCGCACGCGGCACTCGGCGCTCGTGGCTGTCCAGTCGCGGAAGACCGTCGACGACTGCCCACTCGGCCTGTTCCGCATTGGCGACCACGCCGATGGGTTTCATGCGGAATTCGGCCAGCATTTCGGCCAACGCGGGCACGGCAACGCGCTCGTCGCCGGCCAGACGCCGAACGTCGATGGCGACCGTGTCGCCCGCAAAAAACTCCGGGGTCGCCTCGAAACGTTGCGCCAGTTCCGAGCGCAGGGTGTCCAATTGCGGCGTCTTGACAACGAAATGCAGGGTATCGACGGCTCCACTGCGTAACTCGAAGTACGGCGTTTTCTTTTGCGGCATGTCAGGTGAGTGTGCGCGAATTGCTGGCAAATTGGGCCATTCTACCGTTCCTTGCGTGCGAGCAAACCGCAAATCAGCAGGGCAACCCCATGATTGCCTCAAATATCGACCGTGCTGCATTGCAGCATATGCCTATGTTTCACACACCACTCGACACTTGCCCCTGCCTGGGGATTGACACACTCTCGTCATCGCCAAAGGCTACTCTGGCGGTGGAAAAGTCCATGGCAACGCTTGCTGCATAGCAGCAACGAAAGTGCGAATTTTGTCGCGCAAGTGCCATATTCGTGACCTATCCTTAAAGTCCCTGACGAGGGACCCCTAGTGGAACCGCAAACCGGGAGACGAAGATGCTGAGTCATCATGAATTTGCCACCCTGATGCTGGTGAAGGACGCTCCGGAGCAAGTGGAGCTCAATCGCCCGGACCTCGAATCGTTGCTCGAAAGCAAACTGATCGAATGGGAAGAGTTGGAGCCGGGTGTGAAGTCCCCGCGCCTGACTGTCCAGGGCAAGTACGTCCTCCAGGCCGTCGCCTGAGCCCCCCCAGCCTGCAGTAGAGGTGTCAGCCGCAACAAAAAAGCCCGCCGGAAGGCGGGCTTTTCATTGGGCGGAGCGCATTGCCCCGACAATCCGGCGCAACTCAGCTGTGCCGTATGTCGCCACGACGGGTGCGCCGCCACGTGTGCCTCGCACTCGGGTGCTCACGGCACCAGTTGCGATCCACGAGCCAGGCGACGGCCGCGCCGACGACCAGCACGATCACCAACATTGCTATCAAGCTCCCTGTAAGCATGGCGGCCTCCTAACTTCGACATGGCGGGATGGCACGCTTCCATTCTAGGCAATCCCTATCGAAATGGGTACTCGAAAGTCATTCGGGTATACCGTGTTTTGCGCCAGGTCAAAATGCGCCGCATGGATATCGCACGCCTGTCGCGGCGCAGCAATTTCCGGCCCGGCGCCGCCATGACCGTCCGTCGACATCGGTTCGCCGGACGGCCATCGTGTCATACAGGACGAACGCTCATAGCGAATCGATCACACCACCGTCCACGCGCAAGGCGGCGCCCGTGGTGGCCGACGCCTGCGGCGACGCAACATAGACGACCATGTTCGCGACCTCGGTCGTGCTTGCCGCTCGACCGATGATCGACGACGGGCGGTGCGCTCGCACGAACTCCGCCGCCGCCTGCACCATGTCGGCGTTCTCGGGCACGCCCGCCTGCCGCAGCATGCCCGCCATGCCGTCGGACAGCGTCGGCCCGGGCAACACGGCATTGACCGTGACGCCCGTGCCGCGCATACGCTTGGCCAGTCCGCGTGACACCGCCAATTGCGCCGTTTTCGTCATGCCGTAATGAATCATGTCCTCGGGGATGTTCAGCGCGGATTCCGAGGAGATGAAGATCACGCGCCCCCAGCCTCGCTGCGCCATGCCGGGCAAGTAGGCACGGGACAGGCGCACGCCGCTCAGCACGTTGATGTCGTAGAACCGCTCCCACTCGCTGTCCGGGATGTCGAAGAAATTCTGGGGCCCGAACACGCCCGCGTTGTTCACCAGAATGTCCACATCCGGTACCGCCGACACGAGCGCGTCGCACCCGGATGCGGTCGACAGGTCGGCCGCCACGCCGCGTACCTGTGCATGCGGCAGTGCTTCGCGAAGCCTGGCCACCGCTGCATCGACGCTCGCGGTCGAACGACCGTTGACGATCGTCGTCGCACCGGCGGCGGCCAGACCGTGAGCAATGGCGAACCCGATGCCCGCCGTGGACGCGCTTACCAGCGCGAGCTTGTCTTTCAGATCGATATGCATGTATGTGCTCCCGAAAATGCCAGATGTCAGGCGATGGCCCCGCCCGCGTCGATGAGCACGGTCGAGCCCGTGGCGCTCGGCGTGCCCGCGAGATAGAGAATCGCATTGGCGACATCGTCCGCGGCCACCACGCGGCGCGCCGGCAGACGCTCGGCGGCGTTGCGATACATCGCCTCACGGTCGGTTTCGGCCATTTTGTTCCAAAGCGGGGTGACGGTCAGCCCCGGCGACACGGTATTCACGCGAACGGGGGAGAGTTCGAGCGCAAGGCCGCGGCCGAGCGCCTCGACGGCGGCGTTGATCGCGCCTTGCACCACCGACGCCGTGCTCGGGCGCACGCTCAGGTAGCCCGACGTAAGCGTGAGCGAACCGCCCGCCTCGATGCGCGCGTGACGCGCCACGTGGTAGGTCCCCCAAAACTTGCTGTCGAACGCGGTATGCGCGTCTTCGAGCGAGAGTTTGCGCACCTGCCCCGTGGGGGTCTGGGCGGCGGAAATCACAACGTGCTGCCACGGGGCGTGTTCCTCGAAAAAGCGTTCGACCGCGGCGGCGTTGCCCGTGTCGAGCACAACCGCGCGCGCGGTACTGCCGATCGTGGCAAGCGCGGCGTCGAGCTTCGCCTGGCTGCGCGAGGCGATCGTCACGGCGGCGCCCGCTTTTGCAAATGCCTGCGCCGCCGCGCGACCAATGCCGGAACTGCCCCCAATGACCAATACGCGCTGACCTTCGAAATCGAACATGCTAAAACTCCTGAATGAAGAAGTGAGACCTTGCGGGAAAGGCGACATCGGTGCCTGGCGGGCGCTTGCGCGCCAACGGCGTCGTCATGTCATGAGGCTATTGTGATCCTGATCGTAAAAAACGATAATCCCTTAAAAAATGGAATCACTCTCTTCAAATTATTGAGAATCGAAGCGCGATGATCGAGCATACGCTGGACCTCACCCTCTTCGACCGCATCGTTGCCACGGGGAGCCTGTCGGCGGCCGCTCGCGAGATGGGGCTGTCGCTGGCCGTCGTGAGCAAGCGGCTCGGACTGCTCGAGCAGCGACTGGGGGTGCGGTTGCTCAACCGCACCACGCGCAGGCAGGCATTGACCGAGGAGGGGCAGGTCTTTCACACGTGCTGCCGGCGGATCCTCGCGGAAATTGCGGAGACGGAGCGGCTGATGTCGCGTCAGTCGGACACCGTCGGCGGCGTGCTTCGCATCAGCGCGCCACGCGCGTTCGGACGCCGCCAGCTCGCCCCGCTGCTGGTCGCGTTTCGCGAGCGGCATCCCGACGTGAAGATCCATCTTTCGTTGAGCGATCTGTGGGTCGACCTGGTGGCGCACGGCATCGATGTGGCGATCCGCGTCGGGACCTTGCCCGACTCCAGCCTCGTCGCGCAGGAACTCGCGCCGAACTATCGCGTGCTCATCGCCTCGCCCGACTATCTCGCACGGCGCGGCACGCCGCGCGACGCAGGTGAACTGCAACAGCACGATTGCATTCTGTTCGGTAATTCACCGCATGGCGACTGGCGATTCATATGGCAGTCCGAAACGGTTCGGGTGCAGGTGCGCGACACTTATGTCGTGGACGACGGCGACACGGCCCACGAACTCGCGTTGCATGGCGCGGGCATTGCCCAGAAGTCGATCTGGGACGTGGGCGACGATATCGAGGCGGGACGCCTCGTGCGCGTGCTGCCCGATCTGCCGATTCCGGCGTCACCGTTGCATGCCGTGTATCCGCACAGTCCACATCTGGCGCCGCGCACGCGCGCGTTCATCGACTTCATGCGAGATCGGTTGCGCGCGGCATGGCGTTGGCCGGAGCGTTGACGCACGGCAACGCTCCCACTGCGCCTTGCCGGCGCATGCGCGCCCGACGGATCGCGCCCGCGCCGGATCCGCACACCGCAAAGCAAACGCCGCGACGCCCCTTTCGGACATCGCGGCGTTTTTCATGCTGGATGACGCCTGCCACACCGGTGCAGCGCGCGGCGAAGCTTGCTATTCGTCCGCGTCCGTCCGCGTCCGCCTGGCACACGTCGGACGTATCGGACGTATCGGACGTATCGGACGTATCGGACGTATCGGACGCGTCGGGCGAACTCAGGCGGCCTTGTCCATCTGACGCTCGCCGCCCACGGCTTCGACAAGGTCGTCGAGCATGCGCGCGAGCTCACCGGTCATGAGGGCCACGTCGGCGTCGAACTTCTCGGCCTCGCCTTCGGCCGTCGGATCGGCGGCGTCCTTGATGATGTCGAGCGGTGTCACGCGCTTGATGATGAACGCATCGGTGAGCACGAACGAGATGCGGTCGTTCCACGTCATCGCCAGCTTGGTACAACGCTTGCCCGCCTCGATGTGCTGGCGAACGTCCGCGCCGTCGAGCGGATGCGCCACATAGCGCACGGCGGCCTTCTCGTCGGTATTCGAGCGCAGCTCCACGTCCTGGTCGACGGTGAACCCCGGCGGCGCGTCGTTGCCCGCCAGCCACGACGTCATCACGGCCACCGGCGCCTCGTTGAGCTCCACGCTCTCGAGCGTGATGTCGAGCGTCTTCAGCAGCAGGCTGCGCACCTCGTCGGCCTTGGCGGGCGAGGCGGCGTCGATCACCAGCCAGCGGTTGACAGGATCGATCCACACACGCGTGTCGCGGCGAATGCCGAAGGCACGTGGCAGCAACTCGTCGGTGACCTGCTCCTTGAGCTCGCGCATCTGCTTGCGACCGGGCTTGAAGCCCTGCTGCTCCTCGAGCTCGGCCGCCTTCGCACGCGTGACCTGATTGACGACGGTCGTCGGCAGCAGCTTCTTCTCGGCGCGGTACGCCAATAGGAACTGCCGGTTGACGCTATGCACGAGCTCGCCGCCGTCTCTCGGCGGCGCCCAGCCCTGCACCTGCATTTCGAGGCTGCCGCCCTCGCGGAAGGCATGCTTCTCGAGCGCCTCCTCCATTTGCGCGACGCTCATGGACCAACCGGCAGGAATTCGGTGCAACTGAAGATTCTTGAACCACATCGGCATCACCGCAAAAAGCAAAAGCAGCGATTTTACCAGTGCCGCGTCATCGCGCGAAATGCAGGCTCGCGAAACACCCCGCCCCGGTCAGAGGAAGCGGTCCAGAATCTTGCGGCTGGGCTTGTCGAGCCTGGACGAATCGCGAATCAGGAAGTGGATGCCGTGACTGTCGGTAATGAGCAGCGTCTGCGCGCCGAGCCGGCGAATGTCCTCTTCGCCGCGCAACACGAACGTGGCCTCGCCGCGGTTGGTCTCGACCGTCCAGTTGCTGGGTGTTGCGTACGTCGATACGCCAACGATGCGCAGCACCTCCGGCATGAACTCGCGCGCGGCGAGCTCTTCCTGCACCAGCACGCGCATGGCGGCGGGCAGCGCGTCGAGCGAGTCGAGCCAAACCAGCTCGCGGCCGTCGACGCTCACGAGCGCCAGCCCCTCTTCCGGCGCGGCAATGGGAAAAGCGCGCACGGGCACCACGCCCTCGTGGGCGATGCCGGCGGCATCGGTCAGCACCAAACGTCCAAAGGCGTTGCGCGACAAGGTGAAATCGATCTGCATGGGAGTCTTCGCGAACGGTTCAGTTGACGGACAGCGGCTGGACCGGGGCGGCGGTCACCGCGGCCACGCTGGCGGCGGCCTCGGCCGATGCCACGGCCTCGTCGGCGTCCGTGTCGACGTTGCGCTGCTGCGCCTGGTAGAGCTTGTAATAGGCGCCCTCGCGCGCGATCAGTTCGTCGTGGTTGCCCACTTCGACGATCCTGCCCCGATCGAGCACCACAAGACGATCGGCCTTGCGCAATGTCGAGAGACGGTGCGCGATGGCGATCGTCGTGCGCCCCTTGACGAGATTGTCGAGCGCCTTCTGAATTTCCTTTTCGGTGGCCGTGTCGACCGACGACGTTGCCTCGTCGAGAATGAGGATTCGCGGATCGATCAGCAACGCTCGGGCGATGGAAATTCGCTGACGCTCGCCGCCCGAGAGGGCTTGCCCGCGCTCGCCCACGAGAGAATCGTAGCCATGCGGCAGACGCAGGATGAATTCATGCGCGTGCGCGGCGCGCGCGGCGGCGACGATCTCGGCACGTGTCGCGTCGGGCTTGCCATAGGCGATGTTGTCCGCGATCGTGCCGAAGAACAGGAACGGCTCCTGCAACACCAGGCCCACGTTGCGGCGGAAGTCGGAGACCGGCAGCGCCCGGATATCCACGCCGTCGATCTGGATCGCGCCTTCAGCCACATCGTAGAAACGGCAGATCAGGTTCACCAGTGTGCTCTTGCCCGAGCCGCTGTGTCCGACCAGACCGATCATCTCGCCCGGCGCGATGCGCAGGTCCATGCCCCGGATCACCGCCCGGTTGCCGTAGCGGAAGCCGATGTCACGCAGATCGATGGCCCCCTTCACTTCCTTGAGGTGCACGGGGTTGACCGGCTCGGGCACGTTCGAGACGTGATCGAGGATGTCGAAGATGCGCTTCGCACCAGCTGCGGCCTTTTGCGTGACCGACACGATGCGGCTCATCGAATCGAGACGGGTATAGAAACGGCTGATATAGGTGAGGAAGGCCGTCAGCACGCCGACGGTAATCTCATGCTTCGAGACCTGCCAGATGCCGAAGATCCACACGACAAGCAGGCCGATTTCCGTCAGGAACGTGACCGTCGGCGAGAACAGCGACCACACCCGGTTCACGCGATCGTTGACCACGAGGTTGTGACGGTTGGCCTCCTTGAAACGCGCCACCTCGCGATTTTCCTGCGCGAAGGCCTTGACCACGCGAATGCCCGGAATGGTGTCGGCCAGCACGTTGGTGATTTCGGACCAGATCCGGTCGACTTTCTCGAAGCCGTGACGCAGCCGGTCGCGCACCAGATGAATCAGCCACGCGATGAACGGCAGCGGCACGAGTGTGACCAGCGCCAGCCACGGATTGATCGACACCAGAATGACTGCCGTCATGACGATCATCAGCACGTCGGTCGCGAAGTCGAGCAGGTGCAGCGACAGGAACACGCAGATGCGGTCGCTTTCCGAGCCGATGCGCGCCATCAGGTCGCCGGTGCGCTTGCCCCCGAAATATTCCAGCGAGAGACGCAGCAGATGCGAATACGTGGCCGTACGCAGGTCGGCGCCGATACGCTCCGACACTTTCGCGAGCAGGTACGTGCGCGCCCAGCCGAGCACCCAGGCCACCAGCCCCGCGCCCAGCAGCCCGGACAAATACTTGCCGACCAGCATGTAATCGATCGGCTTGCCGTTCTGGAACGGAATCAGCACGTTGTCCATGAGCGGCATCGTCAGATACGGCGGGATCAGCGTGGCGCCCGTGGCGCACAGCGTGAGCAGAAAGCCGGCCAAAAGCTGGAAGCGATACGGCCTGGCAAAACGCCACAATCGCAGCAGCGCCCACGTCGACGGCGGGGCCTCGGCTTCCGGGTTGCACTGCGCGCACTCGTCGTCGCCCGCCGGCAGTTCGGCCTGGCAGATCGGGCAGACGCCCGGCGCTTCGGGCTCGTGACGGGCGGCATGACCCGCGACGAGCGCGTCGCGCTCACGCACGATGGTGTCCATCAACGCCAGCGCCGCCGGGTTGTGTCCCAGCGTGTAGCGCCAGGTAGCCAGTTTCTCGCGGGCGTCGCAAAGCTCGAGCGAGCCCACGCCGGCGTGGTCGGCATGCGTGATCGACAAGTCGGCGCGATACGGCCACGACTGCCAAGCGTGGGCCGCGGGCGTCGGCCGGCCACTTTGCGCCTCGCGCGCGAGAATGCGCCGGTCCGTCGCCACGGCGACACCCTGCGCGAAGTGAAGCCGGGCGTCGAGATCGAGCGAGAGCCACGCCAGCACGGTTTCGCCGTCGGCCAATTGGGCGGCAAGCGCCGGATACCATGGCTCGGCGGCAGCGTTTCGGGGGGAGGCGAACGACACGGAAGTCGAGGCGCCGGCGGGGCTGCTCTCGGAGGACGCGGTCGGAGTGGCGGCGGAAGAAGCCGCCGGAGTGGAGGTGTCGGTCATTGCTGCGGCAGACGTGTCCTCAAGGGGCGGACATCGGCAAACGGGGTAGAAAACGAGGCGAACTTTCCCTGTCAGTCCGCGAAATTGCCGCAAGTATAACCACAGCGACGCCTTTTGCGGCGCGGAGTTCCCGCATGACACGGTGCAACATGGAAATATTGTTGTGACGGTCAACCGAATGTGAATTTTTGCGTTAAGTAACCAGTTAACTGTAAGAGCGCGACCGGCCGTCCCGTCTGAAACTGGCGTTGCCGGCCTCTCCGAAACCCCGCCCTCACGCGTAATTAGCCTTAGATGAAAAAGAAAGACATTGAGATTTTCGATGTCCTGTCGCTGCGCGGCCCGAATATGTGGACATATCGGCCGGTGCTTGAGGCATGGGTCGATATCGGCGAACTCGAAGACTTCCCGTCAAACAAGATCCCGGGGTTTCCCGAGCGGCTCTCCGCGTGGCTGCCCACGCTCATCGAGCATCGTTGCAGCATCGGCGAGCGCGGCGGTTTTCTTCAGCGCCTGCGCGAAGGTACGTGGCCGGGCCACATCCTCGAACACGTCACGCTCGAACTTCAGAACCTCGCCGGCATGCCCGGCGGCTTCGGCAAGGCACGCGAAACGCCGATCCGGGGTGTCTACAAGGTCATCGTGCGCGCCTGGCATGAAGACGTGACCCGCGCGGCGCTGTTCGCCGCGCGCGACCTCGTCATGGCCGCGATCGAGGACCGCCCCTACGATGTGGAGGCTGCCGTGGAACATTTGCGGGGCCTGGTCGACAAGCACTGTCTCGGCCCGAGCACCGCGTGCATCGTCGATGCGGCCGACGACCGCGACATTCCGCATCTGCGACTGTCGGACGGCAATCTCGTGCAACTGGGCTACGGCGCCGCCGCGCGCCGCATCTGGACGGCCGAGACCGACCGCACCCCGGCCATCGCCGAGAGCATCTCGCGCGACAAGGACCTCACCAAGCAACTGCTCGAATCGTGCGGCGTGCCCGTGCCGGAAGGCCGGCTCGTCGACAGCGCCGAAGACGCGTGGGAAGCGGCCGAAGACATCGGCCTGCCGGTCGTCGTGAAGCCTTACGATGGCAACCACGGTCGGGGCGTGTTCATCAATCTCACCACGCGAGAAGAAGTCACCACAGCGTTCGAGGTGGCACTCGAAGAAGGCAACGGCGTCATCGTCGAGCGCTTCGTGCCGGGTCTCGAGCACCGCCTGCTGGTGGTGGGCGGACGCGTCGTGGCGGCTGCCATGGGCGAAACGGCGTCGGTCGTCGGCGACGGCCAGCACACCATTCTGGAACTCATCGAGCGCCAGATCAACAGTGACCCGCGTCGCGGCAGCGCCGAGGACCAGCCGCTCAATCGCGTGCGCATCGATTCGTCCGCGCGGCTCGAACTCCGGCGTCAGGGCTTCGACGCCGACTCGGTGCCGCCAGAGGGCAAGAACGTGCTGATCCAGCGCAACGGCAACGTTGCGTTCGATGTCACCGACCGCGTGCATCCGAGCGTGGCCGCGCACGCCTCGCTTGCCGCACGTATCGTCGGGCTGGACATCGCCGGCGTCGATCTGGTGGCCGAAGACATTTCCCGCCCGCTCGCCGAGCAGCGCGGCGCCATCGTCGAAGTCAACGCCGGGCCGGGCCTGCTCATGCATCTGAAGCCGGCTGACGGCTCGCCACGCCCCGTGGGCCGGGCTATCGTCGATCACCTCTTCCCCGACGGCGACAGCGGCCGCATTCCGGTCGTCGGCATTACCGGCACCAACGGCAAGACCGTGACGGCCCGTCTGCTCGCGCACCTGCTGCAACTGGCGGGCGAGCACACCGGTCTGGCATGCAGCGACGGCCTGTTCCTCGACAAGCGCCTTGTCCAGAGTGGCGACCGCGCAAACTGGGACGCCGCGAACCGCGTGCTGATGAACGCCAGCGTGACCGCTGCCGTCTTCGAAAACGACAACACCGCCATTCTCTCGGAAGGCCTCGCCTACGACCGCTGCCAGGTCGGCATCGTGACGAACATCGATCGCCCGGACCATCTGGGTCAGTATTTCGTCGAAGACGTCGACCGAATGTTCAGCGTAATGCGCACCCAGGTCGATGTCGTGCTGCCCGACGGCGTGGCCGTGCTCAATGCCCGCGATCCGCTGGTCGTGGAAATGGCCGAGCTCTGCGACGGCGACGTGATCTTTTTCGGGCTGGACGAGCATCTGCCCGCCATCGCCGAGCACCGTGCCGCCGGCAAGCGCACCGTGTTCGTGCGTGACGGCCAGGTGGTGCTCGCGACGGGAACGGAGGAAGTCGGCGTGGGCGCCACGGCAAACATGCCGCTGACGTATGCCGGCCGGGTCGGTTTCCAGGTCGAGAACGTGCTCGCCGCCGTGGCTGCCGCGTGGTCCATGGGCGTGGCGCTCGAAGTCCTGCGCGCAGGCGTGACGACGTTCGACGTCGGCCAGGTCGACGCACCGGGCCGCTTTACGCTGTTCGAGAAGCAAGGCGCCACGGTCGTGGTCGACGACGCACACAACGCGCCGGCGCTCAAGGCACTGGTCGACGCGCTGGCCACCCTGCCTGCCGAGCGCCGCATCGCGGTCTACGGCCCGGGTCTGGACCGCATGGACGAAGACCTGCAAGCCGAAGGCCGCCTGCTCGGCCAGACCTTCGAGCGCGTAGTGCTGTGCGACGACTTGAGCGTGTCCCGCAAGCGCGGGCTGGCGCAATCGCGCGCCCAGCTTCGCACCGGCATCGAAGCGGTGGAGCGCAAGGTGCAAGTGGTCGACGCCGGCACCCGCCGCACGGCGGCCGAAGCGGCGCTGGCCGAACTGGCGAGCGGCGATTTGCTCTTGCTGCAGGCCGACGAAGGCGGTGCTGCCGCGATGCTCGATCTCGTGCATCTGTGGATGGGTCAACCGATGCGGGCCATGGCCGCCTGACGCCCACGAGCCGTTGCCGCGCCTGAGCGGCGGTTCGCGGGCGCGTCCCGCGCCGCCGTCTCCGAGGCGCCTGTTAGTTAGTTACCGAACACCCAAGCCACAGTCGTTTTTTCTCGCCAACCAACCGGTATACAGGGACGCGAAGTGGACAGACAGGGATTGCAATTTATGGAAGTCTCCCGTATCCGCGCGCTGCGCGGTCCGAACCTCTGGAGCCGTCACACCGCCATCGAGGCGATCGTGACCTGCACCGATCTGGAATACTCGATCGGCAATCTGGCCGGTTTCGAGGCCCGCCTGCGCGCCCGCTTCCCCGAGTTGCCCGCGCTCACGCCCGACGCGGAGGAGCGTCCGGTGTCGCTCGCCGACGCGCTCGCCACCACGGCGCTGCACCTGCAAGCCGCCGCCGGCTGTCCGGTCACGTTCAGCCAGACGACGCAAACCATCGAGCCCGGCACGTTCCAGGTCGTGGTGCAGTACAGCGAGGAGCCGGTCGGCCGCCTGGCGTTCGATCTGGCGCAGCAACTCATCAACGCCGCACTCGAAGATACGCCCTTCGATCTGCCCGACGCCCTGTACCGCCTGCGCGATCTCGACGAAGATGTGCGTCTCGGCCCGTCGACCGGGTCGATCGTATACGCCGCCGTCGCTCGGGGCATCCCCTATCGCCGCCTGACCGAAGGCTCGATGGTGCAGTTTGGCTGGGGCAGCAAGCAGCGTCGCATTCAGGCCGCCGAAACCGACCGGACGTCGGCGGTGGCCGAATCGATCGCACAGGACAAGGACCTGACCAAGACGCTGCTGCACGCGGCCGGCGTGCCGGTGCCGCTTGGCGGTACCGTGCACGACATCGAAGATGCGTGGAAGCTGGTGCAGGAAATCGATGCCCCCGTCGTCGTCAAACCGCGCGACGGCAATCAGGGCAAGGGCGTGGCCGTGCGCCTGCGCACGCGCGAGGAAATTGAAAAGGCGTTCGAGGTCGCGCAGGACATCTGCCGCGACGTGATCATCGAGCGCTATATCCCGGGCCACGATTTCCGTCTGCTCGTGATCGGCAACAAGCTGGTGGCGGCGGCGCGTCGCGACCCGCCGCAAGTGACCGGCGACGGCGTGCACACCGTGCGTCAGCTCGTCGATGCGGTGAACGCCGATCCGCGCCGGGGCGAAGGACATGCCACGTCGCTGACCAAGATTCGTTTCGACGACATCGCCCTCGCCACACTGGCCAAGCAGGGCCTGGGCGCGGATTCCGTGCCGGAAGCCGGCGCGCGCGTGGTGCTGCGCAATAACGCCAACCTGTCGACCGGCGGCACCGCCACCGATGTGACCGACGACGTGCATCCGGAAATCGCCGCGCGCGCGGTGGCCGCGGCACTGCAGGTCGGGCTCGACATCGCCGGGGTCGACGCCGTGTGCGAAACCGTGACCAAGCCCTTCGAGGAGCAGGCCGGCGGCATCGTGGAAGTCAATGCCGCGCCGGGGCTGCGCATGCACCTTCAGCCGTCGTACGGCAAGGGCCGCGCGGTGGGCGAAGCGATTGTCTCCACCATGTTCGACGACGGCGACGACGGACGCATTCCGGTCGTGGCCGTGTCGGGCACGAACGGCAAGACGACGACGGTGCGCCTGATCGCTCACCTCATCGCCCAGCAAGGATTGCGCGTGGGCATGACCGGCACCGACGGCATCTATATCAGCGGCCAGCGTATCGACACGGGCGATTGCAGTGGCCCGCGCAGTGCGCGCAACGTGCTGATGCACCCGGACGTGGATGCGGCCGTGTTCGAAACCGCGCGCGGCGGCCTGCTGCGCGAGGGCCTGGCCTACGACCGCTGCGACGTGGCCGTGGTGACCAACATCGGCATGGGCGACCATCTGGGCCTGTCTTATATCAATACGGTCGAAGACCTCGCCGTGCTCAAGAGCGTGATCGTGCGCAACGTGGCGCCGCGCGGCATGGCCGTGCTCAACGCCGCCGATCCCATGGTGGCGCGCATGGCCGACGCCTGTCCCGGCGACGTGACCTACTTCGCCATGGATGCGGCGCATCCGGTACTGGCCACGCACCGCGCCAAAGGCAGACGCGTGGTGTATGTCGACGGCGGCAGCATCGTCACGGCTCAGGGCGCCGAGGAGACCCGCTACGCCCTGTCGGCGATTCCGCTCACGCGCGGCGGCGCCATCGGCTTCCAGGTCGAGAACGCGATGGCGGCAATCGGCGCGGCCTGGGCGCTGAACATCGATGCGACGACGATCCGTGCCGGTCTGGCCACGTTCGTCAACGATGCGGGCACCGCTCCGGGTCGCTTCAATGTGTTCGACTACAAGGGCGCCACGGTCATTGCAGACTACGGTCACAATCCCGACGCCATCGCCGCGCTCACGCAGGCCGTCGAGACGATGCCGGCGCGTCGCCGTTCAGTGGTGATTTCGGGTGCGGGCGACCGTCGTGACGAGGACATCCGCCGCCAGACCGAGATCCTCGGCGACGCCTTCGACGACGTGCTGCTCTATCAGGACCAGTGCCAACGCGGCCGCGAAGACGGCGAAGTGCTCAAGCTTCTGCGAGAAGGTCTTGCCGGCGCGCGCCGTGCCAGCCACGTCGACGAGATCCATGGCGAGTTTCTCGCCATCGATACGGCGCTGGGGCGTCTGCAACCGGGCGACCTGTGCCTGATTCTCATCGACCAGGTCGACGAGGCGCTCGCGCATATCGGCCAACGCGTGGCCGAGGCGGCCGCGCACTGAGCACGGCCGTGTCGTTGGGCGCGCCAAGCACCCAACGCCCCCCCATGGCGCGCAGCGCGCAGCGCGCATGCCCGATTCAGGATGCGGCCACCGGATCCGGCGCGCCCGGCACGGGCTCGTCGGGCCGCACTGCCGCCGCGGCGTCCAACCCCGTTCCACGCACGCGATCCGCCATGCTGCGCCGGCTTTCCAGCGCGCGGTTGATGGTGCGAATATCGACGCGGGTCCTGTGATCCTTCGCGCGCGCGGTATTGCGCTGCGCCTCCTCCCGATTGCCCAGCCGTATGAATTGCTTCGCCGCTGCCTCGTACAGGGCGACCGTCTCCTCACTGGCGCCGCGCAACGCGTAAATATCGGCGCACTCGACGACGAGGTGCGCGGCGTTCATCGCGTTGGCCTTGCCATGACACTGAACGGCTTGCTCCAGTGCCGCACGCATGTTCGCCGCCTTGCCCGGGCAACGCGCAAAATTCTTCGCCGCGAAGCCGTACGCGAACGCGGCGGCATCGAGATGGCTCAGCGCCTCGTGCTTCGACGCCGCCGCCAGATAGGTCGTCGCCGCGATTTCGTAACGCCTTACCCCCTCATACCGTCCCGCGGCCAGTTCCGCGTGCAATGCGCTCGCCAGGCGCAACTCCTGCCGAACGCGCGAGCGCTCGCCGCCCAGGCAAAGCAGCGCCATGCCGCGCACCCGCTGCGCCTGCGCATCCGCGGCCTTCGCGGATAACCAGTCGATATGCCCGAGTCGGAGGTTGTCGCCCTCCTGGGCAAAGAAGTTCGATGCGCCGAGCGTCGCACTCTCGGCATGCTTGTCGCGCCAGAGCGCATCGAACAGGTCGCAGAACAGCTTTCGAAACGCGGTGCCGTCGAGCGACTCGGGCACCTTGCCGTCGCCGTCGAGTGCGAGATTGAGCAGCGCGTAGGTGGCATGCATGGACAGGTCGCTCAGCTTCATGTCGCTCAGCGTCTGCAGGATGGTGCGCGATTCGTCCGGCCGCACTGACGCGCCGAGCAGCGATACCGCCTCGGCCTGCGTGAGATGGATGCCTCCCTCGCCCATGCCCGCTGTCGTCAGCGGACAACGCAATCCCACGCCAGGTGCCGTGAGCACAATCGCGCCGAAATCGCCCAGCGCCGGGCGGGCGAGCATGTCGGCGCGCGCCTCGGGCGTGAGCGAATGCAGTTGCCGGCGGCAGGCGTCATCGAAGGCCGGTTGCCCGATGCGTGCTAGCTCGACACGCAGTCCGACGAAATACGACGCAATATGACACGTCACCGCGTCGCCGCGGCGCCATTGGCTCCCGTGCATCCCGAAAAGCTGCCGGAATCGCTCGACTGACGAGGTCCGCGCCATCGCGTCGCGAAACTGCGCGATCACCTGCCGCTGGCTCTCGAGGGCGCCGCGCTCGGGACGCATTTCGGCGTCGAACGCGGCGATGCTGCGCCGGATGTCGTCGATCCCGGGTTCGTCGAACTGCTTGTTGATGTACGGACTGACCGGTTGCGTAGTTACCTCATTGACCAGCATGCAGACTCTCCTTGGTCGACTGCGTATTGAATGCGAGACGTCGCAATTCCCTTAACAATCCGCGCGACTCGAGGTCGTGCAGCGCACACGGCAGGCTGCCGTCGAACGCCCGCACGAGATCCACGAGCCCGGCCGCGGCGGCCTTGCCGTCGTCGTCCAGGGCCGTCTGCGTCAGGGCGTACAGCACGGTGCCCCTGCCGTCCATGCGGTGACGGACGCATGGCGTCGTGAGCACCTGCGCCATCTCGTCCGGCGTCAGGTCGAGGCCCGCGTCTCGCACGCACGGCGCCAACAACGGCACGCGACAGCCCGGTGTTCCGGGCACGGCGAGCGTCACCACGCCCGACGACAGCACGCGAGGCAAATCGGCATCGCTCCCGGGATGCGGCCGCCAGAGAAACAATGCGTCGCGCGCGTCGGCACGCAGTTGCGACAACACATCGCGCACCCAGGTGTCGACACGTGCCTGGCCAAAGGTATCCCGCACGAACGTCAGCCCATGCGGCTGCGAGGCGACGTGGCAAACGTGAAGCGCCTTTGCCAGCGACTGGCTGTCGTGTTCCGTCGTCCGGAAATGCGTGAGCCATGGCGCGTCGCATGCGCCGCGGCCGCTAGCGAGAAACGCATGCATCGCCTTGTGCCGCGCGGCGGCGTCGGCCGCGTCGATCCGGCCCAGCGCGATGTCAAGCGCGTCGACACGCATCGCAAGCCCCGGCCGCGGCGCGGCGGGGTCTGTGTCGGCACATGGCCACTGAAGTGATGCGACGGTTGCGGCGGCACCCCGCATGGCGTCCCCGGTGTTATGGAAAAGAGGGACTCAGTGTCGCATCGCGCCCATGTCGCGGCATGCACGAATCGCCCACACGTGGCGGGCCGTCCGACGCAAAAAGCGACGCGAGCAAAGGCGGGAAACGTGGGAAACGCGGGAAACGCGGGAAAGGCGGAAAACGCGGAACCGATGGGAACGGTTGGAACGGTGGGACCGCGGAGGAGATGGAGGAGATTGAGAGGGCGGAGAAGGCGGCAATTCAGCGGGCCGCGCGAACGGCTATCCGGTGACCAGTCGGCGCCGCATGGCGCAGCGCCGTGCAGGAGAAAGTCCCGCGGCGCGCTCGCGTGCCAGTACCGCGCGCAAACGCGCGCACAAGGTGTCGTCGTTGATCGTCTCGAAGCCCGCGCGGGCGTAGAACGGCGCATTCCATGCGACATCCCGGAACGTGGTCAGGGTCACGGCACCAAGTCCGGCCTCGCAGGCATGCCCGATCGCCGCGTCGAGCAATGCGCGCCCGATCCCCCTGCCCTGCCACGACCGATGCACCGACAGCTCCCAGACATGGAGCGCGGTGCCGAAGACTTCGGCATCGAGCAATCCGACCGGGGCATCGTCGGGGTCGGTCGCGACCCACGCGGTGCCGGCGGCGATCCACGCGAGCTGGTCCGCTGCCGCGATCGGCTCGCCGTCGGCCAGCCAGGCCAACTCGGGCAAGGTTCGAAAGCGCGCCGCCGCGCTGCGCTCCACGACCGCCATCGCAGGCACATCCGCCGGCGTCGCGAGGCGAACCCGCGCCGCCCGCTGCCGGGTCAAACCACAACCTCCTGCGGCGCCATCTCGGTGCCGTAGGCGGCCCAGCGATCGTTGGCCTTGCCCTCCGCGTCGGCCGCCGCGACCGTGGGCTTGCACTGCCCGGCGGTCTCGTCGAGCCCCTGCAACAACGGGCATCGCTCGAAAAGTTCAGCGATGAAGTCGACAAATACGCGCACTTTCGGCGACAGATGGCGGTTATGGGGATAGACGGCGGAAATGGGCATGGGCGGTGGCTTCCACTGATGCAGGATCTCGACCAGTTGCCCCGACTGGAGATACGGCAGCGCCATGAAGCGCGCCAGTTGCACCGTGCCGAAGCCCGCCAGCCCGAGTTGGAGATAGGCTTCGGCGTCGTTCACGGCGACCGAACCCTGCATGTGGATTTCGACCTCCTTGCCGTCGACGAGGAACTGCTCATCGATCACCCGGCCCGTGCGACTCGAGAAGTAGTGCACGGCGGTGTGCCGCTGCAGATCCTCCAACGTATGCGGCATGCCCATGCGCTCGAGATACGCGGGCGATGCGCACGTCAGACTCTGGAACAACCCGACACGGCGCGCCACGAGGCTCGAATCCTGCAGCGTGCCCACGCGCAGCACGCAATCGACGCCTTCCTGAATCAGGTCGACGGGTTTGTCGCCCATGCCGACCATGAGCTCGATTTCCGGGTAGCGGTCGTGAAATTCGCACAGCGACGGCAGCACCACCAGCTTGCCGAGCGAGCCCGGCATGTCGATGCGCAACTTGCCGCGCACGCGCTGGCTGCTCTCGCGAAACGACGATTCCGTCTCTTCGATGTCCGCGAGAATTCGCAGGCATCGCTCGTAATACGCGGCGCCGTCGGGCGTGAGGTTGAGTCGCCGGGTCGTGCGCTGCAACAGGCGCGTGCCCAGATGCGACTCGAGGTTCTGGATGATCGTGGTCACCGAGGTGCGCGGCAACCCGAGATTGTCGGCCGCGCGCGAAAAGCTGTTCGCCTCGACCACTCGCGTGAAGACCTGCATCGCTTGCAAGCGATCCATGATATTTCCCCAATGAAAACGCGGTTGCACTGACCGATCCGCGAATTTCGCGGCAATGCCGAACGCCTAAGCTTATTGGTCGACGGCATAAGCCAATGCCCGCAAGGCTCAGGTCGATTAGTCGAGCTGGCCGAACAGTGTTGCCAAATTATAGGCGTTTATCCGGATGTCCGTGGCCTCTAGACTTCGCTCCATCGAATGTCATCAGAGGGGCATCGCTCGCGCGAGCCCAAAGCCATATGTCCAGCAACGCCAAGCCGCAATCGGGAAGCAAGGGAACGACGACGCATACCCGTCGCCCGGGCAACGACGACGGACTGCGTATCGAGGAAGTGAGCATCGCCGGCCACGTGGGTCCGGTCACGTTGCGCCTGTACCGCCCGATGGGACCCTCCGCATCGGTGGGCGCGGCCCACGCGCATGCGGGACAACCGGGCGTGGTCGTGCCGCTCGAAGCGCACCTGCCCGCCGTCCTGTACTTCCACGGCGGCGGCTTCTGCGCCGGTTCGCTCGACGACGGCGATGCGGCCGCCCGATATCTCGCCACCCATGTACCGGCGCTCGTCGTCTCGGTCGGCTACTCGCTCGCGCCCGAGCATCCGTTTCCGGCCGCGCCCGAGGACGCCTGGAACGCCGCGCGCTGGCTGCAACGCCATGCCCGCCGGTACGGTGCCAGCCCGCGCCGCCTGGCGGTTGCCGGTCACGATGCCGGCGGGAACATCGCCACCGCGCTCACGATGATCGCCCGGGATCGCGGCGAGATCGCCATCTCGGCGCAGGCCCTGCTCGCCCCGCTGCTTGATCCGAGCATGACGCGCCTGGCCGACGGCCGCACGCCCAGCGACATCGAGGCGAGCGAGTGCGCGCAGTGCTACCGCAAGTATCTGCCGCATGCGACGCAGCGCCTGCATCCCTACGCCGCGCCGCTCGAATCGCGTCGGCTGGCCGGTCTGCCGGCCACGCTGATCGCATCCGCGGAACACGACCTGCTGCACGTCGAAGCCGAAAAGTATGCCGCCGAGCTCATCGCCGCAGGCGTGCCGACGCAGGTCACGCGCCATCGCAGCGCATCCCATCACGGTCTGGCCGCGCTTCCCGCCGCATTGCGGGAGGTGGCCGCGTTCCTGACACGCCGGCTGGCGCCGCCCGCCGCCGGCCCTACCCAGTGAGTCCATCCGATCCCGGAGATATTCAATAATGACCACCCTCGCTCGCAAACCCGTACTCATTGCCGCCGCCGCGACCGCCGCGCTCGTGGCCATCGGCACGCTGACCGTCGTGCGCGTCGACGCCAGCACGCCCCCCGCCGCGCAAGTCATGCCGACCGTCGAGGTCGATGTCGCCAACGTCATCTCGCGCACCGTGACCGACTGGCAAAGCTACTCGGGCAGGCTCGACGCCGTGGACCGCGTCGACATCAAGCCGCTCGTGTCGGGCACCATCACGGCCGTGCACTTCAAGGACGGGCAACTCGTGAAAAAGGGCGACCCGCTCTTCACGATCGACCCGCGCCCGTACGCGGCGGAAGTCGACCGCGCGGCCGCGCAACTCGCATCGGCGCAGGCACGCGATGTGTTTACCAGCACCGACCTCGCACGTGCGCAGCGCCTGATCGCCGACAACGCCATCGCGAAGAAAGACTTCGATCAGAAGGAAAACGCCGCACGCGAAGCGGCGGCCAATGTGAAGGCCGCGCGTGCGGCGCTCGAGACAGCACGCATCAATCTCGGTTACACCCAGATCGTGGCGCCGGTGGCCGGACGCGTGTCGCGCGCGGAAATCACCGTCGGCAACACAGTCTCGGCCGGCGCACAGTCGCCGGCCCTGACCACGGTGGTCTCGGTCTCGCCGATGTATGCCGCATTCGATGTCGACGAACAAACGTATCTGCGCTACCTCGCACGCGATACGGGCAAGAGCGGCGTGCCGGTCGACCTGGGCCTGGCCAACGAGTCGGGCTATTCGCGCAAGGGCACCGTGTACTCGGTGGACAACCGCTTCGACACCACGTCGGGGACCATCCGCGTGCGCGCACGCTTCGACAACGCCGACGGCGCGCTGGTGCCGGGACTGTACGCTCGCATTCGGGTCGGCGGCGGCGAGCCGCACCCCGCGCTGCTCGTGGATGAAGCCGCCATCGGCACCGACCAGAGCAAGAAGTTCGTGCTCGTGGTCGATCCGGCCAACAAGGTGCAGTACCGCGAAGTCCAGCTTGGCGAGCGCCACGGGGGGCTGGTGGAAATCGCCGGCGGCCTGAAGGAAGGCGAGCGCATCGTGGTCAACGGCCTGCAACGCGTGCGCCCTGGCGACCCGGTGACGCCCAAGACCGTGAAGATGGCGGGCGACACCGGCGACGGTCACGACATTGCCGTGGCCGACGCTGCACCGGCCGCTCCGGCGGCCAAACCGGCCAAGCCGGCCAAACCTGCCCAGGCGGCCACGGCCACCGCGGCAACGGCGTCGCGCTCGTAATCGATGCGACGCCCTGAACGACACCCCAGAGTTTCGTCATGAACATCTCAAAATTCTTTATCGACCGGCCCATCTTCGCGGGGGTTCTTTCGGTCGTCACGCTGCTGGCCGGCCTGATCGCCGTGTTCCAGCTGCCGATTTCGGAGTACCCGGAAGTGGTCCCGCCGTCGGTCGTCGTGCATGCCCAGTACCCCGGCGCGAACCCGAAAGTGATCGCCGAAACCGTTGCGTCGCCGCTCGAAGAGCAGATCAACGGCGTGGAAAACATGCTGTACATGCAGTCGCAGGCGAACAGCGACGGCAACCTCACCACGACCGTGACCTTCCGTCTGGGCACCGACCCCGACAAGGCCCAGCAGCTCGTGCAGAACCGCGTGGCGCAAGCGTTGCCGCGCTTGCCGGACGACGTGCAACGCCTGGGGGTCACGACCATCAAGTCGTCGCCGACGCTCACGATGGTGGTGCACCTGATTTCGCCGAACAATCGCTACGACATGACGTACCTGCGCAACTACGCGCTGATCAACGTCAAGGATCGGCTCTCGCGCATCCAGGGCGTGGGTGAAGTCCAGTTGTGGGGCGCGGGCGACTACTCGATGCGCGTGTGGCTCGATCCCGCCAAGGTTGCACAGCGCGGCCTGACGGCGTCCGACGTGGTCAAGGCAATTCGCGAGCAGAACGTGCAGGTCGCGGCCGGAGTGATCGGCGCGACACCGGCCGGCCCGAACACGCCGCTGCAACTGAACGTGAACGCACGCGGTCGCCTGAACACGGAAGAAGAGTTCCGCGACATCATCCTGAAGACCTCGCCGGACGGTGCGGTCACGCATCTGGGCGACGTGGCGCGCGTGCAACTCGACGCGTCGTCGTACAGCCTGCGCTCGTTGCTCGACAACAAGCCGGCCGTGGGTCTCGGTATCAACCAGTCGCCGGGGGCGAACTCGCTGCAAATCTCCGACGAGGTTCGCGCGGCGATGGCCGATCTGCAAAAAGACATGCCGCCGGGCGTCGAGTACCGCATCGAGTACGACCCGACGCAGTTCGTGCGCTCGTCGATCAAGGCCGTGATTCACACGCTGCTCGAGGCTATCGCCCTCGTGGTGATCGTGGTGATCGTGTTCCTGCAGACGTGGCGTGCGTCGATCATTCCGCTGCTGGCCGTGCCGGTGTCGATCGTGGGCACCTTCGCGCTGTTGCTCGGCTTCGGCTACTCGATCAATGCGTTGTCGCTGTTCGGGATGGTGCTCGCCATCGGGATCGTGGTCGACGACGCCATCGTGGTCGTCGAGAACGTGGAGCGCAACATCGCGGCCGGGCTCTCGCCCAAGGAGGCGACATATCAGGCCATGCGCGAAGTGAGCGGGCCGATCATCGCGATCGCGCTCACGCTCGTGGCCGTGTTCGTGCCGCTCGCGTTCATGTCCGGCCTCACGGGACAGTTCTACAAGCAGTTCGCGATGACCATCGCCATCTCGACGGTGATCTCCGCGTTCAACTCGCTCACGCTGTCGCCGGCCATGGCTGCCCTGCTGCTCAAGGACCATCACGCCGAGCCCGACTGGCTCACCCGCCAGATGAACCGCTATCTCGGCGGCTTCTTCCGGGCGTTCAACCGTGTATTCCATCGCGGCTCGGAGAAGTACGGCCAGGGCGTGACGCGCGTGATCGGTCGCAAGGCACTCATGATGGCGATCTTCGCCGTGCTCATCGGCGCGACGATCCTGCTGGGCAAAGTGGTACCGGGTGGCTTCGTGCCCGCCCAGGACAAGGAGTACCTCGTGGCGTTCGCGCAGTTGCCCAACGGCGCATCGCTCGATCGCACGGAGAAGGTGATCCGCGACATGACCGACATTGCGCTGAAGATCCCCGGCGTGAAGAGCTCCGTGGCATTCCCGGGCCTGTCGGTCAACGGCTTCACGAACTCGTCGTCGGCGGGTATCGCCTTCATCACGCTCAAGCCGTTTGCCGAACGCAAGGACAAGTCGATGTCGGCCGCCGCCATCGCGGCGAAGCTCAACGCCGAGTACTCGAAGAACAAGGATTCGTTCATCGCCGTGTTCCCGCCCCCGCCGGTGATGGGTCTGGGCACGCTCGGCGGCTTCAAGCTGCAGATCGAAGACCGCGGCGCGCTGGGTTACGAGGCGCTCAACAATGCGACACAGGCGTTCATCAAGAAGGCCTCGCAGACGAAGGAACTGGGCCCGACGTTCTCGTCGTATCAGATCAACGTGCCGCAACTGAACGTGGACCTCGATCGCGTCAAGGCCAAGCAGCTTGGTGTGCCGATCACCGACGTGTTCGACACCATGCAGATCTACCTCGGCTCGCTGTACGTGAACGACTTCAACAAGTTCGGCCGGGTGTACCAGGTGCGCGTGCAGGCCGATGCGCCGTTCCGCGCCCATGCCGAGGACATCGGTCTGCTCAAGACACGCAACAGCAGTGGCGACATGGTGCCGCTCTCCTCGCTGGTGAAGGTCACGCCGACCTACGGTCCGGAAATGGTGGTGCGTTACAACGGATACACCGCCGCCGACGTCAACGGCGGCCCGGCACCGGGCTATTCGTCGGGCCAGGCGCAGGCGGCCGTCGAGCGCATCGCCGCCGAGACGCTGCCGCGCGGCGTGAAGTTCGAATGGACGGACCTGACGTATCAGCAGATTCTCGCGGGCGACTCGGCGCTGTGGGTGTTCCCGATCTCCGTGCTGCTGGTGTTCCTGGTACTTGCCGCGCAGTACGAGAGCCTGACGCTGCCTTTGGCCGTGATCATGATCGTGCCGATGAGCATCATGTCGGCCCTGTTCGGGGTGTGGCTCACGCGGGGAGACAACAACATCTTCACGCAGATCGGTTTGATGGTGCTGGTGGGGTTGTCCGCGAAGAACGCGATCCTGATCGTGGAATTCGCCCGGGAGCTCGAAATGCAAGGCCGCACGGCGGTGGCCGCGGCCATCGAGGCCAGCCGCCTGCGTCTGCGCCCGATTCTGATGACGTCCATCGCGTTCATCATGGGTGTGGTGCCGCTGGTGATGTCGACCGGCGCCGGTTCGGAAATGCGTCATGCCATGGGCGTGGCCGTGTTCTTCGGCATGATCGGCGTGACCGGCTTCGGCCTGATCCTGACGCCGGTGTTCTACGTGCTGCTGCGCACGCTGGCAGGCAAGAAGCCGCTGCACAGCGCACACGCGTCGACCATGCCCAACAACGTCAAGGCCGAAGTCTGAAGGATGCCAATCATGCAATCGCAATGGATCAAACGCAGTCTGGGTGTCTCGACGCTGCTCGCCACCCTGCTGGTGGTGGCGGGCTGCTCGATGGCCCCCACGTATGAAGTGCCGTCGGTGACCGACAAGGGTACGCCCACGGCATTCAAGGAGGCCTCGCCCGTCACGCTGCCGGCCGGCGAGGCCGGTACGTGGAAAACCGCCGAGCCCGCCGAGGCGATGGCGCGCGGCGAATGGTGGAAAGTGTTCGGCGATGCCACGCTCGACAAGCTCGAGCAGGACGCGCTCTCGGCCAACCAGAATCTGAAGGCAGCCGCCGCCCGCGTGCAGGAAGCGCGCGGCGTGCAGCGGCAGGCACGCGCCGCCCTCTTCCCCACGCTCGATGCCGGGTTCGGGCCGACGCGCCAGAAGATTTCGCCTGCCTCGCAGATGCAGCCGGACGGCACGAACATCGCACCATTTACGCTGTGGCGCGCGCAAGCGAGCGTCGGCTACGAAGTCGACCTGTTCGGTCGCGTGTCGGACAACGTGGCCGCGGCCCGTGCCGACGCGGAACAAAGCGAAGCGCTGTACCGCTCGGTGCAACTCGCCTTGCAGGCCGACGTGGCGCAGAACTACT
Organism: Pandoraea pnomenusa; assembly: GCF_000767615.3. Taxonomy (NCBI): domain Bacteria; kingdom Pseudomonadati; phylum Pseudomonadota; class Betaproteobacteria; order Burkholderiales; family Burkholderiaceae; genus Pandoraea; species Pandoraea pnomenusa. The sequence goes on along the minus strand of NZ_CP009553.3, from coordinate 2,354,998 downwards.
TCAGCCTGCGCGAACTCGACGCCGAGCAGGCGCTGTACACGCAGACCGTGAAGCTGCGCGAGGAAGCGCTCAAACTGGTTCAGCGCCGCTTCACCGAGGGCGACATCGGCGAGCTCGACGTGGCGCGTGCGAAGGCGGAACTCGCCACGGCGCAGTCCGATGCGCTGGCCGTCGCGCGCTTGCGCGCGGCGTCCGAGCATAGCCTGGCGATTCTCCTGGGCAAGACACCGGCGGAATTCACTTTCGCGCCGTCGCCACTCGTGCCGGTCACCGTGCAGATTCCGGCCGGACTGCCCTCGGCGCTGCTCGAACGGCGCCCGGACGTCGCCGCCGCCGAGCGCGCCATGGCCGCGGCCAACGCGCGTATCGGCGTGGCAAAGGCCGCGTTCTTCCCGTCGCTCTCGCTCACCGGTTCCGGTGGGTTCGAAGCGGCGACGCTGGGCGACCTGTTCAACTGGTCGAGCCGTACGTTCCTGCTCGGCCCGGTCGTGGGTGGCCTGCTCTCCATGCCAATCTTCGATGGCGGCGCGCGCAGCGGCAATCTGTCGCGCGCCCGCGCCAAGTACGAAGAGGATGTCGCCAACTATCGCCAGCAGGTTCTCGTGGCGTTCCAGGAAGTCGAGGACAACCTGTCCAACCTGCGTCTGCTCGCGCAGCAGACCCGCGCGCAGGACGACGCGGTCAAGGCATCGAACCGCGCGGCGCAACTCTCGCGCGTGCAATATCAGGAAGGCTCGATCGCCTATCTCGACGTGATCGATGCCGAGCGGACCGTGTTGCAGTCACAGCGCAGCGCGGTGCAGCTGGCCGGCGCGCAGGCGGTGTCGACCGTGAATCTCATCCGCGCGCTTGGCGGCGGCTGGGGCGATACGGCTGGTGCCGATGCGCCGGCCAAGCCGACGCCGACGGCCGAGGCGCCCACCTCGGGCGCAACCGTGGCAGCGCGCTAATTCGCTGAATCGAGCCTGGCAGGACGGCGCGACAGTCAGCAACGGATTGCGCGCCGACGTGGGGACAACGGGCCGTATGGCCGCCTCACGTCAAAAGGATGCATCGAACCGGCGGACGCCCTCGTGTCCCCCAAGGCGAGTGGCGCACTGACCCGCCCCCGATGTGCGCCGATGGCGCCGCCGGTTCCGATGCACCCGCCCGACAGTTCCTCGTAAGCGTCGGAAAGGTAATGAAAAGGGTTTCTTCCCTGCGTCCCTGCTTGCCCGGCACTGCCCGACGTCATACGACATTCGGCAGGTCCGGGCTCTTTTTTTGCCCGGCAATGGTAGGATGGACGAACGATTTTCGCTTTCGCCGCGCGTCGTATGGACGTATGGAAGACGAAGGGCGAGAACGCGACGATCGTCGCTGGCAAGTCATCTCGGATGCTTTCCCCGCGTCAGGCCCCTCGGCCCTACGATAAGGAGTGCAAACAATGAAGATGCGCAACACGCTGTCGCTGTGCCTCGCCGCCGGTCTGGCGGTTTCCTCGACAATGACACTCGCGCAAGGCGGCCCGCCCCCCATGGGGGGTCCGGGTGATCGCGGCGGTCCTCCGGGGCAGCGTCCCGGCGGTCCCCATGGTCCGCATGGAGGCCCGCCGGGGCATGGCCCTCAGAAGGGGCACATGAATGGACCTCGCGGCGGCCCGCCGCCGCGCGCGCAGCCGGGCCCGGGGCCGGACCAGGATTCATGGCAACACCCCAACTGGCGCCGCGGCGATCGCGTGCCGCAGCAATATCGCGACCGGCAGTACGTGGTCGACGACTATCGCCAGTACCGTCTGAACCCACCGCCGCGCGGCTATCACTGGGTCGGCGTTGGCGGTGACTTTCTGCTCGTCGCGATCACCACCGGCGTGATCTCGCAGATCGTCCTCGGCAGCGGTCGCTGACCGGCGCTGCTCGACGCCCCACCCGGGAGCCGCATGGCTTTCGCCGGGTGGTGCCGTCGATGCGGAGCCCCTCTTCCATCTCTTCCATCCTTCTCGAGCCCCGCCAATCCCCTTTGCTTCGCCAGACTGAAGCCGCCCGGCGTTGACCAACGCCTCACCCAGTGGCCCCGAGGCCCTTGCCGGACAGCGCCCTCGATGCACTGACCTGCGTTCATCCGTCGCGAGCGCCGCGAATGCCCGTCGTCTCGCCGGCTTGCCGGACGTCCCCCCTGCGGCGCACTACGTCGCGGACACCCCCCTCCCGCGCTAGCAAGGTTCACGCCGGTTTTCCGGTCCGCTTCCCCGCCTCGTCTCGTTTTCCTTGATTTGGTGCATCGCCCGACCCGCGCGCAGACCGAGGTCGAGATTTCGCTGCGCCGCAGCATTAAAATCACGCGCTCATGCCCTCCCAATTCATCGATATACGATATATCATGCACAAAATATCAAGCAGACGCTCCAAACCGGTGCGCGTGGAGAGGGACGAAATGGCAATGACACGACGTGATTTGCGGGACTGGGCCGTGGGCTTCCTGCCTGCCGTGGTCGCCGTGCACTGGCGCGAGCGATTGCGAGCGGGGTTCGGCGCGCTGTGCGGCATCGGCCTGACGGGTGGCCTGATGCTCTGGATGCTCGGCCCACAGGGGTACATTCCCTGGCTGGTGGCCCCGATGGGGGCGTCGGCCGTTCTGTTGTTCGGCGTGCCGGCCAGTCCTCTCGCCCAACCCTGGTCGATTCTCGGCGGCAATCTGGTGGCAGCCGTTGTCGGGGTGACGTGCGCAACCTACATTGCATCGCCGGTCGTGGCGGCCGCGGCGGCCGTCGGCGTGGCCATCGCCTTGATGTTCACGTTTCGCTGCGTGCATCCGCCTTCGGGTGCCGTGGCGCTGACTGCCGTGCTCGGCGGGCCGGCCGTTCATGCGCTCGGCTACGGTTTCGTGCTGGAGCCCATTGCGGTGCAGTCCGTCGTGCTGCTCGGCGCCGCGATCGGGTATCACGCGCTGACCGGCCATCGTTATCCGCACGCCATGCGGGCACAGGCTCCGGCCCGGCCGGTCAATGCGCAGGCAATTCCCGTCACGACGGCCGATGCCGAAAAGGCGCTGGCACGTCGCAGCGAATTGCTCGACATCTCCGCCGACGATCTGGCCAGCCTGCTGCGTGATACCCAACGGGAGGCGTTCGCGCGCCGGGCCCGCGAATTGACGGCCGCCGATGTCATGGGGCCCCCGCTGGCGAAGGTCCAACCGCACGACGAAGCGCCAGCCGCCTGGCGCCTGCTGCAACGGCATGGACTGGATGCATTGCCGGTCGTCGATGGAGATCGCGTGATCGGTCTTGTGACGCGTCACGATCTGCACACGCGGCGCGCCCGCCGTCAGCACTGGCCGCGTTTCGGCGTGTCGATCGGTACGCGGCAGCGTCCTGCGGTTCGAGACCTCATGCAAGGCGATCTCCAAACCGCCACGACCGGCATGCCGATCTCGGAGCTGGTGCCGCTGCTCATGACGCAGCGTCACGGCACGCTGCCGGTCCTTGACGACGCCGCGCGGCTGGTCGGCGTGGTCACCCACGCCGAAGTGCTGCGCAAGGTCATGGCCGCTTGAATCCCCTGCCCGCTCGCGATGCCACTTCGGCATCGCGGGCGTTGCCCTCACCCCGGCGCGTTCGCGGGCACTTCTCCTTCCCTGCTCGCCCCCTCTCTTCGCTTTCCCTGCCTTCCCGGCGCAGCGCACTTCCCGCACTTTGCGCACTTCCCACGCTTTCCTGTATCTGCTGACGACGTCGGCTTTCGCAGCGAAATTGTCAGCCCCAGGCCGATCTGCAAGAATGGCGGCGGCGCGCCACACCGGCGCCAGACAGCTTCGATGACCGAAGCAAAATTCGCTCAGGGAGAAACATGGAACCAATCACGTTCAAGCAGTGTTTTACGGGGGCATGGCGCGACGGCCTCCGGGCGCTGCGCCATCGTCCGCTGCTGTGCCTGAGCATCGCGGTGGTGATTCTGGTGACCTCGGCGCTGAGCATTTCGCTCAAGGAGCTCACCATGCAAGCCGCCCAAAACGGCGAACCGCTCGCCTATCGGGTGCGCATCGCCCTCATGTCGTTCGGCGTGGTGATCGTCAATCTCGTCGCGTTCTGCGTGCTTGCCATTCACGTCATGCGATACACAGTGCTCGGCGCCCAGGCCACGCAGCAGACATCGTGGTACGGGCGCGATCTTTGGCGTTATCTGTGGGCGTCGATCCAGATTGTCGTTGGGCTCGCCATCGTATGGTTCGTGATCGCCTTCGGCCTGGCATTGGCGCTGCGCCTGTCGGGGCACGGCAATTCCTTCGCCATCATCGGCACGCTGCTCGCGCTCCTGTTCTGCGCCCTCATGTATGTGCTGGTACGCGTGTCGCTTATCTACCCGCAAATCGCTGCGGGACGCAGCAAGCGGTGGCAGGCGGCATGGCAGGATTCGCGCGGGCACTTCTGGGTGATGTTCGGGACAACGTTGGCCACCATCCTGCCGCTGATTGTTGCGGGTCTGGTGCTGACGATGCTCTTCGCGGCCGCGCTGCATTACTTGCCTGGCGCCACGACGGTGGTGCTTGGCACGCTGGTGCTGCAGACCGTGATTTCCATTGCCTGGGTGGCGCTCGCATCGAGCGTGTCCGCCTGGATTTACCGGCGTTTTGCCGATCGCCTGCTCACGCTGGAAGACGCCCCGGACGACGTCTGAGGCGCGGACTTCGTGCCTCGGACATCGGGGGCGTTTCGACGCATCCGCCGCTCAGGCGGCATTGACGTTCGCGATGCTGGGCGAGTTCGCAGTGATGGCGATGCTGCCGTCGACCGCCCCATACCGGGCGAACTCGCCGAGGCCATCGGGCCACTGCGTGAGTACCTGGAAGCCCGTGTCCGTCACGGCGACCATGTGTTCCCATTGAGCGGACAACGAGCGGTCGCGCGTGACGACCGTCCAACCGTCGGCGAGTTGCCGGGTGTCGGGCTTGCCGGCGTTGATCATGGGCTCGATCGTGAAGATCATGCCCGAGCGCAACGTAAGACCGGTATTCGGGCGGCCATAGTGCAAGACTTGAGGATCGTCGTGATAGGTGGTGCCGATGCCGTGTCCGCAGTAGTCGCGCACCACGCTGAAACCCTCGCGATGCGCGACCGACTGAATGGCGTAGCCCACGTCGCCCAGCGTGGCACCGGGGCGCACGGCGCGAATGCCGGCGAGCATCGCCTCGTAGGTCGTGTCGACCAGGCGTTTGGCGAGAATGCTCGGCTTGCCGGCGTAGTACATGCGACTTGTATCGCCGAACCAGCCGTCCTTGATGAGCGCGACGTCGATGTTCACGATGTCGCCGTCATGCAGTTTCTTGTCGCCGGGAATGCCATGGCACACGACGTGGTTCACCGACGCGCAGACTGTCTTCGGGTACCCGTGGTAACCGATGTTGGCCGGAATCGCCTTGAGGTCGTTGACGATGAAGTCGTGGCAGATCCGGTCGAGTTCGTCGGTCGTGACGCCAGGCCTGACGTACTCGCCGATCATCGCGAGCACCTGTGCCGCCAGTTCCCCCGCGTGACGCGACAGCGCAATTTCTTCTTTCGAGCGGATGACAACGCGTTCGCGCACCATTAGGCCACCTTGTTCAATGCGGTGACGGGTGCACCGGTTGCGGGAGGAACGGCTGCCGCGGTCTCGCTGACCGTGGCGCCGTCGGACTCGATGAGACGACGGCAGATTTCGCCATAGCTCAACGTCGGGTTGAGCTCGGCGAGCATGCCCACGCGCAGCCAGTGTTCGGCCTGCGCGTTGATGGAGCGACTCAGCGCGCCGCTGGTGTTGCGCAGCGCCTCGTGCATTTGCTCCGAAATCTTAACGATACCCATGTGGCGGGCTCCATATATACGAAATAGCTACGGAACGTATATTACCACCTGGATGGCCAGTTGTCTTGCCCGCCCGCCCCTCACGCCATCATCGTGTAGAACATCACCACAACGCACACGGCCATGAGCGCCGTGGCGAACCATCCTCCGATCGTCACTGCGCGGGCATTGACCATCTTGCCCACGACGGCCCTGCGCGACGAAAGCGACATGACCATCACCATGCAAGGCACCGCCGCGACACCATTGATGACCGCGCTCCAGTAAAGCGCCTTGACGGGACTGATCGGACTGAAGCACAGCAACGCACCGAGCACCGTGCAGACGACGATCACGGCATAGAAAGTGCCCGCGCTGCGTGGCGTCTGGCTCATGCCGCCTGGCAGTCTGAGCGCGCCGGTAAGCGCGTAGGCAGCGCTACCGGTGAGCGAGGGGATGGCCAGCAACCCGCATCCGATCATGCCGGTCGCGAACAGGAGAATCGCCGACTTGCCGGCGACGGGTGCCAGTGCGTGCGCCGCCTGGCGAGTCGATTCGATCTGATGGACGCCATGTCCGAAGAACGCGGATGCCGCGGTCACCATGATGCACACCGCGATGAAATTGGAGGTGAGCATGCCGACCCACGTGTCCGAGAGAATGCGCCGCGCCTCGGTCTTCGCTTGCGCGGTGGCGTCGCCGCGCGCATGCGCATCGCCGTTCGCCTTGATTTCCTCGACCTCCAGGGCGGACTGCCAGACGAAGAGATAAGGACTGATCGTCGTGCCCAGGATCGCGACCAGCGTCGTGGCGTACTCCCTCGTCGGCGTGATGCGCGGCCACACCACGTCCCGCAACGCGGCGTGCCAGTCCGTATGGACCACAAAGAGATTCGCCACGTAAGTGAACAGCGCGAGCGTCAACCATTTGAGATACCGCGCATAGACTTCGTACTTCAGGCGGATCTGCAGGAACAGGGTGAGTCCGGCGAAGAGCAGCGCATACGCGTAATTGGGCCCACCGAGCGTGACGGAGGCGGCATCGCCCATGGCGGCCAGATCGGCACCCACGTTGATGATGTTGGCGATGACGATCAGAAGCGCCAGCGATGTCGCGATTCTGGCCGAATAGTGCTTTCTGACCTCTCTCAGGATGCCATGTCCTGTGCCGCTGCCGATGTGTGCCGAGGCGAGTTGGATGCACACCATCAACGGCACCGTGACGACAGCCGACCAGAGGACCTGGTGCCCGAATTGCGCGCCCGATTGCAGATAGGTGCCGATGCCGCTGGGATCGTCGTCGGCCACGCCGGTCAGCAGACCGGGGCCGAGTCGTTGCAAAAACGAACGCGGCTTGTCGCTGCGTCGATCCTCGGTATGCGCACCACGCGGCTCGCGTGTTGTTCTCATGGTCGCCCTCCCGCGCTTTCGCGCAATGGCTGCCCGGGCTGTGTCCTTCCCGCGCTTTCGACCTGGGTTGGGGTCTGAATTGGGGCCCGACGTCGTAACGCCATCGTCGCATCGCTGCCCGGGCCGTCTCGCCGTCTCGCTGCCTCGCCGTATTTGCCGTATTTGCCGTATTTGCCGTATTTGCCGTATTTGCCGTATTTGCCGTATTTGCCGTATTTGCCGTATTCGCCGCAATTTCCATGCCACCAGATACCGGCATGAGACTTGCGTGCGTCGTCTGCTGAAGTCGACGCGGCACTTTCACTCAAGGAGAAACAACATGGCATCAAGCAAGCACAACCCGCACGAGCAAGGTATTCGCGAGCTTTTGTACCAGGCGTACGAGACCGAGCTTGGAGGCGAGAAGGTCTACTCCGCGGCATTGGGGTGTGTAAAAAATGCAGACCTCAAGAAGGAATGGACCGAATATCTCGAGCAGACACGACAACACCAGCAAGTCTTGTTGAACGTCATCTCCGCGCTTGGCCTCGATCCGGACGCGCAATCGCCGGGACGGGATATCGTTGCCCACCACGGGGCGTCGCTCGTCAAGGCCATCGCTCTGGCAAGCAACGCCGGCAATCCGACGCTCGCGCAAATCGTTGCAGCGGAGTGCGTGGTGCTCGCCGAGACGAAAGACCATCAGAACTGGGAGTTGCTTGCCATGATCGCCGGCAAATCGGAGGGGGATCTGAAAGCGGTGCTGTCAGAGGCGGTGGCCGCGGTCGAGCATCAGGAGGACCACCATCTGTACCACACGATGGGCTGGGCCAGGGAACTGTGGATCGATACACTCGGCTATCCGGCCGTGCTGCCCCCCCCGGAGGAAAGAAAGCACGTCGAGTCCGCCATTGGGGCTTCGCGCGCGGAGCAGGCACGCGAGACGCTGCTGTCATCCCGTCACTGACGTTTGGGGGCACGGGTCCGCGCGGCGTAAAGCGTCGCTTGCGCGGCCCGCTGCCGAGCGGCCTGTCGAGGATGCCGCACACACCGAACGAGCTCTTCGCCATAGGGAATCACGGCGAAAAGAATGGCTGCCGTGACCACCCCACCGATGTACGGCAACGGCACTGGGCTGAGAGACATCGTCCAGTCCTGCGGACTCGCATGCACGATGGCACGCCACACCCGCTCCGCGTTCGCGCCGATGACCAGCGTCACCGCGCAAATCGGGAGCAGCTCGAGAAAGCTGTGCACATGTTGCTCAATGGTGCCGATGTCACGCTTTTGCTTCGCGTAGTGAACATCCCATAACGCCGTGATTTCGTGAAGTATCAGGCCCAGCAGCATGATGGCGATCACGATCGCGTTGATTCGGAAAATCAGTGCGACCAGCAATGGAATACCGACTTCGAGCATTTGCGCCAGATGCATGGCGGATTCCTTCGCCCCCGCATTGCGCTCGATATGGGCGCGGCGATGGCATGCCCAATCGGCCAATCCCGCGATGAGCCAGGCAGGAACGATCGCGTATCGAAGATAGGCATCTACAAATTCCGAAACGCTCATTGGCGGCCTCCGTGGGAACCTGGCGCGGTGCGGAGTATGCAAGGCATTGCCGGTTGCGGCGCGAATGCCATCACTCGGATGCGTCTCGTATGAGCCGCTCCCATGCTGGCGTGAGCGCCGGATCGGATGCACGCGTGCCTTTGGGCTGTGTTCGTGCCCGACGCTTTTCAAGGCATTCTTCGCCGTTCGTCGACATGCCATCCGAAATCGGGCCGGGCGTGCAATAGGTGTCGCATGGGACGTGTGCTGGCCAATAGCCGTTGCCGACGCAACCGTGGTGGGTGCCGATGGTCTCTTCATCGCCGTCTTCATGCAGGAGCCGGTAATCGAGACATTCGTCTTGCGACGGCACGCGATCGGTCATGAAATGCAGTCTCCGGCGAAATTGCGCGTGGTTCACGATGACATCGCCCGTCTGACTTGCAGTTTTCATGCCGACGCGCACCGCCGGTTCATGCGCCGTCGTGCCGACATGCCCGTTCAGCACGGCATGTCGGACAGCGGCATTTCTGCACGAATTTGTAGTTCTTCGATGCTTCGTGCTGTTGCGACACCGCAAAACGCTGTGCCCTGGGTCGGATCACCGTGGCGCAATGCCCGACATCAGCGCTTGCGCCTCGACGACCACTTCCGCGAGAAGATCGGCAATCAATCGCACACGCGGCGAACGTTTGACATCGGGATGCATGACCAGCCATAGCTTCCGTACCGTGGGACAGACCGGGTCGGGCACCAATGCCAGTGCGTCGTCGTTGGCGGCCAGGAAGTGGGGCAGGACCGCAATGCCGAGGCCGACGCGTGTGGCATTGAGCAGTGCCGTGAGGTCATTGCTCCTGAACACAAAGCGTCGACGGCCTGCGACCTCGGCCAGCCAGCGCTGCTGCGGCACCTGGTCGAGGCTGTCGTCGTAACCGAGAAACTCCCACGCGTCGGCCGGTCGGCGGGTATAGCCATGGGCTGCGTAAAGTCCATACCCCATGTCCGCAATGGCACGGGCTACCAGGCCCGCCGCAGTGGGCCGGGACATTCGGATCGCCAAATCCGCCTCGCCGCGCGCCAGATTGGCGTCGCGCGTTTCCCCGATCACCTCCAGGTCGATGTTCTGCCATCTTCCGCGCATGGCGGCCAGCCGGGGTGCGAGGAAATGACCGGCGAACGCTGGCGGGGCCGAGAGCCGGACCGTCCCCTGCAAGGACGAGACACCGAGCGCCACTCGCGAGAACGCCTGCGCCTCATCGTCGAGTCGCCCCGCCTGAGCCACCAGCGTCTCGCCTTCCGCCGTCAGCGACCATGCCTTGGGCAAGCGATCGAAAAGCCGAATCCCCAGCGACTGCTCCAGTGCCTCGACACGCCTTGCCACGGTCGAATGCTCGACCCTGAGCCGCCGTGCCGCGCCAGACAGGCTGCCTGTGCGCGCCAACTCGAGGAAATAGCGGATGTCATCCCATTGCAGCGCGCGCTTCTCGGCCGCACTGGCCGCATCGCCATCTGTGTTTTTTTGCACAATAAATGTCGAATTCTTGAGAATTGTTGATCCATTTTGCTCAACGTAAGCTGCGCTTGCAAGCTCATTCCTCAGGAGAACCTCTATGACCCATCTCGAATCATTTCCCGACACATCCGCCGTTTCCGTTTCCCAGATCGTCATCGGTCAATATGGCGACGCTTCGGCATTGACCGCCGTGAAAGGCACGTTGCCCGCGCCGGCGGCCGGTGAAATTCGTGTGCGGCACACCGCGATCGGCGTGAACTACGTCGATGTCTATCACCGCACCGGTCTCTACCGGTTGCCGTCGCTTCCCGCGGTGCTTGGGGTCGAGGCGGCCGGGGTCGTCGAGGCGCTCGGGCCGGGCGTTGACTCGGTGCGACCGGGGCAGCGCATCGCCTATGCCGGCCCGCCCACGGGCGGCTATGCCAGCGCCCGCAACCTGCCGGCCGACCGCGCTATCGCCCTGCCGGACAACATATCCGACGACGCGGTGGCCAGCCTGCTGCTGCGGGGTATCACCACGCATATGTTGTTCACGTACGTCTACCCGCTGAAGGCTGGCGATACAGTGCTCGTGCATGCAGCGGCCGGCGGGCTGGGGTTGGTGCTGGTGCAGTGGGCGAAGGCTTTGGGCGCTCGCGTCATCGGCACCGTCAGCTCGCCGGCCAAGGCAGCGCTGGCCATGGAACACGGCCTTGACCATGCCATCAATTACCGCGAGACGGATTTCGTGACGGAAGTCATGCGGCTGACCGACGGCCGGGGCGTCGATTACGCTGTCGACGGCATCGGCGGACAGACCCTGGTCGACACCCTCGGCTGCGTGCGCGCCTACGGGATGGTCGCCAACGTCGGTCAGGTGGCTGGCGACCCCGGACCGCTCGATTTGTCGCTGCTGGGTCCGACGCGCTCCGTGGCGCTCTCGCGGCCGGGGGTGTTCCGCTTCATGACGGATGGAGCACGTTACCGCGAAGGGGCGCTTGCCACGATCCGGCAACTTCAGGCCGGGCTGCGACCGACGATCGGCGATATCCTGCCATTGAGCGAGGCGGCACAGGCACATCGCCGGCTGGAAGCCGGGCAAACCGCAGGTGCCGTGCTGCTGCGCCCCTGAGCCAACCCAACGAGGACCCTCATGTTGTTTCTCATCCTTCTCGACTACCTTCGCCCGCTGTCCGAAGTGGATACCCACATGGAAGCGCACCGCGCTTTTCTGAACCGCCATTACGCAGCGGGACACTTCCTGCTCTCGGGCCGGAAGTCGCCGCGAACCGGTGGCGTGATTCTCGCCAGAGCCAACACGCTCGACGAAGTTACGCAATGGATTTCGGAAGACCCGTTTCGTCAGGCCGGAGTGGCAAGCTACCAGATCATCGCGTGGGAACCCACGATGGCCGCGGAGGGAATGCCTGACTTCAGCGCACAATGATTTGTCATCCTAACTATATCGCAAGGAATTGAGATGTTCCGGCGACGCGACGCTGCTTTGCCGACCGTCCCGGAACATTGAAGCAGTGCAAGCGCCTCCGCATCGGTGTCCGGGGGCGTTCCACGGTCGTGCGGGGGCGCGGCAATGCCGCGGCGGGCGCACGCGTTGCGAGATGCTCGACCATGCGCTGTGCGTCGGGCGGCAGGAATCCCATCGAAAGGCTCACCTCAGCCCGCCCCATCAGTCTTGGCACTTGCATCAGTAATCCCCTGATTGATCGGCGATTCCGAGAGGCGTATTGTGTTTCGACAGCCTTGATAAGGCCGCCTTCCAAGAGCGCTCCCATGGCCAACGCCCTCCTCCGTTTTGCTCTGGACGCCTCATCGCGATGCGGCACACGGAGGCCATCGCCGACTGGGAATCGGCATTGGTGTGGGCGCCATCGCTTCCCCCGCGCTCGGCGGGTAGAACGCGACATGTCGCCAGCCGTGCGCTGCAACGTAGGCACATATGCGCGCCAACCGAACGCTGCGGCGACCATCGCCTCGCGAGCGTTTCGTCCTATCTCGCCCAACGTGATTCGGCCCTCTCTGGAGCTACCATGAATGCCCTCACCCAAGCGCTCGGCTCCGCCGCACCCGCCCTGATGGCCGATCTGGAAGCGCTCTACAAGGACCTTCACCAGCATCCCGAGTTGTCGATGCAGGAAGTCCGTACAGCGAAAATCGTTGCCGACACGATGCAGGACCTTGGCTACGAGGTAACACGCGAGGTTGGCGTGACCGGCGTGGTGTGTGTCATGAAGAACGGCGACGGTCCGACCGTGATGTTGCGTGCGGACATGGATGCATTGCCCATGGCAGAGAACACGGGGCTGGCCTATGCCAGCAGCGTCACAGCGCGCGATGCGGACGGCGTCGAGGTCGGGGTGGCGCACTCGTGCGGCCACGACATGCACGTCACGTGGATGATCGGCGCGGCGCGTGTCCTGTCCACGAATCGCGCCGCCTGGCGGGGCACGCTCATGATCGTGTTCCAGCCCGGCGAGGAGACCGCCGAGGGCGCGCATGCCATGGTGCGGGACTGGGGCGAGGGTCGCTTTCCGAAGCCCGACATTATTCTCGGACAGCATGTGATGGTCGGGCCCGCCGGCACCGTCAATTACCGTCCTGGTGTCACGCTGTCCGCCGGCGACAGCCTGAAGATCAAGCTCTTCGGGCGCGGCTCGCATGGTTCACAGCCGCAGACCTCGATCGATCCCGTGATCATGGCTGCGGCGACCACGCTGCGGCTCCAGACCATCGTGTCTCGCGAGATCGCGCCGAACGAGCCGGCCGTGCTCACGATCGGCTCCCTGCAGGCCGGCACCAAGGAAAACATCATTCCCGACGATGCCACCATCAAGCTGAACATGCGCACGTTCAGCGAAGATACGCGCGACTACATGCTCAAGTCCATCCGTCGTATTTGCTGTGCGGAGTGCGATGCCTCCGGTGCCGAGCGCCCCCCGGAGTTCACCACCATCAACAGCTATCCGCTGACCGAAAACGACCGCGTCGCGACGGAACGGGTGGCACAGGCATTCAATCGGCAATTTGGCGAGAACGCTACGCTGGCGCCAGGCCCAGCGTCGGCCAGCGAGGATTTCAGCGTCTTCGGACGTACCTGGCGTGTGCCGTACGTGTTTTGGTTCGTCGGCGGCACCGACCCCGCGGTGTTTGCCACGGCGCAGCGGGAAAAGGCCGTCAACAAAATTCCCAGCAATCACTCGCCGAAGTTCGCGCCGCAGATTCATCCCACGCTTGAGACGGGCTTGCAAGCCATGCTGACTGCCGCCGCTGCCTGGCTATGTCCACCCGATGTCGCCGTCTGAATAGAGTCCATGAACGTTCATGAATTGGCGCTAGCCGGCCTGAACGACCATCGCCTGTTCACAACGCTCGACCTGGCGGGCACGTTCGCGTTTGCGATCAGCGGTGCGGTCGCGGCCCGAGGCCGCGGCCTCGACTGGTTCGGTGTGATGGTCATCTCGTTTACGGTCGCGTGCGGCGGTGGCGTTCTGCGCGACCTGTGCATCGGCGCCGTGCCGCCGGCCGGGTTGACAGACTGGCGCTACCTTGCGGTTTCGATGGCTGCGGCATTCATGGCGATCGCGGCGAACCCGTTGGTGGTGCGCCTTGCCCACCCGGTGATCCTGTTCGACTCCATCGGACTGGGGCTGTTTGCCGTAACGGGTGCGCAGAAGGCCATGATTTATGGCCACAACGCCGAGGTGGCGGTGCTGCTGGGCGTTGCCACCGCGGTTGGCGGCGGCGTGGCGCGCGACGTGCTTCTCAATCGTGTCCCCGTCATACTGCAGCGCGAGATCTATGCGTCCGCGGCACTTGTCGGCGCGGGCATCGAGGTTGTCGGCGAACGGATGGGATGGATGTCGAGCGGCAGGACCTGGTTCGCGCTTGCGGCGTGCTTCGCACTTCGTTACCTGTCGCTGCGGTACCAGTGGAACCTCCCGCGCGCCGACGGGCGCGATGCAAGCGACGCCGATTAACGCGGGGGCTCGACGCTACAGCGTGGCATCGTCGTATGGAGATCTTCACCTGACTTTGGGAAGGCATTTCGAGGCGCGTCTGATCGGCACGTCGGATGGGTAATCACCCCGCGTCCGCGGCGCAGTCGCACTGGGGGACGCGGCGCGGACGTCGCTGCGATTTATCACAGGTGACCGCGATGGCTCGCGTTGATACTCTGGCGTCACCGCTCGGGCAACACCAATTTCCGGGCACGAATGCGCTGACGACCGGAGGCCAAAATGATGTTCATCCCCGCTATTCCTTATATTGTCGCGGCAGGCAAGGGAGCCCTCGTGGCCGGCGCCACCTACGGCACGTACCAGATTTACAAGGGCATTCAGTTCCTGGCCGATGCCATCCCTGCCTTTCTGTAACACGGCCTGGCAGGTTCCTTGCCCGTGGCCCGCATGGTTCTGCGACGCGAATAGACGTTATTCGTCACCAGTGCGGCGGCCGCCACGGACGTGCCAGCGACCTTGGCGCCCGGATCACACAAATCCATCAATCCGCCGGAAGAATGAAGCATGCAGACAGGACGTCGACGATTCATCGCCCAAGGCGCGAGTTTGGCAGCAGCGGGGAGCTTGGCACCGTTGCTCACACAGGCCCGGTCGACACGCGAGCCGCAGCCGTTGCGTCGGGCCATCACGATTGACGCGCCGGCGGGTCCGGTGCGTGGTGCGGTGGAAGATCAGGTGCGCGTGTTCAAGGGCATTCCGTTTGTGCTGCCGCCGGTGGGCGAACTGCGTTTTCGCCCACCGCAGCCGCATCCCGGATTCACCCAGCCGCAAAATGCGTCCTCCTTCGGTCCTGCGCCGATGCAGCCGGTGCGCATCCAGGCCGGCACCGGCCGTAATTTCCTCGGTGATGCGCGACAGGGCGAAGATTGTCTTTACCTGAACGTGTGGGCGCCGGACACACCGGGCCCGCATCCTGTGTTCGTCTGGATCTATGGCGGCAGCAACATGTTCGGCGCCACCAGCCAGCCCATCTACGACGGCACGCAGTTCGCGCGCAATGGCGTCGTGTGCGTGACCATCGGGTATCGCGTCGGTGCGCTTGGCTTCCTCGAACTTGGCGACCTTTTGGGCGAGTCCTATCGCGGCTCCGGCAACAATGCCCTGCGCGATCAGGTGATGGGGCTGCAATGGGTCCAGCGGAATATCCAGGCGTTCGGGGGCGATCCCAAGCGCGTCACGCTGGGGGGCGAATCGGCCGGAGGGAAGAATGTCTCCACGCTGCTGACGCTGCCGGCGGCACGCGGTATGTTCCAGCAGGCAATCATCGAGAGTGGCGGCGCCCTCACCACGCATTCGCTGGACGAGGCGTACAAGGTGGCGCATCTCTTCGCCGAACAGGTACAGCCGAATGGCCGCGGCGAGGCACTTCGCGCGCGCCTGCTCAGCCTGCCGGCGGATCAGTTGATCAAGGCGCAGATCGCCACGGCTGCCGCCTATCCGCGCAACTTCGCATTCCGCACGGTCATCGATGGCGACTTCGTGCCGCGCTCGCCGCAATTGAGTCTGGAACAAGGGCACGCGAGCCACTTGCGCCTGCTCGTCGGCAGCAACCGCAATGAATCGCTGATCTTCTTCCGTCCCGAATTGCTGGCTGCCTATCGCAAAGGCGAGGCCGCCACTGCGCCCATCGCGGCTCGCGAGATGGCGCAGCTCGATGTGCCCACCATCGAGCGCATGGCCCAGCGCTATCGCGACGCCTTCCCTGACCAGCACGCGTTTCTGCGACGTATCGACCTGCTGAGCGCCGAGGAATACTGGGTGCCCATGCTGAGATTGGCCGAGGCGCATGCCCGCAATGGTGGCGAGAGCTACATGTACCGCTACGATCAGGCATCAGTGGAGGCCCCTTTCCGGGGCTTTGCCGTGCATGCGTCGGAGTTGCCGATGGTCTGGAAGAACTTCCGCGAGCCCTTTCTTTCCATGCTGTATCGCGAAACGCCCGCACTGGATGCGTTCGCCAGTGTGGTTCACGAAACCTGGATCGCCTTCATGCGCGAAGGCCGGCCCTCGCACAGCGCACTGCCGTCCTGGCCACGCTTCCAACTGACGCAGCGCCCGACCATGCTTCTGGCCGCAGGTGATAACCGCGTTGAGGAAGACCCCGCAGGCGATCAGCGACGCTTGTGGGAAGGAGTGCTCTAGGCTAGGTCGGCGAGCGTTTGCGAGGTATTTCGGGAAGAAGTAAGACCTACGAAACCGATGCCAAATCGGGGAGTTGGTGCGAGGAAGGGGACTCGAACCCCTACACCCTTGCGGGCGTCAGGACCTAAACCTGGTGCGTCTACCAATTTCGCCATCCTCGCAGCCCGTGGGTGTCGTGACCTGGGTAAGGTACGGCATCCCGGCATCGGGTTGACGTCGTGCATCCTGTCGGACATGAAAAGGGGCGACTTGTCGCCCCCGTTGCACGCGTCAAAGCAGGCGAGCATTCTACATGAAGTGATTTTCAGCGGCAAATTCCCCGCGCGCCCCAGGCCTGCCCGCGCACGCGGCCCGTCTTCTCGTCGCGCAATGCTAAAATTCGCACCAATTCATGGCAGTTGCCCCGACTGCGCGCCCGCGCACCGGCATCCGGGCACCTGACCAAACCGATACCCCATTCGCATGCAACCCCACGACAACGCCGAGAACGCCAACCAAAGCACCGGCACCCCAGCCAGCCCCGCTCAGGCCAACGATTACTGCCGACAGAAAGCCGGCCCGCCAGGCTCCGCGCTCTACTACGCGCTCCTTCAGCTCCCGCCGTCCAAGCGCGATGCCGCCTACGCCGTCCACGCCTTCTGCCAGGAAATCGCCGACATTCATGCCGCCGTGCACGACCCCGGCGTCGCCCACGCGAAGCTCGACTGGTGGCGCCAGGAGCTCGCTCGCCTCTTCTCCGGCGCCCCCGCCCACCCGGTCGCACGCGCACTCGCCCCCGTCATCGACAACGCAAGACTCAACCGCGCCCAGTTCGAGGCCGTCTTGCATGGCGCCGAAATGGACCTCTCGCAGATGCGCTACCTCGACTTCGCCGGCCTGTCGCACTATTGCGATGCCGCAGGCGGCGCCCCCGCAGAACTCGCGTCGCACATCTACGGTTTCGACAACGACAGCACCCCCGCCCTCGCCCGCGCACTCGGCCACGCCATCACGCTCGGCCGACGCGTGACCGACGCAGGTGTCGACGCCCGTGCCGGCTACGTCTACTTCCCCATCGACGAACTACAGCGCTTCGGCGTTACCGCCGCCGACCTGCAAAACGGCAAGTACTCGCCCGCGTTCGTCGAACTGATGAAGTTCCAGCATGAACGCGCCAGCCAGGCGATCGCCAACGCCGCCCGCGCCATTCCTCAAACGGATCGCCGCAAGCAAAAGCCCCTGCTGGCACTCGCATCCCTGCAGTTGGCCCTCATGGATGAAGTCGCCGCCAGCGACTATCAAGTCCTGCACCAGCGCATCGACCTCACGCCCCTGCGCAAATTCTGGCGCGCCTGGCGCGCACGCTGAACCCTCCAGGCGCGCACGTCACTCAGGTCCGAAACACATCCAGCGGCCTGAACACGCCACCCAGCACCGGCCGCGGATTCACCCCCCACCAGCGCTGCAATACCGTCGCGTACACATCGCGGAAATCGACGGCGAACGGCAAATTGCCGTTGCCGTCGAGTCGATCCAGTCGCGGCGCTTCACCGTACAGACCGCCACGAACACGACCGCCCGCAATGAAGTGCGGCGCCACCGTGCCGTGATCCGTGCCGTTGCTCTGGTTCTCGCGCGGCCGACGCCCGAACTCGGCATACGTCACGATCAACGTCGATTGCCAACGATTGAGCTCCGTCAGCCCCGAGCGCAACGCCATCATCCCCTGCGACAACTGACGCAACAGATTCGCCTGCTGCCCCGGTTGATTCTGGTGCGTGTCGAATCCGTTGAGCGTCAACCTGAGCACGGCCACCCCGCGCCCCGGCTGTGGCATGCCTGACGGTGAGTCAGCGGCAGCCACGACCTGCAACGCCGTCTTCACTACGTTGCCGAACGCCCCTGCCGGCATGGGCGTGCGTAACGTGTACTGGCCCTGGCGAGGACGCAGGCCATCCGCCGCCTTCACGATATCGTTCTCCACCCGCAGCACATGCGCGAGCGCCGGATTGCTCACCCGCGCCGCATGCGCCGACGCCAGCCCCGCCTCCCGCAGGAATTGCGCCGGATTCGTCAGCGTCACCGCACGTGCCCCACCGCCCAGCGGTCCCAGTTCCGCGCTGCCGACGATCACCCCGTCCGCATCGAACCCGGCCGGCACGGGCCGTTCGGCAAACGCGCGCGACAACCAACCGTCACGCAAGTACTCGTCCGCGCGCGACGCCGTATTCCAGATCTCGATGGAACGAAAATGCGAGAGATTCGGCTCCGGATACCCCACGCCCTGCACCACCGCCAATTCTTTCGCCTGCCACATCGGCAGCAGCGCGCGCAACTCAGGATGCAGGCCGCTATGCGCGTCGAGTTGCACCACCTGGTCACGCTTGACGCCAATGTTCGGGCGAAGACTCGCGTATAACGGATCGGCATAGGGAATGACGGTATTCAAGCCGTCATTGCCGCCCTTGAGTTCAATGAGAATCAACAGATTGCCGTAATCACCGCCTGCGCCGACTGCGCCCACCGCGCCCACTCTGCCGCCCGGCATCATGCCGGAGAGATCACGTGCCGCAGCATGCGCCGGCCACGGCGCGAGCCATGCCGCCCCAAGCCCCCCGGCGAAAGTCAGAAAATCGCGTCGACGCATTTCACACCTCGCATTGCGTGCCATCCATTCGCCTGTCGGCATCGCCCATTGGCGATCGGCCATTGGTCATCGCCGTTGCCACCGCGCCCGACGTCATGCCGTCAGGCCCGTCGTCTCACTTCAATTGATACGCCGGATCCATCAACAGCGCCTGTAGGTACGCCGCGCTGTTGTCACCGGAGGTCTGCGGCGCAGCGGGGGCCATCGGCAACACCGCCCGTTGCAGTGCCTCCCGGGCACGCGCGTCCGGTACATCCACCGGCCCCAACGCGTACGGTTGCAGCCAACGCGCCAGATCGAAACGCACGCCCGCCACCGTCCTCGGCATCGACGGGGCCATCGTCAACGCCGTGCGGCGCACGTCGGTACGCATGGACATCGACGGCACCATCGACGCTGCGCCGGCGTTCGCCTTCTCCGTCGCCCGGAACATGCGCTCGACGAATTGCTTGCGCGCAAGCAAGGTGCTGCTGTCGATCCAGGCGTCGCCGCCCGGCCACCCCTTCACATTCGGCGGACGAAACAGGGCCTGGCCGAGCACGCCCATCTGCCGCGCGAGCATTTGCGGATCGTCGTAGCCGATATCGAACTCTCGCACGGTGTCCGTCACGAACTCGGAAGGCGACTTCACGAGCGTGCCGCGCGCGTCGCGATCCCAGAACGACGGCGTGAGCAGCAAGGCGCGCAGGGCCACGCGGATATCGTAGCCACTCGCCCGAAATGCGTTCGCCACGCGTGCCGCCTGCTGCGGATCGGGTGTGGGCGACACGAATTCACGCCACAACTTGCCCGTGACGAAGGTAGCCGTCTCCGGACGCGCCAACAAAATGTCGAGCACCTGGTCGCCATCGAAATCGCCTGTCTGGCCCAGCACGGTCTTCGTGCCGGTATCGTGCAAGTTGGCGCGCCAGACATAAGTCATCGTCGGACGGTCGATGCTCCATCCGGTATAGGCGCGTGCGGCTTCGCGCACGTCCTGCTCCGTATAGTGACCTTCCCCGAGCGTGAAAAGCTCCATGACCTCGCGCGCAAAATTCTCGTTGGGCCGCCCCTTCCGGCTACCCGCCCCATCGAGATAAATCAGCATCGCCGGATCCTTCGAGACGGCATGCAGCAACGTGCCGAAGTTTCCCAGCGCATTTGCCCGCAGCAGCACGTTCTGCCGGTACATCACGACGGGTTCGCGCACCTTGTCGCTGCTCGACACGAAGTGGTTGTGCCAGAACATGGTCATGCGCTCGGTCAACGGCGACGGCGTGGTCGCC
Source organism: Pandoraea pnomenusa (assembly GCF_000767615.3). Taxonomy (NCBI): domain Bacteria; kingdom Pseudomonadati; phylum Pseudomonadota; class Betaproteobacteria; order Burkholderiales; family Burkholderiaceae; genus Pandoraea; species Pandoraea pnomenusa. The sequence goes on along the minus strand of NZ_CP009553.3, from coordinate 2,334,706 downwards.
ATCTCCTGCGCCCACCAGGCGGCAAGCGACGCCGCCATCCGGTTGCGCCGCTCGTTGAGATCGCGCTTCTGCTCGGCGGTCATGGACTTCACGCGCGCGTCGTAGAGCGGCGGATCCGCAGCCCAGGGCGGCGGCTCGGTCACGGCGGTGCGTCGCGATTCGTCAAGCAAACGGTCGACGGCCTGTGCGCGCGTCAGCCCGACGAAAGGGGCAAGCTCACGGGCATCGGGGGAATAGCCCGTACGCGTGAGCAGGTAGCGGGCGTCGTCTTCGCCAAGCAGACGCTTCGACATATCGACGTTGCGCGAACTCGCGCGCGGCCCAGGTGCGGAGGCGACGTGCCTTGCCCCGGCCGCGTAAGCGTCGGGTGACGTGCCCAGCGCGGTGACAACCAGTCCGGCCAGCAGGGCAATGCAACGTGGCACGAAGCCAAGCGTCTGCGGTACAGCGGACGGCGGCGAGCATGTCGCTGCCGAGCGGCACGCCGTCGGCGACACGCCCGGGGGCGATCGGCGAGCACAAAAAAAGCCAGCGTCGGCAGAGGCTGGCGGATTTCGATTCGGCTTCATGGGACGCTCGCGTCAAAATGACATCAGTGGCGTTTGGTGAGAAGCGATGGGCGCATGTCGCGACGCATTGTCGGCGCACGCACCGTCTGTCGGCTAGTGACTGTAGAGCTCGCGCACGGCGTCCTGAATATGCTGGCGCAGCAGGCGTCGGTCGTCTGCCGACATATGGCCGTTCGGGCGACGGCCCGGCGGCGGGTTGGGCAACTCGTCGCCCCGACGCTCGGCGGCGGCGTCACTCGCAGGGGCGGCTTTCCCGCCATTGCGCGGCGCCGGCGCCGCATGCTGCACCCGGGCCGCACTGCTGCCATGGGATTGCGCACTGAAATGGGGGACGGGACGGGCATACGTCACGCCCAGGTGTCCCCAGAGCATGATTCCCCCGAACAGTAGCGTCAACTCAGCAGCCCATCTCATCTTGTGCGTGTGTCCTTCATGCCGTACGACAGGTTTTCGCCCTGGCAGGCGTGCAAGTGTACCCACTGCCTATGGTCAGCGCACAAGCCGTAGGGTAAATTGTGTAACCCTTTGTAACCCGCTTTGGCGGCCTCCTCAGTTCGCAACATTTCGGGCTAAGATACGTGGCATGGAAAACAAAAACTCTCCCAAAATTCTGGTTGTCGACGACGATCCGCGCCTGCGCGACCTGCTGCGTCGTTACCTCGGGGAACAGGGTTTCAATGTCTTCGTGGCTGAAAATGCGACGGCCATGAACAAGCTTTGGGTGCGCGAGCGTTTCGATCTGCTCGTGCTGGACCTGATGCTCCCCGGTGAAGACGGTCTCTCTATTTGTCGCCGTCTGCGTGGCGCCAATGATCGCACGCCGATCATCATGTTAACGGCCAAAGGCGAGGATGTCGACCGTATCGTCGGTCTCGAGATGGGCGCTGACGATTACCTGCCCAAGCCCTTCAACCCGCGCGAGCTCGTCGCCCGCATCCACGCCGTGCTGCGCCGCCAGGCACCGCCCGAACTTCCCGGTGCGCCCAGCGAAACGATGGAGACGTTCGAGTTCGGCGACTTCGCCCTGAACCTGGCCACGCGCACACTCACCAAGAACGGGCAGGAAATCGCGCTCACCACTGGCGAATTCTCCGTGTTGAAGGTCTTCGCGCGCCATCCGCGCCAGCCGCTCTCGCGCGAAAAGCTCATGGAGCTCGCGCGCGGGCGCGAATACGAAGTCTTCGATCGCAGCCTCGACGTGCAGATTTCGCGTCTGCGCAAGCTCATCGAGCCGGACCCGGGCAGCCCGCGCTTCATTCAGACCGTTTGGGGCCTCGGGTACGTGTTCATTCCGGACGGCGGCGCGTGATCGTCCGCGCCCACGTCTCGCATCGTAAAACAACGCCGGTCGCGATTCACTCGCGCACCGGCGTTGTGCGTTGTCCGATGCCGGCCGGTGACGTGCCGCATCCGTCTCTCCCCGGCCATCGCACGAGCGTGTGTCTTGGGGTGCCCCGGGACTGTCGACAGGCCCGAATCACGCATTAGCGGAGCAACCCCATGCATCCGATCCGGATGGTACGCGGGCTGTTCGGCGGTCTGTTCTGGCGTACCTTTTTTCTCATTGCCCTGCTCATCGGCGTGAGCCTCGCCGCCTGGTACCAGAGCTTTCGCGTGATCGAGCGGGAGCCGCGCGCGCAGCGCGTCGCGCAGCAGCTTGTCTCGATCGTCAAACTCACGCGTACCGCCCTGCTTTACTCCGAGCCCGATTTGCGCCGGGCGCTGCTGCAGGATCTCGAGAGCAACGAGGGCATTCGCGTGTATCCGCGCGAACCCGCCGACAAGATCGAGAAGCAGCCCGGCAGCGTGGTGCAGGATCTGATCGCGCGCGACGTGCAGCGACGCCTCGGCACCGACACGGTGATCGCCGCCTCGGTCAATGAAATCCCCGCCATGTGGATCAGCTTCAAGATCGATGAAGACGACTATTGGGTCGCCATCGAGCAAGACCGGATCGACACGGCCACCGGTCTTCAACTTTTCAGTTGGGGCACGTTCGCGCTTGCGCTCTCGCTCATTGGCGCCGCGTTCATCACGGCACTCGTGAACCGCCCGTTCGCGCGACTGGCGCACGCGGCGCGCGCCATCGGCGAGGGACATCGTCCGGACCCACTGCCCGAACGCGGCATGGGCGAAGCCGCCGAGGCCAATCGCAGCTTCAACCAGATGGTGCAGGAGCTCGAACGCCTGGAGGCGGACCGCGCGCTGATGCTCGCCGGCATCTCCCACGACCTGCGCACGCCGCTGGCCCGTCTGCGGCTGGAAACCGAAATGAGCCCGTCCGAGGAGTCCGTCAAACGGGACATGATCAGCGACATCGAGCAGATGGACGAGATCATCGGCCGCTTCCTCGATTACGCGCGCCCCGCCTCTCGTACGATGCAGTCGCTCGATTTGTCCGACATCGCGCGCGAGACGGTGTCCGCCTTCGAAGGTCGCGAGGATCTGAGCCTGAGCACCGATCTGGCCGATGGCGCCCCCGTACTCGCCGAACGCACCGACCTCAAGCGCCTGCTCACGAACCTGATCGAGAACGCGCGAAAGTACGGACGCGATGCCCAGACCGACATCGCCAACGTCCACATCTCCACGCGCGTGATCGGCGAACGCGTCGAAATGCGCGTGCGCGACACCGGGCCGGGGATTCCCGAGGATCAACTGGGACTGGTGTTCCGTCCGTTCTATCGCGTGGACACCGCCCGCACGAAAGCCGACGGCACGGGGCTGGGCATGGCCATCGTCCAGCGCATCGCCAGCCGCTACAAGGGCCTCGCCACGCTGCGCAACGTCCGGCCGGGTACCGGCCTTGAAATCATCGTGTCATTTCCACTTGCTAAATAGATGATGTCGTGCCGAAATTTGGCTATGCTCAAGGCTTGCCCCGCATGCGCTGCGCAAAATCCTATCGACGGGATTTGATTTAACTATCCCCCGCATAAAAAGAAACTATTGCGATCGATTCGTCAATAGCGTACACTACTTTGGTTGACCGGGATCGTGAGATTCCGGTCAGTTGCCAGTTGCGATGTCCCCTGCGATATCTCGACATAAACCGCACTAATTTAGGAGTAATCGATGAAGACTGTCGGCGACAAACTCGAAGCGTTCTCGGTCGAAGCTGCCAAGCCTGGTTTCAACAACCACGAAGAAAACGGCGTGTCGGCTTTCGAAACGATCACCGAAGCCTCGTTCCCGGGCAAGTGGAAAGTCATTTACTTCTACCCGAAGGATTTCACGTTCGTGTGCCCGACCGAAATCGTTGAATTCGGCAAGCTGGCGAACGATTTCGCAGACCGCGACGCCGTGCTGATGGGCGGCTCGGGCGACAACGAATTCGTGAAGCTCGCATGGCGCCGTGAGCACAAGGACCTGAACAAGCTGAACCACTACTCGTTCGGCGACACCACCGGCTCGCTGATCGACCAGCTCGGCGTGCGCGACAAGGCTGCCGGCGTGGCCCTGCGTGCAACGTTCATCGTTGACCCGGACAACGTCATTCAGCACGTCTCGGTGAACAACCTGAACGTCGGCCGCAACCCGGAAGAAGTGCTGCGCATTCTGGACGGTCTGCAAACGGACGAACTCTGCCCGTGCAACCGCGCTGTTGGCGGTGCAACGCTGTAAGCGTCGTCTCGAAGCCCGCGCGAGCGGGCTTTTTCAGCCCCACGCAATAGGAGAAATTTATGGAATTCATCACCGCGATTAAGGCCCAGATCCCTGACTACGCCAAGGACATCCGCCTGAACCTCGACGGCACCATCGTCCGCTCCTCGCTGGAAGGCAACGACGCCGTGGGGGTGGCGCTCGCCGCCGCTTTCGCCGCCAAGAGCCAGCCGATCGTCAAGGCGATTCGCGAAGCCGGCGTGCTGGCCCCGGAAGAGCTCGAAGGCGCGTTGACCGCAGCCGCGCTCATGGGCATGAACAACACCTGGTATCCGTATCTCGAGATGGCCGACAACGCCGAGCTCAAGAACGAGAAGGCCCAACTGCGCATGAACGGCTATGCCACGCGCGGTGGCGTCGACCAGCGCCGTTTCGAAATGTACGCGCTGGCCGCGTCCATCGTCGGCAAGTGCCACTTCTGCGTGCAGTCGCACGCGGCGTTGCTCGTCAACGAGCACAAGATGAGCACCGCCCAGTTGCGCGACGTCGGTCGTATCGCCGCCGTCATCAACGCTGCGGCTCAGGTGCTCAGCGCCGAGGCAGCCTGATGTCCGGGCAATGCCAAGGTCGTGCCGCGTCGTCTCGAGGACGCGTTGACGGTCTGATCGTCTGACGGCCCGGGCCGTCAGACGCGGCGCAAAAAAACGGCGCTACCGGGTGCATCCCGGTAGCGCCGTTTTCACATCTTGCGGATTGTCACATCCCGCCGTTGCCAACCACGGGACCGCGAGCCTCGGCACGAGGCCTGCGCGTTGCGCGATCATCACCTTCTGGTGCGCTCAATGCTCAGGGTGCGATGAGCAATGCGGCCGCCTGTGCCTCGATCCCCTCCTGACGCCCCAGATACCCGAGCTTCTCGTTTGTCTTGGCCTTCACGTTGACCTGACCGACGGCAATGCCGAGCGCGTCGGCAATCGACTGCGTCATCGCAGCGATGTGCGGCGCCAGTTTCGGCGCCTGCGCAATGACCGTGCAATCGACGTTGACCAGTTCGTAACCGTGCTCGCGTACGCGCCGCATGGCTTCCTTGAGCAGCACCACGCTGTTCGCGCCCTTGAATGTCGGATCGGTGTCGGGGAAATGGCGGCCGATATCGCCGAGCGCGGCGGCGCCCAGCACCGCGTCGGTGATGGCGTGCAGCAACACGTCGGCGTCCGAGTGGCCAAGCAGTCCGCGATCGAACGGAATCGTGACGCCGCCCATCACGAGCGGGCGGCCCGGCACGAGCGCATGAACGTCGTAGCCCTGACCGATGCGGAGTTTGGAAAGCGCGCCGAGCACGGCGAGCGAGGAGGAGGAGGAACCGGCTTGTTCAGTCATGGAGAGTCGCCAAATGCGAAAAATCGATGCGTCGAATCGGAGGCGCTCAGGCCGACCGGACCGCGCCGAGAAACGCCTCGGCCAATGCAAAATCCTCGGGGTACGTCACCTTGAAGTTGCGCAGGCTGCCGCGAACCAGCTTCGGTGCGTGGCCCATGCGCTCGATGGCGCTGGCTTCGTCGGTCACTTCCGCGCCGGCGGCGAGCGCGTCTTCGAGAGCGTGGCGCAGCATGCCCAAACGGAACATTTGCGGCGTTTGCGCCTGCCAGAGGCCATCGCGCGACTCGGTCGCCCCCACGGCCGCCAGCTCGCCCTTCGCTCCCGACGCCGCTTCGCGCTTGAGCGTATCGGCGACCGGCAGCGCGAGAATGCCACCGACGGGATCGTCGCGAAGCGCCTCGACCAGCGCGCGGATCAGTGCGGGCGTGATGCCCGGGCGCGCGGCATCGTGCACGAGCACCCAGTCGCTGTCCTGCGCCCCGAACTCGGTGAGCGCCTGCAGACCGCCGAGCACCGACGCGTGCCGCGACGGCCCTCCGCAGCGACGCACGGCGAAACGCAGCGGACCGAAGCGCCGCCCGTCGAAGTGATTGTCGTCAGGCGCGAGCACCAGCACCGTCTGAGCGAACTCGGAACAGGCGTCGAACGCAGCGAGCGCATAGTGAAGCATCGCCCGTCCGCCAACGCTTCGGTATTGCTTGGGCACGTCGGCCCCGGCGCGCACGCCGGCCCCGGCGCACGGGATGACGGCAAAAAGTCGGTCGCTCACGATAAAACGCAGGTAAGGGTAAAGCAGGGATTTTATAATAGTCGCTGACTGTCACGGGGCCCCATGCGAATGGAGCCCCGTGCTTTGCCATTTCTGCAACGTTTTCCTATGTCATCCGCCAACGCCCCAGCCCGTACTACCGCGCCCGTGCCGCTCGTGAAAGCGGGACAGCGTTACGCCTTCGCCGGATCGCACGCCTCGAGCGATGCCCTGCTCATCGCCCGCTATTTCGAGGACAACCGCGAACGCCTGCCGCTGCTGGCGGTGGTCTGCGCTCAGGCCACCGACGCCCTGCGTCTGCAGCAGGAACTCAAATGGTGCGCGCCCGAACTGCGCGTACGTCTGCTGCCCGATTGGGAGACGCTGCCGTACGACACGTTCTCGCCGCACCAGGATCTGGTTTCCGAGCGCCTCGCCACGCTGCACGATCTCGGGGAAAAGCGTTGCGACATCGTGCTCGTGCCGGCGACTACGGCGCTCTATCGCATGGCCCCGGCGAGCTTCATGGCGGCCTATACGTTCTTCTTCATGCAGGGCGAGCGACTCGACGAAGCGCGGCTGAAGTCGCAACTCACGCTCGCGGGATACGAGCACGTGAGTCAGGTGATGCGCCCGGGCGAATACTGCGTGCGCGGTGGCCTGATCGACCTCTTCCCGATGGGCTCCGCACTCCCCTACCGTCTCGACCTGTTCGACGACACCGTCGACAGCATTCGCGCCTTCGATCCCGACACGCAGCGCAGCCTGTATCCCGTCAAGGAAGTCCGCTTGCTTCCCGGGCGCGAGTTTCCGTTCGACGAGCCGACGCGCACCGCGTTTCGGGGTCGCTGGCGCGAGGTGTTCGAGGGCGATCCGAGCCGCAGTCCGATCTACAAGGACATCGGCAGCGGCGTGCCTTCCGCGGGCATCGAGTACTACCTGCCGCTGTTCTTCGAAGAAACGGCCACCCTCTTTCACTATCTGCCGGCCGACGCGCAGCTCGTGTTCGTGGGCGACCTCGACGCGGCGATTACCCGCTTCTGGAACGACACGCGCCAGCGCTACAACTTCCTGTCGCACGATCGCGAGCGGCCGGTACTGCCGCCCGAGCAACTGTTCCTGCTCGATCAGGACTTCTTCACGCTCGCCAAGCCCTTCGCACGCCTGACCCTGCCCACACCGGGCGACGGCACCTGGGCCACGGCGCTGCCGCCGCTGGCGATCAACCGGCGCGCCGACGACCCGCTCGCCGCGCTGCGCGCCTACCTCGCTCGCACGCCTGCGCGCGTGCTGCTGTGCGCCGACTCGGCCGGACGCCGGGAGACGCTGCTGCAACTGCTGCACGACCACGATCTGCGTCCCGTTTCGGTCGAATCGCTCGAAGATTTCCTGACGTCGGACGCCCGCTTCGCCATCGGCGTCGCCCCGCTCGCCGCCGGCTTCCTGTTGCCGACCGAGGACCTCGCGTTCATCACCGAGAACGAGCTTTACGAAGGTCTCGCGCGCCGCGCCGGCAAGCGCCGTCAGGAACAGGCGACGTCCGTCGACTCCATGGTGCGCGATCTGGCCGAACTCAAGGTCGGCGACCCGGTGGTGCATAGCCAGCATGGCATCGGGCGCTACCAGGGCCTCGTGAGCATGGACCTCGGCGAAGGAGAGACCGAGTTCCTGCATCTCGAGTATTCGGGCGACAGCAAGCTGTACGTGCCCGTCTCGCAGCTGCATCTGATATCGCGCTACAGCGGCGCCGATCCGGACACGGCACCGTTGCACTCGCTCGGCTCGGGGCAGTGGGAAAAGGCAAAGCGCAAGGCGGCACAGCAGATTCGCGACACCGCGGCAGAACTGCTCAACCTGTATGCCCGTCGCGCGGCGCGCTCGGGCTACGCCTTCCAGCTCTCGCCGCGCGACTACGAGAAATTCGCCGACAGTTTCGGCTTCGAGGAAACGCCGGACCAGGCCGCGGCCATCGCTGCCGTGATGAGCGACATGACGAGCGGCCGCCCAATGGATCGCCTGGTGTGCGGCGACGTGGGCTTCGGCAAGACCGAGGTGGCCTTGCGCGCGGCATTCATCGCCGTGCTCGACGGCAAGCAGGTCGCCCTGCTCGCGCCGACCACGCTGCTTGCCGAGCAGCATGCGCAGACGTTCTCCGACCGCTTTGCCGACTGGCCCGTGCGCATCGCGGAACTCTCGCGCTTCAAGACGACAAAGGAAGTCAACGCCAGCGTAAAGGCGATCAACGAAGGCCAGGTCGATATCGTGATCGGCACGCACAAGCTGCTCTCGAACGACATTCAGTTCCAGCGACTGGGGCTGGTCATCATCGATGAGGAACACCGGTTCGGCGTGCGCCAGAAGGAAGCGCTCAAGGCGCTGCGCGCCGAGGTCGACATGCTCACCCTCACCGCCACGCCGATCCCGCGCACGCTGGGCATGGCGCTCGAGGGACTGCGCGACTTCTCCGTCATCGCCACGGCGCCGCAGAAGCGGCTCGCGATCAAGACGTTCGTCCGACGAGAGGAAGATGGCGTCATTCGCGAAGCCATGCTGCGCGAGCTCAAACGCGGCGGGCAGGTGTACTTCCTGCACAACGAGGTGGAGACGATCGAAAATCGCAAGGCGCAGCTCGAAGCCCTCGTGCCGGAAGCGCGCATCGTCGTCGCGCATGGCCAGATGCACGAGCGCGATCTCGAGCGCGTCATGCGCGACTTCGTGACGCAACGCGCCAACGTGCTGCTGTGCACGACCATCATCGAGACCGGCATCGACGTGCCGACCGCCAACACGATCCTGATGCATCGCGCCGACAAATTCGGCCTCGCGCAGCTGCACCAGCTTCGCGGACGTGTCGGACGCTCGCATCACCAGGCCTACGCCTATCTGCTCGTGCACGATCCGAAGTCGCTCACGAAGCAGGCCCAGCGACGTCTCGAAGCGATTCAGCAAATGGAAGAGCTGGGTGCGGGCTTCTACCTCGCCATGCACGACCTGGAAATTCGCGGCGCGGGCGAAGTGCTCGGCGACAAGCAGTCCGGCGAGATTCACGAGATCGGCTTCCAACTCTACACGGACATGCTGGCCGACGCCGTGAGCGCGTTGAAGGCAGGACGCGAACCCGACCTCACCGCGCCGCTGGCCGCCACCACCGAGATCAACCTGCACGTGCCGGCCATTCTACCGAGCGACTTCTGCGGCGACGTGCAGGAGCGCCTTTCGCTCTACAAGCGGCTGGCCAACGGTACGCAGCCCGACGCCATCGACACCATCCAGGAAGAGCTCGTCGACCGCTTCGGCAAGCTGCCGCAGCAGGCCCAGGCGCTCATCGAGACGCACCGCCTTCGGCTGCTGGCCAAACCGCTCGGCATCCTCAAGATCGATGCGAGCGAGGAAGCCATCGCGCTGCAATTCGAGCCCACGCCCGCCGTCGATCCGATGCGCATCATCGAGCTGGTGCAGAAGCATCGCCACATCAAGCTCGCTGGCCAGGACAAGCTGCGCATCGAGGTCAAGCACGCGCAACTGACCGATCGCGTGCGTGCCATCAAGGAGACGTTGCGTGCGCTCGGATCACCCAGCGCGAGAGCGGCCTGATCCGCGCGACGCCTCCGGCCAGGCGCGCCGACGAGGAAAATCGCCGACGCACCAACGCCACGGCGTCAACACGCCGCGTGCGCACCGCCGTGTCGCTTCACGCCGCAAAATGGTGTGCATTGCAGCAATTTCATCGTCTTTCCTTTCAGGCGCGCCCGCACGACGTCCGTGCGGACGCGCCAATTCCCGCGAGGCAAGAATGGTTGTTCGCACAACCTTTTACCTCTAAATTATTTTTGAGTAAGATTTCCCAGTATCGATACGCATTACGCGTGTTGCACGAAGGACTGGAAGATTCACGGAGATTCGAATGACAAGCGCTTCCCCCCAAGCCGTTGCGGCTCAGGCTACCCCCGAGACCGAACCGGCATCGCTCGACTGGATCAAGAAGCTGGTCAGTATCGACACCACCAGCCGCGAATCGAACCTCGGCCTGATCGAGACGGTACGCGACAGCCTCCAGCAGGCAGGCGTCGAGCCGTGGCTGTCGTACGACGCCACCCAGCGCAAGGCCAATCTGTTCGTCACGCTGCCTGCGGCCGATGGCAATACCCAGGGCGGCATTGTGCTCTCGGGCCACACCGACGTGGTGCCCGTCGACGGCCAGCCGTGGGACACCGATCCGTTCAAGCCGGTCGTGCGCGACGGTAACCTGTATGGCCGCGGCACCTGCGACATGAAGGGCTTCATCGGCTCGGTCATGACGCTGCTGCCCGAAATGCGCGATGCCAAGCTCAAGACACCGTTCCACTTCGCGTTTTCGTACGACGAGGAAATCGGCTGCGTGGGCGCACCGGTCATGCTCGCCGAATTGCGTGAGCGCGGCATTCGTCCGGACGGCTGCATCGTCGGCGAGCCGACGAGCATGCGCGTGATCGTCGCGCACAAGGGCATCAATGCCTATCAGTGCTGCGTGCGGGGCCACGCTGCCCACTCGTCGCTCACTCCGAAGGGTTCGAACGCCATCGAGTACGCCGCGCGTCTGATCTGCTACATCCGTGATCTGGCCGACCACTTCAAGCAGAACGGTCCGTTCGACGAACTGTTCGACGTGCCGTTCACCACGGCACAGACGGGCACGATCTCGGGCGGCATCGCCCTGAACACGATCCCGGCGCTGTGCGAATTCGTCTTCGAGTACCGCAACCTGCCGGGTGTCGACGCGGAAGGCATTTTCCAGCGCATCCAGCAATACGCGATGGACGAACTCGTGCCGAAGATGCAGAAGGAGCACCCGAACGCGGGCATCGAGTTCAAGAAGATCGCCGCCGCGCCCGCGCTCGATGCGTCCGAGCAGGACGCCATCACGCAACTCGTGCGCGCACTCACCAAGGACGCCGACAAGCGCAAGGTCGCCTACGGCACTGAAGCCGGTCAGTTCCAACGGGCGGGCGTGCCGTCGATCGTGTGCGGCCCCGGCAACATCGAACAGGCGCACAAACCCAACGAATTCGTCTCGCTTGAACAGATCGCCCAGTGCGAATCGTTCCTGCATAAGCTGATTCGCAGCAATACCGTCGGCGCCTGACACCACGTGCGGCCGAGCGTGTGCAATGCACCGACCGGCAGCACCCGCAGGCCCGACGTCGCGTACGTCCAGCCGGGCCGTATTCCGCTTGCGGGATGCGGCCCGTTCCCATGGCGGCACCGCTTCACGAGACAGGCATCACGCATCACGTATTACGTATCACGCAGCTCGTATCAGGCACCAGACAGTACAAGACGCCTCACGCAAAGGCGCACAGGACATCCCGTCGCAGCAGAACAATCACATAACAAGCACCTACGCCACACAGGTATTGGAGATCTCGCCCATGAGCGCAAGCGCAGCCCCCAACGCGACGGCCTCGTCCGCCCGCACTTCCCCGCACGCATGGCGTGTGATCGTATCGGCCTCGATCGGTAACGCGCTCGAATGGTTCGACCTGGTGGTGTACGGCTTCTTTGCCGTCACCATCGCGAAGCTGTTCTTCCCGACCGGCAACGATACGATTTCGCTGCTGCTCACCCTCGGCACGTTCGGTGTGTCGTTTTTCATGCGGCCGCTGGGCGCCATCGTGATCGGCGCGTACGCCGACCGGGCGGGACGCAAGGCCGCCCTAACACTCTCGATTCTGCTGATGATGGTGGGCACCCTGCTCATCGCGGTCATGCCGACGTATGCGTCGATCGGCGTGCTCGCGCCGGTGGGCATCGTCATCGCGCGCATGGTGCAGGGCTTCTCGGCGGGTGGCGAATTCGGCAGCGCGACGGCGTTCCTGGCCGAGCACGCGCCGCAGCGCCGCGGCTTCTTCTCGAGCTGGCAGGTGGCGTCGCAAGGCCTCACCACGCTGCTTGCCGCCGGTTTCGGCGCGCTGCTGACCGGCAATCTGTCGGCCGAGGCGATGGCCTCCTGGGGCTGGCGCGTGCCGTTCTTCTTCGGTTTGCTGATCGGACCGGTCGCGTACTACATTCGCCGCCGCCTGGACGAGACGCCCGAGTTCCTCGACATCGAGCCGACGCAGAGCCCGCTGCGCGACACCTTCGCCAGCCAGAAGGAACGCCTGATGCTCGCCATCGGCGTGGTCGTGATGGCCACGGTGGCGACCTATCTGGTGCTTTACATGCCGACGTATGCCGTCAAGCAACTCGGCCTGCCGTCGTCGGCGGCGTTCTCGGCGGTGCTGCTCACCGGGGTGGTGCAGTTGATCGTCGCCCCGATCGTCGGCCACTGGTCGGACACGCACGGGCGCATCAAGCCCATGCTCAGCGCCGCCGTGGCGCTGCTCATCCTCGTCTACCCGATGTTCCACTATCTCGATGCGCACCCGACGTTCGGCTCGCTGATGGTGTTCCAGATCGTGCTCGGCCTGCTCATGACGACCTACTTCGGCGCCCTACCCGCCTTGCTCACCGAGCTGTTCCCGGTGCAGGTGCGCACCACCGGTCTCTCGCTCGGGTACAACATCGCCGCGACCGTGTTCGGCGGCTTCGCACCGTTTATCATCACGTGGTTGATCGGTGCCACGGGCAACAAGCTCGCCCCCAGCTTCTACCTGATTTTCGCGGCCGTGATCAGCATTGCCGCGTTGCTACGCAGCCGCTCGCTCGGCATGCGCTGATGCCCAATGCAGGCGGCCCCGGGCGGTGTCCCCATCGCCCGGGCCCCATGACTTAGGAGACAGAATTCAAGTGACACAATCGCTCCCCGAACTGCACGCCGAAACCATTGACGGCCAACCGGTGCCGACGAAGGACGCCATCGCCGCCCTGCACGAGCGGCTCAAGCCTTACGTGCGCACCACGCCGGTGTTCACCCGAAACGACTTCCCGACGCTCGGCGACACGCGTGTGACCTTCAAGTACGAGCTGCTGCAGGCATCGGGCACGTTCAAGGCCCGCGGCGCATTCTCGAACCTGCTCGCGCTCGACGACGCGCAACGCAAGGCCGGCGTGACGTGCGTGTCCGCGGGCAACCACGCCGTGGCCGTGGCCTACGCCGCGCAGGCGATGGGCGTGGGCGCCAAGACGGTCATGCTCAAGACTGCCAGCCCGGCACGCTCCGCGCTGTGCCGCGAATACGGCGCCGACCTGATCCTCGCGGAAAACGTGCACGAGGCATTCGACATCGTCAAACGCGTCGAACAGGAGGAAGGCCGCTACTTCGTGCATCCGTTCAACGGCTACCGCACGGTACTCGGCACGGCCACGCTAGGCTACGAGTGGGCACAGCAGGCGCCGGATCTGGACGCCGTGATCGTGCCGATCGGCGGCGGCGGACTGATCTCCGGCGTCGCAACCGCCTTCAAGCTGTTCGCCCCGCACGTGAAGGTGTACGGCGTGGAGCCGGCCGGCGCCGACGCCATGGCACAGAGCTTCGCCGCCAACGGCCCGGTGAAGATGGGGCCGATGACCGGCATCGCGGACAGTCTCATGGCGCCGCATACGGAGCTGTACAGCTACACGTTGTGCCGCCGTCACATCGACGAACTGGTCACCGTCACCGACGACGAGATGCGCGCCGGCATGCTGACGTTGTTCCGCCAGCTGAAGCTCGCCGTGGAACCGGCCTGCGCCGCGGCGACGGCCGCGCTCATGGGGCCGCTGCGCGATACGCTCATGGGCAAACGCGTCGGGGTGCTGCTTTGCGGCACGAACACCGACACCACCACATTCAACCGCCACATCGAAGCCGCACTCGCGGCGCAGGCCAACGGTTGAGACACGGCGCTCCAAGCCCTGCATGACACCTGAGACGCGACCCGACGGTCGCGTCTTCGTTTGGCCACCCGTGAACGCTCGTTCACCCCGACCGCGCACAAGGACCCCCGCATGCCCGCCACCTCCCCCTCCCCGGCCGTTCTGCTACTCGACGCCGCGCAAATCGCCGCACTCATGCCTGTGGCCGACGCCATTCCGGTCATGTCCGACATGTTCGCAGCGCTCGCGCGCGACCGGATCCACCTGCCGCTACGCCAGATCATCCGCCCGCCCGAGGCGCTCGGCGCCAAGGGCATGCTGGGCATGATGCCTGCCTTCCTCGGCGCCGAAGCCTGTGGCACACCTGTCTACGGCGCGAAGGTCGGCACGTTCTTTCCCGAGAACAGCCGCCTCGGCAAGGACCCTCATCAGGGCTGCGTGCTGTTGATGAGCGGCGAGACGGGCGAACTGCTTGCCGTGATGAACGCGGCGCAGATCACCGGCATTCGAACGGCGGCCGTCACCGGGCTCGCCACGCGACTGCTCGCTCGCCCCGACGCTTGCCGGCTCGCGCTGATCGGCGCGGGCCATCAGGCGCACTGGCACCTCGCCGCGCTAGCCGCCGGGCGAGGGTTGACCCACGTGCGCGTGGCCAGCCGCTCGCTGGCGTCGGCCCAGGCCTTCGTCGATCGTGAGCAGCCGAACTACGCGTTCGGCCTCGAGGCGGTGTCCACTGTCGAGGCCGCGGTACGCGACGCCGATATCGTCGTCACGGTCACCAACACGACCGAGCCAATCCTTCAGGCCGAGTGGATCGCCCCCGGGGCGCACGTCAATCTGGTCGGCAGCAGTACGCCACGCCATCGCGAAGCCCATACCGAACTCATGGCGCGCGCTGAATTGTTCGTCGATCGCCGCGAATCGACCGTCAACGAGTCCGGCGATTACCTGGCCGCCGCCGCCGAGGGCCGCATCGGTCCGGAAGACCTGCTCGCCGAACTCGGCGAACTCGTCATCGGCCAGCACGCCGGACGCTCCGGCGCGACGGCTGTCACGTTGTTCAAATCGCTCGGTATGGGGGCGCAGGACGTCGCCCTGGCGGCCGCGTTGTACCGGCGGGCACAGGCGGAAGGCGCGGGTACGCACGCATCGATCTGACGCCGGTACTGCGCGAGGTGTCGACCGGGATTCGGCATTGCGAGGTCTGAATTCGATGTCGGAATCCGTCCGGTTCCGGTCTCTCCAGGGGCTGTCGTGCGCCACGACCCCGCCTTAACATGGGGTCATTGCCACCCCACCGGAGCCACGCCATGTCGCAAACCCCATCGTCCCGGACCGCCCTGCTCGTCATCGACGCCCAGGAATCCTTTCGCCAGCGCCCGTTCTGGCGCGAAGACGATCTCGCCCAGTACTTCGAGCGCCAGCAAGCGCTCATCGACGGTGCCGTCGCGCGCGGCGTGCCCGTCGTCCAGGTGTTTCACGTCAGCTCAGGCCCGTTCGCCCGGGACTCGGGCTTTGTGCGCACGCTCAAGGAACTGCGCATCGCACCGGACTTCACGCTCGACAAGGTCAAGCACAGTGCCCTCGCCGGCTCGACACTCGGCGCCTGGCTGGTGGAGCACGGCATCACGCGGCTGATCGTGTCGGGCATTCGTACGGAACAATGCTGCGAGACGACCACGCGTGCCGCCTCGGACGCCGGCTACGCCGTCGATTTCGTGACCGAGGCCACCCTCACCTTCCCGATGACGCACCCGGGCACCGGCCGCGAACTGTCCGTCGCCGAGTTGAAGGAGCGCACGGAAACGGTGCTGGTGAATCGCTTTGCACGTATCGTCACGGTTGAGGAAGCGCTCGCCGCGGTGTAACTTCGAGGTCTGTCCGAATCCGTCCTCAACGGGATTACCCACAATGCCGCGCGAACAACCCGTCTACGTTCTGGTCACGCCCAACGCGTTGTTGCTCGATATCGCCGCGCCGGCCGAAGCGCTGCGCATTGCCAATCACCAGCAGGACGCGGTTCGATTCTCGCTGCGCTACGTTGGCGCGCAGCGCTCGGCCACCACGTCCATCGGTCTGTGCGTCTCGCCGCTGGAAACGCTTCCCGAGACGCTGCCCGACGGGACGTGGCTCGTCGTCACGGGAACGGTGTCCAAACCGTTGCCGACGGTCCTGCCGGAGGCTTGCGCCACGACTGCGGACCCCGCCGACCCGACGCAGCACATCGAGACCGGGGAGGCGATCGAAGCCCGGGTCGTCGACTGGCTGCGCGGCGTCGTGCGGCCGACGCATCAACTCGCCTGCATCTGCACCGGCGCACTGCTCGCCGCCCGTGCGGGTTTGCTCGACGGGCGCGCATGCACGACTCACCATGCCAGTTGCGACGCGCTGCGCATGCTCGCGCCAGGTGCTCGCGTAGCCGACAACCGTCTCTATGTGCACGACGGCAACGTATGGACGAGCGCCGGCGTGACCACCGGGCTCGATCTGATGCTCACCCTCATCGCAGAGACGACTGACCCGTTGTGCGCGGCTGCGGTGGCACGACAGATGGTCGTGTATGCGCGTCGCGCGGGCGCCGATCCGCAGCTCTCCCCATGGCTCGAAGGGCGCAACCACCTGCATCCGGCGCTGCATCGCGTGCAGGACGCGATTGCCGCCGACCCCGCGCGTGACTGGACCCTGGCCGGCATGGCGGAAATTGCGTGCGTGAGCGAGCGTCAGGTCACGCGGCTGTTTCGCGAGCACGCGGACACCGCCCCCATCGACTATGTCCACCGGCTGCGCATCGCACTGGTGCGTGAGCTGCTCGGCAACAGCCAACTGGACCTCGAGCACATTGCCGAGCGCGCGGGCTTCGGTTCGAGTCGTCATTTGCGGCGCGTCTGGCAGAAATTCAGTCCGACGCCCCCGAGCCGGGTGCGTCGCGAAGCTCGCGCCACATGACATGCCGCAGCACTATCGATCGTCGGGATGCCATCCAGGTTGCGGAAAGTGCGCCCAGTCGGGGGCGTGCAGGAGCGTGCCGTCGCCTCGCTCGTCGTAGGGCGACACACCCGGCTCGCTCTGGTACTCCAGCGCAAGGTCGACCGCGAGATCGGCGTGAATCGCCGTGCGGTACTTGATGCATTGATTGCCGGCCCTGGCCACATACATCTGCGCCCACGCGTGCTCGCCCAACACATTGCCGGCCGTCGAGACGCCCTCTTGTGCGCCCAGCACCCGTGACGCAAACAGGTCGACCACGAGATTCCGGTCGCCATCGGTGTCACCCTGCGGGCGAGACGTGCGCCCGATCACAGCGAACGACATCGACGGTCTGAGCTGCGTGGGACGCGACCACGCCAGCACGATGCGATAGCGGATCGACGTCACGCCGAACTGCGTCAGAATCCCCTCGATCTTCCCGAGCACGTGCCGCTCGGCACCCGTCAACGCCCAATGCCCCATCGCCACGTTCTGCTGAATCGCCGCTCCGATCTGCTTGTCGTTGAGCAAGGCGCGAAGGATGTCCGCGGTGTCCAGGGTCGCGTCGCTCGCGGGCGGCGCGGGAATCTCTGCAAAGATGCCCGGCGTGCCGCGCTCCGCCCACAAGCGAACCGGTATGGCGCCATTGAGCCACCATCGCCCATCCCTGAACCGTATCGGTGCGTTGCCGCGCGCCAGATCGACGCAATAGTATGCCGTGGACTGCACCGCACCGTCGTCGTCGATGTGATGCATCGCCGCGAGGCCATCGCCCAGACTCATGATGTGGACCGGTTCCAGGATCCGATGCTCGTCGGCCTCCACCACGAAGACCCGATACCCCGACGGCACATTGCGCAAGGCGTCCAGGCTCATGATCTCGACGCCGGAGGACAAGCGAAGGTCGCGACGTTCACACACTCGTCCTCCGGTCGGGATCCCCCGCCAGATCGATGGCAGCACGGGCCCGAAATGCCCGCTGCCTTCGTAGGCGGCCGCGTCGAGCAACGCGGCCCCGAACGCGTGGTTGCCGAGCCCCGAGCGCACCAGGTGTGCCGCGTCGCGATGCGCGATGTGAGGGACATAACACGCCCACACGCGTGCGATGTAGTCGCCGGCGAAGTCGACGAGCCACTGACTGTCGTGTTGCGCCGACAGTGGCGTCGAGGTTCCCATCACGAAATCCTCGATGGATTCGCCGAGGAAATGCGCGAACGGCAATCCCATGCAGTATCCGGACTGTGCAAGCGTGTCGTAATGACACGTGCCGGGACGCGGGAGCGGGTGGGCCGCCGTCGCGCAGGCCCGGCGGACGTCCGCGAGAAGCCGTTCGCCCTGACGCGGCGGCAAGTCACGTGCCGCGTAGGCGATCGGGTAAAGCATGTCGCTCGCCGGGCGCCTGGGCAGCCCCGTCAGTTCGCCCGCCAAGCCCACCTCCGAGAGCAACCATTGCCGCAGGCCGCCCGCCACGTCTTCGTGACCGCGCCGGGCGAATGTCATGCGCAGCGCCGAGGCGGGCGCGCTTCCTTGCGCGGTATCGCTCAGCACGTTTTTCAGCCGTTCGGCATCGAAACGCGTGACGTGGGGCGCGAGAAACGCCTGTAGCGCGGGGTTCCCAGGCACGTCCAGGCGCGTGCCGAGCAGGAGCGCTTCACCCGTGACGAGCGACACGAGCAAATGGTCGAAGGCGCCTCGCAATGCCACAACGCCGGCTATCCGGCACCCCGAGACCTCCACGATCGACAGCTCGGTTGCCCCCGCGAGCCGTTCGCGAATCAATGTCTGGTGGACCTGCGGGACCCTCGGGAGGTACCAGAACAGCAGGCCCGCTTCGATGCGGGCAAGCGTGCGAACGAGCGATGTCCGAAAACGCGCGTCACTCCATGGTGCTTCGATGCGCTGTCGGATGTCCAACTCCGGCGCCTCGTCGGCAGGGCTCGCGGCGGGCGGCGTTATGACCGGTTCGCCGCTACAGGGCTGCGTACCGAACACATACCCCGCTTTCCATCGATCGACAAAGTATGCCCATCGTGCAAAGGCTCGCTGCCGGAGTGTCTCGTAGGTGGGTTCGTTGAAGTCGGGCGTGGGCCGCCGGGTCGTGGGTGCCGGCGGTGCGGGCTTGGACGGTGGCGGGCGGACGGACGACGCGCCCGCGCGCGTGGAATCGATCGCGGCGGCGCGCGTCGGCGTGCCGATGAGGATCACGGGGATCAGATCCTTGAGCGGCTCGATAAACACTTGAAAAGCGCGGCCGTCGCTTTCGACGCAACCGTTGCCCGTGAACTTCAACGCACTGTCATGCGCCGCGCCGCCGACCATGCCGAATCCGCCGTTCGGCAGTGTGGCAATGCTGTCGTCGGTACACGCGCCGGCGATGCGTCCCGCGCCGCACGTGACCCCCGCGAACAGCATGCGCCCCCGTGTGTCAGCGAAGGCGATCAGGTAGCCGGCGGGCACGCGCATGAGTTGCGCCTCCGACTCGACCGGCATGCATGCCGGACCGAGGAAATCATGCACGTTGTCCTGCCCCTCTCGTAGCGGCGGGCGCTGTGCACCGTCGCCACCGATGCGCAAATCCGTGCGGAATCGGCTCAACACGCGCCACGGGGTGTCCGGCACGCCGGAATGCCTGGAGAACTGCGTGAGCGCAGTCGCCAGATGGGTCAACTCCTCGCGCGCCCCGTCTGGGACCACGCTCGGGTCGAGGATGCGATCGACCAGCGCATAGACGGGTGGCACATCGCTCAGATGCGTGAGCAAGACGTTGACGGCGTCGGACAAGGACTGGTTGTCGGGACGCCGGAAGAACATCCGCATGGCGTTGGCGAACAGCATCTGACGGTGAATGCTGCGCAGCTCCGTGAGGTCCGCACCGGCCGAACGTTGCGAGAGCACGCCGTAACCAGCCCCCATCATGCTCGCCGCACTTGCACCGTAGACCAACTCGGCCTTCCAGCCGAAGCTGCGAACCAGCACGCCGCAAATGGCGATGGCCATGACCTTGAGTCCGTCGAACGCAGATAACCGCACCTGGTCCCAATGGCGAAGTTTGCGCCATGACTCGGTCACGATGTGCACGTCGATATTGAGCCGAATGTGGCGCACCCTCGCCGACCACATCAGGTCGTCGAGGTGCTCGGGCACGATGAACCGGAAGTCGGGATACGGCAGCAGGGCCTCGTACAGCGCATCGATCGTCGACGCTCGCGCGGGCGTCACATTTGCACCGTGCTGCGCCGCGCGCGCAGGCACCGTGTCGCCGGCCGACGCCGCGGCGATGCGAAACTTTCGTTGCTCCCAGAAGATTGGACTGTCGAGCTTCGACGCATCGACCATGGACATGTGGTCGCGCATGAATGACTTGAACGCCTGCGTGTCTTCCGTGGACGGGCGCCACACGAAGTAGTCACCCCGCTTGATGGAGATCAGTACGGCCAACTCTCCCTCGCGGACCACGTAAGCCGCAAGATCCGCGATCACGTGATGCCGGAACGTGATCAACTGTGTTCGCGCCGCCATCGCCTGATCGTCCTGTTCGAGCAGGAACCGGTCCGCGCCGCAGCCGATGGCGCGCTCGGCAATCGCGCGGTACAGCGTGCTGACGAACACCGCTCGCGCGAGTTGTGCATGGGCCGACGCCACCTCTCGGGAACGCTCCAGCGTCTGCACGGCCGCCACGTCGCTATCATGCAGCGCCTGCCGAAAGGCGTCGTTGTCGACGGCGGCGAGCAAGCGCTCGGCGCGGGTATCGCGGGAGGAAACCGACGTCACCTCGCGCGACCCGCCAAGTTTGAGATACTCCTTGCGAAAGTGGTGGCCCAGCGCGATCTGCGCCAGAGAAAACGTTTCGGGCGTCACGAGCTGGGCGTTGGCACCGTGCCCCTGAAAGTGAAATCCCTGCTCGCGATAACGCACCTCGACGATGGCGTCCCAAGGCAGGGCCTCGTCTCGTGCGTAACCCAGCGTGGTGCGATCGCCGAGCACGCGCTCCATCAAGGCTCTCGTATACGTCACCGTCTGACGCTCATAAAACGTGAGATCGCGCAGCGCATCCCGGACGGCCTCGCCACTCTCGTACAAGGTCAGCACCTGATCGAGCGACAGTACGTCACGTGCGTCGAACCGCGGCTCCGATCGATCCGCCAGGTCCGATCCATCCGACGGATCCGCGCGCTGTGCGTCCCCCGCGGGTGAGGCATGCCCCGGATCGTCGCCGCCGAGCAACGCTTCGCCCGACGGGCCCATGGGCGTCTCGCCGAACACCTTGCGGTATGCCACGACGCCCGCGAGTGCGGCGACCGGTAGCAACGCCCCCCCCGCAACGACCTGACGCTTTCGCGTCGGCCAGTGTCCACACAGCGTCGCCAGCGACGCGCCCGCGCCGACCAGCCGCGCCGCCCCACCCAGCAGCGGCTGCGCAACGTCGCCGGAATTCACGGGCGGCGGTGCGGACGGCGGTGGCAATGGCGCGGCGGCGGATCGCGTCGTCGGCACGTGCGGCGCGTGTGTCGGATAGGGGGCGGCAGTCAGTTGCCTGACGGCGTTGGCCCGCGCGCGATCGTCGGCGTCCCACTGATCGCAGGTATGTGCCCACCGCCGCAGCTGCAACTGCCGATGGGCCGCCGCCACATGCTCGACGCCGCCCGACAGCGCGAATGCGCCGTGTTGATGCATCAGCGCGAGCAGCGCATCGAGCGCCTGTGCGGCCGTGCACGGTTGCAGGCGAAATGCTCGACCGGCGTTGTGGGCAGCCGCACGGACAAAGTCACGCGCATTGAGCCCTGCGATCACTTCGCCCGGCGTCTGTCCCGGGCTCCGGCTCTCGAGTCGGCGTCGAATCGCACTCGTCAGATGAAAAAAATCCAGCTGTGCATGCACGCCCATGAACCTGACGACGAGCGCGCCGATTTCCGCGCACGTCAGCATCGGCAAGGCGAGTGCCAGTGCCGCTGCGTATCGCGCTCGCGCATGCACGTCGCCCCCCCGTGGCAATGCCACTATCGCACGCGCCATGGCAGCGGCTTCCAGCGACGTGCTGACCACAATCCCCCACATCGCCAAATCGGACAGGACATAACCGGCGATGCCTGCCGCACCCAGCAACGCAGCGCTTTGCGCCAACGCACGCACCGGGCCGGGCCCATTGGGCGCCGCCACGCCATCGGCGTCGATCATGCCGGCCATGACGTGCTCCCATGCCCGCGTCGCCAGCGCGGGATGCCGCCTCACGAACGCGGGCAACCGTTCACCGAGCCATTGCGCGTCGGCGCTCGTGATGTCGTCGATGCAGCCCCCTTGCAAGGCGGCAAGAATCGCATGGCAAAGTCCGCCGAACGGCAGGTCCGGTACTCCCCAGTCGGGTCGGCCATCATGCCACACGCCAAACCGGCAGCCGTCCTGACACAACGTCAATCCACATGTCGCGCCCGCGCGCGCGGGGAGCGCCCCGGGGTGTTCAGACAGCAGCGCGTACAGCGACGTCTCGCCGAGCGTCCAGTGCGCCGCGTTGCCTGCGTCGCGCAGGACGTCCTGCCCGCCGAGCAGGCCCCGCATCAGTTGCGCGGCGACCGGCCCCCAGCGTTCCGGGGAAACGGCGAATCGATACACGACCTGCACGCGCCAGTCCATCGTGCTCACCGGCGCGAGATCCTGGGTTTGCTCGCACCATTGCGCGCGTGTGCGCGCCGCCGCCTCCCCCGGCGTCTCGGCGCCGTGAAGGCGCCACGGGGCGTACCCCCCGCCGTTGATCCGCATGCGGCCTCCTTGAACCGGTGTTCGCCGTTCCGACGGCATCCCGCTGCCATCTTCGAGTCCGCGGGCAGGCACCACTGCCACGATTCGCTCATCGGCCACCGGACGGGCTTCCCGACGTACACCCCGCCGACGGCTCGACGCGCAACCCGGGTAGAATGGCGGTCGCACGTATTCGCAAGACTTCCGATTCCACGATGAACCACGATCTCGTCATTCTGGGCACCCCTGCCTCCCCACCGACTTCAGACGCGCTGCAATCCGCCATTCACGCGCTGGTGCCCGGCGCACCGGTGACCTTCGCCGGTAATGCGGCACGCATCGCCGACGTTGCCGACACGCCGGCATTGCGCGCGGCGGCGGCAGGCTTCGCGCAGCAGCATCAGGTCGACGCCGTACTCGTGGACAGCGCGCGCCGTCTGACGGACTTCAAGGTGGTGGCAATGGACATGGACTCGACGCTGATCACGATCGAGTGTGTCGACGAAATCGCCGACTACTGCGGGCTGAAGGCCGAGGTCTCGGCGATTACCGAAGCCGCGATGCGTGGGGAGATCAAGGACTTCAACGAAAGCCTCACGCGTCGCGTGGCGTTGCTCAAGGGGCTCGACGCCTCCGCGCTCGAGAAGGTGTACGACGAGCGCCTGCGGCTCTCGCCCGGCGCTGAATCCATGCTGCGTGGCGTGCAGGCGCTCGGCATTCGCACGCTGCTCGTCTCGGGCGGCTTCACGTTTTTCACGGAACGGCTGAAGACTCGCCTGAACCTGGACGTCACCCGTGCGAACACGCTGGAGATCGTCGATGGCAAGCTCACCGGGCGGGTGCTCGGCGAGATCGTCAATGCGGAAGTCAAGGCCCGCACCGTCGCCGAAGTGACGGCCCGGTTCGGCGCCGCGCCCGAGCAGGCCATCGTCATGGGCGACGGCTCGAACGACCTGCAAATGATGGCCCTCGCCGGGTTGTCCGTGGCGTTTCGCGCAAAGCCGGTGGTGCGGGAAAAAGCGTCCGTCGCCTTCGACTACGTGGGACTCGACGGCCTGCTGTCGCTGTTCCGCAACGACTGAGCCCCCCGTCGTCACGCTTCGTGCTCGCGCCCGCCGGACGATCCCGGCGTCGCCGCGAGACGGCACGACGCGAAACTCACCGGGTTGAGCAACTGCGTCGTCGCGTCGTAGATCAGATGATCCGGTCGCAGATCCGGATGCGCCATGCCCGCGGCACCCAACCTGCGCATCATGGCGGCCCACGCGGCCGGATAGTCGTCCGGCATCGCCGACAGTCCGCTGACCGGCACGCCCGGCACCCGCTGCATGCGAAGTAAATAGCAGCCGTTGCTCGTACGTATGAGTCTTGCCGCCCCGCTCCCGTAGTACCGCTCGAAGTGGCGCAACTCGTTGACGGCACGTTGCAGTTCCCGCGGCCCCGTGTCGACGCCCGGTGCAAAATCCGTGAAGCTGAAGGAGAACAGCAGCTTGTAGACGTACGCCGCATCCGCAGGATCGGCAAAAACCTCGCCGCACCGCGCCGCCATCCGGACGCAGGACTGCCAGTGCACGAGTTCGAAAAGTGGCGCATGCACTTCGTCCACTTCCGGCACATGGCTGTCCATCAGCGCAGACACCCGCGCCTGCAGCGACATAATGTGCGAATCGTCCGATGCCAGCGGGCCAGGCGTTGGCGCGTCCGGCCCCATCCGCGACAAGGCAAATGCCGACGCGGCGCCCAGGTCGACCGGCCAGAAGCGACGGGCCTGCGCGTCGAAATGCACGTTGGCGCTGTGAAGATCGCCATGCGTCACGCCCACCTCCACCAGTTGCGCCTGCATGGTGTCGAGCGCCTCCAGGATCTCTCGCTTCGACTCGCCGTACTCCGATGGCCAGACCTTGTTCATGGGCTTGCCCGGCACCCGGCGCATTCGCAGACAGAGGTAATCGTCGCGCGTGAAAAATGCCTCGGCACTGCACGCGCCGTAGAACCGGTTGAACATTTCCGCCTCATGCTCGACGGCCGCCCGGATGAAATCGATGCCATCGACGCCATCAATGCCGCTCGCGCGCGGGCCGTGAAAAATCTTGATGACGAACTCGGGATCGCGAAGATCCTCGAATACCGCTCCGCCGTCGCCGCCACCGATTGGCCTGCGCTCGCCCGGTGCCCCCAGAAGATCGTCGCGCGTGCGGGGGTCGCGAATCATCGCGGAACACTCACCGCTCGAATGCGACGGGATTGGCGCAAAGGTCTGGGGCGATATCGCGGATGGCGATACGACGCGAACTTCGGTGGGAGGCGGCATGAGAGACGTCGATGGCATGGGTGACATGAACCGGATGAAGAAATCGTCGCGGCAGCACGGCCCGAGCTTGCAGGAACGTGGCCGGTTCGGGTGCACGCGCGTGCGGCGCTCAGCCGCTGTGCCGGGCGTCCGCCCGCGCTTCCGGCACATCTGGGCTCGGCCACGCGTCGCCAAAGCTCAGCGGATTGAGTCGATCGGTCGCGGCATCGAACAGCACGCCGGAGTTTGCAAAACACCCCGCATGAAGGATGCCCCGCGCCAACAAGCGTTCGTTCATGGCGAAGAGCAAATCGTAGAGCTTATCGGCATCGACTGTCCCGGCCGTCAACGGCTTGCCCGTCATGCGCTGCATGTGCAGAAAGATATCCCCGTCTCTGGTACGCACCAGCCGTGCGGACCCTTCGCCGTAGTACGCCTCGAACATTCGCTTCTCGCGTATCGCCCGCCCGAGCTTGGCAGGCCCTTCCGGCGCGCCGGCCCAGA
Organism: Pandoraea pnomenusa; assembly: GCF_000767615.3. Lineage (NCBI taxonomy): Bacteria > Pseudomonadati > Pseudomonadota > Betaproteobacteria > Burkholderiales > Burkholderiaceae > Pandoraea > Pandoraea pnomenusa. Next base: position 2,309,139 of record NZ_CP009553.3, on the reverse strand, counting down.
AGTCAGGCAAATGAAAGCGGAACAGCAGCTTGTATACCTGGGACGCATCCCGAGGATCCGGGCTCACGTAGCCGCAGCGCGGATGAAGCGCCTGCGCGACGTCTTCGCCCAACAGATCGGCTCGCGTGGCGGTCGTTTCCGCAATCTCCGGCGAACGGCTGTCGATCAAGGCAAAGAGCTGATGTCGCGTGTAATCCAGTTGGCAATCGTTGACGGCGAACAGCGAGTGGGACTTTACCGGGGTGACATACGCTTCCCGGAAGCCAATGGGCAGAAAGGCCCCTTCGTGATAAAGCAGGTTCTCGGCGTGAAGACCGTGATGAATGACGCCGCTCTCGATCAATTGCCGCCTGAGCGCGTAAAGCGACTCGTTGACCTGCGCCTTCGAGCCGAGCGCCGACGGAAGCATGCCACGCACCGGCATGCCCGCGAGCAGACGCATGCGCACACAAAGCCGGGCGTCACACGTGACGAATACCTCCGCGCCGCCGGGACCGTACAGCGCGTTGAAGCACGCCACCTCGTGGTTTGCGCGGGCCAGCCCTCGCTCGGGTCGGGCTGCGGTATGCGTGTCGTCGTAGACCTTGATCGCGTATCCGGTGTTGCCGATCTCGCGAAAGACGCGCGAGCGCTCGCCGGGAATGACGCACTGTTGCTCGACGGGATAACCGATGAAAGCGTCCAACGGCCGCGAATCGTGGACGACGTTCAGCGTCGCATACGGGTTGGGGGAGTCGGCGTGAAGCGCATGGGTCGAGGCCCGGGCCGGATCGTGCTCCGGTAATCGGATGCCGGCTTGCGCGCCCGGACGAGCCGTGGAGGGCGGCGAGGGAAAAACGACAGGCGTCAGGACGATGGAGAACATGGCGGCGGCAGCGATGCGGCGCGCCCGCGACCGCGGGCGTCATCCTATCGCTGCGATTCGGAACGGAGGAGCCGCCAGCTTCCATCGTCCGCGCCACGACGGCTTGCGAGATTCGCTCGCCGGTCGTCGCGGCAACCGCTCAGGCGCCCAGGTGCGCCTTCAGGCTGGCTTCGATGTCGGCCTGCAAATCGCGCACATCCTCCAGCCCCACATAGAAACGCACGAGCGAGCCCTTGTGCACCCATGGCGTTGCCGTACGCATGGACGACACGCGATACGGCACGACCAGGCTGTGCGCACCGCCCCAGCTGAATCCGATCTTGAACAGCCGCAACCCCTCGATGAACGCGTCGATCTGCGCCTGAGAATAGCGCTCGTCGAATACTACCGAGAACAGGCCGCCCGCGCCGGTGAAATCGCGCCGGAAACACGCATGTCCCGGGCAGTCCTCGAACGCCGGGTGCAGCATCGCCGCGATCTCGTGACGCGAATTCAGCCACGTGGCCAGCGTCATGGCGGCGCGATCGTGCGCCTCGAAGCGCAAGCGCATGCTCGGCAGGCTGCGCAGCACCAGACTGCAATCGTCGGCCGACACGCCCACGCCCATGCGCATGCGCGCCTGTTTGAGACGGTGATGCAGATCGTCGTCGACGGTCACCACGGCGCCCATCAGCACGTCGCTGCCGCCCGACTGGTATTTCGTCAACGCCTGTACCGAGATGTCCACGCCATGATCGAACGGCCGGAACGCCAATCCTGCGGAGTACGTATTGTCGATGGCGGTGACAACGCCACGCGCGCGGGCGACGCGCGCGATCGCGGGCACGTCCTGCACTTCCATCGTCACCGAGCCCGGCGCCTCGAGCCAGATGAGCTTCGTCTCGGGTCGAATCAGCGCGCCGATGCCGTCGCCGACCATCGGGTCGTAATACCGTACCGTGATGCCGAACGATTCGGCCAGCCAGTCACCGTGCTCGCGGTTCGGGCCATAGGCGTTGTCCGGAATCAACACGTCATCGCCGTGCCTGAGCAGCCCGAAGTACACATTGGAGATGGCCGCGAGCCCCGACGGGAACAGCAGGCAGTGCTTGCCACCCTCGAGCGCCGCCAGACGACGCATGAGCTCCATCGAGGTCGGTGTGGCATGCAAACCGTAGCGCCACTGGCTGTCGTTCTTCCAGTCGAGCGAGCGCATCGCCGCCAGATCGGAAAAAACCACCGTGGAGGCGCGCGCCACCGGCACCGGCATCGCGGAGAAGCCCGCCGGGAGTTGCGTGTCGGCGTGCAGGATGTTGGTCTGCCAGTGCCAGCCGTTGGCTTCCGGCGTATCGAGGGGCTTGCGGTTGTCTTGCGTCATCACGGCTCCGGAAAAGACTCGGGCCGGCAACGACGCCGGCCCCCGGGTGTAACTTACACGCGCTCGAACACGGCCGCAATGCCCTGGCCGCCGCCGATGCACATCGTCACCAGCGCGTACCGGCCACCGATGCGCTGCAGTTCATGCAGCGCCTTGACGGTAATCAGTGCCCCCGTCGCGCCGATCGGATGGCCAAGCGAAATGCCCGAGCCGTTCGGATTGACCCTGGCCGGATCGAAGCCGAGATCGCGCGTGACCGCGCAGGCCTGGGCGGCAAAGGCTTCGTTCGCCTCCACCACGTCGATGTCGCCGACCTGGAGTCCGGCACGCTCGAGCGCCTTGCGCGAGGCCGGCACGGGACCGATGCCCATGTAATTGGGGTCCACGCCTGCGTGCGCATAGCTCACCAGACGCGCCAGCGGCTTCGCGCCGCGGCGCTGCGCTTCGGCGCGCTCCATCAGGATCAGCGCGGCCGCGGCATCGTTCAGGCCCGACGCATTCCCCGCCGTCACGGTGCCGTCCTTCTCGAACACGGGACGCAACTTCGCCATGTCTTCCAGACGTACGTCGGCCCGCACGTGCTCGTCGGTCGTGAACGCGATCTCGCCCTTCTTCGTCTTGATCGAGATGGGAACGATCTGATCCCTGAAGTACCCCTCGGCCATCGCGCGCGCGGCGCGCTGGTGCGACTCGACGGCGAGACGATCCTGATCCTCGCGCGTGATGCCCCACTGCTTCGCGATGTTCTCCGCCGTCACGCCCATGTGGATGTTGGCGAACGGATCGTGCAGCGCGCCGAGCATCATGTCGACCAGGCGCGATTCGCCCATTCGGGTACCCCAGCGCGCGCCCGGCATCACGTACGGGGCACGGCTCATGCTCTCCGCGCCACCCGCCATTGCCACTTCCGCGTCGCCGAGCAGGATCGACTGCGCGGCCGAGACCACGGCCTGTAGCCCCGAGCCGCACAGGCGGTTCACCGTCATGGCCGGCGCGTGCTGGCTCACGCCAGCCTCGATCGAGGCGACGCGCGCCAGATACATGTCCTTGGGTTCGGTATGAATGACGTTGCCGAACACCACGTGTCCGACGTCTTCGCCGCTGACTTGCGCGCGCGCCATGGCTTCGCGGGCGACGATCGCACCGAGCTGCGTCGGCGCGAAATCCTTCAGGCTGCCACCAAAATCACCGATCGCGGTACGAACTCCGCTGACGATCACGACTTCTCGTTGCATGTCTCTTCTCCGGGTGGATATCAGTTGGCAACGAGTATAGCGCCGTCGCGGGTTCCCGCGATGTAAGGGTCACTGGAGGGAAGCTTCAGTGGCCAGTATGGCCAGCACGGCGTCCGTGCGCGGCACCGGGGCCACGGCGCCATAGCCGGTCGTGGACAACGCGGCGCAAACGTTGGCATAGCGCGCCGCCGCGAACGGATCGTCGCCGAGGGCCAGCCGCGCCACGAACGCACCGCCGAAACAGTCGCCGGCACCGGTGGCGTCGACCGCCTGCACGGGATACGGTGCGACGATGCGCCGTTCGTGCGGCGTGGCAACGTAGCACCCTTCCCGACCCAGCTTCAACGCCACAACCTTCACGCCGTGGGAAAGAATTTCGTCCAGGATGGCGTCGCGGTCGTCGAGGCCGGTCACGGCGGTCACGTCGTCCCAGCTCGGCAGGCAGACGTCGGTCAGCCCGAACGCTTCGCGCATCGTGGCGCGAGCGCGTGCCAGCGGCCAAAGCTTCAGGCGCAGGTTCGTATCGAACGACACCTTGCCGCCCGCCTTTCGGACGCTCGACATGGCGTCGAACGCGGCGTCGCAGGCGTTCACGCTGATCGCGAGGCTGATCCCGGACAGGTGCAGAAACGATGCGCCGGCGAGCGCATCGGACGGCAACTGCTGCGCACGATAGCGGCTCGCGGCCGACCCGGCGCGCAGGTAGTCGAAGTGATGGCCGTTTTCGTCGTGGGACACGAAGTAGACGCCGGTTGGCGCCTGCGGGTCCACCGTCACGTAGCGAGTATCGACCGCTTCGTCGCGCCACAGGTCGAGCAACATGCGGCCGAAGAGATCGTCGCCCACGGCGCTCACGAAGCCGGTCGTCACCCCCTGACGGCGCGCCGCAATGACGAAGTTCGACGTATCGCCGCCGAAGCCCTGCAGATACTGGCGGGCGTCGTTCGGCGACTGATTGAACTCGACCATCGCTTCGCCCATGGCCAGCACCTGGGGAACGGGCGCCGCCGGTTGCGGTTCCACGCGCGCCATCAGACGACCTCGCCCCACAGGTCGTGACCGTCGGCGCCGGTCACAGTCACGTTCACGAATTCGCCGACCTTCAGGCGCTTCGCGGCCTTCGCGGTGGGTTCGATGTACACGAGGCCGTCGATTTCCGGGGCGTCCGCCGCGGAGCGGGCCACGCCGCCATCCTGATTGATTTCGTCGACGATTACCTGGAGGGTCGTGCCGACCTTGCGCTGCTGGCGTTGCGCCGAAATCTCCTCGGCCACCTCCATGAAGCGCGCGCGGCGCTCCTCGCGCACTTCGTCGGGCAGGGCGCCCGCCAGCTCGTTCGCCTTCGCGCCCTCGACCGGCGAGTAGGCGAAGCAACCCACGCGATCGAGTTCGGCTTCGCGCAGGAAGTCCAGCAGGTATTCGAATTCGGCTTCCGTTTCGCCCGGGAACCCGGCGATGAACGTGCTGCGGATCGTGAGGTCCGGACACATCTTGCGCCACGCCTGGATGCGCTCGAGATTTTTCTCGCCCGAGGCCGGGCGCTTCATGCGCTTGAGCACGTCGGGATGCGCGTGTTGAAGCGGCACGTCGAGATACGGCAGGATATGGCCTTCGGCCATCAGCGGGATGATCTCGTCGACGTGCGGGTACGGATAGACGTAGTGCAGACGCACCCACGCGCCGTACTGCCTGGCCAACTCTCCCAGCGCCGTAACCAGTTCGGTCATGCGAGTCTTGAGCGGACGCCCGGCCCAGAACCCGGTACGGTACTTCACATCGACGCCGTAGGCGCTGGTGTCCTGCGAGATCACCAGCAACTCCTTGACTCCCGCCTTGAACAGGTTTTCGGCCTCGAGCATCACCTCCGCGACCGGGCGCGAGTCGAGATCGCCGCGCATCGAAGGAATGATGCAGAACGTGCAGCGATGGTTGCAGCCTTCGGAAATCTTCAGATACGCGTAATGACGCGGCGTGAGCTTGATGCCCGCGGGCGGCACGAGATCGGTGAACGGATCGTGCGGCTTGGGCAGGTGTGTGTGCACCGCGCTCATGACTTCGCCCACGGCGTGCGGACCGGTCACGGCGAGCACTTTCGGGTGCACCGCGCTCACGATGTCCTGACCGGCGGCGTCTTTCTTGGCGCCCAGGCAACCGGTCACGATGACCTTGCCGTTTTCGGCGAGTGCTTCGCCGATCGCATCGAGGCTTTCCTGGACGGCGTCGTCGATGAAACCGCAGGTGTTGACCACAACGAGGTCGGCACCGTCATAGGTACCGGCGATGTCGTAACCTTCGGCGCGCAATTGCGTCAGGATCTGCTCGGAGTCGACCAGGGCCTTGGGGCAGCCGAGCGAAACGAAGCCGACTTTGGGGGTGCCGGCGGGCGATGGGCGGGACATGGGGCGAAATCCTGATCAGGTAAATACGGTAACGATTGCGCGAAGCCGCGTATTTTACCTTGTTCGCCCGCGGTCCGTTCCAACTATCGTTGCCGAGCGCTCCCTGCCTCCGCCCGACTGGCCATGAGACAGCGGGCGCGCCGCGCGGACACCCGTTATCTCGGCGCGGACCGCTCAGGGCTTCTTGTTCGGATCCTTGCCCGGCATGCCGCCGGGGGCGCCCGGCGCGCCCGGGAACGGGAACGTGCTGAACATGTTCTTGGCCTGGCTCTGCATCTGCTCCTGCATCTGCACGAACAGGTTCTTCGACTGCTCGATGTAGTTGGTCATCATGCCCTGCATCATCGGCGCCTGCATGTTCATGAATTGCGCCCAGACGTCCGGGTTGAAGGCTGCGCCCTCATAGATGCCCTTCGACTGATCGGCCAGCTTGTTCTGAATTTCGATGAACGTCTGGATATTCTTCTCGAGGTAAGTCCCCATCATCCCCTGCAGCGCATGGCCGTAGAAGCGGATGATCTGGGCGAGCATCGCGCTCGAGAACATCGGCACACCGCCGGTCTCCTCTTCCAGAATGATCTGCAGCAGAATGCTGCGGGTCAGGTCCTCGCCCGTCTTGGCGTCGACGACCTTGAACTCCTCGGTCTCGAGCACCAATTGCTTCACATCGGCAAGGGTGATGTACGTACTGGTTTGGGTATCGTACAGACGCCGGTTCGGATACTTTTTGATCAGGCGTTCGTCAGTCTTCTTGCTCGCGGCCATGCGGTGGGTTTCCTGCTTTTATGAAGGACTTCCCCGACCGGCGGTCGGGGTTAGTCACATATTATCGATTCTAGGACGTTTGCTGCTATGCGGCAAAGCCCTAACCCGCAACGGAGCGCGGCACCTGCTCTCGGCCCGCACGGGCCATCGCCCCGTTACCGCTTACCCCATGTGCAGACCGCCGTTGAGCGAGAAGTCCGCACCGGTGGAGAAGCCCGAGTCGTCCGACGCCAGCCATGCCACGATGGACCCGATCTCGCCCGGTTCGCCCAGACGCTTGACCGGAATCGTCGCCACGATCTTGTCGAGCACGTCCTGGCGGATCGAGCGCACCATGTCCGTGCCGATATAGCCCGGCGACACGGTATTGACCGTCACGCCCTTGGTCGCCACCTCCTGCGCCAGCGCCATCGTGAAACCGTGAATGCCAGCCTTGGCCGTCGAGTAGTTCGTCTGACCGAACTGGCCCTTCTGCCCGTTGACCGACGAAATATTGATGATGCGGCCCCAGCCGCGCTCGCACATTCCCTCGATCACCTGCTTGGTCACGTTGAACAGGCTCGTGAGGTTGGTGTCGATGACCGCGTCCCAGTCTTCACGCGTCATCTTGCGAAACACCACGTCGCGCGTGATCCCGGCGTTGTTCACCAGTACGTCGACTTCGCCGACCTCGGCCTTCACCTTGTCGAACGCCGCCTTCGTGGAATCCCAATCGCCGACATTCCCTTCGGATGCGACGAAATCGAAACCCAACGCCTTCTGATCTTCGAGCCACTTCACGCGACGCGGCGAATTCGGACCGCAGCCCGCCACGACCTTGAAGCCATCCTTGTACAGCCGCTGGCAAATGGACGTACCAATACCGCCCATCCCGCCTGTCACATATGCAATGCGTTGAGTCATGGAACGCTTCCCCCTAAATAACGGCAAATCTGCCGCCTGTTGCGACTGCCAATTGACCGACGCGCAGGCCGCGCGTTCCCGCGCATGCCTTTCGTCTCCTGATGACCCGCCATCGCCGGTGCGCGTTGCACGTGCACGACCCTGACGGTTCAGTGCTTTTTTTGGTGGACCGCGCGAGTCGCGCCCTGCGCTTCAGCGCCTGGCGCCCTCGATGTCTCAGACGCGCTCGACCGCCAGCGCCACGCCCATGCCGCCGCCGATACACAGCGATGCCAGACCGCGACGCGCGTCGCGACGTGCCATTTCATGCAACAACGTCACCAGAATACGGCAGCCCGACGCGCCAATCGGGTGACCGATGGCGATCGCGCCACCGTTCACGTTGATCTTGGACGTGTCCCAGCCCATTTGCTGGTTCACGGCCAACGCCTGCGCCGCGAACGCTTCGTTGATTTCCATCAGATCCAGATCGCTCGCCTTCCAGCCGGCACGCGACAGGCAGCGCTGCGAGGCCGGCACCGGGCCGATCCCCATCACCTTCGGATCCACGCCGGCGTTGGCATACGCGACGATGCGCGCAAGCGGCGTGAGGCCAAGCTGCTCGGCGCGCTTGGCCGACATCACCACCACGGCGGCGGCACCGTCGTTGATGCCCGACGCATTGGCGGCGGTGACCGTGCCGTCCTTCGCGAACGCCGGCTTCAGACCGGCCAGCGCTTCGGCGGTCACGCCGTGACGCACGAATTCGTCGGTCTTGAACACCAGCGGGTCGCCCTTGCGCTGCGGAATCGAGACCGGCACGATCTCGTCGTCGAAGCGGCCTGCTTTCTGCGCCGCTTCCGCCTTGTTTTGCGATGCGGCCGCAAAGGCGTCCTGCATCTCGCGCGTGATGCCGTATTCCTTGGCGACGTTCTCAGCAGTGATGCCCATGTGGTACTGGTTGTAGACGTCCCACAGGCCGTCGACGATCATCGTATCGATCAGCTTGGCGTCGCCCATGCGGAAGCCGTCGCGCGAGCCCGGGAGCACGTGCGGCGCGGCACTCATGTTTTCCTGGCCGCCGGCCACGACGATGTCGGCGTCCCCGGCGCTGATCGCGTTGGCGGCCAGCATCACGGCCTTCAGGCCCGAGCCGCACACCTTGTTGATGGTCATGGCCGGCACCATGGCGGGCAGCCCGGCCTTGATCGAAGCCTGACGCGCCACATTCTGGCCCGAGCCGGCCGTGAGCACCTGCCCCATGATGACTTCGCTGACGTCTTCACCCTTGAGCTTCGCACGCTTGAGGACCTCATCGATCACGATAGCCCCCAGATCCGGCGCCGCCACCTTGGCAAGCGAACCGCCAAACTTACCGACCGCAGTGCGCGCAGCCGACACAATCACGATATCCGACATGTCTCTTTCCTCGTTTTCAAATGGTTCGAACCGGGGGGGTGCCCGCTCGGTGTCCGTGGACGCGCTTCGGCGTCTCGCGGCACTTGCCGATCGCCGCCACACTCAGGCCTTGGCCTTCACATAGCGGCCGGGCGCCGGTTCGATGGGGGTATAAGCAACATTACCATACGCCTTTGGCGCCTTGATGCGTTTGCCGGCGTAGCCCGCGAGCCACTCGCTCCAATCGGTCCACCAGCTTCCCGGGTGTTCCGTCGCGCCCGCGAGCCAGTCGCCGGCGTCCACGCCCGTGTCGTCGTTGCGCCAGTAGCTGCGCTTCTTTTTCGCCGGAGGATTGACCACGCCGGCAATGTGGCCCGACGCCCCGAGCACAAAGCGACGTTCACCGCCGAGCAACGGCAGCGAGCGGAAGGCCGACGTCCACGGCACGATGTGGTCCTCGCGCGAACCGAAGACATATGCCGGGGCGTCGATGGCCCCGAGATCCACCGCTACGCCGCACGTTTGCACCATGCCAGGCTGCTTCAATTCGTTCTGCAAGTAGAGATGGCGCAGATACCAGCAGAACATCGGCCCCGGCAGATTGGTGCCATCGCCGTTCCAGTAAAGCAGGTCGAACGGCTGGGGCGCGTTGCCCTTCAGGTAGCTGTCGACCACGTAATTCCACACGAGATCGTTCGGACGCAGGAACGAGAATGTATTGGCCAGCTCCACGCCACGCATGAGTCCCGGAGGCTGACCGAGCCCGCCGCCGATCGTCTGCTCGCGAAACTGAACGTGCGGCTCGTCCACGAAGACGTCGAGAACGCCGGTATCGGAAAAGTCCAGCAATGTCGTGAGCAGGGTCACGCTCGCGACCGGCGATTTCGGGCCCTTGTGTCCCTTTGCCGCGAACACCGCCAGCGCCGCGGCCAGCAGCGTGCCGCCGACGCAGAAACCCAGCGCATTGATGCGCGACTGTCCACTGATCTCGCGCACCACGTCGATCGCGGCAATCGGCCCTTCGCCCACGTAGTCGTCCCACGTCTTGTGCGCGAGCGACATGTCGGGGTTGCGCCACGACACCACGAACACCGTATGCCCTTGCTCCACCGCGTAGCGGACCAGCGAGTTCTCGGGTTGCAGATCGAGGATGTAGTACTTGTTGATGCAGGGCGGCACGACCAGCAACGGCCGTTGATGCACGGTCGGCGTGAGCGGCTTGTACTGAATCAACTGGATCAGGTCGTTCTCGAAAACCACCGCGCCCTCGGTCGTCGCCACGTTGCGACCGACCTCGAAGGCTGCCTCGTCGGTCTGCGAGACCTTGCCCTTGCCCATGTCGACGAGCATGTTCTGCACGCCTGCGAGCAGACTGTCGCCGTGCGTCTGCACGAGGCGCTGCTGCGCATCCGGATTGGTGGCGATGAAATTGGCCGGGGAACTCGCCGCCACCCATTGCTCGACGGCGAAGCGAATCCGCTCGCGCGTCTTGGCGTCGGCGTCGATCAACTCGGCCATGCGCATCAGGAAGCGGCCGTTGAGCAGATAAAGCGCCGCCGGCAGTGCATAGAAGGGATTCCGCCAGCCTTCGCCGGCAAATCGACGGTCGCCCAACGTGGGCGCCGTGTCGAGCCCCGGCTGGTTGAAGCTGGCGACAAGTTCGGAAAATTCACGGGCATATTCGGACTGAAGCGCGTTCAGTCGCGCCGGGTCGACACGCATCGGTGCCGGATGCGGCAGACTGCCCGCCTTGAAAAGTTCGAAAAGTCCCGCGAACGGATTCGCGGCGCTGGCAGCCCCATTGGCGGCAGCGGACGACGGGCCGGCAGCCCCCGGCAATGCCCCGAACATTTGTTGGGCGGCCTTGAACCACTGCGACATGTCCTGAGCGGAGAGCGAAGCGGAGGGAAACTGCTGGGCAAACGAGGCGGCAAACGAAGCCGGATCGAAGTTGGCACTGGCGCGATTCATGATAGCCTGAGTGTCACGTCCGTTGCGTTCACGGGCCGGCGCCCGAAACGCGGCGGCGTGCATCGCTTTTACAGCGATGCGCCCCGCCTGTGAAGCATTCTTGCGTGCGCGCGCAGGCGTGTCAATGGCTTGCGGCGTACGTCCTGAGCGCATTGTCGCGTTGCAGCACCTTTTTTTGAATGCGCGTTTGCCCCGATGTTTATCGTCATTCTCGGTTGGCTTTATGTCATTGCGATGGTCGCCATCACCGCGCCGTCCGCATGGCTGGGGGTCATGATCTTCCTCGGCGGCGGCGTGGCGCCCGTCGCCCTCTGGCTTTACATCGCGGGAAGCCGCATCCGGCGCTCCCGCGCGATGCGACGCTCTGACGCAGGCGGTGTTGCACTCACGCCGTCCGCGTCCGATGCCGGCGCCGCCTCGCCCGGGGCCAGCCCCGCAGCGGGCACTTCGCCGGAGCGCGATCTCAATTAGTACGCCAGACGAGCGCGGCCATGCGACCGGTCGTGCGGTCACGGCGATAGGAGTAGAAGCGAGACGGTTCAGCGACGGTGCACCATTTGCCGCCCGACACGCTTGTGACGCCTTCGCGCGCGAGCCGCAGACGCGCAAGCGCGCAAAGATCCGCCATCGACTTGCCAACGTCCGGGGCGCCGTGCGCGACGAAGGCGGCCCGAGTGGCATCGTGCTCTTGCGGCGTGGCCGCGGCAAGGAACGCCTCGCGCACCTCGGGACCGACTTCGAACGCTGTCGGGCCGATGCACGGCCCGAGCCACGCAATGACGGGCGCGTCCGCGTCGTCTTGCGGCAGGCGAGCGCGGAGTGCCCGCACCGTCTGCTCGATCACCCCGGCGCAAAGTCCACGCCAGCCCGCATGGGCGGCGGCGACGGCGCGCCCCCGGGCATCGCACAGCAACACGGGCAGGCAATCGGCCACCATCACGATACTGGCCAGACCGACGGCGCTCGTCGCACTGGCGTCGGCCTGCAACGGCTCACCGGCATTCAGGGCGTCGAGTGCGGTGCCGGCGTCGACCACGCGCGGACCGTGGACCTGCGCCACAAACGCCGACGGCACGCCCGTGCGGGCAGCCAGCAATTCGCGGTTGATGCGCACGGCATCGGGATCGTCGTCTGCCTTGTAACCCAGGTTGAACGTGGCTTGCGGGCCTTGGCTGACCCCGCCCGCGCGAGTGGTGAACACGGCGCGGACATTGGCGGGGGCCGGCCAGTCGGGCACGATCCAGTCCGCGGGCATCGGGTCTTGCTCCGGCAGGAACTCAGGCAGGAAAGAAGTCATCGAGCGAATCGGGGAGCGTTGAGAAGTCGAATTCGAGCCCGAGCGCGGTCATGAGTTCACGCATGTCGTCAGGCAAAGGCGCCTGCCAATGCATGGGCCGTCCGTCTTCGGGGTGCATCAGTCCAAGCCGCCAGGCGTGCAGTGCCTGCCGTGCGAAGCCACCCGGCAGGGTCGGTCGCTTGTGGCGAGGCTTGTATAGCGGGTCGCCCAGCAGCGAATGCCCGAGGTGCGAGAGATGCACGCGTATCTGGTGCGTTCGCCCCGTGTCCAGCGAACAGAGCACGAGCGACACCGGGGAGCCGTCCCATTCCGTACTGGCGACGGTGACGACGCGGGTGCGCGCCGGTTTGCCGCCCTGACCGTGCACGACAGCCATGCGGGTACGCTCGCGAGGGTCGCGCCCGATGGGCGCGTCCACGAGGGTGCGTTGCGGCGCGCGCCCCCATACCAGCGCGGCATAGTGTCGCTTGACCGTGCGCGCCTGCAATTGCCGCACCAGATCGGTCTGCGCCACCAGCGTGCGCGCCACGACCATCAGGCCCGAGGTCTCCTTGTCCAGTCGATGCACGATCCCCGCGCGCGGCAGGTCTGCCGCCGCCTGGCCGTAGCGATGCAGCAAGCCGTTGAGCAGCGTGCCGGACCAATTGCCCGCGGCCGGATGCACGACCAGCCCCGGAGGCTTGTTGAAGACGGCGAGCGTCGCGTCTTCGTACACCGCATCGAGCGGCACCGGTTCCGGCGCGAACGCAAGTTGTTCCGGCAGCGCGGCGGGGGTGATGCATACGGCCTCGCCGCCCGCCACCTTCTGGCGTACCTTCGCCGTCTCGCCGTCGAGCGTCACGCGACCGTCTTCGACCCACGCCTGCAAGCGGCTTCGGGAATATTCGGGAAAGCACTGCGCGAGCGCCTTGTCGAGGCGCTCGCCTGCGACCGATTCGGGCAGGATGGCGCGCAGCGGCGCGGCGTCCGGGGCACCGTCGGGCGCGGCTGCCCCCGGGGATTCTCCCGCGGCAAGGGCGACATGGGGGGCACTCGGAAAAGCGTCGGGAAGCGAATCGAGGTCGTCGTCAGACGAATCCTCCGCAATTTCCGTGGCAAATGAGGCGGTTACGCTATAATCCGGCAGAATTGATCGGGTCATCGAGAAGTGAAGCCAACGAGCATGCAAGCCCTGAAACTTGTCAAACAACTGATGCTGGCCGCAGTCGTGGTCGGCGGCGTGGCCGCCTGCGGCATTTTGCCGGAGAAAGTCGACGAAACGGCCGGCTGGTCGACGAACAAATTATACTCGGAAGCCAAGGACAGCTTCGATAGCGGCGACTACACCAAGGCCGCGAAGTACTACGAGTTGCTCGAAGGCCGCGACCCGTTCGGCCCGCATGCCCAGCAAGCGCAAATCAACACGGCTTACTCCTATTACAAGGACAACGAGCCGGCACAGGCGCTGGCCGCCGTCGATCGCTTCATCCGGCTGCATCCGGACAGCCCTTCGATCGATTACGCCTATTACCTCAAGGGTCTGATCAACTTCAACGACGACCTGGGTCTGTTCGGCCGCTTCTCCGGCCAGGATCTGAGCGAGCGCGACCCGAAGGCCCTGCGTGCGGCCTACGACAGCTTCAAGTATCTGGTCGAGCACTATCCGACCAGCAAGTACGCGAACGATGCGGCCCTGCGCATGCGCTACGCCGTCAATGCAATGGCGGCCCATGAGGTTCACGCCGCCGAGTACTACTATCGTCGCGGCGCCTATCTTGCCGCCGTGAACCGGGCGCAGAGCGCGCTCAAGGAATATGACAAGGCACCGGCGCTGGAAGATGCGCTCGGCATCATGATCAAGTCGTACGACAAGCTCGGCATGACCGAACTGCGCGATGACGCCCGCCGTGTGATGGAGAAGACCTATCCGAACAGCGGTTACCTGACGGTCGGCCATCGCACCGACACGAGCGGTGACAAGAAATCCTGGTGGCAGATCTGGCGCTGACCGGAACAGCGAGCGCCGACACGGCGCCCACGAAAAAGCCAGACCCGCGGGTCTGGCTTTTTTTATGCTCGCCCGCGACGACTCAACCGTTCGCGCCGGCGGCGATCTCGTCGAAAAAGCCGCGCACGATGGGCAGTTCCCGGGTCCGCTTGAACGGCGGCAGACTTTGCCAGATACGGCGCCCGTAAGGCTTGTCGACAAGACGCGGATCACAGATCATCAACACCCCGCGATCCCCCTCGGAGCGGATCAGCCGCCCCGCACCCTGCTTGAGCGTAATCACGGCCTGCGGCAATTGATGAACGGCGAACGGACTGAGCCCCTTCTTCGTCAGCGCGTCCAGACGCGCAGCCAACACGGGATCGTCGGGTGGCGCGAAGGGCAGCTTGTCGATGATGACCAGCGACAACGCCTCACCGCGCACGTCCACCCCTTCCCAGAAGCTTTGGCTGCCGATGAGCACGGCGTTGCCGAGCGCGCGGAAACGGTCGAGCAACTCGGTTCGGCTCGCCTCACCCTGCACGAGCAACGGATACGTCCAGCCGCGCCGCTCGAATTCATCGCGCAGGCGCTCCGCCGCACGATTCACGGCGCGCAACGTCGTGCACAGAACGAACGCGCGCCCGCCGCTCACCTCGAGCACTGGCAACGCGGCGTCGAGCACGGCGTCGGTAAAGCCCGGCGCGGACGGCTGCGGCAAGCCACGAGGCACATACAACAGGCTCTGGTTCGGATAGTCGAACGGACTGGCGAGCGTGAGCGACTTGCCCGCATCGAGCCCCAGTTGCGCCGCATAGTGCATGAAATTGCCCTTCACCGACAACGTCGCCGACGTGAAGATCCACGCCCTCGGCGCGCCTGCGCGCTGCTTGGCGAAAATGGGGGCAATCGATAGCGGCGTCTGATGCAGTTGCACCGCCTGCGAAAACACTTCGATCCACCGGACGGTCTCCGGGGGCGTATACGTCTTCGGCTCGCTGCCCTCGCCTTGCCCCGCCTCGGCTTGCTGCGCGGCCTTCGCTTCGGCGGCCACGCGGGCCGCCTCCGCCTCGCGCGCCCTGGCGGCCTTCTCGCGTTTGCCGTCGGTCACGCGCGGCGCCTCGGGATCCAGCAGCGGCAACGGCGTCTCGCCTGGCGTGGGTGGCGTCACCCCCATCTGCCATCGCTCGAGCTGCTGATGCAGTTCCACGGCGCGGCGCGCGCATGCCCCCAGCGCTTCGGCCCGTTCGGCCTGGTGCTGGAGCGTCTCGATCATGTCCTGCAGGGCGAGATCCACCGCATCGAGCGCACCGAACAGTTCGTGATCGTCCGCAAGTTGCGCCACCGACATGCGCGCGTTGTCCTGCCCGAACGTCAGGCGCACGTCGCGCGCGGCACGCTCGAGACTGGCGCCGAGCCTGACCCAGTCGGCTGCGTCGCGCGCATGGATCAGGCCCTCGGCCACGCAGTCGCGCGCCAGTTCCAGCAACTGTCCCGTCGAAACCGTTTCACCGAAGAAGAGCGTCGCGGTTTCGGGCAACTGATGGGCTTCGTCGAAGATCACCGTGTTCGCGCTTGGCAGCAACTCGGCCATCCCCGTGTCGCGCAGCATCACATCGGCGAAGAACAGGTGATGGTTCACCACGACGATGTCCGCCTGCTGCGCCTCCTTGCGCGCCTGCATCACGAAGCAGTCCTTGTAGCGCGGACATTCCTGGCCAAGGCAGTTATCGCGTGTCGACGTGACCTGCGCCCAAATCGGCGAATTCTCGGGCACCGACGCCAGTTCGGCCTTGTCGCCGCTGTGCGTGATCTGCGCGAACGTGGTGATCTCGCGCAACTGCGCCGCTTCGTGCCGCGACGCGAAGCGGCCTTCCTGCTGAGCACGCTCCAGATAATAGTGGCAGAGGTAGTTCGCGCGGCCCTTGAGCATGGCCACGGTGACCGGCACGGCAAGCGCCTTGCGCACGGTCGGAATGTCGCGCGCGAATATCTGATCCTGCAGGTGTTTGGTCCCGGTCGAGATGATCGTCTTGCCGCCCCACAACATGGCGGGCACGAGATAGGCGTAGGTCTTGCCCGTGCCCGTTCCGGCCTCGGCGATCAGCGTGTCGTGCGTGTCCATGGCGGCCGCCACGGCGCGCGCCATTTCAGTCTGCGGTTCACGCGAGCGGTAGCCGTCGATCGCGCGCGCAAGCATCCCGCCCTCGCCGAAGATCTCCTGCAACTCGCGCTCGCGCTTGGCGGCGAGCGGCTTGAGTCCATGGAAAGTGGGCGCGTCGGGGCTCAGGGAAGCGTCAGGGGAATCGCTGGGTGCGGCGGAATCGGTCAAAACGGCTCAGAAACTCAAAGGCGCCGCGAATCGCTACAGCGGGATTCGCGACGCCGGCAATGGAAAAAAATGGCGCGAACGTCGAGGCAGTCGCCTCGAACGCCGCGCAGGCGCCCCGCTTACGCGGGTTGGTCCGGCATCTGCTGCACTTGCAGCAGCGTGATCGTGTCCTTGATCTTCAGGCGCCGCTTCTTGAGCCGGGTGACCTGAAGTTCATCGTACGCGGGCTCCGTCAGCAATTTGTCGATCAGGTAGTCCAGATCGCGGTGTTCGATCTGCAACTCGATGATGCGGCGTCCAATGGAGTGAAGATCGTGCTGCATCGTGGCAACTCTCCTGCAACTCTCGAATGTTTCCCGTCATGGCCAGTGACGTCATGCCCCGAAGGCCGGTCGGCGGTAACGCAGTGACGCGAGGCCGTTGCGCACACCACCCCGGCGCTACGGGGTGCGGCGCACGGCGCCCGAGCGCGGCGCCAACAGGTTACTGTCCTTGCAGCGCCTTCTGTGCCGGCGTACTTCCCGATTGCGACTCCTTGCGCCGCTCGTCCGACTTCTTCTGGCGCTCGATCGCTTCCTGTTGCTTCAGGTTGTACTTACGTACGTTCTCTTCACGCTCGGCCGCCTTCTGCGCCGCCGTCGCCTTGGCATCGTCGAGCTTCTGCTGTTGCTCGGCCTGCTTGGCATTGTACTGCTCGGCGTTTGCCGCACGCTGCGGTGCCTGCCCCGTTCGCTCGGTCACGCGCTGCTGATATTCCGCTTGCTTCGTCTGATAATCCTGGACGTTCTTCGCGCGCTCGGCTGCGCGTTGCGGCGCTTCGGCCTGCGTTTGTGCGCGCTTTTCGGCCAGACGGGCGTCGCGCTCCTCGGCGCGCGCCTTGCGCTCCTGGTCTTCGAGCACCAGACGCTGGCTGCGCAGCGCACGCAGCGCCTCACGTTGTTCGTCGCGCGCATTGTCGATGCAGTAGTTCACGAAGAACTTCGACGCGCATTCGTACTTCGCCTCTTCGAACCGGTAATCGATCCAGGCGCGCTGGCGATCGAGCAAGGCGCGCCGGCCGGCAAAATCGTCGTCGGCGGGATGCAGGTCGAGTTGATCGTCGTAGGCGACCGGCTTGTCGTCTTCGATCCGGGCCGCAGCGGCCTGACTGGCAGATGCCGGCACGCGGTCGGCTGTTGCATCGAACGGCACCTGCGGCACGCGGATCTGCGACGAAGTGCGCCCCGCCGCCTCGGTGGCCGAAAGGCCTTGCGCGAACGACGCGCCGGGCACGGCGGCCGCAACCGCCGCGAGGCCGAACACTGCGGCAACGACGCGCGAGGCGCGGCGTTCACGATGCAAAGTCAGGCGCGGAAACAATTTTGCGAAAGAAATCATGAGGTTGAGCAGAGTGATGCCAAATTTTAGCATTGCCGGCCCGGACGCGCCCGCGGTTTATGGCAAAATGCCCCGCTCCTGGCACTTGGGTAAATCGCAACACTCATGACGCAAAACGTAGCCCTTCAGATCGTTCAACGCATCGCCGACGAACTCAGCGTGCAGCCGCGTCAGGTCGCCGCCGCCGTGCAACTGCTGGACGAAGGCGCCACCGTGCCCTTCATTGCGCGCTACCGCAAGGAAGTGACCGGCAACCTCGACGACACGCAGCTGCGCACGCTCGAAGAGCGCCTGCTTTATCTGCGCGAGCTCGAGGAGCGCCGTGCGTCGATCCTCGCGAGCATCGACGAGCAAGGCAAGCTGACCGACGAACTGCGCACCGCCATCGAGGCGGCCGACACGAAGCAGACGCTCGAAGATCTCTATCTGCCCTACAAGCCGAAGCGCCGCACCCGGGCGCAGATCGCCCGCGAAGCCGGCCTCGACCCGCTCGCGCAGGCCCTGCTCGCCGACCCGACGCTCGATCCGCAAGCCGAGGCCGCCAAATTCGTCGACGCCGAAAAGGGTGTGGCGGACGTCAAGGCCGCCCTCGACGGCGCCCGCGACATCCTCTCGGAACAGTTCGGCGAGACGGCCGAGCTGCTCGGCAAACTGCGCGACTATCTGTGGAATCAGGGCGTCGTGTCCTCCAAGGTCGTCGAAGGCAAGGAAAGCGAGGAAGGCGAGAAATTCCGCGATTACTACGACTACGCCGAGCCGATCGCCGCGGTGCCGTCGCACCGTGCGCTCGCGCTGTTCCGTGGACGAAATCTCGGCATCCTGATGGTCAAGCTGGGCCTGGGCGAAGAACTCGATGCGCAGGTCCCGCACCCGTGCGAGGGCGTGATCGCCGGCCACTTCGGCATTCGCCAACAGAACCGCGCCGCCGACAAGTGGCTTGCCGACGTGTGCCGCTGGTGCTGGCGCGTGAAGGTGCAGCCGCACCTCGAATCGGAACTGCTCACGCAAATGCGCGAGAGCGCCGAGAGCGAGGCCATTCGCGTGTTCGCGCGCAACCTCAAGGCGCTGCTGCTCGCCGCGCCGGCCGGCCAGAAGGGCGTGATTGGCCTTGACCCGGGCCTGCGCACCGGTGTGAAGGTCGCCGTGGTCGACGCAACCGGCAAGCTGCTCGGCACCGACACCATCTACCCGCATGAGCCGCGCCGCGATTGGGACGGCTCGCTTGCCCGCCTGTCCAAGATCGCCGCCGCCACCGGCGCCGAACTCGTCAGCATCGGCAACGGCACGGCGTCGCGCGAGACCGACAAGCTGGCGCTGGAACTGATCAAGCGCCACCCCGAGCTCAGGCTGCAGAAGATCGTGGTCTCGGAAGCCGGTGCTTCGGTCTATTCCGCATCCGAATTCGCCGCCAAGGAATTCCCGGAACTCGACGTGTCGCTGCGTGGTGCCGTGTCGATCGCCCGTCGCCTGCAAGACCCGCTGGCCGAGCTCGTGAAGATCGAGCCGAAGGCCATCGGCGTTGGCCAGTACCAGCACGACGTGAACCAGCGTGAGCTGGCCCGTATGCTCGATGCCGTGGTGGAGGACTGTGTGAACGCCGTGGGCGTGGACGTGAACACGGCATCGGCACCGTTGCTCGCGCGCGTGTCGGGCCTGAACAGCACGCTCGCCAAGAATATCGTCGACTTCCGCGACAGCAACGGCCCCTTCCCGAACCGGGAGGCGCTCAAGAAGGTGCCGCGCCTGGGCGACAAGACGTTCGAGCAGGCCGCGGGCTTCCTGCGCGTGAACGGCGGCGACAATCCGCTCGATCGCTCGTCGGTGCACCCGGAGGCGTACCCGGTCGTCGAACGTATCCTCGCCAGGATCAAGAAGTCCATCGGCGAAGTGATGGGCAATGGCTCGGTGGTGCGCAGCGTCTCGGCCAACGAATTCGTTGATGAACGCTTCGGCCTGCCGACCGTCAAGGACATCCTGACCGAACTCGAGAAACCGGGTCGCGACCCGCGCCCCGAATTCAAGACGGCCACGTTCCAGGAAGGCGTCGAGAAACTGACCGACCTGAAGCCCGGCATGCAGCTCGAGGGCGTGGTCACGAACGTGGCGGCCTTCGGCGCGTTCATCGACATCGGCGTGCATCAGGATGGTCTGGTGCACGTGTCGGCCATGTCGACGAAGTTCATCAAGGACCCGCACGAGGTCGTCAAGGCCGGCGACATCGTGAAAGTGAAGGTGCTCGAAGTCGACCCGCGCCGTCAGCGCATCTCGCTCACCATGCGGCTCAACGACGACCTCCCGGTGGCCGGCGCGGGCGATCGCCCGGGCAACGGCGGCGGTGCACGCGGCGGCAATGGTGGCAGCGGCCATCGCAGCGGTGGTGGCGCGCGTCAGCGCGAACCGGAAACGGTCAGCGCCATGGCAGCCGCTTTCGCCAAGCTCAAGCGCTGAGCCGTGTGACAAGCACGCCGCGCGGCAGTCGAATCGCCGCACCGCGGAGCAAGCACGAAAACCGCCGTCTCGCGACGGCGGTTTTTTTTCGTCGATGCCTCGCCCCCGAACCGAAGGTGCAAAAAAAAACCGGCGGAGCCCTCGCTCCACCGGCAGCTTTCGATACTGCGCGCGGCGTGTTACGCCGCTCGCCTCCTTCGCATCAGATCTCGATCTTCGTGCCCAGCTCCACCACGCGGTTCGCGGGAATGCTGAAGAAGTCGGTCGGCTTGGCCGCATTCTGATGCATCCAGGCGAACAGGCGCTCGCGCCAGATCGACATTCCCGGCAGCTTCGTCGGGACCACGGTCTCGCGTGCGAGGAAGAACGACGTATCCATCAACTCGAAGTGCATGTCCGTCTTCTCTTCGAGCAGATGCAGCACCTCTTTCACGTCGGGTGTCTCGTTGAAGCCGAAGGTGGCTACCACGCTGAACAGCCCGCCGGTGTGGTCCTTGACCTCGATACGGGTCGAATCTTCCACGTACGGCACGTCGACGGTTCGGAACGTCAGGAAGATCGTGCGTTCGTGAAGGATGCGGTTGTGCTTGAGGTTATGGAGCAGGCTCACCGGCACGAGCGAATTGCCGCCGGTCAGGTAGATCGCCGTGCCTGCCACGCGGTGCGGCGGGTGCGCCAGCAGACCCTGCAGGAACGGGCCGAGCGGGATACCGTCGGCGGCGGTGCGCTCGCGCAGCAACTGACGTCCCTTGTGCCACGTCATGAGCATGAAGAACAGGAATGCGCCCAGTGCCAGCGGCAACCATCCGCCCTCTTCCACCTTGATCAGGTTGGCGCCGAAGAACGCGAAGTCGACGACCAGGAAGCCGGTGATGACCAGCGCGACGAGAAACTTGTTCCAGTTCCAGACCTTCACCATGACGACGCAGGCCAGCACGGTAGTGATCACCATGGTCGTGGTCACGGCGATACCGTACGCCGCCGCCAGGTTGCTGGACGACTTGAATGCCAACACGATCCAGACGATGACCAGCAGCAGCGCCCAATTGATCACCGGCATATAGATCTGCCCGATCTCACGATCGGACGTGTGCAGGATCTTCATGCGGGGCACGTAGCCGAGTTGAATGGCCTGGCTCGTGAGCGAGAACGCGCCCGAGATCACCGCCTGCGATGCAATCACGGTCGCTGCGGTCGCGACGATCACCAGCGGCATGAGCGCCCAGTCCGGGGCCATCAGAAAGAACGGATTCTCGATGGCCTTCGGGTTCGTCAGCAACAGCGCACCCTGACCGAAATAGTTCAATGCCAGCGCGGGAAACACGAGGAACGACCAGGCGAAGCGAATCGGACGAATCCCGAAGTGCCCCATGTCGGCGTACAGGGCTTCCGCGCCCGTGAGCACCAGGAACACGGAGCCGAGCACGATATACGCCTGCAGCGCGTGCGTGTGGATGAAATGAATGCCGTAGTACGGATTGATCGCCTTGACGATCTCGGGCGCGGCCACGATGTTGTAGACCCCGAGCACGCCGAGAATCACGAACCACGTCACCATCACCGGCCCGAACAGGCGGCCGACCTTGGCCGTGCCGGACTTCTGCATCGAAAACAGGACGATCAGGATGACGATCGTGATGGGAAGCACAAAGCGCGAAAGCGACGGCGCGGCGATCTCCAGGCCTTCGACGGCCGACATCACGGAAATCGCAGGTGTAATCACCGCGTCGCCGTAGAACATGCAAGCGCCGAACATACCGAGCATCATGAGCACCGCGGCCCATTTGCTGCCCGCCCGCACACTGCGCAGGCTGAGCGCCATGAGCGCAAGCACGCCGCCTTCGCCGCGGTTGTCCGCGCGCATCACGAACAACACGTACTTCAAGGAGACGACGATCACCAGTGCCCAGAACAGCAGCGAGATGATGCCGAACACGGCTTGTTGATTAAACGGAATGCCGTGTTGCGGATCGAAACATTCCTTGAGCGCATAGAGCGGGCTGGTGCCGATATCGCCAAAGACCACGCCAATGGCCGCCACCATGAGCGCGGGCATGGCCTGAGGGCGGTGCCCGTGTCGTATGTTTTGCGTCATAAGGTTTGGGTAATCGCTTTATTGCGCTGCACAAAATGGGCGCTATTCTAACTGGGCGCCGGTTCCCTCGCCAGTCCGGGCAGGTGCGGATTTCCGGGGGTAATGCGCGACATGCCACGCTAGGATAATTCGCGCCGCGCCCCATGACCAGTGCGGCACGCCGAGGGTTTTACCGCGTCTCGGCGGCGCGGGACCGCGCGGGGAGTCCCGTATTTCGAGTTGCAAATGCGCGACATATCCCAGGCATGCGCGATTCGTGAGTCGACAGTCCCCGCAAATGCGTGTAGCGCCCACGAAAAAGCCGCCCGAAGGCGGCTATCTTTTGCTGCGAGGTGCCCGCTGCCTCCGAAGGGCCGCAGGGCCGGTCGGGGCCCTCCGTCAGCGCGCCGCCTCAGGCGAGGCGGCGGCGATCGGCGGCGATCGGCGGCAATCAGCGACGACGTGCCGGCTTGCGCGTGCCGGCCCCCTTGACCGAGCGCACGAGGTCGGAATCTGCGCTGTTCTGCTCGGCTTCGAGCGAGCGGATCTGGCCCTGGAGGTCCGTCAGGCGAATACGCGCCGCGTTGCGTTCCGTTTCCAGCGCCGAGGCCTGCTCACGCACGGCCTGTTGATTCTGGGCCAGCGCCTGTTCCTGCTGGCGCTGAATTGCCAGATCGCTCTGCACGGCGTTCAGGCGCGCTTCGCTCTCGGCCAACTGGCGCTCCATCATGGCCCGCTGCGCTTCGAGCTTGATCCGGCGGATTTCCACGTCGGCGAGCACTTGCGTCTGGCGCACGAAGTCGGCGTACAGCGATTCGGCCTTCTTCTCGTTGTTCAGCTTGACGGCACGCCAGAACTGGCCTTCGTGAAACAGGGCGACGTAGTAACCCATCGTCTGCGGATAGAACAACAGGCTCGCCCCGTAGCGGCCGTTGTATGTGGTGCGAAGTTCGGTGACTTCCTTGTTCTGGATGCGATCGCGCAGTTCCTGGATGGTCCCCGATGCGGCGGCCGGCGCCGTGGTCTGCGAACGCGCAGCAGGCGCAGCAGGCGCGGCGGGCGCTGCCAGTTGCGAAGGCGTTGCGCCGGTGACATCCTTGACCGGTTCGGCGGCGCCTGCCGACGTTCCCCACGCAGCCAGGCATGCCACCCCCACGCCTAACCAAAACCGCCCCCGGCAATCACTGATTTTCATCTGATCTGTTTTCCTGTTATCGACTGGATCGTTTGTCGACCCTTATTCGTCGCATTCATTCGCCACCCCGGACTCCGTCCCGAGGATCTGAGACCTGCGTATTTGTTGAATGATAACCGCACGCCCGCAATAGCCGCCAATTCTATCCATTGCGGGGCGCTCTTCCAAGCAGGGAATGCTGAATTGTGCAGGCGCGATTTCAACTGTTGATACCGCGCAACTCCGGCGAACGCGCGAGTTCCTCCGAGCGGAACCTGCTTGTCGGAAAAATCCCGTCACAAGCCGACACATTGCGCACGCGCCCACGCAAGCCGCGGAAAATGCCCCGTGCCCCGTGCCCCGTGCCCGGTCCGCCCGCTTACCCCTCGTACTCGCTGGCCAACTCCGAGTCGTTGCCGAGGATCTGATATTTGCGCATTTTTTCCCACAGCACCTTGCGGCTAATGCCCAGCGCGTTGGCGGTGTCCTGACGGCGCCAGCCGTTGGCATCGAGCGCCGCCACGATACGGGCCCGTTCGGTGGCGTCCCAGCGAGCGCGATCGGCCGAAGCACCGGCGCGCGCGGTATCGTCGCCGCGCGTGGCCGGGCTGATCGCCAGCGCGTCGAAGATCGGCCGGATGCGACGCTCGTCCCAGCCGCCGAGTTGCCGGTAGATGATGCCGACGCGCTCGGCGATATTGCGCATTTCGCGCACATTGCCGGGAAATACACCGCCTTCGACCAGTTCGCGAAGCCACCCGGGCACCTGCGCCGCGACGTCGCCATCGCCATCGCCGGCGAGCTTGCCGACGACCTTGTCCAGGTACGCCGTGAAGACCGCCAGCTTGTCGATGGCGCCGCGCTCTTCGAGGCTCGGGATATGCAGTTCGATGACCGCGAGCCGATAAAACAGATCGGCGCGAAACAGCTCGTCGCGCACCATCGACTTGAGATTCTTGTTGGTCGCCGCCACCAGCCGGAAATCGAGCTTGACCGGCTGTGCGGAGCCCAGGCGCGTGACCGCGCTGTCTTCGAGCACGCGCAGCAGTTTGACCTGTTGATACAGCGGCAGATCGCCGATTTCGTCGAGAAAGAGCGTGCCGTCGTTGGCCTGCTCGAAATAGCCCTTGTGCGAATAGAGCGCTCCGGTGAACGCGCCCTTGGCGTGGCCGAAGAAGTGCGACTCGAAGAGCCCGTCCGGGATCGCGCCGCAGTTCACCGCCACGAACGGCCCCTGCCCGTAGTGACTGTGCTTGTCGTGCAGCAGGCGCGCAATGCGCTCCTTGCCTACCCCGGTTTCGCCGTGAATAAGGACGTTGGAATCGCAATCGGCGAACGCATCGACCTCGGCGAGCAGTCCGAGCATGGCGCTCGATCGCGCGACGAGCGGATCGGCCGGCGTGGGCGCGCGGTCGGCGTCGGCAATGGCGCCCGAGAGCTTGAAGATGAGCGTGCGCAGCTCCGCGCCCGTGAAGTCGAGCGTGAGGATATTGCTGTACTCGGGCGGATATACGCGCGGATCGTTCTCGCGCGGCGACGTGGCCACCCAGATCACGGGCATGCCGTGACCGAGCTGCCACTCCTGTGCGTTGGTCGACGCCCCCTCAATGACCGACACGCTGACCACGGCGATCGACGGACGCGCCCTGGTGCGCTCGCGCGACAGGTCGATGCCGTCGGCGCGAATGACTTCCATGTCGAAGCTCGCGAGGCAATGCGCCACCCGGTCGGCAATGTCCGACTTGCCTTCCCACACGTACACGTCGAGGTCTTCACGTACTGGCTTGCTTTTCATGCTGATCCGCGTTTTGCCGAACGCCCCCGGCGTCCGGCATGGTGAAGTTCCGTAGTCCGGCCCGATGCCGAATCCGGGTCAGGGCAGCGTTCGTGATCCATTGGCCATTGTCGTCGCCCTGCCCTAATACACCAGTTGAACGAGGCCGTTCTGACAGTTGATGCTGTCGACGGTCACCGTCGTGGTACCGATCGTGATGCCGAGCGCCGACAGCGCGCTGTTGATCAGGGCGCTCAACGGCGCGAGCAGCGGGTTGAGCAGCGTGTAGAGCACGCTCGTCAGCACCGGCGTGAGGTTGCTCGTGCTGATGATGTTGTTGTCGTTGATGTACTGCGCGCGACAGCTCGTCGGGTTGCCACTCAGGCTGCATCCTGTGTCGGCCAGCGTGGTGACGACGTTGCCGAGCAGCCCGCCCAGAATACTCCCTACCGTATTGACCAAGCCGGTGATCGTGCCGGTCAGGCCGCCGACGATCGATCCGACGTTCAGCGTGAGCACGCCGCCCAGCGTCGTGTTCAGGCTGGAGAGCGTCGCTTGCAGGTTCGACGCCGCCGTATTCAGGTAATTGTTCACGGTCGTGATGCCCAGTCCGGCATTGGGGACGACGCCGAGCAGCCCGTTGGTGACATTGCTCAGACTCGCGCCCGACGAATTGCCGATCGGCTGCGTGCCCACGTCCACCGTGAGGCCGCCGAGCAGCGCCCCCACGATCTGGCTCAGGTTCACCGTCGAGCCGACCGGCCCCCAGGTTTGCGGAAACGGGCCGGTAAAGGTCTTGGTCGGCGCCGGCGTGGTACTGGTCACCAGCGAGGCGCTGACCTTGCCGTTGACCGTGATCGCCCCGAGCAGCGTGGCGATCGGCACGCGATTGGTCAGCACCGTCGTGCAACTCGCGGCGCTCGTGTTCTGCACGCTGCCGGATGCGTCCGATCCCACGCACAGATTCACGAGCCCCGAGGTCTCCTGAAGTGTTGCCGAAGGGGTCGCACCGCATTGCAGGGCCGTCACGGTCGCCGTCGACTGGGCGAGCTCGACCGTGAGCGGCAGGGTCAGCCTGGTGCCGGCGATGTTGAGCACGCCGCCCAGCAAGCCGTTGGCCTGCGTATTGACCTGGAGAAACACGCGCACCTGCGCCGTGCTCGCCGTGGCGCCCACGCCACCGATGCCCAACTGCGGCGGTGAAATGATGCTGGCCTTCGCGCTCACCGTATTGCCGAGAATCGAGAGCGACGGGATCGAGATCGCGCTCGTGCCGCTGCCACCGATGATCGCCGTCGAGATCAGGTCCATCACATTCACATTGGCCGTCAGCGCGTTGGCGGCACTCACCCCGGCCATGTCGATGTTGGCGAACACGCCCGGCGTGGTGGCCGTGCCGAAGAGATTCACCGGCAGGCTCAGTGCGTTGGACCCCGCCAGCGCGCTCACCACACCGTTGAGCGCCGTGACCGACGCCGAAAGCGCACCGCTTTGGGCGGCGAGCGCCGTTTGGGTAGCGCTCAGCAACGTGCCCACCGTAAGATTCTTCACGGTCGCCAGCCCCTGCAGCGATGCGACGGTGACGTCGCCGGTAATCGGCACGCCCAGCGCCTGCAGCAGGCCACTCGGGGTGATCGTCGCACCCACGAGCTGCTGTCCGTTGGCGATATACGCCGCGGCATTCACGCCGAGCGACGTGAGCAACGGACCGAGCACCGAGTTGCCCGTATTGAGCGCGAGCAAGCCGGAATCCACGGTGAACGTCACCACTGCCGGCGCCTTGCGCGCCGTTGCCGTGGCGGTGATCGTGCGGGTTCCGGCCAGTTGAAAGAACGATGGCACCTGCTGGAAAAGCGTGACCGAGACCGCATTGCCGGTCGATGCATTCGCGGACGTGGCCGCCACGAAGGTGCCCGGGCCGCTGGCCGTCGCCGCGGGCGAGGTCCAGAAACCGCACGCCGAAGTCACCTGCAAGTCGGTCGCGGTGGTTCCCATGTTGGCATTGACGTTGTTCTGCACGGCGGTGGCATACGACGTTGCGTTGGCGCACCCGGGCAATGTCTGCGCGCCGGCCAGCGCGGCCATGTCGGCGGCGCGCTGCAGATCGCGCCGTTTCATGAACGCGAAGCCCGCGTCGATGGCGACCGCGAGAATCATCACCACGATCACGAAGACGAAGGCCAGGATCGGCACCGACCCGCGCTGCCGCCTGCCGGGCGGCAGCGCACGATCCGTTGGGTGCACGGGCGCACGCACTGTCATGGCACCTCACTGGCTCGCGCCAGCCCCCGTCGCCGTTGCGCCCCCGACCCCGCCACCGCCGCTCCCACCGCCGGCGCCGTTGTTTTGCACCACGGCCGAAAAGAATTCGGGAATCGGATAGGCGAAGCTGTCGAGGTAACGCTTGTACGCCCGCGTGGTCGTCGCGCCGAGCATCGGCAGGCCTGGGCCAGCGGCCATGCCGCTCGCCTGCAATGCCAGCAACGCTTGCGTTTCATCGCCGAGCATGCCGTCCGCGGCATGTTCGCCAACGCGCAGCGGGGTCGTGCGGCGCACGACATTGGCCGGGATCGGCGAAGCCTGCGGCGCACCGGCCGTTGCCGTTGCCGTTGCCGTTGCCGTTGCCGTTGCCGTTGCCGTTGCCGCCGTCGCGGCACCGGGCGCGCCGGTCGTTGTTATTGTCGGCACCGCTTGCGGTCGCGCGACCGGTGCGGACTGCGCCTGTGTGGGCGCGACGGCGCGAGCGTCCGTGCCGCCCATGCTCCCCGTAATCGGCGGATTGATTTGCGCGACGACTTCAACCGCCCACAGCGCGAGCATGGCCACCGCAAGCCGCATTGCGGGGGGCGGCCGGGTGCCAGAGGCGCGTTGTGATGTCTGGACAGCCATGATCACCTCTCCCTGAATTTGCGTGACTCGTTTCCCGAGCGGGTCGCTCGTCGCCTCGCGGGTACGGACGATCCGCGGCGTCATTGAGACCGCCCGAAACGATCGAGCATCGATGTCGGCATATCGCTGCGCGCGACGTCCGCCGCGCGTGCGAGTTTTGCTTCCGCGCCACCCGTCGCGGGCGTGGCGGGTGTGGCAGGCGTAGCTGCCGTAGCTGCCGTAGCGGGCTGCATCGGTGCCTGCGCCGGGCGCGACAGCTGCACGACCACCGGACCCGAGTCGCCCATCGTGGCGCCTGCGTCGTTGGCGGCGCCGCGAGTGGCGGCGACCGGCAACGCACCCGACGCAAGCATGCTCAACGACGCGGCCTTGAGCGCGGCCAGGCGCGCTGCGTCCGCCGCGGCCGCGGCCCGTCTGGCCTTCGCGTGCGCCTTGATATCGGCGGCAAGCTTGTTGATGGCCTCTCGCGTGGACGGCGGCATTTTCGCGCGCGTCATCATGTCCTCGGCGCGCGCACGCTCGCCGGTCACCACGAGATAAACGGCGAGATTGCTCAATACCTTGCGGTTGTCGGGGCGCAATTCGGCCGCCTGTGCGAGCGGCACGCGCGCGGCGCTCGTCTCGCCATTGCGCAACAGGGCGAAGCCGAGGTCGCTCAGATAGAACGCTTCGGTCGGCGCACGCGTCACGGCCTCGCGAAGCGCCTGCGCCGCGCTCGCGTAGTCCTTGCGCTGCGCCGCCACCAGACCGAGACCGTGCCATGCCGCTGCCGATTCGGTTCCGCCGAGCAATGCCCGGTAAGCCTGCTCGGCCGCATCCGGTTGGCCGGTCTCGCGCAACGCATCGGCGCGAAGCAGATCGACATCCGGCGCAGCACCATACTGAATGCGGAACTGGTCGATGTGCGCGAGCGACGCGAAGTAGGAACCGTGCTCCTGCATCTGCCGAATCATGGAGAGGTACAACTCGCGAGTGTCGGGCCTGGCCGCCTTGGCCTTCTCTTCATCGTTCTGCTGGGCTTGCATGAGCGCGGCGGCCGACGGTGCACCGTACCCGCCGATATTCGTGGCGCTACATGCGGCGAGCAACGACAAGCCAAGCGCGGCAAGCGAGACGCCCGCGAATGCACGGGCGAGCACGCCGGCAGCCGGCCCGACGCGCACCACGGGGTCGATGTCGCCAATACCTGCGATGTCGATCGACCGACGCACCTCACGGGCGTTCGGTCCTGATGTCGGAATGGGTCGATTCACTGCATGACCTCCATGGATTTGGTCAGCGAGAGCAACGCCGGCCCGGCGACCACCAGCATCAGCGCGGGCAGGAGGGTCAGCATCATCGCCAGAGTCATCTTCACGGTGAGCTTGCCGATACGCTCCTTCATCGTCTGACGACGCTGCTCGCGCAACCGGTCGCTGAACTGTTGCAACGGCTCCTGCACGGCGCCGCCGTGCTGCTCGACCTGGACGATCAGGCGCACCAGCGCGCGCAGATCGTCGTTGTCGTACACCTCGCGCAAACGGCCCATCGACGCCTCGCGCCCGCGCCCCGAGGCATATTGCCGGTTGGCGTTCTCGAACTCCTTCGACAGGATCGGCAGCACTTCGCGGAAATCCGACACCATCACATACAGGCTCTGGTCCATCGACAGCCCCACGCCCTGGAGCAGGCGCAGCAGGTCGATGAGCAGCGGCAGTTCCTCGATCAGATCGCGACGGCGCGCAGCCGCCTTGCGCTGCACGTAGAACTTTGGCGCAAGCAGGCCGACGCCGACCGCGCCGAGCAGGCGCACGATCGTGCTCAGGCCGCCGCCGCCCGGAAACCAGAGCCACACGAGCAGGGGCAGTACCACGGCGAGCGCCACGCGGGAGAACAGGAACAACGATTTGGCGCGCACGCTGTCCCAGCCGCACTGCGCGAGCAGCAGGCGATCCTCTGCGGCGATCAGGTGCTGCCCCAGACGCGTCTCCGACCACTGCTTGCCGAGCGCCGCTGCGCGGTCGAAGACGGCACGCCAGCCGCGTCGTACGCCCTCGCCCGCCTCGCCGGGGTCCGTCGCGGCATCGTCGCCCGGCGCCCGATGGCCGAGCGGTGCGCTGGCCGCACGCAGCGCGGCGAGCGCCTGTTGCTGGCGGCTCGCGAGAACCTGGTCGATCATTCGTTCGTTGCGCCCCTGGCGCATGGCGCGCAACAGGATGGCCGAGGCGGCCAGCAACAGCCCGGCGGCGACCATCAGCACGCCGAGCATCATCCACAGATGCGAATTGCCCGACAGGTTCGACAGGGACGAGAAGTTCATGGACGTCACCCTTGCCCGCTCACAGCGACTTGGCCAGCCGGTACAGCAAGAAGCCGCCCAGCACTTCCAGCCCAACGCCGACGGCCAGCAACTTCTGCCCCGAGGGCTCCTGGAACATCGGCTCGAAGAATCGTGGATTGAGCAGCATCAGCATCGCGCTCACGATGATCGGCAGCGCCGCGAGCACCCAGGCGGACAGACGGGTCTCGGACGACAGCGCATACAGTTCGGCCTGTGCCTGCTCGCGATCGCGCATGAAACCCGCCATGCGCGCAAGAATCTGATCGGCGCGCCCGCCGAAGCGCGTCGAGAGATCGACGACCGCCGCAAACAGGTAGATCTCCTCGACCTGGTACACGCGGGCGATCTGCTTGAGCGCCACATCCAGATCGACCCCCGCCTGCACCTGCCGCACCGCCCGCTCGAGCAGTTCGCGCAGTGGCATGTCCGCATTGCCCGCAGCCGTCTGAAACGCGGCGGGCAAACTGTTGCCGACCGTGAGCATGCGCACCATGCCGTCGAGAAACACCGGCAATTGCCGCACGATATTGCGATGCCGGCGCGCCGCCTTGAACCAGTAACGCAGAACGGTGCCCACGGCATACATCACGAGAATGACGATCGCCGAGAGCGGCCCGTGCCAGAGCCAGAACCCCAGCACCAGCGCCAGCCCCGGCGCGATGAGCAACGTGTAGAACGTCGGATCAGGCTGCACGCCCGCGCGCTCGAAGAAGAACTCCCATGGCAATGACTTGCGCCGGGGCGCGCGCCTCGCGCCGTTCGCGCCGGCGTCACCGGGTGTGCCGGGGGTACCGAAGCGCGGGGCGGTCTGGGCAAGCTGCCTCTCGATGAACGCGCTCGTCGCCTGCGCCTTGGCGCGCAGTTGCGCGCGGCGCCAAAGCTCGAGCCCCGCCGCCACCAGCAGCAGCGCGATACATGCGGCCCACAGCACGACGGCGTTCATCGCCGGCGTCCGAAGAATCCGCCGCCGCCGGAATCGGGCGGCGGGTTGCCCTGGGTCTGCGCGGCGGCAGCCGCCGCGTTGCGCGTGTGCTCCCTGTAGCGTTGCAGCTTCGGCGAATGCGGCTGGAGCCCCAGTGAAATCCAGCGATCTTTCTCTTCCCCGTCGGGCCCCACGACCGTCTCGTGGCGATACAGTTCCTGCGTCGAGATCACCGTATCCGAAACACCGGTGACTTCGGTGATCGACAAGATTCGGCGTCGCCCGCTCGACAGGCGCCCGATCTGCACGATGAAATCCAGCGCGCTGGTAATCTGCCGGCGCAGGCTGCTTTCGCTGCCCTGGAAGCCCGCGAAGCCCGCCAGCATTTCGAGGCGGTAGAGACACTCGCGCGGCGAGTTGGCGTGAATCGTCGCCATCGAGCCTTCGTGGCCCGTGTTCATCGCCTGCATCATTTCCAGCACTTCGGAGCCGCGCACCTCACCCACGATGATCCGGTCCGGGCGCATGCGCAAGCTGTTGCGGATCAGGTCGCGGATCGTCACTTCGCCCGAACCGTCGAACCCGCCCTGGCGGGACTCGAGGCGCACCACGTGCGGGTGATTGAGCGAGAGCTCGGCCGTGTCCTCCACGGTCACGACCCGCTCGGTGGCCGGAATGAAACTGGCAAGCGCGTTGAGCAGCGACGTCTTGCCCGAGCTGGTGCCCCCCGACACGAGAATGTTGCAACGAGAGCGCACGGCCGCTTCGAGCAGCGCGTAGATTTCTTCGTTGAAGCTGCCGAGCGCGAGCAGGTCCGACGGCTTGAGCGGGTCCTTGCGGAACTTGCGGATCGAGACGACCGGTCCGTCCACGGCAAGCGGCTCGATCACCACGTTCAGACGACCGCCGTCGGGCAGGCGCGCATCGACCATCGGGTTCGATTCGTCCAGACGACGACCGATGGGCGCGAGAATGCGGCGTACGATGCGCAACAGGTGCTGGTTGTCCGAGAAGCGCAGCGCTTCACGGGCCAGCACACCCTTGCGCGACACGTACACGTCGTTGTAGCCGTTGATGAGAATATCCTCCACGGCCGGATCGGCCAGCAGATCCTCGATGGGACCGAAACCGGCGAGTTCCTTGGTGAGCGCGTCGGAAATCTGGCGCAGCTCCGACTCGTTGATCGGAATGCGGCGCAGGCGCACGAAGCCGTCCATCTCGAGGTCGACGAATTGCTGGATCGCGCCACGGCTCCAGCGCCCGAACTCCGCGCCGAGTTCCTCGATGCGCGCGAGCAGATGTTCGTGCGCCGCGTTCTTGATGTCCTGGAATTGCTGCGAGTTGGCGAACGCGCGCTTGTCGTCGGCGAATTCGATGGAGTCGGTCATATCAGTGCTTTCCCATGAATCGCCCCAACCAGCCCGAAGGCTGGCGGTGCGCTGCGGTCTTCGCATGCTGCGCCGAGAGCAGCCGTTCGACGAGCGGTTGCAAAGCGCGCACATAGGGATCGCCGCGCGCGGTGTCGAGAATCAGCTTGCCCTGGTTGGTCGCCGAGAGCATGGCCAGCGGGCGGTCGGGCAACGTGGCGAGCAGCGGCACATCGAAGCGCTTTGCGATCTGATCGGCCGCCATGCCATAGCGCGGGTCGTAGCGATTGAGCACCAGATGCAAATGGCCGCGATCGACGCCCTTTTCCTCGAGATCGCGCAACATCGACGCAAGCGAAACGATCGCCCCCACGCTCTGGTCGACCACCAGCCAGACCTCGTCGGCCGCGCGTACGAGGCTCGCGACGAACGCCGGGTTCGAGAAGCCTCCCAGATCTGCCACGATCAGATCGAAGAACGCGCGCAGACGGTCGGTCAGCGCGAGTGCGTCGGCGGCCGCCACGCTGCGCATGTCGCCCAGGTCAAGCGGCAACGGCAGCACCGCGAGTCCGCTGGGCGCATGCGAGAGCGCGGTGTGCACCAGCGTCTCGTCGAAGCGCCGCAGGTTCTGTACCGCCTCGGCAAAACTGAACTGGCTTTGCGTGTTCAGGTACAGCAGCCCGTCGCCGGAGGGCAACCCGAGGTCGAGCAGCGCGACATGACCCAGCAACGACGTATCGACCTTGTCGTCCTTGCCGGCCGCCGCTTTCGCGAGCCTGGCGGGCTTGTCGTCGACGGACCCGACCGACATCTCCTGCCCGAGTTGCGAGAGATGCGCCGCGAGCGTGCTGCAGCCCACGCCGATACGTGCGCCCAGCAGAACGACGAAGCGTCCGTGGCGCTGTGCAGCGCTCGGGCCCGGCGGCGGCGTGTGATCCACCACGCGACGAACCACCTCGAGCGCCTCGTCATGCGTGGCGTGCACGTCGATGAAATCGTGCACACCGGCGCGAATCGCGGCCTTCATGCCGTCGGCGCGAGCCATCGATCCCACGGCCACGAGCGGCAGCTTGGGCGCCACGCGCTTGAGCATCTGTGCGAGCTCGACGGCCTGGGCGATGCCGCCTTCGGGCGCGTCGTCGGCGTGTCCGGTCGGCTCGCCCGAAAAGTCGAGCAGCACGACCTGCGGATCGAGATCGCCAATGCGCTGCTGCAATTGCGCCGGACGCCCCGCTTCCTGCAGCACCACGCCCGCTTCGCGAAGCGCTGCCGAGAGCCACTGTCCGTGGCCCGCATGCGCACTGCAAAAGAGGAAACGGTGCAACTCGGTCATGGTGTCCAGTATTCGCGTCGGTGCGTTCATTTATGCACTCCTTACTGCTTGCGCGCAGCGCTGCGGCTCCCGCGTCGCCCGGCCCCGTCGTGACGACGGTGCCGGCGCTACTTCGAGAATCCCGGCAGCTCGCTGTCGCTTGCCCCACCCATCAGATAGTCGCCCCACACCGGCCCCGGGCGCTTCTCGCGCGTATCTCCGGGCAACGGCATAGCCACATCCTTGGCCACCGGCTTCACCAGATGCGGCGTGACGACGATGACCAGCTCCTTTTCGGCGCTGCTGTACTTCAGATTCCGGAAAAATGCGCCGATGAGCGGCAGATCGCCGAGCAGCGGCACCTTGTCGACGGCAGCCGTCGTGGTGCGGGAGATCAGGCCGCCGATGACGAAACTTTCGCCGTCGCCCAGTTCGACGGTCGTGTCCGCACGGCGCGTCGTGATCGCGGGGATCTGGATCGAACTGGTCACGATGGCGTTGGTGTAATCGATGTCGGACGCCTCGGGCGCGACCTTCAGCGCGATGCGATTGGGTGACAGGATCGTCGGCGTCACCGTGAGTCCCACGCCGAACGGCTTGTAAATGATGCTCGTGGTGCCGAGCCCACCCGCCTGCGGCACGGGGATCTCGCCGCCGGCGAGAAAGCTCGCGCTCTGTCCCGAGAGGGCGACCAGCGTGGGCGCGGCCAGCACGCGACCGAGACCATTGGTTTGCAGCAGGTCGATTTCGGCGGCGAGATTGAATGCGCCGCGCGTGATCGTGCCGAAGAACGATCCGAAGTTGGGCACGGCGCCGCTGCGGAACGCCGAGTTGAGCGTGGAGCCCACGCCGAAGCTGCCCGAGCCCGAAGTGCGCGAGGCGCTGAAGCTCGCACCCAATTGATTGAGGATGTTGCGATTGATCTCCACGATCTTCACGTCGACCTGCACCACCCCGGTGTCGCCCACCGTCGAGCGGTCGACGACCACCCCGCCCTTGCCCGACGCATCGACGGCCGCCGATTGCAGGCCGCTGTGCTCGATCATCGTATTCGCGTGGCCCTTGATGAGCGCTGCATTGCCGCGCGCATCGACGCTGGCGGTGCCGGTGTCGCCGAGCGCCCCTTGCAGATCCCCGGTGACATGCACTTCCCAGCGCACGGGCTCCCCCCCACGCGGCCACGCCGAGACCTGCGTCGTACCCGGCTTCTTGCCCACGACAAGTACCGAACCGCGCCGCCCGCCGGTGCCCTTGAGCACGACGATGTCGGCCACCGTGGGGTCGGCCACCGCCACACGCTCGAGCGAGCCTGGCACCGGCAACTCGCGCTGCTCGCGAACGCCCATCGTCAGCGAGCGCGTTGCGGCGCTCACGCCCGAGTCGGCCGCATCGGCCAGGCGTACCGATACCGACGCCGAGCACGCGAGCAACGCGGCGAAGCACAACAGCAGTCCCGTAACGCGTCTCGTCTCTCGTTTGGCAGTGCGAACCTGGCTTCTGGTCATGGCGTGGCTGTATCGGTCACTGTGTCGGTTGATGGGTTTGTCGGCGGCTTCGTGTGGCTCAATAAGCGGCCGTCGATCGTTCGGCGCCGCGCACCACCTCGATGGCGCCGCCCGTCCCGCCGCCCGAAGTTCCCGACCCACGCGACGCCGTCGCCCGACGCACCGGCTCTCCCGCGAGTCCGGTCGCGGCGATCCCGGCGTAGGCCTGGTTCTCGGGTGTGGAGAGCGCAGCGCGATCGTCGACCCTCAGACCGGCCTTGCCAGCCAGCACCGGCGGCGGCGACGGGAACAGCGACGTGTCGGGCATGGCGTCATCGCCCGGATTGCGAAGTGCCAGCATGATTTTTCCCTGCTGTGTGCCGAGCATTACCCGGTTGACGTCGGCCACCGGCACGGCGACCACGGCGGACGTAGCGGGCACCGGCGGCGGGTTGCTCGCCGGTTGCGGCGGCGGTGCCGTGGACGCCACGGCCTGCACCGTCGAGGCCACGCCGGGCGACGCCGGCGGCGGCGTCACGTCGTCGAGCGACGCATTGCCGTAGGTCAGCACCCGCACGCGCGAGGCCAGCAGACGTGCCTGCGTGTCATCCGCCACGGCGCCGTTGGGTCCCGCCTGGTTGGTCTTGAGGGTGAAGAAGACGTCCACGTAGTCGCCCGGGCGAATCCGGTTGCTCACCCCGACCGTTTCCGTGACGGGGATGGCGACCGCACGCTCGCCCGGCGCGAGTTGCAATGAGAGACCATGCGC
This sequence comes from Pandoraea pnomenusa, assembly GCF_000767615.3. Classification (NCBI taxonomy): domain Bacteria; kingdom Pseudomonadati; phylum Pseudomonadota; class Betaproteobacteria; order Burkholderiales; family Burkholderiaceae; genus Pandoraea; species Pandoraea pnomenusa. Next base: position 2,272,762 of record NZ_CP009553.3, on the reverse strand, counting down.
GAGTGTGCCTTGCGTGAGCGCCACGCCGGGCGCCAGCGCCACGAGCGGCACGCGCCCCACCACATCGGCCGGGTTCGAGAAACCGCCCACCGTCTGGCTATTGAACGCCTCGATCTTCACGTCGCCCGCGCCGATCGGCTGCCCCGGCGCGAGCGCCTTGGCCGCCACCACGGCCGGGAAGCGTTGCGTGAGCGTTTGCGTCACCGGCGACGGCGTGGTCGCGGGCGCAGGCGCGTTCGACGTCCCCAGACGCAACGCGAAGAGCGCGAGCAGCACGCCGGCGACAACCAGCACGGCAGCAAGAATCTTGGTGGCTTTGTTCATGGCTTGGGGCCTTTCGGCCGTTCAGTCACTACCTGCGGGACGCCGGCGCACCGGCGGCATGACAACCTGGCAAACCGCACATCGCTTGTTTCGAGCCCGGCACGCAAATCACACGGCGACACGGCTAACTCCCGCCGATCGTGGACGTATCGAGTGTGACCGCCGCCGCGCCCACGACACTGGCCGGCACGAGCGCCCCCAACCCCGGCCAGTTGACGGTCATGGGCTGCGTCAATGTCAGCGTCACGTGAACGATGCATTGCGAACTGGTGGCCGACCCCGATGCCGGACAGGGATACGTGGCGTCAGCCGGAAAACTGGTGCTCACGACCGACGGTGACGGCCAGGTCAGCGTGTTGGCGATCGCCGACGTGGCGTAGCTCTGACGCTGGGCCATCGTACCCGCGCGCAGCATTGCACGGCCGGCCTCGGAGGCGGCTTGCGTGAGCATCTGTCGGGCGAGAATATTGATGGAGAAAGCGACGGCGACATAGAAGGCAGGCAGCAGGACCATCAGGATCAGCATGAATTCGAGAGCAGCGACGCCGCGCGAGCGCGCACTTAGCCGTCCCGGCCATGCCGATGCTGCCTGTGCCCCAAACCGCTTCATGACGAAACTCCCCGTCGCGCACGGCGCTGTGTGGCCGTGTTTGGCGACGCATTGGTGCTGCTCATTTGCGCGGCGTCGCCCGCGCCTCCCGTTCTAGCGGTGCCGCTTCTTGCAGCACTCGTCCCCCAACACGCCACCTCGGCGACATCTCGAACGACGCCCTCACGCCGTACCGGCTTCGCCGCCGCCAACGACTTCCAATCTGCCGTTCACCTTACGACGAGCGCCGCGGCGGCCAGATACGCCCCGTAGGGCAATCCGATGCGTCCATCCCGCCAACGCAGAATGCTTTGCCAGGCTCGCGATGCCGCAAACCGGTCACGCCACCGCGCCAGGCCCCTCACCCGTCCGGCCAACAGCACCAGGGCATGCAGGCCGGCCGCCACGCTCGCCAGACACCAGACCGGCAGCAACGCGGGATATCCCGCCACCAGCCCGATCACCGCGAACAGCTTCACGTCGCCCGCTCCCATCACACCGCGCCACCAGAACGGCAGCAACCCGATCAGCCCGATGAGCGCGCCCAGGCCATGCACCCACCACACCCGAGGTTCGCCGTGCCACGCACGCCATGCCATCCAGGCCAGCGTGAGCGCACCGACGCACAATAGCCACACGTTCGGAATACGGCGCGCAATCAGGTCGGTGACCACGATCGGCACGCACAACAGAGTCAGCAATATCAGCACGCGATGTTCCGCCTCGATACGAGCAATGCAGAGCAATGCCGAGCAATGCGCTCCCCGCGCTAATGCGAGACCGCCGACGTCGCCGCCGACGACACGGTGCTGAAGGCCGTCGTCAACGCGCTGCTCAGGTTCGTGTACACGACCCCGCCGATGATGAGCGCCACGATCGCCGCCAGAATTCCGTACTCCAGTGCCGTAACGCCGCGTTGCCGCGAAAGACGGTGCCCTCGATGTCTTGTTCCCGCTCGCATTGCTTTCATGATGCGCATCCCCGCGAATACAGCATCCGACTTCCCGCAACGGCGTCTCGATGACTGCGGCGCCCGTTGTGTTTTTTTGCATGGGCGGCGGCAGCCGCGAACACGCTCGGCGCCCGCCGGTCGACGTCAGTGAGCGTCAGCGAACGTCAGGCACCGACAGCCGTCACGGCAGAGGTCACTTTCGAGAAGACCGTCGAGAACGTGCCCGTGAGGTTGGCGTAGATCGTGCCACCGATGATCACGGCGACAATCGCGGCGAGAATGCCGTATTCCAGCGCCGTGACACCTCGCTCGTCGCGAGCGAACAGTCGAATACGTTTGCCGAGTTTCATATCAGTCTCCCTCATGAAGGCGCGAGGCGCCCGTTCACCCACGGCGGCGCATCACCGGCCTGTCGGCCGCGTGACGCATCCCGCCAAATCACTCATCAACTCTGGACTTCGGCCTCAGGTTCGTTGCGCAGCAAGGCTTTCGAACCTCTTTTACGTTGTACGCCACCAATTCTTTGCTTGTCGACACATCATTTGCGGCGGCGCGCTGATTTTTTCTGATCGTAATTTAAAGTAAATCGCAAAAACTAGAGTCTTGGTTCCAATCACCACCGAGAGTGTAAGAAATCGTTACATGGGTTGATCAAACAATACTCCAAAACCACGCAGCACAACGCTTGCGAGGGAAAACCATGATTTGCGCGACGCCACATCCAATCGCGAATCGAATACACCAGCCGTTTAAATAACTTTTCATTCATTTCCACGCTGCCGACGCGATTGTCGAGTGCAACATCCGCCCCGTCTGATTCCGGGGGCGGACGCACTTCAACAACCGGGCCTCGTAATGCGCCCGGTTTCGCGCCCGGTTTCCCACCCGGGAACGCGCTCCGCAACACGCTCTATAGCGCGCTCCGTATCGCGCGTCGAAACCGCCTTGGCACGCCGGCACAGGCGAGCCAGACGCGCAGTCTTTCCCATCCTTTCCATTCATGATGCGTTCCGGGCCCCGCCCCGCGCCCGAGAGATTGGTTCGTCATTCGATTCGATTTCAATGTCGATAACTAGCCGTGCCACGCGTGCTGTAACAACCCAATTCGAGCACGACGACCATATCAGCGCGAATTCGCATTGAAGCGGATACGACGCATCCAGGCGCTTCAATTTGTCGGCACCCCGAAGGCTTTTCGAACAGCGGCGTTACGTAACGTTACCCGTAACGCCCGACGTAACGGGAACGGATTTGCGCCCGACACTCGCCATATTCCGATCGCGTTAACCCTGACTTTTACCCGTTCCCTGCGAACACCGATCTCTCGATCCAAAAGATTCTTGTTTTCCAAAACGCAAATAAATACAGGCTTTTCAGCCGTTTGACGGAAAAACTAGAGCAAGTCTTCAAATCCGAAATCATTGATTGGCACACCTCTTGCGCATACCCCTGCATCGCAACGCTGAAGATCACCGGGGGGACACCATGATCATTGGCAATACCAAGCAACCGACGCAGCGCACCGAAGCCATCACCGCGCAGCGTCAGCGCATCGGCGGCAACGATCGTAGAGGCGCAAGCCCAGGGAGGGGCGGTGAAGACGGCGGTGGCGTGCGCGCCACCGCCACACCGTTCGATCCGGCCAACGGCCACGCCACGCATTCGGCCCATGCAATGACGGGCTTCGGCAGCGCCGCTGTCGACGCGCTGCTGTTCGCGCTCATCGCACAACGCATGAACAACCGTCTGGCGGCACAAGCCGTGCTCGCCTGATAACGACAACGACCAGAGGACACCATCATGAACAACCTTCAACGCAACCTGCTCGCTTCCGCCTGCCTGCTTGCCGTCATCACGATGACCGGCTGCGCCAGCTCAGGCTCCGGGGGCACCAGCGGCTCGCTCGGCGACGGCGGTGGCAGCGGCACCACGGCCGGCGCTGGCGGTGGCGGCGGCACGGGCGCCGGAACGGTCAGCGACGGTTCGGGAACCGGCGGCTCGGGCACCGGCGGCAATGGCAACACGGGTGGCAACGGCAACGGCGATGGCGGCACCGGCACGAGCGCGACCACCAACCCGATCGGCACGGTCGCCGGTACGGCAAGCACGGGGGTTGTCACCCAAGTCGGCAAGACCGTCAGCGACGTGGGCACGACGCTCGCCGGCACGCAACTCCCGCTGCTGAGCACACAAACGCAATCGGGTCTGTCGGGCGCCGTCGTGTCCACCGGCACCGCCGTGCAGACACTTGGCACGGGCCTGACCAACGGCATCGGCAAGCTCGGTTCGGTCAGCGACCCGCTCAACCCGACGCTCGCCAGCGTGGGCGGGGCGGTGACGAATCTCGGCACGGCGGGCACGCAGTTGGGCAGCGCCGTCGCCGGTCTCGGTCAGACAGGCCCGCTCGGCAGCACGCCGATCAACGGCGTCACCACGCTGCTCGGCGGTGTCGTGACCTCGGTCGGCATGGCCGGCCAGTCGCTCGGTACCGGGCTCACGCAGACCGTTACGAGCGCGCCGGTGCAGCAACTGACGACGTCGCTCTCCTCCGCGATCACTCCGATCACGAACGTGGTGACGAACACCACGCAAACGGTCGGCAATGCGACGGGCCTGGGTACGCCGGTTGCCGGCTTGCTGGCCACCGTGGGCGGCGGTCTGGCCGGCGTGGGCACGAAGATCGGCGGGCAACTCAACAACCCGGTCGCCGCGGACGTTGGCGGCATCGTCGCAGGCGTGGGCAACACCGTGGCAAGTCTCGGCGGCGCCGTGCACGGCACGCCGACCAGCGCCAATCCGCTCGCGCCGCTTACGTCGGCATTGGGGGGATTGACAGGCGGCCTGGGTGGCCTGGGTGGCGCCACTGGCGGCGCCAACCCGCTCGCCCCGGTCACGAGCGTGGTCTCGGGCCTGACGGGTGCGCTCGGCGGTGCCGCTGGCGGCACGCCGGGCAGCAACGCCCTCGCCCCGGTCACGAATCTCGTCGCCGGTCTGACAGGCGGGCTCGGTGGCGCCACGGGCGGCGCCTCGGGCGGCAGCCCGCTCGCACCGGTCACCACCCTCGTCGCCAGCGTGACGGGGGCGCTCGGCGGCGCCGCCGGCGGCACGCCGGGCAGCAACGCCCTCGCCCCGGTGACGAATCTCGTCTCGGGTCTGACCGGCGGGCTCGGCGCCGTGGCCGGCGGCGCGACCGGTGGCACTGGCGGCGCGACCGCGGGCGGCGCCCTTGCGCCGGTGACCAACCTGCTCGGCGCGGTCACGGGCGCGGTCGGCGGCGCAACCAGCGCCGGCGGCACCGGAAGCACCGGCCCGCTCGCCCCGGTGACGGGTCTGCTGGGCGGCCTGCTCGGCGCGAAGAAGTAAGCGGCGATGCGCCGAAACCGAATCGAAACTTTCAGAACGACACAGGAGATAGACACCATGAACCTCGCACTCCAACGCACGCTTCTCGCCTCGGCCGCCATCGCCGCCATCGCACTGACCGGCTGCTCGAGCGGCGGTGGCGGAAGCGGTGCCACCTCGGCCGGCACCACGGGCACGCCGAACGCCGTGGGCACCACCGCAACGAACGCGGGCGGCGTCGTGAGCTCCGCCGGCAACGTCGTGAGCGCGCTCGGCGATCAGGTCGCCAGCACGCAGTTGCCGCTCGTCTCGCCGCAAGCGTCACAGGGATTCGGCGGCGCACTCAAGAGCACCGGCAACGCCGTCACCGATCTCGGCAACGGCGTGAGCGCGGGTCTCGGCCAAACCGGCACGTCAGGCGATTCCGTCGGCACCACGCTTGCCAGCACCGGCAACGTCGTGACCGATCTGGGCCAGGCGGGCGTTCAACTGGGTAGTGGTGTGGCCGGCATCGGCAAGAGCGGCCCGCTCGCCGGCACGCCGGTCGACGGACTGACGTCCGCCGTGGGCAATGTGGTATCCACGGTCGGCCAGGGCGGCATCGCGGGCGGCGCAATTCTGAAGCAGGCCTTCACGGGTGGACCGGTCACGCAGGTCACTTCCACGCTCTCGAAGGCGATCAACCCGGTCACCAACGTCGTGTCCGACACCACCCGCACGGTAGGTACCACGACCGGTCTGGGCGGCCCGGTGCAGAACCTGCTCACGACGGTCGGCAACACGGTCGGCACGGTCGGCACGACGATGAAGGGCACCTCGTCGAACGGTGTGGTGACGGCGCTCGGCAACACCGTCATCGCCACCGGCAACACAGTCGGCGGCGTCGGCTCGTTCCTGAACGGATCCACCTCGACCGGCACGGCCAACCCGTTCGGCTCGCTGCTCGGCAACCTCGGATCGACCGCGGCGGGCGGCAACGCGAATCCGCTCGGCTCGGTGACGGGTCTGCTGGGTGGACTTGGCGGCACCAGCGGCGGGGGCAGCCCGCTTGCGCCGGTCACGGGTCTGCTGGGCGGCCTGGGCGGTGCCGCGTCGGGGTCGGGCGGCAGCGCCAGCCCGCTCGCGCCCGTGACGGGCCTGCTCTCCGGCGTGACGAGCGCGGCCGGCGGCAGCTCGGGTGGCGCCACCGCCGGCCTCGGCAGTCTGCTCGCACCGGTGACCACCCCGCTCGGCAGCGTCGCCAGCGTCGGCAAGTAAATCGCAAGTGACACATGGCATCGCGCGCGCCGCCGACGTTCCGGCGCCGCGCATGCCCCAGGCAATTCATCGATAAGGAGATGCCATGGCCCGCTTCCTATCCGACACCGGCGTGCTGATGCGCGGTCTTGGCGAATCCGCCTCGCAATATGCCGAACCCCCGGCCATGCGCGAGACCGCCGGCGGTGTCGGCGCCCGCCAGAGCCACAACACGTACGGCGCCGATTCGGGCGCTGCTTCCGGGGCGACGGCCACTGCCTCCCCGCTCAACGCAACGCACGGCACCATGAGCGACCGACATACGAACCGAAACGATCTCGTCGCCGGCATCGTCCGCTCGCTCGGACGCCGGCTCGCCGTGTACACCGCGCTCTATCACGCAGCGCTGGCCGAACAGCTCGGTCTGAACGTCACCGATCTGAACGCGCTCGACCTGATTCTCGAACTCGAATCGATCACCGCCGGTCAGTTGGCCGAGCTCATGGGCGTGAGTTCTGGCGGCATCACCACCGTCATCGACCGGCTCGAGCGCGCCGGCTTCGTCGAGCGCGAAAAGAATCCGCACGACCGCCGCATGGTGATGATCCATCCGATCGCCGAACGCTGCGCTCAGATCGAGCAGTTCCTGTCGTCCGTCTCGCGCGAGCTCACCGCCGTGAGTGCCGCCTACGACCACAGCGAACTCGCCGCGATCCACGACTTCCTGGTGCAGAGCATTCGCACCCTGAAGAGCGAAACCTTCCGTCTGCGCTTCGAGGCCGACCAGGACATCGCTGGCCTGGTGTCCAGTGCCAGGGGCCCCACGTCCAAGGCCTGACGGCCGCCGGCGAGCTACGCCCCCCCGGAAGCGCTCGTCCCTGTTCGAGGAGACATGTCATGTCGAAATGGCTTCACCCCACCTTGCTCGCCGCGCTCGTCGCAGCGCTCTTCGGCGTCACCGGCTGCTCCAGTTCGGGCGGCGGCAGTGGCGCGACGTCGAACACGCCGACAAACCCCAACAATCCCCACACACCGACCAATCCGAACGACCCCAACAACCCGACGAACCCGACAACGTCGAGCAACGGTGTGGTGAGCTCGGTCGGCTCCGTGGTCAGCGCCGTCGGAAACCAGGTGTCCGGCACGACGATTCCGGGCGTGTCGCCGCAGGCCACGCAGGGCTTTGGCGGGGCCCTCACGCAAACCGGTAACGCCGTGACCGATCTGGGCACCGGCGTGGGCAGCGGGCTCGGACAGTTGGGCAAGACAGGCACCGACCCGGTCGGCACCACGCTCGCGAGCACCGGCAGTGTCGTGACCGATCTCGGCAACGCGGGCAAATCGCTCGGCAGCGGCATCGCGGGCATCGGCAAGAGCGGCCCGCTCGCGAACACCCCTGTCGACTCGCTCACGGGCGTGCTGGGCAATGCGGTCGCCACCGTCGGCCAGGGTGGCGTGAGCGGCGGCGCGGCGCTCACGCAGGCGCTCGGGAGCGCACCCGTCGTGCAGGCGACCACGGCGCTCTCGTCCGCCATCTCGCCGATTACGAATACGGTGGTGAGCACCACGCAGACCGTGGGGAACACGACCGGGCTGGGCACGCCGGTGGCAGGCCTGCTGGGCACGCTGGGCGGCGCGCTGAATCTGGCGGGCACCCAGGTGAAGAGCGCCGCGCCGAACGCCGTGGTCGCCAGCCTTGGCAATCCGCTCATGGCACTGGGCAACACGGCGACCAGCGCCGGCGGTCTGCTGTTCGGCAACACGGGCGCAACGAGCCCGAACGCGCTGGGCAATGTGCTCGCCAACGTCGGCAATACGACGGTGTCGCCCGCAACGGCCGGTGGCAACAATCCGCTGGGCGCCCTGACCGGTCTGCTCGGCGGTCTCGGCGGGACAGCAGGCGGCGGCACGTCGGGCGCCAATCCGCTGGGCAGCCTCACCGGCCTGCTCGGTGGCGCCACGGCAGTGACCGGCGGCACCGGGGGCGTCGGTGGAAGCGGCAGCAGCGCCACGAATCCGCTCGGCACCGTCACCACGCTGTTGAGCACCGTCACGACCCCGCTCACGTCGCTCGCCAGCGCGGGCTCGGGCGGCACGACCGGGTCAGGCAGTGCCGCCGGTGTGCTGGCGCCGGTCACCGGACTGTTGGGCGGGCTGGCCAGGTAAGCGGACGCGTCGGCATCCGAAGATCGCGAGGGGGAACGTCAGCGGCGTGCAGGCGCCAATGACGTCGGCAAACCCGGACAGTGAAGCGACACTGCCCGGGCTTTGTCGTGCTCGGGTGTTGCCCCCCTGTCGTCATGGCCCGACGTTTGGGAAATGAGCCATTCCTGGTGTCCGACAGCGTCGCGCGCGAGCAGAATCGCTCGCCGTTCCGCCACCGCGTCGCCCTTACCCGCGTCATGTTCCGACGCCGGGCGACCCGCGCGCGGTTTCCCACGACGCTTCCCCTGACGCACCGACATCATGATTGGCCCAACAAGTCTGCGGCACGCCCCTGCCGTAACGCCCCACGTCGTCCTCGACGAAACGCCTGCCCCCACCACCCATGGCGATGCAAACCCCGAGCAAGCGCACCATTCTTCGGCATCCGAAACATCAGATCAGTGGCATGCCCTGACGCGTGAGCAACGGATCGCCAGCGCGCGATGGCGACGCACCTTGCGCGGCGTCCAGACGTCTCCCCGAATCGGACATGACGCCGATCCGCATTACGCGCACGAGCGTCGCTCGAGGGCGTTGACGCAGGCATGGATCGATGCGACGCGCGAGCTGTGCCGGCGCTCGTCCCCGGTGCGCCCGTCGGACCCGCAACAGGCGGCGGCTTTCGACAGCGTGCTCGAACAATTGACATCACTCGTGGACGAAAGCGAGGCGAAAGCGTCGGCATATCAGACGTCGCGTCTCGTGGCTGTCGCGCAACGCGTCGACGAGATTGATGCGTGGATCGAGACGCACGGCATCGACGCGATGCCTCGCAAGATGCTCGAACAACGTAACGTCGTGACCGCTGCGCTTGTGGATCATGACGTCTACTTCGACCAGTCGATCCCGCAGATCCTGCCCGCGCGCGTGCAACGCATCGACGCGCATGACGACAACGGCCCCGGGGGGTCCGGGTTCTTTGGTGCCGTTTACGCCGACCCCGTCAGCGGCAACATCCTGGCCGCCAATCGCGGCACGGAGATGAACATCGCGGCACGCGCTTACGTCGACTGGAAGCAGAATGTTTTGCAGGCGCTGGGGTTACCTTCACGCCAATACGAGGCGGCCATCGCCTGGGGGAAGACGTTGACGCAGTTGTACCCGGCGTCGCGGCTGATGTTCACGGGGCACTCGTTGGGCGGTGGCCTCGCTTCGGCGCAGACCTCCGTGGTGGAGCGATCGCACGGCCTGACATTCGACGCCGCCGGACTGCACGAGCGCACGGTGGCCCGGCATCACGCGACACCGGCGTCCTCGCGCGTGGACGCCTATCACGTGCAGGGAGAAGTGCTCTCGCGGGTTCAAAGCGTGGTGCGCACCGCCACGGAAATCGCCGAGCGCATTCCCCTGATCGGCACGACGGTGGCATGGCTGGCACGGCTGTCGATGCCGCATCCGGTCGGCACACGCATCGGACTGCCGCCCGCGGCGCCGTCGGGTTCGCGCGGGACGCAACCGGCGTCTTCCCCGGCCACCAGCAGCCTCGCCGAATCGATCGAGCGTCATTCGATGCCGCAGATGATTCGGTCGCTATTCGTACGTCTGGCACGTCTGGCACGTCTGGCACGTCTGGCACGTCTGCCTTCGATGGCATCGGCAAGCCGTAACTTCATACCGCTCGAGTGACGCAGGCGCGAGGCATCCGAGGCAGGTCACGGATCGCATCGGCGGCGCGACTCCCTCGGCGCGGCATCGCCGCGGCAACCCTCGCGGCGTCTGGCCACGCATGAACGAGAAGGCCCCGGACGTATCGTCCGGGGCCTTTCCTGAGCCTCGACGACGAAATCGCGCCGAGGTCGATGCACACGTGATGGCCGCTGCGTCCGAACTCGCGGCCGCATCGACGACCGCTTGCATCACCCTGCTTTACTGCTCGCGTTCCCAGGTCTGCGTGCGGCCCAACAGCGAAATGCCGATATAGCCACGCACGTCGAGCTTCTGGCCATCGTCCTTCACGGTCATCTTGCACTTGTAGACCTTGCCGTTCTCCGGATCGAGAATGGTGCCGCCGTCGTAGGTATCGCCGTCCTTTTGCATGCCGCGAATGATCTGCATGCCGAGCATCTTCTGGTCCTTGCGCTCGTCCGTGCACTTCGTGCAGATGCGCTCCGGATCGTCGTTCGGCCCCAATCCCTTGGTGATCACGCCCACGAGCTGGCCATTCTGCTCCGAGATCGTGACGAGGGCCTTCGGCTTGCCGGTGTTGTCGTCGATCGTCTTCCATACGCCGACAGGCGAGTTGTTGTCGGCCGCCATGGCCGCTTTGGCAACGCCGCCGAGCAACGCCACGGCGACAAGCGCGTGAGCACCCAAACGTCGCCACGACGTTGCATTCGAGATCTGCTTCATGATTGTCATCCTCCCAGATACGGATTGATTGTCGTAGGACTCGCGCTGGCGATGAGCACCCCGGCGCATGCACCGGTTCGCACGTGAGTCGCTTTGAAGATTACGCCAAAGGCGTGACGTCGTGCTGAGGAAGTCCTCTAGCTGAGCTCACACGTCTGGCTTATGTGCACGTCAATCGATGTCCCGGGAAAATCGGCTAAGGCTCGCGAATCCACGTCTGTGTGCGGCCCAGCAAGGAGATGCCGAAATAACCTCGAACTTCGAGCTTTTTTCCGCCGTCCACCACGCGGATCTTGCAGCCGTATTCGCTGCCGCTGTCCGGATCGAGAATCTTCCCTCCGGTGTATTCGTCACCGTCCTTGCGCAGGCCGCGAATGATCTCCATGTCCTGGAGCTTCTTGCCCTTGCGGTCGTCGGTGCAGCCATCACAGCGACGCTCGAGCGCATCGCGTCGCCCGAGACTCCTGACAAGCGTCCCCACATACTGGCCGTCGCGCTCGGAGATGACGATCAGCGCCTTCGGGTCGCCGGTCTCGTCGACGATGCGCCACACCCCGACCGGCGAAAGCGTGTCCGCGAACGCCGGTGTCACGGTCGCGCTCATCGCGCTTAGTGCGTAGAGCACGCACAGCCTCAACAAGGCAGGCAGGCAACCGGCGGCGAGCAGACGCCGCCGGAACATGCCGTTCAACATCGCTTTCAAAGGGATCTTCCTGCGAGTGTGCAACGCGCCGCGCCGATTACAGCGGCGGCAGCGCGATGGCGCTCAGGCGCCACTGCACGAGATTGCGCCGGGTGAGCGTAAACGTCACCACGCGCTCGGGGCGGTCGCTGCGCGACACGTGCACGAGGAAGTGGTTGAAATCCTGGAACTCGGTGCGCGTCGTCGTTCGCGGCGGGGCGGTGTCCGCACCTTGCGGCCCCCCACCATTGGACGGCGCGTCGGAAGGCGGCGGCGTACCGGACGGTTGCTGCGGTGCCTGGGGTGCCTGGGGTGCTGGGGATGTCGGAGGTGCTTGAGGCGCCACCTGGTCCGGGGCCGGAGCGCCTGGTGCAGGCGGCAGGCCGGTACTGTCACCGCGCAGCATCGCGGCAACGGCCTCGGGCGTGAGCAATGCCTCGACCACCCGATCTGACACCCAACCGCCAAGTGCCAGCGCCAGTGCACCCAGTGGATTGCTGCGCTGTTTGTCCATCTGACGCGCCATTTGATCGTGCAGGCTCGTCTTCAGGCTGTCGCGCACGGCGGGGTAATCGACGTACGACGAGAGCGTGTCGGCATCGCGGGCGTTCGCGGCTTCGCGCGCACGCCACAGCGTGTAATACGGTGTGCCGAACAGCAGCCCCACCACTACAACCACGGTCACGACGCAGGTCGTGACGATCGACAGCTTACGCATTTCCAGACTCCGACGTTCAAACAGCGCATGGTAGGGGACGCACGCCAGCCCGCACCCTCCGGCTTACATTGCTTTACAAATCTTTACAGCACGCGGGCGTCCACCCTTTTACTCTCGAAGCGTAGCCGCAACGTTCGTCGCCCATGCTGCATGTCTCTCATCCGCACGCCGGCTGGTGCAACCCGGGTCCGACGCGCGGCAATCCAACCGACAAGGAGGTGGCACCATGCGTCACACCCGACTTGTCCGGATGATGGGTATCGTCATGCTGGCCGGCGCCGCGATGAGCGCAACGGCCCAGGCGGCGTCGGCCAGTCAGTTCTTCCAGGGCTGGTTCGCACAGGGTGCCGAACGTCCCAACGGTCGCGGCGATCATCATGGCGGCCCACGCTCCGGACCGTCGCGCCCGCAGCCTCAGGAAATACGGCCGCAGGGCGACCTGCGCGGCGACATCTACAACCATATCCGCGAGCAGCGCCAACCGCCGGCGCCGCCTCCTCCGCCTCCGTCACGCAATCCCAACGGACGACAACGCGGCGGACGCTGAAGACGGTCACCCCCGGGTCGAACAGACAAGATCGGCCCCGTGACATGCGCTGATCGGGCACCGATTCCTCAGTCCCATCGGGCGCATTTTTGCGCGTTTATCTCGCCCTTCCCGGGCTTCCCGACCTTATCCAGGCCTTATCGCGGCCTTATCCCGGCCTGACCGAGCCCGTGTCGCGCCCTGTTTCCGCCAGCAGGCGTCGGCCAACGATGCGACGCCACCTGAAGTTCAGGTCAGCGAAGTGTCCACCACGCGCCGCGGGGCCTCGAGATATTCGCGCGACTGCATTTCCACCAGGCGCGACACCGTGCGCGTGAACTCGTTGGCGAGCGTACCTTCCGTGTAAAGCGCCTCGGGCGGCACTTCGGCGGAAATGAGCAGCTTCACCTTATGGTCGTAGAAAACGTCGACGAGCCACGTGAAGCGTCGCGCCTCCGACGCCATGCGCGGCGTCATGCGAGGTACGTCCGAGAGCACCACGGTGTGGAAGCGGTTGGCCAGTTCAAGATAGTCGTTCTGCGAACGCGGACCGCCACACAGCGTATGGAAATCGAACCACACCACGCCACCCGCGCGGCGCAGCGCCTTCAGCTCGCGTTGCTCGATATGCAGCAGCGGGCTTTCGTCGGGCACACCGGCAATCTCGCTGAACGCCGCGCGCAGCGCACGGTTGGCCTCGTTGCCGAGGGGGTAGTGATACACCTGCACCTGCGCCAGCGTGCGACGGCGGTAATCGATGCCGGCATCCACGTTGAGCACGTCGAGCCGGTCTTCCAGCAATTTGATCGCCGGCAGCACACGGTCGCGGTGCAGACCGTCGGGATACAACGTGTCGGGACGATAGTTGGACGTCATCACGAACTGCACCCCGTTCTTGAACAACTCGGCGAGCAACCGGTGCAGGATCATGGCGTCGGCCACATCGGACACGTGAAATTCGTCAAAACAAATCAGGCGGTATCGCTTGGCGATGCGCCTGGCCAGTTCGTCGAGCGGATCGGGCAAGCCCTTAAGCGCCTGCAACTGGTGGTGCACTTCGCGCATGAACTCGTGAAAGTGCAGCCGCGTCTTGCGCTGGAGCGGCACCACCGAGTAGAAGCTGTCCATCAGGAAGCTCTTGCCGCGCCCCACCCCGCCCCACAGGTAAACCCCCTTGGGCAGTTCCGGATGCACGAGCCACTTCTTGAGGGTATTCGAGCGACGGGACTTGTATGCCGCCCATTCGTCGTAGCATTGTTGCAGACGATCGACGGCGCGCTCCTGCGCCTCGTCGGGCTTGTAGCCGCGCGCGGCGAGCTCTTGTTGGTAGTATTCGCGAACGTTCATGCGGTACGGCGACGGGCCGGGGGGCAAGGGTCATCGGGAAAAAACAAAGGCGAGTCGCCTCGCCTTTGTTCCTGCAAGTCAGCGCGAATCCGCTTACTTGTTCAGTGCGCGCTTCTCGACATCGAGCGCCGCTTCACGCATCACTTCCGACAGCGACGGGTGCGGATGGCAGATACGGCCGATGTCTTCCGACGCGGCCTTGAACTCCATTGCCACCACGGCTTCGGCGATCAGATCCGATGCGTTCAGGCCGATCACGTGCACGCCGAGGATCTCGTCGGTCTTGGCGTCCGCCAGCACCTTCACGAAACCGTCCGACGAGCCCATGCCCAGCGCACGGCCATTGACCGCGAACGGGAACTGACCCGGCTTGAACTCGCGGCCCTCGGCCTTGAGCTGCTGCTCGGTCTTGCCGACCCATGCGATTTCCGGCGAGGTGTAGATGACCCACGGAATGCAGTTGTAGTCGATATGCGGCTTCTGGCCCGCGATGACTTCGGCGACCAGCACGCCTTCGTCTTCGGCCTTGTGGGCCAGCATCGGGCCGCGTACCACGTCGCCAATGGCGTACACGTTCGGCACCGACGTCTTGCAGTGATCGTCGACGGGGATGAAACCGCGTTGATCGGCCGCCAGACCAATGGCTTCCAGACCGAGGTTGTCGGTGTTCGGCACACGGCCGACCGACACGATCAGACGGTCGACTTCCAGCGTGTTCGCCTTGCCGTCCTTGTCCGTGTAATGGATCGTGACGTTGTTCTTGCCGGTCTTCACTTCGTCGACCTTCACGCCGACGTGAATGTCCAGACCCTGCTTCTTGAACTGCTTCGCGGCTTCCTTGGCCACGCCCGCGTCGGCGGCAGCCAGGAATTCCGGCATGGCTTCGAGCACGGTGACTTCGGCACCCAGACGGCGCCACACCGAACCCAGCTCCAGACCGATCACACCGGCGCCGATCACGCCCAGCTTCTTCGGCACGGTGTCGAACGAGAGCGCGCCCTCGTTATCCGAGATGAGCTTGTTGTCGACCGGCATGCCCGGCAGGTGACGGGCCTTCGAACCCGTGGCAATGATCACGTTCCTGGCCGTGACCGTCTCGGTTTCGCCGTCCTGGGTCGGCGAGACTTCGATCTGCACACCGGCGTCGGTCTTGCCGACGAACTTGCCGTGACCCTTGAGCCACGTGATCTTGTTCTTCTTGAACAGGAACTCGATACCACCAGTCATTTTGTCGACGATGCCCTGCTTGCGCGCGAGCATCTTCGAGATGTCGATCTTGACATCCGACGTGGTGATACCGTGATCGGCCAGATGGTGACCGACCTTCTCGAACTCCTCCGACGAGGCGAGCAGCGCCTTCGACGGAATGCAACCGACGTTCAGGCAGGTACCGCCCAGCACCATCTTGCCGGCCGGGTTGGTCCACTTCTCGACGCAAGCGACGGAGAAACCGAGTTGGGCGGCGCGGATCGCGGCGATATAACCGCCGGGGCCGGCGCCGATGACGACGACATCAAATTCTTTGTTTGCCATTTTGAGACTCAGTGAAGGTTGACGGCAGGAGGAGGCGCGGGGCGCCGGCCACGCTGCGCATGGCCGGGCAACGCCGCGCAGTGCGCGCTAACGCTTACAGGTCGAGCAGCAGACGAGCCGGATCTTCCAGCGCTTCCTTCATTGCGACGAGGCTCAGCACGGCTTCGCGGCCGTCGATGATACGGTGGTCGTAGCTCATGGCCAGATAGTTCATCGGGCGGATGACGATCTCGCCGTTTTCCACGACCGGGCGGTCCTTCGTGGCGTGCACGCCCAGGATGGCCGACTGCGGCGGGTTGATGATCGGGGTCGAGAGCATCGAGCCGAACACCCCACCGTTCGAGATCGAGAACGTACCGCCGGTCATTTCCTCGATCGAGAGCTTGCCGTCGGCAGCCTTCTTGCCGTACTCGGCAATCTTCTTCTCGATATCGGCCAGGCTCATCTGGTCGGCATTGCGCAGGATCGGCACCACGAGACCGCGCGGCGAGCCCACGGCGATACCGATGTCGAAGTAGCCGTGATAGACGATGTCGTTACCGTCGATCGAGGCGTTCACGGCCGGGTACTTCTTGAGCGCATGGACGGCGGCCTTCACGAAGAACGACATGAAGCCCAGCTTCACGCCGTGCTCCTTCTCGAACTTGTCCTTGTACTTGTTGCGCAGATCCATCACCGGCTTCATGTTGACCTCGTTGAACGTGGTCAGAATGGCGTTGGTCTGTTGCGACTGGAGCAGACGCTCCGCGATACGGGCGCGCAGGCGCGACATCGGCACGCGCTGCTCCGGACGGCCTTCGAGCGACGTGTCGCGGCCCACCGGGGCCGAGACGGCCGGCAGCGAGGCGCGCGGGGCCGGCGCCGGAACCGACGACGTGGCAGCGGCGGCCGGCTTGGCACCGGCGGCCAGGGCGTCGCCCTTGGTCACGCGGCCGTCGCGGCCCGAGCCGGCCACATCAGTGGCCGACAGGTTTTTCTCGGCGAGCACCTTGGCTGCGGCCGGGCTGGCAATGCCACCCGACGCGCCGCCGGCCGCGGGGGCAGCGGCCGGTGCGGCGGCGGCGGCCGGTGCAGCGGCTTCGGCCGGCTTGGCGGCGACCGGGGCGGCAGCGCCTGCCTTGGCTTCGGTGTCGATCTTGGCGATGATCTGCTCGGACGTCACGGTATCGCCCGCTGCGGCGCTCACCTCGACGAGCACGCCGGCTGCCGGCGCCGGCACTTCGAGCACGACCTTGTCGGTCTCGACTTCGATCACGGTTTCATCTTGTGCGAAAGCTTCGCCGACTTTCTTCTTCCAGTCGAGCAGCGTGCCTTCGGAAACCGACTCGGAAAACTGGGGGACTTTGACTTCAACAATGGCCATTTCTGGATCCTGGATTCGATAAACGTTCAATTCGGAAATACGGCAGCGGCCGTCCCTGGGGGAGGACGACCGCTGTAAGACCTGACCGGTTACTGCTTCACGGTCGCGCCCTTGAGGCGACCGAACGCGGTGTCGAGCAGCGACTTGAGCTGTTCGTAGTGCTTGGCGTAGTAACCCACGGCAGGCGAGGCCGAAGCCGCGCGACCCGCGTAAGCCAGCTTCTGACCCGCGCTCATCGCATCAATCAGGTGGTGTTCGATGTAGAACCACGGACCCTGGTTTTGCGGCTCGTCCTGGGCCCACACCACTTCGGCGAGGTTTTCGTACTTCTTCAGTTCGTTCTCGAACGCCTTGTGCGGGAACGGATACAGCTGTTCCACGCGCACGATCGCGACATCGCTCGACTTTTCTTCGCGACGACGGGCGATCAGGTCGTAGTAGAGGCGACCCGAGCAGGCAACGACACGCTTGACCTTCTTGGCGTCGATCGAGGCATCGGTCTCGCCGATGACCGTCTGGAAGCCACCCTTGGCGAGTTCCGACAGGTCGCTCACGGCTTCCTTGTGACGCAGCAGCGACTTCGGCGTGAACACGATCAGCGGCTTGCGCAGCTGGCGGATCATCTGACGACGCAGCAGGTGGAAGATCTGTGCCGGCGTGGTCGGCTGGACCACTTGCATGTTCGTGTCGGCGCACAGTTGCAGGTAACGCTCGATACGTGCGGACGAGTGCTCCGGACCCTGGCCTTCATAGCCGTGCGGCAGCAACATCGTCAGGCCCGACACGCGGCCCCACTTCACTTCGCCGCTCGAGATGAACTGGTCGATCACGACCTGAGCGCCGTTGGCGAAGTCACCGAACTGGCCTTCCCACAGCACCATCGTGTTCGGCTCGGCGGTGGAGTAACCGTATTCGAAGCCCAGCACGGCCTCTTCGGACAGCACCGAGTCGATCACCGTGAAGTTGGCCTGACCGTCGGCCACGTGTTGCAGCGGCACGTACGTACCGTCGTTCCAACGCTCGCGGTTCTGGTCGTGGAGCACGGCATGGCGGTGCGTGAACGTACCGCGGCCCGAATCCTGACCGGTCAGGCGCACGGCGAAGCCCGACGAGACCAGCGATGCGAACGCCAGATGCTCGCCCATGCCCCAGTCGAGCGGCTGCTCGCCCTTGCCCATCTTCTCGCGGTCCTTGATGACCTTCTCGACGAGCGGGTGAACCTTGAAGTTCGCGGGAATCGTGGTGATGCGCTCGGCAAGACGCTTGAGCTCGTTGAGCGGCACGGCGGTGTCGCCGGCGTCGGTCCACTTCTTGTTCAGGAACGGCACCCAGTCGACGGCGTACTTGCTCTTGTAGTTCGAGAGCACCGGGTCGATGGTGTGATGGCCGTCGTCCATGGCCTTGCGGTAGGCCTTGACGAAGCCGTCGCCCTCGTCGGCCGAGATCACGCCTTGCGTGACCAGCTTCTCGGCGTACAGCGCGCGCGTGCCCGGGTGCTGGGCGATCTTCTTGTACATCAGCGGCTGCGTGACCGCCGGGGTGTCCTGCTCGTTGTGACCCAGCTTGCGGAAGCAAACGATGTCCACCACGGCATCCTTCTTGAATTCCTGACGGAATTCGAGGGCCAGTTGCATGGCCAGCACGACCGCTTCGGGATCGTCGCCGTTCACGTGCAGCACCGGCGCTTCGATCATCTTGACCACATCCGAGCAGTACGTCGTCGAACGAGCGTCACGCGGATCCGACGTGGTGAAGCCGATCTGGTTGTTGATGACGATGTGCACCGTGCCGTGCGTGCCGTAGCCGCGCGTTTGCGCGAGGTTCAGCGTTTCCATCACGACGCCCTGACCGGCGAATGCCGCGTCGCCGTGCACTTGCACCGGCAGCACGCTGGCCGCGTCGGCTTCGCCGCGACGGTCCATACGGGCCTTGGCCGAGCCTTCGACCACCGGGTTCACGATTTCCAGGTGCGACGGGTTGAACGCCAGCGACAGGTGGACCGGACCACCGCCCGTCGAGACGTCGCTCGAGAAACCCTTGTGGTACTTCACGTCACCGGCCGGCAGGTCGTCGACGTGCTTGCCCTCGAATTCGGCGAACAGGTCCGACGGCATCTTGCCGAGGGTGTTGACCAGCACGTTCAGACGGCCGCGGTGGGCCATGCCGATCACGATTTCCTGCACGCCCTTCGCACCGGCGTGGTGGACGAGCTCGTCCATCGCCACGATGAACGATTCGCCGCCTTCGAGCGAGAAGCGCTTCTGGCCGACGAACTTGGTGTGCAGATAACGCTCGAGGCCTTCAGCGGCCGTGAGACGTTCGAGGATGTGCTTCTTCTTGTCGGCGCTGAAGTTGGGCGTTGCACGCACCTTCTCCAGACGCTCCTGCCACCAGCGCTTTTGCACCGGATCGCTGATGTACATGTACTCGGCGCCGATCGAGCCGCAGTACGTGTCGCGCAGCGCCTTGAGCAGATCGCGCAGGCTGGCCTGTTCGAAACCGAAGTACGTGTTCTCGGCCGAGTACACGCTGTCCATGTCGGCTTCGGTCAGGTCGTAGAACGCGGGTTCCAGTTCCGGAATGGCCGGGCGCTCCTGACGCTTGAGCGGGTCCAGATTGGCCCAGCGAGCGCCGAGGAATCGGTAGGCTGCCACGAGCGACTGCACGTGAACCTGCTTGCGGGCCACGGCCAGGTCGGATGCGCCGGCGTGCGACACGAAGGCATTGGCCTTGGCGCGCTGGGCGAACGACTCCACGATCGGGGCGTGAGCCACGTCGTTGGCGTTGGAACCATCAACAGCGGGAACGTTTTGCAGCGCGTCGAAATACTGGCGCCAGTTGTCCGGCACGGACGCCGGATTATCAAGATACGACTCGTACAGTTCTTCGACATAGGGGGCATTGCCGCCGAAGAGATACGAGTTCGCTTGGAATTGTTCCATCAAACTCATTTTGCGCTCACCTTTTCTACGAGTGTCTCGAGAAATAGCGGGTTACGAAACCTTCCGCGACACGGCCTGACCGATTAGCGGATTGCGAGAATCAAGTGGTGCTTGGAAGGACCTGATCAATCACGGCGAGGAGCATAGCACGTTTTACCGACAGCCATCCCCCCGGAAAGCCGTCACACGGGGACTTCCGGCGTGCCCGCCGCATGCGTCCCCGGCGCCGGCCCGGCCCCGTTCGAACGCCCGTTTGCCATGGTCGCATCGTGCCCACATCCGACCCCCAATGAGCGGCACTGCCATCGAACCTACCGCGAACATGCCGTCATCGCGCACATTGCCATCCCCCCGTCCCTGCCCGCCAAGACGCCCCGTCTTTATGCTTATATGGAAAATAGATATATAAGAATTAAATTTTATTATTTTAATTTCTAAGCACCAGCCGATAAGGTGTTGCGTATCCCCTTGCCGGTCCATCTGGGGGTGGCCTGGCGGGATCGACCCGCCCTGGCCCCCATGCTGATCCGGCCCCTGGAGCCAAGCACGACATGCAAGAGACGCCCCTTTCCTCCCAGCAGGCCCAGTTGCTCAGCCAACTGGTCGACGGACTCTCCACCGAGCAACTCGCCTGGGTGCGGGGCTTTCTGGCGGGCATCAATCACTCGGTGCGCCAGGCCGGCGCGCCTGCTGCCACGCCGGCCAATACCGGCGCCACCGCACCAGCGCTGACCATCCTTTACGGTTCCCAGACCGGCCACGCGCAGGAAGTGGCGGAGCAAGCCAAGGCGCGCGCCGTTGCCGCCGGCTTCAAGGTCGATCTGTTCGCGATGGGCGACTACAAGGCCTCGCGCCTGAAGAACGACAAGCTGTTGCTCGTGGCGGTCTCCACGCAGGGCGAGGGCGAACCGCCCGACGACGCGCGCGATTTCTACGAATTCCTCCACGGCGAGAAGGCCCCCAGGCTCGCGGGTACGCGCTTCGCCGTGCTCGGCCTGGGCGATTCGAGCTACGAGAAGTTCTGCCAGGCCGGCAAGGACTTCGACGCCCGACTCGCGGCACTCGGCGCGGAGCGTCTCGTGCCGCGCGTCGACAGCGACGTCGACTATGACGCTCCGGCCGAGCGCTGGATCGAAGACGCGGTGGAGGCGCTCTCGCGCGTGGCCGCGCCCGCCGGTACCGCAGGGGCGACGGTAACGACGGGCGGCAATGCGAGCGCCGCATCGCTCATCGACACCTTCACGTTCGCCGCCCTGGGTGGGAGCGCTACGTCCTCCACCGGCGCGGCGGCCAGTCAGTACAGTCGCAAGCACCCGTTCGACGCCGGCGTCATCGAGAACATCACACTCTCGGGTCGCGGCTCGTCCAAGGAAGTGCACCACATCGAACTGTCGCTCGAAGGCTCGGGCCTGACCTATGAGCCGGGCGACGCGCTTGGTGTGGTGGTCAAGAACGACGCGGCGCTGGTCGACGAACTCATCGACACGCTCGCGCTCGATCCGCAGGCCACGACCACCACGCAGGACAGCACGCTGTCGCTGCGCGACGCGTTCCTGGGCGCGTACGACATCACCACGCTCTCGCGCGCCTTCCTCGAGAAGTATGCCGCGCTGGCTGAATCGAGCGAATTGAAGACCTTGCTCGCGGCGGGCAACGAAACGGCGTTGCGGGAGTATCTCCACGGCCGCGACGTGCTCGACGTCGTGCGTCAGTTCCCGGCGCGCAAGGTCAAGGCCGCCGAATTCGTCGGCACGCTGCGCACGCTCCAGCCGCGTCTGTATTCGATTGCGTCGAGTCTTGCCGCCAACCCGGAAGCGGTCCACATTACCGTGGGCGCCGTGCGCTTCGAGAGTCATGGCCGTGCGCGTCGCGGCGTGGCGTCGACCTATCTGGCCGACGTCGCGCGCGAAGGCGAGTCGGTGCCGGTGTATATCGAGGCAAACCGCAACTTCAAGCTGCCTGCGGACAGCAACGCACCGGTGATCATGATCGGCCCGGGCACCGGCATTGCGCCATTTCGCGCCTTCGTCGAGGAACGGCAGGCACTCGATGCGCCGGGCAGGAACTGGCTCTTCTTCGGCGACCGCAACTTCCGTACCGACTTCCTGTATCAGCGCGAATGGCAGCGCTATGTGAAGGACGGCGCGCTCACCCGCATCGACCTGGCGTTCTCGCGCGACACCGAAGACAAGGTCTACGTCCAGCATCGCATGCGCGAACAAGGCAAGGCGCTGTATGCGTGGCTTCAGGAAGGCGCACACCTGTACGTGTGCGGCGACGCCGATCAAATGGCCCGCGACGTGAACACCGCGCTCGTGGACATCGTCGCGGAGCACGGCGGCCTCGCACCCGACGCCGCGGCCGAGTATGTGAAGACATTGCAGCGCGAGAAGCGCTACCAGCGCGACGTGTACTGAACGTGGCGCGCGCCACGCCCCCGACACGCAAGCGACACGCCACCGATGAGAACGCGATAAGCGTACGGTTCGTCCCCAATTCGCACATGAGGCGCGCCCGAGCACCCGCACCGCGCGCTCACAGAGACAGCAGGCCCACATGACGCAAACTACGCCTACCAGCGCCGCCCCGGCGCGCTCCGAAGTCGAGAAGATCAAGGACGCCAGCAACTATCTGCGTGGCACCATTGCCGAGGGGCTGGCCGACCCACTCACGGGCGCGATCTTCGAGAAGGACGCGCAACTGCTCAAGTTCCACGGCTCCTACATGCAGGATGATCGCGACCTGCGTAGCGAGCGGCAGAAGCAGAAACTCGAACCCGCGTATCAGTTCATGATCCGGCTGCGCATGCCGGGCGGCGTGTGCACGCCCGCGCAGTGGCTCAAGCTCGACGAGCTCGCGCAGAAATACGGCGGCAACACGATCCGGCTGACCACCCGCCAGACGGTGCAGTATCACAACGTGCTCAAGCACCAGTTGCGCCCGCTGATCAAGGGCGTGGACGAAGTGGCCATGACGAGCATCGCCGCGTGCGGCGACGTCAATCGCAACACGCTCGTCTCGAACCATCCGCACCTCTCACCGGCCCACGCCGAAGCACTCGACTGGTGCCTGAAGATCGACCGCCATCTTCTGCCGCAGACCACCGCGTATCGCGAAATCTGGCTCGGCGACAAGCGTCTTGGGGCAGGCAAGGAAGATCACGAGCCGATTTACGGCAAGCACTACCTGCCGCGCAAGTTCAAGATCGCCATCGCCATTCCGCCGAACAACGACGTCGACGTCTACGCCAACGATCTGGGCTTCATCGCCATCGTGGGCACCGATGGCAAGCTCGAAGGCTTCAACGTCTCGGTGGGCGGCGGCATGGGCATGACGCACGGCGACGCCGCGACGTATCCGCGCACAGGCACCGTCATCGGTTACCTGCCGGCCGATCGCATCGTCGACGTGGCCGAGAAGGTGCTGCTCGTGCAGCGCGATTTCGGCGACCGCACCAATCGCAAGCATGCCCGCCTGAAGTACACCATCGACGACCGCGGCGTGGAGTGGTTCAAGGAAACACTCAACCAGTATCTCGGGTGGCATCTCGCCCCGGCGCGCGACTTCCGGTTCACGACCAACGGCGATCAGTACGGCTGGCTCAAGGGCGCCGACGACTTGTGGCATCTCACGCTGTTCATCCAGAACGGCCGCGTGAAGGACTGGGAAGACTATCGCCTCATGACCGGTTTGCGCGAGATCGCCAAAGTGCACGATGGCGACATTCGCATCACGGGCAACCAGAACCTGATCGTCGGGCGCGTGAGCGACGCGAAGAAGGCGCAGATCGAAGCGCTGGTCAGTCAATACGGCCTGCTCGACGGCAAGCACCAGAGCGCCCTGCGCATCAACTCCATGGCGTGCGTGGGTTTCCCGACATGCGGCCTCGCGCTGGCGGAGAGCGAACGCGCCCTGCCCGGCCTCGTCACAAGGCTGGAGTCGGTGCTCGACGACGCCGGCCTCGCGGGCGAGCCGATCACCATTCGCACGACGGGCTGCCCGAACGGGTGCGCGCGGCCGTACATCGCGGAAATCGGACTGGTCGGCAAATCGGCGGGCAAGTACAACCTGTACCTCGGCGCGGGCTTCCACGGCCAGCGCCTGAACAAGCTGTACAAGGAGTCGGTGAGCGAAGACCAGGTCGTGGCCGAGCTCACGCCCCTTTTCCATCGCTACGCGAAGGAGCGCGACGCCGGCGAAAAATTCGGCGACTTTCTGGTGCGCCAGGGCGTGGTGAAGGAAGTCATCGAGGCGCGCGAGGACTTTCACGGCTGAAAAAAGAAAAGCCCCGGCCACATCGTGCCGGGGCTTGCCGTCATGGAATTGCCTGGATCGGGCTCAGTCGTTGCTGCCCGAGTAAGGCACCATGCAACGCTTGACCGTATTCTCGAAATCGCGCGGCAGATGGCTGCCCGGCGTCTCGAAATACTGCAAACGCGTGCCGAAGCCGCCTTGCATGATGTCGACGTAGGGATTGTAGATAGCGTTGCCCTGCGCGTCCTGACCTCGATACACACGCACGCGGTCGGCCCCCTGACGGGCGTACGACGTCGAATCGACGTTCTGCGACAGCTCGCTCCAGCCGTGGTAGATGCAGTTGAGCACCATGAAGCGGTCAGCCCCGGTCCCCTGGTCGAGCAGTCGACCCGTTGCCGGATCGGGCCGGCTCATCTGGTTGATCGGGCCGCAACCTGCCAGAACAGCCACGGCCACCGCCGCCATCAGCGCCATTCGCTTCATACTTCGACACCCTCAACTGAGCAAAAGATGGGCAATGTTACCCGGTTCGGCGTGCCGCCGCCATGAACCTGCCCCGCTTTTGCCCGCGCACCGGCGTCTCGCGCCCCCGACTCAGGCCGCCAGCGACAGCGGCGACGCCCCCACGGCATGCAGCGCCGGTCGCCGTGCGGCACCGCTCGTGCCTCCCTCGTCGCCCAGGCGGAACCGCGCCATTTCCTCGCGCAAGGCGTTCGTCTGGTCTTCGAGCGACGCCGCGGCAGCCGCCGCCTGCTCCACGAGCGCCGCGTTCTGCTGCGTCACGGTGTCCATCTGGGTGACGGCCTGGTTCACCTGTTCGATACCCCCGCTTTGTTCGTCGGACGCGGCCGAGATTTCGCCCATGATGTCGGTCACGCGCTGCACCGCCTGAAGGATCTCGTCCATCGTGCGGCCGGCCTCGGTCACGAGCGTCGAGCCGTCGGCCACCTTCTGCACCGACGTCTCGATGAGTCCCTTGATCTCGCGCGCAGCCGTTGCACTGCGCTGCGCGAGCGTGCGCACCTCGCCCGCCACCACCGCGAAGCCCCGCCCCTGTTCGCCTGCGCGCGCCGCTTCCACGGCCGCGTTCAAGGCCAGGATATTGGTCTGGAACGCGATGCCGTCGATCACGGCGATGATGTCCACCACCTGCGAGGAACTCGCCGAGATGCCCTGCATCGTGTCGACGACGCGTGCGACGACCTGACCGCCGCGCGCGGCGATATCCGACGCGTTGACCGCGAGTTGGCTCGCCTGCCGGGCGTTATCGGCGTTCTGCTTCACGGTTGCGGTCAGTTGCTCCATCGACGACGCCGTCTCCTCGAGCGACGCGGCCTGTTGCTCGGTGCGCGCGGACAGGTCGGTATTGCCCGCGGAAATTTCGGCGGTGGCCGTCGCCATGGCGTCACAGCTGCGCCGTACACCGCGAATCGTGTCCGCCAGACGGGACTGCATGGCGTCAAGCCCGCGCATGAGCATCGACATCTCGTCCTTGCCGCGCACCTCCACCGGATTGTCCAGGCGCCCTGCCGCGATCTGATCGAAGTGCGTCAGTGCCTCGCCGAGAGGACGCATGATCGCGCCGCGCAACGAGAAGTAACAAGCGATGGCGATCAGCACGCCGAACACCGTCGCGCCGATGCTCAGCCAGCGAAACGCCGCGAGCTCGGTCATCGACGCCTCGTAGGTGTCGTGCCCAAGCTTCAGCTTGTACGCGGCGAGCGCGTCGCTCGCGGCGGTGAGCGCCGCGTAGTACTTGGGCAGCGCGTTCATCGTGAGATCGTCCATCGCCGTGCGGTCGCGCGCATCGATGGCGGCGAGCATCGGATTCATGCCCTTGTCGAAGAACGTCGCGCGCTGGCGCGCGACCTCATCCGCGAGCCGCGCCTCCTGCGCCTCGCGCGGCAACGCCTGATACGTGGCCCATGCCGCATTCGCGTCCTTGATCATGCCGCGCGCGCGGGCGGCGATCTTGTCGCCATCGGGCGATTCGGGATGCAGCACCACGCGGTCGAGAATGGCCCGGGTGCGCGCGAGCGTCGCGTTGTCCTTGCCAAGTGCCACCGTGGCCGCGAGATGATTGGCATACGTCTCTCGCAATGCGTCACCGGTGCGCGTCATGCCCGCGATGCCCAGGGCCCCTAACAGAATCAACAATACCGCCAGCAGCGCCATGGTGATGCCAAGGCGTGCCTTGATCGAGAAGCTACGCAACATTCTGTCGTCTCCGTCTTTCGTAATGGGTCACCACCCGTGGATCCGGGCCTCTGACGGGCCGTTATCACTTGTCACATCGGCGCGATGTGCACCAGACTTGAGCATCGTGCGGGTTTACGTGCCCATGCGCCACGGGATGTCGCGGCGTCCGGTTGATGCAAGTCAAGTCGTCGACGCATACGAGGTGGCGTCGGGCGTCTCGAACGCCGAAACGGAAAACGCCACGGCGAATGACCATCGCGCCGCCGGTGATCGGGGAAGCCTCGCAATCTTATTACGTTTTTTATATATCAATTACATATATACAAATCATGATCGAAGGACTCGAGAAACTGCTGGCCGCCGGCAAGGACAACGCGCTGCTGCGCTTCGGCCTCGGCAAGGGTTATCTGGACGCCGGCAATTATCCGGTCGCGGCCACCCATCTGACGCAATGCGTGGCGTTCGACCCGGCCTACACCGCTGCGTGGAAGCTGCTGGGCAAGGCGCGCCAGGGCGCCGGCGACGTGGAAGGCGCGCGCGATGCCTGGACGCGCGGCATCGCGGCGGCCCAGGCGCACGGCGACCGTCAGGCCGAAAAGGAAATGACCGTGTTTCTCAAACGGCTGGGCTGATTTCGCATCGCGTGACCGAGCGGTTCGGGCCAACCGGCGAACCCGTCGGCACCGTGGTATCGTGCAGCTTGCCCATTTGAGACGCATCGAACATGCCTGCACTTTCGACCTGGCTGGCCTTCGCATTGGTCGCTATCGGTATGGCCCTCACCCCGGGGCCGAACATGATGTACCTGATTTCGCGTTCCCTGTGCCAGGGACCGGCCGCGGGACTCGTTTCGCTGGGCGGTGTGGCGCTGGGCTTCGTCTTCTACATGCTGTGCGCGGCCTTCGGCATCACCGCCCTGCTCTTCGCGGTGCCGTTTGCCTACGACGTGCTGCGTTTCGGCGGCGCCCTCTACCTGCTCTGGCTGGCCTGGCAGGCGCTCAAGCCGGGCGGGCGCTCCCCGTTCGAGGTTCGCGCCCTGGCGCGCGACGGCAACCGCCGCCTGTTCCTGATGGGCCTGTTCACATCGGTGCTCAACCCGAAGATCGCCATGCTGTACCTGGCGCTGCTGCCGCAGTTCGTGCATCCCGAGCATGGCAGCGTGCTCACGCAGTCGCTGGCCCTCGGCGCCACGCAGATCGTGTGCAGCGTGATGGTCAACGCCGGTGTCGCCCTGTCGGCGGGGGGGATCGCGCGATTCCTCGGCCAGCGTCCGGCATGGCTGCGCATCCAGCGCTGGCTCATGGGCGGCGTGCTTGGGGCGCTCGCCCTGCGCATGGCCACGGAAGCCCGTCGCTGACCCATACGTGGTATGCCTTCCGGGCCTCCCCCCATTTTTTTGGAGGGTGACGCGCCGGGCGTGGCATACTGCTCCGATTTCGCCGCGCGGCGGGGATCCACGCAGCGCTAGGCCGGCCGGCCTGTTCCCATCCTGCAATTTTCGTTGGGTATGTCCTTGAAGCATTGTTTGCCGCCTCGCACGCCGTCTCATCCGGCGCGCCAACACCGCCAAATCCGCCAACACGCCCCCGCCATCGCATCCCAGGCGCCTGCTGCCTCGACCAGCCGCCATGGTCGTCAGCGCGGCTTCGGCACGCTTGCCGTCGTCCTGGCCACGCTCGCTGGCCTGGCGGTCGTCGGCGCCCTGATCGTCGGTTATGCGCTGATCGTGATGCGCCCCAACCTGCCGCCGCTCGACGTCATTACCGACTATCGCCCGAAGGTACCGCTGCGCATCTACACGTCCGATAACGTGCTGATCGGCGAATTCGGCGAGGAGCGCCGCAGTCTCGTCACGATCGACCAGATTCCGGACGTGATGAAGAAGGCCGTGCTCGCGATCGAGGACTATCGTTTCTACGATCATGGCGGCGTCGACTTCATCGGTATCCTGAGAGCCGGGGTGTCGGACGTACTGCACGGCGGCGCCGCGCAGGGTGCCAGCACGATCACCATGCAGGTCGCGCGCAACTTCTTCCTCTCGCGCGAGAAGACCGCCACGCGCAAGATCTACGAAATGCTGCTCGCGTACAAGATCGAGTCCGCGCTGTCGAAGGACAAGATTCTCGAGCTGTACATGAACCAGATCTATCTGGGCCAGCGCGCTTACGGCTTCGCGAGCGCCGCGCGCATCTACTTCGGCAAGGATCTCAAGGACATCACGCTTGGCGAGGCCGCCATGCTGGCCGGCCTGCCGAAGGCGCCGTCGGCCTACAATCCGATCGTCAATCCGAAGCGCGCGAAAATCCGTCAGGAATACATCCTCAAGCGCATGCTCGACCTGGGCTACATCACTCGCAACCAATACGAAGATGCACTGCACGAACCGATCCGCACCCGGACCGCGGGCAACGAGTACAACGTGCATGCCGAGTATGTGGCCGAAATGGTGCGCCAGGCCGTGTACGACGAGTACAAGGACGACGCATACACGCGCGGCCTGACGGTCATCACGACGCTGGATTCGAAAAAGCAGCAGGCGGCCTACGACGCCGTTCGCATGGGCGTGCTCGATTACGAGCGCCGTCATGCGTACCGCGGGCCGGAGGGATTCGTCGAGCTGCCGGCGGCCATGCCCGATCGACAGCAATTGATCGAGGACACATTGCTGGAACATCCTGACAACGGCGACCTCGTCGCGGCGGTCGTGGTAGCCGCCAGCTCGTCGCAGGTCACCGCGGTGCCGCTCTCGGGCGACGCGGTAGTGGTCAGCGGCGACGGCATCGGCTTCGCGTCGTCGGCACTCTCGTCCAGAGCGAGCGAGAAGCTGCGCATTCGCCCGGGCTCGATCATCCGCGTGATGAAGGACGCGCGCGGCAAGTGGCGCATCGCGCAGTTGCCGGAGGTGCAAGGCGCGCTGGTTTCGCTCTCGCCCGACGACGGGGCGATCCGCGCGCTCGTCGGCGGGTTCGACTTCAATCAGAGCAAGTTCAACCGCGCCACGCAGGCCTGGCGCCAGCCGGGCTCGACGTTCAAGCCCGTGGTGTATTCGGCGGCCATCGAGAAAGGGGTGAGCCCCGCCACGATGGTGATGGACGGCCCGCTCAACCTGCCGCCCTCGCAGACCGGCGGGCAGGCTTGGGACCCGCACGACGACGACGCCTTCAGCGGTCCGATGACCGTACGCGAAGGCCTGCAGCGCTCGAAGAACCTGGTGGCGATTCGTCTGCTGCAATTCGCCGGCACGCAATACACGCAGGAATACGCCACGCGCTTCGGCTTCGACGCCGACAAGGTGCCGCCGTATCTGCCGATGGCGCTCGGCGCGGGCCAGACCACACCGCTGCAACTGGCGGGCGCTTACGCGGTGTTCGCCAACGGCGGCTACCGTGTCGCGCCGTATCTGATCAGCGAAATTCGCGACGCGCGCGGCAACGTGCTCAACAAGGCCACGCCGGTCATCGCGAATGTGAACGCCGCGCGCGCGATCTCGGCACCGAACGCGTTCATCATGAACAGCCTGCTGCAATCGGTGGCGCAGCGCGGCACGGGCGCCGGCACGAACGTGCTCAAACGCACCGATCTGGCCGGCAAGACCGGCACCACCAACGACGCTCTCGATGGGTGGTTCGCGGGTTACCAGCACACGCTCGTGGCGGTGGCCTGGCTCGGCTTCGATCAACCGAAAACGCTCGGCAGCCGCGAATTCGGCGCGCAGTTGGCGTTGCCGGTCTGGACCAAATACATGAGCGTTGCCCTGAACGGCGTGCCGCAGCAGCAGATGGCCATGCCGCCGGGCGTGAGCGTGGTCAACGGCGAGCTTTACGAGTCGGACAAGCTGCCCGGCAACGGCTTCGTGGCGAGCATCGGCATCGACGACAACAGCGGGGGCTTCTCGCTGCCGTTCTTCGGCAACAGCACCCCCGAACCCGCCGCGCCGCCACCGGCGGCCGCCCAGCCGCCCTCGCCCGGCGGCGTGGATGCCCGCGAAAAGGCGCGCATTCTCGACCTGTTCAAACATCCCTGAGTCGCGCCGGGCATCGTCCATGCGCTGAGCGGCCACCCAGGCGGTGGCCGCTTTTTCATGAGCACGGGCCTTCGACCTCAAGCACCTCAAGCACATCACGCACTTTAAGCGCAAGAACGTACAAGCGCGTCGGCCCGGGCAGGCGCTAAGCTCCGGGCATTGGCGCGCGATCCTGCCCGCGCCGCTTCCATTGACCTGCATCGACTTCGGTCGACTTCTATCGAGGAACGTTTTTCCATGCCGGCTCCGTCCCGTGCGGCAAGCTTCGCCGCAGGCGCTCGCGACACCCTGCCGATGATCGTCGGCGCAGCACCGTTCGGCCTGATTTTCGGTGCGCTGGTTGCCACCACGCCGCTCGCGCCATGGCACGGGCAGCTCATGTCACTCACTGTCTTCGCCGGCTCGAGCCAGTTCATCGCCGCAGGCCTGTTCGCCACCGGCGTAGGTTACGCGGTGCTGTGGGCCACCACGTTGATCGTCAATCTGCGTCACATGCTGTACGCCGCGAACCTGTTGCCCCATGTGAAGCATCTGGATCTGCGGTGGCGCACGGTGCTGGGATTCCTGCTCACGGACGAGACCTTCGCCGTCACCAGCGGTCACTTCCATCGTCACCCGGACGATCCACTGGGGCAGTGGTACTTCCTCGGCTCGGGGCTGTCGATGTACCTCAACTGGCAGGTGTGGACGCTCGCGGGTCTGCTGTTCGGCGCCGCCTTCCCACGCCTGCAAACCCTGGGCCTGGATTTCGCCATGGTCGCCACGTTCATTGCGATCATCGTGCCCCAGATGGCCCGCGTGCCCTGGGCGGTGGCTACCGTGGTCGCCGGCGCGAGCGCCTACGCATGCCAGGGCTTGCCCTACAAGCTCGGCCTGCTCGCGGCCGTGGCGTTGGGCATCGCGGCCGGCATGATCATGCTGCATGCGAAGCGTCGCAACGGCGCACGCCCGTCCCGCAAGAGCGGCGAAGACGATGCGCGCAAACCCGGTGGCATGCGCGCGTCTGGCAAGCCGGCGGGAGGTGCGCAATGAACTACGTTCTGGCGATTCTCGGCATGGCGGCCGTGACATTGGCGGTCAAGGCCGGCATCTTCGTGCTGGGCGACCGGGTGAGATTCCCGGAGTGGCTGCGCGAGGCGCTGTCGTTCGTGCCCGTCACCGTGCTCACGGCCATCATCGTACCGATGACGCTCGCGCCCCACGGCAATGGACTGGAGCTGACCTGGCGCAATCCACAACTCGTGGCCGCGCTGGTGGCGATCGCCGTGTGCGCGGCCACGCGTCACCAATTGCTCACTATCGGCGCCGGGCTGGCGGTCTTCTTCGCCTGGCAACTCGGCGTGCTCGCCTGACGCCATGCCACGCTCGTAAAAAAAGCGCCCTGAAGGGCGCTTGTTTCGTAGAGCGGTTCGTTCGTCCTCAGACGCTGACCGTCCCGAGCGTGCCGGCGCGATAGGCAGCCACGAAGGCGTCGAAGTCGCCCACTTGCGTGCGCTCCAGTTCGGCCTGCGATGCCAGCGACTTCTGCGCGAGCGCCTCGAAATGCGCCTCGACCTTCGGGTCGAGCGGCATGTCGCGCAAGGTCTTCGCATGACGCTTGCTCTGCTCGAGCGCGAACGCCTGGAATGCGCCGCCCTTCGTGCCACGCAGCGGTTCGAGCGCCGCCATCACGCGCGCCGACGGCGTGAGCGAGACGTCCTGCACCTTGGCCCGCTGCAGTGCCATGGAGTGCGCATAATGAGCGCCGCCACGCTGGGCGTCGAAGGCCGCCGCCGTGCGATCGATGCGATCGAGCAACGCCTGCGCCCAGTCGAACAGCGTAATGGCTTCGCCGCCGCGATGCAGCACGAGGCCGGGCTTGCGGCCTTCCTTGACGACATGCGCGAAGTTGTCGCGATTTTCCATGTTCTCGGCATTCGAGCACGACGGGCTGTCTTCGAGTGCGCAGAACAGCAGGAACGCGTCGATGAAGCGTGCGGTGTCGACGTCGATACCGACCGGCAGGAACGGATCGATGTCGATGCAGCGGACCTCCACGTACTGCACGCCGCGCCGCGCGAGTGCCTGCACGGGGCGCTCGCCGCTGTATGTGACCCGCTTAGGGCGGATCGTGGCATAAAACTCGTTTTCGATTTGCAGCAGATTGGTCGAGAGCTGGATCCACTCGCCATTGCGCTTCGTGCCAAGCGCCTCGTACGCCGGGTGCGGCTGACTCACCGCTTGCGTGAGCGCATCGATGTAGCTGGGCAGACAGTCGTAGCACGGCGACACCTCCGACTGTGCGCTGTTCTGATAGCCCAGGTCGCTCATGCGCAGGCTGGTCGCGTAGGGCAGGCCGAGCGTGCCTTCGTCGAAAGCGTCGAGGCCGTGTTCGCGTCCGCGCAGGAATTCGGCATGCAACACCGGCGACGCACCGAACAGATACATCAGCAGCCAGCTATAGCGGCGGAAGTTGCGGATGAGCGCAACATAGCGGGCCGACTGGTAATCGCGCGGCGACTCGGTTGCGCCCTCGTGCTTGCGAAGCAGTTCCCACACCGGCTCGGCGAGCGAGAAGTTGTAGTGAATACCGGCGATGCACTGCATCGGCTTGCCGTAGCGCAGCGCGAGACCGCGGCGATACACGTGCTTGAGCATGCCGATGTGCGACGTGCCATAGTCGGCGATGGGAATCACGTCTTCCGGCGGCAGCGCGGGCGGCATCGAATCGCTCCACAGCAGTTCCGCGCCGAGCTTGCGATAGGCGAACTGGTGGATCTCGTCGAGCCGGGCAATGACGTCGGCGGCGTCGTGCTGGGGTGGCGTGATGAACTCGAGCAGCGCTTCGGAGTAATCGGTGGTGATCTCGTCGTTGGTCAGCGCCGAACCGAGGGCACGCGGATGCGGGGTCAGTGCGAGCGCGCCATCGGCCTGTACGCGCAGGGTCTCGCGTTCAATGCCGGACAGGCCATCAGCGAGCAGCGCGCGGTGGGCGGGTTGCATGATGAGCGCCAGACGCCGATCGAGCAGCCCGTGAGCGGCCTCCTGACCGGCGTGTGCGATGTGTTCGTGTTGACGATTCTGGTTTTCCAACTTCCATCCCTCTGGGCAGGCGCAATGCATT
The DNA here is from genome assembly GCF_000767615.3 of Pandoraea pnomenusa. NCBI lineage: Bacteria > Pseudomonadati > Pseudomonadota > Betaproteobacteria > Burkholderiales > Burkholderiaceae > Pandoraea > Pandoraea pnomenusa. The sequence continues at coordinate 2,239,071 of NZ_CP009553.3, read as the reverse complement.
GGCATGGCTGTCGTCGCCGGCGCCCCCTCATGACGAAGGCCATGATCGGTGCGGGGGCAGCGACGGGGGTCTACGGGGTGCCGATGGCATCGGCACGGCCGCCGGAGCGAGGGCTCCGGGGGACGCGCCCGATGCGCGGCACGGCGCGAATTTGGCCTGAGCATAACTGAAAACGCCAAACCGCGTCGGACGCCGTCCGGGCGCAAGCCTCACCGCTCGCGCCAGCCTCAGCGTCTGCCTGAGTCCGCCTGCGCGAATGCCGCATTGGCGGCCCGATGCGCGACGCCGATACTGGCGCCATGACGACGATCCAACACATGACCCATCTCATCCCCGTGCTCTCGCTGGGGCTCGTTACCTTTTTGCTTGCGGGCTTCGTCAAGGGGGTCATCGGACTGGGCCTGCCGACGGTGGCCGTCGGATTGCTCGGCCTGGCCATGCCGACCGCCGAAGCCGCGGCACTACTGATCGTACCGTCGCTCGTTACCAACGTCTGGCAACTGCTCGCCGGTCCACGTTTCGCGGCTTTGGCCGGAAGACTGTGGCCGATGTTGCTCGGCATCTGCGTCGGCACCTGGGCCGGCAGCGGATGGCTTGCCAACGGCGGCAATGTGGCCGGCATGGCACTGGGTGTGGCGCTGCTCGTCTATGCGGCGCTGGGGCTCGCGGCCGTGCGCCTGCATGTGCCCGGGCACTGGTCGCGGGCGACGACCGGTGCGCTCGGGGGTGGCATTGGCGCGATCACGGGCCTGGTCACGGCGGCGACGGGCGTATTCGTGATCCCTGCCGTGCCGTTTCTCCAGGCGCTCGACCTCGACAGGGACGATCTGGTTCAGGCGCTGGGGCTGTCGTTTACCGTGTCGACGTTGGCACTTGCCGCGGGGCTGGCGCACGACGGCATCTTCCACGGACATGCGATCGGGGTTTCCCTGCTGGCGCTCGTCCCGGCGCTGGGCGGGATGTTCCTCGGCCAGTGGGTGCGCACCCGTGTGAGTGCGCCGGTCTTTCGCCGATGCTTCTTTGTCGGCCTGGCAATGCTCGGTGCGGAGCTGGTGATTCAGCACATCCGATGAGCATGGCGCCGCACGTCACTTGAGATCGGGAAAGTCGACGTCCCAGAATTCCATCTCGCGGCGCAACTCCAGCGCACGCCCCTCCTCCGCCCGGCGCAATTCGACACGCCGAATCTTTCCGGAGATCGTCTTCGGCAACTCGCAAAACTCGATGCGCCGAATCCGCTTGTATGGCGCGAGATGGTCGCGGCAAAAACGCAGGATATCGAGAGCGAGTTTATCGTCCGCCTGAAAGCCGCTGCGAAGCGACACGAAGGCCTTCGGCACCGCGAGGCGCACGGGATCGGGGCTCGGCACGACGCCCGCCTCGGCCACCGCCGGATGCTTGATCAGTTCGCTCTCGAGCTCGAACGGGCTGATGCGGTAGTCGGATGCCTTGAAGACGTCGTCGGCCCGGCCCACGTAAGTGAAATAGCCGCGCTCGTCACGCATGGCGACGTCGCCGGTGTGGTAATAGCCGTCGCGCATGACTTCGGCGGTCTTCTCCCTGTCATCCTCGTACCCCTGCATCAGTCCGGTTGGACGCGACGCCAGCGCGAGACAGATCTCCCCTTCGTCGGTCTCGTTGCCGTCGTGATCGAGCAGCACGACGCGGTAGCCGGGCATGGGACGCCCCATCGCGCCCGCCTTGACCGGCTGGCCGGGCGAATTGCCGATCTGGCAGCACGTCTCGGTCTGGCCGTAGCCGTCGCGGATAGTGATGTTCCAGGCGCGCCTGACCTGATCGATGACTTCGGGATTGAGCGGCTCGCCCGCACCGATGAGTTCGCGAAACTTCACCGGGTGCCGCGCGAGATCTTCCTGAATCATCATGCGCCAGACGGTGGGTGGGGCGCAGAGGGTGGTGACCTCGCAGCGTGCCGCGGTTTGCAGAGCGGTGCGGGCGTCGAAGCGCGAGAAGTTATAGATGAAGATCGCCGCGCCGGCATTCCACGGCGCGAAGAAGCAACTCCATGCGTGCTTGGCCCAACCGGGCGAGCTGATGTTCCAGTGAAGGTCGCCGGGCTGGAGTCCGAGCCAATACATGGTGGCGAGGTGCCCCACGGGGTAACTTTGATGGGTATGCAGCACGAGCTTCGGACGCGATGTCGTGCCCGACGTGAAGTACAGCAGCAGCGGATCGGTCGCCAGGGTCTCGCCATCGGGCACGAACCGATCGCTGGCCTCGTAGGCCGGGGCGAACGGCGTCCATCCTTCGGGCGGGGCCTCGCCCACGGCAAGGCGCTGGTAGTCGCCGGCGAGCGCGGCGAACTTGGCGGCCTCGCGCGCGGTGGTGATCACGTGCCGCACGCGACCGCGCTCGAGTCGGTCGACGAGATCGCCGGCGGCGAGCAGCGTCGTGGCGGGAATCATGACGGCGCCGAGCTTCATGCACGCGAGCATGAGGTCCCAGAGTTCGACTTGATTCGGCAACATGAGCAGTACACGGTCGCCGCGCGCGACCCCTCGCTGACGCAGGAAATTGGCGACGCGGTTGGAGCGCGCCGACATCTCGGCGAACGACAGACGCGTCTCGCGCCCATCCTCTTCGACGACCCAGAGGGCGGGCCGATCGTTGCCTTGCGCTTGCGGATCGAAGAAGTCGAGCGCCCAGTTGAAGCGGGTCAGCACCGGCCAGCGGAAGTCACGATACGCCACATCGTAGTGCGCGCGCTGTGCGAGCAGCAGATCGCGCGCGTCCTCGAAATTCAGGGTTTGCGGCATGGCTTGTCTCCGAGCCACGAGGGGGCAGGATGTCGGCAGAATTCCATTATCGTGAGCGCCTTCGAATTCGACATTCGGGATAACCATCACCGTGCTCGGGAGCGGAAATAGGTCGTCCTGGACGCCCGAAAATTCGGTGTGAATCGATGCATGATGCGCGACGAACGCAGCGATGACGCCCGTCACGCAAAAAAATATGCGTCCGGCCTGCATCGCCCCTTTCAATCCCGCGAAAAGCTCTGCTATAATCGCGTTCTTTCGAGCGATGCATCTTCCAGACGCATCTCTCACGGGGCGTAGCGCAGCCTGGTAGCGTACCTGCATGGGGTGCAGGTGGTCGGAGGTTCAAATCCTCTCGCCCCGACCAGAATAGAAAAACCCGCACAGTCATTGGCTGTGCGGGTTTTTCGTTTGTAGCGGTGCCAGCCGACAACCGCGGGCGCGCGTCCGACTTTCAGGCAACCTGAGCGCCCCCGGACGTCGCGTCGCGCGCAAGTGCACTTACACAATATTCATTGTGTTAGGTACCCAACCCGCGTATAAGTGATCTATCGAACATCAAGTCTGACGTTTATCGATCAAGCGTCGATCTCACCGATCTTTGCGAGACACTTCCGATCTCTGAATTTCTTGTTTGTCCGCCACTGGCGCCCAGTCACGCATTTCGCGTTGTCGGCTCGCCGGGAAAACCAGGAGTTCACATGAGCACCGGAATCGTCAAATGGTTCAACGACAGCAAAGGCTTCGGCTTCATCAAGCCGGATGACGGCAGCGACGATCTGTTCGCGCATTTTTCCGAGATTCAGCCGCAGGGACGCACCGAGTTCCGCAGCCTGCAAGAGAATCAGCACGTCACGTTCGACGTCAAACGCGGCCCCAAGGGCTTGCAGGCGTCCAATATCAAGCCCGCCTGATCCTTTCGCGCTCCGCCTTCCCGCTCGCCTCGCGCATGCACGGTGACGTGAATCTGCTCATCCCGTCGGAGGAAATATGTCCCACATAACCCCGTCGTATCGAGGTTTTCGCCTGGAAACGTTGGTGTTTCACGACCCTGCCGGCGATCCGAACGGGCGCAAGCACGAAAGACTACTCGCCGTCTCGGTACGGATCAGCCCGGTCGACGCGGAAGACCGGGCGCCGTCGGACGACTCGCGCGTCTTTCGACTCGAGAGCGTGCTGTTCGATTCGATCGGTGACGCACGCCGCGCCGGCGATGAGTACGCACGCTCGCTCGTCGACGGCTTTTTCGACCGAAGCGCGGCGCAGGCCTAGTGCCAACATAACGCCCATGACCGCACCCGCCCATTGGTTTCCGTTTGCGCGGCATGCGCCGTCGAACCCGGCGAGGTTCCTTTCGGTCGCGTCGATTGATGACGCCATGGAACTCAGCCGAAAGACCGCTTCCGCGACACGATGCCGACACGGTCGCGTTGGAAAATGGACCCGGTTGCGCGCCTCACCGGCCGTCCACGCCCTTCAACGCCCCCACTGAGCGTCTCTATCGAAACGCAATCCCGAGGGTTTCCTACAAATCCAACAGGAGCACATCATGCTCGCCCTTTCAGCGCAAGCCATTACCGCCGCGCTCCAGCGCATCGCGGAAAAAAGCCCTCAGCAGCCGTCGGATGCGGTGATCAACGCGTTGCTCGCGCGAGAACTGATCCGCCCTGTCGGCAAGCACTTCGAACCGACCGAGTTTGGTCGCGCCTATTTCCGGCACGCGTACACGATCCGACCGACGTGGTAACCGTGTAGCCGTCTGCGACGGCTACACCGCGGTCGAACCGTCTACCGACTCAGACAGTGGTGCCGAACACGGCCCCCACGCCGGCAGTCACCGCCATGGCCAGGGTGCCCCAGAAGGCCACGCGCAAGGCGCTTCTGAACAAAGGCGTTCCGCCCACGGCGGCGGCGGCGACACCGAGCAGGGCAAGGAAAACAATCGCCGTTGCCACCACCCAATAGAGCAGGCTTTGCTCGGGTGCCAGCAGAACCACCGCCAGCGGCATGGCGGCCCCGACGGCGAAGCTCCCGGCGGAAGCCAGCGCGGCTTGCAGCGGACGCGCGCTCAACGCCTCCGAGATCCCCAATTCGTCACGCGCATGCGCGCCCAGCGCATCGTGCGCCATCAGTTGCGTGGCGACCTGGTCCGCGAGCTGGTGATCCAGGCCCCGCCGTACATAGATGGCGGCCAGTTCCCGATGCTCCGCTTCGGGGCTGTTCTTCAGCTCTTCGCGCTCCCGCGTCAAATCCGCCTTTTCCGTGTCGGCCTGCGAATAGACCGATACGAACTCGCCAGCCGCCATCGACATGGCCCCGGCCACCAGTCCCGCGACCGCCGTGGTCGTGATGCTGGCATGGCTCGCATGGGCCGCGGCGACGCCCGCGACCAGACTGGCCGTGGAAATGATGCCGTCATTGGCCCCCAGGACGGCGGCACGCAACCAGCCGATGTGTTCGGTGCGATGACGCTCCGGATGAGCGCGGCGTTGAAACGTTGTCATTGAGGATTCCGATCCGTGTGAAACCGCATTGGGCAGTCCGTTCATGCGCGACACCCGCCACGCATGCGACGCAGTATGCTCCCGCGCAGCATCCGGGTGAAGCGGTCGCGCAAAATTCAGTGCGACGAGACATAAGGCGTATCGGCAAACTCCGCCGGAATCGCGAAACTCTCGCGCATACGCCGGGCTTCCGCCGCGGGCGTCGAACCGAACAGACGCCTGAACTCACGACTGAACTGCGACGCACTCCCGTACCCCACGGCAAGGCCCGCAGCCTCCGCCGTCATCCCCCGACGCACCATCAACAGACGCGCCTGATGCAGCCGTGTCGACTTCAGATACTGCATCGGGGAGACCCGCGTGATCGCCTTGAAATGACTGTGAAAACTCGGCACGCTCATGCCCGCCTCCCGGGCCAGTTGGCGCACGTCGAGACGCTGTGCGTAGTTCGCGTGAATCAATCGCAGCGCGCGGCCGATCCGGCCGAACTGCCCGCGCATGGCCAACGCCTCGCGCATCGCGCCACCCTGCGCGCCGGTGAGCACGCGGAAATACAGCTCCCTCAGCAGTCCCTCCCCCAACACCGCCGCTTCCAGCGGCCGATGCAGCGCCTCGAGAAGGCGCAGAACGGAGGCGCGCATCGCGTCCTCCATCGGCGTCGACATCATGCTCTGCGGCGCCACCCCCGACGCCGCGCCCCCTTCGTGAGCAATCCGCTCCGCAAGCTCGGCCGCCAATGCGAAATCCAGATGCAGGTACAACGCGAGCAACGGACGATCTTCGGAGGCATCCGTCTCCATGCTGAACGGCACGGGCACCGATACGGCCAGGTAATGCTGCTCGTCGTATAGGTATAGCCGATCACCGAAATAGCCTCGCTTGGTGCCCTGACAGACGATGACGATGCCCGGATCGTACAGAACGGGGGTGCGCGACAACGGACGATTCGAGCGCAGGACGCGAACGCTCGGCAGCGCCGTCAGGTTGTAACCCTCATCCGGCGCCAACGCTTCCAGCAAGGGGACCATGCGCGTTCGACCTCGCGGGGAAGGTGCGGACCGTGGCGACGGCGAAGACAGCGAATTTGAAGCCGGTCCGAGATTCATAGTTTTGTGCAAGAAAGTTCGCGGAATTTGGATTAACTCCGCACCTTCACAAGCCTAACATGCAATCTTCCATCGACATTTGGGAGATACCTCCATGACACCCGGCAAGACACTTCTCATCACTGGCGTCAGCAGCGGCTTCGGACGCGCGCTTGCACGCGAAGCCCTGGCGGCGGGGCACAAGGTCATCGGCACGGTGCGAAGCGACGAGGCGAGACGGGAATTCGAGTCACTGTCGGCAAACGCCGCGTGGGGACGTGTGCTCGACGTCACCGACTTCGTCGGTATCGACGGCGCCGTAAGCGCCATCGAAGCCGAGGTCGGGCCGATCGACGTACTGGTGAACAACGCCGGTTATGGGCACGAAGGCATCATGGAGGAATCGCCACTCTCGGAAATGCGGCGGCAGTTCGACGTGAACGTCTTCGGCGCGGTCGCCATGATGAAGGCTGTGCTGCCGTACATGCGTGCGCGCCGCCGCGGCCACATTCTGAACATCACGTCGATGGGCGGCTACATCACGATGCCGGGAATCGCCTATTACTGTGGCAGCAAGTTTGCACTGGAGGGCATCTCGGAGGCGCTTGGCAAAGAGGTCGCACCGTTTGGTATCGCGGTGACGGCGGTGGCGCCGGGCTCATTTCGCACCGACTGGGCAGGCCGCTCGATGGCGCGAACGCCTCGCTCGATTGCCGACTATGACGAGACGTTCAATCCCGTGCGGCGTGCGCGCGAGGAAAAAAGCGGCAAGCAACCGGGAGACCCGGTGCGAGCCGCGCGCGCCATGTTGACCGCCATTGCGGCGGACCATCCTCCCGCGCATCTCCTGCTCGGCAGCGACGCGCTCGGGCTCGTTCGGGCAAAGCTGTCCGCGTTGAACGAGGAATTCAACGCGTGGGAAGCGATCACGGTTTCGACGGACGGTTGACGAGGACAGGTCGATGCCGCGAGCCACGGCGCTCCCGCCCCGTCAAGTCAAGTCGGCGCGCCCCCGCCTCAATCCGTGAGCGACACGAACCAGACCTTCTTGACGAATTCGTCGACCTCCCAGTGGCCCTTGTAACCCTCGGGCATCACGAACGGATCGCCGGTCTTCAGGGCGTGCACCGTGCCGTCCGGATCGACCACGCGGCACTCGCCTTCGAGGATGTAACCGAATTCGATATAGCCCGTGGTGTCCGCCCGGAACTTGCCCGCCGTGCTCTCCCAGACGCCCGAGGACGCGCGTCCCCCGTTACCTTCAAAGCCCTGCATGCTGCGAAACACGGTATCGCCCTCCATCGGGCGCTTCGGCTTGCCGACAATGGGATGCTCCAGGGGACCGGCGCTAAAACGCACCAGACGCGAATGACTCTCGGCCACAACTCACCTCGTTATCGATGGGAAAAAATTCTGGAATGAATCGCACGACGAACAGCGCGTGAAGCACAGCGCACGACGAACACACATGCCAGCCGGCACGCATCGCGACGCCCTGCCTCGGTTCGTCATGCCGGGAAAGTTCGAGGCCCGTCGCTCACCGTTTGTCGTACCTGGACAGACGGAAGGCGTGCGGATCGACGCGCGGCGAATTGCCCTGCACCAAATCCGCCATCAGCGCCCCGGCGGCCGGACCAATGCCGAACCCGTGGCCCGAGAAGCCCGACGCCAGATAGAAACCGGGCACCCCATCGACGCCCGAGATCACGGGAATCGCGTCCGGCGTCACGTCGATGAAGCCGGCCCACGCGTGCGCGACCTGCGCAGGCTCGAACGCCGGAAACGCCTGCTTGAGCTTGTCGAGCGCCACGCCAATCGACTTCATTCCCGGTGCCGGGTCGAGCGTGCGATGCACTTCGAACGGCGTGACGTCGTTCGCGCCGAAGCGGGTCGGCATGCGTAACTCGTCCAGAAAGCGTTTGCCGACGCGCAGCTTCAGATACTTCTTCTCCGAGAGCCACGCCGGGAAGAATTGCCGGCACAGGCGAATGCTGTCGGGCGTGAGATCGGCCACCGACGCCCCCAGTTGCGACACCGAATACCCGCCATCGGCACGCTTGCGGCAGGTGAAATCCTTGCCATTGATCGCAAGGTCGAGCCCCGCGTCGACCGGCGTGGTGCGCAGTACCGACGCATGCACCTTCAGTTGCGGAAAACTCACGCCAGCATTGCCGCAGAACAATCGAGACCACGCGCCACCGGCCAGCACCACGGCATCGGCCGCCACCCGCCCGCGCTCGGTCATGATGCCGCTCGCAAGTCCGCCCGTGCGGTCGAGACAGCGCACGGCCGTCTGCTCGAATACCTGCGCGCCGGCAGCGATGGCGAGCTTCGCGATCGTTTGCGTGGCCCGATCCGGCTCCGCCACGCCATCCACCGCACAATGCAATGCGCCGATCCAGGCGCGCGCCGAGCGTGTCTTGAACAGACCAGGCAGCTGCTCGCGATCAAGCAGCTGCGCCGGCACACCCAGCCCTACCGCCTTGTCGAGCCATGTGCGATAGCCGTCCATGTCGGCTTGGGTCTCCGCCAGATAGGCCACACCGGTTTGCCGATACCCCACATCGTGCTGTGCCTGAATTTCCTTCCACAGGTCGATGGCGTGCATCGCGAGCGGCAGTTCCCTCGGGTCGCGGCCCACGGTCCGGATCCAGCCCCAGTTGCGTGACGACTGCTCGCCCGCGATCACGCCCTTCTCGAACACCGCCACGCGTACGCCGGCCCTGGCCAGTGCCCACGCCGTGCTCAGTCCGATAATGCCGGCCCCGATGATCGCGACATCGACCTGTTTGGGGAGAACGCTAGCCATAAATTACCCATCGAGAAGAGAAGATGAATCGGGATGCCCGCGCGGCGAACCCGCTCAGACGTAGAAGTGGTTGCTGTTCACGACCATGAAGACAGTCGTGTCGTCCCAAGCGTTTTCCCAGCGATACGGCCGGTTGCCCGTGAAGCCGTAGGTATCGCCCGGCCCCAGCAACAGCGTGGTGTCGTCGATATGGACACGCAACTTGCCGCTCAGCACGTAGCCGACCTTGTCACCGCTCGCCACCAGCAAGTTCGCGTCGGACGATGCCCCCGGCGCCAGCTCCATCAGGAAAGCCTCGAGCGACGCACAGTTCGCCGGGGTGATCCGCGACTTCGTCACGCCCGAGCCGGCCAGGCGCAGCGGCTTGCGCTGGCTCGCCCACACGACGAACTCGCTCGGTTCGGTCGCGCTCGGAGCGCCTCCCGCCTCGGCCGGCGCCGACGCAAACAGCGCCGCACCGTCGACCCCCAGCGCATGACACAACTGGCGCAACGAACGCATCGACGGCGAACTCACGCCTCGCTCGATCTGACTCAACATGCCGATCGACATGTGGGTACGTGCCGCAAGCGCCTTGAGCGTGAACTTGCGCTCGGTGCGCATCGCCCGCAGGCGCATGCCCAGCTCCCGGTCGCTGGCCTGAGCCGAATCGTCCTCGGGTAAATCGCCCGTCACCGGGGCGAACGTCTCGGTCTCCGGCTCATGCCCGGCAATCACGGAGGAGGTCGGTACGGCAGCGGCTTTCGGCTTCGATGGCATGGCAATGGAAAATCAGGATCGCGACGAAGGCGCAAATGGGGGGGGACTGAAACTTGCGCCAGGCAAGTTTCAATCATACTTCAAAGATATCGAGGCACGGCTTACGTCACGTGCTTGCGGCTGGCGTAAAGGCCGATCAGCGCGAAGACCGCGATGACCACGATGTAGTAAGCGGGGGCCATCACGCTGCCCGTGGCCTTCACCATGAAACCGACCACCAGCGGCGTGATGCCGCCGAAGAAGGTCTGCGCGATCACATAGGCAATCGACACGCCGGTGGTGCGGCAGGACGTAGGGAACAGTTGCGAGAGCAGAGAGCCGATCGGCGAGAAGTAGAAGCTGTAGAACACGACCGAGAGCGTGCACTGGAACACCGCCAGCGTGAGCAGCGAGGGCGATCGCGTGAGCAGTTGGAACAGCGGGAAGACGAGAATCACGCCCAGCACCAGCGCCGTGCGCATGACCTTGACCGTGCCCAGCCGGTCGGCCGTGATCCCGCCGAGCATCGGCACGAGCGTGCAGACCACGCCACTGCAGATCGAGGCGATGAACGCGTCGTCCTTCGTCAGCCCCAGATTGTTGATGGCGAACGTCGGCATGTAGAGATTGAGGAAACTGGCAACGACGCCCGCGGCCGCCACGACGGCGCCGATCAGCACAAAGCGCTTGTGAGAGCGAAACGTCTCGGCCAGCGGATTGTGCACCGTCGCCCCCTCGCGCTTGACCTGCTCGAAGTCGGCTGTCTCCTCGATCCTGGAGCGGATGTACAGGCCGACCGGCCCGATCAGACAGCCGAACAGGAATGGCAAGCGCCAGCCCCACGCGTAGATCTGGTCCTGCGAGAGGAAGTGGTTGGAGAAATAGGCGAAAAGCGACGCGGCAAGCACGGCGAGCCCCGACGCCGAGAACTGCAGGCTCGCAAAGAATGCCTTGCGCGAGGCACTCTGCTCCGTCAGATAAGAGTTGGCGGTGCCGAACTCCCCTCCGACCGAAAAGCCCTGCAACAACCGTCCCGTCACGAGAATCACCGGCGCCCAGACGCCGATCGCGTCATAGGTCGGCGAGATCGCGATCAGGATTGTGCCGGCGAGCATGAGCATCGCGGCAAAGCTCAACGTCGCGCGCCGGCCGACCTTGTCGGCCATGATGCCCAGCACCACCGCCCCCACCGGCCGGATCAGGAACGAACTCGCGAACGTCATCAGGCTCAGGAGCAGCGCCGACTGCGGATCGCCCTGCGGAAAGAACAGCCTGGAAATGGTGATCGCAAACATCGCGTACACCAGAAGATCGAACCATTCGAAAAACGTACCGAAGTTTGCCGCAATCACGTCGCGCGTGCGGCTTCCCGTGCGAGGCTCCCGGGCGACGAAACTACCGATTTTGGTGCTTTCCATATGTGACATTCCAGAGCGAGACGTTGCTGTGACCTGCGCCTGCATTCTGGGCAGCCGAAATCGCTGTCGATATTAGAGATTTCACCTATGTGAAATTAACCGACATATTTACGTGAAATTTTCACTAAATTGAAATTCACTCCCCCGATTCATGAACATGAGCCTCTCCCCTGCCGTCGCGCCGTCGCGTTGGGGCGAAAAAAAACCGCCATTTCTGGCGGCTTTCCGTCGAGGCCCTGTGCGGTCGGCGACCGCGCTGAGTGCATCAAGCTGTCAGGCGCGCAAGCAGCGTGCGCGGGCGGGCCGCGCGTCCGGCGGCGACTTGTGCAGCTTCTTGCCAGCGGGCCGTCGGCACGTCCGAAGGCGAGAGCAGGCTGTCGAAGCCACAGGCCCACAGCATCGCCAGTTGGTCCGGCAGCAACGGACCGGCGGCACGGATGGCGCCTTCGAAACCCCACTTGTCGCGTAGCACCCTGGCAAGCGTGAAGCCCCGTCCGTCTCGCGTCTTCGGAAACTCGATCACGACGAGCTCGACTTGCGCCAGCCACGGCGCGATGCGTTCCGGGTCGTCGTGGCCCTGCACGCGCACACCGGCAGGCGCCGCGCCTTGCGCGTTCGCCGACAGCCAGGCGTCCAGCGGCAGCACGTCTTTGTTGCGCGCCCCCGACGTCGCCGAAGCATCGTCACCGAGATAGGTCCAGACGTCTGCGGCCGGCAGCCCGTTTCGATCAATCAACATTCAAAGCTCCCTTGAACGGTTCTGCGCCCACACGAGCGAGCGTATCGATGAAGCGCTCGCCCTCGTGTCTGAGCGAGCGATAGCGATCGAGAATGTTCTCGATCACCTGCGGCACGTCGTCGTAGCTCACGCCAGGGCCGAGAATCTTGCCGACCGCGGCGTTGTCGTCCGCCGAGCCGCCCAGCGTGATCTGATAGTTTTCCTTGCCCGCCTTGTCGACACCGAGAATGCCGATGTGCGCGACGTGATGGTGCGCGCACGCGTTGATGCAGCCCGACACGTTGAGCGTGATCGGCCCGATGTCGCGTTGCTGCTCCGGTGTGAAACGCAGGGCGATGCGCTGGGCCACGGGCACGGAGCGGGCGTTGGCGAGCGCGCAGTAATCCAGGCCCGGGCACGCGATCGCGTCGGAAATCAAGCCGATGTTGGGCGTCGCCAGTCCGGCCGCCTTCAGGCGCGTCCACAGGGCATGGAGCTTGTCGCGCTTGACGTGCGGCAGTACCAGATTCTGCTCGTGCGTCACGCGCAACTCGTTGTGCGAATAACGCTCGGCCAGGTCGGCGAGCAACAGCATTTCCTGCGAACTGGCGTCGCCCGGGATACCGCCGGCGGGCTTGAGCGACACAACCGCGCTGATGTAGCCGGGCACCTTGTGCGCATGGGTGCAGGTGTCGACCCAGCGACGGAAATCGACGTCGCTCGCGTAAGACTGCTCGAAGGCGGCGGATGTGTGCGGCAGCGTCGCGAATTCCGGCACGATGAATCGCTCGCGAATCGCGGCGATGACCTCGTCCGGCAACGGCCGATGCGTTTGCGCGATACGCTCGAATTCGTCCTCGATCATCTCGATGAACTTCGCCGGCTGCATTTCCTTGATGAGGATCTTGATGCGCGCCTTGTAGATGTTGTCGCGGCGGCCCAGCGCGTTGTACACGCGCAGGATGGCCTCGACGAAGCGTAGCAGATCGCCCTCGGGCAGCCAGTCCCGTACGAGCGTGGCAACGATCGGCGTGCGCCCCAGACCACCGCCGGCATAGATCTGGAAGCCCACTTCGCCGCGTTCGTTGGTGCGCGCGAGAATGCCGATATCGTGAAAGCGCACGGCCGCACGGTCGGTCTGGCCGCCCGTGATTGCAATCTTGAACTTGCGCGGCAGATAGGTGAACTCGGGATGGTCCGTCGACCATTGACGCAGGATCTCGGCATATACGCGCGGATCCACGATCTCGTCGCGGGCGGCGCCGGCGAACTGATCGGTCGTGACGTTGCGAATGCAGTTACCGCTCGTCTGAATGGCGTGCAGGTCGACGTCGGCGAGCTTCGACAGGATCTCGGGAGCATCGGTCAGCGTCGGCCAGTTGAATTGCAGGTTCTGACGCGTGGTGAAATGGCCGTAACCCTTGTCGTAACGGTTGGCCACAAAGGCCAGCTGCCGCAACTGAACCGCACTCAGCGTGCCATAGGGAATCGCCACCCGCAACATGTAGCCATGCAGTTGCAGGTACAGGCCGTTCATCAGGCGGTAGACCTTGAAGTCGTCTTCGCGCAGTTCTCCGCTCAGGCGACGCGCCACCTGCTTGCCGAACTCGTTGGCACGGTCCTTGAGGAACTCGCGCTCCGACGGATCGTAGCGATAGATGCCCGCATGTTCCGGCGCGACGCTCAGCGCCGGCGCGTCGGCGAGCGCGGCCTGGAAGGCGGCGTCCGATGCCTGCTTGCCGAGGTCCGCACGCACGGACGGGCCGCGCGAGCGCAGTTGCTCGCGGAAATCCACCGGCACAGGGCCGGTCGGTCCGATCTGCGCCGGGCGCGGCATCGGATCGACGATCCGGTTGGCCGCCAGCGCGACCTGCGCGGCCGCCTGGGCCGACTCGAGGCCATGCTCATCGAACACTTCCGCCTTCGCAAGGTCGTCGACCCAGTCGTGATGCTTGTCCAGCCAGACGACCAAGCCGTCTTCGAGCCGGTTCGCCGAAATCAGATTGCCTGCATTCATTCCACGCTCTCAATGCCTGTTGTTTTGTGGTCGCATGTCGCGAGTCGACCGGCAGGCTATCAAGCTGAGCGGGAATAGACGACCATTAAGAAGTAATTTAGACATTACGCGATGTTGTTTGGACATCGCGCCACCCCGCATCGCCTTGTCCGGTGCGGCTCGTGGCGAGGTGGCGGCAGGCAAGCGGCCGGCGCGTGCGCGCCTAGTCGGAGATCGGGATATAGGCGCGCAGGGCGAATTTCGCGTCGGGCATGACCACCAGGCGCGCCTCCACGACGCGGGTGCCTTCGACCTTTGTGAACACAGGCATCACGTACACGCAGTCGAAAACCCGCTGGATCGTGGGGTCGGCGCCCGACTCCACGGCATTGAGGCGCATGCAGCGCAAACGGTCGAGCAGGAAACCCCGGATGTCCTGATCGGACGGCGATTCCACGCCGATGGACCTGGCGAACTCGTCATGGGCGAACTTGCGTACGAGATCGACCGTCTCGTCGAGATTGGCTTGCACGGCAACGACTTTCATGTCTTCCCCGCTCACGATGGTCTGCGTCCAGTGTTTCGAGGCGAACTCCCCGAGCGCGTCCGCCGACGATGTGCTCGCCCGCCGTCGTCGACGTCACATATTAGCAGGCGCGCGCCTCGGACCGGAACGCCCCGGCGCCCCGAAAGACGAGCGTGCCGGGCCTCGCAAAATACCTGTATTTTTATACAGTATTCATGCTACATTTCCGCTCATCACTCCCATCATCGAGAGAGACATCATGAGCGACACCAAATCCATCAGGTTTATCGTCGTGCCGTACCGCAAGAACAAGGACGGTGTGTTGCAGCCGGGCGAGTTGCGCCAGGCAAGCACGGAATTCGGTGCGGTGCGCATCGCACAATCGATGGCGTCCGGCTTCGCGGGGATCGCCGCCTACGAGGTGCTGGTCGACGAGGAAGACGGCACGATGGACGCGCCACGCGTGCTTTTCCAGGAAGGCGCCATTCCCGCGATGGCCGAGTAACGCGACGTTGCGGCGCGTGCACGCGCGGTCACTGTGCCCGCGTGGGCCGTGGGATGGCATCGAACGAGCGGGTCTGGCGGGGGTGCTGGAGGTCGCGCGTGTCGAGCGCGCGCTCTCTTGCCGAGAGTGCCTGTTCGTTCGACGTGGACGCGGCACCGTTGCGCTCGCTGGCGGTGCGGTTGATGGTGGCGCTGGCGCTTTGGGCATCCGTCACGCCGATCGACGGCGCACCGACCGCCGTGACCGCCGGGCTTCGGGCCGGCGACTGGTTGGCCTGACGGATGCTGCCAAGATCTCCCGCCCCCAGATAGGACTGCGCGCCGGCCTGGCCGGACAGCAATGCGGCTGCGAGACTCAGAAAGACGACGATGAATTTGCCGTGGTTCACAATGGCTCCCCGTTGGATGGACCCGGTTGCAACGTGCGGTCTCCGCGCCCTTGCGCTTTCACACCGCCTCGCGCAGGCCGGATCCCGGCATGGCTCGCATTGTCGCAGCGACGCGACACATTGTCGCCTGCATAAATCACAGTAGACTTCCCTATCAATATCGACAGCCCGCTCTGCTACACTTCGCGAAAAAGCGAGTCAACGGCTCGGCAATAAGCGATAACGGGGGGTCCCATGTCGGACGACGTCAGTTTTCGACGAGCATCGGAAGCGGTGCGGGCCGTGGGCGCCGGTCAGGCGGACTGGCTGGATGTCGTGCAGACGGCGCGCGAATTTCTCGGCGCGGATGCGGCCACGTTCCTCTGCCACGACAAGCAAAGCCGTTCGGTGCGCTTCGTCGAGCAATCCGGACATGAGGCCGGCCTGATCGAAGAATATTCCCAGCGCTTCTACCAGTATGACGATTCGACGCGGCGCTTCTGGGACGCGCCGGCGGGCACCTGGTTCGACTCCTCCATCGCGCTGAAGCACGAATCGGCGAACGACCGCGTGTTCTGGAACGAATTCATGCGGCCGCACCAGCTACAGTAGCTCGTCGGCGTGGTGATCTGCAACGACGACGACGCCCTCACGGCACTGAGCATCCAGCGCATGCATGTG
Organism: Pandoraea pnomenusa; assembly: GCF_000767615.3. NCBI lineage: Bacteria > Pseudomonadati > Pseudomonadota > Betaproteobacteria > Burkholderiales > Burkholderiaceae > Pandoraea > Pandoraea pnomenusa. Next base: position 2,222,947 of record NZ_CP009553.3, on the reverse strand, counting down.
GTCGAACCGTCCTTTGCGCATGCTGCGCGAATCGCCGAGTACGAACGACAGCTCGCCGCTGCCTTCGCAACGCGCCGCGCCGCCACGCGCGCCAGCCTCGATATCCTCAGCCAGATGCTCGACCCCGAGCGCGAGGGGTTCGCCATCGCCTCCCCGGACGCCTGGATACTGGCCTCGGCGCCGGGACTCGATTCGCTGCTCGGCGGCAACGACAGCCAACTGATGATCCGGCAGCGCAAGCTCGTGCATCGCCAGTCCGAATGGCAGGCACGCCTGACGCAGGCCTTGCAACGGGTCGGCGCCTCACGCGAACCCGCCTCGCTCGTACTGCCCGACTCATGGGGCAACGCGTTTCGCCTAACGATGCGCGCCGTGGGGCACGAAATGAATCACGGGCTGCGCTCAGCGGTCGGGATTCGCATCGAACGCCGCAGCATTTTCAATGTGCCCACGGAAGCCGCCCTGCGCCACCATTTCGCGCTCACGCAGGCCGAAGCGCGCCTGTTCCACCATCTTGTGGCGGGGCTGACCATCGGGGAGTGCAGCGAGGTGCTGAAGCTGAGCGCCAGCACGTTGCGCACGCAACTCTCCTCGATTTTGCGCAAGACCGGTTGCCATCGCCAGGGGGAACTGTTGCGGCTTGCCGCAATGCTCTCGCCATAAAGGACTCACGCGCCCGCGTTTTCGCGGTGCACCACCACCGCACTGACCCGGTTTCGCCCGGCCAGCTTGGCAAGCCGGCGCTGCGCTTCGGCCGCCTTCAGGAGCACTTCGGCACTGTCGCACTCCCCAGGCACGCCGGTCGCCGCGCCCACGCTGATCGTGAGCGTCCCCGTCGCGCTGCCCTCGTGCGCGATATGCAGGCGCTCGACGTCGCGGCGAAATTGCTCCGCCATGACGGCCGCGGCCGCCGCATCGGTCTCGGGCAACACCACCGCCAACGCATCGCTGTCGTATCGCGCCGTCAGGTCGGTATCCCGACGCATGTGTCCACCGATATTCGAGGCGACCGCGCGCAAGACATCGTCGGCCACGGCGTGCCCATAGGTGTCGTTGAAGTGTCTGAAGTGATCGATATCGGCGATCAGCACCGACAGCGGATTGCCGGAACGCTGCGCGCGACGCCACGCATCGGCCAGTTTCGCGTCGAGCGCACGGCGATTGCCCTGCCCCGTCAGGCCGTCCGTTGCCGAGAGACGTTCGCGTTGCGCGACGGCTGCCGCCCGCGACCGCATCGCCGCCACCAGCAACCATGACCCGGCAATCAATGTGGCCGCGCAAGTGGCGGCGATCGCACCCAGCAGCGCGGCGTTACGCCGCCATTCGCGCATCGCCGCTTGCGTCGACGGCGTGACCACCACGTACATCGAAGCCCCCGGCACGCGCACGGAGCGATACTCCCGCGCTCGTACGCCCAACGGGAAAGACAACGCTTCGGTCAGGTTGCGCTCGCGCGTGGCATTTCCCGGCAGCGACACGAGCGCTCCCAGGCGCGATCCGATGCAAGGATCACAGGAAAGCACGGCGCCTTTCTCTTCGACGATGTCGATCGTCCGAAGATCGGCCGAATCGATGTCTTTGACCAGCGAGCCCAGGTGGTCCAGGCGCAATGCAATGACGGCGACACCATTGAACGAATGATCCGGCGCCGCTATCCGGCGCGTGAGCGCGACGGATAGCGTCCCCCGGTGATTGCGCGATGCATAGGGCTGCGAGATATAGAGCCCGAGCGACGGGTTCATCTGGTGCGAGCGGAAGTAATCGCGGTCCGCCACGCTCTCGGGCGCCGCCTCCATGGCGCGGAGCGGCGCCGCGATGATGCCGCTCTTGTCGACGATGTAGGCATCATCGAGAAAATCGCGGACGAGCGCCTGACCGAAACGAACGCGCTCGCGCACGCGCTCGGGAAACACGGGGGTGGCGGGGTCTTCCGCCTCGCGCACCATCTCCTTGAGCAACGCGTCATAGACGGCGATATTGGCGCCAAGACTTGCCGCGACCACGGATGCCACGCTCTGCGCCCGCTCCAGTACAAGCGTCTCCCGGGCCTGCTGGTCCATTCGCAACAACACGCCCACGCCAATGAGGATCGCAAGCGCCATCGCGGTGCCTGCCCAACCCACTGCCGACGGCCGGGCATCGATCATTTCCGACAGGGCACGCAGCCTTGCCGGCCACTTCTTTTGCGAAAGTACTCCCGAGCGTTGGGTCATATCGAATGGCCTTGCGGGATGACAACGAAAGGTTGCGATGTTCCCGGCCGAGATCGTGGGACGACACGACCCCGGCGCCGTTCACACCGGGACACCGCACATCGAGTATTCTAATGTGCGCGTACGCTTGGCCGGTGCGCTTCGTCGACATCCATTCGCCAAATCGTTCGGATGCCTATCGCGTGCGAGTTCGCGTGCGAGTTCGCGTGGACTGTCTTGGGGACACCAAAATTGCTTGAGTGCTACGCATACGTCAGCCGCGCGCTGCCCGATCTCGATCCGCTGGAACTGTCGAAAATCATCGTCAATTCCCGCGGGTTCAATGCGGCGCACGGCGTCACCGGCGTATTGCTTTACGACGGCGCAGTGTTCTATCAGTACATCGAGGGACCTCATGCAGCGATCGCGGATGCACGCGGGCGCATCGAGGCGTCGCGCCATCATACCGACATCGAAATCCTGATCGACGGCACGCCACGCACGAGTGGCGCGTTCTCGACGTGGAGCCTGGGCTATCTGATGCTCGATGAACCGGCGCATTCGCTGCGCGCCTTTGTCATGCCCGCCGACCACGCGGCGCTGGTGAGCGCCTTCGGCGCGCTTGCGGCGAAATCCGACGCCATGTAGCCCCCGCCCGACACCATCCGAAATCGCGCCGCAAAAAAACGCCGGATCCTCTCGGGTATCCGGCGTTTTTCCCTGACATCGCCGCACACGCGAGAGGCTCACGTGCGAGGCCGTCCGTTTCGGCGCTTATTGCTCGATCTGTCGATTCCAGCGCTGATCCCACTGTGCGCGGCGCTGGTTGATGGCGTCCCAGTCCACCGTCTTGAGGTTCTTGACCAGGTCGTCGATCTTACCCAGGCGCTTTTGCATGGCGGGCGGCATGGTGGCCTGCGTATTGGTCGGGATATAGGCGCCCGCCGCGGCGGCCAGCGTCTGCCCGCGGGCCGAGAGGAGATACTGCGCGAGCTTCTGCGCCATCGCGTTGTCCGGGCTGTTCTTGACCACGCACAGGTCAACCAGCAATTGCACGGCGCCTTCCTTGGGCGCGACGTACGCAACCGGAATGCCCTTTTCCTGGAGTTCGCTCACGGCCGTGGGCGTGAGCGGGAAGATCGCCGCCTCGCCGGTCTGGATCATTTCCGAGAGCTTGGCCGAGTTCGGGATGTACTCGACGACATTCGGCCCCACGGTGGTCGCCCACTTGCTGAAGCCCGGCTCGACGTTCGTCTCGCTGCCACCCCAGATCCGGTTGAGCGCGAGGAAGCCATGCAGGCCGAACGTGCTGCTCGACGCCGACTGGAACACCACCTTGCCCTTGTACTTCGGGTCGGCGAAGTCCGTCCACGACGTCGGTGCCGCCCAGCCCTTCTCCTTGAAGATCTTGGTGTTGTAGCCGATACCGGTCATGCCCAGTTGCACACCCGCGGCCATGTCGTCCTTCACGCGGGCCGACGGCATGAGCTCCTTGAGCACCGGCGAGTCGTCGAGCTTCTGGCAAACGCCCATGGCGATGGCACGCGCCATCACCCCGTCGTCGAGGAACACGACATGCAGTTGCGGGCTGTTCCGGTTGGCCAGCAGCTTGGCGAGCACATCGGACGACGTGCCGGGCACGACCACGACCTTCACGTTGTTGGCCTTCTCGAATTCCGGAAAGACCTGACTTGTGTAAGCCTTTTCCATCGAGCCGCCGTTCATGCCGACGTAAAGCGTTTTGGACTGCGACCAGGCCGCGCCGCTCGCGCCCAATGCCAGCGCCGCAGCGCACATGACGACCTTTCGGGATAGCTTCATCGTGGTTCTCCTTGCGTTTTCAGGGTGTAAGGACTGTGTGGGTTGAGACAGACTCGGAACCAGGGTTCGCGCCTGGCGCATCAGGCGGCCTCGCTCACGGCGGCGAACCGGTCGACGGCAAACGCGCCGATCGGTGTTTCCGTCTCGCCGTGGGTAACGAGGTCGGCCAGCACTTCGCCGACGCCGGGCGCGAGCAGGAAGCCGCCGCCCGAAAAGCCGAAGGCATGCACGAGCCGGGGCGTGGTGCGGCTCATGCCGATGATCGGGTTGTTGTCCGGGGTCTCGCCTTCCACGCCGCTCCAGGTGCGGATGAGCAGCGCGTTGCGCAACGCGGGCAACAACGCGCACGCCTCGCGCATGACCGCGCGGGTGGTGTCGGCCGACGGCTGCGCATACTCGCCGTTGCCCGTGCCGCGCCCGCCGCCGATCACGCAGTTGCCCCGCTCGACCTGACGCGCGTAGACGCCGCCACCGTACACGCCGAGATTGTGGCCGATGAACCTTGGCAGCGGTTCGGTCACCCACATGTTCGGATAGATGGCGTGCATCGGCACGCGCTCGCCGAAGGCGCCCGCGATGTGATTGGCCCAGGCACCCGACGTATTGAGCAGCCAGTCGGCGCTCACGTTCAGGGGCTCGCCGGTCTCGGGCTGCGCCGTGAGCTGAAAACGCACGCCGTCATGCGCCATCGCCGTGATCGGCGTGCGCTCGTGGACCTCGGCGCCCAGCGCGCGTGCCGCGCGTGCAAACGCCGGCGACACGAGCCGTGGATTCGCGTGGCCGTCGCTCATGCACAGCGAACCGCCCACCGCGCCCTCGCCCAGCCAGGGGAAACGCTTGCGAAATTCCGCGCCGCGCAGCACGGTGGTGGCCAGACCGTAACCGGCCGCCATCCCGGACCACGCGTCGAGCGGTGCAAGATCGCTCTCGCGGCGCGCCAGGCGCAGGTGCCCGGAGCGCACGAACTCACCATCAATGCCGATGAGTTCCGGCAGCCGGTCCCACAGCCGGCGCGCGCGCATGGCAAGCGGAAGCTGCTCTTCCGGTCGTCCCTGGCAACGCACGCCGCCATAGTTCACGCCGCTGGCCTGCGCGCCGCAGTAGCGGCGCTCGAACAATGCGACACGCATGCCACGCTCGGCCAGCGCGCGCGCGGCCGACGCGCCGACGAGCCCACCGCCGGCCACCACGACGTCGTAATGCCGGGTGTGCGGCGTATGACGGGTATTGAGCGCGCTACTCATCGCGGGCCTCCTCGGGAATCGCCGCGACGTTCTCGTCGAACAGCATGGGGGCGATCGGAATCGGTTTCACAGGCGCCTGCGCACGCAAACGCCCCACCTGTGCGAGGGTTTGTCCGCTCGCCTCGGCCAGCAGATGGCACGCTGCCTCGCCGCACATGCGGCCCTGGCAGCGGCCCATGCCGACGCGCGTGAGCGCCTTGAGGCGGTTGATCTCGGTCACGCCGTCATGCCGCACGCAGTCGCGCAGCGTACGCGCGTCAATTTCCTCGCAACGGCACACGAGCATGTCGTCGGGCCAGTCGGCGGAGGGATCGCGCGGCAGGGCGAACGCCTGTTCGATGCCCTCTCGAAAACGCCGGATGCTCGCGAGCTTGCGCTCGAGCGTGAGCGCGTCCGGCCCGTCGGTCGCAGTGGCGATGGCCGGTGTCGTGATACCGATATCCTCGAGCACGGCGAGCGCCGCGCGCCGACCGGCCAGCTCGGCCGCGTCGGCCCCCGCGATGCCCGCGCCGTCGCCCGCCAGATAGATCCCGGATTGCGAGCTCCGCCCAGCCGCGTCGCGCTCGGGCAGCCAGCACTGATTAAGCGTGTCGAAGACAAAGCGGCAGCCCGCCAGATCGGCCAGTTGCGTCTCGGGACGCAGGCCGAAGCCCAACCCGACCGCGCTGCACGCAAGCGTGTGCCTGCGCCCGTCACGACGCCAGTGAATCGCCTGCACGCCGTCGCGCTTCCCGCCCCCCTTGCTCCCCTCGCCCCCCTCGATCCCCTCGAGCGTGACACCGTGCTCCACGCGAACGCCACGCGCACGCAATGCGCCGACATAGTAAAGACCCTTGGCCAGCGTGGCAGGTTGATTCAGCATACGCGGCGTGGCCAGGGCCTGCCGAACGAACGTGTTCGTGTCGAGCACGGCCACCACGTTCGCCCCGGCCTTCGCGTACTGATACGCAACCAGATACAGCAGTGGTCCCGTACCCGCGAACACCACGCGCTCCCCGATGGCACAACCCTGGGCCTTGAGCGCGACCTGCGCGCCCCCCAGCGTGTACACGCCCGGCAGCGTCCAGCCCGGCACCGGCAACACGCGGTCGGTGGCACCGCTGGCGATGATCAGATGCGTGAACGAGACGGGCGTCTCGCGGCCGCCGTGCATGGTGTGGAGTTGTTTCGGATCGCAGGCCCATACGAGCGTCTCGGGCCGGTAGTCGACCCGAGGCAGCAGCTCGGCCATGGTGCGATGAATCGCTTCGGCCTTCGCCGCCTCGAACCCGTACAGCGTTTTCGGGGAACGGGCGAAACCCGCATCCGCTGGCGGCTGCCGGTAGATCTGTCCGCCCCAGCGCGGGTTTTCGTCGAGTACCACCGGGCGGAGTCCGGCGGACACGAGCGTCTGCGCCGCACGCACGCCGGCGGGACCGGCGCCGACGACTACGACCTTGGCGGGCTCAGCCATGCGCGCCTCCCCGGTCGTCATCGGCATGCGGGGCGCGGGGCGCATCGGTCAGGATACGCATGCCGGCCTGTACCGTCGTGGAACAGGCGCGCACGCGGATGCACTGCGCGTCGCCCGGGACCCCGCCCGATGTCTCGCAGCGCACCCAGCAATCCTGGCATGCGCCGATCAGGCAAAAGCCCGCGCGCGGCGCGCCGCTGAATTCGCTGAACCGAAGGTGCCGTTGGTGCGTGAGGATCGCCGTGAGCAACGTGTCGCCCGCGAGCGCCTGCACCGGCGCACCATCGAGATAGAACATGACGGGCGTGCGCGCCGTCTCGGCCAGGCGCGTCAACTGGGGTTGCGCCGACGCGCGCGGCACGCTCGCGTCTGGCAGGCAATGGGAAGTGCGGGACATGAATGTCGTTCCGAAGCGCGTGTTCAATGCTGGCCGATCAGAATGCGGTTCAGGCCATAGACCCGGTCGAGCAGCAGCATCGCACCCAGCGTCACGGCGATCACCAGCGCCGAGACCGACGCCATCATCGGATCGATCGACTCGGTCGCGTACATGTACATGCGCACGGGCAATGTGACCGTCTGCGGCGACGTGATGAAGACCGACATCGTCAGCTCGTCGAAACTGTTGATGAAGGCGAGCAACCAACCGCCGGTGATGCCGGGCAGAATCATTGGCATCGTGACGCGGCGAAAGGTCGTCCACGACCCGGCGCCGAGCGAGGCGGCGGCGTGCTCCACGCTGCGGTCCAGGCCACTGATCGACGCGAGCACCAGGCGCATGATGAACGGCGTAACGACGATCATGTGTGCGAACGTGAGCGCGGCAAACGAGCCGGTCACGCCGAGCATCGCGAAGAATCGCAACAGCGCGATGCCGAGCACGAGGCCCGGGATGACCAGCGGCGAGAGCAGCAGGCCGTTGAGAAAGTTGCGCCCGGGAAAACGCGAGCGCCCGATCGCCAGCGCCGCCGGCAGCGCAATCGCCAGCGAGAGCGTGGCCGACAGGAAGGCGAGCTTCAGGCTGGTGAAGAACGACGCGATGAAGTCCGGGTAGTCGAGAATCGCGCGGAACCAGCGAAGCGAGAGACCGCGCGTGGGCAGCGACAGCGTTTGCTCCGGCGTGAACGCGACGAGCACCACGATGATCATCGGGGCAAGCACGAAGAGAATGACGAGCGCGTGGAACGCGAGCGCCAGGGGACTGTTTTTACGCATGATGGCCAATGGATTCTGTTCTGCGGAAAACGTGGCGCCTCAGCCCATGCTGCGCGAGTAGCGGCGCTCGAGCAGGCGGTAATACGTCAGCATCACGATCAGGTTCGCCACCAGCAGCAGCACGGCGATGGTCGCGCCCAGCGGCCAGTTCAGCGAACTCAGGAACTGGTCGTACACGGCGGTGGCGGCGACCTTGAGGCGTCGCCCGCCCAGCAGGCTCGGAATCGCGAACGCGCTCGCCGACAGGCCGAACACCATCAGACTGCCCGACAGGATGCCCGGCACCAGTTGCGGCAGCACGATGCGACGCAGCGTGGTCGCCTGCGAGGCCATGAGCGACAGCGCCGCGTTCTCCGTCTGCGGATCGAGCCGTTGCAGCGACGTCCATACGGGAATGACCATGAACGGCAGCATCACGTGCACAAGCGCGATCACGATCGCGAAATTCGTGTACTCGAGCTTGAATGGCCCCATCCCGAGCAGGCCGAACGTCTGGTTGACCAGACCGCCCGAGCCGAGCAGCATGCTCCAGCCAAAAGCGCGCACCACGATGGACACGAGCAGCGGCGAGAGAATGATCAGCAGGAACAGCGAGCGCCACGGATCGCCCATGCGCGAGAGCACGTAGGCCTCGAATGTGCCGACCACGGCACACACGGCCGTGACCGTGAGCGAGATGCCGAACGTGCGCAGGAAGATCGTATGGAAGTACGGGTCGAAGAGGACTTCCCGATAGTTGTCGAACTGGAACGCCGCAATCGGACCACTCGCCGGATCGAACTGGTAGAACGTGAGCGCGAGCGTCATCAGCAACGGAATGAGCACCAGCGCCACGAACAGCAGCATGGCCGGCGCGCTCATCAGCCACATCGGCAAATACGCATGCCAGGGCGCGCGTGCGGCGGGCGGGGCGTCGGCGCGCATGACTTGCAGCGTCTCAGACATGGGCGCGCTCTCCTGCATTGACCGCCCCCTGCGAGATGAAGCGCACGGCCTCGGACTGCCAGTCGAGCCCCACCGGCGCCCCCTCGTCGAGCGGCTCACCCCCTTCGTTCTGGCAACACACGAGCACTTCGCCCAGTGCGCTGTCCACGCGATAGAGCCATTGGCTGCCCAGGAAGAAGCGACTTGTCACCGTGGCCGGCAAGCGGCCTGCCGCGGGCGCGCACAACCGGACCTTTTCCGGGCGCAGGCACAACGTGATCGCGTCGCCCACGGCCAGGTCGCGCTCGCGCGGCGAGAGCTCGGCAAGCGACGCGCGTTGCGTGAGCTGCGCGCCCAGCGCGACATGCAGATGTTCGCCGTCGCGTGCCGCCACCCGGCCGGCGAGCATGTTGGCCTTGCCGATGAATTGCGAGACGAACGGGGTTTCCGGACGCTCATAAGCGCGATACGGCGTGTCGACCTGCGTGATGCGCCCAGCCTCCATCACGACCACGCGATCGCTGATCGAGAGTGCCTCGGACTGGTCGTGCGTGACCATGATGGTGGTCGTGCCGATCTTGCGCTGAATCGCGCGCAGCTCGAACTGCATGTCCTCGCGCAGCTTGGCATCGAGGTTGGACATCGGCTCGTCGAGCAGCAGCACGGGCGGTGCGATCACCACGGCGCGCGCGATCGCCACCCGCTGACGCTGCCCGCCGGAGAGTTCGCGCGGATAGCGATGACCCAGCGCGTCGAGCCGCACCAGGGCGAGCGCCTCGCGAATGCGCGCCTGGCGCTCTGCCTTGTCCACGCCGCGCATTTCCAGGCCAAAGCCCACGTTGTCCGCGACGGTCATGTGCGGAAAGAGCGCGTAGCTCTGGAACACGATGCCCAGACCGCGCTTGTTCGGGCGCATGTGCGTGATATCGCGCCCGTCGAGCGTAATGCGCCCGGTCGTGGTTTCGACGAATCCCGCGATCATCTGCAAAGTCGTGGTCTTGCCACAGCCCGACGGGCCGAGCAGCGAGACAAACTCGCCCTTTTCCACCGAGAGATTGACGTTCGAGACGGCGTTGAGCTCGCCGAACGTCTTGGAAACATCCGTCAAAGTCAGGAAAGACATGGTCCCTACCTTCGGGCGCAGGTGCGCCGCTAGAAATGCAATTGCATCGAACAGTAGCGAGCCAAATTGCTTGCCGCAAGACAACGATTCCGCGAAATGAGATAAATTTTCTGATTATTTCGATTGACGGAATGTTTGCGCAACACGGGGATCGATTCGTTTCGCGTCAACGCCTCGGGATAATCCCTAAGCTATGGTGAATACAGGCCGTTTTTAATAAAACTGGCATGCCGCGATAGTTTTCAAGCATCGACGGCTTAGGCTAACATTTCGTTTGACGGAATAATTGAGGCTCAAATGACGACCGCCGATTCACCTCGCACGACGACGCCGGACGCTGCCGGCACGGGCATCCTGCAGCGCACATTTGCCGTAATTCGCGCGTTGGGCGATGCCAAACCCGAAGGCGAGCGCGTCACCCACATCGCCAAGGCCGTCGGGCTGAGTCAGGCGACCGTGCACCGAATCCTGCACGCGCTCATCGCCGAGCATGTGGTGGAACAGGACGAAACGTCGAAGATGTATCGGCTGAGCATCGACTTCTTCGCGATGGCCGCGCAGGCCGGCAATCCGAGCGGCATGCGCACGCTATGCCGGCCGTCGCTGCTGCGGCTGTGCGCCAGCCTGGGCGACACCATCTTCCTGCTCGTGCGCAGCAGCTTCGACGCCGTATGTCTCGACATGTGCGAGGGCCCCTTCCCGATCCGGTCGTTCACCGGCGACATTGGCGGACGGGTCGCGCTCGGCGTCGGCCAGGGCAGCCTGGCGATTCTGGCGTTCCTGCCCGAAGCCGAGCGCGAAGAGATCATTCGCTTCAACGTACCGCGGCTGCGCGGCTATGGTGTGCTCGACGAGGTCTATCTGCGCACCGAGATCGAACGCGTGCGGCAACTGGGATACGCCGGCAGCAACAGTGGCGTGCTCGATGGCATGGCCGGCGTGGCCGTGCCCGTGTTCGACCGCACCGGACACGCCGTTGCCGCACTGAGCGTGGGCACGCTGGCCGCAAGGCTGTCGCAGGATCGACTGCCGATGGTGGTGGAATTGTTGCGTCGCCAGGCCGAGCTGATCGGCCCGCAGACCAATCCGTTCGACGTGGCCATGCGCCGCCCGATGCATGGCCTCACGCGTGCGCTGACGACCGAGCCGCTGGCATGACGCCGTCCCGACGCATGGCACCGGTCGTTTTGGCGTCTTGATGATCTGATGGCCGAAAATGGCCAGCGCCGCGCCTGCTTGCCTGCGAAAATGCCGCATGGTCAGGCGGCCTGCTGGCGCGTTTGCGGAAGATCGCACCTCCCGTGCATCCCGCACATCGTGCCCATCGTGCGCACGATTGCACAAACCTCGCGCCAGGCTTCTTCCCACCCCTACGGCTGCGTGCACACGCAGCGGAGACACGTCATGGCATCAGGCGAACATCAGTACCGAATCAGCATCGAGTGGATCGGCAATCAGGGCAGCGGCACCTCCGGGTATCGCGACTACGGGCGCAATCACGAGATTCGCGCCGAGGGCAAGCCCACGATTCCCGGCTCGTCCGACCCGGCCTTTCGCGGAGATCCGGCGCGCTGGAATCCCGAGGACCTGCTCGTGGCGTCGGCCAGCGCCTGCCACAAACTCTGGTATCTGCATCTGTGCTCGGAGGCGGGCATTGTCGTGGAGGCGTACGTCGACCACGCCGTCGGCACGATGATCGACACGGCCACGCAGGGCGGCTTCACGAGGATCGTGCTCCACCCGCGCGTGACGATTCGCGCGGGCGGCGACGTTGCGCTGGCCGAGCGTCTGCACCACGCCGCGCATGAGAAATGCTACATCGCCAATTCGGTCAATTTTCCGATCGAGTGCGATCCGGTCATCGAGGCCCTGGAGCGTTGATCCTGGCGCGGCGGACGAAGGCGGCCCCTGCGTGCCGTTCGCTCAGCCCGACAGTTGCCTCGCGAACTCGGCATCGCGCGCGAGCGCACGGGCCACGCTTTCGCGCTCACGAAAGCGGGTGACGTAGGCCGTGATCGCGGGGGTCGGCGGAATCAGTTTGAAGTGCGTGAGGAAGTGCATCGCATTGCCCCACAGCGCGTCGGCCGCCGTGAACGATTCGCCGAGCCACCACGGCCCCGGGTTCTGCGCCCAGTGCCGATCGATGGTCCAGATGACCGACTCGTAGTCGCCGTAAGGCGATCGTGAACGCTCGGCGCCGTCGCGCCCGAGCGACTTGTCCACCACTGCCGGCTCGACGCACGAGCCGTAGTAGACCATCCACCGCAGATACGGCCCCCGCCGGGGATCGCCAGGCGGCGGCGCCAGCGATTGCTCCGGATAAAGCTCCGCCAGGTACATGTAGACCGCCGCCTGCTCGGTAATCACGGCGTCGCCATGGCGAATCGCGGGCACCTTGCCCATCGGATTGACGTCCAGATAGTCCGAGCCACGTTGCTCGCCGGTGGCGAAGCGCAGCAGATGCAGATCGTACTCGGCCTGCAGTTCCTCGAGCAGCACCAGCACACCCGATGAACGAGTGTTGGGCGCATGAAAGAAGGTTACGCGGCGGTCGGTCGCCATGGTGTCGTCTCCATTATTTCGATGTCGAAACGTCAGAACGCATGCTTCGGCTGGCGAAATATCTTACTGCATCGCATCATCGCCCAGCAGATGCATCAGGGTCGTCGCATTACGCTGCCCCTGATCTTCGTAGTTGTTGTTGAACACGACGTACACGCGTGCGACCTCTCTGGCGATCACGCGTATCGGGTCGACCAGCGCGGCAAGCTCCGCGTCGCGATAGTCGTAGTTGAAGCGATCCGACGCCGCGGTGCTCTCGCGCACGTTCCACGTGGCGTGATTGCGGCCATGCAGACGGACCACGGCGGCGAGCGGCGTGGTGGTCTGCCAGACTTGCGGAATGCTGTTCGCGAAGCCCTGTGGCTCATCGACGATCGTGTTGACCCAACCGAGCAAGCGCAGCCAGGTCAGCGTCTCGTCCGCATGCACCCCATCGAACCAGCCGCGGGAACGGAACTCGGCGGCCACGCCGTAGCCGGCCATGCGCTGCGCGCAGTCCTCCACGTGCGCGCGGCTCTTCCGATCGCCGGTGAGCCACGGCGGAAACTGGAAGTGGACCAACCCCAACTTGCCGGCCAGACGCAACGGGGCAAGCGCTTCGAGATAGCGCCGCCAGATCTCGTCCCTGAGCGCGTCGGGCATGTCCTTGTAGTAGACGTTCGGCCCGCCGCCCGGCGGCAGTTCGGGCTGAAGGTCTTTCGGAAACGCGATACGCGGCGTCTGATGGCCGGTCAGCAGGCGGAACGCCTTGATGTTGAACACGAATGCCGCGGGCGTGCGCCCGACCCAGAGCTGCGCATTGACGGCCGACGGCATGGCGTAATAACTGCTGTCGACCTCGACCATCGGAAAGCGGCTGGCGTAGTAGCGCAGGCGCGCCTCGGCCGACGTATGTCCGGGCGGATAAAAGCGCTTGCAGGCAATGAGCGATTTGTCGGTCCATGAGGCCGTGCCGACGTAGACGTTGGCACCGGTGCGCGCCATGCCGCGCCCCGACCCGGCATGCCGCGGGACGTTCGCGTCCTCGGGCGTGCCGCCCGTCAGCAAATCGCGCTGCCCCGCGCTCGACGACTGAGATCGGCGCATACCCCGCCCTCCCGTTGGCAATGACAACCGTTGGGGTGCTCCCGGAGACGGCGGCCAAATACAGACCCCCCCCGGACATGCGCCTCAGTATAGGGCGATCGGGGCGATCGGGGCGACCGGGGTGATGCCATCCCACGCGCATGGGGACCGGACTGGGACGAACGCATGAAATACTGCGAGCACATCTGATCCGGCACGCGCTCCCCGCACCGTGCCGTTTGTACGGCCCGCAGCTCACCCTGCGGGCCGCCTTTTTCGGATGTCAGCCGTCGCGTCAAGCGCCGCCGGCAGCGTGCCGATGCGCGCTATCATGGGCCGCCTGATCCTTTACTTCGCCTGCCGAGCGCCCATCATGACCGAACGTCTGCCCGTCGCACTCCCCAAAGCCTACCGGCTGCTCAATCACGGCCCGACCGTGCTCGTGGGCAGCGCCCATGCCGGGCGCCGGAACGTGATGGCCGCCGCCTGGTCGATGCCGGTGGACTTTTCCCCACCGAAGATCGCCGTCGTCATCGATCGCAATACGCTCACGCGTGAGCTGGTCGACGCCTCGGGCGAGTTCTCGCTGAACGTGCCGGCACGCGCCATCGCACGCGAGACACTCGCGGTCGGCTCGATCTCCGGGCGCGATACCGACAAGTTCGCCCCGGGTACCGGGGTGCGGGCGTTCAGCGGTTCGCAGATCGGGGCGCCGCTCATCGAGGGCTGCCTGGCATGGCTGGAATGCCGCGTGATTCCGGAGCCGCACAACCAGGAGCGCTACGATCTGTTTCTCGGCGAAGTCGTGGCGGCCTGGGCCGATCCGCGCGCCTTTCGCGACGGACGCTGGCAGTTCGGGACCGATGAGACCGGTGCGACCGGTGCGACCGGTGAATCCGCCGGATCGGGCGGATCGGGAGGATTGCGAAGCCTGCACTACATTGCCGGCGGCAACTTCTTCGAGACCGGCGAAGCGTTCGAAGTCAAGCCATGACACTCGCTCTTTGCGCCCCGGCCGACGCCGGGCATTTGCCCCCCTCCCCCGAGGACGAGCGGCTGGCCGCTCAGGCGCTGTGGCGGACGGCCCACATGCCGGGCGCGGCACGTTCGGCGGCGCCGCGATTGCCAAGCGAGGGCGGGCGCGGCAGAATTGACGGCGTCACGGAGGCTATCGATCGAGTGTCGACATTGACAGATCCCCTGAATTTCCACTCCCATCCGGACGAGGCCGAGCGCCTCGCCGCCCTGCGTCGCTACGAGATTCTCGACACCCCGCCCGAACCCGCGTTCGACCGCATCGTGCGGCTGGCGTCGTACGTGCTCGGCACACCGATCTCGCTCGTCTCGCTAATTGACGAGTCGCGGCAGTGGTTCAAGGCCCGTCAGGGCCTGGAAGCCGAACAGACACCGCGCTCCATGGCGTTCTGCGCCCACGCGATTCTCGACGACGAAGTCCTGGTGGTACCCGACGCCCGCGCGGACCGTCGCTTCGCGGACAACCCGCTGGTCGTGGGCGAACCGAACATCCGCTTCTACGCGGGCGCCCCGCTGCGTACGCCACAGGGGCATCGCCTCGGCACGCTGTGCGTGATCGATCGCAAACCGCGCACGCTCGACGACGAGAAACGCGCGTTGCTCGCCGACCTGTCGGTGCTGGTCGTCGACGAGCTGGAACTGCGCCGGGTCAATCAGGTGCTCGGCGACATGGCCATGCGCGACGCGCTCACCGGCGCGCTGAATCGCCGCGCGTTTCTCCTGCAGGCCGAGCGCCAGTTCGCGGCAGCCCGGGCACAGCAGCGCCGCCTGGCCGTGCTGATGCTCGACCTGGATCACTTCAAGGCGATCAACGACACCTGGGGGCATGCCGTCGGCGACCGCGTCATTGTCGAACTGACGGTGGTGCTGCGCGCCACGCTGCGCAAGGACACCGTGATCGGGCGGCTGGGGGGCGAGGAATTCGCGGTGCTGCTGCCCGACGCCGATGCCGAACGCGCCATGCAGGCGGCCGAGCGATTGCTCACGGCCATTGGCGGTGCGAGCGTGCCCGGCCCCAATGCGCCGATACGCTTCTCCGCGAGCATTGGCGTGGGCGGTCTCGCACCCGACGACGCCGAGTTCGGCACCGTGCTCCAACGCGCCGACCGCGCGCTGTATGCCGCAAAGCAGGCCGGGCGCAACCGCGTGGCCGCGCTGTAATACCGACGCTGTAATACCTATCCTCGATCCGCAAGCACCTGGACACGCATGGGCAAGAGCCGACTGGAAGCCTTCAGCGATGGCGTAATCGCCATCATCATCACGATCATGGTGCTGGAGATGAAAGCGCCGCATGGCAGCGAGCTGGCCGATCTGTTGCCGATCGCTCCGACGTTCCTCACCTATATCCTGAGTTACGTCTACGTGGGACTGTACTGGAACAACCATCACCACCTTTTTCACGTCGTGCAGCGAGTCTCGGGCGGCGTGCTCTGGGCCAACCTGCACCTGCTGTTCTGGCTTTCGCTGATTCCGTTCGTCACTCACTGGCTGGGCGAGAATCATTTCACCGCGTGGCCGACGGCGCTCTACGGCGTGGTCCTGTTCATGGCGGCCGTCGCGTACTACATCCTCACGCGCGCGTTGCTCGCGGTGCATGGCGAGGGCGGCAACACGAAGCTGGCCGCCGCGCTGGGCCGCGACTTCAAGGGCAAGATGTCGGTACTCGTCTATGCCGTGGCCATTGGACTGGCGTTCGTGATACCGGAAGTGTCGCTCGCGCTGTATGCGCTGGTCGCCGCCGTGTGGCTGATTCCGGACCGCCGGATCGAGCATGTGCTCGAGCGATAGGTTCGACCTTCCTCGCCCTCCAATTCAGCGGCACCCGGACGATGCGCGGCGGCTGTCGACGCGCGTTGGGTTTTTACGTAGTATCCGCACCATCATGCAAAACGTTACTTTTGAATTGACCGGCGAATTCGTCGCGCTGAACGATCTTCTCAAACTCACCGGTGTGGTGGATTCCGGCGGTGCGGGCAAGGTCATGGTGGCCAATGGCGCGGTGAGCGTCGACGGCCGGATCGAGACCCGCAAGACCTGCAAGATCCGCGCCGGCCAGACCGTTTCGGTTGACGGGGTGCGCATTCGCGTCAGGGGCGCCTGAGGCCGTCCAGGCCCGTTCGCCTTCGTTCGCCTTCGTTCGAGACATTGTTTCCGAGTTTGCCCATGGCCACCCGAGGCCGTCCGACCCGCTGAAAACGTGGCAATCGGCGCCCCACTGCGCCGATCGCCCGCTGCCCGGGGCGGCGTCACCCCCGTGACGCTCTCCCGGTTTCTCCCACGTGAGCCTGCCGTTGCAGGTCGCTATACTTGAAAGCGTTTTTTGGCGTGTCAGCCCCAGTCACATCCGACAATGTCCACAGGACGTCCGAGGAGGTCCTTTCGATGGTCGTGCGCGGTTCACCGTCCACCGCCGGCGCCAATCCCACGCCCGGACGCGAGGCGCTGCTCGCGGCGCTCGATCACTCGCTGGGCATGCTCACGCTGACGCCGGACGGCATCATCGTCGGCGTCAACGACAAGCTGCTCGGCGAGTTCGGCTACACCCGCGACGAACTGCTCGGTCAACCCCATACGCTGCTGTGCGCACCGGACGACCCGACCTGCGGCGACGCGCTCACGCAAGTCCTGCGCTCCGGGCGCTCCCATACCGGACAGGTCTGCCGCCGCAGACGCGATGGACAGCCCATCTGGCTCGAGGCCACCTACAACCCCGTATTCGACGACGCCGGCGAGCTTGCCTTCGTCATCAAGCTGACCGTCGACGTGACGGCACGCGTGGCGCGCCAGGCGGCCGACGACGCGCGTCTGCATCTGCTCTCGCTCGGGGTCGACGAGACCGACAACGCGGTGCTGATCACAGACGCGCAAAGCACCGTCTGCTATGTCAATGCCGGCTTCACTCGCATGTTCGGCTATGCGGCCGAGGATGTCGTGGGCCAGTCGGTCGGCAATTCGTTCGGTGAGATGTCGACCGATGAGCCGTCCGACGGCGCGGCGGCCGTGGACGTCAAGCAGGCGCTGGTCGGGTGCATGCTCTCCGCCCGCGATGGCCGAAGTTGCCATTGCGAAGTGCTCGTGCGCACGGCGCAGCATCAACCGCTGTGGGTGTCGATGGTGACCAACAGGATTCTCGACGCGAACGGCGAACTCGCGCATTCCGTGGTGCTGTTCACGGACATCACGCAGTCGAAGATTCAGGAAGTGCTCCAGCACAAGGCGCTCGCCGCCATGGTGCGCGATGCGCCCCTCGTGGAAGTGCTCACGCTCGTTTGCCGCGAACTCGAACAGATCGCCCCGGAAGTCATGGCCTCGGTCGTTCGGGTCGACGCCGAAGGACGGTTGCGTCCGCAAGCGGGGCCGAGCCTGCCCGCGCGTTACCATCAGATGATCGACGGCCTGGCCATCGGCCCGAACGTGGGCACCTGCGGCACCGCGGCGTTTCAGGCGCGACCGGTCGTCGTGACCGATATCGCCACGGATCCGCGCTGGGCCAATTTCCGCGACATGGCCGCCGAGTTCGGCCTGGCTGCGTCATGGTCCATGCCGATCATCGCCAACGATGGACGTGTGCTCGGTGTGCTCGCCTTCTATTACCGTACGCCGCGCGGTCCCGACGCGCTGCACGAGCGCCTCGTCGACGTGTGCGTGCATCTTTGCAAGCTGGCCTTCGAGCGCGACGAGTCGCGCACGCGCATCCGCCAGCTGGCGTTCTCCGACAGCCTCACCGGCCTGCCCAATCGCAGCATGCTGAACGTGCTCGCGGCGCAGGCCATCGCCAGCGCGACGGAATTGAGCACGCGCATGGCCGTCATCTTCATCGACCTGGACCGATTCAAGCAGGTCAACGACTCGCTGGGCCATCAGGCGGGCGACGTTCTGCTGCGCACCATCGCGCAGCGTCTGCGTCGCGCGCTGCGCGGCGCGGACATCGTGGCGCGCCTGTCGGGCGACGAGTTCGTGGCCGTGCTCACCGAATGCGACCCCGAGCGCCTGGACATCGCCATCGAGCGTATGCGTAGCGCGCTCAACGCACCCTGCCAGGTCGACGGGGTGACCCTCGCACCGTCCGGCAGCTTCGGCATCAGCCTGTATCCGAGCCACGGCAGGGAATTCGATATCCTGCTCCAACGCGCGGACATGGCGATGTATCAGGCGAAGATGACCAGCCCCGGCAGCGTTCGGTTCTTCAGCGAGGACATGAACATTCACGCGCAGGAGCGGCTCGAGCTGGAAACCGCCATGCGCGAGGCCCTGCGCCGCGGAACACTGCAACTGTTCTACCAACCGCAGATCAACCTGCTCGACGAGACCGTGTACGGTGCCGAGGCGCTGACGCGCTGGCCTCATCCGCAATACGGCGACGTGCCGCCGTCACGCTTCATCGCGCTGGCGGAGGAATGCGGGCTGATCGGGGAGCTCGGTACGTGGACGCTGCGTGAGTCCTGCCGGCAACTGGCCGATTGGCGCCGTCGCGGTGTAGGCATCGCGAACGTGTCGGTCAATCTGTCGCCCACCAACTTCCACGATCACGAACTGCCGCGCACCATTGCGCAGGCGCTGGCCGATCACGGATTGCCGCCGTCGTGCCTGGCCATCGAGATCACGGAAAGCGTGCTGATGGATCACAACCCGAGCACGCTGCGCATTATCGACGAAGTGCACGCGATGGGCGTGCGTATGTCGATGGACGACTTCGGCACCGGGTATTCGAGTCTGGGCTATCTGCGACGTCTGCCCGTGTCGGAGCTCAAGCTCGACCGCAGCTTCGTGCATGACATCACGCGCGACGAAACGGTGCGCGCGTTGACCAGCGCCATCATCGGCATCGGCCACAGCTTGCATCTGACCGTGGTGGCCGAGGGGGTCGAAGACGAGACCCAGCGCGATGTGCTCGTTGCGCAAGGCTACCGCGTCGGCCAAGGGTATCTGTTCTCGCCCGCCCTGTCCGCCGGGGATCTGGAGCGCTGGCTGGAGCGCTGGTCCATGCGGCTCGCGTCGCCGCCCCTTTCATCATGAGGGTCGCGATGGTCCCGCCGGCGTTGCGCACCATTCGCGCGACCGTGCCGCGTCCGGATCACGGCGCGAGGCCCAGCTCCATCTGGTGCAGGGCCGTCTCGAGGGCCTGACTCTGCTCGGCATTGAGCGATTCGGCCGCAACGCTCGTCGCACGCCGGTAGATCATCTCGCCATACACGTTGGCGAGCGCGCGGGCCGACTTGCACAATGACAGGTTGCTGTCCGCTGCCTGATGGCTCGTCCAGTAGTTGATCGCCTGCTCGATGTCGGCGATGGAGTAATTGGCTTTCATGTGAGGTTCTGTCTCGCCGTAGAGGGGGATACTGTAATTATATACAGTATCTGGCGCATCGGAGAATGCCATTTCGCATCGAATGGCGGTTGGGTCGATTCTCGGCTGCACGTTTCGGAACTGCAACATCTCCCGCAGGTCGATCGGCAAACGCGCGCCGGACAACAACAAATTCCCAAGAAAATCATTGGCTTGCGCACTCCGGCATGAAATTGGCTTGCGAATGTGCGAACACGCGGCGTCCTCCTCGCGAGGCGCGACGTCGCGATCGTCAACGTCCGCCCCGACGGAGCGAACCATGCCGCCGAGACACCTCGAGCGTTCCCCGTGCCATGACATTCGTCATGTAGCCGACGCCCCCTGCGCCACCGCTTCGCGGCTCGGCCTCATGGTCGGAGGCCTGATACTGGCGATCGGTTCCGCGAGTGTGCGCGCCCAGTCGATACCCGCCGGCCCGACGCCGGTCGACCTCTTTCATCAGCCCTGCGTTGCCGTACACCTGCCGTCCAGCGCCGCCGCTGGCGCGCTCGTCGCGCCACTCGGCCTCAATGCGCCGGACGGCCAGGACGTTCGGAACGTTCGGCGCCTCAGGCAATATGTCGATCTGGATAATCGCTGCGCCACGCCTCCCGCGTTCGCACCGACCCGCATCAGCGATCCCACCTCGGTCTGGCATGTCCGTGCCCCGGCGACGGACACGCGCCCCGCCTCCGTCACCTCCATCGCGTCCGCGGCGTTCGGCCATCCTTCACCGCCGGGCTTGCCCAGGCATACCTCCTGAGCATGGGGCCTTCACGTTTGCTATGCTGCGGCTTTCGCGAGACACCCCCGTCACGCGCGCATTTCCGGAATCCCGATGCCCGACAAACGCCCCGATTTGCCCGAAAATACGAACCCGGCCGCCCCGCGAACGCAGGCCAAACCCGCTGGCGTCACCCCGCCGCCGCCGGGCGCTTTACCGTTGGCTTGGGTCGGATTGCTGGCGGCTGCCGCCTGGGTGCTGAAGCACCCGAACCCGACCTGGGCCGTGGGCGTGCTCTGTCTTTGCGCCGGACTGATCTCGTCATTCGGCGCCCGTCGCCGCGGTCGTGCGCCGTGGCCGGCGTTCTTTACCGGACTGCTGCCGGTGGGGGTCGCGCTATTCTTCGCCTTGCTCATGTTGCGTCCACTGCTTCGCTGACGTAACGCCCAGCCGGGGAGGATGACGTGTCACGCACAGGTCATCCCATCGACACGGTCGACGCCCGATGTGTCGATGGCGAGTTACCCACAGCTTCTGTGGATAACCCACTGGATAACCCGCCACCCTCCTCTCGAAACGCCCACAGGCACAGGCTGTCAAGAGGATTGCCCGTTTCGGCATCAACCCTGGATAAATTTTTTGCGCTTGACGTCTGGTCAGGCTTCTGTGCCGCCGCGTCACGGCTTTGACACGGCACCGACCTGTCAGGCAGGGATGTGCGTCGAGGTGTCGCTCCCCGGGATTGCAGGGTTCGCAGCGCATGGGATTCGGCCTATGATGGAGACATGCGATACCTCGCCATGCATGACGCGGGAGCCTCGCCGGCTTTCACATGCTGCGCCGTCTCGCTTTCCAGTGACTTTCGGGAGACCGACTCGTATGACCCAATCCGACAAGCCGTCCGTGCCTGCTGCAACGCCTGATCCGTCGTCGGCGACGACCGGGACGGAAGCGGAACGCTTGCATCTCGACGATCTGCTCGCGCACCACTCGGTCACGGAAACCGTTGACCGCGCGTCCGTCATCGATCTGATCAAGACACTGCGTTCGCCCGACGTGAAAACCGCGGAAGATCGCGACCGGGTCATCAAGGAAAGCCGGTTGTGGAAGGAGGTGTCCCATCGCGACACCGCCATGTCGCTGCTCAACTCACTTGCCCAGATGGCACCGATCTTCCTCAATCAGATCCACTGGTGAGCAGAAACACCGCATGCGCGCGCCGGCGCCAACCGGCGCGTGCCTTACAATGCGGGTCGCGAAAGTTTTCCCCTTGACCCGACATCATGACCACCACGCTGGACACTCCCACCGAATTCAAGAACTGGATCTGCCTGATCTGCGGCTGGATCTACAACGAAGCCGAAGGCGCGCCGAACGACGGCCTCGCGCCCGGCACCCGCTGGAGCGACGTACCCGACGACTGGCGTTGCCCGGAATGTGACGTCTCCAAGGCCGACTTCGCGCTGTCGGAGTTCTGATCGCGGCCGCGGCGCTCGCCTGCGTTGCGCCGCGGTTCCGTCTGTTACGATTTTGCTGCCGACACGGCGACGCATGTCACCGCTGTCAATGACGCCAGCCCCAGCCGCGCCCACCGCGCCCCCGCCAGCCACGGTCGTAATCGCCACGGTAATAACTTCCCGAGACGCCGAATGTCACCACCGGGGCCGGTGCCACGGCATAGCCCGGCGCATAGCCATAGTTGTCGTAGTAGGCATTGCCATACGCCGGCGCGCCATAAGGCACGGCCACGCAGCCGGCCATCGTCATGGCGACGGCAACCCCGCCCGCCAGCATGAGTAAACGTTTCACGATAATGTCTCCCGCAGTTTGGATGTCGAGTCTTGCGCGGCAAAGGTTGACGGCAAGTCGGTCACCACCGCGCGGCTTGACGAATTAGACACGGAAGTTCCGCTGAAATGCGCGGGAAGGCATAGCTCTTTGGTTACCAAACGTGACATTGGTAACCACATGGGAGTTGTGCTTGCAGCGGCGTCGGCAAGCAAGGCGGCCGCGCCGAGATTCACGGCGACGCCTCGACGCCTCTCACGCGCCCGGGGCGCGCGCAGACTTCAGAACACCCAGCAACGGTCTCGCCCGGCCCGTTTCGCGCGATACAACGCCATGTCGGCGCGCTCGACCATGTTCATCGGCGAGTCTTCGTCCTGCCACTCCGTGATGCCGAAGCTCGACGAAAAACGCAGCGGCGGTTCGCTGCCTTCCACAGATTCGCGTTTGCAGCGCTCTCGAATCCGATCGGCCACGCGCAGCGCATCGCGCTCGCTCGCCCCGGGCAGCAGGATCGCGAACTCTTCGCCACCGATCCGACCGATCAGATCGTCGCCACGCAGCGTCGACGAACACACCAGCACGAACCGGCACAGGACCTGGTCGCCGATCGCGTGACCGTACGTGTCGTTGATCGATTTGAAGTGGTCGAGATCGGCCACGATGAGACTCATCGGCTCGTTTTTGCGCTGCGCCGCCTCCAGCAATTGCTCGAAGCGATGGAAGAAGTAACGACGCGTGAGGCTGCCGGTCAGTTCGTCGTAACTGGCCTCGAATGCCAGTTGATGATTCGCGGCGCGCAATGCTTCGTTGGATTGGCGCACCTGGCGGTGTTGAACCCGCTCGCGCCAGTAGATCCATCCGCCGAGCGCCAGGATGACCGCGCCGCCCAGGTACAGCAGGAAGCACAGCGCCAGGTCCTTCGCGTGCTGGCGCGTGAGCGCCTCCCAGGCATCGACGCCCTCGACCGCGTAGACGATCAGGTCGTTGCTGGAACTCGGCCTGGATGCGATTACAAACGGCTTGGGCTGGTCGTCGAACGCCGACATGCGCTCGAGCAGCGCCTGCGGCACCCAGGCGTTCGCGCGCCCAGGGGCGCGCCGGAATTGCGAAATCGGCATGCGGGCAAACGCCTGACGCTGATACAGGGCCAGGCGCTCGTCGTCGGTCAACGAACCGAGCTTGCCATCGAGCGCGAAGCGATTTTCGAAGCGCGGTTCGTGGCTCATGATCACCACGCCATTGCCGTCGGTGATGAATGATTCGCCGCTGCCGACCCAGTGACGCAGGCGCAGTAGCCCGATTTTCGTCATTACCACGCCGATCAGCTCGCCCTCGCGGTATACGGGCGCACTGAAATAGAGACCGGGCGACCGGGGCTCCCAACCTGCGGCGTAACCCTCGTAACGCCCGCCAAGCAATGCACGGCTCACGTACGGCATACCGGCCACCGATTGGCCGACCGGCGACGGCGTGTCGCGAAAGTTGCTGGCCGCCACGCAAGCGCCATGCGCGTCGATCACCCAGATGCGGTCCACGCCGAAGTAGCCCTGCGCGCCGCGCAGAAACTCGTTGGCGCGCATGACCGTATCGGGGGACGGGCCGCCGTCCTGCGACGCACGCAGCACATCGCGCAGCAGATCCACCTCGGCGAAGGTCGAGGGGATGGCCCGCACCATCGCCAGATCAGTATTGATCGCGTGAACCATGCCGTCGGCAACCCGATCGGCCACCATTTGCCCGGCGTCGACACTCTGCGCAAGCTTGTCGCCGACCAGCGACGTGGCGGTTCGGTCCGCCGCGACCCAGCAGGCGACCAGCACGCCAGCCGAGAGACAGGCGGCATAAAGCCAATGCCTTATCCTCATTCCGAAAATCAAACGCTCGTTCTATTATTTTTCACTTGTTACGTTGGCAAGGGCATCGCCTCTTTCGAATCGCGTTTCTGTCATCTTCCCCGGACAGCATCACTGGTCGCGATCGGCATTCGTGGTGCCGGCGTATGTCTGCCAATTCTGGTCTGCGCGTCGAACCCTTTTCCTCGTTCCCGATCCCCGGCTTGTCGCGCCCCGCGCCTTCGGATCCTGACTACCCGGCAATGGTCCACCCTGACAATTGCCGGCTGTTGACGCCCCGCCACGCCCGGCTCCGTCCCGTTTGACGCGGGCGCACATGCGTCGCGATAACCTCGTGATTCTATAGCACTCCGACGGTCGATCCGCACGAAAAACCAGCAAGCAATCGATTTATTCTGAAGCCCTATTTAATCTATTAACTAGGCGAATACATGGTATTTGGATTTCAACTGCTTTATTGGCAAATCCCAAACCGTTCGATTACCGAATCCATTTGCCCGATTTCCACCGGCCGGGAGAATAGATAACCCTGCGCACAAAGCGGAACGAAATGGCGCAACCAATCCAATTGCCGGTCATTCTCCACCCCCTCGACAACCAGCTCGATCCCGAGCGAACGCGCAATATTGACGATATTGGAAATCATGAGACACGAGCGCGAGGAATCGGGAATCGATTCGACGAACGAGCGATCGACCTTGAGCGTATCGACTGGGAAACGCGTCAGATAGGACAACGATGAATACCCCGTGCCGAAATCGTCGAGCGCGATGCGCACGCCCGCCCGCTTGAATTGCTGGATCTTCATTTCCACCAGCGCCGGGTTCTTGATCATCACCGATTCGGTAATTTCCAGTTCGAGGCGATTCGGCTCGATCTCGTAAGCCTTGATCAGACGCTCCACCAGTTCGCCAATGTCGCCGCGCCAGAACTGTACCGACGACACGTTGACCGCCAGCTTCAGCGACGCCATCGGCGTGCCGCGCCAGGCCGCCAGTTGACGGCACGCCTGGGTGAGCGCGAACTCGCCGATCGCCACGATCTGCCCGGTGGTCTCGGCCAGTGGGATGAACTCGCCCGCCGCGAGCACACCGCGCTCGGGATGGCGCCAGCGGATCAGCGCCTCCATGCCGCAGACGCAATCGGCGCCAAGCGCGATGATGGGCTGGTACGCGAGGAAGAACTCGTTGTTCGCCAGCGCCTGTTCCATCTGACGCTCCCACACGACCAGTTGGTGTGCCGGATACGTCATCTCCTGGGTATAGACATGCACGGTGCTCTTGCCGGCCTCCTTCGCCGAGTACATCGCCAGGTCCGTCTTCTTGATGAGGTCGGCTTCGGTTTCGTCCGGCTTCGACCAGAACGCGACGCCGATACTCGCGTGCAGGGCGAACGACGTGCCGTCGGCGACCATCGGCGCCTTGAGCGAAGCGAGCAAGGTGTTGGCGAGCGGTTCGGCTTGCGCCGGCGCATCGTCGCCCTCGAGCAGCACCATGAACTCGTCGCCGGCAAAACGTGCGAGCATGGCCTCGGCGGGCATGCGCGGCGCGAATCGCTCGGCGACCTGTCGGATGATGTCGTCGCCCTGCGCATGACCGAGCGTGTCGTTCACGCTCTTGAAGTTGTCGAGATCGATGTGCAGCAGCGCAACCTTGCCCACGCGAGTTGTCGTGGAAAGCGCCCGGCGCAGCGACTCCATCAGCGCATATCGATTCGGCAATCCGGTGAGGGCATCGTACGAGATGAGCCGCGTGAGCTGTTGATCCCGGCCAATGAGGCGCTGCATGAGGTACGCGATCATCCCGAAGAAAACCACGAGCGCGACCGACACGAACGTCGCCATCGTCAGATAAACCCGCTCGACATGGCGGTACTCCGCCAGTTCCTCGTCCATCGACAGTCCCACTTGCACGGCCAATGGATAGTCGCGCAGATGGCGGTACGCCACGATGCGTTCGATGCCGTCGATGGGATCGCGCTGCACGCCTGACATTCGCTGCTCCGGCGTGAACGGCGGCAGCTCGCCCGTGCCGGTGATCGCCACGCTCGCGCCCGTGCTGCGCGCGAGCAACGCACCATCGTCCGCGATCACGGCGATCTGGCCGAATTGGCCGAGCACGGCATTGGTATAGAAATCGCTGGTGAAGTAGCTCGGTTCCTGCGACACGACGACCACGCCCGCGAACGAGCCGTCCGGGCGATTCAGTCGCCGGGTGAACTGGAGCACCCATTTGCGCGATACGCGACCGAACACGGGATGACTGATGAACAGGCCATCGCTCGCGCTCTGCAAATGCACCCGGAAATGCTCGCGATCGGCGATGTTCACACGTGCGGCATCCGGCAGCGTGGTGGCGAACACATCGCCATTGGCATCCGCCAGACTCACGAGCACCATGAACCGGTCGGCAACGATGCCCTCGCTGAGCGTTCGATGCAGATCGAATTCGCCGCGACGGTGCTCGTACTCGTACTTCACGAAACGGGTGGTCTGGTCGACCTGGCGAATCGCGCGCAGCGTTTGCTGCTCGAGGGCGGATGCCACGGTCGAGGCCGACGCCGCCGCGTCGCGAAGAATCGCCTTGTACTCGATGGAGACGCGCCAAAGCACCGCCGTCCAAAGCAGGATCAGGATCAGCAAACCGAAAATCAGGATCGCGACGATCGAGCGATAGGACGTTGTCCAACGACCGTGTCGCATTTCCGCCGTGCTCGGTTCCGCCATAGGTGGAGATCCTTTCAGCCTTCGCGCCCCCGCGCAAAAGAGGTCTGTGATGGCCCGGTTGTCATAAGGATCCGGAAAGGCATCGCTGACAGGTGCCCCTGTTTCCGGCAAGTGTAAGGCAATCGCCGCGCCCCCGGAAGTCGTCTCCGCCCTTCTTGGTCGAAGGAATCGTCGGGCCCATCCGAACGGACGAGCGCCAGCCCGCCTTGCAGCGTGTCATATCTCGGATTACGGACAGTTCGGCGAGTGCCGCATTGGGACAATCCCGAGGTTGCGGACACGGGAAGGCCGCCGGCCGGTCGGCGGCTCAGGACTTGAGCAGATCGATGATCGATTCGAGACGCCGGCGCAGATCGCCAACATCGAGAGCGGGCTCGGCCGTCGCGGTGTCCTGGGTCGACTCGCCCTGCCCCGTCGCACCGGCCACGCCTGACGCTCTCGCACCGCGCGGCGAATCGGCCTCCAGCCGGTTGCGGGCGCCGTTGATGGTGAACCCCTGCTCGTAGAGCAACTCCCGGATACGCCGGATGAGCAGGACTTCGTGATGTTGGTAGTACCGTCGATTACCCCGCCGCTTGACCGGACGCAGCTGCGTGAACTCCTGCTCCCAATAGCGCAGGACGTGAGGCTTGACGCCACACAGTTCGCTCACCTCACCAATGGTGAAGTAACGCTTGGCGGGAATCGGCGGCAAGGCAACGTGATCCATCGCAGCGCGAGCAGAATGGGACGACGGTTAAATTGCGGACGAAAAACCAGCGGCCGCCACAGAATGCGGCGGCCGGGATTTACTTGCTCAGAACGCCAGACTCCACCATCGACTTGAGCTTCTGACTGGCGTGAAAGGTGACGACGCGACGCGCGGCGATCGGGATGGCCTCACCAGTCTTCGGATTCCGACCCGGTCGTTGCGGCTTGTCGCGCAACTGGAAGTTGCCGAAGCCGGAAAGCTTGACGCTGTCACCCGATTCAAGCGCATCGCGAATCGATTCGAAGAACGCCTCGACCATATCCTTCGCTTCACGCTTGTTCAGACCGACGTGTTCGAACAGCAACTCCGCCAGTTCGGCCTTCGTCAGCGTCGGCGCTTCGGTCGAGACCTCGTTCATTTCGCTGCGGCCCAGCGCGATGCGCTGCGCTGCGAGCATGGCTTCAAATTCACCAGGATTCATTTCGTTCATACGTCCCACGCGATGGCGATGACAGTGCGATAACCCACTCGCAACCGGATTTCTACCGGGCCTCAACCGCGCAAGCGCGCGCCGAACCCTTCTACCCGTTTTACCAGTGCGTTAATGGCGCCCTGGACCGTCTCGTCCTGCAACGTACCCGAGGGGTCTTGCAGAGTAACACGAAACGCCACGCTTTTGTCCTGCGCGCCCAGCGAGCCCGACGGGGCACCGGCCTTCGGCCGGAATTCGTCGAACAGCCGCACCGTTTGCACGATGCTGCATGCCGGATCGTCCTGGCGTGCCGCGAGCATGGCATCGAGCAATCCCTGCACCGGCTGCGACTGATCGACGACCAGCGCAATGTCGCGCGTGACCGGCGGGAACTTCGAGATTTCCTCGTAGCTCGCGACATCGCGGGCGAACAGTGCCTCGGCCTCGATCTCGAACAGCACCGGCGCATGCGGCAGGTCGTATTTCTGCTGCCACCGCGGATGCAACTCGCCAATGAAACCGACGCGCTTGCCGTCCACTTCGATGGCAGCACTGCGTCCCGGGTGCAACGCCGGGTGCTCGGCCTTCACGAAACGCGCCGTGCGCGGTGCCAGCAATGCCTCGAGGTCGCCCTTCACGTCGAAGAAGTCCACCTGACGCGCGGGGGCGCCCCACTGCTCCTCGAGCGCCGGGCCATAGGCGAGCGCGGCGACGGTGAGCGGCTGGCGGTAGCCGGCAACGCTCAGTTCGCCCGACGCCACCGAATTGTCGCGATGATAGGTGCGACCGATCTCGAACACGCGCACGCGCGAGGCCTTGCGGTTCAGGTTGTAGCGCGCGGTCGCGATCAGGCTGCCGATCAGCGTGGAGCGCATCACCGCGAGGTGGCTGGCGATCGGGTTGAGCAGCTTGATCGGATTGTCGTTGCCGGCGAAGTCGGCTTCCCACTCCATGTCGACAAAGCTGAAGCCGACCGTCTCGTGATAATCGCGCGCCGCGACGGCATGCCGCACGGCATGCTGCGAGCGACGACCTTCGTTCGTCGGGCGCATCTCGCTCGCGGCCACCGGCGGATTGGCCGGAATACGGTCGAAGCCGTAAATGCGCGCGATTTCCTCGATCAGGTCTTCTTCGATCTCGATGTCGAAACGATACGACGGGGGAGCGACCTCGAACACACCGTCTTCCAGCGTGAACGGCAAGCCAAGGCGCGTGAAGATGGCACTCATCTCTTGCTCCGAGACCGGTACACCCAGGATCTTGACGGCTCGTGCGACACGCATCTTCACCGGTGCGCGCTCGGGCAGCTGCGCCACCTGATCCTCCAGGGGACCGGCCTGGCCGCCGCAGATCTCGAGCACCAGTTGCGTGGCACGCTCCAGCGCACGTACGTTGCCGGCGAAGTCCACGCCGCGCTCGAAGCGGTGCGACGCATCGCTGGTGAAGTTGTACTTGCGCGCACGGCCCTGAATGGCCTGCGGGAAGAAGAAGGCGCCCTCGAGGAAGATGTTCTGCGTCTGCAAACCGGCCTTGGTCGAATCGCCCCCCATGATGCCGGCAAGACCGATCGGGCCGCTGGCATCAGTGATGGCGAGCACGCTCTCGTCGAGCGCCACGGTCTGTTCATTGAGCAGCTTGAGCGTTTCGCCCGCACGCCCGAAGCGCACGTCGATTCCGCCTTGCAGTCGGTTCAGATCGTAGACGTGCAGCGGCTGCCCCAGTTCGAGCATCACGTAGTTGGTGATGTCCACCAGCGCAGAGATGCTGCGTTGCCCCGCGCGCTCGAGACGCTCGACCATCCAGCGAGGCGACGGCGCGGCGGCATTCACGTTGCGGATGATGCGGCCACCGAAGCGTCCGCAGCCCTGCGGCGAGCTGATGCGCACCGGCAACGTGTCGGCAATCGTGGCCGGCTGCGCACCTTGCCCCGGCAGATCCTTGAGCGGCGCCCCGGTGATGGCGGCAACTTCACGCGCCACACCGAGCAGCGACAGGCAATCCGCCTTGTTGGGGGTGAGCTTGACAACGAACACCGTGTCGTCGAGGTCGAGATATTCACGGATGTTCATGCCCACCGGCGCGTCTTCCGGCAGGATCATCAGACCCGCGTGGTCGTCGGAGAGCTTGAGCTCGCGCGCCGAGCACAGCATGCCGAAACTCTGCACGCCGCGCAGCTTGCCTACCTTGATCTGGAACGGCGCATCGCCGGCTTGCGCCGGCGGCAGCGCCGCACCCACCGTGGCGCACGGCACCTTGATGCCCGGCGCCACGTTCGGCGCACCGCACACGATGGTGAGCGTCTCGCCGGTGCCGGCATCGACCTGACAAACGTTCAGGCGGTCAGCATCCGGATGACGCGACACCTCGAGCACCTTGGCCACCACCACGCCGGTAAACGGCGGGGCGACGGGATTGGTTTCCTCGACTTCGAGCCCGGACATCGTCAGGGCATGCGCCAACGCGTCGGTCGACAAATCCGGGTCGACCAGGGTACGCAGCCACGATTCAGAGAATTGCATGGATCAGTTCGCTCGCAGTTAAGACTTCACTTCCGAATGCCCGGCGGCAGCGATCTGGCGCGCCAGCCCGGGGCCTCGGCATCGATTACATGAATTGGCGCAGGAAGCGCAGATCGTTCTCGTAGAACAGGCGCAAATCCTGCACGCCGTAACGCAGCATCGTCAGACGCTCCAGGCCCGAGCCGAATGCGAAGCCGATGAAGCGCTCCGGGTCGAGGCCCATGTTGCGGATCACGGTCGGGTGGACCTGACCCGAACCGGAGATCTCCAGCCATTTGCCGGCATTCTTGCCGGTCTCGAACTGCATGTCGATCTCGGCGGACGGTTCGGTGAACGGGAAGTACGACGGGCGAAAACGTACCTGAATGTCGTCGCGCTCGAAGAACTTGCGCAGGAAATCGGTGTACACGCCCTTGAGGTCGGCAAAGCTGATGTCTTCGGCAATCCACAGGCCTTCGACCTGGTGGAACATCGGCGAATGCGTGGCGTCCGAGTCAACGCGATACGTGCGACCCGGCGCGATGACCTTGATGGGCGGCTTGTTCATGCGCGCGTAGCGCACCTGCATCGGGCTGGTGTGCGTGCGCAACAGCAGCGGCTTGCCGGCGTCGTCGTTGCCCTCGACGTAGAAAGTGTCCTGCATCGAACGGGCCGGGTGATTTTCCGGGCTGTTCAGCGCAGTGAAGTTGAACCAGTCGGTTTCGATCTCGGGGCCGTCGGCCACGTCGAAACCGATGGAACGGAAAATCTGTTCGACGCGCTCCCAGGTGGTGAGCACGGGGTGCAGGCTACCGGCGCCCAGGCCTCGGCCGGGCAGGGTAACGTCGATGGCTTCGGCGGACAGTCGCGCGTCGAGCAGCGCGTCGGCCATGGCCTGACGGCGCGCCTGCAGCGCGCCTTCGATCTGTTGCTTGGCCGCATTGATCCGCGCACCTTCGGTCTTGCGTGCTTCGGGATCGAGCTTGCCGAGGCCCTTGAGCAACTCGGTCAGTTGGCCGGTCTTGCCAAGAAAGCGAGCTTTCTCGTTTTCCAGCGCGGCGGCGTCGGGAGCGGCGGCGAACGCACGCTGCGCTTCGCTGACGATAAGTTCCAGATCCATATGCTACAGACTCAAGTTAGGCGGTCGAATGGCCGCATGTTCA
The DNA here is from genome assembly GCF_000767615.3 of Pandoraea pnomenusa. NCBI lineage: Bacteria > Pseudomonadati > Pseudomonadota > Betaproteobacteria > Burkholderiales > Burkholderiaceae > Pandoraea > Pandoraea pnomenusa. The sequence continues at coordinate 2,191,070 of NZ_CP009553.3, read as the reverse complement.
AGCAAAAAAGCGTACGAAAAAGCAGGCGGCAGGCGAAAAACAAAAGGGGGCTCCGATGAGAGCCCCCTCCTGGCGAATGGCGCGCGGTAAAACGCGCTATACGCTAACTACAGCTTAGGCTGCGACGGCGGCTTTCACCTGAGCGACAATCGCGGCAAACGCCGGCTTGTCGTTGATGGCCATGTCGGACAGCACCTTGCGGTCGAGTTCGATCGAGGCCTTCTTCAGACCAGCGATGAACACGCTGTAGGTCATACCGTGCTGACGCACACCTGCGTTGATACGCGCAATCCACAAAGCACGGAAAACGCGCTTCTTGTTGCGGCGATCGCGATAGGCGTATTGCCCGGCGCGCATGACCGCTTGCTTGGCGATGCGGAAGACGTTATTGCGACGGCCGCGGAAACCCTTGGCTGCAGCGATGACTTTCTTATGGCGGGCCCGTGCGGTGACCCCACGTTTGACTCGAGGCATGTTTCTCTCCTATCTAAGTCGGGGTTTAAGCGAAGGGCAGCATTGCGCGTACGGAGTTCAGATCAGACTCATGAACGCCGACGGCACCGCGCAGGTGACGCTTATTCTTGGTGGTCTTCTTCGTCAGAATGTGACGCTTGAAGGCCTGACCACGCTTGACGGTACCGCCAGGACGCACGCGAAAGCGCTTCTTGGCACCGCTCTTGGTTTTCATCTTGGGCATGAAAAACTCCGGGGTTTTTAACATGATCACAGGTGTGACGCCAATTTCGCGCCCCTTGTAGAACCCGGGATCACTTATTTTCAGGGTCGGACAGCACCCTGTATCGCTGCGACCTCTCTTGCGGGAAGTCGCGGCAATTCCTACGATCCGGCGGTGTCGTTCGACACCGCCACGACCTTATTTCTTCTTCGGCGCGATGACCATGATCATCTGACGGCCTTCCATCTTCGGCATCTGTTCCGGCTGGCCGAACTCTTCGAGATCGGTCTTCAGACGTTCCAGCATACGAGCGCCGATTTCCTGGTGAGCCATCTCACGACCGCGGAAACGCAGCGTGATCTTGGTCTTGTCGCCCTCTTCGAGGAACCGCTTCAGATTGCGCAACTTGACGTTGTAGTCACCGTCATCGGTGCCAGGTCGGAATTTGACTTCCTTGATCTGAACAACCTTCTGCTTCAGCTTGTTCTCGTGCGCTTTCTTCTGTTCCTGATACTTGAACTTGCCATAGTCCATCAGGCGGCACACCGGCGGCTGCGCTTGCGGCGCGATTTCCACCAGATCGACGTCAGCTTCTTCGGACAGACGGAAAGCCTCGGCGAGTTTCATGATGCCGAGCTGCTCACCGTCAACGCCAGTTAGACGCACTTCGGGCGCGGTGATTTCGCCGTTGATGCGATGCGACTTATCGGTAGCGATGTTGCTTATCCTCGAAAAAAGTCAAAAATTTAGCCGCGCTGTCCGACAGGCGTTATTGGAACGTTGCGCACGCTTGCGCAAGACGTTCGATGAGCGCATCAACGGGCATGACACCCAGATCCACGCCGCCACGGGCACGCACGGCTACCGTATTACCCTCTTGCTCCTTGTCCCCCACTACCACGAGATAGGGAACTTTCTGCAACGAGTGCTCGCGTATTTTATAGCTAATTTTCTCGTTGCGCAAATCGCTCCGAGCCCTAAGCCCTTGTTCTTTCAACTTTTTCGTCACTTCCTGGGCATAATCGGCGGTTTTTTCCGACACATTCATCACGATCACCTGCTCCGGCGCCAGCCAGACCGGCATTGCACCAGCATGGTGCTCGATCAGAATGCCGATAAAGCGCTCCAGCGAACCCAGGATCGCGCGGTGAAGCATGACCGGGCGCTTGCGGCTGTTGTCCTCCGCCACGTACTCGGCGTCCAGGCGCTCCGGCATCGAGAAATCGACCTGCATCGTGCCACACTGCCACTGGCGACCGAGCGCATCCTTGAGCGTGTACTCGATCTTCGGCCCGTAGAATGCCCCATCCCCCTCGGCGATCACGAACTCGCAACCCGAGCGACGCAGCGACTCCATCAGCGCGAACTCCGCCTTGTCCCAGTTCTCGTCGGAACCCACGCGATGTTCGGGGCGCGTTGCGACCTTGTAGATCATGTCCGTGAAGCCGAAGTCCTTGTACACGGCGTGCAGCAGCGCCGTGTAATTCACGCACTCTTCGAGAATCTGGTCTTCCGTACAGAAAATATGACCGTCGTCCTGTGTGAAGCCACGCACGCGCATCAGGCCGTGCAGACCACCCGACGGCTCATTGCGGTGACATTGACCGAACTCACCATAGCGCAGCGGCAGATCGCGGTAGCTGTGCAGCGACGAGTTGAAGATCAGAACGTGTCCCGGACAGTTCATCGGCTTGAGCGCGTAGGCGCGGCTCTCCGATTCCGTCGTGAACATGTTGTCCTTGTAGTTCTCCCAGTGCCCCGACTTTTCCCAGAGCGAGCGATCGAGAATCTGCGGCGCTTTCACTTCCTGGTAACCGTTGTTGCGGTAGACGCGGCGCATGTACTGCTCGACCTGTTGCCAGAGCGTCCAGCCCTTGGGGTGCCAGAAGACCAGACCCGGCGCTTCTTCCTGCATGTGGAAGAAGTCCAGCGCACGGCCGAGTTTGCGGTGATCGCGCTTTTCCGCCTCTTCGAGCATATGCAGATACGCATCCTGGTCTTCCTTCTTCGTCCAGGCCGTGCCGTAAATGCGTTGCAATTGCTCGTTCTTGGCATCGCCCCGCCAATAGGCGCCGGCGACCTTCATCAACTTGAAAACCTTGAGCTTGCCCGTCGACGGCACGTGCGGGCCGCGACAAAGGTCGACGAACTTGCCTTCGCGGTACAGGCCGATCTGCTCCGTGGCGGGGATCGATTCGATGATCTCGGCCTTGTACTTTTCGCCCATCGACATGAACAGACGCACGGCGTCGTCACGCGAGAGCACCTCGCGCGTGACCGGCTCGTCCTTCTTGGCGAGTTCGTGCATCTTCTTCTCGATCGCCTCGAGATCTTCCGGCGTGAAGGCGCGATGGAAGGCGAAATCGTAGTAAAAGCCGTTTTCGATGACCGGACCGATGGTCACCTGCGCCTCCGGGAACAGCTCCTTGACGGCGTAGGCCAGCAAGTGCGCCGTCGAGTGGCGAATGATGTCGAGACCGTCGGCATCCTTGTCGGTCACGATGGCAAGACTCACGTCGCGATCGATCAGGTAGGACGTATCGACCAGCTTGCCATCGACGCGACCGGCCAGGGCGGCCTTGGCCAGGCCCGCGCCGATCGAGCCGGCGACCTGCGCCACCGTGAGCGGGGCCTCGTACTGGCGTTGCGAACCGTCAGGCAAACGTACCGAAATCATGTCGCACTCCCATGCGCAAAAACGTCACGCGCGGCCCACGCCGCGCGGCAAAACCACGAAAAAAAACGGCCTCGACTGTTTGTCGAGGCCGTCTCTTCATTCCTTGCATCCAGACGAAAAACACCCTCGACTTAACGTCGCACCTTCACCACTGTGAAAGTTCGGGCAGTCTTCAACATGAGTGTTTTCCAGCGCCTGTGTCTGCGGGGTCTCGCGGACTGTCATGCATCAAATATTCGTTGGTAGGCTCGATTGGACTCGAACCAACGACCCCCACCATGTCAAGGTGGTGCTCTAACCAGCTGAGCTACGAGCCTACTGCAAGAGAACGAGATTCTAGCAATCTTTCGACCAATCGCCAAGCGATTATTGTGCCTGCCGACGAGAAACCGCGCCAATCAAGGCTTTGGCGCGGCATCCCCTCCTCACCGACGCCTGGACGACACCACGCCGGCGACGCCCGTGAGTTGTGCCAGCGCCCGTTGCAACTGCCCGCCGTCGCGAACCTCGACGGTGAATTGCATGAACGCCTGCGACCCTCGCGACTGCGTGCTGACACCCGTCACATTGAGCTTTTCCCGGGAGAACACTTCCGAGATATCGCGCAACAGGCCCTGCCGGTCCGTCGCCTCGATCTGAATGTCGACCGGGTAGGCCGCCACACCGCGACCTTCCAGCACGTCCGCCGACCAGGCGGTCTGAATCACCCGCTCCGGCGCACGCGCCTTCATGGCCTGAAAGCTGGCACAGTCCTGACGATGAATCGACACCCCCTTGCCGCGCGTGACGAATCCGACGATGGGATCGGGCGGTGCCGGGCGGCAGCACTTGGCCAACTGGGTCAGCAATGCGCCCACCCCCACGACCAGCACACCGCTCTTGGCCCCCTGCGTCACGCTGGTATCGAGACTCTTTTTCGCGACGAGCGTGTCTTCGTCACGCGGTTCCGGCCCAGGCAGATTGCCCGACAGCGCCTGCTCGACATGGCGCAGACTGAACTCGTCCTTCGCCACCGAGGCATAGAGATCATCCGGCGTCCGGAACCCCAGGCGCCCAGCCAGCTCCTCCAGATTGACCGACGTCTTGCCTTCGCGCTGTAACGTCTTGTCGATGAGCGTACGCCCATGCGCGATCGTCTCTTCGAGGTCGATCGCGTTGAACCACTGCCGCACCTTCTGGCGCGCCCGATGGCTCTGCAAATACCCCAACTGCGGGTTGAGCCAATCGCGCGACGGCCCGCCCTGCTTGACCGTCACGATCTCGACCGTCTGCCCGTTCTGCAGCGGCGTATTGAGCGGCACCATCGCCCCATCGACCCTTGCGCCGCGGCAGCGATGCCCCAACTCCGAATGCAGATGGTACGCAAAGTCGACCGGGGTGGCGCCCTGCGGCAACGAAATCACGCGGGCCTGAGGCGTGAGCACGTAAATGTGATCGTCGATCGTTGCGCGTTTGAGTTGCTCCCATGGCTGCGCGGCGCCCTCGGCGCCAACCGTGTCGGACACATCGTCCTTCCACGCGAGCAACTGACGCAGCCACGCGATCTTCTCGTCATAAGCATCGCCGGCCGAAAACGCGCCGCCATAGCCGCGCTGGCCGGCTTCCTTGTACCGCCAGTGCGCCGCGATGCCGTATTCGGCAAAGTGATGCATTTCGTGCGTTCGTATCTGCACCTCGAACGCGCGCCCGTCGTCGCCAATCACCACCGTGTGCAGCGATTTGTATCCGTTGGGCTTCGGACGCGAAATGTAGTCGTCGAACTCTTTCGGAATTGGTTGCCAAAGGTTGTGGACGATGCCCAACACCGTGTAGCAATCCTTGATGTCGTCGACGATCACGCGGAACGCCCGCACGTCATACAGCTCCGCGAAGTCGACGGCCTTGCCGCGCATCTTCTTCCAGATACTGTAGATATGCTTCGGGCGGCCAGACACCTCCGCTCTGACACCGGCGCGCGCAAGTTCATCCTGAAGCCGCTGGATGGCGCCCTCGATGAACGTCTGGCGCTCGACGCGCTTCTCCTCGAGGAGCTTGGCGATCTGCTTGTAGGTGACGGGTTCGAGAAACCGGAATGCGAGATCCTCCAGCTCCCACTTGAGTTGCCAGATACCCAGACGGTTCGCCAGCGGCGCGTAGATCTCGAGCACCTCGTGGGGCATGTCCTCGGGCGGTGCGATCTTCTGCGCGGCATACCAGCGCAACGACTGCAGGCGCGACGCGAGACGGATCATCACCACGCGGATGTCCTGCGCGAACGCGAGCAGCATCTTGCGCAGCCCTTCGACCTGCGACTTGCGCTCGGCCGAGGCATCGCGATCGCGCCCGTCGTTGGGCATGGCCTGCGCGGCACGCGCGCCGGCGCCGGAGAGCCGCTGGAGCTTGCGCACGTCGATGACGAGCGCCGCCACCTCGGCGCCGAACTTCTGGGTCAGCGTGGCTTGCGGATCTGGCAAGAACTCGACGGCACTGAACAAGGCGGCCGCCTGATGCGTCGCCTCGTCCACACGCAACGTGTCGAGAATCGCGAGCATGCCACGCGCGTGCGCCATGATCGGCTCGCCGGACGAGAGCAATTGCTCGCCGCAGAGCGTCTCGGCAAACGCGAGGGCGTCGTCGAGCGTAGCGGGCAGATGTGCATCACCCGCACCCGAGGCCGCGGCCGGATTGACGGCGTCCGTCGACGCCGGGGCATTCGGTCCGGTGGGTGCCGGTGCTTGATGTTGGTTCATGTCGGAACGCGGGGCGGCAAGCGCCCCGATGATGCGGGTCGCGCGCTCAGCTCTCGCGCTGAGCCGCCACGACCACGATTTCAACGAGCATGGCAGGGTCGGCGAGCAACGCCTGCACCGTGGCACGCGGGGGCGCATTGCCTGCCGGCACCCACTCGTCCCACACCTGATTCATTTCACCGAAGTACTTCATGTCGGAGATGAAGATCTGACAGGAGAGGATCAGCGACTTGTCGCTGTTGGCCTCGGCGAGCAGGCGATCGATGTGCGCGAGCACCTGACGCGTCTGCCCGGCCATGTCCTGCGAACGATCGTCAGGCGTTTGCCCGGCCAGATAAACCGTGCCGTTGTGCACGGCCATGTCCGACCAGCGCTTTTCGACGTAGAAACGTTGTACTGCCATGATGTAAGACTCCTCGTGTTCTTCTGACTTCGGATCCGCCGCCGCCCCACCGCTCTGGCGGGCATCAATCGGCGTATCCCTCAAAAAACCGGCGTGCGATCTCGATCTGGTCCGCATGCACGAACGTGGGCGCATGACCGACACCGGCGATTTCCACGGCGCGCGCGTGCTGCGCGTGCGCCAACATTTGTTCGAGCGTTGCGCGAGAGAGCAGGTCCGATGTCTCGCCGCGCACGATCAGCGTGCGTCCGGGAAACGCCGCGAGCGACGCCCAGAGCATGGCTTCGCCCGCGGCGATCGCCTCGGCCGGTATCGCCGAGAAGGCGGCGCCGATCGACGGATCGTAGCGAAGCACGTAGCCGTCGCCCTCCGCCTTGAGCAGCGGTTCGCACAACGCCCGCCACTCCTCAGGGGTGTGCGCACCGAACGCGCACGAGATCGACCACAGGTACTCGGCACCCTCCTCGACCGACGCGAAACGCTTCGGATTGCCGACATACTTGCCGATGCGCTCGAGCGCCGGCGCATCGATATGCGGCCCGACGTCATTGAGCAGCATGTTGCGAATCGGCGTATCCGGCAACCCCGCCAACCCCATCCCGATCAACCCGCCCATCGATGTGCCGAACCAGTCGACCGACGCGACATCCAACCGCGCGATCAGCGTGACCATGTCGGCAACATACTGTGGCACCACGTAACCGGCGGGGTTGGTGAGCCATGACGAGAGACCACGCCCGACCACATCCGGACATACCACGCGGTAGTCATCGGCGAAGGCTTTTGCCAGCGCATCGAAATCGCGCCCGCAACGCGTCAGGCCATGCACGCAGACCAGGACGCGGGGATTCTCGGGGTCCCCCCACTCCGTATACGCCATGCGATGCAATCCGGACGGACTCAGGCATTGAACGCTCGACAAACGCGGCACTTGGCTCGGCATGGCAGACTCGTCGGATCGATTTCCAGATCCGAATTCTACCGCGCTTGCCTCGAACCGTAAGCTAGAATGAGGTCACTCAAGAGCCGCATCGATCGACGACAGGCACGCCGCATCGAGACTGTCTCTGCCCCATCCCCATCTATCGATCGGAGACGACGCCATGCTCAAAGGAAAAATCGCCCTCGTGACCGGCTCCACCAGCGGCATCGGCCTGGGGCTCGCACAGGCGCTCGCCGCGCAGGGTGCGACCCTGATCACGAACGGCTTCGGCGACGCCGATGCGGCACGCAAGACCATTGCCGACGCGGCGGCCCGCGCCGGTCACCCCGTCGCTCCGATCGGTTACCACGGCGCCGACATGAGCCGCGCAAGCGAGATCGAGGCGATGATGCAGTACGCTGAAACAACCTTCGGCGGTGTCGATATCCTGGTGAACAATGCAGGGATTCAGCACGTTGCCGAGATTCAGGATTTTCCGACGGACAAATGGGACGCGATCATCGCGATCAACCTCACGTCCGCATTCCATACCACGCGACTGGCGCTGCCGGGCATGCGCAGGCGCAACTGGGGCCGCATCATCAATATCGCGTCGGTACATGGTCTGGTGGGCTCGGTCGGCAAGTCGGCGTATGTTGCCGCCAAGCATGGCATCGTCGGACTGACGAAGGTCACCGCGCTCGAGAATGCGCAATCAGGCGTGACTGCCAATGCGATCTGCCCGGGCTTCGTGCTCACGCCCCTCGTGCAGAAGCAAGTCGACGACCGCGCCGCGCGCGATCACCTCTCCGGCGACGAGGCCAAGCGGTCGCTGCTGGGCGAGAAGCAACCGTCCGGTGAGTTCGTGACGCCCGAGCAACTCGGCGGGCTTGCGGTCTTTCTGTGCAGCGACGCAGGCGCACAGGTACGTGGCGCCGCCTGGAACATGGACGGCGGCTGGGCCGCCCAGTAACGCTGGCCGGACCTCGGGCGCGTCGCGCACCACGCAGGGTACGTGCATCAAAACAAAACGGGCGGGGATCCCCCCGCCCGTTTCGCCTTCCACCGATCGCCGGGTTCAACGGCCCGACGATCCTCAGCAAGGCTGTGTGCCGACCGCCGCATGCCAGGCATGGCACAGTGCGACCGGCACGTCGCCGAAGTGTCAGACAGCGCTCGTGTCGAGCGGTGCCCCCGTCTTCTGCGAAATTTCCTCCTTCGTCACGCCCGGCGCCAGTTCCACCACCTTCAGGCCGTCCGGCGTCACGTCGATCACACCGAGATCGGTAATGATGCGGTTGACCACGCCCACGCCGGTGAGCGGCAGGTCGCAGTTCTTGAGGATCTTGTGGGCGTCGCCCTTGGCAACGTGCTCCATGAGCACGACCACACGACCGACCCCCGCCACGAGGTCCATCGCACCGCCCATGCCCTTGATCATCTTGCCCGGGATCATCCAGTTCGCGAGGTCACCCTTTTCGCTGACCTGCATCGCCCCGAGGATCGCCAGATTGATGTGACCGCCGCGGATCATCGCGAACGAATCGGCCGACGAGAAAATCGACGAGCCCGGCAGCGTCGTCACGGTCTGCTTGCCCGCGTTGATCATGTCGGCATCGACTTCGTCTTCCGTCGGGAACGGGCCGATACCGAGCAGGCCGTTCTCCGATTGCAACCAAACTTCCATGCCTTCGGGCACATGATTTGCCACGAGCGTGGGCAGACCGATGCCGAGGTTCACGTAGAAGCCGTCTTCGAGCTCGCGCGCCGCGCGCGCGGCCATTTCATCACGATTCCATGCCATGGTTATCTCCTTGATCTCGGCGCTTACTTGGCACGTACCGTGCGCTGTTCGATGCGTTTTTCCGGATGCGCGTTCAGCACAATGCGCTGAACGAAGATGCCGGGCAGGTGCACATCGTCCGGATCGATCGAACCGGTCTCCACCAATTCCTCGACTTCGACGATGGTGATCTTGCCGGCCATGGCGGCCACCGGATTGAAGTTGCGGGCCGTGCGGTTGAACACCAGATTGCCGGCACGATCGGCCTTGGCGGCCTTGACCAGCGCCACATCGGCGCGCAGCGAGCGCTCCATGACGTACGTCTCGCCATCGAACTCGCGCGTTTCCTTGCCTTCGGCAACCACGGTGCCCACACCGGTCTTGGTGAAGAACGCCGGGATCCCGGCGCCACCGGCACGCAGCTTTTCGGCGAGCGTGCCCTGCGGCGTGAATTCGAGTTCGAGCTCGCCCGCGAGGTACTGGCGCTCGAACTCCTTGTTCTCTCCGACGTACGAGGAAATCATCTTCTTGATCTGGCGCGTCTCGAGCAGCAGACCCAGACCGAAGCCGTCCACGCCGGCGTTGTTGCTGATGCAGGTGAGCCCTTTGACGCCCGAGTCGCGCAGCGCAGCGATCAGGGCCTCCGGAATGCCACACAGGCCGAAGCCACCGACGGCGAGCGTTTGCCCGTCTGCGACGACACCGGCGAGCGCCTCCTTGGCGCTGGCGTATACCTTGTTCATCGTTTGTCCCTTTCCCTCGGTTGAGAATTGAAATTATGCCGCGCTCGCGCACGTTGCGAGGCTTGCGCCGCCTCGAGAAACCTCATGGCGGCACCCCTCATGCAATCATAGAGCTTACTGTGGCGCGCAAATGGGGCACAATACGTCAAATTACATATCTTCCCGCGCGGCGCGCCGCAGCGCACGACCCGACCGGATCCGTATTACCCCCATGCCGACGTTCGATTACCAGACTGCCTTTCACATTGCGCCTGTCGGGCTGGTCATATCGCGCCAGCGCATCATCGAAGACTGCAATCGCCAGCTCGGCAAGATCTTCGGCTACGAACCCGAAGCGCTCATCGGCCAGTCGTTCCAGGTCCTGTACCCGTCGCCAAAAGAGTTCGAGCGCATCGGCGAGCGCATTCCGCCGATCATGACCGCTCAGGGCGTGTATTCCGACGAGCGCATCATGCGCCGCGCGAGCGGCGAACTGTTCTGGTGCCACGTCACCGGACGCTCGCTCGACGTCAACGATCCCCATGCCGCCGGCCTCTGGACGTTCGAGGACATTTCCGCAACGCGCCGCGTCGCCGTCGCCCTCACCGCCCGCGAACGGGAAATCGCGGCGCAGCTCGTCCAGGGAAAGACCAGCAAGCAAATCGGCAAGATTCTCGACATCAGTCCGCGCACGGTGGACATCTATCGCGCGCGGCTCATGCAGAAGTACGGCGCGGGCACCGCCACCGAACTCGTGCAGCGCCTGCTCGGCAATTGATGGATAGCGACGGGGCGAGGCGACGCCCCGCCTTGTCAGCCAATCAGCGCACGGACCTCGTCGGGCAGCGGCACCGACTTCTCTTCCTTGTAGTTCACCCAGACGATCTTCGCCCCGCCCTGCGCCACAAGCACGTCCGGCGTGTCGGCGCGCCGCAGCTCGAAACGCGTATCGACGCTGCTGCGCCCCGGCGTGCCGATGAACATGCGGCAATCGATATCGCCGGGATAACGCAGTTGGCGCAGGAAGGTCATGTTTGCGTTGATGATCACCGGCCCCTCGCCCGTCGAGCTCTCTTCCGAGGCGATGCTCAGCGACTCGAGCCACGAAATCCGCACTTGCTCCATGTAACGGAAGTAGACCGTATTGTTCACATGGCCGAACGCGTCCATATCGCCCCAGCGAATGGGCATGCTCATGCGAAAGACTTCCTTGTATTCTGACGACACCACAAATTCCCCATGTTGAAAATCGACGCCCCGCCGTGAGTCGACAGCGCGCCATGGGAATGAAGTGTAGCGCTTCGGATGGGGCGGCGCGCGCCAGACGGCCGCCTCAGGCCTCGCAAGGCCGCGTTTTCGGACTGGCGGTGCCCCGGCCTGAGACAAGTCCGAGTCGGGACACCGAACTTACTTGCGCGCGCCGATGGCCACGCCGTCGTCCTTGACTGCGGCTTCGGCCTTCTCGACCAGATCTCGCCCCACGAGTGACTTCCATTTCGCGTAGACAGCGCGCGTGGCATCGACGAAGCGCTGGCGCTGCTCCGGCGTGAGCCGGGTCACCTTCACGCCACGGGCGTCCAGGTCGTCCCATGTGCCGCGCCCATTGCCGAGCAGGTCTTCGCGGGCGAGCGCGATCTCGAAACGCGCCGCCTCGAGCGCCGCATCGCGCACGATGTCGCGGTCCTGCGGCGACCAGCTGTCCCAGACCTGCCGATTCACCACGAAGAGGATCGGGTCCGCCACGTAATCCCAGATCGTCACGTAGCGCTGCCCAAGCGTGTCGAGCCGTACGTTGTTGTAGACCGTGATGGGGTTCTCCTGGCCGTCGATGCTGCGCGACTTGAGCGCGCGCACCGCTTCGTTCCAGGTCAGTTGCGTAGGCACCGCCCCCAGCGACGTGAAGATGTCGTTGAACAACAGGGAACCGACCACGCGAAACCGCAATCCGCGCATGTCCTCCGGGGTGCGAATGGCGCGGCGCGAATTGCTCAGTTGCCGGAAGCCGTTTTCCCCCCAGGCCAGCGGCACGACGCCTTGCTCTTCCACGCGACGGAACAGTTCGCGCCCCACCTCGCCTTGCGTGAGGGCGTCGAGCGACCGGTAGCTGCGCAGCAGGAACGGCAGCGAGAAAACATTGAATTCCGGGATGGCCGACGACCAGTTGATCGTCGACCCGACGGCCATGTCGATCACGCCCTGGCGCAGCGCCGTGAACTCGCGCGTCTGATCCCCACCCACGAGCGCCGCGCCCGGGTGCAGCCGTATGTTGATGCGTCCGCGCGTGCGCTCGCGCACCATGTCGACCCAGAGCTGCGTGCCTTTGGCCCAGGGCGTGCCGGCATCGGGCACGATGGAAAGCGAGTATTCCGACTTGTAGGGTTGCGCGCCGACCGGCAACGCGATTGCGGCGAGGGCAAGCGCGACTCCAACGAGCCCCCGCCAGCCTTGATTACGCATGGTGTCCTCGAGATGATTCGGGATCCGACGTCAACACGACGCCCTTTGCGATCCCGTGAGCGTCGTGAAATTATGCGCTCGAGGCCATCTGGCTGGCTGCCTCGGACAATCCCCGATTGCCGCAATGCAGCGAGCCTGCGCAATCGGCAAACGCCTGCGGATCGCGCCGCCGCGGCGCTCAGCCGACCGCCAGTCCGTCGTCGATCGTCATGATCGAGCCGTTGATGAATCGGGCGTCGTCCGAGGCAAGCAGCAGGATCAATCCGTCGAGATCGCTGGGCTGACCAACGCGCTGGCGCGGCAACATCTGCACCAGCTTGCGACCGGCTTCCGTCTGCCAGTGCTCGTGGTTGATCTCGGTATCGATATAGCCCGGACACAGGGCGTTCACATTGATGTTGAAACGCCCCCACTCGAGCGCCATCGCGCGTGTCATGTGAATGACCGCCGCTTTGCTCACGCAATACACGCCGAGCATGGAAATCGCGCGCTGCCCCGCAACCGACGCCACATTGATGATCCGATGCTGGCGCTGCGCATCGCCCTTGGCACGCCGGATCATGCGTTTGGCGACTTCCTGCGCGACGAAGAACGCGCCGCGCGTATTCGTATCGAGCACGTAGTCGTACTCCTGCGGCGTGACGTCGACCAGCCGCTGCTGCGTCGATACCCCGGAGTTGTTGATGAGAATGTCGATCGCGCCTGCTTCGGTCTCGGCATGCGCCACGCCCGCCCGAATGCTGTCGTAGTCGGTCACGTCCAACGGCACCACGTGCGCCGCGCCGCCTTGCGCCTCGATTTCCGCACGCAGTTCCTTGAGCCGCTCCACGCGGCGACTGGCCAGCACCACCTTGGCGCCGGCCTGCGCGAGGACCTTGGCGAACTGCATGCCGAGCCCGCTCGACGCGCCGGTGACCATCGCCACCTTGCCTTCCAGATTCAGCGAACGCCCCATCGTCTTCCCCCTCGGACCCGGATCGCCATTGAATGACGGCGCTGCCGCGAGGCACGCCGCTAGAGCTTCCTACCTACCATACCGAACGATCGTGCTATTAATATGCGGTTGCGAGGTGTTCCCCATTCCCGGAAAATGGCCGCACCCACGAATTCTAACGTTTATAACAGGAGCATCAATGGATCCGAAGCTGCTTGAGCAGTACGGCCCGAGGGAGTCGATGGAATATGACGTCGTCGTTGTCGGCGGCGGTCCGGCCGGCCTGTCCACGGCTATCCGTTTGAAGCAACGTGCCCAGGAAGCAGGCAAGGAGATCTCCGTTTGCGTGCTGGAGAAGGGCTCGGAGATCGGCGCCCACATTCTCTCCGGCGCCGTCATGGACCCCCGCGCCCTGACCGAGCTGATCCCCAACTGGAAGGAACTTGGTGCGCCGCTCGACACCCCCGTCGTCGAAGACCGCTTCCTGTTTCTCAATGAGACGGGGGCGACCTCCACGCCGTCGTGGCTGCTGCCGGCATGCTTCCAGAATCACGGCAACTATGTCATCAGCCTGGGCAACGTTGTCCGCTGGCTCGGCCAGCAGGCCGAGGCGCTCGGCGTCGAGATCTTCCCGGGTTTCCCCGCCGCGGAAATCCTGTACGACGAGAACGGTGCCGTCATGGGCGTCGCGACCGGCAACATGGGTGTGGGCAAGGACGGCGAGCCGACGGAAAACTTCCAGCTCGGCATGGAATTGCACGCCAAGTACACGATCTTCTCCGAAGGCGCGCGCGGCAGTCTCGGCCGCCAGTTGATGCGCAAGTTCAATCTCGACGAAGGGCGCGATCCACAAGCCTACGGCCTGGGCATCAAGGAGTTGTGGGAGATCGATCCGTCCAAGCACAAGGAAGGCCTGGTCATTCACACGGCCGGCTGGCCGCTCAACGCACAAACGTACGGCGGCTCGTTCCTTTATCACCTGCCGAACCATCAGGTTGCGGTCGGCTTCATCGTCGGCCTCGACTACAGCAACCCGTACCTGTCGCCGTTCGAGGAATTCCAGCGCTACAAGACGCACCCGTCGATTCGCCATTTCCTGGAAGGCGGCAAACGCATTTCCTATGGCGCGCGCGCGATTACGGCGGGCGGTCTGCTGGCGCTGCCGAAACTCGTCTTCAAGGGCGGCGCGTTGGTCGGTTGCGAGGCCGGGTTCCTCAATGTGAGCCGCATCAAGGGCAGCCACGCCGCGATCAAGAGCGGGATGCTGGCGGCCGACGCCGCCTTCGACGCGCTGGCCGCGTCGCGTCAGCGCGACGAACTCGCTGCCTACCCGGTGGCGTTCGAGCAATCCTGGCTGCACGAAGAGCTGAACAAGGCGCGCAACTTCAAGCAGTGGTTCAAGAAGGGCCTCACGGTCGCCACGCTCATGACCGGCATCGAGCAGAAGCTGTTGGGCGGCAAGATGCCCTGGACCATCCACCGCAAGAAGGCCGATCACGAATGCCTCCTGCCGGCGGCGCAATGCCAACCGATCGTCTACCCGAAGCCGGATGGCAAGCTCACGTTCGATCGCCTGTCTTCGGTCTTCATCTCGAACACCAACCATGAAGAGAACCAGCCGGCCCATTTGACGCTCAAGGATCCGAGCGTGCCGGTCGGCATCAACCTGGCCGAGTTCGCGGGGCCGGAGCAACGCTATTGCCCGGCCGGCGTGTACGAGTTCGTGAAGAACGATGACGATTCCGAGCGTCTGCAGATCAATGCGCAGAACTGCGTGCATTGCAAGACGTGCGATATCAAGGACCCGACACAGAACATCGTGTGGGTAACGCCGGAGGGGGGGGCGGACCGAACTACCCGAACATGTAAAGCGCGTGTTGCCGCCGGTTCGCCCGGCGGTTTTTGTTTGCCGGATCGCGTTCGTGGCGGGTGCCGCGCTCGTGTCGGGGCGACAGGTTCGCGCTTGGCGTCGCGCCCGCCATCGAGCCTGCAACCGATGCGCCCGCACGGCAGTCTCACGGATTTTGAACCCACGCCAATGGCGAGGAGGCATGATGTCGAGAACTTCCGTATGGCGCTCGGGCACGGCATTGGCAGGCGCACTCGCGCTGAGCTGCGGTGCGGTCCAGGCGAAGTCGGTGTCCTACCTGTGCGACAACCAGCACGTCGCGTTGGTCGTCTACGACGATCACCATCTCGGTGGCGATGTCACGTTGTACTGGATGGGCAAACGCGAGGTGCTCAAGCCAGCGCGTGCCGCGAGCGGAGAAAAGCACGTGGGCCGCACGCTGGTGTGGTGGAGCAAGGGCCCCGAGGGCACCCTTTACACGGCCGGGGACGAGCGCCCGATCACGCAATGTCGAGAATGAGCGCGCTCGCATGAAAAAAACGCCAGACGATCGGTCTGGCGTTTTGCTCTGAAGGTCGCGCTCGAGCTAACGCTCGAACTGTCCCGTCGGCACGACCCGCTGCCACGTCACGCGACAATCACTCCGGCGCTCGTGCCGCGATGACCGGGGTATTCACGTGCACATCGCCGCACTGCGCCCGGTGACGAAGCGCGTGATCGATCAGCACGAGTGCCAGCAGCGCTTCGGCGATCGGCGTCGCGCGAATCCCCACACAGGGATCGTGGCGACCGAATGTCTCGACCGTCGACGGCTGTCCGTCCATATCGATCGAGCGACGCGGCGTGCGAATGCTCGAGGTCGGCTTGATCGCGATGGAAACGTCGATGTCCTGCCCCGTCGAGATACCGCCGAGAATCCCGCCCGCGTTGTTGCCGACGAACCCCTGCGGCGTCAGTTCGTCGCCATGTTCGGAGCCCTTCTGGGTCACGCTGCGAAAGCCCGCGCCGATCTCGACGCCCTTGACCGCATTCAAGCCCATCATCGCGTGAGCAATGTCAGCGTCGAGACGGTCGAACAACGGCTCGCCCAGGCCAACCGGCACGCCCGTTGCCACCACGCGAAGTCGCGCGCCGACCGAGTCGCCCGCCTTGCGCAGGTCGTCCATGTACGCTTCGAGCCGCGGGACGACATTCACGTCGGCGGCAAAAAACGGGTTCCGCGGCACCTGCGACCAGTCGGTCTGCGGAATCTCGATGTCGCCCAGTTGCGTCATGCAGCCACGCACCTGCACGCCAAACCGTTCGGCGAGCCACTTCTTGGCCACCGCGCCCGCCGCGACCACCGGCGCGGTGAGGCGCGCCGAGGAACGCCCGCCGCCGCGATAGTCGCGTACGCCGTACTTTTGCAGGTAAGTGTAGTCGGCATGCCCCGGACGGAACGTCTGGACGATATTGCCGTAGTCCTTGCTACGCTGATCGGTATTGCGGATCAGCAGCGCGATCGGTGTGCCCGTTGTCACCCCTTCGAACACGCCCGAGAGAATCTCGACGGCATCCGGCTCATTGCGCTGCGTGACATGACGCGACGTGCCAGGACGGCGGCGATCGAGTTCCAGCTGAATGTCGGCTTCCGCAAGCGCCATTCCCGGCGGGCAGCCATCGATCACACAGCCAATGGCCGGGCCATGCGATTCGCCGAAAGTGGTGACGGTAAACAGGGTTCCAAGCGTATTGCCAGACATACGGGATCAGGTCGGGTGGGACGGGAAAGCCCTATTATGCCAGCGATCCCGCCGCATCGCCCCGCCCCATGCGGCATAACGTGATGCCAATCGGGCAAAGGGCGGCATTTTGAGAACCGTCCGATGGTCGGGGCGGCGCATTCGGAATGCGCCGCGCCGTGGCCGTCAGACCGGCCAGGGGCCGCGAAGCTCGAGGACCTTGTCGCGCAGCACCTCGGGAGACGCCTGGGCCGGTTCGACCGGCTCGCCAATGACCAGCTCCAGGCGATTGAGCACGCCGCGTTTGAACGGACGGGTCATGGCCGCCCCGCCGTGCCGCGAAAAGAAACTGCCCCAAAGCCCGCGCAGCGCCATGGGCACCACGGGCACCGGCGTGCGCTCGATGATGCGCCGCACGCCTTGCCGGAACACCTGCAGGTCACCCGAAGCGGTCAGCTTGCCTTCGGGGAAGAGGCAAACCACCTCTCCCGCTTCCAGCGCAGCGGCGATCTGCGTGTAGGCGCGGTCCAACCCCTCGGCGTCTTCGTGTGCGGGCGCGATGGGAATCGCCTTTACCGTGCGGAAGAACCACGACAACACCGGAATTCGGAAGATCCGGTGATCCATCACGAAACGGACCGGCCGCCGAATGGAGGCGCCGATGACCACCGCATCGGCGAAGCTCACGTGATTGCACACCAGCACGCACGGGCCTTCGTGCGGAATCTTGTCCGCCCCTCTGACCTCGATGCGGTAGACCGTGTGCAACAACAGCCACATGACGAAACGGATGAGGAACTCGGGAAGCAGCGTATAGAGATAGACCGCGACCAGCGCGTTGAGGATGCCCGTGACGAGATACAACTGATCGACGGTGAAGCCCGCCTTGGTCAGCGTCATCGCCATGAGCGCGGACACGACCATGAACAACGCGTTGAGAATGTTGTTGGCGGCAATGATGCGTGCACGATGCGAGGGTGCGCTTCGACTCTGGATCAATGCGTACAGCGGCACGCTGTAGAACCCGCCGAACATCGCGAGCAGGAACAGATCGGCAAGAATGCGCCAGTGCGCCGGTTGTGCAACAAACTGGCCCACGGACTGGAGCGCACCGCCCGGCGTGCCGCCCCGGCTCGCGAAGTAAAGATCGACGGCGAACAGCGTCATGCCGATCGAGCCGAAAGGCACCAGCCCGATCTCCACTTTCCCGCCCGAGAGTCGTTCGCACAGGAGCGACCCCACGCCGATGCCCACGGAGAACATCGCGAGCAGCAGTGTCACGACGCTCGGATCGGCGCCGAGCACGTCATGCGCGAAATTGAAGAACGAGGCGAGAAACGTGGCACCGAGGAACCAGAGCCAGGAGATGCCGAGCAGGCTTTGAAAAACGGCCCGATCCGTGCGCGCAATGCGCAGGTTGCGCCACGTTTCCGTGAGCGGGTTCCAATTGATGCGCAGATCCGGTTGCGCCGCCGGCGTTTGCGGCACCCAGGTCGACACCAGACGCCCGAGCACCGCCAGCGTCAGGCACACGCCGCCGATCCACGGCAACGACCCCGCCCCCGCGCCGGCCAGCTCGCCGCCCACGATCGTGCCAATCAGAATGGCGACGAACGTGCCCATCTCCACCAGTCCGTTGCCGCCGACCAGCTCATGATTGGCGAGATGCTGCGGAAGATACGCGTACTTCACCGGCCCGAAGAGCGTGGAATGCAGGCCCATCAGGAACGTGCAAACGTACAGCAGCGGTGCACTTGTCCAGAGAAATCCGGCGGCGCCCACGACCATGATGCCAATCTCGAGCGTTTTGACGAAGCGAATCAGGCGCGCCTTGTCCCACTTGTCGGCGATCTGACCACTCGTGGCGGAGAACAGCAGAAACGGTGCGATGAAGATCGCCGAGATCAGAAACGCCGCGGTCTTGCCGTCGACGTCCTGAAACAGCGATGCGTGATAGGTGACGAGCGACGTGAACGCGATCTTGAACACGTTGTCGTTCATTGCACCCAGGAACTGCGTCCAGAAAAACGGCGCGAAACGCCGTTGTTTCAGCAGTCGTGATTGGTGGCCCTCGCCGCGTGCCCCGCGCTGGCTGGCCTCGCTCACTTGGCGCTTTCCGCTTCCTCGGCAGGCCAGTCGCGAATGTACGCCTTGAGCATGCGATTCTCGAACGACTGCTCCTCGACGACCGCCCGAGCCACGTCGTAGAAGGAAATCACACCCATGAGCGTGCGGTTGTCCATCACCGGCAGGTAACGGGCATGGCGCTCGAGCATCATGCGACGGACCTCGTTCACATCCGTTTCCGGCGTGCACGTCAGCGGATGATCGTCCATGACCTTGCGGATCGTGGAGCCACCGACGGTGCCGCCGTTCTTGCTGATCGTGTTGATGATTTCCCGGAACGTGAGCATGCCCACAAGATCGCCATACTCCATGACGACCAGCGAACCGATGTCGTGCTCTGCCATCGTGTCGACGGCGTCGGCAAGCGGTGTCTCCGGGGTCACGGTGAACAGGGTGTTGCCCTTTACTTTCAGGATGTCAGACACACGCATGGCACACACTCCTCATTGTGTTGCTCGGGCAATCGTGGCGGAACGCTGCCGCGCGACGTATTGCCGGACTTCGCCCAGACTTCGGCTTGCGAGACGGAGCGCCGGCGCGAACGCCGCTGTCTCCGTATAAATAATGGTTGGAACCCGTTCAATGGATGCTATCGGAAAGCGTCTGAAAAGGAAAGGCAATTGGCGCGCACATGACCGTGCGACGCGGGTTCTCGGCCAATGCCGAGCCATCGATCGGACATCGCCGCATGCGTGGCATCGGACAACACCGCAATTTCCCTGATCCAAGCCGCAAAGCGTGCCGCCGACGACGAAGGGGATGCTAGGATTGCCGTATACGTAAAGTCCACGTCAGCCGTCAACGTCAGGTCAACGTCAAGCCAACCGCGAGGTCCTCTTCGACATGTCCGTACCGCACTTCGACACGCTCGCCCTGCACGCCGGGGCCGCGCCCGACCCCGCCACGGGGGCGCGCGCCACGCCGATCTACCAGACCACCTCCTTCGTCTTCTCCGATGCCGATCAGGCTGCGGCGCTGTTCAATATGGAGCGCGCCGGCCATGTCTACTCGCGTATCTCGAATCCGACCAACGCGGTGTTCGAGGAGCGCATGGCCGCGCTGGAGAACGGGGTCGGCGCCATTTCGACGGCCAGCGGGCAAGCGGCGCTGCACCTGGCCATCGCCACGCTGATGGGTGCGGGATCGCACATCGTGGCATCGAGCGCGCTGTACGGCGGCTCGCACAACCTGTTGCACTACACGATGCGGCGCTTCGGCATCGAGACCACGTTCGTGCGCCCCGGCGACATCGATGGCTGGCGCGCCGCCGTGCGCCCGCAGACCCGGTTGCTCTTCGGCGAGACCCTCGGCAATCCGGGCATCGATGTCCTGGATATCCCACGCGTCGCACAGATCGCTCACGACGCCGGCGTGCCATTGCTGGTCGACAGCACCTTCACCACACCATGGCTCATCCGGCCGTTCGATCATGGCGCCGACCTGGTCTACCATTCGGCCACCAAGTTTCTGGGCGGTCACGGCACCACGATCGGCGGCGTGCTGGTCGACGGCGGCACCTTCGATTTCGACAAAAGCGGCAAGTTTCCCGAACTGACGCAACCATACGACGGCTTTCACGGCATGGTTTTCGCCGAAGAGAACTCCGTCGCTCCGTTCCTGCTGCGCGCGCGACGGGAGGGTCTGCGCGATTTCGGCGCCTGCCTGCATCCGCAGGCGGCCTGGCAACTGCTGCAAGGCGTCGAGACGCTGCCGTTGCGAATGGCGCGGCACGTCGAAAATGCCCGTCGTGTCGTGGAATTCCTTGCCGGCCACGACGCGGTGGCGAGCGTGGCCTACCCGGAGTTGCCATCGCATCCGGATTACGCGCTCGCCAAGCAATTGTTGCCGCGCGGTGCGGGCGCCGTGTTCAGCTTCGACCTGAAGGGCGATCGCGAAGCCGGACGGCGTTTCATCGAGTCGCTGCAGCTGTTCTCGCATCTCGCCAACGTTGGCGACGCACGCTCGCTCGTGATTCATCCCGCCTCGACCACGCACTTCCGCATGGACACCGCGGCGTTGGCGGCGGCGGGCATCGGTGAGGGCACGGTACGGCTGTCGATCGGCCTTGAAGACCCCGACGACCTGATTCAGGATCTGAAACGTGGCCTGAAGGCGGCCGTCAAATCCGCTTCCCGGGGGCAAGCCTGATGAACTTGGAGATCGCGGGAAACGACGTCTACGCCTACACGGCAGGCAAACCGATCCAGCCCGAACAACCCACCGTGGTGTTCCTGCATGGAGCACAGCACGATCACAGCGTCTGGGGGCTACAGAGCCGGTATCTCGCCAATCACGGCATGAACGTGCTCGCGCTGGATCTGCCCGGGCACCACCGAAGCACCGGCGCGCCCTTGCGCACGATCGGCGAGATGACCGATCACGTCGTGGCCGTCCTCGATGCGGTCGGCATTCGCGAGGCCACCTGGGTGGGGCACAGCATGGGATCGTTGGTTGCGCTCGACGCCGCCGCCCGACATCCGGCGCGGGTGACGCGCATCGCCCTGGTGGGCACGGCGTATCCGATGAAAGTGTCCGATGCGTTGCTCGAAGCTGCCGCGCAGCGGGAGCCCGAGGCCATCGCGCTCGTCAACGCCTGGTCGCACAGCACACTGGCCGCCAAGCCGTCGGCGCCGGGGCCCGGCTTCTGGACCTGGGGCGGCAATCAGCGGTTGATGGAACGCGTCGCGCAACGCAATCCGGCGAAAGTCTTCCTCACCGACTTCGAGGCTTGCAATCGCTACGATCAAGGCGCCAACGCCGCCGCGCGCGTAACGTGCCCAGTGCTTGCCGTGCTGGGCAAACGCGACCAGATGACGCCCCCACGCGCCGCGCAGGGGCTGCTCGACGCGCTACGCGCGGCTGGCGCGGCGGTGAGCGTCACCGTCGTCGACGCCGGGCACGCCATCATGACCGAACAGCCCGACGCCCTGCTCGATGCGCTCAGGCAATTCGTGCGACACTGAACGCGTCGCCCTCACCATGAAGCGAGGAGGTTCGCCATGCGAAATACGCACGACAGCGCACCGGCGTTTCACCGGTTCGCGGACTTCTATCCGTTCTATCTCGGCGAGCATCGCAATCCCGTCTGCCGCCGCCTGCACTTCGCCGGTTCGTGGGGCGTGATCGCCTTTGTCGTGGCATTCGCCGTGACCGGCAATATGGGGTGGCTGCCCGCCGCCATCGTATGCGGCTACGGATTCGCCTGGATCGGGCACTTCTTCTTCGAGAAGAACCGCCCCGCCACCTTTCGTCACCCGCTCTACAGCCTGATGGGCGACTGGGTCATGTTTCGGGACATCTGCCTCGGGCGAATCAAGCTTTAGCGCCCCGCGTTACTGGCGCCGCGCATGCCGTTCGCCGCATCGACACGGCCGTCGCCACATTGCCCAGTGGCGTCATCGGCCCCGATGTCGCAAGGAAGCGCGTCGGCGAGCGGCACGTCCCAATTGCCCTCGCGAAGCATCGCCGCCACGTGCGCGCCATCGAGCGCATGGCGCTCCAGTTGCCGCGCCAATTCGTCGACATTGAGCGCCAGTTGCGCGACCAGTGGTGCCAGCGTGGTCTTGCGCGGGTTCGCCAGCAGCAGCCAGCGCTCGGCAGGCGGTTGCATCGACAGCCTGCCCACCCAGCTCATCCGCTCGAGACGCGTGAGCAGGTCGTTGGCGTGCTCGAGACTGGTGCGCATGGCCCGCGCGAGCTGCTGGGTCGTGAGCCCTCCGCGGCCCGCTTCACGGTCCTGATTGAGCAGGTAGATGAGCGTCAGGCCGTCGAGCAGGTCGCTGCCGGGAAAGCGCGGATACTGAAAATGTCCCAGGCGCAAGGCCGGCAGCACCGATGTAATCGTGGCGCCGAGCAGTGCCACCAGCCACGACAGATACACCCACAGCAGAAAAATCGGCACCGCGGCAAATGCGCCATACACCGCCGTGTAGGTCGGGAACCGGCGAATGTACATGCCGAAGCCGCGCTTGGTCAGATCGAACGCGATCGCGGCGACGATGCCGCCCACGAGCGCGTCGCGCCACTCCACCTTGCAATTCGGCATGTACACATACATCAGCATGAACGCCACACTTGTGAGGGCCGGCGGGATCAGACTGAGCAGAGAAGCCACCGCGGGCGGCATGGTGCTCACCAGCGACATCGACTGCGTGAAGATATACGAACTGATCGACAGACTCACGCCGAACAGCAGCGGCCCCAACGTGAGCAGACTCCAGTAGATGATCAGTCGCTGCGCGAGCGGACGTGGTCGCGGCACCCGCCAGATCACATTGAACGCCGACTCGATCGTCATCAACGTAAGTACGGCCGTCACCAGCAAACCGACCAGACCGAACGCCGTCAGTCCCGTCGCCTTCGAGGCGAACTGGTTCAGGTATTTGAAAATCTGCGCGTTGACGCTCTCGGGCATCAGGTGCTCGAGCAGGAACCCCTGCAGCGCGTCGCGAAACGAATTGAAGATCGGGAAGGCCGTGAACAGCGCAAAGGTCACGGCAAACAGCGGCACGATCGACAGGATCGAGGTAAACGTGAGACTCCCCGCCACTTGCGGAATCCGGTCGTCCTGCGCCCGCGCCAACGCGTATCGCAGCAGTTGTCGAACGTTGTTCCAGTTTACACGGGGTACCTTGGGCAAATCGGGCTCCTCAAAGAAAACGGCGACGCACAACCGGCCGGAGCACAGGGCGACAACAGAGGGTGAGGGGTCGCAAGACCGGTCGGGATACCGGACCGGAGATCACTCGCTGCGCCCGATCCGTTACCGCACCGGGAACGCCCTATAATACCCGCACTTTTTGTTCGCTTTTCACTCAAGCCCCAGGTTTACGGGCGGTTTACCGGCACGCCAGCCAGCTCGCGCGCGCGGCCTGCCACGGCGCGGCCCAATCGACTTCATGACCGAAATCCTCGTCCTGTACTACAGCCGCCACGGCACCACGGCACAACTTGCGCAGTGTATCGCCGCCGGCATCGACAGCGTGCCCGGCGCTCAGGCGCGGGTGCGCACCGTTCCCGCCGTATCGACCGTCTGCGAGGCCGCCGCGCCGGACATTCCCGACAGCGGGCCGCCGTATGTCGAATTGCGCGATCTGGAAGAATGCGCCGGACTCGCCCTGGGCTCGCCCACGCGCTTCGGCAACATGGCCGCCGCGCTGAAGTACTTCCTCGACGGCACCACGCCGCAATGGCTCTCCGGCGCGCTTTCGGGCAAACCGGCCTGCGTATTCACCTCCAGCGCAAGTTTGCATGGGGGTCAGGAGAGCACCTTGCTCTCGATGATGATTCCGCTGCTGCATCACGGCATGCTGCTCATGGGATTGCCGTACACCGAACCGGCGCTCTCGAGCACCCGCACCGGCGGCTCCCCCTATGGCGCCACGCACTTCGCACACGATGGCAACCCGCTGTCCGCGGACGAACGTCAACTGGCGTCGGCGCTGGGTGCGCGACTCGCACGCGCCGCCTGCAAGCTGGCAGAATGAGGACGTGCGCCTGACGCTTGCGGCGAGGCGCGAAGCCGCATGTCCGATCAAGAGCCCGGCATGGCCGACATGCCGCCCCGGCGCAATACGCGCTATCAGCGCCGCAGCGCCGGCCCACGAGACCCATCCATGACTGTCATGCCGCCCGACCCGACCACAAGTCCATCAGCGACGAGCGTATCGTCGGGCGCCTCGCCATTGCTGCGCCGGATCAGCATCGCGAGCCTGCTGGCATTGATCGCATTGTCCGTCGCATGGGAGCTGTGGCTCGCGCCGCTGCGCCCAGGGGGATCGTGGCTGGTGCTCAAGGCCCTGCTATTGCTGCTACCGCTGCGAGGCGTGCTGCGAGGCGACCTGTATACGCTCCAGTGGTCGAGCATGTTCATTCTGCTGTTCCTCGCCGAAGGCGTGGTGCGCGGCATGTCCGACACCGGAGCGTCCGCCACGCTCGCGTGGATCGAAACGGCGCTGTGCGTGATTTTCTTTTTCGCGACCGTCTTTTACCTGCGCCCCTTCAAGCGCGCGGCAAAGGCGCGTGCCGCCGTCACCCGATAGCCCTTACGCGATGTTCACCACACGCCTTTCCGCGCCCTCGCGTGACATTTGCGCAACGCCCCGCCTGTCATGAACGACGCTCGCTTGCTCACGGCCTGTCGCGACCTGCTCGGCCACGACCATGTGCTGACCGACACCGCGGACACCGTGGCTTATCTGACCGATCAACGCAAACGCTACACCGGACGCGCACTGGCGGTCGTTCGCCCCGCGAACGCCGAACAGGTCGCCGCCATTGTCAGGTTGTGCCACATGCATCGCGTGCCCATGGTGCCGCAAGGGGGCAATACCGGCCTCGTCGGCGGTGCGACCCCCGACGACAGCGGCCGCCAGATCGTGATCAGCCTGCGCCGCCTCGACCGCATTCGCGAGGTCGACGCCGCAAACATGACGCTGACCGCCGAAGCCGGTTGCCTGCTCGCCAACGTCCAAGCCGCGGCGGCCGCGGTGCAGCGGCTTTTCCCGCTGAGCCTGGCCGCCGAAGGCAGTTGCACGATCGGCGGCAACCTCGCCACGAACGCGGGCGGCACCGCCGTGCTGCGTTACGGCAACGCGCGCGAGCTGTGTCTCGGGCTGGAAGTCGTCACGCCGCAAGGTGAACTGTGGGACGGCCTGCGCGGGCTGCGCAAGGACAACACCGGTTACGATCTGCGAGACCTGTTCGTTGGCGCGGAGGGCACGCTCGGGCTGATCACCGCCGCGACGCTCAAACTCTTCGCGCAACCCGCCGCCCGCACGACAGCGCTCGCCGCGCTCGATAGCCCGGCGCAGGCGCTGGCCTTGCTCAATCTGGCGCAGCGCATGGCCGGACCGTTGCTTACCGGCTTCGAGTTGATGTCCGACTTCTGCCTGCAACTCGTGGCGCAGGTCTTCCCTCAGCAGCGTTATCCTTTCGCGCAATCGCATCCCCAGGCCGTGCTGCTCGAACTCTCCGACATCGAGGACGAAACCCATGCCCGCGACCTGTTGGAGCGCTTGCTCAACGCCGCCGCGGACGACGGCATCGTGCGCGACGCCATTGTCGCGAACAGTCTCGCCCAATCGAATGCGCTCTGGCATTTGCGAGAGAGCATCCCGCTCGCGCAGTCGGCCACCGGGCTCAACATCAAGCACGACATCGCCGTGCCCGTGTCACAGGTTCCGGCCTTTCTCGACGCGACCGATCCGATCGTGCAGCGCATCGCGCCCGGCGCGCGCATGGTCACCTTCGGCCATCTTGGCGACGGGAATCTGCATTACAACGTGATGGCGCCGCCCGGGGTCGATCCCGCACGCTTCCTGGATCAGTATCAGGCCTCGGTGAGCGCCGCCGTCCATGACAGCGTGCATGCGCATCGCGGCACGATCAGCGCCGAACACGGCCTCGGACAATACAAGCGCGACGCATCGGCGCACTACAAGTCGGCCGTCGAAATGGCGTTGATGCGCCGGCTGAAAGCGGCGTTCGATCCAGATGGGCTCATGAATCCCGGCAAGGTGCTGCCGGATTGAGTCCGCGCCGGGGCCCAGCGGACAATCACGCGGCGCGGGCGCCCTCGCTCACGCATCAAAAATCGCAATATCGATTCAAAATCCGCCGAAATACCATCGAGATTGCGACAAATGACTGCAAAATCCCCTCATTTGCTTTACAGATGCGTGACAACCCTCTAAAATCACGTCTTTCTCATCACGACGGAGTTTTCCGTGGGCAGTTGCTCTAGTAGCACGCAAGCGTCGGCAATGACCGGCGAGGCGTTGGCCCGGTAACCCGCAGTCGTCTCCGACTGCCGCTGCCGGGCTCGACACCGCAGTGGTAGTGCACCGATCGCATTGACGGACCGACCGGGAGGTCGGCCCCAGCAGCAACGGCGATCCCGTATTTCCCGCACCCCTGACCGCAGTTCACCGTTTGCCGGATATGTCCGCATGTCCGGCAAGGGGCACGCTTGGCGAGTCTGTAGCGGGCCGACATCGCATCGTCGGCCCGACCTGCAAGCTCGCGAAGCTTGCCAACGCTTGCGTCGATTTCATGCATCGCATAGCGCCACGCGTCGCCTTGTCATGCCGCACCGCGACAGCGTTGGCGCGCCATGCCTCGCCATGCCCCGGCAGTCGCCGTCTCAGGCCCTTGAATCAGGAGGACACCATGACGCTGCAAATGCTCATCCCCACACTGCTCGATCGCGCACGCGCCCGGCTCGCGCCGACTTCCGCGACCACCGGCCCCGCGAGTGCCGCGTCGCCGCAGTACCGCCTCGTGGTGCTGGCGCTCACCTCGAAGGCCCAGGCCATCGACGCCCAAGTACGGCATAAGCTCCGCAGCGAGAGACTCACCCCCGGGCACACCAGCCGCACCGAGCGTTCGGGCGGCTACCTGCTCGAGCTCGAATATGTACTGCGCTGCGAACGCAGCCGTCGCGCGGCACTCGTGCGCCTCGTCTCGATGCTCGGCGACACGCCAGGTGTTCGCGCCGTTCGCTGGGAAACGGCGCCGGAGCTCGTACCGCGCTGAACGCTCACTGTCGCGCGCGCCCCGGCCCCGTGCCGACGCCGTCACGGCACAGTCCGCGGCAGTGCAAGGCAACGCGATCTTTGCGGCACTCCGCACGCCGCTAAATTAGAATCGAGGCGCCATCGGCGTGACATCGGCTCGCGGCCCCCTCGCCGCACGACGCCACGCCATCACGCAACTTCGGCTCCTCCCGCCATGCTCAAGACTCTGCTTGCTCGCCTGAAGCTCTCGCCCAGCCGCCCGGAAATCGACGATGCCATATGGCAGGAAGTGGTGGCGGCCCTGCCGTTTCTGGCACGCCGCAGCGCCGCCGATCTCGACAAGTTGCGTCATCTGGCGACCGACTTCCTCGCCAGCAAGCACTTCTCCACCGCGCACGACCTGGTGCTGACCGAAGCCATGTGCGTTTCGGTGGCCGCTCAGGCCTGCCTGCCGATTCTTCATCTGCCAAGCGCCCTTTATCGCGGATGGACCGGCATCGTGCTCTATCCGGGCGAATTCCTGATTCGCAAGACGGTGCAGGACGACGCGGGCGTGGTTCACGACGTCGAACAGGAGGCGAGCGGCGAAGCCTGGGAAGGCGGCCCCGTGCTGCTCTCATGGCAAGACGTGCAAGCGAGCGATGTCCTCGCGTACAACGTGGTGATTCACGAATTCGTCCACAAGATCGACATGGAAGGCGGCGAAGCGGACGGCGTGCCGCCGATGTTGCGCCGCCTGCATGGCGACCTGACGACGCAAGCATGGTGCGACGTGTTCGACCCGGCCTACGAGGCGTTCTGCCACCATGTGGCGAACGTACCGGACGATCGCTGGGAGGCGTTTTGCGCAACGTCGCTCCTAGACCCCTATGCGACGGAACACGAGTCGGAGTTTTTCGCCGTGTGTGCCGAGGCTTTTTTTGTGGCACCGGAAGCGTTTCGCGACGAATACCCGGCCCTGTACACTCTGTTTTCGCGCTACTTCCTGCAAGATCCGGCCGCCCCG
Organism: Pandoraea pnomenusa; assembly: GCF_000767615.3. Classification (NCBI taxonomy): domain Bacteria; kingdom Pseudomonadati; phylum Pseudomonadota; class Betaproteobacteria; order Burkholderiales; family Burkholderiaceae; genus Pandoraea; species Pandoraea pnomenusa. The sequence continues at coordinate 2,162,548 of NZ_CP009553.3, read as the reverse complement.
GCCGACGGCGGCGGCGGGGTGCCGGGCACGTCGGCGCCGCGCCCCGGCGCAACCCCATGAAAACTTTGCGAAAGTCGTTGTTTTCATGGCATAATGCGCGTTTTACTCACCCGGAAAGTGGTTGGCGCCTTCCCGGTCGCAAGACGGCGACGGCGTTAGCGGGCCAAGGGGCTCGCGCAGACTGGCTACCGATCTAACCCAAGGTACATCATGAAAGAAGGCATCCACCCGGTTTACCGCGAAGTCCTGTTCCGCGACATGACGCCCGGCGTCGACTTCGAGTTCATCACCCGCTCGACGATCCAGACCAAGGAAACGGCCGAGAAGGATGGCAAGACCTATCCGCTCGTGAAGATGGATACGTCGTCGGCTTCTCACAACTTCTACACGGGCGAACAGCGCATCATGGACACGGCCGGCCGTGTCGACAAGTTCCGTCAGAAGTTCGGCAATCGCGCCGGCGGCAAGATCGCCTGAGTTTCACCGGCGACGCGCCAGACAACGCAGTGCCGGGCCCGAGAGCAGTCAGCGGGCCACAAGGCATGCGGAACACCTCCGCGGCGTTGCGAAAGGCATTGGAAAGGGGCAGCTAAGGCTGCCCTTTTTTCTTGGGTCTGGCCTGCGCCGAAATGCCGGTTACTGTCATACTGTCGGCTTTCGCAGTACGCCCGAGTTTTCCCTTGGGCGCACCCTGAGCATCACCCAGGCTTCACCCTCGGGCCGGTTCCGGCTCTTCTCCTGAGTTTTCCCATCCGGCCGGTGCGCCGGGCTTGCCGTATCGCCTATGAAACGAGTTCGCATCACTGCCTCCGCCACCAGCGCGCTGCCCCGCTCGCTGCTCATCGCCATTTGCGTCATCTATGTGCTGGCGGGGTTGTTCGGTCGCGACCCGTGGAAAAACGAGGATGCAGCGGGCTTCGGCGTGATGTGGACGATGGCGCACGGCCACCTGTCGGACTGGCTGCTGCCCAACATCGCCGGCAAACCCATTTATGACAGCGGGCCGCTGGTCTCGTGGCTCGGAGCGCTCGCCATTCGCGCCTTCTCGTGGCTCGACGCACCCGACGCCGCTCGCGTCGTCACCGGCCTTTGCTTTTACGCGACCTGCACCTTCATCTGGTACGGCACGTACTTGCTGGGCCGTCGGCCCGAAGTCCAGCCGTTCAAGTATGCCTTCGGCGGCGAACCCGAGCCGCGCGACTACGGACGTACCCTCGCCGACGGCGCCCTGCTGATTCTGCTTGCCTGCTTCGGCCTGGCCGAACGCGGCCACGAAACGACGTCCACCGTCGGTCAGCTCACGTTGATTTCCATGGCCATCTACGGTCTGGTGCGCAGTCTCGACAAGCCGCGCCAGGGCGCCATGTGGTTCGGTCTTGCCCTCGGCGGGATGGCGCTCGCCTCGTCGCCGATGATGGTGCTCTCGCTATGGATTGCCGGCATCGCTGCGGCAATCGTGTGTCGCCAGTTGCCGCTGCGCATGCTGCTGCTGGTGGCCACGCCCGTCGCACTGCTCATCGCCTGCACCTGGCCGCTCGCCGCGTTGAAACTGGCCGATGGCGCGCGGCAATGGCTCGGCGAGTGGGCGGACATCGGCGTCGATACGTTCAGCGGCCCATCGCTCGCGTCGCTGAGCTATATCGCGAAAAACCTCGCGCTGTTCGCCTGGCCGGCGTGGCCGCTGGCCGCCTGGTCCCTGTACTCATGGCGCGGTATGCGACGCGCCCCACACATCGCGATCGCACTGGCCTTCGCCATCGTGATACTGGTGCTGATCGTGCTTCAGGCGCATCAGGGCAACCAGCTCTTCATGCTCGCGCTACCGGCATTGTCGATCATCGCCGCGTTTGGCCTGCCCACGCTCAAACGCGGCACGGTCAACGCCATCGACTGGTTTGCCGTGTTGTCCTTTACCGTGCTGGCCGGCTTCGTCTGGATCGTGTGGCTCGCCGGCATTACCGGATTTCCGGCGTCCACGGCGCGTAACCTGCGTCGCCTGGTGCCGGGCTTTCAGCCCGAGTTCAGTTGGATCACGCTGATAAGTGCGCTGATCGTGACCGGCGCCTGGGTCGCACTGGTGGCCTGGCGCGTGTCGCGCAGCCCCAAGGTGCTGTGGCGCAGCGTCGTGCTGTCCTCGGGAGGCACCACGCTCATGTGGGTGCTGCTCATGACGCTGTGGCTGCCGGTCGTGAACTACGGCCGGACGTATCGCGACGTTGCCGCACAGATCGCCGCGCATCTTCCCGCCGATTACACATGCATTCGCACTGCGCGCGTGGGCGATGCACAGTTGGCGTCGTTCGCCTACTTCGGCAAGATGCACTTCGGCTCGGCCGACGACGACTGCGACGTGCTGTTACGCCAGGACTCGCAAGATTACAGCGAACCGCTCTCGCTCGCACCTTACGAGTGGCGCCAATTGTGGGAAGGCCGCCGTGCGGCCGACCGCGACGAGCGCTTCCGTCTCTACGTGCTGCAGGAGCGTCCGTGGCGTCGTGCCGCGCGGCCACGCTGACCGGAGCCGATGCGCGACAGCATGTGGCATGACATCAAACGCATTGCCGGGCTGGCCTGGCCGGTGCTGGTCGGCCAACTGGCGGTCATCGCCTTTGGCGTGATCGACACCGCGATGGTGGGGCGCGCCTCAGCATTCGATCTCGCATCGCTCGCACTCGGCGGCTCCATTTATATTTCCGTGTACGTCGGGCTGATGGGCATTCTCGTGGCGCTCTCGCCGATCGTCGCGCAGCTGTTCGGCGGCGGCGCGCGCGACGCCATCGGCGAGGAAGTGCGTCAGGGCTTCTGGCTGGCCCTGTTCCTCGCGGTGCCGGGTGTACTCATCCTGTCGCATCCGCAGTTCATTCTGCAGCTCTCCGAGGCGACCCCGCAACTCGAGGCGAGAGCGAGCGCGTATCTGCAGACGCTAGCCTTCGGCCTGCCCGCGGCGCTGCTCTTTCGACTGTATTCCTCGCTGTCGACGGCGGTCGGTCTGCCGCGCATCGTCATGGCGATTCAGGTGACGGGGCTTGCGCTGAAAATCCCTCTGAACCTCGCGCTGATCTACGGCGTCGGGCGCCTGGGCATTCCGGCGCTCGGCAGTACCGGTTGCGCCATTGCCACGACTTCCATCAATTGGGTGTCATGCGCACTGGGACTCACGCTCATGGCGCGTCACGCCAAGCTCCGCGAGTTCGGCATCTTCGCGCGATTCTGCTGGCCGAACTGGCATGCCATTCGCGCTCTGCTCAAGCTCGGCGTGCCGATGGGGCTGAGCTACCTGATCGAGGTGACGGCGTTCTCGTTCATGGCGATCTTCATTGCACGCCTGGGCGACGTTACGCTCGCCGGACATCAGATTGCCGCAAACCTCGGTGCGCTCATGTATATGCTGCCGATGTCGATCGGCATTGCGACCTCGACGCTCACCGCCCAGGCGATCGGCTCGCGCGACTTTACGCTGGCTCGCCGGGTCGGACGCAGGGGCGTGGAGTTTGCCGGCATGTTGGGCGTGCTGCTCGCAACGCTCATGTGGATCGGCCGCCCGTTGATCCTGGCCGCGTACACCGCCGACCCGCTCGTGGCCGCCGTCACGACCCCGCTGCTCGCGATCGTTGCCCTGTATCACGTGTTCGATGCGCTGCAAGTGACCGCGGTCTTCGTGCTCCGCGCGTGGAAGGTCGCCGTGGTGCCCACGGTTATCTACGCGCTGTCGCTCTGGGGCGTTGGCCTGGGTGGCGGCTATGTATTGGGTTTCGATGTCGGCGGAATGTCGCCGGCATGGCTTCACGGCGCCGCCGGCTTCTGGTTCGCGAACAGTGCGAGCCTGGGTGTCGCCGCCCTCGGTCTGCTCCTTTACCTGCGCTGGGTCGTACGCATCAAAGGCTGACGACGCAGGCTCCAGCGCCGAGACCTCGACGGTCAGTCAGCAACCAAACCACCTTTCCATCTCAACGAGCCGCACGTTGTACGACAACACATGGAAACATGTGCCGGCATTCAGATGGTGCGACATCAGGATCTTATCGCCGTCTTCCCGCATTAAATCTCAGGGAAATCGGGTATACCCCCAAAGGCAGTCTCAACAGCATTCCCTAGAATGTTGTCTGACGACATACAACAAATGTATCACTGCCATCGACCTTCATGCCCGCTCTCACATCCACCATGAGCCGAACCCCCATCGTTACCGATCTTCGCGTCATTCCCGTTGCCGGCCGCGACAGCATGTTGCTGAACCTGAGCGGCGCCCATGGACCGTTCTTCACTCGCAATCTCGTCATTCTGCAAGACAGTGCGGGCCACACGGGGGTTGGCGAAGTCCCCGGCGGCGAAGCGATACGCCAGACAATCGACGATTCGCGTCCTTATGTCGTCGGTCAGTCGATCGCCAATATTCAGGCCATTCTCGGCCAGACACGGCGCGTTTTCGCCGACCGCGACGCTGCGGGTCGCGGCCTGCAGACCTTTGACCTTCGCACGACGATTCATGCCGTTACGGCACTGGAAGCCGCCCTTCTCGACCTGCTCGGGCAACATCTCGAAGTGCCGGTTGCCGCGCTGCTGGGCGACGGGCAACAGCGCAGCGAAGTCGCGATGCTCGGCTATCTGTTCTTCATTGGCGATCGCCATGCCAGCGATCTCCCTTACGCAGACAATCGCATGGCGCGCGACGACTGGGAGCGAGTGCGCACGGAAGTCGCGATGACACCTGATGCCGTCGTGCGGCTGGCGGAGGCCGCACACGCGCGTTACGGGTTCCAGGACTTCAAGCTCAAGGGCGGCGTGCTCGAAGGCGATGCCGAGATCGAAGCGGTGACTTCGCTCGCCAAACGCTTCCCGAAGGCGCGCGTGACGCTCGATCCGAATGGCGCATGGTCACTTTCCGAGGCAGTGCGTCTGTGTCGCGACAAGCACGATGTGCTGGCTTATGCCGAAGACCCATGCGGCGCAGAGAACGGCTATTCGGGCCGCGAAGTGATGGCGGAATTCCGTCGCATCACCGGGCTGCCGACGGCTACCAACATGATCGCAACGGATTGGCGTCAGATGGGCCACGCGATTCAGCTGCAATCCGTCGACATCCCGCTGGCCGATCCGCATTTCTGGACAATGCAGGGCTCGGTGCGAGTCGCGCAAATGTGCCATGACTGGGGCCTGACCTGGGGATCGCACTCGAACAACCACTTCGACGTCTCGCTCGCCATGTTTACGCACGTCGCCGCGGCGGCGCCGGGCAAGATCACCGCGATCGACACACACTGGATCTGGCAGGATGGACAGCGCCTCACCAAAGATCCGTTGCAGATCATCGACGGCAACGTCAGGGTACCGACCGCACCTGGACTCGGCGTTAGCCTTGATATGGAGGCGGTTCAGGCGGCACACGCACTGTACCTCGAGCACGGATTGGGGGCTCGGGACGACAGCGTTGCGATGCAATCGATCATTCCGAACTGGAAATTCGACCCGAAACGACCGTGTCTGGTCCGCTGAAAAGCACCGCCAGGAAGGATCTCGATACGAGAATTCGCTGCCCGGGCCCTTCGCGGCATCCCGATGCGTCAATTTTGCGCGTTCAGTGGGATCAGCGCGAAAATTCCGCGCTCGACCTTGCGAGCGGATGGAAGCGGGAAAATTTGCTTCTCAAATATTCGAAAGCCGTTGATCGGGCCTTCGACAGCGGGGGCATGAAGAGAACAGCGGAGATAAAAAAAAGCCCAGGCGTTAGCCTGGGCTTTCTTCGTTTGGCGGAGCGGACGGGGCTCGAACCCGCGACCCCCGGCGTGACAGGCCGGTATTCTAACCAACTGAACTACCGCTCCAAACTTGCTACAGCATCACGAGGTCAATCGCTTTGCTTTCCTGCTTTTCGCTCGGCATTGCAGCATTTTCACGCGCAAATCACCGAACTTCGAAGGTTTTGGCGGAGCGGACGGGGCTCGAACCCGCGACCCCCGGCGTGACAGGCCGGTATTCTAACCAACTGAACTACCGCTCCAAAACCGACAAAAAAACCCGCCTGACTTTCAGCGGGCTTTACGCCACAAACTGCTGGCATTTTCAAACTGATACCGACTCGCTACCGGCACCAATTCTGGCGTCCCCTAGGGGATTCGAACCCCTGTACTCACCGTGAAAGGGTGATGTCCTAGGCCTCTAGACGAAGGGGACAAAATCGTCAAAACTTTGTCTGTTTCGCTTTACTGCATTTCGCGAAGAACGCTATTCTAAACAACATTTCTTCGCTTGTGAAGCTTTATTTTCAAGTTTTTCGCATCGTTTTTGCAAGAATCTTGCTGTTTCGATGCGCTTGAATATCAAGCTTCCGAATCCGTGGTGGAGGTAAGCGGGATCGAACCGCTGACCTCTTGCATGCCATGCAAGCGCTCTCCCAGCTGAGCTATACCCCCCCGAACAGAGAAATGAGATTCTAATGACAATCCCTTTTCCTGTAAATACCTCACCCGCATTTTTTCCGCATTATTTTGCGAATCCGTGCGAAAAATGAAAAAAACGGCGGCTCGCGAGAGCCGCCGTCTTCCTTACAAGGCGACGCGCGTTGGCGCGCCGCCTCGTGACCTGCCGACAACCGGAATTACTGGGCGTCGCCTTCGCGCTTGACCAGCGCCGGACCACCCTGCTTTTCCTCTTCCGTGAGCGCCTTGTGCGACAGACGCAGACGACCCTTGTCGTCCTGCTGGATCACCTTCACGCGCACCGACTGGCCTTCCTTGAGGTACTCGTTGATGTCCTTGATACGCTCGTTGGCGATTTCGGAGATGTGCAGCAGACCGTCCTTGCCCGGCAGGACCGACACGATCGCACCGAACTCGAGCAGCTTGAGCACGGTACCGTCGTACACCTGACCCACTTCGACTTCCACGGTGATCAACTCGATGCGACGCTTCGCTTCCGCGATCCCTTCCGCGCTCGGGCTGGCAATGGTGACCACGCCGTCGTCCGAAATGTCGATGCTGGTACCCGTCTCTTCCGTCAGCGCGCGGATCACCGAACCACCCTTGCCGATCACATCGCGGATCTTCTCGGGGTTGATCTTGATCGTGACCATGCGCGGCGCGAATTCCGACAGCTCCGTACGCACGCCCGACTGCGCTTCGGTCATCTTGGCGAGGATGTGCAGGCGGCCTTCCTTGGCTTGCGCCAGCGCGACCTGCATGATTTCCTTCGTGATGCCCTGGATCTTGATGTCCATCTGCAGCGCGGTCACGCCATTCGACGTGCCGGCCACCTTGAAGTCCATGTCGCCCAGGTGATCTTCGTCGCCGAGAATATCGGTGAGCACGGCGAACTTGTTGCCCTCGAGGATCAGGCCCATGGCAATACCGGCGACCGGCGAGGTCATCGGCACACCGGCATCCATCATGGCGAGGCTGCCGCCGCAAACCGAAGCCATCGACGACGAGCCGTTCGACTCGGTGATCTCCGACACGACGCGCACGGTATAACCGAAATCGTCGGCGCTCGGCAGGCAAGCCACGAGCGCGCGCTTGGCCAGACGGCCGTGACCGATTTCACGACGCTTGGGCGAACCCACACGTCCGGTCTCGCCCGTCGAGAACGGCGGGAAGTTGTAGTGCAGCATGAAGCGATCACGATATTCGCCATGCAGCGCGTCGATAATCTGCTCGTCGCTCTTGGTGCCCAGCGTGGCCACCACGAGCGCCTGCGTTTCGCCACGCGTGAACAGGGCCGAGCCGTGCGCACGCGGCAGCACGCCGGTGCGAATCGTGATCGGACGCACGGTGCGCGTGTCGCGACCGTCGATACGCGGCTCGCCCGCGAGGATCTGGCTGCGCACGATCTTCGATTCCAGATCGAACAGGATGTTGCCCACGTCGATGTCGTCCGGCGCCGCTTCGCCCTTGGCGCTCGCGGCTTCGCCCAGCTTGGCGATGACGTCGCTGGTCACGGCGCGCAGCTGTTGCGTGCGGGCCTGCTTTTCACGGGTTTGGTAAGCGGCGCGCAGCGGGCCTTCTGCCAGCGCGGCCACCTGGGCGATCAGGGCTTCGTTCTTGGCGGCCGGGGCCCAATCCCACTCGGCCTTGCCGCCATCGCGCACGAGGTCGTGAATGGCGTTGATGGCCGTTTGCATTTGCTCGTGACCGAACACCACGGCGCCCAGCATCACGTCTTCCGGCAGTTCCTGCGCTTCCGACTCCACCATCAGCACGGCTTGCTCCGTACCGGCGACGACCAGATCGAGCTTCGACTTGGCGATCTGGTCACGCGACGGGTTGAGCACGTACTGGCTGTCGACATACGCCACGCGCGCGGCACCGACCGGGCCGTTGAACGGCAGACCCGAGATGGCCAGTGCGGCCGATGCGCCGATCAGGGCCGGAATGTCGGCCGGCACTTCCGGGTTCAGCGAGACGACCTGCACCACGACCTGAACTTCGTTGTAGAAGCCTTCCGGGAACAGCGGGCGGATCGGACGGTCGATCAGGCGCGACGTCAGCGTTTCGTTTTCCGACGGACGGCCTTCACGCTTGAAGAAGCCACCCGGGATCTTGCCGGCGGCGTAAGTCTTTTCCAGGTAGTCGACCGTCAGCGGGAAGAAATCCTGACCCGGCTTGGCATTCTTGGCGCCAACGACCGTGGCGAGCACGACGGTATCGTCCATGTCGACGAGCACGGCGCCCGAGGCCTGGCGAGCAATCTCACCGGTCTCCATGCGAACCGTGTTCTGTCCCCATTGGAAAGACTTCACGACTTTATTGAACATTTGCACTCCTATATCGAATCGCGCGAATGCAGCAGCGGCGCGATATCGCTGCCGGGGTGATCCCGACGCCTCACAGGGGGGAGTGTTATGCCATTCCAGCGTTGCTCGGCCGACTGCCGTGCATGTCTGATGCGACCCTGGAATGACACAAGCCCTGCTTGCCGACGAGGCCCCGTAAACCGGGAACCCGGCACTTCGCCAGGTTGATCGTCCGAAAGACGCGTCGTTCGCGTCGAATCCGGCACCGCCCAAAAACAAAATGCCTGCATCAGCACGCTGATACAGGCATCTCGTCGTAATCGCAATCGCTTACTTACGCAGGCCCAGCTTCTCGATCAGGGCGCGGTAGCGGTCCGCATCCTTGCCCTTGAGGTAGTCGAGCAGCTTACGGCGACGGCTCACCATGCGCAGCAGACCGCGGCGGCTGTGGTGATCCTTCATGTGGGCCTTGAAGTGCGGGGTCAGTTCGTTGATGCGCGTGGTGAGCAGCGCAACCTGAACTTCGGGGGAGCCGGTGTCATTGGCGGTGCGGGCGAATTGCGCCACGACGTCCGACTTCTTGATATCTGCGTTCGACATTGTCTTTCCTTTGAATACACGCGGTCACGGAAGAATGGCCGTGCCGTGAACTTACAAAAACATGTGCAACGAGGTCGCACATAAACAAAACTGCAAGTGCGCGATTATACGGGAGTCGACGTCGCGACGCCACATTTTTCCGCGCTTTGCCTTGACCGGCGGGGCCGGCAGGCCTGCCGGCGCGCCAAGATTCGCCAAACATCCGGAACAATCGAGTCAAATTCGCCGAATTACTCCGAAAATTGCGACAAATCGACGTTTACTGCCCGTCAGCGCTGGCGCGCCATCCGACACGTGCTCGGCAACGCGACCTTGCTCGCGGGCAGTTCCATGACGGTCTTGAATCCGTAGCCGGAACCCTCGTTGTCGAATTTCACCCCCGGTTCGCCGGCGCGGCGCATCACCGATACGTACAGCGGCTCGATCATCTGATGATCGTTTGCGCGCATCCAGGCGTCGGCGGGCGCCTCGCGAATCCGGCGATTCTCCAGCGCACGCGCCACCGTCGTCACGTCGATCGTGCCCGCCTGCTCCAGCGCCGCGGAGATCATGTCGATCATCACGCTCATGCGAAGCAGTGCGTAATCGTCGCGCGCGTCGGGATATCGGGCACGGAAGGCCTTGTAGAACGCATCGGACGCTTCGCCTCCCACGTTCGGATGCCACTCGGCGACCGCATATACCCGCCCCACGCCCGCGTCACCCAGCGCCCCCGGGGCGCCAAGCGCGTTGCCGTAGAACGTGTAGAACTTGAGCTCCATGCCCTGCTCGCGCGCGGCCTTGACCAGCAGTGTCAGGTCGTTGCCCCAGCTTCCCGTGACCACCGTGTCGGCTCCGGCCGCGCGGATGCGCGCGAGGTAGGGCGTAAAGTCCTTCACGCGACCGACCGGGCTGAACTGCTCACCGACGATCTGCACGTCCGGCCGCTTCGCGCCGATCATCTCGCGCGCCAGCCCCGCAACCTGCCGGCCAAAGCTGTAGTCCTGATTGAGCAGGTACACCTTCTGAATGCCGGCGTCTTCCTTGATGGCCTCGGTCAGCGCCTGCATGCGCATGGCGGCGTTGGCATCGAACGCGAAGTGCCAGAAGCTGCACTGTTCGTTGGTCAGCGCGGTATCGACCGCCGAATAGTTGAAGAACAGCATGCGCTGTCCGGGTTCGCGGGCGTTGCGCTTGTTGATGGCGTCGATCAGCGCGGAAGCCACGGCCGAGCTGTTGCCTTGCAACACGAACGGGATGCCGAGGTCGCCCGCCGCCTTGAGTTGCACCAGACTGTCCTCCACGCCGCCCTTGCTGTCGAAGACCGTCAATTCGAGCGGATGGGCGCCGTCGCGCAGTTTCACGCCGCCGCGCGCATTCACGCGGTCGATGGCGAAGCGCAGGTTCCGCTCGACCATGGCGCCGGCATTGCCGAACGGGCCGCTCATGCCCTCGATCAGCGCGAAGCGGATCGGCGGCGCGGCCTGTGCCAGGCCGGACACCGCCAGCAGACCGACGGCGCACAGCATCGCGCACGAGCGCGCCAGCAAGACTTGAACTTTCATCGAGACCCCAGTAACTCTCTCGGCGCGCATCATAACGCCCCACTCCCCACGCGGCAAGCCGACGCGCCCCGCGACGACCCGGGCGGCGGTATGCTATCGGCATGGCGCGCCAACGCCCCAAGCCCTCGTGCCCGCGCCCCGAAAGCGCTCGGCACCCCGGGGCGAGGCGCGTCGGCAATCCGCTTCCCACGAACCTCCCCCATCATGCGAGGCCACCCATGACGCATCCTCTCCGGGCACCTGCGAACGTCGCCGAAGCGATCGCGTTGCCGCGCCGCTCTCGCACCGCCCACCTCGCGCGCTACGCCGCGACCGCCATGGTGGCGCGCTGGCTGGCGACGGGCGCCCTCGCGGCGTCGCTCACCGCGTGCATCACGCCGACCTGGCAGCAACTCACGCCCAACATGTCACAGGCCGACGTGCAGGCACGACTCGGCAAACCGCCGGAAGTCTATCCGCTGACACCGGGCGTGACCCGCTGGCTGTATCCGACCAAGCCTTTCGGGGAGGAAACGATTGCCGCCGACTTCGACGCCCAGGGTCGCCTGCTGAGCACCGCCCAGGTGCTCTCCACGGAAGAATTCAACAAGGCCCTGGTCGACAAATGGACGAAAACCGACGTGCTCCATCACTACGGCGAGCCGGTCGAGACCAGCGCGTTTGCGCGCATGCATCGTGACGTCTGGACATATCGCTACAAGCAGGACGGTGCCTGGTTCTCGATGATGAACTTCTACTTCGACCCTGAAGGCGTGCTCAGGACCATGCAGGTGAGCCCCGACCCACTGCACGAGCGGCGCGACAACACGCTGTTCTGACACTCACGGGCGGCTGCGCCCACCCTGCGCCGCCCAATGCGAAACGCCCGCATCCCGGACTCCGGGATGCGGGCGTTTTTCCCACGTCGGCATTCACGACACCGCGACTGCATCTACTGCTCCGACTGAGGCCGATCGCGGCGTACAGGCGGCCCCGGACATTACGGCGTGAGTTGCGGGTTGAGCTTCTCGGCCTTGGAATAGAGCTTGTTGAGCGCCGACAGATAGGCCTTGGCCGACGCCGCGACGATGTCCGGGTCGGTGCCCACGCCGTTCACGATCCGGCCCGACTTCGACAGCCGCACCGTCACTTCGCCCTGCGACTGCGTGCCGGTCGTGATGGCATTGACCGAGTACAGCAATTGCTCGGCGCCGCTTTGCACCTGGGATTCGATGGCATTGAGCACCGCGTCGACGGGTCCGTTGCCCTCGGCCTCGCCGACGAGCTCCTTGCCTTGCGCGGTAAACACCACGCGCGCGCTCGGACGCTCGCCCGTTTCGGAGTGCTGGGCCATCGACACGAGGTAGAAGTGCTCGTTGCCTTCGGCCTGCGCTTCGTTCGACACGATGGCCAGAATGTCCTCGTCGAAAATCTCGGCCTTCTGGTCGGCCAATTCCTTGAAACGGGTGAACGCGGCGTTCACGTCCTGCTCCGACTCCATCTCGATGCCCAGCTCCTGCAGCCGCTGCTTGAACGCGTTACGGCCCGAGAGCTTGCCCAGCACGATCTTGTTGGCGGTCCAGCCCACGTCTTCCGCGCGCATGATCTCGTAGGTGTCGCGCGCCTTGAGCACGCCGTCCTGGTGGATGCCGGAGGCGTGCGCGAACGCGTTGGCGCCCACCACCGCCTTGTTCGGCTGCACATTGAACCCCGTGATTTGCGAGACGAGCTTCGATGCCGGCACGATCTGCGTGGTGTCGATGCCCAACTCCAGACCGAAGTAATCCTTGCGGGTCTTGAGCGCCATCACGACTTCCTCGAGCGACGTGTTGCCCGCACGCTCGCCCAGCCCGTTGATCGTGCACTCGATCTGGCGCGCGCCGCCCAGTTTCACGCCTGCCAGCGAGTTCGCCACGGCCATGCCGAGGTCGTTGTGGCAATGCACCGACCACACCGCCTTGTCCGAGTTCGGCACGCGCTCGCGCAGCGTTCGCACCAGTTGGCCGTAGAGTTCAGGCACGCCATAGCCGACCGTGTCGGCCACGTTGATGGTCGTCGCTCCCTCGCTGATCACGGCTTCGAGCACGCGGCACAGGAAGTCCAGATCGGAGCGGCTGCCGTCTTCCGGCGAGAACTCGATATTGTCGGTGAATTGACGCGCATAACGCACCGCGAGCTTCGCCTGCTCGAGCACCTGCTCCGGGCTCATGCGCAGCTTCTTCTCCATGTGCAGCGGCGATGTGGCGATAAAGGTGTGGATTCGCGAGGAATTCGCACCCTTCAGCGCTTCGGCGGCGCGCGCGATATCGCGGTCGTTGGCGCGTGCGAGCGAGCACACCGTGCTGTCCTTCACGATGCCGGCGATGGCCCGGATGGCCTCGAAGTCGCCGTTCGAGCTGGCCGCGAAACCCGCTTCGATAACGTCGACCCGCAGACGCTCCAGTTGACGGGCGATGCGGATCTTTTCATCGCGCGTCATCGACGCGCCCGGCGACTGTTCGCCGTCGCGCAAGGTCGTATCGAAAATGATCAGCTTGTCGGCCATGACTCTCTCCTGTGGGGATCTCGTAAGGTTCGGATTGTTTTGAATGTCGGGAGGTCGGCGCATCCGCGGGCCCGCGATCGCCCCGCCCCTGACGACCGCCGTCCGCGCGCCACGTGACATCGCGGCAACATCGGCGCAATCGTCGAATGCGCAGGCAACTACCGGGAGGGGATCAGCGCGCGACGCGCGCAGGCATGGCCGGCCCGAAGGCGGAAATACGGCATGGCATTGGCGGTGCGAGAGGAAGGCCCGAAGCCGGGATGACGCCTCAAATCATGAGCGCCAATATAGTCCCAATCGGGTGTTTTCGCAACGCGGGCACGGGCCGCCAGCCCAATATCGACGGGCGCGCGAGGTCACATGAAACGAAACCGCCCGACACCGGGCCGGGCGGGCGACTGGCGCAATGTCGCGGGATCAGAGCGGCGGAATGCGCAGCTTCTGCCCGGGGTAGATCTTGTCCGGGCTGCTCAGCATGGGCTTGTTCGCCTCGAAGATCACGTTGTACTTGTTCGCGTCGCCGTACTGCGCCTTCGAGATCGCCGATAGCGTGTCGCCCGAGGCGACCGTGTAATAGCGCGACTCGGGTTCGGCCGTCGAGACCGACATCTTGTCATCGACCTTCTCCACGCCCTTCACATTGCCCGCGCAAAGCAATGCCTTTTCCCTCGTGGCCTGATCCGCGGCCACGCCGAATACCGACACCGTGCGAGTCGCGCCGTCGAACGTCACGGTCAGCCCGGTGATGTTCAGGTTTTGCGTGTTGATGTAGTTCTGAATGGCATCGGCCGCTTTCCGATTCGCCTCATCTGCGTCGGGGCCCGGGGCGGGCGGCTCGGCGGCTTCCGCCTTGCTGCCCAGGAGTGCCTGACCTGCTTCCTTCACGAAGTCCAGAATGCCCATGATTGCTCCTTGCTTACGTCGAACTGCGAAACTGCGGAAACGGCGCCGGTTCGGCCAGAGTCGCCACGGCGTGTCCGGGCCACGGGGGGATGCTGCGACTTACCCGCCTCAAGACTACAACATCTGCCTGCGGGGTCGCCTGACAACATTGACAGGCGCAGGTGACAAGGGGCGTACGCAGACGCCCCTTGCACTGATGCCGTTACTCGTCGACTTCGCCGAAGATCCGCTGTCGACGGCCCTTCAGGAAGCGGAATGCCCAGAGGACATATCCGGAAATGCTGTACAGGCAGAACATGCCGAACAGGACGAGCGGCGGATCGGACGACACCAGAATGAAGCCGACCATGAAGAGCAGCACCACGCCGAACGACACGCGCTGGCGCACGTCGAGCGCCTTGCCGCTGTAGAACGGTGCATTCGAGACCATCGACATGCCGGCGTAGATCGTGAGGCCAAAGGCGACCCAGGGCATCCAGAAAACGTTCACGGGCAACTTGTTGTCGATCGTGATCCAGACGAAGCCCGCCACCAGCGCCGCCGCCGCCGGGCTGGCCAGCCCCTGGAAGAAGCGCTTGTCGACCACGCCGATATTCGTATTGAAGCGCGCGAGCCGCAGCGCCGCGCCCGCCACGTAGACGAACGCGGCGAGCCAGCCCCACTTGCCGATCTCGTGCAGGATCCACTCGTACATCACCAACGCCGGCGCCACGCCGAAAGAGGTCATGTCGGAGAGCGAGTCGTATTGCTCGCCGAAGGCGCTCTGCGTGTTGGTCATGCGGGCGACACGTCCGTCCATGCCATCGAGCACCATCGCGAAAAAGATCGCGATCGCGGCCTGCTCGAAGCGGTCGTTCATCGCCTGAACGATCGCGAAGAAGCCGCAGAACAGGGCTGCCGTGGTAAAGGCATTCGGCAGCAGATAGATGCCGCGATTGCGCGGGCGCACCGGAAGTTCGTCCTCCAGATGCGGGTCTTGGTCTTCGTTCATCAATGGCTCAGAAGATGGCTTGTTGCGGCCGAACGGCGAGAGGTGCCTTACGTTGTTGCGCAAGCGGCCGCGATGGTTTTCCGGCATCAGTACCTCCGTGACGGGCTTACAGTTCGGCGAGGATCGTCGAGGTGGCCGACACCTTGTCGCCGATGGCCACGCGCGGGCGCGACCCCAGCGGCAGGTATACGTCGACGCGTGAACCGAAACGGATGAAACCGTATCGCTGACCGCGCGCGAGCGTATCGCCTGCCTTGACGTAGCAAAGAATGCGGCGGGCGATGAGTCCGGCCACCTGAACGCTCGTGACGATCTGGCCACCCACGTCGATCACCAGGGCGTTGCGTTCGTTCTCGAGCGATGCCTTGTCGAGATCGGCATTGAGGAAACGCCCGGGGAAATATTCCACCTTGGTCACCGTGCCGTCAACCGGAGCACGATTCGAGTGCACGTTGAAGACGTTCATGAATACGCTGATCTTCAGCGCTTCACGACCTGCGTAGGTGTCCTGTGTGGTTTCGATCGCCACGACCCGGCCGTCGGCCGGCGAGAGCACGGCCCCCGACTGCTGCGGCACCTCGCGCGGCGGATCACGGAAGAACTGCAGGACGAACAGGGCGATCACCCAGAACGGCGCGGCCCACAACACCCCGGACATGAAATGCACCACGAGCGCGATGCCAACGGCGACACCCAGAAAGGGCCAGCCCTCGCGGGCAATGATCGGGTGTGGATAATGCATGCGATTGAGTTCGCGTCCTTGGCAATACAGTTGAGTGAGCGGTTCGGTCCGCATCGAGCCGAACCGTTGACGTGGCGGCATTGTAACAATGCGCGCGCCGCGGCGGCACTTTTTCCCCAAACGCCATACCGACGTCACAGGGCAGCGCCCGGCCCACCACGGCGTGCGGACAATGAAAAAGGCCGCCCGTGTTGCCATAGCCTTGGCTACGACAAAACAGACGGCCCCAACTGGACAACGCTCGCGGCACGTGCGCCCGGCAATACCGACGCGTACGTGCCGCGAGGCGTGTCGAAATCAGTTCTTCGACTGATCGACCAGCTTGTTCTTGGCGATCCACGGCATCATCGCGCGCAGCTTGCCGCCCACTTGCTCGATCTGGTGCTCGGCCGTGATACGGCGACGCGAGATCAGGGTCGGCGCGCCGGCCTTGTTTTCCAGAATGAACGACTTGGCGTACTCGCCCGTCTGGATGTCGGTCAGGCATTGCTTCATGGCCTTCTTCGTCTCTTCGGTCACGACGCGCGGGCCAGTGACATATTCACCGTACTCGGCGTTGTTCGAGATCGAGTAGTTCATGTTGGCGATACCGCCTTCGTAGATCAGGTCGACGATCAGCTTGAGTTCGTGCAGGCACTCGAAGTAGGCCATTTCCGGGGCATAGCCCGCTTCGACCAGCGTTTCGAAGCCGGCCTTGATCAGCTCGACCGTACCGCCGCACAGCACGGCTTGTTCGCCGAACAGGTCGGTTTCGGTCTCTTCGCGGAAATTCGTCTCGATGATGCCGGCACGGCCACCGCCATTGGCGGCTGCGTACGACAGCGCGATGTCACGGGCAGCACCCGACTTGTCTTGCGCCACGGCGATCAGGTGGGGCACGCCGCCACCTTGCGAGTACGTCGAGCGCACCGTGTGGCCCGGGGCCTTCGGGGCGATCATGATGACGTCGAGATCGGCACGCGGGATCACGCAGCCGTAGTGCACGTTGAAGCCGTGTGCGAAGGCCAGGGCTGCGCCTTCCTTGATGTTGGCGTGCACTTCGTTCTTGTACACGTCGGCGATCTGCTCGTCGGGCAGCAGCATCATGACGATGTCGGCCGACTTCACGGCTTCCGCCACTTCCTTGGTGTTCAGGCCGGCGTTGACCGCCTTGTTCCACGAAGCGCCGTTCTTGCGCAGACCGACCGTCACGTTCACGCCGCTGTCCTTCAGGTTCTGCGCGTGGGCGTGGCCTTGCGAGCCATAACCGATGATGGTGACTTGCTTGCCCTTGATGAGGGAGAGGTCGGCGTCTTTGTCGTAGAAAACTTTCATTTGGAATTGTCCCGTAATGCCAAAAAAATAACTGAAATCAGAATTTGGATCGAAATCCGCTTACCGCGTTGCCGCTACCGCTCAGACCTTCAGGATGCGCTCGCCGCGTCCGATGCCCGAGCCGCCGGTACGAACCGTCTCGAGAATCGCCGTACGATCCAGTCCCTCGATGAAGGCGTCGAGTTTCGACGAATTCCCCGTGAGTTCGATCGTGTAGGTCTTTTCGGTAACGTCAATGATGCGGCCGCGGAAAATATCCGACATCCGCTTCATCTCTTCCCGCTCCTTGCCCACGGCGCGAACCTTGATGAGCATCAGCTCACGTTCGATATGCGCGCCTTCGGTCAGATCCACCACCTTCACCACCTCGATCAGGCGGTTCAGGTGCTTGGTGATCTGCTCGATGACATCGTCGGAGCCCGTTGTGACCACCGTCATGCGCGAGAGCGACCGGTCTTCGGTCGGCGCCACGGTGAGGGTCTCGATATTGTAGCCACGCGCCGAGAAGAGGCCGACCACACGCGACAGCGCGCCCGGCTCGTTCTCGAGCAAAACAGAAATAATGTGCCTCATGGTGTATCCCGGATTGTCCTGGTTTGGGACGTCGCGCCCGTGCGCCGGCGATGCCGGCAGCCGCTGGCGGCGCGCACGCGCCTCGTCGTCTTACAGATCTTCCGAACCGAGCAGCATCTCGCTGATGCCCTTGCCCGCCTGGACCATCGGCCAGACGTTCTCGGTGGGATCCGTTTGGAAATCCATGAATACCGTGCGGTCCTTGAGGGCGATCGCCTCGCGCAGCGCCGGCTCGACGTCCGACGACTTCTCGATGCGCATGCCCACGTGCCCGTACGCCTCCGCGAGCTTCACGAAGTCAGGCAGCGCGTCCATGTACGAACTGGAGTAACGCTTGCTGTATTCGATCTGCTGCCACTGACGCACCATGCCCAGGTAGCGGTTGTTGAGCGAGAGGATCTTGATCGGCGTGCGGTATTGCAGACACGTCGAGAGTTCCTGGATGCACATCTGGATCGAGCCTTCGCCGGTGATACACGCGACTTCGGCATCGGGATGCGCCATCTTCACGCCCATCGCGGCCGGCAGGCCGAAGCCCATCGTGCCGAGTCCGCCGGAATTGATCCAGCGGCGCGGCTTGTTGAAGCGATAGTACTGAGCGGCCCACATCTGGTGCTGACCGACGTCCGAGCACACGAAGGCTTCGCCGTCGGTGAGCTTCCAGTACGTCTCGACCACGTGCTGGGGCTTGATGATCTCGCTCTCGCGATCGAACGCGAGACAATCGCGCGAGCGCCATTGCTCGATCTGCTTCCACCAGTCGGCGAGCGCCGCGGTGTCCGGGCCATGCTCGGCCGTCTGCAGGTTCTCGATCATTTCGCGCAGCACTTCCTTCACGTCGCCGACGATCGGAATGTCGACCTTCACACGCTTGGAAATCGACGACGGGTCGATATCGACGTGAATGATCTTGCGGGCGTTCGAGGAGAAGTGCTCCGGGTTGCCGATCACGCGGTCGTCGAAGCGCGCGCCGATGGCGATGAGCACGTCGCAGTGCTGCATGGCCATGTTGGCTTCGTACGTGCCGTGCATGCCCAGCATGCCGAGGAACTTGGGATCGCTCGCGCGATACCCGCCCAGGCCCATGAGCGTATTGGTCACCGGGTAGCCGAGTAGATCGCAGAACTGGTTCAGTTCTTTCGACGCGTCGGCCAGAATGATGCCGCCGCCGGTGTAGATATAGGGACGCTTGGCCGAGAGCAGCAGGCTCATGGCCTTGCGGATCTGCCCCGAGTGTCCCTTCGTGACCGGGCTGTACGAGCGCAGCGACACGGACTTCGGATACTCGAAGCGGCAGCGCGCCTTCGACACGTCCTTGGGAATATCGACCAGCACCGGCCCCGGACGGCCCGTCCTGGCGATATAGAAGGCTTTCTTGATCGTGGCGGCGAGATCGCGCACGTCCTTCACGAGGAAGTTGTGCTTCACGCACGGACGGGTGATGCCGACCGTGTCGCACTCCTGGAAGGCATCCTGGCCGATCGCGGCCGTGGGCACCTGCCCGGTGATGATCACGAGCGGGATCGAATCCATGTACGCCGTGGCAATGCCGGTGACCGCATTGGTCACGCCGGGGCCCGACGTCACGAGGCACACGCCGACCTTGTCGGTGGAACGCGAATAAGCGTCGGCCGCGTGGACGGCTGCCTGCTCATGGCGCACCAGAATGTGCTGGATCTTGTCCTGCTTGTAGAGTTCGTCGTAGATGTAGAGAACCGAACCGCCGGGATAACCCCACAGATGTTCGACCCCTTCTTCCTGAAGCGAGCGCACGAGAATTTCGGCGCCGATCATGTCTTCGGAAGTATTTTGGTGGCGTGTAGCTTCCGCCTCGGAGAATTCCGCGCTTGGCATGTTCATCGTCGACCTTTCAAAGTTTCGGCAAAAATTTTGATCGGGTGCTCTCCCCGCGAACTTGTGGTTCGGGCTCAAGCTGCGCGTCTGAATGATAGGCACCCCGGATAGGCGTGCCGATATTGAGACAATCACAGATATTGCGAACTGGCAACCTTACCGGTTCGCAGCAAAATGGTCAAGCATGTTTATGCATTTGCAGCATGAGTGCGAAGTCCGCCACCACGGCCTTCGCGCCGAATCCCCCGCAACGCCCCATGCTGGTGCACAATCTTCACATCATAGGAATCCGTCGCCCCCGGGGGGCTGTCCTCACATGAGGCGACGCAAAGCAAAAGCGGTTACAGCCGGGCGCGTTTTTGGTAGCATCCGCTCCGACTACGCGAACTTTACGCTTACACGGCATTTCACAGGCGCGGCACGCAACGCTGCGCGCACCCCACCGGATGGCATCTGACAAGGAACTGGCGGATTTTCTCGCAGGCATCGAACGGCGCGCCTTCAAGCAGGCCGTCTATGCCGTACGCGACGACGAGGCCGCCCTCGACATCGTTCAGGATGCGATGATCCGTCTGGCCGAGAAGTACGGCGACAAGCCGCCGGCCGACCTGCCGCTGCTCTTCACGCGCATCCTCCAGAACACGATTCACGACTATTTCCGCCGGCAAAAGGTGCGCAACACCTGGGTCACGCTGTTCTCGAATCTGGCGGGCCCGGGCGACGACGAGCGCGACGATTTCGATCCGCTGGAAACCTTGCTGGGCGAGGACGGGTCCGTGCAAACGGAGAGCAGCGAGGACGCCGTTTCGCGTGCCGAAATCCTCTCCGTCATCGAGACGGAAATACAGAAACTACCGACACGTCAACGAGAAGCCTTCCTCATGCGTTACTGGGAAGACATGGACGTTGCCGAGACCGCCGCCACGATGGGGTGTTCGGAAGGCAGCGTCAAGACGCACTGCTCCCGCGCCACGCACGCGCTGGCGCAGGCGTTGAAGGCAAAAGGGATCAGGTTATGAGTCACGATCTGGAAACGAGGGAAATCCGCTTCGCACATCGCGTGCGGCGTGCACTGGACGAAGCGTCCGACGCACCGTCGCCGAATATCGCGGCCCGGCTGGCCGCCGCTCGCCAGGAGGCGCTCGCCCGAAAGAAGCCGGAACCGGTCGCCGTGGTGCAACCGGCGCTGGCGCTCGCGGGCGTGGGCTCCGTGCAGGCGCCGGACGTCGGCGGTCCGCGCCGCGCGTTCGACCGGCTGGGCCGTCTCGGCCTGCTCTGGCCGCTTGCCGCACTGGTAATCGGCCTGGCGGGCATCGCGTACTGGGAACATCAGCAGCACATTCAGGATCTGGCGGACATCGATGCCGCCGTTTTGAGCGACGAACTGCCGTTGTCGGCCTATGCCGACCATGGCTTCAACGCCTATCTGAAGCGTGCCCAGTAGTTCCCCCACCCAAGACCGCCCAGTGACGCGACGCAACGTACTTTTTCTGGTCGCCGCGCTGATCGTGGCCGCGCTCGCCGGCACGGCAGCGCTGCGCCGCTCGCCAGCGCCGGTCCCCGTGTCCGATGCGCCGCCGACGATCTCCTCCGCCTCGGCACCCGATGTCGCGGGCCCTGCCAGTGCGCCGGTCGGCGCGCTGTCGGCCAGTGCCGCCGCGCCTGGCAGTACTCCCGGGGCCGCCGTTCCGAGCCCGGGCGGATACTGGGCCAGGCTCACGCCAGCGCAGCAGGAGGCGCTCTCCCCGCTCGCCCAGGACTGGAATCGCATGAGCGATCGTCAGCGCGAGAAGTGGGTCGAGATCGCCAAGCGGTTTCACACCCTGTCAGCGGAAGGCCGCAAGCGGCTGCATGACCGCATGGCCGACTGGGTGCGCCTCACGCCCGAGCAGCGCCAACTCGCGAGGGAGAGCTATCAGAACGCGAAGACCCTGCCGCCCGAGCGAAAGGCACAGGTGTGGCAGCAGTACCAGGAACTGACCGAAGAGCAGAAGAAGCGTCTGGCCGAAGTCGACCGGAAGCAGGCGAATCGTCCGAACGTGGTGAGCGCCCCCCCCACGGGTCGCACAGGCGTGAAGAACCCCTACGCCGCCGTCCACCGCAAGGAATCGATCACCGCCGGCAAGACCGGGGCGTTGCCCGCACCGGCGCCGACGAGCGCCTCCGCGCCGACCGCCGCACAACCGGCGTCGTCCTCGGCGGCGCCGTCGGCGCCGGCTTCGGCCGCATCGGGTGCCGGCGGCGCCGGCGCGAGTGCCGCGGGCAGCGACAGGAGTGCCGACGCCGTGTTCAATTCCGACCTCTATCACCACAACTGATCGCGACTGGCGCGCCGCGTCGTTGCACTGGAAATACGGAAAATGGCAAACGGTCGCCCCAGGGCGGCCGTTCTTGCATTCCCGCGCCGCGATCCGGGCAAGGCTCGTCGCGGGGCCGCCGCGCTGGCTCGCGGGCGCAATCTTCCGCATAATGGGCGGCACACGGCTCGACGTGTCCGACGCGGGAGTTCCACGCGCGGCACGTCCGGGCCTCTGACAAAAGATCCCAGACCACGCCGCGATGACCGACTCCGTCACTCCGCCCGCCGCCACCCCGGCCTCTGCTTCGTCGTCCGCTCGCCAGCCCTCCCAGGCGCCGATCCCACCGGTCGACGCCGCACCGGGGGCCGATTCCGGCACCTATGCAGTACCGACGCTGCGCCGCCGCGTACTCGCCATGGTCTACGAGTCGCTTCTGCTGTTCGGCGTGCTGTTCCTCGCCGGTTACCTCTTCAGTGCCCTGACCCAGCAACGCAGCGGCCTGATGTACCGTCACGCGATGCAGGCCTGGCTGTTTCTCGTGCTCGGCGCCTACTTCGTCTGGTTCTGGACCCACGGCGGCCAGACCCTGGCCATGAAAACCTGGAAGATCCGCCTGGTCGATGCGCGCGGCCTGCCCGTGCGCCCCGCACGCGCCGTTGCACGCTACGTGCTCGCGTGGCTGTGGGTCCTCCCGGCCATGGCCATCGACTGGGCGCTCGGGCTGACCGGCTGGGCCAGCGTCGGGCTGCTCGCGGGCTGGATGGTGCTCTGGGCGCTCGCCATGCGCGTGATGCCCGATCATCAGTTCGTGCACGACCGACTCGCCGGCACGCGCCTCGTGAGCGTGCTGGGCAAATGAACCCACCGCCGCCCACGTCCCCGACGTCACCGTCCAGGCTTCGCCCGTCTCGCGCCCACCTGATATACGGCGGCGTGGAAGCCGGCCTGTCGCTGGTCGTCGCCATCGTGACCTGGGCCACGTGGCACAGCGTATGGACGACGCTGCTGTGGACGGTGCTGTGGCTGCCCGTTGCGCACGCACTCGGGCTTGCCGCGGGCTTCGTCATGGCGGCCAACGGCGATCCGGCGCCGGCGCGACGCGTCAGCGCCGGCACGAACGTGGCCATCTGGGCCTACGAATGTGCCGCCTCCATCCTGTTGCTCGACATCTATCAGCCGTGGCTGAGCGCCGCGCCGCTGCCGGCGCCGAGCGGTCCGGCCCGCCCCGTTGCGGTCCTGCTGTTGCACGGCTACGGATGCAACCGCGCGTTCTGGCTGCGTTTTTCCCGCCATCTGGCCGAAGCGGGCTATGCCTGCGACGCCATCAATCTCGGCCAGATGTTCGGCGACATCGACAGCTATGCCGGCAACGTCGCGACGGCCGCGCAGGCGCTGGCCGAACGCACGCGGCTGCCGGTCGTGATCATCGGGCACAGCATGGGCGGTCTGGCCGCCCGCGCCAGCCTGAGGCGCTACCGCACGCTGCCAGTGGCCCACACCATCACCCTCGGCTCACCGCATTTCGGCACCCTGCACACGCGCAACGGCGTGGGGACGAACGTTCACCAGATGCGCCTGGGCAGCGACTGGCTCGTGGCGCTGGCCAACAGCGAGACCGATGCCGAACGCGCGCGCATCACGTCGATCTACAGCAACCACGACAACGTCGTCTACCCGGTGCGCACCTCGGTCTTGCCCGGCGCGCACAATCTCCCCCTGGACCGGCTGGGCCACGTGTCGCTCGCCACGCATCCCCGCGCGCGAGCCCTGGTGCTCGAGACGCTCGAGCGCATCGCGCAGGGTTTGCGGCACAGCGACTGAGCGCTGCGTCGGCGTCATCCGCCTGCGGCGTGCGGCCGGAATTCGCGATGTCGCGATGTCGCGATGTCGCGACGCCTGAAGACAGTTTCACGACACGCGCATGACTGTCATCGTCGCTTCATGAACGCATGGCGCAATGCTCGCATGTTCAACGCGACGTGCGAGCCGCTATGACGACGACCCCGACCTTCGATCTGCCGATCCCAACGCCGGCGGCTCGCGCCGGTCACTTCGCAGACGCGCCGCCGGGCCGCCCCGCCACGCCGCCCGCCAACCCTCCCGCCACGCCGCCCACCACCATCGATCTGCCGCCGGACACGCCCGATCCGCTCGACCCGCCGCCCGAAGGCATTACCCGCTACCGCACCATCTGGCTCTCGGACATCCACCTCGGCACGCAAGGCTGCCAGGCGGAATACCTGCTCGACTTCCTGCGCCACCATGAGTCCGACTACCTGTACCTCGTCGGCGACATCATCGACGGCTGGCATCTGCGCAAGGGCTGGCACTGGCCGCAGGCGCACAACGACGTCGTGCAGAAGATGCTGCGCCGCGCGCGCAAGGGCACTCAGGTGGTGTACGTGCCGGGTAATCACGACGAAGCGGCGCGCCAGTTCTGCGGACTGGCATTCGGCGACATTGCCGTACGCGACGAGGCGTTCCACACCACCTTGTCGGGCAAGCGCCTCTGGATCACGCACGGCGACCTGTTCGACGGCGTGATCCAGCACGCCAAGTGGCTCGCGTATCTCGGCGATTCGCTCTACACGCTCACGCTGCTGCTCAATCGCTGGTTCAACCGCGTACGCACGCGGTTCGGCTTTCCTTACTGGTCGCTGTCGCAATACCTGAAACATCAGGTCAAGAATGCCGTGAACTTCATTTCGGCTTTCGAACAGGTGATGGCGGACGAGGCACGCCGCCGCGGCTGCGATGGCGTGGTGTGCGGCCACATCCACAAGCCCGAGATCCGCGAGATCGACGGCCTGCTCTACTGCAACGACGGCGATTGGGTCGAGAGCCTCTCCGCGCTGGTCGAGACGGCCGAGGGCGAGTTGCGCATCGTCCACTGGACGCACAAGCGCGCGACCCGCGCGCCCGCGAAAGTCACGCCGGTCAGCGCGTGAGCGCCGGCGCACGGCGAGCGCGGCCCGCGTCGTCGGCCCACCCCGGTCGAGCCCGATCCGCGCGTCGTCGTTGATGTCCCACAGATGAACCCCGCACCCGCGCGGCAAGGCCCCGCCGCACGTGTGCCCCCTCTTCACGCGCCACCTGGCGCGTGTTACCGAAGCGCGCCATGTGCGCGAAGGAGCGCCCGATGAAAATCATGATCATCACCGACGCCTGGGACCCGCAAATCAACGGCGTGGTCCGCACGTTGAAGAACACGCGCGCTCAGCTCGAAGCCGCAGGCCACCGCGTGGAGTTGCTCACGCCACAGGAATTCCGAACCCTTCCCTGCCCGACCTATCCCGAAATCCGTCTCGCATTCTTCGCGGGTGGTCGTGTCGCGCGCCGCATCGAGGCGTTCGGGCCTGACGCGCTGCACATCGCCACCGAAGGTCCGCTCGGCATGGCCGCGCGCAAGTGGGCATTGCGCAACGACTTTCCGTTCACGACCGCCTACCACACGCGCTTTCCCGAGTACGTGCAGGCGCGCTTCGGCCTGCCGCTTGCCACGACCTACCGCTTCCTGCGCTGGTTCCACGGGCCCTCGCGCGCCGTGATGGCGCCAACGCCCGTCGTCAAGCGCGATCTCGAAGCGAACGGCTTCGGCAATGTGGTGTTGTGGACGCGCGGCGTCGATCTGGACATCTTCCGTATCCAGGACGCACATGTGCTAAATTCGGCACATCCGATTTTCCTCTACGTGGGGCGCGTTGCCGTGGAGAAGAACATCGAAGCCTTCCTGAAACTCGACCTGCCCGGCTCGAAGTGGGTCGCGGGCGAAGGGCCGCAACTGGCCGAGTTGCGTTCGCGCTATCCTGACGTGAACTACCTGGGTATGCTCTCGCAACCCGAGCTGGCGAAGGTATATGCGTCGGCGGACGTGTTCGTGTTCCCGAGCCGCACCGACACGTTCGGTCTGGTGCTGCTCGAGGCCATGGCGTGCGGCCTGCCCGTCGCCGCGTACCCCGTGACCGGTCCGGTCGATGTGCTGAACGGTTGCCCCGAGGGCGAAGGCGGCGCACTGCGCGAGGATCTGCGCGAGGCCTGCCTCGACGCCCTCAAGGTCCCACGCGAGAGCGCGCGGGCCTGGGCCGAACGATTCTCTTGGCAGGCCGCGTCCGAAGAGTTCGCCTCGCACCTGCATCCGCGCAAGCCCGAGCCGTCGCTCGCGCCCGCGGTCTGATCCACCCTCCAGAGCCCGTTGCGGCGAGGAACCCGACGCTTGTTCATCGATCACCCGCCGCCGCGCGACGAGCAGCCGAATCCGTACAAGGGCAACCGGGGCGTGATGCGCGCCTGGCGCGCGCTGAAGTATTCCCTGTCCGGCTTCAAATTCGCCGTGTTCGAGGAGAGCGCCTTCCGGCAGGAACTGGCGCTCGCCGTCATCCTGTTGCCGGCGGCCATCTTCCTGCCGGTGACGGCCGTCGAGCGCGTGCTGCTCATCGGCTCGATCCTGCTCGTGCTCATCATCGAGTTGATCAACTCCAGCATCGAAGCGGCCATCGACCGCATTTCGCTGGAGCGCCATGAGCTGTCGAAACGGGCGAAGGATTTCGGCAGCGCGGCGGTACTCATCGCGCTCGGTCTGTGCCTGCTCACCTGGGTATCGCTCGCCGGTCCCGTCATCGTCGATCTCGTACGTACAGCGTTTTTCTGATATCGCTCGTCGCCCCTGCCCCCGTGCTTGGCAGTGCCCCGCTGCCGGGTATAATCGGTCGCCGTATACCTGATACTCCTCAACTCATAATGGCAAGCGGAGAATCTCCTTCGCCGAGCTTGCCAGCCACCGGGGCCGACAGTCATGGAAGCAAAGCCGCCACGCCGAACCCGCGAACGAATTCTTGAGGTGTCGCTTCGACTCTTCAACGAAATCGGCGAACCCAACGTCACGACCACCACGATTGCCGAGGAGATGAAGATCAGCCCGGGCAATCTGTACTACCATTTCCGCAACAAAGACGACATCATCAACAGCATCTTCGCGCAGTTCGAGCAGGAAATCGAACGACGCCTGAGGCTGCCCGACGATCACAAGCCGACGCTCGACGAGGTCTGGACATATCTGCAATACATGTCCGAATTCCTGTGGCGCTTCCGGTTTCTTTATCGCGACCTCAACGACCTGCTTGCGCGCAACCGCACGCTCGAGACGCACTTCAAGCAGATCGTGGGCCACAAGAAGCGCTTCGCGCGCGAGATGTGCGACCTGCTCGTGGCCGACGGCGAGATGGAAATCACGCCCGAGCAGATCGAAGTGGTCACCACCAACATGGTGGTGCTCTCCACGTACTGGTTGTCCTATCAATTCGTGATGAACCCGCGCAAGTACAACGATCCCGAAGAAATCGGCGCCGGGCTGCATCAATCCAGCTATCACATCCTCTCGCAGATGGCGCCCTATCTGAAAGGCCGCTCGCGCGAGCTGTACGAGAAGATGGCACGTGAATCATCGGCCAAGGGAGCACAGTAAGGCATGTCGTCGGAAGTCAAATCCATCTGCATCTATTGCGGCGCCGCCGCGGGCGCGCGCCCGGCCTACGCCGAGGCCGCCCGCGAACTGGGCCGTCGCATGGCCGAATCAGGCATTCGTCTCGTTTACGGGGGCGGCAAGGTCGGCCTGATGGGCATCATCGCCGACGCCGTGCTCGCCCATGGCGGTCAGGCCGTCGGCATCATTCCGAAGGCATTGATGGACAAGGAAGTCGGCCATACCGGCCTGACCGAGCTGCACGTCGTCGAGAACATGCATCAGCGCAAGCAGATGATGGCCGATCTGTCGGACGCCTTCATCGCCATGCCCGGCGGCATCGGCACCTGCGAAGAGCTGTTCGAAGTCTTCACATGGCTCCAGATCGGCTACCACGCCAAACCGATCGGCCTGCTCAATGTCGAGCAGTATTACGATCCGCTGATGACCTTCCTCAAGTCGATGGTGACGGAACAGTTCCTCAAGGCGCCGCAGCTCGACCAGTTGCAGATCGCCACGTCGCCCGAGGCGCTGCTCGATACGATGCGCCATTTCAAGCCGGCGCAAATCGATCGCTGGGCCAACCAGCGCTCGCAGATCTAAGCCTCAGGCAACTCCCCTCGACGCGCATCTTCGTGCTGCGTGGCCCAATCGCCGCGCAGCGCAAGTAACAGCCCGGCAGCCGCGCGGCCGCTCGCCAGCCGCTTGGCCGGGACATTTCCCAAGGTGCCGATCGATCCCCATCGGTTGCCTCGTCGGCTATCTCACCAACAACGCTCTCGACCACGCCATCGCCTAAACCATCGCCTTCGCCAATCGATGGCTCCGCCGCTCCGGACAAGGACTCGTTGCGCGTCGGCGGGGAATTCTGCGTCGCCCCGGGCCTACAGCATCACGCCACAGCCACCGCCGGGCGCTCCACGCCGGGGTTGAACTCTTGCGGAATGGGCGACTCAGACTCCCGTCGTATGCGTACACGCGCATGCACGTCCGCCCCGACATCCGGACGGGTCCACGTTCTCCGACGCGCTACTTGCCCATCATGTTAAAGATGCTTCGCCCCATGCGGCTACTGCGATCGCGGTGGCTGCGACCGCACGCCGGCCTGCTGCTGCGCCGCAGCCTGTGGCAAGCGACGCCGCGCGGCGTGGCCATCGGCCTGGCCTGTGGGGTGTTCTTCGGGATTCTGATTCCGTTCGGACAGATGCTCGTCGCGATACTGGCGGCGGCCCTGCTGCGCGGCAACCTGTTTCTGGCAGCCGTCGGCACGCTGGTGACCAATCCGCTCACGGCGCCGTTCGTATATCTCGGGGCGCACCGGCTGGGCCGATGGATGCTGACGTGGTCGCCACAAGCCGAAATCGAGGCGACCGTGGCGGCCGCGGCGCGCGCCGGCGAGAGCGTCTGGAGCCAGTTGACGAGATTCGACTTCGGCACCGCGACACTGCATCTGGCCGCCGGGCTCACGGCATGCTCCATCGTGGGCGGCGCACTGGCGTACGTCATTGGCTATTTCGCCATTCGCTGGCGGGAGCGCCGCCAGCCCGTTAGCGTCACGATGGTGGGATCGCGACGTCGAGGCTGATCCCGCCCGATGCCCGCCCCCCCTGGGGTCAGAACGACGATCCCGGCTGCTTGAGGAATTCGATCTCCTCGGGCGTCGAAACACGTCCGAGCGCGGCGTTGCGGTGCGGGTAGCGGCCGAACCGCTCGATGATCACGGCGTGCTTGCGCGCGTAGTCGAGATTGTCGACCAGTCCCGACGCCTTCGCGAGACGCTCATACAGCGCGAGCGAACGTTGCTGGCTATCGAGCGACTCGTCGTGTTCGAACGGTAGATAGACGAAAACCCGGTGCTGCGCGGTGGGCAGACGCTGGTCGTCCCCCGCCTCCACCAGACGCTGCGCCACCGCCAGCGCCTGCGCGTCCCCGGCAAACGCTTTCGCCTGGCCGCGGTACAGATTGCGCGAGAACTGATCGAGCACCACGATCAGTGCGCAGGCACCCGGCGGTGTCGCCGCCCAATCGGCCAACTCACCGTCGAGCGCTCGCTCGTGCAACGGGCCGAAGCGGCTACGAATCTCTTCATCGAACGCGTCGGATTTGCGGAACCATTCGACACGCGCCATCCCGAACTCCGGTGCATCGGACGCGCCGAACCAGAAGTCGAGTACCGCCTGCCAGGGCGGGACTTGCGAAACCATGTCAGTTGCCGGAGTTGCCATCGATCGTCCTGATGCTTACAGAGATGGCATGCATGATGCCAGACTCAGGCAAATGCCAACACTACCCGGCGCGTACGCGACGTCTTCTTCTCGATCTTGGCCACACGCAACGCGCCGATCTCCGATGTGTTCGCCACATGCGTGCCGCCGCACGGCTGCAAATCGACGCCCTCGATGCGCACCAGTCGCACGCGCCCCAACCCCACCGGCGGTTTTACGCTCATGGTGCGGACCAGTTCGGGGCGGGCGGCCATTTCCTCGTCGCTGATGCTGTCGATGGCCACCGGACGTGACGCAGCCACGAGCGCCGCGAGCCCGGCCTCGACGGTCTCGCGCTCGATCGGCTCATTCGTGACGAAATCCAGTCGCGCGTACTCGGTGGTGATGCTGCATCCGTCGACGGGGTGCGGCAGCACCGCGCACATCAAATGCGACGCCGTGTGAAAGCGCATGTGCCGGAAGCGGCGTTCCCAGTCGATTTCGGCCACCACGGTGTCGCCGACCGAGAGTGCGCCCAGTACGTCGGCCTGCCCCTCGGCGGGCACGTGCACCGCGTCGTCGGGCGTGGCCCCCTCGCGCTTCGATTTGCGCGTGTCGGCAACGCTCAGGCGGGTGCCGTCCGCAAGCACCAAGTGGCCGGCGTCGCCGGCCTGCCCACCGCCGAGCGGGTAAAAGACCGTCCGGTCGAGCATGATGCCGGTCTCGTCGATATGGGTGATGCGCGCCTCGCAGTGGCGCAGATACGCGTCTTGACGGAACAACGCTTCGGTCGTCATGGGGCCTCCTTTGGGAACGGGACATGTTCGCGCGACTTTCGGTCCCGTGACAAGTGACAATCCTCGGCAGTTGCGCCAGTACGGTCGCTTCCGACGGACGGGGCGCCCGCCTCCCGCGCCTTGGTGCGCCGATTACCCCAGTGTCACCACTGCCGCACTGCCGTACTACCCCATTCCCCCCTCCCCCCCCCCCCCGAAACCACGACATCCCGGTTCCTCGGTTCCCCGAATTCTCCCAAGCGCGGCGACTTTGCGCCGTTGCGGACGCCGCGTGCGACGCTCGCGCCCAAAACCACCGCAGCCAGCGGCACGCCCCGAAAGCTTTGGCGCGCACCGAAAGTCTCCGCAAGCATGGCCCCTTACAGTGCTCCCTCCCCCCAACTTCACTGGAATGCCGTGCCGCGACCGACACCTCCCCCACAGCCGACACTCGGCCCTCGCGCTCCGCACACCGGCTCGCGCCCCCACGATTTCCCCGCCGCTTTCTCGCACGCCTGCGCCCTACGCGAAGCGGATGATCTGAGCGGCGCGGCCGATGCGTTCGGCAGTCTGTGCCTGCGGTATCCGGAGCGCATCGAGACCTACAAGGCGCTCGGCTACGTGCTCTATGCGCTTGGCGACTGCGATCGGGCGCCCTCGCCCCTGCTCTTTGCGTTCCTTTGCGACGGCACCGACCCCACGCCGCTGTACGTCTGCGCGCTGTGCAACCAGCGCAGCGGCGACCTTCGCGCGGCTCGCGACATGGCGTCCGACGCCCTCGACGTTGCTCGTCGCTCGCATCGGCACGCGCGTGTGCTGGCCTCGGCACAACGGTTGCTCGACACCCTCTCATCCTCATGACCGACAGGAGAACCCTTCGATGAAATCCAGTCTCCCGCCCCAATCCATCGCGATTCGCGGCCCGTCGCCCAACGCATTGTCCGACGGCGCCCTTCACGACCTCGACTCCGCCGGCATGCTCGACGAGGCCATGACGTCACTGTCCGCCGAGTCGCACAGCCCGCCCCCTCAGGATGCGGCCCCCCTCGCGACGGACCGGACGAAGGCGACCGACACGCAATTGCCGATACTGACGCACGCGCGACTCTCGGCATTGTTCCAACACTTCGTCACAGCGGCGGCGCACACATCGATCTTCGCGCTCGCGCGCGCGAGCGAGGCGCTGGACGAAGGCGCCGATCACAAGACGCTCAAACTCGAGCATCGTGCCGCCATGACCGGCACGGGGGTACTGTGCGCGTCGACGGCGCTGGACTGTCTCGCGGCGACCGCGGCCTTTCTCGATCGCGACAAGACCGCCAGGCAGATCAAGGACACGCAATGGCTGCCGTGGCTGGCCAACCTGTCGCAAGCGCTCAGACCGTTCGCGGAACATTTCAAGACGATTCAGAACGGCATCGCCAATGCCGCACTCTTCGGCGCGGTGGGCTCGGCCGGGGCGTTGTGGGCAACGCGCGAGGGGCTGAGCGAGGCGCAGCCCGCGCTGACGCCGGAGGACGATGGCATCGAGGCAGAGCCTTCGCCGCACCACACGGCCTCGACCAGCAATCGTCTCGAGTGCGCGCAACTGGCTGCGGCGCTGGCCAGCACGACCGTACGCGCGATCGTCCCGCCGATCGTCACGACGTGCGTCAATCTGGACGAAGCCAAACAGAAACGACGTCGCTATGACTTCACCGAAGCGCTCGGATCGTCGTCGGCCGACGGCCCGGTCGATCCCCAGCGATTCCGCTCGTTGGAGGACGGCCTTCCCGTGCCGGATATTCAAACGATCGCTTGAACCTGTTTGCCCGAACCGACCCGCTCGCTCGCCGGACGACCGCCCGCGCCATCTGGCGCGGCGGACGCGGCAACCGGACAACGCATGCACATTTTTCGACTAGGGTGAGTCCGAATAGAAGTGCAATTTGATGTCTCTACGATCAACATCATATGCATCTTGCATGCTAATAATATGCACACATAAAAGGCACACATAAAAGGCGCACATAACAGACAGACATGAGAGGCAGACATCCGGGGCCATGAAGCCCGTGCACCGGACGATCTGCCCCGCCCCCCGAACCGTTTCGACGACGTGAGCCTCTCCCCCCGATGCGCCCACGCGACGACGCGAAACGTATTTCGAAGATTGCAGCAGCGGCAGTGCATGGGTCGGGGCATCGACCCGGGTTTATCAAGGCAGGACAGGGCAATTCAGGCCACCACGCGGGGGAATAATGAGAAACAACGGTGCCGTTTCGGGCAGAGAGTACAACTACGATGAGCACGACATGCTGGTCTCCGCGACCGACTTGTCGAGCATCATCCAATATTGCAACCCGGCCTTCGTCGAGGTTTCGGGATTCGAGAAGGAGGACCTGATCGGGCAGCCGCATAACGTCATCCGGCATCCCGACATGCCGCCGGAAGCCTTTGCGGACATGTGGAAAACGATTCGCGCCGGCCGATCCTGGAGCGCGCTGGTCAAGAACCGGCGGCGCGACGGCGACCATTACTGGGTGCGCGCGAACGTGACCCCGATCGTGGAAAACGGTGAGACGGTGGGCTACCTGAGCGTGCGGACCAAGCCCGGGCGCGAAGAAGTCGCGAGCGCCGAAGCGCTGTACGCCGACATGCGCGCCAACCGTAGCCGGTACCGGCTGTCGTCCGGACAACTCGTGAGAAAGGGACTACCGGGCCTGCTGGGCAATTGGCGGCGCGGGCTCGTCAGTCACCGGGCGACCCTCACCACACTCGCCGGGCCGGCGGTCATCGCTGGCGGCTGGTCGCTCGAGCAACGCCTGCCTTCGGCGTGGATGCTGTGCGCCGTCGTGGGCATCAGCGTGCTGCTCGTCTCCGTGCCCGTGTATTGGCTCGAGCGGGCGCGACGTCGGCAACTCGCGCAGGTCGGCGATCTCGCCGGACGTCTGGCGGCCGGCGATCTGACGGTCAGCACCGACAGCGCTTCCCACCAGGAGCTCACCAGCCTGATCCGCAACCTCACGCAGTTGAAGGTCAGCCTGATCGCCATCGTGTCCGATGTTCGACGTCAGATCGAAGGGGTGAAGCGCGCGACCACCGAGATCGCCGGCGGCAACACCAACCTGTCGGCCCGCACGGAGGATCAGGCCGCCTCGTTGGAGCAGACGGCGGCGTCGCTGGAACAACTGACGGCCACGGTCTCGAACAATGCGCAGTCGGCCGCACGGGCGAGCGCGTTGCTGAGCGAGGCGCGCGACGCCACGGCACAGGGCGTCGATGCCGTGAGGAGCACCGAGCACACAATGAAGGAGATCGCCCAGGCGTCGGCCCAGATCACGTCGATCGTCGGCGCCATCGATGGCATCGCGTTTCAGACCAACGTGCTCGCCCTGAATGCGGCGGTCGAGGCGGCCCGCGCCGGAGAGGCCGGCAAGGGATTCGCCGTGGTGGCCGGCGAAGTGCGCAGTCTGGCACAGCGGTGTGCGGCGTCCGCCAAGGAGATCAAGCGGATCGTCACCGAGACCGTGACGACGTCGGAGCGCGGCGGGGAGATGGTGGCGAACATGGCGGCACAGATCGCCAAGATCGAGTCGGCCATGAGCCGGGTGTCGGTGGTCATGGACGAGGTTGCCACGGCCAGCAGCGAACAGGCCAAGGGACTGGCGGGCATCAACGGCGCCGTGGTGCAGCTCGACGACTCGACGCAGCAAAACGCCGCGCTGGTCCAGCAAAGCGCCGCCACCGCGGAACAACTGTCGGGTCAGGCCAATGTGCTCGATGAAGCCGTGCGACTGTTCTCGCTGCCCGGCAGGACCTCGCCAGCGCGACCCGTCGCGATGATGCCAGTGCTACGTCGCGTTCAGTAACGTCATCGCACGCACCGGGAAGGCGCAGGCCTTCTCGACGCCCGACGTCCCCGCCACGCGAGGCTCGGGGCGGCGGCGAAGGCCCTCGCGGGCTTTCACACGCCGCACCCGCGCACACCCGACGTGCCGTACTCAGACTTTGCGCAGAAACGCGGCCTTGAGCATGAAGTTGCCGGCGTCCATCTTGCAATCGACCTCGTGGTCGCCGCCGACGAGGCGAATACTCTTGACCTTGGTCCCGACCTTCAACGTGATCGAGGAGCCCTTGACCTTCAGGTCCTTGATCAGCACGACGGCGTCGCCATTGGCGAGCACATTGCCGTTCGCATCTCGCACCACGGCGTCCTGCGCCTCATCCTCCGCAGCGTCTGCCGCCATCGGCCATTCGTATGCGCAATCGGCACAGACGAAATTGTCCCCGTCGGGATACGTGTTTTCGAGGGAGCATTGGGGGCAGGCAGGCACATTCGACATGGATGGGTTCCGGAATTCAGGGATCGACATCGGTGTGCGGCGGCTCGAGGAATATGTCGAGTACGCACACCTTATGTGCATATCATTATAATGCAATGCATACTCTCCGAAGAGAACACGTATGATCGCCCTGCGTGAAGCCTACCGTGCCGGCCTGCTGCGTCCCCAGCAATGGCTACCCAATATCGTGGCCGGCCTGGTGGTCGGCGTCGTGGCGCTGCCATTGGCCATGGCGTTCGCGATCGCCTCGGGGCGAAGCCTGAACAAGGGCTCTACACCGCCATCGTCGCGGGGCTGGTCGTCTCGTGTACCGGTGGCAGCCGGGTGCAGATCGCCGGACCGACGGGAGCGTTCATCGTCATTTTGTCGGGCATCACGGCCCGGTACGGCATCGACGGACTTCAGTTGGCCACGCTCATGGCGGGCATCATGCTGTGGGTGATGGGCAAGGCGCGGCTGGGCGGCGTGATCAGGTTCATTCCCGCCCCGGTGATCGTGGGATTCACCACAGGCATCGGCGTCATCATCTGGATCGGGCAGTGGCCGGACTTCTTCGGCTTGCCCAGGATCACGGGGGCGCACTTTCACGAGAAGTTCTGGCACACGCTGCAGGCGCTCCCCGGCCTGCACCTCGCGACAACGGCGATCGCCCTACTCACACTGCTCGCGGTCGTCTTCACGCCGCGCATTCCCCACCTGCGGCGGGTGCCCGGCCCGCTCGTGGGCCTGGTCCTTGCAACGTCGCTTCAGTCCCTCTTCCGTTTCGACGGCGTGGCCACCATCGGGAGCACTTTCGGCGGCATCGCGCAAGGCCTTCCCGCCTTCTCGCTGCCCGCCATCACGCTCTCGCGCGTACTCGAACTCATTGGGCCGGCCTTCACGATCGCGATGCTGGGCGCCATCGAGTCGCTGCTCT
The DNA here is from genome assembly GCF_000767615.3 of Pandoraea pnomenusa. NCBI lineage: Bacteria > Pseudomonadati > Pseudomonadota > Betaproteobacteria > Burkholderiales > Burkholderiaceae > Pandoraea > Pandoraea pnomenusa. The sequence continues at coordinate 2,126,799 of NZ_CP009553.3, read as the reverse complement.
CGGCGGTGGTCGCCGACGGCATGACCGGCCAGCGGCACAATGCGAACCAGGAATTGCAGGGACAAGGGCTGGCCAATATCCTGTCGCCGCTGTTTGGCGGCTTTGCCGCGACCGGGGCCATCGCCCGCACGGCAACCAATATCCGCAACGGCGGAACCAGCCCGCTCGCGGGCATCGTCCATGCCGCAACGCTCGCCATGATCGTGGTATTCCTCGCGCCGCTGGCGACCCGCATTCCGCTGGCGTCACTCGCCGCGATCCTGTTCATCGTCGCCTACAACATGAGCGAGATGCGCCACTTCGTTCGCATGGCGCGTCAGGCGCCGAAGGCCGACGTCGCGATCCTGCTCGTCACGTTCCTGCTCACTGTGTTCGCCGATCTGGTAGTGGCCGTGAACATCGGCGTGATTCTCGCGACGCTCCAGTTCTTGCGACGCATGTCCTCGTCGGTCGAAGTCACACAGCAATCCGGCGACGAGATCTCGGGCGAGCTGGGCGCCCAGGCCCGTTTGAAACTGCCGCCGAGCGTGCTCGTCTTTGCGATCGACGGCCCGTTCTTCTTCGGCGCCGTCGAGAACTTCGAGCGCGCGCTGGTGCAGACACACTCCGATCCGCGCGTGCTGCTCATCCGGCTGCGCCGCGTGCCGTTCATCGACATGACCGGGTTGCAGGTGCTCGACGAGGTGATCGGAAAACTTCACAAACGCGGCGTCGTGGTGCTCGTCAGCGAAGCCAATGATCGCGTGCGGGGCAAATTGCGCAAGGCGGGCATTCTCGCCACCCTCGGCGAGCCGAATTACGTGAGCACGTTCGCCGACGCCATCGCGCGCTGCGATGCGATCGCCGGGACGAGTGAATCCGCGTCGCAAGCGCATCAGGTCGAACTTCGGGACGGCGGCGCGCGCCCCGTCAGGCGTGATGGCGATGGCGCGCACGGCGGCGAGACACCATGACCGGGCAACGATCGCACGAATGCGCACGCGCGTGCATGGGCGCGCCCTTGCGCCGATAGCGTCTGTACGGACAGCGCAGGTCACGGCCGCCTGGCGGAACGGCATCCATCATGTATTATAATTTGATTAACATAATGGACCTCATCCGCGATGGAAACGAAAAGCGCACGACTCACCGTTCTGATCGACCCGGTCAAGAAAGACGCGTTCGAAAAGCTCTGCGCCGCCCAGGATCTCACGCCGTCTCAGGTGGTGCGTCAACTGATTCGCGAATACCTCGAACACCACGGCGTGACGTACAAGACCAAAAGCGTCATCGGCAGCCGGTCACGCGCGAAATCCGAATAGCCGGCCGCCGGTAGATTGCCACGACAGGTGGCCACGACAGGCACGGCGTCAACCGGCGACGCGCGATGGCAGCAGCCCGCGCAGGCCGCGGCGCGAACGGAACAGCAACGTGATCACGATCGTCATGTTGAGCAGATTCCACGCGATGCCGTTCAGGAATGCCGCGTGGTAGCTGCCGGTGAGGTCGAACACCTTGCCTGACATCCACCCACCCAGCGCCATCCCCAGCAGCGTCGCCATCAGCACGGTGCCGACGCGTCCGCCCGCCTCGGATGCAGGAAAATACTCTCGCACCACAATCGCGTAAGCCGGCACGATGCCGCCCTGGAACAGTCCGAACAGCGCGGAAATCACGTAGAGCGACGCCAGTCCGTCGAACGGCAGGAAAAGCAGTAGTGCGACGCACTGGAGCACGCTGCCGAGCAGCAGGGTGCGCAGCCCGCCGATGCGGTCGCAGATCAGCCCCGACACGAGCCGGCTCACGATGCCGAAGCCCAACATCAGCGACAGCATCTGCGCGCCACGCGCCACGCCGTAGCCGAGGTCTCCGCAATACGCCACGATGTGCACCTGCGGCATGGCCATCGCCACACAGCAGGCAACGCCTGCGACGTTCAGCAGTCCTTGGGCCATGCCGACGCTCAGGCCGAACGGCCGCGACGAAGCCAGTTGACCGGCCGTCGATGAACGCGCCGAGGTCCCCACCGCCTTCGCTGGCGTGGCGACCGACACGACGGGCCGAATCGCGGGTGGCCGGGCGCGCATGAACAACGCCAGCGCGAACATCGTCACGCCGCAGAATACGCCGAGCTCAATATACGTCTGGCGCCATCCGTGGCGCTCGACCAAAGCCTGAACAACGGGCGGCCAGATGGCCCCGGACAGATAGTTGCCACTGGCGCATACCGCCACGGCAATACCCCGCCGTCGAACGAACCACAGGGTCGTATCGGCGATGAGCGGGCCGAGCGTCGTCGCACTGCCCATCGCGCCAACGAGCAATGCCTGGATGAGGGTGAACGCGAGAATGCCGCTGGCGAATCCGCTGGCCGCGAAGCCGATCCCAAGCGAAAGCGCGCCGACGAGCAGCGGACGCATCACGCCGAAGCGGTCGGCCATCCGTCCCATCGCGATCCCGCCCAGGCCGAAGCCGATCATCAGGAAGGTGTAAGGCAGTGCGGCCTGGGCGCGCGGCACGCCGAACTCGGCCTGCACGGCGGGCAACACCACGGAGACGATATACATACTGCTGCTGCCCACCGTCATGATGAGCAGCGCCACCATCAGCCGGAAAACGGCATAGCGCGAATCGGGCTGATGAATGGCGGTCTGCATACGGTCTCCTGAACGCGCTCAATCGAGTTGAGCGAATCATTATTGGCGTTCAGGATACCCGATACCCGCCCCACCACGCCCCCCCCGCATGCGAGGCCGATGGCGCGGCGATTGACCGTGTGCGTAGTTGCCCCCGTCAGGCGATCGACGGCGATTATCCGTTGCGGTTGCGCATCCAGTCGGCGGTGCCGTGGAACGCCTGCATCAGGCGTTCCTGCAACGACCCTTCGACACCGATGTCCTGCATCGCCCAGGCCATGCACCGCAGCCACTGGTCGCGCTCGCTCGTGGCAATCGGGAACGGCAGATGGCGGGCGCGCAGCATCGGGTGACCGAAGCGCTCGATATAGTGGTTCGGGCCGCCCAGCCAGCCGCACAGGAACCAGAACAGCTTGTCGCGCGAGTCGCCCAACGATTCCGGATGCAGGCTGCGAATGCCTGCGAACTCGGACTCCAGATCCATCAGGTCGTAAAAACGGTCGACGAGCTCGCGCACGCGGTCTTCGCCGCCGAGCAGGGAAAAGGCGGTCGGCTGTGCAGGCGTGTCCTGCGCATCGTCGTCCGCCGGGGAAGTTTGCGGGGTGTTTTCGTTCGTCATGAACGTTATTGTGCCCCAGGCCCGTCGGGCGTGCCACGCCTCTGGGGCGCGGCAGGTTGCCGCGCCCGGACGGGAGATCCGGCCCGCTTCCGATCCGCCGTCAATCGGCTTCCAGCCTGCATCCGGACCGCCCCCAGATCGTGCCGGCGCGGTAATCAAACGTCCCGTAGCGTACGAAGCGCCGATTGGCGCAGCACCGCACGCAGGCCGCTCCATCCGCCGATCAGCGCACACAGCACGCCCGCGCCCACGCCGAGCACCGGCAGCCACGGATTGAAGGTCAGCGCGAATTCGAAGACGTAACGCGCCAGCGCCCATCCGAGCGCTCCCGCGCCGAATGCGGCCAGCAGGCCTGCCAGCGCACCGACCGTCACGAGTTCCGCCAGGTGCACGTCGCGCAATTGTCGCGACGATGCCCCCAACGCGCGCAGGATGCCACTCTCGCGCATGCGCTCGTCGCGGGTGCCGGCCAGCGCCGCATACAGGACCAGTACGCCCGCCGCGAGCGTGAAGAGGAACAGCGCCTGCACGGCGTCGATCACCTGGGCCAGAATCTGCTGAATCTGCGCAAGCAACGCGCCCGTATCGATGACCGTCACGTTCGGAAACTGACGCACCAGCGCGTCCGCGACCGGCTGCTGACGCGGCCCGAGATGAAACGAGGTGATCCAGGTCGTCGGGAATTCGCGCAGCGCGGCCGGCGGCATGACCACGAAGAAATTCACACGCATCGATCCCCAGTCAAGCTTGCGCAGACTCGTGATCGGCGCATCGATGGTCTGCCCCGTCACCTCGAAGCGCAACGTGTCGCCGAGCTTCAGGCCCAATGTCTTCGCAATGCCCTCTTCCATCGAGACTTGCGGCGTCGTCGAATTTCCGTACCACTGCCCGGACGTAATGCGATTGCCATCGGGCAATGCCGCCGTGTACGAGAGATTGAATTCGCGTTCGGCGAGACGCCGCGCGCGCTCCTCCGTGTAACGCTCGCCCGTCACCGGCTTGCCGTTGACGGCCGTCAGGCGCGCGCGAATCATTGGCGAGAGCTGTACGTCCGGCAGCCCCGCGGCGCGCAACTGCGCGAGGACCGCCGCGTCCTGTCCGGGTTGAATGTCGATGACAAATCGGTTCGGTGCGTCCGGCGGGCTCGACTGACGCCAACCGGCCACCAGGTCGTTGCGCGTGACCGCCAGGAGCAGCAGCGCCATCAATCCGAGGCCCAACGCCACCACCTGCAGCGCGCTGCCGAGTCCGCGACGACGCAGGCCGGCCACCGCGTAACGCCATCCGATGCCGCCCATCGCGCCACCGGCCCCGCGGCGGGCACGCGCCCACGCCGCCAGCACACGGATCGCCAGCCACGCAAGCACCCCGAAGACTAGCGCCCCAAGCACAAAACCTCCGGCGACCATCGCACCAAGACGCAGATCCCGCGCAGCGAACAACAGCAGCGCCCCGAAGGCCAGCGCACTTGCACCATAGGCGAGCCACCCCTGACGGCGCGCCCCCCCGACGACATCGCGGCGCAACACGTGCAGCGGCGGGACCTCGGACAGCGGCAGCAGCGGCGGCAGTGCAAAGCCCAGCAGCATCACCATCGCGCTGGCCAGCCCGAACGCGGCGGGACGCCATGTCGGCGCCGGCAGCCCGGCGGGGATGACATTGCCAAGTTGCGCGATCAGCACCCAATGCGCGAGATAACCGAGTCCCACCCCGAGCATGCCGCCGATGAGGCCAAGGCCGACGAATTCGAGCGTGACCATGCCGCGCAGGGCGCGACGCGACAACCCGAGACAACGCATGACCGCGCACGCGTCGAGATGACGCTCGCTATAGCGGCGCGACGCGATGCCGACGGCCACGGCGGCGAGTACCGCGGCGAGCAGCGCCACCAGTGACAGGAAGCGCTCGGCGCGATCGAGTGTCTGCCGCACCTGCGGCTGGCCGTCCTCCAGTGATTCGATATGCACGCCGCGCGCCCGCCCGGCCGCCGCACGCGCCCACGCGGCGAACTTGCCAACCTGCGCATCGGCCCCGGCGACCAGCAAGCGATAGGTAATCCGGCTACCGAACTGCACCAGTCCGGTGGACGGCAATTCGTCGAAGCGCATCATCACGCGCGGCGCCAGCGACCCAAAGCCGTAGCCGCGATCCATTTCCCGGGTGATGACGGCCGCGATGCGCAGCGTGCGGTTGCCCACGCGGATCGAGTCGCCGGGCTTGACATGCAGGGCGTCCAGCAGGGCCGAATCGACCCAGACCGTACCGGGGGCGGGAATGTCGGCGGCGGGCGCATCCGGCGTATCGACACCGGCGTCGGGGGCGGTGCGCACCCGGCCGCGCAGCGGGTAGCCCCCGCTGACGGCCTTGAGCGACGACAAACGGCTTGCGCTGACCTGGCCGCTTCCACCGCTCCCGCCAGTCGCACTGGCCATGCTGGGAAAGTTGGCGACGACGGCCGTGGTCAGGCCGTCTGCCTTCGCCTGCCGGTCGAATTCGGCGGACAACGGGGCATCGCTGCGCACGACGAGATCGGCGGCGAGCATCTGACGCGCGTCGCGCTCGAGCCCGCCCTGCATCCGATCCGCGAGAAAACCCACACTGGAGAGCGCTCCGACCGCCAGCAGCAGCGCCACGAGAAGCAGATGCAATTCCCCCGCGCGCCAGTCGCGCAGGAACATCCGCCATGCCTGGCGGGCAACCTCAGTGAACCCCATCGTTCCTCAATCCTTTGACCCGCGCCAGCAATGAGCGCCAACCCCGCCAGACCCTCGGCAACCACCACCAGGCGAGCACCACGAAGACCAGCAGCATCACGAGAAAAACGGCGGGAAGAAAGAATGCCAGCGCCAGCCCGCCCACCGTGGAGACATCTTCGCCAGCTGAGGCCGCAACGTTGGAGAATGGTTCCGGCGACGTATTGATCAGCGCCCGGCTGCCCGCCTTGGCCAGATGCGCCGTGCCGGCGAGCGCGCCGCCGGCCAGACCGGCCAGCACCGTGACCGTCGGGTCCATCTGTCCGAGGGCGGCCGCGCCCAGCACGATCCCCGCCGGAATGCGGATGAACGTGTGAATCGCATCCCAGGCACTGTCGACGAAGGGGATTTTGTCGGCGAAGAACTCGATGGCCGCCAGCACACCCGCGGAGGCGATCACCCACGTCGACGCCAGCACTTCGAGCGACGGCGGCAGATGCAGCCAACCCAGACGCGCAGCCATTCCCGCGCAGAACACCGTGAGATACAACCGCAGGCCGCTGCCCCAAGACAGCCCTGCGCCCAGCGCAATCGATTCAAGCATGGTGACCTCGCTGCCGCCGGCATGACGGCGTCGCACGATCACGCGCCTCCTACCGCCGACGCGGAAACGACCTGACAAACGCGCGCTCAGCGGGTTTTCCGACCGTTACCGCGCCATTATGCCGCGCGTGGCGTGAACGCACCACCGGCCACGGAAAACGTGGGGAAACCACCACGTCCGGCGTGGCTCGGGGCACGATCGGGGCTCAGGGGCTCAGGGGCTCAGGGGCTCAGGGGCTCAGGGGCTCAGGGGCTCAGGGGCTCAGGCGCTCAGGCCGCCGTGAGTTTCAAACCCACGAGGCCCGCGAGGATCAGGGTCACGCTGGCAATGCGCGCAGCGGATGCGGACTCGCCGAACAACACGATACCGAGCACGAAAGCGCCGACCGCGCCGATGCCGGTCCAGATCGCATAGGCCGTCCCCAACGGCAACGAGCGCACCGCCAGCGCAAGCAGCCAGACGCTGCCGACCATCGAGGCGATCGTGAAAACGGAAGGGATAAGGCGGGAAAAACCTTCGGTGTACTTGAGGCCAACGGCCCAGGCCACTTCAAGCAAACCGGCGACAACGAGAATAATCCAGGCCATGACGAACTCCGATGCAATGGTCGGGGTCGTCCCCGGAAAAGAGGCGCCGCTTGTCGGGTCGTCCCGACAAGGGTTCCATCGGATATCGAAGAAAATGGCACGCACCCGGTATTGCGACGCCGCAGCGTCCGGCGCCGCCTTGGGCGAACGCGCCGACTGGCCATGTAATGCGTAGACACCCGCCGAAACACACTGGAGCGCACTGGAGCGCACTGGAGCGCACCGGAGTGCGTCAACCGGGGCGGAGGCAACAGCCGAGCGCTTCGGATGGAACTGCGCGATTCTATCAAAGGCGACGACATCCCGAGAGACGCCCTGTCGCCGACAGGGGTTTTCGCCCGCGCCGTTCCGCCCGATCTCAACTCGTCGCGTCGACCTCGAGCCGATAGCCCACGCCGGTCTCCGTGAGGATATGCTTCGGCTGGGCCGGATCGGCCTCGAGCTTCTGGCGCAGATGTCCCATGTAAATGCGCAGATAGTGATTGCTCTCGACGTGAGACGGCCCCCACACCTCCTTGAGCAGTTGGCGGTGCGTGAGCACACGCCCGGCGTGTCGCACGAGCGTGACTAGCAGGCGGTACTCGATCGGAGTGAGGTGCACGGCCTCGCCGGCCCGGGTGACCTTGCGGCGCGCCAGATCGACGCTGATCTCGCCGAACGAGAACGCCTCGTCGAGCGTTTCAGCGTTGCCACCGCGATGATGACGCCGCAACTGCGCGCGAATCCGCGCGAGCAGCTCCGACACGCCGAACGGCTTGGTCAGATAGTCGTCGGCACCCACATCGAGCGCCACGACCTTCTCCGCTTCCTCGTTGCGGGCGGACAGCACGATGATCGGCATGTCCGTCCAGCTTCGCACTTCGCGAATGACTTCCACGCCGTCGATATCCGGCAGGCCCAGATCCACGATCAGCAGATCGGGCTTGCGCGTGGCCGCCTCGACCATGCCCTGCCGCCCGGCCTCCGCCTCGTGAACGATCATGCCTTCGGCTTCGAGCGAAGTGCGCAGAAATCGGCGAATTTGTCTTTCGTCTTCGATCACCACGATGGTGACGGTCGGTTCACTCATGTTCTCGTGTCGCGTTGGTGCCTGGCTCGCGTGTCGGATGCGCGTCATCGTGATGGCCGGCGGCGTCCTCGTCGAGGCCCTCACGCCCACTCGGCGATGCACGGTCGTCGTCCTGCCCGGGGAGCGCCGCATCGCCCCGCATCGCCGCCAGTGGTGCCAGCGGTGCAAGCGGGCCAAGGGGAGCCTCAGGCGGGGTCTCGACCGGCAGCGTGAAGGTGAAGCGCGCACCGTGCCCCTGTGGCACGTTGTCAGCGTGGATTCTACCGCCGTGCGCCTCAACGATGGCGCGACAGATCGCCAGTCCGAGTCCGATGCCGGGCTTCGACGACTCTTTCTCCCCCCGCATGAATTTCTCGAAGATGCGGCCCTCCGTGCCGGCAGGCAGCCCCGGGCCGTCGTCACTCACGCTCACCTCCACCATGTCGCCCCGCACGCGCGCGGCGATCTCGATGTGCGAACCGGGCGGCGAATACTTGGCAGCGTTCTCCAGCAGGTTTGCGAACAATCGCTCGAGCAGCACCGCATCGAAGCGAAGCAGCGGCAGGTCGGCCGGCAACCGGGTGGTGACCGCGTGTGCGGCCAGCACTCGGCGACAGGCCCTCAGCGACGTACCCACAACCTCCTCGAGCATTTGCCACTGACGATTGAGTTGCACGCCACCGGCCTGCAACTTCGCCATATCGAGCAGGTTGGTCACCAGCCCGGTCATGCGCTGCGCTTCCTCGTGGATGGCATCGACGAGCTCGGCGCGCAGCGGCCCCGGCGTTTGCGCATTGCGGCAGAGCATGCTCGCGAAGCCGACGATCGAGGTCAGCGGCGTGCGCAGATCGTGCGAGATCGCCGACAGCAGTGAATTGCGCAGCCGCTCCGACTCCATCGTCACCAGCGCATCCTGGGCAATCTCCACGTAATGCACGCGCTCGAGCGCCAGCGCGATCTGCGCCGCGAACGTGTCGAGCAAACGATGCTGCTCCGGTGAGCCGAGCGCGCCGTCCGCGTTCGGCTGCGCGGCAACCACGAGTACGCCGCGCGTGCGCATCGGGGCGCGCAGCGGCAGGTAGTAAGCATCCGACGCGGGCAGCGTATCGGTGCCGCGGCCCGCGGCCTGCTGACGGTCGTAGACCCATTGCGCGACATCCGTATCGATATGCGCGGGCATCGTCTCGACCTGCACATTCTCCACGGGCTGACGCACGCTGCCCTGACTGTCCGGCAGCAACAGGGCCACGCGCGCCTGAAACACCTCGCGCACGTGGCGCGCCCCGATCTCCAGAATCTGCGTCGTCGTGAGCGCCGCCGCCAGTTCGCGCGCCATCGCGTACACCGCGCCCGTCCGTCGTTCGCGCCAGGTGGCCAGTCGCGCCTGAAATCGCAGACTCGTCGTCAGGTGACTGATGACGAGCGCTACCGTGAGCATGACGGCGAACGTGAGCAGGTACTGCGTGTCGGAGACCGAGAGCGACATCTTCGGCGGCACGAAGAAGAAGTCGAACGCCACCACCGACAGGAACGACGCCAAGACTCCCGGCCCACGCCCCAGTCGCATGGCGACCGCGATCACGCCGAGCAGATACAGCATGGCAATGTTGGCGAGATCGAGGAACGAGGTGAGCTCAGCGGCAGCGAGCGACACCGCGCCGCACACGGCGGCCGCCCACGCGTAGGCACGCCACGGCCCACCGACGATCCCGAGCTCCGGCACCGCCGTATCGACCCAGTCGCGCCAATCGCCGCGCACCACGCGCCTGTCCGCCGAGGCATCGCCCGCCGCCGGGGCAATCAGCACGACTTCCACGCCGCGCGCGAGCCGCACCAGTTGCTCGTGCAACGGCGTGTGCGCCGTCCACCAGCGCCGCGCGCCGCTCGCGCCGACGACCAGCTTCGAGACATTGCGCATCTGCGCGTAGGCAAGCAGTGTGGCCGCCGCGTGCGCGCCGTCGAGCGTCAGCGTCTCTGCGCCGAGTTCCTGGGCGAGCTTGAGCGTCGCGTACGTCCCTTCCCGACGCTCGGGCGATTGCTTCAGAATGGCGGGGGTCTCCACATGCACGGCCAACCAGTCGGCGCGCAGACTCGCCGCCAGCCGCGCCGCGGCACGCACAAGGGTCACCCCTTCCGGGCCCGGGCCGATCGCGACAAGCAGTCGCTCGCGCGCCTGCCAGACATGCCCGATCGACTGATCCGCACGGTACTCGCGCATCTGCGCGTCCACCCGGTCCGCGGTGCGGCGCAGCGCCAGCTCGCGCAACGCGATCAGATTGCCCTTGCGGAAGAAGTTGCGCACGGCCCGCTCCGCCTGCGCCGGCAGGTACACCTTGCCCTCGCGCATGCGCTCGAGCAACTCGTCAGGCGGCAGATCGACCAGCTTCACCTCGTCGGCCAGATCGAACACGCGATCCGGCACCGTCTCCCACACGCGGATGCCGGTGATCTGTCCGACCACGTCGTTGAGCCGTTCCAGGTGCTGCACGTTGAGCGTGGTGTACACGTCGATGCCAGCCCCCAGCAACTCCTGCACGTCCTGCCAGCGCTTCGGGTGTCGGCCGCCAGGCACGTTCGTGTGCGCCAGTTCGTCGATCAATGCCACGGCAGGCTTGCGCGCGAGCATGCCGTCGAGGTCGAACTCGCGCAACACCCGGCCACGATACTCGACCGACTGCTGCGGCAACACTTCGAGGTCTTCGAGCAAACTCGCCGTTTCTTCGCGGCCGTGTGTCTCGAGCACGCCGACCACGACGTCGGTGCCCTCATCGCGTAGCTTGCGCGCGGCCTGCAACATCGCGAATGTCTTGCCGACGCCAGCCGACGCACCGAAGAAAATCTTCAGACGCCCGCGCTGCTCGCGCGCTTCGTCGCGATGCAGCTTGTCGAGTAATTCGTCGGGATCGGGGCGTTCCATGCCTGCCATCGAATCGTTCCAGTGAAAATGCGCCAGCCGAGAGGTTCGTCCTCCCGGCGCCCGGTTGAGGCGGGATGGCCCGCGGGGCGCCCACGTCACCCGCCCGTGCCGCCCAACCCGGACAACATCACCGGTCGCCCGATGACGTAAAAGGCGGCGCGCAAAAGGCGCACCGCCAATCTACCGCAGGCGACCGGGCAAAACCAGCGATTCCCGGTCCACGGCCGCCGTCGGCGCGCTTATCGGACGCCGCCTCGCGCGGACTCGTCCAACGCCATGTTGAGTCTCAGAACATTCACCCGGGGCTCTCCGAAAATTCCCCACTGGCGACCCGACGTGTGACGCGCCACGAGTGCCTGCACGGCTTCCGGCGCCATGTTACGGGCCTTGGCCACACGCGCGATCTGGTACGCGGCGGCGGCCGGGCTGATGTCCGGGTCGAGCCCGCTTGCCGACGCCGTCACCAGATCGGCGGGCACCGGCAACGTGGCGTCGGGATCGGCGTCGCGCAGCGCGGCGATGCGCGCCTTGACGGCGTCGGCCAGTGCCGGATTGAGCGGACCATAGTTCGAGCCGCCGGATGCCGTGCCATTGTCCGGGTTGGGCGCCGTGGCCGAGAGGCGTCCCCAGAAGTAATTCGGCGCGTCGAAATTCTGGCCGATCAGCGACGAGCCCACGGCCTTCCCGCGCCCGTCGAAGACGAGGCTGCCGGCCGCTTCGTGCGAGAACGCCGCGCGCCCGATACCGGTGACGACCAGCGGATACACCAGACCCGTGATGACCGAGAGCACCACGAACAGGCTCAACATCGGTCGCAAGAGGGTTTTCATGACATCGATTCCTTGAAGTATGAGCAAGTGGCCCGGGCACCGCGTGCCCGGGCGCCGCGAGATCAGGCCCAGCCCATCGCGGCGATGAGCAGGTCGATCGCCTTGATGCCGACGAACGGCACCAGAATCCCGCCCAGACCGTAGATCACGAGGTTGCGGCGCAGTAGCGTCGCGGCGCCGAGCGGACGGTATCTCACGCCCTTGAGCGCGAGCGGAATCAGCACCACGATGATGAGCGCGTTGAAGATCACCGCGGACAGGATGGCCGACGACGGGCTCGCAAGTCGCATCACGTTCAGCGCGTCGAGCTGCGGATACGTCGTGGCGAACGCGGCCGGAATGATCGCGAAGTACTTCGCCACGTCGTTGGCGATCGAGAACGTGGTCAGACTGCCGCGCGTCATGAGCATCTGCTTGCCGATCTCGACAATCTCGATGAGCTTGGTCGGGTTCGAGTCCAGATCGACCATGTTGCCGGCTTCCTTTGCCGCCTGCGTTCCCGAGTTCATCGCCACGGCCACGTCGGCCTGCGCGAGGGCCGGCGCATCGTTCGTGCCGTCGCCGGTCATGGCCACCAGCTTGCCCTCTGCCTGGTATTTGCGAATCGTCTCGAGCTTCGCTTCCGGCGTGGCTTCCGCGAGGAAGTCGTCGACGCCCGCTTCGGCCGCGATGGCAGCGGCTGTGAGACGGTTGTCGCCCGTCACCATGAGCGTCGTGATACCCATTTGACGCAGTTCGGCAAAACGCTCCTTGATGCCGCCCTTGACCACGTCCTTCAGTTCGATCACGCCGAGGACGCGTGTGCCCTGCGGGTCCTGTTCGGCCACCACCAGTGGCGTACTGCCACGGCGCGCGATGTCGTCGACCGCCGTGGCCAGCACCGAAGGCCACACGCCGCCGGCCGCTTCCACATAGCGCTTGACGGCGTCGGCGGCGCCCTTGCGAATCTGCCGGTCGGTCAGGTCAACGCCGCTCATGCGCGTTTGGGCGGAGAACGGGATGAACGACGCATGCAGACCGCTCATCTCGCGCTCGCGCAGATTGAAGCGCTGCTTGGCAAGCACCGCGATGCTGCGGCCTTCCGGCGTCTCGTCGGCGAGCGACGCGAGCTGTGCGGCATCGGCCAGCGCGCGCTCGTCCACGCCCGGCGCGGGCACGAATTGCGAGGCCTGACGATTGCCGAGCGTGATCGTGCCGGTTTTGTCGAGCAACAGCACGTCCACGTCGCCCGCGGCCTCGACAGCGCGCCCGGACGTGGCAATCACGTTGGCCTGCATCATGCGGCTCATGCCCGCCACCCCGATCGCCGAGAGCAACCCGCCGATGGTCGTCGGGATCAGGCAGACCAGCAATGCCACGAGGACAGTGATCGTCACCGGCTGCCCGGCGTGCGTGACGAGTACGCTGTAGATCGAGTAAGGCAGCAGCGTGGCCGTGGCGAGCAGCAGCACCAGCGTAAGCGCGACGAGCAGGATCGTGAGCGCGATTTCGTTCGGCGTTTTCTTGCGCTTGGCCCCTTCCACCATCGCGATCATGCGATCGAGAAACGCCTCGCCGGGATTGACCGTCACCTTCATGACGATCCAGTCGGAGAGTACGCGCGTGCCGCCGGTCACAGCCGAGAAGTCGCCGCCCGACTCGCGAATGACCGGTGCGGATTCGCCGGTGATCGCCGATTCGTCGACCGAAGCCACGCCTTCGATCACTTCGCCGTCGGCCGGCACCACGTCGCCGGCCTCGACGAGCACAAAGTCGCCGCGGCGCAGGCTCGCGCCGTCGATCACCAGGCACGGGGCATCGCGGCGCGCGGCGCGCAATTGCTTGGCCGGCACATTCTTCTTGGCCTGTCGCAGCGATGCCGCCTGCGCCTTGCTGCGCCCCTCGGCCAGCGCTTCGGCAAAGTTCGCGAACAAGACCGTGAACCACAGCCACAGCGCGATGGCGAGGATGAACGCCGCGCGCGTCTCGGCGTGGCCCGCGAGGGCCATGCCGAAGAGCACGGTCGTGAGCAGACTGCCGACGTAGACCACGAACATCACCGGGTTCTTCGCCTGAGTGAGCGGATGCAGCTTGCGCAACGCGTCGACGATGGCCGGGGTGACAATCGCGGGATCGAACATCGACTTCACGGCCGACGCATGCCCTTCGCCCACCGGCCGGGTGACGGTATTTCCTGAGGTTTGATTCATGAGTGCCTCGAATGCCTCGCTTCAATATTCAATGCGCACCGATCATCGCCAGATGTTCGGCGACCGGACCCAGCGCAAGCGCCGGCACGTAGGTGAGCGCGCCCACCAGCAGCACCGTGCCGAGCAGCAGCACGACAAACAGCGGTCCATGCGTGGGCAACGTGCCCGACGTTGCGGCGATACGCTTCTTGCGAGCCAGCCCGCCGGCAATCGCCAGGACCGGCACGATCACCCAGAACCTGCCGAACCACATCGCTATGGCGAGCGTGGTGTTGTAGAACGGCGTGTTGGCCGACAGACCGGCGAACGCGCTGCCGTTGTTGTTCGCGGCCGAGCTGTAGGCGTAGAGAATTTCCGAGAAGCCATGCGTTGCCGGGTTCGCCACACCCGCCTGCCCCATCGGCAAGAGCACGGCGAGCGCGGTGCCGCACAGCACGAGCAGCGGCGTCATGAGCACGGCCACGGCCACCATCTTCATCTCGAACGCCTCGATCTTCTTGCCCAGGTACTCCGGGGTGCGGCCGATCATGAGACCCGCCACGAAGACCGCGAGCATGGCGAAGACGAGCATGCCGTACAGGCCCGAGCCCACCCCGCCGAAGATCACTTCGCCGAGTTGCATCAGCAGCATCGGCACGAGGCCGCCCAGCGGCGTGAGCGAATCGTGCATGGCGTTGACCGCGCCGCACGACGCTGCCGTCGTGACCGTGGCGAAAATGCCCGATGCAACAATACCGAAGCGCGTTTCCTTGCCTTCCATGTTGCCGCCCGGCTGGGTGGCGCTGGCCTGCTGATCGACACCGAGCGGAGCGAGCACCGGATTGCCCGCCTGTTCGGCCGACACGGTCGCCACCGCCGCGATCGAGAAGGCGATGGTCATGGCTGCGAGAATCGCCAGCCCCTGGCGACGGTCGCCGACCATGCGCCCGAACGTGTGGCAAAGCGCGGCCGGAATCAGGAAGATGGCGAGGATCTCGAGGAAGTTCGACAACGGCGTCGGGTTCTCGTAGGGGTGCGCCGAGTTCGCGTTGAAAAAGCCGCCCCCGTTGGTGCCGAGCATCTTGATCGCTTCCTGCGAAGCCACCGGGCCCATCGGCAGGGTTTGCGTGTGCGTGAGCGCCGGCACCGTCACCGGCTTGCCCGCGGCATCGGTCTTCGGCTGGCCGTCGGCGCCGAGCACCGGGTTGTCGTAGTGAGTGACCTGAAGCGTCGTGACGTCCTTGTAGGCGTCAAAGTTCTGAATCACGCCCTGGCTCATCAACGCGGCGGCCAACACCACGCACAGCGGCATCAGGATGTAGAGCGTGATGCGCGTCATGTCGACCCAGAAATTACCGATGGTCTGCGCCGTATGACGCGCAAACCCGCGAATCAGGGCGATGACGACCGCAATGCCCGTGGCTGCCGACAGGAAGTTCTGCACCGCCAGGCCAAGCATCTGCGTGAGATAGCTCATCGTCGACTCGCCAGCGTACCCCTGCCAGTTCGTGTTGGCCACGAAACTCACGGCAGTGTTCAGCGACGAGTCGGGCGTGACCGCGCCAAACCCTTGCGGGTTGAGCGGCAGCCAGACCTGCCATCGCTGCAGCGCATACACGGCGAGCGCGCCAAGCGCGTTGAAGCCGAGCAGCGCCACGGCGTAGGCCCGCCAGTGCATTTCCTTGTCGGGATCGATTCCGCACAGTCGATAGAGTGTGCGCTCGAGCGGCGCGAACCAGCGGTTCACGCGCGATTCGCCGGCAAGCACGTCGGCCATGAAACGGCCGAGCGGACGCGCCAGCACCAGCAGCGCGGCGAGGAACACGCCGAGCTGAATCCATGCGTTGAGCGTCATGCGAGGTCCTCCGGCTTGAACAGCGCGTAGATGAGATAAGCGAGCAGCGCAAGCGTCAGTCCGCCGCTCAGCCAGTACATGGCTGTCATTGCTTGCCCCCTACCGACGCGCAAAACGCGACAAAGCCGACGGTCGTGGCGACGAACACCCCCAGGACGCCGAGATATATCCAGTCCATGACAATTCCCTTTCGTGTGGCGGCCGGCACACCACTGGCGCGACGCGCCCTTGCATGCGCATGCCGACCGTGCCCTGAACGATACGGATCGGCGCGTAAAGAAGGGGACAAAAGGGGGAAAGGAGGTGTAAACAGCGAGTAAACACGGGCAGACGACAAAAAGCCCGCCGATATCGCTATCGGCGGGCTTCGGCCCGGACTGACTCGGGGGCGAGCGAGGCTCGCACCGGTCGGCCGCTAACCGGCCGCTAACCGGCCTCTAACCGGCGTCGAACCGGCGTCGAACCGACGTCCATCGGACGTTACTCGCTCACTTGCGCCCCCTGGCGCCAGACCTCGAGGACTTCCTTGCTCGGTTCGAGATTCAGATTCACGTTGCGCGGCGGGATCGGTTGCTGGAACCACGTACGCTGAATCCGGCGAATTTCGCCCGAGCTGAACAGATGCGCGAGCGTGGTGTCGACAAAGCGCTTGAACTGCGGATCGTCGCGACGCAGGATCAGCGCGTTGAGCTCCGTCTCCAGCGGCGCCCCCACGATGGCGAGCGCCCCCGGGTCGCGTGCGTTGGCGCGGAACCCCGCGAGGAGCACGTCGTCGAGCGCGAACGCCTTGGCACGCCCCGTCTCGAGCGTGAGCATCGACTCGCCATGGTCGCGGGCCGGAATCACGCGGTAGCCGATCTTGTCGGCCTGCATGCGCGCCAGGCGCTCGCCAGTCGAGCCGGCCGACGCCACGAGGTTCTGCCCCTTGAGGTCTTCCAGCGAACGGATGTTGTCTTTCGTGTTGACCAGCAACCGCACTTCCGACACGTAGTAGGGATGGCTGAAGCCGACCTGCTCGGCACGCTCCGGCGTGATGGTGTTCGGTGCGCAGTCCAGATCGACCGTGCCGTTCTTGACGAGCGGAATTCGGTTCTGCGGCGTGATCGACATCTCGCGCACGCGCAGATTCGGCATGTGGAGCGCCGACTTCACCGCATCGACCACCGCATGGCAAAGGTCCATCGCGTACCCGACCGGCTTGCCCTTGTCGGTAACGTAGGCAAACGGAATCGCCGCTTCGCGATAGCCAAGCGTGATCAGGCCGGTATCGTGAATTTTCTTGAGGGTGCCGGTCAGCTCGCCGTTCACCGAGGGCAGCGGCACCACTGACGCGTTCGCTTTGGCGGGGTTGGCCGGCGTGGCTGCCGAGGCTGCCGACATGGCACCCAAAGCGATGCCCAAAGCGGCGATCGAGAACGACACGCCCGCGGCGAGGCGTTTGGGTGCAGCCTTCCAGTTGTTGACTTCGTTGAAACCGTTCACAGCAAATTCCTATCGAAATGACAGCACGATAGGAATTTACAGATATCGCTGATGCGAAGCAAAGACGCGTTTGTCATTAGCTTATGTGCACCTGCCGGGCCATTACTCGACGAGATCACCGCCCTCCTGCCAGAGCGCGAGTACGTCCTCCGACGGTTCCACATGGAGCTCGTGACCGTGCGGCGGTACGCGGGTCTGAAGCCAGGTCTTTTGCAGATGCGCCATGTCGCCGCTGCGAAACAGCTCTGCGAGCGCGGCATCGACATGTGCCTTGAAAACGGGGTCGTCGTTCGGGAGCACCAGCGCGTAACGTTCAGGCGGGTCGGCGAGCGGCGACCCGACGATCTCGAACGCGCCCGGCGTCTTGCTCGTCGCGCGCAAGCCTTCGAGCAACACCTCGTCCAGAGCCAGCGCCTGGGCGCGGTGCGCGCCGAGCATGCGAAATGCGTCGTCGTAATCGCGCGCCATCAACAGTTGGAACCCGGACTGGGCGTGCCGCGCGCGCACGAGTCGTTCGGCTGTCGTGCCCTGCACCACCGCGAGACGCAGCCCGCGAAGCTGCGCGATGCCGTCGATGCCGCTGCCCCGGCGCACCAGCAGCCGAACGTCGCTGGCATAGTACGGCAGGCTGAACGCCACCTGCCGGGAACGCTCGGCCGTGACCGTCGACGGCGCGCAGTCGATGTCGATCGCCTCGCCCTTGACCATCGGTGCACGCATCTGCTCGATCACGCGTACCGGCGTGATACGCAACGTGGGCAGATTCAACGAACGCTGCAAGGCGGCCACGACGCGTGCGCAAAGTGCCCATGCGAGCCCGGTCGGGGCGTCGTGCGCGTCCACATACGAGAAAGGCACCGCCGTCTGGCGAAACCCCAGCACGATGCGTTCGCGCTGTGCGATGCGCGACAGGGTCGGGCTGTCGGCGGAAGCATCCGGCCCTGACGTCTGCGCAGGCCATTGCACCGCTATCTCCTCGGGCGGATGGGACAACCTCGGCATTCCCGGCAGCGTTGGCTCACCGGCGTGTGCCGTCAGCGCGACCGCGGCCAGCCCCGCAGCCAACAGGCGCCGCCTAAGACTCGCAAAGCGAGGCACGTTCGCAATACGTACAACGCGACACAAATGGCTCGACGAACCGGAGACGAGAGAGAGAAAAGACGAGAGGAAAAGCAGACAAGGCGGCAGGGACATGGTCGACGCAGACACCTGAAGGGGAAAGTGCCCACACCTTAGCAATGTCGGCTCACCCGCCCGCACGCCACGCGCGACTTTTCGGACAATTCCCGACCAACCCACTTTGCGTATGACACCGGCCGCACAGCAGCGGCGATCAACGCGTGTGCGCCAACAGCGACTGCAACAACTGCTCGTCGTCTTCCGGCGAGGGTGCGGTGTTGTCGAAACGAACCAGGCCGGGAAATGCCGCTGCCGGGGGGAGAAAGCGCCGCAAACGATACTCCTCCCAATGCTCGAGCTTGTAGGCGTCGTTCGGATTGCCCCGGCTTTCGATGCGGGCCTTCGCGCGCGCCTCGTCAAGATCGACCCACACCACGTGCACGCCCACGTCATCGTCCACGCCAAGCCAGCCGCGGTCGAACAGCAGCCCTTCGCGCAGTTCGCGCGAGAGCGGCCCCACGACGAGCACGTTCACACCGAGTCGCAAGTTCTCTCGGGCGGTCTCCAGCAAACCGGCGTATTCCGGCTCGCGCAGGGTCTCCAGGTAGAGCGGGCTGTCGCGGTCGTTCGGATTGCCGGTGAGCGCCCCCATGACAGCGGCGCTGTAGGCGCCGTACAGGGTATCCTTGTCGAGCAGGCAGAACGCCTCGCCGCTGCGCGAGATGAGGGGACGGATCAGACGCTTGGCGAGCGTGGTCTTTCCCGCCCCGGCATGGCCGCAGAAAAAGATGAGGCGCGTCATGCGGCCGCCTTGCGCTCGAACATCACGAAGTGCTTGCGCACCGGTTCGAGCACCTCGAACACGCCCTCGAAGCCGGCCGGGATCACACAGGCGTCGCCCGGGCCGAATTCCGACGCGTTGCCATCGAGATCGCTGATACGAATCCGGCCTTCGATCACCGAGAAGAACTCCTGGCGATGCGCGCCGAACGCGATGCGCCAGGCACCGGGCTCGCACGTCCATTCGCCGCAATCGAATTCGCCGAGCGCGTCGGTATAGAACGGCCGCGTCATACGCTGCGGATTGCCGCGCACGCGGCGCGCCTCGGCCGGATGATCGAAGATGGCTTCCCCCGCCTGCGCGGGAGCGAAAGTGATAAGCGAAGGTGCAGTCATCTGTGTACCCAATACGCGAAGTGACGAAGTGCGAAGCACGGGAGCGCCAGACGTCGAAACGCCGGGCACATCAGTTGAGCGCGGCGCTCAGCTTGCGCCGCCACGCCGACACCGTGGCCGGATCCGTCTCGGCGAGCGCATCGAAGATGGCCAACATCGACTTGCGTGCCGCGTCGTCACCGAACGAGCGATCGCGCCGCACCAGATCGAGCAGTGCCTGCAATGCCGGTTCGTACGCACGATCGGCCAGATAACGATTTGCGAGATCGAGCCGCGCCTGGAGGTTGTCCGGCTCGCTTTGCACCCGCGCGAGCAGCTCCGGCGCGGGTGGCAGATGGCTGGCCTGCTCGGCCGCCGCGATGCGCGTGCCGAGTGCGGCAATCCGGGCGTCGCCGCTCGCAGCCGTGCGCGGCGAGAGCAATGCGAGCTCGGCGCGCGCGGCGCCCGCGTCGCCCATGCCGAGCAGCACGTCGACCAGATCGAGACGCACGTCGTCGTGCGCAGGGTCGAGCGCCAGCGCCGCCTGCAAGGCGTCGCGCGCCACCTCCGGCCTGCCCTCGGCCAACGCGTCGCGCGCCACACGACGCGCCATGTCGGCCGGGTTCGGCACGATGCGGTCGATGAACTCGCGAAGCTGCCCTTCCGGCAGCGCCCCGACGAACTGGTCGACGGGTTCGCCGTCGACAAAGGCCACCACCGTCGGCAGGCTGCGCACACCGTATTCCGCGCAAAGCTGCGCGTTCTCGTCGGCATTGATCTTCACGAGACGGATACGGCCCTGCGCTTCGGCCTCGAGCTTTTCGAGCAACGGCCCGAGCACATTGCATGGGCCGCACCAAGGCGCCCAGAAGTCGGCCAGCACGGGCACCTGATGCGAGACGGCCAGTACGTCGGCGTCGAAACTGGCGAGATTGGTATCGATCATAGGGTCTGTCGAGCGTGGTAAATTGCGTGGACGGCAGCCGTTACCCATGGAAAAACGCATGGCAAACGGCCGTCAGCTTGAAGCATGGTAATCGCAAAACTGGGCAAATCGTTACGGACGCGCTTCGGCGCTCCGGGTTCCCGCTCCGATCGCAGGTCGCCGGCGGGGTTCACGACACGCAAGGAGGCACATGCACGCAAGCCACGGCACGGCAATTTTCTTCACCCAACTGCTGTTGCTCGTTCTCGTCGGCCGCTTGCTCGGCGAGCTCATGCAGCGCCTGCGCCAGCCGGCGGTCATGGGACAGTTGCTCGCCGGCGTATTGCTCGGCCCGTCGATCTTCGGTGCGCTGCTGCCCGCCTGGCAGCATGCCGTCTTTCCCGACAGCGATACCCAGAAGAAGATGCTCGATGCCGTCTCCGAGCTGGGCGTGCTGTTGCTGCTGCTCTCCACCGGGCTCGAGACCGATCTGGGGCTGGTCCGGCGCATGAAGCGCATGGCGATTTTCGCCTCGGCGGGCGGCATGGTGATTCCGTTCGCCTGCGGCTTCGCACTCGGCTGGCATCTGCCCGACAGCTTGCTGCCGCACCCCGAGGCCCGTCTCGTCACATCGCTGTTCCTCGGCACCGCGCTCTCGATCTCTTCGGTCAAGGTCGTGGCGATGGTCATCCGCGAGGTCGACTACCTGCGCCGCAACATCGGGCAGATCATTCTCGCGGCGGCCATTCTGGACGACACCACCGGGTGGATCATCATCGCGGTCATTGCCGGCCTGGGCGCGAGCGGCACGATCGACCTCGGGCATCTGGCGTTCAGCCTGGGCGGCACACTGTTGTTCATCGTGCTGTGCTTCACCGTCGGCAAGCGCGCGGTGGCCGTGGCGATTCGCTGGACGAACGACCGTTTCACCGTCGAGATGCCGGTACTCAGCGCGATTCTCGTGATCACCTTCGTGCTCGCGCTTGCCACCGACCGCCTCGGCGTGCATACCGCGCTCGGTGCATTCATGGCCGGCGTGATGATCGGGCAGTCCCCCATTCTCTCCGAGCAGATCGAAGCACAGTTGCGCGGTCTGATCGTCGCCCTGTTCGCCCCGGTTTTCTTCGGCGTGGCGGGGCTGTCCGTCGACCTGACGATTCTGCTCGATTGGCGCATGCTCGGGCTCGTTGCGGGCCTGATCCTGATCGCGAGCGTCGGCAAGTTCACCGGCTGCTTTGCGGGCGGGCGCCTTGGCGGGATGTCCTCGGCCGAGGCACTCGCGTTGGCCACCGGCATGAACGCGCGCGGCTCGACCGAGATCATCGTGGCAAGCATCGGCCTGTCGCTCGGCGTGCTCAGCCAGGATCTGTTCACGATGATCGTCATCATGGCGCTCATCACCACCCTCATCATGCCGCCGGTGCTGCGACGCGCGCTGGTGCGCATTCCACTCTCGGCGCAGGAGAAGGCACGACTCGAGAAGGAGGCGGCCGAGGAAAAGGACTTCCTGCCGAATGTCGAGCGCATTCTCGTCGCCGTCGACGGCAGCGCCAATGGGCGCTTCGCCGCCTGGATCGCCGGACTGACGGCCGGGGTTCGCGGCACGCTCACCACAGTGCTCGCCCCGTCGGCGGCGCCCACGGACGGCGGCAGGACCGCCCGTGAAGTCGCCGAACCGGCACGCTCGCCCGCGCGGCCGGCGAAGGACAAGTCGGCGATCGGTGCCGACGAGGAAGGCGCCGGTCGTGACGCCTACGACATCGCATTGGCCGCTGCGCAAATCGCTATCCCCCGCGCACCGGGGACCCCCGGCGTCAAGGACGACACCGGCACCAATCCGTCGCGCGAGGCCGCTCGCCTCGTGCTACGCGAGCGCACCGGCAAGGCGCCGCCGAAGACGCCGGACCTGCCCCACGGCCCCGTCAAGGAAAGCGACGACGGCCAGGCCGGCGACGAGAACGCTGGCGACGCCAGCCGCCGTGGCAAGTCGACAGACGTGCCGAAACACGAACCTGTTGGCGAAGCGCATGACGACAAGCGCGTGAGCGAGGCCAGCGAGACCGGTGAATTCGTCGCGAGCGACCCGTCGGACGCGGTGCGCGAGGAGGCGGCGGCACAGCCGGACCTCAGCCACGAAGCCGCACGCATCTCGGACGAAATCGCCAAGGGTTACGGCTTCGTCATCACCGGATTCGACACGCCGGGGCAGGCGTCGGAGTCGGATTCCGACGTTCCGCCATTGCCGTTGCCCAAGGGCGTGCTGCCCCTCACCAAGGCGTTCGACGGTGCCATCGGCATCGTGCTCGCCCACGGCGACCACGCGCGCAAGCCCGATGCGCCGCTTAATATCCTCGTGCCGGTTTCGGGCACGGACGACTCACGGCATGCCGCCGAACTCGCCATCACGCTGGCGCGAGCCGCCAACGCACCGGTGACCGCCCTGCACGTCTCGGCGCGAGTGGCGCCGGGCATGCTGCATCGGCGCTGGCGGCCTCGCGTGTTGCGCCCGGACGCCGCGGAGGCGGCCATGCTCGAGAATCTGCACGCGCTCGCCAAGCGAAACGGCGTGAAACTGCGCACGCGTCTGCTCGCGGGCGGCAAGGTCGACGACGCCGTGCTGCACCAGATTCACCACGGCAAACACAATCTGCTGGTACTCGGCGTGCAGCCGCGTTTCGGCGATCGCCTGAACTTCGGTGCCGTCTCGCACCGCCTGCTCGAGGAGCGCCGCTGTTCGGTGATCGTGCTCAGTGCATGATCCGCATGCCGGCGGTGCGAGCGCCGTCATGAAAAACGCCTGCCGCCGAACGATTCGGCGGCAGGCGTTTCGCTTCCGACAATACGACGCGCACGCTGGCTAGCGATTCCCCGGGAAGCCTCAGGATGCCGCCGGCTTGCGCTCTGGCAGCGGGATCCACTCCGTCTCGCCCGGGACCTTGCCCATCTGCTGGGCCGTCCATGCGGCCTTGGCCTGTTCGATCCGCTCACGGCTCGATGACACGAAGTTCCAGAAGATGAAGCGATCGCCGTCGAGGGGCGCGCCGCCGAGCAGCATCAGCCGCGCCGGTCGATCGCCCGCCACGATGCGCGCGTCGGTCCCGGGCGCGAGTACGCCCATGCGCTGCTCGGGCAGCACTTCGTCGTTGACCGTCACTTCGCCCTCGACGGTATAGACCGCGCGCTCGGCATACTCGGGCGGCAGCACGAACGCGGCACAGGGAGCCATGTCGACGGCCAGGTAGAAGATCGGCGAAAACACTTTCACCGGCGAAGTCTCACCGAAGGCCGTTCCCAGAATCAGACGCATGTGCACGCCCGGCTGGAAGATGTCGGGCAACGACGACGCCTCGTGGTGCGCAAACGTGGGTTCGGCCTCTTCGTCGGCCTGCGGCAGCGCCACCCACGTCTGGATGCCGTGCACGTCGCCGCCGCGCTCGCGCACGTCGTCCGGGGTACGCTCGGAATGCACGATGCCCCGCCCGGCGGTCATCCAGTTCACGGCGCCCGGCGTGATGCGTTGATCGCTGCCGAGACTGTCGCGGTGCCAGATTTCGCCGTCGAAAAGATACGTGACCGTGGCAAGACCGATGTGCGGATGCGGGCGAACGTCCATGCCCTGCCCCGGCGCGAGCGTGGCCGGCCCCATGTGATCGAAAAAGATGAATGGCCCGACCGTCTTGAACGGCAGGCTCGGCAGACTGCGCTGCACGGTGAAGGCGCCGATGTCGCTCGTGTGCGGCTTGAGTACGGCAAGGAAGGGGCTCGTGGAATCGGTCATGGCGCATTTCTCCTGCGGTCTTGGGGGACTGGGTGAAGCGATTGTAGAGGACATTGCGGGCCGGCTCCATGACACCTGCGCATGATTGCCGCGACGCGGCGCATGCTGCGCACATGCGCCGCGCCCATCGATCCTATAATGCAGGAATCCCATGACATTACCCGCACGCGTGACGCGTGCATCCGCTTATGAACAAGGCCTTCGTCAAGGAAGACACCGGCGACGACGACGACGATCTCGACGCCGGCGCACCGCCGATTCCACCGGGCACCAAGAATTACATCACGCCGACGGGCTACCGCCGCCTGAAGGACGAGTTGCTCGACCTCATCGACAATCAGCGCCCGGAGGTGGTGAAGATCGTGTCCTGGGCGGCGTCCAACGGCGACCGCTCGGAAAATGGCGATTACATCTACGGCAAGCGGCGCCTGCGGGAAATCGACCGGCGCATCCGCTTCCTGACACGTCGGCTGGACAACGCCGAAGTGGTGGACACGCGTCGTCAGGAGAATGTCGATCAGGTGTTCTTCGGCGCGGAAGTCACGTACGCCGACGGCAAGGGAGACGAGCACACGATCATGATCGTCGGCATCGACGAGGTCGATCTCGAACGGGGTCACGTGAGTTGGATTTCGCCGATCGCTCGCGCCATCACCAAGGCGAAGGTCGGCGACACCGTACCGCTTCGCACGCCGGCCGGACTCGATCAGATCGAGATTCTCGACGTGCGCTATCCGCCGCCGTCCGAGTGACGACCGCCGTCGGTCAGTAGTCGCCGCGCTCGCGCGTGATGCGCATGGCGTGATTGGCTCGCACCTCTTCCTGATGACGCTCGCTCGGCCGCTCGCGCGCCACGCGCATGACATCCGGGTTCACGCGCACGCGCCGCATCACGTTGGCCAGATGCACCCGGTCGCTGACCTGAATGAGGAATCGCAGCGTGGCGGATTCGTCGGGCACCACTTCGTCCATTCCAATGTGCACGATGTTGGCGTCCGATGCCGTGATATCGGCCGCGACCCGAGAAAACACGCCACGGTTGTGACGCACCAGCACCTTGATGCCCACGTCGAACAGTCGACCAGGCTGCGGCGCCCATGCCACGTCGATCCAGCGCGTGGGGTCCTTGCGATGGATGCGACGCGCCACGGGGCATTCGGTCGTATGAATCGCCATGCCCAGCCCGATGCCGATGTAGCCCATGATGGCGTCACCCGGAATCGGACGACAGCATGACGAGAACTGCACCGACATGCCTTCCGTGCCGGTAATGAGCACTGGCGGCCCGACGGTCTCCTCGCCGTTGCGCGGCGAGTCCGCATCGTCCGGGCTGTCGGTGTCGTTCTCGCTTTCCTTGCCCGACGAAAGCACCGCGAGGCGCTTGGCCAGCACGGCGGCCACACGGCGTCCGAGACCGATGTCGGCAAAAATGTCCTGTCGATCCTTGTTGCCCGTCCACTGCGCGAGCTTGTCCCAGATCTCCGGGGTAATCTCTGCCATCGTCAGGCCGTACCCCTTGAGCGCCTGCTCGACCAGGCGTTCGCCCAGCTGCACCGATTCGGCAAAGCGCATCGTCTTGAGGTAATGGCGAATGGCCGAGCGCGCCTTGCCGGTGCGAACGAAACCGAGCCACACCGGGTTCGGCTTCGAATAAGGCGCGGTGATGACTTCCACGATATCGCCGTTCTTGAGCTCCGTGCGCAGCGGCAGCAACTCGTTGTTGATCTTCACGGCCACGCACTGGTTGCCCAGATCGCTGTGCACCGAGTAGGCGAAGTCGAGCGCGGTGGCGCCGCGCGGCAGCGCCATGATGCGCGCCTTGGGCGTGAAGACGTAGACGGCGTCGGGGAACAGGTCGACCTTGACGTGTTCGAGAAATTCTGTGGAATCGCCCGTCTCGCTCTGAATGTCGAGCAGCGACTGCAGCCATTGATGCGCGTGCTTCTGCACGTCGTTCATGTCGGCGCCGCCGTTCTTGTACAGCCAATGCGCCGCCACGCCCGCTTCCGCGATCTCGTGCATGCGGCGCGTGCGAATCTGGAATTCGATGGGGGTCCCGAACGGGCCGACCAGCGTGGTATGCAGCGACTGGTAGCCGTTGACCTTCGGGATGGCGATGTAGTCCTTGAACTTGCCCGGCACCGGCTTGTACAGCGCGTGCAACACGCCCAGCGCCAGGTAGCACTGCGCGTTGGACTCGACCACGACACGGAAACCGTAGACATCCAGCACCTGCGAGAACGACAGCTGCTTTTCCTGCATCTTGTTGTAGATGCTGAAGAGCGTCTTCTCGCGTCCGAAGACGTCGGCGCTCACGCCGCCGTCCTTCAGGGCTTTCTCGACGGCGTCGAGAATCTTGCTCACGACCTCGCGCCGATTGCCGCGCGCGGCCTTCACGGCCTTGTCGAGCACGGCGTAGCGACGCGGGTAATAGTTCGCGAAGCTCAGGTCCTGCAGCTCGCGATAGGTGTTGTTCAGGCCCAGACGATGGGCGATGGGCGCGTAGATGTCGAGCGTTTCGCGCGCCACACGGCGCTGCTTCTCCGTCGAGGTCACGCCCAGCGTGCGCATGTTGTGCAGCCGATCGGCAAGCTTGACGAGGATCACGCGAACGTCGCGCGACATCGCCAGCAGCATCTTGCGAAAGCTCTCGGCCTGCGCCTCTTCCCGGCTGCGAAACTCCATCTTGTCGAGTTTCGACAGACCGTCGACCAGCTCCGCGACCTTCGGCCCGAATCGCTCGGCGAGTTCGGCCTTCGTCACGCCCTGGTCTTCCATCACGTCGTGCAACAGCGCGGCCATGATCGACTGCGCGTCGAGTTTCCACTCGGCACAGATTTCGGCAACGGCGACGGGATGGGTGATGTAAGGCTGTCCGCTCTGGCGATACTGGCCCAGGTGGGCTTCATCGCTGAACTGGAATGCCTCCTTGATCTGCGCGAGGTCGCTTTCCTTGAGGTATTCCCCAAGCATGCCCTTCAGACGGGCGATCGAGACGACCTCGTGCTTGCGCGGCTGCTCGGGCGTGGCCGTCGGACCGAAAAGATGCCGGTACGACTGCTCGAGCAGCGCGTCGATGTACTGCCGCGTGGCGCTTTCGCCCTTCTTTTTCTTGCGTTCGGGCTTCGGCTCCCCCGCTTTGGGTTCATCCGCAGCGATGGACGCGGCCGGAGATTTCGCATGACTCATACGTGTACCTGCATCGTCGAGCGGCCCGGAACGTCACATCGCATCAGTGCGGTCTCCCGATCAGACCGGCACTTTCTTGAGCATCTCGATGCCCACCTGACCCGCTGCGATTTCACGCAGCGCGACAACGGTCGGCTTGTCCTTGTTGTTCTCGAGCTTGGGCGTATGACCCTGCGCCAGTTGGCGGGCGCGATACGTCGCGGCGAGCGCCAGCTCGAAGCGGTTCGGGATCTTTTTCAGGCAGTCTTCAACGGTAATTCGGGCCATAAGGAGGTTCCTTCTAGATATAGGGCGTATTCTATCGCAGCCGGCGAACACCCGCGCAAAACGCAAGCGCCGCCGATGAATGCGAAGGGGTTACTGGGGCTCGTTCGGTGCGTGGATGTCCAGGTCGGTGAACAGTGTCTTGTGCCGCGCATATTGCGACGGGAAACGCAGTCGTGTCGCGGTGAATACCGACTGCAACTGCGCGAGCGCGCGCTGGAAGTCGTCGTTGATGATGATGAAGTCCGCTTCGGGCGCGTGGGCGATCTCGCCGCCGGCAGCGAGCAGGCGTCGCGCGATCACGTTGGGCTCGTCGGTGCCGCGCTTTTTCAGGCGCTCCTCGAGCGCGGCGATCGACGGCGGAAGAATGAAGATGCCGACCGCGTTCGAGAAGCGCTTGCGCACCTGCTGCGCGCCCTGCCAATCGATCTCCAGCAGCACGTCGCGGCCTTCGCGCATCTGGTCTTCGATCCACACGCGCGACGTGCCGTAATAGTTGCCATGCACTTCCGCGCTTTCGAGAAACTCGCCGCGCTTGCGACGCTCGAGAAACTGTTCGACCGAAATGAAGTTGTAATGCACGCCCTCTTCCTCGTTCGCACGCGGTGCGCGCGTCGTGCACGAGATCGACAGGCGAATTTCATCGTCCTGCGCGAGCAGCGCGTTCACGAGTGTCGACTTGCCCGCGCCAGAGGGGGCGACCACCATGAACAGGTTGCCGGGATACACGGCGTGCATCGGGGTTTGCGGGGCTTGGGATGGCGAGGACATGCGGGTTACTCCAGATTCTGCACTTGCTCTCGCATCTGCTCGATGTAGAGCTTGAGCTCCATCGACGCATCGGCAAGTTCCTTCGAGGCCGCCTTCGAGCCGAGCGTATTCGCTTCGCGATTGAGCTCCTGCATCATGAAGTCGAGCCGTTTTCCGACCAGTCCCCCCTTCTCGAGAACATGACGGGTTTCCTTCAGGTGAGCGTCGAGCCGCGTGAGTTCTTCCGCGACGTCGATGCGCACGCCGTACATGGTCACTTCCTGACGGATGCGCTCGGCGATTTCGTCCTTGCCGGGCGCGGCCGATCCTTCCGGCACCACGACGCCCAGCGCTTCCTGCAAGCGATCGACGATCTTCTGCTGGTGACGCGCGATCAAATCGGGCACCATCGGCTGGAGGTCGACGAGAATCGTCTCCATTTTCTCGATGCGCTCGATCAGGCTGACCTTGAGCTGGGCGCCTTCGCGCCTGCGCACTTCGACGAGCTCGCCGATGGCGGCGCGCCCGGCATCGATTACGGCGTCGCGCAGCGCTTCGGCCGTCACCGACTCCTCACCGAGCACCCCGGGCCAGCGGAGGATTTCGCCGGTGCGCATGCGCTCCGCATCCGGGAAAAGCTTGAGCACCTGTTGCTCGAGATCGGCGAGTTGCTTCACGGCGTCGAGGTTGAGCGCGCCGCTCGTGCCGCTCTCCGGGCGCTGCACGTTGATGCGGATGTCGACCTTGCCGCGCGAGAGCTTGGCGGTGAGCGATTCGCGCAGCACGGGCTCGCACGCACGCGCTTCCTCGGGCATGCGAAATGCCAGATCGAGAAAGCGCGAATTGACCGTGCGCAATTCGACCGACACGCTCGCGCCTGCGGCTCCATCGGCATGCGCAATGTCGCGCGTGACGCTGGCGTAGCCGGTCATACTGTAGATGTTGTTGTCTTTCATCGGGGTGACCGGTGCCACGGCCGCGTGACGGATTCTCAACGGGGCAAGGCGGCGACCGGATTCGCATGCAATGGATGAACCGCGATTATCGCATTTTCCGGCCCTTCGCTCAGGAATCGGCGCGCGGCGGCGGCGCGTGCCGCCAAGGTTGCGGCGTTTAGCGATACCATTCGGGTATTGCCGCATCCATTCACCTCGCAGGACACCCACACATGACGCCCATCACCCGACCGGACGGCCGTGCGCTCGACGCATTGCGCCCCGTGCGCATCACCCGCCAATACACCCGCTACGCCGAAGGCTCGGTGCTCATCGAATGTGGCGAGACGAAGGTCATCTGCACGGCCAGCGTGGAAGAGAAAGTGCCGGGATTCCTGCGCGACTCCGGACAGGGCTGGCTCACCGCGGAGTACGGCATGTTGCCGCGCGCCACGCACACGCGCGGCGACCGTGAGGCCGCACGCGGCAAGCAAAGCGGACGCACACAGGAAATCCAGCGCCTGATCGGCCGCTCGCTGCGCGCCGTGTTCGATCTCGAGAAGTTCGGCCCGCGCACCCTCCAGATCGATTGCGACGTGATCCAGGCCGACGGCGGCACGCGTTGCGCGTCGATCACCGGCGCCTTCGTGGCGGCGCACGACGCCGTCTCGAAACTCATTGCCGAGGGCAAGCTCGAATCGTCGCCCATTCGCGCGCACGTCGCCGCCGTGTCGGTCGGTTTGTACCAGGGGCACCCGGTGCTGGACCTGAACTACGCGGAAGACTCCGCCTGCGACACCGACATGAACGTCATCATGACGAGCGAAGGCGGCTTCGTCGAAATCCAGGGAACGGCCGAGGGCGAGCCCTTCACACGCGCGCAGAGCAACGCCCTGCTCGATCTGGCCGACGCCGGCATTCGTCAGTTGATCGACGCGCAGAAGCGCGCGCTGGGAGCCTGACGATGGCGATGCAGAAGATCGTGCTGGCGTCGAACAACCCGGGCAAGCTGCGCGAATTCGCGTCGTTGTTCGAGCCGCTGGGTATCGAGCTGATTCCGCAGGGCATGCTAGGCGTTTCCGAGGCAGAGGAGCCGCACGTCACCTTCATCGAAAACGCGCTCGCGAAGGCTCGACACGCGTCCGCGGCAACCGGCCTGCCCGCGCTGGCCGACGACTCCGGCCTGTGCGTGCCGATTCTGGGCGGTGCGCCCGGCGTGTATTCCGCGCGTTATGCGGCTCGCGCCGGGCGCGAGAAATCCGACGCCGCGAACAATCGTCACCTGATCGAGCAACTCGCCCCGCACGCGGACACGCCCGGCTATCGCGACGCGTATTACTTCGCCGCACTGGTGCTCGTGCGTCACGCGAACGACCCGCAGCCGATCATTGCCGAGGGGCGCTGGGACGGCGAGATTGTCGACACGCCGCGCGGCGCGCACGGTTTCGGCTACGACCCGCACTTCCTCATTCGCTCGCTGGATCAGACCGCCGCCGAACTCGACCCCGCCGTGAAAAACGCCCATAGCCATCGTGCCCGCGCCCTGCGCGTGCTGCTCGAGAAGCTGGGCCGGGAGGCGTAAGCGGTATGAGTCACTCCACGTTGCCCGTGCAGACCTTCCTGCGGCCCGGCCAGATCAGTCTTCCGGCATTGCCGCCGATGTCGTTGTACGTGCATTTTCCGTGGTGCGTGCGCAAGTGTCCGTATTGCGACTTCAACTCGCATGAATGGCGCGGCGACGGGGGTGCGCAGGCGTTTCCGGAGCAAGCCTATCTCGACGCCCTGCGCCAGGATCTGGAGCAGGCGCTGCCGCTGGTGTGGGGACGTCCGGTGCACACCGTCTTTATCGGCGGGGGCACACCGAGCCTGCTCTCGGCAGCCGGCCTCGACCGGCTGCTCTCGGACCTGCGCGCCCTGCTCCCGCTCGACGCCGACGCCGAAATCACGATGGAGGCGAATCCCGGCACGTTCGAGGCGGACAAGTTCCGCAGCTTCCGCGCGAGCGGCGTCAATCGCCTGTCGATCGGCATCCAGAGTTTCAACAGCGAGCATCTGAAGGCGCTCGGGCGCATTCACGATGGCGACGAAGCGCGCCACGCCATCGAGATCGCGCAGGCGAACTTCGAAAACTTCAACCTCGATCTGATGTTCGCGCTGCCGAACCAGACGCTGGCGCAGTGTCGGCAGGATGTGGAGACGGCGCTCTCGTTCGCGCCGCCGCATCTGTCGCTCTATCACCTGACGCTCGAGCCGAATACACAATTCCACAAGTATCCGCCGACCGTGCCCGACGACGACACCGCCGCGGACATGCAGGACTGGATCGCCGAGCGCACGGCCGCGGCCGGCTACGGGCACTATGAGGTGTCGGCGTATGCGCGGGCGCATCGGCGCGCGAAGCACAACGTGAATTACTGGGAATTCGGCGATTATCTCGGCATCGGCGCGGGGGCGCACAGCAAGATCTCGTTCCCGCACCGCGTGTTGCGCCAGATCCGGCACAAGCATCCTCAGCGGTTCATGGAAGCGGCGGCCGCCGGCAACGCGATTCAGGAAGAACGGGAGGTCGACGCGCGCGACCTGCCCTTCGAGTTCATGCTCAACGCGTTACGACTGACCGACGGCGTGAAGAGCGAGCTGTTCGCCGATCGCACCGGGCTGCCGATGGCGCGCATCGCGAAGGCGCTGAGCGAGGCGGTCGCGAAGGGATTGATCGTCGACGATCCGCAGCGCATCGCGCCGACCGAGCTCGGACAGCGTTTCCTGAACGACCTGCAGGGCATGTTCCTCGATCGCGACCCGGCGTGATCCTCGCCGGCGCCGGATTCAACCCGGTGCCGTCCTCATCTCCCGCAATGCCTTTCGAATGATCTTGCCGGTGACGGTCATCGGCAGCTCCGGCAGGAAGACGACCTTGCGCGGGTATTCGTGCGCCGCGAGGCGGTGCTTCACGAAGTCCTGGATTTCCCTGGCGAGCGTGTCGGACGGCTCGTAGCCTTCGCGCAGCACGATGAAGGCCTTCACGATTTCCGTGCGAAGCGCGTCGGGCTCGCCGATCACGGCGGCGAACTGCACCGACGGATGGCGGATCAGGCAGTCCTCGATCGGCCCGGGACCGATTCGATATCCGGCGCTGGTGATCACGTCGTCCGAGCGCCCGGTGAAGGTGATGTATCCCTGTTCGTCGACGAATCCCGAATCGCCTGTGAGCAGGTAGTCGCCGCGATACTTTTCCATCGTGGCGTCGGGGTTGTGCCAGTAGCCGAGGAACATGACCGGGTTGGGGCGTGCGATTGCGATGTTGCCG
Organism: Pandoraea pnomenusa; assembly: GCF_000767615.3. Classification (NCBI taxonomy): domain Bacteria; kingdom Pseudomonadati; phylum Pseudomonadota; class Betaproteobacteria; order Burkholderiales; family Burkholderiaceae; genus Pandoraea; species Pandoraea pnomenusa. The sequence continues at coordinate 2,093,959 of NZ_CP009553.3, read as the reverse complement.
ACGGCGCCCACGGGCAGCGGCTTGCCGTCGTCGTCGACGATTGTGACGTCGTGGCCGCGGACTGCGCGTCCGATGGCGCCGGGCAGCGCCGGGAATTCCGCTGCGCACGACGACACCACCATGTTGCATTCCGTCTGGCCGTAGAACTCGTTGATCTCGACGCCGAGATGCTCGCGCCCCCAGGCCAGCAGTTCAGGGCCGAGCGACTCGCCGCCGCTGGCGACCGAGCGCAGTTGCAGGGGCCAGTGCTCGCGCGGTGACGCCACGGTGCGCAGCATTTTGAGCGCCGTGGGCGGGAGGAATGTGTTGCGCACACCGTGGCGCGCCATGAGGTCGAAGGCGGCGACGGGATCGAACTTCTCGAAGCGGCGCGAGAGCACCGGCACGCCGTGGTGCAGCGCGGGCAGCAGCACGTCGAGCAGTCCGCCGATCCAGGCCCAGTCGGCGGGCGTCCAGATGAGGTCGCCCGCCTGAGGAAACCCGTTGTGCGACGTTTCGACGCCGGGCAGGTGGCCGAGCAGGACCCGATGCGCGTGCAGTGCGCCCTTGGGCTTGCCGGTCGTGCCGGAGGTGTAGATGATCAGCGCCGGCGCGTCGGCGCGGGTCTGGACGGGTTCGAATTGCGCGTCACGCGAGGCGATGGCCGGCCAGAGTGCGAGCAGGCCGTCTTCGGCCACGCCCCAGTCCTGATCGTCCGTCACGTGATGGTGCGCTTCGGGAAGGTCGTCGTGCACGACATAGACCAGGCGCAGATCGGGCAATTCGGCGCGGATGTCGTCGATCTTGCCGACGCTCGCGAGGTCGGTCACGAGCACGGTTGCGCCGGAGTTCTGTAGCCGATAGGCCAGCGCTTCGGGACCGAAGAGCGTGAAGAGCGGCACGGCGATGGCGCCGAGCTTGTAGGCGGCAACGTGGGCGACGAGCGTGGCGGGCGACTGTGGCAGGAAGATGCCGATGCGGTCACCGGTCTTGACGCCGTTGGCGCGCCATTCGTTGGCGAGTTGATTCGAGAGTTGCCTGAGGGTATCGAACGTGAGGCGCACGTGCGAGCCGTCGGCGCTTTCGTGAATGAGGGCCAGGCGATTCGTGCCATCGGCCCACTTGTCGCATACGTCGACGCCGATGTTGTAGAGCGTGGGAATCTGCCACGCGAAAGGCTGTGCGGTCTGGGCGGTTTGCCCGTCGGTCGCGCGTTCACCGCTGGCGTCATTCGACGTCTCTTTGGCGTGGGCGCGGGAGGTGTCGGCATCCATGCGCTGTCTCCGGGTCATGTCTGGCCTCGCACGGGAACGCGAAGGGCGTTCACCGCACGTCTTGAAGCATGATGCATGCCGGAGGCGGACAAAACAAGGGGTGTCCGGGGGAAACACTAGGATTTGAGCGGGGTGCGAGGTGATTTCGGTGAGAAGGTAGCTCCACACGACGTGATGAGCGGGTATAATGCCGGCTGCCGTGCGGTACCGGTCTGCGTTGGGCACCCGACGCCGAATCTTCCCGGACCGCACGCATCCCCAGCCGTCCCGTCGGACGGCGCCTGTGCCGCGACAGCCCGTCGTGCGCAACGCCTCGGAGGCGTGCCAGAGTGGTTTAATGGACTGGTCTTGAAAACCAGCGAAGGGGTAACCCTTCCGTGAGTTCGAATCTCACCGCCTCCGCCAGAATTTCCTGGTTTTAACGGTAGCCCTCACTGACATTCGCGGTCATTGATCGTCGCATACGTTTGCGCCACCACCGGTTTCGGTCCGAACGGCGTGCGCGCCGCCCCGTCCCTCACCTCCGCGCCACGCTCCTGAACGCCGCGGCGAGCGTGGCGAGGGCGTCGCGCTGTCGGCTGTCGCTCACCCGGGAGTGAAGCACCACCGGCAACCGCGGCAGATCCGGAAGCCCAAGCCTCGCGCCCACGTCCACGGCGCCCAAAGGCAACATCCGAGGCGCCAATGCCGCAACGCCAAGCCCGGCCACGACGGCCGCCGCAGCGGCTGCAACGCCGCCGCCAACGAACGCCTCGGTCCACGGCACCCCCGCCGCATCGAGCGCCTGACCTGCCATCGCGCGCACGCCGCACGGCTCGGCCAGCGTGACGAGCGGCAAGGGCTCGCCGGCACGAGGCTCCCACGTCGGCGCAGCGAACCATCCGAATGTCTCGTCCGCCAACGTTTCTCCGTCGCTTCGATCCGCGTGAAAACGAACGATCACCGCGTCGAGCTCCCGCCGGTCGAACCGTTGAAGCAAATCACCCGACGAACCAATCCGAATCTCAATCAGCAACTGCGGATTCTGCGCATTCATGCGCGCGATCAACGACGGAAGATCCGGCCCCGCGACATGGTCGCTGATTCCGATAACAAGACGCTGCCGACGCTGCGCAAACCCGGCAAGCGCGCGATTGTGAACCTCCAGCAGTTCTCGGGCATTTTCGAGGAACGAAAGCCCCTGCGACGACAACTCGACATGCCGCGGCGTGCGCTCGACCAACCGGCAGCCGAGCCTTTCCTCCAGTCGTTGCAGCTTCAAACTGACGGCGGCCTGCGTCGCCCCCATCGCTTCCGCCGCACGCGTAAAGCTGCCGAGCTCCGCAATGTGAACAAAAGCCTGGACGGCATCAAGATCGAGAGGACGTTGAATCATTTCCAATTCTTATCTTTGAAATTAGAATTAATAGATTTTCAATATAACAGATAGCCCTTAATCTTTGGCTTCCCGCTGACCCCTCACGCAAAAAGGAGCCCCCGATGCCACTCGCCCATGTCGCATTACGCGCCGGAAAGTCGGAAGCCTACAGACAGGCCATCCTCGACAACGTTTGTCGCGCAATGCACGAAACGTTCAACGTGCCCGAAGACGATCAATTCATGACTATCACGGAGCACGATGCCCCAAACTTCCGCTACAGCCCGTCGTATCTCGGCATCGCCCGAAGCGACGATCTCGTCTTCATCCAGATCACCGCCAACAACACGAGAACCCTCGACCAGAAGTTGGCGCTGTTCAAACGGACCGCGGAGTTGCTCAGCCAAAGCCCCGGCATTCGGCCGGAGGACGTTTTCGTGAGCCTCATCGAGGTGGAAAAGGCCAATTGGTCGCTCGGCAACGGCCTGGCACCGTACGTCTGAGTTTGCGTGAGCGCCCGCCGTTCGACGACATCCTCGGCGGGCACTCACCGACTACGCGCTACGACATTCGCCCATTGGCAAGACCGTCGGACAACGCAACATCGTTATCTCGCAAGATCGTGCGTATTCGCCGACCCGGCCGAGAGCCGGCGCAGCATTCGTGTAGTAATCTCTGTCGTCGCGAATCGATCGAATGAATCGCAGCGTGACGTCCGCGCGACGCGTTCGCTCACGCACGAACGCACGCGCTCGCGACATCAACCGGAGGCTACAGAATGAAAATGGATGCATTTGCGTTCGGCACGACGCAATGGGCGGACGTCGAGAAAACCGAACACCGTGGGGAAACCGGCGTCGCCTACTGGCGCACCCGTCATTTTGGTGAGGCGCCGAATCAAATCCGCGTACGGATGGTGGAATACTCGCCGGGCTATCTGGCGGATCACTGGTGCCACAAGGGGCACATTCTCTTTTGCCTCGATGGCGAGCTGGAAACCACGCTGGAAGACGGACGCAAGTTCGTCCTGACGCCGGGCATGAGCTACCAGGTAGGAGACGGGGCGGAAGCGCATCAGTCGTATACGAAATCGGGCGCAAGGCTATTCATCGTCGATTGAGCCGGCCCTTCCTCCGATTCCGGCGCTTCCGGCGATTCCGGCGCTTCCCGCGATTCGCATGATTCGGGCGGTGCGCGTCGTGAGAACGACGTTGCCCGATCTTCCCGCCGACGCTGGAGAGTCTGTCGCTCCGCGCGGCGACACTGGGGCGGCGCCTGACGTCGGTTCGCCGCCCCTTGATCGACCGCTTGCGATCAGAACCGGTAGGTCACCTTCAAGCTTCCCGCCTGCGCTGACGCCCGTGCGGTGTTGACGAGGGCGTCGTACGCGAGCGAGACGTCCAGGTGTCTGGCGAGCGTTACACCGAAGCTGGCGCCGAGCGTCAGATAGCCGCGCGCCAGATGCGTGCCCGGTGCGACGAAGATCGTGCCGTCCTGCGACGCCACGGTAATCGCCCGACCGGCATCGAGCAACTCATGTGCATACGCCGCGCGAACCTGCACGTGCATCGGCCGCAGCGCATCTCCGAACGCCTTGTCGAGCGTCACGCCAACGAACGGCTGAAGGCTGCGGGTATTGTCCGTGCCCACGCGCAGATTCTGCCCGCCCGCATCGCTTTCGTCGAAACCGTTCGCATGAAAATAGGCGTAGCGCAGGCCGGCGCGCGGCGTGACGACTATCCCGGCAATCGACATCGGCGCGCTCACCTGCGCCGCCGCCGTGAACTCCTGTCCGACATGGTCCCCTTGCGCGGTTCCGATGCCTGCGAAGGGGCGCTTTTGCGACAGGAAATCGAGCCCGTAGCCTACCGTTGCCGCAACATCGATCGGTCCCATTTCGCGACTGGCGTACGCGGCCAGCCGAAGCGTGTCGATCGTGCCCGAGTTCGCCGTCCCCGTCTCCGAGAGATCGGCGTGCGAATAGCCGCCAGCCAGCCCGAACGTGTTGCGCTCCACGCGCTTGTGCGCGCCCGCAAGGAAGCCGTAACGGTTCTCCTGAAAACCGGGCTGACCGTCGGAACCCGACAGACGGCCGTGAAGTCCTGTCGCGTTCGCCCAGACCGAAGGGCCGCCAGATGCCGCATCACCGGTGGCCAATCCCGTCTCCACAGTGCGGCGCGTGGCCTGGTCGAGCACCGCCGCCGTCGCCGACTGGGCGTTCATCAGCGAAGCGGTCCCCAAGGCCGTGAAAATGCTGGTGTTCTTCGGCGCGATGACAACGCCTCCTGACGGATCGACGGCCCCGGGGTCCGCGGTCCCCGGCGCGTTGAGCGCGAGCGTCACGTCGTTCGCGCCGTAGCTCAGGGCGGAGCGCAAATTACCGAGGTCGGCACCGGCCGACAACGCTTCGGTTACCGACGAGAAGCGTCCGCTCACACCGTTCGCGGCGCTCAGCACGGTGTAGCGCGTCGACCGGTAGGTGCCCGGATCGTACGTGATGGCAAGTACGCCATTCAACGTTGCGCTGCCCGACACCTTGAGCAGCGACGCCGCTGTCGGACTGACCTCGATGGCCATCGTCGCGTTCGACGCCTGGGTGTAGTTGCCGCCCACACTCAGCGTACCGATGGAACCGCCCGGCGCCACGATCCCGCTGTTGGTCACGCTGCCCAGAATCGTGCCGTGACCGCGCAGTGTGCCCTGCGAACCGACCGCCACGTTGCCGCCCAGTACCGCGCTCTCGTGAGCGGCATCGCCGACCTCGAGCGTGCCCGCACCCACGGTGGTCGCCCCGGTAAATGCATTGCTCGCGCCATTGAGCACGAGCATGCCGGCCCCCTGTTTGACGAAGGCGCCGCTGCCGGTGAGTGCGCCGGCATACGTTGTGTTGGTGGCCGTCTCGAGCGTCAGGGTGCTCGTGCCTATGGCGACGCTTGTGCCTGCCCCTCCGGACAGGCCGGAGAGCGTCTGCGCGCCCGCGCCGGACGCGTCGAATGTCGCACCGCTGCCGACCAGGGAGAGGGTCGTGGCCGACGACAACTGTCCGCCCGCCGCCAGTGCCAGCGTGCCGCCGTTGATCGTGGTCGCGCCGGTGTAGCTGTTGGCGCCGGCCAGCGTCTGCGTGCCGCCGTTCAGCGTCAATCCGCCCGTGCCGCCGATCGCGCCGGAGAATACACCCGACGCATTCGTGAGCGTCAGCGTGCGCGCCCCGAGCGCGACCGAGCCAGGCCCGGTCAGGGCCGTCAGCGAGGCACCATTCGTCGTGGCGGAAATATCGAGCGTGCCATTGTTGGCCACACCGCTCGACGACGCGATGCTCGCGCCGCCGCTCAGTGCCAGCGCCGCCCCGTTGTTGATCGTGGTGGCGCCCGAGTAGGTGTTCACGCCAGTGAGCGTCTGTGTGCCGCCGGCAAGACGTATGCCACCGGTGCCGCCGATGACACCGTCGAAGGTTCCAGCCGCGTTCGTGAGCGATAGCGTCTGGCTGCCGAGCTGCACGGCGCCCCCCCGGAAAGCGCCTGGATCGACGCACCGGCGCTCACGCCCGAAATGTCGAACACGCCCCCACGCCGCCAACGCCGACGACGGTGACCCCTGCCGAAGCGGCGACACTGCCGCTGCCCGACAGGGCCAGCGTGCCGCTGTTGATCGTGGTGGCGCCGGTGTAAGTGTTGGCCGACGTGAGCGTCAACGCCTTCGAGGCGATCCCCCCGAGCGTCAGTGCGCCCGCGCCGGAGACCACGCCCGACATCGTCAGGCTGTTCGTCGCGGTGGAGAAGATCACATTCGACGCCGCGTCGCTGAGCACGACGGCATTGTTCAACGTCAGCCCCGCATTGCTGGCGCTGATGGTCGCGCTCGCACCCGCATCGAACAGCAGGTCGCCGAGAATCGCCGAGCCGGTCAGCAGGTTCAGACCGTTGTTCAGGCCGCCAAACTCGATTGCCGCGGCTCGCGGCGCGCCGCCGTTGGACATCCCACCCATGATGACGCCAGCGTTGGTGATGATGTCCATGCCGCGCGTGCGCACGCCAACGCCGCCCACCAGACCGGCACCGCCCGAGATCGTCCCGATGTTGGCGACCGAGTTGCGTGTTCCTGCGAGATTGACGCCGATACCGCCGCTACCCGCCGTGCCTCCAGCGAACGTGGCACTACCCGCAGCGCCTCCAGCACCGCCCGAGATCGTTCCGATATTGAAAATGTTGGCGCTTCCCTGGAGCGACAATATCCCATCCCCGCCAGCGCCACCGCCGCCGCTGAAGCCGCCGGCGCCGCCGTTACCGCCAGCGCCGCCCGAAATCGTCCCCGAATTGCTGATCGATGTCACGACGCCGGCAGAGATCATCCCGGCCCCGCCGCCACCGCCGCCGCCGCCGTTGCCGACGCCTGCCGAGGCGTTGCCGCCCTGACCACCCGCGCCGCCGACGATCGCGCCCGCCGACGAGACGGTGATGTCGTCACCCAGGTAATAGAGTCCTGCGCCGCCGCCGTTCCCGCCGGATGCAAAATTGGTGCCATCGGCCCCGGCGAGGCCTCCAGGGCCGACAACCGGCCCGTTGACCACAAAGCCGCTGGAGAAGACGACCTGTGCAGGCGCTCCGCCCGAAGACGTGCCGCCGTCGCCGGAAGCCCCCGTGCCGCCCGTCCCCTGTGGCGCCCAGCCTCCGGGGACCTGTACCGTCACGCTGTTCGAATCAATCGTACTCGAACCGCCCCCCTGGCCATTGCCCGCGCCGCCCGGTCCGCCGCGTCCCGAGGCTCCGTCGCCGCCCGCCGCACCACAGCCGCTGATGTCGCTGACGGTACAAGTCCCGGCGGCCCATAGGGACGGCGCGGTGCCCGCGAGCGCCAGTGCGACCGCCGTACTGGTTGCAGTGCGAACAATTCGTGCCCCCATGGCATGCCGCGTCGGCCGCGACAATGGATGGCGAACGTCGTGCAGCGCGGGCGTCGCGGACGGAGGCTGGGCGGATTTGACACGGCGCGATACGCGCCTGGGTTTGCGTGAGACCACGGATATCCTCTCGTTTTGCGCCGTGCATGGCGACCGGCGACCGAGAAGATTCGGCCTTTCCCCCGCAGTACGGCAGTTCTCGAACACCAGTGCTCTGAGATGCCGTTCGAATTGAAATTGTCGAGCGCTGGGACGACGCGACCGCGTAGACGGGCGCATCGGACACCGAATGTAATACAAAGGAAGGTAATTCGCCACCCTCGCTCGCCCGGGTTCGCCGCCCCCTTGACGGGCGCGAAGGTCACGCCTCCAGATGCGGTTGCATCAGTGCCTCGAACCAGTCTAGAAACACGGTCAGGCGTCGCGAGCGTTGGCGGCGGTGCGGGTAAAGCAACGAGACCGGCATGGGCGCCGCGCGAGCTTCGGGCATGACCTCGACAAGTTCGCCGGAATCAAGCAGATATTGCACATCGAAACGCGGAATCTGGATCAGCCCCAGGCCCGCGCGACAACATGCGATGTAGTTTTCGGCATTGTTGGTCACCACCTGACTGGGAACGTCGAGGGCACGCGCCACGCCGCCTTCGTCGCGATACTCCCACGGCAACTCGCGCCCGGTTGTCGGCGACGCGTACCCGACGGCGCAATGCCCGGCGAGCAGGTCCTCCGGGCGACGGGGGGTGCCGAATTCCTCGAGATAGCCGGGACTTGCACAGTTGATCAGCGAAATCGCGCCCAGCGCCCGCACGACCAGACTGCTGTCGTGCAACAGGCCCACGCGTACCGCACAGTCCACGCCCTCCTGGACCAGATCGACGGCACGATCGCTCGATCGCAGCATCAGGCGCAGGCGCGGATGCCGGCGCAGCAGCGTCGGCAGCGCCGGCGCGATGAGCCGACGCGCGATCCGGCTGGGAACGTCGATCTGCAACTGGCCGGATACCTGGCGCTGGCTGGCGTGAAACAACAGGTCGATTTCCTCGGCGTCGGCCAGCAATCCCCGTACGCGCTCGAGCAGTTGCGTGCCGTCGGCGGTGAGCGTGACCCGCCGAGTGGTTCGATGCAGCACGCGTGTGCCGACCTGCGCCTCCAACTGCGCAATCGCGGCGGACACGGACGCGCGCGGCACCTCCAATGCGTGCGCCGCCTTGATGAAGCTGCCCATCTCCGCCACTTTCACGAAGATCCGGTATCGATCGAATCTATCCATGTCCGCCTTTTATCACGCCCCAATCGATCCGCCCCGACCCCGAATGAGCGCCGGCACGACGGCTCGTGCCCGAACGTCAGTTCGCGCCGCCGTCGTGTGGGTCCCGCGATCACGGACCGGGCGCGCACTCACTTGGTCGTGTAGCCGCCGTTGATGAGGATCGTCTGACCGGTGATCCACCATCCATCGCTTACCAGGTGGCGAATGAACGGCACGACGTCCTCGATGTCGGTCAGTCCTGTCTTGCTGAACGGTGACAACGCGGCCGCCGTCTTGTGATACGCCACGGCATCCTCGCCCTCGGCGGGGTAGAAGAACGGCGTGTCCATCGGCCCCGGTCCCACGGCAGTCACCGAAATGCCGCGCGCACCGAACTCCTTGGCCGCCGCGCGGGTGAAATGCTCCACCGGCGCCTTGGTTCCGGCGTACGACGCATAGAACGGCGTGAATGCGCCGAGCAGCGAGGTCACCAACGTGACGATCTTGCCATGATCGTTTACATGCTTGCCCGCTTCCTTCAGGAAGAAAAAGGCGGCCTTCGCGTTGACCGCGCTCATCTCGTCGTATTCCGCTTCGGTGATCTCGACGAGGGGCTTCTTGAGCACCTTGCCCACCGTGTTGATGGCGATATCCGGCCGTCCGACCGCATCGGTGGCATCGCGAAACAGGGTCTCGACGGCCGAAGCCGCACTCAAATCCGCCTGAAACGCCACCGCCCTGGCCCCCAGGGCTTCGACCTCGGCAACCGTCTCCTGTGCCGACGCCGCGCTCGCCGCGCTGTTGTAATGGATCGCAATGGCCCTGGCGCCGTGCCGTGCCAGATCGCGGGCGATCAGCCCGCCGAGATTCTTCGCGCCGCCGGCAATCAATACCACCTTGCCCTGAATTGCGTGGTCTGCCATGAAATGCTCCTTGCTGAAGGGGAGACTCCAATGTAGACACTCGGCGCACTTGCATAAACAACTTGAGTCTGGATGGATCATCCAGAAAATCGTACTAATCCACGCCTACCCCACGCCGGCCGCGATCGGCACACGTTCGGTTACGGCCCGACGTGCCGCTCACTCGCGCGCCTCGTCAAGCGGAAGCGACATGCCGAACTTCACGCGTGACATCACCACCATTGTCTCGAAGTGCCGAATATTCGGATTCTGACGAAAGACGCGCGTCGCAAACGCTTCGTAATGGTCGATGTCGCGCACGGCGATCATCATCGCGAAATCCGCGCGCCCCGTGACGACATAACACTGCATCACTTCCGGCACGGACTGAAGGAACCGCTTGAACTCGTCGAGCAGGTCGAGCCGCTCGCGCTCGACCTGGACCAACACCCACATCATGATAGGCAGCCCCACCTTGTTGGGATCCACGACCGAGATGTCCTTCTGGATGTACTTCTCTTCGCGCAGCCGCCTCACCCGCCTCAGGCAGGCTGGCGGACTCAGATTCACCTCGGCGGCCAGCGCCTGGTTGCTGATCTGGTTATCGACTTGCAGCAGAGAAAGAATACGCAGGTCGTATTCGTCGAGTGGCGTGGCGGGGTTCTGACTCATATTTCGCAAACACCCTGAAAAAAGAAATCCGGTTAAGCAAACATGATCCGCGCGAATATTGAATTTCGCGACCGGTCCCTAGAATCGTAGCATCGCCACCCGATCGATTCCATGGAGAAAATCATGTTCCCGAAAGCCCTTGCCGCCGCCGCCGCGGCCATGCTTTGCACCCTGAGCGTGCACGCGCAAACGGTGGTGACCATCGGCTATGCCGGCGCACTCACAGGCGCTCAGGCGCACTTCGGCAAGGACAGCGAGCGCGGCATTCGCCTGGCAATGGACGAGATCAATGCCACGCATCCGGTCATCGGCGGCAAGCCGGTCCAGTTCGCGCTCGACGCGCAGGACGACGGCGCCGACCCGCGCATCGCCACCACCGTGGCCCAACGCTTCGCCGACAACCGCGTGAGTGCCGTGATCGGCCATCAGAACTCCGGTACCTCCATCGCCGTGGCGCGTATCTACGCCCAACAGCACATCGCCGAACTCACGCCGTCGGCCACCAACCCAGAGTTCACGCGCCTCGGTTTCGACACGACGTTCCGCATGCTGGCCAACGACGATTACCTCGGGCAGGCCCTCTCGCAATACGTCGCCACGCAGTTGCGTGCGCGGCGCATCGCCGTCATCGACGACCGTACCGCCTACGGACAGGGCATCGCCGAAGTCTTTGCCCGCCAGGCCGAGAAGGCCGGGGCGAAGATCGTGGCGCGCGAGTATTCCACCGACAAGGCATTCGACTTCTCGGCCGTGCTGACCCGCGTCAAACGTGAAAATCCGGACGCCATTTTCTTCGGCGGCATGGATGCCCAGGGCGGGCCGATGCTCAAGCAGATGCGTCAATATTCGATTGCCGCGCCACTGGTCGGCGGCGACGGACTTTGCACCGCTGAAATGATCCGGCTGGCGGGCGCCGCGCTCGACGGCAATCTCTTCTGTGCCGACGGGGGACGCAGCCTCGCCAAGATGCCGGGCGGCGCGGCGTTCGCCGCGAAGTTCCGCCAGAAGTACGGCGAGCCGGTCCAGCTCTATGCCCCCTATGCCTACGACGCCATGACCGCAATTTATCGCGCCGCCGTCGCCGCGCAATCCACGGACCCCGACAAGATCGTGCAAGCGCTACATCACGTTTCGTTCAGCGGTGTCACAGGGCAGATCGCATTTGACGAGCGCGGCGATCTGCGCCAGCCGGCCGCCACCATCTCCACCTACAAGGAAGGCAAGAAAATGGCTTTGACCGAGGTATCGAAATGAGTCTCGACATTCTCCGGGTCGGATCGCCCGGCCTGCGCGAAGTGGCCGCCGAGGTCACGCGTCTGGACGACCCCGTCGTCGTGCGTGAAGCCAACGCGCTGGGCGAGGCGATCCGGGCGTTCCGGGCGGAACACGGTTTCGGACGCGCCATCGCCGCGCCGCAAATCGGCATTCGCAAACGCATGATCGGACTGGCCATGCCGGGATGGCCCGACGTCATCGTCAATCCGCAGATCGTGTGGACCAGCAGCGAACGCATGACGCTCTGGGACGACTGCATGTGCTTTCCGGACATGCTCGTGCGGGTGGCGCGCTTCGCGTCGATCTCCGTGGACTTTCTGGACATGCGCGGCGAGCGGCATCTCCGGCAGGCGCTCGGCCGCCCGGAATCCGAACTGCTGCAACACGAGATCGACCATCTCGACGGCAAGCTCTCGTTCGATCGCGCCGTCGGCGAAAACGCCGTCGTGCACCGCACGGTCTTCGAGGCGCACCGCGCGGCCTTCGCCGCACAAGTCGACTACTTTCCTCAACCTCTGTGAGAGACGTGATGACCCGCCCCGACGTTGGCCGCATCGACGGTCTGACCTACCCCCCGGGCACGGCCTTCATGGCCGGCCAATACCTTCCCATGTCCGAGGCCCGCATCTCCGTGCTCGACTGGGGGTTGCTGCACTCCGACGTGACCTACGACACCGTGCACGTCTGGAATGGCAGGTTCTTCCGGCTGGATTTGCATATCGCGAGATTCCGCCGCTCGCTCGAGAAGCTGCGCTTGCGAGTGGCGTACGACGACGACGCGCTGCGCGACATCCTCGTCGAGTGCGTCCGACGCTCCGGGCTGCGCAACGCGTACGTCGAGATGCTGTGCACGCGCGGCCTCTCGCCGACATTCAGCCGCGACCCGCGCGACGCCGCGAACCAGTTCGTCGCGTTCGCCGTGCCCTACGGTTCGGTGGCCAACGCCCGGCAACTCAAGGAAGGATTGCATCTGCACCTGATCGATACCGTACGTCGGATCCCGCCGGAGTCGGTGGACCCGCAGATCAAGAACTACCACTGGCTCGATCTGGTCACCGCCCAATTCCAGGGGTTCGACGCCGGGGCGGAGACCGTCGTCATCAAGGACATGGACGGCAACGTTGCCGAAGGCCCGGGCTTCAACATCTTCGCAGTCAAGGAAGGCGCCCTGTACACGCCCGAGCGCGGTGTGCTGCATGGCATCACCCGCCGTACGGTGTTCGACATTGCCGAACGACTCGGCATCGAAGTGCACGCGGGCAACGTGAGCGAAGCACAACTGCGTCACGCCGACGAGATCTTCATCACGTCGACGGCAGGCGGCATCATGCCGGTCACGCGCCTGAACGACGTCGCCGTCGGCGATGGCATGCCGGGCGAGCTGACCCGGACGATCTTTCGCACCTACTGGGATTGGCACGACGATCCGGCCTGGACGCTGGCGGTCGACTACGACGGGGCGGATCGTGTTCGCTGAGGCGCTGCGCTCCCGTCTCGAAGCCCGCCGGCAAGCGCTCGTCGAGCGGCACGCCCTCAAGCGCGAGATCGCGATCGGCTCGCCGCAGGGCGGCCGCATCACCGCGCACACGAGCGCCGCCGAGGCGCCACGCGGGTATCTCAATCTGTGCGCCAACAATTACCTCGGGTTGGCTGGCGACGCCCGCATCGTCGAGGCGGCGACGGAAGCCATTTCGCGCTTCGGCCTGGGCATGGCCTCGGTTCGCTTCATCAGCGGCACGCATGCGCTGCATTGGGAACTGGAGCAACGGCTGGCCGACTTTCTCGGCACCGAGGTATGCGCGCTGTTCCCTTCGGCTTTCGACGCCAACGGCGCGCTCTTCGAGGCGCTGTTGAGCGATGAGGACGCCGTGTTCTCCGACGCGCTCAATCATGCGAGCATCATCGACGGCATACGCCTGAGCCGGGCCGCCCGCTTTCGTTACGCGCATCGCGATGTCGACAGCGCCGCGCGGGCCTTCGACGAAGCGAACGACGCCCGCGCACGTCTGCTGGTGAGCGACGGCGTGTTCTCCATGGATGGCACGCAGGCACCGCTCCAGGCCCTGGCCGCGCTGTGTCGAGAGCGCCAGGCACTCTTCGTCGTGGATGACTCGCATGGCATTGGGGTCATCGGCGAGACGGGGCGCGGAACCGCCCAGGCGCAGGCGCAGTCCGCCGCGGTCGACGTTTTCGTCGGCACGCTCGGCAAGGCACTGGGTGGCGCGGCAGGCGGATTCGTGGCGGGGCCGCAGGCCGTGGTCGATACGCTGCGCCAGTTCGGACGCCCCTATCTGTTCTCCAATGCCCTGATGCCCGCGATCGCCGCCGCCGCGCTTCGCGTCCTGGACCTGATCGAACAAGGTCAGATCGACTTCGCGCGCCTGCGAGCGATGAGCATCTATTTGCGCGAGCGCCTGACAGCGGCAGGCTTCGATGTCATCCCTGGCGACCATCCGATCGTGCCGGTCCGCTTCGGAACGTCGGCACGTGCTCAGGCCGCCGCGTCGGCGCTCGCGCAGCACGGCATTCTGGCGCAAGCGTTCTCGTACCCGGTCGTTCCCGAGGGTCAGGCCCGTTTGCGGCTGCAGGCGTCACTCGCGCTGTCCGACGGCGACCTCGACCGGGTCGTGGACGCGTTCCGCTCGATGCGCCACTAGCACCGCGGAAGCGTTCGCGCGCCATCGGCGGCCATCGGGCCCCTCGCGCACCAGCGGCCACAAGGCCGGCCGCATTCCCCTCCCGTCGTCGCCAGCGCCGGTCCGAGCCTCGGACGCGGCCTGTCCCTTCACGGGCGTACTTCCCTGTCCACTCATCAGGTTGCCTCATGAACTCGAACCCTTCGCAAGCGCATGACAACTGGCCACACGCCGCCGCGCCGGCCGACACCCATCTTCCTGCCGCCGTCACCGACATCCCGGGTAGCGCCGCCGATAGGCCATGTCCGACAGGCACCCGCCGCACGACACGGACACAGGCCAGACGCGCAGTCGTGGCCGCCTCGCTCGGCAACATCCTCGAGTGGTACGACTTTGTGCTCTACGCCTACTTCTCGCCACAAATCGCCCATCACTTTTTCCCGGCGGCCAGCGAATCGACGTCATTTCTCGTCGCGATCGCCACGTTCGGCGTGGGTTTCGTTGCGCGCCCGGTGGGTGCCGCCGTTCTCGGGGCGTACGGCGACCGTGCGGGACGCAAGGCCGCCCTGCTGGTCGTGATCCTGCTCATGGCGATCGGCACGGCGATGATCGGCCTCACGCCCGCGTTCGACACGGCGGGCGTGTATGCCTCGATATCGATCGTGATCGCGCGCGTATTGCAGGGCTTCGCGTCCGGCGGCGAATGGGGCGGCGCCACGAGCTTCATCGTCGAATACGCACCTGCGCACCGTCGCGGCCTGTACGGCAGCTGGCAGCAGGCCAGCCTTGCCGTCGCGCTGCTGCTGGGCTCGCTCACCGCTGGCGTCATGACCTGGTTCATGTCGACACAGGCCCTGAATGACTGGGGATGGCGCGTGCCGTTCGTGCTGGGCGCGGTCGTCATCGGCACCTTCGGCTTCTGGCTGCGGCGCAACGTCGACGAGCCGCCGCGCGGCGGCGCGCAAGCCGGGACGTCTCCGTCATCGCCCATTCGCACCGCACTGCGCGAGCAGCGCCGCGCCCTTGGCATCGGCAGCCTCTTCACGATCGGCTGGACCGTCACCAACTATCTCTACCTGTTGTACATGCCCATCTACCTGACGCGCACGCTGGGACTGCCCGCGAGCGAGGCGCTGGCCGCCGTGAGCCTGCAGATCGCCTGCTTCATGGTCCTGTCACCGGTGATGGGGCGACTATCCGATCGGTGGGGCCGTCGTCCGCTCATGAGCGCCGGCGCACTGTGCGTTCTCGTCGGCACATACCCGCTGTTCGCCTTCATGTCGGCCCATCCGCACACGCTGCCGGTGCTCGGTGCGCTGTGCCTGCTCGCCACCTTCATGGCGATGATGACGGGACCCGCCCCGGCCTGGCAGGTCGAGTTGTATCCGGCCGCGGTGCGCACCACTTCCATCTCGCTGAGTTACAACGTGTCCGTCACGATCTTCGGCGGCTTCGCCCCGTTCGTCGCGACATGGCTCATCGGGACCACCGGCAATGTGCTCTCGCTCACCTGGTACATCGCCGCCGGGGCGCTCGCAAGCCTCGTCGCATCGCGGCTCTCGCACGAGACGGCGCACTCGGCATTGATCTGACGCCCGCGACAGGAACTCCCCCCATGGCATCGTCCAAACCCATCCCCCCGTCCACCGACAACGACACCGTCTCCGCCTCATGTCGCGACGAGCCCGGGCAACCGGCGTCGAGCGCCGCCATCGAATGGATCTCGCGCCTGATCGCGATCGATACGACAAGCCGCCAGTCCAATCTCGGCCTGATCGAAGCGGTTCGCGACGACCTCCGATCCCACGGGGTGCATGCCTGGCTCGACTACGACGCGAGCGGCGCCAAGGCCAACCTCTTCGCCACCCTGCCGGCGAGCGACGGCCGCACGCAAGGCGGCATCGTACTGTCCGGGCATACCGACGTGGTACCGGTCGACGGCCAGGACTGGCACAGCCCGCCGTTCTCGCCGACAGTGCGAAACGGTCGCCTTTACGGGCGCGGGGCGTGCGACATGAAGGGCTTCATCGGCACCGTCATGAGTCGGGTGCCGGCGTGGTGCGCAACGCCACCCGGGGTGCCGGTCCATCTCGCCTTCTCGTACGACGAGGAGGTCGGGTGCCTCGGCGTCTCGCCCATGCTCGCCGCCATGGCGCGCCGCAATATCCGGCCGCAAGGCTGCGTGGTGGGCGAGCCGACCGGCATGCGCGTGATCGTCGCGCACAAGGGCATCAATATCTACCGTTGCTGCGTTCACGGGCATGCGGCGCACTCCTCGCTCACACCGCGCGGAGTCAACGCCATCGAGTATGCGGCGCGACTGATTTGCCACATTCGCGATGTTGCGGACGCCTTTGCGGCCAACGGTCCCTACGACGACGGTTTCGATGTCCCGTTCAGCACGGCGCAGACCGGCACGATCTCAGGGGGGATCGCCCTGAACACGATTCCCGCCGCGTGCGAATTTGTCTTCGAATACCGGAATCTGCCCGGTGTCGACGCCGACGCCGTGTTCGCCCGGATCGAGGCGTTCGCCGCGCAGACCCTCATTCCGGAGATGGCACGGGTGCATCCGAACGCCACGATCCGGTTCACGAAGATCGCCGCCCCGCCGTCGATGCAAGCGCCCGCGTCGGCGCCCTTCGTGCAGTTGATGCACGCCCTCACGCGCGACACCGCCGCCCGCAAGGTCTCCTACGGCACGGAGGCCGGCTTCTTCCAGCGCGCCGGCATCCCGACGGTGGTCTGCGGCCCCGGCAGCATCGAACAGGCCCATCAGCCCGACGAATTCGTGGCGCTGGCCGAGATCGCCCGATGCGAACGGTTTCTGTCGAAGCTCATCGCGCCTTCCACCACAGCCTCAACTCTTATATAAGACATAAGACATTTGACCGCACCTGGCATAGGGACTAAAATCTCGGGCAAAAGCAGTATTGGAAAAAGCCTTGGAGGTCTGACACCCTCCCCCGAAACGCACCACCAGCAGGTCTTCTCATGCTCGAAAACTATCGTGCTCACGTGGCCGCCCGCGCCGCGCTTGGTATTCCCCCCTTGCCGCTGACGGCGCAGCAGACCGCTGAACTGGTCGAGCTGCTGACCAATCCGCCGGCCGGCGAAGCGCAAACGCTGCTTGATCTCATCACCCATCGCGTGCCCGCCGGCGTGGACGAAGCCGCCCGCGTGAAGGCCGGTTTCCTGGCCGCCGTGGCCAAGGGCGAAACCGCCTGCTCGCTCATCTCGCGCGCCCGCGCCACCGAACTGCTCGGCACCATGCTGGGCGGCTACAACATCCAGCCGCTGATCGAACTGCTGTCCGATGCCGAAGTCGGCACGGTCGCGGCCGACGCGCTGAAGAACACCCTGCTGATGTTCGATCAGTTCCATGACGTGAAGGAGCTGGCCGACAAGGGCAATGCCAACGCCCGCGCCGTGCTGCAAAGCTGGGCCGACGCCGAGTGGTTCACGAGCCGCCCGGAAGTGCCGCAAAGCCTGACCATCACCGTGTTCAAGGTGCCGGGCGAAACCAACACCGACGACCTCTCTCCGGCCCCGGACGCCACGACCCGCCCGGACATCCCGCTGCACGCGCTCGCCATGCTCAAGAACGCGCGTCCGGGCATCACCCCGGAAGAAGACGGCAAGCGCGGCCCGGTCAAGTTCATCGAATCGCTCAAGGAAAAGGGCCATCTCGTCGCCTATGTGGGTGACGTGGTCGGCACGGGTTCCTCGCGCAAGTCCGCCACCAACTCGGTGCTGTGGTTCACGGGCCAGGACATCCCGTTCATTCCGAACAAGCGCTTTGGCGGCGTGTGCCTGGGCAGCAAGATCGCTCCGATCTTCTACAACACGATGGAAGACGCCGGCGCGCTGCCGATCGAGCTCGACGTGTCGAAGATGGAAATGGGCGATGTGGTCGAGCTGCGTCCGTACGAGGGCAAGGCCCTGAAGAACGGCGAAGTGATCGCCGAATTCCAGGTCAAGTCCGACGTGCTGTTCGACGAAGTGCGCGCCGGCGGCCGTATTCCCCTGATCATCGGTCGCGGCCTGACGGCCAAGGCCCGCGAAGCGCTGGGTCTGCCGCCGTCCACGCTGTTCCGTCTGGCGCAGCAACCGGCCGATAGCGGCAAGGGCTTCTCGCTCGCGCAAAAGATGGTCGGCCGTGCCTGCGGTCTGCCCGAAGGGCAAGGGGTCCGTCCGGGGACCTATTGCGAGCCGAAGATGACGTCGGTGGGCTCGCAGGACACCACCGGTCCGATGACTCGCGACGAACTCAAGGATCTGGCGTGCCTCGGCTTCTCGGCCGACCTGGTGATGCAGTCGTTCTGCCACACCGCCGCGTATCCGAAGCCGGTCGACGTGAAGACGCACCAGACGCTGCCGAACTTCATCGCCACGCGCGGCGGTATCGCGCTGCGCCCGGGCGACGGCGTGATTCACTCGTGGCTGAACCGTATGCTGCTGCCCGACACCGTCGGCACGGGCGGCGACTCGCACACCCGCTTCCCGATCGGCATCAGCTTCCCGGCCGGTTCGGGCCTGGTCGCCTTCGCGGCCGCCACCGGCACCATGCCGCTGGACATGCCGGAATCGGTACTGGTGCGCTTCAAGGGCAAGATGCAGCCGGGCGTTACGCTGCGCGATCTCGTCAACGCGATTCCGCTGTATGCCATCAAGCAGGGGCTTCTGACCGTTGCCAAGCAAGGCAAGAAGAACATCTTCTCGGGCCGCATCCTCGAGATCGAAGGCCTGCCCGACCTGAAGGTCGAGCAAGCGTTCGAGCTGTCGGACGCCTCGGCAGAGCGCTCGGCCGCCGGTTGCACGGTGCATCTGAACAAGGAGCCGATCATCGAGTACCTCAACAGCAACGTCACGCTGCTGAAGTGGATGATCGCGCAGGGCTACCAGGATCCGCGCAGCCTGCAACGCCGTATCACGGCAATGGAGCAGTGGCTGGCCGATCCGAAGCTGCTCTCGCCGGATGCCGACGCCGAGTACGCCGCGGTGATCGAAATCGATCTGGCCGACATCCATGAGCCGATCGTGGCCTGCCCGAACGACCCGGACGACGTGAAGACGCTGTCCGACGTCGCCGGCGCCAAGATCGACGAGGTGTTCATCGGCTCGTGCATGACCAACATCGGTCACTTCCGCGCCGCGTCAAAGCTGCTCGAAGGCAAGCGCGACATTCCGGTCAAGCTGTGGGTCGCGCCGCCGACGAAGATGGACCAGAAGCAACTGACGGAAGAAGGTCACTACGGGGTGTTCGGCACGGCCGGTGCACGCACGGAAATGCCGGGCTGCTCGCTTTGCATGGGTAATCAGGCACAAGTGCGCGAAGGCGCGACCGTAATGTCGACCTCGACCCGCAACTTCCCCAACCGCCTGGGCAAGAACACGAATGTGTATCTCGGCTCGGCGGAGCTGGCGGCGATCTGCTCGCGTCTTGGCAAGATCCCGTCCAGGGAAGAGTACATGGCCGACATCGGCGTGATCAACACCAATGGCGACAAGATCTACAAGTACATGAACTTCGATCAGATCGAGGACTTCAAGGCCGTCGCCGACACGGTGCAGGCCTGAGCACGAGGCTGATGCGCGGCGTGGGTTCCACGCCGCCGCGTCAGGCCGCTGCCACCCCGTAGCCAAAGCAAATGGCGCCGCGAACAGAACGTTCGCGGCGCCATTTGCTTGTCCAGCTCCCGGTTCGCGTTCCGTCGAACACCAGTGAACTTGCGTCATTGGCGTCCGCGGCGATGGCCCCTGCGCGCGCCGCCCGCCGTCAGGCAAACGATTTATTGGATAATGTCGGCAACAACGGGTCGCGTGACCCGTGAGTACAGCCGTCTGCGAGATGCCCGGGGATTGGGCGAATCAGCCTGCGGCGACAAAATCAGGGAATACTGCGGGTGAAATGAAGAAAGTTGCCATCATTCAGTCCAACTATCTGCCATGGAAAGGGTACTTCGACCTCATCGCGGCCGTGGACGAGTTTGTGCTCTATGACGACATGCAGTACACACGTCGCGACTGGCGCAATCGGAACCAGATCAAAACGCCCCAGGGGCTGCAGTGGCTGACCGTTCCCGTCGTCGTGAAGGGCCGATACCACCAGACCATCCTGGAAACCGAGATCGACGGGAGCGACTGAGCCGCGCGACACTGGCGCACCATTGAACAGAACTACCGGCGCGCTACGCATTTCGACGCCATCGCCGAGTGGCTTCGCCCCATCTACCTGGAGCGGTCATACACCCATCTGTCACCGCTGAACCGCGATCTGCTGACCGGGGTTTGCGATTACCTCGGGATTTCCACGCACATCACAAGTTCGTCCGATTACACCCTCGCGGACGGGAAGACCGAGCGCCTGGTGGATCTGTGCGCCCAGCTTGGCGCGAGCGAGTACGTTTCGGGACCGTCCGCCAAGGATTATGTCGATGCCAGCCTGTTCGAGGCGCGGGGCATTGCCCTGACCTGGTTCGATTACGCCGGCTACCCCGCCTACCCGCAGCTCTGGGGCGACTTCACACACACCGTGTCCATCGTCGATCTGCTGTTCAATTGTGGACCGTCCGCCAAGACCTACATGAGGTACGTGCGCCCATGAAACTCTCCATCGTGAGCACCATGTATCAATCGTCTGCGTACGTCGCCGAATTCTGCGAGCGTATCGGCGACGCGGCGCGGCGCCTCGTCGGGGAAGACTTTGAAATCGTGCTCGTCAACGACGGTTCGCCTGACAACAGTTGCGATGTCGCCGTTGCCCTGACTCGGGACAATCCTCATCTTGTCGTGGTGGATCTGTCGCGCAATTTCGGCCATCACAAGGCCATGATGACCGGCTTGCAGCAAGCGCGCGGCGACCGCGTGTTCCTGATCGATATCGACCTCGAAGAGGAGCCAGAGGACCTGGCCCGCTTCTGGGAGGCGATGGCGTCGCAGCCGTGCGACGTCGTCTACGGCGTTCAGGCGCAGCGCAAAGGCGGGCGGTTCGAGCGATGGAGCGGACGACTTTTCTACCGGTTGTTCAAAATGCTGACCCGAATGGCGCTGCCCGAGGACGTGCTGACCGCGCGCCTGATGACGCGCCGATACGTCGACGCCCTGGTTCTGCACGACGAGCGCGAGGTCTTCATCGCCGGCCTGTGGCACATCACGGGCTTCGTGCAGCACCCGCTGATGCTCCGAAAGCACAGCACGAGCGAAACCACCTATACGTTGCGTCGCAAGCTGGCGCTGCTGGTGAATTCGGTCACCTCGTTCTCCAACGTACCGCTCGTGGCCATCTTCTATTGCGGTCTCGCAATTTCATGTCTTGCCACGATCTACATCATCGTGCTGTTGGTGCAGTGGTCGATGCTCTCGCGCCCGCTGAGCGGCTGGACGTCCGTCATGGCCTCCATCTGGCTGCTCGGGGGCATGATCATTTCCTTCATCGGTGTGGTCGGCATCTACCTGTCCAAGATATTCTCGGAAACGAAACGCCGGCCGTACACGATCATCAGAGAAATTCATGGCGCCAAACACTAAACTGCTCGACGAAGTCTCGGCATATTACTCGCGCAAGATCACCGAGCATGGCGACACGCCTCGCGGGGTGGACTGGAATAGCGAGGCCGGGCAAGTGCACCGATTCGAGCAACTCTGCCGGATCCTGCCGAACGAAGGCGCCTATCTGATTCACGACATCGGGTGCGGTTACGGCGCGCTCTACGACTTTCTCGCGGCTCGGCGAGACGACTTTTTCTATCGCGGCATCGACGTCTCCCAGGCCATGCTCGATGCCGCGGCGGGCCGCCTCGCGCACGCGCCGAACGTCGAACTCCTCGCAGACGTGAGCGATGGCTGTATCGCCGACTACAGCGTGGCGAGCGGCATCTTCAATGTGCGGCTGGACCAATCCGATGCCGATTGGCGCGAATACATCGTCAGGACGCTGGAACAGATGGCCGCGACGAGCCGCAAGGGGTTCGCGTTCAACTGCCTGACGTCGTACTCCGACGCCGACCATATGCGGCCCGACCTGTATTACGCGGACCCGTGCTGGCTGTTCGATCTGTGCAAACGCCGGTTCTCGCGCAACGTTGCCTTGCTGCACGACTACGACCTATACGAATTCACGATGCTGGTGAGAACATGAACAAGCCGCTCGTTATTTTCGGCACCGGCGACATCGCACAGTTGGCCCACTACTACTTCACGTCGGACTCCGACCGTGAGATTGCCGCATTCGCCGTGGACGCAGCCTACCGGACCAGCGATGTCTTTTGCGGTCTGCCAGTGGTCGACTTCGAGACCATCGCGCATACGCATCCGCCGGCGCAGTTCGACCTGTTCGTCGCATTGAGCTACGCAAAGCTCAACGGCCTGCGCAAAGCCCGCTACGAGCTTGCCAAGGCCGTCGGCTACCGGTTGGCATCTTATGTGAGTTCGCGCGCAACGGTACTTAACGACGACCGCATCGGCGAGAACTGCTTTGTGCTGGAGGACAATACCATCCAGCCGTTCGTCGAGATTGGAGACAACGTCACTCTCTGGAGCGGCAATCACATCGGGCACCACTCCCGTATCGGCAGTCACAGCTTCCTGGCATCGCACGTTGTGGTTTCGGGCGGCGTGGTCATCGGCGAGCAGTGTTTCATCGGTGTGAACGCGACCCTGCGCGACCACATTCGCATTGGCGACCGTTGCGTGATCGGCGCACAGGCGTTGCTGCTCGAAGATGCGGCACCCGAAGGCGTCTACATCGGTAATGCGACGGAGCGCTCCCGCGTGCCAAGCTCTCGGTTGCGCAAAATATGAGCCCTCCCCTGCAACGATGGCGCAAGCTCGGGCGCGTTTTCGTTCCCGACGGCCAAACGGACTGGATGGCGTCTCACGCCGCGGTACCCATCGCAGAACCCCTGCCGGACGGCAATGTTCGCGTGTATTTCAGCAGTCGTGATCGCGATAATCGCAGTCATACAGGGTTTCTCGTTTTCGACCCCGAGCACCCGCAACGGGTGCTCGATATCGGGCGTACCCCCGTGTTGACACCGGGGGCGACGGGCGAATTCGACGACAGCGGCGCCATGGCGACCTGGCTCGCGACCTGGCAAGGCCAGCGGTATCTCTATTACATAGGCTGGAATCTCGGCGTCACCGTCCCTTTTCGCAATGCCATCGGACTGGCGACCGCGCCAGCTGGGGAACATACGGCGTTTCAGCGCAGATTCGCGGGCCCCGTCGTGGACCGGTCGATGCATGAGCCGCACTTTGTGGCGAGCTGCTGCGTCATGCCGGGCGATGATGTCTGGCGCATGTGGTACCTGTCCTGCACCGAGTGGCGCATCCGGCAGGGAAAGCCCGAGCACAGGTATCACATCAAATACGCGGAATCTCCCGATGGCGTGAACTGGCGGCGTGACGGCACGATAGCGATCGACTACGCCGACACCTCCGAATATGCGATTTCGCGTCCCAGCGTCATACGTGAGGGAGACGTCTGGCACATGTGGTACTCTTGCCGCGGCCAACGCTACCGGATAGGTTACGCGCGCTCCGCCGACGGAATTCGGTGGACGCGCCACGACGGGTGCGTCGACCTTTCGCCCTCCCCGGGCGAATGGGATGCGGAGATGATCGAGTACCCCCACGTATTCGACCATCGGGGGCGCAGATATATGCTTTTCAATGGCGACGGCTACGGGCTGACTGGCTTCGGACTCGCTGTGATGGAGTCCTGGACATGAACCGCGCATTCGATTACGTCTATATTTTTGCGACGATCATACTGACG
This sequence comes from Pandoraea pnomenusa, assembly GCF_000767615.3. Taxonomy (NCBI): domain Bacteria; kingdom Pseudomonadati; phylum Pseudomonadota; class Betaproteobacteria; order Burkholderiales; family Burkholderiaceae; genus Pandoraea; species Pandoraea pnomenusa. The sequence goes on along the minus strand of NZ_CP009553.3, from coordinate 2,069,940 downwards.
GCCTACGGCCAGGTAGTGCTCAAATGGCGTATCGCCAAGTTCGGAAGTCTTCCCGCCGAGACGTTCGAGAAAGTTCGTTTTCTGTTCTCGCTTTTCCTCGATCCGTTTATTCTCTCGGGATTCATCGCGGCCTTTCTTGCCGCGCTGGCCTGGATGGCGGCGATGACGAAATTCGAGCTCAGCTACGCTTACCCGTTTACGAGCCTGAATTTCGCGGTGGTACTCATTCTCAGCGCATGGTTGCTGAGCGAGCCGATTTCGACGCAAAAGTTGCTGGGTATCGCCCTGATTGCCTGTGGCACGCTCATCGCCGCCAAGGGTTGAGCCATACGTCTTGACGAAGGAATGTCAACAAATGGAAGCGGGTAAGAAAACCCCATTCAATTGGCCCCATCTGACCGGCCGCGAAATGGAATACATCGGGCAGGCACATCAGAACGGGCGCCTCGCCGGTGATGGCCCGTTCACCAAGCAATGCCATCGCTGGATCGAAGCCAGGACGCTGTGCGCCAAGGCCCTGTTGACGCACTCGTGCACCGCGGCGCTCGAAATGGCGGCCCTGCTGCTCGATATCGCGCCTGGCGACGAGATCATCATGCCCTCGTACACCTTCGTCTCGACGGCCAATGCCTTCGTGTTGCGCGGTGGCGTTCCCGTGTTCGTCGACATTCGCGAGGACACGCTGAATCTCGACGAGCGCCTGATCGAAGCGGCCATTACACCTCGTACCCGAGCCATCGTGGCCGTGCATTACGCCGGCGTGGCGTGTGAGATGGACGCCATTCTCGATATCGCAAAACGCCATGGCCTCATGGTGGTCGAAGACGCGGCACAGGGAGTGCTTGCCTCCTACAAGGGTCGGGCGCTCGGCGCTATCGGCGACATCGGCGCTTTCAGTTTTCACGAGACCAAGAATGTCATTTCGGGCGAAGGCGGTGCCTTGCTCGTTCGTGACGCCGCCCTTGGCGTGCGCGCCGAGATCATTCGGGAAAAAGGCACCGACCGCAGCCGCTTCTTCAGAGGCGAGGTCGACAAATACACATGGCAGGAAGTGGGATCGTCCTATCTGCCGGGCGAACTGGTATCGGCTTTCTTGTGGGCCCAGCTCGAGCACGCGGAGGAAATCACGGCGGAACGACTGCGCATCTGGGATCGGTATCATTCGCTTCTTGCGCCGCTTGAGCGTCAAGGCTATCTGCGCCGGCCCGTGGTGCCGGAGGCCTGCCAACACAACGCGCACATGTATTACGTGCTGCTGAGCGATATCGAACAGCGCCAACGTGTCATCGACGGGCTCGCGAAGCGAAACACGAGCGCCGTTTTTCACTATGTGCCCCTGCATGACTCGCCGGCCGGGCGCCGTTACGCACGCACTCATGGCGAATTGACGACGACGGAGCAACGGGCCGGACAACTGGTTCGATTGCCGCTCTGGATCGGGTTGGATGCCGAGACCCAGGGCGAGATCGTCGCCGATCTGGATCGATTGCTGCGCCAGTAGCAACGCCCGGCCCCGCCGCGTCCTCATCTCCCTTGGGGGCGCCTGCTCCAATCCTTGCCCAATGTGCCAATGAGTTCAGTTCAGCATGACGCGCACCCGCTCTTCGGCGGGGCGACGCGCGTCCTGTTTTTGCTCGCCGTCGCCATCGCCGTGCTGGTGCTCGTGCTGGCCGCCCTTGTGCCGATATACGGCGACGAAAGTGCATCGGTCATGATGCGCGGTATGTTCTTCGTCAACGCCAAGCGTCTCAACACGCTCCTGCCGCAATGCGGCGACACGTTTCTGTTTCCCGTCCCCTGGTCACTGTATCCGGGTGCCGTGGTGTCGGGCGTGGTCTATCACGTGCTCGAGCCCTGGGTTCTGCGGATGATCGGCATAGTGACCTGGGCGCTATGCCTGTGGGCGATCTGGCGCTGGATGTGCGCATGGCTGACGTCGCCATGGGCTCGCCGTATCGGCTTCGTGTTCGTCGTCAGTGTGGGAACCATGGGGGTTCAGGGGCTGATCATCCCCATGGTTCGCGCTGAACAGATCGTGATCCTGATGGCTGCGGCCTATTGCTGCGCGCCCGCCCTCTCGTCGTCTCTGACGCGTCCGCGTCACGCGCTGGCGGTCGCCATCGGCTTCATGGCGGCAACCAGTTTTCTCTTTTACCTGCACCCGAAAGCGCTGTTCTTCTTTCCGCTCGCGGTAGCGAGCGCATGCCTGACGTTCGGGCGCCGTCATCGCGTGCTTTGCTGGATCACGGCGGCATTCGTGATTGCCTGCACCGCGCAGAGCCTGCTTTTCTTCACCTCCATGACACGGTGCCCGGGAGCCCCGCTCCTCGCCGACTATCTCGCCAGGCAAACCGTCGCGCCATCGCTCTTGCTGACGTCGCCCATCGACTTCGTCAATGCCGTGTGGGCCAATCTCAGCGTCACCTCGGCGCAGATCTGGCGACACGGTCTGTTCCAGAACGCCTATCAATCGGCCTGGCTCGCGGACATGCCCGGCCTGACCGACAGGCCGTTCGTCCAGTTGACGAACGCCGCTATCGACGGTGCCGCGCGGATCGTCTTCGTCATGGCGTGCGCATTGCCGGCCATCGCGCTCGTGCGCTGGCTGATCGCCCGTGCTCGCGACCCGCGGGGCTGGCTGCTGCTCTCGCTTTGGGCGGCCTTCCTCGGGCAGGCGTCGCTATTTCGCTTGTGGAACTTTTACACGGGCGTGCCGATGATGTTCCTGGCCGCGGCGCTGGTCGTCATGAGCGTTTCCCTGTGGCCCTGGCGGGAATGCGCGAAATACGTGGCCGGCATCTGTGCCTGCGCCGCCTTCGGCGTGCTGCTGGCGAGTGCCGTGGTACTGGCAAATCCGGTTGCACCGCGCATGCTTGACGTGGCATTGCACGCGGACCCGACATTGCGCGCTCAGCCGTTCTCCGTGCCGACGTTTCGATACGCCGCCGCGCGCACCGACATTCGCCGTGTGGCGGCACAGTGCGGGATTTCGCCAACCGGGGGACAGCGCATGCTGGTCGACCCGATCGCCCTGGGTGCATTTACCGGGCTTCGGGAGCCGCTCGAGCCGGATTACATCTTCACGCCCGGGTTCGGCATCGATCTTCAGGGCGAAGGGCGATTGGAACGATTGCTGCGTGCTAAGCGCGCGACACGCTTCGCGGGCCGCTGCCAGTTCGTGCCCAAGTCGCTGGAACCCTGGGTGCGTCGCGATGGCGAGATTTGCTGCTTCGATCTCGACCACCCCATCGCATCCGGCACCCGCTGAGCGGCAACCGCATGCCCCGCACCATCGGCGGGGCATGCAGCGGGGCATGCGGCGCGCCCCCCATCGCCGGACCTCACCCCGTCGCCAGTTCGAGCGCGAGCTCCCGGTAGATGTCGCGCGCCCCTTCGAGTTGCTCCAGAGCGATCGACTCGTCGATGGTGTGCGCATCCTCTTCGTTGCCCGGCCCGAGCCCGATGGTGGGAATACCGCGTCGCCCGGCCGATTCCGATCCGTTGGTGCAAAAGCGCCACGTACCGAGCGTGGCCACGCGCCCCGCCGCCTGCGCCGCGCGGCCGGCCGCCGAGACCAGCGCATGGTCATCGGCGATCTGCCACGCAGGCAGCCAGCGGAACGGTCGCGCGCAGCACCCCGTGAACGTCCTCACCTTGTCGCCCGTGACCGCGAGCGTGAAGCGCGTCAGCCCCTCGGCGCGCAAGCGCGCCTCGATCGCCGAGAGCACGTCCTGCGACGTTTCGCCCGGGAGCGTGCGGCGGTCGAAACGAATCGTCGTCGCCGTCGGTATCATCGATATCGACGGGTACGGCGTGGAGACGATGTCGGTGGGCACCAGCAGGGCGTCCCCCAGCGACGCATGCGTGGGCAACGGCAGATCCTGCAAGGCGATCAGGGCGCGAGCCGCCGCGTGCAACGGATTGACGCCGACCTCGGGCGACGCCGCATGTGCGGGCGTGCCCTCGAACGTCAGCAGTATCTCCATGCGTCCCTTCTGCCCCGACTTGATCTGGAGCTTCGACGGCTCGCAGATGATCACGGCGGCGGGTGCGCATCGGTCGAGCACCGGCGCCAGCGCGAAGCCTTCGATCACCTCTTCCATCACGCTTGCCGATACCGCCACCCGGCGGGTGAGTCGCCCCGTCGCCGCGGCTTGCGCCGCGCCGCACATGGCGGCCGCGACGCCCCCCTTCATGTCGGTGCTGCCACGCCCATAGAGGCGTCCATCGCGGATTTCGCCGCCGAACGGCGCGACTGACCATTCGCCGACTACCGGCACCACATCCATGTGGCCGTCGAAGAGCACGGCGACGTCCGCGCCCGCCGGGCCGATCAGCCCGAGCACCGACCCGTTCTCGTCGCGATGGATCTCGTCGAAGCCGAGCTCGCGCATACGCGCTTCGACCAGCGCCGCCATGCCTGCCTCGTCACCCGAGAAACTCGGCGTGCGCACCATCTCCTGCGTCAACGCAATGACATCGATCGTCATGACCTAGCGTCTCCTTCGTCTCAGCGATTGACCAGCCGGGCCGGCACGCGCAACACCAGGATGGCACCGATGAACGCGAAGCTCGCAAGGAAGTACATACCCCAATCCGTCGAGCCGGTCGTGTCCTTGATCCAGCCGATGACGTACGGGCTGACAAAGGCGGCCAGTCCGGCGAAGGCGTTGATGCCGGCAATGCCCGCGGCCGCACTGCGCCCCTCGAGGAAGGCCGTCGGCAGACTCCAGAAGAGCGGCGAGCAGACCATGCAACCGGCCGCGGCCACCGAGAGCATCGCCACGGCGACCGGCGGGTTATGGCCGAACAGTGTCGACAGGATGAGCCCGACGCCGCCCACGACGAACGGAATCACCATGTGCCAGCGGCGCTCGCGCGTCTTGTCGGAATGACGGCAAACCAGCACCATCGACACGACCGCACACGCGTTGGGTACCGCGGTCAGCAGGCCGATCTCGAGCAAGGACTTCACGCCGGTCGACTTGATCACCGAGGGAATCCAGAAGGCCAGGCCCGACAGGCTCGATACCGTGCAGTAGCAGATCAGCGCCATGTGCAGTACGCGACGATCCTGCAGCAGCTTCCACAGCGACACGTGTTCGGTCTTCTCGCACGTTTCGGCGGCGACGTTGTGCGCCAGGCGCGCTTTCTCCGCGTCGGAGAGCCAACGTGCATCGGCAATGCGGTCGTCCAGGTAGAACAACACGGCGGCGCCCAGCACCATCGACGGCACGGCCTCGATGACGAACATCCACTGCCAGCCCGCAAAGCCATGGCCCATGTGGAACGACTGCATGATCCAGCCCGAGAGCGGTCCGCCGAGAATGCCCGCGAACGGCACGGCAGTCATGAAGATCGCCACGATCTGGCCGCGACGCGCCGACGGAAACCAGTACGTGAGGTACAGGATGATGCCGGGATAGAAGCCCGCCTCGGCCGCGCCGAGCAGGAAGCGCAGCACGTAGAACTGGGTCGGCGTCTGCGTGAAAGCCATGGCCGCGGAAATGAGCCCCCAGAGGATCATGATGCGTGCAAGGGTCTTCTTGGCGCCGATGCGATGCATCAGCACGTTGCTCGGCACTTCGAACAGGAAGTAGCCGATGAAGAAGATGCCGGCGCCGAGGCCGTACACCGTCTCGGAGAAGCCGAGATCGTCGAGCATCTGCAGCTTGGCGAAGCCGACGTTGACCCGGTCAAGGAACGCGGCGACGTAGCAGAGCATCAGGAACGGCACCAGCCGCCATGCGACGCGGCGGTACAGGGCATTGTCGGCGGCGTCGCTCAGGACACGGGAATCGGCATGCATGGGTTGGCCGGGCGAGTTGCCCGCAAGTGATGCAGGGGACGGTGCGTTTTTCATCATAGGCTCCAGCGCGAAAAATATCGTGACGAACTGTTGGCCAGGCGTGATGCGCACGAAGACTTCGGCATAAGCTTCGGGCAACACGTTCCCCTGCGGGCCTCGCGGCCTGCATGGCTGTGATGGGGGTTGGGATGAACCGGGAGACGTCGCGGTGCCTGCCGCGTGCCTCCGTGTCAGACGCCTGCGCGTCCTGCGCCCTGGGCGCGGGCGCTCACGCCTGCGGAACCACGGCGCCGCGTCGTTCGACGATCATGCGATACGCCTCGGGACGGCGGTGCTTTGCAAAATTGAAGGTCGTGCTCTTGTACGAGTTGCACAGGTCGAGGTCGCAGCGCGCGATGGCCAGCTCGTCGCCCTTGGTCGAACAGGCGGCCACCACTTCGCCCGAGGGCGCGATGATGCAGCTCCCGCCGATCATCTCGCAGTCCTCTTCCTTGCCCGCCTTGGCCACACCGACCACCCACGTGCCGTTCTGGTACGCGCCGGCCTGCATGACCAACTGGTTGTGGAACATCGACAGATCGTCGTGTTCCGGCGCGGGCGGATTGTGAACCGGCGTGTTATAGCCGAGCAGGATCATCTCCACGCCCTGCAGGCCCATCACGCGATAGGTCTCCGACCAGCGACGGTCATTGCACAGGGCCATGCCCATCACGCCGCCGAAGCCGCGCCACACACCGAACGCATCGCCCGGTTCAAAGTAGTACTTCTCCAGGTGCTGGAACGCGCGCCACGGCTCGTTCTCCGCATGGCCCGGCAGGTGCACCTTGCGATACCTGCCGATGATGCCGCCGTCGGCGCCGACCAGGATCGACGTATTGAAGCGATGCGGACAACCGGCGTCGTCGAGCGCGATTTCGGCGTAGCCGAGATAGAACCCGATGCCCAGGCGTCTGGCCGTGTCGAATAGCACCTGCGTTTGCGGGCCAGGCATTTCGCGCTCGTAGAAGGCATCGATCTCGGCCGGATCTTCCATGTACCAGCGCGGGAAGAAGGTCGTGAGCGCCAGTTCGGGGAAGACGACGAGATGGCAGCCCATCGCGTGCGCGTTGTGCAGGTGAGCGAGCAGGCGCTCCATCACGTCGGCACGGGAATCGGCGCGCTGGATGGGTCCGAGCTGCGCGGCGGCGACGTTGACGATACGGGACATGACGTTATCTCCTTGATGAATCTCTTCGAAACCCTGCGCGTCCGGCGTACCGGACGCCTCCTCCAGGGGTGGTGCGGCTGCGGCGGGTTCAGGCGGCAAGTTCCGTCATGAGCGCGAGCAGCAGATTGGCCCCGGCGTCGATATCGGCGTCGTGGGTGAATTCGGCAACGTTGTGCGACAGGCCCTTCACGCTCGGCACGAAAATCATCCCGGCAGGGCAGACCCGCGCGAGCATCTGCGCGTCGTGCCCCGCACCGCTGGGCATGCGGCGCACCGAGTGGCCGCGCTCTCGTGCGAGCGCCTCCACCCGCTCGACGATGCGTTCGTCGAACTGCACCGGAGCGAAATCCGCCAGCGAGCGTCGTGTGATGCGAACGCCTTCGGCCTCGGCCACGGCGTCGGCCTTCGCGAAGACACGGCGCACGGCCTCGGCGAGCGCATCGCCGTCGGTGTTGCGCAGGTCGACAGTGAAGACGGCCCGGTTCGGAATCACGTTGACCAGATTGGGCGACACCGTGACATGGCCAACGGTCGCCAGCTGCGCGCCCCCCAGTTCGCGGGCCACGTCGCGTGCGTACGCGGCGATCGCGTAGGCGGCGTGGCCCGCGTCATGACGCATGCGCATCGGCGTGGTGCCGGCATGATTCGACACGCCCTCGACCGTGAACTCGGTCCAGTGAATGCCCTGCACGCCCGTGACCGCGCCGATCGTGACGCCCTCGTGCTCCAGCACCGGCCCCTGCTCCACATGCAGTTCAACGAACGCGTGGACGTCGGGCGCGCCGACCGCATGCGTGCCGTCGAACCCGATGCGCGTGAGGTTCTCGCGCACGGACGTGCCGTCGATCCCCACCGTGTCGAGCGCTTCGTCGAGCGGCATGCCGCCCACGTAGACGAGACTGCCCATCATGTCCGGCGAGAAACGGGCACCCTCCTCGTTCGTGAAGAAGGCCACCGCGAGCGGGCGACGCGTGACGATGCCTGCATCGTTGAGCGACGCAATGACCTCCAGGCCGGCAAGCACGCCGAGGTTGCCGTCGTATCGCCCGCCCGTTCGAACGGTGTCGATGTGCGAGCCGGTCATCACAGGCGGGCCGGCCTCGCTTCCCGCGCGCACACCCACGACATTGCCGATGGCGTCCACGCTCACCGCGAGCCCGAGCTCGCGCATCCAGCCCTCGACGAGACGGCGACCTTCGCCGTCGGCGTCGCTCAGTGCCAGGCGGCAGCAACCGCCTCCGTCGATCGCGCCGACTTGCGCCAGCGCGGCGATACGCCCGAGCAGGCGCGGCAAGTCGATACGGGGGACCGGCGGCATATTCGGGTCCGCCGCCACTGCGCCAGCCCCGGAAGTGTTGAAAAGCATGCTCATGATGCGTTCGTGCCCTGAATTCGCTGATGCGTTGATGCGTTGATGCGCTTGTGCCTTTATGCGGCTATGCGGCCCGCTTGACGGCAGCCGCTGTCACGGCTTCGGCAGGCATGCCGACGATCGTCTCGAACAGCACCGGATCCGTGGCGCCTTCGCTGCCGAAGACCAGCACGCGGCTCGAGGCATCGAGCCCCAGTTCGGCCCGCGCGTGCGCATCGGCGGCAGCGCCCAGGCACCCGGCCAGCCCGGCCACGGCCGATTCGCCGGCGACCATCGGCGCGTCGCCGAAGCGGCCTTGCGCGAGCATGCGCATCGTCTCCAGCGCAGAGGCGTCGTCGATGGTCAGAAACGCGTGCGCGCCCGGGCGCAGGATCTCCCACGCCAGCAACGACACCTCGCCACAGGCCAACCCGGCCATCACCGTATCGAGCTCGCCATGCACGGCCACCGGTTCCCCGGCGCGCGCGCTCTCGTAAAGACATGCGGCCTTGTCCGGCTCGACCACGACGAATCTCGGACGTGCCTCGCCGCGCACTTCGAGCGTTTCCCAGAAATGGGCGAGCACGGCAGCGGCCAGGCCGCCCACGCCGCCTTGCAGGAATACGTGCGTCGGCAGCTGCCCCGTCGCGTCGCGGAACTGGCGCAGCGCTTCGTCGGCCATGACAGCGTAGCCCTGCATCACGTCCTTGGGCACCTCCATGTAGCCGGGGTACGACGTGTCCGATACCACGAAGCGGCCCAGGCGCGAAGCGTCGTCGGCGGCCTGGCGCACCGCGTCGTCGTAGTTGCCCGCCGTGCGCACGACCTCGGCGCCGTAATGCGCAATGGCGTCGACGCGCCCCTGGCTGACCGTCGCGTGCACGTAGATCACGCACTGGCAGCCGAAGCGCTGCGCCCCCCATGCCACCGAGCGCCCGTGGTTGCCATCGGTGGCGCACGTCACGCACAGCGTGCGGGTCAGATCGGCGAAGCGTCCCGAGAGCAGGTCGGCCACGCTCACGCCCTGTTGCCCCGTGCGGGCTTCGATTTCGCGGATCAGCAGGCGACTCACGGCGTACGCCCCACCCAGCGCCTTGAAGCTTCCCAGGCCGAAGCGTCCCGCCTCGTCCTTGTAACGGATCTGCGCCACGCCCGCCGCGCGCGCCAGCCCGTCGAGTGCGACGAGCGGCGTCTCGGCGTAGCCCGGCCAGCGCGTGATTTCACGCGCGGCGGTGGCAAACGCGTCACCTCCCAGAATGGCACGGCGCGCGTCGCCATAACGCGCCCCAGGCTCGACGGCCGGGTTCGCGAAACACTGCAGGCGCAGATTGGGAAGGGGGTGGGTCATATGTGCTCCTCGGTTTCTGAATGGATCTGTCGGTGTCGATACCGGCTAGCGGCGCAAGTCGCCGTAGTCGTCATGCAGGCGCTCGATGTGGGCAAGCCGCTCGCGCGCCGCATCGCCAAGGGCCAGCCCAAGGCGCGTGCAAAGGTGGTTGATGACGCTCATCGCCGCAACGTAGGAATCGAACATGCCTGCGGTGCGATTCACGCAGCGCAGCACGATGTCGCTGCGCGCCGGCAGCTCCGTGGCGGTCGGATCGGTGAGGATCACCACGCGAGCGCCAACGCGGTTGGCGTGTTCGACCATCGGGCGCAGCAGCGTGACGCGGCGGCGAAAGTCCATGACGACGAGCACGTCGTCGGCGGACATGTCGGCCAGGTCTTCCGCCAGGTTCAGGCCCGCGCCCGGCACCAGCAGCACGCCGTCTCGCACCTGCGTAAGCAATGCCCACATGTACTGGGCGAGCACGCGGCCGTTGCGAAAGCCCGCGATGAAGACGCGCCGCGCATTCGCGCCGATCTCCGCCGCGCGGTCCAGGTCGGCCGCGGCAATGCGCTCGAACGTGTGCGCGAGGTTCTGAAGGTCGGCCGCCAGATGCGCGCCCATGGCGCCTTCCGGCGTGTCGCCCGCCGTCTCGGGCGTGGAGATGCCCGCCAGCGCGAAGAGCGGCGACCCGTGGTCGGCGTCCTCGCGCATGCGGGTGCGCAATTCGTTGAATGTCTCGTAGCCCAGACGCTTGAAGAAGCGCGCCGCCGAAGCCTTCGAGACTTCCGCCATCTCCGCGAGCTCGGTCGCGGAATACGACGCCAATTGCGACAAGTGCGCGAGCGTCACATCCGCAAGACGTTTCTCGCTGGGCGTGAAGTCGTCTTGCAGTTGCAGGATGCGGTCTTGAAGCGTGCCGTTCATGGTGTTTTCCAATCGGCCCATCCGTTTCCGGCGGGCGCAAAGTTGCGGGTCCCAGCATGCTGCCATCGTCTGCGCCGCTTGCGCTGTTTGCGTCGCGCTTATCACGGGGCATCCTGCTTTTGGAACTTATGTTTCAGTAAACTATGTAAACGAAAATAAAGTGTCAAAAGGAAAAAAATAAAGCATCGGCGCGGCGCCAAAGAAAATGCCCGCCAGTCGGCGGGCATGGGAGGGAGCAGACAAAGCGCTCGACTGTCCTGCGTGAGCGCCTGGCGACGGCTACTGCGAAGCGATCCACCAAGTGGTGCCGGAGGCGTCCTGAACACCGCCGCGAAGATCGTCGTCTTCCCGCTTGCGCAGCGGCGCCTGCACGACCGTCGCTCCTGCGGCCACAGCCCGCGCGAAAACGGCCGATACGTCCGGCACATAGAGGTGAATGTGCGGCGCGGTCGCGACAATCTCGGTCACCCCGCCGCCGAGCATCAATACGCTGTCGTCGATCCTGACTTCCGCATGCATGAGCGAACCGTCGGGCCGGTCGAAGCGGCGCAGCAGCACACCGCCGAACGCAGTCTCGACGAACCGGATCAATGCCTCGGCATCCGGACAGATCAGGTAAGGGCTCATCGAGGGATAGCTTTCGGGCTTCCAGGACATCGTTGCCGCTCCGTGAGGTTGTACGACATTCGATTCAGGCGCACAGGTTTGCGCGCCCGCCGGCAATCACGCGACGCTGTCCAACGCCTTGGCGAATCGCGCCACCGCGCCTTCCACGTCATGGAGCTTGTCCAGACCGAACAGGCCGATGCGGAACGTCTTGAAGTCCTCCGGCTCATCGACGCGAAGTGGTACGCCCGCGGCAATCTGCAAGCCGGCGTCGGCGAACTTCTTGCCGGTGCGGATGCCATCGTCGTCGGTGTAGCTGACCACGACCCCCGGCGCCTGAAAACCTTCGGCGGCCACGCTCCGGAAGCCCTTGGCCGCGAGCAATGTGCGAATGCGCCTGCCGAGTTCCAACTGCTCGGCACGCACCTTTTCCAATCCGTAAGCCTCGGTTTCCTTGATCACGTCGCGCAATACCGCGAGGCTGTCCGTGGGCATGGTGGCGTGGTATGCGAAGCCGCCCTTCTCGTAGGCTTCCATGATCTGCAGCCACTGTCGAAGATCGCAGGCGAAGCTCGTGCTCGTCGTGCCCTCGATGCGCTCGCGCGCCAGGGCACTGAGCATCACCAGCGCGCAACAGGGAGAAGCGCTCCAACCCTTTTGCGGCGCGCTGATCAGCACGTCCACGCCAACCGCTTTCATGTCGACCCACACGGTGCCCGATGCGATGCAATCGAGGACGAACATGCCGCCAACGGCATGCACGGCATCGGCGACGGCGCGCAGATAGTCGTCGGGCAACATCATGCCCGAGGCGGTTTCCACGTGCGGGGCGAACACCAGGTCCGGCTTGTTCGCCCTGATCGCGGCCACGACCTCGTCGATCGGCGCGGGCGCGTAGGCCGCCTGTCTGCCCGACTCGACCGGCCGCGCCTTGAGCACGAGGGTCTCGGAAGGAATACCGCCCATGTCGAAAATCTGCGACCAGCGGAAGCTGAACCAGCCGTTTCGAATGACGAGGCACTTCTTGTTCGTCGCGAACTGGCGGGCAACGGCCTCCATGCCGAAAGTCCCGCTGCCCGGCACGACGATGACCGAATTCGCGTTGTAGACCCGTTTCAGGCCATCGGAAATGTCGCGCATGACGCCCTGAAAGCGCTGCGACATGTGGTTGATCGACCGGTCGGTGTACACGACCGAATATTCGAGGAGTCCCTCGCGGTCGACATCGGGAAGTAGTCCTGGCACGTCAGCCTCCGATAATTGGCGAATACGAACATCGAAAGCAGATTCTAACGAAATCCCCTCCGGCGCACAGCCAATCATTCGGATGGGCGAGATGCCGTCGAATCGCGCCTTGCGCGAGCCCCCGGGTATCGGTCGACGGTCCCCGCCGGACGGGTCAATCGTAGGCCCGGGCGTCCTCCACGAGCTTGCCGTCGGCCGGCAGCGAGCCCAATGCCACGAAGTCGACTTCGCCGCGCAGGCGGGTCACGTCGCGCAGCGTCTCCTGGACGCGCGCCGCCAACCCCTCCGGCGGGGCCTCGCTCGTCTCGCACAGCAGCCGCATGCGATCCTCGCCGACGCGCCCCTCCACGCGCAAGCGAACGCGCCCCAGCTCCGGGTACCGCTTCCCGATCTCGCCGACCTGGCCGGGATGCACGAACATGCCCCGCACCTTGACCGTCTGGTCGGCCCGTCCCAACCATCCCGTCAAACGCATATTCGTGCGCCCGCACGGGCTGACGCCAGGCGCTATCGCGGAGAGATCGCCGGTGGCAAACCGAATCAACGGGTAGTCGGGATTGAAGTTCGTCACGACCACTTCGCCGATCTCACCGTCCGGCACCGGCTTCGTTCCGCCCGGCTCGACCAGCTCGACCAACACGTTCTCGTCGACGATCAGCCCGGCCTGCGCGTCGCTCTCGAAAGCGATCAGGCCCAGATCCGCCGTGCCGTACAACTGACGCGCCGTAATGCCCCGGCCGTTGAACCACGCACGCAACGACGGCGGCAAGGCCTCGCCAGAAAGGGTTGCGCGACGGATGCAACCGATGTCGACGCCGGCGGCCTCGCTCTTCTCGATCAGGATCTTCAGGAATGACGGCGTGCCAGCATAGGCCACCGGCATCAGATGGCGGATTGCCTCGAGCTGCAACTCCGTCTGCCCGACGCCGGCCGGGAATACACAACACCCCAGCCTCGTCGCGCCCGTCTCGATCATCATGCCCGCGGGGGTGAAGTGATAGGAATACGTGTTGTAGACGAGGTCGCCCGGGCGCAGCCCCGCAGCAAACATGGCACGCGCGAAGCGCCACCAGTCGCTGCCCCGACCGTCCGGTTCGTAGATCGGGCCCGGCGATTGGTAGACGTGCGCGAGCGCGCCGATCGGGGTCGCATTCAGTCCACCCAGCGGCGGATGACGTCGCTGGAACGCCGACAAATCCGATTTACGTGTGACGGGCAGCGCGGCGAGCGCGGCGCGCGAGCCGATCGCCGCCGGATCGACATCGCCGAGCACTTGGGAAAAATACGCCGCGTTCGCACGCGCGTGCGAGACCTGCGCCGGCAACGCCGCCAGCAGCGCCTTCTCGCGAACCTCCGGCGCACGGGTTTCCAGCGTGTCGAAGTAGTCGTTCATAGAGACGGAAATTCGTTGGGGATTAACGGTCTGTCGTGTGCATCGCGCCGCTTGCCGGGCTGCCTAGGCAATCCAGCGCTTGCGTCGACGGTAGCTCTTGACGTTGCGGAAGCTGCCCGCGCTGTTGGCGCCGTCCTTGGCGATGCCCAGATAGAATTCCTTCACGTCCTCGTTGTCGCGCAGCGACGCCGCGTCGCCGTCCATCACCACGCGCCCGTTTTCGAGGATGTAGCCGTAGTCCGCATAACGCAGCGCCGCCATGGTGTTCTGCTCGGCCAACAGGAAGCTCACGTTCTCGCGCTGATTCAGGTCGCGCACGATCGTGAAGATCTCTTCGACGATCTGCGGCGCGAGTCCCATCGATGGCTCATCGAGCAGAATCATCGACGGCTGCGCCATCATGGCGCGCCCGATCGCGCACATCTGCTGTTCCCCGCCCGACGTGTAACCGGCTTGCGACTTGCGGCGCGTTTTGAGACGCGGAAAGTACGCGTAGATGCGCTCCAGCGCCTGTTGCTGCGCACTGCGCGACGCGTGCCTGACATAGGCGCCCGTGAGCAGGTTTTCCTCGATCGTCAAATGCCCGAAGCAGTGACGCCCTTCCATCACCTGAATCACGCCGCGCTTGACCAGCCCGTTGGGCGTGAGCTTCTCGACCCGTTCACCGCGATAGTCGATGGTGCCCTTCGTCACCTCGCCGCGCTCGGCATGCAGCAGGTTGGAAATCGCCTTGAGCGTCGTGCTCTTGCCCGCGCCGTTGGCGCCGAGCAGCGCCACGATCTTGCCCGCGGGCACGGTCAGCGAAACGCCCTTGAGCACCAGAATCACGTGGTCGTAGATGACTTCGATATTGTTGACGCGCAAACTCGCTTCCATGCCTGACTCCGAAATCGTTGCCACCGGGTCCCGATGATGGCGACCCTGCCTGTCGCGCGCACGTCGCCCACGCCGTGGTGCACAGCCCCGCTGCCGGCGCGGGCGACGACGTCGATCACATCTTGTAGCAGGCCGGCGTAATGCCCTTCTCCTTGGCATATTGCTTGGCCGACGCCTCGAACAGCGGGTGAATCAGACGGCGGTTGCCCTCGATCCAGTCGGACACCATGACCCACTTGGCGCCGTCCCATTGCTGGATGCGAACCTTCCCGGAGCCCTCGTGATCCTCGCAGCTCGTCTTGATGTCGGGCAGCAGGCCGGTCGCACCGATCGCCTTGAGCCGGGCGGCGTCGATATTCAGGTTTTCGAACGCCCAGCGCACTTGCACGGGCGTCATCACCTTGCCTTTGCCGAACTTGTTCTGCGCCGTATTGAGCGCCTCGACGGTGGCGACCGCGGCGGACACGCCCCGGTTATAGAGTACCGAGCCCACCTTCGACGGGTCCTGCATGTTGCCCTTGCCCGCGCCGTAGACCACCTTCTCGATGTCGGCGATCAACGGCACCTGCTTGCCCGCCACGTTCCACGTGGCGCTCATGTAGCCCTTGGCGGCCGGACCGGCGGGAATCGTGTCTTCCTCCGAGCCAGCCCACCAGCTGCCGATGATCTTCTCGCGCGGATAGCCGACCTTCTGCGCGGCCTTGAGCGCCGTCTGGTTCATTACGCCCCACCCCCAGAAGACCACGTAGTCGGGGTTCTCCTGACGAATGCGCAGCCACTGCGCCCCCTGCTCATTGCCCGGATGCGCCACCGGAATCTCCACCAAGGTGAATTTGTGGATCTTCGATTCGGCCTGCATCGCCACGATCGGCTCCTTGCCGTAAGCCGAGTCGTGATACAGGTAGACGATCTTCTTGCCGGCGAGCGAGCCGCCGTTCTTGTCGGCGAGGAACTTGATGATGGCCGACGCCTGCATCTGATAGGTCGTGACCAGCGGGAAAGCCCACGGGAACACGGAGCCGTCCACGGCGTCGGTGCGGCCGTAGCCCATCATCACGAGCGGCACCTGGTCGGTGGCCGTCTTGTCGATCAGCGCATATGAGATCCCGGTGGCCATGGTGTGATATGCGGTGCCCTTGGTGACCGGATTCTTGCCCTTGAGGCGCTCGTAGCACTCCACGCCCTTGGCGTTGTTGTACTCGGTCTCGCACTCTTCCCACGTGAGCTTCACACCGTTCACACCGCCGTTTTTCATATTCACGTACTGCAGATAGTCGATGAACCCGCCGTAGAACGACTGACCGTTCGCGCCATACGGACCGACGCGGTAATCCGCGAGTGCGATGAACTGGTCATTCGACTGGGCGAGCGACGTGCCCGCCGCGCCCATGCCGAGCGCGAGCGCCACGCCCAACGATGCCGTCAACTGTTTCGTGTTCATGCTGTGTCTCCGTCTGTGGTTTTATCTGTGGCAAAACGTGCGCCGGCAACACGCGATGTCTCGCGCGCCGTCCGGGTGGACTTCAGTGCGGGAAAGGCCAGATGCGCAGCTTCTCCTTGGCGATTTGCCAAAGCCGCGCCAGCCCGTGCGGCTCGACGATCAGGAAAAAGATGATGAGACCGCCGAACATCATCAACTGGATGTGCGAGACGGTGGCGTTGGTAAAGGGCAAGTGCAGGAATGCGGCAACGGGAGGCAAGGTGCTGTCGAGCAGAATGGGCAGCAGCAGAATGAAGGCCGCGCCAAGAAAGCTGCCGAGAATGCTCCCCACCCCGCCGATGATGATCATGAACAGGATGCGAAACGACAGGTCGAGGGAAAAGCCATCCGGCTCGACCGAGCCCAGATAGCAATAGGCGTAGAGCGCGCCGGCCACGCCGCAGTAGAACGAGCTCACGGCGAACGCCAGCAGTTTCACCCGCATGAGCGGAATGCCGATGACCTCGGCCGCCACGTCCATGTCGCGCACCGCCATCCAGGCGCGACCGATGTGCGAGCGCACCAGATTCTTCGCCACGAGCGCCATGAGCGTGACCACGCCCAGCACGAAGAGGTATTTGCGCACCGGCGTGTCCACGTCGAACCCGAACACAGAGATCTTCTGCGCGGTGATCACCCCCGACGAGCTGTTGTTGGAAAGCCAGGGGAATTTCGTCAGCACCCAGAGCACGAAGAACTGCGCGGCGAGCGTGGCGACGGCCAGATAGAACCCCTTGATGCGCAGCGACGGCAGGCCGAACGCAATGCCCACCAGCGCCGCGCAGACCCCGCCCAGCGCGAACGAGGCCAGAATCGGCATGCCCTCGATACGCAACTGGAAGTTATACGACGCGTAAGCCCCCACCGCCATGAACGCCGCCGTGCCGAGCGACAACTGTCCCGCATACCCGGTGAGGATGTTCAGCCCCAGCGCCGCGAGCGAGAACACGAGGAAGGGCACGAGAATGGCCGTGAGCCAATATTCCGAGGCAATCCACGGCAGCACGCCAAACGCCACCGCCAGCAACGCGCCGACGGTCAGCCGGTCCTGCCGGATCGGGAAAATCTGGCTATCCGCTTCATATGAGGTCTTGAACTGCCCCGCTTCGCGATAAAACATGTCTGGCCCCTGCGATATTGGCTGATGCGTGGTCGATGTCGGCGATCAAACGCGATCGATGTGCCGCTCCCCGAACAACCCTTCCGGGCGAACGAGCAGGAACAGCAGCGCGAACACGTACGGGAACCAGCCCTCGATGCCGCCGAAGTTCCCGCCGAACTGGCTTTGCAGCAGTTGCGGCACGTAGATCTCGGCAAGCTTCTCGGCCGCACCGATGATCAACCCGCCGACAATCGCGCCCGGAATCGAGGTGAATCCGCCGAGAATCAGCACGGGCAAGGCCTTGAGCGCCGTCATCGTGAGCGCGAACTGCACGCCGTTGCGCGACCCCCAGAGCATGCCGGCGACCAGCGCGACGAAGCCCGACACGCTCCATACCACCACCCAGATGCGTTGCAGCGGAATGCCGAGCGAGAGCGCCGCCTGATGATCGTCCGCCACCGCGCGCAGCGCCCGGCCAATACTGGTGGCCCGGAAGAACAGCGCGAGCAACGCCACGAGCACCGCCGCGATCGCGGCGGCCGCCAGATCGAAGCGGCTCACGAGGATGCCGGTCGAATCCAGGATCGACGCGATCGGCTCGTCCACGATGCCCAGCGAGAGCGGACGCACCTCGTTGCCCCACAGCAGCGGTGCGAGCCCCTCGAGGAAGAACGACAGGCCGATGGTCGCCATGAAGAGCGTAATGGGCGACTGGTTCACCAGCTTGCGCAGCACAAAGCGCTCCGTGGCCACGCTCATGAGCACCATCACCGCAAACGCCCCGACGGCCGCGGCCCACAGTGGCAGCCCGCGCTCCATGAGGCCGACCACGGACAGCGCCGCGAAGTACACCATCGCGCCCTGCGCGAAGTTGAATACGCCCGACGCCTTGAAGATCAGCACGAAGCCGAGCGCCACCAGGGAGTACATCACCCCGGAGAGCAACCCGCCGATCAGAATTTCCAGAAAGAACTGCATCGATGTCTCCCCATTTACCCACACCCGGCGCCGTCACCCAACGCGGGCGGTACCCGCTTGGCTCCTGCCTGGCTCCTGCTTCGTTGCTTCCGGATTCCCCCCCGCTTGCGCTTGGCGCCACTTTTCCCGATTCGTCTCAGGCGGCGGCCGGCTGGCCGTGCGCGGCACCGAGATAGGCGCGAATGACTTCAGGATCCGACCGCACCTCGTCGGGCGAGCCGTCACCGATCTTCTTCCCGTAGTCGAGCACCACCACGCGATCCGAGATATCCATCACCACGCCCATGTCGTGCTCGATCAGCACAATGGTCGTGCCGAACTCTTCGTTGACTTCCAGAATGAAGCGGCACATGTCTCGCTTCTCTTCGAGGTTCATGCCCGCCATGGGCTCGTCGAGCAGCAGCAATTCGGGCTCGGCGGCCAACGCGCGCGCCAGTTCTACGCGCTTTTGCAGGCCGTACGGCAGACGCCCCACCGGGGTCTTGCGGATGTGCTGGATCTCGAGAAAGTCGATGATCTCTTCGACCTTGGCGCGGTTCGCCATCTCTTCCTCGCGCGCCTTGCCCCACCAGATGGCGCTGGCGAGCAACCCGGCGCGCATGCGGGTGTTTCGCCCCGTCATGATGTTGTCGAGCACGGTCATGCCCTTGAACAGGGCGATGTTCTGGAAAGTGCGGGCCACGCCGTGGCGGGCCGCCGAGGTTGGGTGCATGCGCTGGCGCGGCTTGCCGCGAAAGACGATCGCGCCTTGCTGCGGGTGATACACGCCGTTGATCACATTGAGCATCGAGCTCTTGCCCGCGCCGTTCGGGCCGATGATCGCGCGGATCTCGTGCTCGCGAACGTCGAACGAAATGTCCGTGAGCGCCTTGACGCCACCAAACGACAGGCTGATGTGCTGCAAATCGAGCAATACGTCGCCGGTCTTGCGGTTGTCCTTCATGCCATCTCCTGCAGTGTGCCGGGATGAAACCGGAGCGGGTTCGGTCGATGCGACATCGCGAAAGCGTCAGGCCGCGCAGCGCAACTTCACAGGCGCAGGATCGTCGACGGGGGCCCGGGCGCCGATCACGCGCGCCGGATGAATCGCGAGCGTGGCGCTCACGCTGCCCTCGCGTCCGTCCTCGAACTTCACGCGCGTTTCGATGAACTGCGTCGACTTGCCGGAATAGAACGCATCGACCAGTACCTCGTACTTCTGGGCGATGAATGCGCGTCGCACCTTGCGCGTGCGAGTGAGCTCGTCGTCATCGGGATCGAGTTCCTTATGCAGGATCACGAAGCGCTGAATCTGCGCGGATGAAAAGGCGGCTTCCCGGGCGAGATCGGCGTTCACGGATTCCACGCAACCGAGGATCAGCTCGGCCACGCGGGCATGGGTAGCCAGGTCGATGTAGCCGGCGTAAGCGAGGTTCTGCCGCTCCGCCCAGTTGCCCACGGCGTCAAAGTCGATATTGATGAAGGCGCAAACGCCGTCGCGTCCGTCGCCGAACGCCACCGCCTCCTTGATGTAGGAGAAGAACTTGAGCTTGTTCTCGATGTACTTCGGTGCGAAGAGCGAGCCGCAGGCGAGCTTGCCGACGTCCTTGGCGCGATCGATGATGCGCAGGTGGCCGTCGTCGTCGATGATGCCGGCATCGCCCGTGCGGAAATAGCCGTCGTCGTCCAGCGCCTCGCGCGTGGCGTCGGGGCGCTTGTAGTACGCCTTGAGCAGTCCCACGCCGCGCACCAGCACCTCGCCGCTCTCCCCGATCCTGATTTCCATGCCCGGGGCGACCGGGCCGACGCTGTCGAATCGCACCTGACGATCCGGTTGCAGGCAGACGTATGCGCACGTCTCCGTCTGCCCGTAGAACTGCTTGAGGTTCACGCCGATGGCGCGATAGAAGCGAAACAGATCGGGGCCGATGGCCTCGCCCGCCGTGTAGGCGGTGCGAATCCGGCTCATGCCGAGCGTGTTGCGAAGCGGGCCATACACGCAGAGATTGCCGATCGCGTACTGAACGCGATCGAGCAGCGCGACCGGACGGCGGTCGAGCACCGCCGCGCCGCAACGGTTGGCCACGTCCATGAAGTGCGAGAACATCCTGCGCTTGAGGCCACTCGCGTCTTCCATGCGGATCATCACTTGCGTGAGCACGTTCTCATAGACCCGCGGCGGCGCGAAGTAGTAGGTCGGGCCGATCTCGCGCATGTCGGTGGCGATCGTGTCGGGCGACTCGGGGCAATTGACGGTGAAACCCGCCACGAGCGCCTGCGCATACGAGAAGAGATGATCCCCGACCCACGCCATCGGCAGATAGGACAGCACTTCGTCGCCCGGGCCGAGCCGATCGAAGGTGCTGCCGTGATACGCCGCACCGATGAGCCCCGCATGCGAATGGCACACCCCCTTGGGCTTGCCGGTCGTGCCCGAGGTGTAAAGGATGGTGGCGGTGTCGTCGGGATCGCCGGCGGCCACCGCGTCGTCGAAAAAGCGGGGATGCCGCGCGTTGAACTCGCGCCCCTGCTCGAGCGCGGCTTCGTAGGCGCGCAAACCCGGGGCGTCATAGCCGCGCAGGCCTCGCGGGTCTTCGTAGATGATGTTCGACAGCCGCGGCACCTGATCGCGCAGTTCCAGCAACTTGTCGACCTGCTCCTGATCTTCGACGATGGCGAAATCGATCTCGGCATCCTGGAGGACGTGCACCATTTCGGCGGCGACCGCGTCCTGGTACAGCGGTACGGCCACACCGCCGAGCGCTTGCGCGGCCGTCATGGCCCAGTACAAACGCACGCGATTGTTGCCCACGATGGCGAGATTGTCGCCGCGACGGAAGCCGGCGGCGGCCAGCGCGCACGCCAGCATGCGAACTTCGTGTGCGGCTTCCTGCCAGCTCCAACACTGCCAGATTCCCAGATCTTTTTCCCGATACGCCGTGCGGGTGCCGCGCGTTGCGGCGTGCGCCAGCAACAACCGCGGAAAGGTGGTCCGCTCCTGCATGCCTGTCTCCTGTGTCTCGCCACCATTCGACGCTCGTCGAGGGGGAGTGGCGTGGCTCGGTCGGCGCGCGTGCATGTGAGGCTTTCAGGCACGCATCCCTAACGCTGTGGGCGTCTGTGGTCGACACCTCTTCGATTCGAATTGATCTGACGCAGACTGCGATTTCGGCGACGGCTATGCCCGGCGGCGGGCAGCTTCTATACTGGTGCCTCGGCGCCGTACGGCAGCGTCATGAGGGTGGGCCAGGCCGTCATCGGGCAAGGCGAAGATACCTCATGACCCACGGCGGATTTGTCACCAGGACGACAATCAAGGGAAAGTCCCTATATGTCACTCGAAACCCTGCTGCAGCGCAGCGCATGGGCGCAAGGACTGACACCGGAGCAGCGCCGGCGCGTGGTCGCCGAAATTCAGGTGCGGCCGGTGGAGAGCGGTGCGTATGTGTGTCGCAAGGGTGACCCGTCGCACGCCTGGTTCGGTGTCATCGAAGGACTGGTGAAGATTGCGACGGCCTCCGCGAGCGGCAAGTCCGTGACGTTCACCGGCGTGCCGGCCGGTGCGTGGTTCGGCGAAGGGTCGGTGCTCAAGCGCGAGAACCGCAAGTACGACGTGATGGCGTTGCGCGACTCGGTCGTGGCGCACATGCCGATTGCCACGTTCGACTGGCTGCTCGACACGAGCATCCCGTTCAACCGTTTCCTGACGCTTCAACTCAACGAGCGCCTCGGCCAGTTCATCGCGGCCGTGGAACACGAGCGCCTGCTCGACACCGACGCGCGCGTGGCGCGCTCGCTGTCGTCGATGTTCAACCCGAACCTGTATCCGTCCGACGACAATACGGTCCAGATTTCACAGGAGGAGCTTAGCTATCTGGCGGGGGTGTCGCGCCAGCGGGTCAACCTCGCGCTCAAGGTGCTGGAGCAGGCCGGGCTCGTGAAGGTGGATTACGGTGTCCTGACGATTCTCGACCTGGAAGGCCTTCGCGAATTCGGGATGTAGCGGACGAGGCCTCGCCCCAGCGCTTCTTGCCTGCCCTTCGGGCGCCGCCGACGGCGCGCTCGCCCCGGCGCCGCGCGGCACCATGCGAAAAAAAGCCCGCAGGTGGCTGCGGGCCCGGCAACGCATCGATGATGCGTCTGCCCTCTTACTTCGCCGCGGCGATCACGGCAATTTCGACCAGCAGGTCCGGTGCCGCGAGACGCGACTCCACCGTCGCACGTGTGGGCGTATTGCCGGGGCTCGTCCACGCGTCCCACACGGCGTTCATGCCCGCGAAGTCCGATTCGATATCCTTGAGCCACACCTGCGCCGAGAGCAGACGCGACTTGTCGATGCCCGCGTCCTTCAGATAGCCGTCGATCTTCGCCAGCACCTGTTGCGTCTGGCCCGTGATGTCCTGGTTGCGATCGTCCGCCGTCTGGCCGCCGATGTACACCGTACCGTTATGCACCACGACACGGCTCATCCGTGCGTTCGTATGATGGCGCTGAATATCGCTCATTGACTACATCTCCAGAAAGAATAAAAAGCGTAAGCGCGCGGCGGCCACGCCGCATCGCTTACTTGGGGAAACCTGCCCGCTCGCTCAGGAACTCGGGCGCGTCGACCGCCACGGCCAGCTCGCCGAGCGTTACCGGCTTGATCGGCGGACGAATGCGGTAATAGCCCACGTCGGGCACCGCGCATCCCTGCGACTGCGCCAGCAATTCGGCCACTGTCAGACCGCAGAAGCGGCCCTGGCACGGTCCCATGCCGCATCGCGAGAATGTCTTCGTCTGATTCGGGCCAACGCAGCCGAGCTTCGCCATTCGCCGCACGTCGCCCGCCGTCACCTCCTCGCATCGGCACACGATCGTGCTGTCGTCGGGCGGCACACGGAAGCTGTCTGCCGGACGATAAAGCGCGTCGAGGAACGGGCGAATGGCGGTGTGCGAGGCCAGCTCGCGACGCAGGGTCAGCGCACGCGAGTCGCGCTTCGCCCCGTCGAGCTTGCCGAGCTTCACGGCGGCCTGGATCGCGGCCAGTCGCCCGGACGGCTCCGCGGCCAGCGCGCCCGAGATGCCCGCGCCGTCGCCTGCCACGAAAATGCCCGGCAGGCTCGTCTCGCCCCAGGCGTCCGTCTCCGGACGCCAGCACAACTGCGCCTCGTCCCACAGGTGTTCGCAACCGATGGAACGGGTGACCTGCGTGTTCGGAATCACGCCCTGATGCAACAGCACCAGCGAGGTGTCGATTCGCAGCGTTCGCCCGCCCGCGACATACTCGATGCTCTCGGCCCGCTGCGTTCCGTTCACGCGCAGCGACTCGACATGCTTCACGTGCTGCACGCCCGCCGCGCGGATCGCGCGCAGCAGTTTGAAGCCCTTCATGAGGTACGACGGCGCCTTGAGCGCACCGCCGGCATGACGCAGCGCCTCGCGTCGGCCGCCGGCCTGCGCCGTGTCGAGAATGGCCCGCACGGGCACGCCCGCGTTGATCAGTTGCCACGCGAACAGGTAAAGGAGCGGCCCGCATCCCGCCAGTACGGCAGGCGTGTCCGGCACGAGTGCCGAGGCCTTGAGCAGCGTTTGCGCAGCCCCGACGCCCATCACGCCGGGCAGCGTCCAGCCGGGAATCGGGAACGGCCGCTCCTGCGCACCGCCGGCGAGCACGATGGCGCCCGCCTCGATCTGCAACGTGCCGCCGCCCGCGCTCTGGCGCGTGACCGACACCCGCTTGTCCGCGCCGATCTGCCAGGCGAGCGTTTGCGGCCAATAGTCGATGCCCGCCGCCATGAATGCATCGACGAGCGCACGCCCGTGCAGATAGTCGGGCCCGAGCACCCCGGGGTCGGCCAGCGGCGAGCGACTGACACTGCGGTAGATCTGGCCGCCGGGCAGCGCATTTTCATCGACGACGAGCGGCGAGAGTCCGTGACGCTTCGCTTCGAGCGCAGCCGCCAGTCCCGCCGGTCCCGCCCCGATGACCAACAAATCCACAAGTTTCACGCTCATGCGACACTCCTCGCGCCATCCATGCGGCGCACCTGCATGCCTTCACGCACGGGCGTCATGCAGCCCTGCCGGTTCGGCACGCCGTCGATCTCGACGAGACAATCGAAGCACACCCCCATCATGCAGAACGGTGCACGATCGCTACCGCTCACGGGCGTGGTACGGCACGCCGTCACGCCCGCGAACAGCAACGCGGCGGCCACGTTCATGTCGGCCGGCACGTCGAGCGGCGTGCCTTCGATAAACATTCGCACGGTCGCGCCATCCTTGCGCGCCAGCGACTTAAGCAGCGAAACGTTTGGCATAGAAATGATCCAGAAGCGCAGGGCGCTCGGCGCCGAGAATCCACGGCGCGATGGTTTCACAGTGAGCAGCGGCCAGCGTCACGCCGCTATGGCAGGTCGCGAGATAGGCACCGGGGCAAGCCTCGGAGGCCTCGTAGATCGGCAGACCGTCGGCCGTCATGACACGCAGGGCTCCCCACGCGCGCACCACGCGCACGTCCTTGAGAATCGGAAAGGGTGCGATGCCGCGGCGGGCGATGTCGGCGAGCACATCCGGTGTTACACCGTCGTTGAAGCCGACGTCTTCGGCGGAGTCGCCCAGCATGACCGAGCCCTCGACCGTCTGACGCACATAGATCGTGGGGTAGTCGAGAAATCGCTTGACCCGCTCGGTGACGAGAATCTGTCCGCGCAGCGGCTTGACGGGCGCCGAGAGCCCCACCATCGGGGCGAGGTCGCGATTGCCGAGCCCGGCGGCGAGTACCACGCGCCCGGCCTCCAGCGACATGTCGCCCATGCTCACGCGAAACGCACTGCCCACCTGGCGAATATCGGTCACACGCACGTTCGGCGCATACTCTCCGCCGGCCTGCTCGAACGCGTCGAACAGCGCACGCAGTGTATAGAGCGGGCTCACGTGACCGTCGTTGGGCGAATAGATGGCGCCCGCCACGTCCGCGCCGATCGCCGGCAGCCGCTCGGCCAGCGCCTCGTGATCGAGCACGTCGTACGCGAGCGCGGGCTCCGACTCCTGCAGCTTGCGCATGCTCTCGACCTTGATCGCCAGCTCTTCGGGCGTTTGCGCGATATTGAAGCCTCCGGGCCGCTCGAACCCGACGGACACGCCGGTGCGGGCGAACAACTCGTCGGCGAACCCCTGCCATGTGTTGGCGGAGTGCAGCGACCAGCGGGCGTAATCGGTGCACGTGGCGCCCTTGCCCTGCACCCAGACAAGCCCGAAGTTGCCTCGCGCGGCGCGCAGCGAATTGTCTTCGCCATCGCACACGACCACGCGTTGTCCGCGCTTGACGAGTCCGTAGGCTATCGCCATGCCGACGAGGCCGCCGCCGATGACGGCGATATCGTATGTCTTTTGCATGTTTTAGTGATTTCCAACCAGAACCTTGTTCAATCCGTAGATACGGTCGAGCACCAGCATCACCGCCAGCGTCAGTCCGATGAGCAGCGTGGAGATCGCCGCCACGCTCGGATCGACCGTCTCGCTCATGTTCATGTAGATGCGCACCGGCAGCGTGATCGTCGTGGGCGACGTCACGAAGATCGTGGCCGTCAACTCGTCGAAGCTGTTGATGAACGCCAGTACCCACCCGCCCGCGACCCCCGGCAGGATCGCCGGCAGCGTGACGCGACGGAACGTGGTCCAGCGCCCGGCGCCGAGCGAGCGCGCCGCGCGTTCGGCTTCGTCCGCCTGCCCCACCAGCGCCGCCATGATCAGCCGCAACGCGTAAGGGAAGATGAGCAACGCATGGCACGCCACCAGGCTCACGAACGATCCGCCCATGTCGAGCAACGTGAACAGTCGCAGGAACGCGATGCCCAGCACCACCGGCGGAATCATCAGCGGCGAGAGCAGGAACGAATTGATCGCATCGCGCCCCGGGAAACGGTAGCGTGCAAGCCCCATCGCCGCGGGCACGGCCAGCGCGGTCGACACGCTCGCCGACGCCACCCCGAGCCAAAGGCTCGTGCGCAACGCCGACTGGAAGTCCTCGTCGTCCATGAGCGACGCGAACCAGCGCAACGAGAAGTGCTGTGTCGGGATCGAGAGGAAGTTGTCGGGCGTGAAGGCGACCAGGCAAACCACGACCAGCGGCGCCAGAATGAAAAGCAGGAACAGCCCATGGAACACCATGGCCCCGAGACCATTGCGGTCGTACTGAGGATCTTGTCGGTTCATCGTCCCTCCCTCAGCCGAGCCGGCGCGTGAAGCGCTTTTCGAGCGCACGGTTGTAGCCGCTGATGATCGCCACGTTGACGATCAGCAGCACGATCGCGATGGCGGCCCCAAGCGGCCAGTTCAGCGTGCCGAGGAACTCGTCGTACGCCGTGGTCGCCACGACCTTGAGGCGACGTCCGCCGATGAGTGCCGGCGTGGCAAATGCGCTGGCCGTCAGGGCGAACACGATGAGACTGCCCGACAGGATGCCCGGCGTGATCTGCGGCAACACGACGCGCCACATCACGGTCGCCCGCCCCGCCCCCAACGAACGCGCCGCGTGCGAGACCGCGGGGTCCAGCCGCGTGAGCGAGGTCCATACCGACAACACCATGAGCGGTACGAGCACATGCACGAGCGCCACCGTGACCGCGCCCATCGTGAACAGCATCTGCAAGGGATGCGCGATCAGTCCGAGCTTGGTGAGCACCAGGTTCACCAGCCCCTCGCGGCCCAGCAGGATCGACCAGCCCAGCGTGCGCACCACGACGGAGATCAGCAGCGGCCCGAGCACCAGCACCAGGCACAGCGAGCGCCACGGATCGCGCATGCGAAAGAGGAAGTACGCCTCCGGCACGCCGATCAGCACGCAAAGCAGCGTCACGCCCACCGACAGGAGCAACGTGCGCAGGAAGATTTCGTAGAAGTAGCTGTCGGTGAGAATGTCGACGTAATGCTGCAGCGACACCGTGGGCAGGATGCCGCCGCTGTTCGGATCGAAGCCGTGCAGGCTCAACACGAACGTGAGCACCAGCGGCACCGCCAGCAGCACGAGAAAGTACAGGGTGGCGGGCATGACCAGCGACCATGCGGCGCGACGCTGACCGGCGGCCTCGGGCGAAACCGTCGGCGACGCCTTTCCTTGCCGCACGGCGGGCGTGCCCGGAGGCGTGGAGGTTGCGGCGTTCATGCGCCCTCCCTCACGAGACGCAGCGCGTCGTCGGCCCAGTCGAGCCCGACGGCGTCGCCATCGTTGGCCGCCGCCACGCCGTCGTTGGACACGAGCACACGCAACTCGCCAAGCGCCGTTGCCACCGTGATGACCCAGTGATTGCCATGGAAGCTGCGCTGGCCCACGCGTCCGGCCACCCGCCCCGCCGTCGCCGACGTGAGACGGATGCGCTCGGGACGCAGGCTGAACGTCGCCGGTCCGCCCGCGGCCGTCGCATGCGCGGCCGTGACGGCAAGCCGATGCCCCTGAGCGTCGAGCACCGCCACGTCGCCGCGCACGTCGAGCTGGCCAGTGATGAGATTGGTCTGCCCGATGAAATGCGCGGCGAATGTGGCGCGCGGGTCTTCGTAGACGTCATGCGGCGTGTCGATGCGAACGACCCGGCCGGCATTGAGCAGCACTACCCGATCGCTGATCGCCAGCGCCTCCGCCTGATCGTGCGTCACCATGATGGTGGTCGTGCCGACCTGGCGCTGAATGGCGCGCAACTCGTCCTGCATCTGTTCGCGCAGCTTCGCGTCGAGATTGGACAGAGGCTCGTCGAGCAGCAGCACCGGCGGCGCGATGACCAGCGCACGCGCCAGCGCCACGCGCTGACGCTGCCCGCCCGATAGCTCGCGCGGATAGCGGCCCGCGTGCGCACCGAGATGCACCAGATCCAGCGCGTCCTGCACGCGACGCCGCTTCTCGCCCGGGTCCACGCGGCGCATGTCCAGACCGAACGCCACGTTCTGCGCCACCGTCATGTGCGGGAACAGCGCGTAGCTCTGAAACACGATGCCGAGCCCGCGCTTTTCCGGCGGCACCGGCGTGAGATCGCGACCTTCGAGCAGAATGCGACCGGTGCTCGGTGCCACGAAGCCCGCGATCATCTGCAGCGTGGTCGTCTTGCCGCAGCCGGACGGCCCGAGCAGGGAGATGAACTCCCCCTGCGCGATCGACAGGTCGACGCCTTCGACCGCCGCCGTTTCACCGTAACGCTTGCCGAGTTGCTCGAGACGCAAATATGGGGTGCAGGTGCTCATGACGCCTGGGGTCTCCTTGCGCTCAGCGCTCGATCTGACGGTTCCAGCGCTGCGTCCATTCCGCGCGCTTGGCGTTCACGACGTCCCAGTCCACGCGCACGAGCTTGTCGATCTGCGCCGGCGAGGGCACGCGCGCGGCCACCGCCATCGACAACTGCGTCTTCTTGTTGGACGGCGCCACGCCCTGGCTCTCGGCGAGCAGCGCCTGGGTCTGCGGGGTGAGAATCATCTGCACGAACTTCTGCGCGAGCGCGTCGTTGGCCGACTTGTCCACCACGCACATCCCCATGGCGAGCGCGACGGCGCCCTCCTTCGGGTAGACGAACTCCACCGGAATGCCCTGCTGGCGCAAGGCCTGGACACGGCCGTTGCCCCACACCGCGATCGCAACCTCGTCAGACTGGAACAGCTCGGCGATCTTGCCCGGCGACGGATCGAAAGACAGCACGTTCGGCGCGATCTTCTCCATCTCGCGGAAACCCGGCTCGATGTTGGCGTCGCTGCCGCCGTTGAGCTTCGACTCGACGATCAGCGCATGCAGGCCATAGGTGTTCTTGATGCTCGGCATCACGAGCTTGCCCTTGTACTTCGGGTCGGACAGTTCCTTCCACGAGGTCGGCGCGGGCCAGCCCTTGGCCTGGAACAGACGCGTGTTGTAGGCGATGCCCGTGGCGATCAGGCCCGCGGCCACCGCGTTGCCGCTCTTGAACTTCGCGATGTCGTACAGATCGTGATAGATCGGCGCGTCGGCGAGCTTGCCGCAGAACCCCATCTGGATCGCCTGATACATCGGACCGTCATCGAGGAAAACCACGTCCATGCCGGCCTTGCCCTTCTGTGCCTGAAGCTTCGCGAGTGTCGTTGTCGAATCGCCGGGCACGATCACCACCTTCGTGCCGGGGTTCGCCTTTTCAAAGCCCGGAATGATGTCCTTCTTGAGCATCTGCTCGAACGAGCCGCCGTAGGCGCCGACGTAAAGCGTGGTGTCGGCGTGGGCGGGGCAAGCGCCGAATACGAATGCAGCCACGCCAGCCGACAGGACGGCGGTGCGACGGAGTTTGCGAAGGGTTTGGGGAACGACAGTCTTCATCGAGAGGCTCCTTGCGTGAAGCGGTGTTATGTGATGTTATGGGCCGGTATTACGAGAAAAACTCAAACTGTTGCGTTGTTTTCGTAGGGTCATTTTCGACTCGCCCACGGTCAAATCACATTTTTTTACCCACCCATACGCAAATGTTATGGGCGAGCCTTGCGAGGATTCGATGAAGATTCGGCAACTGGAGGCATTTCGTGCGCTGATCCTGCGCCAGACGGTCACGCGCGCGGCTGACATGCTTCATATCTCGCAGCCGGCGGTCACGCGTCTGATCAACGATCTGGAGACCGACGTAGGGTTTTCCTTATTCGACCGGATCAACGGCCGGTTGAATCCGACACCCGAGGCGATGGTGTTATTCGAAGAGGTGGAGCGTTCGTTCGCCGGGATCGATCGCATTGCGCAAACGGCCGAGCAGATCAAGTCGTTGCGGCGCGGCTCGCTGCACATCGCCGGGGCGCCGGCGCTCGCGCTCGAGTTCTTGCCGACCACGCTCACCGGGTTCATGCGCGAGCACCCCGGCATCAGCACGACGCTGCTCATCCACGCGTCGAGCATCGTGGTGGACATGGTGGTCGGGCGGCGGTGCGACGTGGGCTTCATCGCCCATCCGCTCACGCACGCGGGCGTGGACATCGAGCCGCTGCACCGCGCGCCCATGCGCTGCATCCTGCCGCGCGGGCATCGGTTGGCGTCCCGCGACGTGATTTACCCGGAGGACCTGCACAACGAGTCGTTCGTCTCCTATCCGAAGGAGTTCGACGGGCGCATGTACATCGACCGGATCTTCGCCGAGCGCCAGATCGACCGGGTGATGTCGGCGGAGTCGCAGTTGTCGGCGGCGATTTGCGTGCTCGTGGAGCACGGCGCCGGCGTGGCGATCATCGATCAGATCACCGCCACTTATGCGGCGCGCCGCGTGGTCGTCAAACCGTTCGAGCCCACGGTGCACTCGGGCTTCTCGCTCGTCACGTCGAACCAGCACCCGCCATCGCAACTGGCGACGGCCTTCGTGGCGTACACGAAGCAGCGCATGATCGCCCAGTTCGGCACCTGAGACCGACGGTCGATCCGCCGCGGCGTTGCCTTTGCCGATCGGGACATCAGTGGTATCGGGGGTAAACGTTAGTTCCTCCCAGCAACAGAGAAGATGTCAAACGCTCCTAATTGTGCATTTTGTCGGGCACTACCATGACTTCACCGTGAACACGGTTTGCGGCAGTCAGACAAAAATTCTCAGGAGACACGGCATGCTTCACGACCTTCGCGCAACGCCCGAGACAGTGCACTGGGGCTACTTCAACGCGACTCAGAAACCGGCACTGACCATCAAGAGCGGGGACTTCATCCGCGCCGAGGCGGTCACCCATCATGCGGGCGACGCGCCCGATCTGATGATGGACGACGCCGTTCGCGCCATCTACGACAAGATTCCCCACGAGGATCGCAATCCCGGCGTGCACATCATGACCGGTCCGATCTACGTGGAAGGCGCCAAGCCGGGCGACATGCTCGAAGTGCGCTACCTCCAGATGATCCCGCGCTTTCGCTTCGGCGCCAACGTCGCGGCGCACTGGGGGCAGTTGTACGAGGACTTCAAGAAGGAGCGCGTGACGATCTACGAGCTCGACAACAGCTCGAACACCGCCCATGCGTTGTTCGCGTTCGACTATCCGGGCAAGCTCACCACGCCGGGCAAGGTCGTCGATCATCGCGAATGCTGCAAGGAACCGGCGCTCGCCGGCGTGCGCGTGCCGGTGCGCCCGCACTTGGGTACGGCGGGCGTCGCACCCGACGCTCAGGGCCGCGTCTCGACCGTCGAGCCCGGCCTGCATGGCGGCAATATCGACAACTGGCGTATCGGCGCCGGCGCGACCATGTATTACAAGGTCCAGGTCGACGGTGGCCTCTTCTCCATCGGTGACCCCCACATCTCGCAGGGCGACGGAGAGATCAGCGGCACCGCCATCGAGGCGTCGCTCAACGTGTTGTTCCAGGTCGTGCTGCGCAAGGACTTCGAGTTCCCGTCGCCCCTGCTGGAAACACCCGACGTCTGGATCGTGCACGGCTTCCACCAGGATCTTGACGAAGCGGGCAAGAACGCCGCGCGCGACATGATCCATCTGCTCACGGACCAACAGGGCCTGTCGCGCGACGACGCCTATTCGCTCATGAGCGTGGCGGCGGATTTCGGGGTCACGCAGGTGGTCGACGGCACCCAGGGGGTGCACTGCACCATGCCGCGCAGCATGTTCCCGCCCAAATCGTCGAAGTCATGAACGTCGCGGGCGGCCCATCCCCGCCCGCGGCAACAGGAGGTCCTTCCATGCAATATGTCTATGTCGGGCGCAACGAGCTTGTGGCCCTGATCGTCGGACTGGTGACCGGCACGCTCTATTCGTGGCTCGATTTGCCGATTCCCGCGCCGAACGTACTCGGCGGCATTTTCGCCATCATCTTCACGTACCTGGGTTATCTGATCGTGAACGCGCGGCGCCGCTCGGTCACCTTCGGACGCCCGCCGGCCGACGGCTCGCCCGGCGTCGGTTCGGCGCGTGCTTCGTGAGGAGGCTGCCATGGTCGAAATCACGCTGGGCGCCACCGAACTGCAAGCCGCGGCCGTGGGACTGGTGACGGGGGTGCTCTACACGAGCGTGCGCGCACCGATTCCGGCGCCGAACGTACTCGGGGGCATCTTCGCCATCGTCGGCACATTCGTCGGCTTCGTTTTCGTCGCCGCCATGCGGGGGCAGTTGCACATCGGCTGACACCCTTGCACTATTGACGCCTGAGCGACGTCCCCGGCGCCCGATGTGTGATTGCAGGACGTCGGCGCCGGGGCCGCGTCGCCGGCACTTTCCGAAGGAGGCCGGGTTTTGGATCGCGCGCACTTTTCCACCGAGTCCTACGCCCACGATCAGCGCGGGCCGGCATGGCAGGCACGTCTGCTCGACGCGCGCCTGCACTTTCGCTCGCCCACACCGGGGCAGCCGCTGCATGGCACGTTGCTCACGCATCGCACGCCGGCTGGTATCGAGCTGTCCGTCATTGCGTCAACGCCGCAGATCGTCACCGCGCGCGCGGGCGGAGAACGTGGCTTCCTGCTTATCATGCTGCTCGACGGACAGGCCGAGTTGTCCGGACCAGGCACCCGTGACGGCGAGCGGCTCGCGGCCGGCGACATCGCCTGCATCCCCGGTAACGAAAGCGCCGACCTGGTGGCGAGCACACCGTTTCGTCTCGTCTCGGTACACGTGCGGCACGCGCTGATCGCGCCGCGCCTGGGCAGCGCGCCGCCCGTGCACACGTGCAAGCTGCCCGCGGGCGTTGCGCCGCTGTTCGGCGGACTGCTCGGCGGACTGGCCGCCAGGCTCGAATCGATGCAGGACGCCGACCCGCATGTGCTCGCGCCGGTCGAGAGCGTCATCCTCGAATGCCTTGCGTCGGCGTTGGCCGCCGTCAAGCCGCAGGCCGCTCCGGGACTTTCGACTTCCCGTGCCATCGCGTTCGAGCGCATCTGCCATCGCATTCAGGCGCGCCTTGCCGAACCCGATCTCTCGCTGTGCGCCATCGCAAGGGACGAACACGTCTCGGATCGATATCTGCGCAAGCTGTTCGAAGGGTCCGGCCACAGCTTCTCGTCGTATCTGCGGCACAGCCGGTTGCAGCGCTGTTTTGCCGACTTGCACAACCCGGCCTACGATCAGTTGTCGGTCTCCGACATCTGCTACCGGTGGGGATTCAACGATCCATCGTATTTCAGCCAGGCGTTTCGCGAGCGGTTCGGACTCTCGCCGAAAGCCAGCCGCGACCAGGCGATGCGCGCGCGGGCGCTGCCGCAACGTGCGCGCATCTCACGCGGGCATCCCGACGTGCCGGCCGGAATCGCCCAACGCGCGCAGGCTGTCGCGCGTGCCGAACAACGTGTCGGCAACGACGAAGGCGAAGACGTCGAAGCGTCTTGCGCGGCCGATATCGACCCATACCGTGCCGTGCCGCACGACGACGGTCGGCACCATTACCTGCGCGCCACGTGCGACACCGTGCATTGGGGTTATCTGAGCCACGACCTGCCGCCCGTACTGACCGTGCGCTCCGGGGACACGGTGACCGTAGAAACGCTGACGCAGCACGCGACGGACGACTGGGAGCGCATGATCCAGGGCGATCCGGGCGCGCAGAGCGTGTTCCACTGGACCGCCACGCAGAAGAATGTGGATCGTCGCGGCGCCGGCCCGATGGATGCCTCCGTGTACGGACGCGGCGCCGGCGAAGGGTTCGGCGTGCACATCTGCACCGGCCCGATCGCCGTGGAGGACGCCATGCCGGGCGACGTGCTGGAGGTCCGCATCCTCGATCTGCGCCCACGGCCGAGCGCCAACCCTGACTACGCGGGCAAGGCGTTCGGCAGTCATGCGTCGACTTGGTGGGGCTTTCACTATCAGGACATGCTCACGCTGCCGCGCGAGCGCGAAGTCGTGACCGTGTTCGAGATCGACTGTCACGAAGACGGCGACGGCGATGTGGCCCGCGCCCTCTACAGCTTTCGCTGGACACCGCAGCAAGACCCGTTTGGCGTCGTGCATCCGACCATCGATTACCCCGGGGTGCCGGTCGATCACACCCGCATCACAAAGAACCACCGCACGCTCAGGAACGTGGAAATTCCGCTGCGCCCACACTTTGGCGTGCTGGCCGTGGCACCGGCGCAGGACGGCCTGATCGATTCGATCCCGCCTTCGAGCTACGCGGGCAATCTCGACAATTGGCGCGTGACGCGCGGCGCAAGCGTGTTCCTCAAGGTCGCCGTGCCCGGCGCGCTGCTGTCGATCGGCGACCCGCACGCGTCGCAGGGCGACGCCGAACTGGGCGGCACCGCCATCGAATGCTCATTGACGGGCAACGTCCAGTTGATCCTTCACAAGAAGGCCGCCATCGAGGCGAGCGCGCCGTATGCCGACCTGACCTACCCGCTCGTCGAAACGCCCACGGAGTGGATCATTCACGGCTTCAGCTCGCCCAACCACCTGGCCGAACTCGGCCAGAAGGCCCAGAGCCAGATCTACATGAAATCGACGCTGGACAGCGCGCTGCGCGACGCCTTCCTGAAGGCGCGCCGATTCCTCATGCAGGTCAAGCGCCTCACCGAAGACGAAGCTACCGCGATCCTCTCGATCGCCGTCGATTTCGGCGTGACGCAGGTCGTGAACGGTAACTG
This sequence comes from Pandoraea pnomenusa, assembly GCF_000767615.3. Lineage (NCBI taxonomy): Bacteria > Pseudomonadati > Pseudomonadota > Betaproteobacteria > Burkholderiales > Burkholderiaceae > Pandoraea > Pandoraea pnomenusa. The sequence goes on along the minus strand of NZ_CP009553.3, from coordinate 2,035,131 downwards.
GGGCGTGCACGCCATCATTCGAAAAAGGATGTTCCTCGATCAGTGACCGTTCTCGCCATGGCCACCGGCAAGCGGACGGGAGACCGCCGGCTTCCGGATATTCGAGCGGTCGCTCAACGCTCCCCGCTCGACGCCGCCGGCGCGGTTGCAGGCTCGGCTCTGCCTGTCGGCAAAGTGATCGCCAGCAAGGCCTGCGCCTGCGCACGCAGGTCTTGCGCCGATGGGTGGAACGCGAACGGTACCGCCTGCGCGAGGCCCTGCAACATCTTGCGCGAGCTCCGGGAATACGCCGGGTCGTAGTGCCTGACAATGAGCGCCTCCGACAGGGCACGATGGTCCCCCCGATCGAGCAGCGTCAGCCACTGGTCGATCACGGCACGCCCATGCAAAGGCACCAGCCGCAGCAACTGTGCACGAAAGTAGTCCGGCTGCGCGAGCAGATGGCCATATTCCTGCATCAGGAGATCCACGCGTTCGTCGCGCGCGACGTTCACCTCGATGCACGCCGCCGTGGTGCGCAGCGCGGTCATCAGCGATTCCGGCAGCGAAATCAGACCGATGCGCCGGCTTTCCGCCTCGACGAACACCGGCCGTGCGGGATCGAAGCCGCGCAACGCCGAAACCAATGCCGTATCGAACGATTTCTGCGACGGCTGTGGCCGGTCGGGCACGGCGCCGAGCAACGAACCGCGATGCCGCGCCAACCCCTCGAGATCGAGCGTCTGCGCCCCGGCATCCGCCAGTGCATGCAGCAGACGCGTCTTGCCGCTACCGGTGTGCCCGGCAAGGACAACATAGTCGAGCCGGGGCGGCAGCGCATCGAGCGAAGCCACCACATCGCGCCGGTAGGTCTTGTAACCGCCTTCGAGCTGACGGGCGCGCCAGCCGATCATGTTCATCATCAAGGTCATCGACGCCGAGCGCGTTCCACCGCGCCAGCAATAGATGAGCGGCCGCCAGTTGCGCGGCCGTCCCGAGAACGTCGTATCGAGATGGTGAGCGATATTGCGTGCGACCATGGCCGCGCCGACCCGCGAGGCGTCGAACGGCGAGACCTGCTTGTACAGGGTGCCGACGGTGACGCGCTCCTCGTTGCTGAGTACCGGCGTGTTGATCGCACCGGGAATGTGGTCGTCGTCGAATTCGAGCGGTGTGCGCACGTCGACGATTTCGTCGAACTCGTTCAGGTGCTCCAGCGAAACGCGCAAGTGGTTCATCGTGTACGCCCTGCCGCCGGCGTCGATTCGTCAGCCCCGGCCACCTTCCCACAGCGGGTACCGTACGGCGTGCGCGAAGTTGCCTGCCGCTGGTCCGCGGCGTCGAGACGCGCACGCACCTTCGCGGCCCGGTCGATGATGCGCGCCGCGCCCTCGGCGTCGCCCGCGCCGCCGAGCGCCAGCGCGTAGTCGTCGAGCATTTCGACGTATGCGAACGGTGCATGGCGCGACGCGTCGATGCGATCGAGCGTCGCGAGCGCCCGTCCGAAATATTTCGCGGACTGCGCGAACCGTCGCTGAGTCAGCGACAGACGCGCCAGCTCGATGAGCGCCGGATACCGATAACGGTTCGTGAGAATGTCGAGATCGTAGGCGAGACTCAGTTCGCGCTCGGCTTCCGTGTAAAAGCACGTCACGCCCAGCGCGCGCCCATAGTCGTAATGCATGGCCGCGCGCTGCGAGGCCGGCCATCCGGATTGGTCCGCAACGAGCACTGCCTGCCCGAAGTCGCGGCGCGCGGTGTCCCAGTCGCCACGCACTTCCGCCGCGCCACCCATTGCCGCGTAATCCGGCCCGGGCCGCATGCGCACGGGCGTGCCGCACCCGGCCGCGCTCAACAGGCCGCCGAGCGCGCCCACCGTCGTCCACCACTTCAGGGATCCAATCATCGGGAAATACAGGTTCGAAACGCTAATCGGGAATTGAGTTGTCGCGGGACACCGACGTCCCGCATTCGCCCGACAGGATACCTCGTCGCACCTGAACGCCCCAGCGTCGGCGCCATTCACAATACCAACCGACGGTCACCATTGCCGGAATCGCGTCGGGGCTTGCCTTGCGAGTGCGCCGGAAAACCGCGATGATCGGGCATCTCGAGCGCAGCCCGAACGGCATTGCGCCCCTCCAAGGAGACCCATCATGCCTCGCAGCATTGCCGAAAAACGCGCCTTGTTTCGCGAACTTCATCTGGCCGGTTGCTTTGTCATCCCCAATCCGTGGGACGTGGGCAGTGCCCGGTATCTCGAACACGCCGGTTTCCAGGCGATTGCCACGACCAGCTCCGGATTCGCCTGGTCGACAGGCCGTCCCGACAATGGTGTGACGCGCGACAGCGTGCTGGCGCATTTTCGCACGCTCGTGGAGGCCACCGACCTGCCGGTAAACGCGGACTTCGAGAGCGGCTTCGGCAGCACGCCCGACGAGGTGGCGCACAGCGTGAAGATGGCCGTGGCGACTGGCGTCGCGGGCTTGTCCATCGAAGACTCGACCGGCGACGCCAACGCCCCGCTTTTCCCCATCGACGAGGCCGTGGCACGGCTGAGGGCAGCGCGACGCGCGATCGACGAGACCGGCGGCGACACGCTGCTCGTCGGACGCGCGGAGAATTTCTTCGCCGGCGTACCGGACCTGGACGATACCGTCGCCCGACTGAAGGCCTATGCCGACGCGGGCGCCGACTGTCTCTATGCGCCAGGTATTCAGTCAGCCGAACAGATTCGCACGGTGGTGACGGCCGTCGCGCCCAAACCGGTCAATGTCCTGGTGGGCGCGACCTCGCCGTTCACGTTGCAGGACCTGGCCGATCTCGGCGTGAGGCGTGTCAGCGTGGGCGGCGCCCTCGCCCGTGCGGCCTGGGGAGGCTTCATGCACGCGGCACAGGCGCTCGCCGAGGGTCGCTTCGACGGTTTCGACGGCGCGGCCAGCGGGGCCACACTCAACGGATTGTTCCAGCCGGGCCGGTAAAGACGCGGGGGCGCGGTCTGGCGCGCGGTGCATGACCAGTGACTTTTCGTCGATGGACGGCGTGTTCATCGCCCGGAGACAATGGGTTGCCCTGCCGATGCACCGCGTCGCCGTCGATGGCACACGTGACTCGGCGCCCAGACCCCACGGAGTGACCATGACCCCGCCGCACGATGCCTTTGCCATTCCCACACCGCTCGGTGCCGCGCTGCCCAAGCCGCGCATCTTCGAGACGTTCGACGAGACGCGCGCCGACCGGAAGCTGCGTCTGGCCGTTGCATTCCGGATCTTCGCGCGCTTTGGACTGGCCGAAGGCATCGCGGGACACATCACCGTGCGCGACCCCGAGTTCGCCGACCGCTTCTGGGTCAATCGCTACGCGCAGCACTTCTCCTCGATCCACCCGGACGACCTGATCCTGGTCGACGAAGCCGGTGGCCTGCACCACGGCGAAGGTCCCGTCAACGCCGCCGCCATGGCGATCCACGCCGGGATTCACGCCACGCTGCCCCATGTCACCGCCGCCGCTCATACCCATACGACCCACGGCCGCGCATTCTCCGCGCGCGCTCGCGCACTGGCGCCGATCAATCAGGAGGCCTGCCTGTTCCATGACGACCACGTGCTGTTTCGCGGCGACGTGCTCGTGCTGGGCGCCGAGGAGGGGCGTCGCATTGCGCAGACCATGGGGCACAAGCGCGCCGCGGTATTGCTCAACCACGGGCTGCTCACCGTCGGCTCGTCGGTCGATGCCGCGGCCTACCGCTTTCTCGCGATGGAGCGATGCGCGCAGGTGCAGTTGCTCGCGGAAGCGTCAGGACCGCTCGAAGTGCTGCCCGATGCCGAGGCCCGCGAGGTCTTCCGCCTGCTCGGCTCGGACTATGTGGCATGGCTCGGCTTCCAGGGGCTCTACGAACAGGTGTTGCGCGAAAGCCCCGAATTGTCGGCGTACGCAACGCGACTGGCCCGATAGGACGCCACCGCGCGACGCAGCCACGCATCGAACTGGCGCAGCGGCGCCCAGTCGCTGCGCTGCGCGGGATGGGAAAAGTAGATCGTCTGCGGATTGGCGAGCGTGTGCGCGTGCGCCTGCACCAACGCGCCGCTGGCCAGTTCCCGCTCGATCAGCACGCGCGGCAGCAATGCCACGCCGAGACCGGCAACCGCGGCGTTGATGGCCATGATGAACATGTCGTAGCGCTGCGCACTGCGTTGCGGCCGAACCTCGGCGGCCTGCGGCGGACATAGCGACGCGAGCCAGTCATCCCATACGCGCGGCAGATCGCGCGCACAGATCCACGACGCGGCGGCGATGTCCTCGAGCGATAGCGACGAGCGGCCGTCGAGCAGACGCGGCGCGGCCACGAGCAGCAGCGAATCGTCGGTGATGAGCGCATTGCCGGGCATGCCGGGCCACAGGCGTGTGCTGAAGTAGATCGTCGCGTCGAACGCGCAGTCGTCGAAGAACACGGGTTGATCGCGTCCGAGGATATGCAGGCGGACGTCGCGCGTGTTTGCGTAAAAGTCGTCGAGCCGGGGAATGAGCCATTGCGCGGCGAACGTCACCCCGACGGCGATTTCCAGCGCCGTCTCGCGGCCCTGCTGCACCACGTCGAGCGTGTCGCGCCGGATCTGGTCGAGGTGCACGCGAATGCGCTTGGCGTATTCGGCGCCGGCGGGCGTGAGCACGAGCCGCTGCTTGACGCGCTCGAACAGTGCCACACCCAGGTGCTTCTCCAGTTCTCCCACGCGCTTGCAAACCGCGCCGTGCGTGAGTGCGAGTTCCAGTGCGGCCTGGGCGAAGTTCTGATGACGGGCGCTGGCCTCGAAGGCCTGCAACGCCGAGAGGCTGGGGACGCCCAGACGCATGATGACTCCTGCGGGATTTCGATGTTGCCCGACAGTCTATGCGAAGCGCCCCGCGCCATCCAGAATCCATCTATCGCCCACGGACCGGCCCGTCGCACCCCTGGCGGGGGATCGACGGGCCGCGCCGGCTGCCACGCGTGCGCCTTACTCCACGTGCGCCACGCCGCCCGCGAGCACCGCCCCACCGGCGACCTCCTTCGGCAGCGCCCACGACATCCAGTGCGTGCGCAGCGCCACGACCAGCACGAAGGCAAGCGCCGCCAGGGCACCAAAGGTCGCAAAGCCCATCTGGTAGCTACCGGTCGATTCCTTCGCAATGCCCATGATCACCGGCAGATAGAAGCCTCCGATGCCACCGGCCGCGCCGATAATGCCCGACATGAGCCCGGTCTTGCCTTGCCAGCGTTGCGGCACGAGCTGGAACGTCGCGCCGTTACCCAACCCGAAGCACAGGTAGACGAGCACGAGCAGGGCGATCCCGGCGCCCTGCGGCGGCATCCATGCAGCAAATACGAAGTCGATCACGGAGATCGCCGCGAGCAGCAGCACGAGCGCGCGCACGCCGGAGATCCGGTCGGCGACGAGTCCGCCGATCGGACGCACCAGGGCACCGAGGAAGGCCAGCAAAGACATGAACAGGCCAGCTTCGATGCGCGGCATGCCGTACAGCGAGATGAGCAGCGTCGTGACGTAGGAGGACATGCCCACGAAGCCGCCGAACGTGATGCTGTAGACCAGCATGATCACCCACGTGTCGCGCTCGGTGAGCACGCCGCGATAGTGGCGCGGCAGCACGGCGATGGCGAGCAGCGCCCCGAGCACGGGCAGCAGCAGCACGCCGGCCTTGCCTTCGCCGAACGCACCGGCGTGCACGCAGAGCACGAGCGCGATCAGGCCGAATACCGTAATGAAGAAGCTGGTGAACGCACGCGGAGCACTCCCCGACTTCACGCCCTGATCCTTCGCCCAGAACACCAGCGCCAGCGCGGCGAGCGCAAGCAGCGGCAGTGCCGCGCCGGCGGCGCGTGCCCAGCCGAAGTGCTCGGCCAGTCCCGGGAACATGAACCCGTCGAGCACGGCGCCGACGTTGCCGGCGGCGGCAAGCCCCAGCACCAGCCCCTGCACCTTGGGCGGATAGTTACTGCCCGCCATGGGCAGCGCCACCGCGAAGCTGGCACCACCCACGCCGAGAAACACGCCGAGCACGAGCAGCAGTGTGTACGACGGCGTACCCGGCATGAGCAGCAGCACCACCGATGGAATCGCCGAAAGCGCCAGGCCCATCAGGGCGATCTTGCGACCGTCGCACGCCTGGTAGAGGTTGCCGAGCGTGACGCGCAGAATCGCCGCACCCAGCACCGGGACCGCCACGAGAAAGCCGGTTTGCGCCGGGGTCATCGCAATGTCCTTGCCGATGAACGGGGCCAGCGGGCCGAGCATCACCCAGACCGTGAAGCCGGTGTCGAAGTACAGAAAACACGCAACCAGCGCGCGCCAGTTGCCACTTTTCAACGATTGCGTGAGCGTGCTCATGGGAACCCTCGTGTTCGTGTGCCAAAAAAAAAGCGTCCCGAAGCCGAGCGCCTGACGAACAGGCCTTTGGCTTCGGGACGCCGTTGCCCCGAAATCCCCGCTCTCGCAGGGTCATGCGTGCGGTGCAGAAAATTCGCTTGTCTTCACTCGGCCGCCTTTGGCCTTGCACATGGACTAGCAAGTGGCGTGCCAGCGCTGCGACGGGCGGGCGTCCCAAATGGCGTTGCGGCCCTGTCCACGCCGGTCTTCGCGACATGGTCGCCCCTGAGCCGGACCTGCCGCCGCGCGTCCCGGGGCACGAGGCAAGGCGGCATTCGTGTTCCGCTTGAGGGTGTCGTGCCGCATCTCGATGCGGCGGCGCACCAATTGCGTGCGCCATCGATGCCGATCTTTCATGCCGGATTTCGGCGTCTGCGCGATCTCGTGGCGCGCTGGCTGTCCGCCGCCATCGCGCCTCACGCGACGATCCATGCAGCCTTCTGACTCACGAAAGTACCGTCGCAAGTCCTGCTCGACGTGACCTTCGTGGATAATCGAAACGTTCGCACCTTTTCGCTCCGGCGCTGCCCATGAACGCCAAGTTCTTTCCGCATTTGCTGCGCTTTCATCCCCGCCTGCTGATCGCCATCGTCATCGGCGTGATCGCCGGACTGTTCGTCCAGGTGGCCGTGAGCGGCGAATTCACGCCCATCACGCGCACCCTGATCGGATGGAACGCTGGCGCCTGGTCTTATCTCGCGATGATCTGGTTCATGATGGTCACGTCGCCCAGACGCAGCATCGAGCGCTTTGCCGAGCAGGAAGACCAGAGCGCCGCCCTCGTGCTCACGCTGGTCAGCGTGTCGGCCATCGCCAGTGTGGCGGCGATCGTCCATATTCTCGCGAGCGCCAAGGCAGGCGGCTCGCAACACGCCTCCGAGCACGTGCTGTTTGCCGCCGCCACGCTCATCGCCGGATGGTTCCTGGTGCCGACGATCTATACGCTGCATTACGCGCGCCTTTACTTCACCGATACCGAAACGCCCTACGCGCTCGGCTGGCCCGACCGCGACTGCGACCCCGATTACTGGGACTTCCTGTACTTCTCGTTCACCATCGCGGTCGCGTCCCAAACTGCCGACGTCTCGCTCAAGTCGCGCCGCATGCGACGCGCGGCGCTCGCGCAGGCCATCCTCTCGTTTTTCTTCAATCTCGCCGTGCTGGGCCTGTCGATCAATATCGCCGCCGGGTTGCTCAGCTAAAGCGCCGCCTCGCCCTGCCCGCCGCCATGTGACATGACGTCGCATCCGACGCGCACATAATTCCTTTCAAAAACATACATGTATCGCCGCCGATCGTCGCAGACGGTGGCGCGTCAATGCGCCACATGTGACGACTTGTCACGCGTGCTGCACCGCAGCAACCCCTAATATGCAAGCAAACAAATGGTGTTTGGATGACATCGACACCATACAAGACAGGGTTTATTTGCATACATAGAGCGCAACATGACTGCCGTTTCGGAAGCCCTCGACCTCGCGCGCCTGCAATTCGCGTTCACGGTCTCGTTTCACATCGTTTTCCCCGCCGTCTCCATTGGCCTTGCGAGCTTCATCGCCGTGCTCGAAGGGCTTTGGCTGAAAACACGTCGACAGCACTATCTCGAGCTGTGCCGCTTCTGGTCGAAGGCCTTCGCCGTGTGCTTCGGCATGGGCGTGGTCTCGGGCGTGGTCATGGCGTATCAGTTCGGCACGAACTGGTCGGGCTTCTCGAGCTTCGCAGGGGCGGTGACCGGTCCGCTGCTGACTTATGAGGTCATGACCGCGTTCTTCCTCGAAGCCGGCTTTCTCGGCATCATGCTGTTCGGCTGGAACCGCGTGAGTCCTCGCGCGCACTTCGCCGCCACGCTGTGTGTGGCGCTCGGCACGCTGATCTCCACGTTCTGGATCCTAGCGTCGAACAGCTGGATGCAAACGCCGCAAGGCTTCGAGATCGTCGACGGCCGTGTCGTGGTGCTCTCCTGGTGGGACGTGATTTTCAATCCGTCCTTTCCTTACCGTCTTGCGCACATGAGTATCGCCGCATTCGTGGTTGCCGCCCTCGTCGTGGCCGGCACGGGCGCCTGGCACCTGCTTCGCGGACGTCGCGATCCGGCCGTGAAGACCATGTTCTCAATGGCCATGTGGCTGCTGCTGATCTTCGCGCCGCTGCAGGCTTTCGTCGGCGACCTTCACGGACTCAACACCCGAGAGCATCAGCCCGCGAAGCTCGCCGCGATGGAAGGCCTCTGGGAGACGAAGTCCGGCGGCACGCCGCTCAACCTGTTCGGCTGGCCCGACATGCAGGCCGAGACGACCCGCTACGCCGTCGAGGTGCCGCATCTGGCCAGCTTGATCCTCACGCATAGTTGGGATGGCGAAATTCGCGGCCTGAAGGAATTCCCGAAGGATGAACGCCCCAACGTGCCGCTCGTGTTCTGGAGCTTCCGAATCATGGTCGGCCTCGGCGTGGCCATGATCGCCGCGGCGCTCGCCGCCCTGTGGCTGCGCCGTCGCGGCACGCTCTTCGCCTCGCGCGGCTTCGCCCGCACCATGCTGCTGCTCTCGCCCACCGGCTTCGTCGCCCTGCTCGCGGGCTGGGTCACCACCGAGGCCGGACGCCAGCCATGGGTCGTGTATGGCGTGATGCGCACCGCAAACGCCATGTCGCCGGTGAGCGCGCAGCAGGTGCAGGTCTCATTGCTCGTGCTTGTGCTCGCGTACTTCCTCGTGTTCGGCACCGGCGTGTACTACCTGCTGAAGATTCTGCGTGGCGGCCCGGCACTGTCCGGCGATGCATCGAACGAATCAAGCCAGTCCGGCGCCGCGCACGACGAGCGCCACGTGCCGCAGGCCGTGATGGCCGCGCCGGCGATGTCAGGCTTGTCCGCACGCCTGGATACCGACACGGCCCGCGCGCTTTGACCGCGCTTCGCACCACCGACGACACTGAACCTTGCGAGACCTCTCATGGATCTGACCTTAGCCTGGGCCGCCATCATCGCGCTCGGCCTCTTTCTCTATGTCGTGCTCGACGGCTTCGACCTCGGCATCGGCATTCTCTTCCCGTTCTTCCCCGACGCACGCGAGCGCGACACGATGATGAACTCGGTCGCGCCGGTGTGGGACGGCAACGAAACCTGGCTCGTACTGGGCGGCGCCGGCCTGCTCGCCGCGTTTCCCATGGTGTATTCGGTGCTGCTCTCCGCCCTGTACCTGCCACTCGTGCTCATGCTGGTGTGCCTGATCTTCCGGGGCGTGGCATTCGAGATTCGCGGCAAGTCACGCCGCACGCGACAGTGGTGGGATCTGGCGTTCATCGGCGGGTCGGCCGGCGCCACGCTCTTTCAGGGTGTCGCGCTCGGCGCCTATCTGTCCGGTATCCCGGTGGAGAACGGCCAGTTTTCGGGCGACGCCTTCGGATGGCTCACCGCATTCAACCTCTTCACGGGTCTCGGCCTGCTGGTGACGTACGCGCTGCTCGGTGCATGCTGGCTCATCGGCAAGACCGAAGGCGACCTGCAACGCCGCCTGCGCCAGCTTGCGTGGCCGCTGACGATGACGCTGGTCGCCGTCATGGCCGTCGTCTCGCTGTGGACGCCGCTGCGGGTGCCCATGGTCGCGCAACGCTGGTTCGACGGCCAGTGGTTCTGGCGTTGCCTGCCGGTACCCTTCCTCGTGGCCGGCGCCGCGCTCGTCATGCGACGTGTGCTGCGCCGCGCGCACGACGCCACGCCCTTCTGGCTCGCGATCGGGCTGGTGTTTCTCGGCTACAGCGGGTTGCTCATCAGCGCCTATCCGTACGCGATCCTGCCGGGCGTCACCCTGTGGGATGCGGCGGCACCGCACTCGAGTCTGTCGTTCACGATGTGGGGTGCGGCGTTCATCATTCCCGTGATCCTCGGCTATACGATGCTGGCGTACTGGGTCTTTCGCGGCAAGGTGGCTCACGATGCGCACTATCACTGATCTCGTGCGCCCCGACGTGCGCAGGCAGCGCGAGCGAAGCGTCGCGCGCAGCGCCTGGCAACTCGCCATGATTCGCTGGGGATGGTTCGTTGTCCTGTGGTGCGCGGGGGTGGCCGGGACCGCCCTGCTTGCACTACCATTCAAGCTCATCATCGCATCTGCCAAATAGGAGGCATGCTAATGAATGGACTTTGCTCTGCGCATCCGACGCGCGGTGTACGACGCCTGAACGTCGCCGCCGCGGTCCTGGTCGCGACGTTCGCCGCGGGCGCCGGCGTGGCACGTGCCGAGGGAATGAGTGTTTCGTCCCCCGCGTTCGCCGACGGCGGCATGCTGCCGGCGATTCATGCTGGCCTCGGCGATTGCGGCGGTCAGAACGTCAGCCCGCCGATCGAGTGGAAAAACCTTCCGCAGGCCACCCGGAGCGTGGTTGTCACGATGAAAGACCCCGACGGGGCAAAAGGTGGCGGCGTGGTGCATTGGGTTGCCTACAACATTCCGGCGACCGTCGCGTCGCTCGCCGCCGGTGCGGGCAACCAGTCGGGCGATCACATCACCGTGGGCAAGAACGTGAGCGGTGCGACGATTTATCGCGGGGCCTGCCCGCCGGTCGGCGATTCGCCGCATCACTACATCATCACCGTGACGGCGACCGATCTCGATCCGGGACGTCTGCCGCCCGGACTGGACGCGTCCGGGCTCTCCGTGGCGCTCGCCGGACACACCCTCAACGGCTCGACCATCGTCGCGCGCTATGGCCGATAGTCGCAGCCGATAGGCGAACACCGGCGAGTCGCATCGACACATGAAACAAAGCGCCGGCGCACACAGGCGGCCGGCGCTTTGTCTTGTCGAGGTCGTCGGTGCGCGGCGATTACTTGTCGCGAGCGAGCGCGAGAAATTCGGTGCGCAATGCCAGGTTCGGCTGCAACTCGCCAAGCATGGCCGAAGTTACCGTTTCCTCGCCGGCCGTGCGAATGCCCCGGCTTTCCATGCACATGTGACGGCACGACACCACCACCCCCACCGCCTTGGGTTGCAGATGGGTCATGAGCGCTTCGGCGACCTGCGTGGTCAGGCGCTCCTGGACTTGCAAACGGCGCGCGAAGCAGTCGACCAGACGCGTGAGCTTCGAGAGTCCGACGATCTTGCCATTGGGCAGGTAACCGATGGTGGCCTTGCCGAAGAACGGGGCGAGGTGATGTTCGCAGTGGCTGTACACGGGAATGCCTCGCACGACGATCAGCTCGTTGTACTGTTCGGCACCATCCTCGAAGACCTTGAGCACTTCGGCCGGATCCTGCGCGTACCCCGCCGTCCATTGACGCCACGCCTTTTGCACCCGCGCCGGAGTCTCGTGAAGCCCGGGGCGGTTCGGGTCTTCGCCGATGTGTTTGAGGAATCGCTTCCAGTCGTTTTCGTCGAACGTGTCGTGAGACATATGAATCAAGCTCCTTGCATGAGGTCCGGTGCGCTGCGCCGCTGCCGCTCGCGCGCCCCGTGCGCTGCCGGACATGTGCGCACAATAGCAGAGAGTCCCGGCACGCGCATCGATGCCCCCACGGCGCGCAAGGCGCTCGCTGCGACATGCCTGCGTCGCCACGGATTGCCGTCGCCGCCGATTTTGCGCTAATGTGACATCGAACCATCGCAACCTTGCAATCCCACTTCGCAACGAACCGCAACGCATGAGGCGCGTCATGCCGGCCATCCCCCGCATGTGCACTATCCCGGGCAATCTCACGATCCGCCTTGCCGCGCTGTCCGCGCTCGCTGTGCTCGCCGGCTGCGGCGATCCGGGCAACAAGCCGTGGCAGGGCTACGTCGAAGGCGAGTTCGTCAACGTCGCCTCGTCGCAGGCTGGCACCTTGCAGACCCTTGCCGTATCGCGCGGCCAGCAGGTGAAGGCCGGCGATCCGCTCTTCGCGCTCGAATCCACCTATGAGCAGGCCGCGCAATCCCACGCGCGCGATACGCTCGCCAATGCCGAAGCACAATTGCGCGATCTCGCGACCGGCAAGCGACCCGACGAAATCGCCGTGTCGAGCGCTCAACTCAAACAGGCCGTCGCCGTGCGAGACAAGTCGGTCGCGCAATTCGACCGCGATCAGTCGCAATACGCCGCCGGCGGCATTTCCCGCGAGCAGCTCGACGCGAGCCGGGCCGACGCGCGCAGCAGCATCGCGCGCGTTCAGGAATTGCAGAGCAGCCTGGCCGTGGCACACCTGCCCGGACGCGAGGCCCAGCGTCAGGCGCAAGCGGCACAGGTGGACGCCGCGCGTGCCTCGCTCGCACAGGCCGACTGGCAGCTCGCGCAGAAGCATCCGGTGGCTGGTGCCGCGGCGCGCGTATACGACACGCTGTATCGTGTGGGCGAATGGGTCGGCGCCGGCAGCCCCGTCGTGCGCCTGCTGCCGCCGGGCAACATCAAGGTGCGCTTCTTCGTGCCCGAAGCCTCGCTCGGCACGTTACGCGCCGGGCAGACAGTGCACGTCGCCTGTGACGGATGCGGCGGCGGCATCGACGCGCATATCACGTACATCGCCGCGCAAGCCGAATACACGCCGCCCGTCATCTACAGCAATGACACGCGCGAAAAGCTCGTGTACATGATCGAAGCCCGCCCCGCCGTGCCCGACGCCGCGAAGCTCAACCCCGGCCAGCCGGTACAGGTGAGCCGCCCATGAATCCGAACACCGGTTCACGGGGCATGCCGGACATGCCGGACATGCGGGAATCGCCGGACAGGCATGGCGGGCACGACCTCGCCATCGACGTTCGCGGCCTCGACAAGCATTTCGGCGACAAGCACGTGGTGAAAAACGTCTCGCTGCAAGTCAGGCGCGGAGAGATCTTCGGCTTTCTCGGGCCGAACGGCAGCGGCAAGACGACCTGCATCCGCATGATGTGCGGCCTGCTCACGCCCGACGGCGGCAGCGGTACGTGTCTCGGCTACGACATCGTGCGCGAGAGCGCCCAGATCAAGCGACACGTGGGCTACATGACGCAACGCTTTTCGTATTGGGAAGACCTGACGATTCGCGAGAATCTCGACTTCGTCGCGCGCGTCTACGGTATGGCAAACCGCCGCGAAGCCGTCGATCGCGCCATCGAAGGACTCGGGCTCAAGGCGCGCGCGAAGCAACTGACCGGTTCGCTCTCGGGCGGATGGAAGCAACGCCTGGCCCTGGCCGCATGCATGCTGCATGAGCCTCGGGTGCTGCTGCTCGACGAGCCGACCGCGGGCGTCGACCCCACCGCGAGACGCGACTTCTGGGAAGAACTGCACGCGCTCGCCGCGCGCGGCATCTCGGTACTCGTCAGCACGCACTACATGGACGAGGCCGAGCGCTGTCACAAACTTGCCTACATCTCCTACGGCGAGCTGCTCGCGCAAGGCACGGCCGAGGAGGTCATCGCCGCGCAGCATCTGACCACGTGGACGGTGCATGGCGAGAACCTCGTCGAGTTGTCGCGCGAACTGCGCGAGCAGCCCGCCGTGGCACAGACTGTTGCCTTCGGCAATGCCCTGCATGTGAGCGGACAGGACGCCGACGCGCTTGCGCGGTTGCTGCAGGGTCTCGCGCGTGAGCGCGGCCTGCACGCCGCCCCGATCGACACGAGCCTGGAGGATGTCTTCATCTTTCTGATGAGTCACGCCAGGGACAACTTCGGGGACGGGACATGAGTACGCCGCTGGGATTTTCCATCGCGCGCTGGTGGAGCATCGTGTGCAAGGAGTTCCTGCAATTGCGGCGCGACCGCGTCACGTTCGCCATGATCGTGGGCGTGCCGCTCGTGCAACTGGCGTTGTTTGGCTTTGCCATCAACTCCGATCCGAAACACATGCCCACGGCCGTCATCCTTCAGGACCAGAGCGAATTCACGCGCAGCCTCGTGGCCGCGATGGAGCACTCTGGATACTTCCGTTTCACCGAGACGCTGACCGACGAGGCCGCCGGACGCACGGCGCTGGCGCAGGGCCGCGTGCAGTTCGTGCTCAATGTCCCGGCCGATTTCACGCGGCGGCTGTTGCGAGGCGAGCGGCCCGCGGTGCTCGTCGAAGCCGACGCGACCGATCCGATGGCCATGGCCTCCGCGCTCGGCGCGCTGCCGGCGATCGCGCAATCCGTCGCGCAGAAGGACCTGACCGGCGCGCTGGCGCCGCTGGCGGGCACGCCGGGCGGTTTCGACGTGCAGGTGCACCGCATGTACAACGCCGAGGGCATTACCCAGTACAACATCATTCCGGGCCTGATGGGTGTGATTCTCACCATGACGCTCGCGATGATGACCGGCCTGGCCATCGTGCGCGAGCGCGAGCGCGGCACCATGGAGAATCTGCTCGCCACGCCCGTGCTGCCCATCGAGGTCATGACCGGCAAGATCGTGCCGTACATCGCCATCGGGCTGATTCAGGCGAGCATCATCCTCATTGCCGCGCGCTTTGTCTTTCATGTGCCGTTCGAAGGCAGCGTGATCGCGATCTACCTGTCCGCGCTCGTGTTCATCGCGGCGAATCTGACCGTCGGCATCGCCCTCTCGTCGTTCGCAGACAACCAGTTGCAGGCCATGCAGCTCACCGTGTTCTACTTCCTGCCCAGCATGCTGCTCTCGGGTTTCATGTTCCCGTTCGGCGGCATGCCAGCGTGGGCGCAGGCGATCGGCAACCTGCTGCCGCTCACCTACTTCAACCGGCTCGTTCGCGGCATTTTGCTCAAAGGGAACGGCTGGGGCGACGCCTGGCACGACCTGTGGCCGCTGCTGGTGTTCTCCGCACTGCTCATGGCGGTGGCCGTGAAGTTCTACAAACGAACGCTCGACTGAGGCCCGTATGCGAGTCACACGCGCTTGCCGATGGCCCATACCGCGCCGCCCGCGCATCGGTACCCTCGCGCTCGGATTGAGCGCGGCCCTGTCGGCCTGTGCGGTTGGCCCCGACTTCCGCGTGCCCGACGCGCCCGCCACGGCGCAATACACGAGCGAGAGGCAACCCACGGCAACGGCGCAGGCGCGCGCCCTGCCCACCTCCCAGGGCGAAGCGCAGACGTTCGCCACCGATGTCGACGTGCCGGCAGACTGGTGGACGCGCTTCGGCTCGCCCCCGCTGAACGCACTCGTCGCGCAGGCGCTTGCCGACAGTCCCACGCTCCGGCAGGCCGAGGCGAAGCTGCGCGAGGCGCAGGAGAACTACCGCGCGCAGGCGGGAGCACGCTTGCTGCCGTCGGCGGACCTGAAACTCTCCGGCACGCGTGAACAGGTCGATCTTGCGTCATTTGGCATCACGAGCGTACCGAGCCCCGGCCCATTCACGCTTTACAACGCGAGCGTGAACATCTCGTATACGCTCGATGTCTTCGGCGGCAACCGACGCGCCCTCGAATCGCTCGCCGCGCAGGTCGACTATCAGCGATTCGAACTCGAAGCGGCGCGCCTCTCGCTCGCCGGCAACGTGGTCACCACCGCATTGCGGCAGGCCAGCGCCCGTGCGCAACGCGCCGCGCTCGAAGGCATGCTGGCCGCGCAACGGGTCCAGCTCGACATCACGCAAGCGCGTGAGCGCGCCGGCGGCGTAGCCACGCTCGATGTGCAGAATCAAGCGGCGCTCGTCGCGCAAACGGAAGCTCAACTCCCCGCCCTGAGCGCGCAGATCGCCCAGTACGATCATCAACTCGCTCGGTGGCTCGGCCAGCCGCCAGGGGCATTCACCTCACCCACCATCGACCTCGCAACGCTGCAGTTGCCGCGGACGGTGCCCGTTGGCCTGCCTTCGACGCTCGCGCGGCGACGGCCCGACATCCGGGCATCCGAGGCGATGCTGCACAAGGCCAGCGCCGATGTCGGCGTGGCCACCGCCAACCTGTATCCTCAGTTCACGCTATCGGGCAGCTTCGGCACGCAGCGCATGCGCACGGCCGATCTGGGCGACGGTATCAACATCTGGAATATCGGCATGAACCTGCTGCAGCCGCTCTTTCGCGGCGGCGAGTTGCGCGCCCAGCGGCGCGCGGCCGTGGCGGCCTACGACGCCGCGCTCGCGTCGTATCAGGACACCGTGCTACTCGGCCTCGCGCAGGTAGCCGACGCGATGCGGGCGCTCGAAGCCGATGCGGCCACGCTCGCCGCACGCGCAGACGCGGCACAGCGCGCGGAGACCGCCTACCGGATCGCACGCGAGCGCTACCGGGCTGGCGGCATCAGTCATCTCGCGCTGCTCGACGCCCAGCGTCAGGCGCTCGATGCCACACGCGCCCGGCTCGACGCCCAGGGCGCACGCCTGAGCGACACGGCGGCGTTGTGGCAGGCCCTGGGCGGCGCACCGATCACCACGGCAGCCGACGATGCGGCAGTCGCGGCCCCCGAGCCCGCCCGTCCGTCTAGCCCAGCGAGTGCGCGGCCTCGGTGAGGCATTTCATCAGCGTGGCGACCGGTGCGCGCTTGAGTGCCGACTGACGCGCGAGCACCCCCAGTTCTCGCGTGAGCGGCTCACCCGCGAGCGGCAACACCTGAACACCGGTTCGCGTCGGCTTGTCCGCCGCGTTGCCGTGCGAGGGCAGGCCAATGAGCGTGGCCGGCACGATCGACCACCCGAGTCGCGCACGCACCATCCGAAGAATCACTTCAGGCTCGTCGAGTTCCACTCCCTCGCGCACCCACAGCCGGTGACGCTTCAGGTAACGCTCCACAAGATCGCCACCGTACGAGCGTCGGTTGTAGCGCACGAACGGCAATGACCCGGCCCAATGCGCGACGTCGCCACGTGTGCCCTTCGGGGCGATCGCCACGTACGGCTCGCGCATCAGCATGAGCCACTTCATGTCGGCGGGCACGCCGATGCGCGGCCGGATCATGACCGCCAGATCCAGTTCCCGGGCGTCGAGTTGCGCGAGCAACTGCACCGACATGCCCGGCACGATGTTCAGGTGCGGCATCGCCCCCAGTGCCGTCCATCGCTGCACGGCGCCCGGCAACAGCCCGAGCTGCACCGTCAGGATCGCGCCGACGTGAATGGGCGCGAGCGTCGCCTGCGCGTCGCGCGCGCCTGCCTCGCCACGCATGGCCTGATAGCCCGCGATCACGCCTTGCGCCTGTGCGAGCAATCGGCGGCCGTCATCGGACAGCGATACCGCGCGACCGGTGCGTTCGAACAGCGCAACGCCGAGATCGTCTTCCAGACGCTGGATCTGGGCGCTGACCGCCGACTGCGTCAACCCCAGACGCGCCCCCGCCGCCGAAAACGACGCGGTTTCGGCGGCCGTGACGAAGGTTTTGAGATATCGGATCATTGATCGAAAATTTTGTGACTGAGTCGCCGAATTATTCGTTTTTTATTATTTTTATCGATGGATAGAATTTACCGCAAAACCACGTTTCGCGACGAAGCCGGTGGGGATGACCCGCTTCGGCCCCCGCGGCGCGTTTGCGATCCAACCCTACATTGCACGGGAGTCCTTCATGGCAACACCGCTCTTTCACCTTGCGTTCCCGGTCGACGACCTCGAAGCCGCGCGCCGCTTCTATGGCGGCGTGATGGGCTGCGAGGAAGGTCGCAGCTCGGACCACTGGATCGACTTCGACTTCTTCGGCCATCAACTGGTCGCCCATCTTTCGCCGGAGGATGCCGGCAAGCGCATCACCAATCCGGTCGACGGCGACGAAGTGCCGGTGCCGCATTTCGGCGTTATCCTTGACATGCCCGCATGGCACGCGCTCGCCGACCGGCTTCGCGCGGCAGGCACGCGCTTCGTGATCGAGCCGCACATCCGCTTCGCCGGCCAGGTGGGCGAGCAGGCCACGCTGTTCTTTTACGATCCGGCAGGCAACGCATTGGAGTTCAAGGCGTTTGCGGACATGTCGCAGGTTTTTGCCAAGTAATTCGGGGCGCTGTCGATCGGCAGCGCCCATGCTGTTTCATTGGTTGTTGTTTCCGCTTTTGTTGCATACCGGACCCGAGTCTTCTCATGAGCCAATTCGTCATTTCGGCGCCGCCCCAGGCGTCGGTCGCCGTGGCGGGCAGCGATGCCCGCTTTCCCGTGCGCCGCGTGTTCTGCGTCGGCCGTAACTACGCCGCCCACGCGCGCGAGATGGGCAGCAATCCGGACCGCGAGCCGCCCTTCTTCTTCATGAAGCCGGCCGACGCCGTGGTGCCCGCCAGCGGCACGCTGCCCTACCCGCCGCTCACCCGCGAGCTGCATCACGAAATCGAACTGGTGGTGGCCATTGGCGCCCCGGGCGAGAACGTCGACGCGAACCAGGCGCTGTCGCTGGTGTGGGGATATGGCGTTGGCGTGGATCTCACCCGCCGCGACTTGCAGCAGCAGGCCAAGGACACGCGCCGCCCATGGGACTGGGGCAAGGCGTTCGACGCCTCGGCGCCGTGCGGCCCCTTGCACGCTGTCGCGCAGGTCGGTCATCCGAAGGAAGGCCGCGTGTGGCTGGACGTGAACGGCGAGAATCGTCAGACGGGCGACCTCAAC
This sequence comes from Pandoraea pnomenusa, assembly GCF_000767615.3. Classification (NCBI taxonomy): domain Bacteria; kingdom Pseudomonadati; phylum Pseudomonadota; class Betaproteobacteria; order Burkholderiales; family Burkholderiaceae; genus Pandoraea; species Pandoraea pnomenusa. The sequence continues at coordinate 2,016,306 of NZ_CP009553.3, read as the reverse complement.
GAACTGATCTGGTCCGTGCCCGATCTCATTGCCGAGATCTCGCGCAGCGTCAGACTGGCACCGGGCGATCTGATCTTCACGGGCACGCCGGCCGGCGTGGGACCGCTCGAACCCGGCGACAAGGTGAGCGCGGGCGTTGCCGGCGTCGGTGAGATCGCCTTCACGATCGGCAAGGCACCGGCCGCCTGACACCGCGATGCCGCGATGCCGCGGTGCCGCGGTGCCGCACGGCCCGCTCCGGTCTCGTGGCCGGGGCGGGCCTGCCGCGCGGGACCGTCAAGGATATCCACAACATCTGTTGATAACCCTTTGCATAAGTCACCTTCCGACGTCGCAAATGCCCGCCGGCATTGACTGTCAAGTCCATTGCCTAATTTGCCGTCACCGATACGGTATTGCCCTTCTCGCCGCTCGTCCCTTCGGCAATCGAATCCCTGCGATGCAACATCTTCCGCGAGCCGCTCAGGCAGCCTTTCAATCCTGAAACGTTTTCGCGCGCACACTGACGACCCACGCGTTTCGAATGGTGAATTCCCCATTGAATTCATCGGCTTGCATCGATTGGCATGCTTCTCGCATAAAGCATGGGGCAAGCCGTCCGCTCTCGGGGAAGCCTCTTCGCTGAGTCGACTGTCTCGGGAATCAAGCCATGAACGCCACATGGCCCCGGCACGCCCGATGCCTATCCTTCGCCGGGAGCGCCCCGAGCGCGGACGGATTGCACCTCGTGCTGGAAATCGACGGCCGACACCGTCAGGGAGGGGATCATGCAAATGCGCCGAACCGGGCCTTGCGCCCTGAGTCCCTGCGCCCGCTCGCTCTCACCGGCGAGCCCGGCGAGATCGGCGAAATCAGCGAAATCGGACCGACGCCATCCGCGCGAACGATGCGCGAGCTGGCGGCACCGGCGTCACGATGCCGCCGGCGACCGCCGCCACGTCGCACCGGGCCGGGCGCTGCGCTGACGACGGCGCTTGCTCAGGCGTCTTCCGCCCAGGACTTCGCCGCGCGTACCGCGCGCTGCCAACGGCTCACCGCCCGCGCAATCTCGTCCTCGGACAAATGGCGCGAGAAGCGTCGCTGGAGTTTCCACTGACGCTCGAGCGTGTCGATATCGGGCCAGAAGCCGACCGCCAGCCCCGCCAGATAGGCGGCCCCGGCGGCCGTCGTTTCGATGACCTCCGGCCGCACGACATCCGCGCCGAGCAGGTCCGCCTGCCACTGCATGAGCAGATCGTTCGCGGCCGCCCCGCCGTCCACGCGCAGCTCGGCCACCTGCATGCCAGCGTCCGCCTCCATGGCGCGCAGCACGTCGAGCGTCTGGAAGGCGATGCTGTCGAGTGCCGCACGCGCCACATGCGCGGCCGTCGTGCCGCGCGTGGCGCCGAACAGCGTGCCGCGCGCGCGCGGCTGCCAGTGCGGTGCGCCAAGACCGGCGAAGGCGGGAACGAGTACCACGCCGTCGGCGTCGGGCACGCTGGTCGCGAGCGCCTCGACGTCGCGCGAATGCCGGATGATGCCCAGTCCGTCGCGCAGCCACTGAACCACCGCGCCGCCAATGAAGATGCTGCCCTCCAGCGCGTAGTCCACACGGTCGCCGATCTTCCAGGCCACGGTCGTGAGCAGGTTATGGCTCGACACTTGGGGCTTGTCGCCGGTGTTCATCACCATGAAGCAACCGGTGCCGTATGTGTTCTTCACCATGCCCGGCGCGAGACACATCTGCCCGAAGAGCGCCGCCTGCTGATCGCCCGCGATGCCGGCAATCGGCACCGGCGCGGAGAACAGCGGCGTCGCCGTATGGCCGTAGACTTCGCTCGACGAACGCACGTCCGGCAACATGCTGCGCGGCACGCCGAGCAGCGCAAGCAGTTCGTCGTCCCATTCGAGCGAGTGAATGTTGAAAAGCATGGTGCGCGACGCATTCGATACGTCGGTTGCATGCAGTGCACCGCCCGTGAGATGCCACACGAGCCAGCTGTCGACCGTGCCGAACGCGAGATGCCCGGCCTCGGCCGCGTCGCGCGCACCGTCGACGTTATCGAGAATCCAGCGCACCTTGCTGCCCGAGAAGTAGGCGTCGATCCGAAGACCCGTGCGGCTCGAGACGAGCGCCTCGTGGCCGCCCGCGCGCAAACCGTCGCAGAAGTCCGCGGTGCGCCGGTCCTGCCAGACGATGGCGTTGTAGACGGGCTCGCCGGTCCGACGATCCCACACGATGGTCGTCTCTCGCTGGTTGGTGATCCCGATGGCGGCGATGTCGATCCCGCCGACGCCGGCGTGCGTGAGCGCCTCGGCGGCGACGCCGGCTTGCGTTGCCCAGATCTCGCGCGGGTCGTGTTCGACCCAGCCCGGATGCGGATAAATCTGGCGAAACTCCTTCTGCGCGGTCGACACGACACGTCCGTCGCGATCGAACAGCAACGCCCGTGAGCTGGTGGTGCCCTGATCGAACGCGAGGATGTACTTGCCCCCTGCCATCGTGCTTGCCTCCTGTCTCTTCGCTGGTAACGGCACTCAGGCGGCCATTTCCCTGTGTTGCGCGAACCATTCCCGCACGCGGGCCTCGCCTTGCGGACCGACATGCAGTCCCAGCTTGGTGCGACGCCATAGCACGTCCTGCGCGGTGCAAGCCCATTCGTACTGCACAAGATAGCGCAGCTCGGCGTCGTAGAGATCGCCGCAGACACACTCGCCCAGACCGTCGAGCGAATTGGCTTCACCGACGAGGACGTGCGTGCGCGTGCCGTACGTGCGTGCATAGCGCTGCGCGAGCGTCCGCGGCAACCACGGCAGTTGCGCCTGTAGCGACGCCGCGAAGGCGCCGGCGTCCGGCTGTGCCATGTCGCCGCCTGGCAACGGTGCCGCCGCCGTCCAGTCGCCGTGCGTGAACCCGAGGGGGCCTCGCAAGTGCGACATGGCCTCCTCGGCCAGGCGCCGGTATGTCGTGATCTTGCCCCCGAAGACCGAGAGCAGGGGCGCGCGACTGACCGGGGCGTCGAGTTCGAGCTTGTAGTCGCGCGTGACCGCCGACGGATTCGAGACTTCCTCCTCCATCAGCGGCCGCACGCCCGCGTAGGTCCATACGACGTCGGCCGGCGCGATTGCCTTGGTGAAATATTCGCTCGCCGACTTGCAGAGGTAAGCGATCTCTTCATCGTCGATCGCCACCTTCGCCGGGTCGCCGTGGTATTCGATATCGGTCGTGCCGATCAGCGTGAACTCGCCCTCGTACGGAATCGCAAAGATGATGCGCTTGTCGGGGTTCTGGAAGATGTAGGCGTGATCGTGATCGAACAGTCTGCGCGTGACGATGTGGCTGCCCTTGACCATGCGCACGCGGTGCGTTGCCTGCTGGTGAAGCACATCGCCCAGCAAATGTCCGACCCACGGCCCCGCCGCATTGACGATGGCCCTCGCGCGCACGGTCTGATGCGTGCCTTCCGGGGTTTCCAACTGGGCGATCCACAGCGTGTCGCCGCGCTCGGCGCCGATGAGTCGCGTGCGCGTGAGAATGGTCGCACCACGCTCGGCGGCATCCTGCGCATTGAGTACGACCAGGCGCGCGTCCTGCACCCAGCCGTCGGAGTATACGAAACCGCGCGTCAGATCGCGTCGCAGCGGCGCGCCGGCCGGATGCCGGCGCAGATCGATGCCGCGCGAGCCGGGCAGGATTTCGCGTCGCGCCAGATGATCGTACAGGAACAGGCCCGCGCGAATCAGCCACGCCGGGCGCAGATTCGGCATGTGCGGCATGACAAAGCGCAATGGCCACATGATGTGCGGCGCCGCGCGCAGCAATACCTCACGCTCTTGCAACGCCTTGCGCACCAGACCGAATTCGTAATACTCGAGATAGCGCAGCCCGCCGTGAATCAGCTTGGTGCTGGCCGACGACGTGTGCGAGGCGAGATCGTCCTGCTCGACGAGCAGCACGCGAAGGCCGCGCCCGGCCGCGTCGCGCGCGATGCCCGTGCCGTTGATGCCTCCGCCCACGATCAACAGGTCGTAGGGCGCGAGCGGGTTGTCCGATGGCGATTGGGCAGGTGTCTGCACGGCGTCACTCCCGGGAAATGGGCGTCAAATCTGTGAAAGTTCGAAAATGTTCGATTGATGTTCGTTTTGCGTTCGTTTTGTGCTCAATTACGTTCACTTACGAACATCAATGTTCGAATTCTAACAGATCACGCGACTTGAGTTTCGGATTCGCGCATTTTGCGGTACCGATGCGCGAGTTCGCGCCGGGGGGTCAGGCGTCGTCTGCCACGTGGACCAGGGTGCCGGCCTCGGCAATCACCTGCGCCATGCCGGGTGGCACCGGGCGGTCGGTGAAAAGCGCATCGATTTGCGACAAATGGCCCAGGCGGACGAGCGCGGGGCGGCCGAACTTGCTGTGATCCGCGGCCAGAAACACCGTCCGCGAATGCGCGATGATGGCCTCGGCAACACGCACTTCGCGGTAATCGAAGTCACGCAGCGTGCCGTCGGCATCGATGGCCGAGATGCCCACAATGCCAAAGTCGACTTTGAACTGTCGGATGAAATCGAGCGTCGCTTCGCCGGTCACGCCCTGGTCACGGGCGCGAACGACACCACCGGTAATGATGACCTCGGCATCCGCGTAGCTGCTCATCATGGCCGCCACGTGCAGGTTGTTGGTGATGACACGCAAGCCGCGATGGCGCGAGAGCGCGCGCGCGACCGCTTCGGTCGTGGTACCGAGGTTGATGAACAGCGAAGCGTGATCGGGAATCTGTTCGGCAAGGCGCACGGCGATGCGGCGCTTTTCGTCGGCGAGTTGCGTTTGGCGGGCGTCGTAGGCGTCGTTTTCCGCGCCGCCCGGCAACCCCACGCCACCGTGATAGCGCCGCACCCACTTGCGCTCGGCCAGGAAATTGATATCGCGACGGATCGTTTGCGGCGTGACGTCGAAACGCACCGCGAGCTCGTCGACCGTGAGAAAACCGTCACGGCGAACCGCATCGAAGAGCGCTTCCTGACGCGGGTTCAGCGAAGCGGGCGCGGTGTCGCCGCCGACAGCGAGCGCCTCGGAGGCACCGGTGGGCGCGACAGTTTCGGCGGATTCGGTATGGGACATCGGAACACACGCAGTAAAAGCCTTCGCACGGCCCGGGCGGCCGCGCGTTTGCCGTCATGATACCCCGCCGTTGTATGGCATGTCGGTGACGGCACCGTGACAGCCGGCGCGGCCATCGGCGTGGTCCGGGAGGCTAGCTCAATATGGCGCGATATCGCGCGACCGGGTGAGGGGTGGCGTGTCGCGCGCGCCGGGCCGGAATCCCCCGGCGACTCGCGAGGACCAACTCAGAGGCACTGACGCACGGCGTCGGCAAGCGATTGCGGGCCCGTGGCGCCCAGATAGAGCGAGCCTTCGCTGCCCGGTCGGTGCGGCGCCAGGTCGAGAATGGCGAGTACGCCGTCTTCGGACGAAGAGAGTTGCAGCGTCTGGCCGGCACCCGCCTTGCTGCGCTGCAAACGCGCGTACGGCAGTTGCTTCTTCCACAGCCTCGCCGTGCAGGCACTCACGCGTACATACGTCTTTTTGGACGATCCCTGCCAGACCGCGCCGTTCGCGCGGGCATCCTCGACCGTGTCGCGATAGGCCGGCAACGTCTCGACTTTTACATTTTCCGGTGCAACGTCGGCGACGCTGCCCAGCGGCGGTTCTTCCTTCGCCACGACGGGTGCCGTCGGTGCGCAACCGGTCAGCCACATGGCCAGCGCCAGCGCCCCTGCAACATTGCGCGTTGCCCCGCGCATCGTCATGGAAATCCTGCCCATTCCCCGGTTCATGCCCTGCTCCACGCTCGCAAACGGTTGCCGCACGCGCCTTGTGCGGCGCCGGCCGCGCGGGCGGGCGCCGTGGTGACGACAACCTGGTATCTGGTCGCGGCGCCCGATGGCTGCGGCCACGCGATGTCTTGATGCATCCGTGTCAGGCCGCAACGCACGCCGTCATGTTCGTTAGTGCTGCCGAATTCGGCACTGGCGCCGCCGGTGTATCGCCTGCCACGCACCGCCAGTTGGCGCTCATCTTACCCGTGTTATTCATAGCATGGCAATTCGCGCAATGCGCGCTGGCCCGAATCGCGTATATTGCTGGTTTCTGTCACACTGCGCCGCTGCGCCTCGCGCACGATCCTGCCGCGAGCCGAAGTGCACCCCGCCCACCGGGCCCCGGATTGACCGTCCGGCCGGTACGCCAAAAGCGACAACGACGCGCGGGCCGAATGTTGGCACCCGTGGGGCGCGCGAGCGCCGCCAATCCGTATCCATTTTTGCGACTGTCCCGATTTCCATGTCCAGCAACGCGCAAGCCCCGATCATCGTCATCGCCCCCGATTCGTTCAAAGGTTCGTTGAGTGCGCCGGAAGTGGCGCGCGCCATTGCCGCAGGCATCGCGCGTGCGTTGCCGCAGGCCGATTTGCGGCTGCGCCCCATGGCCGACGGCGGCGAGGGTACGCTCGACGCCCTGCTCTCGGCCGGCGGACGCCGCGTGCCGCTGTCGGTGCGTGGCGCGGGTCAGGCGTCGGTGACGGCCGAGTACGGCGTCATGCCCGACGGCACCGGTGTGCTCGAGAGCGCCAACGTGGTGAGCATTACCGATCCGGTCGGCATGCAGACGCCCGTGGCGGAACGCTCGACCGTGGGCCTTGGCGAATTGCTGCGCGCCCTGCTCGACACCGGTGCGCGCCGCGTGCTCATCGGCCTGGGCGGCAGCAGCACGAACGACGGCGGCGCCGGCCTGCTCGTCGGCCTCGGTGCGCGACTTCTCGACGATGCGGGCGAGGTGGTGCCGCCGGTGCCGGCCGCCCTGCACCGGGTCGCCTCCATCGATCTGAACGGTCTCGACGCACGTCTGAAGGACTGCGAACTGATCGCCATGTCCGATGTGAACAATCCGCTCAACGGCACGCAGGGCGCCACGGCGATCTTCGGGCCGCAGAAGGGCGTAAGCCAAGCGCAGATCGAACCGCTCGACCGCGCCATCGCGCACTTCGCCGGACATGCGCATCGCGCGTTCAATGCCAACGAGGCGGCCAGCCGTGCTGGCGCCGGTGCAGCGGGCGGACTGGGCTTCGCTCTGCATCTGCTGGGCGCGCAGTTCCGTTCCGGCGCCGAGGTCGTGGCCGAGCGCGTCGGCCTGCCGCAGGCGGTGGAAGGTGCCGACTGGCTCATCACCGGCGAAGGTCGCAGCGACGGCCAGACACTCTCCGGCAAGACCCCGATGATCGCCGCACAAATCGCGATCAAGGCGGGGGCGACGGCCTCGCTGCTGTCCGGCGCCATCGACCGCGGCGCGCTCGAGAACCTGTCGCGCGTATTCTCCGGTTGCTTCTCGCTGACGTTCGGGCCGACCACGCTGGAAAAGGCCATCGCCGATGCCGCCGGCCTGCTGACCGACAGCGCCGAGCAAATGGCCCGCCTGCGCTACTCGCACAAGGCCTGAGTCCCCGCGGCGCACATCGGGCACATCGCGCGCCGCTTCTTGTCGCGCCGTTCATCGCGCCTCGCTTCGACGGCGGCGCGGCGGCACGCTGTCGCGCTCGGCGGTCACACCAGCAAATCAACGAACTGGTGCACGGGCATGGCCTCGAGTCGCTGCTGATCGAGCGCAACGTCGAGAATACGCGTCTGCTGTCGCGCGGCGAAGCGCCGCGCGAGGTTCGTCTTGAATTTCTCCACCAGCAGCGGCATGCCCTGCGCCCGACGGCGCCTGTGGCCAATCGGATACTCCACCAGCACTTCGTCGAGCCGGGTACCGTCGGCGAGCGTCACCGTCAATCCGTTGGCGATCGAGCGCTTGTCCGGATCGTGGTAGTCGCGCGTGAACCGCGGGTCTTCCTGGCAGACGATCTTCGCACGCAACGCGTCGATACGCGGATCGGCCGCGACCCCGTCTTCGTAGTCATCGGCCGTGAGCCGCCCGAACAACAGCGGCACCGCCACCATGTACTGGATGCAGTGATCGCGGTCGGCAGGATTGGCAAGCGGCCCCTGCTTGTCGATGATGCGAATCGCCGCCGCATGCGTGCGAATGACAACCGAAGCGATGTCCTGCGCACTGCGCCCCATCGCCTGCAGGCGACCATGCAGCGTCATCGCCGCCTCGGCGGCCGTTTGCGCATGGAATTCGGCGGGAAACGAGATCTTGAACAGCACGTTCTCCATGACGTAGGTCCCGTACGGTCGCTGGAACGCAAACGGCCGCCCCCTGAACAGCACGTCGTAGAAGCCCCATGGCTTGGCCGTGAGCACCGACGGATACCCCATCTCCCCGGTGCGGGCCATGAGCGCGAGACGCACCGCGCGGCTGGTCGCATCGCCTGCCGCCCAGGACTTCCGGCTGCCGGTGTTCGGGGCATGTCGATAGGTGCGCAGGCTCTGACCGTCGACGAACGCGAGCGACAGCGCATTGATCATTTCGTCTCGCGACAGGCCGAGCATTTCCCCAACGACCGCTGTCGACGCCACCTTCACCAGCACGACGTGATCGAGTCCGACCTGGTTGAACGCGTTTTCCAGTGCGAGACAGCCCTGGATTTCGTGCGCCTTGATCATGGCGGTGAGTACATGGCGCATCGTGAGCGCGGGCAGCCCCTGCGCCACGGCCGTGCGCGACAGCCAGTCGGCGGTCATCAGAATGCCGCCCAGGTTATCGGACGGATGTCCCCACTCGGCCGCCAGCCAGGTGTCGTTGAAGTCGAGCCAGCGAATCATCGCCCCGAGGCTGAACGCCGCCTGTACCGGATCGAGCTGATAGGGCGTGCCGGGCACCTTCGCGCCGTTGGGCACGACCGTCCCCGGCACGATGGGCCCGAGCAATTTGGTGCAGGCGGGATAGGAGAGCGCCTCGAAGCCGCAGCCGAGCGTGTCGATCAGACAATAGCGAGCGGTCTCGAAGGCCAGATCGCTGCGGATCTCGTAGGAGAGGACGTAGTCGACAATATCCGTGAGAACCTTGTCGGGTGCGGGGCGCACGTTCGAGATGCCTGAGGACATTGTCCACCTCCGTCAACACATCAGCGGTTCACCTTCAGAACGCGTCCCCCGGAACGCGCACCCATCCTTCCATCAACACGCGCGCGCTGCGGCTCATGATGGCCTTCGTGACCGTCCATTCGCCACCGACTTCCTTCGCCTCGGCACCCACGCGCAGCGTACCCGACGGATGCCCGAAGCGCACGGCGTTACGCGCCCCGCCGCCGGCCGCCAGATTGACGAGCGTGCCCGGAATCGAGGCCGCGGCCCCGATGCAGACCGCCGCCGTGCCCATCATCGCGTGGTGCAGCTTGCCCATCGACAACGCGCGCACCAGCAAGTCGATGTCGCCCGCGTCGACGGCCTTGCCGCTCGACGCGGTGTAGCTCGCCGGCTTTGCCACGAACGCGACCTTGGGCGTGTGCTGGCGGATGGCCGCCTCCGACACGTCCTTGATCAGTCCCATGCGAATCGCCCCGTGCGCGCGGATCGTCTCGAACATCGCGAGCGCCTTGGGGTCGCCGTTGATCGCGTCCTGCAATTCCGTGCCGCGGTAGCCGATATCCTCCGCGTTGAGGAAGATGGTCGGAATGCCGGCATTGATCATCGTGGCCTTGAACGTGCCCACGCCGGGCACTTCGAGGTCGTCGACGAGATGGCCTGTCGGGAACATCGCCCCGCCGCCGTCACCGTCTTCCTCGGCGGCCGGGTCGAGAAATTCCAGCTGCACCTCCGCGGCGGGAAAGGTCACGCCGTCGAGCTCGAAATCCCCCGTCTCCTGCACCGCACCGTCGGTCATCGGCACGTGCGCAACGATCGTCTTGCCGATGTTCGCCTGCCAGATACGCACGACGGCCACGCCATCGCACGGCACCCGCGCCGGATCGACCAGCCCGCCGCTGATGGCGAACGGGCCGACGGCCGCCGACAGGTTGCCGCAATTGCCGCTCCAGTCGACGAACTTCGAGTCGATCGAGACCTGCCCGAACAGGTAGTCCACATCGTGCCCGGGGCGCTCGCTCTTCGCGATGATGACCGTCTTGCTCGTGCTCGACGTGGCGCCGCCCATGCCGTCGATCTGCTTGCCGTACGGGTCGGGGCTGCCGATCACACGCATGAGCAGCGCGTCGCGCGCCGCGCCCGGCGTCTGCGCCGCGGGCGGCAGGTCCTGAAGCCGGAAAAACACGCCCTTGCTGGTGCCGCCGCGCATATACGTGGCGGGGATGCGGATTTGTGGCTGATGCGCCATCACGTCTCTCCTCAGGCCGCCGCTTGCGACGATTCCAGAAAGTCCTGAGCGAAGCGCTGCAGCACCCCGCCCGCCTCATAAATCGAGACTTCCTCCGCCGTATCGAGACGGCAGGTCACGGGCACCTCCACGCGCTCGCCGTTGCGGCGGTGGATCACCAGCGTCAGCTCGGCGCGCGGCGTGCGCTCGCCGATCACGTCGAACGTCTCGCTGCCGTCGATGCCGAGCGTCTTGCGATTGGTACCCGGTTTGAACTCGAGCGGCAACACGCCCATGCCCACGAGGTTGGTGCGGTGAATACGCTCGAAGCCTTCCGCAACGATCGCCTCGGTGCCGGCCAGACGCACGCCCTTGGCCGCCCAGTCCCGTGACGAGCCCTGACCGTAGTCGGCCCCGGCGATCACGATGAGCGGCTGCTTGCGCGCCATATAGGTCTCGATGGCTTCCCACATGCGCGTGATCTTGCCTTCCGGCTCGATGCGCGCGAGCGAGCCCGCCTTGACCTGACCGTCGACCACGACCATCTCGTTCTTGAGCGTCGGGTTGGCGAACGTGGCGCGTTGCGCCGTCAGGTGATCGCCGCGATGTGTGGCGTACGAATTGAAGTCCTCTTCCGGCAGGCCCATCTTCGCCAGGTACTCGCCCGCCGCACTGTCGGCCATGATGGCGTTCGACGGCGAGAGGTGGTCGGTCGTGATGTTGTCGCCCAGCACGGCCAGCGCCCGCATGCCGCGCAGCTTGCGCTCACCGGCCAACGCGCCTTCCCAGTATGGTGGCCGGCGAATATAGGTGCTCTTCTCGCGCCAGTCGTACAGCGGCTCGGCGCGCTCGCCCTGCGCCACCGACGCGGCGAACATCGGTTCGTACACGCGCCGGAACTGCTCCGGCTTGACGCTGCTGGCGACGATCGCGTCGATCTCCTCGTCTGTCGGCCACAGGTCGGCCAGCCGCAGCGGCTTGCCGTCGGCGTCCACGCCGAGCACGTCTTTTTCGATGTCGAAGCGGATCGTGCCGGCAATGGCGTAGGCCACCACCAGCGGCGGCGATGCGAGAAACGCCTGCTTCGCGTACGGGTGGATGCGGCCGTCGAAGTTGCGATTGCCCGAGAGCACGGCGGTCGCGTAAAGGTCGCGCTCGATGATCTCCTGCTGGATCGCCGGGTCGAGCGCACCCGACATGCCGTTGCACGACGTGCAAGCGTACGCGACCACGCCGAAGCCGAGCTTTTCCAGCTCAGGCAGCAGCCCCGCCGCTTCGAGATACAGCGTAACGGCCTTGGAGCCAGGGGCCAGCGAGCTCTTCACCCACGGCTTGCGCGCGAGGCCGGCGCGATTCGCATTGCGCGCGAACAACCCCGCCGCGATCATGTTGCGCGGGTTGTTGGTGTTCGTGCAGCTCGTGATCGCGGCAATGATGACCGCGCCGTCGGGCATGCGCCCCGGCTCGTTCTCCACCTTGCCGCTGATGCCCCGTGCTGCCAGCTCGCTCGTGGGCACGCGCTTGTGCGGATTCGACGGCCCCGCAATATTGCGCACCACGCTCGACAGATCGAACCGGAGCACGCGCTCGTACACCGCCGTCTTCAGGCTGTCGGCCCACAGGCCGGTCTGCCGGGCGTAGGTCTCGACCAACGCGACGAGCGCGTCGTCGCGACCGGTGAGCTTCAGATATTTGATGGTCTGCGCGTCGATGTAGAACATCGCGGCCGTGGCGCCGAACTCGGGGGCCATGTTCGAGATCGTGGCCCGATCGCCCAACGTGAGATTCGCCGCGCCCTCGCCGTAGAACTCGAGGTAGGCCGAGACCACCTTTTCCTTGCGCAGGAATTCGGTGAGCGCGAGCACGATGTCCGTGGCGGTGATGCCCGGCTGCGGTTTGCCCGTGAGCTCCACGCCGACGATGTCCGGCAAACGCATCCACGAGGCACGCCCAAGCATCACACTTTCCGCTTCGAGCCCGCCCACGCCGACGGCAATCACGCCGAGGGCATCGACCATCGGGGTATGCGAATCGGTGCCCACGAGCGTGTCGGGATACGCCACGCCGTCCGTCACCTGAATCACCGGGCTCATGCGCTCCAGGTTGATCTGGTGAAGAATGCCGTTGCCCGGCGGAATCACGTCGACGTTGCGAAACGCCTTCTTCGTCCAGTTGATGAAGTCGAAGCGGTCTTCGTTGCGGCGATCTTCGATGGCGCGGTTCTTGGCGAAGGCATCCGGATCGAAACCGCCGCACTCCACCGCCAGGGAGTGATCGACCACAAGTTGCGTGGGCACCACCGGGTTCACGAGCGCCGGATCGCCCCCTTGCGCGGCAATCGCATCACGCAGACCGGCGAGGTCGACGAGCGCCGTCTGGCCAAGAATGTCGTGGCACACCACACGGGCGGGAAACCACGGAAAGTCGAGGTCGCGGCGTCGCTCGATCAGTTGCCTGAGCGACTCGGCCAGCGTGGCCGGATCGCACCGGCGCACGAGGTTCTCGGCGAGCACGCGCGACGTGTAGGGCAAGGTGTCGTAGGCGCCCGGCGCGATGGCCTCGACGGCAGCGCGGGCGTCGAAGTAATCCAGCGACGTGCCGGGCAGCGATTTACGGTATTCGGTGTTCATGGACGGCTCAGCGTTGCTCGATCGGTACGAACTTCCGATCTTCCGGACCGGTGTAGTTGGCGCTCGGGCGAATGATCTTGTTGTCGATGCGCTGCTCGATGATGTGTGCGCTCCAACCCGACGTACGGGCGATCACGAACAGCGGCGTGAACATCGCGGTCGGCACGCCCATCATGTGATAGCTCACGGCGCTGAACCAGTCGAGGTTCGGGAACATCTTCTTGACGTCCCACATGACCGACTCCAGACGCTCGGCGATGTCGTACATGGCAGTGTTCTGCTGATCTTTCGACAACTGATGCGCGACTTCCTTGATGACCTTGTTGCGCGGGTCGCTCACGGTATAGACGGGGTGACCGAAGCCGATGATCACTTCCTTGTTCTCGACACGCTTGCGGATGTCGGCCTCGGCCTCGTCCGGCGAGTCGTAACGCTTTTGCACTTCGAACGCCACTTCGTTGGCGCCGCCATGCTTCGGACCGCGCAGTGCGCCGATGGCGCCGGTAATGGCCGAGTGCATGTCGGAACCCGTGCCCGCGATCACGCGAGCGGTGAAGGTCGATGCGTTGAACTCGTGCTCGGCGTACAGGATCAGCGACGTGTGCATCGCACGCACCCACTGATCCGACGGCTTCCGACCGTGGAGCAGGTGCAGGAAGTGGCCGCCGATGCTGTCGTCGTCGGTCTCGACATCGATGCGCACGCCATTCTGGCTGTAGTGGAACCAGTACAGGAGCATCGAGCCCAGGCTCGCCATGAGGCGATCGGCAATGTCGCGCGCGCCCGGAATGTTGTGATCGTCCTTTTCGGGCAGCACGGTGCCCAGCACCGACACCCCGGTGCGCATCACGTCCATCGGGTGCGCGGCGGCGGGCACGGCCTCGAGGGCTTCCTTCACCGCGGCCGGCAGGCCACGCAGCGACTTGAGTTTGGCCTTGTAGCCACGCAGTTCAGCCACCGTCGGCAGCTTGCCGTAGACCAGCAGATACGCGATTTCCTCGAACTCCGAGGTCTGCGCCAGATCCAGGATGTCGTAGCCGCGATAGTGCAGGTCGTTGCCCGAGCGGCCCACCGTACACAAGGCGGTGTTGCCGGCGGTCACGCCCGACAGGGCGACGGATTTCTTGGGCTTGAAGCCGGTGGCGGTCGTCTCGCTCATGCTCATTCCTCCAGATCAGGGATTCGGTTATTTCTGTTGCGCGAACAACGCGTCGAGCTTCTGCTCGTACGCGTGATAGCCAATGCTCTCATAGAGCTCGGCGCGGGTTTGCATGGTGTCGAGCACGGCCTTTTGCGTGCCGTCGCGACGAATCGTGTGGTACACGTTCTCGGCCGCCTTGTTCATCGCGCGGAACGCCGACAGCGGATACAGCACCAACCCGACCTGCGCGCTCCTGAGCTCTTCCACGGTGAACAACGGGGTCGAGCCGAACTCGGTGATGTTGGCGAGCACCGGCACCTTCACCGCATCGGCGAACTGGCGGTACATCGGCAGTTCGGTCATCGCTTCCGGGAAGATCATGTCGGCGCCCGCTTCCACGCACGCGCAAGCGCGGTCGATGGCCGCCTGCAGACCTTCCACGGCCAACGCGTCCGTACGCGCCATGATGACGAAGTTCTCGTCGGTGCGCGCGTCGACCGCGGCCTTGATGCGATCGACCATCTCCTGCTGTGTCACGATCGCCTTGCCCGGACGGTGGCCGCAACGCTTCGCGCCGACCTGATCCTCGATGTGCATGGCGCCGGCGCCGAATTTGATGAGCGACTGCACCGTACGTGCAATGTTGAACGCCGACGGACCGAACCCGGTGTCGACATCGACCAGCAGCGGCAGGTCGCAGACGTCCGTAATGCGGCGCACATCGGTCAGCACATCGTCGAGCGTGGAGATGCCCAGATCGGGCAACCCGAGCGAGCCGGCCGCGACGCCGCCGCCGGACAGATAAATCGCCTTGAAGCCGGCCGCCTTGGCCAGCAGGGCGTGGTTGGCGTTGATCGCACCGACAACCTGCAACGGTTGCTCGGTCTTGACGGCCTCGCGGAAGGCGGCGCCGGCCGAACGAATGGTTTGCGTCACGTGAATCCCTCGGTCGTGTCACGCGCGACGAACGGTCGGAAATCGCCGGATCGCGCTGGGTTGAAATGCAGTGGCTTGTTATAGCAATGAGCGTGCCAGACGCCGGAGCAGGCTGATCGCACCGGGCGTCGCACGCGGCGCACCAATGCGTAACGCGTTCATTTATCAAAGGAAATTCTTCGCGCACCTGACGTTTACGTCAAGGCGAACCCCGTGCGCCGCGCTGCGACCACGTCGCAAAACATTTCAATTTGAAACGAAATATGAAACGCGTTGTCGCAATATGCTACGATCATTGCTGTTCCACGCGCCCAGACTGACGCGTCGCCCTCGCTTTTCCACAAGCCGCGCCATGCCGAAACCCAACGCTACCGACCTGTCCGCCCGTGTGCCGATGCCACTGCCCGCCTCCGGCGGATTGTTGCGCACGGCGCTTGCGCAGTCGACCGTCACCGCCGTCAGGAAGCCGGTGATCTGGGCGGTGGGCATCAGCAAGCTCGGCGAACTCTATCGCGACATCGTGCCCGATTACACGGCCGTCGCCGACGTCCAGATCATCGACAAAGGCTACGAAGCCGTGATCGACGCGCTGGCGCGGCTGCCCGCGGGCAGCGTCGACGGTATCGTCGCGGCGGGCTCGAATGGCGCATTCCTGCGCGAGCGCGTCGCACTGCCCGTCGTGCTCGTGAAAGTCACCGGCTTCGATGTCATGCACGCGCTCGCCCGGGCGCGCCGCGCACTGCCCTCGCCATCGCCTGCGTCGCGCATCGCGTTGGTGTCGTATGCACGCCCGGCCGCCGAATTCGAACGCTTCAAGAGCGCGTTTCATCTCGATATCCCGCAGCATGCCTATCACGACGCGCATGACGCCGAAGACCTCGTGCATCGACTGCGCGACGAAGGCATGGAAGTCATCGTCGGCCCCGGCCTGGTGACCGAACTGGCCGAGCGCGCGGGGCTCACGGGCGTGTTTCTCTATTCGCAGGACTCGGTGCGCGCGGCGTTCGACACGGCGCTGGAAGTCGCGCGCTTCGGACGCATCGAAGCGCAGCGGCGCGAGCGTCTCGACACCGTGCTCCGACATCTGCACGAAGGCGTGGCCGCCGTCGACCTCGATGGCCGGGTGGAGGCGATCAATGCGTCGATGGCCGGCATGCTCGGCGTGAATGCGATCGACGCCGTCGGCCGACCGCTCGACGCCATCGCGCCGGCACTGGACATTTCCCGCACCCTGGAGAGCGCGAGCGCCGAACTGGAGGCGATCGTTTCCATGGCGGGCAAGACGTGGGTCGTCAACCGCATCCCGCTGCTGGATCAGGGCACGCTCACAGGCGCGCTCCTCACGTGCCAGGACTCGCAAGCGTTTGCGCGTGTGGACCGTTCGCTGCGTTCGCGTCACCGCCCGCGACACCTTGTGGCGCGCTACCGGCTCGACGATCTGATCGGCGACTCGGCTGCGATGACGCAGGTGCGCGCGCTGGCGCGCCGCTACGCCCAGACGGATTCGACCGTGCTTGTGCACGGCGAGAGCGGCACCGGCAAGGAATTGCTCGCGCAGGGCATCCACAACGCCAGTCGACGACGCGACTATCCCTTCGTGGCGATCAATTGCGCGGCGTTTCCCGAGACGCTGCTCGAGAGCGAGCTCTTCGGCTATGAAGACGGCGCGTTCTCCGGCGCGCGGCGCGGCGGCAAGGCCGGCCTGTTCGAGACGGCCCACAACGGCACGATCTTTCTCGACGAAATCGGCGAAATGCCGATGCCGCTGCAAACGCGCCTGCTGCGCGTGCTTCAGGAGCGCGAGGTGCTGCGGCTCGGCGCGACCGAACCGGTGCCGTGCGACGTGCGCGTGATCGCCGCAACGCACCGCGACCTTCGGCAGCAGGTGGCCGCCGGTCTGTTCCGCGAAGACCTGTATTACCGGCTCAACATCCTGCGCATGGTGCTGCCGCCGTTGCGCGAGCGCATGGACGACCTGCCACGCCTCACCCCGCTCTTTCTGGAGCGCGCCCTCGCGCGCGCCGGCGCGCGCATGAGCGTCGAAGCCCTGCAGGCGTCGCTACTGCCACTGCTGGCGACTTATCGCTGGCCCGGCAATGTGCGCGAACTGGAAAATCTGCTCGAGCGCATTGCGGTCGTCTGCGCCGATGTGGTGGAGGCGCGTGAGATCGATCGCGCACGGCTGGTCGAGATTGCACCGGAACTCGATCCGGCGGGTGGCGCCCCCCTGCGCATCGATGCGCCGGCGTCGCCCGATGTTCCCCCCACGCACGGGGGACGGCAAGTCGGCGAGCCCGGAGTGCGTCAGACCGGCGCCGCGCCACTGGCGCAGACCGGGCGCGCCCGACGCGCCGCCGAGGAACTGGCACGCATTCGCGCCACGCTCGCGGCGTGCGGCGGCGACCGGGGCGCCGCCTGCGAGGCGCTGGGCATCAGCCGGTCGACGCTATGGCGAAAGCTGCGCGAGCATCCCGGCAACTGACCGGCGGGATGCCAGCGTCAGTGCTGGTGGCGGATACGCTCCCACATCTCGTGCCAGTCGAGTCGCTTGTGATTGGCGGGCTCGTCGTGATGGGTGACCCAGAAATGGTCGACCAGCATGCCGACGGCGAAGCCGACAAGCAATGCCACGAGCATCATCGAAACGTTGAGCATGGACATGGCGCCCCCCCTGCGTCGGAATGACACTTCCATTCTAGTCAAACGCTTTCATGCCAGCGACGTGGTGCACGACGCGTTGCAAATGATGCGCGCATGAAAAAACCGGGACCATGGCCCCGGTTTTTTTGCCCACCGGCCGCGCGGCGTGCAAGGCACGCCACGGCATCGTGGCTTACCACGTGGCGATGAGCGCGCCCTTGAACTGCTTGTCGATGAACTGCTTGACTTCGTCCGAGTCGTAAGCGTCGACCAGTTGCTTGACCCAGGGCTTGTTCGCATCCTTCGCGCGCACGGCGATCAGGTTCGCGTAAGGCCCCTTCAGGTCCTCGATGGCAATCGCATCGCGCTTGGGCACCAGACCGGCCTGCGCCGCGAAGTTGGTGTTGATCGACGCGGCGTCGAGGTCCGGCAATGCACGCGGCAATTGCGCGGCTTCCAATTCCACGATCTTCAGCTTCTTCGGGTTCTCGGCGATATCGAGCGGCGTGGCGTTCTTGCCGTCGACGCCGGCACCGGCGCGCAACTTGATCAGCCCCTCTTTCTGCAACAGCAGCAGGGCGCGGTTACCGTTCGACGGGTCGTTCTGGATACCGACCTTCGCGCCGTTGGGCAGATCCTTGAGCGACTTGTACTTCCTGGAATAGAAGCCCAGTGGTGAGACGTAAGTGAGTCCCGCGCTCACGATCTTGTAGCCGCGATCCTTGACCTGGCTATCGAGGAACGGCTTGTGCTGAAAGCCGTTGGCGTCCAGATCGCCGGCATCGAGCGCGGCGTTGGGCTGTGCGTAGTCACTGAACTCGATGATCTTGATTTCGAGGCCGCGCTTATGCGCGACCTGCTTCACGACTTCGAAGATCTGGGCGTCCGAGCCGGCCATCGTGCCGACCTTCAGGGGCTTGTCGGCGGTCTGCGCGGCGGCGCCGAGCGAAGCCACGGCCAGCGTGGCGCCGAGGATCGCATGGATCAGTTGACGGGACAGCATGTGCGAATTCTCCTTTTGCTTGTCTGGCGCCTGATGGGCGCCCGTTCAGTATCGTGTGAGCCGGGTGGGCCCACGTGGGCCACGCGCGGCCCACTGCCGCCATCGTCACCCAGACCCGCGATGCTGCCACAGATGCGGGTTTACGCGAAATACATAATCGGCATTTCCATATCCCCACTGCTGTCGACGGTCTGCTCACCCCCAAAAAAACGCCCCTTCGGACAACCGAAGGGGCGCATCGCCGGGAGAACAGCCTGATCACGGGCCGGGGGGGTGGCACGGCAAGCGGCGAAGCCGCCAGCCGGTCGCGTCAGGAACCGACGATTAACCTGCAAGATGCCTTCCACAGCGCTGAAGCCCACGCAAGCCTTGCGCGCGACGACAGCCCAATCATTGGCTCAGGGGCACGGTTCCTCACCGTTCTGACCGTTCATCGAACATCCCCCGCCGCCACCGAAACCGCTCGGACCGCCGAACGCGGCCAGTCCGTTTCCGCCCGCGGCACCACCGATACCACGACCGCCCGGGCCGCCGACACCGCCGCCACCGCCGCTGCTCGCACCGACGCCACCGCCACCAGTACCGCCTCCTGTACCACCACCGCCACCACCGCCACCGCCACCGCCACCACCACCACCACCACCACCACCACCACCACCGCCACCACCACCACCACCACCACCACCACCACCACCACCGCCACCGCCACCGCCGCCACCGCCGCCGCCACCGCCGCCGCCACCGCCGCCGCCACCACCGCCGCTGTGGCCGCCGCAGCCGCAACCGCCCGCGCCACCAATGCCGATCCCCACACCGCCGCCGGGGCCGCCTGGGCCGCCGAAGGCTCCCAGCCCTCCGAAGCCCCCGCCGCCGAAACCCATCCCACCGCCGCCGCCACGTCCGCCACCCCCTCCGGCGGCATATGACGCATTGATCGAAATGCCGCACAGCATGGCCACCGCCGCCGCACCCACCATCGTCGCCTTGAACCCGTTCATGGTCCCCTCCCCGCGCACGCGCAATCTCATTCCGAAACACGCGGAACCCCGCCAGAAGGTTCAGCGTTACGGCGTGGGCGCGTCAGCCAAATTCGTGGGCAATAGCGAGCCCTCCCGTGCACGCATGCACAGGGGAGCCTTGCCAACAGCCTGCGGGAATTCCGGGTTGGCGCGTCGCCATACGCGATTCACAGACGCGAATTCCGTGCCAGACGACTCAACCCGTTGATTTAAAAGAAATTAATAACTCAATTTCCGAGACATCGGGACCGAGTGTACGGAAAATGTATCGTTCGTGAAACGCTGAAATCGCCTGCCCCTGCTCCAACGCCTCGTCAACGACATATACACGACGCGCCGACGTCCCTCGACGCCACGCCAGGCAAGCATTCCGGCGCAAGACAACCCGATCACGCGAATCAGTTCGCGTCGATCACTTCGGCCGACGATTCGCGCAGGCAGGCGGCGAACAACTGCGCGGCCGGCGTTGTCGTGTCTTCGCGCCAGTACAGAATCGCCTCGCCCAGCGGTCCCAGCGGCGGCAACGGCAGCACGCGCATCGTGCCGCGCTGCACGTAGCGGCGCGCGAGCGAGAGCGGCAGTATCGAGACGAAATCGCCACCGCGCAGCAGCGACAGATTGAGCGCCAGCGAGCTCGATTCGATGGCTGGGCGTTGCAAGGTCACACCGTGCTCGGCCAGAATCTCCGCCATCGTCGCGAACGCCGGTGAGCCCCGCATCGGCGTGATCCAGCGCACGTCCCGCAGGTCGTGCCATGCCACGGGCGTATCGGGTCCGCCTAACGCGTGACGCGCGCCCACCACGAACACGAACGGCTCGTGATGCAACGCTTCATGGCGCATCACCGGCAAGTGCCCGGTCACGCGGTTGCGCCCGAGCGCCAGATCGAGGTTCCCCTCGTCCATCATTTTCAGGAGTCGATCCAGCGTCGCCTCCACGAACGAGAAAGAAGCGTTCGGGGCGCGACGCGTGAACAGCTCGACCGCATGCGCGATCAGCGGTTGCGGGATCGTGACCACGGCGCCGAAGCGCACATGACCGGCCGTCCCGGCGGTCAATGCGCTGACGTCGCGCCTCGCCAGTTCGATCTGCCGCAGGATCTCCCGCCCGCGCTCGATGAGCACGCGCCCGATCCCGGTCAATTCGACGGCGTTGCCCACGCGCCGCACGACCGGCGCACCGAGGGCGTCCTCGATCTCCGCGATCTGCTTGGAGATGGCGGGCTGCGTGACATGAAACGCCGCCGCCACGCGCGTGACCTGACGCAGTTCGCCTAGCGCGACGAGAATGCGCAGGTGCCCAAGCTTCAGACCGCTGCGGAAAAAGCGTTCCATCGAATCGCCGGGCGTGGCGCCCGATGAGATCGTGTTCATGACGGCAATGAGAGGAAGCGACGCCCCAATCATAACCAAATGGTAATGTCGCGCACGCAAAGTGTGATTTGCCGCGCGGGCCGTCGCCCCCTTACTCTTCGAACGAGCAGCGATGTCGCACAGCATTCCCGCGAGGCAACGACGACCGGCACCGGGTGCATTGCCCGCCGCGCGCCGAGACTTCGCGCATAACCGAACGTGCGCCACGCTGCCGGATAATTCGACGTGCCCCACGGCACGCATCCACGGAGACAACATTCATGAGCACGTCCCTTTCCGACGGCGCGCAGCCGCACGCCGGCGCACTCGCCGCGCTGGACCCGACGCAGCGCGACGCGCTGTATCGCAAGCTGACCTGGCACATCATCCCGTTTTTGTTCCTCGCGTTCATCGTCGCGTACATAGACCGCGTGAACGTGAGCTTCGCGAAGTTGCAGATGCTCACGGACCTCTCGCTGTCGGAGACCGTCTACGGCGCGGGCGCCGGTGTGTTCTTCCTCGGCTATTTCATCTTCGAGGTGCCGAGCAATCTGATCCTTCACCGGGTAGGCGCGCGCATGTGGATCGCGCGCATCATGGTCACCTGGTCGATCATTTCGTGCCTGACGATGTTCACGCAGGGCCCGGTGTCGTTCTACGTGCTGCGCTTCCTGCTCGGCGTGGCCGAAGCCGGGTTCTTCCCCGGCATCGTGCTGTATCTGGCCACGTGGTTCCCGTCGAACAAGCGCTCACGGATCATTGCCCTGTTCATGGTCGCGATTCCGGTCTCGGGCGCCATCGGCGGTCCGTTGTCGGGCTGGATCATGCAGCAGTTCGGCGGGTTGCACGGCTTTGCGGGATGGCAGTGGCTCTTTCTGATCGAAGGGGTCGCGTCGCTCGCCGTGGGTATCGCGGCCTTCTTCGTGCTGCAGGATCGCATCGAGACGGTGAAGTGGCTGAGCGCCGACGAGAAGCGCATGCTGGCGCAGGACCTCGCCGCCGACGACAGCACGCGTGCGCGTCATAGCGTGCGCGAGGTGTTCGGCAACGGCAAGGTGTGGCTGCTCGGCCTGCTCTACTTCTGCATCGCGATGGGCAATTACGGCCTCGTGTTCTGGATGCCGACGATGATTCGCGCGGCGGGCGTTGCCAACCTCGGCAACATCGGGCTGCTCTCCGCGGTGCCGTCGCTCATCAGCGCGGTGGCCATGATTCTCGTGGCCGGCCATGCGGATCGACGCAACGAACGCCGCGTGCACGTGGCCGTGTGCTGCCTGCTGGGCGCCGCCGGCATGCTCGCCTCCGTGTTGCTCGCCCAACACCTGTGGTGGTCGATCGCCGCGCTCATCGTCGCCGCCATCGGCATCAACTCGATCGCGCCGGTGTTCTGGGGCATTCCCACGGCCATGATGAGCGGGGCGGGCGCCGCCGCGGCCATCGCGCTGATCAACTCGACCGGCAATCTCGCCGGCTTCGTCAGCCCCTACGTGATCGGCTATCTCAAGGACAGCACCGGGCAACTGCTGCCGGGCATGATCGTGCTGGCATGCGCGCTCGTCGCCGGCGCGTTGCTCGTACTCTCGCTCAAGCCGCAACGGGGTCAGGCATGAGCGCGCGCGTTTGCCTCGTGACCGGTGCCGCCACGGGTATCGGCGCCGCGACCGCCCTGCGCTTCGCGCGCGACGGGTGGGCCGTGGCGATCAACAACTTCGACGACAGCACCCGCGCGGCGGCCGAGGCCGTGGCCGCCCAGTGCCGTCAGGCCGGCACGCAAACGCTCGTCGTGGACGCCGATGTGGGAGACGATGCCGCGTGCCGCCGCATGGTCGACGCGGTGGCCGCGCAATGGGGCAGGCTCGACGCCCTGGTCAACAGCGCCGGCACCACACGGGTGATCCCGCACGGCGATCTCGAAGCCATCGACGCGGGCGAGTTTGAACGCGTCTACCGCGTGAACCTCGTCGGCATGTTCCAGATGACGCGTGCGGCCGCACCGCTCATGCGCGAGCGCGTCTCGGGCGCGGCGTCGGCGAGTGTCATCAACATTTCGTCGCTGGCGTCGCTCAACGGCACCGGGTCATCGATCGCTTACGCGGCGTCGAAGGGTGCGGTGAACTCGCTCACGCTCTCGCTCGCCCGCAATCTCGCGCCGCACGTACGCGTGAACGCCATCGCACCGGGCATGGTCGACGACGGCTTGCTGCGACGCGTGCTCGGGGACGACGCCTATGCCCGTGTGGTCGACGGCATGCGCGAGAACGCACCGCTCAAGCGCGTGTCGCAGCCGTCGGAAATCGCCGAACTGGCCTGGTTCCTCGCCGCCCATGCGCCCGCGATGACCGGCCAGGTGCTCGCCATCGAAAACGGCCTGCTGCTCAACACGTGAGCATCGCGCCCCAAGGAAGCCCCCCATGACAGATCTGCACAAACACCGCTCGCGCACCGTCACCGAAGGCGTGACGCGCACGCCGCACCGCGCCTTTCTGCGCGCCACCGGCCTGGACGACGACGCCATCGACAAGCCGTTCGTCGCGATCGTGGATACCTTCGGCGAGAACACGCCCTGCTCGATGTCGCTCAACCAGATCTCGGACAACGTCCGACTGGGCGTGGCCGCCGGAGGCGGCGTGCCGATTCGCGGCTCGGCGATTTCCGTGTCGGACGGCACCTCGATGAACCACTCGGGCATGCGCTTCTCGCTGGTCTCGCGCGAGACGATTGCCGACAGCGTCGAGCTGTTCGTGCGCGCCCACTGCTACGACGCCCTCGTGGGCGTGGCGGGCTGCGACAAGACCCTGCCCGGCATTCTGATGGGCATGGTGCGCGTGAACGTTCCCGGCGTATTCCTGTTCGGCGGCGCCATGCTCCCCGGCGTGGCGCCCGATGGCTCGCAGGCCACCATCCTCACCGCCATCGAGGCGGTAGGCGCGGCGCAGCGAGGCGACATGTCCGCGCAGACACTGCGCGGCATCGAAAAGCGTTGCACCCCGACCGCCGGCTCATGCCCGGGACAGTTCACTGCCAATACGATGGCCATGGTGGCGGAGGTGCTCGGTCTCGCCCCGCTCGGCTCGGCGATGGTGCCCGCGGTCTACAGCGAACGCATCGCGATCGCCCGGCGCGCCGGCGAGCACGTCATGCGCGCGCTGCGCAACGGCGGGCCGCTGCCACGCGACCTGGTCACGCGCAAGAGCCTCGAGAATGCGTGTGCCGCCGTGGCGGCCACCGGAGGCTCGACCAACGCCATGCTCCACATCCCGGCCATCGCGCATGAGGCCGGCATCGAATTCACGCTCGACGATGTCTCCGAAGTGCTCGCACGCACGCCGCTCATCGGCGACATGCAGCCGGGCGGACGCTACCTCGCGGTGGACCTGCATCACGTCGGCGGCGTGCCGGCCGTGCTCAACGCGCTGCTCGCCGGCGGACACCTTCACGGCGACACGCTCACGCAAAGCGGCGAGACGCTCGAAGTCGCATTGCGCGCCTTCCCCGGACCCGACGGACGCGTGGTCAGACCGCACACCGAACCGCTCTCGCCAAACGCCGGACTGGTGGTCCTGCGCGGCAACCTCGCACCCGACGGCGCAGCGCTCAAGACCGCCGGTCTGAAGCAACTGGTGTTCTCGGGCACCGCCCGTGTTTTCGAGACGGAAGAGGACTGCATGGCGGTGGTGTCCGCGGGCACCTATCGCGAAGGCGACGTCCTCGTGATCCGCAACGAAGGTCCCAAAGGCGGCCCGGGAATGCGCGAGATGCTCAGCGTGACGGCGGCGATCTACGGACAGGGCATGGGCGAGAAAGTCGCGCTGCTCACCGACGGCCGTTTCTCGGGCGCCACGCGCGGCATGTGCATCGGCTACGTCGGCCCGGAAGCGGCGTCGGGCGGTCCGATCCGTTTGCTGCGCGACGGCGATCGCATCCACATCGACGCGATCCGGGGCACGCTCGACGTCGAACTCTCCGACGAAGCGCTGGCCGCGCGCGCGGCCGAGGCGAAGCCGTTCGTGCGCGCGCGCCTCGGCGGCGTACTGGAGAAGTATGAAGCGCTCGTGCGCCCGGCCAAGTTCGGCGCCGTGACCCATTCGGGGGCCGTCGACTGGCCCTACGAAGCCTCGCTCGGAGAAACGCCGACCCCGGAGGAAGCGAAGCGATGACAACCCGACGCTTAGGTTTTTGCGGCATCGGCCGCATGGGCGAACCGATGGCGCGGCGCCTGCTCGCCGCCGGACACGATGTCGCCGTCTGGAATCGGTCCGGCGCCAAACTCTCGGCGTTGACCGAAGCCGGTGCCATCGCCTGCGCCACGCCACGGGCGCTTGGGGAAAGCGTCGACATCGCGCTGCTCTGCCTCGGTGACGGCAAGGCCGTGGAGGACGTGGTCTTCGGCGAGCACGGCCTCGTGCATGCCACCACGCCGCCGCGCTTTCTCGTCGACCACTCCACGTTGTCGCCTGCGCTCACGCGCACGCTCGCCTCGCGCTGGTCCAAGGCCACCGGCAATGGGTGGATCGATGCGCCGGTCTCGGGGGGCACGGGCGGTGCCGAAGCGGGCACGCTGGCCATCATGGCGGGCGGGCCCGCGCAGGCGATCGAGTCCGTGACGCCCGTGTTGCGCGCGTTTGCCTCGCGCGTCACGCGCATGGGCGACATCGGCGCCGGTCAGACCACGAAGCTCGCGAATCAGGCCATCGTGGCGACCACCCTCGCCGGGCTGGCGGAGGCCTATGTGCTCGCCCGGCGCAACGGCATCGATACGGTGGCCGTGCCGATGGCGCTGCAGGGCGGCTGGGCCGACTCGATACTGCTTCAAACGCTGTGGCCGCGCATGGTGAATCCGCCCGAGCATGCCACCGGCACGGTGCGCGTGATGCTCAAGGACCTCGATGCGATTGCCGAACTCGCGCATGCGAGTGCGACCGTGCAGCGCGTGCTGCCGGAAGTACGCCGGCTGCTCCGGGACGCGGTTGCCCGCGGCATGGGCGAGTGGGATCTGTCGCAGGTCTATCGCATTGGCGAGGCGCAGAGCGCGCCCGACGCGTGACGGTCCAGGCGCCGCCGCACGGCGTCCAGCCATGAAAAAAGCCATGTCCGTAGCCGGACATGGCTTTTTCATTCGGGCTCGCCTCACGCGCCCCCGCCGTTACTTCACCTGCACCGTCGCAAAGTACTGACGACCGAACGGGCTGACCTGGTAGCCCGAAACACCGGCACGCGTGATGACCGCGGCGACCGGATGCGCCAGCGGAATCCACAGGGCGTCGTCCTTGATCATCTTTTGCGCCGCCTGGTACTTCGCCGTGCGCGCCGCCAAGTCGTGCGTGCGTTTGCCGTCGGCGATCAGCCTGTCGAGATTGGCGTCGCAAAAGCGCGCGAAGTTGGTGCCCGAGGTCACGGCCGCGCAGCTGAATTGCGGCGTGAGGAAATTGTCCGGATCACCGTTGTCCCCCGACCACCCCATGAACAGCAGGTCATGCTCGCCCGCCTTGCCGCGTCGGATCAGCTCGCCCCACTCCACCGTCTTGATCTGGGCCTTCACGCCGATCTTCGCGAGATCGCTTTGCAGCATCTCGGCGCCCACGCGCGGATTCGGGTTGAGCAGGCTGCCGGCCGGACGTGTCCAGATGGTCGTCTCGAAACCCTTGGGGAAGCCCGCGTCCGCGAGCAGCTTCTTCGCCTTCTCGACGTTCAGCGGATAATCGGCGACCTGGCTGGCATAGCTCCATGTGTTCGGCGGGTAGACGTTGACCGCCGGCGTGGCCGATCCCTCGAAGACCTGCTTGACGTAGTTCGGCTTGTCGAACGCCAGGTTCAGCGCCTGACGCACGCGCACGTCGTTCAGCGGCTTGTGCTGCGTGTTGATTGCCACGAACGCCGTCATGAATGCCGGGGTCTGCACGACCCTGAGGGTCTTGTCGCCGCGCGCGGCCTGCACGTCGAGCGGCTTGGGCGACAGGGCGATCTGGCACTCGCCGACCTTCACCTTCTGCGCCCGCACCGCCGGATCGGGCACGATCGTGTAGATCAGACGCTCGGACGCGGGCGCGCCGCCGAAGTAAGTCTTGTTGGCGTCGTAGCGCACCACGCTGTCCTTCTGATAGCTGCGCAGGATGAACGGGCCGGTCCCGATGGGCTTCGCATTCATCTCGTCCGTCTTGTCGAGGGCCACCAGCTTGTCGGCGTACTCCGCCGAATAGATCGACGCAAAGCCCATCGACAGCATCGAGAGGAACACGGCGTCCGGTTCGGAGAGCGTGAAGCGAACAGTGTGATCGTCGACCTTGCGCACCGACTTGATCAGCTTGCCCAGCGACAGCGACTGCGCATGCGGGAAACCGGACGGCGTGAGCTTGTGCCACGGCGCGTTGTCGTTGAGCATGCGATCGAAGGTGAAGACGACGTCGTCGGCATTGAACGCGCGCGTGGGCTTGAAGTACTCGTTGCTGTGGAAGCTCACGTTCGGGCGCAGCGTGAACGTGTAGGTGAGCCCGTCGGGACTCACTTCCCACTTCGTCGCCAGGCTCGGCACCACCTTGGCCTGTGCCGCGTCGAACTCGACCAGCCGGTTGAACACCGTATCGGCCGATGCGTTGGTCGTTGTCAGCGAGTTGTAGCGCACGACATCGAAGCCCTCGGGGCTCGCTTCGGTGCACACGGTGAGCGCCTTGGCATGAGCCGCGAGCGGCACCATCGGCAGGGAAAGGGCGGCCAGAACGGCAGCCAGCGTACTACGCGGGCAACGGCGCATGAGCTTCTTCTCCAGGAAGTCGATGACATTGGGCGAAACAGCGGGCCAGAATAGCGCAAATTCAGGACACCTGCCTTTCTCCACCGGCATCGCCGTGTCGGCGGTGTTGTCGTCTCCCAAAGATTTCCGTCAGTTTTGCCAACCGAATGCCCGCACGCGATGCACGATGCTGTCGCGCGCGGCCACGACGGTCAGACGCGAGCTGACCGACATGTCATACAGGTAGCGTGTGCGCCCCGCGTAGGGCACGCTCACGTAAGGATGCGCGAGTAGCGGCACATCCGCGCTCGACGTCAACACATCCCCTTCGCCCGAGAGCCTTGCCAGGCAGAGACGATGCGCCGTGTCGCGCGCCACGGCCAACGGATCGGTCCCGCCGGACGACGCCTCCGGCGCCGTTGCCGTTGCCGTTGCCATTGGCCACGCCGGTCGGGCATCGCCAGCGTCGCCATCGTCGGCGCCGCCTGGCGTCGGCGCGTGCGCCGCCAGCGCGAGCGGCCCCTGCCCCATTGCCACGAACAGCCAAAGACCCGCGTGAGCCATGTCAATCCAGACCTTGCCGTGCGGACCGTCGCACGCCAGCCTCGACACGCCGGGCGTGGCGGCCGGCACAGGCGCCTGCGCCGGCGTGCAACGGAACCAGCGGCCGAAGATCCATCGCAAGGCGATGCGCTCCGACAGGAAACGATGACGCATCTGCGCGCGCGGCAACCGCCGTGCGAGCGAATGCTCTGCGGCCGAAAGCCAGGTCGCGCCGTCGTCCGGGCCACCCGCCGCCGCGCCCGTGGCGCCGAACGGACGCCCAGCCAGCAAAAAACGCCACAACCACAGCTCGTCGACGCCACACTCGCAGTGCGACGCCCCCGCGCGGACATCGCCCGCCGCGCCCGCCGCAGCCATGTCGCTGCTTGCCAACGCACGATGACGGGCGTCGCCCGTGAGCTTTCGGTCGCCCTGCCCGAACTGCCCCAACGGCACGTACGTCAGGGACGGCGTCGGAATCGAAGCGACGCACGGCGTCAGATCGACGGTTCGTTTCAACATCAACACTTGCGACCTCCGCAGGTGAGGTCTCCCATGACGTGTCCTGCCTTCCCGTCATCGGCGGCCATTCATTTGATAATGAGAATCATTACCAAATGTTAGCACAAGACGCCGTGTTAGACGAAGGGTCGCCGGGTGGGAAATTCCATATAGCGTGGCGGATTCGTCAGGTGCGATGCTTTCCGGGCACCTGCGGTGCGGGGGTGACGGGGTGACGTCCGGGAATCGTGGCGATCCGCCCGAAACTCTGACGAAGGCGCGCGGGCGGCCGCATGGCCTCCGCGCGCCGAAGCGTCAGGCGCCGGCGGGCAGCGGCGGGCGGTAACCCAATGCGTGACTGGCGGCCAGCGCTTCGCGGCGCACGGCTTCGCCGATGGGGCCGTCCAGGCTTGGATCGAATCCTCCCGTCGCGCCCAGCGCCGTGATCACGCCGACGAGCCGACCGTCGTAATTGAAGACCGGCGCCGCGAGTGCGCTGATGCCCGTCAGGTTCGTATCGCGAACGCTCGCGCCCTGTGCCGCGCGCACCGCGGCACGCAGTGCGCCGATGGGCTCCTCGGCGTCGAGCAGCGCCCGTTGATCCGGCGAGGCATGCGCCAGTTCCGCCTCGGCCATGGCAAGCACCTGAGGGTCGTCGAGCAGGCCAAGGAATACGCGTCCGGCCGCCGACCACAGGACCGACATGACGGAGCCGATGCGCACATTGATCGTCACCGGCAACCCCGGCTCCTCGAAGCGCACGATGGTCGGCCCCTTGTTGCCCATCACGGCAATGAAGCACGTGACGTCGAAGGCTTCGCGCAACCGCACCAATCCGGGTTCGGCCGCGCGCACCGGATCCGCCTGGCGCATCGCGGCCACGCCGATGAGCATGGCTTCCAGCCCCAGATAGTAATGTTGCGAGTCGGCATCCTGGGCGACCAACCCCTCTTCCACCAGACTCATCAGGTAACGATGTACCTTCGCGGGACTTTGCTGAACGTGCGCGGCAAGGGCGGTCAGACTGGCGCGCCCGCCCAGCCGGGCCAGCCCCTTGAGGACCACCATGCCGGTTTCGGCGGACTGAACACGCTGCCGGCGACCGCGCTCGCGCGGCGCGTCGACGGGCTCGCTGTCGGACGCCGCGACGCGGTTCGTCACCGAGGAAGACGCCGCCGCGCTGCGCGGACGGCCTGCTGTGGGTCGTTTGCTTGTCGTCATCGGCGAGATTTTATGATGCAAATCGAGATTGGCCGATGTCGCTAGCCCTAGAGGTTAACCCCAGTCCACCAATTTACGCAATGCGTATTATATTTACGCTTAACCAACACAGAGAATGGGAACACGCGTGCGACGACGCATCGCGCGACTCCCATCGAGACGAGGAGACGTCCGTGTCATTCGCGGGCGAGCGTTGCCGCCACGCACACGCCGCCTGCCCACGCGGCGCTCCTCTACACTTGAAATATTGCGTGTGTCGCCGCGCGCCCTGCATGGGTTGACGTGGATCGGCCTCGCCCCTGACCGAGAGAGCGTGAACGGATGAGTCAAACGAGTTCCCCCACCGCCGACACCGGCGCCTGCCCGTTTCATCAGGCCACGGCGGCAAAGGCCCCGAACGGATGCCCGATCAGCGCACGCGCCGCCGAGTTCGACCCGTTCGAAGACGGTTATCAGCAGGATCCCCCCGAGTACGTGCGATGGGCGCGCGAGCAGGAGCCGGTGTTCTACAGCCCGAAGCTCGGCTACTGGGTGGTGACCCGCTACGACGACATCAAGGCGATCTTCCGCGACAACATCACCTTCAGCCCCTCGATCGCGCTGGAGAAGATCACGCCGACGGGGCCGGAAGCGAATGCCGTGCTCGCGTCTTATGGTTTCGCGCTCAATCGCACACTGGTCAACGAAGACGAACCGGCGCACATGCCGCGACGCCGCGTGCTGATGGAGCCGTTCACGCCGGAGCATCTCAAGCATCACGAACCCCTCGTGCGCCAGCTTGCGCGCGAATACGTCGACCGGTTCGTGAACGACGGTCGCGCCGATCTCGTCGACCAGATGCTGTGGGAAGTGCCGCTCACCGTGGCCCTGCACTTCCTCGGCGTGCCGGAAGAAGACATGGACAAACTGCGCGAGTATTCCATTGCGCACACGGTCAATACCTGGGGGCGCCCCAAGCCCGAGGAACAGGTGGCGGTGGCGCACGCAGTCGGCAACTTCTGGCAGCTCGCCGGCAAGATTCTCGACAAGATGCGTCAGAACCCGGACGGCCCGGGCTGGATGCAGTACGGCATTCGCAAGCAGAAGGAACACCCGGAAGTCGTCACCGATTCGTATCTGCACTCGATGATGATGGCAGGCATCGTGGCCGCGCATGAGACGACCGCCAACGCCACCGCCAACGCGATGAAACTGTTGCTGCAACACCCCGACGTGTGGCGCGAGATCTGCGAAGACCCGTCGCTCATTCCGAACGCCGTCGAGGAGTGCCTGCGTCACAACGGCTCGGTCGCCGCGTGGCGCCGCCTCGCGACGAAGGACGTCAACATCGGCGGCGTCGACATTGCCGCGGGCGCCAAGCTGCTCATCGTGACGTCGTCGGCCAACCATGACGAAGCCCATTTCGCCGATGCCGACCTGTTCGACATCCGTCGTGAGAATGCCAGCGACCAACTGACGTTCGGCTACGGCTCGCACCAGTGCATGGGCAAGAATCTCGCCCGCATGGAAATGCAGATTTTCCTGGAAGAGTTCACGCGTCGGCTACCGCACATGAAGCTCGCCGAGCAGAAGTTCACGTACGTGCCCAACACGTCGTTCCGCGGCCCCGAGCATCTCTGGGTGGAGTGGGATCCGGCGCAGAATCCCGAGTTGCGCGATCCGTCCATTCTGGCGCGCCATTCG
The DNA here is from genome assembly GCF_000767615.3 of Pandoraea pnomenusa. Taxonomy (NCBI): domain Bacteria; kingdom Pseudomonadati; phylum Pseudomonadota; class Betaproteobacteria; order Burkholderiales; family Burkholderiaceae; genus Pandoraea; species Pandoraea pnomenusa. The sequence goes on along the minus strand of NZ_CP009553.3, from coordinate 1,984,679 downwards.
CCGGTGCGCATTGGCGAACCGTCTGGCCACAGCGTGACACGTCCGGTCGTGGTCGAGTCGGTGTCGCCCGTGGCCGACGGTATCGTCAAGCTGCGCCTGGTGGCGCCCGACGGCCGTGCCATGCCGCGCTGGGCACCCGGCTCGCACATCGACGTCGAATGCGGCGATACCGGGCTCTCGCGTCAATACTCGCTTTGCGGCGACCCGGCGGACGTCGGTGCGTTCGAAATCGCCGTGCTGCACGAGCCGCAGGGCCGCGGCGGATCGAACTGGATGCACACACAGGTCAAGGTCGGCGATCGGCTGCGCGTGCGCGGCCCGCGCAACCACTTCCGCCTGGACGAAACCACGCCGCGCGCGATCTTCGTGGCCGGCGGCATCGGCGTCACACCGATTGCCGCGATGGCCCGGCGTGCAAAGGCGCTCGGCATGGATTACGAGATCCATTACAGCGGCCGAAGCCGTCGCACGATGGCGCTCGTCGACGAGCTTCGGGCACTGCATGGCGAGCGTTTGCACTTGTGGGTGAAGGACGAAGGCCAGCGTGCCGATTACGTCGCCTTGCTCGCCACGCCGCAAGCCGGTACGCAGGTCTACGCTTGCGGCCCGGTGCGCCTGCTCGATGCGCTGGCCGAATGCTGCGCCCATTGGCCGGACGATACGTTGCGCGTCGAACATTTCCAGTCGCAGCTTGGCACGCTCGATCCCGAGAAGGAGCATGCGTTCGAAGTCACGCTCAAGGACTCGGGCATCACGTTGACGGTGCCGGCGGACCAGACACTGCTCACGGCGCTGCGCGCAGCCAACATCGACGTGCAGAGCGATTGCGAGGAAGGGCTGTGCGGGTCGTGCGAAGTGCAGGTCCTCGAAGGCGACGTGGACCACCGCGACGTGGTGCTCACGCGCGCGGAACGCGACGCCAACACGAAGATGATGTCGTGCTGCTCACGCGCCTGCGGCAAGAAGTTGGTGCTGGCGTTGTAACGCGCGGCCTCGCTCGAGGCAAAGCAAAGGGGGGGTGCCGCGGCGCCCCCCCTTTTTCGTCCCGCGCACGTTACGCGTCGGTGGATACGTCAATGCGCACGGGCACCGTGCGGGTCACGCAGCATGGTGAACAATGCGATGAGCGCCAGCAGCGCGAAGCCACACATGACAGCCACCAGCGGACGCGGCGTGCCATCGTTGAACAGCCCGAGCAGCCCGCCCGCGGCAAAGCCGAAGCCGTACTGGACGCTACCCACCAACGCCGCTGCCGCGCCTGCGCGCGTCGGATGATTGGCCAGCGCGCCCGCGACCGAATTGGCCGTGATGATGCCGCGCAGCGACATGAACAGGAACAGCATCATCACCATGAGCGGCAGCAGCGCGAAGCCCAGCCAAACCGTCGCGCACAGCACCGACGTGACGATCGCGCAGCCGACGATACCCACGCGCATGAGGCGATAGGGCCCGAATTGCCCGACGCGGCGCGAATTAAAGACCGTCATGCCCGCCATGCCCACGATGTTGATGCCGAACAACACGCCGAAGAACTGCGGCGACACGTGGAAGTACTCCATGTACACGAGCGGCGTACCCGTGATGTAGGTGAACGACGCGCCGAAGACCGCCCCGCCCGCGAGCATGTAACCGACGAAATGCGGATCGCGCAGCAGTTGCCAGTACGACACCGCGACCGCGCGCGGACCGCCCGCCTGACGCGCATGCACCGCCCCCGTCTCCGGCAGGCGCCACAGCGCAAGCATCGCCACCGCGCCAAACAGGGCGAGCACCCCGAAGATCACGCGCCAGGAGGTGAATCGCAGCATCTGGCCGCCGACGAGCGGCGCCACGATCGGTGCCACGCTCATCACCAGCAGCATGATCGAGAAGGCGCGCGCGCTGTTGCGCGGACCGTAGACGTCGCGCACGATGGCCTGCGCTATCACCGGCATCGCACAGCCGCCCAGCGCTTGCACGAAGCGCCACACCATCATGTGATCCATGCTGTCGGCGAAGGCGCAGCCGATGCTGCCGAAGATGTACAGCGCGATGCCCGCCGCCATCGGGCGACGCCGGCCAAAGCGGTCGGCCAGCGGCCCCCAGAGCAGTTGTCCGAACGCGAAGCCGAGGAAGAAGTACGACAGCGTGAGTTGCGCGGCGGCCGCACTCGCGTCCAGCTCATGCCGCATGGTCACCAGCCCCGGCAGGTACATGTCGGTGGAGGCCGGCGCGATCATCATGAACAGGCCGAGAATGCCGAGCAGCACGCGCTCGGACGGCAACGCAGGAGAGAGTTCGGACGTCGATGTCATTGTCGTTCTGGTTATTCAACGCGACGCGTGGCGCATCGCAGATGCCGCCGCAAAATGAACGACGCCCGCCATGATAACGCCGGCGGGCGTCGCACTTTCATACTCGATCGTTATCGGACCCCTAACCGCTGCTCATGGCTGCTCGGACCGGCCCCGACAGTCCCGCAACGCCAGCAACGAGACGCCCTCAACCGGCGGTCGCGGTGCGCAGATTGCCGCGATCGCCGCGTTGGGAACGGGCAATGGCGAGCACACCGATCAACGACACGCATGCCGGCACGGCCGCCGCGAGGAACAGCGACGAGGACGACCATTGCAGGTGCATCAACGCGCCCCCCAGCACGGGACCGAGGACCGAGCCGATCCGGCCGACACCCAGGCTCCAGCCGATGCCCGTGGAGCGCAGCGATGTGGGGTAGTAGGTCGCCGCCAGCGCGTTGAGCGCCGGTTGCCCGCCGATGATCGAGAAGCCCGCGAAGAAGATCGCAATGAAAACGGCCACCATCGACACCATCACTACCGGATTGCCGATGGCCGCGGTGGCCGCAATGGCGATCAGGAAGGTGACGGCCAGCACGCTCGTGAAGCCCACGCGGTCGATCACGCGACCGAGCAACAACGTACCGATCACACCGCCCGCCCACAGCGCGGTACCGGCCATCACGGCGACCTGCGTCGAGTAACCGGCGTCGCGGATCACCGTCGGCAGCCAGTTCGACAGGAAGTACATGTCGAGCAGGTTGGCGAAATTGATGACCCACAGCAGCAGCGTCACCCGTGCGCGGCCGTCCTTGAACAATTCGATGAACGGCACGCCCTTGGCTTTCTGCTCGTCGAGCACGAACTGTGCGCCGGCCGGCACGTCGGCGCCGGGCGCGACGCGCAGCAATTGCTTGCGGATGCGCGCGTTGTCGCTCTTCCTGAACATCAGGAACTGAATCGATTCCGGCAGCGAGATCCACATCAGCAGACCCAGCACCAGCGGAATCGCGCCGCCGATGTAGAACACCGCGCGCCAGCCCAGGCTCGGAATGATGGCAGCGGTGATGAGCCCGCCGACCACGCCGCCCAGCGTGAAGCCGCACGACACGATCATCATGAGCGACACGCGCATGCGACGCGGGCTATATTCACCAGCCAGCGCCATGGCATTGGGCATGATGCAGCCCAGGCCCAGGCCCGCGGCGAAACGCCACACGACCAGCTCGGTGATGGTATTGGCGAAGCCCGTGACGAGCATGCACACGGAGAAAAAGAGCGTGGCGCCGATCAGCACCGGGCGCCGGCCCAGCTTGTCGGCCAGCGCCGAGAAGGTCAGCGAACCGACCAGCATGCCGAACAGTCCCGCGCCGAACACCGGGGAGAGCGTCTCCTTGGCGATGCCCCACTCACGAATCACGACCGGCGCGACGTACCCCATGGCCTGCACGTCGAAGCCGTCAACGACCAGGCACATCGCGCACAACACGATCACCCACCATTGGTACGGGCCAAGACGACTCTCGTCGATAAGCGCGCCCACATTCACTTGTGCTGCTTTCATTCTGTCTCCAAACGTTCTCGCAACTTCGTGTCATTGCGTTCCGGTCGAGGCGCCGGTTTCTTGGTTCGTTGCCTCGTGCCAGGCCCCCTGCCCCCTCCAATCGGGTCAACAGGCGATTTCGGGGCAAAACGCGACCGTACCCGGCCATGTTCAGCCCACGAAATTACGCTTTGCGGAAGTTTATCCCGCCGAACGTAAATCGATGCTCAGTGTAAACACTTAGATTCCCGACGGATGCCAGGGGGACAGCGCCCTCGACCGGATCGATCCGGCGACCGACCGCACGGCGCACGATGCGAGACCGGTCTGTGGTTTTTCTCCACTTCGGGATGGGAAGCGACCCGAGTTTCTGTTGGAAGATGCTCAGAAGACGACGAGGGTCGTGGGCGTGGCGTCTCGAGGACGATCCGACGATCGAAAAGCGACGAATTGTCGCAGTTGTGGTTTTTCTACAGATTTTTTAAAGAAGGTTTACCCGTCTAGGGATTTCCCTGATATAGTTGCACCTGTCTCCTCCACCTCCTCCTGGTGGATTTCACGGCCAGCAACGCGCTGGCCGTTTTTTTTTTGCGCGCCGGTTCTGTGCGACGCAGACTGCCGCAAGGACGATGGGAGGACAAGGAAGATGAGGGCGCGCGCCAGCCATGGCCCGCGTCGCGCGTTACCCCAAAGGGCACTGGCGCGCTCGTACGGGCACGACGCAATGGCGGCGTTGTGACGAATGCAAGGAAGCGGCGGCGGGTGGCGCCGCGTTCAGTGCGAGGAAGTCGAAGTGGGAGCCGTCGCGCTCTCGTTGGCAACGCGATCCTCGATGCGTTGCTCGATGCGCTTACGAATCTGTGCGGCCGCGGACGACGCGTCTCGCGCCGTAATGCTCGAGAATTCGCAGCGGCCGATGTAGTGACCGTCGCAATAGGCATCGACGGCGCCGTCGAAGCGTTCATCCGCGCGCGGTGTCACGGCACCGGCCAGTTCAAACGGACGCCCTGGCGGCGTGTGGCTGACGTAGTGCCAGGAAAAATGAAATGAGTCGGTCATATGTCCCCTTCCGTAAAGCGACAGCTATGGAACTGCCAGCCAATGCTGTTTTTTCGGAAATCGTAACATGTTCAACAATACCGTCCGACAATCGGAAAAAAAAGCGGCTCGCCAAGACGGCGAGCCGGACAGTCCGTGGAGGTCGGGGGCACTTCATGACCACGGTGCTTTCACTCTAGTCCCGAATCCCTGTCGTTATTCTCGGTAATTTGCCTGATGCGCGCACGGCAGTGTGCCGAACCGCGTCAGCCTCGCTCGGGGACACGCGCCGTATCGCAAGCTCCGCCGGCAGGCCGCCTGCCCGCATCATCGCCCATGTTCACGCGCGCTCGCCAGGCGCATCGACCGCCTCCGGCGCCCGTGCGCCGGCCACACCGGAACCGAGTGCATCGGCCGGCACTGCCTTGCCGAACAACCAGCCCTGCCCGATGGCGCGCGGCGACAGCGCGAGCATGTAGTCTGCCTGCGCCTGGGTTTCGATCCCCTCGACAATGACATCCACCTCGAGCAGCGCGGCCATCTTGCAGATCTGATCGACGATGGCGCTGCCCACCGCGTCGCTCCCGATTGCGTGCGTGAACATCCGGTCGATTTTCAGCGCGTCGACGTTCAATGTCGACAGGTAGGCGAGATTGGAAAAGCCGGTGCCGAAATCGTCGATATGGATCTGGTAGCCATCCGCACGCAGCCGGTCGAGTGCCTCTCGCAATCGCTTCATGTTATCGGTCGAGCGCTCAGTGATCTCCAGTGCGATCTGCGCCCGTGGCACGCGCAGCGATGCCGCCATGTGGTTGAGGTAGGTATGGAAACTGCGGTCGACGACGTCCGCCGCGGCGAGATTGATGCTGATGTGAAACTCTGGGTCGGCCAACGCCCGCCCGTGCATCTCGATGAGCGCACGGCGCACGACCTGTCGGGTGATGAGCCCGAGCACACCGCGCCGTTCCGCGATCGGGATGAACATATCGGGGGAAATCGGCGCGCCTGAGGTGTCGTTGAGCCGCGCAAGCGCCTCCACCCCCACCATCTTGCGATCGCTCAGGCGCACCAGCGGTTGATAGACCACGTGAATGCCCCCGGCTTCCGCGGCCTGCTGCGTCACCCAGTCAATGGACGTTCGGTATCGCCGGCGCGCTCGCCAGGACAACCCGACCGATCCTCCTGCCAGTCCACCGATCGCCAGCGCCAGCGCCAGCCCGGTTGGGTTGCCGGCAAGGCTCGACGACACGTACACGGCCGAGGCACACACGTCCGCCCGGTTCGAGCAAGCCGAGTAGCGTCGCACGACCCCGACATCGAGCCAGCGCGACGTCTCGCCCGGCCGGATGCGCTGCTGGTCATCGAACAGGCCGGCACGCCAGAACTGGAAACGCATGTCGCTCGTCGACGCCACCGACGCGAAGCCCCGGGCGGGCGTGACCAGCCGGTCAGGCAGCACCGGCGGGCTGAATACGACCACGTCCCCAAGACCAACCGCATTGACGCGTACGCCGGGCGTGACGATGCCCGTGAGCGTATGCCAGAGCTTCAGGCCGTTGCGGGTTTCGTGACTCGGGGAGGCAGTTCGGGCGCCGACGCCAGACGGCCGGCCACCGCGGAGCACAGCAGGTGCGAGCCGTGCACGCGCGCGATGTCGTGGAAATAGGGACTGCGCATGGCGACGCGGCGCAGCGCGAGGATGTCCTCGTCGGTGCAGGGCACCGCACCGCTGTACATCGCGCTTTGCAGTGCGTCGCGGCTCGAGACCGACGCGTCGCTCATGAAGCCCATGATGTCCTGCACGTACGCGCGCAGCCGGAAGTCGTCGATGCGCGTCTGCACGATCTGTCCGACCACCAGCATGATCAGCATGCCGGCGATCGCCCCCGCCAGCACCGGCAGCCAGCGAGCCAGCCTTTGTAGCGTTTGCATGGCGTGTGCCGTCCACGTGACGCCCCGGATCCCTGCGGGGGCATGGCGGAAGTGTAGCGCACTGCCACGCCGATGTATCGGATTGCCACACGAGTGCGCGCGAGGCCGCGCCATATCGCAAAGAACCGCGGCGCCGCCGGCCCCGCCACCCCGCTCCGCGGGGCATTGCGCGGACATTCGGCAGTAGGACGAATTGGGGTCGGCGCCCGGTTAAAGTGGCGCCCTACGCCTTCACCCTCACGGCTTCGCCATGACGCTCAAATTTCGCAATCCGGCGAACGGGGATGTCGTCGAGATCACATACCTGTCGTGTGTCGCGGCCTTCTTCCTCGGCCCGCTCTATCTGATGGCCTACGGCTTCCCGTGGCACGCACTCGCGTGGATCACGCTCGCCATCGGCCCGGCGCTGATCTGGAAATCGGCGCTCGCGCTCTCGCTACCCGCCACCTGCCTGCTCTACTCGCTGCTGATTCACCCGCTGCTCGTGGGCCGCCTGCGTGCCAACGGCTGGGCCAGTGCAAGCGACGCGGACGTTGCCAGTGCCGGCCAGCGAGGCTACGACGCCTACCGGGCGAGCGCCTCCACGCGCGGCAAGACCGGCATCGTCCTCGCCCCGGTAGTTCCAGCCCCCGCGTTAGATGTGCGGAGTGCGAACCAAAGTGCAGACATTCTCCCCGACGAAAAGGCGTGCCTTTACTGCGGCGAATACGTCAAGCTTCAGGCCGTGCGCTGTCGTCACTGTCTGGCGAGTCTGCCGGCTGCATCGCAATAAAGCGCTCGAGTGCCGCCGACCCGTGGTCTTCGCGATAGGCGAGACTGATCGGCGCGAGCGGCACCTTGCCCTCGATCGGCCAGAACCCCATGCCCGGCGTACGAATCTGACTGACCGACGCCGGCACCAGCGACACGCCGAAGCCAGCCGCGACCATCGGCACGATCGACGTGATCTGTGGCGCTTCCTGGCCGAGCTTCGGCCGAAATCCGGCCGATTCGCACGCCGCGATCGTGCGGTCGTACAACGCCGGACTGATATCTCGCGGCAGGAGAATGAATTCCTCGTTCGCCAATGCCGACAGCGGCACGCGCTCGCGCGCACACATCGGATGCCCGAGCGGCAGCACCAACACCATCGGCTCGTCGGCCACGGGCACACTTGCAATGCCGGGCGGCCATTCGAACGGCGTTCGCACGAACGCCGCATCGACGGTCTCATCCCCTAACGCCGCCAGCAGATTCGCCGTGTTGCTTTGCTGAGGATGCAACTGAACGTCCGGATAACGCGCGCGAAAGTCACGGATCCAGGCAGGAATGCGGGGTTCGAAATACGTTGCGCCGGCGAACCCGATGTGAATATGCCCCGCTTCGCCGCGCGAGATTTGCTGCATTCGGCGCTTGACGCGCGCCACTCGCTCGAGGATCTGCCGCGCCTCAGGCAGGAAGGCCTCGCCCAGTTCCGTAAGCACCACGTCGCGCGGCAGGCGCACGAACAGCGCGCCGCCCAATTCCGTTTCCAACTGCCGAATCTGCAGGCTTAACGGCGGCTGCTGAATGCCCACGCGCGCCGCCGCCCGCGTGAAATGACGCTCCTCGGCCACGGCAATGAAGTATTGCAAATGCCGCAATTCCATGACGGTTCCCCAGATGGCCCGTGCCCATTGGGCTTTGCGCCATCAATACATAAAAAATATGAAAACTCTATGTTCAATATATTGGAAATGTGACCGATGGGTCAATACACTTCGAGTCAAGCGCGAACCGCGCCCGAGAATCTCCGGGACACGCGCCGAATTCAAGAGATTCGAATAAGAGAGACGAGGAGCGTCACGATGTTTGAAGATCGCATCCGCCTGGCGTCGCTGCGCGACCGGGTGATGAGCGCCGACGATGCCGCGAAGCTGATCGGCGACGGCATGGTGGTCGGCATGAGCGGATTCACCCGCGCCGGCGACGCCAAGGACATGCCGATTGCGCTGGCAAAGCGGGCAAAGGCCCACCCAATGAAGATCACGTTGATCACCGGGGCATCGCTCGGGCACGACTCCGACAAGACGCTCACGCAGGCCGGCGTGCTTGCCAAGCGCCTGCCGTTCCAGGTCGACACGACGTTGCGCGGCGCGATCAATCGCGGCGAGGTCATGTTCGTCGACCAGCATTTGTCCGAGACCGTCGAGTTCTTGCGCGCCGGCCAGTTCGGCCGGCTCGACGTGGCCGTGATCGAAGCCGTGGCCATCACGGAAGACGGCGGACTCGTGCCGAGCTCGTCAGTCGGCAATTCGGCGAGCTTCGCGATTCTCGCGGACAAGGTCATCGTGGAGATCAACCTCGCGCAGCCGCTCGCGTTCGAGGGCATGCACGACATCTGGATTCCGGCCCAGCGCCCGCACCGCACGCCGCTGCCCATCGTCGACGTGCGCGACCGCGTGGGCACGAACGTGGTGAAGATCGCTCCCGAAAAGATCGCGGCCATCGTCATCACCGATACGCCCGACAGCGCTTCGAATGCGCTGCCGCCCGACGCCGAAACGCAAATGATCGCCGGCCATTTGATCGAGTTCTTCCAGCATGAAGTCTCGCGTGGACGCCTGCCGCGCACGCTGCCCGCCATTCAATCGGGCATCGGCACGATCGCGAACGCGGTGCTCTCGGGCTTCCTCGAATCGCCGTTCGAGGATCTCACGATGTATTCCGAGGTACTCCAGGACTCGACCTTCGAGCTCATGGATGCGGGCAAGATGGTATTCGCTTCGGGGTCGTCGATCACGGTGTCGCAAGCCGTTCAGGACCGCGTATTCAAGCACCTCGAGCGCTATCGCGACAAACTCGTGCTGCGGCCGCAGGAAGTCAGCAACCACCCCGAAGTCATTCGCCGTCTAGGTCTGATCGCGCTGAACACCGCGCTCGAAGCGGATATTTACGGCAACGTGAATTCCACTCACGTGGGCGGCACGCACATGATGAACGGCATCGGTGGCTCGGGCGACTTCGCCCGCAACGCCCGCGTGGCGATTTTCGCCACCAAGTCGATCGCCAAGGACGGCAGGATATCGAGCATCGTTCCCATGGTGCCGCACGTCGACCACAACGAGCATGACGTCGACATCATCGTGACCGAACAGGGTCTGGCCGACCTGCGCACGCTCGCCCCGCGCGAGCGCGTGAATCTGGTGATCGACCATTGCGCCCACCCGAGCTACCGCGACGTGCTGCGCGACTACTACCGCGATGCACTGCGATATGGCGGACAGACGCCGCACGCGCTCGAGCGCGCTTTCGACATGCACATCAACCTGCGCGAGCGCGGCTCGATGCTCGCGGGGAAGTGACGCAGGACGGTCCGTGCCGGCCGCTCAACCGGGCCGCGGCTGAGCGCGGAACGATCCATCGGCATCGACAGCGCTGATCGGCAAGTCGGTGCCGCACCGCACATGGGACGCATGCGGTTCCATGGGCCGGGCGCTGGTGAGAGCGCCACGGCATTCGCGGCTCGCCGGCATGTGCGGGCGGGCCGCTTTTTCTTCCCGTCGGCGTGGGCTCAGGCGCTCAGTCGCTGCCGCTGCGCGGGCTGCGACATCTGTACAACGCGTGCGTCCCGCGGCGCCTGGCCGGGCGATGCACGCCGCGACGCGAGCGCCGTATTCTCGCCGCCATCGAGGCGGAACACCGACACCAGTTCGCGCAGGCCGCTCGACTGGGCGGCCATCGACTGGGCGGCGGCCGACGCCTGCTCCACCAGCGCTGCATTCTGTTGCGTCACCGCGTCCATCTGCATGACGGCCTGATTGACTTGCTCGATGCCGGTGCGCTGCTCGGTGGACGCCGCGGCGATTTCCGCCATCAGGTCGGTCACGCGCTTCACGGCGTGAACGACCTCGTCCATCGTACTGCCCGCCTCCGAGACCAGTCTGGCGCCGTCGCTGACCTGACGCGTCGAGGCGTCGATCAGCTCCTTGATCTCCTTAGCGGCATTGGCGCTGCGCTGTGCCAGCGTGCGCACTTCGCCCGCCACCACGGCGAAGCCTCGTCCCTGCTCCCCGGCGCGCGCCGCCTCAACCGCCGCGTTGAGCGCGAGGATATTGGTCTGGAAGGCGATCCCCTCGATCACGCTCGTGATGTCCGAGACGCGTGCCGATCCGTCCGAGATCTCGCGCATCGTCTCGACCACCTGACGCACCACTTCGCCGCCACGCTGCGCAATGTGCGAAGCATTCGTCGCGAGCATGTTGCCCTGCTCGGCGTTGTCGGCGTTCTGCTTCACGGTGGTGGTCAGCTCTTCCATGCTTGCCGCTGTCTCCTCCAGCGATGCCGCCTGCTGTTCCGTTCGAGACGACAGATCGGTGTTTCCCGCGGCAATCTGTGCCGAGCCGGTGGCAATGCTCTCGCTGCTGTTGCGCACCTGACCGACAACGCTCGCGAGCTTCGTGTTCATGTCGCGCAGCGAGCCGAGCAGTTGCGCGAGCTCGTCCTTGCCCTGCACTTCGATGCGCGAGGTCAGATCGCCGCGCGCCACCGTTTGCGCGATGTGCACACAGCGACCGACGGGCACCGTGATCGAGCGTGTGATGAGCAGCGCGATTGCCGTGTTCACGCCAAGCGCAACGAGAATCAGCACGAGCGCGGCGACAAGGGCGGTGTGGTAGCTGGTGGCGGCGGCATCGGTCGCGGCCACGGCGCCGGCGCGGTTCACGGCCACGTGCTCGGCCAGACGCTGGCCGAGTGCCGCGAACGCCGACACCGCATCCGTCATCGCCAGTGTGCGCGCCTGCCCTTTCGCGTCGTCGTCGCCCGTGGACAGTTCGGCAATGCGGTTATCGATGGCGAGATACTTGCCCCAGGCCTCACGCACGGCGTCATAGGCGCGCCGGTCCTCGTCGGAGGCCACCATGCCGTTGTAGCGCTCGAGCGTCCTGGTCATCATGTCGATCGCCGCGCGGCGCTTGTTCGTTTCGTCGACACGCGTGCCGTCGACCGTCGTGAGCAGCAACGCCAGCGTGGCACGACGGGTGGCGTTGGCGGCCACCTGCGCCTCGCCGAGCGTCTGCACGCTCGGTAGCCAGTTGTCGGCCAGATCGCGCGTGCCCGCGTAGATGCGCGACGCCTGAAACACGGCCATGCCACCCACAATGCACAACAAAACCAGCGTAATCGCGAACCCAATGCTCAACCGTGTGCCGATTTTGAGACTTCCCAAGAACCTCATGCCTGCTCCAATGCGATAAAAACCGAACAATCGCACTGATTAACGGGCGAGCATTGGAAAATGCTTGAGTCAATTCCCCCCTGATTCCCACCTTATGGGTTTCCATATATCGGTGGCAAGGAAAATCACGCCACTTTCCATAAGCAAGGAATACCCATTTCTGGCCTTCATCGCCAAATCGATGAAAACCGGAACAGGCGCCGCATGATATGCGGCTTCATATATTTCTTAATCCACAGGCAAGAATATGAATGCGAACGGATCACTTGCTGGCGCCGTCGAAGGGCGTGGGATGCACGGTATCGAGATCGATGTCGTCGATGCAGCGTACGTTGACCGCCGCCATCTTGCCGCCGTCCGGCCTTTCACCGAACGCAAATGCCTCGACCCCGCATTCCGGACAAAACTGATGACGAATGACGTGCTTGTTGAAGAGATACTCCCTTGCATTTCCTGCACCAGCCGTTTGCGAAAATTCATTCATCGGCGTAAACGCGAGAATCAATCCGCGCTTTTTACAGATTGAACAATTGCACGCAATTGTTTTGGACAAATCAACATTCGCGATAAATCTCAAACTACCGCAATGGCATCCGCCGGAATATTGCTGGTTCGCCATGCCGTATCTCCTGACGATATTGGAAATGGGCCGACGGGAACAGGGAGAGGGAAAAACGTGGAGCGTGAGGAGGCCCGCCGGTGTGCGCTCCATTGTGCGGCAATTTCGGCGGGAGGGCGAGCTCACGCGGCCGGAACAACGCCACGGTCTCGCCCATCGGGTCGACCGCCCCCGCGTGCGCGACAATCGTGCGCCGGTCAGCCCTGGGCGGCGGCGGCGGCCTCGGACTGCTCGATCGCCTTGACGATGATGCGCAGTGTGGCGTCGAGATGATCTTCCGTATGACGCCGGGCGGCGGCCACGTCGCGCGCACGGTATTCATCGAGCATCTTCTGGTGCTCCTGATTGCTCACCTCGACGTGTACGGGACGCATATAGAGCGACAGCGCAATGTAGGGCCCCGAAGCGTCACGCAGCGTTTTGATCAGATGCGCCAGCCGCGAGTCGTCCTGCGACGCCCATAGCGCGGCGTGAAACGCCTGGTTCAGTTCGGTCCACTTGACGACGTCCGACGTCGCGAGCATTTCCGCATGCAGCGCCTGCGCGCGGGCGATATCGTCCTCGCGAATCGTGGCCATCGCCTGCTCGGCCATCATCGGCTCGAGGGTCTTGCGCAAACGGTAAAGCTCGTTGACGTCGTCCACCGTGAGTCCGCGCACCACGGCGCCCCGGTGAACGTCGAAGAACACCAACCCCTCCGAAACCAGCGTGCGCAGGGCTTCGCGCACAGGCGTGGTCGACATTTCCAGACGGCGCGCGAGGTCGTCCTGCCGCAGGCGGTCGCCCGCCTTGAGCCGGCCCTGGAGAATCTCGGTGCGCAGTGTCTCGATGGCGTACTGATAGGCCGTGAGCCGGCGACGGCCGGTCGTGCCGGCCGAAGCGGCCGAAGCGGCAGTGGCGGCGGAGGACGTGCTTTTCAATGGGGTGACGTGTGAAGATTATTGACGCGTGAGTTTACTCCAATTTGCCAGCGCCTCTCCCACGTCGCGGGCCCCCACGCCCGAGGCCAGCAACGCGCTCACGAGCAGGCGCGACTTGAGCGCCGACAACCAGCCGGACATGTGCGCACCGCGCCGCACCAGGTCGATTTCCGCGCCCACGTAGCCATACGTCTGCGACGCCGTGGCGCCGGCCGAGGCGCGACTGGCGATCACGACCGGCACCTGCGCGGTCAGCTCGCCGATGCGCCCGGCGAAGCCGAACGACACGTGCCCCGCCCCCTGCGCCGCGATCACCACCGCTTCGTAGCCGGCCTTGACGGCCAGCTCCGCGAGCTCGCCCTCGTCACCCAGCACGGCCGTGACCAACGCAACTTTCGGCCACGCACGCACCGGACGCGCCAGCGGCGCCGGGCGCGCCGGCGGCGCGTGGAAGAACGTCGGACGGCCCTCCACCACGCGCGCGGCGACGCCGCCGTCGTGCGACACGAACGCCTGGACCGCCAGCGAATCGCCCTTGCTCACCCAACGCGCGTAATGAACCGTGTCGTTCATGACCACCAGCACACCGCGTCCGGCGCTGTCCGGATGTATCGCCGTACGCACCGCCGCGAGCAGATTCGCGGGACCGTCAGCGCCGGCGGCCTGCGGCGCCCGCATCGCCCCGGTCACGATGAGCGGCGCGGGCAATTTCCAGAACAGATCCAGCAGGAAGGCCGTTTCCTCCAACGTGTCGGTGCCCTGCGTAAGCACGACGCCTGCGGCCCCCTCGCGGACCTGCGCCTCCGCCCACGCGAGCGCCTCCATCAGATCGTCGTAGCGCAACGAAGCACTCGGCAGTTGACGAAGCGACGCCGTGCGGATCGTCGCGATCCCGGGCAGGCCCGGCACCGAGCGGGCCAGTTGCTCGGCGTCGAGTGTGGGGACGACGCCGCCCGCGGCATCGGAGGGCGTCATGCTGATCGTGCCGCCAAGCGAGGCGACGGCAACCACGGGAAGCGATTGGGACATGTTGAGCGAAGTCGATGAGGTGAATGAGGTGGACGCGTGTTTTTGATTTCGGTTGATATGCATTGTGCATTATATATAATCGACAATCGTTTGCGAAGGGCATCGGGTGCTTCGCAGCCAATTCGACATCGAGGAGACGTCATGCAACCAACAACGGTGGGCCATCCGGCCGCTGGGGCGACGCGATACCGGTTCGCGGTGTTCGCGCTGATCGTGGTGATTGCGCTGGTGAACTACATCGACCGGGGAGCGATTTCGTACTCGGCCGGGCAGATCACGGCCGAGTACGGTTTCGACCGCGCGGGCTGGGGCGCCGTGCTCGGATACTTCGGCTACGGCTACATGTTCGGTGCGTTGTTCGGCGGCGCGCTGGCGGATCGTCTGGGCGCCAAGAAGGTGTGGGTCATCGCGGGCATTGCCTGGTCGGCCTTTGCCATTGCGATGATCTGGGCGGGCGACATCGGCATTGCGGTGTTCGGCGGCTCGGCGTTGACCGGATTCGCCACGATTCGCGTGCTGTTCGGCTTTGCCGAGGGTCCGGCCTATTCCATCATCAACAAGACGATGTCGGCCTGGGCGTCACCCTCCGAGCGAGGCTTCGCCGTGTCGATCGGCTTGTTGAGCACGCCGCTTGGCGCGTTGCTCACGGCGCCGGTGGCCGTCGGCTTGCTGCTGCTCACCGATAGCTGGCGCACGATGTATGTCGTGCTCGGCATTGCGGGCTTCGTGCTGATCGCGCTGTTCGCCCGCGTCTATACGAACCGGCCCGAGGACAATCCGCGCGTGAACGCGGCCGAGGTGGCGCTGATTCAGGCGGGGCGGCCAGCGCAGACGACGACCGCGGCCGCCGCGGCCAGCGACATGCCGTGGTGGAGCTTTTTCCGCAGCAAGACGCTGGTGTTCAACTCGATCGGCTACTTCGCGTTCATCTACGTGAACTTCATGCTGCTCACCTGGACACCGAAGTATCTCGCCGACGAGTTCCACTTCACGCTGTCGTCGCTCTGGTACGTGGGCATGATTCCGTGGACGGGCGCGTGCGTAACGGTGCTGCTCGGCGGGCGCATCTCCGACTGGCTGTATCGCAAGACGGGCAAGCTGGTGATCGCACGCAGCTGGTTTGCGGCCGCGGCCCTGACGTGCACGACGCTGTGCTTCCTGATGGTGTCGCAAGCGCACAGCGTATGGGCCGTGATCGCGTTGATGACGCTGGGCAACGCCCTGAACGCACTGCCGAACTCGGTCTACTGGGCAGTGGTGATCGATACGGCACCCACGCGCGTGGGTACGTTCAGCGGCCTGATGCACTTCATCGCGAACATCGCGTCGGTGCTGGCGCCCACGCTCGCCGGCATTCTCTCGGCGAAGTACGGCTATTCGTCGATGTTCGTGGCCACCTCGGTGGCCACGGCAATCGGCGTGATCGCCATGCTGCAGGTCAAGCCCGGCGTCGGGCCGGCGCTCGGTCGCCGCGACGCGAAACCCGCGTCCGCCTGAGCGAGCCATCGGGACGCATGACGTCTCGCGATATCATTTCCCGAATACCGAATACGGGCATCCGTCGATGCCGCTCAGGAAAACGATGACGATGCGCCGGCCGGTGTCATGCACACCGACCGGCGCCAACGCATTGCCAATCTGAGCCCTCTCCACCTGACGGAGCCCCTGCCGGTGGTCTGCCTGTCGCTCGTGACGCGTCCCCAGTCCCAGCCCACGCCCGCCGTCCGCTGACGCGTATCGACTCGCGCTGAACCACCAGGATCGGCGCGATCGTCGCGACCACCGGAACCATCGGGACCGCCGCCCCCGCTACCAGGGCAGGCGCTGGCCATCGTACGCACGAAAGCCGCCGCTGTCCTCGGGTTGCAAGGCATCGATGACGGACAACAAATCCCGTGCGGCGGCGCCCGGCGTGCGCCCGATCTGCGCCCCCCGAAACGGCGCGGAAAGCGCCGAGTCCACCGTGCCGGGATGCAGTGCCGCGACGACCAGTTGCGGGTGCGTACGGGCCAGCTCGATCGCCGCGGTCTTGACGACCATGTTGAGCGCCGCCTTCGACGCACGGTAGCTGTACCAGCCCCCGAGGCGATTGTCCCCGATGCTGCCCACCTTGGCCGAGAGCACGGCCACCAGGCTGCGCTCGGTGCGCGCAAGCTGTGGGGCGAAATGCGCGATTGCCAGCGCGGGCCCGATGGTATTGACGGCGAAGCTGCTCGTCATGTGCCGAGCGCTCAGGTCGGCGAGTCGCTTCTCGGGCGTGCCGGTCGGCCCCTGGAGCATGCCAGTGGCAACGACCATGAGGTGCCACGGACCTTGTGCGGCCACGGCTGCGGCGGCATCCACGATGCTCGCCGGGGCCTCGAAGTCGATGGCTGGCACGCTGGTGCGTCCCAGTGCCAGCACGGTGGCGCAACGTGGGTCGTCTCGCAGTGCGTGGCAAATCGCGGCGCCGATGGCGCCCGAGGCACCAAGTACGATAGCGCGGTAACCGGATACCAGGGATTTCATCGGTTTGCTCTCCAACGCCGGGCGTTACAAGGTGTCCAGTCGCTCGCGCAACTTCGCGGCATGCGCACGTAGCGCCTCGCGCTGCGCGTCGTCCATCTTTTGCCACTGGCGGAAAACGATCGCAAGGCGCGGGTTGTCCTGCAGCGTGGGCGCATGGTGGTCAAAGAAATCCCAGTAAAGCGCGTTGAACGGGCAGGCGCGCGCACCGGTTTTTTGCATGGGATCGTAAGCACAGCCCTGGCAGTAATCGCCCATTCGCCGCAGGTAGGCAGCACTGCTCACATAGGGTTTCGTGGCAATCAGTCCGCCATCGGCGCGCTGGCTCATGCCAAGTGTGTTCGGCAGCTCCACCCACTCGAATGCGTCGATGTACACGCCCAGATACCAGCGATGCAGCGCCTGCGGGTCGAGTCGGGCCAGCAAGGCGAAATTGCCGATCACCATGAGCCGTTGGATATGGTGCGCATGCGCGGTTTGCAGGGACTGCGTGATGGCCAGGTGCAGACAGCGCATGCGGGTGTTGCCGCTCCAGAACCAGTCCGGCAAGGGGGTCTCGTGATTCAGGGCGTTGTGCGACGCGTAGTCGGGCATCTTCGCCCAGTAAATGCCGCGCACGTATTCTCGCCACCCCGCGATCTGCCGAACGAAGCCTTCCACCGCGGCAAGCGGCGCCCGGCCCGCAGCGTAGGCAGCCTCCGCACGCCGCACCACTTCCAGGGGATGCAGCATCTTGACGTTGAGCGCGAACGACAGAAGCGAATGGAACAGGCGTGGCGCGCCGGCGGCCAATGCATCCTCGTAGTCGCCGAAGTGCGGCAGCGCCTGTGTGATGAAAGCCTCAAGGCAGGCCAGCGCCTCCGTGCGGTTGACCGGCCAGCGCATCGCGTCGGCCTGCGGATCGCCGAAGCTGCGCACGCCTGCGCGCTGCAGCATTTGCCACAGCGCCCGGTGATCGTGTCGCGGGCGCCAGTCCGTCGGCTCTGGCGGCGTTCCCGGCCAGCGCTTGCGGTTGTCCGAGTCGAAATTCCATCGACCGCCTTGCGGGCCGCCGTCGGCATCGAGCAGCAAATGCCAGCGCCGGCGCATGTTCCGGTAGAAGTGCTCCATCAACCACTGCTTGCGCTCGCCCATGAGCGAGGCAAGCGCGTCACGCGGCGTCAGGAAATGTTCGCTGTCCACCACCGCCCAGTCCAGGGGCTGAGACATCCCCCAACTGTTGAGTTGCGCGTCCAGTCGCCATTCGTCCGGCTGTTGCCACTCGACCCGGCGGGCGCCGTAGTGATCGGCGAGTGCCGCCAGATTTTCCGTGATGGATTGACGATTGCTCGGATGGTCCAGTGCCACGTAGCGCACACGGTGCCCTCCGGCGCGCAGGTGCCGGGCAAAGTCACGCATCGCGGCGAATATGGCGATGATCTTCTGGGCATGGTGCAGCACGTAGTCGGTTTCCTGCCGCACTTCCATCAATACGTAGACGACCGCTGGGTCCACCCGCGAAAACCAGCGATGGCCCGGGTGCAATTGGTCTCCCAGCACCAGGCGCAGGGTATGAGTCGGTGGTTCGGTATCGGCATGCATGGCAAGAAGCGCCCCCCGCGGCGCAAGGCGGTGGCTTATCGATCGAGCATCTGGCGCAATGAGGCCAGACCGCGACGGATCCAGCTCTTCGCCGTGCCCTCCGGCACGCCGAGGACCTGCGCCAGTTCGGTATAGGAGAAGCCACCGAAATAGGCGACCGTGATCGCCTGACGCTGTTGCGCCGAGAGTGTGGACAGCGCCTCGCTCAGTTGTCGCGAGGCTCGCCTTGTCTGGCTGATCTCGTCGGGCGACGCGGTGTCCGACGGAAGCGATGCCATCAGCGCGTCGTCCGCCACGAGTGGCTTCTGCCCACGCAGATGATTGATCGCCCTGTGCCGGGCGATGGTGAAGATCCACGGCAGCACGTCGCCCCGCTGCGCATCGAATATGACGCTGCGCTGCCAGAGCGCCATGTAGATATCCTGCAAAATGTCTTCCGCCTCGGCGCGGCCGTTGACGATGCGCAGGATCGCGCCGAGGATCAGCGACGATGTTCGCCGGTAGAACTGCGCGAACGCTTGCGCGTCACCGCGCTGGGCATTCGTGAGCAGGACTGCGAGGCCCTCCTTGTCGATGGGTGCGGATCTCGCGCTCACGCCGGGCACCTTGAATCCGTGCGTCTGCGGCGGCGTCCCCACCGGGCTGGGCGCCGGCGCGACACCACGCGCCTTGGCGGCAACGGGCGGAGCGGGCTGAGTGACGTCGGCGATTGTCATGGCGACATTTCGAGAAAGGATCGGGCCGCGGCGCGCGTGCGCTTACCGGGCGCGCGACGCCATCAACGCCAGGAATTCCCGGCGAAGCGCGGAGTCCTCGAGGAATCGCCCGCGCATCACGCTGCTCACCATGCGTGCGCCGTCGTCCTTCGTCCCGCGCCAGTGCATGCAGAAGTGATCCGCCTCCATGACGACCGCCAGGCCGTCCGGCGCAATCTTTTCCTCGAGCAGATCGGCAATCTGCTTGACCGCTTCTTCCTGAATCTGTGGCCGCGCCATGACCCAGTTGAGCAGCCGCGCGTATTTCGACAACCCGGGCAAATTGGAGTCGGCGTTGGGCAGCACGCCGATCCACGCATGCCCCATGATCGGGCACAAGTGGTGCGAGCAGGCGCTGCGCACCCGAAGCGGGCCGATCAGCGTGAGTTCGTTCAACTGGCCGATGTTCGGGAATTCGGTGATCGCCGGAGGCGGCTCGTAGCGCCCCGCGAACACTTCCTTCACGAACATTTTCGCGACGCGTTTGGCGGTGTCCCGGGTGTTGTGGTCGTTGTCGACATCGATGACGAGTGCGCGAAGCGCATTCTCGATATGCACGGTGACTTCGTCCTGAAGCCTGTCAACGTCGCCCTCGCGAAGGTAGGCAGCGATATTGTCGTTGGCATGAAAACGGACACCGGCACCGCGAAGACGCTGACGGATCGCCTGCGACAGCGGGATCCCCTCCTGAGGGCCCTGCGTAATGGCAATGGCCTGCTGTGAATCGATGACTGCGCCCATGAAATGCTCCCGATGGAAGAGGGTCCGAATGCGAATCGTGTTTCAGCGCTCGCCGCGCCGTAGTGCGGGAACGGTTGCCGGCACCGACCAGCCCTCGTGCTCGACGACCGCCGCCAGCGCGTCCTCGAACAGCGCCACGGCACGGTTGGCGGCATCGCCCAGATGCTGGTGAAGCAAGGCGTCGGCGCGCGAGCGCGACACGCATTCGTCGCTGTAACGCTCGAAGGCGGCGATCTGCAGCAGCAGCTCGCCGATATGCTTGGGACATTCGCACGCGATCGTCGAGGACTGCCGGGTCAGCCGGGTCAACGTTTGTTCATCGAACCGGCGCGGCAATCTCGACCAGAGCCGCTGGCGGGCCGACCCGCGAGCGTCGTTGCGTGCAAAAGACTGCGCGAAATCGGAGAGAAGCTCGTCCGCATGGAGCAGAGCACCGGAAGTGCGCATCAGGCGAATGCCTTCCAGACGGGCAAGATCGACGGCCCGCCGTGTGCCGAATGCATAGACGACGAGCACGTGGTCGCAGTGCGCCCTGCGCGCAGCCGCGACGATCGACAGCACGGTGTCTTCGTGCAACGCCTCGACCCGCACGACCATGCCGCTGACAGTGGCGGACGTGGGATCGACGCCAGGAATCGCCTCGGCTCGCGAAAACGCCTGGCACGTGACGCCGTCGGGTATGGCGGACGCGGCGTCATCGCCGAAGCCCACGATAAACAGGTTCGCGCCGTGTGGCACGTGGGGCACGTGGGGCGCAGACGTCCCGACGGCGGCGCCACTCGCCAGTCGGCTCAACTGCTCGTTGTCTAAATGCGCGATGGCGCCGATCGCATGGCCCCCGTCGACCAGCGACTTGATCGTCTTCAGCCGGCTCACGTCCATGTCGGAATACAGGCGCTGACCCGAGGCGCTCGTGGGCGGGGAAATCACGCCATAGCGCTGCTCCCAGATCCGCAACGTGGCGGCGGGCATGTCGACGAGCTTTGCGGCCTCGCCGCTTCGATAACGCCGAACTGAACTCACCGTATCCTCCGTCCCCAGACAAATTTCCCGCTTGATTTGCCACTTGTGCGCAAACCTTAACTCACGGAAAAATTAGAGTCAATAAATAAACTCAAAATACTGACAATCTATTAATTTGAGTTTAAATTCTAACTCAACAATGACTCTCGGAAGGAGGCAACACTGTCGATGGCATTGCGCCGACAGTGGTCGGGACGATGCAGGTCGCGCCAGCACCGGATTCGCTCGTCGGCGACGGCGCCCGAGGTGACAAAAGGCTCTGCCGGCAGGGATGGTCGCCGCACGAAAACCAGGGCATTCGCGCAGGCGTTCTAGCTCGCGGAGGTTTTGCGGGCGACCTCGTTGTGGACGTCGCGCTTGCCGGCGAGCAATGGCTCCAGCACTTCGATGCGATGTCGCCTTGGCGCCGTAATGGCGTAGAAATGCTCCTGCAGCGCAGTCGATTGCCCCACCACGACGAGCGATCCGGTTCGCAGCTCATCCTGCACGACCACTTCGGGCAAGACGGTCAGCCACCCACTGTCGCGGGCAATCAGGCGAAGCATCGCCATGTCGTCCACTTCAGCGCGCAGTCTGGGACTGACACCTGCCGTGGCGCAAAGCGCGTCGAATTGACCGCGCAACGCGTGGCGTGGGCCGGGCAGCACGATGTCGACGTCATCGAGATCTTCCGGGATCCGCAGGGTTTTCGACGCCCATACGCTGGCAGGCCCCACGAGCGAGATTGCCTGACTGCCCAGGAACTGGCAGTGCAATGGCCGATCCGGATCGGCGGGCACCGTCTCGTTGGCCAGCACGACGTCGAGTTGATGCTGGATGAGCCGGGTCAGCAGCCCTTCCATCAACCCCGATTCGAGCGTCAGCACAACGGCCGGGTTGGTGAGCAAAGGTCGAATCCAGTTCTCCTGATAGTTGCGCGACAGTGTGGCCACGCTGCCGACGCGCAAGCGCGTAACGCCCGCAGAGCGCCCATGCAGGCGTCCCAACAGCTCCTCGCCCAGCCCGAAAATGTTGTCGGCGTACGCCAGCACCAACTGCCCGGTATCGGTCAACGTGAGTCGCCGTCCTGCCCGGACAAACAGATCGTCGCCGATCTTCTCCTCCAACTGACGAATCTGCGCCGAGACGGCTGATTGCGAGGTATGCAACCGCTCCGCCGCACGCGTCAGATGGCCGAGCTTGGCCACGCGCCAGAAGTAGTAGAGATGATTGAAATTGAGTTGATTGAGGTCCATCGTTCGTTTTTTGCTAACAATTTGTTCTTTATAATCTATTTTACAGAACCTCTTGCCGCAAGCATCATCCTCGCACCGTAATTCAAGAGGGTCATGCAATGGATTTTCCCGAGGCTTTGCGCGTCGCTTGCGTGCTCACGCCACCGGCGCTGATGGCCGCGCTGGTCAGTGCGACATGGGTGAGTTCGCAGACGATCCGGCGACAGTGGCGTGTGTTTCTGACGATGTCGTCTGCCGCGCTCGTATCGACGGCCGTGTCGCTGTTCGTCTGCGTCGGCCAGGGCATTTGGCCGGGTGTTTTGACGACGACGCGCTTCGGCCTGGCGCTGGCGTTGCTGGTGCAACTGCTGGGCACCGTCATCGCCGCGTTTTCCGCCCGCTACCTCGAAGGGGAAGCGAACCAGCCACGCTATCTCGGTGCACTGGCCACCGTACTGGCCAGCGTGCACCTGCTTCTCCTCGCCGATCACTGGCTAGTGCTGATCGTCGCCTGGGCGGCCGTGGGCCTGGCGTTGCAGCGACTGCTGTGCTTCTACCCGGATCGCCCCTTTGCCTTGCTGGCGGCGCACAAGAAGCGGATTGCCGATCGGCTGGCCGACGTCATGCTGCTGGGAGCGACCGCGCTAGCCTGGCAGCAGGTGGGAAGCGGCTCGCTGACGGACTTGTGGGCACATATTGCGCAGCATGGCCTGTCCCTGCCCCTGCAGGCGAGCGCCGTCTTGCTGGTGCTGGCGGTGACACTGCGCACCGCCTTGTTGCCGGTACATGGCTGGTTGATCCAGGTAATGGAAGCCCCGACCCCGGTATCCGCGTTGCTGCATGCGGGCGTGGTCAATCTCGGCGGCTTCGTGCTGATTCGCTTTGCACCGATGTTGGAGAAAGCCGACGCCGCACGCGATCTGTTGGCGTTGCTCGGTCTGGCGACCGCCGTGCTGGCAAGCATGGTCGTGCTGACGCGCATCAGCATCAAGGTTCGGCTGGCCTGGTCGACCGTCTCGCAGATGGGTTTCATGCTGGTCGAATGCGCGTTGGGTCTCTACACGCTCGCCGCGCTACATCTGATGGGTCACTCCTTGTACAAGGCGCATGCCTTTCTGTCCGCCTCGTCGGTCGTGCGCGATACGCGTGCGCGCGCAATGCACACGATTGCCGCCCCCATGACCGGCAGTCTCGTGCTGGCCCCCGCGGTGACGACGTCGATCGTGTTACTGGCAATGGCGCTCGCCGGTATCGCCGTCTGGCCCTGGTGGTGGTGCGCGGTGCTGGGACTGGCCTGGGCGCCGCTGCTGTGGTTGAGTTCCGCGCCGTCTCGCGCCGATGCACGCCTGGCCCAGTTACTTTTCGGGCTCCTGAGCGTTCTGGGTCTGACCTTGGCCGCAATGGCCGCACACGTCCTGCCGCTCGGACTTCAGGATGCGCCGGATCATCGGCTGGGCGTTCTCACGCTGACCTTCATGGCGGCTTTGTATCTCTGCCAGGCACGTCTGCAACACCGGGCGTCCCTGCCCGCCTGCTGGCGTCGCTGGAGCTACGCCGGCTTCTATCTGGACGAGGGTTACACGCGCCTGGCGCTGCTGCTCTGGCCCGCCCGGTGGGCGCAGGCAGCGGCAGCACATCCTGGCCCCAAAGCGCTCGCCTCGCGGCTGGCGGAAGCCCAGCGCTGAACTGACGACAAGGAAAGTGTGACGATGAAACCCTTGACCCACGACACGCTCGCCGCGGCCGGCCTCACGGCATTGGTCGCGGATGACCCGCAGGTGCGGTATGCCGACATCGAGCGCGCCTGCCAAGAGGCCTGCGCGGCGATTGCTCCCGCATGGCCGCTGGACCGCGCCATTGCCGTGAATCCGCACTGGTCGCGTATCGGCATGCCCGTGCGCCGTGTGGCCGCCCGGATGGCCGTGCTTGGCGGCATCCACGTCTTTCCGCCGAGAGATCGACAACGGCAAGCCTGGCGCGAGGGTCGCATCACGGCGGAGGATCTGGCCGTTGCATTGCATCAGTTGCCCGCGGCCCAGTCGGCCGCGCTCACACCCGAGCAGTGCGTCGCGGCACTTGAGTCCGGCGCGCCGCAGGCGCAATTGCCGCTGTTGATCGACGTGCTCGACAACGATCCCGAGCGCCATGCGCGGTTGTCCTGGCGGCAAGCCATCACGCATCAGGTCAGCCAGACCTGCGCCGCCTTCTTCGATGCGCGGCAGGCAAGCTGGCAACCCGAGCGCGAACAGGGCCTGTATGCCTTCTGGCGCGACACTTTGCAGCACGACCACGGGATAGGCATCTTGATGGGGCTGCCGCATATCGGGCGGGCCACCGGCGCCCTGCCTGCCAAAGCGCAGGATGCCGAGCGCTGGGTCATGGAGCGCCTGGGGCTACCGCAAGCGGTCTGGGCGGACTATCTCGAATCGGTGCTTCTGACGGTCAACGGCTGGGCGTCGTGGTGTGCCTACCTGGGCTGGGAGGCCGGACTGGCGGGCGGGCGCGATGCCCATCTGCGTGAATTGCTGGCAATTCGCCTTGCCTGGGGTGCACTGCTGCTCGAGTGCAAGGATGACGCCGCCGCGAGGCATGCGTTTGCCGCGCTGCACGCGGCGTGGCGCTCGGCCCCGCGCATCTTGCAGGAAACGGAGCAGGCGCTGCTGATCGACGAGGTATGGCAGTTGGCCCTCGAGATCGGCTACCAGCGTGAGCTGGCACAGCGCCTGACTGCCGCGAACCCTCACGGTCCGGCGCCGACGGACATCGAGGTCCAGGCGGCCTTTTGCATCGACGTGCGCAGCGAACCCTTGCGCCGGTCGCTCGAGGCCGTGTCGCCGGGCATCCAGACGCTCGGGTTTGCCGGCTTCTTCGGGTTGCCGATCGCCTACACGCCCCTGGGCACGCCGGCTCGGCGCCCCCAACTGCCCGGCCTGCTCGCGCCGGCCATCGAGGTGACCGACAGCATTGTCAGCACCGATGCGGCGCAGCGCGCGGCGGATGAGGCCCGGCAGCGCGCTGTCGGCCGTGTGCGTCGATCGCGATTTGCGATGGCGGATCAGTGGCAGGCGGCCAGCCGGTGGCCGGGTGCCGCGTTTTCCTTCGTGGAGGCCGCCGGACTGGGCTATCTCGGCAAACTCGGCAATTGGCTGCAACCGGGCCGGCAAGCGCGCCCCAGAGACGACCTGGCCGGCATACCCGCCCGTTATCGCCCCATCTGCCGCCCGCAACTCCAGGGGATGGACCTGGCGTCCAAGGTGGCCCTGGCCACACGGGTGCTTCACGCGATGGGCCTGGACCGATACCTGGCGCCGCTGGTACTTCTCGTCGGGCACGGCAGTCAGTCCGCCAACAATGCTCATGCGGCGGCCCTGGATTGCGGCGCCTGCTGCGGCCAGACCGGTGAAGTGAACGCGCGCAGCCTGGCGCAACTGCTCAATGACCCGGCGGTGCGCGACGGCCTGCGCGCGCAGCAACTCGCGATACCTGAGGCAACTCGCTTCGTGGCGGTGCTGCACAACACCACCACGGATGAACTCGAGGGCTTCGATCTGGATCTGCTGCCGCAAGCCGCACGGGATCGCTGGGCGCGTTTGCAGCCCATCTTTGCCCAGGCTTGCGATCAGGTACGCCGCGAACGCGCCGCGAGCCTGACGCTCGATCCCCGCGCGCCGCATCATGCGCTGCTGGCGCGGTTGCAGCGTCGCGCCAACGACGGCGCGCAAACGCGGCCCGAATGGGGACTTGCCCGCAACGCGGCGTTTCTGATCGCGCCCCGGGACAGAAGCCGCGGCGTGATGCTCGACGGACGTAGCTTCCTGCACGATTACGACGCCAGTCGGGACGCCGACGGCAGCGTGCTCGAACTGTTGATGACGGCGCCCATGCTGGTGACGCACTGGATCAACTGGCAATACCACGCATCGACCTGTGATCCGCTTCGGCTGGGCAGCGGCAACAAGCTGCTGCATAACGTCGTGGGGGGCAGCCTCGGCGTCTTCGAGGGCAACGGCGGCGATCTGCGCATCGGCCTGTCGCAGCAGTCGCTGCACGACGGCGAGCGATGGATACATGAACCCGTGCGGCTGACCGTGGTCGTCGACGCGCCGCGGGCGGCGATCGACACGGTGATCGGCAAGCACGAAGTCGTGCGCCACCTGCTGGACAATGGCTGGCTCCACCTCTGGCGCTTCGAACAGGCAGGCTTTGAGCGTTATGTCCAAGGGCGCTGGTCACCGGTGGATCTGGCGGGGAGATGACACTGACCGCGATTCAGTGCTCCCTGCCCTGCCCCATCCGAATCGCCGGTTGCAAGACAAAAAGAGGCGATCCGCGGGCCGCGGATCAGTCCAGCCCGCCCTGACAGACGTACTTGATCGACACATAATCGTCGAGCCCGTATTTCGATCCCTCGCGTCCGTAGCCGGACGCTTTTACCCCGCCGAACGGCGCGGCTTCGCTCGACACGGCGCCTTCGTTCATGCCGATAACGCCGGCCTCGAGACGTCGCGCGACCCGCTGGGCGCGACGCATGTCCTGTGTGTAGAAGTATGCCGCCAGCCCGAAAGGCGTGTCGTTGGCTCGGTGGATCGCTTCATCCTCGGTCTCGAATCGGAACAGCGGCACCACGGGCCCGAACGTTTCCTCCTGACTGACGAGCATACTGTCGTTCACGTCGACCAGCACGGTCGGTGCGAAGTAGTTGGACCCGAGCAGAGGCAGCGTCGCGCCACCGGTCAGCGCGCGTGCGCCGTGTGAGAGCGCATCTTCGACATGACGACCGATCTTCTCGACTGCCCGAGGATTGATCATCGGTCCGATCTGCGCATTGGCATCGCTCGCGGGCGCGACGTGCAACGCCTCCACCCGCTTGGCCAGCATTGAAGCGAACCGTTCGTAGACGCCCGCCTGCACATACACGCGATTCGGACAGACGCACGTCTGTCCGCCATTCCGGAACTTTGACGCCATCAAACCCGCGACCGCCGACTCGAGATCGGCATCGTCGAATACGACGAACGGGGCGTTGCCGCCGAGTTCCAGCGAGAGCTTCTTGAGCGTGCCGGCCGATTCGCGCGCGAGGTGAATGCCCACGGCCGTCGAGCCGGTGAAAGTCATTTTGCGCACGCGATCGTCGGCCAGCCAGTCCGCGACGGCATCGATGCCGCGCGTGCGCGACGCCGTAATGACGTTGAGTACCCCCGGCGTCACACCGGCCTCGACGGCGAGTGCCGCCAGCGCAAGGGCGGTGAGCGGCGTGTCCTCGGCGGGTTTGGCGACCACCGTGCAACCTACGGCCAGCGCCGGCGCAATCTTGCGCGCGATCATCGCGAGGGGGAAATTCCAGGGCGTGATGGCAGCGACGACGCCGACAGGCTCCTTCTCCGCCGTCATGCGCTTGCCGGGTTGCTGTTGCGGAATGATGTCGCCGTAGACGCGTGTCGCCTCGCCCGCGAACCAGTCGACATACGAGGCGCCGTATGCCACTTCGCCGCGAGCCTCGGAAAGCGGCTTGCCTTGCTCGAGCGAGATCAGCGTGGCGAGATCGTCCCCGTTCGCGAGAATCAGCGCATGCCAGCGCCTG
Source organism: Pandoraea pnomenusa (assembly GCF_000767615.3). Taxonomy (NCBI): domain Bacteria; kingdom Pseudomonadati; phylum Pseudomonadota; class Betaproteobacteria; order Burkholderiales; family Burkholderiaceae; genus Pandoraea; species Pandoraea pnomenusa. Next base: position 1,956,728 of record NZ_CP009553.3, on the reverse strand, counting down.
AGTACCTCGGCGCGTTCGCGCGGCAGCTTGTGACGCCAGCCGGGAAGCGCACGGTAGGCGGCGTCGGTCGCGGCGCGAGCATCGATAGCCGTGCTGTCGGGCACCTCCGCCAGCAACGCGTCGCTGGCCGGGTTCTGTACGGGGTAGCGACGAGCATCGCGGGCATCGGCCCATTCGCCGTTGATCAGGTTCTGGCGGCGCATCAAATCGGGGCGTGACAGGGAAAGCGACATACGGGCGAGTCTCCGGAATGGGGCGAACTGGATGCGGGTTCAAGCGCGGCTGTGCGGTTCAGCCATGAAGCGCGGCGCGCACGTCGGCCGCCTCGAGTACGTCGTCGAGCGTGGCGCGAACGCGGGAGAACAGTTCGGCGAAGTCGTCCGCTGTGTAACACAAGGCAGGCGCGAAGCCGAGGATGTTGTCGCCGAAGGCGCGGAAAATCACACCGTTGCGATACGCCGCCGCGCCGATGCGCTCATGGAGTTTGAGTGACGGATCGAAGCGTCGGCGCGTCGTCTTGTCGGCGACGAGTTCGAGCGCGCCGAGCAAACCGCGATGACGCGAGTCACCGACCAGGGGATGATCGAGGAGTGCGTCGAGCCCGTCGGCAAACGTCCTGGCGTGTGCCTGACCGTTTGCCAGCAGGCCGTCTTCGACATAGAGCTTCAGACATGCGAGACCGATGGCCGCGCTCACCGGATGCGCAGAGTACGTCTGACCATGCCCTACGGGAGCGCCTTTCGCCGCGTCGGCAATGGCCTGATAAATGCCGTCGGACATCAGCACCGCGCCCATCGGCGCATAACCGGCGGTCAGTCCCTTGGCGAGCGTCATCAGATCGGGGGAGACCTCTTCCGCCTCGCAGGCGAACATCGGCCCGGTACGCCCGAAACCGGTGATGACCTCGTCGGCGACGAACAGGATGTCGAGGCGCCGGCACGCATCGCGCATGGCGCGCAGCCAACCTCTGGGCGGCACGATCACGCCGCCGGAGCCCTGCACGGGTTCACAGAAGAACGCCGCGACGTGCTCCGCGCCGAGTTCACCGACCTTTGCTTCAAGTGCGGCGACCGAGGCGGCAATGATCGCCTGCGGGTCGTCGGGTGTGGCGCTTCGGTACGGATAGGGCGACGGGATGTGATGTTGCGTCGCGAGCGGCAAATCGAAGTTGCGATGGAAGGCAGCCAGTGCAGTCAGTCCGGCACCGGTGGACGACGACCCGTGATACCCGCGCTCAAGCGCGATGAAGTGCTTCTTGGCCGGCTTGCCGATAGCGTTGTAGTAATGCGTGATGAAGCGCACGGCGGCGTCGACGGCATCCGAACCGCCGAGCGTGAAGTAGACGTGTTGCAATGACGGCGGCGTCAGTTCCACGAGTTTCTGCGCAAGCGTGATGGCCGGTGCGCAGGCAAAGCCGAAATAGCCTGTCGCGTAGGGCAGCCGGTTCAATTGCTCCGTCGCCGCCTTGACGATGGACGGCTGTCCGTAACCGGTATTGACGCACCACAGACCGGCAAATCCGTCGAGCAAGGCGTTACCGTCCGCGTCGTGCAGCCAGGCGCCGTTGCCGCTGGTAAGCAACGTCGCGCCCTGCGCCTCATGCGCGCGGTAGTCGGCAACCGGGTGAATCAGAAACTGGCGATCGGCATCGATCAGCGATTCGTTGGACATACGCGGCACCTCATCGGAATGTTGGGGAACGGAGTCGCGACCCGCGGCGTGGTGTGCGCGGGCCACCGTGTCATCCCATTAGAGACTCGCCGAAAATCGAGGTCATCCTACGAACCGATGGAGACAACGTGGGCGACGTGCTGCTTCTCGTGGAGAGGCATGCGTTACCGCAGCACCTGCTCGGCAACGTCGTCCACCGCTGCGCGAGCAATGCTGACCATCTCGTCGACGTCCGCCCGCGTGGCGATCAGCGGCGGGGCGAAGCCGAGAATGTCGCCGTGTGGCATGGCGCGCGCGATCATGCCGCGGGCCAGTGCGGCGGCGGACACGCGCGGGCCGATCTTCATCGCGGCGTCGAAAGGCTGACGCGCCGCACCATCCGCCATGAACTCGATCGCCGCCAGCAAGCCGACGCCACGCACCTCCCCCACGAGCGGATGCCTGTCGAACGCCGCGCGCAACCTCTCGCCGAAGTACTTGCCGACGTCGGCCGCGTTCTGCGTCAGATTCTCGCGCTCCAGAATGTCGAGGTTGGCGAGCGCCGCCGCGGCACAGATCGGGTGTCCGGAGTACGTCCAGCCGTGGCCCATCGGGCCGTTCTCGCGCGAACCGCGTTCGATCACATCCCAAACGCGCTCGCCCACGATCACGCCGGAGAGCGGCGCATATGCGCTCGTCAGCCCCTTGGCGATGGTGATCAGATCCGGCGTCATGCCGTAGTGTTGGGAGCCCATTGACGACCCGAGACGGCCGAAGCCACACACGACCTCGTCTGCGATGAGCAGAATGTCGTGACGGCGCAGCACGGCCTGAATCGCTTCCCAATAGCCGGCAGGCGGTGCGATGATGCCGCCGGTGCCCATCACCGGCTCACCGATGAAGGCCGCAATGGTGTCGGCACCTTCGCGGGCGATCAGCGTCTCGAGCGCCTCGACGCAATGCGCCACGAACGCCTGCTCGCTCATGCCGGCCGGTGCCTTGCGGTACCAGTGCGGGCAAATCGTGTGATGCACCCGCTCGACCGGCAGGTCGAAGTGCTGGTGGAAGCTCGGCAGCCCGGTCAGGCTGCCCGTGACGATGCCTGAGCCGTGATAGCCGCGCTCGCGCGAAATGATTTTCTTCTTCCGCGGACGTCCGAGCACGTTGTTGTAGTACCAGACGATCTTGATCTGCGTCTCGTTCGCATCCGAGCCGGACAAACCGTAATAGACCTTCTTCATGCCGTCGGGCGACCAGTCGATGATGCGCTTCGACAACTCGATGATGGCGTCGGTCGAGTGGCCCACATACGTGTGGTAGTAGGCAAGCGACAACGCCTGCTTGTGGATGGCGTCGGCCACTTCCATGCGGCCGTAGCCGATGTTCACGCAATAGAGGCCGGCGAAGGCGTCGAGATAGCGGCGGCCCTCATGGTCCTCGATGCGCATGCCCTGCGCCGTGCGGATGATCTTGCCCGGCAGTGTGCCGCTGGCATGATCGGCGGCGTGCGTGGACGGGTGCATGAAGTGTGCGCGGTCCTGTGCGAGCAATTGTTCGGTCGAGGGGGGCATGGGACGTCTCCTTGATATCAATGAAGCAAAAAAGAATGCGGACGAGCGAATCAGGTGCGATGCATCGGGATGCCGAGATTGCCGAGGCAGAAGTACTTGGTTTCGGTGAACGGCTCGAACCCGTCCACGCCGCCTTCGCGGCCGAGGCCAGACGCCTTCATGCCGCCGAACGCCACCGGGGCGCCGGTGAACTTCACGCCGTTGACGCTTACCATCGCGAAATCGAGGCGGCGGATCAGCGTAAAAATCTCGTCCACGCGTCGTCCGCAGACGTATGCGGCAAGGCCGTACTCGGTGTCGTTGGCCCGGGTGACGACCTCGTCGAGCGAGTCGAACGCGCACAAGGCGGAAATCGGGCCGAAGTTTTCTTCGTCGTAGATGCGCATGCCGGGAGCGGCGTCGGCGACGACGGTCGGGCGGTAGAACCAGCCGCCGAGCGGATGCGGCTCGCCGCCGACGGTGATCTGGGCGCCCTTCCGGCGGGCGTCTTCCACGCGGGCCGCAGTCGCCTCGAACGCCGCCTGATGCATGAGTGGCCCGACATCGACGTTCGCGGAAAACGCCGGACCGACGCGTAACCGCGCGACCGCTTGCGTATACCGATCTACAAACGCCCCATAGCGCGTGCGCGCGACAAAAATCCGGTTCGCGGCGCAGCAGTCCTGTCCGGACGTCTGGAACTTGGCGGCAACGGCGATGCGTACCGCCTCATCGATATCCACATCGTCCAGCACGATGAACGGCGCGTTTCCGCCGAGTTCGAGGGCGAGCTTCTTGACGCCGCTCGCCGCTGCGGCCTGCGCCCCCCGTTGGCCGACGCGTGTCGAGCCCGTAAAGCTGACGGCCCGCACGCGAGCGTCGCCGACGAGCGCGCGCATCGCCATGTCCGGCTCACCCAGCACCACATTGAAAAGCCCCGGCGGCAGCCCCGCTTCGTCGGCCAACTGCGCGAGTGCAAGCGCGCTGAACGGCGTCTCGTGTGCGGGCTTCACGACGACAGTGCAACCGGCCGCCAGCGCGGCGGCGGCCTTGCGCGTGATCATCGCGAAAGGAAAGTTCCAGGGCGTGATGAGCGCCGCAACGCCGACCGGCTCGCGCACGGTGCCCAATTGCGCACCTTCGATGTGCGACGTAATGGTTCGACCATCGAGACGGCGGGCCTCGTGACCGTACCACTCGATGAACGATGCGCCATAGCCAATCTCGCCGCGCGCTTCATGGAGCGGCTTGCCCTGCTCGTGGGCGAGCAGCACCGCAAGGTCTTCGGCGTGCTGCCGGATCAACGCGTGCCAGCGCTGCAGCGCGGCGCAGCGCTCGGCAGCGGGTGTCCAGCGCCACGTCGAGAAGGCGCGCTCGGCGGCATCGACCGCGACGCCGATTTGCTCACGCGTGAGCATCGGCACATGGCCGAGCGTCGATTGATCGGCCGGATCGACGACGGCAATGGACGCGGCGTCGTCGCTATGCGTCCAGCGTCCGTCGATGTAACACAGCGATTTGAACAGCACCGGGTGGTCGAGCAACATCGGCAAACTCCTGACATGGCGTTCGTTCGTCATGAAGCGATTGTCGGTGGCGACGGCCCGCTGTTTTTTCTGTTCCGATCGTGCGGACGTCGGTTTTCTTCTGATTTAGCCGTGCCTGGCGAGAAAGATTTCGCGGACCGCGATCAGTCGGCGTCGACCCAGCCCGGAACTGCGTGCGCCTGGACTTTGACGACTTTGGTAACGACGTAGGTGAAGTAGCGCTCGATGCCCAAGTCCGCCATCAGCAGGCCGTCGATGAAACGCTGGTAATGATCGATGTCGCGCGCGAGTACGTGAACGATGTAATCGACACCGCCACCTGTGGCGTGGCATTGCACGACCTCGGGGGCGTCGCACAGGCGCGCCTCGAAGCGGTTCATGTCATGCGCGGTGTGCCGCGCGAGCGTGATCTCGACGATGATACGGCTGACGTGCATCACGCCGCTCCAGTCGACGTCGGCGCGATAGCCACGAATCACCCCCGCCGCTTCGAGTCGCTGCACGCGCTCCCACGTGGGCGAAACGGACAGGTGGATCCGCTCGGCCAGACGCGATTTGGTGATGCGGCCTTCACGGGCCAGCACACTGAGGATGGCGATGTCGAAACGGTCGAGTTTCACCATGGGAGGGAACGCTTTTTAAAGAGAGGGCTGAGGCGTACGCGAGTCGCTGACGCTATGCGCTCGGCAGCACGTCGGCCAGAACGCAGAGCGTGTCACCGATGCCGACGCGGCCCGGAAAATGTCGGCCGATGAGCATGCCATCGCGTCTTGCCCGGTACTCCACTGGTGCGACGCCCGTCCGTGTCACGTCGTGAACGCGCGCAATGACGTCGCAACGCTTCACCATCGTGCCGAGGTCATGGCGCATTTCAAGCAGCCCGTCGTGCTCGCTGGTGAGGTGGCAGTCGTCGTCAGGCATGGCGAGTTGTACCGACGTTGCCTCGCTCGCGGCGTCAGCGCCGTCGCGCCATGCCACGTCGGCCGGCACGATGCCTGCGTGCACGAGCACGCCGTACACGCCGCGATGCGCGATTGCGACGTTGCGCGCACTTGCCGTTCCACCGCCGCCGAGCTCCGTCGTAACGAACACCTTGCCCTGCGATTCCGCCGCATTGTCGTAAAGTCCGTGAGCATCGGGATCTCGCATGCGCAGCGAATAGGGTGCGCCGAAGGCCTGCATCGCGGCGTCGCAACGGGCTTGTTGCTCGGTGTCGTTCAGTTCGTGGATGGCGGCGAACGGCAGGAAATCCAACGTACGACCTCCGGAATGGATGTCGAGCACGACGTCCGCCATGGGCAGCAGGCAACGTGAGAAATAGTCGGCCACGCGCTCGGTGACCGAGCCGTCGGCGCGTCCCGGGAAAGCGCGGTTCAGGTTGCCACCGTCCAGCGGCGACGTGCGTTTTCCCGCATGCACGGCAGGCGTGTTCATGAACGGCACGATGATGACGGTGCCGGTGACGTCGCGTGTCTTGAGGGCATTCGCCAGTCGCGATAGCACGATAGGCCCTTCGTACTCGTCGCCATGATTGCCGCCGGTGAGTAGCGCGACGGGGCCGTCGTCACGCCGGATGACGGTGATCGGCACCATCACGGCGCCCCACGCACTCGTATCGTTGGAGTGCGGGACTTTCAGAAAGCCGTGCTGGACGCCGTCCTGACGAAGATCGACCGTCGGATACACACGCGGCGGAAGTGCGAGAACCTCTTGATCGCGATGCATGCTCAATAACCTCGCGTCAGGTCGACGTTGCAGGGAACTCGTCCCGTTTCGCGAAAATCGCGGATGTTGTCGGCGATCACTCGCGCTGCCGTCTCATGATCCGTGGGTGCCGAAATGTGCGGCAGCACGGTCACGCGCGGATGGTCCCAGAACGACGAATCGAGCGGCAGCGGTTCGACGTCGAACACGTCGAGCACGGCATGCGTGAGGTGGCCCCGGTCGAGGGCGTCGAGCAAGTCGGACGCCACGATCACAGGACCACGCGAGAAATTGATGAGCGAGGCACCCGGTTTGATGCGACCGAGGCGCTCCGCGTCCAGCATACCTCGGGTTTGCGCCGTCAACGGAATCAGGCTGACGACGATGTCGCTTGCGGAGAGCATCGCGCACAGGCCGTCGTCGCGAGCGTACGTTTCGACGCCGTCCAGCGTCTTCGGCGAACGACTCCATCCGTGCACGACGAACCCGGCGTCGCGCAATCGCACCGCGGCCGCCTGCCCGAGTTCACCGAGTCCGAGCAATCCCACCGTCGTCTGCGACGGCTTGCGATAGGCGTGCTGCAACCAAACGCGCTGCGTTTGCTGACGCGCGTAGCGGGGCATGTCGCGTTGCAGGTAGTAGGTCCACGCCAGCACGGCCTCGGCCATCGTGCGCGACATCTCGGGATCGATCAGTCGCGTGATCGGCGGACTGTCCGACGGGAGCGCCGCGATGAGCGATTCCACGCCGGCCCAAAGGCTCTGAATCCATCGCAAGCCCGTCAGGGCGGTCAAGTCCGCGGGATCCGGATTCGCGACGATGGCAACGGACACCTGCTCGCGCTGCGACGCCGACAGTTCGGCCAGCGGCGCGACGATCTCGCCGGGCAGCGCGGCGCGCAGGGCGTCGAGGTACGGACGTTGATAGTCCGCGGACATCCGGCTAAGGAAGGCAATGACGGGCGGCATCGTGGCGCTCGTTCAGGCTGTGGTGGCCGCGGTGGCGGCGTCGTTCGCCATCTCTTCCATGTCCTTAAAGCGGTCGGCGATGCGCGGATGCACGCGGCCGCCGTCGGACGCGCCAATCGCCAGCAGAATTTCGTCTGGGCCAGGGGCATCCGTCATCTGGAACGTCGCCGTGATGAAGTGGGAACGCTTGCCCGTTTCCGATTTGTGAATCATCGGCACCGACACCAGCGTGCCCGGGCCGACGCGCGTGTTGGTGAACGGCAGGAAGGCCGTGCCGTTCACGGCGGTGCGGAACAGATTGCCGAAGCGCAGCGTGTGAATCATGGCCGAGGCATGTTCGATTTCGCCGTTCGTGCCGACGACAGCCGCCTTGCCGTATGCCTCCACGCGCTCCCCTGGGATGACATCGACCAGACGTTGCGTCATTAGCGCACCAAGCTCCGGGGCGAGACGCACGATTTCCGGACGCAGATTCTCGACGAATCCCTGACCGGCCCATGGATTGCGAATGACAGCGGCGACGACGACCGTCGTGACCGGCGTCTCGGCGGCCTTGCCGCCCTCACGGTAGGTGGTCTCGACGTACGTTGCGATCTTGCGAAGCTCTTGTTTCACGGGTGTCTCCTGTTGCGCTGCAGTACAGATGCCGTCACCTGCCGCTCGTGCGGCGAAGCGGCTCGAAGGACGTGCGCCGCGGCGATCCGGGCGCCTGGGGAAAACGTGGCAAACATCCGTGGCTTGCCGATGAGACTCATGCTATTGCGCCCGAAGCGGCCGGTCTTCCGCCGGAACGTCGGAAGATGTTTTTTTTCTTCCGACGCTTTGGTGTAGATTTTTTGGGCGAGAAAGGAGGCACGCAATGCCGGAACATCACCAACGGCTCATGGCATTGCGCCATGTCGCCAGTCAGATCAGCAATGACGAAGACATCGACGCACTGTTTCGCGATCTCGTGCGTGGTGCGGTGCAGCAAGGTGGGTGGGATCTCGGCTCCGTCATGAGCATCGATCTCGCCCATGGCTACGGGCTGGTGATCACGCGCTTCGAGACAAGCATGCTGCCGCAGCATGTCGAAGACCGCTGGGAGTTGGCGACCAGTCCGTCGCTCATCGCCTTGCAGACGAATGAACCCGTCTATATCCGCGATGCGCTGGAGAACCCGCAATTCCCCGGCTACCGGCGCGAAGCGCGCGAGCGCGGCTACCGGACGGTGCTGGTACTGCCGATGGCCTCGCGCGATACGGAAGGCCGGCCGATGGTGCTGACGGTCGCATCGCGCAAGGTGCGCGACGTCGGCGAGGACGACCTCACCTTCATGGCGACGGTCGTGCATCTCGGCGCGATTGCGGTGGAGCGGGCTCACCGGCAGCGCGCGCAGGTGATGGCGCATGAGCGTCTGCAACGCACGCTCGAAGCGCAACGCACGTTGCTGGGCGATGTGCTCGCCGGCGGCTCGTTCGATCAGTTGACGTCGTCGCTGAGCGATCTGATCGGACGTCCGGTGCTCGTCATCGACTTCCTCGCCAATCAATGGCACGCGTCGGCGTCGCCCGTTCCCTCGCTGATGGACGATGCGGCGTGGACACGCTGGCTGTCCGGCGCACAGGGGCGAGAGCTCAGCGCTAACGTGCGCGACGCCCTGCAACGCTACCGTCAGACCCGCCTCGACGTGCCGCTGGGACGTCCCCCCGGTCAGGCCACCGTCGGCGCGGGCATTGAACCGTTGACGGTCGACGACGACCTCGTCGGCGCGCTGCTCACGTTCGGCGACGATGCGCTGAGCGACCTCCAGCAGTTACTGTTGGAGAGCGCCCGCTTTGCGCTGAGCGTTCAACTGATGCGCAGCGTGGTGCGGTTCCGGTTCGAGACACGCACGCTCACCGAGTTGTTCTTCGAGATTGTGGAGCGCCGCTGGCGAGATGAAGGCGATTTGATTAGCCGCGCCCGCCATCTCGGCGTCGCCCTCGATGCGCCGCTGCGCATGATGGTCGTCGATTATCCGGACCAGCGAACCAGTGTGGCCTCGGGCCGTGCCGCCGGGCATCTGTCGCTGGAGAGCCATAGCACGGTCGAATTGCTTGCCCGTCAGTTGAATGTGCCGATGCACATCGTGACGATCGGAGGCGGTCTGGTGTGTCTGGCGCCGCAGGACGGTTCGGCAGACGCCACCGCACTCGCCCGCCTCGCCAGGCGCATGAGCGAGGCGCTGGCACGGTCCCTGGGACGCGAGCCTATCATCGTGATGAGCGATCTCTGCGAAGGGCTGGAGCCGCTCGCGCGCGAATGGGAGCGTTGCTGGCGCATGATTCGCGTGGCGCGCAAGTTTGGTCGCAGCGGCCCGCTGGACATGCCGGGCCTGGGCCCCCTGCCGATGCTCATGGGAGCGGCCGATTCGTCCGACGTCCACGGTTTTGTGGAAGGCACCATCGGCAAGCTCGTCGAACACGACCGACAGTCGGGATCGCCGTACCTCGACACGCTGACGGAATACGTACGCTCCGGCTGCCGCAGTCAGCCGTGCGCCGACGCGATGGGACTGCACGTCACCACGCTGCGGTACCGCCTCGCCCGCATTCAGGAGTTGTTCGGCATCGACGTGGAGACACCGGAGCGCCGCTTCGCGGTGGAGCTTGCCATTCATCTGCACGCGCTCACGAAGCGCGCGGCTCCCGTCACACCTGGGGCGGCGCCATCCACCGAAGGGGCGAAGTCAAAAGCCATGCAGGCCGCGTCGAGCGTGCATGCCGGCGGGCGTGTGGCGAGCGCATCCATGAAAACCCTGCCGCGCAATCGAGAGTAAACCACTTCGCGTCTCCTGCGATTCGACGGAAGCCGACAAAAAAGTCCTCGCATATCGTTGACCTCAACGTAATGACGTTTCGAGGTCAACGACATGCAAGCTGTCACCCAACAGCGCCAGACGCCCGCGGCCGGCGCTGGCACCGCCCCCGCGATTTCGGCCATCGACCCGGTGGCGCTACGCCGCGCGCTCGGAACATTCGTGACCGGTGTGACCGTCGTCACGACGCGTGACGAAGAAGGCCGCCCGCGCGGCATGACCGCCAACTCCTTCACGTCCGTCTCGCTCGACCCGCCGCTGTTGCTCGTATGCATCGGCAAGCGTGCGGCGAGCTACCCGGTGTTCCAGCGCACGGAACACTTCGCCGTCAATCTGCTGCATGACGGCCAGACCGAAGTGTCGAACCTGTTCGCATCGAAGTCCGCGGAGAAGTTCACGACGGTGGGGCATGACGTCGTCCACACGGGCGCGCCGGTCCTGACCGACTGCCTGACGTGGTTCGACTGCATTGTGCACAACCGCGTCGACGCCGGCGACCACGCCATCCTGATCGGCCAGATTCAGGCCTTCGGTACCAGCCCGGCCGCGCCGCTCGGCTTCTGCCGTGGTCGCTACGCCCATGTGAAAGATCCGTTGCCGCCGGGCTGGCTGTCGTCGCACGACATGATTGTCGGTTATCTGATCGACGCGAACGGAAGCCTGCTGCTCGCGCAGGACGGCAAGGGCGGATGGGTACTGCCCAGCGCGCCGCGCCGTCTTGCGAGCGGACGCCTGCCGCTCGCCGGTGGCGGTGAACTCGAGCTGGTGCCGCACGACACCTTTCTCTACTCGGTGTTCGACACCGCCGAGAACGATCCCGGCTATCTGATGTACCGGGCGCGACTCGCGCAACCGCTCTCGCACGACGAGCTGCCGCCGAACTTCCGCTTCTTCCCGTTCGACCAGTTGCCCTACGACGACATCGCGTCCCGCGAAATTCGATCGATGGTGCGTCGCTACGTTCGCGAAACCGCCGGAGGACACTTCGGCATTTACATGGATTCTCACGATGGTGGGCGCATCGCAATGGTCAGCGATGCACAGCCGTGGACCCAACCTTTCCAAGCCTGACGCTGGAGTCAACTGATGCATACGACGGTACAAACGCTGGAAGGCTCTCGCCAGCAACTGTTTATCGACGGGCAGTTCACCGCGCCGCATAGCAACGTGTACGTTCCGAGCTACGACCCGACGACCGGCCGCCCCTGGTACGAGTTCGCGCAGGCCGATGCGGTGGACGTCGACCGCGCCGTACGCTGCGCACAAGCGGCGCTCGTCAACCCGGCCTGGCGGCGCATGACGCAAACCGAGCGTGGCAAGCTCGTGCGCAAGCTCGGCGAACTGGTGCTCGCCAACGCCGAAGCGCTCGCCGCCATCGAGTGCCGCGACAACGGCAAGCTGCTCAAGGAAATGCGTGCGCAGATGCGGGCGATTCCCGATTCGTATTCGTATTTCGCGGGCATGGCAGACAAGCTGCAAGGCGACACCATTCCCGTCAACAAGCTCGACACGCTGAACTTCAACACGCGCGAGCCCATTGGCGTGGTCGGCATGATCATTCCGTGGAACTCGCCCCTGATGATGCTCACCGGCACGCTCGCACCCTGTCTTGCGATTGGCAACACCATCGTGGTGAAGCCATCGGAGCACGCGACGGCGTCCACGCTCGCGCTCGCCGAACTGGCGATCGAAGCCGGTATTCCGCCGGGCGTCGTGAACGTGGTGACGGGCGACGGCATGACCACCGGCGACGCGCTGACGCGTCATCCCGGCATCGCCAAATACGTTTTCACGGGCAGCACCGTGACCGGGCGCAAGATTGCCGGCAACGCTGCGCAAAATCTGGTGCCTTGTCAGATGGAACTCGGAGGTAAGTCGCCGCACGTGGTGTTTGGCGACGTCGACATCGAGCGCGCCGTGAACGGCGTCGTCTCGGGCGTGTTCGCCGCCGCCGGTCAGACATGCGTGGCCGGGTCACGCTGCTTCGTCGAGGCGTCCGTGCACGACCGTTTCGTCGAGGCGCTGGTTGAGCGCACGCGTCGGGTGCGTGTGGGGCATCCGACGCACGAAGACACCGACATCGGACCGCTGGCGCTGGCCGCGCAATTGGACAAGGTCGAGGGCTACGTGGCTTCGGGCATTCAGGAAGGGGCGCGCGTGGCCGCCGGCGGTCAGCGCCCGGCGCGCGACGATCTCACCGGTGGCTGGTACTACGAGCCGACCGTCATGACGCATGCGCGCAACGAAATGCGCTTCATGCAGGAGGAGATCTTCGGTCCGGTCGTCGGTGTCGTGCCGTTCTCGGACGAAGCCGAACTCATCCGGCTGGCAAATGCCACGGAGTATGGCCTGGCCGCCGGCATCTGGACGCGCGACATCGACCGCGCCATGCGCTTCGCGCGCGACGTGGAGGCGGGCACGGTCTGGATCAATACCTATCGCTCGGCGGCTTACATGTCAGCCAACGGCGGCACCAAGCACAGCGGCTACGGCCGTCGCGGCGGCTTCGAAGTGATGCGCGAGTTCTCCCGTCTGAAGAACGTCGTGATCGATTACTCGGGGGCGATGCAGGATCCGTTCGTGATCCGTCTGCGCTGATCGCCCGCAATGCACAAACGAAAACCCCCTGGAGATCTACCCATGAAATTCTCCGTATCGCTCAGCATGGAGCGCTTCTCGCCGCAGGACACGATGAACGACGCCGTGCGCAACATGCTGCACCTCGCGCGCATCGCCGACGAAGGCGGCTTCGAGACGCTGTGGACCGCCGAGCACCACACCATCGAATGCACCATCTCGCCGAACCCGTTCATCACGCTTACGTGGCTCTCGCAGCACACCGAGCAGATCCGTCTGGGCACGGCCACCATCGTCGCACCGTACTGGTCGCCGATTCGTCTGGCAGGCGAGGCCGCGATGTGCGACCACCTGACGGGCGGACGCCTCGAATTCGGTATCGCGCGCGGCGCGTATCAGTATGAGTTCGACCGCATGGCGGGCGGTATTCCGCAGCAGGAAGGCGTGGCGTACATGAAGGAACTGGTGCCGGCGGTGAAGAAGTTGTGGGAAGGCGATTACGCGCATGACGGGCATTACTGGCAATTCCCGCTCGCCACGTCGGTGCCCAAGCCGCTGCAACAGCCGCATCCGCCGATCTGGGTGGCAACACGTGATCCGGGCAGTTTCGACTGGGCCGTCGGTGTTGGCGCGAACATCCTGTCGACGCCGCTCGCCGCCCCTGTCTCCGAAGTCGCCGTGCTGGGCGATAAATTCCGCAAGGCAGTGGCCGATCATCCGGAACGCCCGCGGCCGCGCTTCATGATGCTGCGCCGCACCTGCGTGTACGACCGTCCGCAGGACTGGGAAATCGCCGTGCGTCACAGCGTGGATTTCGGCCGCACGTTCGAGAACCTGATGCAGAACATCGGCACCGTCAGGAACGGCTTCCCGGAAGCCGTGCCGTACGAGTCGGTTGTCGGGCGCGCCAACTACGATCCGGCGGCAATCCGAGAAAACCTGATGTTTGGCACGCCGGACGAGATCGTGCGCAAGCTCGAAGTGTACGAGGCGCAAGGCGTCGACCAGTTCTGCCTCGGCCTGTCGTTCAATCTGCCGTTCGAGTTGCAGGTAAAGACGCTGCGTCTGTTCATCGACGAAGTGATGCCCCATTTCGCCGCGCGTGAAGCAGGTCGCGCCAGGGAGGCCAATGCGGCTGCGGCGGCACAGTTGGCCGAGACGTCTGGGCGTCCGGCCGCGCTGGCATCGGCGGGCCGCTGACGCATGAGTGCGCGCGCCATGACCGAACCGCCCACCGATTCGCCCACCGATTCGTCCACCGATTCGCCCGCACAGACGCTGCAAGTCGGCAATGTCACGCTGGCCTATCGCCTGCTCGGCCGAGGCACCCGCCCGCTCGTGTGCATTCACGGCGTGGGATCGTACCAGGAAGCTTGGGACGACGTGGCTACCCTGCTGGCCGACGACTTCCGCATCCTCACCTTCGATCTGCGCGGTCACGGCAACTCGTCGCGGGTAAAGGGACGATACGAGATCGACGATTTCGTCGCCGACGCGCTGGCACTTGCGGATCACGTGGGCTTCGCCACGTTCGATCTCGCGGGCTTCTCGCTGGGCGGGCTGATCGCACAGCGGCTGGCGCTCTCGTATCCGACGCGCCTGCGTCGTCTTGCGCTGCTCGCCACGGTGTCGGGCCGGACCAAAGAGGAGCGCGAGCGCGTACTCGCGAGGCTCGCCGCGTTGCAGGGCGGCGAGCGTGGCGCCCATTACGACGCCTCGCTGTCTCGCTGGCTGACGGAAGACTTTCAGGCGAGACATCCGGAGCGGATCGTCTATCTGCGCAATCGCAATGCGCAGAACGATCCGGATTGTTATGCGTCGGCCTACCGCGTGCTGGCGGAGACCGATTTCGGCGGGTTCATCGATCAGATCCGCGTGCCGACGCTCATCGTCACCGGCGAAGACGATCAGGGCTCGAACCCGCGCATGGCCCGCTTTATGCATGAGTGCATCGTCGGCTCGCAACTCGCCATCCTGCCGGGCATGCGGCATTCGATTCTGGTCGAAGCGGCCGCGCCGGTCGCGGGGCTGTTGCTGGATTTCCTTGTTGATGACCCGGAAAAGAAGGGGCCCCCAGCATGATCGTCGAAGAGCGCATTTACCGCATTCGCAACGGTTGCATGAGTCTGTACCTGAATCTCGTGCGGACCGAAGGGCTGGCGATTCAGCAGCCCATCCTCGGGCATCTCGTCGGGTATTTCACGACGGAGATCGGTGTGCTCAGTCAGGTGACCCATCTCTGGGCGTATCCGAGTCTGGACGAGCGTGCCAGGCGTCGCGCGCGCCTGGCGCAAGACAAGCGCTGGCAGGCGTTCATTCCGCGTCTGTCCGAATTGATCGAAACCGCCGAGAACCGCATTCTGGTACCGACCGATTTTTCCCCGCTCACGGCGTTCACGCCACAGGCTGCCACGGACCATCATTCTACGGACCCAAAGGAGGTTGGCCATGACTGACCGACTGAGAATCGAAAACCTGTACAAGGTCTTCGCCGACAAGCCGGCGCGAGCGCTGGCCATGTTGCGCGACGGCAAACGCAAGTCCGAGGTGCTCGAAACGCTCGGCCAGGTCGTGGGACTCGACGACGTCTCCCTGACGGTTCCGTCCGGTGCGATCTACATGATCATGGGGCTCTCCGGCTCCGGGAAATCGACGCTCGCGCGTTGCATCAACCGCCTCAACGAGCCTTCCGACGGCCGGATTCTGCTTGACGGCGAGGACCTGTGTGCGCTTCACGAGGGGGGGCTGCGCGAGGTGCGTCGCAATCGCATATCGATGGTGTTCCAGCACTTCGCGCTGCTACCGAATCGCCGTGTCATCGAAAACGTGGAGTTCGGACTCAAGCTGCGTGGCATGCCGGCAGCACAGCGGCGCCGTCGCGCCGAGGAGGTGCTGTGCGTGGTTGGACTGGCGCGCTGGGCGTATCACATGCCGCACGAACTGAGCGGCGGTATGCGGCAGCGCGTGGGGCTGGCCCGTGCGCTCGCTACCGAGGCGGACGTCCTCATCATGGATGAAGCCTTCAGCGCGCTCGATCCGCTCATCCGAACGGAAATGCAGGACGAGCTGCTGCGTCTTCAGCACACGCTCAACAAGACCATTCTGTTCATCACGCATGACTTTCAGGAAGCGCTGAAGCTCGGCACGCGCATCGCCATCATGTCGGAGGGTCGCCTTGTGCGCGAAGGCACGCCGCAACAGATCGTGCTGGATCCGGGCAGCGACTACGTGGCGGCGTTCACCCGTGACGTCGACCGTGCCCGCCTTTTCGATGCACGTTCGGTGATGGCGCCCGTGCCCGCGGTGCTCGCCCAATGCGAGCACGGGTTGCCATGCGTGCCGGCCGACATGCGCCTGGTCGATGTGGCCGCGCGTTTCAAATCCGACGGACCGATGGGTGTGACCGACGACGACGGCAAGCTGATCGGAGTGCTGGACGTGGGGCAGTTGCTTGCCCGGATTGGCGCCACTGCCGGCGCAGGAGACCATCATGCTTAATGCCGACCAACTTGCGGTATTCCCCTTCGATCAATGGATTCAGGAGGGCGTGCAATGGATGGCGCTGCACATGCGTCCGCTGTTCCTGGTCATCAAATGGCCTGTCGAGCGGTTGCTGACGTTCAACGACAGCGTATTTCACGCCGCGCCGTTCCCGGTGATGGTCGTGATCGCGTTCCTGCTGTGTTGGCGTTTGGCCAGTCTTGGCGTCGCGGCATTCAGCGCCGTCGTGTTCGTGGTCATCGCCATGCTCGGGGTGTGGGGCGAAGCGATGACGACGCTCTCGCTCATCATGACCGCCATTCTGTTCTGTGCGCTCATTGGCATTCCCATCGGCATCTGGAGCGCGCGCAGCGAGCGAGCGTGGCTGGTGGTGCGACCGGTGCTCGACATCATGCAGACGACCCCGACGTTCGTATATCTCGTGCCGGTGGTGATGCTCTTCGGCGTGGGCAACGTGCCGGGCGAAGTCGCCGTGGTGACGGCCGCGATGCCACCGCTCATCCGCTTCACGCATCTGGGCATTCGCATGGTCGAGCATGAAATCGTGGAAGCCGGTCTCGCGTTTGGGGCGGACAAGCGTCAGTTGCTGTGGGAGGTGCAATTGCCGCTCGCGGTGCCGACGATTCTCGGTGGCCTGAACCAGACCGTGCTCACGGCGATGGTGATGTCGGTCGTGGTGGCCATGATCGGCGCGGAAGGTCTCGGGCTGGTGGTGCTGCAGGGGCTGGGGCGACTCGATGTGGGACGCGCGGCTGTCGGTGGCATCGCCATCGTGTTGCTGGCCATGATGCTCGACCGGTTCACACAGAAGCTCGCACGCACGAAGCCGCGCGATCAGCAGACGTTTCGGGCGGTGATCTCGCGATTGTTTCGTGGGGAGCGTCGGGCGGGGGCCGAAGTGCCGCCGACGGCGCGTGCGGCGGATGCGCGTGAAGCGCTCTGAACGAAGCGGCGGAGCATCAGGTTTTCGTACGTTTGGCAGCACAGAAACGCCGGCCATGACGACGGTGTCAGGGATCGGCACCCGAGCCCTCGGGCGGAAGTCCCGCGGGCCGATAACTCGACGATCGGAAAGATCGAACAGGTCTTGGAGAGCAGCAATGAAAGGATTCGCAAAGGCGGTTGCTTCGTTCACGTTTTCGCTGGTCGCGGCGGGCGCGTTGCATGCCCAGACGCTTCCGGGCACGGGAAAGACGATCCATTACGCGCAAAGCGACAGCTTCGGCGGTAATTACGTCGTCGCCCAGATCGTCTCGAAGGCGTTCAAGGGGCTGGGGTACGACGTCAAGCTCAGTACGATGAATACGACGCTGTTCTTCCAGGCGGTTGCGCAAGGCGATATCGACATCGCCACCGATGTGAACTTCCCGCAACGTGAACCGGGCTTCCGCGCGGTGGCGTCGCAGGCGATGATCGTGGGCTCGGGCCTCATCGCGGGCGATGGCATCAACGGCTATCTGATCGACAAGAAGACGGCGCTGCAGTATCACATCACCAGTCTCGAGCAGATGAAGGATCCGAAGATCGCCGGACTCTTCGGCAAGGACGGCAAGGCCGAGCTGATCAGTTGCGATCCGGGCTGGAGTTGCGGCGATGTCGTCGATTACCAGCTCGACAAGTTCGGCCTGAAGCCGACGGTCAAGGCAGTGCGAGGCAAGTACGAAGCGCTGATGGTCGAGGCGGTCACGAAGGTCAGACAGGGCAAGCCGGCATTTTTCTACGCGTGGAGTCCGTCATGGGTGACGAACGCGCTCGTGCCGGGCGTGGATGTGGTGTGGCTCCCGACCCCGGCTGACGCACTCCCGCCGAACGTCCCCAACAAGGGCTCGGCGCTCGTGAACAACGTCGAGGGGTGCGCTGGCGGGGCGAATCCGTGCCGCATGGCGATGGCGTCCTGGAACTGGGGCTCGGTCGCAAACAAGCAGTTCATTGCCGCTAACCCGGCCGTGAAGGCGCTCATCGAGCAGATCCGCTTCCCAGGCAAGACGTGGTCGCAGTGGGAGGCTACCATCAGCAAGGAAGGCGGCTCGCCGGCGCTGATAACGAAACTCTCGGACGAGTGGATCGCCGCCAACAAGGCGCAGATGGATCAGTGGGTGGCGACCGCGGCCAAGGCGAAGTAATTGCCGAAATGAAAAATGAGGGAGGTGTCCAATGAATCCGGAATTGTTCGAGAAGGGGCTGAAGACGCGCCGCGAGGTGCTCGGCAGCGAGTACGTGGATAAGTCGATTGCGTCGGCCGATGCTTTCAATCGCCCGATGCAGGAACTGGTGACGGAGTACTGTTGGGGCGAGATATGGAATCGCCCGGGTCTCGACCGGCGCACCCGGAGCTTGCTGAATCTGGGCATGCTCACGGTCATGAATCGTCCGCACGAGCTGAAGCTGCATGTGCGCGGCGCGCTGACCAACGGCGTGACGAAGGAGGAAATCACCGAGGTGTTCCTGCAAGCCGCGATCTACGCCGGTGTGCCTGCGGCGATCGACAGCTTCCGTGTCGCACGCGAAGTGTTCGACGCCCAGACCTGAGCATGCGCGGCGACCGCCGATGGCATCCGAGGATGTCGCCGCAGGTGCACCAACCAAGGGCCATTTTTTGGTGGAGAGATCACGCTACCGGCACTCTCGTCCCATCGGAATGAGCGTGGGCACCCGGGGCGAGAATTTCTACGCAACTTATTGACATAAAAAAAGCCCCTGACGTCACCGTCAGGGGCTTTCTTGCTTCTTTGGTAGGCCGTGCTGGGTTCGAACCAGCGACCAAGGGATTATGAGTCCCCTGCTCTAACCGCTGAGCTAACGGCCCTCAACTACCGGCGCTCGCTCAGCAGCAATCAATTGCCTTCGAGGAACGACTTGAGCTTGTCGGAACGGCTCGGGTGACGCAGCTTGCGCAGCGCCTTGGCTTCAATCTGACGAATACGCTCACGCGTCACGTCAAACTGCTTGCCCACTTCCTCGAGCGTGTGGTCCGTGCTCATCTCGATGCCGAAACGCATGCGGAGCACCTTCGCCTCACGCGGCGTCAGCGAATCGAGCACGTCCTTCACGACGTCGCGCATACTACCATGCAATGCGGCGTCAGCAGGCGCTACCGTGCCCGTATCCTCGATGAAATCACCCAAGTGCGAATCGTCGTCGTCACCGATCGGCGTTTCCATGGAGATCGGCTCCTTCGCGATCTTCATGATCTTGCGGATCTTGTCCTCCGGCATTTCCATCTTCTCGGCCAGCGTCGCCGGATCCGGCTCGACACCGGTCTCCTGCAGAATCTGACGCGAGATCCGGTTCATCTTGTTGATCGTTTCGATCATGTGCACCGGAATACGAATGGTACGCGCCTGGTCCGCGATCGAACGCGTGATGGCCTGGCGGATCCACCACGTCGCGTACGTCGAGAACTTGTAACCACGACGATATTCGAACTTGTCCACCGCCTTCATCAGGCCGATGTTGCCCTCCTGGATCAGATCCAGGAACTGCAAGCCACGGTTCGTGTACTTCTTCGCAATCGAAATCACGAGACGCAAGTTGGCTTCGGTCATCTCACGCTTGGCCTTGCGGGCACGGCGCTCGCCTTCCGACATCTTGCGGTTCACGTCCTTCAATTCGGCCAGCGGCAGTACCACACGCGCCTGCAGGTCGATCAGCTTTTGCTGAAGCTCCTGCACGGCCGGCACGTTGCGCTCGACCACCGAGCTGTACGCCTTGTTATCGGCCACCACCGTGTAAATCCAGTCGAGATTCGTTTCGTTGCCCGGGAAACGCGACACGAAATCCGCGCGCGGCATGCCGCACTTGTCGACCACGATGTTCAGGATCGCACGCTCGATGTTGCGCACTTCGTCCACCTGCGAACGAAGCGTGTCGCACAAACGCTCGACCGTGCGCGCCGTAAAGCGGATCGTCATCAACTCGGCCTGGATCGCCTCGCCAGCCTTCACGTACGGCTTGGACTGGTAGCCTTCCTTCTCGAACGCACGACGCATCTTGCCAAACCAGTCGGCAATCACGGCGAACTTGGCCAGCGAGTCGCGCTTGAGCTGCTCGACCTGCGCAGCCGAAGCACCCGCGCCACTGTTGCTGTCATCTTCCTCTTCGGCTTCTTCTTCCTCTTCTTCCGCCTCGGCGTCGGCATCGGCGTCGAAGTCCTCGTCGTCGGAGGAAGCGGCCGCCGCCTCGGCTTCCGCATTCGGATCGATCAGGCCATCGACCACCTCGTCGATGCGCATCTCCTCACGCTCGACCTTCTCGGCCATCGCCAGGATCTCGGCGATCGTCGTCGGGCACGCGGAAATGGCCTGCACCATGTGCTTGAGCCCTTCCTCGATGCGCTTGGCGATCTCGATTTCCCCTTCGCGCGTCAGCAGCTCGACCGTCCCCATTTCGCGCATGTACATACGCACCGGGTCGGTCGTGCGACCAAACTCGGAGTCGACGGTCGACAAAGCCGCTTCGGCTTCTTCCTCGACTTCGTCGTCCGACGCGGCGTTCGGCGCGTTGTCGTTGAGCAACAGCGTTTCGGCATCGGGCGCCTGCTCGTACACAGCAATGCCCATGTCGTTGAACGTGCCGATCACGCCCTCGAGCGCCTCGCTTTCCACCAGCTCGTCGGGCAGGTGGTCATTGATCTCGGCAAAGGTCAAGAAGCCTCGCTCCTTGCCCAGCTTGATCAGTGCCTTCAGTTTGCCACGACGCTCCTCAAGTTCCTCGGCCGTACCGGGCTGGTGCGAGGAAAATGCGTCCTTGAGCAGTGCTTTCTCTTTTGCCCGGCGATCACGCGCCTTCTGCTTTTCCACTTTGGTCTGATCTTCGTTCACGGGTTGATCGTAAGTATTCTCTGCGACGCCTTGCGCCTCCGGAGCAGCAGTCTTCGCGGCACGGCCCCGCGTCTTTTGGACGGGCGGCACGACGGCAACCGGCGTGACCTCTACAGCTTCGGATTTGCGGGAAGCCCCGGTCTTGCGTGGGACCTGCGTCGCAGGTGTACTGCGGCCCGCCTGGCTCGCGGCCTTGGCGGTAGTTGCGCTCTTCGCGCTTTTTTCAGCGGGTTGTCGGGCCTGCGGTTTCCCGCCTGCCGTCGCCTTGGTGGCCGTTGCCGCCTTTGCTGCCTTCGTCGGTCTGACGGGCGGCTCGGACTTCACCGTCGGCCTGGCCGCTTTCGCAGCCCCCACCTTCGCGGCGGTCGCACTCTTGCGCTTGGTGACATCGGTCACCTTCGCAGCCGTCTTGCCGGTCGTCTTCGTTGCGCCGGCGGCTGCCTTAACTTGCGTAGTACGTTTCGCCGAACTTGCCTGGCTGGCTGTCTTCTTCGAGGCTTGCGCAACCACACCGGCTTTCTTTCCAACGCCAGCCGTCGCAGAGCGAGACGCCCCCTTCCCACCTGTTGCCGCCGCCGCGCTTGGCGCGCGCTTTGCCTTCGGTGAAGGGATAACCGTCTTTTTTCCGCTGGTCGTTGTCATCTTTGCCATAGCGATCTCGCTTGCCAGAAAACAGCCCACTGAAAACTTTCCATTATAGCACGCGGGCTTACCTCAACTTCGCGTGCCTCCTGTGCCGGCCGTAGCCAGCCACCGCTTCAATTCGTCGCGTTGCCGCGACAGCGCCTGCGCATGGCGCATTTCATCGGCCGTCAGTGACGCCCGCTTGAAAATCGTCTCCAGTTCCTCGCACAGCCCGTCGTATTGCAGCCGCCGGATGGCGCTACGCAACTCGGCGAGCCGCAACGATATCTGCTCTTCACGACGCTCGACCTGAGCCTCGTCGGCCGGGTCGAATAACAGCAAATCGCGTGCATTTTCCTCAAAAGACAGAATTTCGCGAATGATGTCGTCGAAACTCGCCCAGTTCGGCGACGCTCGCAGACGATCCGACATAAAGCGAAAATCCGCCTGCGCGCCCATCTCGTGGCAGTGCGAGAGCACCTCCGAGAAGATCTCGGCGTGATGACGCACTTCCCGTAATATCTTGGTCTCTTCTTCGGTCAGTTCGTTTCCGAGCACCGGAAACATCAACAGATTCTGCAAGGCACGGTGTTCCGTCCCCACGACACGGCGCTTTTCGCGCTTGGCCGGTGTCTTGTCCCACGCGTTATGCCGACGGGCCGCGCCAATCTGCAATTCGCACAATTCAGCGACTTCCTCGATCGAGCTGCCCACGCGCTCGGCCAAGGCATGCAGGATCTGGCCCCGCAGCGCGTTCGCCGGCATTTGCTGCAACAATGGCTTGGCCTCGAACAGCGCCCGCGCCCGGCCCTCGGGTTGATGCATTTCCTTGCCGGACGTCACCTCGCCAATCAGGAACTGCGACATCGGCATGGCCCGCGAGACCTCGTCCGCAAACGCCTGCGCACCGTATTCCCGCACGTAGCTGTCCGGGTCATGCTCGCTCGGCAGGAACAGGAACTTGAAGCTCCGGTTGTCGTCGGCATGAGGCAGACAGGCTTCCAACGCGCGACGGGCCGCCCGGCGGCCTGCCGCATCGCCGTCGAAGCTGAACACGACCGTCTCGGTCTGACGCAACAACTTCTGCACATGCATCGGCGTGCAGGCCGTTCCCAGCGTCGCCACAGCTTGCGGGAAACCGAGCTGCGCCAGCGCCACCACATCCATATACCCTTCGACCACCAGCACGTAGCCCGCGTCGCGAATGCCGGCCCGCGCCTCGAACAATCCGTACAACTCGCTGCCCTTGCTGAACAGCGGCGTCTCGGGCGAATTCAGGTATTTGGGCTCGCCCTTGTCAAGCACGCGCCCGCCGAAGGCAATCACCTGCCCCTTCGTATTCCGGATCGGGAACATGATCCGGTCGCGGAATCGGTCGTAGCGACGCCTGGCACCGCCGGCCTCGCCCTTCTCGCTTTCGATGACGAGACCTGCATCGAGCAGCTGGTCATCGCGGTAATTCTGGAACGCGGCCTCCAGGTTCTGCCAGGCATCCGGGGCATATCCCAGTCCGAAATGCGCGGCGATCTCGCCTGTCAGGCCACGTCGCTTCAAATAGTCGATGGCGGCCGGCGCGCTGCGCAACTGCTTGCGGTAGTAATCGCACGCGCGCGTCATCACGTCGACCAGCCCGAGGGTTTGCGCCCGTTGCGCGGCAGGCGCCGGCGCGCCCGGCATCGGCGCCTCACGCGGCACATCCAGCCCGACGTTGCGGGCCAACTCCTCGACAGCTTCGACAAAACCAAGCCCGGCATGCTCCATGAGAAAACTGATCGCGCTGCCGTGCGCGCCGCACCCGAAGCAGTGATAGAACTGCTTGGTGGGGCTTACCGTAAATGAGGGCGACTTCTCATTATGAAAGGGGCATAGCCCCATGAAGTTCGCCCCACCCTTCTTCAACTGCACATAACGGCCCACCACCTCGACAATGTCGACGCGGTTGAGCAAGTCCTGCAAAAACGACTGGGGAATCACTGGATCGATGCCATCGCAACGCGGCCTCGCACCGTCACATGTGCGACGGCGCCGTACCGCGCAACCGAATTACGCTGTCAACGCGGCCTTCACCTGCGCCGAAACGGCCGTCATGTCGGCACGTCCGGCCAACTGGCCCTTGAGCACCCCCATGACTTTGCCCATGTCCTGGGGACCGGCGGCGCCGGTCTGGGCTACCGCTGCCTTGACGGCCTGCGCGACTTCCTCCGCCGAGAGCTGCTGCGGCATATAGACCTGGAGCACTTCGAGTTCGGCGGCCTCCTTGTCGGCCAGGTCGGTGCGGCCGGCAGCCTGAAACTGGCCGATGGAATCCTTGCGTTGTTTGATCAGCTTGTCGACCACGGCAACGACGGCCGTGTCGTCGAGAGTGATGCGCTCGTCGACTTCCTTCTGTTTGATCGCGGCGAGCAACAGCCGGATGGTCCCCAGTTTGTCCGCGGCCTTGGCACGCATGGCCGTCTTCATGTCTTCGTTGATGCGTTCTTTCAGACTCATGAGCAGGGGTTCCGGAATTCGAATACGTTTCAGTGTAGTGCATGCCGCCTTAAAGAAAAGGACGGCCGCCGCCAGACACTCGCCGCGCGCAGCCGCAGCCAGAGAAGCAGCGCCGGGAACGAGCGGGGGCAGAAAGCACAAAACCCGCTTGGCGGACGACCGCGAACGCGATCACAAGCGGGCTCGCCGGAGACCGCGACACCTTGAGCGCGTCGTCTCCACGAAGGGGAGAGCGTATCACAGCGCCATCGCGGCCGTCTACGACAGGGCGTCCTCGCCCGCCCGCTCGGCTCGCACGCTTTCGGACATTGCCTGCGCGCACGCCACCGCCGACGCCCACGCCCACTGAAAGTTGTAGCCGCCGAGCCACCCCGTCACGTCCACCACTTCCCCGACGAAATGCAATCCCGGCTGCGAACGCGCCTCGAGCGCCGCCGACGAAAGCCCCCGGGTATCCACGCCGCCGCGCGTGACTTCGGCCTTGCGCCACCCTTCCGAGCCGCACGGCTTGAGCGTCCAGCCGGAAAAGGCCTGCGCCAGCGAACGCAATGCCTTGTCGGGCAGCTCCTGCACACGCGCCTGCGGCGAGAGGCCACTGTTGGCGACCCACGCGTCGGCCAAGCGTGCCGGCACCCACTGCGCCAGCAGATTCGCCAACTGACGCCTGGATGAGGCCTTCGCATCGAACAATGCCGCCTCGATATCCGACGATGGCGCCAAATCGAGGGTGATCGACTGCCCCGGTGCCCAGAAACTGGAGATCTGCAGAATGGCCGGGCCCGACAACCCCCGGTGCGTGAACAGCAAATCCTCGAGGAAGCTCCCCGCCGCCTTGCCTTTGCCCGTGCTCACCTCGACTTCGAGCGACAATCCCGACAGGCCCGCAAACGGCGCCCAGGTCGAGGCATCGAACATCAGCGGCACCAGCGCCGGACGCGGCTCCACGATGTCCAGCCCGAACTGCCGCGCGATGCGATATCCCCAGTCCGTAGCGCCGATTTTCGGAATGGACAGGCCACCCGTCGCAATAACCAGACGTTTTGCGGCGATATGCCCGGCATCTGTCGTCAAATGGTAGCGATGTGCGCCTCCGGCATCTGTGTAAGCCACGGTGTGCACCGCACAGGGCATGCGCCAGTGGACATGGCCGGCAGCACACTCCTTGCGCAGCATTTCGATGATGTCCTCGGCACTTTCGTCGCAGAAGAGCTGCCCGCGATGCTTTTCGTGCCACGCGATTCGGTGGCGCCTGAGCAACTCCAGAAAGTCGCGGGGCGTGTAGCGTGCCAGCGCGGAACGACAGAAACGGGGATTTTCGGACAAATAATTGCCCGGCCCGGCATTGATATTGGTGAAGTTGCAGCGTCCGCCGCCCGAGATGCGAATCTTCTCCGCCAGGCGCGTCGCATGATCGATAAGCACCACGCGCAGCCCGAGCTGCCCGGCCGCCGCCGCGCACATCAGGCCGGCCGCGCCGGCACCCACAATCGCTACATCGTACTTTTCCATGGCGCGCGTTGCCTGGGAGTCCGACCAGGACAAGTCAAAATTTGTATATTTATCAGAATCTTAGATTGCGGCAGAAGGACGCCGCGAGAAGGGGCGAATGATACAGGAACCGGCCGAGAACTCAATGATCCGATGTCGCCACCGACGCCGGCAATCCAACCGACATTCAGCGGGTCAGGGCCGCCCCCGGCGCTGGATTCGGCGAAACTCATGCCAGGTCAGCGCGATGACGCCAAGATCGAGCACCGATAACAATATCAGCCAGACCGAATGGGTGTGCGCGTACCGGTACAACTGGTAGGCAATGAACAACGCGAATATGACGACGGAAACCGGAAAAATCCAGAGCCGTTCGCGCAGCAGGCCCACGATCAACCAAAGTTTGAGCACGCCGTGCGCAAGCAGATAAACGGCGGCGAACGCTTGCGAACCGAGCGACAAATGCTGAGCCGCATGGAGCAGGACGCCGGCCACGACGTCGTGCGGATCCTCACGCAGTTCATGCCCCGTGATTCGCAGCACGAACGTCAGGACGACGTGACTGGGGATGAAGTAGGCGGCCGCACCGGCGACGATCTCGGACAATGCGAAGAGCGCCTTGATCCACAAACTCGTCTCGAAAAGACCATGAAGGCGTTTCTCCGCCGCATTGGACAAGCCTGTCACGCTTCACGCTCCGCAACCGATATCACCGTTTCGTCATGATGGCGAGACTATCCCCTCACCCAACCGCGCGCAATCCATCGTGCAAACACCTTCTGATGCACACCCACGGCCAGCCAGTACGCGGGCGCCACCAGCCACGGCATGCGCCGGGCCACCAGCCAGCTCGAGATGACGGCGACGATGGCTGAGCCCGCCATGTCCATCGGGAAGTGTACGCCGAGAAAAATACGCGCCCAGGCGACCGGCAAACCCAGCAGTGTCGCGGCCACACCCGCAGCACGAGTGCGCCGGTGCAGCAGGAGCGCGAACGCCACCGACCAGATCAGCGTCAGGTGATCGCTCGGAAACGAGCTGTCGGCGGCATGCAAGAGATAGGTGTGCCCCAGGCCCACCATGAACGGGCGGGGATGCACCCACACCCAGCCGATCATCTGATTGATCGCCATCCCCACGGCGCCGGCCACTGCCGCCGTGACCAGCGCACGCCGCCGTGAAGCGTCGGCGTGCAACCACATCGCGCCCAGGCCGATCGGCACAAGCATGATGAGGTATTGGGCCAGGCATGTCGCGACCGCCAGTGCCCAGGGAGCCGGCGTCGCGCCGGCATTGAGCATCAGGAAAAGCGTGTCGTTAAGGTTTTCCATGAAATTGACGATTCGATCGCCGCGCCGTTGCGGCCAAGTTACCCAACGTTATTGATAAGCGCCGGGTTTGGGCTGCTTCTGAACGGGCAGCATCTTGTGCAGGGTGCCGTCGCGCAGTACCCAGTGGTGATAGAGTGCGCCGCAAATGTGCAGGGCGATGGCGCCGAGCAAGCCGTAGGCAAGCAACGAATGGACGTCGCCCATGCTATGACCGAAGGAAGACCCGCGCGCCACGAGCGCCGGCAATGGCACCACACCAAGTAGCGAGACGCCGTAGCCGCGTGAGGAGGCATTGATCCAGCCCAATACGGGCACGAGCACGAGCAACGCGTAGATGCCCTTGTGTGCCACGGCGGCCAGCGCTTGCAGGCGCGACTTCACGCCTTGAGCCGGCGCGCGGCGAACGCGCGTCCACATCAGCCGGATCGCGACCAGCCCCAGAATCGTCACGCCAAGTGACAGGTGCCAGGCCACGAGTCCGATCGCGGGCGTTTGCCGCGTGATGTCGGGCATCGTCCAGGCGACGACGAATTGTGCGGCCAACAACGCCGCGGTCAACCAGTGCAGATAGCGCGACGCAGTGTCGTAGCGCGTGACAGCTTGATTCATGACGACCTCTCTTCCACCGATGGAAAACGTCGATGGGTCTGCCGACGGCCCGATTGCCGTCGCTCCCGAATGCGGATTCTGCGGCACGACACTTAGCGCTGACTTAGCGCCGCCGCGGGTGAAAACGCGCGCGCAACCGCCGTCGCACTACGGCATTTTCACTGGCTTGACGTATTGAAACGCGTACCCGATAGCGCGAGGCACAACGCCCCGAAAGCGGGAATACTGCAATCCCCGGCAGGCGGCAGGGGCCGCTGGTATACTTCCCGGTTGTCCCTCAATTTGCTGCACGCACTCCTTCCGCCATGCTGGTTCTAGGCATTGAAAGCTCCTGCGACGAAACCGGGCTCGCCCTCTACGACACCGAGGCCGGCCTGCTCTCGCACGCCCTGCATTCGCAGATCGCCATGCACCGCGAATACGGCGGTGTGGTGCCCGAACTGGCTTCGCGCGATCACATCCGCCGTGCGTTGCCACTGGCCGAAGCGGTGCTGGCGCAGGCCGGCAAGCCGCTGAGCGCAATCGACGCCATCGCGTACACGCAAGGCCCCGGACTCGCCGGTGCGTTGCTGGTGGGCGCCAGCGTGGCGAACGCCCTTGCGTTTGCGCTCGATCGCCCGGTCGTCGGCGTGCACCACCTCGAGGGTCATCTGCTCTCGCCGCTGCTCGCGCCCGACGCTCCCGCGTTTCCGTTCGTGGCACTGCTGGTCTCGGGGGGACACACGCAGTTGATGGAAGTGCGCGCGTTCGGTCAGTACGCGATGCTTGGCGAGACCCTCGACGACGCCGCCGGCGAGGCATTCGACAAGACGGCCAAGCTGCTCGGCCTGGGCTATCCGGGCGGCCCCGCGGTCTCGCGACTGGCCGACTTCGGCACGCCGGGCCGCTTCGATTTGCCGCGTCCGATGAAGCACTCGGGCAACCTCGACTTCAGCTTCAGCGGCCTGAAGACCGCCGTGCTCACGCAAGTGCGCAATCTCGGCGGCAACGTGTGCGAGCAGGAGAAAGCCGATCTCGCACGCGGCTTCGTCGACGCCATCGTCGACGTGCTCGTGTCCAAGTCGATGGCCGCGCTCAAGCAAACCGGCATGAAGACGCTGGTCGTGGCGGGCGGCGTGGGCGCCAACGCACAGCTTCGCGCCGGACTCAACGAAGCGGCGCGTCGGCGCGGTTACCGCGTGCATTACCCCGATCTCGCGTTTTGCACCGACAACGGCGCAATGATTGCCTTCGCGGGCGCCATGCGGCTGAAGCACTGGCCCGATGAAGCCGACAGCGAGTACGCCTACACCGTTCGCCCACGCTGGGATCTCGCCGACATCGTCCGCGCCGCCTGACACTGCGCGGACTCGCCCCCACCGGGCATTGGCGAATACGCATGAAAAAACCGCTCCTCGGAGCGGTTTTTTGTCACTGGCGCGTCCACGCGGACGCCACCGCATCAGACGGTCGTACGCTTGTCGCGCTCGATCACGGCGTAGGCGCTGTGATTGTGGATCGACTCGAAGTTTTCGGCCTGAAGTACGTAGGCGACGATGCGAGGTTCATCGTTCAGACGCGTCGCCACGTCACGCACCAGATCCTCGACGAACTTCGGATTTTCATACGCGCGCTCGGTGACGTACTTCTCGTCCGGGCGCTTGAGAAGCCCCCAGAGTTCGCACGACGCCTCCTCCTCTGCCATCTTCACCAGCGCCTCGACCGCGATATCGCCATCGATTTCGGCGTCGATCGTGATGTGCGAGCGCTGATTGTGCGCGCCATACTGCGAGATCTTCTTCGAGCACGGGCAAAGGCTTGTGACCGGCACGAGTACCTTGAGCCACACGCGAGTCTGGCCATCGCGCACGTCGCCCGTGAGCGTGACTTCGTAATCCATCAGGCTCCGCACCCCCGACACCGGCGCCGTCTTGTTGATGAAGTACGGAAATGTGACTTCGATGCGCCCGGCTTGCGCCTCCAGCTTCTCCAGCATGCCGTCGAGCATGGCGCGGAAGCCCGCGACATCCATCGGTACGCGATTCTCCTCGAGCAAGGCCACGAAGCGCGACATGTGCGTGCCCTTCTGGTCGGCCGGCAAATGCACGTCGAGATTGAACATGCCGACCGTGGCCTGCGTATCGCCACCGGTCAGGCGCACCGTCAGCGGATGACGTACACCGCGCACGCCAACGCGCTGAATCGGGATCTGCCGGGTATCGACCGTGCTCTGCACGTCGGGCATGACGAAAGCGGGGTTCATCTGGTTCATCGAATTCTTCCTTCTTTGCCGGCAAGCCGACTTCGGGGGGAGGCAATGGGCAAACGTGTCCGACGCACGGCTTGCGGGCCTCCGGCGCGTGTCATCGGGAACGTGCCGGAGATCCCCGGCACGGGACGAGAAATGCGAAACGCAAAACGCAAAACGAAACGATCCGGCATGGCAGCCGGATCGTTCGCGTGCTCAGGACGACCGGACGCTCAGGCGACGAGCTTCGTCGTAACTTTGCCCGCCGGCGCGGCTTCGACCGGCTTGAGATCGAAACGCTCGCAGATCGACTTCGCGATACCGGCAGCATCGAGTCCTTCGGCCGCCAGCAGCAAGGCCGGATCGCCGTGATCGATGAAGCGGTCGGGCAGCCCCAATTGTAGTACGGGGCGGGTAACCCCACCGGCGAGCAGGGATTCGGCCACGGCGGAACCCGCACCGCCCATGATGCTGCCCTCTTCGACCGTCACCAGATAGTCGTGCGTCTGCGCGAGGCGGGCGATCAGCGCGTCGTCGATCGGCTTGACGAAGCGCATGTCGGCCACCGTGGCGTCGAGTTGCGCCGCTGCCGCCATGGCCGGCGCGACCATGCTGCCGAAGGCGAGAATCGCCACGCGACGCCCGGCCGGTGCCTGACCTTCGCGACGCACAACCCCCTTGCCGATCGGCAGCGCCGTCATCGTCTGTTCGATGACCGCCCCCGTGCCCGCGCCACGCGGATAACGCACGGCCGACGGGCCGTCGATCTGCACGCCCGTGTACAGCATCTGGCGGCACTCGTTTTCGTCCGAGGGCGCCATCACGACCATGTTCGGGATGCAACGCAGATACGCGATGTCGTAGGCGCCGGCATGGGTGGCGCCGTCGGCGCCCACCAGGCCCGAACGGTCGAGCGCGAACAGTACCGGAAGATTCTGCAGCGCGACGTCGTGAATCAGTTGATCGTAACCGCGCTGCAGGAACGTCGAATAGATCGCCACCACCGGCTTGAGCCCTTCGGTCGCCATGCCGCCCGCAAACGTCACCGCATGCTGCTCGGCGATGCCGACATCGTAATAACGGTCCGGGAAACGCTTCTCGAATTCAACCAGGCCCGAGCCTTCGCGCATGGCGGGGGTGATCCCCACGATCCGCTTGTCCGCGGCGGCCATGTCGCACAGCCAGTCGCCGAAAACCTGCGTGTAGGTCTTCTTGCTGCTGGTGCTCGGCTTGATGCCTTCGGCCGGATTGAATTTGCCGGGGCCGTGATACAGCACCGGATCGGCTTCCGCCAGCTTGTAGCCATAGCCCTTGCGCGTGACCACATGCAGGAACTGGGGCCCTTTCAGATTCTTGATGTTCTCGAGCGTCGGGATCAGCGAATCGAGGTCGTGCCCGTCGATCGGGCCGATGTAGTTGAAGCCAAACTCCTCGAACATCGTGGCCGGCACGACCATGCCCTTGGCGTGTTCCTCGAGCTTGCGCGCAAGCTCCAGCACGGGCGGCGCCACGCTCAGCACCTTCTCCACGCCCTTCTTCGCGGCGGCGTAGAAACGGCCCGACATCAGACGCGCCAAGTACCGGTTGAGCGCGCCGACGGGCGGCGAGATCGACATGTCGTTGTCGTTCAGGATGACCAGCAGCGGCACGTCCTCGTGCACGCCGGCGTTGTTCATGGCTTCGAAGGCCATGCCCGCCGTCATGGCGCCGTCGCCGATCACCGCGATGCCGAAGCGATCCTCGCCCTTGGTGCGCGCACCGAGCGCCATGCCGAGCGCCGCCGAAATCGACGTGCTCGAATGCGCCGTGCCAAACGTGTCGTACGGCGATTCGTCGCGCTTCGGGAAACCCGAGATGCCGCCGAGCTGACGCAGCGAGCCCATGGCCTCGCGACGCCCGGTCAGGATCTTGTGCGGGTAGCTCTGATGCCCCACGTCCCACACGATGCGGTCTTCCGGCGTGTTGAAAACGTAGTGCAGCGCAATCGTCAGCTCGACCGTACCGAGATTGGACGACAAGTGACCGCCCGTACGCGACACACTCTCGAGCACGAAGGCGCGCAGCTCTTCGGCCAACGGCGCAAGTTGACGACGCTCCAGACGCCGCAACGCGGCCGGGTCATCGATGGTATTTAACAGTTCGTACATCGTCGTTCCATAGATAGGCGTTTTATCGGCCGGCGCCCCCAGTGCACCCGCTCCGATCTCCTGCCGGTGCGCTCTGTGGGGAGACCGCGCCGACCCTCCTTGCCCCTTGCTTGTTCTACTGCAAACCGCCCCGGATCCCGTAATTCGTGCCACCGGAGGCCGTCTCAAACTTCCCTGCCCTGCCATTCCCGGGGAATGAAGGTCAGTTGATGCGATCCACCACGTAATCGGCCAGCGCGCGCAGACGTTCCGCGTTGCCCAGCGATACGCTCGCGGCGTGGGCGTCCGCTCGCAGCTTTTCCGCGTAGGCGCGCGCGCCGTCCAGCCCCATCAGCGACACATAGGTCGGCTTGTCGTTGGCGGCGTCCTTGCCGGCCGTCTTGCCCAGCGTCGCCGAATCGGCCGTCGTGTCGAGAATGTCATCGACGACCTGGAACGCGAGACCGACGGCGGCGGCGTACGCATCGAGCGCCACCGTTTCGTCGTCCGACAGCGCACGGCCGCAAATGGCGCCCATGCGCAACGACGCGCGCAGCAGCGCACCCGTCTTCAGCCGATGCATGTTTTCCAGTTGCGACTGCGTGAGCTTGATGCCCACGCTCTCCAGATCGATCGCCTGGCCACCCGCCATGCCGAGCGCACCGGAGGCGAGCGCCAGTTCGCGCACCAGCGCGAGCGACTGCGCCGCGCTCAGGTCGCCGGTCGCCTCGCCCAGCAGCACAAATGCCTGCGTTTGCAGCGCATCGCCCGCCAGCAGGCCGGTCGCTTCGTCGTACTGCACGTGCACCGTGGGCTTGCCCCGGCGCAGATCGTCATCGTCCATGCACGGCAGATCGTCGTGCACCAACGAGTAGGCATGGATCATTTCCACGGCGCAGGCGGCTCGCGCGAGCGCGGTCTCGCTCGCCTGCGTCACCTCGCCGGCCGCGAAGCACAGTAGCGGGCGCACCCGCTTGCCGCCGCCGAGCACAGCGTATCGCATCGATTCATTGAGCCGGGCCGAGCCACCGTCGGCCTCACCCGGCAGCGCGGCGTCGAGCGCCTGTTCCACACGGGCCTGTACCGCCTGCATCCAGGCCTTGATATTCTGATCCGCCATCGTCTTCGTCCTGCACGTACCCGACCGGGCCGTGCGTGTTATTGCGTCGCCCGGGGCAGCCCGGGCGCGCTTTGGGTCGTGGGTCTTGCCGTGTCCTGCCGGATGCCGGTCAGAACTCGTCGCGCGTCGTCGGCTCGAGCGGCTTGAGCGTCTCGCCTTCGAGCACCTTGACCTGCTGCTCGACTTTCTCGAGCAGGCCCTGGCAATACTTCACCAGCACGGCGCCGCGCCGATAGGCGCCCAACGATTCCTCCAGTCCCAGCTCACCGCCCTCCATGCGCCCGACGAGCTTTTCCAGCTCGGCAAGCGCAGCCTCGTAGGTCTCGGGCAGGTCTTGCGGCACCTCGGGCGCCGCGTCTTGCGACTTTGCAGTCTTGGCCATAAACGCAAAATTCGGGTCGAATGTTCCATTTTACGGCAAAAGCGGACTAGCTCGCAGAGCGTAAATTGCCTGAAATCCGGTCCGGATGACAATTTTCGGACATTATTTAACGCAAATCATGGACTTAGCGGCCCCCTGAGACACATACCGGGTATAATCGTCGGTTCCCCTAAATCGAATTTTCGATGGTTGGGTTGTTCACTGCTTTCAAGCTAGACGGGAGTGGGAATGTCCAATCTAAGCAGCGCTTTGCAATTGAAACCGGCCTCGAGCCAATTGCCGGTCTACACGTATTTCGACGAGGCGCTCCTTGCTCGCGAACGTGAAGTCCTCTTCAAACACGGCCCGCGTTACGTGGGCCATGAACTGATGGTGCCGGAAGCGGGCGACTATTTCGCCCTCCCGGCGGAGCAGGAAGGGCGCATGCTCGTGCGCAACGGCGCACACGGGCAAGGCGGCGTGGAACTGCTCTCGAACGTCTGTCGTCATCGTCAGGCGGTCATGCTCAATGGTCGCGGGAACACGCCCAACATCGTGTGCCCGCTGCATCGCTGGACGTACGACACGAAGGGCGAACTGCTCGGCGCGCCGCACTTCCCGGAAAAGCCCTGCCTGAACCTCGCCAAGTTCCCGCTGCAACGCTGGAACGGCTTGCTGTTCGAAGCCGAGGGCCGCGATGTGCAGGCCGATCTCGCCCGTCTGGGCGTGAAGCACCATCTCGACTTTTCGAATTTCATGTTCGATCACGTCGAAGTTCACGAATGCAACTACAACTGGAAGACGTTCATCGAGGTCTACCTCGAGGACTACCACGTCGTGCCGTTCCACCCCGGGCTGGGCAGCTTCGTCTCGTGCGAAGACCTGAGCTGGGAATTCGGCGACTGGTACAGCGTGCAGACGGTGGGCGTGCACGAAGGCCTCGCCAAGCCCGGCAGTCCGATCTATCGCCAGTGGCATGACGTGCTGCTGCGTTATCGCGAAGGCGTTCCGCCCGACTTCGGCGCGATCTGGATGGTGTACTACCCGCATCTGATGATCGAGTGGTATCCGCACGTGCTGGTGGTATCGTGGCTGATTCCCCGAGGGCCGCAGAAGACGACCAACATCGTCGAATTCTATTACCCTGAGGAGATCGCACTGTTCGAGCGCGAATTCATCGAAGCCGAGCGTGCCGCCTATATGGAGACGGCACGCGAGGACGACGAGATTGCCGAGCGCATGGATGCCGGTCGTCGCGCCCTATACGAGCGCGGCGTGTCGGAAGTCGGCCCCTACCAGAGCCCGATGGAAGACGGCATGCAGCACTTCCACGAATTCCTCCGTCGCCAGATGGGGGACTTCTGAAGCACCGGGAACGCGCACGTCTCACCGCGTGAGACGTCGCCCCGGGCCACGGACATTTTCGGGTGAACGTGTGGCGCGGGCGAGACTGAATTAAATATTTGCCGAAAATTCGCCGAACGGCGGGCCATGCGCCCGCCGTTTTCGTTAGAATCGTCGCCATGCTTCAGCCATGACCGCTCGGTCACCCCGTGTGCCGCACGCGTCGCTCACGCATCGCACACCCCGCGCCGCGTCGGCCCTGCACTTTGTGGCCGATCACCGGCCCCATTCGCCCAATTCACCCAATTTGCCATGCAATCGCTCTGGATGTTGGTCTCCGCCTTCATGTTCACGCTGATGGGGCTCTGCATCAAGCTGGCGGCAAACGAATACAACACCGGCGAAATCGTGCTCTATCGCAGTTTGATCGGCGTGATCGTGCTGCTGGTGATCGCCCGGGCGCGGGGCCAGACGATTCGCACTCGACACCTTGGCTCCCACATCAAGCGCAGCACGGCCGGCGTGATCTCGCTGGGCCTGTGGTTTTTTTCGCTGACGCAACTGCCGCTCTCCACGGCGATGACGCTCAATTACATGTCGCCGATCTGGATCTCGCTGATCGTGATGGCGACCGCGGCGATGCGAGGCAGCCTGCGCACCGACTTCCGTCTCGTCGCCGCGATCTTCGCCGGGTTTGTGGGCGTCGCGCTGCTGCTGCAGCCGACCATCGACAGCCAGGCATGGGGCGGCGGTGTGGCGGGCGTGATTTCCGGCGTGTTCTCGGCCGTAGCCTACATGCAGGTCAAGGAACTCGGCGCCGCCGGCGAACCGGACTGGCGCATCGTCTTCTATTTCTCGCTCGGCGGCGTGTTGCTCGGGCTGGGTTGGGTGGCGATCGACGGCATGCACGCCCTCACCTGGCGTGGCGCCGGCCTGATGCTGGGCATCGGCATCGCCGCGCTCATCGCGCAGACCGCACTCACCCGGGCGTTCAGCCTGGGCAACACGCTGGTCACCGCGAATCTGCAATATTCCGGCGTAATCTTCGCTACACTGATCAGCATGCTTGTCTGGGGCGATTGGCCCGCGCTGGCCGGCTGGATCGGCATGCTGCTGATCGTGGCGAGCGGCATGACGGCGCTGCGACGGCCGCAGCCGACGGCCTGATCGCACGCACCGTCGCGCTCGGCCGCTCAGGCGCTCGCTCCGGCAAGCAGGCAACCCGATCCGTTCCCGCTGAACGTTTCCCCCACGCCCGTCTGCGGAGATGTCATGACTCACACGCACTTCACCACGCTCATCAGTGCGCAAAATCTCGACGCGCTGATGCAAACCGCCGCCGGTGGCGGCGCCCCGGTGGTCATCTTCGACTGCCGCTTCGATCTCGCCAACCCGGCGGCCGGCGAAGCGGCTTATGTCGAGGGCCACATTTTCGGCGCGTTCTATGCTCACCTCGAGCGCGACCTTTCCGGCAAGCCAACCGGCAAGAATGGCCGTCACCCACTGCCCGAGCGCGATGCGCTGGTGCGCCAGCTCGCCGCGTGCGGGTTGTCCAGGAAGCAGCAGGTCGTCGCCTACGACGCGCAGGGCGGCATGTACGCGGCCCGGCTCTGGTGGCTGCTACGCTGGCTGGGCCACGAGTCGGTGGCGGTGCTCGACGGCGGACTGCAGGCCTGGCAGGCGGCGGGCTTCAAGCTCGATGCCGCCCCGCCGGAAGCCCCGCCCCCGGGCGACTTCACCCCCGGCGAGCCGCTCGCCACGACCGCCGATGCCGCCGCGATCGAGCGTAACCTGAGCTCGCACGAACGGCTCATCGTCGACGCGCGGTCGCCGGATCGGTATCGGGGCGAGAACGAGACCATCGACCCGATCGGCGGCCACATTCCCGGCGCCGTCAATCGCTTCTTCAAGGACAACCTTGGGCCCGACGGCCGCTTCAAGCCCGCCGCCGCGCTTCGCGAGGATTTCATGACGGTCCTCGGCAAGGAGCGCCAGCCCGAGCGCGTCATCGCGCAGTGCGGCTCCGGCGTGACGGCTTGCCACAACCTGCTTGCGATGGAAGTCGCCGGACTGCACGGCGCAAGTCTGTATGCGGGATCGTGGAGCGAATGGTGCGCCGACAAGCGCCGCCCCGTCGCGACGGGCGCGCAACCCTGATCCACGACGCATCGCACGCGCAGTTGCCCGCGATTGCACGTGAAAATTGCACGTGAATCCACGTGAACGAAAATGGGCGCCCCTCGGGACGCCCATTTTTGCTTCTGCCCGACAGCCAGCGGGGCGCGTTGCCCACGGCCCTACCGCCTGGCGCTCAACGCCGGCTGGCGTCCACGGGTCAAGGTCGGCCAGCGACTAGCGCCTCGGCGCGGACATGGCGAGCGCGCTGCCCGGTTCGTCCCGTTCACGCCCGTGTCCATGGCCATGTTCGTGATCGTGCCCGTTGAGCCAGATCACCAGAGCGAGGCCTACGCCGATCAGCAGGATCTGCGGCAGCGCGTCGCGCGGCGACGTGCGGCGCTGCATCTGCGGCATCAGGTCCGACACGGCGATGTAGAGGAAGCTGCTCGCCGCGAGCGCCAGCAGGTAGGGGATCAGGCTCTGCAGTCGGTCGAGCATGAAGTAGCCGAGCACGCCGCCGAGCAAGGCCGTCAGGCTCGACGCCAGCGTCAGCACCAGGGCCTTGCGGCGCTTGAACCCCGCGTTGAGCAGCACCATGAAGTCGCCCAGCTTGTGCGCCACCTCATGCACCGTGATCGACACGGTTGCCGCCACCCCAAGGCGCGGGTCGGTCAGAAACGCCGCCGCGATCACCACGCCGTCGGCGAAGTTGTGGATCGCGCTGCCCACCAGAATCATCCAGCCGCCCTTGCCGGCTTCGTGGGCGTCGTGTCCGTGTTCGTGATGATGCCCGTCGCCCTCATGATGGTGACTGTGGCGCAGCAGCGCCAGCTTCTCCAGCAGAAAAAACCCAAGCAATCCGCCCAGGAGCCACCGAGTGATGACGTGCGCGTCGACGTGAGACTCCAGGCTCTCCGGCAGCAGATGCAGCAACGCCGTGCCGAGCAATACGCCCGCCGAGAAACTCACCATCTTGTCGATGAGCCTGGAGAGCACGCCCGGGGCAGCGACGCCGCGCCTGCAAGGCTCAGGACGCCAGAGGCAAGCGTGGCGATAACGATGAAAAGAAAAGTGGCGTCGATGGTCGTTCTCCCGCGGGCAAGCCGGCGATTTAACCAGCTTTTGCCGTGACAGGCAAACAGGCGGGCAATGGCGCGTCGCCCCCGCCGTGCGGCTGCCTCGTGCTCAGGCTACACCGTGCTTGCGGAACCACGCCAGCGCGTCCTTCCAGCCCGCCCGGGCATCGGCCTCGACGTAGCTCGACCGGTAGTCCGCGAAGAAGGCGTGACCGGAGTTCGGGAACACCTTGAGCTCGGACGCCTTCGACGCGGCGTCGCCCCTCGCCAGCGCTTCGCGCGCCTGCTCGACGCTCGCCACCGGAATCCCCGTGTCCTTGCCCCCGTACAGGCCGAGCAGCGGGCCGTGCAGCCTGCCGGCGACGTCGATCGGGTTGGCCGGGAAGTTCGCGCTCTTGTCGCCGACGATGCGTCCGTACCAGGCCACCGCCGCCTTCACGTTCGGGTTATGGGCGTTATACAGCCAGGTGATGCGCCCGCCCCAGCAGAAGCCCGTGATCCCGAGGCGCTTTTCGTCGCCGCCATTGGCGACCGCCCACTTGACCGTGGCATCGATGTCGCCGAGCACCTGGTTGTCCGGTGTTTTGGCAACGATCTGCGACTGGATTTCCGCGATCGTGCCGAGCGACTGCGGATCGCCGGCCCGAGAAAACAGTTCGGGCGCGAGCGCAAAGTAGCCGAGCTTGGCGAAGCGGCGACAGATATCGGCGATGTGCTGATGCACGCCGAAGATCTCGGAGACGACGATCACCGTCGGCAGGTGCGTCTTGCCGGCGGGCCTGGCGTAGTACACCGGCATCTTGACGCCCGGCACGTCGAGCAGCGTCTCGCCCGCGTCGAGTCCCTGCGTGTCGGTGGTGATCGTTTCTGCAGCCACGGGCAATACCGCCAACGCGAACGCCGAGCCCACGGCCGTCTTCAGGAAATCACGGCGATTGCGCGGCGCCACTTCGGGCACGAGACTATCCAGATCCGCTTGCGTCATGTCGCACTCCAGAGAGAATTGAAAAGGCGAGACGGGTCACCGGCCCGAAGGCCGGACGTTCGGATATTACCCGGAACTAGTGCAGTTTCACACGCGGAACGGTGGAGCGACGCAGGCGGTTGGCGACCGTATCGAGCATCATGCGCCACACGCCGTGCAGCGCGGCGACGTGCATGCGATAGAGCGACGTGTACATCACCCGGGCGAACAAGCCCTCGATGAACATGCTGCCGCCGATCAGCCCGCCCATCAGGTTGCCCACCGCGCTGAACTTGCCCAGCGACACGAGTGAGCCGAAATCGCGATAGGTGAACGTCGGCAGGGCTTGCCCCTTCAGGCGCGCGTCGATGGCCTTCACCAGGAAACTCGCCTGCTGGTGCGCGGCCTGCGCGCGCGGGGGCACGAATCCGTGCTCGGGCCACTCGCAACTGGCGCAGTCGCCGAACGCGAAGATGTCGAGATCGGACTTGCTCTGCAGCGTGGGCAGCACTTCGATCTGGTTCAGACGATTGACGGCAAGCCCCAGTGTGCCGAGCACTGCCGGCGCCGTAATCCCCGCCGACCAGACGGTGATGTCGGCCGGCAGCACCTTGCCGCCGGTGGTCGTGACTTCATGCTTGCGGACCTCGGCCACGGAATCGCCGCACAGGATGTCGACGTCGAGCTTGCCGAGCAGGCCGGCCACGGCGCCCGACACACGTTCGGGCAACGCCTTCAGAATGCGCGGGCTCGATTCGATGATGGTAATGCGCACATCCTTGCGCGGGTCGAGCCTGAGCCCGTAGGAGCGCAGCACTTCAGCGGTATTGCGCAGCTCGGCCGACAGCTCCACGCCCGTGGCGCCCGCCCCGACGATGACGAGATTGACCTTCGGGCGTGCGGGCGGCTGCCCCGGGAGCGGCGCCCCGTCCACAGCGGCATCGTTCGTCGTACCCGCACCGTTCGCCGCGGTCTGGCCGCCCGGTGACGGGAATTCCTCGGCCGCGTTTTGCGCCCGCACGCACGCCGCCATCAGGCGACGGCGGAAACGTTCGGCCTGCTCGACGGTATCGAGCGCGATAGTGTTTTCCTGCGCGCCGGGCACGCCGAAGAAGTTGGTCGTGCTGCCAATGGCCAGCACGAGCGTGTCATACGGCAGCGTGCGCTCGGGCAGCAGATCGCCCTCGCCTTCGTCGGGCGCCGCGGGCAGCGCCGCCAGGCGAATGGTCTTCGCCTCGCGATCGAGCCCGATCATCTCGCCCGCCGCGAACTCGAAGTGATGCCAGTTGGCTTGCGCGACGTAGGAGAGCTGATGCGTCGCGGTGTCCATCACACCGGCCGCGACCTCGTGCAGCAACGGTTTCCAGATGTGCGAGGACGAACGATCGACCAACGTAATCCGAACGTCCTTGCCACGCCCGTACTTGTCGCCCAACCGGGTGACGAGTTCGAGACCGCCGGCGCCACCGCCGACCACAACGATACGATGCACACTCACGATAACTCCCCGTGCCTGGAAAACCGTCCGGCCGGTCGGCGTCCGCTCGACCGGCGATAGCGATTACCTTACCGCAGAGTACGGACTTCGGGTATGCCGCCCACCCTATTCCCGCTATTGCGTGCCGCTGATCGCCACAGCGCGCCGCCGCGTCAGTGCGCCTGCTCCCAGTTTTCGCCCACGCCGACTTCGGCCACGAGCGGCACGCGAAGCTTCGCCACGCCACACATCAGCTCCGGCAAGCGCTTGCGAACTTCCGCCAATTCGTGATCGGGCACCTCGAGCACCAGTTCGTCGTGCACCTGCATGATCTGACGCGTCTGCATGCCGCTGTCGTCCAGCCAGCGCTGCACGGCGATCATCGACAGCTTGATGAGGTCGGCGGCCGTTCCCTGCATGGGCGCATTAATGGCAGCGCGCTCGGCCGCCTGACGGCGCGGGCCGTTGCCACCGTTGATGTCCGGCAGCCACAGGCGGCGCCCGAAGACCGTCTCCACGTAGCCGCGCGCCTTGGCGCTCTTGCGTGTCTCGTCCATGTAACGCGCCACACCCGGATATCGCATGAAGTAGCGGTCGATGTATTGCTTGGCGGCATCGCGCTCGATACCGAGGTTCGCTGCCAGTCCAAACGCGCTCATGCCGTAGATCAGACCGAAGTTGATGACCTTGGCGTAGCGGCGCTGCTCGGAAGATACCTCCAGCGGCGTGACGGCGAAGATCTCGGCCGCGGTGGCACGGTGAATGTCCTCGCCGTTGGCGAACGCGCGCAGCAGGCTTTCGTCGCCCGAAATGTGCGCCATGATGCGCAGCTCGATCTGCGAGTAGTCGGCCGAAACCAGTTGACTGCCCGGAGGTGCCACGAATGCCTCGCGAATGCGCCGGCCCTCGGGGGTGCGCACCGGAATGTTCTGCAGGTTCGGATCGTTCGATGCCAGACGCCCGGTGATCGCCACGGCTTGCGCGTAGTTCGTGTGGACCCGGCCAGTCGACGGATTGACCATCCTCGGCAGCTTGTCCGTATACGTCGACTTGAGCTTGGCCAGACCTCGATACTCGAGCAGCACCTTCGGCAGCGGGTAATCCTCGGCCAGCTTCTGAAGTACTTCTTCATCGGTCGACGGCGCGCCGCTCGCCGTCTTCTTCACGACGGGCAACTGCAACTGCGTGAAGAAGATGTCGCCGATCTGCTTGGGCGAGTTCAGATTGAACTGCTGCCCGGCGAGCGTGAACGCCTCGGCTTCGAGCGCGATGAGCTTGTGGCCGATTTCGTCGCTCTGCGCGGCCAGGCGCGCCGTATCGACGAGCACGCCGTTGCGCTCCATGCGCTGGAGCACGCGCGCGGTGGGCATCTCGATATTGGCGTAGACGAATTCGAGCGTGGCCTCGCGCGCGACATCGGGGTAGAGCGCGCGATGCAGGCGCAGCGTGATGTCGGCGTCCTCGGCGGCGTACTCGGTCGCGCGCTCGACACTCACTTCGTCGAACCCGATCTGCTTGGCGCCCTTGCCGCACACGTCCTCGTACTTCACCGTCGTCACACCCAGATGGCGCGACGCGAGGCTGTCCATGTCGTGATTGCGATGCGACTCGAGCACGTACGACTCGAGCA
Source organism: Pandoraea pnomenusa (assembly GCF_000767615.3). Lineage (NCBI taxonomy): Bacteria > Pseudomonadati > Pseudomonadota > Betaproteobacteria > Burkholderiales > Burkholderiaceae > Pandoraea > Pandoraea pnomenusa. Next base: position 1,914,587 of record NZ_CP009553.3, on the reverse strand, counting down.
GCGTGTCGTGGGCGATACCGCCCAGCTCGATGCCGTAATTCTCCAGCACGTGCGCGTCATACTTCAGGTTCTGCCCGACCTTCTTGTGGTCCGGACTTTCCAGCCAGTGCTTCAGGCGCGCGAGCACTTCATCGCGCGGCAATTGCTCGACTTCGCCCGGCGCGCGGTGGGCAACGGGAATGTATGCTGCGCGTCCCGGCTCGCATGAGAACGACAGGCCGACGAGCTGCGCCTGCATCGCGTCGAGCGACGTCGTCTCGGTGTCGAATGCCGTGAGTTCGGCGGCCTCGATGATCTTGAGCCACGCGTCGAACTGCGCCCACGTGAGCACGGCGTCGTATTCTCGTTCGATGGTGTCGGCCACCGGCGCCGGTGCCGCCTCGCCGGCCTGGACCGCTACCGCGGTCTGCGCTTCACGCAGCAATGTCTTGAAGCCGTGGCGCGCGAAGAAGTCGCGCAACGTCTCGGCATCTTCGGGCTGGGTCTGGAGGCTGGCTTCGATGGAGGTGACCTGAGGGGCGAGATCGCAATCGACCGCGACCGTCACGAGCTTGCGGCCCATCGGCAGCCAGTCCAGCGCGCGGCGCAAGTTCTCGCCGACCGCGCCCTTGACCTGCTCCGCATTGGCCACGAGGTTGTCGAGATCGCCGTACTGCGTGAGCCATTTGACGGCCGTCTTGGGGCCGCACTTCTCGACCCCCGGCACGTTGTCCACGGTATCGCCCACGAGGGTCAGGTAGTCGACGATGCGCTCGGGCGGCACGCCGAACTTCGCGGTCACGGCGGCGATGTCCAGCGTCTCGTTGGTCATCGTGTTCACGAGCGTCACGTTCTCGTTGACGAGCTGCGCCAGATCCTTGTCGCCGGTCGAGACGACCACGCGCATGCCGCGCGCGACGGCCTGCCTGGCCAGTGTGCCGATGACGTCATCGGCTTCCACGCCGTCGATCATCAGCAGCGGCCAGCCCATGGCGCGCACGGCCTCGTGAATGGGCTCGATCTGCGCACGCAGATCGTCGGGCATCGCCGGTCGATGCGCCTTGTATTCGGGGTACCAATCGTCGCGAAACGTCTTGCCCTTGGCGTCGAAAACGCAGGCGCTATACTCTGCGTGTACGTCTTTACGCATGCGGCGCAGCATGTTGACGATGCCGTGAAGGGCCCCGGTGGGTTCACCGTTGGGGCCGCGCAAATCCGGCAGGGCGTGATAGGCTCGATACAGATAACTCGAACCATCGACCAATAAGAGCGTCTTACCTTCCAGACTTTGCTGTTCCGACATATGACCAAGAGAAGAAAAGAAATACCGAGTCTGCGCATGCTGGCAGACCATGAGCGCGCCACAGCCAAAAAGGCGCGCGCGTCGTGGCAGATGTTCACGATTATGGCAGAGTTCATCGAGGCCACCGAGTACCTCTCCGAGATCCGGCCGGCCGTGAGCATCTACGGCAGCGCACGCATCAAACCGAAGTCACCGTTCTACAAACTGACGATGACCATCGCCCGCAAATTCTCCGACAACGGGTTTGCGGTGATCTCCGGCGGCGGCCCCGGCATCATGGAAGCGGCCAACAAGGGCGCGCACGGCGGGGCTTCGCCGACCGTGGGGCTGAACATCGAACTGCCGCACGAACAGAAGGGCAATCAGTGGCAGGACATCTCGCTGCGTTTTCGCCACTTCTTCACGCGCAAGGTCACGTTCGTGAAGAACTCGGACGCCTTCGTGATCATGCCCGGCGGCTTCGGCACGCTCGATGAACTGTCCGAAGTCCTGACCCTCATCCAGACACAGAAGTCGCGTCAAGTCCCCGTGATTCTCGTGGGCACCGAATTCTGGAAAGGCCTGCTCGACTGGGTGCGCTCGACCATGTTGCCGATGGGGCTCATCGGAGAGAAGGATCTGGATCTGGTTCAGGTCATCGACGACCCGGACGACATCCTCAAGGCCGTTTTCGCGTTCTACGACGGTCACATCGAACCCGAGACGGAAACCAGCGAGAAGATGTTCTATCTGTGAGCGGGCGGCCGACCGGCGAGCCCCCAAGCGAATACGGCGCCGCGAGACTCTCGCAGGCGCCGTATTTTTTTATCGCCGACCGATCCTCGACGACCGGTCAGCCGCACAGGGCGATTTGCCCGCCCGGGATCAGCAGCCGGTTTCGCGCGGCGTCGTCTCCACCTCGAGGCCGAACAGCGGACGCAGGCGTGTGCCCAGAACGTTGCCCAGGAATGCCGCGACAAGCCACAGCCAACCGTGCAGGCTGCCCGAGACGATACCGCTGAAATAGGCGCCGATATTGCAGCCATACGCGAGACGCGCGCCATAGCCGAGCAGCAGGCCGCCCACGACCGCCGCGATCAGCGAGCGCACCGGAATCTTCCAGACCGGCGCGAACTTGCCGGCGATCGACGCTGCCGCGAGCGCGCCGAGAATGATGGCGATGTCCATGACCGTGGTGACGTCCTGCGCCACCGGCGCATTGAGGACATTCGCCTGCTTGGCCCAATACGGCCACGACGCCACGTCGATCCCCATCGCCATGAAGGCCTTCGCACCCCACAGCGCAAACGCCGATGTCACGCCCCACGGACGACCGGCCAACGCCAGCGTCGCGTAGTTCAGCAGCACGAGTGCCAACGCGCCCCAGAGCAAAGGCCATGGGCCGCGCAGCAGCGCGGGTGTGCCCTTGGCGCTGCGCGTCATCGGCGCACCGACGATACGGCCATGGCGACGCTTTTCCGCCCAGAGCGTGAACGTGCCGATAGCGGCAAACAACGCCAGGTTCGCCACGAGCGCGGGCCACAGGCCCCAGGCCTTCACCAGCGAGACCGGCTTGATGTGCGGCAGCGCCTCCCACCACGGCAGATGCGCCGTGGCCACCACCGAGCCGACGACAAAGGCCGCGAGCGTGACGATCATGCGCGTGCTGCCACCGCCGACCGTATATAGCGTGCCCGACGCGCAACCGCCACCGAGCTGCATGCCGATACCGAACATGAACGCACCGAACGCCACCGACACGCCCACCGGCGACACGAACCCGGCCACCTTGTTGCCGAACAGCGTGCCGTCGGCCAGCGCGGGGAAGAAGAGCACTACGCCGACGGCCAGCATGATCATCTGCGCGCGCAGACCGGCGCCGCGACGATCGGCGATAAAGACACGCCAGGCCGACGTGAAGCCGAACGCCGCGTGATACAGGGTCACGCCGAGCAACGCCCCCACGCCGGCAAGCGCGGCCTGCCTGGGTCCGACCGTGGCTTGCAAGTAGGCGATGCCCACGGCGATCAGCACGAGCGCGACAACGAGCGGGCGGGCGTTGTAGGAAGACGAGGGGGAAGGCGGGGCCGTTTTGATGGCGGCCGAGGCAGTGGAAGACGACATGACGTTCTGACTCCGGAATGCAGATGGGCGGCACGTGGCCGCCCATTGGGACAATAGCGCAGAATGCCAGAATCCGACCCCGACGAAAACGATGGTTTCGTGATTCACATATAACCGACGGAAATATGGAAAATCTTCGCAGCAAGGCCGTCATTCACTCCGAATGCCCGCCCCGCCGCTTCGCGCTCGCGCATGGACGAGCCGCAGCCAAGCAACCACGGCGGATTCCGCGCGATTTCACGATGCGAAGCGGGGGACGTTTGATAGAATGGAGACATTGGAACCCGCCTCACGCATCCGGTTTGCGCCGCACGGCACCCGCAGGTTCCCGCCCTCGGAGAATAATGATGAAAACGCGCTTTTCCCGTGCCCTGCCCCTGCTGTTCGGTGCCGGCCTACTGCTCGCCGGTCATGCGTTTGCCCAGAATGGCAAGGAAACCGCCGCGCAAGCCGCCAAACGCGAAGCCGACGCCCGTGCCGCGGCCTCCAGCAATTCGTCCGTCGATGTGAACCAGGAGCGCAAACCGGCCTTCTACGTCAACGATCAGGGCACGACCGTGACCGAGTACCGCGATCGCGGCAAGCCGACCGAAATCGACGTTCACTCACGTTTCGGGACCAACTACCAGTTGACCACGCCGCCCGACAACGCGCCGCGTTCGCGCGACAACACGTCGCAAAACGACCGCCTGCCGTCCGTCGGCCTGAAGTTCTGACGCCTCTGGTAATCTGACGCGCTTGCGCGCGCCGCGTACCGAAGTGCGGCGCGCCTGCTTTTTTTCTGCCTCGAACCCACGGCCCGCTGCCCATGCGCGGGCCGTTTGTCTGAGGCACCTCCACTCAACGCACGCATGGCCGTTTTCACTTCCGTCTCGCCCGAGCAGCTCGCACAGTGGCTGCAACGCTACGATTTGGGGAAAGTCCTGGACTTCCGGGGCATCAGTTCCGGCATCGAGAACACCAATTACTTCCTGACGACCGAGCGCGGCGAGTTCGTGCTGACGCTGTTCGAGAAGCTCACGGCCACGCAATTGCCGTTTTACCTGCAATTGATGGGGCATCTGGCGCATCACGCCGTGCCGGTGCCGGACCCCGTGCCGGATCGCGCAGGCGAGATTCTCGGCGAATTGAACGGCAAGCCGGCAACCATCGTCACCAAGCTCGCCGGCCGCTCCGAACTCGCCCCCACGCCGGAACACTGCGCCCACGTTGGGGCGATGCTCGCGCGCATGCACCTCGCGGGCCGCGACTACACGCTGGAGCAGGCCAACCTGCGCAGCTTGCCGTGGTGGCGCGAGGCCGCGCCCGAAGTGCTCCCCTTCCTGAGCGACGCCGAGCGCGCATTGCTCGAGAGCGAGATGGCGCATCAGGAAGCCTTCTTCGCGTCGGACGCCTATCGCGCGATGCAGGCCGGGCCGTGCCACTGCGATCTGTTTCGCGACAATGTCCTGTTCGACACCGCGCCGGACGGCTCGCCGCGGCTGGGCGGATTCTTCGATTTTTATTTCGCCGGTTGCGACAAGTGGCTGTTCGATCTGGCCGTGACGGTCAACGACTGGTGCTGCGACCTGTCGAGCGGCATGCTTGACGACGCCCGGGTGCATGCGATGCTGCGCGCCTACGAGACCGTGCGGCCGCTCACCGACGGCGAGGCGTCGCACTGGCGCGACATGCTGCGTGCGGGCGCGCTGCGCTTCTGGCTCTCGCGCCTGTATGATTTTCATTTGCCGCGGGCCGCCGAGATGCTCAAGCCGCACGATCCCCGGCATTTCGAACGAATCCTGCGCCAACGCATCGAAGCCGTTTCCATTCCCTGGCTGTAACCCGACGCTCCACCGGAGTCATTCGAACCCTATGCAATTGCTTGAAGTCCCGCCGAAGAGTGGCTATGTGTGGCTACGCCAGGGCATCTGGCTGTTCCGCAAGAATCCGCTCGCCATTCTGACGCTGCTCTTCGCCTACCTGTTCGGCGTGATGGTGCTGTCGATCCTGCCGATCGTGGGCGCCTTCCTGCCGCTGCTGTTCATCCCCGGCCTGTCCGTCGGCTTCATGGCGGCCTGCCGCGACATCATCAAGAACAAGCCGGTGTTGCCCCCGGTACTGCTCGACGGCTTCCGCGGCCACGGCAAGGAAGTCTCGCGCCGGTTGCTCATGCTCGGCGGCTACTACATCGTGGCCATGGCCTTTGTGTTCCTGTTCTCGGCCCTGTTCGACGGCGGGGACCTGCTGGGCAAGATGCTCTTCGGCGGACGCATCAGCGAGGAATCGCTGATGAACGGTTCGATGGGCCAGGCGATGCTCGCCGCCGCCGTGGCCTACATTCCGGTCGCGATGATGTTCTGGTTCGCGCCGGTGCTCGTCGCCTGGCACGACATTCCGCCCATCAAGGCGTTGTTCTTCAGCTGGACGGCGTGCGTGCGCAATCTGCGCGCATTCATCGTCTACGGACTTTGCACGGCCGTCGTGGCGACTGCCGTTCCGCTCGTCTTCGCGCTGTTGATGGCTGCCATGGGCGTTCATCAATACGCGATGCTCGTGCTCATGCCGTATTCGATCCTGTTCACGGCCGTGCTGTATTGCTCCTTTTACGCAAGCTATCGCGGCTGTTTTGGCGTCCAGGAAATCGGCGCCATCGATCCGAACGTCGCACCGCCCGAGGCGTAAGCGTTCGAACGACCATGAAAAAAGGCACCCGTGGGTGCCTTTTTTTCATCATTCGGGCTCCGTGGGAGCCTGATGCGAGCGCCCGCCTCCCGGGCTCACTCGATCGGTTGCAACTTCGCCACAGCCAGCGCCAGCCATTTCTCGCCGTGACGGCCGAACTTCACATGCGCCCGCGCTTCGTCGCCCGTGCCCTCCAGACCGATGATCTTGCCCTCGCCGAACTTGGTGTGGAAAACGCCCTGACCCAGCTTGAAGCCGGTCTCGGAGGCACGCGACCGATCGGCCAGCGCCTTTTCCGACCGGGTGGCCGCCCACTCGTCCTGCTTCGGCGCACTCGGCCGCGCAAACCAGTCACGCCCCAGGCCGGCTCGGCCTGCGGCAAGCGCGCGCCCGGCTGGGCACGCGGGGTGAGGAACTTGAGGACTTCCTCGGGAATTTCGTCGAAGAAGCGCGAGCGAATGTTGTATCGCGTCTGGCCGTGGAGCATGCGGCTTTGCGTGAACGACAGGTAGAGGCGCTCCTTCGCGCGTGTGATCGCCACGTACATCAGCCGGCGCTCTTCCTCGAGCCCGTCGAGTTCGAGCGCACTGTTCTCGTGCGGGAACAGCCCCTCTTCCAGGCCGGTGACGAAAACGGCCGTGAACTCCAGGCCCTTGGCCGCGTGCACGGTCATGAGCTGCACTGCGTCCTGTCCGGCTTCGGCCTGGTTGTCACCCGCTTCGAGCGACGCATGCGACAGGAATCCGGCCAGCGGTGTCATCTCGACCGGCGTGTCGGCGTCGACCACGCCGTCGGGCGACGCCAGCACGTCGGGCGCACCGGGCAACGCCGGACGCATCGCGATCAGCCGTGCCGGCGCATCGAGTCCATAGCCCTCCTCCGCAATGAACGCGGTGGCGGCGTGCACGAGCTCCTGCAGGTTCTCGATGCGATCCTGCCCTTCCTTCTCCGTCTGATAGTGCGCCACCAGCCCGCTCGCGTCGATCACATGCGTGACGACTTCGGGCAGCGTGAGGCGCTCCGTGGCGTGACGCATCTGCTCGATCAGACGCACGAACGATGTCAGGTTCGTGCCCGCCTTGCCGGTCATGTACGGCACCGCCGCGTACATCGAGCAGTTGTACAGACGCGCGGCGTCGGCCAGTTGCTCGAGCGAGCGCGCGCCGATGCCGCGCGTCGGGAAATTCACGACGCGGGCGAAGGCCGTGTCGTCGTTCGGATTCTCGATCAGGCGCAGGTAGGCGAGCGCGTGCTTGACTTCCTGACGCTCGAAAAAGCGCAGGCCACCGTACACCCGATAGGCAATGCCCGCGCCCACGAGCGCATGTTCCATCACGCGAGACTGGGCGTTGCTGCGGTACAGGATGGCGATGTCCTGCCGCGACAACCCCTGGGCGACCAGCGCCTTGATCTCGTCGACGAGCCAGCTCGCTTCCTGGAGATCCGTCGGCGCCTCGTACACACGAATCGGCTCACCATGCCCTGCATCGGTGCGCAGGTTCTTGCCAAGGCGCCGCGCGTTGTTCGAGATCAGCGCGTTGGCCGCATCCAGAATGTTGCCGTGCGAGCGGTAGTTCTGCTCGAGCTTGATCAGGTGGCGAACCCGGAATTCACGCTCGAAGTCGGCCATATTGCCGACGTTGGCGCCACGAAACGCGTAGATACTCTGATCGTCGTCGCCCACCGCGAAAACCGCGGCATTCGAACCTGCGAGCATCTTGAGCCAGGCGTACTGGAGCTTGTTGGTGTCCTGGAACTCGTCGACGAGGATGTGCCGGAAGCGCGTCTGGTAATGCACCCGCAACGGCTCGTTGTGCTTGAGCAGCTCGAAGCAGCGCAGCAGCAGCTCGGCGAAATCGACCACGCCCTCGCGCTGACATTGCTCCTGATAGGCCGAATACAGCTCGACGAACTTCTGGTTGAAGGCATCGTTGGCCTCGACCTCATGCGGGCGCAGGCCCTGCTCCTTGGCGTTGTTGATGAAATATTGCAGGTTCTTCGGCGGATACTTCTCGTCGTCGACGTTGGCCGCCTTCATCATCCGCTTGATGGCCGAGAGCTGGTCGGCCTGATCGAGGATCTGGAAGCTCTGCGGCAGTCCGGCGTCGCGGAAGTGGGCGCGCAACATGCGGTTGCACAGGCCGTGGAAGGTGCCGATCCACATCGCGCGCGTGCTGATCGGCAACATGGCGCCAAGACGGGCCTGCATTTCCTTGGCGGCCTTGTTGGTGAAGGTCACCGCCAGGATGCCGGCCGGGCTCACGTGGCCTTGCTGGATCAGCCAGGCGATGCGCGTGGTGAGCACGCGCGTCTTGCCGGAACCCGCCCCCGCCAGAATGAGGGCCGGCTCGTCCGGAAGGGTCACGGCGGCCAGTTGTTCGGGGTTCAGGTTGGCGAGCAGATCGGGCATGTCGGGAAGGAATTTCGAGTGAAGCCCGATTATAAATCCTGCTGCGGCGCGGAAATGGCACCGAATCTTTTATAATTCAGGGTTTCACGCATTACACGGTCCATCCAATCCATGAGCGACAGCGACAATACGCTTGCCAAGAGCTTCGAGCCGCAGGACGTCGAAGCCCACTGGGGCCCCGAATGGGAGCGCCGCGGCTATGCCCGGCCGACTTTCGACGACGCCCGTGAAGATTTCAGCATCCAGTTGCCGCCGCCGAACGTCACCGGCACGCTGCATATGGGTCACGCGTTCAACCAGACGATCATGGATGGCCTGACCCGCTATCACCGCATGAAGGGCGCGAACACCCTATGGGTGCCGGGCACCGACCACGCGGGCATTGCCACGCAGATCGTCGTCGAACGCCAGCTCGACGCCCAGAAGGTCTCGCGCCACGACCTCGGTCGGGAAAAGTTCGTCGAGCGCGTCTGGGAGTGGAAGGAGCAATCGGGCAGCACGATCACGCGTCAGGTGCGACGCCTGGGCGCCTCCATCGACTGGAGTCGCGAGTACTTCACGATGGACGAAAAGATGTCGCGGGCGGTGCGCGACGTGTTCGTCACGCTCTACGAGCAAGGCCTGATCTACCGCGGCAAGCGTCTCGTGAACTGGGAATCGACGCTGCTCACCGCCGTGTCCGACCTGGAAGTGGTGAGCGAGGAAGAAGAAGGCTCGCTGTGGCACATCCGCTACCCGCTCGCCGACGGCTCGGGCGCGCTTACGGTCGCCACCACGCGTCCGGAAACGATGCTCGGCGACACCGCGCTGATGGTGCATCCGGAAGACGAGCGCTACCGCCATCTCATTGGCAAGACGGCCAAATTGCCGCTATCCGAGCGTGAAATCCCGATCATCGCCGACGATTACGTCGATCGCGAGTTCGGCACCGGCGTGGTCAAGGTCACGCCCGCGCACGACTTCAACGACTATGCCGTCGGTCTGCGTCACAACCTGCCGCAGATCAACATCCTCACGCTCGACGCGAAGATCAACGACAACGCACCGGAAAAGTACCGCGGCCTGGACCGTTTCGACGCGCGCAAGCAGATCGTGGCCGATCTCGACGCGCAGGGCCTGCTCGAGTCCGTCAAGCCGCACAAGCTGATGGTGCCGCGCAGCGACCGCACCGGCACGGTCATCGAGCCGATGCTCACCGATCAGTGGTTCGTGGCCATGAGCAAGCCGGCGCCGGAGGGCACGTTCCATCCGGGCAAGTCGATCACCGAGACCGCGCTCGACGTCGTGCGCAGCGGCGAAATCAAGTTCGTCCCCGAGAACTGGACCACGACGTACAACCAGTGGCTGGAGAACATCCAGGACTGGTGTATTTCCCGTCAGCTCTGGTGGGGCCACCAGATCCCGGCGTGGTACGACGACGCCGGCAACGTGTTCGTCGCCCGCAGCGAGGAAGAAGCCCTCGAGAAGGCGCGCGCCGCCGGTTCGACCGGCGCGCTCAAGCGCGACGAGGATGTGCTCGACACATGGTTCTCGTCGGCGCTGGTGCCGTTCTCGTCGCTTGGCTGGCCGCAGGAAACGCCGGAACTGAAGCACTTCCTGCCATCTTCGGTGCTGGTCACCGGGTTCGACATCATCTTCTTCTGGGTGGCGCGCATGGTCATGATGACCACGCACTTCACCGGCAAGGTGCCGTTCAAGACCGTGTACGTGCACGGTCTGGTGCGCGATGCCGAAGGTCAGAAGATGTCCAAGTCGAAGGGCAACACGCTCGATCCGATCGACATCGTCGACGGCGTGTCGCTCGACGCGCTGCTCGCCAAGCGCACCACCGGCCTCATGAATCCGAAGCAGGCAGCGAGCATCGAGAAGAAGACGCGCAAGGAATTCCCGGACGGCATCGCGCCGTTCGGTACCGATGCGCTGCGCTTCACGTTCGCGTCGATGGCCACGCTCGGCCGCAACATCAACTTCGATCTCGCGCGCTGCGAAGGCTATCGCAACTTCTGCAACAAGCTGTGGAACGCCACGCGCTTCGTGCTGATGAACTGCGAAGGCCAGGATTGCGGCCTGGCCCCTTGCGTGGGCGACTGCGGCCCCGACGGCCAGCTCGATTTCTCGCGCGCCGACCGTTGGATCGTGTCCCTGCTCCAGCGCGTGGAAGCCGACGTCGAGAAGGGCTTCGCCGACTATCGCTTCGACAACATCGCCAGCGCGATCTACAAGTTCGTGTGGGACGAGTATTGCGACTGGTACGTCGAACTGGCCAAGTGGCAGATCCAGAACGGCACGCCGGCGCAGCAACGCGCCACGCGCCGCACGCTGCTGCGCGTGCTCGAGACGGTACTGCGCCTGGCTCACCCGATCATTCCGTTCATCACCGAAGCGCTCTGGCAGAAGGTCGCGCCGCTGGCCGGCCGTTATCCGGCGGACAAGGCCGCGGGCGAAGCCAGCATCATGGTGCAGCCGTATCCGGTGGCCGACATGAGCAAGATCGACGAAGCCGACGAAGCCTGGATGCAGCAACTGAAGGCCGCGGTCGACGCGTGCCGCAATCTGCGTGGCGAGATGAACCTGTCACCCGCGCAACGCGTGCCGCTGCTCGTCGCGGGTGACGTGGACTTCCTGACGTCCATCGCGCCGTATCTGCAAACGCTGGCGAAGCTGTCCGAAGTGCAGGTGCTGGCCGACGAGGCGACGCTCGACGCGCAAGCCGCCGGCGCACCGCTGGCCGTGGTGGGCGCCAACAAGCTGGCGCTGAAGGTGGAAATCGACGTGGCAGCCGAGCGCGAGCGTCTCGGCAAGGAAGTGAAGCGTCTCGAAGGCGAGATCGCGAAATGCCACGGCAAGCTGTCCAACGAGAGCTTCGTGGCACGCGCGCCGGCAAATGTCGTGGAACTCGAGAAGCAACGATTGGTCGACTTTGAAGCCGTTCTCGGCAAATTGCAGGCGCAGCTCGCCCGCCTGCCTGCCTGAGACGCTTTGAATCCATCAGGGAGATACCAATGAAAACCGTTGTGACCAAAGCCGTGTTCCCCGTGGCGGGCCTCGGCACCCGCTTCCTCCCCGCCACCAAGGCCAGCCCGAAGGAAATGCTGCCGGTGGTGGACAAACCGCTGATTCAATACGCGGTGGAAGAAGCGGCGGCCGCCGGCATCACCGAAATGATCTTCGTCACGGGCCGCAACAAGCGCGCGATCGAAGACCACTTCGACACGGCCTTCGAACTCGAGGCGGAACTCGAGGCGAAGAACAAGCAGGCGCTGCTCGACGTGGTGCACTCGATCAAGCCCCCGCACATCGATTGCTTCTACGTGCGCCAGCCCAAGGCGCTCGGCCTGGGCCACGCCGTGCTGTGTGCGGAGAAGCTGGTGGGCGACGAACCGTTCGCGGTCATCCTCGCCGACGACCTGCTCGACGGCCAGCCGCCGGTGCTCAAGCAGATGGTCGATCTGTACAACCAGTATCACAACTCGATCATCGGCGTGGAAGAGATCCCCATCGAGCAAAGCCGCTCGTACGGGATCGTCGCAGGCAACGAGTGGGGCGAGAAGGATATCGTCAAGCTCACGAACATCGTCGAGAAGCCAGCACCGGAAAATGCGCCGTCGAACCTGGGTGTGGTGGGCCGTTACGTGCTGCGTCCGCGCATCTTCGATTGCATTCGCGAGATCGATCCGGGCTCGGGCGGAGAAATCCAGCTCACCGACGCCATCCAGAAGCTCATGCAGGATGAAGTCGTGCTTGCCTATCGCTATCAGGGCAAGCGCTTCGACTGCGGCAGCAAGCTCGGTTATCTGAAGGCCACGGTGGAGTTCGCATTGCGTCACCCCGAACTCAAGGACGCTTTCCGCGACTACCTGCGCGAGGTGCGCGGCGACCTCGTGTGATGCGAGGATCGCGCGGCGTGTACGCCAATGAAAAAGCCGACGGCATGTCCGTCGGCTTTTTTGTGCCCGCGGCGGGGCGATTACGGGTCTTGCGACCGGGCCGCGATCCCTCGGGAAGGCGACCGCAATGGCGAGCCGATGGGCGCGCCCGCCGGCCGTTGCATCGTTAGCGGCGACGCATCAGGAAGTGGAATGTCTTGCCTTCTTCGCGCGACTCGATGAGTTCGTTGCCCGTCTGCTTGGCGAATGCACTGAAATCGCGCGCCGAGCCCGGGTCCGTGGCGATGATGTGCAGCACTTCGCCGCTTTGCATTTCGGCCAGTGCCTTCTTCGCACGCAGGATCGGCAGCGGGCAGTTCAGGCCGCTCGCGTCGACTTCTTTCTGGAATTCCATGCTTGTGTCCCTCGTTTCAGTCTCGTTCGAATCTTGTGTCGGGATGGCCCCGCAAACCCCCGATTCTACCGCAGTCGATGCTCGCGCCCGACGTGTCGATGTGCCCGAGGTTCATTAGCCGGCGATGGACAGACGAGCCGATTCGACATACTCCACCGGAAGATTGCGCCGACGCAGCCACTCGGCGACCGCGTGGCCGGTGCCCGCGGGCCACGGGCGCACGCGCTCTGGCGCGACGAGGCGGAATTCGGCCAACTCCTCGGACAGGCAGATATCGCCGTCGCAAACCGCGTGATAGGCGATGATCAACTCGTTCTTACGCATGAATTCGTAGACACCGAGCAGCGAGATCGCATTGGCGTCCAGATTGGTCTCTTCCTTGATCTCCCGGCGGATACCGTCTTCCGGGGTTTCGTCGCGCTCGAGAAAACCCGTGATGAGCGCGAACATTCCTTCGGTCCAGGCGGCATTTCGCGCCAGCAGGATCTGACCGCGATATTCGACGAGACCGGCCACCACCGGCAGCGGATTGTCCCAGTGGATGAAACCGCAAGCCGCATCGGGACAAGCGCGGCGAATACGCCCCGCGACATCGCGGGAGTCGAGCGGCGAAGCGCAGCGGGGACAGAAATGGAGTTCGTTCATGATCGTTCTTCGGCGAATCCGAATATCTTAAATGAACTCATGACGCGCTGCACATTCGGCAGATTCCGGGACCGCATCGGACCAACCCCCTAGGGGCCTCACGCGTATAATCGGCCAACGTCTTTCAATTATCGCTCTCGGTCCCGTGTCAGATTTCCCACCGAATTCCCCGTCTGCCGCAGACGGCAACGCATCGGCTCACACGTCGCCGTCCCCTTCCGACGCATCCGCGACGTCGGGCCAGTCCGGCGCGTCGACTTCGTCCGAGGCATCGGCATCATCGTCCGCCTCAAACGCTCGCTCACATGCGGCACGACTGGCACGACGCGGCGCACGGCGCTCCCAGCGACTCTGGCACAACTACGGTGTGTTCTGGCTTGGCGCGGTACTCGTGGGTCTGGTGTCCGTGGCGTACGCCAAGCTGGTGGACTTCGGTTTCGAGCTGTTCCAGCGCATGCTGTCGCATGGCTTCTGGCTGCCGCTCGTCATTACGCCGCTCGGTGCCTCTCTGGCGATCTGGCTGACGCAGAAGTTCTTCCAGGGCTCCGAAGGCAGCGGCATACCGCAGGTCATCGCCACATTGCAGGACGCACGCCTTTCCAAGACGCTGCTCTCCCTGCGCATCATGATCGGCAAGATCATCGTGTCGTTTCTTGGAATTCTGTGCGGTTTCACCATTGGACGCGAAGGGCCGACCGTCCAGATCGGCGCGTCGCTGATGTATGCCATGCGACGCGGCTATCGCCGCAGCAGCGTGCACATCGAGCGACAACTGGCACTCGCAGGCGCTGCCGCGGGGCTGGCGGCAGCGTTCAACACACCGCTTGCCGGTGTCGTTTTCGCCATTGAAGAGTTGAGCCGCAGTTTCGTGGCACGAAGCAGCGGCACGCTGATCACGGCGATCATTTTTTCCGGCATCGTGGCACTCGGCTTGCAGGGCAATTATCTGTATTTCGGACACATCAAGGCGCTCAGCGACCTCACCTTCGCGCTGATCCCGGTGCTTATCGGCGCGAGTGTGCTGACAGGGGTGGCGGGCGGGGCATTTGGCTGGCTGATGCTGAACGTACCGCGCTGGATGCCGGCGCCGCTCGTCGGCCTGCGTCGCGCGTATCCGGTGCGGTTTGCCTTCCTGTGCGGGCTGGCGATCGCCGTCATCGGCATCGTCTCCGGCGGCACGACCTTCGGCAGCGGCTACGCCGAGGCACGCGGTCTGCTCGAATCGCATGCGGCGCTGTCGCCGTTCTACGCCCTGCTGAAGTTCGCGGCACTGAGCGTGTCGTATCTGTCTGGCATTCCCGGCGGCATCTTTGCGCCGTCGCTCGCCATTGGCGCGGGACTGGGCAACGTCATGGCGCACGTCACATCCGTGGTGCCACTACCGGCGATGGCCGCCCTGTGCATGGTCGGGTACCTCGCCGCCGTCACGCAGTCGCCGATCACGTCTTTCGTGATCGTGATGGAAATGATCGACGGCCATCAGATGGTGATCCCGCTGATGGCCGTGGCGCTGCTGTCGACCCAGGTGTCGAAGACCATTGCGCCGTCGTTCTACCACACACTCGCGCACCGGTTCCTCACGCCCACGGTGCCGGCACCGCGTCAGGCCTAGCGCCGGACGAAGCGAAAATAAGCGCGCGAGCGGCGCCGCCGCTCTCGCGCGACGCGCCCCCCCGCTCACCACGCCACACGTCACGCCGGTCGCCGACGTTACGTCGCTTACGTGAGGGCGTGCGGCGCTCAGGTCTTCGTGCTCAGTTCCCGGATATCGGCCGCCAGACGTTCGACCGTCTCCGGTCGCGTGTCCCAGGCGCACATGAAGCGGCAGCCACCTGCGCCGATGAACGTATAGAAGCGCCACCCCTTCGCGCGTAACGCTTCGATAACGTGCAGAGGCAGCTCCGCGAACACGGCATTGGCCTGCGTCTCGAACATCAGCGACACGCCGGGCAGATCGCGGATCCGCTGCGCCAGGTGTCGTGCCATCGCATTGGCATGGCGCGCATTGCGCAGCCAGGTGTCGTTTTCCAGCATGCCGAGCCACGGGGCGGAAATGAAACGCATCTTCGACGCCAGTTGCCCGGCCTGCTTCACCCGGTAGGCGAAGTCCTCGGCCAGCGACCGGTTGAAGAACACCACGGCCTCTCCCACCGGCAGACCGTTCTTGGTACCGCCGAAACACAGGACGTCGACACCGGCGCGCCAGGTCACATCCCCGGGGTGGCAGCCCAGCGTGGCCACGGCGTTGGCAAAGCGCGCGCCGTCCATGTGCACTCGCAGGTTGCGCCGCTTTGCCACGGCGGCGATCGCCTTGACCTCATCGACCGTATAGACCGTGCCGACCTCGGTGGCCTGGGTAAGGGTCACCACCCGGGGCTTCGGGAAGTGGATATCGGAGCGGCGATTGATGACGGATTCCACGGCGTCGGGCGTGAGCTTGCCGTTGTTCTCGCGTCCGCGCGCCGTGAGCAGCTTGGCGCCGTTGGAGAAAAATTCGGGGCCGCCACATTCGTCCGTCTCGACGTGTGCCAGTTCGTGACAGATCACGGAGTGATACGACTGCGAGAGCGACGCGAGGGCCAGCGAATTCGCCGCCGTACCGTTGAACACGAAGAAGACCTCGCAGTCGGTGTCGAACAGTTGCCGAATGCCGTCGCACACACGCTGTGTCCAGCGGTCGTCGCCATAGGCGACTTCATGGCCGCTGGCGTTGGCCTCGATCAGATAGTGCAGCGCCTCCGGACAGATACCCGCGTAATTGTCCGATGCGAAATGTTGTGGCGTTGCAATCGCCTCGTCGCTCGTGGCGCGATGGGCTGCGGCGTGGGCGTTCGATGCGGGCGGGACTTGCGACATGACAACCTCTTCGATACGGCGGACGGGGCGACACCCGCCCCGCCACTGACTTTGCCTGGCACCGGCAGGCGCGGAATCACTCGGGCCGCGGATCCGACCAGAGCGTGCCGCCCGTGGCCCAGTTCTCGCGCTTGATGTCGGTGATGATGATGTCCACGGATTCCGGCGAACAACCAAGGGTGGTCACGGCAGCTTCGGTCACGGCTTTCACGAAGGCGCGCTTTTGCTCGACCGTGCGCCCCTCGAACATCTCGACATGAAACGTTGGCATTGCAGTCTCTCTCCTTGTGTGATTATGGCAATCGGTGAATCGGGGACCCGACATCCCCGGCGTTGCGCGCGAGCGGCGCTCAATCGCGAAACGAGGCGTCCATTCTATCGAGTTTGCGCAGCAGTGCCGGCCATTCCAGCACGCCTTCGACGGCACCGCCGTCCTCGAGTTGAAGCGCCGTCCTGTCCTGCACAGCCACGCTCGGCAAATGCGGCGTGGCACCGCCCGTCAACGCCTGCAACTGGATCTCGCAGGCCTTGATCAACGTGGCCATCAGCACGAACGCTTCGGCCACCGTGCGCCCGGTCGTGAGCGTGCCATGGTTGCGCAGGAGCATGGCCGGGTGCGATCCGAGCGAGGCCACGAGCCGCTCGCCTTCGGCGGGCGAGAACGCCAGACCTTCGTACTCGTGATAGCCGATGCGCTCGTGAAAGCGCAGCGCGTGCTGAGAGATCGGCAACAGGCCGTGAGGCTGGATCGACACGGCAATGCCCGCGGTGTTGTGCAAATGCATGACACAGACCGCATCGGCCCGCGCGGCGTGCACGGCGCCGTGCAGCGCAAAGCCCGTCACGTTGACCGGATGTTCGCTCTCCCCGACGATCTCGCCGTTCATCGTGATCTTGACGAGGTTCGACGCCGTCACTTCGTCGAACGAGAGACCGAACGGGTTGATCAGGAAGTGACCGGGCTCGCCGGGCACCATCGCGGAGATGTGGGTGTAGATCATGTCGTCCCAGCCGTGCAGGGCCACGAGACGATAGCAGGCCGCGAGATCGACGCGCATCCGACGTTCGGCGTCGCTCATGGCCGTGGCGGCTTTTCTGCCCGCCTGCAAGGTAAAGGACATACGCGAGGCTTCCGGAGTTGTCGTGTGGAGAATCGATGGAAATTCAGAAGCAAATCAAGGCGCGAGTTCACGCGAACGCCGCCAGTCCCACACGAACCCGACGGCACCCAGCAGGAGTACACCGGTCGCGCACAGCAACGCGGCCGTGAAACTGCCGGTGGCAGCGACCAGCGGTGCGGCTACCAGTGGGCCGACGATCTGCCCGATCCCATAGGATGCCGTGACCAGCCCGATCAGGCCATTGGCGTTGTCCCCACGCAAACGACGGCATTCACGCACCGCATACACCGTAATGGCGGTAAATGGCAGGCCCACGAGCACGCTGCCCAGGGCGAAGCCCGCCACGTTCGGCAGAACGATGCCGATGCCCACGCCCACGCCTTGCATGACGTAGCAGGCCGCGAGCAGCAGGCGGTTGTCCCACGCAAGCGGCGCACGCGCGCCGATGATGGCGCCGGGAATCACCATCAGGCCGAGCAGCGGAAAGAAAAGATCGGGCCAGGGCGAACCGGGCAGCGACTGCCGCGCGATCACCGGCAGAAACGTCGCCGTGATGATGTAGCCGAACCCCGCAAAGCCGTAGAGCACGGTGACCGGAATCACGTTCTCGCCGCTGCCGTGATTGACCGCATGCGGCGCCGCATGGCCCGCGGCGCCGTCCGACGTCTTGACGGCGGCAGGTGCGTCGGCCACGAACGTGCGCCAGATCGCGACGAGCAGGAGCATCGCCAACCCGCCGCACAGCAGCCAGCCACCGCGCGCCGGCCAGGAGAGCTTGTCGTTCAGGCTCGCGAGCAGGCCCGTCACCACGATGCCCGCGCCGGGGCCGGCGAAGATCACGCCGCCCAGGCTGGGCATGCGCAGCTCACCGAGCTTGCGAAACCCCCAGCCGGCCGAGAACACCATCGCCCATGCGCTCATCACGCCAGCGAGCGTGCGCACCACGGCCCAGACGGCAAACGAATCCAGTAAGCCCATGGCCAACGTGAGCACGACCGTTGCGGCAAGCGCAAACCGGATGATCCATGTCGGCGTGAAGCGCAGCCACATGCACGACAGCGCGCCGATGAAGTACCCGGCGTAGTTCAGCGATGCGAGCCAGCTGCCGTGCTGGATGTCGGTGAGCTTCTCGTGAAGCATCAGCGGCAGCATCGGCGTGAACGCGAAGCGCCCGATGCCCATGGCGATGGCGAGGGCGAGCATGCACGACAGGGCGATATGCCAGGCCGCCCGTTCGGGTGAAGGCTGGCGCGGCGGGACGGACCGTTCGGAATCGGCGAGTGTGGCTGGCATGGCGTGAGTGGGGGGGGATTCTCATGCGGCGCTCCTCGTTCGGCGCGCCGGGTTTGCCGAATACTTTACATGCAAACCATCGAGCACTGCGCAGGTTCCCTTGTGCAAAAAGGGGCAATGAGCGCCCTATGAAAGCAAAACGCGCACCGAAGTGCGCGTTTTGCCTTGTGCTCCCGACGTTGCGTGACGACGCCGGGCGCGCCGATCGGACCGCCAGCGCTTACAGCTTGCCGGCCACCCAGCCCTGCACGCCGGCCAGCGCCTGCGGCAGTTGCGACGGATCGGTGCCGCCGGCCTGCGCCATATCGGGTCGGCCGCCCCCCTTGCCGCCGACTTGCTGGGCGACGAAGTTGACGAGTTCACCCGCCTTGACCTTGCTGGTGAAGTCGGCCGTCACGCCCGCGATCAGGCTGACCTTGCCGCCGTCGACCGCAGCCAGCACGACGGCCGCGCTGCCCAGCTTGTCCTTGAGCTTGTCCATCGTCTCGCGCAGCGTCTTGACGTCGGCACCTTCGAGTTGCGCGGCCAGTACCTTCAGGCCGTTGACGTCGACGGCCTTCTCGACGAGTTCGTCGCCCTGGCTCGAAGCCAGCTTCGACTTGAGCGCCGCCAGTTCCTTCTCCAGCGACTTGACCTGCTCCTGCACCTGCGCGATGCGCGGCGAGAGTTCGGCCGGCTGCGTCTTGAGCGCAGCCGCCGCCTCGTTGACCTGATCGTCGAGCTTCTGCACGAAGCGCACCGAGTTGTCGCCGGTGATCGCTTCCACGCGACGAATGCCGGCAGCCACACCGCCTTCCATCACGATCTTGAACAGACCGATGTCGCCCGTGCGGCTCACGTGCGTGCCGCCGCACAGTTCGCGCGACGAACCGATGTCGAGCACGCGCACTTCGTCGCCGTACTTCTCGCCGAAGAGCGCCATCGC
The DNA here is from genome assembly GCF_000767615.3 of Pandoraea pnomenusa. NCBI lineage: Bacteria > Pseudomonadati > Pseudomonadota > Betaproteobacteria > Burkholderiales > Burkholderiaceae > Pandoraea > Pandoraea pnomenusa. The sequence continues at coordinate 1,895,007 of NZ_CP009553.3, read as the reverse complement.
GCCACCCTTGACGGCATCGTCGAACGACATCAGCGCCGCCTGCGTCGGCGCGTTGGCCAGTACCTCGGCATTCACGATGTCTTCCACGCGACGAATTTCGTCGGCGGTCATCGCGGCGTTGTGGGCGAAGTCGAAGCGGGTCTTGTCGGCATCGACGAGCGAGCCCTTTTGCTGCACGTGCGAGCCGAGCACTTCACGCAGCGCCTTGTGCATGAGGTGGGTCGCCGAGTGGTTGCGCACGGTGCGCGCACGACGCACCGCATCGACCTGTGCCGTGACGGTGTCGCCCACCTTCAGCTCGCCGGACTCCAGCGTGCCGTAGTGACCGAACACGTCTGCCTGGATCTTCTGCGTGTCCGACACGCCGAAACGCGCGCCGCCAGCAGTGATCAGCCCCTGATCGCCCACCTGACCGCCCGACTCCGCGTAGAACGGCGTGGTATCGAGCACCACGATGCCCTGCTGGCCCGCGGCGAGCTTGCCCACGCTCGTGCCGTCGACGTAAAGCGCCGTGATCCGCGCGCCTTCGAGCGCGAGCGTGTCGTAGCCCTGAAAGCGCGTCTTGTCGCCGGTGTACTCGAGGGCGGTCGCCATCTTGAACTTGCCGGCCGCGCGCGCCTGTTCGCGCTGGCGCGCCATGGCAGCGTCGAAACCGGCTTCGTCGACGGTGATGCTGCGCTCGCGGCACACGTCCGCGGTCAGGTCGAGCGGGAAGCCGTAGGTGTCGTGCAGCTTGAAGGCGAGTTCGCCGTCGAGCGTGGTCACGCCGCGCTTGGCCAGATCCGCAAGCGCACCTTCGAGAATCTCCATGCCGTTCTCGATGGTCTCGCCGAAGCGTTCCTCTTCCTGCCTGAGCACGTCGGTCACGCGTTGCTGCGCCTGCGCCAGTTCCGGATAGGCCACGCCCATCTCGGCCACCAGATCCGGCACGAGCTTGTAGAAGAACGGCGTCTTGCAGCCGAGCTTGTAGCCATGGCGGATCGCGCGGCGGATGATACGACGCAGCACGTAGCCGCGCCCCTCGTTGCCCGGGATCACGCCGTCGACGATCAGGAACGAGCAGGCGCGGATGTGATCGGCGATCACCTTGAGCGAATTCGCGCTCAGGTCGGTCACGCCGGTCTCACGCCCGGCAGCCTTGATCAGGTGCTGGAACAGATCGATCTCGTAGTTGCTGTGCACATGCTGGAGCACGGCCGCAATACGCTCGAGCCCCATGCCGGTATCCACGCAGGGCTTGGGCAGGGGCGTCATGTTGCCCTGCTCGTCGCGGTTGAACTGCATGAACACGAGGTTCCAGATCTCGATGTAGCGATCGCCGTCTTCTTCCGGCGATCCCGGCGGGCCGCCCCACACATCGGCACCGTGATCGTAAAAGATTTCCGAGCACGGGCCGCACGGACCGGTGTCGGCCATCTGCCAGAAGTTGTCCGAAGCGTAGCGCGCACCCTTGTTGTCGCCGATGCGGATGATGCGCTCGGTCGGCACCCCCACTTCCTTCGCCCAGATGTCGTAAGCCTCGTCGTCTTCCTTGTAGACGGTCACCCACAGCTTGTCCTTGGGCAGTTTGTAGACTTCCGTGAGCAGCTCCCACGCATACTGGATCGCTTCGCGCTTGAAGTAGTCGCCGAACGAGAAGTTGCCCAGCATTTCGAAGAACGTGTGGTGACGTGCCGTGTAGCCCACGTTCTCCAGATCGTTGTGCTTGCCGCCGGCGCGCACGCTGCGCTGGGCCGTGGTCGCGCGCTTGTACGGACGCGTCTCGAGACCGAGGAAGACGTCCTTGAACTGCACCATGCCGGAGTTCGTAAACAGCAGCGTGGGGTCGTTGGACGGCACGAGGCTCGACGAGCGCACGATGGTGTGCCCCTTCGACTCGAAGAAGTTGAGGAATTTTTCCCGAATGTCTGCGACTTTCATAGCGTGCGTGAGAGCGTGGGGACCGGGCCAGACAAGGCGTCTGGCGGGATATTTTGCAAACTTTTGATTATACGGGAAATCGGCCCGCCCACCGCGTCGCCGCGCCAACCGCAGTGCGAAACGACGCTGGTCAGCGCACCCCGCGACGCCGTAGACTTTGCGTCACAAGTTCCGCATTGCAAAACATCGTTCCGCATGTGATTTTCCTGAATTCGCATTGCGGGACCGACAACGACACGAAGGAGATAACGAACGATGGGTGCGCTGAGTCATATCCGGGTGCTCGACCTTTCGCGTGTGCTGGCCGGGCCGTGGGCCACGCAGAATCTGGCGGACCTGGGCGCCGACGTCATCAAGGTCGAACGCCCCGGCGTGGGCGACGACACGCGCAGCTGGGGCCCGCCCTACCAACGCGACGCCGAGGGCCGCGACACCGCCGAAGCCGCCTACTACCTGGCGGCGAACCGCAACAAGCGCTCGCTCACGCTCGACATCTCGCGCCCGGAGGGCCAGGCGATCGTCAGGGCACTCGCGGCGCAAAGCGATGTCGTGGTCGAGAATTACAAGGTCGGTCAACTGGCGAAGTACGGCCTGGACTACACGTCGCTCAAGGCGGTCAAGCCCGATCTGGTGTACTGCTCGGTGACCGGTTTCGGCCAGACCGGCCCGCACGCCTCGCGCGCGGGGTACGACTTCATTATTCAGGGCATCGGCGGCTTCATGAGCGTGACCGGCGAGCGCGACGCGCTGCCCGGCGGCGGTCCGCAGAAGGCGGGCGTCGCCATTGCGGACCTGATGACGGGCATGTATGCGAGTCTCGCGATCATGGCCGCGCTCACGCACCGCGACCGCACCGGCGTGGGCCAGTACATCGACATGGCGCTGCTCGACACGCAGGTCGCCATGCTCGCCAACCTCAACACGAATTATCTGGCCAGCGGCAATGCGCCGGTGCGCTGGGGCAACGCGCATCCGAACATCGTGCCGTACCAGACGTTCCAGACCGGCGACGACGGCTGGATCATCGTCGCGGTCGGCAACGACGGACAATTCCGCAAGTTCGTGGAAGCGGGCGGCGAGCCCGCGCTGGCCGACGACGAGCGCTTCGCGACCAATCCGTCACGTGTGCGTCACCGTGAGGTGCTGGTGCCGCTGCTCGCACAGATGGTGCGCAAATTCGGCAAGGATGCGTGGATCGACAAGCTCGAGGCGCTGGGCGTGCCGTGCGGGCCCATCAACACGTTGCCGGAAGTCTTCGCGCATCCCCAGGTGAAGGCCCGCGGCATGGAGGTGGCATTGCCGCACCCGTCGGGCGGCACGGCCCGGCTCGTGGCCAGTCCGATGAAGATGAGCGAGACGCCGCCCGAGGCGCGCACCGCGCCACCCACGCTTGGGCAGCACAGCGACGACATCCTTCGCGAGCGCCTGGGCTTCGACACCGAGCGGATCGCCCGGCTGCGCGCCGACGGCGTCGTCTGACCCCGCGACGGCCTCCCCCCCCGGCGCGCTCGGCGCGCCGGGAAGACGTTGTTACTCGTAGCGCCGACCGTCGGCCAGCAAGGCGGGGGTTTCGATCACCGCGTTCAGGCCGTCGAAGTCGAGCATCCGTTCGCGCCACGCGGCGGTGGTGCCCTGCGCGAGCAGGTTGCCATAGTAGCCCTGTAGCGTATGCGCCACGGCGCGCGCGGTGCCCCCCGGGAAGATGACGATGCGAAAGCCGATGTCGGCGAGCGCCTGCGCGCTTTGCACCGGCGTCTTGCCACCCTCGACCATGTTGGCGAGCAACGGCACGCGCGTGGCAAAACGCTCGCATGCCGCCGTCATCTGCTCGGTCGTGCGCAACGCCTCGATGAACAGCGCATCGGCACCGGCCGCCAGATACTGCTCGGCGCGATCGAGCGCGGCCTCCAGCCCCTCCACCGCGATCGCGTCGGTGCGCGCGAGGATCAACGTGTTCGCGTCATGACGGGCATCGACCGCCGCGCGAATCTTGCCTGCCATTTCCTGTGCGGGAATCACGCCCTTGCCGTCGAGATGACCGCAGCGTTTCGGAAAGGTCTGATCCTCCAGTTGGATCATGGCCGCGCCGGCGCGTTCGAACCCCCGCACCGTGCGCTTGACGTTCAGCGCGTTGCCGAAGCCGGTATCGGCGTCGACGATGACCGGCACCGACACCCGCTCGGCAATACGCGCGACCGTGTCTTCCACTTCCGGGTAGGTGGTCAGCCCGATGTCGGAGCGCCCGAGCCGCGTGTAGGCAATGGAGGCCCCGGACAGATACAGCGCTTCGAAGCCGGTCTGCGCCGCGATCAGCGCGGAGAGTGCGTCATAGACGCCCGGCGCGAGCAGCACGCCCTCGTTCAGGCGCGCCTTCAGGGACGACGTTGTCGTCATGGGGAAATCTCCTGTGAAGTTGGCGAGATGGCGAGCGCATCGATCGCCGTGTGCGCGGCGATGAAGCCTCCCGCGACGGCCGAGAGCAGCCCGTTGCCCGACAGATAGCCCCAGACCGCGTTGCCCGATACGCCGCGCGCCGCGCCGCCAGCGGCGAGCAGGTTCGGCAGCGCGGTGCCGTCCGGGCGCAACACCCGGCAGTGGGCGTCGATGTCGAGCCCGCCTTGCGTGTGAAACAACGCGCCGGTGACCTTCACGGCGTAGTACGGAGCCGTGAGCGCGCGGGAGAAGCGGCGCCCGTCGGCCGCCGCGACGCCCGGCGCCACACTGTCGAGCGTGGCGCGCAGCACGTGTGCCTCGCAGCCGATGGTCGCCGCGAGGGCCTCGACGTCGGGGCATGTCCTGAGCGCCCCGGCGGCCTCTGCCTCCTGAAAATCGGGGAACGTGCGCGCCAGCGCCAGCGTTTGCGCGTCGAACACGTTCCAGGCAATGCCGCCCGGCTGCGCGAGCACATGCACCGCCGCTTCCGAATAACCGTGCGTTTCGTCGTGAAACCGCCGCCCTTCGCGATTGATCTGCACACCGCCGTCCATGATGACGGCCCAGGAAATCAGCACGCCGTGCGGACTCGCCCAGGACCCGTGCCCCTGATACCCGCCAAGGTCGGCCTGGGCCGCGCCCAGCGCGCGCCCCCAGAGCAAGGCGCTGCCATCGTTGCCCTCGTGGCCGCCGTAGACCGCATCGGCCATCTCGGGGAGCCATTCGGCACGCAGCGCCGCGTTGCCGCCAAAGCCGTTGCAGGCAAGCAGCAGGACGTCGCAGCCGAGGTACTCCATGGCACCGTCGGGACGCACGCCGCCCACCGCCCGCACCCGCCCCGTCTCGTCGACCCAGAGTTCGCGCACGAGGGTTCGGGTAAGGATCGCGGCGTCGGTTGCCTGCACGGCGCGTTCCAGCGCGGCCATCAACGCCGCGCCAGTGCGCTCGGGCAGGCTGTGCATGCGCCGCACGGAGTGCCCCGGATACAGAAAGCCATCGAGGATCTCGAACGTCAGCCCGTGCCGGGCAAGCGCATCCATCGCCGGACCCGACGCCTCGGTATAGGCGCGCACCAGATGGGCCGCAGCGGTGCCATCGGTCTTCGCCATGATGTCGGCCGCGAAACGCGCGGGACTGTCGTCGATGCCGGCGGTGCGCTGCACCTCGCTGCCGCTGGCCGGAATGAAGCCGGACGAGAGCGCCGTCGAACCGCTGGGCATGGCGTCGCGCTCGAGCACCACGCAATCGACGCCGGCATCCTGCAATATCAGCGCGGCGCTCAGGCCGCAAGCACCGGCGCCGACGATCACCACGCTGACCTGCGGCAGATCGTCCACCGGCGGCTGTCCGCGCCGAATCACGGGCGCGCTCGCCGAAGCCGCGCCGCTCATCCTGCAATCAGGCCGGCGAAGGCCTCGCAAGTCACGATCTCGCCCACGGTGCGAAGGTCGGCCAGTGCGGCGTCGTGCATGGCAGGCGTGGGCGCGGCGCAACCGTCGCCGAGCACGAGCACGCGATAGTCGCGCATGTGCGCGTCGCGTGCCGTGCTGGCGACACCGCCGTTCGTCACGATGCCGCACACCGCGACCGTGTCGATGCCCGCACGGCGAAGCACCCAGTCGAGCTGCGTGTTGAAGAACGCCGAATAGGCGACCTTCCACACCGAGACATCCACGTGCGGGGCCAGCAGCGCGACCGTGCCATGGCCCGGCGAGCCGGCGACGAAATCGCCCCGGCGCAGGAACGGGCGCAACTGCCGCAGATGCGGCGAGATCATCGGCTCGCCGGACGCATCCGGCCAGAGCGTGAACTGGCTCGCCGCCACGAAGCCACCGGCCGCCTTGAGCGACGCGGCCACCGGCGCGACACGCGCGGGCAATGCCTGCGCCTCGCGCGTGGCCGCCCCGCCCCGGTCGTAGGCGCCGCCCGGCGCGATGAAGTCGTTCTGCAGGTCGACGATGACAAGCGCGGTGCGCGTCGCGTCGAGCCCGGACGTCGTTTGTGTCATTGCAAACTCCGTTGTGCGCACGCCGCTCAGGCGTCGCGCGTGATCAGCAGGTTGCCCAGGGCGTCGACGCGTCCCGAGAACCCTGGCTCCAGCCAGATCGTGGTGTCCGACTGCTCGAGGATCGCGGGGCCGGCCACGGTAGCGGCGACCGGCAAGTCCAGGCGCGCGTAGCGTGCGGCGTTCCACCACTGTCCGGCGTGATAGACGCGCTGTGTGCCGAGCGACTCGGGCATCGCGCCGGCCTGCGGCGCGAGCACGGCCAGGTCGAACTTCGGGCGCACGCCGATGCGCGCGTAGCGCAGGTTCATGATGCGCACCGGAATGCCCTCGAGCGCGCGACCGAAGGCGTCGCGGTACGCGGTCTCGAACGCCCGGGCAATGCCGTCGCGATCGAGCTGCTCGCGCGTGACGGGCACGCGCACCGTATGGCTCTGGCCCACGTAGAGCATGTCGAGCTCGACGATCTCGCGCACGCCTTCGAAGCGCACGCCGGCGGAGTCGAGGCGCGCCTGGCAGGCCTCGGCCAGCGCTTCGACGCGTGCCACGAGATCTGCCGTATCGAGCGCGGCGAGCGGCTGGTTGAGCGTTTGCACGCTGTCATGTCGCATGTCGGCGATCACGCAGCCCAGCGCCGAGGTCACGCCCGGGTAGCGCGGCACGATGCCCGTGGTCGTGCCGACTTCGCGCATCATCGCGCACACGTGCAGCGCGCCGCCGCCACCGAAGGGCATATAGGCGAACTGGCGCGGATCGTGGCCGCGCTCGATCGACACCAGGCGAATGGCGCCGGCCATCTTGGCGTTGGCGACGGTGAGCATCGCCTCGGCGGCGGCGTACACGTCGAGGCCGAGCGGTTTGGCCACATGCTCGTCGATGGCGCTGGCGGCAAGGCTCGCGTCGAGTTTCGCGAGCAGACCGCCACCCAGCGGCCGGTCGGCGGCAATGCGCCCGAGCAGCACGTTGGCGTCGGTCACCGTCGGTCGCGTGTTGCCGCGTCCGTAGCACGCCGGGCCGGGAATGCTGCCCGCCGATTCGGGACCGACCTGCAACAGGCCGCCCGCATCCACCGATGCGATCGAGCCGCCGCCGGCGCCGATCGTCTCGATCTGGATCATCGGCGAGCGCACCACCATGCCGAATTCGATGGACGTCTGCGCCGAGAGCGACGCCTCGCCGCCCGCCACGAGCGACACGTCGAACGACGTCCCGCCCATGTCACCCGTCACCACGTTGGCGAAGCCCGCGGCCCGCGCGATGGCCGCACAGGCGATCACGCCGGCAGCCGGCCCGGAGAGCGCCGTGCGCACCGGCACGTCGCACGCCGTCTGACGCGACATGATGCCGCCGTTGCTCTGTACCACGAGCAGTTCGCCGCCGAAGCCGCGCGCCTTCAGGTCGCTCTCCAGACGCGTGAGGTAGCTGCCCACCACCGGCTGGAGCGACGCGTTGAGCGTGGCCGTCGAGCATCGCTCGAATTCGCGAATCTCGGGCAGCACCTCGGTCGCCGCCGTCACGTTGCCGTTGGGCCACAGCGCCCGCACCGCGGCCACGGCGCGCTGCTCGTTGACCGGATTCGCGTAGGCGTTGACGAAGAACACGCACACGGCATCGCAGCCCGCCTCGAGCAACTCGCGCGCGGCCGCTTCCACCTGGGCAATGTCTACATCCGTATGGACCGTGCCGTCGGCCAGCACCCGCTCATCGACCTCGAGACGCAGGTCGCGCGGCACGATGGGTGTGAAGTTGCCGCGCAGGCCCCAGGTGGCCGGGCGATCGCGGCGCCGCATTTCGAGCACGTCGCGAAAGCCTGTCGTGGTAATAATGCCGGTGCGTGCCACCTTGCGCTCGAGCAGGGCATTCGTGCCCACGGTCGTGCCGTGCACGATCGTGGCGATACCGCCCGCGCCGCGTCCCTGCGTGTCGACACGCTCGATGCCGTTCATGAAGCCGCGTGCTTCCTCGCCGCGCGTGGAGGGTACCTTGACGATACGCGCCACGCCGGCGGCTTCGTCGAGGACGAACAAATCGGTAAACGTGCCGCCCACGTCGACGCCGACGATCGTTGATGCTTCGCTCATGCCTGTTGCTCCTTCTCGCGCGCGTCGTTCGCGCCGGTCGTCACATATCCCATCGCGCGGTCGTGCGCGCGTGCCGCGGCGTCACGCGCCGCCGGCGCGCCGTAGCCGCCCCCGCCCGGCGTCTCGAGCCGCACGCGCTCCCCGCGCGCGAGCTTGATGCCGAGCATCTTCGAAGCCATCGGCGGCGTATGCCACTGGCCGTCGTTCTGATAGCGAAACACGTTGGGCACCGACGCCGCGCCACCCGCAATGCCTTGCGGCGCCGAGCGTCCGCGCTCGCCGAACACGAACGCTTCCGCGCTGTCCTCGAGCAGTTCGATTTCGTAGATGGCGCCCAGGCCACCGCGATGCCGTCCGTCGCCGGCGGAGTCGGGGCGCAGCGCCCACTGCGTGAAGCGCACCGGATACGCGGCTTCGAGAATCTCGATCGGGGGAATGGTGGCCGTCGAGATCGGCGCGTTGCCATGCGACAGACCATCGCCGTCGCTGTGTCCGCCGTGGCCGCCGCCGAAGAAGCTGAACATCACCCAGCGCTGACCGCGCCGCGCCGGGTCGGTGCGGTAGCCGGCGATCGAGAGCGCATTGATGGTGCCGTACGCCTGCCCCATCGCCCGCTCGGGCGCGGCTTGCGCCATCGCACAGAAGATCACGTCGATCATGCGCAGGATGGTCTCGGTATAGCCGCCCACCGGACGCGGGCGTTGCGCCGAGATCAGCAACCCGTCGGGCAGCTCAAACCGTACCGCGTCGAGCACACCGGCATTGGCGGGCACGTCCGGGAACAGGTGCTTGAGCGCCACGTAGCACGCCGCGATGGCGGTCGCGCGCGAGATGTTCACCGGCCCCATGCAGGCGGGCGACGTCCCCGTGAAATCGAGCGTGAGCGACTCGCCGGCCACGCGCATGCGCAGCGCGATCGTCAGCGGCTCGTCGCGCACGCCGTCGTTGTCGAGCGTGTCCTGATAGACGTACTCGCCATCCGGCAGCGCGGCCACGTGCGCGCGCATGAGCTTCACGGCGCGCTCGCGCAATTGCGCCAGCGCGTCCTGCACCGTGCCGTCGCCATACTCGTCGAGCAGATCGGACAGACGCCTCGCACCGAGTTCGAGCGCGGCGAGTTGCCCGTTCAGATCGCCCCAAAGGCTGTCGGGCAAACGGGTATTGGCCTTGAGGATCGCGAGCACGTCCGCGTCGAGCTCGCCGCGCCGTACGATGCGCACCGGCGGGATCTGCACCGCTTCCTGCCAGCATTCGGTCGCGGCCGGGTTGTAGTTGCCCGGCACCGCGCCGCCCACGTCGTGCCAGTGCGCGGCGGACGCCAGAAAGCAATAGAGCTTGCCGTCGCGGAACACGGGACGCACGAGTTTGAAATCGTTCGCGTGCGTGCCGCCTTCGTACGGATCGTTGAAGAGCCAGACGTCGCCGTCGATCATGCCGCCGCGCTCGGCGGCCGTGCGTGCGGCCGCCTGCACGGCGAAGGCCATCGCGCCGACGAAGACCGGCAGGCCGGACTTGCCCTGCACGAGGGTCGCGCCGGTCGCGGCGTCGTAGATGCCGTGGCAGGCGTCGTGCGCCTCGGCGATGATGGGATTGAAGGCGCTGCGGTAGAGCGTCGCGTCCATTTCGTCGGCGATCTGCTCCAGCCGTCCTTTGAGGACCGCCAGGGTGACGGGATCTAGCATGAAGAAACTCCGTGTGATGTCGGTTGGGATGCCGCGCTGCGCCGCTTGAGCAGATTGAGCAGGCCGCCGGCGTCGACCATGTCGAGGAGGAACCCCGGCACGCTCTCGCAGGCGAGCCGGCTGCCATCGGCACGCTCGACATAGCCCTCGCGCGGCGCGAGCCGCAGGTCCTCGCCTTCGGCGATTCGCGACGCGTCGGCGCAGGTGAGCAGCAACAGCCCCACATTGAAGGCATTGCGGAAATAGAGGCCGTTGAACGACGGTGCGATCACCGCGCGCACGCCCAGGTGCACCAGCGCGGCGGCCGCCTGTTCGCGCGACGAGCCAATGCCGAAGTTCGGCCCGGCCACGAGCACGTCGCCCGGTCGCACGCCCGCGGCGAACTCCGGGCGCACCCGATGCAGGCAGTGGCGTGCGATCTCGTCGATGCCGAACTTCATGTAGGCGCCGGGTGCGAGCGCGTCGGTATCGATATCGGCGCCGACCACCCACGCGCGATGCGTGTCGGCGTCAGTCGCGTGGCCGCTCGCCTCGGGCCGACCGGAAGAAGACGTTGGCGTTGTCATGATTCAGGAGAGGCAATGAAAATGTTCGGGAAGTCCGGCGCGCATCACGCCAGCAGTTCGCGCGGGTCCGCGATGCGGCCGGTGAGCGCGGCGGCGGCCACCGCATAGGGGGAGCCCAGATAGACCTGGGCCGTCTCCGAACCCATGCGTCCCTTGAAGTTGCGCGCCGTGCTCGAGAGCACGGTCGCGCCTTCGGGAATCGAGCCGCCGTAGCCCGCGCAGGCGCCGCAGGTATTGGCGAGCACCTGGGCACCGGCCTCCACGAGCACGTCCATCACGCCTTCGCGCGCGGCCTGCGCCTGATCGCGCGCCGAGGCCGGCGCCACCACGAAGCGCATGCCCCTGGCGACCTTGCGGCCCTTGAGCACGCGGGCGGCGGCCCGCAGGTCGTCGAGCTTCGCACCGGTGCACGCGCCGAGATAAGCCACGTCGACCGTAACGTCGGCGAACTCGCCGATTGCGTGCGTGTTGGCCGGACTATGCGGCGCCGCCACCTGCGGGGCGAGCGAGCCCGCGTCGAACACATGCAGTTCGGACGGCGCATCGGCGTCGCCTTGCCAGCGCGCGATGTCGATGGCCTCCGTCACGCCGACCGAACGCAGATAATCCACGGTCGTCTCGTCGGGCGCGATCAGTCCCACCTGCGAGCCAAGCTCGGCGCTCATGTTCGAGAGCGTCATGCGCTCCTGCATCGACAGGGCGCGCACGGCGTCGCCGCAGAACTCGATCGCCTGGTAGCGTCCGCCGTTCATGCCGAAGCGACCGATCATGTGGAGCATCATGTCCTTGGCGCTCACGCCGTCGGCGAGGCGCCCGTCCCAGCGCATGCGGATCGTGTCGGGCACCTTCACCCAGATCTCGCCGGACACCGCCACGCCGAGCATCTCGGTGCTGCCGATGCCGAACATGTACGCGCCGAACGCGCCGCCGGTCGGCGAATGCGAGTCGCCGCCCACGCAGAACATGCCGGGGCGCAGGTGGCCGTGCTCGGGCACCACCACGTGACAGATGCCTGCCGAGTCGTACACGTTGGGCAGCGCCTGCGCGCTCGCCCAGTCGCGCGCAATGCGCACGATGCGCCGCGATTCGTCGTCCGATTCCGGCACGTAGTGATCGATGACAAGCACAACCTTCGATTTGTCCCACAGCTGAGCGCCGAGCGATTCGAGCATCGGCTGCAGGCGGCGCGGGCCGCTGGAGTCGTGGAACATCGCGAGATCGACACGACAGGTGACGATCTCGCCCACGGCCACGGTGTCGCGGCCACACGCGGCAGCCAGCAGCTTTTGCGTCAGAGTTTGAGGCACGGTCATTCCCTTACATTCCCAGATACGCACGCCGCAGATCGTCGCTCGCAAGCAACTCGGCGCAAGTGCCGCTGTGGCGGATTTCACCGTTCTCGAGCACGTAGCCGCGCTGCCCGGTTTCGAGCGACTGGCCCACGTTCTGCTCGACGAGCAGGATCGACAGGCCCTCGCGCTGCAAGCGCGCGATGAGCGAGAAAAGCTCCTCGACCATGAGCGGCGAGAGGCCGAGCGACGGTTCGTCGAGAATCAGCAGGCGCGGCTCGGCCATCAGCCCTCGGCCAATGGCAAGCATCTGCTGCTCGCCGCCGGACATCGTTCCGGCCGCCTGATCGATACGCTCGCGCAAACGCGGAAACAGATCGAGCATCTTCTCCAGGCTGCGTTCGCGCGACGCGCGGGCGCGGGCAAACGCGCCGAGCGACAGGTTCTCGCGAACGCTCAGGTTCGGGAAAATGCGGCGCCCTTCAGGCACCTGGATCAGCCCCGCCTTGACCATGTCGCGGTAATGCCGGCCGGTGAGATCGTGCCCGTCGAAGCGAACCCGCCCGCCCCAGACCGGGTTGATGCCGGACAGCGTGTTGTTCAGCGTCGACTTGCCCGCGCCGTTGCTGCCGAGCATCACGACGATCTCGCCCTCGCCGACGGTGAGATCGACACCGCGCAGCACCTCGACACGCCCATAACCGGTGCGCAGGCCTTCGACTTCGAGCAGATGGGTCATTGCGCACCTCCGGTTTGCGCAGCGAGCCGCGCCGCCGTGCCATGCCCCAGATAGGCCTCGATCACGGCGGGGTCGGTCGTCACCTCGCGAGGCGTGCCCGACGCGATCAGCTTGCCCTGCGCGAGCACCCAGACGTGCTCGGCCAGGCTCATCACGGCGCGCATGACGTGTTCGATCATCAGCACCGTCACGCCGCTCGCGGCGATATCGCGCACCACGGGAATCATTTCGTCGATCTCGCTTGGATTGAGCCCCGCGAGCACTTCGTCGAGCAACAGCAGGCGCGGGCGAGTGGCCAGCGCGCGGGCGAGCTCGAGCCGCTTGCGGCCGCACACGGTGAGGTCCGCCGCCGGCTTGTCGAGCTGCGCCTGCAAATTGGTTCGGTAGGCGATTTCCTCCGCGTCGCGCAGCGCGGCGCGGCGCTCGCGCAGATGCAGATGGGCACCCACGGCGATGTTCTCGCGCACGGTCTGCGCCCCGAACGGCTGCACGATCTGGAACGTGCGGGTGAGCCCCTGGCGCGCCGTTTCGTACGGTGCCTGCCCGGTGATGTCGCGCCCCTGGAATTCCACGCGTCCGGCGCCCGGCGTCAGAAAGCCGGACAGCAAACCGAACAGTGTGGTCTTGCCCGCGCCGTTCGGACCGACGAGGGCGGTCAGCGTGCCGGCCCTGACGGACAAGCTCACGTCCTGCACCGCCTTCAGGCCGCCGAACGTGATGGACAGGCCTTCGGCCTTCAAAAGAATGTCAGACACGGGCGTTCTCCTCACGCGATGCGGTACGCGTCTCGTCCGCCGCGGTTCCCTGCGCCACGGCCTTGCGTTCCATGCCGAGCACGCGTCGGATCGAGGCCCCGGCGCCCGTCATGCCGCGCGGCAGGAACATCACGATCAGGATGAGCACGGCGCCGTAGATCACCATCGACAGGCCGGGCAGTTCGCCGAACAGGTTGCGCGTGAATTCACCGAGCGCGTAAAGGACGGCTGCGCCGAGCACCGGGCCCCACAGCGTGCCGAGCCCGCCGACGATGGCCCCGACCAGCGCCTCGACCGAGATGGTCGAGCCGAACGCGATGCCCGCGTCGATGTACTGGAACATTTGCACGTAGCACATGCCGGCCGCCGCCATGAAGCCGCCCGACAGCGCAATCGCGCCCAGCTTCACGCGCAGCGGGTTCACGCCCACCGCACGGGCCGCATTCTCGTTGTCGCGCACGGCCTGTAGCCACGCGCCGAAGCGCGAGTGCCGCAACCACGCCGTCACCAGCAGCGCCGCCATCACGAACACGAGCAGCAACGCCGCATAACCGCGCGGGGATGCGAACTGCAAATTACCCACGCTTTGGCGCAGCGGCACCATCAGGCCCACGCCCGCGCCGGTAAAGGGCAGCGACACGGCCAGAATGCGGAACACCTCGGCAAAGGCCAGCGTGACCAGAGCGAAATACGACCCCTTCAGGCCATAACGAAACGTCACCGCGCCGAGCGCCACGGCAACCGCCGTGCCCATGGCGATCGCGAACGGCATGGCCAGCCACGGGTTCCAGCCCCATTGCAACTGGGCAATGGCCTGGGCGTACGCCCCCACGCCGAAGAACAGCGCGTGGCCGAACGACAACTGGCCGCCGAACCCGCCGAGCACGTTCCACGACTGCGAGAGCAGCACGGCGTAAAACGTCATCATCAGGAACGACAGCCACACGCCGGACTGCAACGTGAGCAGCAGCGCGGCCATCGCCACGCCGAACAGCACAATCATTCGAAGATCTTTCATCGTTGGCTCCTGCTCCCCCGGTTCATGCCCGTGCACCGAACAGCCCCTGCGGACGCAGCAGCACGACGATGATGAAAATGGCGAAGATGCCCATCTGCCCGAGCGAATCGCCGAGCCACAGCCCGCCGAGCGACTCGACCACGCCGATGAGCAAGCCACCCACCAGCGCACCCACGAAGCTCCCCATGCCGCCCAGCACGACGATGGTGAAGGCCACCAGCACGAAACCGCCGCCGACCTGCGGGTTCACGTAGTACGCCGGCATGAGAAAACACGCCGCCGCGCCCACGCAGGCCATGCCGATCCCGAACGACAGCGCGTACACCCGTTCCACGTCGATGCCCATGAGCTTCGCGCCATGCTTTTCCTTGGCGACGGCCCGAATCGCGCGGCCCAGATCGGTGGCGCGCATGATCCAGAACAGCACGGCCGCCGCGGCGAGCGCCCCACCAAATGCGATCAGCTTCGGCACGGCGAGCATGACGGGGCCAACGTCGACCGTGGCCAGTGTGTACGGCGTGTCGATCGTATGGGTGTCGGACTTGAACCACACGAGTGCCAGGTTCTCCAGCACGATGGCCAGGCCGAGTGTGACCAGCAGAATGTTCTCGTCCTTGCCGTGGCTCGCTCGCTCGATCACCACGCGCTGCAACGCGTAGCCCAGCGCGAACATGCCCAGCGTGACGAACGGCAGCGCGACATAAGGGTCGATGCCGAGCTTTTCCTTGAGCAGCCAGACCGCGTACAGCGCCACCATCAACGCCGCGCCGTGCGCGAAGTTGATGATGTGCAGCACGCCGTAGACCAGCGTGAGGCCCAGCGCGATGAGCGCATAGACCGCGCCGGTCGTCAGGCCGTTGAGCACGGCCGACAGGAGAATGACCGGGTCGAACATCACGTCAGGCCTTGAGCGGGAAGACCGGCGCGACCTGACGGTAGCTGTCCGGCAGAATGACCTTGATGTCGCCGCCCGAGACCTGCGTGAGCAGCGGCTGGGCGCCCAGGTTCTGGCCCTTCTCGAACTTCGTCGGGCCGTACGGCATCAGGTGGTCCTTGAACGTGCTCGATGCGAGCGCCGCCGTGATGGCCGCGCGATCCACCGACTTGGCGCGCTCGATCGCGTCGGCGAGCAGCATCATGGCCGTGTACGTCATGAACACTTCGTAGCTGAAATAGGCGCCCTTCGCTTCCGTACGCTTCTTGAGCGTCGCCACGCGCGGGTCCTTCGGATTGAACCAGTGGTTGCAGTCGATGATGCCGTCGGCGATGTCCGGGAACTCCTTGAGGAACTTGTAGCTCGAGGCCGCGCCGCCGAGCACCGAGTAGATCGCTTTCGGACGCACCTTCTGCTGTTTCATCGCGCGCAGCAGCAAGGCGTACTCGTTGTAGTAGTTCGCCGGAATCACGATGTCCGGATTGACCGAGCGCATGCGCAGCACGATATTGTTGAAGTCGCGCGTCGGATTGGCGTGCTTGATCACTTCCTTGATCTCGAAACCGCGCGCGGGAAGTTCCTTCTGCAACAGCGCCGCCGTGCCGGTGCCGAAGAGCGATTCCTCGTGCACGATCATCACAGTCTTCGCCGGCTTGCCTGCCGCGTTGTTCAGCGCGGCGAGATCGTCGACCGCGCGCATCGAGCACATGCGATACCCAGGGCCGAAACGAAACGTGTTGGTCAGCCCGCGCTCGACGATCTGATCCGCGACGCCGACGTCGACCACGTGCGGCAAGCCGTACTTCGCGGCCGTTTGCGTGGTGGCGAGGCAAATCGCCGACGCGTAGGCGCCGACGATGGCGGACACGCCGGCTTCGTTCATCTTCTCGACTTCGGCCGAACCGGCTTCGGGACGCGATTGCGCGTCGCCCAGCATGGCCTCGATGGGCGCGCCGCCGAGCGACTTGATGCCGCCGGCCGCGTTGATGTCCTCGATGGCGAGCAAGGCGCCGAGGCGGCACTGCTGGCCCGAATAGGCGAGTGCGCCGGTGACCGGGTGCAGCACGCCGATCTTGACGGGTTTTCCGGCGGCGTGCGCCAACCACGGCGCGCTGGAGGTGGCGGCCAGAGCGGCCATGGCGGTGGACTGGCGCAGGAACGTGCGACGCGAACTCATGTGTGGGTCTCCGGACTTGATCAGTGGAATTGGGCAGACAGTTCTTCGCTGACCCAGACCTTGGCGTCGATGTCGCCGACGCGCGAGAGTTGAAGCTGGTACTGGTAGCGATCGGGGCGATACAGGCCTTGCAGCAGTTGCACGGGGCGGTCGGCGACGTCGCGCACCAGGCGCGTGACCGCGAGCAACGCGGAGCCGACGGCGATGTCGAGGTGGCGCGCCACGACGGCGTCGGCCAGGCGCGCGGAAATGGTTTGGGTCGCGCCGCCGAGTTCGACGCCGGCCTCTTCGAGCAGCATGAGCAGCGGCTTGCGTTCGAGGTCGTCGCTGCGAATCTCGGCGATGTCCTTCGGCACGTGCGTGGTGATGTACGACAGCGGGCCGGCTTGCGTGCTGCGCACGCGAACACTCTTGTAGACCGGAGCGCCGGGGGTCAGCGCGAGCGCCTCGGCCACAGCGTCGCTCGCACCGACCACGGACGATTCGAGCACGGCCACGTTCGTGCGCAGGCCCATGTTGACGATGTTCTCGAGCAGACCGGTCAGGTGCGCCTTCTCACGCGAGATACCGGGGCCTTTGCCGCCGCCGGTGCGTTGTCCGGCATGCAGCGGCCACGTCCCCAGTCCGGGGCGGCGCACCACGAGCCCATCGGCCACGAGCATCTCCATCGCCTTGCGGATCGTAATGCGTGCCACACTGAACTGATCGGCCAACAGATGCTCGCCGGGCACGCCGTCGCGATCGAAACGTCCCTCCTGCAGTTGCTCGCGCAACACGAGGTAGATCTGGTGGTACTTCGGCAGCGGTAGTGGGGTATCCATGCGACGATTCTGGAAGTGTCATAATGTCCGGTCAATAGAACAAATAAGCAGACAAAATGTCCCATCGGGAAAACACCTAAGCCCTGTGCGAGGATTTTCCGGCGATGCGCGGAGGCACTTCAAACCCAGGCGGAACAAGGACCTTCACGGTGCCGCGCAGCACGGCTCGTGAGCTGCGCGGCACGCGTTTGCGGCGGCGATATCGGGCTCGCGCGGCGTCCCGCTCGCCCGTCCGCAGGACGGGCGTCGGGCGTACGACCCGCGGCGCCCGGCGGCCGCTCAGAAGCGGTGACGCAAGCCGACGTAATAGCTCATCTGGTTATCGTAGCCGTTGAGCTTCACGCCGTTGCCTCCGGTCCAGTTCGTGGTCGAGGTGCCGAACAGCCCCGCCCAGCCGCCGTCGACGCGTTCGTAAGCGGTCGCGAAATAGACGTCGGTGCGCTTCGAGAGGAAGTAGTCGATGACGCCGTACAGCGTTTGACGCTTGCCGCTGAAGTTCACGGCACTGGTGTTGTCATACATGTAGGCGGCGATGAATTGCCACGACGGGTTGAGCAGGTAACTCGCCCGAGCGTGAAGAATTGATCGCGTCGGGCGGCGGAGAAGACCGAGCCGATGGCCGCCACGGTGGTGGGCGTTGCGGCGGTGCTCATGTTGGTGATCGACGCGTAGTCGACGCCGCCGTTGGTCACGTCGAATCCGGGGTCGCGCTGGCTTTGCAGGTAGTCGGCGTGGAATTTCCATTGTCCGTAGCTGACCTTGGCGCCGAGCGACCAGGTTTTCGCGGTACGGCTCTGCGAGTCGTGCGTCTGCTGCAACTGTCCGGTGAAGACGTTGCCGTTCTGCTCCCACGACACCCCGCCCGAGGCTGACGAGCGTGCGGAGCCCTGCCCTGCGATGCCGCCGAAGGCGTATTGCAGGTTCACGCCGAAGGGGCCGAATTTTTTCGTCCAGGTGAGCGCGTTGTTATAGCGCTGGCCGGTGAGGAAAACGAGCCACGAGTTCGTGGGCGGCGCACCGATGAAGATCGGATCGACCATGGAGATCGCCACGACGGCGCCCGTGTATTGACGCCCGAATGCGATTTCACCCCAGCCGCCTTGCAATGCGACGAAGGCCTGGCGTCCGAAGAGTTGCCCCTGTTGATCGAACGTTCCGGCTTGCGAATTGAAGCCGTTTTCGAGCACGAAGCGCGCCTTCATGCCGCCGCCGAGGTCCTCGATGCCCTGGAGGCCGAAACGGCTGGCCGACAGGAAGCCCTCGCCGGACTGGTTCAGCGAATAGACGCGGCCGCCGTCAGGGCTGGCGTGATTCTGCGAGACGACAGCACCTTCGATCAGGCCGTAGAGCGTGACGCTCGATTGCGCGAGCGCGGATGTCGCGGCGGTCGTCAGCGCCAGCGCGGCACCGGCGAGGGTTAGCGATTTCAGTGTTTTGCGTTGAGTGGTCTTCATGAGTCTTATGGTCTTGGCTTGAAGGGCGTGAGGACTTCGGGCTTTGGGTTTGCTGCGATTCGGGAAAACAGCCTCCCCTCGGCGCCGGACGCCGGCGCCTCGCTGCAAGCCGATGCGGCGTTGCGGGAGGCTCGGACGTCAGGGCGCACGACACCGCGACGCGCAGTCAGCGGGCGCGTCGTCAGGCATGGGGCGACAGGGGAAAATCACGCGAAGCGAAACCGGTCGCGGCGCTACGCGTTGGGGGTGCGACGGACTATTCGCGCAGGACGCGATACGACGCACGTTTCGAAACGCGCGCCAACACGCAGGAGGATGGGAGACGAGTCATCATGGCGATGACTCTAGGAGGACCAATTTGTAGCGTCAATGGAACAAATGCCGAAGACGGTTGTTCCATCGGGAAATTCCCGAGCCCCGCTCGGTGCCGCGAGACGACGTGAGCGGGCGATGGCTGGCTTCAACACGCTTGACGAGCGGCCAATCGGGACGCATTCCTTCTTGCCGGGCGTTTTTGCTATACTCTGCCCCTTCTGAGTGGATCGCGTCCGCTCCCTCCCTGTAGTTCAATGGATAGAACGAGTGCCTCCTAAGCGCTAGATACAGGTTCGATTCCTGTCGGGGGGACCATAAAAGCAAGGCTTTCCGCCTTGGCTGCGGCAACGCCGCGACAAATCGACGACCCACGCTGATGCGGTTTTGGCACGATGCCACGCATGCCTCGATGCGTCGGTCGCCGATTCGGCTGGCATTCGCCTCTCTCCGGTCATTCCCTCCGGCCTTTCCCCCAGTGCGGTGAAACGGCCCCCTCCCGCGTCGACCGTTCACCGAGCTTGCCCTTAATGTCGTTCGGTATCCCAACGACAAATGCGACTCGCCCCCCCGATGGTTTCCCCCTAATCCTTACCTCATCCGTCGAAAGGCATCTCACTAATCCTTTCGTAATCCCCATGATTTTTAATAGGTAATACGCGTTTGAAGTGCGTGCTAGCATGCGGCGCGGAATGCTCTTACGAGGCATTTCAGCGTAGGAGTCCTATCGTAATTTGCTTCTTACTCCTGATTTCCCGACTCCTGACCGACGGCGGCGTCACCGACCTGGCCGAAACTCCCCGCATGAGGAGTAAGGCAGCGCCGCGAATTTCCATAACAACAATCTGAAGACTAGGAAAATGGCACACCATCTCGCAAAAATTTCCGGCCTGCTCGTCGCGGCCGGCATCATGGCCGGGTGCTCGACCATGAACATGGGGAGCAGCAGCGCCAAGACAGCCGCCACCGGATCGGCCGGCGGCGCCAACGCCGAAAACGCCAATCAAACCCTCGAGAAATGCGACCGTCCGCTGGGCACGCTCGCCGTCATCGAAGACACTACGGCGCCGTGGTACGGCATCCTGACCGGCCAGTACAAGCTCGGCTCCACCGTGCCCGTGCTCAAGCTGCTCGTTCAGCAGTCGAACTGCTTCGTTGTGGTCGAGCGCGGGCGCGGCATGGATACGGTCATGGGCGAGCGCGCCCTGCAGCAGTCAGGGGAACTGCGCAACAAGTCGAACTTCGGCAAAGGCAAGATGGTGTCGGCCGACTACGCACTTAGCCCGTCCATCACGTTTACCAACAATAACGCCGGTGGCGCGGGCGCCAGCATCGCCGGCCTCCTGCCGGGCGGGATCGGTTCGGCCATCGGCGCGTTGGCCGGCAGCATGAACTCGAAGGAGGCCAGTACGCTGCTGACCGTCATCGACAACCGCTCGAGCGTGCAGATCGCCGCCGCGGAAGGCAGCGCGAGCGCCATGGACTTCGGCGCCCTCGGCCGCATCGTCGGCAGCTCGGCCGGCGGCTCGCTCGGCGGTTACTCGAACACGGCGGAAGGCAAGGTGATCGTTGCCGCCTTCACCGACTCGTACAACAACGTCGTGCGCGCCGTGAAGAACTACAAGCAACAAACCGTCGCCGGCGGCCTCGGCACGGGCGGCCAGCTCACCGTCCAGGACGACGAAGCGCCGCGCCCCAAAAAGGCCGTGCGCCGCAAGAAGTAATTCAAGGCAGCGCAGCGCTTGCCGCCTCCCTGCCCAGGACCGCCACTTGCGCGCTCTCGGGCAGGGACCCTTCGGGCAAAGCGCCGTATTCCCCGCCCCAAGGCCGATCCGATCCCGAGCGCCCCCTCGCCGCGCACCGGCATCGAATCTCAAATATTTTGCCGTCCAGCAAACGAATTCGCCCCGGCAGCAAACGCACGCGGCCAGTTCGACGATTCTGCTGAACTATCATTTTTGAGGTGCCACCTGCGCACCTCGCCGGCGTCATATCGTCGGGTTTCCGTGTCCGAATACCGCCACCGCCCCGCCGATATCGTCGCCCCCCATTCCTGATCGATGCCAGGATTCGCATGACGAAGCCTCCGCAGCGTGCCATACACGTCCCGATGTCCGACACCCGCCCCCAACCCGATGCCATCGCTCACGCCTGGGCACGGGTCGGCGCCGCCCTCAGCCCGCACCCTGATTGCCCGCTCCCGACATGGACCGGTGGCGGGGACACGCTGCACCGGCATCTGTTGGTCATCGGCAGCGGCCATGACGGCGATCTCGTCAGTCAGCTGCGATACCTGGAAATGGCGTCCGCGCGATTTCGCAAGGTAGGCTTCATCGGACCGGCGAACGTGCGCCGTCTCGTCGAATGGTCGATGGGGGAACGCGTGGTGGTGATTTCCCGATTGCCGCGCGACGTATCGGATTGGGATCTTCGCTGCCCGATCGGTACGCTGGCCCGCGCATTGGGGCCGCAGGCGGCGTCAACACATGCCGGCCGCCCCCACCTGCGCGTGACCATGACCGCCGCCCGGCACTGGCGCGACCGGCTCGCCGCCGCCGCGCAACATGGCCTGTGCGTTGGCTTCGCGGGATACGACGACACCACCCCGGGCGTCGGCTCGCATCCGGGCGCGCGCCGGCGGGTCAACTTCGCGCCGCTGCTGCGCGTGCCCGGGGTATCCTGGGTTCCGCTCGGGCAGCGCGCGCCTGGCGAGGCGGACATCGCACTGCCGGCATCCATCGACTGGATCGATTGGCGCGCCGACTTCGACGATCTGGCCGACGAGGCATCCCTCATCGACAACCTGGATCTGGTCATTTCCCTGCAACCGCCACAGGCACATCTCGCGCAGGGCCTGGGCGTACCGGTCTGGCAGTTGACAACGCCCACCGTACAAATGCCAGAGCGCGAACCGCACGGTCCGTTCGAACCGTTCGAACCGTTCGAACCGTTCGATACCGCCCGTTTCGGTATCGCTGACACAGGGGACGAGCAGGACTGCGGCATGCCGTGGCCTCGCGACGGCCGGCCCGGGTCCGTCGACGCGGCAGCCAGGGCGCTGATCGCCATGGCCACCGAATTTCAGGGATGGACGCGCTGATCAGGCCGCCCAGCGCTCGCCGACCTTGGCCGTTTTGACCCACTCCATGAACGCCGCGGCCTCCGGCGTCCCGGCAGGGGCCGACCAGGCGGCGTAGTCGGCTTCGACGAAGGGCCGGTAAGGACCGTGCTTCACCTCGAAAATCACGGCGCCGTGGTCCAGCGACAGCACGGTGTGATGCACACCCAGCGGCGTCTCCACCACGCTGGTGTCCTCGCCGAGAACGCAACGGTCCGTCACAACGCCCGCCGCGTCGAACGTCAGCACGATATGGCGGCCACGCAGCGACGTGAGCAACTCCCACGTGTGGTGATGCAGGTGCGGGCGGATATACGTCGAGGGTTCCATCGCAATCGCCAGACGCTGGATCGGCTCGTCGAGCGCGTCGTGCAGGTTCTGGTTCATACGCGCGCGAGGCGACTGCTCGGCTTGTTGGGTCAGGGCGTCGAGCGCGGCAAAGGTCAATGTTTTCATAGGGGAATCGTGGGGGAAAGTCGGCGGCCGATCATTCTCGACAAGACCGCGGGGCGCACAAGTTTAACAAATCGGCTCGCAGCCCCGCGCCTGCCTTCGGTCCATAAAAAAACCCGCCTCGCGGCGGGTTTTTTGACTTTGCACACATTGCGCCGCGTCGGCGCAATGGCGTGCTCAGTACATCTTCTTCTTCAGGGTCTGGCTGCGCAGACGCTTGCGCAGACGGGCCACGGCAGCAGCCTTCTTGCGCTTGCGCTCGGCCGTCGGCTTTTCGTAAGCAGCGCGTGCCTTGACTTCCTTGATCAGGCCCGTGCCATCGATGGCGCGACGGAAACGACGCAGTGCGACTTCAACGGGTTCACCGTCTTTGATAACGATCTTGGTCATGCAATATCTCGAATAGTGATCGGCTCAACCGAGCCGCATATTTAATTTACCGCGCAAAGACACCCTTCCCCGCCCTGCCGGAGACATCTCCTGCCAGGCGCGACGAACGGACTTGCCACGGACTGCACTACACCACATCCGGCGGGACCGCGACTCACCTCCTCTGCGATCTCCCGATTGGCATTCGACACCCGGCCCACTGTCGCGTGAACCCCGCATCGCGCCTTCCAGACTGGCTGAACGGTTGATTGATGGCGAAGCGGCATTCTCATCGTTCGTCAGTGAGCGCCACTTCCCGCAATGCCCATTTTTTGGACAAGGTCGTGATTATACACAGAATGCGCGCGCAATGCACCCATTTTGGGTGACGCGAAGGCGCGACGGACCCCGCCGACGCTCCCGTCGCTGTAAATGCAGGACCTATGCGGTGCAGGTCAGGACGACTTCGCGCGGCATGATAACGGTCATCACGCGAGGCCCATGCGTCACGGCCGTTTCTCGCCCCCATGTGCGGCGCTTCGACGTTTCAATGAAAAACGGCGCTCCGCCGGAGTGGCGTGCGCCGCTAAAAATTCAGTCAGGATAACGAATCGATAATGCTCGGCACCCAATCGTCCCGGGGGCGCCGGCCGTCAGCCTCTCAGGCCGTAGCGCGTCAACCCGCGCTTCTCGCCGAGGCGCGCCTGACCGGCGTCGGTGCCGGTGTACCGATGGGAGACGCCGAAGCCATATCGGTTCGCTTGCGGGCCGGGGCGGTCCTGCGCAGCCCGGTCTTGCCGGCGCCCGCATTCGCTGCCGATGTGGCTCCCGAGGTCGGCGCAGCGCCAACCTTCGACGCGCCATTGACCTTCGCGGCCTTCGTGACCTTAGTGACCTTAGTGACCTTCGCGACCTTCGGCGTGGCATCCGCCTTGCCCGATTTTCCAGCCTTGGCGACCTTCTCCGCCCTTGCGGCTTTTGTCGGCTTGGCGAGCTTGGCGGCCTTCAGCGCTTTCAACGCCTTCATCGGCTTTGCCGTTGCCCCGCCCTTGCCCGCCTTGGCGTCCGAAGGCCGGCTCGCCGTCTTCGGCGGGGTCTTCGCCGCCGCCAGTTCGAGGTCGATGGTGTGCTTGAGTCCCGCGATCACCGGCGCGGCCAGATCGTCGGCGAAATGATCGAACCAGCGCTTGGCCTGGAGCAACTTCTTGCCGCCGAGGCGACGCTTGTGGTCTTCGTCGCTGGCGAGCACCTTGGCCGAGAGCCGTGCGCGGCCCTTGGAAAGGCGCTCGAGAACGGTAATGATGGTGAACCCCCGATGCGACGTCTTCTGTTCTGCAGACATGCTGGCCTCCTGAATTCCTCGTCACGCGACGAGTCCGGATTGGATCGAAGCCACGCATCGAAGCGCGTGGTTGCGATCGATCCTACCACGCCGCAATGACCGTGCCGACAGGCGATGCGGCGCGCGGCTCAGTGCACGACGGCGGCGGCTTCGGGAGGCTCCGGGGCCTGGGCGAAATACTGCACGCTGGCCGGAATCGCAAAACGGATGTCCGCCTTCAGGAAGGCGCGCATCAGGGCGAGATTGATGTCCTGCTGGAGGTCCATATACAGATTGAAGTCGGGGCTGAGCACGAAGTACACGACCTCGAAATCCAGTGAGCTGGTACCGAACTGCTTGAAATGCGCCCGGTCGAAGCGCGTTTTGTCCGACGCCCGCACCGCGGCCTTGACCATCTCCGGCACCCGGGCGAGCTTGTCCGGCACCGTGTGATAGCTCACGCTGAACGTGAAGACGATGCGTCGCTCGACCATGCGCTTGTAGTTGTGCAAGGTGTTCTTGAGGAGTTCGGTGTTGCCGCACACGATCTCCTCGCCGCTCAGGCTGCGAATGCGCGTCGTTTTCAGGCCGATGCGCTCGATCGTGCCCGCCACCTCGCCGAACACGATGAAATCGCCGACTTCGAACGGCTTGTCGAGCCCGATGGCAAGCGACGCGAACAGATCGCTCAACACGTTCTGCACGGCCAGTGCCACGGCCACGCCGCCTATGCCCAGGCTTGCAACGAAGGCGGTGATATTCACGCCGAAGTTCGCCAGCATTGCCAGCAGCAGAACCGCCCATGCGAGCACGCGCACCGTCCAGGCCGTCATGGTGACGATGACGGGATTGTCCGGCACGGACTCGCGATGCCGGAGTCGCCGCGTCGACCACACGCTCACCGCCCGATTGACCCAGAGCGCCAGTTGCAGGCAGAACAGGACCGTCCATCCGTGGACGATGGCGGTGTCCCACCGGTCACCGAGATCGAGCATCTTCAGGCCAATGAGCAAGGCCGCAACCAGCAGGACGAAGTGCCGTGTTGCCCCGAGCACTTCGACGATCATGCCGGCGGCCTGGGATTTCATGCGGCGCGAGAGCGCACCGAAGCGGCCCACCGCAAGACGCAACACACCGGTTAACACGGCGTAGGTCAACAGCATGGCCGCGGCGGCGAACGCCCAGTCGACGGGCGAAACAGCCTCGAAAGCCTTCAGCGGTGTCAGCGTACCGAGTTGCAAACGTGTCCTCCTCTTCGTCGAAACCGGAATCGAAAATCGATTAACGAGAGGGACCCGAGCAAGACGCATGCCCATTACGTCATTCGGATGCCTGGCAGACCAGACGGTCGGATGATCGGTCGCCCAACCGCCGCGCACGCTGGCGCGACCGGGTCGCGCGCGACTTCGCCCCGCCGTTGCGGCGGCAATCCACGCCACGCTCACGCGTTGCGCCATCGCCCCCAAAATTTCAAATGCATGAAAGAACGCGCGCCGTCGGGCCGCGCGCGAAGTGCCCCCGAGGACCTTACCCGTTCAAGACAATGCCGGGCCGGACGGCGCCGCGACGCCGGGCGCGCTCGCGCGCCCGTGGCGCGAGCCCGCGAGCAGGATACCCAGCGCCGCCAGCGCGGCCGGAATCGCCAGCAGCGTGAACAGGCCGGCGTTGCTCCAGCCGGCCGCGAGCAGGAAGGCACCGCCGAACGACCCCGCCACGGCGCCCACGCGACCGATGCCGAGCGCCCAGGCTACCCCCGTGGCGCGATTGGACGTCGGGTAATAGGCCGACGCGATCACGTTGGCGCACACTTGCGAGCCGCTCACGCAAAAGCCCGTGACGAAAATGCCGATCGCGAGCCACAGCGCGCCGTCGGCCACCGCCAGCGACGCCACCGAGACGGCGCCCAGCAGGTACGCCACCGCGACCACCTTGTATGGATGGAACCGGTCGATGAGCACGCCCAGCACGATGGCACCGAGCACGCCGCCGCCCTGCAGCAGTCCGGCGAACATCGATGCCTGCTTGAGCGTCAGTCCGCTGCGCTGGGCCAGAATCGGCAGCCAGTTGATGAGCAGATACAGCAACAACAGGCTCATGAAGAATGCGAGCCACAGCAGCAGCGTGCCACGCCGGTAATCGCGATGGAAAAGTTGCACCACGGGTGACGCCGGCAGGCGATCGTCGGCCGCCGTGAAACGCTGCCCCGCGCCCACCCGCGCGGCCGACACACGCCGCAGAATCGCGGCGATCTGTGCCTGCGTACCGCCCCGGATCGCCAGGAAGCGCACCGACTCGGGTAACGTGAGCCAGAGCACGGGCACCAACGCGAGCGGCAGCAGTCCGCCGATGGCCAGTACACCTCGCCAGCCGAAGCCCGCGACCAGATACGCGGTCACCACGCCGCCGAGCGCCGAGCCGAGCGAGAAGCCGCAGAACATCAGCGTGAGCAACGTGCCGCGGCGTCGCTCGGGACTGAACTCCGAAGTCAGCGTGATCGCGTTGGGCATGGCACCGCCCAGCCCGAGCCCCGTCAGAAAGCGCATGGCAATCAACCACGCCACATTGGGCGCGAGCGCCGCCCCGACACTCGCCGCACCGAACCACGCCACCGACAGGATCAACACACGCCGCCGGCCAATGCGGTCGGCCATCGGCCCGCTGCAGAACGCGCCAACCATCAGCCCGAGCAACCCCGCGCTGAACAGCGGGCCGAGCGATACCATCGACAACTGCCATTCCGAGCGGATGTGCGGGGCGATGAAGCCGATGATCGCAATGTCGAATCCGTCGAGTGCCACGATCAGGAAACACATCACGCTGATCATGATCTGGAAGCGCGACACGGGGGCCGCGTTGATGAAGTCCCGTACGTCGACTGACGCCTGCGGGGTGCCGTGCTTGTCCATGAATGTCTCCTGTGTGTCAGGGGCGTGGTCGCCCCTTCTTATGGAGGGTTCGGGGTATTGCCCTCGCCCTCTTGCCCTCTTGCCCTCGTGCCCACTGGCGCCGTCAGGCCGCATGCCCGCGCAACGCCGGCGCCGCAACGGACTCCACCCGCGCAATGAACGTCGGGTCTCGTTCGCGCAGGTCCTCGTGCGTCACGCGCCCGGTGCGAAGCATGTAGTCGTAGGCGAAGCTCACGGGATCGAGATGCATGCGGCTGTCGACCGACTCGTACCAGTCCAGGCTGCGACGCGCGGCGTCCTGGAACCGGTCCGATGCCCCACGCCGGCTGTGCTCGAAGGCAGCGAATGCCGCCGGCACATCGTTGCGATGCGCGCTCAGCGCGTCGACCAACGCAATCGCGTCCT
Source organism: Pandoraea pnomenusa (assembly GCF_000767615.3). Taxonomy (NCBI): domain Bacteria; kingdom Pseudomonadati; phylum Pseudomonadota; class Betaproteobacteria; order Burkholderiales; family Burkholderiaceae; genus Pandoraea; species Pandoraea pnomenusa. The sequence continues at coordinate 1,867,249 of NZ_CP009553.3, read as the reverse complement.
GCATGGCCATGCGCGTGCCCGAGCCCAGCGAGAAGTGCACGCTGCGCAGCGCATCGCCGAGCAGCACGACATTGCCGTGCGACCAGTGGGCGTTGCTTACCACGCGCGCCTGGAACCAGTTCGAGCGATTGGTCAGCAGTGCATGGCCCCCAAGGTCGTCGGCGAATATCCGCTCGCAAAACGCCCGGCTCTCCTGCTCGGTGGCCGTATCGAGGCCGCAGCGCCGCCACGTATGCGGATCGACCTCGACGAGGAATGTCGAGCGCTCGGGGCTGTACTGGTAGGCATGCGCCATGAACACCCCTTGCGGCGTCTCGCGAAAGATCAGCGACACCGGGTGGAACAAGCGCGACGTGCCGTACCACGCGAACTTGTTGCGCCGCTCGTCGAAGCTTGGTTCGAAATGCGCCGCCATGCGCGTGCGCACTTCACTGTTCACGCCATCTGCCGCGATCACGACGTCAGCGTCGGGCAGATGCGAGGGGTCGCTCACGTGGCTGCCGTAGCGAACGTCCACGCCCACGTCGGCGCAAGCCCGCTGGAGCACGCCCAACATGTCGATGCGCGAGGTGCGCGAGAAATGGTTGTTGCTCAGGCGCACCGGCACGCCCTGGTGCACGATCTCCATGTAATCGCAGCGCGTATGGTGCGCCGTGAACTTGCGAAAGAACGCCTCGTCGGCCTCCTTCAGGAAGGCGAGGGCGATGTCGGAGAACACGACGCCCCACCCATAGGTGGCGTCGGCCGCATTGCGCTCGTGGACGACGATCTCGTCCGCAGGGTGACGCTGCTTCATCAGCAGCGAAAAATACAGGCCGGCTGGCCCGCCACCGATCACGGCAATTTTCATGAGGGACTCCTGGGTGCGTGGATGCGAATTGGCGCGATTCAGGCGATGCGCGCGAGCGGCAGGTCGCCGGCGAGCAGCGCCCCGGTGCCGGGCACGATCGGCGCGAGGCCAAGGTGGTCGAGCATCTGGCGCACGGTACTCACCGCGGTCGACGTGACGGGCAGACCGATCCGGTCCTGTGCGAGCTGGATCGCCGGCAGCGACGGCATTTGCACGCACGCCGACAACACCACGGCGTCGGCATTGGCCGTGTTCAGGCGCTTTACGTCATCGAGCAACTGCATCGGATCGCGGCGCCCGACCGCCAGGTTGTCGGGAATTTCGAACGACAATGCGTCGAGCACCTCGATGCCTTCATGTTCGATATAGTCGACGACCGCCTGGGTGAGCGGCTTCATGTAAGGCGCCATGAGCGCGATCTTGCGCGCGCCGAGTCCCTTGAGTCCGGCGACCAGCGCACCTGCCGAGGTCATCACGGCCGCGTCGCAGTGGTTCTCGCGTGCCACGCGCCGCAAGTCGTCCTCCACCTGTCGGTGGTGGCCCGGCCCCATCGCCATGATGGCCACGAGACATGCGGTGCTCATGACATCCACGCGCGCATCCGCCAGCTCGGCCGCGCAGCGCAGCCCCTCCCGATTCATCGCCTCGAGCTCTTCCTTCACCACGCGATGCATGCGCATGCGGCTCGAATGGAAGGTGAAACGCTCCGGCAGCATTCGTTCCCGCGCACGCAGCATGGCGGGAATCTCGGTCTCCATCGTGGTGTTGGAACTCGGCACGATCTGGCCGATGCGAAAGCACGCTTGCGAGGGTTGGGTCATGATGTCGATTCTCCTGCGAATGAAGGCGCGGCCGCTTGCGCGACGCGATCCCGGTACTGTTCGAGGGCGTGGCGCAGCACAGCAGGCATGTCGATGGACTCGCGCACGCCGCGCCGGATACAGATCGGCGTGAGCCGTGCGACGAACGCGATGTCGCCATCGGCCTTGCGTGCCGTCATCTGCAACGTGAAAGTGCGGTTTCGGATGTCGATCACGTCCACCGTCACGTCGATGGCATCGTCGGGCCAGAGTGAGCGGCGAAAGTCGAATTCGAGCGCGCGCGTGGGGGTACCGAAGCCGTGCCGGTGCTTGACGGCCTGCGGCGTGCCGCCGAACAACGCTCCGTAGAAAAGTTCGGCCACGGAGATCACGTAGTCGGAGAAGCTCGCCGTGAAGACCACCCCGGCGGGGTCGCACTCGCCCCAGCGCACTTGACGACGCACCACGAACGGGCACTCGCTCGCGACATATTCCGTGCTGATCATGCGCCCTCCTTCGCGGCGTGCACGGCTGCGACGTCGGCGGCACCGGTGGTTCCGGCAGTTCCGGCAGTTCCGGCAGTTTCGGCAGTTTCGGCAGTTTCGGCAGTTTCGGCTGCGATCCGCCCGGAGATGGCCGCGCGCAATGACGCCTTGTCGACCTTGCCCACGCGCGTGACAGGAAACTCATCGACGACCTCGACGCGCTCGGGGCATTTGAACTTCGCCAATCCGCAGCTCACGAGGAAGCCAGCCAGTTCGGCGACCGACGGGGCCGCATGTCCCGGACGCACGATCAGGTAGACACACCCCTTCTCGCCATAGAACGGGTCCGGCATGGCGACGAGCTTGGCGTCGGCGACCGACGGGTGCTGGCTTACGTACGCCTCGACCTCCTCGCAGCCGATCTTCTCGCCGCCGCGATTGATGTTGTCGCGCAAACGCCCCTCGAAGGCGAAGCAGCGCACGCCTTCGATGATCCGCGCCGTCACCATGTCGCCGGTGCGCACGAATCCATCGGAGGTCATCGTCTGCGCCGTGGCTTCAGGCGCCTTGTAGTAGCCGCGCAGGCTCGATGGCCCGCGAAAACACAGCTCGCCCGGCGTGCCGTCTTCGACCGGCTGGTCGGTGCCGGGAAAGCGCACACGGATCTCGTCGTCCTCACAGCCCGACAGGCCCTGGGTGTGGTGACGCAGCGCCGCCGGCAGATGCGCACCGGCGCCCATGAGAAGTCCTTCGGTCGTGCCGTACAGGTTGAAGCACGGCACGCCCAGGTGGGCTTCGAGCGAATCGGCGCGGCTCATCGTGCCAAACAGCACCAGCGACGACAGGTCATGGCGGGCAACGTCCTTGTAGGCGATCATCTGCGGCGCCACGGGCCCGATCGACAGACCGTGGGTGACGCGGTGCGTCTCGATCAGCGTGAGCATGCGGGCGATATCGACGCGCGGCATGAGCACGGTCGTCATGCCGGTGGCGATGGTCGATGCGAGTCCATACAACTGACCGGCGTTGTGCAGCAGTGGCAGCGACCAGATCATGCGGCTATGCTCGGTCATGCCGATGTGGCGCATCCAGGCCAGGGCGTGGCCCAGGTATTCCGCATGAAAACGCGGAATGATCTTCGGCACGCCCGTCGTGCCGCCCGAGAGCTGGAAGCTCAGCACGTCTTCGCTGCCGATGCGCACGTCGGCCAGTATGGCGCGGGCGCGCTCGAGCGTCATGTCGTCGATCAGCCGCTCGATGGCGTGCCGCGCCCCTCGCTCGGCGGCGCCTGCCCCTCGCGCGACCAGCAGATGTTCCAGCGCGGCGTGCCGGTCCATCATCTGTTGCGCGAAGCCGACCAGATCGAACGCCGAGAAATCCGCCTGCACGAAATAGGCTCGCGCCTCGGATTGCGCCGCGAGCTGGCCGATCTCGACTTCGCGGTACTGTGGTACGGCGCACACCGGCACGACACCCGCCTTGTAGGCGCCCATCAACGCTACGACAGTATCGACGGTGGTGCCCATCTGGAAGATCGCCCGGTCGCCCGGACGCAGCCCCAGCGCGATCAACGCCGCACCGAGCCGCTCACTACGGGCGTCGAGCGCCGCGAATGAGATCGATGCCTCGTCGCTGATGTAGGCTGGCCGGTCCGGCACGCGCCCGGCGGTGGCGCGCAACGCGTCGCCGAGCGTGGTGTCGCGCCATGCGCCTGAGGCGAAATAGCGTCTGGCCAGATCCGGCGGACAGTACGTCACGCCGTCGATACGGTGATGAATACCGCTCATGTTGTCTCCTGCACGAGCTGACGCGAACTCATGCGCGCGGGGCAATCCGCACGATGTCGCGTTCATAGGTTTCTATCCGGCCATTCAGGCCGCCCGTGAACAGCCCATACCAGACCGCGGGCTTGAGCCCCAGCGCGCGGCGCTCGAAGGCGATGGGCGCGTCGCTGGAAATCACGACGTAATCGCCGACATCGTCGACCCGGCATTCCGGCATCCGCCGCGCGGCCGCCGTGAGCGAGGCGAACTCGGGCACGTTCAACACGAATATCTGCAGAGAATGGCGGTTCACGATCGGGGCTCCCGAAGCACACGTTGAGCGAGGCATTCCGCCTTGCGCCGCCACACGGCATCGATGCTGGCGAATGCCTCGCCACCCGCGCGCGCTTCGTCTTCGAGGGCCATGGCGGCGTCGAGCGTGGCCGCGGCGTCGCGGGCGTCGATGGGCTCCAACGGACGCAGCTTGCGCGTGATTTCGATGAAGTAGCCATTCGGATCGCGAAAGTAGATCGACGCGATCACCTCGTGCGCCGTCTCCGCGGACACCGTCACACCGCGCGATTCCAGGCGCGCCTTCCAGGCTTGCAGGGCGTCTTGCGTGTCGACAAGCCATGCCGTGTGCGTGGCGTCGAACACGTGATCGTCCGGCAGCGGTGCCCGGCCCGGACGGCATGCGAGCGATGCGGGCTCGTTGCTGCCGAGGTAATAGAAGAACGCGATGGTGCTGCCGTTGCCGCTGTCGAAAAAGAAATGCAGGAAGTCCGGATGCGTGGCGGGTCCCCAGCCGCGCGCGGAAATCGTGTGAATGAGCGGCAGGCCCAGCACGTCGCGGTAGAACTCGACGGTCTCTCGCAGGCGCCAGGTCGGACGGGCCGTGTGGTCGACGCCGTGCAAGCGTAACGCGAGCTGCGCGGGGCCGGCCGGGGGATGTCGTTCAACTTCATCTCAGGTCTCGTGGGTTCGTGGATTCGATGCAATGCGGGGGCGCGTCATTGCGGGAAGGTCTCGCGCAGCCAGTCCTGCAGCAGGCGCCCGGCAACGTAACGACCGGCCTCCTCGCCCGGCGCGAGCGCACGGCCGTGATGGTCGCCGCGCACGCGGCGGTGCGTCTTGTGCGACGCGCCGAGACTCGCGTGGATGTCCGCGATCACACTCGGGAAGCACGCCTGATCGCCCGTGTACTCGATCAGCAGCGTGGGCTGAACGATGGCGGAAGCGGTCTTCGACAGCAGCGCATTCGACGACAGGCCCGACCATGTCGACAGCCAGGCTTCCGGCGAACACACGCGCCCGAAGCCGACCGAACCGTAGTTCGAGGCAAATGGATCGCTGCCCCAGAGAGAGCCGAAACGTCGATCGGACGGGTCGAGCGAAAGATCGAAGCAGCGCAGGTCGGCGTCGGTGCGCCAGACCGTCATCAGCGGCGTGTGCGCGGCCAGGCGGCGCACATGGGCGGCGGCATTCGCGCCGTCGCGCCGCAGACGCTCGCGGGCCGCCTGGCGCGCGGCGATCAGATCCCGCGCCATCGCGTCGAGCCGGGCCACGCGCGCGGTCTGCGCGGCGCGGTAGCGCTCGACGAAATCCGGTGCGTACCGGGTCGACGGCGAAGTCGACAGCGGAGTCGACGGCACCGACGCATCGGCATCGGCCCGACGTGCCACATAACCGTTGGCGCCGTCGAAAGGATCGAGGGTCGGGTCGACGGACAACGCGTCGTGTTCGTCGGTGACCGACGGATCGATGCACGATTGCAGCAGCGCGCCCTGTCCGGGGTGCGGCGCGACGAACACCACACCGTCGACGACCGGCATGTCGAGCGCCGCCAGCCTGGTGGGACGCCCGCCGGGCGTGCGTTCGATCCGAGCCTCCGGCGCGAGGCCGGACTGCTGCACGTACAACGCATAAAGGCCGCTGCCGCCCGAATTACCGAGCAGCACGATGCGCCTGAAGCCCGCGTCGCGCAGAAACCGCATGGCCGCCGCCACGTCGAAGAGCGCCAGTTCGTGCTCGAGGCGCATGTCGTTGCCGACCGCGCGCGGCGCCTGAGTCCAGGCAGCGTAGCCCGCCCCGACGATGTCGGGGATCAGGTAATGGCACGCCATGAATTCGCGCGGATGCATGATGCAAACCACCGTATCCGGCGCACCCGCGGCGTAAAGCGCGCCGCTCGTGGCCGCGCCGTCGGCGGTGCGCAGTACCACGTTGCGCGTGGTCGCCCCCAAGGGCAGGTCGCGCGGATTCCAGTCGGTATTCAGGAAACCCGCCGTCGCGCCCAGACCATCGCCGCGGCCGTGTCGCTGTTGATTCATCGTTCCACCTCCTTTTTTTACATACTAGTTCAAATTTTTACGGATTGGTAAACATTTCCGCAAAATTTTGACGAACGCGTAAAAAACCTGATGGGGAGATAGGTCGAGCTTTGCTGGGCGATGGATTTTCGCTATCGTTCGAATTTATTGGCGCTTTCTGACGCGAGCGTCGAAAGACCGAAAAGGCAATCGACATGAGCAAAGCACAAACAAAGAGCGACGCGCTCCGGGAGAACATTCTTGAGGTCGCGACGCGCCTGTTCATTGAACGGGGGTTCGATGGGACGAGCTTCAATGACATCGCCGACGTGGTCGGCGTGAGTCGGCCGGCGCTCTATTACTACTTCAAGAGCAAGGAGGCGATTCTCGAAGTGCTGACCACGGTGGTCACGCGAGCGGCCGGGGAACTGGCGTCCGAGGCGCTGCCGGCGCACTTGCGGCAACCGTCGGCAATGCTCCGGCACCGGGTGCTTCGACACGCGCACCTGATCCTCACGCATCCGCTGCAATTTCGTGTGGTGGAGCGCAACGAGGACAATCTGCCGCCCGAGCAGCGCAAGCTCGCCGAGCAGTCGCGTCGCGCGGTGCTCGAGCAGTTCCGGCAGGCAATCGAACTGGGTATCGAGCGCGGCCAGTTCCGGGTGATGGACGCGAAGGTGGCCGCCTTCTCGATCATCGGCATGTGCAACTGGACGGCATGGTGGTTCGCCCCGTCGGGACCGCGCAGGGCAGAGGAAATTGCCGAGCAGATTGCCGACATGGCATTGCGCTCGGTCGAGCAGGACGCCGGGCGACAACTGGGCGAGCAAAGCGCCGCCGGCGTGCTCAAGCTGCTGCGCGACGACATCGACTTGCTGGAACGGCATTTGAAGCCGTAGTCGGCCAGTGGCACGGCGCCTCGCCGCATACCGGGGCGTCGCAGACCTCGGCAACCCCGCCAGTCCGTCGGAGACGCGCGGTACGCCGGACCTCGCGACGTCAGAAGCTGCAACAATCGCAGAGCAGTTCGGGGTTGAGCAGATCGGGGGGACGTCCGCCGAGCCTGCCGAAGCCGAAGGCCGCCACGAGGTTCTCCACGGCGCGCCGGGCGTCGGGCGACGACATCGCCCGCACGCCGGCACGGGTCATCGCCGCGATGTCCATGTGCGGCTCGCTCGGCGTCAGGCAACACACGGCTTGCAGCGCATCGAGACCGTCGAGCATCTGCGCGTCGATGACATCGGTCTCTCCCACGAGCGCCGCGGCCGCCGAGCGCAACTGCTCGCTCAGCGCGGCGCGCGACATCGCCTGCGCGCATATCGCCACCTCGAAGAAGCGGTCGAGGCGATCGATCTCGGCGTCGTCCAGCGGCTGGGTGACCACCAGACGATGCCTGCCGAGTCCCGCGAGCGCGAGCTTCATGCCGCCACCGCTTCCGTTGCCTCATGCGCGCGCGGGTGAGCGCGCAACGGCACGCCGGTACGAATCAGATCGGCCGCGCGCTCGGCGATCATGATGACTGGCGCATTGATATTGCCGGAGGTCAGGTCGGGCATGACGGAGGCGTCGACCACGCGCAGCCCTTGCACCCCCTTTACCCGCAACTCGCTGTCCACCACGGCCATCGGGTCGTCGAGTGCCCCCATCCGGCAGGTGCCGGCGGGGTGATGGACGGTGATGGCCGTCTTGCGGATGAACGCGTCGATCTGTGCGTCGGTCGACATCGTCGGCCCCGGCGCGATCTCCGCGCCGATAAATGGCGCCAGACTCGGCTGGGCAGCCAGTTCGCGCACCATGCGCACCGACGCGCGCAACGCGGCCCAGTCGTATGGCGTCGACAGGAAATTCTGGTGAATCCGCGCCTTTGCGGCCGGGTCGGCCGAGACCAGGCGAACCTCGCCCCGGCTTTGCGGATGCAGCAGGACCGTGCGGCAGGCGAAGCCGTCGTTGAACGGTTGCCTGAACGGCCGGAAGTACGGCCACGCCCCCAGCGGTGCGGCCGTGAGCAACAATTGCAGATCGGGTGCCTCGCTCGGCGCCGGCGCCTGTCCGCTTTGCATGAAACCGACCACCCCACCGGGCACGTCGGCCGCGAAGCCCTTGCCCGTGAAGTAGGCCCGGATCAACTCGATGCCGATGCGATCCAGACGCATCATCCGGTGAAACGGTCCCGGACTTGCGCGACGATACATGACGATCACCGACGGATGGTCCTGCAGGTTGCGACCGACGCCGGGACTCGCCACCGATGTGCGAACGCCGATCTGCGCCAGCCTCGCAGGGTCGCCGATCCCCGAGAGCATGAGCAGTTGCGGTGTATTGATGACACCGCCCGACAAGAGCACCTCGCGCCCGGCTGTCGCCACATGCCTGACGCCGTTCTGCCAGTACTCCACGCCGACGGCACGCTCGCCTTCGAGGATCACGCGTGAAACGAGCGCGCCGACCTCGACCCGAAGCCCCGGGCGCGAACGCGCCGGGTGCAGATAGGCGCTCGCCGCGCTGCAGCGGCGGCCATTGCGGATCGTCATCTGAAGCCGGCTAAAGCCGGCCTGCGCGGCACCGTTGTAGTCGTCGACCCACGGATGTCCCGCCGTGCGCGAAGCCTGGGCGAACGCGCCCAGCAACGGGTCCTGGTAACGGCATCGCTGCACGTTGAGCGGCCCGTCGCCGCCGCGAAACGTATCGCCCCCCTCCTCCCACCGCTCCTGCCTGCGAAAGTACGGCAGCACGTTCTCGTAGGACCAGTCGGGCAGTCCGTAGTCACTCGCCCAGCGGTCGAAGTCGGCGCGATTGCCGCGCACGTGCGCCATGGCGTTGACCGAAGACGAACCGCCCACGACCTTGCCGCGCGCGCATTCCACGCTTCGCCCGCCAACATTCTCCTCGGGCTCGCAGTCGTACATCCAGTCGTGCAGCCGTTTGGTGAGAATCTTGCCCCATCCGAGCGGAATGTGAATCCATGGATCGCGATCCCATCCGCCGGCCTCGAGCACGAGCACCCGAACCTCCGGGTCTTCGGTCAGGCGACTGGCGAGCGTGCAACCGGCCGAGCCCGCGCCAACGATGATGTAGTCAAAAGTGCTTTGCATGCCAGGGTCTCGCGAACGGTGGAGGATCATGGCTGCGCGGCAACGCGGCGCAGGCTGACGTGAATGTTCTTCTCCTGCGTGAACGACAGCATCTCGCCCAGGCATTCCTCGCGCCCCATGCCGGACTGCTTCATGCCGCCGAACGGCGCGCCGAGAAAGTGCTTGCCGACTTCGTTGATCCACACGAAGCCCGCACTGACCCGCGAGGCGGTGCGCATGCCTTTCTCGAGATCGTTGGTCCAGATGGCACAAGTGAGCCCGTAGTCGAGCGCGTTCACCTCGGCGAGCATTTGCGCTTCGTCGCGCCACTTGATGATCGAGAGTACCGGGCCGAAGATTTCCTCCTGCGCGATGCGCATGCTGGGATCCACATCCGCGAACACCGTCGGCTCGATGTAGTAGCCGTTGGCCAGCGCCGGATCGTCGGGCACCTTGCCGCCATGGACCAGTCGCGCACCCTGCTCGTGCGCCGACGCGATGTATGCCATGACCCGCGCATGCTGCGCCTGACTGATGATCGCGCCCATGGTCGTCTTCGGATCGGTCGGCAGACCGGGCACGAACGCCTTGCAACGGTGCGCGATACGCTCGATTACCGCGTCGTACAGGTGCTCGTGAAGGAACAGGCGGCTCGTCGATCCGCACGACTGGCCACACCACGTGAAGTTCATGCCCCCCACGGCGGCCGCGGCCAGCGCATCGGGGTCGACGTCGGGGTAGGCGATCAGCGCGTTCTTGCCGCCAAGCTCCAGCAACATCGGCTTGATACGATCGCCGGCACCGCGCGCCACGGCGCGGCCGGTCGGTATGCTGCCCACGAGACCGAGCATCGCCACGCCGGGATGCGACACCAGGGCTTCGCCCACGTCGCGCCCGCCGTTGAGAATCGACACGACGCCGGGAGGAAACAGGCCGCCGACGATCTCGGCCAGACGCAACGACGACAGCGGCGCCTGCTCGGGCGGTTTGATGATGACGGCATTGCCCGCGGCCAGCGGCGCCGCCATCTTGCCCGCGGCAAACATGAAGGGATGATTGAACGCCACGATTCTCGCCACGACGCCGACAGGCTCGCGCACCGTGAAGTCGATGGCGTCCGGCCCCATCGGGATCGATGCTCCCTTCATTTCGGTGACGAGCCCGGCGAAAAACTCGAACAGCGCCGCCGCGACCATCACGTCGCCCGCCATCTCGGCCACCGGATTGCCACAGTCGGCGGCGTCGAGCATGGCCAGATCGGCCGCATGCCTGCGCATCTCCACCGCCGCCGCCCTGAGCACCCGTGCACGCTCGAGCGGCGGCGTGTCGCGCCACACGGCGAACCCGTGCCGCGCGGCCACAACGGCGGCGTCGACATCGCTCGCGTCGCCGACCGCGGCCCGCCCGATGCACGATCCGTCCCCCGGACTGTGGACATCGACGTAACGGCCCGCGTGCGGGGCATGCCACGCACCGCCGTAGTAGAGCCCCTCATGGGCCGGGAGGACCAGGCTGGTCGCACCCGCGTGCAAGCTTTCGGACATACGCGCTGTCATGGCCGCCCCCTTTCACTTGCGCAGCGGCTTGGCCGCCGTCAGGAACTGCATGTCGAAGCCGCCGCTGGCTTTCGCGTTCGCATCGATGGAGCCCTCTTTTCGGAGAACGTCGAACATCTCGCCCCAACGCTTCGCATCGATCCAGCCGATTCCGTTGGCCGCCGTGTCGGGCGAATACATCGTGTGCTTGAAATCGGCGTCGAGTTGCTCGGCGAGGATCTTTTCCTGCCCCTTGTACTCGGGGTTGGCTTTCACGATGGTCGCCACCGCCTCGTCGGGATGGGCGATCACGTAGGCGAACGCCTCCATGTACGCGTTCACGAAGCGCTGCACGAGTTGCGGATTCGCCCCGATCATCTTGTCCGAGGCGAAAACGCCCGATCCGTAGACGTTCAGACCGTGGTCGGCCGCCTGGAGGATCGAGAGCGAGCCCGGGCCGCCCGTCTTCTCCTCGAGCAACGGCACCTCCGCATCGATATAGCCGGGCACCGCGTCGACTCGCCCCATCACGAGGTAATTTTCGTAGGGCGGCGCGACCGTGCTTTGCCTGATGTCGGCGAGCGACATGCCGTTCTTGCTGAGGAAGGCCTTCAGGAACACATAAGTCGAACCCGCCGGATGCACACCGACGTTCAGGCCCTTGAGGTCCTTGGCCGAAGCAAGTGGCTTGCGCGACTTGACCGACACCATGGCCAGCGGGCTCTTCTGATTGACGGCGACCAGCGCCGAGTTCGCCGCCCCCTGCGTGCGTGCGACCAGCAACGTCGAAAGATCTCCGAAGCCGAACTGCGCGCTGCCGTTGGCGACCATGCGCAGCGCGTCGACCGAGCCGGTGCCCTTACGGATCGCGGTGACGTTGATGCCTTGCTTCGCGAACATGCCCTTGTCTCGCGCGACGAAGAACATGGCGTGATTGCCGCGCACGATCCAGTCGAGCTGGACAATGACATCATCGGCGGCCGACGCAGGCGCCGCGGCGCCCAGCAACGACACCGACACGAGAAGCCCCGAAAACAGTTTGCTCAATCTGCTCACGCTGGTACTCCTGCAAGAAAAAAGCGCTGAAAAGGAAGACGCTTCGACACTCCGCTAACCCGCTAACCCGCTACCCCACTGCCCCGCCGCCCCGCCATCCGGCGATCAGTGGCGTGATTCGCCGCCCCACGTAATGAACCGGTATTCGAATCCCTCGACGGCGTAGTAGAAGAGCACGCCAAGCAGCGACACCTCGACGAGGGCGGCAAACACGAGCGGCATCTGCATTTGCGTCGAAGCGAACTGGATGACGTAGCCCAGCCCGGCCGACGCACCGGCGAACTCGCCCACGATGGCGCCGATCACGCTCAACGTGATGGCGACCTTGATGCCGGCCATGAGCGACGGCAGCGAGTGCGGGATCTGCACCCGCATCAGGATCTGCGTTCGCGTGGCGCCGACCGACTTGAGCAGCGCGACCAGGTTCGGATCCGCGCTGCGCAGGCCGACAAGCATGTTGAGCGCCACCGGAAAAAACGCCATCACGACGATAAGCAGTATCTTGGGCATGAGGTCATAGCCGAACCAGAGCACGAAGATCGGCGCGAGCGCGATCTTCGGCACGTTCTGGAAGACCACCATGAGCGGGTAGACCGCGCCGCCCAACCGCTCGAAGCGCGCAATGCCGATCGCGAGCAGTGCCCCCACGACGCTCGACAGCACGAAGCCATACAGCACCTCGCGCGCCGTCACCCATGCCGCGGCGGCGAGCTCGGGCTGCTTCGTCACCAGCGTCCCGGCGATCTGCGTCGGGGTCGGCAACACGAATGCGGGCACGTCGAACACGCGCAGCCCGGCCTCCCAGAGCACGAGCAGCACGACGAGCAGGGCCACGCCCGGACCGGCGCGCCACAGGCCGCGAAACGGCTTGGGGGCGGCGCGCCCGCGCGCGCCGGCGGGCACGACTTCCGTTGGCGATACGCTCATGACGCCCTCCCGGCCCGATGGCCTTCCTTCAATCGCTTGCGCAGATGCGACGCCGTCTGCGCGAACGCCTGCGTCGCATAGCTGTCCTCGTTGCGCGGGTAGGCCAGCGGCACGGTCAGGCACTCCAGAATGCGGGCCGGCCCCGTCGCCATGACGGTGACGTCGCGCGACAGGAACACCGCTTCGTCGATGGAGTGCGTCACGAACACGATCGTCTTGCCGGTCCGTTGCCAGAGATCGAGCAGGAAGTCACTCATCTCTTCGCGGGTGATGGCGTCGAGCGCACCGAACGGCTCATCCATCATCAGTACCTCCGGATCGAGCGCCAGGGCGCGCGCGATGGCCACGCGCTGGCGCATGCCGCCCGACAACTGCGACGGCTTGCGATCCACGGCGTGCCCGAGTCCCACGATGTTGAGCAGTTCGAGCGCGCGGGCGCGAATCGCTTCCTTGTCGCCAAACGTGCCAACGATCTCCATCAGCAGGCACACGTTGTCGAAGGCGCTCTTCCACGGCATGAGCGCCGCCTCCTGGAACACCAGGCCGATGCGGCGCTGTCGCACCGCCTCGGCCGGCGTCATGCCCCCCACGCTCACGCGCCCCAGCGTGGGCGCCTGCAACCCCGCGAGCACCTTCAGCAGCGTGCTCTTGCCGCACCCTGAGGGCCCGACGAGCGACGTGAAGCCGCCACGCTCGACCGACAGGTGGATGTCATTGAGCACGCGGGTCACACGCCCTTGCGTCTCGAAGTCGACGCAAAGTCCGCTCACGCTGATGTAGGGCTGCGGCGACGGGACGGGCGCTTGTGTATGCGCCGGTGCTGTCGTGCGCACCGTCGTCACCCCGTCGGGCCGATCGGGACTTGTCATGGGGACACTCCAGTCTTGCGATTCCGGAATCATGGTCCGCGCTTCACGCCGCGCTCGGCGCGGCATGCGGCGCGAACGCCATCGTGCATCGACGACCTCGCGCAGTCGCGCGTCAGCCGGCGCTGGTCGCCTTCGCGAACGCGGGGCGCGCTTCGATACGCCCGAGCCATGCCGCGATGCCGGGCAGCGCCGGCAAATCGAACGGGAAGTTCACGCAGCGCCTGACCAGCGGCGCCAGTGCGATGTCGGCAAGACTGATCGCCTGTCCGGCACACCACGGCACCTCGCGCAGGTGCTTGTCGAGGATCGTCAGCTCGGCGGCGAGGTTCGGTCCCGTATCGGCCGCTTGCGCCTCCCTCGGCTTCTTCGCGTCCTTGAAGCCGGCGAGATAAACGGGGTTGAGCGACGCGAGCGTCCAGTCCATCCATCGCTCGACAAAAGTGCGTTGCGCCGGATCGGCGGGATACAGCGACGACGCCTGCCGGCTCGCGAGGTAGCGCAGGATCGTGTTCGACTCCCAAATCACGAGCTCGCCATCGGCCAGCGTCGGTACCTTGTTGGTGGGGTTCATGGCAAGATATTCGGGGGTGCCGGTGTTGCCGAACTGGCGACCGTAGTCGAGCCGTTCGTAGGGTTGCCCCAGTTCTTCGAGCAGGAAAATGACTTTTTGCACGTTGCCCGAAGTGGCGCGTCCGTAAAGCTTGATCATGTCGGTGTCCTCAGGTGATGTTCGGTGGGTGTCGCGACGGGCCGGCGTGGCTCACAGCGGCCGGTAGGCGATGCATTCGATCTCGATTCGCGTGGTGATCACGGCGCGCGCCTCGACCGTGGTGCGCGCGAGACGTCCGTCCGGGAAGAACTCCTTGAACACGCCGTTGTAGCGGCCGAAGTCGCGCGCATCCTCCAGGTAGACGGTGGCCTTGACCACATCGGCCAGATCGCATCCGGCCGCGCGCAGCGCCCGTTGCACGGCGAGAATCGTGGCGCGCGTCTCTTCCTCGATCGTGCCGCTGATCATGCCGCCGTCCTCGTCCTTGGCTACCTGGCCCGACACGAACACGTAGTCGCCGGCCCGCACGGCCGGGTGAAACGGAAGGTTCGGGTTGCGCTTGCCATGTACCGAAATCGTCATTGCCGTCCTCGTTGTCGTTGTCCGGGGCGAAGCGTCATCCCGGGAAGCACTCGATGATGTCGATGCCCTGCTGCCGGTCGAGCAGGTACACCAGACCGCGATCGTCGATCGTCACGTCGTTGGACGAGGCGCGCTCGCAGCCGGCGGGCGGATCCGGTTCGTAGTACGCGATCTCCTTCGGGGCGAACGGATCGGCGATGTCGACCAGCCGCATGCCCCTGGCGAACCACGCGAACGGCAGCGTCGTCCCCACGAAACGTTCGGAGGGCTGGTGGCAGCCCGACATTGGCTCGCGAGGCATGCCATCGGGGTCGACGCCCTCGACCTGAAACGTCGAGATCGGCATCGGCTGGCGCTCGTCGGTAATGTCGTAGATCCAGGCGAACGACGGCGGTGACGGCCGCAGTTTTGCCACGTCCTCGTCGGCCACCACCATGACCCGGCGTCCCTTGACCATGCCCGGGATCGGCAAGGCGGTATGCGTCGGGTGCGGATGCGCGGGACTGCTGTTCAGGCCCGAGACGAGCTTCGGCGCCGACATGTCGGAGATGTCCAGGATGAAGAAACCATGGTGCCAGTACGACACGTAGAGACGATCGCCCATGCGCAGCGGGTGATGGCAGCGAGGACGCACGTAGTCGTCCCACGGATAGGCTTCGCCGGCGCCGACGTTCTGCCCGGGGATCCACCAGCGGCCGACCTCCTCGGGCTGCTCGGGACGAGCCAGATCGAGGATCTTGACGATGTTGCCCACGAAGCCCTCGGCGGTCGGCGAGATATACGCGTAGCGACCGTCGAAGTCATACCGGTGCACGCCGCCGGCTTCGCCGCCGGAGTACCAACGCGAGATCGGACGCGGCTCCGACGGGCGCGTGACATCGAAAATACCCAGCCCGCCACCGAATTCGGGCGCACCTTCGCGAAACTTCTCGTAGTTCACGAGCATCACGCCGTCCTGCACGCGAACCTTGTGCGAATGCCAGCCCATCGGCACTTCGAGCGTGGCAAGCAGCCGCGGATGCTTCGGATCCGACACGTCGTAGATCGACGTTCCGGCGGGGGGCGCATGTGCGAGACGTACAGGATGTTCCGGTCGATCCACACCTGCCCGCCGCCAGGGCAGTCGATGTGACTCACCCGCCGCGTGTTCCACGCCTTGGCCATGGCGACTCCCCTCAGTCGAGCAGCATGATGTCGCCGCCGGCGGTCTTGCCCCAGCGCTGGAGCAGGCCGAACGCACGCAATGCGGGCTCGTCGCTCGCAATGAACACGATGGCCGGTTGCGTGGCGCTCGTGTTCTCGTATTCGGCCCACGTGCCGCCCGGCACGGCGAGCGTGTCGAACTGATGCGTCTCGAACGCCTCGCCATCGAGCGTTGCACGCACGGCCCCCTCCAGCGGCGACACGAGCAGGCTGGCCGTCTGCTTCATGGGCAAGGTGCGCTCGCCCGGACGCAGCATCTGCATGAAGAAGGTCATCGTCTTGTAGACCGGGCCGCCGCGAAGCGGATCGACGTACTCGATGCGCAATCCTTCGTAGGGGTTCTCGGCCCACTCGCGATGCTTCTCCAGCAATTCGCGCACGGCTTCGTAGCGGTAGATGAACATCGGCGAGGAACCGTTTGCGCCGCGTCGATGGTCGACGAAGCGCGGCATCAACCCGCCCGCACCGTAGGTAATGGCGGAGTAATCGGCGGGAAAGCGCGCCGACTGCTTGCGCATGACCGCTCCGCCCTCGCTGTAATCGTGATCGAACGACAGCGCGTTGAGCGTTTCGACGAGCGGGTAATCGAGCACCGACAGGTTGATGGCCGGTTCGCTGCCCACATTGCCGTGGTTGTGCCACGTGTCGCGCGGCGTGAGCACCATGTCGCCCGGGCCGAACACCACGTCCTCGCCTTCGACGCCCGTAAAGTTCTGGGCACCTGTCAAACCGAGGCGAATGGCGCTCGCGGTGTGCCGGTGCGGCGGCATGATCTCGTTCGGATCGTTCAGGCGGTAGGCGGTGTACAGCGTGGTCACCGTCGCGCGTCGGGGCTTGAGTCCGGGATTAGTCAAAATCAGCGAGCGCCGGTCGGAGTCCGCCGTGGAAATCAGGCGCGCCGAGCGCTGCAGCAATGGCTCGAGCACCTCCCGATAGCGCCACAGATACGGCACGGCGCGCTGGCCTTGCATCAGTTGCCGGATTTCATCGTGTTCGACGTCGGCGCTACGCGCCCAGAACGGAAACAGGTGCGCGTTGCCGATTTCCTCGTACATCTGCCGCATCTCCTGCTCGCTCGCGCGACCAGCGGCTTGCTGCGTGGCTTGCATCATGCTGTGCTACCTCCGGGTGGGGTTTCACTGACTGCCGATGCAAACGATTAGATCAATACAAATTTTTTGTGTCAACCAAAAATGTATTTGGTTATTATGGTTGATATTATTTGGTTGTTAGTTTGGTTGAACCAAAACAGTCTTGGCGCAATCTCGAGATTCGCACATCGACACCGAATAATTCACGTGAATTACTAAAAAACAAGACCTCGCCGTGTTAGCCGATGGTTGTGAATTCCGCTATCATGCTGCCTCGGTAGAATTTTTGGCGTGCAACCAAACCCACTGGTTGTAGTGGAGAAAATAGCTATGGTCGATTTGGTTGAAAGTCTGCGAAGCCGCCTCGCCAACGGCGACGCCTTGCCGGCGGAGCGGCAGTTGGCCGACGAACTGGGCGTGAAGCGTCATCAGTTGCGCAATGCACTGAAGGTGTTGCGCGAGGAAGGCGAACTGGAGTCACCGCGGGGGCGCGGTGAGGGTCAGTCGAAGCGCAGCGGCGAAATACTGGCCGGGCGCACGAATGTGCTCGAAGTGATAGAACTGCGGCTGGCGCTCGAGCCGTTCCTCGCGCGTCTGGCGGCGGTACGCGCGACCCCGGTCGAGATCGCGCGAATCGAGCGTGCGGCGTCCACGCCACCGGGGGCCGACCGCGGCTCCACCGATCTGGCATTTCACCGCGCGGTCGCAGCGGCCTCGGGCAATGCGCTGGCGGCGGACATCTATCAGATCGTCCGACGGGTCGGGTCGGACGTTCGCCTGCACGTGCAACAACCCATGCCGCACTGCCCCGAGCGTATCCGTCAGCGCGACATCGAGCATCAGGCGATCGCCGACGCGATTCGCGATCGGGCGCCGGACCTGGCCGAAACGGCAATGCGCGAACACTTGATTCGTGTGCGCGAGCAGATCATGGCGCGGATGGTGCCGGGAAGTCAGGGCGGCTGAGCCGTCAGCGATGCCGCGTTCGGCAGGCGCGTCGACGCAATGAATGACGGCGCCGGTCATGCCCAGGCCGCGGGCTGCGGCAATGGCATGCGCGCCGCGTTTCGCGTCAGCAGTTCCCCTTCTTTGCCTGGCCCGGCGGGCAGAAACCATTGCCGGGACCGCCGCGACCGCCATGCGGACCATCGTCGGGAAGATATACGGCACAGCTGGCCAGCAGCACCGTGCTGGCAAGAAGCAGAAAAGCGAGTTTGCGCATTGATGAGGCCCTCCGGGGATCCTGGGTAAGAATGACATCGTCGTGCCATTGCGCCGCCATTTTACCGGTTGGCCGCCCCCCCGGCACCATGACCGAACTTTTCCCGATATGCCGCCGGACTGGTCAGGACCAGACGCCGAAAGTGCCGGCGCAGCGATTCCTCCGAACCGAACCCCGCCAGCTCGGCGATACGCGCGATCGTCGGGGGCGTTTCCGCTTCCAGCATCTCGCGCGCCACGCTCACGCGCTCGCGCACGAGCCACTCGTACGGCGCCATGCCTGTCGCGTCCTGAAACTGGCGCTGCAACGTGCGCGGACTCATCGCGGCCCGTTCGGCGAGCGATTGCAGCGTGTGGGGCAAGGCAGGATGCTCGCGCACCCAGTCCATCAGCCTGGCCAGCCGGCTGCTTCCGTCCGGCGGCATTGGCCGGGGGACGAACTGCGCCTGTCCACCTTCACGATGCGGCGGCAGCACCAGCCGCTGCGCTACCCGGTTTGCCACGGGGCTGCCGTAGTCGCGCCGCACCAAATGGATCAGCATGTCGAGTCCCGCCGCCGATCCCGCCGACGTGACGATCTGTCCTTCATCCACATACAGCGCATCCGGCTGCACACGCACATTCGGGTAGCGCCGCTGCAACTTTTCCGCATAGCGCCAATGGGTGGTGACGGTCTTGCCGTCGAGCACCCCCGCGGCCGCCAGCACGAATACCCCGGAACAGATGGTGCAAAGCCGGGCGCCGCGCCGATACGCGGCACGAATCTTCCTGAGCAGTGGCTCGGGCGGGACTTCGTCCGGATCGCGCCACCCTGGCACGACGATCGTATCCGCCCGATCGAGCAACCCAAGCTTGTAGGGCGCGCCGATCGTGATTGCCCCGGCCGCGCGCAGTGGACCGGGTTCGGCCGCGCAGACAGCGAAGCGATACCACTCGACGCCGAGCTCCGGGCGCTCCAGCGCGAACAACTCGGTCACGCAGCCGAATTCGAAGGTACAGAGCCGGTCGTACGCCAGCGCGACAACGAAATGTGGGTTCATGGCGTAATGTTACCGGATGTTGTCGATTACGCCACTTACCCCGTGCGCCGCGCGGGCACAGAATGGGCACTGAAGGATCGCGTTCTCTCCCATCACCCTCACCACGGGAAATTCGACCATGTCTACAAGCCACGTGACCAACGCCGTCACCGCAGTCCCCGCCGCCGACAGCGCCCGCGCGCTCGATCATTTCCAGACGTCCTTGCAATTCGAAACCGACTGCTGGGATGTTTCCAGCGCGCTAGCCAGTGGCGCCCCCGGATTCGTCCTGCTCGACGTTCGAAGCCCGGCGCTGTTCGCCCGAGGGCACGTGCCGGGTGCCGTTAACCTCCCCCACGGAAAGCTCGTTGCGTCGAAACTAGCCGATTTTCCGGCCGACACCTTGTTTGTCACTTACTGCGCGGGGCCCCACTGCAACGGTGCCACGCGAGGCGCGATCCGACTTGCCCAGCTCGGCCGACCAGTGAAGATCATGATCGGCGGCATCACCGGCTGGATCGACGAGGGGTTCGAACTGTCGACCTCGGCCAGCTTTCGGACTGCTGGCGCACAGGACGCTCGATGACGCTCACGACGCTCGATGACGCGCAGGTGATCGTCGACAGCGTGAATCCGGAAACGACGCTTATCGTCTCGCTTGACGATGTCGAGGCGTTTGGGCGCATGCTGCGCCACCAGAATCTGCTGATGTTCGCGGGAGTGGAGCGTCCGACGCGGCACGTCTGGCAGCCGTACATGACTGCCCAGCAAACGTTGCACGCCATATGGTCTGTCGGTCGCGCTCGCGGTGTATCACGCGTGCCTCAGGCGACTCGGCATGCTGCCGTTCTGGGTCGAGTTCGGCTGGTCAGTCGGGCGTTCGGTCCCCGTGGAAGTGCGCGATCCGGGCGCGGCGCGACGGGTTGCGCGGGTGCCGGCAAACGCGACGGACCGTTGTGCTTGCCGCCGTGCCCGCCGGCATGATCATGCGGGCTTGGCATGTGGGCCTGGCATGTGTGTGTCAACAACCTCGTCCGTGCTCGCGCCCTGTCGCCTGCCGAATCACGGGTGCGCCCGATGGGAGAAATCGTCCAGCAGCGGCACGATGGCCAGCACGACGAGCGCGATGGCCAGCGGGACCGACGAGACGAAACCGAGATGTTTGAAGCCGAGCGCACCGGCGAGGCCACCGATAAAGAACATGCCCAGCAAGGACGACAGCAGGTGTAGCTTCGCCTGGTTGGCGCTCACATGCTTGCGGTCCGGGGAGGCTTGCGAGCGATTCCAGTAAAGCAGCTTTCCGAGCTCGATGCCAATGTCCGTCACCAGACCCGTGACGTGGGTCGTGCGAATCTCCGCTTTCGAAATCTTGGTGATGATTGCATTTTGCAAGCCCATGACGAAGCAGAGCAGCGCTACGGTTCCGGGCGCGAACAGCCAATGGTGGTGCGCCAGATTCGCCCCGACGAAGCCGAAACACAGCAGCAGCATGGCCTCGAGCATCAGCGGCGCAGCGTACTCGCTGTTGGTGTGATGGCGGCGGCCCCAGTTGATGAGTACCGCCGAGGTGGCCGCCCCCGTGAGAAACGCCAGGAGCGCGCTGAGTCCGGTGAGGACCAGGACAATCTGGCCAAGTGCCAGATTATCGGAAAGCGACGCCACGACGCCCGACATATGGGACGTGTACTGTCCCATCGCCAGAAAACCGCCGGCATTGGCCGCCCCGGCGACAAACGCCAGCCACCGGCCGAGACGCCGATTGGCCGCGTCGGTTCGTGCCGGATGTGTGAAACCACGTAGATAGTTGATCGGCATTGCGCACCTGCATTGCATACGCGAGATAGCGTGGCAACGATTTTACTCCCGCCGGGGACTCCAGTAGGAATCAGTTCGTGCAAGTGGCACTCAAGAAACCCTGCATGGCAAGGGTATGGGGCACGCTGTCCCTTGCCTGCGCCTCAACGTCACTGACCAGCCCTCCCTGATCCTCTTGGGTTTTCTGGGCAGAATCCAGAGCGAGTTTTCCGGCGTATCGGGTCAAGTCGGCCCGGGTAAACCCACCAATTGGCGGGTGATCTGCAATGAGAATTCTGGGCCACCTGGGCCGTTAGTTTTTCGGCAAACTTTACCCTTGGAAAAAGGAGGAGTTTGCTATGAAACGCAAGCGCTTTTCAGTCGAGCAGATTGTGGCGGTACTGAAGCAGGCCGAGTTGGGAATGCCGGTGGCCGATCTCATCCGTCACGTCGGTATTTCGGAGCAGACGTTTTATCGCTGGAAGAAGCAATATGCCGGTATGCAGTCAGACCAGGTACGTGAGCTCAAACAGTTGCAAGACGAGAACGCACGGCTCAAGAAGCTAGTGGCCGAGCTAAGCCTGAACAAGGCCATTCTGCAGGATGTTGCTTCAAAAAAGTGGCCCGGCCCGCGCTGAGGAAAGACGTGGTGGATTACGTGATAAGCCACTATGGATTGACGATGAGGCGGGCCTGTCGTTTGGTGAAGCAACCTCGCAGCACGCAGTACTACCAAAGCGTGAAAGATCCTCGGCCCGAGCTTCGTGCCCGCATGCGCGAAATTGCCTATACGCGGGTGCGCTATGGCTATCGGCGCGTGCATGTACTGCTACGGCGTGAAGGCTGGCAGTTGGGCAGGGATCAAGCATACCGGCTGTATTGCGAAGAGCAATTGCAATTGCGATCGAAACTGCCCAAGCGCCGCAAGATGGTCGTCACGCGCGTGCAGAAAATCGTGCCGAGCAAACCGAATGATGCCTGGAGTATGGATTTCGTCGCCGATCAACTCGCAGATGGCTCGAAGTTTCGCATGCTGACAGTTGTCGATGTATTCACGAAAGAAGCCCTGGCCATCGAAGTTGGTCAACGGTTGAGGGGAGAGCATGTGGTGTCGGCGCTCAATCGAATCGCGGCCAGACGCGGCGCTCCTCGGCATATTTTCGTAGACAACGGCAGTGAGTTTTCCGGGCGACTGCTCGACATGTGGGCATATCACCACAAGTCGAAAATCGATTTCAGCCGCCCAGGAAAGCCCACGGACAATTGCCACATTGAGACGTTTAACGGATCATTCCGTGACGAGTGTTTGAACTTGCATTGGTTCGAGACGCTGGACGAAGCGAAGGCGACTATCGAGGCATGGCGCGCGGACTACAACGAGAGTCGGCCTCACTCAGCTCTCAAAGAGCTGGCGCCGGCCGATTTCGCCCGCCAATTGGTGGGTTTACCCGGGCCGACTTGACCCGATACGCCGAAAAACTCGCTCTGGATTTGGCACAGAAAACCCAAGCGGATCAGCCCCCGATTTGAGTAACGCGGCGATTTAGAGTCCAATCACGTAGTCTCGAGATTGGACATGATGGATTCAGCAACCTTAGCGTGACGCTGTGTCCGGGATTACAGGGTCGACTCCATTTAGGTTCACCCCCTTTTTCGCCCGCACCGCAAGAAAAATTTAATGCAAAAATACAAACAAATTGCCGATGTCACGACAAACATTCCCAGGAGCATATATTCGTTATTTGTGCCGAACACTCTACGTGCCACAATAACGACGATTGCCCCCCAGAAGGCACTGGAACATAGAAATGCTCCACCGACGATAAGTAGCAAGCGGATCGACGCGGCCATACGGTTAACGCTCATTTTTAGATTCTTGGATATCATTAAATATCTTCACGCCCTTCGAACCAATTCCGTACGTCAATATTCCTTGCCCCACATATGACGGTAACTGCTGTTTGGTCATCGGGTTTAGCATTGGGTTATTCCATTTTGACGTTGTCACACCAAATATCGACTTTGATCGATTAACTCCATCCGTGAATCCAATGTTGTATGGCATGCGGATACCAAGACTCAGCATATTTGCCCCCAACGCGCCAACGTCATAGGTGACGTTTCCCCAACCAACTGGCAGGTTCGCAACTAGCAAATCACGCACTGGGTTAAAGCCCGCAGGACCGCTGCCAGTCGCAAACCTATAGAGTCCGGTCACTCCTTCAATCGTTTCACTCCCGCCAAACACCGCAGTTGGTCCACCCAGCGCGCATCCAACCAAGCTTGAACAGGCGGCAAAACCTCCGGCTATTGCCATACCGCCGGCGACAACTTTGATGCCATTCTCGGCAACCGGCGACGTCCCCCCGTATTCAGTAGCACCAGGCTTTAGAGTCCGAGGGTTAATGTAACTGCTTTCCTGTCAGTATCTGGGCATACGCTGCTGGGGTTAATCCGCCCAGTGATTTCTTCGGTCGCTCCTCGTTGTACTCCCGCCGCCAGGATTCGATCACGACCTTTGCGTGCGACAAACTGGTGAACCAGTGCTCGTTAAGGCATTCATCCCGAAATCGCCCGTTGAACGATTCGATGTAGGCGTTCTGGTTCGGCTTGCCTGGCTCAATCAGGAATAGCTTCACACCTCGTACGTGCGCCCAGTTCAGCATCGCACGCCCGCAAAATTCCTTGCCGTTGTCAGTGCGAATTGCCTGTGGCAGACCACGATGCAATGCCACTCGATCCAGAATGCGCGTCAGTCCATTTCCGCTGATTGCCCGCTCCGGCACGATGGCGACCGCCTCATGCGTTGCATCATCAACCACCGTCAGGTTCTTGATCACACGGCCTTCGGCGGTTCGGTCGAACACGAAATCCATCGACCAGACCTGATTGGCCGCCGACGGCCGCCCCAACGGCTGGCGATCTGAGACGGGTACTTTCTTTCGCTTGCGGCGACGCACCTGCAATTTCTCTTCCGCATACAGGCGCTCGACCCGCTTGTGATTGACCGCCTGCCCTGACTGGCGCAGCTTCAGATAAATCATTCCCGAACCGTAACGGCGATGCCGCTGAGCCAGCGCCACGATCTGTGCTCGCAAAGCCGCGTTCCGGTCCGGAGCCGGTCGATAACGATAGGCGCTGGCGCTCATGCCGACTACCCGCAAGGCTCGGCGTTCGCTCAAGCCCTGCTCGCTCATATAGCGCACCAACTCCCGGCGAGATGGTGCGCTCACCACTTTTTTCGCAATGCCTCGCGAGTGACTTCGTTTTCCAGCAGCGATTCCGCCAGCAGCTTCTTCAGCCGGGCATTCTCGGCTTCCAACTCCTTCAATCGCTTCGCGTCCGGCACGCTCATGCCACCAAACTTGCTGCGCCAGAGGTAGTAGCTGGCCTCCGAGAAGCCATGCCGACGGCATAAATCCTTGATCGGGATGCCAGTCTCAGTTTCCCTCAGGAAGCCAATGATCTGTTCTTCGGTGAATCGCTTCTTCATGTCCAATCTCCTGACCACGTGATTGGACTCTAAATCGCCGCGATACTCAAATCGGGGGAGACGTCGCGTCATCCATTCCCCACCGATACGCTCCACCGTAAAATATTTCAGCCATCAGGACAGACGATACTTTGATCGCCGCGAAACATAGCATCGACAGGGCATAGGCCAATAGCAGTAGGAGCACTAAACGCATCATTTTTTTGCAGACTCCATTCGATCCTTGACACCATTTATTGCGGCGCTCGCCGCCTCAGAACCTGACCCGCCGGCTACGCCGGCCCCGATTACACCCAAATTGTTCGGTAACAGGAAGTTCAATCCCGACGGCCCTGCCCATTTTCCGACATCCGCCCAGCCCGAACCGTTGATCGTGGGCCGCAGAATGGAGTTGATCCGCGTCTCCATATCTTTGCCAACACCATAGCCGAAGACCGCGCTAACGCCGCTCACTAAGCCACCAAACATAATGCTATCGTGCTTACCGAATACGGCGTTATTGATCGCCGTGCCTATCGCACCGCCCGCGCCATTCACCAACGCGTTCCATCCCAGCCCGCCGTATACGCCAACGCCTCCCGATATCGCGGCAATGGCTACATCAACGGGATTGACTGTCCCGTTCTGGTAATACTGCGAGCCAGCATTGATGCCCGCGCTAATCGTGCCGGTTCCTGCTGCCGAAGTCCATGCTGTCGACCCCAATGCCCCGTCAACCCCGAAGATCGGCGCCCCCGGTATGGCTGACAATGCAGGAAGGACCGCCGGCACCGCCAACGCGCCCGCAATAGCAAGGCCGAGTTTAGGATTAGCAATGGCTCCCGGCAATGCCCGTTGCTCCGGCGTTAGCGAACCGTCCTTGTTTCCGTACAGGAAAGGATTCTTGTACTCGGCGGCAGTCGCTGTGAACATACTACCGGCGTTCTTGCCGATATATGCCACCGCAACTGCATCACCTCCCGGCCCCTTGCTAGCAGATGCGTCGACTAATCGGTAACCGTTGGCCAATAGCATGTTTTCCGCTTGGCTCTGGCTTATGGCCTTTCCTGTAGTGTTCTCGTAAAACTCTGCAAAGCTTTTCGCATTGTCTTTAGCCCACTGCCGCTAATTCGGATGCAACTGCCGATTAAACCGATCAACGTTATACCCGGCAAACGCTCCCGAACTCCCACCAACCGCCGCCCCCACCGCAGTACCAACGCCCGTCGCCACGATCTGCGCCAATGCCTGATCGATATCGGCGTTGCCCGTCGGGTGGGCCTTCTGAATGCTCTCGCTCAGTTCGTTCAGTGTTCCGCCGAGCTTCGACGTCAACCCTGCACCTAACGCACCACCGAGCGCATTGCCCCCTCCCAAGCCTGCAATTATTGCGCCACCAGCGGCGTGCATTGCGCACGGAAGTCGCCGCCCTCCTTCCAGTCATCCGCTTCCTTCTGATACTGCGCCTTCAACTCCGGATCGGTCGTGGCGTCGGCCAGCCTTTGCGCCGCTTCTCGCTTCTTATCTGCATACGTCCCGATATCGCGCGCCACCGCTTCCCCGGCCGCCGTCGCCGCTGCCATCAAGCGTGACTGATCGTTAAGCAGGTTCTGCAAATCCGGCGTTCGGTTCACCGTTTCGTTCAGATTCGACGTATCGCGATTCAGGCTCGCCAGATCCTGCGTCTGGTTCGCGCCGTTCGTCAGCGTGATGGTGCCTTCACTCACACCGCTGCGGGTCACGCCACGCTCGCTGCCGCTCTCGGACTGCGGCAGCATCGGTGCAATGCCGCCCGTGTTCTTGCCCGAACTCGGTCCCGTCGTCCGCTCGTTGGCGCCCCCGTTGCCGAACGTGCTCCCGCCGCCAAAGCCAAAGCTGTTCGCGCTGTAGTCGGAATGGTTCTGGATGTCGGAGTACGTCAACGTTCCCGTCGTGAGTTGGTTCTTCGACGGGTCTGCCGTACTGGCGATGTATGCGCCCTTCAGATCCGTATTGCCCTTGACGTCGACGTCGAACCCACCAGCCCCGGCCTGAATCCCAGATTGCTCAACCACACCTGCGTAGTTGCCGCTAGCGTTACCGCGCGAATAGCTGAAGCTCCCCGACGCGCCACCCATGCTCGCGCTGAACCCGCCACCCATACTCTCCTGATGTGCCGAACTCTCGCTCGTGTCTTGCACGCTGGCGATGTTCAGATCGCCGCCGCTGACCGACGTGTATATCGCTCTGCGGTAGTTCCGATACGACGACGCGTGCCTCGTTCACTAGCGAAACATCATTGCTCGCACACTCGACTAACGAATATCAATTTTATTGCGTCGACAGTACGCGTGGAAATCATCACCCCCCTTAAGCCAAAGTAAGTTAATAATTTCCGATATTGATTCCACCAAATCCGGATACTTATTCCACACCCCCCATGGACCCTCCGGGCTGAAGTAGTACCAATAGCCAAATAACAAATCGCTAGGTAAATTTATTCTTTTTTGCTTAATATCCTCAAAAATACATTTAAGTCTCTCTTCATAAATATTTTTTATATTTTCGTCTTTTTCACCTATCTTTACAGCCAATTTTTCCGCAATTTCAATCTTAATATTGAGATATTTCAATAACTCATCCATTCACAGCTCCTAGCGAAAAATTCCACCCGGGATGGCCACGGGCGACGTGAAATTCCCAAGGTTAGGGACAACATACTGCGTCATCCCACCCGAAGCTGTGAATTGCCCTTGACTGACGGGTGCGATGGTGCTTTGGTAAGCGGTCGCCAAAACCCCCGGCTTCGGTTGAATCGAGAACGCTTGAAACCCTCTTACGCTCCCGCTTGCCAAACTTGAGGCAGGCAAACCCAGGGAATTCGCTATCGAAGTTGCGCTCGCGCCTTGGCTAACAAGCAGATCATATTGCACTCTCGACATATAGAACGAGCTAATTCCAGCATTATCCCCAACAGGAACAATTCGAATCAACTCGTCGTTTATGCCAAGTTGAACCATCTTTGGAAGCGATTGACCGGATCTAATCGCGTTCCCCGTAAATACTTGTTAGCGCCGATGTAAAACTGACCCACCCGCCGAAGTGAATCTGACCCACCTGGGAGAGGATGGCGGCTTTTGCCGCCGATGCTGACTCAGGAGCAAGCAGTGGAAATCAAGGTATTGGCAAGGCGCGGAGCGCCGGTGCGGGAGATAGCGAGGCAGATGGGTGTCTCGCGGAACACGGTCCGACGATATCTGCGCGACCAGAAGGCTAGCCGGTATAAGGGGCGAGAGCCTCGGCCAACCAAACTGGACCCGTTCAAGGCGTACCTGCTTGGGCGAATCGAGGCGGCGCGGCCGCACTGGATTCCGGCAACGGTGTTGCTGCGCGAGTTGCGGGAAGAAGGCTACGACGGCGGTATCAGCCAACTCAAGGTGTTCCTCGCGCCATACAGGGACGCGGAGCCGGAACCGGTCGTGCGCTTCGAGACGCCGCCAGGCCGACAGATGCAAGCCGACTTCACCACGATCCGACGCGGCAGGTCGCCGTTGCTGGCGCTGGTCGCCACGCTGGGCTACAGCCGGGCGACGTACGTGCGTTTCACGAGCGGCGAGGATGCCACGACGTTGTGCCAGTGTCTGCGAGAAGCCTTCGTCTACTTCGGCGGCACGCCCGAGCATGTGCTGTTCGATAACGCCAAGTCGGTCATCGTCGAACGCGATGCTTACGGCGACGGTCATCATCGCTGGAACGGCGAGATGTTGGCGCTGGCGGAAACGTATGGATTTACGCCGAAGGTATGCAGGCCGTACCGTGCCAATGGAGCGGCCCCACGTATCTGAGGACACAAGGACTCTCTTAAAATAACGGATAGTCTTGTGCCTATCAGTAAGCCTAGTCATTACGTGGAACCCATCGAAATTCTGACCGAGCCGGAGCGCCGTCGGCGGCGCACGGCGCAGGAAAAAATCGCCATCGTGCAGGAGACGCTGGCACCGGGAGCATCGGTGTCAGCCGTGGCCCGGCGGCACGGCGTGAACCCGAACCAAGTGTTCGGCTGGCGCAAGCAATACCAGGAAGGCAGTCTGGCGGCGGTGAAAGCGGGAGAAACCGTAGTGCCCGCATCGGAGTTGGCTGCAGCCATCAAGGAAATCAAGGAGCTGCAACGGCTGCTCGGGAAAAAGACAATGGAAGTCGAAATCCTGAAGGAAGCCGTGGAATGGGGCCGTTCAAAAAACCTGATTGCGCGCTCGCCCTTGCTGCCGGGGGACGACCATTGAAAACGGTCTGCGAAGTTCTCGGCGTGGCGCGCTCTGTTGTGGCAGTGAAGCAGGCTCGTTCGTCTGACTGGCAAGACGGTCGCCGTGCCAAGCCCACCGACGACACGGAACTGGTCGAGGAAATCCATGGCCACGTGGCGCATCTGCCAACCTACGGCTACCGGCGCATCTGGGCGCTGCTGCGCCGCAGTCGCGAGATGGTCGGCGCACCGTGCATCAACCACAAGCGCGTGTATCGGGTCATGCGTGAGCACCATTTGTTGCTGCGTCGTCCCGGCGTGCGGCGAGACAAGCGGCGGCACGACGGTCGCGTGGCCGTGGATAGGAGCAATACCCGCTGGTGCTCGGACGGCTTCGAGTTCCGGTGCGACGATGGCACGCCGCTGCGCGTGACGTTCGCACTGGATTGCTGTGACCGGGAAGCGATTAGCTGGGCTGCTACGACCGGCGGGCATAGCGGCGACGTGGTGCGCGACGTGATGCTGGCGGCCGTCGAGCAGCGCTTCGGCACCACGCAGACGGCGCAGGCCATCGAATGGCTGACGGACAACGGCTCGGCCTACATCGACCATCGCACGCGCAGCTTCGCGCGCGAGCTGGGCCTGGAGCCGCTGACCACGCCCGTACGTTCGCCGCAGAGCAATGGCATGGCTGAATCGTTCGTGAAGACCATGAAGCACAATTACGACGCCTATATGGACAAGCCCGACGCGCCAACGGCGCTCTCGCGTCTGGCCATTGCGTTTGAACATTACAATGAGCGCCACCCGCACAAAGCCCTGAAATACCGCTCGCCTCGCGAGTTCAGGCGAGCAGCGGCGTCATCAACCTAACGGTGTCCACGTGTCCTGAGTTACAGGGGCAACTCCAGCCAAGACCAAGGGCAAGGTCGAGCGCTTCAACCGGTATCTGAAGCAGAGCTTCGTGGTGCCGCTGGCGGCGACGCTCAAGCAATCTGGCCTGAAGCTGGATGTCGAGGCGGCTAACGGCCATATTGGCCGCTGGCTGGCCGAGGTGGCGAATGTCCGGGTGCATGCCACGACGAAAGAGAAACCGTCGGTTCGACTGCCGTTAGAGCAAGCGGCACTGCTGCCGTTGCCGGTGTCGACCTCGATTACAGCCCCGGTACCGACGCGGCTTAAGCGAGTGCTGCCGAGCGAAAGCCTGCAGCATCCGCTGTCGGTCTACGACGCCTTGCTGGAGGTGGCAGCATGAATCTCCAGCATGAACGCATTGCAGGGCTGTGCGACGAACTGAAACTGGACCGCATCGGGAACGACTGGAGCGTGCTGGCCCAGAACGCTGCCAACGCTGATGCCAGTCACGCCGACTTCCTCGAACAGCTACTGCTGACCGAACGGGATGCCCGAGAGGAACGCAAGCGCCAGACGCTGACCAAGATGGCCTCCCTGCCGGGCATCAAGACGCTGGAGCAATACGACTTTGGCTTCGCCAGCGGCGCACCGCGAGCCCAAATCCAGGAGCTGGCCGGGCTGGCGTTTATCGAACGGGCCGAGAATGTCGTGCTGCTCGGGCCATCTGGCGTGGGCAAAACGCACATCGCCTGCGCCCTGGCGTATCGGGCGACACAGGCAGGAATCAAGACGCGCTTCACGACCGCCGCCGACTTGATGATGCAGTTGGCCACAGCCCGGCAGCAGAACCGGCTGCGGGAGTTTTTTAACCGCGCCGTGGTTGGCCCGAAGCTGCTGGTTATCGATGAAATCGGCTACCTGCCGTTTGGACGCGAGGAAGCCAATCTGTTTTTTAACGTGGTGGCCAAGCGATACGAGCGCGGAGCCATCGTGCTGACGAGCAACCTGCCATTTACGCAGTGGGCCACGGCATTTGCCGACGACCAGACGCTGACTGCGGCGATGCTCGACCGGCTGCTGCATCACGCGCACATCGTGCAGATTGCAGGCGAAAGCTATCGGCTGAAGGACAAACGGAAAGCTGGACAAACTACACGCGCAGGCGCGAAAGCCGCCGCGTGACACGGAGCCTGGGTGGGTCAGATTTACTTCGGCGATACGCCGGAAGGTGGGTCAGATTTAAACCGGCGTTGACAAGCAGCGACTCCGCCAGCAGCAGCTTCAGCCGGGGATTCTCCGCCTCAAGCGTCTTGAGGCGCTTGACGTCGTCGCTCACCATCTCGCCGAACCGTTTGCGCCAGGCGTAAATCGACGCCTCGCTCACGCCATTGCGCTTGGCCACCTCAGGGATCGTATCTCGATCCGCTTCGCGCAGAATTCGCACGATCTGCTCGTCGCTGTACCGGCTTTTCTTCATACCAACTCCTCGTCTGAGCTGAGGAGCCATTATCTCTAGATTCCATTGGTACGAAATTTCACGGACAGGTCACGCCCGCCGCCAAAGCCAAAGCTGTTCGCGCTGTAGTCGGAATGGTTCTGGATGTCGGAGAACGTCAGCGTGCCTGTCGTCAGTTGGTTCTTCCACGGATCCGCTGTGCTCGCGATGTACGCGCTCTTCAAGTCCGTGTTACCAGCAACGGTGACGCCGCCCCCGATTAGCGAGCGTAGTGCAACCACCGCCCCCAACTCCCTAGACACCCTTGGTAAAAAAATATTCGGCAGGTCAGTGCCATTACATTCGAGCGCGACACGCCGAGAACTTCACAAACCAGTTTCACCGGCCGTCCTCCGGCAGCAACGGCGAGTGCACTATAGGCAACGGCGCCAGCGTGTCGATCCAACGCGCATGCGTGTTACCGCTGGATCAATTCTTTTGGCGCAGCTTCATCCGGGGGAGAGGCGGCCCAGTACAAAGATTTCCTCAAATGTGACACGACTCGAATTGCTCTTAGTCGTTACTCGGAATCCAGTTAAATCGAAGAGTATTTTTAAATTCCCCTCACACAAACATTAAAAATATTACTCACAATATAAAATCATCCAAAGCAGATAAATTTACCAAAACCGATTCCACGCTCGCCTCCATTCTGAACCTATCCGCATCCTCAAAAGACCAAAATTCCGAAGGAGAAAAATAGTGAGGACCAATGCCAATTTGAATTCCAGTCAGAAAAATACCTCTATCCTGACCGAGAGATACGCGAACAACTGTTTTTCGATCCACAAGGTAATGGGAGTACAGAGTCCCCCACTCGTCATTCCTTGATCTAAGGAAATTCTTCACGTATCGACCTTTAGATCGATAGTAATCAATCACGCATTGATCAACGAGATCTAGACTTTCCGCATCATTTTTTAATTGCATGAAACAACCCTCCTGTCCCTTCTTGCAATACATACCCATTTCTCTGGAGATAATCGTACTCCTTCGCCGTGTATGACAACTCGCTTACAGATCTTGGGTCCAATGTAAAGACGAAATTCTTGCCTTGTGCCATCTGCTGGTCAAGGAAAGCCCGATTTATGTTCCACATCTTATCCGCCCCCATCTGTCCTTGGACGGCGTTCCAGTCTGACATGGAAAAATACGTCGAACCTCTCGACGCAGCTACAGCCTCATACGAGCTCTCACTTCCGGCGATGTACTTTCCTAGTACCACTTCCGACGATGCGGCATTATGCGTTGAACTTACTGCTGCCTGCCTATATGCCTGCTGCAAGAGCTCTGGCGCAGCGCCGTCTCGGTAAAAGTTGTTGATTTTGGCTGCCATCGCAACTGCTGCACCAGTTCCTGCCGGCATTGCAGAACTGGCAAAGAGCTCACCCGAGCCGATGCCAATCTGATTCATGCATAGAACGATGTTTGTCGCACATACCCTCGACGCCGCAACAACGCCCGCGGCAATCTCGGGTGCGACCCCTGCAGTTAGCACCCCAGCAACAACAGTCAGACCTAGCGCCGGATTCCCTCTGGCTGCGGGTAGGGCGAGTTGCTCAGGAGTGGGCGAGCCGTCCCGATTCCCATTCATAAGTGGCTTCCGAAATTCTTCGGAAGTTGTCTGGAACAATCCTGTGGCAACCTGATTTATGTATGCGATAGCAACCGGATCACCGCCCGGACCTTTGCTTGCGATTTCATCGACAAGACGATAGCCGTTCGCCAAAAGCATGTTTTCCGCTTGGCCCTGGCTTATGGCCTTTCCTGTGGTTCTCTCGTAGAACTCTGCGAAACTTTTCGCGTTGTCTTTGGCCCACGTCCGCTCATCGGGATGCAACTGCCGGTTAAACCGATCAACGTTATATCCAGCAAACGCTCCCGAACCACCACCAACCGCTGCCCCCACCGCAGTACCAACGCCCGTCGCCACAATCTGCGCCAACGCCTGATCGATGTCGGTATTTCCCGTCGGACGGGCCTTCTGAATATTCTCGCTCAGTTCGTTCAGTGTCCCGCCGAGCTTCGATGTCAGCCCCGCACCTAACGCACCGCCAAGCGCATTGCCGCCTCCCAAGCCCGCGATGATCGCGCCGCCAGCGGCGTGCATTGCCGCACGGTAGTCGCCGCCCTCCTTCCAGTCGTCCGCTTCCTTCTGATACTGCGCCTTCAACTCCGGATCGGTCGTGGCGTCGGCCATCTTTAGCGCCGCTTCTCGCTTCTTGTCCGCATACGTCCCAATATCCCGCGCCACCGCTTCCCCAGCCGCCGTCGCCGCTGCCATCAAGCGTGACTGATCGTTAAGCAGGTTCTGCAAATCCGGTGTGCGGTTCACCGTTTCATTCAGATTCGACGTATCGCGATTCAGGCTCGCCAGATCCTGCGTCTGGTTCGCGCCGTTCGTCAGCGTGATGGTGCCTTCACTCACGATCACCGCCGTATTGCTCGCGTTGATATCAGAGTTGTTCTGGAAAGTCGAATCCGAGTTGGCGTCGCCGTTGGACCTCGACAGCGACGCGGATATAAAATCGTCCGTTACCTCACTATTTATCACGCACAGTCAGAAGAATCACCTTGATCGTCCACCCTCAATGATCGGCCGCATACCTTGCAGCTTTCCGGAGCCAGATCCACATACGGAATCGGATGTCCTCGCGGTATAGAATTGCAATATGGGCACCTGTAAAACTTCGAAATCAATAAAAACAAAATCGCCACAAAAAATAAAACATAAAATATCGTTATATATTCCAGCCACTTCGGCAATAATTTAAATCCCAAAAAACCAATAAATCCAAAAACCATAATAGCAATTATGAGGCGCCTAATAACATTAAACCGCCCAACGCTCGCATTCATCATCAATCAACTACCTCCCCTTATAAGTAAACTCTATGATATTGAATTTAATTTCGGCTCCAACGCCGACATTCGGTCCAATTGCAGCCACCCCCTTGGTCTGCCAGTACCCCCTGTGATGGGCGTTCCTTGAATGTTAGAGAAAAGACCTGCACCACCTCCGAACTGTCCGGCCAGAGGACCAAGCATGGCACTCGCGGAGACGGAGGAACCGACACGAAAGTCACCGACCTTAGGACTGGATCCATAGCTCACGAGATCGGAATTCGCGCCTTGGCTTGCTCCGGCCAACCATCCATGGGCACCATGAATCGCACCGGATTTTGTGGAGGCTCCAACTCTTGAGAGAATGGAGCAATGAACAAGAAGCCAAGCAAGTTTTCCCCGGAAGTCCGAGAGCGCGCAGTGCGCCTGGTACGCGAGCAGCGTAGCGAGCATCCTTCGATGTGGGCGGCAGTCGAATCGATTGCGCCGATGATCGGCTGCACGCCGCAGACGCTGTTGGATTGGGTTAAGCGCGACGAGGTCGACCGTGGAGAGCGCGATGGCGTGAGTACGGCCGAGCGTGAACGCATCAAGGCCTTGGAGCGCGAGGTCAAGGAACTGCGCCGGACCAATGAGATTCTCAAACTGGCGAGCGCGTTTTTCGCCCAGGCGGAGCTCGACCGCCGTTTCAAGTCCTGAAGGCCTTCATTGATCAGCATCGCGACACCTTCGGGGTCGAGCCGATCTGCAAGGTCTTGCGGATTGCCCCGTCGGGCTACCGACGCCATGCAGCACAACTTCGCGATCCGTCGAAGCGCTGCGCCCGCGCGAAACGCGATGAGCTTTTGCAACCGGAGATCAAGCGTGTCTGGCAGGCCAACATGCAGGTCTACGGCGTGCCGAAGGTCTGGAAGCAGATGAACCGGGAAGGCATTGCAGTGGCACGCTGCACGGTCGGACGGTTGATGAAACTGCAGGGCTTGCGTGGCGCAGTTCGCGGTAAGCGTGTTCGCACGACGATTCCCGAGGTGACCGCGCCGCGCCCGCTGGACCGAGTCAACCGGCAGTTCAAGGCTGACCGACCGAATCAGCTCTGGGTGTCGGATTTCACGTATGTCTCGACATGGCAAGGCTGGCTGTACGTGGCATTCGTGATCGACGTGTTTGCCCGCCGTATTGTTGGCTGGCGCGTCAGCTCGTCGATGACCACGGACTTCGTTCTGGATGCACTTGAACAAGCGCTGTACGCCCGCCAACCGGGTGAGGACGGGACTTTGATTCATCATTCCGACAGAGGGTCTCAATACGTCAGCATCCGCTACAGCGAACGGCTGGCTGAGGCCGGCATCGAGCCGTCGGTCGGCTGCCGGGGCGACAGCTACGACAATGCGCTGGCCGAGACGATCAACGGCCTGTACAAGACGGAACTGATTCATCGGCGCGCCCCTTGGAAAACGAGGGAATCCGTCGAACTGGCAACGCTGGAATGGGTCGCCTGGTACAACCATCATCGGCTGATGGAACCGCTCGGCTATATCCCGCCTGCTGAAGCTGAGGCAAACTACTACAGGCAACTCAGAAATGCCGCTGACGTGTCCGCATTAACTTAAACCAACCAGCCTCCACGATTCCCGGTGCGGTTCAACCACCATAAATTCGCTAAAAATTGATTAATCTTAATTAAACAGATTCAACCAACCCAACAAAAAATCACCATCAAACACTAAAAACAAATTTTCAATTAATTTACAAAACATTGAAAAGCAAAGAAATATTATTTTTCCACCAAAAGCAACCGTGAAATCTCAGCCAAAACCGTAGAATCCAACTTTTCCATAGGCTCTATCGAGAGGCTTCGCGGATATTCTTCATAAACCACTCTGAATCGTTTTCCGTCAAAAGTGAAATTCCACCATTTTGTGTCAACGGATACCGCGTCATCATTCGCAACTGTCATCACGTCACTAGCACCAAGGCGACTGAGGATATCCTCGACAATACTCGGAGCGCTGCCCCAATCAACGCGCTCCTGGACCGAGATATATCGGAATCCAGTCGGCGATGTTTCCAAAGTGGTTTTCATTATTTTCCGAATCCAAAGTCTTGTCCGCCAGGGCGAGCAGCACCGTTAGCAATATCCGTCCACGACAGCCCCTTCTGTCTGAGTTGTTCAACTGAGGGCCCCAGTTTGTTCCCGTACTTCTCCACGTTTCTCGCTTCCGCCGCCGCCACGAAGTCTGGA
The DNA here is from genome assembly GCF_000767615.3 of Pandoraea pnomenusa. Lineage (NCBI taxonomy): Bacteria > Pseudomonadati > Pseudomonadota > Betaproteobacteria > Burkholderiales > Burkholderiaceae > Pandoraea > Pandoraea pnomenusa. Next base: position 1,830,994 of record NZ_CP009553.3, on the reverse strand, counting down.
GGGGATATGTCTCGATATTGCAGTTTAAGTGCGTTTCTCTCGTCGACCGCCCATCGAGCAATTATCTCCTCGCTCGCCCCAGAAGCCCGCATCGCATCCACGGTGTTGGAAAGCCCCCTGGAATCTGCTTCATAAGCGATGCGCCTTACATCATAAGAAATACCATCTCGATAGAAATTGTTGCTCACCGCAGCGTCAGCGTTTCCCGCCGCTGCCCTCGAATCCTTGAGACCCGGCATCATTTTGCCGATCAAAACACCGCCTCCGGCGACCGTCACCGAGTCTATTAGCGTCGTCCCGAACTGCTGACCGGCCTGCTGACCCGCTGGCCCGAAGTTCCCATCACCTGCCTGAATGACCACATTTCGCGCCTCATTTTGCCAACGCGATGCCATGCCGGTGGGGTCCGTAATGATTGTATAGACGCCCTTGAGACTTCCCCAAACCGAGTCTATTGGATGTCCCAGCGTATCGACTAAGCCCTGACCAACCCCCTTGAAATAGCCACCAAGAGAGCCTAGCCCCAATGTCGGCGGTGAGACTGTCGTCTGCGGGTTTGCGCTGAAAATAGTACTGTCGTTGCGTTGATATCCAGCAGCAGTTCCAAACAACGGTACGGCATTTCCCCATTGATCTTTTCCAACGGTTTCGCCAGCATGGGCCGCAGCGTAGTTGCTCAAGTAGTTCGCAGCATCCTGATTCCATCCGCCCTTGGCGGCGGCAGTTGTGTCCACTTGCCTCAGAAGTTGGTCTGCGAGTATCTGAGTTGCCTGCTCAACAGTCATTCCCGGATGGGCCGCCGCGAACTGCGGAGCAATATCCTGCTGAATCCGTTTCCGCTCATCCTTTCGCGGATCCTTGTCCTCATGAAGTTGCCGATTAAACCGATCAACGTTATAGCCAGCAAACGCACCAGAACTCCCACCAACCGCCGCCCCCACCGCAGTACCAACGCCCGTCGCCACAATCTGCGCCAATGCCTGATCGATATCGGCGTTGCCCGTCGGGTGGGCCTTCTGAATGTTCTCGCTCAGTTCGTTCAGTGTTCCGCCGAGCTTCGACGTCAACCCTGCACCTAACGCACCACCGAGCGCATTCCCGCCGCCTAAGCCCGCGATGATGGCGCCGCCCGCCGCGTGCATTGCCGCACGGTAGTCGCCGCCCTCCTTCCAGTCGTCGGCTTCCTTCTGATACTGCGCCTTCAACTCCGGATCGGTCGTGGCGTCGGCCATCTTTAGCGCCGCTTCTCGCTTCTTGTCCGCATACGTCCCAATATCCCGCGCCACCGCTTCCCCAGCCGCCGTCGCCGCTGCCATCAAGCGTGACTGATCGTTAAGCAGGTTCTGCAAATCCGGCGTTCGGTTCACCGTTTCGTTCAGATTCGACGTATCGCGATTCAGGCTCGCCAGATCCTGCGTCTGGTTCGCGCCGTTCGTCAGCGTGATGGTGCCTTCACTCACACCGCTGCGGGTCACGCCACGCTCGCTGCCGCTCTCGGACTGCGGCAGCATCGGTGCAATGCCGCCAGTGTTCTTGCCCGAACTCGGTCCCGTCGTCCGCTCGTTGGCGCCCCCGTTGCCGAACGTGCCCCCGCCGCCAAAGCCAAAGCTGTTCGCGCTGTAGTCGGAATGGTTCTGGATGTCGGAGTACGTCAACGTTCCCGTCGTGAGTTGGTTCTTCGACGGGTCTGCCGTACTGGCGATGTATGCGCCCTTCAGATCCGTATTGCCCTTGACGTCGACGTCGAACCCACCAGCCCCGGCCTGAATCCCAGATTGCTCAACCACACCTGCGTAGTTGCCGCTAGCGTTACCGCGCGAATAGCTGAAGCTCCCCGAAGCGCCGCCCATGCTCGCGCTGAACCCGCCACCCATACTCTCCTGATGTGCCGAACTCTCGCTCGTGTCCTGCACGCTGGCGATGTTCAGATCGCCGCCCACACGCACAATCACATTGTCCGCATTCACATTGCCGCCGACGATATTCGTATCGCCGCCGCTCACAATCACCGCCGTATTGCTCGCATTAATGTGAGAGTTGTTCTGGAACGTCGAATCCGAGTTGGCATCGCCGTTGGACTTCGAGAACGATGCCGATACCCCCCAGCCGCTCGTGCCAAACGACACGCCAAAACTACCGCCTTTCGACTCGTTGTCGCTGCGCGTCGACTCCGTGTCCTTGCTACTGAGGATATTGACCTGGTTGTTGGCCTGCAGGAGGACGTCCTTCGCATCGATGTTCGAGCCGATGATGTTGACGTTACCTTTGCCCGACGCCGCGTCGCCAGTGGCGACAAACGCCGTCGTGCCGCCCGATCTGATGTTGCTCGACACGTTCTGCGTCGTGTCGACAGACGATGTCGACTTGCTGCTCGATGACCCCCAGCTCAGCTCGACCTTGGCTTCCGGCTTTGCCTTCGAATTCGGGTCAGCAAACATATCAACAGCTCGCGCAGCCTCGTTGTAGGCGCCATAAGCGCCACTTGCCGCAGCGTAGCCTCGCAGCGCCGAGACGCGTGCATCCCCGCCCGAGTCCACCGCAGCCTTGACCTGATTCGTCACGTTTTGCACTGCGTCGATGACCGGCGACTTCACCGCCAACGTAAAACCCGAGCTCTTGAACTCATGCGCCTCGTCATGATGCTGCTGATTCAGCGCCGATTCGATCGTGACGTTCTCACCGATGCCGGTGATATCGCCGGCCGCCATGATGTCGCTGCCGCTGACCAGCAGGTCGTTGCCCGCCACCATGCTGACATTGCCGTTCAGGCTACCGACCATGCTGCCCGTCTGCGTTACGCTGCTGTCGTTAGTCTGGTCACGTTGCTCGTTCTTGCCGTACGAAATACCCACACCGCCCGACGAACCCAAACCGGAACTCTTCTTCTCGTAGAACGAGCTGCTCCGGCTCTCGTTCCGCGCCGACTCGATGCGCACATCGCGTCCGGCCTGCAAAGCGACGTCCTGCGTGCCAACGACCGTTGAACCACTCACGACGAGGTCCCGGCCCGCCGACACGCCCACTGCATTGCCGGACACGGTCGATCCGACCGCAATCGTCTGATGTGAGCTGGATGACGATGTCTCCTCCGTTGTGGAGAGGAACCCTGAACTGCTATCGTGCTGCCAATTCCGACTATCGTGCGTCTCCGTCGCCGTGCCGATATTGACGTCGCCCGTCGCCGCCAATGCGATGGTTCCATTACCCTGCGACGAAACAGATGATCCCAGCACCGACAGATTCCCTGTCCCCGACGAGGCAGCGACCGGCGAGATCTGATAAGCATCCAGCACGCCACCGACCGCACTCGCCTGACCCGCGCCGATCAGCAAGTGGTTTCCTGCGCTCACGCTGGCGCCATTGACCGCCTCGTCCAGCGACGATTTGGTGTACTGCAACGAGCCCCCGAAGGAGCGCTCATCGTGCGTATGCGAATCCTTGACCGCCGTCACTGTGACATCGTTGCCCGCGAGTACCGTCGCATTACCACCTGCGGCCACTGTCGTTCCGCTCAACGTGGTGTCGCGCCCTGAGACCGTCGTCAGATTGCCGCCAGCGGAGATCGCACTGCCGACGTTCTGCACAATGACATCACGACCACCGTTCTGCCCATCGGTCGTACCGACGATCTGCGACTGACCGACCGTCAACGTGTTGGCGTTGATGTCGCGTCCCGCCGCAACCACCACCGCGCCATCGCTGGCGATCGCGCCCGCATTGAGGGTGACGTCGCGCGCCGCCACGGCGGTAGCGCTGTTCGATCCCGAGATGATGCCGACTGCACCGATACCGGTGGCCGATGCGGACGACGTAAAGCCGCCACCGTTGTCCGTCCCTGCGGTCCGGGTGAGCGTGGTGGATTCATTGATGAGGTCGCGGCCCGCCTGCACCACGACGTCCTTACCGCCAATGCGCCCGCCGGTGTTCCGGATATCGCCGAGCGACGAAAGCGCGGTCGTGCCACCGCTACCGATGACGCCGAGGTTGACGATGGCGTCGCCCAGAATCGTCGTCGCGGTGTCGCTGACGATCTGGCCACTGTTCTTCACGTCGCCCGTCGCGGCAAGCTTCACACTCCCGCCCGCGACCAGTGCCCCGGTGTTCGTCAGATCGACGGTGTTGGCCTGCGCCAGATACACCTGCGGGACCAGCACCGACTGAACGGACCCATCTGGCAGCGTCACGTCTTGCGAGACCAGCCACACCATGTCGCTGGTCAGTTGCTTCATCTGCGCTTCCGACAAAGCCACGCCAACGTTCAACCCGAACTGCTTTCCGTACGTCACACCGTTGTTGAGTAACGCCGTGTACTCATCGAGATAATTGGTGTAACCCGCGAGCAATGTCTTGCCCGTGAGCGCCGTAATCTGATCCCGCACCAATTGCGTTTCATAAAAGCCGTCGCCGATGCGCTTCTGCGTTGTCTGCGGATCGAGATTCAGTCCAGTGAGCATGTAGTCGCTGGAGATGAACTTGCCGTAATCGGTGAAACGCGAATCGGTGGCGACGAGATAGGTTTGCCCCGGTGCCGAGCGCAATTGGAACAGCGCGTTTTTTGGCAACGTCAGGCCGGGAATCGCCTGGGCAGATGACCCAAGCGTCTGACGATTGGCCACCGCACCCGACAGGTTGCCCAACTGCGTGCCGGTCGCATTACCACCAGTCACGCCTGCGCTACCCACCGTATTACCGGATCGGTCCACACTCGACACCGTGATGTTCCTGCCGCTGGATTGCACCGACTGATTGCCCACGGCAATCGCGGGAAGCGACGCAAGTGTAGTCGGCGGCAACGGCGTGACGGGATAGGCCACCGTCTGCTGATCGCTGTCGCCACCCGATTTCTGATGCCAGTAGAAAGTCGACGTCTGCGTTTGCGTCACCGTCTCCTGCAACGTGATGCCAACGTCGTTGACAGACCCACCGGTCGCCCGTCGAATCAGATCGCCCCCTGCCGTCATCGTCGACGACTGGTTGTTGATCGCACCGCCGTCGGCATTGATGCGAATCGATCCCTGCGCTTGCAGCTTCGCCTCGGGAGATGCGCTGATGAGTTCGTCGCGCGTTCGCGTCGTCGTGACGACGCGCGCGATTTCGTTGTAGTCGCGCTGATCGATCCCCAGATCGCCACGCGAGATCGCCTGATCCGGCCGGATCATCGTATTCGGATCCCAATCCGGCCAGAACACGACACGGTAACTGTCCCCGTTATCGACGATGCTGTTGAAGTACTGCGTCGGGTTCGTGCCGACGTCGCGCGTCTTGGTGGTCGACGCGCACTGGCCATGATCGTCGCACGGCCCCTGGCCTTGCGTCGTCATGTCCTGATACGACTCTTCGAGCGGCTTCGTCAGACTGAAGGTCTTCGCCGCAAGATCCAAATTCGTCACCTGAGACTTTGGAATGTCGACAGTCAACGGTCTGGCAAGCGTCTGCAGCAACGATGACGATATCGGCGCTCTGCCCCCGCTCCAGAACCATTCTGGGAACGTCAGGCTCATGTGCATCATCGTTTCATCGCCACCGGTCAGCCCCGCAGTGTAGAGACTGAAGCTCTGCGTCGTGGATTGTGGCGTTCCCGGCTGTGTCACGATGCTGGTGCGCGAGTTGTTGATGACGCGCGCCGCAATGTCCAGATTGCCGTCGGCAACGATGCTGGCCGAACGGTTGGTCAGCAACGCCATCTGATTGGCGAGCAGCCCCTGCCCGTCGCGTGTGCCGTCACGCGCAATCTCGATGTCGCCCATGCTGTAGAGCAATGCTCCGTCGTAGTTGGAGACGGAGTTCGACGCATATAACGCGAGTCGCCTCGCGCCCCCCATAATCGCCGACGCGCTGTTGTTCTCGATATCGACGGCATTGATCTGCACATCGTTGCCCAGCACACCATAGCCATTGAAGAAGTAGTTCGCCTTGAGTCGAACGGTATCGCCGCCGATGCTGCCCGAGTTGGAGAACAGGCCCGCAGCACTCAGTTGTGTCGTCGCCGCATTGATCGAGCCATTCGCGCTATTGACGATCTGGGCGGCTTGTACGTCGAGTGTGCCGGGTGCCGTGAGCGTGCCATCGTTGGTGAAGCGCCCCGTCGACGTGAGCTTGAGCATGCCGTCTGCGCGCAGACGATTGGCGGATGCGTTCACGTAGTCGCCAACGGCAGCAAGCGTCAGATTGCGACCGGCCGTCATTTGTCCGGCACCGTTCATGGCACCGCCCACGCCCACGTCGCGGTTCGAACGGATGATGCCGCTTGCGTTATCGAGCGAAGCGACCTGCAACGAGACGTCGCCGCGACTTTCGATGGTGCCGCCCGCATTGTTCAAGCGTGCGGTGGCTTGCGTCGCCATGAGCGAGTTACCGCCGAACAACTGCCCCGCCGAGTTGTCGAGCAAACCGACCACACCCAGCAGAACGTCTGCACCGCCAATGATCTTGCCGCCGGCGCTGTTGCTCAGCGACGCCGCATTGACGCTCAGTTTGCCGTTGCCACCGATCGTTCCTCCGGCATTGCCCACGTCCCCAGCTGCCGTTACAGAAGTATCGCCATCGCCGGCATTCGTCAGTTGCCCGGTGGCATTCACGAGGCTACCGACGGTCACCGTCAGTGCATCGTGCGCGCCATTGGCACTGATACGACCGCCGGTATTGGTGAGCGTACCGTTAGCATCCAGCTTGACGGTGCCCCCCGACTGCATCGATCCCGCCGTGTTGTAGATGTCGGTGCTCGCCGAAACCGTCAGACTATTCGCGCCATACACCGCACCGCCACTACGATTGACGATGTTCGCAGCGGCGGTAAGCCACACGGAATCGCCCGCACTCAGCTCGCCGCCCGTGTTATCGATGCGCGCCGCCGAGATCCGAAGCGCGCCCAGACTTCCCAGCAGACCGGTCAAGTTTGTGACGTCACCCGTCGACACGACCGACAAGGTGCCGCTGCCGAGATGGCTGATCTTCCCCTGATCGTTGACCAACTGTCCGACGTTCAGTGTCAGCCCGCTGGCCTTGGTTGCCACCGTGCCTGCATTGTTGTCCAGCACCCCACCGACTTTGACGGTCTGCGCCGAATCGCCGTACTGCTTGATCTCTCCCGAACGGTTTGACGCATCCCCCAACACTGTCAGCGACAGGGTGCCCGCGTCGATCAGTCCATGATCGTTGACGAGTTGCCCGGCGCGAAGCGTCGATGTCGTCGCGGAAATCGCGCCCTGACGATTGGTCAGAACACTGTCGACGCTCACGTCGATTTTCTCGCTGGAAAGTGTTCCGTTAGTGTTGTCCAGTTGTCCGGACGTAAGGGTCATCGTCGTCCCGGCGACGAGTTGCGCAGCATTGATCAGCGAGCCGGCATGCAGACGCAGGTCGCCGTTGGTGCCGATGACCCCGCCGGGGGCACCGAGTCCGTTCGTGCCCGCCGCGTTACGCAATTCGCCGTCGATATCGATGGATGTTCCGTCGTCGCCGAGCGATACCACACGCCCGGCGGTGTTGTTCAGCGATGCGCCCCTGACCTTGAGAAGCCCGCCCGATTGAAGCAACCCGCGCTGGTTATCGAGACTTCCCCCGGTGACGTCGAGTCGCGTTCTCGCGGCCGTTTGTGCGTCGGTGTTGTCGATACGGCCTAGCGCCGCCAACGTGATCGTGTCGGCCGACAATACGCCATTGGCATTGAGAAGGCCTTGCGCGGCCTTCACACTCAGCGCGTTGGACGCCGTGACAATGGCGCGTTGAAGATCGATATCGCCCGCCCGCGACGTCAGCGACAAGCTTTGACTCGCATCCGTACGACTGCCGGACAGGTCCAGCGCACCGGCAACGAACGTCATGTCGCCGCGCGCGACGTTGCGCCCCGTCGCGATCACCTTTCCGGAGGCCGTCACGCTCAGATTGCCCGCGAGCGTCGCCTGCCCCGTGGAATCGATACCGGCACCGAGTGTGCCGCCCGACGTCAGACCGGCGGCCTGCGCGATGAGATTGCCCGCTGCGCTCAGCACACCGCTGTTATCGAGCAGGCCGCCTGTGCGGATGTCAGTCAATCCGCCCGCGTAGACACTACCCCGATTGTCGATGCCTGTCAGGGCGTTGAGGCGCGCATTGCCCGTTGCATCAAGCTTTCCGGTCGTGACAAGCTTACCCTCGGTCGTCAGCGTCAGATCGCCGGCCTGCGCCGCAATCACACCCTTGTTGGAGACGCCGACGCCGTTCTCGGTGCCCACGAGAAAGATGCGTTGCGCGTACATCCCGCCCAACTGGCCGACGTCCACGGCCACATCGGGCGCAGCACCGTCACCGGTTGTCTTCTGCAACGCGAGGGTCTCGTGATCGACGCGATTCGCGCCCGTCACCACATTCAGTTGCTTGGCATGCAACGCAGCGTTGACCTGTACGGCACGTGCGATGAGGTCAACCTGATCGACATTCGCCGCGTTCAGCCCGTCTCCCTGAACCACCAGACGCCCGCCGTTGACCTGATAGCCAGCGAGGCTGCCGTCCGCACCCATGATCGGAATACCGGTGGTCAGCACCGCACGCGTGGTGTTGATGAACCCCCCACCGTCGACCATGATTCCCGCGCTGTTCGCCACAACGACTTGCGCGGCCTTGCCCGCGACTTCGAGATAACCCCGTAGCTGACTCGGGGAATTGCTGTTGACCTGATTCAGGATCACGCGCGCAGCCTGATCCCGAGCGAGATTGGGGTTGCCGTTGACGTACCCCGCTTGCTGTGTGTTCACGATCGTCGGCGAGTTGTTCAGGATGACGCCCTGACGCGGCACGTCGAACTGCGAATAGACGTTTTTTGAAACGCCCGCAGCGGTAGGTGTGGTGATATTGACCTGCTGCAAGCCATTGGCAGTCTGCACGACATTGGGACCACCCGGCGCTGCAACTACCTGCGCCCGAACCGAAATCGGCGCAATGATCTGCGCAAGCACCAGCGCGCGGATCAGGCCGTGCTGCAACCCAGTTTCCAAGGCACTCCCCTGAAGCGCGCCCCGCACGCGCCGATTCGTGTGTGTTTTCATCTGATCTTTGTGCGACTGTCTTTTTCTATTTGCCTCTTCCCGATGCTCTACATTTATCGCAAAAAACTTCGCATGCCGAATATTACTAAATTTTTCATGATCAGTTCCCTATGCAAAACCATCTTCCGAAAAGTGATCAATGGCGGTAACATCCAAAAAAAGCTAATAGTCCGAATGAATATCGCCGGGGATACCAATGCGCTTCGACACCTGATTCGGGGTCGTTAAGTAGGACACGCCTCCTTTCTTTGACATCGCTTTTCGATCTACAACTTCGGGTCAGGCTGGCGCTCGTCTTGTCTCCGCGATTCCTTTTTCCGTTGCCTCGCAATGAATTTCGCATCACGTTGGTCAACCGCACAGTTTTGTCGCCTGCTTCCAGCTCTGCTCTCGCTTCCGCTGTCATTCGAGGCTGTGGCACAAACGTCGCCTGCGCCGGCCGTCGATGCGGCTGCGTCGAATGCGCGACAACAGCAACTGCTCGAGCAGCAACGTCAGGCACAGGAGCGCGCCGCCGCGATCAATACGCCAACGGTGCGCTCGGCACTCCCCGCTGCAGACGGCTTCCCGGCGCTTCCCGTGGAGTCCCCATGTTTTCCGATCGAGAGGTTTTCGCTGCACGTTCCCGAGAAACTCCCGCAACGTGCGCAAGCCGCTGGTGCGTCATCGCTTTCTCTTGATCCATTTGCGTTCGCAACAGACTGGCTCGCGCACTATCGAGGCGAATGCGTCGGCCGAGAGGGCATTGCAGCGATAACGGCGGGGCTCTCTAAGGCGATTCTGGCCAAAGGCTATGTGACGACACGCGTTCTCGTGCCCGAGCAGGATCTGACGACCGGAGAACTGAAGCTCATGCTCGTTCCCGGCATCATCGGGGACATCCGCTTCTCCGATGCCTCGCAATACGGCACGTGGCGTACGGCATTCCCCACACGCCCGGGCGATCTCCTCGAACTGCGCGACCTCGAGCAGGGGCTTGAGCAGATGAAGCGCCTTGCCAGCCAGGACGTGACGATGCAGATCGTGCCGACGCAAGCCCCGGGCGAGAGTGATGTCGTCATCGACGTCAAGCGAACAAAGCGATGGAGCGTTGTCGCCTCGGTCGACAACTCAGGATCTCGCGATACAGGGAAACTACAGGGCAGCCTCGCCCTCGGCATCGACAATCCCCTGGGTCTGAACGACATCCTGAATGTCGGCGCGACACATGATCTGTCGTTCGCTGACAAGCGCTTCGGATCGAACGGGTGGAATGCTTTCTACTCGATTCCGTGGGGATTCTGGACTGCTACAGTGGCGGCCTACGCCAATCGGTATAACCAGCAAATCGCAGGCGTGAACGACACTTTCGTCACGCGTGGACAGTCGCAGAATCTCGATTTCAAACTGTCGCGAGTCCTTCAGCGCAGCCAGAGCAATGTGCTGAGCGCGCACGTCCGGTTAAGCAAGCGCTTTGGACGCAGCTTCCTCGAGGACGCTGAAATCGATCAGCAGTACCGGAACAACACTTTCATCGAGTTCGGGATTTCGGATCGTCACCACATCGGCGGCGGGCAATTCGACAGCACCCTTGCTTATCGGCAAAGTGTGTCGGGGCTCGGGGCGGCGCCGGATAACGCCCCGCCCGGCACGCCGACGTATCGCTTCAAGATGGCGGTACTTGACGCCAACCTGTCACTGCCGCTCGGTCAATTGCCACTTCGCTACGTCACGACATTTCACGGGCAATTCACCGGCGACGTGCTGCACTACATCGACGATATGAGTATCGGTAGCCGTTATACGGTTCGTGGATTTGACGGTGAATCGTCCCTTGCTGCGGAAAAAGGCTTTTACTGGCGCAACGAATTGCAGTGGGCACCTGGCGCGTCTGGCGTATCGCTCTTCGCCGGGGTGGATTACGGCCGTGTCAGCGGTCCGAACGCGCAATACCTGGCCGGTACACAACTTGCGGGTGCGGTCATTGGCGTACGCGGCAATACCAGGCTCCCATTCGGCTTTGTCGCTGGTGAAGTCTTTGCCGGCACGCCAATCCATAAGCCAGCGTCCTTTCAGACAGCACACACCACAGTCGGATTCTCGCTTACCGCGCAGTTCTGATCGTCCATGCCTGCCGGCGAGTTGAGGGACGAAATGCGCATGAACCCGCCGATAACTGGATGAATCACCAGCACTGTTTGAGCACTGGATATTTGACGCACCGGGACAGGATCATGGATAAACGAAAAACGCCCCGATGGGGCGCTCCGTAACTGCTTGTACTGCAAGGGTTTTTGGTCGGAGCGATAGGATTCGAACCTACGACCCTCTGATCCCAAATCAGATGCGCTACCAGGCTGCGCTACGCTCCGAGCAAAGAGGCTAGATTCTAGAGGGTTCGGCGTCCCGCGTCAAATAGACGCACATCCCACCGGCAATTTCCCTATTCCGGCTGGCACAATGGCATTTTCGTTGCTGCGTCGTCGACGGTCATCCCGCCGCCACGAAACCCCGCCATAGTGGGAGGTTCTCCATGTCCGAACCCGTGTCGATGAACCTGATTCTCTGGCGTCACGCCGACGCCGAAAACCTGCCTGCCACGCTGGCCACCAGCGCCCAGGCCGACCTTGCCCGCGAACTGACCGATCGCGGGCGCAAACAGGCCGAAAAATCCGCCCAGTGGCTGCGCGCCCGCCTGCCCGCCGACGCCCTCATCCTCTCCAGCCCCGCCGTGCGCGCCGTGCAAACGGCTCAGGCGCTCACCCCCACCCCGCGGATCGTGCGCGACCTCGCCCCAGGCGCCAACGCCATGACCCTGCTCGGCGCCATCCACTGGCCCGGCACCGCACAGACCGTCGTCGTCGTGGGCCACCAACCCGCCCTCGGACAACTCGCCGCCCTGCTGCTGAGCGGCCAGGAAGCTTACTGGACCATCAAGAAATCGGGCATCTGGTGGCTCGCCTCCCGCCGTCGCGAAGACGAAAGCCAGGTCGTCGTGCGCGCCGTCATCAACCCCGATCTGCTCTGAACCCGCCCGCCGCCGGCGGCGAACCGGCGGCCATCCCGCGCGAAAGGCCCCTCCCGAGCGCCTGCGCCAGACCCGTGGAAGGTACGGAAAATGGGACCTGACTCATGACACTTGTGGTTTTGTCATAGAATTGTCGCCTACCGTTCACGGAATCGACATTGATGCTTTTTAAAGTACGTCGCAACGCGACCGTCAAAAAAAGGGCCTTTATGCGCGACCTGCCGAACCCCACCATGCCGCTCTCTTCGTTGACCCCCACGTCGCGGAGGCGTCTTCCTCGCCCTCAAACGCCTGTCAAACCGAATCTGGCCGTGGCTTGGGCACGCGACGAAAGCGAGCTTCGGGAAGCCCAACGCCTGAGATATCAGGTCTTCGCCGAAGAAATGGGCGCCTCGGTCAAAGGCCCGGCCGGTCTGGATGTCGACGAATACGACCAATATTGCGACCACCTGATCGTGCGCGATCAAGACTCGCTCAGGGTCGTTGGCACCTACCGCGTATTGCCCCCGGCACAAGCCAAACGCCTCGGACGTTTGTACTCCGAAGGAGAATTCGACCTCTCCCGGCTCGATCACCTGCGCCCGAAGATGCTCGAAACGGGCCGCTCGTGCGTGCACCCCGACTACCGCAACGGCGCCGTCATCATGGCGCTCTGGAGCGGTCTGGCCGAATACATGCTGCGCAACGGCCTCGAAACGATGCTCGGCTGCGCCAGCGTGCCGATGGCCGACGGCGGGCACTACGCCGCCAGCCTGTACCGCAAGCTGCAAGGCGCCGCCATGGCCCCCTCGGAATATCACGCCGTGCCGCGCATCGCCTTGCCCGTCGACGAGCTGCAATCCACGCTCGACGTCGAGCCGCCCGCGCTCGTCAAGGGTTATCTGCGCCTCGGTGCCCGCATCTGCGGCGCCCCGGCCTGGGACCCCGACTTCAACACCGCCGACTTCCTCACGCTGTTCCGGCTGTCCGACATCAACCCGCGCTACGCGCGCCACTTCCTCGGACCCGAACTCGTCGGCAAGCTCCAGCAAGCCTGACAGACCTCCCCACCACGGCTTCCGCCCCCGCTGCGGACAAAAGAATGCCCGGCTTCTGCCGGGCATTCTTTCATCGAGGGCCGCACATCGGTGCAGGCGCCCTTACGATTAGGCTTCGGCGCAGTCGCTCAGGCGTAGACCACCTTGTAGCGCATGCCGATCTTCTCCCACTCCTGCGCCTCACGTTGCAGGCTGTAATCGGTCAACGGGTTGGCCTCGATCCATACACGCGGCACCGACACCTGGAAACCGTCACCCAGGCGTTCGACCTCGATGCTGTCGGGTAGCGCGTCGGTTCGCCGACGACAGAACAGCACGGCCAGCCGCAGGCAGAACAGCAATTGCCAGTCGACCTGCTGCGCCTGCGCGGCGAGCTTGCCCAGCTTACCCACGTGCCCCAGCAGCAGCTCCGCCAGGCGCGCCTGATCGGGACGCGAGAACCCCGGCATGTCCGCGTTGCTGCCGATGTAGGCCGAATGCTTGTGATAGGCACTGTGAGAGATCGACAGCCCCATCTCGTGCAGCGACGCCGCCCAGCTCAGCAACGCCTCGTCGTCCTCGCGGCCGTCGTCGGCATCTTCGCCGGCGACCGGCAACTGACGGTACAGCGCAATGGCCAGGCGCCCCACTCGCTCGGCCTGCGCCCGATCCACGCCGTATCGCCGCACGAACTGCTCGACGGTCACCGCGCGCATGTCCTGGTGCTGGGTCCGCCCGAGCAGGTCGTACATCACGCCGAGACGCAGCGCGGCGTCGGTCGTCTCCATATGCTCGACTTCGAGTTCGTTGAAGACGGACAGCATGATGGACAGCCCCCCGGGCAGCACCGGAATGCGATCCTGCTTAAGTCCGGACAGCTTCAGGCGATTCGCGTTCTCGGCCTTGATGAGCGCACGCTTGAGACGCTCGAGGCCGCCGCGTGTGAGACCGTGCACGCCGCCGTCATTGAAACCATTGGCCTCGAGCAGTTCGGCCAACGCGCGTGCCGTGCCCGACGAACCGATCGCCTGCGACCAGCCCGCATCGCGATACGGCGCGGAGATGATCTGAATCTCGCGACGCGCCGCCAGTTCGGCCTGCTTCATCGCATACTCGTCCACGTTGCCGCTCGGAAAGAACTGACGGCTGTGGCTCACGCAGCCGATATACAGGCTCTCCATGATGATCGGTTCGTAATCCTCACCGATGATGAATTCCGTCGAACCACCGCCAATGTCCACCACCAGCCGGTTGCCCGGGCAGGTCGGCACCGAATGCGCCGCGCCCGCATAGATCAGGCGCGCCTCTTCCCGTCCGGCAATCACTTCGATCGGAAAACCCAGCGCTCGCTGCGCCTCGCCCAGGAAATCCTGCGCATTCTTGGCCACGCGCAACGTGTTGGTCGCCACGGCGCGCACCTGGTCGGGATGAAAACCGCGCAGCCGCTCGCCGAAGCGCTTGAGCACGTCCCACCCACGTTGCTGCGACGGATGATCGAGGTATTTCTCGGCATTCAGACCGGCGGCCAGCCGCACCGGCTCGCGCAAGGCATCGACCTGATAGATCTGGGTGCCGGCGGAGGTTTCCTCCACACGTCCGATGATCAGGCGGAAGCTGTTCGAACCGAGATCGACGGCCGCTAGCAAGGGCGTTGGGGTACTCATGGGGAGGTGCGCCTGAGCGATGAGAGTCGGTAAACGCGATGCTTCACTTTAAATGCATGACGCGCACTCGACAAATAAATGACGAATACGTTACAAATCGTATATGACACGTCGTTGACAAATGTGAATGTCATATAACTGTAACAATACGGATGAAGAATTCACGCCAATCCCATGTCTTTCGCACGTTCAATATGAATTACCCGCTGCTCAATCGTGAGCTGGGCATCCTCGCATTCAACGAACGCGTGCTCGCCCAGGCGGCCGATCCGGCAACGCCATTGCTCGAGCGCCTGCGCTTCGTCTGTATCGTGAGCAGCAATCTGGACGAGTTCTTCGAAATCCGCGTCGCCGGACTGAAAGAGCAGATGCGCGAGAATCCGGGCATGCTCACGCCCGACGGCATGACGTTCCAGCAAGTTTACACGCAAGTCTGCGCCCGGGCACAGGCGCTCGTCGAAAAGCAATACGCGATGTTCGACAGCATTCTGCCGAAACTCGAGGCCGAAGGCATCGCCTTTCATCCGTCCGGCCAATGGAACGACGCTCAGGTCGAGTGGGCCCGCGACTACTTCCTGCGCGAACTGGTACCGGTGCTCACGCCCATCGGCCTCGACCCCGCGCACCCGTTCCCGCGAGTCCTCAACAAGAGCCTGAACTTCGCCGTGGAGCTCGAAGGCAAGGATGCCTTCGGGCGCGACGCGGAACTGGCCATCGTCCAGGCCCCGCGTGCCCTGCCCCGCCTCGTGCCCATGCCGCCCGCGCTGGCCCCCCTGCCCAACAGCTTCGTGCTGCTCAGCTCGTTCATGCTGCGCTTCGCAAGCGAACTCTTCCCTGGCCTCACCGCCAAGGGTTGCCACCAGTTTCGCGTGACCCGCAACAGCGACCTGTTCGTCGACGAAGACGAGATCACGAACCTGCGCACGGCACTCCAGGGCGAACTTCCCGCCCGGCACCTCGGCGACGCCGTGCGCCTCGAAGTCGACGCGGGTGCGCCGTCGCGGCTCGTACGACGCCTGCAGACCGAGTGCGGCCTGTCCGACTCGGACTGCTACCGCGTCAAGGGCCCGGTCAATCTGGTGCGCCTCATGCCGCTCCCCGAAATGGTCGACCGCCCGGACCTGAAGTTCGTGCCGTTCGTGCCGGCCTTGCCCAGGCGCATGACCGCCTCGCCCGCCATGTTCGACCTCATCGATCAGGGCGATCTGCTGCTGCACCATCCGTACGACAGCTTCCAGCCCGTGCTGGAGCTGTTGCTTCAGGCCGCCCGCGACCCGGACGTGGTTGCCATCAAGCAGACGATCTACCGCACCGGCAACGAATCCGCGCTCATGGACGCGCTCATGGAGGCGGCCCGCAACGGCAAGGAAGTCACGGTGGTCGTGGAGCTGCTCGCGCGATTCGACGAAGAAACGAACATCAACTGGGCCGCACGCCTCGAAGCGGTCGGCGCGCATGTGGTCTATGGGGTGGTCGGCCACAAGTGCCATGCGAAGATGCTATTGATCGTGCGACGCACGCGTCAGGGCAAGAAGACGTATCTCAAGCGCTATGTCCACCTCGGCACCGGCAACTATCACCCACGCACGGCCCGTCTGTACACGGACTTCGGGCTGATGACCGCGGACGAGACCCTGTGCGCCGACGTACACGTAGTCTTCCAGCAGTTGACGGGCATCGGCCGCCAGACCCACCTCGACGGCCTGTGGCAATCGCCCTTCACGATGCACGCGCATCTGCTCGAGGCCATCCGGCGGGAGACGGAAGCGGCCGCGGCCGGCCGCAAGGCCCGCATCGTCGCGAAGATGAACGCGCTGCTCGAGCCGACCATCATCGCCGAACTGTACAAGGCGTCGCGCGCCGGCGTGAAGATCGACCTGATCGTGCGCGGCGTGTGCTCGCTGCGCGCGGGCGTCCCGGGGCTCTCCGAGAACATCACCGTTCGCTCGATCGTCGGACGCTTTCTCGAGCACCATCGCATCTATTACTTCCATGCCGACGGTGACGAGCGCGTCATGCTCTCGAGCGCCGACTGGATGGAGCGCAATTTCTTCCGACGCGTGGAGGTGGCCTTCCCGGTGCGCGACAAGCGCCTGAAGGCGCGCGTGATTCGCGAAGGCCTGATGGTGCATCTGCGCGACAATACGGCGGCCTGGCTGATGCGCCCGGACGGCAGCTATGTTCGCCGCAAGCCGGGCAAGACCCCGTTCAACAGCCAGATGGTGCTGATGCAGGAAATCGCGCAGCACGTACAGACCGGCAACTGAGCGCGTGCCGCTGCGGCAGCGGCACGAACGCGCCGGCAATCACGCGGCCGACGCATCCACGGGGGCGCGATGCACCACGCGCGTGGGCGGGAAATGAATCGCGAACACGCTGCCCCGCCCCACCTCGCTCGTGACCTTCAGATCGGCCTGATGTCGGGTGAGCACGTGCTTGACGATGGCCAGGCCCAGACCAGTCCCCCCGGTATCGCGCGAACGGCTGCGGTCGATGCGGTAGAAGCGCTCGGTCAACCGCGGAATGTGCTCCGCGGGAATACCGAGCCCCGAATCCACAACGGCAAAACGCGCGCCGCCGTCAGCACTCGGCCCCCACTCGATCCGGATCTTCCCGCCCTGTGGCGTGTATCGCACGGCATTGCTTACCAGGTTGCTGAACGCGCTGTGAAGCTCTCCCTCCGCGCCGCGAAGATCGATGCCTGGCGCGGCGTCGACCTCGATCACGTGCTGCCCCTGCGAGAGCCCTTCCGCATCGCTTCGCAGCGAGCGCATCTGCATGTCCATGTCGATCCGCTCGTCCGCCGGCGGCTTGCCGCTGCCTTCGAGCTTCGCGAGCGTGAGCAGGTCATTCACGATGTTCTGCATGCGCGAGGCCTGCTGCCGCATGATCTCGACGTAGCGCTGGATTTCCTCCGGCGACAGCGGCAACTCGCCGACCGTCTCGAGAAAGCCCGAGAGCACAGTGAGTGGCGTCTTGAGTTCGTGCGAGACATTCGCCACGAAATCGCGCCGCATGGCGTCGGTGCGCTCGATGTCGGTCACGTCGAGCGAGATGATCAGCTTGCGGTTGTCCCCGTACGGAAACACCTGCATCGAGAGCACATGGTTACGCTTGGCGCCCATGTTCGGCATGGTGAGCGCCTCGTCGTAGCGCTCCGACGAGAGATAGTGCAGGAACGCCGGCGTGCGCAGCAAATGCGTGATCTGCTGGCGCAGGTCGCGCTTGGCGTCGATGCCGAAATGCACCTCGGCGATCGCGTTGCACCACTCGATCTGGTTCTGCTCGTCGAGCATGATCACGCCGTTGGGCGACGCCTGGATCGCCTGAATGAAGCGGGCGTGCTGTTGCTCCACCTGCTTGACCTGACTGTGCCAGCGTTTGGCGAGCTTGTGCAGCCGGTAGTAGATCTCGCCCCACAGGCCGATGGCGCTGGGGACTTCTCCGTAGACGGGGGCGTCGAGCAGACGCCAGAGACGCTGGGCGTGATAGACGTTGAACAGGAGCTGCGTCACCAGCAGCACGATGGCGGTGACGTAACCCGCGCTCGCGCCGAACAGCCAGCCGACGGCCACCGAAATGACCGCCTGCAGGATCAGGAACGCCAGCGCACGGGCCCAGATGATATTCATAGACGATGCACAGGAATTTTACCGCCCGGCGCCACCGGACGAGAGCGACCTTGGCCCGGCAGGCGTCGGCCGCCGGGCGCGCGGTGCGCAGGCTCGGTTCGGTCCGTCAGACGGACTTCGTCAGGCGATAGCCGCTGCCGCGCACCGTCTCGATCATAGCATCGTGGCCCGCCGGCTTGAGCGCGGCGCGCAAACGCTTGATGTGCACGTCGACCGTGCGCTCCTCGACGAACACGTGGTCGCCCCACACCTGGTCGAGCAACTGCGAGCGGCTGTGCACGCGCTCGGGGTGCGTCATGAAGAAGTGCAGCAACCGGAACTCCGTGGGCCCGAGGTCCAGTTTGATGCTGTCGCCGCCGGCCTGGTGGCTCGTGACGCGGTGGGTTGCCGGGTCGAGCTTCAGGCCGTTCACGCTCACCACGTCCTCGGTGAGCTGCGGCGCACGCCGGCGAAGCACGGCCTTGATGCGCGCCATCAGCTCCTTCGGCGAGAACGGCTTGGTGACGTAGTCGTCCGCGCCGATCTCGAGGCCCATTACCTTGTCCTGCTCTTCGCTGCGCGCCGTGAGCATGATGATCGGCACGTGCTTGGTGCGCTCGTTCGCACGCAGCTCACGCGCGAACGTCACCCCCGACTTGCCGGGCAGCATCCAGTCCAGCAGCACCAGATCCGGCAGGACGTCACTGATCAACGTGAGCGCCTGCTCCGCGTTGTACGCCCGGATCGGATAATGACCCGCGTGTTGCAGATTAACGGAGATCAGCTCGGAAATCGCCGGCTCGTCTTCCACGATCAGAATGCTGCTGGGCATCGGTTCCTCTCAAACCTTCGGTGATGTCTGGCTTTACTCGCCTTGCACTTTGCGCTGCAGATCTTCGCGCGAAATGTGCCGGACGTCGGTGCCCTTGACAATGTAGATGATGAACTCCGCGATGTTCTTCGCGTGGTCGCCGATGCGCTCGACGGCCTTGGCGATGAACAGGAAATCCAGGCCCGCCGAAATGGTCCGCGGGTCTTCCATCATGTACGTGACCAATTTTCGCACGAAGCCACGAAACTCATTGTCGATCGCCTTGTCGTCGCGCACGATCTCCGCCGCGGCGACGATGTCCAGGCGGGCAAACGCGTCGAGCGTGCGGCGCAGCAATTGAGCCGCCATCTCGCCCGAGAGCTTGATCTCGGCAAAATTCACGCTCTGCGCGGCGCCGTCCTCGAGCAGATGGCGCGTGCGCTTGGCGATCTTCTCGGCTTCGTCGCCGGCGCGCTCCAGGTTGGTGATCGTCTTGGAGATCGAGAGCAGCAGACGAAGATCGCGCGCGGTCGGCTGTCGGCGGGCGATGATCTTGCTGCACTCCTCGTCGATCTCGACTTCCATCGTGTTCAGCCGCTGCTCGGTGGCGATCACTTCGTCCACGAGCGCGCGATCGAACGTGTTGAGCGCCTGCATGGCCGTCACGATCTGCGATTCGACCAGGCCGCCCATTTCGAGGACGCGCGAGCAAACCTGATTGAGATCGGAGTCGAACTGGCTGGAAAGGTGTTTGTCGTTCATGTCGCTGATTTCCTCGTGGGCATCAACCGAAACGGCCGGTGATGTAGTCTTCGGTCTCTTTGCGATCCGGCTTGATGAATATCTTCTCGGTCTCGCCGAATTCGATCAGCTCGCCCAGATACATGTAGGCCGTGAAGTCCGAGCAACGCGCGGCCTGCTGCATGTTGTGCGTGACGATCACCACGGTGTAGTCGTCCTTGAGCTCGGCGATCAGCTCTTCGATACGACCGGTCGAGATCGGGTCGAGCGCTGAGCACGGCTCGTCGAGCAGGAGCACTTCCGGACGAATGGCGATGCCGCGCGCGATGCACAGACGCTGTTGCTGGCCGCCCGAGAGCCCGTACCCCGACTGTTGCAGCTTGTCCTTGACTTCGCTCCACAGCGCCGCCTTGGTCAGCGCCCACTCGACACGGTCGTCCATTTCCGAGCGCGAGAGCTTCTCGAACAGGCGCACGCCGAACGCGATGTTGTCGTAGATGGACATCGGGAACGGGGTCGGCTTCTGGAACACCATGCCGACCTTGGCGCGCAGCAGCGCGATGTCCTGTTTGCTGGTGAGCAGGTTCTCGCCGTCCATGTTGATCTCGCCCTCGGCGCGCTGCTCCGGATACAGGGCGTACATCTTGTTGAACGTGCGCAGCAGCGTCGACTTGCCGCAACCCGACGGGCCGATGAAGGCCGTGACCTTGCGATCGGGAATGCGCAGGTTGATGTTCTTGAGCGCGTGGTACTTGTCGTAGAAGAAGTTCAGGTTCTTGACTTCGATCTTCGAGGGCAGCTTGATTTCTTGGGTCGGGTTCGTCATGTTGGTCTCAACCGTCATGTAGGCGTCGTGTCGGGAGGTGTCGTTTCGCGTCGCTCGATTCGCCGGTCACTTCCTGGCAAACAGCGTGCGCGCCAGAATGTTCAGGAACAGCACCCCGAGGGTGATGATGAACACCCCCGCCCAGGCAAGCGCCTGCCACTCCGCAAACGGGCTCATGGCAAATTTGAAGATCGTGACCGGCAAGTTGGCCATCGGCTGGTTCAGGTTCATCGACCAGAACTGATTCGACAGCGCGGTGAAGAGCAGCGGCGCGGTCTCGCCCGCAATGCGCGCCACGGCCAGCAGCACCCCCGTCACGATGCCGGCGATCGAGGCCTTCAGCGTGATCTTCACGATGATGCGCCACTTCGGCGTGCCCAGCGCGAAGGCGGCCTCGCGCAGGTTGTTCGGCACCAGCTTGAGCATGTTCTCGGTCGTGCGGATCACGATCGGGATCTGCAGCAGCGCCAGCGCCACGATGCCGGCCCACGCCGAGAAGTGCCCCATCTTGGCCACGACCAGCGCATACACGAACAGGCCGATCACGATCGACGGCGCAGAGAGCAGAATGTCATTGATGAAGCGGGTGAGGCTCGCGAGCCAGGACTTCTGTCCGTATTCCGCGAGGTACACGCCCGCGAGGATGCCCAGCGGGGTGCCCAACAGCGTGGCCATGCCGACCATCACGAGGCTGCCCGCGATGGCGTTGGCCAGCCCCCCGCCCGCGGTGTTCGGCGGCGGCGTCATCTCGGTGAACAGCGACAGCGACAGACCGCCGATGCCCAGTGAGAGCGTGGTATAGAGAATCCACAGCAGCCAGAGCAGGCCGAAGGCCATCGCCGCGAGCGACATGGCGATCGCGAAAATGTTCTTGCGGCGGCGGTAGGCCTGGAGCCGCACGCGGGTAAAGGCGTCGGTGGGCTTCACGTCGGGCGTTTCCAGTTCGAGCGCTTGTTGGGTCATTATTTACCTTCGCTTTTCTCGAGGCGCAGCAGCATGAGCTTGGACAACGCCAGCACCACAAAGGTGATGAAGAAGAGAATCAGGCCAAGTTCCATGAGCGCCGAGGTGTGCAGACCCGGCCCGGCTTCGGCGAATTCGTTGGCCAGCGCCGAGGTAATGCTGTTGCCCGGCGAATACAGCGACACGTTGTCGAGCAGGTTCGTGTTGCCGATCACGAAGGTGACGGCCATGGTCTCGCCGAGCGCCCGGCCCAGGCCGAGCATGATGCCGCCGATGACGCCGGTTTTCGTGAAGGGCAGCACCACTCGCCACATCACTTCCCAGGTCGTGCAGCCGATGCCGTACGCCGATTCCTTGAGCAGCACGGGCGTGACTTCGAACACGTCGCGCATGACCGAGGCGATGTAAGGAATGATCATGATGGCGAGGATGACGCCGGCCGGCAGGATGCCGATGCCCAGCGGCGGCCCCTGGAACAGCGCGCCGATGACCGGCACGTTGCCGAGCAGCGTCTGCAGCGGCTTCTGAAAATACTGGCTGAAGATCGGGGCGAAGATCAGCAGGCCCCACATACCGTAGACGATGCTCGGGATGGCCGCGAGCAGCTCGATGGCGGTGCCCAGCGGGCGGCGCAGCCATACGGGCGAGAGTTCCGTCAGGAAGAGCGCAATACCGAAGCTCACCGGCACCGCGATGATGAGCGCGATCACCGACGTGACGATCGTGCCGTAGATGGGGACGAGCGCGCCGAATTGCTCTGCGGGAGGATCCCAGTCCTTCGTCCACAGAAAGGCGAAGCCGAACTTCTCGATCGACGGCATTGCGCTCACGATCAGCGACACGATGATGCCACCGAGCAGGAGCAGCGTGATGAACGCGGCCGCGCGTGCCAGCAGCGCGAAGAGAAAGTCGCCAACGGAAGACGGGGCGCGCTGCGCGCCCGGCGTTGCGAGGGGGCTGGTGGCTTCTGCCATGATGTCGTCTCAGCGTGAGCGCGCCGCCGGCCGGTGCCGGATCAGAGTCCGGGCTTCGGAACAGGCGGCGCGGATATTGCCGGTTTTGTGGTCACGGGCAACGCAGCCTTGCATTGCCCGATGCCTGCAAGGCGCGTTAGATACCGGCCTTGGCGGCCGATTCGGCAACCTTTGCCTTCCAGCCGGCACGGATCTGCTTGAGCACGGCTTCCGGCAGCGGGATGTAGTCCAGCTCCTTCGCCGTGTTCACGCCGTTCTTGAACGACCAGTCGAAGAACTTGAGTACGTCGGCGCTTTGCGCTTCCTTGCCCGCGTCAGCCTTCTGGTGCACCAGAACGAACGTCGCCGCCACGATCGGCCACGAATCGGCACCCTTCTCGTTGGTCAGGATCTGGTAGAACGTCTTCGACCACTCTGCCTTGCCGGCCGCGGCCGCGAACGTCTTGGCATCCGGCTCGACCGTCTTGCCGTCGGCATTCACGAGGGCCGTGTGCGTGAGCTTGTTCTGCTTGGCGTAGGCCGATTCGACATAGCCGATGGCGCCCGGCAGGCGCTGCACGAAGGCGGCAACGCCGTCGTTACCCTTGCCACCCGTACCGGTAGGCCAGTTGACCGTGGTGCCTTCGCCGACCTTGCTCTTCCACTCGGCGTTGACCTTCGACAGGTAGTTCGTGAACACGAAGCTCGTGCCCGAACCGTCGGCGCGGCGAACCACGGCGATGTCGGTATCCGGCAGCTTGACCTTCGGGTTCAGCTTGGCGATGGCCGGATCGTTCCACTTCTTGATCTTGCCCAGGTAGATGTCGCCCAGCACTTCGCCCGACAGGACCAGCTCGCCAGCCTTCACACCCGGCACGTTGATGACCGGCACGATGCCGCCGACCACGGTCGGGAACTGGAACAGGCCCTGCTTGGCGAGTTCTTCATCGGTCAGCGGGGCGTCCGAGCCAGCGAAATCGACGGTCTTGGCCTGGATCTGCTTGATGCCGCCCGAGGAACCGATACCCTGGTAGTTCACCTTGTTCTGGGTCGCCTTCTGGTAGGCGTCGGCCCACTTCGTGTAGATCGGAGCGGCGAACGTGCTGCCGGCACCCGTAATCTCGCCCGCAATCGCGCCCGCGGCAAACAGAACGCCAGCCAGGCCGGCAATCGCAGTCTTCATCAGCTTCATGGATCTCTCCGAGTTGGTGTGGTACAGCGTGTGGATGGCTCGAAGCATAGATTCCGAATGTGACAGTAATGTGTCACATTCGAAAGCCCACCATCAAAGTGTCACGAAGCCGTCTTCCCATCGACACATTGCATGCAGCTTCCACACCGCTCTGGCGGTGCACAAGATCGTTGACTGGCGCGGGTTTCGGTCGATTTCGGCGACCATCCGGCACGCCTGCCGCGCACTTTTAGGCGCCGGGACCCCGCCATGACCGTGACGAATCGATGTCGGAAATTCGCCGACAACCGTCACGAAGACTGTCACAAACGGACGGCGCGATGCCCCGTGATTCCTATGATTGGATGGTGTGGTGGCGCGCGAAAGGCGTCTCCGGCGCCCCGGAAACGACAAAAGCCGCCACGAACCGTGACGGCTTTTGCGCCGGGATTGACCGGCGGGAACGATCGGGGCGAATGACATCGCGCGAGGCACCGGCAGACCGACCGCGAAAGATCGGCGACCGCCGCCGGGTGTCGGCCTGAGGGCCGGCCGGGCGACGCGTTATGACGTCATGGCGCTGTTCCGACAGGGCATTAAGCGGCCGCCTTCACGACGTTCGCCAGATGCTGGGCCAACGACGTGGCCTGCGACTCGTCGCGCGCCTCGACCATCACGCGCAGCACCGGTTCGGTGCCGGATGCGCGAATCAGCACACGGCCCGCGTCGCCGAGCTTTGCCTCGACGGCGTCGCGTTCGGCGGCAAGACGCGCGTCGGCCTGCCAGTCGTAACCGGGTATCGTGCGAACGTTGATCATGTGTTGCGGGAACAGGCGCACACCGTCGAGCAGCCGGGCCAGCGGCTTGTTGTCCGCGCGACGGATCGCCGCGAGCACCTGCAGCGCCGAGACGATGCCGTCGCCCGTGGTGTGCTTGTCCAGACACAGGATGTGCCCCGAGCCTTCCGCACCGAGCTGCCAGCCATGCTTGTGCAGTTGCTCGAGCACGTAGCGATCGCCGACCTTGGCGCGCACGAACGGCACCCCCAGGCCCTTGAGCGCTACTTCGACGGCCATGTTGGTCATCAGTGTGCCCACGGCACCGGGCACGCCGCCGTTGTCCAGACGATCCTTGACGAGCAGATACAACAGCTCGTCGCCGTTGTACAAACGTCCTGCACCGTCGACGATCTGCAGGCGGTCAGCGTCGCCGTCGAGCGCCACGCCAATATCGGCATGGTTCGCCCGCACCGCGCGCATGAGTGCATCCGGGGCGGTCGCGCCGCAGTCTTCGTTGATGTTGAAACCGTTCGGCTGGTTGCCGATCGCGATGACTTCCGCGCCCAATTCGTGAAAAACGTGCGGCGCGATGTGATACGCCGCACCGTTGGCGCAGTCGACCACGATTTTCATGCCGCGCAGGTCGAAATCGTTCGGAAAGGTGCTCTTGCAGAACTCGATGTAGCGGCCGGCGGCGTCGTCCAGGCGACGCGCCTTGCCGAGCTGCTCGGAGCGCACGCAGGACATCGGATTGTCGAGCTCCGCCTCGATCGACAGTTCGGTCTGGTCCGGCAGTTTGTTGCCGTCGGCCGAAAAGAACTTGATACCGTTGTCGTGATACGGATTGTGCGAGGCGCTGATGACGACGCCCGCCGCCAGACGCAGTGCGCGGGTGAGGTAGGCGACCGCGGGCGTGGGCATGGGGCCCGCCATCATGGTATCGACGCCGGCGGCCGCGAACCCGGCTTCCAGCGCGGCCTCGAGCATGTAACCCGAGACCCGGGTGTCCTTGCCGATCAACACCGTCGGCCGGCCCATCGTCTGATTGCCGGCCAGCACGCGCCCGGCCGCATAGCCGAGCCGCAGCACGAACTCCGGCGTGATCGGGCTTTCGCCCACGGTGCCGCGAACACCGTCCGTACCAAAATAGCGTCGTTTCATCTTGCTTCGTTCCCAGGTGAGGCGTCACGCCCGCGCCCCGTGGTGGGCCGGACGTGCGCGTCTTTCATTCTGTGTCTTGCTCGTCGTTCGAGCGCGAGCGGGGCGGCGACATTTTCGACGACATGCGTCCCCACTCGGTCCCCGGCCGACGTCTGGCCCGGCCTGCCATACGCCTACTCGGCGTCGCGCACCGCCTGCCATACCTTCAGGGCATCGACGGTCTCCGCCACATCGTGCACCCGCACGACAGCAGCGCCCTGCTGGGCAGCGCACAGCGCGGCCGCCACACTCGCCGTGCGGCGCTCCAGCGGCAGGGCGCGTCCGGTGATTTCGCCGAGCATTCTTTTGCGCGACATGCCCACGAGCAATGGCAGGCCGTCGCGCGAGAGCACCCGCAGATGCTTGAGCAAGGCGAGATTATGGGCGAGATTCTTGCCAAAACCGAATCCCGGATCGAGATACAGACGCGTCGGCGCAACACCGGCCGAGAGCATCGCGTCGACCCGGCCATCCAGGAAGGCCGCGACTTCGGTCACCACATCGGTGTAGATGGGCGCATCCTGCATCGTTTTCGGATCGTGCAACATGTGCATGATGCACAGCGCTGCCTCGCTGTCGCGTACCGCCTCGATCGCACCGGGCTGCTGGAAGCCCCAGATGTCGTTGATCATGTCCGCGCCGGCGGCCAGCACGGCGCGCATTACGCCCGGCTTGTAGGTGTCGATCGAAAGCGGCACGCCGCAATCGCGCAATGCCTCGACGATCGGTACGACGCGCTCGAGTTCGGCGTCCTCCGGCAAGGCCTCGGCCCCCGGACGGGTCGACTCACCGCCGATGTCGAGGATATCCGCCCCGTCAGAAATCAGTTGCTCGGCATGGCGCAGCGCCGCGTCGCGCGCCACGAACTTGCCGCCGTCGGAAAACGAATCGGGCGTCACATTCAGGATGCCCATCACGTGGACACGGCTGGCATCGAGCCGGAAACGGGGGCCCAGCGCCAATGTGGCGGGACTGGCCGGGGTGTGGAGGGCATCGGCAGGCGCGACGATATCGTCGGCGGGCATCGAGGCGGAAGGCGCGGATTTCGACTGCTCAGTGGACATTCGACAGCTCGTAGCTCAGAAAAACCTGTGTGGTGGCCCGTTCGGGAGGAGCGGACCCACGCGCCCGCAAGGCGGGCATCGCTTATGGCCGTAATGTTACCGGATTCACCCTGCGCATCGACCGCGGAAACACTCGGAAACACTCGGAAACACTCGATCACGCCCATATGCCGATCGGCCAGGGCGCGCTGCGACCGCCCTCCGATGCCGCCCGGAAAATACAAAAAGGCCGGCGGTCTGCCGGCCTTTTCTGAAACGACGTGCTTTCGTCCGTCGCGGCAACCGATCAGACGGTTGCCGGGGTGTTGCTCGGCTTGAGCGGCGAGTTGCCGCCCGAAGCACCACCGTTCGACGGGCCGCTCTTCGGCGGGCGCGGCGGACGGCCGTCCATGATGTCGTTGATCTGCTCGCCGTCGATGGTTTCCCACTCCATGAGCGCCTGCGTCATCGACTCGACCTTCTCGCGGTTGTCTTCCAGCAGCTTCTTGGCCAGCGCGTACTGCTCGTCGAGAATACGACGCACTTCCGCATCGACCTTTTGCTGCGTGGCTTCCGACACCGACTTGGCTGACATCCGGCCGAACACCGAATCCTGCTCCGTGTCGACGTAGACCATCGGGCCCAGGGCGTCCGACATGCCGTAGCGGGTCACCATGTCGCGCGCCAGCTTGGTCGCGCGCTCGAAGTCGTTCGATGCCCCCGTCGACATCTTGTTGATGAAGACTTCCTCGGCCGCACGACCGCCAAACAGGATCGCGATCTGCGTGAGCATGGTGTCGCGATACTCCGAATACTTGTCGTGTTCCGGCAACTGCATCGTCAGACCCAGCGCCCATCCACGCGGAATGATCGTGACCTTGTGGACCGGATCGGCCCCCGGCAGAAGCATCGCCACCACCGCGTGACCCGACTCGTGGTAGGCCGTGGCACGGCGTTCCTCGTCGCGCATGACCGCCGACTTGCGCTCGGGACCCATGAAAATCTTGTCCTTCGCGTCTTCGAAGTCGAGCATCTCGACGATGCGCTTGTTACGACGCGCCGCAAACAATGCCGCTTCGTTCACGAGGTTGGCCAGATCGGCGCCCGACATGCCCGGCGTACCGCGTGCGATGACCGATGCGTCGACGTCGCTCGCAATCGGCACCTTGCGCAGGTGCACCTTCAGGATCTGCTCGCGACCGCGGATATCCGGCAAACCGACGTAGACCTGACGGTCGAAGCGCCCCGGACGCAGCAGCGCCTTGTCCAGCACGTCCGAACGGTTGGTCGCCGCGATCACGATCACGCCCGAATTCGCTTCGAAGCCGTCCATTTCGACGAGCATCTGGTTCAGCGTCTGCTCGCGTTCGTCATTACCGCCGCCCATGCCGGCGCCACGATGGCGACCGACCGCGTCGATTTCGTCGATGAACACGATACACGGCGACTGCTTCTTGGCGTTTTCGAACATGTCGCGCACACGGGCCGCGCCCACGCCGACGAACATTTCCACGAAGTCCGAACCCGAAATGCTGAAGAACGGCACCTTGGCTTCGCCCGCGATGGCGCGTGCCAGCAGCGTCTTACCAGTTCCCGGCGGCCCGACGAGCAGCACGCCGCGTGGAATACGCCCGCCCAGCTTCTGGAATTTCTGCGGATCCTTCAGGAAGTCGACCAGCTCGCCGACCTCGTACTTGGCTTCGTCGCAGCCCGCGACGTCGGCAAAGGTGACCGGATTGGCATTCTCGTCGATGAGGCGCGCACGGGATTTACCGAAGGAAAAGGCGCCGCCCTTACCCCCGCCCTGCATCTGCCGCATCATGTAGAACCAGAAGCCGATGATCAGCAGCGTTGGTCCGAGGTAGTAAAGCGCGGACATGAGCACGTTCGGTTCGTCGTCGGCCTTGCCCGAGACCTGAACACCGTACTTCATGAGATCGCCCACCATCCAGATGTCGCCGGGCGACACGATGGTGTACTTCTGACCGTCGCTGGGCGTGACCTGAAGGCTGCGGCCCTGCACCACCACGTTCTTGATCTTGCCGTTCTTGGCATCGTCCATGAACTGGGAGTACGTCACGCCCTCCTGGACGTGCGGCTTGTCGAACTGTTTAAAAACAGTAAACAAGACCAGCGCGATGACTAACCACACCGCCGCTTTGGAAAACATATTATTGTTCAAAGCGTTGCTCCTTCATGAAATCGCTTCGCGCCAGGAATTCATTCTAATCCACTCGCAGGCACACCGCCATAGTGATTCTCTACCGCCACCATAGCGCCAGTGCGCCGGTTTGACGGGCATCAAGCCGGTTTTTTCAAACCCCGTCCGAGGATGAACGTTTCGGAAGATTTGTCTCGAGACGCCTTCGGCTTGCGCGGCGCCACGGTTTTGAACTGTTGTTTGAATTTCTCGACGATCTGGCTATAGCCGCTGCCGTGAAAACATTTGACCAGCAGCGCGCCCTCCGGTTTCAGGTGTCGTTGAGCGAAATCGAGCGCCAGATCGCATAAATGCTCGATTCGCGCGGCGTCGGCCGACGCCACTCCCGACAAGTTGGGGGCCATATCCGAAACTACAAGGTCGACTTTGCGCCCGGCAACGATTTCCTCGAGTTGCTCGAGGACACTGTCCTCCCGGAAGTCGCCCTGCAGGAAATGGACGTCGGCGATCGGCTCCATCGGCAAGATATCGAGCGCGATGATCGTGCCGTCGATACCGCCGTCGACCCGATTGCCCTTGGCGAGCTTGTTGCGCGCGTATTGACTCCAACTGCCGGGTGTCGACCCCAGGTCGACAATCACCTGCCCCGGCTTGATGAGCCGGTCCTGTTCGTCGATTTCCTTGAGTTTATAGGCTGCGCGGGCGCGATAGCCCTCGCGCTGCGCCATTTTGACGTAGGGATCGTTGATGTGATCGTGCAGCCACGCGTGACTGAAACGGTTTTTTGCCATGATTCTTCGAAAACGCTGCAATTTGCAGGATAATACGCCCTTGCGCGCCCAAAAATGCGTGGAGCGGCCTGCCGTGCGGCAGACGCCTCACCAGCGCTCGCGGGCGCATCCTAACTCGTTTGTCTCGTCTGTTTTCTATGCCCGCTTTGACCCTGACCCCGGCGCAACGCGCCGACTTGCGCTCCGCCGCCCATGCGCTGAATCCCGTCGTTCTGATCGGCGCCGACGGCTTGACGCCGGCGGTGCTCAAGGAAATCGACGGCGCCCTCAAGGCCCACGAACTGATCAAGGTGCGCGTGTTCGGCGACGAACGCGACACGCGCGTGGCGATTTACGACACCATTTGCGACCAACTCGGTGCCGCGCCGGTGCAACACATCGGCAAACTGCTGGTCCTGTACCGTCCCACGACCGACGAAACCGCCGAAGCCCCGGTTCGCGCCAAATCCGGCGGAACCGGAGCCACGGTCAAGGGCCGCGCCCCCCGCACTGTGACAGTCGTCAAGCACAGCACCAACGCCGGGCGACGCCCGACGGTCAAGAAAGTGACCGTTCGCGGCAACGAACGCATGACTGCCGGCGGCATCGTCAAGAAGGCCAAGAAGCGCCAGACCAGCGTCAAGCGTCAGCGCAACGACTGATCGCCGCTTCCGCTTTGTGGCGTTTGCCTAAAAGAACGCGCCCGGACAATGTCGGGCGCGTTTTTTCGTGGGCGACGGTGTTCGACGCGCCTTGACGGAGCCGCCGAGCGTTCCATCCGGCCCGGCCACCCACGCCTGCGACAATCAGCCGCGTACTGGCTGACGCCAGATCAGCACGATCCCCAACAGACTTTGCAGCAGGTAAATTCCGCTCGAAATGCCGTGAAGCATGCCGAATCGGGCGGCAAAAACCGACTGACCGATTTCCACGCCCGCGGCTTCCGCCTGCGCACGCAAATCCGCCATGAACGGCTGCAGGCCAAACGAAGCGATCAGCACGCAGACCATCATCGCCACCGCCAACCAGCGAAGCGTTCGATAGCTGCGCGCGGCCGTGGCATCGGGCGTACGGGCGATGAGCGCCGTAGCCAGCCAGACCAGTAGCGCCCCGCAAACCAGGCTCAACCAGGCCTGCGTGTGGAATAGCCGGCCTGCGACCGTTCCGGCCACGGTGCGTGATTCGAGCACCGCAAAAAGCGTGGGCGCGACGACATAACCAATCGCCCACTGACTCCCGCACCAGAGCGTTGCCACCAGCCGGAACAACCGTTCCAGCCTGGGCGAGCCGCCGGCAGACGTCACATCAGACGTAGCGGACATCGATGATCTCGTACTCACGCACGCCGCTCGGGGCCTGCACTTCGGCCACATCGCCTGCGTACTTGCCGATGAGCGCACGTGCGATCGGCGAACTCACCGAGATCTTGCCGTGCTCCAGGTCGGCTTCATCGTCGCCGACGATCTGATACAGGACCGTGCCGCCGTTGTCGAGGTCTTCGAGTTCGACGGTGGCGGCGAACACCACGCGGCCTTCGGCGTCGAGCGCCGCGGGGTCGATGATTTGGGCCGCCGAGAGCTTCGACTCGAGTTCGGCGATGCGCCCTTCGATGAAGCCCTGCTTTTCCTTGGCGGCGTCGTATTCCGCATTTTCCGACAGATCACCCTGCGCACGGGCTTCGGCAATCGCAGTGATCACGTTCGGACGTTCGACGGTCTTCAGGCGGTGCAGCTCATTCTTGAGCAGCTCGGCGCCCCGTTTGGTCAGAGGAATGGTACTCATGCGCGTTATTCCAAAAGACAAAAAAATTGCCGCAGCAAAGCCGCATTCGCACTTTTCGCGAACGCCGCTCGACCGCGGCTGTGACACCTGTATGGCATTAGTGTAGCAGAGTTGCCGACGGCGCGACCCCGAGGGTTCGCCGGACGACATCGCGCCATCCATGAAGCGTTTGGCGCGCCCGGCGGAGATCGGTTCCCCATCGGGCGCGCCAAATTTTTGCGTCATCGCCCGGCGCCCCGCAGGGCGGCCGGGCGATGGCCCGCTCAGCCGGGCAAACCTGACTTCCTCAGTTCGGCAGCGAGGCGTGAAGCCCCTGGAGATCGTAGACCTCGAGGTTCTGCAGGTATTTCAGGCCTTCCACCGCGGCGCGGGCGCCCGAGATGGTCGTGTAGTACGTGACCTTGTGTGCCTGCGCCGACATGCGGATCGAGCGCGAGTCGGCGATGGCCGTGCGCGTTTCATCCACCGTGGTGAATACCAGCGCGATTTCGCCGTTCTTGATCATGTCGACGATGTGCGGACGGCCATCCTTCACCTTGTTGACCACGCGCACCGGGATGCCGGCGGCTTCGATCGCCGCCGCGGTCCCGCGCGTTGCCACGATCGGGTAACCCAGCGCGTGCAGCATGCGGGCGACCTCGACGGCACGCGGCTTGTCGGCGTCCTTGACGGTGAGCAGCACCGTGCCCGAGGCCGGCAGGCGCGAGCCGGCCGCCAGTTGCGACTTGAAGAGCGCTTCGCCGAACGTGCGGCCCACGCCCATCACTTCGCCGGTCGAGCGCATTTCCGGTCCGAGCACCGGGTCGACCCCCGGGAACTTCACGAACGGGAACACCGCTTCCTTCACGCTGAAATATGGCGGCACGACCTCGGTCGTCACGTTCTGCGACGTGAGCGACTGGCCGACCATGGCGCGCGCGGCGATCTTGGCCAGCTGACGGCCGGTGGCCTTCGAGACGTACGGCACCGTACGCGAGGCGCGCGGGTTCACTTCGAGCACATAGATCGTGTCCACGCCATTGCCCTGCTGAATCGCGAACTGCACGTTCATCAGGCCGATCACGTTGAGCGCCCTGGCCATCGCGGCCGTCTGGCGCTTGAGTTCGGCGACCGTTTCGGCCGACAGCGAGTACGGCGGCAGCGAGCAGGCCGAGTCGCCCGAGTGCACGCCGGCCTGTTCGATGTGCTCCATCACGCCGCCGATATACACGTCGGTACCGTCCGAGATGCAGTCGACGTCGCATTCGATGGCGTCGTCCAGGAAGCGGTCGAGCAGCACGGGGCTATCGTTGCTCACCTTGACGGCTTCGCGCATGTAGCGCTCGAGGTCACGCGGCTCGTGAACGATTTCCATCGCGCGGCCACCCAGCACGTACGAAGGACGCACGACCAGGGGATAGCCGATTTCCGAGGCCAGCTTCAGGGCTTCGTCCTCGGCGCGCGCCGTGCGGTTGGGCGGCTGACGCAGACCGAGGTCGTTGAGCAGCTTCTGGAAACGCTCGCGGTCTTCCGCGGCATCGATCATGTCCGGGCTGGTGCCGACGATGGGCACGCCGTTCGCCTCGAGATCGAGGGCGAGCTTCAGCGGCGTCTGACCGCCGTACTGCACGATCACGCCGGCCGGCTTCTCGAGGTCGACGATTTCCAGCACGTCCTCGAGCGTCACCGGTTCGAAGTACAGACGATCGGACGTGTCGTAGTCCGTCGACACCGTTTCCGGGTTGCAGTTGACCATGATGGTCTCGTACCCGTCCTCGCGCAGCGCGAGCGCCGCGTGCACGCAGCAGTAATCGAACTCGATGCCCTGACCGATCCGGTTCGGGCCGCCGCCAAGCACCATGATCTTCTTCTTGTTGGTCGGCTGGGCTTCGCACTCTTCCTCATAGGTCGAGTACATGTAAGCGGTATTGGTCGAGAATTCGGCCGCGCACGTGTCCACGCGCTTGTAGACCGGGCGCACCTTCTGCGCGATGCGCGCGCGGCGCACGGCGGTCTGGTCGGTATCCAGCAGCTTGGCCAGGCGGCGATCGGAGAAACCGCTTTGCTTCAGGAAGCGCAGTTCTTCGGTCGACAGGCTCTCCAGCGTGCGGCCGGCGAGCGCCTTTTCCTTCTTGACGATGTCTTCGAGCTGGGCGAGGAACCACGGGTCGATGGCCGTCTCGGCGTAGACCTCCTCGAGGCTCATGCCGATGCGGAACGCGTCGCCGACGTACCAGATGCGGTCCGGGCCCGGTTCACCGATTTCGGCCACGATCTCGTCGCGATCGGTCGACTTCTCGTCCAGACCGTCCACGCCGACTTCCAGACCGCGCATGGCCTTCTGGAACGATTCCTGGAACGTGCGGCCCATGGCCATCACTTCCCCGACCGACTTCATCTGCGTGGTGAGGCGGGCGTCGGCTTCGCGGAACTTCTCGAAGGCGAAACGGGGCACCTTGGTCACGACATAGTCGATGGTCGGCTCGAACGAAGCCGGCGTGGCGCCGCCGGTGATTTCGTTGCGCAGTTCGTCGAGCGTATAGCCCACGGCGAGCTTGGCGGCGACCTTCGCGATCGGGAACCCGGTGGCCTTCGAGGCCAGCGCCGACGAGCGCGACACACGGGGGTTCATCTCGATGACGACCATGCGGCCGTCCTTCGGGTTGATCGAGAACTGGACATTCGAGCCGCCCGTCTCCACGCCGATCTCGCGCAATACGGCGAGCGACGCGTTGCGCAGCAACTGGTATTCCTTGTCGGTGAGCGTTTGCGCGGGGGCGACGGTAATCGAGTCGCCGGTGTGCACGCCCATCGGGTCGAGGTTTTCGATCGAGCAGACGATGATGCAGTTATCGGCGCGATCGCGCACGACTTCCATCTCGAACTCCTTCCAGCCGAGGAGCGACTCCTCGATGAGGAGTTCGCGCGTGGGCGAGAGGTCGAGACCGCGCTTGCAGATCTCTTCGAATTCCTCGCGGTTGTAGGCAATGCCGCCGCCCGAGCCGCCGAGCGTGAACGACGGACGGATCACCATCGGGTAGCCGCTGCCGCCGGTCTCGGCCGTGATCTGCGCCTGCACGGCCAGGGCGTCTTCCATCGAGTGGGCGATGCCCGACTTGGCCGAACCGAGACCGATCTTGGTCATCGCGTCCTTGAACTTCTGGCGGTCTTCGGCCTTGTCGATGGCTTCGGGCGACGCGCCAATGAGTTCCACCTTGTACTTGTCGAGCACGCCGTGGCGGTGCAGGTCGAGCGCGCAGTTCAGCGCGGTCTGGCCGCCCATCGTCGGCAGGATCGCGTCCGGGCGCTCCTTGGCGATGATGCGCTCGACGACTTCCCACGTGATCGGTTCGATGTAGGTCACATCGGCCGTATCCGGGTCGGTCATGATCGTGGCCGGGTTGCTGTTGATCAGAATGACCTTGTAGCCTTCCTCGCGCAGGGCCTTGCAGGCCTGTGCGCCGGAATAATCGAACTCGCATGCCTGACCGATGATGATCGGGCCGGCGCCGATGATGAGGATGCTCTTGATGTCTGTGCGCTTTGGCATAACGTTCTCAACAAAAATTTAACTCAGCGTCGCGGTCGCCAGCTTCACACCGAAGCCAACGAACAGCGCGCCCACGCCGCCGGTTGCCCCGGCGCTCAACCGGCGACGTTGCCGGAAGTGCTCGGCCAGGCGGTAACCGGCCAGGATCAGCGTGCTCAGGTACAGGAAACTGCAGGTCTGCACGATCGCGCCCAGCACCGCGAACGACACGGCGGGGTGGGCGTAGCCCGGATCGACGAACTGGATGAAGAACGACACGCAGAACAGGATCGCCTTGGGATTCAGCAGGCTGATGAACAGCGCGCGCTTGAACGGGTGATCCGCGTCGACGTGCTTCGGCGCGGCGACCGACGCCGCGGCGCTGGCCCGTGCGGCCCGCGCATTCGCGAGCGCGCCGCGCAGCATGTTCAGGCCCATCCAGCAAAGATAGGCGGCGCCGAGGTACTTCACCACGAAGAAGAGTGCCGGTTGGGCGTGCAGCAGCGAGGCCACGCCCGCGGCCGACAGCGTCATGAGGATCGTGTCGCCCAGGAACACGCCGCACGCCCCCGCATAGCCCTGGCGCACGCCGCGCTGCGCGGCCACCGACAGCACATACAGCGAGTTCGGTCCCGGCAGCAGAATGATCACCACCACCCCGGCCAGATAGGTCCAGAGGTTGACGATGCCGATCGAGGTTCCGAGCATGTGACGTGATTCCTTGTCCGTTGTTCGTCGTCGCCGTGCCTTACGCCGGCTGCTTGGCGTCGGCCATCGACTGCACGAAGCGGTCGAACAGGTAGCCGATGTCGTGCGGGCCGGGCGACGCTTCCGGGTGGCCCTGGAAACAGAAGGCCGGGCGGTCCGTCAGCTCGAAGCCTTGCAGCGTGCCGTCGAACAGCGACACGTGCGACACGCGGGCGTTGGCGGGCAGGCTGTTCGCATCGACGGCGAAACCGTGGTTTTGAGACGTGATGACCACGCGGCCGGTTGCCAGATCCTTCACCGGATGGTTGGCGCCGTGGTGGCCGGTCTTCATCTTCAGCGTCCTGGCGCCGACCGCCAGGCCCATGATCTGGTGACCGAGGCAGATGCCGAACGTCGGGATGCGTCGCTCGAGGAAGGTCTTGGTGGCGGCAATGGCGTAATCGCACGGCTCGGGGTCGCCGGGGCCGTTCGAGAGGAATACACCGTCCGGGTTGAGGGCGAACACCTCGTCAGCCGAGCTTTGGGCGGGCAGCACGGTCACCTTGCAGCCGCGTTGGGCAAGCATGCGCAGGATATTGCGCTTGACGCCGTAGTCGAGCGCGACCACGTGGAATTTCGGTTGCGTCTGTTCGCCGTAGCCTTCCTCGAGCGTCCATTCCGTTTGCGTCCACGAATACTTTTCCGTGGTCGAGACGACCTTCGCGAGGTCCATGCCGGCCAGCCCGGGGAACGACTGTGCGAGGGCGATGGCCTTGGCTTCGTCCGCCTCTTCTCCGGCGAGGATGCAACCGTTCTGGGCGCCCTTGTCGCGCAGGATACGGGTCAGGCGGCGCGTATCGATGCCGGCGATGGCCACGACGCCTTCGTCCTTCAGATATTGCGAGAGCGTCTTGTTGGCGCGGAAATTCGAGTCGAGGATCGGGAGATCCTTGATGATCAGGCCGGCGGCATGGACTTTCGTGGCTTCGACGTCTTCACCGTTGACGCCCGTGTTGCCGATGTGCGGATACGTCAGCGTGACGATCTGGCGCGCATAGCTGGGGTCGGTGAGGATTTCCTGGTAGCCGGTAATGGCCGTATTGAAGACCACTTCACCGATGGTGTGACCGGCAGCGCCGATGGCGTACCCACGAAAGACCGTGCCGTCAGCGAGCGCGAGAATGGCGGGTGGGAATGACGGCAGCACGGGAAACTCCTGAAGGGTTCACCCCGGCTGCCAGCCCCATCGTCCGCTCGCGATGACATCAGCGCGGGCACCGGAATTGCGCGAAATATGCGCACAGCGGATGCTCGGACTGCGGACGAGATGTCAGGCGGGTAGGCGCTAGGGTGAGGGTTAAATGACTAAAACCTTCAAAGTATAGCGCAAAACCGATGCATCTCAAAGCTGAACGTGTGGGGCACCAGTACGCTCTGCGTTCTCGCGAGGGGGCAAGCTGTCGGGCGACGAATACGCAGAGGGGATAGGAAAATGAATGCCCGCTCGCTGGGCTGCCAGCACGATATGGCGTTCCATCGCGGCCCCGGCGGCGGCGCCATCGCGTCGTCGCAGGGCGTTGAGGATCTCCAGATGTTCATGATAGGTGGAAAGCACGAGTTCGCGCTGATAGAACGGCAGGCGCTGGCTTTCCATGACGATGTCGGTGCTGCCGCGCAAAATGTCTGCGATGGCGCCGTTGCCGGCCAGCCCCACGATACGCAGGTGAAAAGCGAAGTCCAGCTGGGCGGCGGTATCCACATCGCCCTCGATCAGGGCGGCCTTCATCGACTCGACATTGTCCGTGAGCCAGTCGATCTCGTCGGCGCTGGCGGCGTGGGCGGCGAGCCGGGTCGAGAAGCCTTCCAGGGCAAAGCGCAGTTGGTAAGTATCGGCGAGCGAGATCTGGTCGGCGAAGCGCCAGGCGACGCCGACCCGTGCCGAAGCGTCGTTCACGTACACCCCTTTGCCGGGGCGGATCGCGACCATCCCGAGCGCTTCGAGCGTCGAGAGCGCCTCGCGCAGCGAGGCGCGACTGATCGCCAGCTCTTCGGCGAGCTGGCGCTGCGAGGGCAGCATCGCGCCGGCGGGATAAACCTGGCGTTCGATGCGCTCGCGGATAGTGGCGACGGCGGCGTCGGTTACGGCATGCGCCGAATGCTTCATGAGGCCTCACTGGGAATGCGGGGATTCGTAAGGCGCATTGTACGACGCCAAATATCGGTCCGGTGCCAGCCTGCCGGGCGCCCGGAAGCCCGACAGCCGTTTCCCCGCGCGCCTTGCCGGACACGCCTGCGCGGCCCCGACCATTTGCCGGATCAATTGCCTGGCGTGCGGCCTTGCGCCGTCGCCTGATGCGCGTCGTGTTCCGGATGATCGCCGAGCAGGCGTCTCACCACGCCGTTGGTCCAGCCGAAGCCGTCCTGCAGCGGATACTCGCCGCCGCCCCCACCGCTCGCGCACATGGCGTCGCTCGTATGCAGCGAGTACTTTTCCACGAGCTTGCTCTCACGGACATACAGGGCGCTCACGGTCGAGAGCCAGCGGTGGGCGATATCCCCCGCTAGGGCTTGCTCGCCGTACTTGCGAAGGCCATGGATGGCGATCCATTGCAACGGGGCCCAGCCGTTGGGCGGGTCCCACTGTTGCAAACTCGACGCCTGGGTCGTGCGCAGACCGCCGGCGGCGATCAGATGGTCGCGCAGCGTGTCGGCCGTGCGTTGCGCCTGCGCCGGCGAGGCCAGCCCGACGAAGAGCGGGGTGGCCGCGGCCGCGCTCAGGCAAGTTCGGCGTTGCCCGCGTTGCCAGTCATAGTCGAGGAAGGCGCCAACCTCGTCGCTCCAGAGGTAGCGGGTCATCGCATCGCGCCGGGCCAGTGCGCGGGCGGCGAACGCGTGTGCGGCCTGCGAGTCGCCGGCGGCCTGGGCGAGGCAGGCCAGTTGGCGTTCCGAGGCGTACAGAAAGCTGTTCAGGTCCACGGGGACGATAGCCGTGGTGCGGATCGACGAGAGGTCATTGACGTCATCGAGCCAGCGCGAACTGAAGTCCCAGCCCGACGCCGCGCCTGCGCGGAGATCGCGATACACCTCGCCGGCGGGTCGGTGCGGGGCATGCAGCGCCGTATTCACGTCCTCCAGATAGCCCTCCTCGCGTGGCGTATCGCGCTCGTCCCAATAGCGGTTCAGGCAGGCACCGTCGGGCATGCGCACGACATGACGCCGGGCGTCGCCGGGTGCGAGCGACGCCTCGCCGTCCATCCAGTACTCGTACTCACGTCGCAGATGCGGCAGATAGCGCAGGGCGCGGTCCACGCCGTGCGACTCGAAAAGTTCGACCATCAGGCCGTACATCGGCGGTTGCGAACGGCTGAGGTAATAGGTGCGATTGCCATTCGGAATGTGGCCATAGGTGTCGATGAGAAACGAGAAATTGTCGGCCATGCTCACCAGCAGGTCATGGCGGCCGCTGCTGGCGAGTCCGAGCATCGTGAAATACGAATCCCAGTAATAGAGCTCGTGAAAGCGTCCGCCGGGCACCACATAGGCACGAGGCAACGGCAACAGCGAACTGCACGACGGGTGGGCTTCCGGCTCGCGCGTAAGCACGTCCCACAGACCGTCGATGTGGGGTACCAGTGCCTGCCCCGGCGCCGACACATAATGGCTTGGCGGTGTGCGCTCCAGCGTGAAATACGTGGCCACGAAGCGTGACAGATCGAAGCCGGGCACTTGCGCGCTTTCCCGATAGCGGCGCAGCACCTCCTCCGGAGCCAGCGAAGGAACGCAATCGACGAACGTCTTGCTGTCGGGAAAGATGCGTTGCGTCTGCACGGCGACGAACAGTTCCTGATATCGGTCGGCAGGCGTGAGCACGTCCGACGGCGCCGAGTGCGCGACATCCGGCGTCATGCCGCCCCGTGCGAGCGTGCGTTGAGCGGTGTCCGTCATCGTCATTGCTCCGAATAATTCCAGAGCAGGCCGCCGTCGATGAACAGAGTCGTGCCGGTGATATAGCTTGCCTCCGGCGAGGCGAGGAACAACACCGCGTTGGCCACCTCGCTGGGATCCGCCAGGCGTCCAAGGGGAATGTTCGCGACCAGCGCATCGAGCTGGGCCTTGTTCGCGAGCAGGTGCTGATTGATCGGCGTGCCCACCGCGCCGGGCGCCACGTTATTGATGGCGATGCCGAGCGGGGCGAGTTCGATGGCAAGGTTGCGCATCATCATCTTCATGCCGCCCTTGCTTGCGCAGTAGCTGGCGAAATGCGGAAACGGCAGCTCCTCATGAACCGAGCTCACGTTGACGATGCGCCCGCCGCGCTTCGTGTCCCGGAGATGCTTCACAAACGCCTGCGTCACAAAAAACGCCCCCTTCAGATTCACGTCCATCACCAGGTCGTAATCGTCCTCCGTTACCTCCAGGAACGGGGCGCGGCGTTCCACACCGGCGTTATTGACCAACACGTCCACGCGGCCCATGGCCTCGACCGCCTGCTCGATCACCGCGCGGTCGTCGGCGACACTGCCCACATCTCCCGCGATCACGCAGCCGTCGCTGCCGGCCTTGCGCACGAAATCGAGTGTCTGCTCGGCCATCGCATTGTCCAGCCGGTCCTCGATCACCAGCCGCGCGCCCTCCTGGGCCAGCCGGATCGCGATCGCGCGCCCGATACCCTGCCCGCTGCCGGTGACCAGAACCACCGTGTCCTTCATCCGCATGGCGCCTCCCTGCTTCGTCGGTTTGGGGAAATCCGTGCACGCCACCCGAGGATCCGTCTGCCCCGAACCACGTGCCCGATACCAGTGCGACCGAAGGGAGGAAAGTGAAGTTCACACCGAATGCCCCCGATTCGCCTGACAAAACAAAGGCTTTCGAGCGGATCGTCGCTACCGGCGAAGTCGGCCCTGGCGCATCACCCCGTCCTAGGGAATCCCCTCACAAGACTCACCTTGACCTCACTATATTGACTTTCTAATATTCGCCATAACACCACTGGTCAGACCGGTATGACATGTTTAACTACACTGGAAAGTGGTGGATGAGTGCGCAGCGCTCATCGATGCGGTAGATGCACAGAGCCAGCCCCCGAGAGCAGTCCGTCAGACGTAGAAATCGCGAAATCCGAGAGAGTGATTTGCGCAGGCAGAGGAGACAAAACCATGCCCAAGCTGTTTCGTTCGTTGTTTGGCCGAGTTGTCATAGCGTTGATCGTTGGTGTGGCGCTCGGCATATGGTTTCCGCAGTTGGGAGAGTCATTGCGCCCCTTGGGCGACGGCTTTCTGAAATTGATCAAGATGGTCATCGGCCCCATCGTCTTCTGCGTGGTGGTGAGTGGCATGGCGAGCGCGGGCGATTTGCGCAAAGTCGGCCGGGTGGGCGTCAAGGCCGTGTTGTACTTCGAGATCATCACCACCTTCGCGCTCGTGATTGGCGCCGTGCTTGCGTGGGTCACGCGTCCGGGCGTGGGCATGAACATCGACATTCACAGCCTCGATCCGAGCGCCATGTCCGCGTACACCGAGAATGCGAAGAGCCTCAAAGACACTGCGGGCTTCCTGTTGAAGATCATTCCCGACACCATCACCGACGCCTTTGCCAAGGGCGACATCCTGCAGATCCTCGTGTTTTCCGTGATGTTCGGTTGCGCACTTGCGGCCATCGGCGAGCGCGGCCGTCCCGTCGCGCGCTTCATCGACGACCTGAGCCATGTCTTCTTTCGCGTGATGGCGTTCATCATCCGGCTGGCGCCGTTGGGCGTGCTGGGGGCGGTGGCATTCACCACCGGCAAATACGGCGCGGCGTCGCTCAAACAGTTGGGCATGCTCGTCCTCGTGTTCTACCTGAGCTGCTTCGTCTTCGTCACCATCGTACTGGGGGGTGTGTTGCGTCTGGCGGGCTTCAACATCTTCAAGTTCATCAAATACTTCCGTGAAGAGCTGTCCATCGTGCTGGGTACCGCGTCGTCCGATGCCGTGTTGCCGACCATCATGCGCAAGCTCGAATGGATGGGGATCAAGAAATCGACCGTGGGCCTCGTCGTGCCGACCGGTTACTCCTTCAACCTCGACGGATTCTCCATCTACCTCACCCTGGCGGTCATCTTCATTGCGCAGGCGACCAACACCCCGCTGTCCATCCACGACCTCATTCTCGTCGTGCTCGTGTCGCTGCTCACGTCCAAGGGCGCGCATGGCATTCCCGGATCGGCCATCGTCATTCTCGCGGCGACATTGACTGCCATTCCGGCCATTCCGGTGATCGGGCTCGTGTTGATCCTGCCCGTGGACTGGTTCGTCGGCATTGCGCGGGCCATCACCAACCTGCTCGGCAACTGCGTGGCAACGCTCGTCGTGGCCGCGTGGGAAAAAGACGTCGACTTCGCAAGAGCGCACAAAGTCCTCGACGGCGCCCTGCCCTACGAACCGATTTCCGAGTCTGCCGGGGCTGAATCCGGCGCACCGGTCAACGCCGCCCTGACACGCTGAAATACAGCACCATTCAAACCGCGGGTGCCTGGCGATGCCTGGCGCCTGCCCGAACCCGCTTAAGGCCGACGTCAGTCGTCGGCCACATACCTTGGAGTCAACTGCAACATGGCCCTCGCCCCGCAAGATCCGAACGCACCGGAATTCGTGCGCCGATACGTGAATCTGGCCGATCCTCGCCTTGGCGCGCAGGCATTGGAGGCCAGCGACGAGTTCTTCGCGGCCAAGGAGCGCATGCTCAATCCCGAGCCGGCCGTGTTCATCCCGGGCAAGTACGACGACAACGGCAAGTGGATGGACGGTTGGGAGACGCGTCGCAAGCGCGTGAACGGATACGACTGGTGCATCGTCAGGCTGGCGCGCCCGGGCGTGTTGTTCGGTGTCGATCTCGACACCAGCCACTTCACCGGCAACTTCCCGCCGGCGGCCTCGCTCGAGGGGTGCTACAGCCCCGAGGGCGCGCCGGGAGAATCGGCGCAGTGGTTCGAGTTGTTGCCGTCGACCACGTTGCAGGGCAACGCGCACCACTACCATGCCATTGCCGAGCAGCGTCCGGCCACCCATGTGCGCGTGAACCTGTATCCGGATGGTGGTCTGGCGCGTCTGCGCCTGTACGGCCTGCCGCAGAGCGACTGGGCGGGACGCTCGCGTGACGAGCTCATCGACCTCATCGCGATGGAGAACGGGGGATACGTGGTGGCCGCGAACAACCAGCACTTCGGGTTGGCGTCGAACCTGTTGATGCCGGGTCGCGGGGTGAACATGGGCGATGGATGGGAGACGCGTCGGCGTCGCGAGCCGGGCAACGACTGGGCGATCATTGCGCTGGCGCAGCCGGGTGAGATCGCGAAGATCGAAGTGGACACCGCGCACTTCAAGGGCA
Organism: Pandoraea pnomenusa; assembly: GCF_000767615.3. NCBI lineage: Bacteria > Pseudomonadati > Pseudomonadota > Betaproteobacteria > Burkholderiales > Burkholderiaceae > Pandoraea > Pandoraea pnomenusa. The sequence goes on along the minus strand of NZ_CP009553.3, from coordinate 1,787,913 downwards.
ACTTCCCCGACCGGTGCTCGATACAGGCGGCGTATGTGACCGGAGGCACCGAGCAGTCGTTGATCACGCAGTCCATGTTCTGGCCGGTGTTGTTGCCCGAGCAGAAATTGGCGATGGACAAGCAGTTCCACTTCGAGGAGCCGGTGCAGAAGCTCGGTGCGATCACGCACATCCGGTTCAACATCATTCCGGACGGGGGCGTATCGCGCCTGCGTTTGTGGGGGCGATTGAGCGACAGGAAGGCATAGGCAGGCGCAGCAAAAAGGGAGTGTCGCGAGCGGCACCGGACCCACTCGTCGCGCGGGCATGGCGTGCATGACGGGCGCGATGAGGGGTTCAGAAGCATGGTGTCCTTGCTGCGAGCCGATGGTTCGCGGGACGGGATGGCAAATGCGAGGAAAAGGGAGTGTGACATGGCGGGTGCGGCGTTGAAGATCGAGCGGTTGACGCGAGAGGCGTTTGCGGAGTTTGGCGACGTGATCGAGTTGGAGGGGGCGAAGCATTTCGCGATCAACGGGGGCACGACCGAGCGATATCACGATCTGGCGACGGTGGATCTGGGGCCGGAGGGTGGGCGACCGTTGGTGAACGTCTTCCGGGGTCAGCCGAGGCAGTTGCCGTACGAGGTGAGGATGTTGGAGCGTCACCCGCTGGGTAGCCAGGCGTTCATCCCGTTGAAGACGACGCCGTATCTGGTGGTGGTGGCACCGGCGGGCGAGTTGGACGTGAGTCGCATGCGGGCGTTCGTCTCGGATGGATGGCAGGGCGTGAATTATGCGAGGGGGGTATGGCATCACCCGTTGTTGGCGTTGGAAGAAGTGAGTGACTTCGTGGTGGTGGATCGGGGTGGCGAGGGGCACAACTGTGACGAGCAGGATTTGCCGGGCGCGTATCTGCTGACGCAGGCGGCGTTGGATGTGGTGCAGAAGGCGCGAAAGGCTGCTTAAGACTGCGTGTGTTTTTGAGGCAGGCGAGACATTGGAAGCGGGCTGCAAGAGAGAACGCCGGGGAGAGATCCTCGGCGTTTTGCGTTGTGCGGGGGGGAAAAGGAAGATGGGAGGGATAACGGGGGAATGAGGCGGCGGCGCGGCCGGCCTGCGCAGTTGCGGAGCATGCGGAGCACGTGCGGGGCGGGTGCGGCGTCGCGTTCGCGCTGGATGCGGGTGGTGTCGACGGGGCGATGGGGGGTGAGAGGAGAGAGGGGGGTGGGATAGCGGGGGGTGTTGGTGGAAGGACTGGGGGCATGGAGGGGGACGGACCGGGGCGCCTTTTCGCGGCGAGTTGGGTCTATGTCTGAGCGGCGGAAAGGGGCTCCGGTCCGTCTGGGGGAGAGGTTTTGTCAACCTATTCGCGACAAACTTACAAATCTCACCATCTTGATGCATCAAATCAGGACACTAAAATTGCCACATGTTTTTGCGAATCACGCGAAACACCCACATGAAAAGGCAAATGAAAATGCGATACGTCTCGCTCGAAACGAACAAAGATGGCGTGCTGTTGGCTGCACGGGTATTGCTGATGGTGTTGTTTGTGATGTTTGGTTTTCAGAAGCTGATGAGCTTCGAGGGGACCGTTGGATACATGGCCGCGACGGGTGCGCCGATGCCGGCGGTGTCAGCGGTCATTGCGGTGGTTGTGGAGTTGATCGCGGGGGTAATGATCGTCTTGGGTTTCTATACGCGACCGCTGGCGTTGGTACTTGCGGCGTACACCGTGGCGACGGCGTTGATTGGCCATCGATACTGGGGTTTGAGCGGCGTGGAGCAGTTCATGGCGATGATCAACTTCTACAAGAACCTGAGCATTGCAGGCGGGTTGATCCTATTGGCGCTCACCGGTCCGGGCAAGTATTCGTTCGACCGCAAGTGAGCTGATCGTTGGTCAAACGAGGATGCGGGATTGCGTCCTCGTTTGTGGCGTTGGACCTACCGCGCGTCAGGCGGCCGGCACCACCGCCGTCACCTCGATTTCCACCTTCGCTTCGTCCTCCACCAGATCGGCCACCTCAACCGCCGTCATCGCGGGGAAATGCCGACCGATTACCGCGCGATAGTGTTCGCCGATCGCCGGATAGTTCGCGACATACTCCTTCTTGTCCTTCACGTACCACGTCATGCGCACGATATGCTCGGGCTTCGCGTTGCCCTCCGCCAGAATCGCCACGATGTTCTCCAGCGTCTGACGCACCTGAAGCGCAAAATCATCCGTCTCGAAACGTTGCTGCCCATTCCAGCCGATCTGACCGCCGACAAACACGATGCGGCTGCCGGCCGTCATCTCGAAAGCCATGCCATTCGCATAGCCGCGCGGTTTCGCCCACTCGGGCGGTTGCAGAACTTGCAGCATCACGACACTCCTTCAATCACAGAATCAGGTGCGGCAAAGCGCACAATTGCTTCACGCTGGGCCTCGGGAACCGCGATCGGGGCGGGCCTGCCGCCCTCGCCTTTCGCGACCCAGACCAACACCAGCGTGGCCAGCAGACGCGTCTCGTCGTCGGGTCCCGCGAAGCGGATGCGCAACGTCATCGACGAACGCCCCAGACGCACCACCTCCAACGAACGCGAGAGCGTCTCGCCCAGAAAACTTGGCGCACTGAAACGGCACTCCAGGTTCGCCGTCGGCACGCCCATCCCATTGCGCAAATGCATCTCGCCGAACGACAGGCCGAGCCCTTCGGCGCACCAGTCCTCGACCAGATCGTTGATCATCTCGAAATAGCGCGGATAAAACACAATGCCAGCGGCATCGCAGTGCTTGAACCGCACCAGCACCGGCTTCACGAAAGCATTCGCCGCCACTTCAGTGCCCGCCATCCTTTATCTCCTCATCGTCCCACGCACCCCGGTGCATCGGGCTTCATCACGTCGAATCCCACCGCATCGCGGCGCCGAGCCCGCACGTGAGTAAGCGCCCACCGGAGCGCTCCGCCCTCACCTCACTGCGTCATCTGCCGCAGCTTGAAGCGCTGAAGCTTACCCGTCTCCGTGCGCGGAAGCGCGTCGACGAACTCGATCGCACGCGGATACTTGTACGGCGCGATGTTAGCCTTCACATACTCCTGAAGCGCCTTGACCATCGAAGCGTCGCGTGGCTCGCCCGCCTTGAGCACCACATAAGCCTTCACGATCTGGCCGCGCGCCTCATCGTTCGCCCCCACCACCCCGCACTCCGCCACCGACGGATGCTTGAGCAACGCCGACTCCACCTCCGGCCCCGCGATGTTGTAGCCCGCCGAGACAATCATGTCGTCCGAGCGCGCCTGATAGTAATAATTGCCCGCTTCATCGCACATGAACGTGTCGCCCGGCAGATTCCAGCCGTTCTTCACATAATTCGTCTGACGCGAATCCGCGAGATACCGACAGCCCGTGGGCCCCTTCACCGCCAGCTTGCCCACCTTCCCCGGCGGCAGCGGCTGCATGTTCTCGTCCACGATCATCGCCACATACCCCGGCACCGGCTTGCCGATCGCGCCCGGCACCACATCCCCGTTCGCCGCCGAAATAAAAATATGGATCATCTCCGTGCCGCCGATGCCGTCGATCATCTCGATGCCCGTGGCCTGCTTCCACAGCTGACGCGTCGCGTCCGGCAACGCCTCGCCCGCGGACACCGTCTTCTTCAGACTCGACAGATCGTACTTGCCCACCAGCGCCGCCATCTGACGATAGAACGTCGGCGCCGTAAAGCAGATCGTCGCGCGGTACTGCTCGATCGCCTGCAACAGACTGTCCGGCGTGAGCTTCTCGAGCAACACCGTCGATGCACCGACGCGCAGCGGGAACGTCAGCAAGCCGCCCGTGCCGAAAGTGAACGCTAACGGGGGCGTGCCGCAGAAAATATCGTCCGGCCCCGGCTTGAGCACATGGCGCGGGAACAGATCGCACATCGCCAGCACGTCGCGATGAAAATGCATCGTACCCTTCGGCTGCCCTGTCGTGCCGCTCGTGAACGCGATCAGGCAGACATCGTCCACCGCCGTGTCGCACGCCTCGAAGCTCGCCGGCTGACGCGCCATGCGGGCCTCCAGTGAGTCCTCACCCACGTCATGGAAATACACCGCCTGTGTGAGCGTGGGACAGAAATACTCATGGCCCGCCTGACGGTTGAACTCCAGCTCCTCCTTCAGACGGCCGTCGCACAAAGCCGCGCCGATCTCCGCCTTGTCGACGATCTGCTTGAGCTCCTTCGCACGCAACAGCGGCATCGTCGGCACGCCGACCAGCCCCGCCTTGATCACCGCCAGCCAGGCCGCCGCCATGAACAGATTGTTCGGACCACGTAACAGCACGCGATTGCCCGGCACCAGCGACATGTCGTTGCGAAGCACATGCGCGATGCGATCGACCATCTGGCGCAGGCCGAGATACGTCGTGACCGTGGGCTTGCCGTTCTCCACCGAATAAATCGCGGGCGCGTCACCGCGGCCCTGCGCAATCGTGCGATCCAGCAGTTCGGCGGCGCAATTGATGCGCGCCGGGTACGCCACGTCCGGATTGTCCAGCAGAAACTCGGGCCACTGATCCGCGGGCGGCAAATTGTCGCGCGCGAAAGTGTCGAGATGTCCAGATCGTTCCATGTGCTTCTCCTTGCCCCCGGTAATCCAGCATGACGCCGACCGCCCCGGCCAAACGTCGATCAAGTGCTTCCAAGTGTCATTGCAAGACGCCATGCCGTCCCTGTCTCCCGGGGGCACCGCGCACATCACCCGCCTTATCCTGCTACTTACCGCCACGTACCGCCACGCCCGGCGCTTCGGACACCGAGGCTCAATCGTCCTTGAGCAGTTCGCGCGCGATGATCAGCTTTTGCACCTCCGTTGCGCCCTCGTAAATGCGCAACGAACGAATCTCCCGATACAGACGCTCCACAATCGCGCCCGACACCACTCCCGCGCCACCGAACATCTGCAACGCGCGGTCGATGACCTGCTGCGCCGATTCTGTCGCGAACATCTTTGCCATCGCCGCTTCGCGCGTCGTGCGCTGACCCTGTACATCGCGCTGCCACGCGGCGCGATACGTCAGCAGCGCCGCCGCGTCCACCGACGTCGCCATGTCGCCCAACGCCGCCTGCGTGATCTGGAAGTCCGCCAGCGTCTGCCCGAACATCTCGCGCGACTTCGTGCGCGCCAGACCTTCATCGAGCGCGCGACGTGCGAAACCCAACGACGCCGCGGCCACCGACGCACGGAAAATATCCAGCGTCATCATCGCGACCTTGAAACCCTGCCCCGCGTCGCCCAGGCGCTGCGAGGCCGGCACGCGGCAGTTCTCGAACTTCAGTCGGGCCAACGGGTGCGGCGCGCTCACATCGATGCGCTCGGCGATCGTCAGCCCCGGCGTATCGGCATCCACCACGAAGGCGCTGATGCCGCGCGCACCCGGCGCCTCGCCGGTCCGCACGAAGACACAATAGAAATCCGCGATACCGCCGTTCGAGATCCAGGTCTTCTCGCCGTTGAGTACGTAATGGTCACCGTCAGGCGTGGCCGAGCAGGCCATCGCCGCCACATCCGACCCGGCGTTGGGCTCAGAGAGCGCGAAGGCCGCAATCGCCTCGCCCGACGCCACGCGCGGCAGATAACGCCGGCGCAGCGCGTCGCTGCCGGCAAGCGTGATCGCGCCGCTGCCCAGGCCCTGCATCGCGAAGGCGAAATCGGCCAGGCCGTCGTGGCGCGCCAGCGTCTCGCGCAGCACGCACAGCGCCCGGGAATCGAGCTTGTCCATCGCGCCGCCATGACTGGCCGGTACGCAATACTTCAACCAGCCCGCGCGGCCCAACTGGCGGACCAGCGAGATGCAGGTGGCATCGGTGTCGGCGTGATGATCGACATGCAGCTCGCGCGAGCACCAATCGTCCAGTTCGGCACCAAGGCGACGGTGCGCGTCGTCGAAGAACGGCCACGCCAGAAAATCGGCGTTGCGCGCGTGGTGAGGTGTTAGGGAAGTCATGTTGCCTGCCGTCTCGCGTCAGTCACCCTGGAATACCGGCTTTTGCCTGGCGACAAAGGCGTCGTAGGCGCGGCGAAAATCCTTCGTCTGCATGCAGATGGCCTGCGCCTCGGCCTCGGCCTCGATCGCCTCGTCCACGCCCATGTTCCACTCCTGATGCAGGAGCTTCTTCGTCACACCATGGGCGAACGTCGGCCCGCACGCGATCTGGTCGGCCAGCGTTTGCGCGGCGCTCAACACCGCGCCGCCGTCATGCAGCGCGTTGAAAAACCCCCACTGCACCCCTTCCTCGGCCGTCATCACGCGCCCCGTGTACAGAAGCTCCGACGCCCGCCCCTGCCCGATCATGCGCGGCAGCAGCGTGCAGGCGCCCATGTCGGCCCCCGCAAGTCCCACACGCACGAACAGGAAGGCCGTCTTCGTCTGCGGCGTGCCCAGGCGCATGTCCGAGGCCAGCGCCACCATGGCGCCCGCACCGGCGCAAATGCCATCGATCGCGCTGACGATCGGCTGCGGACAGGCGCGCATCGCCTTGACCAGATCGCCCGTCATACGCGTGAAATCCAGCAGTTCCGGCATGCTCATCTGCGTGAGCGGGCCGATGATCTCGTGGACGTCGCCGCCCGAGCAGAAATTGCCGCCTGCACCCGTCACCACCACCGTCCTGATATCCGTCGCATACACCAGCCCGCGGAACAGATCGCGCAGCTCGGCATACGAATCGAACGTGAGCGGGTTCTTCTTGTCGGGTCGGTTCAGCGTGATCGTGCCAATGCTCGGACGCCCTTGCGCGTCATTCGACACCGACCACAGAAAGTGCCTGGCTTCATAGTTCGCGAAAGGGCGCTTGTGGTGCGCCATCGTCAGTTTCACGTCGCTCATTGGCCAATCTCCTTGAATAGGTTATGCGTTCGCGCCATGGCGCGGATCCGGGCGCCCGGCGCTCAGCCGACAGTCACCTCGCCGCCCGCCACCGCGAGCGACTGCCCTGTCATCGCGCTCGCGGCGGGCTGGCACAGCCACAGCACCGCGTCGGCCACCTCCTGCGGCTGCACCAGTCGAGCCTGCGGATTGCGTCCGGCCAGCTCGGCACGCGCCTCGTCCTCGCTGCGCCCCGTCTTCGCGACGATGTTCGCCACGGCGTCGCGCACGATGTCCGTCTCCGTGTATCCCGGACACACGGCGTTGACCGTCACACCCTTTTTCGCCACCTCCAGCGCGAGCGCGCGCGTGAGGCCGACCACGCCGTGCTTGGCCGCGCAATAGGCCGTCACGTACGGGTAGCCGATCAGGCCCGCCGTGCTGGCCACATTCACGATGCGGCCCCAGCCGGCCGCAAGCATGGCCGGCAGTGCGGCGCGAATGCAGTGGAACGTGCCCGTCAGGTTGACGTCGATCATCTGCTGCCACAGCGCCGCGTCCGTCTTGCCGAACGGGGCGCTGAGCGCTTGCCCGGCGTTGTTGACCAGCACCTGCACCGGCCCGAAGCGCTCGGCAGCGCGGGCGAACGCCGCCTCGACGGCCGCGGCGTCCGAAATGTCGGCGCTCACCCATGCCACGTCGCCGTGCGCGGCCAATGCCCGCGCGCCGGCGGCGAGCGTGGTCTCGTTGCGCCCGAGCAGGGTCACGCGCGCGCCTTGCGAGAGCAACGCGCGCGCCACCGCCTCGCCAATACCACGCGCGCCACCCGTCACAAGGGCGTGCGCTCCTTGCAGCGATGCCGGCGCCGCGGTGGCCGGAGTTGTCGTAGACGTCATGAACTGTCCTTATTTGCCGATCTGTTGAGCGTAGGCGGCAGCACGCTCCAGATTGGTCTCGTACTGCCGCTTGCCGGCATAGTACTGCGCCGGCCACGGCAGATCCTTGTAGCCGATCTTCGCGGCTTCATGCAGCGTCCAGAACGGATCGGCCAGATGCGGACGCGCCAGCGCGCACAGGTCGGCGCGGCCCGACGCGATGATGCTGTTCACATGGTCCGCTTCAAAGATCGCGCCAACGGCAATCGTCGGAATGCCCGCTTCGTTGCGCACCCGATCGGCGAACGGCGTCTGGAACATGCGACCGTAGACCGGCTTCTCCGCCTTGCTCACCTGCCCCGACGAGCAGTCGATGAGATCGGCGCCGGCTGCCTTGAACGCCCGTGCGATCTGCACCGCGTCGTCGGGCGTGATGCCGCCTTCGACCCAGTCGTGCGCCGAAATCCGCACCGACATCGGCCTGGCGTCCGGCCAGACGGCCCGCACCGCGCGGAACACCTCCAGCGGATAGCGCAGGCGGTTCTCCAGCGAGCCGCCGTATTCGTCGGTACGCTGATTCGTGAGTGGCGAAATGAAGCTCGAGAGCAGATAGCCGTGCGCGCAGTGCAGTTCGAGCCAGTCGAAACCGGCTTCGGCCGCGCGCCGCGCCGCCTGCACGAAGTCGTCCTTCACACGGCCCATGTCGGCGCGCGTCATCTCGCGCGGTGTCTGCGACACGCCGTCGATGTATGGCAGCGGCGACGCCGAGATGAGCGGCCAGTTGCCTTCGTCGAGCGGCAGATCGATGCCGTCCCAGGCCAGTCGCGTCGAACCCTTGCGACCGGCGTGACCGATCTGCATGGCGATCTTCGCGTCGCTTCCCGCGTGCACGAAGTCGACAATGCGCTTCCACGCGTCGCGCTGCGTGTCGTTCCAGAGCCCCGGGCAGCCCGGGGTGATGCGCGCCTCGGGCGACACGCAGGTCATTTCCGCGACGATCATGCCCGCGCCGCCCAGCGCACGGCTGCCCAGGTGCACGAGATGGAAATCCCCCGGCACGCCGTCCACGGCCGAATACATCGCCATCGGCGACATCACGATGCGATTCTTGAGCGTGAGCTCACGCGCGCGATACGGCGTAAACATCGGCGGGATCGCGTGCTGACCGGCGGCGCGTTTCACCCCGGCGCGCTCGGCGAGCCAGTCCTCGTAGCCCTCGACGTAACCGGCATCTCGCACACGCAGGTTCTCGTGCGAGATGCGCTGCGAGCGCGTGAGCAGCGAATAAGCGAACTGCTCCGGCGCGAAACGCGCGTAACGATCGACCGTCTCGAACCATTCCGTGGAATTGCGCGCGGCATTCTGAATCTTCAGCACCTCCACGCTGCGGGCGGCTTCATAGTCCTGCAAAACGCGCGGCACGGCGTCGACATTCTGCGCGACCAGGCCGTCGGCCAGCGCGATCGCGTCTTCGAGTGCGAGCTTCGTACCCGAGCCGATGGAGAAGTGCGCCGTATGGGCGGCGTCGCCCATGAGCACGACCGGCACGCGTTTGCCGTCGACGTCGTTCCAGTGCACCCAGTGCTCGCAGATCACGCGTGGGAAACGAATCCAGATCGCCGAGCCGCGAAGGTGCTTGGCGTTGCTCATCAGCTCGTGGCCGCCGAGGTATTTGGCGAAGAGCTTCTCGCAAAACTTCACGCCCTCTTCCTGGCTCATCTGATCGATACCGTGCGCGCGCCAGACTTCCTCGGGCGTCTCCACGATGAAGGTCGACGTGTCGGCGTCGAACTGGTAGGCGTGCGCCTGGAACCAGCCGTGCTCGGTCTTTTCGAAGGCGAACGTGAAGGCATCGAAGCGCTGATGCGTGCCGAGCCAGACAAAGCGGTTCTGGCGCGTATCGATGTCCGGGCGGTAGGTGTCGGCGTAGCGGGTGCGGATGCGGCTGTTCAGGCCGTCCGAGGCGATGACCAGATCGGCCTGATAGCGGCGCGCGATCTCCTGATCGTCGCCCACTTCCGTCTCGAAAACGAGCTCGACGCCAAGCGCCTCGCAGCGCGCCTGAAGAATGTTGAGCAGCTTCTTGCGGCCGATGCCGATGAAGCCGTGGCCGCCGGACGTGATGGTGCGGCCCTCGAAATGGATGTCAATGTCGTCCCAGTGATTGAAGGCCGCGTTGATTTCCGCGGCGCTCACCGGATCGGCGTCCTGGAGGTTGTCCATGGTGGCGTCGGAGAACACCACGCCCCAGCCGAAGGTGTCGTACGGACGATTGCGCTCGACCACCACCACCCGGTGCGACGGCTCGCGCAATTTCATCAACAGCCCGAAATACAGGCCCGCGGGACCGCCACCGATACAGACGATATTCATCTCCAGCCTCCGGATTCACTGACCGCGCCGCACTCACCGACGCCTCGATCTTTGTTAAATCGTAAATAGTTTATGCCTAAAATACTAGCGAAAAAAATTCCCGCCAGCAAGGTCGGTGTGCCCTGCTGGCGGGAAGCTCGGGAAAGCCCTTAGGCGACCAAGGCCGGCGCGTTCGCGTCAGCGCGCGCCCATGCGCTTTCGTGCAATGGCCAACGTCGTCAGGCTGATCACCGCCCCGACCATCAGATACAGCCCCGGGGCGAGCTTGTTGCCGGTCGATGCAATCAGCCACGCCACGGCCAACGGCGTGAAGCCACCGAAGATCGTCGTGCCGAGGTTGTACCCCACCGCCATGCCCGTTGCGCGCGTGCGCGTCGGGAACAGCGACGACATCAGGGCTGGAATCGGCGCAAAGTACACCGCCTTCAACGTGCCGACCCACAGCATCACCAGCATCATCGTCGCCAGCGACGGATGCGCGTTCATGAACGCGAACGCCGGATACACGGTGCACAGGAACAGCACACCGGCCACGAACATGATGCGAATGCGCCCGACCTTGTCCGACCAGTGGCCCACGAACGGCGTGAGCGTCATGATCACGAAGCCGGTGACCAGCGTCGCAATGAAGCCCTGCGCCGGCGGCAGGCCCAGTTGCTTCGTGGCATACGTCGGCATGTACAGGATCATGTAGTTTGCCGTCGTCGTCAGGATGAGCGCGCCGATGGAGACCAGCAGGCGCGACTTCTGCGTGGCGAGCACCTCCCATACCGGCGACGCCTTGCCTGGCGATTCGGTCTTGCGGGCCGTCTCGAAGGCGGGCGTCTCATCCATGTACTTGCGAATGTAGAGTCCGATCGGCCCGACCAGCATCCCGAACAGGAAGGGAATGCGCCACCCCCAGGATTCGAGCTGCGGCTGGGTCAGCGCGCCGGTAAGCACCGCACCGAACGCCGAGGCCAGCAGCGTGCTCGCCCCCTGACTCGCGAACTGCCAGCTCGACATGAAGCCCGGCCGGTTCGGCACATGCTCGACGAGAAACGCCGTGGAACTGCCGAACTCCCCGCCCGCCGAGAACCCCTGCATCAGTCGTGACACGAAGATGCCGATGGGCGCCCAGACACCGATCGCGGCGTACGTCGGCATGAACGCAATGAGACCGGTGCCGAGCGTCATCATGGCGATCGAGAGCATGAGCGACGCACGACGCCCGTGCCGGTCGGCATACGCGCCCAGCACGAACGCACCGAGCGGGCGCGCGAGATACGACAGCGCAAACGTCCCCAGCGCCATGAGCAACGACACGGTTTCGTCGTGCGCGGGAAAGAACAGCCTGGAAATCGTCACGGCGAAATAGCCGTAGACGATCAGGTCGTACCATTCGAGCGCATTGCCGATGGACGTCGCGACGATCAGCTTGTAGACGGGCACCTCGGCGCGCGCCCCCTCCTTGTCTGCGCTCGACGCGCCCTTCGCCGGGTCCGCCCCGGCGGCGGCAGCAGAACTGTTCATCGCGGCTTCCCCTCTTTCAGATTCACATCCCCAAGATCCCAGAACAGCCCGGCCATGATCTGCAACGCTTCACGCGCGACCGAGCCGAGCAGGTGCTCGTCGGGCGCATGCTGCGAACATGCCGGGTAGGAGTGCGGCACCCACAGCGTGGGCAGCCCGAGCACGTCGGCAAACACGTCGTTCGGCAACGTGCCGCCGAGGTTCGGCAGCAGCACCGGCGGCTTGCCCGTCGTCTCGCGCATCGACCCAAGCGCCCACAGCACCCAGGGATCCTCCGGGTCGAGACGCGTCGCCATCACGCCGCGCTCCACCTCGACCTCCACCATCGGGAATCCGTGCGCGTCGAGATGCGCGCGCAGAATCTCGCCAAGTCGCTCCCAGTCCGTGCCGACCACGAAGCGGATCTGCATGTGGGCATACGCATACGGCGGGATGGCATTGACCGGCTTTTCAGGATTGCCCGTCTTGAACGCGAGGACTTCGATGTTGTTCCAGCCGATGACGCGCTCGGTCGGTGTGAGCCCCGGCTCGCCGTAGTCGGCGTCGACCTCGGGATCGTTCGGCCCGCCGCCGACCTCCAGCCCTGCCAGTGCACGCCGCACCGAAGCGGGCAGCTCCGGCGGGCGCAGCCCCTCGACGAGGATCTTGCCGTTGCCGTCGACGATCGAAGCAATGGCGTTCGCCAGCACCACGCCCGGATTGCGCAGCAAACCACCCCAGTTGCCGGAGTGATGACCACCATCGCGAAGATTCAGACTCAGCTTGAAATTGACAAGGCCGCGCGAGCCGAGGAAAACCGTCGGACGTTCGGCACTCAGACGCGGGCCGTCGGACGCGATCAGCACGTCGGCGCGCAACTCGTCGCGCAGTTGCTCGCAAATCGCATGCAGGCCCGGCGAGCCCATTTCCTCGCCCATCTCCACGATCATCTTCACGTTGTAGCCGAGCTTGCCGCCACGCAAGGCCAGCACCTGGGCCAACGCCGCGAGGTTGATGGTGTGCTGGCCCTTGTTGTCGGCCGTGCCGCGCCCATACCAGCGATCGCCCTCCACGACGATCTCCCACGGCTTCAGCCCGCTGCGCCACTGGGCGTCATAGCCGCGCACCACATCGCCGTGCCCGTAGGTGAGCACGGTCGGCGCGTCGTCGCTTTCATGACGCTGCGCGATCAGGAACGGGCCGCCGCCCGGCACCGGGTTCGGCACGATGCGCGACGTGAAGCCGAGCGCCGCCAGCGAAGGCGTCATTTCGTCGGAAAGATAGGCATGGAGCACCTCGCCGCTATCCGCCTCCTGACTCTCGGTCTTGTAGGCGACACGACGGCTGAGTGTGTCCAGGAACGCGCCCGAATCGTATTGGGCGGTGGCTTGTGCAATGGCTGCGCTACGGGTCACTGCTTGTCTCCAGATGGCTTTTGAGGGGACGGCTGCCGTCTCGCACATCGCGCGAAGCATGTCGGAAGCACGCTGCGGCACAACCGTTCAGGCCATTCTAGGAGCGGGTATTTTTGACAACAATGATAATATTTCGAAGGTTTCGTTGCCATTTCGGCAAAGCAACCATCGCCAGGCAGACACCTGCCGTTGAACCTCTCTATGGCTGGAACGGCTCATGCAAACACACGCGCTACGCTATTTTCTCGAGGTCGCCCGCACCGGTTCGCTCAGCCGCGCGTCGGAGCGCCTGCACGTGGCCGTCTCGGCGCTGAGCCGTCAGATCGCCAAGCTGGAGGAAGACCTCGGCACCCCGCTGTTCGAGCGTCGCCCGCGCGGCATGGTGCTGAGCGAGGCAGGCGCGTTGCTCGCCGATCATGCGCGTCGCGTGCTGCTCGACACCGAGCGCGTGACGTCGGAAATCCGGGGGCTGACGGAGGCGGGGCGTGCCACGATTCGCGTGGCGAGCGCCGAAGGGGTCGCGCGAGACTTTCTGCCGCAGGTCTTCGCGCGCTTTCGCGAAGCCTACCCCGGCGCACATTTCCTGCTCGACGTCGTGTCGCCCTTCGTCGCCACCGAGCGCGTGCGCGATGGCGAGGCCGACATCGCGGTGTGTTTCAGCGTGGCGCCCGAGAAAGGTGTGCAGGTCGTGCACACCCAACCCGCGCCCATCTTCGCCCTGATGGCGGAGCAACATCCGCTGGCCAGGCGCCGCGACGTCGCCCTCGCCGACCTGCAGCCCTACCCGATGGCGCTGTCCAATGCCGGGGTGACGATCCGACAGATGTTCGACCTGTGCTGCACGCTCGAAGGCTTGCTGTTCGAACCGGTGTTCGTGAGCAACTACCACGCCGCGCTGCATAGCTTCGTGCGCTCGGGCAACGCGGTTACGCTCACGGGCCTGCTCACCGTGCGCAGCCGGTTGGCGCCGGATGGGTTGGTCGCCATACCGATTCGCAATCCCGCCCTGCACCAGCGCACGCTCCAGGTGCAGACCATGGCGGGCCGCACCCTGCCCGCTCCCGTGGAGGCCTTCCTGGGCCTGCTGATCGACGCGATCCGTGCACCGGAAATTCTCGATCGACCGTTCGCCTGAGCGGTCGACGCCGTGCCGGAACGCCGCGCGCCGCCGCTAGTGCGCCGGCGGCGGCGGCGCGGACGTGACGGCGCGCGCCTGGGCGTCGCCATCGTCGGTCGCGCGCTGTTCACGATCCGTCAGTTGACCGAAGATCCACGCCGAGCAGCAGGTGATCAGGCCGACGCACGCGAAGGTTGCGCGAAACGCGGGCAGCGCACCCACGCCCGCATGCTCGCCGAAGGCACCGGTAAACGTCACCAGCAACGCGCCGCCGACGGTCAGCCCGAAGCTCATCGCCAGCATCTGCACGAGCGAGAACAGACTGTTGCCGCCGCTCGCATCGTCCGGATTCAGGTCCTTGAGCGTAAGCGTGTTCATGGCCGTGAACTGCACCGAGTTGATGCCGCCGAGAATGCCGAGTTGAACAACCAGCAGCGGCACCGGATAGTGCGGCGTGACGAGCGCGAAACTCGCCATCACGCCGCCGGCGAGGATCGTGTTCCAGACCAGCACCGGGCGATAGCCGAAGCGCATCACCAGCCGCGTCGCCAGACCCTTGGCGAAGATCCCCGCGAGGGTGATCGGCAGCATCAGCAACCCCGCCTCGAAAGCGGTGTAGCCCAGACTGACCTGCAAGAGCAGCGGAACGAGATACGGCACCGCCGCGATGCCGATTCGCGCGAACAGATTGCCGAGCAACCCGACGCTGAACGTGTGCACGCGAAACATGGCGAGCGAGAACAGTGGCTGCGGGGCGCGGTTCGCATAGAGGCCGTAGGCAACGAAGCCGGCGAAGCCCAGCACGAGCAACACCAGCATCAGCGCATGCGCACCGGCGATGTCGGCGTGCCGGTCCAGCGCCAGCGACGTCGCCACCATACCCACGGTGAGCAGCAGGTACCCCTTGACATCGAAGGGTGCCGTGTGGGGCGCGCGGGCATTCGTCAGAAAGAAGTGCGCGGCGAGACACCCCGCGGCCCCGACTGGCACGTTGATGAGAAACACCCAGTGCCACGAAGCCACCTTCACGAGCCAGCCGCCGAGCGTCGGGCCGATGAGCGGACCGATCATGCCCGGCACGGCGACGAACGCCAGCGCCTGGAGATACCGCTCGCGCGGGAACGTGCGCAGTACGGCGAGCCGCCCCACGGGCAGCAGCATCGCGCCGCCGAAGCCCTGCACCACACGCCAGGCGACCAGCGCGTCGAGCGTTCCGGAATAGGCGCACATCGCCGAGCCGATGGAGAAAATGGTCAATGCGCTGGAGAAGACGACGCGCGTGCCGAACCGATCGGCCAGCCATCCGGATATCGGAATCGTCACCGCCATGGTCAGGGCGTAGGCGATGACCACCGCCTGCATGTGCAGCGGCGACTGGCCGAGGTCGCGCGCCATGGCGGGCAATGCGGTGTTCACGATGGTCGAGTCCAGCGTCTGCATGAAAAAGCCGACGGAGACCACGAGCAGCATCGCCTTTTGCCGCCAGGCGGCCGGTTGGGATGAGGTCATGTCGAGGGGCAATCGGGGTCATGGGAGCTGCGCCAGCCCCCGGAACCCCATGACCCTACTACACCGCTTTGACCGCGTCACGTACCTGTTCGAGCGCCGCCGGATCTTCGATCGTGATGAGGTCGCCCGTTTCGCGGCCTTCGCAGATCGCCTGGATCGCCCGGCGCAGGAGCTTGCCGGAGCGGGTCTTCGGCAGCATCGAGACGAAGAACACGCGCGCCGGACGCGCCACCGCGCCCAGTTGTCTGTCGACCGTCTTCATCACGTCGCCCTCGAGCGCCATGCGCGCCTCTGGCGTGGCTGCCAGCTCCGGCTGGCGCAGCACGGCGAACGCCATCGCCACCTGCCCCTTGAGCGCATCCTGCGCGCCGATCACCGCCACCTCGGCCACGGCCGGATGGCTCGCGATGCTCTCCTCGATCTCGCGCGAGCCCAGCCGGTGCCCGGCCACGTTGATCACGTCGTCGGTGCGCCCGAGAATGAAGTAATAGCCGTCGTCGTCGCGCACGCCCCAGTCGAAGCTCGAGTAAAGCATCCGCCCCGGCACCGTCTCCCAATACGTCTTGACGAAACGCGCGTCGTCGCCCCACACCGTGCTCATGCATCCGGGCGGCAGCGGTCCTTCGATGGCCAGCACGCCCTTCTGATTCGGCCCGCAGTCCTCGCCCGTGACCTCGTCGACGAGCTTCACGTCATAGCCATACACCGGCTTGCCCGGCGACCCCAGCTTGCCCGGCAACACCTCCACGCCGCGCGCCATGCCGAGGATCGGCCAGCCCGTCTCGGTCTGCCAGTAATTGTCCACGACGGGCTTGCCGACGCCATCGGTGAGCCAGCGTGCGGTCGGCTCGTCGAGCGGCTCCCCGGCCAGGAAAATCAGCCGCAGCGAGGACAGATCGTATTGCGTCAGGTATGCCGGGTCCTGCTTCTTGAGCACCCGAATGGCCGTGGGCGCGGTGAAGAGCTGCGTGACCTTGTACTTCTCCACGATGCGCCACCAGATGCCGCCGTCCGGACGAATCGGCGTGCCCTCGTACATGACCGTTGCAATGCCCGCGAGCAACGGCGCGTATACGATGTAGCTGTGCCCGACGACCCAGCCGATGTCCGACGCGCAGAACATCGTGTCGCCCGGCCGGGCGCAGAAGATGTGCTGCATCGACGAGGCGAGTGCCACGGCGTATCCGCCGGTGTCGCGCTGCACCCCCTTGGGCTTGCCCGTGGTGCCGGACGTGTAGAGCACGTACGACGGCTCGCTCGATTCGAGCCATTCGCACGCGACGAAAGCGTCGAGATGTTGTTCGCGCAGCGGCGCGTAGTCGACGTCGCGACCGGGCACGCGCGTCATTTCGGCCAGGCCACGATCGATGAGCAGCACGCTCGACGGCTTGTGCCGTGCGAGTTCGATGCCCTCGTCGAGCAGCGGCTTGTACGGGACGACCTTGCCGTTGCGCGAGCCGGCGTCGGCCGAGACGATGACCTTCGGCTGCGCGTCGTCGATGCGCGCGGCGAGATTCACCGAGGCGAAGCCCCCGAAAACGACCGAGTGAATTGCGCCAAGCCGCGTGCATGCCAGCATGGCGAACAGCGCCTCGGGCACCATCGGCATGTAGATCAGCACCCGCTCGCCGCGACCCACGCCCAACGATTGCAGCGACGCCGCCATGCGGTTCACCTCCGCCGCAAGCTCGTCGTACGTATAGACGCGCTCCTGCCCGGTCTCGGTCGAGACCCAGATCAGGGCATTCTGCGTGCCACGCGACGGCAGGTGGCGATCGACGGCGTTGTGGCAAAGATTGGTACGCCCGCCCACGAACCAGCGCGCGAACGGCGGCTTGTCGTAATCGAGCACCCGCGTGAAGGGCGTCTCCCAGTCGATCAGGCTGGCCTGTTCCTCCCAGAAGGCCTCGCGTGAGTCAGGGGCGATCGAGCGGGCGTGAAATGACGCGTACGAAGTCATGGTGTCTCCTTGCATGTATTTGATGAGCTCACGCGGCCCCCTCCCCCGGGCGATGTCGACGGTGGGTCGGACCTGGCTGCGCGGCGCCGGATCGGGCCGGCTGGGTCGACGGCGTTTGGCCATCGAACGGCAATTCGCTTCGGTGCAATGAAATCGTCGGGCACGGGTCACGTGCCTCGCGTTCAGTGTGCGCGTTGACGCTTACGGAAGGCTTACCGTGGACGCACGCGCCCCCGCGCAAACGCTAGGGGATTACGCCGATGCGCGAACGTCGGCAGCGCGCACCGGTAAGTCGTCGGCATCGCCTGTTCACGCGCGTGGCGAGATGACGCGAAGCCCGGAGGCGCTCACGCACGCATAAGGCGTTGGCCAACGTGCCGTCGACGCGCAAAAGAAAGCGCCCGTGAGGGAATCCTCACGGGCGCTCGATTTGATGCGGGGTTGTCTATGGGCTCCGGACCATTGACGAGCGAACGATATCGGATCGATCACCGTTCGCCAGAGCCCGGGGACGACTTCAGCGTTGGGCCGTTTTGGTGACCTTGGTCGAGGCCTTCGCTGGCGCCTTCGCGGTCCTGGTCACCGCCTTTGCCGACGCCTTGGCGGTCTTGCCAGTCGTCCTGGCCGGAGCGGCCTTGCTGCTGGCGGCCACCTTCGCCGGCTTGGCGGCGGGTCGATGGTCGACCACGCGAATCATTTTGCCGTTCTTGCCACGCACCATGCGCGTGCGCGGCGCTTCCTCGTCGTCCTTTGCGGCAGGCGCCGATGCAGCGGCAACACGCGAAGCGTCCTTGACCGGCACGTGAAGCACCAGCAGTTGGCCCGACGTGAGCCTGTCACTGCGCAGACGATTCCAGCTCTTGATCTGCGCGACGCTCACGCCACTGCGCGACGCGACGGCAGCGAGCGTGTCGCGCTTGCGCGCACGCACCATGATCTTGCGCGTATCCGGCAGGTCCGGCTCCAGCGCCAGCACGGCATTGCTCGCCACGGACGGGCTGATGTCCTGGTCGATGTCGTCAGAGCGCGGCACCAGCAGCGTCGAGCCCGCCTTCAGGCGCATGCGCGGCGCGATGTTGTTGACGGAGCGGATCACCGCGGCGTCGACACCGAGCTTGCGGGCAACGTCTTCCGGACGCTCGCGCGAAGACGAGGTGTAGGTCGTCCAGCTCGAGAGCGGCTTGTCGTAACTCTTCAAACGACGCTGAAACACTTCCGCACTGTCGAACGGCAACAGGATCTGCGGCTGCCCGGCGCCCAGGATCACAGGCTTGCGGAACGACGGGTTGAGCGCGCGGAATTCGTCGAGCGGCAGATCGGCGAGCTTGGCGGCGAGCGCCACGTCGATGTCGCGCTTGGTCGTCACGCTAACGAAATACGGGTGATTCGGAATGTCCGGCAGCTTGACGCTGTAGACGTCGGGGTGCGCGATGATGTTCTTGATCGCCTGCAGCTTCGGCACGTAGTAGCGCGTTTCGGTCGGCATGCGCAGGCTCAGGTAGTCGGTCGGCAGCCCCTGCGCCTGATTGCGGTCGATGGCGCGCTGCACGTTGCCTTCGCCCCAGTTGTACGCGGCAAGCGCCAAGTGCCAGTCGCCGAACATCGCGTAGAGCTTCGACAGATAGTCGAGCGCGGCGGTCGTCGATGCGAGCACATCGCGGCGCTGATCCTGCCACATGTTCTGCTTGAGGTTGTACGTCTTGCCGGTACTGGGAATGAACTGCCACATGCCGGCCGCCTTCGCCGTGGAGAGCGCCTGCGGGTTGTAAGCGCTTTCCACGAACGGCAGCAGCGCAAGTTCCGTCGGCATATGACGGCGCTCGAGTTCTTCGACGATATGGAACAGGTACTTGCTCGACCGGTCGATCATGCGCTCGACATACTCGGGGCGCTGCGCGTACCACTGCGTGCGGTCCTGCGCGAGGTCGGTGTCGAGATCGGGGATGGCAAAGCCGTGGCGGATACGTGACCAGAGATCGGCGTCGTCGCTGCCGTAGGCCAGATCGTTGATCGAGTCGTTGTCGAGGTCGATGGTCTGATCGCTCGAAACGCGTTGTTTGCCTTTTGCGGTCGAGGCGAGAGGCGACTTGCTCTGCGCATCGGGAGTCGTATTCGACGCACCTGTGGTCGGCGCTGTGCTGGCGCAAGCCGCCAGAAGCAGCGTCAGTAACAAGCTAACGATAAGTCGCATTGATCGGGCTCGAATGGGGTTACATCTTCATGAAATTGGCAAGGATGGTAAGGAAACCCTTCAGATGCGTCAACCTTTCTGCCTAATTTTTTTGCAAAAATCTCATCAAAATGGCCGAAATTTAAGGGTTATCCCCGACCGGGAACCCACGAGATGTGGTCGCAACGACACACGGAAGGTACGCTCGGATCGCATGCGCGATGCCATCGATATGACTCCGAAACATCACGTGTGGGGCAATGAATCAGGGGTGAGCAGACGAGCCGACATGTGTCAACGTCCGCAATGCGGCAGATGTCATCGCGCGTCGCGCTGTTGACAGTGCGACGCGCTCTCGATCAACGGAAGTTGTCTTTCCAGCCGCGGATGGCGGCGAATACCGCCTCCCGAGACAGCGACGTGCGCCCGGCGTGCCGCTCGGCGGCCGCGACGACCGCCGGTGCGTCGCTGCGCAGGAACGGGTTCGTCACCCGCTCCTGGGCGAGCGTGGTGGGCAGCGTGGGACGCCCTGCCGCGCGCAGCGCCGTGGCCTCCTGATGCCAGGCGGCGAGTGCCTCGTTGTCCGGATCGACGGCCAGCGCGAAGCGAATGTTCGACAGGGTGTACTCGTGGGTGCAATGCACGAGCGTGGCCGGCGGCAGCGCCGCGAGCCTGTCGAGCGATGCGAGCATTTGCGCCGGCGTGCCCTCGAAGAGGCGCCCGCATCCGCACGAAAACAACGTATCGCCGCAGAACAGCCGCGGCACGCCCGCCGCGCCCGCGCCGAGGAAGTAGGCGACGTGGCCGGACGTGTGGCCGGGGACATCGATGACCTCCAGCGTCATGGCCGGCGCCGCGATGTGCACCGTGTCGCCGCCCGCGTGGGGATGATCGACGCCCGCGATGGCTTCACGCGCCGGGCCGTGCACCGGCACATTGAAATGCCGCAGCAACGTGCCCACGCCGCCGACGTGATCCGCATGCTTGTGGGTGATGAGAATGGCGCGCAGCGTGAGGCCGCGCGATTCGAGATAGGCGAGCACGGGATCGGCGTCGCCGGGGTCGACGACAACAGCGTCTTTGCCGTTGTCGATGACCCAGAGATAATTGTCCTGGAACGCGGGGACGGGAAAGACGGTCAGTGTTCCGGCCGACTGCCCACTTGCCGCATCTGCGTGCGCATCCATATATACTCGCCACCATGTCAGAACGTCCGATTATAGACTGGCCCGTCTGGCTCGTCTCACCGCCAGGCCGCTACGCGCTCGCATGGGAACAGGCCCTCTTCGATCAATGGGTCGGGGATCTGTTCGGCTATCACGCGTTGCAGCTGGGCCGTCCCGAGCTCGATACGCTGCGCGAGAACCGCATGCCCTACCGAGGGCTCGTGCTACCCGCCGCACGGGGGCCAGAGGCCCCCACGCTCATGACCAAGGCCGCGAGCGACACGACCGATACGACCACGTGCGCGACGGCGGCGGACGGCGCCACGCCCATCGCATCCGAGATGGTGGCGCGCGACATCCTGGTGAGTCGATTCGACGAATTGCCGATTGCCACGGCCAGCACCGACCTCGTTGTGCTGCCGCACGTGCTCGAGTTCGCCGAGAACCCGCACGACATCCTGCGCGAAGTCGAGCGCATTCTCGTGCCCGAGGGACAGGTCATCATCACCGGCTTCAACAACCTGAGCCTGTGGGGCGCGCGCGAAGAGCTGGGACGTCTGGCGGGCGCGCCGTTTCTGCCCCCGGGCGCCGACCTCATCGCCTTCACTCGCCTGAAGGACTGGCTCAAGCTGCTGTCGTTCGACATCGACCGTGGCCGCTTCGGGTGCTACCGGCCGCCGCTGCGCGGCGATCACTGGCTGCAACGCTTCGAGTTCATGGAGTCCGCCGGCGATCGCTGGTGGCCGATCTTCGGCGCCTTGTACGGGGTTCGCGCGGTGAAGCGTGTGCGTGGCATGCGCTTGGTCGGCAAGGTCCGCAAGCGTATACTCGCGCTCCAGCCCGCGGCGGCGCCGGTGGCCACACCGAACACCACGCACCGCCAGATGGCCGAAGCGACCGAAGTGTCCGACTGATCGTTTGAGAGATGACCTTGCCGCAAGTTGAGATCTATACCGACGGTGCCTGCAAAGGCAATCCCGGCCCCGGCGGTTGGGGCGCCCTGCTCGTTGCCGGCAAACACCGCAAGGAAATGTTCGGCGGCGAGCCGAATACGACCAATAACCGCATGGAGCTGCTTGCCGTCATTCGCGCGCTCGAAGCGTTGAACAAGCCGTGCCATGTCGTGCTGCATACCGATTCGCAGTACGTGCAAAAGGGCATCAGCGAATGGATTCACGGCTGGAAGGCCCGAGGCTGGAAGACCGCCGCGAAGGAGCCCGTGAAGAACGCCGACCTGTGGCAGGAACTCGACGCCGTCTCTCAGAAGCACGAGATCGACTGGCGCTGGGTGAAAGGTCACGCGGGACACGACGGCAATGAAGCCGCCGACCAACTGGCCAATCGCGGCGTGGAGAGTCTGCGGCGCGGGTGACCTTGCACGCGGGCGAGCGACCGCGCGTTGCGCGAGTTCGTCAGTCCGGCGGTCCGTGAGACCATACGGCTGCGCGTGCCAATTCCGAAAGTACGAGCCAACTACCGAAACATCATGCGACAACTGATCCTCGATACCGAAACCACCGGGCTGAACCCGAAGACGGGGGACCGTCTGCTGGAGATCGGTTGCGTCGAACTGGTCAATCGCCGCCTGACCGGCAACAACCTGCATTTCTACATCAACCCCGAGCGCGACAGCGATCCGGGGGCACTGGCGGTGCACGGCCTGACGACGGAATTCCTCTCCGACAAGCCCAAGTTCGCGGAGATTGCGGAAGAGCTGCGCGAGTATTGCCGCGGCGCCGAAATCATCATTCACAACGCCGCGTTCGACCTGGGCTTTCTCGACATGGAGTTCGGGCGCCTCGGCTGGCCGCCTTTCATGGAGCACTGCTCCGGCCTGATCGACACGCTGCTGCGTGCGCGGGAGATGTTCCCTGGTCGGCGCAACTCGCTGGATGCGCTGTGCGAACGTCTTGGCGTGAACAATGCGCATCGTACGTTGCACGGCGCACTGCTCGACGCAGAACTGCTCGCCGACGTGTACCTGGCGATGACCCGCGGTCAGGAGAGCCTGGTCATCGATTCGGGCGACGGCGACGAAAGCGACGCGGGCGCACATCGCGAAAAGATCTCGCTGCGTCAATTCGAACTGCCGGTCATCCTCGCGGCGGCTGAAGAGATCGCACTGCACGGCGCGGTACTCGACGGCATCGACAAGGGCATCAAAGGGACATGCGTCTGGCGCACGGAACCGGCAGCGCCGGAAGGTGAAGCGACGCCGGCTGCGTGACATGACAGGGATTCGCGAGGTATCCGCGAAAAAATTGCACGGAGCCCTTCCCAAGCGAAGAAAACATCCCTATAATCGCTGTCTTTGCTGCTTGCGAGTCATCGCGAGAAACGGCGTGAAGTGATCGAGAGATATCGTCACGGCGGCAGCAAAACAAGATTGAAAAGAAAGGTTGCAGACTTCTACGAAAACAGTTAAAGTTCTGCTCCTGATTGCGAAGGAAAGACTTCAGCAATCAACACTAAATCATTGATTTAGTTAATGATTTGGGTGGTTAGCTCAGCGGTAGAGCACTGCCTTCACACGGCAGGGGTCACAGGTTCAATCCCTGTACCACCCACCAGATTCGAAGGGCCGACGATACGTCGGCCCTTTTTGCATTCTGCGTCGGTATCGCAGGGATCGCGCGCGATCCATTCCGCATGCCGCAACGACGAGACGGACGCCCGCTTCAATGCGAGCGCACCTCCCCTGCCCTGCACCACACCTCGCACCTCAGCGCTTGAACCCCGCCGCCCCCGTTACCCGAATCTCAGGGCCCGAGAGCGAGTACACGATGCCCGCATTGTTCGCCGCCGCGCCGGTCAGCACGCCTTGCGTCGAAAACGTACAAGCGCCGCCGACACACGCGCCGCCCGAGACGTTTTGCGTCATCGTGTCGAACGTTGCACGCGCACCGTCCGGGCCAACCACCGTCATGCCGGCGCCGGTCGCGTAAGTCTGCCCGGGCATGGCGATATTCAGATTCGGCGTGACGTCGTAGCGCGCATTCTGGAACGCGATGCTCAGCGATCCCGTCAACGTGCCGGTCGCACCGGAAATTCTGTCGATAGCCTTCGTTGCGCCGGCGAGCGCGTACGTCATCGTGCCCGAGATCGGCAGATTCGCATCCAGCGTGGGCTTGCCAACGATATAAGGCATGCCCGAACTCCACGTCGACAAATCGATCGTCTCGCCGTGATCGGATATCGTGCCCGCCGTCCAGCGCCCCCAGCCCAGATCGTCCAGTTTGCCCGCGTCGGCGACCGTCACGGCCGACACGACATTGAACGGCATGTCCGACCCCACGAACTTCGTCATCTCGCTCGCGGCATTGAAGGTCGCCGTGCCCGTGCCAAGACTTGCGATACCGTCCGAGCCCCAGTTCATCATGTAATACCCCGCGCCGCTGGTCAGCACGACGGGTGGTGGGAGCACCGGCGGCGTCACAACCGGGGGCGTCAAGACCGGCGGAAGCTCGGCGGCGGGCGGCCGTGGCGTCGGCAACAGCACGACAGGCCCTGTAGCCGGTGTGGGCTGCGTCGGCGAACCCGTTGCCGAAAATATCGGGGGCGGCGTGAAAAGGATTCCCGGATTCTGCGGAAGCACGACCGGCGGCACGCTGAAATTGGGCGTGAAGCCGAATTGCCCGGCCGAGAAAAGCGGCGATCCACCACCATTGCTCACGACGATCGCGCCACCGAGCACCTCGACATAGAGACCCGGACTCGCCCCACCCGGCACAGCACTCGCAGCAGTGCCTCCTGAAGCTGACACCACCGGCTGCGGCAGGAATCGCGAGAAGTCGAGCCCTCCACTCTGCGCTCTGGCCTGCGGGATGACGAAAGAAGCCACCGCCGATGCGATGGCGCTCCATTGCGCAGCGCGGCGTGCGGGAAAACGCAAGGCCCGACGAGGCCCCGACAACACGATGAATGTCATGATCGATCGCTCCGGATCGGCGTGAGGATTGAGATCAGCGGAAGTCATAGCGAGCCACGACCTCGTAGACACTTCGGTGGTACTGGTACAGCGGCTGGCTGGAGCCATTCCGCGTGAAGCTGAATTGCGGCGTGATCGAAAACGCCTTCGTCACGAAGTACGAATAGCCAGCCCTCACGTCAAGCTGACGGTCGCTGCGCTCCACGAGAAACAAACTGTCGAGCGTGTCGTAGTTGCGTCGCTCGATGCTAGCGCTGGCGAACAGCAGTTGATCCGGCATCACGTGCCATTCGCCGCCGAGTCGCGCGCCCCACAGCCGATTGCCGAACGCGGCGGACAAGTCGTCCTTGGGCTTTTCTCGCCCCGCGTACAGCGAGGCATAAGCGACCGGCGCGCCATAGACCGACGAGAATCCCTTGACGATCGACGCGCCAACGATGGCGCGATTCACGTCGCGCGCATTCGTGCCCATGTAGCGAATCGGCGTGTACTGCGCGAACGTCGCCACCTGAAGGTCGCTGCCAAGATCGCGCGTCCACTGCGCGGTGAAGCCGTTGAGATTGCGGTAGCTCTCCGAATCGACCCACATGTGCTGGTTGGCGTACTGAAGTCCGAAATTGTTCGGCCCGGACAACCAGTTCGCGCCCAGTTGAAGCAAATAGCTGCCCTGATCGAAGGCGCGCGCCTTATCGGCGTAGGTGCGCACATCGACCTCTCCCGATGCCGACACCACCAGGTTGTCCGTCACGGCATGTCGCACGCCTAGCCCGCCACTGATGTCGCCGAAGTTCGCCGGCGTTCCGCGCGAGGCGCCGTCGAGGACGAACATCAAGCCGCCCAGTGCCGGAATCGCGATCGCGGAATTCGTCGTCGCGTTGTTGGCATTGGTATCGTGCCCGACGTTGCCCTGCACGTAGCCGGTCCAGGACGTACGCGCGCCCGCAGGCGCATTGATCGCGTTCAGGTAGGCCTCGATGACCGGACGCACACCCTCGGGGACCTCGCCCGCGGCCACCCCCTCGAACTCGCGTCTCGCGTTATCGCGCTGCCCGAGCAGAAAATAGGTGCGCGCCAGTTCGAGGTGAGCCGGACCATCGCCAGGACGCGCCGCCACGCTGCGTTTGAGTGCGCGCTCGGCAACCTCGAGGTGATGACTGTCCGCGGCAGCGATACCCAGCAGGTAGTCATATTCGCCGTCGCCCGCCAGACGGCTCTCCAGCGGCGCCAGCAACGCGTAGGCCCGTGCGGGCGATTTGGCGCGCATCAGCGCGCGAGCCTCGGAGATCGCGGCGTTTCCCGCGTCGGACGACGAGGCAGGCGGCCCGCCGACAGCGGCAGTGCCGTCTGCGACGAGCGTGCCCGCGGCATACGCGCCATGCGTCAGAACGGCACCGAGCACCGCTGCGGCAAGCGCACTTCGGCGAAGCGTTGAAACAGACATGCAGTGATTCCCCGGTACGGCGAGGCATCGGGCATGCATGCCCGACGACGCTCGCGGAACAATGATTGGTTTTGTGCGCTACGGTCGAATACCACCATGCTGCGTTTTCATTCTTCTGATGACGGCAGCGAGGGAGCGCGCGCGGCACAGCAAACGGGGGGAGGACTGCGCATGGGAACCGTTGGCGGCTTCCCAAGGTCGGCGCTGGGCGCCATTAGAGCGCAACCGCCCAGCCATGGCAAGCGGCAGACCGAGAGCCCCCCCCAACCGTACGCACCGGCTGCGAGCGACACTACGCAGTCGCGGCGCATGCCCCGCGGAAATGCATGCGCGACATCGCAACATCAATAGATTTTTTAAATCAAAACTAAAATTCGATCAATTTAACCACATACCGATCCAACTTCCCGCCGGGGCGTGGCGCGACCCGTGCCCCGCGCGACGGGGATTTCCACGATATGACGGGGCCTTCAGAGCCAGTCTTATATAAGACTGACGCATTCACATTACGAAAAGGCATTTCAGTTTTGCCCCTGACCCGTGTCACAATCGAGAGAATTTGTCATGGCTAGCGGACTGTCACCCCAGTCGGCGGCGTTCCCCCACCTTTTCCTGATTCTTGAATCCGAGACCAGCGATGAGTACGCAGCAATCCAGCATCATCTACACCCTGACCGACGAAGCACCGCTTCTGGCCACCGGCGCCTTCCTCCCGATCATTCGCACGTTCACCGCGCCGGCCGGCGTGGCGATCGAGACGAGCGACATCTCGGTGGCAGGTCGTATCCTCGGCGAATTCCCCGAATTCCTGACGGAAGAACAGCGCGTGCCGGACAACCTCGCCGAGTTGGGCCGCCTCACGCAGGATCCGGACACCAACATCATCAAGCTGCCGAACATCAGCGCTTCGGTGTTCCAGTTGCAGAGCGCCATCAAGGAGCTCCAATCGAAGGGCTACAAGGTGCCGGACTATCCGGAAGACCCGAAGACCGACGAAGAGAAGGCCATCCAGAAGCGCTACTCGAAGTGCCTGGGCTCGGCCGTGAACCCGGTGCTGCGCGAAGGCAATTCGGATCGCCGCGCCCCGCTGGCCGTGAAGAACTACGCCAAGAAGCATCCGCACAGCATGGGCGAATGGAGCATGGCTTCGCGCACTCACGTGGCGCACATGAAGCACGGCGACTTCTACCACGGCGAAAAGTCGATGACGATCGACAAGGCTTGCGACGTGCGCATGGAACTCGTGACGAAGAGCGGCAAGACCATCGTGCTCAAGCCGAAGGTCTCGCTGCTCGACGGCGAAATCATCGACAGCATGTTCATGAGCAAGAAGGCGCTGTGCGAGTTCTACGAAGAACAGATGGAAGACGCCCGCAAGACCGGCGTCATGTTCTCGCTGCACGTGAAGGCCACCATGATGAAGGTCTCGCACCCGATCGTGTTCGGCCACGCCGTGAAGATCTTCTACAAGGAAGCCTTCGAGAAGCACGGCAAGCTGTTCGACGAACTGGGCGTGAACGTCAACAACGGCCTCGTGAACCTGTACGAGAAAATCGAGGCGCTGCCGAGCACGCAACGTGAAGAGATCATCCGCGATCTGCACGCCTGCCACGAGCACCGTCCGGAACTGGCGATGGTCGACTCGGCCAAGGGCATCTCGAACCTGCACGCACCGAACGACGTGATCGTCGATGCCTCGATGCCGGCCATGATCCGCCTGGGCGGCAAGATGTGGGGTGCCGACGGCCGTCCGAAGGACACCAAGGCCGTGATCCCGGAGAGCACGTTCGCCCGCATTTACCAGGAAATCATCAACTTCTGCAAGACGAACGGCGCATTCGACCCGACCACCATGGGCACGGTGCCGAACGTCGGCCTCATGGCGCAGAAGGCAGAAGAGTACGGCTCGCACGACAAGACGTTCGAAATCGTCGAAGACGGCGTGGCGAACATCGTCAACATCGCCACGGGCGAAGTGCTGCTCTCGCAGAATGTAGAAGCCGGCGACATCTGGCGCATGTGCCAGGTCAAGGACGCCCCGATCCGCGACTGGGTAAAGCTCGCGGTGAACCGCGTTCGCAACTCGGGCATGCCGGCCGTCTTCTGGCTCGACCCGTACCGTCCGCACGAAGCCGAACTGATCAAGAAGGTCGAGACGTACCTGAAGGACCACGACACCACCGGCCTCGATATCCAGATCATGTCGCAAGTGCGCGCCATGCGTTACACGCTCGAGCGCGTGATCCGCGGCCTGGACACCATTTCGGTGACCGGCAACATTCTGCGCGACTACCTGACCGACCTCTTCCCGATCATGGAGCTGGGCACCAGCGCCAAGATGCTGTCGATCGTGCCGCTGATGGCCGGTGGCGGCATGTACGAAACGGGCGCCGGCGGCTCGGCACCGAAGCACGTCAAGCAACTGATCGAGGAGAATCACCTGCGTTGGGACTCGCTGGGTGAATTCCTGGCGCTGGCCGTGTCGCTGGAAGACCTCGGTATCAAGACGGGCAACAACCGCGCCAAGATCCTCGCCAAGACGCTCGACGCGGCAACCGGCAAGCTGCTGGACAACAACAAGGGCCCGTCGCCCAAGACCGGCGAGCTCGACAATCGCGGCAGCCAGTTCTATCTGTCGATGTACTGGGCACAGGAACTCGCCGAGCAGAAGGAAGACGCCGAGCTGGCCCAGCGCTTCGCGCCGCTGGCCAAGCGACTGGCCGAGAACGAGAAGACGATCGTGGCCGAACTCGCCGAAGTACAAGGCAAGCCGGCCGACATCGGTGGCTACTACAAGCCCGACTTCGACAAGCTCGAGCAAGTCATGCGCCCGAGCAAGACGTTCAACGCCGCGCTGGCAAGCGTCGCGACGGCGTAAGCGCGAAAGCGATCGAGGGCGGGTCGGCACGACCGCCCCGCAGCATCCAATGAAAAAGCCGGCGAACGCCGGCTTTTTCTATTTCACGGACCACGCACGACAAAGGCGACATTGGCGACATCGGCGGCATTGGCACCGCTGCCGCCATCACCGTGCTCTGAAGCGTTTCAGCGGTTGACCTGCGCCTTCGATTGCGTGAGCGCCAGCACGGCCCCCAAGGCGAGCGCGGCCGACACGCAGTACATGCCGGCGTTGGTGCTTTGCGTCACGTCCTTGAGCCAGCCGATGACGAACGGGCTCACGAAACCGGCCAGGTTGCCGATCGAGTTGATCATGCCGATGGCGGCAGCAGCCGAGCCGCCGACGAGCAGCGCGCTCGGGTACGTCCAGAACACCGGCATCGTGGCCAGCATGCCGGCCGTGCCGACCGACAGCGCCACCATGGCGAGCGGGACATTGTTGCCCCAGACCGTGCTCAGGTACAGGCCCACGGCCCCGGCAAGCGACACCACGGCGAAGTGCCAGCGGCGCTCGCGCGTGCGGTCCGAGCTGCGCGCCACGACGATCATGCTGAGCACGGCGCAGGCGTAGGGAATGGCGGTAAGCAGCCCCACGTCCAGCGCGCTCTTCACGCCGCTGGCCTTGATTAGCGTCGGCAGATAAAAGCCAATGCCATATAGGCCCATCATGCAGCAGAAGTAAATCGCGGCCATGAGCCACACGCGACCGTTCGCGAACACCGACGCGACCGAGTGCTGCACCTTGCCCGCGCTGTCCTGCGCGATGTTGTGCTCCAGAACGGCCTTTTCGTCTTCGGTGAGCCAAGTGGCAGCGCGAATGCCGTTCGGCAGATACATGAGCGTGATCACGCCGAGAATCACCGACGGAATGGCTTCGATGAAGAACAGCCATTGCCAGGCGGCCCAGCCGCCCACGCCATTGAATGCCGCGAGAATCCAGCCCGAGAGCGGACCGCCGAACACGCCCGCGACGGGAATGCCGATCATGAACAGCGCGTTCATGCGACCGCGACGCTGCGCCGGGAACCAGTAGGTCAGGTACAGCACGATGCCGGGGAAGAAGCCCGCCTCGGCCACGCCGAGCAGAAAACGCACGACGTAGAACTGCGTGGGTGTCTTCACGAACAGCGTGGCCGCCGAGAGCACCGCCCACGAGATCATGATGCGCGCGATCCAGCGGCGCGCACCGACCTTGTGCATGATGATGTTGCTCGGCACTTCAAAGAAAAAGTAGCCGATGAAGAAGATGCCGGCGCCCAGGCCATAGACCGTCTCGCTGAACTGAAGGTCGTTGAGCATCTGCAGCTTGGCGAAGCCGACGTTGACACGGTCGAGATACGCCGCGACGTAACAAAGGAAAAGGAACGGCAACAAACGCCAGGTCGCTTTGGCGTAGGCTTGCGCCTCGATCGCGCGCGACTGCGCACTGGGTTGGGTACCGCTAGCGATAGTACTCATGGTTTCCACTTCGAACTTCGGCTGCCATGCAGCCGGAATCAAGACTGCAACGCTGCCGCCGGACCACTCGCACCGATCACGCCGCCTTACCCACCCGACTGCTCTGAAGACCTCACGATTCCCATGTCGCGGGAATCGATTTCGCGGAGTCCGTCGACATTGTCTCCGGACGTCTGCGCCCAGCCTGAGGGCCTGCGCGACGTTTCTCACCCGGCCATCCCATTTGGTGATTGGGAGGCCGCCGCGATTGTAAACCATAGGACACCGCTCTATATGGAGCAGTCCTTCAGTCACTGATCACATTCCGAAATCGTAAGTCGCCCGACTGCGGCAAGAGCGCGACAGCCAAACGCCATTGACAGGACGGTCGACGATGCGCCGCGTCAATGCCCCGATGGCGCGCCGATATTCGACGTGGCTGCCTGACACCCGCGTGGCGATGAAAATGCGTCCGAAAGATTCGGCACGCCGCGGGCCATCGATGCCTGACGGACGTGTGATTTCACGCGTACCCTTAAGGCTTCCCTTACGCCGATCGCGTTGCCGGCGCGGAACATCATCCCGACAGATGCCGCCCCACGCGACGTCGACCACTGTCCCGCTTTCCTCGAGTCGAATCATGAACGTCCACAACCCGCTCTCGCTGCCCGCACCTGCCTCGGTTTGCCTGGTCAGCGTCTTCCCCGCCACAGACGACGGCGGCAACCCCGCCCCGATCGTGCTCGACGCCGACGCGATGTCGGAAGGCGATATGCGCGCCGTCGCGGCGCACTACGGCCACGAGAGCGGCTTCGTCATGGCCTCGACGCAGCCGGACCGGGCGTGGCGCTTTCGCTTTTTCGTACCGAATCACGAGATGGAGATGTGCGGTCATGCGACGCTGGGTGCGTTGTGGGTATTGCGCCGCGCGGGACGCTGGGACGGCAGGCCGGTCACGATCGAGACGCTGAGTGGCCCGGTCGAAGGCAGGCTGGCCGCCGACGGCGAGCACATCGAAGTCAGTCAGCCGGCGGGGCGCACCGAGCCGGTCATCGACGCGAGCGCCATCGAGGCAATCTGCGCCACATTGCGAATCTCGCCCGACGATATTGCCCCGGAAGGTATCTGCAACGCGGCGACGAGTCGCGTGAAGACACTCGTGCCGCTGCGCAGCGTGGCGACATTGCAGGCGCTGCGGCCCGACTTCGCCACGATGGCCGCCACGTGCGACGCCATCGCATCCACTGGTCTGTACCCTTGCGCGCGCGAGGCGGTGGGCGATGGGCGCGCGTTGCCGGTGTTGCAGGCGCGCCAGTATCCGCGCGCCTCCGGCTATCCCGAAGATGCCGCGACCGGCATCGCGGCAGCCGCACTGCTTTACGGCGCGCGCCGCTACGGCTGGCTTCTCCCTGGCGAGCGCGGCGTCGTCGTGCGCCAGGGGGTCGCCATGGGACGCGCCTCGGCGATCACCGTGACGCTGCGCGATCCGCTCGACGCCGCCGCGGGCTGTTGGATCAGCGGCGACGTGCGCGCAATATGACGACGACGATGACGCCCACCGCTGCCGCGAGCCCACCGCACAGGAAGACCGCGCGATAGCCGAACGGGTTGGCCACGGCGCCGGCGAGCGGCCCGGTCAGGAGAATGGCGACGTCCTGAAACGCGGCATACGTGCCCAGGCTCGTGCCACGGCTAGCGGCGGGCGCACGCTGCACCACCTCGATGCCCAGCGAGGGAAAGATCAGCGATGCGCCGGCGCCGGCGAGCGCGGTGCCGGCCAGCGCAAGCCACGCGCCCGGCGCCTGCCACACCAGCAACAGGCCGACGGCTTCGACCGCGAGCGACGCCTGCGCCACGCGCAGATTGCCGAAGCGCTCGGGCCAACGTCCACCGATCAGTCTCACCAGCACGAACGCGAGCCCAAAGGCCGACAGCGCGACAGCAGCGCCGGACCAGCGCGACGCATCGAAGTACAGCACCACGAAAGCGCCGACCACCGCGAAACCCACACCCTGCAATGCGAGCGCCAGCCCCGGCAGGAAAACGATGCGCAACACCTGCGAGTACGGCAGCGCACGCCCCGTCTGATGTACCGGCGCCACGCCGGGAATCCGCGAGATCACGACCCAACCGGCGATGGGCAGCAGGCAGATCGCGATGGCCACGCCGATGAGCGCGGTAGCCCCATAAAGCGAGAGGCCGAGTGGCGCGCCGACGGCAAATCCGCTGAAGACGGCCGCCCCGGTCCACGACATCACACGCCCCGATTGCGATGCCCCCAGACTGCCGATGGCCCACGTCAGCGTGCCGGTGATGCACAGGCTCTCGCCCACGCCCAGCAGCAAACGTGCCACGGTCAGCACCGCCAGCCGGGGCTCGGGGGACAGCGTGACGAGCCCGGTCGCGAGCAGGGCAACACCGGAGAGCCCGACAAACGTCAGCCCGCGCATCAGCGCAACACGGGCGCCGCGCAGATCCGCCGTGCGACCGGCGAATTTGCGCGTGAGCACCGTGGCGAGCGACTGTACGCCGACAGCGAATCCGACCACGACGTTGTGAAAACCGAGAACGTCGTGCACGAACAGCGGCACGACGGACAGCGACATGCCGATGGTCAGGCATGCGAGGAAGACGTTCAGCGAGAAGCGCAGCAGCAGCGCGGTTGCGCTGGCGGTTGCGCGGGCTGTTGCGCTGACGGTCGCGTCAGCGGCCGGAGTTGCGGGGGACGGCATGTGTCAAGACTCCATGAGGGGCCGGCAGACGCGAGTGCCGCGCACACGTCGGCGACCGAAGCGACAGGGCATCGATACCGATGGGCGCGGCGCGAGCGCGAGCCGGCGGGCGAACGATCGCGACGCAGGCATCGGAACGAACCGGCAGTACGGACAAATCGGGAGAGAAGGCGCTTGTGGCGCGTGGAGAACCGGGGATTGCGCCGAATGGGCTGCCCGGTGGTTCATCGACGAACGCACGCCCCTCGACCGACGTGCCGGATCGCCCGGCCGCTGTCGCGGAGTATGCGTTGGTTCACGTGAACGCTTACGTGGCACCGGCCGATCACATCGCCGGATACCAAAAATCAGTTCGCATTCTAGCCACGCACTTTGCGTAAGGCAAGTCGAGGCGCGTCACACCCTTGCGCCAACGGCGACGGGGCTGGCCCCCGGACCGCCTCAAGTGTCCGCGCGCAGGAGCCCCCAGCACAACCGGTAAAGCTCGTCCTCGAATTCAGGCGTGCCAAGCAACGGCGAGTCTTCGAGCGCCGCCGAGCGCAGCGTGCCCATCACGGCACGCGTGAGCACGAACACGGTCGCAGCACTCGGCGGGCGCATCTCGGGCGCGTCGCGCCGCGACATGGCGACGGCAATGTGCTCCGCGGCCTCGCGCATGGCCTGCATGATGTTCTCGTGATGGTCGAGCTGCCACGCCATCTTGATGAGCGAACGCTTGACGCGCCCCCCCGCACCGAACGCCTCGATCAGCACACGCAGCCGCTCGCGAATGACACGTTCGGGGTCGGCGCCCTCTTGCGCGGCGCGCGCGATGCGCTCATTGAGTTCGTCCATGACCCGCCGGCGCTCGCGCGCGATCATCGCGAGCAGGATCGCCTCCTTCGTGGGGAAGTACTGATAAAGCGTACCGATGGAGAAACCCGCCTTCCTCGCGATGCGATTGGTCGTGAGCGCGGCTTCGCCTTCTTCGTCGAGAACCTGAGCGGTGGCCTCGAAAATGGTCTCGACGGTATGTTGCGCGCGAGCCTGCATCGGCCGCTTTCGCATGGTGGACGAGGCATTCGGCGACGTGGGCGGCTTGGTGGTGGACATGAGGAAAATCTGAGTGGGAAGCGAGTTGCGGCCAGGCGCCTGAAAAATGAATAATGCTCACATTCGCACCGGATATCAAGCGATTCCTCAACCCGACCGGGGAGATACGACACCATGAGCCATGACATTTCCGCGCTGACCGTGCGCAAGCTGACGGTCGATCTGGCCGCCGGCTTCGATCGGCACTGGCACAGCGGCGACGCCTATCGAACGATGTACTACAACGCGTTGTCGATGAGTTTTCCGGTCGGCGAGCAGTCGTTCATCGACTCGGTGCGCAACACGATGGATCGGCTTCCGGCGGACGCCCGCTACGACACGTTGCGCGCCGACATCGCCCAATTCATCGGGCAGGAAGCCACGCATCGCCATTTGCATGGTCAGTACAACGCGCAACTGGCCAGGCAGGGGCTGGTGAACCACTGGGAGAACTGGGCGAACCGGCGCATTCGCTGGGCCCACCGCCGCAAACTCTCGCCGATGTACATGCTCGCGGTCACCGCGGCGTATGAGCACTGCACCGCGGTGTTCGGCGACGGCGCATTGCGCTATGACCGATGGCTGGCGAACGCCGAACCGAAAATGCGCCTGATGTGGCGCTGGCATGCGGCGGAGGAAACGGAGCACAAGGCGGTGGCGTTCGATCTGTACCGTGCGCTTGGCGGCAGCGAACGCCAACGGGTGCTCACTTATCTCTACGTGCTCGTCATGTTCGCGCTCGAGAGCCACGCGCAGACGATCAACAACCTCTGGCACGACGGCACGCTCTTCAAGCCCCGCACGTGGTGGGGATTCGCCACGATGTTCTTCGGCCGCGACGGCGTGGTCTGGCGCAGCACTGGGCCGATGCTGAAATACCTCGCGCCGTCGTTTCATCCGAACCGGCACGGCGATCCGAGCCTCGCGCGGAATTGGCTCGCCGCGCATCACGCCAGTTGGCGGGCGATTCGTTAGCGCACGCGGCGCAACGCCGATCGGAGACCGCAACGGGAGGCAAGCGGTCGGCTGCCGGTGTTAACCCGCGAACTGTGACGACAACAACGTAATACCGGGTATCAACGCTGCGTGATATTTCGCGCGAGGCATCCTGATAATAATGATCACGCCTCAAAGCAGCACCGATACCCGCGCGAAGCGAAGTCAGTGTGTCAATGACTCAGGCGGCCCCTTGCACTCGTCGGTGACGAACGGAAGTCCAGAGGCACGCATAAATCATAACGAGACGGAGACACATTCATGAGCAAGGCAGCAGGTTGGCTGCGGGGCGCGCTCGCCCTCGCGGTCTGCGGCGCGGCGGGCGTCGCTCACGCACAATCGAACGTATCGCTTTACGGTCAGGTCGACGCCTGGGTCGGCGCGGCCAAGGCCCCCGGCGGCGAGCGCGCGTGGACGCAGGGCGGCGGGGGCATGTCGACATCGTACTGGGGGATGAAGGGCTCGGAAGATCTCGGCGACGGTCTGAAGGCGATCTTCACGCTGGAAGACTTCTTCCTGCCGCAACGCGGTACTTATGGCCGATTCACGGGCGACAGTTTCTTCTCGCGCAACGCTTACGTCGGCCTTCAATCGAATACCCTCGGCACGATCACCATGGGGCGTCTGACGACGTCCTATTTCGTCTCGACGATTCTTTTCAATCCGTTCGTCGACTCGTATACCTTCAGCCCGATGGTGTATCACACGTTCCTCGGCCTCGCGGGCCAGGGCATCGTGGGCGACTCGGGATGGAGCAATGCGGTGATGTACGCCACGCCGGATTACAAGGGCCTGGGCGCCAGCGTCTCGTACGCCTTCGGCAACAAGGCCGGCGAGACGGGCCAGAACAAGTGGAGCGCCGCCGCCATGTATTTTCATGGTCCGTTCGCCGCCACGCTCGCCTACCAGCAAGTGAAGTTCGATACGACGCCCGACGACATGGCAGGCATCGCGGGCTTTCGCAATCAGCAGGCGTTGCAGGCCGGCATGACGTACGACTTCCGGGTGGTGAAGCTGTTCGGCCAGTATCAGTACATCAAGAACACGATCACGGGCGGTAACCTCACCTCCAACGGCGGTCAGCTCGGGGTTTCGGTGCCGCTCGGCGGCGGCCGCGTGATGGCTTCCTACGCCTACACGAAGAATTCGGGCGCCAACACCAGCAGTCGTAACACCTGGGCGCTCGGCTACGATTACGACCTCTCCAAGCGTACGGACCTGTACGCGGCCTACCTGAACGACAAGGTCTCGGGGCTCGACGCCGGGAATACTTTCGGGGTGGGCATGCGCATGAAGTTCTGACAAACTCGTTTGCACGGACGCGCCCGCAGTACAATGCGCGCGCCCCCGCTGCACACGGACAACGGCATAACAAAGTCACAAGGAGAGCACGTTGCTGACCAAATTCTTCAAGCTCGAGGAGCATGGCTCCAATGTACGCACGGAAATCGTGGCGGGTCTCACGACCTTCCTCACGATGTCGTACATCATTTTCGTCAACCCGAACATCCTGGGCACGACCGGGATGGACAAGAGCGCCGTGTTCGTCGCGACGTGCCTGGCCGCCGCGATCGGCTCGGTGGTCATGGCTTTCGTGGCCAACTATCCCATCGGCATGGCCCCGGGCATGGGGCTCAATGCGTTCTTCGCCTTCACGGTCGTGGGCGCCATGGGCTACACGTGGCAACAGGCGCTCGGCGCGGTGTTCATCTCCGGCTGCCTGTTCATCATTCTGACGGTCACCGGCATTCGCTCCTGGCTCATTGCCGGGGTACCCAAGTCGCTGCGATGCGCCATCGCCGCCGGTATCGGCCTCTTTCTCGCCATCATCGCCCTCGGTAACGCCGGCGTCGTCGTGGCCAATCCGGCAACGAAGATCGGTCTGGGCGACCTCCACTCGCCGCAGGCCCTGCTCGCCATCTTCGGCTTCTTCCTGATCGCCGTGCTCGACGCCTTGCGCGTGCGTGGCGCGATCCTGATCGGGATTCTGGTGGTCACGGTGCTGTCGATGGTCCTGGGCCTGAACCAGTTCCAGGGCGTTTTCGCCATGCCGCCGAGCCTTGCCCCGACGTTCCTCCAACTCGATATTCCGGGCGCGCTGCACGCCGGCTTCGTGCATGTGATCCTGGCCTTCGTGCTGGTGGAAGTGTTCGACGCGACCGGCACGCTGATGGGCGTGGCCAAGCGCGCCGGCCTGCTCGAAGGTACGCACTACAAGGGACTCGGACGTGCATTGTTCGCCGACTCGATCGCCATCTTCATCGGTTCCCTGCTGGGCACGAGCAGCACCACCGCGTACGTGGAAAGCGCCTCGGGCGTGCAGGCCGGCGGCCGCACCGGCCTTACCGCGCTCACGATCGCCGTCCTGTTCATCCTCGCGCTGTTCATCGCGCCGCTGGCCGGCTCCGTGCCCGCCTATGCCGCCGCCCCGGCGCTGCTGTACGTGGCCGGCCTGATGCTGCGCGAACTGCTCGACGTGGAATGGGACGACGTCACCGAAGCGACGCCTGCCGCCCTCACGGCGCTGGCCATGCCGTTCACGTACTCCATCGCCACGGGTCTGGCCTTCGGCTTCATCTCGTACGCCGTGCTCAAGTTGTTCACCGGGCGTGCCAGGGAAGTCCATCCGGCCGCCTGGGTCATCGCCGTGCTGTTCGTGCTGAAGTACGTGTTCTTCCCGGGCTGATCGCTAAGATTTGTCCGAGATTGCGTCGGCATCCAGCTGACGCGTCAAAGCCAACGGCCCGCCGGATGACTCCGGCGGGCCGTTTGTTTTCGCCAGCGCGCCTGAACGCGCCTGTCGGCTTGCGGTCGTGCCAGCAGCAATACCTGCGGTAATGCCCGCGTCTACACCCGCGCCGCGGCGATCAACGCGGCGAGTCCCGCGCGCTGCCGGCCCTCGGCATCGAAGTTCTCCGGCGAGAGCCACTGCTCGAAGCCGCGGCTGATGGCAGGCCATTCCCCGTCGGTCATGGCAAACCAGGCCGTATCGCGGCTGCGGCCCTTGTATACCGTCGCCTGTCGGAAGATGCCCTCGAACGTGAAGCCGTAACGCGCCGCCGCTCGGCGCGACGGTGCATTGAGCGAATCGCACTTCCATTCGTACCGCCGGTAACCCAGTTCGTCGAACGCACGGCGCATCAGCAGATACTGCGCCTCGGTCCCCGCCCGTGTACGTTTGAGCAATGGCGAATACGCCACGTGCCCCACTTCGACCACGCCATTGGCCGGATCGATGCGCATGAGCGACAGCGTGCCCACGGCCTTGCCCGTCGCCAGGTCGATCACTGCGTGGTGCAAGGGATCGGTCGACACCGCCTGTCGGGTCGCATGCGCGTAATAGGTGTCGAAGTCCGGAAACGGCCCCGTGGTCATGTACGTCCAGTCTCGGGTATCCGGAGCGCTCGCGTAGGCCTCGTACAAGTCCTTTGCGTGACGCTCGACGTCGATCGGCTCGAGCCGGCAGTAGCGCCCGCTGATCGGGGTGCGCGGCGGCAACGCGCGCGGCGTCCAATCCGGCATCGGCGGCCCGATGGGTTGATCGAATTCGTTGAAGTTCGGCGCTTCGGTCATCGCTTCCTCACTGGAGATGGATGGGTCATCGCTGTCTCTGACGTCAAAAGTATCGGTTCAGTGGTACGATGAAAAGCACCACTCGCGAACAATCTCTTGGTGCCACATGAATCCCAAAGCGGCTGCGCCCTTGCACGAACCCGTTCCCGAAAACGTCGCCGCGCTCTTCGACAGTCCGTTGAGCGTCGGTGCCGGGCGCGGCACCTCGCTGCAAAAGCAACTGCTCTCACGGCTCAAACACGCCATTCTCGAGGGGCGCCTGCCGGCCGGTGCGCGGCTGCCTGCCTCGCGCACGCTCGCTGAAGATTTGTCCGTTTCCCGAAATACGGTGTCGATCGTCTACGACCAGCTCGCTGCGGAAGGTTTCATCGTGCCGCACCGGCTCGGTACGCGTGTGGCGCACCTGTCCATCGATCCGCAAATCGCGGCAGAAGCCGCCGAGGCGGCCAGGCAGAGGACCGTCGCACCGTTGCCGCCGTCCGATTCGGAAGCACCGCCACTGGCCTCGCGCCGCCTGCAACGCCTGCCGGCCACACGTCATGCCGCGCGCGCCGGCGAGTCACCGCTCCCCTTCACCCCGGGCGTGCCGGCGCTGACGCGTTTTCCGGCCAGTACGTGGCGGCGCACGCTCGAGCGAGTCATGCGCGAGGCGCCGCCGCGCCTCTATCACTACGGCGACCCTCTGGGCGAGCCCGCCCTGCGCGAGGCCATCGCGGGCCACCTGCGCATCTCGCGCGGCGTGCGCTGCGACGCCTCGCAGGTCGTCATCACCGAAGGCGCCCACGAGGCGCTGATCCTTTGTGTACGCCTGCTCACCGATCCGGGCGACGCCGTCTGGATGGAAGATCCCGGCTATCGCGGCGCCAAGGCCGCCTTTCATTCGAGCGACGTGCGCCTGCACGCGCTGCGGGTGGATGACGAAGGCATCGTGATTCCCGATGGATGGTGGGAACGCATGCCGCCGCGGCTCGTGTACGTCACGCCGTCGCACCAATACCCGCTCGGCAGTGTGCTCTCGGCAGCGCGACGGCTCGACCTGATCGCGCAGGCGCGCCGCCATGGCGCCTGGATTCTCGAAGACGACTACGACAGCGAATTCCGTCACCAGGGCGAACCGATCGCGGCCATGCAGGGGATGGTGCCCGACGCTCCCGTGGTGTACGTGGGCACATTCAGCAAGACGATGTTCCCGGCGCTGCGCCTGGGCTTCCTGATCCTCCCGCCGTCCTTGCTCGCGCAAGCCCGCGATGCCCTCGACGAATTGCTGCGCGGCGGCCATCGCTTCGAACAGCTCGCGCTCGCGGACTTCATTCGCAGCGGCCAGTTCGCGCGTCACCTGGGTCGCATGCGACGACTGTACCGGGAGCGTCAGAGCGCATTGCGCGACGCGCTCTCGGCACACTTCGGACCGAGCTATGCGGTGATCGGCGAGCGCTGCGGGCTGCACCTCACGGTGCGTCTGGACCCGGCGTTCCCCGACAAGGCCATCGTGGCGGCGGCGCAGCGCGAAGGGATCGGCCCGCGGGCGCTGTCGAGCTTTGCGCTCGATCCACAACCGGCGGACAACGGGCTGGTGATCGGCTACGGAGACACGGACGCCGCCCGCATCCCCGGCCTCATCAAACGACTTGCGGCGATCGTGGCGTCGCAAGCCGCTTAGGTAAGGTCAATACCGTCAGTCGCTCCGGGGACGCGCCGCCGGCGCGAACACGCAGCGCTCCGGTTTCGCCGCCTCGCAAACAAACACCGTCAGACCGGCGAACGACGTTTGCGTCCAACTCGTCGGCCCCGACGGCAGCCTCACGGCGCGGTCCTTTGACACAGGCTCGTAGAGCACATCGAGTTCGCCGCTGACGTCGAGCTTGTAGACGCACTTCTGAAGGCGGACTTCGTCGCCCTCGCCAATCGCCAACGCGTTGACGAAGCTCACGACGCGCCCGCGCGCGCCTTTGGCCAGTGGCGCGGCGCGCCACTCCCCCTCGGCTTCCAGCAACGGCTGTGTGAATTCCTCCCCCTTGCCGCCGATATCCTCCATCGACGGACAACGCTGCACGCCGACCTGGACGCCGGCATGCGACGGCGTCGCCACGACCATCAACGCCGCCAGCAAGGCGGCCCAAACCAGTTCACGGTGTTCCATCGTCATCTCCCGAAGCATTGAATGCCGACGCGACGCCAACGACGCGCACGTCGTACGCACTGCGCTGCACTACGCCGATCGAGGCGGTTGTACGTCCGTTGACTTCGTACAGCGAATTCGATTTAAGGCGCGTGCGTGCGGAGAGACTTCAGAAAAAGAGCCGCGCGTGTCGGGATCGCGGCAGCGTTAAGGTGCTTTGGGAGATTGCATTGGCGTGGCGATGCGTCGCGCCCAAAGGCCGCGCACCGGGGGTACGGCGCACGTGGCCGCTGGCAAGCGACGTCGCGACCGGGGAAGTCGCGGCGCGCGGACGGTCGTCAGGAAGACGCGGCCGAAGAGGTTGCGGCACGGGCTGGCCGATGGCCCGCCGGCTCGGCGTCGTGCGCCTCGCTCGCCGCGACGTTGCGCGACATCCACAGCGTGAGCAACACCGCCGCGATGGCCGCAATGGCCGCGCAAAGGTAGACCTGCGCGTATCCGTACGCGCCAACGATCAGGCCGGCCACCGGACCGGTAACGCCCAGTGCCACGTCGAGGAAAACGGAATACGCGCCCAATGCCGCGCCGCGATTCTGCGCCGGCACACGATTGACGGCCGCGACCCCCAGCGACGGAAACACGAGCGAGAAGCCCGCGCCGGCCAGCGCCGCACCGAGCAGCGCGGTGAAGCCCGTGGGCGCAATCCCCAGCACGATGAGGCCAAAGGCTTCGAGCGCGAACGAAGTCATCGCAACGCGATACCCGCCGAAACGGCCGATGCTGTTGCCAAAGAGCAGGCGCACCCCCATGAAGCAAAGACCGAACGCCGTCAGGGCAAGCGCGGCGTGATCCCAGTGATGGCTGGCGTAGTAGAGCGTGATGAACGTCGAAATGGCCCCGAAGCCGATCGAACCCAGCGCAAGCCCCATGCCGAATGGCATCACGCGACCGAGCACCGCGCGGAATGCGAGCCGTTCGCCGTGAATGACCGGCGTTGCGCGCTTCAGGCGCGCCAGCGCCAGGCCAACGACGCCGGCCAGCGCGATCGCACCGCCGAGCGCCTCGATCCCGTAGGCATTGTCGAGCGCCACGCCGAGCGGCGCGCCCAGCGCCAGCGCGCCATACGTCGCCACGCCGTTCCACGAGATGACCCGTGCGGTGTGCGACGGCCCGACTTGCCCAATGCCCCACATGATCGCGCCCGTCGACACCCAGCTCTCGCCGAAGCCCAGCACGAGGCGCCCGAGAATCAGGGTGATCAGGGACAGCCAGGGCACACCGGAGACGAGTCCGCCGAGCGACACGAGCAAGCCCGATGCACCGCATGCGGCCAGTCCGCAAAGGACCGTGCGCTTGGGCCCCCAGGCATCGGCCGTTCGACCGGCGTACGGCCGCGAGAGCAGCGTCGCGAGATACTGAACGCTGATGGCCAGCCCCGCGATCACGGAACTGTAAGCGAGATCGACGTGCACGAACGACGGCAGCACGGCGAGCGGCAGGCCGATCGTCAGATAGCAGAGGAACGTGAAAAACACGGTGGAGACGATCTGCAACGTCGTGGCGAACTGTCCGTTCGCAGGGCGGGTATCGTTGGGCATTTCGCGGGATCAGGAATCGACGAAACCCCAGGACGCATCGAGACGTACGACGGGCAAGCGTTCGTACGGGTCGATGCAATCCTAGGGTTTTCCCGGATGATACGCCGTTTCGCGTCTTTTGTGTAAACGCTTAAAAGTTACCTGACGACGGTTTTGCGGGGCGACGTGGACGCCGGGCCCGCCCGCACGACACCCTCGCGGGACGCCGCCGGGCACGACGGGCACCACATCGGCCCGCCGCGGGGTGACTGCCGGCGTCCGCACGCGATTCAACGCTCCATTCAGCGCCCGACTTCGGCAAGCGCCTTGAGGCTCACCGAGAGCATCG
Source organism: Pandoraea pnomenusa (assembly GCF_000767615.3). Taxonomy (NCBI): domain Bacteria; kingdom Pseudomonadati; phylum Pseudomonadota; class Betaproteobacteria; order Burkholderiales; family Burkholderiaceae; genus Pandoraea; species Pandoraea pnomenusa. The sequence goes on along the minus strand of NZ_CP009553.3, from coordinate 1,744,895 downwards.
CCAGATCGGCGCTCCCCGCCGCAACCTGATCGGCCAGCACGCGGTGGTAACGGGCCAGCGCATCGGCATGCGCCTTCTGCCAGTGCGCAACCAGACGGCCCGCCGGCGTCGCATCGGCCGCTTCGCTTAGTTCGCTCACCTCGCTTACCTCGCTTGCCTCGCCCCGCCCGGCGCCACGGCTCCCCTCGCGTTTCGCCTTGTCTGCGCCCTCGGCTCCTTCCTTCCCTTCCTCCCCTTCCGCCCCTTCCGCCCCCTCGGCCGCCCTCGCCGCCCGCACGTCCTCGCCCACGGCCGCGTCGCGCGCCAGCACACTCGCCGTCAACCGCCGCCGCAACACCGACAGCTCCTCGAGCAACGTGGCGCGCGCGAGCCGTTGCCAGTGCGTCTGCACCGGCAAGCCGAGCACGCCCGACTGAAGCCAGCCGTAACCCAGCGGCGCGGCGAGCGCGAAGTACACCTGCGCCGCGAGCGCCGGTTCGCGACCGCAGGTGCTGGCCACCTCGGCAATGTCGAGCAGTGCCACACGGGCGTCGATGTCCGCGGCCGTCCGCGCCAGCTCGGGCGGCACGCCCGCGTCGATCAGGGTCCGGCAGCGCGCGCTTGCGGCGTCGGCGGCCTCGCCGCTCACGAGCCCGTCGAGCGCGGGCAGCATCGGGTCGAGCACACCGCGCAAACGCTCGACCGTTTGCGGTACATCGCTCAGGCGGCGACGCAGGAACCACAACGTCGCCTGTTCATGCCACTGCGACACCGCGGCAAACAACGACGCCTGTGTCTCGTGCGACACGCGCGCATCGAGCGCGTCGATCTCGCGCCACAGGGCGTCGAGCCCGTAGGCGCCGCGCGCGGCCAGACTGGCACGCACCACGTCGGCCGGGTCGGCCCCGGTCTCCTCGCTGAGCCGGTGCACGAACGTCACGCCCGCGCGGTTGACCAGCGCGTTGGCATGCATCGTGGCGAGGATCTCGCGCCTGAGCGGGTGACGCTGCATTGCCGCGCCGCACCGGCTCGCCAGCGGCGTGGGGAAGTACGACGGCAATCCGTCGGCCACGAACCCGGCGTCGGGCAGATCGCTCGCGAGCAGCACGTCGTAGAGCCACATCTTGCTGTATGCCATGAGCACGGCGCGCTCGGGCGAGGTGAGCCCCGTGCCCGCCGCTCGACGCGCGTCGAGCGCTTCGTCGTCCGGGAGGAACTCGATGGCGCGCGCCAGCCGCTGCGCGCGCTCGAGAAAGCGCATGAAGCGCGCCTCGTCGTCGAGCGACTGCGGCGCGCGCAACCTGCCCAGCGACAACGCCTGTGTCTGCAGGTAGTTGTCGCGCAACACCAGCGCACCGACTTCGTCGGTCATCTCGGCAAGCAGACTGTTGCGCTGCTTGAGCGTCATTTCACCGTCGGTGACGACAAGCCCCAGCAGAATCTTGATGTTGACTTCGTGATCGGAGCAATCGACGCCCGCCGAGTTGTCGATGGCATCGGTGTTGATGCGCCCGCCGTGCTGCGCATACTCGATGCGGCCAAGCTGGGTGAGGCCCAGATTGCCGCCTTCGGCCACGACCTTGCAGCGCAACTCGCCCCCGTTGACCCGCAGGCCGTCGTTGGCACGATCGCCGACCTGGGCGTGCGTCTCGCTGCTCGCCTTCACGTACGTGCCGATGCCACCGTTGTAGAGCAGATCGACAGGCGCCTTGAGCAGCGCACGCAACAGGTCGTTGGGCGCCATTTCCGTGGCGTCGGTGCCGATCAGCCCGCGCACCTGCGGCGAGATCGGGATGACCTTGGCCGTGCGAGGAAAGACGCCGCCGCCTTCCGAGATCAGGCGCGTGTCGTAATCGGCCCAGCTCGAGCGCGGCAACTGGAACAGGCGCTCTCGCTCCGCAAACGATGCCGCCGCGTCCGGCGCCGGATCGAGAAACACATGACGATGGTCGAACGCGGCCACCAGCCGGATATGCCGGGAGAGCAGCATGCCGTTGCCGAACACGTCGCCCGACATGTCGCCGATGCCCACCACCGTGAAGTCCTGCGTCTGCGTGTCGACGCCCATCTCGCTGAAGTGCCGCTTCACCGACTCCCAGGCCCCGCGCGCGGTGATGGCCATCTTCTTGTGGTCGTACCCGACCGAGCCGCCCGATGCGAAGGCGTCGCCCAGCCAGAAGCCGTATTCCGCGGAGATGGCGTTGGCGTAATCGGAGAAGGTCGCCGTGCCCTTGTCGGCCGCCACGACGAGATACGGGTCGTCGCCGTCGATGCGCACGGTCTGCTTCGGCGGGACGAGTCGGCCGTCGACATAGTTGTCGGTGAGATCGAGCAGCCCGCGCAGGAACGTCTGGTAGCACGCCACGCCTTCGGCCAGATAGGCGTCGCGATCGCCCGCCGGCGGCGGTTGCTTGACCACGAAACCGCCTTTGGAACCCACGGGCACGATCACCGTGTTCTTCACCATCTGCGCCTTGACCAGACCCAGCACTTCCGTGCGGAAGTCTTCCCGGCGATCCGACCAGCGCAAGCCGCCGCGCGCCACGCGACCGCCACGCAGGTGCACGCCCTCCACGCGCGGCGAATAGACCCAGATCTCGAACATCGGCTTGGGTTCGGGCAGTCCCGGCACCCGGGACGGATCGAACTTGAACGACAGATAGGCCTTCTGCGTGTGGCCATCGCCGGTCGTCTGGAAGTAGTTGGTCCGCAACGTCGCTTCCAGCACGCCGAGGAACTGGCGCAGGATGCGGTCCTCGTCGAGATTCGGCACGTCCTCCAGCGCGGCGTGGATTTGCCCGCGAAGCTGTTGCGCTTGCGATGCACGCGCGTCGTCGCCCCGCGTCGGATCGAAACGCGCCAAGAACAGGCGCACCAGCATGCCCGCGATCGCCGAATTCCCGGTCAGCGCGCTCTCGATGTAGGCATTGCTGAACGTCGAGCCGACTTGCCGGATGTACTTCGCATACGCACGCAGGATACGCACCTCGCGCCACGTCAGCCCGGCTTGCAGCACGAGACGATTCAGATCGTCATTCTCCACGTCGCCCGCCCAGATGCGCGCGAAGGCGTCTTCGAATCGCGCCCGGGCGTGTTCCAGGTCGACGTCGGCGCCATCGAGGCTCGTCATGCCGAAGTCGTGCATCCAGACGACGCCTTCGCCTGCGGGCTCGATGCGATAGGGACGCTCGTCGTTCACCCGCACGCCGAGGTGTTCGAGCATGGGCAGGCTGCGCGAGAGCGCGATAGGCTCGCCCGCCTGATAAATCTTGAAGCGCAGCGTGCCCGCCGGGGCTTCGAGCGGGCGGTAGAGCTGCATGGCCAGCGGCCTGGCGCCCGACGCCGCGGCGGGCGAGGGAGAGGGCGAGGGCGAGGGCGATGCCGCCACGAGCAGCGGTTCGATCAGTTCGACGTCGCGCACCGCGACGCGCGCGGCATAGTCCTCGCGATATCCCGCGGGAAAGGCCTGCGCGTAGCGCCGCAGCGCGCGCGTGCCACGCTCCTCGCCCAGTTGCTCGCGCAGGGCGTCGGCAAGATCGTCCTGCCAGCGGCGCGTGGCCTCGACGATGCGCGCCTCCAACTCGTTCACGTCGACGTCCGGCACCTTGCCCGGCTGCGTGCGCACCGTGATGTGAATGCGCGCGAGCATCGACTCGGAGAGCTGGGGAGTGAACTCCACGCTCGTGCCGTGGTATGCCGCGAGCAGCAAGTTCTGCACGCGCACCCGCAGATCGGTATTGAACTTCTCGCGTGGCACGAACACGAGGCACGACACGTAGCGGTCGAAGCAGTCGCGCCGCACGAACAGCCGCGTGCGCTGGCGCTCCTGCAACCGCAAAATGCCCAAGGCGATGTCGGTGAGTGCATCGACGTCGATCTGGAACAGTTCATCGCGCGGGTACTGCTCGAGGATCGTCACCAGCGTCTTGGCCAGATGACCGTTCGGCAAGAAGCCGGTGCGCGCGATCACTTCCGCGACCTTGCGCCGCACGAGCGGAATCTCGTCGACCGGCACCATGTAGACCGTGGAGGTGTACAGGCCGAGAAACCGCCGCTCGCCGCACACGTTTCCATGAGCGTCGTAACGCTTTACACCGACGTAGTCGAGATAGCCCGGGCGATGTACGCTCGCACGCGAGTTCGCCTTGGTCAGGAAAATCGGCGTGGTGGCCTGCACGATGCCGATGGCGCCGGGCGACAGACGGGTCACGTCCGGCGTGGCGGCATCTCGCCGCGACTCGCGCAGCACGCCCAGGCCCGTGCCCGCCACGCCCTGCAAACAGGGATCGCCGTCGCGCACGACCAGTTCGTAATCGCGATAACCCAGGAAAGTGAAATGCCGTGCGAGCATCCAGTCGAGAAACGCCTGCGCTTCGTCGATCTCGGAACGCTCCTGCGCGCTCACAGCCGCGTGCTGCGCCCGTTGCGCGAGCGATTCGATGGCGGCTTGCGCCGCGGCCTGCATGGCGCGCCAGTCTTCCACGGCGGCGCGCACGTCGCCAAGCGCGCGTTGCAGGCCCTCGGCCAGCGCCTGGATACGCTCGGGCTCGGAGAACCGATCGACTTCGATGTGGATGTACGATTCGAAACGGCTGCCGTCCGCCGGGGCACCGTTGCCGTCATGCGCCCCTGCGCCATTGCCGGACGCCGCGCCGCCCGCGCCCGGGGTCAGTAACGCACCGGCGCCACCAAGTGTGCCCGACGCGCCCGACGTGCCCGACGCACCCTCGTTGTCCGCGCCGGCCGTCGTGCTCTCGCCCGCCGAAGCCGCCCGCCCCGGCCCCGCGCCCGGCGCCACGGCCAGGCGCTTGCCAGACGCGTCGCGCCGAAGCCGATAAACGGGGTGAAACGCCGAATGCAGGGCGAGCCCCTGACGGTTGATCTCCATCGTCACCGAATCGACCAGGAACGGCATGTCGTCGTTGACGATCTCCACGACCGTGTGGCCGCAATGCCAACCGTGCTGGTCGAGCGTGGGATTGTAGATGCGGATGCGCGGCTCGCCACTGACGAACTTCTGGCCGAGCTGCCAATGGGCCATCGCCGCGCCGTACAGATCGGCGACACTGCGCGAGACGACGTCGTCGGCGTCGGCCAGTCCGTAGTAATGCCGCACGAACGGTTCGAACAGGGCGGCCACGTCGGGCGCGCGCTCGCGCGCCATTGCGACGACTTCCGCCATGTGCTGGCGGACCTTCTCTTCCGGATTCGCGGGCATGGGCAACCTCTGCGGGAATGGACGAGACTTCGGAACATGCGACGATATCGACCAGGCACGGCCATGCTACGCCCGGCGGCCCCGGACTGGCAACGGCGCAAACCCCGAGCCCCAGGACGGACCCGCGTCGGCCCGTTCCCCTGCCCGGTATAATTGCGCATGAACTCAAAAGCCACCGACTCGCGCAACGACAGCGCCCCCTTCTCGAGCCTGCCGCTCACGCCTGCCATGCAGGAGAACCTCGCACGGCTCGGTTACGTCTCGATGACGCCCATCCAGCAGGCGTCGCTGCCCGACATGCTCGCCGGCCACGACCTCATCGCGCAGGCCAAGACCGGCAGCGGCAAGACTGCCGCGTTCGCGCTCGGCCTGCTCCAGCGCGTCGACGCCCGCGATTTCGCCGTGCAGGCCGCCGTGCTCTGCCCGACCCGCGAGCTCGCCGAGCAGGTCGCCCAGGAGGTGCGCCGCATCGCGCGGGCGGAAGACAACGTCAAGGTGCTCACCCTGTGTGGCGGCACGCCGATTCGGCCGCAGGCGGAGAGTCTCGCGCATGGCGCGCACGTGATCGTCGGCACGCCCGGACGCATCATGGACCACCTGGAGCGCGGCACGCTCTCGCTCGCCGGCGTCAAGACCCTGGTACTCGACGAAGCCGACCGCATGCTCGACATGGGCTTTTTCGACGATATCGCCACGGTCGCACGCCAAACCCCCGCCTCGCGCCAGACACTGCTCTTCTCGGCGACGTATCCGGAAGGCATCGGCAAGCTCGCGCAGCGCCTGCTGCGCGCACCGCGCGAAGTGCGCCTTGAAGAGAAGCATGACGCGAGCAAGATCCGCCAACGCTTCTACGAAGTGGACGATAACGAGCGCCTGCACGTCGTGGGTCGCCTGCTCGATCACTTCCGCCCGGTGAGCACCATTGCGTTCTGCAACACGCGCGCGCAGTGCCGCGATCTCACCGACGTGCTGCGCGCCGAAGGCTTCCATGCGCTCATGCTGCATGGCGAGCTGGAGCAGCGCGAGCGCGATCAGGTATTGATCCAGTTCGCCAACCGTAGCTGCTCCGTGCTCGTGGCGACCGACGTGGCCGCACGTGGGCTGGATATTGCCCAGCTCGAGGCAGTGATCAACGTGGATGTGACGCCCGACCCCGAGGTGTACGTGCACCGCATCGGCCGCACCGGCCGCGCCGACGAAGACGGCTGGGCCTTCAGCCTCGTCACGATGAACGAGATGGGCCGTGTGGGCAATATCGAAGCCGCGCTGGGCCATGAGGTGCCGTGGCACAAGCTCGACGAGCTTACGCCGTCGGGCAGCAGCCATCTGCTGCCGCCGATGGTGACGATTCAGATGCTGGGCGGCAAGAAGGACAAGATCCGTCCCGGCGACGTGCTCGGCGCGCTGACCGGAGAAGCCGGCTTCACCGCGTCGCAGATCGGCAAGATCAACGTGCTCGACAACTTCACGTATATTGCCGTGGAACGCGACATCGCACCGGTGGCGTTGCGAAAGCTGAGCGATGGGCGTGTGAAGGGCCGCAAGGTCAAGGTAAGATTCCTGCAGGACTGAGATTCGGGCGCCTGACGGCGTTTTCGGGCGTGCGCGCCTTGCCCGGCACGGACCGACCCGTCGCACGGTACCCGCCGGATGTCTTGCCGCTTCAGTCGATCCGGTCAATCCGTTCGTACCGTTCGTAGCACTCGTACCATTCGTAGCACTCGTACCATTCGTACCATTCGTACCATTCGTACCGTTGGAATCGTCCCCGAGCGCCAGGCGCGACAAGGAGGCTGCAATGAGGTCGTTTCGCACCCTGTTGTTTTCGCCTCTCGCGCGGCGTGCAGCGCTCGCCGCGCTGGCGTCGCTGAGCGCCGTCTGGCTCGCCGCCTGCAGCACCAAGGGCGTGCCGCCCAACCCCGCCCTCACCGAAGACACGCTCGACGAATACGCGCTCGTGATCGTCGGGCTCGACACGCCGCTGCGCAGCACCTGGGGACCGTGGAGTTATTCCGATGACTCGCAAACGGTCAACGGCATCGTCGGCGCAAAGCTTATCCGCACGCTCAACGCCAATCCGCCCACGCGCGGGTTCATCGCCATGCGCGTCTCGCCGCTCATGCGCAACGAGCGTTTCGGACCGATGGAATTCACCCCCGCCGACAACAGTTACCGCTTTCGCTACTGCAAGGGACGCAAGGTGCCGACCGTCAATGTGCGTCGCGGCGACGTGATCTACGCGGGCACGCTCATGCTCGACAGTCACGACGGCAAACTCTGGTTGCGCACGGCGTTCGACATGGCCGGCGCGCGCCGCTTCGTGCAAGCCAATTACCCGTCGCTGGCCGACAAGCTCCAGCCGCAGCCGTTTACCTACCTGGAAGTGAGGAGCGAACCGAGTTGCCGCTGAGGCCGCGCGCTTCGCCACCCGCTGAAGAGCGATGCACGTCGACGGCGGCCGAGGGGCTCAGCCTTCCTCGGCGACGCCGTTCGGCGCCAGCACGATCTCGCGACCTTCGCACAGGGCGTCGGCCCGCTCGCTGAGCTCCGTGGCCACATCCGCGAGATGACGCCGCAGCGTATCGGCGAGCACCGACTCGGGTTCGTGCGACGGGCGCAGCATCTCCACGGGGAACACGATGGCGGGCGCCACGCGATACAGGCGCTGCGCCTGCCCGTTCGCGCTCGCCGCCGTGAACTGATCGAGCAGCGCATACCCCAGGCCATGCTCGACGAGCGCCGCCGCGAGCGAGTACGTCTGCACCATGACCTCCGCATCCTGCAGCAGTTCGGTCTGCTCCAGACGCTCGTTGATCAGCGCACCGAGCGGCGTGTCGTCGTGCAGCTTGATGAGGTCGCGCCCGACCAGCGCATCGGCGCTCGCCGGGCCGCGCCGCGCGAGCTTCGGCCACACGGCCGGTACCGCCAGCACGATGTGTCCCTGCGCGACCGGACGGCTCACGATGCCGGCCGCCATCGGCGGCGCGGACACGATGCCTACGTCGACCGACGACGTGAGAATCGCGGTGATCATCTCGGTCGTGTGGTGGGTGATGAGTTCGAAGACGACATCGGGGTGCGCGCGCCGCATGCGCTCGATGGCCGCGGGAAGAAGGCTGTGCGCCAGACTCGGCGTGGCGGCAATGCGCAGATGCCCGATGCCGTGCTGACGCAGATTGCGCGACGTGGTGCGAAGACGCTCGAGGTCGCTGAAGATACGCTCGACGTCGGGGTACAAGCGGCGCGCCTCCGCTGTCGGCACGAGGCGCCCCTTGACGCGATCGAACAGCTTGAAGCCGAGTTGCTGTTCGGCGTGCTGCAATACGCGCGAGACGACCGGTTGCGATACGTTGAGCAATTGCGCCGCGCCGCTGGCGGAGCCCGTCAGCACCACCGCGCGAAACGTCTCGATATGCCGCAATTTCATGCCTGACGTCGTCCCCCAGTCCCGAAGCGCGCATCGGCGAGGCCGCCGACCCTATACCCAAAAGACATATGCTGCCTCAAATCCGCATAGGTTACCGAATTTTCTCGCTCTACACTGCGTAGCAAAGGTGGTGCGGAAGGCCCGCCGCGAGGCGCCCCCGTCCCCGGCGGGGCATATTTTTCCGCCTTGCATTCCCCTGCGTTTTTGGTTGTCATTCATCGTCATGCATATTGGAGTCATCGGGGCGGGCGTCGTCGGCCTCGCCAGCGCGTATCAGTTGCTTCGCGCAGGCCACGAGGTCACGGTCATCGACGCCGCACGGGGTCCGGGTCTCGGGACCAGCTTCGCCAACGGCGGCCAGTTGAGCTACGGCTACGTGTCGCCCCTCGCCGCCCCCGGCGTGCTCTCGCAACTGCCCTCGCTGCTGTTCTCGCGCACGGGGCCGTTGCGGATCAAACCCTCGTTCGATCCGGACTTCTGGCGGTGGTCGATCGAGTTCGTCAAACATTGCAATGCCCAGGCCAACGCCAGCTCCACGCTGCGCCTGCTCTCGCTCGGGCTGCACAGCCGCGAGGTGATGCTGGAGTTCCTGACGAGCGAATCGGTGTCGTTCGATTACCGGCTGAGCGGCAAGCTCGTGGTGTATCGCGACGCGGACAAGCTCGCTGCCGCGGAGCGCTCGCTCGAACTGGCCAACGGGCTGGGCTATGCGCAACGACGCGTGGACGCCGCGACCTGCGCCGAGCTCGAACCCGCGCTTGCCAGGATCGCGGGCGAGCTGGCCGGCGGCATTCATACGCCGGGCGAGGGGACCGGCGATTGTCAGTTGCTGTGTCAGGCGTTGGCACGGCTCGTCGGCGAACATTCGCGCGGCGCACTGCTGTACGAGCGCGAGGTCACCGGTTTCGACGCGCGCGGCAACACCGTGCGGGCGATCCGCACCCGTTCGGGCGATGTGACGGTCGACGCGTGCGTGGTCGCCAATGGGCTGGCAGCCATGCCGCTGCTGCGCACCGTGGGCGAGTCGGTGTCGCTGTATCCGCTCAAGGGCTACAGCCTGACGTATCGCGGCGCACCGCCGCAAGCCCGCCCGCAAGTGTCGGTGACCGATGCGGACAACAAGGTCGTCTATGCCAGTCTCGGCGAGCACCTGCGCGTGGCGGGCATTGCCGATCTGGTCGGCTACGACTATCGCATTGCCGCGCACCGCATCGACGCGCTGCGCACGTTGTCGGCGGGATTGTTCCCCGCGCTGCGCGGTGCGGACGCGCCGCTCGAGTGGACCGGCATGCGTCCGGCAACGCCGCATGGCCGCCCGATTCTGGGGCGCGCGCATACGCTGGGCAATCTGTGGCTGAACGTCGGCCACGGTGGCCTGGGTTTCACGTTGTCGATGGGCGCCGCGCGCGTGATCGCCGACGCGATCGACGGCAAGCGCCCCGCTGTCGATCTGGCAGGGTTTGCCCGGCTGGCCGGGTGATTTTTGGTCGACGACCATAGCAGGCCGCCCGGCCGGCGATGCAGGCAGCGCCGGGTGTGAGACGTCAGGTACCTCTCTCCCACGGGGAAAACGCGGGAAGACGTGTCGAGTTGTATCAGTGTGTTTGGGTTTGACATTCCAACGGCGCGGACCACCGTGCCATTCACTTCCGATAGGACAGAGACCATGAAGAAGCTGTTTGCTCCCCTGCTGCTCGTCAGCGCTGCTGCCGCCCTGTTCGCGCAAACCGCGAGCGCGCAGGAACTCACGGGAACCCTCAAGAAGATCAAGGACACCGGCGTGATCGCCCTCGGGGTGCGCGAGTCGTCGATTCCGTTCTCGTATTCGGACAACAACGGCAAGACCATCGGCTACTCGCAGGAAATCGCGCTCAAGATCGTCGACGCGGTCAAGAAAGAGCTCAACATGCCGAACCTGAAGGTGACGGAGACGCCGATCACCTCGCAGAACCGTATCGCCCTGATGCAGAACGGCACCATCGATCTGGAATGCGGCTCGACCACGCACACGTTCGAGCGCGCCAAGCAGGTCGGCTTCTCGCACAACATCTTCCTGTATTCGATCAAGATGATCGCCAAGAAGGGTTCGGGTATCACTGACCTGAACAGCCTGAAGGGCAAAACCATCTCCACGACCGCCGGCACGACCGCCGACCGCATTCTGTCGGGCAAGAAGGGCGAGATCGGCTTCAACCTGATTCAGACGAAGGAACACTCCGACGGCTTCCTGACGGTCAAGCAAGGCCGCGCCGTGGCGTTCGTGATGGACGAGCCGCTGCTCTACGGTCAGCGCGCCGCGCTGTCCGCGGACGAAGGCAAGAACTATGAGATCGTCGGCCCGAACCTCCAGTTCGAGAACTACGCCTGCATGTTGCGCAAGGACGATCCGGCGTTCACCAAGGTCGTGGACACGACCATCGCCAGCATGGAAAAGTCGGGCGAGATGACCAAGCTCTACGACAAGTGGTTCACCCAGCCGGTGCCGCCGAAGGGTCAGAACATGAACTATCCGATGACCGCGGAAATGAAGGCCATGTTCAAGGACCCGATCACCAAGGCTTACGACTGATCCTGAAGGACGGCGCGTCGTGCAGGGGCCTGCGCCCCTGTGCCGCCCTGCCCGGCGCCCGATCCCGTTCGACCGCAGCCTTCCCCCTCCTGATTGTCATCACCATGAATTCGCACGCCACGCTCGGTATCCTGGGCGGCATGGGCCCCGCCGCCGGTATCGACCTCTGCCGCAAGATCGTCGATCAACATCCGGCCAGCCGGGATCAGGATCACATTCCGTTCATCCTCTACTCGGTGCCGCAGATCCCCGACCGCACCGAAGCCCTGCTGCACGACGGCGCCTCCCCGCTCGACGGCATGCTCGACGGTGTGCACGCGCTCGAGCAATCCGGCGCCGGCTGCATCGCCATTGCCTGCAATACCGCGCATGCGTGGCTCGACGCCCTGCGACATCGCACCCGCCTGCCCGTGCTCGACGTGGTCGAGGCCGTCGCGGGCGAATTGTCCTCCTGCGTCGCGCCCGGGTCGCCCATCGGGCTGATGGCCACGGAAGGCACGCACCACGCCAATGTCTACCGCCCTCGGCTCGAAGCACTCGGTTACCGGTTTGCCTCGGCGGCCGAACCGCTCGCCCATCAGGCGCTCGTGAACGAAGGCATCCGCCTCACCAAGGCCGGTGACGTGCGTCGCGGCGGCGAAGCGCTTGCCATGGCGATGGAGCAACTGCTCGCCGCCGGGGCGCAGCGTGTCATTCTCGGCTGCACCGAGATTCCGGTGGCGCTCGCGACCTGCGAGACTCCCCTCGGCCGCTTCGGCCTCGATGCCTCGGCCGCCCTCGCCCGTGCGTGCATCGCGTGGTCGCTCGCGCACGAAAACCCAGTAGCAGCGTAGGGGCATTCACCCGCGGGAACCCCACCGCCACCAGGCCACCAGGCCACCGCGCTGCCGCGCTCCGTCGGCGGCGTTGCCGACGTCGTGCATTGCGGGCATCATCGGCTCGTCCACCAGCGGCGATGTTGCGCCGCTGGCACGAAATTCACGAGATTGCCGTGCCCGCAAACACCCCGCGCCCGAGTCGACTTGGCGCTCGCGAACGGTGCTCATCGGCGCGCGTCGGCGATCGCGTGCGCCCAAGGCGCCGTCCGACGTGCGTTTGCGGCCAGGCCCACGGCACGGCATCGGTCTGACGCCCCATGTCCACGCAGGAAAAAACCGGCTTGCCTTGTCAGAAAAAAACCCACAAGCCCAAACCTGTGGAAAGCGGCATGAAACGAGGGTTGCGGCCACCAAAATCGCTGGCGTCTTTGGCTATAATGGCCCACAATCCATCGGACACCTGCCGGACCGACGTCCGGCCATGAGCGCGTTTGCCTTAACGGGGAAGCACATGAGCAGCAGCGCGCTCGACGTGATGCATGCACAGACAACAACAATGAGTTCAGATCGACTCCCAGCCGGCGTGCCCCTGGTCGAACCTTCGACCCTGACGCCGGCCATCGCCGAGACCCAGGTCTCGGTGCCGGCCCCGGCGCTGTCCCGGGCGCTGGTCGAGCTGACCGGCGGACTCTCGGCGCATGTCGCTGCCGACGGCCGTTTTCTTTTCATTGCCGAGACTTCCCTGCGCCTGCTCGAATACTCGCGCGAGTATATCGACCACGCCACGCTTTTCGAGCTCACCGGCATCGAAGACGTGCCGCTGCTGCAAGACGCCTTCTCCGCCGCCCAGACGCTCGGTCCCCAGCAGTGCACGGTTCGTCTGCTGCGCGGCCTGACCGACCGGGTCTGGATGCGCCTGCGCATCGCCCAGTACACCCCGCGCATTGCCGGCGCGGGCGCGACGTTCCTCGTCCATGGCGAAGACATCACCGCCTTCAAGGAAAACGAGGCGCGTCTTTCCGATCTGGCCGTGCGCGACGCGGTGACCGGTCTGGGCAATCGTCAGTACATCCAGCAGTGCATCGTCGACGCGATTCAGCATGCGCGCGAGGGCGGTCCGAACTTCGCGGTCGCCCTGCTCGACCTGGACGGTTTCAAGAAGGTCAACGATTCGCTCGGCCACGACGTGGGCGATCAATTGCTGCGCGACGCCGGGCAGCGCCTGATCGCGCAGATCCGCGACACGGACATGGCCGCGCGCATGGGCGGCGACGAGTTCGTGCTGGTGCTGCCGGGCTGCGACAATGAACAGGCGCTCGGCGGGATCATGAAGCGGTTGCTCTCGGCGGTGCAACAGCCGTTCCAGGTCGGCGACCAGTTGTTGCACCTGACCACGAGCATCGGCGTATCGTTTTATCCGCAGCACGGCGACTCGGCCGGCCTGCTCATCAAGCACGCCGACGCCGCCATGTACTGCGCCAAGGATCGCGGCCGCAACGGGTTGTTTGTCTACACGGACGATCTGGGCGACCTGCATCGCAAGGCGTTCTCGCTGGAATCGGCCATGTTCGAGGCGATTCACAACGGCGAGTTCAGCCTGCATTACCAACCGATCTGCGACCCCATCACGTTGAACGTGAAAGGGGTCGAGGCACTCATGCGCTGGCATCCGGCGCTGGGCCCGGTCTCGCCGGCGGAATTCATTCCGCTGGCCGAAGCCAACGGTCTGATCAATTTGCTCGGCGGCTGGGCCTTGCGCGCGGCCTGCATGCAACTCGCGCGCTGGGATCGCACCCGGCTCGACGGGATTTACATGTCGGTCAACGTCTCGGCGCAGCAGTTTCACCATCCCTCGTTCCCGAGCCTGGTCTGGCAGGCGATTGCCGATTCGGGCGTGGAAGGCCACCGGCTGGTCCTCGAAATTACCGAGAGCGTGCTCATGCGCGATCCGGAGCAGGCCAATCTGGTGCTGCGCGAGTTGCAGACGCTTGGCGTGCGCTTTGCCGTCGACGATTTCGGCGCGGGCTATTCGAGTCTGGGATACCTCAAGCGCTTCCCGCTCTCGTCGCTCAAGATCGATCGCAGCTTCGTGAAAGACATGCCCACGTCACCGAACGACCGTACGATCGTGACCGCGGTCCTCGGACTGGCACGCGAGCTCGGACTGTCGGCGATCGCCGAGGGCGTCGAGACGGAAGAACAACGGCAGATGCTGATTGATCGCGGCTGCCATTCCATCCAGGGCTGGCTGGTGTCGAAAGCCCTGCCCGCGGGAGAACTCGAGGCGGCTTTTGCGAGCGGGCGCCTCCATGTGGATGCCGGCCACTGACCGGACAACCCCGCCACCATGAGTCTGACCAAAGAAAAAACGCTCGAACTGTTATGGCAGCGCATGGCCGAGCGCGGCGACTTTCCGTCGCTGCAGCGCTCGGTCACGGGCATTGTGTCCGCCATGCAAAGCGAGAACACGAGTACCGCCGATCTGGCGTCGTCGGTGCTCTCCGACTTCGCGCTCACGCAGAAAGTGATCCGCCTGGCCAACTCCGCCATGTATGCGCCGTTTGGCTGCAACGTGACGACGGTCTCGCGCGCGATCATGATTCTCGGCGTCGATACGATCGGCCACCTCGCCCTGAGTCTCAAGCTGCTCGAAGGCTTCGGCGAAGTCGCGGCGGGCCGCGACGACATGGCCCGCGAACTCGCGCGCGCCACGCTCGCGGGCGCGTTCGCGCGCGACATCACGTCCAAGAACGGCATTCGCGACGGCGAAGAGGCGGTCGTGTGCACGTTGCTGCATCACGTGGCGCGATTGCTGGTGACGTACTGCTTTCCCGACGAATGGGTGGAGATCCAGAGGCTCGCCGAGCAGCAAGGCATCAGCGACAGCGATGCCTGCGAACAGGTGCTGGCCATCTCGTTCCCGGAACTGTCCGAAGCGGCGGCCCGCAAGTGGGGGTTGCCCGAGTCGATCGCGACCAGCATGCGGCCGATCGACCTGGAAGGCGATGCGCCGCTCTCGCACGCCGACTGGCTGTGCGCGGTGGCCAACATGTCCAACGAAATGGTGACCGAGCTCACGCGCGGCGCCGACCCGGCGCGTCTGGCCGAGCTGGCGGAGCGTTACGCGGACCGTCTGGCGCTGGACGTCGGCGAAGTCGTCTCGGTGGGCGAAGAGATGGCGCGCGACACGAGCCATCAGGAATTCATCGCGATCAGCACCGGTGCGTCGAACTCGCGCCAGCCGCCGGCCGGCAAGCCGCTGGACGCGGCACGCCGCCTGGCCGACGGCCTCTCCGAAGTACGTGCCGCCACCGGCGAGACGGATGCCGTGGGCCTGCTCAACCTGACGCTCGAGGCGATCCTGCAGTCGCTGGGCTTCGTGAATTGCGCCGCTTTCGTGCGTTCGCCGGCCAACAAGGTCTTCGAGATGCGATTCGGCATCGGGCGCGACGTGCAGCCGCTGCTCGGGCTGGCATTCCCCGAAGCGTTCGAGCCCGACGTCTTCCACCTTGCGCTGACCAACGGACGCGCCATCCTGATCGACAATGCGCGCGAGCCTCGCATCGTGGCGCGTATCCCGCTCTGGCACCGGCAGCACTTCGCCAATGTGAAGTCTTTCTTCCTGTTGCCGATTCGCCAGCGTAACCAGACCGTGGCCCTGCTCTACGGCGACTGGGGCGGTGCGCTTTGCGCGGGCGGCATCGGTGCGAAGGAAATGGAGTTTCTGCACCACATGGGTGACGAAATCTCCAGCAAGCTCGACAGCGTCGCCCAACGCAATGCCACTACGGGAAGCCACACCGGCGACGCGCTCGTGCGCAAGCCCTCCGGTACGACCGGCACGCGCTAGGACTGCTGGCGCGGGGTCTGCGCGTCCGAGCGCCCAGGCGCTTGGGACGTCGGCGAACCCGCCGTTCGTGTCGCGCCGCCTCATACGCCAGACGCAATCTTTGGTATTTCAAAATCGATATATTGAGTCACTCGACGGTGCGCCCGGACGCTGTCGAATGGACCATTCCAACGCCGTCGGTCGCGTGCGCGATTGTGTCATCCGCACGCAGGCATAACGCCCCATGCCACGCCCGGCAAGGCGTTGCGCCCGACGCGCAATTGCCTCGCCGGCAGGCGTACCATGGCGACATACCGCAGTTTTTCGCCATGCCCGCACGTCGATTGCGGGCCTTGAAGGGATGATCGCCACGCGCGGCCTTTTTTTGACTGCACTCGCTGCCCCCCGGTAAAAAATTTACGCTCGGCTTCGCCTTGTAAATCTACGCATGCCGTCGGATCAGGAGAAGACATGACGCAATCCGCTGCTGTGCCGGTGCACCCGGTCGATGAGCGCCTGCCGCTGCCCAAGTTGTTCACGCTGGGATTGCAACACGTGCTGGTGATGTATGCGGGCGCGGTCGCCGTGCCGCTGATCATTGGCGGAGCGCTGAAGATGTCGGTTGATCAGATTGCGTTCCTGATCAATGCCGATCTCTTCGCGTGCGGTATCGCCACGCTGATACAGACGCTCGGCCTCTGGATCTTCGGCCTTCGCCTGCCGATCATGATGGGCGTGACGTTTACGGCCGTCACCCCCATGATCGCGATCGGCACCAACCCCGAGCTCGGACTGCTCGACATTTACGGCGCGACCATCGCGGCAGGCGTGATCGGCATCTTCATCGCCCCCTTCATCGGCAAACTGCTGCGGCTCTTCCCGCCGGTTGTCACGGGCACGGTCATTACGGTGATCGGCATCTCGCTCATGGGTGTGGGCATCAACTGGGCGGCGGGCGGCTTCGGCAACCCCGACTATGGCAATCCGCTTTACCTCGGCGTGTCGTTCGCGGTGCTGCTGTGCATCCTGTTCATCACCAAATATGTTCGCGGCTTCTTCGCCAACATTGCCGTGTTGCTCGGCATTCTGTTCGGCACGATCGTGGCGGTCGTGCTCGGCAAGGTGTCGTTCGCCGGGGTGTCCGAGGCGCCGTGGTTCGGCTTCGTCATGCCCTTTCACTTCGGCATGCCGCGTTTCGATCCGATCGCCATCGCCACGATGACGCTGGTCATGCTCGTGACGTTCATCGAATCGACCGGCATGTTTCTCGCGGTAGGCGACATCGTCGGTCGCCCGGTCGATCAGAAGACGCTGGTGCGCGGGCTGCGCGTCGACGGACTGGGCACGGTCATCGGCGGGATCTTCAATACGTTTCCGTACACGTCGTTCTCGCAGAACGTCGGGCTCGTTGGCGTGACGGGAGTGAAAAGCCGCTGGGTGTGCGCGACGGGCGGGCTGATCCTGATCGTGCTCGGACTGTTTCCGAAGGTGGCGCACGTGGTGGCATCGGTGCCGCAATTCGTGCTGGGCGGTGCGGGCATCGTGATGTTCGGCATGGTCACGGCCACAGGCATCAAGATCCTCTCGAAGGTGGATCTTTCGAAGAATCGCTACAACCTCTACATCATCGCCATCAGCATCGGCGTGGGGATGATTCCCGTGGCGTCGGACAAGTTCTTCATGAAGCTGCCGCACGCGTTCGCGCCGTTCTTTCACAGCGGCATTTTGCTCGCCTCGATCAGCGCCGTGCTGCTCAACGCTCACTTCAACGGCCTGCGCAGCGAGGAAGAGGCCAGTGCACTCGCTCAGGAGGCGGGCAAGCAAGCCGACGCCGCCCATTGAACCGACGTGCCGGAGGCGTGCATCACGCCTCGGTGAGCTGGCGAAATCGTGTCAGTGAAAGTTCCGACTCGAGATCGTGAGCTCGCCGAGCATCGACGAGAGATCGACCAGGCGATGCGCCACCAGATGGGTCACACGCTCCTCGCGCTGCCACACGCCTTCCACCCCCAGCAAGGACGACGCCAGCAGTTCCTTGCGCTGCGATTCGACCAGGTCCGGCCAGACAATCACATTGATCACGCCAGTCTCGTCTTCCAGCGAGACGAACACCGTGCCATTGGCCGTGCCGGGACGCTGGCGCCCCGTCACGATGCCTGCCGTTCGCACGCGTCGGCCGTTGACGCCCTCGGCCTGCAACTCCCTTGCCGTTCGCACGCGCATTCTCGCGAGTTTCTCGCGTAGCAACAGCAACGGGTGACGCCGCAGTGTCAACCCCGTGCTCGCATAATCGGCCACGATGTCCTGCCCCTCGGGCATCGCCGGCAACGCCACCTGCTCGTCGGCACTGCCCGGCAGCGCGTCGCGCAGGACCGTTGCGCCCAGCAGCGGCGTGGGCGGCTGCCACGCCGCCACCGCCCAGCGCGCCTGGCGGCGTCCGCCCAGCAAGGCCGACAATGCATCGGCCGCCGCCAGCGCATCGAGATCGCGTCGCGACAACGCCGCGCGAGCGGTCAGATCGTCGATGTCGGTAAACGGGCGCTGCCGCCGCGCCTGCTCGATCGCTTTCGCGCCCGCCTCCGACAGGCCCTTGACCAACGACAGCCCAAGCCGCACCGCCGGGCGCCGGGCATTGCCGTATCGCCCGACCCTCGCCTCGGGACGCGAATCGACATCGCTCACACAGACATCGACCGCCCGCACCTCGACACGATGCCGGCGCGCATCCTGCACCAGTTGCGACGCCGAATAGAACCCCATCGGCAAACTGTTGAGCAACCCGCACAGGAACATCTCCGGCGCATGACACTTGAGCCACGCACTGGCATACGCGAGCAACGCGAAACTCGCCGCATGGCTTTCGGGGAACCCGTATTCGCCGAAGCCCTCGATCTGTCGGCAGATGGCTTCGGCGAATTCGAGCGGATAGCCGTTTTTCTGCATCCCGCCGATGATGCGTGTCTGGAATTTCTCGAGCCCGCCCTTGCGCTTCCATGCGGCCATCGAGCGGCGTAACTGATCGGCATCGCCGGGCGAGAAGTCGGCGGCGATCATCGCGATCTGCATGACCTGCTCCTGAAAGATCGGCACGCCCAACGTGCGCTCGAGTGCCGCCTTGATCTCCTCGCGCGGATAGATCACCGCCTCCTTGCCCTGCTTGCGGCGCAGATACGGATGCACCATGCCGCCCTGAATCGGCCCCGGCCGCACGATCGCCACTTCGATCACGAGATCGTAGAACTTGTCCGGCTTGAGCCTCGGCAGCATGCTCATCTGCGCCCGCGACTCGATCTGGAAAACGCCCACGGTATCGGCCCGGCGAATCATTCCGTACGTTGCCGGGTCGTCGCGCGGAATATCGGCCAGCTCCATCGGCTTGCCCCGCCATTCGCCCAGCAGGTCGAGCGTACGACGCAACGCGCTCAGCATGCCAAGCGCCAGCACGTCAACCTTGAGCAGCTTGAGCGTCTCGATGTCGTCCTTGTCCCATTGGATGACGTAACGATTCTCCATCGCCGCCGGTGCGATCGGCACGAGCCGCGAGAGTCTGTCGCGCGAGATCACGAAACCACCGACGTGCTGTGACAGATGCCGCGGAAAGCCGATCAGCCGCGCCACCAGGTCGGCCCACATCCGCGTGGTCGGCGCATCGGGCGACAACCCCTGTGCCGCCATGCGCGCGAGCAGATTCTCGCGCCCGTCCCACCACTGCTGGCTCTGCGCCACCTGCTCGACGATCGACAGATCGATGCCGAGCGCCCGCCCGACATCGCGAACCGCGCTGCGCATGCGATAGGAAATCACCGTCGCGGCCAGCGCCGCCCGGTCGTTGCCGTACTTGTTGTAGATGTACTGGATGACGATCTCGCGCTTCTGATGCTCGAAGTCGACATCGATATCGGGAGGCTCGTTGCGCTCCTTCGACAGAAAGCGACCGAAGAGCAACTGCACTTCGTCCGGATTGACGGCCGTGATGTGCAGGCAATAGCACACCGCCGAGTTGGCCGCCGACCCACGCCCCTGGCACAGGATGTTCTGACTGCGGGCAAAGCGCACGATGTCGTACACCGTCAGAAAGTACGGCTCGTACTCGAGATCCCGAATGAGCGCCAGTTCGCTCTCTATCAGGTCGCGAACCTTTTGCGGCACGCCATGCGGATAGCGCCGCTTCGCGCCCGCCTCGACTTCCTGACGCAGGTAGGTCTGCGGGGTATGACCGGCGGGCACCAGCTCCTCGGGATACTCGTAACGCAGGCTGCGCAGATCGAAATGGCACCGGGAAGCGATGGCAATCGTCTCGGCCAGGGCCTCGGCCGGATAGCGCCATGCGAGCCGCAACCGTGTACGCAGATGCTGCTCGGCGTTGGCCGCCAGTGCCAGCCCGCAGGCCTGCACCGGCTTGCCCAGTCCGATGGCCGTGAGCGTGTCCTGCAACGGCTTGCGCGAGCGCACATGCATGAGAACGTGGCCGGTGGCAACGAGCGGCACGCCGCATTCGGCGCCGATCGTGCGCAGCCGTGCCAGATGCGCGTCATCGTCGGCGCGGTGCCGCCGCTCGAGCGCGAGCCAGACACGCCCCTCGCCAAACGTCTGCCTTGCCCAACGCGTCTGGGCCAGCGTGCACTCGACACTCGCGTCGGGGTCGGGCACGAGAATGATCAGGCAGCCCGGCAGCCCCCGCAAATGGGCCTGCCCGGCGTGCGGCGCACTGAAGTCTCGCGGGTGCAGGCGATAACTGCGGTTCGGCCCGCGCATGCGCCCCAGCGTGATCATCTCGGAAAGGTTGCCGTAACCGTCGCGATGCTGCGCAAGTGCCACGAGATGAAGAGTTCCCAGGCGATCCGGATCCTGTCCCGAGGTGTCGATGCCGGCGGGCGCCAGCGGCGCGCGGGCCGGCACCGGCTCGGCCGCTTGCGGTGCCTGAGGCGTCAGGCGAAACTCGCTGCCCACGATCAGCGACATCGACGGATGTTTCACCACCTCGGCCAACGCGCGCACCACGCCGGCCAGCGAGCACTCGTCGGTGATCGCCAGCGCGGTGTAGCCCAGATGTGCAGCGCGCGCGATCAACTCCTCCGGATGCGACGCACCGCGCTGAAACGAGAAGTTCGACAGGCAATGCAGTTCGGCATAGGCGGGCAGACCGCCGTCGTCCGTCTCGCGCGAAGCGGCCGAAGCGGCCGCAGCGGACGCAGCGGCACTGTCATCGGCACCGTCGTCATTGGCGGCCAGCCCCTCGGTAGGCCCTTGCCATGGCAGAAAATCGTCGACATTCATAGCAGAACGGTCTCGTCGAATTCAACCGAACAAGCCATGCAAATACCACGCGGCGTCCGCCCCCTTCACGGGACGCTCGCGAAACACCCACAGCAGCGCCCCTGTGGTGTCCGCGGCGATGAAGTAGTCGCGCGTGACCGTTCCCGGCGCCCACCAGCCGGCCTCGATGCGCTCCGGGCCGCTCACCAGTTGCAACACGCCCTGCCGCCACGGACGCTCCTCGTGCACGCGCAACCGCTGAGGCGTATCGAGCAGCCACACCGGACGCGGCGGGACCGGCACCTCCCGCGTCGGCAGATGGCGACTCGCATCGGGCGTCGCGCGTTTGCCGACGGATGCCTGACCGGATGCCGCGGGCGAGCCGTAGGGCTCACTGACGCAGGCCGCCTCCGGGCGGTGATCGCCGCGCACGTGCAAACGCCTCACGTGTTCATCGCCCAGCCGCGCCGTCACGCGCTCCATCAGTTGCACGAAGTCCTGCCGGGCGCGTCCCGGCTCGGGCAGCAACGATCCGCTTTGCGGTTCATGCCGGGCCGTTTGCGTGACGTCGAGCCGCAAGGTCAACACCGGCGCGACCAGCGGCGCACGGGCCAGTCGTTCCTTGCACAGCGACAGCAGGTGCGCGGGCGCGGCGCTCGGCTCGGCCAGGCGGATATCGAAACGTGTCGGCGCCAGAGTCTGCCGGCCAAGCGGCTCGTGCTCCAGCACCAGCGTGAGCGCGCGCGTGGCCAGTTGACCTGACGCAAGCCACCCGGTGAGCTGGGCCAGCAGACGGCGCAGGCCGAAGAGCAGCACCTCGACGTCATGCGTGAGTGACGGCAGCGGCAGCACGGCCTCGAAATGGGGCGGCGCACGGTACCAGGCCGGTGCCTCCGGTGTCTCGCCATACGCGCGGGAAAGCGCCGCCAGCAGTTCGGCGCCGCAGCGCCGTCGCACGCCGGGCGCAGGCAATGCCCGCAATTCGCCCAACGTCGCACACCCGATCTGTGCGAGCCAGTCGAGCCACGGCTGCGCCTCGGGCACCCATGCCACCGACAGCGAGTCGAGCTGTTGCGGCAGCGCCCGCTCGTCTGGCGGCAACAATGGCTCGCCGCGCCATGCGGATGCCAGCGGCATCGCCGTCTCCGCAGAAGTTCTCGTGGCTACCGCCTGCCGGGCTTCCCCGGGCGCGATCGAGCGGCGCGACGCTCGCGTCTGCATGGCGGCCTGCATCTGCCGCGGTGTCGGCGCCTGCGAGTCCGCCTGCGAGTCGACAGGCAGCGGCACCGCCTCGCCGGCACGCGCGAGCAACGCCGCCGCACCGGCCGTCGCGGCAATGCCGAGCGACGCCCGGTGCCCGAGCGCCTCGGCGCTCTCGAATACCTGCGCGGCAAGCGAGGCCAGCCCGCCGAACAAGCGCAGGCTCGGGGCCACGTCGATCAGCACGCACTGTGGCGAGGCAATGGCAACGTCGGGGCCGAAACGCAGCAACGCGAGCGCCAGCGCCTCGAGTGCAACGCGCTCGGCCGCTTCGTCGCGATCATGGAATCGCGCCTGCGGCAACAGCGCCAACACCCCGCCGCGACGCATGCCGTTTTGCACGCCCGCCGCCCGTGCCGCCTCGCCGGCCTGCCAGACGCGCGACTGCGCGAGCACGACCGTCGTCTGCGCGTCAGCCGGCGTGAACGACGCGGCGATCTCGAGCGCCAGATACGGCAGATGCAGGGCGATCCAGCAAGCCATGCGAGACTCCGGAAGCAGAAACGAAAGGCACCGTGGACGGTGCGGGCGAAGGCGCGGGATCGGGCGCCGCGGACACCGCCATCCCGTCGTCGGCGACATCGGCGGCTCCCGTGCCCCCCTGAGCAACACCAGCGTACGGGGCGGGCAGGCTCAGCCAGAGAGGTTCGAGCCGTGGCGGACCTCGACGCTTGTGAAACCGCACGCCGAGACGGCTCCCCTCGCCGACGCTCAGCCCCAGTCGCAACGGCGCCGCCGAAGCCGTGGCCGCCGCGGCACAAGGACGCATCACCCAGGCCAGCGTTTGCGCGCCCCCCGCCGCGACCTGCAACCGCCGAATCTGCTCGGGTGTGGCCGCCGGGAGCCAGGTCAGCACCGCGCCGCAACACGCGCTCTTGAGCGCCTGCTCGGTGCACCAGAGCATGTCCCGGTCCTGCGCGCCGGCGGCCCCCGCCCCACGCACGCCACGCACACCACGCCGGCGCGCCCCCGCGCCTGCCGTGTCATGCACGGGACGCAGCACGACACTGAGCCAGCGCAAATCGATTCCCCAGCCGGCCAGCGCTGGCGCATACGGCAGCATCGGCGGCGCAATCACCATCACCGGCTTGCCCGCCTGCGTGAGATCGCGCAACGCCGGGGCGAGCAGCCGCCATTCACCGATCCCGGGACGATCGCTCAGCAACTCCGTCACCGCGCCATATGGCCATCCGGCGCCGGGCAACTCGGCGTCGAGCGCGGCAAAGCCGGAGGCGTGCCCCGCACGGTGGCAATGCGCCAGTTCACTGGCACGCCACAGCCCGGCAGGCAGGGAGGAAAGCGACAGGGTCATCACGCGTCGAAATACTGTATGAATGTACAGTATAACAGTTCACCCGTCATTGACCAGAGATTCGTGATCGCATTTCCGGCGGCGCCCCTCACCGCTTACCCTTGTCCCCCGGTTCCTCGCCGCTCACCGCCCCCCTCCCGCCGCGATCCCGCTTGCGAGCCTGCGCACACCCGGCTAACGTTGCGGGATCGGACGAAACCCGTTGCCAACCGTTCTCATTTCCCGCTTCCCGCCTTTGCGCCTTCATGCCCCTGCCGACCACCGCCACCGCACCGTTCTGTCCCTCCGAAGTCAAAGGCAGCATCGTCATCGACGCACGCGACTCCCGCTGGCGCAAGCTCAAGCGCTTCGCCGGTCCCGGGCTGCTCATCGCCATCGGCTACATGGATCCCGGGAACTGGGCCACGGACATTCAGGCCGGCTCGCAATTCGGTTACTCCCTGCTCTGGGTCGTGGCGATGTCGAGTCTCGCCGCCATCTTTCTCCAGATGCTCGCGGCGCGGCTGGGACTCGTTGCCGGACGCGATCTCGCACAGGCCAGCTATGAACGGTACGGCCGCGCGGGACGTTTCGTGCAATGGATCACCGCCGAGATTTCGATCATCGCGTGCGATATCGCCGAAGTGCTCGGCTGCGCGCTGGCCTTCAAACTGCTGCTCGGCGTGCCGATCGCGTGGGGCATCGTGCTCACCGCGCTCGACACCATGATCGTGCTGGGCCTGCAGGGCAAAGGCTTCCGGCAGATCGAGGCCATTGTCTTCGGACTGATCGGCACCATGGCATTCTGCTTCGTCGCGCAGGTCGCGATGGTGCCGCCCGACTGGCATGCGGTTGCCGCCGGACTCGTGCCCGGCGCCCCGAGCCACGACCGGCGCGATGCCATCGTGCTCGCGCTCGGCATTGTCGGCGCGACGATCATGCCGCACAACCTGTACCTGCATTCGTCGGTCGTGCAGACCCGGCGCGTGGTCGGCGGCAAGCGCGGCGACGTGCACGACACGCTCGCGCTGGTGCGCATCGATACGTGGGTCTCGCTCGTGATCGCCATGGGGGTGAATGCGGCGATCCTGATGCTTGCGGGTTCGGTGTTTCACGCCAGCGGCCAGACCAACGTCACCGATATCGAGCAGGCGTATCAACTCATCACGCCGATTGCCGGCAGTGCGGCCGCCTTCCTCTTCGGTATCGCCCTGCTCGCCTCGGGGCAAAGCTCGACGCTCACCGGCACCATCGCCGGTCAGGTCATCATGGACGGCTTCCTGCACCTGAAGATCCCGTGCTATCAGCGACGCCTGATCACGCGTGGGCTGGCGCTCGTGCCCGCGCTCGTCGGCGTGCTGTGGCTCGGCGACGGCGCCGTGGGCAAGCTGCTCGTCTGGAGTCAGGTGCTGCTCAGCCTGCAACTCCCGTTCGCCATGTGGCCGCTCATCCGCTCGGTGAGCGATCGCCGCGTGATGCGCGGCAACGCCATCGGACGCCCCACGCAAGTGGCGGCGTGGAGCCTGTTCGCCCTCATCACCGCCACCAACCTCCTGCTCGTCTTCGGTCTCGACTGAGGCGACCGAACGCGAGCATTTTTTGACATTCGGCAACGCCCTCACCGGCTCGCACGCGTGCTAACATCAGCACCCCTTACCAAATATCAGAACGAGAAGTCCGCAATTCCGGTAAGGCGATCAGATGCCCGCAGCAGGTCGACGCCACGAGACGTCGACCGCCGGGCGACAACACTACAAGGGGTTCACCGTGCAAAACAGGAAGTCCAGCGTCGCGCTGTTCAGCGCCGCCGTGCTCGCCGTCGGCGTGCTCGGCGGTTGCGCCACCGAAAGCTCGCGTACCGTGGAAGTCGCCAGGGTCGAGAGTGCCAGCCGCCCATTCGTCGGGGTGCGCACGCCGATCGCCGTCGGCAAGTTCGACAATCGTTCGGCATACATGCGAGGCGTGTTTTCCGATAACGTCGACCGCCTCGGCAGTCAGGCCAAGACGATCCTGATCACGCATCTGCAGCAAACCAACCGCTTCAACGTGCTCGACCGCGACAACATGGCCGAGATTCGCCAGGAAGCCGACATCAAGAAAACGCGGCAGACCCTCAAGGGTGCCGACTACGTCATCACCGGGGATGTCGTCGAGTTCGGCCGCAAGGAAGTGGGCGACAAACAGCTCTTCGGCATTCTCGGCCGAGGCCGCGAGCAGATCGCCTACGCCAAGGTCAATCTGAACGTGGTCGACATCGCCACGTCGGAAGTCGTCTTCTCGAGCGGTGGCGCGGGCGAGTTCGCGCTGTCGAATCGCGAGGTGATCGGCTTCGGCGGCACCGCCGGCTACGACTCCACGCTCAATGGCAAGGTCCTTGATCTGGCCATGCGCGAAGCGGTCAACAACCTGGTCGCCGGCATCGAAAGCGGTGCCTGGAAGCCCGGCAAGTAAGCCCACTCACGCCCCAAGCCTCTATTGATGCCGCATGTCGCGGCGCGTCGACCGTGACGCGCACGCCGCGCGCCCGCGTACTCACTTACTCACGTAATCGCGTGATCGCGCGCACTTCTCGTGTGCGCGAGCGCGATGCACGACCACGCCGCGCCATGCCTGACAGGATTACTACGCCATGAATCGCAAGTTCTCGTTCGGCCGTGCCGCGCTCGCGGCCGCCGTGGGTGGCGCCGTCGTCACGTTGGTGACCGGCTGTGCCACGCCGCCCAAGCCGCTGTACGACTGGGAAAGCTATCAGCCACAGGTCTACGAATACTTCAAGGGAGAATCGAAGGAAGCGCAGATCATCGTGCTCGAGCGTGATCTCGAAAAGATCAAGGCCGGCAACCACGCCACGCCCCCGGGCTATCACGCGCACCTTGGACTGCTCTACGCATCGGTCGGCAAGCCCGACAAGATGGTCGAGGAATTCCAGACCGAAAAGCAGTTGTTCCCCGAATCGGCCGGCTACATCGACTTCCTCCTCAAGAACAAGACCTCGGAGGCCAAACAATGATCGCCCGACTTT
Organism: Pandoraea pnomenusa; assembly: GCF_000767615.3. Taxonomy (NCBI): domain Bacteria; kingdom Pseudomonadati; phylum Pseudomonadota; class Betaproteobacteria; order Burkholderiales; family Burkholderiaceae; genus Pandoraea; species Pandoraea pnomenusa. The sequence goes on along the minus strand of NZ_CP009553.3, from coordinate 1,718,226 downwards.
GCAAATGGATGGCCGTTGCGGCGCTCGCCGCCGCGATGACCGGGTGCGCCGTGCATCAGGCCAAGCCCTACGACTACACCGCGTTCAAGGAAAGCAAGCCGAAGTCGATTCTGGTGCTGCCGCCGCTCAACGAATCACCCGACATCGATGCCACCTACAGCGTGCTGTCGCAGGTGACGGTGCCGCTGGGCGAAGCCGGCTATTACGTGATGCCCGTCGCGCTGGTCGACGAGTCGTTCCGTCAGAATGGCTTGACGGTAGCCGGCGACATCCACCAGGTAAGCCCGGCCAAGCTGCGTGAGATCTTCGGCGCCGACGCCGCCCTCTATATCAAGATCAAGCAATACGGCACGAAGTACATGGTGCTCGACAGCGCGACCGTCGTCACGGTGTCAGCCGATCTCATCGACCTGCGCAACGGTGCCAAGCTCTGGAGCGGTGCCGCAAGTGCGTCGAACAACGAGGGAGGCAACAACAGCGGCGGCGGCCTGATCGGCATGCTGATCACGGCAGCGGTCAAGCAGATCGTCAACAGCGTGTCGAACGCCGGTTACACGGTGGCGGGCACGGCGAACGCTCGTCTGCTGTCCGCCGGACACCCCAACGGCCTGCTGTACGGGCCGCGCTCGCCGAAGTACGGCACCGACTGACGCCGTACCTGAAGCGTATCCCGGGAGCCCCCTGCTCCCGGGCACCTCACCCGCATTGGGCGGGCATCGACACCCCCCCAGCACATTGCCGATACGCCTGCCGACGGCGGGGACCTGAGCTGCGGCAATGGCGGGGGGCGGTGGAGGCAACGAAGCTGCCAGCGACGACGCGGTGACGCGGTGACACGGCGACACAGCGACACGGCGACAAGGCGACACCGCGAGGTAAACGACAAAGCCCGCCAAGGTGGCGGGCTTTCGCGAACCAATTCCCGGAACAGCGAGATTTGGCATCCGGACTCACGGCGGGGCGCCGTCGCACGTCATCGCAACCGATGACGCGAATCGCCCGTTGGCCGATCGACTGATCTGATTGCGCCAGCGACGACCGTTCGTCCGAAAGGACTTCTTGCAGACTGGCTTAGTAACCGGCGGTTTCGATCGCGCGGATACGTTGTTCCAACTCAATGATGTCCTTCGACTCAGCCAGGAACGCTTCACGACGACGACGCTCAGCAGTTTCAAACCAAGTGTTCACGACTTCAAACAGGGCGGCAAACATGACGTTTCTCCAGTTCATTTAGTGTGCTGCATCGCAGCAGTGCTTCGCATTATATAGGGTTTTCCCGGTAAGGGTTAGCCCCTATGTGCAAAAATCCCACAAAATCTGCTAGAGGCACGCTTCGAATCCAATTTATTCCATATAAATATTATAAAAATCAATTAGATAAAAAAATTCCACAGTCCCGACGACTGGCTTGCGGCACGGTGTCGCAGCGATCGATCAAAATTACGCAGACAAAAAAAAGCGCCGCTATTGCGGCGCGTCATGTTGCAACGGACGGTATGCGGCCCGAATTTTGGACCCGAGGGCGGTTCGCGGCCGATGTCCGGGTGATCCAATTACTTCTGCAGGCTGTGCAACGCCTTGCCATCCCCATCGCCTCCGGCCGCACTGGCGGGCGCCGTGGTGCCGGCGGTTCCCGTAGTATCTGCCGAGCCAGCAGTGCCGGCCGTGGCGGTTACGCCGGTGGCTGCGCCCTGCGCGAGCGCCGCTGGCTCATGAACACAAGGTGACGCGCCTTCCGAGGAGCCGTCCGCCTTGGGGTTCGGTGCCGACGACAACCCGGCCGCGGCAATACCTTCGAGAATCGGGCAGTCGGGACGATCGTCGCCGTGGCAGTGCTTCGCGAGATGCGAGAGCGTATCGCGCATCGCCACCAATTCCCCGATGCGCTGATTCAGCTCGTCGACGTGGGATTGCGCCAACGCCTTGACCTGGGCGCTGGACCGGTCGCGATCCTGCCAAAGGGCGAGCAACTGGCGGATCTGATCGATGCCGAAGCCCAATCGTCGGGCCTGACGGATGAAACGCAGAAGGTGCAGATCCTGCTCGCCATAGCGCCGGTAACCTGCCTCGGAGCGCGGGCTCGGGGGCATCAGGCCGATACTCTCGTAGTACCGGATCATCTTGGCGGTCACGCCGCTGGCCTGTGCCGCTTGTCCGATGTTCATGGCTGCCTCACTGGGGGGAACGAGGGTTGAACGACGGGGTATTGGAGCCGTTCACCGCCTCGTCGCCACCCGACGGCACGAGTCGGGCGCTGATCGGCGCGTGATCGGAGATCCGTGACCAGGGGCGACCGTGTAAAACCTGCGCCCCTTCAATATGAAAGCCGCGTGCGTAAATGCGGTCAAGTCGCAAAAGCGGCATTCCGCTCGGAAAACTCCGGGCAGGACGCCCCGCACTGTTCTGGAAAACCTCGGTCAGCGCCAGTTTCTCGGCCAGCAACCGATCGGCCTGATTGCTCCAGTCGTTGAAATCGCCCGCAATGATCAGCGGTGCATCCGCCGGAATGGCATCGGCAACGCGCTCGGTAAGCATCTCGAACTGGCGCCGACGGCCAGGCCCAGCCAGCGACAGGTGCACACACAGACAATGCAGGGGCTGCGCCAATCCCGGCACGGCGATCTCGCAATGAAGCATGCCCCGCTTCTCAAAACTATAGGTCGTGATGTCGTGATTGTCCGATTTCACGATCGGATAGCGACTGAGAATCGCATTGCCGTGATGCCCGTGCTCATAAACGACGTTGCGACCATACGCGTGATCGCGCCACATCGCCCCGGCCAGAAACTCGTGCTGCGGTTGCAGCGGCCAATCGGTATGGCGCAGGGCGTGTCTCTGATGCATGCCCTGCACTTCCTGCAGGAAAACGAGATCCGGCGCGAGCCCCTCCAACCCGGCGCGTAGTTCGTGAACGCGCAAGCGGTTGAACGCGGAAAATCCCTTGTGAATGTTGTAACTCGCGATATGCAGACTATTCATATTCGGCAGCATGGACCTCGTGCCGGAAGACAGACGATATCACCTAGATGAGGTCGCTTTCGGCGATTTTCAAGTCAAAAAAATTCAGGCGACGCGGCCCGGCCGGTTGGCCTGTCCGTCGCCGCGACATCCGTCCCGATGAGCCCATTATGCGCCGTTCGCCTGACGCCCGGGCAAGCCGAACGCCCCTGCCCGGTGCACGATCGACCTGTCGGGGGGGCACCGGGGCATGTCACGCTCGCGCGTCGCGCGGCAAGTGGGGGACGTCGGACGCCCCAACGTTGGCCGCCAGCACCGCCGGACGCCAGCGGCGCAACAACAAGGCATTGCTCACCACGCTGACGCTGCTCAGCGCCATCGCTGCCCCGGCGATCACCGGACTCAGCAGGCCAAAGGCCGCGAGCGGGATGCCGACAACGTTGTAGGCAAATGCCCAGAACAGGTTCTGACGAATCTTCGACCACGTGCGACGCGACACATCGATGGCATCGGCCACACGCAGCGGATCGCCGCGCATGAGTGTGATACCTGCCGTCTGCATCGCAACGTCCGTGCCCGAGCCCATGGCGATGCCCACATCGGCGGCCGCCAGTGCCGGCGCGTCATTGATGCCGTCGCCGACCATCGCTACGACAGCACCATCGCGCTTGAGTTGCGCGATGACTTGCGCCTTGTGCTCCGGCAACACATCCGCATGAACCGCGTCGAGGCCCAGCGCCGCCGCCACCGCCCCGGCGCTCCCGGCGTTGTCGCCCGTGACCATCACGCATCGCACACCAAGCGCATGGAGCCGCTCGATCGCCGGCCTGGCGCTTGCCTTGAGCGTATCCCCGAATGCCAGCAAGCCGAGCAATTGCGCGGCACTCGCCCCAGGCGTCTCGACCAGCCAGGATACCGTGCGTCCCTCGGCGGCAAGGCGCGTCGCCTCGCTCGCGAGCGCACCCGCAGACACCCCGAGTTCCTCGAGCAGCCGTGTGTTGCCCAACTGCAGGCTGTGCGCACCGCTCGCGTCGCCCGCTTCCGAGATGTGCGCCCGCATGCCACGACCGGGCAACGCCGTCACGTCGGACGCCACCGGCAGGGACGACGTCAGCCCCGCCTCATCCGCGGCGACCATCACGGCCTTCGCGAGCGGGTGCGAACTGCCTGACTGGACTGCCGCGGCCCAGCGCAGCAACGTCTCGGCAGACGTGCCTCCGGCAGGCAGATGCGCCACCAGGCGCGGCTTCCCTTCGGTCAGCGTACCGGTCTTGTCGAACGCCACCACACGGATGCGATGCGCCAGCTCCAACGCCTCGGCATCCTTGATGAGAATGCCCTGCCGCGCCGCGGCGCCCGTGCCGACCATGATCGCGGCGGGCGTGGCCAATCCGAGCGCACACGGACAGGCAATGACGAGTACCGCCACCGCATTGAGCAGCGCCGCTTCCAGGCCGATCCCCAGCATGAGTCCGGCGACCACCGTGACGATGGCGATCAGCACGACCACCGGCACGAATATCGCCGCCACGCGGTCGACGGCGCGCTGAATCGGCGCCTTGCCGGCCTGTGCATCTTCGACCATCCGAATGATGCGGGCGAGCGCGGTGTCCGCACCGATGGCGCTCGTCTCCACGCGCAGCGTGCCCGCTCCATTGATCGAGCCGCCCACGACCGTGTCCCCCGCCGCCTTGTCGATCGGCAGCGGCTCGCCCGTGAGCAGCGACTCGTCGAGTTGGCTGGCGCCATCGCGAATCACGCCATCGACCGGCACGCGTTCGCCGGCGCGCACGACCACCCAATCGCCAACCTTTACCTGCCCGAGCGGCACCGTGACTTCACTGGCCAGACCCTGCGGATCGCGCAGCACACGCGCCGTTTCGGGCCGCAATGCCGCCAGCGCACGTATCGCCTCGACCGTGCGTCGTTTCGCACGCGCTTCCAGCCATTTGCCGAGCAAGACGAGCGTAATCACGACGGCCGCCGCTTCGAAATACAGATGCGGCATGCTGCCGGTCGGTGCGCGCCACCACTCGTAAAGACTCAAGCCGTACGCGGCAGACGTGCCCAACGCCACCAGCAGATCCATGTTGCCGCTACCGGCACGCACGGCTTTGTACCCCGCCCGGTAGAACCGGGCGCCGAGCCAGAACTGCACGGGTGTGGCGAGCAACCACTGCACCCATGGCGGCGGCATCAAATGGACGCCCAGCGGTTCGAGCAACATCGGCAGCAACAGCGGCAACGACAACAGTGCCGCCACCGCCACGGGCCACCACGTCGGCCCCTCGCCGGACGATGCCGCCTGCGCCGGATCGGTGACGGGCGACGCCTCGTACCCCGCCTTCGCCACCGCCGCTGTCAGCGCACTCATGTCGACCACCCCTCGCACCCCGCGTACAGCGGCACGCTCGGTTGCCAGGTTGACGTTCGCTTCCACCACGCCCGGCACGCCGCGAAGCGCCTTTTCCACTCGCCCCGCGCACGATGCGCATGTCATGCCGCCGATCGCCAGCTCGAACGGCTGCTCGGCGACCTGATAGCCGGCGTCGCTCACGGCGGCTTCGACCGCCCCCAGCAGGGCGGCCGGCGCAACTCCGGCGAGCGCTTCCACCGCCGCCGTCTCGGTAGCGAGATTCACATTGGCGTTCGCGACGCCCGGCGCGCGTCGCAACGCCTTCTCGACCCGCGTCACGCACGACGCGCAGGTCATGCCTTCGATACCCACCGACCAGTTCTGAGTCATATAGCGGCCTCCGGGAGGACTGTCATCATGCTTCGCAGCTTAAAGCTTGCCATGGCAGGAAGGTCAAGTGTCTCGCCGCGCGCTTCCATGCCTTTGGGGCCCACCGCGTCAACGTGTCGCAGGCAACGCCGCGCCAGAACCCTTCACCTATCCACAATAGCGCTGTCGGCGCCGCATGCGTTTGGGGCGTGTCTGAGCGTCGACGCGAATCATCCGAAAAAGTGCTTGAGCTTCCCGCCATAGGAAGGTCTATGATCGGTTTGACGTATCCGTAACCGATACCTACTTCAAGGAGAGCAACATGCAAGTGCAAGTCGAAGGAATGAGCTGCGGTCATTGCGTAAAGGCTGTCACGCGAGCGATCACCGAGCGCGACGCCACAGCCAAGGTCAACGTGGATCTCGGCGCCGGCCGCGTCGACGTCGAAAGCCGGCTCTCGCCGGCGGAAGTCAGCGCCGCCATCACGGACGCCGGGTACACCGTCAAGGGCACGAGCGCCTGACGTTTTCGGCGGCGTCGTTGCCGGGTCGCGGCGCCACTGGCGCGCCGCGACAGCCTCCGGATTCGCGCCCTGCGCATCCCGAATGCCCCCATATGTCGCGCAGTCTTCGCTGCGAACCCTCGGCACCTTGTGCTACGCTCCGGCGTGTCGAATACGCAATGACGCCGCGCAATGAGTATCCGCGAGGTGCGATGCGTTCGACACACACGTCTTCAGGGCGGGGTGAAAGTCCCCACCGGCGGTATGTGACACCTCACGCAGCGCGAGTTGCGTGCGTCACGAGCCCGCGAGCGCCTGCCATCGTTGCTTTCGCGACACCGGCAGGGTCAGCAGATCTGGTGCGAAGCCAGAGCCGACGGTCATAGTCCGGATGAGAGAAGATGCGTCGATACCCGCGCACCATGGGATGCCGTCCCATGGCGACGTCCGTTCGCATGCCCCGAAAACGTTTTTCGCCCGATTGACTTACGCGAGGAGCGTTTCATGTCCGCATTCAACAGCACTGCCCAAGTCGCACCGCAAGCCGATACACCGGCCGCCAACAACGCCGACGATCTGCACGCCTATCCGGCGTTCGCCAACCTGCCGCCCGTCGAAGTTCGTCTGGCGGCGTCACTCGACGCCATGCGCGAAGGCCGTCCGGTCATCCTCATGGACGATCTCGACCGCGAGAACGAAGCCGATCTGATCGTGGCCGCAGAGAAAATCACTCCGACCACGATGGCCATGCTGATTCGCGAATGCAGCGGCATCGTCTGTCTGTGCCTGCCCGACGAGACGCTGCGCCGTCTCGATCTGCCCCCGATGGTCGAGCAGAACCAGAGCCGTTACGGCACCGCATTCACGGTGACGATAGAGGCGCGTCAGGGCGTGAGCACCGGCGTATCGGCGGCCGATCGCGTCACCACGATCCGCACCGCCATCGCCGACGATGCCAAGCCTTCCGATTTGTCACGCCCCGGTCACGTCTTCCCGCTGCGTGCGCAGCCGGGCGGCGTGCTCACGCGCCGCGGCCACACCGAGGGGTCGGTGGATCTGGCGATTCTCGCCGGTCTGAAGCCGGCCGCCGTGCTGTGCGAGCTGATGAACCCGGACGGCACGATGACGCGAGGCGCTGACATCGAGCGCTTCGCCGAGCTGCACGGCCTGCCGATCCTCACGATCGACGAGCTGGCGAACTACCGTCGCAGCCACGCGCAGGCGGCCTGAACGGCCACGGCCAGTGGAGACAGCGGGGACAGTGAGTCTGGTCCCCGCGTCCTCCCGCCCCCCCGTGGCTCGCCGCCGAACATCGACACTTCCCTCTAACGCAAATGCCCCTGGGCATGCATCGTGACTTCTATAATCGGGCCACATCCCTAGCATTATAAAAGTTACGAGGAAGACGTCATGAACAACAAGCCGGATGCCACCGCGGTGCTGGCACAGTGGAATGCCGACGAAGCGGCCGTGCGCGAACGCATCGAACGTCGCGGGCCGGCACGCTATGGCGTCGCCAACCCCGCCGACGTCGTCGGGCTGTCGGGTCGGGAGATTTTCGAAGCGATGTTCGATGGGGCGCTGCCGATGCCGCCGATCAGCGAGACACTCGGCTTCATCGCCATCGAAGTGGCAGAGGGCCGCGCGGTCTTTCAGGGACGACCGGCCCTGCCGTATTACAACCCGCTGGGCTCGGTCCATGGCGGCTGGTTCGCCGCCTTGCTCGATTCGGCCGTGGCCTGCGCCATTCATTCGACGCTCCCCGCCGGTCGCAGTTACACCACGCTGGAACTCAAGACCAACATGGTGCGCGCCCTCACCCGGGATGTCCCGTGCGTGCGCGCCGAAGGGAAAGTCATTCAGGCGGGGCGTCAGGTCGGCATCGCGGAGGGGCGCATCGTCGGGCCGGACGGCACGCTGTACGCGCACGCCACGACCACGTGCCTGATCTTTGATTTCCCGCCGCGCAAAAGCTGAAGCGCCGGAAGCATCCGAAGCCGCTTGGTGCCGCTTGGTGCCGCTTGGTGCCGCTCAGTGCGACGCCCCGCCGCCGCCCTGCTCGCCGCTGTCCGGTTGATGCTCGAGCGTCTCCTTGAGCGCGATCTGGAGCTTTGCGTGCATGCGCACGAACCAGCTGCGCATGGCGACGGCCAGCACCACGGTGCCCGCCACGATCAGGACGATCATCTCCGTCGACGGCAGAATGCTCGCCGAGAGCGCCGCCACGAGCAGGATCACGCCGACCATCGCCGCGATCGGCAGGATCTCCGCCACCACACGTCGCACCTGGAATGTGTAGCGCCCCGTCAGACTCGGCGGCACGGAAAGCTCCACGAGCAGCAAGGAGAGCGACTTGAGCTTGCGGTACACCGCAATCAGGAACGGCAGCGACAACACCAGCGCCGCGCCCCAAACCACCGCACTTTGCAGACTCGGATCGCTCACCCACGGCGACATCAGTTCGGCAAGGCGCCGGTAGAAGAATGCGCCACCGAGGAAGATCGTCACCACCAGCGCCAGATTGATCGCAACGCTCACCACGATGCGCCGCACGATGGTGACGATCGCCGCGCTGTCGCCCGTCAGATGAATGCTCTGCAACCACTGCGTGTATTGTCCGAGCACGTACGACAGACGGCCCGGCATCGCGCGTCCGAGCCACCCCGTTACCGGATCGGCGCTCTTGATGAGATAGGGGGTGAGCAGCGTCGTGATGACCGACACCGCCACGGCGATCGGATAGAGGAAGTCGCTGGTCACCTTGAGCGACAGGCCCAGCGACGCGATGATGAACGAGAACTCGCCGATCTGCGACAGCCCCATGCCCACGCGCATCGATGTGCGGCCGTCCTGCCCTGAGAGATAGGCCCCCAGCCCGCAGGACACGATCTTGCCGAGCACCACCGCCACCGTGATCACCAGGATCGGCCAGATGTACGTGGCGAGCACGTGCGGATCGAGCAGCAAGCCGATGGTGACGAAGAACACCGCGCTGAACATGTCGCGCAGCGGCGCGACGAGTCGCTCGATCGTATGCAGCTCGCGGGCCTCGGCCATGATGGCACCGATCAGGAACGCACCGAGCGCCACGCTGTAACCCATCTGGATGACGAGCAGGCAGAAGCCGAAGCACAGGCCGAGCACCACGACCAGCAGCATCTCGTCGCTCTTGAACTTGGCCACGTACGCGAGAATGCGCGGCACCAGCAGGATACCCACGACCAGCGACACCACCATGAACAACAGCAGCTTGCCGAGGGTGAAGGTAGCCTCCCCGGCGTCGACCGAGCCGCTGATGGCAATGCCCGAGAGCAGCGCGATCATGCCGATGGCCAACACGTCCTCGACGATCAGCACACCGAAGATCAGTTGCGCGAAACGTTCGCGTTTCATGCCCAGCTCGTCGAGCGCCTTCACGATGATGGTCGTCGACGACACCGCGAGCATGGCGCCGAGGAAGATCGAATCCATGGTGCCCCAGCCGAAGAAGCGGCCGATCTCGTAGCCGATCCACAGCATGAGCACGATCTCGGTGAGCGCCGCCACGAAGGCGGTCACCCCCACGCGTGCGAGTTTGCGCAGGCTGAACTCCAGCCCCAGCGAGAACATCAGGAACACCACGCCCAGCTCGGCCAGAATGCCGATGGTCTTCTCGTCGTGTATCAGGGCAAACGGCGGCGTGTACGGGCCGATGATCACCCCCGCCACGATGTAGCCGAGCACGACCGGCTGCCGGAACCGGTTGAAGATGACCGTCACGATGCCGGCCAGCAGCATGATGACGGCCAGGTCCTGAATGAAGTCGATGGCGTGATGCATCCGATACGTTCTCCCCGCGGCGCGTTGCGCCGATTTTGCTGTTCTTGACTCCACGCCGGCCACGCGTCGCGCCCCTCGCGGGCCGCAGCGGCAACACAAGACGTGATGCTTGATAAAGGTGGGAAGCCGGCCATGTGCCGCCGGCTTGATAGACGTTGCGCTCGCTTGCCCGGTCCCGCCGACCGGACGGCCACCGGGTCGCGGGTCCGCACCCCCTCCCCCCGGGGAGGGCTCCGACGCGCTCGCCGGAATGCCGAAACCCGACAAACCACAGGCCGAAAACGGGTGCGGAATCAATATACGCGACGGGCGAACCGGCGCGCAACCCAAGATTGACGGGGCTTTTCATAAAAGATTCCCGTTTTCCGCAAGATGCGACGAAATTTTTTCGCTTGCTTTTTGTCGCCTCCGCCAGTGAAATATCACAACAATATCAAATCAATTTCACTAGTCGCACTTTCAGGAGTTTGCAACGTATGGGTTCCCGTCTGTCCTTTTCGGTGTCCGCTGTCGGCGGCAGCGGCGTCGCCACGCGCGTCGACGTGCCGATCGACACCCTGATCATTGCGGGCTGGGCCGGCCGCGATCGCGACGCCGTCGAGCATCACATTGCAGAGCTGGCCGCGCTCGGCGTGCGCCGTCCGTCGAGCACGCCCTGCTTCTATCGACTGGCGCCGGCGTTGCTGTCGCAGGATGAAACCATCGACGTCGTCGGCCAGACGAGCAGCGGAGAGGCCGAATGCGTGCTCGTGCGCCACGGCGACGCCATGCTCGTGAGCGTCGGTTCGGACCACACCGACCGGGAAGTCGAGGCATATGGGGTGACGGTCTCGAAGCAGATCTGCGCCAAGCCGGTAGCGCGCGGCGCGTGGCACCTTGCCGATGTGGCGGCGCACTGGGATCGGCTGGAACTGCGCTCGTGGGTCACGTGCGACGGAGAGCGCCGCCTGTATCAGGAGGGCACGGTGGCGGGGCTGCTCGCGCCGCAGGAATTGATGGCGAGGCTCGAAGCGGGTGCCGGGGCCGATGGTATCGGTAGTGCCGGCGATACGGCGAGTGTCGGCGGACTGCGCTCGGGTGCCGCGATGTTCTGTGGCACACTCGCTGCCATTGGCGGCGTGGCCGGCGGCGAGCGGTTCGAGATCGAGCTGCACGACCCCGTGCTCGGCCGCACGATCCGGCACGGCTACGTCACGCAGGCGCTGGCCATCGCCGACTGACCTCCTCAGACCCGATGCCCAACGAGACGACCGCCCCTCCCCCCAACGCTCCCGTGCGCCGCATGCCCGACGCGACCGCCGCGACGAACCCGCCCGGTTCGAGCGCGAGCCCCGAGGGCCGCAGCCTTACCGAGCGCGCCTACGAAGCCATCAAGCACGACATCATCACGCTGCGTCTGCGTCCGGGTGAGCCCCTGAACGAAGCGCAACTGATGCAGTCGACGGGGCTTGGGCGCACGCCGGTGCATCAGGCCATGCATCGCCTCGCGCTCGAAGGGCTGGTGGTCATCCTGCCGCGCAAGGGCGCCATGGTCGCGCCCGTCTCGCTGAACGACGCGCTCGAGATCATCGACGTGCGCATGATCAACGAGACCTATTGCGTCGAGCTGGCCGCGCGCGCGGCCACGCCCGACGACCTCGCGGCCATCGAGGCGGTGCTGCTGCGCTCTCGCGACGCCATCGCCGCGCGCGACGTGGCCGCCATGATGCGCATCGACCGTGACTTCCATCTCGCGATCTCGCGCGCCTCGCGCAACCAGACACTCGCCGATCTGCTGCGCGGCCTGCACGAGCGCTCGCTGCGCTTCTGGTTCCTTGCGCTGTCGACGCCGAGCCATCTCGAGGGCGTCTACGAGGAGCATCTCGAACTGTATGACGCGCTCGCCGCGCATGACGCCGAGCGCGCCCGCCGGGCCATCGCCCGTCACATTGACGAATTCCGCACCCATATCCTGAAAGCGATCTGAACATGAGCACCGACGCCATCGATCTGCAACGCCCCCTGTCCGACCTCGCCGCCGCGCTCGACGCGGGCCGCACCACCAGCCGCGCCCTCACCGAACAGGCGCTCGCCCGCATTGCCGACCCCGCGGGCCAGGGCCACGTCGTCTTCACGCACGTCGACGCGCAAGCCGCCCGCGACGCCGCCGACGGGCTCGACGCATTGCGCCGTGCCGGGGTGCGGCTGTCGCCGCTCATGGGCATCCCCGTGTCGGTGAAGGACCTGTTCGACGTCGCCGGACAAGTCACGCGCGCCGGCTCCAGGGTGCTCGACAACGCGCCCCCGGCCAAGCACGACGCGCTCGCCGTGGCCAGGCTGCGGCAGGCGGGCGCCGTGATCGTCGGTCGCACCAACATGACGGAATTCGCCTTTTCCGGCCTCGGACTGAATCCGCACTACGGCACGCCGCGCTCGCCGTGGCAGCGCGACGCGGGCCACATCGCCGGCGGCTCGTCGTCCGGCGCCGCCGCCTCGGTCGCGGATGGCATGGCGGCCATCGGCCTCGGCACCGACACCGGGGGGTCCATTCGCATTCCGTCGGCCTTCTGCGGCCTCACGGGCTTCAAGCCGACCGCCGCGCGCACACCGCGCGAGGGCGCCCTGCCGCTGTCGACGTCGCTAGACTCCGTCGGCCCCATCGGCCGCTCGGTCGACTGCTGTGCCCGGGTCGACGCCATCCTCGCGGGACAGGCCGTGGACGAAGCCCCGGCCGCACCGCGCGAGATGCGCGGCATGCGCTTCGGTGTCTTGACGAACTTCGTGCTCGACGGCGCCGAACCGGAGGCCATCGCCATCTACGAACGCGCCCTGGCCGCGCTCGCCGGGGCAGGCGCCACGCTGGTGGAATTCAAGTTCACGCCGTTCGACGACCTGCCTGCCATCAACCGTTTCGGGTTCTCGCCGATCGAAGCCTACGCATGGCATCGCAAGTGGCTCGCCGAGCGTGCGCAGGACTATGATCCGCGCGTGCTCGTACGCATTCGCAAGGGCGAACCCGCGGGCGCCGCCGACTACATCGACCTGCTGAACGCACGCGCGGCACTCATTGCCGCGGCGAACCCCGTCTGGCAAAGCTTCGACGCGGTGCTTTGCCCGACCGTGCCGCTCACCCCGCCGGCCATCGCACCGCTCGAAGCGAGCGACGAGACCTTCACGGCCACCAACGCGCTGGTGCTGCGCAACCCGACCGCCATCAACATGATCGACGGTTGCGCCTTCTCCCTGCCTTGCCACGGCAAGGGAGAAGCCCCAATCGGCCTCATGGCCAGCAGCGCGGCGGGCGACGATGCCCGCCTGTTCCCGGTGGCGCGCGCCATCGAGCACGCGCTGCGCTCGGCGGGCCTCGGCGCCTGATCGCGCTCGCGCCGCGGCACGCCAGGCGCCGCGTGGACGGCAGCCTCGCTCACGTGTCGGCGCGCCGATGTGCCGCCGGCGGGATGCCTTGCGGCGGGAAGGGGTCGGGCGTGTCAAATCAGGGCGAAAAGTTCCCGGCTTTTCGCTTCATTTTCGCGCCATGCGAGACGCACATTGACCTCGGGGTGGGGTTACAATCCCTGCCCAAGTGCCCGTCGCCCGGCGTCATTCGGGGTGTTGCGGGAATTGTGATGGCCCACCGCCCGAAGTGACATGAACGCCCAACTCGACCCGGCCCTGCGCCGCGAACGTCTGCTGTATCTCCTGCTTACCGTGGTCTGCCTCGCCCTGCTGGGCGGCGCGCTGTACTTCCAGTACGTGCGTCACGAAGATCCGTGTCCGCTGTGCATCCTGACACGCTATGCCCTCGTGCTGATCGCAATCTTCGGTCTGGTCGGTGCGATCTCGCGCCATCGGACAGGCATTCAGGTTGCCCGCGTGCTGGCAGCGCTGTCGGCCATCGGCGGCATGGCGGCGTCGGGCTATCTGATCTACGTGCAGGCCAATCCGCTCGTGAGCTGCGGGTACGACGTGGTCGAGGCGTTCGTCGACGCCCTGCCGACCTCGCGCCTGCTGCCGCAGGTCTTCCAGGTACAAGGCATGTGCCAGACGATGTACCCGCCGATTCTGGGTCTGACGCTGCCGATGTGGTCGCTCGCCGCGTTCGTCGTGATTTTCCTGTCGCTGGCGCTGCACCGCCCGCCTCGCGCCGTCTCGCTGCGCTGAGCGTTGTTCGTTTTGCCGGCCGTTCGCCTTCAGGCAACGGCCGGGGCTTCCCTCGGGTCGCCACCTCCCGCCTCGCGCGCGTCTCCAGCCCCTTCCTCCTCAACCGCCCAGACCGCTCGCGCCTCGCGCTGATACCGGGCAGCCCTCGTGCCTCCTGCCTCTGGACAGCGGCCCTCACGCGCCCCCTGGCCCGCCCCGAATCTTGGCACACGCGCCCCAAATCTCAGGGCCGCGACGCCACCGGCACTTGCGCCCCGCTCCCGTTCGCGACGTCGAGCTCCGTCGCCACTTCCGCAATGCGTCGTCGCAGCCAGGTCACCTCGGGCGCCGCGTGTGTGCGTTCGTGCCACAACTGATAAAAGCGCATCGGCGGGAAGGCAAAGGGCGATGGCAGCACCCGGATCGGCAGATACCGCGCGTAGTGCTGCGCGAACTGGCGGCCGGTCGTGAATACCAGGTCGGTGCGCATCAGCACGTACGGCACGAGGCCGAAGTACGGCATCGTCATCTGGATGTTGCGGCGCAGGCCCTGGTCGGCCAGCCATCCGTCGATGAAGCTCTGTCGCTCGGCCACGTAAGGCGTGGGCGCCAGATGCGGTAATTCCAGATAATGCTTAAGCGAAATGCCCTTGCTTGCAAGCGGATGCTGCGCACCGAGCATGCACACCACCTCGTCGTCGAACAGGCGCGACATGTGCAATTGGGGCGGCGGCTCGAGCCAGTTGCCGATCACCACGTCGAGCGAGCCGTTCTCCAGGGCGCCCGCGTAATCGAAGCCCGCGTTGATCGGCTGGACGTGCAGGCGCGCCGATGGCGCGTCGCGACGCAACACCTCGGCGATATTGGGGAGGAAGACAGCGTCGAGATAATCGGGCGCGCCCAGTCGGAAGGCCCGGGTCGTGGTCTGCGGCGCGAACTCCGTGCTCGGATGCGTGATCCGGTCGATGGCCGCGAGCGCGTCGGTCGCGTAGCCCAGCAGCTCCTGTCCGCGTTCGGTGGCGACCATCCCGCTCTTGCCGCGCACCAGAATGGCGTCGCCGGTGATCTCTCGCAGACGGCGCAGCGAATTGCTGACGGCCGGCTGCGACTGTCCGAGCTTGAGAGCGGCGCGCGACACGCTCTGTTCGGTCAGCAACGTATGGAGTACCCGCAGCAGGTAGGCGTCGATCTGTTCGCGGGGTCTTTGCATGAGCTGGGGCGCACTGATGGCGTGTTGAACGCCGGATGACGGCGGGTTGAGCCATAGTTTATGACAATGCCACCTCATCGGGGCGCCCGAATAGGCATCATCATGCCGACGAAATATTTCCCCCGGCCCGCGGTGCTATCTTCGGCCCATCCCCCACGCCGGCGGAGACAACGATATCCGGCGCGTCCACAATGCACTGCACTACACTGAGAACCATGGAGACACAAGCCATCCGCTTTTTTTACCGCGGCAAGGTGCACGAGGTCACTGGCGAGGCCACGACCCGCACCGTGCTTCAGTACACGCGCGAAGACCTGCATTGCACCGGCACCAAGGAAGGGTGTGCCGAAGGCGACTGCGGGGCCTGCACGGTCGTGATCGGCGAGTTGGCCGACGACGGCAACGTGGCGCTGCGTGCGGTCAACGCTTGCATCCAGTTCCTGCCGACGCTCGACGGCCGCGCCCTCTTCACGGTGGAAGACCTGCGCGGCGCCGATGGCACGCTGCACCCGGTGCAGCAGGCACTGGTGGATTGCCATGCGTCGCAGTGCGGCTTCTGCACGCCGGGCTTCGTGATGTCGCTGTGGGCCATGTACCAGAACCGTCCGGCCGACGCCGGCTGCCCGAGCCGGCGCGAAATCGACGACGTGCTCTCCGGCAACCTGTGCCGCTGCACGGGCTATCGCCCCATCGTCGACGCCGCCCAGAAAATGTTCGATCTGCCGCGTCAGGCGTTCGACCGCGGCGCACTGGCCCAACAGCTCCGGGCCCTGCAGCGCGGCGAAACGCTCTCGTACGAACACGACGGCCAGGTCTTCCACGCACCCCGCACGCTGGCCGAGCTGGCGCGCCTGCGCGCGGCGCACCCGCAGGCCCGCCTGCTCGCCGGCAGCACCGACGTCGGCCTGTGGGTGACCAAACAGTTTCGCGAGCTCCCTCACCTGATCTACCTCGGTCAGGTCGCCGAACTCCGCGAGATTTCCGAGGGCCCCGACGGCCTTTACATCGGCGCCGGTGCACTGCTCAACGACGCGTTCGACGCACTCGTGGCTCACTATCCGGAGCTGGCCGAATTGCGCCAGCGCTTCGCCTCGTTCCCGATTCGCAACGCCGGCACCCTCGGCGGCAACGTGGCCAACGGCTCGCCCATTGGCGACTCGATGCCCGCGCTGATCGCGCTGGGTACGCGCATCGTGCTGCATCGCGAAGGCGTCGTGCGCGAAATGCCACTCGAGGATTTCTATCTCGCTTATCAAAAGAACGCGCTGGAAGCAGGCGAATTCGTGCAAGGCATTCGCGTGCCGCTGCCGGTGGCCGTACAGCGCTTTCGCACGTACAAGCTGGCCAAGCGCTTCGACCAGGACATCTCGGCCGTGTGCGCCGCGTTCGCCATCGAACTCGACGGCGAGACCGTGCGCTCGGCCCGTGTCGCGTTCGGCGGTATGGCCGCCACGCCCAGGCGAGGTAGCGCCATCGAGGCCGCACTGACGGGTCGGCCGTGGACGGAGGCCACCGTGCGCGCCGCCATGGCCGCGCTGCCCACCGACTACCAGCCGCTGTCGGACATGCGCGCCACGAGCGCCTACCGCCTCGCCGGCGCGCAGAATCTGTTGTATCGTTTTTTCCTGGAAACGCGCACCGATGCGCCGCTTGCGGCCCATGAAGTCAACGCGTTCGCGAACGTCTAATCGGAGTTGCCCATGAACACGCAAGTCGAAGGCTTCATGACGCAGACCCCGCAGACTGCACAGGCCGCCCCGGCCGCGGCCACCGCGCAGGTGGGCCGCTCGCGTCCGCACGAATCGGCCGTCCTCCATGTGGCCGGCGAAGCCACCTACACGGACGACATTCCCGAAGTGCAAGGCACGCTGCACTGCGCGCTGGGCGCGTCGCCCAGGGCGCACGCCCGCATTCTCTCGCTCGATCTCGACGCCGTGCGACGCGCACCGGGCGTGGTCGCGGTTTTCACCGCCGCCGACATCCCGGGCGTGAACGATTGCGGTCCGGTCGTTCACGACGATCCGATCCTCGCCGACGGCGTGGTCCAGTACATCGGCCAGCCGATGTTCGCCGTGGTGGCCGAATCGCACGACGCGGCGCGTCGCGCGGCGCGCCTGGCCAGGGGCGAGTACGAAGACCTGCCCGCCATTCTCACGCCGCAGGCCGCCAAGGCCGCCGGTGCGGGCGTGCTGCCGCCGATGCAGTTGCGCCGCGGCGATGCCGATGCCGCACTGCAAACCGCGCCGCATCGACTGAGCGGCACGTTCGAGTGCAACGGTCAGGAGCAGTTCTACCTCGAAGGACAGATCTCGTACGCGATTCCGAAGGAAAACGACGGTATCCACCTGTATTGCTCGACGCAGCACCCCACCGAAATGCAGGCGCTCGTGTCGCACGCACTCGGCTGGCATAGCCATCAGGTGCAGGTGGAGTGCCGCCGCATGGGCGGCGGCTTCGGCGGCAAGGAATCGCAATCGGGCCTGTTCGCGTGTGTGGCGTCGCTGTGCGCCTCGCGACTGAAACGTCCGGTGAAGCTGCGTCTGGATCGCGACGACGACTTCATGATGACCGGCAAGCGTCATGGCTTCTACTTCGAATACGACGTCGGGTATGACGACGACGGCCGCATCGTCGGCGCGAAGGTCGACATGACGCTGCGCGCGGGCTTCTCGGCGGACCTGTCTGGCCCTGTCGCCACGCGCGCCATCTGCCATTTCGACAACGCCTACTTCGTGCCGGCCGCCGATCTGCGCGCCCTGTGCGGCAAGACCAATACGCAATCGAACACGGCGTTTCGCGGCTTCGGTGGCCCGCAGGGCGCACTTATCATGGAAGTCCTGCAGGACGCGATCGCGCGCCGCCTGGGCAAGGATGCGCTCGATGTGCGCCGCGCGAACTTCTATGGCAAGACCGAGCGCAACACCACGCCCTACGGCCAGCTCGTGAAGGACAACGTCATTCACGAGCTGGTGGCGCAACTGGAACAGACCAGCGATTACCGGGCCCGACGCGAAGCCGTGCGCGCGTTCAACCGCACGAGTCCGGTGCTGCGCAAGGGGCTCGCACTCACGCCGCTGAAGTTCGGCATTTCGTTCAACGTGCAGGCCTTCAACCAGGCGGGCGCCCTCGTGCACGTCTATCGCGACGGCTCGATGCTCGTCAATCACGGCGGCACCGAGATGGGCCAGGGCCTGAACACGAAGGTCGCACAGGTGGTCGCTCACGAGCTTGGCGTCGATCTCTCGCACGTGCGCGTGACGGCGACCGACACCAGCAAGGTGGCCAACACCTCCGCCACGGCCGCCTCGACGGGAGCCGACCTGAACGGCAAGGCGGCACAGAACGCCGCCTGGCAGATTCGCCGGCGTCTGGCCGACTTCGCCGCGCAGAAGTACGGCGGCTCGGCCGACGACGTGCACTTCGCCAACGACGTGGTCAGCGTCAACGGCACCGACGTCCCCTTCCCCGATCTGGTCGAAGCGGCCTACTGGGCGCGCGTGCAGCTGTGGTCCGACGGCTTCTATGCCACACCGGGCCTGTCGTGGGACGCCAGGACCATGAACGGCAACCCGTTCTTCTACTTCGCCTACGGCGCGGCGGTCTCGGAAGTCATTCTCGACACACTGACCGGCGAATGGCGCCTGCTGCGCGCCGACGTGCTGCACGACGCCGGCAAGTCCATCAACCCGGCGCTCGACATCGGACAGGTCGAAGGCGCGTTCATCCAGGGCATGGGCTGGCTCACGACGGAAGAGCTCTGGTGGAACCAGGACGGCAAGCTGATGACGCACGCACCTTCCACGTACAAGATCCCCGGCATCAGCGATTGCCCGACGGACTTTCGCGTGGCGCTGTTCGAGAACACCAACGTCTCGGACTCGATCCATCGCTCCAAGGCTGTGGGCGAGCCGCCGCTGCTGCTGCCGTTCTCGGTCTTCAACGCCCTGCGCGACGCCGTGGCCAGCGTGAACGACTATCGCGACGAACCGTTGCTCAATGCGCCCGCCACTTCCGAAGCACTGCTCATGGCCATCACCGAGTTGCGCACCCGGAGCGCCGCCTGATGCATCGCTGGGTCGACGCCGCCCACAAGCTGCTGGCCCGCGGCGAAGCCGCGGTACTGGTGACGATCGCACGCGTGGAAGGCTCCGCGCCGCGCGAAGCGGGCACGCACCTGCTCGTCACGCGCGAGCACGTCTGGGAGACCATCGGCGGCGGTCATCTCGAATGGAAGGCGATGGAGGTGGCGCGCACGCTGTTGCGCCAATACGGGCAGCAAGGTGCACGTCACGTCGAGCGTTTCGCCCTCGGCCCCAGCCTCGGGCAATGCTGTGGCGGGGCCGTCACACTCGCGTTCGAGGTGCTCACGCTGACCGACCTGGCGTGGGTGAGCGCGTTGCACAAGCGCCTGGCGGCTGGCGAGGCGAGCCTGCGCAGCGTGGCGTTCGGCGCGCCCGGTGCCAATGCCGCTGCCAGTCAGCAGCAAGGCGGTCCGGTCATGTTGACCGGGCTCGACCCCGACGAACCGCTCGCCCATCCGCACACGCTCACTCGCGACGCCGACGACGCCGCCTGCTCCTTCTGGCAGGGCAGCGACGGCTGGCTGTGGCTGAGCGAGCGACTCGCGCCGAGCGACTTTCATATCGTGCTGTTCGGTGCGGGACACGTCGGACAGGCCATCGTCCAGGTGCTCGCCACGTTGCCGTGCCGCGTGACGTGGGCCGACGAGCGTACCGAAACGTTCCCCGAAACGGTGCCGGCCAACACCGTGGTCGAATCCACCGACACCCCCGAGGCCCTGGTGACCGAAGCACCGCCAGGCGCCTATTTCCTCGTGATGACGCACAACCATGCGCTCGATCAGCGCCTGTGCGAGGCGATCTTCAGGCGTGACGACTTTGCCTACTTCGGCCTGATCGGCTCGATGACCAAGCGTCGTCAGTTCGAGCATCGTCTGCGAGAGCGCGGCGTGTCGGCCGAGCGACTCGAACAGATGATCTGCCCCGTCGGCGTGGCCGGCATCAGCGGCAAGGCGCCCGCCACGATCGCGATCGCCGTCGCGGCACAGCTGTTGCGTGTTCGCGAGCAGCAGATGCGGCTGGGGGCAGGCGCGCCCTCCCCCGCCGCCGGTGCGCCCACTTGACGTGCCGCGCCCAGGCAAGGCGACGTCAACGGTAAAATCCCCGCCATCCCCCACTACACGATCGATCCATGCCGCTCACGCCAGAACTCGCCAAAACCCTTTGCGCCATGCCCAAAGCGGAGTTGCATCTGCATATCGAGGGCACGCTGGAGCCCGAGCTGATCTTCCGGCTCGCCGAACGCAATCGGGTGAAACTCCCTTATCCGAGCGTGCAGGCGCTGCGCGACGCCTATGCGTTCACGGATCTGCAATCGTTTCTCGACATTTACTACGCGGGCGCGAGCGTGCTGCTCACGGAAGATGATTTCCACGATATGACGCGCGCGTATCTCGAACGCGCCGTGGCCGACAACATCCGCCACACGGAAATCTTCTTCGATCCGCAAACGCATACGTCGCGCGGTGTTTCGATGGCCACCGTCATCAACGGCATCGAGCGAGCGCTGGCCGAGGCGCAGCGCTCGCACGGCATCACCAGCCGCATGATTCTCTGCTTCCTGCGCCACCTGTCCGAGGAAGATGCCCTGCAAACCCTCGAGACGGCACTGCCCTACTTCGACAGTCACGCACACCGGCTCGTCGGCGTGGGGCTCGATTCGTCGGAGCAGGGTCACCCGCCCAGCAAATTCACGCGCGTGTTCGAGCGTTGCCGCGCGCTGGGACTGCGCATCGTGGCGCACGCGGGCGAGGAAGGTCCGCCCGCCTACATTCACGAGGCGCTCGACACATTGCACGTGGAGCGGGTCGACCACGGGGTGCGCGCCATCGAAGACGACGCCCTGCTCGAGCGGCTCGCCCGGGAGAAGATCGCGCTCACGGTGTGCCCGCTGTCGAACGTCCGCCTCAAGGTGTTCGATCACATGGGCCAGCACACGCTGCATCAATTGCTCAAGCGTGGACTGGCCGTGACGATCAATTCCGACGATCCGGCCTACTTCGGCGGCTATCTGAATGAAAACTTTCTCGCCACGTTCGATGCGCTCGATATGACCCTCGACGACGCTTACACCATGGCAAGGAACAGCTTCGAGGCGTCGTTCATCGACGACGACGAGAAGCGCCGCCTCATCGCGGAGCTCGACCGGTTCCGCGCGGCGCATCCCGCCTGAGCACAGCGGCGCCCGCGCCGCCGCCGCCCCCTTCGACGCCCGACCCCGTTCGGGCGTTTTCCTTTTTGCCGCCTTGCGCGACGTCGAGGCGCCCCTTGTCGCGTGATCGCCGCCGCCTCGCAGGCGCCCCGGCCCACCTCGCGAGCAACGCGGCCCACATTACCCCCGGATGATGTCGAACATTCCCGATGGGGAATATTTTCCCCGGGACCCGATGCTATTTTTCGAGCGTGCCCATATAGGTTTCACGCGGTGCCCCCACACCGCGCAGGCCGACCGCACACGACACCCTAGAACATCGGAGACAACACCCCATGGACTCATCGCTCAGCCCCCCGGCGGGTAGCGCCACGCCTGACGTGGCCCACGACAGCACGCGCGTGGAGGGCGCGCACCCTGTCTCGTCGCTCGACCGCTACTTCGGCATCACCGCCCTCGGTTCCACGTTGCGCACCGAAGTGATTGCGGGCATCACAACATTTCTCGCGGCGATGTACATCATCGTCGTGAACCCCGCGATCCTCTCCAAGACCGGCATGGCCTTCCCTGCCGCGCTGACGGCCACGGTACTGATCAGTTTTTTCGGCAGCTGCGCAATGGGCCTGTACGCGCGCAACCCGGTGTTGGTCGCCCCCGGCATGGGCCTGAACGCCCTGTTCGCCTTCACGATGGTGCACGGTGTTGGCATGCCTTGGCAGACGGCACTCGGGTGCGTGTTCTGGTCGGGCATTCTGTTCGCGCTGCTCGCGGCGCTCAACGTGCGACGCTTCGTCGTCGAGGCAATCCCGGCGAACCTGCGTTACGCCATTTCGTGCGGCATCGGTCTGTTCATCACGGTGATCGGTCTGGTCAACGCCAAACTGGTGGTGAGCGATCCGGTCACGGTGGTGCGCCTGGCGCATCTGTCGCCGCCCACGGTCACCTTCCTCATTGGCCTGGCGCTCACGACCGTGCTCGTCGCGCGCCGCGTGAACGGCGCGCTGATGATCGGCATCGTCGTCACCACGCTCATGGCCATTCCGATCGGCCGTTACTGGGGCGACGGCAGCGCCTATTTTCCGAAGGAGATCGCCACGGCCACGCTGGTGAACTTCCAGGGCTTCTTCGCCGCGCCGGACTTCTCGGGCATTGGCCAGCTGGATCTGCTCGGCGCACTGAAGGTCGCGTACCTGCCGTTCATCTTCGTGATGCTCTTCACGGCGTTCTTTGATACCCTCTCGACCTTCATGAGCATTGCCGAAGCCGGCAACATGAAGGATCGCGACGGCAACCCGCGCAATATGCGGCAAGCCATGATCGTCGACTCGTTCTCGGTGCTCATCTCCGGACCGCTCGGCACAAGCCCGGCCAACGCGTACATCGAGTCGGCCGCCGGCATCGCCCAGGGCGGACGCACCGGCCTGACCGCGGTCGTATGCGCGCTGCTCTTCCTGCCGTTCCTGTTCCTGTCGCCGATGCTCTCGCTGGTGCCCGCCATCGCGACGGCGCCGGCGCTGATCCTGGTCGGCGTGTTTATGATGGAGTCTGTGGCGCGCATCGAATGGCACCGCATGGACGAAGCGATCCCGAGCTTCATTGCGCTGGTGATGATTCCGATTTCGTACTCGATCACCGACGGCATCGCCTACAGCTTCCTCGCGTTCGTCGTACTCAAGCTGTTCACGGGACGCGCGAAGGAGATCATGCCGGCCATGTGGATCGTCGCAGCCCTGGCAGTGCTGCTGCTCACACAAATGTAACGACTGAAGGACCCCGCACATGTCCACCACGAACCAAGGCCTGCGCGCCGTACGCGCGCAACTGGTCTACTTCACCCACGATCCGGCGCGCGCCTATCTCGACGGCACGCCCGGCACGGTGCACCACACCGACGGCATCGTCGCCTTCGAGAACGGACGCATCACGGCCGTGGGCGACTACGCCAGGGTGGCGCCCACGCTGCCGGCCGGCACGCCCGTCGAAGATCTGCGCGACAAGGTCATCACGCCCGGCTTCATCGACACGCATATCCACTATCCGCAAACGGACATGATTGCGTCGCCCGCGCCGGGACTGCTGCCGTGGCTGGAGAAGTACACGTTCCCGACCGAGCGGCGCTTCGAGAACCCGGACTACGCGGCCGACGTCGCCCAGTTCTTCCTCGACGAACTGCTGCGCGGGGGCACCACGAGTGCGCTCGTGTACTGCACGGTGCATCCCGGCTCCGCCGACGCCTTCTTCCGCGCCAGCGAGGCCCGCGACCTGCGCATGATCGCCGGGAAGGTGATGATGGATCGCAACTGCCCGGAGTTTCTGCGCGACACCGCCGAGAGCGGCGCGCGCGACAGCGAGGCGCTGATCCAGCGCTGGCACAACAAGGGCCGTCAGCTCTACGCGCTCACGCCGCGTTTCGCGCCGACGTCGACCGAGGCGCAGCTCGGCGTGTGCGGCGAACTCGCCCAGCGCTATGCGGACGTGTTCATCCAGAGCCACGTAGCGGAGAATACCGACGAAGTCGAGTGGGTGCGCTCGCTCTTTCCGGGGCATCGCAGCTACCTCGACGTGTACGACCATTACAAGCTGCTGCGCCGGCGCGCCGTGTACGGCCATTGCATCTGGCTCGACGAACATGATCGCCGTCGCATGTTCGAGACCGGCGCCGTCGCGGCGCATTGCCCGACGTCGAACCAGTTCCTCGGCAGCGGCCTGTTCGACTTTGCCGCCGCCGAGGCCTCGCGCATGCCGGTCACGCTCGCGACCGACGTGGGCGGCGGTTCGACCTTCTCGATGTTGCAAACGATGAACGAGGCGCACAAGGTCGCCCGACTCTCGGGCTACCACCTGTCGGCCGAACGCATGTTCTATCTGGCGACCGAAGGGGCCGCGCACGCGCTGGATCTGCACGGCACGATCGGTACGCTCGCGACCGGGGCGGAGGCCGATTTCGTGGTGCTCGATCCCAAGGCGACGCCGTTGCTCGCGCGCCGGACCGCACTGGCCGAATCGCTGGAAGAGCTGCTGTTTGCCTTCGCCATGCTCGGCGACGACCGGGCGGTCGCCGCGACCTATGCGGCCGGCAAACCGGTGCATCGCCGCGCGGCGCACTGAGTCGCGGCCTCCCGCGCGCCGCGTCCCTTCCGGGCGCAGCCGTGCGGGCGCCGCTCACGTCGTGCCGGTTCGTGTCGTTCACGTAACGCTTACGCGAGGCAGCGTGCGTCGTCGCCTTGGTGCGATGCACGCTGCCTCGCGGTCACCGACCGCGCGCAAGGGGCATGCGGTCGGGGATCTCCTTGGGCAGCCGATGGCTGCCCTTTTTTACGGCAGTGCGTCGAAACTCACCGGCAGCGTCGTACACACCACCCGCGCCATTTCGCTTGCCCCGCCGCCGAGGCGCGATGCTATAATCCGCTTCGATTCATTGGGGAGTAGCCGCCCTGTCGTGGACACTCGTGTTCGACAGGGGCGTACGTCAACAGACTTGGCCGGTTCCGGCTATGGCGTGCGCAGCCCTCGGGCCTGGCGAGACCGATGACGATGCTTCCGCCAACCGGGCCGGGATGCATTGTCATTGGCTCGCGTATACACGGCCCGGCGGAGAAAATACAAGGTGTCCCCATTCCTCGTCTCGACCGGTGTGGTCGCGCTCGCCGAAATCGGCGATAAAACCCAACTGTTGTCCCTCGTGCTCGCCGCGCGCTTCAAGAAGCCCGTGCCGATCATTCTCGGCATTCTCGTCGCCACCCTCGTCAATCACGGTTTTGCCGGCGCCATCGGCGAATGGCTCTCGAGCGCGGTCAGCCCTGCCGTCATGAAGTGGGCGATCGTCGCGTCGTTCATCGGCATGGCAATCTGGATCCTCGTGCCCGACAAACTCGACGACGAAGAGGCGGACACGCGCCGCAGGTTCGGCGTCTTCGTTACCACCGTCATCACCTTCTTCATTGCCGAGATGGGCGACAAGACGCAGATCGCGACGGTCATGCTCGCGGCGCGCTATCAGGACTTCGTCGGCGTGGTCGCAGGCACCACGCTCGGGATGATGCTCGCCAACGTACCGGCCGTGCTCGTGGGTCACAAGTTCGCCGGCCGCCTGCCCACGCGGGCCGTCCATGTCGTGGCCGCCGTGATTTTCGCGGTGCTCGGCATCGTCACGCTGCTGCAGTAAACGCAAAAACGCCGACGATGTCACGCGTTGCCATCACGCGTCGCATCGTCGGCGTCGGCGTCGGCGTCGGCGTCGGCGTCGGCGGCATGATCCGTCACCGTGGTCCAGGTCCGTGTCGCCCCGGCGCGTCAGCCGCCATGCGGCTTCGGTGTTCGCCCTCGGCCCTGCACGCGACTACTGCCCGACCTTCTGCTGCACGTTGACCGTACGTCCGCTCGGGAACGGCAGTTGCTTGAGCGCCGCATCGATCAGGAACGGCATGGCCGCGGCGAGCGACGTCCCGGCATCGCTGGTACTGGCCTGCACGCGATACACCTCCTTGCCGCTCGCGCGGTCCGTGAAGCGCAGTTGCAGGCCGGCCAGCCCGTAGGCATAGTCGCGCTGGACGTAGGTCGGAGGCGGGCCGAACGGCGCGCCGTACCAGCCCCACGGGCGTCCCCACGGCCCCCACGGGCCGGGCGAGAACATTGGATCGTAGGCGGGCTCCGTCACGCGCATCACCTGTTGGGTGATGCCATAGCTCATGCCGATCAGGTAATGCGCGCTCGTCGGGCTCTGCTCGCTGAAGCCGTCGCCCGCGAGACGGTTGCGCAGCCATTGCTCATAGGTGGCGTGCTCCTGGTTGTTCTGCTGCTCGGCGGTGCGCGTGAGCGCATAGGTGCGAGGCCCGTCAAAGCCCGGCGCGCTGCCGAACGCGGTCACCTGGCTCGTGACCGTGCTGGCGCAACCCGCCAGCAATACGCTGGCGACGGCAAACGTCGCCATTGCCCATCGTTTCCACATGATTCGCTGCTCCACAGAAAGGCCGGGCACACCCATGCGCGCCGCTCGCGCCGATTTAAGCATAGGACGGCGCCCTGCGCACGTCCTGAGCTTTCGATACCCGGGACGCACCAAAATTCAGCAAATTTCGACGCCGGACGCGAATGGCCCGCCACTCCGTTACAATTTATGAATCCTTGGCCGTCCGTGAAATACCGTCCATGCTCAGAACCGACCTTGCAGGTGTCATCCAACGCTCCGACTATACGCCCCCGGCGTATTTGATCGACACCGTCCAACTCGACTTCGATCTTGCCCCCGATGTCACCACGGTGACCAGCCGAATGCGGCTGCACCGCAACCCGGCCGGCGCCGGTGGCGACCTGGAACTGGTGGGCCAGGGACTGCAACTGGTGAGCCTCGAACTCGACGGCAAGCCGTGGGGCGGCTATCGGACGGGCGAGGAAACGCTCACGATCGAAGGCCCCCCCGAGACGTTCGAGCTCACGCTCGTGACACGTTGCCGGCCGCAGGAGAACACGTCGCTCATGGGGCTGTACGTCTCCGGCGGCAATTTCTTCACGCAATGCGAAGCCGAGGGCTTTCGCAAGATCACGTACTTCCTGGACCGCCCCGACGTGATGGCCACCTACACCGTGACGCTGCGCGCCGATCGGGAGGCGTATCCCGTCCTGCTGGCCAACGGCAACCTGATCGACCAGGGCGACCTGCCCGACGGCCGTCACTTCGCCATCTGGGACGACCCGTTCAAGAAGCCCAGCTACCTGTTCGCGCTGGTGGCCGGACGCCTGGTCTGCCGCGAGGAGCGCATCGTCGCCGGCGACGGGCGCGAGAAGCTGCTTCAGGTCTGGGTGCAGCCGCAGGATCTGGACAAGACCGAGCACGCCATGCACTCCCTCGTGAACTCGATTCGCTGGGACGAGGAGCGCTTCGGCCGCGTGCTCGATCTGGACCGCTTCATGATCGTTGCCGTGAGCGACTTCAACATGGGCGCGATGGAGAACAAGGGGCTGAACATTTTCAACACGAAGTACGTGCTGGCCGACGCCGCCACCGCGACCGACGACGACTTCGGCAACATCGAAGCCGTGGTGGGCCACGAGTACTTCCACAACTGGACCGGCAACCGCGTGACCTGCCGCGACTGGTTCCAGCTGAGCCTGAAGGAAGGCCTGACGGTGTTCCGCGATCAGGAGTTCTCCGCCGACATGATGGGCTCCGAGTCGGGCCGCGCGGTCAAGCGCATCGACGACGTCCGCGTGCTGCGCCAGGCGCAATTCCCCGAGGACGCCGGTCCGATGGCGCACCCGGTGCGCCCCGAGAGCTACGTCGAGATCAACAATTTCTACACCGTCACCGTCTACGAGAAAGGCGCCGAGGTCGTGCGCATGTACCAGACGCTGCTCGGTCGCGACGGCTTTCGCCGCGGCATGGACCTGTACTTCGAGCGCCACGACGGCCAGGCCGTGACCTGCGACGACTTCCGCGCCGCGATGGCCGACGCGAACCGGCGCGACCTCACGCAGTTCGGCCGCTGGTACAGCCAGGCCGGCACGCCGCGCGTCACCGTCGACGCCGTCTACGACGAGGCCGCGCGCACCTACACGCTGACGCTCACGCAGCGCTGTCCGAAGGTTGGCGTGGAGTTGCAGGTCAGCCAACTGATCAAACAGCCGTTCCATATCCCGTTCGCTGTCGGCCTGCTCGATCGCGACGGGCGCGACATGCCGCTGCATCTGGCGGACGACGCGGGCGACACACCGGCCGCCACCACGCGCGTGCTCGACTTCACGCAGGAGCGCCAGAGCTTCACGTTCGTCGACGTGCCGCATGCACCGATGCCCTCGCTGCTGCGTGGCTTTTCCGCGCCGGTGATCGTCGAGCATGAGTACACCATCGACGAACTCGCGTTCCTGATGGCGCACGACAGCGACCCGTTCAACCGCTGGGAAGCTGGCCAGCGACTGGCCACGCGTCAGTTGCTGGCACTGGTCGAGTCGATCCAGATGGGGCAGTTGCCGAGCGTGGACAGCTACGTGCTCGAAGCCTTCCGCCAGGTGCTGCGCGACGAAACGCTCGACCCCGCCTTCCGCGCACAGGCGCTCACGCTGCCGGCCGAGTCGTATCTGGGCGAGCAGATGGCCGAGATCGACCCGGCGGCCATTCACGCGGCGCGCCAATATCTGCGCCAACGCCTCGCGGCGTCGCTGCACACCGAGTGGCTCGCGGCGTATCACAACCATCGCGTGCCCGGTCCGTACCGCCCCGACGCCGCGTCGGCCGGCGAGCGCGCACTGAAGAACCTCGCGCTGTCGTATCTGATGGAGCTCTCGGACGCGGGCGTGGCGCAAACCGCGCGCACCCAATACGACGAAGCCGACAACATGACGGACCGCTTCGCCGCACTCACCGCGCTCGTGCAGCGCGGCGGCGCCGCCCGCGACGGCGATGCCGCGCACGGCCCGAATCACGCCGCCGAAGCGCTCGTCGACTTCTATCAGCGCTTCGAGCACGAGCCGCTCGCCATCGACAAGTGGTTCGCACTGCAGGCAATGCAGCGCGGCGACGGCAGCCACTGCGTGATCGATGCGGTGCGTGCGCTCATGCGTCACCCGGCGTTCACGCTGAAGAATCCCAACCGCGCGCGCTCGCTGATCTTCAGCTTCTGCAGCGGCAACCCGGCGCAGTTCCACGCCGCAGACGGCTCGGGCTATCAGTTCTGGGCGGAACAGGTACTGGCGCTCGACGCACTGAACCCGCAAGTCGCCGCGCGCCTGGCCCGCGTGCTCGATCGCTGGCGCAAGTACACGCCGGCCCTGCGCGAGCGCATGCGCGAGGCACTGCAGCGTGTCGGGGATCACAAGGCACTGTCGAAGGACGTGCGCGAGATCGTCGAGAAGGCCCTCGCCTGATCCGACGATCCACCGGTCATGCGGCCCGACGCCTGCACGCGTCACGGCCGCATGACTTCGAAATACCCTCCCTTGATGCAGAGGTCGTACGGCCACCGTGGCCCGGTCCCGACCAGCGGATACAGCGCCGGAACCTGAATGATCGCTTCGCCGAATGCCCCGGCCATGAGGTAATTGGCAGGATCGTTGCCCAGTGTCACCGTGCCGCTCGTCGCGCCCGCGACCACATAGACATCCCGCCCGGGATAGGCCGGTGGATCGCGAAACATCAGGCGATAGATCAGCATGACGTCCGCGCCGGGCGGCGCCCCCACCGCATGGGTGCCATTGAGCAGACTCGAGCGGAAGGTGAGCGTGAGCACTTCGTCGAATGCCGCATGCGACGCGACGGGTGAGCGCACTTCCCCGCGCACGCACCACCAGAAGGGCGAGCCGTCTACCGTATCGATTCGCACATCGACAGGCCGAAACGGCTTCCTGTCGCCATCCTCGTAAAAGCAGGCCCGCATGCAACCGTCAGCGTGCACCGACTCGCGCTCGGAGACCCCCTGTGCATCGATCATGACGCGCGGATAGCAACGGTCCACGGATAACGGCGCGACGAGCTGACCGCGCGTGAGAATGAACTCATCCATGCGCTACCTCCCGACTTCTGCCTCGAACCGAAAGCCGTTGCCGCGCGCGTCATTGATTTTGCCGGCGATACCCCTCATCACGCCGTCGTCGTCACTTATTTCGTACGCGCGCTATTTGCTGCGCAGTTTAGGCAACGCCCCTCGGTTACGCACCTGTCAACCCTGACAGGTGACAGCGCATCGCGTCGACGCGCGGCCGAAACGATGCCGCCGGTGCCTGGCGGAATCGGTCGCGCGCAGGAGGAGACCGATATCAGCAGATATCGGCCGAAAGGTCCTCTCAGGCAGCCTGGACCTGAGTGCAAAGCCGGGTTTGCACCTCGGCCTGGATTCGCGCCGATGCGAGACGCGCACGCATGGCTTTGGCCGCCGCGACCATGTTTGCAAGCGCGGCGTCGACCTGAGTCCAGTCGCGCGTCTTCAGGCCGCAGTCGGGATTGACCCACAGGCGTTCGGCCGGAATTCGCGCGAGCGCCGCCTCGATCAGCCGTTCGATTTCCGCCTGTGACGGCACACGCGGCGAGTGAATGTCGTACACGCCCGGGCCGATTTCGTTCGGATAGTCGAATGCTTCGAACGCGTCGAGCAGTTCCATGTCGGAGCGCGTGGTCTCGATGGAGATCACGTCGGCGTCGAGCGCCGCGATCGACGGCAGAATGTCGTGAAACTCCGAATAGCACATGTGCGTATGAATCTGCGTCTCGTCGGCCACGCCGCACGAACACACACGAAACGCGCGGACCGCCCATTCGAGATATTCCGCCCGGTCGCGCTCTCGCAGCGGCAGCCCTTCGCGCAATGCGGGTTCGTCGATCTGGATCACGCGCACGCCGGCTTTCTCCAGTGCCGCCACTTCCTCGCGCAGTGCCAGTGCGATCTGCAGGGCAGTGATCTCGCGCGGCTGATCATCGCGAACGAACGACCATTGCAGCATCGTCACCGGCCCGGTCAGCATGCCCTTGACCGGCTTGTCGGTCAGTTGCTGCGCATAGGCACTCCAGGTGACGGTCATCGGCTCGGGCAGATACACGTCGCCATAGATCACCGGCGGCTTCACGCAGCGCGAGCCATAGCTCTGCACCCAGCCATGTTCGGTGATGACGAATCCCCAGAGCTGTTCGCCAAAATACTCCACCATGTCGTTGCGCTCGGCCTCGCCGTGGACCAGCACGTCGAGCCCGTAGGCTTCCTGCTTCTCGATCGCCAGGCGAATCTGCTCGCGCATCGTCTCGAGGTAATCGAGATGCGACAACGCGCGACGCCGGAAGTCCGCGCGCGCCGCGCGGATCGACGCCGTCTGCGGGAACGAACCGATCGTGGTCGTCGGCAACACCGGCAACTTGAGCCAGGCGCGTTGCGCGACGGCGCGCACCGGATAGTCGGACCGGCGGCGCGCATCCGATTCGGTCAGCGCGGCCAGACGCCTTTGCACCATCGAGTTGTGAATGCGCGGCGATGTGCGGCGCGCGGCATGCGCCGCGGCGTCCGCGAGGTAGGCGGCCCGCACGTCGGCCCGAGCGAATTCGGCCGGGTCGAGCGAGCGGCACAGCAGCGCCACTTCGTCGAGCTTCTGCCTGGCAAACGCGAGCCAGTTGCGCACTTCCTTGTCCAGGCGCGATTCGCTCGACAGATCGACCGGGCAGTGCATCAGCGAACCGCTCGAAGCGACCCACAGCCGCTCGCCCAGCGCTTCGGCCAGCGGTGCGAGCATATCGCCCGCGCGGGCCAGATCGCAGCGCCAGACGTTGCGCGCATCGACCACCCCGGCGGACAGCACCTTGTCCCGCGGCCATTGCCGGGCAAACGCTTCGAGTTGCTTCGGCGCACGCACGCCGTCGAGGTGAAGGCCGGACACGGGCAATGCGGTGAGCAACGACAGATGTTCGGTCACGTCGCCGAAATACGTGGCGAGCAGCAGCGACGGCGCCACGGGCGCCAGCCGCGCATACACCGGCGCGAACGCCTCGCTCCAGTTCGTCGGCAGATCGAGCGCGAGAATCGGCTCGTCGATCTGCACCCATTGCACCCCCAGGGATTTGAGACGCGCCAGCACGCGCTCGTATTGCGCGAGCAGGTCGGGGAGCAATGCGAGGCGGTCGGCCAGCCCGCCCTTTTCCTTGCCGAGGTACAGCAGCGAGAGCGGCCCGAGGAGCACGGGCTTGACGTTATCGCCCTCGGCCAACGCCTCTGTCACTTCCTCGAAGAACCACTCCGTACCGGTGCCGAAGCGCGTCTGCGGCGAGTACTCCGGCACGAGATAGTGGTAGTTCGTGTCGAACCACTTCGTCATCTCCATCGCGCCCTGCGCCGCTGTGCCGCGAGCCGCCGCAAAGTAGTCGGCCAGCGTCAGCGCCGCAGGCGAGGCGCCGAAGCGTGCCGGCAACGCGCCGACCAGCGCGAGCGTGGAGAGCACCTGGTCGTACCAATGAAAGTCGCCCACGACAATCCAGTCCAGGCCGGCGTCGCGCTGCGCGCGCCGGTTCGCGGCGCGAATGCGCCGCCCGACATCCTGCAACGCCGCCACGTCCATCTCGCCACGCCAGAAAGCCTCCACGGCGAATTTGAGTTCACGCTGCGCGCCGATGCGCGGCAATCCGAGTACGTGGGCCTGAGCCATGTGCGTTGTCCTTCCGGGAGATTCCAATGGGGCGACGTCGCGACGTCGTTGCTGGCGGGCAATTCCCGCCCAGGCTGGCAGTATCCCGGCGGCCCGTGTATTATTCAAACGAAAGTTTTTAGCGAATATTATTAATTTTATTCATGCAAAGAACCCCCATTGAACTGCGTCATCTGCAAACGCTGCTCGCGCTGCGCGATACCGGCAGCGTGTCGCGCGCCGCGCTGTGGCTCCACCTGACACAGTCCGCGCTGTCGCATCAGATCAAGGCATTGGAGGACTTCTACGGGTTGCCGCTGTTCGTGCGCAAGTCGTCGCCGCTGGTGTTCACTCCCGCGGGCAAGCGCTTGCTCGCCCTGGCCGAAGAGGTGGTGCCGGCGGTCGACGAGGCGGGCCGCGACCTCACCCGGCTGGCGCAAGGCACGCAGGGCACGCTGCGTATTGCTGTCGAATGTCACACCTGTTTCGATTGGCTGATGCCGGCGATGGATGCGTTTCGCCTGCGCTGGCCGGAGGTGGAGCTCGACATCGTGTCGGGCTTCCATGCCGACCCGATCGGCTTGCTGCATCAGGATCGCGCGGATCTGGCGATCATCTCGGAGCACGAAGAGGGCGAAGCCGTCGACTTCCACCCGCTGTTCCGCTTCCAGATGATGGCGCTCATGGCGAACGACCATCCGCTGGCCGCGAAGCCCTGTCTCGAGGCAGAGGACTTCCGTGACGAGACGCTGATCACGTACCCCGTGCCCGACGACATGCTCGACATCGTGCGTCAGGTACTGCGCCCCGCCGGCATCGAACCGACGCGCCGCACCACCGAGCTGACCGTGGCAATTCTGCAACTGGTGGCGAGTCGTCGCGGCCTGGCCGCGCTCCCGCTTTGGGCGGTCACGGGCTATCTGGAACGGCGCTACGTGAGCGCGCGGCCGATCACGCCCGATGGGCTGACCGCCGAATTGTGGGCGGCCACGCTGCCGAGCGTCACGACCCGGCCGTACATCGGCGAGTTCGTATCGCTCATGCGCGAGACGAGCCTGTTGACGCTACCGGAAATCGAATTGCTCTGATCCTCGACACGCCGAACCCTCAGGGGGCCGGAAGGCGCGGCGCGCCGAAAACTCAGACGGGCCGGCGCACGATCAGACGGCAGACGCGCCTGCCCGAGCTCGCGCTTGTCACATCCTCCTCGTGCAGCACGACGGCCTCGTGCAACGCGGCACGCACGACGTCCGGCGCAAAAGCACTGTAGAGACGGCCGTCTTCATGGCGCACGTCCGCCCCCTCGGTCACGCGCCATGACACGTAGAGCACGCCGCCCGGACGCACGAGCGTCCACAGGCGGTCGGCGGCCTGCGGCACCTGCGCGGCGGGCAGGTGCATGAGCACGGTCTCACATACGACGTTATCGAACTGGCCTGTCACGTTCTCCAGCAACGGCAGCCGGCCCACGTGGAAAGGCACCCATGGGAACGTCTTGCGAGCGAGCTCGATCAGCGCGGGCGAACTGTCGTATCCCTCCACGTCGAACCCCTGACGCGCCAGCCATGCGGCGTCGCGCCCGTTGCCGCACCCCACGTCGACGGTGCGGCCGCCGGCAATGAAGTGCCGCATCAGCAACGCATACATGTCGTCGGGCGGCGGCTGGTTGAGCCAGTCCTCGCTGTAACGCACGGCATTGGCCTCGTAGGCCGCTTCGGTTTTCAGGTCCGTCATGGTCCGATCTCCGGAAGTTCGCGCGCGACGGCGCGCCTTCGCCGTCACGCCAGGGTTGTCTGCCTCACTGCGAAATCGTCTCCAGCGCGAGATCTCGGGTACGCGGCCCCATCAGGCCGATGGAAAGCATGACCACGAGCATCGCGCACGAAATGAAGACGAAAACACCCGTCACACCGAAGTTGCGCAGCACGGATGCGATCAGGAATGCCGTGAAAATCGCCGAGAAGCGGCTCCACGAATAAACAAAACCGACCGCACGCGCGCGAATGCCGGTGGGAAACAACTCCGTCTGGTACGCGTGATAGCTGTACGACATGATGTTGTTCGCGAGCGTCAGGCCAATGCCCATGGCGACGAGCAGCACCGACGACGTCACCTGCGAGAACACCAGGCCGCACACGATGCCGATGCCGGCCGTCCAGACGATGGCATGTTTGCGCTCGACCTTGTCGGCCATCCATAGCCCGATGAGCGGGCCGACCGGCGCCGCCAGCGCGATCACACTCGAATAGGCCAGACTCGTCGTCACGGTGATGCCCTGCTTGATGAGCAGCGTGGGCACCCAGTTGGCGAAGCCGTAGAAGCCGACCGTCTGGAAGATGTTGAACAGGATCATCATGATCGCGCGCTTGCGATACGGCGGCACCCACATGTCGCGAAACGCGCGCTTGGGCACCACCGGCTCGGGCTCGCCCGGCGGCGGCAGCGGTCGGCCATACTCGCGCTCGACTTTCGCCTCGAGCTCGCGCAGCACCTGGTCCGCCTCGTCCAGCCGCCCCTTCTGCGCCAGCCACCGCGGGCTTTCCGGCAGCGCCCGGCGAATCCACCAGACGAACACCGCGCCGTGCGCGCCAATCAGCACGACCCAGCGCCAGCCTTCCAGCCCGAGGAATTCGCGCGGCACGAGCCAGAACGCGAGAAACGCGACGACCGGCACGGCCGTGAAGCCCACGGCCTGCTCGCAGGCGAATGCACGTCCGCGAATCTGCCTCGGGACAAGCTCCGCGATATAGGTGCCGATCGTCACCAGCTCCACGCCGATGCCGAGGCCCACCACGAAGCGCCAGAAGTTCAGGCCCGTGGCCGTCTCCTGAAACGCCATGATGATGTTGGCCGCGGTGTACCAGAGCAGCGAGCCCGTAAACACCGCGCGACGTCCGAAACGATCGGCGAGGAAGCCGCACGCGATGGTGCCGATGAACAGCCCCGAGAACAGCGCCGCGATGAAACTGGCGACCCCCGTGGTGCCGAACAGGCCCGGCGTGGTCGGCGTGAGGATGCCGCTCTTCACGAGGCCGGGCGCCACGTAGCCGGTGTACAGCAGATCGTAAAGCTCGAAGAAAAAACCGAGACTGAGCAGCACCACCAGTTTCCACACGGTGCGGGTCGGAGGGAGTCGGTCGAGGCGGGCGGAAATGTCGCCGGCAGTCGGGTGGGTGGCCGCGCAAACCGCTTGGCCGGTATGAAGCATGGAAGGCATCGAAACGTCGGGGGATGGCATGAAAATCGTCTCCGGGCCCGTTCGGTCATGGCCGAACTGCTCATTGGCCGGCATCGCGCAGCACCTTCCCGAAGGCGTTCGCCAACGGTCGCCGGAACGCCGGATACACCATGAATCGACAGGCACGAGGCCGAAATTGTGCCACGAACGACACCGCGCCGGTCACCTTTGCCAAGCTTTATCACGCACTACGAAAAAACTATGATGCCGACCGACGGCAGCACGGCATGCCAATCTCCCGCCCGCCCCCAGCTCAGCCTTCCACGAATTCGTCCAACCGCGGCATCCGCCTCATCCATCGAAATCACCGTGCCGATGCCGTCGACGCCGCGCCCTCAGTCCGCCACGGCAGCCGCTGCCTTCAGTTCCTCGAAACTCGCGATACGTCCGGCCAGCGCACTGGCGGCCACCGTATAGGGGCTCGCCAGCCACACGCTGCCGGGCCCCGAACGCCCCGGGAAATTCCGGTTGATGGCGCTGATCGTGACCTGATCGGCCGATGTCGACTGCCCAGGCCCGCAGTTCGCGCACGCGCCACAACCGGGCATGATCAGCGTGGCGCCAACCGCCTCGAATGTCGCGAGATAGCCCTGCGCTTCGCAATAGGCGCGAACGTCCATGGTGCCGAACTGAAGGAACAGCCGGCGGCCGTCGGCCACGCGCAGCCCATTCGCCACGCCCCAGGCGAGCACGGCGTGATAGGCGTCGAAGTCGTCGCGCTTGCCCGCCGTGCACGAGCCGCCGTATGCGATGTCGATGGCCACGGGCGAGACGAGCTCGGCAAGCGCCACGCCGTTGCCCGGATCGCCCGGGCGCGCCAGCATCGGTGTGAGCGACCCGGCGTCGACACGGATCACATCGCGGTAGCGCGCGCCCTCGTCGCTCGTCATCCACGGCTCGAGCGTGATATCGACGCCCCGACGGGTCTTGAGGAAGGCCACCGTCTTCTCGTCGGGGGCAACGATCCCGGTGAAGCCGCCAAGCTCCGCGACCATGTTGGTGAGCGTGGCGCGCTCGTCGATCGACATCGCGCGCACCGCGCTTCCCGCGTATTCGAACACGACGCCGATGGCCTCGCCGCCGCGAATCGCATCGAGGCGCAATAGGTGCAGCACCACGTCCTTGGCCGTGACACCGGCGGGCAGTTCACCGTCGATCTCGACACGCAGCGTCTCAGGCACCTTGCAGCGCACGTAACCGGTAACCCAGCTGTTGGCGACATCTGTCGCGCCCGCGCCGAAGGCCAGGCAACCCAGCGCGCCGGCGTGCGGCGTGTGCGAATCGGTGCCGATCACAATCTGTCCGGGCAGCGCGTAGCGCTCGGCCATCAGCGCATGGCAAATGCCGTCCGCCCCATCGGCACCATCGGCACCATCCGTCCCATCGCCTGCCTGCCCGCCCTGCGCCGCCCGTTCGCCATGCGCCAGCACGGGATATCGCGCCACGAAGTCGCGGTGGCCGCTCGTCAGATTGGCCACGCCCGGCAGCAGCCCCTGCGTGGCGTGCGGCACGCTTTGCCCGGCCAGCACCAGGTGATCCTGAAACGCGATGATGCGTGCAGGGTCGTGCAATGCCGCCGGTTCACCGAAGGCACGGTGCATCAGATGCGCGCACATACCCGTGAAGTAGTCGTGCGAGAAGCGCCAGTCCACGCGCAGGAATACGCCGTCGCCGTGGGCGAGCCCGGGCGTCGACGGATGCAGCCGACGTGCCATGATCTTCTCGACGAGGGTGCGGGCGGGCGGATCGCCGGCATTCGCCTCGTCGTCCGAGTCGATGGCGGGCGCCGGCCAGTCGGCAAACTTGCTGAACGCAAGCAGGCCACCGCTGCGGATGATCTGTTGCGTGAGGGCGTCGCGCCCCTTGAGAAACTCGGTGATGGGGATCGGCTCGCCGGCGGCGATGCGATCGAGAACGCTGACGTCGGTCGTGGTCAGAATGCCGATGTTGTCGCAGTTCTGCTGATAGATGCGCTCGAAGCTCTCGGCCACGATCAGGCGAATGCCGGCACTGAGCTCGGCGAGCGGACTCGATTCGCGCGACGAGCCCTTGCCGTAGCGCTTGCCCGCGACCGTGACCTGGAAGCCGCCGCGACGCACGTCGTGCTCGCCGATGGGCATCTCGTTTCCCGCCTTGAAACCGACGTATGGGTAGCGCCCGAGACGCTCATCGTAAGTGAGCATGACGGTGACGGGCGTGATTTCGTCGGTCGAGACGTTGTCGCGCAGCCGACCGGCGTCGACGCGGGCGAGGGACTCACCGGCCAACTGACGACGCACGATGGCAGGGTCGTCGGACAGGAACAGAATGCGACCGTCGAAACGAATGGTGTCTTCCATGCGGCAATTACCTCCGGAAGACAGCATAGCGGCCGGGCCACGCGCCTGCCGTGCCGTCTCGGCAAGCCCGGCGTGACAGATTGCGAAGGGTCGGCGCGACCGCGCGGGGTTACCCCTTGACGTGCGCCACGCCGCCGGCGCCCTGCCCTTGCGCGAGGAAATTGACCACCGCCGACGCCGTGGCGCTCAACTGCTCGCGCGACGGGAACACGAGCCAGAGCTGGCGGTGCGCCCACTCATCGGTGAGCGGGCGCACGACCACGTCGAGCTTGCCGACATACAACTGACCGACCTGCTCGGGCGCAATGGCGATGCCCAGTCCCGCGTGCGCCATGCGGCACAGCGCGTCCAGACTCGACACCCGGATCTTGATGCGCAACGACGCGCCCGCCGCGCTGGCCTGCTGACGCAGCAACTGCGTAAGGGCGCTGTTGCCCTGAAGCCCCACGAGCGTCTCGCCAACGCAGGCCGAGAACGGAATCTCGCCCGTACGCGCGGCCAGCGGATGTCCCACCGGCAGAATCACCGCAAGTCGGTCGCGACGGTACGGCACCATCGTGAATGCCTCGATGCCTTCGACGGCGTTGCAGATGCCCACGTCCACCGCGCGTTCGGCCACGCGCTGAAGCACTTCGTTGCTGTGCTGCTCGTCGAGTTCGACGTCCACGGCGGAAAATACGCGGCCGAACGCGGCGAGGTCTTCCGGCAGGAACTGCACGATGGCCGAGAGGTTCGCCGCAATGCGCACGCTCCCGCGCGCGCCTTCATGGAATTGGGACAGCTCGGCCCCCAGGGATTCGATGGTCCCCAGGATACGTTCGGCGTAGCGGCGCACCGTCTCGCCCACCGGCGTGACGGTGATGCCGCGCTGATGACGCTGAATCAAGGGCAGCCCGACGATCGCCTCGATGTCGGCGATGCGTCGGCTGATCGCCGACGGCGCGATGAATTCGCGCTCGGCCGCGCGCGCCATGCTCCGCTCCTGGCAGACGGCCACGAAAAGGCGCAAAGAAGTGAGGTCAAGCTTGCGGAGAAGGTTTTCCATACCCGTCGGACAACACATCGGAATTGCCGGAAACGCCCGGCCGGCGCGGCTCCACGCGGAGCACGTCTTTTGCTGGACAAACAACGATTCGACGCCTATTATACGCATCGCGTACACAGCCCTGCCGACCCGACCATGAGTGCACAGCAGACTTTCCTGCGCGACGCGATGCGTCGCCTGAACATGACCCGCGACAGCTTCGCCGAGCGCATCGGCGTTCGCCGGCGCGCCCTCGACACCTGGCTGCTGCCTGAGGATTCGAGCGAATATCGCACGATGCCGAGCATCGTGGAGAAATTCGTGGGCGAAATCCTCGGCCGTGAAGCACCGTCCGCGGAATCTACGCAAAGCGCACACAAGCCGCTGCGCGAACGCATGGGCCTCGACGGCAAGCCGCACCTGATCTCCGTCGACCAGTTCTCGCGCGACTCGCTCGAAGAGCTGTTTCACGTCGCCGACATCATGCAACCGATCGCGCGCCGCCAGAAGATCTCGCGCGTGCTTGAGGGCGCCGTGCTGGGCAACCTGTTCTTCGAGGCCAGCACCCGCACCCGCGTGAGCTTCGGCGCCGCCTTCTGCCGCCTGGGCGGGTCGGTCTGCGACACGACCGGCTTCACGTTCTCGTCGATGGCCAAGGGCGAATCGATCTACGACACGAGTCGCGTGATGAGTGGCTATGTCGACGCGCTCGTCGTGCGTCACCCGGAAAAGGGATCGGTCGCGGAATTCGCCCGCGCCACGAACATCCCCGTCATCAACGGCGGCGACGGTCCCGGCGAACACCCCAGCCAGGCGATTCTCGACCTGTACACGATCGGTCGCGAGTTCTCGCGTCTGGGCAAACTGGTCGACGGCGCGCACGTCGCCATGGTCGGCGATCTGCGTTATGGCCGCACGGTGCATTCGCTCATCAAGCTGCTCGCGCTGTACCGCGGCCTGAAGTTCACGCTGATTTCGCCGCCGTCGCTGGAAATGCCGACGTACATTCTCGACCAGATCTCGCAGAACGGTCACGTGATCGTGCAGAGCAACTCGCTCGCCGACCTGACGGGAGCCGACGTCGTGTACGCGACGCGCATCCAGAAGGAGCGTTTCGCCGACGAGGCGATCGAGGGTTATACGCCTGACTTCCAGATCAACGAAGCGCTGATCAATCAGTACTGCGACGCCCGCACGATCATCATGCATCCGCTGCCGCGCGACAGTCGTCCGGGCGCGAACGACCTGTCGACCGACCTGAACCACGACCCGCGCCTGGCAATCTTCCGTCAGACGGATAACGGCATTCCGGTGCGCATGGCGATCTTCGCCGTGCTGCTCGGCGTGGACAAGCAGGTGCAGCACAGCATGCGCGACGCCGCCTGGCGTGCACCGTCGCACATCGGTCCGGATGACGCCTTGTTCGACGCGATCGACTGAGCGACGAACGTGCCGGCCGCGCGTCGCGGAGGCTTCCGGGACGGACTTCAGACACCGCCGAAATTGCGCTGCCCCGAGGATTTTCCCGGGGGCAGCGTCGCTTTACGAGTAAAATTGCGTCCATCGCGAATATGTACGCTTTTTTGCTTTTCTGGAGGCCCTCATGCGGCGCAAGACCCTAACGCAATATCTCATCGAACAGCAGCGGGAATACAACAATATTCCTGCAGAGCTGCGCCTGTTGATCGAAGTCGTCGCGCGCGCGTGCAAGTCCATCAGCCATGCGGTGTCCAAGGGTGCGCTGGGCGGTGTGCTCGGCAGCGCGGGCAGCGAGAACGTGCAGGGCGAGGTTCAGAAGAAGCTCGACGTGATTTCCAACGAGATCATGCTCGAGGCCAACGAGTGGGGTGGCCACCTCGCGGCGATGGCGTCCGAAGAGATGGAGGACGTCTTCCACATTCCGAACCGTTACCCGCAGGGCGAATACCTGTTGATGTTCGATCCGCTCGACGGCTCGTCCAACATCGACGTGAACGTGTCGATCGGCACGATCTTCTCGGTGTTGCGTTGCCCCGAAGGCGTGACGGATCCGACGGAGAAGGACTTCCTTCAGCCCGGCACGCAGCAGGTCGCCGCCGGTTACGCCGTGTACGGTCCGCAGACGGTGCTGGTGCTCACGACGGGACATGGCGTGAACTGCTTCACGCTGGATCGCGAGATGGGTTCGTGGGTGCTCACGCAGGAAGGGATGCGCATTCCCGAGGACACGAAGGAATTCGCCATCAACATGTCGAACGAGCGTCACTGGTACCCGCCGGTGCAGCGTTACATCCGCGAGCTGCTGCAGGGCAAGGAAGGCGTGCGCGGCAAGGACTTCAACATGCGTTGGATCGCCTCGATGGTGGCGGACGTGCATCGCATCCTGACGCGCGGCGGCGTGTTCATGTATCCGGCCGACAAGCGCGATCCGGACAAGCCGGGCAAGCTGCGCATCATGTATGAAGCGAACCCGATGAGCTTCCTGGTCGAGCAGGCGGGCGGCGCGGCGACGAACGGCGTGCAGCGCATTCTGGACATTCAGCCGCAAAAGTTGCACGAGCGCGTGGCGGTGTTTCTCGGTTCGAAGAACGAGGTCGAACGCGTGACCGGCTATCACCACGAAGGCGGCGCGAAGTAAGTTTCAGTGACGCGGGAGAAGTGGGAAGACGTCGCATGAAAATGTCGCAGAACATTTTCTCGAGGTCGAAGCGCAGGATTTCTGGAATTTCAATGATTTACGCGTGACTCGCGCAGAGACGGCAAAAAATCTTTGAAAAAAGTAGTGACAACCACGGAAATTCTGCTATTATCTCACTTCTTCGCAGCGCCGGAGTAGCTCAGTCGGTAGAGCAGCTCATTCGTAATGAGAAGGTCGGGGGTTCGATTCCTCTCTCCGGCACCAGCGACTTCCTGAAGTCCCTGGTCATGCAAGCAAGACCGCAGTCAACAAGAAAGCCGCCCGAATTTGTCGTGCGGCTTTTTTGTTTTCTGCGTCCGGTTCGAATCGCCTGGGTCGCCGGACCGTCTCTCCCGCTTCCCTGTCCGCCATGCCTGCGCCCGCAGCGTGCATTCCGATGCGGCGCGCACGCCGCATCGTCGCGGTGCTATCGCCTCACTGCCCTGCCTCACCGCGCGTATCGCGCACCGCATCCGCCGCATCCATGAGGTCGCCCGGGTTGTCATTTGCCCCGTCCTCGTCCTTGGCGGGCTGCGCCATCCACGCGTGGTAACCCGCCACGCCCATCTTGCGCATCAGCGCTTCGTTGCGCGCGTAGATCGTCTCGGCTTCCGGAAACGCCTCCACGGCGCGGTCGATGCTCGACTCCCGCAGCAGGTGCAGGATCGGGTACGGCGAGCGGTTCGTGTAGTTCTCCACGTCGTCAGGCGCAGTCCCTTCGAACTGATAGTCCGGATGGAAACTCGCGATCTGCAACTCGCCCTCCAGGCCCAGTTGCCTGAGCATGCGCTGCGCAAAGAACAGTGCGTCGTTGAACTCGTGGAACTCGCGCAGTGCGGCCGGCACGATCAGCAGTGTGGTGTCGACTGCCTGTGGGTCCGACCCCGCCAGCCATTGCAGTTCGCGCTCGAGATCGACCAGCGTCCCCTCCATGTCGCGCGCGCCGCTCACCACATAGCGAATCTGTTCCTTCACGTGAACCGCCTTCGCAAAAGGGCAAAGGTTCAACCCGATCACCGCACGCGTGAGCCAGTGGCGCGTGGCGGCGATCACGGTGTCGTGATCCGGTGTCTGCGCGGTCGACTCCGCGGCGGGGGATTTTTTCTCCGGCATATCGAAAACTGGCGATGAATCCTGAAGATGGCATTGTAAATCGCCGCCCGTCGCCACCGGCAAGGCCTCGCTCGATAGCATCGCGGCGCGAATGCCAAAACACGCGTGCCGCATCTGCGCAACCATGCGCCTTTCCCACGACCGCGCGTCTTCACACCATGCCAGGCACACCTCCCATCCCCTCCGCCGCTCACAGCACCAGCAGTCCGGTCACACGTCCCGCCATCGAAGCCGAGCGACGCGGCTATTACCGCGACACCGCTCCTCTGGCCACGCAGTCCCTGCAAGAAGTCCTCCAGGCCCACTTTCACCGCGAATTTCGCCCGCAGGACATCTGGAACACGCTCGTCAACACGCGCACCTACGCTGGCCGCGAACTACACGATCTCTGCGAGGCCGCCTGCCCGAATGGCCCGCTTTTCCTGGAAATGGTGACGCTGCTGATGCTGCCGGAAGCCGACCGCTCGCTCGATCGACTGTCCGACGCCGGCGTCTTTCTGATACCGACGCGCGACCTCTCCCCTTCGCTCGACGCGAGCGCCCTGCTGCGCAGCGACAAGGGCCTCATGTTCTGGTTGCAATACGCGGCGACGCCCACCGGCTATCTGAACCTGTTCGACGCCTCCGACATCTTCGGCGAGCCGGACGACGAGAACACCGCACGTATCGACAAGGCCCTCCAGGTGATGGTCGCCTGCGGCCGCGACAGAACCGACGCGCGTCCCTCGAGCATGACGCGCACACTGCCGGACAATCCGCTCGTCCACCTGTGCAGTCAGATCGCCCCGCAATGGCTC
Source organism: Pandoraea pnomenusa (assembly GCF_000767615.3). Lineage (NCBI taxonomy): Bacteria > Pseudomonadati > Pseudomonadota > Betaproteobacteria > Burkholderiales > Burkholderiaceae > Pandoraea > Pandoraea pnomenusa. Next base: position 1,674,404 of record NZ_CP009553.3, on the reverse strand, counting down.
AGACGTCTGCTCGAGATCGGCGCCAGTCCCAATCAGACCAACCGTCACGGCATGCCGCTCACGGTCATCGCCATGCGAGCACAGGCGCTGCGCCTGCATTGCGCTGGTGAGGATCCCTTGCATCCGCATGTGTCGCTGCGCCAACTCGCCCGATTGCTCAGGCATTACGGCGGCGACCTGATGCAACCGAACCGGCACGGCGCCCCCGCAGGTGTAATGCTCGCGATGCTCGGACTGTGCGGAGCCGTCGAAGCCTTGCTCCTGGCCGGCGCGGATCCGAACGCCCCCGATCGCCATGGCAATACGTTCATGCACCATCTGGGCATCATCGCCCGTGCGCGCGACACCGCCGCCAAGCGCGACAACGCCAACCTCGCCCTTTACAGCATCGCCGTCGCGGCGCGACATCACGGCGACCTGACACGCAGGAACCTCGCGGGCCATACGCCCCTGTCGTGGATGCCCGACGCCCAGGGCACGCCGCCGCCCATCAGCCCCGAGTTCATCGACGCCGTGCGCAGGACAGCATTGCGCCGCATCGGCGGTCCCGCCCTCTGACTTCGGCCCGCTGACTCTAGCCCTCAGACTCCGGCCCGGCCCCTCTTCACGGTCGCCCTTCCCGCAGGCATCGAAACACCGACCGCCTCCAAGCACCCGAAACAGCATTTTCCTCGCATCGACGCACCATGCCACACGACTTACGCATGACCAATCCCACGGTGCCGCCCCTGCCGTCGACATCGTCCACCACACCACTGAGGCCACTCCAACCCAAACCGGCGAACCTGACGGAATTGCCCTTGCCCCAGCTGCTTGCCGCCATGCGACGCGGTCATTGTGCCGCGCAGGCAGTGCGCGACCTGCTGCTGCGCACGGACACCGCTTCGGGCCGGGAACTGCGCGATGCCTGCCGAATGACGGACATCACGGCGGCCGAGGACCGCGTCTTCTCCCTGGCATCGCTGCTGGGCACACCGGCGAAGGACCGAACGCTCGCGCAACTCGACGACTGCGGAATTTTCGTCACGCCATCGCGCCGCCTCCACTTGCGCCGCGACGAAGCCGACCTGTTGCTCAGCGACGAGGGCCTGCTTCTCTGGCTCCGATACGCCGCGTCGCCCAGTGCCTACCCGAGCGTGTTCGTCGACACGATCATGAACGAATGCACCGCGCCCGGAACGACCGGAATGACCGGGACGACCGCAGCGGAGGGTCCCAATGCACGACTGCGAACGGCGCTGCGCGTGCTCGTCGCCTGTGGTCGCGACACGACCCGCGATGTGGCCGCCTCCGAGATGCCCGGTCACTTCCATCCCCCGCTGTCGCATCTGTGCAGCCTGGTCGCGCCGGAATGGTTGCCGAGTCTGCTGGATTTCGGCGCGGACGCCAATCAGCGCGCGGCGTCCGGCGTGCCGCTGCTCGCCGCCGCCATGGCTGCCGAGGCCGAGCGCCTGCACCACAGCGGACACCCTCCGCTGACGCTTCATGAATCGCTTTACCGACTGGGGACTTTGCTCGTGTCGAACGGCGCCCTCGCGTCGCAACCGGCCCCCACGGCCTCGCCGCCGGCGATGCTGCTCGCCCTGAACGGCTATTGCGCCGCCGCGGAGGCGGTGCTGTCGCTCGGCGAGACGTGCAACATCGAGAACCACGACGGCAATACCCTGATGCACCACCTCGCCGCCGCCACGCAACACTCGGCACACTCGTACGCCGCCTTCTTTCTTTTCACGGTCGCCCTGCGCTACGACGGCGATCCATGCCAGGCCAATCATGCCGGTGCCACGCCTATCGCCCTGTTGCCACGCAGCCTCGTCAAATACGTTCACCTCTACCGGGCGATGCTCACGCAGGCGCGCGAACGCGCCCGCCACCTGATACTTGAGAGCGAGACGCCGACGGTGTCGGACACCGACGCTCGCCTGTCCCCGCTGACCGTCGCCATGCAGCGCGAAGCGAAGCGCCTGTGCGACGGCGGACACGATCCGCTGCTGCCCCACGCGTCGCTGTTCCAGACGGCCAGAGCGCTGCTACGCCAGGGTGCCGACCGGGAGGCCGTCCACCGGGAATACGCGCTGCCCATCGTTTGGCTCGGCCGGCATGGCTTCTGCGGCGCCGCCGAGGTCCTGCTCTCATTGCAGCCGGACGCGGGCAATGCGCCCGACGACGAAGGCAATACCCTCATGCACTACCTCGCCGGATCCACACGCGCGGCGGGCGACCCGACCCACGCCGATTACCTGCTCAACATCGCCATGCGGTACGGTGCCGATCCGAACCGCGCGAACCGGGCAGGCACCACGCCACTGGCCATGCTCTGCGGCGAACGTGCACGGTTCGTGCGCGCCACCCACGCGTTTGTCTCCGAAACCCACCGCCGCGCCCGCTGGACGATTGCCCACCGTCGTCAGCCCACCACACCTGCGGCGCCCGGTGCGGCCGCGGCGCCCGCCGCGCCCGATGGGTCCCATGCACCCAGGACGCCGGCCCCGTCGTCAGCACCACGGAATCCATCCGGCGCAATGGGTCCACTACGTCCGCCACGCCCGACATGACCTGCCAGGCTGCCGATGCGCCGCCGATGCGACATTCCGCCGCATCGCAATAATATGCATTTAATTTGCATCTTATAATCACCTCGCCGGGCCCCGATGTTGTTGTCGTGAGTTGAGCTGTGAGCCCTGGGGTACCGGCGACCGAATGCCGCACCGTGCCACTGCCTCGCCGAGCGCCCGGCACGATGCCAACGAAACACCCACAAGTGCGACCAAAAAGATGCATATGAATTGCATCTTATATATTCAGGAGTCTTGCCATGCTTTCCGCAGCTTCCCGCCCTTACATCGACGCCAGCGTTCCCGTTTTGCGCGAGCACGGTCTTGCGATCACGCGCCACTTCTACGCGAGCATGTTCGACGCCCACCCCGAGCTGCGCAATCTGTTCAACATGGGCAATCAGGCCAGCGGGGCACAGCAGCAATCGCTCGCCTCGGCGGTGTTCGCCTATGCGGCCAACATCGACAACGCCGCGGCGCTCGGGCCGGTGCTGGAGCGCATCGTGCACAAGCATGTCTCCGTGGGCATTACCCCGTCGCACTATCCGATCGTCGGTCGCCATCTGCTCGGTGCCATCAAGGACGTGCTCGGCGAGGCCGCCACGCCCGAACTCATCGCCGCCTGGGATGAAGCCTACTGGCTGCTCGCCGGGGAGCTGATCGCCGCCGAGGCACGTCTCTCGGAGCGCAGCCATGCACCGCTCGGCATGCTGCGCGAACTGATCGTGGCCGATGTCGACCGCGAAACGGATCACGTTGTCTCGTATTACCTGCGTACGCCCGAGGGCGGCTCGCCGGGCGACTTCGTGCCGGGCCAATACGTGAGCGTGTCCGTCACACTGCCGGACGGGCTGGTTCAGCGCCGCCAGTACAGCCTGTCGGACGCCCCTGGCGCCCCGCACTGGCGCATCACCGTCAAGCGTGAAGACGCCGACGTCGCCAAGCCGGCCGGCCAGGTGTCGAACTGGCTGCACGCCCATCTGAAGGCCGGCGATCGCATCATGGTGAGCCCGCCTTACGGCGAATTCACCCCCCGTCTCGACGCCGCTCACCCGCTCGTGCTGCTCAGCGCCGGCGTGGGCATCACGCCGATGATGTCGATGCTCGCGGAGCTCGCCGCCAAGGGCTCGCGTCGCGACATCGTATTCGCCCATGCCGCCCGCAACGGTTCGCACATGGCGCTGCGCCGCCACATCGCCTACGCGGCGAAGCAATTGCCGCACCTGCGCGTGGTCACGTTCTTCGAAACGCCGCAGGACACCGAGCGCGAAGGCGCCGACTTCACCCATGCCGGGCGCATGGACGTCGCCCACCTGTCGCTGCCCGCCAACGCCGACTATCTGTTGTGCGGTCCGGTACCGTTCATGCAGACACAATGGCGTGCCCTGCGCGACGCCGGGGTGCCGGCCGAGCGCCTGCACCGCGAAGTCTTCGGCCCGGACGCGCTCGACCATCTGTTGTAAGCCCTTGCCGCAAGTTCGTTGCCACCAACGACAAGGTCCCCGTTCGGGGACCTTGTGTCGTTCCGGGCGTTCGGCGTGGATCGCGCCGGCACCATCCGCCTCAATCGATCAACGCACCGGAGGCGTCGTAGAAGGGATGCGCGCCCCCCGCGTCGTCGACGAAGGCGAGGTGCGACACCAGTCCCGTCGACGGCGTGAAACGATGCAGTTCGAACGCCGGGGGATCGAGCACCCAGGCGGACGGTCCGCCGTCGCGCAGATCGAGCGCGACCTGGTGCGCCGGCGAAGGGCACACGCTGGCAATGGTGCCCGCGAAACGCGTGTGAATGGGCCGGTGCACGTGCCCGCAGATCACGCGCTCGACATTGTCGAACCGGCGCACGACGGCGGCGAGCTTCGCGGCGTCGGCCGCGTCGAGCGACTGCACATCCATGTGCTCGATGCCGCACACGAACGGCGGATGGTGCATCGCGATGACCGTCGGCGTTCCCGTATCGGCGGCGAGCGTCGCCTCCAGCCATTGCAGTCGCGCATCGCACAGCCTGCCGCCGCCGTTGGGCGGATCCTGCGTATCGAGCGCCACGAGCCGCATCGGGCCGAACGTCGCAGCGTATTGCACGAACTCCCCGGGATTGCCCAGATAGGTGTGTTCCGGAAACACTTCCCGCAGTGCATCGCGTCCATCGTGATTGCCGATGACGAGGTAGTACGGAATTTCCAGCGGCGCGAGCAGGCTGCGCAGGTGGTCATACTCCTCTCGCGCGCCGAAATCGACGAGATCGCCGGTGAGTACCACGAAGTCCGGGCGCGGCGCGAGCGTATTGAGCCGTGCCACGCAACGCGTCAGATAGGCGGCGGTATCGACACGCCGATAGGCGAGCTTGCCGGGACGTTTGATGTGAAGGTCGCTGATTTGCGCGAACAGCATGAGCGGTTTATCCGTGAAGCGAGAAGACATGGGCAGCGGGCAGCGACAGGCCCACCCGGTCGCCGACGCGGCATTCGCGACGGCTCGAGACTTCGACCAGCACCGCCCCGGCCGACGACACGCCGCTGAGCGTGAGGCGCGTGCGGTCGCCGAGGAACTGCACTTCGTCGATGCAGCCGACGAGCGAGGCCTCGCCCGCGGGCACGACGATGGCATCCTCCGGACGGAAGTAAAGCTCTTGTACGTCGGCTCGTACGTCCGGACAGGCCAGACGGCCGCCCTCGAGATGGAAATGCCCGTCGCGCCACACGCCGGCCAGACGATTGAGCGTGCCGACGAAGTTCGCCACATGCCGCGACGACGGTTGATAGTAGATGTCGCGCGGCGCACCGATCTGCTCGATGCGCCCGGCACTCATCACCACGATGCGATCGCCCAGCGCCATCGCCTCGTCCTGATCGTGCGTCACGTACACCGTCGTGACCCCCAACCCGCGCAACAGACGATCCATGTCGGCACGCACGGTCTCGCGCAGCTTGGCGTCGAGCGCCGTGAGCGGCTCGTCGAGCAACAGCACGCGCGGCTCCGGTGCGAGCGCGCGCGCGAGGGCCACACGCTGCTTCTGGCCGCCCGAGAGCTGCGCGATGGCGCGCTCGGCGAACGGCGTGAGATGCACGAGTTCGAGCAATTCGTTCACGCGCTTGTCGATCTGCGCCGACGGCAGGCCGCGCAGCTTGAGCCCGTATGCCACATTGCCGCGCACGCTGAAGTTCGGAAACAGCGCATAGTTCTGGAACACCATGCCCACACGGCGCTTCTCGATCGGCAGGCGTGTAACGTCCTCGTCGCCGAAAAGCACGCGGCCTCCCGCGTCGGGACGCTCGAGCCCGGCGATCATGCGCAATGTCGTGGTCTTGCCGCAGCCGGACGGCCCGAGCAGAACCAGCGTCTCGCCCGCGCCGATCGTCAGGTCGAGCGGCTGGAGCACGGTGTTGCCGTTGAACGTCTTGGCACAACGTTCCAGATGAATGGGGATGGAAGTCAGTTTCATCGTCATGTCCTTGGCGTTCGGTTCAGGTGCGACCGCGCGCCGAATTTTTCCCGTTGGTGGCCTTCGCGCGCTGCGCCGTCATCTGCATCACGATGAGCAGGGGCACGATCAGCACGAAGAACACCGCCGTATACGCGCTGCCGATCTCCAGCCGCAGCGACGCGTAGGCGTCCGCAAGGCCGACCGGCAATGTCTTGGTGTCCGGGGTGTGCAGCATCCAGGTGAGGTTGAATTCGCCGAGCGAAAGCGTGATCACGATGAGCGCCGCGGCCACGATCTCGCTACGGATATTGGGCAGGACCACGGTGGTGAAGCGTCGCAGGAAGCTCGCCCCGAGACTGGCCGCGCCCTCCTCCATCAGCTTGATGCGCGAGTCGGCGCACGCCGCGGCCACGGCGCGCACCATGAACGGCAACGTGAAGATCACGTGGCCCACCACGATGAACGCCAGGCTCTCGCGAAAACCGCGCATCCCGCCATACACGCTGATCAACGCCAGCGCGCTCGCCAGTCCGGGCAGCGCAATGGGCAGCGTGAGCAATTCCTCGATCCATCGCGCCATGCGGCTCTTCCAGCGCGCGAGCACATAGCCGGCAGGCACGCCGAGCAGCGTCACGAGCACCAGCGTGCTCAGCCCGACGTACAGGGAATTCAGAATGGCGTCGTGATAATCCTGCCAGACCTGGATCACCCATCGGAACGTGAGCCCGGCCGACGGCCCGCGGAAGTAGTTCACCGACAACCCGGCGAGAATCGACATGCCCACGGGAATCAGCAGGAATGCGCACATCAGCAGCGTGAGCGTGAGCTGGAGTGCGAAGAGAATTTTCTTGAGCATCGGATCAACCTCCGGCGGCCACGGCCTGACCCGTGAAATTGCGGGCCAGCATGAGGACGGCCCAGGTCACGATGCCGAGAATGACCGAGAGCGCCGCCGCCGTCGCCACGTTGGCGTTGAGCGTGAATTCGGTGTAGATGGTCATGGGCAGCACGTCGATATCCGTCGCGAGCGTGAAGGCCGTGCCGAATGCGCCAACCGAGGTCGCGAAACACATCGCGCCCGAGGCGATCAGCGCCGGCGCCAGCGCGGGGAGTGTCACGTCGCGCGCAATGGCGAACGGCCCCGCGCCCAGCGACGCCGCCGCTTCCGTGAGCGAATGATCGAGCGATTCCGCCGCCGCCATCACGGCGAGAATCACGCGCGGAATCGAGAAGTACAGATATCCGAGAAACAGGCCCGCGAGCGAGTAGGCAAACACGAGCTTGTGGCCGACGAGCTTGAGCGTGAGATCGCCGATGAGGCCCTGACGCCCCGCGAGCATGATGACCATGAAGCCGACCACCACGCCAGGGAACGCCAAGGGCAGGGTCAGCATCGACACGAGTGCCGATTTGCCCCGAAAGTCATGACGGGTGAGGAAGAGGCCCGCCACAAGCGACAACGCCAGTGTGGCCAGCGTGACCAGTGCCGAGAGCACCACGGTCTGCCATAGGCTGTCGAGATAGCGCGCATTGGTGAGAATCGCGCGATAGGTCTCGAACGCATGACCGTCGCCGCTCACCTGCACGAGGGCGGCCATCGGCAACAGCCAGAACGCCAGAAAGACCGCCAGCGCCGGTAGCAGAAGTGCCACGCGCCAGCCGCGCGGCAGAGTCAGGTCACGCATCGCTTGCTTTGCTCCTCTTCCTCGTTGGGCTTTGCCGTGCTCAGCGCACGTTCTTCAGATACTGCTGACCGAACGCATCCTGCTGCGCGGCCAGCTTCTGCAGATCGACCGGCTTCACACGGGCATAGTCGGTGGCCGGCAGGAACTTGGCGGCCACGTCCGCCGGCATCGTGTTGGCACGCACCGGACGCAGGAACGCATGCGCCCAATGCGCCTGGCCCTTGTCCGAGAGCGTGTAGTCGATCACCTTCTTGCCGTTGTCGGCATGCGGCGCGCCCCTGACCAGTGCGATGACGTACGGCAGCGACACGGTGCCTTCCATCGGAATCACGAACTGCACGTTGGCGCGGTCCTTGTAGATCGCACGGTACGCGTTGAAGTCGAAGTCGATCAGGATAGGAATCTCACCCGAGAGCACGCGAGCGTAGGCCGTCTGCTTCGGCACGATCGGCGCGTTGGCCTTGAGCTTCTGAAAATAGCCGATGGCCGGACCGAAGTTGTCCATCGAGCCGCCGAGCGCCTGGTTGGCGGCGATCGCCGCGGCATAGCCCGCGAACGCGCTGCTCGGGTCCAGATAACCCACCATGCCGCGATACTCCGGCTTGAGCAGGTCGGCCCACGAACGCGGCACCGGCTTGCCCTCGAGCGCGTCGCGGTTCACGAAGAAACCCACCGTGCCCGAGTGGATCGTGGTCCACATGCCGTTCGGGTCCTTCAGATTGGCCGGCACCTGATCCCAGTTGGCGGGCTTGTACGGCGCGAGCAGACCCTTCTTGGCCGCTTCGATCGCGGACGTGATCCCCAGGTACACGATGTCGGCCACCGGCGCCTTCTGCTCGGCGATGAGCTGCGCGACCGCCTGACCGGAGTTCTTGTTGTCGAGCGGCACGCGAATGCCGGTGTCCTGTGCAATCGCCTTGACCTGACCAGCCCAGTCCGCCCACTCCGGCGGGCAGTTGTAACAGATGGCGGTCTGCTGGGCCTGCGCGGCGCCAGCGCCGAGCAAGGTGCAAAGCGCCAGCGTGCGTGCGGCGCGGGTAATCCAAAGCTTCATTTCCGGGCTCCTGAATGTCTGAGCGTTGGCGGCACTCTCATGCCGCCGCAAGTTGCGGTCTGGTGCTAGTCCAATGCCTGATTGCCTCGGCGAACGCTGTGCTCTCTTGGCGGAGCCAGTCGTGCGCCCATTTCCTTGCTTACTGCTGCCCTGCAAAACCTTCAAAACCTTCGCCAGCCCCTATTCATCACTGCCTGGGCCTTGCTGGCCGATGCCGTGCGGCGGCGCCGCCACCGTGCCGCCCCGCCGAATCTCGTGCGGCAGGATCAGCGCGTGGCTCGGCGACGCCTCGTGCCCGGGCGTCGCACCGGCGCGCGCGTCGATTTGCGCGAGCAGGCGTTGCGCCGCGTGGCGGCCGATCTCCACGCTCGGCTGCACGACGGTGGCGAGCGTGGGCGAGAGCAGCTCGCCCACGGCCAGGCCGTCGAAACCGAGCACGGACATGTCGTCGGGCACGCGCAGTCCCGCCTCGCGCAGCGCGCGCATCACGCCGAGGGCAAGCAAATCGTTGGAGCAGAAGATGGCGGTGGGGCGAGCGCCGTCGCGCTCGCGCTGCGCCAGCCACTCGCGCACGCGTTCGCCGCGTGCACCACTGTTGAAATCGATTTCGACGGCGGGCAGCGGCGTGAGGCCGGCGGCCCGCATGGCGTCGCCATAGCCGAGATAACGCCGCTTGGCACGGTCGGAGGCGTGCAGCGCCCCGGTCACCATGACGATGTCGCGATGTCCCGCTTCGATCAGCATTGCCACGCCCTGCGCGGCGGCCGCCCGGTTGTCGACCGACACGCACGGCCGCGCCGGCGCGTCGTTGTAGAGCATCTGGCAGGGCACGCCTTCGGCGGCGAGATCGTCGATCAGCGCACTGTGCTCGGCATCGGCCAGCGTGAGCAGCAGACCGTCGACGCGCTGTTGCAACAACGTTTCGATGGCGTTGCGCTCGCGCTCGGGGTCGTACTGCGTGGTCACGAGCAGCAGCCGGCGGCCGGTGCCGTCGATGGCCGCCTCGATCCCTTCGAGACAGTCGGCGAACACGGGGTTGCCCAGCGTGGGCAGCATCACGCCGATCAGGCCGGTGCGCTCGCCACGCAACTGCCGCCCGAGCGCATTCGGGCGGAACTTGAGTTCCGCCGCGGCGGCCTGCACCCGTGCCAGCGTCTCGGGGCGCACCAGTTGCGGCGAATTGAGGGCGCGCGACACCGTCGCAATCGAACATCCCGCGCGCTGCGCCACGTCCCGGATATCTGCCACGCCCATGCTCCTCTCGTTAGTGTCGTCAAACGACGCCGATATCGACGTTGACGGATTTTGCGTAAATGTAAACGTTTACGAAAACGTTTTCACTACGGGATTGTATGGAGGGAATGTGATGAATTGATGACAGGCCCAGGGGCGATGGCCGGTGCCGGCAAAGCGCGCCAGCCCGCCTATACTGGAAGTCCGATGCGGTTCCCCTCGGGCGCATTTGCCGCACCGGGCATGACGACGCCCCCTCCAACCACGAACGGGATCGGCCATGAACGAGTATCACTTTCTGACCCTTTGGCGGCTCACCGCGCCGCTCAACGAAGTCTGGGACACGATCCGCGACGTGGACCATTGGGCACGTTGGTGGCCATGCGTGCGCGAAGTGCGCACGCTGGATCCGGGCGATGCCGACGGTGTGGGCGCCGTGCGCGAACTCACATGGCATGGCGCCTTGCCCTACTCGCTGACGTTCGAGACCCGCATCACCCACGTCGAGCCCATGCGCGAAGTGCGCAGCGTGGCCACCGGCGAGGCGCAAGGCACCGGCGTGTGGCGTTTCGATACCGAAGGCGCGATCACGGTCGTGCGCTATGCCTGGGACGTGCACACCACGCGGCCATGGATGAACAAGCTCGCCCCCCTTGCCCAGCCGTTGTTCCGCTGGAACCACAATTACGTGATGCGCCGCGGCGGCGAAGGACTTGCCGCCCTGCTCAACGCCCACCTGGTCGAATATCTGGACTCCGACCTGCCTCCCGCGGCCATCGGCGAGGAACGTGACCCGCGCGACCTTCGTGAAGCCCGCGCCCGGGTGAACCACCCATCCCACCGCTGAACGGCGCTGCTATTCCCGCTGCTATTCCCGCTGCTATTCCATTTAGGAATAGACGATCCGCGACATTTCATTATTTTTTATAGACCCGGATGCCTAGACTTGAGGGCATCCGGTGGAGGACCCATGGCGTCGAGCGCCGCGCCGCCACCCCGCAAAACACTCAGCTCCAGGAGACCTCGTGAGCCTTGCGACTGCGCCGCTGCTGCGGCATTACGTGGACGGTGCGTTCGTCGCCACCGATCGTCAGTTCGATAACCTCAGCCCGGTCGACGGGCATTGCGTCGCGAAGGTTTGCGAAGCGGACGCCACCACGGTCGATCGCGCCGTGCGCGCCGCGCGCCGCGCCCTGCACGAAGGCCCATGGGGCAAGACCACGCCGGCCGAGCGCGCGGACGTGCTGCATCGCATCGCCGACGGCATCCAGGCGCGCTTCGACGAATTCGTGGCCGCCGAAGTGGCCGACACGGGACGCCCGCAGGAACAGGCACGCACCCTCGACATCGCGCGCGGCATCGCCAACTTCCGAATGTTTGCGGACCTCATCAAGACCGCCGGCAGCGAGGTCTTCGAGATGCGCGCGGCCGACGGCGGCGACGTGATGAACTACGTCACACGCAAGCCGCTCGGCGTGATCGGCATCATCTCGCCGTGGAACCTGCCGCTGCTGCTCTTCACGTGGAAGGTTGCCCCCGCCCTGGCGATGGGCAACTGCGTGGTGGCCAAGCCCTCGGAAGAAACGCCCTCGTCCGCCACGCTGCTCGCCGAGGTGATGCACGACGCCGGCGTGCCGCCGGGCGTGTTCAACCTCGTGCACGGATTCGGGCCGAACTCGGCGGGCGAATTCCTCACCCGGCACCCGGACGTCGCCGCGATCACGTTCACCGGCGAATCGCGCACCGGCAGCGCCATCATGAAGGCCGTGGCCGACGGCGTGAAAGAAATCTCATTCGAACTCGGCGGCAAGAACGCCGCCGTGGTGTTCGCCGACGCCGACTTCGAGAAGGCTGTCGACGGCGTGGTGCGCTCCTCGTTCACCAATGCCGGCCAGGTCTGCCTGTGCTCCGAGCGTGTCTATGTCGAGCGCCCGATCTTCGACAAATTCGTGGCCGCGCTCGGCGAACGGGCCGCCGCGCTGCGCATCGACGCGCCCGATGCGCCGGGGGTGCAGATGGGGCCGCTCGTTTCCCGAAAGCATCGCGAGAAGGTGCTCTCGTACTATCGGCTCGCGGTGGAGGAAGGTGCCACGGTCGTCACCGGCGGCGGCGTGCCGACGTTCGGCGATGGCCGCGACGAAGGCGCATTCGTGCAGCCCACCGTCTGGACCGGCCTGCCGGACTCGGCGCGCTGCGTGCGCGAAGAGATCTTCGGACCGGTGTGTCACGTGGCGCCGTTCGACACCGAAGAGGAAGTGATTCGTCGCGTGAACGACAGCGACTACGGTCTGGCCGGATGCGTGTGGACGACGAATCTTTCGCGCGCGCACCGGGTGGCCCGGCAGTTCCAGACCGGACTCGTGTGGGTCAACACATGGTTCCTGCGCGATCTGCGCACGCCGTTCGGCGGCGTGAAGCTCTCGGGACTGGGCCGCGAGGGCGGCCGCCACTCGCTCGATTTCTATTCCGAAATCACCAACATCTGCATCAAACTGTGAGGCGACGGTGCGGCGCAATCGATGGGGGTCGAGCGCGCCGCACCCGTGCGCCAATGCTACCCAAGCCAATCGGAGACTGAATCCATGAGCGCATCGCAAGACACGCAGGCCCGCGTGGTCGAAGGCAAGGCCAGACCGCGCGGCAAATTCCCACACATCAAGCGCGCCGGAGACTTCCTGTTCGTCTCGGGCACCAGCTCGCGCCGTCCGGACAATACCTACGCCGGCGCCCAGGTCGATGCCCTGGGCGTGACCCAACTGGACATTCGCGAGCAGACCCGCGCGGTCATCGAGAACATTCGCGACATTCTCGCCAGCGAAGGCGCCTCGCTCGCCGACGTGGTCGAAGTCGGCGCGTTTCTCGTCAACATGAACGACTTCGGCGGCTACAACGAAGTGTACGGCGAGTATTTCGACGAGAGCGGCCCCACGCGCACCACCGTGGCGGTGCACCAGTTGCCGCATCCGCTGCTGCTCGTCGAGATCAAATGCGTGGCGTACTCGCCGCGCGCACGCTGACGAGACAGCGGCCAACCGATACCCCACCTGACGCGGCATGACCCGGGAGACAGCATGTTGACGTATGGCAAGCCTTTCAATTTCCAGCGCTGGATCGACGACCACGCACATTTGCTCAAACCGCCCGTGGGCAACCAGCAAGTCTGGCAGGACAGCGATTTCATCGTGACGGTCGTGGGCGGCCCGAACCATCGCACCGATTATCACGACGATCCGCTCGAGGAATTCTTTTACCAGTTCAAGGGCAATGCCTGGGTGAACCTGTGGATCGACGGCCGCGCCGAGCGCATCGATCTCAAGGAAGGCGACATCTTCCTGTTGCCGCCGCATGTGCGCCACTCGCCGCAGCGTCCCGAAGCCGGCAGCCTGTGCCTCGTGATCGAGCGCCAGCGCCCCGCCGGACTGCTGGACGGCTTCGAGTGGTACTGCCTGAATTGCGGCACCCGCGTGCACCGCGTGGAAGTCCAGCTCAAGAGCATCGTGACCGACCTGCCCCCGCTTTTCGAGGCGTTCTACGGCAACGAAGCGTTGCGCCGCTGCCCGGGCTGCGGAGAGATCCACCCGGGGCGCGCCGCGCAACCGAAGACCACCGCGGCATCCGCCTGAGCCACAGCGCCGCCCTCTGAACCCAATACGTCACGTCATGAAGAAAATCGACATGCACGCCCACTTCTTCCCGCGCATCGCGCGGGAGGAAGCGGCCCGCCTCGACCCCGCCACCGCGCCCTGGCTTCGTATCGACGACGGTGGCGAGACCGGCAACATCATGCTCGACGACCGTGCCTTCCGGCCGGTCTACCGCGCGTTGTGGGATCCCGCGCTGCGTATCGAAGAACTCGACCGTCACGGCATCGACCTGCAGGTCGTGTGTGCCACGCCGATCATGTTCGGCTACCGCTACGAGGGCCGCAAGGTGATCGACTGGGTGCGGCGCATGAACGATCTCGCGCTCGAACATTGCGCCTACGCCCCCACTCGCCTGAAGGCCATGGCGCAGGTGCCGCTGCAGGATCTCGACCTGGCTTGCGCGGAAGCCTCGCGTGCCAAGGCCACCGGCCACGTGGGCGTGCAGATCGGCAACCACCTGGGGCCGAAAGATCTGGACGACGAACAACTCGTGGCGTTTTTGCGGCACTGCGGCAACGAGCACATTCCCGTGCTGGTACATCCGTGGGACATGATGACCGACGGGCGCATGAAGAAGTGGATGATGCCGTGGCTCGTGGCCATGCCCGCCGAGACGCAGCTCTCGATCCTCTCGCTGATCCTCTCCGGCGCGTTCGAGCGCCTGCCGCGCTCGCTCAAGCTGTGCTTCGCCCATGGCGGCGGCGCGTTCCCGTATCTGCTCGGCCGCGCCGAGAACGCGTGGCACTGCCGCGACATCGTGCGCGCCGACAGCCCTCATCCGCCGTCGCACTATCTCGAACGCTTTTACGTGGACAGCGCGGTGTTCGACCCGCGCGCCCTGCGCCTGCTGGTCGACACCATGGGCGTGGAGCGCATCATGCTCGGCTCGGACCACCCCTTCCCGCTCGGCGAACAGGACATCGGCCGGCTCGTGGCCGAGCAGCCGGGCCTGGACGAGACCGCCCGGGCACGCATTCTGGCCGGCAACGCCCGGGAGTTCTTCAACCTCTGACTGGTGCTTTCCCGAGGTGTTTTTGAAATTGCTTGCCTACGCAAAAGGCGTCGTTTAGGCTGGGCACTGAAATATTTGACGCTTAAACAATATAGGACGATTTGTATCAGTCTGACGCGCCTGGCCTGCCATGACCGACGTGAAGAAGCGGTCAAGTATCCCGGCGCAAGTCCTCTGCTGACAGTGATTGCCAGTTTCGGCACTTAGTTTGGAGACCATGATGACGGGAACGAAGACCACGCAACGCAAAGCCATCGCCGTACTGGGCGCCGTCGCCGCAGCCGCCGCGATGTTCGCATCGACCGGGGCGCACGCCCAGGTGAAGATCGGTTTCATCGGTACGCTCTCCGGCCCCGGCGGCGCGCTCGGGCAGGACCAGTACGACGCCTTCATGCTCGCCGTCGAGCAAAAGGGCGGCAAGCTCGGCGGCGTGCCGGTGCAGGTCATCAAGGAAGACGACCAGCTCAAGCCCGACGTGGGCGTGCAGGCCGCGCAGAAGCTCGTGGAGCGCGACAAGGTGTCGATCATCACCGGCGTGACGTTCTCGAACGTGATGATGGCCATCCACAAGAACGTGACGAACGCGGGCGTGGTCATGGTCGGCTCGAACGCCGGCCCGACGCCGATCGCCGGCGCGCAGTGCTCGCCGAACTTCTTCTCGACCTCGTGGGACAACGACGAGCTGCACGAGGCGGGCGGTCAGCTCTCGACCGATCTCGGCTACAAGAAGATGTACGTGATGGCGCCGAACTATCAAGCCGGACGCGACGCCGTGAACGGCTTCAAGCGCGACTACAAGGGGCAGATCGTCGACGAGGTGTACACCCAGGTCAATCAGCCGGACTACTCGGCCGAAATTGCCCAGTTGCAGGCCGCCAAGCCCGACGCCGTCTATGTGTTCTATCCGGGCGGCATGGGCGTGAACTTCGTCAAGCAGTACCGCCAGGCCGGCTTGCTCGGCAAGATCCCGCTGATCTCGGTGTCGACCATCGACGGCTCCACCCTGCCCGCGCTCAAGGAACTGGCCGTGGGGGCGATCACCAGCGCGCCGTACTCGCCGGATCTCGACAACGCGCAGAACAAGCAGTTCGTCGCGGCCTTCCAGAAAAAGTACAACCGCGTGCCCTCGATGTACGCCGCGCAGTCGTATGACGCGGCCAACCTGATCGACTCCGCGCTTGCCAAGACCAAGGGCAGCGTGGCGGACCGCGAAGCGCTGCGCACCGCGCTCAAGGCGGCCGACTTCGCGTCGGTGCGCGGACCGTTCAAGTTCGCCAGCAACCAGTTCCCCGTCGCGCAGTTCTATCGCGTGGACGTGGTGAAGGACGCCTCGGGCGCCGCCTTCGCCACCAAGGGGCAAATCCACATCAAGACGCGCGCCGATCTGGCCGCACAGTGCAAGATCAAATCGTAAGCTGCTGCGCATTGCATGGTGGGGCCGTCGTGGCTCACGATGTCCCGCCATGCGTGATGTGAACTGCTGGACCGGCACACGGCGAGCGCGCCCCGCGCGCGGGATCGCCGCGGGCCGCTGCTGAAGTGTCCGTGGCCCCCACCGCCACCGTCACCGCCGTTGCACGACCCGGGCCATACCGGAGCACCATCGAGGGTTTATGAAGCGCTACCGCAATTTCGACGACGCCGAGCTGGACGTTCAATACAACGCTCGCGCCACCACGCCGAACATTCTCGACATCCTGGAACAGTACGCCGCCGACAGCGCGCATGCCCGCGCGACCACGCCGTGCGTCCTGGATGTCGCCTACGGGGAGCATCCCGACGAAACGCTGGACATCTTTCCCGCGCCCGCGCCCGGCGCCCCCGTGTTCTTCTTCGTGCACGGCGGCTACTGGCGCGCGCTCAACAAGAGCGATTCGAGCAACATGGCGCCCGCCTTCACACGCGCCGGCGCCACGGTGGTCGCCGTCAACTACTCGCTCGCGCCGGGTGCCTCGCTCGACACCATCGTCGACCAGACCCGACGTGCGCTCGCGTGGGTGCATCGCCACATCGGCGAGCACCACGGCGACGCGCGCCGCATCCATGTCTGCGGCAGCTCGGCCGGCGGCCACCTGGTGGGCATGCTGCTTGCCCACGGCTGGCACGCGGCATACGGCGTCCCCGAGAACGTGATCGCCGGCGCGGTGCCGCTCTCCGGCCTGTTCGACCTCACGCCCATTCCGTTCACGCACATCAATGAATGGATGAAGCTCTCCGAGGAAGACGCCCGCCGCAACAGCCCGTATTTCCAGTTGCCCTCGCACGGCTGCCCGCTGGTGGTGTCGTACGGCGAGACCGAGACAGCCGAGTTCAAGCGCCAGACCGACGACTATCTCGCGGCGTGGCGCGCCAGAGGCTTCGAGGGGACGTACGTGCCGATGCCCGGCACCAACCACTTCGATATCGTACTCACGCTCAACGACGCCGCGAGCCCGCTCACGCAGGCCATCTTCCGCCAGATGGGGCTTCCCCGGGAGGCGACATGAGTCTCACGCTTTTCGTCATGCAGTGCCTGAACGGCCTGCAACTGGGCATTCTGCTGTTCCTGATGGCCGCCGGCCTCACGCTGGTTTTCGGCATCATGAATTTCGTGAACCTCGCGCACGGCTCGCTGTACATGATGGGCGCCTTCATCGCCGCCACCGTGTACAACCACACGGGATCGTTCGCGCTTGCCGCCGTGGCGATCGTGCCGGCCATGCTCGTCATCGGCCTGATCGTCGAGTTTGTCGCGCTCAAGACCCTTTACGACCGCGATCACCTCGACCAGGTACTGGCCACCTTCGGCCTGATCCTGTTCTTCAATGAACTGGCCCGGATGATCTGGGGGCCGTCGCCGTACTACATGGAAGTGCCCGAATGGCTCGCCGGCACGGTGAATCTGTTCGGCCTGGCGTACCCGGCATACCGTTTCCTCATCATCGTGGTGGGTCTTGCGGTGGCGCTCGGCTGCTATGTGCTCATCCACCGCACGCGCATCGGCATGCTGATCCGCGCCGGCTCCACGCACCGCCAGATGGTCGGCGCGCTGGGGGTGAACATTGTGCTGCTCAATTCGCTGCTGTTCGGCCTGGGCGCGATTCTCGCCGGGATTGCCGGCCTGATGGCGGGCCCGATCCTGTCGGTTCAGCCGGGCATGGGCGAGCCGATCCTGATTCTCACGATGGTCGTGATCGTGATCGGCGGCATCGGCTCGGTGCGCGGCGCGTTTCTCGCGGCGTTGATCGTCGGCGTGGTCGATACGGTCGGCCGAACGGCATTGCCCGCACTGCTGCGCAGCCTCATGGAGCGCAGCACCGCGGACACCGCCGGCCCCGCGCTGGCGTCGATGCTCATCTACCTTGTGATGGCCGCCGTGCTCGCCGTGCGCCCGCAAGGTCTCTTCCCGGTCAAACACGGCTGACGATGGAAACGATGGAAATGAAACTCAATCTTCGCACTGCCGTGCCCCTGTTGCTGCTGGCCGCGCTGGCGTTGGTGCCGCTTTACGCGACATACGCCCAGCAACCGTTCTATCTCACCCTGTTCGGGCGCATCGTCGTGTTCGCCATCGCGGCGGTCTCGCTCGACCTGATCCTCGGCTACGGCGGCATGGTGAGCTTCGGCCATGCGTTGTATCTGGGCCTCGGCGCCTATGTGGTGGGGATCCTCAGCTATCACGGCGTGGACAACGGCTTCGTGCATCTCGGCCTCACGCTGCTGCTGTGCGCGATCGTGGGTGCCGTGACCGGCCTGCTGTCGCTGCGCACCACCGGCATCGCATTCATCATGATCACGCTGGCGTTTGCCCAGATGTTCTACTTCCTTGCCGTGAGCCTGAAGCAGTATGGCGGCGACGACGGCCTGCCCGTCTCCGCCGGCAGCCGCTTCGGCAGCGTGACGCTCGACGATCCGGCCGTGCTGTATTACGTCGCGTTCGCCGTGCTGTGCCTGTGCGTGTGGGCCGGTCGCCGCCTCGTCGAGGCCCGCTTCGGCATGGTCATTCGCGGCGCTCGCCAGAACGACCGTCGCATGCGTGCGCTCGGCTATCCGACGCTGCGCTACAAACTCGTGGCTTACATCCTGAGCGCCATGGCCTGCGGCGTGGCCGGCATGCTCTACGCCAATCTCACGCATTTCGTCTCGCCCGCGTACATGGCATGGACCGCCTCCGGCGAGTTGATCGTGATGGTCGTGCTCGGCGGCCTCGGATCGTTCTTCGGTCCGGTGCTCGGCAGCGCGGCCATGCTGCTCATCGAGGAGTGGCTCAAGGGCATGACCGAACACTGGATGATCATCTTCGGGCCGCTGATCGTGGTGGCCGTGCTCGTTTCGCGACGCGGCCTGTACGGCCTGCTCGGCGACCTTCAGGTGCGACTCTCGCGCCGCACCGGCACCGTGGAGGGCAAAGCATGAGCCTGCTTCGCGTGGACCAACTGGTCAAACGATATGGCGGACTGACCGCGACCGATCACTTCTGCCTCGACGTCGCGCCGGGCGAGCTGCACGCCATCATCGGCCCGAACGGCGCCGGCAAGAGCACGCTCATCGGCCAACTGGCGGGCGAGCTGCGCTCCGACGAGGGCAACATTCATTTCGACGGGCGCGACATCACCGCCATGCCCATCGAGCAGCGCGCCCACGCCGGGCTCGCGCGGTCGTACCAGATCACATCGGTGTTCCGGGAATTCACCGCGCTGGAGAATGTGATGGTCGCCGTGCAGGCCATGCAGGGGCACAGCTTCGGCTTCTGGCGTCCGGCCATCGGCGAAGCGTCGCTCGTCGAGCCCGCACGCGAGATCCTGGCGCGCGCCGGGCTCGCGACGCGCATGCACGTGCCGGCCAGCGCCCTGGCCCACGGCGAGCATCGTCAACTGGAACTGGCCATGGCCCTCGCCAGCCACCCGAAGCTGCTGCTGCTCGACGAGCCGATGGCCGGGATGTCGCAAGCCGAATCGGAACAGATGACGCATCTGCTCGCCGAACTCAAGGGCGATTACGCGATCGTGCTCGTGGAGCACGACATGGACGCCGTATTCGCGCTCGCCGACCGCATCACCGTGCTCGTCTACGGACGCGCCATCGCCTGCGGGACCGCTGACGCCATTCGCAACGACGCCGGCGTGCGCGAGGCCTATCTCGGGGATGACACCCGCAACGAAATGCTGGGAGCGACCGCATGAGCACATTGTTGTCTTTGTCCGGCGTCGAGTCGTATTACGGTGCGAGCCAGGCGCTGTTCGGCATGCATCTGGAGATCGAGCGCGGAACGTTCGTCACGCTGCTCGGCCGCAATGGCATGGGCAAGTCCACCACCGTCAAATCGATGACGGGACTTATGCGCCCGGCGCGCGGCGAGATCGTGTTCGACGGCCAGCCCGTGCATGCGAGCCCGTCGCATCGCATTGCACGGGCCGGGATGGGGCTGGTCCCCGAAGGCCGCCAGATATTCCCCACGCTCACCGTTCGCGAGAACCTCGTCGCGACCGCAGGCAATCGCCACGGCGCCAGCTCGCCCTGGACGCTGGAGCGCATCTACGGCCTCTTCCCGCGGCTTCGCGAACGCGAGAAGAACCTCGGCAGCAATCTGTCCGGCGGCGAGCAGCAAATGCTCGCGATCGGCCGCGCATTGATGACGAATCCGAAATTGCTCATTCTCGACGAAGCCACGGAAGGCCTCGCGCCGCTCATTCGGGGTGAAATCTGGCAATGCCTCAAGCAACTCAAAGGCAGCGGACTGTCGATCCTGTGTATCGACAAGAACCTCGCGCCGATGCTTGAGCTCGGCGACCGGCACTACATCGTCGACAAGGGCCGTGTGGCCTGGCAGGGCAACTCGGCGAGCCTGCGTCAGGCGCTGCCCGAGCTGCAGACCTACCTCGGCGTGTGAATGCGTGTGGATGCGTGACAGTGCGCGTGAGCGCGCGCCGCCGTGCGCGCCTCACTTTTTTGCGTACACTCCGCGGCACCCCGCCTGTACGAAGTGCGTAGTATTCGATAGGTGTCAGACGCGAAAATCGGGAGTGTTTTGTGAAAGCACCCAGCAGCAGTGTGTGGTGCAATCGGCTCCGCTTGATTGCCTTAGCAAGCGTTCCGATTTCCAACATTCAGACTCCCGGGCAGGACTATGGCTTACTCAAATACGCCTTCGAATCCCTTCCGCTGGCTGCTCACGCAAGACACCGGTGCGCCACCGCCCACTGAGCCGGCACACGTCAAGAACGGCCTTCCAGCGGATCTTCCGCTCAACATCAAGGAGCTGCCTCGCACGCCGCTACCGAAACTGGAAGTATTCCCCGACGAACTCCTCGCGCTACGCAAGCATCTGGGCATGTCGCGCAACGTGTTCGCGCACTACCTGCGCACGAATCCGCGTACGCTGGAGAACTGGGAGCAGGGTCGCGCACGCCCCAACGCCCAGGCGGCGTGCCTGATTCGACTCGTGCAACAGAATCCGGGCCTGGTTTCGTCCCTCGCGCGACTCTGACGCGCATCTGATGCGGCGTTGTCACGCCGCGAGCGCCTTCGCCCCTCACCCCACGCGCAGTGCCTCCAGGGCGGTATGCCATCGACGACGTCAAGACATCGCGACGTGACGGCATACCGCCCTGTGGCGTTCGGACGATCGACACACGTTCACGGGCACGCGCGGTATTACGGAGTCAGGCCGCACACCTCACGAAGGCAGGCGACGAAGCGCTCGCAAGCGGGGCTTGGCGGCCTGTCGGTGCGCAGCGAATATCCCACGTCGCCGAAGCTGCCCGGCACGGTATCGGCCAACACCCGCAGCAGCCCCGATTCGACGAACGGCTTGGCGGCCGCGCGCGGCATGAGCACGACACGCGGGCTCTCCAGCATCAGGCCGATGTTGGTAAGCATCGAGAGGGATTCAACGACGTCCTCGGGCAACGCCAGTCCGGCGTCATGGAAGAGGCGCTCGGCGGCCAGCCGCGACGGCGACTCGGGCACCGGCAGGACCCACGCGCCTTCGCGCAACTGCGCGAGCGGCACTCGCTCGGGCGCATGGGCCCAATGGCGCTTGCCACCGACCACACAGAGCGATTCATTGAAGAGCACTTCGTGCGTGAGCGCGAACGCGTTGGCCACCGGTAGCGCACGCTCGGGCAAGCGGCCCACGACGATATCGAGGTCGCCGCTCGCGAGTGCCGGGAACAGTTGCGCGGTGGTGGCCTCGCGAACCGTGACCAGCACGCCCGGCGCGCGTCCCTTGAGCATGGCAATGGTGCGAGGCAGCAAATCGGCCGACGCGGAGATCAGCGTGCCCACGATCACGTGACCGCTGGTGCCGGCGCTGAACGCATTGACCTCGTCGGTCAGGTAACGCAGTTCGGCCATCAGCGATTTCACGCGATGGCCGAGCAACTCACCCAGTTCGGTGGGCTGCATGCCGCGATTGCTGCGCACGAACAACGGGCCCTCGAAGCAGGCCTCGAGTTCGTGCACGATCTTGCTCACGGCCGGCTGCGTGAGTCCCGTTTCATTGGCCGCGCGCACGAGCGAGCCCGTCTCGAGCACGCGGTCGAAGACCTGGAGTTGATGGAACTTGAGCTTGCGTCCGAGGTTGAGGGCGGTCCAGGGAAGTGATCGCATTGGCGTCCTGTCAGGCCGCCGCCGCGGAGCCTGTCGGCGTGAGCGGCGAGTGCGGCGCGGGAGCGGGCTCGACCGGCTCCGACGACAGGAACGCCGTCACGAACTCCTCGAGCATGGCGATGTCGGGCAGCGAAGCCGGGTTGACATGATGATTGACGAGGCACCCGTCGAACGTCAGCACCAGGATGTCGACCAGACGCGCGCGTCGCACACTGTCACGAGCCAGGCTCGGGGCGCACGCGGCCAACATGCCCGACAGGCGTTCGCGAAACCACTGCAACAACGCCGGATCGTACGGGTCGCCGGGGCTGACAGTGGCCAACGCCTGGACCAGATTGTGCGAGAAGCCGTTATCGAGCCGCGGCAATTGCACCAGCGTGCCGGCCAGCAGCGTGCGCATGCGGGCATGGGCCCCGTGTGCGGCCAGAACGTCCGCCTCTATCGCGATGACGCGCGCCTTGAACCATTTTTCGTAAACACAGAAGAAGACTTGCAGCTTCGCCGTGAAGTAGCTGTAGATGTTCGCGTGCGAAATACCTGCGCGCTTGGCAATCTGCACCATCGTGGTGTCGACATACCCCTTTTCCAGAAATAGGGCCTGCGACGCCTCCAGAATGGCCTGACGAATGTCTTCTTTCTTGACTTGTGGCATGTGTGAGCCTGCACGGATAGGCCGGGCACCTTGATCGAAATTTCTCAACGTCCACTGAAGCGCATACCGAACGTCAGCGCGCACAGTATGCCAGCGCAAAAGCCCCTTGCGGCGAAAACTAAGCGCAAACACTCCCCCGGACTTTCCCGGTGTTTAAACGCATTCGACGTGAATTGCGATGACAGACATCGCGTATTACGCCGTCTTGCCGCGCAATGTGCGCATGAGCGCCGGACGACCGACGAGGCGTCCGGACCGTGAAACCGCCGCCCCGAGATACTTCAAAATTGAACTGTTTCGATGTCATGTTTCTCGCCGCGGACATGAGCGCGCTGCGGGCCGGCTTCGCACATGCGTTCGTATATTTCAACGAATACGGAATTGACGATTCCCCTCGCATCGAATGTCGCGCTGTCGCGCGTCGCTACCTACATCACACCTCCGCCGTTTGCCGACAGCGCGATGTCGGTGCATTCCTACATTAATTCGGACTACATCGCATACCTTGCATGTGAGCGTTCGGCGTTGCGTCTGCCCTATCGCGCGCACCGGCCGGAAACGCCCGCCCTGCGGCGCGTCCCAGGGCGATTACAAACGCTTACAAGATCCGGCGATCCAAATTTCGCAACTTGCGTCCAACATGGGTCGGCAAGCGATGCTGGTCGGATGACGTTGGCGGCGCGGTGCTCGATGGCTGCGTCGACGGCCCAGCCGAATCGCCCTTGCTTTTTCGAATCCATGATGACGACGAGTGGGACGAACACCGCTCTCGCAAGGAGGTCATGATGCGAACGAATGCTGAGAACCGCGCCCCATTCACCGCCAGGACGGTGGCGGCCATAGGACTGGCGGCCCTGATGCTGGCGACGGCGGGCTGCGCATACCAGGCGCCGCCCCAGCCACGCCTGCCCTATCGAGGTAACGAACCGACGAATCCGGCGTACCAGCCCAATTGCGGACCGCCGCCGTATGCGCCGGGCTCGGCGTGCAGCCCGTATGCCGCACCGCCTCCGCCGGTTGCCCCGGGCACCGACGCCTACGGGCGCCCCTACCCGCCGACGGATGCTTCGGGCAGGCCGTACGCGTCCGATGCCCAGGGCCGTCCGTATCCGCCACCGCCCCCGCCCCCGGCCTACCAGGAATCGAATCCGGCAGGCGGCGCGGGCGCACCGGAGCCGGGGTCGGCCACCGCGCACTGACGGGTCCGTCGATGTGCGTCGAACGACATCGATGCGCCGTCCCCGGCGGGATCGTCGAGCACCGCTTTCATCAAACGGCAGGCCGCCCGGACACGACGACCTGCGAATACCCGGGGGCCTCGCCCCTTTGAAGGAGCCATGCGTCATGAAAACCACACAACGATGGATCTCGCACCTCTCGCATTTTTCCCGTAAGGCGGCCCCGGTGCTCGTGGGCGCCGCGCTCGTCGGCACGCTGGCCGGCTGCGGCGGCATGACGCCGCGCGAGTCGCGTAACACCGCGGTTGGCGCCGGCGTCGGCGCGCTGGGTGGTGCGCTTATCTCCGGCGGCGACCTCGGCACCACCGTGGGCGGCGCCGTCGTGGGCGGTGTGATCGGTAACGTCATCACGAACGATCGTCGCCGCTACTGACGGCTGACGGGCCGTTCCCGGGCGGCAGCGTGCTCGCCGGGCGAGCCACGCGCCGCCGTCATTGCTCAAGCCATAAGGAGAAGTGCGACATGACATCCCAAGTGACACTCCGCCAACGATCGCTTCGAACGCTGTCCGCGCGTCGGCTCGGTCGCCGCACGCTCGCGGCAGCCGCCCTGTGTGTCGGCGCGGCGGCACTCACGCTCGCCGCCGTGCCGGGCTATGCACAGCAGGCGCGCGCCCCGATCAACGGCGTGGTACCGACCACCCCGGTGCCACCGCCCCCGCCGGCTGCGGCACCAGGGGCACAAGGCCCTGACTATGGCGACGCGGCCGATCAGAACGCCGCATTGGGGCTCTATTTGCAGCGCTCGTTCGACGTGATCGACGCGAACCACGACGGCAAGATCGATCGCAATGAATGGGCCGCCTACCAGCGCAATCAGTTGCAGGCACGCCGCGCAACCTTCGAGCGCTACTTCAGGGCGGCCGACAAGGACGGCGACGGCTATCTGAGCCGCGACGAAACGGCGGCCGCCGAGCCCTTCCTCTACCAGCATTTCGACCAGATCGACGTGAATCACGACGGCAAACTCTCCCCGGCGGAGATTCGTGCGTTCTTCCGCCGTTACTACCACGAACGGGAGCAGGCCGACGCAGCGACGACCAAACCCTGAGCGCGCGCCCGGGCTCGCAAGCCCCTGCAAGCGAAAGGGAGCGAAGGGGTTGGCGAAAAGCAAAACGCCACGGCAAGCCGTGGCGTTTTGTACTTGCAGCCCCGGGGCCGCGACAACGAGTCACTGCCCCTCGATGGCGGCGCGGCCTGTTGCTGCCGCGTACCGCCCCCACCCATTACACGTGGAAGAACTCAGCGATGATCGCCGCGCCGAGGAACGTCCCGGCGTTGGCCAGGAACGACACGACCACGATACGCCAGCCGAGGCGACGGAACGCGGGAACGTCCTTGGCAACCGACAGACCGGCGTAGGTCAGCATCGGCGTGACGAGGGCCAGGAAGTTGATCTTGCCCGTGAACTGTTCGACCACTGGCGCGAAGGGGAACGCGGGCGAGGTCAGGAACATCGCGATCAGCGACACCCAGCATACGGCCGGCACCTTGCGGCGCGTGACGAAATACAACGCTTCGCCGACGATCACGGCGCAGATGATGATCAACATGCCCGGCACGCCGTCGAGGAACGGCGTCTTGAAGGCCATGCTGTTGCCCACGAGCGCCAGTGCGCCCGAGAACACCCACGCGAACAGACGCGCACCGAAATTCATTTCGACGGTGTGCGCAGTGCTGGCCTGCTTGAGTTCCTTGGCGGCTTCGGCGTCGGCCACGGCAGCGGCTTCCGCGTTGGCGCGACCGCGCTTGCTGATACGGCCGAGCACCGGCTCCATCACGCGGTAGCCCCACACGGCGAGCGGCAGCGAGATGAACAACGTGAAGTACGTGCCAATGGTCGTCGTGATCAGGTTCGACGCCGCCGCGAACGTGGCGACTTCCTTCGCGACTTCCGGCGTTTGTTGCGCGGCGATGGCGCCGGCTGCGGCCGCCATCATCGAGCCCGAGCCCACGCCGGCGCCCATGGCAAGCGAGTGCGGATGGAACAGGTTCAGGCTGGCGACGAAGCCGGCGAACAGCGAAATGAACACGGCGCCGAAAACCGTGCCGGTCAGGTACTCGGCCAGCACGCCGCGGCCTTCGGGCGAATCGAAGCCGTACTTTTCACCGATGATGGCCAGGCTCGGCTCGCGGCCGACCGAGAAGGTCGCACCGATCGCTTCGCGCTTGATACCGAGCATGAGCGCGACCGGCAGGCCCAGAATGATCGTGCCCACGAAGTGGCCGAACTCCTGGAACACCAGCGCCCAGCCGGCAGCCACGAGCTTGGGCAGCGAACCGCCCACGAGCAGGCCGAGCTTCGCCACGAACAGCAGCAGTGCCGGTTGCAAAATGGCGGCCGCCTTGTGCTGCAACGGCAGGTCGATCTGCGCGAAGCGCGGCAACCGCGCCTGTGCCAGACCCAGCGCCGCGCCGAGCAACAACGCCCAGACCATCGGCAACAACACGATCTTGCCGTGACCGGCGCTGATGCTGATCGCCCCGATCAGCTCCGCGATCACGAGGATCACGATAGCCCATACGTACAGGCGCACGCCATCGCTGAAGGCGCCCCCTTGCGGCTTTGCCGCGTTTTGTTCCATGACTGCCATCTGGGTCTCCACTGCACTTGCTATTGAACCGGTCCGGTGCCGTCCGGTTGCCCGGAAGATGCGCGAACATTTCGGTGGTTAAGGAAATTCGGCGCGCCGCTCACCGGGTTGCGAAACCCGGCGAACGCACCCCACGGCGCCATTCGGCACTGCGGCACTGCGCATCAACAACCACGCCTTACCCAATGCGCTCGCCATATTGGCGCGCCTCGGTGACAGCAACAGCGTTCCGCGCCGAACCACCCGAGGGCGGCATTATACGCGGTCAAAATCACCGTTCCGGCCGCTTGTCCCGCGGGCTGAAACGGCCGCATGCCGGACGGGGCCTCACGACCGATGTCCGGCACACTTCCAACATTTCTCACACCTTTACGATGCATCCGCGAACGCGGAACGCACGATGACAGCCCATTTGCGTGGGAATCAGACGTAACCGAACGGCGTGGCCGGATTCGCGGCCGTCTCGACCCACACGCTCTTCGTCTGCGTGTACTCATACAACGCTTCCACACCGCTCGAGCGGCCATAGCCGCTGTGGTGGTATCCGCCGAACGGCGAGGCGACGTTGATCGTCTTGTAGCCATTGATCCAGAACGTACCGGCGTTGACCTGCGATGCGACACGGTGCGCACGGGCCACGTCCTGCGTCCAGACGGCGCCGGCCAGGCCGAATTCGCTGTCGTTGGCGATCGCGAGCGCTTCCTCTTCGGTGTCGAACGGAATGGCCACCACCACCGGGCCGAAGATCTCGGTGCGCGCCACACCCATCGCGTTGTTCGCATCGGCCAGCACGGTCGGGCGCACGAAGAAGCCGCCGTCGCCGCGCTGCTGCGACCCGGCCGCCAGACGCGCTCCGCCCGCGACGCCCGCGTCGATCATGTTCATCACGTGCTGATACTGCGTTCGGTTGCAGATCGGGCCGACTTCGGTGGCATCGTCGAGCGGCTCGCCCACGCGGATCTGCTCCGCGCCGCGCGCCAGCATCTCGATCATGCGGTCGTACACGCCGCGCTGCACCAGCAAACGCGAACCGGCCACGCAGCTCTGGCCCGCACTGGAGAAGATGGCGGCCTGCGCGCCCAGGCAGGCGCGCTTCAGATCGGCGTCGTCGAAAACGATGTTCGCCGACTTGCCGCCCAACTCGAGCACGCTCGGCAACAGGCGTTGCGCGGCGGCCGCGGCAATCTTGCTGCCGGTCGCGGGCGAACCGACGAACACGACCTTCTTGACCACCGGATGCGAGATCGCGGCCTGCCCCGTGGTGTGACCGAAGCCTGCCAGCACGTTGATGAGCCCGCGCGGCACGCCGGCTTGCTCGGCCAGCGCCGCCACGACGAGCGAGCTCGCCGGGGTGAGTTCCGACGGCTTGAGCAGCACGCCGTTGCCCATGGCGATGGCGGGCGCGAGCTGCCAGCCGCAAGTAAACACGGGCGCGTTCCAGGGGGTGATCTGCAGCACCACGCCCATGGCTTCACGGCGCGTGTAGTTCAGGTGCGTGCTCGGCACCGGGATCACGTCGCCGAAGAATTTGTCGGTCCAGCCGGCGTAGTACTCGAACATCTCGGCTACCTTGCCGACCTCGCCGCGGCAATCGCGGATCGGCTTGCCCGCGCCGATCGATTCGAGCTGGGCGAGCGCCTCCGCGTTCTCGCGAATCTTTGCACCGACGGCCTGCATCACGCGACCGCGCGCGGCATGCGTGAGCGCCCACCAGGTCTTTTGCGCGGCCTGCGCGGCATCGGCCGCCTGCGCGACGACCGCGGCACCGGCGTCGCGATAGGCCAGCACTTTCTGCCCGCTGGCCGGGTTCACGATATCGATGTCGGCGTCGCCCGCGCCTTCGACGAGTTCACCGTTGACGTACGAGCCGATGGTGGTGGCGTTGGGAAAGAATTTGTGGAATGCGCCGAGCAACGCGGCGGCTTGTTGGTCTGCCATGAGAAAACTCCGTGCGATGCACCTCGCGGCGCATCGTCCTATGCAAAACTGAAGAGATCGAAAATCGGCCGTGACGATTCACGTCACCGCGCCCGCTTCAAAACAGCCGGCCCCGGCCGACGCTCACGCCCGTCCCGGCTCGATGAACTGCACGATACGGTTGAAGTCCTCGTCGTCGCCCACCGTCGCGGCACTCGCCGCCCAGAGGCGGCCGACCTCGGCCGACAACGGCCCGGTCGCGAGCGTCCCCGCCTGCTCCGCGAGGGCCATCGCCAGACGCACGTCCTTGCGCATGAGCTTCATCGTGAAGCCCGAGTCGAAGGCGTCGTTGAGGATCCACGTCGGATAGTTGGTTTGCGTCACACCGCTGCGGCCCGAGCCAGCGTTCAGCCCCTCGAGCACTTGTTCGGGCGCGACGCCGGCAGCGGTTGCCAGGCGCATGGCTTCACCGGCCACGATCAGATGCGCCGCGCACATCAGGTTGTTGATGAGCTTGGTCACGTGGCCCGCGCCCACATCGCCGATGTGCACACGCTTGGCCGACATCGCCGCGAGCACCGGCTCGATACGTGCGACGTCCTCGGCCGCGCCGCCCAGCACCATCGTGAGCGCGCCGTTGAGCGCCCCCTTCGGTCCGCCCGACACCGGTGCGTCGACCAGCGCGATGCCCTTCTCGCGCAGCGTGACGGCCAGCGCCCGGGTGCTCTGCGGATCGGCGGTCGAGGTGTCGATCACCACCAGCCCTTCGCGGCCGTTCGCGGCGATGCCGTCGGCGCCGTTGACCACGGCCTCGACCACTTGCGAGGTCGGCAGCGACAGCACGAGCGCGTCGGCTTCGCGTGCGAGTTCGGCCACCGACCCGCGCAGGCCGATGCCGGCGTCGGCCAATGCCGCGCCCGCGGCCGGCGACGGGTCGAAGCCGAGCACCGTGAAACCGCCGCGCTGCAACGACAGCGCCATGCCGCGTCCCATGTTGCCCAGTCCGACCACTCCGATGATTTTCATGTTGACTCCAAATTGACTGCGAGGATGACGCCACCCCCACGGGCGACGTCGCGTGCTTCGCGCGCCGCCCTGCGACGGCCCACGTCAGGACATGTCCTGGGAATACTTCAATGCGGGTGGTTCACGAACTCCAGCACGACGTTGCCCGCGAATTCGGGCTCCACGACCAGACCGTGCTCGTTGTAGCCGTATGGCACGCCGTGCTCGCGCCACATCGCCTCGATGCGCGCCAGATCGGGGGCGAGCAACGTGATCGCCACCGCATGCGTGCGTGTGCCCTGCGCCATCGGCAGGCCCACCGCGGCATAGCGCGCCTCGGCGCGTTGCGGCGACATCGCGAGCAGTTGGCCACAGCCGGTGTCGGCCACCGCGCCCCCGTCGTACAGATCCACATGACGCGCGCCGTAGAGGCGCTGCCAGCGCGTGGCGAGCTGACGCAGCGCCGTCGCGTCCGGCGTCACGTACGTGATGCCGACAATGGCGCTCACGCCGTTCGGGTGGCGCTGCCACTCGGGCACCCAGATCAGTTCGGGGCGATGCTGGTGGCAAATGAAATTGGAGGCGTCGCCGAGCGTGTCGTCGAGGAACAAGCCCAGCGAGACGACCGCTTCGTCGGGCGTGCCGTCCGGCTTGCGCATGGCACGGCGGAAGTCGATGATGCCCTGCGTCTCGAGCCCGGCCTGGGCGAGACGCGACTGATCCGCCCGGGCGTCCTTGCTGTGCAGTGCCACGAGCGAGACGCCCTCCTCCCGGGCGAGAAAGCTTCCGAGATAGCGTCCGAAACAGAAGTCGCCCACCGCGTTCGTGCCGAACTTCGCGGGATCGTCCACGCCGATCAGTTCGATGAAGTTGTCCGCGAACATCATGAGCGAGGTGACCGTGCCCCACGGGTGATACGACACCGGCGACGGCGAGAAACCAAGTCGCGCGTAGTGCGCGAGGCGTCTCGGGTGGTCGTGAACGGTGACCAGCGGATGATCGATGCCGAATCGCGTGTTTCGCGGAAGAATCATCGGGGTCTCCTGTGGAATCGTTCGTGGGTCCCGCGCCGCTCATGCATCGCGGCGCATGCCATCTGGCGCGGAATCGGGCCGCCGTCGCCCGGCCTCGCCTGGGTTCGGGGCCGGGCGATGGGGCCGATCCGCATGTTTTGCAGTGTGGATTGAAAAAAAAACGACGCTCAATGACAACGCTTGAAGATTTTTGTTCTAAAAATTAGTCTTTAGGCTATGACACCCGCCATCAACGAGAGCCGTCTGGCCTATTTGTACGAAGCCGTCCAGTGCGGCACGGTACGTGCCGCCGCCGACCGGCTCGACATCGCCCCGTCCGCCGTGAGTCGCCAGATCGCCCTGCTCGAGGCCGAACTGTCGCTACCGCTCATCGAACGCCACAAGCGCGGCGTGCATCTCACGCAGGCGGGCCGCCTGCTCATGGAGTACTACCGGGAGCAACGCGCCCACCAGGAGGACTTGCTTGCCAAGCTGCAGGAAGTGCGCGGACTTCGGCGCGGGCATATTCGACTGGCCGTTGGCGAGGGGTTTGTCAGCGATCTGATGGGCCCGCCGCTGCAGTATTTCTGCAGGCGCTACCCGGACATCACGCTCACCCTCGATCTGGCCGGCACCAACGAAGTGATGCGCCTGGTTGCCGAGGACGACGCGGATATCGGGCTCGTCTACAACCCGCCGGCGGAGCCCAAGATCGTTTCCCGGGCGCAGTTGCGCCAACCCGTGCACGCCATCGTCGCGCCCGATTCGCCGCTCGTCGCACGCGCGGCCCAGGCGGGCGCCTTGCGTCTGGACGAGCTCTACGACGTGCCGCTCGCACTCATGCACGGGGCCTACGGCACCCGCCAGATGATGGAAATGGCCGAGCAGTCCGAAAAGCGCCGGCTCTCGCCCGCGGTCACCACCAACTCGATTTCCGTGCTCAAGCACTTCGTTCGCGCCGGATTGGGCGCGACGTTCCTGCCCGCGTTCGCGGTGTCGCAGGAGATCGAAGCCGGCATTCTGAGTGCGCTGCCGATCGATCACCCGATCCTCAATCGCGCCGAGGCGCATCTCGTCACCCGCGCGGGCCGCCGGCTTTCCGGGGCGGCCAATCGGCTGCTCACGCATCTGGCAAGCAAGATGGAAGCCTTCGGCGCGCCGGATTGAGGCGCCTGCGGGCCACGCGGGCGACCGCCCGGCAAGCCGATACGGCGCCGCGCCGATGCCGACGGCCTTGTCGGCCGTTGCACTGACGGCGGTTTCGGTTGCTGGCACGCAACAATCCGGCGACTAAGCCTTTACCCGATGTTGCAGGCGTGAGAATTCAGCTATAAAGAAGCCATCCGGGCGTCGCGCGCAAAGTTATCTCGCAGTACAAGACATCGATCATCTTGGCGCGCCTCGCCAGCCGATTCCGGTCGCCGGACGGCCCCTGCGTGTCACGTGAGCGTCATTCCGACGGCGCGTGGCAGCACGCCGAAGACGGCCTCACGCCAGTGGACTGCCATGAAAACGATCTCTGACGACCAGAGCGTGCCGGCATCACTCGCAACCGCCCGCACGCTCCCGTGCGGCGCCCGTTGCCCAGGCGTTTCCGCTTGCCGATTTCTCGTCACTCGTAACGAAAATTCAGGCTTTCCCGAGCGTCTCCTGCCTCGCCCCGAAACGGGCGATGGACGACGACGACGGGCATAACCACGCGAGAAAGGTGCGGGGCAAAACGCAACCTGGGGAACAGACCATGAAAAAGAAGCTCATCGCAGCCAGCCTGCTGTGCGGCATCGGCTCGTTCGCGCACGCACAGTCGAGCGTGCAACTTTACGGCCGCGTCGATGGCGGCTTCCAGTTCATGAACAACCTGCAGGACGGCAACGGCGGCACGACGTCGCGCTGGAGCGCTCAGGGCGGCGACTTCGGCACCAGCCTGTTCGGGCTGCGCGGATATGAAGATCTCGGGCAGGGATTGCATGCGGTATTCAATCTGGAAGGCGGCTTCCAGTTGATGAACGGCTACAACAACAACGGTTCCGGCTCGATCTTCGATCGGCGTGCCCTGGTCGGCTTCAATTCCCGCTCGTGGGGTCAGCTCACGCTCGGCCGCAACCTGTTCATCAGCAATGGCGTCTGGGATTTCGATCCCTTCCAGCAGCAGGCCTTCTCGTCGGCATCGCTCGTGCGCGGACGCAACTGGCCGCAAGCGAGCAATACCGTCAATTACCAGAGTCCGAACTGGTACGGATTCGATATCGCCGGCCAATACGCATTCTCGAATATCGCCGGACAGTTCAACAACGGGCGTGGCATGGGCGCCCAGTTGACCTACACGCACGATCGTTTCCAGTTGCGCGCGTTGTATGACGAAATTCGCGACACCAACGGGCGATTCACGGACGTGTTCGCCACCTCGCGCGAGTATTTCGCGGGAGCGAATGTCTTCCTGAATCGCTTCACGATCTCGCTGGGCTACACACACATGTCGGCGCCTGACGCCCCCGCCCCCGATTTCGCCACGCGCGCCGATCACTACTGGGCCGGGGTGAAATGGCAGGCGACGGCCGTGTGGGCGGCCAATGCGGCGGTCTACCACGTGAACGTGCCGGGCGGTTTCGGACACGCGACAATGTTCGAGCTCGGCACCACGTACAACCTGTCCAAACGCACGTTCCTGTATGGCACCGTCGCCTACGTGAAGAACAGCGCCAACCAAAGCTTCTCGGTCGCCGCCATTCCGAGCGACTCGCTCGACAACCCGCCGCCAGGCAAGAGCCAGACCGGCGCCTACATCGGGGTGTCGCACTCGTTCTGAGCGCATGCGGCGCTGTTGACTTGCGCGTCGCCGGGCAACGGGTGCCAGCGCCCGTCGTCCGCGCCCACGGTGCCGTCCACCATGAAAAAACCCGCCGCGCCCTTTCAGGCGCGACGGGTTTTTCGTCGCTCGTTCAGACCGCATCGCGGCCTCTCGCGCTGTCCTACGCCACCGGCTTGCGCTTGGGCTTGAGGTCGGTGCTGTCGATTTCCTCGAGGACATCGCGGAACTCCGCAATGTCTTCGAAGCTGCGATACACGGAGGCAAAGCGGATATAGGCGATCTTGTCGAGGCGCTTGAGTTCGCGCATGACCAGTTCGCCGATACGCTGGCTCATCACTTCGCGCTCCGCGCCGGCCAGCAGCTTGTATTCGATGCGCGCAATCGCGGCATCCATCGCTTCGGCACTCACGGGGCGTTTGCGAATCGCCAGTTGCATACTCGCACGCACCTTCGCGCGATCGTACTCGGCCCGGCTGCCGTCTTTCTTGACGACCGCGGGCATGGCAAGTTCGACACGCTCGTACGTGGTGAATCGCTTGTCGCACGACGGGCATTTCCGGCGTCGCCGAATGGCGGCGCCGTCTTCCGCT
Organism: Pandoraea pnomenusa; assembly: GCF_000767615.3. Lineage (NCBI taxonomy): Bacteria > Pseudomonadati > Pseudomonadota > Betaproteobacteria > Burkholderiales > Burkholderiaceae > Pandoraea > Pandoraea pnomenusa. Next base: position 1,640,390 of record NZ_CP009553.3, on the reverse strand, counting down.
TCACGCGAGTCGATGACCTGCGTGTCGTCGTGCCGGCAGAACGGGCAGCGCATGCGTGCGACGCCGTCGGCTTAGCCGTAGACCGGGAAGCGCTTGGTCAACTCGGCGACCTTGGCGCGGACCGTGGCCAGCGTTTCGGCGTTTTCCGGGTTGTCCAGCACGTCGGCGATCAGGTTGCCGACCAGCTCGGCTTCAGCTTCCTTGAAGCCACGCGTGGTCATGGCCGGCGAGCCCAGACGCACGCCGCTCGTCACGAACGGCTTTTCCGGATCGTTCGGAATGGCGTTCTTGTTGACGGTGATGTGCGCTTCACCCAGCGCGGCTTCGGCAGCCTTGCCGGTGATGTTCTTGGCGCGCAGGTCGACCAGCATCACGTGCGATTCGGTCTTGCCCGACACGATGCGCAGGCCACGCTTGACCAGCGTCTCGGCCAGCACGCGTGCGTTCTTCACGACTTGTTCCTGATACGCCTTGAATTCCGGCGTGGCGGCTTCCTTGAACGCGACGGCCTTGCCGGCGATCACGTGCATGAGCGGGCCACCCTGGATTCCCGGGAAGATCGCCGAATTGATGGCCTTCTCGAACTCGGCCTTCATCAGGATCACACCGCCGCGTGGGCCGCGCAGGCTCTTGTGCGTGGTGGTCGTCACGAAATCGGCGTGCGGCACGGGGTTCGGGTACACGCCCGCGGCGATCAGGCCGGCATAGTGCGCCATGTCGACCATGAAATAGGCGCCGACCGACTTGGCGATGCGCGCCATGCGCTCGAAGTCGATCTTCAGGGCGAAGGCCGATGCGCCCGCCACGATCATCTTCGGCTTGTGTTGCTGCGCGAGTTTCTCGGCAGCGTCGTAATCGATGTCTTCGTTCTCGTTCAGGCCGTAGCTCACCACGTTGAACCACTTGCCCGACATGTTGACCGGCGAGCCGTGCGTGAGGTGACCGCCGTGGGCGAGGCTCATGCCCATGATCGTGTCGCCCGGCTTGAGCATGGCGAAGTACACGCCCTGGTTGGCCTGCGAGCCGGAGTTCGGCTGCACGTTCGCGGCCTCGGCACCGAACAGCGCCTTCACCCGATCGATCGCCAGTTGTTCGACCACGTCGACATACTCGCAACCACCGTAATAGCGCTTGCCCGGATAACCTTCCGCATACTTGTTGGTCAGTTGCGAGCCCTGCGCTTCCATCACGGCCGGGCTGGTGTAGTTTTCCGACGCGATCAGCTCGATGTGGTCTTCCTGACGCTGGTTTTCCTTCTGAATCGCGGCCCACACGTCGGGATCGACGGCGGCAACGGTGGATTTCGATTTGTCGAACATGGCGGTTCCGTTGAATTGAACAGGTTTTCCGGGAGGGGATGGTGCAGCGCGCCTTCCTTTGTGCTTCGGAAGACGATAGACAGGGCAGCACCAACCATCACGGCTGCCCAGGCGAACGGCAAATAAGACCCCGGCGCTTCCCGGTGGGTTGATCCACCTCGGGCGCACAAGGCTGTGCACCCTAATCGCCAGTCACGCGGGGTTTGTGGCGTCAATAGTTTATGCGAGCTTGCGGCGTTAGGCAACCGGCTCGGAAACCCGCACCGCCACCTTGCAGAACGCCCCGTGACGCAACGGCGACAGCGCTGGCGCGGTGCCGCACAGACAGGCGATTTCAATGCTTCCGCCGCCAGACATGCCAATGATGGAAACCTTACGGCCCGGCGCCGACATGGTGTCGCGAAGGCCACACGGCATTCGACCGGCGTACCAACGAGGGGGAACCGGTCGCCGAGCCCGCCGTCATGCAAGGCCGGTCGTGCGCGCCGCGGGGGCCAGCGCGAGGAACAGCGCCTGCTGCGCGCTGATGGCGGCCGCCCGCGTCGGGTACAGACGCGCCCAGGCACGGGCCGTCAGCTCTCCACCCAGGTGCCTCAGCACCTCGCCGCGTCTGGCCATCACATGGTCGACCAACGCGTCGGCATCGCGCGTATCGTCCCCGTGCCCGGCCAGCGCCTGCGCCTCGCGGGCAAGCTGACAGGCATCGGCCGCCCACGGCCGTATCGTCGCCGCATCGATGCGGCCAAGACGAAACGCCATTTCCGCCGCCACCGCTCGCACACCGTCCGGCTGTCTCAATTCGTCGCGAATCGTCTTCTCGTGAGCGTGCGGCACGAACCCCGCCAACCGACGCACAAACGGGGTGCCGACAGCGTTGCATGACACGCGCGTCCGATCGACCCATGGTGGCGCGGCACCGTCCATGCGCTGCGGTGGGGCATCGATATCGTTCAAGGCGTCCGCGCACAGGCAAGCCCCGAATTCCACCGTCATCACGTGCGGCAGATCGTTCTGATCCCGCCAGATCCCCACGTTCTCCATGGCCGCATCGCACAGCGTCCGGTTGTCCAGCCAAAGGGCGGCGAGGTACTGGCGCTCGAGTTCACATTGATAGATGTCGGGCAGCATGGCGCAGCGTTGCGTGCGCCACCGGTTGGCGTCGTCACCGGGCTGGCCTTCCCCAAGGCGATCGAATGCCCTCGCCGCACCCTGAGCGCGAGGCGCAGCGCCATCGACGACGCGGCTCGCGGCATCGCTCTCGAGCCAACGGCCAAGGCTCGAGTAACCGGGCAGATACGGCGTTGCCAGAAAGACACGCGTCGCATCAAGCGTGCCGTCGTATGCCGCCGCACAGCCCCGAACCAGGATCGCTGTCGGCGTCACCAGCCCCAACGCACCGAAGAGCCTGGACGCGAACCAGGCCAGCGACGCCTGCCGGGCATCCGGATACGCCCTGACGACGAACCGGGACGCGTCCGCGTGCGGGCCGAGCCGCATCTGCACCGCAGCCGGTTCCGGTGCCGCCTCGTGAACACGCTGCGCCGCGCCGAAATCATGGGGTCCGATGCCCGGCAGCGGCACATCGCAGCCGTCGCATCCCGCAACGGCCCCAAGACGGCCGAAAGTCGTCATCGTGGCCGGCAGCGCCAGCGCCGCCGCGATGCCGCCGGGCGCGCCCGGACCGGATGCCGGGGATGCCTGGGGTGTCGTCGGCGCCGGTTTGGCCGCTGCCGCTTGCGCGCCTGACAAATAGCCGTGGATATCCATGACGACCCTCCTTCGTCGTATGGCGAGGCCCCGGCACGCAGTGCGCGGGCCGGCCGACCCGTTCGAGATCGGCCGATGTTGCTGCGGCAGTGCGCGGCCAGCTTTCGAAAATGAGGCAACATCGGACAATTCCGCCGCACGTGATAGGCTCGTCCCATGTCTACGCTTGCCCGCATTCTTGTCAGCAGCTGCCTGCTCGGCCATCCGGTTCGCTATCACGGACGCAGCGCGTCTTGCGAATCCGAAGCCGCCGCCTTTCTCGAGCGCTGGCATGCCGAAGGTCGCATCGTCCCGGTCTGTCCGGAAGTCGCGGGCGGCCTGCCCACGCCGCGGCCGCCCGCCGAAATCGAAGGCGCCGCCGGTGGCGACGCCGTCTGGCTCCAGCGCGCACGCGTGATCGACGATACCGGCGCCGACGTGAGCGCTGCCTTTCTCGACGGCGCACGGCAGGCACTCGCATTGGCGCTGTGTCATGGCGTACGCATTGCCGTCCTCAAGGAGGACAGCCCGTCGTGCGGCAGCACGTCGATCTACGACGGCAGCTTCACGGGCGGGAAGGTGCGGGAAGCGGGCGTGACGGCGGCCTGGTTACGACGCCACGGTGTCGAGGTGTTCAGCGAATACACGCTCGCCGAGGCGGATGCGAGACTGCGCGCCATCGACGAGCGCCGATAGCAGGCCGATAGCGCGCAGACAGCGCGGCGATATGGCGACGCCCCAAGCGCCGCCTGGCGTGCGTCGTTACAACTCGATCTTCGTGCCGAGCACCGCAAGGAACTGGGCGATCCAGGCCGGATGAGCCGGCCAGGCCGGCGCAGTCACAAGTTTGCCGTCGGTGTGCGCTTCATCAATGCCGATCTCCATGTACTTCCCGCCGGCCAGGCGCACTTCCGGCGCACACGCGGGGTAGGCCGAACACTCCCGTCCTTCGATCACGCCGGCCGCCGCCAGGAGTTGTGCGCCGTGGCAGATCGCGGCAATGGGCTTGTCGTTCTGCGCAAAATGCTTCACCGCCTCGAGCACCGCATCGTTCAGGCGCAGGTATTCGGGGGCGCGTCCGCCGGGAATGACCAGCGCGTCGAAGTCGGCTGGCGACAGGCCGTCGAACGTGGCGTTGAGGGTGAAGTCGTGGCCGCGCTTCTCGCTGTAGGTCTGATCGCCCTCGAAATCGTGAATCGCAGTGCGCACCTTGTCGCCCGCCTTCTTGCCGGGGCAGACCACCTCCACCCGATGGCCCACGGCCATCAGCGCCTGCACCGGCACCATCAGTTCGTAGTCTTCGACGTAGTCGCCCGCGAGTACCAAAATCCGCTTCTTGCCCATGTGACGCTCCATTCAGAGAAAAGAGGGAGGGGAAACCGCCCTTCCATGTTACTCAATTCCGGTGACGTCTCCGGGACGGCCGCGAGCCCGGGCCACCGGCGCGCCGATCGCGTTCGGCCGCGCCGCGGCCATCGCGGCCTCATGGTGGCCCCATCATGGCCCCATTTCGGCCCCGTCGCGCCCCATCCCTGGCGTATTACGAACACCCTTCGGACGAAAAAAAACCGCGTGCCGAGGCACGCGGTATCAAGTCGGCGCAAAACGCCGTCGGTCAAGCGGTTGCCCGGCGGCGCCTCGCTCGAGGAGACGCCGCGCGAGCCGGACTCGTCAATAGGTTTCGAGATGCAGACGCCCTTCCGTCTTCATCCGCTGCCACAGCGCCTGCCAGTCGAGACCGGCCTCGCCCGCGATGGTCTGCAGCACTTGCAGCACGCCATCCTCCATGCCCTTCAGGCCGCACACGTAGATATAAGTGTGGTCGTGCCGGAGCAACGCTGCCACGTCGGTCGCGCGCTCGCGCATGGCGTCCTGCACGTAGCGCTTGGGCTGCCCCGGCGTGCGCGAGAACGCGAGGTTCGTGTCGATGAAATCCTTCGGCAGATTGAGCAGCGGACCGAAGTACGGGAGCTCGCCCTGCGTGCGCGCGCCGAAGAACAGCATCAGCTTGCCCGTCGCGCCTTTCAGGCGCCGACGGCGACGATACTCGGTCATGGCGCGCATGGGCGCCGCCCCCGTGCCGGTGCAGATCATCAACAGATGCGAATCGGCGTGATTCGGCATGAGGAACGTGCTGCCGAACGGGCCCATCACGTTCACCACGTCGCCCTTCTTCAGATCGCACAGATAGTTCGAGCACACCCCGCCGACCGCCTGATCGTGATGGTCCTTCGTGACGCGTTTGACCGTCAGCGCCAGGTTGTTGTAACCGGGTCGCTCGCCGTCGCGCGGCGACGCGATCGAGTACTGCCGTGCGTGATGCGCGCGCCCGTCGGCGGTAGTGCCCGGCGGGATGATGCCGATCGACTGTCCCTCAAGCACCGGGAACGGTTGCTTGCCGAAGTCCAGCACGATGTGATGAATGTCGCTCTCGGCGCTCGTGTCGGTCAGACGGTAGTTGCCGACCACGGTGGCCTGCACCGGCGCCTTGTGGTTGTAGAGGTTGACGTACGGCTTTGCCGCCGACCACGGCGGCACGACCGAACCGCGTACGAGATCCGAGCCACCGATGACCGGTTCCGGCGCGTCCGACGGATTGACGCCCGCCGGGGCGGATGCGGCCTCGCCGATCGATCCCTGGCCGGCAATGGCGTCGTCCTGCACCGGAAGTTCGTCCCAGGTGAGCTGATCGTCGATGGAATAGGCTTCGGCCCTGAGCACGTCGCGCCAGTTGTCGATCGCCCCCGTCGGGCACGGCGAGATACACGCCATGCATCCATTGCACGTGTCCGCGCGCACGACATAGTTGTTGTCGTCGTGCGTGATCGCGTCGATCGGACACGTCTCCTCGCAGGTGTTGCAGCGAATGCAGATCTCCGGATCGATCAGATGCTGCTTAAGAACTTCGACCGGAACGGGGCCGTTCATGATGCTGTCTCCTTGTGGGGAATGCGCCTGGGGGGCTGCATGGCCCCCCGCGTCATCAGTTGAAGCGCACGTACTCGAAGTCGATCGGCTGGCGGTTGATGCCGATCGGGGGCGGCGCGATCCAGTTCGCGAACTTGCCCGGCTCGGTCACGCGGCCCATGAGCGACGCGACGTAGGCACGGTCTTCCGACGACGGCAGCCACTCGCGCTCGTGCGCGGCCCATTCGGTCTCGCTCACCACACGACCGTCCGGCGACACGCGCACCCCCGCGAACGTGCCGATCTGGCGGTTGAACGCCTTGTGGGGCACGGTCAGGCGAAAATCGATGCCGGCCTTCTCCAGCACCTTGTTCCAGCGGTTCACGCCCGCGACCGAGTCCTTGATGTAGTCATCGCGCAGCACTTCGTTCATCGCGTTGAGCATCGGCACTTCGCGCTCCACGAGCCGGCCGTTGTCCACGTCCAGCAGGCGATACATCTGGCCATTGAGCTGGTGGTCGTCGTCGCGCTTGCTTTCCTCGTAACGCCCCTTGAGACCCGAGCTGTAGAAGATGGCGGCGTTCGACGACTGGTCCGCGCCGAACAGGTCGATCGTCACGGAATAGTGGAAGTTGATGTAGCGCTGAATGGTCGGCAGATCGATCACGCCTGCCGCGCGCAGCTTCGCCACATCGTCGGTCTTCAGTTCGTTCATCACCTGCGCGGTACGGGCGATGACGCGCGACACGCCCGACTCGCCCACGAACATGTGGTGCGCTTCTTCGGTGAGCATGAACTTCGTGGTGCGCGCGAGCGGGTCGAAACCCGACTCGGCCAGCGCCGAGAGCTGGAACTTGCCGTCGCGATCCGTGAAGTACGTGAACATGTAGAACGACAGCCAGTCCGGCGTTTTCTCGTTGAACGCGCCCAGAATACGCGGATTGTCCTCGTCGCCCGAGCGGCGGCCGAGCAGCGCTTCGGCTTCCTCGCGGCCGTCGCGGCCAAAGTAGCGATGCAGCAGATAGACCATCGCCCACAGGTGGCGGCCCTCTTCCACGTTCACCTGGAACAGGTTGCGCAGGTCGTACATCGAGGGCGCCGTGAGTCCGAGGTGACGCTGTTGCTCGACCGACGCCGGCTCCGTATCGCCCTGCGTCACGATGATGCGGCGCAGGTTCGCGCGATGCTCGCCCGGCACTTCCTGCCACGCGGCCTCGCCCTTGTGCTCGCCGAAATGGATCTTGCGATCGGCCTCGCCCGGCGTGAGGAAGATACCCCAGCGATAGTCCGGCATCTTCACATGATCGAAGTGCGCCCAGCCGCCCGGATCGACGCTCACCGCCGTGCGCAGATAGACGTCAAATCCATGCGAGCCTTCCGGGCCCATGTCGCCCCACCAGGACAAAAAATTCGGTTGCCACTGTTCGAGCGCGCGCTGGAGCGTGCGGTCATCCGACAGGTTGACGTTGTTGGGGATCTTCTCGCTGTAGTTGATCGAAGCCATCGTGGGAATCCTCGTGTCTCGTGCGTATTCTGTGGAAAACGTCTCGTTGGATGTCGTCGCGCGTCGCCTTGCGTCGCGCGACGACCGGTCCTTGCGTGCGTCCCGGTCAGACGCGATTCAGATCGAATTGCGCCTTGTTGCCTTTGCCGTAGACCTTCAGCGCCCCCTTCTCGCCCACGGCGTTCGGACGAATGAAAATCCAGTTCTGCCAGGCGGACAGGCGGCCGAAGATGCGCGTATTCATCGTCTCGCGGCCGTTGAAGCGCAGGTTTGCCTCCATGCCGGTGAGCGCATCGGGCGACATGGCCGCACGCTCCTCGATGGCGATGCGGATTTCGTCGGGCCAGTCGAGATCGTCCACGGCGGCCGTCACCAGACCGAGTCGCTCGGCTTCGTCCGGACGCACCTGGCGGCCGATCGTGGCGCGCACCGCGTCGAGTTCCTCGGCGTTCTCATAGAACCGGCGCGCCAGGCGCGACTGGTCCGTCACCATCGGCAGCAGGCCGAAATTGACCTCGGTGAGCGTGATGGCCGGCTCGTCTTCCTCGCTTGCCGGCAGCGACGCCATGTAGGTGCGATCGGCGGCAAAGGCGAACTCGGCGAGCGTGCCGGTGAAGCACGAGTCGGGTTCGATCAGGGCGAAAAGCGAGCGCGACGACACATCGATGCGCGCGAACGTGCGGCGCAGCATGCCGATCGTCTCGCGCACGAACCAGTGGTCCTGATGCGCGAGCAACGAGGCATCGGCGGCAAGTACGTGCTTCGCGTCGCCTTCGGTGCGCAGCAGCCACGTGCCGATGTCGAGCTCGTTGGTGCGCAGGTTGAGAATGGCGTCGTCGAGTTCGCGTGCCATCTTCAGCGGCCACCAGTTGATGCCGGCCGCCTCGATGCCCGCGATGTCGGCGGGCGGGGCCGACTTCGGCGCCTTGACGGTGAGGCTCGCCGTGCGATTGGCGCGGTCGATTTCCACTTCGACGAATTCGTAGCGGATCGCGTCCGGCTCGTCGGTGCGCTCGATGCGCGTGAGCGTCACGCCCTTGCCGCCCGGACGATCGCTGCCTTGCGCGAGCTCCAGCGCACGTGCCGCGATCGTCTGCGCGAACTGCGCGGGCTTCACGACTTCGTCGACCAGACGCCACTGCTTGGCTCGCTCGCCGCGAATGCCTTCCACAATGGTGCAGAAAATGTCGGCCCGGTCGTTACGCACATGGCGCTTGTCCGTCAGGCGCGTGAGTCCGCCCGTGCCCGGCAGTACGCCGAGCAGCGGCACTTCCGGCAGCGCAACCGACGACGAGCGGTCGTCGACCAGATAGATCTCGTCACAGGCCAGCGCCAGCTCGTAGCCGCCGCCCGCGCATGCACCGTTCACGGCGGCGAGGAACTTCAGGCCGGAGTGGCGGCTGGAATCCTCGAGACCGTTACGCGTTTCGTTGGTGAACTTGCAGAAATTGACTTTCCAGGCGTGCGACGACAGGCCCAGCATGAAGATGTTCGCGCCAGAGCAGAACACGCGGTCCTTGGCGCTGGTGACCACCACGGTCTTGACTTCCGGATGTTCGAAGCGGATGCGCTGAATGGCATCGTGCAGTTCGATGTCCACGCCCAGGTCGTACGAATTGAGCTTGAGCTTGTAGCCTTCGCGAATGCCGCCGTCTTCCGCAATGTCGATGGCGAGCGTGGCGACGGGGCCGTCGAAGCTCAGCTTCCAGTGCTTGTACTGCGAGGGGTCCGTACGATAGTCGACGTGGGGTTTGCCGAACATGATTGCCTCCAACACGAATAATGATCTTGTTGGATTGCAATATAGTGCAGCACAAACCCATCGTCAACCGTTTATTTAAATAAAAATGAATTATTTTGCAGTTACGCCTCGTCAGTCGGACGATAACTGCACGGCGAGGCGGCCGCGCAACTGCAAATAGGCGTCTGCCAGGGCGCGCCCGCCGGTGTCGAAGCTCATGTCGGCCTTGGCATAGAAGTCCTGTCGGCCGGCCAGAATGCGCTTGAGATCGTCCATGGCTTCGGCATTGCCCGACATCGGGCGCAGGTCACCCTGCGCCACCACCCGCTTCATATGCTCTTCGGGCGAGGCCTGCAACCATACCGTATAGCAATGGGTGAGCAGGAAATTGAACGTCGCGGCATCGCTCACGATGCCGCCCGGCGAGGCGATCACCGCGCGCGGGTGCTCGGCGACGACCGCCTCGAGCGCGCGCAACTCGTATCGACGGTAGGCCGAGGCGCCATACAGCGAGTAAATCTCCGAGGGCGGGCAACCGGCCAGTTGCTCGATCACGCGGTTGAGTTCGACGAACGGCACGTGCATGTCGTCGGCGAGCATGCGACCGAGCGTGGACTTGCCCGCGCCACGCAGCCCGATGAGCGCGATGCGCCCGCGCCGGTCCGGGTCGCGCTCGCTGCCCGCGAACAGTTCGGTGAGTGCCTGGCGCGCGCGCGTGAGCGCCTCGCCGTCGCGTCCATGGAGGATTTCGCGAATGAGCAGCCACTCGGCCGACGACGTCGTTTCGTCGCCCACGATTTCCGCCAATGTGCAATTTAGTGCCTGTGCCAACTGACGCAGGAACAGCACCGACGCATTGCCGACCCCCGACTCCAGATTGGCCACATGGCGCTCGGAGACGCCGGCGTCGAGCGCCAGCGCCTTGCGTGTGAGGCCACGGCGGGCACGCAGCGTGCGTACCCGCTCGCCCAGCGCGACCAGGAACGGGTCCTTCTCACCGGCGCCACGTGCCGTCGGCACCCCATCGGCTTGCGCACTCTTATTCATCGGGGGAGATCCTCGAAGCAGATAACATGTAATATATTGCTTGACAGCGAAATTTGCATGCTCTAATTTTCACCATGCGTCGGTAAAAAAGCAAACACGGGCCAGACCTCTGCGCACCGCCATTGATCGACGTCATACCAACAGACAGTGCGCGGACCGCCATGCGCGCGAACGACAGGGCATTGTCGAGACGATGCCGGCCGGCCTTTGCCGGACCTCTGCTGCCGCCGCGACCGGTGTAGCGCCTGCGAACGTCCCCAGGAGACATGGATGGATGTGCCTCAATTTCAGGCGCTGATTGCCGCGCTCACCCGGCAAATCGACCAACGCCCGCTCGACGCCGGCCTCGCCGACTGGCTCAACACGCACTACGGTGCAGGCTCCCCCGGGTATGAAGCGCTCGCCGACGCCTGCCGCACCGGTGTCGCCGAAGGCTGGCTGTGCAACCGCGAAGGCGGCGGCATTCGCTACGGACGCGTCATCAAACCTTCGCCCGACACGCACGGCTTTTCCGTCGACGTTGTCGACATGGCGGATCTGGCCGGTCCGCATCACGTGCACCCGAATGGCGAAATCGATCTGATCATGCCGCTCACGGCGGGCGCGACCTTCGACGGTCATCCCGCAGGCTGGTGCGTGTACGGCCCCGGCACGGCGCACCGTCCGACGGTCGCCCACGGTCGGGCGCTCGTGCTCTATCTGCTGCCCGAGGGCGCCATCGAATTCACGCGCGGCGCCTGAGCGTCGCGCGCAGGCGCCTGCCGCCTGCTTCCCTGTTTGCTTATCGGTTCATGGACATGCGTACCCCTGCCTTGTTGGAAAACTACGTTGCCGGTCAATGGGTGGCCGGCAGCGGCGAACGCACCGCGCTCACCGACCCCGTGACCGGCGACACGCTCGCCTTCGTCTCGAGCGCCGGGCTCGATCTCGACGCCGCCTTCTCGTATGCGCGCGATACCGCCGGCCCGGCCCTGCGCGCGCTGTCGTATGGCGAGCGCGCCGCGCGTCTGTCACAGATCGTCGCCACGCTGCAGGCGAATCGCGACGACTACTACGCCATTGCCACCGCCAATGCCGGCACGGTCGCCACCGATTCCGCCGTGGACATCGACGGCGCCATCTACACGCTGTCGACGTTTGCGAAGCTCGGCGCGACGCTCGGCGACGCACACACGCTGCTCGACGGTGCCGCCGTGCCGCTCGCGAAAGACGCGTCGTTCGCGGTGCGTCACGTGTTTCGTCCGACGCCGGGCGTCGCGCTCTTCATCAACGCCTTCAACTTCCCGGCCTGGGGGTTGTGGGAGAAGGCCGCCGCCGCCTTGCTCTCGGGCGTGCCGGTGATCGTCAAACCGGCGACATCGACCGCCTGGCTCACGCAGCGCATGGTGGCCGATGTCGTTGCGGCGGGCATCCTGCCGCCGGGCAGCCTGTCGGTGATTTGCGGCAGCGCCGCCGGTCTGCTCGACCGGATCGGCCCGTTCGACATCGTCTCGTTTACCGGCTCGGCCGACACCGCCGCCACGCTGCGTGCCCACCCGGCGTTCACGCAACGCTCCGCGCGCATCAACGTGGAAGCCGACAGCCTGAACAGCGCGATCCTGCTGCCCGACGCCTTGCCCGGCACGCCCGCATTCGACCAGTTCGTGCGTGAAGTGGCGCGCGAAATGACCGTCAAGTCGGGACAGAAGTGCACGGCCATTCGCCGTGCGCTGGTCCCTGCCGAACATTTCGACGCCGCCGCGGCGGCGATCACCGAGCGTCTGGCGAGGACCGTCGTTGGCAACCCGCGCAACGAGACGGTGAAGATGGGCGCGCTCGTGAGCCTCGCGCAAAAGCGCGCCGTGCTCGAGGGCATCGCCCACCTGCAAGCGGAAGCCGAGACGCTGTACGACGGTAATCGTGATGCCGCCTTCGTCGATGCCGGCCCGCAAAGCGCTTGCGTCGCGCCGGTGCTGCTTGGGCTGCGCGACGGCGCGAGCGGCGTGCGCATCCACGACACGGAAGTGTTCGGGCCGGTCGCCACACTCGTCGGTTACCGCGACCTCGACGACGCCATCGCGCTCGCCCGTCGTGCGCGGGGCTCGCTGGTCGTCTCGCTGTACAGCAACGATGCGGTCGCGATGCACGCACCGGCGCTCGCGCTGGCCGACGCGCACGGGCGCGTGCACGCCGTCGATCCGTCCGTCGCGAAATCGCAGACCGGCCACGGCAATGTCATGCCGCAGTCGCTGCATGGCGGTCCGGGTCGCGCCGGCGGTGGCGAGGAGTTGGGCGGATTGCGTGCTCTGCGTTTCTATCATGTGCGCTCGGCCGTTCAGGGCCCCGCCGCGCTGATCGAAGCGCTGACGCAGGATGCCGTGGAATTTCCGAACGGCTGACCCTGCCCCGCCATTCGCGCACTACAGTCAAGTTATCCGCAGCAAGCCGCAAGCCGTCGCAGTCAAGGTGATTCACACAGGCGCCGACAGAGCGCCAAAAGAACTCACGCCGCGTGGGCGCCCCGCATTTGGAGCGACCTCTCGCGGTGATCCACCGGAGGCAACATGGAAGCCGTACTCACCCCACCGCCGGCGAACTTCAACTTCGCCGCGCATCTGGAGGCGCTCAATCGCGAGCGCGCCGCCAAGACTGCATATCTCGACGACACACGCGCCCTCACCTACGGCGAACTGGCCGAGCAAAGCCGGCGCTTCGCCACCGGCCTGGCGCGCGCGGGCGTGCATCGTGAGCAGCGCATTCTGCTCATCATGCTCGACACCGTCGATCTGCCGGTCGCGTTTCTCGGCGCGTTGTATGCGGGCGTGGTGCCCGTGGTCGTCAATACGCTGCTCACCGCCGACGACTATGCGTACATGATCTCGCACAGCAAGGCGCAACTCGTGATCGCGTCCGGCGTGCTCATGCCCACGGTGCAGGCCGCCCTCGACAAAGTGGCGCAGACGGGCCCTGTGCCGCCGTGCATCGTCTCCCAGCCGGTCGCCGCCGAAGCCGGTGCCGCCCCCGCGCTCCCGACCTTCGACGCCCTGGTCGACGGCCCGCCGAGCGCCGTACCGGCGGATACCGCGGGCGACGACATCGCCTTCTGGCTGTATTCGTCCGGCTCGACCGGCAAGCCCAAGGGCACCGTGCATACGCACGCCAACCTTTACTGGACCGCCGAGACCTATGGTCGAAACGTGCTGGGCATTCGAGAAGACGACGTTGCCTTCTCGGCGGCCAAGCTCTTCTTCGCCTACGGTCTGGGCAACGGACTGACGTTCCCGCTGTCGGTCGGGGCGACCGTGATCCTGATGGCTGAGCGTCCGACGGCTGAAGCCGTGGCCCTGCGGCTTCGCCGCCATCGACCGACGATCTTCTACGGTGTGCCCACGCTCTACGCCAACCTGCTCGCCTCGCCGCACCTGCCTGCGCGCGCCGACGTGGCGTTGCGCCTGTGCACGTCGGCCGGCGAAGCGCTGCCGCGCGAGATCGGCGAGCGGTTCACAGCGCACTTCGGCGCCGAAATCCTCGACGGCATCGGCTCGACCGAGATGCTCCACATCTTCCTGTCGAATCGTGCGGGCCAGGTAGCCTACGGCACCACCGGCGAGCCGGTGCCGGGCTATGAAGTGCAATTGCGGGACGAACAGGGTCACCCGGTACCGGACGGCGAGATCGGCGACCTCTACATTCGCGGGCCGAGCGCGGCGCTGATGTATTGGTGCAATCGAGAGAAATCGCGCGCCACGTTCCTCGGCGACTGGCTCAAGAGCGGCGACAAGTATCAACGTCTACCCAATGGGTATTACGTCTATGCCGGGCGCAGTGACGATATGCTCAAGGTCAGCGGCCAATACGTGTCGCCCATCGAAGTGGAAATGGTGCTCATGCAGCACGACGCGGTGCTCGAGGCGGGGGTCGTCGGCCGCGACGATAACGGCCTGACCAAGACGCAGGCGTTTGTCGTGCTCAAGCCGGGCATGGCGCCGACCGAGGCGATGGCCAGCGAGCTCAAGGCCTTCGTCAAGTCGCGTCTGGCACCGCACAAGTATCCGCGCGAGCTGGTGTTTGTCGACGACCTGCCGAAAACGGCTACCGGCAAGGTGCAGCGCTTCAAGCTGCGCGAGTTGTTATAGGAGAAAAGAGAACGATGTCGGACGTACAGTTCGCGCAGATCGAGACGGCCTCGCACGGCCCGCTCTCGCTGGAGTACCGCTGGATTCACCCCGAGCGCAGCCAGGCCCCCCTGCTCGTGTTCCTGCACGAGGGGCTCGGTTCCGTGGCCATGTGGAAGGACTGGCCACAGCAACTCTGCGAGGCCGGGGGATTTCGCGGCCTCGTGTATTCGCGCAACGGTTACGGTCGCTCAACACCGCGCCCGCATGACGAGAAATGGCCGGTGGACTTCATGCACCGGCAGGCACGCGAAGTCCTGCCCGCGTTTCTCGACGCCGTCGGTGTGGGTGCGGCTCAGGCCGAGCGCGTTTGGCTTGTCGGTCACAGCGACGGCGGTTCGATCTCGCTGTTGTTCTCGGCGGCCTTCCCTGACCGGCTCGCCGGTGCCGTGGTCATCGCGCCGCATCTGTTTGTCGAGGACCTCTCGGTGGACAGCATCGCCAGGACGAAGACCGTGTACGAGACGAGCGATCTGCGGGCAAAGCTCGCGCGCTATCACGACGACGTCGATTCCGCGTTCTGGGGATGGAACGACATCTGGCTGAACCCGGCGTTTCGCGACTGGAACCTGGTCGGAGCGGTGGCGAGCATCACGAAGCCGCTGCTGGCGATTCAGGGTGAAGATGACGAGTACGGCACGATGGCGCAAATGGACAGCATTGCGGCCAACGTGCCGCACGCCAGGGTGGTGAAGCTGCCCGCCTGCGGACATTCGCCGCATCGCGACGCGCCACAGGCGCTGGGCGAGGCGATCGTGGCGTTCATCGGCGCGCACGCCGAGCGGCAGGCCGCATGACATCGCGGGCGCCTCCCGATCGGGGGAACGCCCACGGTCCCGTGACGGATCAGATCACGCGTACGCCCGGCTTGCCGGGGCGCATTGCCCCAACGATGCCCGCCTCGGCAAAGCCATCGGCACGGAAGACGGCCAGCACGTCGTCGACAGCCCCGGGCGCGCACGACACCAGCAGGCCGCCGGCCGTTTGCGGATCGCACAGCAGGTCGCGATCGCGCGTGGTCAACCGATCTCCCAGTTCCACCGATGCGCCGTAAGACGCCCAGTTGCGCCCGGAAGCCCCGGTGATGCATCCCTTGTCCGCGAGTTCGCGCACACCGTCGAACAGCGGCACGTCGGCCATGCGCAAATACGCGGCCAGATTCGCGCCGCGGCACATCTCGAGCGTGTGCCCGAGCAGGCCGAAGCCGGTCACGTCGGTGAGCGCATGCACGCCCGGCAGCGCGGCGAGGGCCGGTCCGACGCGGTTCAGGCGCGTGGTCGCATCGATCATGAGGCGATAGCCCGCGTCGTCGAGCTGGTTCTTCTTCAGGGCGGCGGACATGACGCCGACGCCCAACGGCTTGCCGAGCACCAGCACGTCGCCGGCCTGAGCGTCGGCGTTGCGCTTCAGGCGCTTCGGATGCACCACGCCGAGTGCCGCCAGGCCGTAGATCGGCTCCACCGAGTCGATGCTGTGTCCCCCGGCAATCGGAATGCCCGCTTCGGCGCAAATCGATTCGCCGCCGCGCAGAATGTCGCGAATCGTCTCGCGCGGCAGCACGTTGATCGGCATGCCGACGATGGCCAGCGCAAAGATCGGCTTGCCGCCCATGGCGTAGATGTCGGACAGCGCGTTGGTCGCGGCAATGCGGCCGAAGTCGTACGGATCGTCGACGATCGGCATGAAGAAGTCGGTCGTGGCGATGATGGCCTGCTCGTCGTTGAGCTGATAGACCGCGGCATCGTCCGACGTTTCCGTGCCGACGAGCAGCGCGGCAGGCGCGGGCAGCGGCGTATCGTTGCGGGCCAGGAGTTCGGACAGCACGCCCGGCGCGATCTTGCAGCCGCAGCCGCCGCCGTGCGAAAGCGAAGTCAGGCGCGGAGCGGCCGGCGTGGCGCCCGCTTGGGTTGCATCGATTGCGGTCATGGTGGTTGGTGTTCGTTTATCGAAACTCGACGTATTATGGAGCAGCTTTGCCCTTGTAGCACCCTCTCACATGCGCCGTGAGCGCTGAACCCTAGGGGACCTCTCCATGCAACGCCGCCGCTTTCTCTCTCTGGGCGCCTGCGCCCTGCCCGCCTCCCTTCTCACCAGCTCGCTGCTGCCCGTCCAGGCACACGCGTCGCCGCGCGCCGCCTCGCCGCACGACGCCGCCGACGGCTGGCGCACGTTCGAGCTGACGACGCAGGTCGATCTGCCCGCCGCCGCCGCGGGCGGCGGCCCCGCGCGAGTCTGGCTGCCCGTGGCGACTTCGCCCGGCGGCGGCTACCAGCAGGCACTCGGCACCCGCTGGGAGGCGCCCGGCGCGAAGGCGGAACTTCGCATGGTGCGCGGTGCGGCAGGCGTGGGGGTGCCGATGCTCGCGGTCGCCTGGCCGGATGCGACGCAGGCCCGTACCGTCACGCTGGTCAACACCTTCGCCACACGCGACAGGCGCGTCGATTTGTCGCAGCCGCCGTCGGCCGATGCCCCGAAGGAAGCGCCGGCCGTGCTGCGCCAGTATCTGCAGCCCACGACGCTCCAGCCGACGGATGGGCTCGTGCGCGAGACCGCCGAGAAAATCACGCGCGGCCAACAGGGCGACGTGGAGAAAGCGCGCGCCATCTACGAGTGGATCGTGGACAACTGTCGGCGTGAAGGATCGGTGCGCGGCTGCGGCACGGGCGACGTGCGCTACATGCTTACCACCGGCAATCTCGCGGGCAAATGCGCCGACATCAACGCGTTGTTCACCGCGCTGGCGCGCTCGGTGGGCATTCCGGCGCGCGACGCCTACGGCGTGCGGGTCGCCGCCTCGCAGCATGGTTTCAACAGCCTGGGCAAGGCCGGCGACGTGACGCGGGCCCAGCATTGCCGCGCCGAATTCCATGCCGCCGGCTATGGCTGGGTGCCAGTGGACCCGGCTGACGTGCGCAAGGTCGTGCTCGAGGAAGTGCCGGGCGGCCTGCCGCTCGACGACCTGCGCGTACGCGCTGCCCGCGCCATGCTCTTTGGTCAGTGGGAAATGAACTGGGTCGCATTCAATCACGGCGCGGACATCGCGCTGCCGGGCGCCACGCGAGCGAACCGCGAGCCCGTGCCGTTCCTCATGTATCCGAACGGCGAAGTGGCGAATGCCCGGCTCGACAGTCTTGACCCGGACACGTTCCGCTATCGCATGAGCGCGCGCGAGCTGACCGCCTGACCCGCGGCGTTTGCCTTTCGTTCACGCCGAACGGTCGATCTGCCGACCGACCGGCCACCAGAATGATCGCGCCGCGCAACGTGCGGCGCGACATCACGTCCCGAGGAGCGCCTTGCCATGCAGCGCCGACATTTCCTTCACACGATGGGCGCCATTGGCGCCGCCGGAGCCGTCGGCGCGATCGGCGGCATGAGCGCGCCGACCATGGCGGCAGGACCGTCCAAGGGCACGGCGCAAGTCGACGACAGCGTGCTGGCCGGCACCTCCGGCGGCACGCTCTCGGCATGGCGCGGCGCCACACCGGCGTTTTCGCTGCCGGCCCTCGACGGCACCACGCATGCCTCGTCGGCATGGCGCGGGCGAGTGGTCATCCTCAACTTCTGGGCGACGTGGTGTGCGCCGTGTCGCGAGGAAATCCCGGCCATGGGAGCGGTGGCGCGGCAGTATCGCGAGCGCGGACTGATGCTCGTCGCCGTCAACTACAAGGAACCGCCGGCCACCGTGAAGCCGTTCGTCGACAAAGTCCCCATCGACGGCACCGTGCTGCTCGACATCGACGGCGCCGTCTACAAGCGCTTCGGTCCGATCGGACTGCCGGCGACGTATCTCATCGACCGCGCCGGCAATGCGCGCTTCTGGCGCATGGGCGAACTCGAATGGAGCGACATCGGCCTGCACGGCCACATCGAAACGTTGCTCGCGCAAAAGGGCGGCACGTCCGCCTGACGGGCCGCCGCTCCCGGTCGACCCCGCCTGCCCTATTCCGGCGCGACCGAGCGCGCCGCGACGTGGACATGATCGAGCAGCCGCGCCGTGGGGCCGGCCAGCACGCCCTCGCGATAGGCGCAGTACAGGGGCGCGCGCGGCGGCGGCGCGAGCGGACGGTACACGATGCCCTCCACCTGCATGCGCATGAGCGATGCGGGCACCACCGACACACCGAGCCCTGCCGCCACGAGTGAGAGCGTGGTGAGCAAACGCGGCGCCTCCTGTTCGATGTTCGGGCTGAAGCCCGCGCCGTGGCATGCGGCGATGATCGCGTCGTACAACCCCTGCCCCGTGCGTCGCCGGTAAAGAATCAGCTTCTCGGCAGCGATGGCGGTCATCGGGACCACCGCCTTGCCCGCACGCCCCGTGAGGGCCAACGGATGCGCCGACGGTGCGGCGAGCACCATCGGCTCTTCGAGTACCGGCACAAACGTGATCTGCCCCGTATCGCCCTGCGGCTGACGAATGAAGGCCACGTCGAGCTGGCCGTCGCGCAGGCTGTCGAGCAGCTCGCTCGTGCTCGCTTCGTCGAGCATCAGGGAAACGGACGGCGCGTCGGCGCGGAACGCCCGGATCACCGTCGGCACGAACGGATGCAACGCCGCCGAACTCGTGAAGCCCACCGAGAGCCGCCCCTTCACCCCCGCCGCCACGCGACGTACGTCGTCGACCGCCTGGTCGAGTTTGCGCACGACTTCGTACGCGTCGGCAAGAAAGGCCTGTCCGGCGTCGGTCAGCGCCATCCCGCGCGGCAGCCGCTCGAACAGCGTGACGCCCAATTGCGTCTCGAGCACCCGGATCTGCTGCGAAAGCGGCGGCTGGCCGATGCCCAGCCGCTCGGCCGCCCGCGTCATGTGCCCGGTTTCGGCTACCGCAATGAAGTAGCGCAACAGGCGTACGTCGATGTTTGCCATATTGATTCGATATGATTCAAGTCACTTCCATATATTGGACAATATAGCGGAATCCGCCTACGCTCAAGGGGTCCCGCGCGGCCCATGCATCGCTGTCTCGATGGCGCCCAGGGCCGGGCGGCCCCCAAAGCAGTCACGTTTTCAGAATGAACCCGCCATGTGTATTCCGGCCCCTCCTCCCTCCGCTGCCGACGTCGGTTCCACGACGCGTGTCCCGGCGGCCTCTTGCCCCCCCGCTTCCACGCCGTCGACAACGTCCGTCGCGATGCCGGGCGACACCCGCCCCGCGCCGAGCGTCCGCGCGCTGTTCCTCGGCTTTCTCGGCCTTGGAATGACCGCATTCGGCGGTGCGTTGCCGCTCGCGCGGCGCATGGTCGTCGAGAAGCACCGATGGCTCACGCCTGCCGAGTTCACCGATCTGCTCGGGCTCTGCCAGTTTCTGCCCGGCGGCAACATCATCAACCTGTCCGTCGCGCTGGGCATGCGCTTTCACGGCTGGCGCGGCGCGCTCGCGTCGATCCTGGGGCTCATCGCGGCACCGTCGGCCGTGGTGATCCTGCTCGGCATGATCTACCAGCACTTTCAGAACGATCCGCACGTCAAGCATCTGTTTGCCGGGCTCGCGGCGGCGGCGGCCGGCCTGTTGATTCAGATGGCCTGGAAGGTGTCGTGGCCGCTGCGCAAATCGATGGTGCTCGGCGCAGTGGCGCTCGCGTGCTTCATCGCCATTGCCGTGCTGCGTGTGCCGTTGGTGCTGACCATGGCCGTGATGACGCCGATTTCGATCTATGCCACATGGCGGGTGTCGCAGTGACCGGCACCCTCATTTCGCTGGCCGTCATCTTCACCCAGCTGTCGGTACTGGCCTTCGGCGGCGGCAACACCATCCTGCCGGAGATGGAGCGGCAAGTCGTCGACGTGCATCACTGGATGACCTCGGAAGCGTTCAGCGCGCTATTCGCCCTGGGACAGGCCGCGCCGGGCCCGAACCTCATGATCGTGACGCTGGTTGGCTGGCACGTGGCCGGCTGGCAAGGCATGCTGGTCACCTCCATTGCAAAATTCGGCCCCTCGTCGCTCATCACCGTCGGTGTCCTGCACTTGTGGGAGCGGTTCAAGGACCGGCCGTGGCGACGCATCGTTCAGGCCGGTCTGGTGCCCATGACCGCCGGGCTCGTGGCCGCGAGCGCCGCCTTGATCGCACAGGCATCGGCCACCTCATGGCTGCTCGCCGGCATCACGGCAAGCGTGGCGGTGCTGGCGATTCGCACGCGTGTGCACCCGCTTTGGTGGCTCGCGGCAGGCAGCGTCGCAGGGTTGTTGGGCGGCGCCTACCTGTAGACGCGCCAGACGCGCGACCGGGCGGGTTCAGGCCCGGCCGACCTCACACACCTGCGCGTACGCCACGCGCCAATGCTCGCGTCCCAGCACCGCGATGCCATCGACCAGATCGGTCCATGCGGCCGAGCCGATCACCAGCGACGCCGGCGTATCGCCGCGTGCCAGCGCCGCGAGGCGTGGCGGGCATGCGGTCTTGCCCGCGAGCAGCATGGTGCGGGCGACCCACTGCGCAACGTCCGCCCCGATGGCTGGCGCGGGGTGCCTGCCTGGCGCCATCGGGACCTCGTCGCTCCACCGCCATGCGGCGCGAGCGCTCACCCCAGAGCGCGTGGCAATGCCCAGCGCACCGAGCACCCGCCCGCACGTCATGCCCAATTGCGCGGCGGTGCGTAATGCGCGCTCGGCGAGTGCCCGCCAGTCTCCTGTCCCGCCGCAGTCTTCACGTACGCTCGCGGCGATCAGCGCGACAACGCGCGAGCGCACGCGGCGCAGCGCTTCCGGGTGCGTGAGAAGGCGACGCGCGTCGCGAACGTCCGCGCACAGATCGTCGGTCGTCTCCGCGGGATCGAAGAGCTGGACATCGATCGGGTGTACGCAAAACGTCGGCGCGCCCGGGGTGTCGCGTCGCCAATCCGGCTCGAGACGTTCGCGCAACAGGGCGAAAGCCTCGTCGAAGCGAATCAGGGAAGGGCGCGCGTCGCTCACGTGCAGCGTTCGCAACCGCGCCGCGGGCAATCGAAAGCCGAGCCCGTGTGCCAGCAACTGGCAGAGGCCCGCGACGCGGTCGCTTTGCGCCAGGCTGCATTGCGGCGCGTCTGCGACATGCAGCACCAGAGCTTCCGAAATGCGCATCTCGGCCAGCCTACGGCGCGACGTCGGCGACATGCGATCGTGATCGCGCGCGGAAACGCCCGCATTGGTGGTATTGGCAGCGTTAGCATCGGCTTCGGTCGCTTCGAACGCTGCCATGCACTGGCGCATGACCGTGACGTCGGCCAGCGTCCGGCGGCGCAATTGCGCGTCAGTTTGCAACGCCCATTCGTGCCGCGCGCCTTCCCCCTCGGCGATCGCCCGCTCCAGTGCCCGGAGTTCAGGCCACAGATACCGGCAGGTCGCGCCGATCGCCAGTATGCTGGCGGCGCAGGCGAAGGTGACGTCCGCTGCCTCGGGCAGCGTCACACCGCGAACCCGAAAGCGTTCGCTCGCGTTGTGCCACGCCTCGTCGAGCAAACACCGCCATCCGCTCTCGCGAAGGCAGGCGGTCATGCCTGCGAAATCATCGCGAAACCCGTCCCGAACGCACGTCACCACGCGCATGCCAAGCTGAAGAAACGTGTTCGCGGGGGGAACGGTGGGGTTGATGGCGGGGCCGGCGCAAGTCATTGGCATATCGCATGTCTCCGTTCGATGAATGAGGCGAGCATCGTCGGCGCAGTGCCTGCGGCGTGCTTCCGGATTCGCCCGTATCGCTTTCGGGCGAATCCACGCGGAATCTGGGATGATGTCGTCATTGCATCGCCATCGATCTCACCGGAGGCCCCATGCCGACCCTAGCCACGCTTGCCACGTTCGTCGTTGTCGTTCTCGGGCTGTTTCTGATTCCCGGACCGGCCGTACTGCTGACCATCACGCGCACCGTGCAGGGTGGGCGACGGGCGGGGGTCATGACCGGTGTGGGAATCGCGTTGGGCGATCTCGTGCACACCTTGTGCGCGGCTGTCGGATTGTCGGCCGTGCTGATGACCTCCGCGTTGGCATTCGATGTCGTCAAATACGTGGGGGCGGCGTACCTGATCTATCTGGGCATCAAGGCGTTGCGCGAGCCTCCGAGCGACCCGCAATTGCCGGCGGCCCCTCGCGTATCGCCGGGACGCGCCTTCGTGCAGGCCGTGGCGACCGAAGTGCTCAATCCCAAGACGGCGCTCTTCTTTCTCGCGTTCATGCCGCAGTTCGTGCATGCGCACGAGGGCAACGTCTTCCTGCAATTCCTGGTGCTCGGCATGGTATTCGTCGCCATGAGCGCGCTGTATACCGCCGCGATCGCCTTGTCGGTGCGTCCACTGGGCAGATTCGTGAAGCGCTTCACGTGGCTGCTGCGCTGGCAGGGCAAGATCATCGGCAGCCTCTTCATCGGCCTCGGCCTGCGTGTGGCCATGCAGCAGCGCTGAGCCCGCGCGGTCGGGCGCCGCGTTTCGAGGGGAAAACGTCAAAAACGTCACAAACGTCGCAAACGCCGGAGTCGCTCACCATGCCTCGCATCGTTTCGCCGCTTCGCTCAGTGCGTTCCCCGAATGTTCCACCGCTACGCGTGCTTGGCGCGGCGGCCTGCCTGATCGCCGGACTCGGGCCCGTTGACCCGGTGTTCGCGGCCGACGCCGCCGCGCCGCCGCCCCCGGCCGTCGCCGCCGTCGCGTTTTCGCGGGCGGCGCCCGGCAGCACCTCGCTCGCCGGCTGGCAGAACCTGCCGGTCGTGAGCGGCAAGAAGCTGACGACGTACACCGTCGTCGCCGATGGTCGGAGCAACGTCGTCGAAGCGAACGCCGCCGATTCCGCCTCGGCGCTCATGGCCAAGGGCGACCGGATCGACCTGGGCGCGACGCCTGTCGTGACATGGCGCTGGAAAGTCGACAACGCCATCCCGGGCGCGGACAACCGTGTGGCCGACAAGGAAGATTCACCGGCGCGGCTCGTGTTCTTCTTCGATGGCGACAAGTCGAAGCTGCCGTTCGGCGATCGCGCGACGATGACATTGGCCAAGGCGGGCGGCGAAGACCTGCCATACGCCACGCTCATGTACATCTGGTCCAACGACGCCGTGCCGGGCGGCGTCATCCAGAACCCGCACACCGACCGGGTGCAGATGCTCGTGGTGGCGGGAGGCGATGCGTCGCTCGGCAAGTGGCAGACGTTCAGCCGAAACCTCGCGGCCGATTACGAGCGGGTGTTCAGGGAGAAGCCGGGCAGGCTGCTGGGTTACGGCGTTTTCACCGACAGCGACAACACCCATGCGAGTGCACATGCCTGGTATGGCGACGTGCGGTTCGGGGCGGAAAAATAGGCGGCGGCAGCCGATGGCAAACCAGAAGCGGGGTGCGCGACGACGTATCGCTCCGGGCAAAAATCCATCGCGAAAAAGCATGCTCGGTTTCACCTGTCGAGACCCTGATGGAAATGCCGCGCATCCGCATCGAAATATACCCTGAAAGCCCCGTCCGACGGGGCTTTTGCGCTATTGCAACAGTCACTTGCGTGCTACGCTATCTCGCCTAGAATTCGAGCCAGGGTTTGCCACCGGCTCAGTGCTGTTCACGCCTCTCAACGCCCCGCGAGCGCCATGCAAAAGAATCGCCAGCCCAAGGACGTCACGTTCGCCTCCAGTCCGGTATTGCAATCGCGCACATCGCTGTGGCGCTCCAAACTCGTCGTCATCGGCATCACCCTGGCGTTCATTGGTTTGGTCGTGCGGGCGTTCTGGATTGCCGGCCCGGGCAACGGGTTCTACATCGCGCAGGGCGAAAAGCGCTACGAGCACACCATCGTGATGCCCGCCGTGCGCGGCAAGATCGAAGATCGCGACGGACGCGTGCTGGCAACCAGCCTGCCGATGCGCACTGTCTGGGCGGTGCCCGCCGAAGTGCCGGACGACCTGTCCGACAGCGACATCCGCAAGGCAAGCAAGTTGCTCGACATTCCGCCCAAGGAGTTGCGCACCAAACTCATCGGCGAGAAGAAGTTCGTCTACGTGAAGCGTCAGGTCTCGCCCGAGATCGGCAAGCAGGTCGAAGCGCTGGGCATCCCGGGCGTCTACGAAAGCAGCGAATACAAGCGCTTCTATCCCGAAGGCGAAGTGGCGGCGCACGTCGTGGGCTTCACCAACGTCGAGGACAAGGGCCAGGAAGGCATGGAGCTGGGCGAAGAGTCGTTACTCGAAGGCACTGCCGGGGTTCGGCGCGTCATCAAAGACCGTATCGGCCGAACCATCCAGGATCTCGACGACTCCAGCCCGCCGCGCGATGGCAAGGACATCCGCCTGACGCTCGACACCCGGGTGCAATACATCGCGTACGAGGCACTCAAGAATGCGCTGGACCGCACCGGCGCGAAGGCCGCGATGGCGGTGGTGATCGATGCCAAGTCGGGTCAGGTGCTGGCGCTGGCCAACTTGCCGACCTACAACCCCAACGACCGCGAGCATCTCACCGGCGAGCAGTTGCGCAACCGCGTGTTCACCGACGTCTTCGAGCCCGGCTCCATTCTCAAGCCCTTCACCATGGCGCTGGCGCTCGATCTGCATCGCCTCACGCCGTCGACCCTGATCGACACGGGGCCGGGGCGTTACGTCTTCGAGGGGGCGACCATCAGCGACGACAGTGCGAACGGCGTGCTGACAGCCGCGGGCGTGATCCAGAAGTCCAGCAACATCGGCATGACCAAAGTGTCGACCATGCTGCGGGCCGAGGAGATGTGGGACATGTTCACCGAGATCGGCCTGGGTCAGCAGCCGAAGCTGGGGTTTCCGGGGGCCGTGTCGGGCCGGTTGCGTCCGTACAAATCATGGCGTCGGATCGAACAGGCCACGATGGCGTACGGCTATGGCATTTCCGCGTCTCTCTTCCAATTGGCGCGCGCGTACACCATCTTCGCCAACGACGGCGTGCTCGTTCCCATCTCGATCATCAAGCCCGATACACCGGTGCAGCCCGAGGGCGTGCGCGTGATCGACGCCCGCACGGCCGCCGAGATGCGCAAGATGCTGGCGGGCGTGGTCGACACCGGCGGCACCGCCACCACGGCGCAGGTGGCGGGGTACAGCATTGGCGGCAAGACCGGGACGGCCTACAAGGCCGGCGCCCATGGTTACGACCATTCGAAATACCGCGCATCGTTCGTCGGGATTGCGCCCTTGTCGGCGCCGCGCCTGGTGATTGCGGTGTCGGTCGACGAACCAAAGGCATCGCAACACTTTGGCGGACAGGCAGCCGGGCCGGCGTTTGCGGAGATTGCGTCGCAGGC
Organism: Pandoraea pnomenusa; assembly: GCF_000767615.3. NCBI lineage: Bacteria > Pseudomonadati > Pseudomonadota > Betaproteobacteria > Burkholderiales > Burkholderiaceae > Pandoraea > Pandoraea pnomenusa. Next base: position 1,614,752 of record NZ_CP009553.3, on the reverse strand, counting down.
GTTGCCACTACTGGGGATTCGGCCGGACCTTCCGGTGCGACCCGGCGTGATCCTGGCGGCGCCGACATCCGACTCGCCGCCGGACGACAAAGGCGCGCACGGTTGAGTGACCGTCCGGGAGGCGCACTGCGTGCCTTCCGGCGCCGATCCCGGTGGTCGATGGGGATCGAGTCGTGATGGCCCCGCCCTCCCCGGTTCGCACCTCAGTGGTAAATCAAGTCAAGTCGTTCAATTTCCGCCCTCCCCGGTTCTCACCTCAGCGGTAAATCAAGTCGAGTTGTTCAATTTCCGCCGTCCCCGGTTCTCACCTCAGCGGTGGATCGGATCGGGGGCCGCCCGCGGCACTCCATTGCTTGTTAAGTCGCACCGCGGGCGGCCCCCGATCCGATGTGTCAACGTTAGCGATGCGACGACACCGGGGGCGGGGCGCGCCCGCTTGCGGTGGATTCATGTGGGGGACTGTGAGGTCGAGGATGCGTGAGCGGCGCTTGGCGGTGCCCTGACGGAGCGACTTTAAGGTGGAGCGCAGTCAGGGTGCCGCCAAGCGCCGCGGGTACGGGGGATGGGGAGGACGTTAAGGGGGAATGCCCGGGCGGTGTCGACGAACAGGGAGCGTGTGAGCAAAAAAGGCAGTTCGACGATTCGAACTGCCTTTTTTGCATACCGAGACACCTCAACAAGCGCAACCCACCGCAAAAGCGCAATAAAAAAAGGCAGCCCGGAGCGTCCCGAGGCTGCCTTTTCGCTTACCGGAACTGCAGGCAAGCCCGGGGAAGACTTACATCCCCGGCATCATCAGCGAGTTGGCGTTGTGCATGATCCACAGCGAGCCGACGAGCACGATGGCCACGATGAGGATCGTGAACGCAAAGGCCATCACGTTCCAGCGTTGTTCCGACGAGCGGTCCATGTGCAGGAAGTAGACGAGGTGGACGATGATCTGCACGAGGGCTGCGCCGAGAATCAGCGGCAGCACCGTCGACGGCGGCATCGTGCCGTCCATGACCAGCTTGAACGGCACCACAGTGAGGATCACTGCGAGCACGAAGCCGATCAGGTACGACTTCACGCTGCCGTGGCTGCCGCCGGCGGCGTTGTGGCCAGCCTCGTGGCCGTGCGACTGCACCGAGTTGCTATTGCTCATTTACATGGCTCCCATCAGGTACACGACCGTAAACACGCCGATCCAGACCACGTCCAGAAAGTGCCAGAACAGCGAGAGGCACTGCAGACGCGTGGTGTTGGTCGCGGTCAGGCCCTTCTTGCCGATCTGGAACATCAGCACGGCCATCCACAGCAGGCCCGAGGCCACGTGCAGACCGTGGGTGCCCACCAGTGCGAAGAAGGCCGAGAGGAAACCGCTGCGGTTCGGGCCCGCGCCTTCGAGGATCAGGTGGTGGAACTCGTACAGTTCCATCGCGATAAAGCCCGCGCCCAGCAGCCACGTGATCGCCAGCCAGCCCTGCACGGCGCCCTTCTTGCCGTTGTGCAGGCCCACCATGGCGAAGCCGTAGGTGATCGACGAGAACAGCAGGATGAACGTTTCGACCAGCACGAACTTCAGGTCGAACAGTTCATGGCCCGTCGGGCCGCCCGCCGTGGCGCTGCGCTGCACCGCGAAGGTGGCGAACAGGCCCGCGAACAGCACCAGGTCGGTCATCAGGTACACCCAGAAACCGAAGATGGTGTTGCCCCCGGTGTCGTGGTGCGCGTGGTCATGCGCATGCGCATCGGCATGCGCGCCAGAGTGTTTGAGAACTTCGCTCGTCATGATTAAGCCTTTGCTGCTGCGGCCAGTGCCTGATGGTGGGCCGTTTCGATGGCCACCACTTCCGGCGACTGCACGTAGTAGTCGATCGAATCGTTATTGCTGCGGCAGATGAACGTCACGATCATGCCCACGAAGCCAACGATGGCCAGCCACCAGATGTGCCAGATGGCAGCGAAACCGAACACCAGCGAGAACGCGCTGATGATGAAGCCGGCGCCCGTGTTCTTCGGCATGTGAATCGGAGCGTAGCTCGTCTTCAGATCGCCCTTGATGCCGTGTTCCTTGCGATAGGCCAGCTCGTCGACGTCGTGCACGCGCGGCTCTTCGGCAAAGTTGTAGAACTGCGGCGGCGACGAGGTCATCCACTCCAGCGTACGGCCATTCCAGGGGTCGCCCGTGGTGTCGGCCAGTGCCTTGCGGTTCTTGATCGAGACAACCAGTTGCAGCACCTGGAAGCCGATACCGGCAGCGATGAACAGGGCACCGATCAGCGCGGCGATCAGCCAGGGTTGCCATTCCGGATTGCTGTAGTGGTTCAGGCGACGGGTCATGCCCATCAGGCCCAGTACGTACAGCGGCATGAAGGCGAGGTAGAAGCCGATCAGCCAGCACCAGAAGCTGGCCTTGCCCAGGCGCTCGTCGAGCTTGAAGCCGAACGCCTTCGGGAACCAGTAGTTCATGCCGGCGATGTAGCCGAACAGCACGCCGCCGATGATCACGTTGTGGAAGTGAGCAATCAGGAACAGCGAGTTGTGCAGCACGAAGTCGGCGCCCGGCACGGCCAGCAGCACGCCCGTCATGCCGCCGATCACGAACGTGACGATGAAGCCCAGCGTCCACAGCACCGGCGTGGTCATCTGCACGCGACCACGGTACATCGTGAACAGCCAGTTGAAGATCTTCACGCCGGTCGGGATCGAGATGATCATCGTCGCGATGCCGAAGAAGGCGTTCACGCTCGCGCCAGAGCCCATCGTGAAGAAGTGGTGCGCCCACACGAGGAACGACAGCACCATGATCGCGGCCGTCGCGTACACCATCGACTTGTAGCCGAACAGCTTCTTGCCGGAGAACGTCGAGATGATCTCCGAGAAGATACCGAACGCCGGCAGGATCAGGATGTACACCTCCGGGTGACCCCAGATCCAGATCAGGTTGATGTACATCATCGGGTTGCCGCCCAACTCATTCGTGAAGAAATGGAAGTCGAGGTAGCGGTCCAGCGACAGCAGCGCCAGGGTCACCGTGAGCACCGGGAACGCAGCGCAAACGAGCACCATCGTGCACAGCGAAGTCCACGTGAAGATCGGCATCTTCATCAGGTTCATGCCCGGCGCACGCATCTTCAGAATCGTGACGACGAAGTTCACCCCGGTGAGCAACGTCCCCAGACCCGAGATCTGCAAGGCCCAGATGTAGTAATCCACCCCCACGCCCGGACTGTACTGAATGCCCGAAAGCGGCGGATATGCCAACCAGCCCGTGCGCGCGAATTCACCCACGCCCAGCGACAGGTTGACCAGCGCCGCGCCAGCCACGAACAACCAGAACGACAGCGTGTTCAGGAACGGGAACGCCACGTCGCGCGCGCCGATCTGCAGCGGCACCACAAGGTTCACCAGCCCCGTCATGAAAGGCATCGCCACGAAGAAGATCATGATCACGCCGTGGGCGGTGAAGATCTGGTCGTAGTGATCCGGCGGGAGAATGCCGGGCGAGTTGTGCGCGAGCGCGAGCTGCGTACGCATCATCATGGCGTCGGCAAAGCCGCGCAGCAACATGACGAGCGCCACGAGCACGTACATGACACCGATCTTCTTGTGATCGACCGAGGTCACCCACTCGTTCCACAGGTACTTCCACTTGCCGAAGTAGGTCAGCAGGGCAATGATGCCCAGCCCACCAAGCACCATCATGCCGACCGCGCCGACAATGATCGGCTCGTGGTACGGGATGGCTTCGAGAGTCAGTTTGCCAAACAGCGTTGACATTGTTGTTTACTCCTTATGCGCGTGCGCAGCCGCACCGGCGTGCATCGCATGCGCGCCGGCGTTGTCCATGGCCATGGTCATCGACTGGCCGTTCTGCACGTTGGCAGCGGCGGCCGGAGCCGTCGCGGCGTCGGTGCCTGCGCCCTTCATTTCCATCTTCTTGTCCATGCCTTTCATGTCCATGGCGCCGTGGTTCTCATGGCCTTCCTGCTGCTGCGCCATGCCCGACGCCATCGGGGCGTGCACGATCGACTGGAACATGTTCGCGTCGACCGAGCTGTAATACGTGACCGGCGTGTTCTCGCTCATCGGCACCAGCGAGGCGTAAGTGCCCTTGTCGAGCACCTTCTTCGACTCGCGCACCTTCGTCACCCATGCCTGGAAGTCGCCATCGGTCATCGCCAGCGTCTTGAAACGCATGCCCGAGAAGCCGCCGCCGCTGTAGTTCGCCGAAATCCCGTCGTACTCGCCGACGTGGTTGGCGATCAGGTGCAGCTTCGTCTCCATGCCCGCCATGGTGTAGACCATGCTACCCAGCTGCGGAATGAAGAACGAGTTCATGATCGATTCCGAGGTGATCTTGAAATTCACCGGGGTATCGACAGGAACAGCCAGTTCGTTGATCGACGCAATGCCCTGCTCCGGGTAGATGAACAACCACTTGTAGTTCATCGACACCACTTCGACCGTGATCGGCTTGACTTCGCTTTCCAGCGGCTTGTACGGATCGAGTTCGTGGGTGGACACCCAGGTGATGCGCGCGAGGATCGCAATGATGATGATCGGCACGAGCCAGACCACGACCTCGATGGCCGTCGAGTGCGACCAGTTCGGCTCATAGCGCGCCGACTTGTTGGTCGCGCGATACTTCCACGCGAACCACAGCGTCATCAGGATGACCGGAATCACCACGATCAGCATCAGCCACGTGGCCGTGAGGATCAGGTTCTTGTTCTCTACTCCGATCTGCCCTTTAGGGTCGAGCAGCGTCATGTCGCAGCCGGCCAAAATCAGCGGCGAGCACAAGGCGAGGAGCCTAAACAATCGCGGGTTTCTGTGTTTCTTCATGTCACACGACAGGGTTGAGTTGGCCAGCGAACGGCACAACACGGGCTTACCGGCCTGATGCAGGGTCGCAGGAGGTTGGCAAGGGTTAAGGTGAGACGGGAGCAGTCGTCACGCCGGTATTGCACCGGTTGAACTACGACGACTGTGTCATCGAAAAGACGGGAACCGGGGCAAATCGCCGCCCGCAGACCTCAAGTCACTGTCCGACTTCTTGTCTTTTACTTCCATCACGGTGCGGCATTATGCCGAAGTTTAATTAGGCCGCCCATCGCGCACCCACCGGCGCGACAATGTGTCGCGCGACCTTCACGCGTACGCGCGCGACGATTTCCAAGCAGATGGACACCTTTTTAGCGGTAAACGCTGTGCAATGCAGCAATCGGGCAAGGTTCGCGAATTTGAACGGGTGCGACGTTGTGTCGCACCCTGAATTGCGGTGTCGCAGCGAAAACGCACCACATTGGTGCGCATGGACCTGCTGGGGATGGGAGCAGGTATTGTGCCCGGCTTTTCAGTCTAACGACAGTCGCACGGCAAAAGCCATGAGCGCCGCCCCGAACGACCAGCGTTGCACTTTTTGCGCAAGCGGGCGGGTGCGCAGCCAACGCGCGATGCGCGCGGCGCCAAATGCCAGCGTGACGTCGAAAATCGCACCAACGACCAGCAACAGCACGCCGAGTTCGAGCACCTGGGACCAGACAGGCCCCGCTTCCGCACGCACGAACTGCGGCAGCAATACCGAGCAGAACAGCAGTGCCTTGGGATTGAGCACGCTGGAGAGCACGCCCCGGCGCACCGCTTGCGAGAGCGGGGGCGGTGCATCGGTCGACAGCGCCACGGCGTCGACGCCGAAAGCCGGCGAGCGCCAGATCTGGATCGCCACCCAGGCGAGATAGATCGCCCCCACGATACGCACCGTCTCGAACAGCCACGGCGCCGCGCGCAGCAACGCCGCCACACCGCAGGCGGACAGTGTCACGTGTCCTGCGCGTGCCATGGCCAGCCCGCCCGCCGTCGCCAGTCCGTGCCGCACCCCGCGCGTCATGCTCGTTTGCATTACAAGCGCCATGTCGGGCCCCGGCAATGCGTAGACGACCACCAGCGCGCCAATGAAGACGGTGAGCAACTGCAGCGAAACCATGACTTTTCCCCTGACGACCCGTGCGATCGAGAATAGCGATATGATCCCGCCAAATCATGAGCATTACATGGCGTTTTTCACGCCAAAAAACCAAAATAATTGGCGATAACCACCAACATATCATCAACGATAGATGAATCCCCCGACACCCTGGGTTCCAGCTCGCCACTCGCCGTAGTCCATACGGACGAGGGCAACACTATCCGGAAGCCGCGGTTCGTGGTGGAATGCCATCTTTGCAGCAGCTTTTCGTAGCGGGATACCCACAATGAACGAACTCGACGCCATCGATCGGGCGATCCTGGCCATCGTGCAACGCGACGGCCGCATCTCCAACGCGCGACTCGCCGAGCGCGTGTCGCTCTCCGAGACTCCCTGCGCGCGACGCCTGAAGCGGCTCGAAGCCGAGGGATACATTACCGGCTACCGGGCGGAACTCTCGTATCGCGCACTGGGCCTGGGCGTCACGGCATTCGTCCACGTACGCTTCGCCGTGCACGATCGTTCGCTCTCCGAGCAGTTCGAGCGCGAGGTGCAGGCGATCGATCGTATTGTGTCCTGCCATAACATCTCCGGCAGCGCCGACTATCTGCTCGGCGTCGTCGCCACCGACCTCGACGACTACGGAATGTTCACGCGCGATGTGTTGCGCGCCCTGCCCGGCGTTTCGTCGATCGAATCGATGTTGTCGCTGCGCGAAGTCAAACGCGACACCGGCGCACCGTTGCTGTAGACCGACGCCCGCGCTGTGGCACGGCCCGGATTGCCCGTAGAATGGCGAGTTGATCAGATCCCATAAAGCGCGACCAGACTCCCAGGTGCCACATGCCGGACGCCATGCCAGCCGTACCCCCTCAAGCGCCCTCGCGCGCTGCGACCGAACTCGCGCAGACGAGCCCGTCGAATCTCGCACAAGGCGCCACGGGCGTGACGAATGACGACGCCCTGATGTTCGACCTCGCGCCGGTTTCGCTCTGGCTCGAAGACTTCAGCGGCGTGAAGCAGATGTTCGACACATGGCGCGCGCAAGGCGTGACCGATCTGCGCGCGCACTTCAAGTCCGATCCGGGGCACGTGTCGGCGTGTTCGCAGCGCATTCGCGTCGTCAAGGTCAACCGGCGCACCCTGAGCATGTTCAACGCGCCGTCGCTCGACACGCTGGTGGCGAACCTGCCGCGCGTGTTCCGCGACGACATGCTCAAGACGCACATCGAAGAGCTGTGCCAACTGTGGGACGGCCGCACGCAATTCACGAGCAAGACCGTCAACTACACGCTCGACGGCCGACGGCTCGACGTGCTGCTCAACGGCTCGGTACTGCCCGGCCACGAAGCCACGCTCGCGCGGGTGTTGATCTCGCTCGAGGATGTCACCGAACTGGAACACGCCCGCGAGCGCGTGACGATGGGCGAACAGTACGCACGAGGTTTGTTCGAGTATTCGCCGGTCTCGCTATGGGTGGAGGACTTCAGCGCCATCAAGCTGCTGCTCGACGACGCCCGCTCGCGTGGCATCACCGACTTCCGGACCTTCACCGACGTACACCCCGAGTTCGTCGAGCGATGCATGACCGAGATCCACGTGCTCGACGTGAACCGCCACACCCTCGCCATGTTCGTCGCGCCCGACAAGGCCACCCTGCTCGCTCGCCTGCCCGACGTCTTTCGCGACGACATGCGCCACAACTTCCGCGAGCAGTTGATCGACTTGTGGGAGAACAAACTCTTTCAGCAACGCGAAGTCATCAACTACGCGCTCGACGGCAACGAGATCAACGTCCACCTGCAATTCGCCGTGCTCCCGGGACACGAGGCGCGGTGGGATCTCGTGCTCGTCGCGCTGACCGACATCACCGCGCGCAAGAAAGCCGAGTCGTATCTCGAGTTCCTCGGCAAGCACGACGTACTGACCAAGCTGCGTAACCGCTCGTTCTATGTCGACGAACTGAACCGGCTCGAACGCAAGGGACCGTATCCGGTGACGGTCGTCGTGGCGGACCTCAACGGCCTGAAGGCTGTCAACGATCAACTCGGTCATGCCGCTGGCGACGGTCTGCTGCGCCGCGCGGGCGAAGTGCTCGGCAAGGCGGTCGTGGCACCGCAGATCGCCGCGCGCATCGGTGGCGACGAGTTCGCGCTGCTACTGCCGTCGACCGATGCCACGGGCGGCGCGGCCGTCATGGAGAGCATCCGGCAACTCGTCGAGCTCAACAACTCCTTCTATCCCGGCACGCCGCTCTCGTTCTCGATGGGAATGGCGACCTGCGAAGCCGGCGAACGACTCGAAGCCACTGTTCAACGCGCCGATCTGCTGATGTATGAGGAGAAGCGCAATCACTACGCCGGTAGCGTGAACGAACGGCGCGTGCTCGATGCCTTGCCTTCCGGCAGCGGTAGCGCCACCACGCCCACCACGCCCGCCACACCCGGCTCCGCCGGCACGCCTGGCTCGGCGGGCCGGGGCGACGCCTGAGCCCCGCCACGGCCGCCATGCCCCAACGGCTCGCAGATCTGCGCGAGCCAGTCGACGAATGCCCTCACGCGCGGTGACACACGCTTTTGCGCGGGATACGCCGCGGACAGGCGTAGCGCAGGCGGCGGGCAATTCGGCAGGACCGGCACCAGACGCCCCGACGCGAGATAGGGCGCGGCCGCCAGCACCGTCGGCTGAATCAGCCCGAGCCCTTCGAGACCCGCGGCAAGATAGGCGGCTTCGTCGCCCACGTGCAGCTGCCCCCGTGTGCGCACGCACGTGGCGCGCGAGCCGACCATCAGCATGAGATCGCCGCATCGCGTGGTCGGCGTCGCGAGCGTCATGCCGGCCGTGCCCGCCTCGTCGGCGGCCGGTGTCGACGTCGGCGAGGCGGGCACGGTCAGCGACTCGGCAGGCGCCGAGCGCCACTTCACCGAGGTATGCATGGCGAGATCGTCAAGGTCTTCCGGTGTGCCATGCACGTCGAGATAGCGCCGGCTCGCGCACGTCACGCGAGGCAAATCGCCCAGGTGGCGAGCGACGAGGCGTGAATCGGGCAACTCACCCAGCACCACACCGCAATCGACGCCGTCACCGCGCCAGTCGCCGTGCGCCGGCGTGGCATCCAGTGCAATTTCCAGGCCCGGGTGGCGCGACTGGAATTCGGCGAGCGACGGCATCACCACTTCACGGGCGATCACCGGCGGCAACACCACCGCGAGCCGCCCGCGCAGTTGCACATGCGCGCCGAACAACCCCGATTCGACTTCCTCCACGTCGGCGAGAATCGCGGCGCACCGCTCGTAGTAGGCCGCGCCCTCCATCGTGAGCGCCACACGCCGGGTCGAGCGGGTGAACAACGCCACGCCGAACCAGCGCTCGAGATGCTGCACTTGCGTGGTCGCCGTCGCGCGCGGCAGATCGAGCGAGGCCGCCGCCTTGGTGAAACTGCCCACTTCTGCGACGCGAACGAACGTGCGCATGGCGGTGATGCGATCGATCATGATGCCTCCTGTCCCGAAACGCGCGCGGCGGCCTTGCCACGCCATGCAACGATCGCCGCGCCAGCCGGCGCGAGCGCGAAGAGTGCGAACAGCCAGACCGACGCACGCTGCGCGGCCTCGAGCGCACCGTCCGCGAGCCCGGCAGAATTGGCGACCAGTCCCGCGAGCGCCGAGCCCAGCGCCATCGAATACAACTGCACCGTGGTGATCGAGGCGGACGCGAGATGTGCTTCGCCCGGACGTGCCGCGGTCATCACCCGTGTGAGCAGATGCGGCCAGCCGATGCCCACGCCCATGCCGACGCCGAAGAGCGCCGCCCCAAGGCTCAACGCGCCCGCAGTGCTCTCGAAGAGAGAGCGCTGCGGCAGCAACCAGGCGAGTGCGAACATGCCGATCGCGACGATCACCGGTCCGAGACGCACACACCGCTCGGCCGCATCGCCCTGTCGCCCGGCACTCGTCATCGATCCGACCGACCAGCCCGCCGCCATGAGGGCGGCGAGGTAGCCGGCCGCGAACGGCGTCTGCCCGTGAATCGTCTGAAGGAAATACGGGATGTAGATCTCGCTCGTCATGGCCAGCCCGAGCAGGCCCATGGCCACGTAGAGGCCCCCCAGGCGCGTGCGCAACGAGTAGGCGCCGGTCGGCATCAGGCGCGGCAACGCATGTCGCGCACTTCGCTCTCGGTGCGCGAGCCATCCGACCAGCGCCAGTCCGGCAACCATCCACGCGGCGGCAAGCGGATGCGAGGTAACCACCGCGCCGAGCGAGATCGCAACCGCCGACGCGCACAGCAAGATGACCTTGAACCACGGAATGACCTGCGCCTCGTCGCTGCGCGGTGATGCCGCACCGGCTGCCATGGCGCGTCCGGCGGGCACCTGCACCCGAATGATGAGTCCGAGGCCCACGACGACCGGCAGCAGCGACCAGAAGGCCCAGCGCCAATGCCCGAACTGCGCGAAGATGCCGCCCAACGCCGGGCCGCAAAGCGTGGCCACCCCCCACATGCCCGAGATGAGTCCCATCGCCCTCGACCACAACGACGGCACAAAGACAATGCGGATCAGGGCGTAGCTGAGCGAGAGCAGAATGCCGCCACCGAAACCCTGCAGCGTTCTGCCCGCAAGCATCCACGGCATGGTCGGCGCCGCCGCGCACAGGATCGTGCCCGCGCTGAAGCCGAGCAGTGCCATCCCATAGGCGATGCGCGGTCCGAACGTCGCCATCAACGTTGCGGCAAGTACCGAACCGAGAATCGACGCCACCACGAAAAGCGTCGTGTTCCACGCGTACAGGTCGAGCCCGCCGATGTCCCGAACGATCGACGGCAGCACCGTCGTCGACACATAGACATTGGTGGCATGCAGCGCCACCCCGCCGGCCAGCGCCAGCGAACGCCAACCGTTGTTGCCGCTCAACAGATCCCGCCAGCCCGGCGTCCCGGAATTCGTCGTGTTCGTTGTCATGGATGGACAGCCACCCCTCGGGCGACTAATATGCAAGTAAGTTCTTGGATATTACATGCCGCACCATGAATTACACAAATAACCACTTGGATAATAGGGCGGTCCCATCGGCGACCGGCGCCGGGCACGAGCGCGTCCTGCATTGGTTGAAAACGCAGGGGCCGGCGTCGACGGCGGAGGTCGCCGCGGCGCTGGGGATCACGGCCGAGGCTGCACGCCAGCAGGTGCAGCGGCTGGTGTCGGACGGCCTGCTCGTTGGTCAGACGACGCCCTCACGCGGCGCGGGTCGCCCACGTCAGACGTGGATGCTCACGGAAGCCGGGCATGCCCGCTTCCCCGACGCCCACTCGCATCTCACGATCCAATTGATCGGATCGATCCGTCAGTTGTTCGGCGAAGATGGGCTGGATCGGCTCATTACCCAGCGCGCCGCGGACACGCGGTTGCATTACAAGCAGGCCGTCGATCCGCTCAAGGGACTGCAGGCGCGGCTCGACAAGCTCGCGGAGATCCGGTCGGCCGAGGGCTATATGGCGCGAGTGGAGCGTGACGGCGACGACTGGCTGCTCATCGAGGACCACTGCCCGATCTGCGCCGCCGCCAAGACCTGCCAGGGCTTTTGCCGCACCGAGCTGGAGTTGTTTCAGGAACTGATCGGCGAGCGTGGCACCGTCTCTCGCGAGACGCACATCCTCGCGGGCGGGCAGCGATGTACGTACCGCGTGCGAACCCCGTGAACGTGTCGCGGGCGTCAATACCGGGGCGCTCGCGGGAAGGCTGGCGGAACAGCACGCGCGCATCCGGGGCGTACGACAGCGGTGTGATGGATGGGGTGCCGTGAGCCGCGCTCAGCGCGGCTGGAAGGCGATGAGGCCCATGCCCACCAGGGCCACCGTCACCCCGGCCATGTCCCAAGAGGTCGGACGCACGCCGTCCACCCACCACAGCCACACGATCGCCACGGTGATGTAGACACCGCCATACGCCGCATAGACGCGGCCGGCCGCGGCGGGATGCAGCGTCAGCAGCCAGGCGAACAGCGCCAGCGACGCCGCGCCCGGCACCAGCAGCCATGCGCTGCGATCCTGCCTGAGCCAGAGCCACGGCAGATAGCAGCCCACGATTTCCGCCACCGCGGTGACGACATACAGCGCAAAGGTTTTCATGACGCGATTATGCCGGGCGCGCCGGCCATGCGTCACCGCACAATGGCCTACAATGCCGCCTTCAACGGAGAAGTTCATGGAATCGCTGGAAGCCCGCATCGTCGAACTCGAAATCAAGACGGCGTTTCAGGAAGACCTGCTCGAAACGCTCAACGGCATCGTGACACGGCAGGAGCAGCAAATCGACCTGCTGCAGAAGCAGTTCAAGGCCCTTTACCAACAGATGCTCTCGCAAGGCCCGGGCGGCAACGACGGCAACCCGCGCCACGAAATCCCACCGCATTACTGATCGGCCCGACAGGCGGCGCGCTCGCGCAGGCCGAACGATTCGCCGCCGCGCGAGTCATATCGCTATCGACGACTCAGGCACCGCCGCGCCCCGCCCGTCCCCGTCCCCGTCTCCGTCTCCCAGACCTTCGCCACATGACCACCCGCCGCCCGCCTTCGCTCCCCCGCTCGCTTCCATCGCCCTGGTTGGCGCGGGCTACGTCCCCGGTCGAGGCCGAACAACTCACGGCGTCGCGTCGCGAAGTCTTGCGCATCGGGCTCGCCGGCCTGCTCGGCCTGGCGCTCGCGTCGCGCATGCAACGAGCCGATGCCGGTTACAACATCTGGACCGGCGAATACACCATGACGCGCAAGGACATCGAGAGCGCCGTCGACAAGCGATTCCCGACCACGCTCAACTACGGCCAACTGCTCACCGTCGAGCTGACGCATCCGCAGATCGGCTTCAATCCGCAGGCCAACCGCGTCAACACGCAGGTCGACGCGCAACTGAAGAACATCCTGCTGCAAGGCCAGCCGCTCCAGGGCACGCTGGCGATCTCGAGCGCACTGAAATACGACCCTGTCCGACGCGCCGTGCTGCTCGACCATCCGAGCGTCGAGCGGGTCGACGTGAACGGCATGCCACCCGCCTACGGCCAGCAATTGACCGCGATCGGCGGCACCGTCGCGCAGCAGGTCCTCGATCAGTATCCGATCTATACCTTCAGGCCGGAGCAATTGCGCTACGGCGGACGCGACGTCGAACCGGGCGCCATCACGGTGCTGCCCGACGGCATCAAGGTCGAAGTCAAGACCCAATAGACGCAAAGCAAAAAGGGCAGCCAACCGGCTGCCCTTTTTCCTTTACCGCAATCGACGGCCCCGTGGGCCGCCAACCTCAGACCACCGTCAGCGTCACGTCGATGTTACCGCGCGTGGCGTTCGAGTACGGGCACACGATGTGCGCCTTCTGCACGAGGTCTTCCACGACCTTGCGGTCCACGCCCGGAACGCTGATCTTGAGCTCCGCCTGGATGCCGAAACCGGTCGGGATCTGGCCGATGCCGACGCTGCCGTCGATCTTGGTCTCGGCCGGCAACGCGATCTTTTCCTTGCCGGCGACGAACTTCAGCGCGCCGAGAAAGCAGGCCGAATAGCCCGCGGCGAAAAGTTGTTCCGGGTTGGTGCCGCCAACGCCCGGGCCGCCCATTTCCTTGGGCACCACAAGCTTGACGTCGAGCACGCCGTCCGAGGAGACGGCGCGGCCGTCACGGCCTCCGGTAGCGGTGGCATGAGCGGTGTACAGCACTTTTTCGATCGACATGACGAACTCCTGGTAAGTAGAAAATTTCACTTCCAAACTTCGATCGCAGCGGCCTGACGTGCCATCGCGGCAACCTCTGCCGGCCGAACGATCCAACCTGACATACAAACGCGCGTCGAACCCACGTCATGACGCGTTTCGCACGCGTGTGTTCCCGCGTCGACGGTACCGATGTGCCGCACACGCCCGGTCGCTGGCCGCGTCCGCGCCGCACGCAAACACCGTCGACGATCCTGATGCACCTCCGGCACCCGCATCGTGACGCCCCATCGGCCTGTCGCCGAAACGCGTCCCGATTCCTTCGATCACACAAATTTATCTATCAGTAGATAGATATCAAATCACAAAAATAGGGGAGATGGACTCCCGCCTCATGGCGCCGTTGTCACGCGCTCCGACGGTGTCGTGGCATCAACCAACACCACAGACCGACGCCACCACATCCTCCAGCCTCGACGGCGCCCGAAACAGCCGGGAGGCCATCACGCTGCCCTGGAATCCGGCAAACAACGCCCGCGCCGTCGCTTCGGGTGACGACGTGAGCGTCACTGTTCCCTGCGCCACGCCATCCGCCAACACGCGCGCCAGCCATGATTCATGAAATGCGAAGAAGCGCTGGACCGCGTTGCGCACCGTCTCCGGCAACGTTTCGATGTCGGCGGCCAACATGCCGCACAGGCAGATCCGATGACCGTCGGCCACGATACGGCCGAAACCCTGCGCGTACAGGCTCAGCTTGCGCTGCGCCGGCAACGCCTCGTCGATGCCCGCTACGTCCTGCGCGATCGCCGCGTCATACGCCTTCACCGCTTCGAGTACCAAATCTTCCTTGGTGGGGAAGTAATAGTGGATGCTCGATGTCTTCACCCCGACACGCTCGGCCAGATCCCGGTAGCTGAAGCCGTTGTAGCCTCGCGTCATCAGGAACGTCTGCGCGTGATCGAGCAATTGCTCTCTCACGGTCGGTGCAGCGGTCGGTGTCGTCGTGCGGTTCATGAAACGAACTTTATCTATCGATAGGTAGATAGTCAAGCATTTCGATATGCCGGGTCGATTGAAATTTTCGATGGTCGTCATAGCCTTCGTCCGCCCGGCACCCACGAATCCGCAACAGCGGCCCCGCGGGCCGCTGTTGCCAGGAAGATTCCGTCGGTCGTGCGTCGCCCATACCGGCGCGACGCAGCACCCTCAGAAGTCGATCTTCGCGTTCAGGCTGATCATGCGCGGGTCGGCCGGCTTGATGTAATTGTCGTATTGGTACTCCCAATACTGGCGATTGGTCAGGTTGCTCACCGCGGCGCGCAGCGTCACATCCTTGCCGGCCACGCGTGTGCGATACGTCGCACCGAGGTTGATGAGCGTGTAACCCGACACCGTGAGCGAGTTCTGCGGATTGAGCGACGTGCGCCCGTTGTAGCGAATGTCGCCACCGACCGACAGGCCAGGCACGTACGGAATCTTGTACTCGACGTTGCCCGAGAGCACGAAGCGCGGTGCGCCGCCGACGCGATTGCCGTCGAAGCCATTGGCCGTGCGCGCGTACCAGGCATCGAGTGCCATGGCGCTCGCGCCGAGCGTCCACTGCGGTCCGAGCTTCACCGAGCCCGCGATCTCGATCCCCTGGTAGATCGACTGACCGTCGGCCACGCGCGCGTTGGCGCTGTTGGTATAGACGGCGCCGCGCTCGATGCGGAAGATCGACGCCGTCGTGCTCCACGTCGACTGCTCGGTCTTCACGCCGAGTTCGTACTGGCGGCTCTTGAATGGGTTGAGCACCGCCCCGGCGTTCGCGTAGGTCGAACCGACCACTTCTCCTGCCTCCAGCGCTTCGACGTAGCTGACATACGCGGTGGTGTTCGGCGCGAGCTTGTACATGGCGGCGAGCGTCGGCGTGAACACGCCGTTGGTCGAGTAGGTCGACACGCCCTGCGCGTTCGTCTGGTTGTAATTCGTGAAGCGGCCGCCCGCGAGCACCGACCAGCGCTCGGTCAGTTGCACGGTGTCCGACGCGAACACCGAGCGCTGCTCGATGGCGCTGGAGCGTTGCGCCTTGAGCGTCGTGCCGTCGCCGTAATACTGGTATGACGTGCCCTGGTACAGATTGCCCGTATAGCTCGGGCTGTAGAGATAGGCGTAGTCGTTGGTCTGATACTGCGAGGCGAGGCCGAACGTCAACTGATGGGTGAACGGGCCGGTGCGCACCTTGCCTTCGGCCGTGACCTGCCAGGCGCGGAACGTATTGTTTTCGTCGCCCAGATCGTTCTGGCCGCTGAAGTCGCCCGCGCCATTGAGCAGATACAGCGTGGCTTCGTTGCGATCGCGCGTCGACTTGTTGTACGCGTAGTTCGCCGAGACCTTCCAATCCGGATTGATCTGGTATTGGAGACCGGTCGTGTAGAACTGCGTGATCGTGTTCAGATGCGTGGCCTGCGTTTGCAGATTCGCATTGGACACATTGACGGGACCAGGCAATTGCGTGCCGGAGAAGTTGTACGTCGAGAGCGAGGGGGACGTGCCCGTGGCGCGCCGATCCTGATACATCGCGCCGAAGTTCCATGTGAGATCGCGGGTGATGCGCGCGTCGAGCGCGACCGAAACGGTGTCGCGATTGAGGTTGCCGTCGGTGTACGTCCGCCCCTCTTCATGCGTGTAGTTCAAACGCGCACCGAACATGTCGTTCGGTCCCGCGCGGCCGCCGAGATCCACATGCTCACGCCAGATGCCTTCGGAATGAAAGCCCACGTCGACGCTCGCGATACGCTCGTCGGTCGGCTTCTTCGTCACGTAGTTCACTACCCCGCCCGGAGCGACGAAACCGTACATGAAGCCGGACAGCCCCTTGAGCAGTTCCACGCGATCGAACTGTTCGTACGGCATGGTCACGCCGTAGGTCATCACCGGCAGGCCGTCGAGCTTGAAGCCGGACTGCCAGTCGATGGGCATGCCGCGCACGAAGATGTAGCCGGCCCAGGCGTCGAAGGCGTTGCTGCCGTCAGTCACCGACGCGTCGGTCACGAACACGTCGCCGAGCTTGGCAGGCTGGCGCTGTTCGAGCTGCTCCTGGCTCACGACGGTGGTCGAATACGGCGTGTCGAGCTGGCTGCGCGAACCGAGCGCGCCGGCCTGCACCGGCTGTTTGAGATTCTGCGGCGTCTCGCGCAGCGCCGAACTCGTCACCGTCGTGGCCTTGAGCGTCGCCTGCGAGGCGGTGTCGGCCGAGCTCGCGTCGGCATTGCCGACGGTACCCGGCGTCTGTCCGAAGGCCGGAACAACGGCAAAGCTCAGCAACGTGGCCAGTGCCAGTGGCGCCAATGCGCTGCGGGGCGCCGGACGAGCCAATGGCGTGCAATGCGTAACCGGTGCTGCGGCGTTGCGCGCGGCGCGCAACGTCCGAGGGGCGTGAACAAAAGACATGCTTGAATTCCCGTGTGACTGTCGAAATCTTTATTTTTAATGAGAATCGTTAACGTTCTCATTTAAGTTTCGGGATATTAGCAAACCTCGGCGCCGCGTCAACAAATGTTGTCAGCCATTGACGGCAACAACACGGAAATACAACATTTCCGATCCTTACACGGGTGACATGCGGGCTCGCGTGATATCGCGCGCGGGGCCCGGAACAAATAGGCTAGTATTGCGGCACTGTCGCCAACCGAGCGGCTTATTGAATGGAACGCCGTCCCTCATCCGGGGCGCGCGCGCCAAGTGGTATGGAACAAGTGGTATGGAACTCGACGCCATTGATCTGAAGATTCTGCGGGAACTGCAAGCCGACGCCCGCCTGACCAACGTTGAACTCGCCTCGCGGGTCAACCTCTCGCCCTCGCCCTGTCTCGCGCGCGTGAAGGCCCTCGAAGCGGCGGGCTACATCCGGCAGCGCGTCACGCTGCTCGATCCGTCCAAACTCGGGCTGCACATCAACGTGTTCATTCACGTCACCCTCGAGAATCAGAATCGCGATGGCCTCGACGCCTTCGAGGCCGCCGTCACGGCCTTGCCGAACGTCATGGAGTGTTACCTGATGTCCGGTGACGCCGACTACCTCCTGCGGGTCATGGTGAGCGACATGAGCGCCTACGAAACCCTCATCACCGACCGTCTCTCGCGCATTCCCGGCATCCGCAACATTCGCTCCAGCTTCGCGCTCAAGCAGGTCATGTACACCACGGCCATCCCGGTGCCCGATACCACCGACGCTTCCGCCAAATCCGAAAAGTCGGGCGATGCCTGAGGGCGGCCGCGCGGCAAAACCCCTCGACGCCGCGCAAGCCTCGCCGCACCCGCGTGGCGGGGCCGGTCCGCAAGTCGCACTGCATGCCGCCGCCATGCTGTTCGGCGCGTCCGCACTGTTCGGGGAGCACATCGCCGCCAGCAGCACGCTGATCGTCTTCGGGCGCGGACTCTTTTCCTGGCTCGCGTTGAGCGCCATCGCTCTCGTGGGGCTCGCCGGCATGCGTGGCGCCGCGCGATTGGCGGGCGGCGCTCCCTGGCAAGGTGTCTCGGCGGGTGCCGCAGCAAGGCTCATCGTGGCCGGCGTGCTGCTCGCGGCGCACTGGCTCGCCTTCTTTCTTGCCATCAAGGCGGCAGGCGTGGCCGTCGGCACGCTCGGTTTCGCCTGTTTCCCGGCATTTGCGATCCTGCTCGAGTGGCCATTGCGCCGGGAGCGTCCCACGTTGGGCGACGCAGGCGTGATCGCACTGGTCTGCGTCGGACTCGCGCTCGTCACGCCGGCCTTCGACTGGCGGGCCGGGGCGACCGTGGGACTCGCATGGGGCGTGCTGTCTGGCGCCATCTATGCCGTCATCGCGCTGTCGAACCGTGTACTCGGCGCGCGGGCCTCGCCGTTGCAGGCGAGCTGGTGGCAATGCCTGGGTATCGTGCTGGTGCTCGGACCGTTTGCGTGGCGCGAAGCGCTCGTCCTGCCGGCCGTGCAATGGGGATGGCTCGCCTGCCTGGGCGTGGCGTGCACCGCCCTCGCGTATACGCTGTTCATTCACGCGCTGCGCACGGTCAAGGCCAGTCAGGCGGCGGTGGTCATCGCGCTCGAACCCGTCTACGCAATCGCTTTCGCATGGGTGCTGTTCGGCACGTCGCCCACGCTCAGGATGGCGGTGGGCGGCGTGTGCATTGTCGGCGCGGTCGCCTGGTCCGGATCGATGCGCTCACGCCGCATCGCACACTGATCCGTGAACCCGCGCGGCCGCCAGCGCCGACATCGTTTGCATTACACGAACATGCCGCCCGACGCCTCGATGCGCTGCGCGTTGATCCAGCCGGTCTCGTCCGCGAGCAACGCCGCCACCATGCCGCCGATGTCGTCGGCTTCCCCCACGCGTCCGAGCGCCGTATTGGCCGCGATCATCTGATTGACGCCCTGATTGTCGCGCACGGTACCGCCGTTGAAGTCCGTGGCAATGGCGCCCGGCGCGATCGTGTTGGCACGAATGCCGCGCGCGCCCAACTCCTTTGCCAGATAACGCGAGAACACTTCAATGCCGCCCTTCATCATCGCGTAGGCCGACGCCCCCGGCAGCGAAAAGCGGGCAAGCCCGCTGGAGACGTTCAGGATCCGCCCACCGTCGGCGATCCGCGGCAGTAGCGTTTGCGTGAGGAAATACGGCCCCTTCAAATGCAGGCGCACCAGTTCGTCGAACTGCGCTTCGGTCGTCTCGCTGAACGCCCGATGCAAACCCGTACCGGCGTTGTTGAGCAGGAAATCAAACGTGTCGCGCTGCCAGACCTCGCGCAGCACACGCCCGACCTGCGCGGCAAACGGGGCGAACTGCGACGCGTCCGACACGTCCAGCGGCAGGGCGACGGCGTTCGCACCCAGCGTTGCAATCTCGGCGACCACGGCATCGGCTTCGGCACGTGCGCTGCGATAGGTCAGGATGACGTCGATGCCGCGACGCGCGGCGGCGAGCGCCGATGCGCGGCCCAGGCCGCGGCTGCCACCGGTGATGAGAACAATCTTGCGGGTCATGGTGAGGCTCCTGAAAACGTGGACGCTGCACGCTCGCAACGCCCGGTTGAACAATGCCGACGGCCTTCGCTTTCCGATGCCTTTGCCTTCGACGGACCTGTCGCCAGATTTGCGTCCGCCGTTGCAGCAATGGGCTTCGGATGCCGCGGTACGTTCAACATGCTATTGCAACGAATTTCACCAATAAACCTGCTGAATTTAATTACACTGATCAAATTCGGATAACAATCACCGCCTCCCATGCATCAACTCGACGCCATGCGCATCTTCGTGCGCGTCACGGAAACGGGCAGTTTCACCCAGGCTGCGGACAGTCTTGGCCTGCCGCGTGCGAGCGTGTCCAATGCGATCAAGCAGCTCGAGACGAAGCTCGGCACGCGACTGCTGCATCGCACCACGCGTCGCGTGCAACTCACCCAGGACGGTCAGGCGTGTGTCGAGCGATGCAAGGACCTGCTCGCCGACATGGAGGAATGGGAGACGATGTTCGTCGCGCGCGGCCAGGCGCTCACGGGACGCCTGCGCGTGGACCTGCCGGCGACGCTGGCACGCACGACCGTCATCCCGCAGTTGCCGACTTTTCTGGCGCAACATCCCGCACTGCGCATCGAGCTGTCGAGCACCGACCGCCGCGTCGATCTCGTGCGCGAGGGGTTCGACTGCGTGCTGCGTGTCGGCGCCGTGGCCGATTCCACGTTGATCGCCCGGCCGCTCGGGCGCATGCGCCAGGTCAACGTGGCGAGTCCCGCGTATCTCGAGCGCTTCGGCGTGCCCCGCACGCTCGACGATCTCGGCGCGCATCGGCTGATTCACTACACGACCACGCTGGGCACGCGCCCGGCCGGCTGGGAGTATTTCGACGGCGAACGTTATGCGCAGTGGCCGATGGAAGGCGTGCTCACGGTGAACAATGCCGACGCCTATCAGGCCGCGTGCCTCGCCGGCCTGGGACTGATCCAGGCGCCGGAAAGCGGTGTACGCGCACTACTGGCCGATGGCGCCTTGCAGGAGGTATTGCCCGAGTTTCAGGCCGAGCCGCTGGCGGTGACCCTGCTGTACGCGAATCGCAGGCATCTGCCTCGCCGCGCGCAGGCCTTCATGAACTGGCTGGCCGATTTGCTCACGCCACGGCTGACCTCACCCTGATCCCCCCGCCCATCACGCTCCTCGCGACGGCTTCGCCGCGCCCTCCCGACACCCTCCCGACACCCATGCAACACCCTCGTCAATCCTTGACGGGGATTGTCGGCGAGGTCACGGCAATGCCGCGAGCCGCAGTTGGGCCACGACGGATCGTTACAACCCCTTCTCGACCATCGCCACGAGCCGTTGGCCCAGTCCGTCGACCTGATCGTCGGGAAGATCGCGCAGTGGGCCGTCGATGACGAGCACCGCCAGTCCGTGCACCGCCGCCCAGGCCAGATACTCCGCACCGGGACGCTGCCCGGCGTCGATGATCCCGGCGGCCACCATGCCGTCGAGCGCCGCCCCGAGCAGCTCGAACGGATTCAGGCCGCTCGCCCCCGCCTTCTCCGGCCCGCCGGCGGAGCGCACATTCTCCGATGGCGCGAACGCGGTGCGAAACAGGCCCGGTTGCGCCCTCGCGAAATGCAGATAGCCGATGCCGACCGCACGCAGCACCGCCCGCGCATGCGCCACGGTGTCTTGCAACGGCGCGTCGAGCGCCGCGATTTCCCGCTCGATGCCCACGGCCAGCGCCGCGAGCGACGCCGCGCGCACCGCATCGAGCAACGCCTGCCGATTCGCGAAGTGCCGGTACGCCGCATTGGGAACCACCCCGGCACGACGCGTCGCCTCGCGTAGGATCACAGCGTCCGGTCCGCCGTCGCGCGCCAGCGCGATACCGGCATCCAGCAACGCCCGGCGCAGGTCGCCGTGGCGGTAAGTCGTGCGTGCTGGCCCCGTGACCGTCTCTTGTTCTGTCATGACTACCCCTTGTGGACAGTGTCCATTATGTCTGCTATTGTTTGTGTACACTGTCCACAAAGACAAGTTGCATTGCATCGACATCCACGCTTTTCACGCGGAGGCACTATGGTTGAGACGTATTCCCAACACGGCGACAACGCTGCCATTCGTGCATTCCACACCGCATGGCTGGATGCAATGCGCACGGGGAAAGCTGGCACGCGTCCCGGACATGACTCCCCGGCGCTCGCGACGCTCGACGCGGTGCCGCCCGAGGAGCATCACAACGCGAAGTCATTGAAGTCATTGAAGTCGTCGAAGTCGTATTTCCGCCTGTAGCACGCATCGCTGCTGCATTCCCCTGCGCGGGCGTTCACCAGCCGCCGGCTGGTCCGCCCCCGCTTTTCCGGACATCACGAGGAGCGCTCCATGCAAGTCCATTCCTATCTGTTTTTCGAAGGTCGTTGCGAAGAGGCGATTACGTTTTACGAGAAGTCACTGGGCGCGAAGCGCGGCATGATGATGCGCTACGGCGAGAGTCCCGAGCGCTGCCCCGAAGGCATGCTGCCGCCGGGCAGCGATGAGAAGATCATGCACGGCGAGTTCCACATCGGCGACACGATGGTGATGGCCTCGGACGGCATGGTGAGCGGCAAGCCCAAGTTCGACGGCTTCTCGCTGTCGGTCGACTTCACCGAGGCGAGCGCCGCCGAGAAGGCGTTCAACGCCCTGGCCGACGGCGGCGAGGTCAACATGCCGCTCGGCGAGACGTTCTTTGCCACGTCGTTCGGCATGGTCAAGGACAAGTTCGGGATGAACTGGATGGTGATCGTGCCGAAGGAGATGCCCAAGGGCTGAAGGCATGACCGCCTGAAGCCACGAGTCGGGGGCGCGCGGCGACCACGGCGCCCCCGATTCGCGCGCGCTTCGCTCCCGAACGCGAACCCCGGCGGCGCGCACGTGCGTCGCCGCGGCGCTCGCCCACGCCGCGCCCGGCACCCGGGCCCGGGCCCGGGCAGAATGCAACCCTGCGCGCGTGCTCCACGGCTGCCCTACGTCTGCCTCACGTGTTTCTCACGCCTGTGCTATCGTCGCCGCCATGCCATCCGTGATCTCAATCCAGAATCTGTCGAAGACCTACGCGAGCGGATTCCAGGCGCTGAAGAACATCAACCTGGAAATCGAACGCGGCGAGATCTTCGCCCTGCTCGGCCCGAACGGCGCCGGCAAGACGACCCTCATCAGCACCATCTGCGGCATCGTGCGCCCGAGCTCGGGCACCGTGACCGTCGACGGCCACGACATCATCACGGACTATCGTGCCGCGCGTGAAGCCATCGGTCTGGTGCCGCAGGAACTGACGACCGACTCGTTCGAGTCGGTGTGGGCCACCGTCTCGTTTTCGCGCGGCCTGTTCGGCAAGCCCGCGAATCCGGCTTACATCGAGAAGGTGCTGCGCGCGCTCTCGCTCTGGGAAAAGAAGGACAGCCGCATCATGCAGCTCTCGGGCGGCATGAAGCGGCGCGTGCTGATCGCCAAGGCGCTCTCGCACGAACCACGTGTGCTTTTCCTTGACGAACCCACCGCGGGCGTGGACGTCGAGCTGCGGCGCGACATGTGGCGCCTCGTGCAGTCGCTGCGCGAGACCGGCGTGACCGTGATCCTGACCACGCACTACATCGAAGAAGCCGAGGAAATGGCCGACCGGATTGGCATCATTACCGGCGGTCAGATCACGCTCGTGCAGGAGAAGACGGAACTCATGCGCCACATGGGCAGCAAGCAGCTCGCGCTGCAACTGACCGAGCCGCTGTCCGCCGTGCCCGACGCCCTCGCCGCCTACGGGCTCGTGCTCAACGATAACGGCACCGAACTGGTCTTCTCGTACGACGCGAACATCGAACAGACGTCTATCGCCGCCTTGTTGCGCGACATGGAACGCGCCGGGATTTCGGTCAAGGATCTGCACACGACGCAGAGCTCGCTCGAAGACATCTTCGTCTCGCTCGTGCACAAGAAAGAAGGATGAGTCGCGCCATGAATCTCTACGCCGTCAGGGCGATCTACAACTTCGAGATGGCGCGCACGCGTCGCACGCTGATGCAGAGCATCATCTCGCCGGTCATCTCGACTTCGCTGTACTTCGTGGTATTCGGCGCGGCCATCGGCTCGCGCATTCCCGAGATCGAGGGTGTGCCGTACGGTGCGTTCATCGTGCCCGGGCTGATCATGCTCTCGCTGCTCACGCAGAGCGTGACCAACGCGTCGTTCGGCATCTACTTCCCCCGCTTCACCGGCACGATCTACGAGGTGCTCTCCGCGCCGGTGTCGTACATGGAAATCGTGTGCGCCTATGTCGGCGCGGCGGCCACGAAGTCGATCGTTCTGGGCGTCATCATGCTGGGCACCGCGGCACTCTTCGTGCCGCTGCGCATCGAGCATCCGCTGTGGATGATTCTGTTCCTGGTGCTCACCGCGGTGACCTTCAGTCTGCTGGGCTTCATCATCGGCATCTGGGCCGACGGCTTCGAAAAACTGCAACTCGTGCCGCTGCTCATCATCACGCCGCTCACGTTCCTCGGGGGCAGCTTCTACTCGACGAGCATCCTGCCGCCGTTCTGGCGTACCGTCACGCTGTTCAATCCGGTGGTGTATCTCATCAGCGGATTTCGCTGGAGCTTCTACGGGCTGGCCGACGTGAGCGTCGGCGTGAGTCTCGGCATGACGCTCGTTTTCCTCGCCGTTTTCCTCGCCGTCGTCGCCTGGATGTTCAAGACGGGGTACCGACTCAAGAGCTGATCCGCCGCGGCGCAGCGCCCCAATGCGACGCGCAACGCAAAAAGCCGGACGGTTTGCCGTCCGGCTTTTTTTGTCGATCGCGGTGCATGCCCACCCGCGCACGGCACGCGTTACAGCGGCGGCGTCTCCCGGAAGGCCGGCAGCGCCTCGGCCTGCGCGGAGAAATTGGCCAACTCGGGAAACTGATCGCCGAAATCGATCTCCGGCAGCATCAATTGATGGAAACGCCACGCGACCGCCACCGTCACACCGTGCTCGCCGATCTGGTCCGGCGTGGCCACGAGCGGCACCTGTGCCAACTCCAGCTCCAGGGCCTGAAACGCTGCATGCAATTGAGTGCGCACGCGATCGGTCCATGGCGAGTGGCGCTTCTCGCTCGGGCGCAATTCACGCTCATAGACGAGTTGCACCGATTTCTCGCATGCGGCGAGCGCGAGGCCCGTGAGTCGCAGCGCGCGCAACCTGGCCTCGGGCGCCATCGGCACCAGGCGCCGTTCGGCGTCGACCAGCGATTCCAGGTACTGAAGGATGAGCGTCGAATCCATGAGGACCGTGCCGTCATCCGCCACGAGCGTGGGCGCCTTGACAACCGGGTTGATCGCGGAGAATTCGTCGAACGTACGGAACACCGACAACGAGCGATGTTCGTAGGGAAGCCCCAGCAGCTTCAGGCAGATCGCCACACGACGCACGTACGGGGAATCCAGCATTCCAATCAATTGCATGTCTTGCTCCACGGAACTGGCAGTTTCTGCCGGGTCGGAAAAGAGGACGGCGGCGGGCGGGGCCCGCATCCGCACCAGCATAGCCGAGCCGCGCGGCGCCGCAAATCGAATTCGATTGCGATTTCGTGTGAATTCCGCTCACAAGACGACCGTCGGCGCCCTCCGCGCCGAAGCATCGCGTCGGCCAGGAAAAGGGAACCTGTGCGGCAACACGCCGTCGCCTGCGACGCCCGCGCATGACAGGTAAAATGAGCCGCATGGCCGACTCTACAGGGAGATGCTTCATGGACATCCTGATGGTTCTGACCTCGCACGACCGCCTCGGCGACACCGGCAAGGCAACCGGCTTCTGGCTGGAAGAATTCGCCGCGCCCTACTATGTCTTCATCGACGAAGGGCTCAACGTCACACTGGCCTCACCGGCCGGCGGTCAGCCGCCGCTCGACCCGAAGAGCGATGCGCCCGACGCCCAGACCGACGCCACGCGCCGCTTCCGCGAGGACCCCGAAGCGCAAAAGGCGCTGGCCAACACGCTCCGGCTGGCCGACGTCAAAGCCGACGACTACGATGCCGTGTTCTACCCGGGCGGCCACGGCCCGCTCTGGGACCTGGCGCAGGACCCCAACTCCATCCACCTGATCGAAGCCTTCGAGCGCGCCGGCAAACCCATCGGGTTCGTCTGCCACGCACCGGGCGTGCTGCGGCAGGTTCGCGGCGAAAACGGCGAGCCGCTCGTGCGCGGGCGACGCGTGACAGGCTTCACGAACGAAGAGGAAGACGCCGTCGGTTTGACCGACGTGGTGCCGTTTCTCGTGGAAGACGAACTCACGCGCCTGGGCGGGCTGTATGAGAAGGGTGGCAACTGGCAATCGCATGTGGTCGGCGACGGCAGGCTGGTGACCGGCCAGAATCCGGCCTCGTCCGAGGAGGCCGCACGCACGGTGCTGGCCATGATGGAGCCGCGCCTGCCATGACGGCACCACCGTCCGGCGTCGACGTGAGACGGCTCGTGCCGACCGATGCGCCCGCCTTTCAGGCACTGCGACTCGCCGGGTTGCAGGCGCACCCCGAGGCGTTCGGTTCGAGCTATGAGGAGGAGAAAGACTGGCCGCTGGCGCGCGTGCGTGAATGGCTGACGGCACGGCCCGAGAGCGGTGTCTTCGGTGCGTTCGGGCACCACCGTCTGGTCGGCGTGCTTGGCCTCGGGCGGCAGCCGCGCCCGAAGTTCGCGCACGTCGGCTTTCTATGGGGCATGTACGTGCAGGCCGATGCGACGGGGCGCGGCATTGGCCGTGCACTGGTCGACGCCGCACTCGCCCTCGCACGCTCGCAGCCAGGCTTGCGTCACGTCACGCTGCAGGTGAGCGCCGACAACCGCGCGGCCATCGCCCTGTACCAGTCCTTCGGTTTCGTCGAGATCGGCCGGGAACCCGATGCCATGCGCGTGGGCAACCGCTTTCAGGACGAACTGCGCATGTACCTGCCGATCGCCACACGCTGACACGCGGCGCCCGCGACCCGGGTCGAGACGCCTTCGTACCCGCCCCCCCCCCGGCACCCGCCGCCCTCATGGGCGGCGGGGCTTGCCTTCGATCCCCGACATCACGCCGGGATCTTCTCCATCTCGAACGGCCCCAGATAGTCGGTCTTGCCGACCTCCACCCCCTGTGCCCGCAGAATGTCGTGCGTGGTCGTCACATGGAAATAGAAGTTCGGCAACGCGAACTTCAGGAGGTAATCGACCGCGTCCATCGTGGTCTGGTATTCCTTGAACTTCAGCGTGATCTGCCGCGAATCGGCGCCGTCAAAGCGGTCTTCGAGCACGCCCGCAATGAACGCCTCGGTATTCGCGATGCGATCGCGCAACTGGTCGAACGTCGTCTCGTTGTCGTCGAACTTCGGCGACTCCAGCCCCGTCAGACGCGCCACAGCGAACTTTGCCGTATCGCTCACTCGCTGGACCTGCGCGACGAAGTCGAGCATGTCGGGCGCGAGTCTTGCCTGAAGGATCGTCGCCGGATCGAGCCCCCGGGTCTCGCAATGCATGCGCGCCTTCTTGATGTAGTCGGCCATGACGGTCAGGCCGCGCAGGTAGACGGGGATAGTGGCGCGGTAAAGGGAAATCGACGTCGCAGGACTCCTCGGTGGATGGCAACGACGCAACGTGGGAGACCGATGCGTCGAGCAAAGCCACATGCTATCAGTGCCCCGGAATTCTCGCCGTGCACGGGACGATTTCTGGAATCCATGGGCGTTTGATCTCGCGACAATCCTCGGGGCGGACATTGGCGTTTGCCGTCCGCCCATGGATGACCTTCCCCAAGTGCCCGCCGGCGCTGCGACCCAGGATACCCAACCTCACATGACTACCTCTGTGACCCCAAGCCACATTGCGCTCGCCGGACATTTCGAGCGGATAATCGACAGTGACAAGATCGGCCGGTACGCGAGCGCGCCGAGCGAGAAGGAACTCACCAGCCTGTGGGGAAGGATCAAGGACTTCTTCATGGGCACGCACAAGGAAGACGCCAAGCTGGCCATCTTCAGGCTGGCCAATGCGCAGGACACCGAGACACAGTTCAGGGCGTTCGCCGACCTCACGCGCTACGTGTCCCCTGAGCACGGCTCGGTTCTGAAGTGGAACATCGCGAGCGCCCATGGGCTCGATTTCCAGATCGGCGGCGACCGCATCATGATGCAGACCGATGCCGAGGCGTTTCTGCAGCAAAGCCCGGCACTGAGCATCGAAGACAGCTGCCGGGTGCTGATGACGCTCACGCACGACGATCATCGCGTGATCGAGGGCATGAGTCATGCAGGCCTCCATCTCGATCTGCTGGGACCGGATGCGACGCCCGCTCAGCTCCACAAGGCGGCGCGCGGGCACATGTTCGGCATGCCCGCGCTCCTCGATGCGATGCACGTGCTCGGCATGCATCGGGACAGTGAACAAATGAGGATCAACCCCTTTGTCACCGATTTTGTGCGCGAAACGCTCCTGGCGGGCGGGGCGTCGCACAGCGACGCTCATCGATTCTCAGAATACGCCTCGACGCTCGTGCTGCTGACCTCCGCGGTAAGACAGCGCGATTGACGCCGGGATTGATGCCGGGATTGACGCCAGGATCGACGCCGACTTCGGCGTCGACATTGACGCCCGGTTTCGATTCCCCCCGCCCCCCTCGGGGGGCCGCCCCCCTCCCCCCCCCCCACTGCAACAGGAGAGTCTTGAGGATATGGCCGCACCCATCACCCTGGCAGGCAGCACGCCCCGCACCCTCAGCGCGCAAGCCATCGACACCTGCACCAGGGCGCGCAGCGAGGCCGAAGTCCGCAGCCTTTGGGGCCGCATCAAGGACTGGTTCCTCGGCACCCACAAGGAAGACGCCAAGCTGGCAATCTTCCGTCTGGCCAACGCCCCGAACGCGCAAGCGCAGTTCGATGCGTTTCTCGAGCTCATCGGGTACGTTGCGCCCGCGCATCGCGACCAGCTTCATTTCTGTGTCGGGGAAAACGAGGCGCCCGCGTTTCGCGTCGCCGATCATCGGATCGAAGTGAAGGACGATTGGCGCGGTCTCACCGCCTCCGAGACGCTGACGCCCGACGACACCGCCCGCCTGCTGCTTTCGCTGCGGTATCAGGATCTGCCGGTGGCCGCCGAGTTTCACGATTTCGGCGTTGGCCTCCTGCACGACAGGACCGCCGACTCGGTGCTCAACTCGCAATGGCTTTATCTGGTGCGATCGCCGGAACTGGTTCGCGCCCTGGAATGGTTCGGACTGCATCGCAACGACGCCGAGGGCGACTTCGCGTATCAGGTCGACCGCCAGGTGGAGAAGATGTACTTCGAGACGTGCGCAAACGACGAAGCCGCCGCGCGCGCGGGGCGCAACGCCATGAACCTCGCGATCATCGTCACCGAAATGGTTCGCACGCGGGAAACGTTCGACGCGATACGTGCCGTCGAACGACGCGCCGACATCCCCCGCGCATGACGCATGACGCATGACGCATGGCGGTCGCGGCGCAGCCGGAACGCTGCGACGCATCGCCGATGCGCGTTCGCCCTCGTCCGCCATCGTCCGCGCTCGCCCCGGCGAAAGAGGGAAATGCCCCGGTGCGCAATAAGACCTTTTGACGGTGGAGCGGCACGTCGGTACGTTGCACCATGGCAGGCGCGCGCGGCGCCCCACGCCGCGACGCGATGCTATGCTTGATCGGCACCCGCGCGCGTCGCGACGGGTGCGCGATGCCTGCATCCGCAACGGAAGTCGTCAGAGGAGCCGCCATGGGTACCCCCCGCCACATCCCCACGCCGACCGAGGCCGCCACGCTAGCGCGCACCTGGGTCGGCCATTTTTCCAAACCCACCGCCATCGGCATGTCGCTTGCGTTCGTGGCGGGCTACATCGACGTCGTGGGCTTCATCGCGCTGTTCGGCCTTTTTACCGCACACGTGACCGGCAACTTCGTGATGATCGGTGTGCAACTCGTCGCCGCCACCCACGTCGGCGTGTTCGCCAAACTGCTGGCGCTGCCCGTGTTCGTGATCTTCGTCGCCCTCGTGAAACTGATCGTGCAGGCGTATTCGCGCACCGACCGCCGGCCGCTGCGCCTGCTGCTCTGCATGCAGACGGCGCTGCTGCTCGGTTTCATGATCGTCGGCATGGCGGCACAGCCCATCGTCTCCGCCGACGCACCGCTCGCGATCCTCTCGGGCATGTTCGGCGTGGCCGCGCTCGCCATCCAGAACGCCCTCGGGCGACTCGTGCTCGCCGACCTCGCCCCGACCACGATCATGACCGGCAACACCACGCAGATCGTGATCGACATCGTAGAGCTCGCGAGCGGCAACTGCGGCGACGACAAGGCTGCGCGCGCCCGACTGCGCAAGATGCTGCCGGCCTTGGCCGCGTTCGCGGTGGGGGCCGTGTTCGGTGGCTTCGCCTATCACGGCGCCGGTTTCTGGTGCGTGCTCCTGCCAGTGGCGCTACTCGTCGCGCTGGCGTGCGCCAACGAGTAGCGGTGCGGCGTCCGCGCCTCGGCCGGACGCGGTAAAATTGCATCCTTTACCGCATGCGCACTGTCGTCCGCCCCGCGCGGACTTCATCGCGACGTATCCCTCTCATCCCCCAGCCACGATTTCACCGACAGTGACCGCCAACGCACACGACCGCTCCTCCCTCTCCGATGACGCCTCCGACAACCAGGACACGCTCCACGAAGACCGTCTTTGGCGGGACGACGGCTGGACGGCAAAGGTCGTGAAGAACGAGGACGACGATGGCTGGGCCGTCGCCATGTACCGGGACGGGCAGTCGGAGCCCGCACTCGTGGGCCCCTGGACGATGGGGCGAGACAAGAAGAACCCGAAGCCGCTCGACGCCGGCGCGTTCCACACGTTGGTCAAGACGGCGGCGGAAGTGCTGCGTCGTCACGAGCAGCAACTGCACGCGCAGTTGCACAAGCGCGTGAGCGTTGACGGCCCCGATGGCGATATCGACGTCACGCTCGACATCGTGCCCGACGAATACGATCCGTATGCCATGCTCAGCGCCGTCGACCGGTTCGGCGAGACCCTCGCCTCGGTGAAGGTGCCGCCGACATTCAAGCTCTCGCGCAACAGCGCGCGGGCGTGGGTCGACAACGAATTCCGGCGCCCCCAGTAAGCGCACGCTCACCGCGCACGCCGATCCTCCTTGGCCCGGATCAGCACCCGACGACGGCGTCCGGGTCGGACGGCGACTGCGTCACGAGATACACCGCCACGGGGAACGACGGCCCGCCCGGGCGATATCCGGCCATCCCGTCACTCCGGATACCGGGATAAGCCACCGTCTGGCTGCGTTTCGCAACCGTCCCTATGATGGGCTACATCGATGCACGGCGCGCCCGCTAGCGGGCACTCACACCGCGCCGATGCTTCCCTCTGCCCATCGTCAAAGGACCCCCATGAAACGCTTTCACATCGCTCTCGCCGTGCGCGATCTCGACGAGTCCATCAAGGATTACTCCGTACGTCTCGGCATGTCTCCCGCCGCCGTGGTGCCCGGCGCCTACGCCATGTGGCGCACCGATCTGCTGAACTTCTCGATCAATCAATCGCCCGCCCGCGCCGGAGAATTGCGACACGTGGGCTTCGAGGACGACGACGCGCCTGAGTATTCGAGCAGCACCGACTGCAATGGCCTGCTCTGGGAAGCCTTCTCGGCCGAAGAACAGGACCGTCGCATAGTGAGCACTTACGGGGTCGCAGTGCGAAACCCGTAAGTCCGGTCGGCGCCCTGTCCTGACACGCCCCGCCCTGCGTTGCGCCACGCCCCGAGAGATACCACGTGATGCAAGGGCGCGGCGTACGGACTCACGCAGGGACTTCGTCCGAATCGTCGGCCACCTCGTCAGCCACCGTGCGCAAGCCTGGCAAGGGGCGCTGCCAGCGCTGCGCGATGAAGACGCCGATCAGGGCGACGCCACCACCGATCACGTGGAACGTGTGCAAGTGCTCACCCAGCAACACGACCGCGATACCCGCTGTCATGATAGGCAACACGTTGATGAACATGCTGCAACGGTTCGGTCCAAGATGGCGGATGCCCCGAATCCACAGAATCGGCAACAGGATCGAGGCGCCCAAACCCGCGTACAGGACCAGCGGCACCGTCGCGGCGTTGAGCTGCGCCTGTCCGGCAGGCACGAACGCGAGCATCGGGATCATCGTCACGAGCGCCGCCCAGGCCTGCACATACGTCGACTGTGCGGGCGGCACATCGACGTGCCAGCGTCGCAGCAGCACGCTGTAGAGCCCATACGAGGCCGACGCGATCAACATCAGCATGTCGCCGAGGTGCACACCGCCGTCGAGCAGGCGCGACGGCTGTCCCTGCGCGATGAGGTAGATCAGCCCCACCAGTGAGAGCAGCCCGCCGACGAGCATGCCGAGAGTGGGCGGCTCGCGCAGCAGCACGACACTCCAGAGCAGCGTGAGCAACGGTGCGAGCGCCGTCACGATGGCCATGTTGGTCGCCGTGGTGCTGTGCGCCGCGAGATACGACAGGCTCTGGTAGAACGACATGCTCAGGAACCCGAGAAATGCGAGCCTGCCCAGATGCGGGCGCAAGTTTGTCCAGTTGCGCAGGAGCGCCTGGATGACGAATGGCGTCATGACCGCCAATGCGAGCACCAATCGATAAAAGGTGATGGCCGACGGCGCAATGGTCGTGGCCGAGAGTTTGGAGACGATGACATTGCCGGCCCACAACAACATGGCGCCGAGCGGATACAGGTAGTACCCCATGACGATTTTCCGCGAACGTGAAGGTGAGAGGGAAGCCTCATCGTCAACCATGTCGCACTGGGCGTCTCACGCTAAAATCTCCAAACCTGCCTGAAAAAGGACATCCGTGTGAGCGCTCATCCGTCATCGCGGGATATGCGGCATATGCGGCATATGCGGCATATGCGGCATATGCGGGATACCGATCATCTGCGTTTCGAAAACACACCCATGCCGATGGCGGCCATGGCGGTCGATTACGCGCACAATGCATTCATTGCGTCGCATTCGCACCGCCGCGCGCAGTTGCTGTACGCCATCGAAGGCGTGATGATCATTGCGTCGGCGTCGGGACGCTGGGTCGTGCCGCCCACCCGCGGGGTGTGGCTGGCGGCGGGGCTCGAGCATACGGTGCGCATGAGCGGCAATGTAAAGATGCGCACCGTGTTCGTCGAACCGGATACGCAGCCGTTGCCGCAGGCCAGTTGCGTGGTGGAAATCACGCCGCTCATGCGCGAGCTGATTCTCTCGGCCATCGACATTGCGCCCGACTATGCACCGGACTCGCGCGACGCACGGCTCATGCGACTGTTGCTCGACGAGTTGATCGCGCTGCCGGTGCTGCCGCTTTACTTGCCGTGGCCGCGCGACGCCCGTCTCGTGCGGGTATGCGAGCAACTGATGCAAACGCCCGGCGACGACACGATCATCGACGCGTGGGCCAATGACGCGGGGCTCTCAGGCAAGACCTTTCAACGGCGCTTCGCCGCGCAGACGGGCATGACGTTCGGTCGCTGGCGGCAACAGGCGCGACTGCTCCAGGCGCTGGAAGCGCTCGCGCGCGGAGAGAAGATCGTGAATGTGGCGCTCGATCACGGCTATGCGAGCCAGAGCGCGTTCGCCGCGATGTTCAAGCGGCATTTTGGCGTACCACCGTCGGCGTTTTACCGATAATGGCGACGTACGGCACCGATTCCCAAGGAGACATCGACATGCATTACCTGCTGATATACGACCTGGTCGACGACTATCTCGAACGCCGCGGGCAATTCCGCGAGGCGCATCTGTCGCTTGCCTGGCAAACGGCCGACCGGGGCGAATTGCTGCTTGCGGGCGCCCTGGAAGATCCCGTCGACACGGCGGCCCTGTTGTTCAGGGGCGAGTCGCCGGTCGTCGCGGAAGCCTTCGCGAAGTCGGACCCGTATGTGGTGAATGGTCTGGTGAAATCGTGGCGCGTGCGGCCATGGAAGACGGTCGTCGGCGAGACAGCCAGCACGCCGGTGCGCTGAAAAAACAAAACGCGCCTGGTCGTGAAACCAGGCGCGTTTGTCGACGTCCGATCTTGCGTCGTGTTTCGGAGCTTTCCGAGACACACGCCGCTGAATCTGGCGTCCCCTAGGGGATTCGAACCCCTGTACTCACCGTGAAAGGGTGATGTCCTAGGCCTCTAGACGAAGGGGACCTAAAGTCTTCCGTTTTGGTGGAGGTAAGCGGGATCGAACCGCTGACCTCTTGCATGCCATGCAAGCGCTCTCCCAGCTGAGCTATACCCCCGTACGGCGAAGAAGTGAGACTATAGCCTGCTTTTTCGATCTTGGGAAGCCCCCGCCACAAATATTTTGCAGCGGCCTGGCGATACGCCCGCGTGAGTCTCTGACTTCCCCACATCGCATTGCCATGAGACGGTACATCTTGCGCAACGCCTCAAGCCACGCGGCACCGTGGCACCTCGACGTATCGGCTTACTGACTCAGGCCGCGCGCCTCGATCGGCCAAACGCCCTCGACCCGCCCATGCCGTACAACGACGTACCGGTCATAGAGGTTGACCGTCGGGTCGCAATGCCCCGGCACCAACAGAATCGGCTCGCCGAGCCAGCCCGCCCCGTCCTCGTGCGGCGACGCCAGGGCCAGCACGCCATGCTCGTCCGAGGCCGTGCGGTACTGCGGCTGCCCCGCCTGCTGCGACGACCAGAACCGCGGCAGACCGGAATCCGTTGCCACGCTCTTGAGCCCTGCATCGCAAACGATGATGCCCGCGCGCGCCGTGCTCATGACCGTGGATGCGAGAAACAGCGCGTGACGGAAACGCCAGTCGTCGCGCCACTCCAGCGAACCGTAATGACCGTCGAGGAACACATAGGACCCCGGTTGGATCTCCGTGTACACACCGCTCTCGATATCGAACTCCGCCGTGCCCGTCCCCCCGCCCGTGACCACCGGGCACGCAATCCCGCGCGCGGCCAGAAACCGCACATACGCGCTCGCCTGATCGGCGGCACGCCGCGCCGTATCGCGGCGCTCGTCCCAATTGGCAATATGCTGTGCGCTGCCGTGATACGCCTGCAGACCGCCGAAGCGCAGGCCCTCGTAATGGTCGATGGCGTCGACCAGCCGGCCGAGCGCTTCGGTCGAATCGACGCCGCACCGCCCCTGTCCCACGTCCACCTCGGGCAACACGGCAATGCGCACCCCCGCGCGCTGCGCCGCCTTGCCAAGCGGCGCCACCTGTCGCACGTCGTCGACGCAGACGGAAAGCGAGACACGCGCGGCCATCGCCACGGCCAGTGCCACACGCGCCTGCCCCACGAATTCGTTGCTGATGTGAATGCTGCCGATCCCGGCGTTGACGAACGGAATCGCCTCGGTGAGTTTCTGGCAGCAAACGCCAACGGCGCCCGCGGCGACCTGGGCGCGCGCAATCGTCACGGACTTGTGCGCCTTGGCGTGCGGACGTACCGCGACGCCGCGCGCCGACGCGGCGCTGGCCATGCGCGCCACGTTCGCGTCGAAGGCGTCGAGATCTAGGAGCAACGACGGCGTGGCGACCTCGGCGAGCGAGTCCCCCGCCTGAGCGACCGGTGGCACCGCCAAGGGGCCGGCGACACTCGCCGGCGACGACACCGAATTGACTGAATCGGACATCACAATCCTTTCAAGGGGTTCGCGGAAAACGCGGACATCGCGCGGACATCACGCGGACATCAAGCAGGCAGCGCCCGGGCGAGCACACACGCCACATGCATCGCCCGCGCGTTCGCCCCGTCGTGGATCTGATGCCGGCAACTCGTGCCGTCCGCCACGACGATGGTGTTCGCGCCCCGCTGCCGGATGGCCGGCAGCAGCGTCAGTTCGGACATCGCGCGCGACGTGTCATAGTGCTCCGCCTCGTAGCCGAAGCTGCCCGCCATGCCGCAGCATGACGACTCGATCGATGATACCTTCAGCCCCGGCACCCAACCAAGCACCGCCGTCACGGGCGAATACGCGTCGAACGCCTTCTGATGGCAGTGACCATGCACCAACGCCTCGCCGACGCCGTCGGGCAGCGCCTGCCACGCCACGTCGAAATGCCCCGCTGCCTTCTCGCGAACCAGAAACTCCTCAAAAAGAAACGCGTTGTCGGCCACCTTGCGCGCGGCCTCGCCAAAGCCGTAACCGAGTACCTCGTCGCGCAGGGACAACAGGCACGACGGTTCGAGCCCCACGATCGGCACACCGCGTTCGACAAACGGCATCACCGCGTCGAGCAGACGCCGCGCCTCGGTCTTCGCCTCGTCGACCAGACCGGCCGCCAGGAACGTGCGGCCGCAGCACAGCGGGCGCTCGCCCTCGCGCCGGTTGACGTGCACGACGTAGCCGGCCGCTTCGAGTACGCGCTTTGCGTCGCGAGCGTTCTCCGGCTCCATGTAATTGTTGAACGTGTCGACGAAGAGGACCACCTCGCGCCGACCGGCGAGCGATGCGGTGGATGCGACGGACGCGTTCAGCGGCGACTGCGTCGACAGGAACGAGGGCTTCAGCGCGGGCACCGAACGTTCGGGCGCAAGGCCAAGCCAGCGCCTGAGCGCGGTGTTGCCCGGCAGCCGCTGCGCCGCGTCTAGCCACCCGCCCACGCGGCTGGCCCACGGGGCATAACGCGGCAGATAGGCGATGAGCTTGTCGCGGAACGAAACACCATGGCGTTTCGCGCGCGCATGACGTGCCTCGATCTTGAAGCGCGCCATGTCGATGCCGGTCGGGCAATCGCGCTTGCAACCCTTGCAGGACACGCACAGATCGAGCGCCGCCTTGACGTCGTCGCCGGCCAGTCCGTCGTCGCCCAACTGCCCCGAGATCGCCAGCCGCAGCGTGTTCGCCCGACCGCGCGTGACGTGCTGTTCGTCGCGCGTGACACGATAGCTCGGACACATCGTGCCGGCGTCGAACTTGCGGCAATGCCCGTTGTTGTTGCACATCTCGACGGCCGATGCCAGGCCGTGCGTCGCATCGGCGCCGGTATCGGACGCGGACTGCTCGCCGCTCAGCGCGTCGCGCTTCACGTTCCAGGCGGTCCAGTCGAGCGCGGGCGTCACCGGCATCGCGGCATAGCCGGGCGCGAAGCGGAAGAGTTCGCGCGTATCCATCTTCGGCGGACGCACTATCTTGTCCGGATTGAAGCGATTGTCGGGATCGAACAGTTGCTTGATCTCGCCGAACGCCGCGTTGATGCGCGGCCCGTACTGCCAGGCCACCCATTCGCCGCGACACAGGCCATCGCCGTGCTCGCCCGAGTAGGCGCCCTTGTACTCGCGCACGAGCGCCGCCGCCTCCTCGGCGATCGCGCGCATCTTCACCGCGCCGTCGCGGCGCATGTCGAGGATGGGTCGCACATGCAGCGTGCCCACGCTCGCGTGGGCGTACCAGGTGCCCTCGGTGCCGTTGCGATGAAACACTTCGGTCAGGCGCCGCGTGTACTCCGCCAGATGTTCGAGCGGCACCGCGCAATCCTCGATGAAGGACACCGGTTTGCCGTCGCCCTTCATGCTCATCATGATGTTCAGCCCTGCCTTGCGCACTTCCCAGAGCGCCTTCTGCGGCCCCGCGTCGGGCATCTTCACCACACTGTCGGGCAAGCCGAGATCGGCCATGAGAGTGGCGAGATCGTCGAGCCGGGCGCGCAGCGCGGTGGCGTCGTCCCCGGCGAATTCCACCAGCAGGATTGCCTGCGGATCGCCTACGAGCGCCTTCTCGATCACCGGGCGAAACGCCGCGTTGTCCATCGCCAGGTCGATCATCGTGCGATCGACCAGCTCCACCGCCACCGGCCCCAGCCGGACGATGTGCTGCGTGAGATCCATCGCCTGGTAGAACGTCGGGAAGTTCACCACCCCGAGCGTCTTGTGCGTCGGCAACGGAGCAAGCCTGAGCGTGATCTGGCGGCTGTACGCCAGCGTGCCTTCCGAGCCGACCAGCAGATGCGAGAGATTCGCCACCCCGTCGTCGGTGTAGGCGCGAGGGTTGAGGCAGTCGAACAGGTCGAGGTTGTAGCCCGCCACGCGGCGCAGCACGCGCGGCACGCGCTCACGTAGCTCGTCGCGCTCGCGCATCGCGATCTCGCGCACGGCGGCGAGCAGCGCCTTCGTGCGCGCGTCGGCCGGCGGCGCATGCAGCGACCCGAAATGCAATTGCGCGCCGTCGGCGAGTACCGCGTCGATGGACAACACGTTGTGCACCATGTTGCCGTATTCGATGGAACGCGAGCCGCATGAGTTGTTGCCCGCCATGCCGCCGATGGTGCATTGCGCGGCCGTCGACACATCCACCGGAAACCACAACCCATGCGGCCTGAGCCACGCATTGAGATGATCGAGCACGATGCCCGGCTCGACGGTCACGGTGCGGGCTTCGGCATCGAACGCCACCACGCGATTGAGCCACTTGCTGTTGTCGATGACAAGCGCTTCGCCGATCGTCTGGCCGCACTGGCTCGTGCCCGCGCCGCGCGCGAGCACCGGCACGTTCTGGTCGCGGGCGATGTCCAGGGCGCGAAGCAGATCGTCCTGATCGCGCGGCACCACCACGCCGACGGGGAATATCTGGTAGATCGAAGCATCCGTGGCATAGCGGCCACGGCTCGCGCGATCGAAAAGCACGTCGCCGCGCAACTCGCGGCGCAGACGATCCTGAAGCGGCGTGATGGCGACACCGGCGCGCCGCATCGGCATCAGATGCACGGGCTGGCCCACGAGGCCGGCGTTGGCGTTCGATTGGGAATTCATGAGATTGCGCAAATTTGCAGGCATTGAACTGGCCGCCCCAGCGGCGCGGCCATCGGGATGCGGCGGGCCTGCCGGGCGCTCACGAGGATCGCCGCCGGCAGGCGCTGCGCGGCAGGATACGACCCGGTGCCGCGCTCGCCTGGCGACAAGGCGAATCGGAAGGTCGACCGGTCATCCTGCGCTCCGACGTGCGTCTGGCGCAGGCCAGACGCACGTGAGACACACCTGAGCGACACGTCAGGCGGGCTGGCGCACGTTGCTCGCGGCGGCGTCGCCCGCCATCGAGAACTTGCTCTCCGGCTGCATGCGGAAGGCGAGGACCACGCCCACGGCCATCAGGACCATGCTGCCCACGAACGGCAGTTCCCAGTTCCCGGTGCGATCGATGAGGTAGCCCGAGAGCACCGGCGAGAGGATGGCGGCCAGGGCCGAGCCCGTGTTCATCATGCCGCTGGCCGTGCCCGAGTATTCCGGTGCGACGTCCATCGGAATCGCCCACATCGGTCCGATCGTCATTTCGGCGAAGAAGAAGCCGCAGGCGAGGCAGGCCATCGACACGTACAGATGGTGGGTGAACATCATCGGCACGAGCGAGATCAGCGTAAGCAGCATGCACACCGAGACCATCCAGCTTCGGGCGCGCTTGAGACTGCCAGTGCGCTCGTACAGCTTGTCGGTCACGATACCGCCGAGGGTGTCCCCCACCACACCGGCGAAGAACACGCTCGAGGCGAACAGCGCCGACTTCTTCAGATCGAGGTCATAGCTGTGCAGGAAGTACTGCGGAATCCACGACAGAAACAGCCACAGCGTCCAGCCGTAGCAGAAATAAACGATCGTCACGGGCATCATGCGCTTGAAGAGCGGGCCCCAGGGCACCGATTGGCTCTTGGCCTTGAGCGCCGGCAGCACGGCCAGTTCCTCGGGCGTGATGCGCGGATGATCCTGCGGACGCTCGGTAAAGGTGAAGCCCCACACCGCGACCCAGACCAGGCTCACGATCCCGCACAGGTAGAACGATTCGCGCCAGCCGTGCGTGGTCATGATGAATACCACCACGGCCGGCGCCACGGCATTGCCGATACGCGAGGCCGCGTGGGTGATGCCTTGCGCAAAGCCGCGCTTGTCCTTGGAGACCCAGCGCGACATGGCCGACGTGGCGGCCGGGAACGTGGCCCCCTCGCCCAGACCGAGCAGCAAGCGCGCGAGCAACAGCGTGACCAGACCGCCGGCCATGCCGGTGAGAATGGTCGCGACGGCCCACAGACCGCCGCATATGAGCAGCGTGCGCTTCGCGCCGAAGCGATCGCTCACCCAGCCGCCGATGATCTGGAAGACGAGATAGGGATAGGCGAATGCGGAGAATACGAGACCGATTTCGGTCTTGTTGAGGTTGAATTCCTTGCCGAAGCCGGCCGCGGCCGTGCTGACGTTGACGCGATCGAGGTAGGTGATGAAATACATGACGCATAGCATCACCAGCACGACCCTTGTCGCTCTGAAAAGCTTCATTGCATTGTCTCCTGAAACATCCTGTGAAGCGCGCCCGCGGCATGCGGGCAACGCAAGAGGTGTTGCCGGGCACGGACCTTTCTGTCGTGAGGTCCTGTATCACCCGAATGACAGGTCAAGCATTCACTGCAAGGGGGCCGCCTGGAACCGGCGGCCCTCGCTTCCTCTCGTGTCCCTTGATGCTTAGGACTACGGCACGTCAGGCGGCGGCCTTGAGCGACGGCGCGGCCTTGGCCTGCGCGAGATAGTCCATCGCGGCCACCACGCCGGAACCGGCGAGCTTCACGCCGGAAATCTGCAAACCCATTTCGCAACCGGCCAGCGTGGCCATGAGCGTGAGATCGTTGCAGTCGCCCAGATGCCCGATGCGGAACATCGTGCCGCGAATCTTGCCCAGGGCCTGGCCGAGCGACATGTCGAAGCGCTCATAGATGCGCTTGCGCACGTCGTCGGCGTCCACGCCCTGCGGCATGACCACGCCGGTGAGCACCGGACTGTAGACGGCCGGGTCCTGGCACTGGATCTCGAGCCCCCACGCACGCACCGCACGGCGCGTGGCTTCGGCCAGACGCTGGTGACGTGCGAACACGTTGTCCAGCCCCTCCTCCAGAATCATGTCGAGCGCCTCGGACAGGCCGTACAGCAGATTCGTGTTCGGCGTGTAAGGCCAGTAGCCGTTCCTGTTCGCCTCGATGATTTCCTGCCAGCCCCAGAACGCGCGCGGCAGCCTTGCATGCTTGCCGGCCTCGAGCGCCTTGGCCGAGACCGCGTTGAAGCTGATGCCCGGCGGCAGCATCAGCCCCTTTTGCGAACCCGAGACGGTCACGTCCACGCCCCACTCGTCGTGACGGTAGTCCGCCGAGCCGAGCCCCGAGATCGTGTCGACGAGCAGCAGCGCCGGGTGGCCGGCGGCGTCGATGGCGCGCCGTACCGCCGCGATGTCCGAGGTCACCCCGGTCGAGGTTTCGTTGTGCACCACGCACACGGCCTTGATGTCATGGGCCGTGTCGGCGCGCAGGCGCGCCTCGATCATGTCCGGCTGCACGCCGCGGCGCCATCCGTCGGTGCCCGGCAGACCGATGAACTCCGGCTTCAGGCCGAGGTTCTCGGCCATCTTCTTCCACAGCGTGGAAAAGTGCCCCGTCTCGAACATGAGCACGTGGTCCCCCGGCGAAAGCGTGTTCGACAGCGCGGCCTCCCATGCCCCCGTGCCCGATGCCGGGTAGATCACCACCGGTTGTTCGGTCTTGAAGATCTTCTTGATGTCAGTGAGCACCTTGCGCCCCAGAGCACCGAATTCCGGCCCCCGGTGATCGATGGTCGGATAGCTCATGGCGCGCAGAATACGATCGGGCACCGGACTCGGCCCCGGAATCTGCAGGAAATGGCGACCCGAGGGGTGGAAATCGAGCTTCAGCATGAACGTCTCTCTCCTCTTGAAAAATCCGCTTTTGAATTTTGCATGCAAAATACTTTAGCAGAGACCATGGCTTTCGCAAGGGCCGAGAAGCGCTTTTAATACAGTCGTTTACCCTAGCGATACGGCATCCGGACACCGTGCGTTACAATCGCGACCATGAAGGCTCGATGATTTTGAATGCAAAATATGGAAAACACGTCGACGATTGCCGCGCCCGAGATCCCGCGTGTGGAGCGTTTGCGCCTGCACGACACGGTCGTCGAGCACTTGCGCCGCCTCATCATCGAGGGGGTGCTCTCGCCGGGGGTGAAACTCAATGAGCGCGAGCTGTGCGAGACCCTCGGCATTTCACGCACGCCGCTGCGCGAAGCGTTCAAGGTGCTCGCCGCCGAGGGACTCATCGAGATCGCGCCGAATCGCGGGGCAAGCGTGGCGCGCATGACCGAGAAGGAGATTCGGGAGATGTTCGAGCTGATGAGCGCGCTCGAGGCGTTTTCCGGCGAGCTGGCGGCCGAGCGCATGACACCCGTCGAGCTCGCCGAGATCAAGGCGCTGCACTACGCGATGCTCGCGTGCCGTGCCCAACAGGACCTGCCGGGCTACTACGCGCGCAATCAGGCCATTCACGACCGCATCAACGAAGCCGCGCGCAACGGGGCGTTACGCCAGACTTACGTGTCCATCAACCGTCGTCTCATGGCGTTGCGCTTTCGGTCGAACTTCCATGCCGACAAATGGGATCGCGCCATTGCCGAGCATGAGCAGATGATCGACGCTCTGGAAAAGCACGACGGCAAGCGATTGGGCGAAATCCTGCGCAAGCACCTGCTGGCCAAGCGTGATGCCGTGTTGCAGATCCACGCCGAGCCGTCGGGCGACGCTCCCGCCAACTGAATCGGCGCGCCCCATGAAAAAGGGCGCAAGGGCCGGCATGTCTGCCCGCCCTTACGCCCTCCCTTATGCCGCGCCGTGACGCGCCCTTTCGTCGTTTCTCGTCGTTTCTCGTCGTTTCTCTTCGTTTCTCGT
The DNA here is from genome assembly GCF_000767615.3 of Pandoraea pnomenusa. Taxonomy (NCBI): domain Bacteria; kingdom Pseudomonadati; phylum Pseudomonadota; class Betaproteobacteria; order Burkholderiales; family Burkholderiaceae; genus Pandoraea; species Pandoraea pnomenusa. Next base: position 1,572,369 of record NZ_CP009553.3, on the reverse strand, counting down.
CGTTTTCCGACATTCAACGCACGCACTTCGTGCCCGGCCCGGCGCCCGCCCACATCGCTCAAAGACGCCGTTCGGCTTCCTTCAGCGCCCGACGCGCCAGCACAGCCGGCGATTCCAGAACCTCTCCCGCCAGACGTGCCACGAGCGCCGCCACGTTGCGGCCATACTGCTTGCCGGCGATCACATCGGCCGGATCGAGCGCATAAGCCGCGTCGACGTCCACGCCCGGTGCGGTGGCGACGGGGAAATCGCCAGGCTCGCGCAATTCGCTGGCGGTCGGTCCAGGCTCATCGGACATCTGCGTATCGGCCCAGACCATGCCGTGATGGCCGGCAAGCGCCGCGAAATAGTCGAGCGTGTTGCGCTTTTCGTCACCAGGTCGATAGCTGAACGAGAAACCACCCGCGACCTTGTTGCGCCAACTGCGCGCGCGCCACCGGGTCGTGGCGTCGGCGAACGCCTTGAACGGTGCGGCGATACCGCCCTGAAACGCCGGTGCGCCGAAGATAATGGCGTCGGCATTGGCCAGGCGCGCGAGCGTGGCGTCGTCGCGCCACTGGCCGTCAACGAGTTGATGCGGCTCGATGCTGATCAACTGCGCGTGCGCGCCGGCGTCGTTCACACCTTGGGCCACCGAATGGGCAATCATGGCGGTTGCGCCGCCCTGCGAGTAATAAACGATTGCGATATTGGACATGGCGTAGTGCTTCCCTAGTGGATGTCCGCCCCATGGCACCGCCGGGATCGCGCTTCCCTACGCTTCCTCTGGCTTGTCTGGACATCGGTCAAGGCCAGATGATGCCAGTGATAACCCCTAGGGAATAGCCCGCATAACTGAACATGACTGTTCCGCTAAAGATAACAATCCAGTGGCCGCACCACGCTGTCGGCCAGCCAACGCCCGCCTGACGCGCGGCTGGCGCCACGCTGACATGCCTTATCGGCGGGCTGGCGCGCCCAGCCGGACCGAAAGCTGATCGGCAAGTTCGCGCATCTGGCGCCCGATGCGGCGCCCGGTCTCGGCGTCGATCTCGTTGGTCAGGAAACTCACGGCGAGGCCCGCCACGGCACGCTCGCCGCTGGCGTCGAACACCGGGGCGCCGAAGCAGATCATGCCTTCACGCATCTGGCCGTTGTCGATCGAATACCCGTCGCGGCGCACCTGCGCCATCTCTTCGGCCAACGCCGGATATGTCGCCACGCTCGCACGCGTGAGCGGTGCGGGCCAGGCGCCGGCGAGCAGATCGGCCGCCTCGCCGGGCGGCAACGTCGAGAGCATGGCCTTTCCGGTGGCCGTGTACGGCGCCGGCAATCGCATGCCGATGCGAAACGTCACACCCAGCGGGCGATTGCCGTTGTGACAGGCCAGGTAGATCACCTCGGCGCCGTCGAGCACGGACAGCGTCACGGTTTCCTGCGCGAACGCCCGCGACGCTTCCCAGACAGCGCGGAACTCCTCGGTGATATTGGTCTGCGAGAGAAAGGCGTTCGCCCACCCCATCACATACGACCCCATCGTCATGCCCCCGTTGGCATGGCGCTTGACCAGCCGCAGCTTGACCAGGGTGTCGCACAACCCGTGCAGCGTGCTCTTGGGCACGCCCGTCTCGCGCGCCAGGTCGGCCAGCGCCACCGGCTCGGACGACGCGGCAATCACATCGAGGATGTGCACGGCGCGCACCACGGCAGGCGCCGTGGTCTTGAGCGGTTCGGCTTCAGTGGCGGACGAGGAGGCGTTGGCAGGGACGTCGAGTTTGCGCTTGGGCATGAATCGGGAATCGGCTTGGGAAATTTCAGGGGTGGATTCGGCGCTCCCGACGACGGGCCACGCCGCCAGCATGGTACGGGCAAGTGATTCTCATCCCGCCCTAGGAAAACCCCTTAGTTGCACCTAAAACGTTCAATACGTAGAATCATATTCAATACATAGAATACCGTTCAATAGATAGAACGGCAAGCAACAACCCGAGACACTGCTGCGCGCCGTTCCGCCAACACACGATTCCAGCCATGCAACTCAAAGACCCCACTCTGTTCAAGACCCTTGCCTGGGTCGACGGCCAATGGATTGCCGCCGACAGCGGCAGGACGTTCGACGTGATCGATCCGGCCACGGGCGAAGTGCTGGCCAAGGTGCCGGAGCTCGGCGCGGAAGAAACCACGCGGGCCGTGGTGGCCGCCGAAGCCGCCCAGAAGGCTTGGGCGGCACGCACCGGCAAGGAACGCGCCACCGTGCTGCGCCGCTGGTTCGACCTGATGATGGCAAACACCGAGGACCTGGCGTATCTGATGACCCGCGAACAGGGCAAGCCGCTTGCCGAAGCGCGGGGAGAAATCGGCTACGCCGCGAGCTTCATCGAGTGGTTCGCGGAAGAGGCCAAGCGTGTCGACGGCGATGTGCTCGCCACGCCCGCGGCCGACAAGCGTCTGGTAACGCTCAAGCAACCGGTCGGCGTATGCGCGGCCATCACGCCGTGGAATTTCCCGGCGGCGATGATTACGCGCAAGGTGGCGCCGGCGCTGGCCGCCGGCTGCGCCATCGTGGTGAAGCCCTCGGAGCTCACACCGCTGTCGGCCTTTGCGCTGGCCGAGCTGGCGCAGCGCGCCGGTATTCCGGCGGGCGTTTTCCAGGTCGTCACGGGCGACGCGCGTGCCGTGGGCGGTGTGCTCACCTCGCACCCCACGGTGCGCAAGCTGTCATTCACCGGTTCCACGGGCGTGGGCCGCCTGCTCATGGCGCAATGCGCGCCGACGGTGAAACGGCTGTCGCTCGAGCTGGGCGGCAACGCGCCGTTCATCGTGTTCGACGACGCCGATCTCGATGCGGCCGTCGAGGGCGCAATCGCCGCCAAGTACCGCAACGGCGGGCAGACCTGCGTGTGCGCGAACCGCTTCTATATCCAGGACGGCATCTATGACGCCTTCGCCGCGAAGTTTGCCGCGCGCGTGGCGGAGATGAAGGTCGGCAATGGTCTCGAAGACGGCGTGGTCATCGGTCCGCTCATCGAAGGCAAGGCAGTGGAGAAGGTCGTGACGCTGGTCGAAGACGCCAAGTCGCGCGGTGCCCGCGTACTCGTGGGCGGCAACGCGCATGCGCTGGGCGGCACGTACTACGCGCCGACCGTGATCGCCGACGCCACCTCGCAAATGCGCGTGGCGCGCGAGGAGATTTTCGGGCCGGTCGCACCGCTGTTCCGCTTTACGCGCGACGTCGATGCGATCGCACTCGCGAACGACACCGAATTCGGCCTCGCCGCGTATCTGTACACCCGTGACATCGCGCGCGCCTGGCGCACGGCCGAGGCGCTCGAGTACGGCATGGTCGGCCTGAACACGGGCCTGATCTCGAATGAAGTCGCGCCGTTCGGCGGCATCAAGCAATCCGGGGTGGGCCGCGAAGGCTCGCACTACGGCATCGAGGAATACCTCGAACTGAAGTACCTGTGCCTGCAAGTGTGATGTGCGCGGGCCTGAGCGTTTGCACGCCGGGCCCCGACATCGCACCGGGGCACCAGAACTCCGTCAATCCAAAAATCGACTGACAAGTCGCAACACCACCAAAGGAAACCCGTATGAAGCGCGTAATCCAGCGCGGCATGAAGCCGCTCGCCCTCGCACTGGCGGCCGGCGCCGCCATCGCCTCGGTTGCCACCACGGCGCACGCCGACGCCAAGCCGATCAAGATCGGTATCGTCACGTTCATGTCGGGCGCGGCCGCGGGCCCGTTCGGCGTGCCGGCCAAGAATGCCGCCGAAGTCACCGCCGCCGAGCTCAATGCCGGCAAGGTGCCCGCGCCTTACGCAACGAAGGGGTTCGGCGGTGCGCCGATCGAGCTCGTCTACATCGACGAGGCGGGCAGCACGAGCAAGCAGGTGAGCGAATATCGCAACCTGCTGAATCAGGGCGTGGACTATGTGGTCGGCTACACGTCGTCGGGCAACTGCCTGGCGATTGCCCCGGTCGCCGAGGAAATGAAGAAGGTCACGCTGTTCTTCGATTGCGGCACGCCGCGCGTGTTCGAAGACGCGAGCTTCAAGTATGTGTTCCGCCCGGTCGCCACCGCGACGATGGATAACGTGGGTGCGGCGCGTTACGTGGCCGAGCGCAAGCCGGATCTGCAAACGTACGCCGGCATCAACCAGAACTACGCCTGGGGCCAGGACGCCTGGGCCGACTTCGAGGGCACGCTGAAGGTCCTCAAGCCGAACGCGAAGGCCGTGAGCTCGCAAATGCCGCAACTCGGCGCCGGTCAATACAACGCCGGTATCTCGAGCCTGCTGGCCGCCCACCCGGACGTGCTGCACTCGAGCTTCTGGGGCGGCGATCTGGAAGGTCTGGTGGTGCAGGCCGGCCCGCGCGACCTGTTCAAGAAGTCGCTCACGGTGCTGACCGCCGGCGAGACGGCCACGCACGGCAAGACGCGCCTGCCCGACGGCGTGATCATCGGCGCACGCGGCATGTACGGCATGTTCGCACCGGACAACGCCCTGAACCGCTGGCTGCGCGCCGCCTACAGCGCGAAGTTCAACGACACGCCCAGCTACCCCTCCTACAAGATGAACCAGAGCCTTCTCGCGCTCAAGGCGGCCTATGAGAAGGCGCAGGCCGCGAATGGCGGCAAGCAGCCCACGCCGGAGCAGGTCATCGCGTCGTTCGAGCACCTCAGCTTCGACGCACCGGCCGGCAAGATCGGCCTCACGCTGGGCAAGGGGCACCAGGCCGCTCAGGGCACCGCGTTCGGCGTGGTGAAGAACGTGAACGGCAAGGTCACCGTGACGGACGTGAAGCAGTACTCGATCGCGGAAGTGACCCCACCCGAAGGCGTGAAGTCGGCCGACTGGATCAAGGGCGGCCTGAAGCACTGAGCCGCGGGCACATGACCTTCGCCATGAGCACCCGGCGTGCCACGGCGAGGGTGGCGAGTCTGGGAGGACCGCGTGTCCTCCATGCAAGAAAGCTGTCATCGACCTTGCGTCGAATCCGCAAAGCCGGTGTGGCGGACGGGGGTCCGCCCGCCGCTTTGCGTTCCAAGGAGAATGCGAGATGTCGCAGATCTACGCCGTCCTGGTGGACGGGGTGATGTACGCCGCGTGGCTGTTCCTGGTTGCCCTGGGACTGACCCTCGTCTACGGCGTGCTCAAAATCTTGAACATGGCGCACGGCAGCCTGTATGCGCTCGGCGCTTACGCCGGCGTGACGCTGATCGGCCCGTGGGTTGCCCGTGGCGGCAATCTGTACGTGAGCTACCTGTTGCTCGTGCTGGCGGCCATTGTCGCGGGCGGGGCCATCGGTTTCATCATGGAGCGCGGCATCCTCAAGCGCTTCTACGGGCAGGACCCCGTGGTACTGCTGCTCGTCACTTACGCGCTCTTCCTGATCATGGAAGACGCGATCAAGCTCGTGTGGGGCGTGGACCCGTACACGGTCTCGGAACCGTACAGCTTCCTCGGCAACTTCGATCTGGGCGATCTTTCGTACCCCAACTACAACTTCCTGATCGTGGGCGTGGCGCTCGTGGCAGGCGTGGGGCTCACGGCCTTCCTGAAGTTCACACGCAGCGGTCGCTTGCTGCGCGCCGTGATTCACGATCGCGAGGTCAGCCAGGCGATGGGCATTCGCGTGAGCCGCTATTTCGTGGTCACGTTCATGGCCGGGGCGGTGCTCGCGGCCATCGGCGGCGCGCTGACGGCGCCGACGGTGTCGGTGGCGCCCGGCATGGGGGTCGAGATCGTGGTGCTGACGTTTGCCGTGGTCGTCATCGGCGGTCTGGGCTCGCTGCCCGGCGCGGCGTTCGGCGCGCTGCTCGTGGGGTTGGTGCGCGCGAGCGCGGTGCATTACTGGCCGCAAGGCGAGCTGTTCTCCATTTACATCGTCATGGCGCTGGTGCTGGCTGTGCGCCCGAAAGGCATCTTCGCTCCGCTGGAGGCCCGCAAGATATGAGTTCCGCAATCTGTTCCCAACTGCGCGCGCCCGGCACGTGGCTCGCGGTGATCGGCTTCGTCGTGATTGGTGCGGCGGGCCTTGCGCTGCCGCAATGGCAGTTCCTGGTGTCGGTGGCCTTGTCCAAGGGCATCGTGGCGCTGGGTCTCGCGCTCTTGCTGCGCACGGGCCTGGCGTCGTTCGGGCAGGCGCTTTTCTTCGCGGTCGGGGCGTACTGCGTTGGCCTTGGCATGAATTATTACGGCCTCACGGAGTTGTTCGCGCTGCTCGCGATCTCGATGATCGTCTCGGCATTGCTCGCCCTGGTGCTGGGCTTCCTGCTCGCGCGCTATCGCGACATTTTCTTCGCGATGCTCACGCTGGCGCTGTCGATGATCTGCTACGGGCTGCTGCTCAATAACGTGGAGCTGGGCGGCAGCGACGGTTTCAACGTGAACGCGCCCACGCTGGGCAGCAGTGCCGAGCCGTGGCAGCTCACGGGCACGAACCTGTTCGCCGTGGGCTTCATCGCCGCGATCGTGTGCGTGATGGCGGTTGCCGTCTACATGCGCTCGACGCCGGGCCGGCTCGGTCCCGCGATCAAGGACAACGAGATCCGCGTGGAATACCTGGGCACGTCGGCACGCGCGAACATTCATCTGACGTATGTGATCGCGGGGGCGCTGGCCGGTCTTGGTGGCGCCTTGCAGGCGTTCAATATCGGGCACATCGATCCGGACATGGCGTTCTGGACGACCTCGGGCGAGTTCGTCTTCATTGCGGTGCTCTCCGGTACACGCTTTGCGTTCTCGCCGTTCATCGGCGCGCTGCTGCTGGAGGTGGCCCGCGCGATGGCTTACCGTTATGCGCCGAACACGTGGCAAATCGTGATGGGCGCGATCATGCTGGCGATCATCGCGTTCCTGCCGGGCGGCCTGACGAGCCTGGGGCTGGGCCGTCGCAAGATGGCGGCCGGGCATCCGGTGACGCGCGCGGCACAGACGAAGACGGCTGCCGCTTCGGGCGACGCCGCATAAGGGGCAGGAGATGGCATCGAATCACATCATTGAGGCCACGGGCCTGTACAAGACGTTCGGCAGCGTGACGCCGGCCAGGGACATCACGGTCAATATCGACGCGCAGAGCGTGGTCGGGCTGATCGGCACGAACGGTGCCGGCAAGACGACGTTCGTGAACATGCTCACCGGATACATCAAGCCGGATCGCGGCGAGATCGTATTCCGAGGCAAGCGCATTACGGGGCTGGCACCGCGCAAGATCACGGGTCTGGGGATCGCCCGTTCGTTCCAGATTCCGCAATTGTTCGGTTCGCAGACGGCGCGCGAGAACATCGAGATCGCGTTGGCAATCTCGGGGCTGTCGGCGGATCTGGCCAACGACAGTCTGGCCCGGCTGGGCGTGCTGGAGTTTGCGGACATGGTCTCGGGCACGTTGCCGGAGGGGGTGCGCAAGCTGTTGGACATCGCGCTCGCGATGGTTTGCAAGCCGGAGGTGCTGTTGCTCGACGAACCAACGTCGGGCGTGGCGGCGGAGGAGAAGTTCGACGTGATGAACCGCGTGCTCGATGCAGCGCGCGGACTGGGCATTACGGTGTTGTTCGTGGAGCACGACATGGAGATCGTGCGCCGCTACAGCGACCGCGTGCTGGCGTTTTGCGACGGGCGCATTCTGGCCGACGGCACGCCGGATGTGGTGCTGTCCGACGCGCAGGTGCGTGAGTTGATCATTGGCGAGACGGTGGCCGCGGTGCCGGGCACCGCCGGGGTGGCGAGCGAGGTGGCCCATGCTTGAAGTCGGAAATCTGAATGTGCGCTTCGGCGCGACGGACATTCTTCGCGGCGTGCAGTTTTCGGTGCCGAAGGGCGCGATCGTCGGTCTGATTGGCCGCAACGGCGCGGGCAAGACGACGACGCTGCGCGCGATCATGGGGCTGGTGAAAGCGAACGGTGGCACGCTGACGTTCGACGGCGTGAATCTGGCGAAGGCGCCTTCGCACGAGCGCACGTCGCTCGGCATCGGCTACGCGCCGGAGGACCGCCGGCTGATTCCGGACATGACGGTGGAAGAGAATCTGTGCGTGCCGGCCTGGGCCCTGAAAGCCAGGGACGTGCAGGCGCGTCTCGACAAGGTGTACCGCATCATCCCCGAAGCCCGCGAATGGGCGCCGCGCCGCGCCTTGCAATTGTCGGGAGGCCAGCAGAAACTGGTGGCCGTCGGGCGCGCACTGATGACGAGTTCGCGCCTGCTGATGCTCGACGAACCGTTCGAAGGCGTGGCGCCAGCGCTGTCGAAGCGCATTGCCGAAGTGATCGGCCAGATGCGCGGCGAAGGCCTCGCGGTGATTCTGTCGGGCGCGGATCTGCAGCATGCGGGCGCGGTGCTCGATGACGTCTACCGGATCGATCGCGGCCAGATGGTCGCGTAGCTTTCAACACACAGGTTTCAAGAGGAAATCGATCATGAATGCATTTCGTTTCCAGACGGTCCCCACCGTCGTGGTGGAGTTCGGTGCGGCCCGGCGCCTGGGCGCGCTGCTGCGCGAGCAGTTTCCGGCAGGCAAGCGTCTGTGCGTGGTCACGGACGGATTTCTGCACAAGAGCGGTTTGCTGGCCCCCGCACTCGCCGACCTGGCAAAGCACGACTGGCAGGTCTCGGTGATCGATGACGTGATCGCCGATCCGCCCGAACATGTGGTGCTCGAAGCCGCCGAACGCGCACGCGCGGCCGACGCGGAAATCGTCCTGGGCCTGGGCGGCGGTTCGTCGATGGACGTGGCGAAGCTGCTCGCCGTGCTGCTGCCAGGCACGCAGTCCATCCAGGAAATGTACGGCGTGAAGAAGGTGACTGGCTCGCGCCTGCCCCTGGTGCAGATGCCCACGACAGCCGGCACCGGATCGGAAGTCACCGCGGTGTCGATCGTGACGACGGGCGAGACGACGAAGATGGGCGTGGTCGCCCCCCAACTCTTCGCCGATCTGGCCATCCTCGACGCGGAACTCACGCTCGGCCTGCCCCGCGCCGCCACCGCGGCAACAGGCATCGACGCAATGGTCCACGCGATCGAGGCTTATACTTCCGCACACCTGAAGAACCCGATCTCCGACATGCTCGCGGTCAAGGCGCTCGAACTGCTCTCGCGCAATCTGCTGCCCGCCTGCCGCGACGGCGCCGATCGCCACGCACGCGAAGCGATGCTCCTCGGCGCAATGTTCGCAGGTCAATCGTTCGCCAACTCACCCGTGGCCGCCGTGCACGCACTCGCCTATCCGATCGGCGGTATTTTTCACGTGGCGCACGGCCTGTCGAACGCACTCGTGCTCTCCCACGTCATGCGATTCAACGCGCCCGCCGCCAGCGAGCGCTACGCCGAACTCGCCGACGTCATCCTGCCCACGCATTTCACCGGCAGCGACGAGGCAAAAACCGATGCCCTCATCCAACACATCGAATCGATGATCGTCGACACCGCCATCCCCCGCTCACTTCGCGAAGTCGGCGTCAAGCAGGACGACCTCCCCCGCATGGCCTCCGACGCCATGCGCCAAACCCGCCTGCTCGTCAATAACCCCCGCGAAGTCACCGAAGCAGACGCTCTCGCCATCTACAGCGCCGCTTTCTGACCCGGCTTTTCTGCCAACGCTTGTTGCATTCGCCGTACCGGTGGGATCCTCTCCCTCCCCCCCCGGTACTGCACGCCCCCCGACGGACCGCGGCACCTTTCCGCCCCTCAGACATAGACCCAACTCGGTTCGAAAAGGCACCGCGGTCCGTCTTCCCCCTTCCACCCCCCAACCCGCTGTATTTCCCCCCGCTGTATTTCCCCCTTCCCCATTCCCCCTCCCTCCTCCCGCCTCCGCACACCAATCGCCCCGCTACAATGTCGCTTCCTCTATCGTGTCACCTCCGGAGACCGCGACATGAAGAAATCCTTTCCCAACGCCACCGAAGCCGCCGCCCTCATCGACGCCCGCATCGCCGAACTGAACGACTGGCGCGGCACCATCCTCGCACACCTCCGCCAAATCATCACCCAAACCTCCCCCAACATCGTCGAGGAATGGAAATGGCGCGTCCCCGTCTGGTCCTGCAATGGCATCCTCTGCACCGGCGAAACCTATAAGACCACCGTCAAGATGACCTTCCCCAAAGGCGCCTCCCTTCCCGACCCCTCAGGCCTCTTCAACGCCAGCCTCGAAGGTAATACCCGCCGCGCCATCGATTTCCATCAAGGTGCACCCATCGACGCAAATGCACTCACCGAACTCATTCGAGCTGCGATAAAGGCGAATCAACCCTGACCCTCAATCAAAAAACAATTTACCGAAACCACGCCGCCGAATAACGACAACAATTCGATTTTAAATCACCAAAAAAATTCTTCGATTTTTTTAAAACTTTATTTAAAAAATCTGGAAATTTTTACACAATTTTTATACCAATCATCAACACAAAAAATGCTTCCCAAGCAGCCACGACCACGTGGGATTCACGTCGAATATTCCACAAACCATTGATTTCAATACATTTAAAATAACAAAAAATTATCTTGAAAATCGAGATGTCCCGTTTTTCGATATTTTAGATGCATTCATTGAAATACCAAAATCCGGTTGATATTCTTCATCGCATCGGAGCGAGTATTTCAGTTTTTTACACGTGACATAAGTCACCCGTTCCGGTACGTAGCCTTTAATTCCTGCATTGTCGTGGCATGCAGTTTCGACGGCCTGCGTGAGCTTCACCATCAGTTGCAGTTATTCAATTTCGATTCCGACGCTTTCATCCTTCATCGGGGCCCGTGGCCAACATCGCCATGGAGAAGTCGTGCGCGCGTACGGAACTGACGGAGCGGCAAAAAACACCGAACCGCCCGGTGTCTTCAAGGTGCCGCGCCTTCGGGAGGCATCATGCCCGCTCTGATGCATTTGCTTGAAACGATTCGCGACGACTGTGGAGAAGTAAATGACGCGAACACTCTCTTTGCACGCGTCAACGAGTTCGCACAACGCATCGGTTTCGAATATTGCTCGTACGGCTTTCGACATCCCCGCAGCGCCACCCAGTCGGAAGTCCGCGTGTTCGACAGCTACCCCGCCGGCTGGATGGCGCGGTACAGCGAGCGAGGCTATCTCGCGGTCGATCCGACGGTGCACGCCGGCACGCAATGCCAATACCTCATCAAATGGCGCGACCCCACGCTCATCCCCGCTGACGCGTTCTGGCGCGATGCGCATGACTTCGGTCTGAAGCACGGTGTAGCCCGCTCCAGTTGGGGACCACACGGCGAGTTCGGACTGTTGAGCTTCGGACGGAGCCACGACGCGCTGAACGACGTGGAGTTGAAGTCGCTTCGGGTCGGTGTCGGCGTTCTCGCGAACTACACGCACGAGGCGATGAGCCGGCTGCTGCGCCCCCAGCGCCCCCCGTTCGATTTCGACTCGCTGTCGGCGCGCGAACGGGAAGTGCTGCTTTGGACGGCCGAGGGGAAAACCGCCGACGAGATCGGCGATATCCTCGGCATCTCCACTCGCACAGTCAACTTTCACATCCGCAATTGCCTGGACAAGACCGGCTGCCGCAACAAGGTGCAGAGCGCGATTCGCCTGGTCATGTGGGGCTGACGCACTCGCTTGCGGTAGCGCGCGCGGGAAGGATCACCTCGGACTCCTCGCACGGCGCCCCCCAGGGCGCCGTATGCGAGACTTGCGGCGCCGCCCCGAGAGGCCGAGTGCGGTCAGCGTCTGTGCGTCGATGTCGATGCGATAGGCAGCGACCCAACGCCCATCGATGCGATAGGCCGCACCGAGCTTGTGTGTCGGCACCCCGATGCGCACGAACAAGCGTGCCAGGCTCACGAAGGTCACACCGATCAGACGCCGCGCGCCAAGGGCCCGTGCCGTGAACACCGCAGCTCTGAGGAGTTCATGCGCTCCGTGGCTGGCTTCGCGCCCGGCGCCCCTGGGCATGTTCGGCTCCGGCTGATCCCACGCGAATCGCGACAGCTCCCACACGGGCGTGTCGACCACGTGACTCGCGCAGCCGTATTTGGCACCCGCCGACGCGTTTGTGGCCTCGACGGCGTCGCCAACATCGACGGCGGCCCGGAGGTCGTCGACGAGATGTCGGAAATGGTCACCGAGCAGATACCGGTTCTTCGCCGGCAGTAAACGCGCGCATCCCACAATGGCGTCTTCCCGGCCGCGCAGTGTGACGTAGACGGTGTCGTCATGATCGTATTCATCGGACTCCTCACCCTCCGTCGGTCGAGGACAGGCAGAGGAGGCCTGAACATGCCAACCCAGTTTCTCGACGAAAACCCTGTGGCGAAAGCGCGCAATCTCGGAACGGGTGGACGGGACCAGTTGGGCACCTCTCTGAACATCGACTCTCATCGCATACCTCCATGTAGATGGAGGCAGCGTATCCACGCGAATATTCAGCGAAAACTGTCAACGTTGACAGGTCAACGTTGGGCACGCCGACAGGTTCTTCATTCATGGAGCGCTCATCGTCCAGGCGATTCGGCAAGGGTGTCCCCGGGCTTGCGCTCGCCCCCCGCATTGGGCGAGTGCACATGTCGACGTTGGACGGCAGACGAGACCATCACGGTGGCCAAGACCAAGGGCTGCCAATGTTGACAGTGTCGCCGTGGTGATCGAAGGCGCACACTTGGCGATCCCGGCCCCGTCCCCGCGCAACCGCTCAGGGAGTAACATGCTGCAACGCGATAGACGTCGAATTCCGTCACCAGAACGATCCGGTCTCTGTCGCGCTCCTGTTCAACACTGCGCCAGGGTGTCCCACGCCTTCGCGACGATTTATGGTCAAGTTCCTTATCGGTGACATCGCGGGTTTCGATACCGACACCTTCGCTCTCGTCTCCCGGCGAGATGACGCGCTGAGCGTATCGCTCGGTGCGACCGCGGGCCGCTGCCTCCAGGTACTGCTGGAGGCCGACGGCGAGATTGTGACGAAGCGCACGCTGCTCGCCCAGGGTTGGGAGCAATACGGGGCCGTCGTCACGGACAACAACCTCAGTCAATCGATCGTTCGTATTCGCCGGGCGTTGCAACACCTTGGCGCCGACCCGGGATTGCTCGTCACGCTGCCCCGAATCGGCTATCGGCTAACGGGCGTGACACGCGTGAGCCCTTTCGTCGAGGCGCCCCCTCCCCCGTCGACGACTGTCGAAAACGGCCGCACAGATGCGACAACTGACCGGGAAATTGCCCAAAGTTCACGCGATGAGAGTGAAACCTCCAGCGTCGAAAATTCACCTGCGTCCGGCGACGGGATCGGCACTGCAACGCGTGTCCAGGGTCCGTCGGTCTGGACGACTGTTGGCATCTGGGTCAGCGTGGCCGCGATCAGCGCCGTACTGGCCACATGGACGATCCCGTCGCTGCGAGGCGACGTGCGCACGAACGCCAAGTCAGCGCAATGGACCGCGCTCGACGCCACACCGGGCAACCGCGTTTTCGTGGCGCCCGATTATCGCGAGAACACGGATTTCGTGACGCAACGTCTCGCGCGACTGGCGAGCACTCCCCCCGTCACGATCGGCGACGCGAGCGATCGCTATGTCTACATCAACGGCGCGGGCAATTTCGACGTGTTCAGCTACTTTTTGTGTCGCGAGCCGATCGGGCGTGCCGACTCCGATTGCCTGTCCTATCTGCTGATCGACCATGCGACATCATGACCCGTATTGAACCCGCTCCACCGCGATCTGCACGTCGTCGCCTGTCCAGGCGCACTCTGTGGCTGGGCATCGCGGCCGCGGCCGCCTTGCCGTGGTTTGCCGCGTGGTGGCTGATTCCGAACGACCGTGTCGAATGGCAGTGTCTGTCCACCATCGAATTCGACACGCGGACTTCCGACGGCACGCGAGTACAGGTCTTCGGCACGATGGAGTCGAATTATCATCGCGACGGGAAAGGCACGGCACGCTTTACCGGGCGGGTGCGACAGGGCGACGCGTTGAGCGTGGTGCACCGGGCGAGCGAGTTCGAATACTTCGCGCTCAGGAATTGGTTGCGCGTGAAAACGCTTCGTGCAAGCCGGTTGCCGAACGACGACACCCCGGACGATGTCGCCTATCGATTCGTGTATCGCGGTTTTCAGCCGGGCCACACCGATTATTTTCAGGCAATGCGCGTGGGAGACGGCGCGAGCGTCGGCTACAACGATCAGCCGCGCGTGTATTGTGCGCCGGCGCCCAACGCCGGGCGCGCTCGCTAGCGACTCAGCGCAGTCTGGCGGGCGCCGCGCGCAACGTATCGATGACGGTGTTCGCGAGTTCGTCGGGATCGACGGCGCTCACGTCCGATTCCGTTTGCAGCGGCGTGGACCGGCACTGCGGCGTCAGGCGCAGATACGGTGGCTCGGCCTTTGCGAAGAGCGTGACGCTGGGTGTCGGCGTGGTATGCGCGACGTGCATCAGCCCGCCGTCCGCGCCTACGAACAGTGCCGCATTGGCGATCAGGCGTTTCGCGTCGCGAAGCGTCAGCTGTCCGACGAAAGACGCCATCCGCAGGTGGACGAATTTCGCTTCCATGAGCGCCCGGGCGGCGTCGACACCATTGCCGGAACCCAGCAGCACGACCCCCGTCGGCAGGCCCGGTTGATAGGCAATGTCGTAGGCCTGCAGGAATTCCCGCCAATGGGCGTAAGTGCGACGCGGCTCGACACCGCCCATGGCGAGCACGATGAACGGGCGTGCCGGAAGTTGCCGCACCACGCTTTCCGGCAGGTCGGACTCCTGACGCAGGTATGGCTTGGCGCGCGCCAGCAAGGCATCCGGACCGAACCCGAGCGAAAAGACGTCGTTGACGGCCGCGAGACTGAACTGCGTCTGGTTGCGGTCCGGACCGTGAAAGAAGCGGAACAGGCAGGCGAATGGCAGCGACGGAAAGTGTTTGCGCTTCAGACGCAGCGTCGGGTAGTTGAATTCCTGCAGCACGACGACATCGTAGTCGGCCGGATTCAGTCGCGCAGGATCGTCGAAGACCTGACGGAAAATGTCGTCGCCTTCGAAGACGGCCTTCAGGCCCGGCGTGATGAGCAGGTCGATCGGGCCTTCGCGCTCACGCAGGAGTGCGCGCCCGGAGAGGTCCATGACCGCATCGCCAACCGAGGCCTTGCCGCCGTAGATCCACAATACCCGTGCGTTTGGCGCGACATGGCGCACCTCGCGATTGGCCTGTCCGCTCAACGCGAGCCGCAGACGGCGGTGAAGGTATTTCTTGGCCACGGTAAGCGACGACGTCCGCTGCATGAAGACGTCGGGCTCGTGATACACCCACGCATAGGGAATGCGGGTGCTCGGCTCGGTAAGGGCGCCCAGTCGGCGGGCGATGAAGCGCTGCAATGGCATGGTCGAATCGGAAACGGGTCGGCCGCGATGCCGGCACGGCCCCCCGGATGGGAGGTGCGATGCCGGCAGACGCATCAGGCGGCGGCGTCGGAAGATCGGGAGTATGCCACGTCCGCCCCGACATCAGGCAGGGCGCGCGGCGCCGGGCGCATGCACACGGCGCCGCGCGGCGCTGTCTACACGACCTGAAAGTGATGTGTCCCATCGCGGCGCAATTGCTCGACCAGGCCGAACTCCCAGTCGAGATAGGCCTGCATGGCTGCCGCGGCGTTGTCGGTGCCCTCGTACGGACGGCGATACCGATCGTCGCGCGGACTGGCCAGACGCGTCTGACCCGATTCCAGCGGTAATCCGGCCTGGATCCACGCCTGCGTGCCGCCGTCGAGCACCACGATCTCGGCATCGGTCAGACGCCGCAGGTCGTCGGCCGCGAAACGCGCCAGCAGGCTGGAGCCGCAGGTGAGTACGTAGCGTTGCGCCGGGCCGACCTTGCGCAGGGCATCGGCCAGACGCGCGCGAATGACGAACCAGGCACCCGGAATATGGCGCTTGACGTAGTTCGCGCCCGACGTGAAGTCGAGCACCTCGAGCTGTCCCGGTTCGGCCTCGTCGAGCCAGCGCGCAAGCAGCGCCGGCGTGACGGTGGCGACGTCGGGGGCGCTCGGTGTGTGCAGCGGCCAACCGCCCCGGGCGTCTCGTTCGTGGGCGCCGTGCGGTTCCACGACGTACACGGTCCATCCCATCTGCGCGAGCCACGAGCCGGTCATGTCGGCGCGCACCCCGTCGTCGTCCGCAAGCACGATCCACGCGCCGCGTACCGGCGCGCAATGGTCCGTCTCCTGCACGAGTTGTCCGCCCGGCGCGCTGGCGAAGTCCGGCAGATGGCCCGCCGCGTATTCCTCGGGCGTGCGCACGTCGAAGCGATAAATCGTCCGGCCCGGTGCGCCCAGCGAAGGCACGTCCTGCAACGCGATACGTCGCACGCCGGCACGATCCGCGACCGCCCGCGCACCTTCGCGCGCGACGGCCAACGTTGCCTCGCGCACGGTCGCCGGGTGGCGGCGATCCGCCCCGTGCTCGAGCGTCTGGCCGGCCAGCGTCCAGCCGATGGTGCCGTTGCGCAGTGCCGCGACCGGGTTCGGCAGCCCGGCGTTCAGGAGCGACTGCGTACCGATGATGCTGCGCGTGCGCCCGGCACAGTTCACGATCACGCGCGTGGCCGGGTCCGGGGCGAGCTCGCGCACGCGCAGCACCAGCTCGGCACCGGGCACGCTGGTCGAGCCGGGAATGTTCATCGTCTGGTATTCGTCGAAACGCCGCGCGTCGACAATCACCATGTCGGCGTCGGCGTCGAGCAACGCCTGCACTTCCTGCGCCGGGAGCGACGGCGTGTGTCGCACGCTCTCCACCCACTCGCCGAAGGCCTTGCTCGGCACGTTCACGTCGCGAAACACCTCGCCGCCCGCGGCGACCCAGCCGTCGAGCCCGCCCTCGAGCAAGTTGACGTCGGTGTAGCCCAGTTTGCGCAGCACGTCGGCCGCGCGCGGCGCGAGATCCTCGCCGTCATGCGCTCCGTAGAGAACGATGCGCGTGTCGCGACGCGGAATGCGCGCCCATGCCTCGATTTCGACGCGCGAGAGCGGCATGTTGGCCGCCCAGAGCGGGTGAGACTGCGCAAACGGATCTTCCTCGCGCACATCGAGCAGCGCGATCTCCTCGCGGGCCAGCAATGCGGCGCGCACGTCGGCGAAACTCAGGACAGGAAAAGGGACATCGGATTGAACGGACACGGCAATTCCCCGAAGGTGTCGGTATTGAACGGGATCTGACGGCGAACGCTTGCCAGACACTACTGCGGCATGCCCCACGGCGCCGGCAGCCGGGCGTTGGCGTAGCCGGAGACGAACCCCTTGCGCTCGCCCGACGCCGTGAACACGCTGCGATGCACGGCGCCGATGTTGGCGCCATACACATGAATGCTCACCGAGACGCGATCGTCATACGCGTTGCTCACGCGGTGGATGTCGCCGAGTCGAGGCGACAGCGTCTCCACGTCGCCGGGCGCCAGACGGACCGGAGCCCCGGCCGCGACCGGCACGCCCTGCGCGTCGAGCACGAAGGGTTGCGAGTCCTCCGCGCCGCGCAACATGCCGATAAGCCCCCAGACGGTATGGTCGTGGATCGGCGTGCGCTGCCCCGGCCCCCAGACGAAACTCACGATCGAAAAGCGTTGCGCGGCGTCGCAATGCAGCAGGAATTGCTGATAGTGCTCGGGATGCGGCGTTGCAAACGCATCGGGCAACCAATCGTCGCGCTCGACCAGGCGGGCCAGCAGACCGGCCCCCGCTTCGAGCAGCGTCGCCTCGTGCGGACGGCGCGCGAGCAGGTGCGAAAACTCGGTCACGAAGGTGCGCAACGGCGCCAGCGCCTCGTGGTGATGCTGCGGCAAGTCGTCGTCGAGGACGCTGCCGGTCAACGCTTCTGTCATGCGGAGTCCCGGAAAGCAGCGAGCGCCTGCCGGCCGGCGGCGCCCAGGATGGTGCGGTTCCGCGACGTGCGATGCAGCGGCACGGCGCGTCGCGGTCATGACGCTCCAGCGGATTGTGCCGCGAGCGCCCGTGATTGCCCGGGACCTGCAACGCGAGTTCGGCGCCCGGATTGCAGTTCCCGTCACCGTGAACTGTAGCGCACCGCTGGCATTCTCGTCATCGGGTTCTCCGACTTCGCCGATCCATCGACGCCCATGGCCTCGCTCCGAAGCAACTGGCCCGGCCGCCAATCGACGAACTGTCCATGGCGCGACGACGTGGGCACCGCGACACTGCGCAAATCCCACGCCCGCCTGCGTTCCGCCATGACCGCCACCACTTCCGCTTCCGCTTCCGCTCACCTGCTGATCGCCTTCACGGCGTACTTCGTCAACGCGGCCAGCCCGGGGCCGAGCAATCTTGCGATCCTGTCCATCGCCGCAAGCCACGGGCGCAGGCCGGCACTGACGTTCGCGCTGGGGGTCATGTCGGGATCGCTCTTCTGGGCGATGGTCGCCATGCTGGGCATTTCGGCCACGCTGCTCGCCTATTCCCAATTCCTGATCGCCATCAAGCTCTTCGGCGGCGCCTATCTGCTGTGGCTGGCCTTCAAGTCGGGACGCGCGGCACTGCGCGGTGCCCAGGCGTCGAATTTCGTGCCGATCGACGACGACGGCAGGCTGTCGCTCCAACGCCTGTACGTGCGCGGCACACTGTTTCACCTGACCAATCCGAAAGCGGTGCTGGGGTGGGTTTCCGTCGCCGCACTGTCCTCCCCGCCAAACGGCGGCATGCCGCTGGCGGTAGTACCCGGCTGCGCCGCCATCGGGATGACGGTGTTCTGCGGCTATGCCGTTCTCTTCTCGACGCACGCGGCACGCCGCCTCTACCTGCGCATTCGCCGCTGGCTCGACGGCTGCCTCGCGGTGGTATTCGGCACGGCGGGCTGGCAACTGCTGATGTCGCGCGTCTGACACGCCGGACGGATGCCGCGCGTCCGACGCTTGGGGGTGATGTGGCGCATGCGGGCGGGCCAGGGACTTCGGGCATGTCCCGCGTCCATGCCCGGACGCTGCATGTGGTAGCGTGTCGGCTTTCGTCCGCCCCGCTCGCATTTCATGACCGATTTCGACGCCGACGCGCTCATGCGCCTCGTGACCACGCCAATGCCCTACGGCAAGCACAAGGGCACGCTCATCGCCGACCTGCCGGGCAACTATCTGAGCTGGTTCGCCCGCGAAGGATTCCCCCCGGGCGAGCTCGGCCGTCTGCTTGCGCTCATGCACGAGATCGACCACAACGCATTGGGCGAGCTGCTTCGCCCGCTGCGCGCGCAGGCCGGGGCGACGCGCGGCCGGTAAGCCGAGCGGCGGCGACCGGCACGCACGGCATCGACCGTGCCGTCCGACGCGCCCCTGCGATTCAGCGTGATTCAGCGTTGCGCGGCGCCCGCGAGCATCGGCGGCAGGCGACGGCTCACCCACTGCGTCTGTCGCTCGTGGGCATGGGCCAGTTGCAACACGGCGAGATCGGCCTGCGCCGGGCCGATGATCTGCAGCCCCATCGGCAAGCCTCGGGCGTCGAATCCGACCGGCACGCTGATCGCCGGCAAACCCGCCAACGTGGGGCCGATGACCACTTCCATCCAGCGGTGATACGTATCCATCGACTTGCCGGCCACGGCCGTCGGCCAGTGCGTATCGACATCGAACGGGAACACCTGGGCGGATGGCATCAGCAGGAAGTCGTAACGTTCGAACAGGCGCGCCAGCGAGCGATACCATTCGCTGCGGTCGACCGACGCCCGAAAGACGTCGGCCGCGCGCAGCGCATTGCCCCCCTCCACTTCCCATTGCGCCTCGGGCTTGAGCTTGTCGCGACGCGCCGGATCGGCGTACATCTCACCCAGTGCACCGTTCACGAGCCAGTGACGCAACGTCAGCCACGTCTGCCAGAGACGGTCCGGTGCGAAGTCCGGCGTGCAGCCTTCGACTTCGCATCCCATCGCGGCGAAGTCATGCAGCGCCGCCTCGCATAGCGTCATCACGCCGTCTTCCATGGGCAGGTGGCCGCCGTAGTCGCCGAGCCACCCGAGCTTGAGTCCCTTGACATCGCGTTGCAGCGACGCGGGGAAGTGCGAGGCGTCGCGAGCGATCGAGAGCGGGCTGCGAGCGTCATAGCCCGCTTGCGTGGCGAGCAGCTGCGCCACGTCGGCGACCGTGCGCCCCATCGGTCCCTCGGTGCTCAGTTGCTGGACGAAAACTTCCGGCGCCGGACCGTACGGCACGCGCCCTTGCGAGGGTCGGAAGCCGTACACGTTACCGAATGCGGCCGGGTTACGCAGCGAGCCCATCATGTCGCTGCCGTCGGCGACCGGCAGCATGCGCAGGGCGAGCGCGCTGCCCGCCCCGCCGCTGCTGCCGCCCGCGACGCGCGAGGTGTCGTAGGCGTTGCGCGTGGCGCCGAACACCGGGTTGTAGCTGTGCGAGCCCAGACCGAACTCGGAAACGTTCGTCTTGCCGATGAAGATCGCGCCCGCGGCGCGAATGCGGGACACGCTGATGCTGTCCTGCGTGTCGGGCGCCGTGGAGGTCAACGGCGAGCCCTTGCGCGTAGGCAACCCGGCGCACGACGCCAGATCCTTGACCGCGTGCGGCATGCCATGCATCCAGCCAAGCGACTCGCCGCTGGCCAATTGACGATCGCGTGCGTCGGCTTCCGCAAGCAGTGCAGCGGCGTCTCGCAGCGACACGATCGCGTTGACCGCGGGGTTGTGCCGCGCGATGTGCGCGAGGTATGCCTGCATCACTTCGCGGCATGACACGCGGCGCTTGTGGATGGCGTCGGACAGCGCCAGCGCGTCGAGCGCGACGATGTCATCCAGCGCGGGGACGTCGTGAGGGCCGGTGCGCCCGGCGCGAGCGGCCGGGGACGGTGTGGCTGGCGCGATGGCCATGTCTCTCTCCTTGGCGTGGCGTCGTCGTTGGCGACGCCGTGGTTTGACACGTCATTGTGTGCCAAACCCGCCAAGGTTGCCGAGCGAAAATTATGCCTGTCTCGTCGTCCAACCCCATCGGGTCAGGAGACTTGCACGCACGCCGACGCTCAATGCACGAGCGGGTCGAGGCCGGTGGACCGGACGTCCTTCGCCACGTCCGGCGCGGCCATGTACATCAAGAGCTTCTTCGCCTCTTCCGGATGCGGCGCATTGACCGGCACGCCGCCCGCGAAGCGCGTGACCGATTGCAGCGACTCGGGGATCTTGCCGGCGAAGCTCACGCCCTTGACCGGCAGCAGCTCGCTGACCTGTTGCAGCCCCAGCGCGTACTCGCCGGCGGCGACCTTTTCGGCCACGGGCGTCTTCTGCACCATCACGCCCTTGCCGTGCATCTGCTCCGCAATGCCGAGCTTCTTGAACAGCTCGCGCTCGATATAGACGCCGCTGGCGCTATCGGAATACGCGACCGACTTCGCCGCGAGCAACGCCGCCTTGAGCTTGTCGGGCGTGCTCACGTCGGGCACGGCCTCGCCTGCCCGGACCACCACGCCGATGCGCGAGTCCGCCAGGTCGACGCGGGAGTCGGCCCGCACTTTGCCGGCCTTGATGAGATCGTCGAGCGCGTAGCCGACCATGATCACGGCGTCGGCCGTTTCACCGCGCGCCAGACGATTGGGGATAGCCTCGGGCGCCTTGCCCATCGACGGGCCCCACGCGGTGTCGACGTGGTCGCCGCTCGACGCCTCGAACCGGGGCAGCAGCACCTTGTACGCCGCGGTGAAACCGCCGGAGTTCATCACGTGAAGTTCTTCCGCGACGGCGGGCGTGGCGGCGAGCAGCGTCGCCGCGGCAATGCCGGCGCCGAAGACGGTCAACAGGCGACGCATGCGAGCCTGGGCAGCAGTGATTTTCATGGTGTTGTCTCTCTGAATTTTGCTTTTGGGGATTACGGACGCGCGACGGCGTCGGACAGGGAAATCTGCCTCGGGCGCGCCGCCCCGCCGAAGGAGCGCGGGCGGCGGGCGAGGTGCGCGGCATCAGCCGGCGGCAAGTTCCGCGCGGGTGCTGCCCTGGCCGCCCGCACGGCGGCGATAGAGCATCAACGTTGCGCAGATCGCGCACAGCGCCGCGAAGCTCATCCAGTAGCCGGGCGCCGCCTTGTCGCCCGTGGCGTGAATCAGATAGGTCGAGAGCGCCGGCGTGAAGCCGCCGAAGATTGCCGTGGCGAGGCTGTAAGCGAGCGAGAAGCCGGCCACACGGACTTCCGGCGGCATCACTTCGGTCAGCGCCGGGATCATGGCGCCGTTGTACATGCCATACAGGAACGACAGCCACAGCAGTGCGACGAGCATGCGCGAGAAGCTCGGCGCCTGCACGAGGAACGTCAGCACGGGGTATGCGGACACGAGCGTGAGACCGGCGAAGAGCAGCAACACCGGACGGCGCCCGATGCGATCGGACAACGTGCCGCCGATCGGCAGCCAGATGAAGTTCGACACGCCCACGCACAGCGTGACGAGCAGCGCGTCGGCGCTCGACAGGTGCAGCACGCTCTTGCCGAACGTCGGCGCGTAGACGGTGATCAGATAGAACGCCGTGGTCGTGAGCGCCACGAGCATGGTGCCGCCGATGACCACGCCCGCGTTGGCGGCCATGGAACGGAACACCTCGCCGAGCGAAGGATGGCGCTTGCGCTGCTTGAATTCGTCGCTTTCCTGAAGCGAGCGGCGCAGGGCGAAGATCACCGGCACGATCATGCAGCCCACGAAGAACGGCAAGCGCCAGCCCCAGGCCGCGATCTGCTGCGCATTGAGCGTGAGCGAAAGCGTGAAGCCGAGGGCCGCCGAGACGACGATGGCGACCTGCTGGCTGGCCGACTGCCAGCTCGTGTAGAACCCCTTGCGTCCCGGCGTGGCGATTTCGGCCAGGTACACCGACACGCCGCCCAACTCCGCCCCCGCCGAGAAACCCTGCAGCAGTCGGCCAATGAGCACCAGCACCGGCGCGGCGAGCCCAATCGTCTCGTAGCCCGGCACGAAGGCAATCAGGATCGTGCCGCTCGCCATGATGGCCAGCGTGGTCACCAACCCCTTACGCCGGCCGACATTGTCGATGTACGCGCCCAGCACGATGGCACCGAGCGGTCGCATCAGGAAGCCCGCGCCGAACACCGCGAAGGTGAGCATCAGCGAGGCGAACTCGCTGTTCGTCGGAAAGAAGACACGGGAAATCTGGGTGGCGTAGAAGCCGAACAGGAAGAAGTCGAACTGTTCGAGGAAATTGCCGGCAGTCACGCGCAGGACCGCGCCGGCTTTCGAGGGGCGACGCGAAACCGCGTCATTGGCGTCATTGGGGCGCTGTGACATGCGCTGTCTCCGTGTTGCTTGCGGCCCGGAGGATCGGGCCGTCAATGAATCGACGTTCTGCGTCTTCGCCGGGGGCGCTTTTCTTCGCCGTGGACGCATTCTGGAAGGCGCCAATGTTGCGCCGGAAGTTCGTCGCTTGTGAATTGCAAGTTTTGGAAGGATTGATGCGCATAGGCTATCAATCGTAGAGTGCTAATGCGCCTACCGATCGGTAACACGCTACACTGCGCGGCACTCCGTCGGGCGCCGCGATGCCGGCCGGCGCGCTCGCGACCCTTACCCCGGAATTCTGGACGTCCCTACGACATGGCGATCAATTTCGACCTGAATGACTTGCAGGCCTTTCGCGCGGTGGCACAGCTCTCGAGCTTTCGCCGCGCGGCCGAGTCGATCCATATCTCGCAACCGGCGCTCTCGCGCCGGATCGACAAGCTGGAGGAGGCGCTGGGCGTCAAGCTGTTCGAGCGCAGCACGCGGCGCGTGGCGCTCACCAACGTGGGCCGTGCGTTTGCCCGTGATGCGGAGCGGATTCTGGACGATCTGGACAATGCGCTGCTCGGCATTCGCGATGTGGCGTCGTCGAGCCTCGGGCACGTGACCATCGCTTGTGTGCCATCGGCGGCGTACTACTTCATGCCGCAGGTCATTTCGCGTTACCACCGGGCGTTTCCACGCATCCGTATCTCGGTGCTCGATGCCAGCGCGAACGAAGTGCTGGCAGCGGTGGCCAACGGCGACGCGGACTTCGGCCTGAATTTCATCGGCAGTCAGGAGCCGAACATCGAATTCAAATTATTGCTCCAGGAACGCTACGTGGCGGCCTGTCGCCGCGACCATCCGCTTGCCGGCAAGAAGCGGGTGACGTGGCGCGAACTCTACGAGTACGACTACATCACGGTGGGCAAGGTCTCTGGCAACCGGCTGCTGCTCGATCAGGCGCTGACGGGACTGCCGCAGCGGCCGCCGAGCATTTGCGAGACACAGCACGTCACGACCATGCTCGGTCTGGTCGAAGCGGGACTGGGCGTGGCGGCGGTACCCACGATGGCCATGCCCGGCGGCGACCACCCGTTGCTGACCAGCGTGCCGCTGATCGATCCGGTCGTGAGCCGGCGCGTCGGCATGATCCGAAGCAAGGCCCGCCCGCTCTCGCCCGCCGCGGCGCAACTGTACCGCTTCGTGGCGGAGATGAAGGCGGGAACGCGGCGGCGCGGCAATGACGACGTATAGCCGAATCCTTACGAATGCACGCACCGAAACACTTTGTTACCCGTCTTACGTCAGGCGAAACAATGGGACCGCGGCGAGGGGCCGACGCGTCTTTATACTTGCGTCGCGTCAATCCGAATGGAAATCGAGACTCATGTTCAAGCGAATTTTTCCGATGATGGCGATCGCCGCTCTGGCCGCCACCACTTCCCTGACGGCTTCGGCCAGTGATATGAACAATGCCCTCGGCGGTGCGCTGGGCGGTGTCGCGGGCGCTGCCGTGGGCGGCGCGCTGGGCGGCAGCACCGGCGCCGTGGTGGGCGGTGCTGTCGGCGGCGGCGCCGGCGGCGCGATCACCTCGAACCGCCGCGAGCGCACCGGCGCCATTCTCGGCGGCGCACTGGGCGGCGGCGCGGGTACCGCCGCGGGCAACGCGATGGGCGGGCGCTCGGGCGGTCTGATCGGCGCAGCGGTGGGCGGCGGTGCGGGTGCCGCGCTCGGCGGCAACATGTCGCGTTCGAACTCGTACGACGACGACTATCGCGGCAAGCGCCGCGGCCATCGCAAGCACCATCATCATTGATCGGCCGGCGCCTGGCGCAGACGATTTACCTCATGCGCCCGGCGTGTCCCGATTTTCGAGGGGCAGGCCGGGCAGGCGGGTCACTCGCCGCCCGGCTCCGGCAGATAAGGCCCGATTCCCGTCGGGTAGCTGCCGGGGATGAGCATGGACGTATCGAGCCGGTCGATCGTCGTGCGTCCGGTCAACGCCATCGTCACGTCCATTTCCTTGGCGATCACCTCGAGCGCACGACGCACGCCCGCCTGCCCCATCGCGCCGAGGCCATACAGAAACGGGCGACCGATCAGCGTGCCCTTGGCGCCCAGCGCCAGCGCCTTGATCACGTCCTGCCCCGAGCGCACGCCGCCGTCGAGCCAGACTTCCATGTCGCGTCCCACCGCCGAGACGATGTCCGGCAGGGCCCGAATCGTCGAAATCGCGCCGTCGAGCTGACGCCCTCCATGGTTGCTCACCACGATCGCATCCGCGCCCGTATCGCGCGCCGCGCGCGCGTCTTCCGGGTCGAGCACGCCCTTGAGTACCAGCTTCCCGCCCCAACGCTTCTTGATCCACTCGACATCGTTCCACGACAGGCACGGGTCGAACTGCGCCGCCGACCACGCGGCGAGCGAACCGATGTCGTCCACGCCCTTGGCATGCCCCACGATGTTGCCGAACGTGCGACGCCGCGTGCCGAGCATTCCCATGCACCAGCGTGGCTTGGTCATCATGTTCGCGATGTTCGGCAACGTGAGCTTCGGCGGCGCCGACAGACCGTTCTTGATGTCGCGATGACGCTGGCCGCTGATCTGCAGATCCATCGTCACCATCAACGCCGAACACCCCGCCGCCTTGGCGCGATCGATCAATCGCTCGATGAAGTCGCGATCGCGCATCACGTATAACTGGAACCAGAACGGCGCCTTCGTGTGCGCCGCCACGTCCTCGATGGAACAGATCGACACGGTCGAGAGCGTGAACGGCACGCCGAACGCCTCGGCCGCGCGGGCCGCGAGGATTTCGCCATCGGCATGCTGCATGCCGGTCATCCCCGTCGGGGCGAGCGCCACCGGCATGGCGACCGGCGTCCCCAGCATCGTCGAGCGAGTGCTGCGATGCTCGATATTGACCGCCACCCGCTGACGGAACCCGATACCGGCGAAATCCGCCGCGTTGGCGCGATAGGTGGACTCGGTCCACGACCCCGAATCGACATACTCGTAAAACATGCGCGGCACCCGCCGCTGCGCGAGAACCCGCAAGTCCTCGATGGTCGTAATGACTTCCATGCTGCGTCTCTTCTTCTGTCCTGCTCTGCTGGGATTGCCCTCGCGCGATGTCTCGCGCCACGGGAATTAGTTAATATCTTCTATATTTTTTACTTTTGCCTGACGAGATCGACCAGCGACTGCGCGTTCTTGATCGTCTTGAGCACGATGTTCGACTGAATCGACATCACGGCCGGGGCGCGGTACAGCTCATTGACGATGAAGTCGGAGTAATGCGCGAGGTTGCGCGCTCTTACTGTCAGGATGTAATTGGCCGAGCCGGTGACGATGCGCGCGGTGACCACTTCGGGCCAGTTCTGCACGCACGCCAGAAACTTTTCATGCCACTGTTCCACGTCCGGACGCAGCGTGATCTGCACTAGCGCTTCGAACTCCAGCCCGATATGCTGTGCGTCCACGATGCAGCGATACCCGGAAATCACCCCGCGATCTTCGAGCAGCTTCACCCGGCGCAGGCATGCCGACGGCGACAAGCCGACGGCATCGGCAAGCTCCTGGTTGGAGATGCGACCGTTGAGTTCGAGATGGCGAAGAATGCGCAGATCGGCAAGGTCGAGGTTCATTGGCAGAATCCGTCAAGTTTTCCCAAATTCTGGCAGATCCTTCGACCCGCCGCCAGTTCTCCGACAGAAATAGCAAGCAAGTTCCGTTTTTGCGCTGGTGTGCGGTCCCTGCCCAGGCGGCCGGACGCAGGCGGCATTTCGGCACCTCGACATACCGGGCGGATTTCGGCGATGGCTGCTGTCGTGCCGAATCGCTCCGTGCGCTGCGAAATCGATCGCGGACGCGGAGGTTTGAACACGCCCTGAACGTCTTCAAGACAACAAAGGAGACTCATGAAGTCCGCAATTCCGGCCGGTCTGGCCGTGCTCTCGGCCGCCTGCGGCCTTGCCTTCAGTACCGCCGCCGCAGCGCAAAGCTCGGTCACCCTTTACGGGATCGTCGACCAGAGCGTGCGTTATCAGACCAACGCAAACGCCAACAACGACGCCCTCTGGCAAGTCGCCAACGGCGCCGTGACCAACAGCCGCTTCGGCTTCAAGGGATCGGAAGACCTGGGCGGCGGCATGAAGGCGATCTTCCAGCTCGAGTCCGGCATCAATCCGCAGAACGGTCAACTCACGAACAATCCGCGCCTGTTCGACCGCTACGCGTTCGTCGGCCTGCAAAACCAGTACGGCACCGTCAAGCTCGGCCGTCAGGCCACGGAGGCGTTCAACGTCTACGGCGACTTCGACCCGCTCACGATCGGCAACTATGCGAACAACTCGTGGATGTACAACATCACGCGCGGGCGCGTCGACAATGCCGTGAGCTATGCCGGTACGTTCGGCGGCCTGTCGGTCGGCGCGACCTACGGCTTCGGCAATACCGCCGGCACGATGGCCGCCAGCAATTACTGGGGCGCGCGCGCAGCCTATGCCATGGGGCCGTTGCAGGTCGCGGGTGTCTACCAGCAGGCCCGCGACGCCGCCAAACGCGTGCAGCAGATGTGGGGCCTGGGCGGTATCTACAGCGTTTCCATCGCCAGGGTGTTCGTCGGCTACATGGGCGGGCGCGATCGCAGCGGCTGGCTCGACGGCACGCTCAACGACCCGGCTCACACGGTCGCCACCGGCAACCTGAATGACAATCCGCGCAAGGACATGACGTTCTATCTCGGCACCACCGTGCAGGCGATGCCGAACCTCGCCATCACCGGTGCGGCGTATTTCGACGACATCAGGAACATCAACGCGCAGGCGGGCGATGCCGGCTCGGGCCGCCGCTATACGTATGTGCTGCTCGCCGAGTACTCGCTGTCCCGACGCACCCAGATCTACGGCACCGTCGATTACAACAAGGTAAGTGGTGCGGCGCGCATCGAACTGCCGGGCAATTCGACACAGGTGGGCGTGGCAACGGGTATCCGCCACATCTTCTGAGCCTCCGGCGAGGACGGCCGTCCTCGCCCACCCTAGCCCACTCTCGCATCTCGCATGCCCCGCGTCGGGCGGCCGCGCTAGCGGCCCGACGCCTTGCGCTGCCGCACCGTGCGCTCGAGCAGATAGCGCGTTTGTTCGAGCACGGCGTCGCGCACCATCCGGTTGCGTTCGGGGTTCGGCTCGCCGTCCCATCCCATCGAGCAATCGACCGAGCGACGCATCACGCGAAACGCCATGCCCAACGTGCTGATGCACACGGCGCGAATGCGCATCGCCTCATCGTCGGGCGCCACGCCGGCAAGGCGTGTCACGATGCCCGCGCCGACCGCCGCCAGACGCCTCGAGACACGCTCGTGGAACACCTTGAAGCCCGCCTCCGGGCCCAGCCCCGCCTGCTCGCGCGCCATGAACATGTGCCAGCCATCAATCTCCGGCACCTCCTCCATGAAG
Source organism: Pandoraea pnomenusa (assembly GCF_000767615.3). Taxonomy (NCBI): domain Bacteria; kingdom Pseudomonadati; phylum Pseudomonadota; class Betaproteobacteria; order Burkholderiales; family Burkholderiaceae; genus Pandoraea; species Pandoraea pnomenusa. The sequence continues at coordinate 1,543,726 of NZ_CP009553.3, read as the reverse complement.
CCCGCCTTGCGGTTCTGCAATTCAAGGAACGCGTCGATGAGTTGCCGGTCGGTCGAGGCCGGATCGATCAGCACCTGCTCGGCCGCTTCGATCGCCGCGCTCATCTGCCCAAGGATGAGGTCCGCGATGTACTCCACGCACGCCTTGTACACCCCTTCCTTGTTATCGAAGTAATACTGCAGCGCCGGCGCGTTCACGCCCGCCTCGGCGGCAATGTCGCGCGTGGACGCGCCCGCGAATCCATATTCCCCGAAGCACTTGATCGCCGCCAGGATAATCCTCGCGCGTGTTTCCTCACCGCGCTGATACCCCGTGTCGACCGCATGGCGCGGGCGCGCAGCGGCACTCCGTGCGCGCCCGGCGCGTGAAGTCCCTGTCATGTCACTCCTTGCTTGCCAAAACTTTCGTCAAAAATATAACACTTGACATAAATCGATCAACTGGAATAATTCTGCCAATTGGAATAATTCTGAGGAACGCGCATGACGACGGCAGCACAGGTCAAACCGGCGGAATCAACGCATGGCGCCGTGCACGGCGTCGATTCGCCCGCCGCCAGAGACGGCGGCGCCGAGGCGAGCGCGCGCACACCCGGGCCAACGCAAACCCCGCGCAACCCACGCCGCAAACGCCTTTTGCTCGGCGCGCTCGCGCTGGGCATGGTGGCGTGCCTCGGCTGGGGCACGCATTGGTGGTTCGTCGGGCGCTTCATCGAATCCACCGACGATGCCTATCTGCAGGCCGACAGCATGACCGTCGCGCCGAAGGTGGGCGGCTACGTCACCGAAGTATTGGTGCGTGACAACGAAACGGTGAGCGTCGGCCAACCGCTGGTGCGGCTCGATAGCCGTCAGTACCAGGCGGCCTACGATGAGGCGCGTGCGACGGTCGTTGCCCGTGAAGCCGACGTTGCCCGCGCACAGGCCGAACTCGCGCAGCACGCCGCCACCATCGCTCAGGCGCGGGCGGAACTCGACAGCGCACGCGCCAACGCGGCGTATTCGGCCGGTCAGGTCAGGCGCTACGCCCCACTCGTGGCTACGGGTGCCGAGACGGACGAGCGCCTGGCCGAATTGCGCAATGCAAGCACTCGCGCCGACGCCGCACTCAAGAGCAACGAGGCCAGTCTGCAGTCGACCCAGCGCCAGACCGATACGCTCGATGCCGCACTCGCGCAGGCCCGGGCTCAACTGGCGGTGGCGCAGGCCGGCGCCCGCAAGGCGGAGCTCGATCTGGCCGACACTGTCGTCAAGAGCACGCTGGCCGGCCGCGTGGGCGATCGCGCCGTTCGCGTTGGCCAGTTTGCGCAACCCGGCACGCGTCTGCTGACGGTCGTGCCGGTTCAGAACGTCTACCTGACGGCAAACTTCAAGGAGACGCAGGTCGGTCACATGCGTGCCGGGCAACCGGTGACGGTGCACGTCGACGCGCTGCCGGGCGAGCCGATCCACGGCGTGGTCGACTCGCTCTCGCCCGGCACCGGCGCGCAGTTCGCGCTGCTTCCCGCGCAAAACGCCACGGGTAACTTCACCAAGATCGTGCAGCGCGTTCCGGTGCGCATTCGTCTCGACGTGCCCGAATCCCTGCGCGCGGTGTTGTTGCCGGGATTGTCGGTGACGGCCGACGTCGACACCCACCGACCGGCGCGGGGCGCTCCGGCCAGGCAGGCGGAACAAGGCAGCAACGCCGCGCGGACGACGCTCTCGCTGAGCGCACCGCTCGACGCGTCGGTGGGGCCCGCCGTGAGCCTGCCGTCGAACACCGGTGGCACCGGGTCCGCGTCGCACAATGGGGGCGTGCAGCATGGCTGACGTCAGCCTGCCAGGTGCCGCGACGCCCGGCGCCCTGCCGCGCAATGCGTCGGCAGCGGACTGGGTGGCGGTGGCCGCCGGGGCGCTCGGTGCCCTGCTCGCCACGCTCGACATCTCCATCACGAACTCGGCGCTGCCACAGATTCAGGGGCAGATCGGGGCGTCAGGCACCGAGGGCACCTGGATCTCGACGGGCTACCTGATGTCGGAGATCGTGATGATTCCGCTCGCCGCGTGGCTCACGCGCGTGCTCGGACTGCGACGTTTCCTGATGCTCAACGCCGTGTTCTTCACGCTCTTCTCGATGATGTGCGGCGCATCGGGCAGCCTGGCGGAGATGATCGTCGGACGCGTCGGGCAAGGGTTTGCCGGCGGCGCGATGATTCCGACCGCCCAGATGATCATCCGTACGCGCCTGCCGCGTCATCAGATGCCCGTGGGCATGGCGATGTTCGGCCTGATCGTGCTGCTCGGCCCACTACTCGGGCCGGTGGTCGGTGGCTGGTTGACGGAGAACGCCAACTGGCGCTGGTGCTTCTTCCTGAACCTGCCGATTTCCGCGGCGATCGTCGCGCTGCTCATGCTGGGCCTCGAGCGCGAGCCGACCGACCTTCAGGCGTTCTTCAAGGCGGACTGGCTGGGGATCGTGGGACTGACCATCGGCCTGAGCTCGCTTACCGTGGTGCTCGAGGAAGGTCAGCGCGAGCGCTGGTTCGACTCGCACATGATCATCTGGCTCACGGCGCTCTCGGTGCTCGGCATCGGCATGATGCTGGTGGCGCAGTTCACGGCCGAGAAGCCGATCGTCAAGCTCTCGCTGCTCGGCAACCGCAATTACGCCAGCGTCATCTACATCGTCTTCACGGTAGGGGCGGGCCTGTACGGCGTGTCGTATCTGCTGCCGCAGTTTCTCGCGACGATCGCGGGCTACAACGCACAGCAATCGGGCAACATCATGCTGCTCTCGGGTTTGCCCGCCTTTCTGATGATGCCGTTCCTGCCGCGGCTCATCAGCCGTGTCGACATTCGCCTGCTCGTGATTCTCGGGCTGCTCTGCTTCTTCGGCAGTTGCATGCTCGACATCGACCTCACCGCCCAGAGCGTGGGTCACGACTTCACCGTGTCGCAACTGCTGCGCGGCGTGGGACAGATGCTCGCGATGATGCCGCTCAACCAGGCCTCGATGGCGGCGGTCGACGCTCAGGATGCGGGCGACGCCGCCGGGTTGTACAACATGGCCCGCAACCTCGGCGGCTCGGTCGGGCTGGCCCTGCTCGGCACGCTGATCGACCGCCGCACCGATTATCACGACGCCATGCTGCGCGAGACCATCACCGCCAACAGCCCCTTGGGCCAGGAGCACCTCGCGGCCAACGCGGCGGGCTTCTTCGCACAATCGGGGGACATGGTGCACGCGCAACTTCAGGCGACTGCGCAGCTTGCCGCCGAGATCGCACGGCAGGCCAGCGTGATCACATTTTCCGAAACTTTCTACGCACTGGGTATTGCACTGCTGCTTTGCGTGCCGCTTGCCCTGATGCTCAAGCAACCGACCGGCTTCAGTGCCGGCGGGCATTGAACGACATGACCCTTCCCATCAGAACGCTGGCCATCGCGGCGGCCCTGCTCGTCACCGGTTGTACCGTCGGCCCCGACTACCACGGCGCACCCGAGGTCGCGGGCGAGGCGCTGCGTGCAGGCGGCACCTTCGCACACGCCGGCGAAGGCGTCGAGGCGCATGCGCCCGGCGTCGCACGTTGGTGGACGGCGCTTGGCGACGCCCAGCTCACGGCACTCATCGACGATGCCATCGCGCGCAGTCCCGACATTCGCGCGGCGCAGGCAAAGGTGCGTCAATCGCGCGCGAGCTTGCGCAGCCATCAGGCCGATCTGCTGCCGAAGGCCGGCGTCGACCTCACCATGGTGCGCACGCGTTCGCCCGATCTGAGCCTGCTCGGCGGACAAACTGGCGAAGACGGTGGAAACCGTGGAGGGGGCGGCGGGCGCGGTCCGCTCGATCTGTATCTCGCCGGGTTCGACGCCAGTTGGGAAATCGATCTCTTCGGCGGAACGCGCCGCGCCGTGGAAGCGGCCAGCGCCGACGCCGATGCCGCCTCGGAAGACCTTGCCGACGCACACGTGCAGCTCGCCGCCGAAGTGGCGCAGACATACGTTGCACTGCGCGATCAGCAGGCTCGCCTGGCACTCGTGCGCGATTCGGCGCAGCTCGAAGGGGAAATGCTCGATCTCACGCGCCAGCGTCGCGCGGGTGGGGTAGCGTCGGAGCTCGACGTCGAACGGCTCGTCACGCAAGTGGAACAAACGCAGTCGCGCGTGCTCCCGCTCGAGGCCGATGTCATCGAATCGCTCGATCAGTTGGCACTGCTCACGGGCCGCGCGCCCGGCGCACTCGACGCGGCACTCAAAGCGCCCAAGACCTTGCCCAGCGTGCCAGCCAAGGTCGCGATCGGTGATCCGTCCGCGCTATTGCAGGCCCGCCCGGATATTCGCGCCGCCGAGCGACGCCTCGCGTCGCAGAACGCCCAGATCGGCGTGCAGACCGCGAACTGGTTCCCGAAGCTCTCTCTCATGGGTGAACTCGGATACTCGGCGCTGGATCCGGGTCATTTGGTGCGCAAGGAAAACTTCAGTTGGATGGCGATGCCGCGTCTGCAATGGAACGTGCTCGACTTCGGCCGCACGCAAGCCGGCGTGGACGGCGCGAAAGCCGGTCGCGATCAGGCGCAGGCGAAGTACGAAAGCACGGTTTTGGGCGCGCTGCGCGATGCCGACGTGGCGCTCGCGCGATACGGGCATCAGCGGGAAAACGTCTACCGCCTGCGCAGCGTGGAAGCCTCGGCGACGCGCGCGGCCACGCTGACCCGGCAGCGCTATCGCGCCGGCACCGCCAGCACGCTCGACTGGCTCGACGCCGAGCGCACGCGCTTCTCGGCCGAACAGGATCGTGTCGCGGGCGACGCGCAGTTGCTGAAGTCGTTCGTCACGCTGCAAAAGGCGCTGGGACTGGGGTGGCAGGTCGGGCCGGAAACGACACACATGTCGGACACGTCGGACACTTCGCAAGTGCCGGCTTCGGCGGCGCCTTCTCCCGTGCCGAGTCAGGGGCCTGCGGGCGTCTAGGCGACAGCTTTCGTCCACCCAAACGAAAAACGCTCCAGAAGCTTTCGCCTCTGGAGCGTTTCTGCCAACTGAGTTGGCGCGGCTGGCAGGATTCGAACCCACGACCCCTTGGTTCGTAGCCAAGTACTCTATCCAACTGAGCTACAGCCGCACGTACTGCGCGAGACACCTGTCAGACGATCCTGCTGCTGATCGGCATTCCCGAAAAACTAAGGGCCTCCCCGTGAGGAGACCCTCGAAATAAGATGGCGCGGCTGGCAGGATTCGAACCCACGACCCCTTGGTTCGTAGCCAAGTACTCTATCCAACTGAGCTACAGCCGCGCTGTGAGAACAGAATTATGTAAGAAACCGCCCCGTCACGCAAGTGTTTTTTGCAACTCTTTTGCCGCGCACCCCCGATTTGACCGTCGCTTCGGTCATTCCATGCGGGATTAGCGCGGAATCCCCTCCACTGGCAAGACTTTGCCGCTAGAGCAAACACTCCACGCAAACCCGCATCAAATCAGGGCTTTCCATGTGCTCGCACCGGAGACGGCACGGTATGCTACGGCTTTTTGCAACGCAACGACGAGTGCGTCCACCGCGCACGCGAGACCGCAACGGGAACGAGACGCCCGGGCGCGGCCCCCGCTCTCGCTTCGCCGCAAGCAATGCGATCAAATGACGCACCGCGCGCCCAGGCTCTTCCCCCGGCGACGACGATGCGATAAAAACCAAATTCAAGGAGGCGCTCATGGAAAAAGTCTGGCTCAAGAGCTACCCGCCCGGCGTGCCGGCCGAGATCGACGTCAACCAGTACCGTTCGCTGAACGATCTGTTCCTGCAAAGCTGCCGCAAGTTTGCGGATCGTCCGTCGTTCACCAACCTTGGGGTGACGATGACGTTTGCCGAACTCGAGCGCAAGTCGCGTGACTTTGCCGCCTACATGCAAAGCCTGCCCGGGCTCGAACGCGGCTCGCGCGTGGCCATCATGTCGCCTAACCTGCTCCAGTACCCGGTGGCGGTCTTCGGCATTCTCCGTGCCGGCATGGTCGTGGTGAACGTGAACCCGCTATACACGGCGGGCGAGCTCGAGCACCAACTCAAGGACGCGGGCTGCGGCGCCATCGTCGTCATCGAAAACTTCGCCGCCACGCTGCAAAAAGCGCTCCCGAATACGCCGGTCAAGCATGTGATCACCACCGCCATCGGCGACCTGGTGCCCGCCCCGAAACGCTGGATCGTGAACTACGTCGTGCGCCACGTGAAGAAGATGGTGCCGGAGTGGAACATCGCGCACGCGGTGCCGTTCCGCACCGCCCTGGCGCGAGGCGCTCGTGCGAAGCACGACGAGGCCCAACTGGGTCACGACGACATCGCCTTCCTGCAATACACCGGCGGCACGACCGGCGTGGCCAAGGGCGCCATGCTCACGCACCGCAACATGATCGCCAACATGCTGCAGGCGCGCGCCTGGATCGGCTCCGGTCTGGAGGAAGGCGAGGAGATCATCGTCACCGCCCTGCCCCTGTATCACATCTTCTGCCTCACAGCGAACTGCCTGGTGTTTCTGCAACTGGGCGCGCTCAACCTGCTGATCACCAACCCGCGCGACATGCCCGGCTTCGTCAAGGAGCTCGGCAAGTGGAAGTTCACGTTCGTGACCGGCGTGAACACGCTCTTCAACGGCCTGCTCAACACCCCCGGCTTCGATCAGCTCGACTTCAGCTCGCTCAAGTGCGCGCTGGGCGGCGGCGCCGCCGTACAACGCGCGGTCGCCGAACGCTGGCAAAAGACCACCGGGCATCCGCTGATCGAGGCGTACGGCCTCACCGAGACGTCGCCCGCCGTCTGTATCAATCCGATGGGCAGCGAGTTCAACGGCTCGATCGGCCTGCCGATCTCGTCGACTGAAGTGAGCATCCGCAATGATGCCAACGAAGCGCTCGGCTACGGCCAGGAAGGTGAAATCTGCGTGCGTGGGCCGCAGGTGATGAAAGGCTATTGGCACCGCCCCGACGAGACAGCGAAAACGATCACGCCCGACGGCTGGCTGCGCACCGGCGACATCGGTACGATGGACGAGCTGGGCTATGTGCGCATCACCGACCGGAAGAAGGACATGATCATCGTGTCGGGCTTCAACGTGTATCCCAACGAAGTGGAAGCCGTGCTCGCGATGTGTCCGGGCGTGCTGGAGTCGGCGGTCGTGGGCGTGCCGAGCGAGCGCACGGGCGAAGCCGTCAAGGCGGTGATCGTCAAGAAGTCGCAGGACCTGAGCGAGAAGATCGTGATCGACTTTTGCCGGCAGCACCTGACGAACTACAAGGTGCCGCACGTGATCGAATTCCGCACCGAACTGCCGAAGACACCGGTGGGCAAGGTCCTGCGCCGCGAACTTCGCTGATCATCGTGCGAGGTCCGATGGCTTCGTCATGCATAACGAAACGGTGAAAGCGGCGCGAGCGGCACGTCACCGGACATCGCACCTCATGAACCACGGCCGGACGTCGATGGACCGATCCGGCCGTTTTTCTTTTGTCTCTTGCGACAGCCGCGACAACGTCGGTCGCGATGCCCCTGCTCATCACCCCTTCATCCGTAACCTTTAGTTACAGACACGACGCACACGGCTTGGGAAAATTTTGCCGTCAGGCGCGCACCCGGGTAACGCCCTTGAGAACGTGCGCGGCGGCGGCCATGCCGAATGTCGCTGTCACACACATGCTCGAGCCGAAACCCGCGCAATTCAGTCCCTGCGGACCCGCGGCGTCGTCGGGCGTTTCGCCCGGCGTGCACACGGCCTCGGGATAGCGAAGCGGTTCATCGGAGTACACGGCGGGCACATTGAACTTGGCTTTCGGGCCACGGACAAACCCATGTTGCTTGCGCAATTGCGCACGCACTTTTGCCAGCAATGGATCCTGGATCGTGCGAGTGAGATCGTCGATGCGGATGCGTGTCGGATCTATCTGACCGCCAGCCCCGCCGATGGTGATCAGGCGCTGCGCATGCGCCACGCACCATGCGATCAGCGCAGTCTTCACGCGAACGCTGTCAATGGCATCGACCACCCAGTCGAATCCAACGCCCAACATGGCGTCGAGATTCTCGAGCTCCACGAAGTCTTCGACAAGCGTAAGCTGGCAGGCAGGATTGATGGCCATGACCCGCTCGGCCATCGCGGCGACTTTCGGTTTGCCGAAGTTGCCATCGAGTGCGTGCACCTGACGATTGGTATTGCTTTCGGCGACGTTGTCGAGATCGATGAGGGTGAGCCGGCCCACGGCGCTTCGCGCCAACGCCTCCGCCACCCACGAGCCGACGCCGCCGATGCCGATGACGGCCACGTGCGCTTCGCGCAAACGCTCGAGACCGTCGTCACCGTACAAGCGCGCAATCCCGCCGAAGCGGCGATTCGCGTCAAAATCCACCTCCGATGGCGTGGCGGGCACCGGAGCAACAACGATCGACGGGGTACTGTTCATGATGCGATGGGTAACGTCCTTGAAATGGCTGGCGATCACGATAGTCGCCACCGTGCTGGCATTCGCGGCGTTCATCACGTGGTTTGACTGGAACTACGCCCGGCCCTTCATCAACCGGGAAGTGAGCACCGCGACCGGACGCCCGTTTGAAATCCGGGGCGACCTCTCGCTGCACTGGCTGGCGCCGAACGCGCAGGCCCCGGGACTGGGGCGCTGGCTGCCGCGGCCTCGCCTGATCGCGAATGATATCGTGTTAGGCAATGTTGCGTGGAGCCAGGCGCCGTACATGATCACGCTCGGCCGGCTCACTTTCTCGCTCGAATGGCTGCCACTGCTCGACAAGCACGTGGTGCTGCCGGAAGTCGCGCTCTCCGCGCCGAAAGTACTCATCGAGGAGCAGGCCGACGGGCGCAACAACTGGACATTCGCCAAGGGCAACGGCGAGCCTTCGCCATGGAAGCTGCGCATTGGCCGGCTGATTCTGGAAGACGGTGTGGTGCGCGCCAACATCGTGCCGCAACAACTGGACGTGAGCGCCAACATCGCCACCATCGACGGCCAGGCACCTTACGGCATCGGCGTCACGCTCAAGGGCACGTTCCGCAAGGTCGCCGTGACGGGCAAGGCGCGTGGCGGCGACGTGCTCTCGCTCGAAGACACCGGCGAACCCTATCCGCTCGACGCGAGCGTGCGCATCGGCCGCACGCAAATCGCGGCAAAGGGCACGTTTACCAACCCGGCTACCCTCTCCGCCCTGGACATGCATCTGCGCCTTGCCGGCCCGACCATGGCCGACCTGTATCCGATTACCGGAGTGCTGCTGCCGGAGACCCCGGCCTACGAGACGAACGGCCATCTGTTGCACACGGCGGGTGTATGGCGCTACGAGCGCTTCCAGGGCAAGGTCGGCCAGAGCGACCTGTCGGGCACGCTGGTCTTCCGTCAGCGTCAGCCGCGCAACCTGCTGCAGGGCGCAGTGGTGTCGAATCAATTGCGACTGGTCGACCTCGGCCCGGTCGTGGGCGGCAAGAACCCGTCGGGCGGCAGCGACCTGAGCGCAAAGACGAAAGCGCCGCCGTCCGACAAGGTGCTGCCGGTCGACCCGTTCAAGACCGATCGCTGGCGCACCATCGACGCCGACGTACAGTTCACCGGCCGCAAGATCATCAAGGACAAGAGCCTGCCGATCGACAACCTCGTCACCCACCTGGTGCTCGACGACGGCGTGCTCTCGCTCAAGCCGCTGGAGTTCGGTGTCGCGGGCGGGCGCATCACGTCCAACCTCGTGCTCGATGGCCAGACCGAACCGATGAAGGTCGATTCGCAGGTGTCGCTACGCCATCTGAAGATGAAGCAGTTGCTTCCCGACGTCGACCTGATGAAAACGAGCGTCGGGGAAGTCAACGGCGACGCGGCGCTCACCGCGACGGGCAACTCGATCGCGGCGCTGGCCGGGTCGTCGGACGGCGAGATCAAGACGCTGATCGACCGCGGCTCGGTCAGCAAGCTGATGCTCGAATACCTGGGACTGAACGTCGGCAACATCGTGCTCACCAAGCTCTTCGGCGACAAGCAGATCGAGATGCGTTGCGCCGCGGCCGACTTCGCCGTGAAGGACGGTGTGATGGACGCGCGAACGTTCGTGATCGACACCGACGACACGAGCATCGGCGTGACGGGCCAGGTCGATCTCAAGCGCGAGCACTTCAATCTGACGATCCGTCCGGAACCCAAACACTTCGGCTTGCTGACCTTGCGCTCACCCCTCTACGTGCGCGGTACCTTCAAGCACCCCGACGTGGGCGTGAACGTGCCAACGCTGGTGGCACGCGCCGGCGGCGCCATCGCCCTGGGAGTGATCGCCCCGTACACCGCGCTCATCCCGCTGCTCGAGCTCGGCCCCGGCAAGGACAGTCCTTGCGGCGAACTGCTCGCGCACCTGCAGCGCCCGCCGAGCCGCAATCCGGCCAGGGTCAAGCCGGTGCCCGACGCCAACGGCACCGCCCGGGCGCCGGGCAGGACGTCCGGCAAGCCCGCGCCGTCCGCCCCCGCCTTCGGCGCGAATCGAGAGGCTCCATGATGCCCACGCGGCCCTCGGTTTCGCGGTGACCGCCGTGGCCGCTCCGGTCAGGCGGGTCGGCGGGCAACCCGGGCATTTCCCGCGCCCCGGCCGCCGCCCGTTGCAGCGGCGGCGAATCGATGGCAATGCCCCTGTCGGCCTGAGGGATTTGGCGACGCCGCGCCGCCCGCCGACGAATACCCCGACGGCAACGCGGCAAAAAATATTTCATTCCTTAAATATCAAGCACATGGCGTGAGATCCCCGCCCTGTCTGGCTTTCGGGGAACCGTCCGCGGCGCGATGCGGCAAATCACCACGTGCGCACATTGGCTGACTCTTCGCTATACTGTCTCGCAACCCCCAACCGCTACAGACCGACAACGATCGTCGTGACCCAGACGCTTTCTCTCGCGGACCTGCGCAAAAACTATGCCCTCGGCTCCCTTTCGGAGACCGACGTGGCGCCCAGCCCGTTCGATCAGTTTCGACGCTGGTTCGAGCAGGCGCTCGCGGCCCAGCTGGCCGAACCGAACGCCATGACACTCGCCACCGTGACGCCCGACGGCAAGCCCGACGCCCGCATCGTGCTCATCAAGGGTGCCGATGAGCAAGGTTTCACCTTCTTCACCAATTACGAGTCGCGTAAGGGTCAGGAACTGGCGGCCACGCCATACGGTTGTCTGCTGTTTCACTGGATCGAACTCGAGCGCCAGGTGCGCATCGAGGGCCGCGTCGACAAGGTGAGCGAAGCGGAAAGCGACGCCTATTACCACTCGCGCCCCGTGGGCTCGCGGTTGGGCGCCTGGGCCTCGGTGCAGAGCGCCGAAGTGGCCGATCGCAGCATCATCGAGCAGCGCGAAGCGGATTTCCGGCGCCAGTTCGGCGACGCCCCGCCGCGCCCGCCGCACTGGGGCGGCTACCGGCTCGTGCCGGAGAGCATCGAATTCTGGCAAGGCCGCGAATCGCGCCTGCACGATCGAATCAAGTATTTCCGGCTTGCCGATGGAACGTGGCGCGTAGCGCGCCTGTCCCCGTAATCGTTGTGTCGGCGACGCCGACGCGGTACGCCTGCCCGCCCGTTTGACGAGGAGACGTCACCGTGCCGTGCGGTACGGATGAAGGTTTTTTTGGTGACACTTGGAGCACATCCATGTTGTGGGAGAAAAAACTCGAAAACTGGGTCAGCGGCGTCAAGACATCCTCGAATCTGCCGATCCGCCTCGCGCTCTGGAATGGCCAGCATTATGATTTCGGCGCCTTCGACAACCCGAGCGTCACGCTGCGCATCAACGGCCCGGCAGCCATGACGCGTTTGCTGAGCCCCAGCCTCGACAATCTCGGAGAAGCGTATGTGAAGGGCGAGATCGACGTGGAGGGCAAGCTGGCCGACGTCATCGACATGAGTTACGCCCTGGCCGGCAGCAGCCTCACGGCGATCGGTCCGCTCGAGCGCGCCGTTCGTCATTTCAATCACAGCAAGAAGTCCGACAAACGCTCGATCGAGTTTCACTACGACGTGTCGAACGAGTTCTATCAGCTGTGGCTGGACAAGAACATGGTGTATTCGTGTGCCTACTTCGAGCATGGCGACGAAGACCTCGACACCGCGCAGGAAAAGAAGATCGATCACATCCTCACCAAGATCCAGTTGCAGCCGGGGCAGACACTGCTCGACATCGGCTGTGGGTGGGGTGCGCTGGTGATTCGCGCGGCGCAGAAGTTCGGTGCGAAGTGCCTAGGTGTGACGCTTTCGCAGAATCAGTTCGATCTGGCCACCGAGCGCGTGAAGAAGCTCGGTCTCGAGAATCAGATCGAGATCCGCATTCAGGACTATCGCGACGTGGAAGGTCAGTTCGACCGCATCACGAGCGTGGGCATGTTCGAGCACGTTGGGCGCAAGAACCTGAAGGACTACTTCGGGAAAATGGCATCGCTGCTCAAGGACGACGGCGTGGCCATGAACCACGGCATCACCTCGACCGACCCGGACAGTGGCGAGACGGCCATGGGCGGCGGCGAATTCATCGACAAGTACGTTTTCCCGAACGGCGAATTGCCTCACATCAGCCTTGCGCTCGAAGCGATGCAGCGCGGCGGGCTCGAGGCGAGCGACGTCGAGAGCCTGCGTCGTCATTACGCGCGCACGCTCACACGCTGGTCCGAGCGCTTCGAGGCCCATGCGCCGCGCCTGCGCGAGCTCGCCGGCGAGGAGCGCTTCCGCGTGTGGCGCGTCTATCTGGCAGGTTGCGCGTACGCATTCGAACACGACCACGTGTCGATCTACCAGGTCGTGTGCCGCAAGGCGGGGCAATCGGCCACGCGTCTGCCCTGGTCGCGCCGGTACATGTACGAGAATCGATGAGCCAGTTCGATCTGTTTGGCGCCCCGCCTGACGATCCCGCGCCAGACAGGCGTGCCGGGCAGATCGATGGCTCCGCCCCTTCCGCCACTTGCTCCACCTCCCCGACGCAGGCCGCCGACGGCACCGCGCGACGCACGCCCGCTGCGCGCCGCGGCGACGTCGGCGCGGCCGAGGTCACGTCCGCCATGCGCTCGCTGGGCGCGCAGTTGCCCGCCAATATCCGCCTGGGCACTTCGTCATGGTCGTTTCCCGGGTGGCGGGGCATCGTGTGGGACGACGATTACAGTGACACCAAGCTCTCCCGGCAGGGGTTGAGCGCCTATGCGCGTCATCCCGTGCTGCGTTGCGTGGGAATCGACCGGTCGTTCTATAAGCCGATGTCGATCGTCGAATACCAGAAGTATGCGCAGCAGGTGCCGGACGACTTCCGCTTTCTCGTCAAGGCGCCGAGCGTGGTCACCGACGCACTCGTGCGCGGCGAGAAGGGCGAAGGGCTGCGCGCCAACCCCTGCTTTCTCGACGCGCGCATCGCGACCGAGCAGTTCGTGGCGCCGTGTCTGGCCGGCCTGGGACCCAAAGCCGGCGTGCTGGTCTTTCAAGTGTCGCCGCTTCCGAACGAGCTGCTGCGCGACGTGCCGGGTCTGATCCAGCGCATCGAGGCGTTTTTCGCCGCGTTGCCGCCGCTGCCGTCCGGGCCGATCGCGGCGGCGCACGGCAATCCGCTCCCGGGGCCGTGCTACGCGCTGGAGATTCGCGACGGCGCATTGCTCACTCCACGTCTCATGCGGGCGCTCGGGCAGATGGGCGTGCGCTATTGCATCGGACTGCACGCGCGCATGCCGCATGTCGAGCGGCAGGCCGCGGCGTTGGCGATGCTCGACGAAGCCGGCGCCGGACCGCTGGTCGTGCGATGGAATCTGAACAGCGCACACCGCTACGAGCAGGCCAAGGCCAAGTACGCCCCGTTCGACAGGATCGTCGATCCCGACCCACTCACGCGCGACGTGCTCGCCTCGCTGGCCACGCATTACGCGCTCGCCGGGCATCCCGTCTATGTGATCGTCAACAACAAGGCCGAGGGGTCGTCGCCGCTGTCGTGCGGCGCGCTGGCCGAGCGCATCGTCGAGTTGACCCGCGGCGGCTGACGCCCGACACAAGTGCATCGGCGGACATAACGCCGGGCCCTGCGACCCAAACGGCAATGGCCCGAGCCGGCGAATCGCCGGACCCGGGCCATTGTCACGATGCGGCGCAAACCGAACCGCGAATCGCGCGGTACCGCCGCACTGCCGCGTTCGTTGCGCCTTTACGGCGGTACGCGCGTTACGGCGCTAGGCGTTACGCCACGAGATGCGGGATCGGCACGTCGGGGTTCACGTCGGCATCGTAGTCCACGCCATCGACCTCGAAGCCGAACAGGCGCAGGAACTCGTGCTTATAGCCGGCGAAATCGGTCAGTTCGTACAGGTTCTCGTCCGTGACCTTGCCCCAAAGCGCCGAGACTTCGCCCTGCACCTGCGGCGACAATTCCTTCTGGTCGGTACGCACGCGCCCCTCTTCATCGAGATGCGGCGTGGCGCCGTACAGGCTGTCCTTGTACAGACCGTAGATCTGCTCGATGCAACCTTCGTGCGTGCCGTTGGCCTTCATCACCTTGAACAGCAGCGAGAGGTACAGCGGCATCATCGGGATCGCCGAGCTGGCTTGCGTCACGAGCGCCTTGAGTACGGCCACGCGGGCATCGCCGCCATTCGCGGCAAGCTTGGCGCGAATGTTCAGCACCTTTTCGTCCAGGTCCTTCTTGGCGGCACCGATCGAGCCGTTCCAGTAGATGTCGTGCGTGATCTTCTCGCCGAGATACGTGAAGGCCGTGGTCTTGGCGCCAGGGGCGAGCACGCCCGCTTCGGAGAGCGCGTCGATCCACATTTGCCAGTCTTCGCCCCCCATCACGGCCACCGTGTTCTCGATTTCCTCCTGCGTGGCAGGCTCGAACACCGACTCCTTCACGACTTCCTTGTCAGTGTCGATGCCGCGCAGCGTGACCGACTGGCCCACCGGCTTGAGCACCGAGTTGAACACCTGTCCGGTTTCCGGGTGGGTCCGGCGCGGTGCGGCCAGGCTGTAGACGACGAGATCGACCTGACCGAGGTCCTGCTTGATGGTCTCGATGGTCTTGGCCTTGATTTCCCTGGAGAACGCATCGCCGTTGATGCTCTTGGCGTACAGGCCCTTCTCGGTGGCGAACTTGTCGAAGGCGGCGGTGTTGTACCAGCCCGGCGTGCCCGGCTTCGTTTCGCTGCCCGCGCGCTCGAAGAACACGCCGAGGGTGGCGGCATCGCTACCGAAGGCGGCTGTAATGCGCGCGGCGAGGCCGTAACCGGTCGATGCGCCGATCACGAGCACCTTCTTCGGGCCACCGGCGATCGGGCCCTGGGCCTTCACGTACTCGATCTGTTGCTTGACGTTGGCCTCGCAGCCGACGGGATGGGTGGTGACGCAGATGAAGCCGCGCACGCGTGGCTTGATGATCATGGAAACCTCATTCACAAAATTCGGTGATGCCGGCTCACCCGGCAAACACCGCGCATTGTAAACGAGGTCGGGACCGGACTGCCGGATTCCCGCCTATTCCGGCGACGCCATGGCCGGGCGCTCGCGCCGCTTCGGGAACTGGATCTGCCGGATCCGGCGCACGAGCAGCGCCGCCACGACGGCGGCAATGCCGGTGAGCAGCACGCCGGCGTGAACGGCGTTCACGAGCGTTTGCCGGGCGGTTTCGACCAGCGGCAGACCGTCGATGCCCATGGCCCGCAGATCCATCAGCAAATCCCCGCGCAGCGCGGGATCGATCAGGATGCGCGGGTCCAGCGCCCGCGCGACGGCGTGCGCGGCAGGCGTGCCGTCGTAGGCAGAGACGGCGCCCGCAACGCCATTGGCATACCAGTGATTGACCAGCGTGCCGACGATCGTTGTGCCGAGCATGCCGCCCACCATGCGGGTCGACTGCAACAGCGCGGTGGTAATGCCGAAGCGCTCGCGCCCGGCAATCTCCTGACCGAACACGTTCATGTTGTTGAGAATGAAGCCAATGCCGATGCCCGCGCACGCCATGGCCAGCGCCAGCAGGCCGTGCGACGTATCCCGGTGTGCCAGCCCCACGCCCGCCGAGGCCACCGCCAGCAGGCAAAAACCGAGAATCAGCATGTTCGTGGGCCGCGACAGACGCACCACGATCGGCGTATTGATGAAGCTGCCCAGTGCGATGCAGGCGGCGATCGGCGTGGCGATCAGCCCGGCCGCCTGCGGGCTCAGGCCGAAGCCCCCCTGCAACAGCAACGGCGCGAAGAAGATCAGCGAGTACATGACGAAGCCAATCAGCACAGAGAGCGTGAAGAGCACCACGAGCTGCGGATGCCGGAACATGTCCAGCGGAACGATCGGGTGCGTGGCGCGACGCTCGGTACGCAGCAGCATCCAGAAGCCAGCCACGACCGCCGCGATCAGCAACCCGTTGCCGAGCGACGCCCCATGCGCGGGCACGTTTTCGATGAACACCTGGAAGCCGCCCAGCACGACGCCGATCCACAGGGCGCCACGCCAGTCGACGCGCACGTCCCCCTGATGTGCCGGCGGGAATTTCGGCAGGTAGCGCCACACGAAGTAGAGCGCCGCCAGACCGACCGGGAGGTTCACGAAAAACGTCGAGCGCCAGCCGAAATGCTCCGAGAGCAGGCCGCCCAATGACGGTCCCGCCGCCGTGCCGATACCGTAGGCGGTGGTGATCACGACCTGCCATCGCACGCGGGAGCGGGCGTCGGGAAAGAGGTCGGGCACCGACGCGAAGGCGGTCCCCACCATCATGCCGCCGCCCACGCCTTGCAGGCCCCGCGCGAAAACGAGGAACGGCATGTTCGGTGCCAGTCCGCACAGCAGCGAAGCGAAGGTGAACGTGAGCACGGACGCGATCACGAAGCGGCGCCGGCCGAAATAGTCGCCGAGGCGGCCGAACACGGGCACCGTGACCACGGAAGCGAGCAGATAGATGCTCGCGATCCAGGCGTAGTACTCGAACCCCTTGAGCTCGGCGACGATGGACGGCAGCGCGGTGCTGACGACGGTCTGGTCGAGAGCGACGAGCATGTTGACGAGCGCGATGCCGATCATGGCCATCAGCGCGTCGCGAAAAGGCAGGGGGCGCACGGGGAACTACCTGAAGACTTCATGGAGGTAAGCCGTCATTCTATGCGAAAAATAATGAACATATGAATGGTCCCGGGGGCATCGGCTGACACGGGACGCCGCCCTCCGCCGGTCCCTCTCCATCTCCCTCCCCCGTTCCCGCAAGCACGTCGGAAGGCGCACCTGGCCGGGTGCGCGGGCGACGTCTTCCGCCCGGCAGGATGAAACACGGACCGGCATGACGAAAATTCAACGCCACGCCAAGGCAGATTCAGGCGGGTGCCGCTGCGCTCGTCGTCGCTGCAACGAGGCATCGTCCGATACCGTTTTCGGATACGGCTCGCGCCCGCCGCCGCATGGGCCGGGCATCATCGAAGTGCGTCCCGGGAATCGGCAGGCGGGGGCCCATTCCCGAAAACCGTGCGCCAGCAACGGCCTCACCATCGCTCGACGCTCCGGAAAGCGTCGCCGTCACTTCTCAGGAGATCCACCCATGAAACATCGCCAGGAGCGCGAGGGCCATCGCAATCCCGCGCCGGCCTGCGCACCGCTGCACGCCGCCGCGACCCCACGACCCGACCTACCCCAAGCGTTGCCTTATTCGGGCTACGTGGTCTGGTTCCACGAGAGCCGGACATTCCTCGATATCCGCTTCGACCCTCACCGCTTCGAGATCGTCACGACGCGCGTGCCGAACGCCGACGATGCGTTCTACTTCGACAGTCCCGGCGCGGCGCGCGGCCATGCCCAGGACGCGGATCAACCTTGTCTGGTGCTATTTGCCGCGACGGCAGGATCTCCTGTTCGCGTCATCGACTGACCACGGCGCAGCCCAGTTCGCGATGATCGACGGTGGCTCCGTAGCCATCCGTCGTGTCCTGGTCCTGTCGTGTCCTGTCGTGTCCTGTCGTGTCCCGTCGTGCCTTGCCGTGCCCTGTAGTGCCCCCGTCGCGTGTCGTCCGATGCCGTATTGTCCCGCCCTGACTCACGGGACACCTTCAGGTCGGGGCACTTTCCGTCCGCGCCGAAGGGGTTCGTCACTGGCTTCCGATCCACCCATGACTCCCGCGAGGTATGCAACATGCCGTTTCTCGCTTTGGCCATTCCCATGTCGCGCGCCGGCGCGATGGCGTACGACGCCGATGCCGGCACTGCCACCCCCGAAGTCCTCGTCGACCTGCGGCGCATCGAAAATCGAGTCCACGCAATGCCATCGCCATCGCGCGTGCCAACCACCATCTCACCGAGGCGAACGACATCCACGTCGCCGGGCACGTCCCCAACGCCAACGATACCCATGGCGACATCGATACCGATACTCGCGTCGGCGCCGTCATTGACGCCGGAAGCAACCTTCGCGCCGACGCCCCCATCGACGACCGCGGCAACCACCGCTCCCAGCACCGCACCGACGCCGCTCGATCGATTCCGGAAGACGGTTTATCGATGTCAGGCGGTGCCGGTGAGCGACTATTTCGAGCGCGCGCTCGCTACGCTCGTCACCCCTGTTGGCGCATGTGCCGCCGAGGATCGGGCGAGCAACGCCGAACTGCGCGCCATGCTGCGCGACATTCTTGCGCTCCACCCGAACGCGGCGGAACTCGATGTGGATGGGTATCTCAGGACGCTCGGACTGGCATCGTTGCTGCGCGACGAACCCGAATTCCGGCCAGGCGGTTTCAGGGCGCTTTGTCACGACATGGGCTTACGCAGCGTGGCCATTGGCCGCTTCGCGTTCCCCGACCTCGATGCACCGGGCGACGCCGAGCTTCTGTTCGCCGGGCAGAGTGAACTGGCCTTCCTGCACGAGGGCACCCCCTGCGCGGCGCGCATTCGACGCGACCACGCCCCCGTGCTCGCCTTCCACTACCGTGCCGCCGGGATGGAAGGACACACCGCTCTGCCGCCGATCGGACTCTCGCTGACGGACGTGGACGACACCACGCTGTCCGACTTCACCGCGCAGTTGGTGCGCTGCGGTGCGCGTGGCGAACCGCAACGCGCGAGGCGTGCGGTTCGACCGGGCAGGCTCGATGCGGCCATCGACCCCATGCAGACGGGCCCCTGCACGCTCCTGTGAGCCGGCGCGCGCCGCGCCGGCCACCGTGGCGTGGCCTCAGGCCGCCGGCTTGAGACGGCGAGCGAATTTCTCGCGGAATTTCTTGAGCTTCGGCGCGACCACATAGGCGCAGTAGCCCTGGTCGGGATGCTGGCGGAAGTAGTTCTGGTGGTAGGCCTCCGCAGGCCAGAACGTCTGCGCCGGCACGACCTGCGTGACGATGGGGTGCGGATACGTCATTTCCGCCATCAGCTCGGCGATGAGGTGTTCGGCTGCCGTTTTCTGGGCCTCGTCGTGATAGAAGATGGCGGACCGATACTGCGTGCCGATGTCGTTGCCCTGGCGATTGAGGGTCGTCGGATCGTGAATCTGGAAGAACACGACGAGCAGTTCCTCGAAGCTGACGACGTCGGGATCGTAGGTGAGCTGCACCACTTCGGCATGGCCGGTTTCGCCTTCGCAAACCTGCTCGTAGGTCGGATTGTCGACCTTGCCGCCCTCGTAGCCCGAAACCACGGACGTCACGCCGTCGAGCTGCTGGTAGCAGGCCTCGAGGCACCAGAAACAGCCACCGGCGAGCGTGGCGACTTCGGTACGGGTATCACGCGGGGAGTTCGTCTGCACTGTCATCTTGACCTCGCTTGTCGACTGCGTTCGTGCGGCGGCGCACCAAACGAATAAGGCGGGCGATCGAAGGTTCGATCGGCCCGCCTTATTGTCGCGCAGAACGCCGGCGAACGGCGCAAATAACGCTATATGCCATTCATGCCATTCATACCGTTCATGCGGCTCAGGCGACTGCCTGCGTAATCAGCGGATGCAACAGGCGCGCGCCGACGCGCGCGGTCAGGCCGTCCCGATCGTACGTCGGGTTGTACTCGGCAATGTCCGCCACGCGCAGCTTGCCCGAGCGGCGCACCACGCCGATGAGCGCCTCCACGACCTCCAGCGCAACGCCGTGGGCCGCGGGTGCCGACACGCCCGGCGCCTTTTCGCCCGGCAGCACGTCCATGTCGATGGTCAGGTACACGTGCCGGACCTGCGCGAGCTTCTTCTCGAGCGCTTCGCACATCTGCGGCAGCCGATGCGCAAGCATCGTCTCGTCGAGCCAGTAATCGACATTCAATGCGTTCGCCCGCTCGAACAGCGCGTCGGTGTTGCTGTAGCGGCTCACGCCGAGGCACGCGTAGTGGAACGGCGCCTGACGCCCCGCGAGCAACTGCGAGATCTGCCAGAACGGCGTGCCGGAACTCGCCGTCGGCTGTGCACGCAGATCGAAGTGCGCATCGAAGTTGAGGATCAGGATGGGTTCGTCGCGCAGGCGATCGCCATAATGCTCGGCCACCCCGAGGAACGTACCGTAGGCGATCTCATGCCCACCGCCCAGCACCACCGGGCGCGCGCCTGCGGCGAGCACTTCGGCCACCCGATGGCCGAGCGCGGCTTGCGCCGCTTCGAGCCGATCGTCCGCACAGACGATGTTGCCACCTTCGAACACGGCGGGCGTGCCCTGCACGGGCAGGCTCGCGAGCGCGCGACGCAACATGTCGGGGCCGGCCACGGCGCCCTGACGTCCATGATTGCGGCGCACACCCTCATCACTGCAAAAGCCCAGCACGACGGCACCGCCGGCCACCTGCGCCGCGTCGTAGTCGCGCAGCACCTGGTGCAGACGGAGAGTGTGGCCGGTCTCGCCGGTATCCACGCGGCCTTGCCAGACCGCTCGATCGATTGTCATACGTTTGCCTGCCTTACCGTGCGATGACTGCCTGCAGGAATTCCCGCGTACGCGCCTCGCGCGGCGCGGTGAAGATCTGGTCGGGGGCACCGGCTTCGATGATGCGGCCCTGATCCATGACGACAACCACGTCGGCCACTTCGCGGGCGAAGCCCATTTCGTGCGTCACGACGAGCATCGTCATGCCGTCGTTCGCGAGCGCCTTCATTACCTGCAGCACCTCGCCCACGAGCTCCGGGTCGAGTGCCGAGGTCGGCTCGTCGAACAGCATGACCTGCGGTTGCATCGCGAGCGCACGGGCGATCGCCACGCGCTGCTTCTGCCCGCCCGAGAGCGTGCCCGGGAACACGTCGGCCTTGGCGGCCAGCCCGACCTTGGCGAGCAGTTCGCGGGCAAGCTTCTCGGCATCCGCGCTCTTCATGCCGCGCAGCTTCTTCGGGGCGAGCGTGACGTTGTCGAGCACCGTCAGGTGCGGGAACAGGTTGAACGACTGGAACACCATGCCGACGTCGGTGCGCAGCTTGTTGAGCGCGTTCTCGCCCATCATTTTGCCGTGGTCGACGAGCTTCTGACCGACGATCTCGATGGTGCCCTCCTCGGCGGTCTCCAGCCCGTTGCAGCAGCGCAGGAACGTGCTTTTGCCCGAGCCGCTGGGGCCGATGACAACCACCACCTGACGCGCGTCGACTTCGAAGTCGATGCCCTTGAGCACCTGATGGCTGCCGTAGGCCTTGCCCAGACCCTCGATCTTGAGGATCGGGCCGCCGTATTCTTTCTTCACATCGCTCATTGCACGGCACCTCCGGCACGCAGGGACTTCTCGGCGCGCTGCAGCAGCAGCGTGGTGGTGCCGGTCAGAATCAGATAAACAAAGGCGATCGCCAGATACACTTCCAGCGAACGGTACGACACGCTGATGATCTTCTGGCCTTCGTGCATCACGTCGTGAATCGTGAGCAGCGACACGAGCGCGGAGTTCTTGATCAGCGCAATGAATTCGTTACCCAGCGGCGGGATCATGCGCACGATCGCCTGCGGCAGGATCACCGAGCGCATGGCCAGGCCATAGGGCATGCCGAGCGAGCGGGCGGCTTCCATCTGGCCGCGCTCGATCGACTGGATGGCGCCACGCACGATTTCCGAGACATAGGCGCCGCTGTAGATGCCCAGACCCAATACACCGCACATGAACGCCGGCAGCAGAATGTTGAACTGAGGCAGACCGAAGAACAGGATGAAGAGCTGCACCAGCAGCGGCGTGCCACGAATGAACGTGACGTAGGCGGTACAAATGCCGTAGCGAATGCGATGCGCCGGGTTCAGGCGGCCCATGCCGACCAGCAAACCCAACACGCAGCCCAGCGCGAGGGCGCAGGCCGTTACCTCGACGGTAACGAGCGCACCTCGCGCGAGGTCCTGCCAGTTGGCCCACACCGGCGAAAAATCGAGTTCCATGCGTACTCCGTCAGTTGCTCTACTGCCTTATTGCGATATTGCTTCGGCGGGCGCCGCCCTCACGTCGGAGGTCGCGGCCCGCCCGCCAGATGTTACGTACGCGGCGCGCTTACTTCGCGGCGCCGAAATACTTCTTGACCAGCTCGGCATAGGTGCCGTCGGCACGAACCTTCTCGAGCGCCTTGTTCATGTCGTTGGTCAGTTCGGTGTCGCCCTTGCGCACGGCAAAGCCATAACGCTCCACGGTCAGCGTCTTGTCGAGCACCTTGACGCTCGGGTTGGCCTTCGCGTAAAGCAGCGCTGCCGGCTTGCCGGTCACGGCGGCGTCGGCGCGGCCGATCTTCACGAGTTCGAACATCTGGTCGTTCTTCTCGACTTCCACGCGCTCGACCTTCGGGAAGTTTTCCTTCAGGAACTGCACCGACTTCGTACCCACCTGCACCGACACCTTCTTGCCGGCGAGATCGGCCGGTTCCTTGATGGTGTTGTTGTCCGCCTTGACCATGATGGCCAGGCCGCCGGTGTAGTACGGGTGCGTGAAGTTCACGACCTTCAGACGCTCATCCGTGATGTAGATCGCCGAAGCGGCCACATCCACGCGCTTGGACAGCACCGCCGGAATCAGGCCCTTGAAGTCGATATCCGTCCATTCGACCTTCTTGCCCATGGCCTTGCCCAGCGCTTCGATCATTTCCACGTCGAAACCGGTGCGCTTGCCGTTTTCCACATATTCGAACGGCGGGAACGTCGCGTCGGTGGCAACGCGCAACACGTCGTCGGCGGCGAAAACTTTGCTCGAGCAGGTGACGGCCAGCGCCATCGTAAAGAGGATGTGACGCAATTTCATCTGGTACTCCTTCGTGTAGTCTCGGTCGGATAACCGGTTAAAAGTACTGCAATCGATTTGAAATACGCTCGGCTGCGGCCACCGTGAGGCGGATCAGCTCTTCGTGGCGCTGGGCCACACGCACGGCGGGCGCCATCAGGGTGATGGTGCCTTCCAGACGTTCCTTGGCGGCGAACACCGGGGCCGACACGCCCCAGACGCCGAAGTCGACTTCGCTCTCGGACACCGCATAGCGCTGCTTGCGGATCTCCTCGATCTGCGCCGCCAGACGCTCCTGAGCCACCGGCTGGCCCGCGAGCTGGCGACCGATCAGGGTGTCGCGCGTGGCCGGCGGGAGGAACGAGAGCAGCGCCTTGGCCGATGCGCCATGCACCAGCGGATGCGCACGCCCCTTGGCGAACGAACAGCGCAGCGATTGCTCGCTCTCGTGCATGTCGAGGCAGACGACCTGCCCGTTGGCCGCCACGAGCAAACCGACGGTCTCGCCGGTGCGCTGCACGAGGGCTTCGATCTCCTCGCGTGCCTGCGTGACGAGATGCGAGTTGTGATCGAATCCCCATGCCAGTTGCACGCCGACCGGTCCCGGTTCGTAGAGCGCCTCGTGGGCATGCTCCTGCACCAGGCCCCACTTCTTGAGCGGGACGAGGTGGCGGTAAACCGTGGAGAGCGGCAAACCCGTTTGCGCGGCGATCTCGCGTGCCGCGATCGGTCGTCCATGACGCGCCACGGTCACAAGGACCTGCAGCACGCGTTCGGAGACCGAATGCGCTTCGGTGGTGTCCATCGTCTTGAAAACAGAAGAAAGCAAAAAAATCAGCGGACTAGACCGCCGATGACGACATGGGCGCTATCTTGCGATGCAATTCCCAAACTCAAAAATACGATTCTCATGGGATGGTAACAAATTGGGAGATTACGCATAGGGATTTTCCCTTATGCATCGCGGAAGCTATCCAGCAAAAAGCGCCGAACCCTTGTCGCGACAAGGTGTTCGGCGCTTTTAAGCGAAAACTGAATAAAACTTCTGATTAGCGACCGTGGGTTGTGTTTTGCGAATCGGGGGTGTCGGATAGCCACCCGATGAGAATCGGTTTCTGCACTTTCCCAAGGGCACTCTTGGGCAGCGTATCGATCATGACCACGCGTCGCGGCAACTTGAAGCGCGCGATGCGCGTGCCGAGAAACGCCAGCACGCTCTGCGGCGTGGCCACGACGCCGGGCGATTCGGGGCCGTCCTGCGCGACACCGGTTGCCGCGGGCACGATCACGGCCACAGGCACTTCCCCCCACTGCTCGTCCGGCACGCCGACGACTGCCGCCTCGAGCACGCCCGGGCAGTCGACGAGCGCATTCTCGATTTCCGCCGGATAGATGTTCTCGCCGCCGGAGATGATCATGTCCTTGCTGCGGCCCACGACCTCGAAGCAGCCGTCGTCGCGCAAACGCGCCAGATCGCCCGAATGAAACCATCCGTCGCCGAACGACGGGTGGTTCGGCGCGCGCCAGTATTCGCGCATCACGTTGGGCGCTCGCACGAGGATCTCCCCCACCTCGCCCGGCGCGACATCGTGCCCGGCGGCGTCGGCCAGGCGTACGTCCACACCCGGGCATGCGCGACCCACGGCGCCGGAGTGCGCCTTCGCCTCGCCAAAGCGCAGCGCGATCGACACCGGGCCGGTCTCCGTGGCGCCATACACCTGGCCCAGCGGGATGCCGCGTGCATGAAAGGCGTCGATGGCCGAGAGCGGGATCACACTCGAGCCGGCCATCACGCCGCGCAGCGAAGACAGATCGGTCGACGCCCACGCCGGATGCAACTGCACGGCGCGCATGGTGGCCGGCACCATCAACGAAAGCGTCGGACGGTACCGCTGAACGTCCGCGAGCCAGGCCGCCGGATCGAAGCGAGGATGCAGCGTTACGCTCGCGCCGCACAGCAGCGCGGGCAACGTCTGAATGCACAGTCCGCCCACGTGGAACATCGGCAGCGTGGACAGCACGTGATCGCCAGGGGTCATTTCGTGCGCCCACCAACTCGCCCGCGCGTTGGCCAGCAGACCGGCCTGGGTGTGCAGCGCCCCCTTCGGCTCGCCAGTCGTCCCCGACGTGTAGGCAAGCAACACGGGGGCGTCGGGGGCAACGTCGGGGTAGTCGACCGGCTTGGCCGACGGCACCGCAATGAGCCCTTCGAGCGGCGCGATCGCCGGGGGCGGAAGTTCGATGACGGCGTCCTGTTCCAGCCGATCGCGAATCTGGCGGGCCGCTTCGCGATGCATGGCGTCGAACCACAACACGCGTATGCCCGCATGGCGCGCGATGGCGGCCAGCTCGGGCACCGCCAGACGGAAGTTCAGCGGCAGGAAGATCGCGCCGGCGCGTGCGCAGGCGAACAGCAGCGCCAGTTGCAGCTCGTCGTTCAGCCCCAGACACGCGACCCGGTCGCCCGGCGCGATGCGCCAGGTCTCGCGCAAATGGCCGCCGACGCGCTCGATGCGTCGCCACAGCGCCGCGTAATCGGTGGTCAAGGCTTCCTCGCCAACGCCGCAGCGCAACGCCAGCCGTTCAGGCGTGGCGCGGGCGTGACGGACGAGCGCTTCTACGAAAGGCGTCAACTTGTGCTCCGTAACAAGGAAAACGATGCAGCGCCCGCGACGATCCCTCGCGGCAGATCGTCACGGCGACGACATATCTTCGGCGATTTCGGTGCCTGTCGGGATGCGCGGGGATGCCCAGGGATGCCCAGGGATGCGCAAGGAAGCGTAGGCACCGCCGCGCCCGCAAGACTTACTCGTCGCGCTCGCCCGGTTCGTAGAGCGCTTCGCGGCCGATGCGATCGAGACACAGCTCGGCCGTCCAGGGCAGCATCAGGGCGCCGCAGCGCGAATCGCGGTACATGCGCTCGAGCGGCAGCGTCTTGAGCATCGACTGTCCGCCGCAGGTGCGAATGGCCAGCCGGCACAGCTCGTTGGCATTCTCCATGATCGTGTACTGCGCCGCATAGGCACGCAGGCGCGCTTCCTTGCCCGGATCGGCGCGGCCGTCCTGCAATGCACGCAGGAACAGCGCGCGCGTTTGCTCGAGCAGGATGTGCATTTGCGCGACGGCGATCTGCTTGGTCGGATACATGCGGCGCTTGACCGGCGCGCCCATGCCGGGCGCTTCGCCCCGCAGGTACTGGATGGTGAAATCATAGGCCGCCTGGGCGATACCCATGTATGTCGGCGAGAGCGTCATGAACATGTGCGGCCAGCGGCTCGCGGCCTGATGGTAGATGCCGCGCGGCATCAATTGCAGCTCGTCGGGCACGAACACGTCCTTGAAAAGCAACGTGCGCGAGACCGTACCGCGCATGCCCAGCGGATCCCAGTCACCTGTGACGGTCACGCCCGGCGCGTCGCCCGGCACCGCGATGTAGAACGTGTCCTTCATCGACAGCTCGGGCTTGTCTTCGGTACACAGCACGCCGTAGTAGTTGGCGGCCCCCGAGAGCGACGCGAAAATCTTGCGGCCATTGATCTTCCAGCCGCCCTCGACCTTGGTGGCCGTGGTGCCGAACGGTGCCTTGCCCGCCGCCGCGGCGCTGCCCTCGGAGAACGGCTGTGCGTAAATCGCACCGTCCTGGATCACCCGGGCGAAGTGGTGCTCGCGATAACGCGCATGCTCGGCGCGTTGCTCGGGCGTCATGTCGAGATCGTCGGCGAGAATCCCCGTCCACATCATCGAGCACGTGTGCATGTTGAAGGTGAGCGCCGTCGCACCGCAGTGGCGGCCCAACTCGGCGGAAACCATCATGTACGTGGCGAAGTCGGCGCCCAGACCGCCGTCCGCTTCGGGAATGCACAGCTTGAGCAAGCCGGCGGCGCGCATGTCGTCGTAGTTCTCGAACGGGAACGACGCTTCGCGGTCCCAGCGCGCGGCGCGTGGCGCGAGCGACTCGCGCCCCACCTGCTCGGCCAGCGCCAGCAAGCGCCGCTGCTTGTCCGTGAGCGGGTAATGCTCGCCGACGATCGAAGGGGGCTGATAGGCCACGGTAGTCTCCTGGAGGGTTCTAGAGTGTTGCGAGGAAAGCGCGCACTTCGGCGTCGAATGCCGCCGCATGCGTCAGATTCATCAGATGCCCGGCGCCATCGAGACAGACGTAGCGCACACGCGCCCGGTCGTCGGTGATGGCCTCGGCCATGCGTGCCATGACCTTTGGCGGCGCGTTGGTGTCGTGTTCGCCCGCGACGAGGAGCACCGGCACGGCGAGCCGCGCGAGCGCCGCGCGCTGCTCGAAGCCGACCAGCGCCTGCAGCGCGGCGCGATACGCCTCGGGGTTGAGCGCGCCCATGGCGTCGACGGCGAGCGCGCAGGCAGCGTCGCGCGTGACATCGTCCGGCTCGCCAAGCATGCCGGGCACGATCGACTGCGCCATCTCGCGCAAGGTCTTGCCGGCATCGAGCGGCGCCGTGCGCTGGCGCACGAACTCACGCTGGAAGTCGCCGTCCGGCTTGCCGAACGCCGGCGAGGTGCCGCACAGCACCAGCCCGGCAATGTCTCGCGTGAAGGGCTCGCCGCGCGCCATCAATTCCTGTGCGACCATCCCGCCCATGCTGTGCCCCACGAGCACGAATCTCGACGGCCCCAGCGTGTCGAGCAGCGCGCGAAGGCTGTCCGCCAGCGACGCCATCGTCGGCGCGGCGGGCATCGCGCTCTCGCCGTAGCCCGGCATATCCCATGCCACGACACGGTATCCCGCGTTGACGAAGGTCTCGAATTGCGCGGGCCAGACATCGCGGTTGCCGCCAATGCCGTGCAGCAGCACGAGCGTCAGCGCACCAGCACCCGACACGCGGCAGGCAGGCACGTGCGGGCTCATGATGCGAACTCGCCCTGCAAACGCCCGTCGCGCACCACGACGTCGCCGTCGAGCGCAATCGTGCAGTGCCGCAGTGGCAAGTCGAAGTGGCCCAGCGTGTGACGGCCCGCTACCTCGTTGGCACCGGTGGAATACAGGAAGTTGCCGGCGAACGCGCGCTGCTCGGTGCCGTTGCAATCGCGTTTGTCGTAGCATGCGAGCGCGTCCCAGCGCGCGCGCGGATTCAGGCCGAAACCGACGTGCGAGACCGCATACGCTTCGCGATCGCCCCATGCGGCAAAGTAATCGCGCATCAAGTCGACGTCGACGCCTTCGCCGTCGATCGCCACGACGTAGTCGTCCTCGATGTTCAGGACGATCCGGTCGCGCAGATATTGCTTGAACGTGAGGTTGATGTCGCCGGGCGCCAGCACGAGCTGTCCGTTTACGCTGTGCGCGGCGGGGAACGCCAGGGCCAGGCCGCCGGGCCAGTGCGCGACCTGTCCCGGCTTGGCGCACCAGCCCCACACCCCGCCGACACGCGCGTCGCGCAGGCCGATACGAAGGTCCGTGCCCGCGCCGGAACTCACATGCATTTGCTCGGCGCCGCGCAAGCGCTTGATCGCCGCGCGCACCTTCGGCTCGAGCGCCGGATCGGTCGCGCAGCGCTCCAGGATTTCGGGATGTTCGTTGGAGACCATCAGCACGCGCGCGCCGCCGCCGAGAATCTCCGGCAATTCGGGAGCGTGAAGCAGGCCTTCGACCGTGCAGTCGACGACGAGCGTCGCAGCCTTGAGCGCGGCGACGACCGGTGCCAACCGACCGAGCGCGTCGCTCGCGCCCGTGGAGCGCACCGGCACAGGTGCACTCACGCGCGGGCTGGGCACGACAAGCCGGAAGGGCCTTGCGCCAAGCGATTCGGCGGCAAGCTGCGCCAATTCCACGTTGACAGGCCGGGATTGCGTTTCGGCTACAATCGCCACCACATCGCCGGGTCGTATGTCGCAGCGCCGCAAGGTCTCGGCAAATACGTCGATCCACTTATGCTCGATTCGCTCGATCAGCATATCGTCTCCTGAGCGTTTGACCCTCCCGCCCGCCAGGGGCTGCGCCCCGTGGCGCACTGTCGGCCGTCACGCGTCTTGTCGATCTGTTGTTCGTGCCATAGTATATGAATATTCATACAAATCAACCCGATCAAATTTGCCGGACGGGAGTGCAGGGACAGTGAACGCCAAACGCGCCGCAGCGCCGGATTTCGACAGCGCAGCCTTTCGCAATGCCCTCGGTCAGTTTGCCACCGGGGTCACCGTGATCACCACGCGCGCCGACGACGGCTCGCTCATCGGCATCACCGCCAGTTCGTTCAATTCGGTCTCGCTCACGCCGCCCCTCATTTTGTGGAGTCTGGCCACGCGAGCAGGCAGCATGCCGGTCTTTCGCGAGAATTCGCATTACGCCGTGAACGTGCTGGCGGCTGATCAGCTCGACATCTGCAAGCGCTTTGCCACGATGAAGGGCGATCGGTTCGCGGGCGTGCCGTATACATTGTCCGCCTCGGGCACGCCGGTGCTCGACGGCGCGCTGGCCTGGTTCGAATGCCACAACCGCAGCCGCTACGACGAAGGTGACCACGTCATTTTCGTGGGCGAAGTCGAGCGATGCGGCGTGCATGCCGAGGTGGCCGAGCGCATGCCGCTGATCTTCCATGCCGGCGGCTTCCACAAGCCGCAGTCGCTGGGCTGAGTCGCCTCATGTCCGCCGCCGGCGCGCCGTTCGTCGACGACTATCTGGCGTACCTGCTTGCGCGCGCGAGCACGCTGGTCTCCGACGAATTCCATCGCGAAGTGGCAGCCGCCGGCTTCGGCGTGCTCGAGTGGCGCGTGCTCGCCACGCTCTCCGACGGACGCGCGCGCACCATCAATCAACTGGCCGATATCGTGCTGGCCAAGCAACCGACGCTCACCAAGGTCGTCGACCGGCTCGAAGCCGCGGGCGACGTCGTGCGTGGCGCGAGCGCCACCGATCGCCGGCAATCGCTCGTCTCGCTCACCGACGCGGGCGTCGCGCACGTGGCGCCGCTGCTGGCCAGCGCCCGCCGCCACGAAGCCAGCCTGCTGGCCCGCTTCGGACAAGACCAGTCGGCACTGCTCAAGGACGCGCTGCGCGAACTCATCGAGCAGATGACCCACCGCCCGTAAGCGCGGCTGGCGGCCGTCGCGCACCGAATCCGCGACCGCGCGAAGTCATGAAGTCGCGAAGTCGCATTGAATTCGACCAATTTCAAAATCACTCGAAGAATTGACCAAAAAATCATTGAAATTGTCGGTTTAATTTCAATTCATCGGCACACACTCGTCGAATACGCAAGCACCTGCGGCGCGGAATTTCCTACACTATCTGGGACTCTTCTTCCCCCGGATCGCCTCGATAAAGCGCTCGCGTATGACAGATTTCACCGCTTCGGCAACACCCCGCACGATCGGCGCGCGTGAGCGCCGCGTATGGGACATCAGCGCACCTTTATCGGCGCAAACCCCCGTATGGCCCGGCGACACGCCGCTCACCGAGACCCCGGTCTGGCAGATCGGGCCGGGTTGCCCGGTCAATGTGGGACGTATCACGCTCTCGCCGCACACCGGCGCTCACGCCGACGCGCCACGCCATTACGACGATGACGGCGCCTGCATCGGCGAAGTCGACCTCGAGACTTACCTCGGAGCGTGCCGTGTGGTGCACTGTGTGGGCGCCTCGCCCCTGGTCACGCCGGAGATGGTGGCGCCGCACCTGAGGGACGTGCCGCCGCGCGTGCTGCTGCGCACCTACGCCCAGGCGCCGCTCGCGCACTGGGACAGCGAATTTTGTGCCGTGGCGCCCGAGACCATCGACCTGCTCGCCGCCCATGGCGTGAAGCTGGTCGGCATCGACACGCCGTCGCTCGATCCGCAGCAGAGCAAGACGATGGATGCCCATCATCGCATTCGCGCGCACCGCATGGCGATTCTCGAGGGCCTCGTGCTCGATGCCGTCGAGGCCGACGACTACGAACTCATCGCACTGCCGCTCAAGTTCATGCGACTCGACGCAAGCCCGGTGCGTGCCGTACTGCGCACGCTGTAACGCGCGACGTTCCGCTCGCCGGACTTCCGCCCGATTTCTTTTGCCTTTACCAACTGAATCACTGAATCACTGAACGCTAACCATGGCATCTTCTCGCAACGATTGTCTGGCCCTCGACGCGGCCGATCCGCTCGCCCCGCTGCGTGCACAATTCGACCTGCCCCCGGGGTGATCTACCTCGACGGCAACTCGCTGGGCGCTCGCCCGATCGCCTCGCTCAAGCGTGCGCAGGAGGTGATCGCGGCCGAATGGGGCGTCGGGCTGATCCGCAGCTGGAACGAGGCCGACTGGTTCGCGCTGCCGCGCACGCTGGGCGACGCCCTTGCACCGATCGTCGGTGCGGGTAAAGGCGAAATCGTGGTGACAGACACCACGTCGAGCAACCTGTTCAAGGTGATGGCTGCCGCGCTCGATGCGCAGCGCAGTCGCGCACCGCAGCGCAAGGTGATCATCTCGGAGCGCAGCAACTTCCCGACCGACCTGTACATCGTGCAGGGCCTCACGCGTTTGCTCGACGACGGCTACTCGCTGCGCCTGGTCGACACCCCCAACGACCTGCAGGGCGCCCTGGGTGACGACGTCGCCGTGGTGCTGCTCACGCATGTGAACTACCGCACGGGCGCCATGTACGACATGGCCGCACGCACGGCCGAGATTCACGCGGCCGGCGCGCTGGCCGTGTGGGACCTGTGCCATTCCGCCGGTGCGGTGCCCGTCGATCTGAACGGCGCCAATGCGGACTACGCCGTGGGCTGCACGTACAAGTACCTGAACGGGGGCCCTGGCGCGCCGGCGTTCGTGTGGGTCAACAAGAAGCATCAGGACACGTTCTGGCAACCGCTGTCAGGCTGGTGGGGGCATCGCACGCCGTTCGCCATGACACCGGAATACACGCCGGACAACGGCATCGGCCGTTATCTGTGTGGCACGCAACCGATCGTCTCGCTCTCGCTGGTGCAGTGCGGGCTGGACATCTTCGCGCAGACGTCGATGGACGCGCTGCGCCGCAAGTCGCTCGCGCTCACCGACCTGTTCATCCAGCTCGTGGAATCGCGTTGCGCCGAATTCCCGCTCACGCTCGTGACGCCGCGCGATCACGCGTCGCGGGGGTCGCAAGTGAGCTTCGAACATCCCGAAGGGTTTGCCGTGATTCAGGCGCTGATTGCGCGCGGCGTGATCGGCGACTATCGGGAGCCGCGCATCATGCGCTTCGGCATGACGCCGCTTTACACGAGTTTCGCCGACGTGTGGGACTCGGTCGAGATTCTGCGTGACGTGCTGAGCACGGGATCGTGGGACAAGCCCGAGTTTCATCGCCGCGGCGCGGTGACTTGAGAGAGGAGTCAGGCAGCATGAGCAAGACCACCGCCCCGCACGACGCGCCGCAAACGCCCTCGAAGACCACGGAAGCCTCGCCCGCTCAGGGCGGGTGTCCGTTCGGGCACTCGGGCGCGGACGCCCCGGCCGCGCAGGCCACGTCCGCCAACGCCACGCAATGGCACGACGCCACGCTCGACTTCTCGAAGCGCATGAGCTACGGCGATTATCTGTCGCTCGATCCGATCCTGAACGCCCAGCATCCTCGTTCGACGGATCACAATGAGATGCTGTTCATCATCCAGCATCAGACCAGCGAGTTGTGGATGAAGCTGGCGCTGTACGAACTGCAGGCCGCGCGCACGGCCGTGCATCAGGACGAACTGCCGCCGGCATTCAAGATGCTCGCGCGCGTGTCGCGCATTCTGGAACAACTGGTGCAGGCCTGGAGCGTGCTGGCGACGATGACACCGTCGGAGTATTCGTCGATGCGCCCGTCGCTCGGCAGCTCGTCGGGCTTCCAGTCGTACCAGTACCGGATTCTGGAGTTCATGCTGGGCAACAAGAATGCGGCGATGCTACAGCCGCATGCGCATCGCCCGGACCTCTTCAAGCAGGTCGAAGCCGCGCTCAACGCGCCCTCGTTCTATGACGAGGTAGTGCGCCTGCTCGCGCGGCGCGGTTTCGCGATTGCGCCGGAGCGCCTGGAGCGCGACTGGACGAAGCCCACGCCTCACGACAAGTCGGTCGAGGCCGCGTGGCTGGAGGTGTATCGCAACCCGTCGCAGCACTGGGAGCTGTACGAGATGGCCGAGGAACTGGTCGATCTCGAGGACGCTTTCCGTCAGTGGCGATTCCGTCACGTGACGACCGTCGAGCGCATCATCGGTTTCAAACAGGGCACCGGCGGCACGAACGGCGCCCCGTATCTGCGCAAGATGCTCGACGTGGTGCTTTTCCCCGAACTGTGGCACGTGCGCACGCTGTTGTGATGCTGCCCTGATCCACGCGGGCGTTGATTCGCCTGGATCGGGGTGGGCGCCGTTGCCTCGCACGAAAGGCAGCGGCGCTGGTCCGCCTGCGCCGTCAGGCCTGCCCGCTCAGACGCGCTGCGAGTTGCTTGAGCCGCGGCCCGATCTCCTCCCGGAACACGGCATCGGGAATCGACGACGACGGCCCGCTGCAACTGATCGCGAGCCATCGATTCTGCCTCACGTCTCTTAGCGGTACCGCCACCGCGTTCACACCCTCGTGCCACTCGCGAAACGAGTAGCAGCACCCCTCCCGCCGGTACGACTCGATCCCCTTGTCGACGCCCGCCTTCAGGGCGTCCCAACCGACGTTGCGCAGCGCCGCCGGATTGGCGTCGTACGCATCGTGCAGGTCCGAGAGCATGGTCTCGCGCTCGGTCGGCGTCATCGCCGCCAGATAGACGCGCCCCATCGAACTCGTCAGCATCGACAGACGCGAACCCGCCGTAAGGCCCAGCGTGAGATGCGCCGAATCGCTTCGAATCGTCTCGAGATACATCATGTCGATGCCCTCGCGGCAGCCCAGCGAAATCGAGCACCCCATCTCGCGGGCCAACGCCCGCATGTGCGGACGCGCCAACGTGAGCATGTCGGTACCGCTCAGGAAGGCATACCCCAGCGCCAGGACGCCGGCGTCGAGCGCATATTTGCCCAGGTCGGCGTCGTAGCGCAGATACCCGAGTTCGGTCAGCGTGTAGGCAAGGCGACTGACGGTGGCCTTCGGCAATCCCGTGCGCGCGGCAAAGTCGCGATTGCCCAGCAAGGCGTCGTCGGGGCCAAACGCCCGCAACAACTCGAGACCTCGGGCCAGCGCCGTGACGAACTTGCGCTCGTCATGCGAAGGCGGCACGCCATGCGCCGGCGCACCGGAGAAGGCTGACAGGGATGTTTTGACCACAACCATCGCGCGCTCCAATCGAGAAGGTTTGCGCCAGTGCACGCACTGGCCGTTGCCCGGCAAAAAAGTTTAGTGCTAAACTAACTTCGATTTCAGAACATTGTTCCGCATTGCGGAACTTTAGTCAAGTCGTCGAGCCGTTCCGGCAGATCAGGGCGCGGCAGTGACGGCCGGGGTCCCCGGCGGGCGACGACGATTGGATTCGCGTATTTTTTCGAGAACATCGGAGGAGAAAGGTCATGGCAGGCAACGCACAGTTTCATTGGGAAGATCCGCTGTTGCTCGACGCGCAGCTCACCAGCGACGAGCGCATGATTCGCGACGCCGCAGCCGCCTACGCGAACGACAAGCTCGCGACGCGCGTGCTCGAGGCGTTTCGTCACGAACAAACGGATGCGTCGATTTTCCGCGAGATGGGCGAGATCGGCCTGCTCGGCCCGACGATTCCCGAACAGTACGGCGGCCCCGGTCTGAACTATGTCGCCTACGGGCTGATCGCGCGCGAGGTCGAGCGCGTCGATTCGGGCTATCGCTCGATGATGTCGGTCCAGTCGTCGCTCGTCATGGTGCCCATTTACGAATTCGGCAGCGAAGCGCAGAAGCAGAAGTACCTGCCGAAGCTCGCCAGCGGCGAGTGGATCGGCTGCTTCGGCCTCACGGAGCCGAACCACGGTTCGGACCCGGCCGGCATGACCACGCGGGCCAGGAAGGTCGCGGGCGGGTATGAGCTCAGCGGCAGCAAGATGTGGATCACGAATTCGCCGATCGCCGACGTCTTCGTCGTCTGGGGCAAGCTCGCCGACGAGAACGGCGAAGAGAAGATTCGCGGCTTCATTCTCGAGAAGGGCTGGAAGGGGCTTTCGGCGCCGGCGATCCACGGCAAGGTCGGCCTGCGCGCGTCGATCACCGGCGAGATCGTGATGGATCAGGTATTCGTGCCGGAAGAGAACCTCATGCCGGGCGTCTCTGGCCTGAAGGGCCCGTTCACGTGCCTGAACTCGGCACGCTACGGGATTGCCTGGGGCGCGCTCGGCGCCGCCGAATTCTGCTGGCACACGGCGCGTCAGTACGTGCTCGATCGCCAGCAATTCGGCCGCCCGCTCGCGGCGAACCAATTGATTCAGAAGAAGCTGGCCGACATGCAGACCGAAATCACGCTGGGCCTGCAAGGCTGCCTGCGCCTGGGCCGCATGAAGGACGAAGGTACCGCCGCGGTCGAGATCACCTCGATCATGAAGCGCAATTCCTGCGGCAAGGCGCTCGACGTCGCGCGCCTTGCCCGTGACATGCTGGGCGGCAACGGCATCTCCGACGAGTTCGGTATCGCGCGCCACCTCGTGAACCTCGAAGTGGTCAACACTTACGAAGGCACCCACGACATTCACGCGCTGATTCTGGGGCGCGCCCAGACGGGCATCCAGGCGTTCTTCTGATCGATTCGGAAGAACGGGGTCGCAGGGCCTGTCCACGACCGTGGGCGGTCGCTGCGACTTGTCGGGTACGCGTCGTTTCTCAGGCCGCGCGTTGCGGGCCGTCAATCCCCCGGGCGACGGCGCGTACCCGACAATCGGAGTGTTCGACAAACAAAAAATGCCAGCTCGGACGACGAGCTGGCATTTCTCATTGGCAACGCCGAACGAATTACTTGTTCGGCTGCGGCGTGAGGCGCAGGTACGGGCGCACCGCCTTGTAACCCTTCGGGAATTTCTCCTTGAGCACCGCCTCGTCCTTGAGCGAGGGCACGATCACCACGTCTTCGCCATCCTTCCAGTTACCCGGCGTGGCGACCGAGTAATTGTCGGTCAGTTGCAGCGAGTCGATCACGCGCAGGATCTCGTCGAAATTGCGGCCCGTGCTGGCGGGATAGGTAATGATCAGGCGCACCTTCTTCTTCGGATCGATCACGAACAGCGAGCGCACCGTGACGGTTTCGCTGGCGTTCGGATGGATCATGTCGTACAGCTGCGAGACCTTGCGATCGCCGTCCGCCAGAATCGGGAAGTTGACCGTGGTGTTCTGCGTCTCGTTGATATCCTTGATCCAGCCCTTGTGCGATTCGGCGTCGTCGACCGACAACGCGATGGCCTTCACGTTGCGCTTTTCGAACTCGCCCTTGAGTTTGGCGGTCAGACCCAGTTCGGTCGTGCAGACCGGCGTGTAGTCCGCAGGGTGAGAAAACAGCACGCCCCAGCTGTCGCCGAGATATTCGTGGAATTTGATTTTGCCAACCGACGAGTCCTGCTCGAAATCGGGGGCAATGTCGCCCAAACGCAATGTCATTTACGCTCTCCTTGAGAACCTTCAACTCAGTGGGTAAAGACTAAAGGATGCTAAGCTTAGCCAGAACGAATAAAAAATTTGGTGTAAATAAGTTTTCGAAATATAGCGGGAACGTGCCTGTTGTTTTCTGGCAACGACACGGCGAAAGGGTTACGATACCAGTCATACCCCCCTCGCATTTTCCTCCCCACCACGGGCAACGACAATGTCGCAAGCACATACCAACAAGGAGAAGTTCATGACCGATATCAAAACCGTATTGGCCGACGCCGAAGACCTGCTCAAACAAGCCGCCAACACGACCGGTGAGCGCGCCTCCGAGCTGAGCGACAAGGCCCTGGCGCTGCTCAAGCAAGCCAAGGAGAAAGCGTCCGACGTGCAGGTCGTCGTGGTCGAGAAGAGCAAGCAGGCCGCTCGCGCGACTGACGACTACGTGCACGATCATCCCTGGCAAGCCGTGGGCATCGCAGCCGGCATCGGCGTGGTGATCGGTCTGCTGCTCAACCGCCGGTAAGCCACGCCGACGCACGTTTCCTTCCTCGCCTACTTTGCCCAAGGCGGAGCCCCCCTGACCGGTGCGACGGGTCAGGCGGGCCGCCCAGCCCACTCCATGACCGACAATGATCGTACGACCCCGCCGCGGCCTTCGCTGCGGCGCCTCGCCGGTGCGTTGCTCGAGATCGTACAGTCGCGCATCGAACTCATCGGCATCGAACTGACCGAAGAGAAAGAACGCCTGATGGGCGTGGCCTTCCTGGGTCTGGCCGCGATGCTGTTCGGTGTTCTCGCTCTCGTCTCGCTGACCGCGCTCGTGATCGTCATTTTCTGGGACACCTACCGTCTTCAGGCCATGACCGGCATCTTCATCGTGTACCTGCTGCTTGCCGCGTGGTGCGCCGCGCGCGCGCGCAACATTCTGCGCGATGCCCCGATGCCGTTCGAGGCGACACTGGCCGAGTTCGAAAAGGACCGCGACGCGCTGCGTCCGGACTGAAGGAGATCTGCCCGTGCCGCTGGAACCGAACCGCTCTCAACGTCCGCGTCGCCCGCACCAGTCGCGACGCTCTCGCCATGAATTGCTTGCCATCCGCAAGGAGCTCGTGCTCACGCGCATTGCCGTCGAGCGCGCCGAACTGATACAGGCCGCGCACGTCACGCGCGAACGCCTGCGTAATTTCCGATGGGTCCGTTACCTGCTGCCTGGCGGTTTCGGCAAGTTCTCCGGACTGGGTGGACTCGCCACGTCGGGACTCAAGCTCGGCGGATTGCTCGAGCGCTATCCGCTCGTCAGTTCCGTGGCTTCGCTGGCCCTCACCGGCCTCTCGCACACTCCCGTCGGGCGCGTGGTTCGCCGCAGCCTCAAGTGGGGCAGCCTGGGCGTGCTCGCCTGGCAGGGCGTCAAGCTGTGGCAGGAGTCGACGAAACCGTCTACGCCACGAGGCACGTCGGGGACCGCATCGACCACGACGAGCACTCGCGCCTCTCACACCGAAAGCGCCAAGGCCAAGGCCGACACCAAGGCCGAAGATACGGGGACTCCCCCGCTGATGTGACCGTTTCGCGGCCCCGGTGATCGCGTCAAGCGTCGCAGCGCCGGGGAACCCGGGCGCGGCCGTAGGCATTGATCACAATGCAGATGCGCCGCCCATGTCCCGTTACCCGCGCGGTGCCCAGGATCCAGGCGCGTTTTTGCTTTCGCATGAACCCGTTCTCCGCAAAGGCGACGCCTGGTGTGAAACTCAGCGCCCAATCGGCCTCGACACTCACACCATCGGGCAGCGGTGCATAGCGCGCCAGCAATAGCTCCCCGGCATCGAATCGATCGTTGAGATTCTCGTCGACGAACGTCAGCCAGCCACTGCTCAGACGGCTCCCGTCGACCGGCGCCAGCGTGACGCGTCGATGCCGCGCCAATGCCTCTGCCCGGGCCGATTGCATGGCGGCCAGCAGGGCGCGCGCGGTGATGTCCACCGAGACCCGGCGGCGGACGGCCTCGATCGAGGGTGCCGCCGCGCACAGCGCGATCGCCAGCACCGCCATGGCCACCAGGCATTCGAGCAAGGTGAATCCGTCACGACGCATCGCAACGCTCGCGTGCCGCGCGAGTCTCCCGGTCGTGCCACGCCGTCACCTCCCGCCAGCTCAGCCGCCTCGGGATGAAGCGGGACTCGGCAATGCCGGATCGGCGCGCCTCGTCCCGTTGCCGAATCTCGTAGATGGCCTGCAGATAGACCCGGGTGCCCGGGAGCTTCCCGCAGCCCATGGCGCTCACGCGATATCGTCGAATCGCGGCAACACGCGATGTCGGGTCGAGCGCAGGATAGTCCGAGAACGCAATGCGTTCGATGAAGTAGCGCGCATCCTTGACCGCGACGACCGTGTCGCCGCGGGTCCAGTCGACCGTTCGCCATCTCGGCGTGTCGTTGCGAAACCAGATGTCACCCCGGTGATTCGCTTCGATCACACCGTGAGGACCGCCGTCGAATGCGGACACCGCGGCGATATCTGCCGCCTCCGGGCCGAGCGTGAGTCGATGACGTGCGAGCACGAGCGCGTTGTTTGCCGCGGTGAATGCGTGGGCACGGTCGTACATGTAGGCGACGAAACGATCGGCAAGCTGGCGGTGCTGCATGCCCGACGCCGCCAGCGTCGTCAACGCGGCGAGCCACATCACCATGAAGACGCCAACCATTTTGCCTCCTCGCCAATGCCACCATCGTTGCGGCGATATGCCAGGAGCGTGAATACGTGGAGATGAACGTCGCCCGCATTCATCAGCCGCTTGTATTCGCGCCCTCCGGTTGCCTTGTCGAACACCTCCACCACGCGAGATGTCGTCGGTTTGGCGCCGCGCCGCGGCGCGCCGCGCATGACCAGCGAGATCGCCACCGCAGCCACGTTGTCCCAGCCCCCTTCGCCCGCCGGCGGCCTCGGGGGTGTGCCCCTCAGGCGCTTGAGCGGCGCCGACCATCGCAAGGGCCCGTTCCCTCCGACGCGAAATCCGAGCCTGAGGTACATGGCCTCCACGCCGGTGACCAGCACCTGGGCCTGGCGCAGGTAACTCGGACCGACGTAATCCCCATAGCGGCAGAAGAGCGACGGGACGCCGTCCTCGCCTTTCGCCACGTAGAAGATGCTCAGGTGACGATCATCGGGGGAGCCCAGTGCCTTGACGCTCAGTCCGGAGCAGTTTTGCACGGCGCCGTTGCCACCGATCGGGTACCCCGCCCCATGAAACTGGACCTCCATCAGGTCGCTGCCTTGCCAACCGCGCCGCGCACACGTCTCGACCGACGCCGCACATTCCGCGCTCGCGCGTAATGGCGGCCACCTGCGCACCGCTTTGTCGGGTGCGGTAATGCGCCCCTCCATCGGGTCCCAATTGCGATAACCCGCCATGGCGACCGCACGCGAGAGTTGCGTCAGCGCGAACATGGCGCGTTCGTTGACGTCGTACCGCTCGGCCTGCGCCCGCCACAGGCGCAGCCCGGCCAGATAGATTGCGATCGCGGCCATCACGATCAGCAACCCGAGCGGCATGGCCAGCACCCACTCCAGCAGGGTGAATCCCATCATGCGATGCGCTCGCGTTCGCGCATGGACACGGTATCTCGTCATCGCGCACGACCCTCGCGCGAGGTTTCGCCCGCCTCATGCGAGGGAAATGCCATTGCCACCATGCCGGAAGACGCGGCCACCGCCGCAGGCGTCGCACCGCTCGCGGCCTGCCATTGCGCAAGACCTTGCGCCCCCGCCATCAGGGCCGCCAGCGTGAACACGGCGTCGAGCATCGCCGCGCCGCGCATCGAGCCCCGACAACGTCTGCCACGCCGGACAGGCCCGACGGCGCCCTCGCGCGTATTCGGCATCATGCCGCGCCGCTGCACGCGTACGCTCCACAGGCGTCGCGTGTCTCGCTGCCAGCGCCCGTCACGACTGTCATGGCTGTCATGGCTGTCATGCGGGCCATGCCGTGCCCGCTCTCCCGGCGCGTCTGCGCGCATCGTCACAGGTCCGGTCTGTCGATCGACAGGCAGTCTGCGGCCCGGCAGCGCATGCCGCGTTTGCGTGCAATCCCTGCCGCGCGCGGCGCGGCGTATGGCGTGAAGTCGATCGCGGTGCATGGTTCGGTACCTCGTCTCGTTGATGACGGGCTCATCGTCGCGCACCGCGCACAACACGCCAATCGGACAGCACCGCAAAACCTCCACCGCTTTGGATCACCGCCTTCCCGGTACGCCATATCGCTTCGCGGACGGACTCCCAAAAAAAGACGGCGACCGAAGTCGCCGTCTTTCCATTTGTCGTGCCGAGGGGGGCCTGCGCATCGCGTCATTGCCGAATCGGGCCGGCGCGACACGCGGGAACTCATCCCTTCAACCCTTCGATGAGCTCGACATACGCTTGCTGGACCTCCTCTTTCGACTTGCCCTTGAGCATTTCCCAGGCGTCGTACTTGGCGCGGCCGACGAAATCGGTCATGCCGGGACGTGCGCCCGTCACATCCCCTTCGGTGCCTTGCTTGTAGAGGGCGTAGATGCGCAGCAGCGTCAGATTGTCGGGGCGCTCAGGCAGTTGCTTCGATTCGGCCACCGCCGCTTCGAATCGTGCTTGAAGATCGCTCATGGTGTCTCTCCCTGGAAATGCGGTCAGCTTATTTTTGCCCCATGCGGCCCGGCGATCGCGGGGTCATACGCGGGCGTCGACGCTCGGGGTGTTGCGAATACAACGCAAATAAGGATAGCGACGAAGCCGCAGCCAAGGTAGGGGCGAGCGTAGAAGGCCGCGTCTAAACCTCTCGGGAACTGAGTCGATTTCTCGCCTCGCGCGACACCCGAATGCAAAACGCCCGGCGATTGCCGGGCGTTTCGATCTTCAGATAATGCGAGATGACAAGCGATCAGTCACCGCTCACGATGAGGCCGCCGGGGCCGCCGGGGCCGACGCCGCGTCCGCATTCGCCGGAACGGTGCGCTCTTCCCATCCGCCGCCGAGCGCCTTGTACAGCGTGACGAGATTGGTCCAGCGTGCCAGTCGCGTGGCGATCAGTGTCTGCTGCGCCGAGTACAGCGAGCGTTGCGAGACCAGCGCGTTCAGATAGCTGTCGACGCCGTTGCGATAGCGCAGATCCGAGAGCTTGTAGCTCTCGTCGCTGGCCCTCACGAGCGACTCCTGCGCCGCGATCTGGTCGTCGAGCGTGCCACGTGCGGCCAGCCCGTCGGAGACTTCGCGGAACGCCGTCTGAATCGCCTTCTCGTAGTTGGCGATCTCGATACGCTTTTGCACCTTGGCCAGTTCGAGGTTGGCGATGTTTTGCCCGCCCGCGAAGATCGGCAGCGTGATGGTCGGTGCGAATGACCAGGCACCCTGCCCGCCCTTGAACAGATTGCTCAGCGATGCGCTCGCCGTACCCGCGCTCGCCGTAAGCGAGATCGACGGGAAGAACGCGGCACGCGCGGCGCCAATGTTGGCGTTGGCACCCTTGAGCGTGTGCTCGGCGGCGGTGACGTCGGGCCGGCGCAGCAGCAGATCCGACGGCAGGCCGGCCGGCAGATCCGCAAGCAACCCCTGCCCGTCGAGCGGACGCCCCGGTGGCAAATCCGCCGGCAGCGGCTGACCGATGAGCAGCGCGAGGGCGTTCTCGTCCTGTGCCACCTGACGCGTGTACTGTGCGTAATTCGCGCGCGCCGTATCCACCGGCGTTTGCGCCTGACGCAGATCCAGCCCGGAAGCCGTACCCACGTTGAAACTGCGCTTGGTCAGGTCATAGGACGATTGCTGGCTCTTGAGCGTGTCTTCAGTCAGCTTGAGCAGTTCCTGATCGGCCAGCCACGTGAGATACGCCGTAGCCACTTCGGAGACCAGCGTGATGTGCGCGGCCCGCGCCGTATCCTCGCTCGCCAGGTACGTCTCCAGCGCCTGATCCTTCAGACTCTGAATCCGACCGAACAAATCGAGTTCGTAGGACGTGAAGCCCACGCCGACCTGATAGCTGCGGCTGATGCCCGCGCGTCCGGACGACGTCAGATCAGCCGGCGACCGCTGTACCGACGCCTGCCCTGCCGCCCCCACCGAGGGCAACAGCGCGGAGCGCTGAATCTGGTATTGCGCACGCGCGGCCTCGATGTTGAGCATCGACACACGCAGGTCGCGATTGTTTTGCAACGCGATCTCGATCAGCTTCTGCAGGCGCGGGTCGGTGAAGAAATCGCGCCAGCCCAGATCGGCGGCCGCCACGGCATTGCTGCCGGCGGTGCCGTTCTGATTCGCCGCTCCCGGTGTCTTGTAGGCCGGGCCCGTGGGGAACGCCGTGGCAACTGGCGCCTCGGGCCGCTCATAGTGCGGCGCGAGGGTACAGCCTGCCAGGAACGCTGCCGCCAAGGCCATCGGCAATGCTTTGTGCTTCATAGGTCAGTTTCCTTCCTTGGCGGGACCGTCGGTTGCGTCCGGGTTTTCATGACGCGCTTCCGGATGCTCCACCGTATCCAGATCCTCATGCGCGAAGCGTTTGCGCACCAGCACGAAGAAGATCGGCACGTAGTAGATCGCGAGGAACGTCGCGGCCAGCATACCGCCGATCACGCCGGTACCGATCGCATGCTGCGACGCCGAGCCCGCACCGTTGGAGATCGCCAGCGGCAGCACCCCCAGGATGAACGCCATCGACGTCATCAGAATCGGGCGCAGACGCAGTCGCACCGCCTCCATCGTCGCTTCCATGAGCGTGCGGCCCTGCTCCTGCAGATCCTTGGCGAATTCCACGATCAGAATCGCGTTCTTCGC
This sequence comes from Pandoraea pnomenusa, assembly GCF_000767615.3. Taxonomy (NCBI): domain Bacteria; kingdom Pseudomonadati; phylum Pseudomonadota; class Betaproteobacteria; order Burkholderiales; family Burkholderiaceae; genus Pandoraea; species Pandoraea pnomenusa. The sequence continues at coordinate 1,500,338 of NZ_CP009553.3, read as the reverse complement.
CGACAGACCCACGGTCGTGAGCAGACCCACCTGGAAGTACACGTCGTTCGACAGCCCGCGCAGCGTGGCGGCAAGCAGCGCCCCCAACACTCCAAGCGGCACCACCAGAATCACCGAGAACGGAATCGACCAGCTTTCGTACAGCGCAGCCAGGCACAGGAACACGATCAGAATCGAAATCGCATACAGCGCCGGCGCCTGCGAGCCCGAAATGCGCTCTTCGAACGACAGCCCCGTCCACTCCAGACCGATACCCGCCGGGAGCTGCTTGGCAATTTCCTCGACCGCCTTCATGGCGTCGCCCGACGACTTGCCCGGCGCCGGCATGCCCTGGATTTCCACGGCCGGCACACCGTTGTAGCGCTCCAGTCGAGGCGAGCCGTAGATCCACTTGCCGGTCGCGAAGGCCGAGAACGGCACCATTGTCCCGCTGGCGTTGCGCACGTACAGCTTGTTGATGTCCTGCGGCAACATGCGGTCCTTCGGTTCGGCCATGACGTACACCTTCTTCACACGACCGTGGTCGATGAAGTCGTTCACGTACGAGGAGCCCCACGACGCCGAGAGCGTGGTGTACACGTCGGCGATCGACAGCCCCAGTGCCGAGGCTTTCTCCTCGTCGACGTCGACCTTGTACTGCGGCGTGTCGTCCAGACCGTTCGGACGCATGTTCGCGAGGTTCGGGTTCTTCGCCGCCATGCCCAGGAACTGGTTGCGGGCGGCCATGAGCGCGTCGTGACCGAGGCCCGCGCGATCCTGCAACTCGAAGTCGATACCGCCCGCGTTACCCAGTTCGGGCACCGACGGCGGGTTGATCGCGAAGATCATGGCGTCCTTCACGCTGGCGAATGCCTGGTACGAACGTGCGATCACGGCCTGCACCTTCAGGTTCGACGACTGACGCTCATCCCACGGGCGCATCATCGTGAAGGCGATACCCACGTTCTGACCACGGCCATTGAAGCCAAAGCCGGTGACCGTGAAGATCGAACGCACGGCGTCCTTTTCCTTCTCGAGGTAGTGCTTCTCGACCTGCTTCATCACGTCGAGCGTACGCTCCTGCGTCGCACCCGGCGGCAATTGCACGAGGTTGAAGAAGTAACCCTGGTCCTCGTCGGGCAGGAACGCCGTCGGCATGCGCACGAACAGGAAGCCCACCACGGCGACGATCACCACGTAGACGATCACGAACGGCGTGGAGCGCTTCAGGATGCGCTCCACCTGTCCCTGATACGCCTTCGAGCTGCTGTCGAACTTGCGGTTGAACCAGCCGAAGAAGCCACGCTTCTCGTGCACCTCGCCCTTCTTGATCGGCTTGAGGATCGTCGCGCACATGGCCGGCGTGAGCACGATGGCCACGAGCACCGACAGCGCCATGGCCGCCACGATGGTCAGCGAGAACTGACGATAGATGGCGCCGGTCGAGCCACCGAAGAATGCCATCGGCACGAACACCGCCGAGAGCACGAGCGCCACGCCCACCAGCGCGCCGACGATCTGGCCCATGGCCTTCTTCGTCGCTTCCTTCGGACTGAGGCCCTCCTCGGCCATCACCCGCTCCACGTTCTCCACCACCACGATCGCATCGTCCACCAGCAAACCGATGGCCAGCACGAGACCGAACATCGACAGCGTATTGATGGAGAAGCCCGCGGCGCCCATGATGCCGAACGTGCCGAGCAGCACCACCGGCACCGCAATCGTCGGAATGATCGTCGCCCGCAGGTTCTGCAGGAACAGATACATCACCAGGAACACCAGCACGATACCTTCGATGAGGGTCTTGATCACTTCCTCGATCGAGATCTTCACGAACGGCGTGGTGTCGTACGGGTAGTCGACCTTCATGCCGGCCGGGAAGTACGGTTCGAGCTCCGTCACGGCCTGCTTGACGGCGGTGGCCGTCTGCAGCGCGTTCGCACCGGTGGCCAGCGTGATGGCCAGACCGGCCGCGGGTTTGCCGTTGTAACGTGCGACGACCTGATACGACTCGCCGCCGAGTTCCACGCGCGCAACGTCGCCCAGACGCACCTGCGAGCCGTCCTTGTTGACCTTGAGCAGAATCTTGCGGAACTGCTCGGGCGTCTGCAGACGGCTCTGCGCCATCACGGTGGCGTTGAGCTGCTGGCCCTTCACCGCCGGCGCGCCACCGAGCTCGCCCGCCGAGACCTGCACGTTCTGCGACTGAATGGCGTTCGAGACGTCGATGACGGTGAGGTTGTACCCGTTGAGCTTCTGCGGATCGACCCACACGCGCATCGCATACTGCGAGCCGAAGAGCTGAACCTGACCCACGCCGTTCACACGGCTGATCGGATCCTGCACGTTCGCGGCAATGTAGTTCGCGAGGTCGATGTCGGACATCTTGCCGTCATCGGAGTAAGCACCGATCACCAGCAGGAAGTTCTTGGTCGCCTTGGCCACCCGGATCCCCTGCTGCTGCACCTGCTGCGGCAGCAGCGGCGTGGCGAGTTGCAGCTTGTTCTGCACCTGCACCTGCGCGATGTCGGGGTTCGTGCCCTGGGCGAACGTCAGCGTGATCTGGGCGGTCCCCGAGCCGTCGGACGTCGACGACATGTATTCGAGGTGATCGATACCGTTCATCTGCTGCTCGATCACCTGCGTGACCGTATCCTGCACGGTCTGCGCGGAGGCGCCCGGATAGGTCGCGGTGATCTGCACGGACGGCGGTGCGATCGGCGGGTATTGCGAGACCGGCAGCTTCAGGATCGAAAGCGCGCCGGCCAGCATGATCACAATGGCGATCACCCAAGCAAAGATCGGGCGATCGATAAAAAACTTTGCCATGAATGAGGCTCCGCGTTATTGGGCTTTGGCGCTCGAGGCGGCGTCGGCCTGCGATGCGGGGGCAGCGGCGGCCGCGGCCGGCGCGCTGGCGCCCGCAGGGGCTTGTGCACCCGGCAACTGTGCCGGAACGGCCTTCGCGGGGGCGCCCGGACGAACCTTCTGCAGGCCAGCCACGATCACCTGATCGCCGGCCGCCAGACCCGAGCTCACGAGCCATTTATCGCCGATGGCCCGATCGGTCACCAGCTGGCGCAACTCGACCTTGCCTTCCTTGTTCACGATGAGCGCCGTCGGCTGGCCCTTCTGGTCACGCGTGACACCTTGCTGCGGCACCAGCAGACCGCCTTCCTTGACCCCTTCCCTGAGCGTGGCGTGCACGAACATGCCGGGCAGCAACTCGCGGTTCGGGTTCGGGAAAATGGCGCGCACGGTCACCGAGCCGGTCGTCTGGTCGACGGTGATGTCCGAGAACTGCAGCTTGCCCTCGAGCGGGTACTTCGTGCCGTCTTCCAGCGTGAGCGACACGGCAGCCGCATTCTTGCCGGCGCTCTGCAGCTTGCCGTCGGCCAGCGCGCGGCGCAGACGCAGCCCGTCGGCCGCCGATTGCGTCACGTCGACGTACATCGGATCGATCTGCTGAACGGTCGTCATGAGCGTGGCGGCGCCGGCCTGCACGTAGGCACCCTCGGTCACCTGCGACAGGCCGGTACGGCCCGAGATCGGGGCGGGCACATCGGTGTAGCCCAGGTTGATCCTGGCGGTGTCCACGGCGGCCTTGCCGGCCTGCACGTCGGCGTCGGCCTGAAGGGCTGCCGCCACGGCGTTGTCGTAATCCTGCTTCGACACGGCCTCGGCGGCCACCAGTTGCTTGTAGCGATCGGCCAGCAGCTTCGTCGACGCCTGATTCGCGACCGCCTTCGCGAGCGTGGCCTTGGCGTTCTCATAGGCGGCCTGGTAAGTGGCCGGATCGATCTTGTACAGACGCTGCCCCGCCTTGACGTCACCGCCTTCGGTGAAATCGCGCTTGAGCACGATGCCGTCGACGCGCGCGCGAACGTCCGCGACGCGATAGGGCGAGGTACGTCCGGGCAGATCGGTCGTCAGTGTTACGTTCTGGGGTTGCAGCGTCACGACGCCGACTTCCGGCACCATGGCCTGCGGCTGCTGCGGCTTCTTGCCGCATGCGGCCAGGGTCATGACCGCGATTGCTACGGCAGTGACCATCCCCAGTGAACTTCTCTTGACGTGCATATACGCCCCCGATAAATGGAATGCGGTCAAACAAAATGACAGAACGTTGCGACGATTGCGACGGCGAAGGCCGGTCCGCAATCCCGTCGCACGAAGGCGGGTCGGTGAGTGCCGGAAGGCCGCGCAAGCGGGCCCTGGGAGACTGGCCCGCAGTCGGGCCGCAAGGACGTCCCCGGCGCGGCGGTGACCGCGCGCGCTGGCACTCATGTGAGATCGTCGAACAGGCTCCGGGATAACAGGTGATCCGAATGTCGCGCCCGGTGGCGCTCCACCGGCCAATTCGCTCCCTCGGATCAGTGAGGTGTTTCCCTTAGAGGAAGGAGCTTAAATGTACCCTGTGCAATAGAGCAAGCGGCTGCTATTATAGATACATTCATGAATGTATGTAAATCACATTGCGTCGCACCAAAGTGCGGCGCTGTTTACATCGCATTTCGCAAGACATCCTGCAATTTTCCGCTGCTCCGGTGACACGACGATGGCCCGCAGAACCAAAGAGGAAGCGATCGAGACGCGCAATCTGTTGCTCGACACCGCGGAGACGGTGTTCGCACAGAAGGGTGTGTCGCGCACGTCGCTGGCCGATATCGCCGAAGCCGCCGGCCTGACCCGTGGCGCCATTTACTGGCACTTCAAGAACAAGATCGACCTGTTCAATGCCATGACGGACCGCATCCGTCTGCCGATGGAGCGCATGATCGACGAGGAATGCGCCGAGCCGGAAGACGGCGACCCCATGGTGCGCATGCACGAAATCTGCAAACTGGTGCTCAAGGAAACGGCTCGCAACGAGCGCCGCCGCCGGGTGCTGGACATTCTGTTCCACAAGTGCGAGTACACGAACGAGATGCTTTCCGTGCTCGAGCGCCAGCGCGAGGCCTGCGCCGACGGCAAGCAACGCATCATGCGCGACATGGAACGCGCCATTGCGCGCGGCCAGTTGCCCGCGCAGCTCGATACCCGGCGCGCTGCCATCATGCTGCATGCGCTGGTCGTCGGCATGATGTCGGACTGGCTGTTCCTGCCGGACTACGATCTCGGCGTGGAATGCGATGCAGTGGTCGACGGCTTTTTCGACATGCTGCGAACCAGTCCCGCCATGCGGCGGCCCGGCACCCCCGCCGTGCAGAACGCAACGGTCTGAACCGGCCGCCGAATTCAGTACATATATTAATTAGCAGGCGCCCCGCTCCGGGGCGCCTTTTTGTTGCCGAATCGACAAGTGCGTGAACGTGCGCGACGTCCCGAAATTCTCGAATCGAGACGCGGTATTGCCGCGTCGGACGACATTCGGGCGCCGTGATATGGCATATCGCTGTACAGCGCGATAGCGTTATATATAATACTACACAACGCCTCGTCCGCTCAGATGGGACCGGCGCTCCGGCCCTGCCGCCGGACACATCCAGGCGCCGGCATCGGGCGACATCGTCCTCGCGTAGCCGGCTGAGCCATCCCACGTCGGAGACCTCTTTCGTGAAAGCTGTCGTTATCGCAAGCCTCAAGTTCCACGCGCCGGCCGCCATGCTGCGTCGCGCGCTCACCGTGGCCACCGTCGGCGCGGGCCTGTTGTTTGCCGGCCACGCCGCCGCGCAGCAGGTGTTCGCCGCCGCCAGCATGAAAAACGCCCTCGACGATTTGTCCGCCGCCTACACCAGGGAAACCGGCAAGAAGCCGGTGCTCGTGTACGGCGCGAGTTCGACGCTCGCACGCCAGATCGAGAAAGGTGCACCGGCCGACGTCTTCATCTCGGCCGACCAGGACTGGATGGACTACGCGCAGAAACACGATCTGATCGACACGGGCACGCGTCGCAACCTGCTCGGCAACGAACTGGTGCTCATCGCCCCGGCCACGACCACGGGCGACGTCGATCTGAAGACCGGCGCCGAGCTCGACGCGAAGCTCGGCGGCGGCAGGCTCGCCATGGGCGACCCCGCCCACGTGCCGGCCGGCCTCTACGGCAAGGCGGCACTCGAGAAGCTCGGCGTCTGGTCGAAGGTACAGGGCAGGGTTGCCGCCGCGGACAACGTGCGCAACGCCCTGTTGCTGGTCGCGCGCGGCGAAGCGCCCTACGGCATCGTGTACAAGACGGACGCCAACGCCGAAAAGCGCGTGCGCATCGCGGGCACGTTCCCGGCCGACAGCCACGCGCCGATCATCTATCCCGTCGCCGTGACGAAGCAGGCCAATCGCGCCGAAGCCGACCCGTTCTTCAAGTTCCTGCAATCGCCCGCCGCGCTGGCCACATTCCAGCGCTACGGCTTCAGCCGGCCCTGACAACCCTGATAAGATCCGCCAACTTACCCTGGTCCCACCCCGACCGACACCCGACCGCCCTCCGACATGAGTCTGACCCCGGAAGAATGGGGCATCGTGGCGCTCAGTCTGCGCGTAGGTTTGTGGGGCACGCTTTGCAGCCTGCCCTTCGCCTACGCCGCCGCCTGGCTGCTCGCCCGCCGGCAGTTTCCCGGCAAGGCGCTGCTCGATGCCGTTCTGCATCTGCCCCTCGTGCTGCCGCCCGTGGTGGTCGGCTTCGCACTGCTCGTGCTGTTCGGTGCGCAAGGCGCCATCGGCAAGGTGCTGTTCGAATGGTTCCACTTCACCTTCGCGTTTCGCTGGACGGGCGCCGCGCTGGCCGCCGGCGTGATGGGATTTCCCTTGCTCGTGCGCGCCATCCGGCAAGCGCTGGAGTCCGCCGACATCCGTCTCGAGCAGGCGGCGCAGACGCTGGGCGCCGGCCCTTGCCTCACGTTCCTGTGCGTCACGCTGCCACTCACCGCCACTGGCGTGCTGCACGGCTTCGTGCTTGCCTTCGCGCGCGCCCTGGGCGAATTCGGCGCCACGATCACGTTCGTGTCGAACATCCCCGGGCAGACACAGACCCTGCCGCTCGCGATCTACACCGCCACCCAGGTGCCCGACGGCGACGCCATGGTCTGGCGTCTCTGCGCGATTTCCGTGGTGCTGGCCGTGGCCACGCTCATTCTGTCCGAGGTGCTCATCCGCTTCGGTCATCGCAAGGCGCTCGGTCATGACGGTTGACGTTCGCGTTCGACATCGGTTCGGCGACTTCGCCCTCGACGCCGAATTCGCGGCGGGCATGGGGGTCACGGCGCTGTTCGGTCCCTCCGGCAGCGGCAAGAGCACCGTGGTGAACGCCGTGTCCGGGCTGCTCCGTCCGGACAGTGGCCGGATCGTGGTGGGCGACGACGTGCTCTTCGACAGTGCCTCGGGCATTGCGCTGCCCGCGTGGCGCCGACGCATCGGCTATGTGTTCCAGGATGCACGCCTGCTCCCGCATCTGAGCGTGCGGCAGAACCTGCTCTTCGGCCGCTGGCTGCGACGCCGCGACGTGAGCGCCGCGGGCACGGGAGCCATTGCCCTGGCGCATGTCGTCGACGTACTGAACCTTGGACATTTGCTCTCACGCCGCCCCGGCGCGCTGTCCGGCGGCGAGAAGCAGCGGGTGGGCATCGGCCGCGCGCTGCTCTCCTGCCCGCGGCTGCTGCTCATGGACGAGCCGCTGGCATCGCTCGATCACGCGCGGCGTCTTGAAGTCCTCGACTATCTCAATCGCATCCGTCACGAACTGAAGCTGCCGGTGCTGTACGTCACGCATTCGCTCGACGAGGTCATGCGCCTGGCCGACCAGGTCGTGTTGTTCAAGGACGGCCGCACGATCTCCCAGGGGGCCCCGGCCGACGTGCTCAACGTGCACCGCGACGCACTCGACGGCGTCGCCGACGCCCCCGGCACGGTGCTCGAGACGCGCATCGTCGCACACGACGCCCGATACGGCCTGACGGAACTTGCGGTCTGCGCGACACCCGGCGCGGACAATGCGCCCCCCCGCGAGGCGATACGGCTGCGCGTGCCGCGGGCGGGCGGCGACGTGGGCGACACTTGCCGCATCCTCGTGCGGGAACGCGATGTCGCGGTTGCGACGGCCGCACCGGTCGACACCAGCGTGCTCAACGTGCTGCGCGCGCGCGTCTGCGCCTTGCGCGACCTGGGCGATGCCGTGGAAGTCAGCGCCACCCTGCTCGGCGACGCGGCAATGCCGGACAACGATGCGGGCGTGACATTGCGCGCGCGCATCACGCGCTTCTCGGCCGATCAACTGCGGCTCACCACCGGTCGCGACGTCTACCTGCTCGTCAAATCGGTCGCGCTCACACGCTGAAGAGGGCATGCCTTCGGCGCGGGGCGAATCCCGGAAGCGCGGCGGCGGGGCGTCGATCGCCCGCAGCCCCGAAATTCCCGCTTCGCGACGTCGGAATGCGCAAGGCGTCGCAACGAATCCCGTTGCGACGCCTTGCGGGGGACACCGGCCAAGCGTGCCTTACTGGCTCTTGCCCATCGCGTCGCCCTTGCCCATGGCATCGGGTTTGCTCATTGCGCCGCCTTTGCCCATGGCATCCGACTTGCCCATGGCATCGCCCTTGGACATCTTCCCGCTCTTGTCCATGTCCTTACGCATGGCGCCGCCCTTGCCCATGGCATCGGGTTTGCTCATTGCGCCGCCCTTGCCCATGGCATCGCCCTTTTGCATGGCGTCCTGAGCAAACGCCGCGCCCGTACCGAGCGCCATGGCCAGGGTCATCGTCGCTGCCGCCAGATATGGCATCTTCATCGTCGTACTCCTCCAGAGATTGAATGTATGAACCACAGTCGCGCAGTCGGGCGTGCGCCTCAACTGCCGCCGAACCAGTTGTAGCCCTGGTCCTCCCAATATCCGCCCGGATACCTGTTCGTCACGAAGATCGCGCGGATATGCTTGGGATTCTTGTAGCCGAGCTTGGTGGGAATGCGCAGCTTCATCGGAAAGCCGTATTCCCTCGGCAGCGTGCGGCCGTCGTAGGTCAGCGCGAGCAACGTCTGCGGATGCAGCGCCGTGGGCATGTCGATGCTCGTGTAGTAATCGTCGGCGCATTTGAAGCCAACGTAGCGTGCCGTCGTGTCGGCCCCGATGCGCCGCAGGAAGTCGCCGAACGTCACCCCGCCCCACCGGCCGATCGCGCTCCATCCTTCCACGCATACGTGGCGCGTGATCTGCTCCGCCGTGCGGACTCGCGCGAACTCGCGTATCGCGTCGAGCCGCCATGGCGCGCGCTCGGCAATGAGGCCCGACAACTCCAGCCGATAGTCCGCCTCGTCGATGACGGGCGCCTCATCCATGCCATAGAAGGCGTTGAACGGGAACGGGCGGGTGATCTGCGACTCGGAGAACGTCGGCGCCAGCACGTCCTGGCGAAACAATGCGGCCTGCACGCGGTCGTTCCACCGCGAGATGCCGTCGAGCGCGGACGCCACGCCGGCGTTGTCGTCGAGCGAGCACCCCGAGAGCAGCGCCAGGCCGCCCAGCGAGAGCGTGCGCGTGAGAAACGCGCGCCGCGAGGGCTCCGCGACATGACGCGCCACCCGCGCCCGCGCTTCCCGCACGATGGCCTCGCCGTCACGTACGACCGGGCTGTCCGACGGCAGGCGCTGAAGGGATTTCCTGAAGGTCATGGCGGCTCACCGTCCCGTCAACATGGTTCGCAGCGTACGAGGCACGAGGGCCACCATCGCCACATGGACCGCGATGAAGGCCGTCAGGCCCGCCATCGCGACGAAATGCACCAGCCTCGCCCCCTGGAAGCCGCCAAGCGCGGCGCATAACCATCCCAGCTGCACCGGCTTCCAGACGGCCAGCCCCGACGCCACGAGCAGCATCAGATCGAGCACGGCGAACAGATAGGCGGCGCGCTGCACCTGGTTGTAGTGACGAGGATCGTCGTGCGAAAGCCGGCCACGCAACGCGGCCAGCGCGTCGCGCGCAACGCCGCGCAAGGTCAGCGGAAAGAAGCGGCGGGCGAAACGGGCGCTCGCGAGATTGATCAGCAGATAGACCACGCCGTTCACGGCGAGCAGCCACATCGCGGCGAAGTGCCAGCGCAGCGCGCCGCCAAGCCAGCCGCCCAGCGTGATCTCATTGGGAAAGCGAAAGCCGAAGATCGGCGACGCGTTGTAGATGCGCCAGCCGCTCGTGAGCATCACGAGCACGGCCAGCACGTTCAGCCAGTGGGTGAGGCGCAGCCAACCGGGCTGCACCGGGCCCGGTCGTGCGGGGGCGCGCATTGACGGCACCCCGCCGGGCGGTACGGACTTCGTCGGTTGGGACATGGTGACCTCCATCGCGGGGTTTCGCGTCGATGGGGCCAGTGTCGCTTCGGGCCGGTGTCGAAGTCCTCACGAAGTCATAACGTTTTCGTGATACTCCGCACCCGCCCGGTCACCGGACACGGGGGGGCTCGTCGTCCGGGATGCCGGTCCTGTCGCCTTTCAGATACGCATCGAAGGTCGGCACGTGCGCGTCGAGCAACAAGCGGATTTCATTGATGAGGGTGTCGTAGTGCGCCGCGAGGTTCTGTGCGAACGGCGTGAGCGCCGCGCCGCCGCCCGACACGCCGCCAATATGGCGCGTCACCAGCGGTTCGCGGAACTCGTGATTCATCGCCTCGACCAGCAGCCATGCACGCCGGTACGACATGCCCATGCGACGTGCCGCCGCCGAGATCGACCCTGTGGCCTCGATGGCGCGCAGCAGCGTGAGGCGCCCCGGCCCGAACACGGGAGTTTCGCCGTCGCGAACCCGGACACGCAGGTCGTAGCCCGCCACACCCGGCTGCGCGGGCGGCTTGCCGGCCGCTTCGAGGGCTTCGGCGCTCGCGAGCAGTTCGCGCGCACGCGCATCGCGCGAGCGCGCCTCGGGCGACACCGGCGTTGTCTTGTCCGCCTTCCGCCGACGACGCTCAGCTGGCATGATTGCCCCACATCACGATGAAGATCAGCACCAGCAGCGCCAGGACCCATGGCCACCAGCGCGCGAATCTGCCGCGCGTCGACGGCGCATCGCGTGTCGCCGAGGCGTTTGCCAGCGCCGCCGCCACGTCGCTGTCGGCGGCCACCCGGTCATTGAGCGCGTGGTGAGGGGCGATCGCTGCGATCAGGCGGGTGAAGAATTCGTCGGCCAGCTTGCGGGCCGCCGTCTCGATCTGCGGGGCATCGAGCGTTGTGTGTTCGCCGCCGATCCGCGCCTTCAGGTCATACTTCAGCAATGTGTTCATCGGTCCTTGCGATTGCAGCGTCACCACGGCCTTGCCCTGCGTGTGTCCGGCCGACGAGCCGAGCCCGTCGAAAGTCAGCGTGTACGTACTTGGCGCGATGACGTCGGACACGGCGACACGCCCGGTCCACCGGCCGCTCACGGGCCCCAGCGTGGCGCCCACGACCACGGTCCAGGTCGTGTCGTCGATGCGCTCGATCGATTCGCAGCCCGGAATGCAGCCGCGCAGCACGCCCGGGTCGTTCAGCGCGATCCACACGACATCCCGTGCCGCCGGCAGTTGCCGGCTGTCCTTCAGCTCCATAGCCTGCCTCCCCAAAGCCATGCGGTGGCACGTCGGTACTTCGGCCCTGCCTGCCCACCCGGTGTCTGCGTACCGTCTCGGCCGGCGAACTATTGTGACACGAGTTACCCCGCCTCGGAGGGCGGGTGCGGCAGTTCGCCCGACGGCCAGCGTCAGGCCGACACCGGCCAGGCGCCGTATCTCGTGGAATACAGCGCAAGCCAAGGCGCGCTATACTCGCCGAAACTCATCGAGCGGCGGCCTTTGTGCAGCGCGCCCCGCTCGCGAACCGGCGAAGGAACCGTGCTATGGACAGTGTCGATCTGGAAGTGCTGAAGTCCGCCGTACAGTGGACCCGCGCGGGCTTTTTCGTCACGCTCGGGACCGTTGTGCGCACCTGGGGCTCGGCCCCGCGCCCGGTGGGCTCGATGCTTGCGATTCGCGAAGACGGCCACATGGTCGGTTCGGTGTCGGGCGGCTGCGTCGAGGACGATCTCATCGAACGCATCCGCAACGGCGACTGGCCGCACGATCGCCCGCAGATCACGAGCTACGGCGTGACGGCCGAGGAGGCGCACCGCTTCGGCCTGCCTTGCGGCGGCACGTTGCAACTCGTGCTCGAACCCGTGAGCGAAGCGTCGCGCATCGCCGATCTGCTCGACAGCATCGCCAAATTCCGCCTCGTGGTGCGCGAACTGGACATGAAGACCGGCATTGTGCGCATGGCGCCTGGCCACCATGCGCCGTCGGTCGAATTCGACGGCGAGCGTCTCATCACCTCGCACGGCCCGCGCCATCGGCTGATCGTGATCGGCGCCGGGCAACTCTCGAAATACGTGGCGAGCATGGCCTGCGCGCTCGACTATCACGTGATCGTGTGCGATCCGCGCAGCGAATATGCGGACGAATGGCAGGTCGCGGGCACCGAACTCTCGCGCGAGATGCCCGACGACCTGATCGTGCGTTTGCAACTCGACTCGCACAGTGCCGTGCTCACGCTCACGCATGACCCGAAGCTCGACGACATGGCGCTGCTCGAGGCGCTCAAGTCGCCGGCGTTCTACATCGGCGCCATCGGCTCGCGCATCAACAATGCGCGCCGCCGCGAGCGCCTGTCGCTGTTCGATCTGAGCGCCACGGAAATCGAGCGCCTGCACGGCCCGGTCGGCATGCACCTCGGCGCGCGCACGCCCGCCGAAATCGCAGTGGCCATCCTGGCCGAGATGACGGCCATCAAGAACGGGATCGCCGTCACGCAGACATTCGCGCGGCGAACCGCCGACGCCCCGCCGCGCGAGGCCGCCGCCGAGGACGGTTGCCGCTCGATCGCATAGCCTCCCGATCTCGCCGGCCGCCGCGGCCGCTCAGCGGATCGGTCCGGCCATGACTTCGCCGAGCAAGGCTTCGTAGGTCCGCACGACCTCCGTGTTCTCGGGAAGGTATCGCCGAATCTGTTGCCGCTGCGCGAAGCGATAGGCGGCAAGACCCGCGTCGTGCCGGTCGAGCGCCTCGACCAGCCGGCGGGCGCCCGCGCCGAGATCGTTCCCCTGGTAGTAGTAGCCGAGGTCGCTGCACAGGCCCGCGTTATGAATCAGCGCGTAGCCTTGCCAGCACACTTCCAGATAGAAGTAGTTGAGCGGATTGGCCATCTGGTGCGAGATCACCACGTCGGTGTATTCGGCCAGAAACGTCGGTGTGTCGTAGCGCGGGAGGAAAGTCGCCTTGCGCTCGCGCACGATATCCAGCTGATGCATGAGTGCCACGAAGTCCGGGCTGTGCTCGGCCAGTCGCTGTGCATTGGTGACCTGCAACAGTGCGATGACGCCTGGCCGCTCGCGATACGCCAGCTCGGCGATCAGGATCGGATAGAGACAGAACTTGACGATGTCGACGTTGGGCTCCATGACGCTCAGGCGACGGGGCTCGGTGTGCGGCGCGTAGGCGCCCCCGCAAGGCTGTGCGCTCGCGCACGCCTCGAGGAAGACCGGACTCCACACGAACGGCACGGCATGCGCGCGTTGGCGTCGCAGCACCTCGAAGAACGGCCGGTTCGCATCGGCGACCTGCGGCACCATCCAGATCGCGTCATAACGCTGATTGACGAACAACCCGGCGCCCCACGCAGGCCGATCGAAGAGCATCGCCTGCGCCGCGAGCAGATACTCCGATCCACAGCAATACGACACCAGACGCACGCCGCGCGCCTTCAGGTAGCCGGTCTGATCGGCGTCGATCTGGCCGCCGAGCTCGATCAGCAGATCGATGTCGTCCTTGGCCGCCTCGAACGGCAGCGTCGGGAAGCGTGTCAACGACCATGGCAGCGTGTCGCCGAGCGGCACCGGTGTCGTGTTGAGCAGCGCCACGCTGTACACCGACGCACAGCGCGCGAGCGCGTCGGCCAGAAAAATCGCGTTCTGCTTGATGCCGTTGTTCCAGATCGTCTCGTCGGCACGATGCAGGCCGATGGTGATTCCGATGCGAAGCCTGGACGCGTTTTCCAGGTTTGCCAGATTTGCCACGTTTGTCACGTTTGTCACTCCCTGCCGCCGTGCGGGCGGTCGATGCCGTCGTGAAGTTGCGATACGTCGTCGATCGCACGCCGCGCGCTGCGCTTCTCAGGCCCCGGCGGGCCGGTACAGCGCTGCAATGGCTTCGCTGTACGCGCTCACGTTCGCGGCGTTCTCGATGCTGACGTCGTCGAGCAACTGGCGGGCGTCCCGGCGGTACTGCTCGAGATTGTCGTCATGCGTGCGAAACGCCTCGAGCAACCGGCGTGCCCCTTCCTCGCAATCGAACCCCGGATAGAAATAGCCGCACTTGCCCAGGAAGGGCGAGTTGTGAACCAGTGGATAGCCGCCGTACAGCAACTCGTAATAGAGGTAGTTCTGTGCGTTCTCCCACGTGTGCGACACCACGGCGTCGCCATGGCGCGACATGAACTCGAAGAGCGCGAAGCGCCCCTGAAACGACGCCACGCCGTGATCCACGATGTCGAGGCTGCGCGCGAAATGCACGAATGTGGCGTGCTCCTTGAGATGCAGCGTGTTGCACACCAGCACGCTCTCGGCAAACGACGGTTCGGCGCGATAGGCCAGTTCGGTCGCGAGCATGGGTATCACGCAGGTTTTGACCATGCAGATGTTCGGCTCGAAGATCGCCACGCGCCAGCGCGAGCGTCCGGGTCGGTAGCCGAACGCCTCCTGTTCGCCCAACGCGGCCCGTGCGCGGTCGAAGAGCATCGGATGCCAGATGTGGGGCACGATCGTCACCGGTGTGCGCAACGCGCATTCGAAGTAGCTCCGGCAGGTGACGCCAAACTCCGGAATCGTCCAGACACCGTCGTAGGTCGCCCCGGAGAAGAGAAACCCCGGGGGCTTGCCGAACATCGCGCGCTCGATGTCGATCACGTAATCGTTGCCCACGCGCATCGTCACGACCTTGCCGCCCCGTTCGCGGAATGCGGCAATCCACGCCACGTCGAGTTGCGCGCTCATTTCGATCATCACGTCGCAGCGCGCCATCGCCGCCTCGAGCGTGATCAGGGGGATGTTCGTGGCCTCCAGCATGAGGTCGGGCGATGGCGTCGCGGCGTTGCCGCCGTTGACCATCACGGCGTCGGCCACGTACGGCGAACGGCGCAGCAGCATCACCAGCAGCAGGCAGTTCTGGAAGATGCCGTTCTCCCACAACGACTGTCCGCTTCCCTTGACGAAGAGCGACACGCCGACCACAAGGCGCCGGTCCATCGCGGCGCGGTTCGATCGCTCAGACATCGACGCCTCCCTCGCTGCCCGTCGGCGCAAGCAGCCGGCCAGCGATGACCTGCCAGTTGTCCGGGTTGTCGATCGACACCGCGCGCAGCACCGCGTCGGCGCGCCTGCGGTAATCGGCGAGGCTGGCATCGTGATGTACCCAGGCGTCAC
The DNA here is from genome assembly GCF_000767615.3 of Pandoraea pnomenusa. Classification (NCBI taxonomy): domain Bacteria; kingdom Pseudomonadati; phylum Pseudomonadota; class Betaproteobacteria; order Burkholderiales; family Burkholderiaceae; genus Pandoraea; species Pandoraea pnomenusa. Next base: position 1,484,962 of record NZ_CP009553.3, on the reverse strand, counting down.
GAAGGGCCGCCGCACCGGCAACGGCGTCGAACGATGGGTAGTAGTAGCCCGCGTCGCCGAGCATTCGCGTGTTGTGGATCAAGGGATAGCCTCCATACAGGGTGTCGTAGTAGAGGTAGTTCTGCGCGTTCTCCCATTGGTGCGAGATCACGGCATCGGTATGCTGCGCGAGCAGCAACGGAAGATCGATGCGATCGGTGAATGCCGCCTTGTGTTGCCGCACCAGATCGAGGCGGTTGGCGAAATAGACGAACGTCGGATGCTCGCGCACGTTCGTGGTGTTGACCACGGTGAGCTTCTCCACCGCCCCGGGATGTCGCCGATGGAAGGCGTCGGCCGCGAGCATCGGATACTGGCAGCTCTTGACCACCGAGATGTTCGGCTCGGCAATCGACAGACGCCACTTTCCCTCACGTGGCCGATAGCCGAAATGCAGGCCGTGCGAGGCGAGTTCGCGACAGCGCCGCTCGATGAAGTACGGCGACCAGAGATGCGGGATCGTGACGACGGGAATTCGCATGACCGTACGCAGGATCGCGGCATCGATGGACTGCGATTTGCGCAGGATCCACGCCTCGTCGAACGGACTGCCGTTGAACAGATGCCCCGAAGGCTTGCCGAAGATCGGCGTCTCGCACAACTCGCTGTAGGTGTTGCCCACGAAGCAGGCGATGAGCCGCGCACCGAGCGCCTTCATCCGCCGGAGCCATTCTCGCGGCAACTGCGCCCCCATCTGGATCACGACGTCGAGTTCGTGCGTGACATCGGCCGGGGCGACCAGCGGCACCCCAAGGTCGTGCAACTGAAGCCCGGGAGGAAGCGATCCGGCGTCGCCGCCGTTGAGGAAATACACGGGGCCGATGCGGTCGCAGGCCTTTAGCATCATGGCCAGGAAGGCCACGTTCTGATGGATGCCGTTCTCCCATATCTGCTGCGCATCTCGCGCGAACAGCGAGATGCCGACGGCCGGCCGGCGACCGGCCGCGTGTCTGGATCGAATGGCGCTCATCGGCAGCCTCCCCATGTCGCCTCGGCCGCCGGCCGCATGCCGCGTGTCGCTGGCGTCGCACGCGCGGGGGATGTCGGGCGCGTCACCATTGGTACGAGACGCCGGCGGCGTAGGTGTTGCCCTGGCGGCTGATTCCCGCGCCCAGGCGCGCCTTGAGATTGTCCGTAAAGCGCACCGACGCGCCGATCGACACCGCGGCCTGCCCCTGGAACGTGGCCGAGCCGACACCGAGTGCCACGCGCCTGCCGGGGTCCACCTCCGGAATCATCGCGAGTGCCGTTGCCGCCGCGATGCCCGAATAGGCGCGCCTGGCGACCTGATTGACGCCTGCCTGCACCCCCGCGAGCTGGCCCACGGTCGCCGCGTCTGTCGCGCGCCTGCCGGGCGCGAGGTTCGTGAGTCGCCGCTCGCTGCCGGGAGCACCGAACGACACCGTGCCCGGATCCTGCGCGACGGCATTCGCCCCGATGGCCACCGCACCGGCGCCGGAGGCCACCGCGCCCGCGCCCATCGCGACCGCGTCAGCTTCCTTGGCCGAGGCCGCATGGCCGATCGCCACGGCGTTCGCGCCCGGCGTCGCCGCCCTTGCGCCGAGCGCGGCGCTGCCCTGACCGACCGCGCTCGCGTCCACCCCGATGGCCATCGCGCCGGATCCCGACGCCCCTTCGCCGCGAGCGTTGCCCTTCGACGAGCCACCGTCGTTCACGCTGACATAGGACGCCTGCTTCGACGCGGGTTCCGCAGTCTGCTTCAGGGCCCCGCCCGAGTCGCCGTCCGTGGGGGGCCTCTGACTGCCGACAGAGGCGCTGAGGCGGGAGGCGAGCGAATTCATCGCGATCAACATGTCGCCGATGCCCGTCGACGCCGACGTCGAGAGCGACATCACGCGACTGTCGGTCATTTGCAACTGACTGACATTGACGGCATCGGTCGACGCGACGCCCGCGGCGAGGTTGGTCAACGCGACGGGCTTGGATGCCGCGGCTCCGCCCAGCTTCACCCGCTCGCGTCGCAAATCGTCGTACACCACGGCACGGCTGTCCCCCGGCGTGACGGACGCCATCTGCTTCAACCCCGTCGAGAGCGATGTCACATTGCGGTTGGTCTCGCTCAATTGCCGGAAATTGACGGCGTCGGTCGGGTGAGTGCCGTCGGCGACGTTCGCGAGCGCCACCGGCGAGGACGCGCCCGTGCCACCGAGCGTCAACATCCCGCGCGAGGCGTCGTCATATCGCGCGCTGTTTTCGATATCGACGGCGAGGGACCTCAGTTTGCGTTCCGAGCGCACCAACCCCGTGGAAAGCGTCCCCACGGTGCGATTGGTCTCGCTCAACTGGGCGAAATTGACGGCATCGCCCAACTCAACGCCTTTGGAAACGTTTCGCACCCGCACGGAGCGCCTGGAAACCGTGTCGCCAAGCGTGAGTGTGTCGCGGGTCTGCCCATCGTAGCCGACATAGTCCTCGGCATTTGCCTCGAGCATCGTCAGCCGCTTTTCAGCCTTGGTCATGCCGGTAGACAGCGAGCCCACCTGTTCGTCCGTCGTGCCAATGCGCTTCCAGAGCACGCCCACGCTGCTTCTGGTCGTGCTCAGTTGACGAAAGGTCACGGCGTCACTCGGATTCTTGCCGTCCGCCACGTTGGTCAGCGTGACTGGCGTCGAAGTGACTATGTTGCCGAGCGTTATCTTCGAATGGGAGCCGTCGTCGTATTGCACGCCATTGCCGGTGCCCTGGGAAAGACGCTCGATCTTGTTCAGCCGCGTCGAAAGCGCCCCCACCCGTTTGTCGATACTCGTCGAGATCGAACCGACGTGTCTGTTCGTGGCGCTCAATTGCGCGAAGTTGACGGCGTCGCCGGCGCGTTCGCCGTCGGCCACGTTGGCCAGCGTGACCGCACCGTCCTGGTTGTGTTCTCCAGTGGCTGCCACGCCACCGGCGACCAGGGTTCGGTGACTTCGACCGTTGGCGGACCGCACCACCGCGCCCGGAGCAACGAGGCCGGAGAGGGTCGTCGAGAGCGACGCCACAGTGCTGTTCGTGGTTCCCAGCTGGGCCGCGTTCACGGCGTCGTTCGGTCGGGTCCCGTCGGCGACATTGCCCAACGAGACGGGCGTTCTCGACAGACCGCCAAGCCGGAGCTTGGTCTTCGTCGCGTTGTCGTACTGCACAGCGATTTCCATTTCCGAGACCAGCGATTCGACCGTGCCGCCGATCGATTTCACACCCGTTGAAAGCGAACCCACGCCGATCTCGAACGTCGCCATGCTCGTCGAGAGCCGCATCACATTGCTGTTGGTCACCCCCAACTGTCTGACGGTGACCGCATCCGAATTCCGCACGCCGTCGGCAAGGTTGGTCAGGGCGACCGGGGCCGTCGGGTTCTTTCCGCCCAACGTCAGCATGTCGCGCCTGTCGCTGTCGTATTTCGCGAAGCTGGAAATGTCAGCCGTAAGCGCGGCAACAGTGCTCAGCCCCGTCGAGAGCGACGTCACGCCCTGTGACAACGAGACTGCCCCCGTCGAGAGCGACGTCAATCCCTGCCCCAACACGACCGCTCCCGTCGAAAGCGACGTCACGCCCTGCCCCAACACGACCGCTCCCGTTGAAAGCGACGTCAAACCCTGCCCCAGCGAGACCGCCCCCGTCGAAAGCGATGTCACGCCCTGCCCCAACACAACTGCCCCCGTCGAGAGGGATTCAACATGGCGACTCACCTCACCCAACTGACCGAAATTGACGGCATCTCGCGGCGTCTCTCCATCCGCAACGTTGCCCAGCTTCACCGGTGCGCGCGCCGATGTCCCCCCCAGCGTCAGACGCGCACGTTGCGTGGTGTCGTACTGCACAAAGCGCTCGACGTCGGTGGCGAGTGCCGTTGCCTTGCTCAAACCCGTGGACAGGGACGTCACACGATCCGAGAGGGCCGTCGCTCCCGTCGAGAGCGACGTTAACCCCTGCCCTAGCGAGACAGCGCCGGTCGAGAGCGATCCCACGTTTTTCGACAGCGCCGCCATCCCGGTAGAGAGCGAGCCGACGCGGCTGTTTGTCGCACTCATCTGACGGACATTGACCGCGTCGGTCGCGTTGACGCCCTCCGCGACGTTGGTCAGAATCACGGGCCGCGCCGACACGCGGCTCCCAAACGTCACCACTCCCTGCGTGTCGTCGTCGTACTGCACCGACGTCTCGATGCCGGCCGTCAGGCCAACCATCTTTCTGAGCCCGGTGGAGAGCGAGTTCACACTCTTGTTGGTCGCGACCGCCCCGGTCGAAAGCGATGCAACGCCGCTGTTTGTCTGGCTCAGTTGCCGGACCGTCACGGCGTCGTTCAGGCGCGCGCCGTCGGCCACGTTGGTCAGCTTCACCGGTTTCACGGAAAGCAGGTTTCCGAATGTCACGGACTCCTGCGATTCGTCGTCGTATCGAATGACGTTTTCCGTATCCGCCACAAGTGAAGTGACATGGCTCAGCCCTGTGGACAGCGACATCACGCCGTCGCTCAGCGAAGCGGTACTCGTGGATAGCGACGTCAAGCCTCGGTAGGCCACGCTGAGTTGCCTGACCGTCACGGCATCGCTTGCGTCCCTGCCGTCCGCCAGATTCGTCAGCTTGACCGGCTTTGCCGATACAGCATTGCCCAAGGACACGGACTCCCGCGATGCGTTGTCATACTTCACGGCATTCTCGAGATCGCGAGCACTGCCCGTCGAGAGCGAACTGATGCCGGAAGCCACCGAACTCAGGCTGGACGAAATCGAACTCATTCCCGTCGACATCGACGCCTTGAAGCCGGAGATATCGGTGCCGATCCTCGAGAGCGCGACGTTCGTTGCGTTCAACTGGGAGCCGTTCGTCGCATCGGTGCTCGACGAACTGATCCTGCCCGCCGCGACACGGGTGATGGTGCGCAAGCCTCTGTTTGAGCCGATACTCATCGTTGCCATGGGCGCACCGCCAGCAAATGCATACGTCTGACCGTTGATCGTGGCGCTCGGTGTACCGACCGCCTCGTCGGCCACCGCCCAATCGCCAATGGCCACCGATCCAATGGGTGATGCGGTGGCGGCATAGCCGATGGCAGCGGCATACTTGCCCGAAGCTTTGCTCCACGCCCCAAGGGTCATGCTGTACTCGCCGGCAGCCTTCGATTGCGCCCCGATCGCCATCGCGCCCTGTCCCGTCGCCACCGCTCCCGAGCCGATCTCGGTATTGCGTGGATCGTTCCGACTCGCAGTCCCCGCCCGAGCCCCCTCGCCCGACGCGTCGTCGTGATATGTCGCAGCCAACGTGCCCCCCCTCAAGGCGACCATCGCGGCATGATGTCCACGACCGGGACATTCATCCCCCCAGGCCGAGACAGCGCCGTATCCGTGAGCGACGAGGCTCCAGTCGATACGACAGGGCGCCTTGCCGTCGGCGGCCTTCGCCCGCGCGGGTGCCGGGAGCGACGCCAGGCATAGCGCCGCGCCCCCACAGAGCAATACACTCGCCCGCTTCAATGACGCCCCGCGCCGGGATCCGCCGGCCTTGCCCTGCCCCGTGCAAATTTCGGCGACGGCGACCCAGGCGTTTGTCCTGCGGCTGAAAACGAGACGATAGGTTTTGTTCATCACACGCTCCATCAAGCTCGAAAATCAACGTCGCGGTTCGCTTGTCGAATCGGTCGATCGGGTCTGCATCGAGCTCACTGGCGAACGCGTCCTCTTATCTCGGCGACTTCGGAGCGCAGAATCCCCCGCCGCCGATGACGAGTCATGATGGAAAGTTGACGAATGTCGCGCCTGGCGCGATTGGAAAGGGAAAGCAGCCAGGCTGCGCGCACGTGTGCCAGCGGAACTGGTAACGCGAGCGCCATTACGACGACGCCTTGGGAATCGGCGCAATCCGGGCGCGATGTGAATTCGCCTGCGTGTGTCGCGGCGTTTGCGCAAAAAAAAGCGCCGCCACGATAAACATGGCGGCGCAACTCGCTCACTCGTTGCGGAGTGGTACTGCCTGGGTTACTTCGTCACCCGTGGCACCTCGCGTGCCCGACCGATCGGCACATCAGTCGTGCGGCCACAGGAATACCGCGGAGGCGTGCCCCTTCGGAGACACCTTCACGTCCTTGGTCATTGGCTTGCCGTTGTGGGTCGCCTTCACGGTGTAGTCGCCCTCGGGCAACTTCACCAGCATGAACGGCCCTTTCGCGCGTGTATCGAGCACGGTGCTGCCGCCGCGCAGGATCTGCACCTGCGCGTCGGCCACGTATTCGTTCGCGCCATCACCACGGGCCGCCATCTCGATGGACAGCGGCCAGTGCGACGCTTCGCGCTTGAAAGCCCCCGACTCGTCGCTGTCGATACCGCCCGAGACGTACGTGACGCTGCCCTGCTGCATCGATGGCGGCAACATGCCGCCCTGCGCGTGAGCGACCGATATGCCGCCCATCGTTGCTGCCAGTGTTGCGGCGGTGGCGGCTGCCACCGACCAGCGTTGCCATGCTTGCCACATGTTCGACCTCCCGTTTCATGAAATCACGATGCCGGAACTTGCCGGTGACAATGCACCGGCACACAAGGTAGTGCGTGGCATCCCGTGCGGCGCCTCGCCCGACTGTCAGCCGAGGTCGACCGGGATGAAAATCTGTTGCCCGTCGCGCTGCACAAGCAACGCGACATTATTGCCAGCCTTCTTGAGCTTGTCGCTCAGTTGCGAGGCGCTCGTCACCGGCGTGCCGTTGAGCGACAGGATGATGTCGCCCGGCTCCACCCCGGCCTGTGCGGCGGGACCGCCCGCACGCGCCACCAGCAGGCCGTTCGTCACCTGCGCCGCGCGCTTCTCCTCGGGAGAGAGTTCGCGCACCGCGAGTCCGAGCCGCCCGTGCGTGGCCGAATCGTCGTTGCTCGCCACGTCCTTCTTTTCGTTGAGCGCACCGACCGTCACGCTCACGTCCTGCTTCGCACCGTTGCGCCAGACCGTGAGCGTCGCCTTCTGTCCGGGACGCATGTCGGCGATCTTCTCCGGCAACTGCACCGAGTCGTCGATGGTCGTGCCATTGACCGCCAGGATTACGTCGCCCGGCTTGAGGTCCGACTTCGCCGCAGGACCATGCTTGTCGATCGACGACACCAGAGCCCCCGTGGGCTTGGGCAGGCCAAAGGACTTCGCCAACGACTGGTTCACTTCCTGAATCGCCACGCCGATGCGCCCGCGGCTCACCTTGCCGTACTGCTGGAGCTGCGACTTCACCTTCATCGCCATGTCGATCGGAATCGCGAACGACAGCCCCTGGAAGCCGCCCGTGCGCGAATAAATCATCGAGTTGATGCCGATCACTTCGCCGTTCAGATTGAACAGCGGACCGCCCGAGTTACCCGGGTTGACCGGCACGTCCGTCTGAATGAACGGCGTATAGTTCTCGTCCGGCAGCGCCCGTGCCTTGGCCGACACGATACCCGCCGTCACCGTATTGTCGAAGCCATACGGCGAGCCGATGGCCACCACCCATTCACCGGCCTTCGTCTTCGACGGATCGCCGATCTTCACGGTCGGCAGATTCGTCGCGGCGATCTTGAGCAACGCCACATCGCTGGCCTTGTCGCTGCCCACGACCTTCGCCTTGTATTCGCGCTTGTCGTTGAGCTTCACCGTTACCTGGCTCGCATCGTCGACTACGTGGGCATTGGTCAGGATATAGCCGTCCGGACTCACGATGAAGCCCGAACCGAGACTGCGTGTCATCGCACTGGCGCTGTCGTCGCCACCGTCGCCGCCGTCATTGCCCGGCGCGCCGTAGAAGTGGCGGAAAAACTGGAACAGCGGATCGTTCTGATCCATGCCCGGGGGCATCTGCATCTGGCTCGACGCCGAGCCGCGCGCGGCCGAAGGTTTCGCATCGTGCGTCACACTGATGTTGACTACGGCCGGTCCGTATTGTTCCGCCAGTTGCGAGAAGTCCGGCACCAGCATGCGCGGCGCGGTGTTCGGGGTATTGGCGGCCACCGTGGCGGGGGCCGCGGCAGGATTGGCGGCGTTGGCGTCGCTGACCATTTCCGAGGCCAGCGGGGCCTGCCAATGCTGGCGACCGGCCACGTACCCGCCCGTCAAGGCGACGAGTACCGCGCTGGCAACCAACGTACGAGTGAGCTTCGAGGTCCTCATGAGTCTCTCCTTACCGACGACTGCGTTTGACATGACTCAGATCGTAGAGAAGCTCCCTTAAGGCAACCTTAAGACCGAAAATGCCTGCCGCCGCCCGCGCCTCGCAACATCGTCCTCCAACGGCAGGGCCATGCAGGATGTCACCCATTGAATACCGAACGACGTCCGATTGTGCATCTTGAGTTACGGCGGCGGGTGTTTGAAGGCGCCCTTCGCGTGGTTCGACTTGCCTTGGACGCCTACCGCTGTCTACGGTGACCTCGTGGTGCAATTCCGCACCGCACGTTCTTCGTCGACAGGAGGTTTCACGATGCATACGAACGACAAACCGGTCCCGGACTATCGCACGGCAGCCTTGCGTCACGTCGCCCGCGGGATCGGGTGCGCGGGCATGGCCCTGTGCCTGACGTTTTCGATCGCCGCTTTCGCCGCCGAGGGCAATGGCAACGGCGTGGGCACGCAAGGCCCGGCCGCCGACGCCATGCCGGGCAACGCACGGGGCGACGCGACGCAGGCGTGCACGGCAGATCGGCCCGATGACAAGATGCTCATGGGCAAGTCGCTCGCGCAGGTGAAGTCGATGCTGCGCGGATGCCCGTGGCGGATCGGCATGCAGGACGGCAAGCCCATGCCGACGACGCGCGACTACCGCCCGGATCGCCGCACGCTGACCATCGAGAACGACAAGGTGACGGCGGTGCAGCGCGGATAAGCGTGGAGAGGCGTGGAGAGGCGTCGGCATGCGCAAGCGGACGTGAGCGAGCAGACGTCGGCGGCGTCGCCCGCTTGCACGTGAGCGGGGCAAACGTTGCATGACAGACGTCTCCGCGCGGCGCGGCGGGGCTGTCATGGCTGCGGTGTCATAGCGCCGGGGGCACGGCCGACGCTGCCGCGCCGAAACTCACGCGCACGCGCAGTCCGTGTCCGGTGCGCGCGTCGAGCAGTTCCACGCGCGCACCGTGTGCCTGTGCGATGTTGCGCACGATGGCCAGGCCCAAACCGCTACCCTCCACGGGCGGCGAGGCACCCATGGCAGGGTGCGACGCGTCGCTCGCGTCGGATGGCTGCGCCCCACTCGGCGGCGCAGCCTCCTGGGCCGACGCCGCACCACCCCGGAAGAACCGGTCGAAAACCCGCTCACGTTCCGACGGCGCGATGCCCGGACCGTTATCCTCGACCTCGACGACGGTCCCCGCGCCGGGCGCGGCGGACACCAGCCGTACATCGACGTGGCCGCCGTGCGGCGTGTACTTCAACGCGTTGTCGACGAGATTGCCGAAAAGCGTCTGCAAGGCGTCGGCATCGCCGCGCACGTGGCTGAGGTCCGCCAGCGCCTGCGGGGCGTCGAGCCCGAGATCGATACCCCGTGCGACCGCCAGCGCGGCATGATGCGCGACGACATCGCGCAACAGCGGGGCGAGCGGTACGTCGGCGAACGCCGTGGCCGCACGCGCGGTATCAGGGGCCTGACGCGCCAGGGTGAGCAATTGCGCGACCATGTGCGACGCGCGTCGCACGCCGTCGTGCAAATCGCGCATGGCTTCGGCCCGCTCGGCGTCCGTGTGCGCGCGATCGAGCAGTTGGACCTGCAGTTGCAGCGCGGCCAGCGGGGTGCGCAGTTCATGCGCGGCGTCGGCCACGAAGGCCTTCTGCTGCCGTAGCGCGTCGTCGAGTCGGCCAAGCAGGCTGTTGAGCGCCTGCACCAGCGGACGCACCTCGTCCGGCAACCCGGTCTCGGGCAACGCTTCGAGTGCACCGGGGGCGCGGGCGTCGAGCGCCTTCGCCACCCGGCGCAACGGCTTGAGGCCGCGTCCGACGACCAGCCACACGAGCAACCCGAGCAACGGCATCGCGACCACCAGCGGCAACAGGGTGCGCAGCGCCATCGACACGGCGAGCGAGTCGCGAATGACCATCGGTTGGGCCAGTTGCACCACGTTGTCGCCGACCAGCGCCGAATACACGCGCCAGTCGCCCTTGGGCGTCTGCACCGTCGTGAAGCCGAGTTCGGCGCGGCGCGGCAACGGCGTGCGCGGATGCGAGTAGTACAGCTCGATGCCGTTGCGACTCCAGATCTGGATCACCAGGCCATCCGAGCCATTGTTCTCGCCCGGCACGCTGGAGAAAGGCTCGGCGGGCAGCGACAGCGCCATCTGCTGTAGCTGGAAATCGAACAGCGCATTGGCTTCGGTGCGCGCCTGCCGAAAGATCGCGATGCCCGCGAGCAGCAACGCGATCGACAGCGTGACGAGCAGCCCGGCCAGCAGGCGGCGGCGAATGGAGCCCATCAGTCCGACCCCGCGCTCGACGCGCCGTCAACGGATGCGGCGGGCATCATGTAACCGACGCCGCGGACCGTGCGAATGGCATCGGCGCCCAGCTTCTTGCGCAGTCCATGGATATGCACCTCGACCGCATTGCTCGCCACTTCTTCCCCCCATCCGTAAATACGCTCTTCGAGCTGCCCCTTCGACAATACCGCGCCTGGCCGGTTGAGCAGCGCTTCGAGCACCGCGTATTCGCGTGCGGAGAGCACGACGGGCGCGCCCGCGCAAGTCACCTGCCGGGTCGCCGGATCGAGCACGATGGCACCATGGCGCAGCAGCGGCTCGCTGCGCCCGGCCTGGCGGCGCACCAGCGCGCGCAGGCGCGCCGCGAGTTCGTCGAGATCGAAAGGCTTGACGAGATAGTCGTCGGCGCCGGCGTCGAGCCCCTTCACCCGGTCGGCCACGGCATCGCGCGCCGTGGCGATGAGCACCGGCAGCGTCTGGCCACGCGCGCGCAAGGTGCGCAGCACGTCGATGCCGTCGCGACGCGGCAAGCCGAGATCGAGCAGCAGCGCGTCGTACGCTTCGATCGAGAGCGCGTCGAGTGCACGCTGGCCGTCGCCGACGTGATCGACCGTCCAACCGTCCTGCCGCAGTCCTTTCACCACGGCAGCGGCAATCATCGTATCGTCTTCCACCAACAGGATTCGCATGGGTCGGGCACCGGTAGCGTCTGTCGTCCGCACTCTGAAGGCCTGTCGGATCCGGGGAACACGCGGTCATCGCCGCCCCGCCGATTGTTGCCTATGCGTGACACTCAAGGGATTTCGACTCATTGTAGCGACAGTTCGTTGCATGACCGTCTTACAATGGCACGCATGGCGCCGCGCATGTCAGACGCACATCGCGGCGCAGTGACTCACCTCATCGCTTCGCCGCTGCGTCCGCACAGTGCCGTCCGAGCCGCCCGCCCCCATCCTGCGCGGCGGCCCGACTCCCGTGTGGCGGGACGCAGCACGCAACATTGGAGAATCTCGCCCGCCATGCGCGCCTCACGCCTGCACAGCCGCACACCCTTCGCGTTGCTCGCGCCCAATGCATCCGATGTCCCCCATGCGCACCATGCGCATCATGCGGCTGTCCCATCCGCGCACGCGATGCCGCACAGTGCGACGCCCGAGCGCCAGACGCACGCGCTTCGCGAGGCGAGTACGCTCCGCGGCCGTCCTCGCCTAGCTCGCATGAGCGGCACCGGTCGCACCGCCCTGGCGCTCGCGCTGCTGCTCGCGACGAGTGCGGTCATGACGAGCGCGCCCGTATATGCAAAGCCGCTCAAGCACGCGAAGATGCCCAAGGTGCCTGCCACCGCCGCGCACGCAACGCCGCTGCCGCCCGAACTGGCACGCGCGCTTGCAGCGAGCAAGGTGCCCGCCGCAAACGTGAGCGTTATCGTCGCGAAGGTCGACAATCCGCTGCAAACGCGAGGCCGCATTGCGGCGCCCCTGCTCGCCATGAACCCCGGCGTGCCGCGCAACCCGGCCTCGACGATGAAACTTGTCACCACCATTGCCGCGCTCGATACGCTGGGCCCGGACTATCGCTGGCGCACGCAGGCCTTCACCGACGGTACGTCGGACGGACGCACGCTCGACGGCAACCTGTATTTCAAGGGCACGGGCGATCCGAAGCTCGTGCCCGAAGAGATGGAGAAGTTCGTGGCCGAGCTGCGCAACGCCGGCGTGACCAACATCAATGGCGACATCGTGCTCGACCGCTCGGCCTACAGTTCGGACATCGGCGCGACGGGTGCGATCGATGGCGAGGACGACCGCCCCTACAACGTCGCGCCCGATCCGCTCCTGTATTCCTTCAAGGCGATGTCGTTCAGCTTCGCGGGCAACGCGAACGGTACGGTCGACGTGAACGTGCTGCCGCCGCTGGCGAATCTGCAAGTGGCGAACGACATGGCGTCGTCGCCCGCGGGCAATTGCGGCGACTGGCTCACGCGCATCCACCCGACGCTCAGCACAACCGCGGACGGTGCCTACGTGGCGCGCTTCTCCGGCAATTACCCGGCGTCTTGCGAGGACAAGGGCTGGAACGTGGCGGCGCCCGATCGCGACCGCTTCTTCCTTGGCGGCTTTCGCGCGCTATGGCAGGCGTCGGGCGGACAGTTCAACGGCAATGTGCGCACCGGCACCGTGCCCCCGGGCGCCCGTTTGCTCGTCACCCACCGAGGTCAGACGCTGGCCGACGTCGTTCACGACATGAACAAGTTCAGCAATAACGTGATGGCGCGCCAACTGTTCCTCACGCTCGGGCTCGCCGCCGATAACTACAAACACCCCGCGAGCATCGCCCGCTCGCGCGACGTCCTCGATCGCTGGCTCGACAGGAACGATTTCGCCATGCCCGGACTCGTCATCGAGAACGGCTCGGGCCTGTCGCGCATCGAGCGCATCAGCGCGTCCGAACTCGCGACACTGCTGCAACACGGCATCAACAGCCCGACCGGGCAAGTGCTTGTCGAGTCGATGCCGACCGTGGGGGTGGACGGCACCATGCGCAACCGTCTTACGAATCGCGACGTGGCCGGCAACGCCCACATCAAGACCGGCACGCTGGACGACGTGACCGCCGTGGCCGGCTACGTCGGCACGCGCACGGGCAACACCTACGTCGTTGTCTCGCTGGTCAACGACCCGCGCGCGAGCAACGCACGCGGCTTCAACGACGCCCTCATCTCCTGGGTGTACCAGCACGCGCCCTGAACGTCCGCGCGCATGGCGAACGCGCCCGACGCCACATTTGACGTTTCCCTCTAACGCGCGCGTTCTCCGGGCGCATTCGCGTCAGAATAGACGTTCCATCGGTGCCACCTTCGCCAGGGAATCACGACAAGCGAGACGCAAGGGGCGCCGGTTCAGATGACCCAATCGTGAGGAGACGCGAGGTCATGAACGTCGAGTTGATCCTGCTGGCGCTCGCCCCGGTATTCGTGCTGTGCATCGGCATCGAAGCCTGGTACTGGCGCCGCCGCCCCGGCATGTACAGCCTGAAGGACACCGTGAGCAACGCCACGCTCGCACTCATGCATCAGGGCGCCGACAAACTGGCATGGCTGCTGGTCGTGCCTTTCTATGCATGGCTTTACGATCACTACCGCCTCTATACGATGCCCGGCGGCTGGCTGGGCTTCCTGCTGCTCTTCGTCGTGCAGGACTTTCTGTACTACGTGTTCCATCGTGCCAGCCATCGCATTCGCTGGCTGTGGGCCGCGCACGTGGTGCATCACTCGTCCGAACGGCTCAATCTGTCGACGGCGTTCCGGCAGAGCCTGATGTACCCGGTGGCGGGCATGTGGCTGTTCTGGACGCCCATGGCACTCATCGGCTTCACCCCCACGCAGATCGTTGGCGTGGTGCTGCTCAATCTCGCGTTCCAGTTCTTCGTCCACACGCAGGCGATTCCGAAGCTGGGGTGGCTCGAGTACGTACTCAATACGCCGTCGATCCATCGCGCTCACCACGCACGCAATCCGCGTTACATCGACCGCAACTACGCGGGTGTGCTCGTCATCTGGGACCGGATGTTCGGCTCATACGTCCCGGAGAGCGAGGCCGAGCCCTGCGAGTACGGGATCGTCGACCCGATTCACACGCACAACCCGATCACGCTGACGTTTCACGAGTGGCGCACGATGGCGCGCGATGTCGTCACGATGCCCGGCTGGCGCAACAAGGCCATGGCGCTTTTCGGACCGCCCGAGTGGCGCCATGCCTGGCAAGCGGCGCAGACGTCAAGTGCCCCGGCGAATGCTCGGGGGCTGGCGGATGCGGCAGCGGCGGGAGGCCTCGGACAGCTGGGTGACGTCGCAGGGGTGAGCCAGGACGGCGCGGCCGGCGCTTCGCGAAAAGGGCTTTGACGCCCCCACGCCGGCGAGGCGGCGTGGATCAGCGCAGGGCGATGTCGTGGGGTGGACGTCGGCGTTGTGACATGGTGGCGGACGCCGCCCTGCGACAGGCAGCACAGGTATGCCGCGTTCGAGCGATACGCGTGATTCGCGTGATTCGCCTTATGCGCGCTCGAACGCCGCCGCGGCGCGCCCGAGGCGGTCGCCCACAGCGGCCCACGCGGGCGTGTCGGGCAGGCGCTCGAACAGAATGTGCGTGACGTCGGCGCGATCGAGGCGGCGCAACATCGCGTACAGATCGGTGGCCAGCGCCGCGGGCGTTGCCGGCAGCACGATCCGCACAACGTCCTTCGACGCGACAACGTCGGCAGGCAATGCGGCGAGCGTGGGCGCGAACGCCGCCACGGCCACCCGCTCACCCTGCGGACGCACCGCCAGCGCCGGCGCGAACTGCGCCGCGTCGCACAGATAGAGCGGCGTACGGGGCGCGTAATGTGCCTTGAGCGTGCCCGATGCACGCGGTGCGTCGACATCTTGCCCCGGCAGACGCGGCATCTCGCCCAGCACTTCGGCGATCTGCTCCGGCGTGATGTGTCCGGGACGCAGCAATGCCGGAAATCCGCGCGACAGGTCCACGATGGTCGATTCGATCCCGACGGCCGCCTCGCCGCCGTCGAGCACATGCACCGTCACGCCCGGCAATCCGGCGAATTCGTCGCGCACGTGTTGCGCAGCCGTCGGGCTGACCTGCCCGAAGCGATTGGCCGACGGCGCCGCCACGCCGCCCTGCCCGCCCTTGATCCGCTCGAATGCGCGCAGCAGTGCCTGGGCCACGGGGTGCGACGGGCAACGCAGCCCCACCGAATCCTGGCCACCGGAGACGGCGTCGGGAATATGCGGAGCGCGCTTGAGAATCAGCGTGAGCGGGCCCGGCCAGAACGCATCCATCAGCTTGCGTGCCGCAGGCGTGACGTCGTCGCTCCAGTAGCCCGGATCGCCGTCCGGCGAAAAGTGCACGATGACGGGATGATTGGCCGGCCGGCCCTTCGCGGCATAGATCGCCGCCACCGCCGCCGGATTCTCCGCGTCGCCGCCCAGGCCGTAGACCGTCTCTGTCGGGAACGCGACCAGCTCGCCGGCGGCGAGTTGTTCGGCCGCCCGCTCGATGGCGTCGTCCGACGGCATGACGATGCGCGGCGCTTGCGGCGGCGAAGCGGTCGTCATGGCTCAGTCTTCCAGCGCGATGTTCAGGCTCGCCGCGGCCTTCCTGCACGCCGCGCGGGCTTCGTCCAGCGAGGCACCGGCGAACGTGATGTGCCCCATCTTGCGGCCCACGCGCGCGTCTTCCTTGCCGTACAGATGCAGGCGTGCCGACGGCAACGCCACCACGTCGTGCCATGCGGGTGTGCGCGGCTGATCCTTGGCGTCGCCCGTGAACCACACGTCGCCGAGCACGTTGAGCATCACCGCCGGCGAATGCTGACGCGTCTCGCCGAGCGGCAGGCCGGCCATCGCGCGCACCTGCTGCTCGAACTGGCTCGCGGCGCAGGCATCGATCGTGTAGTGACCGCTGTTGTGCGGGCGCGGCGCCATTTCGTTGGCTACGAGCGAACCGTCCTGGAGAATGAAGAACTCGACGCACAGCACGCCGACATAGTCCATCTGCGACGCGATCGTGGCCGCGGCCGCACGCGCCGCGTCGGCGAGCGCCGGGGCGGCGTCGGGCGCCGGCACCGTCGTGGTCGCGAGGATGCCGTCGATGTGCACGTTCTGGGCGAGCGGATAGGTGGCCACCGTGCCGTCGGCGCCACGCGCGCTCAGCACCGACACTTCGAAGGCCAGCGCCAGGCGCTTTTCCAGCACGCACGGCACGCCGCCCAGCGCGGCGTAGGCGTCGCGCGCTTCGGCAGGCGTATTCACGCGCACCTGGCCCTTGCCGTCGTAACCCATGCGAGCCGTCTTCAGAATACCGGGCAGCACGCTCGAAATGGCGACGTCGCCAATGGCGGCGAGTGCGTCGTTCGATTCGATGACGAGATGCGGGGCCACCGGCACACCGCAACGCTCGATGAAACGCTTCTCCGCAACGCGGTCCTGCGCGATCGCCACGCAGCGCCCGGCAGGGCTCACCGTCGTGGTTTGCGCGAGGTAGTCGAGCGACTGCGACGGCACGTTCTCGAACTCGGTCGAGACGGCCGGACACAGCGCGGCCAGCTCGGCCAGCGCCGCCTCGTCGCGATAGTCGGCAACGATCAGGCGGTCGGCCACGGCGCCGGCCGGGCAACGCGGGTCCGGATCGAGCACGCAGACCTTGTAGCCCATCGACTGAGCGGCGAAACAGAACATGCGGCCGAGTTGGCCGCCGCCCAGCATGCCCAGCCATTGGCCGGGAAGGATGGGCGCAGCGGAGGCAGAATTCATCTTGAGTGAGGCGCTGACAGTAGCGGGGACGATCTTTTCTTTTACAGTGCCGGCAGCGTCATGCCGCGCGCCGCTTCGGTCTGCTTCGCGCGAAACGCGTCGAGCTTGTCCGAGAGCGCCTTGTCGTCGGCCGCGAGCATCGAGACCGCGAACAAGGCGGCGTTGGCCGCGCCCGCCTCGCCAATGGCGAAGGTCGCGACCGGCACGCCCTTGGGCATCTGGACGATCGAGAGCAGCGAATCCTCGCCGCGCAGGTATTTACTCGGCACCGGCACGCCGAGCACCGGCACCGTCGTCTTGGCGGCGATCATGCCCGGCAGGTGGGCCGCACCGCCCGCGCCGGCGATGATCGCGACGAGGCCGCGCTCGCGCGCCGCTTCGGCGTAGCGGAACATGTCGTCGGGCATGCGGTGCGCCGAGACGACCTGTGCCTCATACGGCACGCCGAACTCGGCCAGGATGGCGGCCGCGTTCTTCATCACTTCCCAGTCCGAGTTGGACCCCATCACCACGCCCACGCGCGGGGCCAAGGCTTGTTTCTCGCTCATCTTGCCGATGCTCCGCTCAGGCCAGTTGCTGGCCGGTCAGGCGCTCGAGCGCCTCGCGGTACTTGGCGGCCGTCTTCTGCACGACCTCGTCGGGCAGTTTCGGCGCCGGCGGCGTCTTGCCCCACGGCTGCGTTTCGAGCCAGTCGCGCACGAACTGCTTGTCGAACGACGGCGGATTGCTGCCCACGGCGTACGAATCGGCCGGCCAGAAGCGCGACGAATCGGCCGTCAGCGCTTCGTCCATCAAATGCAGCTTGCCTTCGTCGTCCAGGCCGAATTCGAACTTCGTGTCGGCGATGATGATGCCGCGCGTGGCCGCGTAGGCGGCCGCTTCCTTGTACAGGCGGATCGAGATGTCACGGATCTGCTCGGCCAGCTCGCGGCCCACACGACCGATCATGTCGTCGAAGCTGATGTTCTCGTCGTGCTCGCCCAGCTCGGCCTTGGCGGCCGGGGTGAAGATCGGCTCGGGCAGTTGCTGCGCGTTCTGCAGGCCGGCCGGCAGCTTCACGCCGCACACGGCACCCGTGGCCTGGTAGTCCTTCCAGCCGCTGCCGGCCAGATAGCCACGCACCACGGCTTCCACGAGAATCGGCTTCAGGCGCTTGACGACCACCGCGCGGCCGGCAACCTGTGCAACTTCGTCGGCGGCGACGACCGACTCGGGTGACACGCCAGTGAGATGGTTCGGCACCACATGCGAGAGCTTGTCGAACCAGAAGTTCGCCATCTGGTTGAGCACGCGGCCCTTGCCCGGAATCGGCTCGCCCATGATCACGTCGAACGCCGAGAGGCGGTCCGTCGTCACGATCAGCAGCTTGTCGTCGCCAACGGCGTAGTTGTCGCGCACTTTGCCGCGCGAGAGCAGCGGCAGGCTCTTGAGGGAGGATTCGTACAGGGCGTTCAGGGCGGGGGTAGTCACGGCGGGACCCAATATCAGGAAGGGCAAAGGCGTAATTATACGCGCGTTGGGGGCCGTTTCACGAAGATGTCGGCCCGGCGGGATGCCGGGCAGGGTTCAGGGCGCGAGCTGCCCCGTGAAATCCGAAAAGATCAGACGGACGACGGCAGGAACTGCGGCGCGAGCCGCGCCCTTTCCGACGCCCGGACGAGCAGCGCGATGACGGGCACGCGCGAGATCGGATTCGTCATGCCGTCGGCCCGCCCCGACCGCTTGCACTGCCGATACCAATCCGCCACCGACGCGACGTCGTAGTATTTGTTGTCGCAGACGAGGTCGCGGTCATCGAGCGAGACCAGGCGCACGGCGTTCGGATCCTCCGGATCGATGGGCTGCAGCGAGATCCGGTCGAGATGCCGCTCGACGTAGCCAGGCGTGAGGAATCTGAGCACACCGCTCACGCGCATCTCCCCGCCAAGCCACAGCAGCGCCGTGCCGATCGGCAGACCCGCCGAAGCCAGCAATGGCGCCACGTGTTCGAAATGCGCCTCGAAAATGTCTGCCACTTTGCAGCGCCCCTCGCGGCTGCGCCAGGTAACGTCGGCGTTCGGCTTGGTCATGAGCGTCTCGAGACGCTGCATGAGCAGGTAAACCTTGCGCTCCTGGGCTTCGTCTCCCCTGCCCGGCCTGCGCAGCATGGCGATGAGCGAGGCCAGTTCGGCAATGTTGTCGAAGCTGTCCGAGGCAGCGTCGATGTGACGTGCACTTTCTTCCGAGCGTTGCGTGACGACCGCGTCGGAGATCGCAGCCCGGAGCGCGGCGTCCCCGTTCGTGAGCTGCAATGCGGCGCTGGCGATGACCGCGCTGGGACGCGCAATGCCGTTCGTCGAGCAGACGAGCGCGATCTTGCCGGGATTCTGACGCATGAATTCGGCCACGCCGCGCCCGGCCTCCCACAGGGTGCGGCCCGCGATCACCGTATTGTGATGCGCCATCCCCTCGAACTCCATGAATTTCACGTGAGACAGTCCGCCCGCCAGACTCACCGGCCTCGCGCCGGACGATGACGATGATGGCGCCGCCGCGCCGGTCCGGGCCGGATCGCTTGCGCGCTGAATGCGGGCGATGTAAGCGCCGATGGGCTTCTCCTGGTAGCCCGAACGGCGATCGGATTTTCCGGTCTCTCCTCGGGCGCCGGACAGCGAATCCGCAGGTGGCGTCCACGGCTCGACGGAGAACACGGCACCGATCTGGGTGTGCGCCTTGAGGATGGCCGTGAGCGCGCCCGCCTCCCGCGACGCGGCCGTCGGGCCGACGATGAACCGGAATCCGCCCAGTTCGATCAGGCCATAGCGCGTGCATCTGCCGTCGATGTCGATGAGCTTGGCCGTGTTGACCTTGTAGAAGTCGGCCCAACCCTGTGCATCGGTCGGCGCCGCCCAGTCGGGGGCGGGATCGTACTGCCCCCAAAGCCGGATCGGGTTGGGGATCTCGCTCGACGCGCCCGCCTCGCCGCACGCCACCGCCGGGTCCCGCGCAGCGCACGCGGGCAGCCGCGTGGGCTTTCGCACGCGCGCATAAATAGGCGATTGCGACGTACCGGGCTCGTCCGAGTCCGGCAGCACGTGCCCGGCGCGCGTCATTTCCCGCGCCATGCGCGAGGAAGTCCCCGAGGATGGCGACGAGTCACCGGGTTGTGACAGTCCGAGACACCGGGTGAAAGTCGTGGGCAAGCATTTCAAGGGCATCGATACCTCCGGGTGGCCCGCCGCGCGGCGGGCAGGTGAAAAAAGGAGGCTTCGGAGACTGCCATGACGCGCCGCCCCGGACTTCCGGAATACGGGCACCGTTGTGGCTTTGCATCGTGACGCTGATCGTCGACGGCGTGGAAATGCTCACCGCCACGATCCGCCCGGAACTGGGCGGCAAGTTCCAGTTGCCGATGCCCAAAGAAAAAGCCCGGCTTCTGTTCCAGCGAGTGCTGGCGAGAGCCGGGCCTGCGACCTGACGGCCGCCGTGCGTCGCGTGACGCCCTGGATTACTTCACGATCTGCGCGAGATCGCCGCTCTTGTACTTCTCGGCCATCTTTTCGAGTGCGATCGGCTTGATCTTGCCGGCCTGGCCTTCGCAGCCGAACGACAGATAGCGCGCCTTGCAAACCAGCTTCGCGGCTTCGCGCGCCGGCTTGAGGTAGTCGCGCGGATCGAACTTGCTCGGGTTTTCGAACAGGTAACGACGGATCGCGCCCGTCATGGCCAGGCGAATGTCGGTGTCGATGTTGATCTTGCGCACGCCATGCTTGATGCCTTCGACGATCTCTTCGACCGGCACGCCGTACGTTTCCTTCATGTCGCCGCCGAATTCGCGGATCTCGGCGAGCAGCTCCTGCGGCACCGACGACGAACCGTGCATCACCAGGTGGGTGTTCGGAATGCGGCGGTGGATTTCCTTGATGCGGTCGATGGCGAGAATGTCGCCGGTCGGCTTGCGGCTGAATTTGTAGGCGCCGTGCGAGGTGCCGATGGCGATCGCCAGCGCGTCGCATTGGGTCTGGTGCACGAAATCGGCGGCCTGATCCGGATCGGTCAGCAGTTGCTCGCGCGTCATCGTGCCGTCGGCGCCGTGACCGTCTTCCTTGTCGCCCTTCATCGTTTCGAGCGAACCCAGCACGCCCAGCTCGGCTTCCACCGTCACGCCGATGTAGTGCGAGAACTCCACGACCTTCTTCGACACTTCGACGTTGTACTCGTAGCTCGCCACCGACTTGCCGTCGGCTTCGAGCGAGCCGTCCATCATCACGCTCGAGAAACCGCTCTTGATGGCGGCCATGCACACTGCCGGCGACTGGCCGTGATCCTGGTGCATCACCACCGGGATGTGCGGATAGGCTTCCACGGCCGCCGAGATCAGGTGACGCAGGAACGCCTCACCGGCGTACTTGCGGGCACCGGCCGAGGCCTGCATGATGACCGGCGCGCCGACTTCGTCGGCGGCGGCCATGATCGCGGAAACCTGCTCGAGATTGTTGACGTTGAAGGCCGGCAGACCGTAGCCGTTTTCGGCGGCGTGGTCCAGCAGCTGTCGCATAGAGACTAGGGGCATGATGTTCTCCTTGGAATCACAAAACTAAGCAAATCTTTCTTCGATCCAGAGGCGCCCCCATGACGACGGCGCGCGGGCGGCGGCGGGGCGCAATCGCCTCGCCGCGCCCGGCGCGGCCCAACGCATCATGCGTGGCCCACCTGGACAATCTTCAACGTATTGGTGCCGCCGGGTTGCCCCATCGGCTCGCCCACCGTCAGCACGATCGTGTCGCCGCGCTTGACCACCCCGCTCGAGAGCAGCAGTTGCTCCGCCTGCTTGAGCGCGTGATCGCGGTCGAGCGTCGCATCGGCGCGCATCGCATACACGTTGCGGTACAGCGCCATCTTGCGGTGACTGCCGAGCTGCGAGGTCAGCGCGAAAATCGGCACGTGAATCTTGTGACGGGACAGCCACAATGCGGTCGCGCCCGATTCGGTCAGCGCCACGATCGCTTTCGCGCCAAGATGATACGCGGTAAACAGCGCGCCGGCGGCAATCGTCTGGTCGATGCGCGTAAAAGTTTGGTCCAGCCAGTCGCGATCGAGTTCCACCGTCTCCGAACGCTCCGCCTCGACGCAGATCGTCGCCATCGTCTCGATGGTTTCGACCGGATACTTGCCCGCCGCGCTCTCGGCCGAGAGCATCACCGCGTCGGTCCCGTCGAGCACGGCGTTGGCCACGTCCGACACCTCGGCGCGCGTCGGCACCGGGTTGTGGATCATCGACTCCATCATCTGCGTGGCCGTGATGGTCGTCTTGTTCATCTCGCGCGCCATGCGGATCATGCGCTTCTGAAGCGCCGGCACCGCCGCATTGCCGACTTCGATGGCCAGGTCGCCACGCGCGACCATGATGCAGTCCGAGGCCGCCAGGATCTCTTCGAGCGCCGGAATCGCTTCGGCGCGCTCGATCTTGGCGATCATGAGCGGCTTGATGCCATACGGCTCGCCCGCCACGTTCGCCAGGCGCCGCGCCATTTCCATGTCCGTGGCGTTCTTCGGGAAGGAGACCGCGACGTAATCGGCGCCCAGCGCCATCGCGGTCTTGATGTCTTCCATGTCCTTCGCGGTCAGCGCCGGCGCCGTCAACCCGCCGCCCTGGCGGTTGATGCCCTTGTTGTTCGACAGATCGCCGCCGACCTTCACGGTCGTGTGAATCTCGCTGCCGAGCACCCGATCGACGATCAGCACGATGAGGCCGTCGTTGAGCAGCAGCACGTCGCCCGTGCTCACGTCGCGCGGCAGTTCCTTGTAGTCCAGGCCGACGCGCTCGTCGTTGCCGAGCTCGCATTCGGCGTCAAGAATGAACTTCGCGCCAGCTTCCAGCGTGGTCTTGCCGTTTTCGAACTTGCCGACGCGGATCTTCGGACCCTGCAAATCGGCCATGATGGCCACTTCGCGGCCGGCGGCCTTCGCGGCCGCGCGCACCATCTCGGCGCGCTCGATGTGATCCTGTGCCTTGCCGTGCGAGAAATTCAGGCGAACGACGTCGACGCCTGCAGCGATCATGCGCGAGAGCACTTCCGGCGTGCTCGATGCCGGACCGATGGTGGCGACGATCTTGGTGGAGCGGTTCATTACATCCATCTCTTCATCCTCTTTGGTAGCAGCGCGTTCGACATTGCTGGCGCTTAGAGGTTTGTAACGCATTTAGCCCGCCGCAGGTTAACCAAAAAGTTCGTATTGTCCGTACGAAATCGATTGATTCGATCTCTGACGTTCGCAATGAACGGGTCAAAACGGCCGTCCACGAATGCTTTCCGGACCATCGAACCTGGCGGCGAGCCCCGCTCCACCTGGGTTTGCGCGATCAGTGGGCGCCGGCGGCGCGTTGTTGCAGGACATCGACCGCCGGCAGCGTCTTGCCCTCGAGGAATTCGAGGAAAGCGCCGCCGCCCGTCGAGATGTAGCTGACGTCGTCGGCAATGCCGTATTTGGCGATGGCCGCGAGCGTGTCGCCGCCACCGGCGATCGAGAAGCCCTTGGCTGCCGCAATGGCACGCGCCAGGGTCTCGGTGCCGTGGCCGAACTGATCGAATTCGAACACGCCGACCGGCCCGTTCCACACGATCGTGCCGGCGCCGCCCAGTTGCTCGGCGAGCTTGGCCGCCGTTTGCGGCCCGATGTCCAGAATCATGTCGTCGGCCGCCACGTCCGCAGCAGCCTTCACGGTCGCTTCGGCCGTGGCGCTGAATTCCTTGGCGCACACGACATCCGTCGGAATCGGCACAGTGGCGCCGCGTGCGGCCATGGCGTCGATGATGGCCTTCGCCTCGCCCACCAGATCCGCCTCGGCGAGCGACTTGCCGATCGGCAGACCGGCGGCCAGCATGAACGTATTGGCGATGCCGCCGCCCACGATCAGGTGATCGACCTTGTCGGCGAGCGACTTGAGAATGGTGAGCTTGGTCGAGACCTTCGAGCCCGCGACGATTGCCACGAGCGGACGCGCCGGCGCGTTCAGCGCCTTGCCCAGCGCTTCGAGCTCGGCGGCCAGCAGCGGGCCCGCGCAGGCGACCGGTGCGTACTTGGCGATACCGTGCGTGGTCGCCTCGGCGCGGTGGGCCGTGCCGAACGCGTCGTTCACGTAGACGTCGCACAGCCTGGCCATCTTCTGCGCCAGTTCGTCGTTGTCCTTCTTCTCGCCCTTGTTGACGCGGCAGTTCTCCAACAGCACCACGGTGCCCGGCACCACGTCGAAACCGCCGTCGACCCAGTTGGCCACGAGCTTCACGTCACGACCGAGCAATTCCGAGAGTCGGCCGGCGACCGGGGCGAGCGAGTCGGCGGGCTTGAATTCGCCTTCGGTCGGACGGCCCAGGTGCGACGTCACCATTACCGCGGCGCCCGCGTCGAGCGCCATCTGGATGGCCGGCACCGAAGCGCGGATACGCGTGTCTTCCGTGATGCGGCCCTCGTCGTCCTGCGGCACGTTCAAGTCGGCGCGGATGAAGACACGTTTGCCAGCGAGCTGGCCCTGGGCGATCAAATCGGTCAGACGTACGACGGAAGCCATGAGAATCCGGAATATATGGTGGGAAAAACATGCATTTTAACTGATCCGACCGCCGGGTTGCCCATTTCGGGGTTCCGGGGTTCCGCCTACAGAAACAGCCGGCCAAGCGTGTAGACGGCCATGCCGACGACAATCATTTCGATCATGTTGCGCCGCCAGACGAACCAGGCCGTGGCCGCGATCGCCGCCGCCAGCTTGTGATTGCCCAGATGCACCGCGAACTGGTGATCGAGCAGCAGCACCTCGGGCACCACGATCACCGCCAACGCGGCTGCCGGGGCATAGCGCAACGCGCGCTGGAGTCGTTGCGGCAACGTCACACGCTCGCCCGCCAACAGAAAGAAGGTGCGTGTGACGATCGTGATCGCCGTCATCGCCACGAAGGCGAACCAGATTTCGAAGGTGCTCATGAGCGCTCCTCGTCGCGACGCGGCGCATCCGCGACATGTGTTGCGCTCGCCCCCACCGCTGACCTGCCCGAGGGGATATCGGCGGGCACCACGCTGGATGCCGCCGTGGGCGCGACGGCCGACACGCTGGCGGGCGCCACCGTCCGCGCGTCGTCGCGCGGGCCGACTTCGATGCCGGTCGCCCCGCTCGCGGTCCTGGTCGATGCCAGACGCTTCGCATGGCGCGCCGCAAGGTCGTCGCACACCATGCCGGCCGCAAGTGCGCCGAGCACGCCGAGCACAAGATTGAGCCGGTATGGCAGGTCGAATGCGAGCACGCCGATCACCGACGCAAGCGCGACGGCGAGCATCGTGGAACGGCTCGTGATCGTGTGAACCATCATGGGAATGAGCGCGAGCGTGCCGGCAAAGCCCAGGCCCCAGCTATCGGGCACGAGGGAGCCGAGCATGATGCCGAGGATCGACGACACATGCCAGACGGCCCAGTTGCTGAGGGTGATGCCGTAATACGTCCCCTCCTTGCCCGGGACGTAACCGCTCGCAAAATTCTGGTTCATGAACATCACGAAGCCGAGATCGCCGTTGACGTAGCCGAGCGCGATGCGGCGCGGCAACGACAAATACGAGAAATGCGGCTGTAGCCCGGCGCTGAAGATCACGAAGCGCAGATTGACGATGCCGACCGTGAGCAGAATGGTCCACAGGGGCATGCCCGCGGCAAAGAGTGGCAGCGACGCGAGTTGCGCGGAGCCCGCATAGAGCATCAGGCTCATGCCGATGGCCTGGGGTACCGTGAGGACCGACTTGCTCATGGCGACCCCGGTCACGAGCCCCCAGGAGAAGATGGCTAGCAGAAGTGGCGAAATGATGCGAAAACCTGCCGCGAACCCATCACGTTCGGCGGCTGGCAAACGAAGCGTTGGCATGGTCGGTTGGGGGCGAGCGCCGCGGCAAGCGGCGCAGGGTGTGGCAAGGCGGGGCGAAGCGGTCCCGACGGCGCCCGGCACGCCCAAGATGACCGCTGTCGGTCACAGCGCCCGCCAGGGGTTGCCGGAGAGTCTCCTGACTGTATTCATCGTTGGCGGCGGGCGACGCACCATTATAGTCATGTTAAATATTCGTTTACTACGCTGACGTCCGATATCGCCCGATATCGTCCGATTTCCCACGCTTTTTGCCGGGGCCTGCGCCGCGGTGTCGCGTGCGCGCCACGCGCACGGTAACTTGCCTGTCGCACGCGGCCTGCCGCGAGGCGCCAAGCGCGGTGCGCCATCCGCAAAGGGCGGCGCCTGCTTTACAATAGCGTCTTTTGGTGAACGGTCGGGCATGCGCTTTGCGCCTGTCATGGTCGCGCAATCCCCAGAGTTCCGAATATCCATCACGGTCTGAACCCCATGAGCGAAGTCAAACAAATGCCGGTCGTCGAAGTCGGCGCCGAAGATCTCCCGGTCCATTGCCCGAATCCGAAGATGGAAGCCTGGAGCGCCCACCCGCGCGTTTTCATCGATGTCACCCACGGCGAAGCCGCCTGCCCGTACTGCGGCACGCGCTATCGCCTGAAGGCCGGTGTCGTGCTCAAGGGTCACCACTGAGCCCGCAGCGCCCTGCCTCGGCCGGTTCCCGGTGCCATCCGCCGCTGTCGCGGAGCACTGGCCGGTCGTGCGTCAGTTTCATCGCCACGCTTAACGTTTAGAGTCTCCGCCCAATGCATAAAGCCTTGGTGATCGCCCCCAACTGGATTGGGGACGCGCTGATGGCGCAGCCGTTGTTCACCCTGCTCAAGCGTCTGCATCCGCGTCTGACCATCGACGCGATCGCGCCGGGCTGGGTCGCCCCGGTTCTGGAGCGCATGCCGGAGATTTCGCGCGTCGTCGCCACCGACCTCGCGCACGGCAAGTTGCAGCCGCTCGAGCGCTACCGGCTCGCGAGCGTGCTCGCCGACGAGGGTTACGACGCCGCCTACGTGTTGCCGAACTCGCTGAAGTCGGCCCTGATTCCGTGGCTGGCGCGCATCCCGTTGCGCATCGGCTACAAGGGCGAGCAGCGCTACGGCCTGCTCAACGTGCGTCACGCCAATCCGCGCAAGGACGAACGCCCGCCGATGGTGCGGCATTACGCGGCGCTCGCGTTCGCACCGGGGGCCAAGCTGCCCGAAACGCTGCCGACGCCGCGCATCGAGACCGATCTGAACGAGTCGGCCCGCGTTTTCGCGCGTTTCGGCCTCGATTTGCGCGTACCGCTCGTCGTGTTCTGTCCGGGCGCCGAGTTCGGCCCCGCCAAACGCTGGCCGACCGGCCACTTCGCGCAACTGGCGCAACTGGTTCGCCGCTCGTTCCCGTACGCGCAGATCATCGCGCTCGGCTCGGGAAAGGACGGCGCGCTGGCCCAGCAAATCGCGGCAGACGCCCCGTTCGTGCGCAATCTCTGCGGGCAGACCTCGCTTGCCGAGGCCTGTGCGCTGCTCGCGCGTGCCAATGCCGTGGTAAGCAACGACTCGGGGCTCATGCATGTGAGCGCGGCCTTGCGTCGCCCGCAGATCGCCCTGTTCGGCTCGTCCGATCCGCGCCACACGCCGCCGTTGTCAGACCAGGCGCACGTCCTGTGGCTACAATTGGAATGCAGCCCGTGTTTCGCCCGCGAATGTCCGCTGGGCCACACGCGTTGCCTCAACGAGTTGATGCCCGAGCACGTGTTCGCGAACCTTCGCAACATCCTGCTCACGCAGCGCTGATGCC
This sequence comes from Pandoraea pnomenusa, assembly GCF_000767615.3. Lineage (NCBI taxonomy): Bacteria > Pseudomonadati > Pseudomonadota > Betaproteobacteria > Burkholderiales > Burkholderiaceae > Pandoraea > Pandoraea pnomenusa. The sequence goes on along the minus strand of NZ_CP009553.3, from coordinate 1,457,513 downwards.
ATCCAGCGTGGTGCGGCCTTCAGCCCGATCCGGTCACCTTCAACGGTAAATCCTCATGCCACGTTTCGTCCGCCTGTTCGATGCCGCCAGTGAAACCATCACGGCCTTTTATGACGCGCTGCGCCGCGGGCAGACGGATCGTGCGATGTCGCTCTGGGCGAACGAGGATTTCGTCAGCTACATTCGCGCCGACGGCACCCGCTGGGACGGCCTCGAGCAGATCCGCAGCGGCCTGGTGGCCCAATTCACGCAGAGCGTGGTGCTGATCGATTCGCTCGACACGACCGAGTACGACACCGTCGGCACGGTCGTGCACACGGCCACCGAAGCCATGCGCGTGGGCAAGGAAGACGCCGGACAGACCACCGCCCAGCTCATTCATACCACCTACGTACTGGTGCATGAGCAAGGCGACTGGCGCTTCGCCCACATCCACTCCAGCCCGTTGCCGCCGCATGCCGTCGAGCAGTTCAGCCTGATGATGCACGCGCGTCCGGACGGGCTGCACTGAACCGGCCGGAGTCGCGATGACGGCACGCCCGGCGGCATTTCTTCCCCTGGATTTCCGCTCGCCGCGTTGGCTGCCCGACGGGCACAGCCAGACGATCTACCCTGCCTTGCTCGGACGCCGCCCGGTCGTCGAGTTCCGGCGCGAGACGTGGGACACGCCCGACGGCGATTTCGTCGACGTCGACTGGCTGGTTGGCCCGCCCGCCTCGGAAAAGGCGCCGCCGGCGCCTGGCGCGCTCGTTGCGACACCGCTCGTCGTGCTGTTTCATGGACTGGAAGGCGGCTCGGGCAGCCACTACGCCAGAACGTTGATGCGCGAAGTCGAAGCGCAGGGCTGGCGTGGCGTGATACCGCACTTTCGCAGTTGCAGCGGGCGCATGAACCGCGCGCCGCGCTTCTACCACTCGGGCGACAGCACCGAGATCGACTGGATGCTGCAACGTTTGCGCGCGAGCACATCGGGCCCGATCTTCGCGGCAGGCGTATCGCTGGGCGGCAATGTCCTGCTGCGCTGGCTTGGCGAGCGCGAGGCGCACGCCACTGGCATCGTCAGCGCCGCCTGCGCCATTTCCGCGCCGCTCGACCTGCGCGCGGGGGGGCTCGCGCTCTCGCACGGCTTCAACATGGTGTACACGCGCAATTTTCTGGGCACGCTCAAGAAGAAGGCACTTGCCAAGCTCGATCAATATCCGGGCCTTTACGATCGCGAGCGCATGCTGGCGGCGCGTGACCTCGGCGAATTCGATCACGTGGTCACGGCACCGCTGCACGGCTATCACAGTGCGTTCGACTACTACACTCGTGCCTCGAGCAAGCCGATCCTGCCGGCCATCGAGGTCCCGACGCTCGTCATCAATGCGCGCAACGACCCGTTCCAGCCCGCGAGCGCGTTGCCCGGCGAAGACGACGTCGGACGCTTCGTGCACCTGCTGCAACCCGCGCATGGCGGGCACGTCGGTTTCATGAGCGGGCCGTTCCCGGGCGGCATGACGTGGATGCCGCACACGGTCGTCGAGTATTTCCGTCAATTCTTGCCGAATGCGGCCTAGGCGCGTGCGCCCCGCGAGGATGTCCCATGGATGAAATCGTTCGACAGGCAATGGCCAAGTGGCCCAACGTACCGCACTGCTACGGCTGGCTGGCGCTCGATCGTCGCGGGCAGTGGCGCATGCGCGACGATGCGGCGCAGGCGGCGGGTGCCGCGGGCGACCCGATTCGTCACGAAGCGCTGCTGGCATTCATCGCCCGCAATTACGCCTGCGACGACGCCGGGCGTTGGTACTTCCAGAACGGGCCGCAACGCGTCTATGTGTCGCTGGCCTATGCGCCGTTCGTCGTGCGTCTCACATGGGACGCCGCAGCCCATGAAGGCCGCGGCGCGCCGGTGCTGACCGATCAGTTGGGCCGATCGTTCGTCCCCAGCGCGTGCCTGCTCGACGAAGACGGCAACGTGGCATTCGCGGGCGCCGTTCGCGCGGAGGGTGCTGACATGCCGAATGCGCCGCTGGCGCTGCTGCACGATCACGATATCGATCTTCTCACGCAAGTGTCGGACTTGCCGCAGGCGTTCGAACTGGCCGAGACCGCCGACGATACGGCCGATGCCAGGGCGGCGGTGCGCCTGCATTGGCGCAACGGCGACTCGCTGCCGTTCGCGACGGTTCGTGCGGGCACGTTGCCACAGACGTATGGCTTCGAGCGAGATCCGCAAGCGTCGGCCACGCCGGGCGACTGAGCGTGCCCGGGCGACATCGCGCGCGAGGTGCGTCGGGCGGCGGCATGCATTTCGCGATGCTGGCGCCGCTCACCCGAACTGCTTGTTGAAGTCCTTCTCTTCTTCCTTGTCTTCCTTGTACCGGCGCTGGAACTCGTGCAATCGGGCGTCGATGGTCGAAAGTTCGTAGAAGTCGGCGTCGCCGGCATCGCGGGCGAGCTTCAATTGACTCACCGCCGCCATCCATTGCCCCTGCAACGCGTACTGCTCCGCGAGCGCTTCGTGCTGTCGGGCGCGCTTGCCGCCCGCCGCCCACGCGCCGGCCAGGGCGCGCCACCAGATCGGCTCGCTGCGATAACGCTCCACTTGCGCCTGCAGGAACTTCGTCGCGTCCGGAATCCGGTGAGCAGCCACCAGCGCATCGGCATATGCCATGTCCGCCGCCTGCGATAGCGGAAATGCCGTGCGTGCCTGCACCGCGATGCGCAGCGCGTCGTCCGGCCGGCCCGACGCACGCGCGATGTCCGACGCGAGCACCGCCAGACTCGGGGTGCCGGGACCGCTGCCGCCAAAGGCCGCGCGGGCGTTCTCCAGCGCTTCGCGGGCGGGCGCCCAGCGATTTTGCTTGTACTCGGCGAGGGCGACCGCGTACCAGGCGCCCGCCACGCTCGGCGCGGTCTGCGTGCGGATGGCGGTGCGTTGCGCGTCGGCGATCGTGGCGTAGTCGCTCGCCGACTTCTGCTGCAGTACCAGCGAACGCGCGCGCACGAACTGGTATTCGGGCGATTGTTCCGGTTGACGATAACCCGCGTTGCGCGAACGGTTGAGCATGTCGGCAATACGGTCCGTCGTCAGTGGGTGGGTGCGCACGTATTCGGGCACGCCGGCTTCGTTGATCGCGTCCGCGCGCTGCAATCGCTCGAAGAACGTCGGCATGGCATAGGTATCGAAGCCGGCCGCCTGCAACAACTGGAAACCGACTCGGTCGGCCTCGCGTTCCGCGTCGCGCGAGAAACGCAATTGCCGATCGACGGCCAGTCCCTGTCCGCCCATCGCGATGCCCATGCCGAGATCCGAACTGCGCGCGCCCACCCCGGCGAGCAGGCCGAGCAGCAGGCCGCCCAGCGCGATCCACGAGTTCTGCGCCTGCTGGCCGAGCATTCGCGCGATGTGATGTTGCAGCACGTGCCCCGTCTCGTGGCCGACGACCGAGGCGAGCTCCGATTCGGTGCGTGTGGCGACGATCAGTCCGGTGTTGATGCCGATGAAACCGCCGGGGAGCGAGAACGCGTTGATCGCCGGGTCGCGCACCACGAAAAACTCGAAGCTTTGGCTCGCGTCCAGGCCGACCTTGCGCGTGGCGGACACGAGCTTGCCGCCGAGGCCATTCACGTAATCGGACAGCAACAGGTCGGACAGGTAATCCGGATCGGCGCGAATTTCGCGCATCACGCGCTCGCCGAGCTTGCGCTCCATGGCGGGCGACAGATCGGATGCGGAACTCTGGCCCAGCGTGGGAAGCGCCTGCGCGGCGACTTGCGTCGGCACGACAGCGGCGGCGAACGTGACCGCCGTCATCACGGGCAACATGCCGCATGCGACGGCGCGAGGCCATCGGACACGGGAGGCGCTGCGAGCGCGTGGCGGCATGACGCTCATGCGCGGCACCGCGACAGACGAAGCACGGGGATCATGCGAGACATGCTGAACATGCGGATGAAGGCGCGGAACGAACGTGACGAACGCGTCATGGCAAATGGGCGCCGCGTGGCGCTGATCACTCGAGGCTGCTGCTATGATAGCAGCCAGACATGGACGTTCCGCGCCACGGCGCAAACGTTCCCAATACGACAAGACACGACCGCCTTCAGGCTCGCGACACGGGCATCCGTCAGCCTTTTCGAGGGCAGTGGCGACAGACCTCTTTCAGCATCGACTCATGGCAGAACTCACCCATTTCGACAGCGCCGGACAGGCCCACATGGTTGATGTCGGCGGCAAGGACAGCACGCATCGCATCGCCGTCGCGCGCGGCACCATCCGGATGAAGCCGGAAACGCTGGCACTGATTCGCACCGGCTCGGCAAAGAAAGGCGACGTGCTCGGCATCGCCCGCATCGCCGCCATTCAGGGCGCGAAGCGCACGGCCGATCTGATTCCGCTGTGCCATCCGCTCGCCCTCACGCGCGTCAGCGTGGAATTCCTGATCGACGACGGTGCCAACGCCGTTCACTGCCGTGCCCAGGTCGAGACCGTCGGTCGCACGGGCGTCGAGATGGAAGCATTGACGGCCGTGCAGGTGGGACTGCTGACCATTTACGACATGTGCAAGGCGGTGGATCGGGGGATGACCATCACCGATGTGCGCGTGCTGGAAAAGCACGGCGGCAAGTCGGGCGACTGGGTGGCGCAGGATCTCGAAAGCAACTGAGCGCTGGCGCGCGCCGCGTTCAGGCGCGTCGGGATGCCGTCCACTGCACGGCGAGAATGCTCGCGAAGACCATCGCCAGCCCGACGAACGCGAAGCCCCGGATCGCCTGCCCCAGCAGGACCCAGCCGAGCACGACCGCCGTCAACGGGCTGAGCAGACCGAGCGACGACACCGCCACGGGCGTCAGCCGCGCAATGCCGCGAAACCACAGTGCGTAGGCCAGCAAGGCGCCCGCCATCGACAGGTACAGGTACCCCAGGGCCTGCCACAGCGTGATGCCCGGCAGCGGCGCGTCGGCGAACCAGGCCACGGGCGCGAGCATCAGCCCTCCCAACATCAGTTGCCAGCCCGTGAGCGCCAGCACGGGCATGTCCAGACGCCACCGGCGCGTGAGATAGGTTCCCGTCGCCATGCTCGCCGCGCCGGCCAGTGCCGCCAGGATGCCCACCGGCTCGAAGATCGTTCCCGGCGAGAGCAGCAGAATGCCCATGCCGACGACGCCGGCCACCGCCGCCCAGACCGTCGCCCCCAATGGGCGCCGCTGCTCCACGCCCCATGCCAGCGCCATGACCAGCAACGGCTGAATCGCGCCGACGACGGCGGCCAACCCACCCGGCAAACGATAGGCGGCGACGAACAGCAGCGCCTGGAACGCGCCGATGTTCAGCGCGGAAAGCACCAGCAAACGCCCCCAGTCGCGCGGCGCCGGCAAACGGCGAGTGCAAAGCAACAGGAGCAGGCCCGACGGCAGCACGCGAATCAGCGCCGCCGTAAAGGGACGATCGGGCGGCAGCACCTGCGTCGTCACGATGTAGGTCGATCCCCAGATCATCGGGGCAAACGCCGTCAGCAGAACGTCAGCCCAGCGCACGCCCGAGGGCAAAGTGGTCGCGGAAGTTGTCATCGCCATTTATCTTCAATTCAAGATAAATGGAGTTTGCTATCATTTTGCCTTGAAGTCAAGATAACTGGAGTCACGCATGACGAATCGGTCCACGGGCAATCGAGCAACCAGGGTCACGCAAGCCGCGCCTTCCGGGCAGGAGGCGGCCCCGGCATCGTCGGCGCATGCGCGTCACGGCGACGCCGTCGACGCCATCCTCGCGCAATGGCACCGGGAGCGCCCCGATCTCGACGTCTCGCCGATGGGCGTCATCGGACGGCTCAAACGATGTGCGGCGCTGGTGCAGCAGCAACTCGACGCCACGTTCGCGACGTTCGACATGAGCGGCTGGGAATTCGACATGTTGGCAACGTTGCGTCGCTCGGGCGCGCCTTATCGGCTGGCGCCGACGGCGCTGTTTTCCACGCTGATGGTGACGTCGGGCACGATGACGCACCGATTGCAGCGCCTGGAAGCCCGGGGCTGGATCGCGCGCGTGCCGAACCCGGACGACGCGCGCAGCACCCTGGTTCAATTGACGGATGCTGGATTCGCGTTGATCGAACGTGCCGTCGAGGCCCATGTGGCCAACGAGCATCGCATGCTCGCGCCCCTGCCCGATGCGACGCTCTCCGACATCGAGGCAGGCCTGAGCGCGTGGTTGCGGGTGCTCGAAACCGGAAAGTGATTGGGCAAGGCCGCCCAGCGGCCGGCGTCCACGACCTCGGTTGCGGCGCTATGCCGGGCGCGGCTTCGGCGTTTTCGAGCGGCCCGGTTCGGGGCCCTGTCCCGAGAGAGACAGCAATGGCGGCATCAGGCCGCGGCGACCTCGCGCACGCGTTGGCGCTGCGGCCAGAAGTACCACACGGCGCCGAGAATCTGCAGTACGACGAGCGCCGTCCATGCCGAGAAGTGAGCTTGCGCGCTGTGAGCGGTGTAAGCGCCGAGTACGGCCCCCACCCCCACCTGACACAGGAAGATCAGCACGAAGACGACGAGCGTGAGCGAAGTGTTCACGCGTCCGATCAGCGTGCCGTGGAAGTGTTCGGCGAGCACCGCGTACGACAGAATGCCCGTGCCGCCGAAGATCCCGTAGGCCGCCCAGAGCCACATCGGGGGAATGGGCGTGCGCAGCATGAGCAGCACCTGCACGACGACGAACAACACCATGCCCACGCCGGAGAATGCGAAAACGCTCAGGCCCCGTCGCTCCAGCGAACGGGCCGCCGCGCCGAAGCCGACGCTGCCGGCCATCATGGCGAGCCCGACAACGGACACCAGCGAGGCCGCCTGCGCCTCACCCATGCCTTCGACATCGCGCATGAACGGCGCCATCCACAGCGACTGCATCGCGTAGAACACGCCTTGCGTCATTCCTGACAGCGACGTCACCTTCCAGAACATGGCACTGCCAAGTACCTGCCGCACGCCCTGCAGCGCCTCGGTCAGCCCGCCCTGTGCGTGTGAACCCGGCTTCTCGGGAGCGCCGAACCAGAGCGCCGCCGACATGAACACCGTCAGCGCCGCCAAGCCGAACGACACCATCCGCCAGTCGGTCAGGCCGAGCAGCCATGTCAGCGGCGTGCCGACGACCACTCCGCCCATGCCCCCCACGGCCATCACCAGGCCATTGAGCAACGGCAGGCGCGCGACCGGAAACCATAGCGCCAGCGCCTTGAACGCACTGCCAAGACACACCGAGACGCCCACACCAATCAGCAGACGTCCCACCATGAGCGCGCCCACGCCTTGCGCCAACCCGAACATGGCGGCGCCGGCGGCCGCCAGCAGCAGCACGAGCGAGGCGACCCGGCGGGGCCCGAATTTGTCGAGCAGCACGCCCGCGGGCAGTTGCGCGCCGGCGAATCCGAGGAAGTAGAGGCTGGTCAACAGGCCGAGATCGGCGGACGAGAGGCCAAGTTCGCGCGTCATGAAGGGGGCGAACCCGATGTTCACGCCGCGGTACACATACGAGACGAAGTAGCCGCAGGCGAACAGCACGAAAATCCGGAGGGCTTTCGACATGAACAATACCTTGCTGAATTGCTTGGGTAGGCATTGTCGGCGCAACGCGGCGATGAGGCCAACGAAACCTTTGCGCTCGTATTGTGAGTAGAATTTGACATCATGTTCCAACACCTTCCCCCCCTCCAATCCCTGCGTGCGCTTGAGGCGGCGGCACGTCACCGGAGCTTTACCCGGGCCGCCGAAGAATTGAATTTGACGCACAGTGCTGTGAGTCATCACATGCGTTCGCTCGAGCAGCAGCTCGGCACGGCCTTGTTTCGTCGCGTCGGCGCGCGCATGATCCCGACCAGTGTCGGCGCACGGCTGGCCGAACGCGTGCGCATCGGGATGTCGGAACTCGACGAAGCGATGACGGAGGCCCGGGCCGGCACGGTCCCCGACGTGTCGCTCGCGACGGTACGGCTCGAAGTCAGCGTCATGACCGACCTTGCCGCACAATGGCTCATTCCCCGACTGGGATGCTTCAGCGAGCAACACCCGAATATCGATCTGGTGGTCCGGATCCATGCCGATATCCCGGCGCCCGACCCCTATTCGGTCGACGTGGGTATCTGGCATCAGCGGGTGGAGAAGCCGGGGTTCGTCACGCGCAAGCTGCTCGACGACCACGTCATCGCGGTGTGCCATCCGGCGCTGATCGCGCGCGTGCCCGATTTCACGCTCGCCGATATGTCAAAGCTGCCCATGCTGCGCTTTTCCTATCGCTCGTGGCGAGACTGGCAGGTTGCGGCCGGCTTGCCGCCGCACGAGCCCACGCGTGGACCGATCTTCGACGATTCGGGATTGCTGCTGCGCGCGGCGCTCGCGGGGCAAGGCGTTGCCACCACACGCAGCTTGCTGGTGCGAGACGCACTCGCGTCCGGGGAACTGGTGCAGATCGGCGACATTCAGGTGCCGCCCAGCCTCGAGTATTACGTCAGTTGGCGTGAGAACCATCCGCGGGAGCGTTCCATTCACGCGTTCTGGCAGTGGATGCAGGCGCAGATCGCCGCCACGACGCCGCAGGTGCCACCGGCAATCGGCGGCGCGGGTATGGATACCGCAACGCCCGGCACGCCAACCCGACCGGCTCGGTAGGCGAAAAAAAACGGCAACGAGTCCCGAAGAACTCGTTGCCGTTTTGGCGCGGGCCGGCGTGATCGAGACCACGGGGCCCTGCGACCGGGCAGTGGGCGCCTCGCGGCGCCCGGTCAAGCCGTCTCTCGCGAGACTTACATGCCCATGCCCATGCCGCCCATGCCGCCCATGTCACCCATGCCGCCAGGCATCGGTGCATCTTCCTTCGGCAGTTCGGCGACGGCGCAGTCGGTGGTGAGCATCAGGCCCGACACCGAAGCGGCGTTTTGCAGTGCCGTGCGGGTGACCTTCGTCGGGTCCACGACACCCATTTCCACCAGGTCGCCGTACTCGCCGGTCGAAGCGTTGTAGCCGAAGTTACCCTTGCCTTCCACGACCTTGGCCACCACGACGCTGGCTTCTTCGCCACCGTTCGTGACGATCTGGCGCAGCGGCTCTTCCATGGCGCGCAGGACGATCTTGATACCGGCGTCCTGGTCGGGGTTGGCACCCTTGATGCCCGACACGGCAACGCGAGCACGCAGCAGAGCGACACCGCCGCCCGGGACGATGCCTTCTTCCACGGCAGCGCGGGTGGCGTGCAGCGCGTCTTCCACGCGTGCCTTCTTTTCCTTCATTTCGACTTCGGTCGCGGCGCCGACCTTGATCACGGCAACACCGCCGGCCAGCTTGGCCACGCGCTCTTGCAGCTTTTCACGGTCGTAGTCGCTCGACGCTTCTTCGATCTGAGCGCGGATCTGCTTGACGCGCGCTTCGATGTTCGCGGCTTCACCGGCGCCATCGATGATGATGGTGTTTTCCTTGCCGATTTCGATGCGCTTGGCCTGGCCCAGTTCGTTGAGCGTCGCCTTTTCCAGCGTCAGACCGATTTCCTCGGCGATGACCTGGCCGCCCGTGAGGATGGCGATGTCTTCCAGCATGGCCTTGCGACGGTCGCCGAAGCCCGGGGCCTTGACGGCGCAGGTCTTCAGGATGCCGCGGATGTTGTTGACCACCAGCGTTGCGAGGGCTTCGCCTTCGACGTCTTCGGCGATGATCAGCAGCGGACGGCCGGCCTTGGCGACTTGCTCGAGCACCGGCAGCAGGTCACGGATGTTCGAGATCTTCTTGTCGAACAGCAGGACGAACGGGTTCTCCAGGATCGCGACTTGCTTTTCCGGGGTGTTGATGAAGTACGGCGAGAGGTAGCCGCGGTCGAATTGCATGCCTTCGACGACGTCCAGTTCGTCCTGGAGCGACTTGCCGTCTTCGACGGTGATCACGCCTTCCTTGCCGACCTTGTCCATGGCGGCGGCGATGTAGTCACCGATCGAGGTGTCGCTGTTGGCCGAGATCGAACCGACCTGAGCGATTTCCTTGTTGGTGGTGCAGGGCTTGCTGATCTTGCGCAGTTCGTCGATGGCGGCGGTGACGGCCTTGTCGATACCGCGCTTGAGGTCCATCGGGTTCATGCCGGCGGCGACGAACTTCATGCCTTCGCGGACGATCGACTGGGCGAGCACCGTGGCGGTGGTGGTACCGTCACCGGCGTTGTCGCTGGTCTTGGAAGCCACTTCCTTGACCATTTGCGCGCCCATGTTCTGGAGCTTGTCCTTGAGTTCGATTTCCTTGGCGACCGACACACCGTCCTTGGTCACGGTCGGGCCGCCGAAGCTGCGCTCGAGCACGACATTACGGCCCTTCGGGCCCAGGGTCACCTTGACGGCGTTGGCGAGGATGTTGACACCCTCGACCATCTTGGCACGAGCGGCATCGCCGAAAACGACTTCTTTAGCTGCCATTGCAATAACTCCTTGAATACTTTACGTAGATGTCCTGGGGGAGACAGACTTAGGCGGCCACGACGGCCATGATGTCTTCTTCGCGCATGACCAGCAGTTCCTGGCCATCGACCTTCACGCTTTGGCCGGCATACTTGCCGAACAGAACGCGGTCGCCCACCTTCACGTCGAGTGCGATCGCCTTGCCTTGATCGTCACGCTTGCCCGGGCCGACGGCCAGGATTTCACCCTGGTCCGGCTTCTCGGCAGCGGCGTCCGGGATCACGATGCCCGATGCGGTCTTCGTTTCGTTGTCCAGGCGCTTGACAATAACGCGGTCATGCAAGGGACGAAGGTTCATTACAAGCTCCTCTTTCTCTCAATGAGATCGTCAAAACAAATATGCAATCGTTTGCATATGCTATGAATTCATGGCGTTAGCACTCTGCGCCAACGAGTGCTAATTATAGGGACGGGGTTTTACGATTTCAAGACGCGGGGTTTTCCCGGAGGTAAAAATTGGGCGAGCGGGCCTGGGCTGGAGGCGAATTCTGAATGTTGATCACTCAACGCGGGGCTCGCCAGATCGACGACCGAGACAAAACTTGTGAAATCAATGACATACGAGGCAGCCGCAGCCGTCACCCTCGCCGGGTGTAGGCGATAACGACTGGCGATGCGACGAACGACGACGATGTCGACGGTCGCTTTCGTGCGGGTTCGGCTTCGCGTCGTCCCGGAGCGCCCGGCCGGCGACAGACGCCGCGCGCCGGGCGCGGGGCACCGGCACGCGATTCCCGAGGCGAGGTCAGAATGTGTGACGAACGCCCAACATCACCCCCAACTGGTTGCCACCCATGGCCGGAGACGCGGGCACGACGGTCGCGCCGCTAACCGAGAAGTTACTTTGCGCGCCGTTCGTCAGGAAACCGGTCTGGGCGTACACGGCAGTGCGTTTTGAGAGGCTGTAAGTTGCACGGGCAACATACATGATCGAATGGACGCTGGCGTCCTTGCTGTTGTAGTAGACGACTTGCGCATCCACCTGCAGCGGCACACTGACTGCGTATGACGCGCCAAGATAGAACAGGTTTGACGACACGCTCGTCACGTCGGAGTGAATCCATCGCCCGATCCATCCGCCACCGACCTTGACCGGTCCGAGCACAAAATAGCCGTTGGCGACCAGCCGGCGGTCGCGGCTGCTTGCGCGGGCCATCGCGTAACTGGCTGTCGGTGCGATCGTCGCCGGCGCGGAGCCCGCGCCCCCACGCTGTTCATCGAAGGCTACAGCCGCGCCCCATTTGGCCGCGTTGTACTTGAGCATCGCCGAGATTTCGCGACACGCGAGAAAGTTGCCTGCGGTCTGGCCGGCACAGCTCGTCGAATCGCGACCGGTCGAGTACTCCGCACCGACCGTCAGGCCATTGAACACGCCCTTATACGCAAGGCTATTGTCGTTACGCGGGTTTGGAATGAAGCTGTCGTATGAACCCATGCTGTAGATCGCCGGTCCGATCACGTCGGAATCGAGCAGCGACAGGTACGTCATACCGTACTGGCGCCCGATCGTGATCGTTCCCCACTTGCCTCCGAGACCGACGAAGGATTGGCGCCCGAACAGACGGCCGCCCTGTGCCGATGTGCCGTTGTTCAGCGCGAACCCGCTTTCCAGTGTCCATAGCGCCTGCAATCCGTTACCGAGATCTTCCGTGCCACGCATTCCCCAGCGCGAGGGCAATGTGGCGGTATTCGTCGGAACGCGCACCAGCGTCCCGCCTTGTGGCGTGGCGTGTGTCAGGTATTCCACGCCAGTATCGAGCAGGCCATAGAGTTGAACATTCGATTGCGCGTTGGCAACACTTACCACTACCGTGCTCGCCATCGCGGCGGCAAGTATCAGACGCTTCATTGGTTGTCTCCAAACATTATTTATTAGTATTACTACTTATTTTTTAGTTGCCTCCCGAGATCTCCTTGTCTCCGGTTTCCTCCCTCAGCCTGGCTGCTTGTCTTTTTGTCGGTAGGTGGTTTATCAAGCGTCGGCAGTGGCTTTCCTGGCCAGCCCCAGATACGTTTCAATGACCTTGGGATTGCTCGCAAGCGCTTGCGCCGGACCTTCCAGGGCCAGCTCACCGGTTTCGATCACGTACCCGTAGTCCGCCACCTGCAATGCGGCACGGGCGTTCTGTTCGATGAGCAGGGTTGCCACGCCGGTCTTGCGCAGGTCGCTGATGATGTGGAAGATTTCTTTCACGATCAGCGGCGCGAGGCCCAGGCTCGGCTCGTCCAGCATGAGCAGCTGCGGCTTGGCCATCAGTGCCCGGCCCACCGCCAGCATCTGGCGCTCCCCGCCAGACAGCGTCCCGGCCTGCTGCACACGACGCTCCTTCAGGCGCGGGAACAGCTCATAAACCACTTCCATCTGGTCGAGGAAGTGCTTCTCCCCCGCCTTCTTGCGTCGATATGCGCCCAGCAGCAGGTTGTCCTCGACGGTCATCGTCGAGAACAGTTCGCGCTTCTCCGGCACCAGACACATGCCGCGCGATACGCGCGCTTCGATCGTCAGCGCCGACATCTCGTGCCCGAGATACATCACGCTTCCCTTGCTCGACCCGTTGTGCGGCAGCGCGCCCATGATGGCGTTGAGCATCGACGACTTGCCCGCGCCATTCGGACCGATCACGGTGACGATCTGCCCCGCCTGCACGCGCAGATGCGCCCCATGCACCGCCTCGACTTTGCCGTATGCGACGGCGAGGTCCTTGACCTCAAGAATCGCGTCTGCCATCACTCCACTCCTCCAAGGTACGCCTCGAGCACCGCCGGGTTCTTCTGCACGTCTTCCGGCAGACCCTCGGCAATCTTGGTGCCGAATTCCATCACCACCAGGTGATCGGTCAGGTTCATCACGAAGTCCATGTCGTGCTCCACCAGCAGCACGCTCATCCCCTCGTCCTTGAGCTTCCTGAGCAGGTCGCCCAGCGCCTGCTTTTCTTTGTAGCGCAACCCCGCGGCCGGCTCGTCGAGCAGCAGCAGCGTCGGGTCGCACGCCAGCGCACGCGCGATCTCCAGAATGCGCTGCTGGCCCAGCGCCAGACTGCCCGCCTCGTCGTACATGTGCGCGCCCAGACCCACCCGCTCGATCTGTTGCTTCGCCTCATGCAGCAGCATCGCCTCTTCACGGCGATCGAGTCGCAGCACGCTCGACCACACCCCGCCCTGCGGGCGGCGACGCAGGCCGTTCCCGTCGCGCAGGTACGCGCCGATGGCCACGTTCTCAAGCACGCTCATCTGCGGCATCAGCCGCACGTGCTGGAACGTACGGCCGATCCCCCGCTTGACGATCTCGCGCGAGGGCAGACGATCGATGCGCTCGCCAAGGAACGAGATCTCGCCTCGCGTGGCTTGCAGCACGCCAGTGACCAGGTTGAAGGTCGTGGACTTGCCCGCGCCGTTCGGGCCGATCAGGCCCACGATCTCGCCCGCCCTGACCTCGAACGACACGTCGTTCACCGCGACGAGTCCACCGAATTCCTTGCGCGCCTTCTCGAGCTTGAGCACCACTTCGCCCACCGCCGGCTTGGCGCGGTGGCCCAGCGGCTCGGCCTGTTCCGGCGCCTTCGCCACGCGTCGCGCCGGGAAGATCTTGCCGAAGAACGGCCACACGCCATCACGCGCGTACTGCAGCAGCAACACGAGCAGGATGCCGAAGACGATGGTCTCGAAGTTGCCGTTGGCCCCCAGCAGCACCGGCAGGATGTTCTGCAGGTAGTCCTTGAGCACCGTCAGGATCGCCGCGCCCAGCACCGCGCCCCACACGTGCGAGACGCCACCGACGACGGCCATGAACAGGTACTCGATGCCGTGGTTCAGGTTGAAGGGCGTGGGGTTCACGGCGCGCTGCAGGTGCGCGTACAACCAGCCGGAGATCGCCGCGAGCACGGCCGCGTAGACGAACACCACGACCTTCATCCACGCGGTGTTCACCCCCATGGCCTCGGCCATCACCCCGCCGCCCTTGAGCGCGCGAATGGCTCGCCCGGAGCGCGAATCGAGCAGGTTCTTGACCGACACGACCGCGAGCACGACCACCACCCAGATCAGATAGAACATCTGGCGACCGCTCGCCAGCTCGACGCCGAACAGGCTGATGGTCGGAATGTCGTTCAGGCCGTCGTATTTGCCTAGAAACTCGAGGTTGCCGAACAGGTAGTACAGCGACAGGCCCCACGCGATCGTGCCCAGCGGCAGGAAGTGCCCGGACAGTCGCATGGTGATCGCGCCGATGACGAGCGCGGCAGCCGCGGTGATCACGATCCCCACGATCAGGCCAAGCCACGGCGACGCCCCGTACGCGGTCGTCAGGTAGGCCGTGGCATACGCCCCGAGCCCCACGAACGCGGCCTGCCCGAACGAGGTCATGCCGGCCACGCCCGTGAGCAGCACCAGCCCGATCGCCACGATGCTGTACAGGCCAATGTAGTTGAGCAGCGTCACCCAGTATTCGGGCAAACGCACGGGAGCCGGCAGTACCGGCAACGCTGCCAGCACCACCAGGAAAATCAGGAAGTATTTGTTTTTCATTCTGTGGTCCGCCCCGGCTTATTCCTCGTCTTCTTCCACGTGCTTGCTCGTGAGCGACAGCCACAGCAGCACCGGAAGGATCAGCGTGAAGACGATGACCTCCTTGTACGCACTCGCCCAGAACGACGAGTACGACTCCAGCAGGCCCACCAGAATGGCGCCCAGCGCCGCGACCGGGTAACTCACCAGCCCCCCGATGATCGCCCCCACGAAGCCCTTCAGGCCGATCAGGAAGCCCGATTCGTAATAGATGGTCGTGATCGGCGCGATCAGAATGCCGCACAGCACGCCCAGCACCGCGGCCAGCGTGAACGCCAGACGCCCCGCCTGCACGGTGCCGATACCCACCAGCCGCGCGCCAAGACGATTGACCGCCGTCGCACGCAGGGCCTTGCCCGAGAGCGAACGGTCGAAGTAGAAGTACAGCGCCAGGATCATCACCACCGACACGCCCACCACCCACAGGCTCTGCCCCGACACCATCACCGAACCGATGTTGAAGCTCGCGTCGGAGAACGCCTGCGTGCGCGAGCCCTCCGCCCCGAACATCACCAGGCCCAGGCCCGTGAGCGCGAAGTGCACGCCGACCGAGACGATCAGCAGCAACAACGTGCTGGCTTCGGCCAGGGGCTGATACGCCAGGCGATAGAGCATCGGACCCATCGGCACGACCAGCAACAGCGTGATGGCGATCTGCACGAGCATCGGCAGTGTCATCGGTGCCAGCGCCTGGACGACGAAGAACACGGCGATCGGAAACACCAGATATTTGCCCGCGAACACCGGCACCAGCCGCCCGGCCAGCTTGCGGCGCTCGCTGTGACGCAACACGCTCGCCGTCTCCACGATGAACGTGCATACGCCCATCGCCACGAGCAACCAGCTCGTGAGCGGAAACTTCTGGGTTTGCAGTGCCGCCAGCGTGAGCGCGCCATACGACACGAACTCGCCCTGCGGAATGAAGATGACGCGGGTGACGGAGAACACCAACACTAGCGCCAATGCCAACAAGGCATAAATCGCACCCGTGGTGATGCCGTCCTGCGCGAGCAAAACTACGATCGAGAGGTCCATGCGAATTGAGGCATGCGCAGACAAAGCCGCGCACGCGAAGACAGAGGAATCGCCCTCTCGACCGAGAGGGGTGAGACAGCACCCGTCGCCACACGTGAGCGGGCGGCAATGCCAGTGACGAAAAACGACGACGGAACGACGCGAAGCCGGCACCGACGACGCGCGACATCGCCGTCGCCAATGCCGGTGCGGCTTATTTGGCGAGCACCCAACGGCCCTTCTGACGCTGGCCGAGCATCAGGGAGCTAATGTCGAGACCGGTGTGATCCGTCGCGCTCATGTTGTAGACGCCACGCGCGCCGGCCAGATCCTTTGTCGCCTCGATGGCATCGCGCAGCGCGGCACGGAACTGCGGCGTGCCAGGTGAAGCCTTCTTCAGCGCCTCTGGCACCGCGTTCGCGATCAGCTTGTTGGCGTCCCACGCGCCCGCGGAGAAGATGTTGCTCGTGTTGCCGCCGTACTTCGCGTCGTAAGCCCGCACGAATTCCGCGGCACTCTTCTTGGCGGCATAGGTATCGGGAACCTGATCGACCCCCATCACCGCCGCGTACGGAGCGAAAATGCCATCGGCGGCCGCGCCCGAGAGTCGCAGAAAGTCGCCGAACGTCGCACCCAGCGTCACATAGATGTCGCCCTTGTAGCCGCGAGTGCGCAATTCGAGCAACGGTGTCGCTGCGGCGCCACCCGACCCGGCGATCAGCACAGCGTCGGGCTGTTTCGAGAGCATCTTGACGACCTGGGACGTGACCGTCGAGTCGGTGCGGGCATAGCGTTCCTGCGACACCACCTGAATCCCACGATCCTTGGCAAAGCGCTCGGTCAATTTCAACCATTGATCGCCGTAGGAGTCGGTAAAGCCGATGAACGCCAGCGTTTTCGTCTGCTTGGCCTTCATGTGATCGAACAGCGGCGTGCCTTCATGTTCGTCGTTGGTCGTCGTCTTGAAATTCCAGCGTCGTTGCGCATCGACCGGCTGCACCAGCGAGTTGGTCGGCCCTTGCGTGATGCCCGGCGTTCCCGATTCGGCCAGCAATGGAATGACCGCCACAGCGCTCGGCGTCGTCGTCGGTCCGATCACCACATCGACGTGCTCTTCGCTGATGAGCTTATGCAGGCTTCGCACGGCAAGACTCGGGTCGGACGCGTCGTCGAGATAGATGTACTTGACTTTCTGTCCTCCCAAGGTGTCCGGCCCCAGCATGACGCCGCTCTTCTCCAGCGTGCCGAGCGACGCCGCTGGCCCGGTGGTCGACAGAATCACACCGACCTTGATGTCGGCATGCACGAGGCCGCTCAGTGCCGCGGCCATGACCCCGGCCGCGATCAGAATGCTTGTCTTGTTCATTATTGATGTCTCCTCCACTGTCTCGTCACTGATTCGTGGCGCTGCCCTCGGCACGAATCGGGTTGCGCAGAATGCCGAGCTTGCTGACTTCCACTTCGACCACATCGCCGTCCTTCATGAACAGCGGCGGATTACGCTTCGCACCGACACCGCCCGGCGTGCCGGTCACGATCACGTCGCCCGGCTGCAATCTGGTGAAGGTCGAGCAGTAGGCAATCAGCGTCGGGATCGAAAAGATCAGCATGTCGGTGGTGGCGTGCTGCACGACCTGTCCGTTCAAACGCGTCTCGAGTGTGAGCGCTTCGTTCTCGCCGATCTCGTCGGCGGACACCAGCGTCGGGCCGAAGGCGCCGGTTGCCTGAAAATTCTTTCCCGGCCCCCACTGCGAGGTGTGGGTTTGCCAGTCGCGAATGCTGCCGTCGTTGTAGCAGGCGAAGCCCGCGATATGGGAGAAGGCATCTTCCTCGCTGATGCGACGTCCGGCGCGACCGATCACCACGGCGATCTCGCCCTCGTAGTCCAGACGCTCCGACTCGGGCGGCAGCAGAATCGGTTGCTCGTGACCGAGCTGCGATTCGGCGTAGCGCATGAATATGGTCGGGCGCTCGGTGCGCTCGCGCCTGGTTTCGCGCACGTGTTCGTCATAGTTCAGGCCGGCGCACAGCACCTTGTCGGGATCGGCCACGGCCGGTCGATAAGCGTCGATCGAGGCGAGTGCGAAATCGGCGTCGTGCTTTTGCGCGAGATCCTTCAGCGTGTCGATGCCATGGGCACGCAATGCGGCGCCGAGGTCGACGAGGCCCAGACGTGCGCCGAGATCTACCACACCTTCATTGCGCACCACACCAAAACCGGCCTTGCCCTGCCGCGTGAAACTGACGAATTTCATGAATGAGTCTCCAGAGAAAACATTGTTGAGCCAATACAAATCGGTTGTGTTTTGCGGACCGCCCTCGCTCAGGCGGCCACCGGGGCTTCAGCCACGCCGAGTGCGGCCCCGACGGATGCCGTCAGATTGCGCAACGCGTCGCCCCCTCGGGCAACGCCGGCGACATAGCGATCCGGACGAATCAGCACAGCATCGGCATCGAGCGTGTCGAGCCATTGGCGTGTCGACTCGCTGGCGTCCTCGATCCATCGCAGCGGCCACGGGAACGCCGCGCGGGCGGCTTCGCACTGCGCCGCGGAGAAGGCGCCGCCTCGCGTGAGCAACAGGAAGTCGTTTCCTGCCGCGTCGTCCATGCGTCGGCCGTCGGCCAATGTCGGTTGCCGCGAGATCGCGCCGCCTTCGGCCTCCTGTAGGAGCAGCGCACTCGCGCCCAGTCGCGGACTCAGGCTCTGAAGACGACGGGGGCCGTTGGCGAACATCTCGTCGCGCCGCGCGGCGGCGTCCTGATCGACCGCCTGGATGATGCGCCCCAGTTCGACCGCCAGCGTGATGAACTCCGAGACGTGCGGGTAGCGTTCCTGCTGATAGGTGTCGAGCAACGCATCGGAAGCGCCGTGCCGCAGAATCGCCACCAGCTTCCATGCGAGATTGCTCGCGTCGCGAATGCCGGCGCACATGCCCTGACCGAGGAACGGCGGTGTCTGATGGGCGGCGTCGCCGGCCAGCATCAGACGTCCCTGCCGCCATCGCTGCGCAATCACCGCATGAAAGGTGTAGACGACGGCGCGTTCGAGATCGGCGTCGTCGGGGGTAATCCACTTCTTCAGCATCGACCAGACGTTCTCCGCCTGAGCGAATCGCGCGGCGTCCTCACCCGGACGCAGCATGATTTCCCATCGGCGCCGGTTGTCCACGCCGCGCACATAGGTCGCGGGCCGGGCTGGGTCGCAGAACTGCACGCTGTGTTCCCCAAGCACGTTCCAGTCGCGCTTGAGTAGCGCGTCGAAGACCAGCCAGCGCTCATGCAAGCCCAGATCGACCATTTCGCTGCCGATCATGCGACGCACGAGTGAGCGCGCGCCATCCGCGCCGATCACGTAACGCGCCCGGACCTCGCGCAACGCGCCGCATGACAGGTCTTCATAGCGCACCTGCACGTGATCGGCGTGCTCATCGAGCGCGAACACTTCGCTGCGCAGACGCACGTCGACGCACGCATGCGTCGCCAGACGCTCGCGCAGAATGCGTTCGAGATCCGGTTGATGGAAGCGATAACTACTGTTCCAGCCCTGCGGCCCGATCCCTTCGGGACGCTGCCAATCGACCAGCAACTTGCCATCGGCATTCACGAACTTCATACCGGGCGACACCCGGCAATGCTCCGCCAGCGCCGGGGCGACGCCAATGGCATCGAACACCCGCATGCACTCGGCATCGAAATGCACCGCGCGGGGCAGCGGATACACCGCAGGCTCCCGTTCGAGTACCACCACCGATATTCCCGCGCGCCCCAACAAATTGGCCAGCGTTGCGCCGACCGGGCCAAGACCGATGACCACGACGTCTACCACCCTCGCCTCCCATTGATTTTTCTTGAATATCACTATTGGACAAAATATAGATCCATGACACTTTACTGTCAAACATAATTTGCATTATTATCACAATTAGATAATTTTAAAGGATGAGTCGATGCGTAAAGGTTTGAGCTTCAGCCACGTCGGGTTCTACGTGTGCGACATCCAGCGCATGGCGCGCTTCTATACGGAATTGCTCGAGTTCACGATTACCGACTCGGGCAAACTGACCGGCCCGTCAGGCGATCTGGAACTGATCTTTCTGAGCCGCGACCCCCAGGAGCATCACCAGATCGTGCTGGCCACGGGGCGACCGGACACGTCGGGCTTCAACGTGATCAACCAGATCTCCCTGCGTGCCGACAGTCTGGCGACCCTCAAGGGCCTTTACGCCCGGCTGACCGATGCCGGTGCGACCGATATTCATCCGATCACGCACGGCAACGCCGTGTCGATTTATGCGCGGGACCCTGAGGGCAATCGTCTTGAGCTGTTCATCGACACGCCGTGGTATGTCAGTCAACCCATGCGCGTGCCGGTGGACTTCTCGCAACCCGACGACGTGCTGATGGCGGCGGTGGAAGCCCATGCGCGGCAACTGCCGGGGTTTGAGCCACGTGCAACGTGGCAGGCGCGTATGGCGGAACGGATGGGGATGCAATGAACGGCGTCACGTCAGGCAATGCGGATCGGCTGCTCGCCATGGCGATCACCGCGGCCGGTGGCCCCGAGGTGCTCCAGCCGCGACTTGAACCGGTGCCGACCTGCGGACCGCAGCAGGTGTTGATCGAAGTTGCGGCCGCCGGCGTGAATCGTCACGACGTGAATCAGCGCCGGCGCGGCCCGGATGGCCGTCACAGCGATATTCCGGGACTCGAGGTGGCCGGTCGCATCGTTGCCGTCGGTGAGCATGTGTCGCATCGCAAGCCTGGCGATGCCGTCTGCGCGCTGATCGATGGGGGCGGTTATGCCAGCTATGCCGTCGCCGACGAAGCGCTGACGCTGCCGGTCCCGCACGGGATGACAATGATCGAGGCGAGCGCACTGCCCGAGGCGCTATTCACGACATGGCATAACTTCTTTAACGTGGCGCGCCTGCAGGCGAGCGAGCGCGTACTGATTCATGGCGGCACCAGCGGCGTCGGCAGCGTTGCCATTCAGCTACTGAGTGCGTTTGGACACGAGGTCTATGCGACGTGCGGCACCGACGAGAAATGCGCGATGGCGCGATCGTTCGGCGCGCGCGCCGCGTTCAATTACCGCACGGAGGACTTCGCCCGGCGCACGCTTGAAGTCACCGGACAGCGAGGTGTCGACGTGGTCCTCGACATGGCCGGCGTTGTCCACGCAAAGGCGAATATTGTGGCGCTGGCACGGCGCGGCCGGATCGTTCACCTGTCGCCGGGCGGCAGCTCGGACATGCAATTCCCGCTTCGCGCGCTCATGCAGAAAGAGGGGGTCGTTACGGGCTCGCTGTTGCGGCCCTTGCCTCTGGCCGAAAAGGCGGTCATCGCCGCCGCGCTGGCCGACAAAGTCTGGCCCCGTCTGGGGACGCAAATACGGCCGGTGATCTCGTGCACGCTGCCGCTGGGGCAGGCCGCGCAGGCGCATCAACGTCTGGAAGAGGGCGATGTGGCCGGCAAGATCGTGCTGCTGGCCGCAGTCCTGACCGATTCCGAGGCGCCCGTATGAACCGGCAGTCGATATCGCCATTTGAAAGTCGAGATGCTTTTCAGCGCTCGCGGTACGGTATTGGTCGCTCGTTGGTTAGAATATGGAAATTCGTGCCCGGCTCAGGGTGCACCTCATTCAAAACGACCCGCGATGTCCAGTCTTACCAAAATGCTGTCCATTCTCGACATGTTCACCGTCGAGGCCCCGACATGGTCGACCGAAGCGATCTGCCATCACCTCGGTTGCTCGGTGCCGACCGGCTATCGCTACCTGCGCGAGTTGGTCGGATCGGGGTTGCTGTTGCGCCTTGGCGATGGCAGCTATGAACTCGGCCCACGCATCATCAAGCTCGACTATCAGCTGCGCAGCATCGACCCGCTGCTGCGAGTCGGTCAGCCGTTGATGCGCGAACTGTCGGCGCAGACGGGGTGCGACTCCGTGATGACGCGCATCTTCGACGACGAGATCGTCGATACACATCGCGAGTCGGGCCCCGACGGCCTGCATCTGGCCTACGGACGCGGGCGGCCACGGCCGTTGTTTCTTGGCGGCGCGCCCAAGGTCATTCTCTCGACCATGCCAAAGGGCAAGCTCACGCGGCTGTACAACAAGCATGCGGAGAGCATTGCCGCGGCAGGCATGGGCAGGTCGGCCGACGAGTTCATCGCGCGGCTGCACGAGACGCGCAAGGCTGGCTACTACATCTCGAAAGGCGAACTCGAAGCCGATGTGGGGGCCATCGCGGTGCCGATCCTCGGCCAATCGGCGCTCGCCGTCGGTGCGCTTGCACTGGTGATCCCGATCCGGCGCCTCGAATTCATGAATCACGAAAAGCTGCTCGAACTGCTGCGCGAAGCCGCCTCGCGCATCTCGACCGAAGCCGCAAAGAGCTACGCGCCCCAGTAACCCGTTGTGACTTTGAGCGCAGTGCGCCGTCGAGGCAGATCGGCAGCGGGTCGCGCAAGCCGCCGCCGCCCCCTCAGAAGCGATAAGTGAGCCCCACTCGAGCCGCTTGCGCCGACGTATTGCCGGTGCCGAGCAAGGCGTCGAGGTTTACGTCGAGATCGAGCGTCTTGCCCAGCGGCAGCTTCGCGCCGACGCCCGCCGTCAGCATGCCGCGCGATGGCGAGATTCCCGCGATCACGAAACCGGTGCCGTCGGCGGCCGTCACGGCAACGTCGCGCCCGGCATTCAACGTCTCATAGGCATAGCCGACGCGCGCTTCGATCATCGCCGCGCGCCCTGACGGCGAGGCCAGTGGCAAACCAAGCGACACCCCGACATACGGCTGCAAACTGCGCAGATCGATACGGCTGACACCGAGATTCTGGCTGCTCGGTCCCGTCTCCGACAGACTCTGGCCGCGGTAATACGCGTAACGCG
Organism: Pandoraea pnomenusa; assembly: GCF_000767615.3. Lineage (NCBI taxonomy): Bacteria > Pseudomonadati > Pseudomonadota > Betaproteobacteria > Burkholderiales > Burkholderiaceae > Pandoraea > Pandoraea pnomenusa. The sequence goes on along the minus strand of NZ_CP009553.3, from coordinate 1,434,581 downwards.
CGCCCACGCGCGGCGTGACGATCAACGGGCCAACGGGGAGCGGAAGGCTGCCCTGCAATCCCGCATGGAACTCCTGCGCATTCCCGTCCGCCTGCGCTTTGCCGAGCGCACCGAAACCGCGCGTGGTGGAAATGAAGTCGTACGCATAGCCTGCCGTGGCTCCCACATTGACCGGCCCAAACCACCGTCCACCGTACGCTGCGAGGCGTACCGCGTCGATGGTGCCCTTCGTGCCGGTCGACTCGGAGACGTCGTCGTGCGTGTAGCCCGCGGCCACGCCAACCGTCCAGTCGCCTGCGCGCGTCTCCAGGCCCGCCAGGAATCCGAACGTGCGGCTGTCGTACGAGGGAATGCCGCGCTCGCCATCGATCCTGGCATTCTGGCCGGTGAGCGCAACCCAGCCGGCCGTGCCGGGGCCCGCGCAATCCGTGCGACCTGCAACAGGAAGATTGCACGACGACCCGACGCGCGCCAGCAGGGCTTCGTTGGTTCGTTGCGTCTCACGCATCGCCGCGCTCGCGACCGCGCCGAAAAGCGTGGCATGGGTCGGGGCAATGACAACCGCACCCAGCGACGCGACCGTACCGTTCGCCAACGACGCGACGTCCAGGACAAATCCATCCGGCACATTCGACACAACATTCGCGAACGCGCCCACGACGGTGTTTGCCGTGAGAAGCCGATAGGACGTTGCCGAGTAGGTGCCCGGCCCGAAGAGCACTTGAAGCGTGCCGGCAAGCGTCGCCGTGCCGTTCACGACCAATTGCGACGCCGCTGACGGACTGACATCGAACGCCAGCGTACCCGACGGGGATTGCGAGAAATTGCCGTTGATCGTGAGCGTGCCGATGGAGCCACCCGGGCGTACCGTGCCGGCATTGCGCACGTTGCCCGCAATCGTGCCATGACCACGCAATGTACCGGCGGCATTCACCTGCACTTCACTGACGAGGCTCGCCGTCGGCGTATTCAGATCGCCGACTTCCAGCGTGCCGCCGTTCACCGTCGTCGGGCCCGTGTAGGTATTGACGCCATTGAGAATCAGCAGGCCCGAGCCGTTCTTCGTAAGCCCGCCACTGCCGTCAAGGGTGCCGGAGAAGACACTGTCGAGTGCCGAATCCGACGTCAGTGTCGAGGCGCCGAGGCTGACACGCCCGCCGCCGCTCAACGCGCCGACCGTTTGCGCGCCCGCGCTCGCGATATCGAACAGCGCGCCGGGCGCAATCTCGACGCCGGACGAACTCGCAATCGATGCGTTCGAGGTGAGTTGCAGCGTGCCCTCCTTCACGCGCGTCGCCCCGGTATAGCGGTTTGGCGCGGCAAGGCTCAACGTTCCCTGCCCCGCCTTCGTGACGCCTCCGCCGCCCGTCATCGCCTCGTTCACCGAAAAGGTGTTCGACGCCGCCTCGATGTTGATCTCCCCGCCCTGCGGACCGAGCACGAGCGTGCGCGACGTCGACGTGTACCCCGTGCCCGCCACATGAAACGCCCCGCCATTGAGCGTGAGCGCGCCCGACGTGGCGCCGAGGCTTGCGTCCTGGGTCACGGTAAGCCGCCCCGCATCGACCGACCAGGGCGTAACGGCTGAAGTCGCGCCCGTGAGCGTCCAGGTACTGGCGTCGCGCTTCGCGTAAGCGCCAAAGCCGATGAACGCATTGCCGATCTGACTGACGTCGAACGTGTCGTCGGCGCTCCCGCCGAGTGCGAGAATGTCCGGGGCAGCAGCGCCGCCACTCTGGCTCACCGCGAGACCATTCAGCGTGTAACCGCTTTCGAGCTTCAGCATATTGCCGCCGCCGATCATCCGTACGGCGTTGCCGGGGTGATTCCCATACGTGTCGGTTCCACCGGTAATGGTGCCACTGAGGTTCACGGTGCCGCCGCCGGTCGCGAGCAACCCAACGCCGCCCTGCGCCGCACCGCTGAAGCTGAAACTCGCCCCGCCTGCAATCAGACCGGCGTTGTTCACCGTGGCGCCCCGGCCGACGATGACGCCAGCCACGCCTTCCTGCGTCGGGCTCAGCCCGCCGGTGATTGTCCCTCCTGGCGCGTTGACCAGCGTGGCGCCCGTATCCAACCGCACCCCCGCGCCGCCCTGGCTTCCGGGCTCGGTCGGCCCCAACGCCGAAAACGTCCCCGTGCCGCCGACAATGGTTCCGCCATTCGTCAGCATGGCCCCCGTCGAGAGCGTTGCGCCATCTCCACCGCTCGCCGTCTGGCCGGCGGACATTCCCACGGTGGGCGCCCCGCCTCTGCCGCCGACACCGCCGGATACCGCGCCGACATTGGTCGCGCTGGCCCCGTTCGAGAGCGCAATACCGCTGCCGCCGCGCCCGCCGGCGCCCGGACTTTGGGCCGTCAGACCGCTGGCCGCGCCACCTTCTCCACCCGCGCCACCCACAATGTTCCCACCATTGAACAGCGTCGCGCCCTGTCCCGAGAGATTCACGCCATCACCGCCGACACCGCCTGCGCCCCCGATGCCGGTTGCACCGATTTGGGCCGAGGTTTCCGAGCCCGCGTTCCCGCCTTGCCCACCGGCGCCGCCGGTGATGCTGTCCGGAGTAACGGCCGTCACCGGGTTCGCTATGCCGTTCGTGATCCTGCTGCCAGCCCCCGCCATCACGCCCGCCCCACCCGCACCACCGGCGCCTCCAACGCCGACCTGCCCGCTCGTCGCAGGATCCCCGCCACCGTTGGCGCCGCCAATCCCGCCCGCGCCGCCGGCGCCGCCCTGAACCGTCGCCTCGTTGGCGAGCGACGCGCCAGTGCCAAGCAGCACGACGGCCGCGCCGCCATCGCCGCCGCGCCCTCCCTTTCCCCCACTGCCGCCGACAATCCCCTCACCGCCCGCCGATACGGGTATGCCGAACCCGCCCTGCGCTCCGGCCCCCCCATTCGCGCCGACACCGCCATTGACCGTCGATCGGTTGGTCAGCGTCGCCGCCGCGCCGGCAGCGAGGCCAGCGCCACCATCGCCCCCCGCGCCACCCGCGCCGCCATCACCGCTGTGACCGCTAACCCCGACCATTGACCCTTGGTCCATGTGAAAAACGATGCCGACACCGCCAGCGCCGCCGTTGCCGCCCGTGCCGCCGGCCCCGCCGGTGACTGAACCCATGCCGAGCATCGTCGTCCGGTCGCCGATCTGTACGGCCGCCCCGCCCGCGCCGCCCGCGCCGCCAGCGCCCCCGGGCACGCCGACGCCGCCATCTCCGATACGACTTGGCGTGTCATCCGACGGATCGATGGTGACGGCGCCGGTGCCTGCGCCACCGCCGGCACCACCGTTGCCACCCGCGCCTCCAGCGATCGAACCATGGGTGCTGACCGACCCAGCGTCACCGGCGCGAAGCGCCGCGCCCCCGCTGCCGCCCGCGCCGCCCGCACCGCCCTTACCTGCCGGCTCGCCGACGCCGCCGGCCGCCGTCGTATGAGATTCGCCAATTCCCCCGCTGCCACCATGTCCACCGCTGCCGCCCACGAGTGCCGTGATGGGATCGTCAAGGGAAATTGTCGCCTTCGCGCCAACGCGTACGCCGTCTCCCCCGCGTCCTCCCGAGGCGCCCGACATGCCGTCATGTTGCCCGGGCGCCTCGACGCCAATTTGCCCATCGGCGCCGCTGCCACCAGCGCCGCCTGCCGCACTCAGTGCGCCAGACACAACGGCGGCGTCGCCAAGCACAAGTCCGGATCCCGCGATCCCTCCCATACCATTCAACACGCTGCCGCCGATCGCGCCGTTCCCGCCGTCGCCCCCAACCATGGCGGTGCTCGGGGTGCTGTCGCCTGGGCCCAGTACCAGCGTGATGCCGTCCTCAGCCTTGAATCCGTCCCCGCCGACGCCGGCCTTGCCCTGCACCAACCCCGCGCCACCGCCGCCGCCTGCCCCACCGATGAACGCCGAAAACGCGCCCGATGTCGACAGATCAATCCGGCGAGCGCCAACGACATAGGCCCCCGTTCCACCGTCCCCGCCATTGCCGCCGCTCCCGCCGAGGCCTCCGCGGCCTCCCGCGCCGCCGTAGCCGACAAATGTTGCTCCGGACGACACCGCAACGTCCCCCACGATTCGCAGGGCGTTGCCCCCGGCGCCACCACCGCCTCCGCCACCGCCTCCCGACGCACTGAAACCACCAATTCCACCGTCTCCCCCGGCGCCCGCGGCGACATATTGCTCACCGCTCTGCAAACCCCGCACATCCGGGGCGGCATCTGCCGCAGACGCACCGCCCCCGCCTCCGGCATTGCCGGTGCCGTCTGCGCCCGTACCGGCCACACCACCGGTGAACACGCCCCCGGCGCCTCCGGCGTTGCCGAGCGCATCGCTGCCACCCGCACCACCGCTGCCGCCGTTGCGCCCACCCCCGCCGCCCCCACCGCCTGCCACGCCGCCTTGTCCATCACCGCCGTGGATTGCGCCGCCGCTCGCGCCCGCACCGCCCGCGCCAACGGCACCGGCCCCGAGCCCGTCACCACCGCTGCCGCCCACAGCCTGCCCGTACGCCCCAGGCGACGCCGCCGAGGCACTTAACAGGATGGCGCCGGCCACCGCCGCACTTCTGGCACGCTTCGAGCGATTGCCGCCGCCACGTGTGCGCGCGCGCCCCGTCTCCGACACGACCTGAAACAATCCCAGACTGAAATTCCACACCACGCGGAATGTGTGATTCACGTTTGCCCCAACCTATTCGATTAATTGATGGAGGCAGGCTATCCGCGAAAGTACGTCGGCGCATTGGACTAAAGTCGCAGTCCGAATAAAATATTTCTCATGACGCCGGTCGTTCCTTCGCTCCTGAATCGCCAGAAATTCCGTGAGCTCCCTGAGTGCCGGCAACGCCAGGGATGTGCAATGCACGCAACGCCAATACCGCCTCACCCAACATTGGGATATTTCTGACGGCACCGCCTCGATTCGTTCGGCATCCAAGCATGCCAACGAAAATCTACGTAGATTGAGGTATCAGGAGATGAATCACCCCACCGAAACGCTCACCCGGAGTTGGGCCATGTCTGCCCGCGACGCCTGGGTGCTGCTCGCCAATGCCGCGCTTATGCTGGCACTCATCCGTCTGCTTCCCTTCGAAGAGAAGACCAATCGCGCACTGGCGCTTGCCGCTTTCGTCGCGGTGCTGTGGCTGTCCGAAGCGGTTCATCTGACGGCCACGGCGTTGATGGTGCCGGTGCTGGCGGTGCTGCTCGGCATTCTCGACGTGCCGACCGCCCTGGGCGCGTTCGCGCATCCGATCGTATTTCTGTTCTTCGGCGGCTTCGCCCTGGCCACGGCCATGCGGATTCAGGGGCTCGACCGGTTTCTCGCGAACCGGCTGCTCCATCTGGCGGGTGGGCGCATGGGCCGGGCCGCGATCATGTTGTTCGGCGCCACCGCCCTGCTTTCGATGTGGGTCAACAACACGTCCACCACATCGATGATGCTGCCGCTCGCGCTGGGCATCCTGACGCAGCTCGACACGCGCCGGGATCACCGTACCGTCACCTTTTTGCTGCTCGGTATCGCCTACAGCGCCAATATCGGTGGCCTTGGCACGGTGGTCGGCAGTGTGCCCAACGCCATGGTGGCCACGCATCTGGGGATCGACTTCCTCGCATGGGCCCGGTTCGGCGTACCGCTTGTGGCCGTGCTGCTGCCGCTCATGGTTGCCACGCTCTATCTGGTGCTGCGGCCGCGCCTGGACCAGGCGGTGGACACGACGGCCGAACCGATGACATGGACCGGACCGCGCATCGCGGCGGTCGGCATCTTCGGCTTCACCGTGATCGGCTGGATCTTCAGCCAGCCGATCGCCGCGTGGCTCGGCGGCGTGAAGCAACTCGACACGCTCATTGCCCTGCTCGCCGCCATACTGATCGCGACGTCGGGTGTGGCCAGTTGGAAGCAGATTCAGGCCCATACCGACTGGGGAGTGCTGCTCCTGTTCGGCGGCGGCCTCACGCTGAGCGTGGTGCTGCGCGACTCCGGCGCAAGCGTCATCCTGGCCCAAGGGGTGTCGGGCGCCTTCGCGACAAGCCCCACGCTCGTGGTGCTGCTCATTACCACCGCCTTCATCGTCTTTCTCACGGAGCTCACGAGCAATACCGCCAGCGCGGCGATTCTCGTGCCGATATTCGCCGCCATTTCGGTGTCTTTGGGGTTTCCCGAAGCGCTGCTGACGCTGGTGATCGGCATCGGCGCCTCCTGCGCCTTCATGCTGCCCGTGGCCACGCCCCCCAACGCCATCGTCTTCGGTACGGGTTGGGTGCCGCAACGCGCCATGGTCCGCGCCGGGCTTGGCCTGAACGTCGTGTGCATCGTTGTGATCACCGCCGTTGCCTGGGCGTTCTGGCAGTGAGTCGACCGGCGTTCGGCGGAGCCGCCACGTGGAGCCGGTACAATCGGGGGAAATATCTCAGGCAACCTCTTGCGATGATGTCCGTTTCATCCGTTTCATCCGTTTCAACGGTTTCGTCCGTTCCGTCCGCGTCGCCAGCCTCGTCCGCGCCCCCCGATCGTCCCGCGTCGCCCGCCCGGCGCTTGCGCTGCGGCAGTGCGCTGCGCGGCGCCCTGGCACTCGCCTTGCTGGGCGCGGCGCTCGCTGGCTGCGCGGGCCCTCAGTCCGGGCGCGCGTCGGCAAGCGTGCCACCGGCCGCCGCCTCCCCGACGGTGTCCGCGGCGCCCCGCGAACCCGCCGCCGCCCCTCAGGCGACGCCGCTCCCCTGGTGCGTCCAGACGTCGCTGCGCGAAGAAGATGACCTGATGCGCAACTTCGGCGGCATTCCCGCACGCGTTCGCCGCATCGAGGAAACCCGCTTCATCGCGAGCTACGACCGCGTGACCGGCAAGGTTGGCCCGCTCGACAACGGCAATCGTTTCGTCATGGATTTCGACACGCAGGGCCACCTGCTCTCGAGCACCGACCGCGGGCACTATGCCTACGACGCGCAGGGCCGTCTGCGCAGCATCGACGGCGCGCCGGTCGACTGGCAGAACGCCGACACCTGGCTCGTGAAAGGCGCCGCGCGGCGTGGTGTCTGGAAGGAACAGGTGCGTCAGGAGAGCGACGGTCGGCTCGAATGGACGCGTCGCATCATCGCGTCGGCCAACGGGGCGCATCACCGCCGCGCCGGCAGCCTGCAGGCGCGCCTGTTCGACGACGAGTGCTTCGCGCTCTCGCGTCAGTGGGAGGCGCCGAACGAGGCGCGTCAGGTCGTGACGGCCGACGGCAAGGTCCGCCCGGCACCGAAGGTCGTCTCGTATCGAACGTTCGCGAGCGTCGAGCGTAAGCCGGACGGCAGCCGCATCGTGCGCGACAACGGCGCGGCCGCCTTCATCGACGGCAAGTGGCTCGCCCTGGCCTGGGACAACGAGGTCTCGGAGTACTCGCCACGCCACGAACTGATCCGCGTGACGCGCACCGACGCCGCCACCGGCGAGCGCCACGTGTCGGAATATCACTACAAGTACGACAGCCGCGGCAATATCCAGCGGGTGGTGATCACCTCGCCCGCGGCGCCGGGAGAGAAGGCGGCGCGGGTGGATCCGTTCGCCAATGTCTTCGTGCGCAAGCTGACGTACTTCGACGCGACGCCTCACACGCCTGACCCGCCGGACATCGCAGCGGCGCCGGCGGTATCGGCACCGGCCGAGGCGACAAGGCCGGCAAACGGTGCAAACGGTGCAAACGGGGCAAATGAGGCAAACGAGGCAAAGGCGGCGAACGCGGGCAAGGCGCCCGCAGACAATCTCACGTCGGCAAGGTAAAGCGGAACGTCGCGCCCTGCCCGCCATTGCCCGCGGTGTCCACCAGGGTGATGCGCCGGTCGTGCAGTTGCAGAATGCGGTGCACGATCCGCAGTCCCAGCCCGCCCTCGCGGCGGGCGCCCCCCACCGTAAATGGCCGCTCGAAGAGCCCTTCGCGCGCGCTCTGCGGAATGCCCGGACCGGTATCGCTCACCAGCACCTCGATGTCGGCCCCCACGGGCGCCACCGTCACCGTGATCTCACCGCCCGCCGGGGTATAACGCAGCGCGTTGTCGAGCAGGTTGGTGAACACGCGCTCGATCAGGCCCAGGTCGGCACGCGCAGCCGGAATTTGCGGGGCGAGTTCCGCTCGCAGCGCCACACCGCGCGATTCCGCACTCAATTCAAATTTCTGAAAGACGTCCTGAATCAAATCGGTCACCGAGAACGGTTCAGCCTCGGGCTGCACGAAACCATGCTCCAGACGTGCCAGCTCAAAAAGCGACTGGGCCAGCGCGCCGACCTTGCGGCTTTGGTCGAGGGCGATGCCGAGATAGCGCCGCCGCTCGTCGGCGGTGAGCGTGGCGTCCTTGAGCGAGAGCGTTTCCAGATAGCCGTGCAGCGAGGACAGTGGCGTGCGCAGGTCGTGCGAGATATTGGCGATGAGCTCGCGCCGCTCCTGATCCTGACGCGTGAGCGTGCGCCATTGTGTCCCGAGCCGCTCGACCATCTGCCGGAACGCCCGCTCCAGCACCACGATCTCGTCGTTCGGACGCGCCTGCCGCGACGCCAGTTCGTCGACCGAGACGACGGGCAACGCCACGGGTGCCGCATCGATATCGAAGTCGCGGACGGTGTCCGTGAGCCGCCGCAGCGGGCGCGTAATCAGCGCGAACGCCGCGAGACCGGCGAGCAGACACAGCGCCGCCACCAGCCCGATCGACCACAGGGCCGTGTTGAGCGCCGCACTGGTGGCGCCGCGCGCGGCAAACCGGTCATGCGCCTCGCCGAGCAGCACCACGTAGACGTAGCCGACTTCGCGACCGTCCACGCGCAAGGGCGCGGCGCTGAACACCTTTCGCACGTCGGCGTTGCGCGGGTCGTCTCCATAGATGGGCAACGCCTCGCCGTCGAGCAGGCGATGAATGGGCGCAAGATCGACGTCCATGCGGCGCAGATGCCCTTCCGGTGCCGCGTGCCCGGTGATGCGGCCCTGCGCGTCGAGCAAGTAAACCTCGACACTGGGGTTGACGACCATCAACTGCCCGAACAGCCGACGCACCGCATCGGGTTTCATGCCGTTGGCATCCATCAGTTGCGTATTCGCCGCGATGTGCTCGGCAAGCCCGCGCGAGAGTCCCTGAATGACCTCGGCCTCGTGCATGCGATTAGCGCGTACCTGCATCCAGGCCGACGTGCCGCTGCATACCAGCAACAGCACGGCGAACACCACGGAAAGCCGTTGCGTGAGCGTGAGATTCCAGCGGCGCATCATGCCGCTCCCACGTCGGCGCCCGGGCCCTCGGGCCCGGTGTCGCTGGCGAACTTGTAGCCGCGTCCCCAGACCGTGAGGATCCGGGCCGGCTGGGCGGGGTCGGCTTCGATCTTGGCGCGCAGCCGGTTGATGTGCGTGTTGACCGTATGTTCATAGCCCTCGTGCTGATACCCCCACACGGCATTGAGCAGATCCATGCGCGAGAAGACCTTGCCCGGCTGGCGCGCGAAGAAATAGAGCAGATCGAACTCGCGCGGCGTGAGATCGAGCAGCTTGCCGCCGAGCGATGCCTCGCGCGCGATCGGATCGATGAACAGTCCGGCAATCGCCAGGCTGCCCGCCTCCATGCGCGCATTGCGTGCGAGCGCATCGACGCGTCGCATGAGCGCCTTGACGCGCGCCACCAGCTCGAGCACGGAGAACGGCTTGGCCAGATAGTCGTCGGCCCCGAGTTCCAGCCCGAGAATGCGATGCACTTCGCTCGAACGCGCACTGGTGATGATGATCGGCGTGTAGCGCGTCATCTGGCGCGCACGGCGGCAGATCTCCAGGCCGTCGACACCGGGCAGCATGAGATCGAGGATGAGAGCGTCCCAGTTGCCTTCCGAGAGACGGCGCAGGCCTTCATCGCCGTCGGCGCAATGCACGACGTCGAAGCGCTCGTCACGCAAGTGCAGCGTAAGCAGATCGGCAATATGCACGTCGTCTTCGACGAGCAGGACACGGCGCGGCGATTCCATCAGGGGAACAACTCCCGGAAAAAGTGGGCTTGGTGCCCCATTGTGCGCAGATCGCGCACCGCGAGGTATCACGAATTGTTTAATTTTACGTGAGGACTTCGCCATCGCCCGCGCACTACCCTTCAGTCATCGATCCGGCGCACCACCGGACTGTGCAACACCTTGACGCCGCACCGCCGCCAGGCTCCCCTGCATTCATGGCGACGGGGCGGCTCCGTGCCGGATCGACCCATATTCACCGGAGGACATCATGCGATTGCCCACCCCAGACCCGCGTCGACCCGCCACGGATGGCGGGACGCCAGGCGCGCCCCGCGACGGCGCGAGCCTCGCGCACCCGGCGCCGTCGCGCCGGCTATTCCTGCTCAGCGCAGGCGCCGCCGCGGCCGCCGTGGCCGCCGGGCTGGTGCCGCGCCTCGTGCGTCCGGCGCTCGCCGGCGACGCCGGGCGCACCGAGGAGCACTTCGAAGTGGCCTACAGCGACGCGGAATGGCGCCGACGCCTGACGCCCGCGCAGTACGACATCCTGCGCCGCGAAGGTACCGAACGCCCCTATTCGAGCCCGCTCAACGACGAGCACCGGGCCGGAACCTTTGCCTGCGCCGGCTGCGCCCTGCCGCTGTTCTCGTCACGCACCAAGTTCGACAGCCACACCGGCTGGCCGAGCTTCTGGACGCCGCTCGATCATGCCGTCGGCACACGAACCGACACGACCTTCGGCATGGTGCGCACCGAAGTGCACTGCCGGCGCTGTGGCGGCCATCTCGGCCATGTATTCGACGACGGACCGAAGCCGACCGGACTGCGCTACTGCATGAACGGGCTGGCGATGACGTTCCTGCCGCAGTCCGCCTAATCGCCCCCTCACACCGGGCATTCCCCCGGAGGCAGGCCCGCGACGGCCGGTTTCCGCCCCGACAACCGCCGCTTCGCCCGTGTTCGGGCGAGGCATCAGGAGCGCTTCATGACGCTGCTCATCCTTGCCTACTTCGGCGGGATTCTGACGATCGTCAGTCCGTGCATTCTGCCGGTGCTGCCCTTTGTCTTCTCGCGTGCCGGCCAGTCATTTTCGCGCAGCGTGTTGCCCATGCTCGCGGGCATGGTGCTGATGTTCGCACTGGTGGCCACGCTCGCCGCCGTGGGCGGCAGCTGGGTCGTGCAGGCGAACCAATACGGGCGCTGGCTCGCGCTCGCCCTCGTTGCGCTTTTCGGTGCAACGTTGCTTTTCCCGAAGCTCTCCGAACGGCTCACCCACCCGCTGGTGACGCTGGGCGACCGTCTTTCGCAGTCGGCGCATGAAGGCGATGCTTCGCGCGCTGGCGCCGGGCACGGCCCCCGCCCCGGCGCGTCGTTCCTGCTGGGCATAGCGACGGGGCTGCTCTGGGCGCCGTGCGCGGGCCCGATCCTCGGTCTCGTGCTTACCGGCGCCGCCCTGCAGGGGGCCAGCGTCGGCACCACGCTGCTGCTCGTCGCGTACGCGGCCGGTGCCGCGACGTCGCTTGCCCTGGCCCTGCTCGTTGGCGGCCGGGTTTTCTCGGCCATGAAGCGCTCGCTCGGCGCGGGCGAATGGATTCGCCGCGCGCTCGGCGGCCTCATGCTCGCCGGCGTCGCGGCCATCGCGCTCGGCCTCGATACCGGCGTGCTGGCCCGGATTTCCACAGCGTCGACCGGCGGCATCGAGCAAAAGCTCGTCGAGCGGCTGGGTACTCAGCGCAACGCCGCCAGCAATGCGATGGTCCGCACCGTCGCCGCCGAACCGGTGACGTTGCCGGTCGAAGGCACGTTGCCGTCGCTCGACGGCGCCGTGCAATGGCTCAATTCGGCGCCGCTCTCGGCGCAGGCGCTTCGCGGCAAGGTTGTGCTGATCGACTTCTGGACGTATTCCTGCATCAACTGCCTGCGCACGCTGCCTTATGTCAAGGCATGGGCCGAGAAGTATCGCGATCAGGGACTCGTCGTGATCGGCGTGCATGCGCCCGAATTCGCCTTCGAGCGCGACATCGGCAACGTGAAAAAGGCCGTGAAGGACCTTGGCGTCACCTACCCCGTGGCGATCGACAACAACTACGCCATCTGGCGCGGCTTCAACAACCAGTACTGGCCGGCCCACTATTTCATCGACGCACAGGGACGCGTGCGCTATCACCACTTCGGCGAGGGCAACTACGCCGAGTCGGAGCGGGTCATCCAGCAACTGCTGCGCGAAGCCGGCGCGAAGCAGGTCGCCGACGGCGTGGCCGATGTGAACGCGGGCGGCGTTCAACAAGCCGCCGATATGCGTGACGTCCGTTCGCCCGAAACCTATGTCGGTTATGCGCGCGCCGAAAACTTCGCCTCACCGGGCGGCGCCGTGCGCGACCAGGCCAGTGCGTACCGCGCGCCGGCGATGCCGCAACTCAACCGCTGGGGGCTGGCCGGCGACTGGCGCGTCGGGCCGGAACAGGCCACGGCCACGCAAGCCGGGGCACGCATCGTCTACCGTTTCCATGCACGCGACCTGCACCTCGTGCTCGGCCCGGATGCCCACGACAAACCCGTACGCTTTCGCGTCACGGTCGACGGCGAAGCGCCAGGCGATGCCCACGGCACCGACGTTGCCGCCGATGGCACCGGTGTCGTGACATCGCAGCGCCTGTACCAGCTCGTGCGCCAGTCGGGCGACGTACGCGATCGCACGTTCAGCATCGAATTCCTCGACCCGGGGGTGTCGGCCTACGCCTTCACGTTCGGTTGACGCAACACGCGGCGCAAGGGTATCGCTCGCGTAACCCCGCGCCGCCTCGATTCCCACCCTTGACCGAGGCGTCATCGCACGCCGGGAGCTTTCAGATGAAACCGTACGAATCACAGACTCGTTTGTCCGCAGCGCCGGATTCCGGCGTGACTTCCAGCTCGCATCCGACGTCGCGCGTGAGACGCGCCCTGCTCGGCGCCGCGGCCGTGGCGGCCGGGGTGCTGGCGTGGCAGGTCGGTGCGTATGCCTTTGGCGGAGCCGAATCCGCCGTCGAGATCGCCGCGCCCAGGATCGACGAGCCGCCGAGCGGCGCCCATACCGAGACGGCAGTGTTCGCCGGGGGCTGCTTCTGGGGTGTGCAGGGCGTGTTCCAGCACGTGAAAGGCGTGACGAAGGCAGAGTCCGGCTACGCGGGCGGCACTGCGAAAACGGCCAACTACGAGACCGTCAGCGGCGGCGCGACGGGGCATGCCGAATCGGTGCAGGTGACGTTCGATCCGCAGCAGGTTTCGTACGGCAAGCTGTTGCAGATCTACTTCTCCGTCGCCCACAATCCCACCGAAGTGAACCGCCAGGGTCCGGACACCGGCACGCAATATCGCTCCGCCGTGTTCCCGATGAGCGATGCGCAACGACGCGTCGCCGAGGCCTACATCGCGCAACTGAACGCAGCGCATGCCTACAGCAAGCCGATTGCGACGAAGGTCGAGAAGTACACGGGCTTTTATCCCGCCGAGGCGTACCACCAGGACTTCCTCACGGAGCACCCGACGTATCCCTACATCGTGATCAACGATCTGCCGAAGGTGAAGGACCTTGCCCGGCTGTTCCCGATGCAGTACCGTGATGCCCCCGTCCTCGTGAAAACCGCCTCGGCGAAGTGACCCCGTCAGGCGTTCGCGAGCTTGTACACGCGGATGCGGTGACCGTCGGGGTCGGACGCGACGAACGTGCGTCCGAAGTCCATGGTGGTGGGCACTTGCAAAATGGTGAGGCCGCGCGCGCTCCAGTCCTCCCACGTGGCGTCCACGTGGGCGTTGGACGCCACCGGAATCACGACCTCGCTGCCGCCGGGCGGGGCAATCACCGTGGGCTGCACCGCGAAGCGCGCCCACAGTCCGAGCTTCAGCCCCGAGGGAAACACGAACAATGCGAACCCGGGCGACGCCTCGACCGGCTCGAGGTCGAACAGATCGGCGTAGAACGCCGCGCTCTCGGGGGACTCGCAACATACAGATTGACCATGTTCGGGTGCAGCATGAGTAGCTCCTGTCGATAGGTTGGAATGACACGTCGCATCGATGGCAGACCGAACTTCCCGGGCCGTCGTGCGTTGTCATGAGCGCTATCGTACGAGGAGATACTGTCAGATTTTGTCAGCATCCGAACTCAGCCGCGAAACGCCGGCAACGGCGTTCCACAGGGCGCGGCATCACGTGTTGCCGATTGTCTCGCGCCATGATTTGAGCAGGGCGCGACGCCCGCGAGGGTAGCGCGAGGCGGTCACCGTCATGGCCTCGATGCGGTCGGCGCGAAAATGCCGGAAGCCGTCGCGCAGTTCGCACCAGGCAACGATCATGCGCACACGCTCGAAGAAGCCGAGTGCAAAAGGCCAGACGATGCGCTCGGACAACCGTCCGGCTTCGTCGCGATAGGCAAGATGGAGTTTGCGCTCGGCGCGAATGGCCTCGCGAATGACCGTCAGGTCGACGATCATGGGCGGAAGCGGATCGCCCGGGCCGATCAGCAGGGTCGACGCCTCGAGCGACGCGCGCAGATCCGAGGGCAGCACCGCCGCAATCTTCGCCAGGGCGTTGGCGGCCGCGTCGGCGAGTGCGCCGTCGGTACGCCTGGCAACCCAACGCGAGCCGAGCACGATCGCCTCGATCTCCTCTTCCGAGAACATCAGCGGCGGGAGCATGAACCCGGGCTTGAGCACGTAGCCCAGCCCGGGCGCACCCTCGATGTCCGCCCCCTGCGCCTGCAGCGTGGCAATGTCCCGGTACAGCGTGCGCAGGCTCACGCCAAGCGAGTCGGCCAGCGCGGCGCCCGCCACCGGGTATTGGTGGCGGCGCAGCAGTTGCATCAGGGAGAAGAGACGTTGTGTGCGTGACATGGCGCGTCATTATGCGCCATGTCTTCGCACGGGGCGGCGACCGGTTACTTCTGGCGCAACTGCCTGACGATCTCGGAATTGACGTCGCCCGCCTGACCACCGTAGGCCACGCGAAGATAGTTGCTCAATTCCGCGATCTGCGCATCGGTCAGCCGCTTGTCGAAGCCGGGCATGTCCTGCATCGCTTCGAGGCCCGGGAATTTCTGCGGCGCGATCCCGTCGAGAATCGTCACGATCAGGTTGTGCGGATCCTTTTGTCGTACCGTCGAATTCCCCTGCATCGACACCGCCACGTGTGGCTTTCCCGTGCCGTCGGCCGCGTGGCAACCGGCGCAGACGGCAAGATACAGGTTGCGTCCGGCCATCAATTTGCCGGTGTCGGGATGGTCCGGCAATGGTCGGGGCGCGGGTGGCGCGTCGCCGAGCAGATACGTCGAGAGCGCGCGCAGGTCGTCGGGCGTAAGGTACTGCGTGCTCAGATGCACGACCGGGTACATCTCCCCGAACGCCGAGCCCTGCGGCGCGATACCCGTGCCGAAGAACGTCTGCAGGTCCTTCACCGTCCAGCCGCGAGCGGCCAGCGCTTCCGGCGTCAGGTCGGGCGCGGCGATGCGCGCGAGCGAGGCGCCGCCCAGCGGCTTGGCACTGTCGAGCTGGCCGAACGTGCCGCGCGGTGTGTGGCACTCCGCGCAATGGCCCAGCGCATTGGCGAGGTAACGCCCGCGAAGCCAGTCCGCCGACTGCCCCTTCGACGCATCGGGCAAGGTGTCCTTGAGAAACATCCAGTCCCACACACGCATGCCGAAACGAAGGGTGTAAGGGAACGACAGCGCATGCGGGCGATTGGGTACGGCCGCCGGCTTCACCGACATCAGGTACGCGTAAATGGCGTCGCTGTCGGCGCGCGACATCTGCCTGTACGACGTGTATGGCATGGCCGGATACAACGGCTTGTCCGGGGCCTTGCCGTCATGAAGCGCCCGGTAGAAATCGTCCGACGTCCAGCCGCCAATGCCGTTCGTCTTGTCCGGCGTGATGTTGGTGCCGTAGAACGTGCCGAACGGCGACTTGAGCGGCACGCCGCCCGCGAACGGCGCACCGTCCGCGCTGGTGTGGCACGCCGCGCAGTCGGCCGCGCGCGCGAGGTATCGGCCGCGCGCGATCGTCTCCGGCGATGCGCTCGCGGCGGGCGCTGCCACCGCAGGCGACACCGGTGTGGAAGCCGTGGAAGGCGTGGATGCCGCCGCCGGTGCCGGTGCCGATGCAGCGGAGGACGCCGCGGACGCATTCGGTGCATCGGCGGCCATCGCGCTCGTGACGAGCGAGGGCATCATCGATGTCTTCGGCCTGGGCGGTTGCGCGGGCCCGGGCGGCTTGGGCACGTTCGAGTCGTTGCACGCGGCAACGAGCAACACCGACGTCAGCCACGCGGCGCGGGCGCCCCAGCGCGTGACGCGATTCAGGCTCATGGCGTATCCCCTCATCTCGCGCCTCATTTTGCATCCTTGACGCAGCCGGGCGTCTTGAGAACGACCTCGCGCACGGCCTCGTAGTAGCGCACGTATCCCGTGCACCGGCAGATCTGGTCGTTGAGACCTTCGGTGATCGCCGCTTCGAGATCGGCGCGCGCGACCGGATTGCGCTTGAGCCGCTCGATAAGCACCGTGGCCGCGTTGACGAAGCCCGGCGTGCAATAGCCGCACTGGAAGCTGAAATGATCGAGGAACGCCTGCTGGATCGGGGCCAGCGCGAGCTTGCCGTCGGCGTCGCGCGTGGCGTGCCCCTCCACCGTGCGCACAGTCTTGCCGTCGAAATAGTTCGCGCCGGTGATGCACGTCCGCACGGTCTCGCTGCTGCCGTCCGCATGATCGACGATCACCACGCAAGCGTGGCAGATCCCTTGCCCGCACCCCAGGCGCGAGCCGGTCAGCCCCAGCGTTTCGTGCAGATAGTCGATCATCATGAGGCCCGCGGGTACGTCCGTGGGACCGTGCGTCACGCCGTTGACCTTCACGGTCACGGGCAGCGTCTCCCAAGGCTTCGTGCCGCTCGCGGGCGCTGCGGCCGGGGCTGCGGCGGCACTCGCCGAGGCCGGTGCCGACGGCGCCGATGCAGCGCTCGCGTGGCCGGTCGGAAGGGGTGCGGCGCTGGCAGCGCCGGCAGCGCTCACGGCGTCCGACGCAGTCTGGGGTGCGCCGGTTGCGCTGCTCGCGCGGGTTGCTGTGTCCGTCATGCCAGTACCTCCTGGATCTTCTCCGGCGTCACCGGCAAGTCTGTAAATCGATGGCCGATCGCATGGGCCAGGCCATTCACGATCGCGCCCACCACGGGAATCATCACCACTTCGGCAATGCCCTTGGGCACATCGGTTTCGGTAATCGGGGGCAGCACTTCCCCCGTTTGCGTCCATACGGCGACGTCGACCGCGCGCGGCAAGTGGTAGCGGTTGAAGTTCCACGTGCCGTTGCCGGGGCCGTCTTCGTAGAGCGGCAGGTATTCGTGCAACGCGTGGCCGATGCCCATGGCGAGGCCGCCCTGCAGTTGCCCGGACACAAGCTGCGGCGAAATCTGATTGCCACACTCCATGATCGAATGATGCGCGAGCAACTCGACCTTGCCCGAGGCCTCGTGCACGGACAACTCCACGAGCGTGCCCACTGCGCTGTAGTAAGTCACGGCCGCGTTGTTGCGCTGGACCGGCGGGTAGTACACACGCTTGCGGTCCAGTGTGCGATAGCCGGTACCGGGCGTGGGCGCCGCGACCTGCTGGCCCGCCGAACCGGCGTTGGCGGGCGGCGCCCCCCTCGCGCCATGCGATCCCGCCGCGGCGGCCGCAGCGACCGCGGAGGTTGCGGATTTCGCGGGGGCATTGCCGCTGCGATGCGCGCCTTTGGCCGCGGGGGTCTGCGTAGCGGGGGGCTGCGCCGCCACCGCGGCGGCATTCGCGCCGCCCTTGCCGTAGCGTAACGAGATGCCGTCGACCGGCAGGCGCTGAATTGTACCGTCGCCCAGATCCCAGTCAGCTTCGGCCCACTGCCAGCGGTTGAACACGTGCACCGTTGCCCCCGTCACCAGCCCCAGCGCATGCGCGGTCCTGGCGAGCAGGGCCATCGGCAACGCTTCGAGACCGGCGGCCGAGAGCTTGCCCTCCACCCAGCGCGCATCTTCGGCACGCACCACGAGCGGTGCGGCCTGACCGCCGCCGAGCCCACGACGCCAGATCGACAGCGCCGCCGGCCACAGCCCCTGCAGGAATACCAGACGCGCCGCCTCGCGCGTGCTGTGCGTGAAATAGAACGCGGAATTCGTCGCGCTCGAGGGCGACGCGTATCCAGGCGACCAGCGCGGATTCGCGGCAAGCCGGTCCTGATCGGCCTGCGACATGAGATACGGATCGCCGCTGGTCACGACCGGTAACTCCGGCCAGTCGGTGATGGCGATATGGACGTCCGTGGCCGGCATGCCGAGCCACTTCGCCACGGCCACGGCCTGCGACGTGGAGGTCCCCGTGCCGATCTCGGCAGCAGTGTGATGCAGCGAGATGCGGCCCGCCTCGTCGAATTCCACGCGCGCGAACGACGTCTCCGCGCCGGTGCCGAAGTCCTTTTGCACGCAGGCGAAGCCCACGCCATAACGGCGGCCCGGGTGCGCGGCCTCGTACTCGGCCTTCTTCTTGTCGCGTTGCGTCCACAGCGGATGCGCCTTCGCCCGCTCGAGTACCTCGTCAACCCGCACCGCGCCCGCCGGAATCGCGCCCTGCGTATTCTTCATGCCCGAGCGCAATGCATTCTTCAGACGGAAATCGATCGGATCGACGCCCAACTGCGCGGCCATCTCGTCGATCATCATTTCCGTGGCGGCCATCGACTGCAAAGTGCCGTAGCCGCGCGCGGAACCCGCATCGATCGCGCGCGAGGCAATCGCCACGCTCGCCAGATCGCTCTTCGGGAAGTAGTAGATCGATTGCGCCGCCGTGGCGCCGACCATCGCCACCGACGGCGAGAAATTCATCCGGCCGCCGCCATTGCACTCCATATCGGCGGCGAACGCCTGGAGCATGCCGCTCTGCTTGTCCACGCCCATGCGATAGCGCATGGTAAAAGCGTGACGCTTGAGCGATGTCTGGAACTGCTCGTAGCGGTCGTTGGCGAGCCGCACGGGCAGGCCGTCGCCGTAGAGCGCCGCCGCCAGACCGTAGAACGGCATGTTGTAGTGGTCCTTCGATCCGTACCCCACCGTGTAGCACGGGTACACGATCAGGCGCTTCACGGGAAAGCGCCCCTTGGCGGCCATGGCCGCCGCGTTCTCCGAGACTTCCGACGGCGATTGCGTCGGCACGACCATGTGCAGCGTCTGCGTGGCGCTGTCGTACCAGCAGTTCGCGTTATCGGGCTCGAGCGCCGCGGTGTCGATCGACTGCGTACGGTATTCGCGCGACATCACCAGCCAGTTGGCCGGCGGATTGCGCAGCGACGCGTCGATCGTGCCGGCGTGGGCCATTCCCTGCTCGTCGAGCTTGCCGTGATCGTTGCCGTCCGGCCAAACCGGCAAGTGCTTGCGCATCATGCTCGGGAAAATGGGCGCATCCTTCAGGCTCGAATACACGTCGTCGTCATAGGCCGTGTTGCCGCCCACGCGAACATATCGGAAGCTGCCCCACGGGTCACGCTCCAGCGGGCCGGTCACGTCGCCGTAGCGAATGATTTCGTCGTGGAACTTGAGCCTGTCCTTGGCGAATCGGAAGCGCGTGAAGTCGCGATAGATCAGGATCGCCACCGCGTGACCGAGATAGGCGGGCGTCTTGCCCGCCGGCAACAGCATGTCGTCGCCATAGAATTCGGGGAACGCCACGCCGTCGCGAACGAGATCCTCGGCCGTCACGATGCGATCCGGTTGCAGGCCGTCGTCGAGCCGCGAGAGATCGAAGCCGAGGTAGGGGCGGTCGGCGCGCGTGACGCGCAGCACGAACGCATGGGCCTGCTGCGCGGGCCAGCCCGGCATATCGCGCGCACGGACATCGCGCGCGAAGATCTTCGCGCCAGTGACCTTCGCCGTGCCGTCGATACGGAACCGGGCCTGTCCCTTGGCGGCGTCCCATGCCACGGGCGTCAGGTTCTTCTCCTCGAACAGCGCGGCGAACGCCCGGCTGCCCAGCGGCGCAATGTACACCGAAATGCCCGCGATCACCGAGGCCTTGAGAAAACCGCGACGTGTCAGAGCCATGCCCGGCGCCGTATCGGGCGAGGTTTCGGGTGCTGCGCAGTCGGGGGAAGATGCGAAGGTGGCTGAAGCGGCATCGGGACGAGCGTCTTCGCTCGACACAGCCGCAGGAGGACAGTGTTTTCTTGGCATGCGCGGCATAAGCGTTCCGTCCGTCTTGTTTTTGGGGGACCGTCACGTCACGAAGCACGATTGCGGGGCTCGCGCGGAGCCAACGCGCTCAAAACAGCACGGCAACGATCACGGGGCCAATTCCTCAGGACTCCGTCGGAACGACGTCGCCGACGCACGGTACCCATTCATAACGCGTGACATTCACCTGCCGTGATGCGCTCGTGAGGTTCTATGAGAACACGCTTCATGAGTGACACCGGACGTTTCAAGGCTACACGCCGAGTTCCGGATTGACAAGATTGGACGTGGTGCACTGCGTGAGAACGCACGCCCCGGGCGCCGTGCGGCGGGCCGCGTGACCGGGGTGCGCGAGCCGTATTCGATCGGCGTGATAACGCCTATGCGAGAGGAGAAATGCCGCTGTATCCGCCGGGACACAGCGGCACGCGATGATGATGCGGTGCGAGCTACCGCACCATCAGTCGATACGCAGTTCCATGCACGTCAGATCGAGCCAGCGTCCGAACTTGATGCCGACTTCGCTGAAGGTGCCGACGATCCGAAAGCCAAGCTTTTCGTGCAGCTTGATCGAAGGCGCGTTCCGCGCTTCGATGCTCGCGATCATCACGTGAACCTTCCGAGCGCGGGCGCGTTCGATCAGCGCGCGCATGAGTGTCTCGCCCAGGCCGCCCCCGCGCGCGTGTTTGTCGATGTAGATCGAGTGCTCCACGGTATGGCGATAGCCGTCGAACGCGCGCCAGTCGCCAAACGACGCATAGCCGAGCACCTTGCCGTCCCGCTCGGCGACGATGACCGGAAATCCGCGCGCGACGCGCGCGGCGAGCCACTCGCGTCGATTCTCCACGTCGACGAGCACTTCGTTCCAGATGGCCGTGGTGTGCTCGACGGCGTCGTTGTAAATGTCGCGGATCACGGGAAGATCGGCGTCGGTGGCATCGCGAACGACGATCGAGGAATTCAACGAGGAAGTCATGGAAATGCCCGCAAGCGAGATGCCGTCGTCGACGGCGTGAACGGTGAAGCCCGATGTTGCCCGATGTCGCGTGATGACATCCGGGTACGATGCCATCCATTTTAGTGGAAATAAATTTCCAGTAAACTGGAAGGCATGGATATCAACGAACGCATTGCCCGTCGTGTGCGCGAACTGCGCAGCGAACACGGCTATTCTCTGGACGCGCTGGCCGAGCGCAGCGGGGTGAGTCGCTCGAGCATTTCGCTCATCGAGCGCGCCCAGACCAGCCCGACCGCCAACGTGCTGGACAAGCTCGCCTCGGCACTCGGCGTCACGCTCGCGTCCATGTTCGAGGCGCGCGTCGAGGAAGACGCCCCGCCCTCGCCGCTGGCCCGCCGCGCCGACCAGCCGGTGTGGACCGACCCCGACTCGGGCTACGTGAGACGCAACCTCTCGCCCGCCCAACCGTCGCCGCTGCAGTTCGTCGAGGTGCAGTTTCCCCCGGGCGAGCGCGTCGCCTATGACACCAGCGTACGAGACAACGAGGTCTGGCAACAGATCTGGGTCATCGAGGGCACCATCGAGATCTCGCTGGGCGACGCCAGCTGGCGCCTGGAGGCGGGCGACTGCCTCGCCATGCGGCTCGACCAGCCGATCGGGTTCCACAATCCCGCGAAGTCGACGGCGCGTTATCTCGTCGGACTCGTCACGCTGCCCTTCGTCCCGGCAAGGAGAGCCTCCTGATGTCGTTCCCGAACTCGTCGCACCCGGCCTCCCCGGTCCCCCGTTTCGAGGCCTCGCTGCATCGGCTCGACGGCGCCCAGGCGCTTGCCTGCGTCGAGGCGTTGACCGATGTACTCATTGATTGCGTGGAAGGCGGAGCCTCGGTGAGCTTCATGCGACCGCTCACCCGCGAGCGCGCTGGCGCAATGCGGCCCGGTGGGTCATGGGCCTGCATCAACGCCGAGATGCATGAGGCGTGCCGGGGGAAACCGGACGCGCCGGTGAGACGTTTAGTTGCCGAAGTAGGTCGTGCCCGCGCGTTGCAGGCCACCCACGGCACCCGCGGTGATCGGCGCGGCAGCGGTTGCCGATTGTGCGCCGGGGGCGGCCTTCGGATACACGGTATCGTGTTGAACGACCAGACCCGCCTTTTGTGCCTGGATCAGTTCGTCGCGAACCTGGGCACGGGTCAGCATGCTGGTTTGCGGCACCCACGAGAACTCCGAGGGACCGTCGAAGGCATCGCTGGCGAAAGCCGAACCGGCCGACACGGCCAACATGGCGGAAATCAGGGCAGAGGTAATAAGAGTGCGCTTCATGATGTTTCTCCTGTCTATTGAAAGGGGCGATGCTTGTTTCATCGTCGACAGTTAAATTTTATTAGTGCGCACTTTGATGATAAATATGACATTCAATAATCGTTTATTTCTTATTCAGCAATTATCGAATTGAAAGTGGGCCGTATGCGTTTCCACGTGCATGCGGCTCGTTGCCACGGGCGACGCCAATATCTGGTGCCTCGATCGCTAGCTCGACGCCGACGCCCGATTAACCATATTAAAAACATGGTTATGCCTTTCTGCTCCTTCCCGGCTTCGGCCACGTTCGTCGGTTATGGCAAGCCTATGTTTCGGTACCCGCAACGCCGGGGCAATGGGCATCCCCTCATCATGTAAGTGAGCGCGAACCTGCTACGGCGCGGGTTCGGGTACCGTTCGCCGAACGCAAACGACCCCATTGGGGAGCCCTCGCTTCGGAAACCGAAAGAATTGCGCAAAATTCGCCCTTCCGCGGCGCGTCGCACGCATGCTCCCGTGAACGTTGACGTATTGGGAACAGATTCCGGGAACGAATACGAATCTCGGTAGAATCCGCTCCGCCATGGCGGCGGCGTACGCCGGAGGAGACGATCACACGCCCCGCCCACGAGACGCCGGGCCGGCCCGTGGCGATCTCGTCGACGCACGCGGCGCGTGCACCGAACAACGGAAGACAAGCCTCAGATGAAAGCGCCCAGCAACCTGATCACTGGTGAAGTACGGACGAAGATCCGCAGCATGATTCTCGCCTCGGAGCTCAGACCGGGGCAGCGCCTGATCGAGGACGACCTGATCCAACGACTGGGCGTGGGCCGCACGCCGGTTCGGGAAGCCCTGCTCATTCTGCAAGGCGAGGGACTCATCGCCCGCAACCGCGGTTGGGAGGTCCAGGGCGCCGACCACCTGTCCGTTCGCGCCATCTTCGAAGGTCGGGAAGCCATCGAAGCCGAAGCGGCCCGACTGGCCGCGCGCAAGATCACCCCCTCGGCGTGCGACGCACTTGCCGCGCTCATCGAGCAAATGGAGCCGGACAGCGATACGCCGCGGCTCGCGCTCAATCGCCTGAACAGCGAGTTCCACGACCGGATCATGGCGGCCGCCGACAGCGCGGTGCTGGCGCAATTCCATGAACGCACGCAGTTCTACTATTGGGCGCTGCGTGTGCCGGTCATGTTCTCCGACGGGCAACTGCGCGCGACCAACGCCCAGCACCGGGAACTGCTCGCCGCGCTGCGCGCCGGTGACGAGGATCGCGCCGAAGACGTCGCGCGCGCCCACGTCGAGACCACGCGAGACATCGTGGAGCCGGCGCTGCCGCGCTGATGCGGCCGGTCGCGTCCGGTCGCATCCATTCACACCCGCACACCCCGGCGCCGCGACGGACACCGTCGTTCGCCCGGTCAGCGCACCTGATAACCGGCGACCCGCCAGCGGCCGTCGATGCCGAACACCATCGTCACCATCTCGTGCGCGTCGG
Source organism: Pandoraea pnomenusa (assembly GCF_000767615.3). Taxonomy (NCBI): domain Bacteria; kingdom Pseudomonadati; phylum Pseudomonadota; class Betaproteobacteria; order Burkholderiales; family Burkholderiaceae; genus Pandoraea; species Pandoraea pnomenusa. Next base: position 1,410,646 of record NZ_CP009553.3, on the reverse strand, counting down.
CCTTGTTTTCGAACGACGTCTCGTACTGAATCACCACGTATTCGCCGTCCGGCTGTCCCGAAAGGTGGCGCGTGAAGATCGCGTCGCGGGTTTTACGTGTCTTGACCTTGCCTAGCGGCGTGCGCGCCGATTGCAGGCTTTGCGCCCAGCGCTCGGCCGTCACCGACTGCTGGAACACTGGCGCGGCTTGCTCCCAGCTTTGCTGGGCGCGGTTGACGTCCGTCAGGCCGAGCCAGAGGTTGGCGGCCTCAAGTGCGGGTCGGACGTCGCGATTGATGTCGACCGCAGGCGCGGACACGTTGCTCGCGGGACTGGAGAACAGAGGTGGCTGGGCCGAGCGACGCAGCATCGGCTCTTGCTGCGCGTGCGCTGAGGCGGCAATCAGGTTGCCCCCCGCGACGAGGGCGAGCACCAGCCCACGCCTTGCGGCGCGAAGTCGAAACCGGGGAAACGCATCGGGGTGGAACGTCGGCATTGGCGCGAACTCCTTGAATCGGGAAAAATCGGTCGGGCACATTCTACTGGGGCATGGCGTCGTTCGACGGGCAGCGAAAGCTGGCGAAGCGCATTGACGCACATCGGCGCACGCTTGCAACGCGCGCACCGGCGTACACTACAATGCTCATCAAATGTCTGTTCCCCCCGCCGGTCATCGCCATGTTGACGACCTCTTTGCTTGCGATCACTTCACTGCTCAGCTTCATGATGTTGCTGATCGTGGGCTCGCTGCTACGTTCACGCGTGGCAGGTGTACGCGAATGGTGCCTGGCCAACCTCGCCGTGCTCGTCTCCCTTCCATTGTTCGCGCTGCGCGGCGTGGTGCCCGATTTTCTCTCGATTCCCACGGCCAACGTGGCGCTGGCAGGGGGGCTGCTCCTCTATTACGCCGGGTGCGCTCGTTTCCTTGGTCGGCCACCGCACTGGCGGGTCCTGGCGGCTTTGCTTGCCGGGCTTTGCGCGGTGATGGTGCTCTGGCGCTACGGCTTCGACAGTCCGCAGGTCCGCGTGGTGGCGGTCTCGGCCTTCCATGCGTCGATCCTGCTGGCCATCGCCGTCATGATCCTCCGGCATGTGCCGCCGCGCCGCCCGCCTTACCACTATTGGCTGACGGCCGGACTGGCCACCGCGTTCGCGCTCGGGCACATCGTGCGCGGCCTGGTGTTCGGGCTCACGCCCGCGCCCGGCCCCGATCTGTTCGCGCAAACCGCATTCAATGCCGTCATGCTCGTCATCGGCTCGATCGTCATGCCGGCCATGACGATGGGCTCGGTGCTGATGATTCACGATGCCATGCTCGCCACCGCCGAGGAGGCCGCCAATCGCGACTACCTGACAGGCGCGCTCTCACGCAAGCACTTTGACCTGCTGGCACGTCAGGAAATGGCGAGGGCGCTCTCGCGCAGCCTGCCGCTGTCGATCGTGGTGATCGATCTCGATCACTTCAAGCAGATCAACGACACGCATGGCCACGCAGGTGGCGACACGGTGCTGCGCGAATTCGTGAAGCTGGTGCGCGACGCCCTGCGCGAAGGCGATGTGTTCGGGCGTCTGGGAGGCGAGGAATTCGCGGTACTGCTGCCGGGCACCGATACGCACGGCGCCATTCGCATCGCCGAACGCTTGCGCACGCAGGCAAGCCGGCATCTGGTGGCGGGTCCCTTCGGCGTATGCCATTACACGCTGAGCGGTGGCGTCGCGACGTGGCACGCACATGAAAGCCTCGAGGCCTTTTGCGCACGGGCGGACCGGGCCCTGTACGCCGCCAAGATCTCAGGGCGCAACCTCGTGCTCTCCGACGTGTTGCCGAGCGACGAGACCGCGCCCGAAGCCGGTTGAACCCGACGGCCGTGACGCCCCCGGCGGGCTCGGGGTCGATCGTACCTGGCGAGGCCGCGCCACGCCGTCAGGCGCGCACGGCGTCCTCCACGACGGGGAAGAATTCCCGACGCAATCGCTTCACGTAATCCATCAGATTCGGGTGCATGGCGATTTCGTCGCGCAATGTCATGTCGAAGTGCGGGGATGCCGCGGCGGCGATGAAGCCGAACGCCGTGGCGTCCGCACCGCACGGCGTGCTGCCGAAAAAGTAAGGTTTGTCGCCCAACAGTTGCGCCGCGGCCTGGGTGCCGCGCCGGAGCAACTGCGCCTGTTCCGGCGGCGTGAAGCGGCCCGTGCCCTGACCGTGCAGCGTATTGCGGATCTTGCGACGAATGAATGCCTGGGCCAGCGGACGCACCGGCCACGGCACCGCCTTGAAGAACGCGGCGGGCCCCTTGGCGAAGTTCGCGTCGTCGCACCAGCGCGCCTGCACCACGTGCCAATAGAAGTGATCCTCCAGCGCCTTTTCGAACATCCACGCAGCGCCACGCTGCGCGGGCGTGAGCGCCGCGTCGAAATCGAACCCGTACTTGCGCTCGATATGCAGCCGGATCAGCGTCGAGTCCGCCACGATTTCGCCATCGTCGTCGATGTAGGGCAGTTTGCCTTTGGGCGCGCGCCGAAATCCGCCGCGATCCGTCTGGTACGGCAGCCCCGCGAGCTTCAGGAGCATCTCGGCCTTGACGACGAACGGGCTCGCGTCGGGGAGCCCAAATGCCGGGCCGAACGTGTACAGGGTCAGCATCGTTTGGAAACTCCTGGCGGGATGAAAGCGCGTCACGGCGCAGAGTATTACACGCCGCGCGCCAGTGAGCGAGCCTGCACGACGCGAGGTGCAAGCCACCGCCGGCGTGTCGCATCGTGACTCGCGAACTGTGAATTTATACAGTATTATGTAGCCCATTCGAGGAACGTCTTATGGAAATCATCGACTGGGACCAACTGGCGCTGAGCGCCGCCGAGCGCGACCTTGCCGGCATCGTGCGCGAAATCGCGGTGCGCTACGCGCAACATCGCGCCAACGCACAGCATGAATCGCCGGACGTGGGCGAGAACGGTGCCGCCTCCGACGCCGAACCGGCGATGACGCTGGACTGGCGAACGCTGCTCGCGATCGCCGACGAGGCGGAGGCCGACATCGGCCTGCATGCACGGCACGAACCGTGGGTACTCGCGCGTTTGTTGCGCCTGCCTGGCGATGAGGCACTGCGCCGCGACGGCGATCTGCCGCCGCTCGATGCCCACGTGGACCTGCAATGGCCGGATGCGCCGGCACCGGCCGTTTTCCGCGCCATCGTCGCGGCGTTCGCCGGCGACGATCCGGCGGACGACGACGCACCGCTGCGCGCCGGGGCCTCCGTGCTGTCTGCCGCCGCGCGCTCCGGCAACCCCTCGTGCAACGCGTCGTGAGCGGCGCGTGCGACATGGACGAACGCAACCAGGCTAACGAGGGTCAGGCAAGTGCAAGATTTCGCGGTCGACGAGGCTAACGATTCCTTCCGCGAGGCGCCGGATCCGGATGCGCTGGCGCGCTCGCTGCCCGCAGCGATGGTCTTCGTCGATCTCGAGACAACGGGCGGCAATGCGCTGGAGGATCGCATCACGGAGATCGGCGTCGTCGAAGTCGGCCCGCATGGAATCGAGCAGTGGAGCACCCTGCTCGATCCGGCCGAGCCAATTCCGCCCTTCATCCAGCAACTCACGGGTATCACCAACGAAATGGTGCGTGGCCAGCCGTCTTTCGCCACGTTGGCGCAGGGGCTCGCCGAACGCCTTCACGGCAAGCTGTTCGTCGCGCACAACGCCCGCTTCGATTACGGTTTTCTCAAGAACGAATTCAAGCGCGCAGGCATTGCATTTCAGGCCGACGTCCTTTGCACGGTGCGCTTGTCTCGCCTTCTGTTCCCTTCGGCCGCCCGTCACGGGCTCGATGCCCTCATCGCCCGATTCGGCCTCACACCGATGGGTCGCCACCGCGCACTTGCCGACGCCGAACTGCTCTGGCAGTTCTGGCAGAAGCTCCACACGATCTACGCCCCCGAGCTGATCGAGCAGGCCGTCCAGCGCGTCACGAAGCGATCGAGCCAACCTCCCCAGTTGCCGGACGAAGCCATCGACGCGCTGCCGAGCCGCCCTGGCGTGTATCTCTTCTACGGCGAAGGCGATACGCTTCTCTACGTCGGCAAGAGCGTCGACATTCGCGCGCGGGTACGCTCGCATTTCTCCAGCGATCACCAGGTCGCGAAAGACCTGCGGATCTCGCAGGAGATCCGTCGCGTGGAAGCCCGGCCGACAGTGGGGGAACTGGGGGCATTGCTGCTCGAATCGCAGCTCGTCAAGCAGTTGCAACCGGTGCACAACCGCATGCTTCGTCGCGCATCCAGCCTCTACAGCTGGCAATTCCCGCCCGACACCGATACGCCGCGACTGGTGAGCGCGAAGACCGTCGACTTCGCCGATGCCCAGGCGTTGTTCGGTACGTTTTCATCTCGCACTCGCGCGGAGAGCGCCCTTCGTGCACTGGCCGACGAGCACCGCCTTTGCTGCGCGCAACTCGGACTCGAGAAGATCGCGCCCGGACGCCCCTGCTTCGGCTATCAGGTCAAGCGATGCGATGGCGTCTGCGTGGGCGAGGCGTCGCTTGAGGCGCACAACGAGCGCGTCCGCGAGGCGCTCGCCACGCTGCAACTGGAAACGTGGCCGTACGACGGCCCCATCGCCATCGAAGAGCATGGCCCCGGCGAACACGCGGCCGAGACGGCCTATCACGTCATCGACCGTTGGCAGTATCTGGGCAGCGTGACATCCGCCGACGCCCTCGACGGTCTGCTCGAACGCATGCCGGCCGTGACCGGCTTCGACCCCGACATCTACCGGCTGCTCGGCAGACGTCTTGCCGCTTCGGCGACGGGTCACTTCGCCGGGAAGCCCGGGAGTGTCGACAATCGCCGCGCACGCAGCGGGCGACCGGTCGGAACGACCGGGGGTGTCTCGGGAGGCGCTGCTGTTGAGGGCGCCGTTGAGGGCGCGGTTGAGAGCATGATTGAGCGCGCGGCAGGAAGCGCGGCGGCGAGCGCGGGCACGGGAAATGAAGATGCCGGCCGAAACGGCGAAGCACGCGCACCGGCGACGCGCAAACCGCTCGCGCCGCTGGTTGTCCTGCGCCTCATCCGGCCGACCTTTCGGCTGAGTCCGGACGATCCCCCCGAAGCCGTCGCGCCAAAACCACGCAGTATGGCGTTGCAGCGTCGCCGCCAGCCGTGTCCGGAAGATCCGGCACAACTGCGCCTTCCCTTCGACGCACACTGACCCGAAGGCCGCTGTCGGCCCCACAGTCCGTCCCATCCAGGCCTTTCCCGTGCGCCCGCCCGTCCGGGCTTTCCTCGCTCCCCCCTGGCTCGCCTGAGCGCGCTCCTCGCGTGCCGCGCTCCCGGCGGCGTGTTTTATTTCTCCCCCGCGTCACCTAGGCAAAACCCGCCTTTGCACCGCGAGGAATGAGCATATAAATATTAAGTATTTGCAAGACGCATGCTTACGGTCAAAGAATACGCAATCTGAATACACCAGAGATTGCGACATCGGCGAACCGGGCGTCGTCGATGATTCGGCACCGCGCGGCGTTCGCGACGGCCGCCCTTGCCTACAACGAGCCAGATGGAACTACGCCAACTCGAAGCCTTCGCGGCAGTCATGTCGACCGGCAGCATCACCGCGGCCGGGCGTCTGCTCGGGCGCTCGCAACCCGCCATCACCCGCATGATTCAGGAGCTCGAAGCCGAGATCGGCTATGCGCTGTTCACGCGCAGCGGCCCGCGCGTCACGCCGACCGAGCAAGGTTTCCTGTTGTTCGAAGACGTCGAGCACGTGCTCGCCGGCCTCCAGCAGATTCGCGCACGCGCCGACGAAATCGCCCGTGGACAGTCGCGTCCGCTGCACATCGCCGCGACCTCGGCGCTTGCGGCGGGTCTGGTGCCCGCCGCCCTCGCCCTGCCCGGACTCGCGCATGACAGTGCTCAGATCCAGATGCGGAGCACCTCGCCCGAACAGGTCGTGCACGCGGTGCTGACCGGCGCCGCCGACATCGGCGTGACGAGCCTGCCCCTGGAACATCGCGGCATCGTGGTGCACTGGATAGGGCAGTCGGCCTGCGTGGCCGCCGTGCGCAACGACGACCCGCTGGCGCGCCACGACCGCCTGCCGCTGGCCGAATGCGCCGGACGGCGCATCATCACGATGCAGAATCCCTACCGCCTGCGCCGCCGCCTGGACCAGGCGTTCTCTCTGGCCGGTGTGGCACCCGTCGGTCTCATCGAGACCAACGCGTCGATCAATGCCATGACGGCCGTGCGCGCGGGGCTCGGCATCGCGGTGCTCGAGCCGGTGACCGCCTACGGCCTGCCGCTCGCCGGCGTGGCCGTGCGTCCGATCGATGCCGATATCCCGTTCTTCTTCGGCGTCATCACACGCGATGCGCGCGAACCTTCGCCTGCCGCGCTCGCCTTCGTGCAGGCCCTGGCTGACGCCGCCCGAGCGCTGCTGCCCGATTTCGTGCAACACGCCGCCACCGAACACGCCCAAGTCCTGCAGTCGCTTTACGGCGATCTGCCCGCTCCCAAGGAAGCCTCGTCGTCATGACCTTGTCCCCGACATCCGCCACCGGCCTGCCCGCGCTCGAAGCGCGTCTGCGTCAGGACCTCGCCTGGCTCGAACTGCCCGCCAGGCGCTGGGTGCCCGAACGCATCTTCCACGGCCAGTCCGTGCTGGACGTGGCCATCATCGGTGGCGGCATGGCGGGTCTGGCGGCCGCGGCCTCGCTCACGCATCTCGGGGTAGGCGCCGTGATCTTCGACCAGTCGCCGCGAGGCTTCGAAGGCCCATGGGCGACCACCGCCCGCATGGAAACGCTACGCTCGCCCAAGCAACTCACCGGCCCTGCGCTCGGCCTGCCCGCGCTCACGTTCCGCGCCTGGTTCGAGGCCCAGTTCGGTCTCGACGCCTGGGAGGCGCTCGACAAGATCCCGCGCCTGCAATGGATGGATTACCTTCGCTGGTATCGCGACGTGCTCGACATCGACGTGCGTAATGAGCATCGCATCACGTCCGTCGCGCCGCGTGGCAGCGACGGCCTGGTAGCGCTGTCGGTCACATCGGCCGAAGGCGATTCGACGGTCTACGCGCGCCATGTAGTGCTGGCAACCGGCCGCGACGGCCTGGGCGGCCCGAGCGTGCCCGGCTTCGCGCGTGACCTGCCGCGCCGCTTCTGGGCGCATTCGTCGGACGTGCTGGACTACGCGACGCTGCGCGGCAAGCGTGTCGGCGTGATCGGCGCCGGCGCATCGGCCATGGACAGCGCAGCCACCGCGCTCGAAGCCGGCGCGGCCAGTGTCGACATGCTCATTCGCCGCGCCGACATTCCGCGCGTCAACAAGGGCAAGGGGGCCGGCAACCCGGGCCTCACGCATGGTCACGTCAATCTGCCGGACGACTGGAAGTGGCGCATCCGTCACTACGTCAACGCGCAGCAGGTCCCGCCCCCGCGCGGCAGCACCTTGCGCGTCTCACGTCACGACAACGCGCGCTTCAACCTCGGCGCGCCGATTCTCGACGTCGCGCCGGCCGGCGACGCCCTGCACGTACGCACCGCCAAGGGCACCTTCGTGCTGGACTTCCTCGTGTTCGCCACGGGCTTTCGCATCGATATCGAAGGGCGTCCGGAATTCGCGCCGTTCGCCAGGTTCGTGCGCAAGTGGGGCGACCGCTATTCGCCCGCGCCAGGCGACGAAGACGCCGAACTGTTCGACTCGCCCGACCTCGGCCCAACGTTCGAGTTTCTGGAAAAGACGCCCGGCGCATGCCCGGGCCTCGAGCGCATCCACTGCTTCTGTGCGCCCGCGACACTCTCGCATGGCGCGGTCTCGGGCGACATCCCGGCCGTGAGCGAAGGCGCGAAGCGTCTGGCCCAGGGGCTGGCCGGCACCTTCTATCGGGAAGACGTCGCGTATCACTACGCCAACATGCAGGCGTATGCCGAGCCGGAGGTCTATGGTGACGAGTGGACCCCCGCGCCGCCGCCCGCGCCGCCGAGTGCGCCCGACAACGCCGCGAACGGCGAGGAGCGCATCGCATGACGGCGTGGATTCTGCGCCGCCTGCTCCAGGCGGTGTTCGTGGTGTGGGTGATGACGCTGATCGTCTTCATCGGTCTGCACGCGATCGGCAACCCGGTCGACATCCTGATCGGTCAGGACGTCGATCAGGTCGATCGCGCGCGCATCATCGCGCAACTGGGCCTCGACCAGCCGCTGTGGCGCCAGTACCTGTCGTTCCTCGGCGGCGCGCTGCATGGCGAGCTCGGCAACAGCTTCGTCTATAACGTGCCGGCCATCCAGCTGATTCTGCAACGCCTGCCCGCCACGCTGGAGCTCGCCTTCGCCGCCCTCATGCTCGCGGTGTGCATCGGGATTCCGCTCGGCCTGTTTGCCGGCCTTTATCCGCGCAACCCGATCTCGAAGCTGCTCATGACCGGCAGCATCGTGGGGTTTTCGCTGCCCACGTTCTGGGTCGGCCTCATGCTCATCATGTTTTTCTCGGTGCATCTGGGCGTGTTGCCCGCGAGCGGCCGGGGCGAGACGGTGAGCGTATTCGGTGTCGAGTGGTCGTTTCTCACGGCCGACGGGCTGCGTCACCTGATTTTGCCCGCGCTCAATCTGTCGCTGTTCAAGATTTCGCTCGTGCTGCGCCTCACCCGCGCCGGAGTGACCGAAGTGCTGCCGCAGGACTTCGTGAAATTCGCGCGCGCCAAGGGCCTGTCGCCGCTGCGCGTGGTGCTCGTGCACGTGCTGCGCAACACGCTGATTCCGCTGGTGACGGTGATCGGCCTGGAGTTCGGCTCGACGATCGCCTTCGCCGTGGTGACCGAAAGCGTGTTCGCCTGGCCCGGCGCGGGCAAGCTCATTCTCGACAGCATCAACTCGCTCGATCGCCCCGTGATCGTGGCGTATCTCATCGTCGTGGTGTGCCTGTTCGTGTCGCTCAATCTGATCGTGGACGTGCTCTACAAATGGCTCGATCCGCGAGTGCGCGTGGAGGCCGCCGCCTGATGTCGCTCAATCCGCAATCCCATGGCGCGCAAGGCGCACCTGCGCTGGCACCGGAATCCTTGCCGATGCGCCGCGAATCGCCCTGGCAGCAGGGTCTGCGCGAATTCCTTCGCTCCCGGAGCGCCGTGCTCGGCCTGGTGGTGCTCGTCGTGCTCATCGCGGCCGCGCTCGCCGCCCCGTGGATCACGCCGCAGAACCCCTACGACCTGATGCAACTCGACGTGATGGACGCGCGCCTTGCGCCGGCCACGGTCAACGGCCTGGGCACCTATACCTACTGGCTCGGCACCGACGGTCAGGGCCGAGACCTGCTCTCAGGCATCATTTACGGTCTGCGCATCAGCCTGGGCGTGGGCGTCGGCTCGGCGCTGATCGCGGGCATGCTCGGCACGGTCCTCGGGCTCGTGGCCGCCTACGCGGGCGGCCGTGTCGACGCCTTCATCATGCGTCTGGTCGATCTGCTGCTCTCGTTCCCGTCGATCCTCGTGGCGCTGATGATCCTCGCCTACGTGGGCAAGGGTATCGGCAACGTGGTGCTCACGCTCGTGGTGCTCGAATGGGCCTACTTCGCGCGCACCGCACGCGCCCAGGCGCTCGTGGAGTCGCGCCGCGAATACGTGGAGGCCGCGCGCTGCCAGGCGATTCCGGACTGGCGCATCGTGCTCGGGCATATCCTGCCGAACTGCCTGCCGCCGCTCATCGTGGTGGGTTCGCTGCAGGTCGCGCGCGCCATCACGCTCGAGGCCACGCTGTCGTTCCTCGGTCTGGGCGTGCCGATCACCGAGCCGTCGCTCGGCCTGCTCATCGCCAACGGCTACCAGACGATGCTCTCGGGCGAATACTGGATCAGTCTCTATCCCGGCCTCGCACTGCTCGTGACGGTCGTCGCCATCAATCTCGTGGGCGATCGCCTGCGCGACGTATTCAATCCAAGGTTGCAGAAATGAGCGGCGCCGTGTCTTCCCCGTCTTCCGCCGCGTCGTCCCCACTGACGCTCGAAGTGCGCAATCTGCGCACGCAGTTCGTCACGCGCGCGGGCACATTGCCCGCTGTCGACGACGTGTCGTTCTCGTTGACGCCGGGCCACATCATGGGCCTCGTGGGCGAGTCGGGCTCGGGCAAGTCGGTGACCGGCTTCTCGATCATGGGACTGGTCGACGCTCCGGGGCGCATCGTGGGTGGCGAAGTCCTGTTCCAGGGCCGCGACCTCACGAAAATGGCGCCCGCCGAGTTGCGTCACCTGCAAGGCAATCGCATCGCGATGATCTTCCAGGACCCCATGATGACGCTCAACCCGGTGCTGCGCGTCGACGCGCAAATGATCGAGGCCGTGCGCGCTCACCAGAAAGTATCGAAGGCGCAGGCACGCGAGCTCGCGCGAGACACGCTCGGCATGATGGGCATTCCGAGCCCCGACGAGCGTCTGCGCGCCTATCCCCACCAGCTCTCGGGTGGCATGCGCCAGCGGGTGGCGATCGCCATCGCCATGTTGCATCGCCCCGATCTGATCATCGCCGACGAACCGACCACGGCGCTGGACGTGACTATCCAGGCGCAGATTCTCTCCGAAGTCCAAAAGCTCGCGCGCCAGCACGGCACGGCGCTCATCTGGATCACGCACGATCTGTCGGTGGTCGCCGGGCTGGCCGATACGCTCGCCGTGATGTACGCGGGACGCATCGTCGAGCAGGGCGCGGTCGACGCCGTGCTCGACGCTCCGCAGCACCCCTACACCGCGGGCCTCATCGGCAGCCTGCCCAGCCTGAACAAACGCGGCCAGCGTTTGCGCCAGATTCCCGGCATGACGCCGAACCTCCTTGCCATGCCGGCCGGATGCGCCTTTGCGTCGCGATGCGCGCATGCGAGCGCGGCGTGCGCCGAGCGTCCCGAGATGACACAGATACTGCCGGGGCGTCTCGTACGCTGCTTCCATCCGGGCGCCGCGCTGCAAAAGGAGATGGTATGAGTACGCCGCTGCCGCAAAGTCAGACGACCAACGCCGGCTACGGCAACACGCCTCGCCCGAGCGCCACGCTGCCCGCGCCCATCGTGTCGCTGCACGGGGTGAGCAAACGCTTCGGCGAGCGCCGCGTCGGCCCCGTCGCGCGGGTGCTCGAGCGCGCCGGACTCGCGCATCCGCCGACTGTCGTGCGGGCCGTCGATCACGTCGACCTCATCGTGAAGCCGGGCGAAGTCGTCGGGCTCGTCGGGGAATCGGGCTGCGGCAAGTCCACGCTCGGACGCATGCTCGCGGGCCTGCTCAAGCCATCGTCGGGCGAAGTCCAGATTCACGGACGCGCGGCCGACTCGCTCTCCGAGCGCGAGCGACGCGACGCACGGCTGAAGATCCAGATGATCTTTCAGGATCCGTACGCCAGCCTGAACCCGCGACTGCGCGTGGACCGCATCGTCGGCGAGGGCGCCCTCGTGCACGGCCTCACCGATCGCGCGGGCTTCGACGACTACGTGAGCGCCCAGTTGCAGCGCGCTGGACTCGATCCCGCCATGCGCCATCGCTATGCGCATCAGTTCAGCGGCGGTCAGCGCCAGCGCATCGGCATCGCCCGGGCGCTGGCCGTGAACCCGGACCTGCTGGTGTGCGACGAGGCCGTTGCAGCCCTCGACGTCTCGATCCAGGCGCAAATCCTGAATCTGTTCATGGACCTGCGCGAACAGTTGAAGCTGACGTACGTCTTCATCAGCCACGACCTCGGCGTGGTCGAGCACCTGTCCGATCGCGTGGTGATCATGTATCTCGGGCGCGTGGTCGAAAGTGCGCCGGTCGCGGAGGTCTTCCGCCGACCGAATCACCCGTACACACAGGCGTTGCTCGCCGAAATTCCGCGCATCGACGTGCGTCACAAGACGTTTTCGGCCATTCGCGGCGAAATCCCGAGCCCGATCGCGCCGCCGGGCGGCTGTCATTTTCATCCGCGATGCCCGCACGCCATGCCGCGGTGCCGCACCGAGGTCCCGACGCTGCGTGGCGTGGCCATCAACCACGTCAGCGCCTGTCACCTGAACGACACCTGAAATTCCGGTGCGCGCACGTGTCGGTCGACATCGTCGCGCGTGCTTCCTCTGTCCCTCCTCCACGACCAGGATTGCCAATAATGAAACGCTTCTTGTTGCCCTCGCTGGCTGCCGCGCTGCTCGTCACGAGCGCTGCGGCTTCGGCCCAGTCTTCCCAGACGCTGCGCATCGCGTTCGCCGACCCGCTGTCGTCGCTCGATCCGCAACTGAACAATCACGCCGGTGACCGCTCGGTGGATCTGCATTTCTGGGATCTGCTCGTCGAGAACAAGTGGAACAAGCTGCAACCGGGGCTGGCGGTGTCGTGGAAGGCGCTCGACGCGAAGACGTGGGAGTTCAAGCTGCGCCCCAACGTGAAGTGGCACGACGGCCAGCCGTTTACCGCCGCCGACGTCATCTACTCGTACACGCGTGCGCGCAATGTGCCGGGCAGCGTGGCGACCTTCGCCGGCTACCTGCGTACCATCGACACAATGAGCGCGCCAGACCCGCTCACGCTCGTGGTGAAGACCAGGATTCCGAATCCGGATCTGCCGCTCAATCTGGCGTCGGTGCATATCGTGAGCAAGCATGTAGGCGAAAAATCCAACACCGACGACTACAACGCGGGACGCGCCATGATCGGCACCGGTCCGTTCAAGTATGTCTCGTACACGCCGGGCGACCGCGTGGAGATGGTGCGTAACGACAACTACTGGGCGGGCAAGTCGGAGTGGGAAAAAGTCGACTACCGCTACGTCAACAACGGCGCCGCGCGCACGGCGGCCCTGCTCGCGGGCGACGTCGACGTGATCGACAAGGTGTCGGCCTCCGACATCCCGCGCCTGAAGAAGTCGCCGAACGTGACCGTCTACCCGTACCCGGGCCTGCGCGTGATGCTGCTGCAACCGAGCTTCCGCGAAGGCAGCAACCCGTACATCACGGACAATGCCGGCAAGCCGCTCGCGAAGAACCCGCTGCTCGACGTGCGCGTGCGCCGCGCGCTCTCGCTCGCGATCAATCGCGATGCCATCGTCACGCGCATCATGCAGGGTACGGCGAGCGTGGCCAACCAGTGGATGCCGAAGGACACGTTCGGCTACAACCCCGAGGTGAAGGACATTCCGTTCGATGCCGCGCAGGCCAGGAAGCTGCTCGCTGAAGCCGGCTTCCCCGAGGGTTTCAAGCTGACCATGCACGTGCCGAACGACCGCTATCCGCAGGGCCCGGAAACGGCGCAGGCCGTGGCGCAGTTCTGGACGCGCATCGGTGTGAAGACGCAGGTGGAAGTGGTGCCGTGGGCCGTGTACTCGGGCCGCGCGAACAAGAATGAGTACGCCATGTCGATGCTCGCCTGGGGTAACGGAACCGGTGAAGCCAGCTACGCGCTCGTGAACGTGCTCGCCACCGTCGACGCCAAGAAAGGGCTCGGGGCATCGAACTGGGGTCACTACAGCAATCCGGCCGTGGACAAGGCGCTCGACACGTCAACCTCGGAATTCGACGAGGGCAAGCGCGAAGCGATTCTGCGCCAGTCGGTCAAGCTCGTATCGGACGACGTCGGCGTGATCCCGCTGTACCACTATCAAAACATCTGGGCCGCGCGCAAGGGCCTGAAGGTGACGCCGTTCACGAGCGATCGCACCGTCGCGATGCAAGTGACCAAGGTCGCCAAGTGAGCCGGTGCATCGCGTCATGACGTCATCGCTCATTCTCACGGCAACGCCGGCCGACGCACTGATCGATGTGCCCCGTCACCTCGTGGTGCGCGGTGCGGTGCCCGGGGCCCATGTCACGCTCACCGCGCGCACCGCGCGGGCGGGCGGCGTGGTCTGGCATGCTCAGGCGACCTTCGTGGCCGATGCCGACGGCGTCGTCGACGTCGCGCGCGACGCGCCGGTCGGCGGCAGCTATCGTGGCGTGTCGCCGATGGGCCTCATCTGGTCGCAGGTGCCGGAAGACGGCAAGAGCCGCGAGGTGTTTCCCCAGCCGGTCGCAGCACCGCTCGTCACGACGGTGGTGGCGCATGCGGGCTCAGGCTCGGATGCCGATCGGGGGGCGACGCCGTCTGTCGGGTCGTCGTCCGTGTCATTCACGCAGCGGCTCGCCGCCGAGGGGGTGACCCGTCGCGAAGTGCGCGAAGATGGTCTGGTCGGCGCGCTCTACCTGCCCCCTGGCGACGGACCACACCCGGCCGTGATGGTCCTCAACGGGTCTGGTGGCGGCATCAACGAACCCCGCGCCGCGCTGTATGCGTCGCACGGTTACGCCGCGTTTGCGCTCGGCTACTTCAAGGCGCCGGGACTGCCCGACTACATCTCCAATACGCCGCTCGAGTATTTCGAAAAGGGCATGGCATGGCTGCGCCGCACGGTGCGTCCGGCGCACGACTTCGTCGCGCTCTCGGGGCAGTCGCGCGGTGGCGAGCTGGTGCTGCTGCTCGGTGCGACCTTCCCCGAGGCTGTCTCCGCCGTCATCGGCTACGTGCCGAGCGCCCTGATCCATAGCGCGCAGAATGCGTGCGATCCGGCCATCGGACGCGAAGGGCCGACCTGGCTGCTCGACGGCAAGCCGCTGCCGCACATCTGGGAGAACAATCGCGCGGCGTCGTGGGCGCCCTTCGACGAAGGACCGCCGCCTCATCGCCACACGCGGGCCATGCTCACGGCGCTGGACGATCCGGCGGCGGTCGCGCGTGCCAGCATCCCGGTCGAGAGGATCCGGGGGCCGGTCATGCTGCTGTCGGCGCAGGATGACGGCTCATGGCCTTCGAGCCGGTATTCGCGCATGGTGACGCAGCGACTCTCGGCACATTCGCATCCGTACCCCGTCGAACATTTCGATTTCGAGAACGCCGGGCACGCCATCGTGTTCCCGTACGTGCCCACGACGCAACTCGTCTACGCGCACCCCGTGTCGGGCAAGATCAGCACCGGCGGCGGCGAGCCGGATGCGAATGCGCTTGCCGACGAGCGTTCGTGGACTGCCGTGCTGGCTTTCCTCGCGCAGGCCGTGGCCGCGCGTGCCCACTCAAAAGGACAATCATGACCGCCCCTACCTCATACGATCTCGCCAACGATCTGGTCGACCGCGTCGCCGGCCTGGCCCCCGGTTCCGCGACGCATACGTTGCGTCATGCGCGCGACAAGGTCGCCGTGGCCACGCAGGGCAGCTACGACGGATTGTTCGATCCCGCGCTCGAAGGCATTTCCGTGGTCGAGCGTCTGCTCGTTGCGTTGTATGCCACGCGACTGACGCCCGCACCCGCGCTCGTCGAGCACTATCGTGCCGAACTGGGCAAGCACTCGGTCGATGCCGCGCAGCTCGAGGCAGCGGCATCCGGACAGCCGGAGGATGTGGCCGAGCCGCGTCTGCGCGCAATGCTGGCGTTCACGCGCACGCTGATCGAGAACCCTGTCGAGGGCGACAAGGCCGCGTTGCTGAAGCTGCCGGCCGCTGGACTGAGCACGCCAGCCGTGGTCGCGCTGGCGCAGTTGATTGCGTTCCTGTCGTATCAGACGCGTCTCGTCGCGGGCCTTGAGGCCCTCAAACAACTCGCACCGCAGGAGGTGGCAGCATGAGCGACATCATCCGTTCTCACGGCTTCACCAACGAGTCGCTCGATTGGGACGCATGGCTCGATGTCGTCGCGCTCGAGAACGCGACGCCGGAACAGGTCGCGGTACTCGAAGAGAGCCACCCCAAGGCGAAGACGTCGGATTACTACCTCTTTCTCGTGCATCAACCGGAAATCCTTCGTCAGCGCTCGGCCGCGTTCAACGCCATCATGTACGCACCAGGCGGCATGCCGCGCGCTGAACGCGAGCTGTCTACGACGGTCGTCTCGCGCATCAATGGGTGTGTGTATTGCGCGTCGGTGCATGCACAGCGTTTCGAGCAGTTGGCCAAGCGAAACGATGTGATTCGTGAAGTGTTCGACGATCCACGTACGGCGGGGACGACCGAGCGGGAGAAAGCCATCGCGCAATTCTCGATTGCGTTGACGGAAAAGCCCGGCGACGTACGGCCCGAGCAATTGCAGGCGCTGCGTGACGTTGGTTTGACGGACGCGGAGATGCTTGACCTGATTCACTCCATTGCCATTTTCGCTTGGGCGAATCGCCTGATGCTGAATCTGGGTGAACCGGTATTCCCGGCGACCGAACCGGCGTGATCGAATCGACCGTTGGTTCCCGCGGGTTTGATCTCGACAAATTGACCGCGCCCAGCGTCGGCAACCGCTTGATCGCGAACGGTTACCGGCGTTTGCGGGATGTTGATGGCCGTTCGGGTCATGAATACCCAAAAGCGCCGATTTGAATATCGCTGACGCATTCCCGATATTGGCGGGCAACGAATATCCCACGCGAACCGGAACGCGCTGTTCAAACGAGCAGCGCGTTATCTATTGGTGCAAATGAGATAGGTTGCAGTTTCGCAATCGTTGTCCAACATCGTGCGCCATGACATCGATCGGCTTTTTGCTTTGAATCTCCAGACACTGGCCACACAAATCGCGGATACAAAGCAAAAACCCCTTGCTACTGTGTAGCAAGGGGTTTTTAGGGGGAGCCTGACGATTACCTACTTTCACACGGGTATCCGCACTATCATCGGCGTGGAGTCGTTTCACGGTCCTGTTCGGGATGGGAAGGGGTGGTTCCAACTCGCTATGGTCATCAGGCATAACTTGTATGTTCTGCTGCACGGTGTGTGCAACAAAACCAATTCGGAAGAAGCGTAGTACAACAATGTTGGGTTGCGAGTGTATCGGCACAGCGATACTCACACCAGGAAAAACACACTGGTTATAGGATCAAGCCTCACGGGCAATTAGTATCAGTTAGCTTAACGCATTACTGCGCTTCCACACCTGACCTATCAACGTCCTGGTCTTGAACGACCCTTAAGGGGAATCGAGTTCCCAGGGAAGTCTCATCTTAAGGCGAGTTTCCCGCTTAGATGCTTTCAGCGGTTATCTCTTCCGAACATAGCTACCCGGCGATGCCACTGGCGTGACAACCGGTACACCAGAGGTTCGTCCACTCCGGTCCTCTCGTACTAGGAGCAGCCCCCTTCAAACTTCCAACGCCCACGGCAGATAGGGACCAAACTGTCTCACGACGTTTTAAACCCAGCTCACGTACCTCTTTAAATGGCGAACAGCCATACCCTTGGGACCGGCTACAGCCCCAGGATGAGATGAGCCGACATCGAGGTGCCAAACACCGCCGTCGATATGAACTCTTGGGCGGTATCAGCCTGTTATCCCCAGAGTACCTTTTATCCGTTGAGCGATGGCCCTTCCATACAGAACCACCGGATCACTATGACCTGCTTTCGCACCTGCTCGACTTGTCAGTCTCGCAGTTAAGCACGCTTTTGCCATTGCACTATCAGCACGATTTCCGACCGTACCTAGCGTACCTTCGTACTCCTCCGTTACACTTTGGGAGGAGACCGCCCCAGTCAAACTGCCTACCATGCACTGTCCCCGATCCGGATTACGGACCTAGGTTAGAACCTCAAACAAGCCAGGGTGGTATTTCAAGGACGGCTCCACAGAAACTAGCGTTCCTGCTTCAAAGCCTCCCACCTATCCTACACAGACCGGTTCAAAGTCCAATGCAAAGCTACAGTAAAGGTTCATGGGGTCTTTCCGTCTAGCCGCGGGTAGATTGCATCATCACAAACACTTCAACTTCGCTGAGTCTCGGGAGGAGACAGTGTGGCCATCGTTACGCCATTCGTGCAGGTCGGAACTTACCCGACAAGGAATTTCGCTACCTTAGGACCGTTATAGTTACGGCCGCCGTTTACCGGGACTTCAATCAAGAGCTTGCACCCCATCATTTAATCTTCCGGCACCGGGCAGGCGTCACACCCTATACGTCCACTTTCGTGTTTGCAGAGTGCTGTGTTTTTATTAAACAGTCGCAGCCACCAGTTTATTGCAACCCCTTCACCCTCCTGGCGCAGGCCAGTCAAGCTACAAGGGCGTACCTTATCCCGAAGTTACGGTACCAATTTGCCGAGTTCCTTCTCCCGAGTTCTCTCAAGCGCCTTAGAATACTCATCTCGCCCACCTGTGTCGGTTTGCGGTACGGTCTCGTATGACTGAAGCTTAGAGGCTTTTCTTGGAACCACTTCCAATTGCTTCGCGAACAAGTTCGCTCGCCCCACAGCCTTGAATTACGCGCCCGGATTTGCCTAAGCGCCTTCTCCACTGCAGGGACCGGGACTTCCAACACCCGGACAACCTTCCGCGATCCGTCCCCCCATCGCATCATACGACGGTGCAGGAATATTAACCTGCTTCCCATCAGCTACGCATCTCTGCCTCGCCTTAGGGGCCGACTCACCCTACGCCGATGAACGTTGCGTAGGAAACCTTGGGCTTACGGCGAGGGGGCCTTTCACCCCCTTTATCGCTACTCATGTCAGCATTCGCACTTCTGATACCTCCAGCAACCTTTACAAGTCACCTTCACAGGCTTACAGAACGCTCTCCTACCATGCGAGCA
This sequence comes from Pandoraea pnomenusa, assembly GCF_000767615.3. Lineage (NCBI taxonomy): Bacteria > Pseudomonadati > Pseudomonadota > Betaproteobacteria > Burkholderiales > Burkholderiaceae > Pandoraea > Pandoraea pnomenusa. Next base: position 1,392,133 of record NZ_CP009553.3, on the reverse strand, counting down.
AGCTCGCATCCGCAGCTTCGGTATATTGCTTAGCCCCGTTACATCTTCCGCGCAGGACGACTCGATCAGTGAGCTATTACGCTTTCTTTAAAGGGTGGCTGCTTCTAAGCCAACCTCCTGACTGTTTTAGCCTTCCCACTTCGTTTCCCACTTAGCAATATTTAGGGACCTTAGCTGGCGGTCTGGGTTGTTTCCCTCTTGACACCGGACGTTAGCACCCGATGTCTGTCTCCCGTGATTGCACTCTTCGGTATTCGGAGTTTGCTATGGCGAGGTAATCCGCAATGGACCCCTCAACCATGACAGTGCTCTACCCCCGAAGGTGATACACGAGGCACTACCTAAATAGTTTTCGGAGAGAACCAGCTATTTCCAAGTTTGTTTAGCCTTTCACCCCTATCCACAGCTCATCCCCTAACTTTTCAACGTTAGTGGGTTCGGTCCTCCAGTACGTGTTACCGCACCTTCAACCTGGCCATGGATAGATCACTTGGTTTCGGGTCTACACCCAGCGACTGAACGCCCTATTCGGACTCGCTTTCGCTACGCCTTCCCTATTCGGTTAAGCTCGCCACTGAATGTAAGTCGCTGACCCATTATACAAAAGGTACGCCGTCACCCCTTACGAGGCTCCGACTGTTTGTATGCATGCGGTTTCAGGATCTATTTCACTCCCCTCCCGGGGTTCTTTTCGCCTTTCCCTCACGGTACTGGTTCACTATCGGTCGATTACGAGTATTTAGCCTTGGAGGATGGTCCCCCCATCTTCAGACAGGATTTCACGTGTCCCGCCCTACTTTTCTCAAGCTTAGTTCCACACCAGGGTTTTCTCATACGGGGCTATCACCCACTATGGCCGGACTTTCCATTCCGTTTTGATAACACCGGTGCTAAATCTTGAAGGCTGGTCCCATTTCGCTCGCCACTACTTTGGGAATCTCGGTTGATTTCTTTTCCTGCAGCTACTTAGATGTTTCAGTTCGCCGCGTTCGCTTCACTGGACCTATGTATTCAGTCCAGGATGACCTAAAAGGCCGGGTTTCCCCATTCGGACATTTGTGGATCAATGCTTATTTGCCAGCTCCCCACAACTTTTCGCAGGCTATCGCGTCCTTCATCGCCTGTAATCGCCAAGGCATCCACCACATGCACTTATTCGCTTGACCCTATAACGAGTGCGTCTCTCGACACATCCTTTATAGGCTGAGTTTTCGCGTTGTGCCGTATTCCAAGTCATCTTTCGATCACTTAAATACTGGTTGATACAATCACAACCCGTACAATTTCCACGCGCCATCTCTAACGCGCTTCCGTTGTACTACTTCTTCTTCCAAATTGTTAAAGAACAAATACTGCATGACATTGCTGTCATTCAAAAACGTTCACGTGGATTTACTACAGAGTTACTGCAGACGTAAAACACTTTTGACTGACATCGATGTGATCTAAGGTTTTGGTGGAGGCAGACGGGATCGAACCGACGACCCCCTGCTTGCAAAGCAGGTGCTCTCCCAGCTGAGCTATGCCCCCTATCAAGCCTCATTTACCAGCCGACTTGGTCAGGCGGTGGTTAAGCTTGGTGGGTCTGGAAGGACTTGAACCTTCGACCCCCGCCTTATCAAGACGGTGCTCTAACCACCTGAGCTACAGACCCGACTTAGATCTACGCAGTCAACAACCGATAAGCGTGAACACTCAACTTCCAGTGCATGCTCTAGAAAGGAGGTGATCCAGCCGCAGGTTCCCCTACGGCTACCTTGTTACGACTTCACCCCAGTCATGAATCCTGCCGTGGTAAGCGCCCTCCTTACGGTTAGGCTACCTACTTCTGGCAAAACCCACTCCCATGGTGTGACGGGCGGTGTGTACAAGACCCGGGAACGTATTCACCGCGACATGCTGATCCGCGATTACTAGCGATTCCAGCTTCACGCAGTCGAGTTGCAGACTGCGATCCGGACTACGATCGGTTTTCTGGGGTTAGCTCCACCTCGCGGTTTGGCAGCCCTCTGTACCGACCATTGTATGACGTGTGAAGCCCTACCCATAAGGGCCATGAGGACTTGACGTCATCCCCACCTTCCTCCGGTTTGTCACCGGCAGTCTCCTTAGAGTGCTCTTGCGTAGCAACTAAGGACAAGGGTTGCGCTCGTTGCGGGACTTAACCCAACATCTCACGACACGAGCTGACGACAGCCATGCAGCACCTGTGTTACGGTTCTCTTTCGAGCACTCCCACCTCTCAGCAGGATTCCGTACATGTCAAGGGTAGGTAAGGTTTTTCGCGTTGCATCGAATTAATCCACATCATCCACCGCTTGTGCGGGTCCCCGTCAATTCCTTTGAGTTTTAATCTTGCGACCGTACTCCCCAGGCGGTCAACTTCACGCGTTAGCTACGTTACTAAGGAAATGAATCCCCAACAACTAGTTGACATCGTTTAGGGCGTGGACTACCAGGGTATCTAATCCTGTTTGCTCCCCACGCTTTCGTGCATGAGCGTCAGTATTGGCCCAGGGGGCTGCCTTCGCCATCGGTATTCCTCCACATCTCTACGCATTTCACTGCTACACGTGGAATTCTACCCCCCTCTGCCATACTCTAGCCTTGCAGTCACGAATGCAGTTCCCAGGTTAAGCCCGGGGATTTCACATCCGTCTTACAAAACCGCCTGCGCACGCTTTACGCCCAGTAATTCCGATTAACGCTTGCACCCTACGTATTACCGCGGCTGCTGGCACGTAGTTAGCCGGTGCTTATTCTTCCGGTACCGTCATCCCCCGAGGTATTAACCCAGAGGATTTCTTTCCGGACAAAAGTGCTTTACAACCCGAAGGCCTTCTTCACACACGCGGCATTGCTGGATCAGGCTTTCGCCCATTGTCCAAAATTCCCCACTGCTGCCTCCCGTAGGAGTCTGGGCCGTGTCTCAGTCCCAGTGTGGCTGGTCGTCCTCTCAGACCAGCTACAGATCGTCGCCTTGGTGAGCTTTTACCCCACCAACTAGCTAATCTGACATCGGCCGCTCTTGTAGCGCGAGGCCCGAAGGTCCCCCGCTTTCCTCCTCAGAGCGTATGCGGTATTAATCCGGCTTTCGCCGAGCTATCCCCCACTACAAGGTACGTTCCGATGTATTACTCACCCGTTCGCCACTCGCCACCAGGTGCAAGCACCCGTGCTGCCGTTCGACTTGCATGTGTAAGGCATGCCGCCAGCGTTCAATCTGAGCCAGGATCAAACTCTTCAGTTTAAACCTGTTACTGTTTTCGGTTTTTCGCGATAAATCGCTAGAACCGGTCGCTCTCAAAGTATGCTGACAAGTTAATTACTTAACTTACCTATTACTATGTGAGCCTCAATAAATTTAAAGCTAATCTGCCGAAGCAGACGCACTATTCATCGAGTGCCCACACTTATCGGTTGTTCAATTTTTAAAGATCAATCGCATCGCACTTCGCTTCGTCGCCAACTTACCGCGCCGTCGCTTCGTTTTTTGCGTCGCTGCATCAGCAGCAGAGAAGTGAGATTATGTCGCAGCTTCTCGTCGTCGTCAACAGTTTTTTTCGCTTTCTTCGCTCGCCGCCGTAGCGACGCGCCTGCTCGAAAACCACCAACCACCGGGCTTTCCAGCCCGTCGCCCCAACCGCTTCACCGCTTTCGCTGCGTCGCCGTCGTTGCGAGAGACGAGATATTAGTCACGTTCGCCCAACCGCGCAAGCCTTTTGTGAAACTATTTTTACGGGGCTGCAATTTCAGGTGCGCTCTGACGCAAACATCAGGGGCGGCCCACATATATATACACACGGGGCGCCCCAAAGCCCACGCCGCCGTCAACGCCTTTGGCACAATAGCGAACATGAACACCGAACTCCCGCACGCCGGCGACGGCCATGCCCATCCCTTCTCCGCCTTGCTGCCCGACACTGTCATTGCCGCCGTCGAGCAACTGGGAAGTTTCAGCGATGGGCGTCTGCTCGCGCTCAATAGTTACGAGAACCGCGTCTATCAGGTAGGGATGGAAGACGGCCCGCCGCTGATCGCCAAGTTCTATCGTCCGGAGCGCTGGACCGACGAGGCCATTCTGGAAGAGCATGCCTTCACCCAAACGCTCGCCGACAATGAAATTCCCGTGGTCGCGCCGCTCGTCATCGGGGGACGCACCTTGCATCGTTTCGATGGCTTTCGCTTCGCCCTCTTTCCGCGTCGCGGCGGACGCGCCCCCGAGTTGCAGGATCCGGACACGCTGAACTGGCTCGGACGCTTCCTCGGCCGCATCCACGCCGTGGGTGCCGTGCAGCCCTTCGCTCACCGCCTGACGCTGGACATCGTCAGCTACGGCCGCGCGCCGATCGATTACCTGTGGTCAAGCGACTTCATCCCACGCGACCTGCGGGACGCATGGCGCGCCATCGCCGACTTGGCGCTCGACGGCGTAGCCCGCGCCTACGAACGGGCGGGAGACGTGAAACTGCTGCGCGTGCATGGCGACTGCCACGGAGGCAATGTGTTATGGACGGACGCAGGCCCGCATTTTGTCGACTTCGACGACACATGCATGGCGCCCGCCATGCAGGACTTGTGGATGCTGCTCTCGGGCACCCGTGCGGAGATGACCGTCCAGCTTGACGAAGTGCTTTCCGGCTACGAGGACTTTGCGGAATTCAATCCCCGTGAACTCCACCTGACCGAAGCACTGCGAACGCTTCGCCTGTTGCACTACAGCGCCTGGTTGGCCCGCCGCTGGGACGACCCCGCGTTCCCCGCAGCTTTCCCGTGGTTCAACACACAACGCTACTGGCAGGATCGCATTCTGGAGTTGCGCGAGCAGGTCGCGCTGATGGACGAACCACCGCTCGTCTGGCGCTGAACGTCGGGCCGCGACTCCCCGACTCCCCCGACTCTCCGACGTCCCCCGACTCCCCCAGCCTATCCCCGCCGACCCAAAGGACGCCCCCTCCAGCGCTCACCACCAACGCCACATGGCGAATGCGAGAGCCGCGGCCACACATCCCTCGGCGGCGGAGCCCGTGGTCACATAGAGCGGCGAACGAAAGCGCGTTCGCAGCGGCCAGCAAAGCGGCACACCGGACGGGGTCAACCAGTCCGCGAGCAAATGCGACAGATATCCCGCACATAGCGCGAGCATCCAGGGGGGTATCCGTCCCCAGTGATACACGCATGCCGCCAGCATGAGCAGCGGCAGCAGCAGCGAATGCGTCATACCGCGGTGACCGAACACCCCGGAGATCGCGAACGAAACGGGCGCGATGCGCCGCCCCAGCAGGCTTTTTGGGTGATCGATATCGGGCAGCAGCGCACCGACGAGCGTCAACGGCCACGCGTGGACGCTGGCGGCCCACCCGGTGCGATGCATGAGCCACGTCGCGCCGATACCGAAAATGAGATGACTTCTGGATTGCATGAAGGACGGCCATCGACGCGAGGCCGGTCCGACCTGCGCGTCTGCACAAAAAAAGGGGGCGAAGTCTACCACCGCGCCCACCTGCCCGCTCCCGGCTCGCCTCGAGACAGATCACAGCGCCTGTGAAAGCGCAATGCCGCCGCGTGAAAATCCCACGATCGCCACACTCGCAGGGCGACGGGCGATATCTGGTTGACGTTGTCATGGACGGCCCGTACGATCCGCCCGACGGATTTCCCGGCGTTCGCATCGAGGCGGACGTCTGCGCAGGAGCTTTCGATGAAGAAGTATGTGATTCCGGCGGCGATCGTGACAATCGCCGCCCTCGCACCGCTCGCCGCCCAGGCCGCGAACCCGCTGGTCACGGACGACACCGGTACGCAGGACACCGGCAACTGGCAGCTCGAACTGAACAGCGAGTGGCTGACGCTGCCCACGGCCCGGCAACAACAGTGGACGAACACGCTTACTTACGGCGTGCTGCCCAATCTCGACCTAGCGCTCCAGGCACCTTACCAGCGAACCCGCCCTGACGGCGACGGCTGGACCAGCGGCTTGACCGATCTGACGTTGCAGGCGAAATGGCGCTTCATCGAGACGGCGCAATGGAGCCTCGGCCTGAAGCCCTTCGTCACGTTGCCCACGGCGAGCCAGGAGCGGAATCTGGGCAATGGCCGCGCGACGACCGGCGCGAACCTGCTGATGCAATACAACCTGGATCGCTGGACGTTCCTGGCCAATGCGGGCTACACGTGGAACAACAACAGCATCGGCAACCGTCGGAATCTGTGGAACGCGTCCACGGCCGTGCTCTTCAGCGTGACGGACGAGTTGCGGCTTGCCGCCGACATCGGCATTGCCACCAACACAGACACCTCCACGCAGACGAAGCCTGCCTACGCGCTGGTGGGCGCCATCTACAGCCCGACGAAAGACCTCGATCTGGACGTGGGCTACAAGCGCGGCCTGAACCCCACGTCGCTCGCGCACTCGGTGCAGGCGGGGGTCACCATACGCTGGTGAGCTGGTGAGCTGGTGAGCGGTCCAGCGTCGATCGGGGATGCCCGTATACCTGCACGCCCCGAAACCAGAGGCGCGGAAGCGATCAAGCAGGTAAGCAAATAGCCGAGCCGACAGGAAAGCCGCCGGCAAGCGGTTCCCGCATCGTGCGGTATCCGCTTGCCGTCGCGCTATCCTCAGCAACACGTCAGATGGCGCGCCCTGCAGGTCTCGAGCACCTCGTCGGGCGGGCGTTTCCACCAGTCATGCGACGAAAATATCTCGACCTCGTGCATACCGGCATACCCTTGCGCCTCCACCAGCGCGCGCGCGGCGGGAATATCGATCACTCCGTCGCCCATCATGCCCCGATCGAGCAACAGGTCGCACGTCGGCACGAGCCAGTCGCAGATGTGAAACGCGAGCAATCGCTTCTTCCCCGCACGCGCGATCTGCGCCGCGAGTTGCGGGTCCCACCACACGTGATAGAGATCGACGGCGATGCCCAGCCCGTCGTCGCCGAGTTCGTCGCAAAGATCGTTGGCGTGTGCCAGCGAATTCACGCAGGCACGATCGGCGGCATACATCGGGTGCAGCGGTTCGATGGCGAGCGGCATCCCCGCACCGCGCGAGTAATCGAGCAGCGCCGCGATACCGTCGCGCACCTGATCACGCGCGCCCGCGATGTCCTTCGATCCCGCGGGCAGGCCGCCCACGACCAGCACCAGACACTGCGCTCCCAGGCTCAACGCTTCGTCCACCGCTCGCCGGTTGTCGTCGCGCGCCGCCAGTCGCCCTGCGGCGTCCGCCGCGGGAAACATCCCTCCGCGGCAATAGCCGGTCACGGTCAGGTCGTGCGAGCGAATGCGGCGCGCCGTTTCGGCCAGTCCCAGCTCGGCCACCTGGTCGCGCCAGGGCGAAATCCCGCGAATGCCATGCCGGGCAATGCCGTCGATGATGGCGTCGAGCTTCCACTGCTGGCGCACCGTCGCGGTATTGATCGACAGCTTGTGCGCCGGCGGCGGCACATACGGCGCGACCGACGTCGCCGCCGTGAGCCCATTCCCTCGCGTCGCGTCGCTCATGCTTCCACCCCGTTCACGGCGAGCCACAACTTCATGCGATAGGTGGCCAGCGCAGGGTCTTCGATCAATTGCGCGGCGGTCGCCAGCCGGAACAGCTCGCAGTAGTGCCAGAGACTGCGCGCACTTTGCTGCCCGCCGATCATGGCGAAGTGATCCTGATGTCCATTGATCCAGGCCATGAACACCACCCCCGACTTGTAGAAACGCGTGGGTGCCGCGAAGATGTGGCGCGACAACGGCACGGTCGGCGCCAGAATGGCATCGAACGTTGCGCGGTCGCCCCGACCGAGTGCGTCGAGCGCGGCCGACGCTGCGGGCGCGATGGCATCGAAAATCCCGAGCAAGGCGTCCGAATGCCCCTGGGCATCGCCCGCGATCAGTTCCGCGTAGTTGAAATCGTCGCCCGTATACATACGTACCCCCTTGGGCAGACGGCGCCGCATCGCAATTTCCTTGTCCTTGTCGAGCAACGATATCTTGATGCCATCAACCTTTTCGGGCTGTGCCGCGATCGCTTGCAGACAGACGTCCATGGCCCGATCGGTATCTTCATGTCCCCAATAGCCCGCAAGTGCCGGATCGAACATTTCGCCGAGCCAGTGCAAAATCACCGGCTCGCGCACCTGACGCAGAATCCGCTCGTACACGCGCAGATAATCGTCCGGCCCTTTCGCGAGTGCCGCGAGCGCGCGGCTGGCCATCAGAATGATGCGGCCGCCCGCCGCCTCTACGGCCTCGACCTGCTCCTCGTAGGCGCGGATCACGTCATCGAGCGTGAGGCCCGGCGCCGGCGCCAGATGATCAGTGCCGGCGCCGCAGGCGATGCGCGCCCCCGGATGCCCCTTCGCCTGTGCCACGCTGCGCCGGATCAATTCGAGCGACGTCGGCCAGTCGAGCCCCATGCCGCGCTGCGCCGTGTCCATCGCCTCGGCCACACCGAGCCCCAACGAAAACAGGCGCTCCCGATAAGCCAGCGTCGCCTCCCAATCGAGCGCCGCCGTCAGCCACGGATCGGCGCTCGAGCGGGGGTCGGCGACCACGTGCGCGGCGGAGTAGGCGATGCGATTCATCCTCGGCGACGGGCTCGGCCGCCACGTGCGTTCCGTGCGCACGGTAAACGGCACGAGCTGCCCGTCGCGATCGACCAACTTGAGCGTGGGTGCCATGACTTACGCTCCTTCGCGACCGGTGAGTTCCGGCACGTCGAGCCAGCGGCGCTCCTTCCAGCTTTGCAGCCCCAGTTCGACGAGCTGCACGCCCTTCGCACCTTCGAGCAGGTTCCAACGGAACTCGCCCTCGCCAGCCACGTGGCGCAGGAAGAGTTCCCACTGCACCTTGAACGCATTGTCGTAGACCGTCGTGTCGGGCACCTTCACCCAGTCGTCGAAGAAATCGTGCGTCTGGCGCACGTCCGGATTCCACACCGGCTTGGGCGTATTCACGCGCGACTGGGTCCAGCAGTCGGTCAGTCCGGCGACCGCCGAGCCGTGCGTGCCGTCAACCTGGAACGTCACGAGGTCGTCTCGACGCACGCGCACGCACCATGAACTGTTCAGTTGCACGATCACGCCGTTCTCGAGCTCGAACGTGGCATAGGCCGCGTCGTCGGCGGTGGCGCGATACGGCTTGCCCTGCTCGTCCCAGCGCTGCGGGATGTGCGTGGCGCCCAGGCACGACACGCTCCGGACCTTGCCGAAGACGTTGTCCAGCACATAGCGCCAATGACAGAGCATATCGAGGATGATGCCGCCGCCGTCCTCGCTGCGATAATTCCACGACGGCCGCTGGGTCGGTTGCAGATCGCCCTCGAACACCCAGTAGCCGAACTCGCCGCGCACGGACAGCACCTGTCCGAAGAATCCCGCATCGTTGAGCAGTTGCAGCTTGCGCAGCCCCGGCAGCCAGAGCTTGTCCTGCACCACGCCATGCTTCACGCCGGCGGCCCGCGCCGCCCGGTAAAGATCCAGCGCTTCGGCGAGGTTGGTGGCGACCGGCTTCTCGCAGTAGATGTGCTTGCCCGCCTGCACGGCGCGCTTGAGCAGCGCGGGACGCGCCTGCGTCGTTGCCGCGTCGAAGAACACCGTGTCGTCGGGGTTGGCGAGCGCCTTGTCGAGGTCCACGCTCCAACGCTCGATACCGTACTGACGCGCGAGGGCCGCGATTCTCTCGGCGTTGCGGCCGACCAGAATCGGGTCCGGCAACAGCCGGTCGCCATTGGCGAGCGTCACGCCGCCCTGTTTGCGAATCTCCACGATGGAGCGGATCAGATGCTGATTCATGCCCATGCGCCCGGTCACGCCGTGCATGATGATGCCGATTCTAAGCGTTGCCATTGCGTAATCTCCTGTGACTTCCCTTGTAGCGATGCCCTATCGATTCGTCGTCGATGCCACCTGATTCGGAATGATTCGAAATCCTCCGGGGCCGGTCATCGAAACCGCCGGTCGGAATACCCTGCCAAATATTTCGTATAACTAATTGTTATGAAAGCGTCGCACCGCTTGCCCGCGACGCCATCATGGTTCAGTGCGGCGGCATCTCCCGCAGTGCGCGCCAGTCAGGCATGGCGCGCGAAGCAAATCCCTCGCCGTGCAAATCCGCGAGCGAGATGTCCCCCTGCGTGACGCGCAGGCGCAGGGCAGCGGCCCGGGCATCCCAGGCATACAGCGTCGGGTGCGCCTGCGCGAAGGCACGCTGTTCCGCCGCGTCTGCCCCCGGCATGCCCGCCACATAGTGATGCCCGTTACGTTCGACGTGCGTCACCCCGATCAGCGCGGCCAGTGCCAGGTCCTGCTGCACGGCCAGCCCGGCCTGGCAGGTCAGGTCTTCGGCCGTCATGAAGTAGCGGCGCACACCCGCCTGCGCATTCCACTGTTCGCAGCGCGCGCGATTGACGATGGACTTGTACAGCCCCTTGCAACTCTTGCTCGACACCGCGCGATAGCCGAGATCGCGAGCGACGGCGAACGCATCGAGCGTGTCGTCCGACTCGTCGATCATCATCGGCACGGCGCTGGCGAGCGGGCCTAACGGGTGCCGCAACGCCACACCGCGCGCGAGCGGTTGCTCCACGTAACGCACTCGGCGTGCAAGATCGGCCGATCGTGGGTCGATTTGCAACGCCTGCCAGAACGCGAGGAATGTCGCGGCGTCGCTGTACTGTTCGTTGCCGTCGAGCGTGACCCGGTAGTCCGGGCATTGCCGGGCGAGCAACGCGGCGATCGCGCCCAGACGTTCCCGGTCCTGCCCGGCGTCGCCGCCGAGCTTGAGCTTGAACTCGCGCGGACGGTAAGCGCGCACCACGGCTTCGAGCGTGGCTGGCAGGCCGTCGACGGGAAGCGTCTCGGCAACATCGCTGCCATCGCCAGCGCCCTTCGCGGCGTATACGTCGTCGGTCAGCCGGTCCGCCATGCCGACCGTGTGGCGCAGCGCGAGCGTGCGCGCGGGCCGAAGATCCGCGAGCATGGCATCGAAGTCGAAGCCATCCAGGTCGGGAACCAGCGGGCTGGCTCGCAGGCCCGGCACGTTGCGCCGCATGGCCTCGAAGAACGACACGCCCAGCGCCCGACAGACCCCGTCGAGCACCGCCTTGTCGATCTGTGCGAGGCCGAACGACGCTACCAGCGGATTCACCTCACGCGCCGCCGCTTCGCGAAGTTGCGCGGGATACTGCCGCTCGAAGCGTCCGAACGGTGTCGCCGGCGCGTTGTCGGCCAGCGCCAGGCGACGCGCGAGCCGCAACGAATCGCGCAGTTGCTCGATGTTCTGCGACTCCGACAGCGCAGGCGACTTATCGAACCACTTCGGCACCATGAGTTCGGCGGCCGCGCCGACGGCCTCGCGCCCGTCGGCCAGACGCACGCCGACGCGCACGAACGCCTGCGTCGCGTGGCGCAGGGTGAGCACGCCGAAGCGAAACGGCAGCCGCAGCGCGACATCGCGCTCGAACAGATCGCAAAACGTTAGGGTGAGCGTTACCGCTGACATACGTCAGTCCCAAAAAAGATCACGGGTTGAATCCGGGGTCGCCCGAGGGCGACCGAAGCGAAGCGGGCGCCGCCCGCCGACATCACTCGTCGAGATTTCCTTGCGCGTAGAAATGCGAGCGGATCGTGCGCGTGAGTCGGGCAAATTCCGGATCGCCCATGACGTCGAGCCCACGCGGACGCGGCAGGTTCACGTCATAGATCGCCGCGATGCTGCCCGGGCGCTCCGACATCACCACCACGCGATCCGACAGAAACACCGCTTCCGGAATACTGTGCGTGATGAGCAGCACCGTCTTGCCGGTCGACAGCCAGATGCGCTGCAATTCCAGGTTCATCTTTTCGCGCGTCATGGCGTCGAGCGCGCCGAACGGCTCGTCCATGAGCAGGATCTGCGGGTCGTGCACGAGTGCGCGGCAAATCGCGGCGCGTTGCTGCATGCCACCCGACAGTTGCCATGGCAGCTTGTGCGCGAAGTCCGTGAGTCCCGCCATCTCGATGAGCGCCTTGGCACGGGGCAGATACTTCGCGCGATCGAGCTTGCGCACCTCGATCTGCAACATGATGTTCGACAGGACGTCGCGCCAGGCCAGCAGCACCGCACTCTGGAAGACCATGCCGATGTCGTCCGGCGGCCCGTCCACGGCCTTGCCGTTGACGACGAGCCGTCCCTCGGTGGCGGGCAGCAGCCCGGCGGCGATCTTCAGCAGCGTGCTCTTGCCGCAGCCGCTCGGGCCGACGATCGACACGAACTCGCCGGGCGCCACGTCGAGCGAGACCGGATTGAGCGAGCGCACGGCGCCCTCCTTGGTCTCGTACGTCTTGGCGATGCCATCGAAGCGAATCATCGGCGCCGGCACCTGCACCGGCGCGACGTCCGGCGACGCCGGCCAATCCGTCACCACGCGTTCCACTGGGCGGTTCATTTCGGCAGGAACTCCAGCGAGTAGTAGTCTTCGGGCTTGCCCGCCGTGGCCGCGTCCACGCCGCCATAACGGACCATCAGATCGAGCGTGGCGGCCATGTCCCTGGGATCGAAGCGCAGCGGCGGCAGGTTCTGCGTGCTGGCCGTATGCAGCAGCGGGATCGTGGCGTTCCAGCTCTTGGCGAGCGTCTCCGGCTTGCCCGCCTTCGGATTGATCTTGAGCATGGCGTTCACGGCGTCCTGCGGCGACTGCGTGGCGGCCTGCACCGACCTGGTCGCGGCACGCAGGAACCGGCGCAGCAGATCGGGGTTCGACTTGAGCATGTCCTTGCGCGCGATGATGCCGCCATTGAGCGGGTTGACGCCCGAGTCAGCGAAGAGCAAGGCGCGCACGGGCTTGCCGGTAATCTCCTCGATGATCGGCTTCTGGTCGTTCACGTTGCCGAGCAGCAGATCGGCACGGCCGTTGACCACGGCATTGCGCTTGGTCGTGGCGTCGCCCGACACTGGCTTGTAATCGTCGTCGCTCAGATGGTTCGCCTTCAGGTAGACAGGCCAGAGCTGCGAGAGCGAATCGCCGGGCGTCATGGCCACCGTGCGGCCCTTGATGTCGGCCGGCTTCACGATGTTCTTCTCGGCGAAGCCCATGACCGAGGCCGGGCTCTTTTGCAGCATCACACCCACGGTCACGACCGGTGCGCCCTTGGCGGCCGCCTTGATCATCGTGCTCACGTCGGCATAGCCGAGCGTGGTCGACCCGGCTGCGACCGCCTGCACCGTGACGGCGGACCCGCGCCCTTCCTGGATATCTAGATCGATGTTCTCCGCGGCGAAGTATCCGCGCTCGACGCCGAGATAGAACGGTGCGTGCTCACCGTACGTGTACCAGTTGAGCATCAGCGTGACCTTGTCGCGGGCCTGGGCCGCCGACGCCATGCCCAGGGCCAGCGCGGCGCCGGCCGCAAACGTCGCCATCGCGCGAACGACGCGAGCCATTCCGGGCGGCCGGGCCAGGCGGACCGCCTTCGGTCTTTCACCCGATACCGACGATAGCGTAGACACCCGCCGCGACACGTCCGCGCGCCGCGCTTCCATTCGAATCATGCCAGTCTCCTAATGTCGTTCTTCTAACGGGGGATGCGATGAGCCGTGTGTCGCGTCGACGGTGTCGCCGGGGCCACCCGCCCGGACCGTGCGACGGGATAGCCTTCGCGCCACGGCGCAATTCGGTGAAGCGAATCAGGTACTGACGTAGTAGTCGTCGCGATGCGAGGCGTGCCAGGGAATCATCAGGCGCTCAACCACGTCGACGAGCACGAAAAGCACCACGCCGACGAGCGAGAGCAGGATGAGTGCCGCGAACATCAGCGGCAGGTCGAAGTTGCCGTTGGCAACCTGCAGCACGTAGCCGATGCCAGAGTTGGCCCCGACGAATTCACCGACCACGGCACCCACGACCGCCAGCGTCACGGAGACCTTCAGGCCGCTGAAGATGCTCGGCATGGCGAACGGCAGGCTGATCTTGAGAAAGGTCTGCAAGCGGCTTGCCTTCATCGAGCGCACCAGGTCGATCATGTCGCGGTCGACCGACTTGAAACCCATCACCGTCGAGACGACGACCGGGAAGAAGCCGAGCAGGAAGGCGGTCACGATCTTGGGCACGATGCCGAACCCGAACCACACGACGAGCAGCGGCGCGATGGCGATCTTCGGGATTGATTGAGAAAACACGAGCAACGGATAGACGTAGCTCTCCACGAGCCGCGAGTACGCGATGAGCATGGCCAGGGGCACGCCGATCAGCGCGGACAGCACGAAACCGCCGACCGTGGCATAAGTGGTGATCAGCGTGTCCTGCCAGAGCTTCGGGAAATCGGTGACCAGTTGCCGGATGACGACGAGCGGATCGGGCACGAGATACGGCTTGATGTGAAAGAGCTGAATGGCCAGCTCCCAGCCGATGACGATGATGGCGATCAGGGCAATGGGCCTGAACGCCCGAGACTCGAATACCTTACGAACCAGCGGTGTCGCTTGCGCCATGAGTTGTCTCCATCCTTGGCGAGGTACACGCCAGTCGTGCCCGGGCCCCTGGCCCGAACATCGCCGGCGTGCGGTCTATGCACGGTGTTTCGCTTGCACGGCTTTCGCCTTCCCTTCTTTTTGTTACCAACTGGTTAATTATCTTAGGCAGGCGACATGGGGCTGTCAACGGGGAAAAATGCGAAAAGTCAGCTGATCAGTAGATACCCCAAGACCATGTCGATCATGTGCTGGAGGCGCTCGAGTCGTGCCTTCGGGGTCGAGAGATCGCGCCCGAAGACGGTGCACAGCGTGGCGTTGTTCGAGAGATAGAAGTAGCCGAGCGCGGCGATGGAGATATAGAGCTGGAGCGGATCGACGCCGCCGCGAAAGAGCTTCTCGCGATGCCCGCGCGTGAGGATTTCGCCGAGCGTATCGATGAGCGGCGAGTTTAGCGAGCGGATGTCGGTCGACCGGCGCAAATGCTGGGCGTGGTAAAGGTTTTCGCTGTTGAGCAGCGAGAGAAACTCGGGGTGTGCGAGGTAATACTCCCAGGTAAACGTGACGAGCGCGCGTATGGCGTCGATGGGGGGCAGGTCGAGCAGGCGCAGCTCGGCTTCCGCGTCACGAATGCCGCGATACGTGTCCTCCATCACGGCGAGAAAGAGCTCGTCCTTGTTCTTGAAGTAGTAATACAGCATGCGCTTGTTGGAGCCCGCGCGCTCGGCGATGGCTTCCACGCGAGCACCTTCGTAGCCGCGCAGCGAGAATTCATCGCGCGCCGCGGCGAGAATCTGGGCACGCGTGCGATCGCGGTTACGGGTGACGCGCGTTGCCTGGGGATCGGTCGTCATGGAGAGGCTTAATTAACTGGTTGGTAACACAAATACTAAACGAGGGGCTCCGGCAAGGGAAGCGGACACGCACAACAGGCACGCACGGGACGCTGCGAAAATGCACGCGTTACGCATGAATTTTGCGCACGCCATAAAGTTAATGTCATAAATGCTTGACACAATGCGCGGAATACTCGTATTATCTCTCTTCTCAGACGCGGGGTGGAGCAGTCTGGCAGCTCGTCGGGCTCATAACCCGAAGGTCACAGGTTCAAATCCTGTCCCCGCAACCAAATTGGAAAGCCCGTCGATCGCAAGGTCGACGGGCTTTCGTCATTCTGCGCGACCGGTTCGTCGTGCACCGGCCTAGAATCCATATCAGAAACGTCGGTGGCATATCCACTCCGGGAGCGCATCATGACCGATCGCGACAACGTCTTTGCCGGCTCGCTTCCCGAGTGCTACGACACACTGATGGTGCCGTTGATCTTTGACGCCTACGCGGCCGACATGGCGGCACGGGTTGCCGAGTCATCGCCGGGCAGCGTGCTGGAGACCGCCGCGGGCACCGGTGCGCTCACGCGAGCGCTCGCCCCGAAACTGGGTGCCGACGCGCATTACGTCGTGACCGATCTGAACGCGCCGATGCTCGAATTCGCCGCGGCCCGTCAACGGGGTGATGCGCGCCTCGAGTGGAAGCAGGCCGATGCGCTTGCCCTGCCGTTCGACGACGAGGCGTTCGACGTCGTGGTTTGCCAGTTCGGCGCCATGTTCTTTCCCGACGCGGTGCGGGGATACGCCGAGGCACGGCGCACGCTCCGGCCAGGCGGCCGCTTTCTGTTCAGCGTCTGGGATCGAATCGAAGAGAACGCATTCGCCCACGAGGTGACGCAGGCCGTGGCGGAAATCTTTCCCGAGGACCCGCCCCGCTTCCTCGCCCGCACCCCGCACGGGCATTTCGACGTCGAGCGCATCCGGCAGGCGCTGCATCTGGCCGGATTCTCGACAGTCGACGTCGAGACACGCGCGAAGACCAGCGTGGCGGCGTCGGCGCACGAGGTCGCGGCGGCGTACTGTTTCGGTACCCGTCTTCGCGACGAGATAGACGCGCGAGACCCCAGCCGATTTTCCGCCGCGCTCGCGCGCGCCACAGCCGTCATCGCCGAGCGTCACGGCGACGGGCGCATCGAAGGCAAGATACAGGCGCACTTCATCGTCGCAACACCCTGACACCGCAGCTTCGCGGGCCCCGCGCCGACAGGCCGATCTCCATAACTCACGCACGCGCAGTGGCATCGACACGCAAATCATGGTGGGCATCGTGTCGACCCGCGTGGCGCTGAAATAAATCGCGTCACACGCGCACCGCATTGCCACGCCAATCACGCCTTGGCACGGATGAACTTCTGTTCGACGACCCTGCTGCCCCACTGCTCGCCCTCGGCCTCGCTTGCGAGCCGGAAGCCGAATGATTCATAAAGATGGCGCGCGGCGTCGAGCCCCTTGAACGTCCAGAGGCAAGTCTCGTGAAACTGCGCATCGACAAAGGCCATCGCCTGAGTCAACAAATGCCGCCCGACACCCGTGCCTCGCAGCGAATCGTCGACGATGAACCAGCGCAAGTGAGCCTTGCCCGTCCCGGGTTCGCCGTCGATGGCGAGCGACGCGAGCGTGCGCCCGTTCTCGACGTGGAGCCAGAGCCGCTTGCCGTCCGCGGGCAGATTGCCGGCAAACTCGGCAAGCTCCGTCGCTACCCGCTTCTCGAAGAATGCACCGAAGCCCCAGTGTTCGGCGTAGAAACGCCCGTGCAGACTGGCGATGTCGCCGATACATCCCGGCCGATAGCCTTCGACGATCTGCCCGGTCGGCGCCGGCGGCGCCGAACCCTTTGCCCGGTTATCCTGCGCCAGGGCGTCCGCGTATAGCGCGAGCGAGCGAGCCAGGGTTTCCTGGTCAGCGGGCACGATACGCCGCAGCGCGCTCGAGACCTGATCCGTTGCATACCGATCGATCTTTCGCCGAAGCCTTTGCCCGGCCTCGGTGAGCTGAAGCTGCGAGGTTCGCGCGTCGCCGCTCGCCGTGGTACGGCGCACGAGGCCGGCAGCTTCGAGCTTGGCGACCTGACGGCTCGTATTCGATTTGTCCAGACGCAGCAGATTGCCGAGGTCTTTGGCACTGATCCCCGGCGCCGCGCCGATCTCGATGATCGCGTGCACCGCCGACGGCGCGAGATCACTGTCGGCCAGTGTCGTGCGCATGAAACCGAGTTCGCGAACCAGCCGACGCGAAAAGTCCCGCAGCGCCAGGATTTCCGCTTCGCGCGGTTGGCCAGGCAAGTCGATGATATCCATGGTGGAGCCTCCCGAAGCCCATCAGTTGCGATACGCAACCAATATAGTTGCGACTCGCAACTTATGCAAGGCATGCGTTGAGACGGGCATTGCCGACGCTCAGATGGGCAGTCGCTCGATCACGTCGCGCACTTGCGCGAGCACACCTTCGACCTGCGAGAAAGGCATCGAGCTCAGCCCGAGCCGCAGCGCGTGCGGTGCATGACGGGTGGTGGCATACGCTTGCGCCTTCGAGACGGCGACACCGCGCGCGGCAAGCGCGCTGGCCACCCGGTCCATTCGCAAGCCCTCGGGCAGCGGCAACCACAGAAACATCGATGCGGGATGGGCGACCAGGTCCATCCCGCGCAGCACCCGGCGCGCCACGGCCTGCCGGCGACGCGCGTCTTCGCGCTGGCGCGCTTCCTGCCGCACCACCTCGCCGCTGACCAGCCAGCGCGTCGCAATCGCCGTGACCACGCTCGACTGGCTCCAGAAACTCGCTCGCACCACCCGTTTGACGTCGGCTGCCTTGTGCTGTGGCGCCACGACGTAGCCGAATCGCAGCCCCGTCGCCACGCTCTTCGAGACGCTGCCCACGTACCACGTTCGCTCAGGCGCCAGCGAGAAGATGGACGGCGCCGCATCGTCGACGAGATATGCATAGGTCGCGTCCTCGATGATCGCGCATTCATGTCGTCGCGCGATCTCCACCAGCCGGCGTCGCTGCGCCGGATTCAGCACCCAGCCAAGCGGGTTGTGCATCGTCGGCATTGCATAGATGGCCCGAACCGCACCACGTCGACATTGCGACTCGAGCGCGTCTAAGTCGGGGCCATCGGCGACAAGCGCCACAGGCTTGAGCGTCACGCCCGCCACGGCGGCGGCCATCTTGAAGCCGGGATAGGTGAGCGCGTCTACCGCCACAGCGTCGTTCGGCCGGAGCGTGCTGCGAATGGCGACGTCGAGTCCCTGTTGCGCGCCACCGACCAGGAATATCTGGCCCGCGTCGGCGACCACGCCGCGCTGCTCCTGCAGATAGCGGGCGACGATCTCTCGCTCGTGGAGGCGTCCGCCTGGTGGCTGCTGGTGCATCAGCGCGCTCAAATCTCCCGAGGTGGCAAGCTCTCGCAACGTGGCGCGCAGCAGCTCGGCCTGCTCCGGCCAGCATGGATGATTGAACGACAGGTCGACGGCGTTCGAGCTGAGCCGCGCTTCGTCATCGCCGTCCCATTCGCGCTGCGGCGGACGATCGCGCACGAAGGTGCCGCGACCGACTTCGCCGATCACCAGCCCGAGGCCCTGCAGCTTGGCGTAGACCTTGGTTGCCGAGGCGATCGCGATACCGTACTGCGCGGCGAGCTTGCGATGCGTGGGTAGCGCCGTGCCCGGCGGGAGCACGCCGATGCGAATGTCGTGCGCGAGCCGCTCGACGATCGCCGGTAGCCGCGATGACGACATACGTGAGCCACTCGACGAGAGCGGCGCGGGCGCAGCGGAAGAAGCAGGCGAAGCGGCGGAAAGCGCGGAGGTATTGGCCACGATTGCACCTAGGACAATTTCTTGATTGTCCGATTCTAGGCGACGACACTGGGCGCAGCAAACGCCACCCGAGGTCTCTCATGTCCGACTCCGCCCCACCGCTCCCGGTACTGACCTACCTTCAACGCCAGTTGGCAGGCACGCTTCGCGACGGCGAGCGCACGCACATGCGTTATCCGACGCCCATCTCCGAACTCCTGCAATTCCAGATCGTGGAGGTCGGCGAAGCGAGCGCCGTCATCGCGTTGCAGGCGCGCGCGGAACGCCACGGGAACCAGCAAGGCACCGTACATGGCGGACTGCTTTGCGAGCTGGCCGACGCGGCCATCGGCACGGCGCACTCGACATTGATGGCCGAAGGCGAGTCGTTCACCAGCATCGATCTGAAGGCGACGTTCCTGCGTCCTGTCTGGAACGCCCGGTTGCTCGCGCATGCGTATGCCACGCATCGGGGGCGGACCGTGTCGCACTACCAGTGCGACATCCGGCGAGAGGACGGCAAGGCGGTCGCGCGCATCGACAGTGCGGTCATGACCTTGCGAGGCGAGCACGCCAGGGGAAGATGAACGCGTGACGCGCGCGATGGGCTTTCCGCCACGCCGCGAAACGCCTGCGGTCAGATGCCGAAAAGGTCGTGGGCGTCCAGAATGGCGTATGCAATGCTCGGATGCGACTTCAGGCACCGGCGAACGGCGGCGGGAATCGCCGCCCGGGTCTTGCGGCACAGGCCCGGGTGATCGTCCAGATGGATGTCGAACCCGCTGACAGTCTTGACTTCGTTGTCTCCCGGCGCGATGTGCAGCCGCACGCCCAGTTGCGCGTGAATGCGCTCGACGATGCGCTTGAGCTCATCGTAAGTCTCGATGGCCTCGATCCGCGCGATGAGCCGCTTCTCCTCGGCCTGTGTGAGCATGAGAATGCGACGATCCCCTTGCGGGTCTTGCAGAAGGCCGTCGCGCTCGCAGGTGCAGGCACCGGGCGGGCACTCCGTACGAATGAGGATCTGAATCTCCGCGGCCATGACAGGGACAGCGCTGGGGTGAAAGAAACGGGGGGCAAGACGCCCATTATCCGACACATGGGCGCGCCAAACGCAGCCCATGCGGGCAGTATCGCCTGTGCGACGCCCGCCCATCCATTAGGGATTTCAACCCCGGCGGGGGCACTTCGGTTCCGGGCGAGTGTCGGGACGGCTTCGCGAGCGACGCTGCGGCCTTGAGCAGCCGGCTTGGCGTGATTCTCCGCACTTTGCGCAACAGAGGCTTTCGTTTTCCCGCGTTTATCGAGACGCCCCCCGTCCCTACACTGAGACCCATGCAGCGAGACGGGGGGAGACGCCCGCCAAAACGACGAAACCGGCGCACGCGCGTGCGCCGGTTTGCGTTCCGAACCCCAACCGTCTCCGGAAGTCGCGTCGTCGACGCGCGCTCACCACATCCGACGGTCATGAAAAAGAAGATTGCGCTAGCGGCGTTTCTCGCGGTGCCCGGGTCGTTCGCGATCCTGGCGCTTGCTTGCCTGCACCCTGTCCTGCGGCGCTCGCTCGCCCGCGCGGCGGGTCTCGAACCGGTGCTGGCGAATGTGTCGCGCCAGGTCGTGCTGCTTGCGCTCGTGTACCACCTGAACCTGCACCACCGTCATCACGAACGCGCGCTGCGTGCCTGCCAGGCGCACACCGGCGACTGCAACGTCGTGGCGCAGTAATGCCGCGCTCAGGGTCGTCATCGCGCCCGAATCCCGAACCCTTCCACATAGGCGCGCAAGTCCGACGCGGCGGCCGCATCCCACACCCGGCCGTCGCAAAGCCGCTCGCTTGAAGGCATCGACACGACCGGCACGCCTTCGGCAAGTGCCGCCGCCTCGTACAGCGCCGTCTGACTGACGGCGGACGCGGTCTGCGCGGCGTGCGTCAGAGCCTCGTCTCCGACCATTCCCCAGCGCCGGTACTGCGCCACGAACCACATCCCGTCCGACGGGTGCGGGAAATTGACCGCCCCCTTGTCGAAAAAGCTCACGGGCAACAGCGCATGACGTCCCGGCAAGCGCCCGAAGTCCCCGAGCAAACGTGCGGCGATCAGGTCACGCGGTGCGCCCACCCAGACCGGTTCGGCGAGCCAGCCCGCCGCTTCCGCACGGTGACCGGGCATGTCCAGCCAGCGGCAGGCGCTGAGCAGCGTGCGCACCAGCGCCTGCGCCGTGCCGGGGTAGCGCGTAACGAAATCGCGCCGACACGCCAGCACCTTCTCCGGATGGTTCGGCCAGATATCGCTCGACACGGCGACGGTGCGTCCCAGGCCGCGGGCCTGCGCGACCGCGTGCCACGGCTCGCCACAGCAAAAGCCGTCCAGGCCGCCCTCCTCCATCGCCGCGACCATGTGGGCGGGCGGAATCACCAGGCGCGACACCTCGGCGAGCGGATCGATGCCTTGCGCCGCGAACCAATAATTGAGGAACATCGCGTGCGTGCCCGTCGGAAACGTCTGCGCGAAAACAGGCTTGCGCCCCAGCGAAGCAAGCGCCGCGCGCAAGTCGCCGGTGCCGGCCATCGCTTCGGCAAGCGACGGCGTTACCGTCACGGCCTGCCCATTGCGATTGAGCACCATCAGCACCGCCATGTCCTCGCGCAGGCCCCCGATACCCAGTTGCACGCCGTACACAAGGCCGTAGAGGGAATGCGCCGCATCCAGCTCGCCGGTGATGAGCTTGTCGCGCACGGCCGCCCACGACGACTCGCGACTCAACTCCAGCGTCAGTCCGTGTTCATGTCCCAGTTCGAGACGCTTCGCCACGACCAGCGGCGCGGCATCGGAGAGCGCGACGAAACCCACGCGCAAATGACGCTTCTCCGGCACACCGTCGGGTACCTTCGCGGCGCTGGCCAACCATGATGACGTCGACATGAGCAGTGTCTATCCCAGTAATTCGGCAATCGAAACGAGTTGGCGCGCCACCTCGACGAGCTTCTCGCCCTGATCCATCGCCCGTTTGCGCAGAATGGCGTACGCCTCCTGCTCGGAAATCCTGCGCCGGTCCATGAGCAGACGCTTGGCGCGGTCGATCAGCTTGCGGTCGGCCAGTTCGCTCTCGGCCTTGGCCAGCCGTGCGCGCAGCTTCTCCTCATGGGCGAAGCGCGCGAGCGCGACTTCAAGAATCGGCGCCAGGCGCTCGGCGGCCAGTCCTTCGACCGAATACGCCGTCACCCCGGCATCGACCGCCGCGCGAATGAGCGACTGATTGCCGTCGGCCGCGAACATCAACACCGGGCGCGGCGCTTCGGCATTCATCACGGCCAGTTGCTCCAGCGTGTCGCGAGACGGCGACTCGGTATCGATGATGACCACGTCCGGACGCTCGCTCTCGACCACGCGCGGCAACGCCTGCGGCTTGGCGACTTCGGCCAGCATCTCGCAGCCGAGCCGCGCGAGCGCCGCGCGCAATTCGCCGATCGGCTTGTCGGTATCGGTAACGAGCAACACACGCAGCATGGTTACGCCGCCACGGCCAGATCGGCAACCGGCGCCGCACTGTGCACGGTATGCGCCCGGTCGGCCGGGTCGGCGCGCGGCGCGTCATCGGTCATCACGACCGCCTCGCTCACCGCGCCGCCCACGAGCAAGATGGCCGGACTGCCGAATCCCGAGGCGCGCACGTTGGCCGCGAGCCGCCCCAGCGACGTGACGAGCCGCCGCTCCCGCGGCGTGCCCGCCCATTGCACCGCAGCCGCGGGCGTCGTCGGTGCGAGGTGTTCCATCAACGTGCCGGTCAGCGCCTCGATCCGCGTCACGCCCATGTAGATCGCCAGCGTCGTGCCGGTGGCCGCCAGCGCGGCCCAGTTCGGGGCGCTGCCGTCCTGCCGGTGCGCGGTGACGAACGTCACGCCCGCGCAGTGATCGCGGTGCGTGAGCGACATCCCCAGCCCCGCCGCGGCGGCGAAGGCCGACGATACGCCGTTGACGATCTCCACCGGCACGCCCGCATGCCGCAATGCCGCCATTTCCTCGCCCGCACGTCCGAACATCAACGCGTCTCCGCCCTTGACGCGCACCACATGCGCGCCGCGACGAGCCATGCGGCACATGAGCCGTTCGATGAACGCCTGCGGTGTCGAGCGGCAACCGCCGCGCTTGCCCACCGCAATCACCCGCGCCCGCGGCGCGAGCGTGGCGATCTCCGGATTGGCCAGATCGTCGACGAGCAGCACATCGGCCTCCCCGAGCACGCGTGCCGCGCGCAGCGTGAGCAGATCCAGCGCGCCAGGTCCGGCGCTCACCAAGGTCACCTTGCCGTGCTTCATGATCGTTCTCCCTCAATACTTCCATGGTCTGTCTGTCGCCCGACGTCACCGCGGGGGTCGCCGGCGTGACGACGGGCGTGAATCGCGCCACCGGACACGCGGGCCGGCTCATGCCGCGTTCGTCGACATCGACGTTGCCCGGCCGCGCGCGGCGCACATGCGCTGCAACTCCGGCACGCACGAGCCGCATACGGTGCCGCAGCCGAGTGTCGCCTTGAGCTGGGCCACGTCCGCCCCCGCCACGATCGCGGCGTCGATCCGCGACGCGCTCACCGCCTGACATTGGCACACGGTGCGATCCCTCGGTGCGGCCGGTCCGCTGTCCGCCACAAAAACGGCATGACGCGCCCGCGGCCACGGCTCGCTGTCGCCAACCCTTGCGAGCAACGACGTCGACGCCGTCACATCCGCTTCCGTGCCCGCGACCAGCACGCCATCGATCCACGTGTCGCGCCAGGCCACGCGCTTGGTCATCGCGCGACGCACGTCGCGGTATTCCAGCAACGACGCGTCGCGCGGCAACGCGAGCGCCGTGTGCAACTGTTCGAGCCAATCGGCGTCGGGCTGCTCGTCGGCGGCGACAACGACGATCCGGTCGTCGCCCTCAAGACGCACCGTAGCAAACCGTCGCGCGGCCAGCAACGGCTGCACCGCCGCGTGAAGTTCCAGCGCGTCGCCACGGCGCACCGCCGCCACGCGCCACGGCAGCGCCAGCGGATCGACGCGCACGGCGGCGTGCTTGAGTTCCGGCTGCTTCGAATAGTTGTCGACGCTGCCGAGCGTCGTGTCGTTCACGCCCCCGCCGCCGAGGAACTGGGCGCTCCAGTGCATCGGTACGAACACGGTACCCGAGCTCACGTCATCGCTCACGGCCAGTACCAGCACCCGCTCGCCGCGCCGACTCGCCAGCCGCACGTGATCGCCCGCGCGCAGGCCGCGACGCGACGCGTCGGCAGGATGCATCGTGAGCGTGGGCTCCGGCGCATGCTCGAACAGCGCACCGGCGCGCCCGGTCCGGCTCATGCCGTGCCACTGATCGCGCAGGCGCCCGGTGATGAGCCGCAGCGGGTAGCGGGCATTGATCGGCTCGGCCACCGGCCGATAGTCGAACGCGTGAAACCGCGCCCGCCCGTCGGCGGTGGCAAACACGCCGTCCTCATAGCGCCGCGCGGCGCCGCGCTCGGCGCCTGCCGGAAACGGCCACTGCTGCGGCCCCTGCCGTTCGAGCCGCGCGTAGTCCAGCCCCCCGATGTCGAGATCGCGCCCCACGGTGAGTGCGCGATGCTCGTCGAAGATTTCCTGCGTCGACGCGAACGTGAACGGTTCGGCACTCACGCCGAGTGCCGGCGCGAGGCGACGGGCGACTTCGCTGGCGATCCACCAGTCCGCCCGCGCCGAGCCGGGCGCCGGCACGGCGGCGCGAACGCGCGAGATGCGGCGCTCCGAATTCGTGACCGTGCCGGCCTTCTCGCCCCAGGTGCTGGCGGGTAACAGCACGTCGGCATAAGGCACGGTGTCGGTCTGATGAAAGGCTTCCTGCACCACGACGAACTCCGCCGCCGCGAGCGCCTCGCGCACGCGCGCGCTGTCGGGCATCGAATGCACTGGATTCGTACAGGCGATCCAGATTGCCTTGATGCGCCCGTCGCGTACCGCGTCGAACATCTCGACGGCCGGCAGCCCCGGTGTCTCCGACAACCCCTGTACGCCCCAAAGCCGTTCCAGTTCGGCACGATGCGCCGGATTGCCGATCTCGCGATGCGCGGCGAGCATCGTGGCCAGACCGCCGACCTCGCGCCCGCCCATGGCATTGGGCTGGCCGGTGAGCGAAAACGGCCCGGCGCCCGCGCGTCCGATCTGCCCCGTCGCCAGGTGCAGATGAATGAGCGCGAGGTTCTTCTCGGTGCCGTGACTCGACTGATTCAGCCCCATGCAATAAAGCGAGAGCGCCGCCGGGCTCTCGCCGAACCAGTCCGCCGCCTGCCGTAGCGTGGCTTCCTCGATGCCGCAGATGTCGGCCGCCAGTTGCGGCGGATAGGCGCGCAGCACCTGCTTGAGCGCCTCGAATCCCTCGGTATGCGCGTCGACGAACGCGCGATCCACCCGTCCCTCCCAGATGAGGTGATGCAGCATGCCGTGAAACAGCGCCACGTCGGTGCCCGGCACGATGGGCAGGTGCAGATCGGCCATCGACGCGGTGTCGGTGCGGCGCGGGTCCACCACGATCCAGCGAATCGACGGGTCGGCCGCCTTGGCCGCCTCCAGGCGGCGAAACAGCACCGGATGCGCATGCGCCATGTTGCTGCCCGCGAAAAGCACGGTCCGCGCAGCTTCCAGATCGTCGTAGCACGTTGGCGGGCCGTCGGCGCCGAACGCCATCTTGTAGGCACTCACCGCGCTCGACATGCACAGGCGCGAGTTCGTATCGATGTTGTTGGTACGCACCAGCCCCTTGGCCAGTTTGTTGAAGACGTAGTAATCCTCGGTGAGCAACTGGCCCGAGACATAGAACGCCACGGCGTGCGGACCGTGACGACGAATGACGTCGGCGAAGCGCGACGCCACGGTCGCCAGCGCATCGTCCCACGAGGTGGGCGCGCGAGCGGCGTCGCGCGTCGCGCGCAACGCCGGGGTGAGCACGCGCCCGGCGAGCGAACTGGCGGTGAGCGGCAAGGTCATGCCCTTGCTGCACAGTCGTCCGTGATTGGCCGGATGCGAGGGGTCGCCCCGCACCCCGACGATGCGCTCACCATCGCTCTCGACGAGCATGCCGCAACCGACGCCGCAATAGCAGCAGGTGGTTTGCGTGAGGGTTGTCATGAGGACTCCGGAATTCGTGCGACGAGCGCGCGGGCAGCGCGAACAGGGACAGCGGCTTCAGACGACGGCGGCAAGCGCCGTCGCGTCGGCGGCCCCGCCGGCCTGCGCGTCGAGCGACACATACACTTCGCCCGCCTCGACGCGCACGGCAAAGCGCTGTGCGCAGCCCACGTCCGGGGCGCAGGCTTCTCCGGTGGCCAGATCGATGTTCCAGGCATGCAACGGGCACGTCACCTTCTCGCCGTGCACGATGCCCAGCGAGAGCGCCCCGCCCTTGTGCGGACAACGGTCGCGCAGCGCGAACACCTTGTCGCTCTCGGTGCGAAACAGGGCAATATCGCCGCTCTCGTGCGAGAGCACCCGCGTACCGAGGCGCGGAATCGCGCCCATGTCGCACACATGCAGCCAGATCGTTCGGGATTGCGTCATGGAAGTCTCCTCAGACCGTCGCCGGTTCGGTTTCCGATCGCGCGCCCTGCGCCGCGAGCGGTCGATATTCGTTGGCCTGCGCACCGTCGATGCGGGCCTTCCACGGATCGGGCAGACCGTCGAGCGCGAACAGCAAGCGCTCGTAGAGTGCACGACGGTTGGCTGCGTCGTTCACCACGCGTTGCTTCACGTAGTCGAGTCCCACGCGCGCGAGGTAGTGCACGGTGCGGTCGAGGTAATAGGCCTCCTCGCGGTAAAGCTGGAGGAACGCTCCGGTGTACTCCTTGACCTCCTCGGCCGTCTTCACCTTGACGAGGAATTGCGCGACTTCGGTCTTGATGCCGCCGTTGCCGCCCACGTAGAGTTCCCATCCCGAATCGACGGCAATCACGCCCACATCCTTGATGCCCGCCTCGGCGCAGTTGCGCGGACAGCCCGATACCGCCAGCTTGACCTTGTGGGGCGACCACATGTTCGCGAGCATCGTCTCCAGGTCGATCCCCATCTGCGTGCTGTTCTGCGTGCCGAAGCGGCAGAACTCGCTGCCCACGCAGGTCTTCACCGTGCGGATGGACTTGCCGTAGGCGTGCCCCGACGGCATGCCGAGATCGCGCCAGACATTGACGAGGTCTTCCTTCTTCACGCCGAGCAGATCGATGCGCTGGCCGCCGGTGACCTTGACCATCGGAATCCGGTACTTGTCCGCCACGTCGGCAATGCGACGCAGCTCGCCGGGGTTCGTCACGCCGCCCTTCATCTGCGGCACGACCGAGAACGTGTTGTCCTTCTGGATATTGGCGTGCACGCGCTCGTTCACGAAACGGCTTTGCGGATCGTCGACGGCTTCCTTCGGCCACGTGCTCAACATGTAATAGTTCAGTGCCGGGCGGCACGTGGCGCAGCCGTTCGGCGTGCGCCATTCGAGAAAGTCGAACGCGGCGCGGTGCGTGGTGAGCCGGTGCTCGCGCACGGCGCGGCGCACGTCGGCATGCGAGAGGTCCGTGCAGCCGCACACGGCCTTCTCCTTGGGCGCCGCGTCGTAGGTCGACCCCAGCGTGCTCATCAGGATCTGCTCGCACAGCCCGGCGCACGAACCGCACGAACTGGCCGCCTTGGTGTGCTTCTTCACTTCGTCGAGCGTGAAGAGCCCCTTCTCGGTGATGGCCTTCACGATGGTGCCCTTGCACACGCCATTGCAGCCGCAGACCTCGTCGGTGTCCGCCATGGCCGACGCGCGGTTCTGTCCCTGCGTACCGACGTCGCCCACGCTCGATTCGCCGAACATGATGCGCTCGCGCAACTCGCCCAGCGCGCGGCCCTCACGCAGCAGCTTGAAGTACCAGGCGCCGTCGGCGGTGTCGCCATACAGGCACGCGCCCACCAGCTTGTCGTCGCGGATCACGAGTTTTTTGTACACGCCGCTCGCCGGGTCCGACAGCACGATCTCCTCCGTGCCTTCGCCGCCCAGGAAGTCGCCCGCCGAGAACAGATCGATGCCGGTGACCTTGAGCTTGGTCGACATCACCGAGCCGCGATAGCTGCCGATGCCCATGAGCGCGAGGTGATTCGCGCACACCTTGGCCTGTTCGAACAACGGCGCGACGAGACCGTACGCCACGCCTCGGTGACTCACGCATTCGCCCACGGCATAGATGCGCGGATCGTAGGTTTGCAGCGTGTCGGACACGACAATGCCGCGCGAGCAGTGCAGCCCGGCGGCTTCGGCCAGCGAGGTATTCGGTCGGATGCCGGCGGCCATCACCACGAGATCGGCCGGGATTTCGTCGCCGCTCGCGAACTGCACGGCACGCACGTGGCCGTTGTCGTCGCCGAGAATGGCCGACGTCTGGTGCGAAAGCCGGAAAGCGAGGCCGCGGGCTTCGAGCGATTGCTGCAACAGTTTGCCCGCCGTGCTGTCGAGCTGGCGCTCGAGCAGTGTGTCGGCCAGATGCACGACCGTCACGTCCATGCCGCGCAGCTTCAGGCCGTTGGCCGCCTCGAGTCCGAGCAGGCCGCCGCCGATCACGACCGCATGGCGCTTCATGCGCGCCGTCTCGATCATGATCTCCGTGTCGCGGATATCGCGATAGCTGATCACGCCCGCCAGATCCTTGCCCGGCACCGGCAGGATGAACGGACTGGAGCCGGTCGCGATCAGCAGTCGGTCGTACGGGGCTTCGGTACCGTCCGCGCAGCGCACCACGCGCCGCGGGCGGTCGATCTGCGTGACCTCCTTGCCCAGATGCAGCGTAATGCCCTTTTGCGCATACCAGTCGAGCGGATTGAGCACGATGTCGGCAAACGACTGCTCGCCCGCAAGCACGGGCGAGAGCAGGATGCGGTTGTAGTTCGGATGTGGCTCGGCACCGAACACGGTGATGTCGTACTGGTTCGGCGCGATCTCGAGCAGCTCCTCGAGCGTGCGAATGCCGGCCATGCCGTTGCCGATGACGACCAGACGAGGCTTGCCCATGCTGTCTTCTCCTGTTGCTGCGCTTGCAGCGCCCGAAAAACAAAACGGCGTCCGACCGTGCCGCAGCACGGAGGGACGCCGTTGTCCTGTGGGTGCGTCGCAAGCTGACACGCCTGACGTCGCACCGGAATTCGTTGCCTGCGACGCCTTTGCCGCTGGCCTAGACGCTAACGCAACAAGCGTGCCAGGCGATGACCGATCCCGCGCAGCGCGTTGCAGGACAAGGCAGAACAGGAGAATTGTCTATGGGAAATGCCCGAAAGGCGTGCGAAATCTGCTGCACCGCAGCAGTGCAACGCGCTACGGAGCCCGGCGTACGCGCACCACGATGAGGCAGGCGCGCGCCGCCGTTCGGCACAGAGGGGGGGCCGGTCAGTCGTCCTGCATCAGGGCGCGACCGATGATCAACTGCTGAATCTGCGTCGTGCCTTCGTAAAGACGCAGCAAACGCACGTCGCGATAGAAGCGCTCGACCTTGTACTCGTTGATGTAGCCCGCGCCGCCGTGGA
Source organism: Pandoraea pnomenusa (assembly GCF_000767615.3). Lineage (NCBI taxonomy): Bacteria > Pseudomonadati > Pseudomonadota > Betaproteobacteria > Burkholderiales > Burkholderiaceae > Pandoraea > Pandoraea pnomenusa. Next base: position 1,362,461 of record NZ_CP009553.3, on the reverse strand, counting down.
CCTGCACGCCCCGGTCGGCCACGCGCCCCACCATCTCCGTGCAGAAGAGCTTGGCGCACGACGCCCGCGTGCTGACGTCGGCGTCGCGCCTGCCTGCGGGTTTGGCGTCGTATCGCAGGGCACAGTCCTGCACCATCGACCAACCGGCATACAACTCGGCCTGGCTGTCGGCGAGCATTGCCTGCACCAGCTGGAAATCGCCGATGCGCTGGCCGAACTGCTTGCGCTCGCGCGCATACGCGACCGATTCGTCAAGAATGCGCTGCGCCATGCCGCAGGCCAGCGCCGCCACATGCAGACGGCCCCGGTCGAGCACCTTCATGGCCGTCTTGAAGCCCTTGCCCGCCTCGCCCCCGATGATGTTCGCGGCGGGTACGCGCGCGCCCTGCAGCACCACGTCGCAGGTCTTCGTGCCGCGCTGCCCCATCTTCTTGTCGGGCTTGCCCAGCGAGAGCCCTGGCGTGTCGGCGGGCACGATGAACGCCGAGATGCCCCCCGCGCCCTCGCCGCCGGTGCGGGCCATGAGCGTGAACGCCCCGGCGCGGGGCGCATTGGTGATATAGCGCTTCACACCGTCGATCACATAGGTGTCGCCATCGAGCACGGCGCGCGTCTTGAGCGCGGCCGGGTCGGAACCGGCATCCGGCTCGGTCAACGCGAAAGACATGATCAGCTCGCCGCTGGCCACGCGCGGCAGCAGCTCGCGCTTTTGCGCGTCGGTGCCGTCCATCAGAATGCCCTGCGAACCGATGCCCACGTTGGTGCCGAACACCGAGCGAAACGCCAGCGACGTCTGCCCGAACTCGTAGGCCACGCGCACCTCCTGCGCCATCGACAGGCCAATGCCACCGAATTCCTCCGGGATCGACAGGCCGAACAGACCCATCGCCTTCATCTCGTCGACGATCGCGGCGGGCACTTCGTCGTGCTCCTCCACGTCGTTCTCGGCCGGCACCAGCCGTTCCCGAATGAAACGCTGCACGGCGGCGAGCAGCAGCTCGAACGATTCGCTATCCAGTCCTTTCGATGTCATCGATCTTCGATCCTTGAAGAATGCAGCGCCTGCGCACGCGCGTCCTCACGCGCCCGTGTGCAGCATCTCGCGCAATTTGAATTTCTGTATCTTACCCGTGGGCGTCGTCGGCAGCGTGTCGCGCACTTCGATCCGTTCGGGCCAGTATTGTCGTGCGACCTTGTGCGACGCCAGGAAATCGGTGATCGCCGGCAAGTCGATCGACTGCCCCGGGCGCGGCACCACCACCGCGCACGCGCGCTCGCCGAGCCGCTCGTCCGGATAGGCGACGATAGCCACCGTCGCCACCGCCGGGTGCCGGTAAAGCAGCGCCTCGATCTCGACGACCGGAATGTTCTCGCCGCCCCGGATGATCACGTCCTTGCTGCGCCCGGCGATGCGCACGTAGCCGCTGGGGTCGAGCCAGGCCATGTCGCCGGTGTCGAACCAGCCCTCGGCGTCGGTGCCGTTCCACTGCGGGCGTTTCAGGTACCCGCCGAAGTTCGAGCACGACCGCACCAGCAAACGTCCGGTTTCGCCCTGGGGCAACTCCCGCCCCTGCGCATCGACCACGCGCAGTTCCACGCCCGGCAGCGGACAGCCGTCCGTGGTCGACGCCCGCGTGTCGTCATCCTCCAGGCGCGTGAGCGTGACCGCCCCGTTTTCCGTCATGCCCCATGCCGACACGATCTTCGCACCGAGCACCTTGCGCGCCTGCTCGACCACCGGGCCCGGAATCGGCGCGCCCGCGCAGAGAAACGCCCGCAGCGTCGGCACCGTGGCGCCACCGGCCGCGACCGCCTTGGTCAGGTCGGCAAGAAACGGCGTCGACGCCATCGTGAACGTCACGTCATACGTGCGGATCAGGCGGACCGCCGTGGCGGGGTCCCACACGTCGAGCATGACGGCGCTGGCCCCGAGCACGATCGGCATCATCAGGCCGTACATGAAGCCGGTCTGGTGCGCGAGCGGCGAACCCATCAGCACGACGTCGTCGCGACCGAGCCGCATGCGCTCCGCATAGGCCCCAATGTTCGAGAACGTGGTGTTCGCGCTGTGCATCACCCCCTTGGGCTCGCCCGTGGTTCCCGACGTGTACATCAGTTGCATCACGTCGTCGGGCCGCGCGCGCGAAGCTTGCATCCCGGCGCGCTCGTCGTCGGTGGCCGCGGGCTCGCCGGCCATGAGCACGGCATCGAAGCCATCGGGCGAGGCGGCGTCCCCGACCACGATCACGTGTTCCAGCGCCGGCAGGTCGGCCTGCAGCGCACGCGCCATGGCGGCGTGATCGAAGCCTCGGAACATATGCGGCACGATGAACACCTTCGCTTCGCCGTGACGCAGCATGAACGAGAGTTCGCGCTCGCGAAAGATATGCATGAGCGGGTTGAGCACGGCGCCGATGCGGGCGCAGGCGAGATAGCTCACCGCGAACGGCCAGCCGTTGGGCAACTGGCAGGCAACGACGTCGTCGCGCCGCACGCCGCGTCGCCACAGGCCGAGCGCCAGACGCTCGGCGGCGTCGGCAAGCGCGGCATAGGTCAGTTGCGTCGTCTCGCCGTTGGCCGTCGAGACGGCCGTGAGCGCCACTTTGTCCGGCGTGGCCGCAAGCGCGGCCTCGAGCGCATCGTTGATCGTCCGCTCGGGCCACCAGCCGCGCGCCACGCTCTGCTCTCGCCTCGGGGGAAGCAACACCGCATCGAATTCCATCGCATCGTCTCCTGTGCTGTCGCAACGCTCACGTTGTTATGGTCTTGCGCCTGCCTGTCCTGCACCTGCTGTCGTACCGCGCCGTCGCCGCAACGACTGGCGACGAGCGGCAACGGGCCGCTCGCGCCCTCAGACGGGCACCGCCTGCCGGCCCGCGCGGGTCCGGGCGATGATCGTCTTCATGATCTGCGCCGTACCGTCGCCGATCTGAAAGCCAAGCACGTCGCGCAACCGTTGCTCCATCAAGCCCCGGTCGTAGCCGCCATGGCCAAACATGAGCAGGCACTGATGGATCGCATCGTAGGCGAGCTTCGGCCCCCACCACTTGCACATCGCGGCCTCGGCGCTGTGCGGCAGGCCACGATCCTTGAGCCACAATGTCTGCAGGCACAGCAGACGGGCCGCCTCGACCTGCGTGTCGAAGTCCGCCAGCGGATGCGACACCCCCTGGAAGGCCGAGAGCGGTTTGCCGAACGCTTCGCGCTGCGCGACGTATTCCCATGTCTCGTCAAGCGAGGCGCGCGCGACGGCCAGCACCTGCAGGCCAATGAGCGCGCGCGAGAAGTCGAAGCCCTGCATCACCTGCACGAAGCCCTCGCCGGGCGCGCCGAGCACGTGGTCGGCGGGCACTTTCACGTTCTCGAAGAACAGCGCGCCGCGCCCGATGGCGCGCTGTCCGTGGCAATCGAACCGCTGGCGCGTCACGCCCGGCAAATCGAGCGGCACGAGAAACGCGGAAATACCGCGAGCACCCGATGCCACATCGCCCGTGCGCGCGAAGACCACGGCGGCATCGGCCTGATCGGCCGCGGAGATGGATGTCTTCTCGCCGTTGAGCACATAGTGGGTGCCGTCGAACTCGGCGCGCATGCGCAGGTTGGCGGCGTCCGAGCCGCCGCGCGGCTCCGTGAGGGCGATGGCAAGCAGCGTCTGTCCGCGGGTGAGCTTGTGAAGCCAGGGCGCCACGATCTCCGGCTGCCCGTGCTCGGCAAGAATCTGACCGTTGAGCGACGCCAGCAGATTGATATACGACAGACTCAGATCGGCACGGGCGACGGCTTCGTGAATCACCCCCGCGGCGAGCCGCCCCATGCCCTGCCCGCCGTACGCTTCTGGCAGTTCCGGTGCGATCAGGCCAAGCTCGCCCATCTCGCGCATGATGGCGCGGTCGAGCACCCGGGTGCGGTCGCGTTCGAGAAAGCCGGGCGCGATGCGCGCCTGCGCGAAGCGCTGCGTGTGCTCGGCCAGCGCGACGAGGTCGTCGTCGAGATACGGATTGTGCATCGCGTCTGCCTCGCTTACTTTGCGTATTTGCGGAAGTCGGGTTTGCGCTTTTCCTGGAACGCGCGCACGCCTTCGCGCGACTCTTCCGTCTCGTAATAGAGTTTGAGGGCGTACATGCCCATGCCCGCAATGCCGGCTTGCTGCGCGGTGTCCATGTTGAACGAGCGCTTTGCGATCGCGATGGCCGTCGGGCTGCGCTCGAGAATCTCGTCGCACCACTTCTGCACCTCGGCGTCGAGCTGATCGTGGGGCACGACAGTGTTCACCAGGCCCATCGCCAGCGCCTCGCCGGCCGGATAGCGGCGGCACAGATACCAGATCTCGCGCGCCTTCTTCTCGCCGACCACACGGGCGAGAAATGCCGTGCCGAAACCGGGGTCGACCGACCCGACCTTGGGGCCGACCTGACCGAATACCGCCCGCTCCGACGCGATCGTGAAATCACACAGCGTGCAGATCACATTGCCGCCCCCGATGGCATAACCCTGCACGCGCGCGATGACCGGCTTCGGCACATCGCGAATCGCGTTATGCAACTCCTCCATCGGCAGGCCGATGGTGCCGCGTCCGTCGTACTGACCTTCATGCGCCGATTGATCGCCGCCGGTGCAAAACGCCTTGTCACCCGCCCCGGCCAGCACGATGCTCGCGATCTCGCGGTCGTAACCCGCCCGGTTGATCGCGTGAATCAGTTCGTCGCAGGTGCGCCCGCGAAAAGCGTTCATCTTCTCGGGACGGTTGATCGTGATCCAGGCCGCGCCGTTGCGCACTTCATACAGAATGTCTTCGTACTGCATCGTCTCGCTCCTTGCCGCCATGCGCGAGAGCGCATGGCGATCGTGATGTCGATGGCATGTCGCCGGGCGATCGTCGTGTCATCGTCCAGAGATCGCCGGTAAGTCGTTCGAATGTCGGTCGGGCGTCGGTCCAATACCCCGGGCAGGAGCGCGTCAGCCGTTCATCGTCAGGCCGCCGGACACACTGAGCACCTGGCCCGTGACGAACGCGGCGTCGTCGCTCGCGAAGAACGCGATCGCCCCCGGCAGATCCTCGGGCTGGCCGATGCGGCCGAGCGGAATCGCCCGCGTGAACGCTTCGACCAACTTCTCCGGATTGCCCGCACCTTCCTTGTAGTCGGCGAAGAGGGCCGTATCGGTCGGCCCCGGACAGACGACGTTGACGGTGATGCCGTGACGGGCATGCTCGCGGGCGAGCGTCTTCGAGAACGCCACCAGCCCCCCCTTGCATGCCGCATACACGGCTTCGCCCGACGATCCGGCGCGCGCGGCGTCAGAGGCGATGTTCACGATCCGGCCACCGCGGCGCTCCACCATCTGCGGCAGCACCGCATGGTGCATGTGCAGGGCGCCCACGAGATTGATGGCGATCAGGCGCTCCCACTCCGGCGGCGTCGTCTTGATGAACGGCTTGAAGATGTCCCACCCGGCGTTGTTGACGAGCACGTCGACCGGACCCAATGCCGACGACGCGGCGGCGACGGCCGCATCCACCTGTTCGCGCAACGTGATGTCGCAGGCAAATGCCTGCGCGCGGCCGCCGGCTGCCACGATGTCGCCCGCGACACGTTCGGCGGCGGCGCGATCGCGGTCGAACACCGCCACGGCCGCCCCCTCGCTCCCGAGTCGCCGGCACGTTGCCCCGCCGATCCCGCCCCCGCCGCCCGTCACGATGACGGTCTTGCCTTCGAACCGCTGCATGTCTCGCCTCCAGAGTGCTGGCGGGGCGCGGTATCCTTGGTCATCTCGCAGATCCCGGCCCGCCGATCAAATTACGTCAATATATTGACGTATACTAGTCACGACGTCGGTGATGCGCAAGCATGAGAAAGCGGAGACAACGATATGGAATACCCTAATAAAAATCTGGAAATTACGCGAATGGAATTGGCTAACCGGTTGTTCTTCCGGTTATATCAATGCGCCAACATGTTGCATAAAACCGGTACCCGTGCCGTGGAAAGCCTGGGCCTGACGACACAGCAATGGGCGGTGCTCGGCGCACTGTCGCGCCCAGAGGTGCCCGATGGCATGAGCGTGGGGGAGCTTGCGCGGTACCTGATGGTGAGCCGTCAGAATCTGTCGGGCCTGATCAGCCGCATGGAGCGCGACGGACATGTCGTGAGCACCCCGGACGGACGAGACCGCCGCTCGCGGCGCGTGACCATGACCGAGCGAGGGCACAAGGTATGGCACCGCGAAGCCGTGCCGCGCATTCACGGCTACTACGGCCAGGCGCTCGACGAGTTCTCGACCGGCGACATGACGCACACACTTCACTACCTTCTCAAACTGCTCGAGAACATGAAGCGCATCGACGAGGCGGCGGGCCCCACGGGCTCGGCGGATGCCTCGGCGACGCCCGACGAAGCAGACGAAGACGCGGATGAACGCTAGCGAGGCAGCGTCCGATTTCGGGACGTGACGCGCCGACCCTCGAAAATAAAACCGGCGCGCACGGGCCGAAATCACGCCTCGCCCCCACGCACACGCGGTTTCTCAATTCCCGCAAACCCCCGCCCCGCCTCGCTTTCCAACGACTCCGCCGTCTGGCGCAATGCGCCATTAACTAGCATCCTAATTATTAGTTAACATATAATCTTTCGCCATGACCTCCCTAGAATCGCTCCGTTTTGTCTTCACCAGCCATCTGCTGCTGGCAGGCAAACAGTGGCGCCAGTTGTCGCAGGGCGCGATCGTCGAATACGGGATTTCCGCGGCGAGCGCGGGCCCGTTGCTGTTCATCCGCCGGCTCGGCCAGGGGGTGCGTCAGGTCGAGCTCGCCGAGTACGTCGGGCTCGAGGGTGCATCGCTGGTGCGGCTGCTCGACCAGTTGTGCGCGGCCGGGCTGGTGCTGCGCGAAGTCGACATCAGCGACCGCCGCGCCAATGCGCTGCGACTGACGCAGGCCGGCGAGGCGCTCGCCGAAAAGCTCGAAATCGAACTCAGCCAATTGCGCGCGAAGGTGTTCGCGAGCATCCCGCGCGAGGATTTCGAGGCGGTGTTACGCGTGTTCGAAGCCCTCTCCAGCGCGGCGGGACCCGACGGGTCGATCCTCGCCATGGCGCCTCCCAAGAAGTAAACCGTGCTCAATTGGCCCTCTTCACGCGACTGGATTTTCTCCATCAAGGCGTTCAGCGCCTCGATGCTGGCGCTGTACATCGCGCTCGCGCTGGGACTACCGCGCCCCTATTGGGCGATGGCCACCGTCTACATCGTGTCGCACCCGCTCACGGGGGCCACGCGCTCCAAGGCGCTGTACCGCGTGCTCGGCACGCTGCTCGGCGCGGCCGCCGCCATTGTTTTCGTTCCCGCGCTCGTCAACACGCCTGAGCTGTTGATGGCGGCCGTCGGCCTGTGGACCGGCACGCTGCTTTACATTTCGCTGCTCCACCGCTCGCCGCGCAGCTACGTTTTCCTGCTCGCGTCGTACACACTCCCACTGATCGCCCTGCCCGCCGTGAGCACCCCGAGCGGCATCTTCGACATCGCCGTGGCGCGCGCCGAAGAGATCATTCTCGGCATCGTCTGCGCGAGCGTGGTCGGCGCGATCGTGCTGCCCACCAGCGTGGCCAGGGTATTGCACGACCGCTCCGCGCGCTGGCTGACCGACGCCGCGCGCTGGACCACGGACATGCTCTCGGCCGATCCCGACGGCAAAGCCGCGCGTCACATGAGCCGCCACCGCATGGCGGCGGACATTCTCGCGCTCGACCAGTTGATCAGCCAGCTCTCGTACGACGCCGACACTTCCGAGCGCGTGCGCGACGCGCAGGAATTGCGCGGGCGCATGACGATGATGATGCCGGTGCTCTCGACCGTGGCGTCGCTCGTGCATGCGCTGCGGCAGCATCCACAAGGCGCGCCGCAAGCGCTCGAAGCCAAGATGGCCGACGTCGTGGCGTGGTTGCGCCTGGGCGCGCCGTCGCCTGCTCCGGCCCACCTGCTCAGCCCGGCAAGGTCCGCGGGCGAGGCGTCGGACTGGTACGGCGCGCTGGTCTCGGCCACCGAAGACCGTCTGCGCTCGCTCGTTCAGCTCTGGCAGGACTGCGCCACGCTGCAACGCCGCTTCGGCCAACACGATACCCCCGGCGCCGAGGGTGCCACCGCCCCGTGGTCGCCCGCCTTCCAACACTGGGAACTCGGCGGCGCGCGGCATTACGACCACGGGCTGTTGCTCTTCTCGACGATTTCCGCCGCGCTGTGCACGTTTCTCATGGGCATGGCCTGGATCTACACGGGCTGGAACGACGGCGCCGCCGCCGTTTCGCTCGGCGCCGTCGCCTGCTGCTTCTTCGCCGCGCTGGACGAGCCGGCACCGTTCATCCGCTCATTCTTCTGGGCGACGGCCGTGTGCGTGGTGTTCGCCGCCGTGTACGTGTTCTTCATCCTGACGAACGCCCACGACTTCGGCCTGCTCGTGGCGCTGTTCGCGCCGCCATTCCTGTTGCTGGGAACGTTGATTCCGCAGCCGCGCTTCACCATGGTGGCCATGCTCGTGGCGGTGAACACGGCGACCTTCGTGGGCATCCAGGGCGGATACAGCGCGGACTTCCAGGGATTCCTCAACGGCAACGTCGCCGGTCTGGCAGGCGTGCTGTTCGCGTTGCTCTGGACGTTGCAGACGCGCCCGTTTGGCACGCGCGTGGCCATGCGACGGCTGATCCACTCGAGCTGGCGCGACATCGCGAAGAACGCGGTGGGTCGCTCCGTCGCCGAGCACGGCCGCCTGCGCGCCCGCCTGCTCGATCGTCTCGGGCAACTCGTGCCGCGCCTGGCCGCGAGCGAGAGCGAAACGTCGAGCGACGGCTTTACCGAAGTGCGCGTCGAACTCTCCGCACTGGCGCTGCAGCGCGAGCTGCCGCACCTCAATCCATCGCAGCGCGACGCCGTGCAGGCCGTGCTCACCGACGTGGCGCGCTTCTATCAGGCGCGGCTCGACGACAACGTGAGCGAGCCCGACACGACGCTGCGCGACAAACTGCTGGGCGCGGTGCGCTCGTTGGTGGCCCACAGCGACCAGGCCTCGCGCAGCGCGCGCGCCTCGCTCATGGACATCCACGTCGCGTTGTTCCCGGCGCCGCGCCCGGGGAGTGCTCAATGAGCGGAGAGATCGATATCTATGGCGTTTTCGTGCCGACGCTGCTGGCCCTGATGGTCGTGGCGTTCGTGCTGACCGGCGCGCTTCGTTTCGTACTGGCGCGCATCGGCTTCTACAAGCTGGTCTGGCACCGTTCGTTATTCAACCTTGCTGTGTACATCATCGCGCTGGGCGGCATTGTGGCCATCGCGCGCGCCTTCCATCCATGAAACTGAAACTTCGCTCTCTCGGCCCCGTCGTTCTGACGCTCGCAGTTTCCTGCGTCGCGATCTTCGTGCTGCTGCACCTGTGGGACTACTACACGGTCGCCCCCTGGACTCGCGACGGTCGCATCCGCGCCGACATCGTGCAGGTGGCGCCCGACGTCTCCGGCCTCATCACGGATGTCGAAGTCAAGGACAACCAGTCTGTGCGCCGCGGCGACCTGCTGTTCGTGATCGACCGTGACCGCTATACGCTTGCCTTGCAACAGGCCGAAGCGAATGTGGCCGCCAAACGTGCCACGCTCGCCCAGGCCCGCCGCGAAAACGCACGCAACCATCAGTTGGCGGAAGTCGTGGCCAAGGAGGTCGTGGAGGCCGGCCAGGCCAAGGTCGAATCGGGCGAAGCCGCCGTGGCACAGGCCGAAGCGGCGGTACGGCTCGCGAAGCTCAATCTCGAGCGCACGCGCGTGGTCGCGCCGGCCGATGGCTATCTGAACGACCGGCTGCCGCGCGTGGGCGACTACGTCACGACCGGCCGCCCCGTGCTGTCGATGGTCGACGCCAACTCGCTGCACGTCGAAGGCTATTTCGAAGAAACCAAGATGCGCGGCATTCACATCGGCGACCGCGTGGAAATTCGCCTCATGGGCGAGCACAAGGTGTTGCACGGTCACGTGCAGAGCATCGTCGCCGGCATCGAAGACCGCGACCGCACGAGCGGCGCGTCGATGCTGCCCAACATCAACCCGACCTTCAACTGGGTACGCCTCGCGCAGCGCATTCCGGTGCGCATTGCCCTCGACGACGTACCGGCCGACATGCGCCTCGTGGCCGGGCGCACGGCGACCGTGACTATCGTGGAAGGGGGCACCGGCACCGCGAAGACCGGGGGCAAGGCGGCGCGGAACGACGGCACTGCCACCACGCTGGCGGGCACCCGCACCGGGGCCGGTCAATGAGTCCGCGGATATTGCTGACGAGCGCGGTGACCGCGGCGCTCGTGGCCGGCTGCACAACCGTCGGCCCCGACTACCACCTGCCGCAGACGTCGGTGATGCGCGCGCCTGAAGCGAACGGCCCGCTCGTCGGTGGCACGCAACGCGGCGTCTCGATCGGCGCCGTGCCCGACGACTGGTGGCAACTCTACGACGACGCGCGACTCGATGCGCTCGTCAAGGAAGCGCTCGCGGCGAACACGCAGGTGCGGGTCGCCGTCGCCAACGTGCAGCGCGCCGTGGCGATGTATCACGAAGTGGCGTCGGAGAATCTGCCGCAGGGCGGCGTGGAAGCCAACGCCGCCCGCGCGCAGCTCTCGGGGGAGAGCTTCCTGCAGGAAGAGAAGTTGCCGGTCATCAATCTGGCGGCGGCGGCCTTGTCCGTCTCGTATCAGATCGACTTTTTCGGCAAGCTCGCGCGCGCCGATGAGGCCGCCCTCGCGGCGGCCGAAGCCAGTCAGGCGGCATTGGACGTCGCCCGCGTGAGCGTGGCGGCGGAGACCGTGCGCGCTTACGTGCAGGGGTGCGCCGCCAATCACGAATACGACATCGCCCGCGAACAGCTGGCGCTGCAGGAAAAAAGCGTGGAAATCACGCGCAAGCTCGTCGACGCCGGTCGGGAACAGCCGACGGATCTGTTGCGCGCCCAGGCGCAGGCCGACATGCTGCGCGCCACGCTGCCGCGCTTTCAGGCGCAGCACGATGCGGCGACCTATCGCCTCGCGGTGATGCTCGGCAAAGTGCCCGGCACGATCGACGCCAGCGCCACGCAATGTCGACACATCCCGAAATTGCGCCAACCGCTGCCGGTCGGCGACGGCACCGCACTGCTCAAGCGCCGCCCCGATGTGCGCCAGGCCGAGCGGGAACTGGCGTCGGCCACGGCCAGGATCGGCGTGGCGACCGCGGATCTCTATCCGTCGATCCGGATCGGCGCCTCGGTCGGCGCCAGCGGCATGCTGGAGCACTTCGGTCAGGCGCGCACGGAACAATGGTCCGTCGGACCAATGATCACATGGTCGTTGCCGACCAACGGCGTGCGATCGCACATCAAGGGCATGGAAGCCGGCGCGAACGCCGCGCTCGCCCACTTCGACGGTGTGGTCCTCAAGGCATTGCAGGAAACGCAAACTTCGCTCTCGGCCTACAGCCGGGAACTGCAACGCGACGACGCGTTGCGCGACGCCCGCGACAAGTCGCGCGCCGCGGCCGACCAGAATCGCAGGCTCTATCGGGCCGGCCGCGCGCCATACCTGACCAGTCTCGACGCCGAGCGCACGTACGCCGGCGCGCAAGCGGCCCTGGCGGCATCGGAAACCCAGTTGGCAATGGATCAGGTCAACCTGTTCCTCGCGCTCGGCGGCGGATGGCAGTCGAGCGCCAATACCGGCGCGCATACGACGAAGACCGCGGCGAAGGAGTAGTCCGGAAATGCACAAGCCCCGTCGGGAACGAATTCTCGGGCGGGGCTGTGGACAGTGACGCGGTACGGCGTCGAAGACTGGAATCGCGCGGCTCGGGCGGGATTCGATGGTGAATCGGGCGGGCCGGCGCCGAATCCAGGAACTGCGGAAACGGCGAAAACAACAGGGACTGCGGGAACGACAAGCAACTTCACGAACATTCGGGACTGGCCCGATAGCCGCAATAGCAATTCCGTGCCCCGCTCAGTCGGCGACGGGTGCCTTCGGTGCGCCCTGATTCTGCGCTTCGATCTTCGCCGTCAGTTTTTGCAACTGCAGGGATTGTTCGTAGGTGTACGGGAAATTGAATTCCGTGACCGGCGAGAGGCCCAGCTCACGTGCGGCTTGCAGTTCGGCGCGTACATGTTCGCGCGTCACGCCGCCCGTCTGCATCTGCTCGGCGGCAAAGGTCGAGCCGGCAGCCATCGTCAGGCCAACCAGCGCGACGGCAGTCAACAGGTTCTTTTTCATGGAAAACTCCTTTTATCGTTAGTACGTCGCTCATGGACACGAAAACCGCTAATCAGTTTCCGCCATGAGTAAATTATAGTTTTCCCTAGGTAATGAACCAGCCCTAAAGCGGCAACACACTGTTTCGGAAACGTCGGGCAATCGACCGGAACGGGATGCGGAATGTCCCGAAAAAGACGCATCGCCGACAGGACGTCGGTCTTCCGGACCACGCGAAAGCACAGCGATCCCTCGACGATCGAGCAAATCGTCCGCCTGAAAAGCGACGGAATGTTTTGCGCTGTTACCGGAAATCGTCGAACGACGCGCGCGCGCAATTACCAGCGAATCCAAGCGAACCGCCCCCGTGAGCCAGCGTTAAAAAACACTCACGGGAATAAGGCAATCGCGAAGAAATCGGGGAAAAGCCCGCGGCGAATCGGGAACGAATCGGGAACGAATCGGGAACGAATCAGGAACAAAGCCGGATCAAAACAGGCTCGAATCGGGATCAGCTCAGGGAGAAATCAAACCGCTGCTGATCGCCGCGGCAATGGCCTGATGCCGATTCACGGCCCCGAGTTTGCGCTTGGCGTTATTGATATGAAACGTGACGGTATGCTCCGAGATCTTGAGGATAAGACCGATCTCCCATGCCGTCTTGCCGCGCGCAGCCCACAACAGGCTTTCGATCTCGCGCGGACTGAGCTTGCCGGTGCTACGGCTTGCCACCCACTGCATGTCGAGCTGCTGGATCGCCTGATGGAAGTACACCGCGCTCAGATAGATCTCGCCGACCATGCGCGCTTCGTGCTCCGCCGACTCCTCGGGCGACCGGGCCGTCGCCGCGCTGAAAATCGCGCGCTCGCCGGCGGCCCCGTAGATCGGGATCGACACGCCGCAGCTCAGGCCATGCGCACGCGCGTCCGCGAAAATGGGATGCGGCCGTTTCTGCTGTAAAAACGTGCGCCAGAGAATCGGCAGCGGCGACAGGTTCGCCGCGACGAGAATGGGATCGACCTCCGCATATCCCGCGCTTTGATAGCGCTCGATCCAAGAAGCGGGAAACGTCGTGAAGATATGGCGACTCGGCATTCCCTGCGCGCTAATACGTTGGTCTTCGATCTGAAAGGCCGCCGCCTCCCTTTCGCGCCTCGGTAATAAAGGCGCATAGAACAACGCGTCATAACCCAGCGCATGCGTCAGCTTCTGGAACTCGGCGTCCAGCGCCTCCACCGAGCGTGCTCCGAGCAGCCCCTCATATCGATGAATATTGTGATGCATTGCGAATTGCACGTTCTCTATAATTGCCGGCGAATTGCCAATATCCGCGCATTGTAGTCCCAGCTTTGGTTTTTGCGGGCAGTAATTTTGCCCAATAAAACAACAATCGCTTTTCTCGTGGACTGCGAATCAATTGCGCATTGTGTATCATGCCGGGCCGCCCAATCCCTCCAGCGCCGACAGGACTTTTCGTAATCCCGGCGTGAGCGGCTTGTCCTGCCGCACGACAATCGCCAACGTTCGCGAAAGGCCCGGGGCCAGTGTCGATATACGCAATCCACGTCGGTAATGGGCGGAACTCACCGACATGCGGGGAACAATGCTGTATCCCAGGCCCGCCGCCACCATTTCCTTGATCGCCTCGATGCTGCCGAGCGCCATCACCGGCCGCACGCGCAGCCCCTGGCGCAGAAACCATTCATCGATCAGCAGGCGCGTGCTACTGCCCGCCTCGAACGCCACCATCGGCCTGGCGGCCAGTGTGTGGGGCGAGGCCTCGTCGACCCAGTCAGCGTCGCCCGCCGGGGCGATTGCCACGAACGCGTCGTCGAGCACCGGGGTAATGTGCAGGCTGCGCCCGGCGGCGGGCAACGTGACCAGCCCGATATCGAGCCGGTTCTCGGTCACGGCGCTCACCACGCCATCGGTGTTGCCGGTGCTCACACGAATGTCGAGTTTCGGGTGACGCTTGCGCATGGCCCGCAGCATGGGCGGCAGCAGGTGAATGCACGCCGTCGCGCCAGTGCCGATCGCCACCTCGCCCGCCACGCCGCGCGCGTGGCTCGATACGGCCTGCATGGCGTCGTCGACCGCCGCGTCGATGCGCCGGGCATGTTCGAGCAGCGCCATCCCCGCCGACGTCGGCTTGAGCCGTTTGCCGACACGCTCGATGAGCCGCACGCCAAGACGCTGCTCCAACTGCCGGACTTGCAGGCTCACGGCCGGCTGCGACAAGTCCAGGCGGGCGGCGGCGGCGGAGAAGCTCCCCGCGTCGACCACCTCGGCAAACGTGTGAAGCTGGTCCAGGTTCAGGCGTCGCATCTCAAAGTTTTCCTTATGGCGCGAATAAGATGCCAAGACTTTACCAAGGGATGGCGGAGGCGCACCATGCAGAATGTGTCCTCGCCCCTGGGCCGCGCGCCCGCCTCCCCCTCTCGCTCCCCCTCCCCCGTTTCCCCATGCCCACCGTCATCACCCTCGGCCTTGCGCAACTGATCAACTGGGGCGTGAGCTTCTACCTGCCCGGCGCCTTCGCATGGCGCATCGCGCGCGCCTCCGGCTGGCCCCAGACATGGGTCTTCGCCGGTCCGTCGCTGGCCATGCTCGTCATGGCGGCGGTCTCGCCGCTCTCCGGCCGGTGGCTCGATCGTCTGGGCGGGCGCCGGGTGATGTGCGCGGGCACGCTCATCTGCTCGGCGGGCTGTGTCATCCTCGCCACAAGCAACACGCTCGTGCAGTTCTACGCTGCGTGGTGCCTGCTGGGCGTGGGCATGCGCCTGTCGCTGTACGACGCGGCGTTTGCGACGCTCGCGTCGATCCATGGCGCGTCCGCGCGACGGCCGATGACGCAGATCACGCTGATGGGCGGACTGGCCACGACCGTGTTCTGGCCGCTAGGCAACTGGCTGGGCGACACATGGGGTTGGCGCACCGGCGTGCTTGTGTATGGCGCGATCGGCCTCGTCGCCTGGACGCTGCTGCGCAGCCTGCCGCCCACCCCGCCGCGCGCATTGGCAGTCCACTCTGCCGAAGGTCCGCGCGCGACGCTGCCCCGGGTCCCGGCGCTGCTCTATGGCGCGATCATGGCGCTCGTTGCCATTCTGTCGTCGGGACTGGCCGCGCATCTGACGGCGCTGCTGGGCGCGCGAGGCCTGCCGGTCGGACTCGCGGCGTTATGGGGCATCGGGCAGGTGTGCGCCCGCACGCTGGAGTGGCTCCAGCCGCGTCAGGCCAGCGCCGTCAAACTCAACGTCGTCGTCGGCTGCGGCCTGCCGCTGTGCTTCGCGCTGGGTCTGGCCGGGCTGTCGTGGGTGGCGGCCGTGGGCGCGTTCATCTTCCTGTATGGCGCACTGAACGGCCTGGCCACGCTGCTGCGCGCGAGCCTGCCGCTGGAGCTCTTCTCGCACGACGCCTACGCGCGGGCGCTGGGCACCCTGCTCACGCCGGCGTTCGCCGTATCGGCTGCGGCGCCATGGGGATATTCGGTGGCGCGCGAGCATTGGGGCGACGCCGCCATCCTGTGGGTCTCGCTCGTCATCGGCCTGCTGATCGCGATTGCGGCGCTGGCGCTGCGGCGTCTCGCGCCGACAGCGCCTGCGCCGCGAACGCGATCCACAACCTGACCCCGGCATCGAGATTCAACCGCGACGCCAGGGAGCCCGAACGATCTCAGGAGGCACCGTCCGCCGGCGTCCAGCCGCCACCCAGCGCCCGGTACAACGCAACATGGTTGACGAGCACGCGCTGCTTCACGTCGATGAGTTGCTGTGCCGCATGAAACTCGCTGCGCTGCGCGTCGAGCAGTTCGAGGTAGCTGGCCACTCCGTTCGCATAGCGACGCTCGGCCAGCCGCAGACGCTCCCGCTCACCATCCGACACACGCTTTTGCGCCTGGAACTGTCGCGAAAGCCACTGCCGTGCGGCCAGCGCATCGTCCACCTCGGCGAACGCGGTCTGGATGGCACGCTCGTACGACACCACGGCCATTTCCTTGCGTACGTTAGCCAGGTCCAAGCCCTGGGCGTTGCGCCCGCCCTGGAAGATCGGAACGGTGATCTGCGGCATGAACGACCAGACGCCCGTCCCCGCGCCGAACAGATCGGAGAAACTCGCGCTGGCCGTGCCGATGTCCGTCGTCAACCGGATCGACGGAAAGAACGCCGCGCGCGCCGCGCCGATATTGGCATTGGCGGCACGCAGTTGCGCCTCCGCACGGCGAATGTCCGGACGACGTGCCAGCAGCGACGACGGCAGTCCCGCCGCGACCGGCACGACAAACGCGTCGTCGAGTGTCGCGGCGGCCACCGGTTTCGTGCCGACATCGCCCGTGAGTACCTGCAACGCGCGCACGATCTCGCTGCGCTGACGCTCGCGCTCGGCCACTGCCGCACGCGCGACCTCAACCTGAGTCGCCTCGGTATTCAGTTCCAGATCGTCGACCAGACCGCGCTGCGCACGCAGGCGAATCACGCGAATACCCGCCTCGCGCGCGGCCAGCACGTCGCGCGCATAAGCGATCTGCTCGCTACTCGCGACCAGTCCGATATAAGCCGTGGCCACTTCTGCGACCAGACTCACCTGCGCCGACCGCCGCGCCTCCTCGCTCGACAGGTATTCCTGCAACGCGGCATCGCGCAGACTGCGCACGCGGCCGAAGAAATCGAGTTCGAACGCGCTCACGCCGACGTTCGCGCGCACGTCATTGGCCACATACCCTCGCGGCGTGCTGCTGCCGCCCTCGGGCAGACCGGCCGAGCCGGAGTAGCGCTGACGGGAGAACGCGCCGCCGGCCTGCACGCTCGGCAGCAGATTGGCCGCCTCGATGCCGTACAGCGCGCGCGCCTCCTGCACGCGCAGCGATGCGAGACGCAGGTCGCGGTTCTGTTCGAGCGCCTTGCGAATGAGCGCCCGCAGACCCGGGTCGGTAAATACCTGCGCCCAGTCCGCATCGGCCGCCAGCGGCTCGGCCAGCGACACGGGCATCTCCTGCCCCGACAGCGCCGCGCCGTAAGTGCTCGGCATGGGCGCGGACGGACGCTCATGGGTCGGCGCCAGCGTGCATCCGCCGAGCAAGGCGAACAGGGCGACGCCGGCGAAGGCGATACCGCGCATGCGGGGACGAAGCTTCGTCATACTTTCCTCTCGACGACGGGCGCATCGGCAGGCGACGCCCCCTGACGGTCGTGACGCGCGTCACGGTCCATTGGCGGCCGGCGCCGCGGGCGAACGAAGCGACCGACCAACAGGAAGAACAAAGGCACGAGGAAGATCGCGAGCACCGTGGCCGTCACGATCCCGCCGAGCACCGCCACACCGATCGCGCGTTGCGCGCCCGACGCCGGCCCCGTGGCGATGGCCAGCGGCACCACGCCAAAGCCGAACGCGAGCGACGTCATCACGATCGGGCGCAAACGCAACCGTGCGGCTTCCACCGCGGCGTCGAGCCATGTCATGCCCTGCCGGGTCAGATCGTTGGCGACCTCCACGATCAGGATCGCGTTCTTCGCCGACAGACCGATCGTCGCGATCAACCCGACCTTGAAGTAGATGTCGTTGGGCATGCCGAGCAGACTTACCGCGCCGAGCGCGCCGATCACCCCGAGCGGCACCACCATGATGACGGCCGCCGGGATCGCCCAGCTCTCGTACAATGCGGCGAGCGCCAGGAACACGACCAGTACCGACAAGGCGAACAGCAACGGCGCCTGCGCGCCGGAGACCCGCTCCTCGAGCGATTGGCCGCTCCACTCGTAGCCGATCCCCTTGGGCAGGTCGGCCATCAGTTGTTCCATACGGGCCATCGCCTCGCCGCTGCTCCTGCCGGGCGCCGCCTCACCCTGAATCGTGAACGACGGATAGCCGTTGTAGCGCTTGAGCTGCGGAGCGCCGAGCTTCCACTTGAGCGAGACGAACGACGAGAGCGGCACCATTTCACCAGCGGCGTTGCGCACACGCAGGTTGCCAACGTCCTCGGGAGACACACGCTGGCGCCCTTCGGCCTGCACGATCACACGACGGTTCTCCGCGCCAAGCATGAAGTCACCCACGTAGTCCGAACCGAACATCGTCGCGAGCGTGGTGTTCACATCGTCCATGCCGACCTTGAGCGCTTCCATCTTGCGGCGATCGATCGCCACGTCGATCTGCGGCACGTCGCCCTGCCCCGCGAAAATCACGTTCCTGAGTACAGGGTCGCGCGCGGCCCTTTGCAGCAAATCGTCGCGGGCGGCGATAAACGTGTCCTTGCCCACGCCGGCGCGGTCCTGCAGTCGCAGGTTGAAGCCGTTGGACGACCCCAGCTCCGGCAGCGCCGGACTGTTCATCGCGATCATCATGCGATCGGGCTGGCCGGTGAATCTCTCGTTGACGCGCTCGACGATGGCATTCACGCCGTCGTGCTTCGAGGTGCGCTCGTGCCAGTCCTTGAGCGTGACGTACAACATGCCGCCGCCGGGACCCGCGCCGAACTCGTTCCAGCCGCCCAGCAGGAACACGTGCTTGACCGGTTCATGCCGCATCAGGTATTGCTCGATGCGCTTGAGCGCGGTCATCGCCTCGGGCAGCGTGGCGCCCTGCGGCTCCGAGGCCATCACCATGAAGCTGCCCGTGTCCTCTTCCGGAATGAAGGCCGACGGCAGGCGCAGGAACGCGAGCGGCACGGCGATCAGCACGAGCCCGTACACGACCAGCGCGCGCCACGGGCGCCGCAGTGTGTTGCCGACCGTGCGCGTGTAACGCTCGGTGCCCAACGCGAACGTGCGGTTGAACCAGCCGAAGAAGCCGCGCTTGTCGTGGTGGTCGTGCGCGACCGGGCGCAGCAGCGTGGCGCACAACGCCGGCGTGAGCGACAGCGCGAGGAACGCGGAGAAGCCGATCGACACCGCGAGCGTGAGCGCGAACTGACGGTAGATGTTGCCCACCGCGCCCGAGAAGAACGCCATCGGCACGAACACCGTGACGAGTACCACCGTGATCCCGACGATGGCCCCGCTGATCTGCGACATCGCCTTGACGGTGGCCGCATACGGCGAGAGCCCCTCCTCGACCATGATTCGCTCGGTGTTCTCGACCACGACGATGGCATCGTCGACCAGAATGCCGATGGCCAGCACCATGCCGAACATCGTCAGCGTATTGATCGAGTAGCCGAGCCCGAGCAGGACGCCGAAGGTGCCCAGCAAGGCGACGGGTACCACCAGTGTCGGAATCAGCGTGGCGCGCAGGTTCTGCATGAACAGGTACATCACAAGGAAAACCAGCACCACCGCTTCGAGCAGCGTCTTGAGCACCTTCTGGATCGACACCTTCACGAACGAGGCCGTCTCGTAAGGCATCTGGTACGCCACGCCCGCCGGGAACAGGCTCGCCTGCTCGTCCATCACCTTGCGAACCGCCTTCATGACTTCGACGGCGTTCGAGCCGGCGGCGAGCTTGATCCCCATCGCGGTGGCCGGCAGGCCGTCCACGCGCGCCGAGTAGTTGTAGTCCGACGCCCCCAGCTCCACGCGGGCAACGTCGCCCAGCCGGATGGCCGAGCCGTCGGCGCGCACACGCAGCGGAATGTCCGCGAACGCTTCCGGCGTGGAGAGCGTGCTGTCGGAGACGACGTTCGCGTTGATCGGCGCCGACGCCGGCGTCGCGCCTGAGCCGATGTCGCCGATCGTCACCCGGGCGTTGTAGGCGCGCACCTTGGAGACGATGTCGGAGGCCGTGAGGTCGAGCGCCACGAGCCGAGCCGGATCGGGCCAGATACGAATGGCCTTTTCCGTGCCCCAGAACTGCACCTGCCCCACGCCCGGCACGCGCTTGAGCTGGTTCATGACCTGCGAGGCGGCAATCTCGCCCAGGTCGAACTCGCCGATGGCGGGATTGCGCGACGACAGCGTCACGATCATGTGAATGTTGTCAGCCGCGCGCTCGACCTTCACGCCGTAGCGACGCACGACCTCCGGCAGACGCGACTCGACCGTCTTGAGCCGGTTCTGCACCTCCACGGCCGCCAGATCGAGGCTCGTGCCCTGGCGGAAGGTCAGGTTCACCGACGACTCGCCGTTGCCGCTGGTGGCCGACGTATACATGAGGCCGGGCGCACCGTTCATCTGGCGCTCGATGATCGCCGTGACGGAATCCTCGACGACTTTCGCCGATGCACCGGGGTAGCTGCTCCACACGCTGACCATTGGCGGCGCGATGTCCGGATATTGCGCGACAGGCAGCGCCCGGATCGCGAGTATGCCGACGAGCGTGATCAGCAGGGAAATCACCCAGGCGAAGACCGGGCGATCGATAAAGAAGCGAGCCATGATTATTGCGTCTCCGCATGGGAGGCCGGTCCGGCGCGCGCGGGCGTCGCCGTTTTGGCGTTGTCCTGCGGTCCGGGGGTATCGACTTTGCCAGCCCTACCCGATTTATCGGACTTATCGGCCTCGGCCGAGGCGACCTCGGGCTTTACCTTGACCTGCATGCCGTCGGAGAACTGCGCAACGTTCTGCACGATCACCTGCTCGCCACCCTTGAGGCCGTCCGTCACCAGCCACTCGCGCCCGTCGATCGCTTCGGCGCGCACCTTCGTGTCGTGAACCCTGCCCTGTGCATCGACCACGCGCACCACGGCGCCGTCGACCGTGCGAGTCAGCGATTCGCGGGGCACGCGCACGACGTTCGGGTTGACCGCCCCCTGCATGCGTACCTGCACGAACGCGCCAGGCAGCAGCACGCCGTCCGGGTTCGGCAACAGCGCGCGCATGGCGATGGTGTCCGTGCCGGGATCGACGGCCAGGTCCGTGAAACGCAGCTTGCCGGGCAATGCGTACTCGCGCCCGTCCGGAAGCGTGACATGCACCTCCGGCGCGGCGGCGTCGTTGCCATGCCGCAGCTTGCCGGCGCGCAGATCGCGCGTCATGGCGTACACCTCGGCGGCCGGCTGCGAGAAGTTCACATAGATGGGATCGATCTGCTCCACACGGGTGAGCAGCGTGGGCGAATCGACGCCGACGAGCGCGCCTTCGGTAACTTCGGCCCGACGCACGCGCCCCGCAATGGGCGACTCGACCTTCGTATAGCCAAGATTGAGCTCCGCCTTGCGCACCTCGGCACGCGCGGCGAGCACTTCGGCGCGCGTACGCGCCTCGGCCGCACGGGACTCGGCGTCCTCGCGTGCGCTGATGGCACGCGCTTCGAGCAGGCCGCGATAGCGCTCCACCTTGTCGCGTGCCGAATCGTGCTCGGCCTGCGCCTTGGCGAGCGCGCCACGCGCGGCGTCGAGCGCCGCCGAGAGCGGTTGCGGATCGATGCGAAAGAGCACGTCGCCCTTGGCGACCGTCTGCCCTTCCTGGTAACGACGCTCCATGACGACGCCGCTGGCGCGCGCGCGCACATCGGCACTGCGATAGGCTTCCAGACGGCCCGGCTGCAGCGTCGTGAGCGGCTCGGCGTGCCGCTCCACGGTGCGCACCACGGCTTGCTGCGCGGCGTCGGCATCGTGCTTGCCACCGCGGTCCGAACAGGCGGCGAGCACGAGCCCACTGACGATCAGGCTGGCGCACGCGCCAGTTCGCATTCCGAAGCGGCTTCGGTAGTCGATTTTCGATGACATGTAATAGCGTTGGATTGACGACATCCGGTCGGCATGTCGAGTCCGCGTTCGGTGCGCGGCGTCGACGAATGGCGAATGCCACCGATGAGGGAAACCGGGGGCCCGCATCGCTCCTTGAGCGCCGTGGGTGGCAGCTGCGCGATGCACGAAGGTCCATGCCCGGAACCTCCGGACCGGGGGATCCGGTCGTCTGCCGCCTCGCCTATGCTGGCGTTTCAATCTGGCGTTTTATTCTGGAGAACGCGATTCTGACGCGAAATTGATGTTAGAAAAAGTTGGAACCCATCTATAAAATGGATAAATGAACTGGACAATTGAACAATTGCGCTACTTTGTGGCGGCGGCGGAGGAGGGATCGATATCGGCTGCCGCGCGACGGCTGGGCAAGGCACAGTCAGCGGTGAGCACGGCGATTTCGTTGCTCGAAGCCGATCTGGGCTTCGAGCTATTCGACCGCAGCCGCCGTAATGCGCGCCTCACCGATCAGGGCGAGGTGATGCTGCTCGAGGCGAAGGAGTTGTTGCGACAGGCCGAGGGCCTGAACCATCGCGCCAATGCCCTGGCCTTTGGCGAACAGCCGCAGCTCTCGCTCGCGCTCGACGAGGCGCTGCCCTATCAGGCCGTGAGCGAGCTGGTACGCGATCTCGCCTATCAGTTCGCGTATCTGGAACTCACCTTGCTCAATGGCACCTCGACCGAAGTGGCCGAGTATGTGGAGAAGCAACGCGCGGATATCGGCTTTCACGTCGATCGCGGGGCGATTTCCTCGGCGTTGGGCCACAAGTACGTGGGCTCGGCCGTGCAGGGGGTGTTCGTCGCGGGCGATCATCCGCTGGCCTTTCGCGATCAGGTCACGCGCGGCGATCTCGCCAAATATCGGCAGATTCTGATGCAGATGGACGACTTCACGCCGTTGCAGCTGAGTCCGTCCATCTGGCGGGCGGACAGCTCCTACGTGATCGCAAGCATGGTGGTCGACAAGCTCGGCTGGGCGATCCTGCCCATCGACATTGCGGAATACGAGGATCTTCACGAACTTCGCTGCGACGATGTGGGACTGCCGCAATTGCCGGTCCGCATGCTCTGGCGTTTTGGGCGGGAGCCCAACGACGTCATGCGCTGGTGCGAGGCGCGATTCGCCGAATTGTTGCGGGCCAGCTCGCAGGAAATTTGACGCTCAGGGTACGCGGGGTCCGCCGGCCGCCGACGTGCGCAGGCGCACGAGGAAGCGGTCGAGTTGCCCGGCGAACGCCTTGCCGTCGCGCGCGCTGAACGGCGCGGGTCCCCCCGTCTCGATGCCGGCGTTGCGCAATTGCTCCATCATGTCGCGCACCGACAGGCGCTCCCGGATGTTCTCCGGCGTGAACCAGTTGCCGCGCGGATCGAGCGCGTTGGCGCCCTTCTCGATCACCGCGGCGGCCAGCGGTATATCGGCCGTCACGACCAGATCGCCCGTCACCGCCATCTCGACGATGCGTGCATCGGCCACGTCGAATCCCGCCGGCACCTGAACCGCACGGATGAAGGGCGACGGCGGCGTGCGCAGAAACTGGTTGGCGACCAGCGTGACCGGAATTTCCTCGCGCCTGGCGGCGCGAAAGAGAATTTCCTTGATGACGGCAGGACAGGCGTCGGCATCGACGAGGACATGCATGGCGGTGGGCACAATCGAAAACGCACATGATAAGCCAGGGGCACGCGTGCGGCGCACCGCACCTCTCGCTCGATCCATCGACAATGCGACCACCGTGGCGTCCGGTCCGGACGGTGCAACTGCTGCGCTTGCCCACGCCACTTGGGACTGTGCAATGCCGCCAACTCGCCGTGCGGATCGTTTTCGTGGCCCACCATGTGGAATGCCAGATCCCCACCCTGCCCGAGTAGCGCCGCCGCGGGCTCCTCGCCTCGGCGCCGTCAGATCGCGGTCATGGCGCGCTTCTCGTCGTCCGTGAGGATCGGGCCGTCGAGCGTGACGCGCGAATGGTCGTCCCGGAACTTCGCGATGATCGGCCTGAGCTCTTCCTTGACGTGCTTGTCGCTGTAGCCGTTGAAAAGATGGCCCAGCAGGCCGCGGCGCAGATCGCTGCTTCCCATGTACCAGTCGGCGATCGGGAACGTCAGGTTCATGTTGTACTTCATCATGATGCCCATGTTGTGATGCGCCGTATGATGACGACGAATCGTGTTGATGAACGGCATGTTGCGCACGAACCAGTTCTCGTGGCAGTGGCAGCAATAATGAAAGGTTTCGTAGATCACGTACTGCCCCACCATCGTGAGGAACACCATCCAGCCGGCGTTGGCGTTCAGGACGAGTGAAGTCGCATACCCGAGCACGCCGCCCCCCACGCCAAGCGTGGCCAGCACGCGCCACGGAAAGAACACGATCCGGAATTCGCGCGTCGTGTCGATCGTCGACAACTGGTCGGTGAAGTACTGATGGTGCTGCCGCGTGTGCCGGTTGTAGATCTCGCGAAGGCCCCAGACATCCACGCGGCGATGCATCACGAAACGGTGCATGAACCACTCGGCAAAGTTGCCGGCGAGGAACACGGGGATGATCAGGAACCACTCCCACGTCGGCTGGCGCAACTGGCTCACGGCGTACCACACCGCACCGATCGCGACGATATACATCACGACGATATGCAACAGGCCGTTGTACATCGGGCTGATGTTCGACTTGTACTGCTCCCTGAACTTCAATTGACGCTCGGTAATCATGGTTTGTCTCCGGTGTCCGAATGCTGCGATCCCATCAAATACACAACTAATATGTTAGTTAGCCAAGCACAAATGTCAACAAACTCGTGCGCGGATGTCTTCGGGAAGGGGGGACGCGTCTGGCGGCATTCGGAATGCGCGACGCGTCCGGGCGATCGATGTTTCGGCGGTGCTTCGATGGCGAGCGGGTAACGGCGCCGCAGGCGACGGCAAGCCCTGCGCCCCGCCGACGCCCATGTCGCTGCACGCGCCGACATGGGTGTCGGCGGTACGCGTCGCGTCGGGGCGTCTGCGCTACTTCAGTGCGACACATCCTCCAGCGCGCGGCCCTTGGTTTCGACGCCAAGCACGATCACCGCGAGTGCGGCAATCACGAAGGACACGGCCCCCATCGTGAACACGCCGGTTTGCCCCCAGCTCGGGAGCAGCACGCCGATCGCGAACGGACCTGCCAGCGAGCCAACGCGTCCGATGGACGAGGCGAACCCCGACCCGGTTGCCCGCGTCCGCGTCGGGTACAGTTCCGGTGTGTAGGCGTAGAGAACGGACCACATGCCAAAGAGGAAGAACTGCATCATCAGCCCCGCCGCGATCAACTGCTCGATCGGTGCGCGTGTGCCCGCGGCCTGCCCGTACAGATAGGCGGATACGGCGCTGCCGAGCAGCATCAGTGCGCAGGTGGGTTTTCGTCCCCACTTTTCGAGCAACCATGCCGAGAAGAGGAATCCGGGAATGCCGGCAAGCGAGATGTAGACCGTATAGAGCACGGACTTGGTGATTTCGTATCCCGCTTGCTGGAGCAGCGCGCCCAGCCATGTCGTGAGTCCGTAGTAGCCGAGCAGCGCGAAGAACCACGTGGTCCACAGCATGAAGGTCCGCTTCGCGTAGACGCCGGTCCAGATCTCCGCGAGGAGCGCCTTGCGTCCGGACGACAGACGCGGCGCGGTGGCGGCCATGCTCGGCTCGGGCAACTTGCGGCCGTACGCGTGCTCCACCTTTGCCTCGATGTGGCGCATCACGTCGGCCGCCTCTTTCATCCGCCCGGTATCTTCGAGCCAACGAGGCGACTCCGGAACCATTCTGCGGACGACGAAAACGAAAGCCGCCGGCACGGCCAGGGCGATGAATATGCCGCGCCAGCCGATCACGGGCAGCATGAAGTACGCGAAGGCCCCTGCCGCAATGAAGCCGATCGGCCAGAACCCCTCGAGAATCGCCACGTACTTGCCGCGACTGCGAGCGGGCACGATTTCCGAGACCATCGACAGGCCGATGGGAAACTCCATGCCCATGCCGAAGCCGAGCACCACGCGATAGAGCATCAGTGACTCGACATTGTGGGCGAAGCCGCACATCAGACTGCCCACGCCCCAGAAAATCATGCTCACCTGGAAGATCGGCTTGCGCCCGAACTTGTCCGCCAGCAGCCCGGCTGTGGCCGCCCCCACGAACATCCCCAGAAAGCTCGAGCTGGCGAGTAGCCCCGCCTGTGACGCGGACAACCCGAACTCCGCCTTGATCGAGCCGAGAACGAACGTCATCAGACCAAGGTCCATCGAATCGAAGAACCACGCCGTGGCGATGATCGAGAAAAGTGTTCGTTGATAACGGGTCATCGGTAGTCGCTCAAGACGCGCGACGACACCAACGCCCAGCCGCGATGCGGCTGCTGACATGTCCATGCTTGTGTCTCCTCCAATGCAGGCTGCTAATGATCAGCTAACATATTAGACTTCGAGGCGCAAAGCGACCGGTGGTCCGGCCGAGTATCGATTGGTGTCTTTGCGCGGCTGACCCGCCACGCCGGCGCCAGGCGCAAGGCCTCGCCCCGGCGTGCTCAGGCAGCCGAGAGCCTCTCCGCCTTCTCGTCTCGAAGCGCTCCTCGCCATGCGTTGTCGATAATTTGCGCATAGCTCGCTTCGATATTCCCGACAGGGAATGCCTTGGCCAGCCGAGTCACGCCAAGCGAGTCGGCCAGCAGATGATCCAGAGATGCCTGTGCAACACCAAAGGCATCGAGGTCGGTGGGAATGCCGAGCCTGCCGACGAGATCGCGCAGCGCGCGTGGCAGCGCGCGAACCGCCTGGTCCTCGTCGGAGGTATCGATGCCGAACAGGCGCGCGACTTCGAGCAACTCGGCGCGCCGGCTGTGCGTGAGTGCGTCGATCACATAGGGCAGGACCACGGCGTTCGTGGCACCGTGCGACTTGTGTGTGAGTGCGGCCACCCCGTAGGCAATGCCGTGTACGGCGTTGAGCCCCGCGCTGCCGTACGACATCGCGGCGTAGACGCTTGCGTAACACATGCCCACCCGCGCCTCGACATCGCCGCCGTTCTCATAGCAGCGCACGAGATATTTCGCGGCCAGGCGGATGGACTCGCGCGCGAAGATCATGGTCAGGCCATTGCGTCCGCTGTAACCGGGGTCGACGCTGCCGGCACGGTCGAAGCGGCTCGAATCGAGCGTGACGAACGATTCGAGCGCGTGAGTCAGCGCGTCGAGGCCGGACTCTGCCGTGACCCTCGGCGGACAGGTGAATGTCAGTTCGGGGTCGATGACGGCAATCACCGGGCGCAGCCGGTTGTCCATGACCGCCGTTTTGATGCCGGTTTCGGGATCGAACAGAATCGTGCCCGGCGTTAGCTCGGAGCCGGTCCCCGCGGTGGTCGGCATCGAGATATGGTCGATGACCGGCGCGTCGGTGGGCACGCCGGCGCCGTAGTCGCGTATCGGTCGCCCCGAGGCCAGTGTCAGGCACAGCGCCTTGGCCAGATCGATGTTGCTGCCGCCACCGAGCGAGACGACGTGATCAGGCAGTTGGGTACCGAGCATGCCGCGAAGTTCGGCGCTCGCGCGATCGCACAGGTCGGTCGTGGGATCAGGCGCCCCCGCGGCGTAGACGTCGACGTGAATCCCGAGACGCGCACACGCAGCCACGTAATCGGATACCCATGGCGTCTTGTGCTCGAAAAACGCGTCGGTGACGAGCACGCCGCGCCGGTAGCCCAGCGTCTGGAGCAAGCGGGGAAGCTTGTGGCGATAGCCCAGTTCGATGACGAGCCGCGATGGCGCGCAGAAATGGATGCAGTCTTCGATTCTCATGAATTCTCCTCGTGTTGAATCGCCGGTCGCGGGGTAGCGCCGTGTGCGCTCAGAAATGCCCGCATCGCCGCGCCGACCTGCTGTGTGTTCTGTGTCAGCAGCGAATGACGCGCGCCGGGTATCACCTGCAACGTGGCGTGGCGCATGCCGGCCTGCATTCGCCGGGCGTGGGCGACGGGACAATCCTCATCGTCGCTGCCATGCACGATCAGCGTGGGCATGGTGACGTGAACCAGATTCGCGAGATGCGAGACCGGTCGCAACGCGCGCCAGGTCCACGCAACGACTTCGGGGTGCGCCGCCTGCGTGAGCCCCAATCGCCGCTCGCGTTGCCGGATCTCGTCGAGAAGGGCGGCCTCGTCGGACGCACCGAACCACGCCACCTCGTCGAGTTGCGCCGTACCGGACATCAGCACCGTGGCCATCGGCGGCGCATGGCGGGCAGCACCACCCGCCAGACGCGTGAGCAACTCGAAAATGACCGACACCCCCATGCTCCAGCCCGCAAGGGCAAAGGGACGATCTCCGACTTCACGCTCGATGACTTCACTCGCCCGCCGTGCGAAGGCGTCCGCGCGGCATTCGTCGGGCGATGCGGGATAGCCCGCGCGACCACGACCGGGCATGTTGGGCAGGATGAACAGGAAGGTATCGCCGAGCGCGGTCGCCAAAGGCGTCCAAGCGTCGCTCGTTCCCTGTATGCCGTGCAAGGCCACCACCGGAAAACCATCGGGATTCCCTACACGTCGAATGTCCATTGCCTGCGTGCCCCACGCTAGTAATATATTAGTTGATTAGTAATAGCACATCAGATGACGTGAACAAGTCGCCTTCCCCCCGGGGAAATCCCGGAGGGCATGCAAGGCATTCCAGGGGGAAGACGAGACGCAGGCGGCGCAATATCCGCCCCCTGCGTGGCCGAAATGAAGGCCGAACGCGCGCGATCGCAGGCGGAAACGGCGCCGGAAGCAGGTGATATACAATTAATATTTGTTCTCGGCTTTGACCAAATGGCCACAAGAAAAACGACGCAACGCACAGAAAAATCGGAAGTGATGGCGGCTTCGGGCGCCCGAACGGATGTCATTCCGCGTGGCCGAATGGTCGACATGGCGTACGAGTGGATCGAAGAGGCCATCGTGACGCTGCGGCTCGCACCGGGCTCCACGCTTTCGGAATTGCAGTTGAGCGAAATGACGGGGTTCGGCCGTACGCCGATTCGCGAGGCGATCCAGCGGCTGGCGCGAGAGCATTTGATCGTGGTGTTGCCGCAGCGCGGACTGCTGGTGCCGCCGATGGACGTGGCCAAGCAACTGCGATTGCTCGAGACGCGTCGGGAGGTGGAGCGCCTCATCGCGAGAAGCGCGGCGAAGAAGGCGACCGTCGAGCAGCGCGCACATTTCACGCGCCTCGCCAAGGCCTTCAGGAGCTCGGCGCGAAGCGGCAAGGACGTGGAGTTCGTGCGCGCCGATCGCGAGTTCAACGAACTTTGCCTGGTGGCCGCGCGCAACGAATTCGCCGAAGGCGCCATGCGCCTGATGCATGGTCTGTCGCGCCGCTTCTGGTACTACCACTACAAGGAAGCGGCAGACCTGCCGACCATGGCGCGTTTGCACGCGGAAGTCGCCGAAGCGATTGCGGCCGGCGATGTCAAACGGGCGGGCGAAGGGCTGGACGCCCTGCTGGACAACATCGAAGCCTTCACGCGCGCCACGGTACTCGGCGACCGCGCATAGCGAAGGGGCGTCGGTGCCGGGCATGTCGCGTCGCCTCCCGAGACGCGGACGATTGCTTGGCGCGGGACTCAGTCGCCGGGCAGTGCGGCGGCCAGCCGCGTGACTGCGGCAAGCGCCGCGGCGTCCGATGCAAAATTGGCGAAACCCATCAGCAGGCCGCCCTTGCCGCCCCGCCGTGCCCGCCAGTCGCTCAACGCCTGCACCGCCAGCCCGCGTGCGCGTGCCGCCGCGGCCAGTGCGCTGTCGTTCTCGCCTCGCGCCAGATGCGCCAGCACATGAATCCCGCCGGCCTGCGGTTGCACGAGCAGGCGCTCGCCAAAGGTTTGCGCCAATGCGTCGACGAGATAGCCCCGGCGTTGCGCGTACAGGCTGCGCATCTTGCGCAAGTGCCGGGCAAAGTGTCCCTGTTCCATGAAATCGGCGACCATGCCCTGCAGCAGAATCGCGCCGGGGCCCGGCATGTGGACGACGATATCCCGAAACCTGGCGATCTGCGACCGCGGCACCACAAGATAGGCCAGGCGCAGGCCCGGGAACAGCACCTTGCTGAAGGTGCCCGTATAAAGCACGCGATCGTTCTGATCCAGACTCTTGAGCGCCGGTAGCGGGCGACCGTGGTAGCGGAACTCGCTGTCGTAGTCGTCCTCGATGATCCACGCCCGCGAGTCTTGTGCCCACGCCAGCAGTTCCAGTCGCCGCGGCAACGACAGCGCCACCCCGGTGGGACTCTGGTGCGTTGGCGTCACCACGGCGAAGCGCGCCTTCGGCGCACGCTGCTGCCCTGTCTTTACGTTCAGCCCCTCGTCGTCCACAGGCACCGGCGTCAGCGCCATACCTGCGCGCGTCAGACACTCACGCGCGAACAGGTACCCCGGATCCTCGTACCACCCGGCATCCCTGGGCTCGAGTAGTGCGCGGCATACCAGATCGAGCGCGCCGCGATACCCTGGCGTCACGAAAACCTGCTCCGGGGCGCAAACGATGCCCCGGGAGATGCCGAGGTATCCGGCGATCGCATGCCGGAGCGGCGCGTACCCGGCGGAATCGGGAACGGTCATGGCCGCCGTCTCCAGCGCACGCACGCTTCGCCCGGCCAGACGCGCCCATACCTTGCGCGGAAACGCGTCCAACGCGGGCAACCCGAGTTGAAACGGTGCGACGTCGCCGGATGCCGCCTGCGGCGCCCGCCAGGCATCGGCCCCGGACGGCACCCTCGCACCGGCAATCGCCGGATCGGGCAGGTTCGCGAGCCGCGGTGACACCACCGTCCCCGCCGCGCCGCGCGTCACGAAATACCCCTCGCTCGCCAGCATCTGGTAGGCCGTCTCGACGGTACCGCGTGCAAGGTTCAGGGCGCTGGCGAGACTGCGCACCGACGGCACGCGGTCGCCCGGCCCCAGCATGCCGCTGGCGATGGCCTCCCGATAGCGCCGGTACAGCTGCAGATAGACCGGACCGCTGTGATCCCGACTCGGTTTGAGTTGCTGAAAGTCCATCATCGATGCCCCACTAATATCTTCAATTCTTGGACCTATGGAGTAGGCCATCGAAAGTCTACATTAATGGCTCGACGACAAGGAACATCCCATGACAACCTTTCAATTGCGTCATCTCGACAGCGATCAGGACATTGAGGCCGGCTTCGGCGTGATGCGGGAGCTGCGCCCGCATTTGACCGACGCCGTGACGTTCACCGCCCAGGTACATCGGCAGGCCAGGCAGGGATACCGGATTCTGGCCGCCTGGCAGGACGATCAGGTCAAGGCGTTGGCCGGCTACCGTCTGCAGGAAAACACGATCTACGGACGCTTCCTTTACGTGGACGATCTGGTCACCACTGCCGACGTGCGCAGTCACGGGCTGGGTGCCAGGCTACTGGACGCGCTGCG
Source organism: Pandoraea pnomenusa (assembly GCF_000767615.3). Lineage (NCBI taxonomy): Bacteria > Pseudomonadati > Pseudomonadota > Betaproteobacteria > Burkholderiales > Burkholderiaceae > Pandoraea > Pandoraea pnomenusa. The sequence continues at coordinate 1,331,176 of NZ_CP009553.3, read as the reverse complement.
CGACGAGGCGCGCCGTCACGAATGTGCGCACTTCGTGCTCGACACGGGTCTTGGCAATGCGCTCGCGCAACGCTTCTATTTCCGGCAAGGGCTGTTGGCCATGGGCATGCACTTCCGTCAGGCGCTGTAAGCCCGGCACCGCTCTGTCACCTTCCTTTTTTCCCTTGAGTCTCTCGAATTCCGAGATCTCGCAACATCCGAGCTAATCATGAGTACACCGAAACGCCTGCCATACAACACGCTTTCCGCCGACGCCTATCGCGGCCTGGGCGCCACCAAGACTGCCTTGTTCAAGGGCCCGCTGGGCAAGGAGATGATCGAACTGGTGTGGTTGCGGATATCCCAAATCAACGGCTGCGCGTATTGTCTGGAGATGCACACCAAGGCATTGCGTTCGAGCGGCATGCCGGAGGCGAAGCTGGACAGTCTCGCCGGATGGCGCGTGAGCGAATACTTCACGGATCGCGAGCGTGCCGCGCTGGCATGGACGGAATCGCTCACGCACGTCGACCAGACCCACGCACCGGACGAGGATTACACGCCGCTCGAAACCTGCTTCAGCGACGTGGAGATTTCCGATCTTACTTTTGCGATTGCCTTGATGAGCGCGTTCAACCGCCTGGCGATCGGCATGCGCCAGTAACCTTTTGCGACAAGCGCCAACTTCATGAAGATCCTGCACATCGACTGCAGCCCGAGAGACGTATCGCACAGCCGCAAGATGTCGGCGGACATCGTGGTGCGTCTTCTCGCGTTCGCCCCCGGGGCAAGCATCATCCGACGCGACCTGGGGCGCGAGCCCGTCCCGCATGCGGACGCCAGTTACGCCAATGCCCTGTCGTCACCTGCGTCGCTCGACGCCGAGCAGGCACTGACCGCGACGCAACTCTCGGAGCAACTGATCCGCGAGGTCGAAGACGCCGACGCGCTCGTCATCGGCACGCCCGTCAACAACTTCACGGTGCCGTCCAATCTGAAGGCGTGGATCGATCAGGTGTTGCGCGTGAGACGCACGATCGGCACCGCGCCCACGGGCGAGAAGATCGGGCTGCTGCAGGACAAGCCGGTATATGTCGGCATCGCATCCGGCGGGGTCTTCACCGGAGAGCATGCGAAGCAGCCCGACTTCCTCACGCCTTACCTGCGCGCGGCATTCGCCTGCATCGGGCTGAAGTCGCTTCGGTTCCTGGCGCTCCAGGGAACCGCGTTTCGCGACGACGAGCAATTGCGCGCCGAGCGAATTGCGCTGGTGGCGTCGCTGGATATGGCGGGAAAGTAACGATGTGAAACCAGCACCGTCGCTCGGCGCTGATTTCCGACGCGACAATGTGTCCTGGTGAATACTGGCCTGCCCAGAGGGATTCGAACCCCCGACCGTCGGCTTAGAAGGCCGATGCTCTATCCAACTGAGCTATGGGCAGTGCGTGCGTGACTTGATGACGCGTGCGGCGGCGGCCTGATACCGCTGTCGGCGCACCCTTCGCGCAACGCGACCGAGTCACGCAAGGGTAATCGCGGATTATAGCGCACGCGCATGCCATTTTCATCGACGCCGTTGCAGAAGTTGTCCTCTTTACGTATCAGCGCGTTCGCATCTAGACTGGTGACGTGGAGGAGCGCGCTCATGAACGAAATCGAACGCGAACAACGCTTTGGCGCTCACAATTACGCGCCGCTGCCCGTCGTGCTCTCGCACGCCAAAGGCGTCTGGGTCTGGGACGTCGAGGGCAATCGTTATCTCGACATGATGAGCGCCTATTCCGCCGTCAGCCACGGCCACGCGCACCCGCGTCTGGTCGCCGCGCTCACCGCGCAGGCGCAACGGCTCGCCGTCGTTTCCCGGGCGTTCTACACGGATCGGCTCGGCGCCTTCCTCGAACGCCTGTGTGACCTCACCACGCTTGGCGGCGCCCTGCCCATGAATACCGGCGCCGAGGCCGTCGAGACCGCCATCAAGGCCGCGCGCCGCTGGGGCTACAGCGTCAAGCGCATCCCCGCGGACAAGGCCGAGATCGTCGTGGCCGACGGCAACTTCCACGGGCGAACCACCACCGTCGTGGGGTTCTCCTCCGAACCCTCCTATCGCGCCGACTTCGGCCCCTTCGCGCCCGGCTTCGTGCGCGTGCCCTTCGGCGATATCGACGCCGTACGCGCCGCCATCACCCCCAACACCTGCGCCGTGCTCTTCGAAACGATTCAGGGCGAGGGCGGTATCGTGATCCCGCCGGACGGCTTTCTGCGTGACCTGCGCGCGCTGTGCACCGAGCGCAACGTGCTCATGCTCCTCGACGAAATCCAGTCCGGGCTGGGACGCACAGGGCGCTGGTTCGCTTATCAGCACGAAGACGTGGTGCCCGACGGCGTCATGCTCGGCAAGGCGCTCGGCGGCGGACTGCTCCCTGTCTCGGCCTTCGTGGCACGCCGCGACATCATCGATCTGTTCGAACCCGGCAGCCACGGTTCGACATTCGGCGGCAACGCGCTCGCGGCCACCGTCGCGCTCGAAGCCCTCGACGTGATGGCCGACGAAGACCTGCCCGGCCGCAGTGCGGAGATGGGGGAGTACCTGCTTGTCCGCCTGCATGCGATCCACTCGCCGCTCGTGCGCGAAATTCGTGGGCGCGGACTCTGGGTCGGCATCGAGATCGATCCGGCACTGGCCGACGCGCACAACCTCGCACTGCGGCTGCTGCACCGCCGAGTGCTCGCGAAGGAGACACGCTCGACCGTGCTGCGACTCGCACCGCCGCTCGTCATCGAGCGCGCCGACATCGATCTGTGCATCTCCGCGCTCAAGGCCGTACTCGCCGAAGCCGAAGCGAACGTGTGAGAACGCCCGCCAGTCAGCGGGACGAAAGCACTAGGCAATCCGAACAAATCGAACAAATCGAACAAATCGAACGAGTCGGACGCATCGGACGACTCAGCCAGTCCTCGCCATTCCGGCAAATTGCGCGCGTCGCGTCCGCTCAGTGTGCCGACGACTTCGACCAGAGATTCATGACCAGCACGCCCGCGATGATGAGCGCCATGCCAACCATGGCCGGGGCGTCGAGCTTCTGCCCGAACAGCACGCGCGAGGCAATCGAGATCAGCACGATGCCAAGGCCCGACCACATCGCGTACGCGATGCCCACGGGAATCGAGCGCAACGTGAGCGAAAGCATGTAGAACGCCAGGCCGTACCCCACGACCACCAGCGCGACCGGCCCCACCCGCGTAAATCCCTCCGACGCTTTCAGAGCCGACGTTGCAATGACCTCCGCCACGATCGCTACCAGCAGATACAGATACGGCATCGCCCTCCTCCCCTTTGCTCGAACGCTCGGGCGCTCATCATAACCGACGCCGCTTTGCCAATTTGCCGCCCTGGCGCTTCCTTGCCTTCCTCGACTTTGTTGGCATCATCGCCTTTATCGGCGTTATCAGCTTTATCGGCTGCGTCAGCTTCGTCGGCCCCCGTGGTGCCTGCTGCGCTCTCCCAACGTCTACCCGGCAGGTGCTTCCCGCCATCCCTTCGTCCGCCGGAAAAGCGAACGGCAGAAATCGCTTGCCTAAGCGACGCACGCCGCGCTACATTCGCCATCACGGTGTGGCCAGCACATCGGCGTCGCTCGGACGGTTCCGGGCGCTTACGTTCCAGGATTCCCATGTCCAGCTCCCCGAGCTCGCGCAGCTTTTCGCGCATCAATCGCCTTCCCCCGTACGTATTCAACATCACCGCCGAGCTAAAGATGGCGGCACGCCGCCGAGGCGAAGACATCATCGACCTGTCCATGGGCAATCCCGACGGTGCCACGCCCCCGCATATCGTCAGCAAGCTCGTCGAGGTCGCGCAACGCCCCGATACGCACGGCTATTCGACCTCGCGCGGCATTCCGCGCCTGCGTCGCGCCATCACACGCTGGTACAAGGATCGCTACGACGTCGAGCTCGACCCCGAGCGCGAAGCCATCGTCACCATCGGCTCGAAGGAAGGTCTCGCCCACCTGATGCTCGCCACGCTGGATCAGGGCGACACGGTGCTGGTGCCGAACCCGTCGTATCCGATCCATATCTACGGCGCGGTCATCGCGGGCGCGAACATCCGCTCCGTGCCGATGACGCCGGGCATCGACTTCTTCACCGAGTTGGAGCGCGGCATTCGCGAGAGTCATCCGAAGCCCAAGATGGTGATTCTCGGCTTCCCGTCGAACCCCACGGCGCAGTGCGTCGAGCTGGAATTCTTCGAGCGCGTGATCGACCTCGCGCGCAAGCACGACATTCTCGTGGTGCACGACCTCGCGTACGCCGATATCGTGTACGACGGGTACAAGGCGCCGTCGATCATGCAAGTGCCCGGCGCAAAGGACGTGGCCGTCGAATTCTTCACGCTGTCCAAGAGCTACAACATGGCCGGCTGGCGCATCGGCTTCATGGTCGGCAACGCCGAGCTGGTCGCGGCGCTCGCGCGCATCAAGAGCTATCACGACTACGGCACGTTCACGCCAGTTCAGGTCGCCGCCATCGCCGCGCTAGAAGGCGACCAGCAGTGCGTCGAGGAGATCCGCGAGCAGTACCAGCGCCGCCGCGACGTGCTCTACAAGGGGCTCACGGAAGCGGGCTGGGCCGTCGACCTGCCGCGCGCGTCGATGTACATCTGGGCGCGCATTCCCGAACCGTATCGGGCGCTCGGCTCACTCGAATTCGCCAAGAAACTGCTCGCCCAGGCCAAGGTCTCGGTCTCGCCGGGCATCGGCTTCGGCGAGTACGGCGACGAGTATGTGCGCTTCGCCCTGATCGAGAACGAATCGCGCATTCGTCAGGCCGTACGTGGCATCAAGCACATGTTCCGCGAAGACGGTCTGATCCAGCCGACCGTGGCCTGAACCACGCCCCGCAATACGGTCAACCGGCATCGGGGCGCATATCACCCCGATGCCCCGGATCCCGCCGCGACTTCGTGCTGAACGAACAGTTCACGGGATTGCGCTCCGCACAAGTCCACGCGGGCCCCGAACTGACATCGGACGACGCGACCCATGCAGCGCCCACGGCGCGGGTCGCATCCGAAAGACTCATGCGCAAACCACCCCCGAGTGCCGGGTCGGCGACATAGTCGCACATGACCCTGTGCTTCCTGGCATCGAAGCGAGCCCCCGAAAAGCGAAGGTGCGCGAGCATGCCCTCGGAGGCTCTCGGTTGCTCGCCGTGCCACGTGCCGCCGTTGGCGTTGGCCGTGTAGACGATCGTCTCGTTGCCCACGCTTTGGTGGATGTCGGCCACGGCCGGACAGGCATTGATCTCCGCGTGCGCCGCCGTTGGACCGAAAACGGCAAGTGTGCCCACGATCATCGATATCGTACGAAACATGACGCGCTCCTTCTGAGGATGATGTGACAGACGATTCGGGATGTCCGGCACGATTACACCTGCTGGCCTGACGACCGAATTCCGAAAAGCGTCGCCGCGCGTGCGGGAGAGTTCCCGTTCGGCACGTCCTGACGATAAAAAAGAGGAGGCAAAAGCCTCCTCGTCAAAACATGCGATCGATGGTGTCGACGTCGCGCTAGGCAGGCAGCCACTCCTGCAACGTGACCTCGATGGTGATGAACGACAGATTGCCGCCACGAACGAAGCGCCCGGCGAACATGCGGCCTTCGGTGTCGGCCACCATGCCGTGCAGCATGGGCAGCGTCTGGGCGGCTTCGGGGCGCACGTCGACCTCGCCGAACACATTGAGGATTTCCACCCCCGGGCCGCTCACCAGCTGCTCGCGCCAACTGTCGCCTGCTCGGAACGCGAGACGCGCGTCGATCAGGCTGCCGACCGCGCCGCGTACGATGGCCCGCGCAATGCCATGCTCGGCGCACAGTGCCTCGATGCTTTCGGTCAGATCCTGATTGGGTTTGAGACGGGCCACGACCAGCCGACCCAGTGTGCCGTTCTCGATGGCGACCGGAACCTCCAGCGCCGCGCTCATGAGTGCTCTCCCGGTCGCATCGCCGCGGGACGCAACAAGTGAAAGCGCGTTTCCTCATCGTCCCCGGTCACGTAGCCGCCATGTTCGAACAGACACAGACGAATCACCACGGGCTCCTCGCCGGCCCAGGTGTGATCGAGAATCAGATGGCCGCCGTGCAAATCGCCGCCGGGGTCGGAAAACCCGGCATGGCAATGCAGCAGCGTGGCGCCATCGGCGGTACGGCCTATCGTGATGGCCCCGCCGATCAGATCCACCTCGCGGGTTTCGTCGACCGGCGCCCCGTAGCCGAACGGGCGCTCAGCGTCGGCAGTGGTCTCGATCATGTGATACCGCAGTCCTCGCGCGGTGCCCGCGCAGAAACGGCCGACGCCGCCACCATACGTATAGCGGGATAACGCCGCACGCAGGGACTCGCCGAGATTCGCACCAGACCGGATCGTCACGCGCAGTTCGTGCTGCCCGCTCAACACGCAGTCTTCCACACGGGGTAACGTGGGGACGCCTGCATGCCGATAGATCCGCGAAAGCGCAGGTTTCATAGTCGATAGTCTCCTTGCTCTTCGAGCATCGTCTTGATTTGCTTCTTCACGATCTTGCCGTAGCCCGACTTGGGCATGGCATTCCAGAAAACGAAGCGACGCGGCCACTTGTATCGGGCAATGCGCGCCTCGAGATGTCCGAGCAGTTCATCGGCCTGTGCGGCCATGCCTTCCCGGGCGACCACCACCGCGAGCCCGCTCTCGCCCCACTTCGGGTCGGGCACGCCGAGCACCGCACACTCCGACACGGCCGGATGCGTGAGCAGGGCCTCCTCGATTTCGCGCGGATAGACGTTCGAGCCGCCCGAAATGTACATGTCGGACGCGCGTCCCGTGATGTAGAGGAAGCCCTGCGCGTCGACGTGGCCCAGGTCGCCCGTATGGAACCAGTCATCCTTGAACGCCTTGGCATTCGCATCCGGATTGTTGTGATAGCCCATGAAGACGGCGGGACCGCGCACGCAGATCTCACCCGAGGCGAACGGCGGCTGACGCTCGCCGCGCTCGTCGAGAATCGCCACCTCCATGCCGGTGCGCGGCATGCCGCACGTGCCCACGCGCGCATCGGGCGCATCGTCGTCTTCGCCATGCAGCCACGGCGGCAACACAGTGATGTTGCCGGTCACCTCGCCCAGCCCGTAGTACTGCACCAGCACACGCCCCAGCTTCCGCAGCGCGTATTTCTGGTCGGCGCGATACATGGGCGCACCCGCGTAGATCACGAAACGCAGCGAGCTGTGGTCGTACTGGTCCACCGCCGGATCCTCCACGAGCATCTTCACGATGGTGGGCACCGTGAACATGTTGTCCACGCGATGGCGCTCGATCGCCTGCCACACCTGCGCCGCGTCCATCTTTTCGCCCGGCAGCAGCACGCTCGCCGCGCCGCGCGCGGTGTTGACGATGGCGTGGATACCGGCACCGTGCGAGAGCGGTGCGACGACCATCGAGCGGCTGCGATACGTGATGCCGGGCATCAGGTCGGCCAGATGGTTCGTGACGACGAACGCCATCTGCCCGTGCGAGAGCACACCCGCTTTCGGATGTCCGGTCGTGCCGGACGTGTAGAAGAACCACAGCGGGTCCTCGTACTCGACTTCCGCCTCGTAACCGGCCGCGCCCATATGCGCGGCCACGAGCGTTTCGTAATGGAACTCGCCCGCACGCGGCGCACCCAGCGCGATCACATGACGCAGGGCGGGCGACGCGGCACGCACGGCGTCGACGTGTCCCTCGAAGCCGGCGTCGTAGATCATCACGCACGCGCCGCTCGATTGCCCGAGATACGCCGCCTCGGGTGCGGTAATGCGGAAGTTCGTCGGCACCCACACGGCGCCGAGGCGAAACGCGATCCACGCGCTCTCGAAAATCGGCAGGTTGTTGCGCGAGTGCACCAGCAACTTGTCGCCCTTGCCCACGCCCAACTTGCGCAGCGCGTCGACGGCCGCGTTCACGCGAGCGTCGATCTGCGCCCAAGTGGTGACCTTGTCGCCGACGATCAATCCGGGCTCGTCCGGGTGACGCCGGGCAACGTCGGCCAGCAGCCGGCCGAGATTCATGACCTTCTTGAGCATGTCGCTCGTCTCCTCTACTTTCTTATGGCTCAGTCTTGCGATATGACGGGCCCGGCCAGCGCCGGGCCACCTGCCTGACATGCTTCGCACCCCCCAACGGTCCGGCGTGCGTCGATGGACTTCGATGTGGCTTGCGACGCGATGCGCACTGATGCACACCCATGCGCATCGATGCACCTCAGTGCGCCGGACTACGCCTCATCGCGCCTCGAGAATGCTGACGTAATTGGCGACGGCCGCGCCGCCCATGTTGAACACGCCCGCAAGCTTCGCGTTGGGGATCTGCATCTCGCCGGCGGTGCCCGTGAGCTGCATGGCCGCCATCACGTGCATCGACACGCCCGTCGCGCCGACCGGATGTCCCTTGGCCTTGAGGCCGCCCGACGGGTTGACCGGTAGCAGACCATTCTTCTCCGTCAGGCCCTCGGCGATCACGTTGGCCCCCTGGCCGGGCTTCGCGAGTCCCATCGCCTCGTACTCGATCAGTTCGGCGATGGTGAAACAGTCATGCGTCTCGACCAGCGACAAGTCCTTCAGCGACACGCCCGCCACGCCCAGCGCCTGACGCCAGGCGTGCTGACCGCCCTCGAAGGCCAGCGGGTCACGGCGCGAAAGCGGCAGGTAATCGTTGACCTGCACGGCCGCGCGAAAGCCCACGGCCTTGGGCATCGTGCGTGCGACGTCGGCCGAGGAGATCACCAGCGCGGCGGCCCCGTCGGAGACCATCGAGCAATCGGTGCGCTTGAGCGGTCCGGCGACGAACGGATTCTTCTCCGAGACGTTACGGCAGAAGTCGTAGCCGAAGTCGCGGCGCATGTGCGCGTAGGGATTCACCGAGCCATTGCGATGATTCTTCGCTGCGATGCGTGCAAGCGCGTCGGACTGATCGCCGTAACGCTCGAAGTAGGTTTGCGCGATCGTGCCGAACACGCCGGCAAAGCCGCCGGGAATGCCCGCCTCTTCCCGCGCGTAGCTGCATTTGAGCAGGACGTCACCGACTTGCGGGGTGGCCAGCTCGGTCATCTTCTCGAAGCCGATCACGAGCACGTGCGTCGCCTTGCCGGCCTCGATGGATTGCAAGCCGCCGTGCACCGCGGCCGAACCCGTGGCGCAGGCGTTCTCGTAACGCGTGGCGGGCTTGAAGCGCAGCCCGGGAATGCGGTTGAAGACGAGCGAGGACGGGAAGTCCTGATACAGGAAACCGCCGTTGAAGGTGCCGACATGAATCGAGTCGATCTGCTCGGGCGCGAGGCCCGCGTCGTCGAGAGCGGCTTGTGCGACATCGGCCAGCAGAACTTCGGCATCGACGTTATCGAGTTTGCCGAACTGGGAGTGGGCCCAGCCGGTAAGGCATGCAGCAACCATGAAGTGTTCTCCGGAAAATTGGGGTCATCCAGACTCCGGTGAGCAATTTCGATGCCAGACAAATGCGCCTGCCCGATTTGACGTGATGCGGGCGCCATTCGGTGCGGCGCGGGCGGCGTCGACCTGCCCCCTGCGTCCTCCTTGCAGCGGCGACGCTTGTGGCGCGCCGGCAATTGACGCAAGCGTAAAGCGCGTGTCACCCGCCGGGCAAGTGAATTCGAGTGCACCCCGCGTGAGGCGAATTTGCTGTGCCGCAACACGCCGGGTATGTCGCGCGGTCGATGCGACACCTGTCGCATCGCGACGATGCCCGGCCTGCGACAGGTGTCGCAAACTGCGCGGCGGATGCGACACCTGTCGCACCGCGACGCGTCGCGCACGCCAGCGGCTTCGTCATCGCCGAGGGGCGAACCGGTCGCGCCGCGCGCCGTTCCCATCAAGCGAAAGCCAGCGAGACAGCGCGGGGCGCGCGTGGTGGCGCGTGGCGGCGATGCGAGGGAATTCACCGATGCTTAACAACGTAAGGGTTTTCCCGCCCGGCGCGCGATCTGGCATTCGACTTGCGTAAGATAGCCAGGCCACTCGCACGCCGCAGGACGCGAGCCGGCCGGGGCGCTGCAAGGCAACACGCTGGCGCGCCTCGCGCTTCAGATGCGGTCACCAAACCAATAAACAGGAGACATGCAGTATGAGCACCATGGATCGCCGCCACTTCATCAAGGTCGTGGCAGCCACGTCGGCAGCCGCCGCGACGGGGTTGTACCAGACGCAGGCACACGCCGCCGAATTCACGCTGAAGTTCGCGAACAATCTCCCCGTCAGCCACCCGATGAATATCCGCGCCAAGGAGATGGCGCAGAAGATCGCCGAGCAGTCGAAGGGCCGCATCGACTTCCAGATCTATCCGAACAACCAGCTCGGCAGCGACAGCGACATGCTGAGCCAGATCCGCGCAGGCGCGATCGACTACTTCACGCTCTCGCCGCTGATTCTCGGCACGCTCGTGCCGTCGGCACAGATCTCCGGCGTGGGCTTCGCATTCAAGGACTACAGCCAGGTGTGGGCCGCCATGGACGGCGACCTCGGTGCGCACGTGCGCGGCCAGATCGCCAAGACCTCGGTGTTCGCCTTCGACAAGATCTGGGAGAACGGCTATCGACAGATCACCACGAGCAGCCGCCCGATCAACTCGCCCGCCGATCTCAAGGGCCTGAAGATCCGCGTCCCGACGAGCCCGCTGTGGACGTCGATGTTCAAGGCGTTCGACGCATCGCCCACGTCGATCAACTTCGCCGAAGTGTATTCGGCCCTGCAGACGCACATCGTCGAAGCGCAGGAAAACCCGCTGGCATTGCTGACCACGGCCAAGCTCTACGAAGTGCAGAAGTACGTATCGATGACGAATCACATGTGGGACGGCTTCTGGTTCCTCGCCAACAAGCAGAAGTGGGACAAGCTGCCCAAGGATCTGCAGGCGATCGTGACGGCCAACGTGAACGCTGCCGCCATGGCGCAGCGCGACGACGTGCGCAAGCTCAACGACGGCGTGATGGCGGAGCTCAAGCAGAAGGGCCTCGTGTTCAATGCGCCGAACAACGAGCAATTCCGCGACAAGCTTCGCAGCGCGGGCTTCTATGCCGAATGGCACAAGAAGTTCGGCGATGAGGCTTGGGCCATGTTGGAAAAGTACACCGGGAAGCTCGCGTAAATGGAAACGTTGACGATGACGGCCGAGCCGACGCACGCGCTCGCCCGCCTCTTCTGCCACGTCAACCGCGCGGTGATGAAAGTCACCGAGGCGGTTGCCGTGCTGCTGGTGGTGGCGGAGACACTCATCCTGCTCGCGGGCGTGATCTCGCGTTACGGGTTCGACAATCCGCTCACGTGGTCGGACGAGCTCGCCCAGATCCTGTTCATCTGGCTATCGATGCTCGGCGCCGTGCTGGCGCTCGACCGGGGCGAGCACATGCGTTTGTCCGCCATCGTCAACAAGCTCCCCGTTGCGTGGCGCGAATGGTTTCAGACCATGGCCGCGCTCACGGTCTGCGTGTTCGTGGCACTCATCATCATGCCCGCATACACGCATGCCATCGAACAGATGGACATCACCACACCGGCACTGGAAATTCCGGACGGGCTGCGCGCCGCGGCGCTCCCGGTCGGCGCCGGTCTGATGCTCATCGCCGCGATATCGCGCCTGGCTCGCTGCTCGAGCATGCGCCAGCTGGGCCTGGGCGTGCTGGTCGTGGCCGCCCTCGGTGCGGCACTCTGGCTCGGGCGCCCGGCGCTCATCGCCATGGGCAACTACAACCTGCTGGTGTTCTTCGTGCTGATCGTGGGCGCCTGCGTGGCAGGCGGCATTCCCATCGCCTTCGCGTTCGGCACCGCGACACTGGCGTATCTCGCGCTGGTCACCGACGCACCGTTGCAGATCGTGGTGAGCCGCATGGACGAAGGCATGTCCGGTCTCATCCTGCTGTCGGTGCCGCTGTTCGTGCTGCTCGGCGCGCTCATCGAGATGAGCGGTCTCGCCCGCAGCCTGATCGAATTCATGGCCTCGCTGCTCGGGCATGTGCGCGGCGGCCTGCAATACGTGCTGCTCGGCGCGATGTTCCTCGTGTCCGGCATCTCCGGCTCAAAGGCTGCCGACATGGCGGCCGTGGCCCCGGCACTCTTTCCCGAAATGCAACGCCGCGGCTCCAAGCCGGAAGACCTCGTCGCGCTGCTCTCGTCGACCGGCGCCATGACCGAGACGATTCCGCCAAGTCTCGTGCTGATTACCATCGGTGCGGTGTGCGGCGTGTCGATCACGGCCCTGTTCGTCGGCGGCCTGCTGCCCGCGGTCATCGCCACGCTCGCCATCGTGGTCGTCTGCTTTGCCCGCTCGCGCAAGGAAGCGCCGCACGCGGCGAAACGCGCGCCGTGGAGCGTGATCGGCAAGACGTTCATCGTGGCGCTGCCCGCCCTGGCCCTGCCGATCCTGATTCGCACGGCCGTGATCGAGGGCGCCGCCACGGCCACCGAGGTCTCGACCGTCGGCATCGCGTACACGATCGTGATCGGCCTGATCGTCCACATCTTCAAGAAGCATCTCGACTTCAAGCGCCTGTACCCGCTGCTCACCGAGACGGCCGCGCTGTCCGGTGCCATCCTGCTCATCATCGGCATGGCCACCGCCATGGCATGGGCACTGACGCAGTCGGGCTTCTCCGCGAAGCTCGTCGGCCTGATGCATGGCGTGCCGGGCGGGCAGATCGGCTTCCTGCTCATCTCGATGGTCGTGTTCATCGTGCTCGGCAGCGTGCTCGAGGGCATTCCCGCCATCGTGCTGTTCGGGCCGCTGCTCTTCCCGGTCGCCCGTTCGATGGGCATTCACGACGTGCACTACGCCATGGTCGTGATCCTGTCGATGGGCATGGGCCTGTTCGCACCGCCGCTGGGCGTGGGCTTCTACGCCGCATGCGCCATCGGCAAGACCTCACCGGACAAGGTCTTCAACCGGATGTGGACCTATATGGGCGCGCTGCTCGTGGCCTTGCTCATCGTGGTCTTCGTCCCCTGGATCTCGATCGGTTTCCTGAAGTAAGACACATTCACTAACGTTTTTACCGACGGGCTCCGCCGCGCAGCTGGCGGCGGGGCCCGTGCTGTAGAAGTCAATAAATTTAGGAGTCCATAGCATGACGGAGAAAGTTGCAGTGGTCACGGGCGGCGGCATGGGCATTGGCGCCGCCATTTGCGAACGATTGGTCAAGGACGGCATGACGGTGGTGGTGGCCGATCTGAACGAAGGCGCGGCGGCGGAGACGGCGGCGAAGCTGAGCGCGGCAGGTGGCAACGCGTGGGCGCTGACCATGAATGTGGGCGATGCGCAATCGATCGCCGACGGCTTTGCACAGGTCGCGCAGCGTCACGGGCGCTGCGACGTGCTCGTGAACAACGCAGGGATCGCCAAGACGTTTCCGTTCCTCGACTATCCGATCGATCACTGGCATCAGGTGATGAATGTGAACCTCACCGGCACGCTGCTGTGCGGTCAGCACGCCGCGCGTCTCATGCGCGAGCAGCGCTGGGGGCGGATCGTGAATCTGGCGTCGGTCGCGGGCATCTTGGCCAGCGCCGGGCGCACGGCCTACGGCACGTCGAAGGCGGCGGTCATCGGTCTCACCCGTCAGATGGCCATCGAACTCGCCCCCTTCGGCATTACGGCAAACGGCATCGCCCCGGGTCCGGTCGACACGCCGCTCACGCAAGCGCTGCATTCCGACATCTCGCGCCGTCACTATACGGAGACCACGCCGCTGGGGCGCTACGGCCAACCGCGTGAGATCGCGGGCGCGGTCAGCTTCCTGGCGTCGGAAGATTCGTCGTATGTCACTGGTCATATCCTGCCAGTCGACGGCGGTTTCGTGGCGGCCGGTATTCTCGAGATCTGACGCCGCCCGGGCGCGTCACTTCGCCCCCATCGCTCAGCGCAGGCGGGTGTCCGGCAGGTCGGGCACCAGCCGCGCCCCCGGCGCGCGCTGCATCTCGCGCCACACCTCGCGCGCATTTTCCACGAACGTGGCGACGCACGGGTTGTGATTGTCCCGGCTCCACAGCAACGCCACTTCGGCCACCGGCGCGTTGTGCAAGGGCTTGAAGACCGCACTGCCCGACGCGCTCGTGCTGCTCATCGACATCGGCACCATCGCGACACCCAGCCCTTCCCCCACGAGGTTGATAATCGTCTGCTGAAGATTGGTCTCGAGCCGGATATGCGGCGAAAAGCCCGCGCGGCGGCAATGGTCGACGATCAGGTCGTAGACGAGCGGCGCGATCTCGCGCGGAATGCTCACGAACGACTCTTCGGCGAGCTGGGAGGCGTCGAGCACGTCGACCGACGCCAGGGCGTGCGTGCGCGGCAATACCGCCACCATCTCCTCGCGAAACACCGTCGCCGTCTCCACCCCTGTGAGATCTTCGGGACGGTACATGATGCCGACGTCGATCTTCCCCGCCCGCACCGCGTCGGCCAACAGGTTCGGCAGCGTCTCCGCGAGTTTCATGTCGACGCGCGAGTACGCCGCGGCGTATGTGCGCGTAAGCGCCGGCAGAATGTTGTACGCCGAGGACATCATGAAGCCAACCGTGATGGCGCCGTCCTCTCCCCGGCTCGCCGCGACCACATTGCGCCGCGCGCGGTCGACCGAGTTGAGGATTTCCACTGCATCCTGATAGAAGCGGGCCCCCGCGCGCGTGAGTCTCACGCTTCTGCGCGTGCGCTCGAACAACCGCACGCCCAGCTCGGCCTCCATGAGGGCAATCTGGCGCGATAACGGCGGCTGCGAGATGTGCAGCTGCTGGGCCGCGCGGCCGAAATGCAGGGTCTCCGCGAGCACCACGAAATATTGGAAATGACGCAGCTCGATCATCTGATACCTCAGAGGTATTAATAGCGCATCAATATTGTATTGGATGTTATGACTCTCGAGTCGTATCCTGCATTGGCGATTGGCCACCCGAGCCGGTCGCAATATAAAGAGACGTCAGGAATCGCCAGGCCACAAGCCACCGACGGCGCCCTTTCGTACCGATACGAGAAGGAGACAAGTCATGCCCGCTCACCTCGCTGTAGCGTCCGCCCCCGCTCGACCTGTCGGCCACGCCGCCCCCCACGGCGCCGCCAATGCCAATACCGCGTTCAGCAGCATCGCCGCGATCGCCGAACGCATCGCCCGCCTGCCGGTCCCCCCTGCCGCCCCCATCACCGCCGCCGCGCCCGATTCGGCATCGACCCGCGGCATGCGCCCCGACTATCTCGCCATCGACGATCTGAGCGGCACCGATGCCCGCATGCGCGAACTGCTCGCGCGCGGCAAGCGCTTCGTCGATCGCGGCATCCCGGTACTGATTCTCGGAGAGACAGGCACCGGCAAGGAGTTTCTCGCCCGCGCGCTGCATGCCTACAGCGAGCGGCGCGCGCAGGCATTCGTCGCCATCAATACGGCGTCGTTGCCGGAGCATCTCGTCGAGAGCGAGTTGTTCGGATATCAGCGCGGCGCATTTTCCGGCGCCCTTCCGGGCGGGATGAAGGGCAAGCTGCAACAGGCCGACGGCGGCACCCTCTTTCTCGATGAGATCGGCGACATGCCCTTTGCGATGCAGACGCGCCTGCTGCGGGTGCTGTCCGAGCGCGAGGTCACGCCGCTGGGCGGGAGCCATCCCGTGCCCGTCGACGTGCAACTGATTTGCGCCACGCACCAGGATCTGGCCAGCGCCGTAGCGAACGGGACATTCCGCGAAGATCTTTATTACCGCATCGCGGTCGGCGTTCTCACGCTGCCCACGCTGCGCGAGCGCGAGGATAAATCGGAGCTGATCGCGCGCATGCTTTGCGACGAGTGGCCCGGACTGCGCGCCGATCAGGCGCTCGCCCGCGTGTCACCGCAAGCGCTGTCTTGTCTGCTCACCCACGCATGGCCGGGAAACCTGCGCCAAATGCGCGCCGCGTTGCGCTACGCATGTGCCGTCATGAGCACAAACCAGTTGTGTGTAAACGATCTGCCGCCGGAACTCGTTGGGGCGTCGCGCGGCACGTCGGCGGGGAGTACACCGATGGCGCCCGCGACCTCGTCGCGCGTCGAAATCGAGGCTTCGGCGATGTCGCGCGAAATACCTGGCGGGGTGCACGACCGTCAGGCCCGTGATGCGCGCCAGGGAAACGAGAGCGAAGTCGAGCGGGAGCGCATTCTGCAGGCGCTCGCGCAACATCGCTGGAATATTTCGGCCGCCGCGCGCACGCTCGGGTTCTGTCGTGCGTCGCTATATCGAAAGCTCAAGCAGTTGAGCATTCCGCATGTGCGCGATTGCGGCGACGCCCTCAATGCGGCTCACTTCGCGTAGAGGCGACGCAACGGTCGAGGTGTCGGGTGGCGGCGACGCCAGACGACAATGAAGGTCGCACGGGGCATGGGAAAAGCGCGGGCAAAAAAAAGCGCGGCCAATGAGGCCGCGCCAAGGTTTGGAGACTTTTCACTCAACGCAAAAGTCTACTTCTCGCGGAACGTAGTATAGGTCTGGCGTCGAAAATCATTGTCATCATTCGACGCAATGAATTATTCGAGGACTCGCAATAGTCTCGTAAAACTGCATGAATAAAGGGTTTTTCGGTGAGGCCCGAGTTTTTCCACGCGCAAAAATCTAAGACATCACTCATTACGCGCGATGGAGGCAAGGCGATGATGTGCTCATCGGGGCCCACTTGCATGTCACGTGCGCTTTTCGATTTCATCGTCATCAGCGATGAGGTACGAGGTGTCGAAAACGAGGCCTACGTCGACGCGACACGTTTCGTGCGATGCGCCCGCCGCGCGAACCGCCTCTGCGACATGATCACGCAGCGCCGGAACTAATCGGACCCACGCGTGTCGCGCGCAAATCCAGCACTGACAACGCTTCCGACGCGCTTTCGCAGGTCGCTCTCACTGTGTCCCGAGCGCAACACACTTCGCTTGCATCGGCATTTCTCGCCTACGCTTAATCAAGCCGATCCCTTGTCACACAACGCTTTGCGACACGTTTGCATGATTCTTTTCAGATATGAAATAGATTCTTGCGGATTCTGAAATAGGCGGGAGTAGCGCTCACTCATACACTGCCCCCTGTCAACAGAGCAGTGCCGATACCTGATCGGGTCCGCGAATGACAAACCGTCACCTCGACATGTTCTGTTTCGCCGCGTTCTGTTTTCACGCGAATTCTGCGATTCGTGTCACGTTACTGGAGCTTAAACCATGAAAAAAACTCTTCTTGCCGCGGCCGCCATCGGCGCGTTCTCGGTGGGCGCGCACGCACAAAGCAGCGTCACCCTGTACGGCTTGATCGACGCTGGCGTTGCCTACACCAGCAACTCGACCAACACGATCGGTGCTTCGGGTTCGAAGAACTTCCGCGCCACGAGCGGCCTGGTCAACGGCAGCCGTTGGGGCCTGAAGGGCTCGGAAGACCTGGGTGGCGGTAACAAGGCCATCTTCGTGCTGGAAAACGGTTTCTCGATCAACAACGGCAGCCTGGGCCAAAACAACCGCATGTTCGGTCGTCAAGCCTTCGTCGGCCTGCAGAACGACAAGTTCGGCTCGGTCACGATCGGTCGTCAGTACGACTCGCTGGTTGATTACCTGGCTCCGCTGACCCTGAACGGTTCGTCGTTCGGCGGCACGATCGCAGCGCACCCGTACGATAACGACAACACGAACAACTCGTTCCGTGTGAACAACTCGGTCAAGTACTCGAGCGCCAACTACAACGGCCTGACCTTCGGCGGCCTGTATGGCTTCTCGAACAAGGCCGGCGATTTCGCCAACAACCGTGCATTCAGCGCCGGCGTGAACTACGCGAACGGCCCGCTGACGGTTGCCGCCGCTTACCTGGAGCGCCAAGGCAATCCGGGTAACAACAACGCAAGCGGCGCCGTCGATACGTCGGCCGGTGGCGACTCGGTCTTCAACGCGCAGAAGCAACGCGTCTGGGGTATCGGTGGTAACTACGCCTTCGGCCCGGCAACTGTCGGCCTGGTGTACACCCACACGCAACTCCAAGGCCTGTCGGGCATCAACTTCAACAGCACCGCCGTTGGCTTCAACAACGACGGTCTGAAGTTCGACAACTTCGAAGTCAACGGTCGCTACATGCTGACCCCGGCAGTCTCGCTGTCGGCCGCGTACACGTACACGATGGCCAAGCAGGATTCGACGGACAAGAAGCCGAAGTTCCACACCGTTACGCTGCAAGCCGACTACCGTCTGTCGAAGCGCACCGATGTGTACCTGACGGGTTCGTACCAGCACATCTCCGACAACGAAGGCACGGGCCTCGCAGCCGGTGTCGGCGCTGCCGGCGGTATGTCGTCGACCAGCTCGCAAACCGTTGTGGGCACGGGTATCCGTCACCGCTTCTAAGCCAGGCGGCGCGCGTACCGCAGCGACATCGCGGTACGCCTGACACAAAAAAGGGCAGCCTCCGGGCTGCCCTTTTTTCGTGGGCGCGACGCCTGCGCTCGGCAGCGTCGCCCCCCTTCTCTTCGCTTCGCCTCAGAAGCGCGTCTCGCGCGCCGCACGCAGGAAGTTGTCGAGTACCGGCGTGCAATCGAGGAACTCCGGCCCGCCGGCCCGGTGAAACTCCGGGTGCCACTGCAAGCCCATCACGAACGGCGCCTTGCGGTAGCGGATTGCCTCGACCACGCCGTCTTCCGCGCACACCGCCTCCACGCTCAGGTCGCGCCCGAGCGTTTTCACCGACTGGTGGTGGATCGAGTTGACGATCGGCACATCGACCGGCGCGAGCATTTGCGCGAGCGACGATCCCTCGGGGAACGTCAGCGTATGACGGTTGTGCTCGTACGTCTCGGTGACGTGCGGAATCGCTTCAGGCAGATCGGTCGCAATATCCTGGTGCAACGTGCCGCCGAACGCCACGTTGATGAGCTGGCACCCCCGGCACACGCCGAGAATCGGCTTGCCCTGTTCGACGAACTCGTGCAGCAGTTCGAGTTCGTACATGTCGCGCATGCGGTCGCCCTGCCATTCGTGACGCGTCGCCACTTCCGAATAGGTCAGCGGCGAGACGTCCGCCCCGCCCTGCAGCACCAGACCATCCAGATGCTTCGCGTAATCGTGCAGGCGAATGTGGCTTGGATGAAGCAGGCCTTGTGTGTCGACCGTCGGAATCATGAACACCAGCACGTCGCGCGACATCACCCAGTGCGCGATCGACTCTTCGAGGTATTGCAGCGTCTTGCTGCGCAACCCCTTCGAACCGGGCTCCGGATGAAAGATGCGTGCCGAGATACCGATCTTCAGCGTGCGCTGCGTGATGCGCTGGCCCGCACGGTCGTACCAGGCGCGAAAGCGGGCCGACATGATGCGTCGCAGAACCGACCACGGGGAGTCCCCCGCCTGAAGGTAGGACGGCTGACCGCCCATCGACGCCGGACTGCCGGGACGCGGCGCCGAGCCGAACGACGGCTGATGCGGTGGCTCCACACCACCACCGCCCGCGGCGCCCCCCGTCTCCCCCGCCTCCCCGATCTGACCGCCCGCGCTGCCGACGCCGGCCGCCTTGACGTCGTCGCCCGATGCCGGCGTCGGCGCGCCGATCGGATTGCGATCCGACGCCACCTCCGCAGCGGACGCCTGGGCGACGGGTTTGGCGGACGGGGCCGCCGCGGGCTGGGAAGGCTGCGCCTGGGCATCACCGGGCTGGACCGGGCGCGTCAGCGTGTCGGGATTCGGCGGCATGTCCGACGAGCCTTCCGCCGTGCCGGCGACCGGCTTGGCGGTGGCCCGCGGCGAGGCCGGTGTGGCCGACGTCGCGTAGTCGGATGATGGCGTGGATGAGGTCGATGCCGTGCCCCCGGACGCGCCGGCAATGCTGCCGGTGTCGGTGGCCGGATGTATCGGTTGTGGCGTTGCGCTCTTGCTCGTCTCGGATTCAGGCTTCTGGGGCTGCTGCGGCGATTTCGGGTCTTGAGCGTCGGTCATGATGGCGTTTGGAAGGCGTCCGCGAAGGGGGGAAAGATGGATTGACCACTGCGGCCGGGAAATTATCCCGCCGCCCCGATCCCACCGCAACCGGGAAAGCCGATCGCGCGGCAAGCCGCTTGCGGCATGGCGATGGACGACGATTGCCCGAACTCGCCCGAACTCGCCCTGAACGCGGCGATGAAACCGTCCCGTCGCAGCGATGTCGAAATGCGTTGTCACGCGTTGAGCGGCCGCGCCTCGTCGGCGAGACCGAAAGGCCGCGCGTATAATCGCGACAATATGCAAGACATTCATCCAATTTGGGCGCGGTTCGCCACCATTGGACGAAAAAATGCCCGTCGCTGTCTGGCGGGCACGTGAGTATCAGGAGCCTGCAAGTGAAGCGTTTTCTCCGCCTGTGGCAGATCGCCCGCCACGACTTCCGCGTACTTTGGCACGCGGCCCGCGACCCGCGTCGTCCATGGTGGCTGTTGCCCGCCGTGGGTCTGCTCGTCGTGTACCTGCTGAGCCCGTTCGATCTCATCCCCGATTTCGTGCCAGTGTTCGGTTTGCTCGACGACGTGGTCGTGATCGGCATGGTGGTGCACTGGCTGATCGGCCGTCTGCCGTTCGATGTCCGCGAGGACGCCCGCGCCCACGTGTTCACGCAACGCGCCTGAGTCCGGACACCGGAATCGATGCCGGGTCGATCCGGCGCTCCCGCCGCCAGGTCGGGTTACCGGCCGCGGGCGCGTCGGGATGGCTGCCCGGCCTCAGGGCATGAGCAGCGTCGAGCCGGTCGTCTTGCGCGCTTCGAGATCGCGGTGCGCCTGCGCCACATCGGCCAGCGCATAGCGTTGATTGACCTCGATCTTCACGTCCCCCCGGGCCACGACGTCGAACAACTCGTTCGCGCTGGCCTCGAGATCGGCGCGTTTGGCCGTGTAGCTGAACAGCGTCGGACGCGTGAAGAACAGCGAGCCGCGCGACACGAGGTCAGCCGTGTTGATCTGCGTCACGGGCCCGGAGGCGCTGCCGAAGTTCACCATCATGCCCAGCGGACGCAGGCAGTCGAGCGAACCGATGAAAGTGTCCTTGCCGATGGAATCGTAGACGACCGGCACGCCTTCACCGCCCGTGATTTCCTTGACCCGCTCGACAAAGTTCTCGCGGGTGTACACGATCGGGTGATCGCAGCCATGCCGGCGTGCGAGCGCCGCCTTCTCGTCGGAGCCGACGGTGCCGATCACCGTCGCGCCGAGCGCCCTAGCCCACTGACAGACGATCAGGCCCACGCCGCCTGCGGCCGCATGAATCAGGATCGTGTCGCCCGCCTTGACCGGGTAGGTGCGGCGCAGCAGATACTGCGCGGTCATGCCTTGCAGCATCATCGCGGCGGCCTGGTCGTCGCTGATCGCGTCCGGCACACGCACCAGCGGCGCGGCGGGCATGACGCGCGCCTGCGAATAGGCGCCGCACGGACGGCCCGCATAAGCCACGCGGTCGCCCGGCCTGACATGCGTCACGCCCTCACCGACCGCTTCGACCACGCCCGCGGCTTCCATGCCGAGGCCGGCAGGCAGCGGCTGCGGATACAGACCGGTCCGGAAATAGACGTCGATGTAATTCAGACCGACGGCGTTGTGACGCACGCGCGCCTCGCCCGGACCGGGGTCGCCAACTTCGACGTCGACCCACTTCATCACTTCCGGCCCACCATTCTGTTCAATGCGAATCGCTTTGGTCATCCTCGCTCCTTCGATGCTTGGGTTATCAGGCCGCCTGTCGCGACGCGTCAGCCCCGCGGCTGCGCCGCCAGACGCACGATCAGTTGTTCGAGCAGCAGCCGCGCCGTGGCACTGTTGGTCGCGCACGGCACGTTGTGCACGTCGCACGCGCGCACCAGCGCGTTGATGTCGGGTTCATGGGGCTGTGGCGTCATCGGGTCGCGCAGGAACAGCACCATGTCCACCCGCCCTTCGGCCAGTTGCGCGCCGATCTGGAGGTCGCCGCCGTGCGGCCCCGAGAGCATGCGCTCCACCTCCAGGCCCAGTTCGGTGGCGATGCGCCCGCCCGTGGTGCCCGTGGCCACGAGCTGGCATTGACGCAGGACTTCCACGTAGTCGCGCGCGACCGCGAGAATCTCGTCCTTCTTCTTGTCGTGCGCGATGAGCGCGATTCGGACTTTGGGTACGGTCGATACAGTCATTGATGCGATCCCTTCGCTGGGTCGAGACACGGTGTGGTGAGGACGGTTCAGAAGGTGCCCGGATACGCGCCGCCGTCGATCAGCACGTTCTGTCCGGTAATGTAGCCCGCCTGCGCGCTGCACAGGAAAGCGCAGGTCGCGCCGAACTCCTGCGGCTGCCCGAAACGGCGCGCCGGAATGGCCGCGGCCCGCCGGGCCCGCGCTTCGTCCACCGTCTGCCCGCTCTTGTCGGCCCACGCCCGCATGGTGCCCGCGAGACGGTCGGTATCGAACGCACCCGGCAACAGATTGTTGATGGTGACGTTGTGCGAGACGGTCGTGCGCGCCAGCCCCGCAACAAAACCGGTCAGCCCCGAGCGTGCGCCGTTGGACAGGCCGAGAATGTCGATCGGCGCCTTCACGGCCGACGACGTGATATTCACGATGCGCCCGAAACCGCCCGCGATCATGCCATCCACGGTCGCCTTGATCAGTTCGATGGGGGTGAGCATGTTCGCGTCGAGCGCGCGAATCCAGTCGTCGCGCTGCCAGTCGCGGAAGTCGCCCGGAGGCGGACCGCCCGCATTCGTCACGAGAATATCGGGCTGCGGACAGGCGGCGAGCGCCTGGGCGCGCCCCTCGGGCGTGGTGATGTCGCAGGCCACCGCGCTCACGTCAACGCCGGTCGCGGCGCGAATCTCGTTCGCCGCGGCGTTCAGGGCGTCAGCCGTGCGCGCGACGATGACGAGGTTCACACCCGCCTCGGCCAGCGCCTGCGCACAGGCGCGCCCCAGGCCCTTGCTCGCGCCGCACACGAGTGCGGTGCGGCCCTTGATTCCCAGATCCATGTTCGGTCTTCCAGACAAGTCACGCATTGGTCGGATACGGCCCTCGGGCCATCTCCCCGCGATTCTAAGGGAATCGCGGGCACGCCGCTGCCATCCGCATCGGTTAAAATCGCGGCCATGCGGGCCACACCGGCCCTGCCCCCGATTGCCTGCCATGAAACAAGACACCCGCTTCCCCAATCTCTATATCTGCGATCACCCGCTGATCCAGCACAAGCTCTCGCACATGCGCGACAAGGAAACCTCGACGCGCACGTTCCGCGGCCTGCTGCGCGAGATTACCTTGCTCATGGGATACGAAATCACGCGCGACCTGCCGCTCACGACCGAGCGCATCGACACGCCGATGGTCGCCATGGACGCCCCCGTCATCGCCGGAAAGAAGCTTGCCATCGTCCCCGTGCTGCGCGCGGGCGTCGGCATGAGCGACGGTCTGCTCGATCTGGTGCCGTCGGCGCGCGTCGGCCACATCGGCGTGTATCGCGACGAGCAACATCGTCCGGTTGAGTATCTGGTACGCCTGCCCGACGTGGCCGACCGCAGTTTCATTCTGTGCGATCCGATGGTCGCCACGGGCTATTCGGCCGTGCATGCCGTGGATGTGCTGCGCAAGCGCGGCGTGGCCGAAGAGAACATCGCCTTCCTCGCACTCGTGGCCGCGCCCGAAGGCGTCAAGGTGTTGCACGACGCGCATCCCGGCGTGAAGCTGTACGTCGCCTCGCTCGACGAGCGCCTGGACGATCACGCGTACATCATTCCGGGCCTGGGTGACGCGGGCGATCGCCTGTTCGGCACCAAGAACTGAAGCGGACGTAAGAAGCCCCGGTCGAACCGGGGCTTTTTTCATTGGCCTCGGCCCGCCCTGCGCCGCGTGGCCATCGCCACGCCGATGGCCGCCAGCACCATCCCGGCCCAGGCCAGCGGCGGCATGTGCTCGCCGACCATGGCCCACGCCGCGAGCGCCGCGCAAGGCGGCACGAGGAAGAACAGCGCGGACACGCGCGACGCCTCGCCGCGACGAATCATCGCCAGCAGCAACGAGATCGCCACGATGGAATTGCCGATCACGAGATAGACGAGCGTCAGGCCGAGCTGCCAGGTCCAGTCGACGCGCATCGGCTCGAGCCACCACGCCAGCGGCAGCGTGGCCGCGAACCCCACGGCGTACTGCACGAGATTCGAGGTGATGGGGTGCTGCCCTACACCGAAGCGCTTCTCGTACAGCGTGCCGCAGGTAATGGCGCCGAGCGCCACGAACGTGAGCCCCAGCCCCAGCGCGGAGGTGGCCTCGACCGCCGAGCGCGCCACGATCACGAGCGCCGCGCCCGCGAGTCCCAATCCGAGACCGATCCAGTTCAACCCGCTCACGCGTTCGCCCACCAGATAAGGCACGGCCAGCGCCACGAGGATCGGCTGCAGCGACGTGATCAGCGCCACGCTACCCGCCGAAACTCCCAGCCGCAAGGCCAGATACGTCATGCTGAAATACAGCGCCTGGATCAGCAGACCGATGACGACCAGATGTCCCCAGGCGGCGGCCGTCTTCGGCAGCGGCGGGCGCATGACGACCGCCAGCGGCGCGAGCAGCACGAGCACCAGTCCGTAACGCAAGGCGAGGAAGGTCAGCGGATCGGCATAGGCCAGTCCGATCTTCGCCACGGTAAAGCCGACCGACCACAGGAACAGAAAGATGAGCGGCGCGGCGCGCAGCCACAGCGGATCGTGAGCGACCCCGGTGCGCACCGGTGCCATCGAGGATTTCAGCGACATGAGTTGGCGAGATTCCCTTCCTGCGTTGCGGCCCTATCGGACTATCGGACTATCGGACTATCGGCGACGGTTGCCGCCCAGAATGCTGCCCAGCACGCCGCGCACGATCTCCCGGCCCAACTGGCTGCCGACGGTGCGCATCGTGCTCTTGACCATGGCTTCGACGGCGGTGTCCTTGCGTCGCGAGCCGCCCGCCCCGCCCAGCAGGCCGCCGAGCGAGTCCTTCATGGCGTCGAGCAGTCCACCGCCGGACGACGATTCGGCGCCACCCGGCGACGGTGGCGCCGGCGTGCCCTCGGGTTGCCGCGCCTGCGTGCGACCGACGAGCTTCTCGTACGCGGATTCGCGGTCCACGGCGTTCTCATACACGCCGGCCACGAGCGAGCCCGCCATCAGCGCCGCCCGCTCCTGCGGCGTGATGGGGCCGATGCGCGAGGCCGGCGGCGCAATGAACGCCCGCTCCGTGACCGCCGGGCGCCCCTTCTCGTCGAGCAACGACACCAGCGCCTCGCCCACGCCAAGCTCGCCGATGACCGTCTCGATATCGAGCGACGGATTGGCGCGCATCGTCTGGGCCGCCACCTTCACCGCCTTCTGGTCGCGCGGCGAATAGGCGCGCAGCGCATGCTGGACGCGATTGCCCAACTGGCCCAGCACGGTATCGGGCACATCGACCGGGTTTTGCGTCACGAAATAAACACCCACGCCCTTCGAACGAATCAGGCGCACCATCTGCTCGATGCGTTCGAGCAGCGACTTGGGCGCCTCGTTGAACAGCAGGTGTGCCTCGTCGAAGAAGAAGACGAGCTTGGGCTTGTCCGGGTCGCCCACTTCGGGCAGACGCTCGAACAGCTCCGCGAGCAGCCACAGCAGGAACGTCGCGTAGATACGCGGCGCGGCCAGCAGCTTGTCGGCGGCGAGAATGTTGACGATGCCGCGTCCCTGGGCGTCCGTCTGCATGAAGTCTTCGATGTTGAGCATCGGCTCGCCGAAGAACTTGTCCGCGCCCTGTTGCTCCAGCGTGAGCAGTCCGCGCTGGATGGCACCGATCGACGCGGCCGAGATGTTGCCGTACTGGGTGGTGAAGGTCGAGGCGTTGTCGCCCACGTGCTGGAGCATGGCCCGCAGGTCCTTGCTGTCGAGCAGCAGCAGGCCGTTGTCGTCGGCAATCTTGAAGACGAGATTGAGCACGCCGGTCTGCGTCTCGTTCAGGCCGAGCAGGCGCGCGAGCAGCAGCGGGCCGAGATCGGAGACGGTCGCGCGCACCGGATGCCCCTGCTCGCCGAAGACATCCCACAACGTGGCGGGACTGCCGTGCCAGTCGGGCGCGTCGAAGCCGAGATTCGCGATGCGCTCCTTGAGCTTGGGCGTCTCGACGCCGGGCTGCGTGATGCCGGTCAGGTCGCCCTTCACGTCCGCGAGAAAGACCGGCACGCCGATGTCGGAGAATGCCTGCGCCATGACTTGCAGCGTGATGGTCTTGCCGGTTCCGGTGGCACCGGTGATCAGCCCGTGGCGGTTGCCCATCGCGGGCAGCAGACGCAGCACGTGCCGGTCGTTGCGGGCGATGAAGAGGCCGTCTCCGGCGTCGGCCGCGGGATCGTTCGGGGTGGCCTGGACCGCCTGGGCGGCTTGATCGTCGACAATGCCTGCGCTTGCGGAGGCTTGCGACGGCACGGGCTTCTTGGGCATGAGAGACCTCGGCGGTAGACGCGGCGGGGATCGTGACACGGCGCAGCAAACACCCGTGGCACGGTGCGGCGGCATGATAAAATTGCCTCCGATTATAGCGGCAGCTTGCCGCTCGAACGACAGGGCACACATCGCCGCCGAGCGCGGCACGACGGAGAAATTCATGGCGGGTCATAGCAAATGGGCCAACATCAAACACAAGAAGGCAGCAGCCGATGCCAAGCGCGGTAAAGTCTGGACACGCCTGATCAAGGAAATCACGGTGGCCGCCCGCCTGGGCGGCGGCGACGCGGACAGCAACCCGCGCCTGCGTCTGGCCGTGGAAAAGGCCGCCGACGCCAACATGCCCAAGGACAACGTCAAGCGCGCGATCGATCGCGGCGTGGGCGGTCTGGACGGCGCCAACTATGAAGAAATCCGCTACGAAGGTTACGGCATCAACGGCGCGGCGGTGATCGTCGACACCATGACGGACAACCGCGTGCGCACGGTGGCGGAAGTGCGTCACGCCTTCTCCAAGTTCGGCGGCAACATGGGCACCGACGGCTCGGTGGCCTTCCTCTTCACGCATTGCGGCCAGTTCCTGTTCTCGCCGGAAACGCCGGAAGACAAGCTGATGGAAGTGGCACTCGACGCCGGCGCCGACGACGTCATCACCAACGACGACGGCAGCTTCGAAGTGGTCTGCCCGCCCAACGACTTCCAGTCCGTCAAGGACAAGCTCGAAGCGGCCGGCCTGAAGGCCGAAGTTGCCGAAGTCACCATGAAACCGCAAACCGAAGTGGTCTTCACCGGCGAGGACGCCGTGAAGATGCAAAAGCTGCTCGACGCGCTCGAAAACCTCGACGACGTGCAGGAAGTGTTCACCAACGCCGTCATCGAGGAATAAGATGAAAATCATGGTTGTCGGCTCGGGTGGCCGCGAACACGCGCTGGCCTGGAAGCTCGCGCAATCGCCGCGCATCCAGCTGGTCTACGTCGCCCCGGGCAACGGCGGCACGGCGCTCGACGAGCGCCTGCGCAATGTGCCGATCTCCGATCCGAACGTGCTGGCCGAGTTCGCCGCGCGCGAAGGCATCGCCCTCACCGTCGTGGGTCCGGAAACGCCGCTCGCCGCCGGTATCGTCAATATCTTCCGCGCTCGCGGCCTGAAGATCTTCGGCCCGACGAAGGAAGCCGCACAGCTCGAATCGTCGAAGGATTTCGCCAAGGCGTTCATGAAGCGCCACGGCATTCCGACGGCCGACTACGAGACGTTTTCCGACGCCACCGCCGCGCACGCCTATATCGACGCCAAGGGTGCGCCGATCGTCATCAAGGCCGACGGCCTCGCCGCCGGCAAGGGCGTGGTCGTGGCGATGTCGCTCGACGAAGCGCACCACGCCGTGGACATGATGCTCGCGGACAACAAGCTCGGCGACGCCGGCGCCCGCGTGGTGATCGAGGAGTTCCTGCAGGGCGAGGAAGCCAGCTTCATCGTGATGGTCGACGGCAAGAACGTGTTGCCGCTGGCCACGTCGCAGGATCACAAGCGTTTGCTCGACAACGATCAGGGCCCGAACACCGGCGGCATGGGTGCCTATTCGCCGGCACCGATCGTCACGCCGCAAATCCACGCGAAAGTCATGCGCGAGATCATCATGCCGACCGTGCGCGGCATGGAGACCGACGGGATCCGCTTCACCGGCTTCCTGTACGCTGGCCTGATGATCGACGCCGACGGCAACGTCAAGACGCTCGAGTTCAACTGCCGCATGGGCGACCCGGAAACGCAGCCGATCATGGCCCGCCTGAAGGGCGACTTCTCGGTGGTGGTCGAGCACGCGATCGCAGGCACGCTCGACAAGGTCGAACTCGACTGGGACCGCCGCTATGCGCTGGGCGTCGTGCTCGCCGCACACGGCTATCCGGACACCCCTCGCAAGGGCGACCGCATCTCCGAGATTCCCGCGGAGACCGCGGATTGCGTGACCTTCCACGCGGGCACCCAACTCGACGGCGACGTACTCAAGGTCACGGGCGGGCGCGTGCTGTGCGTGGTCGGCCTGTCCGACACCGTGCGCGGCGCGCAGAGCGTGGCCTACCAGACCGTCAACCAGATCAACTTCGACGGCATGCAGTATCGCCACGACATCGGCAATCGCGCGCTCGCGCGCAAGCCGGAGTAATCCGGCGTCACGGACCGGGGTGCGGGAAGTCAGCTCGCGCGCCGGCCCATCGGCAACGGCCCGGGGACTTTGCGTCCGCCCGGGCCGTTGTCGTTTGGGGTCCGTCACATCGTCGCGCCGGCATGATTGACAAGCGAGGGGCAACTTGGCACGCTGGCACCGCGTGGACACCGCGTTCCGCGTATCCGGCCAGCCTCGGCGGAATTCATGCAGTTTTCCCGACGGACCCCTCGCTCGACGGAGACTCACATGTTCGACCTCGACAAGCTGGTCAATGACTATCTGGTGCCTTTCGGCCTGAAGATCCTGATGGCCGTCGTCATCTGGATCGTGGGCGGCATCGTCATCAACGTGGTGGCGCGCCTCGTGCGCGGCGCGATGACCCGGCGGGCCATCGATCCCACCCTCGTTCGCTACACCGAATCGACGCTGCGCATCGCCCTGCGCATCGCCCTGATCATCTCCATTCTGAGCGTCTGCGGCATCGAGACGACGTCGTTCGCCGCGTTGCTCGCCGCCGCCGGTGTCGCCATCGGGGCGGCATGGTCCGGCCTGCTGTCGAACTTCGCGTCCGGCATCTTCCTGATCGTGCTGCGTCCGTTCAAGACCGGCGACATGATCAGCGCGGGCGGCGTGACCGGGGTGGTCGACGAAATCGGACTGTTCGTGACCACGATGACAACGGCGGACAACTTGCGGGTGTACGTTGGCAACACCAAGGTGTTCAGCGACAACATCACCGTCTTCGACGCGAACGCGTTTCGTCGCGTCGACCTGACCGCGCAGCTCGCGCATACGGTCGACGTGCAGGACGCCGTGGCGCGGCTCAAGACGCGGGTCGCCCAGATTCCCAACGTGATGCCCACGCCGGCGGTCGACGTGGCCATCCTCGAGTTCAATCCGTCCGGCCCCGTGCTGGCGGTGCGTCCTTACTGCCACAACCGGGATTACTGGCAGGTGTACTTCGACACCAACCGGGCGATCGCGGAAGTCGGTGGCACGGCGCACTGGCCGGTGCCCGCGCCGCGCCAGATCTTCATGCCGCCCCCGGGCGAGATGCCCAAGGCCATGCCCGCCGCACCGGCGACCGGCACGGCTTCGGCCCCGCCGCTGCCCAATTCGCCGGCATGACCGGGATCCGGCCGGATGGCTTGATGCAGGTCATCCGGGTGGCATTTGGCCGGACGGCGCGCCACGCGGGTCTGCCCCCGAACCGGTAGCAGCCGGTACAATCGCGGTAACTACTACGTTCAGGGAAGTCACAGCATGGCAGCGCAAGACGCCGCACCGGCACCGGATACGGGCGCGGTACGCACCTATCTCCTCGGGCTTCAGGACCGCATCGTCGAGACGCTGGAGCGCCTCGACGGCAAACGTTTCTTCGCCGACGACTGGCAACGTCCGGCCGATGGCGCGCTGCGCGGCGACGGTCGCACCCGGGTGCTCGACGACGGCGACTTCTTCGAGCGCGGCGGCGTGAACTTCTCACACGTGGTCGGCGACAAGCTGCCGGGCTCCGCCAGCGCCTCGCGCCCTGAACTTGCGGGGCGCGGCTTCGAAGCCCTCGGCGTCTCGCTGGTGCTTCACCCGCGCAATCCATACTGCCCGACGGTGCACTTCAACGTGCGGATCCTGATTGCAACTGCCGCGGGTGAAGCACCCGCGTACTGGTTCGGCGGCGGCATGGACCTCACGCCGTACTACCCGTTCGAAGAGGACTGCCAGCACTTCCACCAGACCTGCAAGGACGCGCTCGACCCCTTCGGCGCCGAGTGGTATCCGCGCTTCAAGACCTGGTGCGACGAGTACTTCTACCTGAAACACCGTCAGGAACCGCGCGGCATCGGCGGCATTTTCTTCGACGACTTCTCCGGCGGCGGCTTCGATACGGGCTTTGCCGTGATGCAAAGCGTGGGCAACGCCTTCCTCGACGCCTATGTGCCCATCGTCGAACGTCGCCGCGGCATGCCGTACGGCGAGCGCGAGCGCGATTTTCAGGCGCATCGCCGCGGCCGCTACGTCGAATTCAACCTGGTCTGGGACCGTGGCACGCACTTCGGCCTGCAATCGGGCGGGCGCACCGAGTCGATCCTCATGTCGATGCCCCCGATCGTGAAGTGGCATTACGACTGGAAGCCGGAACCGGGCACGCCGGAAGCGCAGCTCTATACCGACTTCCTCGTGCGCCGCGAGTGGGTGTAAGGGCCGCGTACGCATGACCGTCTCGTCTTCCGTTGCACCGCATACCCGCGACGCGCACGCCGCACCCGCCACCTCCGACGCCCCCGCCTCGGCGCCCGCAACGGCCACCAGCGCCGCAAGCGCCGTCACTGCGGCCATGGGCGCCCGGCCGCGGCGCATCGGCGTGCTCGGCGGCACGTTCGATCCGATTCACACCGGCCATCTGGCGCTCGGCGCGCTGTTCGCCCGTACGCTTGCCCTCGATGAACTCGTACTGATGCCTGCCGGGCAGCAGCCGCAAAAGCAGGGCAGCACGCCCGCGGCGCACCGGCTGGCGATGACGCGTCTGGCCGCGCAACAGCTCGCGGCCGAGCTCGAACACTCGCGACCGTTTACGCAGCTGCTCGTGAGCACCCGCGAGATCGAACGCGCCGGTCCCAGCTATACGGTCGACACGCTGCGGGAAATGCGCCGGGAACTCGGGCCGCAAGCCTCGCTCTCGCTGCTCATCGGCTCGGACCAGCTGGTCCGCCTGGACACCTGGCACGCCTGGCGCGAACTGTTCGACTATGCACACGTTTGCGCGGCGGCCAGACCGGGTTTCGACCGCGACGCCGCCTCCGCCGAACTGCGCGAGGTGTTCGCCGCGCGGGAAAAGTCCGCGCTCGGGGTACAATCCACGCCATGCGGCGGCATCCTGATCGACGACTCACTGGCCGTCGACATCTCCGCCACCGAGTTGCGCGCCACGCTGGCGCACGCGCGAGACGCGGCCACGCCCCCGGCGAACCTGCCCGAACCCGTGTGGCGATACATTCGCGCGCAACACCTGTACCGCGCCTGACGGCCCCGCATCGAACCGCCG
Source organism: Pandoraea pnomenusa (assembly GCF_000767615.3). Classification (NCBI taxonomy): domain Bacteria; kingdom Pseudomonadati; phylum Pseudomonadota; class Betaproteobacteria; order Burkholderiales; family Burkholderiaceae; genus Pandoraea; species Pandoraea pnomenusa. The sequence goes on along the minus strand of NZ_CP009553.3, from coordinate 1,299,519 downwards.
GACCGCCACCCGGCGCCCCTGTATCACCAAATAGACGCACTATGGATATTCGTAAACTGCAGCGCCTCATCGTCGACGCCCTCGAGGACGTCAAGGCACAGGACATCAAGGTGTTCAACACCGAGCACCTCACCGCCCTGTTCGAGCGCGTGATCATCGCCAGCGGCACCTCGAACCGCCAGACCAAGGCACTCGCCGCAAGCGTGCGCGACAAGGTCAAGGCCGCCGGTGGCGACATCGTGAGCATTGAAGGCGAGGACGTGGGCGAATGGGTGCTGGTCGACACGGGCGACGCCATCGTGCACATCATGCAGCCGGCCCTGCGCCAGTACTACAACCTCGAAGAGATCTGGGGCGAGAAGCCGGTACGCCTGAAGGCCGCCGGCACCCGGGCCGGCGCCAAGGCCAGCGTGGACGCCCCGGACGACGAGGATGACGAGGGCGACGAGAGCGGCGAAGCGAGCGCCCCGTCGACGCGCCGCAAGGCAAAGTAAGTCTGGCGTAGGCCGCTCCCAGGTTCCTGCCGTCATGCGTCTGTTCATTCTCGCGGTCGGGCACAAGATGCCCGGCTGGATCGAGACCGCCTTCGCCGAGTACGCCAAGCGCATGCCGCCCGAGCTGCGCATCGAACTCAAGGAAATCAAGCCCGAGCAGCGCTCCAATTCCCGCACGGCCGAGACGGTCATGGCCGCCGAAGCGCAGCGCATCGACGCCGCCCTGCCCCGGGGCTGCCGTATCGTGTGCCTGGACGAGCGCGGGCAGGATCTCACCACCATGCGCCTCGCGCAGTCGCTCACCGGCTGGCAGCAGGACGGGCGCGACGTGGCGTTCGTGATCGGCGGTGCCGACGGGCTCGACCCTGCGCTCAAGGCGCGCGCGGACACCCTTATCCGGCTCTCCAGCCTCACCCTGCCCCACGGCATGGTGCGCGTACTCCTCGCCGAGCAGCTGTATCGCGCGTGGAGCATCAACGCCAATCACCCCTATCACCGGGTCTAAGCACGTCTCGGCGTCGCCTGCGACCCCGATCTTCCCGATGTCGGCAGTAAGACAGAAATAAGTCATACCGTCTTGTGCGGTGCAACGCCCCGTTGCACCGCGCTTGCCGCTGCCCGCAACCCTGCGTCGGCAGGCCGGTCCCCCAACGTTGTCAATCCCCGCCAGACGTGGCGTTGCAACAGCGTTTGTGCACTGCGAGTGGAAAAAACATGACAGCGTGTTAGTCTACGCGGCGCTACAAGGTTCGCATCGCGAACAACAAGACTTCTCGTGAACCACCGGAGATTGGCATGAAGCAACCTTCCCTGCGCAAGTTCGCCCTCGCCGGCGTTGGCGCCGCAATGATGCTCGGCATGAGCGCGTCCGCCCTGGCCGCCACCGAGATCCAGTTCTGGCATTCGATGGAATCGGCCCTCGGCGAACGCGTCAACCAGATCGCCAACGACTTCAACGCGTCGCAGAGCGATTACAAGATCGTCCCGATCTACAAGGGCAATTACGAGCAGGGCCTCGCCGCCGGTATCGCGGCATTCCGCGCCGGCAACGCGCCGGCCATTCTTCAGGTGTACGAAGTCGGCACCGCCACCATGATGCAGGCCAAGAAGGCCGTGAAGCCAGTCTGGCAAGTCATGAAGGACGCCGGCGAGCCGTTCGACGAGAAGGCCTTCGTGCCGACCGTGGCCAGCTACTACGCCGACAGCAAGACCAACCACCTCGTGTCGATGCCGTTCAACAGCTCGACCCCGGTGCTGTACTACAACAAGGACGCCTTCAAGAAGGCGGGCCTCGACCCGAACACGCCGCCGAAGACCTGGGCCGACGTGCGCACCGATGCCCAGAAACTCAAGGCCGCCGGCCTGTCGTGCGGTTTCACCATGGGCTGGCAGAGCTGGACGCAGCTCGAGAACTACAGCGCGTGGCACGGCCTGCCGTTCGCCACGAAGAACAATGGCTTCGACGGTCTGGATGCCAAGCTGGAATTCAACGGCCCGCAGCAGACCAAACACATCCAGTTCCTGGCCGACATGGCCAAGGAAGGTTCGTTCACGTATGTGGGCCGCAAGGATGAGGTGACCTCGAAGTTCTACAGCGGCGATTGCGGTATCGCCATGACGACGTCGGGCGCGCTCGCGAACATCGCCAAGTACGCGAAGTTCAGCTACGGCGTGGGCATGATGCCGTACGACGCCGACGTGAAGGGCGCACCGCAGAACGCCATCATCGGCGGCGCCAGCCTGTGGGTGCTCGCGGGCAAGTCGGCCGCCGAGTACAAGGGCGTGGCCAAGTTCCTGAACTACCTCGCCTCGCCGGCCGTGGCGGCGAAGTGGCACCAGGACACCGGCTACCTGCCCGTCACGAAGGCGGCCTATGAACTGACCGAGAAGCAGGGCTTCTACGCGAAGAACCCGGGCGCCGACATGGCCATCAAACAGATGCTCAACAAGCCGCCCCTGCCGTTCACGCGCGGCCTGCGTCTGGGTAACATGCCGCAGATCCGCACCGTCATCGACGAGGAGCTCGAAGGCGTGTGGAATGGCAAGCAAACGCCCAAAGCCGCACTGGACAAGGCGGTCAGCCGTGGCGACGACCTCCTGCGCCGCTTCGAGAAGCAGGGCAGCTAAGCCGCCCCTGACGCGCGACGACGCCGGTGCCGCAGGGACGATTCCCGCGATCGCCGCGAAACTCGCGACGTTACAATGACACCACCCGGCTCGCCGACAACGCGGGCCGGGTTGGTTTTTTTTGATCGATACGTTTATGGCGCATAACACCAGAGAACGCCCCCGCTTCGGCACCGGCTGGCTGCCCTACGCGCTCGTCGCCCCGCAGCTCCTCATTACGGTCGTCTTCTTCCTGTGGCCGGCGGGCGAGGCCCTGTGGCAGTCCACCTCGGCGCAGGACGCCTTCGGCCTGTCGAGCCAGTTCGTCGGCCTGGACAACTTCACCGCGCTGTGGGGCGATCCGCTCTACCTCGCATCGTTTCGTACCACGATGATCTTCAGCGGACTGGTCACGGTCTGCGGGCTCGTCATCTCGCTGCTGCTCGCGGCCATGGCCGATCGCGTCACGCGCGGCAAGCGCGTCTACCAGACGCTGCTCATCTGGCCGTACGCCGTGGCACCCGCGATCGCCGCGGTGCTGTGGGCCTTCCTCTTCAATCCCAGCATCGGACTCGTCACGTACGGTCTGGCCAAGCTCGGGATCGAGTGGAACCACGCCCTGAACGGCGGCCAGGCGATGTTCCTCGTCGTGCTCGCCTCGATCTGGAAGCAGATCAGCTATAACTTCCTGTTCTTCTACGCCGGCTTGCAGGCCATTCCCCGCTCGCTGGTGGAAGCGGCGGCGATCGACGGTGCAGGCCCGGTGCGGCGCTTCTTCGGTCTGGTACTGCCGCTGATCTCGCCGACGACCTTCTTCCTGCTCGTGGTGAACCTCGTGTACTCGTTCTTCGACACGTTCCCGGTGATCGATGCCGCGACCGGCGGCGGCCCGGGCCAGTCGACGATGACGCTGATCTACAAGATCTACTCGGAAGGCTTCAAGGGGCTCGACCTCGGCAGCTCGGCTGCCCAGTCGGTGGTGCTGATGGCGATCGTCATCGTGCTCACGGTCGTGCAGTTCCGTTTCATCGAACGCAAGGTGCAATACGCATGATCGAGAACCGTCGCGGCCTGGATATCTTCTGCCACGTCATGCTGGTCATCGGCGTGCTGCTGGTCGTCTTCCCGCTCTATGTGGCGTTCGTCGCCGCCACGATGAACGAGCGGGAAATCTTCAACGTTCCGCTATCGCTCATCCCGAGCAGCCATCTGTTCGAGAACCTCTCGACCATCTGGGGACAGGGCACGGGCGACGCGGCCATGCCGTTCGGGCTGATGCTCGGCAACAGCCTGCTCATGGCGCTGGTCATCACGATCGGCAAGATCTCGGTGTCGATCCTGTCGGCCTTCGCCATCGTGTATTTTCGCTTCCCGCTGCGCAATCTGTTCTTCTGGCTCATCTTCGTCACGCTGATGCTGCCGGTCGAGGTGCGCATCTTCCCGACGGTGCAGGTGATCTCGAGCCTCGGGCTCATCAACAGTTATGTGGGCCTGACGGTGCCGCTCATCGCGTCGGCCACCGCCACCTTCCTGTTCCGGCAGTTCTTCATGACGCTGCCCGACGAACTCGTCGAAGCCGCGCGCATCGACGGTGCCGGTCCGATGCGCTTCTTCGTCGACGTGGTGCTGCCGCTGTCGAAGACCAACATCGCGGCGCTGTTCGTCATCACCTTCATCTATGGCTGGAATCAGTACCTGTGGCCGATTCTCGTGACCAACGCGCCGTCGATGACGACGGCCGTGGTGGGCATCAAGAGCATGATCGGCAGCGGCGACACCGCCACGCAATGGCAACTCGTCATGAGCGCCACGCTGCTCGCCATGCTGCCCCCGCTCGCGGTGGTGCTGCTCATGCAGCGGTGGTTCGTGCGCGGTCTGGTCGATTCGGAAAAGTAATCATGGCAAATCTCAAACTCCATAGCGTCAAGAAAACCTACGACCAGAAGAACTACGTCCTGCACGGGGTCGATATCGACATCGAGGACGGCGAGTTCGTGGTCATCGTCGGCCCGTCGGGTTGCGGCAAATCCACGCTGCTGCGCATGGTCGCCGGACTGGAATCGGTGAGCGAGGGCAGCATCCTGATCGGCTCGCAGGTCGTCAATCAGCTCGAGCCGAAGGATCGCAACATTGCGATGGTGTTCCAGAACTACGCGCTCTATCCGCATATGGACGTGCGCCAGAACATGTCGTACGGCCTGAAGATTCGCGGCATCGACAAGAAGACCATCGACGAGCGTGTGCTCGCCGCGGCCCGCATTCTCGAGCTCGAACCGCTGCTTGCGCGCAAGCCGCGCGAACTCTCGGGCGGTCAGCGCCAGCGTGTGGCGATGGGGCGCGCCATCGTGCGCGAACCGGCCGTGTTCCTGTTCGACGAGCCGCTCTCGAATCTCGACGCCAAACTGCGCGTGCAAATGCGTCTTGAAATCCAGCGCCTGCATGCCCGCCTGAAAACCACCAGCCTGTACGTCACGCACGATCAGGTCGAAGCCATGACGCTCGCCGATCGCGTGATCGTCATGAACAAGGGCTACGCCGAGCAGATCGGCACGCCCACGGAAGTCTACGAGCGCCCCGCCTCGCTCTTCGTGGCCGGCTTCATGGGCTCGCCCGCGATGAACCTGCTCAAGGGGCGCATCGACTCGGAAGGTCGCACCTTCCAGGTCGACGGTGGCGGCCCGTCGCTGCGCCTGCCGCCCACGAGCCTCGCGCACGCCAACCGCGAACTCGTGCTCGGCGTGCGTCCCGAGCACCTGATTCCCGCCGAACAGCAAAACGGGCTGGGCGCCTTCGCCGCACAGACCAGCATCAAGGTCGACCAGCTCGAACTGCTCGGCGCCGACAACCTCGTGCATGGCCGCTGGGGCGATCAGAGCGTGACCGTACGCCTGCCGCACGAACTGCGCCCGGCGGCGGGCTCGGTCGTGCCGCTGGCCATCTCCGCCAAGGCGCTGCATCTGTTCGATCCGGCCACGGGCAAGCGAGTCGAAGCATGAGCGACGCGCCCCTCTCCTCGCATTTGTGGCCCCACTGGCCCTATCCGCGCATTGTGTCGCACCGCGGCGGCGGTAAGCTGGCCCCTGAGAACACGCTGGCGGCGTTCGACATGGGCGCCTCGCTCGGCCTGCGCATGGTGGAGTTCGATGCCAAGCTCTCGGCCGACGACGTGGTGTTCCTGCTGCATGACGACACCGTCGACCGGACCAGCAACGGCCATGGCGACGCCGCGCACATGACGTACGCCGAGATCGAGAAGCTCGATGCGGGCAGTTGGTTCGACGCCCGGTTCGCCGGACAGACGATGCCCACCCTCGAGCAGGTCGCGAAACGGTGTCTCGCGCTGGGACTCGCCGCGAACGTCGAGATCAAGCCGAGCCCGGGCCGGGAGGCTCACACCGGCAAGCGCGTCGCCGAAGCCGTGCGGGCGCTGTGGGATGGACAGGCACAGATGCCGCTGCTGTCGTCGTTCTCGTATGAAGCGCTCGAAGCCGCGGCTGCGGCCGTGCCCGAATTGCCGCGCGGCATGCTCTACGAGGCGATTCCCGAACACTGGCGCGATGACGCCCGCCGACTCGCGACCGTCTCCCTGCACACCAGCCATCGACATCTGGACGGCCCCAGGGTCGCGCAAATCAAGGCGGCCGGGCTGCACATGCTCGTCTACACGGTCAACGACCCGGGGCTGGCACGCGAGTTGGCCGCCTGGGGGGTCGACGCCATCTGCACCGACCGCATCGACCTGATCGGCGCCGACTTCCTCGAAGGCGCCTGAACGCCCTGAGAAATGCCCTCGTGCGTCCCCCGCCCCACGCTGGCGGGCGTGGACGCAAGGCGGCATAATAGGGCGTTCCCTCGCCCAGCCCATCCAGCGGCCCGGCACACCATTGCGAATCGAAACGAATTCGTGTGCCGGGCTGGACGAATTCAAGCCAAGCCGCCATGCCGTACATCTATCTCGCGTCGCAAAGTCCCCGCCGTCAGGAGCTGCTGCACCAGCTCGGTGTTCGCTACGAACTGCTGCTGCCCGGGGCCGACGAAGACGCCGAAGCGCTTGAAGCCGTACTGCCTGGCGAGCCGCCCGACGATTACGTGCAGCGCGTCACGCGCGCCAAGGCCGAAGCCGGCGTGGCGCGCCTGGCCCGCGCCGGCCTGCCCGCCGCGCCCCTTCTGAGCGCCGACACGACGGTCTGCCTCGACGGCACCATCCTCGGCAAACCCTTCGACGACGCCGACGCGCGTGCCGTGCTCGCCCGCCTGTCCGGCACGCGTCATCGCGTACTGACCGCCGTGGCGGTGTTCGCGCACGGGCAGATTCACCAGGCCCTGAACATCTCGCATGTCTGGTTCCGACCGTTGCGTCGCGAGGAAATCGAGCGCTACGTCGCGTCGGGCGAACCGAAAGGCAAGGCAGGCGCCTACGGCATCCAGGGCAAGGCCGCGGAATTCGTCATGCGAATCGACGGCAGCTACTCCGGCATCATGGGACTGCCGCTGTGTGAGACCGCCGCGCTGTTGCGCCAGGCGGGCGTCGACTTCTGACGCGTACTGCATTTGCCAAGCCATTCGAGTCCGGTCGACACCTTATGAACGAAGACATTCTGGTCAACATCACGCCACAGGAAACCCGTGTGGCGCTCATGCAGCTCGGCGCGGTGCAGGAACTGCACATCGAGCGTACGCTCTCGCGAGGGCTGGTCGGCAACATCTATCTGGGCAAGGTCGTGCGCGTACTGCCGGGCATGCAATCGGCGTTCATCGATATCGGGCTCGAGCGCGCCGCCTTCCTGCACGTGGCCGATATCTGGCACCCGCGCACGAACAACGATACGTCCACGCCGCACCCCCAGCCGCCCATCGAAAAAACGGTTTTCGAGGGCCAGACGCTCATGGTGCAGGTCATCAAGGATCCGATCGGCACCAAGGGCGCTCGCCTCTCGACGCAGATCAGCATCGCCGGGCGCACGCTCGTCTACCTGCCGCAGGAGCCGCACATCGGCATCTCGCAACGTATCGAGAGCGAAGCCGAGCGCGAAGCGTTGCGCAGCAAGATCCAGGCGCTGGTGCCCGCCGACGAGAAAGGCGGCTTCATCGTGCGCACGATCGCCGAAGACGCGGCCGACGCCGAGCTGGCCAACGACATCGCCTACCTGCGCAAGTCGTGGCAGACCATCGGAGAACAGAGCACGCGCGTGCCCGCGCCGGCGCTGCTCTACCAGGACCTGAACCTGGCGCAGCGTGTACTGCGCGATTTCGTCCACGAGGAAACGGGCAAGATTCTCGTCGACTCGCGCGAGACGTTTCAGAAGCTGGCCGAATTCGCCGCCACCTACACCCCGGCGGTGCTCGGCAAGCTGACGCACTACACCGGGGAGCGTCCGCTGTTCGATCTGTACAACGTGGAGACGGAGATCGAGCGGGCGCTGTCGCGTCGCGTCGACCTGAAGTCCGGCGGGTACCTGATGATCGATCAGACCGAAGCGATGACGACCATCGATGTGAACACCGGCGGCTACGTCGGTGCGCGCAACTTCGACGACACGATCTTCAAGACGAACCTCGAAGCGGCGCTGATGATTGCGCGCCAGTTGCGGCTGCGCAACCTGGGCGGGATCATCATCATCGACTTCATCGACATGGAAAGTGCCGAGCATCGCGACTCGGTGCTTGCCGAGCTGAAGAAGGCGCTCGCCCGGGACCGCACCCGCATCACCGTGAATGGCTTCTCGCAATTGGGGCTGGTCGAGATGACGCGCAAGCGCACGCGAGAATCGCTCGCCCACGTGCTGTGCGAGCCATGTGCTGTGTGCCAGGGCAAGGGCCAGGTGAAAACGCCACGTACGCTGTGCTATGACATCCTGCGCGAAATCCTGCGCGAATCGCGCCAGTTCAACCCGCGCGAGTTTCGTCTGATCGCCTCGCAGGAAGTCGTCGACCTGTTCCTCGAAGAGGAGTCGCAGCATCTGGCGATGCTCATCGACTTCATCGGCAAGCCCATCTCGCTGCAAGTGGAATCGACGTTCCACCAGGAGCAGTACGACATCATTCTGATGTAACGGGTCTTATCCCTCGTTCGCGCCGACGCCATGCCTTACACGAACTACGACAATCTTGCGGCATCGAGCGAGGCGCTCGACAAGCACGCGGTTGCACGTCACTCGACCTGGGTGAGCATCTGGGTCAATGTGGTGCTCACGGCGGCGCAGATCGTCGTGGGCATTTTCGCGCGCTCGCAGGCGCTGATCGCCGACGGGATTCACTCGCTGTCGGACATCGTGTCCGATTTCGTGGTGCTCGCCGCCGCCCGTGGCAGCGCGCGCGCGCCGGACGCCGATCACCCGTACGGACACAGCCGCTACGAAAACGCGGCCTCGCTGTTTCTCGGCGCGATCCTGCTCGCCGTGGGCGCCGGCATGTTGTGGCGGGGCATCGAGCGTTTGCTGCATCCGGAGGAAATTCCGGAAGTCCACATGATTGCCCTGCTGGTCGCGGTGTTCGTGCTGGTGAGCAAGGAAGGCCTGTTTCGTTACATGCTGCGCGCAGCCCAGCGCGTGCGCTCGGCAATGCTCGTCGCCAACGCCTGGCACGCCCGCTCCGACGCCCTGTCGTCGCTCGTGGTCGCGTGCGGCATCCTTGGCAACCTTGCCGGCTATCGCATTCTCGACCCGCTCGCGGCCGCTCTCGTGGGGCTGATGATCGGGCGCACCGGCTGGAAGTTCGGCTGGAACGCCTTGCAGGATCTCATCGACCGCGGCGTGGATGACGCCACCACCATCACGATTCGCGAACGTCTGCTCGCCACACCCGGCGTGCGTGCGCTCGACATGCTGCGCACGCGACGCATGGGCGACGAGATTGTCGTCGATGTGCACGTGCTCGTCGACGCCCGGCTGTCGGTATCCGAAGGGCACTACATCGCCGAACAGGCTCGCGCCGCCGTCATGCGCGAGCCGCAGATTCTCGACGTGCTCGTGCACGTCGATCCGGAGAGCGACGCCAAGGGCACCGCCTTGCAGGAGTGGCCGGCGCGCGCCGTGGTCGTGGGCGCGGCCGAAGTCCTGTGCCGGGCCAATGGCCTGGCCCTGCGCGACGTCAATCTGCACTATCTGAACAACAGGCTGGAGGCCGACGTGACCGTCGAAACCCAACCTGAACCGGCGCCGCCCGCATACTCTGCCGAGCCGACCGATGGCGCCATGGAACGGGCGTCGCAGACGGTCGCCGACGCACTCGCCGCGCACTTCGCCCCGCTCGGGCTGCGTCACGTCCGCGTACTTCGGGTGACGGGCGAGACGTCGGCAATGGCGGCAGACGCCGGCGCCGACACCCCCGGCGCCACTCCGTAGCCAAAAAATGAATCGGCCGCCGGGCTCTCGGTCGGTTGACGCGAGCACCACGGCGGCCGATGCGGATCGGACACCAGGACCTGACGGGGCAAGCGACGCCCCGTCGCGACATCAACCTTCGTGCCGGTAGTCCGCGAACAGCATGCCCTGTCGGTCCTTGTCGGAGACGAGCGGCGTGATGCCCTCCAGCGGCCAGGGAATCGCCAGCGTCGGATCGTCCCAGCGGATGCAACGCTCGAATTGCGGCGCCCAATAGTCGGTCGTCTTGTACAGCACCTCGGCCGTCTCCGACGTCACGACGAATCCATGGGCAAACCCCGCGGGAATCCACAGCTGCTTCTTGTTCTCGGCACTCAGCACTTCGGCGACCCACTTGCCGAAGGTCGGCGAGCCTTCGCGGATGTCGACGGCCACGTCGTAGATCTCCCCCTGAAGCACGCGCACGAGCTTGCCTTGCGGCTGCTGCACCTGATAGTGCAACCCGCGCAGCACGCCGCGCGCCGACCGCGACTGGTTGTCCTGCACGAACGTGAGCGTCTCGCCCAGCGCGGTGTCGAAGTTGCGCTGGTTGAAGCTCTCGAAGAAATAGCCCCGGGTATCGCCGAACACTTTCGGCTCGACGACCTTGACGTCGGGAATGGCGGTAGCAATCAGTTGCATAAAAAGACCTAAAGGTGAGGGCGGTCAGAAAACGCGCTCTCGCAACATCGCCAGCAGATACTGGCCGTAGCCGGTCTTCGCGAGCGGCTGCGCCAGCGTTTCGATATCCGACGCCGAGATCCACCCACGTCGATAGGCGATCTCTTCCGGACAGGCGACCTTGAGACCCTGACGGCTTTCAATGGTCTGAATGAAGGTACTGGCCTCCAGCATCGATTCATGCGTGCCGGTGTCGAGCCATGCGTAACCCCGCCCCATGATCTGCACATTGAGCTTGCCGCGGCGCAGGTACTCGTTGTTGACGTCGGTAATCTCCAGCTCACCTCGCGCGGACGGTTTGATGGCGCGCGCGATGTCGATCACGTCGTTATCGCAAAAGTAAAGCCCCGTGACGGCGTAACGCGACTTCGGCTCCTTGGGCTTCTCGACGAGCTCGATCGCCTTGCCGGCCTCGTCGAACGTCACCACGCCATAGCGCTCGGGATCGTGCACCGGATATGCAAATACGGACGCACCTTCCTGCTGTGCGTTGGCCGCGGACAGCAAACCCGCGAAGTCGTGCCCGTAGAACAGGTTGTCGCCAAGCACCAGTGCACAAGGGTCGCGGCCGATGAAGTCCGCCCCGATGAGGAACGCCTGCGCCAGGCCGTCCGGCGACGGCTGCACGGCATATTGCAGGTTCAGCCCCCACTGGCTGCCATCGCCGAGCAATTGCTCGAACCGCGGCGTGTCCTGCGGCGTCGAGATGACCAATACGTCGCGAATCCCCGCCAGCATCAGCGTGGTGAGCGGGTAATAGATCATCGGCTTGTCGTACACCGGCAGCAGTTGCTTGGAGACGGCCAGCGTGGCGGGGTACAGGCGCGTGCCCGAGCCTCCGGCCAGAATGATGCCTTTGCGTTGAATGCCCATACGTGCCTCAGTCGTTCCTACGATAGTGCGTCTCGATCCAGCGCTGATATTCGCCCGATTGCACCTGGCGCACCCACTCGCCATTGGCGAGGTACCACTGAACCGTCTTGCGCATGCCAGTCTCGAAGGTCTCGGCCGGGCGCCAACCCAGTTCGCGCTCGAGCTTGCGCGCATCGATGGCGTAGCGGCGATCATGGCCGGGGCGGTCGGTGACGAACGTGATCTGGTCGGTGTACGACTTGCCATCGGCGCGCGGAGACAGTTCGTCGAGCAACTTGCACAGATGGTTCACCACCGACAGATTGTTCTGCTCGTTCCAGCCCCCCACGTTGTACACCTCGCCCGGCGCTCCCCTGGCGAGCACTTCGCGAATCGCCGAGCAATGATCGCCGACGTACAACCAGTCGCGCACGTTGCTGCCGTCGCCGTAGATCGGCAGGGGTTTGCCCGCGACGGCATTCGCGATCACTAGCGGAATCAGCTTCTCGGGGAACTGGTAAGGGCCGTAGTTGTTCGAGCAGTTGGTCGTGAGCACCGGCAGGCCGTAGGTGTGGTGGTACGCGCGCACCAGATGATCGGAGCCGGCCTTCGAGGCCGAGTACGGACTGTTGGGTGCGTACGGCGTCGTTTCGGTGAAGGCCGGATCGGTCGGGCTCAGCGAACCGTAGACTTCGTCGGTCGACACATGCAGGAAACGAAAGGCGTCGCGCGCTTCGCCCGCGAGCGAGCCCCAGTAGGCACGCGCGGCTTCGAGCATCGTGAACGTGCCGACAATGTTCGTCTGCACGAAATCGCCCGGGCCGTGGATCGAGCGATCAACGTGGCTCTCGGCGGCGAAATGCAGCACCGCGCGCGGACGATGCTCGGCATACAAGCGATCAAGCGCCACGCGATCGCAAATATCGACCTGCGCGAAGTGGTGGCGGGAATCATGTTCCAGACTTGCCAGATTCGCCAGATTGCCGGCGTAGGTCAGCTTGTCGATGGTAACGACGGGCTCGTCGTGTTGCGAGAGCCAGTCCAGAACGAAGTTCGCGCCAATAAAGCCAGCGCCGCCTGTCACAAAGATCATAAGTGTCGAAATGGGTTGGGAAGTCGGGTCAGCGGCTGCGCGGCACGCGCCCCATCAGGAAGAATTCGTCGTTCGGGCGCATCGAAATCGCATTGGCCAGACGGTTGGACATCCCGAAGAAAGCCGTGATCGCGGCGATGTCCCAAATGTCCTCGTCGTCAAGACCGTGCGCACGCAGCGTGGCGTAATCGTCGTCGCTTACTTCGTGCGAGCGCTCGCACACCTTCATGGCATACGCGAGTATCGCCTTCTGGCGCGGCGTGAGGTCCGCCTTCAAATAGTTGACCGCCACCTGGTCGGCCAGCAACGGCTGCTTCTCGTAGATGCGCACCAGCGCGCCATGCGCCACCACGCAATACAGACACTGATTCGCCGCGCTGGTTGCGACCACGATCATTTCGCGCTCGCCCTTGCTCAGATGGCCATCCTTGAGCATGAGGGCATCGTGATAGGCGAAAAATGCCCGGAATTCGTCGGGGCGATGCGCCAGCGTCAGGAATACATTGGGCACGAACCCCGCCTTTTCCTGCACTTCGTCGATGCGCGCCCGGATATCGGCCGGCAGCCCGGCGAGATCCGGTACGGGAAAGCGACTGATCGGTGGTTGGCGCATCGTGTTCTCCTCATTGACGGGCGGGGCAGGTCCCTGGCGCCTGCGACGCAAGGAACGCCCTCAGGCTTCCTGTTGCTGGGCGTACTGGATACGGTGCAAATGGGCGTAAAGGCCATTATGCGCCACCAGTTCGTTGTGCGAGCCCTGCTCCACGATGCGGCCATGTTCCAGCACCACGATGCGATCGGCGCGCTCGATGGTCGACAGACGGTGCGCGATCACCAGCGTGGTGCGCCCTTCCATCAGTACCTCGAGCGCCGCCTGCACGTGACGCTCGGACTCCGAGTCGAGGGCGGAGGTCGCTTCGTCGAGGATCAGAATCGGTGCGTCCTTGTAGATCGCGCGGGCAATCGCCAGGCGCTGACGCTGGCCACCCGATAGGCGCATGCCATTGTCGCCCACCATCGTCTGCACGCCGTCGGGCATGGCCGCGACCGCATCGGCGAGATTGGCCGCCCGCAGCGCCGCCTGCACGCGCTCCGGATCGATTTCCTGACCGTAGGCCACGTTCGCGGCGATGGTGTCGTTGAACAGCACCACGTCCTGGCTCACGAACGCGATCTGGCTGCGCAGGTCGGCCAGACGTAGTTCGTCGAGCGGCATATCGTCGAGCAGAATGCGCCCGCCGGTAGGATCGAAGAAGCGCGGCACCAGATTGACCAGTGTCGTCTTGCCGCTGCCGGACGGCCCCACCAGCGCCACCATCTCGCCGGGCGCGACATCGAGCGAAATCCTGTCGAGCGTCGGACGCTCGGCCGCACCGTAATTGAAGCTCACCTGATCGAACGTCACGCGCCCCTTGGCGCGCTCGAGCCGGCGATCGCCGCCCGTGGGCTCGACTTCCACGTCCATCACGTCGAAAATCAGCTCGGCGGCCGTCACACCGCGTTGCAGCGGCTGGTTGACGTCCATCAGATGCTTGAGCGGCGAGACCACCAGCAGCAACGCTGTCACGAAGGCGGTGAAGCCACCCACGGTCATCTCGCCCGATGACGATTCGATCATCGCCACTGTGATGACGATGGCCAGCGCGAGCGACGCGAGCGCCTGCGTGACCGGTTGGGCAAGCCCGCCCGACACAGTCACGCGCATGGCGTAACCGCGCAGCGTGCCGGTCATCTTGTCGAAACGCGACTTTTCGTAGGCTTCGCCGTTGTGGATCTTCACGACCTTGTAGCCGCCCACCGCCTCTTCGACCACGTACGACAGCGCATTGGTCAGCGTCTGCTGCTCGCGATTCAGGCGGCGCAGACGACGGTTGATCTTGCCGACCAGCCAGCCGATGAGCGGCAGAATGACGGCCACCACGAGCGTGAGCCGCCAGTTCAGATAGAACAGATAGCCCAGCAGACCGACGACGGTGAGCGAGTCGCGCACCAGCGTGATGAGCACCGTGGTCAGCACGCCGAGCACCTGGTTGACTTCGTAGACGATGGCGTTGATGAGCGTGCTGGTCGTCTCGCGCTGGAAATACGCCGCCGGGGCGTGCAGCAGACGCTCGAACATCCGCACGCGCAGGTCGAGCAGCACGCGGTTCGACACCCAGGAGAGCATGTAGTTGGCCGAATACTGCGCCAGCCCCCGGATGACCGCCAGGCCGATGACCGCGGCAGGCACGTACCACAGCTTCCACGGGTCGCCCCCCGAAAAGCCCTTGTCGAGCACCGGCTTGAGAACGGCCGGGATGGCGGCTTCCGTTCCCGCCACGAGCGCCATGGCAAGAACGGCCAGCAGGCCCATATGCCAATAGGGCTGGAGATAGCCCAGCAGACGGCGAAGAATCGGGCCGGTGGGCTTGTGCGTTGCGCTCATGTAAGTCGGGAACGGCGGAAAAACCGCTATTCTAACGTACCGGCCGGTCTCGCCGGGACGTGTCCGAGCGAGACTCGGACGCCGCCGCAAAATTCGCCGCGGAGCCCGCGATCCGGGTCGTCTGGCGCGCCGCAGTGCGGGGGGAACCGGTATACTCCCGCCCATGGCAAGCGCACTCGAAGTCCTCCGTACCGTATTCGGCTATAACGCATTCCGTGGCGATCAGGCCGCCATCGTCGACCATGTGGCCGACGGGGGCGATGCGCTCGTCCTGATGCCCACCGGCGGCGGCAAGTCGCTGTGCTATCAGATTCCGGCGTTGCTGCGCCCCGGTATCGGTATCGTCGTCTCGCCGCTCATCGCACTCATGCAGGATCAGGTCGATGCGTTGCTGCAAGCCGGGGTGCGCGCCGCCTATCTGAATTCCAGCCTCGGCTTCGACGAAGCGCTCGATACCGAGCGCCGCGCCGCACGCGGCGAGCTCGATCTGCTGTACGTCGCGCCCGAGCGCCTGCTGACCGAGCGCTTTCTCGATCTGCTCGACCGGCTCGACGAGCGCGGGCAACTGGCGCTGTTCGCCATCGACGAAGCGCATTGCGTCTCGCAATGGGGCCACGACTTCCGCCCGGAGTACATCCAGCTCTCCGCACTGCACGAACGCTATCCGCGCGTGCCGCGCATCGCGCTGACCGCCACTGCGGATGCCGCGACGCGCGACGAGATCCAGACCCGCCTGGGACTGACCGAGGCGCGCCTTTTCGTCTCCAGTTTCGATCGGCCGAACATCCGGTATGAGATCGTCGATCGCGACAATCCCCGCAAGCAGTTGCTCGCCTTTCTCGGGCGGCATCGCGGCGAGGCCGGCATCGTCTACTGTCTGTCGCGCAAGAAGGTGGAGGAGACGGCAGCCTGGCTCGAGACTCAGGGTATTCCGGCCCTGCCGTATCACGCTGGGCTCGATGCCGAGGTCCGACGCACGCACCAGCAGCGGTTCCTGCGCGAGGAAGGGCTGGTCATGGCGGCCACGGTCGCCTTCGGCATGGGCATCGACAAGCCGGACGTGCGCTTCGTCGCGCATCTGGATCTGCCCAAGAGTCTCGAAGCGTACTATCAGGAGACGGGGCGCGCGGGACGGGACGGCGAGCCGGCCGAAGCTTGGATGACATACGGGCTGAACGACGTGGTGGTCCATCGCAGCCGCATCGACGAGTCGAATGCGCCCGAGCTGCAGAAGCGCATCGAGCGGCAAAAGCTCGACGCCCTGCTTGGCTATTGCGAGGCGCCGCGTTGCCGACGCACCGTGCTGTTGTCATATTTCGGCGAGACGAGCGAGCCTTGCGGCAACTGCGACGTCTGCCTGAACCCGCCCGAAGTTTTCGACGGGACCGTCGCCGCTCAAAAGGCCCTCTCGGCGATTCTCCGCACGGGCCAGCGTTTCGGCGCCGGTCACCTCATCGATCTGCTGCGCGGGCGCAGTACCGACAAAATCCGCATGTTCGGTCATGAGTCGCTGCCGACATTCGGCGTGGGCGGTGAACTCGACGATCAGGGTTGGCGCGCCGTCTTCCGCCAACTGATCGCCCACGGCCTGATCGAGCCGGACAGCAGCCAGTACGGTGCGCTCACGCTCAACGCGGCGGCCAAGCCGGTGCTCAAGGGAGAAACGACGCTGATGCTGCGACGTCAGCGCGCCGCCGTGGGCAAGAAGGGGCGGTTTGCCGGTTACGCCTCGGCGCCGGCAATCGAGCTCGACGTTGCCGATCAGAAACTGTTCGAAACGCTGCGCGCCTGGCGGCAGGACATGGCCAAGACACAGCAGGTGCCGGCTTACGTTATCCTGCATGACCGCACCCTGCGCGAACTCGCACAGCGCCGTCCGCGACATCGTGAAGGGCTGGCCGATATTACCGGTCTCGGCGAAGCGAAAATCGAGCGCTATGGCGAAGCCCTCGTCGAGCTGCTCAATGCCTAGGCGCGCGACGCGTCGATCCGACCGGCGTCGACACCACGTCCGGGCCTCGGCCCCGATATTGCTATTTCGTGAGCGTTCATGACCGAAACCTCATTGTCCGCTGCGCCGTTGAGTGCCGCTGCGGCGCAGCGCCTGCCACTGACGGTGACGATCCTCACGCGCAATGAGCGCCACAACATCGCCGAGTGCATCGCATCGGTGCAATCGTTTGCGTCGCAGATCGTCGTGGTGGACAACGCGAGCACCGACGGCACCGCCGACATCGCCCGCGCCGCCGGCGCCGAGGTGTATGTCACGCCTGATTGGCCGGGTTTTGGCCCGCAGAAGAATCGGGCCTTGTCGTACGCCACGCAACCGTGGGTCCTTTCACTCGATGCCGACGAACGCGTAACGCCCGAGTTGGCGACCGAGATCGCGGCCGCGCTCGGCGACACTTCCCGTGCCGGCTACCGCATGCCCCGGCTGTCGCAGTTTCTGGGCCACTGGGTGCGGCACTGCGGCTGGTATCCCGACCATGTGCTGCGGCTATTCCGCCGCGAAGCCGGACGCTTCTCCGACAATCTCGTCCACGAACGGGTGATCGTCGACGGTGCGATCGGCACGCTGTCGCACCATCTGCTGCACTACAGCTACACGGAAGCGCGTCAGGTTGAGGACAAGATCCAGCGTTACGCGCGCGCCGGCGCCAAGGAGATGGCATTGCGTGGCAAGCGGGTCTCGCCGCTCAAACCGTGGATCAATGGTGGATGGGCCTTTGTTCGCACCTACTTCCTGCGCCGAGGCTTCCTGGATGGCGCGACCGGCGCCGCCATCGCACGGATGAACGCGCGCAGCGCCTTTCTGAAGTACGATCTGCTGCGACGCGGGGAGAGCTGACGCGTCCCAGGCGGAACGGCGGTCGCGGCCTGCGCGTCCGCGCCGGCGCGTTACCTGGCCAACGCCCGCTTCACGCGGGAACGGAAAAGCTCCCAACGCAACTTCCCGTCCTCGACGGGCTCGGCCAGGCGTCCGTCATTGCCGGCCGGAACCGGCTTGCCGCGACGCAGGTAGTAGCGATCGAAGATCGACTGTGTCATGCCCCACTTGCGCAGAAACTGGGTGCGTCCGTCGTTCTTCACAACCTTGCCCGTGCTCTTGCACTGGAAGTGATACACGAGGCTCGCGCCCACGCCGACGAAACGCCGGGCGCCCGCGGCCCACATCTTCATGGAGAAGTCGTTGTCGCTGCTCATCCCCGGGCTCAGCTCGGTGCTGTATCCGCCCACCAGGAACCACCAGTCGCGATGCACGAGGGTCGGCGGCCAGGTGGCGCCAAACCAGTCGGGCTTGCGGTAGTTCGGCACGGCGGCAAGCAGCGCGGCTTCGTCGAACGTGTCGACCTCTCGGCCGAAGTCATGTACCAGCACACACGGATTGCCCGTGTCCACCGGCTCGATCATCGTGCCCGACAGCATGAACGCGGTGTCCGGCATCGCTTGCGCCCGCTCGATCAGCGCGGTATCCCACCCGGGGCAACAATACATGTCGTCGTTCAGATAGACGATGTACTTCTCGCGCGCAAGCGCCGCCGCCTGGTTCACCGCGTAACAGATACCGATGTTGTCGGGCGATGCGGTATGTTCGAGGCCCTCGGCACGCACCCAGTCGAGCGAACCATCGGAACCATCGTTCACGTGCACGATGATCTGGTGGGCGTAGCGCGAGTTCTGGCGAATACTGCGCACGCAAAGTTGCAGCAGCGCCAGGTTGTTCCACGTCGGAACGATGATGGAGAACATCGGGGTTTCCTTGTTGTGTCTTTCGGCGGCGGCGCAACGCGGCGCCGCACAACGCTGCCGATCCTGCGCGCATTCCGGCGCCGGACCGCTCGTGTCAGTAGATGATCTGCACCGAGTCGGTCGTGAGCCACTGGCGAAGTTCGCCGAGCAACTCGTCGCCCGGCTGCACCTTCCAGTCGTCGCCCAGCCTCGACTCGCATTCGGCGTCCGGGCGGCGATACACGATGTGCACCGGCAGGCCGTTCTGCTTTTCGCCGTCACCATCGCCGTTGCCGCTACCGTTGCGCCGGCCAAAGCCACCACCGCCACCGCCGTTGAACCCGCCGCCACCATTGAAGCCGCCACCACCACCGCCCGCCCCGGCCGTCGCGGCCACGCGATACATCGTGCAATGCGGCTGGAGGGTGGCGCGCAGGCGCGTCCAGTCGGCATTGCCGTTGAACGACAACTTGAGCGCCCGCGCAAAACGTGCACGCGCACGGCCGAGGTCCATCACGCTTTCGGTGGTGAAACGCAGCCCGCCCGTGAAGCTGTCCGGCCGCGCATTGCCCTGGACGATCAGCAACTCGTCTTCCTTGAACAAATGCTTGTTGGCCTCGAACTGCTCATTGAAGATCGTGACTTCGAGCGTGGACGTGCCGTCATCGAGCTGCACGATCAGCATCTTGCCGCGCTGGGTCATCATCGTGCGCATGCTGGAGATCACGCCGGCGACCAGCTTGTCGCGGCCGTCCGTGAGGTCGCGAATCCGCGTGCGCACGAAACGCCGCACTTCCTCCACGTAGGAGTCGAACATGTGCCCCGACAGATAGAAGCCGAGTGCCTGCTTTTCTTCCTGCAGCTTGCGCTTGTCGGTCCAGGCCGGCTCGTCGGCCAACTCCAGCGGCGCCTGAAGGCTCTCGTCGCCGAGATCGAACAGGCTGACCTGATTGGCCGCGGCGCTCGCCTGCTCCGCGGCCTCCATCGCCATCGGCACCGATGCCATCAACTGGGCCCGGTTTTCGTGAATCGTGTCGAACGCCCCGGCGCGAATCAACGCTTCGATGGTGCGACGGTTCACGACGCGACGGTCGATGCGCGCGCAAAAATCGAACAGATCGGTAAACGGCTTGCCTTCGCGTGCCCGCAGGATTTCCTCGATGGCCGACTGACCACTGCCCTTGATGGCGCCCAGACCGTAGCGCACGGTTTTCGCGTCGGCCGGCTCGAAGCGGTAGGCCGAGACGTTCACGTCGGGGGGCAACACACCGAGACCGTTCGCCAGGCAGTCCTCGTAGAGAATCTTGACCTTGTCCGTGTCGTCCATGGCCAAGCTCATGTTGGCGGCCATGAATTCGGCAGGATGGTGTGCCTTGAGCCATGCGGTGTAATACGCCAGCAGCGCGTAGGCGGCGGCGTGCGACTTGTTGAAGCCGTAGCCCGCGAACTTCTCCATCAAGTCGAAGATTTCGTCCGACTTTTCACGCGTGAGGCCGTTGGCGGCGGCCCCCTTGGCGAAGATCTCGCGGTGCTCGGCCATCTCCTCGGCCTTCTTCTTGCCCATCGCACGACGCAGCAAGTCGGCGCCGCCGAGCGAGTAACCGCCGATGATCTGCGCCATCTGCATCACCTGCTCCTGATAGACCATGATGCCGTAGGTCTCCTGGAGCACCGGCTCGACGCGCGGATCCGGGTATTCCACCTTTTCCCGGCCATGCTTTCGCGCACAGAAGCTCGGAATCAGGTCCATCGGGCCCGGACGGTACAACGCCACGAGCGCGATGATGTCTTCGAAGCGGTCGGGCTGGGCATCCTTCAACATGCCCTGCATGCCCCGGCTTTCCAGCTGGAACACCGCCACCGTATTGGCTTTTTTCAGAATGCTGAACGCCGCCGGGTCGGTGAGCGAGACCTGATCGAGCGACCAGTCCTTCATTTCCGGATGCAATCGCTTGATGTAGCGCTCCGCCCAGTTCAGGATCGTGAGCGTGGTCAGTCCCAGAAAGTCGAACTTCACGAGGCCGACCGCTTCCACGTCGTCCTTGTCGTACTGACTCACGACCCCACTGGCGTCTTCGCCGCCGCCCTGCGTGTAGAGCGGGCAGAAGTCGGTCAGCTTGCCCGGGGCGATCAGCACACCGCCCGCGTGCATGCCGACGTTTCGCGTCAGCCCCTCGACACGCTGCGCCAGCTCGATCAGTTGCTTGACTTCATCTTCCGTCTGATAGCGCTCGGCCAGTTGCGGCTCTTCCTTGAGCGCGTCGTCGATGGTGACGTGCTTGCCGGGCTTGAACGGGATCAGCTTGGAGATGCCGTCAACGAAGTTGTAGCCCAGATCGAGCACGCGACCCACGTCGCGTACCGCGGCCTTGGCTGCCATCGAGCCGAAGGTGGCGATCTGCGAAACGGCGTCGGCGCCGTACTTCTCTTTCACGTACTGAATGACCCGGTCGCGCCCATCCTGGCAGAAGTCGATGTCGAAGTCGGGCATCGACACGCGTTCCGGGTTGAGGAAGCGCTCGAACAGCAGGTTGTATTTGAGCGGGTCGAGGTCGGTAATGCCGAGCGCGTAGGCAACGAGCGAGCCCGCGCCGGAGCCGCGACCCGGCCCCACCGGCACGCCGTTGTTCTTCGCCCACTGAATGAAGTCGGCCACGATCAGGAAGTAGCCGGGAAAGCCCATCTTGATGATGGTGCCCGTCTCGAATTCGAGCCGCTTGTAGTAATCGGGACGCTGCTTGTCGCGCTCGGCCTCGTCGGGGAAAAGCAGCTCGAGACGCTTCTCCAGCCCCTCCTTGGACAACTGTACGAGGTAGTCGTCGAGCGACATGCCGTCGGGCGTCGGGAACAGCGGCAGCTTCGGCTTGCCCAGTTCGAGCGTGAGGTTGCAGCGCTTGGCGATCTCGACGGTGTTGGCGATCGCCGACGGCACGTCTTCGAACGCGGCGATCATGTCGTCCTGCGTGCGGAAACTCTGGTCCTGCGTGAAGCGCCGTACTCGGCGCGCATTGCCGAGCATCTCGCCTTCCGAAATACACACGCGCGCTTCGTGCGCCGTGAAATCGTCGGCCGTCATGAACTGGATCGGGTGCGTGGCCACGACCGGCAACCCGGCCCTGGCCGCGAGCTGCACGGCCTGCTGCACGTACGCCTCCATGCCCGGCTGGCCCGTGCGCTGCAACTCGATATAGAACGCGCCCGGGAATACGTCGGCCCAATGCCTGGCGCATTGCAGCGCCAATTCCGGATTGCCCGCCGCCAGCGCCATGCCGACGTCGCCCATCTGCGCGCCTGACAACGCCAGCAGACCGCGCGCCAGACCGTCGGGCTGCAACCACGACGCGTCAATTTCCGCCCGCCCGCGCCACTGGTTGCCCAGCCATGCCCGGGAAAGCAACTGGCAGAGGTTCAGGTAGCCTTCACGGTCGCGCGCAAGCAGCAGCAGCCGCGAGGGCTTGTCGCGGTCGGCCGGGTTCGTGATCCAGGCATCGCAGCCGATGATCGGCTTGACGCCCTTGCCGCGGGCTCCCTTGTAGAAACGAATGGCGCCGAACATGTTCGCGAGGTCGGTGAGCGCAAGCGCGCCCTGACCGTCCTTGGCGGCGGCCTTGACGACATCATCGAGCCGCACGATGCCATCGGCGATCGAGTATTCGGAATGGAGGCGGAGGTGGACGAAGCGAGGTTCTGACATGGGCGACATTGTAACGCGCCCTCCCCGTCTTCAGCGTCTTCCGGAATTCCGAAATCGCCGCGTCTGCCGGGTGACGGACTGCCACGCGCCGCATGAGCGAATAAAGGAATCGCCGAGCGCGCGCGCTATCCAAAATAACAGGGGGTCGCGCAACAAGGTCTCGTCGCCGCACCGCGTCCTGACCACCGATAACAGCGCGCCCCACCCCGCGACGCGCGCCGACGCGCCATGTCCCGATCTCCGGCGGCTTGCCGACGGCACCCGGGGGCGATTTGCCCTGAATCAAGCACGAACGTGTACCGAATCGGCGATAATGGCGCTTTATTGTTTCACGCATCCTGCGAATTCCGTTGCCATGTCCATCGTCAATATCGCTGCGTACAAGTTCGTCACGCTCGACGACATCGCGACCCTGCGTCCGGCCCTGCTCGAACGCTGCCAGGCACTCGACCTGAAGGGCACCATTCTCCTCGCGCCGGAAGGCATCAATCTGTTTCTCGCCGGCGCGCGCAATGCCATCGATGCGTTTCTCGCCGGCCTGCGGGCCGACGCCCGCTTCGCCGATCTCGAGGTCAAGGAAAGCCTCTCGGACACGCAGCCGTTCCGGCGGATGCTCGTGCGCCCCAAGAAAGAAATCATCACGATGAAGATGCCGGTCATCAAGCCGGCGGACGGTCGCGCCCCCGGCGTCGACCCCGTCACGCTCAAGCGCTGGCTCGACGCCGGGCAGGACGACGAGGGCCGTCCGGTCGTGATGCTCGATACGCGCAACGATTTCGAAGTCGATGTCGGCACGTTCGAGAACGCCGTCGATTATCGCCTCGCCAAATTCTCGGAATTCCCCGACGTGATCGCCGCGCATCGCGCCGAGTTCGAGGGCAAGACCATCGTGTCGTTCTGCACGGGTGGCATCCGCTGCGAGAAGGCCGCAATCTACATGCGCGACATCGGCCTGGAGCACACCTACCAGCTCGACGGCGGCATTCTCAAGTACTTCGAGGACGTGGGCGGCGCGCACTATCAGGGCGACTGCTTCGTATTCGACTACCGCACAGCGCTCACGCCCGAGCTCGCCCCGTCCACGACGAAACAGTGCTTCGCATGCCGTGCCGTCGTCACGGAACAGGCGCAGCGCAGCGCCGAATACATCGAAGGCGAACAGTGTCCGGCGTGCGCCGGCACCCGTACGAGCGCCGATGCCCAGGCGCAGGCGGCCGAGCGCGCCGCGTCGCTGGCGGCGTCGGCCTGAGCGCATCGGTGAACCGTTTGCCGGCGAACGGCGCGTGCTCACCGGATGGCCCCGCGCCCCGGGGAAACGACGGGCATCCGGCGCGTGAAGCGCGCGAGACCTGCGACGTGGGGGATGTGCAAGCCGCTCCCGAAGGGCCGGAAGCGTCTCACAGCCGATCCTCGCGCAGCCAATACCGCGGCCGCTTTGCCCCCTCGCCAACCGGGCCGCTGCATCGCGGCTCGCTCGTCACCGCGCTGGCCAGTTGGCTCGATGCCCGCGCCCATGACGGCATCTGGATGGTGCGCATGGAGGATCTGGACGAGCCGCGGTGCGTGCCCGGCGCGGCCGACGACATTCTACGCACCCTGGAACGTCTGGGTCTGCACTCGGACGAGCCGATCGTCTGGCAAAGCCAACGCCATGCGCGCTATGAAGCCGCGTTGGCCTCGCTCACGGCCCGCGGACGGATCTATCCATGCGGCTGCACGCGCCGCGAAATCGCCGATTCGCTCACGCGCGTGCATGCGCGTCACACCACACTCGCGTACCCGGGAACCTGCCGCGACGGCCTACATGGCAGGACGGCCCGCGCATGGCGTCTGCGCGTGCCCGACGGCGACGCCGCGCGCATCGACTTCGAGGACCGCTGGATGGGCGCGCAGTCGCAGAATCTGGCCACGGAAGTCGGCGACTTCGTGCTCAAGCGCGCCGACGGTCAGTGGGCTTACCAGTTGGCCGTGGTCGTCGACGATCAGTCGCAGCACATCACCGATGTCGTACGCGGCGCCGACTTGCTGGATTCGACGGCGCGTCAGATTTATTTGCAGACCTGTCTCGATGCCCCCACGCCGCGCTACCTGCACGTACCGCTCGTGATGGCCGACGACGGCGAGAAGCTGAGCAAGCAGAATGGCGCCTCGCCGCTCGCGCTGGAAACGCCGGACGCCGTGCTCGCAGCGCTCAGGGATGCCGCGCGACACCTCGGCCTGCCGCCCTCGCTCGCCACGTTATCGCACCGCGAGGACTTCTATGCCGCGGCGACCCAGGCGTGGCGGGAGCGATGGGGCCAATAGGCCCAGGAAGAACAACAGGTCGCCACACTGTCCAGCAACACGTGACGGGCGCCGACGATTCAATCGCAAACCGGCCGGATCGGCCTGATCGGCCCGATCGACCCGATCAGTCGCCAGGCCGCCCGTAACCGCCCCCTCGCCAGCGTTCCGCCAACAAAAAAGCCAGCGCATTCGCGCTGGCTCATTGTTATCGGCGGCAGACGGGGCTCAATCCGACACGACGTCCAGGCCCTCAGTTGCCTGCCTTGCGGGGGAACCCCGCGAGCAGGGCGGCGACCTGCCGCTTCGGTGCCTTTTCCGGCAGCGCGCCGAATGCCGTCGGAGCGCCGGCCTCTTGTGCGGCACGGTTGCTGTCGCGTTGCGCGTCCGATGCGCTCGGCGACGGCTCGTACGGCTTGTAGAAGAATTCGTCCTCCGGGCGCACACGACGCGGCGCGCCGCTGCCACCACTGCGGCCAACACGCAAGCCTTCATGACGGCTGTGGCGCTCGGTGCGCTCAGTGCGCTCAGTGCGCTCGCCCCGGTCGCTGCGCTCGTAGCGATCGCCTCGGTCGTCGCGCGAACGGCTGCGGCGCTCCAGTGTCAGTTGGCCGCGCTTGAGCTCGCGCTTGATCAGCTTTTCGATTTCCACGAGCTGCTTGCGCTCGTCCGGCGCGCACAGCGAAATCGCTTCGCCCGACGCCCCCGCACGGCCCGTGCGGCCAATCCGGTGCACGTAGTCCTCGGCGTTGTAAGGCAGATCGTAGTTGATCACCCCAGGCAGATCGGAAATATCGAGACCGCGTGCGGCCACGTCGGTGGCGACCAGTGCGCGGATACCGCCCTGCTTGAAGGCCTCGAGTGCCAGCATGCGCTCGTTTTGCGACTTGTCGCCGTGAATGGCGGCCGTCACGATGCCATCGCGCTCGAGCTGACGCGCCAGACGGCTCGCGCCGATCTTGCTGTTGACGAACACGATGACCTGCTTGAGGTCGCGCTCGCCAAGGATCTGCACCACGGCGGCACGCTTGTCGTCTTCGTCGACCTCATAGACGGTCTGCTCGACCTTGTCGGCCGTCGCGTTGCGACGCGCCACTTCGATCGTGACCGGATTCGTGAGATAGCTCGATGCGAGCTTCTTGATCTCGTTCGAGAACGTCGCCGAGAACAGCAGCGTCTGACGCTGCTTGGGCAGCAGGTTCAGAATGCGTTGCAGGTCCGGCAGGAAGCCCATGTCGAGCATGCGGTCGGCTTCGTCGAGCACGAGCATCTTGACCTGGCTGAGGTTGACCGTCTTTTGCTCGACGTGATCGAGCAGGCGTCCCGGCGTGGCGATCAGGATTTCCACACCGCGGCGCAATGTGTCCTTCTGCGGGTTCATGTCGACGCCGCCGAACACCACGGTGTTGCGCAGCGGCGTGTGCCCCGCGTACGAGCGCACGTTGTCGGCCACCTGATCGGCGAGTTCGCGCGTCGGCGTGAGGATCAGCGCGCGCACCGGATGGCGGGCGGGCGATGCACTCGTGTTCGCGTCAGGGAGCAGCCGCTGGATGATCGGCAGGGAGAAACTCGCGGTCTTGCCGGTCCCCGTCTGCGCGGCACCCATGACGTCACGACCGGACAGCACCACCGGGATGGCCTGCGCCTGGATCGGCGTCGGCTGGGTGTAGCCCTGCTCGGCAATGGCCCGCAAGATGTCCGCATGCAGCCCAAAGCTATCGAAGCCGGGGGTCGGAACAGCATTTACATCAGCCATGATGATGGGACATCTCTTTAAAAAAACGGGGGCCGCCACGCGGAAGGATCCGCATCAAAGCTCACTCGCGAAGATTCAAGGGGCGCTGCGCGCCATGCTCAAGGCTGGCGCGAGAGGGGCCTGTCAGGGGACAGATGCGTCGGGCGCCGCCGGACCGGGGTGGTCGTCAAGAAGCGAAACAACCGCAATTCTAGCACTTGCGCACGACCAACGTGTGACAACGGCCCTTGCCGGGCCGTAGTGCGGGCGCGACGACGCTCAGCGGCCCGCGCCGGCGTTGGCGCTGCCGTCGGATTTCGCATCGCGCGCGACCGGCTTGGCGGCGCCGGCCTTGAGCGTCTTCGACGATTGCGCCGCACGCTGGCGATTTGCGTATCGCTGCGCCAACACGGCACACACCATCAGTTGCATCTGATGAAACAGCATGAGCGGCAGCACGATGGCGCCCAGCGGGCCGGTCGCGAACAGCACCTTGGCCATCGGAATTCCGCTGGCGAGGCTTTTCTTCGAACCGCAGAACACGATCGTGATTTCGTCTTCTCGCGAGAAGCCAAGCCAGCGTGCCGAGAAGGTGGTGAATGCAAGCATGATCGCGAGGATCACGGCGCAACAGCCAAGCAGGCCCAGCAGCGCGAGCGGCGGAATCTGGTGCCAAAGCCCCGTGTTCACGGCCTCGCTGAACGCCGTGTACACCACCAGCAGAATCGAGCCCTGATCGACGAACTTGAGCAGCCCGCGATTGCGTTCGACCCATTTGCCGATCGCCTTGCGCGAGAGTTGCCCCGCGATGAACGGCACGAGCAGCTGGAGCATGATGTTGCCGATCGAGTCGAACGGCGACGCGCCGGTGTTGCCGTCGTGATGAACCACGACCAGCCCGACCAGCAGCGGCGTAATGAAAATGCCGAACAGGCTCGACGCCGAGGCACTGCACACGGCCGCCGGCACATTGCCGCGCGCGATGGACGTGAACGCGATCGCCGACTGCACCGTTGCCGGCAGCGTGCACAGGAACAGCACGCCGAGGTATAGCTCGGGTGTCACCATCCAGGAGAGCACCGGCTTGAGCGCCACACCGACGATCGGGAAGATGGCGAACGTGCTGGCAAACACCAGCAGGTGCAGGCGCCAGTGCGTGGCGCCGGCGAGCACGGCTTCACGCGAGAGCTTCGCGCCGTGCAGGAAGAACAGGGCCGCAATCGCCACGTTGGTCAGCAGATTGAAGGCCACCCCGCCCTCGCCATGCGCCGGCAGAAAGCTGGCCAACGCGACGGTCGCCACCAGCATCAACGTGAAATTGTCGGGAAGAAAACGCGGTCTGGCCATTGTCGATCTCGAATACGCCTGAAAAGACAAAGCCCGTACGCCAGGACACGCACCGGCGGCATGTCGCCGCCTGCGGGTCTCAATCGATCGGCGGGCGATCGGAAGTGACCGGAAGTGTGCGCTCGCGATACGGGTTTTCACGTATTAGACCGCAAGGACAGTTAAAATACAAATTCATTTAAAAATTTTATTCATACAAAATTCGCATGAATATCTCGCTGCGCCAGCTCAAGGTGTTCCTCGCAGTGGCCGACCTCGGCAGCTTCAGCCGCGCCGGAGAGGATATTGGCCTGACTCAGCCGGCCGTCAGCCGTTGTATTCGGGAGCTCGAACAAGAACTCGGACTCAAGCTCGTGGACCGTACCACGCGGGAAGTCACGCTGACCGAAGTGGGCGCCAGCCTCTCCGCCACCCTCGCCCGGGTGCTCGACGAGCTGGAAAGCGCCCTTCGCGACACGCACGGCCTGGCCGAGGAGCGTCGTGGCCGGGTTCGCGTAGCCAGCGCGCCAACCATTTCGGCCAATCTCATGCCGGAATGTATTTCGGCCTGTGCCACTCGCTTCCCGGACATCACGCTGATGCTGCGCGACCAGGTCCAGACGCTGGCGACCGACAGCGTGCGTCATGGCGAAGTCGATTTCGGGGTAATCGTCGCGTCCGAGGGCACCGACGACCTCGTCGGCGAGCCGATCATGGTCGAGCCATTCCTGGTGGTGTGCGATCGCTCACATCGGTTCGCCGGACGGACGACCGTGGAGTGGAAAGCGCTCAATGGCGAGAAACTCGTGCTGCTCGACTATGCGTCGGGTAGCCGCCCGCTCATCGACCGTGCGCTGGCAGCGCATGGGGCTTACTGCCAGGTGGCGCAGGAAGTCGGACACGCCATCACCGTGTTCCGCATGGTCGAGGCGGGCATCGGCATCAGCATCATGCCGGCGCTTGCGCTGCCCACGATGCCCGGACCCAAGAACGACGGGCGGCTCATCGCCCTGCCGCTCGTGCCCCAGATCGACCGGACGATCACGCTCGTACGCCGCAAGAACCGCACCCTTTCGCCCGCCGCACAGTCCGTGTGGGAGCTGATCCAGCAGGTCACGGCCGCCTCGCCACACGCGCTCGCGGCCCCTTCCCGCAAGGCCGCACGCGGAGCGAAGACGGCGACACCAAAAAAATAACCACAAATAACGAATAAAGAGCACTATTGACCTACGATTGATCGATATTCAACGAAATAAGTCCAAGGGAATCGCAAACCGTCCGAGCATTGTGAGTGAGCGCCTGCTACAATTGTGGGGCGTCGACTCCCCCCCACAAAGCGCGTGACGGTCTCGCCATCGCGCCTCGACGCCATGCCCGCCCCCGGCGGGCATTGTGTTTCTCGTATGGCGTCATGGACTTGTTCATCAAATACTTCAGCCCGCTTTGGCTCTTCCATGCGGCGGCCGATCTGTCGTTCTGGCAGCGGCATCAACTCGACGCACGCATGCACGTCGTGAGTCGGTTCCTGTGGCGATATGTGATGCGCTGGAGCGTTGTAAGCGCCATGCTGCTCGTGCCCGCGGCCCTGCTGGCGCACGGCCTTGCCGCGACCGGGCTGGCACTGGCGGGTGGCGTATCGGCCAGCGTCGCGGTATTGATGGCGGCACTCGCGCTGGGTTGCCTCATCGGCTCGCGCCTGCGTTGATCCCCGCGTAACTCCCCGCTCGTCGCAACATCGCGCCCGCAGTGGGGGCAAGGCGCGAGCACCGCATCGGCATCAGGTCAGGATCGAGTTGGCATCCGGCCGGCGTCAGGTCCGCATCAGGAAGACAACACGCCGGCCCCGTGCCGCGCGTCGTCGCGCTCACGTTTCGTCATGTGCGTCGACTATGATGGAACGGCTCGCCTCGCGTGGCATGTCGCCCGCGACGCCAGCCTTCCTCGACCCAAAGGAGATTCCCATGGCCAATGCCAAGATCCTGGTGGTGTTCTACAGCATGTACGGGCACATCTACAAGATGGCCGAAGCCGTTGCCGAAGGGGCGCGCGGCGTCGCCGGTGCGGAAGTGAGCGTCATGCAGGTCCCCGAACTCGTTCCCGACGACGTGCTGGAAAAGAGCGGCGCGAAAGCGGCACGGGCAGCCTTTGCGAACGTACCGGTCGCGCGCGTCGATCAACTGCCCGACTACGACGCGATCATCTTCGGCACACCCACGCGCTTCGGCAACATGACGGCCCAGATGCGTAACTTCCTCGACCAGACCGGCGGTTTGTGGGCCAAGGGAGCGCTCGCCGGGAAGGTCGGCAGCGTGTTCGCCAGCACCGCCACGCAACACGGCGGACAGGAGACGACGATCACGAGCTTCCACACCACGTTGCTGCACCATGGCATGGTCATCGTGGGCGTGCCTTACACGGAACCCGCGCTGACCAACATGGCGGAAATCACCGGAGGCACGCCGTACGGCGCAACCACGCTGGCGGCTGCCGACGGCTCTCGCCAGCCGAGCGAGAACGAATTGAAGATCGCCCGCACGCAAGGCCGGCACGTGGCCGAAATTGCGGCCGCCCTCAAACACGGACGCGCACTGTAATCCTCGCCAGGCGTTGCGCGGTGGTCACGCCCGAAGGCGTTCCCACAGCGCAGCGCCTGACAACGGTAAACGGCACGCCCGACC
Organism: Pandoraea pnomenusa; assembly: GCF_000767615.3. Taxonomy (NCBI): domain Bacteria; kingdom Pseudomonadati; phylum Pseudomonadota; class Betaproteobacteria; order Burkholderiales; family Burkholderiaceae; genus Pandoraea; species Pandoraea pnomenusa. Next base: position 1,269,062 of record NZ_CP009553.3, on the reverse strand, counting down.
ACGATGCGCCGCCGCGCGATCAGATCAGCTTCAGGTCCTTCAGCACCGACTTCACGATGCGTGCCCGTTTCGGGGCGTCCGCCTCCGACAGCATGTCGATGTTGATCGCGACGCTGGCGATGTTGCCGTCGCGCTCGATCCACCCTACCCACCAGCCGATATCGGGCTTCTTGTCGACGAACCAGCCCGTCTTGCCGTGAAGCACATAGTCCGGCGTGGCTTCGACGATCGACATCTGGCGCACGATGTCCTGCGAGCGCGCAGAGAACGGCAACGTGCCACGCGCGAGACGCTGCAGGAAGTCCACCTGCTCACGCGCCGAAATCTGCAGACTGTCGTCGACCCAATAGGCGTCCGGCGCGCCGCCAATGGTGCGGTTGCCATACCCGACCTCGTTCAGCTTCGCCTGCGCGTACCGGCGCCCGATCTTGTGCGAGACGACCTGATAGCAGGGCAGGCATGACACGCGAAACGCGGTCCTCAGGTCCATCGCCGCGTTCCAGTTCTTGATGCGTCGCGGCTTGCCATCCCAGGGAATGATCGCGCGTTCGTTGTCCAGCGCCCCGGAGTCGAGCGCCAGCAGGCTGTTGAATATCTTGTAAGTCGACGCCGGCGACATGCGCTTCTCGGCACGTGCGGCGTCGTAGGCCTGATAGGTTTGCGTGCGTGCGTCGAGCACCACGATCGTGCCCTTCACGCCCTCCGCGGTGAACAGCTTGCCCCAGTCGGCGCGCTCGGTGATGCGCCCCGGCGCGGCTTTCGGCACGTCGGCCGCATAGGCCGCAGGGGTGGCGGCGAGCGTTGCGGGCAAGACGACCGCGCCGACCAGCCGCCGCCACAGGCCGGCACGCCACCGGCGAGAAATTATCGTATTCATTTCGTTGTCCTGATTTCATGGGAGGTTCGTCGGACATGCGGGACGTTGCGGACCCTCCGGGGCATCGCCGGCATGCTGTCAGGACGCTGGCCAGGCGCCGGTTCTCGAGAGCATATGCAGCTTAGTGCGGGTTTCGACAGACGCAAAGCAAAGCTACCGTAACCGACGTAACCGCCGTATCATCGGTGCGCCCCTCCCGAAGACCGTGAGATTGCGGCGCAGGCTGCACGCCGCCCCGGCGCGAAGCGGGCGCTTCTCCGACGTCATTCGACGAAACTCGACGCCATGCCCGACATTCCCGCCACCGACACGAACGTCAGCGCCACTGGCGCCTCCCCCCTCGCCGTACGCCTCGACGCGCCACAAACGATCAATGGCGAGGCGGTCCGCTACCAAAGCCTTTGGCTGCTCATGCGGGTGTATTACGCGGCGCTTTACGAGAATTCGCCCGTCTCGCTGGCATCGCTGAAGTCCCGCTTCGGACAGACGTCCGGTGCGGCGGGCGATCTGCGCATGCTGATCAGTCGCGCTTTTTCGGATTTCGCGCGCTGGCATGTCGCGGTCGGCTGGGGCGAGGATCGCCACGCCGACCCGCGTCTGCTGCCCACGCGCGGGCGTGGCAAAGGGCCGTTCTGGCTCGCGCCCCGGGAAATTCCGCGGGTCCGCGTGACGATTGGCAATGCCGCGCCGGACAGCCCGCGCCGCGCGATTGCCGCCTTTCTCGGCCTCCCGCAGGACACGGCGCCCGATACACACTCCCCCGCCCTCGATTACGTCATGCAGGACATCGCGTTCTGGCATCACCTGACGCTGGGCAAGCGCGACATGCAGGACGGCGTGTTCTTCGCGCCACCGCAAGCAAGCGCGCCGGGTGACGTGCGGCGTCAGCGCACGGGCGCCATCCCCTCGTTCCATGCCGCGCAGGTTTGCGCCGTCGACGACGTGCAGCGAGGCATCGCGCTGCTCGCCGAGACGATCGTCTGGCGCCGCATGGGCGACGCCGCACGCACGAAGCGGACCCTCACCACGCTGGCGGAAACGTTCGGCACGAACCCGCCGGGCTCGCCCACGCTGCGCGCCATGCACTGGATCGTGCAGGCGTGGCAAGCCTACGCGTTGCGCGACGAAGCCGGCGCGTTCGCCCATCTGCAACGCATCGGCGACGACACGACGCTTGCCCCGTGTCTCGTCTACAACCCGCGGATTCGCTTCGAGAGCCGAAATCTGCAGGCATTGCTGCATAAGTCGCACGCCGCCCGTCCGGGTCCGATGCCGGCGCGCGCCAAATCGGCCGCCGATGCGCTGGCCGCCTTTTCCGACGCGCTGCAGGCCGCGTTCGAAGGCGATTCGATCGAACTGGCGCAACACGTTGCGGCCAACATCGGGCTGACGCTTTGGTTGTTCTGGCAGGGTGCGCTCATCGACCCGGGACGCCGCCTCGCCGCCGCCGACGTGCAGCGTCAGGCGTTGCGCTGGATTGGCTTGTCCGAATGGATCTGCGACCGCTTCGGCGTGGGCGGCAACTCCGTCTGGAACACCGTTTTTTTATTGCGCATCGCGCGCGGTGCCGTGCCGGCACGGCGCGATCCCGATCTTGCAACGTTGCGCGCGAGCACGCCGCTCGCCGTCGACGCATTTCTCGACGCCGTGCAGCCGTTCGGCGCACCGTTTTCGCGCGCCAAGGGATTCACCCGCTGGACCGACGTGCTGGCCACCACGCTCGCCGATCACGAAGAGGGGCGTGTTGGCTTCGAGCCGTTGCAGCTCGCCAACCTGTGGTTCGAGATGTTGTGGTTCGCGCTGCACCAGGACGGCGACTCCCCGCAGGCGTTGCACGCGGCTCACTCGCTGGGAAGGGTGCTGCCGATGCTTCCGCCCCCCGATCGGCGCTTCTTTCGCGACGTGCTTCGGCTCGTGCCGCGCGAGTTTCAGCGCGAAGTCCGGCTGGCACAGTGAGTCTGCGCCACACGGTCGCGGCTCGCCCGCACATCGGTCACGCACGGTCGATCGGCGATAGTGCGCAAACGGAAGTCGCGCCGGGCCCGGCGCAGGCCCATCGCACCGCCAACGTGCATTCGGACGCAGTTCAGCGCACGCCGTGCGGCACCTTTGGCAGCGGTGCGCGAAATGCGATGGCCATCCGGTTCCACGCGTTGATCGTGGCAACGGCGAAGGTCAGGTCGGAGATCTCCTTGTCATCGTAATGCGCGCGCAGTTCGGCGAACACGTCGTCTGGCACGTGTCCGTCCTGCACGTTGGTGACGGCTTCCGTCCATGCGAGCGCCGCGCGCTCGGCCGGCGAATAAAGCTCCGTCTCCCGCCAGGCATCGAGCAGATGCACGCGGCGCGGCTCGATGCCGACTTTCAGCGCGTCTGTCACGTGCATGTCGATGCAGTACGCACAGCCATTGAGCTGCGAGGCGCGCAGCCACACGAGTTCGACGAGGCCGTCCGGCAGTCCGCAATCGTGGAAGTAGTGGCTCAGTGTGCTCAGGTATTCATACGGGCGCGGAGCGGCTTTGATGTAGTTCAGGCGCAGCATGGATGGTCCCTCCGTTCGATTGAAGTCAGTTCGGATCCGGCATTCACATCGTTGACGATACGCACCTCCTGCCTGAATCAAAAGAGCCAAAAGCGAATAAATTCGCCAGGCCAACGTCGGCCAAGTCGCCGACATCCCCGGTCCGGGGAACCGCGCGGCCCGCATTGTGCGCTCGCCAGCGAACCTGGCGTGGGGCGTGCGCGCATGACGCATTGCACCATCATCCGTTCACGTTTTTCGGGACACATCATGCTTGTGTTCGCCCGGCATGTCGGTGTATCGTTGCCGCAAAGCTAAGCGCAGGGGTCCTGCAACGTGAGTTGTGGGTGAGAAATACCCTTAGAACCTGATCTGGATAATGCCAGCGCAGGGAGCGTAGAAATTCCTCGCCCCCGTTCATGCTCCTGAGCCGCTTTGCGCCGAAATTGTCGGCGTCAACACGTGCCCCGCCAGGAGACATTGCATGAACGCCAACCCGAAGTTCCTCTCAGCCAACGCGCGCGTGGACGAAGCCGCGATCGCACCGCTGCCGAATTCCCGCAAGATCTACGTGCAAGGCTCGCGCCCGGACATCCAGGTGCCGATGCGTGAAATCTCGCAAGCCGACACCCCGACGAGCTTCGGCGGCGAAAAGAACCCGCCGATCTACGTGTACGACACCTCGGGCCCGTACACCGATCCGAACGCCAAGATCGACATCCGCTCCGGCCTGCCGGCCCTGCGTGCCGCATGGATCGAAGCGCGCGGCGACACCGAAGCGCTACCGGGCCTGACCTCGGCCTACGGCCGCGAGCGCGCCGCCGACGCCGCGACCGCGGAGCTGCGCTTCCCGGGCCTGCATCGCACGCCGCGTCGCGCCAAGGCCGGCAAGAACGTGACGCAGATGCACTACGCGCGTCAGGGCATCATCACGCCCGAAATGGAATACATCGCGATCCGCGAAAACCTCCGCCGTCAGGAATATATCGAAAGCGTGCGCCAGACGGGCCCGCAAGGCGAGCGTCTGGCCAAGCTGCTCTCGCGCCAGCATCCCGGCCAGCATTTCGGCGCCAGCATCCCGGCGGAGATCACGCCGGAGTTCGTGCGCAGCGAAATCGCACGCGGGCGCGCCATCATCCCGAACAACATCAACCACCCGGAATCGGAGCCGATGATCATCGGCCGCAACTTCCTCGTGAAAATCAACGCGAACATCGGCAACTCGGCCGTGACGTCGTCGATCGGCGAGGAAGTCGACAAGATGACGTGGGCGATCCGCTGGGGCGGCGACACGGTGATGGATCTGTCGACCGGCAAGCACATCCACGAAACGCGCGAGTGGATTCTGCGTAACAGCCCGGTGCCCATCGGCACCGTGCCGATCTATCAGGCGCTCGAAAAGGTCAACGGCAAGGCCGAGGAACTGACGTGGGAAATGTTCCGCGACACGCTCATCGAGCAGGCCGAGCAAGGCGTCGACTACTTCACGATCCACGCCGGCGTGCGTCTCGCCTACGTGCCGATGACGGCCAACCGCATGACCGGCATCGTCAGCCGCGGCGGCTCGATCATGGCCAAGTGGTGTCTCGCGCATCACAAGGAAAGCTTCCTGTACACGCACTTCGAAGAAATCTGCGAAATTATGAAGGCGTACGACGTCGCCTTCTCGCTGGGTGACGGCCTGCGCCCCGGCTCGATCTACGACGCCAACGACGAAGCGCAGCTCTCCGAACTCAAGACGCTGGGCGAACTCACCCAGATCGCGTGGAAGCACGACGTCCAGGTGATGATCGAAGGCCCGGGCCACGTGCCGATGCAACTCATCAAGGAGAACATGGATCTCCAGCTCGAGTACTGCGACGAAGCGCCGTTCTATACGCTCGGACCGCTCACGACGGACATCGCGCCGGGCTACGACCACATCACGTCGGGCATCGGTGCGGCGACCATCGGCTGGTACGGCACGGCCATGCTGTGCTACGTCACGCCGAAGGAACACCTGGGTCTGCCGAACAAGGACGACGTCAAGGAAGGCATCATCACGTACAAGCTCGCCGCGCACGCCGCCGATCTCGCCAAGGGCCACCCCGGTTCGCAGATTCGCGACAACGCGCTGTCGAAGGCGCGTTTCGAATTCCGTTGGGAAGACCAGTTCAACCTGGGTCTCGATCCGGACAAGGCGCGCGAATTCCACGACGAAACGCTGCCGAAGGATTCGGCCAAGGTCGCGCACTTCTGCTCGATGTGCGGTCCGCACTTCTGCTCGATGAAGATCACGCAGGACGTGCGCGATTACGCGGCCAAGCAAGGCATCACGGACGAAGCCGCCCTCAAGCAGGGCATGGAAGTCAAGGCCGTCGAGTTCGTCAAGAGCGGCGCCGAGATCTATCGTCGTACCTGATGCCTCGCCGCGTGCCGACGCCCTGTGCGTCGGCGCGGACGTTGCAGTGCAAAGCGCCCGGGGCACTTCACCCCGGGCGCTTTTTTCATTCGCGCCGCGCGACTGCCACGTGCAAGCCCCTCAACCGACCGATGGCGCGGTACTGGTGCCTGGCGCGGGTGCCGTCGGCACGCCGTACATCGAGAACTTGTTGCGCAGGCGTTGCGTGGCGATGTGCGCCGGCAGCGTCGACATCGACGTGGCGAGGGCGGTGAATGCCTTGGTGTTCGTTGCGGGCAGCACTGCCGCGTCCATCACTTCGGTGTGGCGCATCTCCCAGTGGCGCGCCCCCAGATGCTCGACGCCCAGCGCCAGCCGCGCCCATTCGTCGGTGCCCATGCCAACGGACGGTGGCAAGTCGCCGCGGACCAGAGCCTGATGCATCGGCAAACTGTCGGCGAACCCGACCCGAAGCATCCATTCGGTGCTTTGCGCGTCTGGCAGAACCCGCGCTCCCGAATGCAGCCGATCGTTGAGTCTGCCGATGAAGCCGCCCGGCGCCTCGAACGTCATGCACGCCTGCGTCCACTCCTTCTTGCCCGCGAGCGACGGCTTGCCCGTCCAGCGACGCGCGGTATCGGCCACGGTTCGCGTCACCGTTTCCCGGGTGGGCTCGAACGGCACGGTGCCATTACGCCCTTCCGTACCGAGCAAGGCGCCCGCGACGATGTCGCGGCAGAGCTGCGCGCGTTCGCTGCGTCCGTCCGGCATGACGACCGGATGTTGGCGCCCATCGATCGACGCGCCGCGCGCATTGGGCGACGGCAGGCTTGCACAGACATGTAGCGCCGCCAGCGCAGATGGGCAAAGTACCGGCTGCGCAACACGCGGGGCGCCGGTGCGTGGTGCCATGAGCAGGGAGTCGCCCCCATGCGTCGGGTCGGCTTCGGCCGATTCCATCGACTGCATCGATTCCACTGATCCGGCCGTCACGACGCCAACGTCGCCGCCGGATGAGACCGCCTGGAAATCGGGGCGCATCGCGTGGTTCCCAACCACCGGAATCGGCCTGGCCGAAGCCTGGTTCACCGACCACGGGTGGTGGGACACCGACGCACGTGCGTTCGCAACGTGCGCCAATGCAGTGCCGGCGACGCCGCCCGCCCGGAAAACCGACTCCGTGGGTGCGAGCGGGGAAAGCGATGTCAGACCGCCCATGCCGGGCGCGTGGATTGCGGGTTGAATGCCATGCATCATCGTGAAGTCCTCATCGGAGAAGGCGTGGTTCGTGGCCACGGCCCCGACACCGTGTCGAGGCAGGCATCACGATGCACGAGAGGCGCTGCGCCGATTGTCGGTTCTGTACGGCGTGTCTCGCAGCTCGTGCAAGCCACCGCCCGGGAGTAGACAAGGCGTGTGCCGCATGACGGGGGGCCCGTGGGACACGACCGTCGTCCGCGACGCATGGCGTGTCCCATTCCGCTCATGACGGCAGGATCGCCTGACGATACGGCCCCGACTTATGGCATGCTATCGGACAGCGGTACAGCCCGAACGGCTGACGCGGCCCGCCAGACGGCAGGACCGACCCCGGACGCGCACTGCGCGCCCAGCCCGAAGGCATCTCAAAATGACGGCCCCCACGGGCCTTGTTTTGAAATGTCTCCCTGCCACCGGACCCTCCCCCGTGCGAACCGGTCCGGCCTGCGTCGCGGCCAGGTACCGCCATCGCACGTTCAGGGAAAACAATATGAGTGGTTACGGCTTTCTTTTCAGTATCTTTCTGTTGGTGCTGGCAAGCGCCTTCTTTTCCGCCGCGGAGATCTCGCTGACCGCCGCCAAGCGCACCAAACTCCAGGTGCTCATGGAAAAGGGCGACCAGCAAGCCGTGAAGGTGCTCGCGCTCAAGGAACAACCCGGCAATTTCTTCACGGTCGTGCAAATTGGTGTGAACGCCGTGGCCGTGCTCGGCGGCGTCCTTGGCGAGAGCTTCCTCACCGGCTATCTGTTTGCCTGGATTTCCCCGTTCGTGGATCAGGCGCTGGCCTTGCGGCTCTCCGGCATCGGCTCATTCCTGTTCATCACCATCGCCTTCATTCAGTTCGCGGACCTGATTCCGAAGCGTCTGGCGATGGTCAATCCCGAGCGTGTCGCCACGGCCATCATCGATCCGATGCTGTTGTGCCTGAAGGTCCTGCGCCCGCTGGTGTTCGTCTTCAACGGCGTCGCGAACCTGTTCCTGCGCATCTTCAAGCTGCCCACGCACGCCATCGAGAACATCACGTCCGAAGACATCGCGGCGATGGTAGGGGCCGGCGCTCAGGCCGGGGTCCTGCGCAAGCAGGAGCTGCATCTGATCGAAAACGTCTTCGAGCTCGAGTCGCGCACGGTCGGATCGGTGATGACATTCCGGGACGACGTGGTGTACTTCACCATCGCAGAGGACGAGCGCAGCATTCGCCAGAAAATCACCGAAAGCCCGCATTCGAAGTATCTCGTCTGCCGCGATGAAATCGACAACGTGCTCGGTTACGTCGACTCGAAGGATCTGCTCCAGCGCATTGCCAGCGAAGACCTGTCGAGCGTCATCCGCAACCTGGATCGCCTTTATGCCAAGAAGCTGCTGGTGATTCCCGACACGTTGAACCTGTCCGAGGCACTTGCGCGCTTCAAGGAAACCCGCGAGGGTTTCGCCGTCATCATCAACGAATACGGCCTCGTCGTCGGTGTCGTGACACTCAACGACATCGTCGGCGCCCTCATGGGCGACGTGGTCCACCCCGCCGACGAGGACCAGATCGTGCAGCGCGACGAGCACTCCTGGCTCGTCGACGGCGTGACGTCGGTCGAAGACGTCAAGAAAGCGCTTGGCATTGACGAATTGCCGGGCGAAGGCGAGTTCGAGACCATCGCCGGCTTCATGATCTATCAACTCAAGCGCATTCCGAAGAAATCGGAAGCAACGGAGGCCGCCGGCTACAAATTCGAAGTGGTCGACATCGACAACTACAAGATCGACCAGTTGCTCGTCACGCGCCTGGGCGCCGTCACGGAAGCCGCGATTGCGGCGGCGAAGCCGGCATCGTAGCCAACACCTCGCGCAAGCGGTCGGTCAAGCCGCCGTCGCGCTGCGTCGGCCGCGCGATGGCAGATGCGATGACCGGCCACGGCGCATAAAGCGCGGCTTGCCGGCGGGCACGCGTCACGCCCGTGTAGATCAATTCCCGCGAGAGCACACGGCTCGCCTGCTCGGGCAGGACGATCGCGACGCGATCGAACTCCGAGCCTTGCGACTTGTGAATCGTCATCGCGAACGCGGTCTCGTGTGCGGGCAGGCTTGCCGGCGAGTACAGTCGGTAGCCGCCGTCCGGCGTGGCGAACGCCACACGCAGCGTACCGGACGGACCGAGCGGCAGGGCTATGCCGATGTCGCCGTTGAACAGGTTCAACGCGTACTCGTTCTGCGTGACCAGTACCGGACGCCCTGCAAACCATGCCCCGCCGCCAGCGCCGAGGGCGACGCCCGCGCGTCGCGCCAGCACGGCCGTCAGTTGTGCGCCGAGGAACTCGACGCCGCGGCGAGCACCGCGCGTGGCGCACAGCACGCGGAATTGTCCGAAGGCGGCGAAAACCGGCTGCGCGACCATGGCGACGTCAGACGCACTCGCCGCCGCAGGGTCGCCGAGCCGATCGATCGTCTCGAAGGCCTGCGTCAGCGCGTCGAGGTAAGCCGAATACCCGTCGGCGAGCGCATGAAGATTCGTCGGCGACAACTGGATGCCGCCGTCCTCGGTCAGCGTCACCCTGTCCGCTCCCGCCATTTCCGTCATATCCACCACTTCCGCCATCTGGACGGTGTCCGGCGCGACACACTCCTTGCGCGCCTCGATGACCTTGCCCGCCTTGATGGCGGTAGCCAGTCGGCCAATGGCCGAGTGGGCACCGAACCGATAGGTGCGTTCGAGCCAGACCACCGCATCTTCAAGCCCGCGGGCGCGCTGCGTGTGCTGCGTGTTCGCCGCTTCGGCATCATCGGCAGTTGCGTCGACACCGCCTTGACCGTGCGCACCAGGCCCGGCCAACGGCCCCGTGAGCGGTGGACGATCCCTCGGCCACCCCAGCGCGTCGAGCAGACGCGAACGCATCTGTGGCGAAAACGCACGCTGCGCGCTCAGTTCGCCGAAGACCGCCCCGGCCTCCACGGCCGCCAACTGGTCCTTGTCGCCCAGGAGAATCAGACGGGCGCCCTCCGGCACGGCTTCCAGCAGTTGCGTCGCCATCGACAAGTCGATCATCGATGCCTCGTCCACCACGATCAGATCGTAGGGCAGCGGATTGCCCGCATGATGCCGGAAGCGACGTCCGACCTGATCCGCGGACTCGGGAAGCACGCCGAGCAGACGGTGCAGGGTGAGTGCCGCCTCGGGCAGCGCCTGCCGCACGGTCTCGGGCAGATCCTGGCGCGCGGTGAGCGCCTCCTGCATGCGTTGCGCGGCCTTGCCCGTGGGCGCCGCCAGCGCGACGCGCAGATCGGCGTCGCGCTCCAGCAGGCAGGCTAGCAAACCGACCACTGTCGTGGTCTTGCCGGTGCCGGGGCCGCCGCTGAGCACCACCAACGAGCGTTGGAGCGCCAGCGCGGCAGCCGCCATCTGCCAGTTCGGTTCCGGTTGTCCGTCCGCCCCCGTCAGCACCCCCTCGCCGAAGTATCGTCGCAAGCGAGCGCGGTCCTCGGAGGTGACGGCCATGCGCTGCCCCGTCGAGAGCTTGCGCCCGAGCGCCGTCGCCAGACGCGCCTCGTAGCCGTAATAGCGCGCCAGATAGAGACGATCGCGCTCGTCGAGCAACAGCGGAAACGCCTCGGCCGGCGCATCGATCGTCGACGCGCCAGTCGACGCGCCTGTGGGCGCATGGTTCGTCAATGCATGCGCAAGGCTTGCCCGCGCGCACAGACCACTGGCGAAAAGGGCCTCTCGCCAGACGGCCAGCGAAGGGGCGTCGCCAGGAAACAACTCGCCGCTGGCCTGGGTGTCGAGCAGGTCGCCGAGGGGCACGCACACATGACCTTCCGCAGTCGCGAGGCTTACGGCAAGCGAGGCACGCCAGACATAGCGGCACGTCACCTCGTCGGCGCCGTTGCCCTTGGCGAGCAGGGCCATGCGGCGTGCGAAACCTTGCGCGAGACGCACGACACCGCTGTCGGCTTGCGCCCCCGACGGCGTGTCGGCGGTGCGACGCAGCTCGTTCATGCGTCCTCCCCATCGGCCGTCAGCGGGGCCGGTGGCGCGTCCAGCGCCAGCGCCTGCGCCAGCGCGGCGTTGTCCCCTGCGGCGAATAGACGATCCAGCGCGTTCACCATGTCGAGCGACGGCTTGTCGAAGAAGACGCCGGGGACATCGTCACCGGCCAGATGGGCGTTGGCCCAGTCGGGGCGCACGCCCCGAACAAAGAGGTAGAGGCTTCCGCCCATGTCGCGGTCGTAGTCGTAATCGGGCAAACGGCGCCGCAGATAGCGATGCAACGCCAGTGTGTAGAGCAGATACTGCAAATGGTAGCCATGCTCGGCCATCGCCTCGCGCAAGCCCTCGGAACCGTAGTTTTCCGGGGCGGTGCCCAGGTAGTTCGACTTCCAGTCGAGAATCCACCACTGCCCGCCATGGCGAAACACCAGGTCGATGAACCCTTTGAGATAGCCGCGCAGTACCGTGGCGTCGAGTGGCAGGTCCGGATAGCCGAACTGTCGAAGCAAACCTCGCAGCGCTTCGAGCGGGACGGCATCGGCCGGATAGGTGAATTCCATTTCGGTGAGTCGCTCGGCCAGCGACACGTCGGCGAGCTGCATGCCGGGGCGCAGTGACGTGGCAAGCGTGTCGGCGAGCATGTTCATCATCATGGCGCGCCAGGTGTCGTTGCTCTCGGCACCTCGTCCCGGTGGACGCTCCCGCAGTGCACGCGATACGGCGTGAGGCCACTGCGCACGCGACTGGAAATCCGCCAGTTCGAATACCCGGTGCAGGCTCTCGCCGGCCGCAGGGCCGCGCGGAAAGCGAAGAATGTCATCGGACGGCGGCCAGACGTCGTCGCCTTCCGGGGGCAAGGCAAATGTCGGCCCCGCGTTGGCCTGCGCGTCGTAGTCGGGACGCGTGCGTTCGGGCGCGCTGAGTTGACCGCCCCCCAATTGCGGCCCGGCGTGCATCCCGGCCAGCAGGCCCGAGAAGCTGCCGATGCGCCACGCTTCACGCAATGCGCGTGTGCTGGTGCGCGTGGCGAGTTCGGGGGCCATCGAAGGTGCGACACGCGTGGCCGCGTCGAGCGCATCGCCGATGGGCAACGGCACCACATCGAGCGGGCCACCGATCAGGGACTTCCATGCGGCCCGGATGGTTTGCACCCGTTCGTCCGTATCGATCGTCGATGCGATCCACGCGTCGAACGCGATCCCCTGCCCGGCCGCGAGCCAGTTGAGCATGCCGCCGCACGCTTCCTTCACGCTGCGCCGCGACGAGTAAATGCCGGCGGCCAGATAGCAGCGGTAGACGGCGCGAGTCAACGCAACGTAAAGCAGCCTCGCCTGCTCCGCCGATTGCTCCTGCCGCAGCGCGGCGGCGGCCGGTGAGCCCTTGCCCGCGGCGTCGGTGAAATCGATCACTGCCGTCGGTCCGTCGTGATACTCGAGCCCGTCGAGACCACCGCCGTCGCGCACCGCGCCGTCCCACAGGAACGGGCAGAACACCACGCCGTATTCCAGGCCTTTCGATTTGTGCACGGTCACGATCTGCACCAGGTTCTGGTCCGACTCGAGACGCAACTGGGCCTCCTCGCCACCGCCGGCGTTGCGCTGCGAGGCCAGCCAGCGCAGCAACGCCGGCATGCCCGGCTGCTCGGCCCAGCGCGCCTGCGCCAGCTCGGCCAGGTGCATGAAATTGGTCAGCCGTCGCTCGCCGCCGGGCTGCGCCACCAGGCGCGCCGCCAGTCCAAGTTCGCGCATGAGCGTGCGCCACATCGCTGAGAAGCCCCGGTCCGCCCATAACTGACGATACCGCTGAAGTCGCTCGATCCACGCAATGGCTTCGGCGTCGGACGCCTCGCTCGTCTGCATGCGATACAACGCGGTGGCGTCGAGACCGAACAGTTCCGTCGCCAGCGCCGAGCGCAGCGCACGAACATCGCCCGGCGACTCCACCGCTCGCAACACCCGCAACAGGGTTTCCGCCTCTTCGCTCGCGAATACGGAATCCTGCGTGAGTTCCACGCTACCCACGGCGTGTTCGGCAAGGCGCGCCTTCATCAGCGCCCCCTGGCGGTGCGTCTGGACGATCACGGCAATATCGCCCGGCGCGAGAGGGCGCTCGCCGACGAGGACGTCCCCGCGCGAGGCACCGGCCAGCAAGCGCGCCACCTCGGCAGCGGTGGCCTTCGCGCAGGCCTGCAACGCGTCGTCCTTCGACAGCGGCTCGTCATCGTCGGGCAGCCACCAGACCGTGAAGTCGGCGACGTCCCGCACGTCGGTGAGCGGAGGACGACGCCGCGCGCCCGGACGTACCGGCGGATATTCGAGCCCTTCGAGCACGAACGCCCGGTCGTTGGCGCCGAACAGGCGGTTGCCGGCGTCGATGATGGCCGGCGTCGAACGCTGATTGACCGCCAGCGTATAGGCGGCATCGGCGTTCTGGCGCGCGGACAGATAAGTGTGCAGATCGGCCGCGCGGAAACTGTAGATGGCCTGCTTCGGGTCGCCCACCATGAACATCGGTCCACGCCCCTGCGCGGGCGAGGTGGGCGTGCGCTGTCCACGGTGCCCGCTGTGTCCATCGTGTCCGCCGTGTCCACCGTTTCCGTAAACCGCGCTGAAGATGGCGAACTGCAACGGATCGGTGTCCTGAAACTCGTCGATCAGCGCGCAGGGATAGCGCTCTCGCAGGGCATCGGCCAACTCCGGATGCTGCATGAGTGCACGTGCGATGTTGCCGAGCAGGTCGTCGAACGACACCACACGCAACTCGCGCTTGCGAAGCGCCAGTTGCTCGGGCGCCTGCGCCAGCCAGTCGCGCAGGATTCGCAGCCATTGCATGGCGTAGCGATCGTCGGCGTCGGCGCGCGCACGAACCAGCACATCCGCCATGTCGAAGAACCGATGATCGGGCGGCGTCTCCCCCTTCTTGATGTCCTTGGCCAGACGTGCGCTCGTGAGCAGTTCGGCCTTCTGCCCGAGCGGCGCGCCGACGTCGCCTGCCGACAGGTAACGGCGCCACGCGGCAACCGCCTGGGAGAGCGATCCTTCGTGATAGATGTTCTTTTTGTACGACGGCAGCGCGGCGCGCATCAGGTCGGCGATGACCGCGGCTTGCGCCTCCCAGCATTCGCGCGCGGCCCGGTAGGTCGCGAGCAGGGCGTCGTCGGGCGATGGCGGGGCGGCGTCGACGGCAGGCGGCCAACGCAACGCCGACATCGGCTTCTTCAGGCGGCGCGCCAACTGGTCGGTGAGCGTGCCCGGCGAGCGTTTGCGATCGACGAGCCAAGCCGCGAAGCCATCGTCCTGCGCCGCGAGCGGCTCGACCACCCGTCGCCAGTAATCGACAGCCAGATCGTGGCGCACACCGTTGTCGTCCGGCACCAACTCGTAGGCGAACGGCAGCCCGGCCGCGAACGGGACTTCCGCCAACGCCCGCTGACAGAATCCATGAATCGTATGAATCGACGCCTGGTCGAACCCGCGCAATGCGGTCTGAAGACAGTCGCGAACGGCTTTCGGCGTCATCTCGCCGCGCTCGATCAGCCCGGCGATCATCACGCTGAACAACGGGTCGTCGCTGGCGTCGGGATCGAAATCGGAGAACCCCTCCCCCTCATCCACGTCCTCGTCATGCCAGTCGTTCGATGCCTCATCGAACACCGGTGCCATGGCGGCCACCAGTCCGGCCAGGCGTGCGCGAATCCGCTCGCGCAGTTCGGCGGTCGCGGCATTGGTGAACGTCACGACGAGAATCTGCTCGACTGTCAGTTGTTTCTCGAGCAACAGCCGAACGTACAGCGCACAAATGTTCCACGTCTTGCCGGTGCCGGCCGACGCTTCGATCAGGCAGACGCCGTCCAGATCGCAGCCGAACACGTCGAGGTCGATGAGTTGCGTCATGCGCCCTCCACGACTTCGAGATGTTGAACCACCGGCCCGAACACGGTATTCGCAAGCAGATCGAAGGGCGGCGCCAAGGGATTCTCCACGCCGCGCCAAAGTAGCCGCGTGTAAGGATCGTCGGCATCACCGCGTGCGAACGCCGAACCCTGCCAGGCGCTCTCGGCCTCTGCGGCCCTGCCGGTGCTCGCCAGCTTCCACGCGCTGCGTGCGAAAAACGGTAGCGGGCGCGTCTGGCCCAGCCGGTACAACGCCACCCATTGGGCGAGCAACGCCGCCGCGTCTTCCACGGGACGAAGGGCGAACGTCTCGTTCTCGCCGTACCACAACGTTCTTGGCGCCACATCCAGACCGGCATGCGCGCTCTGCTGCAAATGCGCACACAAGGCAAGATGCGCCAGCCACGCGGCGAGCAGATCGCTTGGACGCATGCTGCCATAGCGATACATCACCAGCCCGTAACGCGAAACCGGTGCGAGCCGTCCTTGCAACAGACACTGCGCCGACAAGGTCGCGTCACCGTGCCATGCGGCCGGCGTCGATGCCTTCCACGACGGCGGCAGTGCCGGCGTCAACGGCAGGGCCACCAATAGCTCCTGCGTCCCTTCGGCCTGGGCCTCGCGCACCTGCGCCGCGAGCGCGCGCAAGCCACCCAGCTCGCGCCGGCGCCAGACCGCGCCTGTCGCGCCGCCCGGCAACTCATGACTCACGCGGGCGATTCGCTCGACGGCTTCGGCATGATGGCGGGCGTCGCGTGCATCGTCGCGCAGCAATCGCGGCAGCAGCCTGGACGCCAGCGCATCGCGGCCCGCCCAATCCAGCACGAACGGCTCATCGTCCTCCACTTCGGTGAGCATCTCCCCCAGCGACAGTCCCAGTCGGTCCCTTGCCCACGCACGGCCGGGATGCCGCCAGAAGCGGAGCAGGTCGTCGAGCGTCAGATGCGTCTGCGCCACGGCGGGCAGCGCTTCTCGCACGAAGGGCGCCTCGGGGACGTCTGATGCGGGCACGGCCAGGGGGTCGGCCAACGCCCGCGCGGCGTCGCCGTTGGACACGTCGTAGCTGAAGAGCGACGCGTCGCGACCGTCGAAATAAGCCGGGGAAAACGGTTGCAACGGATGCAGCACGATCAGGGCGTCGCGCGCCTCGCGCTGTGCCTCGAGCGTGTACCCCGCGGATACCGGGGCAAGCAACTGTCCCGTGAAATCGAGCAGTTCGTCGACCGCGGTCGAGGGCGGCAGAGGTGCGTTGTCGCGCACGCTGCGCCCGGTATAGGTGATGAGAAAGCGATCCTGGGCGCTGAGCATCAGGTCGAGGAAGAGGTTGCGCTCGTCGTCGCGTCGTTGACGATCGCCTCGCTGCGGCAACACGCGCATCAGGTCGAACTCGTCGGCACGTACGCGCCCCGGAAGCACACCGTCGTCCATGCCGATCATGCACACCACGCGGTACGGCAAGAGACGCAGGCTCGGGATGGCGGCAAACGTCACGCGCCCCGAGGGCACGCCGCCGCGCGTGGGATCGTCGAGGGCGTCGGCCAGCACGCGGGCGACCACTTCAACCGGCACGCGAACCTCCGGTGCGCCGTCGGCAATGGCCGAACCGATCTGCTCGATTGCCATGCGCACCTCGGCCACGTCGTCGGCGAAGCGCGTCTCGTCGGAGAAGAACTGCTCCAGCATCGCGAGCAACTGATCGCGCCACTCAAGCCCCGTGCGCTCCGTCCGCAGCGCAACGGACGTCATGTCGAGATCGTCGATCAGACGCGCCAGCTGGCCAAGCAACTCGGCACGACCGCCCTCGATACCGCCGACCGGCAGCCAGTCGTCGACCGGCAAAGCGTCATCCGGCAGCGCATAGCCGAGGAACAGCCGCATCATGGCGTCTCCCAACGTATGACGCTCCAGCGCGGGCGCCATCTCCCCGTCGCCGTCTGCGGCCTGCCGCGGTGCCTCCAGCCGCAGCAGCGCGTCGCCGCGCCAGCCGCGACGTGCGCCGGCGGCGTGCAGCCAGTTCTGGATGGCATCGAGCACATTGCCCCCGAGGTCATAGCGTTGCGCCACGGCTTCCGTGCGCGCCAGTTCCACGAGACTCGATGCCGCCACCCGCTGCTGCGGCAATGCCAGTATGGAAGCGAAGGCGCGCGCGACCGGATTGGTGCGCGTGGGCGGCAGGCCCGTCACGAGATAGGGAATGCGAGGCGTGGCGGTCCCGAATACGGCGTCGATGAGCGGCGCCGCGCGTCCCAGATCGGGCACGGTGATCAGCACGTCGTCGGGCCGCAGATCGGGAATTTCGTCGAAGCAGGCAAGCAGCCGGTCGTGAAGCACCTCGATCTGGCGCGCCAGACTGTGGCACACATGCACCTGCACCGAACCATCGGCGCCGACCTCCTGCGTGGTGCCGTGACGGCCGTCGTCCAGCGTGAGGATGCCGTTCTGCAAGGCGGCGAGCAGCGTCGGGGCAGGATTGGGTTGGAATAGCGCCCGGTCTTCGACCGCCTGTGGCGCGAGATCGGCATACAGCGCGTCGATGTGGGACTGCGTCTGGCGACCCCACTCGGCCAGCAACGGATGCCCCACCTCCCGGTGCGCCGCGCCATCGCGGCGCGTGAGATACGACAGACGCGACGGCGGGACGATGTCGAACCAATAGCTCTCGCACGGATTGAGGACGTACAGATGGACGTCGATCAGGCGAGACATCGCCTTGAGCAGCGCCATCGACAACGGCGGCATCGACGACAGTGCGAACACCGACACACGCCTGGGCCAGCCATGGGGCACCGTTTCCGGTGTCAGTTGTTCGATCCGGTCGATCGCCCGGAGCGTGGGATGACGCTCGCGGATGTCCAGATGCGCCAGCACCTTTCGCCACAACGCGCTCTGCCACGCTTCGTCGTCACGCTGCACCTGCCCCCAGCCCGGCGCCGTGCCGGCATCGATGGGCTCGCCGGCCTGCCAACGCTCGAGCCAGTTCGGCCGATAGGTCAGATACTGGTCATAGATGTGCGCCAGACGCTCCGCCAGTTCGAAGCGCATGACATCGTCGGCGCCGGCCAGATAGCCGGCCAAACGCGGCGAGCTCCTGACCCACGGCTGGGCCAGGCACTGGTACAGCGGCCAGACGAGCCGGTCCGGCGCGAACGGCGAACTCTCCGGCACCGTGAGCAGCTTGCCCGCCATGTCCCAGAGCCACTGGGCGAGGTAGGTCAGCCGGACGTTCGCGCATACGCCGAAGATGTCCGCGTAGTCCAGTTCGAGCCGACGCCGCACCGCCACGCTCGGCACGACGATGGTTTCCGTGTCGAAGGGATTCGCGGCGGCGTCGCCCTGGCCGGGCGCTTGCGCGAGATCGCGCAGCAAGGCGGCTTCGAGCGTGGTGAACCGGTTGGAAAAGAATAGGTGGAGCATGCGGGCGTGGCGGCTGATCGGATCTGTTCGCAAGCATAGCAAATGGCCTGTCGCACAGCCCATCGGACGGATCCTGAAATCCGCCCCCTCATGCGTGACGCCTGCCGGCAGCCCCGCGGATGCGATGCATTGGCGTGCCTCGGCGCGCCGCGTGTAACCGGCGGTATCCCCTCTTCGCGGCGCGCGGGGCTTCGGCTAGACTCTCTGTGCGCCGCGCCGTACCCCGTCGCGCGGCCGCCTTTGCTGCGGAACCCTCGCACCCGACGCATGGACTACCAGACCGATATCAAGAAGTTCCTCTACAGCCACTACTTTTTCAGCGGCACCCGGCAGGCAGTGGGTGTCGTGCTGCCCGCTCTCGTGTTGTTCTGGGGCATGGACCAGCACCTGCTCGGTATCGAAGTCGCCTCCGGCGCGCTCTGCGCGAGCGTGGTCGACATCAACGGACCGCTGCGACACAAGCACACGGAGCTGCTCAGCTGCACCCTGCTCGGCGCCCTCACCGTCCTCATTACCGGCATGGCCACGGCCGCCCAGCCCTGGCAACTGTGGATCACCACGCTGATCCTGACGTTCGGCCTCTCGATGCTGGTCGTGTATGGCATGCGCGCCTCGCTGGTGAGCTTTGCCTGCCTGATGATGATGGTCCTGAATGTCGAGGCCGATCTCACGCGGCATCAGGCCGTGCTGGACGCCGGCGCCGTGCTCGCGGGCGGGCTCTGGTACACCTATTTCAGTCTCGTCGTCTGTCGCATCTGGTGGTTTCGCATCGAACAGCAGACACTCGCGGAGAGTTTCTTCGTCACGTCGGAATATCTGGCGGCCAAAGCGGCCTTTTACGATACCTCGACCGATATCGACGAATGTTACCGGCGCCTGATCGCCGCGCAGGTCAATGTCGTGGAAAAGCAGCAGGCCGCGCGCGAGATCATCCTGCGCAACCTGCCGCGCCTGCGTACCGGCACGCTCGAGCCGCGCCGCACGATGCTGTTCAACCTGTTCATCAACATCGTCGATCTGCACGAGACGGTAGTTTCGGTGCACACCGACTACCCGATGTTGCGCCGCGAATTCGCGGACAACGACGTACTGCTGTTCTTCCGCGACATGGTGCGCAAGATCGCGAACGAGGTGGATGCCATCGGCTACGCCATCGCCACGAACGAACCCTCGCGGGCGCAACGCAGCTGGCGGGCGGAATTCCGCGCCATCGAGTACGAGATCGAGCTGATGCGCAAGCAACAGTTGCCGCAGCGCTCACCCGAGGCCTATCAGGCGCTCACGAGCACCTTCCGCCGCGTATGGAGCGCCACGCGCATCGTGGAGCGCATGCATCGCAATACGGATCTATCCACGGCCGGCACGGCCACCGAGGTGCAGATCGATCAGGCGCTGCTGCGCTTTACCTCGCGCCAGAGCTTCTCGCCGAAGCTGCTCTGGAAAAACCTGACATTCTCGTCGCCGAGTTTTCGTCATGCGCTGCGCGTGACGATTGCCATCACGGCCGGCCTGATCATCTGCGAGAACTGGTCGGTGCTCGCCGGCCAGGCGCACAGCTATTGGGTGCTGCTCACCATCATCGTGATTCTGAAGCCGGGCTTCAGCCTGACGAAGCAGAAGAACGCCCAGCGTCTGACGGGCACGCTCGTGGGCTGCGTGAGCGTGCTGGTCATCCTCTCGTTCGTGCAAAAGTCCTGGGTGCTGCTTGCGCTCATGTTCTTCTGCATGGTCATGGGGAACAGTCTGTCGCTCTTCAACTACGGCCTGTCGGTGGTATTCATGTCGTCGTATGTGTTGTTGCTGTTCCACTTCCTGCTGCCGGGATCGCTGTCGGTCATCGGCGAGCGCGCCATCGACACCCTGATCGGCTCGGCCGTCGCGCTGGTGTGCTCGTACCTGTTCCCATACTGGGAGTACCGTCTGATGGGACCGCTCATTCGCCAGGCCGTGCAATCGACCCGTGCTTACCTCGAGGCGAGCGCCGGGCGCGACGGCAAGCGCGACGATCTGGCCTATCGCATGGCGCGCAAGGACATGCACATCGCCTTCGGCAATTTCGGCGGGGCGTTCAAGCGCATGATGCTCGAGCCAAAGTCCAAGCAGGTCTGCGTCGGGGAACTGAACGATTTGCTGGTGCAGAACCACGTCATGGCGTCATACATCACGGGCATGGCGGATGTGCTGCCGCGTAGAATCGCGGCGGACAAGAGCGGCGAGCTCGAGCAGGTCGTCTCGGCCATCAGCGATCTGCTGTCACAGGCGGTGGCCGCGCCGGCGGCGTCGGTGCCGACGGATGCGCAGGCCGCGACCGAGGCCATGCGGGACTATACGCGGCGTCTCGATGCCTTGGTCGTGGCGCAGGAACAGCAACCGGATGTGTCCGAAGCGCAAGTGCAGGAGATCAAACAGGTAGTGCACCAACTCAAGCAGATGCTGCGCGCCGGCGAGCTGATTCTTCGGGATATGCGAGGGATTCGTCTGCCTGCCTGACGCGGCGCCGCCGCACGTCGCGCGTCCGCCCCCGGCAGGAGAGCGGCGGGCGTGGCCTGCGGCCGTCAGGCGATGCCCGAGCGCGTGGCGTAATGATAGAGATCAACGTCACGGTCGAGGCCGAGCTTGCGCATGGCGTTGGTCTTCTGGGAACTGACGGTCTTCACGCTGCGGCTGAGCTTGAACGCGATTTCGCTGATGGTGAGCCCCGAGACGAACAACCGCACCACTTCGACTTCCCGCCCCGAGAGCTTCGTCGCGTCGACCTCGGTATCGTCGGCCACGGCGTCGTGCAGCCGCGTCGCCAGCCCCGCCGGGATGTAGCGGCTGCCGTCCGCCACCACGCACACGATGTCGGCGATCGAGCTTTGCTCGTCGAGCTTCGAGAGGATCGAGTGAACCCCCAGCTTGAGCATGCCGCGCAGGATCGCCAGATTCTCCAGCATCGTCACGACGATGATCTTGATGTTGGGAAAGTAGCGGCGCACGTAACCGATGAGAAACAGGCCATCCTTGAAATGCCCGCCCGGCATCGAGAAATCGGTCACGAGAATGTCGCACGGCGCCTTGGCCAGCAAGCTCACGAGCTCCGACGAATTGGCCGCCTCGCCGACCAGATGAATCATTTCGCGCTCTTCGAGCAGGCGTCGTATCCCAAAGCGCACAATCGGATGGTCATCCGCGACCACGACATTGATCGTCATCCCTGTCCCCCTCCTTATTCGTCATCTGGCAGCCCCGTAGTGGCCGTGCGCGCCTCATGCCATGCACGGTGGGTGCCCCGCGTCTGCCGTCGCCGCGAAGCGGGATCATTCTGGCAAAAAGCGGTCGCGCCAATCAGATGGGAAACGTCACATAGTCGCGGAGGCCGCGCGGCACTGCCACGCGGCGTGCTCAGCCCGCGCGAGGCCCGCGTGCTGCCCGATAGAGCGGTAACTGCCGTCTAACTGCTTGACCGGGCTCGCAGGGAGATGAAATTGCACAGACACGCAGCGCCCGAGTCTGTGCTACTCGCGTCACCGGCGTTCGGAGGTTTCGCCGGGCGCGTTTCTCTCATTCCGAATGCGAAGTTCGGAAATTACTTAAACACCGGAGGCGAAATTAGTGCTCGGCTACCGCCCGGCATCGGCGGATGCGTAGTGGCAACGGCCGAGTCCCGTCACTTCGCGGCGGCGGCGCCCGAGGCCTTTGCCGCATCGGGCGCGGCGTCGTCGCGGGCCGCGCCATCGCCGTCGGTCGGCAGGCCATGCCAGCCGCCGCCCAGGGCCGTCACCAGCAGCACATTGGCCGTGAACTGACGTCCGAGAATCGTGAGCGAGGTGCGCTCGGTGGCATAGGCCGTGGCCTGGGCCGTCAGCACATTCTGGAACGCAACGGTGCCGGCCTTGTACTGGTTGAGGATGAGCTGCGCGGCCTCACGGGAGGACTGCACCGCCTGCGTCTGCACGGCAGCCTCGCGGCCGAGATAGTTCAGCGCGGCAAGGTTGTCCTCGACCGCCTGGAACGCCGTGAGCACTGTCTGGCGGTAGGTCGCCACCTGCGCGTCGTAGGCCGCGATGGCGGCGTCGGTCTGCGCCCGGCGCAGACCGCCGTCGAAGAGCGTGGCGGCCAGCGCGGGGCCGACCGACCAGAACCGGCTCGGCAGCGTGAGCCAGTCGGCAAAGCTGCTGCTCTGGAAGCCGCCCGTGGCCGACAAGGTGAGTGAAGGGAAGAAGGCCGCCTTGGCCACGCCGATCCTGGCGTTCGCCGCGGCCACCGCGCGCTCCGCCGATGCGATATCGGGCCGGCGCTCGAGCAATTGCGACGGCAGACTGGCCGGCACCGGAGGCAGGGCCGCACGCAATGGCGCGGGAGCGAGCGAGAACGTCGCGGGCGCTTTGCCGACGAGCAGCGCGATCGCATGCTCCAGTTGGGCCCGCGTCACTTCGATGTCGAGCGCCGACGCCTGCGCCGACTGCAACTGCGACTGCGCCTGGATGACGTCGGAGCGCTGCGCGACGCCGACCGCATATTGATTCTGCGTCAGTCTGAGCGTCTCCTCATACGCGGCGACGGTGCGATCGAGCAGCGCCTTTTGCGCGTCCGTCACGCGCAGGTCGAAGTAGTTCTGCGCAAGCAGTGCCTGTGCTGACAGCCGCGCGTTGGCCAGATCGGCCGCGCTCGCCTGCGCACTGGCATTGCCGGCTTCCACCGAGCGACGCACGCTGCCCCAGATATCCGGCTCCCAACTCGCCGTGCCCGACAGGGAATAACTGTTGGAAATGCCGCCTGCGCCCGAGCCGCTGACCGCCGTGTTGCTCACCCGCGAACTGGAGCGGGTCAGTCCGGCGTCGGCGCCGATCGTCGGGAAGAACGCCGAGCGTGCCTGCGACGCCACCGCCAGGGCCTGCCGGTAGTTCGCCTCGGCCACCTTGATGTTCTGGTTGTTGACGTCGACCTGCGACATCAGGTCGGAGAGTACCGGGTCCTGGTAGATCGCCCACCAATCGCCCTTGGCTGCGGCGTCATTGGGCTGCGCGAATTTCCAGTCGCCGGTTTCCTTGAATGCGGCCGGCATGTCGATTTCCGGGCGGACGTAGTCTGGCCCCACGGCGCAACCGGCAAGCCACAGCACGGCGCTCGCCGCGAGGAACGTGGCCGTGCGGCGCATGGGCCGAAGCGCCCGCACGCTTCGCCCTCGCGCATCGCACGCTGCCGGGACGGCATGAGAGCAGGCGGGAACGGCTTGACGATTCGGGATACGGGACATGGCACACATCGGCCCATCGGCCGGGACTTGGGTTTTGGAAAGCGCGACGAACGCGACGATGCGCGCCTGAGGGGGCCGTCGCGGACGGCAAACGCTGTCAGCCATGCCCCACCTCCCCGGCGTCGCCGTGACCGGTGCGTGCGCGGGCACGCCAGCGGGCCCAACGCAGACGCAAACGGTCGAGGTACAGATACACCACCGGCGTGGTGTACAGCGTGAGCACCTGGCTCACCAGCAGCCCGCCCACGATGGAAATTCCCAGCGGCTGGCGCAGCTCGGCGCCGTCGCCCGTGCCCAGGGCCAGTGGGATCGCCCCGAGCATCGCCGCCATGGTCGTCATCATGATCGGGCGGAAACGCAACACGCAAGCGTGGAAGATCGCCTCGCGCGGCGGCATGTTGTGGCGCCGCTGCGCGTCGAGCGCGAAGTCGATCATCATGATGGCGTTCTTCTTCACGATGCCGATCAGCAGGATCACGCCGATGAGCGCGATGATGCTGAACTCCGTGTCGAAGAGAATCAACGCCAGCAACGCCCCCACGCCCGCGGACGGCAACGTCGAGAGAATCGTCAGCGGATGGATGTAGCTCTCATAGAGCACGCCAAGCACGATGTACACCGTGAGCAACGCCGTCAGAATCAGGATCGGTTGCGACGACAGCGCCGACTGGAACGCCTGCGCCGTGCCCTGGAAGCTGCCGTGCACCGACGTGGGCATGCCAAGCCGGTCCACGGCGTCCTGGATCGACGCCTGCGCCTGCGAGAGCGAGACGCCCGGGGGCAGGTTGAACGAAATCGTGCTCGCGGCGAACTGCCCCTGGTGAGACACGCCCAGCGCCGTGTTCGTCGGCTTGTAGCTCGCAAACGCCGAGAGCGGCACCTGGGCGCCGGCCGACGTCACCACATAGATATCCTTGAGCGACTCCGGGCTCTGCCACCAGCGCGGCGCGACTTCCATCACGACCTTGTACTGATTGAGCGGGTTGTAGATGGTGGAAACCTGGCGCTGCCCGAAGGCGTCGTTGAGCACATTGTCGATCTGGCTCATCGTCAGCCCCAGACGCGACGCCTGGTCCCGGTCGACCACGAGCGTCGTCTGCAGGCCCTTGTCCTGCTGATCGGTGTTGACATCGGCGAGGTTCGGCAGACGCGAAATGGCGTTGCGCACCTTCGGCTCCCACTCGCGCAATTGCTGGAGATCGTCGGCCTGCAGCGTGTACTGATATTGCGCATTGCTCGACCGCCCGCCCACGCGAATGTCCTGCGCCGCCTGCAGATAGAGCATCGCCCCGGGCTCTTTCGCGAGCTTTCCGCGCAGGCGTGCGATCACCTGATCGGCCGAAATCTTTCGCTCGCCCAGCGGCTTGAGCGTGACGAACATCATCCCGCCGTTGCGGTTCGACCCGCCGGTAAAGCCGGTCACCGTCGCGACATCGGGATCGGCCCGCACGATCGTGATGAAGTCGGCCAGCTTCTTTTCCATCGCCTGGAACGAAATGGCCTGGTCGGCCTGGATGAAGCCGATCATGCGCCCCGTGTCCTGCTGCGGGAAGAAACCCTTCGGAACGACGGCATAGAGCCAGACGTTCAGACAGATCGTGCCGAGGAGAATGATCAGCATCAGCGGCCCATGCCGCAGCGCCCACCCGAGCGAGCGCTCGTACTCGCGCAACATCGCAGCGAACATGCGCTCGGTCCAGTCGCCCACGCGCGCCCAGACCGACGCTCGACGCGGCGGCTCGGGTGCGAGCGGCGCCGTCTCCGGGGGAACGCCCGGCGCGGCGCGCCCCTTGAGCAGACGTGCGCACATCATCGGCGTGGTCGTGAGCGACACGACCAGCGACACCATGATCGCCGCGGAGAGCGTGACCGCGAACTCGCGGAACAGGCGTCCCACGATGCCGCCCATGAGCAGCAGCGGGATGAAGACCGCCACCAGAGAGATACTCATCGACAACACGGTGAAGCCGACCTCGCGGGTGCCCTTGAGCGCCGCCGCGAACGGACTCAGCCCTTCCTCGATGTGCCGCGAAATGTTCTCCAACACCACGATGGCGTCGTCGACCACGAAGCCCGTGGCGATGGTCAGCGCCATGAGCGACAGGTTATCGAGACTGAACCCGCACAGGTACATGATCCCGAAGGTGCCGATCAGCGACACGGGCACCGCCACGCTCGGAATGAGCGTCGCGCGCCAGTTCCGCAGGAAGAGGAATACCACCATGACCACCAGCGCGATCGAAATCAGCAGCGTGCGTTCCACCTCCCTGAGCGACGCGCGAATCGTCGATGTACGGTCCAGCACCACATCGAGATTGATCGCCGCCGGGATCGACGCGCGCAGATTCGGCAGAATCCGCTTGATGCCGTCGACCGTCTGGATGATATTCGCGCCCGGCTGGGTCGTGACGATCAGCAGCACCGACGGCTTACCGTTTGCCGATCCGGCATTGCGCAGGTCCTGCGTTGAATCCACCACGTCGGCCACATCGGAGAGACGCACCGGACGACCGTCCTTGTAACTCACGATGACCGGCATGTATTCGCTGGCCGTCTTCGCCTGGTCGTTGGCGAGAATCTGCCAGCGGCGGTCGCCGTCTTCGAGCGCTCCCTTGGGACGATTCGCATTCACCGACTGAATCGTGGTGCGCACCGTTTCCAACGGAATCTGATACTTGTTGAGTGCCGTCGGGTTGAGCTCGACGCGCACCGCCGGCAACGAACTGCCGCCCACGGTCACATCGCCCACGCCGTCGAGCTGCGAGATCTTCTGCGCAAGGATGGTCGAGGCGGCGTCGTACATCTGGCCGCGCGTCATGCTCTCGGACGTGAGCGCGATGATCATCACCGGCGCGCTCGCCGGGTTCACCTTGCGATAGGTCGGATTGCTCGGCAGGCCCGTGGGCAGCAGGCTGCGCGCGGCGTTGATGGCGGCCTGCACGTCGCGCGCGGCGCCGTTGATGTCGCGCGAGAGGTCGAACTGCAACGTGACGCGTGTCGAGCCCAGTGTGCTGTTCGACGTCATTTCCGTCACGCCCGCAATGCGCCCCAGCGAGCGTTCGAGCGGCGTGGCCACACTGGCGGCCATCGTCTCCGGGCTTGCGCCGGGCAGCGACGCGGACACCGAGATGGTCGGGAAATCGACCTGCGGCAGCGGCGAGACCGGCAGCAACCCGAACGCGACACTGCCCGCCAGCGTCACCCCGATGGTGAGCAGGACCGTCGCGACGGAGCGCCTGATGAAGACAGCCGACAGGTTCATCGCGCAGGACCGTCCGTGGTTGCGGGGCCGCCCTGACCACCCTGGCCGCCCGAGTCGTCAGCATCGCCCCGGTCGTCGTGCGATACGTCGTCCGACGGCCCGAAACGTCGCTCGCGCCAGGCCCGCGCCCGGTAGGCGAGTCGATCGAACCACAGATAGATCACTGGCGTGGTGAAGAGCGTGAGCACCTGGCTCACCATCAGCCCGCCCACCATCGTGATCCCGAGCGGCTGACGCAGCTCCGAACCCACGCCCGAGCCGAGCATGAGGGGCAGCGCCCCGAGCACGGCGGCCATGGTCGTCATCAGAATCGGGCGAAAACGCAGCAGGCACGCCTGATAAATCGCCTCGCGCGGCGTCATGCCGTGCTCACGCTCCGCCTCGAGGGCGAAGTCGATCATCATGATGGCGTTCTTCTTCACAATGCCGATCAGCAGGATGATGCCGATGATCGCGATGATGCTGATGTCGTTGCCCGAGACCATGAGCGCGAGCAACGCACCGACGCCGGCCGAGGGCAGCGTCGACAGGATCGTGATCGGATGGATGTAGCTCTCGTAGAGCACGCCCAACACGATGTACATCGTGATCACGGCCGCGAGAATCAGCCACAGCGTATTCGAGAGCGATGCCTGGAACGCCTGCGCGGCCCCCTGGAATGTGGTCTGCGTACTGACCGGCAGGCCGATCGACTGCTCCGCCGCGGTGATCGCCTTGACCGCCCGGCCGAGCGACGCGCCCTTCGCCAGGTTGAACGAGATCGTCGCCGACGGGAACTGCGCCTGATGGTTGATCGCGAGCGGCGTGGGCTTCTCGATGACCTTCGCGAACGACGTGAGCGGCACCTGCACGCCCGAGGTCGAGGCCACGTAGATGCCCCTGAGCGCATCGGGCCCGCGCCGGAAGTCGTCGGCGACTTCCAGCACCACGCGGTATTGCGACGCCTGCGTGTAGATCGTCGAAATCAGGCGTTGGCCGAACGCGCTGTAAAGCGTCTGGTCGACGGCGGCGGGCGTCACGCCCAGTCGGCTCGCGGCATCGCGATCGATCTCGACGTACGCCTGCAGTCCGTTGACCTGAAGGTCGCTCGTCACGTCGGCCAGCTCCGGCACCTCACGGAGCTTGTCGACCAGCCTGGGCACCCACACGCCAAGCGTGTCCAGACTCGGGTCCTGCAGGGTGAACTGGTATTGCGTGCGGCTGATACGGTCTTCGATCGTCAGATCCTGCACCGGCTGCATGTAAAGCGCGATGCCCGGCACCTTCGCCGCCTCGGGTTGAATGCGGCGGATGACCTCGGAGGCGTCGAGCCCACGGGTATGCTTGTCCTTCAGATTGATCAACAGGCGCCCGCTGTTGAGCGTGGTGTTCACGCCGTCGACGCCGATGAACGACGACACCGATTCGACGGCCGGATCCTTGAGCACCGCGGCCACCAGCGCCTGCTGGCGCTCGCTCATCGCGGCGAACGAAATCGACTGCGGTGCCTCGGAAATGCCCTGGATCACCCCGGTATCCTGCACCGGGAAGAAGCCCTTGGGCACCCAGAGATACAGCAACACCGTGAGCACGAGCGTGCCGAGCGCCACAAGCAGCGTGGCCCGCTGACGGTCGAGCACCCAGGTGAGCCACTCGCCGTACTTCGCGATGATGCGATCGAACATTTCGCCGGTCTTGCGATAGAACTTGCCCTGCTTCTCTTCGGGCACGTGACGCAGCAGCTTGGCGCACATCATCGGCGTGAGCGTGAGCGACACGACCGCCGAGATCAGGATCGACACGGCCAGCGTGATCGCGAACTCCCGGAACAACCGGCCCACCACGTCGCCCATGAACAACAGCGGAATCAGCACGGCGATCAGCGAGAACGTGAGCGAAATGATCGTGAAGCCGATCTGCTCGGCGCCCTTGAGCGCCGCCTGCAGCGGCTTCTCGCCCTGCTCCATGTAGCGCGCGATGTTCTCGATCATGACGATGGCATCGTCGACCACGAAGCCCGTCGCGATGGTCAGCGCCATGAGCGTGAGGTTGTTGATCGAGAAACCGGACAGATACATCACGCCGAACGTGCCGACCAGCGACAGCGGCACGGCCACGCTCGGGATCAGGGTCGCCGAGACGTTGCGCAGGAAGACGAAAATCACCATGACCACGAGCGCGACGGCGAGCACGAGCTCGAACTGCACGTCGGAGACCGAGGCGCGAATCGTGGTGGTGCGATCGGTCAGCAGCTTGACGTCGATGCTGCCCGGCAACGAGGCCTGAAGCTGCGGCAGCAGCGCCTTGACCTTGTTGACCGTCTCGATCACGTTCGCCCCCGGCTGGCGCTGCACGTTGAGCACGATGGCGGGCGTGGTGTCGGCCCACGCCGCGAGCTTGGTGTTCTCCGCGCCGTCGATCACGTCGGCAATGTCGGACAGCCGGATCGGCCCGCCATTCTTGTAGGCGATGATCAGGTTACGGTATTCGTCGGCCGAGGCGAGCTGGTCGTTGGCGTCGATGGTCGACGCGCGCAGCGGTCCGTCGAAACTGCCCTTCGCGCCGTTGACGTTCGCGGCGGCAATCGACGTGCGCACGTCCTCGATGTTCAATCCGTACGACGTGACGGCGCGCGGATTGACCTGGATACGCACCGCGGGGCGTTGCCCGCCCGAGAGGCTCACCAGACCGATGCCAGGCAGCTGCGAGATCTTCTGCGCCACGCGGGTGTCGACGAGATCCTCCAGCTTGGGCAGCGGCATGGTCTTCGACATGATCGCCAGCGTGAGAATCGGCGTGTCGGCCGGATTCACCTTGCTGTAGATCGGCGGCATCGGCAGATCGCTCGGCAGCAGGTTGCTCGCGCTGTTGATGGCGGCCTGCACCTCCTGTTCGGCGACGTCGAGGCCGAGATTGAGCGAGAACTGCAGCGTGATGACCGACGCGCCGCCCGAACTGGTCGACGACATCTGGTTGAGCCCCGGCATCTGGCCGAACTGGCGCTCGAGCGGCGCGGTCACCGACGATGTCATCACATCCGGGCTGGCGCCCGGATAGAGCGTGACGACCTGAATGGTCGGATAGTCGACTTCCGGCAATGCCGACAGCGGCAGCAGCCGGTAGGCGACGAAACCGGCGAGCAGGATCGCCAGCATCAGCAACGATGTGGCGACCGGCCGGAGGATAAACGGGCGTGACGGATTCATTGGCTACGTTCGAAGGCGTCTCTGGGGCTGCCATCCGGCGCCGGGCCGGGCGGCGTGCTCGCGCGGGATCGCGGGCGCGGCGGCGTCCGGCGTCGCCGCCGGGCCAGGCCCGGCCTCACGCGGGATCGCGCGGCGCATCGTCACTGCGCCTGGCGGCGATGGCCGCCGTTGGCAGCGGCGCCGCGCTTGTCGCCCGGGGCGCCCGGGGCGCGCGGGGCGACGGCTGCCGCCCGGCTCTCGGGGGTGATCACCTCGACCTTCGCGCCGTCGCGCAGCTTGTCCATGCCGTCGATCACGAGCTTCTCGCCCGGCGCGATACCCGCTTCGACCGCCACGTTGACACCGTCCGTCGGGCCGAGCTTCACCGTCTTCAACTTGACGGTGTGGTCGGGCTGCACGGCGTAGACAAAGCTGCCCTGCGTGCCGCGCTGCACCGCGGCGCTCGGCACGAGCGTGGCACCCTTGAGCGTGTCGACGAGCATCTTCACGTTGACGAACTGGTTCGGGAACAGCACGCCGTCGAGATTCGCGAACTCTGCCTTGAGCTTGACGGTACCGGTGGTCGTATCGATCTGGTTGTCGATCGACGCCAGCTTGCCGTCGGCGAGCTTGATCCTGTTCGCGCGGTCGAACGCTTCGACCGGCAGCGCTTCGCCGGCGCGCGATCGCTTGACCACCGACGGCAGATTGTCTTCGGGGATCGTGTAGACGACCGTGATCGGGGTGACTTCGTTGATGATGACGATACCGTTGGTGTCCGAGGCGTGGACGATGTTGCCCGGATCGACCTGTCGCAGGCCCGCCAGGCCCGACACCGGCGCGGTGACGCTCGCATAGTTCAGCTGCAGCCGCGCGTTGTCGAGTTGCCCCTGGTCGGACTTCACGGTCCCTTCGTACTGCTTGACGAGCGCGCGCTGGGTGTCGACCGTCTGCTTGGCGATCGAGTCCTGCGTGAGCAGCGTTTCATAGCGGGCCAGGTCGAGTTGCGCGTTCCTGAGCAGCGCCTGGTCGCGGGCCAACTGACCTTCCATTTGCGTGACCTGCACCTGGAACGGACGCGGATCGATCTCGGCGAGCAACTGCCCCGCCTTGACCATGTCGCCTTCCTTGAAGTGCACCTTCATGAGCTGGCCGTCCACGCGAGAGTGCACGGTGACGCTGCGCGTCGGCGTGACAGTACCCAGCCCGTTGAGGAAGACCGGCAGATCGCCCGCTTTCGCCTCGACGGCGGTCACCGGCGTGGCCGGCATGCCCGCGCCGGCCATGCCGCCCGGCGGACCGCCGCGACGCCCGCTCGCCTGCCCCGGACCCTGCGCCTTTGGCGCGTGCAAACGGTAATACACGCCGCCGGCAATGAGCAGGACGATCAATCCGATGATGCCGGGCACGAGCCATCGGCGCCGGCGCGATTCGGCAAGCGCGGGCGTGGCGGTACGTGGCGTCCCGTTGGGGGACGTGGGCCGATCAGAACCGTTCGGTGGTTCCGAACCGTGGGGACCGTGCTCGGTCATAACTTCCTCGTAACAGCGGAGTCGTTGGCGGATTCGTCCGTTGGGGACGACGTTTTTTTCGGTCGGTTTGCTGCGGCGCGGCAAAGATGCCCGAAAACCTTGCGGGGCCGCGCCTGAAGCCGGATTTGGCCGATCAGCATAGCAGACCGACATGCCTTCGCGCAGGCGCGGCCCATGCGGGCGTCGCCGGCGTGACGCGGGCGACGCACCTGTCTGGTTTTTTCGTGCCGCCGGCTCAAGATTGGCAGTGCTGTGAAAAGACCGAAGGCACGCGAGATGGTTCGCGTCGAATCCTTGCGTCGCATTTCGAAGCGGCATCGGACCGAGGCAATTCATCCGCACATTTCGTCGATGCACGCCTGTCGACGCGCGTCATCGCGGAACGTCACCTCATCCGGCCGCGGCGGTGCCGTGCAATGCCTGATCGCGCCATTCTCGCCACATGAAAACATGCGGAATGCGCGACTGGGTATGCGGAAATGGTGAGATTGAAGCTTACGTGATGCGTGCGAAAATCGCGCGTTACGCGGGCTCGCTCTATTATTACGCATCGTTACAGGCCACCAAGACTGTAATGTCCGGAAACAAAATGCGTGTCTGGGCGCGCGCCGAGGCCACTATCATGACGACACACCCTGTCCGATCGAATATGAAAATTCTTGTTGTCGACGACGATCCCGACCTGCGCGACCTGCTCAGAGAGTATCTGAGCCGTCACGGCTTCTCCGTCGCGGTCATGCACGACGGGGACGGGCTGGCCGCGCGCCTGGAGCGTGAGCGCCCCGCCCTGATCGTGCTGGACCTGATGATGCCCAAAGTCGACGGCCTCACGGCCCTGCGCGAC
Organism: Pandoraea pnomenusa; assembly: GCF_000767615.3. Lineage (NCBI taxonomy): Bacteria > Pseudomonadati > Pseudomonadota > Betaproteobacteria > Burkholderiales > Burkholderiaceae > Pandoraea > Pandoraea pnomenusa. Next base: position 1,236,700 of record NZ_CP009553.3, on the reverse strand, counting down.
CTGCGCGCGCGCAACGACGACGTGCCGGTGATTCTGCTCACCGCTCGCAGCGACGAGATCGATCGCATCGTCGGACTCGAGATCGGCGCCGACGACTACCTGGGCAAGCCGTTCAGCCCGCGCGAGCTCCTCGCGCGTATCAACGCCGTGCTGCGCCGACGCAAGACGCCCGATGCGGCGGTACCGGAACAGCGCGAGAACTACACGTTCGGTCCGTTCGTACTCGACTTCCGCAGCCGCACGCTCACCCGCGACGCGCAATTGCTCACGCTCTCGGATGGCGAGTACGGCTTGCTGCGCCTGCTGGTCAACCACGCCATGCAGGTGCTCTCGCGCGAACGCATCATCGAATTGCTCTACGGCGCGGAGAGCGACGTCAACGACCGCGGCATCGACGTGCAGATCTGGCGCCTGCGCCGGCTGCTCGACGAGGACGCGCAGAGCCCGCGCTTCATTCAGACCGTGCGCGGGCGCGGCTACATTTTCGTCCCCGACGGCCAGCGCGCCGACATGGCCACCGGTTAATGAAGCGAAACGCACGGCGCCACGCTGTCCGGCGCCGATATTCCCGGTCTGACAAGGATTCCGGCATGCGGCCGATTTTGGACATTCCGTCCCTCATGCGGAGCATGGCATGAAGGGGCTTCGCTTCGACACGCTGTTCGGCCGGCTCGCGGTGATCATCATTGCGGCGCTGGTCATCAGCCATTTCTCGTATCTGACGATCCTTCGCAGCGATCACGACGAAACGCGCGTTCAGAACGCCGCCGAGCAGATGGCGTTCATCATCAAGGCCGCCGCCGAGGTGCACGACGGCAACTCGGCGCTCACGCTGCCCGACCTCGTGCAGGTCGTGCCAGTGTCGTTCGCGCACGGCGACGTGTTCGAGCCCGCGAGCAAAAGCGCACGCCTGACCACCGAACTGGCGCGCCGGCTGCCCGCCGGGACGCAATTGCGCGTGGAGCGCACGCCGCCGCCGCGCATCTGGGCGCGCCTGCCCAACCGCGACTACTGGATTGCCACGCCGGTGTTGTCCGTGCGAAATCCGCCGGGCACGGCAACCATTCTTCCGGGCCTGGCCGCCGTGCTGGGCATTACCGTCATCTTCGCGCTGTTCGCTGCCTGGCAGTTGCAGCGCCCCGTGCGCGACATGGCCGCGGCGGCCGAGCAACTGGCCACGCATCGCGTGCGCACGCAGGTCAAGGAGCGCGGCCCGCTAGAACTGCGGCAGTTGACAGAGCGCTTCAACCGAATGAGCCACGACATCGTGCAAACGGACCGGGAGCGCAACACGATGCTCGCCGGCATTGCCCACGACTTGAAAACGCCGCTCGCCCGCTTGCGCCTGCGCGCGGAAATGCTCGAAGACATGCAGATGAGCGAAGGCATCACGCGCGACGCCGAGTCGATGACCCGTATCGTCGATCAGTTCCTGCTGTTCGCCCGAGGCGTCGAGATGGAGGGCGCGGCGTCGCCGGTGGAAGCGCGCATCCCAGCCTTGATCGCACCGTTTCTCGACCAGGGCTATGCCATCGATCTGGATCTTCAGGCCGGCCCCGGCTTCAAGCTGAAGCAGACGTATCTCGAGCGCATCGTGAACAATCTGCTCGATAACGCCGTGACGTACGGGCGCGCGCCGCTCACGATCCGAACATCACAGGACCCGGGCGGCTGGCGTCTTGTTATCGAAGACAGCGGCCCCGGCATTCCCAACGAGGACATCAACCGTATCGTGCGGCCCTTCGTGCGCCTCGATCCGGCGCGCGGCGGCAATGCACACTGCGGGCTGGGACTCGCCATCGTCGACAAGCTCACGCAGCAACTCGGCGGCCGTGTGTCGTTCAGCAACCGCCCTGCCGGCGGCTTGCAAGTCACCTTGATGTTCCCTCCGGACGATACGAACGCCGCCTAGCGCGCCGGATGCCGACGATGAAAAAACCCGCCATCGATCAACGAAGGGCGGGTTTTTTTCGTGCGTGGCGCTGCATCACATCAAGCCACAGCCAGGCGATCCGGGTTGGGGGGCAATGCGATAACTGGGCTGCTGCTTTACTGCTCTCAGGGACACGGTGAAGATGGCCGCCGCTTTGCGCCGGCGCCTGTTGGCACGCGTTGCCGCGACGCACCGCCCCCAACCTCTCCCTGGCATGTGACCGGCAGCGCCGGCCCGACGTTTGCCGGCGGCTTACTTGATCAGGAACTTCTCTTTGTTCTTCCCGACCCATTTCGGCGCGCGGCCGCGACCCGACCACGTTTCGCCCGTCGCCGGGTTCATGTACTTCGGCGCGATCTGCGCACGAGCGGCGCGACGACGGCCATCCGTGGCCACCAGGCCCAGGTCTTTCGCCGTCAGTTCGTATTCCTGGATCTTCTGTTTGACTTCTGCAATGACCTGAGCCACTTCACGGGCGCGGGCCTCTTCGATCTGCTTTTCGATCTTTTCGCGCTGGGCGACGAGTTCCTTATAGCTTGCCATCTGGCGTGTCCTTACGTTGTTAAAATGGATCGCCACTTAAAATAACACGAGTTTTAATTATTTGAAAACCGCATTTCCGGCAAATGGGGTTTGAGACGCGAAAAAGTAATGAATTATCCGAGTGGCACCTCGGAATATGCACAAAGTCAGGGCACGATTCCGGGAATACCGCCGGATTGTTCACATCATAATCCCAGCGCATGCCACTTCAATTTCTTCGAGATTCCCGGTGAATCCGAGGGGCCTGTCATCAGGACTCCACAATGCCAATTTAGTTCACTACGCATCGAACAAGACGTGGAAAGCATTCCCCCTCGACTCGCGGGAGCGTCCCGACTTCTTTTTCCCGATAATTCGGCGCGGAAAATATACGATCGCAAATACTTAATCGCTATCCGATCAGTCTGTTATCCAAAGCAGCGTCGGCACTCGGACGATTCGCATCGGGGCGACGCAAACTACGGATACCAAACGACAAATCCCGGCCAATCCGTCCATATGGCTTTCGGCGAACATTAATGACGCCTCCGGATTTCGACATGCCTGTCCATCCTAATGAACGTTTCCTCGATATCGGAGCTATCCGCAATCGAATTGTCCACGATGAGCGTTCGCGAGTCGGTATTATCAAGGTCCACCGGAGAAATGGCGCTTATGACGGATCCATTGACGTATACGTCAAACTCATGCGGCAATGTCATTTCCCTAAACGCAGGAGTTTTCGTAAGATGGGGCCTAACGCCCGCTGTGGCCTGTCAGGTCTGGATTTGCCCCGTATATCCAGATTGGAAATATCGAAATTAAGCCATTCCTGATTTGTCGCAATCGGCGAATACTCGCGCCGACGCCATGGAGACACTGCCCGCGCATGAGCCCTTCGCCCGTCACTTCGAGTTCGCCGTTCGACACCGACGCGCCGGTCCTGCGCACCGAGCGCACGATCCTGCGTGCTTGGCGCGCCGACGATCTGCCGCCGTTCGCCGCGCTCAACGCCGATCGCGAGGTCATGCGGCACTTCCCGACAACGCTCGACCGGGCGCAGAGCGACGCCGTCGCGCTTCGGCTGGCGAAGCATCTGCACACGCACGGCTACGGACCGTGGGCACTGGAAATTCCCGGTGTGACGCCGTTCGCCGGATTCGTCGGCCTCATGCGCGTCGGTTTCGACGCGCCGTTCGCGCCGGCGGTCGAGATCGGTTGGCGGCTGGCGCAAGCCTGGTGGTCGAAAGGGTACGCGACGGAAGCGGCCATTGCCGCGGCGCAATTCGCCTTCGACACGCTGCGGCTAAGCGAGCTCGTATCCTTCACGGTGCCGGCGAACGTGCGCTCGCGCGCGGTGATGGAGCGCATCGGCATGCGCCATTGTCCCGACGAGGACTTCTTGCACCCTTTGATTCCCCCGGGGCACCGCCTGCGTCGTCATGTGCTGTACCGGCTCGAGGCAGACGCGCTGGCGTGCGGCACGCGGTAGGCGTCGCCTCCGCGATTGAAGCGCCTGTTTAATTCGTGGGAGAATTGCGCTCTTTGCGCCAGCAGCCTCCCCCATCGTGTCGCGCGCCGTCATCATTCCGCTCATCATCGCCTGCGCCCTGTTCATGGAGAACATCGACGCCACGGTGATCACCACATCGCTGCCTGCCATGGCACGCGATCTCCATCAGGATCCGATCTCGCTCAAGATGGCGCTCACCGCCTACGTGGTCGGGCTGGGGATCTTTATCCCTGTCTGCGGCTGGGTCTCCGATCGGTTTGGTGCACGAAACGTATTCCGCACCGCGATCGGCATCTTCATGGCGGGCTCGATCCTGTGCGCGGTATCGTTTTCGCTGCCGACCTTCGTGTTCGCCCGCTTTCTGCAAGGCGTTGGCGGCGCGATGATGGTTCCGGTCGGTCGTCTCGTGATCTTTCGGACCGTGCCCAAACATGACCTCGTCAAGGCCATCGGGTATCTGACCATGCCAGCGCTCCTCGGCCCGGTCATCGGCCCGCCGCTCGGTGGCGCGATCACCGCCTATTTGCACTGGCGCTGGATTTTCTTCATCAACATTCCCGTGAGCCTGCTCGGCATCTATCTCGCGGGCAAGTACATCGACAACGAACGGGGCGGCAACGCGGGACGCCTCGACACGCTCGGCTTCATTCTCTCGGCGCTCGGCAGCGGCCTGCTCATGCTGGGTCTGGCGCTGATCGGCGAGCACCAGGTCGACAACGGCGTGGTGATCGCGATGTGCGTCGCGGGTGCACTGTGCGTCCTTGCCTACTGGCGTCATGCCAATCGGGTGCAGGCGCCGCTGCTCGACTTCCGGCTGCTGCGCATTCCGACGTTCCACGCCAGCGTGGTGGGCGGCTCGCTCTTTCGCATCGGGCTGGGCGCCGTGCCGTTCCTGTTGCCGCTGGCGTTGCAGGAGGGACTGCACATGGACCCATTCGAATCGGGGATGATCACGTGCGCCTCGGCGTTTGGCGCGATCTTCATGAAGGCGATCGCCCAGCGCGTGCTGGCGAGATTCGGTTTCCGGCGCGTGCTGATCGTCAACGCCGCGCTCGCCGGCGTGGCGCTGTCGTCTTATGGCCTGTTCACGCACGACACGCCGGTCCTTGTGATGCTCGCCGTGGTGGCGTTCGGCGGTTTTTTCCCCTCGCTGCAGTTCACGTGCCTGAACTCGATCGTCTACGCCGACATCAAGAGCGCCGATGCGAGCCGCGCGACGAGCCTCGCAAGCGTGGTCCAGCAACTGTCGCTGGGGCTCGGCGTAACGATCTCGGGCATGGTGCTGCAAGCGAGCAGTCGCCTGGCCGGTCACGACCGACTCACCGCCAGCGACTTCCTGCCGGCGTTTCTCGTGATCGGCCTGTTCTCGGTGCTCTCGATCCCCATTACCCGCCAGTTGCCCGCCAACGCCGGGACCGAACTGGCGCGCAAGCGCTGAAACCACGGCCCGGCACGACGTCAGGACTTCGCGCCGGACCGTGTCGCGACCGCGTGAATCGCCATCCCGATGAGCATGGCGACGACGAAGATCAACCCCTTGCCCGAGCCCGCGCCGAGCAATACCAGCGCCGGCCCCGGGCAGATGCCCGCGATCCCCCAGCCCACGCCGAACACCAACGCGCCGACGACCAGCCGCTTGTCCAGCTGGCGCAGCGCGGGCCACGCACGCGGCTCGCCCGACCACGCAAGCGGGTTTGCGCGAGCCAGACGGAAGCCGACGAGCCCGACCGCGATGGCGCCGCCCATCACGAAGGCGAGCGACGGGTCCCAGCGACCGGCAAGATCGAGAAATCCAAGCACTTTCGCGGGGTTCGCCATGCCCGCGAGAATCAGCCCCGCGCCGAACGCGAGGCCGCCGATGAACGCGAATGCGAGCTTTTTCATGCGGCACCTCCCACGTTGAGCACATGGCGCACGACAAAGACCGTCAGGAAGCCGGTCGCCATGAAGCAGAGCGTGGCGACGAGCGAGCGCCACGACAGCCGCGACAAACCACACACGCCGTGGCCACTCGTGCAGCCCGAACCAAGCCGCGTGCCGAAGCCCACCAGCAGTCCCGCCGTCACGAGCATTGCCGTGCCGGCATCGATCTGCGCCTCCGGCACCACTGCGACCAGACGGTACGCCCAGGGCGCGAGCAGCATGCCGACGATGAAGGCGATCCGCCAGCCCACATCGCCGGCATACGGTCGCAGCAGGCCCCCCACGATGCCGGAGATCCCGGCAATGCGCCCGTCGGACAGCATCAGCCAGACGGCTGCGGCGCCGATCAGAGCCCCACCGGCGAGCGCCGACCAGGGGGTGAAATGCAGAGTATCGAGTGTCATGGCAATCAGGCTTTCGGACAGAATTGGGCGTAGAGACAGGCGAGCACGGCGAGCACCGCGCCGTCGGCCACCGAGTAATAGATGCGCTTGCCCTCGCGACGGGTCGTCACGAGCGCTTCGGTGCGAAGCACGGCGAGTTGCTGCGAGAGCGTGGGCTGACGAATGTCGAGCTGGGCTTCGAGCTCGCCGACCGACAGCTCGCCCTGCGTCAATTGGCACAGGATCAGCAGACGGTCTTCGTTGGCCAGCGCCCGCAGCAGGGCGCTAGCTTCCTGCGCGGCCGCGCGCAGCGGCGTGACGTCGAGCGCACCGGCAACGGCCTTGGCGCCCTTAGCGCCCTTTGCGTCCTTATCGTCGGTGTCGTCCGTGTCGGCCGCACCTCCCCCCGTCCCCGTCGGAGCGACGGACGGCGTCGATTCGGCGGACAGGGCCGACAGGAGGGATAGCGTGCTGGTTCGGGGCATGGCAGGATCGAAGCAAATGGGAAAGTCGGGCGCGACGCCATGTCGCACCCCTCGCAAGCCGTTCTCCATTTGTCACCGGCATCGCGTACACTTTACTGGTTTATAATATATCAATTCATAAATTATTGCAGGAGCCGGTCATGTCAGCCACCTCAGCACACATCGAAGCCTTCTTCGACAACGTCACCGCCACGGTGACTTACGTCGTGTTCGATGCCCCGGGCGGCCGGGCGGCGATCATCGACCCCGTGCTCGACTACGATCCGAAGGCGGGCCGCACGCATACGGCGTCGGCCGAGCGGGTGCTCGCTTTCGTGGCGGACAAGCAACTCACCGTCGACTGGATTCTCGAGACGCATGCGCACGCCGATCATTTGTCGTCGGCGCGCTGGCTCAAGGAGCATGTGGGCGGACGCATTGCCATTGGCGCGCACATCCGCGACGTGCAACACGTGTTCAAGAAGCTGTTCCATCTGGGCGCGGACGTGCCGCCGGACGGCTCGCAATTCGACCACCTTTTCGAAGACGGCGAGACGTTCGCGATCGGCGCGCTGCAGGCCGAGGCGATGTTCGTGCCGGGCCATACGCCCGCCGACATGGCCTACCGCGTGGGCGACGCCGTCTTCGTGGGCGACACGCTCTTCATGCCCGACGTGGGCACCGCGCGCTGCGATTTCCCCGGCGGCAATGCCCACACGTTGTTTCGCTCGATTCGCCGTTTGCTGTCGCTGCCGGAAGCGACACGTCTGTTCATGTGCCACGACTACCCGCCCGCCACGCGCGCGCCCAACTGGCAGACGACGGTGGCGGAGCAGCGCCGCGCGAACATTCATGTGCACGACGGCATCGATGAAGACGCCTTCGTCGCCATGCGCGAGGCGCGCGACCGCACGCTCGAGATGCCCACACTGATCCTGCCGGCGGTACAGGTCAACATTCGCGCCGGGGACATGCCCGCGCCCGAGGCCAATGGCACGCGTTACCTGAAGATCCCGCTCAATGTGCTGTGAGTTGCCCGGCCAACGCTTCGCGCGCCTGCGTGACCCACGTCGGCTCGCCGCGACGCGCGGGCAGCAGGTGAAACTCGGCGTCGGGCAGCGCCGGTAGGCGGCGCCCGGGCATCAACGTCTCGATGCGTGCGAGCCCGGGTCCCGCCGCCGAGGCATTCAGGCAGGCCACCCCGAGTCCCGCGCTCAACGCCAGCTTCAACCCCGCCACCCCCGACGCCACATGCGCGATCGTGTATGGGACGCGATGCCCGTCGAGCCATTGCGTAGTGAACCGATGCAACGCGCACGTGTCGGGCAACACCAGCAATGGCAACGGCTCGCCCGCTGACAGCGCCAGGTCGGCGGCGGCTACCCATTCAAGCGACTCGCGCCCCAGCGCGCGGGTGCCGGCCACGGTGTCGCGCCCGAGCGATTTGCCGAGGATGCGCATCGACAGCCCGATATCGAAGTCGCCGGTCTCGTAGCCGGATTCGATCTCGCCGCTTTTGAGAATCGTTACGTGAATGCGCAGCGCCGGGTACGCCACCCCAAGATGCCGCAGCATGCGCGCCACATCGCCGGGGCGGAAGTAATCGGTGATCGCCAGTCGCAACTCTCCCGCCAGCGAATAGCCGCGCACGTCATGCCAGGCGTGCTCCGACTGGGCAAGCAACTGACGCGCATGGGCGAGCAGGCGCTCGCCGGCGGGCGTGGTGGCAACACCTTGCTTGCCGCGCGTGAACAAGGTCACCCCGATGCGCTCTTCGAGCTTGCGCATCTGCTCGCTCACCGACGACTGCGACAGGAACACGCGCGGCGCCGCGGCGGAAAGGCTGCCCGCCTCGGCTACCGCGACGAAGGTGCGCAGCTGATCGAAATCGAATCCGGGGATCATGATTTCATCCATTCAAGAAACCGATGGATGAAATCGTATATTCCCGCTTTTCCGATGTCAAACCGGCCCCTAGACTGAAGGCGTTGTTTCCACAGTCCTTCCGATCCAGGAGTCACACCATGCCGCACATCGTCCTGCAACTCTCGGGCACGCCCAACGACACGCTCGCCCGCCGCGCCGTGCGCGAAGTCTCGCAACTGACGGTCGACACCTTGCACAAGGCACCGGACGTCATTGCAATGACCGTCGAGTTCATTCCTCACGAGCGCTGGTTCATCGCCGGCACGCCGCTCGCGGAACAGGGCAGGAATGCGTTCCACCTCGACATCAGCGTGACGGACGAGACGAACACGAAGGCCGAAAAGGCCCAGTTCATCGCGCAGGTGTTCGAGACGCTGTCCGGACTGCTTGGCAACGTGCATCCGTGTTCCTACATCCATGTCATCGATGCGCGCGGCGCGGCCTACGGCTACGGTGGACGCACGCAGGAATTTCGGCATCAGCACCCGGCGACCTGAAGCGCGAGCGCAGCGAGTCCATGAGCGCCACGGCAAGCGTTCCGGCACGCCGATGGATTCCCGGCGGATCCCGATCCGTCCCCTCATGTCGAACCATGGCGATGGCGCGTGCGGCACCGGCGGAGCGTGCCGTTCGCCGTGTCGCGGCGCCCTTCGCCCCCAGCGACAGGCCGAATATCGACTGGGGGGACGAACGCCGGAAAGCCGCGCCAATTCGACGTTTCAGGAAAGGGAAAGAAACAATTCCAACACTTTCTTACGACTATTTGCTTCGCCTCCTCGCCCTTCGCTCGTACGATGAAGGCGTACCAAGACATCGCTTTCAAAGGGGGCGAAAATGAAAAAACTAACGTTGACCATCGCACTCGTGGCCGCCACGCTCGGCGGCATTGCCGTCGCACCGGCCCACGCTCAGGTGGGCGTGTCGATCAGCATCGGTGCGCCGCCGCCGCCGCGTTACGAGCCGGTGCCGCCGCCTCGCGCCGGTTATGTGTGGGCACCGGGCTTCTGGGACTGGGACGGCCACCGTCACGAATGGCGCGGCGGGCACTGGGAACGTGCGCGTCCGGGCTATGCCTATCGCGCCCCAGCCTGGCATCAGGGGCCGCGTGGCTGGCAGCTTGATCGCGGCGGCTGGGGGCACGACGACCGGGGCCGCGATGACCGTGGACGCCGCGGCTGGGGACGGGATCGCCACGACGATCACCAACAGGACCACGACCGTTACCACGGTTGACCCGTCTCTCGGCGGTGGCTTGCGCCACTTCAGTGACGTCGACGTCGCCTCCCATGGCGGCGCAACCTTGCGGTAACCGGAACGCCGACGCTCGTGAGCGTCGGCGTTTTGCGTTCGGGGGATGACGAAACGGCGCGCGCGTGCCGGGTGCCAGCACCGTGCGCACGTCAGTCGCGCCGGTCGCGTCAGTCGCGATTGGCCTGAATGACCGTAAGCGCGGTCATGTTGATGATGCGTCGCACGGTCGAGCTCGACGTCAACACGTTGACCGGCGCACCCACGCCCAACAGGAACGGTCCCACGGCCACGTTGCTGCCGGCGCCCGTCTTGAGCAGGTTGTAGGCGATGTTGCCGGAGTCGACGTTCGGGCACACCAGCAGGTTGGCGGCACCCTTCAGACGCGATTGCGGCAGGATGCGGCTGCGCAGGCCTTCGTCCAGGGCGCAATCGCCGTGCATTTCGCCGTCGATCTCGAGCTCCGGCGCCTGTGCCGTGACCATCTCCAGCACGCGACGCATCTTGGTGCCCGACGCCGCACTACCCGACCCGAAGTTCGAACGCGAGAGCAGCGCCACCTTCGGGTTGAGGTTCAGCCACGACATCTGCCGCGCCGCCGCCAGCGTGAATTCGGCAATCTGTTCGGCCGTCGGATCGTCGTTGACGTGCGTGTCGACCAGCGCCACGGTGCGTTTGTCGAGCAGCAGGATATTCATCGCGGCGTAGGTGTTCGCGCCAGCCTGCTTGCCAATCACTTCATCGACGAAGCGCAGGTGATCGTGATACGCGCCCACCGTGCCACAGATCATGCCGTCGGCGTCGCCCAGGCGCACCATCATCGCGCCGATCAGCGTGAGACGGCGGCGCATTTCCACACGCGCCATTTCCTTGGTGATGCCGTCTCGGCAGCGCAGCTCCCAATAGCTCGTCCAGTATTGGTGGAAGCGCTCGTCGTAGTACGGGTTCGTGACTTCGACGTCCTCGCCCAGACGCAGGCGCAGGCCGAACTTCTCGATGCGGGCGAGCAGCACTTCGGGGCGGCCCACGAGAATCGGACGCGCCAGCTTCTCGTCGACGATGACCTGGACCGCGCGCAGCACGCGCTCTTCTTCGCCCTCGGCGAACACGATGCGAGCCTTGCCGCCGTCGCGCACCAGTTGCTTCGCGGCCGAGAAAATCGGCTTCATGAACGCACCCGAGTGGTAGACGAACTGCTGGAGCTGGTCGGCGTACGCGTCGAAATCGGTGATCGGACGCGTCGCCACGCCATCTTCCATGGCCGCGCGCGCCACGGCCGGCGCGATGCGCACGATCAGTCGCGAATCGAACGGCTTCGGAATCAGGTATTCCGGCCCGAACGAGAGATCGTATGCGCCATACGCGGTCGCGACGGAATCGTTCGGCTCTTCCTGCGCCAGCCCGGCAATCGCATGCACCGCCGCGATTTCCATGTTGCGCGTGATGGTCGTGGCGCCTACGTCGAGCGCGCCACGGAAGATGTAGGGGAAGCACAGCACGTTGTTGACCTGGTTCGGGAAATCCGAACGGCCCGTGGCGAGCACCACGTCCTCGCGGGCGGCGCGCGCGACTTCCGGGAAGATTTCCGGGGTCGGGTTGGCGAGCGCAAGAATCAGCGGGCGCGCGGCCATCGTGGCGAGCATTTCCGGCTTGAGCACGCCGCCGGCGGACAAGCCGAGAAAGACGTCGGCACCCTCGATCACTTCGGCAAGCGTGCGCTTGTCGGTCTTTTGGGCGAAGCGGGCCTTGTCCGGGTCCATGCCGACGGTGCGGCCTTCGTACACGACGCCATCGATGTCCGTCGCCCAGACGTTCTCGATGGGCAGGCCGAGGTCGAGCATCAGGTCGATACAGGCAAGCGCGGCGGCGCCGGCGCCGGACGTGACGACCTTCACCTCGCGGATGTCCTTGCCCACGACCTTCAGGCCATTGATGAACGCGGCGCACACGGTGATCGCGGTGCCGTGCTGGTCGTCGTGGAAGACCGGAATCTTCATCCGTTCGCGCAGCTTGCGCTCGACGGTGAAACACTCGGGGGCCTTGATGTCTTCGAGGTTGATGCCGCCGAACGTGGCTTCGAGGCTTGCGATGATCTCGACGAGCTTGTCCGGGTCGCTTTCCGTGACTTCAATGTCGAAGACGTCGATGCCCGCGAACTTCTTGAAGAGCACGGCCTTGCCTTCCATCACGGGCTTGGAGGCCAGCGCACCGATATTGCCCAGACCGAGCACGGCCGAGCCGTTGGTGATCACACCGACCAGATTGCCACGCCCGGTGTACTTGAACGACGCCGCCGGGTCCGCCGCGATTTCCTGGCAGGGGATAGCCACGCCCGGGGTGTAGGCGAGCGCCAGATCGCGCTGCGTGACGAGCGGTTTGCTCGCCGTGACGGAAATCTTGCCCGGGGTCGGGAACTGGTGATATTCCAGGGCGGCCTGGTGGTCGTTGTTGGTGCTCATGGCAATGTCGTCCTCGGTGAATGTCTCGACTCTGGTTTGCGCTGCACAACCGTTCTGTCGACGGCTCCGGCGATGTCGCATCAGAGGTGAGGCCATTCTAGGCAGCCGCCAGCCGGGGGCGATTCTGAATTACTATGGGGGCATCACGTTTTCTTATAAGCCCGGCATATCGGGGGTTCCAGGGGATTCAGGACAGATGGTGGCGGTGCCATTCGATACCGGGGAAGTGGTCCGGCGCTTGACCACTCGGCTCAAGATGCGACATCTCGTGCTGTTGCTGCAGATTCAGCAGCACGGGTCGCTCACGCGGGTGGCCGAACACATGGCGACGAGCCAGCCCGCGGTCACCAGCGCACTGGCCGAGCTCGAGAGCATGCTCGGCGGCCCGCTCTTCGACCGCACCCCGCGCGGCATGACGCCCACGCCGCTGGGCGACGTGGTTCTGGCCCGCGCGCAGGCGATGGTGCATGACCTGGACCATCTGACCCGCGACATCGAAGCCGTGATGGCCGGTCACGCGGCCAGGCTCCAGGTCGGCGTGATTCCCTATATCTCCGGCAAGACGCTCGCGGCGGCCATCCAGCAAACACTCGCGCAGATCCCCCAACGGCTGACGGTCACCCTCCACGAGGGCACCAGTGAGGCGCTGATGGCGCAACTGCGCGACCACACGCTCGACGTGGTGATCGGGCGCGCCGCCGCCAGCGTCGATCTCTCTCAGGTGCAGTTCGAGGTGCTGCATCACCAGATGCCGCGCGTGGTCGCCAGCCGCCGCCTGGCTGCACGGCTCGGACGCAGCGCACCGGTATGGGCGCAGCTCGCCGAGCTCGACTGGGTCATGGGCGCCCCCCATACGCCCATGCGCGACCAGCTCTCCGATCTTTTCCTGCATGCGGGCGTGGTACCGCCGGTGCCCATCGTCGAGAGCTTCTCGTCGCGCCTGACCGGCGAGCTCCTGGCCAGCAGCGAGCGCGCAGTGTCACTGCTGCCGGCCGACATCGCGGAAGAGCTCGTGCGCATTGCCGGTGTGGCCATCGTGCCGTGGTCGCTCACCTGGACGCTGCCGCCAGTGGCGATGTTCACCCGTCGCGAGAATCCACGCGAGACGCATCGACTGTTCACCCAGGCCCTGCGCGCTCAGTACCAGTCGATGACCGGGGCGCCCTGAGCGACGGTACGCGCACGGGCAGGCCCGTGGCCAGGGAAGGAGCACAAAGTCGCGGAAGGGTCTTTTGAAGGCAACGCCGGCCAATTTCGCGAAATGCGCCCTTTTTCGCTCGTTTGCCGCCAAATCGGCGAGCAAGCGACTGGCGTAAGGTGTTGTCCATGAACGACATCGCGTCTCCCACCCCCGCCTGCCGCCCCCCCTCCCTCGATGCTTCGCCGTCGTCGGCGGCGGATGTCTCGCCCCTGCCCGGCACGTCCGGCGCCCCGATCGCCCCAGTCGGGCCATTCGCGCAGTCGCCCCGACAGATTTTCCTGCCGCCGGCGCTGCTGCCGACGCAAGTCGGTCCCGCCGGCCTACGGTACGACTTCAACGACGGCGCACGGGTGGTGATTCCCGACTTCGGCCAGCCGCTACCGTGGCGGGTGCGTATCAGCGATCTGCGCAACGACGCCACGCTCGCCGACGTCCCGCTGTCTTCCGGCGTGGTGCGCAGCCCCGCGAAGTACTACGTGCCGTATGGCATCACGATCTGGCTGAACGACGTCGTGGTCTTCGAGCATCGTTACGACGCCCGGCATCAGGACGTGCTTGTCCAGTTCCCGCTTGCCGCCCTGGGCGACGTGCTCGGCTGGCTGCCGTATGCCCTGCGTTTTGCCGATGTCCACGGATGCCGCCTCGCCTGCGTGGTCACGCCGGGGGTTGCCGCGCTGTTCCGCGATGCGTATCCCGACGTCGACTTCGTGGCGCAGGACCAGGTCGAGCGACGCAAGTACTACGCGACCTACAACGTCGGCCTGTTCTTCGACGACAAGGCGCGCCTCCAGCAACCGCGCGACTTTCGGGAAACGGGCCTGCATCGCACGGCCGCGCACATTCTCGGCGTGGACGACGGCGAGGCGCATGCGCGAACCGCCTTGCCGGACACGTCGTGCCCGATGGCGGCACCCTATGTGTGCATCGCCGTGCAGAGCACGGCGCAGTGCAAGTACTGGAACCACCCGCAGGGTTGGGAAACGGTCGTGGCAGGCTTGCGCGCACGCGGGTTCGAGGTGGTGTGCATCGATCAGAAGCCGCGGCACGGCAAGGGCGATTTCTGGCAGACGGTGCCCGAGGGCGCCATCGACGCCACGGGCGATCTGCCGCTGACCGAACGGGCGCGATGGCTCGCCCACGCGCGCGCCTTTGTCGGACTGTCGAGCGGACTGTCATGGCTCGCATGGACCATGCGCACGCCAACGGTGCTCGTGTCCGGCTTCACGCTACCGCACAACGAGTTCGACACGCCGTACCGTGTCATCGCGCCGCAGGTCTGCACCGGGTGCTGGCACGATCCCGCGCTGCGCTACGACCACGACGACTTTCACTGGTGTCCGCGCCACAAGGACACCCCCCGCGCATTCGAATGCACGCGGGCGATCACGCCCGAAAGGGTGCTCGCGGCCGTGGACCGGGCGTTGGGCATAAACTAGGCGTCCCCCCACGCGAATCGCGAATCTCATGGTCTCACGCGCACGCCCCCGCACCGGCACGGCGCCCGCAGACGCCGCGCCGGCGCAAGCCCCGACCCTGCTGCGCCGCCTCCTGCGCGCGAAGGACCGCATGGACGCCGCCTCGCACGAAGCCTGGCCGGTTCGGCGCCTTGCCGCGGTGAGCGGCACGTCCGAGGCGCATTTCGCGCGCTCGTTCAAGCAGGCCTTCGGCCTGCCTCCGCATCGCTACCTGCTCACGCGCCGCATCGAGCAGGCGAACACCCTGCTGCGCGACACCGACCTGAGCATCACCGACATTGCGCTGGCCACCGGCTGGGAAAGCGTGGGCACGTTCGGCCGCATCTTCCGCGCCATTACCGGGCACACGCCCGGCAGCGCTCGCGTGGCGGCGCGGCAGGCGGGAAACGAACTCGATCGCGTGCCGGCCTGCGTGCTGAAAGCGGCGCAACGCCCCGATCTCAACATCGCAGTTTTGGAGAAGCGCCGTCGCATGCGCGACGGTAAAGTCGACACATCAACCAAGGAGCGCTCATGAACTCAGGCATCGGTGTGGTGGGACTTTACGTCGACGATCAGGATACGGCCCTCGCGTTTTACGTCGACAAACTCGGCTTTCGCGTTCATACGGACGTGCGCAATGGCCCCTATCGGTGGCTGACGGTGCAACACCCGGATCAGCCGTCGTTCCAGCTCGGGCTGTTCCGGCCCGGCCCCCCCATTCACGACGACGCGACGGCGCGCGCACTCGACGCGATGGTGGCCAAGGGTGCGATGCCGCCGCTCGTGATGTACGTGGACGACTGCCGCGAGAGCTACAACCGGATGAAGGCGAGCGGCGTGGAATTCACGCAGGCGCCAGTCGACCGATACGGCAGCGTCGACGCCGGCTTCCGGGACCCGGCCGGCAACGGCTGGAAGATGATCCAGGGGGCGAAATCGGCCGCGTGAGCACCCTGGCGCCGCGCCGCGCGCTCATGCGAAGCTCCACCGGCGCTCGGGCCCCTGTCCGACGCCGAACGTCTCGCCGAACTCACGCGCGGGCATGGGCATGCCGAACAGGTACCCCTGCCCCTCGTCGCATCCGAGCCGGCGCAACGTGTCGCGTTGCGCCACGGTTTCCACGCCTTCGGCGATCGTGCGCAGGTCGAAGCTGCGCGTCATGTCCACGAGGGCGCGAACGACCGACGCATCGCGCTCGGCGTCCATCATGGCCTGCACGAACGACCGGTCGATCTTGATTCGGCTGAGCGGATAGCGTCTGAGCTGGCTGATCGAGGCATACCCCGTTCCGAAGTCGTCGAAGGCAATCCCCACGCCGTGCCCGCGAAGGCGCTGTAACGCGTGAAGCACCCCATCGTCTTCGAGCACGATGCCCTCGGTGACTTCCAGCTCGAGTGCGTGGGGCGGCAATCCATGCCGGTCCAGCGCCGCCATCACATCGTTGACGATGTTCCCCACGCGAAACTGCAAGCCGAACAGGTTCACCCCCATTCGGAACTGCGGCGCGCCCTGGCGGCGCCAGAACGCGGCCTGCGAGCATGCCTCGTCGATCACCCACGCGCCGACGGTGGCCGCGAGCGGCCCGCGTTCGAGCGCCGGCAGGAACGCCGCAGGCGAGAGCAGGCCGCGCTGCGGGTGTCGCCAGCGAATCAACGCTTCGGCGCCGGTGAGCGAGCCATCGCGCAAATCCACCTGCGGCTGGTAGAACAACACGAACTCGCCGTCGCTGACCGCGCGGTGCAGTTCGATGTTGTAGACGCGGCGCTCGACGGCCTCCGCGCGCAGCGCGTCGACATAGACGAAGACCTGGCCCGGGCCGTGCCGTTTGGCGCCCGAGAGTGCCAGGTCGGCATTGCTGATCAGGCGCAACGCCTCCATGGCATGCAAGGGCTTGACCGCGATGCCGCAGCATGCCGTGACCCGCACGTCGAAACCGTCGACGACCATCGGCTCGGCCACCGCGGCAGCCGCCACGTCCGCAAGACGCCGCGCTTCGACGGCCGTACTGACCCCGGGCAACAACAGCCCGAACTCATCGGCGCCCACGCGCGCGACCGTATCGATCGGCCGAACGCTGCGACACAGGCGCCGCGCGACTTCGCGCAGGATAGCGTCGCCCACCGCGTGGCCGAGCGTGTCGTTGACGTCCTTGAAGCCGTCGAGATCGAGGATCACCACGGCGGCGCCGTTGCGGCACACCGATGCCGCCTCCGTGTCGCGATAGAAGCGCGCGCGATTCGCCACACCCGTAAGCGCATCGGTGCTTGCCAGACGCCGGTCCGCGTCCGCCTTGCGCCGCGCCACGCCCAGGTCGTGCACGTGGGCATTGAACGTCGGCACGCCGTTCTCTCGCCAGCAAAACAGCGAGACGCTCATTGGGAACTCGGTACCGTCCTTACGCAATCCGAACAGATTTTCCGGCATGGTCATGCCGTCGACCGTGCCCGCGAGCACAGCCTGTTCGAAGTGGTCGTACAGCGGCCCTCGCCCTTGATCGGAGACAAGCGACAGGACAGCGCGCCCGCGGCCCTCGGCCACGTCGTAGCCATAGAGCGAGGCAGCGGCCTGGTTCCAGTCGAGGATTTCACCGGTGGCACTGAAGCGGATCATGGCCGTCGGCGAACAACGCTCGGGCTCGGCGAACGTGTGCCGGTCGCGCTCGATGAACAATTCGACGCGGCGCAGTTCGAGACGATCGGACGCCATCTTCGCCAGTTCGCGCAGGCGCTCGCGATCCACGCCGGAGAAGTGCGGGTTCGGTTGCGTGTCCAGGATGCAGATCGCCCCGAGCGCATGACCGCCGACCGACAGCAGCGGCACGCCGGCGTAAAACCGAACGCTCGTGGCGCCGGTGACGAGCGGATTGTCGTGGAAACGCTCGTCGGCGTGCGTGTCCGGCACGACCATCACGCCGTCCTGGAGAATCGCGTGTGCGCAGAACGAGGCGTCGCGACTCATGTCGACATTCTCGCAACCAAACCCCGTGGCCGCGGCAAAGAACACGTGATCATCGCCAACCATGTTGACCGCGGCCACCGGCACGTCGAACATGCGCGCGGCGATCTGGACAACGGCATCGAGACTCGGCAGCGGACGGTCACTTCCCAGACCGTATTCAGCCAGCGCCGCGAGTCTCTCGGTTTCCATCGGCGATACAGGGGGACACTTCATTGTCGGTCTCCTCGCCTGAAAGCGGTTGAATGGACTCTCTCTGGTCAATCCTTGATTCGAAGAATTATACGAGGAAGGCAAGCGCTTTCGCAGACCCTTTAATTCGTCGTGCAAATGGTATTTTGAATAACGGGATGAAGACAGGCGGTACGGTTTCGCCGCCCCCCCTCAAGCCCGCGTTCGAAACGCGCCGAAACCCGCACCCAATGGGCGGTGGGGATTTCAAACCCGGGTTTTGAACGGTCGTTTAAAGGACCGCCCACCCGCGACGCCGGCATGCGCGGCGATCGCCACGGCGCTTGCGACACCGCGGCTGCGACCGGTCTGGGCGTGGCAATTGCGCCACCGATATCACTCGGGACGGCGGCGAAACGCCCACCAGCCTGCGGCTGCGGTGCCGGTAGCGACAATCGCCACGAGCACCCAGAAGCCGTGTGGATGATCCGAGAGCGGAATGCCGCCCACGTTCATGCCGAAGAAGCCCGCCACGATGTTGATGGGGAGCGCCAGCATGGTCACGACCGTGAGCGTGTAGATGGTGCGGTCCGTGCGCTCGCTCACCATTGCCGCAATCTCTTCCTGTAGCAGCTTGATGCGCTCGAGCAATGCGCAGAGATCGTTGAGCACCACCGCGAACTCCTCCGTCGCCTGGCGAAACTCCTGCACGTCTTCCGCATGCCCCCAGGCTGGCGGGCGGCTGAGCAGGCGAAACAGCGCGGCAGGCTCCGGCGCCAGCAGACGTTGCAGCCGAACGAGCACCCGGCGCAGCGAGCCCAGATCGGCGCGATTGCTCTCGATGCGCTGCTGCAACAGGCGGTCTTCGACCGTATCGACCCGGCGGCTCGTCTCGCGCACGATGCGCTCGAGCACGTCGGCCTGGTCGCGCAACAGGTGCACCAGCAGCGCAAGCGGCGAACGGAAGGCATCGCCGCGTTTGACCGACGCGCGCAGCTTGTCGATCGAGCGCAATGGCTTCACACGTCCGGTCACCAGCAGTCGTGCGTTGGCCGCCACACGTAGCGTCGAAATTTCGGACTGCGCGATATCGAACGCGAAAATCACATCGTTGATGACGGCCAGCAGCCAGTCCTCGGAATGTTCAATGCGCGTGGAGCGCGACCCCTCGCTCAGGCTGTCGTAGAACTCGCCGGGGAGCGTCAGGCGCTGTTGCAGCCACTTCTCGCACGCCACATGCGCGAAGTTGAAATGCAGCCATAGAAACCCTTGCGCGCGCTCGCCCTGTGCCAGCCACGCCAGCGCATCGTCCGAATCGATCGGCTCGGGCGACGCGCCATCGACGAAGCGGTAGCCATAGATCAGGCCGGCCTGATCGCAGCCGTAAGCGTTGTGAACCAGGTCAGCGAACATGCGCGCGGTGTCTGAACGAGCGAGGGGAAGGACGGTCGCCGCACCGCATGGCGGTGGGAGGGACCATCATGGCAATGTCATATTTCGCTTTCATGACAGCGTTTTTGCCGACACCCCTGCCCGTCGACACACTGGCGCCCCCGTGCTTCAGGCGATGGCCGAGGTCGCCGAGGGCGTCACGTTCGTCAGCGCCATGCGATTGTCATAAAATCGTCGCATACTCGGTGCTGCCTCACGGGCGCGCCAAACGCGGCCATCCGCCCGGCGCCACGGCGCAGGCCGTCCGCCCGCCACCACCCGGACGTTACGGGTGTCCTTCGTCTTTCCGGCCCGCAAGAGATCGCCGCCATGACCAAATTCGATTCCGACGCCGCCCATACGCCCGACGACAGGCTCGTGCGCCGTCTGCAGGACGACCTGATCGACAGCTACGACGAAGAGATCGAGATGGAGATCGACGATCTTCGCCTGCCCGGCCTGAACGACCTGACCGATGCCGCGCGAGACGATCGTCTGCACTATTTCCGCGAACTGTTCCGACTGCAGGGCGAGCTCGTCAAGCTCCAGGACTGGGTGATCCGCAGCCGACACCGTCTGGTCGTGATCTTCGAAGGCCGCGACGCGGCCGGCAAGGGCGGCGCGATCAAACGCATCACCCAGCGCCTGAATCCGCGGGTATGCCGCGTGGCCGCCCTGCCCGCCCCCAACGACCGGGAGCGCACGCAGTGGTACTTCCAGCGCTATGTGCAGCATCTGCCCGCAGCGGGCGAGATCGTGCTGTTCGACCGCAGCTGGTACAACCGCGCGGGCGTGGAGCACGTGATGGGATTCTGCACCCAGAACGAATACGAGGAGTTCTTTCGCTCGGTGCCCGAGTTCGAGAAGATGCTCGTGCGCAGCGGCGTCCAGATCGTCAAGTACTGGTTCTCGATTTCCGATGAAGAGCAGGAAGCGCGCTTCATGGCGCGGATTCAGGACCCGCTCAAGCAATGGAAGCTCAGCCCGATGGATCTCGAGAGCCGTACGCGCTGGGAGAAATACACGGTGGCCAAGGAAGTGATGCTCGAACGCACCCATATTCCCGAAGCCCCCTGGTGGGTCGTGCAGGCCGACGACAAGAAGCGCGCCCGGCTGAACTGCATTCACCACCTGCTCGCTCAGGTGCCGTATCACGACGTCGAGCGCTCGCAGGTGGTGCTGCCCGAGCGCGCACGCAGCGACGACTACATGCGTCACCCCGTTCCGCCCGAGATGATCGTGCCGGAAATCTATTGACGTCCGGCGCCGATGGCGCGAAGCCGCCCTTGCGGCGTCATGCCATCGGTCAGGCGGCCCGCGCGCCTGCCGCGTCCCGCCCCTGGCATACCGGGAGTCCGGAGCGCCCGGGCGGGATGGGCAGGCACAGCGTCACGCGCAAGCCACCGCCCGGCGACCGGTCCAGCCGAACACTCCCCCCGCGCCCTTCCACCAGACGGCCGACGAGCGCCAGGCCGAGCCCGCAGTGTCCCTCGCCGCCGCGCGACGCATCGAGCCGCACGAACGGCCGCATCGCCAGCGCCACCTGATCCTCGGCGATCCCCGCGCCGCAGTCGCTCACTTCGATGTACCCCGCCGCGCCGTCGCGCCACGTTGCCAGCCGCACCGGCGGCTCGCCATGCTCCAGCGCGTTGTCCACGAGATTCGACATCACGCGATCGAGCAACGTGCGCGGAAGCTGAAACGCTTCGCCCGCGCGCAGGTGAGAAACGAACAGCGAATCCTCCGCCGGGAATTGCTCGCGCAGGAACGCGTCGACGCTTACGAGCGGGCTCGTGTCGGCCTCGTCGCGGGCATACGCGAGGAATTGCTGCACGATGTGATCGATGGACTTGATGTCGCGCACGAAACCTTCGCGCGAGCCTTCGTTGTCGATCAGGTCGGCGCGCAGACGCAGTCGCGTGAGCGGCGACTTCAGGTCGTGCGCAATGCCGGCGAGCATGATCGCCTGATTGTCCTCCGCTTCGGCCAGGCGCTTGGCCATGTCGTTGAACGCGTGCGAGAGGTCGCGCAGTTCGTGCGGCCCCTGCTCGGGCAGCAGCGCCGGGCGCCGCCCGCGCGCGATCACGCGGGCGGCCTGCGCCACGCGGGCGATGGGCCGCTGCATTTGCCAGGCGACGAGCAGCGCGAGCAGCACGGCGCCGATCAGAATGCCGAGCGTCTCGCGCACGAACGGCGGCATGGGGGGCAGATCGAGTCCGATGACGATCCATTCCGTGTGCCCGGGCAACAGCACCCACAGATTGCCCCGCTTGCGCTCGTTGACCAGATGCAACTGCGTGCCCGCTGGAAGACGCGAGAGCAACTCGTGCCGCAGCCGCGAGGCACGCGCGTCGTCGGCTTCGGCGGCAAACGCCGGCGCGTCGGCCAACGGCACGCGGCGCAAGCCGTGCGGCGGTGCGAGACTGCCCGGATCGACGGCGCGCTGATCCACGCTCTGAATGGCCACGAGCAGTCCGCGCGCAAAGCCGTCGACCTGCTGGCGAGGACGCTGGTAGAACACCAGTGCGCTCCACACCAGATGCATCACCAGCAAGACGGCGATACCCAGCCATGCCATGCGCGCGAACAAAGAGTCGCGCAGCAACCGCCGCCAATTCACGCCGCCGACTCCCGCCATGCGCGCATGGCGCCAAGGTTCGCCGCGGCTGGCGCAAGCGCCACGCCGCCGGCGGCACCGCGATCGTCCACGCCACCCGCACCGCCCGTGCCTTGCGCACCACCGGAGCGCTCGCCCGCCTCGGACGTCGCGTCCTCGGCCAACTCACCACCCGGCACGAACACGTACCCCTTGCCGCGAATCGTCTGGATGTAGCGCGGCGCCGACGGGTCGGCTTCGATGAGACGCCGCAGGCGCCACACCGGCACGTCCAGGCTCCGGTCGCGAAACGCAATGCCGTCGCCGTACAGCATGGCGTGCAGCTTCACACGCGGCAGCACCTGCATCGGGTGGTGCGTGAATGCCTTGAGCATGGCGAACTCGGTGTCGCGCAGCGGCAGCCGCTCGCCCTCGCGCTGCAACGTGCGCAGCCCGTAATCGAGCTCGAACGGCCCGAAGCGATACGGCGCGCGTGCATCGGGTGCGCTCGCCGCCACGGGCCCCCGGCGGCGCAGCACGGCGTGAATGCGGGCGAGCAGTTCGCGCGGATCGAACGGCTTGGCCAGATAGTCGTCGGCCCCCAGCTCGAGCCCGAGCGCCCGGTCGAGCGGCCCGCCGCGCGCGGACAGCATGATGACCGGGATGTCCTCGCCGGCGGCTCTCAGGTCCTGGAGCGCGCGCAGGCCGTCGCGCTCCGGCATCATGATGTCGAGCAGAATCACCGACGGGCGCTCGAGTTCGAGGCGGCGCAGCAACGACGCGCCGTCGTGCAGCACCGAGACCTGCATGCCGTTGGCATGCAACAATTCGCGCAACAGGTCGCGTACGACCGGATCGTCGTCGACCAGAAGAACATGCAGACTCATGGATCTCTCTCGGTAATTGAAACGTGGCGCGCCTGTCCCCTTGAACATGATGCGTGCTCCCCTCGATGTCGAGATGCACCGAAGTTTGCACGTTCGCCCGTTCCGGCGTCGGCCGAAGCATCTTATAGAATGGCGCTCAAGCCCTGTTCCGGAAAGGATTGGAAAGGCGCCTCCGGACCACGACGAAAGCGACGTGCTCGCGAAAGATCAAAAAAGCATGAAATAAGGCGACGTTGCACGACATAACGCGCAATTATAGCTTTCGCACCCTACCCGCGCCGACACCACGGCGTTGTCCGTATCGCCCGAGACGGGCATCGGAGGCAGCATGTGCCGAGCCATCTTCACACTGTGCGGCCCCATCGCCATGTGCGCCGCGCTCGCGTGTCTTGCGCACGCCGGCGCGCAGGCCGCGCCGAACGCCTTGTCCGGCGGCGCGCCGGGGGCTTCCGAAGCGTCCGCGGGCCCCGCCGCGCAGGACGAGCCGCGCAATTTCGGCCACGATCCGTTTCTCCACATTTCATCGGCCATCGCCGACTGCCCCACCCCGCTGGGCCCCGCGATGCGTGAATCGGACTGGCTTGCCGACGCCCATCATCGCATCGAGAAGGGCAACCACTGCTGGCTGGAGGGACGCTGCCGGCTGTCGAACAGTTATCGATACGACACCGAGATCGCCGAGTCCGCCCAACGCCGGCTTTCGAGCCTTGCCGTCGCGTTGCCGTGGGCGACGCAAACATCGCTCTGGCTCACGTTCCAGCGGCGCATCGTCGTCGTGCAGGGCTGCGTCGCTCCGGGCTTTCCCGTGGCGAAATTCATCAAGGCGCTCGGCGAGACGGCCGACGTCGAAGCCGTAGTCGATCAGATCGTCGTACGCCGCCCCGGCACGCCGCTCCCGCGCCCGACCTACCCGACGCCGGCGCACCCCGAACCGCCGGCCGGCGCGCGCCCGCTGCCGTAATGGCGCCGCGGTTCGCACTCGTCGTTTGGCTGGCCTGGCCGCGCGCGAGCGCGCCGGCCTATCTCAGCGCCCGCGTCACACGCGCCATTCCGGAAGACGCCGTGCTCGCCACAGGCATGCTCCAGCACGGCATTGGCTCGCCACGCCGCTCAGGCGTCGTCACCGGAAGGCGCGGACAACGCCGGGGCGGCTATATGGGTTGACGGGGATGAAGGGGCTGGAAGGGCAGGATGGGCCGAAGGGGTCAGCGTGGCCAGCAGCGCCGCCACGTCCGGATATGCCAGCCGGTAGCCCAACTCGCGTTTGAGGCGCGTATTGTCGAGCCGGCGCGATTCCGACATGAACGACAGCAGCGTCGGCTCCAGCACACATTGGGCTTCGGCGCGCGACACGCGCGGGGCCCGCGGCAGCCCGAGCGCGTCGGCCACGCGATCGAAGTACTCGCCCATGCGCCATTCCGTGTCGTCGCTCGCGTGAACCACGCGTTGCGCCTTGCCTCGCCACATCGCGCGAATCAGGATCGCGGCGAGATCGTCGGCGTGGATGTGATTGGTGAAGACGTCGTCGGCTGGCAGCAGTGCCGGCGTGCCGCGCTGCAGACGCCCCACGGGCAGACGGTCGGCCGCGTAAATGCCGGGAATGCGCACCAGCGTCGTGCGCCATGGCGTGCGACCTGGCGCCGATCGACGCCAGGTCGCACGCACGCCGCCGGCGGCCGGGCTCATGGCCCGCGCGGGTCCCGCTGCCAGGGTGCGGCGCGTGTTCCGGGCGTGCGATGACGGACGACCCAGCATGCGCACGGTGCGCTCCGCGTCGACGCGCCGCTGCCCGCGCGGCGAGCGTGGCGATGGCGTACGTGTCTCGTTCACCCGGGCGCCGCCACAGTCGCCGTACACCCCGCTGGTGCTCGCGTAGACCAATACCCGACGTGGCTGTCGTGGCACGGTCCGATGGCCCCCGTCGGGTACAATGGCAGGCTTCGGCGCACGGGTCAGTGCGGCGCGCAACCGGCGGGTGCGAAGGTCCAGCCGGCCGCTGCCTGCCACCCCGGCGGGCGGCGCCAGATGCAACACCCGTGGCGCCAGATGTCCGATGCGATGCAGGCTCGCGGCATGGTCCAGGTTGGCGACGACGGGTACGGCACCCGCCGCGCGCAAGGCCGGGTGACGCGCATCGCTGGAGGTCACCGCGAAGACGCGAAAGCGTTTGACGAGGGCCGGCAGCGCACGCATGCCGACGTCGCCGCAGCCCACCACCAGCAGGCGCGGACGACCGAAGAGTTTCGACGAATTTTTCATTTTTCGGATTGTAGTATGGCTTACAACGTTACCCTCGTGCCGAGCGGGCGCGAGTTCCAGGTCGAAGACGGCGAGGCCGTGCTTTCCGCGGCGCTGCGTCAGGGCATCGGGCTGCCTTACGGCTGCAAGAACGGCGGTTGCGGGTCGTGCAAGGCCAAGCTCGTCGAGGGCGCCGTCGAGCATGGTGCGCATTCGAGCTCCGCCTTGTCGAAGGACGAGGAAACACGCGGCTTCGCGCTGCTGTGCTGCGCGCATGCCAAGAGCGATCTCGTCGTGGAATCGCGCGAGGTCAAGGGCATCGGCGATATCCCGGTCAAGCGCCTGCCGTGCCGCGTGAATGCGCTGGAGCGCCGCGCCGACGACGTGATGGTCATGCGCCTGCAACTGCCCGCCAACGAGCGGTTCCAGTACCTTGCCGGCCAGTACATCGAATTCATCCTGAAGGACGGCAGGCGCCGCAGCTACTCGATGGCCACCGCGCCCCACGAGGAAGGCTTCATGGAACTGCACCTGCGCCACATGCCCGGCGGGGTGTTCACGGACCACGTGTTCGAGCACATGAAGGTGCGCGAGATCCTGCGCTTCGAAGGCCCGCTGGGGACATTCTTCCTGCGCGAGGAGTCGGACAAGCCGATCGTGCTGCTCGCCTCTGGCACCGGCTTCGCGCCGATCAAGGCCATCGTCGAGCATGCCGTTCACAAGGGGCTCACGCGGCCGATGACGCTCTACTGGGGCGCGCGTCGGTTGAAAGACATCTACATGCGCGAACTCGCCGAGCAGTGGGCGCGCGAGATCCCGGGTTTCAGGTTCGTGCCCGTGCTCTCCGAGGCCGCGCCAGAAGACCAGTGGCAAGGCCGCACGGGCTTCGTGCACCGCGCCGTGGCCGAAGACCTGCCCGATATGTCGGGCTACGAGGTATATGCCTGCGGCGCGCCGGTGATGGTCGAGTCGGCACGCCGCGACTTCGTCGCCCACCACCGGCTGCCGGAAGACGCCTTCTTCGCCGACGCCTTCACCACCGAGGCCGACAATCCGGGCGGCGGTCAGTGACACGCGGCGCCGCCTGGCGCCGGCCCGCAGATGCACGCGCGCCACAGTGCGCGCATACCCTTTGACAAGCGCCGCCTGAGCGCTTTATGCTTGCCGACATGAACCTGATTGCCATCGCCTCGATCCGACGTCGCCGTACGCTGCCCCAACCGGGATGCCGCGCGGCACGCTATCGACTGCGATAACACGCAAGTTCTCAAGCACAGCGAAGCCACGGGCAACCCCCGTGGCTTTTTTTATTTCCTCGTCTCTTCCACCTTGCCCTTCGGAGACCGTCATGTCGCTTGCCCCCCCGTCCGCCACCCCCGCCCCCGCCACGTCCAAACCGGCGCGCAGCGCGAAGTTCTCCGAGTTCGCCACCGGCGCGCTGCTCCCCATCACGACGCGCCCCGATCTCGTGTTCACGCACGGCAAGGGGGGCTGGCTTTACGATCACGAAGGCAAGCGATACCTGGATTTCATCCAGGGCTGGGCCGTGAACAGCCTCGGTCACTGCCATCCGGTGATGCGCGACGCGCTCGCCACGCAAGGCTCATTGCTGCTCAATCCAAGCCCCGCGTATTACAACGTGCCGATGATCGAACTGGCCGATCTGCTCGCACGGCTCTCCGGACTCGGCAAGGTGTTCTTCGCCAACAGCGGTGCCGAGGCGAACGAGAGCGCCATCAAGCTCGCGCGCAAGTGGGGGCAACTGCACCCGAACGCCGCGGGCGGTGCGCGCTACGAGATCATCACGTTCAAGAACGCTTTTCATGGCCGCACGCTGGCCACCATGTCGGCCAGCGGCAAGCCAGGGTGGGACACGATCTTCGCGCCGCAGGTGCCGGGCTTCCCGAAGGCGGAGCTCAACGATATCGCCTCGGTCGAAGCCCTCATCGGCCCCGACACCGTTGCCGTGATGCTCGAACCCATTCAGGGTGAAGCGGGGGTGGTGCCGGCGACCGACGCCTTCATGAAGGCGCTGCGCGAACTCACCACCGCGCGCGGCCTGTTGCTGATCGTCGACGAAGTCCAGACCGGATGCGGACGCACGGGGACGATGTTCGCGCATCAGCAGGCCGGCGTGGTGCCCGACATCATGACGCTCGGCAAGGGCATCGGCGGCGGCGTGCCGCTCGCGGCCATGCTGTGCGGCGACGCATTCGCGGTGTTCCAGCCCGGCGACCAGGGCGGGACGTACAACGGCAACCCGCTCATGTGCGCCGTCGGCCTCGCGGTCATGCGCACCGTCGCCGCACCGGGTTTTCTCGAATTCGTGCGAGCGCAGGCGGACTATCTGAGCGCCGGGCTGCAACATCTGTCCTCGCGCTACGGCGGCCAGGGCGAGCGCGGCGCCGGTCTGTTGCGCGCGCTGATGCTCGGGCGCGAGATCGGTCCGCAACTGGTCGAGGCCGCGCGCGACATGGCCCCGGACGGCCTGCTGCTGAACTCGCCGCGCCCCGGGCTGCTGCGTTTCATGCCCGCGCTGAACGTGAGCCGCGACGAGATCGATCAGATGCTCTCGATGCTCGATTCGCTGCTCGCCAGGCACGCCTGACCTCAGGCCGTCGGCGTCGTCGCCCCCGGGAACGCCCCGGGGCGATGCGACGCCCGGTACCCCCAAGACATCAACGGAGACGCCTTCCATGAACGACCTGAGCCACGGGCACCCGCCCCCGCCGGCCGACGCCATCGTCGAGATCTCGTCCGACCCGGCACGGCTGGACATCGCCTTCATTCATCACGCGCTCTCGACACAAACGCACTGGGCCAAGGACATTCCCAGGGACACGCTCATGCGTGCCGTCTCGAATTCGCTGTGTTTCGGTGCCTACGCCACACAGGTCGAGGGCGGGCCGTCGCGTCAGGTCGGCTTCGCGCGCGTGATCACCGACCGCGCCACCTTTGCCTATCTGGCCGATGTGTTCGTCGATCCGTCGATGCGCGGCCTCGGCATCGGCAAGCGCCTTTGCGAAAATGTGCTGGCGCATCCCGCGCTGCAGCGCCTGCGTCGTTTTCTGCTTGCCACGACCGATGCCGCGGGTCTCTACGCCCGTTATGGCTTCGAACCGCTCGGACCGGTCAACAAGATGATGCAGATCCATCGCCCGGATATCTACACCGGCCCACAGGAAGCGCCATGATCGCCATGCCCGCCGAGATTCATATCCGCGCGTTCGACGACGCCGACACCGACGCGGTGCTGGCGCTTTGGCGCGACGCGTTCCCGGAATACAACGCTCCTGACAAGCCGCATCGCGAACCGCGTCGCTCGATCGCCAACAAGGTGGCGATGCGCGACGGTCTGTTCTTCGTTGCCGTGCGCGATCGCAAGATCGCCGGCACGGTGATGGCCGGCTACGACGGGCATCGCGGCTGGGTGTACTCGCTGGCCGTCGCGCGCGCGCTGCGCCGACGCGGCGTGGCGAGCGCCCTGCTGCGCCACGCGGAAGCCGCACTGGCCGAGCGTGGTTGCCTCAAGCTCAATCTGCAAGTGCTCACCCGATCGCGCGAAGCCCTGGCGTTCTACACGGCACATGGCTACGCGGCCGACGACGTCGTGAGCCTGGGCAAGCGCCTGCCGCTCATGCCGTCCGCGAACGTCTGGCGATCGCACTGACGCACCGCGACGACGCGCGCGCACACGCAAAAAACAAGGGCGCCGAAGTTGCCTTCGGCGCCCCTTGCCCGGATAAGCAAGCGATCACGCCGGCGTGCGCCAGCGGATCGCCGCCAACTCACTCGCCCAGATAGGCAGCGCGCACCTTCGGATCGTCGAGCATGTCCTTCGCATTGCCGGTCATGGTGACGAGCCCGCTGTCCATCACGTAGCCACGGTGCGCGGCCTGCAGCGCCAGACGCGCGTTCTGCTCCACGAGCAGCACCGTCACGCCCTCCGCCGACACCGTGCGCACCACTTCGAAGATCTTCTCGACCATGATCGGCGAGAGACCCATCGACGGCTCGTCGAGCAGCAACAGCTTGGGCTGGCTCATCAGCGCACGCGCCATGGCGAGCATCTGCTGCTCGCCGCCCGAGAGCGTGCCGGCGAGCTGGTCCTTGCGCTCCTTCAGGCGCGGGAAGATGCCGAACATCTTGTCGACGTCCTGCTTGATGCCCGCGTTGTCGTTGCGCAGATAGGCGCCCATCTGCATGTTCTCGAGAATGGTCATGCGCGTGAAGATGCCGCGACCTTCCGGCACCATCGCCAATCCCTGCTTGAGCAGATCGAACGCCTTCACGCCGCGAATCGACTTGCCCAGGTACTCGATGTCGCCATCGGCCCACGGCAACAATCCCGTGATCGCCTTCATCGTGGTCGTCTTGCCGGCGCCGTTCGCGCCGATGAGCGTGACCAGTTCGCCGGGCTGGATGGCGAGGTCGATGCCCTTGACCGCCTTGATCCCGCCGTAAGCGACTTTCAGGCCCTTGATCGTCAACATTGCGCTCATCAATGGCCTCCCGAACCCAGATACGCTTCAATCACCGCCGGATTTTTCTGCACATCCTGCGGCAAACCTTCGGCAATCACCTTGCCGTAATCGAGCACCGTCATGCGGTTGCACAACCCCATCACCAGCTTCACGTCGTGCTCGATGAGCAGAATCGTCTTGCCGTCGCTGCGGATCTTGTCGAGCAGGCCGCGCAATTCGACCTTCTCGGTCGCGTTCATGCCCGCGGCCGGCTCGTCGAGCGCGAGCAGCTTCGGATCGGTCGCCAGCGCACGCGCGATCTCCAGACGGCGCTGGTGGCCATACGAGAGGTTCGCCGCCGTGTAGTTGGCATACTTCGCCACGCCCACGTATTCGAGCAGCGCCATCGCACGATCGCGAATGGCACGCTCTTCGGCCTTCGCCCCCGGATGGCGCAGGATGGCACCGATCACGCCCATCTTCGTGCGCACGTGGCGACCGACCATGACGTTCTCGATCACGGTCATGCCGCCGAACAGACGAATGTTCTGGAACGTGCGGGCAATGCCCGCGCGCGCCACTTCATGAACGGCAGTCGGTTTGTAGGACGCGCCGTCGAGACGGAATTCGCCCGAGTCGGGCGTGTAGAGACCGGTGATCACGTTGAAGAACGTGGTCTTGCCGGCACCGTTCGGGCCGATCAGCCCGTAAATCTGCCCCGGCCGGATCTCCAGGCCCACATCGGTGAGGGCCTGCAGACCGCCGAAGCGCTTGTTCACGCCCTTGACGGACAGAAGAATTTGTTCGCTCATAGTCAGATCGTCTCCCTCGACTTACAGTGTCCGCTCTTCCGGACGCGGCGACGGCCACAGGCCGGCCGGACGGTACAGCATGATCAGAATCATGGCCAGACCGTACAGCAACTGCCGGATCACTTCGGGATCGACGATGACGCTACCGAACAACTGCGTCTGCAACGGGCCCATGGTCGAGCGCAGCACCTCGGGGAACGCCGAGAGCAGCACACCGCCCAGGATCACGCCCGGAATGTGGCCCATGCCGCCGAGCACCACCATCGAGAGCACGATGATCGACTCCCAGAAAGTGAACGACTCGGGCGAGACGAAGCCCTGGAACGCCGAGAACATGCCGCCGGCAACACCGCCGAACGACGCGCCCATGGCGAATGCGAGCAACTTGATGTTGCGCGTGTTGATGCCCATCGCCTTGGCGGCGATTTCGTCTTCACGAATCGCGACCCAGGCGCGTCCGATGCGCGAATGCTGCAAGCGCACGCAGATGAACGCGATGACCAGCGCAAGGAACACGAACAGGTAGTAGTACATGTACACCGAGCTGACCTGGAACCCGAAGACGCTGTGCGCCTTCGAGAAATCGAAGCCGAACAGCGACGCGGGCTCGATGCCGGTGATCCCCTTCGGGCCATTGGTGATGTTCACCGGCCGGTCGAGGTTGTTCATGAAGATGCGGATGATCTCGCCGAAGCCCAGTGTCACGATGGCCAGATAGTCGCCGCGCAGGCGCAGCGTCGGCGCACCGAGCAGGATGCCGAATATCGCCGCGACCGCTGCTCCGATCGGAATCGTGAACCACACCGGCACATGCAGTCCGTTCGGGAACAGATGCGCGATCCATTCGAACTGCGTGGTGAGGTGCGGCGAACTGAGGAACGCCGTGACGTACGCGCCCACCGCATAGAACGCGATGTAACCCAGATCGAGCAGGCCGGCGAAGCCCACCACGATATTCAGGCCCAGCGCGAGCATGATGTAGAGCAGCGCGAAGTCGAGCACGCGCACCCAGTAGTTGCCACCGGCATAGCCGACGAGCACGGGCGCGAAGACCGCGGCGATCAGGAAGAACGCCAGGCCACGATAGGCCTTGCGCGTGGCCGCCGCCGCAGAGATCTGCGTGGCGCCGCCGTTGGAGGTTTGCACGGGTTGATTCATGGTATCGATCCTCCCCGCTCAAGCACGATCGGCCACGCGTTCGCCGAGCAGGCCGCTCGGACGGAACACCAGCACCACGATCAGCACGACGAAAGCGAACACGTCCTGGTAGTTGCTGCCGAAGACGCCACCGGTCAGATCGCCGATGTAGCCGGCGCCCAACGCCTCGATGAGGCCGAGCAGCACGCCGCCGACCATGGCGCCCTGCAGGTTGCCGATGCCGCCGAGCACTGCCGCCGTGAACGCCTTCATGCCGGGAATGAAGCCCATGTAGAAGTGGACGTTGCCGTAGTTCGACGCCATCATCAC
Source organism: Pandoraea pnomenusa (assembly GCF_000767615.3). Classification (NCBI taxonomy): domain Bacteria; kingdom Pseudomonadati; phylum Pseudomonadota; class Betaproteobacteria; order Burkholderiales; family Burkholderiaceae; genus Pandoraea; species Pandoraea pnomenusa. Next base: position 1,204,651 of record NZ_CP009553.3, on the reverse strand, counting down.
GCCCGCGAGCGCCGCGAGGCCGCCACCGAGCGCGAAGGTCGCCGAGATCACGAAGTTGGGGTTCACGCCCATCAGGCCCGCGACGTTGCGGTTTTCCGCCGTCGCACGCATGGCGCGGCCGAGCTTGGTGCGGTTCACGAGTTGGGTGAGACCGAACATGACGAGGAAGGCGACCACGACGATCACGATGCCCGTGCCATTGGTCACGGCACCCGCATGCTCGCCGCGTTGCGGGATCACGGTCATGGCGTCGGTGGGCAGCAACTGCGGGAACGAGAGGGGGTTGCGCGACCAGATCAGCATGGCGATCGTCTGCAGAAGCAGCGACACGCCGATGGCCGTGATCAGCGGCGCGAGACGCGGCGCATTGCGCAACGGCCGGTAGGCCACGCGCTCGATCACGAAGTTGGTCAGGGCACACACGGGCATGCACACGAGTGTGGCAATGGCCAGCATGAGCGCCGGGTTCATGTCCGGCGCGATCTTCAGCAACAGGTTGATGGTGGACAGCGCGACCATCGCGCCGATCATCATCACGTCGGCGTGGGCAAAGTTGATGATGCCCAGAATGCCATAGACCATCGTATAGCCCAGTGCAATGATCGCGTAGACGCTGCCAAGCACGAGGCCGTTCAAGATTTGTTGGATAAAGATATCCATGAAGCTAACTCCTTGTCCCGAAAACGGGCTCTCGACACGCTTGCCCGATAGGGCGCGCGAGGGGGTCGAGAGAACTGCGGGTAATGAGGCGTAATCCTGTGTCAGGAAAGGGGCCGTGCCCGTCATGCAGGCACGGCATCGTTCCGCAGATGAAGAAACGGCACCGAATGGGTAGGCAACGGTGCCGTTTCATGGCGCAAGCGCCCGGGAGTTACATCTTCACCACGTCGAGCACGCTCTTCTTCTTGTCCTTGTAGTTGTAGAGCGTGATCACCGGCTCCTTCATGTCGCCCTTGCTGTCGAAGGCGATGTGACCGATGACACCCTTGTAGTCCGTGGCCGGCATGGCGGCCAGGATCTTCGCCGGGTCGGCCGAGTTGGCACGCTTCATGGCGTCGATGATCACGTTGACGGCGTCGTACGTGAACGGGGCGTAGATCTGGATCGGCTGGTTGAAGCGGGCTTCATAGCGCTTGGCGAAGTCCGCGCCGTTTTCCATCTTCGACAGCGCCATGCCCGCTTCCGAGCAGACGATGTTGTCGATGGCGTCGCCGGCCAGCTCGGCCACCTTGTCGGTACACACGCCGTCGCCGGCGAGCACCTTGGCGCCGATGCCCAGTTCCTTCGACTGCTTGGCGAACGGGCCGCCGGTCGCGTCCATGCCGCCGTACATGATGATGTCCGGACGCTCACCCTTGATCTTCGTCAGAATCGCGCGGAAGTCCGTGGCCTTGTCGTTGGTCGCGTCGTGCGAGAGAACCTTCATGCCGTTGGCCTTGGCGGTCTTCTCGAACTCGTCGGCCAGCCCCTTGCCGTAGGCCGTCGCGTCGTCGACGATGGCGACCGACTTGGCGTTGAGCGACTTGGTGGCGTAATTGGCCAGTGCCGGACCCTGCTGGGCGTCGGTGGCGACCACACGGTAGGTCGTCTTGAAGCCCTGCTGCGTGTAGGCCGGGTTGGTGGCCGACGGGGAGATCTGCACGATGCCCGCGTCGCTGTAGATCTTCGAGGCCGGAATCGTCGTGCCCGAGTTCAGGTGGCCCACCACGGCGACGACCTTCTCGTCGACGAGCTTCTGGGCAACCTGCGTGGCGGTCTTCGGATCGGCGGCGTCGTCTTCGGCCACCAGTTCCAGCTTGACCGGCTTGCCGTCGATCGTCAGACCGGCCTTGTTGGCCTCTTCGATGGCCAGGCGTGCACCATTTTCGTTATCTTTGCCCAGGTGAGCAATCTGGCCCGTCAGCGGTGCAACGTGGCCAATCTTGACTACAACCGCATCGCCGCCCCCGCTGGCGGCAGTCGTCGCGGCGGGTGCAGAAGCGGCACCCGAATCGGCCTGCTTTTCTTCCTTCTGGCCGCAGGCCGCCAACAGCGTCACTGCGGCGACTACGGGCAGTACCTTCGCGAACTTGAGGTGCATGTGATTATCTCCTGATTGTCGGCGTATATTGAATAACGCCAATGACGCCAATTCGACGTTTCGTATGCGAAACGCGCGCATTGTAACTCCATTCTTTGCGGCTGCGATGCTCGCCGCCACAGGGTTTTCCATAATCGGTGACTAAGGTTTTATACCAACTTGTACAACCCTATTTTTTCAAAAGTGCAACCCCGGAATTGTGAAAGGTTTTACACACCCGGCCGCACTGCCCCGGGTGGCTTCGTGGTGCAACCGATGCACCATATATGGGCTTGAGCAGCCCGCCAATCTAATATGCAATTACCGTGCCCGGCGGAGTTGGAGCGTTCATTCTAATTAAGGGAATATATAAATAATTAGATTCTGGAAAACCGGAATCCATGAACGCACCGCAATTCGTTATGTGTTGAATTAAAACTGATGGCATTCGGTTTTGGCTGATGAGACATCAAAAGCCAATAAATACGTCGCGCGGATTTTTTGCAAATGATGGCGCGGGAATGCGAAGATTCCGCAGGGAGATTCACGCGGGAAGGCGGGGCATTGCCGAATGGGAGTCGGGCAAGGCATGGCACGCCGCACCGCTTTGCGGCGGGCGCAAAAAAACCGGGGCACGCAACGTGACACCCGGTTTGGTGAGCTCAGGCGGCAAGCGCCCCGAGCGGTTCCGCGGATTGGGCGCGCGCGGGCCGCTTGTCGTGGGACTTCGGCGGCGCGCAACGCCCGTGGATTGCCCGGCGTCAGCCGGTCGTTACCGGCGTAAGCCCCTTGGGCAGCGGGAACGCGATGTTCTCCTCAACGCCCTCGAGTACCTTGACCTGATTGACACCCAACTCGCGCAAGCGCGACACGATCGACTGCGCCAGCACTTCCGGCGCCGACGCGCCGGCGGTCACACCGATACGACGCTTGCCGTCGAACCACGCGGCCTGCAACTGGTCCGGCGAATCCACCATATAGGCCGGCACCCCCATCTTCTCGGCCACTTCGCGCAAACGATTCGAGTTCGAGCTGTTCGGGCTGCCCACGACCACCACCACGTCGCACTGCGGCGCCATGAACTTCACCGCGTCCTGGCGGTTCTGCGTGGCGTAGCAGATGTCCTGCTTCTTCGGCTCGGTGATCGACGGAAAGCGCTGCTTGAGCGCGTTGATAACCTCGGCGGCATCGTCGACGGAAAGCGTCGTCTGCGTCACGTACGCCAGCTTGCTTTCGTCGGCGACCTGGAGCGACATCACGTCGTCGATCGTCTCGACGAGGAACATGCCCTCGCCCGACTGCCCCATCGTCCCCTCGACTTCCGGATGCCCCTTGTGGCCGATCATGATGATCTCGAGCCCCTGGCTGCGCATCTTGGCGACTTCGACGTGCACCTTCGTGACGAGCGGGCACGTCGCATCGAAAATGCGCAGTCCGCGCGCTTCCGCTTCGGCCCGCACCGCCTGCGATACGCCGTGGGCGCTGAAGATCAGCGTGTTGCCCGGGGGGACATCCGTGAGTTCCTCCACGAAGATCGCGCCTTTCTTGCGCAGATTCTCGACGACGTACGCGTTGTGCACGATCTCGTGACGCACGTAGATCGGCGCGCCATACATGGCGAGGGCGCGCTCGACGATCTCGATCGCGCGGTCGACGCCCGCGCAAAAACCGCGCGGCTGAGCCAACAGGATTTCCGCATCCGACAGCGTCGGTGCAACGACTTGGGTGGCGCTCATTTCGATTCCTACAGAATGCCGATAATCTGGACTTCGAACACGATCGGCTGGCCGGCCAGCGGATGGTTGAAGTCGAACAAGGCCCAGCCGTCGCCCAGTTCGCGCAGGATGCCCGCATAGCGGCCACCGCTCGGCGCGTTGAACTCGACCAGATCGCCCACGCTGTACTCCTCGCCGAAATTGCTGTTTTCCTGGAGCGTCTTCATCGAGACGCGCTGCAGCAGTTCCGGGTTGCGCGGACCGAAGGCCTGCTCGGGCGCCAGCTCGATGCTGCGCCGCTCCCCCACCGTCATTCCCAGCAGCGCCTGCTCCAGTGTCGGCGCCATCTGACCGCCGCCGAGCTGCAGCGTGGCCGGTGTGCCTTCGAAAGTGTTGACAATGTCCGCGCCGTCCGGCGCGGCAATCCGATAGTGGAGCGTCAGATAGGAATCGTCTTGAACCACGGGGGATGCGACAGAACTCATGGGGATCTCAATGCAGGGTCAAGCTATTATTGTAAATGACGACGCGTTGCGCGTCCGGCTCCCCATCAAAGCTGCCCCGATTTTTGTCTGCCGGTGCAGCGTCCCCGTAACCGGTCACCGCCCACGTGACCGCTGCGGCAGCCGCGATCATGCGCGCGGCGCGACCGCCTGTGGAGTCGTTGTCATGTCCATCGCCCAATGGCCGCTCGCCGAGCGTCCCCGAGAAAAAATGCTGGCCCGAGGGCCTGGCGCCCTGTCCGACGCCGAGTTGCTCGCCATCCTGCTGCGCACCGGTTCGCAGGGACGCAACGCCGTCGACCTCGGACGCGAGTTGCTCGCACGCAGCGGTTCTTTGGCGCGGCTGCTCGTCACGCCGTTCGAGACCCTGCGGCAGATTCCGGGCCTCGGCCAGGCGAAATCCCTACAGTTCCAGGCGGCCGTCGAAGTGGCGCGACGCATGCTGGGCGAGGGCATGGCGTCGGGCAGTCTGCTCGATTCCCCCACGCGGGTGCGCGACTACCTGCGGCTCACGCTGCAGGACCGCTCGCGCGAACGTTTCGCCTGTCTGTTTCTCGATGCGTCTCACCGGCTCGTGAGTACACGGGTCATGTTCGAAGGTACCCTCACGCAAACGTGCGCCTACCCGCGCGAAATCGTTCGGGCCGCGCTGGAAGTGCATGCCGCGTCGGTCATTGTTGCCCACAACCACCCGTCGGGCGTGGCCCTGCCGAGCGCTGCCGATCTCGCGCTCACACGGCAGCTGGGCGAGGCCCTGGCCTTGCTGGAGATCCGGTTGCTCGACCATTTCATCGTGGCCGGCGACACCGTCTGTTCGCTCGCGGAGCATGGCGGATGGTGACGCACTACAACACTTGCACGGAAATTTGGCAGCCGAGTCGCGTTCACGCCGCGCTTGCGCTATAATCCGTCCCTTCCCCGAATCTCCGACAGACGTTTCCCGCCAGGGACTCGCATCCTAAATCGACTAAAGCGATTGATTTGTCTGGGATTTTTGTGGTATCATCGCGGTCTGTCTTTTCGACTCACCATTTTTTTACACAGAATTCTGGGTTAGGAGTGCTTCATGGCACGCGTATGTCAAGTGACCGGGAAAGCGCCGATGGTCGGCAACAACGTTTCCCACGCCAACAACAAAACCAAGCGCCGTTTTCTCCCGAACTTGCAAAATCGCCGGTTCTGGGTTGAGAGCGAAAACCGTTGGGTGCGCCTTCGCATTTCGAATGCGGGCCTGCGCCTGATCGACAAGAACGGTATCGACTCCGTTCTGGCCGACCTGCGTTCGCGCAACGCCATCTAAGTTTTAGGAGCTCATCATGGCAAAAGGCGCTCGCGACAAGATCAAACTGGAATCGACCGCAGGCACGGGTCATTTCTACACGACCACCAAGAACAAGCGTACCCATCCGGAAAAGATGGAAATCAGCAAGTTCGATCCGGTGGCTCGTAAGCACGTGCCCTACAAGGAAACCAAGATCAAATAAGATCAACAGGTTTTCTCGCAGCAGTTCGCTGCTGCGTTCGATACCCCGCCTCTGGCGGGGTTTTTCATTTGGACGTCCCGAAATTCGCAACGCTACGCTATGCGTAGTGACTCCGCGCACAATTTCTACGATGTGCGCATAGGGCGATGTGTCAAGCGCGTATTGACTCGCTATACTGGCTCATCTTTCACCCCGGGATCGCGCCACGCTTGTCGCGCCGGTCCCAGACACCGCGCGAATCATGAATTTCGATGTCGTCATTGTCGGCAGTGGACTGGCCGGCCAATCCGTCGCCCTGCATCTGGCCGATACTTGCCGAGTGGCACTGGTCGCCAAACGTCCCATGCCCGAGGGCGCAAGCGACTGGGCACAGGGCGGCATCGCCGCCGTCCTCGACTCGACCGACAGTGTCGATGAGCATGTGGCCGACACCCTGATCGCCGGCGCCGGTCTGTGCGACGAGGCTGCCACGCGCTGCATTGTCGAGCACAGCCGCGAAGCCATCGAATGGCTGATCGCGCAGGGCGTGCCGTTCACCCGCGACGACGCCGCCGAGCTGGGCTTTCACCTGACGCGCGAAGGCGGTCACAGCCATCGGCGCATCATTCACGCGGCCGATGCTACCGGCCACGCCGTGATCGCCACGCTCACGGAACGCGTACGCCAACATCCGAACATCACGCTCTTCGAGAATCACTTCGCCGTAGACCTGATCACGTCGGACCGCGCGCATAGCGCACCGACCGCCGGTCGCCATTGCCAGGGCCTCTACGTACAGGATCTCGCGACGGGCGAAGTTCACGCGATGACCGCGCGCCACACGGTGCTCGCCACCGGCGGCGCCGGCAAGGTCTATCTGTACACGACCAACCCCGATACGGCCACCGGCGACGGCATTGCCATGGCATGGCGGGCGGGGTGCCGCATCGCCAACATGGAATTCATCCAATTCCATCCGACATGTCTTTACCACCCGTACGCGAAGTCGTTCCTGATCACCGAGGCCGTGCGCGGCGAAGGCGGCCGTCTCGTGTTGCCGGACGGTACCCGCTTCATGCTGCAGCACGACCCGCGCGCCGAACTGGCGCCGCGCGACATCGTCGCCCGAGCCATCGACTTCGAGATGAAGAAGCACGGGTTGGATTGCGTCTATCTCGATATCAGTCACCAGAGCCCGGAATTCCTGCAGGAACACTTTCCCACGATTCTGGCGCGTTGCGCGGAGCTGGGCATCGATATCACTAAGCAACCGATCCCGGTCGTGCCGGCCGCCCACTACACGTGTGGCGGTATCGTCACCGACATGCACGGGCGCACCGACCTGCCGGGACTCTATGCCGTGGGCGAAGCGACTTACACCGGCCTGCATGGCGCCAACCGCCTGGCGAGCAATTCGCTGCTGGAATGTCTCGTGCTCGGCAAGGCGGCGGCGCAGGACATCGAGCGCTGCGGGACAACGGCCCCCGCGACCACCAATGTCCCCGCCTGGGACGAAAGCCGCGTCTCGGACGCCGATGAGGAAGTCGTGGTGGCACACAACTGGGACGAACTGCGTCGCATGATGTGGAACTACGTCGGTATCGTGCGCACGACCAAGCGCCTGGAACGCGCCCAGCATCGTATTGCCCTGCTTCGCGAGGAAATCGCCGAGTATTACGCGAACTTCCGAGTCACGCGCGATCTGCTTGAGCTGCGCAATCTGGTCGACGTGGCGTCGCTCATCGTCGACAGCGCGCTATCGCGTCACGAGAGCCGCGGCCTGCATTTCTCGCGTGACTTCCCCGACACCCTGCCGAAGGCACTACCGACCGTGCTCTCCCCCGCGCTCCCTCGCCGCGTGCGCTGACGTCACACTCGCCGAGGCCTGGAAAGCCTCACGTGCCGCGCTCGCGCGCATTCGAGCGGGCAACAAAAAACGGCCACAGGTGTACCTGTGGCCGTTTTGCACTCGGGAGAACAAGAGCGCCGTCGGCACCGCCTCCCCCCCCAGACGCGTTACCCGACCGTCTCAACGATGCGCATGGAGTAATCGGTTGCGCGAATGTCCTTGGTCAGACTGCCGACCGAGATACGATCGACGCCCGTCTCCGCAATCGCGCGCAGCGTTTCGAGATTGATGCCACCCGAGGCTTCGAGCACCGCGCGCCCGTCGGACACTCTCGCCGCTTCCCGCATCATCTCCAACGTGAAATTGTCGAGCAGGATCGACTTCGCTCCGCATTCCAGCGCCGTCTCGAGTTCCTCGAGCGACTCGACCTCGATCTGCACGGGCGCGCCGTCCGCCAGACGATCGGCGTTCGCCAGCACCTGACGAATGCCGCCCGCGGCGGCAATGTGATTTTCCTTGATGAGAATGCCGTCGTACAACGCCAGCCGCTGATTGGCCCCGCCCCCCACAAGCACGGCAAATTTTTGCGCGAGGCGCAGCCCCGGCAACGTCTTGCGCGTATCGAGCACCCGCGCCTTCGTGCCTTCCACGATGTCGGCGTATCGGCGGACCGCCGTGGCCACCCCGGAGAGCATCTGAAGGAAGTTCATCGACGTGCGCTCGCCCGTCAGCAGCGCGCGCGCCGGGCCGTGAATGTCGCATACCACGGAGTCGGGCGTCATGCGCTCGCCCTCGCGGTAATGCCATTGCACGCGCACCGAGGCGTCGACGCCTCGCATGCATTGCTCGAACCAGCGCACCCCGCACAGCACCGCCGATTCGCGCACAATGATGCGTGCGTGCGCCATTTCCTCCGACGGCACGAGCAGGCCTGTCAGATCGCCGGCCCCGACGTCCTCGGCAAGCGCGTCGCGCACATTGCGCGCGAGTGCCGCTTCGAGCGGCTCGCCGAAAGTCGCAAAATGCGGGGACAAAGCCGCTTCGGTACTCAGCGTTTTCGATGATGTCATCATGCAGGGCCCACACCGGAGAACAGCGCGCCGTCGCGCGCGAAATCGCCGCTCGCACGCACACTCTGCTTGCGCGCCTCGGCGAACTTCAACATACGGTCGATACAGGTATGCGCCCGGCGGCCAATCTCCGGATCGACGTGAATCTCGTTGCGGCCAGATTCCAGCACATCGGCCAGATTTTGCAGACTGTTCATGGCCATCCACGGGCAGTGCGCACAACTCTTGCACGTCGCGCTGTTGCCTGCCGTCGGCGCCTCGATGAAGTGCTTGCCCGGCGCCGCGGCGCGCATCTTGTGCAGAATGCCGTTGTCGGTGGCCACGATGAACTCGGTGGCATCCATCGTCTGTGCGGCGGTGATCATCTGCGAGGTCGAGCCGACCACATCGGCCTGCGCCACCACCGCTGCGGGCGACTCCGGATGCACCAGCACCTTCGCGTTCGGATATTCACGACGCAGCAATTCCAGTTCGGTGCCCTTGAACTCGTCATGAACGAGGCACGCGCCCTGCCACAACAGCATGTCGGCCCCCGTCTGCTTCTGGACATAGCTGCCCAGATGGCGATCCGGCGCCCACAGGATCTTCTTGCCCTGCGCATGCAGGTGCGCCACGATTTCCAGCCCGATGGACGACGTGACCATCCAGTCGGCCCGCGCCTTTACCGCCGCGCTCGTGTTCGCGTAGACGACGACCGTGCGATCGGGATGCGCGTCGCAAAAAGCAGCGAACTCGTCGGCCGGGCACCCCAGGTCCAGCGAGCAGGTCGCGTCCAGGTCCGGCATCAGAATGCGCTTTTCGGGGCTGAGAATCTTCGAGGTCTCGCCCATGAACCGCACACCGGCCACGACCAACGTACTGGCCGAATGATGGCGGCCGAAACGGGCCATCTCCAGCGAGTCGGCCACGCAGCCGCCGGTCTCCTCGGCGAGGTCCTGCAAGTCGGCGTCGACGTAGTAATGCGCCACCAGCACGGCATTCTGCTCGACGAGCAAACGCTTGATTCTGGCCTTGAGGGCCGCGCGTTCCTCCTGCGACGGCGCCTCCGGGACACGCGCCCACGCATGGGCGACGCAAGTGGCGCCGCTCGGTGCGGGGCGCTCGAATTCTACGGATTTCAGTGAGGCGTTCATGTTCACTTGTCCCGTGGCGGGACCGGGAATGACAAAACCCCGCCGTGGCGGGGTTTCGATTATGCGTCAAAAACGAATTTCAGGCGCAAGTCCGTTCAGGCGTAGCGACGCAGGCGCGAAGCGAATTCCTGCAACGCATGAATTCCGCTTTGCTCGGCGCGTTGGCACCAGTTCTGCAGCTGGCTCAGCAACTGCTCGCGCGATGCGTTCGAACGCTCCCAGATACCGGCCAGTTCATTGCGCAGTTCGTAGTACGTCTTCACCGCATTGCTGTGCGCGAAGATCTCGCCGAGTTGCTGCTTCTGCGGCTCCTGCAGCGAGGCTTCGTCGTGATGCAGCCACTTGCGTGCACCGCGGAACAACTGGTACTCGCCGTGCTGGCGCTTCTCCTTGAAGCGCGCCAGCTCCTCTCCGTAGGCCCGCTTGAAGGTCTTGGCATAGCGCGCCATCACTTCATAGCGGTTCGAGAGCACGGCCTGCAGCGTGTCGTCGTCGCACGCCGCCTTGTTCTTCGCGAGCTTGGGCGTCGGCGCGATCTTCTTCACCTTGGCCAGCCCCACCGCCTGCATCATGCGGATGTACATCCAGCCGATATCGAACTCGTACCACTTGTTCGACAGCTTGGCCGACGTGGCGTAGGTGTGGTGATTGTTGTGCAGTTCCTCACCGCCGATGATGATGCCCCACGGGAGCAGGTTCGTCGACGCGTCGGCGCAGTTGAAGTTGCGGTAGCCCCAGTAGTGGCCCAGACCATTGACGACACCGGCGGCCCAGAACGGGATCCACACCATCTGCACGGCCCACACGGTCAGACCGATGGCACCGAACAGCGCAATGTCGATGATCATCATGAAGCTGATGCCCAGGATCGGATAGCGCTTGTAGACATGGTTCTCGATCCAGTCGTTCGGCGTGCCGTGGCTGAACTTGCGCAGCGTTTCCTCGTTCTTCGCTTCGGCGCGATAGAGCTCGGCGCCTTCGGCCAGCACCTTCCACAGACCACGCGTTTGCGGGCTGTGCGGATCTTCAGGCGTCTCGCACTTGGCGTGGTGCTTGCGGTGAATCGCCGCCCACTCGCTGGTGACCATCCCGGTGGTCATCCACAGCCAGAAACGGAAGAAATGGGAGACGATCGGATGCACGTCGAGCGCGCGGTGCGCCTGGCAACGGTGCAGGTAGATCGTCACGGCGGCAATCGTTACATGGGTAACGGCCAGCGTGAACAACGTGATCTCCCAGCCGCTCCAGTCGAGCAGGCCGGTCGAGAGAAATCCAAGAAGACTGTCCAGCAAAATATCACTCCAAACTGATCAATACGGTAGCCATCACGGCAAGTTCTCCATGCCGTGTCGTGTCTTGTCGGGCCGAATCGGCATCGATGGCCGTCGCGTCAAGGTCTCGTTCTTTCGCTCGCTTGACGCTTGGATTCGCTGGAGGTCGGCAAGTTGCGGCATGCCGGGGCGATATGGGCGGAAAACGTGCCAGTGAACGTCTGTTGTTATGGTTTGGGAGGCATTTTACCTGACGGACTGTCGCCCGTGTGTCGCCTGCCCGCCACGCATTTTGTCGCAGGTCAATCCCGTCGCCCGGACGAAACCCGCTACGAGGTCGTCTTTACGCCGTCATCTTCCGGTGGCAAAGCCCGCCGGGCCGACGCCGATGAAGGATCGGGTTGATTGACATGATGGGAAGGAATACCGTCCGGCCAATCATTCAGAATGCGTATTTCGCGCTGGGCATACGGAATTTCAATACCATGTTCGCGAAATGTGCGCCAAATCCGCAAATTGATTTCCGAGCGGATCGCGCCGCTGCCTTGCGCCGGATCTTGCACCCAGAACCCCATTTCCAGATCCATCCCGTCTGCGCCGAAATTCAGCAGCAACGCCGACGGCGGCGGATCGGCCAGCACACGGGGGATGTCCTGTGCCGCCTTGAGCATCAGCGACATCGCCAGCTCCACGTCCGCGCTGTAGGCGACCTGCACGTTGACCTTGGCGCGGCCGCGCGTCTCGGTAAACGAATGGTTCTGCACGACGTTCGTGACCAGTTGCTCGTTCGGCACGAGCGCCTCCACGCCGTCGAGGCCGCGCACCACGGTGTAGCGCGTATTGATCTGCGACACCGTGCCGTGATACGGGCTGACCGTGATCAGATCGCCGATACGCACCGACCGGTCGAGCAGAATGATGAAGCCCGACACGAGGTTCGATGCGATCTTCTGCAGGCCAAAGCCCAGCCCCACGCCGAGCGCGCCGCCGAATACCCCGAGCACCGTAATGTCGATGCCGACGAACGAAAGCGTAACGAGTACCGCAATCAGCGTGAGCAGCCCCTTGACGGTGCGCGAAAGCACGACCTTCAGGTTGCCGTCGAGCGTGGTCGTGCGCATGATCCGGTCTTCGATCAGCGAGCCGACCCACATCGCGAGCATCAGCGTCACCCCGACCCAGAGCAGGCCGGAGAGAATCGAGAGCAATGTGAGATGGCTCGCGCCGACCGCGAAGCGCACGCTGCCCATCCACTTGAGGATGTCGTCGTGCACGCCGAGCACGTAAGCGATCATCGTCAGCCAGGCGAGCGTGGTGAACACGCGCTCGAAGACTTTGAGCAGGCCCGATGCGTGCGGCGACGTCGCAAACAGTCGACGGGCGAAATAGAACGCCAGATAGATCAGCGCCGTGCCAAAGAGCGGCACCTCGGCGAGCATCAGCAGCGAGACGCGGGTGTGCTCCTGGAGCACCACGCGCGTGAGTGCGACGCACATCCAGCCGAACATCGGGAAGAACGCGCGGCGCAGACTCGACGACCCGGCGCGGCGCGACGGCGCCACCCGGTCGAAATGGCGGTCGAGGCGCCCGATCATCCAGCGCCGCAGGACGAACGCGGCGGCGAGCGCAACCACCAGCGCCACGATTTGCCAGATGATCTGCGTGTCGCCGAAGTCGCGAACGACGTCGCGCACCAGTCTCGCGAAAGCCGGACTTTCCTGCATCGCCATCTCTTTTATCTCTTGTTGTCAGCCGACATCATTTGGCGCCGCCGGCCCGGGGCATCGACCCCGGCCGGGCAAGGCGAGATCGGCGCCGTTCATCGCCCCACCCTATCCCCACCCCCATCCATCAAGCCTGGGCCGCCCGGCGCTCGAACACCGCGGCAAAGAAACCGTCGGTGGCGTGGCGGTTCGGCAGCAGCTCGAGGTACTTGCCGGTATCGAGCCCGATCTTCTGCGATGCGAGCAATGTGTTCGCCGGCAGCAGCACGAAGTCGGGATGCGCGGCCGCGAACGCTTCGGCGATAGCCGCGTTCTCTTCGTTGAGCAGACTGCATGTGGCATACACGAGACGACCGCCCGGCTTGACCAGGCGCGCGGCACTCGCGAGGATCGACGCCTGTTTCTGCGTGAGCTCGTCGACCGACTGCGGTGTCTGCCGCCACTTCAGGTCCGGATTGCGGCGCAGCGTGCCCAGCCCGCTGCACGGCGCGTCGACCAGCACCCGGTCGATCTTGCCCGCCAGACGTTTGATCTTGCTGTCGTTCTCGCTGTCGATCATCACAGGATAGACGTTCGACAAACCGCTGCGCGCCAGACGCGGCTTGAGCTTGGCGAGACGCTTCTCGGAGACGTCGAACGCATAGAGCCGCCCCGTCGAGCGCATCTGCGCGCCGATCGCGAGCGTCTTGCCCCCGGCACCGGCGCAGAAGTCGACAATCATCTCACCGCGGCGCGGCGCCACCAGCTGGCACAGCAACTGGCTACCCTCGTCCTGCACCTCGATCGCGCCGGACACGAACAGCGGGTGCTTCTGCAGCGCCGGCTTGCCGGCCAGGCGAATGCCGTTGGGCGCGTAAGGCGTGGGCTCGGCCGAAAACCCGTCTTCGCGAAGCGTCGCGAGCACATCGTCGCGGCTGGCCTTGACGACGTTCACGCGGCAGTCGAGCGGCGCCGGTTGATTGAGCGCGGCGGCCAGGTTTTCGAGCTCGGCGGCGTCGAAACGCGCGGCCAGCCGTTCGTAAAGCCACTCCGGCAAGTTAGTACGCACTCTCGGCTTGAGCGTCGCCGGATCGATCTGTCCTACGCGCTCGAGCCAGTCGACTTCCTCCGCGGACGCCACGAGCTTGACCGACGCGATACCGCGCGTGAACGCCAGTCCAAGCAGCGCGAGACGGCGCTCCAGCGGGCCGGAACCGCTCTCTGCGTGCTGCCCGAATTCGAGCTTGCGACGCAGGATGGCGAATACCGTTTCGGCCAGCACGCCGCGCTCGCGGTGCCCCAGGCGGTCGTGAGCGCGGAAGTAGGTGCTCACGAGCGTATCGGCCGGACCGGTGAACGTCAGCACGGTGCCGAGCAATTCCTGCGTGCGCTCGAAAAGCGCGGGCGACAGGTGTTCGCCGCGCATGCGGGCGCTGTCCACCGGCGCGGCGTCGTGCCGGCGGTCGCCGTCGCGGGTGCTTCGGCCTCCCTTGCTGCCATACGACGAACGGGAATCGAACGATTTACCGCCGGTGCGGCCACCGGCGTGATTTGCGCCATTGCGGCGCTGGGTCGGGCGTGTGCTCATGCGTCCTCACCAAAGAGCCATTGCGAGTCGGGCGTGCCGTCGGCGGCGGGCAGGACCGTCACGCGGCCATCGGCCACGACCAGACGGTCTTCCACGAACCAGCGCACGGCGCGCGGATAAATGATGTGTTCGAGCGGCAGGATGCGCTCGGCCAGCGCTTGCGGGGTATCGCCCGGGCGCACCGGCACGGCGGCCTGCAGCACGTATGGGCCGTGATCGAGCTCGGACGTCACGAAATGCACCGTGGCGCCCACGATCTTGCACCCGGCGTCGAGCGCGCGGGCGTGCGTTTGCAACCCGGGAAAGGCCGGAAGCAGCGACGGATGGATGTTGATGAGGCGGCCGGCGTAGCGCTCGGTGAATGCCGGTGTGAGAATGCGCATGAACCCGGCGAGTACGACCAGATCGGGCTGATGGCGATCGATTTCGGCGGCGAGTTCGGCGTCGAACGCCTCGCGGGTCTTGCCGCGGCTCGGCACCATGGCTGCCGGGATGCCGTTTTCGGTGGCGAACGCCAGGCCTTCGGCCTCGGCACGATTGGCGATGACAGCGGCCACGCGGGCCGGCCAGCCTTCTGCGGTACAGGCCCGGACGATGGCCTGCATGTTGCTGCCTCGTCCGGAAATCAGGATGACAATGTTCTTCATCGCCGGATTTTATCATTGGCGCGGCGCACCAGACAGCGCGATGCACGCCGCGATGGCCCCGAAGCGTTTATAATTCAACGTTCTGCGGCGCCGCAATGTCGGTCTGGCCGTTCTGCGGGAAACGGGCCGGGTACGGCCCGCGCAGACCGCCGGGCCCACGCAGCCGTGCCGCGCAGTCCATCCACCAACGCTCAATCAACGTCCTGTACTGACGCTTCCTTATCGTGCGAGTCTTCCGGGGTCTACCCAACGCGCAAAGCAAAGCGCCCTGCGTGCTGACGATCGGCAATTTCGACGGCGTGCACCTGGGCCACCAGGCACTGCTCGCACGTGTGCGCGCCGCCGCGGCCGCGCGCGGCCTGCCGGTGTGTGTAATGACGTTCGAGCCGCATCCCCGCGAATACTTCACGCCCGACCGGGCGCCGGCGCGTATCTCCAACCTGCGCGACAAGTTCGAGGCCCTGCGCGCGCAGGGGGTCGACCGGCTGGTGGTGGAACACTTCAACGCCCATTTCGCCGGACAGTCGCCGGAGGACTTCGTGCGCAACATCATCGTCGACGGCCTGCACACCCGCTGGCTGCTCGTGGGCGATGACTTCCGCTTCGGCGCCAGGCGCGCCGGCGACATCGAATATCTGCGCGACGCCGGGCGCCGCTTCGACTTCGTCGTCGAGCAGATGCCGACCATCGCGCATGACGGCGTGCGCATCTCCAGTTCGGAAGTCCGCGCGGCGCTTGCCGACGGCAATTTCGAGCGCGCCCACGCGCTGCTCGGCCGTCCGTACGCCATCACCGGCCACGTGGTGCACGGCATGAAGCTCGGCCGCAAGCTGGGCTACCCGACACTCAATCTTCGCATCGCCCACAAGCACCCTGCCCTGTCGGGCATCTTCGTCGTGCAGGTGCACGGACTGGCCGAGCGGCCGCTGCCCGCCGTGGCGAGCCTGGGACTGCGTCCGACCGTCGACGACTCGGGCCGTGTACTGCTCGAGGTGCATCTGCTCGACTTCGCGGGCGACTGCTATGGCAAGCTCGTACGCGTGGAATTCCTGCAGAAGCTGCGCGACGAGGCGAAATTCGACGGACTGACCGAACTCGAAGCCGCCATCGCACAGGACACGCGCGAGGCCCGCGCCTATTTCGCCCATGCGCTCGACGCCAACGGCCCGAGCGCGCGACGCGATTTCGCCACCTCGGCGACCGACCGAATTAGTTGATCTTCGCCCGCGTGCGCCGGCGCCCCGCGCCGCGCGCGCGGCCTGCCGCCGCCACTGGCACCTGCCCGGGCGTTGCATTTCCCGGCCCGCTGGGGCCGAACGCAACGTCATCGGCGCGAGCGCCGCACACCCGACATCCAAAATTCGTAGCGAAGCACCATGAGCGATAAGAAAGCCCCGAGCAAGTACCCCGTCAATCTGCTGGACACGCCGTTCCCGATGCGCGGCGACCTGCCCAGGCGCGAGCCGCTGTGGGTCAAGCAGTGGCAGGAAAAGAAGATCTACGACAAGATCCGCCGCGCCAGCAAAGGCCGTCCGAAATTCATCCTGCACGACGGCCCGCCGTATGCCAATGGCGACATCCACATCGGCCATGCGGTCAACAAGATCCTCAAGGACATGATCGTCAAGGCGCGCAGCCTCGCGGGCTTCGACGCGGCCTACGTGCCGGGCTGGGACTGCCACGGCATGCCCATCGAGATCCAGATCGAAAAGCAGTTCGGCAAGCACCTGCCCGTGCGTGAAGTGCAGGAAAAGGCGCGTGCCTACGCGGCGGTGCAGATCGAGCGCCAGAAGGCGGACTTCGAGCGCCTGGGCGTGCTCGGCGACTGGGAAAATCCGTACAAGACCATGAACTTCTCGAACGAGGCGGACGAACTGCGTGCCCTCGCGAAGATCATGGAAAACGGCTACGTCTATCGTGGCCTCAAGCCGGTGAACTGGTGCTTCGACTGCGGCTCCGCGCTGGCCGAGGCCGAAGTGGAATACAAGGACAAGACCGACCTGTCGATCGACGTGGGCTTCCCGTTCGCCGAGCCGGAAAAGGTCGCCAAGGCCTTCGGTCTGCCCAAGCTGCCGCGCAACGACGGCTTCATCGTGATCTGGACGACCACCCCGTGGACGATCCCGTCGAATCAGGCCCTGAATGTCAATCCCGAGATCGAGTACGCGCTCGTGTCGACCGAACGCGGCCTGCTGATCCTGGCCACGGAGCGCGTCGAGGAGAGCCTCAAGACCTATGGCCTGCACGGCGAGGTCCTCGCCCACGCGAAGGGTGAAGCGCTCTCGCTGATCCGTTTCCGCCACCCGCTCGCCACGGCGGACGCCGGCTACGACCGCACCTCGCCGATCTACCTCGGCGACTACGTGACGACCGACACGGGCACGGGCGTGGTGCACTCGGCGCCCGCCTACGGTGTGGAAGACTTCATGTCGTGCAAGGCACACGGCATGCCGGACTCGGAAATCCGCATGCCGGTGCTCGGCGACGGACGCTATCAGGACAGCCTGCCGTTGTTCGGCGGCCTGTCGATCTGGGACGCCAATGCGCAGATCGTCGAGGCGCTGCGCGAGGCGGGTACGCTGTTCCACTCGTTCAAGTACACGCACAGCTACATGCACTGCTGGCGCCACAAGTCGCCGATCATCTATCGCGCCACCAACCAGTGGTTCGCGGGCATGGACGTGAAGCCGGTCGACGGTGCGCCGGGCGACGGCAAGACGCTGCGCGAGATCGCCCTGGCCGGCATCGAGGCCACGGAATTTTTCCCGTCGTGGGGCAAGCAGCGCCTGCACAACATGATCGCGCACCGCCCGGACTGGACGCTCTCGCGCCAGCGCCAATGGGGCGTGCCGATGGCATTCTTCGTGCACAAGGAAACCGGTGCCTTGCACCCGCGCACGCCGGAACTGCTCGAAGCCGTGGCCAAGCGCGTGGAGACCGAAGGCATCGAAGCGTGGCAGACGCTCGATCCGGTCGAACTGCTCGGCGACGACGCCAAGGATTACGTGAAGAACCGTGACACGCTCGACGTGTGGTTCGACTCGGGTACCACGCACTGGCATGTGCTGCGCGGCTCGCACGCGCACGAGCTCGGCTTTCCCGCCGACCTGTATCTGGAAGGCTCAGACCAGCATCGTGGCTGGTTCCACTCGTCGCTGCTCACCGCGTCGATGATGGACGGCCGTCCGCCCTACAAGGCGCTGCTCACGCACGGCTTCACCGTCGACGGCCAGGGCCGCAAGATGTCGAAGTCGATCGGCAACACCATCGTGCCGCAGGAAGTCGCCGGCAAGCTCGGCGCGGAAATCATCCGACTGTGGGTCGCGTCGACCGACTATTCGGGCGAACTGTCGATCTCCGACGAAATTCTCAAGCGCGTGGTCGAGAGCTATCGCCGTATCCGCAACACGCTGCGCTTCCTGCTCGCGAACCTGGCCGACTACGACCATGCGAAGCATGCGCTGCCGCCGGAGCAATGGCTCGAGATCGATCGCTACGCCGTGGCGCTGGCCCAGTCGCTACAGACCGAAGTCCTCGGGCACTACGACCGCTACGAGTTCCACCCGGTCGTGGCCAAGCTGCAGACGTTCTGCTCGGAAGACCTCGGCGGGTTCTACCTGGACATCCTGAAGGACCGTCTGTACACGAGCGCGCCGGACGCCATGGCACGCCGCGCCGCCCAGAACGCGCTCTATCACATCACGCACGGCCTGCTGAAACTCATGGCGCCGTTCCTGTCGTTCACGGCCGAAGAGGCGTGGCAAGTGTTCCAGCCGGGCAACGATACGATCTTCACGGAAACGTATTACGCCTATCCGGAAGTCGCGCAGGGCACGCGTTTGCTGGAGAAGTGGCACCTGTTGCGCACGGTGCGTGGCGACGTGACCAAGGCACTCGAGGAGGCGCGAGCGGCCGAGAAGATCGGCTCGTCGCTGCAGGCCGAAGTCGACGTGCGGGTCTCGGGCCGCAAGTACGACGTGCTGGCCAGCCTCGGCGACGATCTGCGCTTCGTGCTGATCACGTCGGCCGCGACCGTCACGCAGGTGGCCGCGGAAGCCGACGAAGGCGTGGTCGTCACGCCGTCGTCGCATCAGAAGTGCGAACGCTGCTGGCACTACCGCGAAGACGTGGGTGCCGACGCGGATCACCCGACCCTTTGCGGGCGTTGCGTGTCGAATCTCTTCGGCAGCGGCGAACACCGGAGCGCGGCATAATGGCAAGCAAAGCAGGCGCGCGTTCGGGCGCGCAACGACGAAGCGGCGGTAGCGGCAGCAATGGCAGCAGGGGGGGCGCGCGCGGTGGCGCCACGTTCGGCCTGGCGCCCTGGCTGGGGATCGCGGTCATTGCGATCCTGCTCGACCAGGTCACCAAGCTGACGATTCTGAAGACGTTCCAGTACGGCGAGTTCCACCCGCTGACGTCGTTCTTCAATCTGGTGCTGGTGTACAACAAGGGGGCGGCGTTCAGCTTCCTCGCCGCCGCGGGTGGGTGGCAACGCTGGTTCTTCACGCTGCTCGGCGTGGTGGCGGCAACGGTCATCGTCGTGCTGCTCAAGCGCCACAACGGCCAGAAGATGTTCTGCCTGTCGTTGTCGCTGATTCTCGGCGGTGCGCTGGGCAACGTGATCGACCGCGTGATCTATGGCCACGTGATCGACTTTCTGGACTTTCACGTCGGCGGCTGGCACTGGCCGGCGTTCAACGTGGCCGACTCGGCGATTTGCGTGGGCGCCGTGTTGCTGGTGATCGACGAGCTGCGGCGCGTGCGGCGCGGCAAGTAGGCCACATCGCAGGGTCCGCCGCGGCAGTTGCGGCGCGATCCGCGCGCACGGCGGCATGTGCGAGCGGACGACACACACCGTCGCGGCGCCCCGGAGGCGCCGCGCGGCACTTTGGAGGAAGCATTTCTATGGAACGCGGCGAACTGGCGGGCAAGACCATCGTTCTCGGCCTGACGGGCGGCATTGCCTGCTACAAGTCGGCCGAACTCACCCGGTTGCTCATCAAGGCAGGCGCCACGGTACAGGTCGTGATGACCGAAGCCGCCACGCAATTCATCACGCCGCTCACGATGCAGGCCCTCTCCGGGCGTCCCGTCTTCACGAGCCAGTGGGACAACCGCATCGACAACAACATGGCGCACATCGACCTCTCGCGCGAGGCCGACGCCATTCTGATCGCCCCCGCCTCCACCGACTTCCTCGCCAAGCTCGCACACGGCATGGCGGACGATCTGCTCAGCACGCTGTGTGTGGCGCGCGACTGTCCGCTGCTCGTGGCGCCGGCCATGAACCGCCAGATGTGGGCCAACCCGGCCACCCAGCGCAACGCGGCCACCCTGCGTGGCGACGGTATCGCGGTGCTCGGTCCGGACAGCGGCGACCAGGCGTGCGGCGAAATCGGCGACGGCCGCATGCTCGAACCGGAAGCGCTCTACGAAGCGCTCGCCGCCTTCTTCCAGCCCAAGCGCCTTGCCGGACGGCGCGTGCTGATCACCGCCGGGCCGACCTTCGAGCCGATCGATCCGGTGCGCGGGCTGACCAATCTGTCGAGCGGCAAGATGGGCTTCGCACTCGCGCGCGCCGCTGCGCAAGCGGGCGCCGACGTGCATCTCGTGGCCGGCCCGTGCGCGCTCGAGACGCCCTGCGGCGTGACGCGCACCAACGTCCAGACCGCCCGCCAGATGTTCGATGCGGTCATGGCCGACGTCTCGCACAACGACATCTTCATCGCGGTGGCCGCGGTCGCCGACTGGCGAGTGCGCGACGTCGCCCAGGACAAGATCAAGAAGACCGGCGAGGGGGACGTGCCAAGCCTCGAATTCGTGCAGAACCCCGACATCCTCGCGGCCGTGGCGCAACTGCCCAATGCGCCTTACTGCGTGGGATTCGCCGCCGAATCGGGCGACCTGGAAAAGCACGGCGCGGACAAGCGCCGCCGCAAGCAGGTGCCACTGCTCGTGGGCAACCTCGGCCCGGCCACGTTCGGCAAGGACGACAACGAAGTCATTCTCTTCGACGAAGCCGGGCAGAAGCGCCTGCCACGCGCCGACAAGGCGTCGCTCGCGCGCAGCCTGATCGTCGAGATCGCCGCCAGACTCCCGTCGCGCACCCCGGCCTGACGCGAGCCGATCGTCTGTCATCGTCGTTGTCCGGCAACGCTGGCAGACGCGTAGAAACCGGTGGCCCGAGGGCCGCCGCAATGTCCGCCCGACATTGGCCGATCGCGGCCTGCGGGCCATCGCACGACCCGAATCGAAAATGACGCAACCTCCTTCGTCCGCGCGTCCGAATGTCAGTGTCTACGGGACGCTGAGCATGCTCGCCGCGATCATGTTCTTCGGTTTCATGACGATCGGCATGCCACTGCCCGTGCTGCCGGTCTATGTGCACGAAACCCTTGGCTACGGCTCGTTCGTGGTCGGGGTGACGATCGGCATCCAGTCCGTCGTCACGCTGCTGCTGCGCTCGTACGCCGGGCGCACCGTCGACACGCGCGGTCCGCGCCGTGCCGTGCTCACCGGCCTGTGCGGATGCGCCGCCGCGGGCGTGCTCTATCTCGTCGCCTCCATCGCACCGAATTCCGCGCTCGCACTGGGTATCCTGATCGCCGGGCGCGTTGTACTGGGCTTCGGCGAAAGCCTGATCCTGACCGGCGGCATGTCGTGGGGCATTGGCCTGCTCGGCGCCGCACACGCCAGCAAGGCGATTTCGTGGCAGGGCGTGTCGATGTACACGGCGCTGGCCATCGGCGCCCCGTTCGGGGCATATCTGCTGCAGTCGGCAGGCTTCACCGTCGTCTCGCTCGTGAACATCGCACTGCCGGCCGTGGCCTTCGCGATCGCCTTGCGTCTTCCCGCGGCCGCGCCCGTGGGGGGCAACCGCCTGCCGTTCTTCCGCGTGGTCGGACGGGTCTGGCGTCCGGGCCTTGCCATGACGCTCGGCAGCATCGGCTACGCGGTCATCGCGGCATTCATCACGCTCTACTACGCCAGCCAGGGCTGGTCGGGCGCCGCATACGCGCTCACGCTGTACAGTGCCTGCTTCATCGGCATGCGGATTCTGCTCGCCCATGCGGTCGATCGCTTCGGCGGACGCCGCGTGGCCATGTGCTCACTGGTATTCAGCGCGATCGGTCAGTTCCTGCTTTGGGGCGCCGTGAGCCCGCACATGGCGCTCGCGGGCGCAGGATTGACAGGCGTGGGCTTCTCGCTGGTATTCCCCGCGCTGGGCGTGGAAGCCTTGCGCCAGGTACCGCCGCAAAACCGCGGCGCGGCGCTGGCCGCCTACTCGGCGTTCTTCGACCTGGCCCTCGGCCTGATCGGGCCGATGGCCGGCCTCGTCGCCAACTTTTTCGGTTATGCCTCGATATTCCTGTGCGGCGCACTGGGCGGTATCGTGGCGATTCTGATGATTGCGCGCCTGCCGCATGCAGGCCCCGGCACGGTACCGGTGGATTCGTCCGCCGGCAGCGGCCACTGACTCACAAGACGATGCGCCGGCGCCCTGCCCGCCGGCCCCTCGGAGCCCGAACGCATGACACAACCCGCCACTGCCCGCATCAAGCTGTCGATCCTCGACCAGACACCCGTCATCCACGGCCATGACGTGGCCGATGCCATTGCGGCGACCGTCGAACTGGCCCAGGCCGCCGACGACCTCGGCTACACGCGTTACTGGTGCGCGGAGCATCACGGCCTGCGCGGCGTGGCCAATCCCGCGCCCGAGGTCATGATCGCCCGGCTGGCGAGCGTGACGAAGCGGCTGCGCGTGGGCTCCGGCGGCGTGATGCTGCCTTACTACAGCCCGTTCAAGCTGGCGGAACAGTTCCTGATGCTCGAAGCGCTGTTTCCGAACCGCATCGACCTGGGCGTGGGACGCGCGCCGGGCGGCGACATGCGCACCGCGCGCGCCGTCGCGAAAGGCCCGTACGACGCCGGCGAGCACTTCCCGCAGCAGGTCGCGGAACTCGCGGCGCTGTTCGATGGCACGCTCGCCGACGACCATCCCTATCGCGGGGTATTGCTGCAACCGGCCGTGGCCACTCGGCCCGAGGTGTGGGTGCTGGGTTCCAGCGAATTCGGCGGACTGCTCGCCGCACAGCTCGGTCTGCGCTACTGCTTTGCGCACTTCATCAACGCGCATTACGGACACCGCGTCACGCAAGCCTATCGGGAACGCTTCACGCCGGGACGACTGGACAAGCCGTACTGCGCCGTTGCGCTTTTCGTCATCTGCGCCGACACCCAGGCCGAGGCCGAAGCACTCGAAGCCGGCGTGGATCTGCGACGCGTGCAAATGGCCTACGGCATGAACGAGCCGATCCCGAGTCTGGAACAGGGCGCTCAGGCCAGGGCGCAGTATCGCGAACGGGAATTGTCGGTGATCGCGCGCGAGAAACCGCGTAGTATCATCGGCACCCCGGAGCGGGTGACCGAGCGCGTCATGGAATTGCAGGAGCAGTTCGAAGCCGACGAAATCGTCGTGCTTACGGTGGCCGGCAGTTATCGCGCGCGCCTGCGCTCGCATGAACTGCTCGCACAGGCCTTCGCGTTGCGGGCGGACGACTGAACCGGTGCGCGTGCCCTCGCCACCACGGGCGCGCCCCGCCTCCACGTCCCGGCATAGTTTCCATGCGCCTTGCGCCCCCATGTGTTCGCACACAGGGTTGCCCGGCCCCGCTGTCCTCATTAACGTCGTCACGCCCTAACGTACTCACCTCCTAACACCATGAAACTCGACGTCAAGATCCTCGACGAACGCCTGCGCTCGCAGTTGCCCGCTTACGCCACGCCGGGCAGCGCCGGGCTTGACCTGCGTGCCTGCCTCGATGCGCCCATGACCATCGCCCCCGGACAAACCGTGCTCGTCCCCACCGGGATGGCGATCCATCTGGAAGACCCGGGCTACGCCGCGTTGATCCTGCCGCGCTCGGGCCTCGGCCACAAGCACGGCATCGTGCTGGGCAATCTGGTCGGGTTGATCGACTCGGACTACCAGGGCCAATTGATGGTGTCGACGTGGAACCGCGGCAACGAGCCGTTCGTCCTGAACCCTTTCGAGCGCCTGGCGCAGCTCGTGATCGTGCCGGTCGTGCAGGCCGAGTTCAATATCGTCGACGAGTTCCCCGAGAGCGATCGCGGTGCGGGCGGCTTCGGCAGCACCGGCAAGCACTGACGCACCGACGTCGAAAAAAAAGCGCCGCTTGAAGCGGCGCTTTTTCATGGGCGCAAGGCCCTGAAGTCGACTGACGGGTCCTGACGGTTACTCGACCTCGGCCGCTTCCGGCTCGGGACGCGTGTTACCGTCCTCCGGGAACGACAACTGCACCTGATCGTGCTCGTCCAGGTCGACGGTCACGCGCCCACCGCTGGTCAGGCGCCCGAAGAGCAGTTCGTCGGCCAGCGCACGACGAATCGTGTCCTGAATCAGACGCTGCATCGGACGTGCCCCCATGAGCGGATCGAAGCCCTTCTTCGCGAGATACGCGCGCAGCTTGTCGGTGAACACCACCTCGACCTTCTTCTCATGCAGCTGGTCTTCCAGCTGGATGAGGAACTTGTCGACGACGCGCAGGATGATCTGCTCGTCGAGCGGCTTGAAGCTGATGATCGCGTCCAGGCGGTTGCGGAACTCGGGCGTGAACATGCGCTTGATGTCGGCCATTTCATCGCCGGCCTGACGCTCGTTCGTGAAGCCGATGCTCGCGCGGTTGATCGTCTCGGCGCCCGCGTTCGTCGTCATGATGATGATGACGTTGCGGAAGTCCGCCTTCCGGCCGTTGTTGTCCGTCAGCGTGCCGTGATCCATCACCTGGAGCAGCACGTTGAAGATGTCCGGGTGCGCCTTCTCGATTTCGTCGAGCAACAGCACGCAGTGCGGCTTCTTCGTCACGGCCTCGGTCAGCAGGCCGCCCTGATCGAAGCCCACGTAGCCCGGCGGCGCGCCGATCAGACGGCTCACGGCGTGGCGCTCCATGTACTCCGACATGTCGAAGCGAATCAGCTCGATGCCCAGTGTGAACGCAAGCTGCTTGGCGACTTCGGTCTTGCCGACCCCGGTCGGTCCCGAGAAGAGGAACGCACCGATCGGCTTGTCCGTCTTGCCCAACCCGGCGCGCGACATCTTGATCGCCGCGGACAGCGCATCGATGGCCGGGTCCTGCCCGAACACCACGCTCTTCAGGTCGCGGTCGAGCGTCTGAAGCTTGCCGCGATCGTCCGCCGACACACTCTGCGGCGGGATGCGCGCGATTTTCGAGACGATTTCCTCGATCTCGCCCTTGCCGATCGTCTTCTTCTGCTTGGACTTCGGCAGGATGCGCTGCGCGGCACCGGCTTCATCGATCACATCGATGGCCTTGTCCGGCAGGTGACGGTCGGTAATGAACTTGGCTGACAGCTCCGCGGCGGCGGACAGCGCGCTCGACGAATACTTCACGCCATGGTGCTCTTCGAAGCGCGACTTCAGCCCGCGCAGGATCTGCACGGTTTGCTCGACCGTGGGCTCGTTCACATCGATCTTCTGGAAACGGCGCGACAGCGCGGCGTCCTTCTCGAAGATGCCGCGGTACTCGGTAAAGGTCGTGGCGCCGATGCACTTGAGCTGCCCCGACGACAACGCCGGCTTGAGCAGGTTGGACGCGTCGAGCGTGCCGCCCGACGCGGCGCCCGCGCCGATCAGCGTATGAATTTCGTCGATGAACAGAATCGCGTTGCTGCGCTCCTTGAGTTCCTTGAGCACCGCCTTCAGACGTTGCTCGAAGTCGCCGCGATACTTCGTACCTGCCAGCAGCGCCCCCATGTCCAGCGAGTAGACGGTGGCATCCTGCAGGATCTCGGGCACTTCGCCGCGCGTCACACGCCAGGCGAGCCCTTCGGCGATGGCGGTCTTGCCCACGCCGGCTTCGCCGACGAGCAGGGGGTTGTTCTTGCGACGGCGGCACAGCACCTGCACCACGCGCTCGACTTCCGATTCGCGTCCGATGAGCGGATCGATCTTGCCATCGCGCGCCATCTGGTTGAGGTTCTGCGTGTACTGCGCGAGCGGGCTTTCCTTGGCGTTGGCGCCCTCTTCGCCTTCGGCGCTGCCTTCACCGGCCTTGGCCGACTCGCCCGACGCGCCCGTCTTGGTGATGCCGTGCGAAATGAAATTGACGACGTCCAGCCGCGTCACGCCCTGCTGCTGCAGGTAGTAGACGGCGTGGGAGTCCTTCTCGCCGAAAATCGCGACCAGCACGTTCGCGCCCGTGACTTCCTTCTTGCCGTTGGAAGTGGACTGCACGTGCATGATGGCGCGCTGGATCACGCGCTGGAACCCAAGCGTGGGCTGCGTGTCGACCTCGTCGCTGCCAGGCACCGTCGGGGTATTGTCGGCGATGAAGTTGCGCAGGTTCTGCCGCAAATCATCGAGATTCGCGGCGCACGCGCGCAACACCTCGGCGGCGGTCGGGTTATCCAAGAGGGCGAGCAACAGGTGCTCGACCGTGATGAATTCGTGTCGTGCCTGGCGCGCTTCCATAAACGCCATGTGCAGGCTGACTTCCAATTCCTGGGCAATCATGCTTCCTCCATCACGCACTGCAGCGGGTGCCCGGACTGCCTTGCATGGCTAACGACTTGCTCAACTTTGGTCGCCGCGACGTCGCGCGTAAAGACCCCACAAACTCCCCTGCCCTCGCGATGAACCTTGAGCATGATCTGCGTGGCAGATTCCCGGTCCTTATTGAAATATTCCTGAATGACCATCACCACGAATTCCATCGGGGTGAAATCGTCGTTCAACAGTACCACCTTGTACATCGACGGCGGCTTGAGCTGTTGCTCCTGCCGCTCCTGTACGGTGTCGTCATGCGTTGTCGGTAAGGTTGCCATACGTGGATTCTAAACAACTCCCGGGCGCAGGAAGCAATCGGAGCTCCTATTGCCGCCTGCCGGCCGGTCGTCCACCGGAATGCCAACACTCGCCGTTGATCGCGTGCGTTGCCCAGCAAGGCGCCGCAGCCCCCGACCACCGGGGGTGCCACACCCATATGAGTCAGCTTAACCCAAATTTCAAGGGTGTGTCGCGGCACCCTTTATGCCCTGCCAGATATAAGGGTAAAACCTGATCGAACGCCACTTCTATCGTTCAAAAAGCGCTTGACACTATTGGCGGTTAGCGAAAACAATCATCGTGGCGCTTTTCCTCTATAAGCGTTTTAAAAGAAAAGATGCCTGGGTGAGCCTAAGAAGCCGCCGCCAGCCGGCGGGTTTTTCAGATGTGCTCGTTGTTGCGGTGATATGTAGTAGTCGTAATTGTTTAGGGGAAGTTTGTATGGCAACCGGTACGGTCAAATGGTTTAACGATGCCAAGGGTTTTGGTTTCATCACGCCTGACGAAGGTGGCGAGGACCTGTTCGCGCACTTCTCGGCGATCCAGATGAACGGCTTCAAGACCCTCAAGGAAGGTCAGAAGGTGCAGTTCGAGGTCGTTCAAGGCCCGAAGGGCAAGCAAGCTTCGAACATCCAGGCAGCTCCCTGAGCGCCACGGTTCGACGCATTGGAAACCCGGCTCCGGCCGGGTTTTTTATTGCGCCGCAGCAACGCATGCACCAGCTTGTCTCATTTTGGATCCATTTTCGATCTGCGGATTCGACGCAACTTTCCACTCACGACCCAAAGTCGTGCGAAATTTATCTGCGTTAAAACCTGTATAAAACTTGATTCATCGCAACATTCCTCCAATTATTAAATTACTCAACGGCGTTACCGGAATGCGGAAATCAATTACGCATTTACTTCAATAATGTAAGTAATCCTACGGAGCCGTTTCTTGCCCGCGCATCCCAATCTCGCCGATTTGGCTGTCGGGACGGGAATCGACCAATTCGCCAGCGTTGCGCGCCGGAACGGAACACGTATTCGACGATCACGAAAGCTCGCATCACGGCGCAAGGGTAATCCGCGGGATGAATCATTTGTTTCACGAAGCGCCATGTGATTCAACGCGTCCTCCCTTCGCGACGAGACGTGGGGCTTGCGCAACGCTGCGCCGCAATAGGCACCGGCCCCCCGTCGGGCGGCCCGTTCGAACGTCTCGCAAGGCAGGCAAAGGGCCGTGCCCCACGTCGTTTGCACCGCTCAGGGGCAAGCCGCCTCAGCCCAGGTCGACGTAAACCTTGTCGGCCTCGATTCGGATCGGATAGATTTTCACCGCCTCGGTTAGCGGCGCGCACAGGGCGGCACCGGTCCGCACGTCGAACTTGCCCTGATGCAGCGGGCACTCGATCTCGTGGCCGTCCAGAAATCCGTCGCAAAGCCGGGCGTTCCCGTGGGTGCAGACGTTGTCGGTCGCGAACACCTCGCCATCCACGCCATACAGGGCGATGTCCCGGCCGGCCACCACCACGCCGATCACGTCGTCCTCGGGAATCGCGTCGCGCGACGCCGCTTCCATCCAGTTTCCACTCATGTCGTTCCTCGCTTCAGATCGGGTAGATCAGCGAGTTGGGGATCATCTCGCTGTCGAAAATGCATTGGCGCGACGCGAACTTCCATCCCTCGCCGGTGCGCTTGATGACGTCCAGATACCGGCCGACCGACAGGATGTCGCTCAACTGATCCGGTTTGGTGCGAAATACGGCGTAGTTCGCCTCGACCTCGAGCGTATCGGCATCGCGCTCGCGAATCGACGGCAGGCCGATCACGTGCCGCTGGTAGTAGGGGTCGTGAAACAGCGTGTCGCGAATCCCGTAGATGCGATCGCGCAACATGCCCTTGCTTTCGAACGAGAGCGTGGCGAGCGGCAGCCCCATGTCGTAGTTCTCGCGCGGCTGGATGCGATACACGCAATCGTCGAGAAAGAATTCGGGCCAGGCGTCCCATTGTTGGGCGTCGAGCGCCGCCGCGTAGGCTGCGTTGAGCTCGACCACGGCCTGAAAGGTTGTGAAATCCACCATCGGTCGTCTCCTCAAACGTCCATCAAACGGCGCCAATAGGCGTACATGCCGCGAATCAGCGTCTCGGTCACCATGTGGTCCGTGTTCTCCACGCCGGTGCCGCCCAGCTCGGCGATGACGCGGTGCCACGGCTTCTGCGCGAAGCCCTCCTGCGAGCACTCGATCGCTTCGCCGTCGTCGGCCGAAACGAAGCCTGCCGGCCCAAACAGGTTCGCCTGGCGCAAACGGCGCTGGGTCATTTCCTCGGTGTCGTCCTCGAAGCCAAAGTGTGTCCAGACGAAGTCGAACGCATTGGGCCCGCGCGGCTGGATGTGGCGCGTCGACACCGAATTGACCTGTTGCTGGAGGATCACGCTGGGGAACAGTGTCATGAGCACGGCCGTCGGGCCCTTCCACCAGTCTTCCTGAACGATGTCGAGAAACCGCATGTCGTTGAGCGACATCGATTCCTTGAAACTCGACACGCCCGAGGTCACCTCTCCGCCACCGCCCTGACCGCGCGCGGAAATCATGGCCGCGTGGCGACCGTGCGCGTCCATCACGAGACGCGACTTGTTATCGGCGCGCCACAGGCCGAACGTGACGAACCAGGTATGCAGCAGCCCCGGGTGATACGGGTCCTTGATGTTCTCCTGCATGAGCTTCCAGTTGCCCGGGATGCGCTGCTTGTTATAGCCCAGCAGTTTGAGCTTGCGCCCGTCGAACAACCGGTCGAAATAGGCGCAGATCTCCGGCCCGAGGAAGTCTTCGAGCGATTCGACCTCGTGATCGAACGACGCGAAGATCACGCCACCGCGCGTGGCGACCTTCAGCTTGGTCAACCCATGCTCCTCGGGCTTGAAATCCTTCGGCATGCCGCCGTTGACCTTGCCGTCCTGCTTCACGCCCCGACGGAACGGCACGCCCTGAAGATTGCCCTTGAGGTCGTAGTTCCACTGGTGATACGGGCAATGGAAATCGGTGCGATTGCCGCGCTTTTCCCGACAGAACTTCATGCCGCGATGCGCACACACGTTCTCGACCACGTTGATGTCGCCCGTGGCGTCGCGCGTGACGATGACCGAGCGCTCGCCGATCACCGTGCGCTTGAAGTCGCCCGGCCCGGGCACCTCGGCCTCCAGCCCGACGTAGTTCCAGTGCTTGCGATAGAAGCACTGCTCGAGTTCCCGGCGATAGAGCTGCTCGTCCGTATAGACGCGAAACGGAATGCGGCTCGATCCCTCGCCAGGCCAGATGTCCGTTGCCGACTGGCTGTCGGACGGCGCCGGGTCGAACCCGGTCTGCGGTGTGGTACTCACGATTGTCTCCTTTGGGTATGCGAAATCCATCGATGCGGCGAAACCTCAGGCCGGCCGGCGCACGGGCGGAGGCGACAGCGCGGATGTGCACGTTCGCCGCCAGCGTGACCCGGACGCCCCATGCGTTCCTAGGCGGCCTTGGCGTAGAACGCGTCGGCGTAGATATGCGCGGCGTCGATACCGCGCTCGCGCAGCAATCGCGTGGCGGCCTCGACCATCGGCGGGGCGCCGCACAGGTAGGCGCGCCATCCGCCCAGCGCATCGGGCGAGACGAAATCGGCCGCGATCGCCTCCGTCACATGTCCGACACGGAATGCCTCGTCACGCGGCGCACCCGCGTCGGCCGCCGCCGTGGTCGTCACCACGTGCAGGCGAATGCCCGCGTGCCGCGACGCGAGCTCGCGCAGCCACGCAAGACCGTACACGTCGTCCGGCGAACGGGCACCGACGTAGATTTCGATGGGATTGGTCATGCCGCGAGCCACCGCGCCGCGCACGATGGAGAGCACCGGCGCGAGCCCCGTCCCGCCAGCCACGCAAAGCATCGGCCCCGCGTGGCGGGTACGCAGATACGACGTACCCAGCGGGCCGGATACGCGAACCGCATCTCCCACTTCGAGTTGCTCGGCGACGTAGCCGGTCACCGCGCCGCCCGGCACGCGGCGGATGTGAAACTCGAGCGTTTCGTCGGCGTCGAGTCCGGCCATCGAATACGGGCGGATATGCGCGGGCGTGAATTGCAGCGTGGCGTATTGCCCCGGCGAGAAGCTGAGCGGCTTCGCCGGCTTGAGGACCAGACGTTTGATATCGTGCGTGAGCGTTTCGATGGCGAGCACCGTCGCCTTGAGGATCTTCGCGGGATGCACGACGACTTCGTCGACTTCCGGCAACTCGATCTCGCAATCGCCATGCACCGTCGACTGGCAGGCCAGCACGTGGCGCTCGCCTTCGCCCTGGGAATGTTCGTCGTGGTGACGGTACTCGACCCCGTCGGCCTGGCGCACGTCGCCCGATAGGACCCGGCAACGGCATGTGCCGCATCGGCCGGACAGACAACTGTAGGAAATCGGGATCTGACGCTTGGTCAGCGTCTTGAGCAGGTTATCGCCAGGTGTGACCTCGAGGCGCTCGCCGAGCGGCTGCACGTGGACTTGCATGGGGGTTGTCTCCGTTCCGACGGTGCACTCGATGCACCGCGCATGGCGTTTCGACGCCGTTTGCAGACAGGATCGCGCAACCCTTGATATAAACCAATAGAATCTCGTTTATATGCCTCATAAATTCCAGTGATCTCACCGAACGACCCGGCACGCCCATGGACCTCCATTCCGTTGATCTGAACCTGCTGGTCGTCTTTCAGCACTTGTACAACGCAAGACGCGTGTCTCGCGTGGCCGAGGCCCTGGGTGTTACGCAACCAGCGGTCAGCAATTCGCTCGCGCGCCTGCGCAAGCTGTTCAACGACGAGCTGTTCATCCGTACATCGCGCGGCATGCTGCCCACGCCGATGGCCGTCGCGCTGGCCGAGCCCATCGCGGCGGCGCTCGACGCCCTGCACGGCGTCTTCAACCGTCAGCTCGCCTTCGATCCGGCGACCAGCCGGCGCGCGTTCCGGATCGCCATGACGGACATCGGCGAGGTGCACTTCCTGCCGAAACTCATGCATGCGCTGGGCGAGCGGGCGCCGGGGATCACCGTCAGCACCGTGCGTAATACTGCGGTGAATCTGCAGGAGGAAATGGCGGCGGGTCAGGTCGACCTCGCGGTGGGGCATTTGCCGGATCTCACGGCAGGCTTCTTCCAGCGGCGGCTCTTCCGCCAGAAATATGTCTGCATGTTCCGGCCGGGACATCCGCTGGATCGACCGAAGCAGACACGGATGACGCGCGACGACTTCGAACGCGCCGAGCAGGTGATGGTGGTCGCCGCGGGCACCGGACACGGCCAGGTCGACGAATTCATGGCACGCGCCCACGTGCATCGCAACATTCGGCTGCGCGTGCCGCACTTCGTCGCGCTGGCCGACATCCTGCATGCGACCGACCTGATTGCCACCGTGACCGAAAAGTTTGCCCAGCGAAGCGCGCAGCACTTCGGCCTGCGTTACGTCGACCACCCGCTCGACGTGCCCGACGTCCAGATCAACCTCTTCTGGCACGCCCGGTATCACCAGGAACCGGCAAGCCAATGGATGCGCACGCTGCTGTTCGAACACTTCTCGGAGTGAGCGTCGCCGAGCACGGCATCGGCCCACGCCCCATGTTGGGCGCGCTGGCGACGCCGACGTCGCGGCCCCGGGCTTGCGCGCGCGGCACGCGACCTGCCGGGCCACGACTCAGGCGTTGAATCCGCCGTCGATGGTGAGACTCGCGCCGGTCACGAACCCTGCCTCCTCGCTCGCGACATATGCCACCATCGCCGCGATTTCCTCGGGGCGGGCGTGGCGCTTGAGCGCCATCAGATCGTGCATCGCCCCCGCGAAATCGCCGGCAGCCGGATTCATGTCGGTGTTCGTCGGCCCCGGTTGCACGTTGTTCACGGTAATGCCTCGCGGACCGAGATCGCGCGCCATCCCTTTGACCAGCCCGACCAGCGCGGCCTTGCTCATCGCGTAGGTCGCGCCGCCGGCGAAAGGCATGCGCTCGGCGTTGCACGAGCCGATGTTGATGATGCGCCCGCCCTCGCCCATGTGCGCAAGCGCCGCCTGCGATGCGATGAACACGGCGCGCACGTTGACGTTGAGCATGCGGTCGAACTCTTCGACCGGAATGTCCGCGATCGATGCCATGGAAAACACACCGGCGTTGTTCACGAGAATGTCGATCCTGCCGAACCGAAGCGCCGCCTCGTTCACCGCTTGCGTCAATGCGGAGGCATCGCCCGCGTCGGCATGCAAGGCAAGCGCGCGCCCGCCCGAGGCCTCGATTTCAGCGACCAGATCCTCGGCGGCCGCCCTCGATCCCTTGAACGTGAACGCGACGGCCGCGCCGCCGTCGGCCAGTCGCCGCACCACGGCCGCGCCAATCCCGCGCGAGCCCCCCGTCACGAATGCCACCTTGCCTTGAAAGTTCGTTGCCATGTCATTGCTCCACTGGGTTGAGAAGTGGAGCCAGTATGATTGGCGAATTACATCTCAACTAGACGATAATACCGATCATCAATTTCAATCAATTGGAACAGGTGAGCGATGGATGCCATGCATCTGATCGAGTCTTTCGTGCTCAGCGCCCGCGCGGGAAGTTTTTCCGCCGCCGCGCGCCGGTTGGGGATAACGCCCGCGGCCGTGAGCAAGAATGTGGCGCGTCTGGAGGCGCAACTCGGTTTGCGCCTGTTCCACCGCAGCACGCGCAGCCTGACGCTCACGGCGGGCGGCGAGCGGTTCCTGCTCGACGTCGACGCGCCATTCGCGGCGCTGACCGACGCGTTTGCCCGCGCCGCCGAGCGCGAGAGCGCGCCATCCGGCATGCTCAAGGTCAGCGTGGCGCACGCGTTCGGGCGTCAGTACCTCTTGCCGTTGCTCGGCGACTTTCTCGCCCGCTACCCTGAGATCGTGCCCGACTGGCGCTTCGACAACCGAAGCGTGGATGTCGTGGCCGAAGGCTTCGATGCCGCCATCGGCGGCGGGATCGAGCTCACGCCCGGCGTGATCGCGCGACGGCTCGCGCCAACCTATGCGGTCATCTGTGCGTCGCCCGGCTATATGGCCGAACGCGAGACACCCGTGCATCCGTCCGCGCTGGCGTCGTTCGATGCCGTGATCCGGCGCTCCGGTGCGACCGGGCGACTGCGCGCCTGGGACTTGCGCAACGCGCTGGGCGAGCGCGTCAACATCGAGGCGCGCACGCGCATGATCTTCGACGATCCCGAGGCGATGGCGCACGCGGTTGCGCTCGGCTACGGGGTCGCACTGCTGCCGATGCCGCATGCGGCGCCATTGCTCGCGTCGGGTCGCATTCGCAGACTTCTGCCGGGATGGTACGAAGAGTACGGCGGCGTGTTCATCTATTACTCGAACAAGAAGCAGCTTCCCCTGCGCACCCGGGTCTTCGTCGATCACGTGGTGCAGGCTTTCGAGGCGCAGCGTCTGGCCGCATGCTTCGACGGTCGGTGATGCGCCCACGGCGCCGCGCCTTGCCTTGTGCGCGTGTGTGCACTGTAATGGAAGCGTCTTGCCGACGGCAGGCAGGAGCGAGGAGAACGCTCGGCGTCGGCAGTCAAGGGGGGTGGGAGATCCGCCATGGATACCACCAAGACCGCATGGCGCGCGATGGCCCTGGCCACGCTTGCGCTGGCACCTGGCGCGCCGCGCGCTCAGTCAACGCTTCCCCCGTATCCTCCGAAGGAAATCACGCTTACGGTTGCCGTCGGCGAGAAGGCGGCGATCTGGGTGCAGCCCAACTACAGCGTGCTTTGCCGCTCGCTCGGCCAGCCGACGTTCGAACTCGACTCGACGCCCACGCTCGGCGAAGTGATCCCCGAATGGATCGACTACACGGTGCCGGCCGGGCAGCGCTGCGAAAGCATGCGATTTCCCGGCATGGTGGTCTGGTATCAGGCCGGGAAATCGCCCGGCACCGACGTGGTCACCTGGACCGTAGGCTTCCCACGCGAACTCGGCAGCCACACGCCCACCACCGGCGACCACCGCGTAACGACGACGATCGTCGTGAACTAGCCGACGCGACGCGCAGGACGGCTCGGAATTGCCGGGCGGTTCGCTGCGAAGCGCTTGCGTTCGACGTCAATAAAAAAACCCCGCCTAATCCAATCGGTGGCGGGGTTGTTCAGCGATCCGAAATATTGGATTACATGTTCTCGATCATCACCTGACCGAAGCCTGAACAGGACACTTGCGTCGCGCCTTCCATGAGACGGGCAAAATCATAGGTGACCTTCTTCGAGAGGATCGACTTCTCCATCGACGCGATGATCAGGTCCGCCGCTTCCGTCCATCCCATATGGCGCAGCATCATCTCCGCCGAGAGGATTTCCGACCCTGGATTGACGTAGTCCTTGCCAGCGTATTTCGGCGCCGTGCCGTGCGTGGCTTCGAACATCGCGACTGAATCCGACAGGTTCGCGCCCGGCGCGATACCGATGCCCCCGACCTGCGCCGCGAGCGCATCGGAAATGTAATCGCCGTTCAGATTCAGCGTGGCGATCACGTCGTACTCGGCCGGACGCAGCAGAATCTGTTGCAGGAACGCGTCGGCAATCGAATCCTTGATCGTGATCTCCTTGCCGGTCTTCGGGTTCTTCACCTTGCACCACGGCCCGCCGTCGATCTCCGTCGCACCGAATTCGTTCTTGGCGAGCGCGTACCCCCAATCGCGGAACCCGCCCTCCGTGAACTTCATGATGTTGCCCTTGTGCACGAGCGTCACGCTGTCGCGGTTATTGTCGATCGCGTATTGAATGGCCTTGCGTACCAGGCGCTCCGTGCCCTCGCGCGAAACCGGCT
Source organism: Pandoraea pnomenusa (assembly GCF_000767615.3). Lineage (NCBI taxonomy): Bacteria > Pseudomonadati > Pseudomonadota > Betaproteobacteria > Burkholderiales > Burkholderiaceae > Pandoraea > Pandoraea pnomenusa. Next base: position 1,168,954 of record NZ_CP009553.3, on the reverse strand, counting down.
TCACACCGATGCCGGAGGTTTCCGGAAAGCGGATCTTGGTGACGCCCATTTCATTTCGCAAAAACGCGATCAGCTTCTTCGCCCCCGCCGATTCCGCCTCCCACTCGATGCCGGCGTAGATGTCCTCCGAGTTCTCGCGGAAGATCACCATGTTGATCTTCTCGGGGTGTCGCACCGGCGACGGAACGCCCTTGAAGTACTGCACCGGACGCAGGCAGACGTACAAGTCGAGTTGCTGGCGCAACGCCACGTTGAGCGATCGGATGCCGCCCCCCACCGGTGTCGTCAACGGCCCCTTGATCGACACGACATAGTCCTTCACGGCCTGCATCGTTTCGTCGGGCAGCCACACATCGGGGCCATAGATGCGCGTGGACTTTTCTCCCGCGTAGACTTCCATCCAGCTGATCCTGCGCTTGCCGCCATAGGCCTTTTCCACGGCCGCATCGACGACCTTGAGCATCACCGGCGTAATGTCCACGCCCGTGCCGTCTCCCTCGATGTACGGGATGATCGGATTGTCCGGCACGTTGAGCGAGAAATCCTTGTTGACGGTGATCTTCTCGCCGACCGGTACCTTGATGTGCTGATACGACATGGTGGGGCTCCAATGGAAAAATCGGACTGCGCTCGCCAAATGCGCCCGGGGGAACGCTCGACGTATTTCGTCCCTATTGTAGTCACTGCATCGTAAAGTGCGCGTGACGCAAGGCAAGTCTTATATAAGACATAAGACTTACGTTCCCGATTATGCATTAACATGGCGGGGCTGGCCAGCAGGTCGAGAACGCATATTGCGTTCAGATGCCCTGCCGCATGGCGGGCATGTTCGTCGGCACTCTCCGATTTTGCGCTACCGGTATGACACTTCTCGCACTCAACAAACCCTTCGGCACGATCTGTCAGTTCTCGCCGCATCCCACCCGCCCGACACTCGCCGAATGCATCGCGCAGCCCGGGGTGTATCCGGCGGGTCGCCTCGATGCCGACAGCGAAGGACTGCTGCTGCTCACCGACGATGGTCGCCTTCAGGCGCGGATCGCCGAACCGGAACGTAAGTTGCCCAAGACCTATTGGGCGCAGGTCGAAGGGGCTTACGAAGAAACGGCTGTCGCTCGCCTGCGCGCCGGTCTCGATCTGGGCGATTTCGTCACCCTGCCCTGCGACGCCCGCGAGATTCCCGAGCCGCAGGCGCTGTGGCCTCGCCATCCGCCCATCCGCTATCGCGCGAGCATTCCGACCCACTGGCTGGAGATCACGCTGGTCGAAGGCAAGAACCGTCAGGTCAGACGCATGACGGCCGCCGTGGGCAAACCGACCCTGCGACTTGTGCGCGTGGCCATCGGTCCGGTCGACGTCTTCGCGCTGAATCTGGCGCCAGGACAATGGTGCGAACTGCCGCAACAAATACTTACACTTTCCGGTCAACGCCGCGATCGCTCATCTCGTTGAGGGAACAGGTGCGCAACATACGCACCACGAACTGAAACGAGGAAACCAAGTCATGAACAAACTGCTGCTCGCATTGACCGCCGGCCTGATCGTGTCCGGCGCCGCGATGGCCCAACAATCGGCGCCGGCCACGGCGCCTGTCGCACCGGCGGCGCCTGCAGCGGCAGCGCCCGCTCCGGCGGCACCGGCAGCGGCTACCCATGCCGCTCCGGCGAAGAAGGCCAAGCACAAAAAGCATCACCACAAGAAGACCGGCAAGAAGGCTGTCCAACCCCCGGTCGGTAACAAGCCGTAATACTTGTGTTCGAAAAAAACTGCGGGTGGGTTGTCAACCGATGTTCTGAACGGACGTTAAAGGAGATGACTCACTTCGCGGGTCAACGAGTACATCACCCCAACATCGAGCTTCAACGAGGAATCTCATGAAAAAACTGATCGCTGCCCTGGTCGCTGGCCTGTTCGCAACTGGCGTGTTCGCTCAAGCTTCGGCTCCGGCCGCTGACGCGGGTGCTGCTCCGGCCGCCGCAAGCAAGCCGGCTGCAAAGAAGAAGTCGACGCACAAGAAGTCGCACAAGAAGTCGGCAAAGAAGGCTTCGGCTGCTGAAGCGCCGGCCGCTGCCAGCAAGTAAGTCCCGCGTGGCGCAGCCTGTCTGCGCAACGTGCGGTAACAAGCAGGTTGCTCTCGCAACCTGCTTTTTTTTCGTCCGGCGGCTACAATGATCCGCCTTCCTCTGACGTTCCCCCGATCTTTCAGGAGTCGTTCGTGATCCGGATTTCACGTCAACTGGCCGCGCTTGCCGCCAGCGCCGCGTTTGCCGCCTCCGCCGCCGTCATGGCCCTTGCGCCGACGAGCGCCGTCGCGCAGATCAAACAACCCGGTCAGTTTCCCACCGTCCAGCTTTCCGCCGGCATGTATCTGATCAAGGCTGAAGTGGCCGCCAACGAAGCCGATCGCGAGCAGGGTCTGATGTATCGCAAGACCATGCCCGATAACGCCGGCATGCTGTTCGTGTTCGAACAACGTGCCGGTCACTGCTTCTGGATGAAAAACACCGACCTGCCGCTGTCCATTGCCTTTCTCGCCGACGACGGCACGATCGTGAACATCGAGGACATGGCCCCGCAGACCGAAGATAACCACTGCCCGCGTGCCGCCGTGCGCTACGCGCTCGAAATGAACCAGGGCTGGTTCAGGAAGCGGGGCATTGGACCGGGCATGAAGATCTCCGGCCTCCCGCGCTGATCGTCGGGATGCCGGGGGGCGCGCTCAGCGCGCGCCGCTCGATACGCCGAGCGCGGATGTGAGTGATCGTTCGAGAAAGCGGTCGAGCAGCCACGGATCGAAGTGACGCCCCCGTTCGGCGAGCATCGCACCGACGATTTGCGTCGGGCTGAGCGCGGCCCGATAAGGCCGATGACTCGCGAGCGCATCGAACACGTCGACGATGGCAACGATACGCCCCGCCAGCGGGATGCGATTTCCCGACAGCCCATGCGGATACCCGAGGCCGTCGTAACGCTCGTGATGGGTGAGCGCCACGGAGGCGGCCAGTTCGCACGCCGCCCCGCCAATGGCGCGAAGCATGTCGGCGCCGAGCCGGGGATGCATCCGCATCACCTGCGTCTCGTCGGGCGACAGCTTGCCCGGCTTTTCCAGAATCGTATTGGGAATGCAGAGCTTGCCCGTGTCATGCAGCGCCGCCGCGAGGCCGAGCGCCTGCGCCTCCACGGCGGGCAATTCCAGCGACTTCGCGAAACGCCACGCGAGCGTACCCACGCGCCACATGTGAGTGGCGGTACCACCACGCTTGTGTTCGGCCAGACGGAACAACGTCCATGCCGCACTCGGCAAACTGCGCATGAGCCGGGCATCGGCGAGCCGGCTCCGGTACGGCGCGACGGGCCGGGGGTCTACCGCTGCCACCTCCGGGCCCGCGCGGTGCGCATGGCGCTCGGGAAGGGGATCAACGGAAGGATCACAAGCGGTTGGCGCAGGGTCTGGCATAAGTCGTTCTTCGCGTTTGGAGCTCTCACTCTATCGAGGGTCGCATCGCCAAACGTTGATGTCGATCAAGTCCACCTCACATCCGCGCGATCCTGCAACCGCTGAAAACGAAAAAAGCCCACCGCAAGCGGTGGGCTTTTCGATTGCCGGCGGCGTCGCGCGCTCGGGTTGGGCGCCTGACGCGGCATCGCGTCACGAACCGCACATCGGAGTGCGCGATTCGCCATTGTCGACCGGCAAAGTCCGGGACGTTCGATTACGCGAAGTTCTTCGCGGCGAAATCCCAGTTGACCAGCGTCCAGAATGCCTCGGCAAACTTCGGACGGGCGTTGCGGTAGTCGATGTAGTAAGCGTGCTCCCACACGTCGATCGTGATGATCGGCTTGTCGGTCGTGGTGAGCGGGGTTGCGGCGTTGCTCGTGTTCACGATGTCGAGCGAACCGTCGGCCTTCTTCACCAACCACGTCCAGCCCGAACCGAAGTTGCCCACGGCCGACTTCGTGAAGGCTTCCTTGAAGGCGTCGAACGAACCCCACTTGGCATCGATGGCCTTGGCCAGATCGCCAGCCGGTGCGCCGCTGCTCTTGGGCGTCAGGGTGTTCCAGAAGAAGGTGTGGTTCCACACCTGGGCTGCATTGTTGAACACGCCGCCCGACGACTTCTTGATGATGTCTTCGAGGCTGGCGTTTTCGAATTCGGTGCCCTTGATCAGGTTGTTCAAGTTGGTCACATAGGCTTGGTGGTGCTTGCCGTAGTGATACTCCATCGTTTCCTTGGAGATGGTCGGCGCCAGTGCATCGATGGCGTACGGCAGTTCAGGGAGCTTGTGTTCCATGGCAATTGTCCTTTGTGCTCTGAGGGGAACCCGATTTGCGTTATCCGGAGCCATCGATTCTAGGGCAGATGCGATAACCCCGCAAACCCAACGGGTACTTGGCTTCCCGCAATGTGCCCGTCGAATGTGACGATTGTTTGCCGATCCCGGCCAATCGACGCACGATCCCTGCGATTTGGCAGATTCCCCGAACCGGCCACGCCTAAAAAGTATCGTCTAGCCTGACTTGAACGTCACCAATGCCGACATCGGCCGCGCCTTGCGCCAAATGCATCGTGACCTGCTGGCCGCGTTGCAGCCGACGGGGGTCGCGCAGCGGTTGCCCCCTGGCATCGAGCACCGCGGCATAACCGCGCTGCAGCGTTCGACGCGGATTGAGCAGTTCAAGCTGGGCCCTGGCATCGGTCAGACGCTGCGATGTGCGCTCGGCGCGGCGCGACATGGCACTCTGCATGCGCTGTCCAAGCAATGCCACGCGTTCATGTTGCGACGCAATATCCGGCACGGCGCGCGCCAGCCGCAGGCGCAACATCTCGAAGCGGCCCCGACGTTGCGCCAACGGGCGCTCCAGTGCGTGCCGCATGCGATCGGACAAGTGCGCGAGCTCGCCGCGCTGACGCGCCAGACGTTCGCGCGGCGACACCAACCCGCGCGACAGGCTGTCGAGTTGCTGGGCGCGCTGCTCGAGCGTACGCCACATGGCGCGCGTAAGACGCTGGCGCTCGCGGTCGACCTCGCGCAGGCATTCGTCGCGCGCGGCACTGATGAGTTCGGCGGCCGCCGTCGGCGTGGGCGCCCGCACATCGGCCACGAAGTCCGCAATGGTGAAATCGGTTTCGTGCCCCACGCCCGAGACGACCGGCAGTTCGCTTCGCGCAATCGCGTGCGCCAGCACTTCCTCGTTGAAAGCCCAGAGGTCTTCGATCGAGCCGCCGCCGCGGCACAGCAGGATGGTATCCACCTCGCGACGGGCGTTGGCGATGTCGAGCGCGGCGGCGAGGCGGGCCGCGGCGTCGGCGCCCTGCACCGGGGCGGGATAGACCACGACCGCGACGTGTGGCGCACGCCGCGCCAGCGTGGTCAGTACGTCGCGCAGCGCGGCGGCTTGCAACGACGTCACGACGCCAACGCGACGTGCGTACTTTGGCAACACACGTTTTCGGGCGGTATCGAAGAGCCCTGCCGCGGCGAGCTTTTCCTTGAGCCGCAGGAACGCCTCGTACAGGTTGCCCTGTCCGGCGCGACGGATAGCCTCCACGTTGAGTTGCACTTCGCCGCGTGGCACATACATCGAGAGCAAGGCGCGAACTTCGACGCGATCGCCCTCTTTCGGCATGAAATCGGCATGCTGCGCGCGTCCGCGGAACATCACGCAGCGCATCTGCGCCTGGGCGTCCTTGATGGAAAAATACCAATGACCGCTGGCCGCGCGCGTGAAGTTCGAGATCTCGCCGCTGACCCAGGCCAGAGGGAAGCTCCGCTCGAGCACGCCGGCCACGGCTTTGTTCAGATCTGAAACACTTAGCACGCGATCCGCACCACCGGTGGGCCGGGCGTCGTCGAAAGATGGGTTCATGCGCGTTGGCTGACGAAAAACTGTCCACAGGCCCGCTAATTTAAGGGTTTTCGCGTGCGAACGCCCGACATTTCCCGCTCGGACAATCTAAACCCTTGATTTCTCTGGCTTTCCGAGATGAATCCGGACCGTCTCAAAGACGGGTTTCGGTACCGTGGCCAAGATATCTCCCGAGGCGCGGACATGTGCACATAGTTATCCACAGGCTTGCGCGGGTTTTCCGGGATTCGTGAGCTTGCGGTGGTGTTCATTTCTGAAACAGCTCACTGCGCATTTTTTAATCACGAACCAAAAAGCGCCGCTGCGTCAAAGAGTTGTCGGATGTATCCCACGGTTGTCCACATCCTTGTGCTCGTGCAATGTGGAAAACGGTGCTTGCCCATCCCCACCCTGCACGCTACAGTGCGGACTCGTTTGCCCATCCCCCGCAACAAGCAAGAGGTCGTCTTTGTTTGCCGTCATCCAGGCCGCCGGCTGGCCCATCTGGCCACTTCTCATCGCCTCCGTCATCGCTCTCGCACTGATCGTGGAGCGCGCCCTGTCGCTGCGCCGCGCACGCGTGCTGCCCGCGGGCATTCTCGAGAACGCGATCACGCTCGCCCGCCGTGGCGCCAAGCAGGAGGCCACCGAGGCGCTGGCGCGTGGGTCCCTGCTCGGGCGCGTGCTCGCCACGGGCGTGCGCTACGTCGCCCACAATCCACAGGGGCCGCGCGACGCCGCGAAGGAAGCCCTCGAGGAGACCGGGCGCGCCGTCGCGCATGAACTCGAGCGGTTTCTGCCGGCGCTCGGCACCATTGCGTCGATCGCCCCGCTGATGGGACTGTTCGGCACGGTCGTCGGCATGATCGAAATCTTCGGCTCGCAAGACGCCACGGGGACCGACCCGGCGCAGCTCGCGCACGGCATCTCGGTCGCGCTTTACAACACGGGGTTCGGCCTGATGATCGCGATTCCCGCGATGATCTTCTACCGCTATTACCGCACACGCGTCGACGCCTTCCTGGTGGAACTCGAGACGCAGGCGGTCCATTTTCTCGATGCCACGCTGCCGCGGCACTGACCCGAGAGTTGCGCGATGAATTTCCGTCGAGGCCTCTCCACACGCGACGAGCCCGAGATCAATCTGATCCCGCTCATCGACGTGCTGCTGGTCATCCTGATCTTTCTGATGGTCACGACGACCTATACGCGTTACACCGCGCTCAAGGTCAATCTGCCGACGGCCGACGCGGAGAAGGCTGTGGTGCCGCCGCGCCAGATCGTGGTGTCGGTCGGTGCGGACGGCAGCTACGCCATCGACCGGCACGCGCTCGCACAGCGTGACGTGGCCAGCCTGACAGCGGCGCTGCGCCAGGCCGCCGGGCCGGCGAGCGACGCTGCACAAGCGCCTGTCATCATCATCAACGCCGATGCGAAAAGCAGCCATCAGTCGGTCATCAACGTAATGGAGGCCGCACGCGAAGCCGGGCTATCGCGACTGACCTTCGCTGCGCGCGCCACAACGGCGCGCCCGTCCCGATGACTTCGCCTGCGCACCGCGCCGCGCAAGGTGCGCGCGCCCGTGCGCTGGTGCCGCGCCTGTCGGGCGCGCTGGTGCACTGGGTCGACATGCAATGGCAGCGGCGCGGCGCCGTCGCGTGGCTGCTGTGGCCGCTGTCATGCATCTTCGGAGCGATCGCCGCATGGCGACGTCTGAGTTTTCGCCGCGGCTGGAAGACGTCGACGCGCCTGCCCGTGCCTGTCGTCGTGATCGGCAATCTCACCGTGGGTGGCACCGGCAAGACGCCGACCGTCATTGCACTGGTGAACGCATTGCGCGCACACGGGTACACCCCGGGCGTGCTGTCGCGCGGCTATGGGGCACGGCTTTCACACCCGACCGAAGTGAGCCCGTCCGCGCGCCCCGAAGCGGTCGGCGACGAACCGCTGCTCATCGCCAGGCGCACGGGCGCTCCGGTGTGGGTCTGGCCGGCGCGCGTCGAAGGAGGACGCGCGCTGCTCGCCGCGCACCCCGAGTGCGATGTCATTCTTTGCGACGACGGGCTTCAACACTATGCACTGGCCCGCGACGTCGAAATCGCGGTGTTCGACCATCGTCTCGGCGGCAACGGGTTCCTGCTGCCGGCGGGTCCGCTGCGCGAACCGCTCTCGCGAACGCGCGACGCCAATCTGATCAACGACCCTTACGGCAAGACATTGCCGGCCTGGCGCGACACCTGGCGCCTGACGCTGTCGCTGGGCGACGCGTGGTGCGTGAGCCAGTCGTCGCTCACCCGGCCGCTTTCGCACTTCCGCGGCAAGCGAGTGCTGGCGGCCGCCGGTATCGGCGCCCCGGAGCGATTCTTCGCGGCGTTGCGCAGCGCCGGCTTGCAGATCGAGACGCTCGCCCTGCCCGATCATTACGACTTCGCCACGAATCCGTTCGATGGCCTGGCGGCCGACACCATCCTGATTACCGAAAAGGATGCAGTAAAATGCGTCACCTGGTCCGACCCGCGTGTGTGGGCCGTGCCTGCCGAGGCAGCGCTCGATGCGCGTCTCGTATCACTGGTAGTGGAGAAATTGCGTGGACAACCGACTGTTTGAGATTCTCGTCTGCCCGTTGTGCAAGGGTCCCCTGGAGTACGACAAGAAAGCCCAGGAGCTGATTTGCCACGCCGACAAGCTCGCTTATCCGATTCGTGACGGCATTCCCGTCATGCTGGCCGACGAAGCACGTCAGTCCGTCGAAGGCACGCCCGTGCCGCCGAGCGACGACCTGTCCGCATCGTGAGCGCCGCCGCTGCCGTCGACTTCGTCGCCGTGGTGCCGGCCCGGCTCGCGTCGACGCGCCTGCCGAACAAGCCGCTTGCCGATATCGGCGGCAAGCCGATGGTCGTACGCGTGGCCGAGCGGGCGCGCGAGTCAGGCGCGCGCCAGGTCGTCGTGGCAACCGACGCGCAAAGCGTTGCCGACGCCGTCTCGGCCCATGGCTTCAGCGTTGCCTTGACGCGCGCCGATCACCCCACGGGCACCGACCGCCTGGCAGAAGTCGCCGTGCAACATGGCTGGTCCGACGACACCATTGTCGTCAACGTGCAGGGCGACGAACCGCTCATCGATCCGCGCCTCGTGCATGCGGTAGCGGCCCACCTGGCGGCCCATCCCGAATGTGCGCTCTCGACCGCGGCACATCCGATCACCGAGAACGCCGAGATCTTTTCTCCGAATGTCGTCAAGGTCGTGCTCGATGCACACGGCCGCGCGCTCTATTTTTCCCGCGCCCCTATTCCCTGGTCGCGCGACGCATGGTCGGCCGGGCTCGCACACACGGCAACGTTGCCCGCAGCCAGCACCCCGATCTTGCGTCACATCGGACTGTATGCCTACCGGGCGAAATTCCTGCGCAGCTATCCGGGCCTGCCTCAGGCACCGATCGAGACCGCCGAATCGCTCGAACAACTGCGCGCGCTATGGCATGGCGAGCGCATTGCGGTACTCGTCACCGAGGACGCACCGCTGCCGGGCGTCGATACCGCCGAGGACCTCGAGCGGGTTCGCGCGCTGCTGAAAGGCTGACGCAAGGCGTTTGACGCAAGGCGCCTGCGACAGTCGCCAACGCGGCGCGATGGGCGAGTGATGGGCACACAACTTGGCGGCGGCCGGGCGCTGAAATGGCCGGCGACGCGAATCCCCATGCCTGCGCGCGCCGCGGCTCACCGGTCCTGCGCACTGCGAGGTCCGTACCGGAATTCATACCGGCGCGCCGCGCATCCATCGGCAAAACGCCGCCGGGCGGGTACGTCGTGGCATAATCGCTCTGATTCTCGCGAGCAGACCCCGGTCGTGCGCGCGTCGCGCCTTGCCGAGCGCGGCGCCGGCGCGAGGTGAGGTTGGCCGGTCAACGGACCCGCAACCCGCTGCCGATCGCCGGGAAATGTCTGCCTGCCGCACGCACAGCATTCACAAATCACAAACTTTCAGGAGTCATCGATGCGTCTGATTTTGTTGGGGGCACCCGGGGCCGGCAAGGGCACCCAAGCCACGTTCATCAAAGAAAAATTCGGCATCCCGCAAATCTCGACCGGCGACATGTTGCGCGCCGCGATCAAGGAAGGCACCCAACTCGGTCTCGAGGCCAAGCGTTTCATGGACGCCGGCGATCTCGTGCCGGACGCCGTGATCATCGGCATGGTGCGTGAGCGCCTGACGGCCGACGACTGCAAGAACGGTTACCTGTTCGACGGCTTCCCGCGCACGATCGCGCAAGCCGAAGCCATGAAGGAAGCGGGTGTGGCCATCGACTACGTGCTCGAAATCGACGTGCCGTTCGACGAGATCATTACCCGCATGAGCGGCCGTCGCACGCACCCGGCCTCAGGTCGCACGTATCACGTCAAGTTCAACCCGCCGAAGGTGGAAGGCAAGGACGACGTGACGGGCGAGCCGCTCGTGCAGCGCGACGACGACAAGGAAGAGACGGTGAAGAAGCGTCTGGCCGTGTACGAATCGCAGACCAAGCCGCTCGTCGCCTATTATTCCGATTGGGCCAAGCACGGCAGCCAGGGCGCAATCGTCGAGGCGCCGCAATATCGCAAGATCTCCGGCCAGGGCAGTGTGGACGAGATCCGTGCACGCGTGTTCGACGCGCTGAAGTAAGCGCGCCAACGCCTGTGGTCGACGACATGGCCCGGCCCTGTCGACGCCGCGCAGGCGACCGCAACGCCATGAAAAAGGCGGCCAGTGCAGACTTGGCCGCCTTTTTTGCCAAAGGAGGATGACGCATGGAAATTCAGGGCAATGTGTTTCTGATCACCGGTGGCGCCTCGGGGCTCGGCGCGGCGGCAGCGCGATGGCTCGCCGGGCTCGGGGCGAAAGTCGTGCTTGCCGACGTGAACGTCGCCGAAGGCGAGGCGCTCGCGGAAAAGCTCGGCGGCAAGTTCGTCAAATGCGATGTGACCCGCGAGGATGACGGCAAGGCCGCCGTCGCCACGGCGCAAGCGCTCGGCACGTTACGAGGTCTCGTCAATTGCGCGGGCATCGCAATCGGGAGCAAGACCGTGGGCCGCGACGGCCCACACCCGCTCGACGCTTTCTCGCGCGTCATCCAGATCAACCTGATCGGCACCTTCAACATGATTCGCCTCGCCGCCACGGCCATGAGCCAGGGCGAGCCCAACGGCGAAGGCGAGCGCGGCGTGATCGTCAATACCGCTTCGGTCGCTGCCTTCGACGGCCAGATGGGTCAGGCCGCGTATGCTGCGTCCAAGGGCGGGGTCGCGAGCCTGACGCTGCCCGTCGCACGTGACCTGTCGCGCAGCGGCATCCGCGTGATGACCATCGCCCCCGGCATCTTCGAGACGCCCATGATGCTCGCCATGCCCGCCGAGGTGCAGGCGTCGCTTGGCCAGATGGTGCCGTTTCCGCCCCGACTCGGGAAACCGTCGGAGTACGCCATGCTCGTGGAGCAGATCGTGCGCAACCCCATGCTCAACGGCGAAGTCATCCGTCTGGACGGCGCGATCCGGATGCAACCGAAGTAAGCACCCGCGCGAGGCGCGCGATCCCCGGCGCACCTTGACGCACCGCAACACGCCATCACCCGGACTGTGACTACAATGGAATGCCGATCGCCACCGCGCTCGGTCCCGACGCCGGACGAAACACCGGCGCCCTCGTGTTCTTCCCGTCCCCCCGAGGCAGGAGGCTGGCATGAAATCACTGGCGCAACAGATGTCGTTCTACCAGCGCTATCACCGCAGTCCCAAGAACCGTCTCACGCATTTCTTCGGCGTTCCCATGATCATCCTTGCCGTGATGCAGGCGCTGTCATGGGTGCCGCTAGGCCCGAGTGGACTGAATCTGGCGCACGTGGTCATGCTGGTGCTGCTGTCGTACTACTTCATTCTCGACGTTCCCCTCGCACTGGCGATGACAGCGTTCTTCGCCGTATTGCTGGCCGTGACGCAACATCTCGCACGCCTGCCATGGACGTGGGCGCTCGCGGTGTTCGGGGTCCTGTTCGTGGGCGGCTGGATCATTCAGCTGATCGGCCATCATTTCGAAGGACGCAAACCGGCGCTGCTCGACAACTTCTTCCAGATCTTTATCGCGCCCATGTTCCTGATGGCCGAAGTGTTCTTCCATTTCGGCTACAAGCCCGGACTGCAGCGACGCGTGCAGGAGCTGGCCGCGCAGTCCGCCTGACGCCCGTCACCGGCACTTCCCGGCTCCCGGCCCCCGCTCGCCGCGCAACGCTGCGGGGGCGGGAGGCTCGCGAAAAGCAAAACGCCAGTCGATGCCGACTGGCGTTTTTTTCGCGGTGCAGGACGAAACCGGCGTGCGCCAGTCGTCGGTCATCGGCGTCAGCCATGACCGCCGGGACGTCGACTCAGATCGTCGAGCACTTGCCGGATGGCGTCGCCGTCCTCCGCCTCTGGACGCGTACTCAGGTAGTACTCGAGATCGTCCTGCGCCGGACGTACCAGCCCGAGCCGGGCGTACGCCAACCCCCGGTCGCGTTTTTCGACGGGATGGTCAGGCAGCACGAGCACCATGCGCTCCTGCACCGCCAGCAAACGCTCCCAACGCTCGTTCTGCGTGTAGATGGCCCGCAGATTGCGCAGCATCCTGGCGAGGATTTCACGCGGCGTGGCGGGCTCCAGAAACGGGTGGAGCAATGCCCATAACGCTAACTCCTGAATCGGCTCGGCACTTTCGTCCCGGTAGTGCTTCAGATATGGCTCGACCATTTCGAGCAAACGCTGCGGCGAGAGCGAATTGCCGGAGAGCGGGTCGATGACCACGTCGCCGGCCGGCACCGCCAGGCGCAACAGAAAATGTCCGGGGAACGACAGGCCGCGCAGCGGCAGGCCAATCTGATGCCCGATCTCCATGCACAGCACCGCCAGCGAAATCGGAATGCCGCGCCGGCGGTCCAGCACGATGTGCAGATGGCTGTTGTCCGGGTCGTAGTAGTCGTTCTGGTTGACGGCGAACCCGAGTTCGCGAAAGAAAAAATGGTCCAGCAACTGGAGCTTTTGCAGCGGCCCGGCGTCGGGCGGCAACCGCCGTGACAGGCGTGCGGCGAGCGCGTCGATCTGGGTAAGCGTGCCCTGCACGTCGAGGTCGGGATAGACGTCCTGCGCGATGGCAATGGCCGCCTCGGTGAGCGGGAGGCCGTCGTCGGACGCGACCAGCGCAGCAAAATATTCGAGAATTCGATTCGCCATGCGGTATCCGTGAATGCTGCCGTGCCGCAGCCGTCAAGCCTCCGGCCATCGCCCGTCGGGTCCTGGCGGGACGCGATCAACGCGTGCGGCGGCGGAAGAACGAGAAGTTGAAACCCATGAGGAATAATGCCCCGAAATACACCACGGCGCATAGCACCAGGCTCGCGCCGAGCAACGCGATGCGCGAGAGCGGGCGCGCGCCGAGCGCAACCCAGTCGAAGCTTTGCGTGAACCACAGCAGCGTGCCGGCCAGAATCAGGCAGGCGGCAAGCAGTTGCACGAAGAACAGGCGCCAGCCAGGCGCCGGACGGTAAATGCCGCGTTTGTAGAGCCCCGCGAACAGCAGCGCGGCGTTCATGCAGGCGCCCACCCCGATCGACAACGACAGACCGGCGTGCGCGAACCAGCGCACGAACAATACGTTCGACAATTGGGTGGCGACGAGTACCACCACGGCGATCTTCACCGGCGTCTTGATGTCCTGCTTGGCATAGAAGCCCGGCGCGAGAATCTTGATGAGAATCAGGCCGACCAGTCCGACGCCGTAGGCCGTGAGCGCGTGTGCGGTCATCACGACGTCGGTGGCGTCGAACCGTCCGTATTGATACAGCGTGGCGGTCAGCGGCTCCGCGTAGACGAACAGCCCCACCGCACTGGGCATCGCGAGCAGGAACGTCAGCCGAAGTCCCCAGTCCAGCAGGGCGGAATATTCCGCGGCATCGCCGTCGGCGTGGGCGCGCGACAAGCTCGGCAGCAGGATCGTGCCCAGCGCCACACCCAGCAACGCCGTCGGGAATTCCATCAGGCGATCGGCATACGCGAGCCACGAAACGCTGCCCTGCGCGAGCCGCGAGGCAATGTTCGTGTTGATGATGAGGCTCACCTGAGCGACCGACACGGCCAGCGTGGCCGGCACCATCTTCGCCAGCACGCGCTTGACCCCAACGTTGCGCAGCGCGGCGGCAATATTGAGGGTGATGCGCGGAATCATGCCGATGCGTGCGAGCGCCGGGAGCTGGATCAGCAGTTGCAGCACGCCGCCCACGATCACGGCATAGGCCAGCGCGTAAACCGGCGTCTCCAGGTGCGGCGCCACCCACAGCGCGGCCACGATGGAGCTGACGTTGAGCAGCACCGGCGCGAATGCCGGCATCGAAAACTGCCGCCACGTATTGAGCACCCCGGCGGCCAGCGTCGTAATGGAAATGAGCGTGATGTAAGGGAACATCACTCGCGTCATGAACACCGCGGCGTCGAACGTGCCGTTTTCGCGCGACAGGCCCGTCGCCACCGCGTAGACCACCGCCGACGCGCCAAGCACGCCGGCCACGGTGATGGCCAGCAGTACCCAGAAAAGGACCGTCGTGACCGAGTCGACGAGGGTTTTCGTCTCCTGTTCGCTGCGTTGCGTCTTGAATTCGGCCAGAATTGGAACGAATGCCTGCGAAAATGCCCCTTCCGCGGACAGGCGGCGCAGCAGATTGGGGATACGGAACGCCACGTTGTAGGCGTCGGTCATGGGACCCGCGCCGAACATGCGTGCGATCAGGATTTCACGGACCAGACCGGTGATGCGCGAGAGCATCGTGAAACCGCTGACCGTAGCGAGAGCTTTGAGCAAATTCATGTTGCGCGTATTATACGCACAGCCTCGCAGCAAAGAAGTTGCAATTTCCGTTGGCCTTCGGCTATAATCGTCGGTTTCGAAGTCAATGGATTGCTTCCTGGCCACCGTGTCTCCCAGGGAGCCGAGCCAAACTGCATAGAAGCCGCATCAGGCGGAGCAATTCAAGGAATTCACCGAACATGGCAAATACCGCACAAGCACGCAAGCGCGCGCGTCAAACCGTTAAGATCAACGCCCACAACTCGGCGCTGCGTTCGCGTCTGCGCACGGCAGTCAAGGCTGTCCGCAAGGCCATCGCCGCTGGCGATCAGGCTGCCGCCAAGGAAGTGCTGCGCACTTCGGCCAAGACGATCGACATCATTGCCGACAAGAACATCGTTCACAAGAACACCGCCGCTCGCCAGAAGAGCCGCCTGTCGGCCGCCATCAAGGCGATGTCGGCTGCTGCGTAAGCCAGCGAGACACGACCTGTTGCTTGCCGGTTCCGACTACGGTCGGGACACTAAAAAGCCCGCTTCGCGCGGGCTTTTTTCTTTTCCGGCGCCAAACGTCGTATCAGCGCGGCGATCGGCCCCTCCCTCCATCGCGCCAGCCGGTGACAGCAAATCAACCGCACGGTACGAACGAGAGGGACGAGGCGAACGAATGGTCGGATGCGCCGCGAGCGGCGAACGACGACGACAGGACATCGGCCGGAGGGCGGCCAGAGGTGGTGGGTGGCGACGGTGAGTCAGGGCCAAAGGCCCGGCACTCACGTCTGACGGGAAACGGTCAGGGGGAATTACTTGACGTCGGGGACGATGCAGGCTTCGGTCAGTTGCAAATCGTTGTCACGCGCGAAATTCATTGCGAAATCGAAAGCCATCGGCTCGATATCGCGCAGTCGCTCGTCAACGACGACGCACTTGACGTCACCCACCATAATCGGACGCACGTAGGGGGAGTACTGCATGTATGCGTTCGGGCCGGCATTGCGTCGGCCGCAGAACGACAAGACACCGCACAGACGTTCCGCCCAGTCGCTCGGCCGGAACTTCTTGCCATCCCGGGTAATGCCCTGGATGAAATACTCGCGCGCGGAAACCTGGTCGGTCATATCGCTCAATCACCTCAAAAAACACCTGGCCAGCCGTACGCGGGTAGCGTTGCTGACAGAGACAGTATTATATCTTATATAAGACTCAAACCCGTCTCCCCACCTCAGCTGCGGACGTTTTTTTCGGTCTTGCCAGCCGTTTTTGGCTGTGCCGCAGCGGGGACGATGATACGCTTTTCGTGTGACGGCAGAACGATTTGGTAGACTAGGGTCTGTTCCCCCGAGTCCAGCAACCGGCAGAACACCTTCACGCGCCTGATCGGGGGACAGGCCTCAAGGCTTGTTCGTCGTGCCGCAAGCGAGCGAGTTCCCGGCGAACTCCCGCGAGAGCGGCCTCCAGCAGAACATCCAAATGACCACCGCCAAACCCATCAAGCATTACCTTCAGTTTTCGGATCTGACGCTCGACGAGTATGACTACGTGCTTGAGCGCACCCGCATCCTCAAGAAGAAATTCAAGAACTACGAGACGTACCACCCGCTGCACGACCGCACGCTGGCGATGATCTTCGAGAAGAGCTCGACCCGCACGCGCCTGTCGTTCGAAGCCGGCATTCACCAACTGGGTGGGCATGCCGTATTCCTGAATACGCGCGACACGCAGCTCGGTCGCGGCGAGCCCATCGAAGACGCCGCCCAGGTCATCTCGCGCATGACCGACATCATCATGATCCGCACGTTCGGCCAGGAGATCATCGAACGCTTCGCGCAGCACTCGCGCGTGCCGGTGATCAACGGGCTGACCAACGAATACCATCCGTGTCAGGTGCTGGCCGATATCTTCACGTATTACGAGCATCGTGGCCCCATCAAGGGCAAGACGGTCACCTGGATCGGCGACGCGAACAACATGTCGTACACGTGGATCCAGGCGGCCGAGATCTTCGGGTTCCAGTTCAACATTTCCACGCCGCCGGGCTACCGTCTCGATCAGGCAATGGTTGCCGAGTCGAGCCGCCCGTTCGTGCGTGAGTTCGACGACCCGCGAGAAGCCTGCAAGGGCGCCGACCTGGTGTCGACCGATGTGTGGACCAGCATGGGCTTCGAAGCGGAGAACGAAGCCCGCAAGGCGGCCTTCGCGCAATGGTGCGTCAATACGGATCTGATGCAGCAGGCCAAGCCCGATGCCCTGTTCATGCACTGCCTGCCGGCCCATCGTGGCGAGGAAGTCTCGGCGGACGTGATCGACGGCGCGCAGAGCGTTGTATGGGACGAGGCCGAGAACCGCCTGCATGTCCAGAAGGCACTCATGGAGTATCTGATGCTGGGCCGCGTCTGACGCGGTTGCGCAACGCCCGGGCCGGTACTGCCCGCCCGGGCCGCCCCTCCCGCCGCCTCGCGTTTCCCTCGCCTCACCAATCGGCCGCACGGCCGCCCTGGTTCCGCTTCCTTCCCGCTTCCTTCCCGCTTCCTTCTCGCTTCCTTCTCGCTCCGTTCCCGCCTTGTTCGGGCGACACACCTGCCCCACCGCGATCAGCGTTCCGCTATCATCCGTGACGCGCGCCCGTCCAACAAAGACGCGCGCGCTTCATCGCCGCACTGCATCGCCAGATCCCTTCGTCAGAACATTTCGGAATATGCACCAATGCGAGGCAAATTCGTTGTGCAATGCACAAAATGCTCCCGGGTGGACGCGCGAAACGTGCTAGCATGAATTCACGTCTGTCCCTCCAGGGATGGGCATCTTCACCACCTCATGCGAGTTTCCCTCGCATTCGACACCGCATTCGGTCATGACGCAAAACGCAACGCAGTTCGACAACGTTTCCGTAATCAAGCGCGCCAATACCTATTTCGACGGCAAGTGCGTTTCGCACACCGTGTTGTTCCCGGACGGCACGCGCAAGACGCTGGGCGTGATTTTCCCGGCCACGCTCCAGTTCGGCACCGATGCGCCCGAAATCATGGAGCTCACGGGTGGACGCTGCCGCATCCGCCTCGCAGGCCAGACCGAATGGCAGGAATATGCCGCGGGCCAGCAGTTTTCCGTGCCGGGCAACAGCAAGTTCGACATCGAGGTCGTTGAGACGCTCGATTACGTTTGCCACTACGGCTAACCGACTGGCCAGCATCGCGACGGCGCGGGGCAACCGGCGCCATCGCCCTCTCGGCCGGTTCAGCGCGGCCCGGCGCCGCTACTCACTATGTCGCGTCTGCCCCCCCGACCTGCCGAGGCCCTTGCCGACGATCCCGACGGCAACGCCACCGCCAGTGATCCCACCGCTTCGGCGCCCGCCGACGAGCGGGACGACATCTCGCTGCGCGCCAGCGACCCGGGCTCCGATCTCGAGCCAAGCGACGTGCCGCTGCTCCCACCGGACGGCGCCCCATCCCGCACCAGAACACGCGTCAAAAACCCGAAGGCGGCCCGCTCGCGTCGCGGCAACGCCAAACGCAAGGGAATCGACCTCGGGCTTCAGGGCGGCGGCGCGCACGGCGCCTATGCGTGGGGCGTGCTGGACAAATTGCTCGAGGACGGACGTCTCGAGTTCGAAGGCATCAGCGGCGCGTCGGCCGGCACCATGAATGCCGTGGTGCTGGCGCACGGGCTACTCGATCGCCCGGGCGTGGACCCGCGCGAAAAGGCGCGTGAAGCGCTGCACAGCTTCTGGCTGGGCGTGTCGCAGGCCGGGTCGTCGGCCACCGCATGGGCGCAAACCGTCTTCAGCTGGCTCAACGGCCGCCCCACGGAGTACCCGGTGTGGCACGACTGGATGCAGAGCATGCAACAGTGGATGATGCCGTTCTCGCAACCGACCACGGAAATCAATCCGCTGCGCACGGTACTCGAGGCCCAGGTCGACTTCGAGCGGTTGCGCGAGAGCACCGCCACGCATCTGTTCGTGTCCGCGACCAACATCCGTACCGGCAATATCCGCATCTTCCGCACGCACGAAATCACGCTCGACGTGGCGATGGCGTCGGCCTGCCTGCCGTGGCTGTTCAAGCCGGTGAAGATCGACGAAGACTACTACTGGGACGGCGGCTACCTGGGCAATCCTGCGCTCTACCCCTTCTACTACGAGACGGTGACGAGCGACATCCTGATCGTGCATATCAATCCGATCGAGCGAAAGGAGAAGCCCGTGCTGCCGGGACAGATCATGAATCGCGTGAACGAGATCACGTTCAACGCGTCGCTGCAGCGCGAATTCCGCGCCATCTCGTTCGTGCACAAGCTGCTCGACGAGGGGTGGCTCAAACCCGAGTTTCGCAAGCGTCTGAAGTACCCGCTGATCCATTCGATCCGGGCGGACAAGGCGCTTTACGACCTGTCGTCGTCGACGAAATTCGTGACCGACTGGCATTTCCTGACCACGCTGCGCGACCGTGGCCGCGAGGCGGCCGCGCGCTGGCTCGACGCACACTATGCCGACGTGGGTGTGCGCTCGAGCGTGGACCTGCGGCGCGACTACCTCCAGCGCCTGCCCGACGCCACGGCCATCAAAGCATGAGCGGTTCCGGATCGAGGCGAATGCCGAAGCGTTCCTGCACGCTCGCCTGCACCGCGCGAGCGAGCGCGACGATGTCGGCGCCGCTCGCGCCGCCGCGATTGACGAGCACCAGCGCCTGACGCTCGTGCACACCTGCGTGACCGAGCGATTTGCCGCGCCAGCCGCATTGGTCGATCAGCCAGCCGGCGGCCACCTTCCATGAGCCGTCGGGCTGCGCGTAGCCGACCGCTTGCGGTGAGCGTTCGCGCAACGCGGCGAACGTGGCGGCATCGACCACCGGGTTCTTGAAGAAACTGCCGGCGTTGCCCAGTTCGGCGGGGTCGGGCAGCTTGCGCCGACGAATGTCCACGACGGCGTCGAAGATCTGTCGCGCCGAGGGCCGTTCGATGCCGGCCTCGGCCAGCGTACGTGCCACGTCCGCGTAGCCGGTCACCGGCTGCCAGGGCCGAGGCAGGCGCAGCGTGACAGCAACG
Source organism: Pandoraea pnomenusa (assembly GCF_000767615.3). Classification (NCBI taxonomy): domain Bacteria; kingdom Pseudomonadati; phylum Pseudomonadota; class Betaproteobacteria; order Burkholderiales; family Burkholderiaceae; genus Pandoraea; species Pandoraea pnomenusa. Next base: position 1,149,224 of record NZ_CP009553.3, on the reverse strand, counting down.
ATGATGTAGCGGCCCGGCTCATGCTTGAAACAGGAATCCCGATAACCGAACGCGCACGCATCGCGCGAAAGCGTGACGAATGCCCCCGTGGCGGTGTCCAGCGCGCGCACGTGGGCAAGACGCTCGGCGAGTTCGAGCCCATATGCGCCGATATTCTGCATCGGGGCAGCGCCCAACGTCCCGGGAATCAGGGCGAGGTTCTCGAGGCCGGCACAGTCCTGCGAGAGCGTCCAGTCGACGAACTCATGCCAGATCTCGCCGGCGCCGCCGCGCACGTACCGGGCGTGGGCGTCGTCGGCAAGCCGTTCGCGGCCGCGGATGGCCATGCGAAAGACCACGCCGTCGAAATCGCGCGTGAGCACCACGTTGCTGCCGCCGCCGAGCACCAGACGCGGCAAGCCTGCCAGCTCTGGCATGGCCAACGCCTCGAGCAGTGCCGCTTCGCTGTCGATCGTCACGACGTAGCGCGCGGTCGCGGGCAAACCGAAGGTATTGAAATCGCGCAGGCTGACGTCGCGTTGCAACTGGAGCATGGAATATGGGAGAGCCAGTGGGCGCCGCCGGGACGGACGCGGGACCGACGGCTGAATTACAATGTCGGGCGAAAGAATTTTGCGCATCATTATACCGGCCGCGCGGCGCGTCCCGCGCCACCGCCGAATGCCCGCGGCATGCCCGTCGTGCCGCTCCACGAACCCTTTTCAATTCAGGAGAGCCAGATGCCATCGTTTGACGTGGTTAGCGAAGCCAACATGGTGGAGGTCAAGAACGCCGTCGATCAGGCCAACAAGGAGATCTCGACGCGGTTCGACTTCAAGGGATCGGACTCGCGCGTCGAGCACAAGGATCAGGAACTCACGCTGTTCGCCGACGACAACTTCAAGCTCGATCAGGTCACGCAGGTGCTCGTGAGCAAGATGGCCAAGCGCAACGTCGACGTGCGCTTCCTCGACTACGGCAAGGTCGAGAAGGTCAGCGGCGACAAGGTCAAGCAGGTCGTCAAGGTGAAAAAGGGCGTGGAAGGCGATCTGGCCAAGAAGATCGTGCGCCTGATCAAGGACAGCAAGATGAAGGTGCAGGCGAGCATCCAGGGCGACAGCGTGCGCATCTCGGGCGCCAAGCGCGATGACTTGCAAAGCGCCATCGCGCTGCTGCGCAAGGACGTGACCGACACGCCGCTGGACTTCAACAACTTCCGCGACTGATCGTTACGGTCGCCCGTCCCGGGGGCCAGCAGACACAAAAAACCCGCAGCTTCACTGCGGGTTTTTTGTTGGGCGTCGACCGGCCGGACCGGCTCACTTCTTTTGCCCGATGCGACTTTCCTTGCCGGCGATCAGCTTGCCGATGTTTGCGCGGTGACGATAGATCAGCAGGATCGCCATGACGATGACCGCTGGCGCATACGGCCCGAATCCAAACATGAATACGTAGTAGAGCGGCGCGAACACGGCGGCGACCAGCGCGGCGAGCGACGAATAGCGGAAAAAGATCGCGATGATGAGCCAGGTGGCGACCACGGCGAGGCCAAGGATCGGATCGATGGCGATCAGCACGCCGGCGGCCGTCGCCACGCCCTTGCCCCCGGCGAAACGCAGGAAGACCGGGTACAGGTGACCGACGAACACCGCGAGCGCGACCGCCGCGAGGCCGAAATCGCCCACACCCCACGCGTCGGCGAAGTGCTGGGCGAGATAGACGGCCAGCCAGCCCTTGAGGGCGTCGCCGATCAGCGTGAGTACGGCCGCTTTCTTGTTGCCGGAGCGCAGCACGTTCGTGGCCCCCGGATTGCCCGAGCCGTAGCTGCGCGGGTCCGCGAGGCCCATGGTGCGGCTGACGATCACCGCAAAGGGAACCGAACCCATCAGATACGCAAGGACGATAAAAACCAGTGTGGCCATGAACTTCGTGAGTGAGGAGAATTTGTGATGGGCGCCATTCTACTTGAGCGGCCCCGACGCCCCATTCTGGCAAACACGGGGTTGCGCCAGCGCGCAAAGTGCCGGGGCGACGCTCGTTGCCGCCGATGTTGGGGCGCGCTTGGCGAGCCGAGGCGCGCGACGCGTCGAATCGCCGTGGCCGGAGGCGTTCAATCGTCGCTCAAGGCGCAGTTGACCGGCTTCGCACCCAGCGTATTGAGCAGCACCGGCGGCGCAATACCGATGAGATAGCCGCGACGTCCGCCGTTGATGTAGATCTTCGGCAAGTCGAGCACCGACGCCTCGACGTACACCACCATCGCCCGCTTGGTGCCGAATGGCGACGTGCCGCCCACCATGTAGCCCGAATGACGCTGTGCGACTTCCGGCTTGCATGGCTCCACGCGCTTCGCGCCGATCTGACGGGCGAGGTTCTTCGTGGAGACCGTGCGGTCGCCATGCATCAGCACGATCAGCGGCTTGGCCTTGTCGTCTTCCATGACGAGCGTCTTGACGACGGCGTGCTCGTCCACGCCGAGCTGTCGCGCCGACTCGCCGGTCCCGCCGTGCTCGACATACTCGTAGACGTGCTCGGTAAAGGCCACTTGCTTTTGCTTCAGAAACTGCGTGGCCGGCGTTTCCGAGACATGTTTGGTCTTGCTCATGGGCGCCTATTGTAATGAAACCCGTCGTGCGTGCGGTGACATCGTGGGGCCGCGGCCACCGGGTGCCGCCGAGCGCGTGCCGCACTGCCGATGCTCGTCGGCGCTCCGAGTATTGCCCGACGTCCCTGCCCCTGTCTTCTCTGCCCGATGGCGCCGGGCGCATTACAATGCGCCCATGTCAGCCCCTACCGACACCTCAGACGCCCCCGCCATGCCGGACTCGGACACGTCAGTTGCCGCGTTGCTCGCGACGCTTCCCGCCCGCATCGACGCCCTGCCCGCGCGCATTGCCGCGCACGCGCCCGCACGCGTCGCGCTGATCGACGACTTCGGCCGGATGACCTACGGCGAACTCGCGAACGCCGTGGCCGCGAGTGCGGACCGACTGCGCGCGCATGGCGTGCGTGGCGGCGATCGCGTCATGATCGTTGGCGAGAACGGCATCGCGTATGTGGTGCTGCTTCTCGCCGCGGCGTCGCTCGACGCATGGCCCCTGCTGTGCAACGCCCGCCTGTCGTCGGTCGAGCTGAGCGTGATCCGTGCGCATGCACGCCCGCGCTGCGCCATTTACGCCATCGACGCCTCGCCCGACGCGGCGGCCCACGCGCGTGCCGACGCCGCGAAGGTCGCATGGACCGAGCTCGCGCTGGGCGCCGTCGCGATGTCCGACATCGATGCCGAGAGTGCCGCCGAGCCCGTCTCGGCCGATCCGGCTGCGCAATGCGCGGCGCTCATCTATACGACGGGCACGACAGGCACGCCGAAGGGCGTGCGCCTGTCGCACCGCAACCTGATGTTCATCGCGGCCGTGTCCAGCACATTGCGGCGCGTGAGCGCCGACGATGTCGCATACGGCGTGCTGCCGATTTCTCACGTCTACGGCCTCACGTCGGTGTGCCTCGGCACGCTCTACGCGGGCGGCACGCTCCGACTGGCCGCGCGCTTCAGCCCGGAGGCCGTGCTCGACTCGCTCGCCCACGACGGCCTGACCATCCTGCAAGGCGTGCCTGCCATTCACGCGCGACTGATGGCGCACGTGGCAACGCAGGGGGTACCGCTGGTCGCGCCGCGGCTTCGTTTCGTCTACTCGGGCGGCTCCCCGCTCGACGCCGCGCTCAAGGCCCGCGTCGAAGCGTTCTACGGCCTGCCGATCCATAACGGCTACGGGCTCACCGAGAGCAGCCCCACCGTGTCGCAGACGCTGCTCGATGCGCCGCGCGACGATTGTGCCGTCGGGCCGGTCATTCCGGGCGTGGCGGTGCGAATCGTCGATCGCGACGGCCGCGACGTGCCCGACGGCGAGGTCGGCGAACTGTGGGTGCGCGGCCCGAACGTCATGCTGGGCTACTATCGCGCGCCCGAGCTGACGGCCGCCGCGGTGAGCGCCGACGGTTGGCTACGCACCGGCGACCTGGGGCGCCGCGCCGCCGACGGCGCGCTTTTCCTCGCCGGACGCGCCCGCGAACTGATCATTCACTCCGGTTTCAATGTCTACCCGATCGAGGTCGAACAAGCGCTCGCGAGCCATCCGGACGTCCTTCAGGCCGCCGTGCTCGGTCGCGAACACGAAGGTAACGAACAGGTGATTGCGTTCGTGGAGGCGCGCCCGGGTCATGTCATCGATGAACCGGGCCTGGCGGCGTGGGCGGCGCAGCGCCTCGCGCCATACAAGCGCCCGGCGCAGATTCGGGTGCTCGACGCCCTGCCCGCCGCATCGACCGGCAAGGTGCTCAAGCACAGGCTCAAGGCATTGCTCTGACGGGCCCCGCGCGCCACCTCGGCGTGCGCGCGCCGGATCAGCCTCGCGGGTGATGCTGCGCGTGCAGCGACTTGAGGCGCTCGCGCGCGACGTGCGTATAGATCTGCGTGGTGGAGATGTCGGCGTGACCGAGCAGCAACTGCACCACGCGCAGGTCGGCGCCGTGATTGATCAGGTGTGTGGCGAACGCGTGGCGCAACGTGTGCGGCGAAAGCGGCGCGCGAATGTCCGCCTGCGAGGCATAGCGCTTGATCAGATACCAGAACGCCTGCCGCGTCATGCCCTCGCCACGCTGGGTAACGAACAGCGTGTCGCACGCGCGCCCGGCAAGCAGCACGCCCCGGCTCTCGGCCAGATAACGCGTGAGCCATCCATTCGCCTCCTCGCCGAACGGCACGAGCCGCTCCTTCGCACCTTTGCCGAAAATGCGCAGCACCCCCTCGTTCAGGCCCACTTCGATGGTCTTGAGCGAGACCAGTTCCGACACGCGCAACCCGCTCGCGTACATCAATTCGAGCATGGCCCGGTCCCGCAGGCCAAGCGGCTGGGTGAGATCGGGAGCGGCGAGCAACGCTTCGACCTGCGCTTCCGACAATGTCGAGGGCAGCCGCTGCGCGCGCTTGGCCGAAGCGATGCGCAGACACGGGTCCTGCTGTGCGATGTGCTCGCGCAAGGCCCATTGATAGAACCGCTTGAAGACTGACAGACGCCGGTTCACGCTGCTCGCCAGACTGTCGCGCCGCCACGCGAGGTAGGCGCTGAGCGCCGCTTCGTTCACGCCGTCGAGCGACGTGTCGCGCGTCGCGGCCAGCCACTGCGCGAAAAGACGCAAGTCGCGCCGATAGGCGTCGAGGGTGTTGCGCGAGAGACCGTCTTCGAGCCAGAGCGTGTCGCAGAACTGATCGATGAGCGCGGCGCTGCGACGGTAGGTCGCGCCGTCGGCATCGAAGGCGAGCGCGGCGGCCTCGCGGTCGTGCCCATCGTGCCTATCGTGCCCATCACGACGGTCGGCCTCCTCGGCGCCGGACGCTGCCTGCTCGAAGGGTTCCCCGGCCTCGTCGAAGGCGTCTGGCCCCGCGCCGAAATCGGCGTCCACGTCGTCGTCAGCGTCGTCGTTGACATGCATTGGCGGAAGTGTGCGCTGGGTCAATCGGTGACTCCTTCCTGAGCCAGTGCCCATTCGATGTGCTCGCGCACCAGGGCGCTGGAATGATCGCGTCGCGCGAGCAAGGCGTCGCGCAATGACGTACGAGCGCCGGCGTCGGCCGTCTCGCGCAAGGCGTTGCCTAGCCCGACCGCCAGATTGCGCAGCCACCGCTCATGTCCGATGCGCCGGATCGGACTACCGGCCAGCTTCTGCGTGAATTCGGTTTCGCTCCATGCGAACAGCTCGACCAGCGAGGCGCGATCCAGACCGTTGCGCACGGCGAAATCGGGAACCGAGGCCGGTTGCGCGAACTTGTTCCACGGGCAATAGAGCTGGCAGTCGTCGCAACCGTAAATCCTGTTGCCCAGCTTGGCGCGCAACGGCTCGGGAATCGCACCCTTGTGTTCGATCGTCAGATACGACACGCACAGCCGCGCATCGACACGGAAGTCCTCGGTGATGGCGCCGGTGGGACATACGTCGCGGCATCGCCGACACTGCCCGCAGTGTTCGCCGCGCTGCAACGCTCTCGCCCCTGCGTCGCCGCGCGAGCCATGCGCATCGCGGGGTGCGATCGCCGCGTCGACATCCACCGGCAGCGGCAGATCGACCAGGATTTCGCCGAGGAAGAAGAGCGAACCGGCGTCGCGCGAGAGCAGCAGCGTATGCTTGCCGCGCCAGCCAAGGCCAGCCTTCTGCGCGAGTTCGACTTCGAGGACGGGGGCGGAATCGGTAAACGCCCGGTAGCCAAACGGCCCGATCGCCGCGCTGATCCGGTCGGCCAGCTGCTGCAGGCGATTGCGCACGACCTTGTGATAATCGCGCCCCCGGGCGTAGAGCGACACCACGGCTTCGCCCGGCACGGCGGCGCGCGCGGCCTCGCGCTCGCGCCAGGTCGCGGTATCGGTGTCGCTGGGCAGGTAATTCATACGCACGGAAATCACGCGCACGGTGCCAGGCACCAGTTCGGCGGGGCGCGCGCGCTTCATGCCGTGCGTGGCCATGTAGTCCATATCGCCGTGACAACCGTCGTCGAGCCACTGTTGCAGGCCCGGTTCGGCGTGCGAGAGATCGGTGTCCGTGATGCCGACCTTGTCGAACCCCAACTCACGTCCCCACTCGCGAATTTGTGCGACAAGCGCGCTCAGGCGCCCGACATCGAGCGCGAGAGATGTCGCATTGTCGCGCGATGACGACACTTCCGAAGCGTTCGGAGGCGTCGATGGCTCGACTTGTGCGGCGGTAGCGGGGAAAATCACGGAAGCTTTCATCGACTCCATTTTACGCAATGCCCGCCATGTCCGATTCTTCGGCGCCGCCCCCGCTGGGCGAGCGCGTTTTCGCGTTGCCGGACGAAACCGCCACCGAAGCGTTCGCGGCGGCCCTCGCGCGCGTGATCGTGGCCCGCATGGCGCACACCGACGCGGCGCATGCGGGCCTTCACGTGCAACTCTCGGGCGACCTCGGCGCGGGTAAAACCACACTCGTGCGGGCGCTGCTGCGGGCGCTGGGGCACACGGGACGCGTCAAAAGCCCCACCTACGCGCTGTGTGAACCCTACAACATCGACACACCAAATGGCGTGTTGCCGGTCTATCATTTCGACCTGTACCGCTTTGCCGATCCGGCCGAATGGCATGACACGGGCTTTCGCGAGCACTTCGCGGGCGACGCGCTGTGCCTGGTCGAGTGGCCGGAAAAAGCCGATGGCCTGCTCGGCACCCCCGATTTGCGCCTTTGGCTGGAACCCGTGGGCAACAGCCGCCGTCTGACGACGAGCGCCTACACGCCGGCGGGTCTTGCTTGCCTGAACTCATGCTGATCAAACGCTTTGCCCGAACCGATGACGCCTCATCGCCCAATGCCGGCCGACGCCGAGCACTGCGCGCGGGCGCATCCACACTGATCCTCGCCCTTGCGGGACCCCGCCTCGCGCGCGCCAACGCCATCGTGGCGGTGCGCGTCTGGCCGGCCAAGGACTACACGCGCGTCACGCTCGAGACCGACAACCCGGTCAAGTTCCAGCAGCAGTTGATGGAGAGTCCGAACCGTTTTGTGATCGATCTCGACGAGGTCGATCTGAGTCCGACGCTGCGCGATCTCGTCTCCAAGATCCAGCCGAACGATCCGCAGATCATGCAGGTGCGCGTGGGGCAGTTCAAGCCCGGCGTGGTGCGCATGGTCTTCGACCTGAAGGCCGGCGTGAAGCCGCAATCGTTCACGCTGCCGCCGGTGGCCGGCTACAAGTACCGCACGGTGTTCGACCTGTATCCGGCCGTTGAACCCGATCCACTCATGGAGTTGCTCGCGAAGTCCAGCCGCAAGGCCGAGGCGCTCGCGCAGAACCCGCCGCCTGCCGCCCCGGGTGCCGGGTCGGGCACGCCGAGCACGGAAGAGAGCGAGGCGTTCTTCCAGCGTTATGCGCAGCGCGAGCCCGGCCCGCGTGCGTCACGTCCGACGCCGGCGCCGGACAGGACGCCGCCGCTCGCCCAGCGCGGGAACGAAAGCGACGACGGCCTGCCCACGCCGCCCGCGCGCGGGCCGAAGACGGCACGCCTGCTCACCATCGCCATCGACCCCGGTCATGGCGGGGAAGATCCGGGCGCGATCGGCAGCAGTGGCACGTACGAAAAGGTTGTGGTGTTGCAGATTGCCAAGCGGCTGCGGGAGAAGATCGACGCCCAGCCCAACATGCGCGCCATGATGACCCGCGATGCCGACTTCTTCGTGCCGCTCGGCGTGCGCGTCCAGAAGGCGCGCCGCGTGGACGCCGATCTGTTCATGTCGATTCACGCCGACGCGTTCACGTCGCCGTCGGCCAACGGCGCCTCGGTGTTCGCGCTGTCCGAGCGCGGCGCCACGAGCGCGACGGCGCGGTTGCTGGAGAAGACGCAGAACGCTTCCGACCTGATTGGTGGCGTGAACATCAAAACCAACGACCGGGCGGTGGCGCACGCGCTGCTCGACATGTCGACGACCGCGCAGATCCGCGACAGCAAGGTGTTCGGCACGGCACTGCTCGCCGAGATCGGCACGGTGGCGGACCGCCTGCACAGCAAGCATGTCGAGCAGGCGGCCTTCGCCGTGCTCAAGGCCCCGGATATCCCGTCGGTGCTGGTCGAGACGGCCTTCATCAGCAACCCCAGGGAAGAGCAGTCGCTGAACGATCCCGCCTACCAGGAACGGCTCGCCAACGCCCTGCTCAAGGGCATCAAGGCCTACTTCGCGAAGAATCCGCCCCTCGCGAAGAACCGCACGGCCTGACGCCAAGCGGCGAGGGCAAAGAAAAATGGCGCGTCCGGTTTCCGGATGCGCCATCTTTTTTGGGTCACGCCGCGCGCGCTGCCGGCCGGATTCGACCGGCCCGCACCGAGGTGCGCCTTGCCTTACTCGCCCTGACGTTGCGGCTCGCGGCGGCGACCGCGCGTGAACATCTTCCACAGCGCGCCGAGCGCGATCGGCACGACGGCGGCCGAGATCCCCACCAGCACGATGACGTTCAGGTATTGCTTGACGACCGGGAGATTGCCGAACAGGTGACCGCCGCCCACGAGCAGCGTCACCCAGATGGCCGCGCCGATCACGTTGTAGAGCTGGAAGCGTGCCCACGACATGGCCGACACGCCCGCCACGAACGGGGCGAACGTACGCACCACGGGCACGAATCGTGCCATCACGATCGTCTTTCCGCCATGGTGTTCGTAGAAGTCGTGGGTCTTGCGCAGCGCGTCGCGATCGAGAAATCGCCAGTTCTTCTCGTAGACGCGCGGCCCGATCTTCGAGCCGATCCAATAGTTGAGCGTGTTGCCGGTCACGGCCGCGATGAATAGCAGCGCGCCGAGCAGCCACGGATCCATGGCACCGGTGGCCGCGAAGGCGCCGCCGATGAACAGCAGGGAATCGCCGGGAAGGAACGGAAACAGCACCAGCCCCGTCTCCACGAACACGATCATGAACAGGAACAGATACACCCAGTTTCCGTACTGATCGATAAACACGCCCAGATGTTTATCGATATGGAGCACCATCTCCAGCAATTGCACCAAAGTATCCAAGACGATTCCTCAAGATAAAGGACGCCGGCCCGTCCCTGCGGGCGCACGACGAGTCGCATCATACCAGCGCGGCCGTCGGGCGTCGTTAAGTCTGCATGACGGCCGGAGCCGGTCGGGTCATGCGGTTTCCATGCCATCGTGCGGCGCGTGCCGGCGCGTCCGCCCGACGACCCACCCAACCTTCCCACGGTTTCCCGCGACTTCCGGCGTTGAGCGGCCAGGCGGTTCGGGTGGCTCAGACGGGGCTGATCTTCCGCCACCACCTTCGCACACGGAAATTAGTTGCGAATTAAGAAGGGTATCGCAGGCTGAAACGGCGGGGACCAATGTGTTTGAGGGCAACCTTTATAATGGTTCCCATGTCTGCCACCCCGACCCCCGCCCCCGCAGCGCAAGACCCGGCCGCCGTGCCCGTCGACGCCACACCCGACGCTCCCGAGCGCCGCCCCGGCCCCATGCCGGCGGCCCTCGCGCCGGCGCGCGCCATCCGCGTGCTTCCCGACCAGCTGATCAGCCAGATCGCCGCCGGCGAGGTGGTCGAACGCCCGGCCTCCGTGGTCAAGGAATTGCTCGAAAACGCCCTGGACGCGGGGGCCCGCGCCCTCCAGATCAAGCTCGAGGAAGGGGGTGTACGCCGCATCGCCATCACCGACGACGGCGGCGGCATGTCCGCCGAGCAGTTGCCGCTCGCGCTCACCCGGCACGCCACCAGCAAGATCCGCACGCTCGACGAGCTCGAATCGGTGCTCACCCTCGGGTTCCGGGGCGAGGCGCTTGCGTCCATTGCGTCAGTCGCCCAACTCACGCTGTCGAGCCGGCAGATCGACGCGCCGCACGCGACCGCCATCGACGGCAACACCGGCGCGCTGACGCCGGCGGCGGGCCCCGTAGGCACCACCGTCGACGTGCGCGACCTGTATTTCAACACCCCCGCACGCCGCAAATTCCTGAAGACCGAGCAAACCGAATTCGGCCATTGCATGGACGTGATCCGCCGCAGCGCCCTGGCGCGCCCGGACGTCGGCTTCTCGATTCTGCACAACAACCGCGCGGTGGAGCACTGGAATGTGTCGGACGCGGCCACGCGCGTCTCGCGCGTGCTCGGCAGCGACTTTGCCGGCGCCCATCTCGCGCTCGACGAAGGGGCGGCCGAGCTTCGCCTGTCCGGTTTCGTCGGCCTGCCCACGGCCAGCCGAGGCCGGGCAGACCAGCAGTTCTTCTTCGTCAACGGCCGCTTCGTGCGCGACAAGCTGCTCACGCACGCCGTGCGCGCTGCCTACGAAGACGTGCTTCACGGCGACCGCTATCCCGCCTACGTGCTGTATTTCGAACTGCCGCCGCAGCTCGTCGATGTGAACGTCCACCCATCGAAGATCGAAGTGCGATTCCGCGATGCGCGCAGCGTGCACCAGTTCGTCTTTCATGCCGTGCAGCGTGCGCTCGCGCGCGCAGCCGGTGGCGGCGGTGCCACGCACGCCGCGCACCTCACGGACACCGGCGGCCTTGCCGCCGGTCCCGGCGCCATCGCGGGCGTGGGAGGTTTCGGTAGCGCACGCCCGGGCGGCGGCTTCGGCACGCCCGGGGGGAGCAGTTGGAATTCGCGCGTGCAGCAAGGCACGCTGCCGGTGGCGCAGCCGCTTTCCGTCTATGACAACCTGTTCGGACGTGCCGCGCCGCCCGCACCGCGCCCTTACGGTCAGCCTGGCCAACCGGGCCAACCTGGCCAACCTGGCGTCACGCATGTCTCGGACGCCCCGGCAACGCCATACGGCAATGCGAGCGGGCCCGGCGACACGCAGGGCGCCACGGCGCCCGACCAACCGCTCGGCTTCGCACTCGGACAACTGCACGGCATCTACATCCTGGCGCAGAACGACCACGGGCTGGTGCTCGTCGACATGCACGCGGCGCACGAGCGCATTCTTTACGAGCGCTTCAAGCAGGCGCTGCTCGAGCAAAGCGTACCGGTGCAGCCCCTGCTCATTCCGGTAACGTTCTTCGCCGATCCGGTGGAAATCGGCACGGCCGAAGAGCATCAGGAAACGCTCACCGCGCTCGGCTTCGACCTCGCGGCCATCTCGCCGACGACGCTTGCCGTGCGTGCCATTCCCGCGCTGCTCGACGGCGCCGACGCTCAGGCGCTCGCACGCGCGGTGCTTGCGGACCTTCGCCAGTACGGCGGCTCGCGCGTGCTCACGGAGCGTCAGCACGAATTGCTGGGCACGCTCGCGTGCCATACGGCCGTGCGCGCCAACCGCCGCCTCACGCATGAAGAGATGAACGCGCTGCTGCGCCAGATGGAAGCGACCGAACGCGCCGACCAATGCAATCACGGGCGCCCCACCTGGTACCAGCTCACGCTCGGCGACCTCGACAAATTGTTCATGCGCGGACGTTGAGCGGTTCATGAAGGCACACTCCCCGATCGTCTGCCTGCTGGGCCCCACGGCATCCGGCAAGACCGCCGCCGCCCTGGCGCTCGCGCAGGAGACACCATTGGAGATCGTCAGCGTCGATTCCGCGCTCGTCTACCGCGAGATGGATATCGGCACGGCGAAACCCAGCGCCGCCGAACTGGCGGCCGTTCCGCATCACCTGATCGACATCATCGATCCGCGCGACGCCTACTCCGCCGCGCAATTCCGCGAGGACACGCTGCGTCTGGTCGACGAGATCGCGGCACGCGGACGTCGTCCGCTGCTCGTCGGCGGCACGATGCTGTACTACAAGGCGCTCACGCATGGCCTGTCGCCGCTGCCGTCGGCCGACGCCGCCGTGCGCGCCAGGCTGGACGAAGACGCCGCGCGCATTGGCTGGCCCGCGATGCACGCCCGGCTCGCGAGCGTCGATCCCGCGACAGCCGCGCGCCTTGCCCCGAACGACGCGCAGCGCGTCCAGCGCGCGCTGGAGATTTTCGAGCTGTCGGGCAAGCCGATGTCGCAGTGGCTTGCCGAGCAGGCGCAGTCGTCGCGCACGTCACCCGGACATACGTTCGTGCCGGTGGCCCTCGAGCCCGGCGATCGCTCGGTGCTGCATGCGCGCATCGCCGAGCGGTTTCGGCTGATGCTCGCCGCGGGCTTGGTCGACGAGGTCGAACGCCTGCGTGCGCGCGGCGATCTCGATCCCGGCTTGCCGTCGATGCGCTGCGTCGGCTACCGACAGGTGTGGGAATACCTCGACGGCGAAACGGACTATGACACGATGCGCGACAAGGGCATCTTCGCCACGCGTCAGTTGTGCAAGCGCCAGCTCACGTGGCTGCGCTCGATGCCTGAGCGACACATCGTCGACTGCACCGCCGCCGACGCCTCACAACGCGCACTCGCCACCGTGCGCGCCCTCTGGCGAGACTGAAAAGCGGCGCGGCCGCGGCTTCCCGGCGGCATGCCACGTGGCGCGCTGCGCGGCATCCCCGTTGCATTCGCGCACCCTTCCACGGTGCGAAACAGGATGCGAAACAGGATGCGAAACAGGATGCGAAACAGGGTGTGAAACACGCGCCGCCCGACTCGGTTGAAACCCTGACAGCTTTCCGGTTTGCATGTCGATTTTGATATGCTAATTTGCATATCAACGTTTCGAGCAATGCAAATTTGCATCGAATCCACGATACCGGGAAGGACGCCAATGACGCAGACTTCGATGGAGCCGAGCGGGATGACGGGCAACGTGCTGCCACGCCCCGCCGGTCGACCGCGGCGTGTGCCGCTCGCGAGCTGGGCCGTGCGCGCCGGGGTGACGCTGATTTACCTGTTCATGCTCAGCCCGCTGATCTTCGTGGTCTGGCTGAGTTTTTTCAAAGACGCGATCATCACCTTCCCGCCCAGCGGTTACACGGTCTCGTGGTATCTGAACGCCTGGCGCAATGCCGCGTTTGCCGACGGCTTCCTGCTCTCGCTGCAACTGGCCGCCTGCGCCGCCATTGGCGGCGTGATTCTCGGGGTTGCCGCCTCGCTGGCCCTCGCGCGCTACCGCTTTCCGGGACGCCGCACGCTGGGCAACGTGCTGCTGCTGCCGCTGGTGGTGCCGGGCATCGTGGCCGGCATCGCCGCCTACCTCTTCTACCTGCGCGCCGAAAACGCGCTGGACATGGACATCGTCGGCACGTTCGGTGGTCTGGTCATCGCGCACATCTGCCTGACCATTCCCTGGACGATGCGACTCGTGGGCGCGAGCCTCGCGCAAATCGACGGCACCATCGAGGAGGCCGCGCGCAATCTCGGCGCGGGGCCGTGGCGCACGCTGTGGCGTGTCACGCTGCCGATGCTGCGCCCCGCCATTGTCGCGGCGGTGTTGTTCAGCTTCATCGTGTCGTTCGAGAACCTCGAACTCACGCTGCCGCTGGTAGGCCCGGGCAAGACCACGTTGCCCATCGCGATCATGCAGTACCTCGAATTCAATCTCGATCCGACGATTGCGGCGGTCTCCGCCGCGCAGATCGTGCTGCTCGGCATCGTCATGCTGATCACCGATCGCTTCGTCAAACTCAGCCAGGTGATCTGACATGGCCAACGTTTCGCTGCGCGGACTGCGCAAGCAATACGGCAACGCCGCTGCCGTGACGGACTTCTCGCTGGAGATCGCCGAAGGCGAGCTCGTCGCGTTCCTCGGCCCGAGCGGCTGCGGCAAGACCACCACGCTGCGCATGGTGGCGGGCTTCGTCGAGCCCACGGCGGGAGAAATATGGATCGGCGGCAAGGAAGTCTCGCGCCTGCCCCCGCATCGCCGCAACACGGGCATGGTGTTCCAGCGCTACGCCCTCTTTCCGCACATGACCGTGGCCGAGAACGTGGCGTTCGGACTGGAGATGCGGCGCGTGTCGAGCGCCGATCGCGCCGCGCGCATCCGCGAAGCCCTCGACATGGTGCGGCTGTCCCAGCTGGCCGACCGCTACCCGCGCCAGCTCTCGGGCGGTCAGCAACAGCGCGTGGCGATCGCCCGCGCGCTGGCGATTCGTCCCGACGTGTTCCTGCTCGACGAACCGCTCTCGAACCTCGATGCCAAGCTGCGCACCGAAGTGCGCGAGGAAATTCGCGCGCTCCAGCGGCGTCTGGGCCTCACCACGATTTTCGTCACCCACGACCAGGAAGAGGCGCTCGCGATTGCCGATCGCCTCGCCGTCATGCATGACGGCCGCGTGCAGCAGATCGGCACGGCCGACGCGCTCTACGAACGCCCTGCGAATCCGTTCGTGGCGAACTTTCTCGGCAAGATGAATTTCCTCGCCGGTCAGATGCACGACGGCCACTTCGTGACGGCCCGCGGCGAACGCCTGGCGCTCGCGAGCGCCACACCGGACGCGCGCACGCTGGGTATTCGCCCCGAACGTCTGCGCCTGAGCGACGCGCCGGCGCACGACGAGACGTCCATGCCCGTGACGGTCGATCAGACGATCTATCTTGGCGCCACGCTGGAGCTGCGCCTGAAGAGTCCGCAAGGCGAGACGCTCGTGGCGCATGTGCCCAACACGGCTCGCGACGACGCAGGCCGTTACGCTCCGGGACGCGCGCTCAAGGCGTGCTTCGCGAGTACGGACTGTCTGTTCTTCAACGCCTGACGGCCGCCGACCGCCGACCGCACTGGGTCGCCACGATGTGCCGCTTCGATGCAATAACGCGCGGCGACCTTGCCGACGATCCGATATCCGTAACGCACGCACCACACCACCACACGCAGGCTTCTCGCTCCATACCCCGGCCAGTCGCCTGGCCCATGCTACGAAGGATGACGACATGACGCACGCTCTGAACCGCCGCACGTTTCTGAAGACCGCTTCCGGCCTGGTGATCGCCCCCGCGCTGGGTCTCGACGCCCTTTCGGCACACGCCGCCGCCGCGTGCCCGAACGTGGTCGTGGGCACCTGGGGCGGCGACTACCTGAACCTGCTGGAGCAGAACATCGGCAAACCGATTATCGAGGCGGCCGGGGCAAGGTCACTTACGATTCCGCGGGACAGGTCGAACGCATGACCAAGCTGCGCGCCGAAAAGGCCTCGCGCCGCGGCTCGCTCGACGTGGCTTGTCTGGCCGATCTCGACATGTACGACATCAACCGCTCGGGCATTCTCGAGACGGTCGACGCCAAACTCGTGCCGAATCTCGTCAACACGCTCGACGCACTGCGCCGCCCCTACTCGATTCCGCACATCTTCAGCGCGATGGTGATCGTGTACAACCCGGAAAAGCTCGGCACGAAGCCCGACTCGTTCACGGCGGCGCTCGATCCCAAGCTCAAGGGCAAGGTCGGGTTCTCGGACATCCTCTACAACTTCAACGTGGTGAGCAGCTCGCTTGCGGCCGGACACAAGGACGGCGACATGGCCGGCGGCGTGCAATTCCTGCGCGAGCTTCGCAAGACGCAACAGCCCAAGGTGTATCCGTCGAACGAAGCGGTGGCCTCGGCGCTCAAGAGCGGCGACATCTGGTTCACCTGCATGTGGAAGGCGCGTGCCCTGCAATGGAAGAAGGCCGGCGTGCCGATCGACTACGTGGTGCCCAAGGAGGGCGCGGTGCCGGTGACGTTCGAGGCCGCCGTGCCGAAGAACTCGCAGTCCAAGGCGTGCGGCTTCAACTATCTGAACGCGATGCTCGATCCGCGCGCGCAGATCGGCTTTGCCGAGACGATGGGCTACGCGCCGACGGTGAAGAACGCCAATTTGCCGCCGTCGCTGCAGCAAAGCGTGGGCTTCACCAACGACGAACTCGATCGCATGGTCAAGCTCGATTACGCCCGCTTCACCGCCGACAAGCCGGCGCTGCTCGACTTCTGGAACAAGGAATTCAAGGTGGGCCTGTGAATCTCGCCGCCCCGCCCGAGCCCTCGATGACTTCGCCCGCCGCCCCGCCATCCGCGCAAGCCGCCCGGGCCGCCACCGCACGCGCGGTGCGCGGCGCCCTCACCGGGGGCTCGCTCGTCACGCCGGCCACGTTCGTGGTGCTGTTCGTGATCGTGCTGCCAGGCCTGCAACTGGTGCGCTACAGCTTCAACCGGTTCGATCCCGTCGACATGATGCAGGCGGCGCTCACGGCCGAGAACTACGTCAAGTTCTTCACCGACCCGTATTACCTGTCGGTGCTGTGGACGACCATCAAGATCGCTTCGCTGTGCACGGCGCTCGCGCTCGTGTTCGGCTTTCCGGTCGCGTACATGCTCGCCCGCACGCAGACCCGCTTCAAGAGTCTGCTGGTCATGCTGCTGGTCTTCCCGCTGCTCGTGGGCAACGTCGTGCGCGCGGCCGGCTGGATGGTCATGCTCGGCAATGCCGGCTTCGTCAATTCGCTGCTCGTGTCGCTGGGCATCGTGCCGCAGCCGGTGCGGTTGCTGTACACGCCGTTCGCCGTGGTGGTGGGCACCACTGCCGTGGTGCTGCCCTACATGATCCTCACGCTGCAAAGCGTGCTCGAAGGCATGGACTTCTCCGTGGAAGAGGCCGCGCGCAATCTCGGCGCCACCTTCGGACAAACGCTCCTGCGCGTGATCCTGCCCATGGCGGCGCCGGGCATCGCGGCCGGCACCATGCTCGTGTTCATCCTGTGCATGAACGCCTACGCGACACCGGTCCTGCTGGGCGGCACCGGCATCACGATGATGACGCCCACGATCTACGACCAGATCGCCAAGGCGAACAACTGGCCCTTCGGCGCGGTGCTCTCGATCGTGTCGATGGTCGTGACCTTCGCGCTCGCCATCGCCTCCCACTGGGTCATTCATCGTCGCTACGCGAAGACGATGATGACCTGACGCTCCCGACGCATTCCCGACGCATTCCCGACTCGCTCCCGGCGGCAGCGCGGCACTGCCGCAGGCATTTCCGCCGGGCCTTCACAGACAGCGCAGCCGCCTCACAAGGATTTCGCCATGCCGATACTCACCGATGCCACCCGTCAGTACCGCCGCAGCCTCATGAACGACCTGATGGACCGCACGCGCGTCGACGCGCTCGTGTTCACCGCTGCCGACTTCTTCCAGTGGGCCACCAACTTCCACGTCGACGTGCAGACGTGGGAGCGTCCCATCGCGGTGTGCGTGCCGCGCAACGGCGAGCCTTTCGCCGTGATGAACGAGCTCTCCACGCATCACCTGATGATGGCCCGCGAGCGCCACCACCTCTGGCTGGATCCGGCGCGCGTCACACTGTACGCCGAGCACCCCCGCGTGACGCAACGTCAGCCGCTGCTCGCCGAGGTGCCGGCGCTGATCGCCGAGGCGTTGAGCGCGGCCGGGCTGGGCGGCTCGCGCATCGGCGTCGACGCCGCCGGCGGCCCCCTCGCGCGCGCGGGCGCCCTGCTGCCCGACGCGAAGCTCGTGCCGATGCTCGCGCAGATGCGCGGCCTGCGCTGGGTCAAGCACGACGAAGAGATCGCCATCATGCGCGCGGCGGCCGAACTGGCGGACTGGGTGCAGGAGCGCTATCGCGAGAACATCCGCCCCGGGCGTCTGGTGCAGGAGCTCGATTACTCGATGGCCGCGCTCATGGTCACCGAAGGCGCGAAGCGCTTCCCGGGCGAGAACCTCGAAGTCATGCGTTGCTGGACCCTCTCCGGTCCGGCCTCGGCCTCGCCGCACGGCGACGGCGCATCGTGCGGCGCGCGCATCAACGCGGGCGACGGCATGGTAAACATCGTGATCCCGCGCCTGAACGGGCTCGTCATCGAGAACGAACGTACTTGGTTCTGCGGCAAGCCATCGACCGAGCAGGCGCGCTTCTACGAGGTCGCACGGGCGGCCAACGAGGCCGCGGTGGGCGCCGCCGTCACGGGCCAGCCGGTCTCCGGCATCGACGCGGCCGCGCAGGCCGTCATCGAGAAGGCCGGCTGCGGCGAGTTCATCCGGCATCGCACCGGACACGGCATGGGCATCATCGGCCACGAATACCCCGACGACATGGCGTTCAACCATCGTCCGCTGCTCGCCAACGAGGTCTACTCGGCCGAACCGGGCATCTACGTCTACGGGCTGGGCGGATTCCGTCTGGACGACTCGGTGGTGACGGGCGATACGCCGCTGATGCTCACGCGCACGCCGCGAACGCTCGCGCACGCCACGATCGATTGAACGCACATACCAATTTCGGAGGAGAGGTCATGGAGTCGATTCTGTTGTCGAACTGCGCGCTGCTGGACCCGGTCAAGGGCGAACTGCGCGAGGATCACGCCGTTCTGATCGAGAACGGACGCATCAAGGAAGTCTCGGACAAGCCGATCCGCACGCAGGCGGCGCGCGAGATCGACGCGCACGGGCGCACCGTGATGCCCGGCCTGATCGATCTGCACGTGCATGTGCACGCCACCCAGCTCAATCTCGCCGCACAGGCGCATCTGCCGAACGTGCTGGTCACGCTCAAGTCGGTGCCGATTCTGCAAGGCATGCTGCGGCGCGGCTTTACCACGGTGCGCGACGCCGGTGGCGCGGGCCACGCGATCAAGCACGCCGTCGAGAGCGGGCTCGCCGAGGGACCGCGCCTGTTCGTGTCGGGCCGCGCCATCAGCCAGACCGGCGGACACGGCGACGGACGCCCACGCACCGACTACATCGGCACCGACGGGCCGTGTCCGTGCTGCGTGCGCGTGGGCGCGCTCTCGCGCGTGGCCGACGGCGTCGACGCGGTGCGCCGCGCCGTGCGCGAAGAACTGCAAATGGGGGCCGACCAGATCAAGATCATGGCCTCGGGCGGCGTGGCCTCGCCCACCGATCCGGTGGGCGCGTGGGGGTACTCCGAAGACGAAATCCGTGCCATCGTCGCCGAAGCGCGCGGACGCGGCACCTATGTACTGGCGCATGCGTATACCGCCGCGGCGATCGAGCGCGCGGTGCGCTGCGGCGTGCGCACCATCGAACACGGCAACCTCGTCGACGCCCCGACGGCGCGCTTCATGGCCGAGCAGGGGGCGTACGCCGTGCCGACGCTGGTGACGTACGACGCGCTCGCGAACGAAGGAAAATCGCTCGGCCTGCCGGACGACAGCGTGGCCAAGATCGCCGATGTGCATGCCGCCGGCCTGCGCTCGCTGGAGATCTTCCGCGACGCCGGGGTGAAGATGGGTTACGGCTCCGATCTCCTGGGCGAGTCGCAGCGCCTGCAAAGCGACGAGTTCCGGCTGCGCGCCGAGGTACTCACGCCCGCCGAGATCCTGCGCAGTGCGACGGTGGTGGGTGCCGAGGTACTCGGCCAATCCGGTCAACTGGGCGAGATCGTGCCCGGCGCGCATGCCGATGTGCTGATCGTCGACGGCAATCCGCTCGCGTCGCTGGACTGCCTGCTCGGCCAGGGCGAGCGAATTCCCATGGTGATGAAGGGCGGTAGAATCCACGCTTTCGCGATGTGAGGCGAGCGCCGGCGAGCGCATCGCATGGCAGCGTCACCGCCCACCGATGCCGTCGCATTCGGCGGTGACGCATCGCGCGACGCCTCGGCGCAGCTGCGGAAAGCGCGCCACCCACACGCCAACCCTTCCGTGGAGAATCGATGGATTTTCGGCACATCGACGCCTTTCGGGCGCTGATGCTCACGCGCACGACCACCAAGGCCGCCCAGGTGCTCGGCACGTCGCAGTCCGCGGTCAGCCGCCTCGTGGCTGACCTCGAGCGCTCGACGCGGCTCACGCTGTTCGACCGCGCGCGAGGCCGGCTGGAACCGACGGCCGAAGCCTTCGCGCTGTTCGAGGAGGTCGAGCGCCGCTACGCCGGACTCGACAATATCCGCGAATTCGCGCTGAATCTGCGCAACCCCGATCGCGCCGTCATTCGGGTGGGATCGGTCGTCTCATTCGGTCTCGGCTTCTTCGCCAGGGTGATGGCGAGGTACCGGGCGTTGCATCCGAGCGTGCAACTGGCGCTCACGACCGGTGCGTCGGATCTGATTCGCGATCAGGTCGTCACCCATCAGCTCGCGCTGGGCATCGTGACCGACACGATCGACGTGGCGGCAACGGACGCCGTCTCGTTCGCCAAGCTCGACGCCATTTGCGCACTGCCCGCCGGGCATGCGCTCGCGCGCAAGAAGGTCATTCGCCTGGCAGATCTGAAAGGCCAGCCGATTCTCTCGTACGAACCCACCGACATGGTCCGCTGGGGCATGGACCAACTCTTCGCCGACGGCAATCTGCACGAGCAGGTGGTCGCCACGGCGCGCTACTCGATCAATATCGGCACGATGGTCAAGGAAAACGTGGGCATCGGGTTGCTGCACCCGGTCTCGGCTTACGACTTTCTCGACTCCGACCTCGTGCTGCGCCGCTTCGAACCGTCGATGCCGTTCCACACGCTGCGCATCACGCCGCGCGCCGCCGCGCCCAGCGCGCAGCTCGACGATCTCGTGCGCGTGATGGAGACGACGCTCGACGACGTGCTTCGCGCGGTCCAGGCGCGAATGATGGCCTGAAACCGGTCCCCGCGCCGCGGCGCCGACAAAAAAGCCCGCCGGGGGACCCCCTGGCGGGCTTTTTCATGCATGGCTCGCGGCGTGGTGGCGCGTTATCGTCGCGCGCGCCTCGCTTCGTTGCCGGGTATCGTCAACACCTTGCGCTTACGAGACGATCGTCTGCGCTTCGCCTTCCTTGCGCTCGCGGATCGCGCCCAGACGGTAGACCGTTTCGCCCGAGGCCTCGAGGTGCTTGACCGCGGCGTCGGCGTCGGCCGCCGACACGATCACCGCCATGCCGATGCCGCAGTTGAATACGCGATGCATCTCCGCGTCGGCCACCTTGCCGTGGGCCTGCAGCCACTGGAACAGCGGCGGCAGCGTCCAGGCGTCCTGCTTGATGTCGGCCGTCAGATGATCCTGCAGGACACGCGGGATATTCTCGACGATGCCGCCGCCGGTGATGTGCGCCATGCCCTTGACGTTAAGCGTCTGCATGAGCGCGAGCAGCGGCTTGACATAGATGCGCGTGGGCGCCATCAGCACATCGCGCAGCGGCTGGCCGTGAAAGTCGGCGTCCAGGTCGGGCTTCGCGACTTCGATGATCTTGCGCACCAGCGAATAGCCATTCGAGTGCGCCCCCGACGAGGCCAGCCCCAGCACCACGTCGCCCGGCACGATGGTCGTGCCGTCGATGATCTTGCTCTTTTCCACCGCGCCTACCGCGAAACCGGCCAGATCGTACTCGCCGTCCGGGTACATGCTCGGCATTTCCGCCGTCTCGCCACCGATCAGCGCGCATCCGGCCAGCTCGCAACCCTGCGCGATCCCCTTGACGACCGTGGCCGCCGTGGCCACGTCCAGCTTGCCGCAGGCGAAGTAATCGAGGAAGAACAACGGCTCGGCGCCCTGCACCAGAATGTCGTTCACGCTCATGGCGACCAGGTCCTGGCCAACCGTGTCGTGCTTGTTCAGCGTGAAGGCCAGCTTGAGCTTGGTGCCCACGCCGTCGGTCCCCGAAACGAGCACCGGCTCCTTGTAGCGCTTGGGCACTTCGAACAGCGCGCCGAAGCCGCCGATGCCGCCCAGCACGCCGTCGCGCAGGGTTTTCTTGGCAAACGGCTTGATCGCTTCGACCAGCGCGTCGCCCGCTTCGATGTCGACGCCAGCGTCGCGATAGGAAAGGCCGGAAGTTTCGTTAGGGTGTGACATGACGGGAATGCATCAAGGTTCGGTAAAATGCGATTTTACCCGATGCGCGTGTCCTTTCGGCACGCAAACCGGATATCGGACGCCGGCTGACCCCGTCGTGCCCCGTAAACCGTACTCCGCCGGCCTGTCGCCGGCTTTCTTCGTTCGTGATCCAGCAACTGTATCTCGACCTCGGCACCCCGCCGCCCGCCACGTTCGACAATTTCATTGTCGGGCCCAATCGCGAGGCGGCGCAGACGCTTGCCGGCCTGAGTGCCGAACTGGCGGCCGGCACCGCACGCGACCGTGGCATCTACCTCTGGGGAACGGCCGGATCGGGCCGCACCCACCTGATGGAGGCGCTGTGCCATGCCGTGGGCCCGAGCGCGCGGTATCTGCGCCCACACAGCCCGCTGGCCGCCTTCACGTTCGACGAGGCCAGCACGGTCTATTGCGTGGACGATTGCGACACCCTGTCGTCCACCCAGCAGATCGCCGCGTTCAACCTCTTCAACGAAACCCGCGCCCGACCGCATTGCGCTTTCGTCGCCGCCGGCTCGCAACCGCCGGTCGACATGCCGCTTCGGGAAGACCTGCGCACCCGCCTGGGCTGGGGGCTCGTATTTCACATTGTGGGACTCGACGACGAGGGCAAGAAGCAGGCGCTGCAGAACGCGGCCCGCGAGCGGGGGCTGCAACTGGCGGCCGACGTGCCCGCCTATCTGCTCACGCATTTCCAGCGCGACATGTCGAGCCTGATGGCGCTGCTCGACCGCCTGGACCGATTTTCGATGGAACAAAAGCGCGCGGTGACCTTGCCGTTGCTGCGCCAGATGCTCACCCACACCGATCCTGCCACCCCCGACGGCAAAAACTGACCGGTGTTAGCTTCAGGTAAAATTCGCGCAATGACCAATTTAGCTCTCTTCGATCTCGACCACACATTGCTGCCCACGGACAGCGACAAGGAGTGGGGTCGCTTCCTCGTGCGCCAGGGCGCGGTCGAGCGTGACTCGTACGCGCAGGCCAACGAGGCCTTCTATCAGGATTACCGTGCGGGCCGGCTCGACATGCCGGCCTATCTGCGTTTCTGCCTGGCGCCGCTCGCGCGTTACCCGCGCGATCAGCTCGACGCCTGGCACGCGCAGTACATGGAGGAGTCGATCCTGCCGCACGTGCGCAGCGAGGCGCTCGAACTGATCGACACGCACCGCAAGGCCGGCGACCTGTGCGCCATCGTGACGGCGACCAACACGTTCGTGACCCGTCCGATCGCGAAGGCCTTCGGGATCGATCATCTGATCGGCACCGAACCGGCCACCGCCGGCGACGGCCCGAACGCGCGCTACACCGGCGAGTATGTCGGCACGCCGAGCTTCCGCGAAGGCAAGATCACCCGTACCGAAGCGTGGCTCGCGAGCCTGGGCAAGACCTGGGACGACTTCGACCACGCCTTTTTCTACAGCGATTCCGCCAACGACGTCCCCCTGATGGAGAAGGTCAACCATCCGGTGGCAACGAACCCCGATGAGGCGCTGCGCGAAATCGCGCTGGCGCGTCGCTGGCCCATTCTCGAGTTGTTCCAGTGATCCGCAAACTCATCAAGAAGCTGCTGGGCAAGGACGGTCAGCCCCGCGCCGGCGCTACCGGCGCTACCGGCCCGACGCCGCCCGGCACCCCCGTCGTCATTCCCGTTGGCGTTCACGGCATCGATCCCTCGCTGCTTTCGAAGAACGCCGTGCGCGTGACCGACACGTTGCAGCAGGCCGGCTTCAAGGCCTTCATCGTGGGCGGTGCGGTGCGCGACCTGTTGCTCGGTATCGCGCCGAAGGACTTCGACGTCGCCACGAGCGCCACGCCCGAGCAGGTGCAGCGTCTGTTCCGCCGCGCCCGCATCATCGGTCGCCGGTTCCAGATCGTGCACGTGCAGTTCGGTCAGGAGATCATCGAGACCTCGACGTTCCGCGCGTTGGTCGACGCCGTCGACAGCGAGCAGATCGGTGCACGCCGTCCGAAAAAGGGCGAACTCGATCGCAAGACGCACGTGACCGACGAATCGGGCCGCGTGCTGCGCGACAACGTCTGGGGCGAGCAGGAAGAAGACGCCGCGCGGCGCGACTTCACCGTCAACGCCATGTATTACGACCCGGCCGCGCAGACGGTGCACGATTACCATCACGGCTGGGAAGACATCCAGAAGCGCGTGCTGCGCATGATCGGCGACCCGGCCACGCGCTATCGCGAAGACCCCGTGCGCATGCTGCGCGTGGTGCGTTTCGCGGCCAAGCTCGGCTTCAAGATCGACGAGGCGACCGCCGCGCCGATCTCGCAGCTCGCACCGCTCATCGACAATGTGCCCGCCGCGCGGCTGTTCGACGAGATGCTCAAGCTGCTGCTCTCGGGCCATGCCTGGGCGTGCGTGCAGCAATTGCGCGCGCAGGGCCTGCATCACGGTCTGCTGCCGCTGCTCGACGTCGTGCTGGAGCAGCCGATGGGCGAGAAATTCGTCACGCTCGCGCTCGCCAACACCGACGCGCGCATTCGCGCCGGCAAGCCGGTTTCGCCGGGCTTCCTGTTCGCCGCCCTGTTGTGGCATCTCGTGCTCGAGAAGTGGCAGGCCTACCAGCGCGCGGGCGAGTACCCGATTCCGGCGCTGCATCTGGCCATGGACGACGTGCTCGACGCCCAGACCGGCAAGCTCGCGATCCAGCGCCGTTTCGTTGCCGACATGAAGGAAATCTGGGGCCTGCAGGTGCGTCTCGACAAGCGCGTGGGCCGTACGCCGCTGCGGCTGCTCGAACATCCGCGCTTGCGTGCCGGCTACGACTTCCTGCTGCTGCGCTGCGAGTCGGGCGAGGTGCCCGCCGAAGCCGGGCAGTGGTGGACGGACTTCCTCGAGGGCGATGCCGCCGCGCGCGACGCCCTGCTCGCACAAGGCAGTGCACCGAGCGGTACGCCGGCGGCCAAGCGTCGTCGTCGCCGTCGCAAGCCGACGGGTGGACGGGGCGGTGAAGGATCGGGCAACGAAGCGAGCGCTGGCGACGGCAATGAGAACGCCACCAGCGAGAATCATGGCAAGCGGGTATCATCGCGACAGCATGGTTCCGAAGGTGCTTCATGACTGTTGCCTATATCGGGCTCGGCGCGAATCTCGGCGACGCCCGCCAAGCGATCAAGGACGCCGTCGTCTGCCTGGCGCAGCAAATCGGCGTGACCATCATCGGCAAGTCCGATCTGTATCGCACCGCGCCCATCGAGTCGACCGGCGAGGATTATCTGAACTGCGTCGTCGCCGTGGAGACCCGCCTCACGGCGCGCCAGTTGCTTACGCTCTGCCTGAAGATCGAACTGCATTTCGGGCGCGAGCGCCCGTACAAGAATGCCCCGCGCACGCTCGATCTCGATCTGCTGCTGTATGGCGATGAATGCATCGCCGAACCCGACCTGATCGTGCCGCATCCGCGCATGGCCGCGCGCGCCTTCGTGCTGCGCCCGCTCTCCGATCTCGCTCCCGAACTCGACATTCCCGGCATGGGACGCGTAAGCGCCCTGCTGGGGGATGTCGCCGACCAGCGCATCGAGCGCGTCGAGGCGTGCTGCTGCCCGACGAAGCGCGCCTACGTCTCATGAGATCGCCCGTGCTCGGGCGTTTTCGCTATCTGGCCGTCGAAGGCCCCATCGGGGTCGGCAAGACATCGCTCGCGCAACGGCTCGCCGATGCGGCCGGCGCCGACATCATGCTCGAGCAACCCGCGCTCAATCCCTTTCTCGAACGTTTCTATCGCGACTCGGCGCGCTATGCGCTGCCCGCGCAGTTGTCGTTCTGCCTGCGACGCGTGGACGAAGCGATGGAAATCGCGCGCCGCGAAATCGACGGCAAGCCGATTATTACTGACTTCCTCCCGGAAAAGGACGGCCTGTTCGCGCGTCTCACCCTGTCGGCCGACGAGCTCGATCTGTATCGCAAGCTCGTCGCGCACGTCGAGCGCGCGCACCGCGCGCCCGACCTCGTGATCCATTTGCAGGCCAGTCCCGAGACGCTTTACGCGCGTATCCAGAAGCGCGCGATTCCGATGGAGCAACAGATTCCGGACACGTATCTGCGTGCGCTGTGCGACATCTATGGCGAATTCTTCTATCATTACGCCGCGGCGCCGGTATTGACTGTCGACACGGAACAATTCGACCCGGCGCACAACGACAGCGACTTCACCCTGCTGGTCGAGCGCATCGATCAGATGCGCGGACGCAAGGAAGTCTTCGTCAAGGGCGCTCGCCCCTGATCGTCTCCCGATTCGTCGAAGGCGCGCTTGTTGCGCCGGCGACCCCTGCTGAACCGAGGCCGACATGAGTTATCTGCAAGAATCCAACCGCAAGGCCGTGACCGTTCCCGGACTGGCCCAGATGCGCGAGCGTGGCGAGAAGATCGTCATGCTGACCGCCTACGACGCCAGCTTCGCCGCGCTGCTCGACCGTGTCGGCGTCGACGCCATTCTGATCGGCGACTCGCTCGGCAATGTGATCCAGGGCCAGCGCACCACCCTGCCGGTCACGCTGCGCGACATTTGCTATCACACCGAATGCGTGGCCCGCAGCGTGAGCAAGGCGCTCGTGCTCGCCGATCTGCCGTTCGGCACCTATGGCACGAAGGAGCAGGCATATCAGAGTGCCGTGGCCGTCATGCAGGCCGGTGCCCAGATGGTGAAGATCGAAGGCGGCGCATGGCTGGCCGACACCGTGCGCTTTCTGGTCGAACGCAGCGTCCCGGTGTGCGCTCACCTGGGCCTCACGCCGCAGTCCGTGCACGCGTTCGGCGGCTTCAAGGTGCAAGCGCGCGAAGATGCCGCGCAGGCACAGTTGATCGGCGACGCCCGTACGCTGCAAGCGGCCGGCGCGCAGTTGGTCGTGCTCGAAGCGATTCCGGCCGCCCTGGCCTCGCGCGTGACGCCGGAAGTGCCCACGATGCCGACCATCGGGATTGGCGCGGGTCCCGATTGCGACGGGCAGGTGCTCGTGCTGCAGGACATGCTGGGTGTGTTCCCCGGCAAGTCGCCGAAGTTCTCGAAGAATTTCATGGAAGGCCAACCGAGCATCGCCGCGGCCATCGAGGCGTACGTGCAAGCGGTGAAACACGGCTCGTTCCCTTCGCAGGAACATAGCTTCTGACCTGGCGCGCCGCACGGCGCATCGCGTGAACAGGCGGCCTTCGGGCCGCTTTTTTCATTGCGCTGCCGGCAAAGTCAGCACCACGGCGAAGCCCTCGCCCGCCACGCGCTCGAAGGTCATTTGTCCGCCGTGCGCGCCGACCACTTCGGCCACCATGGCCAGTCCCAGGCTGGCCCCTTCGCGGCCATCCGCCCGCGACGAGAACGGCGTGCGCACGCGCGCCCACTCCGACTCGGGGATGCCCGGGCCGTCGTCGAAGAATCGCAAACGCCATTGGTCGTCGACCTTCGTCACATCGACATGCAGACGATGCGGTGCGCCGTAGGCGAGTGCATTGACCAACACGTTCTTGATCGCCTCACGCAGGCTCAGCGGATCGCCTACGATTCGGCACGGCGTGTCCGGCGTATCCGGCGCATGCAGCGCGACATCGATATCTCGCGTGGCATAGGACAACGTTTCGCGCATGGCCGTTTGCAGCAACTCGTTCAGGTCGACCGGTACGGGCGCCACGCTGTCCGCCCGGTGCTGCACCATCGCGTGATTGATCAGTTGATGGATGAGCCCGCCAAGTCCACGCGCCTGCTTCTGGATGCGTGCGACGTGCGCCTGTCGCGCCGTTTCATCCTGTGTCTGCGTGAGCAGTTCGGCCTGCGCCGTGAGCGCCGTCACCGGCGTGCGCAGTTGATGCGCGGCGTCGCCGATCACACGGCGCATCAGCGCGCGCGACGTGGCCAGCCGCTGCATGAAATCGTTGATCGCGCCCACGAGGGCGAGCGTTTCGGCGGGCGCCGTGACCGCCAGCGGCACGAGATCGTTCGAATCGCGTGCGCGTATGGCCGCCTCGATCTGCTTGAGCGGCGCGAGCGCCTGACGCAGCGTCCACAACGCCGCGAGCATCGTCAGCACGCCCGTGGCGATGGTGATGAGCAGTGTGTTGTCGGCGAGACCGCGCGTGAACCGCACGCGCGCGTTCTGCGTGTGCGCGAGTGCGACCACCGCCCACGGGTGCGCGGCGGCCACCGGCATGCGTCGTCCCACGATGGCGATGCGGATCGGCATTTCCTGATACGTGCCGTCGACGACGAGCGGCCCGTCCGCCAGCTTGTCCCATGGAATCGGCGGACGAAATTCGGAATCGCCGGCCACCGAGCGTCCGTCCGGGTCGAGCACGGTATAGAAGATCTGATCGCCCGGCGCGAGCGCGGAGAACGCGGCCAGCGGCACGTCCACATTCACTTCGCCGTTCTGGTACCACGTGTTCTCGGCGACCTGCAGCGCACTGCCGAGCAGCCATCGGTCATAGGCGCGGTCGACCGCCGCGCGGGTGGAGAACCAGATGCCGAGCAGCACGGCGGCGACCGCGAACGCGAGCACCGCGCCCATGCGCACGACCAGGCGAAGATACAGGGAACGGCCGGGAACGATCATGACAGCACGAGCTGATAGCCCAGTCCGCGCAACGTGCGGATCTGGAATTGTGCCGCGGCCAGCTTCTTGCGCAGGCGCGCGACATATTGTTCGATGGCATTGGCGTTCGGCACGGGTTCGTCGCCGTACAGGCGATCCATGAGTTCGTCCTTGCCGAAGATGCGCCCCGGACGCGCCGCGAGAATTTCGAGCAGCGTGACTTCCCGGCGCGTGAGCTCGATGGGCTGACCGTCGATCTCCACGCCGCGGCTCTTGCGATCGAGCGTGAGATTCGCGCATGCCAGACGGTTCGTCGCATCCTGGCCGGTGCGGCGCATGAGCGCACGCACTCGCGCTTCGAGCTCGCGAAAATCGAATGGCTTGGTGAGATAGTCGTCGGCCCCGAGGTCGAGCGCGCGCACGCGCTCCTCGATCTCGGCGCACGCGGTGAGCATGAGCACGCGCGTGGCCAGACCTCGCTCACGCACCCGCCGAAGCAGCTCGAATCCGTCGACGTGCGGCAGCATCACGTCGAGAATGAGCAGGTCGTAGTCGTCGCCGATGCGCGCGGCGGCCGCGGCGCCGTCCGTCTCGCAATCGAGCGCATGACCGAGCTTGCGCAGCTGGGTGGCGATCGCTTCGGCGACGTCGGCGGTGTCTTCCACCAGCATGATGCGCATGATGTTTGTGTCTCCTTCTCGTCGGCGCCCACGCTCGGCGCCTGACGCGCTTTCGGGTTGCCGGTGGGCGCGATTGTCCCGGAATTCGGCGCGGGCGTCCTCGGGGTTTGCCCTGAATATCGGCCCGGCGGCCGTCGATGTCAGCTTCGTTACAGCTTGGCTGCATAGTATCGAAGCCGATTATAAAAGCATCCATTCGGAGACACGCCATGCCGCATGCCCCCCTTCCGGGCGCCGGGACACCCGCGTCCACGGTGCCGCCGCTGCTCGAAATCGACGGCGTCACGCTGCAATACAAGACCGACGACTACCTCGTCACCGCCGCCCAGCAAGTGAGCTTCAACGTCTATCCGGGCGACCGGTTCGTGTTGCTCGGCCCGTCCGGCTGCGGCAAGTCGACCTTGCTCAAGGCCATCGGTGGCTATCTGCCGCCGGTAAGCGGCGAGATTCGCCTCAAGGGACGCGCGATCAGCGAGCCGGGGCCGGACCGCATGATGGTGTTCCAGGAATTCGACCAGTTGCTGCCGTGGAAGACGGTGCGCCAGAACGTGGAATTCGCTCTCATCGCGAGCGGTCGCCTCAAGGGGCGCGAGGCCGCCGGGCGCGCCGCGCACTATATCGAAAAGGTCGGCCTGGGCAAGTTCATCGACAGCTATCCGCACACGCTCTCCGGCGGGATGAAGCAACGCGTGTCGATCGCGCGCGGCATGGCGATGGAGCCCGATGTGCTGCTCATGGACGAGCCGTTCGCCGCGCTCGACGCGCTCACGCGTCGCAAGATGCAGGACGAACTGCTGCGCCTGTGGGACGACACGCGCTTCACGGTGCTGTTCGTCACGCACGGCATCGACGAGGCGATTCGCATCGGCACGCGCATCCTGCTCCTCTCGCCGCACCCCGGCCAGGTCAAGGCCGAACTCAACAGCATTGCGCCGGAACAGCTCGGCACGGCGCACCAGAGCGCCCTGGAGGCGCGCATCGATCAACTGCTGTTCGCAACCCATTGAGGACGACGTTCATGAATACGATGGCCCGGGCGACGACGTCGTCGCCCTCTACCCCCAGGATCGAACCGGTCGTGCGGCCCGAGTTCGTGCTCGAACCCGTGCAGGCCGAGTTAGCGTCGATCCAGCGCCCGCTCTCGACCTTCGAGACGCTCTACCGCCTCGGCTGGCTGCGCAAGACCGTCATTCTTTGCGTGCTCGCCATCATCTGGGAAATCTACGGCCGCTGGCTCGACAATTCGCTGCTTTTCCCGAGCTTCACCGACACGCTCGGCGCCTTCGTCAATGGCCTCACGAGCGGTGTGCTGCTGCTGCGCGCGGCCGTCTCGCTCAAGACGCTGCTGATCGGCTACGGCATCGGGATCGCGCTCGCCGCCGTGCTCACCACGGTGGCGATCAGCTCGAAGATCGGCAACGACCTGCTCGAAACGCTCACGGCGATGTTCAACCCGCTGCCCGCCATCGCCCTGTTGCCGCTCGCGCTGATCTGGTTCGGCCTGGGCAACGGCAGCGTGATCTTCGTGCTGGTGCACTCGGTGCTGTGGGCCGTGGCGCTCAACACGCACAGCGGCTTTCGCGGCGTGTCGAAAACATTGCGCATGGTCGGCCAGAACTACGGACTCAAACGCTTCGCGCTGGTACGCCACGTGTTGATTCCCGCGGCGTTCCCGAGCATTCTCACCGGCCTGAAGGTGGGCTGGGCCTT
Organism: Pandoraea pnomenusa; assembly: GCF_000767615.3. Lineage (NCBI taxonomy): Bacteria > Pseudomonadati > Pseudomonadota > Betaproteobacteria > Burkholderiales > Burkholderiaceae > Pandoraea > Pandoraea pnomenusa. The sequence goes on along the minus strand of NZ_CP009553.3, from coordinate 1,118,163 downwards.
TGCATGGCGCACGCTGATCGCGGCGGAACTCGTGTTCGGCGTGTCGTCGGGTTCGGGCGGTCTGGGCTGGTACATCTTCGAGAACCGCAATTCGCTGGAGACGGCCAACGTTTTCGCCGGGCTGTTCTTCGTGATTCTCATCGGGCTGGCAGTCGAGAACCTGCTGTTCGCCCGTATCGAGAAACGCACGCTGCATCGCTGGGGCATGCAGCATTGATCGACGCCCCCTCGGGGGCATGAATAATTCCAACTATCCGGAGACGACAACATCATGAATCGACGTCATTTCACGCGCTGGGCCAGCACGCTCGCGCTGGCGGTCACGACGGCCGCGGCCACGCTCGCACCGCTGGGCAACGTTGCCCACGCCGAAGCGAGCACCGTGCGCCTGTCGCACGGCTACGGCATTCTCTATCTGCCACTCATGGTCATGCGCGACCAGCATCTGATCGAGAAGCACGCCAAGGCAATGGGTCTGGGCGACGTGAAGACCACGTGGACCATTCTCGACGGCGGCAACGTGATCAACGACGCGATGCTCGCCGGCAATCTCGACGTGGCCGGCACCGGCGCACCGGGCTTCGTCACGCTGTGGTCGAAGGCGCACGGCATTCCGCGCTCGGAGGTGATCGGCCTGTCGGCGCTGTCGACCGGCCCGCTCTGGCTCAACACGAACAACCCGAACATCAAGACGCTCAAGGACTTCACGCCGAAGGACAAGATCGCGATTCCGGGTATCAAGACATCGCTCTCGGCCGTGCTGCTGCAAATGGCCGTGGCAAAGACCTTCGGCATCGAGAACTATGCGAAGCTCGACCCGCAAACCGTCAGCCTGAGCCATCCGGAAGCCGTGAGCGCCCTGCTCTCGGGCAAGACGGAGATCACCGCGCACTTCACCTCGCCGCCGTTCTCGTATCAGGAGCTGAAGGACCCGCGCATCAAGCGCGTGCTGAATTCGACCGACGTGCTCGGCAACATCACCATCGACGTGGTATTCGCGCCGAAGCAGTTCACGGTGCAGAATCCGAAGCTGGTCCAGGCGATTCTGGCGGCACAGGACGAAGCCGCGGCCTATATCGCGAAGGATCACGTGGGCGCGGCGAAGACCTTCCTGCGCGTGTCGAAGATGAACCTTCCGCAAGCGGAGATCGAACAGATGCTGGCCGATCCGGGCCTGCAGTTCACCACCACGCCCAACGGCCTGATGCAATATGTCGAATTCATGAGCCGCGCGGGCACGATCAAGACGCGGCCGGCGAAGTGGAGCGAACTGTTCGTGCCGGAGATGGCGTCGCGTCAGGGAAGCTGAGCGACGCGACACGCCTCGCACGATACGCGACACGCAACGCTCCGCGCGCATCGACGGTCCCAGCGCGGGCCGCGATGCGTGAAGCGATGTGCAGGTCGACGTGCAGGTCGAGGAGAAACGCAGCGGCGCCCGAGGGCGCCGCTGTGCATTTCAGGAGCGGGAGCGGTGAGGGGCGCTCGTCAAGCGGGTGCGCGAGCCAGCTTCGCGGGTAGCGCGCCGCGCAATGCGTTGCAAACCGCGATGGCCTGCGCGTTCTCGACGTCTTCACGGGTCAGCACGTCCTCGACGGCGGCCCACGACGGGTCGTCGAGCATCACGCCGCGCATGATCCCCGGCAACAACCCGCACGACAGCGGGGGCGTCACCCAGAGACCGTCGCGCTTGACGAACACACTGCTGCGCCCGCCCTCGGTCAGCTCGCCGCGCTCGTTGAAGAACAGCATGTCGAACGCGCCACGGGCCTGCGCCGCCTTCCACGCCGTATCGTAGCGCTCGCGCACGGTCGTTTTGTGACGCAGGAAGAGATCGTCGGCACGCGTCGCCTCGCTCATGTTCGCGAGCCACACCGTCACGCTCGGCTGCGCGAGCGGTTCGAGCACGCCGTGCGTGATCGTGGCGGCGCCGTCGTGCGAGAGGGCGAGGCGCACGCGATGGATCTCGCTCGCGTCGAGTGTTGCGACCACCGCGTCGAGTTGTGCCCGCAACGACGCCTCGTCGAAACGAAAGCCGAAGTACTTTGCCGACGCCGCCAGACGCGCCAGATGGCGCGAGAGATGGTCGATGCCCGACAACGGTGTCGCCCGCATGGTCTCGAAGATCTCGAACCCCGGGTCGAGCGCACTCAGGAAACGCGCCTTGAGCCTGCATTCCTCGCGCTCCTCGCGGGCACGGCTGTCGAGCACGATGCCCGCACCGATACCGAGACGTCCGCGACGTAATCCGCTGGCCATGGGTGCATCGAGTTCGAGGGTTCGAATGGCGACCGACAGGCAGAAGTCGCCGAGCGCTTCCGGCGCGTCTTCGCGGGCATCGAGCCAGCCGATGGCACCGGTATAGAGCCCGCGCGGCGACGTTTCGAGCTCGCCGATCAGTTGCATCGCACGATACTTCGGCGCACCGGTGATCGAGCCACAGGGATACAGCGCACGCATGACGTCAGCCAACGAGGCCGAGGGCGGTAGCGTGGCCGTAACGGTCGACGTCATCTGCAGCACGCTCGCGAAGCGGGTGACCTCGAAGAGTTTCGGCACCTTGACGGACCCCGGTGTGGCGACGCGCCCGAGATCATTGCGCAGCAGGTCCACGATCATCAGGTTCTCGGCGCGGTTCTTCTCGTCGGCGGCAAGCGCCGCACTGCGCTCGGCGTCGACGGCGGCGTCGCCGCACGCGGGGGCGGTGCCCTTCATCGGCCGCGCCTCGACCCGTCCGCGCGAATGACGCAGGAACAGCTCGGGCGAGAGCGAGAGTATCGCCCGACCTGCCACGCATCCGGCACCGGGAAGCATCACCAGCGCCCCGTAAGGCACGGGCTGGCGCGCACGCAAGCGGCGGTACAGTGCCACGGGCGAGCCGAATGCGTCGAAATTCAGGCGATAGGTGTAATTGATCTGGTAGCACTCGCCTTGCGCGAGCCAGTCTTGAATGCGAGCGATGGCGTCGTCGAAGGCCGCATCGCTCACGTCGTCCTGCAACGCGGCAACGCCTGCCACGCCCGGCGGCGCGATATCGTCGGTGCCGGCGGCGTGATCGATGTCCCGTGGGCTCGCCTGCGCGCAGGCGGCCTCACGGCCGGCCAGCCAGGCTTGCGTCTGCGCGGCGCTCAGGTGCGCCAGGGTGGCGAACAACAGGGCGCGGAACTGCCCGGGTGCGCGACGCGTCGCGACCGTATGCACGCCGGCCAGGCGCACGCCGAATTCGTAATCGGCCAGCAGCACGGCATGCAGGCCGTCGCGCGTGGCTTCCTCCACTTCGCGAAGCGCGTCGGAAAGCACACCGGGCTCGTCGCAAGTCACCTCGCGCACGAGCCCGGTATACAGACGCGCTCCACCGACCGGATCCGCGCTGTCGTCCAACAGTGCGAACGCGGCCAAGGGCGCTTCACTTTGCATGAAATTACTCGAAGAACTGCTTCACACGGTCGAACCAGCCTTTGGTCTGCGGGCTGTGGCGCGCGCCGCCCGCCTTGAGCGAGGCGTCGAAGTCGCGCAGCAACTGCTTTTGCTTGTCGTCGAGCTTGACCGGCGTTTCCACCTGCACGTGCACGTACAGATCGCCCGGGTAGCTCGCACGCAACCCCTTGATGCCCTTGCCGCGCAGGCGGAACGTCTTGCCCGTCTGCGTGCCTTCCGGCACTTCGAAGGTCGCCTTGCCGTGCAGCGTGGGCGCGTCGATGTCGCCGCCGAGCGCCGCCGTCGCGAACGAGATCGGCATCTGGCAGTGCAGGTCGTCGCCGTCGCGCTCGAACACGTTGTGCGGCTTGATGTGGATTTCCACGTACAGGTCGCCCGCCGGTCCACCATTCACACCCGGTTCGCCGTTGCCGGCCGAACGAATGCGCATGCCGTCTTCGATGCCCGCCGGGATCTTGATCTCCAGCGTCTTGGTCTTCTTGAGCTTGCCCGAACCATGGCAGTTGGTGCACGGCTCGGGAATGTACGACCCCGTGCCGTGGCACTTCGGACAGGTCTGCTGAATGCTGAAGAAGCCCTGCGACATGCGCACCGAACCCGAACCGTTACAGGTCGGGCAGGTCTCGGGCTTCGTGCCCGGCTTCGCGCCGTTGCCGTGGCACACCTCGCACTCCTCCCAGCTCGGCACGCGAATCTGCGTGTCGAAACCGTTTGCCGCCTGCTCGAGCGTGATCTCCATGTTGTACCGCAGATCCGCGCCGCGATACACCTGCGGGCCGCCCCGGCCACCGCGCCCACCCGGGCCGCCCTGGCCGAAGATGTCGCCGAAGATATCGCCGAACGCGTCGGCAAAGCCGCCGAAGCCCTGACCGCCCGCCCCGCCGAAGCCGCCCATGTTCGGGTCGACGCCCGCGTGGCCGTACTGGTCGTACGCCGCGCGCTTCTCCGGCTCGGAGAGCATCTCGTAGGCCTCTTTGACCTCCTTGAACTTCTCTTCGGCGTCCTTGCTGTCCGGATTGCGGTCCGGGTGGTACTTCATCGCCAGCTTGCGATACGCCTTCTTGATTTCGTCGTCGGTGGCGTTCTTGGCCACGCCAAGGACTTCGTAGTAATCACGTTTGGCCATAAGTCTTTCCAGTGTTGGCGCATGTCCGCCATCAGGCAAAAAGCCGGGTCGAGATTCCCTTCGCAGAGAACTTCGATACCCGGCCTACACGCGGCGCCCGTCACCGGACACCGCGCGCCATGCAAGCCTTACTTCTTGTCGTTGACTTCCTTCACTTCTGCGTCGACGACGTTATCGTCATGCGGCTTGGCCTGCTCGGCGCCCGCGGCACCCGCAGCGCCGGCCTGGGCCTGCATGTCGGCATACATCTTCTCGCCGAGCTTCTGGCTGGCGGTGCCCAGCGCTTCGACCTTGGCATCGATGTCCGCCTTGTCCGAACCGCGCAGCGCACCTTCCAGTGCCGTGATCGCCGATTCGATGGCTTCCTTCTCCGACGCTTCGATCTTGTCGCCGTACTCGGTGAGCGCCTTGCGGGTGCTGTGCACCAGCGCGTCGCCCTGGTTACGGGCATCGGCCAGCTCGCGCGCCTTCTTGTCTTCCTCGGCGTTGAGCTCGGCATCCTTCACCATTTGCTCGATCTCGGCGTCCGACAGGCCCGAGTTCGCCTTGATGGTGATCTTGTTTTCCTTGCCGGTGGCCTTGTCCTTCGCGCCCACGTGCAGAATGCCGTTGGCGTCGATGTCGAAGGTCACTTCGATCTGCGGCGTGCCGCGTGCCGCCGGCGGGATCCCCTCGAGGTTGAACTCGCCCAGCGACTTGTTGCCGGCGGCCATCTCGCGCTCACCCTGGAACACCTTGATCGTCACGGCCGGCTGGTTGTCGTCGGCCGTCGAGAACACTTGCGAGTGCTTCGTCGGAATCGTGGTGTTCTTCGTGATCATCTTCGTCATCACGCCGCCGAGCGTTTCGATACCGAGCGAGAGCGGCGTCACGTCGAGCAGTAGCACGTCCTTGCGATCGCCCGAAAGCACCGAGCCCTGAATCGACGCGCCCGCCGCCACGGCTTCGTCCGGGTTCACGTCCTTGCGCGGATCCTTGCCGAAGAACTCCTTGACCTTCTCCTGCACCTTCGGCATGCGGGTCATGCCGCCGACCAGGATCACGTCGTCGATGTCGCTGACCTTCACGCCGGCATCCTTGATGGCCAGACGGCAGGGCTCGATCGTGCGGGCGATCAGGTCCTCGACCAGCGCTTCGAGCTTGGCGCGCGTGATCTTCAGATTCAAGTGCTTCGGACCCGAGGCATCGGCCGTGATGTACGGCAGGTTGATCTCGGTCTGCTGGCTCGACGACAGCTCGATCTTGGCCTTTTCGGCGGCTTCCTTCAGGCGTTGCAGCGCGAGCACGTCCTTCGACAGATCGACACCTTGTTCCTTCTTGAACTCGGCGATGATGTAGTCGATGATGCGCTGGTCGAAGTCTTCGCCGCCCAGGAACGTGTCGCCGTTGGTCGACAGCACTTCGAACTGGTGCTCGCCGTCCACGTCCGCGATTTCGATGATCGAGATGTCGAACGTGCCGCCACCCAGGTCATACACCGCGATCTTGCGGTCGCCGCCTTCCTTCTTGTCGAGGCCGAAAGCCAGTGCGGCGGCCGTCGGCTCGTTGATGATGCGCTTGACTTCCAGACCGGCGATGCGGCCGGCGTCCTTGGTCGCCTGGCGCTGGCTGTCGTTGAAGTACGCGGGCACCGTGATCACGGCTTCCGTGACCGGCTCGCCAAGGTAGTCCTCGGCGGTCTTCTTCATCTTGCGCAGCACTTCGGCGGAAATCTGCGGCGGGGCCAGCTTCTGGTCGCGCACTTCCACCCAGGCGTCGCCGTTGTCGGCCTTGACGATCGTGTAGGGCATCAGGCCGATGTCCTTCTGCACTTCCTTTTCTTCGAAGCGACGGCCGATCAGTCGCTTGACCGCGTACAGCGTGTTCTTCGGATTGGTCACCGCCTGGCGCTTGGCCGGCGCGCCGACCAGGATTTCGCCGTCGTCCATGTAGGCGATGATCGACGGCGTGGTGCGTGCACCTTCCGCGTTCTCGATGATCTTGACCTGGTTGCCTTCCATAACGGCCACGCACGAGTTCGTGGTGCCCAGGTCGATGCCGATGATTTTGCCCATATTGTTTCTCCTAGCGTCCTTTGCGTCTTTCCGTCAGGCCCGTGGCCCGTTCAATTCGTTGATCTGCACGTCATATGGGTGCAGCCCGGTGCTTTTCAAGACCCTTCTTGCGGTCCGGTTTTGCCCCCGGCCGCCGCGATCTTCTCGCGGGCGGCGGCGACCGCCAGCCGGAACTGGGGCAGACCGTGCCAACCGGTCGCCCGGCCCAGTTTCTTCCCTCGATGGAAGAAGAAAAACGTCGGAACCCCGTGCAGCGCAAAGCGCCTGGCCAGCGCCATGTCCGCATACACGTTGGCGTGAAACCAGCGCAGTCCGAGCGCCTCGATCGCGTCGCGCTGCGCGAGCATGGTCTTCTTGGCGACTTCGCAGTTGAAACAGTCGACGCCCCAGAAGAACACCACGGCGAGCGCATCGCCCGCCTCTCGCAGCCCGTCGTCGAAGGTGGCGGCCGTGAGTTCGTCCATCGAAAATGCCTCGAACGCCGTACCGTCCACGCCCTTCATGCCCGGATGATCGCCCGCCATGTCCCTACGTCCTCGTCTTCATCGTCCGGCAAGGCCGCAACACCGGCACCTCCGCCTGTCGAGCCCAAAGCTTGCCATGATGGGATGGCAGAGCGGGGCGTCGCATCGGCAGGTCCCGTCGGCCGTCGGCGGCCTTACTTGGCTGCGGCGACCGTCACCAACGCCGGGCGCAGCACGCGATCGGCGATCAGATAACCTTTTTGCAGCACCGATACCACGGTATTCGGTTCCTGCTCCGCCGGCACCATCGAAATGGCCTGATGTTGATGCGGATCGAATTTTGCGCCGGCCGGGTCGATAACGGAAACCTTGCTGCGCTCCAGGGCCGAGATGAGCTGGCGCAGGGTCAGGGCCACGCCCTCCTGCAGCTTGGCCACGTCGCCGCTCTTGTCGGCGGCGGCGGCTTCCAGACTGTCGATCACCGGCAGCAGGTTCTCCGCGAAGCTTTCCACGGCGAACTTGCGCGCCTTGGTCACTTCCTCTTCGGCGCGGCGGCGCACGTTTTCCATTTCGGCCCGGGCACGCAGCGCTTCGTCGCGAAGACTGGCCGCCTCGGCCTGCGCGGCCAGCAACTGCGCCTCGACCGAGGGCAGCGCGTCGTTCGCGAGCTCAGCGTCGTTCGGGGCCGCTTCGGCCTGGGACGGAATCGGCTGGTCGGGGGTGTTTTGCTGTTCAGTCATGAGCTTGAGTCGTCAAAAGGTTTTCGCAGCGCACCAAGACGATGCGCCACCGGTTCAAATCCCTTTGGATAGTAGGGGCGTTCACACCGATTTCAAGAGCTGGCGGGCATTCCGTGCGCCATACCGGTGCTTGCCGCGTGCCGGTAAATATCCGGTTACACGCGTTACGAGTCCTCTATTGTATCGGCCGTTGCTGCGACCTAACATGAATTACGGTCTGGTGATGCGAAGTGCCGCACCGGACCCGGCCGTCGGCCGGACGGACACTCACGTCCGAACCGATGTTTACAGGTGTAAGGAGCGCATCATGAAGCTGCCACTGGCTGTTGTCTTCATCCTTGCGTTGGTGACGACGGTAACGATTACGATCTGCCTGTCAGGCGCGGTCACCCGGCGCGACACCGAGTACGGCAGCGTGCGGGCCGTGCTGCATCACTATGTCGAGATGCCGGGCATGCCAGCCCATCGCTCGTCCAACTCCGGAATCCCCTCGCGCTGATCGCTCCGGGCGCGCGATACGTCGCCACGCTCACGGGCTGCGTTTCCCTTGGTCCTCTCGTTCCCCTTCCGGGACCGCTGACTCCCGATCTCCCGCCCGCCGTCCGGCCCTGCGCCGACGGCGGCGTCCATTCGTGCCTCGGAAAATTCGAACCGTCGCGCCCGGGATGCCACGCAACGTCGCTTTGCGCGACGGATCCGCCGGACCACGGCGCTATTCGCCGATACCGCCCAGTCGGCGACGGTCGCGCTTGGTTGGTCGGCCATGCATCTGCGCGGCCGGCTCCTGAAACAGGCGCCGGCGCTCACTCTCGTCGGCACGAGCGCGAATACTGGCTTCCGTTTCCTCGTAGAGCGACTGCGCGACCGGCGCAGAGCCGCGAACCTCCGCGATGGCCTTGACTCGCACTTCCCACTTCGTGCTGCCGTTGTCCACTGTCACGACGTCGCCCGGGCGCACGTCGCGCGCCGGTTTCACGCGCGCTTCGTTGCACAGCACGCGCCCGCGGTCGACCGCCTGCGTGGCGAGCGAGCGCGTCTTGAAGAACCGGGCAGCCCACAGCCATTTGTCGATACGCGTTGCGGCGTGCGGCGAATCGTCGACCTTGATCGTCACGTGCGCGCTCCCGGCGCCGTCGGTTCCGCCACCTGCGCGGCAGCGGCCGCCGCGGCGTTGGCCGAGTCGAAGGCGGCAACCGCGGCAACCTGTCGCTGACGGGTCGATGCCGCAGCCGCTGCGGCCGCATCGGCCACGCCTTCCGGCGTGAGCACCGGCCACCCCTGCAGGTGGCGCGCAGCGATCTCGCCGAGCGCCGTGATCCAGGCGCTCGCGCCGTTCAGGCACGGAATGAAATGGAACGCCTTGCCGCCGGCCGACAGATAGGCGTGACGGCCTTCCATATTGATTTCTTCCAGCGTTTCCAGACAGTCCGAAGTGAAGCCCGGGCAGAAGACATCCACACGCGGCGTGCCGCCCCGGCCGAGCTCCTCCAGGGTGGGCGCCGTGTAGGGCTGAAGCCATTCGGCCTTGCCGAAACGGGACTGGAACGTGAGGCGACAGGTGGTCTCGTCGAGGCCGAGCGCGGCAGCCAGCAGACGTGCCGTCTTCACGCATTGATCGTGGTACGGATCGCCCAGATCGAGCGTGCGGCGCGGCACGCCGTGGAAGCTAAGGAGCAGTCGCTCGCCTGCCGCGAAGTCGGGCCGGCCGTGCTGCTGCCAGTAACCTTCGACCTGCTGGCGCAGGGCCTCGATATACGCCGGATGGTCGTGATAGTCACGCACCGTACGCACGTCGGGCTGATTTCGCAGCCGCCCGAGCACACGAAACACGGCGTCGGTAGCGGTCGCGGTCGTACTGCTCGAATACTGTGGATACAACGGCAGCAGCAGAATCCGCTCGACGCCGTTTTGCCGCAGCGCGCGAATGCGATCCGCGATCGACGGATTGCCGTAGCGCATCGCGTAATCGACGACGACGTCGTAATCGTTGGCATGCAGCAGGCCGCGCAAGGCATTCGTCTGCTGCTCGGTGTTGACCTTGAGCGGCGAGCCTTCGCGTGTCCAAACGGTCGCGTACTTCTGCGCCGACTGGCGCGAGCGCAACGGCAGGATCACCAGCCGCAGCAACGGTTGCCAGACGAAGGAAGGAATCTCCACGACACGCGGATCCGACAGGAACTCGCGCAAATAACGGCGCACGGCCGCCGGCCGTGGCTCATCGGGGGTGCCGAGGTTGATCAGCAGGACGGCCGTCTTTCCGGACGGACCGTGCGAAATGGGTTCTGGATCGAAGCGCATGAAGCGTACTTTACCGCAAACCCGGCGCAAATCCGGCAGTGCATTGCGCGCCCGCCCGGCGTCGGGGAAATCGACGCAGGGCGACGTCATTCCGGCACTCAGCCGTGCGAGTGCTCGCCTTCGCGCGGCGACCGATGCGCCGACGCGGCGTGCTCGCTCTCATGCGACGGCGCACGTGCGCCCTCTGGGCGTCCTTCGCGCGGCGCAGGCTGCGGATGTGCACGCTCCTGCGGCTGCGGATGAGGCGCGGCTTGCGGCTGAGGTTGGGGTTGAGGTTCGGGTTGAGGTTGGGAACGCGGCGCCTGCGGCCGTTCCTGCGCACGCTCCTGCCGCTGCGGTTCGGGTCGCGGTGCAATCTGCGGCTCAGGACGCGGTTGCCCGCGCTCCATCGGCGCCTGCACACGCGGCTGCGGCGACATCTGGGGTTGCGGCTGCGGCTGGCCGTGCGACTGCCATTGCTGGGGCTGACGCGTCGGCTCGGCGGCTTCGGGGCGCGCACGCTGTGACATCTCGGGCGCACCCGGTGCATTCAGCGCACCGGGCGTCCGAGGCACGTCAGGCAAGCCCTGCGGCACCGAACGGTGCATCTGCATCTCCCGCTGCGCGGTGTCATGCCCGGGCTGCGGCACCGCCCGCGGCGCCTCGCCTCGTCCGACGGGCTGTCCCGCCGCGCCCGCCCCCTCCGCCACTCCGGGCGGATGCGGCACGCCGGACGGCGCCGGCTGTCCCGGGCGATACGGATACCCGCCATATGCGCCATGAGCGGGTACACCAGGCTCTCCCGGTGCTCCCGGGACACCGGGCTGCCCCGGAACACCCGGCGTTCCCGGCACGCCCGGTCGACCGGGAACGCCGGGTGCGCCATATCGAGGCGGCATGGCGCCAGTGCCCGGGTGAGCGCCCTGCGCAGGCGCCGAACCGGTCGCGCCGATCGCCGGCTGTGCGGGCGTCGGCCCATTCACACCGATCGGTGCGCCGACGGGCCCGTGCGTACCGACGACCGTCACGCGAGGCTGTACGCGCGGCGCACTCGGTGCGGTCGATGCAGTCGGTAGGCCCCGCCGGGCCGGCTGCGCGGCCCGGTCGAAAGACAGTGGCGCGCCGCCGGCGTTCGGCACGGGATGCAATTGGCTCGTGAGTTCTCGCGACGGCGTCGTGCGCGCCACCGGCGCGCGCGTGGCCAGCACCGCGCGGTTGAACACGCCGGCAGGCGGCGCGCCCGCGGCAGGACGGCTGTTGCCGAACACACTCTGCTGTACCGGTGCAACGCCAGGCGTATTGCCCACGTGCCATCCCGGCCTCTGGTCCGGTGCGCGCCCCGGCGTATTGCGCGGCGGCGTGGCCAGGGCGGCGGGCGCACCGACCGGGCGTCCCTGCACGAAGGCCTGCGCGCGCATCGTCGAGATCGCGCCTCGCACGTTGCGGTTCACGTAGATGTTGTTGATGTTCGTGATGTTGGTGTTGCGTATCACCGTCGTGCGGTTGATATTCGTGATGTACGCGGAACTGGCGTGATAGGCCGGTCGATAGACGTCATGCGGTCCCAGCGCGAACCATGCGAGTCCCACGCCGCCGGCGGCAAACGCGACCCCCCAGGCATTTCCACCGCTGCTGCCATTGACCCAGCCGACGAGCGCAGGCGCGTACACCGGACGCACCGCCACCGGTCCCGGCACCCAGCACCAGCGGGCATCGACGTACGCCCACCGGCCATAGTGATACGGCGCAAAGCCCCAGGGCGCATCGTCGACCCAGGTCCATCCCCACGGATCGACCCAGGTCCAGTGGCCCGTGCGGTAAGGCGCCCAGCCCGACGGCACATCCGAAGGCACCCACACCGCGCCGTAGTCCGGCGTCTCCTGCCAGGTGCCGTAATCGTCGAGACTCTCGTAGCCGGTCATGTCGCGCGACACGTAGCGGGCCGACACGGAGGCGTCTTCCCGGGCGTCGAGCTGCCGCACCCACTGGTCGAACGCATCCGCGCGCGAAGGCCCGGCGGGCTGCTGCGTCAGATTCTGCCCCACGAATGCCACCCGCTGGCCCTGCTGCAACGGCACCGACGCGCCCTGCCCGTACACGGTGGCCGCGCCACGCGACACGCTCACGGTCGTCACGCCATTGGGATCGACGTCGAGGCGGTACTCGCCGGCTTGCTGCGGGACGAAAGCGAGGTTCGGCGTGTCGATCTCGTAAGGCTGATTCGGGTCATAGCCGCGCAGACGCAGCCCGACCGTGCCCTGCGTTACGTTCAGTTGCACATTCTGGTCGGTGACGGCCGAGAGCGCGACACTCGTCGACGCTCCCAGGCGCACCGCCGCGCCACCCACGCGCATTTCCGCGCGGCTGTTGCGATCGACCCAGACGGCGTCGCCCGTGGTCAGCGGACGGTTTCGCTCGGCGTAGCGCCAGTCGCCCGTGCCGTCCGGCGAGAAGGTCACGGTGCCGTCGAATTGACTCAGACGCGCCACACGCCCAGGGGGGTCGGCGCTCTGCGCCTGCGCGAAGGCGGGCATGCCCGCCACGCCAAGCACCCCGAGCGCCAGCCCAACGCCGACGACGCCGAGTTGGCGGACCGCGGTCCGCCAGGAAATCAGGGGGTTCATAAAGACTCCGAGGCCCTTCGGGCAACGCGCCGATCAACGGTGCCGGCATGCCACCTTCATTCTTCTGTCCGAATCCTTCGGCGAACCTGACACCCGCCATTCCGGGGACTTCGCCGCAAGTGACACCTCGAGCGTAAGCCCCTCGCGTGTGACAGCGTGTAAAGGAATGCTACGGGCATGTAACCGGAAGCCCCGGCCGGCATCGCGCGGCGGATCGCTGCGCCGGGGCGGCGGCCGATGGATGGCGTGCACGGGCCGAAGTGGCGACCCGGACGCCCGGGCGACGCGCGCCACGGGGCCCATCAATGCTGGCTAAGCGCGTTGGACAGGAGCTTGGCGGTGATGTCGACGATCGGAATCACACGCTCGTACGCCATGCGCGTCGGGCCGATCACGCCCAGCGTGCCGACGACCTCGCCGTCGACCTCGTAAGGCGCCGTCACGACTGACATCTCCTCGATCGGCACCAGATTCGACTCGCCGCCAATGAAGATCTGCACCCCCGAGGCACGGCTCGACACGTCGAGCAACTGCAGCAGACCGGTCTTGGACTCGAACACGTCGAAGAGCTTGCGAAGCCGCTCCATGTTCGACGACAGGTCCTCCACGCCCAGCAGATTGCGCTCGCCCGAGATCAGCACGCTCTCACGGCTGGTGTCGGCCATGGCATCGCTGCCGGCCTGCACCGCCGCCTGCATCAGCGCGCTCATGTCGGAACGCAATGCGTCGAGCTCGCCGCGCAAGTAAGCGCGCACCTCATCGAAACTGTGGCCGCCGAAATTGGCGTTCAGGTAGTTTGCCGCCTCGACCAGTTGCGCCGGCGAATAATCCTTTTCGGTCAGGATGATGCGGTTCTGCACGTCGCCATCAGGCGTGACGATGATGAGCAGCACGCGCTTTTCGGACAACCGCAGGAATTCGATCTGTCGGAAGGTCTGGCTACGACGCGGCGTGAGGACCACGCCGGCGAACTGCGACAGATTGGAGAGCACCTGGGCCGCGGAGGCGACCAGCTGTTGCGGCCCGGCCGGTTGCAGGCGGTTCTGCACCTGAGACGCGAGATGGTGCACGGCATCTTCGAGCGGACGCACCGAGAGGATCGTGTCGACGAACAGGCGGTACGCGCGTGGCGTTGGCACCCGCCCGGCCGACGTATGCGGACTGGCCACGAAGCCGAGGGCTTCCAGATCCGCCATCACATTGCGGATCGTCGCCGGCGAGAGGTCGAGCCCCGAGTATCGGGAAAGCGTGCGCGAGCCGACCGGCTGGCCATCCGCGATGTACCTTTCGATCAGGGTTTTGAGAAGCGTTTGCGCACGTTGATCTAGCATGGCAAAAATTGTAACGCGAAATATGCATACGCGGCGTGCGGCAAACCCCGAGGCGGAAACCGCCGCGGGCCTTGCGTGGCGATGGTTGCTGTCATCGACTTATGGTGTAATGGCGGCATGAAAACTGGGAGCCCCTTCAAGACCGTGGCGCTCGTCGGGAAATATCATGCCGACGGCGTTGCCGAACCCCTGCTCACGCTCGCGGCATGCATCGCCCAGCGCGGGCACCACGTCGTCTTCGAGCGCGACACGGCGCACAACATCGGTGCGGCCGCCGATCCTTACGGAACCCTCGACATCCAGGAAATCGCCACGCAGACCGACGTGGCGGTGGTCGTGGGCGGCGACGGGACGATGCTCGGCATCGGCCGTCAGCTCGCGGCGTCGAAGGTGCCGCTCATCGGCGTGAATCATGGTCGCGTCGGCTTCATCACCGATATTCCGCTCGACGAGATGCGCCAGGTCGTGCCGGCCATGCTCGAAGGTCACTTCGAAGCAGAGCAGCGCACACTGCTGGCCGCGCGCATCGAGCGCGATGGCAAGACGCTTTACGAAACGCTGGCGTTCAACGACGTGGTCGTCAATCGCTCGGGCATCTCCGGCATGGTCGAGCTGCGCGTGGACGTGGACGGCCGCTTCATGTACAAACAGCGCTCGGACGGGCTGATCGTGGCCACCCCGACGGGCTCGACGGCTTACGCGCTCTCGGCAAGCGGGCCGATCCTGCATCCGCGCCTGGGCGGCGTGGTGCTCGTGCCGATCGCCCCGCACGCCTTGTCGAATCGCCCCATCGTGCTGCCGGACTCGAGCGACATCGTCATCACGATCACTGGCGGACGCGAGGTCGGCGCCAACTTCGACATGCAGTCGTTCGCCGAACTGCGGCAGGGCGACCAGATTTTGGTGGGCCGCTCCGAGCATCAGGTGACGTTCCTGCACCCGGTCGGCTACAACTACTACGCCACGCTGCGCCGCAAACTGCACTGGAACGAGCATATCTCCGACGAAGATACGCCGCAGAACTGACTCCACGCCTCATCGATATCCCATGCTACGCAGTCTCTCGATTCGCGATTTCGTGATCGTCGATCGTCTCGACCTGGAATTCTCCGCCGGTTTCACCGTGTTCTCGGGGGAGACCGGCGCGGGCAAATCGATCCTGATCGACGCGCTGGCCCTGGCCATGGGCGAGCGTGGCGACGCCAGCATGGTGCGCACCGGGCAAACGCGCGCCGACATCACCGCGGAGTTCGCCGCCGACGCCGAAGCGCGCCCCGATCTCGAAGCCTGGCTGCAGGCGCAGGCGCTCACGCTGGAAGAGCACGGCGGCGTGCTGCTGCGCCGCGTGCTCGATTCCGGCGGCCGCTCGCGCGCCTTCATCAACGGCACGCCCGCCACGCTCGCGCAGCTCCGCGAGCTCGGCGAGATGCTCGTCGACATTCACGGCCAGCATGCTCACCAGCAACTGCTTCGCCCCGACGCCCAGCGCCGGCTGCTCGACTCGCACGCAGGCGCCACGGCGCTGGCCGCCGACACCGCGGCCGCGCACAGGGAGTGGCGCCGTCTCGTCAAGCGTTGCGAGGAAGCCCACGGGCGCGACCGCGAGTTGCAGCTCGAACGCGAGCGCCTCGAATGGCAAACGTCCGAACTCGACAAGCTCAATCCGCAGGAAGGCGAATGGGACGAGGTGAGCGCCGAGCATCGGCGTCTGTCGCACGCAGCAAGTCTCATCAACGGCGTGCAGGGCGCGCTCGACGCGCTGGCCGAAGCCGACGGCGCCATCGTCCCGTCGCTGGGCCACGTGGTGCACCAGATCCGCGAACTGGCCGAGATCGACGCCGGACTCGCCGACACGCTCGCCGCGCTCGAGCCCGCCGAGATCCAGCTTCGCGAGGCGGTTCACTCGCTCACGCACTACGCGCAGCGCATCGATCTCGACCCGGAGCGGCTTGCCGTGGTCGAGCAACGTCTGGACGCCTTGCATTCGACCGCACGCAAATTCCGCGTTACGCCCGAGCAGTTGCCCGCCGAACATGCCGAGCGCCGGGCCCAGCTCGCCGAACTGACCGCGTCGCAGGACATGGCCGCGATGCAAGCCGCCGCCGACGCCGCGCAGGCGGCCTATCTGAAACTGACAAAGACGTTGTCCAGGGAGCGCGCCAGGGCGGCGGCGTCGCTCGCGCGCGAAGTCACGCGCGCGATGCAGGACCTGTCGATGCCGGGCGGACGCTTCGAAGTCGCGCTCAGCCCCACGACAGAACCGCAATCGTTTGGCATGGAGACGGTGGAATTCCTGGTGGCCGGCCACCCGGGTGTACCCACCCGGCCGCTGGCGAAAGTGGCGTCGGGCGGCGAACTCGCACGCATCAGCCTCGCGTTGCAGGTGATCGCCAGCAGCGCGAGCCTCACGCCTACGCTGATTTTCGACGAGGTGGATTCCGGCATCGGCGGCGCGGTGGCCGAAGTGGTGGGCCGGTTGCTGCGCGAGCTGGGTCAGGGACGCCAGGTGCTGTGCGTGACCCACTTGCCGCAAGTCGCCGCACTCGGCCACCAGCATCTGCGGGTGAAAAAGCGCAGCGACGGCGACACGACCATGAGCGAGATCGAACCGCTCGGACGGACCGAGCGCGTCGAGGAAATCGCGCGCATGCTGGGTGGCGTCGAGATCACGGCCACGACGCGCAAGCACGCACGCGAAATGTTGGCGCTGTAACGCCGCCTTGCGCAACCGCACCGCCGGCGCCATCTCGAGCCGGCGGACTCTCGCGGCCGTCAGGCCGGGGCGACGGCCGAAAACACCGAATCCCACAGCGCGATCACGGCCTCGCGCTCGGTCGCCACTTGCTCGGCCGGTACGCGCGCCGCTTCCACGCCGTCGAGCCGCAGCTTGTGCTGACGCTTGCGATACGTCCGATATGCGGCGGCCGCCCCGTCGGCGAGGTTCGCATCGATCAACCCGAGTTGCGCCGATTCGCGCAGCAGCGCGATGTTGCCGGCATTGCGCAACAGCGCCGGATGCGCCCCCGAGTGCAGTAGCACCAGGTACTGCACGGTGAACTCGATGTCGACCATACCGCCACGATCGTGCTTCAGATCGAAGAGTTGCGTCGGGTTCGGGTGCCCTTCCGTCACCTTGCGGCGCATGGCGACGATTTCCTGCGCGAGCGGTAGCGCTTCGCGCGGCGTGGCGAGCACCTGCGCGCGGATGCGCTCGAACGCGGCGCCGATGTCCTCGTCGCCCGCGCAGAAACGCGCGCGCGTGAGCGCCTGATGCTCCCACACCCACGCCGTATTCGCGTTGCCTTCGCGGAACTGGTACTGCCGGAAACTCTCGAGACTCGTCACCAACAGGCCCGACAGGCCATTCGGGCGCAGACGCAAATCCACGTCGAACAGCATGCCGGCGCCGGTGTGCGTGGTGAGCCAGGTGACAAAGCGACGGGCGAGCGCCGCGTAAGCGTCGGGCGCGCGCTCGTCGTCATCGTCATAAAGGAAGATCAGGTCCAGGTCGGACGCATAGCCCAGTTCCTTGCCGCCGAGCTTGCCGTACGCGATCACCGAGAAGCGGGGCACTTCGCGATGGCGCGTGGCCACGTGCGGCCAGACGGTGGCAATGGTCACGTCGACGATGATGTCGGCCAGCTCCGAGAGCCGGTCGCCGATGGCCTCCACCGATAGCGTGCCCTGCAGATCCAGCAGCAGAATGCGGAAAACCTCGGCGTGGTGCGCGCGCCGCAGAATGTCCATCTGCACTTCGACATTGCCCGCGGCGCCCGAGGCGTTCAGGCTCAGCAGCAGTTGCGTCTTGAACGACGGCCAGTCGAACGGCGCGGCGAGCGCCTCGTCGTCGAGCAACTCATCGAGCAATTGCGGGTGGCTGATCAGATACCCCGCCGCCCATCGCGACCCCGCCAGCACCTTGACCACACGCTCGAGCGCGCGCGGATACTCCGTGAGCAGCGCCAGATAGGAGCTGCGACGGCTGATGGTCGAGAGCAGATCGAGCATGCGTGCGAGCACGGCGTCGGCCTCGCCCGTGCCCGCCGCGCCCTGCACCGCGCGCTGCACCAGCTGGTCGAAGCGCCGCCGGCTGGTCTCGCCGAGCGCCTTGTAGCGCGACGACGTCCACACCGCGCGCAGTCGGTCGAGCGCACCGGGGGCATCGGCAAAGCCGAGTTGCGTGAGCTGGTTGCCGAGGTCACCCGTCTGCGCCTCGTCGGCCAGGCATTCGCTCCAGAGTTCCGGCGGGCAACTGCAGTCGCCGCCGGACGACGCTCCCTTGCGTCCGCCTGTGCCGGCCTTGTCCTTGTCGGCGAAGATCTCGTCGAACTGCGCCGCCACGAATTCGCGATGCTCGTCGAGCACCGTCATGAATGTGGCTTCGTCGGGAAAGCCCATGGCGCGGGCCACCGCCAGGCGGTCCTCGCCGGCGGCCGGCAGGACGTGCGTCTGCGCGTCGTCCAGATACTGGATGCGGTGTTCGAGCTTGCGCAGGAATACGTAGGCGTTGGCAAGTTCGTCGGCCACGTGCTGCGCCAGCCAGCCCCGACGCGCCGCCACGCCCAGCACCGCCAGCGTCGGCCGCACGCGCAGCTCCGGCTCCTGTCCGCCGCGAATCAACTGGAAGACCTGCGCCGAGAATTCGATTTCGCGAATGCCGCCGCGCCCGAGCTTGATGTCGTTGATGCGCGCCGGCTTCGCGCGCGCCCGACGCTCCGCCTCGTGCCGAATCTGTTCGTGCAGCGCGCGAATCGCCCCGATCACACCGTAATCGAGATAACGACGGAAGACGAACGGCTGCACCAGCGACGACAGCAGACGCTCGACGCGACGTCCCGGTTCGCTCGCCACCTCGGACACCAGCCGCCCCTTGATCCAGGCATAGCGCTCCCACTCCCGCCCCTGCACATAGAAATACTCCTCGAGCATCGGCAGGCTGCACACGAGCGGCCCGGAATCGCCGTTCGGACGCAGGCGCATGTCCACGCGGAACACATAGCCATCCGGCGTGAGCTCCGAGATCATGCCAATCAGCTTGCGGCCTAGCTTGGTGAAGAATTCGTGATTCGACAGCAGGCGCAGGCGGCCGGCGGCAGCCGGATCGGCGTCGTCCGGTGCGGAAGTCTCGCCGTCGTCCTCGTAAAGGAAGATCAGGTCGATGTCGGACGATACGTTCAGTTCGCGCCCGCCGAGCTTGCCCATGCCCACCACGCCGAGCGTCTGGCGCTCGCCCTCGGCATTGCGCGGCACCCCGTGGATCGCCTCGAGTTCGCGCGAGAGCACCGCGATGCCCGCCTGCACGGCGAACTCGGCCAGCGCCGTCATCGCCTCGGTCACCTCGGCGAGTTCCGCGCGTCCGTCCAGATCGCGCTGCATGACCGCGCAGATCGCCTCGACGCGCAACACGCGCAGCGCACGGGCCAACCCCGCCTCGTCGAGGCCCGGAGCGCCGGCGACGCCCGACGGCTGATCGGGCGGCGAGAGCACCGTGCCGGTGATCGCCTCGAAGCGGTGCGCCAGCCAGCGGGCATCGACCGGGTGCTCGGCGAGGGTAGGCAGCGCCTCGGCGAGCGCGGGCCGGCTCGCGAGCATGCGCGCGGCGTAACGCGAGTAGGACGTGATTTCGATCGGATATTCAGGTGAACTCACTGGCGGGGTTCCGGTCAGCAATGAGAATGAAGAGACTTTCGCATGCTCACCCGGGCGTGATGAAACGCCGGATCACACGTCTGTTTCTCCTACGGCCGGGCCGTCGAACGGCCTTGGGCTTGTGTTACAGTCTTTGCCACAGAAACTACCACATTCCCTTGTAGACGCGCAGCATGACCGACCGTAAGCCGCCCGCCTCGCCCACTGCGACCCGGTCCTGGTTCTCGTCACTGCCGCGTGGCTTGCGCCTGGGCCTGGAATGGCTGCTCGCGCTCGTCGTTGTCGCCTACTTCGGCCTGGGCGCCGTCATCCTCGCAACCCGGTACGTGATCCTCCCACGCGTGGCGGATTACCGTCCACAAATCGAAGCGGCAGCCACCCGCGCCATCGGCCTGCCGGTGACCATCGGCCGCGTCGACGCTGTCTGGCGAGGCTGGCACCCCTATCTCACTCTGGAAGACGTGCGCATCACGCGCACCGCCGCGGGTCCGCCGCCCAAGGCGTCGCTCATCGCGCGCGTCGTCAAGCCGGTGCCTGCGGCGGCATCGGCGGCATCGGCGGCATCGGCGGCATCAGCGGCATCAGCGGCATCGGCGGCACCCGCCGCGTCAGCCACGTCGGTGGCGTCGGCCTCCGCCGCGCCGGACAATCCCCCGGTGACCTTCGCGCCACCCGGCGCGCCGCCCCCGGTCGAACCGAGCCTCACCCTGCACCGGCTCGACGCCGTGCTCTCCTGGACCAGCCTGATCCACTTCGATCTGCGCCTGTCGAACCTCACGTTGTACGAACCGGACCTGACCGTCGAGCGTCTCGTCGACGGCGCGATTCTCGTGGCAGGCATTCCCGTGGCCGGCAACGGCAACACCGCGGACACGCGCGCCGGCGACTGGCTGCTGCGCCAGGCACGGGTCGTCATCCGCAACGGCACGGTGCGATGGCGCGACGCCACGCGCGACGTGCCGGAAGTCGTCGTCACGCACGTGAACGCCATGCTGCGCAATCGCGGCTTCGAGCATCGCTTCGGCATGCAGGCAAACCCGCCGGCGGGCATCGTCGCGCCGCTCGACATTCGTGCGCGCTTCACCAATCCGCTCTTCGCGCGTCCCGGCGAAGTCAGGCGCTGGCGCGGCCAGGTGTACGGTGATATCGGCACGCTCGACCTGACCGAACTCGCGCGTTACGTCGAGCTGCCGGGCAAGCATCCGCGCGGGCGTCTGGCCGCCCGGGCATGGGTCGACTTCGACAGCGGGGAGATCACCGGTGCGACTCTGCGCGCTGCCGGAGCGAACACCTCCGTGCAGTTGGCCGACGACCTTGCGCCGCTGACGTTCGACACCACGCAGGGGCGCATCGACGTGACCCGCGCCGGACCCAGGCCCGACGCCGGATGGAACCTGCGCGCGCGCGATCTGACCCTGCAAGCCGCCGGCCGCCCGACGCTGGACGTGCCCGATCTGCGAGCCAGCTACGCCCCGGGTACCGCCGACCAGGGACTGCACGTCGCGGTCTCGGGTCAACGCCTAGACATCGGTGCCGCCATGGCGCTCATCCCGTCGATGCCGGTCGACGCGCAAACGCGCGATACGTTGGCGAGCTTCCGCCCACGCGGGCGTCTCGCGAAATTCGACATCAGCTATCAGGCCCCCAAGCCGCACGGCCCGGGCAACTGGCGCGATCTGCCCGGCATCAAGCAACTGCCGCCCGAGCGCGATCGCTATCGCGTGGTCGCCGATTTCGAAGGCCTCGGCATCGACAGCCAGCCGAGTCAGGCCGCGCCCAGACCCGGTTCGCCTAACGCCGGCCGGCCCGGCTTCGCCAACCTCAGCGGGCATGTGGACGCCGACCAGTCGCGTGGCAGCCTGACGCTCAACAGCCGCAACGCCGTGCTCGATTTCCCCGGCCGCTTCGATCAGCCTCGCATCGACCTCGACACGCTCACGGCGCGCAGCGCCTGGCGCGTCTCGCATTCGGCGACCCGGCGCGACGCGCCGGCGGACGTGCGGGTGCGCGTCGACGCACTGCACCTGCAAAACGCCGAACTGGCCGGCGACGTGAGCGGCACCTGGCGCAACGGCGGCAAGGGCAACGGCATCGTCGACCTGAAAGGCACCGTGGCGCGCGTGAACGCGGCGTCGGTGCCGCGCTATCTGCCCACGGACATCGGCGCGAGCGTGCGCGACTATCTGCAACGCGCCCTGCTTGCGGGCACGGTGCAGAATGCGCCGTTCGCGGTGCAGGGCGATCTGGACGATTTCCCATACGGCAAGGGGGGCGGCAAGTTCCGCATCGACATTCCGCTCGCCGACGTGACCTTCAACCCGTCGCCGCTGCGCCCCGGCCACACGGAAGTCTGGCCAGCGTTCGAGAAGGTTCGCGGCAACCTGCGCTTCGACGCCGACAAGCTGCACATCGCGATCGACAGCGGCTCGGTCTATGGCGTGACGCTCACGCAGGTGCAGGGCGACATCAACAATATCGGCCAGGACGACTCGACGCTCACGCTCAAGGGTGACGCGCGCGGCCCGGCGGCAGACTTCGTGAAGTATCTGAACAACAGCCCGGTTGGCCACTGGATCGGCGACTTCACCGACGAGACACGCGCGAGCGGTACCACGCAGCTCGCCATGCAAGTGTCGATGCCGCTCGACCATACCGACCGGTCCAGGGTCACCGGCCGGGCGCGTTTCCTGCGCAACGATGTCACGCTGCTGAGCGGCCTGCCGACCTTCGGCGCCGTGGACGGTGAACTTGCGTTCACCGAACGCGGCATCTCGCTGGACAATCTGCGCGGCACGTTCCTCGGCGGCGACGTGCGCGCCTCCGGCGGCAGTCGCAACGACGGCACGATCGCGCTGAACGTCAACGGCACGATGAGCGCGCAGGGGCTGCGCGAGAATCGCGAGAACGCGTCGCTCGCGCAACTGGCCAAGCGCATGACCGGCAGCACGCCCTATACGGCCACGGTCACCGTGCGCCAGGGCATGACCGACGTGGCGGTGCAGTCCACGCTCGCCGGACTCGCCTTGAATCTGCCCGCACCGCTGGGCAAGAGCGCCGAGACCGCGCTGCCGGCCCGCTTCACGTTGCGGCCCCAACCCAATCCGGGCGGGCGTCGCACCGATACGCTCGACATCTCCATCGGCAGCGTGCAGGCGAGCTACGTGCAACAACGCAACGGCGCGCGCGTGGACGTATTGCGCGGCGGCATCGGCATCAACCAGCCGGTGCCGGCGCCGCGCGAGGGCGTGCAGGCCGCCGCGCAGTTCGACACGCTCGACGTGGACGCCTGGCGCGGTGTGGTCGCGTCGCTCGGCAGCGACTCGGTCACGCCGGGTACCCAGGGCACGCCGCCCGCGCCTGCGGCCACGGCCGCGGCGGCACGCGACGAATTCGGCGCCCTCACCCCGTATGTGCCCACACGGCTGGCGCTTCACGCAAAGCAGGTGCGCCTGATGTCGCGCCTATGGCCGGAGCTGGTGGTCGGTGCACAGCGCAACGACCGCGACTGGCAGGTCAGTCTCGCGTCCGATCTCGTGTCCGGCTTCGCGGAATGGAAGGCACCCGACGACAAGAACCCGTCGGGCGAGATCCGCGCACGGCTCGCCAAGCTCGTGATTCCCCGCGAGGAGCACGGCAGTGACGTGCTCACGCAGGTACTCGACGAACCGAGCGACGAATTCCCCGCCATCGACGTGGTCGCCAACGATTTCGTGCTGCGCGACAAGCCGCTCGGCCGGCTGCAGCTCAATGCCCATAACGACGTCGAGGATGGCGTGCCCGTGTGGCAATTGACCAAGCTCGAGCTCCGCAACGACGCCGCCACGCTCGACATCAAGGGCAACTGGCGTACGTCGCGCCGCCGGGCGGCGGTCGCGGGCAGCGACGACGACGTGCCACGCCGCACCCTCCTCGACTTCAATCTGGAGGTGAAGAACGCGGGCGGTCTGCTCGACCGGCTGGGCCTGCCCAGGACGCTCAAGGACGGCTCGGGTGCCGTGTCGGGCCGCTTCGGCTGGCGCGGCGGTCCCGACGCCATCGACTATCCGACGCTGTTCGGGCGCGTGAAGGTCGACCTGCGGCGCGGGCAGATCCTGAAAGCCGACCCGGGGCTCGCCAAGCTGCTCGGCATTCTGTCGCTGCAAACGCTCGCCAAGATCCTCACGTTCGACTTCAACAGCGTGATCGGCAGCGGCCTGCCGTTCGACAGCATCGACGGGAACGCCACGATTCAGGGCGGCGTCGCCAATACCAGCGACCTGACGATCAATGCCAACGCGGCGACGATCAAGATCGACGGGCACACCGATCTGGCTCGCGAGACGCAGGACCTGAACGTGCTGGTGCTGCCGAAGATCAATGCGGCGTCGGCGTCGCTGGCCTGGGCGATCATCAACCCGGCGCTGGGCATCGGCTCGTTCTTCGCCCAGCTGGCGCTCGGCGACCAGCTCTCGCGCACGCTCTCCACCACGTACCACGTGACCGGTTCCTGGGACAATCCGGTCATCGGACAGGGCAGCGGCAATAAGAGTAAGATCGATGCATCCCCGGAAGTCCGGCCGGAGACGCAAAACAACGTCCCGCCCACCGGAGTGCGCGGCAACTGAGCGCGCACGGGGAACGCTTCCCGCATACGCCACGCGCCACGCGCGACGAATTCAGCCACGACATGACGAGTCCCGACACGCCCTCCGCCGCCCCTTCGCCCTGCGCCGCCCCGGTTCGCGTGGCGGCCGCGCAGATGGTGAGCGCGCCCGACGTCGAACGCAACCTGCAAGATGCCGGCCAACTGGTGGCGCAAGCCGCCGACGCCGGCGCGCAACTGGTGCTGTTGCCCGAGTATTTCTGCTACATGGGCCAGCGCGATACCGACAAGCTCGCCTTGCGCGAAACGCCGGGGCAGGGCCCGATTCAGGACTTCCTCGCCGAGACGGCCCGCCGCCACGGTGTCTGGCTCGTTGGCGGCACGCTGCCGCTGGCGGCGCCCGAGCCCGACCGGGTGCTCAACACGACGCTCGTGTTCGGGCCTGACGGGACGCCGGCCGCACGTTACGACAAGATCCACCTGTTCAATTTCGTCAAGGGCGACGAGGCGTACGACGAAGCGCGCACCATCCGCCCCGGCGATGCCGTACGCACGTTTGAAGCGCCCTTTGGCCGCGTGGGGCTGTCGGTGTGCTACGACCTGCGTTTTCCCGAGTTGTACCGCGCCATGGGCGACTGTACGCTCATGGTCGTACCCGCCGCCTTCACGTACACGACGGGCCGCGCGCACTGGGAACTGTTGCTGCGCGCCCGCGCCATCGAAAACCAGTGCTACGTGCTCGCTTCCGCGCAGGGCGGCCATCACGAGAACGGACGGCGGACCTGGGGGCATTCCATGCTGATCGACCCGTGGGGCGACATCGTTGCGCAGCGCGAGCCTGAAGGCGCGGGCGTCGTCGTCGGCGACCTGGATCCGAGCCGACTGACGGGCGTGCGCCAGAGTCTGCCGGCGTGGCGGCATCGCGTCCTGCAAGGTTGACATTGCCGAATCCGCCCCCATCTATCGTATACATTTCCTTGGCCTGACACCGCATGAAAATCATCGACACCGGCATCCAGAACCTGGCCACCGCCCGTGAGCTGCTGCTCACGCCGTACGGCCTTGACGAAAGCCACCTGCAACGTGCCCTCGGCGACATCTTCACGCACCGCGTGGATTACGCCGACCTGTATTTCCAGTACACGCGCAGCGAGGCGTGGAGCCTCGAGGAAGGCATCGTCAAATCGGGGTCGTTCTCGATCGATCAGGGCGTGGGGGTGCGTGCCATCGTGGGCGACCGCACCGCGTTCGCCTACTCCGACGACATCTCCGAGATCGCGCTCAAGGACGCGGCCGCCGCCACTCGCAGCATCGCCTCGGCCGGACGCGGTCGCGTGAAGGTCGGCAACAAGCTTTCGAACATGTCGGGGCACGGGCTGTATCTGCCGTCCGACCCGCTTGCCTCGCTCGACGCCAACGGCAAGGTCGCCCTGCTCGAGCGCATCGAGAAACTCGCCCGCGCCCGCGATCCGCGCGTATCGCAGGTCATGGCCGGACTCGCCGGCGAGTACGACGTCGTGCTCGTGGCGCGCAGCGATGGCGTGATCGCCGCCGACGTGCGCCCGCTCGTGCGCGTGTCCGTCACCGTGATCGTCGAATCGAACGGTCGCCGCGAAATCGGCAATAGCGGCGGCGGTGCACGCCTGGACTATGGCTACTTCACCGACGACCTGATCGAAAAGTACGTCAGGGAAGCCGTCGACGGCGCGATCGTCAAGCTCGATGCCCGTCCCGCGCCCGCCGGCGCCATGACCGTCGTGCTCGGCCCGGGCTGGCCCGGCGTGCTGCTGCACGAAGCCATCGGCCATGGGCTCGAGGGCGACTTCAACCGCAAGGGATCGTCGGCCTTCTCGGGCCGCCTCGGCGAGCGTGTCGCCGCCAAGGGCGTCACGGTGGTCGACGACGGCACGCTGTCGAACCGCCGCGGTTCGCTCAACGTCGACGACGAAGGCAATCCCACCCAGTGCACCACCCTGATCGAAGACGGGATTCTGCGCGGCTACATGCAGGACAGCCTGAACGCACGCCTGATGAAGATGCCCGTCACGGGCAACGGACGCCGTGAGTCATATGCGGCGTTGCCGATGCCGCGCATGACCAACACGTACATGCTCGGCGGTGACAAGGACCCGGAGGAAATCATCAAGTCGGTCAAGCGCGGGCTTTACGCCGTGAACTTCGGCGGCGGTCAGGTGGATATCACCAACGGGAAGTTCGTCTTCTCGATGTCCGAGGCCTACATGATCGAGGACGGCAAGATCACCTATCCGGTCAAAGGCGCCACGCTGATCGGCAACGGCCCGGAATCGCTCAAGGACGTGACCATGATCGGCAACGACATGTCGCTCGACTCGGGGGTGGGCGTGTGCGGCAAGGAAGGCCAAAGCGTGCCGGTGGGCGTGGGCCAGCCGACGCTGCGCATCGAGAACATGACGGTCGGCGGCACGGCATAAGCGCGTCTCGCCCCGTGTGACGCGCCGCAAAAAATGCGTGAAGCTCAGCAAAGCGCCCGGGTCAAACCGGGCGTTTTCGCATGAAAATCCAAAAACAGCGGAATTTCGCCGCAATTCAAAGAATCGAAATGCGGATTTTCCGCGCGTTTTCCCGACGAATGGCGATCTCACACGGTTGCGACGTCATGCGATTCAGCGTATAAAGTGGTTTCTGTGCATGGCAACCGCCTGCAAAGCCTGTCCAAGACATCCGTCATGAACGCCAGCAAGTTTTACTTTTACTTTTTTGCGTATCTCACACCGCTGGCGGATGGAGAGGGACAGTTGCAGCAGTAAGCACCGAACGAATCCTGAAAAACCGCCAGCGAGTCTGGCGGTTTTTTTTTACCCCGGTTTTAACGCCGGTTTTCACCCATACCCCAAGCAACGAACCGCAGTCCGAACTGCCCAGGAGAAAATCCATGCCTCCCCACAATACCGATGACGTCCGTATTCGCGAGCTGAAGGAACTGACGCCCCCGGCGCACCTGATTCGCGAATATCCCTGCTCGGAGAAGAGCGCGGACCTCATCCATCGCTCGCGCGGCGCGATCCACCGCGTGCTGCACGGCATGGAAGACCGACTCGTCGTCATCATCGGCCCCTGCTCGATCCACGACACGAAAGCCGCGCTGGAGTACGCCTCGCGGCTGGTCGAGCAGCGTGAGCGCTTCAAGGGCGAGCTGGAGATCGTGATGCGCGTGTACTTCGAAAAGCCGCGCACGACGGTGGGCTGGAAGGGTCTGATCAACGACCCGCACATGGACAACAGCTTCAAGATCAACGACGGCCTGCGCCTCGCGCGCGAACTGCTGGCCCAGATCAACGCAATGGGACTGCCCGCCGGCACCGAATACCTCGACATGATCAGTCCGCAGTACATTGCCGATCTCGTGTCATGGGGCGCCATCGGGGCGCGCACCACGGAGTCGCAGGTGCACCGCGAACTGGCATCGGGTCTGTCGTGCCCGGTCGGCTTCAAGAACGGCACGGACGGCAACGTGAAGATCGCCGTCGACGCCATCAAGGCCGCATCGCAGCCGCACCATTTCCTGTCGGTGACCAAGGGCGGGCACTCGGCCATCGTGTCGACGTCGGGCAATGAAGACTGCCACCTGATTCTGCGCGGCGGCAAGGCGCCGAACTACGACGCCGCGAGCGTGCAGAGCGCCTGCGAAGACATCGCGAAGTCCGGCCTGGCCGCACGGGTGATGATCGACGCCTCGCACGCCAACAGCCAGAAGAAGCATGAAAACCAGATCCCGGTGTGCGAAGACATCGCGCGCCAGATCGCCGGCGGCGACGATCGCATCATCGGCGTGATGGTGGAGTCGCATCTGGTGGCCGGTCGTCAGGACCATGTGCCGGGCAAGCCCCTGACCTACGGTCAGAGCATCACCGACGCCTGCATCGACTGGGAAGACAGCCTGCGCGTGCTCGAAACGCTGGCCGAGGCGGTGCGCGAGCGCCGCCTGAAGCGCGGCGCGGGCAACTGAGTTCGCGAAGCGCCGGGCTTACCGCGCCCCGTCGCCGGGCGTGGCCGCCCGGTCGCGCTGCCACAGTACGTCGGCGCCGCCGGCAGCCCGGTTGAGCACCCGGGCGAGGACAAACATCAGATCGGAAAGCCGGTTGATGTACTGACGCGGCGCCGGATTCACCGTCTCCTCGGCTCCGAGGGCCACCATGGCCCGTTCGGCCCGGCGCGCCACGGTCCGCACCACATGCGCCAGCGCCGCCGCGCGCGAGCCGCCCGGCAGAATGAATTCCTTGAGTGGCGGCAATTCCGCGTTGTAGTGCGCCAACCAGTCGTCGAGCTTCACGACGTGCGCGTCGCCGAGTAGCGTTTGGCGCGGCATGCTCAACTCACCGCCGAGATCGAACAGATCGTGCTGGATATCGAGCAGCATCGCCCGGACGTCGGCCGGCAACGCCTCGCAAAGCAGTACACCGATGTGCGAATTGGTTTCATCGATCTCGCCGATGGCGACGATCCGCTGGCTGAACTTGTCCACGCGCGCCCCGTCGCCAAGGCCGGTTTTCCCCCCGTCGCCCGTACGCGTGACGATCTTGCTCAAACGATTGCCCATCTTCTGACACCTACCCCTTGCGGCAGCCCGTGAACGCAGCGCCGGATCGGCGGCTGCGCGGTGGACCTTCATGGATTGAAATTGACCGGTTCCGCCCCGGAATGCCCGCTTTTCGGGCAATTCCGATGGCGCTGCAATGCAGCCAGTCCGTATGATATGACGCAAAGGGTGGGGAAAAACGCCGTCCCGGCGTAAAATCCCCGCTCATGAGGTGTCAGGGGGCGCCGCCGGCGATCCGATGATTCGGGCGCGCCGCTCCCGAGACCCCGCCCGATATGGCGCTTGCCGCCGCCGCCCGGCGTCGGCAACCCGGAGACCCGAAGGAGAAAGCCGTGAATCACCCCCATCTGCCGTTCGCCGCCAAGCGCGCGTTCCCTGACGCCCTGCTCGCTGAGTTGCAAGCCTTGCTGGGCGAGCGCGTCAGCACCAAGGAAGCGCTGCGCGAGCATCACGGCCGGGACGAGTCGCCGTTCGACCCGATGCTTCCCGACGCGGTCGCCTTCGCGCACAGCACCGACGAAGTCGCGCAGATCGTCAAGCTCTGCGCCAAATACGACACCCCCATCATTCCCTACGGCGCGGGCTCGTCGCTCGAAGGCCACCTGCTTGCGGTCGAGGGCGGTCTGTCGCTCGACCTCTCGGAGATGAATCAGGTCGTGTCCATCAACGCCGAGGACCTGACCGTCACCGTGCAGCCGGGCATCTCCCGCAAGGCACTCAACGAAGCGCTGCGCGACACCGGGCTGTTCTTCCCCATCGATCCGGGCGCAGACGCCAGCATCGGCGGCATGTGCGCCACCCGGGCGTCCGGCACGAACGCCGTGCGCTACGGCACCATGCGCGAGAACGTGCTCGCCCTCACGGTGGTGCTCGCCGACGGCCGCGTCATCCACACCGGCACGCGCGCACGCAAATCCTCCGCCGGCTATGACCTCACGCGCCTGTTCGTCGGCAGCGAGGGCACGCTGGGCATCATCACCGAGGCCACGGTGCGCCTGTACCCGCAGCCCGAGGCCGTCTCGGCCGCCATCTGCTCGTTCCCAAGCATGACGGACGCCGTGAACTGCACCATCCAGACGATTCAGTTGGGGGTGCCCGTCGCACGCGTGGAGTTCGTCGATTCGCTGGCGGTTCGCGCCATCAACAAGCACTCGAAGATGGAGCTGCCCGAAACGCAAACGCTGTTCTTCGAATTCCATGGCAGCGAAGCGGGCGTGAAGGAACAGGCGGAGACGGTGCAGGAACTGGCCAAGGACAACGGCGGCACCGGCTTCGAATGGGCCACGCGCACCGAGGACCGGAACCGTTTGTGGAGCGCGCGTCACAGTGCGTACTTCGCCATGCTCCAGCTCAAGCCCGGCTGTCGCGCCGTCACCACGGACGTATGCGTGCCCATCTCCCGCCTGGCCGAATGCGTCGGCGAGACAGAGGAGGATCTGCGCGCATCGAGCCTGCCCTGCCCGATCGTCGGTCACGTGGGCGACGGCAATTTCCACGTGGCGATCCTGATCGACCCCGACAAGCCCGAGGAAATCGAAGAGGCCGAGCGACTCAATCAGCGCATCGTCGAACGTGCCATCCGCATGGGTGGCACATGCACTGGCGAACACGGCGTGGGCTTGCACAAGATGGGATTTCTCGTGACCGAGCATGGCGAGGATGCCATCGACGTGATGCGCGCGATCAAGACATCGCTCGACCCGCAGAACCTGTTCAATCCGGGCAAGATTTTCCGGCTACGCGCGGCGGGCTGATCGCCGCTGGGGCGCAACTCCGAGCGCGCGCGATCCGCATCGCGCCCGCGGCCGCCCCAACCAGCGACCCGACCGGCGTCCTAACCGGCGTCCTAATCAGCGTTCCCATCAGCAACGAAAATAGCGCCGCAAACAGCGCCCCGACCACCGCACTCACTACCGCGTCCACTACCGCGCCCATGAACGCACCCAACACACCGGACAGGCCTGGCGACGCATCTGGGCCGCAGCAGGCGGGGGCCGCGCTCGACGATGCCGATGCGTTGGCTACGCGTCAACGCCTGCTGCTCGACGCGCTTACCCAGATCCTGCCGGCGAACTGCATCCTGCATCGCCGCGAGGACACCACGCCTTACGAGTGCGATGGACTGGCGGCATACCGCCGCGTACCGCTCGCGGTGGTGTTGCCCGAATCGGAATCGCAGGTCCAGCGCATTTTGCAGGCCTGCCACCAGTTGGGCATTCCGGTCGTGCCTCGCGGCGCCGGCACCAGTCTTTCCGGCGGCGCCATGCCGATCGCCGACGGGCTCGTGCTCTCGCTCGCGAAGTTCAAGAAGATCGTCGAGGTCGACCCGTACGCCCGCACCGCGACAGTGCAACCCGGCGTGCGCAATCTCGCGATCTCCGAAGCCGCCGCCCCCTACGGCCTGTATTACGCGCCCGATCCGTCGTCTCAGATCGCGTGCACCATCGGTGGCAACATCGCCGAAAACTCGGGCGGCGTGCACTGCCTGAAATACGGGCTGACCGTGCACAACGTGCTGCGCGTGCGCGCCATCACGATGTCGGGCGAATCCATCGAATTCGGCTCGCTCGGTCCCGACGCCCCGGGCCTCGACCTGCTTTCCGTCTTCATCGGCAGTGAAGGCATGTTCGGCGTGGTGACCGAGATCACGGTCAGACTGGTGCCCAAGGCGCAGATGGCACAGGTCATCATGGCAAGCTTCGACGACGTGGAGACCGGCGGCAACGCCGTGGCGGCCATCATCGCCGCGGGCATCATCCCGGCCGGACTGGAGATGATGGACAAGCCGGCAACGCGCGCCGTCGAGGAGTTCGTGCATGCCGGATACGACCTGGACGCCGCCGCCATCCTGTTGTGCGAATCGGATGGCACGCCGGAAGAGGTCGCCGAGGAGATCATGCGCATCTCCCACGTGCTGCGAACGTCGGGCGCGACGCGACTGCAAATCTCGCGAAGCGAAGAAGAGCGTCTGCGTTTCTGGTCAGGTCGCAAGAACGCGTTCCCGGCGGCGGGACGCATCTCGCCCGACTACTATTGCATGGACGGCACGATTCCACGCCGTGCGATTGGGACATTACTCAAACGCATCGAAGGCATGGAACAACAATACGGATTGCGCTGTATTAACGTCTTTCACGCGGGAGACGGCAATATGCATCCGCTCATTCTCTTCAACGGCAACGACCTCGACGAGTGGCATCGCGCCGAGGCATTCGGCTGCGACATTCTGGAAGCGTGCGTGGAACTCGGCGGCACGATTACCGGCGAGCACGGCGTGGGCATCGAGAAGATCAATTCGATGTGCGTGCAATTCTCGGCCCAGGAGCGCGACGCGTTCTTCGGGGTGAAGCGCGCATTCGATCCGGTCGGGCTGCTCAATCCGGACAAGGGTATTCCGACGCGGGCGCGCTGTGCCGAATACGGCAAGCAACTCGTTCGCGGCGGACTGCTGCCGCACCCCGACCTGCCGAGGTTCTGACATGCGCCCGCTGTCGGACTGGCTGCCGCACGATTGGCGGCAGCGTCTCTACATCATCATCTTCGAAGCCGATACGCGCGAAGGGCGACTGTTCGACATCGCGTTGCTCATCGCCATCATTCTGTCGGTACTCACGGTCGTCGTCTCGAGCGTGCCTGCCGTGCAGGCCTCCGCGTCGCTGCCGATGGCGATCCTCGAGTGGTTCTTCACGCTGCTCTTCACGGCCGAATACATTGCACGCCTGCTCAGTGCGCATCGGCCGTTGCGCTACGCGCTGTCGTTCTACGGCATCATCGATCTGCTTGCCATCCTCCCGACCTATCTCGCGATTCTCGTGCCGGAACTGCACGGACTGATCGACGTGCGGTTGCTGCGCCTCATGCGCGCCTTCCGGATCCTGAAGCTCACGGCGTATGTCAACGAAGCCGGCGTGCTGAGCATCGCCCTCTATAACGCACGCCGCAAGATTCTCGTGTTTCTCGGCTTCATCTCGATCATCGTGGTGATCTTCGGCACGCTCATGCACATCATCGAGGGGCCCGAGCACGGCTTCACGAGCATCCCGGTGGGCATCTACTGGGCGATCGTGACGCTCACGACCACAGGCTACGGCGACGTCGTGCCCGTGACCGGTCTGGGCAAGGCGATCACCGGCTTCGTGATGCTGCTCGGCTACAGTGTGATCGCGATTCCCACCGGCATCATGGGTGCGGAGATTCACTCGGCCATGCGCAAGAGGACTGTCACGACGCGCACGTGCCCGCAATGCCTTTCCGAAGGTCATGACCCCGACGCACGCTACTGCAAGCATTGCGGCGGCACGCTGGGGGCCTATCAATCCGACATGCCACCGCCGCCAGAACCGAGCTGATGACCGAAACGACCGACACGACCGACACCCTCGAGCATTTCCGCGCCGTCATCGAACAGGCCACGGCCCGACGCTCGCCGCTCCAGCTTCGCGGCGGCGGCACCAAGGCCTGGTACGGCCAGCAGCGCGTGGGAGACGTGCTCGACACGCGCGCCTACAGCGGCATCGTCGCCTACGATCCCGCCGAACTCGTCATCACCGTGCGCTGCGGCACGCCGCTCGCCGATGTCGAAGCGGCGCTCGCCGAGCACAACCAGTTGCTGCCGTTCGAGCCGCCGTACTTCGGGCCCGGCGCCACCATCGGCGGCGCGGTGGCGGCCGGGCTCGCCGGGCCGCGGCGCAGCGCGGTCGGCTCGGTGCGCGATTTCGTGCTCGGGGCGAAGTTGATGGACGGTCGTGGACACGTGCTGAACTTCGGCGGACAGGTGATGAAGAACGTCGCGGGTTACGACGTATCGCGCATGCTCGCGGGTTCGCTCGGCACGCTGGGTCTGATCCTCGAAGTGTCGCTCAAGGTCCTGCCGCAGCCGTTCGCCGAACTCACGCTGCAATTCGAAATGAACGCCGTCGATGCGGTGCGCAAGCTCAATGAATGGGGCGGGCAGCCGTTGCCGATCACTGGTAGTGCGTGGCGCAGCGATTTGCTCGTGATTCGTCTGGCGGGAGCGTCGGCGGCCATCAAGGCCGCGCGCGTGAAGATGGGAGGCGAGTTGGTCGATGCGATTCACGCCGCCAAGTTCTGGCATGCGATTCGAGAGCAGACCGACAATTTCTTCGCCGATGCCGGGCCGGGCCAGGCGCTATGGCGCCTGGCGGTGCCGTCGACCGCGGAGCCGCACCGCCTGCCGGGCAAGCAACTGATCGAATGGGGGGGCGCACAGCGCTGGTGGATCACCGATGCCGATGCGCAGATCGTGCGCTCGGCGGCGCGCCAGGATGGGGGCCACGCCACGCTCTTTCGCTACGGCGAACCGGGCGTGGGCGTGTTCACGCCGCTGCCGGCACCGGTCATGCGCATTCATCGCAACCTGAAGTCGGTGTTCGATCCGGCTGGCATTTTCAATCCGGGACGCATGTATCCGGAGTTTTGACTGCGACGGGCCCGCACCTCGCGCCTGCGCTCGAGCCGGGCGGCGCGCAGAACGGCCCGCAGCCTTGACTGCCCCGCCGCCCCTTCGCGCGCCGGGCCCGTTCCGTCAGGGTGCCCCATTCGCGTCGAGCAGCCGGATCACTTCGGTGGCCAGCGTGCGCACCGCCTTGTCGACCTCGCGCGTGAACGGCTGTCCGCCATTGATCCGCAAGAAATGGTCGTAACGCGCAGAATTGGAAAAGAGGCTGCCCGGCGCAACGCGAATCCCCTTCGCCAGCGCCGCATCGAACAATCGTTCGGAACTCACGCCGCCCGGCATTTCCACCCACAGACTCAACCCGCCCGCGGGCAGCGTCAGGCGCGTGCCCGCAGGGAAATACGTCGCGATCGCCTCGGCCATCGCCGCGCGATGCTCGCGCAGTTGCGTGCGCAGATGCCGAAGATGCCGGTCGTACCGGGGAGAATCGATGAACTCGCCCATCGCAATCTGAGCCAGCGCTTCATTCGGGCGCGTCTGCGCGTACTTCAGCATTTCCACACGCCATTGCCACTTGCCGCCGGCGATCCAGCCCAGACGCATGCCCGGGGCAAGCGTCTTGTGCAGCGAGGCGCAATGAATCACGTTTCCCGTCGTATCCCATGAGCGGATGGCGGCGGGAATGACGCCGTCGTCGCCCAGCGAGGCGTAGGTGTCGTCTTCGATGATCGCGATGCCGCGCGACTCGGCCCACTTCACCAACTGCGCCTTGTGCGAATCCGGCATTACCGAGCCGAGCGGATTCTGAAAGTGCGGCACGACGATAACGGCCTTGATGTTGTCGTACGTCTGGCTCGCCAGCTCCAGCGCATCGAGCGAAATGCCCGTTTGCGGACTCGTTGGAATCTCGAGCGCGCGTATGCCCATGCTCTCCAGCGTCTGCAACAGCGCGTAATACGTCGGCGATTCGACCGCCACGAGATCTCCGGCGCTCGCCACGGCGCGCAGCGCGAGATTGATCGCCTCGATACAGCCGTGCGTGACGACGATCTCTTCGGGGTTGATGTGCATGCGGGCTTCCAGCGCCCGTCGGGAGAGCGCCGCGCGAAAACGCGACTCGCCGCCGCCGGGCGGCGGGTTGCCGAAGAGCAGCGGATGATCGCGCAACGCGCGGATCGTTGCCTGGCGCAGTTCGTTGACCGGGTAGAGCGACGGCGAACCGTGCGCTACCGCGAGATTGACTTTGACGTCGGCCTGGAGCCCGCGCGCGAGTATTGACGAGACCCGCTGGTTGATCCCCACGTACTGGAGCAGATCCGGCACCCACGGGCGCGGCTCGGGGACCGGCACGAGGCTGGCCCGGGCGGGCGTGCGCACGAAGTAGCCCGAGCGGGGGCGGGCCTCCAGCATGCCCTGCGCCTCGAGGTGGCGGCACGTTTGCAGCGCCGTCGACAGGCTGACCCGATGGCGCTCCATCAGCGTTCGCACGCTGGGCATGCGGTCGCCCGGCGCGAGCGTACCGGCCTCGATGGCGAGCCGGTAATGGTCGGCGAGCTGACGGTAGAGCGGTGTGCGCTCTTCCGGCGCCGAAGCCGCCACCGGTGCGGGGCCGAGGGTACGGGGAGCGGACGGGCTCAGCGGCGTGTCGTCCGGGTTGGCAAGGTCGGGAGTGGCGGCATCCATGCGCAGATCATCGGGCATTGCACAGGACCATAACAGATACAGATTCGTCGAATTGGCATCGTAACAGAACACCGTGCGACGTTCTGTTACGCGGGCGGCCGCCGCGCTGTGTGCCTACCGGGACGGGACAGCCGCCGATACGCTGTTCCTACCTGTTCAATGCCCTCGGAGTCCGCCATGGCCACGCCCCGCTCGCACTTTTCCCGCGCTTCCCGTTCGTCGCTCACTGCTTCGTCGGTCGGCACCCCGTCGTCGCTCGCGTCGATGAGTCTGGCGGCTCCGCTGTCGTCGCTGTCACCGCTCTCGCCCCTGTCCCCGCCTTCGCCGACCGCCCAGCACTCAACCGCCTCTCGCGACGCGACGCCGCCACAGGCGGCTGGCGATGCGGCTCCCGGCCGCCCGCACGACGCCCCCGGGACGCGTGCGTCGGTCATCGTGCTGGCGGGAGGTCAGTCGTTCCACGGCTACCTGGCTCGCGGCACGGTGCTGCACGTGCAGCGCGGCCGGGTCACGCTGACCTTGGCGCCGCGCTGGATGGCGGCGAGCGTCTGGCAAACGACGGTGTCGCTCGCGGCGGGCGAGGTTTGCGTGATTCCCACGACCGGCTGGCAGGCGTTGACCAGCGACACGGGCGCCGAGCTTGCCGTGAGGGACGGGACGGCCCGCGCGAGCCTGTGGCAACGCCTGCGCGCACGCCTTGGCGTCTGAACCCCGGGCGCGCGGCCCGGAGGCGAGACGAGAGCGCGATGCAAACGTTCAGACGGCCAGCAGCCGCTCGATATCGGCGCGCAGGGTCTCGGGTTTCGCGCTCGGCGCGTAGCGCGCCACCACGTTCCCCCGCGGGTCGACAAGAAACTTCGTGAAATTCCACTTGATGGCCTTCGTGCCGAGCACGCCGGGCTTCTCCTGAGTGAGAAAGCGGTACAGGGGGGCGGCATCCGGCCCCTTCACGTCGATCTTGGCGAACATCGGGAACGTGATGTGAAAGCGCAGATCGCAGAAGCTGCGAATCGCCTGGGCGTCACCGGGCTCCTGCTTGCCGAACTGGTTGCACGGAAACGCGAGTACTTCGAAGCCGCGCGGCGCGAGCGCTTCGTACAACGCCTGCAATCCGGCGTATTGCGGCGTGAACCCGCATTCGCTGGCCGTGTTGACGATGAGCAGCACCTTGCCGCGATATTGCGCGAGACTGACCGTCTCGCCGGACAGCGTCTGGACCGAAAAGTCGTACACCTGCTGCGAAGTCGCGCTCATCTCTGCTCCCTGTCGATGCTGGCGGATACCCGCGGACGCCGGTGGATGCCGGCTCCGCGCAGTCTGCCACAAGGCGCGCCATTCGGCGCTCCGCACCGTACCCGGCCTCGCGGGTAGCACCTCGATTTTGACCGGGTAGCACCTCGGGCGCCGGCACAGCTATAATCGTTGACCAGTCGCGCTCCGCGCTTACGTCATCGCCTCAGCCACGCCCGAACCCGCCTCATGTCGACCATTGCCGCACATCTCCACGACGTGCTTTCCCGAATCGCCCGAGCCACCGCCGATGCTGGCCGACCGGCGAACAGCGTGCGCTTGCTGGCAGTGT
Organism: Pandoraea pnomenusa; assembly: GCF_000767615.3. NCBI lineage: Bacteria > Pseudomonadati > Pseudomonadota > Betaproteobacteria > Burkholderiales > Burkholderiaceae > Pandoraea > Pandoraea pnomenusa. Next base: position 1,080,618 of record NZ_CP009553.3, on the reverse strand, counting down.
CCAAGACGTTCGGCGCCGACGCCGTGCGCGAGGCCGCAGCCGCCGGGCAACGGGCGTTCGGCGAGAACTATGTGCAGGAGTCGCTCGACAAGATCGCCGCGCTGGCCGGCGAGAGAGTCGACGGCGAGCGGCTGGAGTGGCACTTCATCGGACCGCTGCAAAGCAACAAGACCCGGCCGGTGGCCGAGCATTTCGACTGGGTGCATTCCGTGGACCGCCTGAAGATCGCCGAACGCCTGAGCGCGCAACGACCGACCGGCATGGCGCCGTTGCAGGTCTGCCTTCAGGTCAACATCAGCGGCGAAGCGAGCAAGAGCGGGGTCGCACCGGGCGACGTTCCCGCCGTGGCGCGCGCCATTGCCGCCTTGCCGAACCTGCGGTTGCGCGGCCTGATGGCGATTCCCGAACCGGAGGACGATCCGGCCCGCCAGCGCGCCCCATTCAGGGCGGTGCGCGAATTGTTCGACGCGCTCTGCGCCGGGGGCCTGCCCCTCGACACACTCTCGATGGGCATGTCGGGCGACCTCGAGGCGGCCATTGCCGAAGGTGCGACAATGGTGCGCATCGGTACAGCGATTTTCGGTGCGCGCAATTACGGCCCCAAGGCCTGATCGCGGCACTCGACGGCGGGCGCCTCGCGATGCCGGTCGCCCCCTGAAGTTACAGCGACACGGGCGATGCCCCGGGCCGCGGCAAGATCCACGCATACACGAAACGCAAAGGATGGTTATGAGAATTGCATTCATCGGCGGCGGCAATATGGCCAACGCCCTGATCGGCGGACTCGTCAAGCGCGGCACGGCCCCGCGCGACATTCTCGCGATCGACGTCAACGAATCGACCCGCGAGGGTCTGGTCAAGCAATACGGGATCGAAACGGCCAGCGCTTCGAGCGACCGCCTGCGCGATTACGACACGCTTGTGCTGGCCGTCAAACCGCAGGTGCTCAAGGATGTGGCACAGGCCCTCCAGCCGCATCTGAACGGCCAACTCGTCATCAGTATCGCCGCCGGCATTCGCGCCTCGGACCTCGCCCGCTGGCTCGGCGGACACAACCAGATCGTGCGCTGCATGCCGAACACGCCGGCGCTCATCGGCATGGGCATCACCGGTCTGGCCGCGCTCTCCGGCGTGGACTCGGACCAGCGCAAGCGCGCGGAAAGCGTGCTGGGCGCGGCCGGGCAGATCGTCTGGGTCGACAAGGAAAGCCAGCTCGACGGCGTGACCGCCATCTCGGGCAGCGGCCCGGCCTACGTGTTCTATTTCATCGAAGCGCTGGAGCAAGCGGCGCGCGAACTCGGCTTCACGCCCGAGCAGGGACGCCAGCTCGCCATCGCCACGTTTACCGGCGCGTCGCAACTGGCCGCACAATCGAGCGAACCGGCGAGCGTGTTGCGTGAGCGTGTGACGTCCAAGGGCGGCACCACCTTCGCCGCGTTGAGTTCGTTCGAGCGCGACAACATCAAGGCCGCCATCGTGCGCGGCGTGAGCGCCGCAAATACGCGCGCGCGCGAACTGGGTGACGAACTCGGCGACGCCTGATCGATCGCGCGCCCTCTCGATGATCGATGGCAGATAATGGCTGGCGCCGGTCCGTCGACCGAACCCGCTGACGCCGTACTGCACGCCTCGCCCCCGGATTCGCGTTCGCGATCCGGGGGCGAGCGTCATTCAGAGGTCGGCACGGACCGGGGGGATCAGCCTTGTGCGGTGAGCAGATAGTGACCGGCGATGCCCGCGAACACGACGGCACCGAGCCAGTTGTTGTGGCGAAACGCAGCGAAGCAGGGCATGCGCTCGCGACCGCGAATCAGGAAGTAGTGATAGATGGCGAAGCTCACCGCCACGGCCATGCCGAGCCAGAACGGCCAGCCGAAGCCGAGCAACACACCCACGCCCGCCTGAATGCCGAGGGCGACCGCGTAGCAGAGCATGATGGCCAGCACATCGAAGCGGCCAAACGTGATCGCCGACGTCTTGATGCCGATCTTCAGGTCGTCGTCGCGGTCGACCATCGCATATTCGGTGTCGTAGGCCACCGACCAGAACACGTTCGAGAGCAGCAGCACCCAGGCCAGCACCGGCACCTGGTCCTGCACCGCGGCAAAGGCCATCGGAATGCCGAAGCCGAATGCCACGCCGAGGTAAGCCTGCGGAATCGCCAGAAAGCGCTTCGTGAACGGATACGTGCCGGCCACGAACAGCGCCGGGATCGAGAGCCATTTGGTCAGGGCATTGAGCGGCAGAATCAGCAGGAAGCTCGCGAGCGCGAGCGTGGCCGCCACCGCCACCGCCTCCCAGGCGCGAATGCGTCCCGAGGTGATCGGCCGCTCCTTCGTGCGCTTGACGAACTTGTCGAAGTCGCGATCGGCATAATCGTTGATGGCGCAGCCCGCCGAGCGCATCAGAAAGGTGCCGAGCGTGAAGATGACGACGAGCAGCGGGTCGGGATGGCCGTTGGACGCGATCCACAGCGCCGAGAGCGTCGGCCACAGCAGGAGCACCGTGCCGATCGGCTTGTCCAGGCGAACGAGGCGGAAATACAGCGGAAGGCGTTGAGCGAGCAACATGGGCGGCGTCACACAGAAAGACTTGTGGCCGTCATTGTAGGCCAGGCGGCGCGGGCTCGCCAATCCAGGCCGGGCCCGTGCCGCGCCGGAGCCGTCACCAGATCCAGAACATCAGCAGCCAGAGCCAGTTGATCAGCGCGAGCGCCGCGACAATCCCGGCCATGCCGGCCAGGCGCCGCACGGGCGAGACGGCATGCCGTCCGGTGACGCGCCAGCCCAGCCAGAGGCTCCAGAGCGTGGTCGCGGCGAGAATCGCGGCGCGCACGTCGTTCGCCCAGTACACCGGCAGGTGTTCGGCGCGCAGCAGGCTGACCGTCGTGGCCGACAGACCGATGAAGACGCCGGCCCCGGCAATCGGAATGAGCGACTGCACCAGATGATTGAAGCGCGCGGTGCGCCACGGCCCCATCGCACGATTGGCCAGCGCGAAGATGGCCGTGAACGCCAGCCCCAGCACCAGGCCGTTGCCGAGGATGTACGTGACGACCATGCCGCCGTCGAGCCATGTGAAGACGTCGCTCTGTTCGGGGTAGTTGGTGAAGACGAACCACGGCGCGTTGGTCTCGAACGGCCACATGATGTTGCGATCGATGAGCCACGTGGCCAGCGCGGTCTTGGTCGCGACGAACCACGGATTGACCGTCCAGTGGAATGCGCCGATGGCCACGCCGAGCAGACCGTACATGACCAGCACGCTGTCCCAGACGCTGTTGTTCTCCGTCGCACCGAACGTCACGATCTCCTCGCTCGGCGAGCGGCTCGTGAGCGCGATGGCGTCGCGATGACCGGCGCAGCGGCCGCACATGTGGCACTGCGCACCGCCCTTCATGTTGCGCAGCGGCACGATCGGCGCGCAATTGATCGGGATGATCTTGTGGCCGTTGGTGTGATACGACTGGCGCCAGGCGTCCTCGTTGACCTTGAAGTGAAACGGCGCGAGGCGCGCGAGCAGCGAGAACACGCCGTTGACCGGACAGAGATACTTGCACCACACCCGTTTGTCGCGACCGTAGAAATAACCGATGACCATCGCGCCGATGGTCGAGCCGCCAAGCACCAGCAGCACCGCCTTCGGGTATTGGTAGACGCTCACCATCTGACCGTACAGCGTGGTACCGGCAAACGCCACGAAGGGCCAGCCGCCCCATCGCATCCAACGCGGAATCGCGCGTCCGCGACCGTGACGGCTCGCAAATTCGGAGAGCGTGCCTTCGGGGCACAGCACACCGCACCAGACCCGGCCCATGAGCACCATGCTGATGAGCACGAACGGCCACCAGATCCCCCAGAACGTGAACTGCGCGAACACCGTGAGATTGTTGAGGATATGCGCGGTCTCGTCGGGCAACGGCAGCACGACCGGCACGCAGATGAGGAAGGCATAGACGAGCACGACGCCCCACTGCACGCCGCGTATCAATTTGCCGTGGCGTTGCATCCAGAGGCCCAGACGGGCCAGTCGGTTCGGGACAGGGATGGCGATACTCATGCTCAAACTCTTGCGTCGGGGGAACAACCTTGCCGGGCTGACGAACGCGCTGTGCGGGCGTCGATGTGCGCGTCTGTCCGGACTCTTGTGAACGGACCGGGACTCGGACCGTTGCGGTGCGCCGGGCGACACCGCGCCGCCCGTTGCACCCGCCCGCTTATGCGGGCTTGACCTGCTTGGCCGGCGCTCCGGCACGCTTGAGCAACGCCCAGATGAACAGCCAGTACAGCGCATACACCAACAGATTCATGCCGGACGGATGCGCACGATAGCCGGTCAGCGTGGCCACGAGGCTACCGAACGGGCTGGCGTCGTCCAGAAGCGCGGAAGTATCCCACAACTGGTCGACCAGCGTCGGCACAAACTCCAGCGAAATGAGGCGGTCCAGACCGGCCTCCAGCAGACCGGCCGCGAGGAACAGCAACATGATTTCCGTCACGCGGAAGAACAGACGCCACGAGAAAATCTTCCCACCCAGTTGCAGCAGCCAGAAGGTGACGAGCGCCAGTCCGAATCCCACGAGCACGGCCAGCCACATCGACGCCGATACGCTGCCCTGCTGACCGAACCCGATGCCATAGAGGAAGATCGCCGTCTCGCTGCCTTCGCGGGCAATGGCCAGCGCCACGAGCACGAGCACGCCCCACCAGGTGCCCTGGTCCTGGTTTTTCTGCAGCGATGACTCCATGTCGCGTTTGAGCGTTCGCCCGTGGCGCTTCATCCAGAACACCATCTGCACGATCAGCACGCAGGCGATGAGCACCATGGCGGTCTGGAAGTAATCCTGGGCGTCGCCGGAGAGCACCTCGGTGAAGCCCACCAGCGCGGCGCCAAGGCCCACGGCGGCGGCAATACCAAGTACGACGCCAGCCCACAGATACGGCAAGCCGCGCTTGGCGCCGTGATCCGGGTTGGCCAGCCAGGCATGGAGAATGCCGACGACCAGCAGTGCCTCGACGCTTTCGCGCCAGACGATGAACATGACCTGACCCATCTGATTCCTCTTGTGATGCGTGTCCTACCGTGTGACTGAAACGATACCCGCAGCGCTTACTTGGCGACGATCACGCCTTGCGCCTGCTGGTGGAAATCGTCGAAAAACTTGTATTCGCCCGGTTGCAGCGGCGCAATCACCACGAACGACTGCGCGCCCGGTGCGAGCACCTTTTCCTTGCGCAGTTGCAGGCTTTCGAACTCCACGGCGTTCGTGCCGGTGTTGTGCACCTCGATCTTGATGCGCTTGCCGGCCGGCACCTCGATGCGCGCCGGGTTGAGCTTGCCGTTGTTCATTTCCAGCTTGAAGGTGGGCAACTCGTCGGCACGCGCGAGCGACGTGCCGCCCAGTGCGAACATGGCGGCCCCCACGGCCGCCATCGTGGCCAGCAGGCGCGCGATGCGCTGATTCATCCTTGTGCTCCAAACGAAAACAGCGCTGGCCTCAGGCCAACGCTGCATCCAGATTATGTCGGCTTAGTAGCCACCCTTCTTGCCGATACCCGAGAAAGTGAAATCGACTTCCTTCGTGATCGGCTTGAACCACGGACCCACGCCGGTTTCCTTGTCGACGTGACGACCGAAACACCATGGGCCCATCCCGCCATGCGCGGCGTGGGCGCCCGCCGCGGGTGCCCCCCCATCTTGCAACCGAATTCCTGCAGCGTGCCCGGCGCGTTCACCACCATCGTCAGCTTGTACTTGCCCACGCCGGCCAGCTTCACGTTATCGCCGTAGTGCGGACCATCGCTCGCGACCATCGGCATCATGAGGCCGTCGATGGCGGCGCCATCCGGCGTCTTGCCATCGGACTTCATCTTCTGCAGCTTGTACGTGATCTCCAGACCCGGAATCCAGTCGCCCTCGGCGTAGCCGTTCGGGTTGTTCTTGATCGCGTGAATGTCGGCCTCGAGGTGGATGTCCGACTTCGCCGCGTCGCGCATCATGCCGGCCGGCTCCATGGTGATCGGCTGGAGATACACCGTGTTGATTTCCATGCCTCCCGCATTCAGCGGTTTGCCGATCGGAAACTCGGCGGCCGAAGTCATGGTGGCCGCACCGGCGAGCAACATCGCCGCCACGAGGGATTTCACGCGCATACGCACTCCAGTTTGATGAAGAAGTTAATGCAAACAATTCTCAATAAGTTTAGCACCATCGCCACAACCAGACAAACCGGAGCGTGGCGGACAAGATGGGGAACGCAGGGACAGGATCGCCCGGCGCGAGCACCGGCGGGGCCGACGCGCGATTGGCACGCGATTCTTAGCGACGGATTACGAGAGATTACGGGCGTCGACGCTGCGCGGGGAACGCTCAGGGCAGCACACCGCCCCGGTCGATCTTGCGGGCGAGCACGACCGAGGTCGTGGTGCGTGTCACGCCATCGATTTCGCCGATGGTGTCGAGCAGCGCGTCGAGTTGATCGGCCGACGCCGCGTGCAGCCAGGCAACGTAGTCGAACTCCCCGCTGACGGTGCACAGCAGGTGGATTTCGGGCATCTTGTTCAGACGCCGCAACACGTCCCGGCCCGAGCGCGGTTGCACGCTGATGCCGACGCAGGCCTGCAATCCGCCATCGGCGGCATCCTGCCCGAGGCGCACCGTGTACCCCGCGATGACACCCGCCTGCTCGAGCCTGCCGATGCGCGCCACGACAGTCGTGCGGGCCACGCCCAGGCGCCGCGCCAGATTGGCCGTGCTCTCGCGCGCGTTGACCCGCAGAAGCGCAAGCAGATTACGGTCGAGTTCATCGAGCGCTTTGGCGGAAAGAGTCATCAGGCTGCGCCTTCGCAAAGGGTTGGAGGCCGCCGGATGGCATCGCGTCGTGTGCCCCGAGTCCGCACACACCCGCCCGGCGGCGGCAAAGCGCGATTATAGAACCGGCAGCCCGCAGTGGGGGCGCCCGCGATCGCGCGGCAAGACATACGATGACAAGGCAGATAACCTCCGACATCAACCCGTCATTGAAGCCGCCTCACGCAAGCCGCACTGCGCCCTTGCGCCGGCCCGCCCCCACCCCCACCCCCTTTAACCCTTGTTCCATCAAGGTGATAGCGAGGGTATCCCCCCAAGGCCGCGCTATTGACAACGCCACGACGCGCTGCGCAAAATCACATCACTTATATGACGACGTACAAGAAAGACTCACCATGGTCGACGCGGAAGGCTGGCGCGTCAGTGCCGCCTGGCGCGTCGGCCCCGAACGTCACCGGAGACAAGCGTCAGCCATGCATTTCTCGTTGAATTTCGCCCCGCTGGTGCCGTACTGGCCGGTCTTTCTTGAAGGCGCATGGCTGACGTTGAGGATGACGGCGCTGGCAGTCGTCATCGGCACGGCGCTCGGCACGCTGGTCGCCTTCGCGAAGCGCGGTCGTCATCGCTGGCTCGCGCGTTTGTGCGCGATCTATATCGAAGCGGTGCGCAACACGCCGTTCCTCGTCCAGATCTTCCTGCTGTACTTCGGCCTGGCCAGCGTGGGCGTGCACATGCCGACATTCGCCGCCGCCGTCATTGCCATGGTGATCAACATCGGCGCCTACGCGGCGGAAATCATTCGCGCGGGGCTCGAGTCGGTGCCACGCGGACAGATCGAAGCGGCCGAGTGTCTCGGCCTGTCGAAGTGGCGTATCGCATGGCATGTCATGCTGCAGCCGTCCATCGAGAAGGTCTATCCGGCCCTCACCACGCAGTTCATCCTGATGATGCAGGCTTCCGCGATGGCCTCGCAGATTTCGGCCGAGGAACTCACGGCAGTGGCCAACACGGTGCAGTCCGATACGTTTCGGTCCCTCGAGACCTACATCGTGGTCGCCGCGCTCTACCTCGTGCTTTCCCTGCTCGTAAAGCTCCTGGCGTGGGCGGCAGGCGAATACTTCTTCCGGCGCCGGCGCACGGTCAGACGCGCCGCGGCGCAAACCGCGCAGGCTGCGCGCCGTCGGGCCGCGGCGGTACGCGCGGGCAACGGCAACGGCAACGCGCCGGGCGCCGCGGGCACGGTGGGGACGGGCGGCATGGCAGATGCGTCGACCGGCAACGCCGCACAACGGAGCGCCTCATGATCGGCAACTTCTCCTGGACCTACTTCCTGTATCTCGTGCAGTCGATCGGCTGGACGCTGGTGCTCTCGCTCATTGCCTTCGTGCTCGGCAGCGCGGGCGGCTTTCTGGTGATGCTCGCGCGCATCTCGCCGCGCCGCTGGCTGCGTCTTCCCTCGCAAATCTTCATCGAGGCGATCCAGGGCATTCCACTGCTCATCCTGCTCTTCATCGTGTATTTCGGGTTGTCGGTGTATGGCTTCGAACTGCCCGCGATCGTGGCCGCCGCGCTGGCGCTGATGGTCTACACGAGCGCGTATCTCGGCGACATCTGGCGTGGCTGCGTGGAGGCGATGCCGCGCGCGCAGTGGGAGGCGGCCGAGTGCCTGTCGTTCTCACGCTGGCAGACGCTGCGCCTGATCATCATTCCGCAGGCCGTGCGGCTGTCGCTGCCGCCGACCATCGGCTTTCTGGTGCAGATCATCAAGATGACGTCGCTCGCTTCCGTGATCGGCTTCGTCGAGCTCACCCGCGCCGGGCAGATCATCAACAACTCGATTTTCCAGCCCTTCCTCGTGTTCTCGCTCGTGGGAGTGTTTTATTTCGTACTGTGCTACCCGCTCTCGCGCTGGAGCGCCGCCCTGGAGGACAGGCTCAATGTCGGCAATCGTTAAGGTCAACCAGATTCACAAGCGCTTCGGCGACAACCCGGTCCTCAAGGGCGTGTCGTTCGAAGTGGAGCGCGGCCAGATGGTCGCGATCATCGGTGCGAGCGGCTCGGGCAAGAGCACGGCCTTGCGGTGTATCGACCGGCTCGAGACCATCGACGACGGCTCGATCGAAGTGTGCGGCATCCGCGTGGAAGACCCGAAAGTCGATCTGCATCAGTTGCGCCGCGAGGTCGGCATCGTATTCCAGAGCTACAACCTGTTTCCGCATCTGAGCGTGCGCGAGAACATCATGCTCGCGCTGCGTCACGTCAAGCGCATGACACGAAGCGAGGCCGAAGACGTCGCGCGGCGTGTACTCGCTCAGGTTGGCCTCTCCGACAAGGCCGAGAGCTATCCCGAGCAACTTTCGGGTGGCCAGCAGCAACGCGTGGCGATCGCGCGTTCGCTCGCCATGTCGCCGAAGGTCATGCTGTTCGATGAAGTGACATCCGCGCTCGATCCGCAACTCACCGGCGAGGTGCTGCGTGTGATGGAAGACCTCGCCGCCGACGGCATGACGATGCTGCTCGTCACCCACGAAATGGCATTCGCGAAGCGGGTGGCGGACCAGATCATCTACATGCATCAGGGCAAGGTGTGGGAAGTCGGTCCGGGCGAGATGATCGACGATCCGCAAACGCCCGAGTTGCGGGCGTTTCTCGCCAACGGCCTGTAACCCTGGGCGCGCCGTCGCCCGCATTGCATCACAACACATCCAACGAAGGAGACCCTTGCATGAAGCTCAAGTCGTTCAAGACGTTTGCCACGCAGGCGTGCGCCGCCATCCTGCTCGGTGCCATGGCACACGCCGCGCTCGCCGATCAGCTCGACGACATCCGCAAAGCCGGGAAGATCCGGGTGGCGATCGCCATGGGCACGCCCCTGTACTCGTTCGCCGACGCGAACCTCCAGCCGGCCGGCTCGGACGTCGACACCGCCAAGTTGCTGGCGCAGGATCTGGGCGTGAAGCTCGATATCGTGTCGGTTACCAACGCGGCGCGCGTGCCCACGTTGCAGGCGAACCGGGCCGACATCGTGGTGGCCGATCTCTCGATCACGCCCGAGCGCGCCCAGGTGATCGACTTCTCGATTCCCTACGCCGTCATTTCGATCATCGTGGGCGGCCCGAAGAATATCGTCATCAAGGGCTATGACGATCTGAACGGCAAGCGCATCGGTCTCACGCGCGCGACCGTCAACGACACCCTCACGACGCAGAACGCCAAGGGCGCGCAAATCGTGCGTTACGAGGACGATGCGACGTTAATCACGTCGATGGTCACGGGTCAGGTCGACATCTTCTCGAGTACGCCGTCGAACCTTGGCGAGATGCAAAAGCGCGCGCCCGAGAAGCAGCTCGAACTCAAGTTCGCGCAGAAGGAATTCGATCTGGGCATCGCGCTCAACAAAAACCAGCCGGCGCTCAAGGCATGGATCAACAACTGGGTGAAGACCAACCTGAAGAACGGCAAGCTCAACGCGATCTACAAGAAGTATCACGGCCGCGACCTGCCGGAGAGCGTGATCAAGGGAGCCGCCTGATCGAATGATCCGAGGGCACGCCATTCCGGCCGCGCCCACCGGAATCGAACCTCGTCGATGTTCGACGCGCAACGCCAGCGACGCCTCCAGGGCGCGCTGGCGTTTTTCATGACAGGTCGGACGGGGGGATGCGTGGGTAGGCGAGTCCGGCCTCGGCGACAATCGACGGTCGCGACAGGATGTCGCACCGCGCGAATTGAGATTCGCTGGCCGCGCAACCGGGAAAGGCGTAACTTAGCGGATTGTCTTTCACGCCGCTTTTTCCGCACCTCATGATGACCGCCCGAACCGCACTCCCGACCCTGCGCCTGCGCCCCCGTCTGACGCGTGTTCGCCGTGGTTGCGGCATGCTGGCTGGCGCGCTCGCGGCCCTCGCGTCCCTCGCGGTCATCCCGGCGACTGCGCGAGCGGCCGGCGACGTCGAGGCGGGCAAGGCGCTGTTCGGTGCCCGGTGTGCGTCGTGCCATTCGATCGGACCGATGGCGGCGTCCGGGTTCGGACCGCAACTCAACGGCGTGGTCAACCGGCGCGCCGGCAGTCTGGCGGACTTCGACTACTCGAAGGAGATGAAACAGTCCGGGATCGTGTGGGATGACAGGACGCTCGCCGCATTCATCGCCAACCCGGGCAAGACCGTGCCAGGGACCAGGATGCGCTTTTGGGGCATCGGCAACGAACGCAAGGTTGCCGACCTCATTGCCTATCTGCGCACGTTCAAGTGATATTTCGCGGGGGCGAAACCCCGCGACGACGACAGCGTATCGTGGTATCGGTCTTCAGGCGACCGTGTCGGGACACGAAAGCCCCCATCCGGTCGATCTCCCGAGTCGTATAAATCGCAGTTTCGGCGCGCAGGCATCAGCGCGATACTGCGTTCAACGGCTCACGCAATCACGCGCAAAGCCGAACTCAAGGAGAATCGCCATGCCGCTGCTTCCCGTTCTCGCCGAAGGCGCCATGTACGTACTCGGACTGCTCTCGGCCGCCTCCCCCATGTTCCAGTGAGCCGGCGACGCAACGCACCGGACCGAAGACAAATGCCCCGGGATGTCGGGGCATCGATCGTTTTGCCCGGTTTGCTTCGTCATGCGCCGTCGTGCTTCTTCCGAGCGATATCGCGACACCGGCGACGCGCCGTCAGCGTTGTTGTTCGCTATCGAGTTCGGCCAGAAGCGCGGGTGCGTACCGCCCCCCGGCCGCCGCGCCCTTGGGAATCGCCCGCTCGATGGCGGCAAGATCAGCCGCGTCGAGCGTGAGCCCGACGGCGCCCAGCGCCTCATGGAGACGCTCTCGCGTGCGCGCGCCGACGAGCGGCACGATGTCCGCGCCCTGTGCCGCGACCCAACCAATGGCGAGCTGGGCAACCGTTACCCCCTTGCGATCAGCCATCGAGCGAAGCGCGTCGACCAGCGCCAGGTTGTGCGCAACATTCTCGCCCTGAAAGCGCGGGCTGGCGGCACGGAAGTCATTCGGCTTCGCGCCCGCTTGCCAATGACCACTGATCAGGCCGCGAGAGAGCACGCCGTAGGCCGTGATGCCAACGCCGAGTTCGCGGCATACAGGCAGGATGGCGTCTTCGATGCCGCGGGAAATCAGCGAGTATTCGATCTGCAGGTCGCTGATCGGATGCACGCTTGCCGCACGTCGGATCGAATCGGCGCTCAGCTCGGACAAGCCGATGTGGCGCACATATCCCGCCTTGACCAGATCGGCAATCGCCCCCACGGTCTCTTCGATCGGCACCGCCGGGTCCAGTCGTGCCGGACGGTAGATGTCGATATGGTCCACACCGAGCCGTTGCAGCGAATAGGCGACGAAATTCCGCACGGCCTGCGGGCGGGCATCATACCCATGCCAGCCGCTCGCGGGATCGCGCAACGCACCGAACTTCACACTGATGACGGCCGTATCCCGGCGTGACGGCGGCAACGTCGACAAGGCATCGCGGATAAGCATTTCGTTGTGCCCCATGCCGTAGAAATCGCCCGTGTCGAGGAGCGTGACGCCGGCTTCGAGCGCGGCGTGGATGGTCGCGATGCTTTCGCGACGGTCGGCCGGCCCGTACAAATCGGACATGCCCATGCAACCCAGCCCGATGGCCGACGTGACAGGACCTTTCTGGCCGAGATGTCGAATCTTCATGAGAATTCTCCGTGACGTTTCGTTGGACCTCGGGTCAGTAAACCCGGGGGCGAAGCAATTCGGACATGCCGACGCGATGCAGCATTTCGGCCCTGAGACGATCGAGTACAGCAAAACCCACATCCGCACCGTCCTGCGCCGGATCGATGTGCACCCGGAACGGACGCTGCCCGAACGGCGTGTCGACCACCTTGGCGATAGCGTTAGCGACGTCGCTTGCGTCGGCCTCGGGCGGCACGATGGCGGCGAACGCGTTCTGAATTCGCTCGCCCCATCCTGCGCAAGGACCGCTTTCGTACTCGTCCAGCACGCCCTGATCGTCGGGGCGACCGGCGTGCGCGAAGTGATTCGTGCCCGACGTGAATGCGCCCGGCACGACGATCGATGTCTCGACGCCCCACACCGCGAGTTCGCGCGCATATTGAACGGCGAGCGAGTCCATCGCCGCTTTCGCGGCGAAATACGGCGCGAGGTAGGGCGGCGTTCCCCCGGCGGAGCTGCTGCTCGACACCCACAGCAGGAGCCCGCGCTTTTGCGCTCGCATGTGTGGGAGCACCGCCCGATTGACGCGTTGGGCGCCCACGACGTTCGTGTCGTACAGCTGCGCGAACTGCTCCGGCAGGAAGGCTTCGGCCGGACCGAAGGCCATATGGCCGGCGTTATGGACGACGACGTCGATGCGCCCCGCTTGCTCGACGATTTGCCCGATGCCCTGGTCGACCGAGACTTGCGATGCCACGTCGAGCTCGACGGTACGAAGGTCCAAGCCGTGGGTGCCGGCGAATTCCGCCATCGATGCCACAACTGCCGCATTCCGGCCCTCGGTCGCGCGCATGCTTGCATACACCGTGTGGCCCGCCTGCGCGAGCGCTTCCGCCGTCAGGCGGCCGAAGCCGCTCGAAGCACCGGTCACTACGATCACTTGCTTCATTTGGATCTCCTTGTTCGTGATTGCCGTGACCGGGTTCAGATGATGCCGCCGTTGACACGAATGGTCTGGCCGTCGATCCAGCTCGCCGCCTTGCTCACGAGGAAGGCGACCACCTCGGAGATGTCTTCCGGCTCGCCGAGGCGCTCCATCGGCGGCGCCTTGGCGATGCGGTCGATCTGCTCCGGCGTCTTGTCCTTGAGGAAGAGTTCCGTGGCCGTCGGGCCCGGCGCCACGGCGTTGACGGCGATGTTCCGGCCGCGCAGCTCCTTGGCGAAGATGTTGGTCATCGTCTCGACAGCGGCCTTCGTTGCCGCATAGACCGAGTAACCGGGCTGCGAGAGGCCGTTCATGCTGCTCGAGAAATTGACGATGCGACCGCCCGGACGCATCTTCCTGGCCGCGGCGCGCAACGTGTTGAAGGTGCCCTTCAGGTTGATGCCAACCAGACGATCGAACAGGGCGTCGTCGGTGTCGACGAGTGCGACCAGCCCGGGCTGCATGATCCCGGCGTTGTTCACAAGAATGTCGACTCCGCCGAACATCGTGACGGCCGTATCGAACATCGCCGCCACCTGCGCAGGAACCGTCACATCGGCGCGCACCGCCGCCGCACGACCGCCCGCCGCCTGGATCGATTGCACCACGCGCAAGGCATCGGCTTCGCGTCCGGCGTAGTTCACGACGACCGCAATGCCGTCCGCCGCGAGGCGCCGCGCAATGGCGGCGCCAATACCGCGGGAGGCGCCCGTGACGATCGCGACCTTGGCAAATTCCGTGTTGTGGGCTTGGGTGTTCATGGCAAATCTCCTTGAGAAAACATCGTGGGTTGACTGCGATGAGTGAATTCTCGCGGGACACCTGGTTAAACGGTAGCCGAATAATCCAAATATCGGTTATGCTTTTTTTGTATGAGCATCTTCGACAATCTCGACCTTCTTCGCGCCTTTGTCGCCATCGTCGACAGTGGCAGCATTTCTTCGGCCGCCCGTCGGCTGCGGGTGAGCCAGCCCACGCTGAGCCGCCAGTTGCGGGCGCTCGAGACCGCGGCCGGCGCCGAGCTTCTGCGCCGCGACACGCACCGCATGAGTCTGACCGACACGGGTCAGCAAATCCTTGCCGACGCTCGCGCGTTACTCTCGATGGCCGAGGAATTCGAGGCCCGGTTGCACACGAGTGAGACCACATTGAGCGGACGGATTCGCGTCTTCTCCACCATCGACTTCGGTCAGTCGGTGGTAAGCCGCCTGATCAGCAGCTTCCTTCAGGCCAACCCGGCGGTACGCATCGAACTGGGGTACACGAACCGGCCCTTGCACATGATCGAAGAGGGATGCGACGCAGGCATTCTTGCCGGCACGTTGACCGACGATCGGGTCGTGGCGCGCTCGCTGGGCGAGATCCGGCGATTCGTCGTCGCGTCACCGTCGCTCCTCAAGGACCATGCAAAGGTGGGCCATCCTGATGCGTTGGTCAGGCTTCCGTGGATCGGGTTGTCAGGGAGTCAGTTCGGGGGGCCAAGGCAGGTCGCGCTGCACTCGGGGTCTGTGAGTCGTACTCTCGAAATGGAGCCATTGTTCGTCACGGAGGGCAGTGCCAGCATTCGCGAAGCGGTGCGAATGGGGCTCGGCGTCGCGGTGCTGCCCGAGTGGCTCGTGGAAGAAGACTTGCAGTCGGGAAGCGTCGCGCGGGTGCTGCCCAAATGGCACGCGACGCCGCTCGAAGCGCACATCGTCTATCCCGCGCAACGCGCGATGCCGATGCGAGTGAGGGCGTTTGTCGACTTCGCGACGCAATACATGGCGTCGGTGCTCAAGCCTCGGGGCGCGAAATAGCGCAAACGCCGACGTGCCTCGCGTTCGTCGGCACGACGTCGCATCGGTCAAGCCTCCTGCCGGAGTGGCCGAATGGCGGGAAACGCGCCGGGGGAAGGCGATCACTTGCGGGGATGATCGCGCGTCACGCGCTGCCGCCCAACAACTCGACCATCAGAACGTCCGTGTCGCTCAATGCGGTGAGCGACAAGTTGTCTTCGTCCATCGCCAGCGCACCGTCGCGTGCATCGAGCCGTACCCCCGCGAGGTCGATTCCGCCGTGATCGGGCACGAAGTACGCCGCATGAGGCGACGCCAGGGCCACGCGAATCGATGCCCCTTCGCGCAGGGTGGCAATCCTCACGCGCGCGTCGGCGTCGATCGGTAACGCCCCTGCCCGCACATCGGCAGGATCGCCGCTAGCGAGCGTCACGAAGCGTCCGTCACGCCGCCCCGGGCAGCAGCTCCGCATCGTCCAGCTCGGCGTGCCGCCGGGCGCACGGGGCCGCAGCCAGATTTGAAACATCCGCGCCGGTACCGCCTCCTCATTGCGCTCGGCGTGGTGAATGCCCGTGCCCGCGTGCATGGCCTGCACGCTGCCGGCAACCAGACGCGCACGATTGCCCGCATCGTCTTCGTGCGTGATGGCACCCGAGCGCACCCACGTGACGATTTCCATGTCGCGATGCGAATGCAGCCCGAAGCCTGAGCGCGGCGCCACTTCGTCGTCGTTCCACACCAACAACGGCGCCGGGGCGCAATGTTTCGGGTGACCGGAATTGCCCACGCGGAAGTGCAGTCGGGCCTTGAGCCAATCACGCGAGAGCGTGGACAACGTCGCAAACGGGCGATGTTCGATCATGATGCGTCCTCTGGCGCCGCCCGGTTGCGCCACCACGCGTCGTGCGCAGTCGGCCACCGGGCTCGGCGCTCATCCCGTTCAGATCTGTTGTTGGCCGCCGTCGACGAACAACTCGGCGCCGTTGACGAAGCTGGCGTCGTCGGAGGCGAGGAACAGGGCCGCGCTGGCAATTTCCGTGGGCTCGCCCAGGCGTCCCAGCGGGATCTGCGCGGCGAGGTAATCGGCCAGCCCCTGGCGTTGTGCGGCGTCGTCACCGGCCAGATCCAGCAGGCCGGGCGTGCGGGTCGCCCCCGGGCTGATCGTGTTCACGCGGATGTGACGCGGCTTCAGGTCGAGAATCCAGTTGCGGGCAAATGCGCGCACTGCCGCCTTCGACGCCGAGTACACGCTGAACGCCGCCGTGCCGGAGCTGCCGGCCGTGGAGCCGGCCAGGATCACCGACGCGCCGTCCGCCAGCAGCGGCAGCGCCTTCTGTACCGTGAACAGCACGGCCTTCACGTTGCGATCGAACGTTTCGTCGTAGTGCGCTTCGGTAATGTCGCCGAAGGCGAGCATCGAGCCGCCGCCGGCATTGGCGAACAGCACGTCGAGACGCCCGTGGGCTTTGGCGATTTGCGCGTAGAGCGCATCGAGTTCGTCGAGCTTCGTCGAATCGATGCGCAGGCCGGTGGCCGCGCCGCCGGCGTCGCGAATCGATGCGACGGCCGCGTCGAGTTCGGCCTGACGGCGACCGGTCAGATAAACGTGCGCGCCTTCGGCGGCAAAGCGCTGGGCGGTGGCGAGACCGATACCGCTGGTGGCGCCGGTGACGAGTGCGATTTTGTTTTCGAGCTTGCGTGCCATGGTGTAACTCCTTCGTTTCGGTGATGTCGATGGTTGCGCCGGGTTTCGGGTTTCGGCGTTCGCGGCGAGTTGTGTGCTGCGATGTGTGAAGAATATCGACGGACCGATGATTTCGAAATAGAATCAATTGCAAATCAACGTTGCAAATTTGAAATGAAGAGTGATCATGTCGAAGCTGCCTGATTTCGAAGGACTCGCGATGTTCGCCAAGGTGGCCGAGGAAGGCTCGTTCGCGGCTGCGGCACGCGAGATGGGGGTGTCGGTCGCCACGGTGTCGCGCGGCGTTGCGCGTCTGGAGGAGCGTTTGGGTGCGCGGTTGCTCAATCGCACATCGCGCCAGCTCGCGTTGACCGAGTTTGGCCGGACGCTATGCGAGAAGGCGGGAGAGATCTATCGGCAGGCCGAGGCTGCCGAGGGTGCGGCACGCGAGTTGTCGGTGCAGCCGCGCGGGCTCGTGCGACTTGCGGTGCCGATGTCGTTCGGGCTGCGCTGGGTCGCGCCGCTGATGCCAGAGTTCTTCCGCCGTTACCCGGACGTGCAGGTCGATCTGCATCTGGCCGACTCGACCGTCGATCTGGTGGCCGACGGGTTCGATGCGGCACTGCGCATCGCCGCTTTACCCGATTCGTCGCTGGTGGCGCGGCGTCTGTGCGCGGTCACGCAATATGTGGTCGCCTCGCCCGGCTATCTAGCCCGCGAGGGACGACCCATGCATCCGCGCGAGCTGGTGGACCGGCCTTGCATGTCTTATGCCTATCGCGCGCGCAGCGATGTATGGCGCTTCGTCAACGACGCCGGCGACGAGGAACCTGTGCTGCCGAACGGCCCGCTGCGCGTGACGAATTCCGATGCCTTGTTACCGATGCTGCTCGAAGGTCTGGCGATTGCCGAGTTGCCGGAATTCATCGCGGCGGAGTATCTGAGCGATGGCCGGCTCGAAGCGATTCTGACCGACTGGTCGTTGACGAAAGGCGGGCTGTATTTCGTCACACCGTCGGCGCGCGCGCGCCCGGCCAAGGTGAGCGCTTTGTCGGACTACTTTGCCGAACACCTGAGCGAACCGACCTGGCGATGGCCGAAGTGATTGCCGGATGCGCCCGAGAGCGATCATTTCAATAACGCAACAATAAATTTCAATCTTTTCTATTTCGAGAATCATGTCAGGTATCTATTCTGGACGCCATGGACTTCACAGTCGTCCTTGAACACGCTTTGATACTTGATCGGATTCATCATGAAAAACGCTACCCAACTGCTTACCGACTACCTCCAGGCCATTCGTGATCCACGTAAGGCCGCTGCGCTGTTCGCCGATGACGGCGTACTGGAGTTGCCATATTTGAAATCGCTCGGCATCGATGCGCATGCCCGGGGTACTGAAGCGATCGAGCGTTTCATCGCGTCGTTGCTTACGAAGGTGCCCGACTTCCGATTTCACAACGCACGCTTTCTGATCGAGACACCTGAGCAGGTGTTTGCCGAGTACGAAGTCGAAGCTCTGGTTCCGTCGACGGGAAAAATCTACCGCCAGATGTACGCGGGACGACTTGTCGCGCGAGACGGAAAGATTGCACTGCTTCGCGAAGCGCTCGACACCGTCGCTGCGGCAACGGCGTTCTCGCCCGCCTGAGCGTCGTCTTGCTCGCGCCCGCCCAGCGAAGCCCAACCCGGTCGACTTCATCGGAGCCCAACATGCACCCATCTACCATTCCCGGCGATTACAGCGCGCAGTTTCCCGACCACGGGCGATCGCCGGCGGATCATGACAAGAACGTCTCGACAGGCATTGTCGTCACCGCTTACTACCGCGTGCATCCTTCGGATCGGCAGACCTTCATCGACGTCGTCATTCCGGAAATGACGGCCGCAAGGCGGATGCCGGGATGCGTCTACTACGCATTTGCGGCTGATCTTACGGACCCCAACCTCTTTCATCTGGTCGAGGGCTGGGTCGATCAGGCGGCATACGAGCGGCACGGGCGCGCCGACACCTTCCTCACTGCGTTGGCGTTGGTGGTGAAGCACGTGCGAATACAGGATCGCCAGGGCGTCCGATACGAAATCTCGCAGCAATTCATCGACGATCCGCGTGCAAAGGTGGCTTGAGACGTTTGAAAAATCGGCGCACGTTTGGTGCACCGTTGCGGAAGTGATCACCGTGGGAAATGCTCGTCACGGATGACTGCTTCCGACCCATTGCGGACAATCCGAGCCGGTGCTCGAATATGTCCGCTTTCAGTTTTCCTTCAGCCAATCAGCTCAAAGGAATTTGCGTTTCAGGAAGCCCTCGATGGTGGTCGCGAAATAAGGCGGGCACTCCTGCATTGGGTAGTGACCGCAGTTGGGGATAACGTGCAGTTCCGCGTTCGGATGCCACGCGAGGAAGGTTCGTTTCATTGCTTCCGGATCGAGTCCGGGGTCCCTGTCACCGACAATCACCAAAAAGGGCGTTTCAAGCCCCCGAATGTCATCGACGAAGTCGGCCGTGATCAGCATTTCAAGGTATCTCGTCCGGCAGACCGAGGAGACTGTGTCGCGGCTTTGTCGCACTTTGCGATCCGCCCACGCATCGGAAAGGCCGCCGGTGACGAATTTGAACAGTCGCCGAAGGGCCTCATCGCTTTCTATCGTGCTGCCAAAGAAAGCGCGGGCGTCCGGACTCAACCGATTACCAGCGGCAGAAACGGGACATACGGCGATCGCGCTCGTGATGCGAGACGGAGCGTCTGCAGCGACGCGTTGCGTAATCATCCCGGTCATCGAGTGACCAACTACGTGGAAGTACTCCCAACCGAGGTGGTCCGCAAGCGTGAGGCAATCGGCGGCGATCTCTTCTACCGTGTATTCACCGGCCAATTCAATGGACTGTCCGTAGCCACGCAAATCGACAAAGACATACGTGAACGCGTGGCCATCAAGCCAGGGCATGACTGCATCGTAGCTGGAGTGATCGCCCAGCCAGTCATGCATGACCAGCACACGAACGGGGCCATTGCCATACTGCACATATCCGAGGATTGCTTCAGATCCAGGGCGGATTTCAACGGGTACTTTCATTCCAAGGTTCCATCGTGATTAAGGGAACCAAAACGAAACGCCCTCCCGGCGAACCGGGAGAGCGTTTTGAAAGTGGTTCCATCCTATCAAGCTCTCGGAGCTCGGTCAACAGGTAGAGGAATCGATGGAAGAATGGCTGGAGTTCAGGCATCAAGCGTCGCTCAAACGCGCGCATCGAGTCTTGGTCCAATGGCAGAATTTGGCCGATTGCTGCCGGTCACGAGAGCCCGTTGCCGACCCTGAAGCGTCGGTTAAGAGCGCGACTCGTATGACTCAAGGGAAGCCATGAACAGACGCCGGCAGTGAGGACACGACCACGTCAATATAGACAATCAGGTCTAGACAAACTACTCTACGTCATCCCGTCTTTGCACGAAGGTGCCGTCATGACCAAAGCTACTCCCGCGAACAGGCCGACTGCGGCTGAACTCGAACTCCTGCGGGTTCTATGGCCAATCGGCCCCGCCACCGTCAAGCAGGTCCATCAGGCCATGCATGAGGAACGTGCGGACGTTACCTATGCCAGCGTATTGCGCCAGATGCAGGTCATGCATGCGAAGGGGCTGCTTACGCGCGACGAAAGCGAGCGTTCCCACATCTACGCGCCCGCGCAAAGCCAGAACATGCTGCAAACCAGCCTGCTGAAGGAACTGATTCACAAGGCGTTCTCGGGTTCGGGCAAGGCACTCGTCATGGCCGCTTTGCGCAAGCACGTTAGTCAGGAGGAACGGGAGGAAATTCGCAAGTTTCTCCATGGAGATGAGCGATGAGCCCGTTTGCCTGGACGTTTGTTCAGGTATTGGGATGGGCGCTCATTCACTTCGCGTGGAAGGGCGCCTTGATCGGCGTGGTAACGGCACTGTCGTTGCGGCTAATGCGTGACGCCAGCCCGCAAGGTCGCTATGCGCTCCTCTGCCTTTCGCTTCTTTTGTGTCTCGCGATACCAGTGCTCGACGTGTACCGGGGTATCGAAGCCGCGTCGCGGCCATCCGGCTGGTTTCGCGCGACCGATTCTCTGATCGTGCCAACGGAACACACACGCGAGGTGGTTACGATTGAGAACGTCCTGCCTTGGCTGGTTGCGGCATGGCTAATCGGTGTCGCGGCCATGTCGTGCCGTCTGGCCGCCGGCTTGCTGTGGGTTCGTCGGATCGGCCACACGTTTCCCGATTGGCCGGATACCCGGTGGCAGGCCTACGTGTCGGCGCTGGCCGCGCGTTGCGGGCTGTCGCGTCCGGTGACGCTGTGCGTGGCAAGGCATCTCGCAAGCCCGCTGACGATCGGCTGGTGGCGACCGCTGGTGCTCGTTCCGGCTGCGTTGCTGGCGCGCATGCCACCCGATCTGCTCGAAGCGTTGCTTGCGCACGAAATCGCGCATATCAAACGCGCCGACTATCTGGTCAACCTGCTGCAAAGCGTGATCGAGGCGCTGCTCTTTTTTCATCCAGCAGTGTGGTGGCTGTCGCAACAAATTCGTATTGAGCGTGAATACGTCGCTGATCAAATCGCTGGCACGCTTATTCAAAACCCGCGACGTTTGGCGCTTGCGCTTGAGCAGCTGGACGCTCTTCAATCGACGAGTGCCGGATACTCGCCAGTCGCGCAATCGGCGCGGGGTGGCCACTTGCTGGATCGCATCAAGCGCCTCTGCCACCCCGTCCCGTCCTCGCCGCATTGGGTCGCGTACGCGGCTATCACAGCCGGCTTCGTCGCGTTGTGCGTGACGGCGCAGACACTGTGGCACGCGCCCGTGTCGCAACACGAGGCGGGCATCGTGCCAGTCGGGTTGCTCGCATCGAACCACGTCGTGGTGATCGACGACAACTCCGGTCAGGTCCTGTTCCAAAAGCGACCCGACGATATCGTGCCGATCGCATCGTTGACTAAATTGATGACGGCAATGGTCGTGCTCGACGCACGGCCCGACATGAATCGGATCATTCGTATCGACGCCGGCAACGCCGAGGCGGTGCGTCCCAGCCGCACAGGATTGCCAGTCGGCACGAGCCTGCCGCTTTACGCAGTGTTGCAACTCGCGCTGATGTCGTCGAACAACAGCGCCGCGTATGCGCTGGCGCATGGCTATCCTGGCGGCTTCCCGGCATTCCAGGCCGCGATGCGCGCCAAGATCGCGGCGCTCGGGCTGAAGCACACGACGATCAGTGAGCCGACCGGCCTCTCGCCGCTCAACACGTCGACGGCAAGCGACGTCTCGGTCATGGTGAACGCGGCGGCCCGCTATCCGGCCATCGTGCGTGCCACGACTGCCCCCCGCAGCGTCGTCCCGATCGACGGCAAGCTCGTCGAGTACCAGAACACGAATCCACTCGTTGGGCAAAAAGGCTGGGACATCGCGTTATCGAAGACCGGCTTTACCGACGCGGCCGGACGTTGCCTGATCATGCGGCTGCGCTCGGTTCGGGACAGCGTCACGATGGTGTTTCTGGACGCCGGGCCGGCTGCGTTCCCTGCGCGCGACGCGATCAACATCCGTCGCCTCCTGCTCGCCCACAAGCTGGCTTGACGTTCGTCGCGCTAACCGCGTTTCCTCACTCTGACTAACTGGACCTAACCTTGACTCACTCGATCACGCGTCGAAAGCTGTTGATTGGATTGCCGCTGCTCGCCGGCATGGGCGTGGCTCCCGCATTGCGTGCAGCCGATTCACCGTTCTCCGATATCGAGCGTCGCCATGGCGGCCGCCTCGGCGTGTTTGCGATCGATACAGGCTCGGGCCGCACATTGAGCCACCGCGCCGACGAACGCTTCTTGATGTGCAGCACGTTCAAGGGATTGCTCGCAGCGCAGATACTGTCACGCGTCGATAGCGGCGCGGAGCGACTCGATCGACTCGTTCACTACACGGAAAAGGACCTTATTTTCACGTCACCCGTGACCAAGGCCAACGTCGCGCGTGGTGCGTTGTCGATCGACGCACTCTGCCAGGCGACCCTGGTGGAGAGCGACAACACGGCCGCGATCTTGCTAATGCGCAGCGCCGGTGGTCCCGCGGCATTGACCCGGTTCGTTCGTGGACTTGGCGATCCGGTCACGCGCTCGGACCGCTATGAGCCGGAGTCGAACCGTTATCGCGGTGTGCTCGACACCACGACGCCGAAGGCCATCATCACCACGGCGCAACACCTTCTGCTCGGTGATGCTCTGAGCGCCAGCTCTCGCGCACAACTGGAACGCGGAATGACCGACTGCAAGCCGGGGCTTAACCGGATTCGCGCCGTGTTGCCGGCCGGCTGGCAGGCGGCCGACCGGCCCGGTACCAGCGTCGAGAGCGAAACCAACGACTACGCGCTCGTGCGCCCGCCTGGGCGCGCGCCGTTGCTCGTTGCTGTCTACTACGATGCGCCGGGCGTCAGCATGGACGCGCGTGAGGCCGTTTTGCGCGAAGCGGGCACGGCGTTCGTGCAGTGGGCCACGAGCGCGGCATGACCGACGTCACCACGCGAAACCGGAAGATCGATTTCCTCCGTGGCATCTCGATCCTGCTCGTGCTGTTTCACCACTTCAATATCGCCTATCGGCTGAACGACACTTTTCTGTCGCGCGTATTCGGCTGGGAGGCGGTTCGGGCCGTTGTGAGAAACGGCAACTACGGGGTCACGATGTTTTTCGTGATTTCGGGCTATCTGATCACGAGCAACGCAATTCGTCGCTGGTCCGAACTCGGCCAGGTCGATGTCCGGGCGTTTTACGGCTTACGCATTGCGCGCATCGTTCCGTGCCTGTTGCTGCTATTGGCCGTCGTCAATGCGCTGGCGCTAGCCGGCATCGCCGTCTTCCAGAACCACTCGCCGGCCGGGACACCAGTTTCGTTTTGGCTAGTAAATCTGGCTTCGTTGACGTTCTGGATGAACGTGTTGATCAGCACGCACGGTTGGACCAACTATGCGCTCGGCGTGTTGTGGTCGCTTTCCGTCGAGGAGGTGTTTTACCTCTCGTTTCCTCTGCTTTGTCTCGCGTTTCGCAGGGAGGGGCAGCTCGTTGCTTTCTGGCTCGCGTGCATCGTCGTCGGTCCGGCTTACCGTTTCCTGCATCAAGGTGACGAGGGTGGTTATCTCTACGCGTATTTCGCCTGCTTCGACGCAATCGCCACCGGCTGTTGCGCGGCGCTGCTCGCGAGGCGCGCCGTGTGGCGTGGCCGCGCGTGGAGCATGTTGGCGTGGCCGACGGCGGTGGCCATGACGTTCGTTTATCTGGCCTGGCCGATCCACGAAAGCAACGTGTTCGGTGTCACGGCAATTGCCTTCGGCACTGCGGTTTTGCTGCTGGCCGCAAATGATCGCCCGGACGGATCAATAGTACGAAGCACGCGTGCGTCCACTGTGCTAGAAGGGTTCGGAAGGCTTAGCTATGAACTCTATCTGTTTCACCTTATCGTGCTGGGCCTGTTGCGGACGATTTTCCCGCCTTCCGGCGTGACGGGCGACGAGAAACTGGCGGTTCTGGTCGGTTATCTGTTGCTTTCTGCCTGCCTGAGCGTATCCATCGCGCGAATGTACGCTGAACCGTCGAGTCGCATTGTGCGCCGGTGGCTGATTCCGAGAAGATCTCGACCTAATAGCGAGTACAACGAGCGGAATCAACCTGACGCCGAACACCCTCAATCTCGAATCGAGTGAACAGGTTGAGCGACTGGTTCTGATCGGCGTGCGGCCGGTCCCATGACCACCACCAATGTCCGAGTTTGGCCGATTGCGGCCGGTCACGAGAGCCCATTTCCGACCCAGCCGAGTCACTTGACACACGGCCGGTTGAATGGCGATTCTCGCCTGTGAAGTAGCCGTTCGGCTTCCGGCCTCAATGGCCTTTACCTGCTCGTGGGAAGAGCCAAGGCGCACGAATGATCGACCGGACCGCCCCGTGGCCACCTCGGACGACTGCGAGCCCCGCGGATAGGCGGTTGATGCACTCGACGCGTTAGCGCCCGCTGCCAGGGCGCGGCCACTTCCACGATCGATTACAAGCCAAAAATGAGCGAGCGATGTGCCGCGACGCCCGCTGCAACGCCGGCGGCCGAGGCGAACGTCGCGTTGGACCATGCGCTCGCCGCATCGCCAGCGGCAAACACTCCCGGAACGGTGGTCTGCTTCCAGTCGTCCACGCGGATAACGGGACCTATCGGACCTTCGTCGAACTCGCATCCGAGCTGCTTTGCGAGCGGACTTGCCATCTGGGTGCGCGGCCCCACAAACAGTGCATCGATGTCGATGGCGCGGCCGTCGGCGAGACGCAATCCTGTCATGCCGGGTACGTCGCCAAGCACTTCCACGACCGGCGTCCGTTCGATTCGCACATTGCGGGCTTCGAGCAACGCAGTCTCTTCGGGCGACGGCTCGACGATGCCTTGCGAAAACCAGGTTGTCGGCCCCCAGTCGGGAACGAGCATCGCCTGATGAATCGATAATGAATGCGTCGCCAGGACGCCGAGCCGTTTGTCCGCGACTTCGTAACCGTGACAATACGGACAATGCAGCACGCTGATACCCCATCGTTCATCCAGGCCGGGGAGAGAGGGCAGTTCGTCTCGAACGCCCGTCGCAAGGATCAATCGATCCGCGCTTGCGATGCTCCCACTGCTTTGCGTGACGATGAAGCCATCGTCAACACGCTCCGCCGTGCGTGCTTCGCCTGTCGCGAAGTGCGCCGTCGGATACGCCGAGAGTTGCGCCGTCGCCTCATGGATGATCTCGCCGGGCGCCTTGCCATCCTGCCCGAGAAAACCATGAGCGTGCGATGCGAATCGATTGCGTGGCGTTCTGCTATCGAGCACAAGCACACGCCGTCGCGCGCGCGCCAGCTGCATTGCGGCGGAAAGACCGGCGAAGCTGCCGCCGATCACGATGACATCGTAGTGCTCGTCCATACGTTCCCTCTCCAGATCATCACGCAACATTGAGAGTTGCATGATAGCGCCATGTTAAACTTTTACGCAACTTGAAAAGTTTCTTGAGATGAGTGCCCACGATGAAGACCGATAGCCGCATGTCTCGCGTCTTGCACGCGTTGATTCACATGAAGCATGCGGATGGTCCGCTCACCTCCGAAGCGCTCGGTGAAATGCTGTGCACGAACGCCGTCGTCGTGAGGCGCTTGTTCAGCGGCCTGCGCGATATTGGATACGTCACTTCGGAGAAAGGGCACGGAGGCGGTTGGGTGCTGGCCGAATCCCTCGAAAACATCACGCTACTGGACGTCTACCGTGCGGTCGGCGAACCTTCGCTTTTCTCGCATCTTGTTTCGGAGGATCATCCGGAATGTCTTGTCGAACAAGCTGTGAATGCCCATCTTTCGGCGACGCTTCTCGAAGCCGAGGCTGTCCTGCTGAAAAAGTTCGGGACGGTCACCATTGCGATGCTTGCTGGAGAGGTTGAAACTTCGGCGTTGCGGTCGAAATCGTCTCGCGCAGGGAATAAATAGCGGTCGCCGTATGCGGCCCGTCTGGTTCCACGATGCAGACCTGGGCAATTGGCAGGATTGGAATGCGAACCCGCCGCTTCGTTTAAGCGGAAGTTTTGCGGGACGGGCTAGTGACTGCAACTGGCCGAGATCTGCCTGATGCGGTTAGTCGAGATGAATTCAATGATCAGATGCGCTGGACTTCGTGGCTGCGCTTTATGTCTGTTGCAATCTCCCACGCCTTAGTTCTTAAAGCATCTATCTCATCGTTCAGTTCGAAGTACCCGGATTTCCCCGGTGGGCTGCCCCTCTATAGCGCGCTGTGGCGCAACAAAGTCATTGAACGAGCCCATACCTCCGTACGCCTGAAGCAAATATTCAATACCGGAGTAATCCGAATTTTCTAAACGAGCTTTGGCACGAAGCAACCAAGCGCGCCAGTGCTGTCCCCCGTTGATTTCAAGTAGATCGGCGAGTTTGGCCAACACCTCGATCAGCTCTTGCCTTTTGGGTCCCATATTTGCCTCCATCCGTCCAACGCCGCTCTTGATAATGTCGAATTGTCGACGATCTGGTCGGGTCACGTCGACTGACCGAAATTGACCGACTGTTGCCGCAGACCTACTCTGTTCCATCAATCGCCGACGCAGCGAGCACAGAACCTCTATACATTCTGGCGTCGAAAACAAACGGTCCAAACGCCTCTAATGTCTTCAAGTCAGATTCACTTGTCTGGTAGGCGAAGCTCTCCCATACATAGGATTCGCGTTCGCGTCGCACAAGGACCGAATATGCGCCGCAAGCGACGTCGCCGCACTCTGGACAGATATAAAGTAGTACGCGCTTTCCGCTCCCCGGTAAAACGTCGAGCAGCATCGAAGACATGTGCTCGCGTTCCTTCGCGTAACCACTCACGAAACAGCCCATGAAGTCGGCGTGTCCCCCGGCTCTTTTAACCAGCATTTCCAGCAAAGACTGTCCGTCTATCAAAAAGTCCGCAGAGGTTCTCTCTGTGCAGGTCGCGCCCCCCGACCCGGTTGCGGGTCGATACCGTTTGCGATGGGCAAGTAGGTTCATGTTCGTGTGCGGTATAGGCTTAACTTGTCAAGATTGTTACCGATCGATGAGTCTGTGTCGAACGGCCGTTCCTGGCCGACTTCAGCCAGTCGTGCGTGCTAGCGGCACACTTGAACTACGTCCCGCCCTCGCGCAACGCATTCCGGATGCCTGTCGAGATCACCAGAACATCCTTGCGTGCCGGTGCGCCATTCCATACCACGAGCCACCCCACTAGACATACGCCTGCCCCCATACCAGCAGGAATCCGGTGACGGTCAGTGCATTGAGCAGACTGGATGCTTGTGTAACCGCTTGACAGAGGCCACCGAACAGCCCACCGAAGCGCATAACGCCCACCAATACCAAGACTACTGCGGTAATGAAGCGGCCATAACCTGAAGACATAAACGATCCAACAAGTATCGACCCCTCGCCACTCGTCAGTAAGCGCCCTCGGGACCGCGTGCCATTTCCTCGCATGAAGACATGTGAGATGTGCAACTCGACAGTGTCGTTACTCACAGAGCCTATCAAGGAATTTTTGTCAGGACGCCATTCGGTGAGCATTTGCAACTGAGCGAGCGCCTGCGCACAAGGCAAAGGACTTTGAAAGTCGAACGGCTCGCCATCGAACACCTTCAAAAGGAGCCTCGCCGCCCCGTTCGGGACGAGGAGCCTTAGGACTTCCATCTGGCGTCAGACAGTTGAGAATTCGTGAACTTTTTGGTGCAAATTTCGGTGCAAATCTGGTGCACTGAGAAGCGAAAATAGCTTTCTTGGGCTACTTTTGACTACGCTATTGCACAACTACTGAAACAGAACATCCAACACAAGCCCCTGAAACAACAGGGATTACTGTGTCTGTCTTGATGTGGCGCGAAGCCTTGGTGGTACCGGGGACCGGACTTGAACCGGCAAGCCCGAAGGCGGCGGATTTTAAGTCCGCTATGTTTACCAATTTCATCACCCCGGCAAGGGCACGCATTCTAACATCCCCCACCGCGATACGTCAGTTGGGTATCATGAGGGCATGCACGCTCTGCGCGCGCCATCGGAGATCGACCCATGCTGGAAAATCTCGACCGCATCGCCCTCTCGCTCGACGCCATCGAAGCCGCCGCCCGCGACGTTGCACTGCAATCCCCTCAGAACGCGCAAGCCCTCTACACCGCGCTCATGGAAATCCGCAACGCCATCGCACTCGTCGCCCAGGAAGTCGTCCGGCTCGAACACGAGCTCCATGGCCCCGCCGGTAACGGACAATCGTGAGCACCGATCCCACTGCCACCACCGCGCCCCGCGCTTCCAACTCCCCGAGCGCCACTTACGACGTCGCCCGTACGCCAACCCCGCCCACCTGCTGGGAACTGGCCCTCGCCTTCGGCACCGTCGGCGCCACGGGTTTCGGGGGGGTGCTGCCCTGGGCCCGCCGGATGATCGTCGATCAGCGCCGCTGGCTCACCGACCGTGAATTCGCGGAACTGCTGCCGCTCGCCCAATTGCTCCCGGGCCCGAACGTCGCCAACATCGCCACCGTACTCGGACGCCGCTTCCGTGGTCCCCGCGGCGCGGCAGCCGCCGTCGCCGGCCTCTACACCTGCCCGACCCTCGTCATCATCCTGATCGGCTTCGCTTACGCGCGTTGGGGACAAACGCCCACTGTCCAGCATCTGCTCTCCGGCCTGATGCCGGCCGCCACCGGACTCGTGATCGCCACCGCGCTGCGCCTGCTCGCCGGGCTGGAACGACACTGGACCACCGCGACGTTCGCCGCCGCCACGTTCGTCGGCAGTTTCGTGTTCGGCCTGCCACTGTTGCTCGTGCTCGGCGTGCTCGGCCCCTGCGCGATCGTCACGGCCCATCACCTTCGCAGAAAACGCGACGCCGCTTCGTGAATACCCTTCTCGACCTGTTCCTGCATGGCTCGCTCTGGTCGCTGCTCGCCGTTGGCGGCACCAACGTCACGCTCGCCGATATCCATCGCTACGCCGTCGACACCCGCCACTGGATCACCGACGCGCAGTTCGTCACGTTCTTTTCGCTCGCCCAGGCCGCCCCCGGCCCCAATGGCATGGCTGTCACGCTGATCGGCCTGCAAGCGGCCGGCCTCCCCGGCGCATTCACCGCCACTCTCGCCAAATGTGCCCCCAGCTCGCTACTGGCCTATCTCGTCGGCGGCTGGGTCGATCGCCACGAAACGTCGCCGTGGGTGCGCGCCGTTCGTGCGGGCCTCGCGCCCATCACCGTCGGTCTGCTCGCCGCCAGCAGCGCCTTGCTCGCGCGAGAAATCGACATCAACGCGGCACGCGCACTGGTCACGCTCGTGGCCATCGCCATCACGCTTCGCACTCGCTGGAACCCGTTGTGGCTCATTGCCGGCGGCAGCCTGCTCGGCCTGACCGGCTGGTTGACCTAACGGCCCCTCGCAACCGACGGCCCCGCGCCGTCAACCCCAGTTACGAACCGTCACACGGCGCCGGAACAACCGGTCTACAATAGGCAGCACGTTTCACAGTACGGTGTGTCCCATGACCCTGCCCTGTCGTACGTCGCAAGCCGAGGCGCCCTCCGGCGCCTCCCCCGAAGCCCCCCGATCCCGCACCGCGCGAGACGGCCCGTCGATCCGCGTATTGACGTCCACCGCGTCGCTGCCGGAACGATTCGATGCCGTGCGAGCCGCGTCGGTCGCTTTCGCGCAAGGCCTGTCGGATGCCGATGCCACCGTGCAGTCGATGCCCGATGCGAGCCCCGTCAAGTGGCATCTCGCCCACACGACCTGGTTCTTCGAAACCTTCCTGCTCGGCGAGCCCGCGCACCTCGGCGGCCAGCGCTACCGCCCCTACGATCCGCGCTTCGCCTATCTCTTCAACTCGTATTACGAGGCGGCCGGCCCGCGGCATCCGCGTCCGCAGCGCGGACTGCTCACGCGCCCCACACTCGACGACGTGCTCGCCTATCGCCGTCATGTCGACGCCGCCATGCACGAGTTGCTGTTGCACGCCGACCTGCATCCGGATGTCGCCGCCCTCGTGACACTCGGCCTGCATCACGAGCAGCAGCACCAGGAACTGATGCACACCGACTTGCTGCATCTGTTCGCGCAGAATCCGCTGCGCCCCGCACACCTCGCTTCGCCGCGCCGCATCGAGCCCGCGGGTCCGCTGCAATGGATCGAGCACGACGGTGGACGATACCGCGTCGGCCATGAAGGCGCGACGCACGAGCACTTCGCCTTCGACTGCGAAACCCCCGCGCACGACGTGCTGCTGCGCCCCTTCGCCATCGCCTCGCGCGTGGTGACCAATGGCGAGTGGCGGGCGTTCATCGAAGACAGCGGCTACCGCATGGCCGGCCTGTGGTTGTCCGACGGATGGGCAACCGTGCAGCGCGAAGGCTGGGGCCATCCGCTTTACTGGGAGTTGCGCGACGGCCAGTGGCAATCGATGACGCTCGCGGGCATGCATCCCGTCGACGATGACGCGCCAGTCCAGCACGTGAGCTACTTCGAAGCCGACGCCTTCGCCCGCTGGGCGGACAAGCGTCTGCCGACAGAACAGGAGTGGGAGGTCGCGGCGAACGCGGCATCATCCACGTCGACCGCCATGACGCAATGCTTTGGCCCGGTATGGCAATGGACCGCCAGTCCATATGTCGCCTATCCGGGTTTCCGCACGGCGGCGGGGGCCGTCGGCGAATACAACGGCAAATTCATGTGCGGACAGTTCGTGTTGCGCGGCGGCTCGGTTGCCACGCCGCCCGGCCACACACGCGCCACGTACCGCAACTTCTTCTACCCGCATCAGCGCTGGCAATTCAGCGGCCTGAGGCTCGCGGAGGACCGCTGATGTCGCAAGCTACCCAAGCCACGGCGTTCGTTTGCCCGTCGTTACCGGACAACGCCTTTGCCACCGACGTGCTCGCCGGTCTCGGCCACACGCCCAAGACCCTGCCCAGTGTCTGGCTGTACGACCGGCGTGGCAGCGAACTCTTCGAGGAAATCACCGGCCTCGACGAGTATTACCAGACGCGCACCGAAACCGCGCTGCTCGGCGAATGCGCGGCAGCCATCGCCGACGTGATCGGCCCCGACGCCGTGGTCGTCGAATTCGGCAGCGGTTCGAGCCGCAAGACGCCGCTGCTGCTCGATGCCCTCGTCACGCCGCGCGCCTACGTGCCCGTGGACATCGCCGACGACTTCCTCGACGACGCCGTCGCCACGCTCGCGCGCCGCTGCCCCGGCATTCCCATGCTGCCGGTGCGCGCCGACTTCACCCGGCCATTCCGCCTGCCGCCGCAGTTGCAGAACACGCAGGGTCCGCGACTCGGCTTCTTTCCCGGCTCGACGATCGGCAATTTCGCGCCCGGGCAGGCTGCGGCATTCCTCGCCCACGTGGGCAAGATGCTCGGCCCGCGCCGCCGCATGGTCGTGGGGGTCGACGCCTGCAAGGACCCCGCGGTGCTGCTGCCGGCCTACGATGACGCGCGTGGCGTGACGGCACGATTCGACCTGAATGTGCTCACGCGCATCAACCGTGAGCTGGACGGTGACCTGCCGCTCGACGCCTTCCGCCACGAAGCCCGCTTCAATGCCAGCGCCAGCCGCATCGAAATGCATCTGGTGGCGCAGCGCCCGTTCCAGGCGACGGTGCTCGGCCGTCGCTTCGATTTCGCCGCCGGCGAGTCCATCCACACGGAGAACTCCTACAAGTACGGACAAACGGAGTTCCGGGCATTGGCCGCCTCCGCAGGCTGGGACGTCGAGCGCGTCTGGCTCGACGCCCGGGCGCGATTCGCCGTCTACCTGCTGCGCCCGGTCAGCGAAGAAAAATGACCGGCCGTCGCTAAAGTTTTCCCGCCGATCTGCCGTTGACCCATCCAGACGCCTGCCGCGCGCACCGGAGATTTTGAATTTTCGTGGCGCCCGGTCGGCATGCGTGGCGATGCGTACGCTAGCATCGCCGCCATATTTGCCATGGGACCCCGCACACCGGGACGCCGGTTCGTGTGCCCATCCGGCCATCTTCACAGCGCTCGGCCACGACCGCAGCGCAACGCTTACGTATCGCTGCAAATGACTTCACGCGCAATGGGGATGCACGTGGCACGAGCTTCGGCGACAGCGCCCGTGGCTTGCCGCACTCGGACAGACGCCGCACCGGCCGGCGTACACGCGCCCGCGCGCCCGCGCGCTGCGGCCGTGACCGGGAGTCCGTCACGATGAGCCGCATCGCCCTGACCCTCTCCGATACCGCCCTCGCCGACCTGAGGAAGGATTTCGACGCCTTCGTGCGCATCAGCGCCGCCGTCGATCGCCACTTCACCCCGCCGCCGTTCGACGACTTCCTGCGCGCCCGCTTGCTCGACAGCACCGTGCCGCTCACCGAAGCCGCCGTGGCGCAACTGCTCGCCGGCGGCCACTACGCCTGGGCAAAACGCACCTTCGACAAGCAATTCCCCGACGTCGTCTCGATCATCCTGAATCAGGCGCGCCAGCACGGGTTCTATTTCGTCTCTCGCCCCGAGTGGACGCGCGAGGACATGTCGCGCCAGGCAAGCCGCTGGGCCGAAGGCATCGTGCGCGAGGCGAAAGGCGAGGAGCGCATCGTGGAATCGCTCGCCGGTCAGATCGTCAGTTCGGCGCAGGACCTGCGCGCGCTCGAAGCCACCCTGCAAACGCCCGCGTGGCGCACCGCTTCGGTGCTTCGCGAACGCGTTTTCGAGGCCAAGCGCGCCGTCGAGTCGGTGCGCCCGCTGCAAGCCCGCGAGAAGCTCGGCGAATTGCGTGCGCTATTGGACCTGGCGGTGATTTACGGGTCGGTCGGCACTCAGGAGGCCGAACAGATTCTGGAGTACCTGCGGGTGTTGCGTCCGGAACTGTTCAACGACGATCCGGGAATCTTCGAGCGCCTGGCCGCATGGCTGCGCCGCCTGCTCACGCCGAGCGTCGCTCGCCCGAGCATTGCGCCGCCCGTGTCGCCGCCGCAACTCACTGAAGAAGCGCCGCATCAGACCCGCGACGCCTTGCAGTCCCCGATGACGCGCTAGCGCACTCGGCGCCCCTCGCGCGCATCGCGATGCGCGCGCCGGATGTCAATACCGCGCCGGGGTGCCGAATCGTGGCCGCCCGATCGAGGTGGCTACGCGTCGAGTTACCGCGTGCCCCTCATCGATTGAAGATCAGCGCCACGCCGGCGCTTGCGATCAGCGCCCCCCACCACGCGCCTGCCGCCGGACGCTGACGCGTGCGAATCCACAGCAGGGGCAGCACCATGACCGGCGTGGTCGCCGAGAGCGTTGCAATGACGCCCGTGTTGCCATGCCCCATGCCATAGAGCAGCAGCGTCATGCCGACGGCCACGCCGACGAAGCCCGACGCCGCCGTAAGCGCCAGCGTACCGGGCGTGAAATTGGCGAAGACGGCGCGCCCACGCCGTGCCGCGACGATCGTGAGACCCAGCGCCGACACCCCCACTCGAATGGCCGACGCCCCAACCGGGTCCACGCCCGCCGCCATCACCGGCTTGGCGATCAACGTGCCGATGGCGTGGCACAACGCCGCCGTCAGTCCGATCGCCACCCCTACCCGAACATCGCCGCGTACCGACTCCCAGTGGTGCGCATCGTCCCGGCGTCCGCCGAACGCGATCGCCAGCGCCACGCCCGCCGTCACCAGCGCCACCCCGGCCACCGCGCGCCATCCGAGCGACTCGCCGAGCCACGCATAACCGAGCACGGCGGTCATCGGTGCGTTCGTCGCGAAGATGATCGAATTGCGGCGCGGCCCGAGCCGGCCGAGCGAGGTGTACAGAATCGTGTCGCCCACGAGAATGCCGATCAGGCCCGACGCCGCGAGCCGCAGCCATTGTTCCAGCGTGAGCGACGGCCAGCCGCGCAGCACCGCGAGCGCAAGGAGCAGCATCGCGAAGACCAGCAGCATGCGGGCGTAATTGAAGGGGAACGAGCCGGCCCGGCGAACAGGCGTGATGGCGATCATGCCGCTGCAGGCCCAGCAGAGGGCGGCGCCGAGCGCGGCGAGGTAGGCGAGTTGGGTCGTCATGGTCAGGGGGCGGGCGGCGCGGAGCCGCAACCGCCCCCGCCGTTGGGACGCCATTATACGAGCCGCATGCCCCATTCGGGGGCATGAACGGCGCCCCGGACTCAGATATCTTCGTCGAGACGATGCAGCGCGTCGAACATCCCCCGATAAGCCGCGGCCACGCCGCGTGCCCCGCGCAACATGCGAAGACGCGACGCCGCATCGGGCTCGCCCGCCTCGGTCACCCATTGCGCAAGCAACGGCACGCTGGCGCTGACGCTCGCGTCGTGCTTCGCGTGCGCGCAGACCGCCGCGAATCCGTCGGCAGCCGAGGGGTACCGTTGTGCGAGGGCATCGAACTGTGCCTCGATTTCGCTGACCGCGCGCACGGTCGCCGGTGCCTGGCAGAGCGCACAGCACCCGACGTACGACGCCATGTCGCCCGCCGCCCCGATGATGAAATCGATCAGGGCGTGCGTGGTGTCGAACGCCCCGCTGTCGAGAAACGTTCGCGCGGCGGGACCGCATCGCAGCAGGCCCGCCGCGAGCATCGTGGCCTGCCCGCGCTGCTCGCGATACTGCCGCAGCAACAGCGGTCGCAACGCCATGTCGGTGCAGCGCTCGACCGCAATGCGATTGTGGACGTCCGCCCCGCGGCGCGATGATAGAGCTGCGCAAGAAATGCCAGCACCTGGATCTCACTCGACTCGCCCGCGAGAAAGCGAGTCCAGAACGGCGCGGCGAAAATGCCGCGCACCCAGGCGTCGCAGATCTCGCCGAAGGCCGTCACGGTGCCGTCGCGCGTCGCGGGCAGCGCCTGCACCAGCCCTTCGTCGACGAGCGTCGCCAGCCAGGTGCCCGGCGCCGGCGCGTGCGTGAGGAGTACGCCATGCCGAAGGCGTTCGAGCCATGTCATGGTATCGGCGGGCGCGCCGTGCAGCGTACAGCACACCTCGTCCGACGCGACGCTCAGCGCCTGAACGTCGCCCGAGGCGCTGGCCCAACGCGCATGGGGCGAAGCGATCATCCAGACCGCGTCGTGGCCCGCCTCGGGCACGTCGCGCCGGGCCGGCGTTCCACCACTCTCGGGAACGGCGCTCATCGGACGATCGCCCCGAGCAGGGTCAATCCTTCGGATGCCGTACGACGCACCACCTCCACCCGGAACGCCCGAATGCCGTCCTCGTCCATCGCGGGGGCGGCGCCATGCGTTCGGCGCCATGACGCGCCGCTGCCCTCCCTCCAGCGCCGGAAGCCCGCGCGGGACCGTCAGGCATTCGTTCCCGCCGCGCCGCCTTCGCGGGCGAGGAAGGGGGGAGCACAACGGGCAAAAAGGGAAATGGCATCGGCGACGATTTGGACGACATGGCGGCTCCTGTCGAAACGCGGAAAAACACAGAATGCCCACCTTAGGAAGCGCTGGCAGCTTTCGGAAAGAACCCAGACTCTAGGATCTTTCACATGTCATGCCGTCACTCGCCCCGCGCGCGCGCCACATTCACCGCCCATCAAGGCTTTCCGCCATTCCGCTTCACGCATATCGAGCCACGCCCAGGTTCCCCGTCAAAATAAAATTTGAGATTTTTCCCATGCATGCGAGTCGATTTTCGGAAGACGCCGCGGCGCCATTCACACGCAGCGCGGTCGACGCGCCACGCCGCGCGAGTACAATCGTTCGCACGCCATACGTCGCCACACGGGGAGTGCCAGCCATGCATCTTTATCAGCGTTTGCCGATCTTCGTTTTCGAGATCGAAGCGTGCGAGAACTTGAAGTACATCACGATGGCGATCCGCTTCAATCTGGATCGCAACGGCCTGCATCTTTCGCTGGCCGACTGGCAGCGCCTGCCGCAGGAAGCGCGCAATACGCTGGCGTCGTGCGTGCCCGGCGACGATGACTTCGCGGCGCGGCTGGCGGAAATCGCCCGCGACCATCTCGGACAGGCGGTCGAACGCTGCGAGGATGCCGCGTCCACCGCATGGCAGGATACGAACGCCTTGCCCCCGGGGCTGCTCAGGCAATGCGAGATGGCCGACTTGCTGCCACCCGACGTCGGCGACTGGGCTACGCTCACGCCGTTTCGTCGCTATGTACTCACGAAGCTGTCGCGCCGCGACACGCTCAATCACTGCTTCGTGCCTGCCATGCTCGAGTTCGGGCTGGCACAAACCCAGGCCGGGATCTAAGCGCCCACGGCACGCCAGGTTGGGACGCG
Organism: Pandoraea pnomenusa; assembly: GCF_000767615.3. NCBI lineage: Bacteria > Pseudomonadati > Pseudomonadota > Betaproteobacteria > Burkholderiales > Burkholderiaceae > Pandoraea > Pandoraea pnomenusa. Next base: position 1,043,903 of record NZ_CP009553.3, on the reverse strand, counting down.
CACCTCGGCCAGGCCCCAAGGCGGGCCGCGCGGCGGTGCGCCAGCGGGAGAGTCACGCCACCCGATGGCATCCCTGATGGCGTTTCGCCCTCCCCAGCCTACCCGTCCTTCCCGTCCTTCCCGTCCTTCCCGTCCTTCCCGCCTTTCCCGTCCGATGCGTCTGATGCGGCCGATGCGTCGTGCACTGCGCCGTCGCCGATCCGTGTGCGCGGTCGTGTTGCCCGGTTTCGACCGGGGGTCGGTTGTCGTTGATGTTGGCTCAACCGAGCATCACTTATGCGTCATCATACATCCAAGGTTGGGCCGGTCCCATATGCTGCAACGGTTCCGACAGGATCAGGGCAAACGCCTATAAAACCTCCATCACTGTTGTTTCCGGGTTTATCCCACTGCCGTTCGACACCGCCCCCTCTTGTCCGGCGTCATCACATGTTATACGATGACATATAACTAAGCGCCGAGCGCTGGTTGAGCGCCATCTTTCTTCATCGAATCCGGCCTTGTTGCCGACAGGAACTCTTGAAATGACCGCACCTCAAGAACTCAAGCAGATCGTCTCCGACGGCTTGTTGTCTTTCCCCGTGACCGACTTCGACGCCCACGGCGACTTCGATGCCCGTGGCTACGCCGCGCGCCTGGAGTGGCTCTCGCCGTTCGGCGCAACGGCGCTCTTCGCGGCGGGCGGCACGGGCGAATTCTTCTCGCTCACCCCGCAGGACTACAGCGCCGTGATCAAGACGGCGGTCGATACCTGCGCGGGCAAGGTGCCGATCCTGGCCGGTGCGGGTGGACCGACGCGCATGGCGATCGCCTATGCGCAGGAAGCCGAGCGCCTCGGCGCCAAGGGGGTGCTGCTCATGCCGCACTACCTCACCGAGGCGAGCCTCGACGGCATTGCCGCTCACGTCGAACAGGTCTGCCGGTCGGTGAACATCGGCGTGATCGTCTACAACCGCGCCAATTCGAAACTGGGCGCCGACGAGCTGGAGCGCCTGGCCGACGCCTGCCCCAACCTGATCGGCTTCAAGGACGGTGTGGGCGACATTGAGCGCATGGTGCAGATCCGTCGCCGCATGGGCGAGCGCTTCTCGTATCTCGGCGGCCTGCCCACGGCGGAAGTCTATGCCGCGGCCTACCGCGCGCTGGGCGTTCCGGTGTATTCCTCGGCCGTGTTCAACTTCATTCCGAAAACGGCCATGGCGTTCTACCGCGCCGTGTGCGAGAACGATCAGGCCACCATGGGCCGCCTGCTCGACACGTTCTTCCTGCCCTACCTGGAAATCCGTAATCGCTGCCCGGGCTACGCGGTGAGTATCGTCAAGGCAGGAGCGAAGCTCGTCGGCCATGACGCCGGTCCGGTGCGCGCGCCGCTGACCGACCTGTTGCCGCAGGAAGTCGAAGCCCTCGACGCACTCATCAAGCAAGTCGAAGGCTAAGGAGCACAGGCATGCAGATCACTGGAGAGATGTTGATCGGTCGCGCCGACGTGCGCGGCAGTGCGGGCACGCTCGAAGCATTCGACCCGGCGCGCGGCGAGCGACTCGCCCCCGCGTTCGGCGCGGGAACCGTGCAGGACGTCGAGCGCGCGTGCGAACTGGCCCGCGAAGCGTTCGATCCGTTCCGCACCCTGCCGCTCGAGCGACGCGCGCAATTTCTCGAGGCCGTGGCGCAGGCGATTCTCGATCTGGGCGACGCGCTCATCGAACGCGCGCATGCCGAGACCGGTCTGCCTGTTGCACGCCTGCGAGGCGAGCGTGGCCGCACGGTCGGCCAGTTGCGTCTGTTTGCGCGCGTGGTGCGCGACGGACACTTCCTCGATGCCACCGTCGATCCCGCCCAACCGGCGCGCGAACCGATGCCGCGCAGCGACCTGCGGCTGGCGAAGATCGGCCTCGGCCCCGTCGCGGTGTTCGGCGCAAGCAACTTCCCGCTCGCGTTTTCCGTGGCCGGCGGCGATACGGCGTCGGCATTCGCGGCGGGCTGCCCCGTCGTGGTCAAGGCGCACTCGGCCCACCTCGGCACGTCGGAACTCGTGGCGCGCGCCGTACGCTCGGCCGTGCAGCAGCTCGATCTTCCGGAAGGCGTGTTCTCGCTGCTCGTCGGCGAAAGGGCCGTGGGCGAGGCGCTGGTCGCGCACCCGGCGATCGCGGCCGTGGGATTCACCGGATCGCGCACGGGCGGGCTCGCACTGCAACGCATCGCGCAAGCGCGTGCGGTGCCGATTCCCGTTTATGCCGAGATGAGCAGCATCAACCCCGTGTACTTGCTTCCGGAAGCCCTGGCCGCGCGCACGGACGCCATCGCCCGGGGCTTCGTGGACTCGCTCACGATGGGCGTCGGTCAGTTCTGCACCAATCCCGGATTGGTGCTGGCGATGTCGGGTGCGTCGCTCGAGCGATTTTGCGCCGTCGCGACCGAAGCCCTCGGCGCGAAGGCCGCCGGCACCATGCTCACACCGGGCATTCACCGGGCGTACGACACCGGCGTGGCGCGGCTGTCCGGCGAATCCGAGGTGACGCTGCTCGCGAAGGGCCAGACGGGCGGCGCGTGCCAGGGACAAGCGGCGCTGTTCCGCACCACGGCGGCGGCATTTCTGGCGACGCCGGCACTGCACGACGAAGTCTTCGGGCCGGCCTCGGTGATCATCGCCTGCGACACCGTCGACGAAATGATCGCCATCACGGAACGTCTGGAAGGCCAACTTACCGCCACGCTGCAACTCGATGCCGGCGACACCGCCATCGCGCGCCGCCTGTTGCCGGGGTTGGAGCGTCGCGCCGGACGCATTCTCGCCAACGGCTTCCCCACGGGCGTGGAAGTCTGTCATGCCATGGTGCACGGCGGCCCCTTCCCCGCCACGTCGAACGCGATGTTCACCTCAGTCGGCGCGTCGGCCATCGACCGCTTCCTGCGTCCAGTGTGCTATCAGGATCTACCTGACGCCTTACTGCCCGACGCCCTCAAGGAAGGCAATCCGCTCGGCTTGTGGCGCCTTCGCGACGGCGTACGCTCGCAGGCGTGACCGCGCGGCCCCGACAGGGGCCGGCGTCGCAGCACCGGCCGCAGCGCAAAACGCCCTCGATTCGAGGGCGTTTTGCATCAAGTGGCGCGGTTCGACGCCGTCAGCGAGTCCCGTGCGCCGACAACGCGTATCGCACTCGCGGGCTGAACGCTCCCCCTTGACGTCACCCGTTGAATTCGCGCATCGGCATCGATCAAAGATACGGTTTACGAGGACGCCTGCGACCGGGTCCCGTCGGTGCCATCGGGCGGCAGCGCCAGACCGTACAACGGCGCCACGGCCCCTTCGGCGAGCGCCTTTGCCACCGCCTTCAGATCGACCGAACTGCCCGGCGCGCCGATGAGCGCGTAACCGAGCTTGCCCTTGCGCCACGTCACCACGCCCATGCCGTCGATCGTCTGCTCGGCCACGCCCTGATCCGCACGCCCGTCACGCACCACGCACAAGGCGATCGGATCGCCGACGTGCGGCAGATAGACCATCTGCACCAGCGCCCGATCCTGCCAGCGAAGGCGCTGCACGCGCTTGAACGAGAGCCCCTGCGCGGTCAGGTCGGGCACGCGGATGTCGAGGCTGTCGCTCTGGCGGATGTCTCGCACCGTCTGCTCGACATCGCGCGCCTCCACCGGCAAGTCGGCAACGGTGTCGCGCACGTACAGCTGCTGATAGTCGGCCGCCGCACGCACCCATGTCACGCCCTGCGGCGATTTCGGCGGTGCGTCAACGGCGGCCGTGGTCATCGGACCGGCACCGGCATTTTCGCCAGGTCGCGACAGCACGCCGGAGACGATCGGCAACGCGACCACGGTGGCCGCCACGCCGGCCGCAAACGCAGCGCCCAACCACCACGCGCGTACCCGCCGGCCCCCTCGAGGCTCGTTGGCCGCGGGCGTTCGCCGCGTGTCATCGTGCTTTCCGCTCGCGGGCAGCTCGCTCGCCGCCTCCGTCCGGGCCGCGGACGTCTGGCGCTGCGCATGCTCACGCAACAACGCGTCGAGCCCGGCGCTCAGCCGTTCCGGCACCGGCGGCATCACTTGCGCCGCGAACGTCGCCCGATATGGCAGGCGCGACGCGCGCAGCGACGCCACCACGTCAGCGAGCACCGGAGACGCCGCGATGGCCGCCTCCACGTCGGCTCGCGCTTCGGCGGACAGCGCTTCGTCGACGTACGCGAGCAGGCGGATATCGTCTTCGTTCATCACGCGTCCTCCTCTCGTGCACCGAATGTCGGGCCGGAACTGCGGGAACTGCCGGAAGCGCCGGCATCGGGGGCATGGCGGCCATGTTCCCCGGATTGGCGGAATTGCTCGCCGATGGCGCGGCGTGCGCGAGAGAGCCGGCTCATCACGGTGCCGACGGGCACGTCGAGCACCAGCGCCGCCTCGTGGTAAGACATGCCTTCCACGGCAACGAGCAGCATCACGAGCCGCTGCGCCTCAGGCAGCCTGTCGACAGCGCCGAACACCTGGCGATAGCTCGCGAGGTCCTCGGGCGTGGAGGCGTGCAGATCGGGGACGGTCTCGACGTCGGCGTCCTCCCAGGCGAGACTGCCGCGCGAGCGCACACGGCGTGCGCGGATCTCGTTGATCCACGTGGTGTGCACGATGCGATACATCCAGCTCAGGGCCGAGGTACCCGGCTGCCATTGATGCGTGCGCTCGAGGGCATGCACGCAGGCGCGTTGCACGAGATCTTCCGCGTCGTGGCGGTCGCCCGAAATGCGCAACGCGAACGCCCAGAGGCGTGGCAGCAAATCCGGTAGCAGGCTCGGCAAATCCTGGGCGGTCATCGGCGCATGTCCTGACGGAGGAGGCGCGGCGGCAAGCCGGCGCGAAGCATCGTCAGCGCGCATCGCCAACGCCTGCCGCGAAATTATATCGAGCCGGCGCGGCGCTGCACTGCGCCGCATGGCATCGATGGCCGCCCACACCGCCCTCACGTTCCCACTCCACGCCGCACGGGCGCCATGCGCCCGCTCGCTGGCGCCTCAGGGCTTGACGACGTGCCACACGTCCTTGAAGCCGTCCCCCTTCATCTCGCCGGGCGCGGTGTCCTTGCTGAACAAGTAAACGGGCTTGCCCTTATAGGCCCACTGCTTCGTGCCGTCGTCGCGCGTGACGATGGTGTAGTCGCCCTCGGCCTTCGCGCCGGCGGGTGCCATCACCGGCGGCCAGGCCTCGGCGCACGGGCCGTTGCAGGCGCTCTTGCCACTGCCTGCCACATCCTTGTCGAAGGTGTAGACAGTGTGGTTCTTGCCGTCGACCAGCATGCCGCTCATTGCCTTGAGCGGGGCCTCGGCGTGGGCCGCGACGGCCCCGAGAAGGCCGGCGGCGGCCACAAGCGCGGACAGGACGGCGGACATCGATTGACGTTGGTTCATGGCATTGGCTCCTTGGATGAATGTCGATGACGACACTCTCAGAACGCCTGCCGCGCACGTGTTATTCCCCGCGTCGGTCGATATTTTTCTGCTGCGACGCAACATACCGACCGAACGCAATGCCGTTGTCCGGGCACCACTGCCCGGACAAGCCCGGCCTTGCTGCGATCACTCGCCCTTGGGCGCCTCCTTGACCCGGCTGACGAGCTGCGTCGGGCTTACGAACTGCAACGCTATCAGCACCCACAGCAGCGTGATGGCCATGTAGATCATCGCCATTGCGTCAATGGACTGTGGCGCACGCACCCCGGTCGAGAACACCGCGTAGTACAGCGCGACCACGAGCGTCTGCGTGTCCGGCCCCGCGGTAAAGAACGTTAGTTCGAACATGCCGATCGTGCGCACCAGCACCAGCAGTCCGGCCGCGAGAATGCCGGGCACCAGCAACGGCAACAACACGTGACGGAAATACTTGAAAGTGTTGGCGCCGAAGATGCGCGCCGCCGCTTCGAGATTCGGGTCGATCTGCTCGATGAACGGCGTCATCACGAGAATCACGAACGGCAGCGATGGCACGAGGTTCGCCAGGATCACACCGGTCAGCGTGCCACCCAGTCCGACCTTGTAGAGCACCGTTGCCATCGGGATGCCGTACGTGACCGGCGGGACCATCAGCGGCAACAGGAAGACCAGCATCGCGAGCTTCTTGCCGGGGAACTGCGCACGCGCGAGCGCGTACGCCGCAGGCACGCCCAGTGCGATCGACAACAGCACCACGGCACCCACGACCTCGACGGTCACCCACAGCACGTCCGCCAACTGGAAGTCCCGCCACGCCTGCGCGTACCAATGCAGCGTGAAACCCTCGGGCAGCGGCGTGCCGAACCAACGGGTGGCGAGCGAGTTCATCGTCACGGTCGCGATCATCAGCCCCACGTTGACCAGGAAGAAGATCATCGCGCCCCACACCAGCATGCGCCACAGACGCGATCCCGGCCCTTCGCGGCGCATCTTATGCCGCGACGCGGGCACCGCGGCGGCCGGGCTCACGGAAGAAGGGGTCGTCATGAAGTCTCCATTCTGCGCGGCCAGCGTACCGGCCAAAGGCTTTTTCGTCGCGTTCATCCCTTGCCTCCCGTGGTCGGACCGCTGTAGAACGCCCGGCGCGCGCCGAGCATGCCTGCCACGATCAGCAACTGCACGAAGCCCATCACGATTGCCACGCACGACGCGAGCGAATAGTCATAACTTTCGAACGCCGCCTCGTAGGCTGCGATCGACACCACGCGCGTGGCGCCTGCGGGCACCCCGAGCAGCACGGCCGACGGGAACACCGAAAACGCCTGCACGAACGACAGGCATGCCGCCATCGTCAGCCCCGGCACGAGCAACGGCAGATAGATCAGGCGGAACTGCTGCCAGGGTCCGGCGCCGAGCGTGCCGGCCGCGCGCGCAAGCGTGGGGTCGATGCCCGTCACGTACGACAGGATCAGCAGGAATGCAAACGGAAATCCCGAAATCACCAGCGAGATCAGCACGCCCCAGTAGTTGTGCGTGAGACGAACCTCGTCGTGATACAAGCCCAGGGCGTGCAACGCCTGCGGGAACCAGCCATTGGGCCCGTAGTAAGTCAGCATGCCGTCGGCGATGAGCACGGTGCCGAGCGTGACCGGCACCACCAGCAACATCGTCACGAACTTCGACGCCCGCGTGCTCTTGCGAAGCGCGAAGGCCGCCGGCACCGACGCCCCCACGTTGATCAGCGTCGCGGGCACCGCGAGCTTGAGCGTGATGAGCACCGTCGGCCACAGCGTCGGTTCGCTGAAGAACTTCAGATAGTTCGCAAACACGCCACCGCCGTCCATCGGCTGGAACGACAGGAACAGGCCGTAGGCGAACGGGTACACGAACATCGCCACCAGGCATACGAGCGCGGGCGCGACCAGCCAGCCACGGCCGTCGAAGCGTGGGGCCGGCGTCATCGAGACGCCGGCAGAGGGTGCCACGGTACTCATGCGCGTTCCCCTGCGTAGACGAGCGTGCGTTCGGCCGGCACGCACAGCGGTACGCGCTCACCGACCGCGTAGTCGCCGGGCAGGCGTGCATAGAGCTGGCCGAACGGCGACGCCACGCGCAACAGCGAATCGCGACCGCCGTACTCGACCGTCTCGACCACCGCCTCGAAGGCGTTGTCGTTGGCCGCCGGAGCGCGCTCGAAGTCGTCCGGACGGATCGCCACGCTGACCTTGCCTCCGGTGCCCGGCGGTTCCATGAGCACGCCGTCGAACGACGCGTCGCCGCACGACACGCGCGCGTGATCGCCCTGTGCCGAGGTGATCGACACGTCGAGCACGTTGCGATAGCCCATGAAGCGCGCCACATGCAGATTGCGCGGGCGCGCGTACACATCGCGCGGCGCGCCGATCTGCTGGACCACGCCTTCCTTCATCACCACGATACGATCGGCCATCGACAGCGCTTCGTCCTGATCGTGCGTGACGTAGATCGTGGCCCGGTCCAGCTTGCCGTGAATGCGGCGGATCTCGGCACGCATCTCGATGCGCAGCTTGGCGTCAAGGTTCGAGAGCGGCTCGTCCATCAACACCACCGGCGGCTCGATCACGATGGCGCGGGCGATCGCCACGCGCTGCTGCTGTCCGCCCGAGAGCTGGCCGGGCAACTTGCGCTCATGGCCGACGAGCTGCACGAGCTGCAAGGCTTCGCGCGAGCGCGCTTCGATCTCGGCGCGCGGCACGCCGCGCATGCGCAGGCCGAAGCCGACGTTATCGAGCACGCTCATGTGCGGAAACAGCGCGTAGTTCTGAAAGACCATGCCGAAGCCGCGCTTCTCGCTGGGCAGCACGTCGATACGCTCGTCGTCGAGCCAGATCGCGCCGCCCGTGAGCGGCGTCAATCCGGCAATGCAGTTGAGCGCGGTCGACTTGCCGCAGCCCGACGGCCCGAGCAAGGCGATGAACTCGCCGCGCTCGATGGTCAGGTCCAGGCCGTTCAGGGCAGCCACGGACTGCCCCTCGGCGTTGGTGAAACTGCGCGCGACGCTATCGAGACGCAGATGTTGAAAGTTGTGCTTCATTGACGACTCCGATCGCTCCGATCACTTCGATTTCAGTGCACCGATCTCGGCATCCCACTTCTGGAACGCCGCGACCATCGCCGTCGCGTCGAGCGGCACGGCGTGCGGGTAGTCGGCAATGAGCTTCGCGTACTCCGGACGGCCGTACTTCGCGATCACTTCCTGGCTCTTCGCCGGGGCGGCCGAGAGCGGCACGTCCTTCACCGCAGGACCCGGATAGAAGTAGCCATCGTCATACGTCAGCGCCTGCTGGGCCGGTTCGAGCATGAAGTTGATGAGCTTGAGAATGACCTCCATCTTCTCTTTCGACACGCCCTTCGGAACCACCATGTAGTGCGCGTCGTTGACCCACGTGAGCTTGTCGAATGCCTGCACCCGGAAGCTCGCCGGCACGATACCCAGCGCGCGCGGATTGATGTCCCAGCCCGTGACGGTCAGCGTCATGTCGCGGCTGCCCTCGCCCAGTTCCTTCATCACCGCCGAGGTGCCGCCCGGATAGTACGGAATGCACGAATCGAGCTCCTTCAGGAACGCCCAGGTCTTGTCCCAGCCCTTGATCGGATCGTGCGGGTCCTTGTCACCGAGCAGATACGGCAGCCCCATCAGGAACGTGCGCCCCGGGCCCGAATTGGCCGGGCGCGCGTATATCAGCTTGCCCGGGTTCGCCTTGCACCAGGCCAGCAGTTCGGCGGGCGTCTTCGGCGGCTGCGTCACCTTCGCCGGGTTGTACTCCACGAGCGGACCGGCGGGCATGAAAGTCACCGTCAGTCCGTACCCCTTCGAGAGATCCTGCATCGCGCGCACATTGGGCGGGTACTTGTCGAGCACGCCCGGCAGCTTCGCGCTGTAGTCGGGCAGCAGGCGCTGCCAGAGGTTCTGCTGTATCCCCGCGGCCAGCGCATCGGTGCCCGTGAGCACGATGTCGATATCGGCGCGACCGGCCGCCTGCATGGCCTTGATCTTGCCCGGCAACTGCGGCGCGGGCGCATTGGTAAACGTCATCCTGGAAACGAGATCCGGATACTTGTCGCGGAACGCCTCGAAGCCCTTTTGCGTGAGCGCGAGGTTGCCCGCCACATCCACGATGTTCAGCGCGACCGGCGCGGCGGTCGCGGTACCCGCCATGCTCCCCAATGCGGCGGCACATGCCAGTGCGCCAAGCGTGCGTTGCCAGAATCCCCTGCGACTGAAGGCCATGCTGTCTCCTCTTTGCGTTGAATTTCTCGTAAGTCATCATATGACTGAGGTCGCGAATTTGCAATCGGAAGACATGCCGAATCGCCTCAGAGATTTCCCTAACAGGGCGAGACAACCCCGATAATTCAGGCGTTTATCAGCGATCTCAACGAAGTTTCATGCCCTCGATCAGGGATATTACTGATAGAGGAATGATCGGCCGCTCACTAAATTACGGCCAGTCATACGATGACGTAAAAGCTACGTCGCAACCCTAAGACGACACCTCACCATGGCTCCGCGGCCGGTGGGGTCCGAGGACACGCCGCAGTGAAAATCCAACGCATCACGATCACCCCGATCGCTTTTCGCGATCCGCCGCTGCTCAACGCGGCGGGCATTCACGAGCCGTACGCGCTTCGCTCCATCATCGAAATCGAGACCGACAACGGGCATGTCGGATTGGGCGAAACCTATGGCGACGCGCCGATGCTGGCGCTGCTCGAGAACGCTCGCGAGAGCCTGATCGGCATGGACCCGTTCAACACCAACGGCCTGCGCGAGCGGGTCGCGGCAGTGGTTCGCCAGGGTGTGCGCGGCGAGCGCGTGGAGTACGAACTCGCGCCTGGCACCGATCCGCGCAAGGACGCCGAGAAGCTTTACTCCGCCTTCGAGGTCCCCTTTCTCGATTTGCAGGCACGTCACCTTGGTGTTCCGCTGGTCGAACTGCTCGGTGGCGCCGTGCGCGACGAGGTGCAATACAGCGCCTATCTGTTCTTCAAGTACGCGCAGCACATCGACGCGCCTTATGCGTCCGATCCGTGGGGCGAGACGCTGAACGCCGAACAACTCGTCGCGCAGGCGCGCACGATGATCGACACCTACGGTTTCGGCAGCATCAAGCTCAAGGCCGGCGTACTCGAACCCGCCGAGGAAGTGAAATGCCTCAAGGCGCTCAAGCGCGCCTTCCCCGACAAGCCGTTGCGCATCGACCCGAACGGCAACTGGTCGCTCGCCACCGCGATTGCGATGGGGCGTGAACTCGCGGGCGACCTCGAGTATTACGAAGACCCGACCCCGACACTCGAGGGCATGGCGCAGCTGCATCGCGAGACCGGCATGCCGCTCGCCACGAACATGGTCGTGACCGATCTGCGCCAGTTCCGCGAGAACGTCCGCCTGAACGGCGCGCAGATCATTCTCTCCGACCACCACTACTGGGGCGGTCTGCGCGACACGCAGACGCTGGCGCGGATGTGCGAGACGTTCGACCTCGGCCTGTCGATGCACTCCAACTCGCATCTCGGCATCAGCCTGATGGCCATGACCCACCTGGCCGCGAGCGTGCCGCGCCTGTCCTACGCCTGCGACACCCACTACCCATGGCAGGCCCCCGACGAGGAGGTCGTGCGCGGCGGAAAGATCGCCATTCGCAACGGCGCGGTCGCCCTCACGCGGGCGCCCGGGCTCGGCCTCGAAATCGACCCGGACCAGTTGGCCAGGCTGCACGAGCAGTACCTGCGCTGCGGCTTGCGCACGCGCAACGACGCGGTCCAGATGCGCAAGTACCGCCCCGACTGGAGCGGCAAGGCACCCCGTTTTTAGTACCGGTAGCACGCATCAGCGATTCACAGGAAGTCAACGAAAACACATCAGAAGAGGAGAAGTCGTGAGACATTCGAAACGGTTTGCCGGGCTGGTATGGGCCGGTCTCGCTGTCGGCGCCATGCCGGCATTCGCGCAGTCGAACGTGACGCTCTACGGGATCGTCGACGACGCATTGACGTACAGCAGCAACCAGAACGGCAGTTCCAACACGTATCTGCGCAACGGCAACCTCGCGGGCAGCCGCTGGGGCTTGCGTGGCACGGAAGATCTCGGCGGGGGCACCAAGGCGCTGTTCCAGCTGGAAAACGGGTTCGACGTCAATAACGGCACAATGAGTTCGTCGGGCGTGATGTTCAACCGCCAGGCGTTCGTCGGCCTGAAGAACGACCGGGTCGGCACGGTGACGATCGGCCGTCAGTACTCGCCGTACTACCTGATGGTCGGCACCATTGGCCCGACGTCTTACGTGACGGGCGCGACCGGTGCCCACCCGGGCGATATCGACGGCCTGGACACGACGATTCGCATCAACAACTCCGTCACGTACACCTCGCCGCTGCTCTGGGGGGTGACCGCGAGCGTGCAATACGGCTTCGGCGGACAGGCCGGCGCCATGAGCAAGGGCAACACATTCTCCGGCGCGCTGCGTTACGACGGCGGCCCCCTGTCGCTGGCGGCCGGGTACCTGCGCCTGAACAACATCGGTGGCGGCACCACGTGGAACAGCGCGTCGACAGGCGTGCCGGGCACGTCGGCCGTCAATCAGGGCTACGTCACCGCCGACTCGTTGCAGCACATCGCGGTGGCCGGCATCTATACGATCGGCAGCGTGACGCTGGGCGCCACCTACAGCAACGTGCAGTACAAGCCGGGCGCGGCGTCGCTCTTCCACGACACGGCGATCTTCAACACGGCGGGCGTGCATGCGTCGTGGACGGCGTCGCCGCAGTGGCGCCTGGCGGCGGCGTACAGCTACACGGCCGCGTCCAAGGCGAATGGCATCACCGATTCGGCGACCTATCACCAGATCTCGCTCGCACAGGTCTATTCGCTCTCGAAGCGCACGTCGCTGTACGCGCTCGAGGCGTGGCAACACGCGAACGGCAAGTCGCTCGCGGCAAACGCCACGAGCATCATCAACGCCGGCCCGGTGGTTGGCGATTCGCAGAACAGCACGCCGTCGGCCACGAGTTCGCAGTTCGTCGGCATGCTGGGGGTACGCGTCGATTTCTGACGCGCCAGGGTGTTCGCAATACGATCCGGGCGGCGCCGTGCGCGTGCCGCCCGGATCGATCCGAAGGGTCGCGAGAAGTCGCACGAGGCAGCATTTTCGACCGCCGACGCCTGATGTGGACTGGGCCGTGGCGTTGGCGGTCGATTCTTATCGGTTGTCGTATGTATGCGACGGTCGATGAGGTAAACTGGGAGCGTTTTTTTACGCTCTCCACATTCGAACCGACGCCATGTCCATGTCCAGCTCGTTGCCCGCTCGCCCTCGCCGCAAGTCCCGCAGCCTCACCGAAGAGGTCGTGAGCGCCTTGTCCGAGCAGATTCGCAGCGGCACGTTCCGCCCGGGCGACAAGCTGCCGACCGAGTCGGCCATCATGGAAAGTCTGGGCGTGAGCCGCACCGTGGTACGCGAGGCCATCTCGCGACTGCAGGCAGCGCAGCTGGTCGAGACGCGTCACGGCATCGGCACCTTCGTGCTCGAGGCGCCGCGCGAGAACGCGCTTCAGGTCGATACCAACAGCATTCTCACCATGCTCGACGTGATGGCGATCCTGGAGCTGCGCATCTCGCTCGAGACGGAGGCCGCCGGGCTGGCCGCCAACCGTCGCACGGACACGCAACTCAAGCTGATGCGCCAGGCGCTCGACGACTTCGAAATGCATGTGCGCCAGCGCACGGGCAATGCCGTGACCGCCGACGTGGCATTTCACCTGCAAGTTGCCAACGCCACCGGCAACCGCTACTTCCACGACATTCTGGAGCAACTCGGCAACACGATCATTCCGCGCACGCGGGTGAATTCCGCCGCGCTGGCCGACGACGACCAGGTGTCGTACCTGAATCGCGTGAACCGCGAGCACGAAGACATCTACAACGCCATTGCGCGACGCGACCCGGAAGCGGCGCGCGCGGCAATGCGCACGCACCTCACAAACAGCCGCGAGCGTCTGCGTCGCGCTCAGGAATCCGCAGCCTCACCGAGTTGAGCCCGCGTGGCGCGAACGCGGCGAGTCCGTACGGATCGCTGCGAATCGCGCGGTGGTACCCTGCATCCATCTCGGCCGCTCCGGCCATGTCGATGCCGGCCATCGACGTCTTCATTTCGCCCAGCGACGGCATCGCCACGCGATTCGGGCCGATTAGGCCGTCATCTTCGATGTCCGCTGCGACACGCGCCGAGGGTCGCGATCAGGGCGTCAGATGACTGGCCTCGTCGAGCAACCATCTGGCGAACGCCTGCATCGGTGACGCGCTCAACTCGATGGGGTCGGGCAGCACCAGACAGAAGCGCTTGGTGACCGCGCGGCTGTCCGGCCACGGCGTGACCAGGCGGCCTTGCTCCACTTCCGCGGCAATGTACAGACGTGGCACCAGCGCCACGCCAAGACCGGCAATGGCGGCTTCGATCAGCATGGAGTGAAGATCGAACCGCGCGCCCACCGCCGGGTTGGACAGGGCGATGCCGAACTCCTGCGCGTAGCGTTGCCAGGCATCCGGATTCTGACGTCGGTGCAGGCGAGGCAGTGCGTTGAGCGAGACGTGCTTGCCGGCGCCGGCGAGCAGCGCCGGACTGCACACCGGCACCAGCACTTCTTCCATCAACGCATGCACATGCATGCCCGCCCATGCCGGGTGCTCGAAATGGATCGCCGCGTCGAAGCCGCTTCCCGCCAGAAGAAACGGCTCGATGCGTTCGGCGATGTGCACCGTGATGTTCGGATGCTTGTCGTGAAAGTGCTTCAACCGGGGAATCAGCCAGCGGATCGCGAACGTCGGGCTTGCCGCCACGTCGAGGCTGGCACCCTCGCTGGGCTGCCCCATCAGGTAAAGACTGTCGCGCTCGAGCCGGTCGAGAATCTCGCGCACCTGCCCGGCGTAGCGAGCGCCATTGGGCGCGAGCCGCACGCGGTTGCCGATGCGCTCGAACAACGTGACGCCCAGGAACGCCTCCAGCCGCCCGATCTGGCGGCTGACCGCGCCCTCCGTACGCGACAACTCTTCGGCAGCGCGCGCGAAGCTGCCATGCCGGGCCGCCGCCTCGAAGGCCTGAAGCGCGGAATTGCTCGGAATCTTTCGGCTCATGAATGTCTCGCGGGTACAGGGTGGGTCGCCTTCAGCTTGAGCAAATGTCACTGAAGCCTGAGCATTATTCGATTTATTGACGGAAATCTGGAGCCTAGCATTACGTTACCGCAATGAACACGCGTTATCCGCGCCAACCCGTCAATGATCTACACCGTCGAATGCAGCTTCGCCGACCCCACTTGCGAAGCCGAATGGAACGACTTCTACAGTCTCGAGAAACTGCCGGCGCTCATTGGCGTGTCGGGATTTCACACATCGCAGCGCTTCAAGGCGATCAGTGACGGATGCCCGACTTATCTCGCGCTTCACACCGTGCACGGAATCGACGTGCTGCACGGCGAGGAGTATCGACGCAAAGGCGGCGGCAATTTCGCGAAGTGGCAGCCGCACATCACCGATTGGCACCGCAATCTGTACGGCGGCATCGGGCCGGCGCCGGCCGTGCAAGTCGACGAATGCCTCGCGCTCGACGCGCGCGGCCCCGAGCACCTGCATGCCGTGGGATTGGAACCATTGGCCATGCGCGCCGTGGCACTCGAGAAATCTCCGGCGCTACGTTGGCTCGCCGTACTGCCGCGGACAATGGCGCAAGCACTGCAGCGCGCCGGTCGGATCGCGAATGGCGTCTGTCTTTATGCACCGATGACGAAGCAGCTCACACACGCCGACGCGCTCGCGCGTCGCCAACGATGAACGGATCCGATATGTCGAATAGCGCCATTTTCCCCACACAACACGTCGGGGACTTCACGATCACTGCCATCAGCGACGGCTATCTCACCGCAAGTCTCGATCTTCTTTCGAACATCGACGCGCAAGACGCGTCCAGAATGCAGCGCGCCGCGGGACAGACGGAACCCGGCGCGATCCACATCAATAGCTACGTCGTGCGCGGCGCGGGCCGCACGCTGCTCATCGATGCCGGCGCCGGCGGCATCCGGCAATGGGGTGGGCGCCTGGTGGCGAATCTCAGGCGCGCCGGCGTCCAGCCGGACAGCATCGATACGGTACTGCTCACCCACGCCCATCCGGACCATGTCGGCGGACTGGTGGACAGCGAAGGGCACGCGGCCTTCGGGAACGCGTCGCTCGTGGTGCATCGCAAGGAAATCGCATTCTGGCAGGACGACGCGAATCTCAACCGGGCCAACGAGCGCGCACGCGGGAATTTTCTGATCGCACGCACGGCGTTCGACGTATATCGCGACCGGCTTTGCCTCTTCGACGACGGCGAGGTGGCGCCCGGTATTCACGCGATGCCATTGCCGGGACATACCGAAGGGCACACGGGCTATGTGGTCGAATCGGGCGACGAGGGCCTGCTGGTCTGGGGCGACGTGGTGCACTTCCCGCACATCCAGATTCAGCGCCCCGAGGTTTCCATCGCCTTCGATCAGGACGCATCGCTGGCCGCCGTCACTCGTTCACGCCTGTTGGATCGTGTGAGCGCCGAACGCCTGCGCATCGCCGGGATGCATCTCGGCGAACTCGGGTTCGCGCGGATTGGTCGGGTCAATGGGGGATTCGATTTGCAGTACGAAGCATAGTCGCGCCCTCGGGGCGACGTTCTCGTGAAAGCCGTAAGACCTGCCGCGTCAGGGCCTTGCGATGTTCTGCAATTGACGAGCCGGTCCGGCCTCATGGATCGCCATGTCCTTCATCCACTGCTCGAAAGCGGACACGGCGGCATCGTCGGCGCGGTCGGCGTTCGTCACCAGCATGTAGTCGTCGGCACGCCATGCGGGCGACGCGATGGGACACACGAGGCGCCCTTCGGCGAGATCGCGCGCGATCAGCGGCAGCGACGCCAGCGCCACGCCCAGTCCCTCGATGGCTGCGCCCAACTGAAGATTCACGTGATCGAACTCGACGTGACGCGCCGCTCGCAGATCGGGAGCGCCCGCCTCCTTCAACCAGTGAGACCAGGCGGCGCGTGTCGTCGCGGAGTGGAGCAGTGTATGTTGACGCAGGTCGGCCACGTGCTGAATCGGATGCCGGCGCAGCAACGCGGGACTGCAGGCCGGGATGCGCACGTCGGGCATCAACGGCCGCGATACGACCCCCGCACCCTGCTCCGGACCGGAACGAACCCCGATATCGAACGCGTCGGCGACGTAGCGCAGCCTGCGCGATGTGGTCGACACCCTGACGTCGATGTCCGGGTATCGCGAGTGGAAATCGGCCAATCGCGGCAGCAACCAGCAGAACGCAAAACTCATCGGCACGTTCACCCGCACGACCCCGGATATCCGCTGCCTGGCCGTGTTGTGACGCAACCGCACCACCGCGGTACCGAGGGACTCGAACGCACTGCTCACGTCGCTCAGCAGCGCGGCGCCCTCGTCGGTCAACACGACACCCCGCGGCCGACGGTCGAACAGCGGCAGGCCGAACCAGTCCTCCAACAACCGGATCTGCTTTCCGATGGCCCAGTGCGTCACGTGCAGTTCCGCTGCCGCGCCCGCGAAACTGCCATGCCTCGCAACCGCATCGAAGGCACGCAATGCGTTGAGCGGGGGCAACTCGGTGCGGGACTTCGAAGCGCCTGGGTTCGCATTCATGACGTGACTTTTTCTCTCTATTGACGCGATTTTAGCTCAATTGAACTATCGGGCATCCCGGCCATAGAATTTTCCACATCGAGCCAGAAAGTGACAGCGCGAGCGGCTTTCGATGACAATCCGCCCCCGCTCGCCCGGAGAGAATAACGATGCGCCTGCCGGTTTTTTCCCCTCCGCTTGCTCAGGAGGCCATGCCATCACGACCACGCGTGCTGTGGCTGTCCTGCGTTGCGCACGCCATGCACGACGGCTACACCGACATGATCTATGCGCTGCTGCCGGTGTGGCAGTCCGAATTCGGACTCGACTTTGCGGCTCTGGCGATCCTGCGCGGCATCTACGCAGGTGCAATGGCGGCATTGCAGTTGCCCGCCGGATGGCTGGCACAGCGACTGGGCAGTCGCGTCACGCTTGCCAGCGGTACGCTCCTGGCCGCGCTCGGCTACGCCATCGCAGGCATGTCCGGCGGCCTGATCGGTTTGTGCGTGGCGCTGGCGATCTCGGGCAGCGGATCGAGCACGCAGCACCCCATCGCATCGGGCGCCGTCTCGCGCACCTTCGGACGCGATGCAAGAGGTCCGCTCAGTCTTTACAATTTCTCCGGCGACCTCGGAAAGTCGATCCTTCCGGCGGCCATTTCGGTGCTCGTGACAGTAATGTCGTGGCGACACGCGCTATGGATCGTCGCCGCCATGGGCGCCATTGTTGCGGCCGTCATCGTACTCATGTTTCCCGCCGTCCCCCGCAGCGCCGGCACGGCGGCGGAAGCGGAAGCGGAAGCGCCGCCCGGGCAACGCGGTGATCGCGGAGGTACCGGAAAGCGCGGATTTTCCACCCTGTTTTCCATCGGCGTGCTGGACACGGCGGTCCGCATGGGGCTGCTTACCTTCCTGCCTTTCCTGCTGGAGGCCAAGGGCATCTCGCCTAAACTTCTTGGAACGGCGCTCGCGCTGGTCTTCGTTGGCGGCGCGGCGGGCAAGTTCGTCTGCGGCTGGCTGGGCGCGCGCATGGGGGTGGTGCGCACGGTGTTGTTCACCGAGGGCGGCACCGCTGTGAGTATCGTCGCGCTGATCTACCTGCCGCTGCCCCTCGCCATGGTGCTGCTGCCGATGCTGGGCATGATGCTCAATGGCACATCGTCGGTGTTGTACGGCACCGTTCCGGAGTTGACGGCGCCCGAAGGCGCCGAGCGCGCATTCGCGATTTTCTACACGGGCACGATTGCGTCCGGCGCGATATCGCCGGTCCTTTACGGCTTTCTGGGCGACGGCATCGGCGTGCAGGCGGCCACCTACGCGACCGCGCTCACCGCCCTGGCGATCGTTCCTCTTGCCCTGGCCCTGCGCCCTCACCTTGCAGATGATCGAACCGGATGAACCCTATGACAACGCGAGACCTCCCCTCTGTCGCCCTCGTCGGTCCGGGCGCCATCGGAACGACAGTGGCGGCATCCCTTCATGAGGCGGGACGCACGCCGATGATCTGCGGCCGCTCGGCGCACGAGCGGTTGGTGCTGCGCCATGATGACGGCGAGATCGTCGTGCCCGGACCGGTCGTGACCGATCCCCGGGCGGTGAAAGACAAGTTCGATCTCGTGTTCATCGCGGTGAAGGCGACGCAGGTGACAAGCGCGGCGCCCTGGATCTCCGCGCTTTGCCATGCGGAATCGGTTGTCTGCGTGTTGCAGAACGGCGTCGAGCAGAAGACCGCCTTCGCACCGTATGCGTCAGGCGCGACTGTCCTGCCTTCGGTCGTCTGGTTTCCCGCGCAG
Organism: Pandoraea pnomenusa; assembly: GCF_000767615.3. Lineage (NCBI taxonomy): Bacteria > Pseudomonadati > Pseudomonadota > Betaproteobacteria > Burkholderiales > Burkholderiaceae > Pandoraea > Pandoraea pnomenusa. The sequence goes on along the minus strand of NZ_CP009553.3, from coordinate 1,024,976 downwards.
CGCGAATCCGACGCGTCGGTGTGGTTGCGCGCAAGTCCCCGGATCACGCTGCCCGATGTGCCGGAAAGCCGAAGCGTGGTCTCGGCATTGGGCGGCACGCGATGCTCGGTGGAGGTGGCGGAAAATTTCGTGACGCTCGCGTGGCGAAAGCTCTTGCAGAACGCGGTGGCGGGCCTCATGGTGCTGACGGGGCGTCGCGCGGGCATGTTCTCGCGAAGCGACATCACCGCATTGTCGCTCGCTTACCTGCGGGAGTGTCTCGAAGTCGCCCGCGCCGAGGGTGCGAAGCTGGACGATGACGTGCCGCGTGCGATCGTCGATGGGTTCCACCGGGCGCCGCCCGATCTCGGGACGTCGATCCTTGCCGACCGGCAGGGGAATCGCCCGCTCGAGTGGGATTGCCGCAATGGCGTCGTGCAACGATACGGTCGCGCTCATGGAATTCCGACGCCGATCAGCGATCTGATCGTGCCGCTTCTCGCGGCGGCCAGCGATGGGCCGGGCTAGGCGTGGCAAGGCGTCATCGTGCCGGCGGACGCTGCGGTTGATCCAAACGACGACGCAACGACATGGCAAGACAAAATCGCTATCCCCATCGGCGCGACTGGGGCTGGCATGTGTCGTCGCCGGGGGTGGCGCCAATGACCGTTACGTCACGAGACGTCGCCAGCCGGAGTGACTGACGGCTCATAACAACGGTGCGGCTCGCATCGTGTTCGCGAGCCGCGCGACGTCGTCGGGCCTTCAACCGTGAGGCGGAATGGCGTCCGGGTCCATCCACATCACCTCCCAGATATGACCGTCCAGATCCTCGAAGCTGCGTCCGTACATGAAGCCGAAATCCTGAACAGGCGTGGGGTCCGCCTTGCCGCCGGCGTCGGTCGCCTTCTGCACGAGTTCGGACACCTCCGCCCGTCCACCCGCTGACAGACACAGCAATACCTGGGCCTCCGCGTGCGCATCGACGATTCGCTTACCCGTGAACTGGCGCCATTTGTCGTGGGTCAGCAGCATGACGTAAATCGTCTCGGAGATCACCATGCATGCCGCGGTTTCATCCGTAAACGCGGGGTTGTTGACCGCGCCGATGGCCTCGTAGAAGGCCTGGGATCGCGGCAGGTGTGTCACGGGCAAGTTGATGAAAATCTGCTTGGTCATGATCTGGCTTCCTGTCATCGAGCGATATGTGGACTTGGGGGGTGAATGTAAGCCGTGCAGCGATTGTCACGGCACTGTACTGACGACCGGGGCCGTCGATCCGGCGTACCTTACCGGCTCGCTCCCGTGACAGGAAGCCTACAGGTTGCAACGAGGCGTTGCGGAACTGGAACGCCCCCCACCGGACATGAGGACGGGAGGACACCAGCGATCAGGCGGTGGCCGGATCGGACGCCCACCTTGCGCGCAAGAGTTCGAGGAACACACGCACGGCCGACGTGATGCCGCGCCGGCTGGGATACATGGCGTAAAGCGTGGCCGGGCGCGAGCGCACGGCTTGCAGCACGGGCACCAGCGTGCCGTCATCGATGGCGTCCTGGCAAAGATAGGACGGCAACTGTGCCATGCCGGCGCCGCGCAGCGCGAGTTCGCGGATGACCAGCAGGTTATCCACGGCAATGCCTGGCGTGATGGCGATATCGATCGGTTTGTCATCTGCGTCGACGAACTGCCATGGCCGCGGATTTGCCAGCGTGCCCTGCGCGAGACAGGGGTAGGCGGACAACTCGTCGAGGCGCGCGGGCGGACCGTCGGCTTTCAGCAACGACGGATGGGCTACGACCATCGACGCCGATGTCGCCACCGGCATGGCGATCACGTCCTCCGAGGCGAGAGGCACAACGGCCGCGCGAATGACCAGATCCAGTCGCTCCTCGGCAAGATCGACAAAGCGATTCGAAAGCGTCAACTGCACCCGCACGCCCGGGTGCGCGCGCGCGAACTCGGCCAGGATGGGGGGAAGCGTGGTCTCGGCGATCAGCACGGACGTGTGGAGGTGGATCACGCCCGATGGCTCCGCAACGGCATTGCGCGTGAGGGCGCCGATCTTGTCGACGTGCACGGCGGCCTCTCGCGCGTGCGCGAGCACGGCCTCGCCCACCGGCGTGAGGCCGAAGGCTTGCCCCGAACGGTGCAGCAGCCGCACGCCGAGCGCGCGCTCGAGTGTCGCCACCCGGCGGGACAACCGCGACTTGGCGATCCCGGTCTGCCGCTCCGCGGCACTGAATCCGCCGGCATCGACCACGAGGGTGAAGAGCAGCAAGTCGTCGAGATGTGCGCCGCGACTCTGCAGCATAGGGACGGATGCGCTATGGACGACGGAAGCGGCTCGTGAACCTGGCATAGGAGGCGCAATAGGAGACGGAGAGGAGACTGAGATGCGGGGCCGCGAGATTGCGGGCATGCCGATGCTACCGTCAAGACGAGCCGCTGGGAAGGTCGCGGTCTTTCCGTCATCCGATTGGGGAGCCATTCCCGGGGGGGGACAACTGTCGAGCCGCCATTGTGGATGCCCTCGTCTGGCCGAATGTTCTCGGCCGTGACAGGGCGCTAACGCCCCAATGCGGCCCCTCGCATTTCTCAAAACCAGTCACTGGGACAGCGTGTGGTGGGAGAGTCGTGCTATCCCTTCTGCCAGAGAACGTAGGCGTTGGTACCCATGGCGTCGACATTGGGCATTTCGCCGACCCGCACATGCTGAAAGAAGCCCAAACAATGACTCCATGGCGATGTGTCGGGATCGGATTCAATCCGACACGAATACCCCAACTGCTTCCACGCTATCGACCTGTCGTTATTGCAGCACGAAAGGACCTCTTGGGCGATTGCCTCGCACCAAATCAAAGCATCTTCTGCTGACTCCGCCGCGATGAAAACTCCGGTCATCGATTCATAATCTTCGATCACTCCGCGCTCGAATAGCTGTCGTGGTTCAGGTTCGTGGTATTGAAAAATGACGAGGTATTCGTGTGCCATGTCGAAGAAGATTTGTTTAACGACATCAAGTCGTGGCCTGTCGTTGCAGATTGCCGAAGAACCCAGCACAGACGTCAATCGTCCGCTTCTGACCGCACTCAGACGAACAACGTCGTCTCGCTCGCTCTGGAACCACCAAAGACACACGTCGATTCATCCCAATCGAAAAACCCTCCCGATCCATTTACAGAGATTCAACGATCGTCCCTTGGTGGTAGAGGATCTTCCAGCCTTCGGACGAACGCCTCCAAAGTGTCGCGCGCCGCGTAGTCTTAGCGCCCTGCAGCAGCGCATATGTCAGCAGGTAAGTATCGGGAGCAATTTCCTGGCAGAAAAAGTCCTTCGTCTCCCAATTGTCTTCGACCGGGCTGGCGTATCGCTCCTCCAGCGTGTCGAGCACGTACTGCCGACTATAGAGTCGTCCCGATGCTCCCACCTCCCAAAAACTGGCGTCGGTCATCGATTCGAAAGCCGCACGGTCGGTTCCACGCTCTGGCCGGTGGAAAATCGGTTCTCTCGATGACAATTCGGTTTGCACGGAGAGAAGCGCTGGGTCCGTGATTCGAGCGCGTTCCATTGCGTGGATGGCAAGGTGTCGAGATTGGGGACCAATTATCACCGCATCGGGAATCTACGTCGAGCGACCGCTCTTGGCCGATCGCAGTCGTCGGCACACTCGACATGGCGCGCCAGCGATATACAGATGAACTCGCCGATTAGCGCTGAAGCACCATAGCAGCGTAGAAAAAGAAAAAGCCCTGACAAGTCAGGGCTTTTGAATTTTGGAGGCGGGAGTCGGAATCGAACCGGCGTACACGGCTTTGCAGGCCGCTGCATGACCACTCTGCCATCCCGCCATCGGGATATGCCGCATTGTAACCACTCGCTGTCGCCATCGAGGGCGCCCGTCGGATCGATCGCCGTGGGCTCTTCGGCAAATAAAAAGGGAAGCCAGGCTTCCCTCTGGATTTGGAGCGGGAGACGAGTCTCGAACTCGCGACCTCAACCTTGGCAAGGTTGCGCTCTACCAACTGAGCTACTCCCGCATGACACCGAACACCAAGGATTCACTCACTCAATGTCCAGTGTGAAAACTGGAGCGGGAGACGAGTCTCGAACTCGCGACCTCAACCTTGGCAAGGTTGCGCTCTACCAACTGAGCTACTCCCGCATTGTCATGCGTACTACCAATCCAACCACTTCTTAAAACTTCGCTGCCGGGCTAGTGCCGTAGCAGCGAGAAGGAGATTATGTCCAAACCGCGATTCAGTGTCAAGCACCTGCACCGAAAATTTGTGGAGATTTTTCTCCTCCACCGCGCAAATCCCGCATCCTCAGAGACTTGCGCTCACATCTTGACGCCACCACGCTCGCGAATCTGCGGCCATGCGCGGCGCAGATAATACAGCATCGACCACAACGTGAGAACCGCCGCCACGTAAATCAACCACGTGCCCCAAAACCGCGTGTCGAAACGCAACCCGCCCCACGCCAGTACGCCGTTGAACAGCAACAGTGGAATCGCCACCATCTGCGCCGCCGTCTTGATCTTGCCCAACTGGTGCACCGCCACGCTGCGCGACGCGCCAATCTGCGCCATCCATTCGCGCAACGCCGAAATCGTGATCTCGCGGCCAATGATGATCAATGCCACCAACGCGTTGATCCGTCCCATCTGCAACAGCATCAGCAGCGCCGCCGCCACCATCAGCTTGTCGGCCACCGGGTCCAGAAACGCCCCGAAGGCCGACGTCTGGTTCCAGCGCCGCGCCAGAAACCCGTCGAACCAGTCGGTCAACGCCGCCAGCACGAAGATGGCGCACGCCACCCAGTTCATCTCGACCGACGACAGCCACGTCGTCGGCAAATAGTAGACGCCGACCACCAGCGGGATCAGCACGATCCGAAGCCAGGTCAGGAAGATGGGGACGTTGAAAGGCATGGCAGCATGAGTTCGGCACACAGCAGTCGACACACGGCGCACTCGGCAGCCGTACCAGACCCGCATTGTGCCGTGTATGCCCCGCAGCGACAAGGCCGGAGCGCCCGCGCGCCTGTTGACATGTGCGCCGGTGTGCCCCTATCTTGCTCGCAACCACCTGCCAATAGCGCCGATCTCGTGAAACTGCCCTGGCCCCTGTCCGCCCCGCGACGGCCGCTGCTGTCGCCGCACATCCTCATCGCGGCGCTCGTCGGGATCGACGGTCTGCTGCTCGTCGCCTCCGTGCTGCTGCGCGTGCCCGGCACCCTGCTCATCGACCTCTTCGTGCGCGGCGACATGTCCGCGCTCGAACGCATCGAAGCCACCCACCTGCCCCGGCTGCTGTTCGGCCTGAACGCCATCGAGCGCATCGACTTCTCTCACTTGCCCCGCGCACTCGTCGGCCTGGCGCTCGTCGCGCTCGCCTGCGGACTCGCCATTCGCGCACGCACCGCCTGGGCCTTCACGCTCGTGATGCTCACGCTCGCCGCCGCGATCAATTTCCACCTCGACATCCGCTTCGATCTCACGTTCGTTCTCTCGGTCGCCTGCTTCGCACTGCTGCTTTGGTATTGGCGCGAATTCGACCGCGCCAGCTTCGCCGCCGCCACGCTCTACACACTCGTGGCCGTGTTCGCACTGCTCGTCTACTCGACGTTCGGCACGATGTACCTCGGCCGCGAATTCCAGCCCGCCGTCACCGATCTCGCCACGGCGTTCTACTTCGCCATCGTGACGATGACCACCGTGGGCTACGGCGACATCGTGCCGCATACGACCGATGCACGATTGTTCACCGCATCCGTCATCCTGTTCGGCATCAGCGTGTTCGCGACCTCGTTGACGGTCGTGATCGGCCCGCTCGTCGGCGGCAATCTCAGGAAAATTCTCGCGGGGAGATTCACTCACGTGATCAGAAAGAACCACTACATCGTCGCCGGTACGTCGCCGCTCGCCGTCAACGTCCACCACGAACTGACCAAGCGCGGCTGGCCCGTCACAGTCATCATCGCCAACGGCTCCGACAACCCCTACCCGGAAGATGCCGACGTAATCCACGGCGACGCCAGCGACAACAATGTGCTGAGCCATGCCGGCATCGAACGCGCGAAAGCCTTGCTGGCGCTGCGGGCCGACGACTCCGAAAACGCCTTCATCGTGCTCGCCGCCAAGGAAATCGCACCGTCGGTGCGCACCATCGCTTCGGTCAACGACAGCAAGCATCTGAGCAAGCTCAAGCGCGTGCAGCCGGACATGATCTTCGCGCCGCCGGTGGTCGGCGGCGAACTGCTAGCACGCACGCTCTCCGGCGAAACCGTCGACAACGAGACCGTCATGCGGCTGCTGTTCCACGGCGACACCTGAGACGCCACCGGGCCGTTGACTCGAACCTCGCATCGGCGACACGCCGCTCAATGCAACTGGCGGTAAATCTGCTCGGCCAACGTTGTCGAGATGCCCTCCACGCTTGCCAGTTCGTCGATGCTCGCGGAAGCCACGCCCTGCAGCCCGCCGAATCGCATCAGCAACCGCTGACGGCGCTTCGCGCCGATGCCCTCGATCTCCTCGAGCCGCGACGTCTGGCGCGCCTTCGCGCGCTTGGCCCGCATGCCGGTGATGGCAAAACGGTGCGCCTCGTCGCGAATCTGCGCGATCAACATCAGCACGGCGCTCTCGCGCCCAAGCTCCAGCGGGGCGCGTCCGTCGGCGAAGATCAGCGTCTCGAGGCCCACCTTGCGGCCCTCGCCCTTGGCCACCCCCACCAGCCGTCCGATGTCGATGCCCAGCTCGACGAAGACCTGTCGCGCCACTTCGACCTGCCCCTTGCCGCCGTCGATCAGCACCAGTTGCGGCAGATTGCCCTCCACGTCCGAAGCGTCCGACGGCGCCGACGGCGCAGCCGCCGTCCCGGGCGCGCCGCTAACCTGGCTTGCATCGCCCGCCGACACTGCGGCGCTGTCGGGCATCACCTCCGTGCCGGCCTCCGCTCGCGCGACATCGGCCGCCACGGACGACGGATCAGTCGCGTCGCTCACGGTCGAGGCGGCCGCCTCCATCAAGCGGCCGTACCGGCGCGTGAGCACCTGACGCATCGCCGCGTAATCGTCGCCCGGCGTAATGCCGGTGATGTTGTAGCGACGGTATTCGCTCGTCTGCATCTTGTGATGATGGAACACCACGCACGACGCCTGCGTCGCTTCGCCCTGCGTGTGGCTGATGTCGAAGCATTCCACGCGCAGCAGCGCCGGGTCGTCGATGTCGAGCCCGATCGTCTGCACCAGCTCGCGCGTTCGGGCCTGCTGACTGCCCTGCTCCGTCAACAACCGGGTCAGCGCCAACTGCGCCCCCTGCAACGCCATGTCGAGCCATGCGCGGCGCTGGCCCTGCGGTTGCCGCACCATCGCGATACGGCGGCCGGCCTGCTCCGACAACGCGGCGAGCAACTCGTCGCTCGGCAATGCGTGGCTCACGATCAGCACCGGCGGCACGGACTGGCCCAGATAGTGCTGCGCGACGAACGCCTCCAGCAACCTCGACTCGAGCGATGCCGACGGCGTATCCGACGGCATATCCGACGGCATCTCGCCCGCGATGTCGCCGGCGGTTCCGGCTTCGTGCGATTCGTCATCGGCGGCCGTCGCCGGAATGGCGGCGTCCTCGTCGAACTCGTCGGCAATGCCGCCCTCGACGCCACGCTCCACATGCGCCGGAAAGTACGCTTTGTCGCCCAGATGGCGCCCGCCGCGCACCATGGCGAGGTTCACGCACGCGCGGCCGCCCGCGTAAGCGACAGCAAGAATGTCGGCATCGACATCGCCCGCGGTCTCCACCGACTGCTGCTGGAGCACGCCGGAAAGCGCCTGCATCTGATTGCGCACGACCGCCGCCTGCTCGAACTGAAGCGCCTCGGCGTACGCCATCATCTTGCTCTCCAACGCGCCGAGCACTTCGTTCTGGCGCCCCGAGAGGAACGCCGCCGCATTGTTCACGTCGCGGGCATAGTCTTCGTCCTGAATCGCGCCGACGCATGGCGCGCTGCACCGCTCGATCTGATGCAGCAGGCACGGCCGCGTGCGATTCGAAAAGACCGAGTCCTCGCAGGTCCGCAACTGGAAAACCTTCTGGAGAATCTGGATGCTCTCACGCACGGCCCACGCGCTCGGGAACGGCCCGAAGTACTGCCCGCGACGATCCACCGATCCCCGGTAATACGCCATGCGCGGATACTTGTGCTGCGTGAGCTTCAGAAACGGATACGACTTGTCGTCGCGGAACAGAATGTTGTACCGGGGATGCAGCGCCTTGATCAGGTTATTCTCGAGCAGCAGCGCCTCGGTTTCCGATCGCGTGACGGTCGTCTCGAGTTTCGCGATGCGCGCGACCATCAATGCGATGCGCGGCGAGAGCTGCGTCTTGTTGAAGTAGCTCGACACGCGCTTCTTGAGATTGCGCGCCTTGCCAACGTACAGCACGTTGCCCGCCGCATCGTAGTAGCGGTAGACGCCCGGCAGATTGGGCAGTTGCGCGAGCAACTTGCGGGCGTCGAACAGCGGCGCGTCGTTCGCCGTCTGTGCCGAAGGGGCCGGCGGTTGCGCGGCATCCGTCGCCGTGGCGGCTTTCGCCTTGCGGGACTTGCGCGGAGGGACGACGTCGTTGGCGTCTTCTGTCATGGACTCTGGCGATCGGGGCTTCACTGCGAGTGCCGCGCTGACGACTTGGCGCCGATGGCGAACGTCACGCGTCACAGGGACTAAAATCAGAAGTTTAGACCAATCCGCGTTGCCGCTTCTCAATGTCCCTGTCCACCTCATCCCACGCTGCGAGCGCCTTTCCCCTGGTGCCCCGCTGCGATCTGTTCTGCACCGTCGTCGACAATTTCGGCGACATCGGCGTGTGCTGGCGACTCGCCCGGCAACTCGTGCGGGAGCATGGCTGGTCGGTGCGGCTGTGGGTCGACGACCTCGCAAGTTTCCGTCACCTGCGCCCGGACATCGACACCTCGCGCGCCGCACAGCGGTGCGACGGCGTTGACGTGAGGCGCTGGGATGCCGACTTCGGCCCGGTGACCGACGACAATGCGCCGGGCGACATCGTCATCGAGGCGTTCGCCTGCCGGATTCCCGAGACCTACGTCGAGGCGATGCACGCGCGCAAGCTGGCCGGCAATGCGCCGGTCTGGATCAATCTCGACTATCTGAGCGCCGAAGACTGGGTGGAAGGCTGCCATCTGCAGAAATCGGTGCACCCACAACTGGGGCTCCTCAAGACGTTCTTTTTCCCCGGCTTCACCGAGCGCACGGGCGGCCTCGCACGCGAACGCGAACTGCTTTCGCGCAGAGACGCCTTCCTCGCATCGCGCGAGTTGCAGGACGCCTGGTGGCAACGCGTGCCCGGACTCGCCGAGGCGCCGCGAGACGCCCTCGTGATTTCGCTCTTCGCCTACGAAAACGCCGCGCTGCCGGCGTTGCTCGACCAATGGGCCAGCAGCACGACGCCGATCGTCTGCCTCGTCCCGCAGGGGCGCATCGCGCCTGCCGTGGGCGCCTGGTTCGGCCGCGATGCCCTTGCCCCGCGCGAGTCGGCGTCGCGCGGGGCGCTGACGGTCCTTGGGCTGCCGTTCGTTCCGCAGTCCGAATTCGACACGCTGCTGTGGGCCTGCGACCTGAATTTCGTGCGCGGGGAAGATTCGTTCGTGCGGGCGCAATGGGCGGCCAAACCGTTCGTCTGGCACATTTATCCGCAGCGCGAAAACGCCCACCATGAGAAGCTGGACGCCTTCCTCTCACGCTATCTGAGCGACTGGGCCGCTCGCAAGGCCGACGCCGGCACCGATGCCGCGCCATTGAGCCACGCTGCCCGTGAGGCGCTGCGCACTTTCTGGCATCTCTGGAACGGTTACGCCAGCACGGCGCCGGACTGGCCGGCACTGGCCGCCGCCTTGCCGGAATTGCAGCGGTACGCGCGGGTGTGGGCCAACGCGCAGGCGACGCTCCCCGACCTCGCGCGACAACTGGCAAGCTTTGCGGAAAATCAGGTAAAATAGCTGGTTTTTCAACGCTTTGCTGCTGAACCGCTGTCCCGGATCGTTCCGGCGGATGCGGGAATCAAGCGGCGAATGAGCGTATGGAAGCGCTCAACAAGCGGCAAATCGCTTATTTCGTCACAGGATCTCGTTTTTTATGAAAACCGCTCAAGAACTCCGCGTCGGCAACGTCGTCATGATCGACGGCGAGCCCAATGTCGTACTCAAGACCGAATACGTCAAGTCGGGCCGTAACTCCAGCGTCGTCAAGATGAAGTACAAGAAGCTGCTGAGCGAAGGCCGCGGCGAATTCGCGTACAAGGCCGACGACAAGTTCGACGTCGTCGTGCTCGACAAGAAGGAAGTGACCTACTCGTACTTCGCCGACCCGATGTACGTGTTCATGGACGCCGACTACAACCAGTACGAAGTCGAAGCCGAGAACATGGACAACGCCATCAAGTACCTGGAAGACGGTATGCCCTGCGAAGTCGTGTTCTACAACGACAAGGCCATCTCGGTCGAACTCCCGACGTCGCTCGTGCGCACTGTCGAATACACCGAGCCGGCCGTCAAGGGCGACACGTCGTCGGGCCGCGTGCTGAAGAACGCCAAGATCAACGATCTGCTGGAAATCCAGGTGCCGCTGTTCGTCAACACCGGCGACAAGATCGAAATCGACACGCGCGACGACTCGTATCGCAGCCGCGTCTAAGCGTTAGCGGACCGCCGCGGCGCCCTCGGGCAACGCGGCCGTCACGTAACGAAAAAAGCGCTCGTCCCTTCGGGATCGAGCGCTTTTTGTTTGCGCGTCGCGGTTGGCGATCGGGTCGTCCGGCCACCCGCCCGATCACCCACTCGGCCTATGCGCCGAACGTCTGCGCGATGAGGCGCTTCGCGGCCTGGTACTCCGGCTGGGTCTGCATCTTCTCCCAGCCGTGCGCCTTGCCGCGCCCCTTCAAATGCTTGATACGACGTTGCGACACCGGATCGGGCGTCGACGTCATCTCGCGCAGCAGACGATCGGCTTTCTCCGGGCTATTGCAGATGAGCACCATATCGCAACCGGCTGCCATCGCCGCATGCGCGGCGCTCACGACGTCGCCTGCCGCGCTGGCGCCCTGCATCGACAGATCGTCGCTGAAAATCACGCCATCGAAGCCATATCGCCCACGCAGGATGTCCTTGAGCCACTTCGACGAAAAGCCCGCGGGATTCGGATCGACCTGCGGGTAGATCACGTGCGCCGGCATGACCGCCGAGAGCGACATGCCGAGCCAGTCGTACGGCTGCGCGTCGACGGACAGGATTTCGTCGAGCGAGCGCTCGTCGACCGGAATCTCGTGGTGCGAATCGGCCGCGACAAAACCATGCCCCGGGAAGTGCTTGCCGCAGTTCGCCATGCCGGCAAGCAGCAGGCCGTGATTCAGACTCTTGGCCAGCATGGCCACCACGCGCGGATCGGCATCGAACGCGCGGTCGCCGATGACCGTCGACGTGCCATAGTCCAGGTCCAGCACCGGCGTGAAGCTCAGATCGATGTCACAGGCACGCAGTTCGGACGCCAGCACGTAGCCCACCGCCGTCGCCGCGCGCGTGGCCGTGAACACGTCCTCGTGCCAGAGCTTGCCCAGCTTGCCCATCGCGGGCAGATGCGTGAAGCCGTCGGTGCGAAAACGTTGCACGCGCCCGCCCTCGTGGTCCACCGCGATCAGGATGTCGTCGCGCACCTCGCGAATCTGCTTCGTGAGCGAACACAGTTGCGCGCGGTCGTCGAAATTGCGGGCAAACAGGATGACACCCCCGGTCAGCGGGTGATCGATGCGGCGGATGTCGTCCTCACTGAGGGTCAGCCCGACGACGTCCAGCATCACCGGGCCCGGCCTGCGCTTCGTCATTGCGTATTCTCCGATGCAATATTGCCAATGTTGCCTAAGTTACGTGACGCGATCGCAAACGCGACCGCATATTCCTTCTCGTCCGTGATCGAGATTTCGATCGTCAACTGCCGCTCGGCCAGCCACTGCACCAAGGCGCCCGAGGCAACCACTACGGGCTTGCCCGATGGCGCATTGAGCGTTTGCACGGCACGCCACGTCATGGGCGAGCGCATGCCGAGCCCGATGGCCTTCGACACGGCTTCCTTCGCCGCGAAACGGGTACACAGATAGGCCAGCCCGCGCGCTTCGGAGCGATTCCGACGCGCGTGATACACCTTGAGTTCCTCCGGACCCAGCACGCGCTCGGCGAAACGTCCACGGGTGCGCTCCATCACGCCGATCACGCGGCTGATCTGAAGAATGTCGGTGCCAACGCCGTAGAGCGTCGTGGCCAGCGGGGCCGCCGGCGTCGACACCGGCGTCGGCGACTGGGGTTGCGACTGAGATGGCGACGGGGTCGGCGCCTGGGACGACGGTGAGGACACCGGGGACGGCGGAGTGGATTCGCTCATGGGCAGACGTAGACCATGTTGCCGCGGTTCAGCCGCGCGCCGCGATACGGCTGGCGACCATGATGGCCTTCATCTCGCGAACGGCGTTTTCCCAGCCGGCAAAAATGGCGTGGGCCACGATCGCATGGCCGATGTTCAGCTCGGAAATACCCTCGATGGCGGCGATCGGCTGCACATTTTCATAGTGCAACCCGTGCCCCGCGTTCACGCGAAGGCCCAGCGACAGACCCAGCGCCACGGCACGCTCGATGCGCGCGAACTCCGCCTCGCGCGCGGCTTCGTCGTGGGCTTCGGCATACCGCCCGGTGTGCAGCTCGACCACGGGCGCCCCCATGCGGGCGGCGGCACGAATCGGCGCCTCGTCCGGGTCGATGAACAGCGACACGCGACTGCCCGCCGCGGCAAGCTGCTGCGTGGCCGCAGCCACCCGGTCGTAGAGGCCGACGACATCCAGCCCACCCTCGGTCGTCAGTTCCTGGCGACGCTCCGGCACGAGGCAGACGTCGTGCGGCTTCACGCGGCACGCGATCGCCAGCATCTCTTCCGTCACGGCGCACTCGAGGTTCATGCGCGTCATCAGCTTGTCGCGCAGGTTCGTCACGTCGTCATCGCGAATGTGACGACGATCCTCGCGCAGATGCAGCGTGATGACATCCGCGCCCGCTTCTTCGGCCAGCAACGCAGCCTTGATCGGATCGGGGTACGAGGTACCGCGCGCATTGCGCACGGTCGCGACGTGATCGATGTTCACCCCCAGGTCGATGGGGTTGCCTTGGAAGAAGAGGCTCATAGTTTTTGCAGGTCGAGCAGGATCTGCCGGGTATTGAGCGGCACACCGCCCAAATGGTGATTGAGAAGAAAGCGCATGAGCAGCTTGCTTTGCTGCACGGTCTGCGCCCGCGAGTAGTCGTCCTGCTCCATGTCGAGCAAGGTCTGCCCGCTGATGACGGGCCAGTCGGACGGCTCGTCGCCGAGCGCCGGTCGCACGCCCCAGTCGGGATGGAACACGTAGCGACGTTCGGGCACGACCTTGCCGCGCGTTTGCGTGCAACGGTCGAATGCCACGGCGTAGCCAGTCTCGCGCAGCAGCACGCGTTCGAACGCCCGCAGGATGATGCCCGCCGGCTCGCCGTGCGCGAGATGATGCAGGGTCGTGAGATAGTGCTGGAACAACTTGTCGTGCGGGTCGTCGCGCGCGCAGAACTTCACCAGCAATTCGTTGAGGTAGAAGCCGGAGAGCAAGGCGTCGCCCTCGAGCGGACGCAAGCCACCGACCCATTCGGCCTTGGTCAATGTCCTTAGCTCGCCTTTGCCGAGCCAGGCGAGCGAGAGCGGCTGGAACGTCTGGAGCACACCGCGCAGTGCCGAATGTGGACGCTTCGCCCCCTTCGCCACCAGCGCAATCCGACCATGGTCGCGCGTGAGCACGTCGATAATCAGGCTGGTCTCGCGATACGGATAGCTGTGGAGCACAAAGCCGGGCTGCTCCGTCACTCGGCTTTGCTCGCGCTCGGCCGCCTTCGCTGGCGACGTCACGCGACGCACCCGCTTCGTCTCGCGTTTCGCGGCGTCGGCGTTTGTTTCGGCCTGCTGGAAGGCCTCCGACGCATCGTCGTCCACCGCACGGGGGCGCGCGCCGCGCGGCTGACGCGAGCTCCGCGCACCCGATGCGGCCGTGCTGCCTGCCGTGGCCTCGCTTCGCGATGCGCGCGGCGCGGCCGCCGCAGCCGGCGTTACCGATTCCGGCGCGGAAACTTCGTCACGGGTCGTGTCGAGTTCACTCGTAGCCATACGCCCGCAGGCCGGCCTCGTTGTCGGCCCAGCCGCCCTTGACCTTGATCCAGACCTCCAGATACACCGGCCCGTCGAAGAGCTTCACCATGTCGAGGCGAGCATCGGTGGAAATCTGCTTGAGCTTGGCCCCCTTGTTGCCGATGATCATCGCCTTGTGGCTGTCGCGATCGACCAGGATAGTGGCAAAAATACGCCGCAGATTGCCTTCCTGCTCGAACTTGTCGATGATGACCGTGCTGGTGTAGGGCAACTCGTCGCCGGTCCAGCGGAAGACCTTCTCGCGAAGGATTTCAGCGGCCATGAAGCGCTCGCTGCGATCGGTAAGATCGTCTTCGCCGTAGATTGGATCTCCTTCGAGCAGGTACGGACGCAGCACGCCCAGCAGGCGCTTGATGTCGTCCGGACGCTTTGCCGAAAGCGGCACGATCTCACGGAAGTCACGCGCCTCACCCACCTTGCGCAGGAACGGCAGCATTTCGGCCTTGTCGGCAATCCGATCGAGCTTGTTGACGATCAGCAGCACCGGCGTGGTCTCCGGCAGGAGCTTGAGCACCTTTTCGTCGTCCGGGCCGAAGTTGCCCGCTTCGATGACGAATAGCACGACATCGACGCTCGACAACGTGGACGTCACGGCGCGATTGAGAGAACGGTTCAGCGCCGTTGCGTGACGCGTCTGGAAGCCCGGCGTATCGACGAAGATGTACTGCGCGTCGTCCGTGGTGCAGATGCCGGTAATGCGATGTCGCGTCGTCTGCGCCTTGCGCGACGTAATGCTGATCTTCTGACCGACGAGGGCGTTGAGCAACGTCGATTTGCCGACGTTCGGACGCCCGACGATCGCCACGGTCCCGCAGCGAAAATCCGTCTTATCGTTCATGGTGGGTAACTCTCTTGAAAGGGGCCGGCGCGATGCGCGCCCCTTGAATGGGACTCAGGCGGCTGCCGGGGGTTGCTTGGCGGCGTCGATCTTGTCGGACGCCTTTTCCGATGTCTTTTCCTGCGCTTTCTCGGGCGTTCGCTCCACCGCCTTTTCGGCCGTCGCCGCGCGCGACGCGACGTTGCCGCCCGATGCCGTCATGGCGGGTGCGCTGGACGCGCCGGCGGTACCTTCTCTCGACTCCCTGCCGTCCTTCACATCCTTCACGTCCTTCGGTTCGCGAATTTCCACAGGGGCCACAACGCTCATCTGCCCCGCCTTCTCCGCCTTCTTGGCCTCGGAGGCGGCGGCCTTCGCCGCGCGTTTTTTCGCCGCCTTGGCGCTCTTCTCGGCCTTCGGCTTCGCAAGTGCCGGCATCTTCTGCACTTCTTCCAGCGCCTTTTTCGCGGCCGCCTGCTCCGCGGCGCGACGGCTGGCACCGGATCCGCCCACCTTGATGTCCAGCTTCGGCACCGTGCACTCCACCTCGAATTGCTGGTTGTGCGCGGCACCGTGCGTGGCGATCACTGTGTACTGCGGCAGTGCAATCTTGTGACCTTGCAGATACTCCTGCAGCAGCGTCTTCGCATCCTTGCCGAGGGTCTTCGGATCGACATGCTCCAGTACCGGCGTATACAGACGCTCGATCACCGCGTAAGCCGCTTCGAACCCGCCGTCGAGATACATCGCGCCGAATAGCGCCTCCAGCGTATCGGCCAGAATCGACGGGCGACGGAATCCACCGCTCTTGAGCTCACCTTCGCCCAGACGCAGGAAATCCGACACGCCAAGCGTCTGCGCAATTTCGTACAGGGACTGCTGCTTGACGAGATTGGCGCGCACACGCGAGAGGTCGCCTTCGTCGAGCTTGCCGTAGCGACGGAACAGAATGGCCGCGACGGAACAGTTCAGAATGGAATCGCCGAGAAACTCCAACCGCTCATTGTTGGCGGCACTGTGGCTACGATGCGTCAATGCTTGGCAAAGCAATTCCGCATCGTGGAAGCGATACTGGAGGCGTTCTTCCAGTTGGTTCAGAGATTGAGGCATGGCGCAAGTATAGCGCGACGCTCCCGCCCCGGCGTGCGTCGTCGCCAAGAAACGACGCGCTTAACCGCCGTCGGACGGGCTTTTCGGACTCGCTCGAGCGTGATGGATCGGAGATTTC
The DNA here is from genome assembly GCF_000767615.3 of Pandoraea pnomenusa. Lineage (NCBI taxonomy): Bacteria > Pseudomonadati > Pseudomonadota > Betaproteobacteria > Burkholderiales > Burkholderiaceae > Pandoraea > Pandoraea pnomenusa. The sequence continues at coordinate 1,008,669 of NZ_CP009553.3, read as the reverse complement.
CAAGGTGAGCATGACGTCATCTCCCCGGCGGTCACTACCCGCCACATCATTACCCATGAATCACAAAACAATAATGCGGAAATTGGCAAATTATTGCCAATTTCCGCATCAATAAAATCTTGCCCCGGAAGGATGATTTCCCGGGGCGCGCGAGCGGCTTACTGGAATTTGCCGAGGCGCTTGAGATTCGAGAAGTTCATCCAGATGAAGAATGCGCGCCCCACGATGTTCTGCTCGGGCACAAAGCCCCAGTAGCGACTGTCCGCACTGTTGTCGCGGTTGTCGCCCATCATGAAATAGTTGCCCGGCGGCACCTTGCAGATCACGCCCTGGCTGTTGTACTGGCAGTTCTGCTTGTTCGGGAAGTCGTCGGCGCCCATGATATACGGCGGCACGTTCGGATCGTTCAGAATCCGGTGCTTCACGCCTCCCACTGTTTCTTCGAATTGCTTGAAGTAGGCGATGTGTTCGTCGTCGAAATAATCCGGCATGGCGGTTTCCGGCACCGGCACGCCGTTGACCGTCAGCTTCTTGTTCTGGTACGCCACCACATCGCCCGGCACGCCGATCACGCGCTTGATGTAGTCCATGGACTCATCCTTCGGGTAGCGGAACACGACCACGTCGCCGCGCTTGGGCTCGCCCACGTCGATGATCTTCGTGTTGATCACCGGCAGGCGAATGCCGTAGTCGAACTTGTTCACGAGGATGAAATCGCCCACGAGCAGCGTCGGGATCATGGAACCCGACGGAATCTTGAACGGCTCGACCACGAACGAGCGCAGTACGAACACCGCCAGAATCACCGGGAAGAAGCTCGCCGAGTACTCGAGCCACCACGGCTGGCGAAGCTTCTCGTCGCGTAGCTTCGCGCGCGCGCTTGCCACCGCGCCGCCTTCCTGGGCACCGGAGCCCTGAATGCCGGAACCCTGCAACGAGAGCTGCTGCTGATCGAACTGCGCCACGGCCTCCTGTGCGGCCCGGCGGCGCGCCGGTTGAAACACCAACTTGTCGGCCACCCAGGCCACCCCGGTCACCAGCACCAGGATCAAAAGAATCAGGGCGAAATTCATGCGGGACCTGTCGCTACGTTATTTGTCTTCGACTTGCAAAATGGCAAGGAACGCTTCCTGAGGAATTTCAACGCTCCCCACCTGCTTCATGCGCTTCTTGCCTTCCTTCTGTTTCTCGAGCAGCTTCTTCTTGCGTGTGATGTCGCCACCATAGCACTTCGCCAGCACGTTCTTGCGCAGCGCCTTGATATTTTCACGCGCGATGATGTTCGCGCCGATGGCCGCCTGGATCGCAACATCGTACATCTGGCGCGGAATGATCTCGCGCATCTTCGCGGCCACCTGCGCACCGCGGCGACGGCTCTCCGAACGGTGCACGATGATCGACAACGCATCGACCTTGTCACTGTTGATGAGCATGTCGACCTTGACCACGTCCGACGCGCGGTATTCCTTGAATTCGTAGTCCATCGAGGCGTAGCCGCGCGACACCGACTTCAGACGATCGAAGAAATCGAGCACGATTTCGGCCATCGGAATTTCATAGATCAGGCGCACCTGGCGGCCGTGATACTGCATGTCGATCTGGACACCGCGCTTTTGCTGGCACAGCGTGACGACCGGGCCGACGTATTCCTGCGGCATGTACAGATTGACCGTGACGATCGGCTCGCGAATTTCTTCGATGCGGCCCGGGTCCGGCATCTTCGACGGGTTTTCCACCGACACCACCGTGCCGTCGCGCTCGGTTACCTCATAGATCACGGTCGGCGCCGTGGTGATGAGGTCCATGTCGAACTCGCGCTCGAGACGTTCCTGCACGATTTCCATGTGCAGCAGACCGAGGAAGCCGCAACGGAAGCCGAAGCCCAGCGCCTGCGACACTTCCGGTTCGTATTGCAGCGATGCGTCGTTGAGCTTGAGCTTTTCGAGCGATTCGCGCAGCGCGTCGTACTGGTTCGCCTCGACCGGATACAGGCCCGCGAACACCTGCGGCTTGACTTCCTTGAAGCCCGGCAACGGTTCCGGCGCGGGCTTGGTCGTGGTCGTCAACGCGTGCGTGACGGTATCGCCCACCTTCGCGGCGCCCAGTTCCTTGATGCCCGAAATGATGAAGCCCACCTGACCGGCCGACAGCGACGTGCGTTGCTGCGACTTCGGGGTGAACACGCCGACCTGCTCGACCAGATGGGTCGAACCCGTGGCCATCAGAAGAATCTTGTCCTTGGGCTTGAGCGTGCCGTTCACGACACGCACGAGCATCACCACGCCCACGTAGCTGTCGAACCACGAGTCGATGATCAACGCCTGCAGCGGCGCGTTGGCATCGCCCTTGGGCGGCGGCACCTTGGCGATCAGCGCCTCGAGCACGTCTTCCACACCGAAACCGGTCTTTGCCGAACAGCGCACGGCGTCGGTCGCCTCGATACCGATAACGTCCTCGATCTCCTGGATCGCGTTCTCGGGCTCGGCCGAGGGCAGATCGATCTTGTTGAGCACCGGCACGACTTCCACGCCCAGTTCGATGGCCGTGTAGCAGTTCGCCACGGTCTGGGCTTCCACCCCCTGCGAGGCGTCGACCACGAGCAGCGCGCCTTCGCATGCGGACAGCGAGCGGCTCACTTCGTACGAGAAGTCGACGTGTCCGGGCGTGTCGATGAGATTCAGGTTGTAGGTCTTGCCGTCGCGCGCCTTGTATTGAAGCGCGGCCGTCTGGGCCTTGATGGTGATGCCGCGCTCGCGCTCGAGGTCCATCGAGTCGAGCACCCGCGATTCCATTTCACGATCGGACAAACCGCCGCTCAACTGGATGATGCGATCGGCCAGGGTCGATTTCCCGTGGTCGATGTGGGCGATGATCGAAAAATTGCGAATAAGGTCCATGAGGCGGGCTATAGAAAAGTCGGTGCCATCGGATTCGGCTCGGCAGCGGCTTTCGAGAGAATCGGCAAACACGACATTTTAGCCGAAAGCGCATCGATTCCGTCCGGAATCGGATGCCTCGCGGCGTTTTACCGGTAATGACGGGAAGGTTTCGAGGACGTTCGTGGAATACGCTCGCGGCGTGGCGTGGATCGGCCTCATTGCGCGGGGAAGACGGCGGCAACGGCAGCCGCGTCGAATCGGTACCGGCACAACTCGCGATCGCCGAGCGCAAGCACCGGCACGATTTCATCGTACTTCGCTTCGAGCGCCGGGTCGCTGTCGACATCGACGACAGTGACGGAGAAATCGCGCGCCGGACGCCACGCTTCGAGGGCCGCCAGCATGTCATCGCACAGATGACACCACTTGCGGCCGTATAGCGTGAACGCCGGCGCACTCATGAGTCGGCGGCTGGCTTACTTGCCCTGCGCGCGGGGGCGCAACGGCACAAACTGCGTGGCATCGCCGCGGCGCACGAGGATCGGGACGAGACGCTTGGGATCGAGCGCCTTGACCACTTCCTCGAATTGCTTCGCGCTGGTGATGTCCGCATCGCCCACCCGCAGAATGATGTCGCCCTGTTGCAACCCCGCGCGGCCCGCCGGGCCTTCGGCCAGTTCGACGGCCACACCGCCGCGCAGCTTCAGATCCTTCTTCTGCGCGTCGGTGAGATCCGAGACGACCAGGCCCAGCGCGTTGGGATGCGGCGTATCGGCGCTGCCGCCCTGCGCCTTCGACGCCTTCGGCGTGTCGACGTCGGCCTCGGCGATCGTGATACGCAGATCCTGGTTCTTGCCCTTGCGCAGCACCTGCAGCGTGGCGGTCGAGCCCGGCTTCGTCTCGCCGACCATGCGTGGCAGGTCGGTCGCATGATCCACCGGCCGTCCCTCGAACTTCATGATGATGTCGCCCGGCTGCACGCCCGCCTTCTCGGCCGGACTGCCCGGCTCGATGCTGCGCACCAGTGCGCCTTGCGCACGCGGCAGGCCGAGCGAATCGGCGACGTCCTTGCTGACTTCGCTGATCGCCACGCCGATGCGGCCACGCACGACCTTGCCCGTTTTCTTGAGCTGATCAACCACGCGCATGACCTCGTCGATCGGAATCGCGAACGAGATGCCCATGAAGCCGCCGGTCTGGCTGTAAATCATCGAATTGATGCCCACCACCTCGCCGCGCATATTGATGAGCGGACCGCCGGAGTTGCCGGGATTTACCGCAACGTCGGTCTGGATGAACGGCAGGTAATCGCCCGTGTCGCGCCCCTTGGCCGACACGATGCCCGCGGTTACCGTATTTTCGAGGCCGAACGGCGAGCCGATGGCCACCACCCATTCGCCGACGCGCAGCTTGTTCGAATCGCCGACAGGCACGGTCGGCAGGTCCTTCGCCTCGACCTTCACCACGGCAACGTCGGTCCGCTTGTCCGCGCCCACGAGTTTCGCCTTGAACTCGCGCTTGTCGGTGAGGGTGACGTAGATGCTGTCCGCACCGTCCACCACGTGGGCGTTGGTCAGGATATAGCCGTCGCTCGACATGATGAAGCCTGATCCCACGCCGCTGTTCTGCTCTTCGTCCGGCTGTGGCTGGCCACGCTTGGGCGCACCGCCCTTGGGTCCCGGCTGCGGCATGGGTACGCCGAAGAAGCGCCGGAACAGTTCGGCCATGTCGTCGTCCATGCCAGGCGGCAAGCCTCGCTGGGACCGACTTACGCGCTCGGTCGTGCGGATGTTCACCACGGCCGGGCCGACGCGATCGACGAGCTGGGTGAAATCGGGAAGATTGGTGACAAGCGGGGGGTTCGACGCTGTCGATCCGCTGCCCGGCGCCGAGGCCGGAGCGGCGAATGCGGCGGGAACTCCCGCCAATTGCGCGGCGATGGCGCCGCCAAGGATGACACGAAGCAGGAGAGTCTTCTTCATTGGAAGATCGTAGTGCGCGAAAGTCTCGGAATTCCTGAGAGCCGTCCGGCGCCTGACACGGCATTGCGTCTCTTGTGCGCCTCGCTGCCCGGACCGCGCCGTTACCGGCGACGGCCCACCCGACAACCGGTCACTTCGCCGGCTGTTTGTACTCGATGCTGGAGGCGAACTGCTGCAGCGTGGCCTGCGGCACTTCGCCGAGCAAGGTCAGCCAGAAATCGCCGTGGCGCTTGATGAGAATGTTCGTCGCACCGGCGCTGCCGTGACCTTCCTTGCGCTCGCGCGTGGCCGGCTCGATGAACACCGAAAGTCCGGCCATGCCGTCGGAATATACCACCTGCTGCACTTCCAACGGCTTCCCGTCGGCCGTCGAACGCATCGTACGGCGCACTTCACGAACGGCCTTGAAACCCGGCACCTTCTTCGGCGCATCGATGGTCCACCCGGCATCGGACAGACGCATGGGCACGATCTGTGGCTTCACGACATGCCAGCCATGCGTGGCCTGAATCGCATGAACGATGCGCGTACGTTCGCTCGGCACGCCGATGGCGATCTGCGAGAACGCCGCCTGCTCGAGCAGGTGCCCGTCGGCATCGATCGTCTGGGCGCGCAGCAACAGACCGGTGTTGCGGTCGGCCCACAAACGGTAGCCGAAACGGTATTCGTCCTTCGGCGTGAGCTCGATCACCATGCAGTCGAAACCCGCCATCCGTTCGTTCGGCAGCAGCTTCGGAGCGTAATAGTCGAGTACGTCGCGATTGGGCGTTGCGAGCAACGCGGGGAACGAGTCCTTGCTCTCGCGCTTTTCCTGGAAGACGGTCTTCTGCTCGGGAATGAGCGTATAGACGTCCTCGTTCTGACGAAGAATGCGGCGCTGACGACCGTCGAGGGTTTCAAGCTCTTCGTACTCGTTGCCCTTATCAGCGAAGTGGCTGATCTTCGACGAACGCATGGTCGAACCACGCTGATAGACGAAGGTGCCGATGTAGTTCTGCGTCTGTGCCGCACGGTGGATCTTGTTGAGCCACGCCGCGACTTCGCGTCGCTCGACGAGCGGATCGGCGGACGGCGCGGACGCCTGGGCCCACGCCTGCGATTGCAGCGTGGTTGCCAGCAGGAACGCGAACAGTAAGAAAGTGCGCCCGATGGGCGCACGCGGCAAGGATTCGGTACTCAGGCGCTGCATTTATTCGTCCGCTTGCGCCGAGGCTCGCATGTAAGGAGAAACGCTCTGGCCGATGGGGGCCGGCGCGTATTGCTGGTGTGCGGCCAGATATTGGTCCAGGCGCGCATCGCGCAGCACGATCACGTCGTTCGTGGCCGCGTTGGCCGCCACGGCGGCCTGGGGCTGCTGGGCAAGCGCCACACGCGTGACGTTGGCCCCGGCTGGCGCCGGTGCCGCGGTCTGGGCCAGCACCTGCGGCTGAGCCCCGCCCGCCGGATGATCCTGCAGACGCGGCACCACCACCCACGACAACGCAGCCACGGCAGCGGCGGCGGCAGCCGTCGGCAACACGCGGCGCACGCGCAGGAAAGGATTGATGCGCGTCACGCGCGATCCCGAAGCCTTCACCGCCTGGGCGGCACCGGCCTGAGCGTCGGCCAGGGCGGCCGGCGCGAGCAGGTGGGGCTCGGCTTCGAGGCGTGCCGCGAAGGCCGCCATGAAGGCCGACTCCGAACGCGGCAGCGTCAGTTCATCGGAACGCAGCGCGTCGCCGATCAGATGGTAGTCGCCCCAGAGCGGACGGCCAGAGGTGTCGGCCTCGTCCAGCAGGGCAGCCAGTTCGTCCGGATCGAATTCCCCGTCCACCAACGCGGAAATCCGCTCGGCTTGCAGCCCCCGCTGCGTTTGCACCGTCGCTGATCCCATGATATCCCCCAACGAAATTAACTTTCCCGGCGGCGCGCTCACCAGCGCTTGCCGTCAGGCGTGTCCAGCAGCGGCCGCAGCCGGCTGGCAATCGCTTCACGCGCCCGGAAAATTCGCGAACGGACCGTTCCGATCGGGCACCCCATGGCTTCGGCGATCTCTTCGTAGCTCAACCCCTCGATTTCCCGCAGGGTGATGGCCGTTCGAAGTTCATCGGGCAAAGCCTCCATCGCCAGATTGACCGTTTGAGCAATCTGCTTGCTCATGAGCATCGACTCAGGCGTGTTGATATCCCTTAGTTGATCGGCCTCGGCAAAAGTTTCCGCTTCTTCAGCGTTCGCTTCAGTCGAGGTCGGGGCACGGCGCCCTTGCGTTGCCAGGTGGTTCTTCGCCGTGTTGACAGCAATACGATACAACCAGGTATAGAACGCCGACTCGCCGCGAAACTGCGGCAAGGCACGGTAGGCTTTGATGAAAGCCTCCTGCGTCACATCCTCGACCTCGGCGGCGTCGCGCACGAGCCGCGATACGAGGCGGATGATCTTGCGGTGATATTTCGCGACCAACAGCTCGAAGGCGGCTTTGTCGCCCTTTTGCACGCGCTCGACGAGCGCCTGGTCGATTTCTCGTTCACTCACCTGATATGGATCCGTATTTTCTCTGGCTGCCGGACCCGGTCGGGCCCGATGGCGCCACGCCGGCGCCTGGCCGCCGTGGCTGGAAGTGTCTTGAACGCCGCACGCCCGGGCACACTCACCGGAGCGTGGGTCAGCGGGACGGGACGCCGGCAAGGCGTCCCGCGAACATCAGACGCGCTGGAAGACCAGCGTGCCGTTAGTCCCGCCAAATCCGAAAGAGTTCTTCAATGCGACGTCAATTTTCATGTCGCGGGCCACGTTTGCGCAGTAGTCCAGGTCGCAAGCAGGGTCCTGATTGAAGATGTTGATCGTCGGCGGCGACTTCTGGTGATGCACGGCCAACACGGTGAACACCGACTCCAGGCCGCCCGCGCCACCCAACAGGTGGCCCGTCATCGACTTGGTCGAGTTCACCACGACCTGCTTCGCCGCGTCACCCATCAGGCGCTTGATCGCAACCGTCTCGGCGATGTCGCCCAGCGGGGTCGACGTGCCGTGGGCATTCACGTAATTCACGGTGTCGGCGTTCAGGCCGGCGTCGCGCAGGGCGTTCTTCATGGAGCGCAGCGCGCCGTCACCGTCTTCGCAAGGTGCCGTCATGTGATACGCGTCGGCACTCATGCCGAAACCCGTGAGTTCGGCGTAGATCTTCGCGCCGCGCGCCTTGGCGTGTTCGTACTCTTCGACCATCATCACGCCGGCGCCTTCGCCCAGCACGAAGCCGTCGCGATCCTTGTCCCACGGACGGCTGGCCGTTGCCGGGTCGTCATTGCGGGTCGACAGCGCCGTCATGGCGGCGAAACCGCCGATGCCCAACGGCGAAACGGTCGATTCCGCGCCGCCGGCGAGCACAGCGTCGGCATCGCCGTACTGGATCATGCGCGCGGCCTGGCCGATACAGTGCAGGCCGGTCGTGCACGCCGTGACGATCGCCAGGTTCGGGCCCTTCAACCCGTACCTGATCGACAGGTGGCCCGAAATCATGTTGATGATCGAGCCCGGCACGAAGAAGGGGGAGATCTTGCGCGGACCGCCATTGAGCAGGTCGGTCTGCGTGTCTTCGATCATCGGCAGGCCGCCAATGCCCGAGCCGACCAGCACGCCAATGCGCTCTGCGTTCTCTGCGGTGACCTGCAGGCCGCTATCCTCAAACGCCTGAATACCGGCGGCGAGACCGAAATGGATAAACGTATCCATACGGCGCGCTTCCTTGGGCGACAGGTATTTATCGGTATCGAAGTTTTTGACTTCGCCTGCGAAGCGCACCTTGTGCGCGCTCGCATCGAACTTCGTGATGTTGGCGATGCCCGAACGGCCCGCGACCAGATTTTCCCAACCCTCGGCAACGGTGTTGCCGACCGGCGAGATCAGGCCCAGACCGGTAATGACGACGCGACGACGACTCACGATACTCCCCTTCTTCTGCTGGGTCATACAAAACAAAAGCCACAGAGGCAGCAGGGTTCGACCCCGCGCTCCCTGCGGCTCACAGGCATGCCTGGCGCCAGGAACCGGTCGGCACCCCGGCCAGCCAGGCGAACCATGATGATTACTTGGCCGAGTTAGCCGTCACGTAATCGATAGCCTGTTGCACGGTGGTGATCTTCTCGGCTTCTTCGTCCGGAATTTCCGTTTCGAATTCTTCTTCGAGGGCCATCACCAGCTCAACCGTGTCGAGCGAATCGGCGCCAAGATCGGTCACAAAGTTCGAATCGTTCTTGACGTCGGCTTCCGCCACGCCAAGTTGTTCCGCGACGATCTTCTTGACGCGTTCTTCAAAGTTAGCCATGCAAACCCTCCGGGGTAGTTAGTTCAGACAAGTGCGCGCATTTTAACAGGTTTGCCAAGCAAAGTTAGCCTGCGCCAAATAATGTTCAACGTCGCGCAAATTAATCGATTTCTCCAGTAAATTGCGCGATTTTCATTCAACTCATGAACATGCCGCCGTTCACGTGGAGCGTCGTGCCGGTGATGTAGCCGGCTTGCGGCGACGCGAGAAACGCGACGGCATTGGCAATGTCCTCGGGCGCACCGAGGCGCCCCAGCGGAATACGCGCCTTGAGCGCTTCCTGCTGGGCTTCGGGCAACGCCTTCGTCATGTCGGTATCGATGAATCCCGGCGCGACGCAGTTGACGGTGATGTTCCGGCTGCCAATCTCTGCGGCCAAGGAACGTGCCATGCCGGCCACGCCGGCCTTGGCGGCAGCGTAGTTCGCCTGTCCGGGGTTGCCGGCCGAACCCACCACCGACGTCACGTTGATGATGCGGCCGTTACGCGCCTTCATCATCGGCTTGATCACCGCGCGCGACAAACGGAAGATCGCCTTGAGATTGGTGTCGATGACGTCGTCCCACTCGTCGTCCTTCATCCGCATGGCGAGATTATCTCGCGTGATGCCGGCGTTATTGACGAGGATGTCGAGTTTGCCGTACTGCTTCAGGATGTCGTCGAGGGCGGCGGAAACACCGTCGGCGTCGGTCACATTCAGGACGATGCCCTTGCCGCCGGCCAGACCGGCTTCGGCGAAGTAGGCGTCGATGCCTTGCGCACCGGCTTCGCTCGTGGCGGTGCCGATGACCGTGGCTCCCTGACGGGCCAGTTCCAGGGCGATCGCGCGACCGATGCCGCGCGAGGCGCCGGTCACCAGTGCCACGTGGTTGTCGAGTTGCTTGCTCATGAGAGAATTTCCCTGCCTGTTGCTTACGAGAGTTGGGCGCGCACGTCGGCGAGCGACGCCGGGTCCGTGATCGCCAACCCCGTGAGATTGCCGTCGATACGCTTGGTCAGACCGGTCAGCACCTTGCCCGGGCCGCACTCGATCACTTGCGTCACGCCTTGCGATGCGAGCCATTTCACCGACTCGACCCACCGCACGGGTGCTGCGGCCTGGCGCACCAAGGCGTCCTTGATGCGGGCCACGTCCGTCTCGACCGCAACGTCGACATTGTTGACCAGCGGGATTTGCGGCGCATTGAACGTCACGTTTGCCAGATATTCGCGCAGGCGGTCCGACGCCGGCTTGAGCAGCGACGAATGGAACGGCGCGGAGACCGGCAGCACCAGCGCGCGCTTGGCGCCGGCGGCCTTGGCCAGCTCGCAAGCCTTCTCCACGCCCGCCTTGGCGCCCGCGATCACGACTTGCGCCGGTGCGTTGAAGTTGACGGCTTCGACCACGCCAGCAGCCGACGCCTCGGCGCAGACCTGACGCACCGTGTCATCGTCGAGGCCAAGAATGGCGGCCATGCCACCCTGGCCGACCGGCACGGCTTCCTGCATGGCTTGCGCACGGAAGCGAACGAGCGGCACGGCGTCCTTGAACGCGATCACGCCCGCAGCGACCAGTGCCGAATACTCACCCAGGCTATGGCCTGCGACGAATGCCGGCGTGGCGCCGCCCTCGGCCAGCCATGCGCGGTACATCGCGTAAGCGGCGGTGAGCATGACCGGCTGGGTGTTGGTGGTGAGGTTGAGTTCCTCGGCGGGACCGGCGGCGATCAGTTTGGCCATATCCAGTCCGAGGGCATCCGAGGCTTCGGCAACGGTCTCGCGCACGACCGCGTTATCCGCGAATGCATCGAGCATGCCCACCGATTGGGACCCTTGTCCCGGGAAAACGAAAGCGAATGTCATAGCGCCTGGTTTTGCAGTCAGATTCAGAAATAAGGCAGCGTCCTGTCGTGCGCCAAAATGAAGACGACGAGACAGGAAGCGGCACGATCACACTTGGCGCGCACTTCCGTGCGCCCGCGTCGGTCACCGCGCCGCAGCGCCGGGGCAATTACATGCGGAACAGTACCGCGCCCCACGTGAAGCCACCGCCAACGCCTTCGATCATGACGTTCTGGCCCGGCTTGATGCGCCCATCGCGCACGGCCACGTCGAGGGCCAACGGAATCGAAGCGGCAGATGTGTTGCCATGCTGGTCGACGGTCACGACCATCTTCTCGTCCGGCAGGCCCAGCTTGCGTGCCGTGCTCGACATGATGCGCAGGTTGGCCTGGTGCGGAATCAGCCAGTCGAGCGCCGACGGCGCCATCCCGGCCTTTTCGAGGGCCTCGTGGGCCACTTTGTCCAGTACCTTGACGGCAAGCTTGAACACCGCCTGGCCGTCCATGTGAAGGAATGCCGCGCCCTGCACGGCACCGGCGTTCACGTTGCCCGGCACGCACAGGATGTTCGAATGGCTACCGTCCGCGTGCAGCGCGCTCGACAGGATGCCCGGCTCGCTCGATGCCTGAAGCACCACGGCACCCGCACCGTCGCCGAACAGCACGCACGTCGTGCGGTCATTGAAATCGAGGATTCGGGAAAACGCCTCGGCGCCGATCACCAGCGCGTTCCGATACGTACCGGAGCGGATGAAGTTGTCGGCCGTGGCCATCGCGTAAGCGAAACCCGAGCATACCGCCTGGATGTCGAATGCCGCGCAGCCGTTGGTCACGCCAAGCTTGCTCTGCACGAGACATGCAGTGCTCGGGAACACGAAGTCGGGCGTCGACGTAGCCACCATGATCAGGTCGATCTGATCGGGGCTGAGTCCGGCCATGTCGAGTGCGTGCTTTGCCGCCTCCACCGCCATGTCGCTGGTCGTCTGGTCGGGCGCGGCGAAATGGCGGGCCTTGATACCGGTACGCGCGACGATCCACTCGTCGCTCGTCTCGACGCCGCGGGCCGCAAGCTCGTCGGCCAACTGCTGATTGGTCACGCGTCGTGCCGGCAGGTAGCTGCCGGTACCGACGACACGGGAATAAATCGCGGACTGGGTCATCTTATGATCGATTAGCGCGCCGGGGGAGCCGCCGGCTTCAAAGCGCCGGAATGGCGCTCACCGGCTTGTTGTCCTGGAGCTGGGTCTGGTTCTCTTGCATGGCGTGCGACAAACGGTCGAGCACGCCATTGCGAACTGCATCATAGCCGCGTTTGATAGCCCATTCAAACGAGTAGGCATCGGCGGAACCGTGACTCTTGATGACGAGCGCACGCAATCCGAGCAACGCCGCACCGTTGTAACGGCGATGATCGACGCGGTTCTTGAAGCGGGTAAGAATCGGCAGCGCAACGACAGCGATCACTTTGGTCCACCACGTGCGGGTGAATTCCTCGCGGATCATGTCGCCGAGCATCTGGGCCAGGCCTTCGGAGGTCTTGAGTGCAACGTTGCCCACGAACCCGTCGCACACCACGATGTCCGTCGTGCCGCGATAGATGTCGTTGCCTTCCACGTTGCCGTAGAAATTCAGCGTGGAGCCACGCAGCAGCTCGCCGGCCTGCTTGATGACGTCGTTGCCCTTGATGACTTCCTCGCCGATGTTGAGCAAACCGATCGACGGGCGGTCCTTGCCGTCGACGGCCGCGACGAGCGCATGGCCCATTTCGGCGAATTGCAGCAAGTGCGTCGGCTCGCAATCCACGTTGGCGCCCAGATCGAGCATCGTGGTGTAGCCGCCCTTCTGGTTCGGCAACACCGTGGCGATCGCGGGCCGCTCGATCCCGGGCAAGGTCTTGAGCACGTAGCGCGAGACGGCCATCAGCGCACCGGTATTGCCGGCGGACACGCAAGCCTGCGCGCGCGCTTCCTTGACCAGATTGAGCGCCACGCGCATCGAGGAGTCTTTCTTCCTGCGCAGGGCGGTCTCGACGGAGTCGTCCATGGCGACGACTTCGGTCGCATTGACCACGGACAGGCGTGGGTGATCCGTCACGCGCAGCTTCGCGAGCTGCGCGTTGATGATCTCCTGCTGTCCGACCAGCACAAGTTCGACATCGTCGGTGGATTGCACGAAGCGAACCGCGGCCGGCACCGTCACCGATGGGCCGTGATCTCCGCCCATACAATCGATCGTCAGGGTGACTGTCATGTCGACGTGATTGGCTTGCGGTACAGGTAACAAAAAAAGCGGCAGGATGAGTGCCGCTTTTGCCACATCAAACGATCAAACAGCGCCATGATGGGCGCGTATCGCCTGGAGGGCCGAGTTAGTCGTTCTTGGTCTTGATGACCTTGCGACCACGGTAGAAACCGTTCGGCGAGATGTGGTGACGCAGGTGCGTCTCACCCGACGTCGGCTCGACGGCGGTCGACGGTGCGGTCAGGAAATCGTGCGAACGGTGCATGCCGCGCTTCGACGGCGACTTCTTGTTCTGTTGAACGGCCATGATAACTCCTCAAAATATCGCGAAATTTTAACACAGTTCGAGCGCCGCCCTACGGTGTCGGCCTGTCGGCCCGACCTGTGCGACTAACGCAAACATGTACTTTGGTGAGCCGGAAACCCGGCCGCACATTACTTTCCGTCCTTGTCCGGCGAGCGCTTGAGCGCTGCCAGCGCCGCGAACGGAGACGGCTTATCCTCTTCTTCGGGCGGGGGCGGCGGCTCCGCCAACCCGTCGTCGCCCGTGGCCAGGCTTTCGTGCACAGTCGGACAAACCTCATGCTTCGGCACGATTGGCAAAGCCAACAGCAATTCTTCCTCGATCAGCTCGCGCAGATCGAAATGCCGGGAGCCGACCAGCGCCTCGAGTTCGTCTTCATCGAGGGGGCGCGCTTCCGCGGCCGCTTCGTCGCGCACGATCTCGAAGGTCGTCTCCGAGTCGAGCAGCTCCTGGTACGGCGTCAGGCAGCGCTGGCATTCGAGCCACATCGGTCCGCTGACCGACAGCGTCAGAAACTGCGCCACCGTGGGCTTGCCATCCGCCCGCAACATCGGCTTCTCGACGCCTTCGGCGCGCCAGTGGAAAACGCCCTGCGCACGCCCGGACGCCGAGACTTCGGCAGGCACTTCGGTTACCATGCGCGGCAATGCCGCAAGTTGCACGTCACCTTCCGCCACCCGGCCGGTACGCGCGAATTCGAACAGATCGACGATGTATTCGCTCATCACGCTCATCCTTGCCCTGGCGCATCCGAACGCGTCTTTCATGCCCCGTACCACTCGCAGCGCCTTGATTCGACACCACTTCCAGGCATTCGAACAGGGATCGCGCGGGCTGGCGGGACCGAGCGCCAGATTGCAAAAGCCGTGAATTCTAAATAGTTTTTCGTTTCTCGTCAAACACTTAAACCCGATGACCGCACAGCCCCATCCACCGCTGATCCTGGCCTCCGGATCGCGCTATCGCCGTGAACTGCTCGAGCGCCTGCGCCTGCCGTTCTCGGTCGACGTCCCGGACATCGACGAAACGCCCGCCCCGGGCGAAACGCCGCGCGATACGTCGCTGCGCCTGGCCCGCGAGAAGGCCGTCGCCGTGGCCGCGCGGCGCCCCGGCGCCGTCATCATCGGCTCGGACCAGGTCGCCACCTTCGAAGGCCGCCAGATCGGCAAACCCGGCAACTTCGAGAACGCCATGGCACAGCTACGTGACATGCGCGGCAAGATGGTCGAATTCCACTCCGCCCTTTGCGTCTATGACGCACGCAACGGCGAGACCCAGGCCACAGACGTCGTGACACGGGTGAAGTTCCGCGACCTGCCTGACACCGTGCTGGCCGCGTATCTCCACGCGGAGACCCCCTACGATTGCGCCGGCAGCGCCAAGTCCGAGGGACTCGGCATCATGCTGCTCGAGTCGATCGAGAATGACGACCCGACCGCGCTGATCGGCCTGCCACTCATTGCGCTGACGTCGATGCTCATGCGCGCGGGAATCGCGCTCCCGGGCGCAGCCCCAGCCCTTGCGGGGAGCGCGGCATGAGCGGCACGCTGTATCTGATTCCCAACACACTCGGGACCAACACGCGCGGTGGCCTGCCGGCGGTACTCCCGGAAGAAGTGCGAGCGGTCACGGCACATCTGAAGTACTTCGTCGGCGAACAGGCCAAGAGCACGCGCGCATTCCTGAAGCTGGTGGGGGTGAGCACACCGATCCAGGAAATCGATATCCGCGAACTGAATGTCAACACGCCGGCCGCTGCCGTCGATGCCCTTCTCGCCCCCATTCTCGCCGGCGCGGACGGCGGCCTCGTATCCGAAGCCGGATGCCCGGCCGTCGCCGACCCGGGCGCATTGCTGGTTCGACGCGCCCATGAAAAAGGCGTGCGCGTCGTGCCGTTCGTCGGCCCGAGCTCGATTCTTCTGGCGCTGATGGCCAGCGGCCTGAACGGCCAGAGTTTCGCCTTCCACGGTTACCTGCCGACCGACGCCGGCGAGCGCGCCAGGCGGCTGCGCGAACTCGAGCAACGTTCGCGCAAGGAAAAGCAAACGCAGATCTTCATTGAGACACCCTACCGCAACAAGGCCATGCTCGACGCCCTGCTGCAGCATTGCGACGCGACCACCCTGCTCTGCGTTGCGGTCGATGTCACGCAAGAGGCCGAGCAGATCGTGACGCACCAGGTCAAGGGCTGGCCTCACGCGAGCGTCGAGCTCCACAAACGTCCCGCGATTTTCCTGTTCCTCAGCCAGTAACCTCCGAAAGGTCGAAAATCCCGGCATTCGCGACAGCAACGAAAAACCCCACGGAAATCGGAATCTCCGTGGGGTTTTGTGCTCTTTGCGTACGGACGGATTACTTCATCGACAACGCAGAGCCCATCATCATCGTCTTCATCGCCGCCGCGCCGACCGCCGCGCCGAAGCGACGCGCCACACGCTCAGGCAGATTCTCCTTGACGGTGTAGTCGACGAGATCCGGCGCCTTGAGCACGTCGCGCGCGACCGAATCGACCGTGCCCAGTCCGTCCGCGAGCCCCAGCTCGATCGAGCGCTGCCCTGTCCAGAACAGGCCGCTGAACAGGTCCGGATCGTCTTTCAGGCGGTTGCCGCGCCCTTTCTTGACCGCCCCGATGAACTGCTGATGGACTTGCTCGAGCATATCGAGCGCATACGTCTTCTGCTGGTCGGTTTGCGGCGAGAACGGGTCAAGAAATCCCTTGTTGCGGCCGGCGGTCAGCAAACGCCGCTCGATACCGAGCTTGTCCATCAGACCGGTAAAACCGAAGCCGTCCATCAACACGCCGATGGAGCCGACGATGCTCGCCTTGTCGACGTAGATCTTGTCGGCCGCCGCCGCGACGTAATACCCGCCCGAGGCGCAGATTTCCTCGACGACGACATAAAGCGGCTTCTTCGGATATTTCGCCCGCAAACGCGCGATGTCGTCGTAGATCATGCCAGCCTGCACCGGGCTGCCACCCGGGCTGTTGATGCGCAGGATCACGCCGGCGGCCGAGCTGTCCTCGAAGGCGGACTCCAGCGCCGAATTGATCTTCTGCGCGCTCGCCTGCGAGTCGGGCGCAATTTCGCCACTGAGCGTGACGAGCGCGGTGTGCTTGCCGGATGTCGCGCCAACGGTCGTCGAACCGCCGTCAAAGTCGGAGATCGACCAGACAACCAAGGCGACGATCGCGAGCACCAGCAGCCGGAAGAAAATCTTCCACCTGCGAGCGGCGCGCTGCTCGCGGATACCGGCCATCAGCACCTTTTCCAGCATCTCGCGCTCCCACGGCTTCACTTCCTGGGGGTCGCGGCCAGTGCCGCCAGCTCCGGCGGCCGGGCGGGCACCCGGCGCGGCAAAGCCGGGTTCGGAGCGGGATGAGTCGGGCGGCAAAGTGTCGGCCATACGTTATCCAGAGAGCGTGGGAGAAATAGATGAAAGTGGCAAGGCGTCCCCGATTCCCGCTTCCCGCGCGATCAGTTCAGCGCGGTGTCGGGCGCCTCGATATAGGCATCGGGCCACCAGACGACGGTCGTCCCGGACGGCGCGGCGACGCCCGCGGCAGTCGATGCATCAGACGCGCCAGAGGTGTCGGGTGCGGTCGGTGCGCTGTTCGCGCCGCTCGGGCATTCCGCGTCTGCCCGCCGCTCTTCGACGCGCACGGGGTGCAACGCCCCACCCTGACACGGGCCACCCACGCAGTGTCCGGTGTCGGGCTCGTACACGGCGCCATGCGTCGCGCACATCAAGTATAAGCCGGACGTCTCGAAAAACTGGCCTTCCGACCAGTCCAGCTCCATGGGGACGTGCGCGCACTGGTTGAGATAACCATAAACGCGCCCTTCGTAGCGAATCACGAACGCCGGTGTGCGGCGGCCGGCGACGCACACCTCGAAGCGCACACCGCGCCCGCCGTCCTCGAGCGCGTCACCTCGACAGATCGGCAGTGGCCCCGCGGGCGGCGGCAGGTCCGTCACACGCGCTCCAACAGCCAATCGCGCAACTCGGTCACGCTGCCGGCACAGTACGCCGGTTCGAGCGCCACCAGTTGTTCGCGCGGATGTGCACCACCATAGGCCACCGCCACGCCCGCCGTGCCGGCGCTGCGCGCCATCTGCAGATCGTGCGTGGTATCGCCGATCATGACCGTGCGACGCAGGTCCTGACCGAGCTCGCGCGTGAGTTCCTGCAGCATGGCCGGGTGCGGCTTCGAAAATGTCTCGTCGGCACAACGGGTTGCATCGAACATGCGCATCAGACCGGCAGATTCGAGCGCGCGATTGAGCCCCACACGCGATTTGCCCGTCGCCACCGCCAGAAAGCGTCCCCGCGAACGCAGTTCCTCGAGCAGTTCGCGAACACCCGTGAACAACACGGTTTCCTTGTCACCTATCAAATAATGAAAGCGATAGCGCTCAGACAGACGCGGGTAATGCGCGGGATCGAGTGACGGCACCGCCATCTGGAGCGCATCGCGCAAGCCGAGGCCAATCACATGGTTGGCCACCTCGTCGGACGGCACGGGCAACCCCAGATCGCGGCAGGCGGCCTGGATGCAGCGGGTAATGGTGGGCGTTGAGTCCATCAACGTCCCATCCCAGTCGAACACGACCAGGTCGAATTCAGAGCTTGGCATCGGCGGAAGCGCCTCGAAGTTGATTCAGGAATTGCTCACATTCTGGCGGCAACGCGGCTTCCAGTGCAATCGGCGTATCAAGCACCGGATGGGTGAATTTCAATCGCCATGCATGCAAAAACATCCGCTTGATGCCGGGCCGGCTCCCCGGGCGCGCCAGCGTCTTGTTCAGCGTGAAGTCGCCATATTTGTCGTCCCCGACAATGGGCGTGCCGCAATGCGCGAGGTGAACGCGAATCTGATGGGTGCGTCCCGTTTTCAGTTCCGCTTCGAGCAACGTGTATGGCGGCAGGGATTCCATCATGCGAAATACCGTATGGGACGCCTGGCCATCTTCCTGCACCCGGACACGACGCTCCCCTTCCGCCGTCACATATTTATATAGCGGCGCCTTGACCGCACGTTGCCGATCGCGCCATTCGCCGGTCACGCACGCCAGATAACGCTTGTCCATCCGGTTGTGGCGGATCTGCTCGTGCATGCCGACCAGTGCCGCGCGCTTTTTCGCCAGCAGCAGAATGCCGGATGTCTCGCGATCCAGACGATGCACCAACTCGAGGAATTTCAGATGCGGCAGGGCACGACGCAGTTGCTCGATCACGCCGAACGAGACGCCGCTGCCGCCGTGCACGGCCACGCCGGCGGGCTTGTCGATCGCCAGCAGGTAGTCGTCTTCGAACAACACGGGGAACGTGGCGGCCGGTACGTGGACGGCCGCGTCGGCGGCCGGCGTGGCGACCCTGACCGGCGGAATCCGCACGATATCGCCAAGGACGAGTCGATAGGCGGCGTCTACCCGCCCCTTGTTGACGCGGACTTCCCCGCTACGCAGGATGCGGTAGACGTGGCTTTTCGGGACTCCTTTGCACTCGCGCAAGAGGAAATTATCGATACGCTGCCCGGCCGAGCCGTCGTCGACTTCGACGAGGCGGACCTGCGGTGCGGACGCCGGCGAAACCATTTTCTGCCGACTTTTGCCTAACTCATTCATTATGAATATAATTTGCCCAACAGGGGTGGTGGTAGCGGGAATCATGCCAAATCCCCACGTCTGTCGGTGCATACCCCAAAACGGTATTTTACTTGCACCCCGGACCGGCTGCTCGTTCGGTGAACCTGGAGCAGCGAGCGCACGCACGTCACGCAGCGTCGGCAGGAAGTGGGCCCATAGGCCGCTTCGGTCGCAGCGCGCGGGACGCGGATAGAGTTGGTGGTTATAGAATTTTTTGGCGATCAGACCGGGCTCCATTGTCAGGGCTGATCGCTTTGTGAATATCGTTCGCGCAATAGTCGAAGTGAGGCGCCGTCACAAGAAGAATAAGTGTCGGCAGGCGCCCCGAGAAAACGTTGATGAAGTTTCTCGTCCAGTTTCTCTTGGTATGGACTGCAAGCCCGAAGTGACTCGCGCCGGGCCGGAATTTTCCGGTGCCTGGGCGGATCCGGGTGAGCGCGAAAACGTATTCCTGGCGCCATAGCGTCCGTCGGCCTCATCGCCCGGACCCCCCGGCAATTCTTCCACTCCCGGCTCGAACCTCGCGTGTTGGATAACTCGAGTGATACGTGCCCGACGCACTGCACATTGGCATCTGCGGCGGGTGGGAGTCGTTTTCATGAAACGCATGTTGTTCAACGCCACGCAGCAGGAAGAACTGCGCGTGGCAATCGTCGATGGGCAGAAACTCATCGACATCGATATCGAGACGGCCGGACGCGAACAGCGTAAAGGCAATATCTACAAGGGCATCATCACCCGTATCGAACCCTCCCTCGAAGCCTGCTTCGTCAACTACGGCGAAGGTCGCCACGGCTTCCTTCCGTTCAAGGAAGTGGCTCGCGCATACTTCCGCGACGGTGCCGATGTGCGCAATGCGCGCATTCAGGACGCCCTCTCCGAAGGTCAGGAGCTCATCGTTCAGGTCGAAAAGGAAGAGCGCGGCAACAAGGGCGCAGCCCTGACCACGTTCATCTCGCTGGCCGGCCGCTACCTCGTGCTGATGCCGAACAACCCGCGCGGCGGTGGCGTATCGCGCCGCATCGAGGGCGAAGACCGTCAGGAACTGCGCGAGACGATGGGCCAGCTCGAGTTGCCGGAAGGCATGAGCATCATCGCCCGCACCGCAGGCATCGGCCGCTCGGCCGAAGAACTGCAGTGGGATCTGAACTACCTGCTGCAACTCTGGAACGCCATCGAAGGCGCCGCCAAGAATATCGAGCTGCCGCGCGACTCGGCGCTGATCTATCTCGAATCGAGCCTGGTCATCCGCGCCATCCGCGACTACTTCCAGCCGGACATCGGTGAAATCCTCATCGATACCGAAGAAATCTCCGAACAGGCGCGCAATTTCATGCAGGTGGTCATGCCCGATCACCTCAATCGCGTGAAACAGTACCGCGACGACGTGCCGCTGTTCTCGCGCTTCCAGATCGAACACCAGATCGAGACGGCATACTCGCGTCAGGTGCCGTTGCCCTCGGGCGGCGCCATCGTGATCGACCACACCGAAGCCCTGGTTTCGATCGACGTGAACTCTGCGCGAGCCACCAAGGGCGCCGACATCGAGGAAACGGCCCTGCGCACCAATCTGGAAGCGGCCGACGAAGTCGCGCGCCAGTTGCGCCTGCGCGATCTTGGCGGCCTGATCGTGATCGACTTCATCGACATGGAGTCGGCCAAGAGCCAGCGTGAAGTCGAACAACGTGTGAAGGATGCGCTCAAGCACGACCGTGCGCGCGTCCAGATGGGCAAGATCTCGCGTTTCGGCCTGATGGAGCTCTCGCGCCAGCGCCTGCGTCCGTCGCTGTCCGAAGGCACGCACGTGACCTGCCCGCGCTGCAACGGCACCGGCCATATCCGCGACGCCGAATCGTCGGCGCTTCAGGTCCTGCGCATCATCCAGGAAGAAGCGATGAAAGAGCACACGGCAGCCATCCACTGCCAGGTGCCGGTCGAGGTCGCCGCATTCCTGCTCAATGAAAAGCGTCAGGAAATCAACAAGATCGAAGCACGCTTCAAGGTCGGCGTGCTGCTGATCCCGAACAAGCATCTCGAAACGCCGCACTACAAGCTCGAACGCCTGCGCTTCGACGATCCGCGTCTGGACGCCCCGAAGGCCAGCTACTCGCTCGCCGAGGAAGCGGCCCGTTCGCTGGAAGACGATCCGGCCGGCTACAGCAAGAAGAAGGAAGACGTGCGCCCGCGTCAGGAAGCCGCCGTCAAGGGCATTACGCCCGAGCAACCGGCACCGACGGCACAGCCGCGTCCGGAGCCGGTTGCTGCGGCTACGCCCGCCGCCGCTCCCGCCCGCAGCGGTGGTTTCATCGGTTTTGTGAAGCGCCTGCTGGGCCTCGAGCCCGCCGCGGCACCCGCACCGGCCGCGGCTGAAGCGCCGGCCAAGCCGGCAGCCCGTGCACCGCGCGAGCGCCATGAGCGCCCGCATCAACAGAACCGAAACCGCCGTGGCAACGCTCGCGACGACAAGGCAGGCAAGGACAACGCCGGCCAGCCGGCACGTGAGGGTCGCGAAGGACGTGAAGCTCGCGAGGGTCGTGGCGAGGGTCGTGGCGAGGGTCGTGGCACCCGTCCGGAGCGTGGCGAGCGCGCCGACCGCAATGAGCGCAACGAACGTAACGAGCGCGCGGAACGTGGCGAGCGTGGTGATCGTCAGGAGGGCCGTGACAAGCGTGAGCGCGACGACGCTCAACGTCAGCCGGCTCAGGACGTCCGCGCCGATGAGGCCCGCGAGCCGCGCGAAGGCCGTGAGCGCGGTAGCCGCCGCGACCGCAACGAGCGCCGCGAGCGCCGCCAAACCGAAGGTGCGGAAGACCAGCAGGTCGCACCGCAACGCGCCGTCGTCGCCGCAGCAGCAGCGCCGGTCGTCGCCGATCAGGACGCGCTCGAACAGGATCACCTGACCGCACAGGTCGAAGGCGCGCCGGTCAACACCGAGGAAGGCGAGCAAGCGGGTGAAGAACGCCGCCGCAGCCGTCGCCGTGGTCGCCGTGGCGGCCGCCGCGAGCGCGAAGCCGGCGAGCAGCAACTGAGCGCCGACGGCGAGCACGCAGAGGGCGCAACGTCCGAAACCGTGGAAAGCGCCGCCGCAAGCACCCCGCTGCCGACGCACGAAGGCGTGGAAAACGCGGCTGGCGAAGCGCTGGAGCGCGCCGAGCAAGCTCCGGTCGCCCCCGCCGCGATGGCACCCCGTACCGAACCGACGCCCGCCCCGGCCCACGCCGAGCGCGCTGAAGTCCCGGCAGCCCCGGCAGCCCCGGTTGCAACGCTGACCGAAGCCGCGCCGGTGGCCGTGCCCGCAGTGCAGGCGCCGGTGATCTCGGAGCCGGTCGCACCGGTGAACGTGACGCCGCTGCCGGTCGAGCAGGTTGCCACCGCGCCGGTCGTACCGCCGGTCAGCGCGCCGCTGCCCGTGGTGACGCCGGCGCCGGCCCAAGCCGAAGTCCCCGCACAGGCCTTGACGGAAATCGCGGCGACCGCGGCGACCGCCAGCGCCCCGTCGGCCAGTCCGGCCACGGAAGTGGCAGAGGTCGCCGGAAGCGCGGCGGAACCCGTGCAGGCCCAGGTCGAGACGGAGGCGCCCCAAGCTGCCCACGCCGCCAAGGTGGTCGAAACCGACAAGGTGGTGGAAGCCGTGGAAGCGCCCGCCGCGGCCGCAACGGTTCAGGCCGTGTCGGCAGCACCGGAAGCGGCCGCCGCCGCGACCGAAGTCGTCACACAACGCGCCGCTCCGGTGGCCGCGGCACCGACGCTCAAGCACAGCGAGCTGGAATCCACGCTTGCGAGCGTGGGCCTCGTCTGGGTGCATACGGACGCCGACAAGCACCGTGCGGCGCAGGAAGCCGCGGCGCAGGTCGTCCCGGCCCCGCACGTGCAGCGTGAGCGCCGCGCGCCGGCACCGCTCAATAGCGGCCCGATGGAGCAAGTGGAAACGCGCGGCACGTCGCATCACGTGGTCTGAGGCCGATCGCATGACGCTCGGGCGGTGATGCCGTCCGGACGTCGAGCGACACGCCCCACCACCCCACGCGTGACGCCAGAAAAGGAGGCTTCGGCCTCCTTTTTTTGTTGATGGTGGCGCACGCCCTCTCGCCGCAACCCCGCATTGTCCCGACTTGTCTCCGTCTCCACCTGTCCGTATCGTGTGTCGGCATGCGGGTTTGACGTCTTGCAACGCATGTCCCGGTACCGATATCCGATGTCCGCGATGCCCGCTTCGGGCACTTTTCGGCGTCTTCGGCGCCCGACAGGCCAATTCGTTAGAATGGAGACGCAAGCCAAGACCCCACCATGACCGAAACGATCATCCGACTCACCGATTTGCGAAGCGATGCGCGTTATACGACGCATTCGCCGCAGTTGCCCGCACAAGTGCGTGCCGCGACCGGCCATCTCGAAGATGCGCTGGCGCGGCCGCTGCACGACCTGCGGATCTCGGTGACCGATCGTTGCAACTTCCGCTGCGTGTATTGCATGCCGAAGGACGTGTTCGACAAGGACTACGCCTTCCTGCCGCAATCGTCGCTGCTCTCGTTCGAAGAGATCGAGCGCGCGGCACGCCTGTTCATCGAGCACGGCGTGGAAAAGCTGCGGCTCACGGGCGGGGAGCCGCTGCTGCGAAAGCACATTGAACGCCTGATCGAGATGCTGGCCCGGCTGCGCACCCCGTCGGGCAAGCCGGTGGATATCACGCTCACCACCAACGGTTCGCTGCTGGCGCGGCGAGCGCAGTCGCTCAAGGACGCCGGCCTGACGCGCGTGACCGTCAGCCTGGACAGCCTCGACGACACGATCTTCCGCCGGATGAACGACGTCGACTTCCCGGTCGCCAAGGTGCTCGAAGGAATTGCCGAGGCGCAACACGTCGGCCTCGGTCCGGTGAAGGTAAACATGGTGGTCAAGCGCGGCACGAACGACGCCGATATCGTGCCCATGGCGCGCCATTTCCATGGCAGCGGCGTGGTCCTGCGTTTCATTGAATATATGGACGTCGGCACGTCGAACGGCTGGCGCATGGACGAAGTGCTGCCGTCGGCCGACGTCATCGCGCGAATCAACGACGCATTGCCGGTCGAGCCGCTCGAGCCCAACTATCCCGGGGAAACGGCACAGCGCTGGCGTTACCGTGACGGCGGCGGCGAAGTCGGCGTCATTTCCTCCGTCACGCGCGCCTTTTGCGGCACTTGTTCGCGGGCGCGGTTGTCTACGGAAGGCAAGCTGTACCTGTGCCTGTTCGCGAGCGCCGGTCACGATCTGCGCTCGCTGCTGCGCAATGGCGCGAGCGACGCACAGATCTCGACCGTCATCGGCGACATCTGGCATGCACGCACCGACCGGTATTCCGCCCTGCGCACGGCGGCCACCGGCCTGCCCGAAGGCGCCCCACCGAAAGTGGAGATGTCCTACATCGGCGGATGAGCGCGACGAGCATCGCCCGTCCGTTCGTCGGCACGCTTTCGACTTACCGAATTCTTTTTCTCAACTCATGATCCCTGTTGCCCCGGACGGTAGTGGTGTCCGAGACTCTCTGACCATTACTCGTCGCACCCGTCGTCTCATTGCCGCCAGTGCGAGCGCAATGGCACTGTCCTTCGTTGTGCTCTCGCCTGTCACCGCGCGTGCCGATTGTGACCCCGCCGGGCGCGACGTCGCGAACCGGCTGATGACTTACAGCGGTCAACTCGGCGATCGCAATCCGCTGCGCCTCGTGCTGCGTCCGTCGTCGGGTGGCAAGCTCGAAGGTCGCTACGCCAACGCGTCGTCGCAAAGCGACACGCATCTGACCGGCAAGATCGAGAACAAGACCCGCGTGCACCTGACCGAGTTCGACGCCGGCGGCATGCCGCGCGGCACCTTCGAGGGCGAGTTCGCCGCCAACGGCGATATCGACCGTCAGCGCGGTGCGTCGTCGAGTTGCGAAGTCATCTCCGGTCAGTGGAAGGATCTGCGCAGCGGCCGCTCGGTGCCGTTCGAGCTGGCACTCTCCAGCATCCAGACCGGCAAGATCGACCACTTGTACGGTGCGGCCGGCGTGAGCGACGACGAGACCGTCAACCGCGCCGCCACGCAGTTCCGCAAAGGCGTGCTCGACGATCGTCGCGATGTGGTCGCCCAATCCATCCGATATCCGCTGCACGTCTCGCTGCGCGGCAAGACATTGATCCTTCGCAACCCGAAGTCACTGCTGGCGCGCTACAACGAGATTTTCACTGACGGTTACGTTCGCACGATCGGTGCCGCGGTGCCGCGCCTCATGTTCGCGCGCGATCAGGGCGTGATGCTCGGCGACGGTGCCGTCTGGTTCGACGCCAACGGCCGCGTCATCGCGCTGAACCGCTCCTGACGCCGTTCGGGAAGCCACCGCTCATGCCCCCCGCCCTCTCCCGTCACGCCATCACCGGCCTGGTGCTCGCGGGCGGGCGCGGTCAGCGCATGGGCGGACGCGACAAAGGGTTGCAGCCTTTTGCCGGACGTCCACTCGCCGCACATGTCATCGAACGCTTGCGCCCCCAGGTCTCGGCGCTGATCATCAGCGCCAACCGGAATGGCGACGCCTATGCGGCGCTCGGTGCCCCGGTGGTCAGCGATGAGACCCAGGATTTCGCCGGCCCGCTCGCTGGCATGCTGGCGGGTTTGCGTGCCGCACGTACGGACTATGTCCTCACCGTGCCGTGCGACACCCCCTATTTGCCGGAGGACCTGGCCACGCGGCTGGCGGCCGCGCTGATCGACACGGGCGACACCACGCCGCCGTTGGCCGCCTATGCCGCAACGGCACACGGCCCGCATCCAGTATTCGCGCTTTTGCACCGATCGCTGGCCGACGACCTTGCCGCGACGCTCGTGGCGGGCGAGCATCGGGTCCGGGCGTGGCTGGCGCGCCACAAGGCCGTACAAGTTCACTTCGGCGACGAGCGTCCGTTTTACAATGTCAACACGCTGGACGACCTCCACACCGATACGCCGCGCGCGCCCTGACGCTCCGGGTTCCGACGCAGCCCGTTCCGTCGCCACCGCTTTTACGGGATTCATGCCGGACTCAAGCCGAAAGCGAGCCGGATGACGACGCCACACCGATGACAACACTAGACGAAGCCCTGGCCGGCTTGCCGGCCTACGACCCCAACCACATGACGGTCGAATTGGCGCGCGCCATCATCGCGCGCACCGCGTGTCCCGTGTCCGCCATCGAGCAGGTTGCCGTTCGCAGCGCGTTGGGCCGGGTACTCGGCCGCGACGTGATTTCCCCGCTCGACGTCCCCGCGTTCGAAAACGCCGCGATGGACGGCTACGCCTTTCACAGTCGCGCCCTTGCCGCAGGCGGCAACGTGCGCCTGCGCGTGGCGGGCCGCTCGTTCGCCGGCCATCCGTTCGAGGGTGACGTAGGCGCTGGCGACTGCATACGCATCATGACCGGCGCCTTGCTGCCGACAGGCTGCGACACGGTCATCCCCCAGGAGCAGGTGCAGCGCGAAGGCGACACGGAAATCGTCACCTTCGCCGCGAATGCCGTCACACCCGGCCGTCACGTGCGCCACGTCGGCGAAGATCTGGCGGTCGGTCACCCTGCGCTGCATGCGGGCAAGCGCCTGCGTCCGGCCGCGCTCGGGCTGCTGGCCTCGCTTGGCGTGGCCGAGGTGCCGGTGCGCCGCCGCATTCGCGTGGCGTTCTTCTCGACCGGCGACGAACTTCGCTCGGTGGGCGAGCCGCTGGCGCCGGGCAATCTGTACGACAGCAACCGTTACACCCTTTTTGGCATGCTGACGCGTTTGGGCGTCGAGGTGCTCGATCTCGGCGTGGTGCGCGACGATCCGCAAGCCATTGAAGACACCTTGCGCAACGCGTGCCGCGATGCCGATGCCGTTATCACCTCGGGCGGCGTGTCCGTTGGCGAGGCCGATTTCACGCGCGAGATGATGGCGCGCCTGGGCAACGTCGTGTTCTGGAAGATGGCGATGCGTCCGGGCCGACCGTTTGCGTTCGGCGAACTCGAGAGTGAAGGTCACCGCGCCTTGTTGTTCGGGCTGCCGGGCAATCCGGCGGCCGTGATGGCTTCGTTTTACCACCTGGTCCGCGACGGCCTGTTCGCATTGATGGGCGCCGAGCCGCAAATTACGCCGAGCCTGCCGGTGCCGTCGGCCACGGCCATCGCGAAGCGTCCCGGGCGCACCGAATTCCTGCGCGGCGTGCTCGCGCCCGACGATCACGGGCGCTGGCAGGTCACCGTGGCCGATGCGCAAAGCGCCGGCATCCTGCGCACGATGAGCGAAGCCAACTGCTTCGTCACGTTGGGGACTGCGCGCGGCGACGTCAAGGCCGGCGAACCGGTCGACGTCATCGCGTTTGACGGACTGGTGTGACGCGAACGGCGAACGACCCTCGGATTTTTTCCAAAGCGAAGCAACGAAATAACAACAAATCGCCGGCGTCGGCGCTTCGACGATGACGGCAACACAGAAAGCACACGTCAATGACCACGACAACGACAACGACAACGAAAAAGCAGATCACGTACATCAGCCCGGGCCAGACGGCCAAGGCGCTGGTGCTGGTCTATCTCACGTTCAGTATTCCGCTGGTGCTGCTCGCCTTCCTGGCGGCATTCCTGCGCTATGGCGAACTGCCTGGCCTGGCCTTCATTTCCGCGCTGGTGCTCAACGCCATCGTGGGCTTCGTGCTGCTCTGGATCGCCTGCCACGCCTATAACTGGGTCGCGGAGCGCTTCGGCGGCATCGAGATCGCCTTGAGCGACGCACCGGAAGACGAGTACTGACGCCCGCAACGGCGGCCGACGGCGTTCGATCGACAACCGGATCGCCGAGGCCGCCTGCCGTCCATCTCCGTGCGCACGTGCGCATTCCCCATTCCTGCATTTCCTCATTTGCCCCTGCCCCATGTCCCTTACCCTGCGTGCTGCCACGGCCGACGACGTCGGCGCCATTCATGGCCTGATGCGAGAACTGGCTGTCTTTGAAAAGCTGCTGGATATATTCGAAGCGACGCCCGAAAGCGTGCATGAAGCGCTATTCGGCAACGCGCCCGCGGCGGAGTGCCTGATCGCGCAATGGGACGGCCAGGTGGTCGGCTACGCGCTGTACTTCCACAACTTCTCCACGTTCCTCGGACGACGCGGTCTGTATCTCGAGGACGTCTACGTCCAGCCGTCGATGCGTGGCAAAGGCGTTGGACAGGCCCTGTTGCGCGCACTGGCCCGGATTGCCGTCGAGCGCAACTGTGCCCGCTTCGAGTGGACGGTACTCGACTGGAATCAGCCGGCCATCGACTTCTATGCGTCGCAAGGGGCGACCGTGCTGCCCGACTGGCGGGTGGTGCGCATGACGGGCGAAGCGCTCGAACGCTTCGCCGGGGGCGGCAACGCCTGAGGCCCCGCCGGGTGAATCGGGCGGATCGGGCGGATCGGGCGGATCGGGCGGATCGGGCGGCTCAGGCGTCCTCGTCGGTATCGAGTTCTACGCCGAGCACTTCGACAGCCTGCTCGCCCGGCAACGCCTCCACCGCCTTGAGCTGACGCGCCATCGCGCGCGTACGAACCTCGGCCTTGTCGATGGAGCGGGTGACGGTCTCGAGTTGCGACTTGGTCTTGGCGAGCACGTCGCCGAACTTGGTGAATTCCGTCTTCACGGCGCCCAGCACCTGCCACACTTCGCTGGAGCGACGCTCGATCGCGAGCGTGCGGAACCCCATCTGCAAGCTGTTGAGCAACGCGGTCAGCGTCGTCGGGCCGGCCACGGTCACGCGATATTCCCGCTGAAGGAGATCCGAGAGCCCCGGCCGCCGCAGCACCTCCGCGTACAGCCCCTCCGTGGGCAGGAACAGCAACGCGAAGTCGGTGGTATGCGGTGGTGCGAGGTACTTCTCCGCAATGGTTTTCGCTTCGAGGCGGATGCGTGTCTCGAGCGCCTTCGACGCCTCTTCGACCGCGACCGGGTCGGCGCGCTCCTGTGCATCGAGCAAACGCTCGTAGTCCTCGCGCGGGAACTTGGCATCGATGGGCAGCCAGACCGGCGTGCTGCTGTCGCCGTTCTGGCCTGGCAATGCGATGGCGAACTCCACGCGTTCAGCGCTTCCCGGACGGGTCGCGACGTTCTTTGCGAATTGATCGGGCGTGAGCAACTGTTCGAGCAGCGCCTGCAACTGCACTTCCCCCCAAATGCCTCGCGTCTTCACATTGGTCAGCACGCGCTTGAGGTCGCCGACCCCGGCCGCGAGCGTCTGCATTTCGCCAAGTCCGCGGTGCACCTGCTCCAGACGGTCGGAGACGAGCTTGAACGATTCACCGAGCCGCTGCTCGAGCGTTGCGTGCAGCTTCTCGTCGACGGTGCGGCGCATTTCCTCGAGCTTCGCCGCGTTGTTGACCTCGATGTCCTTGAGCTTTTGTTCGAGCGTGGCGCGCACCTCGGCCAGCCGCCGCTCGTTGCCCTCCGCCAGTTGCGTCAACTGCTGATGCTGCGCCTCACCGAACCGACGCAGCGTTGACGCCTGCTCCTCGCGCATCTGTTGTCCGCTGAGCACAAGACTTTGCCGCACCGCTTCGATCTGGGCCGCATTCGATTCGGTGAGCTTCGCCAACTGCTGGGCGAAGCCGTCGATCTGATTGTTCTGCACCGTGGCCACGCTCGTCATCTGTGCGGCGAGCGTCTGCTGGAACTGTGCCATTTGGGCGCTCTGTTCACCGCGCCCGGCGCGGGCCGTTTCCGCGAACTCCTGACGCAAGCCGCGCTCGCTGCGATCTGCCGCCTGCAACAAATCGTCACGCACATTCGCGAGCGAATCGACGAGCGTTGCACGAAGCGACGCGTCGCCACCGCGCTGCCAGACCTTCACCGCGATCGCGATCATCGCCAACAGATTCAGCGCTGCCAGCGCCACCAACACCATCTCCACCATCGCGTTGCGACTCCTGTTGAACCTTCCTGTCCTGCCCCATAGAGGCGTCGGGCATGCCCGGCGCGATTACGCCTTGCGGGCGTCCGGATTGAGCAGGCACGGCGGCTTGCCCGCGGCGGCACCGAAACCGAGCGCAGCGATCAGATTGTCGGCCGCCAGACTTGCCATGCCGCGACGTGTCGCCGCGGACGCGCTGGCGATATGCGGCGTCAGCACGACGTTGGGCACCTGCAGCAACGCGGGATGCACCTTCGGCTCACCCTCGAAGACGTCGAGCCCGGCCGCCGCAATCTGCCGCTTCGCGAGCGCGGCGGCAAGCGCCGCGTCGTCGACGATACCGCCGCGAGCCAGGTTCACCAGCGTCGCCGTCGGCTTCATCATGGCCAGCTCCGTGGCACCGATCGTATGATGCGTTGCCGCCGAATACGGCAACACCAGAATCACGTGATCGGCCGTGCGCAGCAGCGCGTCCTTGTCGAGATAGCTCGCCTTGCAGGCAGCTTCCGTCGCCGCGTCGAGACGCGATCGATTGTGATACACGACACGCATGTTGAAGCCCATGGCGCGACGGGCGATCGCCTGCCCGATGCGTCCCATGCCGATGATGCCCAGCGTGCTGCCATGAATGTCGGCCCCCAGGAACATGTCATATGCCCACTTGTCCCAGTGCCCTTCGCGAAGCCAGCGCTCCGACTCCGTCACGCGGCGCGCGGTCGCCATCAGCAATGCCCAGCCGAAGTCCGCGGTCGTCTCGTTGAGCACGTCGGGCGTGTTCGTCGCCATGACGCCGGCAGCGGTCATCGCATCGATATCGAAGTTGTTATAGCCCACCGCCATGTTCGCCACCACGCGCAACTGCGGCGCACCGGCCAGCACCGACGCGTCGATGCGCTCGCTCGCCGTGGTGATCGCACCGGCCTTGTCGGCCAGGCGCGCGCGCAGTTCGTCGCTCGAAAACACGGTGTCGGCGTCGTTGCGCTCCACATCGAAATACTGCGCCAGACGCTCGATCACGTCGGGAAAAATAGCTCGGGCTACCAGGATCTTCGGTTTCACCAGGAGTCTCGCAAGGAAGGTCGCGGGGTCAGAAGAATATCAGGGTCGTCAGGACGAACAGCGGCAGCAGGATCGACCCCGACCACAGCATATAGCCAAAGAAGCTTGGCATGCGAATACCGCGCTGCTCGGCAATGGCTTTGACCATGAAGTTCGGCGCATTGCCGATGTACGTGTTCGCTCCCATGAACACTGCCCCCGCCGAGATCGCGGCGAGCGTGGCGGCACCGGAAGTCATCAACGTGGCGGCGTCGCCGCCGGCGGTATTGAAAAACACCAGGTAGGTCGGCGCGTTGTCGAGGAACGACGACAGCAGCCCCGTCGCCCAGAAATACATGTCGTTGTCCGGTGCGCCGTTGGCGCCGGTGACCAGACGCACGACCCAGCCGAGTGCGCCGGCTTCCCCCGCGCGCAGAATGGCCACCACCGGGATGATCGTCAGGAAAATGCCGGCAAACAGCTTGGCGACTTCCTTCATCGGCTCCCAGTTGAATCCGTTGCCTTCGCGAGCGGTGCGCGGCGTGATCGCGAGTGAAATGAGCGTCACCACGATCAACCCGACGTCACGGGCGATGTTCTGAAGCTCGACGTGCGTGCCGAAGACATCGAACGTCACGCCCGGCTTCCACAGGCCGCTCATGAGCACCAACCCGACGGCGGCCGCGAGCAGCACGAAATTGCGCTTGCCTTCGAGACGCAGCGGCGCGGCGTGTGGCGTCGGATCGAGTTCCTCGATGAGACGTTCGCCCTTCTGGCGGAAGTGATACGCATCGATCAGGAAGAACAGCAGCAACAGCGTCACGCAGATGAACAGCGTTTCAGGCCAGATATGGGCCGTCGTCCAGAAGAAGTCGACCCCCTGCAGAAAGCCGAGGAACAACGGCGGATCGCCCAGCGGCGTGAGCGAGCCCCCGGCGTTTGCCACGAGGAAAATGAAGAACACGACCACGTGCACGTTGTGCTTGCGGTTGTCGTTAGCGCGAATCAGCGGGCGAATCAGCAGCATGGCCGCCCCCGTGGTGCCCATGATGCTCGCCAGAATCGTGCCGAGCGTGAGCAATCCGGTGTTGAGCCAGGGACCGCCACGCAGGTTGCCGTGCACACAGATGCCGCCCGCGGTGGTAAACAATGCCGTGAGCAGCACGACGAATGGAATGTACTCGGCGACCACGGCGTGCACCGCGCCATACCACGCGGCCCCGACGCCGAACGCCGCCGCGAACGGTACGAGAAACGCCGCGCCCCAGAACGCCGCGATCTTGCCGAAGTGGTGATGCCAGAACGCGGGCGCAAGCAGCGGCCCGAGTGCGATCGAGAGCAGCAGGCCCGCGAACGGCAGCCCCCACCACGCAACGAGTTGCGCGCCGTCCGGTCCGGCGGCGCGCGCCACCGGGCTCGCCAACATTAGCGCCGTTGCTGCCGACGCACCCCAAATCCCCTTGTGCATTGCTGGTTCCTGTTCATTGAAGATCGACTCGGTACGAGTCGACGCCGGCCCCGGAGTGCCCGAAGCCGCACGAGCTTGGGAAATTTCCCAAACTTAGGCACAACATCGCTGGATGCACCAATCCCGACAGCCCCGGTGGGCTCACGTTAGTCGGTTCGCGCGCCCGTGCAAGCCAACGTTCGCCCGGTCCGCTTCGGCGCGCGGCGCCCGCGCGACCGCCGCCGGCTGCCGGGACAACGACGCCTTCGATCCGGCGTTGCGCTTGCGACGCCGCGCGTCAGGCGCCGTCGACGATGATGACGTGAACGCGGTACGGGCCATGGGCACCCAGCACCAGCGTCTGTTCGATGTCGGCCGTTCGCGACGGGCCGGCGATGAAATTGGTCGCACGCGAGAGCTGTCCGCGCTCGCTTCGCATCAGCGCAAAGCCATCTTCATGACCGGCCACGATGCGCGAGGCCGGCACGATCGCGATGTGGGTCTCGGGCAGCAGCGTTGCCGACGCGAACGTCTCTGGCCCTGACATCATCATCAGCGCGCCGGTCTCGGCGATGGCGCAGAAGCAGCCGGTGACGCCGACCATATCGTCGCCGTGCGGCTTGCGGAATTCCAGCTGACAACCTGCGCCGGCCCAGTCGAGCTCACGCAGCGTCGGCCACGCGACGGCCCGGGTCGCGAGGCCGTTCGCTTGCAGGTAGGTCGCGGCGGCGGCGGGAACGTCCTGCATGGCGGGCACGCGCGCAATCGTGGTGGATAGCGCTTCGGCCTTCGCGATGAAGGTGGCAACGAGGTCGCCCGTCATGGCCGGGCGCGGTCCTTGCGGATGCCGCGCGAGGTAGTCTTCGGCGTCCGCCTGCTCGTTCGCACGGGCGACATCGGGACGATGCTGAGCGTTGCGAATGCGGGCAAAGATGCGATTGCGGGCGTCGGAGGTATCCATGGTCTGTCCTGTGAAGCCGACGCGTCGGACTGCTGCCGATGTCGTCGCCTGTCGTCTCTCGGGGTGTCTCTTGTCATCGCGAGGCCGCCGGCATCGAAGCCGGCGGGCGATGCGCAATTATAGCGGTTGCCCTCGGGCGAACGACCGGCGTTCGCGCACAATCGGAAGGGTCTGCACCCCGCGTCGGAACCGGCCGGGCCGACCTTCCACGCCCGCCGCCACACGCGTCGTCATTTCCGCCAGTCATTTCCGCCTTCACATCGCGGCGAACCCCTTCGGCGCCCCGGTCGTATCCGCCGTGCCGTCAGGCGCCGGCTTCCGGCATGGGTGCGATCTCGAAGACCTGACGCAGATAGGCTAGGTAGGCGTCGTCCTCGCACATGTTCTTGCCCGGCGAGTCCGACAGTTTCGCCACAGGCTGGCCGTTGCAGCGCACCATCTTGATGACGATCTGCAACGGCTGATAGCCGAGATCGTTGGTCAGGTTCGTGCCCACACCGAACGCGAGCTTGCAGCGATCGCGAAAACGCTCGAAGAGCTGCAGGACCTTCGGAATGTCGAGACCGTCCGAGAAGATCATCGTCTTGGTGCGCGCATCGACACGATTCTGCGCGTAGTGCTCGAGCAGGCGTTCGCCCCACGCGAACGGATCGCCGGAATCGTGCCGCGCCCCGTCGAAAAGCTTGCAGAAATACATATCGAAATCGCGCAGGAACGCCGACATGCCGTAGACGTCCGAGAGTGCGATGCCCAGGTCGCCGCGATACTCCTTCGCCCAGGTCTCGAAGCCGAAGATCTGCGAGTCGCGAAGACGCGGCCCGAGCGCCTGGCATGCCTGCAGATACTCGTGCGCCATGGTACCCAGCGGCGTAAGTCCGTGCTTGAGCGCGTAGTACACGTTGCTCGTTCCCGCGAACTGTTCGCCCAGCTCGTCTCGCAGCCTGAGAATCACCTCCTCGTGCCACTCCTTCGAGAAGCGGCGCCGCGTGCCATAGTCGGCGATCTTGCAGTCACGATAGTCCACGCGCTCGGCGAGCATGCAGATCTTGTCCCTGAGACGCTGACGCCCCTCCTGATAGGCCGGTGTGCGCTGCGTATTGCGGAAATACACCTCGTTGACGATGGCCAGCACCGGAATCTCGAACAGGATCGTGTGCAGCCAGGGCCCCCGGATCGCGATGTCGATCTCGCCGTTGCCCTTCGGCGACGGCTGCACCGTGATGTACTTCTCGTTGAGATGAAACAGGTCGAGAAAGTCGATGAAGTCGCTCTTGATGAAGCGCATGCCTGCGAGGTAGCGCAGCTCGGACTCGGTGAAGCGCAGGCCGCAAAGCAAGCGGATCTCGTCGCGAATCTCGTCGACGTACGGCGTGAGGTCGACGCCTTCGGTGCGGCACTTGAAGCGGTATTCGACCTGCGCGGCCGGGAAGTGATGCAGGACGACCTGCATCATCGTGAACTTGTAGAGATCGGTATCGAGCAGCGACGTGATGATCATGACGACAGGCCCCGAAGGGAGCACGCACGTGAGAGCAGCGAGCGCCGGCGCTCGGATGAGCGATGGCGCGCGGGGAAACAACGAACATCGTACCGCAAAGCGGCGCCACGCATGACGTTGCGCCGTCCCGGGACTGCCCGCCGCGCCACGCACGGGCAGCCTTTCCGGTCTCGCACCCGCGACGTCGGGCTGCGTTACAATATGCGTTTTAACGGCCAATCGAAGCCGTTTCGCGCCCTACTCTGGAGTTGGCATGACGCACGTTGTCACCGAAAACTGCATCAAATGTAAATACACCGACTGTGTGGACGTTTGCCCTGTGGATTGCTTCCGCGAAGGTCCGAACTTCCTCGCCATCGATCCGGACGAGTGCATCGACTGCGCCGTTTGCGTGGCCGAATGCCCGGTGAATGCCATTTATGCCGAAGAGGACGTGCCGGGCGATCAACAGGCGTTCATCGCGCTGAACGCGGAACTCTCGCCGAACTGGCCCAGCATTACCAAGACGAAGCCTTCGCTGCCCGACGCGGACAACTGGAAGGACGTTACCGACAAGCTCCATCTGCTCGAGCGCTAAGCCGCGAGCGATAGTGGCGAATGTCGCTCGGCGGATGCAGAAAAAATGCGCCCTGAGTGTTGACAGTGTGCGAAAGCCGCCTCTATAATCGCTTTCTCTTTTGATCCCCGATAGCTCAGTTGGTAGAGCGCCGGACTGTTAATCCGTAGGTCCCTGGTTCGAGCCCAGGTCGGGGAGCCAAGAATACCGAAGCGATGGCCTCGCGCACGCGGGGCCTTTGTTTTAGTCGATGCGTCGTGACAGCGATGCACGACACCCAGTTTGATCCTCGATAGCTCAGTCGGTAGAGCGCCGGACTGTTAATCCGTAGGTCCCTGGTTCGAGCCCAGGTCGAGGAGCCAAAACACAGAAAGGCCCGTCTATGACGGGCCTTTTTTGTTTCTCGCCGCCGATGTCCGGCCGCCGCATCCCGACCCGACATTCGAAAGCCGGCTTTCACGCCCGCCCCCCCGTCCGTCGCCCCGACTCACCGCCTTCCCCGGGCGGCGCAAACCAAAACGGGGCGCCGTCACCGGCGCCCCGCTCCGTCTGCTTTCTCGACGCTCACCGCGTCTTGCCGCGAACTCACTCGCTGGCCGGCGCTCCGATCGCGACCGACGGGCTCGCCACGGTCTGCGTCTCGTTGTTCACGCTTTCGATCCAGCGGCGGCGCATCGGTGCGAGCACGAACTTCGCCGCCACCGCTGCCGTGATGCTGATCACCGCTGCCGCGATGAACACACGATCCCAGTGGCCGCCCACTGCCAGCACCGACGCCAGCGGCACCAGCAATGCGGCAGTGCCCTTGGCGGTGTAGAGCGTACCCGCGTTCGACGCTGCATTCTTGCTACCGAAGGTGTCCGCGCACAGCGCCGGGAAGATCGAGAAGATTTCGCCCCAGCAAAGGAAGGTCATCGCGGCGAAGAACACGAACATGTACGGGTTCTGACCGAAGTGCATCAGGCCCAGCATCGCCACGCCTTCCCCCAGGAAGATGATGAACATGGCGTTCTCGCGACCGATCTTGTCCGACACGAAACCGCACAGCGGACGCGTAAAGCCGTTGCACAGGTTGTCGATCGACAGCGTCATCGTGAGCAGCGGCAGCGTTGCACCGAAGAGCGTCATCGGCATCGACGCGATGCCATAGTCCTTCGCGATCGGACCGATCTGTGCCGTCGCCATCAGGCCACCGGCGGCGACCGCCACGAAGCACACATAGATCACCCAGAACACCGGCGTGCGAACCATCTGTCCCGAGGTGTAGTCCACCTTCGTCGCCAGATTGCGGCGCGATGCCGTCAGGCCCTTCGGCACACGCGGCTTGACCAGCAGCAGCGCGAGGATGAAGATCGCCACGCCCTGGATGATGCCGAAGTTGAAGAACGCGGCCTCGTAGCCCGACTGGCGAATCATGTTCGCGATCGGAATCACCGTGATCGCCGCGCCGGCGCCGAAGCCGGCGGCCGTCAGACCCGCCGCCAGACCGCGCTTGTCCGGGAACCACTTCAGCGCGTTACCGACGCAAGTACCGTACACGCAACCCGCACCGATACCGGCGATGACGGCCGCCGTGTAAAGCACCGTCAGCGTCTGCGCGTAGGAGTACAGGACCCACGACAGCGCCACGCAGATCGCGCCGCCCGCCACCACGGGCCGCGGGCCGAAGCGGTCGACCAGCCAGCCCTCGATCGGCACGAGCCACGTTTCCACCACGATGAAGATCGAGAAAGCCACCTGGATGGCTGCGATGCCCCACTGATGCTTGGCCTGCATCGGCTCGACGAACAACGTCCACGAATACTGCAAATTGGCCACAAGGCCCATACAGATGATGCCGATCACCAGTTGTGACCAGCGCCCTCCCAGAAAAGAGGTCTTCTCCTCCGGTTGCGCAGTTGCTTGCATGACTTGCCTCCTGTTCCTGTCAGACGATTGACGACGGCCCGCGATTCGTAGTGCGGTGCCCGACGTCATCGCGCGCCCCGTGCATCGGCACGTATGGCACGCCTCCTGGCGTTACTTGCGGCTCATGCTTGGCCGCTTGATCGCGGAACGCAGCCTGGCGGCGCGCTCGCAGGGCTTGAGCCCCGGCTGACTGACTATCGAAAGCGTCAAAGGACACTTCCGGCCCCCACTTCGGCGCGGCGACGCGGGCTTTTCCAAGCCCGCGCCGGCAAGTTGCCGGCTGCCGAAGGGTGACAAATGAAACGACTTCGAGTGCGGACCAGCTTGTGATGCCGAAAGGTCATGGTCGATGCCTTCCGTCCCATCGCAAGCCGCGCCCTCTCACTCAGGCGAGCGCGCCGCGCGGACGCGTAATCGCCAGATCGCCTGCCCGCGACGGGCGGCAGGGAGATGAGACACACCGCGAGTCCCGGGCGACTTCCCCGGAGGATCGCGGCGTATGCGTCAGGGCAGTCCGTGCAGATGTAGTCATCCACACACACTGCCCGAAAGGAAAGACTGGTTTACCCAATTGCCGTCTCCGATGAACCTGCCAATCCAGCCCTCGACCCTTGATTTCCAAGCAGTCCGTTCGGGCTGTTTCGGCACTTTGAATCTGATATACAAGATTCAATATATCGAATTAAGTATTTTTTATGGTTCCAAAATTAGTCGATGGCCGGATGGCTGTCAACCCGAGAGCGTCTGCAAGCGGTGCGCGTGCCACCCCATCGATGCCCCGGACAAACCGCGTATGGTCGGCGTCGGAATGGCGGTAAACGTACGGAATTCAAGCGTTTGCGTCGTACGGCACCCGCTTGCGACGGGGTGTTCAATCGTCAGGCCACCCCTTCGGTGCCCATGCAAGCTCAGGGAAAACGATGACATTTTCGGCGCTCGTCAATCGCGCTCGAACGCGGGAGCGAGGCCTGCACGGCCGAAAGGAGGAAGGCTCGGAGGCCGGAGGCGTGGGACGTGAATGTCGCGGAAGTGCTGAGGGGCGAGGGAAGCCGCAACGCGCGCGAATCGCCGGGAGCGGGCGAGCCAGAGCGGACCGGCCTGCGGTGCCCGGCAGTCGCCTGCCCTCGGGCAGGGCAGGCGACGTCGACGCGTCGGTAATGACACGTGGACCGCGGACTCGCACGAACTCAATCCGGCGCCACGTCGCCTGAGTTGGTGCGGATAAAGGCAAGATGTTCGCGCAGCGAACGTTGCGCGCTGTCGGCGTCGTGCGAAGCCACGGCACTGAAGATGCGGCGATGCTGGTCGATCAGTTCCGCCAGATCGGCCCCGTGGCCGACGATCGCCCGGTAATTGTCGACGACCGAACCGCGCAACAGCTCGAAAATCGCGTGCATCAGATGCACCAGCACGAGATTGTGCGTCGCTTCGGCCAGTGCAAGATGGAAATGCGCATCGAGTTCCGGCACACGGGTGAGCAGTGTCTGGCCGCGCGCATCGCCCTCGCCGTCCAGGCCGTCGCGCCCCGCCGCATACGCCGCCTCCAGCGCTTCGAGCGCCTGTGCGAGACGCGCGATGTCCTCGGGCGTCGCACGCTGTGCCGCCAGCTCCACGGCCTTGGCCTCGAGTACCTCGCGCATCTCCAGCACGTCGTCGACCGTCTTGGTGTGGCGCGACATCAACTGCGAAAGCGGCTCGGCGAGCAACGGCTGGCTGGCGTTCGCCACCAGATATCCGCCCCCGGCCCGTCCGACGATCAACCCGCGGGACTCGAGCCGCAGCAGCGCCTCGCGCAACGAGGGGCGCGAGACGCCCATCTGTTGCGCCAGATCGCGCTCGGACGGCAATGCCGAGCCCGGCGCAAGCCGGCCTTCGACCACCATTGTCTCCAGTTGCTCGTACACCATGTCGGAGAGCCGCAGGCGCGGCGGCGGCGTGACCGGGGCGAATCCTGCGGCGGTGCCCGGCGATTCACCGGCGGAAAGAGATGACTTAGACGGAGAAGGCTCGTTGGACGGCATGTCGGCTTCGGTTCTCGACGAAATTCACAGATGCCACGATACAGGATGCCGACGTGCCAGGGGCGCCCGTCCGGCCAGGGAAACGACCCGACCGGAGGAATTCCCTTTTAGCAAGGGTTAACCCTGTAGTCGGAATCAGATCATTCCCTATACGATGACGTAATCAGATCACTGGTCGACCAGTCTACCAGTAGACCGCAAAAAGTTCATCACCCCTCAACGATCGTCCGAGAGCAAGCCTGATGGCATCGAATGCGTCGCCCTATTCTCCCCACTCGTCGGCTGCGACGGGCGCCGAACCGCAGCGTTCACCAGGTTCCGACGTGGTGGCTGTGCCGCCCCCGGAGCCGAACGAACCCGTATTCGCGCCGGTGGACGAGCTCACGCGGGCCAGGCGCCTCGCCGCATTGCGTGCGGCCGCGCCCGATGCCCTGTG
Organism: Pandoraea pnomenusa; assembly: GCF_000767615.3. Lineage (NCBI taxonomy): Bacteria > Pseudomonadati > Pseudomonadota > Betaproteobacteria > Burkholderiales > Burkholderiaceae > Pandoraea > Pandoraea pnomenusa. The sequence continues at coordinate 968,728 of NZ_CP009553.3, read as the reverse complement.
GTTGACTGATCGCGAACAGATCACCCCCTACGAGTGCGACGGGCTGGCGGCCTATCGCAAGCTGCCCCTGGCCGTGGTGCTGCCTGCCGATGAAGATCAGGTGTGCCGCATCCTGCGGGCATGCCACGAACACAAGGTGCCGGTCGTTCCGCGCGGCGCCGGCACGGGCCTGTCGGGCGGCGCCATGCCGATCACCGACGGCATCGTGCTGTCGCTGGCGAAGTTCAAGCGCATTCTCGAAGTCGACCCCTACGCCCGCACCGCCACCGTTCAGCCCGGCGTGCGCAATCTCGCCGTCTCTGAGGCGGCGGCCCCATACGGTCTGTATTACGCACCGGACCCGTCTTCCCAGATCGCCTGCACCATCGGCGGCAACGTTTCGGAAAATTCCGGTGGCGTGCATTGCCTGAAATATGGCCTGACGGTTCACAACGTGCTGCGTGTGCGCGCCGTGACAATGGACGGCGAGGTCGTCGAATTCGGCTCGCACGCGCTCGATGCACCGGGCCTGGACCTGCTGTCCGTGTTCATCGGCAGCGAGGGCATGTTCTGCGTCGTCACGGAAGTCACGGTGAAACTCGTGCCGAAGCCGCAGGTGCAGCAAGTCATCATGGCGAGTTTCGACGATGTCGAGGCGGGCGGAAATGCCGTGGCCGCGATCATCGCCGCGGGCATCATCCCGGCAGGTCTGGAGATGATGGACAAGCCCGCGACGCAGGCCGTGGAAGAATTCGTTCACGCGGGCTACGACCTCGACGCCGCGGCCATCCTGCTGTGCGAGTCGGACGGCACCCCTGAAGAGGTCGCCGAAGAAATTGCGCGCGTCTCGGCGGTGCTGCGCGCCTCGGGCGCGACGCGCATTCAGGTCTCGACGTCCGAGGCCGAGCGTCTGCGTTTCTGGTCGGGGCGCAAGAACGCCTTTCCCGCCGCCGGGCGCATCTCGCCCGACTACTACTGCATGGACGGCACCATCCCGCGCCGCACGATCGGCACGTTGCTCAAGCGCATCGAAGCCATGGAAGTGCAATACGGTCTGCGCTGCATCAACGTCTTTCACGCCGGCGACGGCAACATGCACCCGCTGATTCTCTTCAACGGCAACGATCTCGACGAGTGGCACCGCGCCGAAGCCTTCGGCAGCGACATTCTCGAGGCGTGCGTCGAACTCGGCGGCACGGTGACCGGCGAGCACGGCGTGGGCATCGAGAAGATCAATTCGATGTGCGTGCAGTTCTCGCCGGAGGAACGCGACGCCTTCTTTGCCGTGAAGCGCGCCTTCGATCCGGCCGGCCTGCTCAACGCCGACAAGGCGATTCCGACACGCGCGCGCTGCGCCGAGTACGGCAAGATGCACGTGCGCGGCGGACTGTTGCCTCACCCCGAACTGCCGAGGTTCTGATGTCGCAAGTCCCCCACGTACCTCACATACCTCACGCACCTCACGTGCCTCACGTGCCTCAGGTCCCTGAAGTCCCCCGGGCGCCCGCATCGCGCAACGCGGCGCCCCTTCCGATGCAAGCCGCCGCGCAGGCGCTCGCGGCCATCCGCGAGCGGGTCCTTGCGGCCACGTCGAGCGGGACACCGCTGGACATTCGCGGCGGCAACACCAAGCGCTGGTACGGCCAGGCCCCATCGGGCGAGGCGCTCGACATGCGCGCCTATCGCGGCATCGTCTCGTACGATCCGGCCGAACTGGTCATTACCGCGCGTGCCGGCACGCCGCTCGCCGAGATCGAGGCGGCGCTGGCCGAACGGGGCCAGATACTGCCGTTCGAGCCACCGCACTTCGGCCCGCACGCCACCCTGGGCGGCTGCATCGCCGCCGGTCTGGCCGGCCCGCGGCGCCCGCACGTGGGGGCGCCGCGCGATTTCGTCCTCGGCGCCGTGGTGATGAATGGCCGGGGCGAGGTGCTGCATTTCGGTGGACAAGTCATGAAGAACGTGGCGGGTTACGACGTCTCGCGTGTACTCGCCGGATCGCTCGGCACACTGGGCGTGCTCCTCGAACTGTCCATCAAGGTCCTGCCCTGCTCCGTGGCCGAGGCCACGTTGCGCTTCGCGATGACGCAGGCGCAGGCGATCGAACAACTCAATCGCTGGGGCGGTCAGCCGTTGCCGCTCATGGGCTCCGCGTGGCACGACGGCATGTTGAGCGTGCGTCTGGGTGGCGCCGCGGCCGCGATTGCCGCGGCACGCGCCGCCATGGGCGGCGAGCCGCTCGACGCGATCGCGGCGCATGGCTTCTGGCAGTCGCTGCGCGAGCAGACACATCCGTTCTTCTCGGCGGCGCCGGTCGCCGGTGACGGCCAGCCGCTGTGGCGACTGTCGGTGCCGCCGACCACGCCGCCGCTGGTGCATGGCGACGAGCAACTGATCGAATGGGGCGGCGCGCAGCGATGGTGGATCACGCCGCGCGACGCCGCCGAAGTCCGCGCGATTGCCGCAGCCGCGGGCGGTCATGCTACGCTGTTTCGCCATGGCGACAAGTCGGCAGGGGTGTTCACCCCACCACCGGCCGCGTTGCACGCTATCGGCGAACGATTGCAGCAAGCTTTCGACCCGAGCCGCATCTTCAACCGCCATCGGCTGTATTGCTAAAGAAGACGATGCAAACGAACCTCGCAGAATTCCTCCGTCAGACCCCGGATGGCGACGAAGCCGAAGCCATTCTCCGCAAGTGTGTGCATTGCGGATTCTGTACCGCGACCTGCCCGACATACCAGTTGCTGGGCGATGAACTCGACGGCCCGCGCGGTCGCATCTACCTCATCAAGCAAATGGTCGAAGGCCAGAGCGTGACGCGCGAGACCCAGCGCCACCTGGACCGGTGCCTGACCTGCCGCAGTTGTGAATCGACGTGTCCGTCGGGGGTGCAGTACGGACGTCTGGCCGACATCGGCCGTCGTCATGTCGACGCGCAAGTGGGCCGACCGGCCGGGGAACGCGCCCTGCGCTGGACGCTCGCACGCGTGCTGCCCAACCGCGCCCTGTTCACACCGGCACTGCGTCTGGGCCAGCAGTTCCGCACCTTGCTGCCGCGCTCGCTGCGCGAGAAGGTGCCTCATCGGCAGCGCTCCGGCAGTTGGCCGCAGGGCAAGCACGCCCGACGCATGCTCATGCTCGAGGGCTGCGTGCAGCCGGGCATGCTGCCCAACGTCAACAAGGCCACCGCGCGGGTCATGGACGCGCTCGGCATCGAGATGATCCGCCCCGCGTCGGCCGGCTGCTGCGGTGCCATCCGCCTGCACCTGAACTATCACGACGACGGTCTCGACGACGTGCGCCGCAACATCGACGCCTGGTGGCCCGACATCGAAGCCGGCGCCGAGGCGATCGTGATCAATGCGTCCGGTTGCGGCGCGACCGTCAAGGAATACGGCCATCTGCTCCGACACGATCCGAAGTATGCGGGCAAGGCGCAACGCGTCGCCGAACTCGCGCGCGATCTGTCCGAAGTGCTCCTCGACAACCTCGAAGCCCTCCAGCGCCGCGTCCCGAATCGCAAGCTTGGCAAGATCGCGTACCACCCGCCGTGCACATTGCAACACGGCCAGCAACTCAAGGGCGTGGTGGAGAAGGTGCTCGCCGGCGTGGGCGTGAACGTGGTGCTGCCGCAGGACAGCCATATCTGCTGTGGCTCGGCAGGCACTTATTCGGTGACGCAGCCCGGGCTGTCCCATCAGTTGCGCGATGCCAAATGGAAGTCGCTCGACGCCCTGGCGCCGGAGCTGGTCGTCTCGGCCAACGTCGGATGCATCTGTCACCTGCAGGCGACCGCCAAGGGCGAGCATGCACGCGATCATGCGCCGGTCCAGCACTGGATCGAGCTGCTCGACCGCATGATCGCAACGGCATAGGCCCTCGGGTCGCAGGCCGCACCTCGCGACGGACACGCACGCCTTCCGTGGCGTCCGCGTTCGTCGCGGATATTATCCCGACATGCGGGACAATCAATCCCTCATCCCCTCGTTTATCTGAACGATGACGCTCCCTAGAATCGGGGTTGTGTCGGCGATCCGCCGGATTGCCGAGCCCACGCTTCCCCCGATTTCCCTTCCGGAGCCTGTCATGATCGATACGAAAACCGCCCCGTACGCCGCGCTGTTGCTGCGTGTCTCGCTGGGTATCCTCTTCCTCGCGCACCTCTCGCTCAAGGTGTTCGTGTTCACCGTTCCCGGCTTCGTCGGCTTCATGGGCTCGCTGGGCCTGCCGCCGGTCGTCGCCTATGCGACCATGGCGCTGGAGTTCGTCGGCGGCCTGATGCTGATCACCGGCTTTTACGCCCGCTGGGCCGCCCTGCCCCTGGCCGCACTGATGCTCGGCACCATCGTCTCGGTGCATGGGCACAATGGCTGGATGTTCGCCAACAAGGGCGGTGGCTGGGAGTTCCCCGCGTTCTGGCTCGTCGCGTTGCTCGTCGTGGCCCTGCTGGGTGACGGCGCCTTCGCGATCCGTCGCGCGCGCACTGCCTGAACGACGGCGGCGGCGGCGAAGCCATCTTCGCCGCCCGTATTGCCGTTAATGCTGTTATTGCCGTACTTGCCGGAGTGATTGCCATGTCTGCCCTTCCCACCCTCTTCGTCTCTCACGGCTCGCCGCTGCTCGCGGTCGATCCGGGCCGCACCGGCCCGTTGTTGACGGCGTTGGGACGTGCGGTGCCGCGTCCGAAGGAGATTCTCGTGATCTCCCCGCACTGGTCGACACCGACGCCGCGCGTGGGCAGTCTCGCGCAACAACGCACGATCCACGACTTCGGCGGTTTCCCTCGCGAACTCTACGCACTGGAGTATCCGGCGGCCGGCGCGCCCGCGCTGGCCGGGCGTACGGTGCAATTGCTGCGCGACGCCGGATTGCCCGCATCCACCGACGACCAATGGGGGCTCGATCACGGCGCCTGGGTGCCGCTGCGCTACCTTTACCCCGATGCGGACGTACCGGTCACGCAGTTGTCCTTGCAACGGCACATGGGTCCCGAATACCAGTATCAGCTCGGGCAGCGCCTCGCGCCGCTCGCGCGCGAAGGTGTCTTGATCGTGGCGTCGGGCAGCTTCACGCACAACCTGCACGAGGTGTTCCGTGCGCCGTCGGAAGATCGTGCCGAAGCACCGTATCTGTCGGAGTTCGTCGCCTGGTTCACGTCGCATCTCGCCGCCATGGATCTCGACGCCCTGTTCGACTATCGGGCGCGCGCCCCGCATGCCGAGCGCGCGCATCCGACGGACGAGCATCTGTTACCGCTCTACATTGCGCTGGGTGCGGCCGACAATGCCGCGCAACAAACGCACTTCGACACGGGCTCGACCTACGGCGCACTGCGCATGGACGCCTTCGCATTCGGCGATGCCGCCCCGTCGCTCGCGGACGTGAGCGCGCTGGCACAATAGCGGCATCGACGCCGATAGCGGAGCCCTGCGGGGGATGGAGGGACGACGAGGGAACGGTGGTTCCCTCGCTCGCTCCGCCGTCGCCCGCGAGCGCGTCCGGCGGCCCCCCGCCCATCCCATTCCGAGGAGCCTGTACCCGGCATGAACAAACTTCGCGAGATCGAGTGCTTCATCGCCGTCGTCGAATCGGGCAGCTTCGTGAAAGCCGCGGTCACGCTCGGCATCTCGAAGACAGCGATCTCGCGCTACGTCGCCGATCTCGAGGCGCGCCTCGGCACGCGTCTGCTCCAGCGCACCACGCGCCGGCTGTCGCTCACCGAGCCCGGGCAGCGATACGTCGAGCGCTGTCGCCAGATCCTCGCGGAACTCGACGAAGCGGATGCCATGGCAGGCGAGCAGGACGGGCAACCGGCCGGGCCGCTGCGTATCAACGCGCCACACACGTTCGGCGTGCTGCATCTCGCGCCGCTCTGGCCGACTTTTCTCGCACGGCACCCGCAGGTCTCGCTCGACATCACGCTCAGTGACCGCCTCGTGGATATCGTCGACGAGGGCTTCGATCTGGCGATCCGGATCACGCGGCTGCCCGACTCGTCGCTGGTGCACCGCCGGCTGGCCGGAACCCGGATGGTGCTGTGCGCGTCCCCCGATTATCTGGGGCGGCATGGCATCCCCCAGCATCCCAGTGAGCTGGCGCATCACGAGACCGTGGGCTACAGCTACTTTTCCCATCGACGCGAGTGGCGTTTCGACGGCCCCGACGGGCCCGTCTCGGTACGCACACATGCGCGATTGATCGCCGACAACGGCGACACCTGCCTGGCGGCCGCCGTGGCCGGCGCGGGCATCATCCTGCAACCGGCGTTTCTGGTGCAGGACGCCCTGCGCGATGGCCAACTCGTCGAATTCCTGCCCGAATACACGCAGGGCGAGACGGGCATCTACGTGGTGTATCCCACGCGCAAATACCTGAGCGCCAAGGTCCGCGTGCTCATCGACTTCCTTGTCGAGGCGTTTGCCATGCCCGGCTGGCGGGCGCTCGACGAGAACGCGCGCACCACGAATCTTCCTGCATCCGCCGCGAAAGCCCCCTGAATGGCCGGTCAACGGCCGACAAAACACCAGAACTTCACGGAAAATTATGACGCCGGGCAAATGTCACTTATACTGACGGGCCTGTTGTCCCATTACTGATATTTTGGAAAACTTCTTACTGATCGTCGCTGCGATCCTGCTCGTGTTGCTCAACGGCTTCTTCGTGGCGGCGGAATTCGGCCTCGTCAAACTGCGCCAGACGCGCGTTCATGTCATTGCCCGCCAACGCGGTTGGCGCGGCCGTATCCTGGCCAAGGTGCACGGCCAGCTCGACACCTACCTCTCCGCGTGCCAACTCGGCATCACCCTCGCGTCGCTCGGTCTGGGCTGGATCGGTGAACCCGCATTCGCCCGCGTGCTTACACCGCTGTTCGCCGCACTGGGCATCAGCTCGCCGGAATTGATTCACGGGCTGGCGTTCTTCATCGCCTTCTTCACGATTTCGTATCTGCACATCGTCGTGGGCGAACTCGCACCGAAATCGATGGCGTTGCGCATGCCCGAAGCGATTTCGATATGGACGGCCGCGCCGCTGTATGGCTTCTACTGGTTGATGTTCCCCGCGATCTGGGTGCTCAACCACAGCGCCAACCGCCTGCTGCGCTGGACCGGACTCGATCCGTCGCACGGTACCGACGCGCATTATTCGGCCGACGAAATCAAGTTGATCGTGCGCCGGGGCGCCACGAGTGAAAAGCTCTCGCGCGATGACTGGAACGTGGTCGCCTATGCCATCGACTTCAGCGATCTGACCGTGTCCGACCTGATGCGTCCGATGAGCGAAGTCGCGGCATTTCACCGCGACGCGACGTTCGCGCAGAACATGGATACGGCCTATCGTCACCGCTATAGCCGCTATCCGTTCTTCGATAACGACGGCGAGACGGTACTAGGCGTCGTTCACCTGAAGGATCTGTTCCTCGCCGAACACCACGGCCAGTCCATCGACGACCTCGGCAGCATGGCCCGCCCGGTCGAACGCGTGAAGCCTGACATGCCCGCGCGCGAGCTCTTCAGCCGCTTTCGCCGAGGCGCGCCCCACTTCGCGATCGTCGGATGGCCCGATCAGAAGCCGATCGGCTTTCTGACGCTCGACAACCTGCTGTCCGCACTGGTCGGCAAGATCCGCGACGAATTCCGTCAGACCGAAGACGACTGGACGCGCATGGAAGACGGTACGCTCATCGGCCGCGGCAGCCTGCCGATCCTCACGCTGGAGCGCGCCCTGGGCCTGGAGATTCCCAGCGAGCATGCGGAATCCGTCGGCGGACTGATCATGAACGCGCTGGGTTACTTGCCTCGTGAGGGTCAGAAGGTCGACTTCGACGGCTTCTCCGTCGTCGTGAAGAAGATGCAGGGCCCACGCATCGTGCTGGTGCGCGTCTACCCCGACGGGGTACGCGAAGCGCGCGGCGAATCGCCGCACGCGACCATGCAGCACCACGAGCACTGAGCGGCTTGACCTTCGCTGGCCGCTGACGGCACGGTCGGCGCGAGCTACGCAATGGAAACGAATAAGGGCGGCCTCAGGGCCGCCCTTTGGGTGCAATGCGTCGAGACACGCATGCCGGGAAACGTCCGGGAAACGTCAGCCGCGCGCGAACGCCTTGCGGTTGAGTTCGAGTTGCGTGATGAGCTTCTGCAGGCGCGACTCTGCCGCGCGCGACAGGGCGATGAAGCGGCACCCGATGTGATACTCGACGTCCTTGGCGAGCGGCACACTGCGAATCGCGCACACTTCGAGGTCGACCGGCACGGTACCGTAATCGCGCAATTCGATCTCGGCCTGCATGAGCATCGACCCCTTGGGGATCTCGGCAGCCACTTCCGCCTTGGTGCGCAGCCCTACGCCGCCGAGCGACAGGTCGAACACCGACAGGCGCATCGGCGTGTCATCCGGGAATTTGACCGTGCACTGGTACGGATCGAGGATCGGGGTCTTCACGCGGAAGTTGTCGCGTCGCTGCAGACGCACGAGCGTCTCGGGATACGACGAATAGAACGCCGGATAGCCTTCGTACTCGCGCTCTTCCACATCGCCGATGGGAAAGTGCACCTGAATCCCCTCGGGCACGCCGACGAACAATGCGCGCTTGTTCGCGAGCAGCGCCCGGTTCTCCGACTCCACACCGCCCCAGTCGAAATAGAATCCGCGCGCCTGCGGCTCCACCTTGAGCAATCGCGTGACGAGCTGACGCTGGCCGTTGGCGAAGTACACCGTCATGAAATCGCCGCGCGTCGCCAGATGACGTAGCACACCGCCGATTTCCAGCGGATTGCTGATGCGATACGAGTCGTGCAGTTGAGACTCGTCGTCCGTGGGCGCCGGTGTCACCTGCGGTTCTGTCGTTTCCATACCTGATCTTTTATTTGTTCCCGTGACGGCTGCCTTGCGGCGCGGACCGTACGAATGTAAGCCTTTGCGAAACGCGCTACCTCGCTACTGCGCCATGCCTCGGGTCGTGGACGGGGTCATGGGCGTGGTCAACGACGTTCACGGACGTTAACGGTCGCCGGCCGGAAATATTGAGCATCACTGCGGCGCACGAACCTACTGCTCCCCGTGCCGTGCGCCCCGCTCAGGCGTGTCTCCACGCCCGTAGTTGCCCCGACGACTCAGCGGTGAACCGCTGCCATCAAGGCGCCAAACCCCATGAACACCCCGCCGCTGATGCGGTTGAACGCCTTGAGCACGCGCGCCTCGCGCAGGTAGGGTGCGATGCGAAGGCCGCCGGTCGCGTACACCAGGTACCAACTCACCTCGATCACGGCGAACGTGCCGAGCAGAATCGAGAACTGTGGCAGCTTGGCGGCCGTCGGATCGATGAACTGCGGCAGGAACGCGGCGGCGAAGAGAATGGCCTTCGGGTTGCTGCCGGCAACGAGGAAACCCGCCTTGAAGAGCTTGCCGAAACTCGACTCGGTGGCCAGCGGCGCCCGGAGCCGGGCGGCGGCCTCATTCGTGTCGACCGGCGAGCGCCAGCTCTTGTAGCCGAGATAGACGAGATAGGCGGCGCCAATGTAGCGCAGCGTGTCGAACAGCATCGGCCATGCCTTGAGCACGGCACCGAGACCGGCGGCCGAAATCGACATCATCGCGATGAGTGCGGTCATGCAACCTGCCATCGTGCCAAGCGACGGCCGCAGCCCATGGCGCGCACCGTGCGTCATGACGAGCAGCATGTTCGGACCCGGCGTCGCGGAGACGAAAAAAACGGTGACGACATACAGCCACCAGGTTTGCAGGCTCATGATTGCCTCGAAAGAATGCCGACGGAAATTCGATCTGGCATTGTAGCGTCGAACCGCGACGGTGACATGGTTCGCGTGCACCTCCCGCTGCCACGGCGCGGCCGGGCTGCGCGATGGGCGCGACCGGAAAACAAACAGGCCCGATGACTTTCGTCATCGGGCCTGTCTATCGCGGGATTCCGCCTCGCCCGAAGGGCTGGCGCGGTATCACGTGAATGCGAGCAAGACGCTTACAGCGGCTTGATGTTCGCGGCTTGCTTGCCCTTCGGGCCAACCTTGACCTCGAACGACACGCGTTGGTTCTCTTGCAGCGACTTGAAGCCGTCAACCTTCACTTCCGAGAAGTGAGCGAACAGGTCCTCACCGCCGGCGTCCGGGGTGATGAAGCCGAAGCCCTTTGCGTCGTTGAACCACTTAACAATACCGGTTTCCATGTTTTTTCCTAATAAAACAATAGCCTGGGATCGGAATGACCCCGTCCAGCGCTGACAATCAAGGGAAAATGAAGGACTAGAAACCAGCGAGAAGCAGGAAAACTACGTCGGACAACAACTTCGCGGCTTGACAATCTGCAGTTCGTTTTATACGTGGCCCGCTCGCGCTTGTCAACAGGAGAAATACCGCAAATTAAGTAACAATTTTCCCAATTGACGGGGAATTTGGACGCTCATCGGTGGTCCGACCCCGCGTCGCTGCCCGTACAATGGGCGTTTTGTTCCGCGCCTATGCCGTTGTCGCGCGTCTGGCCCGCGTTTTGTGCTGTCCGAAGCCGTTTTCGGGGGTGTTTCCCCTCTTTCTCCGTTCCCGGATCCAGCGCTGTTTTCCTTGACGCCCTCGCTGCCACGTTGCGCCCTCGCCATTGGGCCTCTCACCTGCCTACGGATGGAGCCTAACCGCCTCACGCGATCCGATCGATCGCAATCTGCAGTCCCGACGACAAGCCAATCCCGCTGGCTCGCCCGTTGCCGCACGCACACGCTCAGTCTGACCGTCTGTCTGGCGCTCGCCGCCTGTGCCGGTTCACCGACCTATGGCCCGGTACCCGCGGGCAGCTATCGCGTCCAGTCGGGCGACACGCTTTACGGCATTGCCCGCGCGAACAACACGAGCACGGCCAATCTGGTGCGCTGGAACGGGTTGACCGATCCGGACAAGATCGAGGTCGGTCAGGTGCTGCGCGTCGTGCCGCCCGCGGGCGCGAACGCCGCGGCCGGTGCGCCTGCCACGGCCGCGGCGTCGAGCGGCAGTACGTCGCCCTCGACCGCCCGGCCGCGCCCGCAGACCAAGCCAGCGGCTCGCCCGGCGCCCGCGCCGGCCGCGCCACGCGTCGCCACGAACAAGATCCCGATGATCTGGCCCGCCGACGGTCCGGTGCTCGCCAACTTCAACGGCAGCAGTAACAAGGGCGTGGACATCGGCGGGCGGCCGGGCGACAAGATCTACGCCGCCGCCGCGGGCAAGGTGGTCTACGCCGGCAACGGCTTACGCGGATACGGCAACCTGGTGATGATCCAGCATGAGAACGGCTATCTGACCGCCTATGCCCACAACCGGGCGATTCTGGTCAAGGAAAGCCAGTCGGTGAGCAAGGGCCAGACGATTGCGGAGATGGGCGACACCGACTCGCACGGCACGGTGAAGCTGCATTTCGAGGTGCGCCAGAAGGGCACGCCGTTCAACCCGAGAGACTTCCTGCCATCGCGTTGACCCGCGTGACGTCATGATGGCAAAACGGCAAGGCGCAATGCCTTGCCGTTCTTTTGTTGCGCGCGGCGCAACGCCGTCCCGCAGGCCTTGCCCCCCGCGTTCAGGCGGATGCGAGAAATCCCTGCGACAGTCCGTTGGCCCGGGCGTCGCGCCATTCCCGATGCGCCCGCGGATCGGTCCACACCAGCAGATGCAGCGCCGCGAGACCGCGCGGGTCGTTGAGCAATTCCCACTTCTGCGTGTTGGTCAGACGGGTGGGCCCCTTGAGCAACGCCGTCTCCACGCGCCCGGCGCGCAAGGCGCCGCGCTTGGCGTCGTCGCGGGTCGGCGCCACGCTCGACGCGACCAGCGCGTTGGCCATGGGATCGACCACGGCGTCGACGAAGTCGACATGCTTGCCCGCCTCGTCCGTGTACTTCTCCGTCATGCGCAGTTCCTTGGGTGGCCACGACTCTTCGGGAATCAGGAACAGGCGGGCGCGCTTGAGCGCGCGTCCGAGCGACACTCGGCTCGAGAACACGGACACCGGAATCGAGATCATCATCGAACCGACGATCGGCATGAGCCACCAGATGAAGTCCGGATTGAGCCAGTAGACGACCGCCCCCCAGCCCATACCGATGACGGTTTGCAGACCGTGGCGACGAATCGCCTCACTCCAGTGCGTTTCGGCGTCCTCGCGCGGCGGCGACTTCCACTGGATGGCAATGCCGGTAAGCGCCGCGAGCACGAATTGGGTGTGAAAGAGCATCCGCACGGGCGCGAGCAGGGCCGAGAACACCATCTCGATGAACATGCTCACGGTCACGGCAAACCAGCCGCCGAAGCGCTTCGCGCCTTTCACCCAGATCAGCAGCACGGCCAGGATCTTCGGCAGGAAGAGCAGTGTTGCCGTCGCCGAGAACAAGGCCAGCGCGCGCTCCGGGTGCCACTCCGGCCAGACCGGAAACAGCTGGCGAGGCGCCGTGAAGTATTCGGGCACCACGAGGGTGTGCTTGGCGAGCAGGCACGTCGAGAGAATCAGGAAGATGAACCATAGCGGCGCGGACACATACGCCATGGCGCCCGTGACGAACACCGCGCGATGCACGGGGTGCATGCCTTCGGCGAGGAACAGCCGGAAGTTCATCAGATTACCCTGGCACCAGCGGCGGTCGCGCTTGAGCTCGTCGAGCAGGTTCGGCGGCATTTCCTCGTAGCTGCCGGGCAGGTCGTAGGCGATCCACACGCCCCAGCCCGCACGTCGCATGAGCGCGGCTTCGACGAAGTCGTGCGAGAGAATCGCACCGGACATCGCGCCCTTGCCGGGCAATGGGGCGAGCGCGCAATGGTCCATGAAAGGCTTCAGGCGAATGATCGCGTTGTGCCCCCAGTAATGGGATTCGCCCAGTTGCCAGTAGTGCAGGCCGGCGGTGAAGAGCGGACCGTAGACGCGGCCGGCAAACTGTTGGAGGCGCGCATAGAACGTTTCGCGACCGGCCGCGAGCGGCGCGGTCTGGATCAGGCCGGCGCCCGGATGGGATTCCATCATGCGCACGAGCTTGGTCAGGCATTCGCCGCTCATCACACTGTCGGCATCGAGCACGATCATGTAGCGGTAGTTGCTGCCCCAGCGACGGCAGAAGTCGTCGAGGTTGCCGCTCTTGCGCTTCACACGCCGTTGGCGGCGGCGGTAGAAGATGCGTCCGAACCCGCCGACTTCGCGGCACAACGCCTGCCAGGCGTCGACTTCCGCGGTGCAGTTGTCCGCCTCGTTGGAGTCGGACAGGATGAAGAAGTCGAAGCGATCGAGCGAGTCGGTCTTGGCGAGCGACTCGTAGGTCGCGCGCAAACCGGCGAACACGCGACCGACGTCTTCGTTGCAGATCGGCATGACGATCGCCGTGCGCGCATCGGGCGCGATCGGCGCATCGCCGGCGGCCATCTTCGAGATCATGTGACGCTCGCCGCCGAACAGCAGGACGAAGAAGCCGAAGACGGCCGTCCAGAAGCCGGCCGACACCCACCCGAAGAGCAGCACGAACAGCACGAGCACGGCGAATTCGAGCGGATCGGCGCCATGGTAGGGCAACACGGATGCCATGAAGTGCGTGGCGAGCGCGGTCTGCGCGATCATCAGCGCGAGCAGCATCCAGCGGCGGCGGCGGCCGGCCTGCGACCATTTCCCCTTGGGGTCGGGCGCGTCGCGCACGAGCGGATCGGGGTCTTCGCGGCCGATGAGCTTGCGCCACAGGCGAGCGAGCGGATTGAGCGACCATTCGCGCGGAATGAGGGATGCGCGACGCACGGGCGGTGCGATGCGCAGCGTCTGCACGCCGCGCACTTCGTTCAGGCCGGCCGCGCTCGCCAGCGAACCGCCTTCGGCCAGGGCAAGACGCGCGGGCTGCGAGTCGAGCACGGCCGCGCTGTCGGATTCGATCTCGGCGAGGTCGTGCGGGTGCCACGCGGCGGTTGCCACGTGGGCATCGGTCACTGTGGCGCCCTGGCTCGAATTGCCGGCGTCGCCCTCGGGCGAGCCCACCATGGGTGTCGCATGCGCGGGGTCGACGTCCGGCGCCGCGTCGCTCGCGGGGTGCGTCAGGCGCGCGGCGAGCAAGCGCTGCAAGCGCGTCAGAACGTCGAGCGAATCGCCGCCGTCGCGCTTCGCCTGGGCGAGCAGCGCGCGACGCTTTTCAGCGGGCAGGGGCAACCGGTCGATGTACAACTCGTCGACCGGAATGTCGGAGCGGTCGCTCACTCGGGGGGTAACAGGTAGCTCCACGTTTCGGATAGGGTATTGCTGCCGTTGCGCAGGTAGGCGCGCATTTCGACGGGTTTCTCGGAATCGAGGCGGCGCATGCGCAGCATGACGCGATAACCTCCCGTGACGTCATTGCGCTGCGTCTGCACTTCGAGGATCTTGCCATTGCCGTCGATGGACACATTCCCTTCGACCTTGGCGTCTTCCGGCAGTTTCTTGAGCGCCGGGCCTTCGAAATCGAGCGCGAACAGCAGACTGTCGTCTGGTTTTCCCCGGTAGCCATGGCCGCGACGGCTTTGCGACACCCACGCCATCGGCGGGCGCTTGTCGTTATCCTTTTGCCACGACAGTCGGTATTCGAGCGAATACGGCTGTTTGGGCTTGGGCGGCGCATCGGGTACCCAGTACGCCACGATGTTGTCGTTGGTTTCGTCCGGCGTGGGAATCTGCACGAGTTCGACGCGGCCTTGTCCCCACTTGCCCTTGGGTTCGACCCAGGCGCTCGGACGCGACTCGTAGTGGTCCTCGAGGTCCTGGTAGTCGCTGAAGTCGCGATCGCGCTGCATGAGCCCGAACCCCGCCGGGTTGGACAAGGCGAACGAGGAGACCAGCAGGCGCTTGGGATTGACGAGGGGACGCCAGATCCATTCGCCGGTGCCGGACTGGATGGACAGGCCGTCGGAGTCGTGCACTTCGGGGCGATAGTCGGGCACGGCGGCCGGTTGGTTCTCGCCGAAGAAGAACATGCTGGTGAGCGGCGCAATGCCGAGCTTGGTGACGTTCTCGCGCAGGAACAGTTCGGCCTTGACGTCGACGGTGGTGTCGACGCCGGGTCGCAGCGTGAAGCGATAGGCGCCACTGGCGCGCGGCGAATCGAGCAGCGCGTAGATGGTCAGTTCCTTGGCGCCCGGCGCGGGCCGCTGGATCCAGAATTCGGTGAACCGCGGAAACTCCTCGCCGGAGTTCAGCGCGGTGTCGAGCGCGAGGCCACGTGCCGACAGGCCGTAGGTCTGGTTCTTGCCCAGCGCGCGGAAGTAGCTCGCGCCGAGGAACACCATCACTTCGTCCTTGTATTTGGGTGCGTTGACCGGGTAGTGAATGCGAAAGCCCGCAAAGCCGAGACCCTTGAGCTGCTTCGGGTCGACCTTGAGCGCGCCGAACTCGAACATGTCGGGGCTGTAGCGCACTTCGCGCACGGCGTTGCCGACCACTTCGTTGATCTTGACCGGCCGGTCGTAGTACGAGCCTTCGTGGAAGAACATCAACTCGAACGGCAGTTTCTGCGCGCGCCAAAGTGCCTTTTCAGGCTTGAAGCGGATGTTGCGGTACCGGTCGTACGAGAGGTTCTGAAGCTCCTTGGGGAGGTTCGGATCCTTGGGCTTGTACCGATTGTTCGCCAGCGTGCGCGCCTGTTTGGCGACGTCGTCGAACGAGAAGGCATGGGCGGCGCCGGAGCACAACGCGCAAATGCCGAGCGCGCCGGCAAGCGCCAGGCGCAGGACACGGCGGGATATCACGCGGAAACTCGCGGTGGACAGGAATTCCATCGGCAGTGAGGAGTGGCATGTAATGCGCGTGCTGACCGCAGCCAGCGTGCGCCGAACGCGCAATTTTACCCGTTCATTTCCCGATTGACTAAAGGCGCATCGGCAAAACCTTCGAAGCAGGCACTCACATTACCCCGATCGTCAGCTATGACGGCACTTCACGGCGGTCATAAATTTGTGACTATTTGTGACTAACGGACATTTCGAAAGGATTTCTTTTCCTTTTTGCCGGATTCCCGCCATTCAACCGCCATTTTCGCGTCATTCCTGCAGCATTCCGGAGCGATTCGGATAATTACCACCAAATTATCATGACGTTATAACGTGAGTGTCATGCATCGGCCGGACCCGCATTTTTCGTCGCTCCCTGCGCCGCCCCCTGCTTCAGCGACTGGCCACGGCCAGCAATCCCCCCAACGCCATGAGCGCCCCACCAATGGTCCGGCGAACCGCCCGCTGGCGACGCACCATCGCCGCCCGCATCCATCCCGCCGAAAAGCCCAACGCGACCAGACTGAACCATGCCCAATGCGCCAGCGACATGAACACCCCATACGCCAACCCCAGCCCCCAACCCGCCCCGGGATGGATAACCTGCGTGAACGTACTCACCACAAACAACGTGGTCTTCGGATTCAACACGTTCGTGAAAAACCCCGTGCGCACCGCCACCATCGCCCTCCCCCGAAACCGGCGTCCACCTCCGCAGTCCGCGCGCTGCAATCCCCCACCCGATACCACGCCCCCCGTCGACTCGCCCTCCCGCACCACATCAACCACCAGCGACCGATCCCGCAAGGTCCGCCAACCGATGTACACCAGGTACGCCGCCCCCACCCACTTGATCACCCCAAACATCCACGGCACCCGCGCGATCAATATCCCCACCCCCACCAACGTGTAAAACACATGCACCTGCACGCCCGCCGCAATCCCCACCGCCACCCACATCCCCGCCCGCCGACCATCCCGCCAGCTCGATCGCGTCACCATCGCGAAATCCGCCCCCGGACTGATCACCGCCAACACCGTGATCGTCATCACCGCCACTAACTCTTGCATGATTTTTTCTCACCCTTTCTCTCTTTTACTCCCACCCCACTCCCCACCCCACTCCCCATCCCTCCCCCCGCAGCGGACCGGGGACCTATTCCGCCCCTCAAACATTGACCCAACTCGGTTCGGAACAGGCCCCCGATCCGCCGCTCTTCGCACCCTTTGACTCATCTTTCTTTCCCCACCCCTTCCCCTCCTTTTGTCCGCGATGTTTGTATTTTCTGCCCCTTTCTCATCACCCAAAAGCGATGATTTTTCGCCGCTATTCGTGATATTTTTTCACGTATGCATCACTCCATTCCCCTCAATGCGCTCCGCGTCTTCGACGTCGCCGCCAGCGAACTCAGCTTCGCCCGCGCCGCCGAACGCCTCTTCGTCACCCACGGCGCAGTCAGCCGCCAAATCCGTTCGCTCGAAGTCGCCCTCGGCATCCCCCTCTTCGAACGACGCAACCGCGCCGTCTTCCTCACCCCCGCCGGCGAACGCCTCCACGCCACCACCCGGCAAATGTTCGATCAACTCGCCACCACCCTCTCCAACCTCCAACCCTCCCCCACCTCTCACACTCTCGTCGTCTCCTGCGAACCCACCCTCGCCATGCGCTGGCTCATCCCCCGCCTCGGCGCCTTCTCCCAACTCCACCCGGACATCGCCCTCCACCTGCATTCCGCCGGCGGACCACTCAACCTCGACACCGCCGGCGTGGACATCGCCATCCGCCGCAATGACTTTTTCTGGAGTCACGCACTGGTCGCCGAACCCCTGGCCGAGGAATGGATCGGCCCAGTCGGCCTGCCCGCCTCGTTCGCGTCACCTCATCCACCACAACTCAATACCCGCACCCGCCCCCTCGCCTGGCAAGACTGGCACCGCGCCATGCGCAACGCCAATCGACCCGCCCCACCCAGCCAACCCGGCGCTCCACCGTTCGAACACTTTTATCTGAGTCTGCAAGCCGCCGGCGCCGGTCTCGGCGCAGCGATCGGCTCGGTGTACATGGTGTGCGATGAACTGGAAGCCGGGCGCCTCGTCGCCCCCCACGGCTTCGTTCGCGATGGTTCGACCTATGTCGCCCTGTCGCGTACGCCCCCGGCATCCCACCCGGCAAGCGCCGCGCTGGTGGAATGGCTACGCACGGAATTGGCCGCGTCAGCCGCCCGATGGACTGCCAACGCTCGCTGATGCCCCTCCTGTCAGGGACGCGTTTCGGTGGATTCGCCCGGCGCTTCGCGTGAATCGAAGGGACGGCGAGGATCGCCAGTCAGCGACTCGCCCGGCGAAGGCGACGCGACGGGCGCCGGCGACGGCCCCGCCGGGGCACTCACGGCATCCTTGACCGGCGCCACGGCCGGCCTCGCGCCACCGGGCAGCATCCGCATGCCCCGCCACCGGCCCCACTTGTAGTAGGCGAGCGCCATGACGAGCGAGACCGCGAAGCCCAGCGGGAAACTCCACCAGATCGCCTCCGCCCCCCAGTGTTTCTGCATCTGCCACGCAAACGGCAACCGGATGATCCACTGCGAGACGAACAGGATGACGAGCGGCGCCGCCACCGCGCCCGTCGCACGCACGACACCGAACAGCACGATGGTCACGCCGAACAGCACGAACGACCACGCCACTACGGTGTTGATGTGCTGCGCAACGGAGATGGCATAGCCGTCGCCCGGCAGAAAGGCGTTGATGAACTGGCGATTGAACACGAGGATGGCAATGACGAGCGCGCCGGTCATGACGAAGTTGAGACCCACGCCGACCCGGCCGATGCGCGAGACGCGATTCCACAACCCCGCCCCCACGTTCTGCGCGGTCATGGATGACACACCCGCACCGATGGCCAGCGCCGGCATCTGCACGTAGGTCCACAACTGGGAAGCAACACCGTACGCTGCCGTGGTCTGCGATCCGTACCCATTGACGAATCCCATCATGACCATGGCCGACGACGAGATCACAACCATCTGCAACCCCATCGGCAAGCCCTTGACGACGATGAGCCTGAGCAACCCCGGATCGATGCGAAGGTATTTCCAGTCCTTGCGCTGCAGCCACAAGGGATCGCGCCGGCGATAGAGGGTGTACAGGAGCGCCGCGAGACTCACGCTCTGCGCCACGAGGGTCGCGCCCGCCGAGCCCGCGATGCCGAATGGCGGGACCGGTCCCCACCCGAAGATGAACAACGGATTGAGCGCGACGTCGAGGCCGGCCGAAAGCAGCATGAACCGGAACGGCGTGCGCGCATCGCCCGCCCCCCGTAACGCCATCATGACGAAGTTGTAGAAGTACATGACCGGCAAGGCCACGAAGATGATGCGCAGGTAAGCGACGGCGAAGTCGCGCGCGTCGCCCGGCGTGCCGAGCATGTGCAGCAGTTCGGGCGTAAAGCAGTAGCCGATCAGGGCCACAGCCACGGAGACCAGTACGAAGAAGGTGGCGCTGGTGCCGACGATTCGCTGGGTGAGCTCGCGATTCTTGGCGCCGATGGACTGGCCGATGAGGATGGTATTGGCCATGCTGATGCCGAACACCACGCCCAGCAGGAAGAACAGCAGGATGTTGGCGTTCGACGCCGCGGTCAGCGCGGACTCGCCCAGGTAATGCCCGATCCACATGGCGTTGATCGACGCGTTGAGCGACTGCAGGACATTGCTGCCGAGCACGGGCAGCGAGAACCAGAACAGCGTCTTGCCGATGGGGCCGCGCGTCAGATCCCTTTCGGCCATGGTGCGCTATTTGGCTTCGAATTTCACGCCGGATGCCGGCGTGGGCACGGCGCATCGGTGCGCGCGCACATTGTCGAGAAAGCGCTGGATGATAGGCAGCACCTTGGCCTCGATGTCGCCGTGACCGTATCCGAACCCGGCGAAGTTGAAATGCGTGGCGTTGTCGACGACAGCCTGCCAATGGCACCCCGGAGGAAGATCGGCGAAGGGCTCGGTGCGCGTCTGCCATTTGCCGTCGAGCGGCGCGTCGCGCGTGCCGGTGACGAGCAGCACGGGTTTGTGGACGTCGTGCCAGGCCCCCGCCGGAAAGATCGGCCCGCTGCCCTGGGGCGACAACGCGATGTAGCCGTCGAAGCGGTCGTCGCTGTCGAGCCCGAGCTTGTTCTTCGCCCCCGCCTCGATCATGACAGTGACGGCCCCCATGGAATGCCCCACCAGCACGGAGGGCCCCGCACGGCATTGCGTTCGCGCCCAATGCAGTGCTGCCCCGGTATCTTCGAACCGGTCGTCATACGCTTCGGGGTCCGTAGTGAGTGCGAGCAGGCCATCGCGCAATCCACCGTTTCGCACCCGCTCGCGCAAGGAGTCGCGCCCGCTTTCCTTGTGTGCCATGGTCACGGCGAGCCACCCGTATTGCGACAGGGCCCGGCCGAGCCACGCGAGCGCGTCGCGGTCGTCACCCGCCCCCGGGCTCAGCACGGCCACGCCGCTGCAGGCCGCCGGCGGACGGAAGACGTGGAGTTCGGCATAGGCGCCATCGCTGCGCAACACGCGCTGGTCGACGCCGGTGGAAGGGGAGGCTTTGGCCGCCGGCGCCGCGCTGGCGGCAACGGG
This sequence comes from Pandoraea pnomenusa, assembly GCF_000767615.3. NCBI lineage: Bacteria > Pseudomonadati > Pseudomonadota > Betaproteobacteria > Burkholderiales > Burkholderiaceae > Pandoraea > Pandoraea pnomenusa. Next base: position 948,390 of record NZ_CP009553.3, on the reverse strand, counting down.
CGCCGAAGGCGCGGAAGCCGCGGCGGGTCGCACGACAGGATTGCCCGGTCGCCCGGGCAAGAGGGTGTCAGCAGCCGGAACGAGGGGGGAGAACGTGCCGAGTCCAAGCATCAATGCGGCCGCGCCGACGCTGCGGGCACCGACCGTGACGAGTGTCGTCCCGAACGATCGTCCCACGGTCCCGCGCGACATTCCGAGCATCCGTTCTCCCTTTGGCCTGGTCTCTGAAGATACGCAGCCAATCGGGCCCTGCGGACCGAGAGCACCGACCGGACCGGCAACGACGGTCTCGCGCCGAAGTCCCGCTGCGACATCACACGATGAGCCATCTTAGCGCGGATTGCGAAGGGATTCGCATGAATTTTGCATTGGCGAATCGTGTCTCGCGTGCGCAACGCATGAGCCCTCCGGCGCGCACGTCACGCGCGCTGATGACGCGCCTGTCGTCGATCACGCGCCAGGCGGAGGGCCGCCGCGTAGCCGGCCGGATCGAAGCGCCAGGTCAGCGCGATCAGCGTCATGTTGACGACGATGAGTCCGGCCCACGACGGCAGGAAGCTGCCCGTCGCGGCGAGCACGGCACCGGCCGCGAACGGCGCAATTGCCGCGATGCAAAAACCCACGCCCTGCATGAAGGCCGCAAGCGCGGCGGCGTGACGCGGCTGTGTGTGATGATCGAGGGCCAGCACGAGTCCCAGCGAGAAGGTCCCCCCCAGGCCGAAGCCAATGCCGCCGACCCATGCCCACGGGGCGAGGTCGGGCGCACAGGCCAGACCGGCGAGTCCGGCCAGGGTGGCCGCCAGTGCCAGAGTGAGCCAGCGGCGCCGGTCGACGTTGCGGCGCGCGAGCCACGGCAGCATGAGGGCGGCCACGACCTGGCACGCGGTCAGGCCCGCGAGCAGGGCGCCGCTTCGCGTCGCGCTCATGCCATGCTGCTGGTAGAACGGCGGCAGCCAGGCCACCATGGTCGTGTAGGTGCAGTTGATGAGGCCGAAGTAGACGGCGAGCGTCCACGCCCGGTGGTTGCACAGCAGGTGCAACATGGACGGCGCTTCATCCGCAGACGACGTCGCGCGCTCGCCGACCGCTTCATTCGCGGGGCGCGATTCCACGGCAATGGCGGCCCGCGCGCCGCCTGTGGCCGGCGACGCCGACAACGGCGCGCGCGACCACGCGAGCGCCGCCGCCAGCACGACCGGCAGCCACATGCCGAGTCCGATGCGCCAGTCGCCGGCCCCGGAGGCCGCCCAGGGACTGAGCGCCGCCCCGAGTCCCCCGCCCCCCATGAGCGCGGCGGAATACAAGCCCATCATCGCGCTCATGCGCGCGGCACCATAGTTCGCCTTGACCACGCCGGGCAGCAATGCCTGGACGATGGCAATGCCAACGCCCGACGCAAGCGCGGTGGCGATCATGGTCACGGTATCGTCGGCGACGAAGCGCACGCCACAGGCAAGCGCCAGCGCCGCCAGGCCGAGCAGCACGCCGCGACGCTCGCCGAAACGCCGCGTCAGCCCGCCGGCCGCGAACGCCCCCGCGCCCATGGCCAGCACGGGCAGCGACGTCAGCAACGCCGCCACCGGATAGGTCATGCCCGTGGCGGAGCGAATTTGCGGCAACAAGGGACTGATGGACGTGAGCGTCGGGCGCAGCGTGAGGCCCACCGCGACGATGGCCAGCCAGAGGGTCATACCGCAACGCCCTCGCTGACGACGACGCGTCCGTTGGCCACTACCCAGCGACGCGGCGCGCGCGTGACGATGGCTTGCGCCGCATTGACGGCGTCGACGAGTACCAGATCGGCTCGCGCGCCCACGTGCAGACCGTAGTCGTCGAACCAGCAGGTGCGCGCGCCCTGGTGCGTCACGCAATCGAGCGCCATCTCGAGCTCGTCGTCGCGTCGCAGGTTGTAACGCAATCCGATCATCATGGCGCGCTCGAGCATGTCGGGCACGCCATACGGTGTCCAGGTGTCGCGAATGCCGTCGTTGCCGCCCGCGAGCGGCACCCCGGCGCGACGGCACGCCATGAGCGGCGGCACGACGCGTGACGGTGGCGCCGTGGTGATCAGTGCCACACCGGCATCCGCCAGCCGGGCCAGCATGGCATCGGCCCGCGCCGTATCCAGTTCCCCCAGACAAAACGCATGCGAGACCACCACCCTGCCCTGCATGCCAAGCGCCGCAATGCGCTCGAGCATCAGTTCGAATGTGAAGACGCCCATCTCGCCCGGTTCATGCAGGTGCATGTCGATGGGACATCCGTGTTTGTCCGCGAGCGCGAACATGGCGTCGAGCGAGGCTTTCGGATCGCGGTCGATGGCGCACGGATCGAGCCAGCCGAGCACGTCGGCGCCACGTGCAAGCGCCGCGTCGAGCAAGGCCACGGTGCCCTCGCGATCGAGCACGCCCGACTGCGGAAACGCCACGATCTGCATGTCGAGCGTGTCGGCCAGTGTCTCGCGCGTGGCGAGCACCCCTTCGAGATGGCGCAGACCGGCATCGGTGTCGATGTCGACGTGCGTGCGCAGGCGCGTGGTGCCGGCGGCGAGAAACGCGCGACCGAGCGCCAGCGATGCCGCGCCCGCGTCGTGGCCACTCTCGGCACGCCAGCGACGCTCGTTGTCGATCCGGTCGATGAGCCGCGAGCCGCATTCATTGACGTACCAGGGCATCCCCCACACGGTCTTGTCCAGATGCGTGTGCGACTCCACGAGCCCCGGCAGCAACAACGCGCCGCGCGCATCGATGCGCGTGACGCCATCTGCCGCCAGAGGCGAAGCCGACGGAGCCGACGGAGGCGACACCGGGGGTAGCGATGCCCCGATGGCCGCGATCCGTCCGTCCTCGACGCGCACGTCCACCGGCGTCCCGTCGAGCGCGCGTGCGTTGCGAATGTCCAGTATTGTCATGCCTTCCTCAGGTTGATTTCCCCGGCGACGTTGCGCGAACGCGTGAGCAGACTCACCGCCACGAACGTCACCCCGTTCACCGCCAGCGCCACCAGCCCCATGTTGATCGATGCGACCGTCGCCGAAGCGTTCGGCATCAACGTGTGCAGGTTGACGTCGAAGCCGACCGCCGCGGCCAGCACGACAGCCCCGGCGCCAATGCCGGCGAATGCGCCGTACTTGTTGCCGAACGGACGCGGCAGCAGGCTTGCCACGAATGACGGGAACAGCTGCGTGAGCAGGCTCGACGCGAACAGCGCCAGCGCCACGAAGGTCGCGCCGCCGCGCAGCACGAAGAACACCGCAACCAGCCCGAACACCGGCAGCACGCGCTTGGCAAGCTTGCCGACCGCAGCTTCGCTCGCGTCGGGAGCGAAGCCGTCGCGATAGATGTTCTTGGCGATCAGCGTCGAGGCGTTGAGCAGGATCATCGAACCCGGCACGAGCGCGGTCAACACCCCCACGCCGCCGATCACACCCACGAACCACGGCGAGAACGTCTGCTTGACGATACGCAGCAGCGCCAGATCCGAGTCCGCGCCGGTGAGCCCCGGCACTTGCAGAATCGCGGCAAAGCCGACGAAGAACATGAACGCAATGACCATCTGGTAGAGCGGCATCAGGATCGTGTTCTTGCGCACCGCATTTTCCGTCTTGGCCGCATACACCGAGGTGAACACGTACGGATACAGGTAGTAGCCGAGCGACGTCAGCAGAATCGTCGAGTTGTACCAGGACAGCGTGAGGCCACTCGTGGGCAGTTGCAGGAAGCCAGGTCGCGCGGCCTCGATGCGGTCGAACATCTCGCCGAATCCTCCGAAGTAGTGCAGCGGCAGATAAATGCCGAGGAACACCGCGATCGCGAGAATCAGAACGTCCTTGTAAATGGCAATGCTCGCGGAGCCGTGAATGCCCGAGACGGTGATGTAGAGCACCATCGCGATCGCACCACACCAGATCGCCACGGCAGGTGAGATGCTGCCATACGACGCCTCGGACACGATGATGCCCAGGCCACGCAGTTGAATGATCAGCAACGCACTCATGCCCAGCACGGCCACCACCGAGACAACCACACCGAGCGCACGCGAGCGGTACGCCGTGGCGAAGAAGTCGGAGAACGACACGCAATGGTGTCGCGTGGCATGACGCCACGCCGCCGGCAGCATCCAGTACCCCAGCAGATAGGCCAGCGCGCCGTAGGCCAGGATGTAGAACGCGGGCGGCCCCTTGCTGTAGGCCCACCCGCTCGCGCCGAGGAACGTGAACGTCGAGAACGCCTCGCCCGCCATCAACAGGAACACGAGCAGCGTTCCGAAGCCCCGGCCACCGACGGCCCACTGCTCCAGACTCATGGTGCGCCCGCGCCGCGCACGAATGCCCACGAACAGGGCGAAGGCAAGAAACGCCGCAATGACGGCCAGCGCGGCATTCATGACGTCGCTCCGTCGCGCCTGGCACAAGCGTCGGGCGCCACACCGTCGCCCACCCCCGGATTGCGCCCGGCATCGCGCGATCCGTCGAAGCGGAACATCACGACCATGACGGCCGAGGTGAGCAGCAGCCAGACGATGTTCCACGTCATCAGGAACGGCAGCCCGGCGAGCCGGGTGCCCAGATGCTCGGCGAGCCAACCGCCGCTATAGAAGGCCGCGATGGGAAGCGCGGCCAGGCAATGTACAGGTTTCATGACGTCTCCAGACCCAACAGGAATCGAACGACCGCCGCAATGGCGTGTCCCGATGGCTTGCCCGCTTCGTGGCTGGCGAGTGACGACGAATTGCCATATCATCAACCAAACACCACAAAATGGTTAACCATTTTTGTTGACCATTATCGGCAACGAATTGCCGAAATGCAAGGTCGCGGTGTTGGAGTGCGGGTTTGCGATAGGGGCCGAAGGCGCATGGCAGGGGCGCGGCGGCGTGCGCGACAAACGTACGCGGGCGGTGTCGGCACCGGTTGGCGCCCCGTCACGGGGCGTCGGCACGGGATCGCCGTCCTGGGGCGGTGGCGCGAGCGTGGGGACAGGTACAATTCGCCGACACCGACGCGAAGCGCGTCGTCCCCATGCCCTCGCGGATGAAGGAGAAGAGGCTTGAGCCGCAATGCAGCACCGGCGTCGCCACGCGACGCGTCCCCTGGTGAGTCCCGAGGTGCATCGCACGTCGATGCGCCGCCCGCTGCTGCCGACGATCCCGCATCGAAGCTCGAAGGCGCGTCGGCGGGTACGGGGCAGCCCATCGAGGCGCGCGTCTATCAGGCCATCTCGCAAGCCTTGCTCTCCGGCAAGCTGCGGCCCGGCATGCCGCTGCGCGAGCGCAACCTGGCGCAGGCTTTCGACTGCACGCGCGGTGCGGTGCGCAAGGTGCTCGCGCGGCTCGGCTTCGAGGGCAAGCTGGTGCTCGAGCCCAATCGCGGTGCGTTCGTTCCGCAGCCGTCGCTCGACGACATCCGCCAGACCTATCGCGCCCGCCGCGTGCTCGAAACCGGCGTGATCGCGAGTATCTGCACGCGACTGAGCGCCGGCCAGCTGGCCGAACTCGACGCGCATGTGGCCACCGAGGCCCGCTCGCATGCCGACGGCACGCACGAGCGCTCGATACGCCTTGCGGGCGAGTTTCATCTGAAGTTGATCGGTATGGCCGACAGCGCCGAACTCGATGTCTTCGCGCGCCAGCTCGTGGCGAAAACGGAGCTTTACAAGGCGCTGTACGACCCGGCGGAGTTCATCCACTGCGCGCCCACGGAGCACGCACAACTGGTGGACCAGTTGCGCAATGGCGAGACCGAGGCCGCGATCGCCCTCGCGACCGCTCACCTCGACGAGCTCGAGGCCCGCGTGCTCACGCGCGCGGCAGCGGCGGAGACGCCCGACTTCCGCGCGATTTTCGCCGAAGCCTTCGCCGACGCGGCCCGCTGAGGCCGACGGCGGTCCACCGGGACCGGCCAAGCCGGCAGCGTCGGGCCGGATCGCCGGGATCGGCCCAATCGTCCCAATCCGCCCAATCGGGCGAACTGGCCGAACTGGGGGAATCTGGACGAGATGGCATCGTCCGTCGCGCGTCAAGCCGCGCGGCAATCCCACCACGGACGAGGGGGTTCGCGTGGCGCACACCCTTCAATGGGGGTATATTGCGCCTGTTTGCGACAGGCCTCAGGCCCGCCATTTCCTCCCCCCGCACGATGCACGAAGGCAAGAAGCCCGAAGGAAGCCCATGTCCCATCTGGTAGTCCACGGCGGCCAGCCGCTACGCGGCCGCATTACCCCCTCAGCCAACAAGAACGCCGTTCTCCCGGTACTTTGCGCCACCCTGCTCACCGATCAGCCGGTTCGCCTCATCGGCGTGCCGGAGATCACCGACGTGCGCAAGATCCTCGACATCTTTCGTCAGCTGGGCAGCGACGTGAATGTCGATTTCGACGCGGGCACGCTCGACGTCCACCACAAGCACACCCGGTTCGACCCGCGCACCGACCATCTGCCGGAAGAGATGCGCTCGTCGATCATGCTCGTGCCGCCGCTGCTCGCGCGCTTCGGCGTGGCGCGCATCGAGGACAACATCAAGGGCTGCACGCTCGGCGTGCGCGAGATCGATCCGCATATCGAAGTGCTGCGCCACTTCGGCGGCCGCGTGGAGCGCACCGAAGGCTCGCTGCTCATCCATGCGGACGAGGCGCGCCCGGCCATCCATCACTGGCTCGACTATGCGTCGGTGACCACCACCGAGAACTTCGTGCTGTGCGCGGCCACCGCCAACGGCCGCTCGCAGCTGAACAACGCGGCGTCCGAGCCGCACGTACAGGAATTCTGCCGTTTCATGCAGATGCTGGGCGTGCCCATCGAAGGCGTGGGAACGTCCCAACTCGCCATCGAAGGCGTGGAGCGCTTCGGCGGCGGCGAATTCCGTTTCGCCGAGGACTTCCACGAGATCACCACGTTCCTGGCGCTCGGCGCCATCACCGGCGGCGAGATCACGGTCAAGAACACGGCGCCCGAACAGTTTCCGCTCATCGACCGTACGTTTGCGAAGTTCGGCATCAAGGTCGAACATCGCGACGGCTGGTCCACGGCAACCGCCCAGGGCAAGCTGAAGGTACAAACGCCGTTCACGCAGAACATTCTGACAAAGGTCGAAGCCGCGCCCTGGCCGTATTTCCCGGTCGACCTGTTGCCTATCTTCATCGCGCTGGGCGTCAAGGCCGAAGGCAGCGCCATGTTCTGGAACAAGGTGTACGACGGTGCGATGGGCTGGTCGACGGAACTCTCGAAGTTCGGCGCGCACGTGTTCCAGTCGGACCCGCATCGCCTGATCACTTTCGGCGGGGTACCGCTTTCGCCCGCCGTGGTGGAGAGCCCGTACATCATCCGCGTGGCGATTGCGTTGCTGATGGTCGCGGCAAGCATCGACGGGCATTCGACGATCAAGAACGCCGATCCGATCCGCCGTGCGCATCCGCGCTTCGTGGAAAACCTTTGCTCCGTCGGCGCCGACGTCGTGTGGACACCCACGGAATGAGCGCCGGGCCCACCGGCCTCCCCCGCGGGGGGCCGGGCCCGCCGCGTAGGCTTTGCCGCCGGCGGACAACCCCCCGATCGCCCGCACGCCGGTCCTCGCTCCGACGAACCCGACGCCCGACAATACCCGAGCGCTTCCCGCCTGAAATCCCCGTACCTTTGCCCGACGGCACGTGTCGTTTGCGCGACGGAAAAATATTTCTCGCGGGTCGGATTTCGCGCGCAACCGCCGCGGCGCAACGCGGCGAATGTGAAAGAATGGCGACCATCATGAGCGATCGTCCCCAGCCTCCGCAGCCGCCTGTCAGACCCGCCGCACGTCAGGCGGGCGACGCCTGGCCCGCCTCGCCGCACGCCCGTCAGCTCTCGGGCGTGCGGGTGCTCGTCGTCGACGACAATCAGGACGACCGCATGCTCCTCATGGACTTTCTCAGCCAGCAGGGATGCCGCGTCTACATTGCGCAGGATGGCCGCGACGGCTACACGAAGGCACGCACGGTGCAACCCGACCTGATCCTGATGGACATCCGCATGCCCGTCTGCGATGGCTTGGGGGCGTGCCGTCTGCTCAAGGCCGACCCGGGCACGCGTCACATCCCGCTGATCTTCCTGACGGCGGCGGCCCTGCCCGGCGAGCGCGTGGCCGGGCTCTCGGCCGGCGCCGTCGACTATGTGACCAAACCGTACGATTTCGAAGAAGTCCGGCTGCGTCTTTCGATCCATCTGAAGGCGGGTGCACCCGCGCCCTTGCCCGGCTCGACCACAGAGGCGGGCAAGGCGCCGCCGCTGCCCGTGCAGGCGCACACGCTCGACGCCGTGCTCTTTCGCGCCACGCGAGCGCTGCTGCTCGACAGGCTCGAACTCACGCCCGAACTGGCCGGGCTCGCGAGCGCCGTGGGCACGAACACGCGCCGCCTGAACCTGGCGTTTCGCCGGTGTGTCGGCGTGACGGTATTCGACTTTCTGCGAGAGGAACGCATGAAGGAAGCGCGACGCCTGCTCTCCGAGACGTCGCTCGACGTCCAGGACATCGCCGGCGCCGTCGGCTTCGCCAGCGCCGCAAACTTCGCCACGGCGTTTCGCGAACGCTTCGGCATGCCGCCGAGCGGTTTTCGCGAGCTCGGGGCGTCGGGCGCACTTAGGGGCATGCCGCAGAATCCCCCGGTAACGGACGTACCGGGAACGTCCACCACGCCATGACGGCGGCGTCATCGCGCGTACGCGTCGGCGCACGACGACGGAGCGCCGCCTTACCGCTCGTACCGCTCGTACCGCTCGTACGGCTCGTACGGCTCATCCAGCCCGTGATCCACGGCATGGCGAACATCACGGGCTGGATCCTGCTGGTCGTGCTGCTCGCCGGCGCGGGCATCGCCCCCGCGGCGTCCGCTGCATCCGCCGCATCCGCAGCATCCGCGAATGCGGCGACGGCGTCGTTCATCGACATCGACGGCGCGCCGTCGCCGCTCAGGCTCGACACGCGGCTGCGCATTCTCGAGGACACGTCCGCGCGTCTCACGCCGTCGCAAGCGCTCGTCGCCCCCGGATGGCGTGACGTTGCGCCGCGCATGCTCAATCCCGGCTACAGCAGCGCCGCGTTCTGGCTCGCGGGTCACTTCGAGAACCTCGGCAAGGCGCCCGTCACCCGCTGGCTGAGCGTGGGCATCGTGCGCCTCGAAGACGTGCGCTTCTACGCGATGCCGTTCGGCAGCACGCAGCCGACCGTGACGTGGCGTGCCGGTCACACCGTCCCGCTCGACCGGCATCCGGTCACCTCGGAAACCTCGGTTTTCCCGATCACGCTGGCGCCCGGCGAGCGCATGACGTTCCTCGTGCGCGTGCAGTCCCGGTCGTCGGTCAGCATCGTGCCCGAGCTCTGGCGTCCCGACGACTTCCGCCTGGAGGAGTCGCACAACGCGATGGTCGCCATGCTGCTTGCCGGGTCGATGCTCTCGATCGCGTTGTACGCCATGGTGCTCGGCGTGGCGCGTCGCGACACGGTGTTCGTGCTGCTCGCGCTCATCACCGTCACCCAGGTCGCGCAGGACATGGCGTTTCAGGGCTTTCTTTACCGGTACCTGCTCACGCAGGGTGGGGAATTCGTGGTGCGGGCGCCGAGCTTCTTCTCCACGCTCACCGCGGGCTTCTTCAGCGCGATGCTCATGATCTTCGCCGGCCTGCGACGCATCGCGATCTGGCGCTGGACCTACCGCGCGATGATCGCGTGCATGGCCGTCATGGCGCTCTGGGTCGCTTTCGGCGATCACCGCGCGGCTGCACTCACGCACCTGCGTCTGCTCACCGCATTCAATGCCATCTGGGTGGTGTCGCTCATCGACGGCTGGCGGCGCGGCAACGCCAACGCGCGGTTGTCGCTGCTCTCATTCTCGCCGGGATGCGCCGTGCTGTTCTGGCGACTGGCCATCATCTATGGCGTGCTGCCCGAGGATTGGTTGGCCAATACCGCAATGGCCTGGAGCACGAATGTCTCCGTGCTGCTCATGCTCACGATCATCGTGGCCGGCCGCTCGCGCGAGCTCGTGCGCGAGCAGCGTGCCGCGCAGCATGAAGTGCTGCAAACGCGCCGCGAGGAGCAAGTCAGGCTGGCCAACGCCGTCGACATGCGCACGCGCGAATTGCAGGCCGCGCTCATCGCGGCCGATGAAGCGAACAGCGCGAAGAGCGACTTCCTCGCGCGCATCAGCCACGACCTGCGCACACCGCTGACCTCCATCATCGGCTTCGCCGATCTGGTGCAGGCCGGCGGCCGCGAAGACGCCGACCGGGGCCGCATCATCCGACGCAGCGCGCATCACATGCTCGCCATGGTCAACGACCTGATCGAATACGCCGGCGGCGGCGCGGCCGACGCGCTGCACGTCGCCCCCGTCTACACGCATGCCTTCGTCGACGCCATGGCGCACGAAGGCATGAGCCTGGCGCGCAAGCATGACAACACGTTCGTGCTCGACGTGCGCGCACCGCTGCCGCCACTGCTCGAATTCGACGCCAAGCGGGTGCGCCAGGTCCTTGGCAATTTGCTCGACAATGCCGCGAAGTACACGTCGAATGGCACGATCACGCTTTCGCTGCACGCCACCGCGGACGCATCGCGAGCAGACCTCGTGCACGTGCGCTTCGCGGTGGAGGACTCCGGCTGCGGTATTGCGAGCGACGATCTGCCTCGCGTATTCGAGCCATTCGCGCGGCTCGACCGGGCAAGACGCGTGCCGGGCGTGGGTCTCGGCCTGGCCATCGTGCAGCAATGGGTCGAGCGCATGGACGGCACGATCTCCATCGACAGCGCGCCCGACGAGGGCACGCGCGTGGCGTTCACACTGGCGTTGCGCATCGCGCGCGAAACGGATCTCGTGTCGTATTCGTTCCCGGGCATGCCCCATGCGCTGCCCGCGCTGGACGGCAGCGGCTATCGCATCTGGCTCGCGGAGGACTCGCCGGACATCCGGCAGTTCCTGCACGATGAACTGGCGAGCCTGGGCTTCACCGTTCGCACGTTCGGCGACGGCGTCGCGCTCATCGCGGCGCTGGGCGACCCGAAAGCGTCGGCGCCGGATCTCGTGCTTACCGACCACATGATGCCCAACGCCGACGGACTCGCCGTCGCCCGTGCCACCCGGCGTCGCTGGCCCGGCGTGCCGGTACTCGCCGTCTCGGCCTCGCCCCAGGCAGTGGAAGCGAGCGGCTACGACGCGTGCCTGCTCAAGCCCATCGAGCTGGCCGACCTGCGCAATACGCTCGCGCGGCTGCTCGATCTGCAGCGCGACGAATCGCCGAGCGCGTCGAACGCCGACGCCCCGGGCGAGCTGCCGCGCATACTGCCGTCCCGGGAACATCTGACGCAGGCGCGGCAACTGATTGCGATGGGTGCGATCACCGATCTGATGGACTGGGCGCGCGAGCTAAGCGATCAGGCGCCCCAGTTCGACGCCTTCGCCCGGCACGTCCACCAACTCGCGCAACGCGGCGATCTGGCCGGGCTCGCCGCATTGTGCGAAACACCCGCCGGCTAACCCGGCGTCGTCCGACACCATTCGACACTGCCCGGCACCGCTTCGCGCACGGCAAACGACAACGGCACGCCCGTGGGCGTGCCGTCGCGTCATGCCGGGACGTCGGTGTCCGTCAGTCCCTGAGGGGCTTGTGCGCGGTCTCGCGCGCCGCGAACAGCGCCACGGCCGTGACGGCGAGCGCCGCCGTGACATACAACGATACCGAAACCGTGGTGCCGTATTCCTTGTACAGGCTCACGATGATGAGCGGCGCGAACCCGCCGCCCAGAATCCCCGCCAGCGTATAGGCCAGCGAAGCGCCCGCGTAGCGCACGCGGGTCGGAAACTGCTCGGTAACGAACGCTGCCTGAGGACCGTACATGATCGCGTGGATCACCAGGCCGATGACGACCGACAGCACGATGAGCGCCGGATGGGAGGTATCGAGCAATACGAAGAAGCCGTAGGCCCAAATCATCGCGCACAACACGCCGAAGCCGTATACCGGACGGCGGCCGAGCTTGTCCGAGAGCGCACCGAACAGTGGCACCGTGAGCGCGTTGCACGCGGTGCCGACGAGCACGGCCGTGAGCGCGAGCGGGCGCGACAGATGCAGCGTGCCGGTCACGTAAGTGAGCGTGAAGACGACCATCAGCGCGTAAAGCACGTCCGAGCCGATGCGCGAGCCACCGGCCACGAGCAGATTGCGCCAGTGCGAGCGGAAAACGTCGGCGATCGGCATTTCGGCCTTGCGCTCCGAATGCTGGATCTGTTCGAACATCGGCGTTTCTTCCACGCCGCGACGCACCCACAAACCGAACCCCACCAGCACCAGGCTCAGCAGGAACGGCACGCGCCATCCCCACGAGAGGAAGTCGTCGGGCGAAATCGCGAGCGTGATCAGCGCGATGAGGCCCGTCGCAAGCAACGTGCCGAACGACGGTCCGACCTGCGTCCACGAGGCGTTCAATCCCCGCTTGCGCTGATCGCCGTGCTCGACCGAAAGCAGCACCGCCCCCGCCCATTCGCCACCGAGCGCGACCCCTTGCACGAAGCGCAGCGCCACGAGGAGCACCGGGCTCCAGATGCCGATCGAGGCGTACGTGGGCAACAACCCCATGAGCCCCGTGGTCAGGCCCATCACCACAAGCGAGAGCACCAGGACGGCACGGCGGCCGATCTTGTCCCCGAGGTTGCCGAACACGAACCCGCCGAGCGGACGCGAAACATAGCCCACGGCGTACGTCGACAGTGCCAGGATCGTACCGGCGAGCGGATCGACCGACGGGAAGAACAGATGGTTGAACACGAGCGCGGCGAGCGTGTTGTAGACGGTGAAGTCGTACCATTCCAGCGTGGTGCCCACCATGCTGGCCGTCGCCAGGCGCCCCTTGTTGGCGCGGCCGGCGCGCGCGGCGTCGTGTGTCCCGGCCGACGCTTGCGCGGCTTCGCGGGTATTCGAATAAGTCGTCATGGATGTCTCCAGTGGGTCCGCGGGATCGCTCGCGGAAAGGCGGCGGGGCGTCAGTCGTCGTTGGCGCCAAGGCGCCAGAGCATGGCAAACCGGGTCACCTCGCCAGCCGGCACGCCATGGGCGGCGGCCAGCGTCTCGGCGACGGTTCGCACGGTGTCGGGGTCGGTGCCTTCGATCAGCACCACGGCGTCGGCCGGGGGCGGCGGCGCGTCCTTGGCCGTGAGGGAGACGGACAACGCCGGCACGGTGACCTGCAAGGTGGCCCGCACGATGCCGTCGGCTTGCGCCAGTTCGGCGAGCTGGGCATCCAGTCGCGGCCGGGCCTGCGCCACGACGGCCTGGGTCAGGACAAAGGCGGCCAGCATGCCGCCCTGCCCTTCGCCTGCCTCGACATCGAGCGTACCGACACGGCGCTGCGTGCCCTGCATGCGTGCAAAGTTGCGCAGCGACCATTCCGTCTGGTTCTGGAATGCCCGGGCATAGGCCTCGCTGGTGAACACGGAGGCGTCCTGCGTGCAGTAGAGCGCCAGATACGGGCGGGCGGTTTCATGCACGGCCTTGAAGCGACGGGCGAAGCGGAAGCCCGGAATCGCCACGCGCTCCTGCATGTGCTCGCGGTCGTACCAGCGGTTGAAGTCGGCTTCGAAGGCCGGGTCGATATTCGTCCAGATGCAGAGTTGGGCGCGCGGTGCAGTCACAGTCATGAGGCAATCCATCGTTTCGACAATCGGGGGAGATCGACCCCGGCGCGCGCCGCGTGGCAAGCGGCGATGCGCAGGGGCCGACCGTCTTGCCGAGTGTGCAAAACGAGGGAAATGGCGTCCAACAAGAAATCAAATTCGCCGCGACAGCAAATTCTTATGACCCGCGCCCGCCGTCGGCGGCGCGGTGCCTGGCGGAGGTCAGGCCTCGCCCGCGCCCCAGGCAGGCGCCGTCATGGCGGCGGCGGGCGGAATCGCGATGTCCGGCCCCATGTTCAGCGCGAACTCGCTGGCAGTGCGCTGCGCGAGGCGTGCCACGTTCTCCGCGAGCAGCGCCCCGGTACGGAACGAGCCCACGAGCGACAGGCTGGGGAAATTGGCGTTCACGCGCAGCAGGTGCAGGCTGTGTTCGCCCAGCTCGCGCTGAATGATGGCCGGAGGCAGCATCGCCACCCCGAAGCCGTCTGCCACGAGCCGGATGATGGCCGCCACGGAGGTCATGCAGTTCACGCGCACCGGACGTTCGGCAGCCACCGAGAACATGCGCTCGAGCGTCTTGTGCGGGCCGGAATTGCGGGAAAAGCTCACCAGCGGATATGCCGCGAGATCCGACACGTCCAGCGTCTCGCCTTCGAGCCCGAGCTTCGGGCTGGCCACCCAGCGCATCCGGAATTCCGCCAGCGCGAGGTTCTCGATGCCCGTGCCATGCTGGACATCGGTCTGCAGCACGAGATCGAGCGTGCCGGCTTCGAGCTGCTTGCACAGATTGATCGTCGTCTCGCTGGTGACCTCGATCTCGAGTTGCGGATACTCGCGATGGATGCGCGCGGCCAGGTCCGGAAACCAACTGTGCACGATCGATTCGACCACGCCGATCTTGAGCACGCCCGGCGGCATGTCGGGATCGCTCAGCTCGCGCTTCATCTCCTGACCGAGCATGACGATGCGCTCGGCATAGGCCAGTGCCTTCTGCCCGGCGGCGGTGAGCGTGACCTCACGCGCGCTGCGATCGAACAGACGCACACCGAAACTCTGCTCGAGTGACGCGATCCGACTCGACACCCCCGCCTGCGTCGTATGCAGGCGCTCCGCGGTGAGTCGGAAATTGCGCAGCTTGGCGAGCCAGACGAAGGTTTCGAGAAAACGCAGATTCATGCGCCCATTTTAGCGGGAACGCATGCGCGATCCGCGAGAATCGGCCCACGCCCGCCACTCGGCACTCGCGCGCGACTGGCGCGCCACTCCCCCCGGCGTTGTTACGGTCCGGTGTTCCCGCCATGTTTCGGTTTCGTAACGTTTTCCGTCGCCCCGACGCGGACCATGTGCGGCCACCCCTTACAAATCAAGCAGTTAATCGTCGCGAGAGCACTGGCATGGGAATTGCTGCCCCTCTGGCAACGGCCCGTCGAGGCCGGAGGGCCGATTTTCTGGAGACTGTCATGGCAACCGCCCACTTTCGCCGACCGCATCCGACCGTGGAACTCGCGCGCTGCGTATTCCGACAGCACTACATTCGCATCATGCAGGGCGAGCGGCCCGGCAATTTTGCGGTGCTGGTCGACATTTGGCCCATGGATGGTCGGACATTCACGAGCATCGACCAGGCCAAGCAAGCCGCGATGGTGTTTATTCGAAATCTGGAAAACGACTGAGTCCACGTAAGTGATTCCGCGCCAGCCGCCCTGGCGCGGCCAACGAGACGAGACCGACATGAAGCATCTCTCCACACGCCACAGCGCCGCCGAGCGCCACGTTTTCGCGGCCGTCGCACAGCCCGCGGCCCGCCAGCCGGTCGTGCTCGATCCGGCCGGCGACCCCTATGCACGCGTTGCCGTCGAAGCCTATGCCGAAGCCTGCGCGCACGAGCAGCCCTGGCTGGCCGAAGCCTTGCAGCGCCAATATCAGTTGGAGGGCGGCACGCCGTCGAGCGCCGCCGCCTTGTGGCGCGCGTTTCACGAGGCGCAACAACTCGCGCGCGAGGGCGACGCCTACGACGAGGCCGCCTGGACGCATGTGGCCCTGCACCTGTGCGGCGTGCTCGGCGCGATGAACCTGTAAATTCGCCTGTTCGCGGGCGCCTGGCGGGCGGACGTTGCGCACGGAAGACGAAACCGTGGCTGGCAGGGCATTTCTGGCATACTTCGTGCTGAGGAAACCTGAAGTCTGCCAGTCATCCAATGAGCAAGTCCGCTGTGCCGGAAAGCGATACGAGCCGGCCCCTTTTGGCCAAGTTTTTCTGCGCGCTGCTCCTATTGTTTCCAGCAGCCGCACTGGTCGTTCCCCGCGGCGGGAACACGATCATGTTTCTTACGGTCGCGCTGGGCGCCGTGGTGCTGGTCAAGCACCGCCGGTCGGTCATCCCGCGTTCGTCGCCGGACGCGAGCATGCCCACACGCGTGTTCGTCGCCTCGCTTTGTCTTCCATTTTTCGCCTTTCTGACCGTCGAGCTCCTGCACGGCCATGTCGTCGCCAACACGCTCGACTCCCCGCTGCGCTTTCTGCTGGCCGTCGTCGTATTCCTCGGATTACGCATGGTTGTCCGATTCGTGCCGAAATGGGTGGATCTGACGTTCGCTCTCGGCGCGCTCTGCGCGGGGCTCATGGCCCTCTATTCCAAGGCGGACCTCCTCGCCCTCCGGGCGGGGAGTACATTCCTGAATCCGATTCACTTCGGCGACCTCGCCCTGCTGCTGGGCATACTGTCCGTAGTATCGATTCACTGGCTGTCGCATGACGGGCCTTGGGCAATCGCCTTCAAGCTGCTGGGCGGCGTTGCCGGTTGCTATGCGTCATGGGCCAGTCAGTCCCGGGGCGGCTGGATCGCATTGCCATGCCTGCTGCTGGTGTGGGTCTTCTGGCACAAGCATCGCGTGAGCATGGCTCGCCGGGTGACGATCGCGGGTGTCGCCGCGATATTGCTGGCAAGCACGTTTGCCTCGCCTATGGTGCGCAGTCGCTTCGAGGCCATCCACACCGACCTTACCAGCCTGACGGCCGGGCAACCGGACACCTCCACCGGCATCCGCCTGGAACTGTGGAAGGCTGCCGCGAAACTCATCGCCGAGCGTCCTTTGCTCGGGTTGGGCGCGCACGGGTATCGCAACGCGATGCCGGAAATGGCGGCATCGGGTGTGTTGACGCCGATGGCCGCCGATTATGGAAAGGGCGAAGTCCACAACCAGATTCTGGCCTACACGGTCGACTACGGCCTGATCCTCGGGTTGCTTTCGATTTTGGGGGTCTATGCGGGCCCGGCGTTTTTCTATCTGCGCATGTCACGCATTCGCGAGCGCCCTGAAGAACACCGCGCCGCGCTCATGGGGCTGATGACCGCAGTCGCGTTCGCGGTCTTCGGCCTGACCGTCGAGACCTTCAATCTGAAGGTCACGGTCGCCTTCTACGCAACGATGCTGGCGGTGTTTGCGGCCTTCGCATATCCTGACGGCGATTCCGACCATAAGACGCCGGCTGCCCGGTAATCCACGCCGTTCCTTCCATGCTAAGCATCCTGATCCCGACCTGGAACAACCTGCCGTTCCTCAAGCTGTGCATCGATAGCGTGCGCCGACATTCCGGCGAGGCGCACGAGATTCTCGTCCACGTGAACGACGGCAGTGACGGTACGTTGGCATGGGTGCAGGCACAGGGACTGCGATACACCCACAGCAGCGGCAACGTGGGCGTCTGTCTGGCGCTCAACCAGCTCGCGCCGCTGGCCTCGCATGACCAGTTGCTGTTCCTGAACGACGACATGTTCGTCACGCCCGGCTGGGACACGGCGCTCATCGAGGCGGCCCGTACCCTCGACACGCCGGTCTATTACCTGTCATCGGTGATGATCGAACCCAACGCAGGGGTAAGCAAACAGGTGGTATCGAAGGATTTCGGCACGACGCCGGAGACGTTCGACGAGTCGGCACTGCTCGCTTTCGCCGCGTCGCTGGGTCGCGACGACGTCAATGGCGTGCCCACCCAGCCCACTTTGGTGAGCCGTAGTCTGTGGCATCTCGTCGGCGGTTACAGCATCGAGTTCGGGCCCGGTATGAGCAGCGACGACGACTTCCTCATGAAACTGTGGCTCGTCGGCTGTCGTACGTTCCGCATTGTCGGCAAAAGCGTCGTTTATCACTTCGGGTGCCGCTCCACCGGTCGCGTGGTGAAGAATCGGGGCAGCCGCGAATTTCTGATGAAGTGGGGCATGACGCAGGCGGAGTTCAAGCGCGACTATCTCGATCTGGCGGGTACGCCCGCGGGCGCCGCGTTACCGAACGTGCCGCAGCCGAGCGGCAAGAGCCGCATCAAGCGCGCGCTTCACGGCAGCAAGCCGTATCCCCTCGAAGACCTGCAGCGCTGGGACGGCAACGTACCGCGCCACCTCAAGCTCGACTGAGCCGCGCGGCACATACTTCCCTCACGGCTGACGACCGTCAGCCGCACGTCCCCTCCCGATGACGTCGCCGGCGCGCGGAGCGCCCGCGCTCATTGCCGCGGGTGGCGAATCCTCGCCCAGGCGTGCTCGAGCCGCTGCACCGCGCTGTGATTCGGGTGACGCGTCCACCACACCCCCAGCTCCCACACCATCCCGGCCAGCACCGCGATCAACACCAGCGCGCCGATGGTGTACCAGATATCACCGAATGACGTTCCCATGACGCCTCCCGAATTGCCGCCTAAAGTTGCCGCCTGAAATTGCCGTCCCAAAAGGACTTCACGGACGACCGATGGCCGTCCGTGATTGCATTCTAGGTGACGAAACCCGGCTTGCCCGCCGGGTCTGCCCTTAGTGCTGGCACCGGATGGGTGCGTCTCAGAGCTGTCCCATCACCAGTTGCACGGCCAGGCTGCTCACCGACACGGCAGCCCACACGCCGAGTCCCAGGAGGATGGGACGCACCCCGGTGGAAGCCATGCGACGCAGGTTCGACGACAGACCGATGGCCGTGAGCGCAACGATGATCAGGAACTCCGCGGCGTCGTGAATCCACGGTTGCAGCGCGCTCGGTACCAGCCCAGCCGTACGGACACCCGAGGCGATCAGGAAGCCGAGGATGAACCACGGAAAGATGCGGGCGAGGCTGAAGTTGCCGGCGCCGGAGCGCTTGGCGCGATAGGCCACGATCGCGGCGAGCGTCAGGCAGATCGGGATGATCAGCGTGGCACGGGTGAGCTTGACGATCGTTGCGTAGTCGCCGGCCGCCTTGCTGTAACTGTACCCGGCCGCCACCACCGACGACGTATCGTTGATTGCCGTGCCCGCCCACATGCCGAAACCCAGGTCGGACAGATGCAACACGTGACCGAGCACCGGGAACAGCAACACGGCCGCGATATTGAACAGGAAGATGGTCGAGATGGCGAACGCGGTCTCGTGATCGTCCGGCTTGACGATCGGCGTGACGGCCGCGATCGCCGATCCACCGCAGATGGCCGTACCCACGCCGATGAGCAACTTGAGCTTGTCGCCCACGCCGAGCAAACGTCCCAGCCCCCAGGCCGACAACCCCGCGGCGGTGATCGTCACCGCCGTGACGGCGAGCGACTCGAGCCCCGTGTGCGCGACCTGCGAGAGGCTCAGGCCAAAGCCGAGCGCGATGATGGACCACTGCAGCACGTACTTCGACGCAAACTTGATGCCCGCCTCGTATCGGGCCCCCGGCGCAAACAGGTTGCGCACGAGAATGCCCAGCAGGATGCCGAACACCGGACCGCCGACGAGCGGCATCTGGCGACCGAGCAACAACGCCACGAAAGCGATGACCGTCGAGAGAATCAAACCGGCCCACGGGTTGTGCCGATCCGGCACCAGTGTATCGGGACGGCTGGCCGTGGCAGAGCGTTCGGTGTGGGTTTTTGTTGTCATTGCAGGCACTCCTGTGGAATGACTGCAAGTCTAAAAACTCCGCTTCAATAATAAAAATCGTTATATCGGATAAGAAACATCAAAAAATCCGATATTTACACGACCCTCACGTAAATATTTGAATTCACGCCATTTTTTGCTTTGCGACCGCGCAGGCCGCACGAGGGCCGTGCCTGCCCGCCCGCTACACTGTTGCAGATCATCGAGAAGCATCCCTGGAGGTGCCCCCTTCAGCGTCACGAGAGGCGGCAAGGCTGTCGCCTAAGCGGACGCGTTCAAACATCGCCTTATCGGAGACCGTCCTCATGTCGCAAGCTGCTCCCGCCCGCCGGGCACAGTGGTATTTCGATTTCGCCTCGCCCTTCGCATACTTGCAGCTCCAGCGCTTCGGCACGCTACCCGCCACGCTGACGATCGAATACAAACCGATCGTGCTGGGCGCGATACTCGCGCACGTGCAGACGCAGGGGCCGGCGGAGATTCCCGCCAAGCGCGTCTTCACTTATCGCATGGCGCAATTCCGGGCCGAGCAGGACGGCATTGCGTTTCGCATGCCCCCGGTGCATCCGTTCCATCCGATCCGTGTGTTGCGCCTAGCCGTGGCGCTCGGCGCGACGCACGAGGTCGTGCAAACGATTTTCCGGTTCATCTGGGCGGAAGGGCGCGACGTCACCGATGTGCAGGCGTGGCAAGTCCTCAGCGAACGCCTCGGGCTCTCTCCCGACGAGGCCATCGAGAAGGCAGACGCCCTGGCCGTGAAAACGGCCTTGCGCGAGAACACCGAAAGCGCCATCGCGGCGGGCGTGTTCGGCGTACCCACATTTGCCTGCGACGGCGCGCTGTATTGGGGAGACGATGCGACCGAAATGTTCCGCCACTGCCTCGAACATCCGGAGTGGCTGCGATCGCCCGAGGTTGCACGCCTGCAGGAGATCACGGTCGGCGTGCGGCGCGAGCGCTGACGCCCTCCCCCGCCCACCCCGACCGACGCTACTTCTGGGGGCCGAGCACCAGCGGCAGCGGCACGGCATCCGCCATCGCGGCATATCCGGCATCGCTCGGATGCGTGCCGTCGCCGCTGTCCAGACTCGGCTGCATGCGCGTGGGCTGCGCCGGGTCGCGCAGCGCCGCGTCGAAATCGATCACGCCATCAAAGGCGCCGCTCGTGCGTACCCACTGATTGACGGCTTCCCGGACCGCTTCGCGCTCGGGCGGTAATTTTCCCGGCGGGATGGTGGTGCCGAGGATACGTACGTGCTTCGCGTGCGCGGCGGCGATCAGCGCCTGATAGCCGGCGATCATTTCCGGGGCGGTCACGATCACGTGCGGTACGTCGCAGTCGAGTCCGGCGTGCGGCGGCACGTAGCCGAAGTTGATGTCGTTGATACCGATCTGCACCACGACCGTGCGCACGCCCGGTTGCTCCAGCGCATCGCGGCGAAAGCGCGTCAGCAGCCGCTCGCCGTAACACGCCGAATCGTGCAGCAGGCGATTGCCGCTGATGCCGAGATTGAGCACCGCGACATCGCGGCGCCCGGCTGCTTCCAGACGCCGCGCCAGGACGTCCGGCCAGCGCCGGTTGGCATTGAGCGTGCTGCGCATGCCGTCAGTGATCGAATCGCCGATGGCAACGATGGCATGCGCCGGCACGTCGGGCACCACGCTGAGTCCCGACAGCCACACGGTATTGGTAAAGCGCGTCGGAAACGCCGAGCCCTGCGCGGCATCGACGTAATTGCCGGTGCCGCTCAGGAACGCTGTCTGTTGCGCGATCTTGTGCCACGTTGTCGGTGCGCGCGCCTCCCGCGTGAACAGGCTGACCGCCAGCGGTGTGCCGGCGCGGACGGTGAACGCCAACGGGTCGCTTTCCACCGACGCCCCCGGCGCGATCGTGGCGTCCGGTCTGCCGCCGAACGTCAGCGCGCGCAGGCTCGCGGCATCGACGTCCGCACCGCGCATGGTCACCGCGAGACTTGCCGCCCCGATCTCCAGCGGTTGCGCGCCGAACGTGTTCGAAAATCGCACGCGTACCTCGTTGCCCGACAGCGTCGGATGAACGATCTGGCGCACGGTTCGGCCACCGGCGGCCGGCGCCCGATTGAACGAAGGCGCCGCGGGATGCTGCGCGACTGCCTGGGGCGCCGTCGCCCAGGTGCCGACGCGCGCAGGCTGCGCGAGCGCAGACGACAACGCGCCGCCCGTCAGGAAAGCGAGCCACGCGAGGTTCAGGAAAACACGTAATGCACGATGCATTCGGGGTGAGCCGTCAGCTGAGGAAGCGCAGTGGATCGGAAACGTTGAGGCAACCGGGCACTAGCCGGTGAGGGGGCTAGCCGCTTGCGGGCATGCCCCGAAATTGCCGTCATTTTGCCTGATTGTGATCGCGCGCCGCGCGAGACGTTCCCCACGGGCGGCGTCGGCGTAACGCGAGCGTCTTGTCACGACCGCGCAGCAAGTCGTGACCGTCAGCGCGTCGAGATCACGATGGCCACGCGGCGGTTCTGTGCGCGGCCGGCCGGGGTGCTGTTGTCGGCCACCGGATTGCGCTTGCCGGCGCCGATCGACTGGATGCCGTTGCGCTTCAGGCCCGCGTCGACGAGCACGTCAGCCACCGCGTCTGCCCGGCGCGCCGACAACTGCTCGTTATACGTATCGCTGCCGACCGAGTCGGTGTAGCCGTAGACGCGAACCGCGTCGAGCCCCACCTTCACGAGCGTGCCGCCGATGCGCAGCACCGTCTGGCGAGCGGCGTCGCGCAACACGAATTTGTCGGTATCGAAGAGCACTGTGTCGGACAGCCCGAATTCCCAGCCTTCGTCGGTCTGGACAAACCCCTCGGACTTGAGCGCGGCGATCTGCTCGGCCGTCAGTCCGTGAACGGGCGTCGTCTGGCAGCCGGCGAGCGCACCGAACGTCAGCAGGAAGACGAGGGAAAGCAGGCGGCGAATGGCGCGCGTGAGGCGAGCCGACACGACGTGGCGCGGCGTTGCCGAAGCCGGCGTTGGCGCAAGAGCGCGCAGACTGTTTGTATCAACAGCGAAGTCCAAAGCGAATCCCCATGGCAGTAGATGGTCCGGTCGTCATTTCTGGTTTTGTCGTTGCAGCTAAGGTGTTGCGCGCCGCCTTATTCCTTGGGGCTTTCCGCAACATGCCAGGTGCCCACACCGGCACGCTTGGCCTGGTACATCGCCGCATCCGCCGCGCGCAGCAACGCGGAGGCGTCGCTCGCGTGCGTCGGGTACAGCGCCACGCCGATACTCATCGACGTGACGACTTCGCCGCCACCGGGCAGCGCAATCGGTTTTTCCATCGCGGCCAGCAGACTCTGCGCCAGACGCACGGCATTGGATGTCTGACGCACGCCCGGCAGCATCACGGCGAACTCATCGCCGCCCAGGCGCGCCACCAGATCGCCTTCGCGCAACGGCTGGCGCAGCCTTTCGGCGATCGCCACAAGCACGGCATCGCCCGCGTCATGGCCCAACTGGTCGTTGATTTCCTTGAAGCGGTCGCTGTCGAGGTACAACAGCGCGACATGCGTGCCGAGCTCACTGGCGTCCACCAGCGCCTGCGACAGCCGCGATTCGAAGTACGCCCGGTTCGGCAGTCCCGTGAGCGGATCATGGTTCGCCTGATGGGCGAGTGTCGCGTTCTGCGCGCGCAGGTGGCTCTGCCAGCCTTCGAATTCGTCGAGCAACGCGTTGAAGTCGTCGCCCAGTTCCTTCAGTTCCGCGAGCGGCGTGGCCGCCACGCGCTGGTGGAAGGCACGCTCCCGGCGCACCGCGTGGGCCACTTCGGCCAGCGCCCGCAGCGGCTTGACGATGTCGTGGTGCATTCGCTTGGCCAGCAGGTTCGCCACGGCGAAGGTGACCAGCAGGCAGGCGAGCACGCCGCCAATGCCGCTGATCAGGAACAGGAAGAACTGATGGCCCTGTCCCTGCACCTCGATACGGCCCACGTCCTTGCCGTCATGACGAATCGGCGACGTCACCGGACCGGGCAGCGCGATGTCGGCCACGACACGCTCGACCCGGGCGAGAGTACCACCGTCCGCGCGACGCCACAGTGCAAACTGGTTGTCTTGGGCGTCGAGCACCCGTACCTGCACCACATCCTCGTCGTTCGCGATCAGCGCGATCGCCTCCTGCGCCGCCACACGGTCGCCGAACACCACGGCGGCTTCCGCCGTGTAGGCAAGCGACCTGCCGATGAGCTGAAGGTTGTTCTCCGCGTAACTGCGCAGGGCAAGCCATGCCACAAGCGAGAGCGAAACGGCTGCCAGCACGACCGCCGAGACCGCCAGGCGCAGGTGTGTACGTCGCAGCAAGCCTTGCAACGACGGGCGTCGGCGACGCCGGCCCATCGTGCCCGTCGTGGCGGGCGGCCCCGCCGGGTGGCGTGGCGGCGCCGCGGGCTGGGAAGCGGACGGAGGCGAGTGCGTCGTGGACGCCGAGGTTGCCTGAGCCCCGGTACCGGTCGAATACTGGTCCGGCGCCGTGGTCTGGGGTGAAAGCAATCCGGCCACGGCACTACCGGCGCCGGGCGGTGGCGGGTGGGTTGGGGGGAGTCGGGTCGTCATGGTGTCCCCGGCTTTCGTGCCAGCTTCAGCACGTTGGGGTGGACACGTACGCCGCTGCGCGCGACGGTGTCGAGGTTGATGTCGAAGGTCACCCGGTCGGCATCGACGTTCAGACAGAACATCGTCCCGGAGGTGCATGAGTCATTGCGTTCGCTGATCGTCAACACGGGATGGCCCGCGATGTTGACCAGCAACTGCCGGCGCTCGCTGTCGCCGATCGTGCCGAGATACAACGCGTCGCACAACGAACCAATCGCGGGCTCGGCGGCGGACAGACGGCGCGCCTCGACCGGCAGACCGCTCGCGGGCAGCGGTCCGGCAAGCAGATCGCGCGCATATTCGGTGTTGCCGCTCACGCACAGGCGCACCTTGGCGGGCGGCGTCGGCCACCGGGTGAAACTGATGATGCCCAGCACCACCTGACGCACGTTGGCCTCGCGCACGTCCCCGGTCGCACTGCCCTTGTCGCCAGGGGCACCGGCCTCCGGCGTCTGCGCATGGGCGATGCCATACCAGACGCAGCACGCGAGCCACAGGCAGAGCGCCAGCGCGTGCCGATGACGAGGCATCCGGCGCGCTCGCCAGAGGCCTGTTGCCATACCGCTCGTCGATGTCCGCACGCAATGCAACGCCGTCTTCCTTTTCCTGAAACGTCTTTGGTCCTGAGGTACCGTAAGTGTCCCGCGCGACGGATCTCACCGCATCCCGCCCAGGTCAGGGCGAATCATACCGAAGGGCTTCGACTCAGGCCACCGGCAATCGATGCATCGTGCGGCTCGGCACTGCGGTTCCTCGTTACTGACTTCCCTTGCAGCATGCGCGAGAAGGCGCGTTTTCGAAAGCGCTTTCGACCCCGCGTTTTCCCTTGCACGCACACGTTCGCAACGTGGCAGAATAACCATCATAACCGCTTGAAAATCAAAAGAAATCTGGCGAGTCGATCGCTCGATTTTCGAGATAATAATCGCGACGCCAGGGAGGTGTTGCATGACGTTCCTGAACGCCGGCCAGACCGGCATTCGGGAGGTGCGGGCATGAACGATCCCGTGCCTCGTCGGGTACCCGACGTACAAGCCGAGTTGAGCCGCGCGGCGCTCGACAGTGCGCCCTATGCCATGTTCGTCTGCACCGACGACGGCATGCTCGAGCGCATGAACGCCGCGTTCACGCGCCTGACGGGCTATGGAAGCCGCGAACTGGTGGGCAGGCGCAGCTTCCTCTCGCTACTCGACCCCACCGAACTGGCGCGCCGCCGCCTGCCTGCGCTCGCCAGCCTTTCGGCCAACGAAACAGTGCCGTACGACGACGAATGGCACTTGCTCACGCACGTGCGCAGCTGGCTGCCCATTCGTCTGGCCCTGTCCTGCGTCGAACATGCCCCCGGCGAGCGGCGCTGGGTGGGCATCGTGCTCGACCTGTCGCAACAGGTTCAGGTCGCGTCGCGCCTCTGGTACGTCACGCACCACGACCCGGTCACGCGCCTGCCCAACCAGACATTGCTCAACGAACGGCTCGAACTGGCGATTCACCGTTGTGCGCGACAGCAGGTGGGGCTTACGGTGCTGCTCCTCGAACTCGACCATCTGCGCAAGCTGCACAGCACCTTCGGCGCCCCGGCCGCCGAGCTGGCGTTGCGCATCGCCGCGGAGCGTCTGCGCGAAGCCACCGGCCCGGAGGACGCCCTCGCCTGCCTGGGCGGCAGCCAGTTCGTCATCGTCACGAATGAAACGGGTGACGGTGCGCGTCTGCTCGCCTCGCGCATCCAGTCCCGGCTCGCCCAGTGGGTCGACGTCGAGCAAAGTGCGGTGGCGCTCGACGCGAGTATCGGCGCCGTGAGCTATCCCGAACACGGCCACACCCCCGAGGCGCTGTTGCGGCGCGCCCACGTGGCACTGGGCATCGCCAGCGCCGCGGGCGGCGGACTGCGCTTCTTCAGCAGCGAGATGGACGCGCAGGCGAGGCGGCGCAACGCGCTGGAGGGCCTGTTGCGGGCGGCGGTTCACGAGCGCACGCATTCGCAATTGCATCTCGTCTACCAGCCGCAGGTCAGTCTCTCGGACGGCGAGATCCGTCACGCCGAAACGTTGCTTCGCTGGCGCCACCCGACGCTGGGCGCCATCGGGCCGGCCGAGTTCGTACCGATTGCCGAGACATCCGGCCTGATCCTGACGTTGGGCGAGTGGGTGATGCAAACCGCCTGTCGCGAGGCCAGCCGGCTGCTGCGCCGATGTGGCCGGTTGCCGCGCATTTCCGTGAACGTGTCGGCGCAGCAGTTCGCCCGGCAGGATGTGGTAGGCATGGTCGAACGTGCGCTCAAGGCCCACGCACTGGAGCCGCGCCACCTGGAAATCGAGATCACGGAAACGGTGCTGCTCGGCGATTCGAGCGCCGCGCTGGGCGGACTGCGCTCGTTGCACGACATGGGCGTGGAGATCGCCGTCGACGACTTCGGCACGGGCTACGCGAGCCTCGCCTACCTGACCCGCTTCCCTGTCGACCGCCTGAAGATCGACCGCACGTTCGTGCGCGACATGCTCACGCACGCGCCGAGTCACGCCATCGTGAACGCGGTCATCGCCATGGCGCACTCGCTCGGCCTTCGCGTTACCGCCGAAGGCGTGGAGACCCAGGCGCAGGCGCAGCGTCTCACCGAACTGGGCTGCGACGAGGCACAGGGCTTCTGGTTCGCCCGCCCGGTCGAGATGCAGGGGTTCTATCACATCGTCGCGCCGCTGGGCAGCGGAGCCCGGCGATAACCCGCCGCGCCCCGCGATTCCTGCGCCCGGCCCCGCTATTTCCGACGGCATGGCCTGTCAAGACTCGCGCGCGCCCTGAGAACGCGGTATGGTACGTCGCGAAGGGACTCCCCCGAACGTCGTTGCAACGAGGAATATCGCCATGAAAACCAAAGCCGCCATTGCCTGGGAAGCGGGCAAACCCCTGACCATCGAGGAAGTCGATCTGGAAGGGCCGCGCGCCGGCGAGGTGCTGATCGAGGTCAAGGCCACCGGCATCTGCCATACGGACTACTACACACTCTCGGGCGCCGATCCCGAGGGGATTTTCCCCGCCATTCTCGGCCATGAAGGCGCGGGCGTGATCGTCGACGTCGGCCCCGGCGTTACCACGCTCAAGAAGGACGATCACGTCATTCCCCTGTACACGCCCGAATGCCGCCAGTGCAAGTTCTGCCTGTCGCGCAAGACCAACCTCTGCCAGGCGATCCGCAGCACGCAGGGTCGCGGCCTGATGCCCGACGCCACGTCGCGCTTCTCGCTCGACGGCAAGCCCATCTTCCACTACATGGGCACCTCCACATTCTCGAACTACATCGTCGTGCCCGAGATCGCCGTGGCGAAAGTGCGCTCGGACGCACCGTTCGACAAGGTCTGCTACATCGGCTGCGGCGTGACGACCGGCGTGGGCGCCGTCGTCTATTCGGCGAAGGTCGAGGCGGGTGCCAACGTCGTGGTGTTCGGCCTGGGCGGCATTGGCCTGAACGTGATCCAGGGCGCAAAGATGGTCGGCGCCGACAAGATCATCGGCGTCGACATCAATCCGGGCCGCGTGGAACTCGCGAAGAAGTTCGGTATGACGCACTTCCTCAACCCGAACGACGTCGAGAACGTGGTCGATGCCATCGTGCAGCTGACCGACGGCGGCGCAGACTATTCGTTCGAGTGCATCGGCAACGTGACGACCATGCGCCAGGCGCTCGAGTGCTGCCACAAGGGCTGGGGCCAGTCGTTCATCATCGGCGTGGCCGCCGCCGGGCAGGAGATCAGCACGCGCCCGTTCCAACTGGTCACGGGCCGCGAGTGGAAGGGCTCGGCCTTCGGCGGCGCCCGGGGGCGCACGGACGTGCCGAAGATCGTCGACTGGTACATGGAAGGCAAGATCAACATCGACGATCTCATCACGCACACGCTGCGACTGGACCAGATCAACGAAGGCTTCGATCTGATGAAGCGCGGCGAATCGATCCGCTCGGTCGTGCTGTACTGATCGCGACGGCGGTCGCATCGACCCGATGTCGCCATGGCGTAACGAAATAAAACAATTCCGTCCGGTTTCGTTACGCATTACCGCAAACCAAAGCGCGAGGCGACCGGTCGAACCGACATGCGGTGGATGCCGGCCGGTCGCGGCCGGTGCCCATGATTCGGCCATGGTCTGGCCGTGGTTCGAACAAGGGAGACGACAATGAAGCGATGGACCTTACCGCTCGCGCTCGCGGGCGTCGCCTCGCTCGCTGCGCTGGCAGTTCCCGGCACCGCGCTGGCGCAGTCTGGACAGGCGGTGATCAATTCGTCGGCCAACGTGCGCGCGGGCCCGGCCAGCGACTATCCGATCGTCGCGCAGGCCGCACCGGGCATGCCGGTCACCGTCTACGGCTGCCTGTCCGACTATTCGTGGTGCGACATCGGCCTGCCCGGCACGCGCGGCTGGATTTATGCCGCGCTGCTCAGCTATCCGTATCAGGGCAATCCGGTGCCCATCCTCAACTACGGCCCGATGATCGGCCTGCCCATCATCACGTTTTCCATCGGCTCGTACTGGGGCAACTATTACCGCAATCGGCCGTGGTACCACGACCGGCGCTACTGGAACCGGCCACCGCCGGGACCGCGTCCGCCGCACTGGGGCGGACCCGGGCCACGCCCGCCGGGCCACTATCCCGGCCCGGCACCCCGGCCGCCAGGCGGACACTATCCGGGCCCGGGACCGCGGCCGCCGCATTGGAATGGTTCGGGCAATCGCCCCCCCGGGCACGGCGCGGGCCCGGGTTCGCGGCCTCCCGGACACGGCGCAGGCCCCGGCCCTCGCCCACCCGGTCATGGGGCGGGCCCCGGCCCGCGCCCGCCGGGAGGCGGTAACCACGGGCCCGGTTCCCGCCCGCCCGGTGGTGGCGGACATGGCGGTGGGCATGGCGGGGGGCGCCCGCCGGGCGGTGGCGGCGACCGCTGATCGCTTTCGGGCATTCGCGCCGATCGGCCGCCGCGAGGGCGTCAGCGGCCTTGGTGTCCCCGGGGCCCCCTCATGCCCCCGACGCCCTGGGTATGCTTATGACCCCGAATTCAGCAGCTCCTGAACGCGGTCCGCAAAAAACGCTTAAAATGTGAGCAATTCCGGCCAGGCGGTGGCGCCGATCAGGCGCCGATGGCCGGACCGCAGGACAGCGAGCCCATGCCCGCACCACGCCCGACGCGTGTGCGGGCTTCTCACATTGAAGACCAGGCGCCTGCTCCCGATTCCGGCTTCGGCATCGGACAGGGCCTTCAGCCGACCGTTCTCCGGTCTGCCATGGCGACCGTCGCAACGGCCACGGCAGTCCGGCAGGATCCTCCGTCAGTCTCCATCGTGTTCGTCCCGCCCCGGCGTGCTTGCCGCACGTCGCGGCCGTCCATTGCCCAACGCCATGCCGTCGCCGGCCGCGTCCCCGCGCACGTCGACCACGGCCGGAGGCTGTGCGCATGCACGGCGGCGCGTACGCAACGACGTGGTTCGTGAAGCCCTGCGGCGATCCGCCAGGCATGGGAACGAACGGCCACAAGCCCGGGTGCCCTTGCAGCCAGGTCGCGGGACATGTCTCCCGTGGAATTCCCGATGGCGCGCGCCGCGCGAGCGCCAGGGCATACGTTGCAGGAACCTTCAGCAGGTCATGAGTCTTTTTCGAACCAAAAACATCGAGAACATGCTGGTCGCCGGCCGCACCGGCAGTCTCAAGAAAGTGCTGGGCCCCGTCGATCTGGTCCTGATGGGCATCGGCGCCATCATCGGCACCGGCATTTTCGTTCTGACGGGCACCGGTGCCCTCACGGCCGGCCCCGCCCTCACCCTCTCGTTCATCATCGCGGCCATGGCGTGTGGCTTCGCCGCCCTGTGCTACGCGGAGTTCGCGTCGACGATCCCCGTCTCCGGATCGATTTACACGTACAGCTACGCCACGCTCGGCGAAATCGTGGCGTGGATCATCGGTTGGGATCTGATGCTCGAGTACGGACTGGCGTCGTCGGCCGTTTCAGTCGGCTGGTCGGGCTACTTCCAGTCGCTGGCCGCCGGGTTCGGCCTGCATCTGCCCGCCGCCATTACGGCGGCGCCGGGCAGCGTGCCGGGCGTGACGACCTTCATCAACCTGCCGGCCGTCGTCATCATGCTGCTCATCACGTGGGTGTTGTCGTATGGCGTGCGCGAATCCGCACGCATCAACAACCTGATGGTGGCGATCAAGATCGGCGTCGTGCTGCTGTTCATCGCCGTGGGCGTGTGGCACGTGAAGCCCGCCAACTGGACGCCGTTCATGCCGTTCGGCACCAGCGGCATGTTCAACGCCGCCGCGCTCGTGTTCTTCGCCTTCATCGGCTTCGACGCCGTCACGTCGGCTGCCGAGGAGGTTCGCAATCCCGCTCGCGACCTGCCCGTCGGCATCATCGGCTCGCTTATCGTCTGCACGGTGCTGTACGTGGCGGTTGCCGCCATCATGACCGGCATCGTGCCGTTCGCGCATTTCGCGGGCGTCGATCATCCGGTTTCTCTGGCGCTGCAATACGCCGGACAGAACTGGGTCGCCGGCTTCGTCGACCTGGGCGCGATTCTCGGCATGACGACCGTGATTCTCGTGATGACTTACGGCCAGACGCGCATCACCTACGCCATGTCGCGCGACGGCCTGCTGCCGCCGATGCTCTCGAGTATCCATCCGACGCACAAGACCCCGTTCGCCGGCACCTGGATCATTGGCGTGATTTTTGCCGTCATTGCCGGCTTCGTGCCGCTGGGCGTGCTTGCCGAGCTGATCAATATCGGCACCTTGTCGGCTTTCACGCTGGTGTCGGTCGCCGTGCTGGTATTGCGCCGCACACGCCCGGACTTGCCGCGCGCATTTCGCGTGCCCGGCGCGCCCGTCGTGCCGCTCATTTCGGCGGGCCTGTGCCTGTTCCTCATGGCGCATCTGCAGGCCACCACGTGGATCGCTTTCGGCGTGTGGCTCGTGATCGGCATGGTGATCTATTTCACCTACGCCCGTCGTAACGCCGTGCTCCACACGAGCCAGCAGGAAAGCGGCGCGCGGACCTGACTTCCGTCAGCGCCCATGCCCGAGGAAAATGGCTCAGCCGAGATGCCGGTTGAGCCACACGGCGCCGTAGCCGAGCGCGAACATCGTGAGCAGCAGCGGCACCGAAATGCGCAGCACCTGGATCACGAGCGGACGCGGCGGCAGATCCTCATCTTCGGGCATGCGCCCCGCCTCATGCAGGGCACCGGTGCACAACGCCGCCGCCGCCGCGCTCGCGAACACCCAGAACGTCTGGTTGTAGAGCAACGCGACGAGCAACAGCACCAACGCCACATTGCGGCCGTGATAGATCAGATTGACGGTAGTACGAAAGGCTTGCGGCGACATGTCGGGTCAGCGTGCGAGGCGACGGTCAGGCCGCACCGGCACGAAAAATTATTGTTATCGGTCCGCGCTCGAGCGCTCGCCGGCCTTCGGTCGTCCCATGGCGACTCGGGTTGCGGTCCCGCGCGCTCGATAGCAGCCAGAGCTTAATCAGTCTTTACGGCTTTTGCCACCGCAGTCTTTAATGATTGTCATGACTGGGGTGGCCGTCGCCCCGACGACGCAACGCCGCGATGTCCCGCGTCAAGTGAATGCGGTATGCTCCCCGGCATGACAGCCCCCGCATCCTCCCGCCTCGCCGCCATTTCCGAGAGCGCCCGGAACACCGGTGCCGCCCCGTCCGGACGCGGCGCCTACGTCATCGTGGCACACCCGCGCTGGCGCGACTCGCGTGTAAATCGTCGTCTGCTGGATGCTGCACGCAGCATCGCCGGCGTCGACGTCAACGATCTCTACTCGACATATCCCGACTTCAGCATCGACGTGGCCACCGAACAGCAACGCGTGGCGCGCGCCGACCTGATCGTGCTCGTGCATCCGATCTACTGGTACAGCATGCCGCCGTTGCAGAAGCTCTGGCTCGACGAAGTGCTCTCCTGGGGCTGGGCCTATGGTCACGACGGCCACGCGCTCGCCAACAAGGATCTCTGGCTGGTGGCCAGCACCGGCGGACCTCGGGAAAGCTATCGCCCCGAGGGCTACAACCAGCACGACTTCTCGGCATTCCTGCCCGCGTACGAGCAGACTGCGCGACTGTGCGGCATGCGCTTCCTGCCGCCGCACGTGTTCCACGGCGCGCGGCGCAGCGACGATGCCATGCTCGACGCCCACGTGAGCGACTTCGCCGGACGCCTGGCCACCTATCCGCAGTGGCCGGAGCTGATATCGATGGCCGACGCACCCGAGTGCTGCGAAATTCCCGCGTCGGACCGGCCGCGCGCCGCCGACGACGCGAACGACACCGCCTGTGCCGACCTCGACGCGCAGGCGGCGTCGCTTCACCGCGCGGCGGACTCCGACACCGGGAGGGCCGCCTGATGGAACACGTCCCGGCCTGGCTGCTTGCCAGCCTGATCTACCTTGCGGCGGCGGTGATCGTCGTGCCGCTGTCCCGTGCGCTCGGCCTTGGTGCCATCATCGGCTATCTCGCCGCCGGCATCGCCATCGGACCGTGGGGACTCGGCCTCGTGTCGCGCGTGGAGGACGTGCTGCACTTCGCCGAATTCGGTGTCGTGCTCATGTTGTTTCTCGTGGGCCTGGAACTGGAACCGCGTCGTTTGTGGAATTTGCGGCGGCCGATCTTCGGATGGGGGTCGGCACAGGTCGCCGGATGTGCCGTCGTGCTGTTCGCGGCCGGCGTGGCGCTCGGTGCGCCCTGGCGCATCGCGCTCGTGGCCGCGCTGGGGCTCGCGCTGTCCTCGACGGCCATCGCGCTGCAGGTGATGGCCGAGCGTAACCTGCTCGCCACGCAAAGCGGACAGGCGGGCTTCTCCATTCTGCTGTTTCAGGACGTGGCCGCCATTCCGATTCTGGCGCTGTTGCCGCTGCTCGCGAACGATGTCGACAGTCATGCGCTGACCGGTGCGCAACGCGCACTCGAAGGCCTGAAGATCGTCGGCGTGATCGCCGCCATCGTTCTGGGCGGCCGCCTGCTGCTGCGGCCGCTCCTGCGGTGGATCGCCAACAGCCGCACCCCCGAGATCTTCACGGCCACGTCGCTGCTGCTGGTCGTCGCGATCGCCACGCTGATGCAACTCGTCGGTCTGTCGATGGCGCTTGGCGCGTTCCTCGCCGGCGTGCTGCTCGCGGAAAGCGAGTATCGGCGCGAGCTGGAAACCGACATCGAGCCGTTCAAGGGACTGCTGCTCGGCCTGTTCTTCATCGCCGTGGGCATGAGCATCGATTTCGGCGTGCTCCTCGCCCAGCCGTTGCGCATGATCGCCGTGGTCATCGGATTCATGGCGCTCAAGGGCCTGGCCATCTATGGCGTATCGCGCATGATGCAACTGCCCTACCAGGAGCGTCCGATCTTTACGCTCCTGCTCGCACAGGGCGGCGAATTCGCGTTCGTGGTGTTTCAGTCCGCCGGCCCGCAAGTGCTGCCCCCGGCGGTCTCGTCGTTCCTGATCGGGGCGGTCGCGCTTTCGATGCTGATCTCGCCGCTGCTGCTCGTTGCCATCGACAAGTGGCTGCTGCCGCGTTACAGCGTCAAGGGATCGCCACGCATGAAGGAAATCGAGGAGCCGCAGTCCGCCAATGTGGTGATCTGCGGTTTCGGACGCTACGGACAGATCGTGGGGCGTGCGCTGGTACCGCAGGGCGTGTCGGTCACCGTGCTCGATCACGATCCGGACACCATCGAGAGCCTGCGCCAGATCGGCTTTCGCGTGTTCTACGGCGACGCCACGCGACTCGACCTGCTGCGCATCGCCGGCGTGGCGCATGCGCGCGCGGTGGTCGTGGCGGTAGACGATATCGACCAGTCGCTGGAGATCGTCGATCTGATGCGCGAGAACTTTCCGGACGTGCCGGTTGTCGCGCGCGCCCGTAATGTCGGCCATCTGTTCCAGCTTCGCGATCGCGGCGTGAAGCACATCGAACGCGAGGTCTTCGAGTCTTCGTTGCGCAGCGCGCGTTCGGTGCTCGAGGAACTGGGGTGGCCGCCGGCCGAGGCGCGCGAGGCGACCCTGGCGTTTCGCCGCGCGAACCTGCAACTGACCGACGAGATGTACCCGGCCTACCAGGACCGCAACAAGATGATCGCCGCCGCGAAGGAAGGCCGACGTCAGTTCGAGGAGCAAATGGCGCGCGAGCGCGAGCAGCGTCGCGCGCAGCGGCACGTCACGTTCGGGTGGGACGGCGAGCGCTCGCCGGACGACATGACGCCGACACCGCCCACGTCACCGAACCCAGCACCGTCCGCGAGCGCGGGCGCACGCGCATCGGACGACTCGCGCGCCTGAACACCGGGCGGCCAAGGCTCGCGGGAGTGCTACGCCAGGCATCGCTCGCGACGCCCTCCCGCGGTTCGCGATCACATGGCACGCGCGAAGCCGTCGAACGGGCGGAAATGGCCGTCGGCCGGTGCCGTGGCGTCGGCGCGCAATCGCGCTTCCGCCGCCGCGCCCGCCAGCCCGCGATAGTAGAGGTGCACGGCAATCGCCGCCGAATAGCGACGAATCTCGACGAGCGTGAGATGCGCGTGCTCGGCCGAACTGAACAGCAGATACGGCGCCTCCTCCTCGATCAGTCCCGCGACCTGGTGCAGGCCGTGCCGGTGCAGCACTTCCGTGAGTTCGTCCCGGCTGCGGTGCGTGGTCGCATCGGTGGCCGGATACATCATGCGCAGCAACGCCACCGGATGATGCGCGACAGCCAGCGAGAGCGCCTGAACGACAGCGTGACTGTCGAGCGCCGTGGCCACGGCGTCACCTTCGGGACGATGCTGGGGAAAGAGTTGCTCGAGGGTCGGTGTCATGTGGTTTCCATTGCAAGAAAGCTGTGAAACTGCGACAGCGGACTCCACAGTCTATGCACCCACCCGCGTCGGATAAACGTCGCCGGCCGACGACCTGCGTTGCACGCCCCGCAACAATTACCAAATATTTCGTCTCGCATCGCACGCTTCGCTGAAGCGCTCTCAACGCAACGTTTCGCACCGTTTCGTGCGTCTTTATCACCGCTTCGCACCGTCTCGCCCCGCTTCGCGTGCCGCCCGCCTCTTGCGCCGCTTCGTAGTCCTTCGTGGCGCGCACCGCATGGTGGTGACTGCCTGCGCACGCGTCGCGCCGGCGATTCAGGGACCTTTCGCCAGTCATTTGCCGTCGATGTCCTGCCGTCAATGTCTTGCCGTCGATGTCCCGCCGTCAATGTCCCGCCGTCAATGTCTATTAAGCAGTTTTACGTCATGCCTCCGCGCCAAGTGCATGCGACAATGCGCCGATTAACATGTTAACAATAAGGACGAGGCAGTCGTGGTCAAGAGTATTTCCCGTTTCTTCACGCAGGTCGTGCATCGCTTTTTGCCCGATCCGCTCATCTTCGCAATCTTCCTCACCGTCATCACATTCGCGCTGGCGCTGGGCTTCACGCCCAAGACGCCGGGCGATCTCGTGCAGTTGTGGGGCGCCGGCTTCTGGAACCTGCTCGCGTTCTCGATGCAGATGGCGATGATCCTGGTGACCGGCCACGCACTGGCCAGCTCAGCGCCGATGAAGCGTGCGATGTCGGCCCTTGCCGGGTCGGCGCGCACGCCGGCACAGGCGACGATGATGGTCGCGCTGCTCGCCGGCGTGGCCTGCGCGATCAACTGGGGCTTCGGCCTGGTGCTCGGCGCGATGTTCGCGCGCGAAGTCGCGCGACGCGTCAAGGGTACCGACTACCGCCTGCTCGTGGCGTGCGCCTACATGGGCTTTTTGACGTGGCACGGCGGCCTGTCCGGTTCGGTGCCGCTCGTGGCGGCCACGCACGGCAATCCGATGGAGAAGGTCGTCGGCCTCATCCCGGTGTCGCAGACGCTGTTCACCGGCTATAACGCGTTCATCACCATCGGCCTGATCGTCATGCTGCCGCTGCTCGCGCGCGCCATGATGCCCCGCCCCAACGAAGTGGTGTCGGTCGATCCGAAGCTGCTGGTCGACGAGCCGACGCATGAACGCGTGCTCGGCCCCGACGCCACCCTCGCGGAGAAGCTGGAGGAGAGCCGCCTGCTGTCGTTGCTCGTGTTCCTGCTCATCGCGGCATATCTCGTACTGCGCACCGTCACGAAGGGCTTCACACTCGATATCGACACCGTCAACATTGCGTTCCTCGGCATCGGCATCCTGCTGCACCGAACCCCGATGGCCTACGCGCGCGCAGTGGCGAACGCCGCGCGCGGGGCGAGCGGCATCATGATTCAGTTCCCCTTCTATGCGGGCATTCAGGCCACCATGGATCATTCGGGACTGGCGGGTGTCATCACGAACTGGTTCATCGAAATCGCCAACGTGCATACCTTCCCGCTGCTCGCCTTCCTGAGTTCGGCCGTGATCAACTTCGCAGTCCCCTCCGGAGGCGGTCACTGGGTGGTGCAGGGACCGTTCGTGATGCCCGCGGCGCAGGCGCTCGGCGCGGACATGGGCAAGGCGGCCATGGCAATCGCCTATGGCGAGGCGTGGACCAACATGGCGCAGCCGTTCTGGGCCTTGCCCGCGCTCGCCATCGCCGGACTCGGGGTGCGCGACATCATGGGCTACTGTGTGACGGCGCTGCTGTTCTCCGGCGTGATCTTCATCGGCGGGATGTATCTGTTCTGAGCCGGCGGGACGCACGTCGGGCGCTGGCGGCAGGCAGGTCTGCACGGCGCGCGGGACAGGCATGATGTTATGATTTTTGACGACGCCGACAAGACTCATCCTTCATGCGATATCCCGACGAGATCTCCGACACGCAAGCGGTTGCCGTCGCGCAGGCCGATCACGTCATGCGCCACTGGCAATACGACGTCGACGGTCCCGTGGAAATCGGTTCGGACTCCCACAAGCGCATGTTCTGCCGCATGCTGCTGGAGTCCCACAACCCGTACAAGCCTGCCGTCATCGACTGGCCGACGCTCGCGCCCGACGCGCTGGCTCGTCTCACTTCGCTGCCTATCTGGGATATCGCCGTGCAGACCGAGGGCCGCGCGTCGATCCGCGTGGCCACGTACGCGTCGACGGTTCGAGACCCGCTGCTGCGCGCAGCCCTCGTCATGGACGGCGAGGAGGAAGCGCGTCACAAGGTCGTGCTCTCACGGCTGGTGCAGGTGTACGGCATCGAGCTTGCGCCCGAGCCGGCCTATCCGGCACCCCGGGACGCCGAATGGGCCTGGTTGAAGACCGGGTTCAGCGAGTGCATCGACAGCTTCATGGCGTTCGGGCTGTTTCGCTCGGCCCAACGGTCCGGTTATTTTCCCGAAGCGCTGGTCGAAACGTTCGAACCCGTCGTGCAGGAGGAAGCGCGGCACATCCTCTTCTTCGTGAACTGGTTCGCGTGGCATCGCCGGAATCTGCCCTTCTGGAAGCGTCCGTGGTTCCATGCGCGCGTGGCGGCGGTCTGGGTCGCGCTGATCTGGGACCGGGTGGCCATCGCCAAGGGCATCGACACCGATGGCGTGGCCCGCGATGCCAACTTTCTCGCCACCGGCACCGCCGACATCGGCGAGTCGCTCAAACCGCGCGAACTCATCGCCCTGTGCCTGGAAGAGGACGCCCGGCGCATGGACGGCTACGACAGTCGCTTGTTGCGCCCGACCTTCGTGCCGCGACTGGCTCGTTTCGCACTGCGTCTGCTCAAGGGCTGATCGACTTCGGACGCCGCATCCCTCATCCGGCGCCAAAAAAGCAAAAAGCCGTCCCGGAGGACGGCTTTCGACGTTGGCAACGTCGCGGGGCGAATGCTTAGCTGCCCTGGCTGACGTTCAGTTCGCCGGCGGCGCGGGCGCGGGCCAGTTCCTGCTTCACATCGGCACGCGATACGCTCGCACCCTGCGTGGCGACGATCGGATAGTCGACGTCGTTCTGCGCCATCAGGCCTTCGGCACGGGCTTGCGCCAGTTCGCTCTTCACGTCGGCACGGCTCTTGGCCGGGCCCGAAGCCACGTACACCGGATAGTCGGCGTCGCCATGGGGGATCAGGCCCTGCGAGCGCGCTTGCGCCAGATCGGCCAGCACGGCGGCACGTGTGAGCGGCTGGCCTTGCGAGGCGATTTCGGGGTAGTTGTTACCGTTCTCGGCGGCCTGGGTGGCAGCGGCACCCAGCGAAGCGACGGCGGCGATAAGGGCGATAGCGATATTCTTGCGGTTCATTTTCATAACTCCTGTCTTGGTTGCGACGACTTTGTTTTTGCATTGCGCCGTCGATGGAAAGAAGTCTAGAACTCCGCCTTGCGATGAAAAACGCGAAATTTGTCGAGGAACTATTGCGCCTTTTACGGAGAATCCGCGCACCAATTCGGTGCGATCGCGAAAAGCACGACGCCACCGTACCCGTCTCACGGGGCGGTGGCGTGTTTTCGAGCGGCGGAAAGTTGGCGAGTAGCCGCGCGTGGCTACAGGCAGCTACAGCCGGCCAGGGTTGGCGGCGTCAGACCGCCCCGAACCGCGGGCGAATCCTCAGTCGGCGAGCGATGCACCGAGGGCATCGAGCAAATGCTGCGTGCCGCGTTCGCGAGAGCCCGCATCGTCATAACCGTCCAGATAAGCGCCCTGCTCGGTCATGACGAGATGCGTGCCCCCGTCCTTCGCGCGCAATTCGATGGTCGCGACCGATACGGAGATCTTGCGCGTATCCAGGTGCATTTCGTACGCGTAGACAAGGCGCGTGTCGGGCACCACATCGAAGTAGACGGCATCGAAGGTCGACACCATCCCGCTCGCCCATCGCCCCCGGGCGCGTTCGCGCCCGCCGGGGCGCACGTCCATCGTGCGCTCGAGCATCGTGTAGCCCGCCCCGCCGCCGAACCATCGGTCCTTGGCCTCTCGATCGGACAGCGCCCGGAATACGCGCGCGGGCGAAGCCGGATATTGACGTTCCAGGCGAAAGGTTGCGTGCACGACGCTGCGTCGCGACGGCGCGTCCAGATCGCGCAGCACCTCGCGGCCCAGCTTGTCGAGCGTCTGTTTCCAACCCTCGCCGGCGCCCTCGGGCATCCACGCGAACGCCGCATCGTGCACCGTGTAGCGCTGCTCGACATCAAGCCGCGTGCCTTCGGCAACGTCGGTGAACGCGGCAGTCGTGCGCGCGCCGAACAGCGCCATGCCGCCAGCGTCGGTCACCTCCATGTCGATCACGAGTCGCGCCGGCGCGTCGATCTCGACGAAGCGCCCGCGAATCCAGTGCGACTCGCCTTCGGGCGACTGCATGCGCAGTTCGAAAGGGCCGCCCACGCGGGCGTCGACCGTTGCCTCCGGCACCGTATAGCCGGTCGGGCAGAACCAGCGTTTGACGGCGTCGACACTCGTCCACGCGCCGAACACGACCTCGCGCTTGACGGCATACGTGCGGCCGACGTTCAACGGGCGCGGCTGCGCAGTGGGCGTTGCTTCACTTGCTGTCCTCATGAACCTCTCCTTCGGGCGGCAGGCTGGCCAGATACTCGCCCAATCGGTCGAGATGACCCTCCCACTCGTGACGGCGCTGGTGGATCCATCGCTCTGCAAGGCTCAGCGCCTGGGGTTCGATCCGGCATGTGCGAACACGTCCGGCCTTTTCCGTACGCACCAGCCCTGCGCTCTCGAGCACGGCAAGGTGTTGCATGACCGCCTGCAACGACATCGCCAACGGCTGCGCGAGCGCGCTCACCGACGCCGGCCCTTGCGCCAGACGCACGAGCATCGCGCGGCGGGACGTATCGGCCAGTGCCTGAAAAGTCAGATCGAGGGCATTGTCATGGTCAAGCATGTGCTTGAGTATAGTCATACAAGAAAGTAAAGCAAGAACTTTAGTATCAAATTCCTGCGAGACGCATCAGGTGATGATGTGGTGATCGCGGGCGGGCAGACGCGCGGTGTGCTGACGGTGGAGGATTTCGCGAAGCGACTGCTCGATGGTCTCCGACATGGCGTCGAGCGCCAGGTCGTTGGGCTCCAGACCGAACGGCTCCTCGATTTCGGCGCTCACGGCTTCGAGCGCGAAGAAGGTGTACGAAATGAAGGCGACGATCACCGGCGTCATCGGGCCGATCGAATCCACCAGCCCGAACGGCAGCAGCAGGCTGTAGAGATAGGTCACGCGATGCAGGATCACGCCGTAGGTGAACGGGATGGGCGTCGTGGCGATCCGTTCGCAGCCGCCGATGGCCTCGCCCAGGCGGTCGAGGTGCATCTCCATGACCTGCGCAAGGGGGGCTTCGATCTGCCCCAGCCGACGACGCTCGCGCAGCCATTCGCCCGCCATGAGCAGCAACGCGATCGGCCGGAACTGCTTGCGTGCGAGGCACGCGACTTCCTTCTCGTCGAGCAGGCGTTGGAAATCCGCGCTCGGGTCCGTGCCTCGCAACTGATGGCGCATGCCATGCACGAATGCAATGAGATAGCCGACGAAGCGCGGAGAATCCGACGTATCCGAGACGAGCGTCATGGACTGTCGGGCCAGCGCGCGCGTCTCGTTGAGCACACTGCCCCAAAGCATGCGGGCTTCCCAATAGCGGGCGTAGCTCGTGGTGTTGCGAAAGCCCAGGAAGATCGCCAGTGTGATGCCGATCAGGGAGAACGGAATGAACGTGAGCGGAATCTTCCATTCGAAGACGCGCCCGTGCGCCACGGTGACGCCTATCGAGATGATCGTGGTGAAAATGAGCTGCGGTGCGATCTTGGGCAAGATCGAGCCGCGCACGACGAAAAGCATGCGCAGCCAGTGCAGATTGGGTCGGACGATCATGGCGGGAAGCGGCGCTCGCAAGCGCGGAAAGGCAGGCCGAGGGGGAACCGTTGCGGCGCGATGATACGCCGATATTGGCGGGTTTGAAATGGTTGCAACGGATTGCAACATCTCTGTTCGCCACACGCGGGCCTCGCGAGAATGCCCTTACGCGCACATCACACCCA
The DNA here is from genome assembly GCF_000767615.3 of Pandoraea pnomenusa. NCBI lineage: Bacteria > Pseudomonadati > Pseudomonadota > Betaproteobacteria > Burkholderiales > Burkholderiaceae > Pandoraea > Pandoraea pnomenusa. The sequence goes on along the minus strand of NZ_CP009553.3, from coordinate 907,329 downwards.
TGCGTCACGCACAGGTCGTGGATGCCGCGCCGACATCAGGCATATATTCTGCCGCCGAGGCATCGACAAGGGTCAATAACGATCATGAACGTCCCAAGCCGCACTTCCCGCAAGCGCCCTGCCGGCGCATCCACTCAGGCCCGTCCGCTGGCCGTGCTCGCGCTGCTCGCCGGCCTGGCCGGTGCCGCCAGCCTCACGGGCTGCGTGGTCGAGCCGCCGCGCCCGGCGCCCGCCACCCGCGTCATCGTGGAACAGGACCCGCACGCTGTCGCCGTCCAGCGCCGGGAGCAAATCGAGCGTCGCATCGGCGGGGAGTCGCACAGTATCGACAATCACGTGAACCAGGGCTACTACCCGCCCCCGCGCGGCTATGAGCTGCACCGACGCCTCGACGCCATTGCGCAGGAAATGCGCGACATGGCCGCGCAGCACGGCGGCGGGCTCTCGGCGGACGAGCAGCGCGCCCTGCACCAGGAGCTCGACCAACTGCAGCGCATGATTGCCGGCTGACGCCGGCCAAGGCGCTTCCCGAGCAAAAAAGCACGCCCGCCGGCGAATACCGACGGGCGTCTTTCATTCTCCGGCTTGCCCGCCGGCCAGCGCGTGCGGCGCCGCGGCTACTTCACATCGAGCGCCTGCGCGAGCGTCACCGGATCCTGGAAGATGCTCGAGAAGTCGAGTCCGCCATGGCCATTGGCGCGATGCACTTCGAAAATGCGCCGTGCAAGATCCCCCAGTGGCGTGGCCACGTCGCTCGCCAGCGCGGCCCCATGGGCCAGACGCAGGTCCTTGGCCATGAGATCCGTCGCGAATCCGCCCGTGTAGCCACGCGACGACGCCGCGTTCTCCATCACCCCCGGACAGGGGTTGTACACCTCCAGCGTCCAGTTGCGGCCCGAACTCTGTTGCATCACCGCCGAGAGCACCTTCGGATCGAGTCCGTTAGCGATGCCAAGGCGCAACGCCTCGCTCGTGCCCGCCATCAGGATGCCCAGCAGCATGTTGTTGCACAGCTTGAGCGTCTGGCCTGCGCCGAGCGGCCCGCCATGGTGGATCGCGCGCCCCATGTTGCCCAGCAGCGGGCGCATGCGCTCGACGAGCGCCGCGTCGCCCCCGACCATGAACGTGAGCGTGCCGGCCGCCGCGCCGGCGGTGCCGCCCGAGACCGGCGCGTCGAGCAGCAACGTACCGGGCCGCGCGAGCCTGGCCAGTTGCCGCGGGATCTCCGGCGGCACCGTGCTACTGTCGATCAGCACTGCGTCCGGCGCGGCATTGGCGAGCACTCCCTGCGGGCCGTCATAGGCAGCCAGCACGTGCTCCCCGGCCGGCAGCATCGTGATGACGACCTGCGCGTCGCGCACGGCGTCGGCGATCGAGGCGGCCGCCCGGCCACCGGCGGCGGCCAGCCGGTCCATGGCGGCCGCGGACAAATCGAAACCGCGCACCGCATGCCCGGCCGTCACCAGATTGGCCGCCATCGGCCCGCCCATGTTGCCGAGTCCGATGAACGCGACGCGCAGCGACCCTTGTTGCGTTTCCGTAGCCATCGTCTGTCTCCGAAATGTCGAAAGGCCGCCTTACTTCAGCGTGATGGTGGTGTTCACGCCCGCAGGGCCGGTGCCGCGCGCCTGCCAGCGGGCGGTGACCGTCTTGGTCTGCGTCCAGAAGAGAATGGCCTGCTTGCCATTCGGGCCCAGATCGCCGAGCTTCGAGGCACGCGAGCCGGTGAAGCTGAACCACGCCACCGGCACCGGAATCGGCAGGTTGATCCCGACCTGGCCGACGTCGATCTCGTTCTGGAACTGACGCGCCGCGCCGCCGTCCTGCGTGAAGAGGGCCACGCCGTTGCCGTTCGGGTTCGCGTTGACGAACGCGATCGCCTCGTCGAGCGTGTCCACGCCGGTCATGCACAGCACCGGCCCGAAAATCTCTTCCCGATAGATCGACATGTCCGCCCTCACGCCGTCGAAAATCGTCGGGCCGACGAAGTTGCCCTCGGGGGCTTCCTTGACCGCGTGGCCGCGACCGTCGAGCAGCAGTTTCGCGCCCTCTTCCACACCGGCGCCGATGAGCTTCTCGATGCGGGCGCGGGCCTGCTTCGACACCACCGGCCCGAGGTCCGCCTTGCGGTCGGTGCCGGGACCGACCTTGAGCGCGCGGGCGCGCTCGACCAGTTCGGGCACCCACTCGCGGGCCTCGCCCACGAGCACGGCCACCGAGGTCGCCATGCAACGTTGCCCCGCCGCGCCGAACGCGGCGCCGAGCAGGTGGTTCATCGCCTGTTCACGGTCGGCATCGGGCAGGATCACGCAGTGATTCTTCGCGCCCATCATGGCCTGGCAGCGCTTGCCCGCTTCCGACGCACGACGGTAGATGTGCGTGCCGACATGCGTCGAGCCGATGAACGACACCGCCTTGATGTCCGGGTGATCGCAAATGCCGTTCGCCGTGTCGGGACCGCCGTGCACGACGTTGAGCACGCCCGGCGGCAGGCCGGCTTCCAGCGCGAGTTCGGCCAGACGCAGCGATGCGCTCGGGTCCTGCTCCGAGGGTTTGAGCACGAACGTGTTGCCGGTGGCCACCGCCAGCGGGAACATGAAGCACGGCAGCATCACCGGGAAGTTGAAGGCGGTAATGCCCGCGCAGACGCCCAGCGGCTCGATGAGGGTATAGACGTCGACGCCACCGGCCGCGTTCTGGGCGTACTCGCCGAGTTGCAGCGATGCAATCGAGCACGCATGCTCCACGACTTCGAGGCCGCGCCCGACCTCGCCTTCGGCATCGGGCAGCGTCTTGCCGTGCTCACGGGTGATCAGTTCGGCAAGCTCGCCCGTGTGATCGCGCAGCAGCTGCTGGAAACGCAGCATCACGCGCATGCGGTTGGCTTGCGACGTATTGCGCCAGCTCTTGTACGCCGCCTTGGCGGAGGCCACGGCCGCGTTGAGCTCATCGGGCGTGGCAAACGGCACGCGCGCAACGACTTCCTGCGTGGCGGGGTTCACGACATCGCGCCACTGCGACGTTTTCGACTCGACACGCTTGCCGTCGATGAGCAGCGGAATGGTGGGAAGGGACATGACACGCTCTCCAGTTCAGGACAAAGACAAAGGCAAAGGAATACGGGTAACGCCGGTCGAATGCCGGTCGATTGCACCGGTCATCGTTACTTCGCCGCCGTGCTCGTCTTCACGAGCGAGCAGGTCGATTTCGACAGCGGCTGGAAGGCTTCCGTCGCGGGAACGGTGGCCACTTTAGTGTAGTAATCCCACGGCCCCCTGGACTCGGCGGGTGTCTTCACGCGGAACAGATACATGTCGTGAATCACGCGTCCGTCCGGGCGGATCGACGCGTTGTGCATGATCGGATCGCGAATCGGCAGTTCGCGCATCTTTTGCGCAACGACCCTGGCATCGACGCTTTGTGTCGCCGCGACCGCGCGCAGGTAATGCAGCACGCTCGAATACACGCCGGCCTGCACCATCGTCGGCTTCAGGTTCTTGTACTTCTTCTGGAAGCGGGCAGACCAGGCACGCGAGGCGTCGTCGAAGTCCCAATAGAAGCCGTCGGTAAACAACAGCCCCTGCGCGGTGTTCAGCCCGAGGGCGTGGACATCGGACAGGAACACCAGCAATGCCGCGAGCTTCTGTCCGCGTTGCACGATGCCGAATTCACGCGCCTGCTTGAGCGCGTTCACGGTGTCCTGGCCGCCGTTGGCGAGCGCCACGACCTGGGCCTTCGAGCTTTGCGCCTGCAACAGGAACGACGCGTAGTCCGAGGCATTGAGCGGGTGCCGCGACTGGCCGACGACCGTGCCGCCGAGGGTCTTCACGATGTCGGCGGCATCCTTTTCGAGCGAATGTCCGAACGCGTAATCGACGGTAATGAAGTACCACGACTTGCCGCCGTTGCCGACCACGGCCCGGGCGGTCGCCGCCGACTGCGAATACGTGTCGAACATCCAGTGAAAGCCAGTGGGCGAACAGTCCTCGTTCGTCAGACGCGTGGTCGCCGGCCCGGAGAACAACACCACGCGTTGCTTGTCCATCGCGAGCTTCTGCACGGCAAGCGCCGCCGCGGAGTTCGTCAGGTCGGCGATCGTGTCCACGTTGTCGCGGTCGAACCACTCGCGCGCCTTGTTGGCGGCAACGTCGGCCTTGTTCTGGTTGTCGGCCGACACCAGTTCGATCTTCATGCCCTTGCACTCGGCAGCCAGGCAGTCGTCGATGGCCATCTGCGCGGCCACTACCGAGCCCGCGCCGCCCATCGCCGAGTATGTGCCCGACATGTCCGTGAGCACGCCCACCTTCACCGGGCGATCCGGCAACTGCGCCATACCGGCAACCGACGTCAACCCCAAGCCCGCACCGAGTCCGAGCGCGAGCAGCCACGGCTTGATCTTCATCGCTTTTGTCTCCTTCAGGTCTTATGCTTTTCGTCGCCGGCGTCTATGCGCGGCGCTCATAAATTGTATTTGTGCGAATTTGCTTTACATAGCGAATATCTGCATCTACTTTGTGCACAAATGCACATAGGAGACACCAGCATGACGCGCATCCCGGCGGGACGAACGTCGCACGCTTCAGCCACTTCGTCGGATTCGTCGGATTCGTCCGCCTCGCCGCAGGCCCAGCCCTCGCGACTCGCTGGCGCGTCCGGTGTCGAGCCGCGTCCCGACTGGGACGACCTGCGGTACTTTCTGGAAGTGGCCCGCACGCAGCGCGTGAGCGCCGCGGCGGTGCGTCTGGGGGTGGACCACACGACGGTGTCGCGTCGGGTGCGGGCGTTGGAGCAATCGCTCGGCACGCTGCTGTTCGACAAGTCGCGTAACGCGGGATTTGCGCTCACGCCGGAAGGCCAGCAACTGCTGGTCCATGCCGAGCAGATGGAGACGGCGGTGCAGTCGGCTTGCGAGCAAGTGGCGGGGCTCGGGCAAACGCTGTCGGGTCATGTGCGCATCGGGTCGACGGAGGCGTTCGGCACCTATTTCGTGACGCCGGTGCTTTCGCACTTCCAGCGCGAATATCCCGCAATCGATTTCGACGTGCTGCCCGTGCCGCGTTTCGTGAGTCTGTCGAAGCGGGAGGCGGATCTCGCCATCACCATCGAACGGCCGCAGCGCGGTCCTTACGTGTGCAGCAAGCTGTGCGACTACCGGTTGCAGCTCTACGCCACACCCGACTACCTCGCGAAATATGGCGAAGTGCGGACGTTTGCCGACCTGAGCGGACGCCGGTTCATCAGCTATGTCGACGAACTCACGTTCAGCAACGAACTACGCTATCTGGAAGACATCGTGCCGGGGTGCAACGTGGTGCTGCGCAGCACCAGCGTGATTGCCCAGTACCAGGCGGCGTTACAGTCCGAGGCGCTGGCGATTCTGCCGTGTTTCATGGCCGCGCAGGACCCTCGGCTGGTGCCCTTGCTGGTCGACGACGTCGTTGTCACACGCAGCTTCTGGATCTACTGCCACGAGGAATTGCGCACACTCAAGCGGATTACGGTGCTGTGGGATTACCTGCGCGATGCCGCCCAGCGCAACGATGCGCTGCTGCAAGGCAGGGCCGGACAGTTGCGGTTGAACTGAGGACGATGCGAACGCCGCGAACGGCCGGACTGCCGCAGGCGAACCGACGACGATGCGCGCGACGCCAAACGCCGCGCCGCCCGCGCCGGAAAGATCAGCGGATCTTGCGCTGCTCGGCGTCGATGACCGCGGGGATGGCCGCACGCATCGCCTCGATGAAACGAAGCAGGCGCGCGGGATAGATCTTCGCGTACGGGTAGATCAGATACATCGGCAGCGCCGACGAGCGCCACTGTGGCAGCAACTGGATCAGCCGCCCCTGTGCCACGTCCTCGGCCATCAGCCACGCCGAGCAGACGCCCACCCCCAACCCACGAATTGTCGCACTGCGCAACGCATAGAGATTGTCCGTACTCATGCGCGGATCGAATGTGAGGCGGGCCGTCTCGTGCGTCTGCTCGTGCGTGAGCGTGATCTCGTTGCGGTAGAAGGTGGTGAGCGAGAGCCAGGGCAGCGAGGCGAGCGCCTCCGGATGCGTCGGCGCCGCGCGTCCGGCGAGCAGTGCGGGCGACGCCACCACGATGCGCGGCACGTCGGTGAGCAGGATGGCGACGTTCGACGGATCGCGCAGCTCGCCCACGTGAATCGCGCAATCGATGCCCTCGGCAATGAAGTCCGGCTCACGATCCTGCAGGAACCAGTGCACCTTCATGCCGGTGTAGCGCTCGAGGAAGTCGGCCAGCGGGCCGATCATCATCTCCTGGCCGAACGCATGCGGCGCCAGAACCCGCAAAGTACCCTCCGGATCGTTGCCGGTGCCGCGCAGATCGGCTTCGAACGCCTCCCAGCTCATCACCAGCTCCTTCGCACGGGCAAAGCAGCGCTCGCCATCCTCGGTGAGCTTCATGCGATGCGTGGAGCGCTGGAGCAGGCGCAGTCCCAGCGAGCGTTCCAGCATTTGCAACCGCCGGCTCACGGTCGGCTGCGTGGTGCCCAGCAGCGCCGCCGCGGCCGACAGGCTGCCGGCTTCCACGATGCGCACGAAGGTCTGCATGAGCTCCACGCGGTCGGCGCCGCTGGCGCGAGCTGCCGGGGAGTCCGCGATCGGTGTCGAAGGATTGCGAGGATCGGTCATACGCATCACGTATAAAGGTTGTACGAATTATAGGCCTACCGCTGCACCGCACCAAGCGAGACACTACGCCCCGTACCCACCTACTGGAGCCTCACCTCATGAGTTCCGCTCAGATTTCCAACGCCACGGCCGGGATGCGTCCCCAGGCCGAACTCTCGGCCCGGCTGATTCTGCTGCTGGCCACGGGCACCGGCCTCACGGTCGCGTCGCTGTACTACGCGCAGCCGATGCTCGGCATCATGACCGACGACATTCACGCGTCGAATACCGCCGTCGGCTGGGTGCCGACGCTCACCCAGCTCGGTTACGCGCTCGGCATCTTGCTGCTCGTACCGTTGGGCGACATCATCGACCGGCGCCGCATCGTGCTGATCAAGGGAGCGATTCTCACGCTGGCGCTGCTCGCCGCGGCGGTGGCCCCGGGTATCGGCACGCTGCTCGCCGCCAGTCTCGCCATCGGCCTGACCGCCACCATGGCGCAGGACATCGTGCCGGCCGCCGCCGCGATCGCGCCCGAGTCGGTTCGCGGACGCGTGGTCGGCACCGTGATGACCGGCCTGTTGCTGGGTATTCTGCTCTCGCGGGTCGTATCGGGCTTCGTCGCCCAGAACTTCGGCTGGCGCGCGATGTATGTCGTTGCGGCGATCAGCGTCGCGAGCTTCGGCGTGGTGGCCTGGCGCGCCCTGCCCTCGTTCCATCCGACCACGCAAATGACCTACCGCCGGCTGATCGGCTCCGTCGCCGATCTGTGGCGCCGCCACCCGGCCTTGCGTCGCGCCGCGCTGGCACAGGGCCTGCTGTCCGTTGGATTCAGTGCCTTCTGGTCGACACTGGCGGTCATGCTGCACGAAGCGCCGTTCCACCTGGGCGCCGCCGCGGCCGGGGCGTTCGGCCTGGCGGGCGCGGCCGGCGCCCTGGGTGCGCCGCTGGCGGGTCGCATCGCCGACCGCAAGGGGCCGCAACTCGTCACGCGTCTCGGTGCCGGGCTGGTGGCCGTCTCGTTCGCGGCCATGTTGTTCGCGCCGCTGCTCGGCGCTCATGCGCAACTTTGGCTGATCGGCCTGGGCGCCATTGGCTTCGATCTGGGTGTGCAGGTCGCGCTGGTGTCGCACCAGACGATCGTGTACGGGATCGAGCCGCCCGCCCGCAGCCGGCTCAACGCGGTGCTGTTCGTCGGCGTGTTCATCGGCATGGCCGTTGGCGCGGCGCTCGGCGCCCAGGCGTTGGCCCACTGGGGCTGGACCGGCGTGGCTTCGCTCGCGACGGTGGCCGCCCTCAGCGCGCTGGCCGTGCGGATGTGGCCGGGTACGACATCGGCGCATTGATTCGCCGGTCGCGTGTTGCCGACGCCACGTCGGCAGCGCACCGCCAGCTTCCGGCGCCCGGTGCCATCGCACCGGGCGCTTTCGTTTGCGCCGTTCGGTGTGCTTCGGAGATCCCTTCGTGGGTCGGTCGCCTACGCCTCGGGCGCCACCGGTAAGTCGGAAGTCTCAGGCGCCCGATTTCGCCGCACACGCCCTGGCCGTCTCGAACAGTTCACGGGCATCCACACCGTCGAGATTGAGTCCGAAGCGCTCGCCGAGCACCTCCGCCAGTTGCGACGCCGACGTGATCGTCGTTTCGGCGAGCACGTCGCCCTGCGCGGCGCGCTCGATCAGCTTCGTGTCGAGCAGCGCGATACGACCTTCGGGGAGCACGCGACACGCGATCAGATGGTTGCGAAAAATGGAATCCGGCGCGCTCGACGTGTACCAGTTACCCAACTTGTAATCGATCCATTCGGCCGGTCGCGGCGTGAAGCGATAGGTCGGCAGCCACGATTGCGCCGATCTCACGCTCAGTTGGTACTCGCTCACGGTGTCGCTACCCGCGCCGCGCACGGCCGTCAATCGAAACGCTTCGAGCGGCGTCGATTGTTCGTCCGGCGAGTCGAGACGCAGCGGAGCCGTGAGCGTCACCGAGCCGAAGCCGACATCCGCTAGCCACGCCTGTCCGTCGAGATCGACGCGCAGCATCATGTGCGTAAGCGGCGCCTCGACATCGAATGTCCGGCCCCAGACGACGCGTCCGATCAGCGGCGTGACGGTGAACCCCAGATACGTGAGCGCACTGGCGAACAGGGCGTTCTGTTCGAAGCAGTAGCCGCCGCGCCGGGCGTCGACCAGCTTGGCGACCACCGACGGCAGATCGACATGAACGGGCCGCCCGAGAATCGGCTCGAGGTTCTCGAAGGGAATCGCCAGCGGATGCAGGGCGTGCACGGCGCGCAGCACGTCGAGCGTGGCTTCGCGCGGACCGGTGTAACCGATGCGCTGGAAATAACGCTCGGGATCGAAGGCGGGGGACATGCCGGACTTCCTTTCACGGGATGCGGATATACGCGGAGCACATACGTTACCGCATTCGCGCGGCGCCGTGCGGAGGGCGCGGCACCGCCCTGCCCGCGAGGGCCTCAGTCGCTCGATTCGCAGAAGCGGATGTGATTGTTGAATGGGTCGGTGACCGTCATCTGCCTGCCCCAGTCGAGCGTTTCGATGCCGGGATTCATGTTCGGATACCGCTTGCCGGCCAGCTCGCGCTGATACGCCTCGACGCCGCGCATGAAGACGAACGTCGTCGCCCCCGGGCTGGCGTCGCCGAAGTGGCCGGACAGATGCAGCGTCATGCCCGCGCGCGAGACCTGGCAATACAACGGCATGCCGTCGGCGAAGCGATGCTCCCAGTCCACCTGGAAGCCGAGAAAGTCCACGTAGAATTCCCGCGCCTTCGCTTCTTCGAAGATCCGGTGAATCGGTGCGACGGTGTCGAAGACGATGCCGTCGGCCGACGCCTGGGCGAGCTTGGCGGCGAGCACGTTCCAATCCGAGAAGCCGAACTGCGCGGCCACGGATTCGAGTGCCTGGGCGTGGGTGAGATCGATGCCCTCGCGCGCGAGACGTTCGCGCAGGGACTTCGCCATGACTTTGGCGTCGAGATAAGTTCGCATAGCAGCCATCCTTGTCGATGTTCGGTGGCGACGTATTCGATCAGTGCCCGCGTTGCTGATGCGCGCCGCCGAAGGAACAGGACGGACATGCGATGACTTCGATGCTTTCACCGGGGCCGGGCACGGCGTGCTCGGGTGCGGGCGGCAGGCAGCATCGGCCTGGCCCGGATTCTAGCAGCATCGCGGTTCGTTATCGCACCACGCGGATCACGCGGACCATGCCGAAATGCGATGGTAGCGCGCCGTATTACGTATTGGCCGGCCGCGCGGCCCACCGGTATAGTGGCGCTCGTTGACCGGCCGGAGGCGCCGGCCGCCGTTCTCCGGAGTGTTCCTTTCATGATCGATGCCGCGCGCGTGACGCAAGCGCTGGCCGAGCGCCACATCCGCCCCGATCTTCGCCAGCGTGAAGCGATCGCCGCTCTCGCGCGACTCGCACCCCCACGCGCCACCGCGGATCAGGCGGCATTCGACGGCGTGTACTGTCACGGCCTGCCAGGACGCGGCAAGAGCCTGGTGGTCGATGCCGCGTTCTCGGTGGCCGACTGCGAAAAGCGACGCGTGCATTTCCATGAGTTCCTGCGCGACATGCACCGGCAGCTCGTGCGCGAACCCAAATGCGACGACCGGCTCGCCGCGGTTGCGGGTCGCTGGCTCGAAGGCGTTGCGTTGCTGTGCTTCGACGAGTTTCACGTCCATGACATCGCGGACGCCTTTCTCATCGGCCGCTTTCTCGAGATCGCGCTCGCGCGGGGGGTGCGTCTGGTGCTGACGTCCAACTACGCACCGCAACGGTTGCTTCCCGACCCCGAATTCCACGAGCGCTTCGAACCGACGATCGCGGCGATTCAGCAACGCTTCGTCGTCGTCCATTTCGACGGCGCTACCGATTACCGAATGGGCGGTGAGACGGCGACGCTTCGGCGCTGGCTATCGCCGCTCGACGGCGCAAGCCGCGTGCTGCCCGCACGCTACGCGCAGATCGAGGGCGCCGCACCCCGCGCGCCGTCCGAGGTGACGCTGGCAGGCCGTTCGCTACCGGCGCGCAGCGCGGGAAACCGCGTGCTGTGGGCGAGCTTCGAGGACCTGTGTGTCGCGCATCGTTCGCATCTCGATTATCTGGCGCTGGTCGAGCGCTGGCAGGCGGTGATCGTCGACGCGTTGCCTGTGGCGCAATTGCGGCGCCCCGATACGCTGCAACGGTTTGCCTGGCTGGTCGACATCTGCTACGACCGTTGCCGCACGCTGGTGATCGCCTCCGACGCACCGCTTCTCGCCGCACTCGACGCCCTGAGCGACTGGCGCGACCTGTCGCGCACCATCAGCCGGCTCGCCGAGATGGGGTCGCTCGATTACGAGCAACGCACGCTCCGGCGAGCGGGCTAGCGCCTCATACCGCGCGAGCGATACATTCGCGAATCCAGCGATGCGCCGGATCGCGATGGACCCGCTCGTGCCACAGCATCGATATCTCGAAGCCCGGCACGTCCACGGGCGCAGCCGTCAATTGCAGCGCCGGGTCATCGCGCACCAGTCGCTCGGGCGCCATCGCCACCAGATCGGTGTTCGCAAGCACCGACTTCAGAAACAGGAAATGCGGTGCGGAGAATACGACGCGCCGCGCCATGCCGAGTTGCGCCAACGCGTCGTCGGTGCCCGCGCGAAAGCCGCCGCCCTCCTGCGAAACAACGGCATGTTCGAGCTCGCAGAACTGCTTGAGCGTGGGCTTGCGCCGAAGCTTCGGATGCCCGCGCCGCGCTGCGAGCACGTACCGTTCGGTGAACAACGTCCTGCGACGTAATCCCTGCGGCGCGCCGTCGGTCGTGTGAAATGCCAGATCGATGACACCCTGCTCGGCCTGTCGAAGCAGCCGCGATGGCGACATGTCGAAGATCGCCAGCCGCGTGTTCGGCGCAACCTCGCGCAGCGACGCCAGGACCGGCAACACAACCGTCGATTCGGTGAAGTCGGTGGCCGCGATCCGCCACGTCACCTCGGCGCGCGCCGGATCGAACGGTGCGTCGGGCGCCACGGCGCGCGAAAGCGATTCGAGCGCGTCGCGCAACGGCGCGCGCAACGCCTCGGCGCGCGCCGTCGGCCGCATGCCACGCGGACCGGGCAACAGCAGCGGATCGCCCAGCAGATCACGCAACTTTGCAAGATGCACGCTCACCGCCGGCTGCGACATATGCAAGCGTTCGGCCGCGCGCGTCACATTCTGCTCCACGAGCAGCACGTCCAGCGTGATCAGAAGATTCAGATCGATACGGCGCAAATTATCCATTGTTATACCTAACATATCAGGAATTCATTTCCAATATACCTTGCCACGCCCTAAGCTGCAGGCATCCCTCTGATTCGTATGCCGCCAGGCGGCCAATGGAGCTTGAAAATGAATGTCCTGATCGTTTATGCCCACCCGCAACCGCGCTCGCTCAACGGGGCGCTGCGGGACTTCGCCGTCCGGCGTCTGGAGGCGGCCGGACATCGTGTGCAGGTCTCGGATCTGTACGCCATGCAGTGGAAGGCCACGCTCGACGAACACGATGCGCCCGAGCGCGATCCGCGCGAGCCGTTTCATGCGTCGCTGGATTCCAAGCGTGCGTTCGCCGAAGGCACGCAAAGCGCCGACATCGCGCGCGAGCAGGAGAAGCTGCGCTGGGCCGACACGGTGATCTTCCAGTTCCCGATGTGGTGGTTCTCGATGCCCGCGATCATGAAGGGCTGGTTCGACCGCGTGTACGCGTATGGCTTCGCGTACGGTGTGGGCGAACACTCCGACACCCACTGGGGAGACCGCTACGGCGAAGGTTCGATGTCGGGCAAGCGCGCGATGCTTGTCGTGACCACCGGCGGCTGGGACTCGCATTACAGTGCACGCGGCATCAACGGTCCGATCGACGACCTGCTGTTCCCGATCCAGCACGGCATGCTGTTCTACCCGGGATTCGACGTGCTGCCGCCGGTGGTCGTCCATCGCACGGGCAAGGTCGACGCCGCGCGTTGGGACGCGATCACACACACGCTTGGCGGACGTCTCGACACGCTGGCCACGACCGCGCCGATACCCTATCGCCGCCAGAACTTCGGGGCGTACGACATTCCCGCGCTCACGCTCAAGGACGACGTCTCGCCCGGCCAGACCGGCTTTGCCGCCCACCTCGCCTGACGAGGCCGCGCGACGCGCGCACGTGCATCGCGCTTGCTGAGCGCGGGCGCTTCTGCAAGACTTGGCCATCCGCCACAGTCACCGGTGCTTCGTCATGCAACTCTCCACGCTCGCGATTTATGCCACGGCCGCGCTGATCGGCGGCCTGATCCCCGGCCCCACGACATTGCTCGCGCTCGCCAACGGCATTTCGGGCAACTGGCGCGTGGTGCTCGTCGGGATGTGCGGCGCGGCGCTCTCCGACATGCTCGTGGTCGCCGCGGTCGGCGCCGGACTCGGCGCATTGCTCATGGCGTCGGCGACATGGTTCGCCACGGTCAAATGGGTGGGCGTGGCCTATCTCGTGTGGCTCGCGATACAGCTCTGGCGCAGCCACCCGCGGGACCTGAGCCAGGTGCGCATCCAATCCGATCTCGGCGCGCGGCGCGTGTTTCTGCGCAGCTTCGGCGTGGCACTCACCAACCCTAAGATCCTGCTGTTCTTCTCCGCCTTTTTGCCGCAGTTCGTCGACACGTCGATGCCGCTTGCGCCGCAGTATGCGGTGCTGGCCGTGGTGTCCGCCGCCGTCGATATCGGCGTGATGACGCTCTACGCCACGGGCGGCGTGCAGGCCGCGCGTCTGATGACGGCGCGCGGACTCAAGCGTCTCAATCGTACCTGCGCCGTCGTCATGTTCTCGCTCGCCGGCGGGCTGGCGTTGTACCGCAAGACCGGTCACTGACCGCGCGGGGGACGCGAGCGCCGCCCCCGCACGCGAGCTTCGGTGCCCGGCGTTACACCGTCGAGGGATCGGTCTTCTCGGGGTCGATGCCGTATCGACGAATGGCGTCGCCTACCCGCTCGCGGTCGATGGTGCCAGCATCGGCCAGTGCACCGAGTGCCGCCAGTGCAATGAAGTGACGATCGACTTCGAAGTAGGCGCGCAGCGATTCGCGCGTGTCGGAGCACCCGAAGCCGTCCGTGCCCAGCGACACGAACCGCCGGTCTTGAATGAACGGCCGGATCTGGTCGGCGACGATTTTCATGTAGTCGGTGGCCACCACCACCGGCCCCGGCCGGTCCGCCAGGCACTGCGCCACGTAAGGCACGCGCGGCGACCGATCCGGGTGCAGCAGGTTCCAGCGCTGCACCGCCAGCCCCTCCCGACGTACCTCGGTCAGGCCCGTCGCGCTCCAGATGTCGCTCGACACGCCATAGTCGCTGCGCAACAGTTCGGCGGCGGCCATCACTTCGCGCAGAATCGCGCCGCTGCCCATCAACTGCACGCGAGGCGCGTCTGCGCCCGAGGCCTCGGACGTCGACAGCAGATACAGCCCTTTGAGAATGCCTGGCTCGGCGCCCTGAGGCATTGCCGGATGCACATAGTTCTCGTTGAGCAGCGTGACGTAGTAATACACGTCTTCGTCCTCGACATACATGCGTCGCATGCCGTCCTGCAGAATCACGGCCAGCTCGTACTGGAACGTCGGATCGTAGGACACGCAATTCGGAATCACCGACGCCAGCACATGGCTGTGGCCGTCGTCATGCTGCAGGCCCTCGCCCATGAGCGTGGTCCGCCCCGACGTGGCGCCCAGCAGGAAGCCGCGCGTTCGCGCGTCGCCCGCCGCCCAGGCGAGATCGCCAACGCGTTGCAGCCCGAACATCGAATAGAAAATGTAGAACGGGATCGTGGCAAAGTCGTGCGTGCTGTAGGACGTACCCGCCGCGATCCAGGACGCCATCGCGCCCGACTCGTTGATGCCCTCCTGCAGGATCTGGCCGTCCCTGGCTTCCTTGTAGTAGCTGAGCTGTCCGGCGTCCTGGGGCGTGTAGCGCTGGCCGAGGTAGGAATGGATGCCGATCTGACGGAACAGCGGCTCCATCCCGAAGGTGCGCGACTCGTCCGGCACGATGGGAATCACGCGCTTGCCGATCTCGGGGTCCTTGAGCAGCGTTGTGAGGATGCGCACGAATGCCATCGTCGTCGACATGGCTCGCTCGCCCGAGTCCTTGAGCTGCCCGGCGAAGGCATCGAGCGGAGGAATCGCGAGCGGCGCGCGCAGGCCGAAGCGCGCCGGCTGATGGCCGCCCATGGCGGCACGACGCGCGGCGAAGTAGCGCGCCAGTTCGCTGTCGGGTTCAGGACGCAGATATGGCATCTCGGCGAGTTGATCGTCGCTCACCGGCAGGTCGAAGCGATCGCGGAATGCACGCACCGCGTCGGCACTCATCTTCTTGAGCTGGTGATTGACGTTTTGCCCCTCGCCCGCTTCGCCCATGCCGAAACCCTTGACCGTCTTGGCCAGAATCACCGTGGGACGCCCCTCGGTCTGCATCGCCTGTGCGTAGGCGGCATACACCTTGAGGGCGTCGTGGCCGCCGCGCGCGAGTTGCCAGATCTCGTCGTCGCTCAGGTGCGCGACCATCGCCAGCAATTCCGGCGACGTGCCAAAGAAGTGCTCCCGGACATACGCGCCGTTCTGCGACTTGAACGTCTGATAATCGCCGTCCACGCAGGCCATCATCCGCTCGCGAAGCAGCCCGTGCGTATCGCGCGCGAGCAAGTCGTCCCAGCCGCTGCCCCAGATCACCTTGATCACGTGCCAGCCCGCCGCACGGAACGTGCCTTCAAGCTCCTGGATGACCTTGCCGTTGCCGCGCACGGGACCGTCCAGTCGCTGCAGGTTGCAATTGACCACGAAGATGAGGTTGTCCAACCGCTCGCGCCCGCCCAGCGAGATCGCCGCCAGCGCTTCGGGCTGGTCCATCTCGCCATCGCCCAGGAACGCCCACACCTTGCGTCCCTGATGCGGCTTGAGACCGCGATATTCGAGATAACGCATATAGCGCGCCTGGTAGGCGGCCGTGATCGGACCGAGCCCCATCGACACCGTCGGGAACTGCCAGAAGTCGGGCATCAGGCGCGGATGCGGATACGACGGAATGCCATCGCGCCCTGCCTCTCTGCGGAAGTTGTCGAGCTGGGCCTCGGAGAGGCGCCCCTCGACGAAGGCGCGCGCGTAGATCCCCGGTGCCGAGTGCCCCTGCACGTAGATCATGTCGCCGTCGAACGCTTCGGTGCGCCCCCGGAAGAAGTGATCGAAGCCGACGTCGTACAGCACCGCCGCCGACTGATAGGTTGCGATGTGCCCGCCCACGTTCGAGTGCTTCCCCGCTCGCAACACCATCACCATGGCATTCCAGCGAATGAATGCATTCAGGCGTCGCTCGATGGCGAGATCGCCGGGATAGGCCGGTTGACGCGAGACCGGGATCGTATTGACGTAGTCCGTGGTCACGCGGCCGTGGAAGTCGCCGTGACGCGCGAAATCCCACGCCGCCAGACGATCGATCAGGAAGTGCGCGCGCGAGCGGCCCTCCACGGCAGTCACGCCCTCGAGCGCGTCGAGCCACTCGCGTGTCTCCTGAATATCGGTGTCGGCACTCGCCGCCACGGGCAATTGGGTCATGACAGATCTCCTTGGAATCACCGGGAACCCGTCGGGTGCCCCAGCAGGAACAGCAAAACGAAATGGCAACGACGCATTGAATTGCATTTGCAATCGTCTCGCAAGCCATTCTAGCGATGTACAATTGCAACTGCAACTCACAAGCGAACATCGAATACCACAAGAGGACATTCATGAGTACGACCGAACCCGATCTTTGGTTCTCTTTCGTGCGGGCGCACCGCACGATGATTCGCGAGATCGAGCGCCGGCTGGCGCAGGCGGGGTTGCCCGCCTATGCCTGGTACGACGCGCTCTGGGGGTTGGAGAGCGGGCCGCAGGGCACGCGGCGCATGCATGAGCTGGCGGACGTGCTGGCCATCGAGCGGTACAACCTCACGCGCCTGATCGATCGGCTGGAGCAGGAAGCGCTCGTCACGCGCACGCGCGATCCCGACGACGGACGCGCGGCCTACGCCACCATCACCGACAAGGGCCGTGCACTGCGCAAGAAGATGTGGAAGGTGTACCAGTCCACCGTTTCGGAACTTTTCCTGAGCCAGTTCCGGGATCGCGACATTGCGCCGGTGGCCGAGGCGCTCGATCGTGCCAGTGCCGCGGCGAAGACCTTGCCGGCCAATGCGAAAGAGGCGAAGTAGATGAAGGCCACGACGCGCTGTCCCGGCGCGGCATCGCCCGTCAGGCCATGCCGTAGCGCCGTGTCGCCTGCGCGATGCGTGTCGCCGGTATCGCGCCGTCGCTCACGAGCAGGCGCAGCGCATTGAGGACGATCCAACGCACGCCCGGCGCCTCGCCCGGCGTGATGTCGTCCACGCCCACGTCGACGTCGTCTCCGCCCAGGGCCGCAAAGCGCGCGGGCACGAAAGCGCCGATCTGGT
The DNA here is from genome assembly GCF_000767615.3 of Pandoraea pnomenusa. Taxonomy (NCBI): domain Bacteria; kingdom Pseudomonadati; phylum Pseudomonadota; class Betaproteobacteria; order Burkholderiales; family Burkholderiaceae; genus Pandoraea; species Pandoraea pnomenusa. The sequence goes on along the minus strand of NZ_CP009553.3, from coordinate 890,185 downwards.
TGGCGATGTGCCTCGCATAGCCGGTGACCGCGAGCACCGGCATGGCGCTGCCGGCCAGGCAACGGGACAGGTGCGCCGTCTCGACCCGGGCGTCGGCACCAAGCAACGACCGATGCGCCGACTGCGCGGCCTCGCGCGCCAGACGCGTGTAGCTCGGACAACTCCAGATCTCGCTGGCCACGCCCCAATCCAGTTGCAGCCAGCGGGCAGCCTCCAGAACGTTGGCCATGGCGCCGCCTGCGCCGCACAGGCGAATCGCGTAAGGGGGGTGCGTCCGCGGGATTGCCCGCACACGATACATGCCCCGAAACGCGTCAATCGCATCGGTCTTGCTCAGGGCAGGCCCATCGGTGCCCGATGCGTCGTGCGCGCTCAGGTAGCAGAACCCCGACTCGCCGCGCACGTATAACGCGTCGAGTGCCTCGCACAGCAAGGCCCGAAGTTCCTGTGCCGATGCGGGGTCGTATGGCAGCCATTCCGATTGCGCCGCGAGCCACAGCGGCAGCTCGGGGCGCACGCGCGAGCGCCGGTCGCCCGACGCCACACTCGCCTCGTTGAGGAAGATGCCTCGCCCGCTCGGTGCCGCCCGCGCCGCGCGCGCCATTCCCTTGACCTCCACGCCTGCGGACAGCACGGCATGCAATGACGGCGCGCGCAGCCGATACAGCAGCGGCCGCTCGAACGAGGCCGGGTCGCGAAACCAGGTCGCGACGGCGCTCGACAGGGCCCCCGGCATCGTCTTGTCGTTCTGCGATGTACCGATTGCGTCTCGCATGGCGGCATCCACGACCCAGATCCGTTCGGGCGCTTCCCCCTGCGCGAGGGCATGCAGCATTCGATCGAGCGCTCGCGATGGCGACGCCGCGTGCGCCGCGAGCGCCGCGCCAGTCTGCATTGCCATCAGCCTCCCGATACCGGCAAGCGCCGCTCGCCGTGTCCCGGCATTCGCCGCAAGACCGCCTCGCCCCGACACCGCTGTCATGTTGCCTCCCCCCACCTTGTGAAGCTGACGGAAAACCCATAGGATTGCACTTACAATCATTGTATTTGCAATCGCAAATCGTGGCAATCGCGTTGCTCGCCACGCACTCGATTTTGTCTCCCGGAGCCATCGCATGAATCCGTCACTCACGCTTTACACCGCCGACACCCCGAACGGCCTCAAGGTCAGCCTGTATCTCCATGAAGCGGCATTGCCCTATCGGCAGGTGGATGTCGACCTGTCCGCCGGGGAACAGAAGCGCCCCGATTTTCTGCAACGCAATCCCAATGGCAAGATTCCGGTGATCGTCGATCACGAGCGCGATCTCACTGTCTTCGAGTCCGGCGCGATCCTGACCTATCTGGCCGCGAAGACTGGCGTGTTGCAGCCCATGACGCAGGCAAAGGCGTTAGCGGTCAACCAATGGCTGCATTTCCAGATTGGCGGCATCGGCCCCATGCTGGGGCAGTTGTGGTGGTTTCTGCACGGATCGAAAACGGGCAACGAGGAAGCCATCGCGCGCTATCGGAAGGAGTCGCTGCGGCTGATCGGCGTGGTCGATGCCCGTCTGGCCGTGTCCGCCTACCTCGCGACCGACGACTATTCGATTGCCGACATCGCCGCGTTCGCCTGGCTGCGCACGCATCATGAACTGGACCTGGATATCACCCCGTTCCCGCATCTGCAGCGGTGGCTCGCGCAGATCGAAGCGCGCCCGGCCGTGCAGTCGGGGATCGCGGCAAATCGGGCAGACGCGACGCGCCGGCAGGCGTAAGTCCGCGTTGCCCGCGGGCGTCGGTCTGCGCGCGGCACGCACCGGGTTTCGTTGCAAGGCGCGGTGCGTGCGGCGCCCTCAGTCCCCTGCCGCGAGTCCGTCGCCGCGCGGGTCCGACGCGCCTTGTCGCACGCCCGTGACCGGATCGATGAGGATCGCGCCCGCGTGTCCCATCGTGTCGGTGAACGGTTCCACCACCTTCACCGGTTGATCGCGACGCCTGAGTTCGTCCGTCACGACGGCGGACACCCGACCTTCGATCTTGAGATCGTTGGACGACACGCCCCAGGTGCGGCCGTAAAGCCAGCGCGGTGCGTTGATCGCATCCTGCGGCGACATGCCGAAATCGACGATGCGGGTCACGATCGCCGCCTGCGTTTGCGGTTGCCCCTCGCCGCCCATCGTGCCGTAGACCAGGTATGGCTTGCCGTCCTTGAGCAACATCGCGGGATTGAGCGTGTGGAACGTGCGCTTGCGCGGTTCGAGATGGTTGACGTGCTTCGGATCGAGCGAGAAGAACGATCCGCGATTCTGCATGAGGATGCCCGTGCCCTTCGGCACAATGCCCGAACCGAAGTCGTAGTAGATGCTTTGAATCAGCGACACGGCGTTACCGTCCCGATCCACCACGCCGAACCAGACCGTGTCTCCTTTCGGGTCCATCGGCTTCACGTCATTGTTCGCGCGCGCCATGTCGATGCGCGCGGCCTGCGCTTCGGCGTGCCGGGTCGACAGCAGCGCATGCAGCGGGATCTCGACGAAGTCCGGATCGGAAAGATACCGATCGCGATCCGCGAACGCCTGCTTCGTGGCCTCCACCATCAGGTGGTAATAGTCCGCCGTGCCCTCGCCGAGCGACTTCACGTCGAACCGGTTCAGGATGTTGAGGATTTCCAGCGATGCGAATCCCTGCGTGTTCGGCGGGAAATTGTAAGCGTCGAAGCCCCGGTATTTCACGGTAATCGGCTCGACCCAGTCCGCGCGATGGCGCGCGAAGTCGTCGAGCGTGAGCATGCCGCCGTTGGCCTGCAGGTCGCTCACGATCCTGTGTGCAATCTCGCCTTTGTAAAACACCTCCGCGCCTTGCCGCGCAATCTGTTCGAGCGTGCCGGCCAGTTCCGGCTGCTTGAGCGTCTCGCCGAGCTGATATGGCTTGCCGCCGGGCTTGAGGAAGATCTTCCGGAAACCCTCGTATTGCTGGAGATTGCGATACACCGGGTCGGACGTATCGACGTTGATCGCCTCCCATTTCGCCAGCGACGGCGTCACGACGAAGCCCTCCTTCGCATAGTGCACCGCGTCGCTCAGCAGATCGCGCCAGGGGAGGCTGTTCCCCATCGATGTCCGTGCGTAGCGATAGGCCGCATCCCAACCTGAAACCGCGCCGGGCACCGTGTTGACCGACAGGTAGCCGCGCGGTGGAATCGCGCTCAACCCCTTGTCCTTGTAGAACTGGAGCGTGGCGTGCTCACCCGAGCGGCCGCTGGCATTCAGCGCCCGAAGCGTTTTCGTTTTCGCGTTGTAGATGAGCCAGAAGTTGTCGCCGCCGATCGTATTCATCTGCGGGTACACGACGGAAATCGTCGAGGCGACGGCGATGGCCGCATCGACGGCATTCCCGCCTCGCTGAAGGACTTTCAGTCCCGCCTGTGTCGCCAGATGGTTCGACGAGGTGACCATGCCACCCAAGGTCATCGGGTTCGTACAGCGCGACGGCGTGTCGCAGTACGTCCCGACAGGGGGCGCCGCGACCGTCGTGTGGCCGAACGTCAACACGACAACCGCAGCGCACCAGCGATATTTCGAAAGCATGCCGTTCATGCTTGTCTCCCATTAATTATTTAATTCGTTAACCTAAACGTCTCCTTGTGAATCCATCACCAGATATATCCGATCAAAAATGCTGGGAAATCCGCATTGCTACGTGCGCCCCATACGCAGAAATACTGATCGCAAGCGCACATGAAAAACGCGCATCAATGCGCGACGCCATTGATCGGCGATGCGCTCGACGCGTTGTCTGCGCCGATGAGCGTCAATGTGGTAAAAGCGTGGGAGGCGTTCGCCGGGAGTTCAGGCCGACCGCCCCTGCGGGCCAGCCGGCCCGCATTTCCCATCGACGGACCGAATACGGAGAGAGCGCGGCATGAGTCATGACGTGAGCAGCGTGGAACAGCTCGAGACCCTTTACGGCGCGCCGGGCGAGCGTGCGATATGGAAGGAGCTGACGTACCTCAACGAGGACTATCAGGCTTTTGTGAAGGCAAGCCCGTTCGTCGTGCTCGCGTCGGTCGGCGCCCATGGCACCGATTGCTCGCCGAAAGGCGATGGCGCCGGCTTCGTTCGGATTCTCGACGAGCGAACGCTCGCCCTGCCTGATCGTCCCGGCAACAACCGGATCGACAATTTGCGCAACATCGTCGGCGACCCGCGCGTGTCGCTGCTCTTCCTGATCCCCGGCGTTGGTGAGACGCTGCGCGTGAACGGTCGTGCACGAATCTCCGTGGACCCCGATCTGCTCGTCCAGTTCGAGGTCAACGGCAAACTGCCGAAGACCGTCATCGTCGTGACCATCGACGCCGCGTATTTTCACTGTGCGAAGGCCGTCGTTCGATCGCGTCTTTGGGACCCCGCATCGCAGATCCCGCGAGAGACGCTTCCCAGCACCGGCGCGATGCACAAGCGGCTGAGCGGCGGGCATTTCGACGGCGAGACCTATGACCGCGACTTACAGAAAAACACCCTGGCAGGCCTGTACTGAATAGGACTCGGGGCTGCCCCTCGCAATGACGGCGCAATGCGGCAACCGGTGACATCTCGCTTCGCGGGTTGCCTTACGCCTGCGATAATCCGTATCGCTTCATATGCCTAAGCATCTTTCGAAATATTGACGGGCATTTTTTCGGCATCATGCTGTTGGACACGGGCGAGCGGGGGTTCGTCGGTGTCGCAAGTCAAGACGGCATTCGAGTGCCGGCGTCGCTCACCAGGGCGACCCGCGTCCCGGGGGAGTCGCGAGCTTCACCGGGCGTGACGATAACCATCAGATCAGAGAATCATAAAAAAATGAAAGCCAGACCGGGGGAATACTGCTTTCCGAATCTACTGGAAGCGTTCTTTGTGGTGATCGCCCTCTATTTCGTCGAGATGATCACCGACGCCATCATCGTTCAATTGAGTTATGTCGTCGGCATCCGGCCGATGGCCGCATACAGCATCGGCCGCGTGCTTGCCTACGGTGTGGTCTTCTGCGTGGTACTGCATCACAGCAAACTTAGTTATCGGGCGCTGTTTCAGGGCGGACGCGGGTCAATTCGCGCAACAGTGGGGTTGTTCACGCTGCCCATCGCGCTGTTGACGCCGGGGCTGTTGCTGGTCATTACCGTAATCGGTACGGGCTTGGAAAAGCTGTTTCCGATGGGCGGATGGCTGCAAAGCAGCGCGGACGTGTATGCAAAGGGCGGGCTCGGCGCCTTCGCAATGGTCTGCCTCATTGCTCCCTTCGTCGAAGAGATGCTGTATCGCGGGATCATCCTGCGCAGTTTTCTGCGTCAGTATCCGGCGGGCACGGCCATCGCTCACTCGGCCGCGGTGTTCGGGCTGGCGCACCTGAACGTGTACCAGTTCGTGGTGGCGCTCATCATCGGGCTGATCATCGGGAAGATGTACGAACGCACGCGCTCGCTGGTGCCGGGCATTCTGCTGCACATGTTCTACAACACGTCGGTGGTGGCGCTCACGATGCATCTTCCTTCCGACGAGACGACGCCGAGTGTTTTCGACCTTCCGGCAATTGCGTGGTTGTTGGCGCTCGCCAGCGGCGGCGCGGGGGCGTTCATGCTTTACAAGCTGTTGGCAGCCACACCGCCGACGCGGGCGAATACCGCGCGGCTCGCCGACGATTAACGGCGGGTGCCAATCGGGCACCGTATGCGTTCCGACGGCGCCAGGCGTGCATGCGAAATACCACGCGGCTCGGCGCCGCGTTGTTGCCTTGCGGCGCCGCTGGACGCATGGGCGCCATCACGCCGCTAACGGATGGCGCCCGCCTTTTTGAGCGGCCCGTTCGGCACGGTGTCTTTCGACAGGATGCCGCCGCACGTGCCTCGCAGCGCCGAACCGTCCCACTCGATATGGCTTTGTGCTCGGATATCGCTGGATGGACACGCCACGAAGTGGATGGGTGAGGCGTTGTTCGGCGCCACCTGCGAGTCGGTACCGCCGGGCATGATCGACGGCGTTGCGCTGGGGTAGGCGGTCCTGGCTCCGCAGAGGGCGTCCTTGAGTACGCCCGTGCTGGCATCCAGTCGGCTGGCGCCCGACAGATTGACGAAGCAGTAGCGGACCGCCACCGGGAAATCGCAGGTGTTGGTGAAATTGATCGAATACTTCGTGCGACTCAGACGTACGCATTGGTTGGCAGCGGGCACAGTGGGGTTCAGATCGCTGCGCGATCCCGCGGACGGATTCGGCGAAACGCCCTCGACGGTGGATTGCGTGCTGCCGCGCATGGCGGTGCCCAGCGCGGCGAGTTGTGCGGCGTTCCTGCCACCGCCGGCGGCCACGCCCTGCATTGCCGCGCCTACCATCGCGAGTGCCGTCCCCACGCTGGAGGACGACTCGCTCTCCCTGGGTTTGTAGGTCGTGCTGGCGTTCTTCCCGTCGGTATAGTTCCGGACGCTGTAGCCGTTGGTTTCGGCGCCGGTGATGAGGTTGCCGCGCGAGAAGCGTCCGGATCGTGTTGTGGGGCCGCCGTTGAACTTCTCCCCGTTCATCCATAGCTCGCCCACGCCGTCGCGAAGGCCCGCCTTCATTTCGCCGTCGTAACGCATCATGAGCGTCGAGCCGCCGTAGCCGAGCAGGGTGCCGTTCCCGCTGGTCAGACCGCCCTGACATTCCCCGGACCACGTGTAGCGCTCCCAAACCCCGTACACCGAGCAGTCGGGACGGTCATCCAGGGCCACCGGAACGCCGGTCTTGTGCGTCGGTCCGGGCAATCCGCAGCCCGCAAGCATGACGGCCAGCGCGATTGTCGCAATGCCGGCCAGACGCCGCTGCCAACGATCTGTTCTCATTTTCGCTCCCCGTTATTGGATTTTGACTTTCGGGGATTCTAGGAGGACGCGTCGCGGCGGCGCATCGTTCATTTGAGGGATGCGGTCGGCCTGGCGCGACTTCATACGAGCGGGTCACGCGTGCTGATCTGCAGGTGAGAACTCTGGGGGAGCAGGTCACGGCTGGCCCTGTTTGCAGGGGGCAGGTCAGAGTCGTTCGTGAAGACCATGAAGCACAATTACGTCGCCTATATGGACAAGCCCGACGCGCCAACGGCGCTCTCGCGTCTGGCCATTGCGTTTGAACATTACAATGAGCGCCACCCGCACAAAGCCCTGAAATACCGCTCGCCTCGCGAGTTCAGGCGAGCAGCGGCGTCATCAACCTAACGGTGTCCACGTGTCCTGAGTTACAGGGGCAACTCCAGTCCCTAGATAGATTAGCTGCAAACCTAGTTGGCGAATCTCGCGTATTACGTGGTGTTGCAGCTGGTCGACGCGAATGGTGGGGGTACTTCTGGGGGCAATCTCGCAATTTTCCTGACCGATTACTCATCACGTACGCGTTAAATACTCAGGCTCGCCAAGGGTAATCGCCGTCTTCGGAAGACCGATCAGACCAGCAACTCTTAACATGAACCTGCGGGCAGTGATCACTCCCCACTCCGCGAACCCATGACCGAGAAGACGATCCGGGAAAAAAGGGTTACCTTCCCCGTACATCGGGTTGGAGCGAATACGAGAAGTCAGATCTCGCTCTAATGCTATCAACCACTTCGTTTGGTTCTCTGGCAACCCATACGTACGCAACTTCATATGTGTGAGCGAGTTGCGTACGTCCAAGAGAATTTTCACGTCTTGGTACTGCCGACCCCCCTTGTCTATAGGGGCACATCCGCAGCGAGCCAACAACTCCGAGTACTTTTCAAGCGTACGCAGCCTTTCAAACGAGTCGCTTTCCCACGCTGCTCCGAGCGATGCAAGAGCCGCGAGGCTCATGTCATCGACGTATCCTGGGAAGCGCTCTGCTGCGTCTGCGAATATTTCGTTAACAAACGCTTCGATTGATGAGGTGCTCATCATGACCGAAGCAACGACCTTTGCTAGATGCTCGTTAACGCGTTCGTGTTTGTGAGTTTCTAAGTACCGTGCCTCGATAGCGTGAGCTTCGCGCGCGAACATAGCAGCTCCATGAAGATATGACCGAGAAAAATATGTCCGTACACCGATATAGACCGCTCCCGCACGAAGCTCCAAATTTGCATCCCCCTGACCAGTGACCTCCACTCTCGACCTCCCCCGAATTGTGCTTATTGCGAATCGCGAAAGTCTAATACCGCCATGAAATCGGACCAAACGGAATCTCAAAAAGCGCCTGCGATGGGAATCGATCCCAAGACTCTCACCCCAGAATCGCACCCACCGACAAAACGCACAGATTGCCAAACGCCCCATTCCCCGCGTAAAATGACGTTCTTCGCGGGCGTCGTATAATGGTAATACCCTAGCTTCCCAAGCTAGAGCCGTGGGTTCGATTCCCATCGCCCGCTCCACAGCATGTTTCAGCAGCGTTCGCAGCACTCATCGATCAGCCGTCGCACAGACGGCTTTTTTGCGTCTATCGCATCCATGACGACTCACGCTCGGCAAGTCGGTCTGCACGGTGTCTCGCATCATGCGCGGGCCGAGGCGAGTTCATGGCTGCGCCGCGTTACGCGCCTACTTCCCGCCCTTCCCGCCCTCCTCACCCTCCTCGCCTTCGCGACACACGTGGCGTCGGCGCAAACGCCCACACCGCCTCGCGCGGCCGTCGCCGCACCGACCGGGCGCGATATCGGTGTCGGCGCCCCGTGGGTCAGCTACTACGGCAACGTCGCCCGCCTCGACCTCGCTCGCATGGCGAACACCTTCCGACTCGTCGATATCGACGCCGATCCCGATCAAGGCAACGTCACGCCCGCGCAGATCGCCACGCTCAAAGCCGGCGGCAAGAACCGCGTCATCAGTTATCTCAATCTCGGCGCCTGCGAGCGCTTTCGCGCTTATTGGCACCACGCCCCCGCCGGCTTCGTCCCCTGCGGCAGCAATCACCCCGCGCATCTGGGGCGCTACAACGGCTACCGCGATGAGACCTGGATGAACCCGTCCAACCCGGCGTACCGCAAGCTCATCGTCTCGTATGTCGCGCCGCGGTTGATCGCACAAGGCGTCGACGGCTTCTATCTCGATAATCTCGAACTCATCGAACACGGCGTGCGAACCCCCAATGGCCCCTGCGACGCCGCTTGCCAGCAAGGCGCGCTCGATCTCGTGCGCGAACTTCGCGAAGCCTTCCCCGACAAGATCCTCGTCATGCAGAACGCCACCGGCTCGGCCACGCTGGAAGGCATCACCAGCGGCGTCGCCTTCGCGTCGCTGCTCGACGGCATTGCGCACGAGGAGGTCTATGCCCCAACGTACGACGCCGATGTCGAGCGCGAATTGGAGAAGTGGTCACAACGGCGTGCCGACGCGCCAGGACACAAGCTCTGGATCGGCACGCTCGACTATGTCGGTGGATGCAGCAACACGCATCAGGCGAAAATCGTCTTCGCCCGCAGTCGGGCGCATGGCTTCAGCCCGTCCGTGAGCGACGCCAGTGCCGGCCAGAACGTCGTGTGCTACTGGGGATCGAATGGCCGCATGTGGATCAACGAGCGCGACTGGGCGCCCGGTTCACCTGCTCACGATTAAGGCACCTGAGCAAGCAAGCCCGTCCCGTTCCGAAACCCGAAAACGAAATGGGTATCGAGCGGAGGTGACACAACGGCACCGCAAGCTCGCCATCCCCCCAAAATCCACAACCGCCATCCGGTTATTTGAACGATCAGTCAAAAACCACCTATAGTCGTGGCAACGACGACACACCGCGTTCGCGCGTGCAGTTTCCTTCACACCTGTCCACGGATCCCATCATGAGCGGAAGACCCCGAGAATTCGACGACGCAGCCGTCATCGACGCCGCCATGGACGTCTTCTGGACCCACGGCTATGAAGGCACCTCGGCGCAGGCGCTCGTCGACGGCACCGGCCTCGGGCGCGGCAGTCTTTACAACGCGTTCGGCAACAAGCTCAACCTCTATCACGAAGCCCTCGAACGCTATCAGGCACTCGGGCTTCAGAAGCAGGTCGACATCCTGAACGCGCCGGGGCCCGTCAAGGACCGGTTGCGCGCGCTCATGCAATGGGGCATCGACGAAGACCTCGATCCCGACCGGCAACGTGGCTGCATGGCCCTGCTCGCCGCCTTCGAGCGCGGCGGCAAGGACCCGAAAGTCCGACAATTCAGCCAGGCATATCTCGCCCGGCTCGAACAGGTGATCGTTCACCTGATCGCCGTCGGTCAACACAACGGCGAACTCTCCACCGACCGCTCGCCAGTCCTCGTCGCCCGCACGTTCCTGTCGAACTACTACGGCCTGCGCACGCTCGGACGCACCGTCACCGACCGCGCCTTCCTCGAAGACGTCCTCGAAGGCGCGCTCGCCGTGCTCTGACCCCCACATCCGCGCCTCGCGAGCCGTCAGCGCAATCCTCCCCTACGCCCGACACCTCGCGAGCCCCTCGAACAGCAAAAATTGGAATGATCGTTAAAGATATGACACAAAAAACGGCGATGCCCCCCGTCGTCTACCTGCTCGGACTGACGGTCTTTGCGATGACCACCGCCGAATTCATGGTCGCCGGCATGATGCCCGCCCTCTCGCAAGCGATGCACGTCGGCATCGGCGACATCGGCAATCTCATCTCGCTCTACGCCCTGGGCATGGCGATCGGCGGCCCGGTCCTCACCGCCTTGCTGCTCGCCCTGCGCACCCCGCACAAGCGCGCCCTCGTCTGGCTGCTCTCGATCAATGTCGCCGGGGGCGTGCTCGCGGCCCTCGCCACACGCTACGAAGCGATGGCCCTCGCGCGGATCGTCATGGGGGTGGCCAGTTCGGCCACTTTCGGCGTCGCACTCACGCTGTGCGCGGATCTGGTCGCCCCCTCGGTGCGCGGACGCGCCGCCTCGTTCGTGCTCGGGGGACTGATGTTCTCGCCGGTCGTCGGCGTGCCGCTCACCGCCTTCATCGAGCAACACTATGGCTGGCGCGCCAGCTTCTGGCTCGTTGCCGCGCTGGCCGCGATGTGCACGATCGTGATCGTCTGGCGGGCGCCCGCCACGCAAAAGCAGGATCGTCAGGCGATCAGCCTCGCCGCCGAATTCCGTTCGCTGCGCAATCGCCCGCTCTGGGCCGCCTTCGCCACGAGCGGTCTCATCATCGGCGCGACGTTTGCCGCCTTCAGCTACTTCTCGCCGATCTTCCTCAATGTCGCCGGCGTCTCCGCCGCCGCAATTCCCAATCTGCTCGCCATGTACGGCGTGGCCAACATCATCGGCAACGCCGTGGCCGGACGCTTTGCAGACCGTCACACGCTGACCGTTCTGGTCGCCGGTTTGTCAGTACTCGCACTCGCGCTGGTGAGCTTCGCGCTGTGGGCGCAGTCGACGCCGGTCGGCATCGCCGCCTTTGCCGCCATCGGTCTGACGGGGGTGTCGCTCAATCCCGCCATGGTCGCCCGCGTGATGCGCGCCGCTACGCCCGGCCCGCTCGTCAACACGATGCATACGTCGGTGATTACCGCCGGCCTCGCCTTCGGCACCTGGGCCGGTGGCGCCGCCATCGACGCAGGCTATGGCATGCGCTCGCCGCTATGGATCGGTGCCGCGATGGCCACGCTCGGCCTCGCCAGCCTGCTCCCCTACCTGCGCTCGGGACTCGCTCAGGCACCCGACGCCGCGTGCCCGACGTCCTGATCCGTCCGGCGCCTCTCCCCGCCCGCGCCTCGCTGACTGACGGATCTCCCTGACGCCTCAGTCAGCGCTTGCTGCGCAGACTTTCGCCACAAGCATCCCACGCAAGCCCGCTGCCACGGACGCCGCATCGACTGTCGCCGTCCGACTTCCTGTCAGATGCAGTGCGCCACGCTTTGCCCGACGAGATCGACGATCGGCATGTGTCCTGCAATCCACGAGCCGATCGACGTCAGTCCCTGCACCATGATTCCCCAGACCATTTCACACCCCCGTTGATGACTTTGACTTGTCTCGATCTCGCCCCAGGCGAGTTACAGGAGGCCCGCAACGTCGGCAACGAATTGCGCGAAGGGCTTGATGCGCATCGCCCAGGTTCCCACTACCACCATCCCGTCGCAAATCGGTCCAATCATCGCCATGTCACACCTCCAGTCGTCGTTCGGTTCGGTTGCGCGCGTCGCGCCTTACATGAAGAGACTTGCCATGTCGGAGAAGAACTTCCCCACCGGGGCGGCCCGGGAGGCCCACGTGCCCACGGTCACCAGTGCGTCGCAGATCGGTCCAATTGCAGCCATGTCACACCTCCAGTCGTCGTTCGGTTCGGTTGCGCGCGTTGCGCCTTACATGAAGAGACTTGCCACGTCGGAGAAGAACTTCGCCACCGGTGCAGCCCGGCTAGCCCACGTGCCCACAGTCACCAGTGCGTCGCAGATCGGTCCAATTGCAGCCATTTCACACCTCCGGTTTTCGCTTGGTCGTTTCGCGTTTGTCGCGAGTTGGGTCAACGATATACCCCGGGTCCCCGGCTGAAAACTGAGATAAATCACAGTCGGCGGAAAAGCCCGTCGCTCCCTCCGTCCGCGGCGCCGACCTCGGCCGGACGCGGCCCGCCCCGATCACCGTAGCGCACCCATCGCAAGCCCATCGCCCCCATCGCCATCCGATCGCGCGATGTTTGGACCGGCCCGGCGCACCCGCCATCCAGAGGCTCACGCGCCCGTCAATCCCCCGCCGGACCGGGCCGCCGGGGACGCGGGCCGCGCGCAGTGTAAACTGCTGGGTTTTCGACCCCCCAGTGGAATGGTGCAAGTGTCCCGGCGTCCCGTTATCAGCGCCCCCACACTCATACGCTCGCTGGCCCGCCTGAGCACGTTCGCGCCGCCCGAGGCCGCGCCGTCGCTCTCGGACCGCATGAGTCAGTGGCTGGGCTGGACCGACGCCATCGCCCTGTCGTCGGCCCTCAAAGCCACGCCGCCCGCCGCAATGCCCGGCGCGCGTACGGCCGCCCAGGATCCGGCGGGCGAAGTGGCACGCGTTCGAACCGAGCTTGCCGCCGCCATCGCCCGCGACTGCGGTCTGGCCGCGGCCCCCGGCGGGCAAATTCGCGCCCTGAGCGCGGCACAGCGCCAGCGCGCGGCCTCGTTCGCGGAGTTCCCGGCCTATCGCCAGCGCTACGCAACGTCGCAGCAGACGATGGATACGGCGATCGGCGCCCTGCGCACCCGGCTTCGCGCGCAGCTCGCAACGCAATCGCCGGAGGCCGCTCGGCTCGCCAGCGTGGACGCCGTCATGGAGCGCGTGATGGGCGCACGTGAGCGCACACTGCTCGCAAGCGTGCCGAACCTGCTCGAAGGGCACTTCACGCGGCTGCGCGATACGGAACAGGCGGCGTTCGCCGCCCCGCGCGTGCCGGGCGCACCGCCGCTCGCGCCCGCCGGCACGTGGCTCGACACCTTCCACCGGGATATGCAGAGCATCCTGCTCGCGGAACTGGACATCCGCCTCGAACCGCTCGAAGGGCTCATCGCCGCCCTCGCCTCGGTTCGCACAGGCGAAAACGTAAGTGAACCCGGACAACATGACCCGTTACCTCGTTGATCTCGTTGCCTTTGTCGCAGGTCTGGCCGTCGTCGCCTGGATTGCCATCGGCTATGCCGGCACCAATACGCTCGCGCTCGCCGTGGCGCTGCTCATCGCGGCCGTCTATCTCATCGGCGCGCTCGAACTCAAGCGCTTTCATCAGACGACGAACGCGCTGGCAGGCGCCGTCGCGAGCCTGAACGCACCGCCGGCGTCACTGCCCGCCTGGCTCGACACGCTGCCCGCCGGCGTGCGCACCGCGGTACGACTGCGCGTGGAAGGCGAGCGCGTCGGTCTGCCCGGCCCCGCCCTCACGCCGTACCTCGTCGGCCTGCTCGTGCTGCTCGGCATGCTCGGCACTTTCCTCGGCATGGCCGCCACGCTGCGCGGCACCGGCATCGCACTCGAAGGCGCGACCGACCTGCAAGCCATCCGCGCCTCGCTCGCCTCGCCCGTCAAGGGACTCGGCTTCGCGTTCGGCACGTCGGTAGCGGGGGTCGCCACATCGGCGATGCTCGGCTTGCTCGCCGCCCTCGCCCGCAAGGAGCGCGCCCAGGTCGTGCAGACGCTCGACGCGCGCATCGTCACTACCCTGCGCGGCTTCTCGCAACAGCATCAGCGCGAAACCACGCTGCAATTGCTTCAGCAGCAGGCAACGGCCATGCCGGCGCTGGTCGACCGTCTGCAGGCGATGATGGCGTCGATGGAGCGCCAGAGTCTGGCGCTGGGCGAACGCCTCGCGGCGAACCAGGACGCCCTGCACGCCCGAACGGACGCCTCCTATGCACAGCTCACCGAGGCGATGCAGCAGTATCTGAAGGACAGCGTCGCCACCACCGCCAGCGCCGCCGGCGCGGCCATTCGTCCGGAAGTCGAGGCGACCATGGCCAGCCTCGCCCGCGAGACGGCCAACTGGCACCAGACGGTGTCCGCCGCCGTGCAGGATCGCATGGACGGCCTGTCCGATCGCTTCGAAGCCACCACCGCACGCGTGGCGAATGTCTGGAAGGATTCGCTCGACGCACAGTTGCGCACCAACGCGTCGCTCGCGACCGATCTGCGCGCCGCCCTCGGCGACTTCACGCAAACGTTCGAGACGCGCGCCACGCGGCTCGTCGACGATGTCGCCACGCGCCTCGAATCCGTCACCGGGCAGGTGAGCAGCGCGCACGCCGACGTGGCGCAAACGTGGGAGACCTCGCTCGCCACGCAACAGCGCACCCACGACGCCCTCGCGAAGGACGTCGGCACCGCGCTCGCGCAATTCGCCGAGACCTTCGAGACGCGCTCGGCCCAACTCGTCGACAACGTTGCCGCACGCCTAGAATCCGCCACCGATCGGGTCAGCGCCTCGCACGCGGACGTGGCGAAGACCTGGGAAACGTCGCTCGCCACCCAGCAGCAAACCCATGACGCGCTCGCCCGCGATCTCGGCGCGAAGCTCGCGCAGTTCGCCCAGGCGTTCGAGACGCGTTCCGCCGGCTTGCTGGCGGACGTCACCGCGCGACTGGACAACGCCACCGGCAGCATTGCCACCGCGCAGACGACGGTGGCGCAGGCCTGGGAGCACGCACTCGCCCAACAGCAACGCTCGCACGACGCCCTCACGCAGGACCTCGGTGCCGCGCTGGAGCGCTTCGCGCAAACGTTCGAAGCCCGCTCCGGCGCCCTGCTCGGAGACGTGGCCGCCAAGCTCGATGCGGCAAGCGGCAGTGTCAGCGGCGCGCACGAACGCGTGGCGCAGGCCTGGGATCGATCCATCGCGCTGCAACAGCAGGCCAACGCCACACTCGGCACCGAACTGGCCACCGCGCTCGCGCGCTTTACCGACACCTTCGAACAACGCTCGGCACACCTGATCGACGGTGTCAGCCAACGCACCGAAGGCGCGATGCTTAACGTCTCCGAGACGGCCGCGGTCGTATCCGGCGAGTGGAAGCAGGCGCTCGTCGCGCAACAGTCGGCCAATGAGGCACTGGCGCGCGATCTCGCCGCCGCCCTCTCGCAATTTGCGCAAACCTTCGAGATGCGCGCCGAACAATTGCTCCACAGCGTGGCCGCCCAGATGGACTCGACTTCGGCCAACGTCGCGCAGACATGGCGCGAGGCCGTCGCGGAACACGCGCGCAGCAACGAACGACTCGCCGACGGCAGCCAGCAACTGGTGGCCGCCACGACCAGCGCATTCGAGCAGCACAGCGCGTCGCTGATGCAGGCGCTGAGCGAAGCGAACGCCGCCCATCACGACGCCACCGCCCAGCGCGAAACGCAGCGTCTGTCCGCCTGGACCCAAACGCTCGAGGGCACGCTCGCCACGCTGCGCGCCGAATGGCAACAGGTGGGCGCGCAGACGGCCAGCCAGCAACAGGCGATCTGCGACACGCTCGCGCGTACCGCGCTGGAGATGTCGGAGCAAACCCGCGCCAACGCGAGCGACACCATCGCGGAAATCTCGCGTCTGGTGCAAACCGCATCGGAAGCCCCCAAGGCCGCCGCCGAGATCATCGGCGAGCTGCGCCAGAAGCTCTCCGACAGCATGGCACGCGATAACGCCATGCTGGAGGAACGCTCGCGTCTGCTCGATACGCTGGGCACACTGCTCGACACCGTGAAGCACGCCGGCAACGAGCAACGCGCCGCCGTCGACGAACTGGTCACCACGTCGGCGCAACTGCTCGAGCGCGCCGGCGCGAATCTCGGCGACGCCATTGCCGCACAAACGGAAAAGCTTGCGGCCGCATCGGCACAGGTCACCGGCAGCGCGATCGAGATCGCCAGCCTTGGCGATGCCTTCGGCGCGGCGGTGCAGTCGTTCGGCGAGTCGAACACGCAGTTGCTCGAACAGCTGCAGCGGATCGAAACCGCGCTCGACAAGTCCATGGCCCGCAGCGATGAGCAGCTCGGATACTACGTCGCGCAGGCGCGTGAAGTCGTGGAACTGAGCGTGATGTCGCAAAAGCAGATCCTCGAAAATCTTCAGGATCTGGCAAGGACGCGGGCACAACCGGGTAGCGTGGCAGCATGAGCGACGACTTCGACGCGGACATCGGACACAGCGGCGACGTCGGGGCCGCGGCGCCCACGTGGGCGGTCTTCGGCGATCTGATGTCGGTGATGCTCGGCGCCTTCGTGCTCATCATGCTCGGCGTGATCGGCGTGCAGATCGAACTCTCCGCCAAGCTCGAGCGCGAGGTGAAGGAGCGCCGCGCCGAAACGCAGCGCCGCGAGACGCTCGAGAAAGCGCTCGCCGGGCCGCTTGCCGGCGGACGCGTCACGCTCGTGAACGGACGCATCGGCATCAGCGGCAACGTGCTCTTCGCACTGAACTCCGACCAGTTGCAGCCGCAAGGCCGCGAGGTGTTGCGCAGTCTCGCCGCGCCGCTGGCCGCCTATCTGCGGGCAAGCGACGAGATTCTCATGGTCAGCGGCTTTACCGACGATCAGCAAGTGCGCGAAACCAACCGGCGGTTCGCCGACAACTGGGAGCTCTCGGCCCAGCGCGCGCTGACCGTCACGCGCGAGCTGATCGCCGCGGGCGTGCCGCCGTCGTCGATCTTCTCGGCGGCCTTCGGGGCGGAGCAGCCCGTCACATCGAATGCCGACGAAGCGGGACGCGCGAAGAATCGCCGCGTGGAAATCGCGCCGATGCCGCGCAGCAGTGCCAGTAACGCGGCAAAGCCGAAGTCGTGACGCCATGAGCGACGAGACCATCGTGACGAGTTCCGGCGACGACACATTCCCCGCGCCCGACGAGCGCGACGCTAGCGGGATGGGCGTCGGGCGAGGCACCGCCGACGGCGAAGTGCAGACCGGCGCCGCACCGCAGGCCCGCGACATCGAGGCGCAACTGGCCGCGTGGCGCGCGCAGGGCGCCGACAAGCGCGATCCCGTGCGCTTCCATCGGATCGAAGCGCTCGCGCGTCGCCGTCGCGCCTGCGATGCCAGCGTGCAACGTGTGCTCGACGCCAGGATCGCAGCACTCGTCGACGCCTTTGCCGGGTCGGTGTCGGATGCAGGTGACGAGGACGTCGCGAACGCCGCCGAACCGGCGCCCTCACATAGCGCCGCACCGGGCGCGCCAGCCGCTTCGACGCTCCGCGCGCTGACGGCGGACATCGCGCGACGCTTCGACGCCAACGGTCGGTCGGCATCGGCGCCCGCCTCACGTGCTGCGCCTGACGTTTCGCCCGCGGTACCTCCTGCGTCGGCTCAACCCGCCACCGGCAAGCGCGATGCGCGCGGCGCAGAGGCTGCGGTGCAGCGTACGGCGCCGGCGACCATCACGCCAACCGTCATCGCCACGGACGACGCGTTCGAGGATCTCGACGTGCTCGAATACTTCCGCGAAACATGGTCGAAGCTGAGCACGGACGGCAACCTGCGACAGTCGCTCGCGCAAGTGCCCGAAAACGCCGGCCCCCTCAACTCCAACCATCTGGTGCATCGTGCGCTGTCGCTCATGCACGATGTCTCACCCGATTATCTGCGCCACTTCCTGCGCCATGCCGACGCCCTCTCGTGGCTCGAAGACATGGAGACGACCGGCGTTTTCGGCACCAAGGCCACGGCCCGCGCGCAGACACCCGCCAAGCCGGCCAAACCGTCACGCGCCAAGCCGCGCTGACGGCGACGTCGACGAGGCGGCATCGGGCATGAATTGCAGCGTTGGCGCCCAAAACGCCAGCGCTGCAAGACTGACCCCGGCGCCCAGCAGGCACACGCCCGACCAGCCGAACGATGCATACGTGGCCGTTGCCCCCAATGCGCCCAGGCCGCTTCCCGTCGCATAGAACAGCATGTAGACACCGACGAGGCGGCTCGGCGCGTCCGTGCGCGCGGCGAAGATGAGGCTCTGGTTGGTCACGTGAATCGCCTGCCCGGCCAGATCGAGGAGCAACACCCCGAGCACGAGCCACGCGAGCGACGCGTGCAATCCCGCCAGCGGCAGCCAGGCGAGCGTGAGCAACGCCAGCGAGAGGCCCGTCGTGCGCTGCGCCCATCCACGGTCGGCCCACGCCCCCGCGCGGGCTGCCGCGATCGCACCGGCCGCGCCCACGAGGCCGAAGGCCCCGACGGCCGTGTGCGAGAAGTGAAATGGGGCGGCCGACAGCGGCAGCACCAGCGCGCTCCAGAAGACGCTGAACGCCATGAACATCAGCAACGCGATCGCCCCGCGAATCTGGAGCGTGCGCTCGTGGCGCAACAGCTCGAACATCGACAGCAGCAACACGCCATAGGACTGACTTGCCACGGGCGACGCCTTCGGGTCACCCGACTCGTCCGCGACCGCCTGCTGCGGCAAGACTCGCCACAAGACGATGCCTAGCACCAGCATCGCCGCGGTGGATGCCAGGTAGACGCCCCGCCATCCCGCCAGATCGGCGACGGCCCCCGACATAACCCGCGCAAGCAACAGCCCGACCACCACGCCCCCTTGCGTGGCGCCGACGACGCGACCCCGTTCATGCTCGCCCGCCACGCTCGATGCGAAGGCAATCAGTCCCTGCGTCATGGCCGTGCCCAGCAGGCCAACGGCCGCCATGCCCAACAACAGGCCGGCTGCGGACGTTGCCATCGAGACCCCCAAGAGACTCACGGCCAGCAACGCGAGCTGCACGAGCATCAGGCGGCGCCGCTCCCACTGATCGCCCAGCGGCACCAGAAAGAGCAGCGCCAGCGCACACCCCACCTGCGTCGCGGTAACGACACTCCCGGCCACACCGCGCGAAATGCCGAAATCGTCGGCGAGCGTATCCAGCAGTGGCTGCGCATAGTAGACGTTTGCGACGCTCAACCCCGCCGCGCCGGCGAAAGTCCCCACCAGCGCGCGCGGCATTCGCGCAGCGGCGGCGTGCGGATGCCCGTCGGGTTGCGTCATTCGGCACGATGACATGAAAGCTCCCAATCCAGTTTCAAATTAAGACTTGTTGGATGATAGCCAAACCAGTCTTAAAATGAAACCTATATTGGTCCAACGTTCGCGCCATCGGCCAACGCTTGCCACCGGTTCACCGCTATCGCTCATGCCTCGAACACCCACTTCCCCGTCGCCCGGCACCTGCCCCGTGGCCCGCACCGTCGACATCATCGGCGACCGCTGGAGCCTGCTCATCGTGCGCGATGCCTTCGACGGCGTGCGCCGCTTCGGAGACTTTCTGCGCAGCCTCGGGGTGGCGCGCAGCATGCTCACGACGCGTTTGCGCGCGCTGGTCGACGCCGGCATTCTGTCGGTCCAGCCCGCCTCGGACGGCACGGCATACCAGGAATATGTGCTGACGGCGCAAGGCCGCGAACTCTTTACGCTGATCGTGGCGCTGCGGCAATGGGGCGAGAAGTACCGGTTCGCGCGAGGCGAGGCGCATTCGACGCTCATCGACACGCGCACCGGCGAGCCACTGGCCGAGCTGCGGCCGAGCACGGCGCGCGGCGAGCCGGTCGCCCCGGAGGACACGCGGGTCGTGCGCCCCGGCTGAGCCGGGCGTCGGCTTGCCAGTCAAGGGGGTTCCGGTGGATAATCGAGCCCGCTCCCGACGCCACGGCCCGGGAAAATCCTTTGAAAATCATCGTGTTGGGCACCGACTCAGGCCACCGCGCCTAAGGGGTCGCCCGCCGCAGCATTCCTCGACAAGCCGTCGTCCAGACGGCTTTTTGCTTCCATGACGAACCACGGACACCCGCCGGCTGACGACGCGCAATCGGCCCACGACGACGACGAGATCGATACGTCGCAACCTAACGCCCAAGGTGACGGCGAGACTTATGTCGGTCCCGACGGCGTAGCCCATCCGCGCCGTATTCGCAGCTTCGTGCGCCGCGCGGGTCGCAGTTCGGAAGCGCAGAAGCGCGCCTTCGACGCACTCGGCCCGAAGTTCGTGTTGCCGTACGCACCCGCCCCGCTCGATTGGCCGAACGCCTTCGAACGCACCGGTGCACCGAGAATTCTGGAGATTGGTTTCGGCATGGGCGAC
Source organism: Pandoraea pnomenusa (assembly GCF_000767615.3). Taxonomy (NCBI): domain Bacteria; kingdom Pseudomonadati; phylum Pseudomonadota; class Betaproteobacteria; order Burkholderiales; family Burkholderiaceae; genus Pandoraea; species Pandoraea pnomenusa. Next base: position 869,709 of record NZ_CP009553.3, on the reverse strand, counting down.
GGCACCGCACATATTGCGAAGCTGCGTCCGGCGGACGACTTCCTCGGCGTGGAAGTGCACGAGCCAGGTGTGGGCGCACTGCTCAAGCTGATCGGCGAGACGCCGCTGTCGAACGTGCGCATCATTCAGCACGACGCGGTCGAGGTCGTTCAGCACATGCTCCCCGAGGGCTCGCTGGACGGCGTGCACGTATTTTTCCCCGACCCGTGGCACAAGAAGCGCCACCACAAGCGCCGCCTGCTGCAACCGCCGTTCGTGGCGCTGCTCGCCTCGCGCCTGAAGCCGGGGGGATATCTACATTGCGCGACGGACTGGCAGGAATATGCGGAGCAGATGCTCGAAGTGCTGGGCGGCGAAGCCATGCTCGAGAACACGGCAACCGACTACGCGCCGCGCCCCGACTATCGGCCCGTGACGAAATTCGAAAACCGCGGCCTGCGCCTCGGCCACGGCGTATGGGATCTCGTGTTCCGCAAACGCGGATAAGCGGCGAGTCGGACGCGGATCAAACGCACTAACGCGGCGACAGTCAACCAGGCATCCAACGAAAAAGGGCACCTCGCGGTGCCCTTTTTTCATACGGAGGTCCGACGGTTTCAGTCCGCCCAGACGACCAGTCCGCTGTAGCCGGTGGCGAGCACCACGATCCCGAACGCGATGCGGTACCACGCGAACGCCGTGAAGTCGTGCGATGCAATGTAGCGCAACAGCCAGCGCACGCAGATGAACGCGCTGACGAACGCAGCGATGAAACCCACGCCGAACAGGCTGACATCGTCCACCGACAGGATCGAGCGCGCCTTGTAGAGTTCGTACACCGTCGCGCCGAAGAGGATCGGGATGGCAAGGAAGAACGAGAACTCGGTCGCCACGCGACGCTCCAGACCGAACATCATGCCACCGATGATCGTGGCGCCCGAGCGCGACGTGCCCGGCACGAGCGCGAAGCATTGCGCGAAGCCGACCTTCAGGGCGTCGGCGAACGAGAGATCATCGATCGATGTCACGCGCGGCGACTTGCCCGCCATGGTGTTGCTGCGATTGTGGCGCTCCACCAGCAAAATGATCACGCCGCCCACGATGAACGCCGTCGCCACCACAATCGGGTTGAACAGCACCGCCTTGATGTATTTGCCGAAGAGCAACCCAAGCACGATGGCGGGCAAACACGCGACGATCACATTCACCGCGAAACGACGCGCCTTGGCATCGCTGCCCAGCCCAGCAACGACCTGTGCGATCTTCGCCCGGAATTCCCAGCACACCGCCAGAATCGCGCCGAACTGAATCACGATCTCGAACACCTTGCCCTTTTCGTCGTTGAAGTTGAGCAGGCTGCCCGCCAGGATCAGGTGGCCGGTCGAGGAGATCGGCAGAAATTCGGTCAACCCTTCGACCACGCCGAGAATGACGGCTTTGAGTGCCAGCAACAAGTCCATGCAATGCGTTCCTGAGAAGTCGTGAATGTGGAATGTGGAAAAGCGAAACCGTCGGGGGGCGCGTCCGAGCGCGACGTCGCCGCCGTCAGCGTGAATCGAACCTGACGTTCACCCCGTGCGAGAGGACCGTGATCTCGCCGGGCTGGCGCGGTATCCCGCCAATGTTGAGCTGTTCGGGCTTGAACGTATAGATGGGCGCGCCTTGCAGCAACTGCGTGGCGATCAGTGCGCCGGCGGCGTTCAATTGCCGGGACCAGCGCTCGGGCAATCGGTCGACGGTGAAGTTCTGTACCTCGGGATCGCGCAGCACGACCGACATCGTCGCCGGATCGTAGGCCAGCGCGCTTTCGACGGCCAACGTGCCCGTGAACGGCGCGCCACCGAGCGGGTGCGCGATGGTGGCGTCGACCGCCACGGCCAGGCGGTTGCGCTCGGGCAGCAGCGTCAGGCGCGGATGCGAGAGGTTGACGTCGAGCACTGCCAGCACATGGCGATCGAACGGGAACTTGCGATCGAGCGCGCGCTGCAGTTGCGCTTCGGAGAAGGTGTAATCGTTGCCGAACGGCAATCCCGCACATGCCGCCAACCCGGCGGCAAATACGGCGGCACCGGTGAGCGACAGCCAACGGCGGCGCGATGACGACGACGGCCGCTCGCGCCCGGCCACGGCCAGTGCCTCGCACTGCTGACGATTCTGTCGTTCAAGAGAAAGACTGCGTTGCATGTCGCGTTCTACTTCCGGACAGGGCCCGGCCAATCTTCGATAGGCGCGACTATATCACCCGCATGTGACGCGGGTAGCGCCCCGCCCACCGTTGCGCCAACAGTCGTCTCGCCGGCGCCGCGCCCGCGCGCGCAGCATGGCTTACGCCACGCCGGGCGCGGTCAGTACCTCGAGACTGGCAAGCCATGCGATCGCCTGCTCGCGGTCCTGGCCACACATTTCGGCCGACGGCTGCAACGAGGCGCAGACCGCCGGGCGCTGCGCACTGCCGAAGATCGCGCAACGGTCGGCGTCGTCCAGTTGCACGCAGCGGGTGTTCGCCGGCTTGCCGTTCGGCATGCCGGGAATGGGCGTGGAGATGGAGGGCGCGATGCAGCACGCCGCGCAGTGTGGGCGACAGTTCATGAAAAGACCGTGGGATGGCAGGCGCTTGCGGGAGGACGCGCGGCGCGCAACGTAGGGTGCCCGACACGCGACGGCAGGACGTCAGCCGCATTTCGATTTCAAGGCGCGCATTTTACCGCGGGCGGCACCGCGGACCGGCGGACGCGCCGTTTACCACGGCAACGGTCCCTCGCCACCGTAGAAGCCGCCCGTGACCGGACCGCGTTCGCCGAGCGCAAGCATCAGCACGCTTCGCGCCCCGTCGGCCATGCCCTGCCGCACGCGCTTGCCGCTGGCGTCGACCGCGAGGTCGGCCGGCGCACCCGGGTCGACCGAATTGACCGTGATCGACGTCTCGCGCAACGTATGCGAGAGCTGCACCGTCAACATGTTCAGCGCCGCCTTCGACGCGTTGAAGCCGATCTGACGAAATGCGCCATGCTCCCACGCCGGATCGTTATTGTGCGCGAGCGACCCCAAGCCGCTCGACACGTTCACGATACGCGCGCGCTCCGAACGCGCCAGCCACGGCAACATCGCCTGCGTGACGCGCAACGTACCGAAGAAGTTGGTCGCGAACACCCGCTCGACGGCCTCGATGGAAGCCTTCTCCGGGACATCGTCGCGCGGATCGGTCACACCGGCATTGTTCACCAGCACGTCGAGACGGCCGTAATAACGACCGATGTGGTACGCAGCCGCATGCAGCGTTTCCGGACGCAACAGATCGATCACCAGCGCCTCCGCCTGAAATCCCGCCTTGCGCAGCGGTTCGACCACGTCGTCGCCCTTTGCCTGCTCGCGTGCGCCCACGAGGACCGTCATGCCGGCCTCGGCAAGGGCTTTCGCGACTTCCTGTCCAATGCCCCGCGTGGCACCGGTCACCAGTGCCACGCGGCCCAGATGGCGCTCGGCGTCCTCGCGTGCCGCATTGTCGATACTCTCGATGGCGTCCCGTTTCATGACTGCTCCCGTCGTATGCCTTGTTGTCATGCGCCCGACCGCGCGCAAATTTGTTAGCATCGAGTTTATGAAGAATCCTTCAGCTTTTCCATTCGCATATGAAACCGGACACCCGAGGGCCCGCAACGCCCCGTAAAACGCCGCAACAGGCGCGCTCGCGGGTCACCATCGACGCCATTTTCGAAGCAGCGCTTCAGGTTTTGCTGCTCGACGGCGGGCGCCAGTTGACCACCACCCGGGTGGCCGAGCGCGCGGGGGTATCGGTCGGCACGCTGTACCAGTACTTCCAGAACAAGCAGGTGCTGCTCTATGCGGTGCTCGGGCGGCACATCGACCGGATCGTCTGCACGGTCGAGTCCACCTGCCTCGCCTCGCACGGCGAACCGCTCGAGGTCATGGCGCACTCGCTCGCGAAGGCCTACGTCGGGGCGAAGATGACGGACATCGAAGAGGCGCAGGCGCTGTACCGGCTCTCGGAAGATCTCGACGGACGCAAGGTGTTTGCCGACGCGGCCACGCGCATGCACGGCGCGGTCGTGGGCATGCTGAAGACGGCGCGCAACGTGAGCTTCGACGATCCGGAGACCGTGGCCTTCGTCTTCCTGAATTCGATGACCGGTCCCATCAAGGCGATTCTGGAGAACCGGGCGCCCGCCGCCTGCTCCGAGACGCTGGCCGGCCAGATCGCCGATCAGATGGCGACGATGTGCGCGGCGTATCTCAATCGCGTGGCATTGCGCGCGGCAGCGTCGGATGCGCCCGATATGCCTGATATGCCTGATATGCCTGATATGCCTGATATGCCTGATATGCCTGATATGCCCGATACGTCAGACGCCGCCAGCGCTCCGGTCGCGCCGTCGTCCGCTTCCCCGGCCACCTCGCCCCGCTCCCCCATCTCGCCCAAACGGGCGGCCTGAGGGTTGTCTGTCCCGATCTTTGGCCTCGAGTGCGGCAAAAGTGCACGCGTCATCGTGACTACCGCCCGGAACTGGTAAAATGCCGGGTTGTGTTCGCCTACTACCCACGGTAATCGAAATGAATTACGAACAGGCCCGCTTTAACATGATCGAGCAGCAGATCCGTCCCTGGGACGTGCTCGACCAGGACGTGCTCAATCTGCTCAAGGTCGTCAAGCGCGAGGCATTCGTGCCGGCCGCGTACCGCGCCAGCGCATTCACCGACGTCGAGCTGCCGCTGCCGGGCGCCGCCATCGCCAACAAGAGCCAGCACATGATGTTCCCGCGTGTGGAAGCCCGCATTCTGCAAGCGCTCGCGCCGAAGAAGAACGAAAACGTGCTGGAAATCGGCACCGGCTCGGGTTACATGGCCGCGTTGCTCGCTTACAACGCGCACCATGTCACGAGCGTGGAGTTCGACGCCAATCTCGCGCAGGCGGCCCAGCAAACGCTGCGCGCCAACGGCGTGACGAACGTCGAAGTGATCAACGCCGACGGCGCACAAGGCTGGACCGCCGCCGCCCCGTACGATGTGATCGCCATCTCGGGCGGTCTGGCCGCCCTGCCGCAAACCTTCCTCGACCAGTTGAAGGTCGGCGGCCGTCTCGCCGCCTTCGTCGGAAGCGCGCCGGTCATGGAAGCCGTGCTCATCACGCGCGTGTCCGAGAACGAATACCGCCGCGAAAACCTGTTCGAGACGCAGGTGCCCTATCTCGTCGCACCGCAACCGTCGCATTTCAAGTTCTGAAGCCGGCGACCGGGCCAGCGCACCGTCCGGCAACGCACGGCGCCGGCCCGGAATAATAAGACAACGAACATCATGGAAAACATCACTCCGGCGGAATTGGCCCAGTGGCTCGCGGACGGGGATCGCGGCCAACCCACGCTCCTCGACGTGCGCGAGGACTGGGAGGTCCAGACCTGCAGCATCGCCCACAGCAAGCATGTGCCGCTCGGCGATGTGCCCTCCCGTCTGAACGAACTCGACGCCGACGCGCCCATCGTGTGCATCTGCCATCACGGCATGCGCAGCGCGCGCGCCGCGATGTTTCTGGAACAACAAGGCTTTACCCGGCTGTTCAATCTGGCTGGTGGCATCGATGCCTGGGCGCTCCAGGTCGATCCGTCGATGCCGACCTACTGAGCCCAGGGCCACACGCCCTCCCGGGCTCGCCGCATGCGGCCACAAGGCCGGACGCCCGCCTGAAGCCCGCCTGAAGCCCGCCTGAAGCCCGCCTGAAGCACCAACGGCGGTGCACGCCGTCCCGCCTGGAGCTGGGAGACCCTCAGTCCTGTGGCGCGACCAGCCCGGTATCGAGCCAGCGGCCCAATGCCGTGACGGTGCGCGCCGTCGCGCCCTGATGCTGCCGGGCGAACAGCGTGGCGGCCGTGCGCATGGCCAGGCGCCGGTCGTCGTTGAGCAACAGGTCGGCCAGCGTGGCGGCCAGCTCGCCGGCGTCGCTTACCCGGCGCGCCGCACCCGCCGCCAGCGCGTTTTCGCTGGCCTGCGTGAAGTTGAACATGTGCGGGCCAAAGACAACCGGTGTTCCCGCCGCGCACGCCTCGATCAGGTTCTGACCACCCAGCGGCAGCAAGCTGCCGCCGATGAACGCGACGTCAGCCGCCGAGAAGTAGGCCGCCATCTCGCCCATGGAGTCGCCGAGCACTACGTCGACGTCGGCCGGCAGCGGCGTATCGCCGTCGGGCCAGGCGCTGCGGCGCACATAGTTCAGGCGCACTTTCTGGAGCATGGCCGCCACTTCGTCGAAGCGCTGCGGATGACGCGGCACGAGCACCAGCAACGCGCGACGTCCCTCGTCGGAGGCTGCCGCGAGCATGGCGCGCGCCTGGAGCACCAACGCCTCCTCGCCGTCGCGCGTGCTGGCGGCGAGCCACACCTTGCGCTCGCCGAAGCGCGCACGCCAGCGCGCGCCGAGTGCGAGCAATGCGGGCGACGGGGTCATGTCGAACTTCAGGTTGCCCATCACGTCGACGTCGCTCGCGCCGAGCATGCGCAGGCGCTCGGCGTCGGCATCGCTCTGCGCGAACACGCGGCTGAAGCCACCGAAGACCGGCCTGGCGGCATCGCCGAAGCGCGCGGCGCGCCGGAACGAACGCGCCGACATCCGCGCATTGGTCAACACCAGCGGCACGCCGCGTTCGCGGCACGTGAAGATCAGGTTCGGCCAGACCTCGGTCTCCATCACCACACCGACGCTCGGGCGCCAGTGCTTCAGGAATCGCCGGATCGACCCGACCATGTCGTACGGCAGGTAGCAGCGCTGCACGCGTTCGCCGAACAGGCTCTCGCCGGTGGCTCGCCCGGTGGGCGTCATGTGCGTGAGCAGGATGCCGTGCGACGGATAGCGCTCGAGCAGCGCGTCGATGAGCGGCTGCGCGGCACGGGTCTCACCGACCGAGACCGCGTGCACCCAGATCAGGGGACGGCCGGTATAGGGCGGCGTGTCGTAGTACCCGAACCGCTCACCGATGTGACGACGATAGCCCGGCTCGAAGCGGCCACGCCACCACAGGCGAACCACCGCCAGCGGTGCAACGACCCACCAGAGCGCGCGATAGATGAGGCGCAGCAGCATTCAGATCAGCGCTCGATGCGTGAGACGTTGCAAGACCGCCAGCGGCGAGCACTCGGGGTGCACCATCGCCTCGGCGGGCAGGAAGAAGGTCTGCTCCATCATGAACTGTCCCGACATCACGGCGTGCGAAGTCTGATCCGAGAAGCAGATCCAGACACTGCCTGGCGGGAACGGCATGGTCTGCTGCCCCGCGTCGCGCTGATAGGCCATGTCGGCCTTCATGCCGTCATGCAGGTGCAGCATGATGTGATCGTAGCCGCTGCGCGGTCGCTTGGTGATGCCCACCGCGTTCTGCAGCCAGGCGGAGCCGGGCCATTGCCTGGGTACCTTGGGCAGGAATCGTGTGGCCACGTCTTCGAACGGCTCGCCCACGCGCCACACGCGCGGCTGGCCGGCCGGGTTGATGTTGGTGAACACGCGCAGGATGCGCTCGCCGTAGTTCGGGCGCGATGGAAAGGCGTCGACGTGCAGGCGACTGTCGTCCTTGCGCCACGAGGTCTGGCGCGTCTCCACCTGATGCAGGCGCAGGCTCGTGGGTGCCGCACGCAGCTTGCCGCGATACTCCGGCAGCAGGCCGTCGATCAGGCTGCACGCCTGCGTGTAGTAGCGCTTGACGAGTGCGTGCACAGCGCGCTGCGTGGCGTCATCGGAAGCGACGCCGACGAGCACGTCCGACTTCGGATCGAGACTGATGTTCTTGCGCTTGGGATCGGCGATCGCCGGGTCGAGCAATCGCTGCTCGGACGCATCGATGGCGAAATTCAGATGCGGGAAATAAAGCACCTTGCCGGCCTCGACATCGGCGACCAGCGTCTCGCGCGGTACGGAGAGCTGCGCGCCCTGCCAGTCGCCCGATTCGACCGTGACGATCTGGCTGCCGGCCTTGCCGGCCCCGCTTGTGTTCCGTGGGTTCATTTGGCTCATGCGCTTCGGTCCTCGCTGGGCGCGGCGGCGCCACCCGTGGCCGGCGACATCGACGGCGCGAGCTGGCGCACGGCGTCGCGCACCTGGGCGAGCGTGGGTTTGTGTTCGGCATCGCCGAGATTGACGATGTGCGGCGACCAGAATCCTCCGGTGCGCCACGCCGTGCTGAAATTGTATAGCTCGATGGTCGGGCGGTTCAGGGCTGCGGCAATATGCACCAGGCCGGTATCCACACCCACGGTGATCGCGCCGCGGTCGATCAGGCCGACCACCTGCGACAGGTTCATTCGGGGCGGCACCCACGCGTGCTCGCCCAGCGCGGCGGCCAGACGCTGCGACACGTCGCGCTCGGCCATACTCCCCCACGGCAGCACGATCAACAGGCCCTGCGCCGCCAGATCGCGCCCCAGCGCAATCCAGTCGGCTTCGGGCCATGTCTTGTCTTCGCGCGACGTGGCGTGCACGAATACGGCATACGGCCGGTCCGGGCACTGGCTGTGATCCGCACGCTCCGTGGCGATGCCGAAGTCGATTTCCGCCGGCATCTGGAATCCCATGGCTTCGGCAACAAGCAGGCGCGAGCGTGTCACGACATGCGTGTGCGGCTCGATGCGCACCATGTGCCGGTAGAGAAAGCGCACCGGCCATTCGTAGCTCGCGCCTTCGGTGCGATTGCCCAGCCCCCACACCGCGCCACGCGCGGTGCGCGCGATCCAGCCGGTCTTGACCAGACCCTGCGTATCGATCACGTAGTCGTAAGGGGTTTCGCGCAACGCGCGACGAAAGGCGCCAATTTCCTGCCAGGTGGCCGCGGCGAACGGCTTCTTGCGCCAGCGGCGCAGCGCGAAGGGAATGACCCGGCGCACACCGCGCACGAGTTTGACGAGGTCGACGAAGCCCTCTTCCACGACCCAGTCGATCCGGGCGTCGGGACAGCGGCGCAGGATATCCTGCACCACGGGCATGTTATGGACGACGTCGCCGAGCGACGAGACTTTGACGATCAGAACCTGCAACCGAACGCCCCGGCGGTTCGGCCGGGCCTCGTGAGCAAAACCGCGATTTTACCCCGACCCGGCATGCCGGACACCGTTTGTTGCCGGGCGCGCCGCGACGCCTGCCTTGCCGGATCGCGCAAGGCGCGCCACGTGCGCGCGCACGGCATCAGAACGGCAGCTTCGCGTCCGGCTTGACCGCGAGGATAGCGCGGCGGAAGTCTTCCTGAATTCGGCGGATCGCCGCGTCGCTGTCGGCCTCGAAACGCAGCACCACCACTGGCGTGGTGTTCGACGAGCGCGCCAGACCGAACCCATCGGGGTATTCGACGCGCACCCCATCGATCTTGATCACGTCCTGCGCACCGTCGAACTTCGCCGTCTCGCGCAGCTTGTCGATCAGCGCGAAGTTCTCGCCCTCGGCCAGCGGGATCTGCAGCTCAGGCGTGGAAATCGAGTTCGGCAGCGCGTTGAGCACGGCGCTCGGATCGGCCGCCTTCGAGAGAATCTCGAGCAGGCGCGCGCCCGTGTATAGGCCGTCGTCGAAGCCGTACCAGCGGTCCTTGAAGAACACGTGACCGCTCATCTCGCCCGCGAGCGGCGCGCCGGTCTCCTTGAGCTTGGCCTTGACCAGCGAGTGGCCCGTCTTCCACATGAGCGGCTCGCCGCCGTGCTTGCGCACCCAGTCCGCCAGGTTGCGCGTGCATTTCACGTCGTAGATGATCTTCTCGCCCGGGTTGCGACTCAGCACTTCCTCGGCGAACAACATCAGTTGGCGATCCGGATAGATGATCTGGCCGTCCTTGGTGACCACGCCCAGGCGATCGCCGTCGCCGTCGAACGCGAGGCCGATCTCGGCGTCGGTCGTTTGCAGCGTCCTGATCAGATCCTGAAGATTCTCGGGATGCGCCGGGTCCGGGTGGTGATTCGGGAAGGTGCCGTCGACGTCGCAGAACAGCTCGATCACGTCGCAACCCAGCGCCTGAAACAGCGCCGGCGCGTAAGCCCCCGCCACGCCATTACCGCAGTCCACGGCGATCTTCATCGGCCGCGCCAGATGCACGTCGTTGGCGATGCGCGCGCGATACGACTCGCCGATTTCGTCGGCCGTATAGGTACCCTGCCCGGTCTCGAAGTCCTGCTGCTCGATGAGCTTCGCGAGGCCCTGAATGGCATCGCCATAGATTGCACGGCCGCGCAGCACCATCTTGAAACCGTTGTAGTCGGGCGGATTGTGGCTGCCCGTGACCATGATGCCCGAGTCGACGACGCGCCCGTGCAGCGTGACGTTGGTGGCGAAGTACACCATCGGTGTCACGACGACGCCGATATCGACCACGTCGACGCCGGCCGCGCGAAGCCCGTCCGACAGTGCGCCGACAAGCTCGGGACCGGACAGGCGGCCGTCGCGGCCGACCACGACGGCGTTGCCGCCTTCGCGACGCAGGGCCGTGCCGAAGGCGCGCCCGATGAGGTGCGCGACGTTGGCGTCGAGGGTCTTGCCGACGATGCCGCGGATATCGTAAGCCTTGAAGATCGCAGGCGAAACTTGCGTGGTTTGCGTCATGGAATAGGGTCTCTCGGAAACGAGGGAAAGAAATGGGGGTCCGTGGCGGGTGGGGGGACGACCGGGGCACTCCCGATGCCTGCCCCGACCCGGTGCGGGCCCGATGTCACATGCTGCAGCGCCGGACAATGGCCACGACGAAGCGCCGCGAGGGCGCCACATGAACGCCGGCTGCGCCGCAAACGGAAATCCCGGCGGGAAGCCCGGCCGGGAACGGCTGCATTACGCTAAAATTATACGGGACTTCGCCGCACCGCGGCATGTCCCGAAACCCTGTCGGCGGGCGCCTACAATCGACCGCGCGCCATCTAGATAGGGACATGACGTCGCACGGCGTCTTCCAGCACCGGCCCCGCAAGGCCGGTTTTGCTTATTTTGAGAACGAGTGAGCCGCGCGAGCGCCACATGCCCTATCGGACCATCATTCGCAACATCCTCTGGATGCTGACCGAGCGCGGCGCGCAGATCGCCGGCGGCATCGCGGTCTCCGGGCTTCTGGCGCGCAGCCTGGGCGCCGCGCAATTCGGCCTGTTTCAGTACGCGCAATCGCTCGTCTTCCTCGCCGCGTCGCTCACGCTGCTGTGCGGTAGCGAAGTGGTGGTGCCTCGCCTGGTCGGCAAACCCGAGGCCGAACAACGCACGATCATCGCCCACGCGTTCGTGCTGCGCCTGGCCGCCGCCGCCGTCGCCTACACCCTGCTGGCCGTTTACGTGATCGTGTTCGCCGAGTCGTCGCTCGTCGCCGTGACGCTCTGGCTGGGCGTGGCGCTGTGGTTTCGCGAGCCGTCGGGCATCGTGATCGCCTGGCTGCAGGCGCGCACCTTCAACCGGCCGAGCGTGAGTGCCAACCTCTGTGCGCTGGGGGTGAAACTCGCGCTCGTGGCGATCCTGTTCGTCACGCACGCAAGCGTGAGCGCGTTCGCCGTCGTCTATGCGGTAGAAGCCATCGTGGCCGCCGCGCTGCTCGTGCGCTACTACTTCAAGCACTCGCCGAAAACCCCGGTGCTCTGGCAACGCCGGCTGCTGCTCGACCTGCTGGCGAGCGGCACGAGCTTCTGGGGCGGCCTGATGCTCATGATCCTGTTCAAGCGCATCGATCAACTGGTGCTCAAGCCACTCATCCCGCTCGCCGAACTGGGGGCGTACGCCGCCGCCATGCAAGTCACGGAAAACTTCGTGCTCGTGGCGCCGATCATCGCGAATTCGCTCGCGCCACAGTTGATCTTCCAGACGCTCGACAACGCCGTCGCGCGGCGCAACACCGTGCGCGCCGTCTGGCTGATGGTCGGCGCCGGCGCATGCCTGGCCGTGCCGGTCGCGCTGCTGGCGCCGTGGATCGTGCATCTGATCTACGGCGCGGGTTTTGCGCAGTCGGCCGAGATTCTGCGCGTGTCGGCGCTCATGGGCATTCTCGTGTTCGCCGACGCCGCCCTGAACCTCGTGCTCGTGCGGCGCGGCGCCGGGCGCTGGGTCATCGCCAAATGGGCCTGCGCCGCCATGGTCGCCTTCGTCGTCGTGCGTGGTCTCGCACCACAACTCGGCGCCCTGGCCGGCGCACTGGGCTACGGCGCGGGATATGCGGCTGCGCTGATGCTGGGCATCTGGCTGCTCAAGCGCGACTGACGGGAGCGACATGACGACCTTCGCCTCCGCCAACGACGCCGCCCACTCCCGCACCGTCTGCCTGTTTACCGGCACGCTCGCGGCGTTCGCCGGCGCCGAGCGTGCGACGGCCACGCTAGCCAACGCGCTTGCGGCACGCGGACATCGCGTGCATGTGGTCTCGCTGTGGGGACACGTGCCCGTCTTCCCGCTCTCGCCGGAAGTTTCGCATCATGCGATGTTCGGCGAGCGCGTGGCGTTCAAGCGCCACTACCTGTCCATCGTGCGGGCGCTTCGGCGCTATGTGCGCGCGAACGCCATCGAGATCATGATCGACGTCGACCCGATGCTCGCGCTCTACACGGTGCCCGCAACGCTCGGCGTGCCGATGCAACGCATCGCGTGGGAACACAGCACCTACGCCAGTGACCTCGGTCGCCGTGCGCGCCGCTGGGCGCGGGCGCTGGCCGCACGCCGCTACGACGCCGTGGTGGTGCTCACCGAGACCGATCGCGACGCCTGGCAAGCCCACCACCCGCATGCGCGCGCCAGATTCGTCACGCTGCCCAATCCGCTCGGCATTCCAATGCCCGACACGCCGCCGCCAGCACAGGACGATGCGCGCTGCGTGCTCGCCGTCGGGCGTCTGGTCCCGGAGAAAGGGTTCGACCGGCTTATCGACGCCTGGGCGCGCGTCTCCCGACACGCCCCCGGCTGGCAGGTGCGAATCGTCGGTGACGGCCCATTGCGCGAAACGCTGCTCGCACAAGCCCGCGACGCGGGCGTCGGCGACAGCGTGCACGTGCTGCCCGCCGTGGCCGACATCGCACGACACTATGCGCAGGCGACCCTGTATTGCCTGCCCTCGCGGCGCGAGAGCTTCGGGCTGGTATTGATCGAGACGAAAGCCTACGCGGTGCCCGTCGTGGCTTTTGCCGCGGACGCCGGACCACGAGCGCTGCTGCATGACGAGGTCGACAGCCTCGTGGTGGAAGACGGCGACATCGACGCGCTGGCGGCCGCGCTGCTGCGCCTGATCGGCGACCCCGCATTGCGGCGACGGCTCGGTCTGGCGGGCTATGTCCATGCCCAGGCGTTTCGTGCCGACGCTGTCGCCGCGCGCTGGGAGACGTTGTGGACTGACGCGGGTTCCCTGCCGGGCGGAGCACGATGAAGATCGTCCTGCTCACCACCGGACTTCAACTGGGCGGCGCCGAGACCCAGGTAGCCGACCTCGCGCGCGGCTTTCTTTCTCGCGGGCATGAGGTGATGCTCGTGTCGGTGACCGGCGCGTGCACGATCGCGCTGCCGATGTCGCCACGTCTCACGCTCGTCGAACTGAAGGCGAGCAAGACACCCTGGTCGCTTGCGGGCGCCATGCGCCAGTTCGCGTCGCGCCTGCGGGCGTGGCGACCGGACGTCGTCCACGCCCATATGGTGCACGCCAACCTGCTCGCGCGCCTCACGCGTGTGCTCGCGCCAATGCCGGTGCTCGTGACGAGCGCGCACAGTCGCAACGAAGGTGGGCGTGTCTGGATGCTCGCGTACCGGCTGACCGACCGGCTGACGGATCTGACGACCAACGTCAGCGACGACGCCGTGGCCGCGTTCGTCGCGCAACGCGCCGCGCCGCCCGGGCGCATCGTCAGCATGCCCAACGGCATCGATACCGCGCGCTATCGGCCCGATCCCTTGGCGCGCCAGCAATGCCGGGCTGCCATGCCCGGTGTCGGGGCGCTCGCCGCGCCCGTCGTGTTCGCCGCCGGTCGGATGGTCGAGGCGAAGGGCTATCCGGTGATGATCGACGCCTTCTCGCGCGTGGTCCGCGAGATGCCCGACGCCCGCCTGTTCATCGCCGGCGAAGGGCCGATGCGCGGCACGGTGCAGGCGCGCATCGATTCACTGGGCCTTGCACACGCCGTTACGCTGCTCGGCCGTCGCAACGACATTGCGCGGTGGATGTGCGCGGCGGACGTGTACGCCATGTCGTCGGCATGGGAGGGCCTGCCGCTGGTGATCGGCGAGGCAATGGCCTGCGGTCTGCCAATCGTCTCGACCGACTGCGGCGGCGTGCGCGAAATGATCGGCGGCGCACCGGACGACGCCCCTGGCAACGCGCTGGTGCCCGTCGGCGACGCGCAACGACTGGCCGACGCGCTGCTGCGCACGCTGCGCGCCGGGCAGGACGCGCGGCATGCCGTCGGCGCGGCGAATCGCGCCCGCATCGTCTCCCATTACTCGCTCGACGCCGTCGTGACACGCTGGCTGGATGTGTATGCCCGTCTGCGCGACACGCGACGCTCGGACGTCTGACAAATCACCGCAACGTCAATGACTACTCCGGTCCTGCTCTGCTCCAACACGTTCTGGTCGATCTACAACTTCCGGCGAGGCCCCATCGCGGCGATGCTGGCGGCGGGACACCCCGTGCACGTCGCCGCCCCGGCGGACGCCTTCGCGGAAAAGCTCGCCGCGATGGGCTGCGTCGTGCACGTCGTTCCCATGGCCGCGAAGGGCCAGAACCCGCTGCAGGATCTCGGCCTGATGTGGCGGCTCTACCGCCTGTATCGGCAGGTTCGCCCCGCGGTGATCTTCCATTACACGATCAAACCGAATATCTACGGGTCGATCGCGGCGCACCTGGCCCGCATTCCCTCGGTGTCGATGACCACGGGGCTCGGCTACGTCTTCATTCGCGAATCGCTCACCACACGGCTCGCCCGGCAGCTTTACCGCGTGGCCTTCCGCCATACGCGGGAGAACTGGTTTCTCAACGCCGAGGACCACCGCGCGTTCGTGCAACACGGACTCGTGGCGCTCGGCAAGACGCGCCTGCTGCCCGGCGAAGGCGTGGATCTTGCCCACTTCGCCAAGGCGCCGTGGCCCCGCGCCCATGTGGCCGATGCCGCCGATGCCGCCGATGCGCCGCCCTCGCCGATGCGATTCCTGCTGATCGCGCGCCTGCTGCGCGACAAGGGTGTGCTCGAATATGTGGAAGCCGCGCGCGCGCTGCGCACCGCGATGCCGCATGTGACCTGCCAGCTGCTCGGCGCCGCCGACGTCGAAAATCCGACCGCTATCACGCGCGGCGAGGTCGAGGCCTGGCAGCGCGAAGGCGTCATCGAGTATCTCGGTACCACGGACGATGTGCGTCCGTGCATCGCGAACGCCCACTGTGTGGTGCTGCCGTCGTACCGCGAAGGGCTCTCGCGTACGCTGCTCGAAGCGAGCGCCATGGGACGCCCGCTGATCGCCACCGACGTGCCAGGGTGTCGCGACGTGATCGACGACGGCGTGACGGGCCGCCTGGTGCCCGCGCGAGATGCGGCCGCGCTGACCGAATGCATGCGCGAGGTCGCCCTGATGCCGGCGTCGGCGCTCGAAGGGATGGGCGACGCCGGGCGTGCTAAAGTAGCGCGCGAATTCGACGAACACGTCGTCATTGCAGAGTATTTTCGGATCCTCGGGTCCCTTCCCGCCTCATGCTGAGTCTCGCCATCGCTCTCGTCGTGTCGTTCATCGCGACGCTGTTGATCGTTCGCTACGCGCACGTCCATGCCCGTTTTTCGGGTGACAGCGATGTCGCGGGCGTGCAGAAATTCCACGTGGTGCCGGTGCCGCGCATCGGTGGCGTGGGCATTCTGGCCGGACTGGTGGTGGCCGCCACCGCCCTGGGCTTCCCCTACCCAAAGGTGGCCCGCGACATCCTCCTGCTCGTGGCCTGCGGCCTGCCCGCCTTTCTTTCCGGCTTCATCGAAGACCTGACCAAACGGGTGACACCGACGGTTCGGCTGCTCTGCACGATGGTCGCCGCGCTGCTCGCCTGGCTGATGCTCGACATCCACATCAACCGCGTGGACATCGGCCTGGCGGACCGCGCGCTGGGGTTCGCGGCGGTGTCGGTGCCCCTCACGGTACTTTGCGTGGCCGGCATGGCCAACGCCGTCAACATCATCGACGGCTTCAACGGCCTGGCCGCGATGGTCGCGATGATCATGTTCGCCTCGCTCGGCTATGTCGGGTTCCAGGTGCAGGACCCGGTCGTGCTCACGACGTCGATGATCATGGTCGGCGCCATTCTCGGCTTTTTCATCTTCAATTTTCCCGGCGGACTGATCTTCCTCGGCGACGGCGGTGCCTACTTCCTCGGTTTCATGCTGGCCGAAATCGCCGTGCTGCTGGTCATGCGCAACCCGCAGGTGTCGCCGTGGTATCCCGCGCTGATGGTCATCTATCCGGCGTTCGAGGTGTGCTTCTCGATCTATCGCAAGCGCTTCGTGCGCGGTATCTCGCCCGGCATTCCCGACGGCGTGCACCTGCACATGCTCGTCTACAAGCGGCTGTTGCGCTGGGCCGCGGGCGCGCGAACGGCCAGTGCGCTCACGCAGCGCAATTCCTTGACCTCTCCGTACCTTTGGCTGCTATGCTTGCTGGCAGTGATCCCGGCGACGGTCTTCTGGCGGCATAGTCTGGTACTCGCCTTGTGCTGTGTCGCCTTCATGGTGACTTACGTCTGGCTGTATCTGCGCATTGTCCGCTTCAAGGCGCCGCGCTGGCTGATCTACAAGAAATGAACGACCACGGGGCGCCGCGCAGGGTCGACCGACATGCGCAGCCGCGGCACACGGAAGCCCCCTGATCGGGACAACGAGACAAGACAGCGCCACCAACGCGATGCGTGACATCTATGCCATCGGCGACCTCCAGGGTTGCCAAACGTCGTTTGAACAATTGCTCGCTCGCCTGCCGCAAGACGCCGATCTCTGGCTCGCGGGCGACCTCGTCAACCGCGGACCGCGCTCGCTCGACACGCTGCGACAGGTCATCGCCCTGGGCGATCGCGCCACCGCCGTGCTCGGCAATCACGACCTCCACCTGCTGGCTGTCGCGGCCGGCGTGCGTCAGGCCCACGGCAGCGACACCCTCGATGACATTCTCACCGCCCCCGACCGCGACACCCTCATCGACTGGGTCCGCCGTCAGCCGCTGGCGCATTTCGCGCGCGGGTACCTGATGGTGCACGCCGGGGTGCTGCCACAGTGGGATGCGGCACAAGTCATCGCGCTGGCCCGCGACGTCGAGACACAGCTTCGCGGCCCCGACTGGAAAACGTTCCTTTCACGCATGTTCGGCAATCAGCCCGACCAATGGCACGACGCGCTGAGCGACGAGGATCGTCAACGCCTGACCATCAATGCCCTCACCCGCATGCGCTTCTGCACGGCCGACGGGCGCATCGACTTCAAGATCAAGGAAGGAGCCGACGCGGCCACGGACGCGCTCAAGCCGTGGTTCGATGCGCCAGGGCGCCGCACCTCCGACGTCACGATGGTGTTCGGTCACTGGTCGGCACTGGGTCTGGTGATGCGCGAGAACGTGCTCGGTCTGGATACCGGCTGCGTGTGGGGCGGGCGACTCACGGCCGTGAAGCTCGCCGACGTACCTGCCGGGCGCGAACTGGTTCAGATCGACTGCCCGCAGATCCGCGATCCCCTGGCCCCGCTCGATGGCAAGTCGCGCAACAAGATCAGAAAGGCGGACGGGGCGGAAGACGCGCTCAAGGCCGCGAGGGCCGAGAAAGGCGAGAAGGGCGAGAAGGGCGAGAAAGGCGAGAAAGGCGAAAAAGCCCAGAAGGCCGAGAAGCCCGGCAACGGTGCTCGCAAGGCGGAAAAGCTCCCCGGAAAGGCGGCGAGGAAAGCAGCGAGCAAGGCGATCAACAAGGGGACGGCAAAGCGGTCCGCCAAGACCATCGGCAAAGCGACGGACAAAGGCGCGAAACGCAAGGGCGATTGAGCGCGTCAGATGCGCACTGCCTCGGCTGAGTCACCCGCTTCGCCGTCGAACGCCGCATCGCGCGATCCGACCGACCCGTTGGCCGGCAGCACGGCTTCGGGCAGAAACGCCTGCAGCGCCTCGCCGACCGCCTTCTGGGCACCCAGCGCAAACGCTCGCCGATGCTGTCCTTCCTGCGGATATTGCGGCGCCCCCACCGAAAGGCGCACCGCCATGGGCGGGGCGCGCAGAATCATGTCGATCGACTCGATCAGGCTCGTCTCGCCAATATATGCCGGCGCCATGGTGTGACGCCCACTCGCCTCATCCGCATAGAACAGGCACAGCGGCTGCACCGGCTTGCCGGTCGTGACCGGCGCCTGAAGCAGATTGGCATGGAACGGTAGAAGGCTGCGTCCGTCGGTGGTCGTGCCCTCCGGAAACACCGTGATGATGTCCCCGTCGCGCAGACAGTCCGAGAGGTAATGCATGATGCGGCGCGCGTCCGCGCGGCGTTCGCGCTGCAGAAAGATCGTCCGCGTCTGCACGCACAGCCAGCCCACCAACGGCCAGTGGCGAATCTCCGCCTTGGCCACGAAGCGAACCGGACGCCACGCATTGATCGCGAAAATGTCGATCCACGACACGTGATTGCACAGCAGCATCACCCCGGATTCGGGCAGGGGCGCGTGCTGCTCGACTTCGAGACGCATGCCGCACAGTCTCAGCAGCTTTTGCGACCACAGGCGGATGCGGCGATGCTTCGCCGCTTCCGACAGGAACGGAAAGATCAGCAGTGCCACCAGCAGGCCACGCGCAAGATGCAGCCCCAGACGTAGTTTCTTGATCAACAGCACGGCAATCGCATCCTAGACGGTGGGACTTTCGTACGCCACGCGGCCACCGACCAGCGTGAGGCGTACACGCCCCGGCAATTCGTATCCCAAGAATGGGGTGTTGTGACCGCGACTGCGCATCTGCTGCGCGGACACGGTCCAGTGCTCCGACGGGGCGAAGACGCACAGATCGGCCGGCAGACCGGGAGCGAGCCGTCCGGCGCCCGGGGCCACCGCGGCCAGCCGCTGTGCCGGCCCATGCGTGACTCGCGCCAACGCATCGACCCACGGCACGCGTGCCTCGTCCGCCCATTTCACCACCAGCGACAGTAGCAGCTCGAGCCCGCTCGCACCGGGCAGCGCCTGCGCGAATGGCACGAGACGCGCGTCGGCGCCAAGCGGCGTGTGGTCCGAGCAAATGGCATCGACGGTACCGTCACGCGCGGCGTCGCGCAGCGCGTCGCGATCGCGTTGCGAGCGCAGCGGCGGATCGAGCCGGTACTGGGCGTCGAAATACCCGATGTCCATGTCCGTCAGGTGAAGATGATGGGCGGCAATGTCGCACGTCACCGGCAACCCTTCGGCCTTGGCTGCGCGCACGAGTGCAATCCCGGCGGCGGACGACAGGCGGCACAGATGCACGCGCGTGCCGGTCACCCGCACGAGTTCGAGAATGGTATGAAGCGCGATCGTCTCCGCCGCGACAGGGATGCCCGCCAGGCCGAGCCGCGACGCCACCGCTCCGCTGGCGGCCACGCCGCCCTCGGCCAGCGCCGCGTCCTGCGCACGCAGCCAGATTGTCAGGCCGAAAGTCCCCGCGTACTGCAATGCGCGCAGCAAGGTCCGGTTGTCGGCGACCGGCGCGTTCGCCTGTGACAGGCCAATACACCCGGCCCGGGCGAGTTGCGCCATCTCGGTGAGCTCACGTCCGGCGAGCCCGATCGTGAGCGCCCCCAAGGGATGCACTCGCGGATGCGCGTGCGACCGATGGGCGGCGCCCGTGCGCAGTTGCAGCATTTCGACGAGGTCCGGTTCGTCGAGCACCGGGTCGGTATCGGGCGGGCAGACCGTGCGCGTGACGCCGCCCGCGAGCGCCGCCACGGCCTCGCGCGCCGTGGTGACACCCCGTGCGGCCAGATCGACCAGCCCGGGCATCACGACACATCCCGTCGCATCGATGACGCGATCGGCCGTGAAATCGGCTGGCGGCGCCCCCATCGACGCGACGGCTCCGTCGGCGATGAAAATGTCGTGCTTCTGATCGGTCCGCGTCGCGGGATCGATGACGCGGCCCCCCTTCACATGCAGTTTCATGGCGCGTTCACCCGTGGTTTGCGGCAACGATACTCATCACCGCCATGCGCACGGCGATGCCGAACGACACTTGCTCGAGAATGACCGACTGCGGCCCGTCGGCGACCGCCGAATCGATCTCCACGCCCCGGTTCATCGGGCCCGGGTGCATCACGATGGCGTCGGGCCTGGCCAGCGCCAGGCGCTCGGGCGTCAGCCCGTAGTAACGGAAATATTCGGCAGCGGACGGCAGCAACGCGCCGCTCATGCGCTCGTTCTGCAAACGCAGCATGATGATCACGTCCACGTCGCGCAGCCCTTCGTCCATATCGTGAAACACGCGCACGCCAAGCTGCTCGAGCCCCTCGGGCAGCAGCGTACGCGGACCGATGGCGCGGACTTCGGGCACGCCCAGGGTGGTGAGCGCATGAATATCCGATCGCGCCACTCGCGAATGCAGGATGTCGCCGACGATCGCGACCGTCAGGTTCTGGAATTCGCCCTTGTGATGGCGAATCGTGTACATGTCGAGCAGGCCCTGCGTCGGATGCGCGTGACGGCCGTCGCCCGCGTTGATCACGTGTACGTGCGGCGCGCAGTGTTCGGCGATCAGGTACGGTGCCCCCGATTGCGCGTGACGCACGACGAACAGGTCCGCATGCATGGCCGACAGATTGCCGATGGTGTCGAGCAGCGTCTCGCCCTTGCTCGTCGACGACGCGTTGATGTTCAGATTCAGCACATCCGCCGAGAGCCGCGCAGCCGCGATCTCGAACGTGGTGCGCGTACGCGTCGAGTTTTCGAAGAACAGGTTGAAGACCGATTTGCCGCGCAGCAGCGGCACTTTCTTGACGTCGGCATCGTTCACGCCGACGAACTGCGTGGCCGTGTCGAGGATATGCATGAGCACGGCGCGGGGCAGGCCCTCGACCGTGAGCAGATGCTTCAGTTCGCCGTTTCGGTTGAGTTGCGGGTGACCGCGTCGGCCGAGCATGCCGTTAGCCATGCGCACGCTCCAGGCGGGAATCAGGCAGGCACATGCTCGTCGAAATACTGTTGGAGGATGATGCGGGCGGCCTCGGCATCGAGCGATGTCTTCTGCGACACCTTGACGCCGGCTTCGGCCAGCGCCGCGGCGGCCGCCACCGAGGAATAACGTTCGTCGACCCAGAATACGGGCACGCCGAACCGTCCGTTGAGCTGATTGCCGAAGCGTTTGGCCTGCTGCGTCATTTCGTGCGGAGTGCCATCGGGATGGCATGGCAGCCCGACGACGATGCGCTCGGGTTGCCACTCGGTAATGAGTTTGCCCATCTCGGCAAACCGGACTTCGCGGTTGAGATTGGCCACGACAGTGAGCGCGCGGGCCTCGCGCAACAGGAGATTGCCGATCGCCACGCCGATCCGGCGCTCGCCGTAATCGAAGGCGAGCACCGTGGCGCTGCCAGCCGTCATGCGTGACCCGCGTCGGCGGAGAGCATCGACGACGTCACGCCAAGCAACGCCAGCGCGGCGTCGAAGCGCTCGGCGGGCGGGACGTCGAACACGATGCCCGGATCGGCCGCCACCGTGAGCCAGCCGTTGCGGCTGATTTCGTCTTCCAGTTGGCCGGCGCTCCAGCCCGAATGCCCCAGCGTGAGCAGGAAACGGTTCGGCCCCTGCCCGTTGGCCACGGCTTCGAGCACGTCCTTGGACGTCGTCATCTCCAGACCGCCCGGCACCGACAGCGACGAACTGTACGACGCGCCCGTGGCCTCATGCAGCACGAAGCCGCGCTCGGTCTGCACCGGGCCGCCGAAGAACACCGGCTGATGGGCCAGCGGATCGATTTCGAGCTTGAGGTCGAGCCGCTCGAAGAGCGATTGCAGGTCGATGTCGGTGGGACGGTTGATGACCAGCCCGATCGCCCCCTTCTCGCTGTGCTCGCACAGATAGACGACAGTGCCGGAAAAGGTCGGATCGGCCATGCCCGGCATGGCGATGAGAAACTGATTCGTGAGATTGATACGGTCGTTCGGCATAGGGCCAGAGTTTGTCGGAACCTGTTTGACGGTCTGCCGTCCGGTGCCGCGGGCCGCGGCGGGTCAGCAGACGAACTTTTTCCGCATCGTGGTACGGCCATCGGCCGCCAACGGCAGCCTTTGCGCCGACTTTATCACGGAACGTCGCGCCCGGTGACGAGCCTCTGTCCGAACACGCTGGCGTCCAGCGCACGTTCGCGCCACATCGCCATTTCGGCAATCAGATCGGGGCGTGCTTCGGGGTAGGTATCCGCGGCAAACTGATGCAGCATGCCGCGCAACGCCTTGACCGTCATCGCCAGCGCCGCCGGGCCGCCCGGCTCCGCCGGGGGCGACGCCGCCAGGCGTTCGCCGGTGGCGGCCACCGCCGCCGCAAGCCGCGCAACGGGCGCCAGCCCGATGGCTGCCGAGTATTCGGCAACCTTCGCCGCGACCGCCGGATCGTTCAGATTCGGAAGCGCCTCGTCCGCCAGGCTCAGGTAGGTCTGGCACACGTCCTGACGCACTGCGAGCGGTCCGATACGCAGCCAATCGCGCGAACTGTTGCCCACGCCCTGTTTTTGCGCCGCTTGCGCGGCATCGGCCAACGGCTCGGGAAGATGACCCGGACGGCGCAGCACGCCGAAATCGGCCAATAACGTGCCGAGCCAGCTGTCGGGCGCCTGCGCGTGCCACGTTGCCAGCGCCTCGAGCAGATCGTGACCGGGAATCGCATCGGCCGATGCCTTGCCGCCTTGGCGAGCCTCGGACGCTGCGACGGCACTGCCCGGCGACGTGTCGCCCGTGACGGCAGGGCGCGCCAACTGCTTGCGCAGTGCCATGTTCATGCGCCCGATCTGGCGCTTGTCGGCCAGACTGAGCGGAGCGCGCGCGAAACGCAGCCATGCGGCGGCGAGCCGCCAGTAATCGAGGGGCGCCGTCGCACCCGCGCGGTGCAAATCGGCGGCCAGATCGGCCAACTGGCCCAGCGCCGCCGTGGTATCGACGACGTCCGCATCGGAACGCAGCAGCCGCAGCAGCACACGCTCTACGTCCGCCCGCAGGGGCGCGGTGCCCGCCGGCAGCCCGTGCAATCGCGGCTGAGCGATCGCCCAGCCCGCCATGCGAAGCTCGCCGGGTGTGGGCGCACCCGGCCAGGTTTCGGCAACGGTGCCAGCGTCGCCCGTGCCGGGAGACACTACGGGCGCCACGCCCGCCTGCCAGATATCGCGCTCGAACTGACGCAATGCGTTGCGCTGCGCGGAGTCCTGCGCGCCCGGCTGCCCGTAGGCCGCCTCGGCGATCGCCTGAACGAGCCGCTCGCCCTGCAACGCCCAGTCGGCATGGCCGCTGGACTGGAGCAAACGGTTGGCCCGCCGCAACGGCCCGAGCGCCGCCGCGGGGCCGTTCGACCAGGCGTCGGACGCCTCGGTCAGGGCGTCAGCCACCTCGGGCAGCCGCCACAGCGGCAGGTCGCGCGCCTCCCGCGCTGGCGAACCGGCGGCGGCGGCGGCGATGACGGCGTTCTCGGGAACGTCAGGCGTGTTGGCGACGTCCGGTGTACGGGACATGGCGGACATGCCGAAGGTATCAGACGTATCGAAGCGGTCGGGCGTGTCCGACGTATCAGACGTATCAGACGTGTCAGACGTGTCGGGCTTGTCGGACATACCCAACGTTTCGGACGGCGATTGCGGCGTCACCATGGGCCATCTCCTGGGCGTGCGGCCGTTCTCGGTGCGTCCTCAGATCTGCACCATCTCGAAATCTTCCTTGCGCGCGCCGCACTCGGGACAGGTCCAGTTGATGGGCACGTCTTCCCAACGCGTTCCGGGTGCGATGCCCTCGTCGGGCAGTCCGGCCTCTTCGTCGTAAATCCAACCACAAATGAGGCACATCCAGCTCTTGTATTCCATGCTTTCTTCAGCGACGGGCGTTCCGTTACAATGGCTTGTCAACCGCTTCGGGTCCCGGCGACGAGGTCGCGCGGTGTTGTGAGAACCCAGCCGGTGCATTGTCCGGCGGGTCAGGCCCACGGCGCTTGCCAGCGCTCCGAAACGGGCATTTAAGGCGTGATGGTACCAACGAACCCCAAGCCTGACCAGATCGCCGTCTATCCTGCCTCCATGCACATCGAATCCCCTCCCATTCTGCTGACCTTCGGCCTGGCCGATCCCACTTCGGCGACCGGCGTCCAGGCCGACCTGCTCACCTTTGCGAGCATGGGCGGCTATGGCGTCTCGGTGCTGACCGGCTATTCGTCGCAGGACTCGCGCACCTGCGACGAAGTGCAACCGATCGACCCGGACTGGATCGCCGACCAGGCGCGCATGCTGCTCGAAGACATGCCGGTGGCAGCCTTCAAGGTCGGCAGCGCGGTGAACGCCGAAAACGTGGCGGCCATTGCCGAGATCGTGGCCGACTACGACGAGACGCCGCTCGTGGTCGCGCCCGACTTCGGGCTGGCCGGCGAGCACCTGCTCTCGGCCGACGAACTGCGAGAGGCGACGGCCAGCCTGCTCGTGCCGCAAGCCAGTGTGCTGGTCGTGAATCCGGCCAGCGCGGTGTCGCTCGCGCAGACGATCACGGAAAACGAGAGTCTGTCGCTCGACGAAGCGGTATCGGTCCTGCTGGAAAACGGCTGCGAGTTCGTGCTCGTGAGCGACAACAACGCGCCGCAATTCACCCACACGCTATATTCGGACGGCGGCATTATCCGCGAAGATGCGTGGGACCGCCCTGCGCATAACGTGGCTGGCGCCATCGACACGCTCGCCGCCGCCGTTACCGCCATGCTTGCCAACGGCCTGGCAGTCCCGGAAGCCGTGCGCGAAGCGCAGGAATATCTGCAACAGGTGCTCGAGAATGCGTTCCGCCCCGGAATGGGACGCCACTTTCCCGACCGCTTCTTTTGGGCGCGCGGCGACGAGAACGAACCGGAAGAAGGCGCCGCACCCGGCGCTTGAGGGCCTGAGGGCCTGGGCGCAGGGGGAATCACGACAAGGGGCATCCCGCATCGCGCTCAGGCATCGCGCTCAGGCATCGTCGCTCGCGTCGCCCGACTGGCCCTTCGGGCGTCCCCACACCTCGATCACCCGTTTGACGAACGGCTTCAGATCGTCGCCCTGCTCGCGCAACATGCGAATCAGCGCGGCATATTGTCCCGGAAAGATCGCCGAGTTGTAGTTCTTCAGCCGCTGAATGTCGCGCAGCGCCTCGTCATCGCGGCCCGCGAGCGCGAGCAACACGATGTAGCGCTTGATCATCGTGGGCCCCGCGCCCAAGGCCAGCGCCTCACGGTGCGCGGCCAGCTTCTCGTCCAGACGGTCGCGATCGAGATACAGCGCGCCGGTGACCGCATAGTCGCCGTACGGCGCGAAGAACAGCGCCGGATCGGTGCGGTACGTATCGATCTTGCCCGCCCGATAGGCGACTTCGACACGCTGGTAGTCACCGATCAGCCACGGAATCGCCACGCACGCGAAAAGCACGATCACGCCGTTGATGGCCGCCGTCGCGGTCGGCGAGACACTGTCGATCGCCCGGGTGTCGCACAGCCCCAGCAGGAACAGCGCGGGCAGCAGGAAGAACGCGTAATGCTGTGGATATTCGAGCATCGCGTGGATGGCCAGCATGCCGAGCAGCACGAATGCGAGCGCGATCGGCGCATTGCGGATCTCGCGCACGGCGCGCGCGAACCAGAACGCGAGGGGCACGAGCACCGCCAGCGTGCCGACGATGCCGGTCTTCGCGAGCAGGTCGAGCAGCACGTTATGGGCGTTGTCCGCCATTTCCACCGGACCGAGCTTGTCGACCAGGGCGAACTGTGCATCGATATAGTTCGACCAACCGGCCCCCAGCCACCAGTGCTCCCGGAAAATCGCGAATCCGTATTCCCAGAGGTTCAGTCGCCCGGTCACCTGCCCCGCTTGATGCATGCGTGCGACGGCGCTGCCGTCGAGCTGCCATCCCCACGCCACGTTGGCCCAGCCGACGAACATCGTCATAAGCGCGAGCAGCGGCAGGATCGCCACCGGCACGAACCATCGCATGGAGCGGCGCATCGAGCGCGCCGGATCCGTCCGCTCAGCCCACACCATCCACGCACCGAACGCCGAGAGCAAAGTCAGTTGCAGCCACGGCGTGCGCGAGCCGGTCAGGCAGATACCGACGTCGAACGCCGCGCAAACGAGCACCCAGGCCCATGCGGGCAACTTGCGCTGATACCACAGGTAGAACGCGCCGGCGCTGGCGAGCGACAGATACGTCGCCAGATGATTCGGCTGGTACATGTTGCCGAACAGGCGCCGCGCAACCGTCACGGTGTACCTGGCGACCAGCCACGGCACATGCGCCTCGAGATGAAACGCCTGCACCAGTTGCGCTCCCACCGCGTATAACCCGCCAAGCGTGAGCGCGGCCGCACTCCAGCGCATGAGCACACCGCGCCAACCCAACTGCGCCAGCCAGAATCCGGTACTGACCGCGACGATCATGCCCACGCCATAGAGCAGCGCCGTCAGCATCAATTGCGGCAGCTCGGTCGGCATGATGGCGCGCTGCACGAGAATCACCGCCACGAACGCGAGCGGCATCCAGCTCACGCGCGGCATGCGCAAGGCGCGTGCGTCGCGTTGCCATACGGCAATCATCGACAGCACGCCTAGGCAAGCAAACAACGAAAAGGCCAGCGACTCCGAGTAAAAAGTGGAGATCGGGTACGTGTGCTTGACGAGGTTATAGGGCAGAGCCCAGATCAGGGCGAGCGTGAGCCCGATCAACGATAGAAGCAGAGGAGGAAACAAGATCGCCGCCGTGCGATGCACCGGTTGGAAGATGCGCAAGCATAACGAAAAATGGCCGCCCGGGGGCAGCCATTTACCCGTTCGTCAGGCGCCCCGCTGGGTCGCCGCGCCACGGCACTCGGGAGGCGCGAGCTTCGCGGGCAGCGTGGCACCGCCGGGTGCGCCCTCGCGACCTTGTGCGTAACACGTCCATACGATCTGGCCTTCAGGCGCCTTGCCGACCGTCAGCGCCATGGGCTTGCCGTCGGGACCGGCGCTCGTGGGCACCAGCACCAGAGCACCGTCGCCAGCGCGCTGGGTGTAGGCGACCGTGACGTTGCCGCTCACCGAGTCGATGGTCACGGCGTTCACGTTGTCGGTCGCACTCGGCGCTTGCCAACCGCTATTGAACGGGGCGCCGTGCATGGCGTTCTCGCTCACGAGCGCCTTGGCCGACGCGGCCGCGCCCAGTCCCTCGACGACACGCGCACGCACCAGATAGTTTTGCAGATATGGAACCCCTGCCGTGACCAACACGCCGATGATCGCCAGCACGATCATCAGCTCGATCAGGGTGAATCCCCGGGATTTGGCGAGACCGGTGGTCCGGTGGCCGAAACGACGCATTGTGTAACTCCCTGCGAAAGCAATGAAAACAAAAGGGACTTCGGGGGGAAGTGGGCGGAGTATGCCATACCCCGTCGGCCGGCGCCCTGCCACAGATCAAATCGGGCGGCGCCGCGTGGACGGTCAGAATCGTCTTATCCAAAGACAGGACGATTCGTCCGAATTGTCGTCCGGATCGGGCGAGATTCTCCCGGAACATCCGCCACAAGAACCGGCGAATTCGAAATGGACCCGATTATTCCGAAGAGGTTGCACGCGCCTGGCGAGCCTCGCTGCGACGTTTGAGTGCGAGGCCCACGATCACCACCAGCGCGGCGCCGACGGTGGCCCCCACGTAGTGGGTGTATTCGCCGGCGTCGCCCGGCAGGCGGAGCAGATGACCGATGCCGGGGTCGGAGACGATCAACCCGCCGGCGATCCAGCCGAGCAGCGCGGCGCCGACGAGGACGATGAACGGAAAGCGGTCGAGCGCCTTGAGCACCAGTTGCGAGCCCCAGACGATGAGCGGAATGCTCACGAGCAGCCCGAAGATGACCAGCGGCAACTGGTGATGCCCCGCCGCGCCTTCGGCGGCACCGGCAATGGCGATTACGTTGTCGATGCTCATGACGAGATCGGCGACGATGATGGTCTTCACCGCCGTCCACAGCTTGTCGGCGGGCTTCACGCTGTCATGGGCATCGGGGTCGGGCACGAGCAGCTTGATACCGATCCAGAGCAGCAGCAGGCCGCCCAATGCCTTGAGATACGGCACGGCGAGCAGTGTCACGGCGAACGCGATCAGCACCACGCGCAGCACGATCGCGCCGGCGGTGCCCCAGACAATGCCTTGCAGTCGTTGTTTGGCCGGCAGGTTGCGGCAGGCGAGCGCGATCACCACGGCGTTATCGCCACCCAGCAGGATGTCGATCATGATGATCTGCAGGACCGCGGCCCAGTTCAGCTCGGCAAAAAACTCAAGCATTGCGAGATTTTCCTCGGGAACGAATAAAACGGATGCGCCCCATGCGGCGCACAGCGCCGGCCAAACGGCTCACGTAAATTCCGCGTGCCGTCTGAAAAACGCCAAAGCAAAAAAGGGAGCCCGATGCTCCGGGCTCCCTTTTTCCTGACCGGCGGCGCGGCTGCCGGTTTCCGGCAAGCGCGCTTCGGTCATCCAGCGGAAATTACAGGATCGACTTGAGCAGACGGCCCATTTCCGACGGGTTGCGGGTCACCTTGATACCGCAGGCATCCATGATTTCCAGCTTGGCTTCGGCCGTATCGGCGCCGCCCGAGATCAGCGCACCAGCGTGGCCCATGCGCTTGCCCGGAGGCGCCGTCACGCCTGCGATGAAGCCGACGACCGGCTTCTTCATGTTGTCCTTGATCCACTCGGCGGCATTGGCTTCGTCCGGACCGCCGATTTCACCGATCATGATCACGGCGTCCGTTTCCGGATCGTCGTTGAACATCTTCATGACGTCGATGTGCTTCAGACCGTTGATCGGATCGCCACCGATACCGACGGCGCTCGACTGACCCAGACCCAGCGCGGTCAACTGACCGACGGCTTCGTACGTCAGCGTGCCCGAGCGCGAGACCACGCCGATGCGACCCTTCTTGTGGATGTGACCCGGCATGATGCCGATCTTCAGCTCGTCCGGCGTGATCACGCCCGGGCAGTTCGGGCCGAGGAGCAGGGTCTTGCGACCTTCGCGACGCATGCGGTCCTTCACTTCGATCATGTCGCGAACGGGAATCCCTTCCGTGATGCAGATCGCCAGGTCCAGATCGGCCTCGACGGCTTCCCAGATGGCGGCGGCGGCACCCGCGGGCGGCACGTAAATCACCGACACGGTGGCGCCGGTTTGCGCCTTGGCGTCCTTGACCGAACCGAAAATGGGAATGCCTTCGAAGTCTTCGCCGGCCTTCTTCGGGTTCACGCCGGCGACGAACGCGTTCTTGCCGTTCGCGTATTCGCGGCACATGCGGGTATGGAACTGGCCGGTTTTGCCAGTGATACCCTGGGTGATGACCTTAGTGTCTTTGTTGATCAGAATCGACATTGCTTGATTTCCTTCGTCTGGTTGCCCGGCGTACGCTCACCCCTCGGGGCGGCGCACCGCGTCAGGCTTCGACTGTTCTGGTTACTTGCCTGCGGCGGCCGCGACAACCTTCTGGGCAGCTTCTTCCATGCTGTCCGCAGAAATGATCGGCAGGCCGGATTCGGCGAGCATCTTCTTGCCCAGGTCCTCGTTCGTGCCCTTCATGCGCACGACCAGCGGCACCTTCAGGGAGACGGCCTTCGAGGCTGCGATCACGCCTTCCGCGATCACATCGCAACGCATGATGCCGCCGAAGATGTTGACCAGAATGGCGGTCAGGTTCGGGTTCTTCAGCATGATCTTGAACGCTTCGGTGACCTTCTCCGTCGTGGCGCCACCGCCCACGTCCAGGAAGTTCGCCGGCTCGCCGCCGAACAGCTTGATGGTGTCCATCGTGGCCATGGCCAGGCCGGCGCCGTTCACCAGGCAGCCGATGTTGCCGTCGAGCGAGATGTAGGCCAGGTCGAACTTCGAGGCTTCGACTTCGGCCGGATCTTCTTCATCCAGATCGCGGTAGGCCACGATTTCCGGGTGACGGTACAGGGCGTTCGAGTCGAAGTTGAACTTGGCGTCCAGCGCGGTGACCGTGCCGTTGCTGCTCACGTTCAGCGGGTTGATTTCGGCCAGCGAGGCGTCCGTTTCCCAGAAGGCCTTGTACAGACCCTGCAGGATCGTGCGGGCTTGCGGGATCGAAGCGTCGGGGATGCCGATCTTCTTGGCCAGGTCGTCGGCCTGGGCATCGGTCAGGCCGACCGACGGCTCGACGATGACCTTGTGGATCAGTTCCGGGTGCTTTTCGGCGACTTCTTCGATGTCCATGCCGCCTTCGCTCGAACCCATCAGCACGATCTTCTGCGTGACGCGGTCGACCACCAGACTGACGTACAGTTCGTTCTTGATATCGGCGCCTTCTTCGATCAGCAGGCGATTGACCTTCTGGCCTTCCGGACCGGTCTGATGCGTGACCAGTTGCATGCCGAGGATCTGGCCGGCGTATTCGCGCACTTGCTCGATCGACTTGGCAACCTTCACGCCGCCGCCCTTGCCGCGACCGCCTGCGTGAATCTGGGCCTTGACCACCCAAACCGGACCGCCGAGTTCTTCGGCTGCCTTAACGGCCTCGTCCACGGAAAACGCCGGAATGCCGCGGGGCACCGCGACTCCGAATTTCCGGAGGATTTCCTTGCCTTGATACTCATGAATCTTCATGCGTGATTCCCTTCTTGCTGAGTTGGAAGTTTGGGTTCGAGCTTGCGAGTCGAGGCACCATCGCGCACCGCTTCTGTTGTGACGGGCGTCGTGGGCTCGTTCGCTCGATCGTTTGCGCGGCCGTTGAACCAGCGCGGGTAAAACCGGCGCACTGCCTCGCCATCAAACCGAAGGGCGTGACAATGTCCGAGTTGGAAAGGAGGGGCCGACGCCTGCGCGTCATTGGCGGCCTTGAGCGCCGTGTCGGGCGTGTGAATCACCACGCCGGCAAAGGCCTGAATCGCTGCCGTGGGCAGGACACTGCAAAGTTCGGTCAGATGCGTACAACCCGCCGCGCCGCCAAGGCGCTCGCGAACCGCATGGCGAAAGCCGCGTCGCAGGTTCAGGCCAATCAACTGACGGTAATCCGGGCCGATCCGGTCGCAAATGCCGGGATATGGCACCCAATCGGAGACGGCTTCGGCGTCACGCACCTCGAAATTCTCGTCGATCGTGACACGCAGCCAGAGCTCGTGAATCGGCGTGCCCTCCTTGCGAAGCCCCGTCGCCAATGCAAAGTCCCGATCCTTGTGGTCGGTCAGGCAGGCTTCAATGTCCCATAGGCCGTCGTCGCGCGAATACGCTTCGACAGCGATCGTGCGGCGGTGACGCAGGGTACGAGGGGCGGGCTCAGAGAGCGGCATGCGAGAGTGTGCAATGCATGAACGCGGAAAGATCTTGATTCTAGCATAGGCAGCGGCGTGTCCTGCCGCAGTGCAGCAGACGCCCGCTGCATAAGGGGGAATTCGCCGACCCGTCGGTCGGTTTATCAAAATTGATGGGGAGACGCACGCATGGTGCAACGCCATATCGCGATAAGCGAGGCACGACGCGTCACGCGAGTTTCATGTCGTCGTCATGTCAGCGTTCATGCGGGTTGTGAAGCAATGCACCGCACGCGCCTGTTGCCGATAAATGCCGATGAATCGCCATCGATTCATGACGAAAGCGAAGGTATGCGCGTCAGGCGTCGTCCGAAAACTCGTCGGCGCCACGCACGATTTTGCTGATAACGGTACTTGAAAAGCCCCGTGCAGCCAGAAACCGCATCTGCTTGGCCCGCGCTTCCGGGGTGGTGGCGACTTCACCGAACTTTTTTTGCCATACGGCGCGGGCGCGGGCGAGTTCCGTGGCGCGGAGCTGCTCGGTGAGCGTGGCGACCGTCTCGGGATCGACCTGATGTTGCTTGAGCTCGCCCACGATACGCGTCGTCCCCAGGCGCGACGCGCGTCGGTTCACCACGCTTTCCGCGAACCGCTCATTGGATAGCCAGCGCTCGTGCTCGAGGCTGTCGAGCAGGCGATCGAGTGCTTCGGGATCTTCCGCATCGGCATAAGGCGCCAGCTTGCGACGCAACTCCGCACGGCTGTATTCGCGACGCGCGAGGTAAGACAGCGCGCGCCCCTTGAGGCTCAGCACGGGTTTGCGCGACGGCTTTGCCGCAACGGCTTCGTCGCCGGGCGGCGGCGGCGCAGCGTTCGGATCTCGGGGAGGACGTCGCTGAATCATGAGCTCATCGTGGCGCAAATCGCGCGAACGCAGTCAGAAAACAAAAACGGCAACGCGAAGCCATGTGGCGTCGCGTTGCCGTTTCGACTGAGGAGGATTAGGCCTCGTCTGCTTCGATCTCGCCGGTCTCGTTGATCGCGGTCACGCCAAGCGATGCGCGGACCTTGTTCTCGATCTCATGGGCGATATCCGGATTCTCGCGCAGGAACTCGCGCGCGTTGTCCTTGCCCTGACCGATCTTCTCGCCGTTGTAGCTGTACCAGGCACCGGCCTTTTCGACGATCTTTGCATTCACGCCCAGATCGATGATCTCGCCTTCGCGCGAAATGCCCTGGCCGTAGAGGATGTCGAAAATTGCCTCGCGGAACGGCGGCGAGACCTTGTTCTTCACGACCTTGACGCGGGTTTCGTTGCCGACCACCTCGTCACCCTTCTTGATCGAACCGATACGGCGGATATCCAGACGCACCGACGAGTAGAACTTCAGCGCGTTACCGCCCGTGGTCGTTTCCGGGTTGCCGAACATCACACCGATCTTCATGCGAATCTGGTTGATGAAGATCACCGTGCAGTTCGTGCGCTTGATCGTGCCGGTCAGCTTGCGCAGCGCCTGCGACATCAGACGCGCCTGCAGACCCGGCAACGAATCGCCCATTTCACCTTCGATTTCGGCCTTGGGCACCAGTGCCGCCACCGAGTCGATGATGATGAGGTCGATGGAGCCCGAACGCACCAGGGCGTCGGCGATCTCCAGTGCCTGCTCGCCCGTGTCCGGCTGCGAGATCAGCAGATCCGGCACCGAGACGCCCAGCTTGCTGGCGTAGCCGACGTCGAGCGCGTGCTCCGCGTCGATGAACGCGCACGTGCCGCCGATCTTCTGCATTTCGGCAACGACCTGCAGCGTGAGCGTGGTTTTCCCCGACGATTCCGGGCCGTAGATTTCGATCACGCGGCCGCGCGGCAGGCCGCCGACGCCGAGCGCGATGTCCAGCCCCAGCGAGCCGGTCGAGACGACCTGGATGTCCGCTTCGACCTCGCCGTCGCCCAGACGCATGATCGAGCCCTTGCCGAATTGCTTCTCGATCTGCGCGAGGGCGGCGGCAAGCGCCTTGCCTTTCTCGGCCGACAGATTGGCAGACCCTTTCTTGCTTTCTTCCATGAATCGTCCTTTGATATGATGAGCGAGACGGCTCGAGTGACGCGTGATTGCCGGTACTGTATAAAAAACCAGTGCTATTTGCAAGCCCCTGTTGTCCGAAAACGCCGAAACGACAAAAAAAGCCGCGAACCACGCGCCGCAACATCACAGGAGACACACCGCCGCCGTCAGGCGCCGGTGCCTAAACCAGCCTATCACGCCCATGCGAATTCTCATCGCAGAGGATGACAGCATTCTGGCCGACGCCCTGACCCGCTCACTGCGCCAGGGGGGCTACGCCGTCGATCACGTCAAGACCGGGCTCGAGGCCGACTCCGCACTCTCCGCCCAGACGTTCGATCTGCTGATTCTCGATCTCGGCCTGCCCCGCCTGCCCGGTCACGAAGTGCTGCGTCGCTTGCGTGCCCGCAATTCCCATTTGCCCGTGCTGATCCTGACGGCATCCGACAGTGTCGATGCGCGCGTCAAAGGTCTCGATCTCGGCGCCGACGACTACATGGCGAAGCCGTTCGCGCTGGCCGAGCTCGAAGCTCGCGTGCGCGCGCTCACGCGACGCGGTGCCGGCGGCGGCTCGACCGTCATCCGTCACGGGCCGCTCAGTTTCGATCAGGTCGGGCGCACCGCCTATATCAATGAGCAGATGCTCGACCTGTCCGCGCGCGAGCTCGAATTGCTCGAGGTATTGCTGCTGCGTACAGGCCGACTCGTCTCCAAGGAGCAACTCGTCGATCACCTTTGCGGCTGGGGTGAGGAGGTGAGCAACAACGCCATCGAGGTGTACATGCACCGGCTGCGCAAGAAAATCGAGCCGAGCGGCGTGCGTATCGCCACGATCCGCGGGCTGGGGTATTGTCTGGAGAAGCCGGCCACCGCGCCCGCCACCGCCGCCTGACGACCGTGGTGCGGTCTCGACGGAAAGGACGTGTATGGCGTTGCCGCGTCCCCGGCGCGGCGGGGCCCGCGACGAATCTCCGCGATCCCGGTGTGACTCCCCTTTCCGGTTTCGGCCCCGGTTTCGGTCTCGCCTCCTTTCGTTCTCCTGTCCGATGCGCCTGAGCTTCCGCCATTCCAATCGCACCGCGCAAGCGACCCCGGACGCGACGTCCCACGGCGCGCCGCGCGCATCCGCCCGCCGCGACAAGGCAACGCCCGACCACGACGTGTCTGCGCCCGAGGCCGCCGATCCCTTCGACCCCTACGCCGATCCCTTCGTGCGCCCGGGATTCGGCGCACCGCTCGAGCGCGAAGCCGAGCCGCCGCCGCGCTCGCTGTTCGGCGAAATTCTCGACTGGATGCTCGCGCCGCTGCTGCTGCTCTGGCCGATGAGCATCGCCGTGACGTATCTCGTTGCGAAATCGATTGCCAACGGCCCGTTCGATCGGGCGCTCGAGACCAACACCTACGTCCTCGCCCAGCAGGTGCACACCGATCGCGGCCAGGTCACGCTGACGCTACCCATGCCCGCGCGCGATCTGCTGCGCGCCGACACCACGGACAACGTCTACTTCCAGGTGCTCGGTGCCAAGGGAGAACTCGTCGCCGGAACCGCCGAGCTGCCGCTGCCGCACGAAGACGACCGTCCGCAACCCGGCGTGGTCCAGTTCCGCGACGAAACCGTGGGAGGCAACGACATTCGCGTGGCCTTTACCTATGTCGACCTGCCGCGCATGGCGCCGCCCGGCAGCATGGCGCTCGTACAGGTGGCGGAGACGCTCGACAAGCGGAGTCAGTTGGCCAACGAAATCATCAAGGGCGTGATCCTGCCGCAGTTCGTGATCCTGCCGCTGGCGATCGTGCTCGTCTGGTTCGGCCTGTCGCGCGGCCTCGCGCCGTTGCATGCGTTGCAGGAACACATTCGCGCCCGGCGCCCCGACGACCTGTCGCCGCTCGAGGCACGCCAGGCGCCCCCGGAGATCGCGCCCCTCGTCAATTCGCTCAACGATCTGCTCGAACGTCTCGAACAGAACATGAAGCTGCAGCAACGTTTCATTGCCGACGCCGCGCATCAACTCAAGACACCGCTCGCCGGGCTGCGCATGCAGGCCGAACTGGCATTGCGCCAGACCTCGCCGGATGAGCTGCGTCGCTCTCTCTCGCAAATCGCGGTGAGCTCCGAGCAGGCCGCGCGGCTCGTCAACCAGTTGCTCGCGCTCGCGCGGGCGGAGAACAGCGCGAACGACGCCGCCGCGTTCACGCCGGTCAACCTCAGCCTGCTGGCCCGCAGCGCGATGCAGGACTGGTTTCAGGCCGCCTTTGCCAAGCGCATCGATCTGGGTTTCGAGGAGCCGCCGTTCCCGGTGCATCTGTCGGGCCAGCCCGTGATGCTGCGCGAGATGCTCAACAACCTGATCGACAACGCGATCCGCTATACGCCCGTTGGCGGCAAGGTGACGGTGCGTCTGCGGCATGAAGCGTCCGACGGCTTCGTTCATCTCGAGGTCGAAGATACGGGGCCCGGCATTCCTTCGACGGAACGCCCGCGCGTGTTCGAACGCTTCTATCGAATTCTTGGCAGCGACAGTGACGGCAGCGGTCTGGGGTTGGCGATCGTGCGCGAGATCGTGCAGATCCATCGCGGCGACGTGAGCGTACTCGACCATGTCGATGCGCAGCATCCCGAAGCGACCGGCACGCTCATCCGGGTCACGTTACCGCTCGCCGATGGGCCTATCGAAAACCCTCATGCGTGACGAAAACACGCGAAATACGTTCAATTTCATGCGAAAGCCGAGGGTAATTCCCTAGCGGCGTAAGCTTCGAGTCAGTTTGGCGTCAGACGGCGGTAAGGTTGCGCTCCAATAATCAGTTGCAACGGCCCGGGTGCGTCCCAGGGGCGTGCTTACATTACAGGAGACAACCGCATGGCTACTGCAACGACAGCCACCTCCCACGCGCCGATGACCGCAGAAGAAAGAAAGGTCATCTTTGCGTCGTCGCTGGGCACGGTGTTCGAGTGGTACGACTTTTACCTGGCCGGTTCGTTGGCCGCCTTCATCAGCAAGCAATTCTTCTCCGGCATCAACCCCACGGCGGCGTTCATTTTCACGCTGCTGTCGTTTGCGGCAGGTTTCGCGGTGCGTCCGTTCGGCGCGATCGTGTTCGGCCGGATCGGCGATCTGGTGGGGCGTAAGTACACGTTCCTCGTGACCATCACGCTGATGGGTCTGTCGACGCTGGTGGTCGGTCTGCTGCCGGGCTATGCCTCGTGGGGCATCGCCGCTCCGGTGATCTTCATCGCCATGCGCCTGCTGCAGGGTCTTGCGCTCGGCGGCGAGTATGGTGGTGCTGCCACGTACGTTGCGGAGCACGCACCGCACGGCCGTCGCGGCTTCTACACGTCGTGGATTCAGACGACGGCCACGCTGGGTCTCTTCCTGTCGCTGCTCGTGATTCTGGGCACCCGCATGATCATGGGCGAGGAAGCGTTTGCCGACTGGGGCTGGCGCGTGCCGTTCGTGCTGTCGATCGTGCTCTTGTTGATCTCGCTGTGGATTCGTCTGCAATTGAGCGAGTCGCCGGCATTCCAGCGCATGAAGGCCGAGGGCAAGGCATCGAAGGCGCCGCTCAAGGAGTCGTTCGGCGAGTGGAAGAACCTGAAGATCGTGATTCTGGCGCTGGTGGGTCTGACCGCCGGTCAGGCCGTGGTCTGGTACACGGGCCAGTTCTACGCGCTGTTCTTCATGACGCAGGTGCTCAAGGTCGACGGCAACACCGCGAACATCATGGTGGCGCTGGGCCTGTTGATCGGCAGCCCGTTCTTCGTGTTCTTCGGGGCGCTGTCGGACAAGATCGGTCGCAAGCCGATCATCATGGCCGGCTGCCTGCTCGCGGCACTGCTGTACTTCCCGATCTTCAAGGCACTGACGCACTATGCGAACCCGGCCCTCGAAGCGGCGACGGCGCGCTCGCCGATCACGGTGATCGCGGATCCGAACGAGTGCTCGTTCCAGTTCAACCCGGTGGGTACGTCGAAGTTCACCAGTTCGTGCGACATTGCGAAGAGCTTCCTTTCGCGCGCGGGCCTGAACTATCACAACGAGACCGCCCCGGCGGGCACCATGGCGACGGTGAAGATCGGCGACAAGGTCATCGCGTCGGTGGATGGCAAGGCTGCGGACGCCAAGGATCAGGTCAAGGCTTTCGAGGCGAACATGGCGGCCACGCTCAAGGCCGACGGTTATCCGCCGAAGGCTGACCCGGCCCAGATGAACAAGCCGATGATCGTGGTCCTGCTGGCGATTCTGGTGATCTTCGTGACGATGGTGTACGGTCCGATTGCGGCAATGCTGGTGGAGCTGTTCCCGACGCGCATTCGCTACACGTCGATGTCGCTGCCGTATCACATCGGCAATGGCTGGTTCGGCGGCTTCCTGCCGGCAACCGCCTTCGCCATCGTGGCCGCCAAGGGGGACATCTACTCCGGCCTCTGGTACCCGATCGTGATCGCGCTCGTGACCTTCGTGATCGGCACGCTGTTCATCAAGGAAACCAAGGACGTCGATATCTACGCCAACGACTGACGGGTGTCCTCGATCGACCGATCGACCGATCGGTGAGCGCCGGGGCCTTCGGGTCCCGGCGTTTTCATTTGTGCCATGGGGATTGCGCGGGCTTTCGGGGTGCGTCCGGGCAACCCCTGCCGCGACGGACGAGCGAGCCGTGCAAAAGGCTACCGAACGATCTTTATCGTTTCGCAAAAAAGATGTTGACAGCCTATGGGGGCCTACCTATAATCTTTCTTCTACGGCGAATTAGCTCAGTCGGTTAGAGCGACGGAATCATAATCCGCAGGTCCGGGGTTCGAGTCCCTGATTCGCCACCAAATGCGAAAGCCCTGTAAATCTCTGATTTACGGGGCTTTTTCACTAAGGGCTCTGCGGCTTCGCCGCGAGCCCTTTTCTTTTACCAGCTCCTCACGGTGCAAATTCGGTGCAATACGCGGTGCAGACCTCAAGGAAGGAGCACCATGGCAGCACTCACAAAAACACCCTCAGGAACCTGGAAAGCGACGATTCGTCGAGTGGGTTGGCCCACCGCAGCCAAGACATTCCGAACAAAACGCGACGCAGAGGATTGGGCCCGCCGGACCGAAGACGAAATGGTCCGAGGTGTGTTTATTCAACGCGCGCCATCCGAACGCACCACCGTTGCGTCGGCGCTGGAACGGTACGTCAAAGAAATCGTCCCCACGAAAAGGGCCTGTCAGTAATTTCGTGTTCAAGGCATATGATGCTCCCAAGGAGAATGTATGCCTCACAAACCGAAAGCCCCGCTGGCAGAGCTGCCGGCAATTCCCGCCGAGCTGCTTGAGCAGTTCGGCAATGGTCCGATGACGGCCGAAGCCATCAATGCCGCGACCATGGCGCTCAAGAAGGCGCTCATCGAACGCGCGCTGGGCGGCGAGATGAACCACCATCTCGGCTACCCGGCCGGCGGGGCCAAACCGGCCAACGTCACCAATCAGCGCAACGGCCGAGGTGCCAAGACGGTGCTGACTGAGGACGGCCCGATGCGCATCGAGGTGCCCCGCGACCGTGACGGCAGCTTCGAGCCGCAGCTGATTCCCAAGCACGAACGCCGCTTCACGGGCTTCGACGACAAGATTGTCGCCATGTATGCCCGAGGCATGACTGTGCGCGAGATTCAGGGCTTCCTGCTGGAGCAGTACGGCACCGAGGTCTCACCCGACTTCATCAGTTCCGTGACCGACGAGGTGATGGCCGAGGTCACTGCCTGGCAGGCCCGGGCGCTGGAGCCGATGTATCCGGTCGTGTTCTTCGACGCGCTGCGGGTCAAGATTCGCGAAGACGCCGTGGTGCGTAACAAGGCTGTCTATCTGGCACTGGGCGTGTTGCCTGACGGCTCACGCGACATCCTGGGCCTGTGGATCGAGAACACCGAAGGTGCCAAGTTCTGGATGAAAGTGTTCAACGACCTGAAAACGCGTGGGATCAATGACATCCTGATCGCCGTGACCGACGGCCTCAAAGGCATGCCTGAAGCCCTGGCCGCCGTGTTTCCGGCAACGACGCTGCAAACCTGCATCGTCCATCTGATCCGCAACAGCCTCGACTACGCGAGCTGGAAGGATCGCAAGGGTCTGGCTGCCGCGCTCAAACCGATCTACACCGCGCCCAGCGCCGAGGCGGCCCAGGCCGAATTGGATGCGTTTGCCCACGGGCCTTGGGGCCAGAAATTCCCAACTGTGAGCACGTCGTGGCGCAATGCCTGGGATCGCGTGATTCCGTTCTTTGCGTTTCCACCGGACATCCGCAAGGTTATATACACTACGAACGCCATCGAGAATATCAACTCGCAACTGCGCAAGATCATCAAGACGCGAGGTCACTTCCCGACGGATGATGCAGCGACGAAACTCATTTGGCTGGCACTGCGCAATATCACCGCTGATTGGGGGCGTGCAGCCAAAGACTGGAAAGCGGCCATGAACCAATTCGCTATCCTCTACGCCGATCGTTTCGTGCGACCGTCCGTGTGATTCCCAACCCGCCTTGAACACGGAATTTCTGACACCCTGCCTGCAGTCGTTCTTCCTTGACGCTGATTTCACAATCGACGGAAATGACCATCTTCGCGACCCGCAACGGGACGGCTATTTGCGCACTTATGAATTCTTCCGGGCTGGAAAGAATAAGGCAATCCTCCAAATTCCGGTCGGATGCGGCAAGACTGGCCTAGCGTCTCTGCTGCCGTTTGGACTCTCCGCAGGCCGGGTCATTGTTATCGCGCCAAATCTCACCATCAAGGACGGCCTTTACGAAGCGATGGACATCACCAACCGCCAGAAATGCTTTTGGCGGAAAGCGGGCGTGCTGAGCGCCGACCAGATGTTGTCTGGGCCGTTGGCCTGCACGCTTGATAGCGGCAACATTTCGGTCGCGACAAAGTCTCACATCGTCATCACGAACGTCCATCAACTCGCAACCAACGTCGATAAGTGGTTGACTCAATTTCCCGATGACTTTTTCGACATGATCATCGTGGATGAGGCGCACCACAGCGCGGCGGCTAGTTGGCAGAAAGTCATTGAGCGCTTTCCAAACGCGAAGGTCATCCTGCTTACGGCGACCCCATTTAGAAGCGATCGCCAAGAACTCGATGGCGAATTGGTATTTCGGTATCCGTTCCGAAACGCCACTCTAAAAGGCTATATCAAACGCCTAAAGGCAAGCTACGTCGCTCCCTCGACCATTGAGCTCGGCTTTTCGGATGTGGGGGGGCGAACATACACCTTGGAAGAAGTGCTGAAGCTCAAAGAAGAGGAATGGTTCAGCCGCGGCGTGGCACTCGCTAGACTTTGCAACAAACACATCGTCGATAGTAGCCTGCAGAAGCTTGAGGAGCTTCGGCAAGGCGGGACGCAACACCAACTCATCGCAGTCGCATGCTCCATCAACCACGCGCGAGAAATCCGTTCGCTATATCAAGAGCGCGGCTTCAACGCTGACGTTATCCATAGCAAGCAGACGGAGGATGAGCAGGCTGCCATTCTTGCGGCCCTACGTAACGGGTCTCTCGATTGCATCATCCAGGTGCAGATGTTGGGCGAGGGATTCGATCATCCCAAGTTGAGCGTCGCAGCGATTTTCCGCCCGTTCCGGTCGTTGGCTCCATACATCCAATTTGTCGGACGCATCATGAGGGTCGTTGTGCAGAACGATCCGAGTCATCCCGACAATGTCGGCCATATAGTCACCCATCTGGGGATGAATCTGGACGAACGCCTGAAGGAATTCAAGCAGTTCGAGAACGATGACCAAGCCTTTTGGGACAAGGTCATTGGGGGTGACGAACCAGAAGTGCCTCAAGGGGTGCTCGACGGTACCGCACGCCTCCGTGCCGGCGATCAGGTCGTGGTCCATGGAGAAATTGTCGATTCTTTGTGGGAGGAAGACTTCACATCAGTCGAGGACACGCAGATCGTGGCCGACCTCCGTGAACGTTTGAAGCTTCTCGGCCTCGACGACAGCAAAGCTGAGGAAATGGTTCGGCTAGCGCAGCAGTCACCCTTACGCAAGAATTCTCCCACCGAGCCCTTCATGGTCCAGCCGCAGCGGGAATGGGAAGAGGCGAGGAAACGGATGCAGGAGCAGGCCAAGCGCCTCGCGAATGTATTGCTGAACCACCTTGAGCTCAAGCAGACCGGCAACGAAATGGTCTACAAGTACAAATCCCTGAAGCTCACCGGGCGGAACAACTACATCTGCGCGCTGATGATGGTGAACAAGGAAATGGAGCAGCGCTTAGGCAAAGAGAGACAACAGGCCACAACGGAAGAATTCCGGTCGGTCCTCGATAATCTGGACGATCTGCTGCAGGTGCTTGTAAGGCGTGTTCGCAAAGCAAAGGCGGAATATGACAAAAACCACTCCTAAAGGGCCTACACCTTCCCTAATTGGAGGAGCCAACGGCCGCCCTAAACGGATCCTCGTCAAGCGCCTGAGCGAATGCTATCGGTGCCATGATGACCTCGTCGCGGGAACGACGTGTATCGAAATTCCAAAGCTTGGTCAGGCCTATTCGACCGATCGGCGTGTGTGCGACGCGTGTTTCAAGCTCATTTTGCGCAAGACAGACGACGACCTCGCCGAAATCAGAAATCTTTAAGCTCCCGGTACTCGCCATGACGAACTGCCGACCTGCTGTCTTTAGGCATGTGTTACTTGACAGCGAGCAAGAGTATAGGGGGAGATTCCGCTTGGTCTAGCCACGCTGGTAGATGAGGCCTGGCCGTCTGCCTGTAATGTGGCAATATCCGTGGAAAGCAATAAAAGCACCTTAGGGGAAAGACGACATGTGGCACGACATTGAGGCCGAAGTTGACTTGCTCAACTTCGGAGTGGTTGCTCGCGCGGCAGCGGATTTGATTCGACAGGCAGGCGATGCACCGCTGACCATTGGCGTGTCGGGCGGCTGGGGTGCTGGCAAGTCGACACTCGTAAAGTTGATCAAGACTGACCTCGAAACCGGAGGGGCGAAGGAAGCCTCTGGTTCAAGCGCTTATGTCGTTATGGAGTTCAACGCGTGGCTCTATCAAGGGTATGAGGATGCGCGCCAGGCACTTCTGCAGGCGGTCTCTGACCGGCTGCTCGAAGAGGCAAAAGAGCGCAAGACGTTTGTCGACAAAGCGCTGGATTTCGTAAAGCGGGTTCGGTTGCTGAAGGTGGCGCGCATCACCGCACCGATTTTCGCGCACGCTGGCGCTGGCTCGGTTGCCGGCGGCCCTCTTGGCGCTTTCATCGGCGCGGCGACTGGTTTCGTGAAGGGCCTCTCCGACGAGGCGAAGAGGGATGAACAGCTGAAAGCACTAAAGGATGCCTACGCTGATCTCAAACCTGAGCTGAAGGAGCTGATTGCTGAACGTCAAGAGGATTCCTTGCCGAAGGAGATTCACGCGCTCAGGGAGGCCTTCGCAAAGCTGCTCGCCGACATGGGTGTCACCCTCGTCGTGTTCGTCGACGACCTGGACCGCTGCCTACCTCACACTGCCATCGCAACCCTTGAGGCCATGCGGCTCCTGCTGCACGTGAAGAATACGGCCTTCGTAATCGCAGCGGATGAAAGCATGATTCGCGGCGCGGTCCGCGCGCACTTTGCAGGAGTCGATATTGAGAACGGATTGGTGACGAGCTACTTCGACAAGCTGATCCAGATTCCGCTTAAAGTGCCTCGACTCGGTGTGAACGAGGTGAAGGTGTACCTCGCGTTGCTAATGGCCGAACTGGCCGTGAGGCAAGGGGAACTGACTCCCGAGGTCCAGACGGAAGGGCAGCGCGCGCTTCTTCAACTTCTGAAGACTGCGTGGGGAAAGGGCATCACGCGCGACGACCTGGCAAAGGCGTACGGCAGCGAGACCAAGAGCATCGCGAGCGCACTGGATATGGCAGACCAGCTTGCACCGCTTTTAGTCAGTGCGAGTGATATCGCCGGCAATCCGCGACTCATCAAACGTTTCCTGAATAACCTCATGATTCGGCTGACCATCGCGAAGGCGATGAATATGCCTATCGCCATCGAGCAATTGGTGAAGGTGCAGCTACTCGAGCGCGTTGCATCACCAGCGGCGTTTGAATTTTTCGTCAAAGCAGTCGCCTCTGGCCTTGATGGCGACGCCGAGTTCTTGGGGACACTGGAAGCTGCCGCGCAGGCGGACGAAGAGTACGTTGCGCCGCACCCCTCGTGGTCAACGTCCTTTTACCAGCAGTGGGTGCGGTTGAGTCCTCGCTTGGCAGGCGAGGACTTGCGAGCCCTTCTGCATCTGAGTCGAGACCGCTCGCTTGGGCTGGCGGCCTACGACGAGCTGTCTGAGGAGGCCAAGCGGCTTCTGGAAGCGACGATGGAGGCAAAGGAAGTCTCCAATGTTCTGGTAAGTCAACTTACGGCGCTGAGCCAGGCGGACGTATCGCGCATCCTCATCCGCGTCATTCGAAAGGCTCGAGATAGCCAGTGGGACACCGTCGATCTTCTGCGCTGCCTGAACTGTACCGACGCTCATCCTGAGCTTGGAGAGCA
Organism: Pandoraea pnomenusa; assembly: GCF_000767615.3. Classification (NCBI taxonomy): domain Bacteria; kingdom Pseudomonadati; phylum Pseudomonadota; class Betaproteobacteria; order Burkholderiales; family Burkholderiaceae; genus Pandoraea; species Pandoraea pnomenusa. The sequence continues at coordinate 825,707 of NZ_CP009553.3, read as the reverse complement.
GTTTGTTCAGGCGCTGGAGGAAATCCCGCCGGCTCAGAGGCCCGTCGCAATCCTCCCCAAACTGAAAAACAAACCCTGGGCAGCGATGCTGCTTGCAGACTGGCGCGACGACCCGGAGTCGACGGAGCAGGTCAAAAAATACCTTAAGCCGCAGAAGGGGGGGAAGTAATGGGAACTTCGACTTCGAGCAGTGGACCCGGCCCGAATGTAAGTCTTGACCCTCCCTGGCTTGACGACGTGCTTGAGGGGCTTGGGGGCGATACGGTCCCGCCTGCGGATGACGAACCAGTTCCTCCAGAGGGCGCGCTCGGAACGGCTCCGCCTGCTCGCTTCGCTGAGGCGAGGCGCGAGCTGAAGAAATTCATCAAGAGCGGTGACACCGACAGCCTTCGTAAGGCTATCGGACACTACTCACGTAAGGGCAGCGGAGGGGCCGGCGCAGCGTCGACCCGAATGCGCGCCTCGACGCGAGCCGGTGCAGAGCTATTCTCCTTTCTCAACGCAGTCAGCCAAGGCCGCTCCGTTGAGGCACGACAGTGGGTGCAGGACCTGCAAAGCGGCAATCCGACCGCGGATGACATCGTGGACGCCATTGTCCGGGAGCTTTCTCCACCGGGCGGCAGTGCCGATGAAGAGGCGCTTCGCGATTCAATGGCGTCGGCGCTAACCAAGCTTGTCGTGGAAAATCCAGACATAGACCTGATGCATCTGCAGATGACCGACATCTGGGAGCTTATGAAGCATTACCTCGCATCGGAGGTAACTCATCGGGTCTGCTTTGACCTCGGCCCACTCCTGGAGAGCGCGAAGGTCGACCCGACTACCGCTGTCCAGCGCGAGCGCGAAATGCGCCTCTTTATCACGTTAGAGATTGGCGAACACCTTGATCTGCTTCGTGGCAGTAGGCCAAACCCGACGCGAGCGGACCTGGACGCCATCTTCCAGGAGACCCTGAAGATGACCTTCGAACTCTTCGAGGCAGACTTATGACGCGCGTGTTTTGTGGCCCCAAGGATTGCATTCCTGCCGAACGGGAGTTCGGAGTCGACTACGTTTCGATGTATGAGCACGATGGCCTAGCGGACGTGAGCACGGTTGGAACCGCGCTCATCAAGGACATCGTCGCCTCTGGTGTTGCTCCGGGCGCCCGGAGCTGGGATTTCTTGACACTGGCGCTGGCTGTGAACGCAGCTGACAACGTCCTCAAGCGCGCGCTAAGTCCGGACGGCTGGACGCGACAGATAGAGCTTGAAGTGGTGCTCTACGAACCCGAGCCGTACCAGGCAATGACCGCGAAGATTGAAGAGGCCTTGCGTTTTCTGACCGGCGACTTCTGGAGGCTCACCTTTACCGACGGCGGCTATCCCCCTCCGCGCCCGACGGTGCCCGCCATCTTCAACGCCGACTGCGTTTGCTTGCTATCCGGTGGCCTGGACAGCCTTGTGGGAGCGCTTGATTTGACCGAAGAAGGTCGGCGCCCGTTGCTTGTCTCCCAGATCGCCAAGGGCGATAAGGAGACGCAGAGCCGCTTTGCGAGCGGACTGGGCGGGAACGACCGGCATCTGCAATGGAATCAGAACATCCGTACGAAGGTGGAAGAGATTGAAGGTTCAACGCGTGGGCGGTCCATTGGCTTCTTCGCGTTCGCGGCGGTTGCTGCAGACCATCTTGCGACTACGATCGCTGAATTGCAGAGACCCATCGAAGTCTTCGTTCCGGAAAACGGTCTTATCAGCTTAAACGTACCACTCAACCCCGGTCGGGTTGGAAGCCTCAGTACCAAGACCACACATCCGATGTTCATGGAGCGATTACAAGCGCTGTGGGACGAGCTTGGAATTCCAGCCGTGCTGCGTCTTCCGTATGCGGCGATGACCAAGGGTGAGATGATGGCCGGATGCCGCGCATCTGCTCTGCTAGCTGAGGTTGCCTCGGACGCCACGAGCTGCGGCCGTTTCGTTCGAAGCGGCTACAAACATTGCGGCCGCTGTGTTCCATGTTTGGTTCGCCGTGCATCATTTATTCGGGCAAACCTCCCAGACAACACGACTTACAAGTATCCCTCACTTCGAATAGCACAACTGGAAGACGATCCCAATGACATCGGTGCTGTTGCGGGTGCCGTTCTGAAGGTGGAGCTGAATGGCGTCCGCTCCTTCACTGCTGGCCAGCTATCCTTCGCGGAACCGAGCCGTCGAAGAGAGTTTGAAGGCGTCGTGGAGCGTGGCCTGGCGGAACTGGGCGTGCTGTTGCGGCAGGAACAAATCCTGTGATTGACTTCCATTCTCACCTTGACCTGTACCCCGATGGCCTCAAGCTTGCGCAGGAGGTGAACAGGAGAAATGAGTTCACCCTCGTGGTCACCACAAGTCCGCGCGCCTACCGGGCAACGTCACGTGTGTTTCAGGGTCTGAAGAACATCAAGGTTGGGATCGGTCTGCATCCGGAAGTGGCTGTTGCTAAACAAGGAGAGCTGGACGATCTCGTCGAGGGAATCTCCCGCGCGCGTTTTGTTGGCGAGATTGGAATGGATGGTTCACCCAGATTTCGAGGATCAATTCCCGTGCAGGAGTCCATCTTTCGGGCGGCTCTCGCTGAGTGCGGTCAGTGGCAAGGACGGGTGATGAGCATTCATTCGCGCGGTGCTGAACGTCGAGTCGTGGAGCTGCTGGCGACGACGAACCATGCCGGCGTGCCGGTGCTTCATTGGTTCTCGGGCGGGTTCGCAGAACTCGAGACTGCTGTTCGTATTGGTTGTTGGTTTAGCGTTGGCCCTTCGATGCTTCATGGGGCGAAGGGGCGGGCGCTGGTGGCACGAATGCCTCAACACCGAGTGCTACCTGAAACGGACGGTCCCTTTACGACCGTGGGGGGGGTACAACTGCAGCCATGGGATGCATGGTCCGTGCGAGCCCCTCTGGCGGCAATCTGGGGCATGCAGGCAGATGAGGTAGGACAGCAACTGAAGCAGAACCTTCACCACTTGCTGCGGCTATCAGGTTGAACAGGGCTTCGGCCAATCGTGGGACTTCATTAAAAGCTTTCGAAACTTGGTCGGCCGCCCGACACGCGCAAGAGCATCTCCGTATAGCTTGCTGGTCAGCAATCGGTCTGTGGATATGAAATCCGGACTCGATGCGCTAGCGGGGATCCGTCGTGGGTCGCGGGCGTCGAGTCGTGACCGTCTGCTGTGGGACGACTTTGAGACGCTCATGGGTATATGTCGAAAGGCAGAAACGGGTCGGAAACGGTCAGGCGACAGAGGGCCGCTACCGGCCAAGAGGAGATCTTCGTCCGATTGCGCCGCCAGACATTCAGACGGCCCTTACCTTCAGCAAGCGGTCATTCGCTCGCCGAGAGCCGGCTTCGTGTCGTTGGCCAATGCTGATGTTCGCCGTTGATCCTTCATGCGGCTGCAGTTCGCCACGTAGCTGTCGTCGTCAAGGCGGCGACTGACGACCACGTGCTTCACACTCGAGGCCTTGATCCCACTGCCACGCGTAGATGCTTCAATGTCTCGCCAGTAGGCCTTCGACGTCTGCCTCGCGTAGACGGTTTCGTCAACGAGTGCATCTCGTTGGTTCAGCCGGGCTCGGTCAGCAAGCGCGTCTCGCAGCTGAAAGCGTGCCGGCGCGATTCCCCACTCATTCCAGACGATTTCCTCGTTGGATGGGCCTACGCTTCGGCCAGCCACCCTTCGAGTATGCGCCACCGTTCTCGGAGGGAGTTTGCATCGTTCGTGCCCTGTTGCGATAACCTGTCATATTCCAGTAGCTCGAAATTCGCGCTAGAAATATCATCCTCGGCCTGTACGCGATTTTTCATTCGGAGACGATTGAATTCTTCAAGCTTACTTCGCGAGAATTTATCTTCTAAACCTCGGGCCCGCATCCGCTGGAAAACAAATACATAAACTGGAACTGAAGCTTGAGACTGAAGAAGACTGTCCTTGTCCACAAACACAGGAAATATCGCGTCAAGCAGTGACTTGACTTCTTCTTTCAAGGATTTCACATATTTGGACTCGCCGGCCTTGTATTTCAACGCAAATGCATCAAGGAACGGTTTCTTCGTGTCAACGACCTTTTCAGATCTCAGATGATGCGCCAGAAAAAGCAAACGAACCGCTGACTCTTTCCATTGGTAACGAGCGTCCGAGAAGCGTACTTTCTTTGCGAAAAACGCGTTCTTCGAGATTTCGTCGACGGCTTTCACTAAGTCGCCACCAATGGCACGCCGCTTCTCGGCGGCGTTAAGAGGAACAGCTTCGTTCAGCCGAGAAAACATATCATCGATCAACTCAAGGTCATCAGTCTCGACCGTGATTATCGGCAAGCTAAACGAATCGAATCGGCTTTTAATCCGAGGGTATCTCTTCGCCAACTCGCTATAGTTCATTCCCGCGGCTATAACGCTCGGATCCTCCAAATATCTAAAATCATCGCTCAGAGAAAATTCATCCTCCATGAATTTAACTATTGTCTCAAGTCGCTGACGGCCATCGATAACCGCATACTGCTTGCCCGTCTTCCTTGCTTGATCCCGGTCGAATCGGTGAAAGTATATTTTTGGTATATCGTATCGATTGATCACCGAATCTATTAATAACTGCTTCTTTTCTTTAGACCAGACGTCGCCATTTCTTTGATAGGATGGGTCCTTGACGATCAGGTCCCAGTCACTATAAATGCTTTGGATCGTGCTGTGTTGCAACGGGTGTGTTTCAATGTAGTTCAATTCAGAATCTCCTTCAGTCCCGCACCAATGCTGGAAAGCTCTGGGAACACTTGAAATCTCGAAAGTCCGAGCAGCTTAAGCTCATCTTTGATTTGTTTTTTCGCTTGGGCTGGAATAACCATCTTGAGACAGTGCTTGCGGTCCTCGATTTCTTCGATGGGAATTTTTTTGAGATGGCTGATGGTAAAGACGCCAAGCTGCGCCTGGATTCTAGGGTTATTACGGGTGGCGATCGCAGCGATAGGTAATATTCCGTTGTCACGACCACGTGCATATTCGGTGACGGAGTAATTTGCAAGCCACTCGTCCTCGAACGACGGAATATATACGTCGTCTTTCGTTGAGTGCCTATTTAAATCCATTGGAGAAAGTATCCATATAGCACCGTCTTTGTCGTGATGCGTTAAATCGTCTACCGCAAAATAGAGTGCTATCAGGGGAGCCTCGGTCCAGTCCAGCAAACGCGTCGGCACGCCATAGTGTTGCATTAAGAACATCCAACCGAAGTCGTATGGAAGCGTCGGTGCACTATTGAGCAGAAGGTTCGCGTTTTGACGAAACCGCCCTAAGAGCTCTATCTCGCCCATTGGAGCTCGCAGGCGATCGTAGTGTGGAAGAAGTTTCCAGGAGACATCGGCATGTCCCCGGAACCATCTAGGTCCTCCTTCTGGTTGAGCGACAGCTCGCATGTGCTTTATGAAGTCGGCGATAGAGTTAATTTTCTTGTCGGCCATTGCAATTTTATTAATGTTTTCTTACAACCGTTGGGCAGACTAACCTTCTTGAGGCCCTAGTTTAGCGTCCGCCGGATGGCCACGCCACCTCACTTTACTTGGCACCATCAACGCTATGCGTTCGCGACCGCCCGCCCGATTTGCCGGCCCGAAAACGCACCTTGTCAGCGGTCAAGACTGCGGCTGGAACGAGTCCCTGCGCGACGCGACGGGCTGCCAAGCGGAGCAGCTGTCAAGATGGACCTGTCATGTGTGGAAGCGTTGGGTTGCTAGCGGCACGAAGCGCCAGAAAGTTTCCGCTCCTTCGATGAATGGAGGTGACAGTACTCCAACGTGCTGTGGTTGTGCACCAAATCTGCTCAGCGTTCTCAGCGAGCTGTCGGTCAACGTGAGAATGCGGTTGATATCAAGATAGGCTGAGACCCGCCGGAATAAAACCAGCATGAGTAGCTCTCGAAGCAATCCTGCGCGACCGAAAGGATCCAGTTGAGCCGCCTTCGGGGACGAGAGCCGCGGACCGAACACTAAGCGCGCCGCGTGCGCTGGATGGCCGTTGACCATTCGGAAGCGAGCATAGGACTGCCTGAGGCTGAACGGCGGAAACGGGTCGGAAACGGTCAGGCGGCAGAGGGCCGCTACCGGCCATGATGGGACGTTGGTCCGGAAAGTTATCCGGTCGTACAGGAGGCGGCTCCGCATCCGCTAGCGGCCAATCATCGACGAGAACCAGCGCTGCTTGAGAGATAGGTTGCAAGGGTAAGAGGTGGGGGATGCAGATTTCGCGTCGGTCCGAGCATGGAGACTAACTTTCGGGTGAATCGAGGGTCATGCGAAGCGTCACGTTGCAACCTGAACCTGCAAACTTCGTTAAAGCTTGCAACAGCAGCCCGCACTTGAGCGCGCTTTTCATTTCGTTGCCTCGAAAGGTTAAACTTTTACAAGTTTCCTCCCGTTAATGCCGGCGTCTCTCGAAGTTCAATCCGGCTACCGAGGTAGTTGTCAGGAGCTACGTTTGAAAATCATCTTTAGCCGCAAAGGATTTGATTCACAGTATGGCCGGGTGCCGAGCCCAATTCTCTCCGATGGGTCGCTTCTGACCTTCCCCATCCCATCACGCTACGGCCGACCGCTCGGAGACATCCAAGGTCCACTCGGTCCTATGCACGAGCTGGCTAGCGACCTTACGCAAGGTGCGATCACAGCGCGCACTTCCGTCCATCTCGATCCTGACCTGCATGCCGGCAGCGTGGCGCGCCGACCGGGATGGATGGCTTCGCTCGGGCAGGTGGGCTCAGCGCAGAAACACCTTGCCAAACAGGGCGTGGGGCCGGGAGATGTGTTCCTGTTCTTCGGATGGTTCCGTCAGGCTGAACGCGTTGGAGATCGGTGGCGGTATGTACCGGGCGCTCCGAACCTCCACGCCTTGTTCGGCTGGCTGCAGGTGGGACAAGTACACAAGGTGGACGCATCTGAGTGCCCGGAGTGGCTTGAGGATCATCCACACGTACAGCATGCCGCGCGCATCGGTGTGAACAACACGATCTATGTTGCCGGCGAGAGCTTAGCTGGTTCGCGCCAACGAGCACCAGCGGCCGGTGTATTCCGGAACTGGGGACCTGATTTACAGCTGACTGCCCCTGGGTGTTCGCGCTCGGTATGGCGTGTGCCACGCTGGCTGCTCAAAAACCCCGAGCAGCCGACGCTTAGCTACCACCGGGATCCGGGCCGGTGGCGTCTCGACAACGACTGGGCCATCTTGCAATCGGTCGGTAAGGGCCAAGAGTTCGTGATCGACGTGGGCAACTGCACGGAGGCCTCTCAGTGGCTGGAGAGCCTGGTGTCCCGTCATGGCACCTCGACAGGAGCGTTGGTATGAGCGTCACCATGGGCTATAAGATGACCCACGACACCGGATTCGCCCCCAACCCGTTTCACGGCGTGCTAACGCTTGCCACGTGCAAGCCGAAAATCCGCGCATGCAGGAACGCCGGCGACTGGGTGGCTGGATTTGCTTCTCAGGAACTGGTCACGAGCGCAGCTCGCCGAGGCGTGACTATCCCGCGCGACGGACTCGTGCACCTCATGCAGATCCAGGAGATTCTGCCGCTGCACGCGTACTTCGACGACAGCCGCTTCGCGGTCAAACAGCCGCCGCGCGAGTCGTCAGACGCCGTCGCCTTGTGCGGAGACAACATTTACTATCGCAACCACCTCGGGCAATACGAGCAGCTGGAGAACCGTTACCACACGCGAGAGGATATCCGCCGCGACACGTCCGGCGTGAATGCGCTGGTCGCAGGACGCTTCTACTACTTTGGACGCCACTGCTTCGTGCCGGACGGTGGGTGGGCTGCACTGACCGGTTCCCCGCTGTCCACGGGCCGGCAGTTCCGCTGTCCGGACGGTTTTGCCGAAAAAATTCTTCGATACTTGGACGCAAAAGGTATCGCCGAGGGGATGCATGCACTTCCCTCTCTGATGGACGATGACACGCCTGTGCATCCGAAGAATCCCTTCGTCTTTCCCCTCCAGGAGCGAGAAGGCTTTGCGCCGCCGATGCGTCCGGGCGGTCGCCGCAGATCGGGTTCCTGCGGAGGTTGAGCCAAACCACGCCGCTGAACCTAAGCATCCAGTGTGGACGGACTACGCACGACAGCTCGTGCAGTGGTTCGGCGTGGCGCCGGCCGAAGCAAATGGAGGGAAGGCACTTATAAGGCCGAGTATTCTGCGGCCGATACCACCGCCTCAACGGCCGTGGCACCTTTGAAAGCTGCCGTTGGCATGGCGGTACCTCGAACGGCCCAAGTGGGTCGATCAGTGACGTTTGATATATCCGGCCATACACACTCCTTCGTCCCCTGTTCTCAGTGCACCGGAAGTGCAGTAGCCAGTTTTTTTCGCTTGCCCGAAATTACGCTAAACTACTGACACTAAACAACTTTTGATTTCGATCGTTTACGGTCAGATTGCGTTATTTTTCAAAAACTTACCGCGTCACACGCCGAATCATAATCCGCAGGTCCGGGGTTCGAGTCCCTGATTCGCCACCAAATTTGAAAACGGCTTCCAGCGATGGAAGCCGTTTTTTTTATCCTCGAACGCCAACGTCGCATCGGGATTCGTCGAGCAGCGAGCGCGTCATATCGACCTGAACGACCACATCGGTCGCAGTCCGTGCGGACGCACCCCGAACCATTGCCAGCCCCCATCACTCCATAATGCCGCCCGCAAGGCGCCGACCATGACGCCTTGCATTTGCGCAACGCCGTCAATTAATCGAAATCGAACATCTCGAACAGCGACTTCTTCTTGCGCGGCTGGCTGTAATGCCGTCGCCGATCGTCGTGTCCATAATGTCTGTCGTGCGTGTCGTACGAATGGCGATCGTCGCGATGCTCTCGCGTGTCGCGTTCCATCCGCTGCGAACGCTCATGATGACGTGCCGATTGCGGCGACGTCATCGCCGGACCGCCATCGGTGCGCTCGATCAACTTGTCCAGTTCGCCGCGATCGAGCCACACGCCACGACACGTCGGACAATAGTCGATCTCCACGCCCTGACGCTCCGTCATCAACAAATCCGGGGTACCGCACACAGGACACTTCATCGTTTCGCTCCGTCACTGAAAAGACAACGCCCTCAATGTATCGGGCGCAGCGCAACGAAAAAACCTGCATTTTCATTCACTCAACTTCGAAAAAAACGAACTCCCCACCACCATGAAAAAACCCCCAAGGGTTGGCGTTGACGCCAACCCTTGGGGGCAGCTCAGTTCCCGGCGCGCGCCGCGCGCGTCTCAAAGACGCGCCGGCATGTGCGCCGTGCCGGCGCCGTTTAGTGCACCACCCGCGCCTTCTGGGCGTTGCGGCGCGCCTTCGCACGACGCGTGAGCATGTTCAGCCCCTCGACGAATGCCGAGAACGCCATCGCCGCGTAGATGTATCCCTTCGGCACATGCGACCCGAAGCCCTCGGCGATCAGCGTCATACCGATCACCAGCAGGAAGCCCAGCGCCAACATCACGACCGTGGGGTTCGCGGCAATGAACCGCGAAAGCGGCCCCGCCATGAAAAGCATCGCGGTCACCGCGGCAATCACCGCAATGAACATGATCGGGATGTGTTCCGTCATGCCCACGGCCGTGACGATACTGTCGATCGAGAACACGAGATCGAGCAGCAGAATCTGCATGACCGCCGCGCGTGCGGTGATCGTCGCCAGCGTACCGGCCCCCGACGCCCCGTCGCCATGCCCCGCCTCATCGTCCTCGCCCGCGCCGTGCGCCACGTGATGATGCATCTCCTTGGTCGCCTTCCACACCAGGAAAAGACCACCCGCGACCAGAATCAGGTCGCGCCACGAAAACCCGTGACCGAACAACTCGAAAAGCGGCGTCGTGAGCTTCGCGATCCACGCCACCGTTCCAAGCAGCGCCAGACGCATGACCAGGGCCAGCGCAATTCCCATGCGTTGCGTACGCGCCCGCATCGCCAACGGCAACTTGTTGGTCAGAATCGAAATGAAGATCAGGTTGTCGATGCCAAGCACGACCTCCATGACCACCAACGTGACAAGGGCCGCCCACACCGCCGGGTCAGCCGCCAAAGCAAGTAAATAGTCCATATGTGCGTCAGAGTTTCCGTATGGTTGTCGGAGCGCCCGCCTCGCACTTCCCGACGCCGCGCCCCAGTCCTTCCCTCGCAACCCGCACCAAACGTAGCTTGCGGGTTCAGAACCGCATCATCGTCGAACTCACGCTTCGCAAAAACCATCTATATACTTCATGAAAGTTCGGTTTTTCCGAAGATACAGGAACATGTTGAACTACCGACATCTTTACTATTTTTGGGTCGTCGTCAAGGAAGGCGGCTTCGCCCGAGCAGCGCAACGCCTGGACATGGCCGTGCAGACGATCAGCGCCCAGGTGCGCGAGCTCGAGAAGTCACTGGGGCATCAGTTGCTCAAGCCTGCCGGGCGGGGCGTGACGATGACGGAGCCGGGGCAGGCGGCATTTCGACGTGCCGAAGAGATTTTCCGTCTCGGCCAGTCGATTCCCGACGAAGTCCGCGAGGCGGCGAGCGGCCGGGTGGCGCGTCTGTCCGTGGGGCTGGCCGACGGCATCTCCAAACTGGCCGCACATGCGATCCTCGCCCCGGTACTCGATACGCCTGCCCTCAGACTGGTCTGCCACGAGGGCGAGCACGAGCAATTGCTCGCCGAGCTGGCGCTGCACAAACTCGATCTGGTGCTCGCCAGCCAGCCCGCCCCCTATAACCCGACGTTGCGTCTGGCCAGCGAACGTCTCGCGGAATCGCCGGTGGACTGGTACGGCCCGGCATCGGTCGTGCGCAACGCCTCGCGCGACGCGTTTCCACAATGCCTCGCCGAGTTGCCGGTGCTGCTGCCCACGGGGCACTCCGCGCTGCGCGCACGCCTCGATCTTTGGTTCGAGACACAGGGGATTCGGCCCAATGTCGTGGGCGAGTTCGAAGACAGCGCGCTCATGGCCGTGTTCGCCACGCGCGGGATGGGTGTCTTCGCACTGAGCGAGGCGGGCGCGGGCGACGTGTCGATATTGCGCGGCCTGCGCTGGCTGGGGCGGCCCGAGGGCGTTCACGAGGAAATCCACGCCATCCGCTCGCGACGCGGCGAAGGACATCCGCTCGTGCTCCGTATCATCGAGGCCATCGGGCAGGCGTCCGATTCTGATATAAGAGCCTCTGACGCACCTCCCGTGCCGTCGCCATCTGCAAGGAACCCTCATGTCGAGTCGTAGCGACCAGCGCAAATTCTTCCACCTGATGCTGTTCGTGGTGACGGTCGCGTTCGGGTGGATCCTGTTCCCCCTCTTCGGCGCCGTGTTCTGGGGCACGATCCTCGCCCTGCTGTTCCAGCCGGTGCAGCGCCGCGTGTTGCACCGCATGCGCGGGCGCCCCAACCTGGCCGCGCTCACCACCCTCGCGCTGGTGCTGCTCATCGTGATTCTGCCGCTCACGGTCGTGGTGGGCATGCTCACGCAGGAAGTCAGTTCGGCGCTCGTGCGCTTTCGCACCGATCTGCCACAGCTCACCGTCGCCTTTCAGCAATTGCTCGACCGGCTGCCCGCTAGCGTGCATCGCATCATGGACCTCGCCGGCGTGCAGGACGTCAACGCCATCCAGCAGAAACTCGGTGACGGCGCGGCGCAGATCGGGCGCCTCGTGGCCGTCTATCTCGTGAGCATCGGCCAGAACACGGCGCAGTTGCTCGTGAGCTTCGGCGTGATGCTCTACATGCTGTTCTTCCTGCTGCGCGATGGCGTGGCGCTCGGCGCGATGGTACGCCGCGCGCTGCCGCTGGACGAACGTCACAAGGGTCAGTTGATCCGGCAATTCACCACGGTCGTGCGCGCCACGGTCAAGGGCAACATCGCTGTCGCCGTCGCGCAGGGCATGCTCGGCGGATTCATCTTCGCGGTGCTCGGCATCGAAGGCTACGTGCTCGCCGCCGTGGTGATGGCGTTCCTGTCGCTGTTGCCGGCGGTCGGCGCGGCGGTGGTGTGGGTGCCGGTGGGCGTCTGGCTGTTGCTCTCGGGGGCGATCTGGAAAGGGGTGGTGCTGTTCGCGTTCTGCGGCACCATCGTGAGCCTCGTCGACAACGTGCTGCGCCCGATCCTCGTGGGCAAGGACACCAAACTGCCGGACTGGGTCGTGCTCATCTCCACACTCGGCGGCATGTCGCTCTTTGGCCTGACCGGCTTCGTGATCGGGCCGCTCATTGCCGCGCTGTTCATCGCGAGCTGGAACATCTATACGCGGCTGCGCGACGTCGAGGAAGACCAGGCCGACGCCGGCTGATCCCGGCGGGCCAGAGGGGACGTCAGGTGGGCGTCGCACGCGGCCGCATCGCCGTCATGCACGACCGACGCCGCACGATCCGGAGCGACGTCGTCATCGGCCCCGCCCGATCAGGCGACCTGCGCCATCGGCGCGCCCCGCATCAACACCTCGAGGTCACGAACTACCTGCGCCATTGCGCCGTCCCAGTCGCCGCGCTCGGGCTGACGGTACAGGGTGACCGACGGGTACCAGTCGCTGTCGCGACGATCGAGCTGCCAGCGCCAGTTGGGCGTGTGCTGGATCAGTCCCCACACCGGCTTGCCCAGGGCGCCGGCCAGATGCAGCGCCGCCGTGTCGACCGAGATCACGAGATCCATCTGGGCCATGACGGCGGCGGTCTCGGCAAAGTCGCTGAGCTTGGCGCCGATGTCGTGCACGTTGGAATACCGCGCGAGTTCGGCACGCTCTTCGTCCGTGGCATCGACTTGCAGGGCGTAGCATTGCGCGCCCGACGCGAACACCGGCGCCCAGTGCGCGAGCGGCACATCCCGTTGCGGCGGGAGCGCACGCGCACGCCACACGAAGCCGATGCGCAGCGCGCCCTCGGGCTTGGCGCCAAGCGCGGAGCGCCAGACCATCTCGCGCCCCGCACTGGAGCGCAGGTAGGGCGAATGCACGGCCACGTCGCCCCCGATCCTGAGCAGATGGGGCAGGCTGAGCAGCGGCACCTGCCAGTCGAAGGACGGCACCGGCATGTGATCGCCGAGCACCGTCACCCCGCGCGCCACGCCGCCGAGCAACGTGACGAGCGGCGCCTGCACCGACAGCACTACGTTGGCGCCCATCTTCACCAGGCGCGGCAGGAACCGGACGAACTGCAGGGTGTCGCCGTAGCCAGGCTCGCTGTAGACGAACACGGTCTTGCCTTCGACTGACGTATGTCCGTCCCACAACCGGTCGGCAAAGCGCCGCTCCTGCACGCCCTCCTGCCAGCGCCATTCGTAGTCATGCCAGCCCGGCTCGTAGTCGCCCAGCAGCAGGTGGGTCTGCGCGCGATTGGTGCGCGCGCCCACGTGATCGGGCGAGCGCTTCACCGCTTCGTGCAGGCATTGCAGCGCGTCGGCGAACGCATGTCGCTCTCGCAACGCCACACCGAGGTTCACCAGGGGATCGGGTTGCTGCGGCGCAATGGCGTTCGCCAGACGATACGCGTCGATCTCTTCGTCATACCGGCCCAGCGCGCCGAGCGCGCGACCCCGGTTGAAATGCGCCTGCCAAAGCGCCGGCGCCTTGGCCGCCGTGCGCTCGAACCAGACGAGTGCGCGGGCGTTGTCGCCTGCCTGCGCCCACGTGAGCCCCACGGTGTGCATCGTGCCGATGACGTCGTGCGACTGCTGCACGGTGGCCTCGAACAACGCTTCGGCTCGCATCTGACGCCCCGCCTGCAAGTTCGCCATCGCGGCGTCGAAACAGGGCTGCGCGCCGGGCTGCGGCACGAGCGCGAGCAGACGGTCGAATGCGTCGGCAGCCGCCTCGAAGGCGCGCATGCGCAGCGAGACGTAAGCCAGGCCCTCGAGGGCGGGGACGAATTCGGGAGATTGCTTCAGCACCTGGCGCAACTCGGCAATCGCCTCGTCGAGCCGGCCCGCGGCACTCAGTTGTTGTGCGCGCTCGCAACGCGCGTCCAATGGCGTCGTCATGCGGCGCATCCTTGCTTGTCTGGGAATGGGAGGGGGTCGGGCCGGCATGCCACACGACGGCCGCAGAGGGCATCTTGCCCCATGGCAGCAGGCGCCGTGGCCCGATCGAGCGGTGCACACTACACGACCGCACGGCACGAATCAAGCCGCGGGGATTGGTCCGTGGCGCGCCCATAAAGTTCACATCTTCAAAATAACGTTTTCCCTGCCCGAAACCGTTCGCCTCGTCTTCCGGAAATCGCGCGCGAGGAATCAGGCGCACCGCCGCACCGCCATGTATCACCCACCGAAACGAGACGCCTGACGCGGTGCAGCATAAAAACCACAGTCAGTCGCCGCGCAGCGGGTTTGCCAGCCCGCGACATGCGCTTTAACATCAATTTGCAGGGCAATCTGGTAGCATCCGCTGCCGTCCCTGCACACGTGCCCGTGGCCGCCCGTGCCGCAATGCGACGCAAACTCCTGTCGACCGTCCGACCCCTCAATCTCTCGAGGTCCTGATGACGCGCGTAGCCCGTCCGTTCATCCCCGCCACTGCGCGACGCCTGCTGCCAAACCGCTGGGATTTCATCGCCTTCCCGCTCATCATCGGGTTCCTGATGGTGAGTTCTTCGGGCATTCGCCAGACCTGGGCGCCGCTGGCCGACCTGCAGTCCGAAGTCATATCGCTGGACCCGTCCAACCTGCCCGAGTACGCCCTGCGCACTACGCTGCGCATGCTCGCGGCCATGGTCGCATCGTTGCTCTTCACGCTGGTCTACGGCACGCTCGCGGCCAAGAGCCGGCGCGCCGAGAAGCTGCTCGTGCCGATGCTCGACATCCTCCAGTCAGTGCCGGTGCTGGGTTATATCTCGTTTACGGTCACCTTCTTCCTCGCGCTTTTCCCGGGACGCGTGCTCGGCGCCGAATGCGCCGCCATCTTCGCGATCTTCACGAGCCAGGCGTGGAACATGACGTTCTCGTTCTATCAGTCGATGCGAACGCAGCCGCGCGACCTGTCCGAAGTCGCGGTGAATCTGCGTCTGTCGCCCTGGCAGCGGTTCTGGAAGCTCGACGTGCCCTATTCGATGCCCGGCCTCATCTGGAACATGATGATGAGCATGTCGGGCGGCTGGTTCTTCGTGGTGGCATCGGAAGCGATCACGGTGGGCGACAAGACGGTCACGCTGCCGGGCATCGGCGCGTATCTCGCGACGGCCATCCTGCAGCGCGACCTGCATGCGGTGGGCTGGGTGATCCTGGCGATGATCGTCGTCATCGTCATCTACGACCAGTTCCTGTTCCGCCCCATGGTGGCCTGGGCGGACAAGTTCCGTCTCGAAGACACCGTCTCGCAAGCGGCGCCCGAATCGTGGGTGCTCAACGTGATCCAGCGCACGCGCGCGATCCAGTTCCTGCTGCGCCCGTTCGGCAAGCTGCTGCGCACGATTGCTCGTATGCGCATGCCGCTGTCGCTGCCCGCGGCCATTCACTCGGAATCGAACACCCGGCTCTCGCGCGCCATCGACTGGCTGTGGGCGCTGCTGCTGGTGGTCATGGGGGTATGGGCCGCATGGAAGATCTGCGACTTCGTGCTCTCCGAAGTCGGCTTCTCCGAGGTGCTGCGCGTTTTCGGCCTCGGCCTGATCACGCTGGTGCGCGTTGTCGTGCTCATCGCGATTGCGTCGGCGATCTGGGTGCCGCTGGGCGTGCTGATCGGGCTGCGTCCGAAACTGGCCGAGCGCATCCAGCCGCTGGCGCAGTTCCTCGCCGCATTCCCGGCGAACCTGCTGTTCCCGATCTTCGTGATGGCGATCGTCCACTTCCACGCGAACCCGGACATCTGGCTCTCGCCGCTCATCGTGCTGGGCACGCAGTGGTACATCCTGTTCAACGTGATCGCCGGCGCGACCGCCTTCCCGAACGACTTCAAGGAGGCCGCCACCAACTTCCGCATTCGCGGCTGGCAGTGGTGGCGCCAGGTGATGCTGCCCGGCATCTTCCCGTACTACGTGACCGGTGCGATCACGGCGTCGGGCGGCGCCTGGAACGCGTCCATCGTCTCGGAATGGGTGCAGTGGGGCGACGACAAGGTCGCCGCGCACGGCCTGGGCGCGTACATCGCGCAGACCACCGCCGACGGCGACTACCCGCGTATTCTGCTCGGCATCGCCGTGATGGCGCTGTTCGTGGTGCTGTTCAACCGCTTGCTGTGGCGCCCCATGTACGCCATCGCCGAAAACAAGCTTCGTCTGAATTGAAGGGGCCGTGATGCCGAACGATACCCATACGATTGCCGGAAAAGAGATCTTTTCGCTCGCCAACGTCAGCCGCGGTTTCCGCAAGGGCAGCGACGAGCGCCAGGTGCTCGACGGCGTGAACCTGCAACTGCACGAAGGCGAAATCGTCGGCCTGCTCGGCCGCTCCGGCTCGGGCAAGTCGACGCTGCTGCGCATCATTGCCGGCCTGATCCAGCCGAGCTCGGGCGATATCCGCTACATGGGGCAGCCACTCGCGGGCCCGCCCGAAGGGGTGGCGATGGTGTTCCAGACCTTTGCCCTGTTCCCATGGCTGACGGTGCTGCAGAACGTGGAAGCCGGGCTCGAAGCGCTGGGCGTCGAGCCCAAGGAGCGACGTCGCCGCGCGCTCGCGGCGATCGACCTGATCGGCCTGGACGGTTTCGAAAACGCTTATCCGCGCGAACTGTCGGGTGGCATGCGCCAGCGCGTGGGTTTTGCGCGGGCCCTCGTGGTCAACCCCACGCTGCTGCTCATGGACGAGCCCTTTTCCGCGCTCGACGTGCTCACGGCGGAAACGCTGCGCACCGATCTGCTCGATCTGTGGAGCCAGCGTCAGTTGCCGATCAAGTCGATCCTGATCGTCACGCACAACATCGAGGAAGCGGTATTCATGTGCGACCGGATTCTGGTGCTGTCGTCCAATCCGGGTCGCGTGGTCGCCGAGATCAAGGTGCCGTTCGCGCACCGTCGCAACCGTCTCGACCCCGCCTTCCGCAAGATGGTCGACGACATCTATGCGCTGATGACCTCGCGCCGCAACGCGCACACCACGCAGAAGATGCCGCTGGAGCTGTCCAGTCCGCTGCACGAAGTCTCGACCAACCTGATGGCCGGTCTGCTCGAAGCACTCGCCGTGCCGCCGTACAACGGTCGTGCCGACCTGCCGGAAATCGCGCAGACGCTGCTGCTCGAAGTCGACGATCTGTTCCCCGTGGCGGAAATTCTCGATCAGCTCGGTTTCGCGGAACTCAAGGAAGGCGACATTCTGCTGACCGCCGCCGGCAAGCGGTTCGTGGACGTGAGCACGCAGGAGCGCAAGGTGCTGTTTGCCGAGCACCTGCTGCGCCATGTGCCGCTTGCCGCGAAGATTCGCGCGGTGTTGCAGGAGCGTCGTGGCCAACGCGCGCCGCGCGTGCGCTTCGAACAGGAGCTGGAGGATTCGATGTCGGACGACCTCGCACAGGAAACGCTCGACACCGCCATCAACTGGGGGCGCTACGCCGAGATCTTCTCGTACAACGACCACACGGAAACGTTCAGTCTCGAGGACGTCGAAGGCGCGACCTGACCGCCCCGGTCGCCGTCCCCGGCCAAACGCGGACGGCTTGGGCTCAGAACGCGTAGCCCGCGCCGATCATCCAGGTCTGCGTGATCGTTCTCGAATCGGGCTCGTAGGCGGCCGTGCCCGGTGCCACCTGTGTCACGCTCGAACGGCCGTACTGGAAGCGCGACCATTCGTACGAGGCGTTGATGTGGAAGTTTCGGGCCACGGCGTAGTCGAGGCCGAGCCCGGCCACGACCACGGGCTTGTTGCCCAGGCTGAACGTATTCTGCGATCCCGCCTGGGTCATCGAGGCCCCGACCATCGCCCCGGCCCGGACATCGGCCGTCGCCACGAGCCTCGGCGTGACTTCCAGCTGCCCCATCAGCCCGCCGCCGACCACGTGGTGCCGATAGCGTTCGTAGAAGCCGTAGGGGTCGCGGCTGCTGTCGCGAATCCAGTCGTGATAGCTGTAACTCAGGTACGGCACCACTTGCGCGCTCCACGTGCCGAGACGAAACGGGATCGCCTTGCCCGCCTTGAGCGTGACGTCGGTGTTCGTGGAGCGTGTGGTCATCTGGTAATTCGGCTGCACGACCCGACCCGCGAAGTCCTGCAAATAGCCGCTGTAATCGACATTGCCGTGCGACACGCGCACCGAACCGCTGAAATAAAGGTTCGAGATGCCGAACAGCTGGCGCTGGGTGGCCGCACCCAATGCGAACGCCGCGGTGGTCCCACGTTCGGAATCGCTTTTGCCTGGCCCGATGTCTTCCCGGTAGTTGAGCGGTTGGGCGCCCACGCCGAGCCAGACCTGGTTGTTGGCGCGCAGCATGGCTTCCTGCGCATGGACGTGAGCCGTGCATAGACTCGCAGCGGCAATGACAATGGCGGCGCGCCGGACGGCGACTCCGCGATGGCCGCAAGCGATGGTGCGGCGCGTTTTCGGCGTCATGGCACGACCCTCCCCAGGCGTGATCTCAACGACGATTTGGAAGCGGCCATCGGCATGGCCACCGTTTTCGTGCATTGTTTCAGCGCGACACGCGGCACGCAAGCGGGCAAATGGGGATTCTGCGCAACCTTCGCAATACGAGAATCACGCCAATCGAGACATCGCCCGGGGAACCGCCGTCACCGGGCCGTGGCGTCGGGCTGCGGCGGGGCGGCGCATGCACGCTGCCGGTTCCGAAGGCTTCGTCGAAACGACCATCACCATGCGACGGACCGTGTCAAAAAGGCGACACCTATCGGTAAAGATACTGATTCGCGGTCGTTTTTGTGCGGTCGCATAATCGATTCAGAACCTGCGGCGGATGCCCCCGGGGGGCGCATCGACAATTCATCGCGCAGGTTCTTTCCGCGGCGCAGACCGTGTATCAGACCCGAGAAGACGCATCATGAGCTATTACCATTCGAAAGCAGAAGGCCGTGGCCGTGCCATGAGCATGACCCCCGCCTATCGCTGGCGCCGTCGCGCATTTGCCGTGACCTGCGCGGTCCTCGCAGCCCTCGCCTACTACGCGGTCCATCACCCGAAGTAAGCGATACGGCAGGCAGGGCGTCTGAAAACACAAGGCGCGTACGACTCGACATCGCACGCGCCTTGCCGGGACTGTCGCGTTCGCTTTTCAGTCGCCGCTTTCAGTCATCGTCTTTCCACTTCGTTTCGCTCTCGCCCAGTTTCACTCTCGCCCTTCATGCTGCGTTTCCCAAGGCAGGCACGCTCCAGTCCAACGGGACATTGGCGAGCATGTCGTCGACCATGGCATCGAGATCGTAGGCGGGCTTCCAGCCCCAGTCGTAGCGTGCATGGGTGTCGTCGAGCGTGTGCGGCCACGTCTCGGCGATCGCCTGACGGAAGTCCGGCGCGTACGTCACCTTGAAGTCCGGCACCCGGCGCGCGATCGCCGCGGCCAGTGTCGCCGGATCGAAACTGACCCCCGCCACGTTATACGACGAACGCACGCGCAGCCGCGAGGCGTCGGCGTTCATCAGTTCCAGCGTGGCGCGCACGGCGTCCGGCATGTGAATCATCGGCAGCGTGGCGTCTTCCTTCAGGAAGCACGTGTACGTCTCGCCACGGCGCGCGGCCTGGAAGATGTCGATGGCATAGTCGGTCGTGCCGCCGCCCGGCGGCGTCTTGTAACTGATCACGCCCGGATAGCGCAGGCTGCGCACGTCCACGCCGAACTTCGTGAAGTAGTACTCGCACAGGCGCTCGCCCGCCTGCTTGCTGATCCCGTACATCGTGGTCGGGTCCATGATGGCCAGTTGCGGCGTCTCCACCGCCGGGGTATGCGGCCCGAACGCGGCGATCGACGACGGCCAGAACACGCGCAGCTTGCGCTCGCGCGCGAGTTCGAGCACGTTGAGCAAACCATTCATGTTGAGCGTCCAGGCCTGCAGGGGGCGCGTTTCGCCGGTCGCCGACAGCAGCGCCGCCAGATGGAAGATCTGCGT
The DNA here is from genome assembly GCF_000767615.3 of Pandoraea pnomenusa. Lineage (NCBI taxonomy): Bacteria > Pseudomonadati > Pseudomonadota > Betaproteobacteria > Burkholderiales > Burkholderiaceae > Pandoraea > Pandoraea pnomenusa. The sequence goes on along the minus strand of NZ_CP009553.3, from coordinate 805,714 downwards.
GATGCCGAAACGCTCGACCAGCGCCGCGAGTCGTGCGGCGTCGAGCACGTCGAGCGTCTCGTAGTGGACCGCGTGACGCGACGGACCAGGCGCGATGTCCGACGCAATCACGTTCTCCTTGCCGTACTGCGCGGCAAGAGCTTCGACGAGTTCGCTGCCGATCTGTCCGTTGGCGCCGATAATGAGGATGCGTTCCATGTTCAACCTTGTTTGAGAATGCCGAGTTCGTTGCCGGCCTGCGCGAACGCCGCCAGCGCCCGCGTGAGGTGTTCGCGGGTGTGCGCCGCCGAGAGTTGAACGCGCACGCGCGCCTGCCCCTGCGGCACCACGGGATAGAAGAAGCCGGTGGCGATCACGCCCAGTTCGTACAGCCGCTGCGCGAAGCGCTGCGCCAGCGTGGCGTCGAACAGCATGACGGGCACGATGGGATGCGTGCCCGGCTTGATCGTGAAGCCCAGCGCCGCCACCTCCTGACGGAAGAACGCCGTGTTGGCATGCAGTTGCTCGCGTCGCGCGGATGAATGCTCCAGCTCGTCGAAGACGGCGAGCGACGTGCCGACGATCGCCGGCGCGAGGCTGTTCGAGAAGAGATAGGGACGCGAGCGCTGGCGCAGCGTTTCGATCACTTCCCGACGGCCTGCGGTGAAGCCGCCCATGGCGCCGCCCAGCGCCTTGCCCAGCGTGCCGGTGATGATGTCGATCCTGCCGAGCACGCCATGATGCTCGTGCGTGCCGCGCCCGGTCGGCCCCATGAAGCCGGTTGCGTGGCACTCGTCGATCATGATGAGCGCGCCGTATTGCTCGGCGAGCGCCACGATGCGGTCGAGCTGGGCGATCGTGCCGTCCATCGAGAACACGCCGTCGGTGACGATGATGCGATGACGCGCCCCGGCCGCCGCCTGTAACTGGCGCGCCAGGTCGTCCATGTCGTTGTGGGCGTAGCGCAACCGCTGCGCCTTGCAAAGCCGTACCCCGTCAATGATCGAGGCATGGTTGAGCGCGTCGGAGATGATCGCGTCCTGCTCGTCGAAAAGCGGCTCGAAAACGCCGCCGTTCGCATCGAACGCCGCGGCGTAGAGGATCGCGTCTTCCGTCCCCAGATAGGCGGCGATGCGGGCTTCGAGCGCCTTGTGCGGGCCTTGGGTGCCGCAGATGAAACGCACCGACGACAGGCCGAAGCCGAAGTCTTCCAGCGCCTTCTGCCCCGCCTTGACGAGCGTTTCGCTACCGGAAAGCCCGAGGTAGTTGTTGGCGCACAGGTTGATGCGGGTCTGCCCGTCGTCGCACATGACCTCCGGCCCCTGCCGCGACATGAGCACGCGTTCCTGCTTGAAAAGGCCCTGGCGGCGCGTGTCTTCGAGTCGTTCGGTCAGTTGCCGGTAGAAGCCTTCGCGGGCTTCCGGTTGTTGTGCGGTCATCGTGCGCATCTCCTTTGTGCGGACAGCGGTGCCGTCGTGCGGCCTCGCCGGATAGGTCGGCCGGCATCGGGTGAGCCGGCAGCGATGTCGGTCGACAACGCACGATCACGCCCCGACCCAGCCCGGTGCGACGTTGCCTGAACGCGCATCGGCCGTGCGGCGGGCTCTGCTACCATGGCGCCATCCACCTTATCGAAAACTATACTTTATATTGAACAAGTTTCAATATATTGAAAAATTTTAATATCCCGGAATCCTTATGGCAAGCACGCCGTCCGCCGCCCTGCCGCCGAGCGCCCCGCCGCCGGTCGGCGACATGATCCAGCAGCTGCGCAAGGAGCGTGGCATGACGCTCGAGACGCTCTCCCGCGCCTCGGGGGTATCGAAGTCGATGCTCTCCCAGATCGAGCGCGACAAGGCCAATCCGACCATCGCCGTGGCGTGGCGACTGGCGAACGCGCTGGGTGTGCGGCTCGATCAGTTGCTGGGTGCCCCGGCCGGCGATCCGGAACCGGTGCGCATCTTCGGCAAGCACGAAACACCGACGCTGGCCGGCGCCGAACAGGCCTATCAACTGAAAATCCTCGGCCCGATGGAGCTGGCCGGGAAATTCGAGTGGTACGAGCTGACGCTGCAACCCGGCGCCGCGCTGGTGTCCGAGCCCCACGATCCGGGCACGCGCGAGCATTTCACGGTCTTCGACGGCCAGATCGACATCGAGGTCGATCACATCGCGCGACGTGCCAGGCCGGGCGAGACCGCCCGCTACCCCGCCGACCGGGCGCATGCGATCCGCAATGTGGGCAAATCCGTCGCGCGCGGCCTGATGGTGGTCATCCACGGCTGAGCGGTTGTCGTCACCCGGTTTTCGCGCACTTTTCACCCGCGGTTAGCCCGGTTTTTCCTTTGTCTCGCGCGCGCGTCGCCCCACGCGCACCTCAAGTCCTTGCTAGGACTGCCGTTAGCACACGTTCGGTCAGTGCTTTCTCATCGAGGGCGCTGACATTCGATCGACATTCGGCCCGCGCGACCCGGACGACACGTCTCGCGCGGCCGCCGCCAACGTGCAGCGAGTCCGTCACACCGAAGCGGAACCAGTGGGGAAGACGAAGTGATGCAGCAGTTGAGTTTGAAAGCGAAGTTGTGGTCTGCCGTTGCGTTGATGTGGGTCAGTCTGCTGGCCATGGCGGTCTGGGGCGCGTGGGCCCAGCGCGACACGATGCTTGCCGAGCGCCGCGAGGGGCTCACCCACGTCGTCGATGCGGGCCTGAGTCTGGCCAAGTACTACGCCGAGCGTGCCCAGCGCGGCGAAATCACCGTCGCCGAAGCCCAGAAGCTCGCGCGCGAGCAGATCGGCGCCATCCGCTATGACGGCGACAACTATTTCGGCATCCTCAACTCGCAACGCGTCATCGTGCTCAACGCGGTCAACCCCAAGCTCGAAGGCAAGGACATGAGCCAGTTCCGAGATCCGTCGGGCAAGCTCATGTTCTCGGACATCGTTGCCGCGGCTCGCACCGACGATCCTTTCGTTACGTACCTCTGGCCGAAGCCCGGCTCGGATAAGCCCGTCGAAAAGATCAGCCGCGTGGGCGCCTATTCCCCCTGGGACTGGTACCTGACCACCGGCGTCTACGTCGATGACATCAACACGGCGTTCGTGGGGGCGTTGCTGCGCTGGGGCGCCATACTGGCCATCGTCGGTCTGGCCGTGTCGGGAATCATGCTGCTCATCATCCGCAACGTGCAGCACAGTCTGGGCGGCGAGCCGGAGTACGCCGCCGACATCGCCACGCGCATCGCCGACGGCGACCTGCTCGCTCAGGTCCGTCTGCGCCAGGGCGACAGCGCCAGCCTGCTGTTCGCCATGCAGCGCATGCAGGCCAACCTTCAGCAGATGATCGGACGCATTCGCGGCGGCACCCGCGCCATCACGCTTTCGGCACGGGAAATCGCCGAAGGCAACACCGATCTGTCGGCTCGCACCGAACAGCAGGCCGCCGCACTGGAAGAGACGGCGTCGTCGATGGAGCAGCTCACCTCCACGGTACGACAGAACGCCGACAACGCGCGTCAAGCCAGCCAGCTCGCCGAGAACGCGTCGGCCATCGCCGTGCGCGGCGGGCACGTCGTCGATCAGGTCGTGGCCACGATGGAAGGCATTTCGCAAAGCTCGGGCAAGGTGGTCGACATCATCAGTGTGATCGACGGCATCGCTTTCCAGACGAACATTCTGGCGCTCAACGCCGCCGTGGAAGCGGCGCGCGCGGGCGAACAGGGCCGAGGTTTTGCGGTGGTGGCCGGCGAAGTGCGTACGCTCGCGCAGCGCAGCGCGGCGGCAGCCAAGGAGATCAAGGAGTTGATCGAAGCGTCGAACGGCCGCGTCCAGGACGGCTCGGCCCTCGTCGCCCAGGCCGGCCAGACGATGCACGACGTGGTACAGGCCGTGCGTCGCGTCACCGACATCATGGGCGAGATTTCGGCGGCGTCCGAGGAGCAGAGCCACGGTATCGAGCAAGTCGGCCGGGCGGTCACGCAGATGGATGAGGTCACGCAGCAGAACGCGGCGCTCGTTGAGCAGGCGGCCGCGGCGGCCGCGTCGATGGAAGACCAGGCGCACATGCTCGACCAGGCGGTCGCGGCCTTTCGCATGACGTCGGACGACGCCCCGAGCGGCGACCACCCGGTCACGCGCGGCACGGCCGGCGTGGCGCGGGCGCGACTCGCCGCCTGACTTTCGGCACCCGGCCCGGGCCAGCGCCGGGCCGGGCTTCAGTCGTCCTGAAGCGCGCCAGCGAGCCCGGCGTCGATGATCTGCCGCGCAACCGTCGGCAGAATACGCAGCGGCGCCGAGCCCGGGCCGAACGTCTGGCTCGCCGCATAGGCCCCCTCGAGAATCAGCGACAGCGCATCGACCAGCGGCGCCGGATGCCGGGAACCGGCGGCCGTCACGAGCGCGGTGAAGCGCCGCACCACCTCCGCCTTGTAATTCACGACCGACTTGCGTGCCGCATGCTCGGGATCGGGAAACTCCGCGGCCACATTCACGAACGGACATCCCCGATAGCCGCACTGGCTCGCGCGCTCCGAGAGATCCACGAAGATCTGCAACAGTTGCGCCCGCGGATCGCCCTCGCGCTTCGCGATGCTCGCGTCGATCCGCGCCAGGCTTGCCGTTTGCATGTGATCGAGATACGCCAGAATGAGATCGTCCTTCGAGGCGAACTGGCGATACAGGCTCATCTTGTTCACGCCCGCGCGCTTGACCACGGCGTCCACCCCGACGGCACGCACACCCTCGGTATGGAACAACTCGACCGCGGCGTCGAGCAGATGCTGCTGCGCAATGGGAGCGGGCGTGACATGCCGCCCCGCCTTGCCCGGGCGCGGCGCTGCGCTGCGACGTCGCGTCGTCGCCGCAGCGCCCTCGCCCTTGGCGGATGCCTTGCCCGGCATGCCCGGCGTTGTCGATTTGGCCATTCGTCTGGCACTCCCTGGTCGGTGAACTGCGGCGTCGGGAAAGCCCTGCCGCCACAATGGAATACTTGACATGTTACCGATCGGTTCATAACATGGCAACCTCATGTTACCGATCTGTCACAAATGTACGAATCAACGTAGACAGTCGGGCTCCCGCAATCGTTCCCGGCCTGGCACGCACCGTTCGCCGCCGGACGCCAAGGATTTCCGCCATGAAGGCAGCACTCGCAAGGCGCATCAACGGTCACTTCCACTACGGGTGGATCGTGGTCGGCGTGATTTTTCTGGTCCTGCTCGCGTCGGCGGGCATCCGCGCGACGCCGAGCGTGATGATGGTGCCGCTCGAACATGACTTCGGCTGGAGTCGGGCCACCGTCTCGCTCGCCATTTCCGTCAATCTGGCGCTCTACGGCCTGACCGGTCCGTTCGCCGCTGCCGCCATGCAGCGGTTCGGCATTCGACCGACGGTGATGGTCGCGCTGCTGCTGCTCGCCTCCGGCACGGCGCTCTCCTCGCTGATGACCGCGCCATGGCAGATGGTGCTGATCTGGGGCGTGATGGTCGGCGGCGGCACCGGCGTCGCCGCCGTCACGTTGGCGGCGACCGTCTCGAATCGGTGGTTCCACACGCATCGTGGTCTGGCGATGGGGATTCTCACCGCCAGCTCGGCAACCGGACAAATGGTGTTTCTGCCGATGATGGCGGCGATTACCGAACGCTACGGCTGGCGCCCGGTGGTGCTGATCGTGGCGGCGGTCGCCGCGCTGGTGTTGCCGCTCGTGGCGCTGCTCGTGCCCGAGCGCCCCGGCTCGGTGGGCCTGCGCCCGGTCGGCGCGCCGGAAGACACTCCGGACGCGCCGCTCAATCAGGGCAATCCGCTCGCCCACGCGTTGTCGGTATTGCGCATGGCCGCCGGCAAGCGCGACTTCTGGCTGTTGTTCTTCAGCTTCTTCATCTGCGGCGCGAGCACCAACGGGTATATCGGCACCCACTTCATTGCGATGTGCGGCGATTACGGCATCTCCGAAGTCAAGGGCGCCGGCATTCTGGCCGCCATGGGCATGCTGGATCTCGTGGGCACAACCCTGTCGGGCTGGCTCTCCGATCGCTACAACAGCCGCGTGCTGCTCTTCTGGTACTACGGTCTTCGCGGCCTGTCGCTGATCTACCTGCCGTACGCCTTCGGATTCGACTTCTTCGGCCTGCCGCTCTTCGCGCTGTTCTACGGACTCGACTGGATTGCCACGGTGCCACCCACCGTGCGCCTCACGACCGACGTGTTCGGCAAGACGATGGCGCCGATCGTGTTCGGCTGGATCGTGGCCGGGCACCAGCTCGGTGCGGCAACGGCGGCCCTGGTGGCCGGCTCGCTGCGCGCCACGCTCGGCAACTACACCATGGCGTCGATGCTCTCGGGCGGCGTATGTATCGTCGGTGCGTTCATGGTACTGCGCATTGCCCGTCGCGCCCCGGTCAACCCGGCGCCGGTGGGTGCCTGAACGCCAGGTCAATTCCGGATTCCGCCTCGCGAAACCACCACGCCCCGGCGGCGCACGGCGCCAGCGGGGCGCCCGCGAGGCGCGACTCGACGCCTGGCGGACAGTGCAACGCGTCACGATGACGCCGTCTGCAAGACCGGCGGATTTCCCGTAACCTGTGCAGGTTTTGTGCAGCACAGCATCCCCCCACTTTCACAGGACCTTCAGCAATGACGGACTCGCAACATGCACCCACGGGCGCGCTCGCCGCGCTGGATACGGATCTCTTTTCGCCATACACGCTCGGCCCGCTCGAACTGAGCAATCGCATCGTCATGGCGCCGCTCACGCGCAGCCGCGCCGGTGCGGGCGACGTGCCAGGACCGATGGTCGCCGAATACTACGCACAACGCGCCTCGGCAGGACTCATCATCAGCGAAGCCACCAACATCTCGCAGCAAGGCAAGGGTTACGCCTACACGCCGGGCATCTACACGGAAGCGCAGGTCGCCGGCTGGAAACAGGTGACGGACGCACTGCACGCCAAGGGCGGCAAGATTTTCTGCCAGTTGTGGCACGTGGGACGCATCTCGCATCCGTCCCTGCAGCCGGGCGGTGCACTGCCCGTCGCGCCCTCGGCAGTGCAGCCCGCCGGCAAGGCGTTCACGGAAAGCGGCTTCCAGCCGCACCCGACGCCGCGCGCGCTGGAGACCGACGAGATCCCGGGCATCATCGAGCAATACCGCCATGCGGCCGAATGCGCGAAGCGCGCCGGGTTTGACGGCGTGGAAATTCACGCGGCTAACGGCTATCTGCTCGATCAGTTCATGCGCGACAAGACGAACCATCGCACCGATCAGTACGGTGGCAGCATCGAAAACCGCGTGCGCCTGACGCTGGAAGTCACGCAGGCCGTGGTCGACGTGTGGGGCGCGGATCGCGTGGGGATTCGTCTCTCACCGGTCAGCCCGGCAAACGACTGCGGCGACAGCCATCCCGAGCCGGTGTTTACGTACGCCGTCGAGCAGCTCAACCGCTTCGGCCTCGTGTATCTGCACGTGGTCGAAGGCGCGACGGGTGGCCCTCGCGAGGTGGAGAACGGTTTCGATCTGCAGAAGCTGCGGCGCCTCTTCAAGGGCACCTTCATGGCGAACAACGGCTATGACCTCGCGCTTGCGCTCAAGGCACGCAAGGAGAACCTTGCCGACCTGATCGCGTTCGGCAAGCCGTTCATCGCGAACCCGGATCTGGTGGAACGGCTCAAGCGCGGCGGACCGTTCAATGCGCTGGATCGGGATACGCTCTACGGTGGCGACGCGCGTGGCTACGTCGACTATCCGACCCTCGACGAATCCGCGGCATAACGGTGTAAGCGTGTAACCGTCATGCCGCGCAGGCGTCGGCAACGCACCGCCGACGCCGCGCCGCTCACGCCGCGCGCTGCGCCTGCCAGCGCGCGAAATCGGCACCGGCCGGGTTCTGGTACATGCGCAGGCCGAACTCGGGCAGGATCGCGAGCAGGTGATCGAACACATCGCCCTGCACGCGTTCGTACTCCGCCCAGACAGTCGTGTTCGTGAAGCAATACAGTTCGACGGGGATACCCGTCGACGACGGTTCCAGCGAGCGCACCATGCAGGTCATGCCCTCGTGGATGTTCGGGTGCGCCTTCAGATACGCCAGCGCATAAGCGCGGAACGTGCCGATGTTCGTCAAGCGACGGGTATTCGCCGGTACGCCGGCAGCCACGCCCAGCGCAGCGTTCGCGTCGGCAATCGAGCGACGCTTTTCGATCAGGTACGGCTCGAGCAGATGCAGCCGGGACAGTCGCGCGATCTCCGCGTCGTCGAGGAATCCGACGCTGCCGGCGTCGATGCACAGCGTCCGCTTGATGCGACGGCCGCCCGCCTGTTGCATTCCGCGCCAGTTCCGGAAGCTCTCGGAAATCAGACGCCACGTCGGAATCGTGGTGATCGTCTTGTCCCAGTTCTGCACCTTCACCGTATGCAACGCGATGTCGACCACGTCGCCGTCCGCGCCGACCTGCGGCATCTCGATCCAGTCACCGACGCGCAGCATGTCGTTCGACGTCAGCTGCACGCTAGCCACGAATGACATGATCGTGTCCTTGAACACCAGCAGCAGCACCGCCGACATCGCGCCCAGGCCGGAGAGCAGCAGCCACGGCGAGCGGTCGATGACCGTGGCCACGATGGCGATCGCCGCCACCACGTACAGCGCGATCTTGCCTAGCTGCACGTACCCCTTGATCGAGCGTGTGCGCGCATGTTCCGACAGGGCATAGACCGTTTGCGCGGCATCGAGGGCTCCGGCAATGGTCAATGTCGCGTAAAGGAGCGTGGTGGCCAGCGCAATGTTGCTGATCAGCAGAACAGCCTTGGGCGGCAGATCCGGGACCCACGCAATCCCGAACTGGATCACGAGGTACGGGAGGATGTGCGCCGCCCGCTGGAACACGCGGTGAGCGAGCAGCGCATCGTCCCAGCGATTGGCCGTGCGCTGCACCACGAGGCGCACGACGCGCACGATCAGGTACTGCGCCAGGGCCTGCACGAGCAACGCCACCACCAACAGTATCGTCAACGCCACCGCCAGCCGTGCCCACGGTACGTTGTCGAGCCACGCCAACATTCCTTCCCACGTCATTCCAGCACTCCTTGCCACGCCTTGCCACCGCCCGCCCGGACGGGCAGGCAAACGCAAAATGACGGCCGCATCGGGCCGTCATTCACAAACCTGCCGACGTGCCCCCGGACACTTGGCCGGGCGCATCGCCGGTACATCCATCCCGCTCGCTGCCGAATCCTGCAACCGGCAACGGGTGCTTCATCGGTCCTTCATCGAGGGCGCTAGCTTACACCGACGCACCGAACGGTACGCTCGCGATCACGTTCGGCGCGCCCGGCAGCGACGGGGGCGTGATCGTGCCGCCGCCATTGCCGCGCGACTTGCCGGAACTCAGGTAGTCCGCGATCGAGTCCTGCGTCACCTCGCCGAGGTACTGATTATCGTCGCCGAGCACCGGCAACGATGCCAGATTGTGCTCATACATGCGCGAGAGCAACACGCGCAGGTTGTCATTGGCCACGGCAGAGGCCTTGAAGTCACGCACCCGCTCGCCGCACGTGCCCTGTGCGTGACGCGTGTCCCTGCGGGCAACGTAACCCAGCGCACGTGCATTCTCGTCCACCACGACCAGCGAGCGCGTATCGAGCTCGTCCATCATGCCGTAGGCTTCCGACAGCGGGGTCTGCGGCTTGACGGTCGGCAGCGGCGTGGCGGCATCTTCCGCCCGCACCAGCAACAGGCGCTTGAGAATTCGGTCATGTCCCACGAAGCTCGCGACGAACTCGTCGACCGGACGGGCAAGCAACGCGTCGGGTTGCGCGTATTGCACCAGCCGTCCCTGGCGGAAGATCGCGATGCGATCGGCCAGCTTGATCGCCTCGTCGATATCGTGGCTGACCATGATGACGGTCTTGCCCAACTGACGCTGCATCTGCAGGAACTCGTTCTGAATCGACTCGCGGTTGATCGGGTCGACGGCGCCGAACGGCTCGTCCATCAGCAGCACGGGCGGGTCCGCGGCAAGCGCGCGGATCACGCCGATGCGCTGCTGCTGACCGCCGGAGAGCTCGCGCGGATAGCGCGACAGGTAGCGCTTGGGATCGAGCGCGACCATGCCCATGAGCTCGGTCGCGCGTTCGCGGCAGCGCTTCTTGTCCCAGCCAAGTAGACGCGGGACGACAGTGATGTTCTCTTCGATGGTCATGTTCGGAAACAGACCGATCTGCTGAATCACGTAGCCGATGTGACGGCGCAGCTCGATTTCGTTGATGTTGCCCGTGTCTTCGCCGTTGAGCAGAATGCGCCCGGAGGTCGGCTTGATCAGCCGGTTGATCATCTTGAGCGTGGTGGTCTTGCCGCAGCCCGACGGGCCGAGGAAGACGCAGATCTCGCCCGGCGGCACCTCGAGGCTGACCGAATTCACGGCCGTGACCGGCGTACCGTCCTTCTGGACGAAGCTTTTGGTGAGATTGTCGAGTGTAATCATACGGTTCGGATTCCTTTCGGTGTCAGCACGCGCTGCAGGCGGTGCAACAAGGTGTCGGCGACAATGGCGAGCAGACTCACCATGACCGCACCCACGACAAGCTGTCGGGTATCGCTCTGGCTGATCCCCTGGGTGATCAACACCCCGAGACCGCCGGCCCCGACGATGGCGCCGATGGCCATCACGCCGATATTCATCACGACGGCGGTGCGCACGCCGCCCAGTACCACCGGCACGGCCAGCGGCAGTTCGACCAGGCGCAGGCGCTGCCAGAACGTCATGCCGATGCCGATGCCCGCTTCGCGGATGCTCGGCTCGATCTGACGCAGCGCGAGGCTCGTGTTGCGCATGATCGGCAGCAGCGAATACAGGAAGACGGCAGCGACTGCCGGCGCCGGCCCGATGCCCATGCCGTAGACCGACAGTGCGGGGATCATGAGCCCGAACAAGGCAATCGAGGGAATGGTCAGCACGACCGTCGCCAGCCCGAGCACCAGGCCCGAGAGCCAGCGAAAGCGCGTGACCAGCACGCCCAGCGGCACGCCGACCACGATGGCCGCGCCTACCGAAGCGGCCACCAGCCACGCATGCTGCCCCGTGAGGGTCAGGATGCGGTGCCAGTTATGTGTCAAAAATTCAATCATGGGACTCCTCAGTCGTTGCGCATGCGGTGCGGCGTCACTGCACCAGGCCTTCCTGCTTGAGGAAGTCGCTTGCCACACGCGACACGGCCTGATGGTCGATGTCGACCTTCGCGTTCATGTCGCGCATGTTCTCGTCGTTGATCTTCGCGGACAGCGCGTTGAGTTCGTCGGCGAGTTTGGGGTTGGCGTCGAGCACTTCCTGGCGCACGACGGGCGTGGCGGCGTATGCCGGGAAAAATCCCTTGTCGTCGGCAAGCACCTTCAGATCGAAGCCCTTGTTGCGGCCGTCACTCGTATAAACGAGACCTGCGTCGATCTGCTCGTTCTTCAGCGCCGTGTAGACCAGACCCGGATCCATCTGCTTGATGTTGCGGCGCTCGAGATGGAAGCCGTAGAGCTTTTCCATCGGCTCCAGTCCGTCGGAGCGGCCGACGAACTCCATGTCGAACGCAAACTGCATCTTCGGATCGGCACGGAACTTCTCAACGAGCTGCGACACCGTCTCCACGCCTTCCTCGCGCGCGATCTTTCCCGGCATTGCGAACGCGTAAGTGTTGTTCAGCGTGGACGGATTGAGCCAGACGAGGCCGATCTTGCCGTCGAGCGCCTTCACGCGTTCATACGTTTGCTGCGGGTCAAGCTTCTCGGTGACCTTGTTGTAGACGATCAGCGACGTGCCCGTGTACTCCCAGACGATGTCGAGCTGATGGCTCTCCATGCCCTGGCGCATGACCACGCTGCCCAGGCCGTTCTTGAGTTCGACGTCGTAGCCCTTGCTACGCAGGTACTGGGCCGTCATCTCCGAGAGGATCAACTGTTCGGTGAAGTTCTTGCCGCCGATGGTCAGCGTGGCGGCACCGGCGGTCGCGCTTGCGGCCATGACGCCGAGCCCGACGCAGGCCATGCCGAGGCGGCGCATCCAGCGCGAGCACAAACGCGAGAGCGCGCCCGTGCGCATTTGGGAATTCGACTGTTGCATAGGGGTAGGTCTCCTTTGTCTCAGCGCGCGGGCGCACCGTGACGTGCGAACCAGAGACCGCTCGCGAAGGCGACGATGCCGTCGAGCACAAGCGCGAGCAAGGCGGTCCCGGCGGCGCCGAGGAGCAGCTTGGTCTGGTCGTTCAGATAGATGCCCGGGAAGATCAGTTGTCCCAGACTGTCCGCGCCGATCAGGAAGGCGAGCGGCGCGGTGCCGACGTTGATCGCGAGCGCGGTGCGAATGCCGCCGACGATGACCGGCATGGCGTTGGGCAAGTCGACGCGAAACAGCACCTGGGCGGGGGTCATGCCCATGCCGCGCGCCGATTCCCGCAAGGCGGGCGGCACCTGCCGCAGCCCTTCGTACGCATTGCGCACGATGGGCAGCAGCGAGGCCAGCCACAACGCCAGAATGGCGGGGCGATCGCCGATGCCCAGCACCGCCATCGACAGCGCCAGTACGGCGAGCGAGGGCAGCGTATTGCCGATGTTGAAAATCTGCACGGCGCGCTCGGCATGCTTCTCGAACATCGGCCGCGAGATCAGAACCCCCGCCGGCACGCCGACGACGATGGCCATCGTCATCGATATCGCCACGAGCTTCAGGTGCTGTTGGGTGTAGTACACCAGGTCGCCCCGGTATTTGACGAGCGCGTCCACGCCCAGCCAATACACCAGACCGGCGACTGCTGCGACGACGCCCAGCAGTCCGAAGCCGGCCAGATAGAGAATGCGATACTGCTTCGCCACGTTCATGCTCCCTTTGAATGGGTTGGCAGCGCTGGCGCGAGGCAATAGCAATCGCCCCGCGTGACAACGCGGTCAAACAAGCATGACAACTGATAGCTGCCTTGCGAATTGTGAAGTGTTCGCTCCGAAGGTCTGTGAAAGACAACGGTGACGAACCAGGCGTCGCGAATGCGACATGAGAGACGAGCTTTCGACGCCGTGGGCGCCTGGGCCTCTCGGTGCACACTTATTGAAAGCGCGCGAATGTTTTACTGCACAAGCTCATTGCGTGATGGAACGGGTCGCCGGCGCAACGAGGAACACCGGCAACGCTTTTGTTTCTATTGGCCAATCTCGGCGATTGGCTTTTTTTATTCTAGTACAGATAGTGCGTCGATGCCAACCCGTAGCACGCTTTTCGCGAGGGATCCGGTGCATTTACACACGCTTACACGCCCCATCTTCACATATGAATCGGACACCGAATCAATAGCACACGCTCGAATCCCCCGTGATGCCTGGCCTCGGGCGGATCGACGCGCGGCGACACACCTGTGTCCCGAAATCTTCAATTTCATGGTTCCGCATAGCGGTCCACCGTGCCGCAGTGAATTATTTTCCGACAGGATGCCGACGCACTTTCGAGGGGTTCCGACACGCCTCGAAATGCGCCGAAATCCGCATGACCACGAGGCCGAAACGGGAAAGGGCCACTCGCCGTTCGAAACGGATGCGGACGCCGAAAAACTCGTGTATTCTCCGAGGTTTATCTTAGTTTTCAACTATTTAGCGCAAATCGGGGAAACGCGGCGGTAACGCGAGGCAACGACCTTGCGGCCAGTCGCGACGCGCGGGTTGAAGGCTGGGAAAGCGCGATCGTGCGCGAGGCACGAGGTCGTTGATTGGCGAATAACAATTATGAAAAGTACCATCAGCCGTACCGAACAGGGCAATCGCATTGCCGCGACCACCATTCTGGTCGCATGCGCCGCACTCACCCTCGCGGGGTTCCTCACGCGTGCGCTCGAAGGCACGGTCAATCCGCTGCTGACCTTCTTCCTCGTCTCGGCCGGCGGCATTCTCAATCTGTCGACAGCATGCCTGCTCGGCGTGCAATACCTCTACAACGGCAAGCGTTACTTCGCGCAATTCGGATGCGCGTTTTTGCTACGCGGCCTGTTCATGTTCACCGAAGGCGTGCTGCTGGCGAACCAGCTCGCGGGCATCGCCTCGCATGTCACGCGCGCGCCGTTCTGGCTGTGGTTGATGGCCGAAGCCAGCTTCGCGGCTTACGTCATGCTCAGCGTACGAAGCTACACGCGCACCCGCGGCGATCCGCATACGCGCCCCGGCTACACGGAGGCGGCGCGTTACGGAGCAACGGTCCTCGTCATCTGGATAGTGGTGTCGTTGTCGCTCGTCGGCGCCGGACGCACGCTGGTCACGCCGCATCTTGCCGCGGGCATCGATGTCGAAACACTGGCGCTCGGTGCGCTCTTCGCGACGTATGTGGCCCTGTGGTGGCGCGTGGCGGCAGTGACACGCCTGTCCCACAAGCTTTTCCTGCTCGTATGGGTGGTCGTCACCATTTCGCTGTGCCAGTTGCTGCTCTCGCTCACGGCGCCGAGCGAGGCGTCGTATCAATGGTATGCCGCGCGGTTGCTCGCGCTGGCTTCGCCTGGTGTGGCCACGCTCGCGCTCGTGTGGGAAATCACGCGTCAGTACCAGTCGCTCGCGCTCACCAACACCGATCTCGTCGAGAAGGTCTTCATCGATCCGCTGACACACATCTATAACCGTCGTTACTTCGACAACCGCATTCGGCTGGTGGCCGACCGCGTGCAACAACGCGCAATCCCCCTGTCCGTCCTGCTGATCGACATCGATTTCTTCAAGCAGGTAAACGATCGCTACGGACACCCGTTCGGCGACACCGTCCTGCAGCGCATCGCCACCACGATTCAGCATTGCATCCGGCTGCCGAGCGATTTCGCGGTGCGACTTGGCGGCGAGGAATTCGCGGTGGTCCTGCCGGAAATCGACCAGCACGCGGCGCTGCGCGTCGCCGACCGCATTCGCGAGTCGGTCAAGCGGGCAAGTACCGACCTGCTTCCCGCCAAGGCCCGCGACGAAGGCGAGGCGATTACCATCAGCGTGGGCATTGCGTCATGGCAGCCGGGCGAGCCGCTCGTCATCAGTGCCATGCTGGAGCAGGCCGACAAGGCGCTCTACCAGGCCAAGCACAAGGGGCGCGACCAGAGTGTGCTGGGCCAGCAGATGGCGGCGTAGCCATCACCGCTGGGCCAACGGGCGCTGCGGCAGCAACGGACGCAGGCACAAGGGGCGCAACCCCGCCAGTCCTCGAGCGGCCCGTGCGAAGCGTATTTCCCGTGGGGGCGATGGCACCCGAGCGTCAGCGCTGGTGAGGCGACGGCGGCCCCTTGAGTTCGACGACGTTGCCGTCCGGATCGCTGAGGTAACACGACGGCCCTTCCCCGTGCGCACCGTAGCGCTGCACCACCTCTCCCAGCGTCACCCCGTGCGTGGCGAGCCCACGACGGATTGCGTCGGCATCGAACGGCTCGACGCGCAGACAGAAGTGATCGAGATTGCGCCCCTCCGGCCCGGGCGCCGCGCCGCCCTGACGTCCGATCGCGCCGTTCACGTCGACCAGATCGATCAGCGCGTCGCCGGCTCGCAGTTGCACCAGGCCGATGTCGGCCTGCACTTTCTCTCGCGTGCAGCCGAGCACGTCGATGTAGAAGTGCTCGAGGCGGGCGACGTCGTTCGTGCGCAGCACCACGTGATCGAGCGCGACAAACGGAATCTTCATCACGCGCTCAGTGCGTAGCGCCGCCGCTTCTCGACCTTGGTCTCGTGCGTCATTTCGCTGCGGCCATCCTCGAATACCGTCTCGAGCCGTACGGTGAAGCCCCAAAGCCGTGCCACGTGCTTGAGCACTTCCTCGAAACCTTCGTCCAGCGGACGGCGATCGCTCTGCACGTGGCGCAGCGTAAGCGAACGGTCGCCATGCAGATCGACATGCGCGACCTGAATGTTCGGCTCGAGCTGGCTCAGGTTGTACTGCTGCGCGAGCATCTCGCGAATCTCGCGATACCCCGAATCGTTGTGGATGGCCGTCACGCGCAGGCGACTGTCGCGATCATCGTCGAGCACCGAGAAGAGCTTCAGGTCGCGGATGACCTTGGGCGAGAGGAACTGCTGGATGAAGCTCTCGTCCTTGAAGTTGCGCATGGCGAAGTCGAGCGTGGTGAGCCAGTCGCTGCCCGCGATATCCGGCGCCCAGCGACGGTCCTCGTCGGTCGGCGCCTCGCAGATGCGACGGATGTCCTGGAACATCGCGAAGCCCAGCGCATACGGGTTGAGCCCGCTGTAGTACGGACTGTCGAACGACGGCTGGTACACCACGTTCGTGTGTGCGTGCAGGAACTCCATCATGAAGGCGTCGTTGACGAGCTTCTCCTTGTAGAGCTGCTGGAGAATCGTGTAATGCCAGAACGTCGCCCAACCTTCGTTCATTACCTTGGTCTGGCGCTGCGGATAGAAATACTGCGCGAGCTTGCGTACGATGCGCACGATCTCACGCTGCCACGGAGCGAGCTTCGGGGCGTTCTTCTCGAAGAAATAAAGCAGATTCTCCTGCGGTTCGCCGGGGAACGGTGGCTCCTCCGACTCCGTGGGATCGAGGCCGTCGTCGTCGTCGTCATCGTGAAGCGCATGGTTCGGCAGCGTGCGCCACAGGTCGTTGATCTGCATCTGCAGATAGTTTTCGCGCTCCTTCTGGCGCGCCTGCTCCTGGGCGAGCGACAGCCGTTTCGGCCGCTTGTACCGGTCCACGCCGTAATTCATGAGCGCGTGACAGGAGTCGAGCAACAACTCCACCGATTGCTCGCCGTAACGCTGCTCGCACTCCGTGATGTAGTTGCGCGCGAACAGCAGGTAATCGACGATCGCGTCGGCGCTGGTCCACGTGCGGAACAGGTAATTGCCCTTGAAGAACGAGTTGTGACCGTAGCTGGCGTGCGCGATGGTGAGCGCCTGCATGGTCATGCTGTTCTCCTCCATCAGATACGCGATGCAGGGGTTGGAGTTGATGACGATTTCATAAGCGAGCCCCATCTGTCCGCGCTTGTAGCCTCGCTCGGACGACAGGAAATGCTTGCCGTAGGACCAGTGGTGATAGCCGATGGGTAGCCCTACGGTCGCGTACGCGTCGAGCATCTGCTCGGCGGTGATGATCTCGATCTGATTCGGATACGTATCGAGCCTGAAATCCTTCGCAATGCGTGCGATCTCGTGCTCGTAGCGCTGAATCAGCTCGAACGTCCATTCCGATCCGGTGGATATATAGGCCATGATGCGTCCTCGTTGCCCGCATTGCGTCGTCGACGCGGCGACCGCCTTCAGGCCGCCTTCTTCTTGAACAGGTCGTGCAGCACGGGGTAGATTTCGGCCGCTTCCATGATGCGTTGCATCGCGAAATTCGGGTGCTGCTGCTTGACCGACAGATACTCGTTCCACAGATTCTGCGGCTCGGCGCTCGCCACCTCCACGTAGGCGAAGTACTGCACGGCCGGCATGATCGTCTGGTTGAGGATGTCGCGGCAGATGGGCGAGTCGCCGTCCCAGTTGTCGCCGTCGGAGACCTGCGCCCCGTAGATGTTCCAGTCGCTCGGCGAGTAGCGATCGGCGATGATTTCCGTCATCAGCTTGAGCGCGCTCGACACCACCGTGCCGCCCGATTCCCGCGCGTAGAAGAAGTCGTCCTCGTTGACCTCCTTCGCGGTGGTGTGATGGCGAATGAGCACCAGGTCGATGCGCTCGTAGTTGTGCCGCAGAAACAGATAGAGCAGCATGAAGAAACGCTTGGCCAGATCCTTGCGGCTCTGGTCCATCGAGCCCGACACGTCCATCAGGCAGAACATGACGGCCTGCGCCTGCGGTCGCGGCTGCATGATCCGGTTCGAGTAGCGCAGATCGAGCTTCTCGATGTACGGAATCGCTTCGACGCGAGTGCGCAGGTGCGTGATCTCGTGCGCCAGGGCCAGGGCGCGCGGCGACGTATCGCCCTCGCGCGAGACCACGTCGGCGTACTCGGCTTCCAGTTCGCGCAACTGCTTGCGATACGGCGCCGTGAGCGCGATGCGGCGGCCGAGCGAGCTGCGCATCGTACGAATGACGTTGAGGTTCGACGGCGTGCCGTCGATGGAATAGCCCGCGCGAACCTTGCGGAACTCCGGAATCTGCGCGAGCCGGCGCTTGGCGAGGTCCGGCAGGGCCATGTCCTCGAAGAAGAACTTCAGGAACTCCTCGCGCGAGAGGTTGAAGACGAAATCGTCTTCGCCCTCTCCCGAGTCGCTGGCGCGGCTGCCGCCGCCACCCGCGCCCGATGGCGGACGCTCGAAGTTGTCGCCCACCACGAACTCGCGGTTGCCGGGATGCACCATCTCCCGCCGCCCGCCGGGCCCGTGGTGGAACAACGGTTCCGAAATGTCCTTGACCGGGATCGAGACCTGTCCGCTGCCATCGATATCGGTAATCTTGCGCCCACCCACCGCCTTCGCGACCGCGCGACGAATCTGCTCGCGGTAGCGTTTGATGAAACGCTGCTGGTTGATGGCGCTTTTGTTCTTGCCGTTTTGCCGTCTGTCGATGATTGCTGACATAGTGGCCCCGATGGATTACGAGGATTTGCGCACGCGCAGATACCATTCCACGAGCAGGCGAACCTGCTTCGGGGTATAGCCCTTTTCCACCATACGGTTGACGAAGTTCGCGTGCTTTTCCTGATCCTCCTTGGACGACTTCGCGTTGAACGAGATCACCGGCAGCAAGTCCTCGGTCGTGGAGAACATGCGCTTCTCGATGACCGCGCGCAGTTTCTCGTAACTCGTCCAGAGCGGATTCTTGCCCGCGTTGTTGGCGCGCGCGCGCAGGACAAAGTTGACGATCTCGTTGCGGAAGTCCTTCGGGTTGGTAATCCCGGCCGGTTTCTCGACCTTTTCCAGTTCGTCGTTGAGCGCCGTGCGATCGAGAATCTCGCCGGTGTTCGGATCGCGATACTCCTGATCCTGAATCCAGAGATCGGCGAAGTTCACGTAGCGATCGAAAATGTTCTGGCCGTACTCGGAATACGACTCGAGATAGGCCGTCTGGATTTCCTTGCCGATGAACTCGACGAACGGTGCCGTCAGGTATTCCTTGATATAAGCCAGGTATCGCTTCTCGACCTCGCCCGGATACTGTTCGCGCTCGATCTGCTGTTCGAGCACATACAACATGTGCACCGGGTTGGCCGCCACTTCAGTGTTGTCGAAGTTGAACACCTTCGAGAGCACCTTGAAGGCGAAGCGTGTGGACATGCCCGTCATGCCCTCGTCCACGCCGGCGTAGTCGCGGTATTCCTGATACGACTTGGCCTTCGGATCGATGTCCTTGAGGTTCTCGCCGTCGTAGACGCGCACCTTCGAGAAGATGTTCGAGTTCTCCGGCTCCTTCAGTCGCGTGAGCACGGCAAACTGCGCCAGCATCTTGAGCACGTTCGGCGCGCGCGGCGCATTGGCGAGCGAGCTGTTCTTCACGAGCTTCTCGTAGATCTTCACCTCGTCGGTCACGCGCAGGCAGTATGGCACCTTCACGATATAGATCCGGTCGAGGAAAGCTTCGTTGTTCCGGTTGCCCTTGAAGCTCTGCCACTCCGCTTCGTTCGAGTGCGCTAGCACGATGCCGTCGAACGGAATCGCACCGAACCCTTCCGTGCCCTTGTAGTTGCCTTCCTGCGTGGCGGTGAGCAGCGGGTGGAGCACCTTGATCGGCGCCTTGAACATTTCCACGAACTCGAGCAGGCCGCGGTTGGCCAGGCACAGGCCGCCGGAGTACGAGTACGCGTCCGGGTCGTCCTGCGGATATTCCTCGAGCTTGCGAATGTCGACCTTGCCGACCAGCGACGAAATGTCCTGGTTGTTTTCGTCTCCCGGTTCGGTCTTGGCAATGGCGATCTGTTGCAGCACCGACGGCCGCACCTTCACCACGCGGAACTTGGTGATATCGCCGTTGAATTCGTTCAGGCGCTTGGTGGCCCACGGCGACGGGATCGTATTGAGATACCGCACCGGAATGCCGAAGTCCTCTTCCAGAATCTTGCCGTCTTCCTCGGGCGAGAACAGACCCAGAGGCGACTCGTGCACCGGCGATCCCTTCAGGCAATAGATGGGCACGTCTTCCATCAGCGCCTTGAGCTTCTCGGCCAGCGACGACTTGCCGCCGCCCGGGGGCCCCAGCAGATACAGGATCTGCTTGCGCTCCTCGAGGCCCTGCGCGGCGTGCTTGAAGAACGAGACGATCTGCTCGATCGTGTCTTCCATGCCGTAGAAGTCACGGAAGGCAGGATAGATCTTGATGATCTTGTTGGAGAACAGCCGCGAGAGTCGCGGGTCGTGGTGCGTGTCGATGAGCTCCGGCTCACCGATGGCGCGCAGCATGCGCTCGGCGGCCGTCGCATATGCCGTCGCATCCTTCTTACAGATCTCCAGGTATTCCTGGATGCTGTATTCCTCTTCCCTGCGTGCTTCGAAACGTGTCGTGTAGTGGCTGAAAATATCCATATGCCTCACCCCCGCTTCATCGGAAAGCATCACAACGCGATGCCCGCCCTGTTACCCAAGACCCGGATGACTGCGCAATGGTTTCGACCTGGCTCACTGCATGCCGGAGCGACGATTGCGAAACCATTCGCACTGTCCCCTCCCTCACATGAACGACTCAAAATCCGTTTAGGTTGACTTTAAACGCGCTACCGAAAATTGCAACCGTTAACTCATCATATGCTCAAAACAAAAAAACTGTCGCTAGATATTTTCCGCATCTCTAGGCCTCCACGATAACCCGCATTCCACAAGGGTTCTTGCACGATCTACGCATTGCGCACGGCCATGCCGTTGCGTCGAAATTCGAGCGTTTTTTCAAGCACCATCCCACGCATTGCGCACTCGGGTTTGCCTGCACGCACCACCGATTTTTCATACGCGCAATTCATTACGGAATCCTATGTATTTGACGGATTTTCCCATGAGCGTCGTATCGTATTCTGCGGAAAAAAGTGGGGGGCCCGACGACGTCGACGAACGCGAAGACGTGGGCGCATGACGGAGGGCGTTCCTGACGAAGCATCGCGACGGCGCGAGGTCGCGAAGGTCGTGCGGGCGGCGGGTGCGGCACCCGACGGACGCAGGCGGAAAGTCGACGATTGCCGGATGTCTGAACGGGCGAACCTCCTCGGCGAAATCGTACCGGACGGGACGAATCGGCCATGGATGTCGCGCTTCGCGCCCGTGCCTGCCAGAGGTTCCGGCCGGGCCGCGGCACCGCACCATGCCACCGTCGCATCGATACCTTGCATATTGCCGATCTCTGGAATGAAGCGAACAGCGTGCCAGTCGATCGTGCGTGAACTCATGTTACGCCGGTTCGCCGAAATGTGCTGCGTTGATTGTGTAACGCCCTGTGTCGCCCCGGCACTCCCGCGCCATCACCGCTTCCGGTTCATTTCGTGCAATAATGCAACTTTGTTGCATTTATTACACAGTTGCAAACTGTGTCCGGGCATCGCCCGCCGCCTCCATGATTCGTTTTTCCGTTTGGCTATACCGTCTTGCCGGCTGGGAACGCACCGCATTGACGTTGCTCGTGCTCCTGCCGATGTGGGCGCTCGTCTATTGGGCGCTGCTGGGAGTCGCGTCGTGATCGGCTGTCAGGATCTTTCGGTGCATTTCGGCGCCAATGCGGCGCTCGAGGGGGTCGACGTCACGTTCGCGCCCGGCGTGCTCTCGGCCGTCGTCGGCCCCAACGGCGGGGGCAAGACGACCTTGCTGCGCGCGCTGGCGGGACTGCAGAAGGCGTCGCGGGGCAGGATCGTGAGCGACGGGCCGGTGGCCTATCTGTCGCAACGACCGGAAACGGACCATCGGTTTCCAATGTGCGTCGAGGAGTACGTGCTCACCGGCACGTGGCGGCGCACCGGCGACGCACGCCGCCTCGGCCGCGACGAATTCGCACGGGCTCACGACGCCCTGGCGCGCGTCGGTCTCGCCGACCGGTGTACCCAGCCGCTGGAAGTCCTGTCCGGGGGGCAATGGCAGCGTGCGCGCTTCGCCCGGCTGATCGTCGAGGACGCGCCGATCGTTTTGCTCGACGAACCGCTGACCGGCATCGACGTACCGTCGGCGGAACTGTTGCTGGCCTTGCTGGATCAATGGCGCAACGAAGGTCGCACGGTGGTGACGGTGCTGCATGACCTGCCACTGGTGCTCGAGCGCTTTGCGCACGTGGCCGTGATGGCCGGCCGACTGGTCTCGTCGGGTGCGCCGGCGGCGTGTTTGCACGGCGCCTTTCCGTCCGGCGAACGCGCGGCCGGCGGTGCCGCCGTCGCGCTGTCCGGCGCGGGCGGCTACACGGCGCGCGCGGCCCGCGCCGCGGCCCCGGATGCGTCGATCATGGCAACGCGGGGAGATCGACGGTGACTGCACTGCTCGATTGGCTGGTCGGCCCGTTCGCCGAATTCGACTTCATGCGGCACGCGCTCGTCGGCAGCCTGGCGCTGTCGATCGGCTGCACGCCGGTCGGCGTCTTCCTGTTGCTTCGCCGCATGAGCCTGATGGGCGACTCGCTCTCGCATGCCGTGCTGCCCGGGGCGGCCGTGGGGTATCTGATCGGTGGCCTGTCGCTGCCGTGGATGGCCGGCGGCGGCATGGTGGCGGGTCTGCTCGTCGCGCTGCTCGCCGGCCTGTCGAGTCGCCGCACGCGGCTCGACGAGGGCGCCTCGTTCGCCGGCTTCTACCTGCTCGCGCTCGCGGGCGGTGTGGTCATCGTGTCGAAGTGGGGCAACAGCGTGGACCTGATGCACCTGCTCTTCGGCTCGGTGCTGGCGGTCGACGACCCGTCGCTGATCCTGGTGGCCGCGATCGCGACAGTGACGTTGTTGTGGTTCGGGTGGCATTATCGCGGTCTCGTGCTCGACAGCGCCGACCCGACGTTCCTCGGCCAGAGCCGCGGCAAGACCGTGATGCGGTATCACCTCGGCTTCACGGTGCTCACGGTCATGAACCTCGTTGCGGGCTTTCAGGCCATGGGCACGCTGATGGCCGTCGGGCTGATGATGCTGCCGGCGGCCACGTCGCGGCTCGTCGCCCGCACGTTGCCGGGCATGCTCCTCGTGGCGTGGCTGATAGCCAGTGCGTCGAGCGTGATCGGCCTGTTGATGTCGTATTACCTGGCCTGCCCTTCCGGGCCGGCCATCGTATTGACGGCGGGAGTCGCCTACCTGGGCGCCCTGCTGATTTCGTCGGGCGGCGCATCCGCTGCGAAGGCCCCCGCGCTTTAAGAGAGGAAAACATGTTCGGATTGGGTAAAACGGGCGGCAAATCGTGGCTGGGCGCAGGGTTCTTCGCCGCGATGGTCGCCCTCGCGCTGAGCCTCGCCAGCCCGGCCCGCGCGCAGGATACGCGCCTGCCCGTGGGCGCGAGCTTCAGCATCCTGGCCGACATCGTGAAGGTGGTCGGCGGCGACCGGGTCGATGTCACGACGCTCGTCGGCCCCGATCAGGACACCCATGTCTACGAGCCCACCCCGGCGGACGTGGCGAAAATCTCCGGTACGAAACTCTTCTTCGTCAACGGCCTGGGTTTCGAGGGCTGGCTGCCGCGTCTGATGAAGTCGAGCCACTATCCCGGCACGCTGGTGACCGTGACCAAGGGCCTCAAGCCCCGCACGATGGTCGACGAGGGCCACACGGTATCCGACCCGCACATGTTCCAGGATCCGGAGCGCGTGAAAACGATGGTCGACAACATCGCCGCGGCGCTGTCGCAGGCCGATCCGGCCGGCGCCACGTATTACGCCGATCGTGCCAGGAACTATCGCGGCGCGCTCGACGACCTCATTACCTGGGCGAACAAGCAACTGGCACCGATCGCCGCGTCGCGCCGCGTGGTGCTGACCTCGCATGACGCCTTCGGCTACCTCGGCCAGCGCTTCGGCATCCGGTTCCTCGCACCGGAAGGGGTGTCGACGGAGAGCGAAGCGAGCGCCCGGGACGTGGCCAACCTGATTCGCGTGATCCGCCGCACCGGCATCAAGGCGGTGTTCATGGAAAACATCTCGAACCCGCGCCTGGTGCAGCGCATCGCGCGAGACGCCAGGGTCACGGTCGACGGCAAGCTGTATTCCGACGCCCTGTCGCAGAATCCGGAAGCGTCGACCTACCTTCAGTTGTTCCAGCACAACATTCGCGCGCTGGCCGCGGCGATGAAGGACAACCGCTAGTCCTCGCACGTCCCCGACGGTGCACGCGGTATAATGCGTGCACCATACACCGGCCCCGCCACGGAGGTCCGGACAGGCCGGCCACGCCGGCTTTTGCGTTTGGGCCGCCGCTTTTGTTCCGCGGCCCGGCCCGCCGGCGCGGGCCCAACCCCTGAAACATCAATACGGACGCCCCCAGGTCAACCACTGCGAACGGCGCACACTCAATGGCAAAGAAGATTTACATCAAGACGTTCGGCTGTCAGATGAACGAGTACGACTCCGACAAGATGGCGGACGTGCTCGGCGCAGCCGAAGGCCTCGAAAAGACCGACACCCCCGAAGACGCCGACGTCATTCTGTTCAACACCTGCTCGGTGCGCGAGAAGGCGCAGGAGAAGGTGTTCTCGGATCTGGGCCGCATGCGCGCGCTCAAGGAAATCAAGCCCGACCTGGTGATCGGCGTCGGCGGTTGCGTGGCCAGTCAGGAAGGCGCGGCCATCGTGCAGCGCGCGCCGTACGTCGATGTCGTGTTCGGCCCTCAAACCCTGCACCGCCTGCCGCAAATGCTCGAAGCGCGCCGCTCGACCGGCCGCTCGCAGGTCGACATTTCGTTCCCGGAAATCGAGAAGTTCGACCATCTGCCGCCGGCGAAGGTCGAGGGCGCGACCGCCTTCGTCTCGATCATGGAGGGCTGCTCCAAGTATTGCAGCTACTGCGTGGTGCCGTACACGCGCGGCGACGAGGTCTCGCGCCCGTTCGACGACGTGCTCACCGAAATCGCCGGTCTGGCCGAACAAGGCGTGCGTGAAATCACCCTGCTCGGCCAGAACGTGAACGCCTACCGCGGCCTGATGGCCGACGGCGAGATCGCGGACTTCGCGCTGCTCATCGAATACGTGGCGGAAGTGCCGGGCATCGAACGCATCCGCTACACGACCAGCCACCCGAAGGAATTCACGCAGCGCCTGATCGACACCTACGCCAGGGTGCCCAAGCTCGTGAGCCATTTGCACCTGCCCGTGCAGCACGGCGCCGACCGCGTGCTGTCGGCCATGAAGCGTGGCTACACGGTGCTCGAGTACAAGTCGATCATTCGCCGCCTGCGCCAGGTGCGACCGGACATGTCGATGTCGTCAGACTTCATCGTCGGCTTCCCGGGCGAGACGGAGGAAGACTTCGACAAGCTCATGGCGATGATTCACGAGATCGGCTACGACACGAGCTTCTCGTTCATCTACAGCCCGCGCCCCGGTACCCCGGCGGCCAACCTGCCCGACGACACGCCGCGCGAGGTCAAGCTGCGGCGCCTGCAACACCTGCAGGCGGTCATCGAGGAGAACGCCGCGCGCATCAGCCAGCGCATGGTCGGTTCGCGCCAGCGCATTCTGGTCGAAGGCGTGTCGCGCAAGGACCCGAACGAGCTGCAAGGCCGCACGGAGAACAACCGCGTGGTGAACTTCCCCGTACCGGAAGCGCAGCGCGCGGCCCTGATCGGCCAGATGACCGACGTTGTGATCACCTTCGCCTACCCGCACTCGCTGCGCGGCGAACTCGTCACCACGCACTGAGCGAAATTTGCGACCATGACCGGACCCGGCCGCATCGGACACGCCACCCAAACGCGGTGCCTGCCCGATGCCGCACGCCGGCGACACCATCGAACGACCTGAACAGGCACCCGACCGGATCATCTTGAAAGCACCCGTCCAAGAATTCACCGCCCCGCGCGACGACAATCGCCGTCTGGCCAACCTTTGCGGCCCGCTCGACGAAAACCTGCGCCAGATCGAACAGGCGCTCGACGTGGCGATTTCCCGCCGCGGGCATCGCTTCTCCGTTCGCGGCAAGAGCGCCGTGATCGCCGCGCAGGCCCTCGAGAGCTTTTACAACCGCGCGACCGAACCCCTGTCCGTCGACGACATCCAGCTCGGCCTCGTGGAAACGCGCCAGGGCCTGGCCCCGACCGTGCGCCATGGCGACGACAACCCCTTCGCCGCGGGCGAAACGCAGGACGGCTCGCCCGTGCTGCACACGCGCCGCAGCGACCTGCATGGCCGCACGCCCGCCCAGCGCGAGTACCTAAAGCAGATCCTCTCGCACGACGTGACGTTCGGCATCGGCCCGGCGGGCACGGGCAAGACCTATCTGGCGGTCGCCTGCGCCGTGGATGCGCTCGAGCGCGACGCCGTCAAGCGCATCGTGCTCACGCGCCCGGCCGTCGAGGCGGGCGAGCGACTGGGCTTTTTGCCCGGCGACCTGGCGCAGAAGGTCGATCCGTACCTGCGTCCGCTTTACGATGCGCTCTACGACCTGCTGGGTTTCGACAAGACCCAGAAGTATTTCGAGAAGCAGATGATCGAGATCGCACCGCTCGCGTACATGCGCGGGCGTACGCTCAACCATGCCTTCATCATTCTGGACGAGGCGCAGAACACCACGCCCGAGCAGATGAAGATGTTCCTCACCCGTATCGGCTTCGGCAGCAAGGCCGTCGTGACCGGCGACACGACGCAGGTCGATCTGCCGCGCGGGCAGAAGAGCGGGCTGATGGAAGCACAGGTGATCCTGAAGAATGTGCGCGGCATTGCCGTGACCCGCTTCACGAGCGTGGACGTGGTGCGTCACCCGCTGGTCGCGCGCATCGTCGAGGCGTACGACGCGCACGCCCAGCACGCCGAGGCCGGTCTCGACCTGCCTGAAGCGCCGGCCGCGCGGTCCTCGCGAGGCAACGCATGAGCACCGCGCGCCACGCGCTCACGCTCACGAGTCAGTTCGTCGCGGGACCGGCGTTCGCCGCGCACAAGGCGCTGCTTTCGCGCGCGGCCCTGCGCCGCTGGGTGCAAGCCGCGCTGCTGGCCGACGCCGAACTCACATTGCGTTTCGTCGACGCCGAGGAAGGTCAGGCCCTCAACCGCGGCTATCGCGGCAAGGACTACGCGACTAACGTACTCACGTTTGCCTACGCGCAGGACGAGAGCGATCCGGTGACGGGCGACATCGTGCTGTGCTGCCCGGTGGTCGAGCGCGAAGCGAACGAACAGGGAATCACGCTCGAAGCGCACTACGCGCACCTGATCGTGCACGGCGTGCTGCATGCGCAGGGCTACGACCACGAGGAAGACGACGAGGCGGTGGAAATGGAAAGCCTTGAGACGGAAATTCTCGCCGGACTGGGTTACGCGGATCCCTATGCCGCCGAGAAGTCCACCAGGACGCCGAAGGCGTCTGCCACGGCCGGGGCAGCCGCTTCGCCGAAATCCCCACGCGCAGCACGCTCCGCCCCGGCGCGGCCGCGCCGCGCCTGAGCCCGCATCCGAATCCCCGAACCTTCTTCGCCCATGGATCGCACTCCCGACGCCTCGACACCTCCGGACGCCCCGATGTCCGGCGCAACGGGCGGGCCGGCCTGCGACCGCTACCCGCCGGATCTCGGCGTGTCGCGGCATCTGAGCCGCGACGAACTCCTCGGCTCGCTCGACGCCGCGCTCGAGGGTTGGGACGGTCGCCAGGATCTCTGGATCTTTGCCTACGGCTCGCTCATCTGGAACCCCGGCATGCCGGTCGAGGAAAGCCTGCATGCCCGCGTGCACGGCTACCATCGCGGGCTATACCTGTGGTCGCGCGTGAACCGCGGCACCCCCGAAAAGCCGGGCCTCGTGCTGGCGCTCGATCGGGGCGGCTCCTGCGCCGGAGTCGCGCTGCGGCTCGCGGCGGCCAGGGTTAGAGAGGAATTCGAAACGCTCTGGTATCGCGAGATGGCCATGGGGTCGTATCGCCCGGCATGGCTGAACTGCCGTCTCGCCGACGGCCGCACGCAGCCGGCGCTCGCATTCGTGATGCGGCGCGACGTGAAAAGCTACGCAGGCCGATTGCCCGACGCCATCATCCGCGAGGTGTTCGACTGCGCGCAGGGCCGCTACGGCACAACGCGCGACTACGTCGCCCGTACCGTCAAGGCGCTGCGCGAGGCAGGCATGGCCGACCCCGCACTCGAAGCAATACTGCACCGTTGCGGTGCGCATCACGGCGACTAAGCGTCCCGTCGCGCCTTTCCTCCGGCGTCGCGCGGGATGGCCGCCGGTGGTGCCCCGATCTCGCGCAGGCCAGCCGCACGCGGCTCACGCGGCGTTGCCACACATCTGGTGTATCCTTGGGGTTCCTGTAACAGCTCGGCGTCCGCCCAACTTGGACGCGCCGTCATGAACGACCCTTATCCCAGTCGACCCGGTCGAAAAAACACCGACAAACCTCGCTCTCTGCTCGAACGCCTGACCGATCTGATTTCCCCGGAACCGGAGTCGCGTGCGGAGTTGCTCGAAATTCTGCAAGACGCTCACGCCCGCAACCTGATGGACGCCGATTCGCTGGCGATGATCGAGGGCGTATTCCAGGTGGCCGATCTGTGCGCACGCGACATCATGGTGCCGCGCGCGCAAATGGACGCCGTCAATATCGAGCAGACGCCTGAAGAATTCATGCCCTTCGTATTGGAACAGGCGCACTCGCGCTATCCGGTGTACGAAGGCAATCGCGACAACATCATCGGCATTCTGCTCGCGAAGGACCTGCTGCGTTACTACGCCAATCACGACTTCGACGTGCGCGACATGCTGCGCCCGGCGGTGTTCATTCCCGAGTCGAAGCGTCTCAACGTGCTGCTGCACGACTTTCGCGTGAATCGCAACCACATCGCCATCGTCGTGGACGAGTACGGCGGCGTGGCGGGCCTCATCACCATCGAGGACGTGCTCGAACAGATCGTCGGTGACATCGAGGACGAATACGACTTCGATGAAGAGGAAGACAACATCATCGCGGCGCCGGATGGCACTTACCGCATTCGTGCGCTCACCGAGATCGAGCAATTCAACGAAGCGTTCGGCACCCAGTTCCACGATGACGAGAACGACACGATCGGCGGCATGATCACGCACCAGTTCGGCCGCGTGCCGCGCCGGGGCGAGCGCATGCGTATCGGCAATCTCGTGTTCGAGGTGCAGCGCGCCGACGGCCGTCAGGTCCACATGCTGCTCCTGCGGCGCGTGGAACCGGCGCCCGCCGTTCAGGCCGAATAGCCGGCCTGGACCGACTCCCGATTAACCCCTTGATCGATCCATGCAGGAAATGACCGTCCACGCGCCCGAGCGGCGCACGTGGCCGGCCTGGCGTGCGCGCGCGCTCGCCGGTCTGGCCGGAATCGCGCAAATGCTGGCCTTCGCGCCGCGCGACGTCTGGTGGCTGCAACTGCTTGCCATGGCGGGCCTGTTCGCGCTCGTGGCGCGCAGCGCCTCGCGGCGCGACGCCGCGTGGCTCGGCGGCTGCTTCGGCGTCGCGTCTTTCGTCTGCGGCATCTGGTGGCTCTATATCAGCATGCACACTTACGGCGGCATGCCCGGCATCATGGCCGGCGCCGCCGTCGTGCTGTTCTCGATCTATCTCGCGCTGTACCCCGCGCTCGCTGCCTGGGCCACCCGCTGGGTGGGGCCGGCGGGCCCATGGCGCGCACTGGCGTTCGCCGGCGCCTGGACCCTCGCGGAATGGCTGCGCGGCACCGTCTTCACCGGCTTTCCGTGGCTCTCGCCCGGCTACGCCCATGTCGACGGCCCGCTCGCGGGCTTTGCACCGCTCGTCGGCGTGTATGGCATCGGCGGTCTGGCCGCACTGGCGGCTGCGGGCGTCGCGCAGGCCGTGCTGCCCGCCGTCGCGACCGTGCGGCCCGGGCGGCGTCTGGCCATGGTCATCGGCGTGCTCGCCCTGCTGGGCGCGGGTGCGGGGCTATCGCGCCACGCATGGACCGCACCTTCGGGCAAGCCGATCACCGTGCGCCTGCTGCAAGGCAATGTCGCGCAGGACATGAAGTTCGAGCGCGCCGGGATCGACCACGCCATGACGCTGTACCGCGACATGATCGTGGCGGCGCCGGCCGACTTCATCATGACGCCGGAGACGGCCTTCCCGGTGCTGCTGCAAGGCATTCCGCCCGACATCGCCACGTCGATCCGCGAATTCGCGGACCGCACCGGCTCGCACGTGGCGCTCGGCGCCGTGGGGGCCACGCTCACCGACCGGGGGCCGACGGACCTGACCAACAGCCTGTTCGGCGTGACGCCGCGCGATCGCACGCTCTACCGATACGACAAGCACCATCTGGTGCCTTTCGGCGAGTTCGTGCCGTGGGGCTTTCGCTGGTTCGTCGACATGATGCACATTCCGCTGGGCGACTTTCTGCGCGGCACGGCCACCCCCGCCGGGTTCGTGGTGCGCGACCAGCGGGTGGCGTTCGATATCTGCTACGAGGACTTGTTCGGGGAAGAGATCGCGCAGACACTTCGCAGCATGCCCGAGCCCGCCACCGTGCTGGCGAACTCGACGAACCTGGCCTGGTTCGGCGACACCATTGCGCTCGACCAGCATTTGCAGATCGCCCGCATGCGCTCGCTGGAGACCGGACGCCCGATGCTGCGCGCCACGAACACGGGCACCACGGCGATCATCGACGCACAGGGCCGTGTGCAGGCCCGTCTGCCGGCCATGACGACGGGCGTGCTCACCGGCACCGTGCAGCCGTACGCGGGACTCACGCCGTACATCCGCTTCGGCAACGCGCCCGCGCTGCTGCTGGCGCTCGCGGCGCTGGGTCTCGGACTGCTCATGACGCGCCGCGCACGCTGATCGGCCAGACCCGCGCCGGCACCTCGTCGGCAGGAACGTGACGCGCGGGGGGACGCGAAAATCCCCCCATGCCACCACCGTTGGCCATCGGCGCCCCATTCGGGTCGAATTCCCGCTAAAATTCAATGTTTTAGTCTTTCGGGCGCGCTCGCGGCCGGGCCGAGAGACTGCGCAAAATCCGCATTTTTTCCTGTTCGTCCGCGCGAATTCATCATGCTTACCTTTCAACAAGTCATCCTGACGTTGCAGGATTACTGGGACAAGCAAGGCTGTGCGTTGCTCCAGCCTTACGACATGGAGGTCGGCGCCGGTACCTCGCACACCGCCACGTTCCTGCGCGCGATCGGCCCGGAGCCGTGGCGTGCCGCCTATGTGCAGCCGTCGCGACGTCCCAAGGATGGCCGTTATGGCGAGAATCCGAACCGCATGCAGCACTACTACCAGTACCAGGTGGTGCTCAAGCCGGCGCCGGAGAACATTCTCGACCTGTACCTGGGTTCGCTGCGCGCGCTCGGCCTGGATCTGACCGAAAACGACGTGCGCTTCGTCGAGGACGACTGGGAGAACCCCACGCTCGGCGCCTGGGGCCTGGGCTGGGAAGTGTGGCTCAACGGCATGGAAGTGACCCAGTTCACCTACTTCCAGCAGGTCGGCGGTCTGGACTGCAAGCCGGTGCTCGGCGAGATCACCTACGGTATCGAGCGTCTGGCCATGTACCTGCAGCAGGTCGAGAATGTCTACGACCTGGTGTGGACGGAGTGGGAAGAGCAAACCGCCGACGGTCCGGTCAAGCGTCGCCTGACCTACGGCGACGTGTTCCATCAGAACGAAGTCGAACAGTCGACGTACAACTTCGAGCAT
The DNA here is from genome assembly GCF_000767615.3 of Pandoraea pnomenusa. Lineage (NCBI taxonomy): Bacteria > Pseudomonadati > Pseudomonadota > Betaproteobacteria > Burkholderiales > Burkholderiaceae > Pandoraea > Pandoraea pnomenusa. Next base: position 774,057 of record NZ_CP009553.3, on the reverse strand, counting down.
TCGAACCAGCCGATGCTGTTCGGCTTCTTCGACAACTACGAGAGCGAGGCGAAGCGCCTCATCGAAGCCGAGCTGGCACTGCCTGCCTACGAGATGATTCTCAAGGCCGCGCACACCTTCAACCTGCTCGACGCGCGCGGCGCCATCTCGGTGACCGAGCGCGCGGCGTACATCGGCCGCATCCGTGCGCTGTCGCGCCTGGTCGCACAGGCCTACTACGCCTCGCGCGAGAAGCTCGGCTTCCCGATGCTGAACGCCTCCGCCGCCCAACACCCAACGCAAGCCGCATGATGAGCACCGCACAACGCACCCTGCTGGTCGAACTGCTGACCGAAGAATTGCCGCCGAAGGCACTGGCGCGTCTGGGCGACGCGTTCGCCGACGGCATTGCCAACGGCCTGCGCACGCGCGGCCTGACCACCGACGCGAGCGTCGTCACGCCGTATGCCACACCGCGCCGACTGGCGGTCACGATCTCGCACGTGCTCGAGCGCGCGCCTGACGCCACCATCCGTGCGAAGGTGCTGCCGGTGTCCGTCGCGCTCGACGCGAACGGCAACCCCACGCCCCCGTTGGCCAAGAAGCTCGCCGCCATGGGCTTCGCCGACCTGCCGGTCGCCAGCCTCGAACGCGCGATGGACGGCAAGGCCGAAGCCTTCTTCCACACCTACACCGCCGCAGGCGCGCAACTCGCCGACGCATTGCAGGCCTCGCTCGACGAGACGCTCGGCAAGCTGCCGATTCCGAAGGTCATGAGCTATCAGCGCCCGGACGGCGAGACGGTGCAGTTCGTGCGCCCGGTGCACGGCCTGATCGCACTGCACGGCGACACGCTGGTGCCCGCCACGGCAATCGGCCTGGCGTCGTGCAACAAGACGCTGGGTCACCGTTTCCTCTCGAAGGGGGAAGTCACTGTCGCCAATGCCGACGCCTACGCCGCCACGCTCGAGACCGAAGGCAAGGTGCTGGCCAGCTTCACCGGCCGCCGCGAGGCGATTCGCGCGCGACTGCTCGCCGCCGCCGGCGACGACCATGTCGTGATGCCCGATTCGCTGCTCGACGAAGTGACCGCGCTCGTGGAATGGCCCGCGATCTACGCCTGCCACTTCGAGAAGGAATTCCTGTCGGTGCCGCAGGAATGTCTGATTCTCACGATGCAGACCAACCAGAAGTATTTCGCGCTGACCGACAAGCCGCTCGCCGAGGGCGGGCGCCTCACGAACCGCTTCCTGATCGTCTCCAACATCGAGACCGGCAAGCCGGAGCAAATCGTGACGGGTAACGAGCGTGTGGTGCGCCCGCGTCTGGCCGACGCGAAGTTCTTCTTCGAGCAGGACAAGAAGAAAGCGCTTGCCGATCGCGTGCCGCTGCTCGCGAACGTGGTCTACCACAACAAACTGGGTTCGCAACTCGAGCGCACGCAGCGTCTGGTGAAACTCGCCGGCGCCATCGCGAAGATGACTGGCGCGGACGTGGCGCTCGCCGAGCGCGGCGCCCTGCTCGCCAAGGCCGACCTGCTGACCGACATGGTCGGCGAATTCCCGGAACTCCAAGGCACGATGGGCACGTATTACGCCCGCCACGACAACGAGGCCAACGACGTCGCCCTCGCCTGCTCGGAGCACTATCAGCCGCGCTTCGCGGGCGACGCCCTGCCCGCGAGCCCCACCGGCACGGCGGTCGCGCTGGCCGACAAGGTCGAGACGCTCGTGGGCATCTGGGGCATCGGTCTGCAGCCGACCGGCGAGAAGGACCCGTTCGCACTGCGCCGCCACGCGCTGGGCATCGTGCGCATGCTCATCGAGAAGCGCCTGCCGGTCATGCTGCCCGACCTGCTGCGCGCGGCCTACGACGGCTTCACCTCGGGCGTGGCCGACAGCGCCTACCTGAACGACGTCTACCTGTTCGTGCTCGATCGCCTGCGCGGCTACCTGCGCGAGCGCGGCTTCGCCGCGAATGAGATCGAAGCCGTGCTGGCCGATCAGCCGAAATATCTGGGCGACCTGATCGAGCGCCTGGAAGCCGTGCGCGCGTTCTCGGCGTTGCCGCAGGCCGAAGCGCTGGCCGCCGCCAACAAGCGTATCGGCAACATCCTGAAGAAGACCTCGGCGCCCGCGGACAGCGTGGTGCGCGCCGAACTGCTGATGGAGCCTGCCGAGAAGGCGCTGGCCGCCGAACTCGACCAGGTGGCCCCGGTGGTGCAGCACAAGTTCGAGGCGCGCGAATACGCGCAGGCGCTCTCGGCCCTGGCGCAGCTGCGCGATGCGGTCGACGCCTTCTTCAACGACGTGATGGTGATGGCCGACGACGAAGCACTGCGCAACAACCGCCTCGCGCTGCTCACGCGCTTGCACGTGCAGATGAACCGCGTGGCCGATCTGTCCAAGCTCGCCGCCTGACGGCGGTGTTCCGAGAAAGGTGAACTGAGTTGCCCAAGTCCCTCACGTCCCCCCTGGATTCGCGCAAGGACCGCGCGCCCGGCCCCGCCGCCCGCAAGCTGGTGATTCTGGATCGGGACGGCGTGATCAACGCCGACTCGGACCAGTTCATCAAGTCGACGGACGAGTGGGTGCCGCTGCCCGGTAGCCTGGAGGCCATTGGCCGCCTGAATCAGGCCGGGTATCGCGTCGTCGTGGCGACCAATCAATCGGGTGTGGGGCGCGGGCTGTTCGACATGGCCACGCTCGGTGCCATGCACGCGAAGCTGTCGAAGCTGGCCGCGGCCGTCGGCGGGCGCGTCGATGCGGTTTTCTTCTGCCCGCACACGGCGGCCGACGGCTGCGACTGCCGCAAGCCGAAGCCCGGCCTGTTTCAGGAAATCGCGCGGCGCTACGAAATCGACCTGACCGGCGTGCCGGCCGTGGGCGACTCGCTGCGCGATCTTCAGGCGGCAGTCGCCGTAGGCGCGCACCCGCATCTGGTACTCACCGGCAAGGGTCGGAAGACACTCGCGGCCGGCGACCTGCCCGACGGCACGCGGGTCCACGACAGCCTGCAGGCGTTCGTCAACGACCTGCTCGCCGACGAGGACGGCCGACATGCGTGAGCGACATCCGCCCCGCCGTGCATTCCGATGCACGCAGCGCGACGCGCGTCGATGCCTGTAGGACAATCGCTCCGGCCACCCTCATTTCACCAAGACCCGATGCTGCAATTTCGTTCGATTCTCTTTTTCCTCTTCCAGATCGTCTGGACGGTCCCGTACGCCATCGCGTGCATCGTGTCGTTCCCGTTCCTCAAGCGCGAGCAACGCTACTGGTTCGCGGTGGGCTGGTGCCGCGTCGTGATTCGCGTGGCCGACAAGCTGTGCGGCATTCGCTACCGGGTCATCGGACGGGAGAATCTGCCCGACACGCCGGCGATCGTCCTGTCGAAGCATCAGTCCGCGTGGGAGACGGTCGCGCTGCCCGCCCTCATGCCGAAGCCTTTGTGTTACGTGTTCAAGCGCGAGTTGCTGTACGTGCCGTTCTTCGGTTGGGCGCTGGGTCTGCTGAGCATGATCCACATCAATCGCAGCAAAGGCACCGACGCGTTCCAGTCGGTCGTGGCACAGGGCCGTGAACGCCTGGCCGAGGGCGCATGGATCATCATGTTCCCGGAAGGTACGCGCACCCGGACCGGTTCGCGCAACAAGTACAAGTCCGGCGGCGCCCGGCTGGCGGCAACGACGGGCACGCCGGTGGTGCCGGTCGCGCACAACGCCGGACGCGTGTGGCCGCGCAATTCGTTTGTGAAATACCCCGGGGAAGTGGTCGTCTCGATCGGCCCCGTGATCGAGACGGCGGGACGCACGGCCGAGGCCGTCAACGCCGACGTGGCCGAATGGATCGAGCGGGAAATGGTGCGCATCGACCCGGCGGCCTACACGTCGAGGCCGAAGGCAAGCGCCACGCCCGACGCCACGCCTCGGGCCTGAACCATACGCCGAGACCGTCTCATGTCGAAAGTCCAACCCGCCACCCGCGATATCCGCTCCCGGCATGAGACGCCTGCTCCCCAGATGGAACTCGACCTTTTCGGCAGCCCCGCCGCGGAAGTCACCGGCGTTGCCACGGATGTGCCGGGCGCCTCTGCAGCCCTGAATCAGGCCACCACCGACACCGACGGCCTGCAACCCACGATGCCGCGCCGCACACCGGCCAACGGCGAGCGCGTGATCGTGCTCGACGGTCACGCGCTCTACTATCGGTTCAAACGCTCGTCGCGGCGCACCATCGGCTTCATGATCGACGAATCGGGACTGGCGGTGACCGCGCCGCGATGGGTCACGCTCGCCGACGTGGAAGCCGCCATCGTCGAGAAGAAACGCTGGATCTTCAGCAAGATCGCCGAGTTTCGTGAACGCGCGGCGCGCCGCGTGATCCCGCGTGTGAACTGGATCGACGGCGCCACGCTGCCGTATCTCGGCCATACGCTGACAGTGCGCCTGAGCGCAGGCGCCGGTATCGCGCAGTACGACATCCACACGCATACCCTGTGGCTCGACCTGCCCCCCCAGGCCGCCGCCGAACAGATGCGCGATCGCGTGCAGGGCTGGTTGCAGCAGGAAGCCCGCAAGCTCTTCACCACGCGCCTGGAAGTCTATGGCGAGCGCCTGGGTGTGCGGCACTCGGCACTGGGCCTGTCGTCTGCCGCAACGCGTTGGGGCAGTTGCAGCGCCGACGGACGCATTCGCCTGAACTGGCGCCTGATCCACTTCCCGCTCGGCGTGATCGACTACGTGGTCGCGCACGAACTCGCGCACCTGAAGGAAATGAACCATGGCCCGCGCTTCTGGCAAGCCGTGGCGTCGATCTTCCCGGAATTCGAGGCCGCGCGCGACACGCTCAAATCGCACGCCCCGGAGTGGCTGCCCGAATTCTGACCGGCGGGACGCACCGGATCACCGGGATACCCCGGGTCACCAGGATGGCTGGGATAGCCTGGCCGTCAGAATGGCTCAACGCAGCATGAACCCTGCTCATTTCCGTGAGCGCGGGTACAATCGGGTTTTCGTTGTCCCCACACTGAAAACACCATGCGAATGCTCCATACCATGCTGCGCGTCGGCGACCTGCAGCGCTCGATCGACTTCTACACGCGCGTGCTCGGCATGCAACTGCTGCGTCAGAGCGAGAACCCCGAATACAAGTACACGCTGGCGTTCGTCGGTTATGGCGCCGAGTCGGGCAATACCGTGCTCGAGCTGACCTACAACTGGGGCGTGGACAAGTACGAGATGGGCACGGCCTTCGGGCATCTGGCCGTCGAAGTGGACGACGCCTATCAGGCTTGCGACACGATCCGCGCCGCGGGCGGCAAGGTCACGCGCGAGGCCGGCCCCGTCAAGGGCGGCACAACGGTGATCGCCTTCGTGGAAGATCCGGACGGCTACAAGATCGAATTGATCCAGAAGCACTCGTCGAAAGGCGATCTGTAAGACATCACCCGGCCCGGCAAGGGCCGGGCCGTTCCGGGGGCCACGGCCCTCAGAACTCGACCATCGCGAAGTCTTCCTTGCCCACGTCGCACAACGGGCATCGCCAGTCCTGCGGCACGTCTTCCCAAGGCGTTCCCGGCGCAATGCCATCTTCCGGATAACCGACGGCCTCGTCGTAGATCCATCCGCAAATCACACACACCCACTGGCGTGACGCCATCGGCGCCGGCGCCGCGGGCGCAGGCGTGCTCGCGGGCGGGCGGGCGTGCTCCCCCGCCGGGTCGGGCAGCGTGAAAACCAACGGCGACTCGGTGCCCGAGGCGTCTTGCCGCGGTCGATCGAGGTGGGTTTGCAGCGCGGCGAGCAACGCCTGCGCTTCCTCCCGGGTGAGATCGACCCAGTAGGGATCGCCCGCCCCATCGTTGAGTCGCGACGGGGAAAACTGCAATTCGACGGCGGAGCCTTTCTTGTACATACGGAATACTGCGGTGTTCGAAGCGAATGCGAATCGCCCACGTTGACCGGCGTGCCGGGGCGTGTCGTCGCGGTGAAGTGCGGAGACGAAGCCCCCGCGCGGAGCATTGTATCGGCGCGCATGCACGCAATAAACCCGCGAAACGGGGACACATTGTGCCGCATGACGCAACAATGTCCGTCACATTACCCACGCTGCCCGCACCGGAATCCCGCCCGACGTGTCAGGATCGGGGACAATAGGCGCCAATGCGCGTCGTGGGCCGATGTCCACGATGCATCGTCATCCGAACCAATTTTATGAAAACCACACCTCGCCCGATCGACGCCGGCGCGCTCGCCATCATGCTGGGCCTGTGCATGGTCTGGGGTGGCCAGCAGGTCGCCGTCAAGCTCGCGATCCCGGCCGTGCCGGCGGTACTTCAGGCGGGCCTGCGCTCGCTCATCGCCTCCATTCTCGTGGGGGCGTGGATGCTGTGGCGCCGCCAGAAGCTGATCACGGGCGACGGTACGTTGCCGGCCGGCCTTCTCACCGGGCTGTTGTTCTCGGTCGAGTTCTACTGCATCTTCGTCGGACTGACGTACACCACGGCCTCGCGCATGGCGGTCTTCCTCTACTCGGCGCCGTGCTTCACCGCCATCGGTCTGCACTGGGCCGTGCCGAGCGAGCGGCTTCGGCCGCTGCAATGGCTCGGCATGGCCGTTGCCTTCTGCGGCATCGTCGTGGCGTTTTCCGACGGCAGCAGCGCCAACCTCTCCACGACGTGGCCGGGCGACCTGCTCGGCATTCTCGCGGGATTTTTCTGGGGAATGACGACCGTGATCGTTCGCGCCTCGCGTCTGGCGACGGCCGCGCCGGCCAAGACGCTGCTGTATCAGTTGGCGGTGTCGGCGGTATTGCTGTGCCCGCTGGCGCTGCTTACGGGGCACGCGCACGTCGGCGCGATGACGGCCACGGCATGGATCGGCCTCGTTTACCAATCCGTGGGCGTGGCGTTCGCGAGCTATCTGATCTGGTTCTGGATGCTGACCCGCTACAGCGCCGCCCGCCTCGCGTCGTTCTCGTTCCTGAGTCCGCTGTTCGGCGTGACGTTCGGCGTGCTGATTCTGGGCGAATCGGTCGGCTGGCGCTTTGCGGGCGCGGTGGCGCTCGTGTTCGCGGGCATCAGCCTCGTGAACCGCCGGCGCTGATCGCGCGCGCCAGGGCAACGTATTCGTCGACCGGCACATCTTCCGCGCGACGCGTGAGATCGAAGCCGATCGCCTCGAAGTCGACGCGGTCACGGTAGCTGTGCAGCGTGTTGCGCAGCATCTTGCGCCGTTGCGAGAACGCCTGAGCGACGACCGCTTCGAACACGTCCAGATCGACCTCCGGCAGATCGGCCACCGCGCGCGGGATCATGCGCACCACGGCCGAGTCGACCTTCGGCGGCGGATTGAACGCCTGCGGCGGCACGTCGAGCACCTTGTCCATCCAGTAGCGGTACTGGAGCATGACGGACAGACGGCTGTAGTTGCTCGACCCCGCCGGGGCCACCATGCGCTCCACGACCTCGTTCTGCAGCATGAAGTGCTGATCGCGCACCTGGGCCGCGTAGCGCATGAGGTGAAAGAGCAGCGGGCTGGAGATGTTGTACGGCAGGTTGCCGACAATGCGCAGCGGGGCCTCGTCGCGGCGATCGGCAGGCACCAGCGACCCGAAGTCGAAGTCCAGCGCATCGCCCGCATGCACGCTCACGCGATCGCCGAACTTGCGCGTCAGGCGCGCCACCAGATCGCGGTCGAGTTCGACCACGTGCAAATGCGCGAGCCACTCGGTCAGCGGCGTCGTCAGCGCACCCAGCCCCGGCCCGATTTCCACCATCAGGTCGTCGGTGCGCGGAGAAATGGCGCTGATGATCGCGTCGATCACGCCCATGTCGACGAGAAAGTTCTGGCCGAAACGTTTGCGCGCCACGTGGCCCTGTTGGACGCCCGTGCGCTTGGATGCGCTACTCATGTGAAATTCCTTATGAACGCGGTTGCGATGCGTCCGGTGCGCCGGCCACGCCCGCGATCAATGTTGCGTGTGCGGCGGCGTTGCCCGCCATGGCCGCCGCGGTGCGCAGGGCCTCGAGCAGACTACCGCTCTCGGCGCGGCCCGTACCCGCGAGGTCGAGCGCCGTGCCGTGGTCGACGGATGTCCGGATGATCGGCAGCCCCAGGGTGATGTTCACGCCCGCGCCAAAGCTCGCGTACTTGAGCACCGGCAGGCCCTGGTCGTGATACATCGCCAGCACGGCGTCGGCGCCTTCGAGGTGTCTCGGCTGAAACAGCGTGTCTGCCGGATAGGGCCCCCGGGCGTCGATGCCGGCCGCGCGGGCATCGTCGAGCGCCGGCGTGATGACGTCGATTTCCTCGCGGCCCAGATAGCCCGACTCACCCGCGTGCGGATTGAGGCCGGTGACGAGAATGCGCGGTCGCGCCACGCCGAAATGCCGCATCAGATCCGCGTTGAGGATCACCAGCGTTTCGAGCAGATCGCCGCGACGGATGGCACCGGGCACCTGCGCCAGCGGCAGGTGCGTCGTGGCAAGCGCCACGCGCAGCCCCCCGCCCGCGAGCATCATCACGACACGGGGTGTGCCGGTGCGCTCGGCGAGATACTCGGTATGCCCGGTGAAAGCCACGCCGCAATCGTTGATGGTGCTCTTTTGGAGTGGCGCGGTGACGATGGCATCGTACGTGCCCGCCAGTGCGCCGTCGATGGCATCGTCGAGCAGCGCCAGCACGTAGCGACCGTTGGCGGCATCGAGCTGCCCCGCCTGCGCGGCGACGGCCAGCGGATGGTGCACGACACGTACCCGATCGCCCGCGAGCAACGCCTGCCAGGCGTCGCCGAGACCCACGGCCTGCGCACGCGAGGCCAACAGCGAGGCGTCGCCGATCACGGCAAATCGACATCGGGAGAGCGGGCGGAGGGAGGCGTCGACTTCGGGAAGCGCCGCGGCGGCGCCGATGCCGCCGGTGGTCGCCGGCGCCAGGCACTTGACGAGCGCCTGCACCGTCAACTCCGGCCCAACGCCCGCCGGTTCACCGGTGGTGATGGCGAGGACGAAGGGCCGGTCGGTAGTCATGCGTGCAGAGAATGTCGTGTCGGAATGCGTCTCACGCGGCGCTTACTGCTGCGCGTTGTTCAGACGATAGTCGACGTAGGCGCTGTCGCGCAGTTGTTGCAGCCAGTCGCGATACTGCTGCTCCGCCTTGCGGCCGCGCAGTTCCTGCATGGCGAGGTTGCGCTCCTGGTCGCCGGAGACCTGCGACTCGCGATGTCCCAGCACCTGAATCAGGTGATAGCCATACTCGGAGCGCACCGGATCGCTGATCTGGCCGTCCTTGAGTTCGGACATGGCACGCTCGAACGCGGGCACGGTTTCCCCCGGGGAAATCCAGCCCAGATCGCCGCCTTGCGACGCCGAACCGTCCACAGAGTACTGACGCGCGAAGTCGGCGAAGTCGCCCTTGCCTGCCTCGATCTGTGCCTTGATGTCGAGCAGCTTCTGGCGTGCCTGGGCTTCCGACACACCGTCGCCCACACGAATGAGGATGTGACGCGCGTGGATCTGCGGCACCGTCATGCCCTGCTCGCCGCCCTGCTTGCGGGTTTCGACCAGCTTGATGACGTGGAAGCCGTTGTTGCTGCGAAGCACCTGCGGCACGACCGTACCCGGCTGAAGCTTCTGAATTTGCGTGAGGTACAGGTCGGGGATGCGTTCGGGAATGCGAAAGCCCATGTCGCCGCCGTTCGCTGCGTCCGACGCGTCCGAATATTCCTTGGCGAGGGCCGCGAAATCACCGCCCGCCTTCGCCTTGTCGAGCGCCTCTGTCGCCTTCTTCTGCGCGGCGCTCACCTGGTCGGGCGTGGCACCTTCCGGCAGCTTCACGATGATCTCGCTCAGGCGGTATTCCGGCTCCGACGGCGTGGCCGACGCGCCGCGCTGCGCGGCGAGGAACGTGTTGATTTCCGAATCGCTCACCTGAATCTGGCTGTCGACTTCGCGGTCTCGCAGGCGCGCCATGATGATCTGCTCGCGCACTTCCTTGCGGAAGGCATCCCAGGGCACGCCGGCCTGCGACAGACGGGCCTTGTACTGGTCGACGCTCAGGCGATTGTCGGCGGCAATGCGCTGCAATGCCTGTTCGACGTCGGCGTCCTTCACGACGATGCCGTCTTCCTTGGCACGCTGGAGCTGGACCTGCGTGACGATCATCTGCTCTAGCACCTGGCGCTGGAGCATGTCGGCATCCGGAATCGGGCGCTTGGCGAGCGTCAGTTGGTGCTTTGCCTCCTCGATGCGCGTGTCGAGCTCCTTGCGGGTGATGACGCTGTCGTTGACCACGGCAACGATCGAATCCACCGGACGCACGGACGACGCAGGCGCTCCCGCGGCCCTGGCGCCGACCGGCGCGGGCTGCGCCACCGCCACCCCGGCGGCAAGACACAGGCTCGCCAGCAGCGAGGCACGCTTCACAAACATGTCATTCATAGTTGCTGAATCGAGAAGGAATCTGGTTCGTCGGTGGCGGTTGATATCCCGGTACCCCGACCTTGAAGGCTTCTGTGGCGCTATTGCCGGACTTGGTCAGCCCCTTCAACTCCAGTTGCGCGAAGATGCGCGAAGTTGTCGTCGTGGCGTTAGTGGCGTAGCGCTGCAGCCCGACCCGGAAGGCCCAGCAGTCGGCATCATACTCGAAACCCGCAAGGGCATCGACGAACGTCTTGTCCGTGATGCTGTAGTTCAGGCGCCCGACAACCCCGAACCGCGGTGTGATCGGCCATTGCCCCGAAAGTTCGATCTGATTGATCGGCGTCGTGGTTAGCGTCGTTTGCCCCACGACGGGCGGCGGGTTACGCAAGTAGCGGTAGTACAGGTTGAACACGCGCCGCTCGCCGGGGCGCCACGTGACGCCGACGTCCGAGCGGTTGAACTGCGACGTGCTCGGACTGTACTGGACAGCCGTGCTGAACGTGATGTTCTGGTACAGCAGCGCCGATCCGCCAACGAGGAAGTCGGACACGCCGGCATCTTCCGGCACGCCACCGGGCATCGTCACACGCGATTGCGTGATGTTGTAACGCTGCGCGTACCAGATGCGTGCGCGCTCGATGCCCGACTCCGCATCGATGAGGCGCGACGTCAGGGCCATGGTGACGCGGTTGGCGTCCTGAATGCGGTCTTCCCCGATGAACGAGTTCTCGCTGAAGATTTCGGCGAGGTTGAAGTCCGACACGGCGCTGTCGAAGATCGGGATCGAACTCTGGTTCCGGTACGGCGTGTAGACGTAGAACAGGCGCGGCTCCAGCGTCTGCTTCATGGACGTGCCGAACAGGTTCACCGGGCGCTCGAAGGTCAGCCCGGTGTCGAGACTGACGGTCGGCACCGTGCGGGTGATCGACGACTGCATCATCGATCCGTTCGGATAGTCGACGTTGTACGCAGCCGCGTTGAACATGACCTTCGGAACGACGAAGTAACCCGGCGTGAGAATCGGGTAACTCAACGTGGGCTGCGCATAGAGGCGCTCGCCGTTCGGCTGGCCGGTGGAGCTGGCGATCTGGAACCGGTTGTACCGGATCGGCATCGAGAAGTCGAAGCCGTGGAAATCGAACTTGTTGTACGTTGCCGACAGCTCGGGCACCGACTCGTACTGGGGCGTACTTGGCGCAAGCGTCTGATACTTCAGTACGCGGGCAAGGAACGACCAGTCGCCGTAATTCCACGTCAATCCGGCTTCGCGGTTGTAGACACGCTGCACACCGGTCTGGAAGTTGGTTCCCGATCCGAAATCATCCGGATAGGTGTCGTCCGAGACCTTCGTGAAGTTGACGTACGCGTTCACGCCGTAGCCGAGCGACTGGCTGTGCTGGAACGTGAACGTGTACCGGGCGTCGCCCGTCACACGATCCTTCGGCAGATATTCGAGGTGGAACAGGCCCGCGTACGTCGGCTCGAGGTAGCGGAAGTCGCCCATGAGCATCACGCCGCGCTTGGTCATGAAGCGGGGCGTGATCGTCAGATCGCGGTTCGGCGCGATGTTGAAATAGTACGGTGTGGCCAGTTCGAAACCGGTACGGCTCGACTGCGTGAAGGTCGGTGCGAGAAAGCCCGAACGACGCTCGTTCGACGTCGGGAACGACAGGTACGGGCTGGCCAGGATCGGCACATTCTGGAAGAACAGCACGCCGTTGTACGCCGTGCCCTCCTGCTGGTCCTGATCGAACTCGAACTCCGATGCCTTGATGTACCAGGCGGGCGTCTTGCCGTCCTCGGTACACGCGCAGGCGGAGTACGTGCCGCGCTTCAGCGTCACGAGGTTGCTTGCCTCGACGTCCGCGCGTTCCGACTTGCCGCCACCGCCCGACACGAGCTTGTACGTGGGCGTGAGCATGTAACCGTCGCCCGCCCCCGTATACATATGCGCCTCGGGGCCGATGAACAGATTGCCGCCCTGCGACAGTCGCGCATTGCCGCGCGCCACGACTTCGTCCGTGTCCTGATCGTAAGTCAGCCGATCGCCTTTCACGAACGACCGGTACTTGCGCGCCTCGGCATCGCCGTCGACCGTCGCGTCGACATTGGTGCGTCCGGTGAGATGCATGCCGCGCACGTACATCGGCACATCTTCGCCGGCGGCCAGCGGGTTGTCGACCAGCGCGGGCACCGTGCGCAGCTCGAGACCTTCGCTCTTCGCAATATCGGGTGGGGGAGCTTCCTGAGCGGCCGCGAGCGAGCACCACACTCCCGGCAGGGAGAGCAGCAGAGCCAGCGGCTTGCGCCGCGTGCGCATCAGGCGGCGCAGCGACGAAACATCATTCGTATGGACTTGTTTATCCGGCATGTACGCAAACAGCGAAACAATCGTGGCGCCGCTTGCGGGCAGCCAATCCCGTACGTCTGCCAGGCATTGCCGGGACATTCGGGACGGTCGATCGAGGTCGAGAAACAGGGCGTCGGGAAAACATGATCGGGTATTATATGGCAAGACGTTTACGGCCCCCATCATGACCGCACAACCCACCGCCTCCGCGCATATTTCCGGCGCTTCCGGCGCCCTCTCCAACGCCGCCGATCCGCGCCTCCAGGCCCTCGGCGAATGGCTCGCCAGCGTTGCAGAGCCGTTCTCGCTCGACCTCGCACAGTGGGCACCCGCTTCGGCGGACGCGAGCTTCCGGCGCTACTTCCGTATCGGCAGCCACGATCCCGCGCATCCGAGTCTCATCGTGATGGACGCCCCGCCGCCACAGGAAGATTGCCGCCCGTTCGTGCACGTGGCGCAGCTGCTCGACGAAGCGGGTCTGCATGCCCCGAAGGTGCTGGCCGAAGACCTGACCCAGGGCTTTTTGCTGCTCACGGATCTGGGGCGCGAAACGTACCTCGACGTCCTCAACGACGACAACGCCCGCGCCCTCATGCGCGATGCGCTCGACGCGCTGATCGTGTGGCAAAAGAGCTCCCGGCCCGGCGTGCTGCCCGAATACGACACGGCGCTGCTGCGGCGCGAGCTCGATCTCTTCCCCGACTGGTACGTCGGCAAGCATCTGAAAGTCGAGTTGAGCGAGGATCAGCGGGCAACGCTCGAGGGCATCAATCGGTTGCTGATCGACAACGCCCTCGCGCAGCCGAAAGTGTTCGTACACCGCGATTACATGCCGCGCAACCTGATGCCCGGCCAACCCGGCACGACCGGCCCCGGCATTCTGGACTTCCAGGACGCCGTCCACGGCCCGCTCACCTACGACGTCATCTGCCTGATGCGCGACGCCTTCCTGAGCTGGGACGAAGAACGCGAGCTCGACTGGCTGGCGTACTACTGGGAACGGGCCCGCAAGGCCGGCCTGCCGGTCGACGCCGACTTCGGCGAGTTCTACCGCCAGGCGGAATGGATGGGGCTGCAACGGCATCTGAAGGTCCTCGGCATCTTCGCGCGCATCAATTATCGTGATGGCAAACCGCGCTATCTGGCCGACACGCCGCGCTTCATCCGCTATGCCCGCAAGGTGGCCGATCGCTACGCGCCGCTGCGCCCGCTGGCGAAGTTGCTCGACGAGCTGACCGGGCAGCAGGTCGACGTCGGCTACACGTTCTGAGGTCCGCCGCATGAGCCGAATGAAGGCGATGATCTTCGCCGCCGGACGCGGCGAGCGCATGCGTCCGCTCACGGACACGACGCCCAAGCCGATGCTCCCCGTGGGCGGCAAGCCCATCATCGTCTGGCAGATCGAGGCGCTCGCGCGCGCGGGCTTCACCGACATCGTCATCAATCACGCCTGGCTTGGCGCGCGGATCGAGGCCGCGCTCGGCGACGGCAGCGCGTTCGGCGTGCGGCTCGCCTACTCGTCCGAGACGGACGCGCTGGAGACGGCCGGCGGCATCGCCTATGCGCGCGACCTGCTCGAAGGTGCCGGCAACCTGTTTCTGGCGATCGCGGGCGACATCTTCACCGCGTTCGATTACGCCAGCCTTCGCCCGCACGCCGAGCGCATGCGTGCGCAATCCGCGCCCGGCATGCACCTTGTGATGGTGCCGAATCCGACGTTTCATCCGAAAGGCGATTTCTCGCTCGACGCCGCGGGCGCACTGCACCTGCCCGATCGCGCGCCGGCCGGCGCCACCGCGTTGACGTTCGGCAGCATCGCGCTCTACGACCTGCGCCTGTTCGACGGGATCGCTCCCGGCACGCGCATGGCGCTCACGCCGATGTACCGTGAATCGATCGCCGCCGGCCGCGCGACCGGCGAGCGCTTCGACGGCGTCTGGGAAAACGTCGGTACGCCGGCGCAACTGGCTGCGCTCGATGCCGAGATCCGCGCCGGGCACGGCAGCGTCCCCGGCAGTAGAATCGCCTGAATACGCCCCTCACCCACCGAATCCCCGAAATGGAGCCCGCGATGTCTGATTCCCCGTACCGTGCCCGCCGAGAGCGAGTCATCGAACAGATGCGCAAGGCCGGTGGCGGCGTCGCCGTCGTGCCCACGGCCCCCGAAGTGCCGCGCAACCGCGACAGCGACTTCCCGTATCGCCACGACAGCTACTTCTATTACCTCTCGGGCTTCACGGAGCCCGAAGCCGTCGTGGTGCTCGACAGCCGCACGGGCCAGTCGATCCTGTTCTGCCGCGCCAAGAACGAAGAGCGCGAGATCTGGGACGGCTATCGCTATGGCCCGGAAGCCGCGCGCGAGACGTTCGGCTTCGACGCCGCCTACGCCATCGACGAAATCGATACGCGCATGCCGCAGTTGCTGGCCGACGCGCCCGCCCTCTTTTATGCGCTCGGCGCGTCCGCGCAGCAGGACCGGCAGGTGCGCCACTGGCTCAACGCCGTGCGTGCGCAAAGCCGCACGGGCGTCTCGGCACCCAGCGCCGCGCACGACATCCGCGCGATGCTCGACGAGATGCGTCTGGTCAAGGACAGCACCGAACTGGCGATCATGGCCCGCGCCGGCAAGATTTCGGCCGATGCCCACGTGCGCGCGATGAAGGCGTCGCGTCCGGGACTGCGCGAATACCATCTCGAAGCGGAGCTGCTGTACGAATTCCGTCGCCACGGGTCGCAGTTCCCGGCCTACGGCTCCATCGTCGCCACCGGGGCGAACGCTACCGTGTTGCACTACCGTGCCGGCGACGCCGAACTGCGCGACGGCGATCTGGTGCTCATCGACGCCGCGTGCGAGCTCGACGGCTACGCTTCGGACATCACCCGTACGTTCCCGGCCAACGGCAAGTTCACCGCCGCGCAACGCGAGCTGTACGACATCGTGCTCGCCTCGCAGCAAGCCGCCATCGACGCCACGCGCGCCGGGGTGCCGTTCGACGCGCCGCACAACGCTGCCGTACGTGTGCTCGCGCAGGGCATGCTCGATACCGGCCTGCTCAAGCGCGACACCGTGGGGAGCCTTGAGGACGTGATCGCCAACAAGTCGTTCAGCCGCTTCTACATGCACCGCACCGGCCACTGGATCGGCATGGACGTGCACGACTGCGGCGAATACCGCGAGGACGGTCCGAACGGCGAGCGCCCGTGGCGCACGCTCGGCGCCAACATGGTCACGACGATCGAGCCCGGCATTTACGTGCGGCCGGCCCCCGACATCGACGAGCGCTATTGGAACATCGGCATTCGCATCGAGGACGACGCCGTCGTCACGCCCACCGGCTGCACGTTGCTCACACGCGACGTGCCCGTCGATGCCGACGAGATCGAAGCCTTGATGCGCGGCTGATGACCGGGCCGCAAGTCACTCCCACCGCCGTGCCGGCCGCGATCCTGGGATCGCGTCTCGAGGGAACGCCTCGCACTGCGCGGCGCTTCGACGTGGCCATTGTTGGTGCCGGCCCGGTGGGCACGGCGCTCGCATTGCTGCTGGCCCAGCGCGCTCCGCAATTGCGCATTGCGTTGGTCGATGGGCGCGGGCCGCAGGCCGGCTACGACGATCCGCGCACGCTGGCGCTCTCGCACGGTAGCCGCGAGATTCTCGCCCGTGCCGGCGCCTGGCCACATCAGGGCGCAGGACTGGACTGCACGCCGATCCGGCATATCCACGTCTCGCAGGCGCGCCGCTTCGGCAGCACCGAAATCGACTATCTCGATCACCAGGTGCCGGCGCTCGGCTACGTGGTGCGATACGGCGCGCTCATGCGCGCGCTCGACGCCGCGATGTCGCGCTTGCCGTCTCGCATCGCGCACGCGCCGCCCGGCGAGATCGGCCATACCGACGAGCCCCGTGAATCGTTGGAAGCCGACGACTCCGCAGGGCTGCATCATTTCCGCCCCTACCGGGCGATCGCCCTGCGGCAGGACGCCGGAGAGGTCACGCTCACGCTCGGCACCTCGATCGACGATCACGCCCAGACGCTGCACGCCACGCTCGCCGTCAATGCCGAAGGCGGCTTGTTCGAGGGCCAGACGGCCCGTGCGCGCTCACGCGATTACGGGCAAACCGCGCTGGTCGGCTTCGTGACCTGCGAACGGCCGCGTGCCGGCTGGGCCTGGGAACGGTTCACGCCGGACGGCCCCCTCGCGCTGCTACCGCAGGAACACGGGTATGCGCTGGTGTGGTGCTGCTCGCATGACGAGGCCAGGCGTCGCCGCGAGCTCGGCGACGTTGCCTTCCTCGCGGAGCTGTATGCCGCATTCGGCGATCGCATGGGACGCTTCACCGCGATCACCGGACGCGCCGGCTTCCCGCTGGGCCTGAATGCGGCAAGCCATGTCGTCGACGGCCGCGTCGCGGCCATCGGCAACGCGGCGCAGACCCTACACCCGGTGGCCGGGCAAGGCCTGAATCTCGGCCTGAGAGACGCCTTCGATCTGGCCGAGACCCTGGTGCGCGACGCACGCCACGGCACGCCCGGTCCGGCTGCGCTCATGGCCTTTGCGCGCCGTCGCCGCGCCGACCGTGGCCTCACCATCCGCATCACCGACCTTCTCCCGCGCGTGTTCGGCATCGACGCCACGCCGGTCGCCCTGTTGCGCGGCATGGCCCTGGCGGGCCTCGACCTCGTGCCGCCACTCAAAACCGCCTTCGCGCGTCAGATGATGTTCGGCCAGCGCGGCTGAGGGCGGGGCCCGGCCGCTGGGCCGCCGGACAATTTGCACATTTTTTAGGCGACGGGGACGGGTTTTCGCAGTAAAATACAAACTTTTTCCCGGCTTTTCCCTTCATCGTGCGTATTGGTCCCCACGAACTCCGCAATAACCTGTTCGTCGCCCCCATGGCGGGTGTGACGGATCGGCCGTTCCGCCAGTTGTGCAAGCGACTGGGGGCGGGCTACGCCGTCTCGGAGATGGTGGCGTCGAACGCCCAACTCTGGAAGAGCGAAAAAACGATGCGCCGCGCCAACCATGCCGGCGAGGTCGCGCCCATCTCGGTGCAGATCGCGGGCGCGGATCCGGCCATGATGGCCGAGGCCGCCCGCTACAACGTCGAGCGCGGCGCGCAGATCATCGACATCAACATGGGTTGCCCGGCCAAGAAGGTCTGCAACGTCGCGGCCGGCTCGGCGCTGCTGCAGAACGAGCCGCTGGTCGCGCGCATCGTGTCGGCCGTCGTCGGCGCGGTCGGCGATGTCGTGCCGGTCACGCTCAAGATTCGCACGGGCTGGGATCGCGAGCACAAGAACGCGCTCACGGTGGCCCGCATCGCCGAGGACTGCGGCATCAGCATGCTCACGGTGCACGGCCGCACGCGCGCCGATCTTTATCACGGCGATGCCGAGTACGAAACGATCGCCGCCGTCAAGGCCGCGGCGCGTATTCCGGTCGTCGCCAACGGCGACATCGATTCGGCGCCGAAGGCAAAGCACGTGCTGGAAGTCACCGGCGCCGACGCCATCATGATCGGCCGCGCCGCGCAGGGACGGCCCTGGCTGTTCCGCGACATCGAGCTGTACCTCGCGACGGGCGAGATCGCCCTGGCGCCGCGTGTCGACGAAATCCAGCAGATCATGAATGAACACCTCGTGGACCACTACGAGTTCTACGGGGAATACACAGGCGTGCGGACCGCACGCAAGCATATTGCATGGTATTCACGGGGGTTGCCGGGGGCAGCCACGTTCCGACAGCGTATGAATACGCTCGACACCACGCAGGAACAGTTGGCCGCGGTCAACGAGTTTTTCGAACAGCAGAAGGCGCACTCGGACCGTCTCTGCTATGAACAAGAATCTCCGAGGGAGCTATTAGCCGCATGAGCAAAGCAAACATAGAACAATCCGTGCGCGACAGTCTGGATTCGTATTTCCGCGATCTGGATGGCGCACGTCCACACGATGTCTACGATATGGTCGTCTCCGTCGTTGAAAAGCCGCTGCTCGAGTTCGTGCTCGGCAAGGCCGACGGCAACCAGTCGCTCGCCGCCGAATATCTGGGGATCAACCGCAACACGCTGCGCAAGAAACTGCAGCAGCACGGCCTGCTGTAAACGCCGGCGCGCCCGTCAGGTTCGCCCCCTTCGTTCGATCCGTCCGTTTTTGCCGCTTCACTTTCGTCCGTCATGATCAAGCAAGCTCTCATTTCCGTCTCCGACAAGACCGGCATCGTCGACTTCGCCAAGTCGCTCGCTGCGCAAGGCGTGTCGATCCTCTCCACCGGCGGCACCGCCAAGCTGCTGGCCGATGCCGGGCTGAAGGTGACCGAAGTCGCCGACTACACCGGTTTCCCGGAAATGCTCGACGGCCGCGTGAAGACGCTGCATCCGAAGGTTCACGGCGGCATCCTGGCCCGCCGCGACCTGCCCGAGCACATGGCCGCGCTCGAACAGCACGGCATTCCGACCATCGACCTGCTCGTGGTGAACCTGTACCCCTTCGTGCAGACGATTTCCAAGGACCAGTGCTCGCTCGAGGACGCCATCGAGAACATCGACATCGGCGGCCCGACGATGCTTCGCTCCGCCGCGAAGAACCATCGTGACGTCACCGTCATCGTCGATCCGGCCGACTACGCCGTGGTGCTCGACGAAATGAAGGCGAATGGCAACACCGTGGGCTACGCCACGAACTTCCGCCTGGCCACGAAGGTGTTCGCCCACACGGCGCAGTACGACGGCGCCATCACGAACTACCTCACGAGCCTGGGCGAGTCGCTGCGCCACGACGAGCGTTCGCCGTACCCGGCCACGCTGAATCTCGCTTACACGAAGGTGCAGGACATGCGCTACGGCGAGAATCCGCATCAGAGCGCCGCGTTCTATCGCGATATCGTTACGCCCGAGGGTTCGCTCGCGAACTATCGCCAGCTCCAGGGCAAGGAACTGTCGTACAACAACATCGCCGACGCCGATGCGGCGTGGGAGTGCGTGAAGACGTTCGACGCGCCCGCCTGCGTCATCATCAAGCACGCCAACCCGTGCGGCGTGGCCGTGGCGGCGTCGCCGTCCGAGGCCTACGCCAAGGCCTTCCAGACCGATCCGACGTCGGCCTTCGGCGGCATCATCGCGTTCAACCGCGAAGTCGACGAGGCGGCCGCGCAAGCGGTTGCCAAGCAGTTCGTGGAAGTGCTGCTCGCACCGTCGTTCACCGAAGGCGCCAAGCAGGTCTTCGCCGCCAAGCAGAACGTGCGTCTGCTCGAAGTGCCGCTGGGCAACGGCGTGAACCAGTATGACTTCAAGCGCGTGGGCGGCGGCCTGCTCGTGCAGTCGCCGGATGCCAAGAACGTGGCGCCGCACGAACTGCGCGTGGTGACCAAGCGTCATCCGACGCCCAAGGAAATGGAAGACCTGCTCTTCGCCTGGCGCGTGGCCAAGTACGTGAAGTCGAACGCGATCGTGTTCTGCGCCGGCGGCATGACGCTCGGCGTGGGCGCGGGTCAGATGAGCCGTGTCGATTCGGCCCGTATCGCCAGCATCAAGGCCCAGAACGCCGGCCTGTCGCTCAACGGCTCGGCCGTGGCGTCGGACGCCTTCTTCCCGTTCCGCGACGGCCTGGACGTGGTCGTCGACGCCGGTGCGACCTGCGTGATTCATCCGGGCGGCTCGATGCGCGATGACGAAGTCATTGCCGCGGCCGACGAGCGCAATGTCGCCATGCTGATGACGGGTACGCGTCACTTCCGTCACTAAGCCGACTGGCTCGATGGCCCGGCGGGCCATCGGCGCGCGTCGTGAATGCGCGAGCGCGCGACCGCATGAAAGCGCGAAAGGACACTCGAGGGTGTCCTTTCTTTTTGCCCGGCGCCCGCGTCGCGAGCTTCAGAAGTAGTGCGCGAGGCCCACGGCCACACCCACCTGATTGCTGCCCGGCACGATGGTCATGCCGTAACCCGTGACACCCAGATTCGACTGATTCTGGTTGCGCGAGAAGCCGACTTGCGCGAACAACTGCGTGCGCTTCGAGAGCAGGTACGCCGCGTTGGCCGCGAGCAGATACGGATGCTGGTTCGCCGACGTGATGTTGTTGTAATAAATCGCGCCCGACAGAATGACCTCCGTGACGGGCCGATACTGCAATCCGGCGAAATACAGTTCGTTGCGTCCGGCCACGCCCGGGACATCGCTCAGATACCACTGATAGCCCACGAATGGCTTGAAGTTGCCAAGTGCGTAGCTTGCGCCGGCCGCAACCCGCTGCGACGTGTTGCCCTGAGTCGCGACGGCCGTGCCGCGCTGCTGATCGTAGACGAGCGACACATTGAGCGGCCCGTTCGCATATCCGACCGACACGCTGTACTCCTTGCCCACACGCCACTGCCCCGGCACCTGCGCGCCGTTGGCGATGGTGGCGTCGTAGCCCGTCGAGAACAGTCCGGCAACCTTGAAGCCACTGAAATTACCGGCGTACTTGATCGAGTTGTCCGCCTTGCCGACGAACTGCGGATCCAGCGCCGGCAGCGAGTAACTGTAGTACGACAACGGATCGAGTTCGAGGAACGCATCATAGATCAGGTTCTTCTGACGGCCGATGGTCACCGCACCCCAGGCGTTCTGCAGGCCCACGTAAGCCTGACGACCAAACATCCGGCCGTTCTGCTGCAACTGGCCGGAATCCAGATTGAAGCCGGCTTCGAGCTGCATGATCGCCTTGAGTCCGCCGCCAAGGTCTTCCGATCCCTTGAAGCCGAAGCGATTGGGCGCCTGTGAACCGTTGCTCACGCGAAAGAGCGATGCCTTGCTGCCGTTCGCGCCTGCGCCTGCATTGCTCAGGTATTCCAGACTGTTGTCCACGATGCCGTAAATCTGCACCCCGTCGGCCTTTGCGCAACCTGCGGCCACCGTGAGCGCCATTGCCATCCAAACCTTGTGTTTCATGACATTCCCCATTTTATATTGGACTACAAACTAATTATGGTTTCGGGTCGCGCATGCGCACGCACCGAGGCGATGCAAGCGACCCGCCCACCGGTGTTTCGTGGAGGTTCTGTACGCTCGCTTCCTCAGGCGGCGCGCGAGGTGCCCGGGACGGCGGGAGGTGCCGCCCGCGGGGGAGTACAGGGCCGGGTCGATGTCAGGTCTGACATCACGCCATTGCGCAATGCGGTCATCTCCGCGAGGATCGCCAGCGCGATTTCCGGCGGCGTGCGTGCGCCCAACGCAAGCCCCACGGGGCCATGCAGACGCCCGATCTGCGCGGCGCTCAGGTCGAACATGGCGAGCCGCTCGCGCCGGGCCGCCTGATTGCGGTGCGAGCCGATCGCGCCGACATAGAAGGCATCCGACCTGAGCGCCTCGAGCAATGCCATGTCGTCGAGCTTCGGATCGTGGGTGAGCGCCACGATGGCGGTGTTCCCGTCGGGACGCAGCCGCGCGATCAGGTCGTCGGGCATTTCCCTCGTGCGGGTGATGTGTGCGGCGAGATCGCCGTCATGCATGGTGTCGTGAATGTCGCGCGGATCGCAGATCACGACCCGGTAGCCCAGCGGCACCGCCATGCTCACGAGGTGGCGCGTGAGCTGGCCGTCGCCGATCACGACGATTCGCCAGCGCGGCCCGAACGGCACCGCCAGGCGTGTCGGCGAATAGGCGAACGCCTCGGGTTGGCGCACGGTGCGCACGCGGGCGAGTCCGGTACGCAAGTTGAGTTCTCGCACCCCGAGCCTGCCGCCGTCGATGGCGTCGCGCATGGCATCGAGCGCGCTGCGTGGCGTCACGCGCTCGATGACCAGTTCCAGCGTGCCGCCGCACGGCAGGCCGAAACGGTGCGCCTCGTCGGCGCTCAAACCGTAGACCTGCACATGCGGGCGCAAACCGGGGCGAAAGCCCGCGGCGACCTTGGCGAGCAGGTCGTCCTCGATACAGCCCCCCGACACGGAGCCGGCAACGCGTCCGCGCGACGCCAGCGCCATCATCGCGCCCACGGGGCGCGGCGCCGAGCCCCAGGTGCGGGCGACCGTGGCGAGCAACACTTCGTCGCCCTGTGCCTGCCAGCGCGCAACCGCTTCGAGCACTTCGGCGTCGACCCCGTCCATCAGGCGGCTCCCGGCACCGGCGTTGCGCCCGGCGTCCCGGCGTGCACCAGCGCACGCGCCTCGGCGACCGTCTGCGGCAGCGGCATCGTGCGCGCACGCACGCCCGTCGCACGCCGGATGGCCTGCGCCACGGCCGGCGCCATCGGTGGCAACGACACTTCACCGCAGCCCTGTGGCGGACGATCGCTCGGCAGGATCACCGTTTCGATCTTCGGCATCTCGACCAGATACAACAGCGGATAGTCACCGAAGTTGCTCTGCGCCACGCCGCCGTTGGCGAAGGTGATGCGGCTCTTGAACGTGTTGGTGAGCGCGAACCCGATTCCGCCCTCGATGTTGGCGCGAATGAGGTTCGGATTGATCGCGCGCCCGCAATCGACACCACAGACGACGCGCTCGATCTTGAAGCGATCGTTCACGACCCGCAGCTCCACCGCCACGGCCACGTACGTCGAAAACGCCGTGCCACGTCCCGTGTACGTGCAATAGCCGAAGCCGCGATGCACGTCGGGCTTCGCCTTGCGCTGCCAGCCGGCCGAGGCGAACGTCGTCTCGATCACGCGCGTGGCGAGCGGGTCGTGCCGGAGCATGCGCTTGCGATAGTCCACCGGATCGATGCCCGCGACCTCGGCCATCTCGTCGATGAAGCTTTCGAGGAAAAATACGCTTGATGTCGAGCCGACCGAGCGCATGAAGCTCACGGGAATATTCGGCTGTGGCACATCGACGCCTTCCACGCGCAGGTTCGGCACCGCGTACGCCAGATCGTAAAGCCCGTCGAGCATCGTCTCGTCGTAGCCCGCTTTCTCGAAGTGATCCTTCTTGATGACGTTGTACAGCGACTGTCCCGCCACCCGCATGTGCAGGGCGACCGGCAATCCGTCGCTGCCCAGCGCGGCCTGGAAGCGCGCGGAGGCGCACGGACGGTAGAACCCATGACGGATATCGTCTTCGCGCGAGCGGATCACTTTCACGGGACGCCCCACGGCCGCCGAGGCCACCGCCGCATGAATCACGAAATCAGGCACGTACTTGCGGCCGAAGCTGCCACCAAGGAACGTCGTGTGCACCGTGACCTTCTCGGGCGGCAGCTTGAAGATGCCACCGAGCGCCCAACGCACCTTGTCCTGCCCCTGAATCGGTCCCCAGACCTCGATTTCCCCCTTGTCCTTGCGCACGTGCACGGTGGCGTTCACCGGCTCCATCGTCGCGTGGACGATGTACGGGGTGTGATACTCGCTCGTGACAACCTTGCCCCCGGCTGCAATGACCCCGGTGGCGTCGCCGATATCGGTGGCCACGCCCGCCTTGCCGCCGACGAGGGCCGCGCGACGCTCGGCGAGGATCGTCGCGCTGTCGGCGGCCGGACCCGCCTTCCATTCGACGTCGAGCGCGTCGCACGCGGTTTTCGCGCGCCAGTAATCGTCGGCCACGACGATCACGGCGTCTTTCGCCAGCACGACGTCGTGCACGCCCTTGCGCGCCCTGATCGCGTCGCGATTGCGCACCGAGCGCGGCGCGCCGCCCGACGTGGGCGCCATGCGCACGGCGCCCACGAGCATGTCGGGCACCTTCACGTCGATGCCGAAGATGGCAGAGCCGTCGACCTTCGAAGGCGTGTCGAGACGCGCCAGCGATTGTCCGATCAGGCGGTGTGCCGCGTCGTTCTTCAGATGCGGATGCGGATTGAGCGGTTGCTTCGCGGCGTCGGCGACCAGCTCGCCGTAACCGATCGAGCGGCCCGACTGCGGGTGGATGACACGGCCGTCGCGCGTCACGCAATTCGACGTACGCACGCCGAGTCGCTTTGCCCCGACCGCGACGAGCGCCTCACGCGCCTGCGCCCCCGCGACGCGAAGCCGTTCGTAGAACAGTGTCGCCGACATCGATGCGCCCACGAACTGCTGCAGGGCTTCGTTGGCGGCGGCGGTGCGATAGGCGTCGCGAGCGGTCACGAACTCGACGCGCACCCGGCGCCAGTCGGCATCGAGTTCGTCGGCCAGTACCTGCGGCAGGCCGGTGTACACCCCCTGCCCCACCTCGCATTGCGACAGGCCGAGCACCGTGGTGCCGTCGGCGTCGATACGGATCCAGTCGTTGACCTCGACGAGATTCGCGCCGGCCGCGCGCGCCGACGGGCTGCCCACCCACGTCGCCGTGACCGGAATCAGCAGGCTGCCCGCCGCAAGCGACATGCCCTTGAGCCAGTGGCGTCGCGCGGGCGAGGTCGGCGCGTTCGCGTGCGGTGCGGTGCCGCAGGCGGGATCTTGCGGATGCGCCGGACGCACCGTCGGCTCAGCGTTTTGCTGCGTCATGGATCGCCTCCCGGATGCGGTGATAGGTCGCGCAACGGCACAGGTTGGTCATGGCCTCGTCGATCTGGGCGTCGGTCGGCCGCGGATGCTTGCGCAGCAGCGCTGCCGCCGCCATGACCATGCCGGACTGACAGTAGCCGCACTGCGGCACGTCCTTCGCGATCCAGGCTTGCTGAATCGGATGCGAGCGCGTGGGCGAGAGCGCCTCCACGGTGGTGATGCGCTTGCCTGCCACGGCCGAAACCGGCAGAACGCAGGTACGCGTGGCTTCGCCGTCGACGTGCACCGTGCAGGCGCCGCACGCCCCGATGCCGCAGCCGTACTTGGTCCCGGTCAGTCCCGCCGCATCGCGGATGACCCACAGCAAAGGCGTGTCGTCATCGCCGTCGAAGACGAAGGGGCGCCCGTTGAGTTGGAATTCCATTGACTCTCCCGTTGTGACTGGCTGCCCTCTGCACAAACACCTTCACGGTGGCCGGCAGATGGCGATTGAATTCTCACCACGAGAAAATTGGCGAACAACGGCCGGGCGGCCCGAAAAGGATGCCGTTCGTCCAGAGACGGGAAAACCCTCAGGAAGGATCGGACGAGCGAGGGGAGCGAGGGGAGCGAGGGGGCGAGGGGCGGGCGTCAGTTGCCCGGCTCGCAGCTTCGGAGGTATTCGCGCGGCGGCAGGCCGTAACAACGACGGAAGGCGCGCGTGAACGCCTTCTCCGAGGCGTAGCCCACGGCGTCGGCCACGTCGGAGACGCGTGCGCCCGCGCCCGCGAGCCGGTCGGCCGCGAGGTACATGCGATGCGCGGTGAGATACGACATCGGCGACTCGCCGACCAGTTCGCGAAAGCGCAGACAGAACTTCGAACGGGACATGCCGGCGATGTCGGCCAGTTGCTCGACCGTCCACGCGCGTTGTGGCATTTCGTGCATCGACGCGATGGCACGCCCCAGTTGCGGGTCCGACATGCCGCGCAGCCAGTGCGTGCTCGCGCCGCCGTGCGCGCCGAGATACGCGCGCAGAATCTGCACGAACAGCACGTCGGCCAGACGCGCCACCGCCACGCGCCATCCCGAGCCGCGCTGCATCGACTCTTCGATGAACCCCGCGATGGTGGTCGTGAGCAAGGCCGGCACGGCCGGGTCGCCGGCGCGGATATGGATCAGTGGCGGCAGCGCAGCGAGCAGCGGATTACGCGCCCGCTCGCGGAACATCACCACGCCGGTGTAGAGATCGCTTACGGCGCCGGGCCCACCCGCGCGAAACGCGAGTGGTGTATCCAGCTTGGGCTCGATGCCCTGCGCGGACATCATGTCCTCGAACAACACCGGCGGTTCGTCCAGTGACGAGCACATCACATGCTCGTGCCCGTGCGGCAGCAGCACGCAGTCGCCGGGCTCGATGCGCACCGGCGCCATGCCCGCCACAACGAGCCAGAACGGTTCCCCCATCGCCGTGCGAAAGGGCGCGCCGTCGAGCGCCGGCTTGCGCAGCGACCATGGGGCACCGAAGGTGAATCGTCCGGTGACGACCGCGTCCGCGCGCAGATCGCCAAGCACATCGCTCAGCGGATCCACGGCGCCCTGCCCGGTTCGACGTAACTCGGCAAATGTTCCATATGTGAAACGTCGATTTATCTATGAATATTCACAGTATGCCGTTTCGCAGGCTGGAAAAGAATCGACTTCCGCTTAGGGAAAATACCGGGAGGCGGTGGGTGGGACGGGCGCGAAACACTCGGTATACGGCCGAAGTGCAGGCCGAAGTGCAGACAGAAATGCAGGCCGGCGTGGAGGTCCTGGCGACATCGAGGGCCAGGGTTCGGCGGGCGGGAACCTCGGCGATCAGCGACGCGAGATCGACGCCAGGAACACGTCTGCCGGACCGCCATTCGCGCGCAATTCACACATCACGCTGGCCACCGCGCCGTCGGCCCTCTCTTTTCCGTCCATTCCTTCGATGCGCAGGGCATGGCCCGCCGGCACCGTCACGGTCTGGCCATCGTGCAAGGCGGTCGTCACTTGCCCCTCGGCGCAGTAGAGAAAACCGATCGCGCCATCGTTCGCCGGCAGCGACCACCTCAACGGCGCGCTCTCGAGACGATGTTGCGTGAGCGCGTGTTGCCAACCGACGCGGCGCGTCATGACGTTGAAGTCGTCGATGGGCACGCCGGCCGCGTCCAACGCGGGCGTGCAGCTCACGGCCAGTTCGCCGCCAAAGGCATAGGGGGGCGTGCGCGGGGTGAGCGTCACGTCAGGACGCCCTTCGACATTGAGCGTCAACGCGCCGCCCCTCACGATAGCCAACGACCGATCGATGCCGGCAAAGACCGAAAACGGCCCCGGGTTCGCCACCGTCGCGGTGCTGATGCGCCAATCGAATCCGTCCTCGCCAGGGCGTCGCGCCACGGCGAGTTCGGTCGTCACACCCTGACCGTTTTTCCACGGCATCTTCACGAAATCGGCCGGGCCGAGGACTTGCAATTGCATGAGCACTGTCGAGGCGAGTGAGACGTTGGCGAAAATGCAGGATCGATCGGAATGCGGCGTTACTTGCGAACTTCGCCGTGACCGAACACGACGTACTTCAGACTCGTCAGCCCCTCGAGTCCCACCGGACCGCGCGCGTGAAGCTTGTCGTTCGAGATACCGATTTCCGCGCCCAGGCCGAATTCGAAGCCGTCGGCGAATCGCGTGCTCGCGTTGATCATCACACTTGCCGAGTCCACCTCGCGCAGGAATTGCATGGCGGCGGTGTAGTCCTCGGTCACAATGGCGTCGGTGTGATGCGAACCGTATCGATTGATGTGCGCGATGGCGGGCGCAAGGCCGTCCACGATTTTCACGGCCAGCACGGGTGCCAGATACTCGGTCGACCAGTCTTCCTCGGTCGCCGCGATGGCGCCGTCAACGCCGGCTTCGGCGAGTGCCGCAAGCGTACGTTCGCAGCCGCGCAGCTCGACCTGCCTGCTCTGGAACATGCGCGCGATGGCAGGCAACTGATCGATGGCCCGCTGATCGACCAGCAGCGTCTCCATCGTGTTGCAGGTGCCGTAGCGGTGCGTCTTGGCGTTCTCGCAAATCGCCAGCGCTTTCGACGCGTCTGCGCGAGCGTCGACGTAGACATGGCAGATGCCATCCAGATGCTTGATCATCGGGACGCGCGCGTCCTGCATCAGACGTGCGATCAGGCTCTTCCCACCGCGCGGCACGATCACGTCGACATAGTCGGTCATCGTGATGAGTTCTCCCACGGCGGCGCGATCAGGCGTGTTCACGACCTGAACGGCATCGCCGGGCAAGCCGCTGGCCGCCAGCGCGTCCGCGATCAGCGCCGCCAATGCCGTGTTGCTCTCGATAGCCTCCGAACCGCCGCGCAGGATCGTCGCATTTCCCGACTTCAGGCAAAGCGCCGCCGCGTCGATCGTCACGTTCGGGCGCGACTCGTAAATGATGCCGATCACGCCCAGCGGCACGCGCATCTGGCCGACCTGAATACCACTCGGCTGCACGCGCACGTTGCTGATCTCCCCGATAGGATCGGACAGCCCCGCAATCTGGCGCAACCCTTCGATCATGGTTCGCAACGCCTTGTCGGACAGCGTGAGCCGGTCGATGAACGCGGCATCCTGGCCGTTGGTGCGCGCGCGCTCAAGATCACGGCGATTCACGTCCTGCAGCGTCGCGCCCTGGCGCTCGATGGCGTCGGCGATCGCGAGCAGCGCGCGATTCTTGGCGGCGGTGTCGGCACGCGCCATGGCGCGCGATGCCTCGCGGGCGCGCTGACCCAGCGATTGCATGTAGGCTTTGATATCCATATCGTCGTTCGGCGGTTTCGATGGGCGGCTGTGTTGCCCTTGAATTCGGGTTGGCTGCCGCGAAGGCTCGCCGGTCATGTGACAGATTGTCCGTTAATTGCGGGGATCTTGCTGCTGCGGCTCCCGTTCCCCGGGAGGCGCAATACCGGCATTGGCGGCTTTCGTGGTGTTCGTGGCTTGAGCGGCGTCGGGCGCGGTCTACGCGGGCACCGGGCGTGGTGCGCGGGCGGAGCGCGCCACCGGCGGTCGCTCGCCCGCGAGCAGCAGGCCAAGTTGCAGCATGCCGTCCCACGGATCGCCGGGCAGGCCTTCGGCGCGCAACCCCTTGACCTGTCGGTCCAGACGTGCGGCCAGTTGCAGCGCCTGCGCCAGCATGGCCGGCGTGGCGCGGCCCGCAGCCTGCTCCATCAAGCGCTCACGCGGCCCCCACACGCGGAACTCCCGCAGCAACACGGCAAGCGGCTTGCCCGCCGCCATGCCTCGCGTGATCTTCGCGAGCGTGCGGACTTCCTCGGTCAGTGCCCAGAGCACGAGCGGCGCCGCTTCACCCTCGCCGCGCAAGCCGTCGAGCATGCGGACCAGTCGGGCGGCATCGCCCGCGAGAACGGCTTCGCTCAGTTTGAAGACGTCGTAGCGCGCCACGTTGAGCACGGCATCCTGCACCTGTTCGAAGGTGAGCACACCTTCGGGGTACAACAGACCGAGCTTCTGAATTTCCTGATGCGCGGCGAGCAGGTTACCCTCGACGCGATCGGCAATGAACTGGAGCACGCGCCGACCCGGCTCGCCGGCTTCGACGCGCTGGCCCTGCGCAGCCAGACGCTGGGCGATCCAGTCCGGCAGACGCGCCCGATCGACCGGGTCGACCTTGACAGTCACACCGGCGCGATCGAGCGCCGTGAACCAGTCGGACTTGCTGGCCGCGGCATCGAGCCGGGGCAGCGTGATGATGGTCAGCACGTCGCCGTTCGCGGCTTCGGCATGCGCCTTGAGCGCCGCGCCGCCCTCCTTGCCCGGCTTGCCGCCCGGAATGCGCAATTCGATGAGCTTGCGATCGCCGAACAGCGACATCGATTGGCCGGCGTTCGCGAGCGCCCCCCAATCGAAGCTGCGTTCAACGCTGAGCACGTCGCGTTCGGTGAAACCGCCCGCACGCGCCGCTGCCCGCACGCGATCGACCGCCTCCTGCACGAGCAGGCCCTCGTCGCCGTGGATCGTATAGATCGGCGAGAGCGACTTGGCAAGGTGCGCGTCGAGCGCGTCGGGACGCAGTTGCATGAACGGGATTCGGGGGGCGTTATTCTTCCGGCTTCGGGGCCGGCATGGACTTCACCGCTTCCATGCGCCGGATGATCTGATCGACCGCATCCTTCTGCATGTCGCGGGCCAGCAGCGCCGCTTCCGTGTCGCGCGCCGTCGCTTCGCTGTCGCTATAGGGCAGATTGCGCGTCAGACGAATGGTGCTCAGCGGAATGATCGGCCGGCCGTCAGGCGTGACCAGCTGGAACGTGTAGGAGTTGCGAATCTCGTATTCGCGCGCCTGGCCGTTGGCATCGAGACTGACCGCCGTACGTGACGAGGTCGTGTTCAGAATCTCGAGGCGAGCGTCGGCATCCTTGGGTTCGGTCACCACCACGGTGCCCTTGCTGCCGTAGCGCACGTAACGCGAGATGTCGATGGCCATCAGGCCACCGCCCGAGATGTACAGCCGCTTGAACGCGTATTCGCTGGCGCCGCGCAGCTGGAAGCCGCAGGCGGACAATGCCAGCGCGCAGCCCAGCAAGGCCATCCAACCGAAGATCCTGCGCGTCATGCCGACGCCTCGTTGCCCGGATGTCATTTGCACGTGATGTGCCCTCTTGTCACCAAACGTCATCAATTCGTCGAGCGGCGGCAATCCACGCCGCCTCACACCACCACGTTCACCAATCGACCCGGCACGACGATGACTTTCTTCACCGGCTTGCCTTCGCCGAACTTGGCGGTCATTTCATGCGCCAGTGCGGCCTGCTCGATGGCTTCGCGCGATGCATCCTTCGCCACGCGTACCGCACCACGCACCTTGCCCGCCACCTGGAGTACGAGTTCGATCTCGTCCTGCACCAGTGCCGCCTCGTCGACTTCCGGCCACGGTGCGTCGAGCAGGTCGCCCATCTGCGCGGCGTAACCCAATGCGTCCCACAGGCCGTGCGTGACGTGCGGCACCACCGGGTAGAGCACGCGCAGCAAAATTCCGTAGCATTCGCGCACCGCGCCGGCGCCAGCGGCACCCTTGTCGCTTTCGATGGCGTTGAGCATCTTCATCGCCGCCGACACGACCGTGTTGTACTGCACACGCTGATAGTCGTAATTGGCCTGCTTGAGCACGCCGTGGATCTCGAGACGCAGCGCCTTCGCGGCTGCGCTCGACGTGTCGATCGCCGCATCGGCCTGGCGCAGCAACGCCGCCTGCGATTGGCCGAATCCCCACAGGCGACGCAGGAAGCGGCTTGCGCCCTCCACCCCCGCCCCCGACCATTCGAGCTGCTGCTCGGGCGGCGCCGCGAACATCACGAACAGGCGTGCGGTGTCGGCACCGTACTGATCGATGAGCGACTGCGGATCCACCCCGTTGTTCTTCGACTTCGACATCTTCTCGATGCCGCCGAGCGCCACATCGGCGCCGTCGGCCTTCGACGTGGCGCCGACCGGGCGTCCCTTGTCGTCGAACTGCACCTGCACGTCGAGCGGGTTGAACCACGTCTTCTTGCCGGTGGCGTCTTCGCGATAGAACGTCTCGTTGAGCACCATGCCCTGCGTGAGCAGGTTCTGCGCCGGTTCCTTGAAGCTCACCAGGCCCAGATCGCGCATGACCTTGGTCCAGAAGCGCGAGTACAGCAAGTGCAGGATCGCGTGCTCGATACCGCCGATGTATTGGTCCATCGGCATCCAGTAATCGGTGCGGGCGTCGACCATGGTGTCGGCGTCCGGGCAGGCGTAGCGCGAGAAGTACCAGGACGAATCGACGAACGTGTCCATCGTGTCGGTCTCGCGGCGCGCCGGCTTGCCGCACTTCGGGCAATCGCACTTCAGGAACGCTTCGGACTTGGCCAGCGGATTGCCGGTGCCGTCCGGCACGAGGTCTTCGGGCAGCACCACCGGCAGGTCCTTCTCGGGCACCGGCACGGCACCGCACGATTCGCAATGGATGATCGGGATCGGCGTACCCCAGTAACGCTGACGCGAGATCCCCCAGTCGCGCAGACGGAACGTGACCTGCTTGTCGCCCGCGCCCTGTGCTTTCAGATCCGCCGCGATGGCGTCGACGGCGGCCGCAAAGCCCAGGCCATCGTACTTGCCGCTGTTGATCAGCGTGCCATCCTTCTCGCCGTACCAGGCTTGCCACGCTTCGGTCGAATACGTCTCGCCCTCGACGGCGACGACCTGCCTGATCGGCAGGTTGTACTTGCGCGCGAATGCGAAGTCACGTTCGTCGTGCGCCGGCACGCCCATCACGGCGCCTTCGCCGTAGCCCATCAGCACGTAGTTGCCGATCCACACTTCGACCTTGTCGCCAGTGAGCGGATGCGTGACGAAGAAGCCCGTCGGCATGCCCTTCTTTTCCATCGTGGCGATGTCCGCCTCGGCCACGCCGCCCTGCTTGCACTCGGCGATGAACGCCTGCAGATCGGCACGGCCTTCGGCCAGACGCGTGGCAAGCGGATGCTCGGCCGCGACGGCGCAGAAGGTCACGCCCATGATCGTGTCGGCACGCGTGGTGAACACGCGCAGGAGCTTCCGCTCGCCGTCGAGCTCGTACGGGAAGCCGAAGTTCACGCCGAAGCTCTTGCCGATCCAGTTCTGCTGCATCACCTTCACGCGCTCGGGCCAGCCGAGGTCGTCCAGGTCGCCGAGCAATTCGTCGGCGTACTCGGTGATACGCATGTAGTACATCGGGATTTCGCGCTTTTCGACGAGCGCCCCCGAGCGCCAGCCGCGGCCGTCGATCACCTGCTCGTTGGCGAGCACGGTCTGATCGACCGGATCCCAGTTCACGGTCCCGGTCTTCAGGTAGACGACGCCCTTCTCGAGCATCTTCAGGAACAGCCACTGGTTCCAGCGGTAGTACTCGGGCTTGCAGGTGGCGACTTCGCGCGACCAGTCGATCGCCAGGCCCATCGCCTGCATCTGCTTCTTCATGTACTCGATGTTGTCGTACGTCCACTTGGCCGGCGGCACGCCGTTGGCCATGGCCGCGTTTTCCGCCGGCATGCCGAAAGCGTCCCAGCCCATCGGCATCAGCACGTTGTACCCGCGCATGCGCATCTGGCGGTACATCACATCGTTGATGGTGTAAT
Organism: Pandoraea pnomenusa; assembly: GCF_000767615.3. Classification (NCBI taxonomy): domain Bacteria; kingdom Pseudomonadati; phylum Pseudomonadota; class Betaproteobacteria; order Burkholderiales; family Burkholderiaceae; genus Pandoraea; species Pandoraea pnomenusa. The sequence continues at coordinate 740,756 of NZ_CP009553.3, read as the reverse complement.
TGCGCACGTGCCCCATATGCAGCTTGCCCGACGGATACGGCAGCATCGAGACGCAATAGAATTTCTGTTTGTCCTCGCGCTCGGTGGTCTTGTAGGCGTCGATCGCCTGCCAGTGCGACTGGGCGGAGGCTTCGACGTCGGCGGGAACGTATTTTTCTTGCATGATGGGTCGGCGGATAGGATTCGGCTCGGCTTCGCTCCCGCCCGGCGCGCGGCGATCGAGGCGCGGCATGCAGGTGTTTCGGGGTGAATCCGGGGAAAACGATGATTATAACGCCGCCGGGTGCCGATTCGGCGTCACGGCGGCGAGGGAGGCGCGAAGGAAGCACCATGGCGCCCGGCGCGGGAGGCGCCGTCTCGATGGCGGGGCGCGGAGTACTCCCCGCCGTGAAGGCACCCGGACGTGCGGCGACCCGTGCGAGCGGTGCGAGCGGTGCGGCGCACTGGCCGCCCCGGCGGGGCCGGCGGGTCCGATGGGATCAGCGCAGACCCAGCACGTCCTGCATGTCGAACAGGCCGGTCTTGTGTTTCGCGAGGAAGCGGGCCGCGCGCAGCGAGCCCTGGGCATAGGACAACCGGCTCGACGACTTGTGCGTGATCTCGATGCGCTCGCCGATACCGGCGAACAGCACCGTGTGATCGCCCACGATGTCACCGCCGCGCACGGTCGCGAAACCGATCGTCGACGGATCGCGCTCCCCGGTCACCCCCTCACGGCCGTAGATCGCGCACTCCTTCAGATCGCGCCCCAGCGCCTCGGCAACCACTTCGCCCATGCGCAACGCCGTACCCGAAGGCGCATCGACCTTGTAGCGGTGGTGTGCCTCGATGATTTCGATGTCGTAGCCGGTGTTCAGAATCTTCGCGGCCACTTCGAGCAGCTTGAACGTCGCGTTCACGCCCACGCTCATGTTCGGCGCGAACACCACGGCGACGCGCTCAGCCCCCTTGGCCAGACGCGCCTTGTCCGCCTCGGAGAAACCGGTCGTGCCGATGATCATCTTCACGCCATGCTTCTCGGCGGCCGCCAGGTGGGCGAGCGTCCCTTCAGGGCGCGTGAAGTCGATCAGATACTCGGCGTTGGCGAGCGCGGCGTCCAGATCGTCCGTGATCTTCACCCCGGTTTCGCGGCCGAGGAATGCTCCGGCATCGTGGCCCAGCGCCGGGCTTTGCGCACGGTCGAGCGCGCCAACCAGTTTGGCGTCGTCGGCGGCAAGCACGGTTTCGATCAGCATCCGGCCCATACGGCCAGAGGCGCCAGCAATCGCAATCTTCATCATGGTGATTCTTTCGTCGTCTTTCTGACAGCTTACTGCGGCATGGAGAACAGCCCGCCACCGGCCGTCACGCGCGGCGACGGCACGAGGCCCGTGCCCGTGGCGGTGCTCGTGCTCCCGCCGGTCGCGGCGGGCGTGCCCGCCTGGGGAGCCGGCGCGGCCGGCCTGGCGGCGGTCGCGACATTCGCGGCAGCGTCCGTCGATACGGTGGCGACGTCGCTGGCGGCCGGTGCCGCGCCTGGCGCTGCCGCCGCGGCGTCGGGCGACGGCGATGCGGCTTCGGCCGCCGCGGCACTGGCCGTCGACGGCGCCGGCGCATCGGTCTTCACCGTCTTGCCCTTCTGGCCGTCGATTTCCTGCACCAACTGGTATTCGGTCGGCAGGTTCTCTCCGCCTTCCCAGCGTGCCAGCGTGTCGCCGTCGAAATACACCTTCAGATGGCGCTCCTGCACCACCGAGGCATTGCCGCGCTTGAAGTAGAAGACGTAATCCCAGCGATTCGCGTGGAAGATGTCGGTGAGCAGCGGGGTACCGAGCAACTGGCGCACCTGATCGCGCGTCATGCCGGGCTTGAGCTGGTCGTAGGCTTCTTTCGAGACGAAGTTGCCCTGCACGATGTTGATTCGATACGGCGTGACCACGCCGATCACTTTGTCGGTCACGCTGTCATACGTCGAGCAGCCGGCCAGGGCCAGCAACGCCGCCGCAGCGCACACGGAAAACGGAAGGGAGAGATAACGACGCAAATCTGACTCGCTTTCAAAAAAATCGAACTTGAATCCGGCACGCCCGGCGCGCCGCCACATCGCCCCCGTTGACGGTACAAACCGTCCCGTTTGCCCCGGTTTGCGCCCGGGCAAGGCAAAAAGGCATTATTATTGGGGCTGTATTGTACTCTAGGGACGTAGAGCGATGCCGAATCCCGCCGATCTGAAAAATATCGGACTGAAAGCCACGCTTCCGCGCCTCAAGATTCTGGAAATCTTCCAGAACAGTGAGGTGCGCCATTTGACCGCTGAAGACGTTTACCGTCATCTGCTCGGCGAAAATCTCGACATCGGACTGGCCACGGTCTACCGTGTTCTGACGCAATTCGAGCAAGCAGGACTATTGTCGCGCAGCAACTTTGAATCCGGCAAGGCCGTTTTCGAGCTCAACGAGGGACATCACCACGACCACCTGGTGTGCCTGGATTGCGGACGCGTCGAGGAATTCTTCGACGCCGAGATCGAACGCCGCCAGAAACTCATTGCCAAGGAACGCGGATTCGCACTCCAGGAGCACTCGCTCGCGATGTACGGGAGCTGCACCAAGGATCCTTGCCCGCATCGTCAAAAGAACTAAAAGCGACGCCATCGGAATGCTCTCCTCCAGGAAGCATTCTGGGAATTCGCCCGCTCCTCAACGCCACGCCGAACCGAGCGCAGAGTCGCATCGTCTACAATACTCCCCCGTTCAAAGCGTATAGCCGTAAATCGCGCCTGTACGGGACCGTATCGATGCACTCCCCTTTTTTATGACCCACAAAGAATCGCCCAACGATATGCCACAGAGTGACGCAGACGAAATCTCGTTGGCGGATATTCTCGGATTTGTCCGCGAGAACCTGAAAGTGATTGCGGCACTTGCCGTGGCCGGCGCCGTGATCGGCATCGGGAGCACCTATGCCATCCAGAAGCAATGGGAAGGCAAGGTCACGCTTCAGGTCGGACGCTCGGCCGGGTCCCCGGTGTCGGGCCCGGACGGCCCGCTCATCGAGTCGGTCCAGCAAACGGTGGGCCGCATTACCCTCGGTTCATTCCGCGATCGCGTGGCCGGCGAAGTACTGCCGGACTTGCGCCAGGATCAGGACGCGTTGCGCAAAACCGTCGCGTGGAAGTCGCTGAAAGCCCGGGGCATCCAGGGCACCGTCTATGTGGAAGTCACCGCACGCGGCACCTCCGAAGCCGAAGCGGAGAAGATGCTCAAGCAGGCGTCCGAGGACGTCATCCTCGAGCATCAGGCGATTCTCGACCGGGCGCGCCTGCTTCCCAAGCAACAGCTGAGCGTCATTGACGCGGCCATCGACGCCAACACCAAAGCGCAGGAAGAATTGACCACCGCGTTGGCACGATCGAAGAACACAGACTCGGTCATGGCCCTCAGCGCGCTGCAGAGCAGCCGCTCCGAGCGTGCCGTGCTCAACGACAGCCGCTTTCGCGTATCTCAGTTGCTCGCCCCTGACCAGTCGTACAACACGCGCGTGATCAGTGCGATCAACGTCAACGGCAATCCGGTGTTCCCGCGCAAGCTGTATTTCGGCGGCGGCGGCCTCGTCATCGGCGCCCTGCTGGGCGTGCTCCTGGGGTTGGCCCGCAAGTTGAAAGCCAGCGTCAAGTAAGCATCGGACGCGCGAAGGGGCCACCGGCTCAAGGCGTTCGCCGGATGCAAAAACAAAAAAGCCGCTGTCTCCCGACAGCGGCTTTTCTTTGTGACGAACGTCGCGCGGCGATTACTTTGCCGACATCAGCGCCACGGTCGTGTCGAGCATGCGGTTCGAGAAACCCCACTCGTTGTCGTACCACGAGCTCACCTTCACCAGACGGCCCGACACCTTGGTCAGCGTGCCGTCGAAGTTCGACGAGGCCGGGTTGTGGTTGAAGTCGACCGACACCAGCGGCGCCGTGTTGTACGTTGCGATGGCCTTGAGCGGGCCCTCGGCGGCTTCCTTCAGGATCGCGTTCACTTCGTCCACCGTCGTGTCGCGCTTGGCGACGAACGACAGATCGACGATCGACACGTTGATCGTCGGAACGCGAATGGCATACCCGTCGAGCTTGCCATTGAGTTCCGGCATCACGAGACCGACAGCCGACGCGGCACCGGTCTTCGTCGGGATCATGCTCATCGTCGCCGAACGGGCGCGACGCAGGTCTTCGTGATAGACGTCGGTCAGCACCTGGTCGTTCGTGTAGGCGTGCACCGTGGTCATCAGGCCCGTTTCCAGGCCGATCTTCTCGTGCAGCGGCTTGACCAGCGGCGCCAGGCAGTTCGTGGTGCACGAAGCGTTCGAGATGACCGTATCGGTCGCCTTGAGCACGCCTTCGTTCACGCCGAACACGATCGTGGCATCCACATCCTTGCCGCCCGGGGCCGAGATGATGACCTTCTTCGCGCCGCCCTTCAGGTGGGCGCTCGCCTTTTCCTTCGAGGTGAAGAAACCGGTGCACTCGAGCACGACGTCCACGCCCAGCTCGCCCCACGGCAGTTCGGCCGGGTTGCGATTGGCCAGCACGCGAATCTTGTCGCCGTTGACGATCATGTAATCGCCGTCGACCGACACGGTGCCCGGGAACTTGCCGTGCGCCGTGTCGTATTGCGTCAGGTGCGCGTTCGTCTGTGCGTTACCGAGATCGTTGATGGCGACGATTTCGATGTCGTGCTTCTTGCCACCTTCGTAGTGGGCACGCAGTACGTTGCGGCCGATACGGCCATAGCCGTTGATAGCGACGCGAATGGTCATGGGGGTTTCTCCGTAAGGTCTAACGAAATCAGCCAAGCACGGACTTGACCGTCGCGACCACGTGGTCGACGGTGAAGCCGAAGTGTTTGAACAGCACGCCGGCCGGGGCCGACTCGCCGAAGGTGTCGATGCCGACCACGCCGCCTTCCAGGCCGACGTACTTGTGCCAGAACGCCGTCACACCGGCTTCGATGGCCACTCGCGGCACACCGCGCGGCAGCACGCTATCGCGATAGGCCTTGTCCTGACGATCGAACACGTTGGTCGAAGGCATGGACACCACGCGCGCGGCAACGCCCTCGGCGGCCAGCGCTTCGGCGCCCTTGAGGGCCAGGTCGATTTCCGAACCGGTCGCGATCAGCACGATCTGCGGATTCGCCACATCGCGCAGCACATAGCCGCCGCGGCGAATGTTCTCGATCTGCGCATCGTCACGCGAGACGAACGGCAGGTTCTGGCGGCTCAGCACCAAGCTCGATGGACCGTCGTGACGCTCCACCGCCGCCACCCACGCGGCGGCCGTCTCCGTCGTATCGCACGGACGCCACAGGTCCATCTGCGGAATCAGGCGCAGGCTCGATACGTGCTCGATGGATTGATGGGTCGGGCCGTCCTCGCCCAGACCGATCGAGTCGTGCGTGAACACGAAGATCGAACGCAGCTTCATGAGCGCGGCCATGCGCAGCGCATTGCGGCTGTAATCGGAGAACGTCAGGAACGTGCCGCCGAACGGAATGTAACCGCCGTGCAGCGCAATGCCGTTCATGATGGCGCTCATACCGAACTCGCGCACACCGTAGTTGATGTGATTGCCGAACTGCACGCCGTCGGCATTGGCGCGTACGGCCTTGCTGGCCTTCCAGTTCGTCAGGTTCGAGCCGGTCAGGTCGGCCGAGCCACCCAGGAACTCCGGCAGCACCGCCGCCAGCCCCTCGATCGCGAGTTGCGACGCCTTGCGCGTTGCCACCGTCTCGGCCTTCTCGTTGGTCTTGGCGATCAGCGCGGCGGCGGCCGACTTGAAGTCGCCCGGCAGCTCGCCCTTCATGCGTCGCTCGAACTCGGCCGCTTCGGCCGGGAACTGGCCGCGGTAGGCCGCAAAACGCTCGTTCCAGGCCGCTTCGGCCTGCTGGCCGGCGGCCTTCGCATCCCATGCCGCATAGACCTCGGCCGGCACTTCGAACGGCGGCAGGTTCCAGCCCAGCGCAGCGCGCGTGGCGGCGATCTCGTCGGCACCCAGCGGTGCGCCATGCACGTCGTGGCCGCCCTGCTTGTTGGGCGCGCCCTTGCCGATCAGCGTCTTGCAGCAGATGAGCGTCGGACGATCCGAGGTCTTGGCCTGGGCGATGGCCGCATCGACGGCGTCGACGTCATGACCGTCGATGCCGCGAATCACGTTCCAGCCATACGCTTCGAAGCGCTTGGGCGTATCGTCTGCGAACCAGTATTCGACATCGCCGTCGATCGAAATGCCGTTGTCGTCGTAAAGCGCGATCAGCTTGTTCAGACGCAGCGTGCCCGCCAGCGAGCAGGCCTCGTGCGAGATGCCTTCCATCAGGCAGCCGTCGCCGAGGAACGCGTACGTGTAGTGATCGACGATATCGTTGCCCGGACGGTTGAATTCCTTGGCGAGCAGCGCTTCGGCCAACGCGAAGCCGACCGCGTTGGTAATCCCCTGGCCCAGCGGGCCCGTGGTCGTCTCGACGCCCGGGGTGATGCCGACTTCGGGGTGGCCCGGCGTCTTGCTGTGCAGCTGGCGGAAGTGCTTGAGTTCTTCGATGGGCAGGTCATAGCCCGTCAGATGCAGCAGCGAGTAGATGAGCATCGAGCCGTGGCCGTTCGACAGCACGAAGCGGTCGCGATCGAACCAGTGCGGGTTGACGGGGTTGTGCTTGAGATGGCGGCCCCAGAGAGCGACCGCGATATCGGCCATGCCCATCGGCGCGCCAGGGTGTCCGGAGTTGGCCTGTTGGACCGCGTCCATGGAGAGGACGCGAATGGCGGAGGCCATCAGCGCAGCCGTAGCAGGAGAGGAGTTCGTCATGGTGACCAGCCGGAAGAGCGGGCGTGCCCCGTTGCCGCGAGCCGCCGCGCGAAATTCAAATGCAGGAAAAGACCAAGATTTTACCAGATACGACACCGGACCGGGTCGCTCGCGGCGAACTTCCCCAACCGGCGGGAACGTGGAATCATGGAAAAAAGTGGCGTGATCGCCACAAATTAGAGGAAGTTACCTTGCCAATGACAGTCAAACGCGACCTCTCCACGCCCGATTCCGGCACCGCCCCTACCGCTTGCTCGGCCCCGCTCGGCCCGTGGGCCGGCTATCGGTTCGACGCCCGGCACGTGTTCTCCACGACATCGCCCCACCAACGCATCGAAGTCGTCGATTTGCCTGCGTTCGGCGCGCTCGGGCGCGCCTACCGGCTCGACGCACGTTTCATGGCGTCGCTTGCCGACGCCCATATCTGCCACGAATGCATGGTGCACCCGCTGTTGCTCGCGCACGGCGATGCGCGTCGGGTCCTGGTCCTGGGCGGTGGCGACGGGGGGTCCGCGCGCGAGGTCCTGCGCCATGCGTGTGTGCGCGAAGTCGTCGTCGCGGAACTCGACGCGCAGGTGCCCGCCACCATCCGGCAGTACATGCCCACGCTGCCCGACGGCGCTTTCGACGATCCACGCACCCGGCTTGTCATCGGCGACGCACGCGACTTCGTCGACGCCGCACTCGCCCGGGAAGAGCGTTTCGATGCCGTGATCTTCGACCTGACCGAGGCCGACGGCGCTGCGGCGCCGCTGCACGATGTCCCCTTCTTCGAGAAGATTCGGGCATTGTTGGCCCCGGGCGGCGGCGTGGCGCTCCAGCTCGGCGCGCCGTGGTTCGACGGCGCACGGGTTCGGCGCATGCGCGAGGCGCTGCGCTGCGTCTTCCGCATCGTGACCCCCATGACCGCGTATGTGCCTCTTTACGGCACGTTATGGGCGCTGGCAATCGCCAGCGACTTGCTGGACGTGCGGCTGGACATGCCGGCGGGCGCCAGCGACCCGTCGCCCGATGCGTTGCCGCCAGCACTGCGAGGCTTGCGCCACTTCTCGCCGGCACGTCTGGCCGCCTTGTTGGACATCGCGCCGGAGCTTGCCGACGTCCTCGGCGACGATGGGCCGTGATGCGATCGCGCGCAGACGGTGAAGCACATTCGCGTTCCTTGTATATTGGGGGCTTGTCACGACCGTCGGCACCCGCCCGTTCGCGCCTTTGAAGGCAGCGCACGCCCCCGTTGCCCTGTGCCGGCGGATTAACCGGAGCCCATTCATGTCCGATCCCCGTCCGTCCCACGTGCCATGGCTGACGCCATATCTGACCGTGCGCGACGCGAAGGCTACCGCCGCGTTCTACGAGCAGGCATTCGGCTTCACCGTGCACGATACGATGGACGACGACGGTGCCCTCATGCACGTCGAGATGTTCTATCAGGGTCAGTTGATCGTGATGTTTGCGCCCGAAGGCGCTTTCGGCACCACGGCGCGCACACCGCGCACCTCGGGGGTGGAAGCACCGCAAAGCTTCTACGTCTACACCGAGGATGTCGATGCCCTGTATGCGCGCGCCACCGCTGCGGGAGCGAAGGGGTTGATGCCGCCCAACGACCAGTTCTGGGGTGACCGCTTCTGCCAACTGGAAGACCCTGACGGGTACCGCTGGGGCTTCGCGCGCCCCATCGCCCCGCGCGGCTGACGCCGCTGGCCGCCTGCGTTGGGGTATGCTGCCGGTCCCGGCGTGAAGCCCCATCCCTTCGGCATCGTGTGTCGTGCACTGTCCCCTGCGCCAGTTATGCGCTCATGCTTGCGTGGCCGTTGCCCTTTGTCCCTTCCAGCGCGCCCTCTGGCGCCGTTTCCTGATCCTCCATCCGTATGCCTCGCTTTTTCATCGACACGCCGCTCCACGCAGGCGCACTGCTGGAACTCCCCGAAGGCGTGGTGCGCCACGTTCAGGTGCTGCGCCTGAAGGTCGGCGACACGCTCACGCTCTTCAACGGCACGGGCGGCGAGTTTCCCGCGGTCCTCACCACACTGGAAAAACGTCACGCCACCGCCCAACTGGGTGAGTTCGACTCGCGCGACGCGGAGACGCCTTATCGCGTCACGCTCGCGCAAGGCATCGCTGGCGGGGACAAGATGGACTGGCTGATCGAGAAAGCCATTGAGCTCGGCGTGTCGGAGATCCAGCCCCTCTCCACAGAACGCTCGGTGATCCGCCTCGACGCCGAACGTGCCGCAAAGCGCGTCGCACATTGGCAGGCGCTCGTGCAGGCAGCGTGCGAGCAATGCGGCCGAAACCGGGTACCGCGCGTGTTGCCGATCCGCCCGATCGCCGCCTGGCTGCAAGACAGGGACACGGTGACGAGCTACGAATGGCGTGTGCTATTGTCACCCAGGGCAGACGGCGGTCTCGATTCGCTACCGCCTGACACGCCGACACAACCCGGCGTGCTGCTCTTCGGGCCCGAAGGCGGGCTGGCACCTCAGGAGGAATCGCTTGCGCGGGCGGCCGGATTCACGGCGATTCGACTCGGCGAGCGAATCCTGCGTACGGAAACGGCGGGAATCGCGGTCCTCGCCGCACTGGCGGCGCGCTGGGGCGGTTGGTAAGCAACAATGACTCGAAAAATGGCCTCACAAGCCTAAAGGAGTGTCGTCATGGGTATCCTCGATTCCATTCTCGGTGGTGCGGCCGGCAATGAGGCCGGTGGCAATAGCGGCGGCGGCAATACGAAGATGTTGCTGCTCATGGGCCTGCTGGCGATGATCGCCAGTCGATCGGGCGGCGCGCAGAGCCAGGGCGGTCAGGCCGGCGGTGATCTGCTCGGATCGCTCGGCGGTGCCCTGGGGGGCATGCTGGGCGGTGGCGGTGGCACCGCCGGCGGCGGTTTGGGTGGCCTGCTGGGCGGACTGCTCGGGGGCGGACAAGCCCCGGCCGCAGCGGGCGCCGGCGCACCGGCAACGTCTGCCGGCGATCTGATCGGCGCGCTGGGCGGGTTGGGTGGACTGACGCAGGTGCTGGAAAGCGGTGGGCTGGGAGACGCCGTGCGTTCGTGGGTCGGCACCGGCAGTAATCAGGCCGTATCGCCGGATCAGGTGACACAGGCACTCGGCCCGGGCGGTCAGTTGCAGCAACTCGCCAACACGGCCGGGGTGAGCCAGGACGAGGCGGCCCAACAATTGTCGTCGCTGCTCCCCGAAGTCATCAACCACCTCACGCCGAATGGCGATGTGCCGCAAGGCCAGCTCGATCTGGCGAGCCTTGCGCAGCAATTTCTTGGCGGACGTACCGGCTAACGCACGTCAGCGGCGTAGGAAAACAAAAAAGGTCCGCCATGCGGACCTTTTTTCGTGGAGATCGACGCGCCGAAGCGACCTATGCCGACGTCACGACCGTCAACATGGAACGCGGAGAACGCGACAAGCCTGAGGGCAAGATGCCGGCAAAATCTCAGGCGAAAGAGTAGAAGACACGGAACGTCACGCGGCGCTCGGCCCAGAATTCGGCCGCATCGCGGAAGACGTCGAGCAGCGTTTCACGGCCATCCTTGTCGAACTTCGTCGCAATCGGCAGCCCTTCGAGCACCACCACGAATCCCGGCTGTGGGCCGCAGTGGCTCACGAGATCGGTCAGGCAATCGTGAAGCGCGTCATAATTCTTTCCGAAGTGCTTGGGGAAAAGGAACGACGTCGCGATCGTCTCCAGCACCTCGGCCTTGCTTTGCGCCTGGGAACAGTTGGCGTACAGGAAATGTTGGCCGAGTCGCTCGGCCTCTGCGGCCAGTTCCGGCACGCGGAATGCGCGGATCGACTGCACGATATTCGGCCTGACGGTCTTGAAAAGACTCATATCTCCCTCTTCCGATAAGGTATGGCGGTGGCCGGCCCGCGCTACAGCATGCAGGCCCAGCACCTGCTTGAACAAGTTGCCCTCGCCCGCACCGAATGGATCTGCCATAAGATCTTTCCCGCGTTCCTGTGCGAAAACCGGCTCACTCATACTGCTGTCATTCCCTTATGCGTTTAAAGCTGTTGTAGTGATCTTTGGTGTAGTAGCACGGATCGACCGCGCGTTGATTACCGCCGCAGATGATGCGCCTCGCGCCCCTGTTGCGGGCACCTGGCGTCGGCACCGTATATTCATGGTAATAGCCACGCGGCATTTTGGGCAGGCGCTTTTCGTAGTTCCCGAACACGATGCCGTCTTTGGCATAGGGATACGGCCCGCCTTGGGCAATCAGCGACAGCGTGCGCTGCGCTTCGCGTGGCAAATCGGCAACGGATACCTCGGCCGTTTGATCCGTGACGTATGGCGCGGTTTCACGCGCTACGGCATGCGCCCCCAGAAACACACTGCCAGCCGCCGTCAGCGCCACGATGCCCCGGTGAAGCCAACGTGCCATTGTCATAGCTAACCTGTCGCCCCGACGCCGTTTTGCGCTGCGGGCTTGTTCTGATGGGTGAAGCCGTAAGGTTATCGCTATTGGTCACGAGAATCAATGTCGGCTTACATTTTGCAACCAAACTACTCAACAAATTCATGAAAATACAAGGATTTTCACGACAGTGAGCGCCTACATGACAGTATGCGACACGTGACAATCGTCGTCGAAATAACAAAACGCCGCCCCGAATGGGTGCGGCGTTTTGTCGTTAACGTATGCCTAACGGCGGCGAACCGCCGACGGCAACCGTCGGATCAGCGCGCGGGTTGTTGCGCTGCCGCATCGGCCACGACGAGCGCGGCCATGTTGATGATGCGACGCACCGTCGCCGACTCGGTCAGGATGTGCACCGGCTTCGCCGCACCCAGCAGGATCGGCCCGATCGCGACGTTGTTGCCTGCTGCCGTCTTGAGCAGGTTGTAGGCAATGTTCGCGGCGTCGATGTTCGGCATGACGAGAAGGTTCGCGGCGCCGGTCAGCGTCGAATCCGGCATGATGCGCGCGCGCAATTCCGGGTCCAGCGCGCAATCGCCGTGCATTTCGCCGTCGACTTCCAGTTCCGGCGCGCGTTCTTGCAGAATCGCCAGGGTATCGCGCATCTTCCGGGCACAATTCGCGTCACTCGTACCGAAATTCGAGTGCGAGAGCAGCGCGACCTTGGGCTGGATACCGAAACGTCGAATTTCCTCGGCCGCCATGAGCGTGATCTCGGCCAGATCCTCGGCGCTCGGGTCCTGATTGATGTGGGTGTCGACGAGGAAGATCTGCCGGTTGGGCAAAATCAGCGCGTTCATGGCGCCATAGACATGGCCGCCCGCGCGCTTGCCGATCACGCGATCGATGAAGTGCAGGTGGCGCCCAGGCGTGGAAACCGTGCCGCAGATCATGCCGTCCGCCTCGCCCTTGCGCACCAGCATGGCGGCGATGAGCGTGGTGCGGCGGCGCATTTCGACGCGAGCGTACGATGCCGTCACGCCCTTGCGGTTGGTCAGTTGGTGATAGGTTTCCCAGTAATCGCGATAGCGCTCGTCGTGCTCGGGGTTGACGACCGTGAAGTCGACGCCCGGCGTGAGACGCAGACCGTACTGCTGGACGCGGTGCTCGATCACGGCGGGGCGTCCCACCAGGATCGGCGTGGCGACGCGTTCGTCGACCAGCACCTGCACGGCGCGCAGCACACGCTCCTCTTCGCCCTCCGCGAAGGCGATGCGCTTCTTGTCGGCCGGCACGCTGCGCGCCACGGAGAACAGCGGCTTCATCAGACCACCGCTGTGGTACACGAACTGCTGCAGCGACTGCGAGTAGGCGTCCACGTCCGCGAGCGGGCGCGTGGCGACGCCGGCCGCCATCGCGGCTTCTGCCACGGCCGTGGCGACCTTCACCAGCAAGCGCGGATCGAACGGCTTCGGAATCAGGTACTCGGGACCGAACGACAGGTTCTTGATGCCGTACGCCGATGCAACGATGTCGCTCTGCTCCTGACGCGCCAGTTCCGCAAGCGCGTTCACTGCCGCGATTTCCATCGACCGAGTGATCGTCGTGGCGCCAACGTCGATCGCCCCCCGGAAAATGAACGGGAAGCACAGGACATTGTTGACCTGGTTCGGATAATCGGTCCGGCCGGTCGCCATCACGCAATCGGGGCGCACCTCCTTCGCGAGTTCCGGCGTGATTTCCGGATTCGGATTGGCAAGCGCGAAAATGAGCGGCTTATCCGCCATGGTCTTGACCATTTCCGGCTTGAGCACGCCGGCCGCCGACAGCCCGAGAAAGATGTCGGCGCCGCCGATGACATCGGCCAGTCCGCGTGCATCGGTCTTCTGCGAGAAACGAATCTTCTCCGGATCCATCAGTTCGGTGCGGCCCTCGTAGACCACACCCGCGAGGTCCGTCACCCAGATGTTCTCGATGGGAAGCCCCATGTCGACGAGCAGATCCAGACACGCGAGCGCCGCGGCCCCCGCACCGGAGGTGACCAGCTTCACCGAGCGCAGATCCTTGCCCACGACCTTCAGGCCATTGATGAGGGCCGCCGCGACCACGATGGCCGTGCCGTGCTGATCGTCGTGGAAGACCGGAATCCTCATGCGCTCGCGCAGCTTGCGCTCCACGATGAAGCATTCGGGGGCCTTGATGTCCTCGAGGTTGATCGCCCCGAACGTGGGCTCGAGCGCGGCGATGATGTCGACGAGCTTCTCGGGGTCCTTCTCGTCAATCTCGATATCGAACACGTCGATATTGGCGAACTTCTTGAACAGTACGCCCTTGCCCTCCATCACCGGCTTGGAGGCGAGCGGACCGATGTCCCCCAGTCCGAGCACGGCCGTGCCGTTGGAAATCACGCCGACAAGGTTGCCGCGCGCCGTGTAGCGCGAAGCGTTGAGCGGATCGACGACGATTTCCTCACACGCGGCGGCAACGCCCGGCGAGTAAGCCAGCGCCAGATCCCGCTGGTTGAGCAACTGCTTGGTCGGTGCGATGGCAATTTTGCCGGGCGTGGGGAATTCGTGATACTCGAGCGCAGCTTCGCGCAATTTCGGATCGATCGGCGTGGGCATGGGGAGAAGCTCTGGGCGAACAGGACAAGTCAAATTTTCAGTGCGAATTGTAGCCCCATTTATTCACGCCATTTATGCAAAAAGCGGATAACGGCCACACCCGCACTGGGCTGCTTTCCTGTCGATAGTGTCCAAAAACCAGGGCAAACACAACGCTGCATCGCACCATCGGGAGCCTTTTCGGACCATGGATGAAACGCGAGCGGGGGTTGTCCGAGACAGCCATCGGAAACCACCTGAATTCGCGCGCGTGGCGCGTTTGTCCGCTTGGGAAAGCGAGGATGCCCTCTTAGAATAGGGGTTCGCGCTGTGCCTCGCGCAGCCCCCGATGATTCGCCCGTCGCGCCGCCTTGCGCGCCCGGCGCCCGTGCCGCCGCCCATGACCACCAATTCCGACTTGCCGTCACCCTCGTCCTCCTCTTCCGCGCCTCGTTCGCCGTCCGCACGGGCCGAGGCATCGGAGGCGCGGCTGTCCGAGTTCTCGTTGATCGACCGTTTTTTCGCGCGGGCGACGCGCCAGGGCGAACAGGTGGCGCTCGGGATCGGCGACGACTGCGCGCTGCTGCGTGCGCCGGCCGGCGAGCAACTCGCGGTGTCCACCGACATGCTCGTGGAGGGCCGCCATTTCTTCGCCGACGTCGATCCGCGCTCGCTGGGCCACAAGACGCTCGCGGTCAATCTGTCCGACCTCGCGGCCATGGGCGCTCGCCCGCTGGGCTTCACGCTGGCGCTTGCGTTACCCGACAGCGATCCCGCGTGGCTCGCTCCCTTCGCCGACGGTCTGGCCGCGCTGGCCGACCGTTTCGCCTGTCCGCTGGTGGGCGGCGATACGACACGCGGGCCGCGCAATCTCTGCGTGACCGTCTTCGGCAGCGTACCGGGCGCCCACGCCTTGCGCCGCGACGCCGCACGACCGGGCGACGACATCTGGATTTCGGGCACGGTGGGCGATGCCCGTCTTGCGCTTGGCGCGATCCGGGGAGAATGGTCGCTCACGGACGACGACCTGGTCGTTGCACGTCGCGCATTGGAGTGGCCCGAACCGCAGGTGGCGCTCGGTCTCGCGCTGCGCGGCGTGGCGCGCGCGGCGCTCGATATCTCGGACGGCCTGCTGGGCGACCTTGGCCACATCCTGACGCGCTCCGGTGTCAGTGCGCGAGTCAACGTGGACGACGTGCCGCGCTCGTCGCTGCTCGCCGCACAGGCGCCCGAGATACAGCGCCTGTGCACGCTCGCGGGCGGCGACGACTACCAGCTTTGCTTTTGCGCCGACCCCGCGCAGCGACAGCGGATCGAGGCCATTGGCGGTGAACTCGGCATGCGCCTCACGCGTATCGGTACAATAGCGTTACTCGACGCGCGCCACATGATGCAACTCCACGACAATACCGGCGCTGCCGTCGCCGCCGAATTCAAAAGTTTCGACCATTTTCAATGAGCACTGATCAGACGGCCACCGTCAACCCGGGCAGCGGCCCGCGCCGGCCGACCTCGCGTTTCCTGCTGTCGCATCCCGCCCACCTGTTTTCGCTCGGCTTCGGCACGGGCCTGTCTTCGTTCGCGCCCGGCACGGTCGGCACACTGTTCGGCTGGGCGTCGTACCTGGTGCTCAATCTGTATCTGACGGTCACGGGCTGGGGTGTGCTGATTGCCGCGTCGATTCTCGGCGGCATCTGGATCTGCGGCTTTTCGGCGCGCAAGCTTGGGGTGCAGGACCCGAGTGCGGTGGTCTGGGATGAAATCGTGGCTTTCTGGATCGTGCTGTTGCTCATTACCCCGGCGAGTTTCGTCGGGCAATTGGTGGCGTTTGTCCTGTTCCGCTTCTTCGACGCGGTCAAGCCGCCACCGATCCGCTATTTCGACCGAACCGTCAAGGGCGGCCTGGGCATCATGCTGGACGACCTTGTCGCTGCGTTCTGCACGTTGCTCGTTATCGCGCTGTGGCGCTCGATTTGATAGGTGAGTTCACGTGGTCTCAGAACAAGCGCTTCTCGCGCAACTCTCGGTCAGGGTCGGCAATCGCCTGCGTGACGAGCGACTGATGCTGGTGACGGCCGAGTCGTGCACCGGCGGCCTCGTTGCCGCGGCAATCACCGACATTTCCGGCAGCAGCCACTGGTTTGAGCGTGGCTTCGTCACGTACTCGAATCAGGCCAAGACAGAGATGATTGGCGTTCCCGCCGAGCTCATCGACAAGCACGGCGCCGTGAGCGAACCCGTGGCACGCGCCATGGCCGAAGGGGCGCTGCTCAACAGCCGGGCGCAGATCTCCCTGTCGATCACCGGCGTGGCCGGGCCGGGCGGCGGCACCGCGGACAAACCGGTGGGCATGGTGTGCTTCGGGTGGAGTGACCGTGTGACGACCGTCGTCGAGACGAAGCACTTCAAGGGCGACCGCACGCAGGTGCGGAGCCAGGCCGCGCAGCACGCGCTGCGCGGCGTGCTCGAGCGACTCGACAAAGGCGACGCGTAAGACGCCGCTTCAAGCGTGCGTCGTAATCGCGTCGCCACGTGCCGATTCGCATCACTCGCGCAATTCGCTCAAGTCACTCGCTTAACTTGATTAACTTGATTAACGCGATTGACTCGATTCGGTCGATCTCGTCCGAGCTGTCCGAGCTGACCAACACGTCCGGTCTGTCCGCTTCGCCTCGTGTTGCCCGCACGAACGGCGGGCAACATGCGATCAGCGATAAGCGTTGATGCTGTCGCGCGTCTTTTGCGCGGCGGACGCGGCTGCCTCGGCGAAATGTTCGTCACGGCCGGCGTAGATGATCGCGCGCGACGAGTTGATCATCATGCCCGTACCGTCGGCGGTGCGACCGGCCTTGACCGTCGCCTCGACATCGCCGCCCTGCGCGCCGACACCGGGAATCAGCAGCGGCATGTCACCGACGATGGCACGCACCGCCGCAATTTCCGCAGGGAAAGTCGCCCCGACGACAAGGCCGATCTGCCCGCTCGTGTTCCACGGCCCAGACGCCAGACGCGCCACCGTCTGATACAGCGGCTTGCCATCGACGTCGAGGAATTGCAGATCGCTGCCGCCCGGATTCGACGTGCGGCACAACACGATGACCCCCTTCTCGGCGTGCGCCAGATACGGCTCGAGCGAATCGAAACCCATGTACGGGTTCACCGTCACGGCGTCGGCACGATAGCGCTCGAATGCCTCGCGGGCATATTGCTCGGCCGTGCTGCCGATGTCTCCGCGCTTGGCGTCGAGAATCACGGGCAGCCCCGGATGATCGGCATGGATATGCGCAATCAGTTGCTCGAGCTGGTCTTCGGCGCGATGCGCGGCGAAGTAGGCGATCTGCGGCTTGAACGCGCACGCGAAAGGCGCGGTGGCATCCACGATCTGGCGGCAAAACTCGAAAATCGCGTCCGGCCGGCCTTGAAGATGCGCGGGAATGCGCGACGGCTCGGGGTCGAGCCCCACGCAGAGGAGGGAATTGTTGCGCGTCCAGGCGGCGCGCAGCGTGTCGGTGAAGGTCATGACGGTGTTCCGGCGGAATGCCGCGCCGGGCACGGCGCAGCGTGATTCAATTCGGGCCGATCCGTCGTTGGATCGAGCAAGGCCGACATTTTACCTGCTCGGCGGCCGGGCCCCACGGCGACCGGCAAATCGCCACGAATCGTGCCGAATTGCGTCGAATCGTTACCCACCGCCGCGGATCACCCCGAGCGGGCATCGTGGCGCACGCGTCGCGCCCACGCTCAGTCGAGCCAGCCTCGATGCCGGAAGTACAGGAACGGCGCGATCGCCGAGAGAATCATCAGGCCGATCGCGAACGGGTATCCAATCTCCCAGCGCAGCTCCGGCATCATCTGGAAATTCATGCCGTAAATGCTTGCAATGAGCGTCGGCGGCAAGAACGCCACCGCCGCGACCGAAAAGATCTTGATGATCTTGTTCTGGTTGATGTTGATGAAACCGATGGTGGCATCCATCAGAAAGTTGATCTTGTCGAACAGATACGCGGTGTGATTGTCGAGCGACTCGATGTCGCGCAGGATCTGCTTGCCCTCCTGGTATTGCTCGTCCTTGAGCATGCGGGCGCGCATCAGGAAGGAGACCGCGCGACGCGTATCCATCACATTACGGCGAATACGCCCGTTCAGATCCTCTTCGGCCGCAATGCTCTCGAGCGCCTTCGCGGCATCGGCGTCGGTGAGGTTCTTGCCCAGAACCCGCTTGCTGACTTCTTCGAGCGCCGCATATACGCCTTCGAGCGCATCGGCAGAATATTCCGCATCGGTCGAGTAGAGATCGAGCAGCACGTCCATCGCGTCGCGCACCGAGCCGGGCCGAATCCGCGCGCGCATGCGAACCAGGCGGAACACCGGCAGATCTTCGTCGTGAATGGAAATCAGCAGATCCTTGAGCACCACGAACGCCACCGGCACGTTGCGCGATTGCTCTTCGTCGTCGAGCAGGAAATCCGTGCGGATGTGCAAGACGCCGTTGTCGTCTTCGTAGTAGCGGGCCGATGCCTCGATATCGGTGATCTCGTCGCGCGTCGGCAACTTGACCTTGTAAGCGTCTTCGACCCAGTGGCGTTCCTCTTCCGATTCGCTGTGCAGATCCACCCAGACCGGCGACACGCTGGTCAGGTCACTGGGATGGTCACATGTCACCTGTTGCAGGCGGCCATTATTGATGACGAAAGCATTGATCAAACGAGAGTCTCCCTGCGACACGGCGACGCCAAGTGTAGCAGCCACGCCACAGACACGCCAAGCGCGGCGCCTCGACGTGCCAGCGGACGCGCCGAGGCGCCGTTACCTAACGCGACGGTGGGATATGCCCTGAAATCGTCGAGGGTGGGCCAGGCAGCGGCGATCGGCGGCAAGCGGATCGAACCAATCCACGCCCTTGGCGTCAACCTTGATATCGGCACCGCCGGGTGCCCGTCGAAAGGGAGAACAGCAAAATGACGGATGTCACGACCCCGCTCGCGTCAATCGACGCAGTCATGGGCTTTTTGGCGGCGAATGCCGTCCGGTACGGCTTGTCGCTCGTGCAGGCCATACTGATCCTGCTGATCGGCTTCTGGATCGCGAAGCGACTCTCGCGCGTGGTGCACACCACGCTCAATCGCTCGCCGCACTTCGACGCCACGCTCAAGCCGCTCATCGAGTCGGTGGTGCTGTGGTCGGTGCGCCTGATCACGATCATTGCGGTGCTTGCACAGTTCGGTGTGCAAACGGCGAGCATCATCGCCGTGCTCGGCGCGGCCGGTCTCGCCATCGGTCTCGCATTGCAGGGCACATTGCAGAATATCGCCGCGGGCACCATGCTGCTCGTGCTGCGCCCCTTCCGCAATGGTGACTACATCACGGCCGGATCGGCGGTGGCCGGCACGGTCGAGGAGATCGGTCTGTTCACGACCACGCTCACCAATGCCGACGGCATCTACGTGTGCGTGCCGAACAACCAGATCTGGGGCCAGCCGATCACGAACTTCAGCCGCAATGCCACGCGGCGCATGGAAATCACCGTGGGCATTGGCCTGAGCGACGACCTCGACGCCGCCATGCAGGCCTTGCGCAACCACGTGGGCAACGACAAGCGGGTGCTCAAGGCGCCCGCGCCGGAAATCATGGTCAAGCAGGTCAGCGACAGCGCCATCATCGTCAACGTGCGCGTCTGGGCCTCGCTGGGCGATTACTGGGGACTGTATTGGGATCTCCAACGCGGCGTGAAGGAGACCGTCGAGCGCGCGGGCTGTTCGCTGCCTTACCCCACCCGCACCATCGTGCAGGTGCCCGCCCCCGCCGTGGCGGACGCCGCGCAACCCCGCCACTGATGCCGCCCGCCGTGAGCCCTCCGGCTTTGCGGGACAGGCGTCTTGGCTTCCGAGCTTCTCGGTTTCCGGGCTTCCGGGTGTTGGCGCGCCAGGATCCTCCTGGCCTGTCGCCCAACGTGACCGGAGGTCTTCCCAAAACCATCCGCTATCGTTAGCAAAACGAACTTTGCTTTCTATCGTTGAGAGATCCCGTTCGAAGAGGATCTCCAATGAAGCCCGAACTGCTCGCCCTGGTCTGCGTTGCGTTTCTCGCGCCACTCCCGCCTGCCGACGCCCTCGCAGCCCCCGCCCCGTCCCTCACGGAGGTCGGTTACGCGCCTTTGAAAATGACGGTCGGCGGGGAAACGCGCTGCCTCACCGCCAACGGCGACGACACGAAATCATGGCAGTACGTCGCGCTGGAAACCTGCAAAGACGGCTCGCGATTGCAGAACTGGAAGCTCAAGGCCATCGGCAACGCCCGCTATTTCATCTTCAACGAATACTTCGGCGAGACGCGATATCTGCGCACCTACGGCAAGGCGTCGTCGATCGCGCTGGATAGCGACACGAGCGGCTACACCACGATGCGAAGCTGGGAAGTCTCGAACGGCGCCCTCAACGACATCCGCCTGTGGAACGTGTACAGCCGCGACATTGGTCAGTGGAAAACGCTCGACGCCGATCCGCAGGGTCAATCGGTCGGCATTTCCATCCCCGGCAGCACGAGGGCAGACGTCTGGCAATACGATATCGACATGCCGACCCCGCAATTCCCGGTCGCTGGCACGAAGAAGGTCCTCGTCATGGCAACGCATTTCAGCGATGAGACCTCGGCGGATTCAACGCCGGTGCGCGACACGGTGCTCGGCGTGTTCGGCACACCGTATTACGAGGACAGATCGGCCAGGAACTACCTCCTGCAGGCATCGGGAGAGCGATTGACAGCAAACATGGATTTCCTCGACGAGGTCGATATCGGCGAGCGTCCCGACGCCTGCAATGCCAGCCAGATACTCAGCGCCGCGCGCGATGCGGCCCGGCATCGCGAAAGGAATCCGCAGGACTACGATTACCTGTTCGTCAGTATTCGCCAATGGCGCCAGTGCCCCTGGGTCGGGCTGGCCCCGGTTCCGGGAAACTGGGTGCTGGCCCAGGGCAGCTCCGCCCACAAGTTCTGGACCTGGACGCACGAATTCGGCCACGCAATGGGCTTCCAGCACGCCCGGATCCGATACGGCTGCCCGGCGCGCGACGGCGTGGCGCAGCTCGGCGGCGACTGCACGACGTACAACTACGGCAAGGCGCCGACCGACCCGATGGGCGGCGGCGGCGCGGCGATGTTCCCCGTGGCATATCAGCACTTCGCCGGCTGGCTGAGCGATGCGGACGTTCCGTGGATCAAGCATGACGGCACCTACAAGCTCGACCCGCTCTGGCGACGCGGCAGCGCGGCCCAGGGCTATCGGATAAGGCGTTCGGACGGCTCGGTGCTGTTCGTCGAATTTCGTCGGCCCAGTCAGCCGTTCGAGACGTGGTGGGGAGCCTCCCCCTATGTGAACGGCGTCACCGTCTATGTCGTCAACTACTCGCCCAAGGCCCGATCGATGACGAGCACGTTGGTCAACACCACGCCCGGCAGCGGGCGATCGATGGGCGACGCCCCATTGCTGCCGAATCATTCGCTGGACGACACGTTGTCGGGCATGCGTCTCACCGTGACGCTGGCGCACAACGACGGCGCGGAACTCAAGGTCGAGAAGCTACCGAAGTGAAGCCGCGCGTTGTGCGGCCCGGAAACGGTCATTGCGGCAATTCGGCCGCGCCCATGCGACGCGCGATGACACCGGCGCGCTGCGAGAGGTACGGGGAATTGCGATGCGCATCGAAGTAGCGCGGCCGCGGCAGCATCACCGCGAGTCGCGCCGCCTGCCACGGCGAGAGTCTCGACGCCGGAATCCCGTAGTAATAACGCGATGCCGCCTCGGCACCGAACACGCCTTCGCCCCACTCGACCGAATTCAGATAGATCTCGAAAATCCGCTGCTTGTCCATCCAGAACTCGAGCATCCAGGTGATGCTGAGTTCCTCGGCCTTGCGCAGATAGCTCTTCTCGCTCGAGAGAAACAGATTCTTCGCGAGTTGCTGCGAAATGGTCGAGCCTCCGGCGACGATGCGCCCTTTCTTCTGGTTCTTCTCCCACGCGCCGAGCATCGCGTCGATCTCGAAACCGTCGTGATTGACGAAGTTCGCGTCTTCGCTGGCGATGATCGCGCGCTTCAGGTTGCGCGAGATCTGATCGTACGGCACCCATTGATGCCGGAGTGTCGCGTTGGGATCCGTCTCTCGCAGACGCGCCTCGGCCGCTCTCATGAATGCCGTCGATTGCGGATCGAAGTGCACCCACCACCCGATCTGCAGGAAGTAATAGAGCTGCGTGGCCAGCACGCCCGCGATCAGCAGCGTGATGACATACGCGGTCCATTGCCAGGGTCCCCACTGGCGTTTGCGGGAAGCCGTGCGGGCGTGACGTCTCTGCGAGGGCATCGGGACAGGTTCAGCCTTTCGCGTTGAGGCGTGCGCGCAGTGCGGCACGCACCGCATCGGTGGACGGGCGCACGCCTCGCCACACCGCGAACGCTTCGGCCGCCTGCTCCACCAACATGCCGAGCCCATCGGCGGCCCGCGCGGCGCCTTCCGACAAGGCCCGCGTCATGAAGACGGTCGGCCGTGCCCCATACATCATGTCGTAAGCCAACGCCCCGGCCGCGTATACGCCGGCGGGCAGTGGCGGTACATCGCCCTGGAGACTTCCTGCCGTGGCGTTGATCACCACGTCGAAACCGCCGGGCACCGCGTCCCAGCCACCGCCGGCCAGCGCAACCCCGTGGCGTTGCGCCGCCTCGGCGAACCGGGCGACCAGTTCGTCGGCGCGCGCGGCCGTGCGATTGGCCACGAAGAGCGCAGCCGGCGACGCCTCGATCAGGGGCAGCATCGCGCCACGCGACGCGCCACCGGCGCCGAGCAGCAAGACGCGACGCCCCTTGAGCGCCACGCCCAACGGGCCCTCGATGTCGCGCACGAGCCCCACGCCGTCGGTGTTGTCGCCCGTGATGCCCTGAGCGTCGAAGAGCAACGTGTTCACCGCGCCCGCGGCCTGCGCGCGCGGCGTCAGGCGATCGGCAAGCGCGTGCGCTTCCAGCTTGAAGGGAACCGTGACATTGGCGCCGCTGGCACCGTGTTCGATGAACGTGCGAACGGTCGCGGCAAAGGCGTCGAGCGGCGCGAGCAGGCGTTCATACGTCAATCGTTGTCCGGTCTCGCGCGCGAACTCGGCGTGAATGAACGGCGACTGGCTGTGTTCGACAGGATGACCGATCACGGCGTAGCGATCGGCCGACCTATCCCCGGTAGGCGTTTGGTTTGTCATCGTTGTCAAAGCTGCGGCGCCTGGCTTTCGCGCAGGCGCCGCTTTTGCGTTCATCGAATTGGCGGAGGGCCGGGTTCAGGCGACATCGATCACCAGAGAATCCAAAGCAGGATGCCCCCGAACAGTGCCCATTTCACCGCATAGTACACGTACCGGTTCCAGGCCTTGAGGCGTTTGCCGACAATGCGGATCGAGTAAATGTACTTGAAGACCCGGTTCAGGCCGCCGGTGCGATCGCCTGCGTCGTTGGGCGACGCCGCCGCGCCGACCAGATGGCGGCCGAACCAGTGGTTGACCGCCTGCGTCCAGCGGTAGCGCATGGGACGCTCGACGTCGCAGAACAGAATGATGCGATTCTGCCCGCTCTGGTTCTCGGCGTAGTGGATGTAGGTCTCGTCGAACACCACACCTTCACCGTCGCGCCAGCTGTAGCGCTGGCCGTCGACGTCGATGTAACAGCGGTCGTCGTTCGGCGTGACCAGTCCGAGGTGATAGCGCAGCGACCCGGCGTACGGATCGCGGTGACGCACGAGGCGACTGCCATGCGGCAATTCGGCGAACATGGCCGCCTTGATCGTGGGTATCTTGCGCACGAGTTCGGTCGTGACCGGACACAGCGTGCTCGCCGACGGATGGGCTTCGTCGTACCACTTCAGATAGAAGCGCTTCCAGCCGCTCTTGAAGAACGAGTTGAAGCCGACGTCGTTGTACTTGTCGGACGCCTTGATCCGGCTCGCTTCGAGCAACGACACCGCCTCGGCGCGAATGGCTTCCCAGTTCTGCCGCAGCGGTTCGAGCTCCGGGAAATTGTCGGTCTTCAGATACGGCGTCGTCGGCACGCGCGAGAACGCGTACATGAACACGTTCAACGGCGACAGGAACGTCGAATGGTCGGACAATTGCCGGAAGAATTTATGGCGAACCTTACCTCGCAGATGCACATACACCGCGCATGCCGCGATAATCGCCAGGACAATCCATTTCATTACAGACTTTCCAGGTCGGAGCAAACCCCGTAATTATAGAAATATTTGGAAAGTTCGACCGGGCACGCCCAACACCGGGGACAGGCACGGGCGCCTGCTGCGTCGCTATTGCCCCGCGCCGCCCGTCGGCGTCGCCAGCGTTTCGGCATGGACGCCCTGACGGGAAAACGTCATCCGGGTGACGATTTCGAGAATGTCGTAGCGCTGCTTCATCTCCGGCGAAAAGTCGCCGAACGGCGCGCTCGCCTGGACGATGGCGACCGCGCGCCTATCCAGGTCCCGATTGCCCGAACTGCGCGTAATCTCCACGCCCGCGACGTTCCAGCCGTCCCTGTGATAGCCGAGACCACCGCGCTGGTTGACGTTGAGCGTGACGATCAGCTCGCCGTACAGGCGCGCGTTGCCGATTTGCGGAAAGTGCTCCGTGCCGTAACGCTCCACGCGATGGCGCAACGCATCGAAATAGCGGGCGTATGCCACTTCACGCGTGTTGGCCGTGACCTGCCCGCGCTTCGGGCGCGTCTGATAGGCGCGCAACTGCTTGTCGATTTCCGCCTGCAAGCGGGCGATCTGCTGATCGACATTCTGGTCGTCCGCACCCAGACCATGCTGCGGGGCGTCCGCGCGTTTGCGCTGCGCCGCCGGCGCCGCCGCATACTGGCTGCGCAGTTGCGACAGCAGTTTTTCCTGCATCGCCTCCAATTCGCTCACGTTGCGCTGCATTTGCGCCACGGGGGCGCCATCACGCTCGAGCGCACGCGAGGGCAGCGGCGACGCGGCGCGCTCCCCGTCATGCTCGCCGCCGCCCACGAGGTTGGCTTGTGCGAGCGCAGTGGCCTTGTCGGGCGCGCTGGCCGACTTGGCGTTGACGAGCACGACGTCGAGCGGCGTGTCCGCGCTGTGCAACCGGAAACTGTCGGGGGCGACGAAATGCACCGCCAGCGCGAGCAAGTGAACCAGGGCCGAAAACACAAGGCCCGTGGCCAGTGGATGCTCGCGCATGAGCGACCAACCGCGGCGACGTGCCGCGTCGAGGTTGCCGGAGGCGAGTGCCGGTTTCAGCACGCCGTGCTGGCGGATGCGTCGCGCGCGCCCGCGGCCATCAGTGCGGCGGCGAGCGGGGAGGCGTCGGTGGACGTGGCGCCGGCATCAGTACGATCGCCCGAGCCGTCGGCGTCTGCGGGACTATCGTCGCCATCTGTACCGTCGGCGCCATCGGCACCGTCGGCACCATCGTCACCATCGGCGCCGTCGCTACCCGCATTGCCGTCACTGCCCTCACCCCCCTCGCCTTCGCCACCGTCGCCCTCGTCATCGTCGTCTCCGAGCAACGCCTGGCTGGCGTCGAGCACTTGCGAGACACGCACCGAGATGCTGAGGGTGACGACATCGAGCGAGAGCACGTCGAGCATGATCTGCGTGCCGCGCGCGTGCAATCCCAGGCCCGGCACGATCAGCGTGAGCGGGATGTCGTTCAGACGAACGGTATCGCCCTTGAGCACGCTCGCCTGCACCTGAGACTTGTTCTCCTGGATCAACCAGCGCAGGCACCAGTAGCGTTCCATGCGGCTCTGGTGCTCACCGTACGCCGCATAGGCGGCCTCGAAGCTCGACACCGTGGCATAGAGGTCGGCGTCCTTCGGCTTGAACGGGGCCGCCAGCTTGGCGGTCACACCATGACGCACGCAGGCGATCAGTTGCCACTGGTTCACCAGATCGACGTAGCGGCGCAGCGGCGACGTGCTCCACGCGTATTGCTCCACGCCAAGCCCCTCGTGCGGTGCGGGCGAGGTCTGCATGCGCGTGCGATTCACGCCGTAGGCACGTTGTGCACGGTAGATGCCGGGCACACCGCATTCCGCCAGCAGGCGTCCCCAGCGGCTGTTCGCGAGAATCGCCATCTCGGCGACGATCAGATCGAGCGGTGCGCCGCGCAGGCGCTGCTTGATCGTGACGTGCTCGCCGTCGACATAAAAGTTGAAGTCGGTCTTGTTCTGTACTTCCGGGCGCAGGCCATAGCCCACGCGCGCCGCCTGGCGCTTGTCGTAGAGCGACTGCGCGAACGGCCACAGCAGGCGAAGCTCGTCCTTGTGCGGATAGTCGCCGCTGCCGTCGGCCAGCGTTTCGGCCGTGATGATCGAATCGAGCTCGTTGTGGCGCAGGTTCGCCGAGATCGGCACCCGCTCGGCCCGGGTCTCGGTCGCCACGATCTCGTAGGTGTCCGCCTTGACCACGACGTAAAGCGAGAGCGCCGGGCGAGCGCCACCCTCGGCGAGCGTGTAAGCCTCGACCACGGCATCGGGCAGCATCGTGATCTTCTCGCCGGGCGCATAGACCGTCGACAGGCGCACGCGCGCGATTTCGTCGATGGGATCGCCGCGTGAGAGCCCCAGCGCCGGTGCCGCAATATGGATACCCACGCGCAGCAGGCCATCGGGCAGCATCTGCACCGAGAGCGCGTCGTCGATCTCGGTGGTCGTCGAATCGTCGATCGAGAATGCCTGCACCTCGGCCAGCGGCAGGTCGTCGGCCGGCAGGGGAACGGGTCCCACGTCGGGGAAGCCGGTGCCGCGCGGGAAGTATTCGTAGAGGAACGCCGCCTCGTGGTAAGCGCGCGGCGACGCAATGCCGCCGCATGCCAGCATCACCTCGGCGTGCGTCTTGCCCAGGGCAATCGCCGCCGCGTCGAGCGCCTTCCACTCGATGGCGTTCTTGTCCGGACGGAACAGCAGCACCAGCTCCTTGCCCCTGAGCGCGTCCGGTAGCGTACCGGCGATCAGTTGATCGGCGTACCCCGCCTGCAGTTCGGCCTGCTGTTGCTTGCGCGCCAGCCCGGCGAGCGCGGCCTGCAGCTGCTCCTGCGGCGCGCGCTGATATTGTCCGCGCCCCTTGCGACGGAAGTAGATCGGCGACGCCTGCAGGGCCAGCGCCAGTCCCGCCTGCTGGGCAACGCTCGCCCCTTCTCCGAAATATTCGGCGGCGAGCGTCGGGAACGGAAATTCTTCGGCAGGCGCGCACTCCCACAGGAAACTCATGTCGATGTCCTGTGCTGCGGCCTGCGCTTGCGCGATCAGTTCGGCGGGGGTGGGCGTCTCGAAGCGCAACAGAACGTCGCGCCCCTTGATCTTGCTTCGGCGCCCGCCGGGCAGCTCAACCTGGTACGACTCGCCCTGCTGCGACAACACCGTGCCAGCCTTGAAGCCGCCGGATTCCTCAAAAAAAATGTTCATGAAACAGCCATCGATCGCAATAGGCGATATTGTAGCCCGCCAATGTACGGCGGTTCAGAGCGGAACGGGCAAACGTGTCATTCGCCCGCGGACAGGCCCGCAGTGTCGGGCGAAGGGGGAACGTCGACGCCGGCGAAACGCAACACGTCGTCCATATAGTCGACGAAATCGGAAATGCCGTGGTCGCTGCCCTCGATCAGCGTGAGCTTCGCCCCCGGAAACTTTGCCACCATGTCGCGGTAATCGAGCGTCTGATCACCGGTCGCGGCCACGAGGTAGTAGCGTTGCGCCCGCGTGATCCGCGGCACGTCGATCATGCGCAGCTCATCGAGATGGCGCGGCTCCACGACAATCGTCCCGCCCCCGTGCCACATCGGCTGCTCGCCGAGCCATTTGCCGAGGTCGTCGTACGGACGGGTGGCCGGATTGAGCAACACCGCTCGGCATCCGAGCTTTTCGGCCAGGTACGTGGCGTAGTAGCCGCCGAGCGAGCTGCCCACGATGGTCAGGTCGTCGCCGTTCACGCCGGCCAGCAGCCGTTGCGCATCGACCACGGCGGCCAGCGGCGAGGGAGGCAACTGCGGGCACGCCCACTGATGCCCCAGTCCGAGCCGGTGCATGCGCGCGGCCATCAATTGCGCCTTGAAGGAACGCGGCGACGATCGGAAGCCGTGCAGGTAAAGAATCATGGGAGTTCCCGATAGAGCCGAATGAGGCGACGTGCCGGTCGGTCGCGCATCAGGCGCGTGCCGCGAGCGCGTCGAGCAGTTTCTGGTGGATGCCGCCGAACCCGCCGTTGCTCATCACCACGATCTGATCGCCCGGCTGGGCGGCCGCGCTCACCGCGCGCACCAGACCGTCGATGTCGCTGAACGCCTGGGCACGCGCGCCCAGCGGCGCCAGCGCTTCGGCCAGATTCCAGCCCAGGGCGTCCTTGCCCGAAGGCGCGCCGTAACCGAACACCAGATCGGCGTCGGCGAGACTGGCCGGCAATTGCGCCTTCATCACGCCAAGCTTCATCGTATTCGAGCGCGGCTCGAGCACCGCCAGAATGCGGGCATTGCCCGCGCGGCGGCGCAGCCCGGCAAGCGTTGTCTGAATCGCGGTCGGATGATGCGCAAAATCGTCATAGACGGTCACGCCCGCCGCTTCGCCGCGAACTTCCATGCGGCGCTTCACGTTCTGGAACCGACCTAGCGAGCCGGCGCCTTGCTCCGCAGGCACGCCCACATGGCGGGCGGCAGCCAGCGCGGCCAGCGCGTTCATCCGGTTGTGTTCGCCTTGCAGCGCCCACTTCACCTCACCCGCCGCGCCCGGGCCGTGATGCACCCAGAAAGCCTCCTGCGACGCCGCGGCGCTCGGGGTGCCGTCGTCCTTGGCCGGGGTGGCGTGCCAGCCGTCGGCCACGCCAAAGCGTTCGACCTCGCTCCAGCATCCGCGGGCCAGCACTCGCTCGAGCGCCGGCTCACGACCGTTGACGATCAGTCGTCCCTGTCCGGGGACGGTGCGCACCAGATGATGGAATTGCGTCTCGATCGCGCCGAGATCCGGAAAGATGTCGGCATGATCGAATTCAAGGTTGTTCAGAATGGCAGTGCGTGGCCGGTAGTGGACGAACTTGGAGCGTTTGTCGAAGAACGCGGTGTCGTATTCGTCGGCCTCGATCACGAAGAAGTCGCTGTCGGTCAGGCGCGCGGATATGCCGAAGTTCATCGGCACGCCGCCCACGAGAAAGCCCGGGTTGTACCCCGCGTCCTCCAGAATCCAGGCGAGCATCGACGTCGTCGTCGTCTTGCCGTGCGTGCCCGCCACCGCGAGCACCCATTTGTTGGCGAGCACATGCTCACCCAGCCACTGCGGGCCCGACGTATAGGGCAGGTTCCGATTCAGGATTTCTTCCATGAGCGGATTGCCGCGCGAGACCACGTTGCCGATGACGAACAGGTCGGGCGCGAGCGACACCTGGTCGGCATCGAAGCCTTCGATCAACCGGATACCCTGGGCCTCGAGTTGGGTGCTCATCGGCGGATAGACGTTGGCGTCGCAGCCCGTGACGGTATGACCGGCCTGACGGGCGAGCACGGCCAGACCGCCCATGAACGTGCCGCAGATGCCCAGAATATGAATATGCATGGATGGGGAGCGTGATGAGACGGGCCGAACCCGTGCGGGAAATGGAGATGCGCAAACGACAAGGCCACCATTGTACCTGCGGCATGCGCCGCCATGCCTTTCGGGTATCATCGTTCGCATGACACGTAAATCCTGGACCGATGTCCAACGTCTGCGCGAGGAAATCGCGCTGACCGCCGCCCGCCTCATTGCCGAGGAAGGGGCCGATTACGCCACGGCCAAACGCAAGGCGGCGAAGCAGGTCACTGGCGAGACGCGCGTTGCCGGCGAATGGCTGCCGGATAACGATCAGATCGAAGCGGAAGTGCGCGAGTACGTGCAAACGTTTCTCTCCGACACGCAACCGGCCGAATTGGCGCATTTGCGACGGGTGGCCCTGGCCGTCATGACCGAGCTGGCCCGCTATCGTCCGTTTATCACCGGCGCGGTCCAAAACGGCACGGCCACGGCGATGTCCGATATCTATTTGCAGGCTTTTTGCGACAACCCGAAGGAAGTGGCCATCGACCTGCTGAATCGCGGCATCGACTACGAAGTCTCCGAGAGCCGTCACTTCAACGGGCGCGGCATGGTCGAGACGCTGAGCTTCCTGTGGCGTGAGCGTGGCCAGCGAGGCGAACCGGCAGGGGTGCATCTGTCGCTGTATTCGCTCGACGACATGCGCGGTGCATTGAAAGCCACCGACGGCAACGGCCGCGCGGTTCGCACCGATGCCGACGGTCTACGCACCCTGATCGCGCAGGCCGACGCGCCGGCGCCCGAACCCAGTCATTGAACCAGTGCAGGCAGTTGACACCGGATTCACATCAAATCGCCACGATTTCTTCGCAGTTGCCGCTTCTGAACCGCGTCCTTTTCGTCTAACGTCTACTCCCGGATCTCCCGGCCCTTCTTAACATGGCAAAGCGCATCGTTATTCTGGTGATTCTGGCACTCGCCGGACTGGCGGCCGGTTTCTGGCTCGGTCAACGCAATACGGCGCCCGGTGGGGCGTCGAACGCCGCCGTCGCGCAATTGCTGGCGACCCGGCTGCCCGACCTGAGCGGCGGCGAGCAGGCGATCTCGCAGTGGCGTGGCAAAACCCTGGTGGTGAACTTCTGGGCGCCGTGGTGCGGCCCGTGCGTGGAAGAAATGCCCGACCTTCAGGCGCTTTCCAGCGAATTCGGCAGCAAAAATGTCCAATTCGTTGGAATCGGCATCGATACGGCACAGAACATGATCGCATTTGAGCAAAAGGTAAAAGTCGATTACCCCTTGCTCGTGGCAGGGTATGCGGGCACCGACCTCGCCCGCGCACTGGGTAACAAGGCCGGTGCGCTGCCCTTTACCGTCGTGATCGATCCGCAGGGACGCCTGCACTACGAAAAGCTCGGACGAATTACCTCGGACGAGGTTCGTGCCGCGCTCAAGCCCTTGATCTGACCCCATTGGCGGGAAGGCGCGACGGCGGAGAACCCGCGTCAGACGTGAGTTGTGGGAGCCAAGGGCGCGGCACCTATTTCGCCCCACTGGACAAAATCCACCAACTGGCGTTTAATTGCGCCCAATTTCGTGAAATTTGATTCGCCGATGCCTCACCGCATTCTCGTGCTACACGGCCCCAACCTGAACCTGCTCGGTACTCGCGAGCCGGAGGTGTACGGTCGCACGACGCTGGCGGACATCGACGCTGCGCTTCTGGCTCAGGCCAAGGCTGCCGGCGCCGAGGTCGCAACGTTTCAAAGCAATCACGAAGGCGCATTGGTTGACCGGATCCAGGCGGCACGCGCGAAGTCGATCGACTTCATCGTCATCAACCCCGCGGCCTATACCCACACCAGCGTGGCCATACGCGACGCGTTGTCGGGCGTAGGCATTCCGTTCGTGGAAGTTCACCTTTCGAATGTCCATGCGCGCGAGGCCTTCCGGCATCACTCGTACTTTTCCGACATTGCGCAAGGCGTGATCTGCGGCCTGGGCTGGCGCGGGTACACCTACGCACTCGATTTTGCCCTGCGGCGACTCGCCGGCGGGTAGTCCACTCATCTCCATTTCCCATCGCGGGGCGCTGCCCCCGCGTCGATACCGAATCAAGGAGCTTCCTTCATGGATTTGCGCAAACTCAAGACGTTGATCGACCTCGTGGCCGAATCGGGTATTTCCGAACTCGAAGTCACCGAAGGCGAAGGCAAGGTCCGCATCGTCAAGGCGCCGCCGCAGGTGATCGCAGCCCCGATGCAAATGGCCATGCCGGCCGCCGCGCCGCAAATCGGCGCGCAAGCGCCCGCCGCGGCAGCGGCCCCGGCAGCACCTGCCGCGCCGGTCGTGCCGCAAGGTCATATCGTGACTTCCCCGATGGTCGGCACGTTCTACCGTGCGCCGTCGCCGGGCGCCGATCCGTTCGCCCAGGTCGGCGACTCGGTCAAGGAAGGCCAGACGTTGTGCATCATCGAAGCCATGAAGCTGCTCAACGAAATCGAGTCCGACAAGGCCGGCGTGATCAAGGAAATCCTCGTCGAGAACGGTCAGGCCGTCGAATACGGTCAACCGCTGTTCGTGATCGGCTAATGCCGGTTGTCGGACACCCGTGCCCGCGCAGGCATTCGCCGTGCGGCGCCGTCCGGTGCCCGGCCCCGCTCCTCTCCCCTACGGGCAGGACTGCACATAATGTTTGAAAAAATCCTCATCGCCAACCGCGGCGAAATCGCTCTGCGCATCCAGCGCGCGTGCCGCGAGATGGGCATCAAGACCGTTGTCGTCTATTCGGAAGCGGACAAGGAAGCGAAGTACGTCAAGCTCGCTGACGAGGCCGTTTGTATCGGCCCGGCCCCCTCGCCCCAAAGCTACCTGAACATGCCCGCGCTTATCAGCGCGGCCGAAGTGACCGACGCCCAGGCGATCCATCCGGGCTACGGTTTCCTTTCGGAAAATGCCGACTTCGCCGAGCGCGTCGAAAATTCGGGCTTCACGTTCATCGGCCCGCGCCCCGACACCATTCGCCTGATGGGCGACAAGGTCTCGGCCAAGCAGACGATGATCAAGACCGGCGTGCCGTGCGTGCCGGGTTCGGAGGGCGCGTTGCCCGACGATCCCAAGGAAATCGTGCGCATTGCGCGCCAGATCGGCTACCCGGTGATCATCAAGGCCGCCGGCGGCGGCGGCGGTCGCGGCATGCGCGTGGTACACACCGAAGCGGCACTCGTGAACGCGGTCAATATGACGCGCGAGGAAGCCGGCCGCGCTTTCGGCAACCCGGAAGTCTATATGGAGAAGTTCCTCGAGAACCCGCGCCATATCGAGATCCAGGTGCTTGCCGACAAGCACAAGAACGCCGTCTGGCTGGGCGAGCGCGACTGCTCGATGCAGCGCCGCCACCAGAAGGTGATCGAGGAAGCCACCGCTCCGCTGATTCCGCGCCGTCTGATCGAGCGTATCGGCGATCGCTGCGCCGACGCCTGCAAGAAGATGGGCTACGTCGGCGCCGGCACGTTCGAATTCCTGTACGAGAACGGCGAGTTCTATTTCATTGAAATGAACACGCGCGTCCAGGTCGAGCACCCGGTCACCGAGATGATCACGGGCGTCGATATCGTGCAGGAACAGATTCGCATCGCGGCCGGCGATAAGCTCGCCTTCCGTCAGCGCGACATCCAGTTCCAGGGTCATGCGATCGAATGCCGCATCAACGCCGAAGATCCGTTCAAGTTCACGCCGTCGCCGGGTCGCATCACCGCGTGGCACATGCCGGGCGGCCCGGGCATCCGCGTCGACTCGCACGCCTACAACGGTTACTTCGTGCCGCCCAACTACGATTCGATGATCGGCAAGCTGATCGCCTACGGCGCTACGCGCGAGCAGGCAATCCGCCGCATGCGTGTGGCGCTGTCGGAAATCGTGATCGAAGGTATCCAGACGAACATTCCGCTGCACCGGGAACTGATGCTCGACGCCAAGTTTGTCGAAGGCGGCACGAGCATCCATTATCTGGAACACAAGCTGGCGCAGAAGTCTGCCGTCGGCGGCGGCAATTAAGCAATTCATCAGTCGTTATTCAGTAGGAAACGCTCGCCATGTATCGCGAACTCGTCGTAGAAGTTGCCCGCGCCCAGGCCGAGGCCCTGTCAGACGCCCTGCTCGATCTGGGCGTACTGTCGGTCTCCGTGGAAGACGCGGATGCCGACACGCCCGACGAGCAACCGATGTTCGGCGAGCCGGGACTCACCCCGCCGGACACTGCGTGGCAGCATTCGCGCGTGGTGGCCCTTGTAGGTGAAGACCAGGACGCCGCCGTGTTGCTCGCGGCGGCCGTCAACGAACTGGGGCTCGCCGAGTCGCCCGCGTTCACGTTGCGTGACGTGGAGGAGCAGGACTGGGTGCGCCTGACGCAATCGCAGTTCGAGCCGATGCAGATCGGCCAGCGGATCTGGGTCGTGCCGTCCTGGCACGACGCACCCGATACCGACGCGCTCATCCTCGAACTCGACCCGGGCCTCGCGTTCGGCACCGGCAGCCATCCGACCACGCGTTTGTGCATGGAATGGCTCGAGCAGCATGTGCAGCCGGGTCAGTCGCTGCTCGACTACGGCTGCGGCTCCGGCATTCTGGCGATCCTCGCACGCAAGTGCGGCGCCGATCCGGTCATCGGTATCGATATCGATCCGCAGGCGGTCGAATCGGCCCGCTACAACAGCGAACGCAACCACGCGCCGGTCGAATACGGTTTGCCCGACGACCTGCGCGACGGTCAGTTCAACATCGTGGTCGCCAACATCCTGTCGAATCCGCTCAAGCTGCTCGCGTCGATGCTGACGTCGCGCGTGGCGCCGGGCGGGCGCCTCGCACTGTCGGGCGTGCTCGAACGACAGGCCGACGAGGTGATCGCGGCCTACGCGCCCTATATGAAGATGTCGGTCTGGCGCGCTCACGACGGCTGGGTCTGCCTGCACGGGCAGGCCGCCGGCTAAGGCGCGCACCACGCGCCGAGTCTCCCGGAGTCCCATGACCCAGTCCTCGCGCGTTCTCGCTACCCGCTGCCCACACTGCCACACGGTCTTTCGCGTCGTCGCGGATCAGCTCAAGCTGCGCGACGGTCTGGTGCGTTGCGGGCATTGCCGGGAAGTGTTCGACGGCCGCGCCTATCTGTGCGACCCGCCTGCGGACGACGAGAACGGGTCGATGCCGGACATGCCACCCGGCGCCGTGGGCGCTCCCGCGCCGACAGCGGCAGATGCCATGGCGTCGGCGTCCGGCGATGCGCCCCCGGGCGACACGGCTTCGGCGGACAAACCGCCGGTGCCCGAAATGCTCACCCCTACCGCCATCGCTGCCCTGCTCGGTGCGCCGGACGAGAGTCGGGCGCAGATGCGACACGGTCCGGGCCGCTACATCGACGACGAAGATGCCACCGTCCTCACCGCGCCGACAGCGCAGGCGGTGTCGGCGACGAATCGCGCGCAGCCGCAGAAGCCGCGCCCCGGTGCCGCCCGCGTGATCTGGCGCATTTTGATGGCCCTCGCCGTCGTTGCGCTGCTCGCGCAGTGGGCGTGGCTGGAACGTGCAGCGCTTGTCGACCGCATGCCCGCCCTGCGCGGTGTCTTCGCGACGATCGGCCGCCCGCTGCACGTGACGATCGGGCCGCCGCGCCAGCCGGACATGATCCAGATTTCCAGCGTAACGCTCGTGACCGACCCCGACGCGGGACACGACAGCGCGACGGGCGCGGCCAACGATTCGGCGAATCTCCCCGGGAATATCGCCGCGAACGACGGCACGGCGAGTGGCGCCTCAGCCCCGACCGACGACACCGTGCCGATGACGCTCACGGTGTTCATGCGCAGTCAGGCCAGTTACGCAGTGGCCTGGCCATCGCTCGAGCTGACGCTGTCCGACATCGACGGCAAGCCGGTGGTGCGTCGCGTTTTTTCAGCGAATGACTACGTAAGCGATGGGGCACAGCGCGAAGCCGGTTTGTCGCCACGCAATGAACGCACGATTCGGTTACGATTGTCGGCGCAGGCAGCGCTAGCCAGTAATTTCCGGGTGCTCGCGTTCTATCCCTGATAGCGCTGTTGCACTCAACCTAGGAGATATCGATGTCCCAAGTCACGCTCGGGGGCAACCCCATCGAAGTCAACGGCCAGTTCCCGCAGAAGGGACAGACCGCACCGGCGTTCTCGCTGGTCAACGCCAAACTGCAGGACGTCAAGCTCGACGACTTCGCTGGCAAGCGCAAAGTCCTCAACATCGTGCCGAGCCTCGACACGCCGACCTGCGCCACCTCGACCCGCAAGTTCAACGAAGCCGCCGGCAAGCTCGAAAACACGGTCGTGCTCGTCATCTCGGCTGACCTGCCGTTCGCCATGAGCCGTTTCTGCGCCACGGAAGGCCTGAACAACGTCGTCCCGCTCTCGCTCATGCGCGGTCGCGAGTTCCTCGAGAACTACGGCGTCGCCATCGCCACCGGCCCGCTCGCCGGCGTGACGGCGCGTGCCGTGGTCGTGCTCGACGCCGACAACCGAGTCGTGCACGCCGAGCTGGTGCCGGAAATCAAGAATGAACCGAACTACGACGCTGCGCTCGCCGCACTCTCGTAATCGATACGACGTCGTCATTGCGCCGACGCGTCCGATCCTTCGGCGCGCGTCGGCGTCGCAGTTCCCAAGCCGGCCTGGTCGATATCCCGGCCTGATTTTTCTCGCGGCGTCGCCCATATTGCGTCTCGCGATGGCGCAGGCGTTCGCCGCCCTGCGCCGCCTTGCGCTCACCCTTTAGAAGGACACACTCCGTGACTACCGTGATCTGCGGCTCGCTCGCCTACGACAACATCATGACGTTCGAAGGCCGCTTCGGAGAGCACATCCTGCCCGATCAGGTGCACATTCTGAACGTCAGCTTCCTCGTGCCGACGATGCGCCGCAACTTCGGCGGCTGCGCCGGCAACATCGGCTACAGCCTGAACCTGCTGGGCGGCTCACCGGTCGTCATGGGCGCCGTGGGCGAAGATGGCGGCGCATACATCGAGCGCCTGGAGTCGCTCGGCATGTCGACGGCATTCGTTCGCACCATTGCCGACAGCATGACCGCCAACGCAATGATCACCACCGATCTGGACAACAACCAGATCACGGCCTTCCACCCGGGCGCGATGATGTTCTCGGCGCAGAATCGCGTGGCCGACGTCAGGGACGCCACACTGGGCATCGTCGCGCCGGACGCGCCCGACGCCATGCTCGCGCACGCCGAAGGATTCGCCGCCGCCCGCGTGCCGTTCGTGTTCGATCCGGGTCAGGGCCTGCCGCTGCTCTCGGCCGAGGCACTGCGTCGCATGGTGGAACTCGCCACTTATCTCGCGGTCAACGACTACGAAGCCAAGCTCCTCTGCACGAAGACCGGATGGTCGATGGACGATCTCCAGTCGCGCGTCGAGGCACTTGTCGTCACGCGCGGAGAACACGGGGCCCTGATCTTCGCCGACGGCAAGCAGCACGACATTCCCGCCGTGACCGCCAAGCGTGTCGTCGACCCCACCGGGTGCGGCGACGCTTTCCGTGGCGGGTTGCTGTATGGCATCGAGAAGGGCCTCGACTGGCCGACCACCGGCCGCCTGGCCAGCCTGATGGGTTCGCTCAAGATTGCCGAGCAAGGCCCGCAGACCTACGCACCGACGCGCGCCGAGATCGAGGCGCAATATCAGGAAGCGTTCGGCCACCGCTTCGAATGATTCTACGAAAGGCATAACGATGGCACGACTGACCACACCGCTGATTCTTCTCACCGCCGCCGCATCGCTCTCGCTGTCCGCCTGCACGGCGTTCGGCCCGAGCAATTCCGCGAGCGTCTACAGCAGCCGCCAGGCGCAACGCGAACAGGTCGTGCGCATGGGCACGGTCGAATCGGTTCGTCCGGTCACGATCGACAGTAGCAATGGCGATCCGGGCATTCTGGGGATTGCCGGCGGCGGCGCACTTGGCGCCATTGGCGGCAGTGCCATCGGTGGCGGCCGGGGCTCGATCGCCACGGGCATCGTGGGCGGTCTGCTCGGTGCCGTGGCGGGTCAGGCCATCGAGAGCCGCATGAGCAAGAAGGCCGGCCTGGAGATCACCGTGCGACTCGATAACGGCGAACTGCGTGCGATCACGCAAGATGCCGATGAATCGTTCCAGCCGGGGCAGCGCGTGCGCCTGCTCTCGAGCGGCGGCGTGACGCGCGTCACGCACTGACATCACCTCGCGCCCGCGCATCGCCTCCCCGGCGACGTGCGGGAACGCGGGATCACGAAGCGACCCACGGGCGACATCTGTCGCCCGTGATTCGTTTACGAAACGTGACGTGCGTCGGCATCGCCCGACGCGTCAGGACGCGAGGACGCAGGGCCATGAAAAAACCCGCCGTGACGATTGCTCATCACAGCGGGTTTCGGATCGAGTAGGCCTACTCGATCAAGAGACACCGAAGTGCCTGGGTTCCTGCATCGGCACTCGAATTACGGACGGCTGCCGGTCGGGAACGGCCATGCCGCTGCCGGATTCAGTGCCGTCTTCGGTGCTGCCGGGGCTGCGGCCGGAGCAGCAGCAGGCTTGGCGGCAACCTTCTTCACTGCCGGCTTCTTGGCAGCAGCGGGCTTCTTCGCCGCAGGCTTGGCAGCCGCCTTCTTCGCAGCGGGCTTCTTGGCCGCAACCTTCTTGGCCGCCGGCTTCTTCGCAGCAACCTTCTTCACTGCTGCCTTCTTGGCGGCCGGCTTCTTGGCGGCAACCTTCTTCACCGCTGCCTTCTTGGCGACCGGCTTCTTGGCGGCAACCTTCTTCACCGCTGCCTTCTTGGCGACCGGCTTCTTGGCGGCAACCTTCTTCACCGCTGCCTTCTTGGCAACCGGCTTCTTGGCGGCAACCTTCTTCACTGCTGCCTTCTTGGCGACCGGCTTCTTGGCGGCAACCTTCTTCGCTGCCGGCTTCTTCGCGGCGGCGGCCTTCTTCGCGACCGGCTTCTTGGCGGCCACAGCCTTCTTCGCGACCGGCTTCTTGGCGGCAGCAGCCTTCTTTGCTACCGGCTTCTTGGCAACAGCCTTCTTTGCTGCGGGTTTTTTCTTAGCAGTAGTAGCCATCACTTTGCTCCTTAACGTGAGAGATCACTCAAACATAACCACCTGAGAAGGAAACCCGACCACCGTGCGGAAACCGCCGGCGAGCGGGCTATTCATCGGCGTACGCATCGGACTTCGACGGCTTACGCTAATGAATTCGGCGCTGCGCGCATGACGCTGACCGTGAGTGGTCAAGCGCGCAAAAAAATTGCCGGCGACATTGCCGCCAGCAATTCGAATGTCTTGAGAAAGGGGATTCGCCAGATTCTTCGGGGGGTAGCTTGCCTGTCCCGTCATCGGGATGGAGGAGATTGCGATAGCGGATAAGCGATACTGCTTGCTATGCACCAAGGTTTTTACGCTCCGTAACTACCAGCTCTCTGTCGCGGGAGGAAAGCAGCGAGTGCTTTCGTGAGTTCATCGAGACTGCAATTTATTTGAGCGAATAATAATTCTTTTGTGATGCGATGTTAATACTTTGTGCGTAAAAAAGCGCACATCATTCGCACCGAAGAAGTCAATCTGTTGTATTTGATGCACATCGCGCCGGTGTGTCGATGCACATGAAGCGCATGCGAAGCTCGACGACAGCGACGCGAGCGACGTGGGTGAGAGGATGATGTGCGTGACCTGCACGTTCTCTTTTGCTTCTCTTGCTGCCGGTCACGCGTGCGCGACACGCACACACCACTCTCTCGAAACCCGCATGGATGCTCGCGTTCCAGCGAGCACCCATTTCACTGCAACCACTCAGTCCCAGCTCAGCGCGCCACCGGTCTGGTACTCGATCACTCGCGTCTCGAAGAAGTTGCGCTCCTTCTTCAGATCGATCATCTCACTCATCCACGGGAACGGATTTTCTTCGTTCGGGAAGAGTGCCTCGAGACCGATTTGTGCGCAGCGACGGTTCGCGATGAAGCGCAGATAGCTCTTGAACATGCCCGCATTCAGACCAAGCACGCCGCGCGGCATCGTGTCTTCGGCATAGCGATACTCGAGCTCGACGGCCTTCTTGAACAGCTCGCGGATCTCCTCGCGGAACTCCGGCGTCCACAGGTTCGGGTTTTCCAGCTTCACCTGGTTGATCAGGTCGATGCCGAAGTTGCAGTGCATCGACTCGTCGCGCAGGATGTACTGATACTGCTCCGCGGCGCCGGTCATCTTGTTCTGGCGACCCAGTGCGAGGATCTGCGTGAAGCCGACGTAGAAGAACAGGCCTTCCATGATGCAGGCGAAGACGATCAGCGAGCGCAGCAGCTTCTGGTCGGCTTCCTGCGTGCCCGTCTGGAACGACGGATCGGCGACCACCTCGATGAACGGCAGCAGGAACTCGTCCTTGTCGCGAATCGACGGCACTTCATGATAGGCGTTGAAGATCTCGCCTTCGTCCAGGCCCAGGCTCTCGACGATGTACTGATACGCGTGCGTGTGGATGGCCTCTTCGAACGCCTGGCGCAGCAGGAACTGGCGGCACTCCGGCGCGGTGATGTGGCGATAGGTGCCCAGCACGATGTTGTTCGCGGCGAGCGAGTCGGCCGTCACGAAGAAGCCGAGGTTGCGCTTGATGATGCGGCGCTCGTCCTCGGTCAGACCGTTCGGGTCCTTCCACAGGGCGATGTCGCGCGACATGTTGATTTCCTGCGGCATCCAGTGGTTCGCGCAGCCGGCGAGATACTTCTCCCAGGCCCACTTGTACTTGAACGGCACCAGCTGGTTCACGTCCGTCGTGCCGTTGATCACGCGCTTGTCCGAGGCGCTCACGCGACGCGTCGACTGCGAGGCGATCACACTCGGGGTATCCCCCTGGGTGCCGAGGATGTTCGACGCAGGCGCAGCGGCCGGACTCGGAGCGGCGGCCGGAGCCGGCGATTTGGCAGTGGTGTCTTCTTCCCAGTTCAGCATAGGGTCTCAGTCCGTTCAGGTTGATGCGATACACGCGCTAACGTGCACCGCCGAAGTGACAGATCAGCCGTTCGGGTTCGAAGGCTGACGAAAAATTTGCGATCCGGCGACCGACAACTCGTCGCCGGTGGCGTAACGTGCATGACGTCCATCGGGTTCGCCGGAAAAATTGCCGTGTTTCGGGGGTAGTGCAGATGCGCTGATGCGCAATGTTGAACAACAACGTCGACGCGAGAGCGGTAACAACATCATGTCCTCCCGACGTCGAATTGAACGTCTCCAATTTAGCACAATTACGTCACTCATTCCAGCACGCAACACTACATATAGTGCCGTGCCGCACAACGACCACTATACCTAGTGTTAGACGGGTTTCCCCTCGTGCCCCCCGGGCATTCTCGCGGGACCGGCATCTTGCCATGAAACGCCGTCGCGCGACAGCGGTTCGCACGCGTCGAAATGGCGCAGCGCGACATTGGCGTATCCTTGTGAGCGAGCGCCACCGCATGGACAGCCGGCACGACAGATTGCGGCGCATGC
Source organism: Pandoraea pnomenusa (assembly GCF_000767615.3). Lineage (NCBI taxonomy): Bacteria > Pseudomonadati > Pseudomonadota > Betaproteobacteria > Burkholderiales > Burkholderiaceae > Pandoraea > Pandoraea pnomenusa. The sequence continues at coordinate 699,866 of NZ_CP009553.3, read as the reverse complement.
GACTTCACCGCGCAGACGAAGGAGATACCGACGATGACTTCCGCAGGCCCCGACGGCCGACCGGCGAATATCCCGCCGACACCCAGCGACTCACCTTCCGCCTTGCCGCCATCACCCGGCCCGACACCGCTCGTCCTCAGCCCCGGCAAACCGATTCGCCTGACCAGCGGCGCGCTCCTTGCCGAGGTACAGCCGGGCGCCGGCGGCCGCCTCTCGCGGCTCGCGCGCCGCGACACGCGCGGCGATCTGTTCGATTACCTGGTCCCGCTCGGCAACGACCCGTTCCCGTCGGACGAGTGGCCGAAGGCCGGCGCGTTTCCGATGCTTCCGTATACCAATATGCTGCGCGACGACAGGCTGCACTGGCGCGATCGCACGATCACCGTTCGCGAGCAGCCGGCGGCGTCGAGTTCGCTGCACGGCTGGGGGCTGCGCCGCGAGTGGGAGGTCGTCGACGAAAGTCCCCACTGCTGCGTGCTGCAACTCGACTGCCCCGCCCAGCCCGAGTGGCCCTGGCACTATCAGGCGTACCTGTCGGTCACGCTCGACGCGCAGGGCGTCGACATGCAGCTCTCGCTCACCAATCTGTCCGCCGACGCCATGCCGGGGGGGCTCGGTCTGCATCCCTACTTCCGCTGGCCGGCCGGCGCGCGGCTGACGTTCGAATCGGAGGCCGTCTGGCATTCGCCCTCCGAAGACGTGAGATGGCCGAGCGAGCAACGCATCCACGTGGGCGCCATCGAGGTGGTGTCCGTCGGCGGCGGGCTCAACATGGAGGGCCGCTCGACGTGGTTCGCCGAAGCGCCCTCCGGTTCCGGGCGCTTCGATGCCCGCATCGACTACGCCGGCGGCCTGCGCTCGGCCACGGTGCGCAGCAGCGACGCACCGTGGCTCGTGGTGCACTCGCCGGCGGGTCGCCCCTACCTGTGCCTGGAGCCGTCCACGCATCGCGTGGGCGAGTTCGACCACGATCACGTTGTCATCGCGCACGGCCAGACACTCGATCTGACGATGCGCATCGATCTGGCCTGACGCTCGGGCGAAGGCAAGAAAAAACCCCGTCGCCCTTGCGGGCCGACGGGGTTTTTTCCGACCGGGGAGACAACGTGCACGCCGCCCCGGTGCGCCAGGCGCAGGCCTCAGCTTACTGGCAGGCTTCGCACTCGTCGAAGCCGGGGTCGCCCGGGCGCATCGTGCAGACCGCGCCTTCGGCGTCCGGCATCGGCTGGGCCAGCGGCGAGAGCGGCGCGCTCGGTTCGGCCGAGAAACCACCCGACATACCACCCGAGCTCGGCACCGCGTTCAGCGCACCGTGGCTCACCGTCGACTTCTCGACGTGCGTTGCGGCCATCGTCCGGAGGTAATACGTGGTCTTCAGGCCGCGCGTCCATGCCAGCTTGTACGTCTCGTCGAGCTTCTTGCCCGAAGCGCCGGCCATGTAGATGTTGAGCGACTGGGCCTGATCGATCCACTTCTGACGACGCGACGCCGCCTCGACCAGCCACTTCGGCTCGACTTCGAACGCCGTGGCATAGATCTCGCGCAGGTCGGCCGGCACACGGTCGATACGCGAGAGCGAACCATCGAAATACTTCAGGTCGGCGACCATCACTTCATCCCACAGACCGCGGGCCTTCAGGTCACGCACCAGGTACTCGTTGACCACCGTGAATTCGCCCGAGAGGTTCGACTTCACGTACAGGTTCTGGAACGTCGGTTCGATGCAGGCCGACACGCCGATGATGTTCGAGATCGTTGCCGTCGGCGCGATGGCCACGCAGTTCGAGTTGCGCATGCCGTGCGCGGCGATGTGCTTGCGCAGGCTGTCCCAGTCGAGCGAACTCGACAGGTCGACGTCGACGTAGCCGCCGCGCTCTTCGGCCAGCAGCTTGAGCGAGTCTTGCGGCAGGATGCCGCGATCCCACAGCGACCCCTTGTACGACGAATACTGGCCGCGCTCCTTGGCCAGCTCGGTCGACGCCCAGTAGGCGTAGTAGCACACGGCTTCCATCGAACGATCGGCGAACTCGACGGCGGCATTGGACGCATACGGCGTGCGCAGCAGGTGCAGGCAGTCCTGGAAGCCCATGATGCCCATGCCCACCGGACGGTGATGCAGATTCGAATTGCGCGCCTTCGTCACCGCGTAGTAGTTGATGTCGATCACGTTGTCGAGCATGCGCATCGCCACGCGAATGGTGCGCTGCAACTTCTCGTGATCGAGCTCGTAGCCGTTGGCGGTCTGCTTCAGGTGAGCCACGAGGTTGACCGAGCCGAGGTTGCACACGGCGATTTCGGTCTCGCTCGTGTTCAGCGTGATTTCCGTGCACAGGTTCGACGAGTGCACCACGCCCACGTGCTGCTGCGGCGAGCGGATGTTGCACGGATCCTTGAACGTGATCCACGGATGGCCGGTCTCGAACAGCATGCCCAGCATCTTGCGCCAGAGCGCCTGCGCCGGAATCTTCTTGAACAGCTTGATTTCGCCGCGCGCCGCCTTCTCTTCATAGGCGGTGTACGCCTGCTCGAAGGCCTTGCCGTACTTGTCGTGCAGGTCCGGGCAGGTCGACGGCGAGAACAGCGTCCACTCGGCGCCTTCCATCACGCGCTTCATGAACAGATCGGGAATCCAGTTCGCCGTGTTCATATCGTGCGTGCGACGACGGTCGTCGCCGGTGTTCTTGCGCAGCTCGAGGAATTCCTCGATGTCCAGGTGCCACGTTTCCAGATAGGCGCACACCGCGCCCTTGCGCTTGCCGCCCTGGTTCACGGCCACGGCCGTGTCGTTGACCACCTTCAGGAACGGCACCACGCCCTGGCTCTTGCCGTTCGTGCCCTTGATGTGCGAGCCGAGCGCGCGCACCTGCGTCCAGTCGTTGCCCAGACCGCCGGCGAACTTCGAGAGCAGCGCGTTTTCCTTGAGCGCTTCGTAAATGCCCTCCAGATCGTCCGAGACGGTCGTGAGGTAGCACGACGAGAGCTGCGAGCGGCGCGTGCCCGAGTTGAACAGCGTGGGCGTCGAGCTCATGAAATCGAAGCTCGACAGGATCTGGTAGAACTCGATCGCACGCGCTTCGCGTTCGACTTCGTTCAGCGCCAGCCCCATGGCCACACGCATGTAGAACGCCTGCGGCATTTCGATGCGATGACCGTCGATGTGCAGGAAGTAACGGTCGTACAGCGTCTGCAGGCCGAGGTAGTTGAATTGCAGGTCGCGGTTGGCGTCGAGCGCGGCGGCCAGCTTGGCCAGGTCGTACGAGAGCAGTTGCTCGTCGAGCAGCTCGGCCTCGACACCCTGCTTGATGAAGCGCGGGAAGTAATCGATGTAGCGCGCGGCCATGTCGCCCTGCAGCACTTCCTCGCCGAGAATCTCGCGGCGGATCGTGTGCATCAGGATACGAGCGGTGACCTGGCTGTACGCCGGCTCCTTCTCGATGAGCGTACGCGAGGCGAGGATCGCCGAGTCGTAAACCTGCGACAGCGGCACGCCGTCGTACAGGTTCTTGATGGTTTCGGTCAGGATCGGCTCGGCGTCGACTTCATTGCCGAGGTTCTCGCAGGCGGCCTGCACCACGCCACGCAGCGCGGCCATGTCGAGCGGGCGCGACACGCCATTGTCGGTGACATGCAGCACCGGCATGTCGGGCGCGGCGGCTTCGGGCGCAGCCTCGACCGCGTGAGCACGCTCCTGCGCGCGCTTCTCGCGATACAGCACGTAGGCGCGGGCCACGTTGTGCTCGCCTTCACGCATGAGCGCGAGTTCGACCTGATCCTGAATGTCTTCGATGTGGAACGTGCCGCCGTTCGGGCGGCTGCGCATCAGCGCGCGCACGACGTTCTGCGTCAGTTGCTCCACGAGCTCGCGAACACGTGCCGACGCCGCGCCCTGACCGCCGTTCACGGCGAGGAACGCCTTGGTCACGGCGATCGCGATCTTCGACGGCTCGAAACCCACCACCGCGCCGTTGCGTCGAATCACTTTGAAGTCGGCGTTGGTCGCCGGCTCGAAGGCACCCGTCGTCTGGGGCGCCGACGCACCCGGGCCGGTGCCGGTCGTCGCGGCGGGCGTCGGGTTCGGGCGGGTGAGGTTTTCGTTAGTCTGCATGTAAAAACTCCCGTTCCAATGAGATGGTGCTGTTAGCGCGTCTCTACCAGTTTCACGACCGGCAAAAATACGCCCTGGGGGCGCCGATGGAGCGAAGTGCTGAACACCGCACGACCGACGGACGGCCAAGGGTTCGAGGTGTCCGCTGCACGGCTTTGCTGCTGCGCCGCCCCACAAAACGCCGCGGGACAAGCACGGTATTGATGGTTACTGCATCCGGTGCCGGACTTCACATCAACCACTACATATAGTGGTCAGCACCGGAATTGGCACTAAGTATAGTGGAGATGACGCACTCCGCAAACCTGAAAATTTGATCCCCGGGAAGGCCCGTGGCATCGCCCTGTCAAGCAAAACCTACCGCGTCATCGGGTTAATCCGTTGCCTGAAACGGCAACGCTTCCGGCGCCAGGTCCGCCATTTCGCGCAATCGCCGCCACTCGAAGTGCGGCCCCGGGTCCGTCTTGCGCCCCGGTGCGATATCGGCGTGTCCGGCCACGGCTTGAATCGGATAATGCTCACGCAAGACGCGCGTGAGCGCCGCCAGCGTTACATACTGCGCCTCGGTGAACGGCAGGTCGTCGGTGCCCTCGAGCTCCACCCCGATCGAGAAATCGTTACAGCGCGTGCGTCCTTCGAACGCCGACGCACCGGCATGCCAGGCCCGCGCATTGCACGACACGAACTGCTGCAACGCACCATCGCGCCTCACGAGGAAATGCGACGAGACGTGCACACCGCGAATCTCGTCGAAGAACGGATGGGCATCGTGATCGAGCCGGTTCTGAAAGAACGCCGCGATCTCGCCACCCCCGAATTGCCCCGGCGGCAACGAGATGTTGTGCACCACGAGCAGGTCCGTCAGCATTCCGGGCGGCCGCGTGTCGAAGTTGGGCGACGGCAGACGCTCGGCCTCGACGACCCAGCCGCCGGCGTCGAGCGTGAGCACGGGCAGGTCGCGCGGCGCGTTCATACGGCACCTCGCGCAAGCGGGAGGCGACGCGCGGCGTGCGCACGCGACCGGGGCAAAAAGTTAGGGGACGCAGATGACTGGAGCATGACGGGCACCACGAACTCCCGTAGAGCGAGGGGCGCCATTGTAGCCCACTTGACGTGACGCCGTCGGCTCACGGCCCGGACGAACCCGGGCCGGCGTTCACCGCGTTCACCGCTTTCCCCGACATCCGGGATCATCCGGCGCGTCGTGCCGCGTGCGGGCGCTTGCGGCGCTGTCCTCGCGCAGCGGCGCTCGTCGCGACCGACGGCCGCGTCCAGCGCTGGGGCGGCAGGCGCACTTCCCCGCCAGCCTGCAACGTCCGGCAAAGCAGAAGCCCCTCGCCCGACCTGGCCGAGAGGCTTCCATGGGCGTGACCACGCCCGGGGATGGCGTTGCTCTCGTGTCGTACGACACGCGCACCATCCCGCGCCGCTCACAGGTGCGGCGCCCTGGGCCGTTGCCGGCCGGTAACACTCGTGCGCTGCGTGACGCCGTTCACTGTCGATGCGCTTGCCTCGCTTGTCTCAAACTGTAAACCGATCAGGGGAATGCCGGAATCGCCGCCTCGACCCCTTCCATGTGCGCTTCCGGGTGATGCGCCTTGAGCATGTCGCGAATCTCGTCGACGCGGCTGTCTCGCACATCCACCATGAGCAGGATCATGCCGCGCTCGAGCGGTTCGCGGAACGTCTTGAGCCGCGAGTTCGGCACCGAGACACCGATCATGCTCGACACCCACGCGCCGAAGAGCGCGCCAAGCGGCGCCGTCACGATCATCAATTCCCACTGGGGACGTGTGCCCACGATGGGGAAAAACGCCGCGACCGCACCGACCGCCAGACCGCAGAAACCGCCGATCACGAGCCCGGCTTCGGCGCCGTGCACGATATCGGACGTCTGCAGCAGGTTGGCCTCGTGCAGTCCCTCCAGGTCCATTTCGTCACGTGCCATGAAGTGGATGTGACGCTCCTCGATCCGTGCGAGTAGCAAGTCGCTCATCGTGCGCTGCGCACTGGCCAGATCCGGGAGAAGGAAATACATCCGTCTGCGCATTAGCATGTCGCGCCCTCCTGTCGTCGCCCCCTTGTTGTCGTTCTTGTAGACGGGGCCGGTAACTGTGTTTTAGTGCATGCGACAGGCATGCGCAAGCCGCCCCTGCGGGACGACCGCGAGAAAGTGACGAAATCTGGATGAAGGTTGTCGCGAACCCCGGGAGACATCGGGACGCTCGCCGCGCGCTCTGGCCGCGCGGCGGCTTTCAGACGCGGTGTTCGCGCGCGAGGTACGCGTCGCGATGCGCGCCGCTGCAAAAATGCTTGCCGTCGGCGCCGGAGACGGCATCACTCTCGGGAAGATAGGTGTCGCACTCGCTGCAACGCACCATGCGCTCGGCAGGCGGCAACGACTGACGCGGCGGCGCGCCGGCGCCGTTGGGTGACGACGCCCGCATGCGCGCATCCCGTGCATTGCGCTTGCGCTCGTTGTTTCGCATCCACCAGGTGCCCGCAATCAACAAAAGCAGTAACAGCAGGATATTGCGCATCGCGCCTCAAGTCTCCGTCATGCGATGCAGCACCACCTCAAGCACGAAGCGAGAGCCGACATACGCCAGCAGCAGCGCCACGAACGACGCCAGAACCCAACGCAGCGCGACCTTGCCGCGCCACCCGTAAAAGTGCCGGCCCAGCAGCACCGCGCCGAACATCAGCCACGACACCACCGCGAACACGGTTTTGTGGTCGATACGCACCGCGCGCCCGAACAGCGCCTCGGAGAACATCACTCCGGAGACCAGCGTCAGGGTCAGCAACACGAACCCGGCACCGATGAGCCGGAACAGCAGTTTTTCCATCGTGAGCAGCGGCGGCAGTGTCTCGAGCCAGCGCGAGAGCCATCCGGTTGCCTCGCCGCTGCGCGACGGGTGAAGTTGCCGCTCGGCGTAGATCATCAGCAATGCGTGCAGTGCCGCCAGCGCGAACAGTCCGTAGGCCATGTTCGCGATGATGAAATGCGCCTTGAAAATCGGTTCGGCCGCGAAGCCCAGAATGCGCACATCCGGAAAAATCATCGGTAACAGGCACGCCACGGCCGCCACGGGTGTGACCATCAGACGCAGGCTGTCGAGCGGAAAGAAGAAACTCTCGATCCAGTAGATCCCGACCGACAGCCACAACATCGCCGAGAGCATGTACGCAAAACCGAAGTGCATGCTGTCGGCGCGGAAGATCGTCTGATGCAGCAGCACCCCGTGCAACACGAGCACGGCGAACAGCGAGAGCTGCATCGGCCAGCGCGACGCGGTGCCCGTGACCGGCGCAGGCGCGACCTCCCCGCCCGCGAGTGCGAGCGCGGCGTCGCGTCGATACCCTTGCCACGAACAAACCGCCAACCCGGCGTAGAGGATGGCGGTCAGCGCATACAGTAAAATAGTCATGTTTGAAGTTTACACCAGCCCATGACGGGCGCGCTGCCGTCCCCGCCGACTTCCCCGCTTCCGCCCGCCGGCAGCCGGTCGCGGTCCGCGGGCGGGGCCGAACCGGGCCACTTGCAGGTTTTACTGGATACGTTTCATGCTCGACAATCTCACTACGCGCCTCGCCAAGGTCGTCAAGACGTTGCGCGGCGAAGCCCGCCTGACCGAGGCCAACACGCAGGAAATGCTGCGCGAAGTGCGTCTCGCCCTGCTCGAGGCCGACGTCGCCCTGCCGGTGGTCCGCGATTTCATCGCCAAGGTCAAGGAAAAGGCCCTGGGGGAGGAAGTCCTCTCCAGCCTCTCGCCGGGCCAGGCGCTCGTCGGCGTGGTGCAGCGCGAGCTGACCGCGCTCATGGGCGGCGACTACGAAGGTCGTGCCGCCGAGCTCAATCTCGCCACAACCCCGCCCGCCATCATTCTGATGGCCGGTCTGCAGGGCGCCGGCAAGACCACCACCGTCGGCAAGCTCGCCAAGCTGCTGCGCGGCCAGAAGAAAAAGGTGCTGACGGTCTCCACCGACGTCTACCGCCCCGCCGCCATCGCCCAGCTCGAGACGGTCACGCAGCAGGTCGACGCCGACTTCTTCCCGTCGCAACCCGACCAGAAGCCGGTCGACATCGCCCGTGCAGCCGTGGACTGGGCGCGTCGTCACCATCATGACGTGCTGCTCGTGGATACGGCCGGTCGTCTGGGTATCGACGAAGCGATGATGCAGGAGATCAGCGCCCTGCACGCCGAACTCAAGCCGATCGAGACGCTCTTCGTCGTGGACGCCATGCTGGGTCAGGACGCCGTGAACACCGCGCGCGCGTTCAACGACGCGCTGCCGCTCACCGGCGTGGTGCTCACCAAGCTCGACGGCGACTCGCGCGGCGGCGCCGCGCTGTCGGTGCGCCACATCACGGGCAAGCCGATCAAGTTCGTTGGCGTGGGCGAAAAGCTCGACGGCCTCGAAGTCTTCTACCCGGATCGCATGGCGAACCGGATTCTCGGCATGGGCGACATTCTCGCGCTCGTCGAGGAAGCGCAGCGCGGTGTGGACGTGCAGGCCGCACAAAAGCTCGCCGACAAGGTCAAGAAGGGCGGCGACTTCGACCTGAACGACTTCAAGGCGCAGATCGGCCAGATGAAGAAGATGGGCGGCCTGTCGTCGCTCATGGACAAGCTGCCCGCGCAGTTCCAGGCCGCTGCCAGCCAGACGAACATGGACCAGGCCGAGAAGCAGGTGCGCCGCATGGAAGGCATCATCAATTCGATGACCCCCGCGGAGCGCGCAAAGCCGGAACTCATCAAGGCGAGCCGCAAGCGTCGCATCGCCGCCGGCGCCGGGGTGCAGGTGCAGGAAGTCAACCGCATGCTCAATCAGTACGACCAGATGCGCACCATGATGAAGAAGCTCAAGGGCGGTGGCATGATGAAGATGATGCGCAGCATGAAGGGCATGATGCCCGGCATGCGCTGATCTTTGCGCATCCGGCCGCGGTCCGGACGTAGCGCCGGGTTTTCCGGCTATACTCCGGGCCGCCATTAGCGACATCCCCGCAACACGTTCCACAGGGTCGCCCCATATGAACCGCGAAGAAGCCCTCGAAGTATTCCGCAATTCCGAAGAAATCGTCACCGCCGAGCAGGTGAACCGCTCCGTCGACACGATGGCCAAGGCCATCAAGGACGCCATCGGCGACGAGTTCCCGATGGTGCTGTCGGTCATGGGCGGCGCGGCCGTCTTCACCGGCATGCTGCTCCCGCGGCTGGATTTCCCGCTGGAGTTCGACTACATCCACCTCTCGCGGTACAACAACACCACCACCGGCGGGGCCATGCAGTGGCGCGTGGCGCCGCGCGACTCGGTGCGTGATCGCGTGGTGCTCGTGCTCGACGATATCCTCGACGAGGGCGCCACCATGGCCGCCATTCGCGACCGGATCCTCGAGATGGGGGCGTCGAAGTTCTACAGCGCCGTGCTGTGCGAGAAGATCCTGACCAAGGACAAGCCGTCGCACCCCGACTTCTGCGGCTTCACCGTGCCCGATCGCTATGTCTTCGGCTGCGGCATGGATGCCAAGGGCTACTGGCGCAACCTGCCGTCGATCCGCGCGCTCACGACACCGCGCTGAGCGTGGCGGGACATCGTCCCGGGAACGAAGCAAAAGGGGCCTTGCGAGAGGCCCCTTTTTCATTGCCGATCTTCCGATTTCCCACCGCACCGGGCGGCGCGTGGCCATACGCGAGGTCTTAGAACTGATGCACGAAGACCTTCACGCCCTTGAGGATCATCTCGACCGAGATCGCCACCAGAATCAGTCCCATGAGCCGCTCGAAGGCCGCCACCACGCGCGAGCCGACCCAGCGCTCGATACGATCGGCGAGTAGCAACACCACCGCGCACACGGCCATCGTCACGCACAGCGCGGTAATCCACTCGACCATGCGACCGGGTTGCTGCGACACGAGCAGCATGACCGTGGCAAGCGCGGAAGGCCCGGCGAGCGCCGGAATCGCCAGCGGGACGATGAGCGGCTCGCCCGCGTCGGGCAACGAGCCCTGGTCGGGGCGGGGAAAGATCATGCGCAGGGCGATCAGGAAAAGCACGATGCCGCCGGCGAGTTGCAGCGACAAGTCGGTGAGACTCATCATGCGCAGAAAGCGCTCGCCCACCAGCATGAACAGCAGCAGGATCGCGAAGGCGATCATCACCTCGCGCACGATCACGCGTGGGCGCCGATGGGCGGGCACGTTTTTCAGCGCGTTCACGAAGATCGGGATATTGCCGAACGGATCGGTGATGAGCAGCAGCAGTACCGTGGCCGATGCGAAGGTGTATTCCATGCGCGGATCGCTTGCAGATAAGACAACGGCAGCCGCGGGGGCGACTGCCGTCGGGGATTGCCATGGGCGCCGGGAGGTGCTGGAGAAGCAGGAGAAGCGAGACGCCCCTCCCGGACCGATGCCAGGAACTCAGACCGCCTTGGCGGCGCGCACCTTGCCGGCGACCACCTCGGCCACCGACGCGGCGTCGAGCAGTTGCGCCTGCTCGTCGCGACGGCCCTGATACTCGATCTTCCCTTCCTTCAGGCCGCGGTCGCCGATCACCACGCGATGCGGCACACCGATCAGTTCCCAGTCGGCGAACATCACGCCCGGACGCTCGCCACGGTCGTCCAGAATCACGTCGATGCCGGCGGCGAGCAGATCCTCGTACAGTTTGTCCGCGGCGGCGCGCACCGCGTCGCTCCGGTCATAGCCCATCGGACACAGTACGACCTCGAACGGCGCGATCGATTCCGGCCAGATGATGCCGCGATCGTCGAAGTTCTGTTCGATGGCGGCGCCCAGAATACGCGTGATGCCGATACCGTAGCAGCCCATTTCCATCGGTGCCGGCTTGCCGGTCTCGTCGAGGAAGGTGGCGTTCATGGCATCCGAATATTTGGTGCCGAGCTGGAACACGTGCCCCACTTCGATGCCGCGGCAAATCGCGATTTCGCCCTTGCCGTCCGGCGAGGCGTCACCCGCCACCACGTTGCGCAGATCGAACACCACGTCAGGCTCGGGCAGATCGCGGCCCCAGTTCACGCCGGTGATGTGGAAATCCACTTCGTTCGCACCCACCACGAAATCGCTCATCCTGGCGACCGTGCGATCGGCCACCACCTTGACCGGCTTCTTCGTGCCGACCGGGCCCAGGTAGCCCGGGGGCGTGCCGAACCATTCGACGATCTCGGCCTCGCTGGCAAAGCGAAAGCCCGCGAGCCCCGGCACCTTGCTCGCCTTGATCTCGTTGAGTTCATGATCGCCGCGCAGCAGGAGCAGCCACACGGTCGTGCCGGTGTCCTCGCTGTCGGTTGCCAGCACGATCGACTTGACAGTGCGCTCGAGCGGAATCGACAACAGTTCCGCGACCGCCTCGCACTTCGCCTTGCCCGGCGTGGCGGTCCTGGTCATGGCTTCGGCGGGCGCGGCGCGCTCGCCTTGCGGCGCCATGGCCTCGGCCATCTCCACGTTGGCGGCATAGTCCGACGTGGGGCAGTAGGCGATGGAATCCTCGCCCGTCTCGGCGATCACGTGGAATTCGTGCGAGCCCGAGCCGCCGATCGAACCGTTGTCGGCAACCACCGCGCGGAATTCCAGGCCCAGGCGCGTGAAGATGCGCACGTAAGCATCGAACATCTTCTGGTAGGAAACCTGCAGGCCGGCGCGATCCTTGTCGAAGGAGTAGGCGTCCTTCATGATGAACTCGCGGCCGCGCATCACGCCGAAGCGCGGGCGGATCTCGTCGCGGAACTTCGTCTGCACCTGATAGAAGTTCACCGGGAGTTGACGGTAGCTCTTGATCTCGCGACGGGCGATGTCGGTCACCACTTCCTCATGGGTCGGCCCGACGACGAATTCGCGGTCATGACGGTCCTTCAGACGCAGCAACTCCGGACCGTACTGCACCCAGCGCCCCGATTCCTGCCACAGCTCGGCCGGCTGCACGGCCGGCATGAGCAGTTCGAGCGCACCGGCGCGGTTCATTTCTTCTCGAACGATGGCTTCGACCTTGCGGATCGAGCGCAGGCCGATCGGCAGGTAATCGTAGATACCGCCGGCAACGCGGCGGATCATGCCGGCACGCATCATCAGCTTGTGGCTGACGATTTCGGCGTCGGCGGGAGCTTCCTTGAGGGTGCCGATGAAGAAACGGGAGGCTTTCATGCAGATTTCCGGAAAAATGAGGGTCAACGGCGCGCGCAGCGGTTCGGTCAATGGTCGGGAGCGAGGCCGGGGCGTGCCCGAACGGCGTCGCAGCCCCTGAGACACCCGCCGGCCGTACGCGCCGCCCCGGTCTTACCCGAGCCGCCGCCGGCCGCCGCGCCGGTGATTATCTGTTTATAATCGAAGCAATTTTAAAGGATTCAAGGGTGGTTGTATGCTTGACCGTGAAGGCTTTCGCCCGAACGTCGGCATCATCCTCTTAAACGCACGCAATGAAGTGTTCTGGGGCAAGCGGCTGGGAGAGCACTCCTGGCAGTTTCCGCAAGGCGGCATCAAGTACGGCGAAACGCCGGAGCAGGCCATGTTCCGCGAATTGCACGAGGAAACCGGGCTAAAGCCAGAACACGTCAAAATCATCGGTCGCACACGCGACTGGCTGCGTTATGAGGTGCCGGACAAGTTCATCAAGCGCGAAGTGCGCGGACATTACCGGGGCCAGAAGCAAATCTGGTTCCTGCTGCGCATGGTGGGTCGCGATTGCGATATCTGCTTGCGTGCGACCGATCATCCCGAGTTCGATGCCTGGCGCTGGAACGAGTACTGGGTGCCGCTCGATGCCGTGATCGAGTTCAAGCGCGAGGTGTATCAACTCGCCCTGAACGAACTCTCGCGCTATCTGCGACGCTCGGCGGCGCGGGCCCAGCAGGACCGGCGGCGATTTCCTCGCGCGGGCGCACGGGTCGGCGAGTTGCCCCCGGGGGGCACGAGCGGACAAGACGCTCCGGACAGTGGGGCCGGCTTGACCGACATGTCCGGCGCCAACGGACCGACGGGTACCGACGTCCCCCACCGGGAGCACTGAACCACCGCCGGCAACGGCGTGTCACACCACCGGACGCGGGCGTCGTGCCCGCGTTCGCTTTCGATCCGGCATCCTGCGGGATGCCATGCGGATGATCCGCATTCGTTTACCAGACATCCAACCGATTTCCCGACCACATTCCATGCGCTCCTCCCTCGCCCGCCGCGCGCCGCGCCTGGCCACGCTCGTCTCTCTGGCCGCCCTGTCGCTGATCGCCGCCTGCAGCAGCACGCCGTCGCAACCCGTGCAGGATTTCGACGAATACCTCGCCCAGCAGGAGGCCGCCAAGGGCAAATGGAAAGAAGCCGAGGTCACCCTGCCCACGGCCGCGCCGAACGACGCCGATCTCGTGAGCTTTCCCACGCTGCCCAATGCGACGCTCGATTACGCCATCGACGCGAAATCGGTGCAGGTCACGGACGACGGCGTGGTCCGCTACATCGCCGTGATCCGCAGCAAGCAGGGCGCACGCAATGTTTCGTACGAAGGCATGCATTGCTCGACGTTCGAGACGCGTCTTTACGCGACCGGCCGCCCGGACGGCACGTGGGTTCCCGCACGCAACAGCGAGTGGCGCCCCATCCGCCCCTACGGCGCGACAGCCTATCAGGGCATTCTGTACCGCGACTACCTCTGCCAGGACAAGACGCCGCTGGGCAACGCCAAGGCCATCGTGCAAGGCCTGCGCTACCCGACCACCCACCCCGAATACCGCTGATCGTGCAGAGCGACACCCGTCGCGCATGATCGACGCCGCACGGCACGCCGGTCCCGTTCCGCGTGCCGCAGGGTCGCAAGTCGTGGGGCGCTCGATAATGAGAGGCGGAAGCCCGGCGACAATCCCCGCGCCATAAAAAAACGCCGGTCGCGTCTCGCGCGCCGGCGTTTACTATTTATTGTCCGAATCAAACACTCTCGGGCGTTCAGCGCAGGATCAGATTGTCTCGATGGATCAGCTCGGGCTCGTTGGCGAAGCCCAGCACCTGCTCGATGTCGGTGCTCGCGTGGCGACGAATCAGCCGTGTTTCCGAAGCGCTGTAGTTCGACAGCCCGCGAGCGACTTCATGACCGGCCTCATCCACGCAGGCGATCACTTCGCCGCGGGCAAACGTGCCTTCCACATCGATCACACCGATCGGCAACAGGCTCTTGCCCTCTTCCGCCAGCTTCTTGCAGGCGCCGGCGTCGATCACGACGCGGCCACGCACCTGCAGATGGTCGGCCATCCACTGCTTGCGCGCCGTGAGGACCGCCGTGCGCGCCACGAGTTGCGTGCCAATGGCCTCACCGCCGGCCAGGCGTACGAGCACGTCGGCCTCGCGACCCGATGCGATCACCGTATGCGCTCCACTCGTTGCGGCGCGCTTGGCGGCCAGGATCTTGGTCAGCATGCCACCGCGCCCGATGCTGGAGCCCGCGCCGCCGGCCATCGCCTCCAGGCGCTCGTCGCCCGCCTGCGCTTCGTGCACGAATTCGGCGTCGGGATGTTTGCGCGGGTCGGCCGTGTACAGCCCCGACTGATCGGTCAGGATGACAAGGGCGTCGCCGTCGATGAGGTTGGTCACGAGCGCGCCCAGCGTGTCGTTGTCGCCGAACTTGATTTCGTCGGTCACGACCGTGTCGTTCTCGTTGATGATCGGCACCACGCCCAGACGCAGCAGCGTGAGCAGCGTCGTGCGCGCATTCAGATAACGCTCGCGATCGGCCAGGTCGGCGTGCGTGAGCAGGATCTGCGCGGTACGCACGCCATGCTCCGCGAAGCGCGTTTCGTAGACCTGCGCCAGGCCCATCTGCCCCACGGCGGCGGCGGCCTGCAATTCGTCGATGGCTTTCGGACGGCGCGCCCAGCCCAGGCGCTGCATTCCCTCGGCGATCGCGCCCGAACTCACCAGCACCACCTGCTTGGGTGCGCGGCCGTCTCCGCCGTGCCGCAATGCGGCGATCTGCTGCGCCCAGCGCGCAATCGCGACATCATCCAGCCCGCGACCGTCATTGGTCACGAGACTGGACCCCACTTTCACCACGAGCCGCCTGGCATCGGCGATGACCGAACGCATGGAACTGGATTCTCCTGCGGATGTATTGGGAAGACGGGCCGCGGGGCGCGGCCGGAGCGCCGACGATGACACAGTTGTCCACGCCGGCGTTTCGAGTGATGGGAGTTTACGCCTTTGGCGCGTCGTCCGGGGACGTTTGTGGCGGTGTGCCGGCGGCGGCGGCGTCCGCGACCGGCGCGGCGCTACCCGTGCGGAAGCGCGGATCGAGTGCGGCATCTTCGATCGCTTCCTCGACGGCACCACGTTGCTGATACAGATACTCCTGCACGGCCAGGCAGAGCTTTTCGCAGCCCTCGCCCGTCAGCGCGGAGATTTCGAACGTGGGACCGTCCCAGCCGAAGCGCCCGAGGAAATCGGCCACGCGCTCGGCGCGCTCGGCCTCCGGCACCATGTCCACCTTGTTGAGCACCAGCCAGCGCGGCTTCTGGAACAGCGCTTCGTCGTACTTCTGAAGCTCGAGCACGATGGCCTTGGCGTCGGCCACCGGATCGACGCCTTCGTCGAACGGCGCGATGTCAACGATGTGCAGCAGCAAGCCGGTGCGCTGCAGGTGACGCAGGAACTGGTGACCAAGGCCGGCCCCCTCGGCCGCGCCCTCGATCAAACCGGGAATGTCGGCAATCACGAAGCTCTTGCCCGGCGCGGTGCGCACCACGCCCAGGTTCGGGTGGAGTGTCGTGAAGGGATAGTCGGCGACCTTCGGTCGCGCGTTCGACACCGAGGCGATGAACGTCGACTTGCCCGCGTTGGGCATGCCGAGCAGGCCGACGTCCGCGAGCACCTTGAGCTCGAGCTGGAGCATGCGGCGCTCGCCGGGCTTGCCATCGGTCTTCTGACGCGGAGCGCGGTTCGTGCTCGACTTGAAGTGAAGGTTGCCCAGACCGCCCGCACCGCCCCTGGCGAGCACGACTTCCTGACCGTGTTCCGTCAGGTCGGCGATGGTCTCGCCCGTGTCCATGTCGGTGATGATCGTGCCGACCGGCATGCGCAGGAAGATGTCTTCCCCGCCCTTGCCATAGCAATCCGAGCCCCGACCCGATTCGCCGTTCTTCGCCAGATGCTTCTTCGAATAGCGATAATCGATCAGGGTATTGATGTTGCGATCGGCCACGGCAAACACGCTGCCGCCGCGACCGCCGTCGCCGCCGTCGGGTCCGCCGAACGGCACGAATTTCTCGCGGCGCATCGATGCCGAGCCGTTGCCGCCGTTCCCGGCGATCACCTCGATACGCGCTGCGTCAATGAATTTCATGGGGTTCCGTTCCGCTCAATCGACCGTCCGCAGACGATCCTAACACTGTCCAATGGCCCTCGCCCGGCGCCGTGGACGGCTGCGCGGACGGGACAAACAAAAAAGGCTCCGCATGAGAGCGGAGCCTTTTGGTGGCAAAAGGCTTAGCTTACGCTGCCGGCACCACGCTGACCACTTGCTTCTTCGCTGCGCCCTTGACGGCGAATTGCACGTGACCATCGGTCAGTGCAAACAGCGTGTGGTCCTTACCGATACCGACGTTTTCGCCGGCATGCATACGAGTACCACGTTGGCGAACGATGATGCCGCCAGCCAGGATTGCCTGACCGCCGTACACCTTCACGCCAAGGCGCTTCGACTCGGAATCGCGGCCGTTACGGGACGATCCGCCTGCTTTTTTGTGTGCCATGACTTAACTCCTTACCTAGCTCGATCGATTAGCCGTTGATGCTGTCGATGCGCAGCTCGGTGTAGTTTTGGCGATGGCCTTGACGCTTTTGGTAGTGCTTGCGACGGCGCATCTTGAAAATCTTCACCTTGGGGTGACGACCTTGGGCGACAACGGTAGCCTTGACGGAAGCCCCACTGACCAACGGCGCACCGAACTTAATCGATTCGCCCTCGCCAACGGCGAGAACCTGGTCGATGGTGATTTCAGCGCCAATGTCAGCCGGTATCTGTTCTACTTTGAGCTTTTCGCCAGCAGCAACCTTATATTGCTTACCGCCGGTTTTTATGACCGCGTACATTGTTGAACCTCACTCATAAACAAGAGAATTTTCGCGCAGACCGAGGGTCCCGAAAGGACTCGACTTACCGGCCAGCACCCGCGCCGCGAACCGTAATACCGAGGTATTTTCGGACCCGGCGCAATGAATGCGCGCACGAAAACCGGGGATTATACAGACTTTCTCCTTTTGCGTCAAAGACTTCCGTGAACCCAGTCATTCCGCGGGGCTGGTACCCGAAAGTGCCCTCGCCCACTATATAATTTGGGGCGAATTTTTCCTCACCCGAGCCTTGTCTTGACTGCTTCGACTTCTTCCCAGAACGTACTGGCCGCCATCGCCGACGACATGCGTGCCGTCGACCAGCTTATCCGCCACCGGCTGGCCTCCGAGGTGGTCCTGATCAATCAGATCTCGGAGTACATCATCAACTCGGGCGGCAAACGGTTGCGCCCGGCGCTGCTGCTGCTCGTGGCCAATGCGCTCGGTGTGACGTCGCCGGCACGTTTCGAGCTGGCGGCCGTCATCGAGTTCATTCATACGTCGACCTTGCTGCATGACGACGTGGTCGACGAATCCGATCTGCGTCGCGGCAAGCAAACGGCCAATGCCTTGTTCGGCAATGCCGCATCGGTGCTCGTCGGCGACTTTCTGTACTCGCGCTCGTTCGAGATGATGGTGAGCGTGGACAATATGCGCGTGATGCAGATCCTCGCGCGTGCGACGAATGTGATCGCCGAAGGCGAAGTGCTGCAGTTGCTGAACATGCACGACCCCGACGTCGACGAAGCGCGTTACCTTCAGGTCATCAAGTACAAGACCGCCACGCTGTTCGAAGCGGCCACTCAACTCGCCGCGGTGCTCGCCAACGCCGACGCGCAGACCGAAGCGGCGGTGCGCGAATACGGCGGTCGTCTCGGCACGGCCTTTCAACTGATGGACGACTGGCTCGATTACGCCGGCGACACCGACGCGATGGGTAAGAACGCGGGCGACGATCTGCGCGAAGGCAAACCGACGCTGCCGCTCATTCATGTGCTGCAACACGGCACGCAAGACGAGCGTGCCCTCGTGCGCGAAGCCATCGAGAATGGCGGCACCGACAAGTTCGAACCGATCCTCGCAGCGATCACGCGCACGGGCGCACTCGATTACACGCTCGCACGCGCGAAGGAAGAGGCGGACGCCGCCGCACAAATTATTTCTGCGCTTCCCTCTTCCAATTACAAAAATAGCCTGCTAGAATTATGTTCTTACTCGATAGCGCGACGCACTTAAAAGCGAAGTAGCAGTATCGAAGCGGGGTGTAGCTTAGCCTGGTAGAGCGCTACGTTCGGGACGTAGAGGCCGGAGGTTCGAATCCTCTCACCCCGACCAAACATTTGTATGACGAAGCAGCGGGTTATCCAACCCGCTGTTTTTGTTTGTGCGGTCGGCATTGGCGAATCCGTCGCCACTGTCCCTCGGTTCTGCCGCCAGGCTTCCACCGTTGCCGACCGTCGCTGCGGCAAGACGCACAAAACGCATCTCGCCGCACCTCTCTCACCTCCCCACCATCGTCCGCACAACCCCATCCCTGCGAATCAGGCCGTGGTAAAGCGCCGCCGCGAAATGCGCCAGGAATGTCAGAAAGAACAGATACGCCAGCACGCGATGCGCGACCCTGAGCCACGCAAACGTCACCGGACTGGCCGATACGATTGCCGGCAACTGCACGCCACCGCCCAGCGTCACCGGATACCCGCCCGCCGAGAGCATCGCCCACCCGATCAACGGCATCGAGATCATCAACGCATACAGCGCGACATGCGATCCATGCGCGGCCGATTTCTGCCATCGGGGCAGATCCTCGGGCAACGCGGGGGGCTTCGACGAAAACCGCACCACGATCCGCACACACACCAGCATCAGCACAGCGATTCCCAGTGGCTTGTGCAACGCGACCAGGAATTCGTGCCGCTCGGACACGGACGCCACCATCCCCACGCCGACGAACAGCATCGTGAGCACCATCGCCGCCATCACCCAATGCAACACGCGCGCCGGCAAACCAAACGTCGTAGAAGCCCTCATCACCGTCCCTCCGCACTCAATCGCGCCACACCGGCCACCCCGGCCACACCGGCCTCTTCACTCGTTCGGCGCAGATACGAATCCGCATACGCGGCCGACCTCGCCGCCAGCAACGGATCTCCGGATACCTGAATCCCCTGCGGCAGCACCGTGGGGTCGTAATTCACATCCCGGCACGACCCGCTGTCCTGCGGCGCCACGTGGTCAAGCACCAGCGTGCCTGCGTCGATCGTCGTGCGCTGCGCGGGCCAGACCTTCGTCGCGTCGTCGACCGGATCGCCGGGGGCTGCAAGCGTGACCAACAACTTCCACTTCTGCGCGCCTTGCGCGATGCGGCGCGTCAGATCCTGCGCCAGCACGTCGGGATCCGAAGCTGTCGCGACCTCGCCCGCGCCTGCCGTTTGCTCAGGCTCGACACGCCACCGCACCGCGCGTCGCTGTCCGGCCGCGTCGACAAAATAGAACGCGTTCAATCCGTAATAGCGCTCGGTGACGAAACTCGCGCTCGGCTTCGCCCCCTTGATCCAGTCGCGAAACGCAGCCGTCTCCGGATGCGCGTCGAAGAACGCCTTCACCTTCGCGGGGTCCGGCTTGCCGGTCTTCGGATCGGGCCGGGTCGCGACCGTCTGCTCGTAGAACGCCTGCGGCGTCGCCACCGGAAACACGGACATCGCGTTCATTCCAGTGCGCCATTGCTCGCCGTCCGGCGCCGTCAGCTTCAACGCCAGGCTTCGAATCGGCACGCTGCTGTCGGGCGCATACGGATTGCCGCCCGGCAACGCGAAGCGGCCGACCACCGGTGTGCGGCCCGCCTTGAAGAACTGCGCGATGGAATACGCGCTCGCGACACCATTGCCTTCGAAGTACCCGGTCACACACACGCCCTTCGCGTGATTGCGCCGAAAGCCGGGATACACGCCGCTGTTGGCCTGCAGCGCGTCGACGAGCCGATGCGGCGTCAGGCGCGCGGGTGCGAGCCAGCCGCCGACATACCCGAACGCGACGGCCACGCCAGCCACCGCGCCGCCGATCACGGCCCAGCGCCACGCGACACGCGTCGGCGGCTGCGAGGAAGAAGATTGCTCCATGAATTCACTCCCGATCGTCAGATCATTGTCGAACGCGCTTAGGACGCTCCCCGCGCCGCCTTATTCCATCGACGAAATTTTTCGTACGCTGATGGAATAGATGACGCCGACCGGCGTCTTACGTGGCATCTCCACGCTTTCGGCAACCGGCCCGGCCATGCCCTCAAACGCTCCCGACGCTCCCGACGACGACGCGTTACGCGAACTCATCCCCCGGCTGCGACGTTTCGCGCTCTGGTTGGCGCGCGACGTCCACGCCGCCGACGATCTCGTGCAGGCGACGCTCGAGCGCGCGCTGTCGCGCTGGACGAGCCGCCGCGAGGATGCATCGCTGCGCAGCTGGTTGTTCACGATCCTTTACCGGCAGTTTCTCGACGGCAAGCGCAGCGCGAAACGTTACGCCTGGCTGCTCGGGCGCATGCGCGACGACGATGAGTCGCACTGGCCCTCCGCCGAACGCGAGGTGGCCGCGCGCGCGACGCTCGAAGCGTTCGGGCGGCTGTCCGACGAGCAACGCAGTCTGTTGCTGCTCGTCGCGGTCGAAGGCTGCACGTACCAGGAAGTCGCCGATCTGCTCGATGTGCCGATCGGCACAGTGATGTCGCGGCTTTCACGCGCACGCCAGGCGCTGCGTCAACTGAGCGACGGCGAACCTGCCACCCCTTCTTTGCGGTTGATGAAGAAATGAACATCCGTCCCGACGAACATGATCTCCAGGCTTATGTCGACGGGCAGCTCGACGACGAAGCGCGCGCTGCCGTGGAACGTCATCTCGCACTGCATCCGGCACAGGCTGAGCGGGTCCGGCAATGGCGCCAGGATGCACAGCGACTGCGCGCGGCGCTCGAAAGCGTGCGCATGCCAGGCGACAATCCGGCGCTCGACCCGCGTGCGATCCGCGCGCGGCGCGCGGCGCGCTCGCGCATGCGGTTTGCGATGGCCGCGTCATTCGTGTTCTGCATCGGACTGGGCACGTTCGGCGGATGGCAGGCGCGGGGCTGGAACGCGTCACCGGGCGTGCCACCGATGAGCGATGCGGTCGAGGCGTACCGGATGATGGTCGTGGACGGGACGGCGAAAGTGGACTTCAGGCCGTCGAGCGCGGGCGAATTGCAGACGTGGCTCACCACGCGCGTCGGAAAGTCGGCGGTGTTGCCCGATCTGAGCGCGGCGGGATTCCGACCGGTTGGCGGACGCCTGTTCGCGACCGGGCACGGCGCCGCCGCAATGGTGCTGTATCAGGACGATGCGGGACGCACGCTGAGCTTCTACCTGAGACCGCCGGAGTCGGCGCAGCATCTGATGGCGGCCGGCGAACGCATGGACGGACAGTTGCTCGCGCGCTACGGGTCGGTCAACGGAATGAATTACGCAGTGGTCGGGCCGGCGGACAGTCTCGCGCAAAAGGCGGTGGTCCGGGCGCTGAATCAGCAGACGTGAGCCGTTCGGGCCGAGCCCCCCGTCGTCCGCCGCCGAGACGCCAAACGCCGCGATGCCCTCTGCTATAGTGACAACTCATTGTGAACCCCCTGCGCCATACGCGCACCCCATCGCTTGGAATCCTTGCCCTTATGGGCGCAGCTTTGCGCCGTCGCTCTCCTGATCATCTGCTCGGGATTCTTTTCCATTTCGGAAACGAGCATGATGGCGCTCAACCGTCATCGCCTGAAGCATCTCGTGCGCATGAACGTGCACGGTGCCCGGTCGACGCAAGGGCTCCTGTCGCGCACCGAGGATCTGCTCTCGACGATCCTCGTCGGCAATAACGTCATCAATACCGTCGTTCCGGTGCTCACCACGTCGATCGCGGTGCGCTACTTTGGCAACGACGCGCTCACGCTGTCGATCGCGACCGCCGTGATCGCGCTGCTCATCATCATCTTTGCGGAAATCGGTCCGAAGATCGTCGGCGCGACCTATCCCGAGCGCATCGCGCTCTCGGTCAGCATGCCGCTCAAGCCGATCGTCACGGTCGCCACGCCCCTGGTATGGGTGCTCAACGGATTCGTGCGCGGCCTGCTGCGCGTGCTGCGCATCGACACGCGCCGCGCGGCCGGCGACGTGCGCCTCACCACGGAAGAGCTGCGCACGATCGTGCTCGAGGCCGGCAACTACATGCCGACCAAGCCGCGCAGCGTGCTGCTCAACCTGCTCGATCTCGAGAACATCACCGTCGACGACGTGATGGTGCCGCGCGCGCGCATCGAGGCGCTCGACATCTCCGCGCCGCTCGACACCATTCTCAGCCAGCTCGAGACGTGCTACCACAACAAGCTGCCGGTGTACGACGGCGACATCGATCGCGTGATCGGCATCCTGCCGGTGCGCCGCACGCTCTCGGCATTGCGTCATCCCGACGACCTTTCGGCGGACACGTTGCGCGCCCTGCTCGTCGATCCGTATTTCATCCCGAGCGACACCCCGGCCCTGCGTCAGTTGCAATACTTCCAGGAGAACCACCGGCGTGTCGGCCTGGTCGTCAATGAATACGGGGAAGTCGAAGGCCTTGTCACGACGGAAGACATCATCGAGGAGCTCATCGGCGAGTTCACGACCAGCGTGCCGGGGGCCGGCGGCAGCCGTTCCGGTTGGACGACACAGGGCGAGTGCCTGGTGGGTGGCGGCGTGGGACTGCGCGACCTGAACCGGCGCCTGGGGCTGCATTTGCCGACCGATGGCCCGAAGACGCTCAACGGCCTGATCCTCGAAATGCTGCGCGAAATTCCCGAGGCGGCCGTCAGCCTGGAGATCGGCGACGTGCGCATGGAGATCGTGCAGATCGACAACCAGGCGATCAAGACGGTGCGCCTGTTCAGGCCCACGGCACGCACGCCGTCTCGCGACTAGACGCGCATCGGCAGGTCGATCACTGCGCGTGACGACGCTCATTTTTCGGGCAATTCCGATTGAGCCAGCCCGAGGTTTTGACGAGACTGGAGCCTCACGAAGCTCTCGTCATTCCTTGCCATGTCCTTGCATCCTTCCGATGCTGCCGCGGGGGCGCCCCCGTCCGGTCGCACGATCGCCCCTTCGCCGGCAGCGCGTGACATCGAGGTCTACGCGTCCGGTAACGCCACGTCGCCACTGCGCCTGCTCGAACAGGTGCTGAGCGACGCGATTCGCGCCGGCGCTTCCGACATCCACTTCGAACCGATGGCCGAACGCTTTCGCGTTCGACTGCGCGTCGACGGGCAACTGCAGGAGCATCACGACGTGCCCTTGCCGTGGCGCGACATGCTCGTCTCGCGAATCAAGGTGCTGGCCAACCTGGACATCGCGCAGAAACGCCTGCCCCAGGACGGCCGCATGGTGTGGCGCGACGCGGGAGACCCGGTCGAATGCCGGGTGAGTGCCCTGCCCACGTTGTACGGCGAAAAACTCGTGGTGCGGCTGCTCGACGGCGCCAAGGTCCCGTTGTCGCTGGAGGGGCTCGGCTACACGCCGAAGCAGTATCTGGCGCTCACACGGGCGATCGCGCGACCGCATGGCATGATTTTGCTCACCGGTCCGACCGGCAGCGGCAAGACTGTCTCGCTGTACAGCTGCCTGCGCCGCCTGAACGACACGTCGCGCAATATCGTCACGATCGAGGATCCGGTGGAAATCCGGTTGCCGGGTCTCACGCAGGTCAATCTCAACGAACGGGCCGGGCTCGACTTCGCCACGGCCCTTCGCGCGTTCCTCCGGCAGGACCCGGATGTGCTGGTCGTCGGCGAAATCCGTGACGCGCAAACGGCGGAAATTGCCGTGCAGGCCGCCCAAACCGGACATCTGGTTTTCGCCACCGTTCACGCCAACGATGCGCCAGGCACACTGGCGCGCCTGTTCGACCTCGGTGTCGCACCGTTCAATCTCTCATCGACACTGCTCCTCATCAGCGCACAGCGGCTGCTGCGTCGCCGCTGCCCTGCCGGGTGCGAGCCGAATCGCGCTCGTGAGACGGCGGCACGCGCGGGCCACGCGTGCATGCGATGCCACGGCACCGGCTTCGCGGGACGCATCGGCGCCTTCCAGGTCATGCCAATCAGCGCGACACAGGCGACCAACATCGCGCAGGCGCGAAGTCCGCACGAACTGGCGGCCCAGGCCGAAAGCGAGGGTGTGATGAGCTTGCGCGAGGCAGGGCTTTGGCACGCGGCCTCGGGCACCGTCAGCAGGGAGGATGTCGATGCCATCACGCCGGCCTGACACCATCGAACCGAAGACGGACGCGGCGATGCGCACCCCGGCATTGGCATCCCCGGCGCTCACCCGAGCCGCTGACCGCCGACGGTTCAGGCAAACGCCGTGCCTGTATGGTTCGCCGCTGGCCTTGCGCGAATGGCGAGGTCACGCCTCATGACCCGCGCCACAACGAAACGCCGCTGGCACTGGGAGGGGCGCGATGCCGACGGCCAGCGCAGACGAGGCGAAGTGATCGCCAATGGCGAAGCCGCTGCACGACTCGCGTTGCGAAGCCAACGCCTGAGCGTCACGCACCTGCGCCCCGGGCGGCGCCATATCGCGTCGGGGCGTGTCGCGGCAAACGATGCCACGGACTTCGTTCGACGCCTCGCCACGCTACTCGGCGCCGGGGTGCCGCTCACGTCCGCGCTCGACGTCCTCGCGCGCGGCGCGCACACGCGCGGACTCAGACAACTGGCATCGGATGTGGCGCTGGATGTCGGACTGGGGCACCCGTTGGCACAGGCGCTGGCGCGAACGAGTCGCCGCTTCAGCCGCGTCGACTGCCAATTGATCGCCGCCGGGGAACTCGGTGGGCAACTGGGCCCGACGTTGGCGCGACTGAGCGCTCAGTACGACCACACACGTGCCGTGCGCGAGAAGCTGCAACGCGCCCTGGCCTACCCCTTGACCGTGCTCGCCGTGGCGATCGTCGTTGTGGTCGCGCTGCTGCAATGGGTCATTCCGGAGTTCGAACGCCTCTTTGCCAGCGCCGCCGGCGGCGGCGTGCCGCTCCCGCCGCTCACCCGATGGTTGATCGACGTTTCACGCGCGTCACTCGTGAACGGGCCGTGGCTGCTGGCCGGTGCGGGCGGATGCGGCCTCGTGATGGCGGGCGCGATGCGGCGGAGCGCACGCATGCGCACAGCCATGGACCGCGTGTTGCTGACGCTGCCGGGCGCGGGTCGAATCGTGCGCCTGTTATGTGCGGCTCGTTGGGCGAGAACGCTCGGCACGCTGCTCGACGCCGGCGTTGCGCTGCCTGATGCGATGGACGCCGCCGCAGGCGCCTGCGGCAATCTCGTCATGCAGCGCGCGGCGCATGACGTGCACCGTGGCGTCGTGCGCGGCGGGCGCCTTGCCACGTCGCTCGAAGCCAGTGCGCACTGGCCTCTGATCCTGGCCCAACTGTCGGTAATCGGGGAGGAATCGGGTACACTCGGGCGCATGCTCAACCAGGCCGCCGGCCTGCTCGACGAAGAAGCCTCGCATGCACTGGTTCGTGCGTGCGCGACGCTGGAACCCATGATGATTACGTTTCTCGGCCTGCTGATCGGCGGCATGGTCCTCGCCATGTACCTGCCGATGTTCCAACTCGGATACGGTGTTGCATGAACAGCATGAATGGCTTCGCGGAACCGCTTCTCGTCGATTGGCTCGCGCAACTGGAACCCCATTGGCGCCTGGCCTTGTTTGCACTGGCGGGCATGGTGGCCGGGCTCGGCCTCGATGTCGTCATTCGCCGTGTGCCGGCAGCGGTCGAGCGGGCATGGCGCGAAGAAATGCAGGCCGCCGACTTCGTGCCGACGCCATTCACCACGGCCTCGGCAGCCGCGACACCTTCATCCCCCTGCACGTCCGGCGCACACGGCCTTCAGCGTGCGGCAGCGACGCATCAGAGCGAGCATCCCTGCGCCGCATTGACGCCCGGCGCCTACCTTTGCGAGCCCGGCCTTGCGGGATCCGCGACGGCGCCGCACCGTCGATGGCAGTTGTCGGCGCTCGCCGGCATGCTCAGCGCGGCGATCGGCTGGCGCTTCGGCCCGACCTGGCAGAGCCTTGGCGCGCTCGCGCTGGTCTGGACGCTCATCGCGCTCGCCTACATCGACTACGACACGCAACTCCTCCCCGACATTCTCACGCTGCCGCTGCTCTGGGCGGGCCTGCTCTGCAATCTCGGCCATTGGTTCGCGGCGCTGCCTTCGGCCGTCATCGGCGCGGCCGTGGGATACCTGAGCCTCTGGGCCCTGTACTGGGTGTACTGGTGGCTGCGGCGCCGCGAAGGCATGGGTTTCGGCGACTTCAAACTTTATGCCGCCCTGGGCGCCTGGTTCGGATGGAGCGCACTGCTGCAGATCATCACGCTCGCCTGCCTGCTTGCGGTCGGCGTAGCGGGGGCGGCGTGGCTCGCCGGACGACTGCGCAGCGACCAGATGTTCCCGTTCGGCGCTTTTCTCGCCGCAGCGGGCATGATCACGCTGTTCGGCGGCAACGGACTGATGATCTGGATTGGAGGAACCCCATGACTTACGCCATCGGCCTGACCGGCGGCATCGGCAGCGGCAAGACGACCGTCGCCAATCTGTTCGCCACGCATGGCATCGCCATCATCGATACCGACGCCATCGCGCACAGCATCACGGCGCCCGGCGGCGCGGCGATGCCGGCGATCCGGCGCGAATTCGGCGACGCGTTCGTGGCCCCCGACGGCTCGCTCGACCGGGCCCGGATGCGCGAAGCGGTATTCACCGACGATGCCGCAAAAGCCCGTTTGGAGGCGATTACCCATCCCTTGATCCGGACCGAGTGTGAACGGGCCGCCGCCGAGGCCGACGGGCCATATCTGATATTCGTCGTGCCGCTGCTGGTGGAGTCCGGCACCTGGCGAGCCCGCGTGCAGCGCGTGCTCGTGGTCGACTGCACGGAAGAAACGCAAATCGCGCGCGTGATGTCGCGCAATCGTTTTTCGCGCGAGCAGGTCCAGGCGATCATGGCGCGTCAGGCGACGCGCGCACAGCGTCTGGCTGAAGCGGACGACGTGATCGACAACGACGCCCAGCACGCGCCTCTCGAGCCGCAGGTCGATCGGTTGCACGCGGCCTATCTGAGGCTCGCGACGCAGGAAAAGGGCGGCGAATCGGCCTAGTGCACCGCATTTCCTGCGTAACGCACGAGCTTCGGCCTCGATTGAGCGCCCACTCGCGTTGCACCTCGACAGATTCCCGCATTAGAATGTCGCCATTACGCTGAACAGCGCCAACTTTTGGGCCACCGCGCTTGATCCTGTACGAATATCCGCTCAACGAACGCATTCGCACGCTGCTTCGGCTCGAAGAGCTGTTCGGGCGCTTTGCCTTCTTCGTGGGACAGGATCAGCCGCTCGATCACCATGCGGCGCTGACCACGATGTTCGAGATCGCCGACATTGCCGGGCGCACCGACCTGAAGAATGAACTGGTCAAGGAGCTCGACCGCCAGCGTCAGACCCTGCAAACGTATCGCGGCAATCCCGATATCGCTTCCGACGCGCTCGAACAGTTCATCGGCGAAGTCGAGCTGGCGATCGCGAATCTCAACCAGATTCCCGGCAAGCCCGGCCAGCACCTGAACGACAATGAGTGGCTCGCGAGCATTCGCAGCCGCTCGGTCATTCCGGGCGGCACCTGCCGCTTCGATCTCCCGTCCTACTACGCATGGCGTCACAATGACACCGAGCAGCGCCGTAGCGACATCGACAAATGGATCGGGCCGCTCCTGCCGCTGCGCGACGCCATCGGCATCGTGCTCGGCCTCGCCCGCGAATCTGGCCACGCGAGCAAGGCGATGGCGCAGCAGGGCAGCTATCAGCAGATGCTGACCGGCCGCGTGTACCAGCTCATGCAGGTACGGGTCGCCGCGGATCTGCGCGTCATCCCCGAGGCGAGCGCCAACAAGTACATGCTGTGGGTGCGCTTCACGACGCAGGACGGCGATCTGAAGCCGCGTCCTGTCGACAACGACGTGCCGTTCCTGCTCACGCTCTGCAATCTGTAAGGCCATGACGACCGTCGTGAACTGTCCGACCTGCGGCAAGAAGGTGGTTTGGGGGCCGCAAGCCAAGTTCCGTCCGTTTTGCTCCGAACGTTGCAAGCAGATCGACATGGGCGCCTGGGCCGCCGAAAAGTATACGATCCCCGCCGAATCGCCGGACGCCCCCTCGAGGGACGCACCGCTCGATCCGACAGACCGCTGACCGGCGTCGCTACGCCGGCATCGTCGCGCGTCTCGGCGATCGCTTCAAATCCACGCAATCACGCGCCACGGCGTCCAATCTCGTTCAATCCGCCCAGCGCTGCCAGCACCATGCCGGCGTTCGCGCGGCCTGCGCCGGCTACGATCGTGCCGCCAACTCTTCGGCAAGCCACGTCAAGGGCGGAAGTGCCGCAGGCAACAACGGTTCGACGCTTACGGGCGGCCGCTCCCACGCCAGCGCCTGGCCTTCCTTGCCATGCGGCTCGCCCTGCCATGCCGTGACCTTGCAGAAATGCAGCCGCACATAAGCGTGCGGGTAGTCGTGTTCAAGCACGCGCCACGGCGCGCAGCGCTCGACGGTTACCCCCAGTTCCTCGTGCAGCTCGCGCGCAAGCGCCGCCGCAACCGATTCGCCGGCCTCGAGCTTGCCGCCCGGAAACTCCCAGTAACCGGCGTAAGGCTTGCCTGCTGGGCGCTGCCCGAGCAACACCGTACCGTCCGGGCGCACCATCACGCCGACGGCCACTTCCGTGATGGGACGCCCATCGGGCGCCACTTGTTTCGAATCTGTCATATCACTGCACAATACCTGCGGAATTTCCGTTGCGGGCGAGCGAAGGCCTCTGGACCACGCCGGACGCCGCCCGCGCCGGATCGTTATGGCGCCGTCGACGCAGCACCGCGCTGCCTGCCGGCCCAGTCGCGCGCGAACTGAAACGCGACGCGGCCCGAGCGCGATCCGCGCTCCAGCGCCCAGATCAGCGCTTCGTGGCGCGCGCTCTCCGTCTGGCTCTCGGGCACACCGAAATGCTGCAGCCAGTGAGAGACGATCGTCAGGTAGTCGTCCTGCTTGAACGGATAGAAGCTCACCCACAACCCGAAGCGCTCGGACAGCGAGATCTTCTCCTCGATCACTTCGCCCGGATGGATTTCCCCGTCGTCGGTGTGGCGATAGCTCTCGTTATCCTTCATGTACTCGGGCAACAGGTGACGGCGGTTCGACGTCGCGTAAATCAGCACGTTGTCGGACTGCGCGGCCACCGAGCCGTCGAGTGCGACCTTCAATGCCTTGTAGCCCGACTCACCGTCTTCGAACGACAGATCGTCGCAGAACACCACGAACCGCTCCGGTCGCTGCGAGATCAGGTCGACGATGTCGCCCAGATCGGTCAGATCGTCCTTGTCCACCTCGATGAGGCGCAACCCTTGCGAGGCGTACTGATTCAGACAGGCCTTGATCAGCGACGACTTGCCCGTGCCGCGCGCGCCGGTGAGCAGTACGTTGTTGGCCGGTTCGCCTTGCACGAACTGGCGCGTATTCTGTTCGATAAGCGCCTTCTGACGCTCGATGTTCTGCAGATCCCCCAGCGTGATGGCGGAGACGTGTGCCACCGGCTGCAGAAACCCGCGGCCTTGCTTCTTGCGCCAGCGAAACGCAACGGCCGAATCCCAATCGATCTCGGGCGTCGCCGGGGGCAGCATGGCCTCCAGTCGGGCGAGCACGCCTTCGGCGCGCGTAAGGAACTGCTCAAGCTTGTCCATGATTCGAAATCCCCGCGCCACTCACGGGCGCCTGTGTGGATGCTTCGTCGTGTTGTCGTTTCCCTTCGCTGTGCGCCACGGTGCTCGTGCCACCTGCCGGCGTGGGCCGATGAGATCGGCCGCTTCCACCGACGCACGCGCGACGCCGGTCGGGCGTCGCCGCTCTGCGCCGACGGCCGCGCTTCGGGTGAGAAGCGCCAGGCCGTCGCGTCAGGGCTCAGGAACGGTAGTCGGCGTTGATGCTCACGTAGTCGTGCGAAAGGTCGCACGTCCACAGCGTTGCCGCGGCGTCGCCCCGGCCGAGCACCACGCGCACCGTGATCTCGCTTTGCTTCATCACGCGCTGGCCGTCTTCCTCGCGGTAATCCGCGTTGCGCCCACCGGCGCGGGCGACCAGCACATCGTCCAGATACAGGTCGATCTTGCTGACGTCGAGGTCGTTCACGCCGGCATATCCGATGGCGGCCAGAATGCGGCCCAGGTTCGGATCGGAGGCGAAGAATGCCGTCTTGACCAGCGGCGAGTGCCCGATGGCATAGGCGATCTGGCGGCATTCCGCCACGTCGCGGCCGCCTTCGACCGTCACGGTGATGAACTTCGTGGCGCCCTCGCCGTCGCGCACGATCAACTGCGCCAACTCCTGCGAGATCGACAGCAGGGCGTCGCGGAAGGCGGCGAATGCGGGCGTATCCGTGCTGGCGATTTCCGGCAGATCGGTCTGTCCGGTGGCGGCCACGATGAACGAGTCGTTGGTCGACGTATCGCCATCGATGGTGATGGCATTGAACGAGCGGTCCGCCACGTACTTCACGAGGGCGTCGAGCACCGGCTGCGCCACGCGCGCGTTGGTGCCGACGAAGCCGAGCATGGTCGCCATGTTCGGCTTGATCATGCCGGCGCCCTTGCTGATGCCCGTGAGCACGATGGGCTTGCCGTCGATCACGATCTCGCGCGACGCGGCCTTGGGCAGCGTGTCGGTCGTCATGATCGACTGCGCGGCTTCATACCAGTGCGCCGGCGCCAGGTTGGCAATCGCCTGCGGCAGCCCCGCCACGAGGCGATCGACCGGCAGGGGCTCGAGAATCACGCCGGTCGAAAACGGCAGGATCTGATTCGGCGCCACCGACAGGAGCTTGGCCAGCGCGTCGCACGTGGCGCGGGTGGCGGCCATGCCGGGTTCGCCGGTCCCGGCGTTGGCGTTACCGGTGTTGACCACGAGCGCGCGGATGCCCGCTTGCGCCGCGAGATGCGCCTTGCACACCGTCACCGGTGCGGCGCAGAAGCGGTTCGTGGTGAACACGCCCGACACGGTGCTGCCGGCGGCCAGGCGCATGACCAGCACGTCCTTGCGGTTCGGTTTGCGGATATTGGCTTCGGCCCAACCCAGCTCGACGCCGGGCACGGCGCGCAGTTGGGAGGCTTCGATCGAGGGGAAATTGACGGCCATGTGGGTTCGCCCGCGAGAGGAAAGGGTTGCAGCTCCCGCCCAGGCGATGTCGGCACGACAGCCCGCCGGGGCGGCGGTTGATCGGTGCGGCCGGCGGAAAAACCGGCGCCACAAACGACGCGGCGCCGATCATGAGTCGGCGCCGCGTCGATCGGTTCACATCTTAAGACAGTTTGCCGTGGCAGTGCTTGAATTTCTTGCCGCTGCCGCACGGGCACGGGTCGTTGCGTCCGACCTTCGGCACCAGGTCGCCGCCGCCGACCGCGCTGGCGCCCGTCATGCCCGCGGCCGCCTGCGCGAGCGCCGCGACCACCGGGCGACCGGCGTCCTCGTCGACCTCGCCCTCGCCGCCCACCGTCTCGAGTTCGTCATGCTTGAACTCGATGTTGACCAGACCGCCCGAGCTCTCGTCGAGCGATTCGGTCGCCTGCTCCAGTTCTTCCTGCGACTGGATGCGCACGTTCATGATCACACGCGTGACTTCCAGCTTGATCGTCTCGAGCAGTTGCGCGAACAGTTCGAAGGCTTCGCGCTTGTATTCCTGCTTCGGATTCTTCTGCGCATAGCCGCGCAGGTGGATGCCCTGGCGCAGGTGATCCAGCGCCGCGAGGTGCTCGCGCCAGTTCGAGTCCACGCTTTGCAGCATCACCGAGCGCTCGAAGCCGGAGAACGACTCGCGACCCACGAGTTCGACCTTGGCGTTGTACGACGCCTCGGCGGCATCCATCACTTCCTTGAGGATGTCCTCGTCGTCGATCTCTTCGGTGCCTTCGATCCGCGACTGCAGCGGCAGATCGAGCTGCCACTCTTCGCGCAACGTCGTCTCCAGCCCCTTCAGGTCCCACTGCTCCTCGACGGTACCCGCCGGCACATAGGTGCGCACGAGATCCTGGAACACGCTTTGACGCATGCCCGCGATGGTTTCGGAGACATCCTGCGCCTCGAGCAATTCGTTGCGCTGCTGGTAGATCACCTTGCGCTGGTCGTTGGCGACGTCGTCGTACTCGAGCAGTTGCTTGCGCACGTCGAAGTTGCGCGCTTCGACCTTGCGCTGCGCGGATTCGATCGAACGCGTGACGATGCCCGCCTCGATTGCCTCGCCCTCCGGCATCTTCAGACGGTCCATGATCGCGCGCACGCGGTCGCCCGCGAAAATGCGCAGCAGCGGATCTTCCAGCGACAGGTAGAAGCGCGACGACCCCGGGTCGCCCTGACGGCCGGAGCGGCCACGCAACTGATTGTCGATGCGACGCGACTCGTGGCGCTCGGTACCGATGATGTGCAGGCCACCGGCGGTCTTCACCTGCTCGTGCAGCCCTTGCCACTCGTCCTGCAATTGCTTGATGCGGGCCTGCTTCTCGGCCTCGGCCAGGCTGTCGTCGACTTCGATGAAGGCCGACTGCTTCTCGACATTGCCGCCCAGCACGATGTCGGTACCGCGGCCGGCCATGTTGGTGGCGATGGTGATCACGCCCGGACGGCCGGCCTGCGCCACGATCTCGGCTTCGCGCGCGTGCTGCTTGGCGTTGAGCACCTGGTGCGGCAGCTTTTCGCGCGTGAGCAGTTGCGAGAGGTATTCCGACGTTTCGATCGATGTCGTGCCCACCAGCACCGGCTGGCCGCGCTCGACGCAATCGCGAATATCCTTGATGACGGCGTCGTACTTTTCCTTGGCCGTCTTGTAGATCTGATCCTGGCGGTCGATCCGCTTGGGCGGACGGTTCGTCGGAATCACCACCGTCTCGAGACGATAGATCTCGTTGAATTCGAAGGCTTCCGTATCCGCCGTCCCGGTCATGCCCGAGAGCTTGGCGTACATGCGGAAGTAGTTCTGGAACGTGATCGACGCGAGCGTCTGGTTCTCGTGCTGGATCGACACGCGCTCCTTGGCCTCGACGGCCTGGTGCAGGCCTTCGGACCAGCGGCGGCCGGCCATCAGGCGCCCCGTGAACTCATCGACGATCACGATCTCGTCGTTCTGCACCACGTAATGCTGGTCCTTGTGGAACAGCGTGTGCGCGCGCAGCGCGGCGTACACGTGGTGCATGAGGGTGATGTTCTGCGGCGCGTAAAGACTGTCGCCCTCGGCGATCATGCCCCACTCGGCGAGCAGTTGCTCGGCCTTCTCGTGACCGCGCTCGGTCAGGAACACCTGACGCGCCTTTTCATCGAGTGTGTAATCGCCCGGGACTTCGACGCCGGTGCCGTCCGACTTCTCCTCGCCGATCTGGCGCTCGAGCATCGCCGGCAGGCGGTCCATCTTCACATACAGCTCGGTGTGATCTTCGGCCTGACCCGAGATGATGAGCGGCGTGCGCGCCTCGTCGATCAGGATCGAGTCCACTTCGTCGACGATGGCGTAGTTGAGCGTTCGCTGAACCCGCTGCTCGGTCTCGTAGACCATGTTGTCGCGCAGGTAATCGAAACCGAACTCGTTGTTCGTGCCGTACGTGATGTCGGCCGCGTAGGCGGCCTGCTTCTGGTCGTGCGGCATCTGCGACAGGTTGATGCCCACCGACAGGCCGAGGAAGTTGTACAGACGCGCCATCCACTCGGCGTCGCGCTGTGCCAGGTAATCGTTGACGGTCACCACGTGCACGCCCTTGCCCGACAGCGCGTTCAGATAGGCGGGCAGCGTTGCGACGAGCGTCTTGCCCTCGCCCGTGCGCATTTCGGCGATCTTGCCGTAGTGCAGCACCATGCCACCGATGAGCTGAACGTCGAAGTGGCGCATCTTGAGCACGCGCTTGCCGGCTTCGCGGCACACCGCGAACGCTTCGACGAGCAACGAATCCACGCTCGCCCCCTGGGCGATGCGCTGCTTGAATTCCTCAGTCTTTCCGCGCAGTTGCTCGTCGCTCAGTTGAGCGATCTGCGGCTCGAGGGCGTTAATCGCCGCGACGGTTTTCTGGTACTGCTTGATGAGCCGCTGGTTGCGGCTGCCAAATACTTTTTTAAGAAGACCGGGAATCATCGGATCACTGGTTAGGGCGGCAAATGTCGATCGCGATCCCGCAGTCGATCGATGGAGACGGCTCGCGCCCGCGGCGTGGTGCCCCGTGCGTACCGCCCCCGATCGTCTGCGCGATGCGGGTCACCGGTGTTTGGCACTTCGGCCTCGCTCCGGTTCGATACCTGTACTGAAAGATGGATTCTAGCATGCTGTCGCGGCGCGCCCGGGCGGCGCAGAGCGCCAGCCGGGCGGGGATGGCGGGCCACGGGCGAAGGCGACGCCCGATGGCGAGGTAAAATATGCGGCAACCTCTGTCTCATCATATGAAACGACCCAAAGCGCCACGCATCGCCCGTCCGCTGACCGACCTGCTTTCCGCCTCCGACGGTGCCGGATCGCTGCTGGTCGCCGCCGAGCAGCTCGGCCGGCTCGAGCGGGACGTACATGCCCTGCTTCCTGCGCCGCTCACGGCCAGCGTGAAGGTCGCCCCGCCGCGCGACGGTGCGCTGGTGTTTCTCGTCGCCAATAACGCGCTCGCGGCCCGGCTGCGTCAGCAGACGCCCTCGCTGATCGAAGGTCTGGCCAAACGCGGATGGCTGATTCGCTCCATCCGGATCCGGGTGAGCATCGCCACCCCCGAACCGCTCAAGCCGCCGAAGGAGGCAAGGCTCTCGCGCCAGGGGCTCGTCAGCTTTCGCGACCTGCGCGACTCGCTCGAACCCTCGCCGTTGCGCGATGCCCTCGCCCGGCTCGTGGCCCGCCATTCGCACGGCGGCACGCGCAAGCCCTGAAACATTTCTCGCGCGTCAAATAAAAAAGCGCCGGATCACCGGCGCTTTCGTTTTGTTACATTCGTGCCGCGGCACGCGACATCTTGCGTGACTTACGCGAAGTGTGTCTGCGGCTCGAACTGGAAACCGCGCGGAGCGTCTTCGGCGCGCTCGAACGTAACGATTTCATAGGCTTCCTGCGCGAGAAGCTCGCGCAGCAGTTGGTTGTTCAGACCATGGCCTGACTTGTACGCGGTGTACGACGCGAGCAAGGGATGCCCAATCACGTACAGATCGCCGATCGCGTCGAGCATCTTGTGTTTCACGAACTCGTCGTCGTAGCGCAGGCCATCGTTATTCAGAATGCGGTACTCGTCGAGCACGATGGCGTTGTCCATGCTGCCACCGCGTGCCAGCCCCAGCTCACGAAGCATCTCGACCTCATGAGCGAAGCCGAACGTGCGGGCACGTGCGATTTCCTTCGCGTAGGACGTGTCGGCGAAATCGACTTCAAGGGCCTGGCCCGTGCGATCCACGGCCGGATGGCGGAAATCGATCGTGAACTTGAGCTTGAACCCGTCGTACGGCTCGAGGCGGGCGAATTTGTCGCCTTCGCGAATCTCGACCGGCTTGGTCACGCGAATGAATTTCTTGGCGGCGGCCTGCTCTTCGATACCCGCCGACTGGATCAGGAAGACGAACGTCGCAGCGCTGCCGTCCATGATCGGAATCTCTTCGGCCGTCACATCGACATACAGATTGTCGATCCCCAGCCCGGCGCACGCCGACATCAGGTGTTCGACGGTCGAAACGCGCGCACCATCCTTCTGCAGCACAGACGCCAGACGCGTGTCGCCGATTGCCATTGCCGACGCCGGAATCTCCACAGGAGGATTCAGATCGGTACGGCAAAAGACAATGCCCGTATCGGGCGGCGCCGGACGCAGCGACAACTCGACCTTGCGACCGGAGTGCAAGCCGATGCCGACTGTCTTGGCGATGGATTTGAGTGTGCGCTGCTTGAGCATGCTATTTATTAAAACTATCGGACGCTAATGACCATAGGTCCAATTATACCAGATCGGCGCCTTCATCGCTGTGCCACAAACACAACGATTCGTTACTGAACATTCCGGATTCTGCCCCATTCATTCGTCCGCACCCATACCGCCATACGAAATAGGTCGTTTCGATTTCAGACGCCGGCCACGTGGCCGCGTCACTTCAATTTTCGGGGCACCCCGGCCGCTGCGACGGAGGCATGCCGCAGCGGACGGGGGGACAGATCCGCGAGACCGGGTCCGGGATCACGGACGCTTACCCGTAACGTCCGTCATCTGTGGGGCGTTGACATCTCTTGCGACTCTGGCTGTCGCAACTACGAGACATCGCGTGCCGTCACAACCTTGCCGTATCGTCGTTCGAATTCGTACCGCGGCGCGCCTTCCCCACGCCACACGGCATGGTCGACGGAGCGACGACGAATCCTCACGACGACCTGCGTAGGTCTCGCGATTCCCAAGGTGCGGCGGCGCCAGGCACTGGCACCCGGCCCGCGCGCAACCCTGTCAGTCGGCTTGCTTGCGCAGGAACGCCGGGATGTCGTACGTATCGACACCCTTTTCCTGCAACGCGGCGACGTGCGAGGCCGCAGTCTCGCGCGTGCTGCGCCACACGGCCGGCGTATCGAGCGCGCCGTAGTCCGTACCGGCTGCCTGACCGACGTTCGGCACGTGGCCCGTCGCGATCGGCATGTTGTCGGTACCGGTCTTGAGCAGCGTCATCGGTGCGGCGGCCTTCTTCGCGACGGCACGGCCCAGGCCGG
This sequence comes from Pandoraea pnomenusa, assembly GCF_000767615.3. NCBI lineage: Bacteria > Pseudomonadati > Pseudomonadota > Betaproteobacteria > Burkholderiales > Burkholderiaceae > Pandoraea > Pandoraea pnomenusa. The sequence goes on along the minus strand of NZ_CP009553.3, from coordinate 662,821 downwards.
TCGCCACAACGGTCACGCGCAGTGCATCGCCCATCTTGTCGTCGTAGACGGTACCGAAAATCACGGTCGCGTCTTCGGCGGCGTAGCTCTTGATGGTGTTCATCACTTCACGCGTTTCCGACAGACGCAGCGAACGCGATGCCGTGATGTTGACCAGCACGCCACGCGCGCCCGACAGGTCCACGCCCTCGAGCAGCGGGCTCGCCACGGCCTGTTCGGCCGCCAGACGCGCACGATCGACACCGGCAACGGTCGCCGTACCCATCATCGCCTTGCCCTGCTCGCCCATCACCGTCTTCACGTCTTCGAAGTCGACGTTCACGAGACCGTCGACGTTGATGATTTCGGCGATACCTGCCACGGCGTTATGCAGCACGTCGTCGGCGCACTGGAAGCACTTGTCCATCTCGGCGTCGTCGCCCATGACTTCGAAGAGCTTGTCGTTGAGCACGACGATGAGCGAGTCGACGTTGTCTTCCAGCTCCTGCGCGCCCGTCTCGGCCACACGCATGCGCTTGCCGCCTTCGAACTCGAACGGCTTGGAGACCACGCCCACGGTCAGAATGCCCATTTCCTTGGCGATCTGGGCCACGACCGGCGCCGCCCCCGTGCCCGTGCCGCCACCCATGCCCGCGGTGATGAACACCATGTGCGCGCCACGCAGGGCGTCGGCCACACGCTCGCGCGCTTCTTCCGCGGCGGAGCGACCCATTTCCGGCTTGGCGCCCGCGCCCAGACCGGTCTTGCCGAGCTGGATGTTGACGCTCGCCTGCGAGCGGCCGAGCGCCTGGGCGTCGGTGTTCATGGCGATGAATTCCACGCCTTGCACACCACGGTTGATCATGTGCTGAACAGCGTTGCCGCCAGCGCCACCAACACCCACCACCTTGATGATGGTGCCGTTGGTTTCCGTTTCCAACATTTCAAAGTTCATATCGCCTCCAGTGACATAAAAGCGGATCCGGTATTGCGGGTCACGTGTTGCTCGGGTAAGCCGCGCGTGTTTTCAATGCCGAATCCACACCCCTCAAAAAAACACCTTAAAAATTGCTGAAGAACCAGTCGCGCATGCGCGTCCAAACCTGGTTCGCCTGTCCCGACTGCACGGCGACCTTGCGCCCGCGCATGCGTTGGGAGCGTCCTTCGAGCAGCAGGCCCATCGCCGTCGCGTAGCGCGGGCTGCGCACCACGTCGGCCAGCCCGCCGGCATACTCCGGCACGCCAATGCGCACCGGCTTGAGGAAGATGTCCTCACCCAGCTCGACCATGCCCGGCATCATTGCCGCGCCGCCGGTGAGCACGATGCCCGAGGACAGCAACTCTTCGTAACCCGACTCGCGCACCACCTGTTGCACGAGCGAGAACAACTCTTCGACGCGCGGCTCGATCACGGCCGCCAGCGCCTGGCGCGAAAGCGTGCGCGGACCGCGCTCGCCCAGGCCCGGCACCTCGATCATCTCGTCGGGATCGGCCAGCGACTGCTTGGCGATGCCGTGCTGAATCTTGATGTCCTCGGCATCCGGTGTCGGCGTGCGCACGGCCATCGCGATATCGCTCGTGATCTGATCGCCGGCAATCGGAATGACCGCGGTGTGACGGATGGCGCCTTCACTGAAGATCGCGATGTCGGTCGTGCCGCCGCCGATGTCGATCAGCACCACGCCCAGTTCCTTCTCGTCTTCGGTGAGCACCGAGATGCTCGAGGCGAGCGGCTGGAGGATCAGGTCGTTCACCTCCAGCCCGCAGCGACGCACGCACTTCACGATGTTCTGGGCCGCCGAGACCGCGCCGGTCACGATATGCACCTTCACTTCGAGGCGAATGCCGCTCATGCCGATCGGCTCGCGCACGTCTTCCTGACCGTCGATGATGAATTCCTGCGTGAGGATATGCAGCACCTGCTGGTCGGTCGGGATGTTGATCGCCTTGGCCGTCTCGATCACGCGCGCCACATCGGCCTGCGTCACCTCCTTGTCCTTGATCGCCACCATGCCGCTCGAGTTGAAGCTGCGGATGTGGCTGCCGGCAATGCCGGTGAACACATTGGTGATCTTGCAGTCGGCCATCAGCTCCGCTTCTTCGAGCGCACGCTGAATGGACTGCACCGTGGCCTCGATGTTCACCACGACGCCCTTTTTCAGGCCGCGCGATTCACTCTGGCCGAGGCCGATCACTTCATAGCGGCCTTCAGGGCGCAGCTCGGCCACCACCGCCACGACTTTCGACGTGCCGATATCCAGGGCGACCAACAGATCCTTGTAATCTTTGCTCATAGCGTGTGTAAGTCCTGAAGTCTCACTGGCTTCGCTTGGCCGGCGCGGCAGGTTTCGCTGCCGGCTTCTGCGAATCCCGCTTTTGCACCGGCGCCGTGGCTAGCTTCTTGGCCTGTTCCTCGCTCAAGAAACGCATGCCCGCGGCACGTACTGCAAAACCGTTCGGGTAGCGCAGATCGGCATACTCGATCTGGTTTCCCCAGCGCGCCGCTACCTGCGGATACGCCTGTACGAAGCGCCGGCTGCGCGTGGCGAGAGTTTCGGGGGTACGTTCCCGACCCAGCGCCAGTTGCACGCCACCTGCGAGTCGCACGCTCCATGCGTAACGATTCGACAGCGTGACCGCTTCGGGTTTCATGTTCAACGGCGCGAACCACTTCACGAAGTCGTAGTACCGCGCCGTAACGTCTTTCTCGCTGCCCGGCGGTCCGGCGAACTCGGGCAGCTTGCCCTCGTCCTCGGCTTCCGCCAGGTTGGCCGCGAAGAGCTCGCCGTCCACGCTCACCAGCCGTCCGTCGTTCCACGTGGCCAGCGGCTTGTATTCCTCGATCGTCACCGCGAGCTGGTTCGGCCAGACGCGCCGCACGCTCGCATGACGCACCCAGGGCACCGCTTCGAACGCCGCGCGCGTGGCGTCCAGATCGATGGTGAAGAAGTTGCCCTTGAGCCGCGAGACGGCATTCGCCCGCAACGTCGGCCCGTTGATGTGGGAGACATCCCCATCGATCTGAATCGCCTTGAGCGTGAAGACCGGCCGCTGGATCAACCAGTGGCCGCCCGCCGCGAGCGCCGCCAGCACGACGAGTGCGACGAGCGCACTCGCGATGGCGTTGAGCAGGCGTACGTTGTGCCACATGGCGATTTGCTTTCCGTATCAGGGCGTTGTTCAACGCGTTCAATGTTCGACTCGGTTCACTCTGGCTTCCACTGCGCGTTCGGATGCAGATCGAGCGTCGCGGTTGCCAGGATTTCAACGACCAGGTCTTCATACGACAGGCCCGCCGCACGTGCCGAGATCGGCACCAGCGAGTGACCGGTCATGCCCGGCGACGTATTGATTTCCAGCAGGTACGGCTTGTTGTCGCGCTTGCGCAGCATCACGTCGGCTCGCGCCCAGCCCCGGCATCCCAGCACCAGGTAGGCGCGCAACACGAGGCGCTGCACTTCCTCCTGCAACGACACCGACAACGGCGGCGGGCACTCGTAGCGCGTGTCGTCCTTGAAGTACTTGTTCTGATAGTCGTAGTTCGCGTCCGGCGCCACGATGCGGATCACCGGCAGCGCGCGCGCGGCGGCCGCGCCCTTCGTGCCCACGCCCAACACCGGCACGGTCAGCTCGTCGCCATCGATGAACTCCTCGGCGAGCACGTCGGGATCGAGCGCGGCAGCCTTCTCGTAGGCCGCCTTGAGCTGCGACGCTTCCGTGACCTTCGTGAGGCCGATGGTCGAGCCTTCGCGCGACGGCTTGACGATCAGCGGCAGGCCGAGATCGCGCGCCACGGCGTCGAAGTCGCTGTCGGCGTCGAGCATCTTGAAGCGCGGCGTGGGCAGGCCTTCGTTGATCCACACGCGCTTGGTCATTTCCTTGTCCATCGCCAGCGCCGAGGCAAGCACGCCACTGCCGGTGTAGGGAATGCCGAGATGCTCGAGCGCACCCTGCAGTGTGCCGTCCTCGCCGTAGCGCCCATGCAGCGCAATGAACACGCGGTCGAACTTCTGCGCGGCCAGCGCCGCCAGATCGTTCATGCCGGTATCGAAACCGTGGGCGTCCACGCCCTTGCTGCGCAGCGCCTCGAGTACGCCTTTGCCCGAAATCAGCGAGATCTGACGCTCGGCAGAGCGCCCGCCCATCAGGACGCCAACCTTGCCGAAACGTTTCGGATCGAATGCACTCACGTCAGACTCCTTGCTGAACTTGCAACTTGCCGGGCACCGCGCCGATGGAGCCGGCACCCATGGTGATGACAACATCGCCCGCCCGGGCGACTTGCAGAATGGCGTCGGGCAACTGCGCGACGTCTTCCACGAAAACCGGTTCCACCTTGCCCGCCACGCGCACCGCGCGGGAGAGCGAACGGCCGTCGGCCGCCACGATGGGCGCCTCGCCGGCCGAATACACTTCGCCGAGCACCACGGCGTCCGCGTCCGAGAGCACCTTCACGAAGTCCTCGAAGCAATCGCGCGTGCGTGTGTAGCGATGCGGCTGAAACGCCAGCACGATGCGACGCCCGGGGAACGCGCCGCGCGCGGCCGCGAGCGCGGCGGCCATCTCCACCGGGTGATGCCCGTAATCGTCGATGAGCGTGAACGTGCCGCCGCCGCTGGCCTTCGGCAGCGCAATCTCGCCGTAGCGCTGGAAGCGGCGTCCCACGCCGTTGAACTCGGCCAATGCCTGTTGAATCGCGGCATCCGGAACCTCGAGTTCGGTGGCGATCGCAATGGCCGCGAGCGCGTTTCGCACGTTGTGCTCGCCCGGCAGATTGAGGGTGATGTCCAGCGGCGCGGCGCCCGCGCCGAACTGGCGCAACACGGTAAAGCGCATCTGACCGGCGTCGGCGCGCACGTCGATGGCGCGCACCTGGGCGTCGTCCGACAGGCCGTAGCGCACGATCGGCTTCGAGACGAACGGCAGGATCTCGCGCACGTTCGGGTCGTCCACGCACAGCACGGCAATGCCGTAAAACGGCAGGCGCTGCGTGAAGGCCACGAACGACTGCTTCAGACGGGCGAAGTCGTGCCCGTAGGTGTCCATGTGGTCGGCATCGATGTTCGTGATGACTTCGATGACCGGATTCAGGTTGAGGAACGACGCGTCCGACTCGTCGGCCTCGACCACGATGAAGTCGCCCGTGCCGAGCTTGGCGTTGGCCCCGGCGCTGTTCAGACGCCCTCCGATCACGAAGGTCGGATCCAGCCCGCCCTGCGCGAGCACGCTCGCCACGAGGCTCGTGGTAGTGGTCTTGCCGTGCGTGCCGGCGATGGCCACGCCCTGCTTCAGGCGCATGAGTTCCGCGAGCATCAGCGCGCGCGGCACGATGGGAATCTGGCGCGCGCGACCGGCGAGCACTTCCGGATTGTCGGCCGTGATGGCCGTGGACACGACGATGGCGTCGGCGCCTTCGATATGTTCGGCCGCATGGCCGCGGGCGATGCGCGCACCGAGGCTCGCGAGACGCTGTGTTACCGCGTTGTCGCCGAGATCGGAGCCGCTCACCTGGTAACCCAGGTTGAGCAGTACCTCGGCAATGCCGCTCATGCCCGAGCCGCCAATGCCGACGAAGTGAATGTGTTTGACGATGTGTTTCATTTCAATCCTTGGCCAGAGCCGCGCACACGCGCGCCACTTGTTCGGTGGCGTCCGGCTTGGCGAGCGCCCTGGCTTTCTCTCCCATCGCGAGCAGCGACGCGCGCGTCTGACGGCGCAGCCACTCGGCCAGGGTCTCGACCGACAGCTCGCGCTGGTCGATCAGCGTTGCCGCGCCCTTGTCGGCGAGGAAACGCGCATTCGTTGTCTGGTGGTCGTCGACCGCGTGCGGGAACGGCACGAACAGCGCCGCCACCCCGGCCGCGGCCACTTCGGCCACCGTCATCGCACCTGCGCGGCAGATCACCAGATCCGCCGCCGCGTAAGCCGCGACCATGTCGTCGATGAACGGCACGGCCTCGACCGTCACCCCCGCCGCGGCGTAATTCGCCTGCAGGGTCTGAATATGTTTGACGCCCGCCTGATGCGTGACTTGCGGGCGATCTTCGCGCGGCAGCTTCGCCAGCGCCTTGGGCACGATCTCGTTGAGCACGGTGGCCCCGAGGCTGCCGCCGACCACGAGAATGCGTAGCGGCCCGGTGCGCGCGTTGTAGCGCTCGGCCGGCGACGCCATCTCGTCGAAATCGGCCCGGATCGGATTGCCGACCCATTCGCCGCCGGCGATGGTGTCCGGGAACGCGAGCAGCACCTTGTCGGCCACGCGCGCGAGCACCTTGTTCGCCAGACCGGCCACCGAATTCTGTTCGTGCAGCACCAGCGGACGGCCGAGCAGCGACGCCATCATGCCCGCAGGGAAGGTGATGTAGCCGCCCATGCCCAACACGACGGACGGTTTCACGCGGCGCACGGCACGGAGGCTCTGCCAGAACGCGCGCAGCAGGTTGAGCGGCAGCAGCAGCTTGGTCATCAGGCCCTTGCCGCGCAGCCCGCCGAATTTCACGAATTCCATCGGGATGTCGTATTTCGGCACGAGCGTCGCTTCCATGCCCGACGGATTGCCGAGCCACACCACGCGCCACCCCTGCACGCGCAGGAAGTTGGCGACCGCGAGCCCCGGGAAGACGTGACCGCCCGTGCCGCCGGCCATGACCAGCAGCGTGCGTGTCTTCGTCTGCGGTGCCGGCATCGCGGTAGCGCGCTCGGTCATACTTTGCCTCCCCGCATCAGCACTCGGTTTTCGTAATCCACCCGCAGCAGGATCGCCACGGCCACGCAGTTGAGCAGAATGCCCGAGCCGCCGTAGCTCACCAGCGGCAGCGTAAGCCCCTTGGTCGGCAACAGACCCAGGTTCACGCCCATGTTGATGAAGGTTTGCGCGGCCAGCCAGACACCCACGCCCTTGGCGAGCAGCCCCGCGAACGTGCGCTCGAGCGCCAGCGCCTGACGTCCGATCTCGAAGGCACGGCGCACCAGCCAATAGAACATCAGGATGACGACGACCACGCCGACAAAGCCGAATTCCTCGCCGATCACGGCGAGGATGAAGTCGGTGTGCGCTTCGGGCAGGTAGTGCAACTTCTCGATGCTGCCGCCGAGCCCGACACCGGTCCACTCACCGCGCCCGAACGCGATGAGCGAGTGCGTGAGCTGATAGGCCTTGCCGAGCGCGTAGTCTTCGCGCCATGGGTCGAGGTACGCGAAAATCCGCTCGCGGCGCCACGGCGAGAGCCAGATCAGCATGGCGAACGTGCCCACGGCAGTGAGCGCCAGGCCGCCGAACAGGCGTCCGTTCACGCCGCCGAGAAACAGAATGCCCATGGCGATGGCGGCGACCACCATGAATGCCCCCATGTCCGGCTCGAGCAGCAGCAGCATGCCGACGAACACGACGGCAATGCCCATCGGCAAGAAGCCCTTGCCGAAGCTCTGCATGAACTCCTGCTTGCGCACCGTGTAGTTCGCGGCGTACAGCGTGACGGCGAGCTTCATGATTTCCGACGGCTGCAGGTTGAGCACGCCGAACGGAATCCAGCGCTTCGAGCCGTTCACGCCCTTGCCCACGTGCGGGATCAGCACGATCACCAGCAACACCAGCGCCAGCAGGAACAGCTTGGGCGCGAGCTTGTCGAGCGTCTTGACCGGAATCCGGAGCGTGATCATGGCCGCGATCAGTCCCATCGTCAGCGAGATGATGTGGCGCGCGAGGAAGTGGTACGTCGAGTAGCCGCTGTATTTCGGCGAGTCGGGCAACGCGACCGACGCCGAGTACACCATCACTAGGCCCAGCGACAGCAGCGAGATCACCACCCACACGAGCGCGTGATCGTATTCGAGCATGCGCGAGCGGGTGGGCTTGATGCTGCCGAGCGTACGACTGGCGGCCTGCGTCGCGGCACCGGGCGCGCTCGCCGTGCCGGCCCCCGCGAACCCCGCCTGACGCTTCTTGCTGAAGAACGACTTGATACGGTTCATAGCATCACCCCCGCGTCGGCGGCCAGTTCAACCACGGTATCGCGAAACACCTGTGCGCGATGTTCATAGTTGCGGAACATGTCGAGGCTCGCGCACGCCGGCGAGAGCAGCACGGCGTCACCGGGCTGGGCCAGCTTCGCGGCCTGGCGCGTGGCGTCCTCGAGCGTCGGCGCATCGATGAGTTCGACGCCGGTGTCGGTCAGCGCCTCTCGCAGAATCCCGGCGTCGCGACCGATGAGCAGCACGGCGCGTGCGTGATGCGCCACCGGATTGGCGAGCGGCGAGAAGTCCTGGCCCTTGCCGTCGCCGCCGGCGATCAGCACGAGCGTCTTCTGCAGTCCGGAGATCGCGGCGACCGTGGCGCCCACATTGGTGCCCTTGCTGTCGTCGTAGTACTCGACTTCGTTGATGCTCGCGATCAATTGCACGCGATGCGGCTCGCCCGGATATTCGCGCAGGCCGTGCAACAGCTTGGCCATGGGGAGATCGATCGCGCGAGCGAGTGCGAGCGCCGCCAGCGCGTTGGCGGCATTGTGCTGTCCTCGAATGCGCAGCGCGTCGGCGGGCATCAGGCGCTTGCCGAACACTTCGACGCTCGCCTCGACGGCGCCGGCCTTGCGGCGCTTCGGCGCGGGCGGCGCGTCGTCGCGCGTATACCCTTCGACCAGCCACCACATGCCGCCTTCCATCTCCAGCCCGAAGTCGCCCACGGCGTCGGGCTTGCCCGTGCCGAAGGTCACGACACTGGCCTCGGGCGACGCGAACGCGATCACGCGGGCGTCGTCGCGGTTGAGCACGCGCACGGTCTGCGGCCCGAAGATCCGCGCCTTGGCACTGGCGTAGGCGTCCATGTCGCCGTGCCAGTCCAGGTGGTCCTGCGTAATGTTGAGGATCGCCGCCGCATCGGGCGCGAGGGAGTACACGGTCTCGAGCTGGAAGCTCGAGAGTTCCAGCACCCACACGTCGGGCAGCGTCGCCTCGGCGATGCATTCGCTCAGTCGGTCGAGCGCCGTCGGACTGATGTTGCCCGCCACCGCCGTGCGCTTGCCGGCGCGGCGGCACAGCAGTCCCGTCAGGCTGGTGGTGGTCGTCTTGCCATTGGTGCCCGTGATGGCGAGCACCTTCGGCGCATAGCCGCTCGTGGCCTGCATGTGACGCAGCGCCTGCGCGAAGAATTCGATCTCGCCCCAGACCGGAATGCCGCGCTGCGCGGCTTCGGCCAGCAGCCCGGCCACGTCGGGCGCGAGCGGCGAGAGCCCCGGGCTGATGCCGATCAGCTCGATGTCGTCGAGCAACGCATCGATCTGGTCGGCAAACTTGCCGCCCACGAATTCGGCCTGCGGCGCGTCGGCGCGCAGGGTCGCAACGTTCGACGGTGTCTCCGACGACGCATAGCGCGTATCGGCTGCACGCACGCGGCAGCCGTAACGCGCGCACCAACGCGCCATCGCCAGGCCGGACTCTCCCAGACCCAGGATCAGGACACGCGGTTGCCAGGATTCACCAAACTTCTCGCCGAACACGTCGCTCTTTTCCTTATCGATTCAAACAACCTACGAATGCATCGCTTGCCAGACGCCGATATTTCGCTATCGGCGCGAGCGGCCCCACCTTTAGTCCTGCCACCGCACAACGCGCGGTCGTGCGCCGCCCGGTCAGCGCAGCTTGAGCGTCGACAGACCGATCAGCACCAGCATCAGCGTGATGATCCAGAACCGGACCACCACCTGCGTTTCCTTCCATCCCGACAGTTCGAAGTGGTGATGCAGCGGCGCCATCTTGAAGATGCGTCGCCCTTCGCCGAACCGGCGCTTGGTGTACTTGAACCAGGTCACCTGCAACATCACGGAGAGCGTCTCGGCCACGAACACGCCGCCCATCACGAAGAGCACGACTTCCTGGCGCACGATCACCGCCACGGTGCCGAGTGCGCCGCCGAGCGCCAGCGCGCCCACGTCTCCCATGAACACCTGGGCGGGATGGGTATTGAACCAAAGGAAGGCGAGACCCGCCCCCGACATGGCCGAGCAGAACACGAGCAACTCGCCCGCGCCGGCGATATGTGGGAACAGCAGGTACTTCGAATACACCACGTTACCCATCACGTACGCGAACACGCCCAGCGCCGCGCCGACCAGCACCACCGGCATGATGACCAGGCCGTCGAGACCGTCGGTGAGGTTAACGGCGTTGGACGAGCCGACGATGACAAAGTACGTGAGCGCAATGAACCCGAACACGCCCAGCGGATAGCTCATCGTCTTGAAGAACGGCACGATGAAGTCGGCCTTCGGCGGCAGATCGAGCGGAAAGCCGTTGCGCACCCAGCTGATGAACAGCTCGAACACTTTCAGGTTGCTCGTCTCCGACACCGAAAATGCCAGGTAAATGGCGGCGAACAGACCGATCAGCGATTGCCAGAAATACTTTTCGCGCGACGACATGCCGCGCGGGTCCTTGTAGACCACCTTCCGGTAGTCGTCGATCCAGCCGATGATGCCGAAGCCCAACGTCACGGTCAGCACGATCCAGATGAAACGGTTGCTCAGATCCGCCCAGAGCAGCGTGGCGACGGTAATGCCGATCAGGATCAGCACGCCGCCCATCGTGGGCGTACCCGACTTCACCAGATGGGTCTGCGGGCCGTCGGTGCGCACGGCCTGGCCCACCTTCATTTCGGTCAGCTTGCGAATGACCATCGGCCCGAACGAGAGCCCGATCACCAGCGCCGTGAGGCTTGCCATCACGGCCCGAAACGTCAGGTAGTTGAACACGCGCAAATAGCTCGCATCCGCTTGCAGCCATTGCGCCAACGTCAGCAACATTCCATCAATCCTTTATCACTTGGCCGGGGCGTTGCCGCCCCCGCTTTCACTCGTAGCGCGCAACTGCTCCAGCACGCGCTCCATCCGCATGAAGCGGCTTCCTTTCACCAGCACCGTGGCCGGCGCACTCAGCGTGGCGTTGAGTTCCGCCACGAGGGGAGTCACATCGTCCACGTTCGAAAAATGTTGGCCACCGTCGCCGAACGCCACCACGCTGGCCTGCGCCAATTCGCCCATCGCCAGCAATCGATCGATGCCGCGCCGCGCCGCGTATTCGCCTACTTCGCGATGAAACGCCGGACCGTTGTCGCCCACCTCGCCCATGTCGCCCAACACCAGCACACGCGGCGCAGGCGTCGAAGCAAGCACGTCGATGGCGGCGAGGACCGAATCGGGGTTCGCATTATAGGTGTCGTCGATCAGCGTGACACCGGCGAGCGGCCCCTTCGAGAGCGTCGACACCTGCAGCCGCCCTTTGACGGCCGAGAAGCCTTCGAGTGCCCGCACGATCGAGCCAATGTCCACATGCGCGCCCAACGCGCAGGCAATCGCCGCCAGGGCATTGCGCGCGTTGTGCTCGCCGAGCAGCGGCAACGTGAGCGAGAACTCGCCCGCGGGCGACGTCACGCGCAGCACGCGGGTGGCCACGTCGTAGCGCCCCGAGACGGCGGCTCGGGCGTCGAGCGCGAAGTCGAGCACGCGGCGCTTGCCCGCGATCTCGCGCCACATCGACGCAAACTCGCTCTCGGCGGGAAACACGGCCACACCGTCGTCGGCCAGGGCCGCGAGCACCGCCGAATGCTCCTGCGCGACGGCCGCGACGCTCACCATGAACTCCTGATGCTCCCGCTGGGCGTTGTTGATTACCGCCACCGTGGGTTGCGCAATCCTTGCCAGGTAGGCCGTCTCGCCCGGGTGGTTCATCCCAAGCTCGAGCACGGCCAGTCGGTCGCCGTCCTTCAGGCGGAACAACGTGAGCGGCAGCCCGATGTCGTTGTTGAAGTTGCCTGCGGTGGCCAGACGCGACTCGGCGCCGACCGCCTCGGCGAAGATCGCCGAAATCATTTCCTTGACCGTCGTCTTGCCGTTGCTGCCCGTCACGGCGACCACCGGAATCGCGAAGCGGCGGCGCCATGCGGCGGCCAGCTCGCCCAACGCGATGCGCGTGTCCGGCACGATCAGGGCCGGCGTCTCGAAACCGTCGGGCACGCGCGAGGCAACCACGGCGGCCGCGCCGGCGCGCGCCACGTCGGCCAGGAAGTCGTGTGCGTCGAAGCGCTCACCCTTGATCGCGACGAACAAGTCGCCCGGCTGTACCGATCGACTGTCGGTCACAACGCGCGCGAAGGCGGTCGTCTGCGCCCCCGTCACGCGCGAACCGGTCACCGCCTGCCGGGCGTCGTTCAGCGTCCAATGCATCATTCACCTCCCCCGCGCACAGTCGTCGCGCGCGCGGCGAGTGCCAGTCGCGCATGCTCCTGATCGGAGAACGGCCGCTTCTTGCCCATGATTTCCTGTGTACTTTCGTGGCCCTTGCCGGCGATGAGCACCACGTCGGCCGCCTGCGCGCCGCGAACAGCCTGCAGGATCGCGCTGGCGCGGTCTTCGATCCGACGCACGGCGTCGGGGTTCGCGAGACCGGCGGCGATCTGCGCCATGATCTCGGCCGGTACTTCGGTCCGCGGGTTGTCGCTCGTGAGCACCACCGCGTCGGCCAGACGCTCGGCCACCGCGCCCATCTGCGGACGCTTGCCCGCATCGCGGTCGCCGCCGCAGCCGAACACGCAAACCAGCTTGCCGCCGCGCGCCGTCGCCACCGGACGCAGGGCGTCGAGCGTCTTGTCGAGCGCGTCGGGCGTGTGCGCATAGTCGACGACGACCAGCGGTTGCCCCGGCTGCCCGATCTGCTCCATGCGCCCGGACACCGGCGCGAGCGCGGCGAGCCCGGCGATCGCGGCGTCCTGCGATACGCCGCCGGCAAGCGCCGCGCCAAGCACGGCGAGCGCATTGCTCACGTTGAACTCGCCGATCAGCGGCACCGTGATCTGCTGACTCCGGTCGTCGACGTGCAGCGTGAAGCGTGTACCGGACGTCGTCGCCCGAATATCCTCGGCGCGCAGCACGCGGTTGCCGTGTGCCGACGTGGCGTCGCCGTGAATGCCGTATTCGATGACCGGCGTCTTCCCGGCCAGGCGCGCGAGCAGGCGCTGGCCCATGGCGTCGTCGCGATTGACGACGGCGGCCTTCAGGCCCGGCCAGTCGAACAGGCGCGTCTTGGCTGCCTCGTACTCGGCCATCGTGCCGTGGTAATCGAGGTGGTCCTGCGTCAGATTGGTAAATACGGCAATGTCGAACGCCACGCCGTTGACGCGCCCCTGATACAGGCCGTGCGACGACACTTCCATGGCGAGTGCGGCGGCGCCTTGCGCGCGCAGGTCGGCCAGGCTGCGCTGCAGTTGCACGGCGTCGGGCGTGGTGAAACCGGTCACCGTCAGATGGCCCGGAAAGCCGCTGCCGAGCGTGCCGATCACGGCGCTGCGCGTGCCTGCCTTGGACAGCAGTTGCGCGAGCCATTGGCTGCACGACGTCTTGCCGTTCGTGCCGGTCACACCGAGCATCGACATGCCGACGCTCGGCTCGCCGTACCACAGCGCCGCCAGCGGACCGGCCAGCCAGTCGAGGCGAGGCACGCCGAACTGGGGCACATTCCCGAGACTCGCAAGCGACGCCGGCCATGTGAAGTCGTCGCTTTGCCAGACGACCGCGGCAGCGCCGCGCTCGACCGCGTCGGCAATGAACCCACGGCTGTCGGCGCCCTTGACGGCGTACGCGACGAATACGTCGCCCGGCATCACGCGGCGGCTGTCCGCGTGCAGGTTCGCCCCGGCCGGCACCGTGCGGCGCAGCCAGTCCCAGGCCTGCGCGAGCGCGGCGCGCTGCGCGGCGTCGGCGATCATGCCGAGCGTGACGGGGGGCTTGGGCGTCGAAGTCACGGTGCCCATGGCTCGCTCTCCTCCACCTTGTCGCTCACGACGAGCTTCGTCACGGGCGAATCCGGCACGACGTTCAGTGCCCGCAGCGTGCCGCCCACGATCGCGGCGAACGCCGGTCCGGCCGCCACGCCACCGTAGTGCGAACCGCGTCCCGGCTCGTCGAGCGTGACCGCCACGATGATGCGCGGCTCGGACATCGGCGCCATGCCGACGAACGATGCGCGATACTTGCTCTTGTCGTACCCCCGGCCCGACTGCTTGTAGGCCGTCCCGGTCTTGCCGCCCACGCGATAACCCACGACCTGGGCACGCGTGGCGGTGCCGCCGGGCGACGTCACCATTTCAAGCATCTTGCGCACTTCGCGGGCCGTGTTCGGCGAGATCACCGGCGTGCCCTTCACCACGCTGCCATCCGTCTTGTAGATGGAGATCGGCAGCAGCTCGCCGTCGTGGGCAAACACCGTGTATGCACGGGCGAGTTGAATCAACGAGGCGGAAAGGCCGTAGCCGTAGCCCATCGTCGCCTGCTCGATCGGGCGCCAGCTCTTGGCCGGACGCAAACGCCCCGCCACGGCGCCGGGAAAACCGATCTTCGGCGCCTGTCCGAGGCCGACGCTGGTAAACATGTCCCACATTTCCTGTGGCTTCATCTGCAATGCGATCTTCGCGGTACCGATGTTGCTCGACTTCTGGATCACGCCGGCCACGGTCAGCAGCCCGTAGTCGTGCGTATCGGTGATGTTTGCGCCGAAGAAGTTGGCGCGGCCCGTGGTCATGACCGTCGACGTGGGCTTCACGTGGCCGTTCTCGATGGCCGCGGCGATGGTGATCGGCTTCATGATCGAGCCGGGCTCGAACGTGTCGGTGATCACGCGGTTGCGCAGCTGCGCACCGGTCAGGTTCGTGCGGTTGTTCGGGTTGTACGTGGGCAGGTTCGCGAGCGCGAGCACTTCGCCCGTGCGCACGTCGAGCACCACGGCGCTGCCGGCCTTGGCGCCGGTGCGCTCGATGGCATCCTTGAGTTCGCTATAGGCGAGGAACTGAATCTTGCTGTCGATCGACAGCGTGATGTCGTGACCGTCGCGCGGCTGGGCCAGAATGTCGAGATCCTCGACCACACGCCCCAGCCGGTCCTTGATCACGCGCCGGCTGCCCGGCGTGGCCGCCAGCGCCTTCTGCATCGACAGCTCGACGCCTTCCTGGCCGATGTCTTCCACATTGGTAAAGCCGACGACGTGCGCGGCGATCTCGCCTTCCGGATAGAAGCGCTTGTACTCCTTGCGCTGGTAAACGCCCGGGATGTCCAGATCGGCCACCTGCTTGGCCACGTCGGGCAGCACCTGGCGCTTCACGTAGACGAAGCTCTTTTCCTGGTTGAACTTGCGGCGCAGATCCGACTCGCTCATCTCGAGCAACCTGGCGAGCTGGCGCACCTGCTGCGCCGAAATGTCGTCGGGCACGTCTTCGGGAATGGCCCAGATGGCTTTCACGGGCAGACTCGTGGCAAGCACCTGTCCGTTACGGTCGAACACTTTGCCGCGCGTGGCGGACATCTCCAGTGTGCGTTCGTAACGACTCTCGCCCTGACGCTGATAGAAGGCGTTGCCCGGCCCCTGGATCCAGAACGCGCGCGCGACCAGCGACGCGAATGCGCCGAAGATCACAAACACGAGCATCTTGGAGCGCCACATCGGCAGACGCACGGACAGGACCGGGCTGGCAGAGAACTGCACATCCTTTGTCTTGGCCTTGGCGTCCTTGCGGCGAATCATCGCTTGCCTCCGCTCGCAGGGGCGGACGCGGCGCTCGCGCTCGGCACCGGCACATCCACCATGGCGCCGGCGCTGCCGGCGGGCGCGGACAGATATTGCGTGCGGCCCGGCGAGACGGCCTGCATCTTCAGGTCGGTGCGCGCCACGCTTTCGATGCGCGCGCTTTTGCTTTGCGCGCTCTGCTCGTACTGGAGGCGATCCCAGTCCTGCAGGAGTTGATGCTCGAGCGCCTGCTCGCGGTTGAGTTCGACGAACGTACCGCGCGCACGATATTGCGCGTTGATCAACGACAGTGCGCAACCGATGAGCAGCACAAGCAGGAGGACGTTGAGCCGGCTCATGTCGACACCCGCTCCATGACCCGCATGATCGCCGAGCGCGCACGCGGGTTGGCCTCCACCTCGGCGGCGGACGGCTTGATCTTGCGGCTGGCCTTGAACGGCGGCTCGGGAATTTCGTGGGCGCGCAACGGCACGCGGCGGTCGACCGCCGGCGCGCTCGCGCGCGCTTGCATGAAGCGCTTCACGATACGGTCTTCCAGCGAATGAAAGCTGATCGCCACGAGTCTGCCTCCCGTTTCGAGGACATCGGCCGCCACATCGAGGGCTATCTGCAGGTCCGCAAGCTCTTGATTGACGTGAATCCGTAGAGCCTGAAAGGTACGTGTTGCCGGGTCCTTGCCCTTCTCACGGGTCTTGACGGCACCCGCCACGATCTCGGCAAGCTCGCGTGTACTGACGAGTGGACCGAGGCGATCGGCGTTTGCCCGGCGAGCAACAAGCGCCTTTGCAATCTGAAAAGCAAACCGTTCTTCCCCATAGTCCTTGATGACCTCCGTCATTTCTTCCAGCGTTGCCCGGGCCAGCCAATCCGCCGCCGACTCGCCGCGCGTGGGATCCATGCGCATGTCGAGCGGACCGTCGTAACGAAAACTGAATCCGCGCGCAGGGTCGTCGATCTGCGGCGACGAAACGCCCAGGTCCAGCAAAACGCCCGACACCTTGTCGATACCGCGTCGGGCCAGCGCTTCGCGCAACGTCGCGAAGCTCTCGTGCTCAATCGAAAATCGCGGATCGGCAATCTTCGCCGCCTCCGCGATCGCTTGGGGATCCTTGTCGAACGCGATCAATCTCCCCTTTGCGCCCAGCCGCTCCAGAACCCTGCGACTGTGCCCGCCGCGGCCGAACGTGCCGTCGACGTAAACGCCGTCGTCGCGCCACAGCAAGGCATCCACGGCCTCCTCCAGCAGGACCGTGCGGTGCTGCATTACCGTTTCCACCGCGTGCGCCATGCTCGTCGGACCACCTGATCTGTCAAAAAGTGAAGTTCTTCAGTGCTTCCGGCATGCCCTGCGCCATCGCCGCCTGTTCCTTGGCGGCGTATGTCGCGGCATCCCAGAGTTCAAAGTGACTGCCCATGCCCAGCAGCATGACTTCCTTGTCCATGCCCGCAGCCGCGCGCAATTCCGGCGCCACCAGGACGCGCCCCGCCGAATCCATCTCGACGTCGGCTGCGTTGCCCAGGAAAATGCGCCGCCACCAGTGCGCGTCCATCGGCAGTGCGGCGATCTTGCCGCGGAAGATTTCCCATTCGGGTCGCGGGAACAGCAAAAGACAACCGTCGGGGTGCTTCGTGATCGTCACCTTGCCTTCAGCGTCGCCCTGAAGCACGTCACGATGCCGGGCCGGAATCGACATCCGTCCCTTCGCATCCAGTGAAAGTGCCGAGGCTCCCTGAAACACGTGCGCTCCCGTGAGGTTTCGTCCGCCTGCCCGTCATGCCGAAAGAGAAAGATTTCGTGCCTTACACCACACAAAAATACACTTTCTCACACTATTTCCCACTTTAGAGGAGAGTGTTTGGGCGGTCAAGCGTTTCACCTGTTTTTCCAGGGGAATTTGTCAGACAGAACAATGACTTAGCGCACTTTCCTAAAGCCAGAAAACGGAATTTTGTCAGGAAAATTAAAGACATAACTGCGATAGTGAAAGTGGAACCTCAAACTTTGTGCATCGCCTCGCGGGAGGCCCGCCAGCACTATCGATACCGGGTAGTGCGCGCTCACGCCGTGCCGGAACCCGGTCGATACCGGTCGGCGGCCGTGGGGCAAAGGGAAAATCGACACGGGAGGTGGGGGTCAGTCGGGGAGGTATTGCCGTCGCGCGATGGGGTTGTTCTGCTGCTTCGTCTTCCTGTTGCCGTTGTGGGTCGGGCGGGCGAACTGTCATCGCCCCGCGCATCCCTCTATATATAGTAGGCGGTCGTCGTCATGACTTTGGCCGCGGCGCGCATGACCCGCTGCACCGGCACCGGCAACGTCACACCGCCGGCATCGCGCGCTGCCTGACCGTGCTCGATCTCGTCGCGCCGCATCTGATCGACGATCGCGCGCGAGCGCAGATCATGCGGTGGCAGATCGTTGAGGTGACCATCCAGATGATGCTCGACCTGGCGCTCGGTCTCCGACATGAAGCCCAGGCTGACCTTGTCGCCGCACTTGCCGGCCACAAAACCAATCGCGAACGCCCCGGCGTACCAAAGGGGATTGAGCAAGCTCGGGCGCGAGCCCAGCTCCGCCAGGCGATGCGCCGTCCACGCGAGGTGGTCTTCTTCCTCCTTGCCCGCGTGCTCGAAGGCCGCCCGCAACTCAGAACGCTTCGTCGCCAGCTTCTGTGCCTGATAGAGCGCCTGCGCGCAGACCTCACCCACGTGATTCACGCGCATGAGCCCGGCCACGTGGCGTCGCTCTTGCGGGGTCAGGGCATCATCGCCGATCGATACATCCTGAGGGGAAGAAGGCGTCGTCGCAACGGGCGTCGGGCGTGAGGCCCGGGTGACGCCGGCGATCGCTCGCAGGCCGCGGTCAAGTTCGGAGATCAGGCTGTCGGAGAACATCGTACATTCAACTCACTTCAATCTTTCACAATGTGGAACGCTGGACGATTATTTCGCGTCCGCCGCCGATGATACGCCCCTTTGCCCGGCGCGCCTTGCGCGGGCGCAAACGCACGGAAGCCCCGCCAGAAGCCGGTTTCCGGGATGTTGCGTAAACGAAACAAAGGTGCCCGCAAACCCGCGCAAAACCGGCCTTTTCCTTTGCCGCCCACATTGAATTTGTTACATTACGTCCAACTTCTCGCGAAGTTGATTAGCAAGGACGTTATCACTAGTGACCTTGTTAAACAAATCTCACAATCCTTTGGAGATCACTCAATGAAAAAGTCGCTTCTCGCTCTGGGCGTGCTCGGCGCATTCGCTGGCGCTGCTCACGCACAAAGCAGCGTGACCCTGTACGGTATCATCGACGCCGGCCTGCAATATGTCAGCAAGACTGGCGGCAACATCGCCGGCACGGGCAACGCATCGAAGAACTTCCAGTTCGCCAACGGCAACCTGCAAGGTTCGCGTTGGGGCCTGAAGGGTGCTGAAGACCTCGGCGGTGGCCTGAAGGCGATTTTCGTCTTGGAAAGCGGCTTCAACCTGGGCAACGGCACGCAAGGTCAAAACAGCCGTATCTTCGGTCGTCAAGCCTACGTTGGTCTGAGCAGCGCAACGGCTGGTACGCTGACCATCGGTCGTCAGTACGACTCCGTGGTTGACTTCGTTGGTCCGTACGCTTCGGGCAGCCAGTGGGCAACGTTCGCCGGCGCTCACCCGTTCGACAACGACAACCTGAACAACTCGTTCCGCGTGAACAACGCTGTTAAGTACACGACCGTGAACTACGGCGGCTTCAGCGCTGGCGGTATGTACGGCTTCTCGAACTCGGCGAACAACGGTTCGACGGGCACGGGCTTCGCCAACAACCGCGCTTACTCGTTCGGCCTGGGCTACGCTAACGGCCCGGTTTCGTTCGGCGCTGGCTACTTGTACCTCGGTTCGCCGAGCAGCAACTCGACGGGCGTGATCAACAACAGCGGTGACGCAACGACGGCCATGACGGCTGGCGGCGCAAGCGACAAGGCATGGATCGCGTCGGTTGGCGGCAACTACGCCTTCGGCCCGGCCACGGTGGGTCTGGTGTACGGCCACAGCGTCTACCAATACATCGGTGGCGGCAGCTGGAAGTTCGACAACGTCGAAGCCAACGCCAAGTACATGCTGACCCCGGCTCTGCAACTGGGCGCTTCGTACACGTACACGTGGTCGACGCTCAACGCACTGGGCACGAACGTGTCGCCGAAGTACCACCAAGTCAACCTGGGCGTCGACTACTTCCTGTCGAAGCGCACGGACACGTACCTGGTTGGTCTGTGGCAACACGCCAACAACGACGCTCCTGGCGGCGCATCGTTGAACGGCCTGGGCTTCTCGCAAAGCACCAACCAGTTCGCCGTTACGGCTGGTATCCGTCACAAGTTCTAAGCTGACAGCTTCTGTCACTTAGTCTTTGACGAAAGGGCACCTTCGGGTGCCCTTTTTTTATGTCCTCCGTCCCCCCTGCGTAGCGCCCCCAGCTTGACCCCGAGTTTATTTCAAACCTAAAATTTCCATACTGTAAATTTCACGCCATCCATCATGAGCCTCGCCGACTCCGACTCTCTCGATCTCGAAACGCGAGCCCACGATCGCGAGCACGACGCCCTTCGGCTTTGGCTGCGGCTGCTGACATGTGCCAATCTGATCGAGACGGATATCCGGTCCCGCCTGCGTCAGGAGTTTGATTGCACACTGCCCCGCTTCGACCTGCTCGCCCAGCTCGATCGGCATCCTGAAGGGCTGAAGATGGGGGAGCTGAGCAAGCGGATGATGGTCACCGGCGGGAATGTCACCGGCATCACCGACCAACTGGAGAAAGAGGGCTGGGTCACGCGCGAGACAGTCGCGAACGACCGGCGCGCCTTTCTCATCAAGCTCACGCCGCGTGGCAAGAAGGCGTTCTCCAATATGGCGCGAGCGCATGAAAGCTGGATCGAACAGCGTCTGGGCCGACTGCCGGAGGATCGGCAGCAGCAACTCTACGGCCTGCTCGGCGACCTGAAGTCGGTCATCGGTTGATCCTTGCCCGTTCTCGGGTCCCCCCTTCGCGTCTGGTGCGGGCCCGTACGCGTGTGAAATCGCTGCACCATCGTAGCCGCATTGCCGTCATTTCCGGCATTGCCGCCGTATTTCGGCACCATGGTGGCCGCCGCCACGGTGGCCCGTCGCTCACGGAAACGGCTTCCTATCGCTTCGCCTGCAACGGAGTATCGAGCAGTGCACGGGCGGCGGCGGCGGCTGGCGTGCCATCCAATGCGGCGAGTTCGGTGTTGCGCTCCGCTTCGGGACGCTTCGACAGCGCTTTCACCGCCTTGTAGAAGGTCGGCAAATCGTCCTGCTCCTGCGCCAACAGGGCCATGAACGCCGGCACCCACTGGTTGTATGTGGAGAAAGCACCGATCTTGGCGTTGTTCAGATCGCTCTCAAACCATCGGTCGAAGCCGTTATATCCGCCCCATCCGGCCTTCAATGCGTCATAGTCGGCACGCATGCCGGCGAAAAGAATGTCCTTCTGTCTGGCCTTCTCGGCATCTGTCCCGCCGCCTCCATACAGCGCCTCCAGGCGCTTGCGATAGCCGTCGACCAACCTGCGGAACTGGCGTCGATGCGCGTCGTAGCGCTCGTACTCCACAGCGGCATCGGGATGTGATGCCAGCCATCGCCGCACACCCACGGTTTCCACCGTCACGGCAAACGACTCGTTGAACGGTGTATCGCCCCGGACGAACAGAATCTGGTGTGCAAGTTCGTGGAAGATCATGCGCGCGACTTCCGCGCGGGGAAGATAAATGAAGGTGTTCAGCAGCGGATCGTCGAAGTAACCCAACGTTGAATAGGCGGGAATTCCCGCGACGAACGTCTCCCAGCCATCGCGGTGCAGCTCGTCGGCATAGGCTTGCGCCGACTCCCGCGAGTAATAGCCACGGTATTCGACGCACCCGACGACCAACAGGCACGACTCGCGTAGCTTAAGTGACAATGCCGGCGCGGCGAAAACGTTGTACACGACGAAGGGTCGCTTGAGATCCGCGTAACTGCGGTAACTGCCGTTGTCCGGCTCATCCAGCGCCGTCACGGCGTAGCTGCGAATTTGCTCGGCTTCGACAAGGCGCGCGCGCAAGCGCGGGTCGATCGACGGATCGGCGAGCAGATTGGCCACCGGCTGCGCATCGTGCAGCACGGTGAAATGACCATTGATAGACTGTGCGTAGTAGCCGATCTGGCCACATCCCGCGAGGACAAGCGCGAACCCGCACGTCAACGATGCCCTGGTCACCCGTTTCCGGCGCCGCACGACAACCGGCTCCCAACAGGACGTCGGCACGCTCGGAAAATTCACGGGAAGCCGCGCAGGCGCGTCTGACAGGAACGCCGATATGTGGGATATGCGGGCGTTCCGCCACCATTCCCGCGCGAGTCGGCGACAACGCGCCGGGAGCTTCGCAAACAAAGACGGCATCGCGCCCCCTTCGGCGGCAGCATGAAAAATCGGTTCAGGCCGGCACGACTTCCACTAGGCAGTCGTAAAACGTGGGTGCCCGGCCCAGATCCGTCAACTGTTGGCTAGTCACTTCGTTCGCGTTCTTGCCATCCGGCGCCAGCTTTTTCCACCAGATCGACAGCCCCACGACAACGCCTTCGCGCGCCTTCTCTGTGACTCTGGCCTTGGCGCGCAACGTCCCCCGGTCGTTGAAGATGCGCACACCGGCGCCATCGGCAATGCCACGCGACGCGGCGTCCGACGGGTGGATGTCCAGCGTTGGCTCCCCTACGGAAGCACGCAGGCTCTCGACATTCACAAAGCTCGAATTGAGGAAGTTACGTGCCGGTGGCGAAATCATTGCGAGTGGATAACGCGCGGCCAGGCCCGGATTACTCGCCACCGACTCGTATGGCGGTACCCAATCAGGCAAAGGATCGAAGCCTTCTTCCAGCATGCGTTCCGAGTAGAACTCGCATTTTCCGGACGGCGTGTAAAACCCTCCGTTCGCGAATGGCGCCTCGGGCAGATCGTAGCGAATCCAGCCGTCCCGTTTGAGCGTTTCCCAATCGCTTCCCGCCATGCGCGCGTCGCTCCAGCGCATCGATTGCGCCGCGAGTTGATCGTCCGTATCCGAGAAGCAGGCCTCCTGCCAGCCCATTCTTCGGGCCAGTAGACGAAAGATCTCCGAGTTGGGCTTGGCCTCACCGAGCGGTGCGATCGCCGGGTTGTTCGCCAGCAGATAGGTATGGCCGTAGGCCTTGTGAATATCGAGATGCTCGAGCTGCGTGGTGGCGGGCAGCACGAAGTCGGCGTAATCGGCCGTGTCGGTCTGGAAATGCTCCAGCACGACCGTGAACAGGTCCTCGCGAGCAAAACCGGCAGCGACCTTGCCCGATTCGGGGGCAACGGCCACCGGATTGCTGTTGTACACGACGAGCGCCTCGATCTTCGGACCGAACGTCCCGCCCCCCGGATGGCAGAGCGCATCGCCGATCGCGCTCATGTTCACCACCCGCGCTGGCTTGTCCCGACGCGGACGCAGATCCGGACGAGCCTGAGCACCCGCATCCACCGGCGCATATCCCGACGTCGACATCAGCAGCCCGCCGGCAGGATCACGCCAGGCGCCGATCAATGCCGGCAGGCAAGCCACCGCGCGCGTCGCCTGACCGCCGCCCTTGGCCCGCTGCATGCCGTAGTTCAGCCGGATTGCCGCAGGCTTCGCACTCGCATATTCACGCGCCAGCGTGATGATCGTCGCCTCATCGATGCCGCAAATTTCCGCCACGCGCGCGGGCGTATAACGGCGCACACGATCCTTGAGTTGGGCGTATCCCACGGTATGTCGCGAGATGTACTCGTGATCGACGAGATTCTCCGCAATCAGCACGTGCATCATCCCCAGCGCAAGAGCGGCATCGGTGCCCGGCAACAGCGCAATGTGCTGATGACACTTCTCCGCCGTGAGCGAACGATAGGGGTCAATCGCGATCAGCTTCGCGCCGCGGCGCTTGGCCTCCTGCGCAATCGCCCAGAAATGCACGCTCGACGTGATCGGGTTGCTGCCCCAGATCAGGATCAGCTTGCTGTCGGCGAAGTGCTCGACATGCATGCCAACGCCTGCCCCGTATGTGTACCGCAGCCCTGCGGCACCCGCGCTGGCGCAGATCGTTCGGTCGAGGTCGGACGCGCCGAGTTTGTTGAAAAACCGTGCGGCCATGGATTCGCCCTGCACGAACCCCATCGTGCCGGCATAGCTGTAAGGAAGAATGGCCTCCGGCTCGCGCGCCGCGATGGCGCGCAACCGCGCTGCGATCCCGTCTAGCGCCTCATCCCAACCGACCTGCACGAACTGTCCGCTGCCTTTCGGGCCGACGCGCTTGAGCGGATGCAGCAGACGATCCGGGTGATAGGTTCGTTCGGTATAGCGCGAGACTTTCGTGCACAGGACGCCGTTGGTCGTCGGATGCTCCGGATCTCCCTGGACCTTGATCGCCACGCCGTTCTCCACGGTTACGTGCAATGCACACGTGTCGGGACAGTCATGCGGACACGCGGCCCGAACGACGTGGGTATTGGTCGTCATGAAAACTACTCCTCTCTGCCGGTTTGCTGCGCCCGGAAATGGTGGCGTGCTGGCGATATTGTATTACGTTCACCCCCGCAGCGCCCCGCAACACGGGGACCCGAGACGTTTTCCGGAGAAATCCGGTGGCGTCCTAAGCCATTTCCTACCAAGATGTCAGACCTCTCCAATAGGGGTAAGATGAGTCATTGCGCTCCGCAGGAAATTTCGTCATGAAGCTCATTCCAGAAATCGACGCCGCCCGCGGCGAAATCCAGACCATCCGACGCGACATTCACGCTCATCCGGAATTGTGTTTTGAAGAAAAGCGCACGTCGGACGTCGTCGCCGATACGCTGACGAAGTGGGGCATCCCCATTCATCGCGGTCTCGGCAAGACTGGCGTCGTTGGCATCATCAAGAATGGCAGCAGCGACCGCGCCATCGGCCTGCGCGCCGATATGGATGCCCTGCCGATTCGCGAAGCCAATACGTTCGAACATGCCTCGAAGCACGAGGGCAAGATGCACGCGTGCGGCCATGATGGCCACACCGCCATGCTGCTGGCGGCCGCGCAGTATCTGCAAGAACATCGCAACTTCGACGGCACCGTCTACCTGATTTTCCAACCCGCGGAAGAAGGCGGCGGCGGTGCCCGCGAGATGATCAACGACGGCCTGTTCGAACGATTCCCCATGGACGCGGTGTTCGGCATGCACAATTGGCCGGGCGTGCCGACCGGCACGTTCGCCGTGACGCCCGGACCGATGATGGCCTCAAGCAACGAGTTCAAGATCACGATTCGCGGCAAGGGCACGCATGCGGGCATTCCGAATGCGGGCATCGATCCTGTGATCGCCGCCGTTCAGGTCGCGCAGGCACTGCAGAGCATCATTACGCGCAACAAGCGCCCGATCGACGCCGCAGTACTATCCATCACCCAGATTCACGCCGGCGACACGACGAACGTCGTACCCGACGTGGCATGGTTGGGCGGCACCATTCGCACCTTTTCCATCGAAGTGTTGGACTTGATCGAATCGCGTCTGCGCGAAATCTCCGAATTCGTGGCCAAGGGCCTGGGGTGCTCGGCGGAGATCGAATTCCTTCGAAATTACCCGCCGACGATCAACGAGCCGCGCATGGCCGCGCTGTGCGCCGATGTCATGCGCCAGTTGGTAGGCGACGAGAACGTCAACGACAAGGTCGAACCGACGATGGGCGCGGAGGACTTCTCCTTCATGCTTCTGGAGAAACCGGGGGCCTACGTCTTCATTGGTAACGGCGACGGCACACACCGCGATAGCGGTCATGGCCTGGGCCCGTGCAACCTGCATAACGCCAGCTACGACTTCAACGACGACCTGCTCCCACTCGGTGGCACCTACTGGGTGAAGCTCGTGGAGACGTATTTCGAGCGCAATAAGTAGACGCGCTCAGCGAGCGCATGATCAGGAGTCCAGCAAAGGGCCCGCAGTCATCTGCCGGCCCTTTTGTCTGGGTCGTGCGAAGGCGACCTACTTCGACGCTGTTGTCGTGGGAATGCGGTCGGTATGCAGTTGGATGTCGCCGTACCAAGCCGTGTATTTGGTCTGGGTGTTATCCCCGTCGCTCATGATCGCGATACCGATGAGACGCCCTGGGCGTTCTCCAAATGCCTTCTCGTAATCCTTGGCGACATCGCGGGAGTATGTTTGCCAATTCCCCAGATGCGCGGTGCCGCGCTCTACGACAATGGAGCGGATGCGCGCGGTGTATGGGTTGGCGACTACCTCGTCGGCAACGAATTTGTCGTCACCCCACGTATACATAAGCGTGGCATATGGCAGCTCACGGCCGCTGACCATGCGTGCCAGTTCCCGATGAAGGTGATCCTGGACCGTCAGTTTCGACGGCTCTCCGTCGAACGCCAGCGCGATGCGCACCGGTGCATCGTCGTACCGCTTGGTGCGAATGTCGGCATTCGTTGGCAAGGCGTCGGCGCGCCAGCGCCAAGTCAGATGTGCCCCCGGATAGATGGGAATATCGAGCTTCTGCGCGAGCCCCGAAGCGGATCCATCAACAGTCGCACGAATCATCGCAACACCATCACCGTCCATGGTTTGCTCGTATCGTGTGAGACGCTTCTGGCGGGTCACTAGATAGGTTTCCCAATACGGCGGGAGTCCTTCTGAATTGATCGCGGCGGACAACGGTGCAATGCTCTCGTATTGCGACGAGATGTCCGATAAGGTTCGGCTAGGCTTAGAACTCGGCGTGGCGCATCCGCCTACGCCGATAGAGATAACGGCAGCGATCGCAAAGAACGCCGCCATGCGCGCGGCAATGGGCCGCCTGCTTCGAACTCGATTTACCACCTGTTTCGCTCCACGAACTACCGCTAACCCCGTGGCGGAATGCTAAGCGAGAAACAGATGCGAATCCAGCGGGATTATCACTTCATGACGCCGACGCAACACGGAGCGAAGGCAAGGCACAGTGGATTGGAGCAGATCGCGCATCGCGCTCGACCGGGCCTTCGCAACACGCAGCGATCACCAGGGGGCTCGGACGCCGAAACCCTTGCGGTTCAAAACCGAAGATGCGACGACCACGGCCGGCGCACACCGCCAGGCTACCACCGACGGCTCACCGACGAGTCTGCGCATTGCGCCCCGCGGGACGCGCTCAGCGTAGCTCGTTCATCGGACGCGTGCATCATGCGCCATGACATCGATCGGCTTTTTGCTTCGAATCTCCAGGCACTGGCCACACAAATCGCGGATGCAAAGCAAAAACCCCTTGCTACTGTGTAGCAAGGGGTTTTTAAGGGGAGCCTGACGATTACCTACTTTCACACGGGTATCCGCACTATCATCGGCGTGGAGTCGTTTCACGGTCCTGTTCGGGATGGGAAGGGGTGGTTCCAACTCGCTATGGTCATCAGGCATAACTTGTATGTTCTGCTGCACGGTGCGTGCAACAAAACCAATTTGGAAGAAGCGTAGTACAACAATGTTGGGTTGCGAGTGTATCGGCACAGCGATACTCACACCAGGAAAAACACACTGGTTATAGGATCAAGCCTCACGGGCAATTAGTATCAGTTAGCTTAACGCATTACTGCGCTTCCACACCTGACCTATCAACGTCCTGGTCTTGAACGACCCTTAAGGGGAATCGAGTTCCCAGGGAAGTCTCATCTTAAGGCGAGTTTCCCGCTTAGATGCTTTCAGCGGTTATCTCTTCCGAACATAGCTACCCGGCGATGCCACTGGCGTGACAACCGGTACACCAGAGGTTCGTCCACTCCGGTCCTCTCGTACTAGGAGCAGCCCCCTTCAAACTTCCAACGCCCACGGCAGATAGGGACCAAACTGTCTCACGACGTTTTAAACCCAGCTCACGTACCTCTTTAAATGGCGAACAGCCATACCCTTGGGACCGGCTACAGCCCCAGGATGAGATGAGCCGACATCGAGGTGCCAAACACCGCCGTCGATATGAACTCTTGGGCGGTATCAGCCTGTTATCCCCAGAGTACCTTTTATCCGTTGAGCGATGGCCCTTCCATACAGAACCACCGGATCACTATGACCTGCTTTCGCACCTGCTCGACTTGTCAGTCTCGCAGTTAAGCACGCTTTTGCCATTGCACTATCAGCACGATTTCCGACCGTACCTAGCGTACCTTCGTACTCCTCCGTTACACTTTGGGAGGAGACCGCCCCAGTCAAACTGCCTACCATGCACTGTCCCCGATCCGGATTACGGACCTAGGTTAGAACCTCAAACAAGCCAGGGTGGTATTTCAAGGACGGCTCCACAGAAACTAGCGTTCCTGCTTCAAAGCCTCCCACCTATCCTACACAGACCGGTTCAAAGTCCAATGCAAAGCTACAGTAAAGGTTCATGGGGTCTTTCCGTCTAGCCGCGGGTAGATTGCATCATCACAAACACTTCAACTTCGCTGAGTCTCGGGAGGAGACAGTGTGGCCATCGTTACGCCATTCGTGCAGGTCGGAACTTACCCGACAAGGAATTTCGCTACCTTAGGACCGTTATAGTTACGGCCGCCGTTTACCGGGACTTCAATCAAGAGCTTGCACCCCATCATTTAATCTTCCGGCACCGGGCAGGCGTCACACCCTATACGTCCACTTTCGTGTTTGCAGAGTGCTGTGTTTTTATTAAACAGTCGCAGCCACCAGTTTATTGCAACCCCTTCACCCTCCTGGCGCAGGCCAGTCAAGCTACAAGGGCGTACCTTATCCCGAAGTTACGGTACCAATTTGCCGAGTTCCTTCTCCCGAGTTCTCTCAAGCGCCTTAGAATACTCATCTCGCCCACCTGTGTCGGTTTGCGGTACGGTCTCGTATGACTGAAGCTTAGAGGCTTTTCTTGGAACCACTTCCAATTGCTTCGCGAACAAGTTCGCTCGCCCCACAGCCTTGAATTACGCGCCCGGATTTGCCTAAGCGCCTTCTCCACTGCAGGGACCGGGACTTCCAACACCCGGACAACCTTCCGCGATCCGTCCCCCCATCGCATCATACGACGGTGCAGGAATATTAACCTGCTTCCCATCAGCTACGCATCTCTGCCTCGCCTTAGGGGCCGACTCACCCTACGCCGATGAACGTTGCGTAGGAAACCTTGGGCTTACGGCGAGGGGGCCTTTCACCCCCTTTATCGCTACTCATGTCAGCATTCGCACTTCTGATACCTCCAGCAACCTTTACAAGTCACCTTCACAGGCTTACAGAACGCTCTCCTACCATGCGAGCAAGCTCGCATCCGCAGCTTCGGTATATTGCTTAGCCCCGTTACATCTTCCGCGCAGGACGACTCGATCAGTGAGCTATTACGCTTTCTTTAAAGGGTGGCTGCTTCTAAGCCAACCTCCTGACTGTTTTAGCCTTCCCACTTCGTTTCCCACTTAGCAATATTTAGGGACCTTAGCTGGCGGTCTGGGTTGTTTCCCTCTTGACACCGGACGTTAGCACCCGATGTCTGTCTCCCGTGATTGCACTCTTCGGTATTCGGAGTTTGCTATGGCGAGGTAATCCGCAATGGACCCCTCAACCATGACAGTGCTCTACCCCCGAAGGTGATACACGAGGCACTACCTAAATAGTTTTCGGAGAGAACCAGCTATTTCCAAGTTTGTTTAGCCTTTCACCCCTATCCACAGCTCATCCCCTAACTTTTCAACGTTAGTGGGTTCGGTCCTCCAGTACGTGTTACCGCACCTTCAACCTGGCCATGGATAGATCACTTGGTTTCGGGTCTACACCCAGCGACTGAACGCCCTATTCGGACTCGCTTTCGCTACGCCTTCCCTATTCGGTTAAGCTCGCCACTGAATGTAAGTCGCTGACCCATTATACAAAAGGTACGCCGTCACCCCTTTCGAGGCTCCGACTGTTTGTATGCATGCGGTTTCAGGATCTATTTCACTCCCCTCCCGGGGTTCTTTTCGCCTTTCCCTCACGGTACTGGTTCACTATCGGTCGATTACGAGTATTTAGCCTTGGAGGATGGTCCCCCCATCTTCAGACAGGATTTCACGTGTCCCGCCCTACTTTTCTCAAGCTTAGTTCCACACCAGGGTTTTCTCATACGGGGCTATCACCCACTATGGCCGGACTTTCCATTCCGTTTTGATAACACCGGTGCTAAATCTTGAAGGCTGGTCCCATTTCGCTCGCCACTACTTTGGGAATCTCGGTTGATTTCTTTTCCTGCAGCTACTTAGATGTTTCAGTTCGCCGCGTTCGCTTCACTGGACCTATGTATTCAGTCCAGGATGACCTAAAAGGCCGGGTTTCCCCATTCGGACATTTGTGGATCAATGCTTATTTGCCAGCTCCCCACAACTTTTCGCAGGCTATCGCGTCCTTCATCGCCTGTAATCGCCAAGGCATCCACCACATGCACTTATTCGCTTGACCCTATAACGAGTGCGTCTCTCGACACATCCTTCATAGGTTGAGTTTTCGCGTTGTGCCGTATTCCAAGTCATCTTTCGATCACTTAAATACTGGTTGATACAATCACAACCCGTACAATTTCCACGCGCCATCTCTAACGCGCTTCCGTTGTACTACTTCTTCTTCCAAATTGTTAAAGAACAAATACTGCATGACATTGCTGTCATTCAAAAACGTTCACGTGGATTTACTACAGAGTTACTGCAGACGTAAAACACTTTTGACTGACATCGATGTGATCTAAGGTTTTGGTGGAGGCAGACGGGATCGAACCGACGACCCCCTGCTTGCAAAGCAGGTGCTCTCCCAGCTGAGCTATGCCCCCCTATCAAGCCTCATTTACCAGCCGACTTGGTCAGGCGGTGGTTAAGCTTGGTGGGTCTGGAAGGACTTGAACCTTCGACCCCCGCCTTATCAAGACGGTGCTCTAACCACCTGAGCTACAGACCCGACTTAGATCTACGCAGTCAACAACCGATAAGCGTGAACACTCAACTTCCAGTGCATGCTCTAGAAAGGAGGTGATCCAGCCGCAGGTTCCCCTACGGCTACCTTGTTACGACTTCACCCCAGTCATGAATCCTGCCGTGGTAAGCGCCCTCCTTACGGTTAGGCTACCTACTTCTGGCAAAACCCACTCCCATGGTGTGACGGGCGGTGTGTACAAGACCCGGGAACGTATTCACCGCGACATGCTGATCCGCGATTACTAGCGATTCCAGCTTCACGCAGTCGAGTTGCAGACTGCGATCCGGACTACGATCGGTTTTCTGGGGTTAGCTCCACCTCGCGGTTTGGCAGCCCTCTGTACCGACCATTGTATGACGTGTGAAGCCCTACCCATAAGGGCCATGAGGACTTGACGTCATCCCCACCTTCCTCCGGTTTGTCACCGGCAGTCTCCTTAGAGTGCTCTTGCGTAGCAACTAAGGACAAGGGTTGCGCTCGTTGCGGGACTTAACCCAACATCTCACGACACGAGCTGACGACAGCCATGCAGCACCTGTGTTACGGTTCTCTTTCGAGCACTCCCACCTCTCAGCAGGATTCCGTACATGTCAAGGGTAGGTAAGGTTTTTCGCGTTGCATCGAATTAATCCACATCATCCACCGCTTGTGCGGGTCCCCGTCAATTCCTTTGAGTTTTAATCTTGCGACCGTACTCCCCAGGCGGTCAACTTCACGCGTTAGCTACGTTACTAAGGAAATGAATCCCCAACAACTAGTTGACATCGTTTAGGGCGTGGACTACCAGGGTATCTAATCCTGTTTGCTCCCCACGCTTTCGTGCATGAGCGTCAGTATTGGCCCAGGGGGCTGCCTTCGCCATCGGTATTCCTCCACATCTCTACGCATTTCACTGCTACACGTGGAATTCTACCCCCCTCTGCCATACTCTAGCCTTGCAGTCACGAATGCAGTTCCCAGGTTAAGCCCGGGGATTTCACATCCGTCTTACAAAACCGCCTGCGCACGCTTTACGCCCAGTAATTCCGATTAACGCTTGCACCCTACGTATTACCGCGGCTGCTGGCACGTAGTTAGCCGGTGCTTATTCTTCCGGTACCGTCATCCCCCCGAGGTATTAACCCAGAGGATTTCTTTCCGGACAAAAGTGCTTTACAACCCGAAGGCCTTCTTCACACACGCGGCATTGCTGGATCAGGCTTTCGCCCATTGTCCAAAATTCCCCACTGCTGCCTCCCGTAGGAGTCTGGGCCGTGTCTCAGTCCCAGTGTGGCTGGTCGTCCTCTCAGACCAGCTACAGATCGTCGCCTTGGTGAGCTTTTACCCCACCAACTAGCTAATCTGACATCGGCCGCTCTTGTAGCGCGAGGCCCGAAGGTCCCCCGCTTTCCTCCTCAGAGCGTATGCGGTATTAATCCGGCTTTCGCCGAGCTATCCCCCACTACAAGGTACGTTCCGATGTATTACTCACCCGTTCGCCACTCGCCACCAGGTGCAAGCACCCGTGCTGCCGTTCGACTTGCATGTGTAAGGCATGCCGCCAGCGTTCAATCTGAGCCAGGATCAAACTCTTCAGTTTAAACCTGTTACTGTTTTCGGTTTTTCGCGATAAATCGCTAGAACCGGTCGCTCTCAAAGTATGCTGACAAGTTAATTACTTAACTTACCTATTACTATGTGAGCCTCAATAAATTTAAAGCTAATCTGCCGAAGCAGACGCACTATTCATCGAGTGCCCACACTTATCGGTTGTTCAATTTTTAAAGATCAATCGCATCACACTTCGCTTCGTCGCCAACTTACCGCGCCGTCGCTTCGTTTTTTGCGTCGCTGCATCAGCAGCAGAGAAGTGAGATTATGTCGCAGCTTCTCGTCGTCGTCAACAGTTTTTTCGCTTTCTTCGCTCGCCGCCGTAGCGACTTGCCTGCTCGAAAACCACTAACCACCGGGCTTTTCGGCCCGTCACCCCAACCGCTTCGCCGCTTTCGCTGCGTCGCCGTCGTTGCGAGAGACGAGATATTAGTGAAAACCCCGAACGCTGGCAAGCCCTTTGTGAAAATATTTTGAAAAGCCATGAAAAAGCCCCGTCGGGACGGGGCTTTTTCATCCGACATCGTCACCCACCGGTGTCGATGCCCTTATTGTCCAGCGCACCGACCGACTACGACTTCTTGCCGAAGTAGCGCGCGTAGATGGCGTCGTACGTTCCGTCAGCCTTGATCGCCTCGATGCCCTTGTTGATCTTGGCCAGCAACTCGGTGTCGCCCTTGCGCACCGCAATCCCGTAATACTCCTTCGGGAAGCTGCTGTCGGAAACAGTACGCAGTTTCGCGTTCGGATTGTTGGAGATGAAGTTCACCACCACACCGTTGTCGGCCACGACAGCATCCACGCCACCCGCTTCGAGCTCCTTCATCGCCAGCGGCGTACCTTCGAAGCGTTTGACGGCGGGGTTGTTCTTGCCCATGAGCTTCTGCACGACCTCGTCGCCCGTAGTCGCAGTCTGAACACCCACCTTCAGCGACTTGAGATCGTCGAACTTCTTCACCGTCGAGTCGACCGGCACGGCAATCAACTGCGACGCCTCGAAGTATGGCGTCGAAAAGTCCATCTGCTTGCTGCGCTCGTCGGTGATCGTGATCGCCGATATCAGAATGTCCCGATCACCCTGCACCAACGAATTGAAGATTCCCTCGAAAGGCGTGTTGATGAAGCGGACGGAAATGCCCGCCTTGTCGGCAACGGCCTTCATCACGTCGATGTCGAAGCCGGCGATCTGCCGGGTATCCGTTTCGAATTCGAACGGCGCATAGGCGGCGTCCGAACCGACGACATACACGGGTTGCGCGCCGTCCGGCCCCACCGAGCGGCCCGCGGCCGATTCTTCCTTTTTCCCGCAGGCACTCAACAGCAGCCCTGAAGCCACTATGAGCGCCAGCGCCAATGTACGTCGTTTGGTCGACATCGTTTCGTCCCTTGCTGAAAAAACCGGCAGCCTACCACAAGGACGACCCCCGCAAAGGAGGTCGTCACCGTTTTTCACAACAGCGTCAGCGATGCTTGAAAACGGGCTTGCGCTTCTCGACGAATGCGGCCATGCCCTCCTTCTGATCTTCCAGCGCGAACAGCGAATGGAAAATGCGACGCTCGAACTGCACCCCCTCGTCGAGGGTCGATTCGAACGCACGGTTCACGGCTTCCTTGGCCGCCATCACGACCGGCAGGGAAAATTCGCAGATGGTGTTCGCCGCACCGATCGCCTCGTCCAGCAGCTTGTCGAACGGAACCACGCGCGACACGAGACCGGCGCGCTCGGCCTCCGCGGCATCCATGAACCGGGCGGTCAGGCACATGTCCATCGCCTTGGCCTTCGACACGGCGCGCGTGAGACGCTGCGTGCCGCCCGCGCCCGGAATCACGCCGAGCTTGATCTCCGGCTGACCGAACTTTGCGTTGTCCGCCGCGATAATGAAATCGCACATCATGGCCAGTTCGCAGCCGCCGCCGAGCGCGAAGCCCGACACCGCCGCGATCACCGGCTTGCGGATGCGGCGCACCGTCTCCCAGTTGCGCGTGATGTAATCGCCCTTGAACACATCGGCGAACGTGTACTTCGACATCATGCCGATGTCGGCGCCCGCAGCGAACGCCTTCTCGCTACCGGTGATCACCATGCATCCGATGGCGTCGTCGGCATCGAAGGCGGTCAGCGCGGCGCCGAGTTCGTCCATCAGCGCATCGTTGAGCGCATTGAGCGCTTTCGGACGATTCAGCGTGATCAGACCAACGCGACCGCGCGTCTCCACCAGAATGTTCTCGTACGTCATCCTCTTCTTCCTCCAGTCAAAGTCTTGTCTTGTGTTTCGGGGGTAGGTAACGGCACATCACTGCAAACAAAGGTTCAGGGCATGATGCCATCGATCCCCCGGGCACGCACCTGTCGTTCCGCCAAGCAGACGTTCAGCCTTGACGCCCGACGGCGAGCCAGGAGACCGTCCGGCCGTCGGGGAAAACCCGGCGTCATCACGCGCCACGCCCGGCAGATTTGATGCTATATTAACAAACCAACCGGTCGGTTAATTAATGTCGACAACGCATATCGACGACGACCGGGTGCCGTCACCTGCGTCCTGCCGCGCGCCAGCACGAACGTGCCCGCCGGCGGGTAGCGAATCCGCCAGCCGCATCCCGACACGGACAGATCCACCACCATGACCCATCCCCTCTTCGCCAAACACCAAGAGACTCTCGAGCGCGCCCTTCAGGCCATCGCCACGCGTGGTTACTGGAGCCCGTTCACGGAAATGCCGAGCCCGCGCGCGTATGGCGAAACGGCGGCCGCCGACGGCGAAGCCGCCTTCAAGCAGTATCTGAACGCCGCCTTCCCGCTCGAGCAGCGCGGCAGCACGGGAAGCGTCGGCCAGGAAACCTCGCCGTTCGGCTTCGCCCTGGGCACGACCTATCCCGGGTTCGAAATCGACACCCTGCTCGCCCGCGTGAGCGACGCGCACAAGTCGTACCGCGCCGCCACGCCGGACGCCTGGGTCGGTGTCTCGCTCGAAATCCTCAAGCGCCTGAACGCCCGCAGCTTCGAGATGGCCAACGCCGTCATGCACACCACGGGCCAGGCCTTCATGATGGCGTTTCAGGCCGGCGGCCCGCACGCCCAGGATCGCGGCCTCGAAGCCGTGGCCTACGCCTGGGACGAATTGCGCCGCATTCCGGCCGACGCCTACTGGGAGAAGCCGCAGGGCAAGAACCCGCCGCTCGCCATGGAAAAGCGCTACACGGTGGTGCCGCGCGGCGTGGCACTGGTCCTCGGCTGCTGTACGTTCCCCACGTGGAATGGCTATCCCGGCCTGTTCGCCAGCCTGGCGACCGGCAATGCCGTGATCGTCAAGCCGCATCCGGGTGCGATCCTGCCGCTGGCCATCACGGTGAAGATTGCTCGCGAGGTGCTCAAGGAAGCCGGCTTCGATCCGGACGTGGTCACGCTCGCCGCGACCAACCCGAACGACGGCGCCATCGTCCAGCAGCTCGCCCAGCGCGGCGAAGTGCGCGTGATCGACTTCACGGGCAGCACCGCCAACGGCGACTGGCTCGAGACCCACGCCCGTCAGGCACAGGTCTATACCGAGAAGGCCGGCGTGAACCAGATCGTGATCGACTCGACGGATGACCTCAAGGGCATGGCCCGCAACATCGGCTTCTCGCTGGCGCTGTACTCGGGTCAGATGTGCACCGCACCGCAGAACATCTATATTCCGCGCGACGGCATCCAGACTCCGGACGGCAAGGTGTCGTTCGACGAGGTCGTGTCCGCCATCGCGGGCAGCGTTCAAAAAACGTGCAGCGACCCGGCCAAGGCCGTGGAGCTGCTCGGAGCGATCCAGAACGAGGGCGTGCTCGCGCGGATCGAGGAAGCCCGCGGTCTCGGTCGTGTGGTCCTCGACAGCCAGTCGCTGCAGCACCCGGCTTTCGCCGACGCCCGCGTTCGCACGCCGCTGATCGTGGCCCTCGACGTGGCCGACGAGGCGACCTTCACGCGTGAGTGGTTCGGCCCGATCGCCTTCGTGATCGCCGTCGACAGCAGCGCACAGGCCTTCGCGCTGGCCGGACGCATCGCCGCCGAACACGGTGCGCTCACGCTCTCGGCCTACACGACGTCGGCCGAAGGCGAGTCCCAGGCGCTCGACGCCGCCATCGAGGGCCGCGTGGCGCTGTCGCTGAACCTCACGGGCGGCGTGTTCGTGAACCAGTCGGCCGCCTTCTCGGACTATCACGGCACGGGCGGCAACCCGGCCGCGAATGCGAGCCTGGCGGACGCCGCTTTCGTGGCGAACCGTTTCCGCGTGGTGCAGAGCCGCCATCACGTGCCGGCCCGCTCCGCCGACGCGACCGCCTGAGCGACACAACACTCAACTATATAGAGGGGACGGAGAGAAAACCCGACATCGTGCGCCATCGCGGCGGCAAGTCACTACCATAGTCACTCGCCGCCGCCCGGGCACGATCGACCGCCATCGACCGTCACCGGGCCATCTCCCGATCACCACGGACAGGAACGAGACATCATGACCGAAGCCTTCATCTGCGACGCGATCCGCACCCCCATCGGCCGCTACGGCGGCGCCCTGAAGGACGTGCGCGCCGATAATCTCGGCGCCATTCCCCTCAAGGCGCTCATGGCGCGCAACCCGAACGTCGACTGGACGCTCATCGACGACGTAATCTACGGCTGCGCCAACCAGGCGGGCGAAGACAACCGCAACGTGGCCCGCATGGCGTCGCTGCTCGCCGAGCTGCCGATCGACGTGCCGGGGGCCACGCTCAACCGCCTGTGCGGCTCGGGCATGGACGCCATCGGCACCGCCGCGCGCGCCATCAAGGCCGGCGAAGCCGGGCTGATGATCGCCGGCGGCGTCGAATCGATGACTCGCGCGCCATTCGTGATGGGCAAGGCCGACAGCGCCTTCGCGCGTCAGGCGGCGATTTTCGACACCACCATCGGCTGGCGCTTCATCAACCCGCTGATGAAGGCGCAGTACGGCGTGGACTCCATGCCCGAGACGGCCGAGAACGTGGCGGACGACTTCAAGATCAATCGCGAAGACCAGGACCGCTTCGCGCTGCGCAGCCAGGAGAAGGCAGCGCGCGCGCAGGCCGACGGCACGCTGGCGCAGGAAATCACGCCGGTGTCGATCGCCCAGAAGAAGGGCGACGCGATCGTGGTGGAACGTGACGAGCACCCGCGCGCCACGAGCCTGGAGGCGTTGGCCAAGCTCAAGGGCGTGGTGCGTCCCGACGGCACCGTGACCGCCGGCAATGCCTCGGGCGTGAACGACGGCGCGTGCGCCTTGCTGCTCGCCAGCGAGAGTGCCGCCAGGCTGCACGGTCTCACGCCGCGCGCGCGCGTACTGGGCATGGCCACGGCGGGCGTGGCGCCGCGCATCATGGGCATCGGCCCCGCCCCGGCCACGGTCAAGCTGCTCAAGCAGCTGAACATGACGCTGGACCAGTTCGACGTGATCGAACTGAACGAAGCCTTTGCCAGCCAGGGTCTGGCAGTGCTGCGTCAGCTCGGCGTGGCCGACGACGACGCCCGCGTGAATCCGAACGGCGGTGCGATCGCCCTCGGCCATCCGTTGGGCGCCTCGGGCGCGCGTCTGGTCACGACCGCGATGTATCAACTGCATCGCACCGGCGGCCGCTATGCGCTGTGCACGATGTGCATCGGCGTGGGCCAGGGCATCGCCATCGCCATCGAACGCGTCTGATCGCTCATCGCGCTTCGCCAAGACAAGAGACACCCGGAGGAAGACACTCATGACCGCCACGATTCAGCTCTCGCTGCAGGCCAACGTTGCGACGATCACGCTCAACCGTCCCGAGAAGCTCAACAGCTTCACGCGCCAGATGCATGCGGAATTGCGCGACGCGCTCGACGCCGCGCAGGCGCAAGGCGCGCGCGCGATCGTGCTGACCGGCGCCGGACGCGGCTTCTGCGCCGGCCAGGATCTGGCGGATCTCGACTTCACGCCGGGCGCCTCGACCGATCTCGGTGCGCTGATCGACGAGAACTTCAACCCGCTGGTGCGTAAGCTGCGCGCGATGCCGGTGCCGGTGATTGCCGCCGTGAACGGCATTGCGGCCGGCGCGGGCGCGAACCTGGCACTCGCGTGTGACATCGTGCTCGCCAGCGCCTCGGTGAATTTCGTGCAGGCGTTCGTGAAGATCGGCCTGTTGCCGGATACCGGCGGCACCTGGTTCCTGCCGCAACGCGTGGGCATGGCGCGCGCCATGGCGCTCGCCATGCTCGGCGACAAGCTCTCGGCCGAACAAGCCGAGCAGTGGGGCATGATCTGGCGCTGTGTCGACGACGATGCGCTGATGTCCGAAGCCCAGAAGCTTGCCGCCCAGTTGGCGACGCAACCCACGCGAGCGCTCGCCACCATCAAGGCAGCGCTGTACGCGTCGGCAACCAACACGCTCGATCAGCAGCTCGACCTGGAACGCGATTCGCAGCGGGCGCTGGGCGCCTCGTACGACTACGCCGAAGGCGTGAACGCGTTTCTCGAGAAACGCGCACCGAAATTCGAGGGTCGCTGACCGACGCCCTCACCCAGCGCGCTTGCCCCGGCCAAGACCGCATGCCGCGCGAGAGACCGATATCAAAACAAGACGAGAGACACGATGAGCCTGACCTCCCCCGCCGCCAAGGCACCCAGTGAGATGACACCGGAAGAGCTCGCCCGCGCCACGGGCGAGGCGATGTACAGCACCGATCGCGCCAGCCAGTGGCTCGGCATGGAATTGCTGGAAGTGCGTCCGGGCTATGCGCGCATGTCGATGCGTATTCGCGACGAATTCCTCAACGGCCACGCCATCTGCCATGGTGGCCTGATGTTCACGCTCGCGGATTCGACGTTTGCGTTCGCGTGCAACAGCTACAACATCAACACGGTCGCCGCCGGTTGCAGCATCGAATTCCTGAAGCCGGTTGCCGGGGGCGACACCCTCACCGCCGAGGCGCAGGAGCAGGTACTTTCGGGGCGTCACGGCATCTACGACATCCGGCTGACGAATTCGGCCGGCGAAGTGGTCGCCATGTTCCGCGGCAAGTCCGCACAGATCAAGGGCAACGTCGTCTGACGGGCCCCGGGCAGTACGTGGGTCCGGGCACGCAGGCACGAGACATACACGTCATAGTGAGTAGTAGTAGAAAGTAGCAAGTCCCAAGGAGACAGTCATGACCACCGCCTTGCCGCTCGAGCCGATCGAGAAAGCGAGCCTCGACGAACTGCGCGCCCTTCAGCTCGACCGTCTGAAGACGACGCTGCGGCATGCCTATGAGAACTCGCCGGTGTACCGCCGCAAGTTTGACGAGGCCGGCGTCCATCCGGACGATCTGACCTCGCTGGCCGACCTGGCCAAGTTCCCGTTCACGACGAAGCAGGATCTGCGCGACAGCTATCCGTTCGGCATGTTTGCCGTGCCGATGGAGCAGGTCTCGCGCGTGCATGCCTCCTCGGGCACCACGGGCAAGCCGACGGTCGTGGGCTATACCGCCAACGACATCAGCACCTGGGCCGACCTGGTCGCGCGTTCGATCCGCGCGTCCGGCGCCCGTCGCGGCGACAAGGTGCACGTCAGCTACGGCTATGGTCTGTTCACTGGCGGTCTGGGCGCGCATTACGGCGCCGAGCGCGCCGGGCTGACGGTAATTCCGTTCGGCGGTGGCCAGACCGAGAAGCAGGTGCAACTGATCCAGGACTTCAAACCCGACATCATCATGGTCACGCCGAGCTACATGCTCGCGATTGCCGACGAGCTGGAGCGCCAGGGTCTGGTGGCGGCCGAGTCGTCGCTGCGCATCGGCATCTTCGGCGCCGAGCCG
Source organism: Pandoraea pnomenusa (assembly GCF_000767615.3). Classification (NCBI taxonomy): domain Bacteria; kingdom Pseudomonadati; phylum Pseudomonadota; class Betaproteobacteria; order Burkholderiales; family Burkholderiaceae; genus Pandoraea; species Pandoraea pnomenusa. Next base: position 622,916 of record NZ_CP009553.3, on the reverse strand, counting down.
TGGACGAACGACATGCGTACGGCCATCGAGAAGCGCATGGGCATCGACGCGGTCGACATTTATGGACTGTCGGAAGTGATGGGACCCGGCGTGGCGTGCGAATGCGCCGAGACCAAGGACGGCCCGACCATCTGGGAAGATCACTTCTATCCCGAGATCATCGATCCGGAGACGGGTGAAGTGCTGCCCGACGGAGAATTCGGCGAGCTGGTCTTCACCTCGCTCACGAAGGAAGCCCTGCCGATCATCCGCTATCGCACGCGCGATCTCACGCGTCTGCTTCCGGGCACTGCCCGCACGATGCGTCGCATGGAGAAGATCACCGGCCGCTCGGACGACATGATGATTATCCGCGGCGTGAACGTGTTCCCGTCGCAGATCGAGGAACTGCTGCTGCGCCAGCCGGTGCTCTCGCCACACTATCAGATCATCCTGGACAAGGAAGGCCCGATGGACACGATGGCCGTTGAAGTCGAAGCGGCGGTCGGCTGCAACGACGACAGCGCGCTGCAATCGGCGGGCGGCGAGCTCAAGCGCGATATCAAGACGCTGATCGGCGTGTCGTGCGCGGTTCGCGTGAAGCCGGTCGGCGCTATCGAGCGCTCCGTCGGCAAGGCCCGCCGCGTGCTCGACAAGCGCCCGCGCTGATCCCCCGACCGACACGGCATCCACCGCGAAGCGACGGGTCGCCACAATCCGTTGCCGTCACGGCGCCGTGACGAAAGAAAAAAGCCCGCGAATCCGCGGGCTTTTTTCTTCCTGAGCGCGGGGCGCATCGCGCGGCGTCACTGATTCGGCAGGAACACCCACATCTTGCCGCTCTGGCGCATGCGCCCGGCGAGATCGCCCGCGTCGTCGCCCAGTCCCCAGAAGAAGTCGGCGCGCACGCCGCCCTTGATGGCGCTGCCGGTGTCCTGGGCGAACATCAGCCGGTTGATTGGCGTATTCGCCTGCGGCCCAAAAGGCGGGCGGGTGGTCGAGAGGAACACCGGGCTGCCCAGCGGGATCGACGCGGGATCGACGGCGATCGAACGCTCCGCCGTCAGCGGCACCCCGAGCGCCCCGATCGGGCCTTCGATGCCGCCCACGCCGTGGTTCGGCATCTCGCGGAAGAACACGAAGCGCGGGTTCACGTCGAGCAGTGCGTCCACACGCGACGGGTTGGCCCGCGCCCACGCCCGAATACCCTGCATCGTCGCCTGCGCGGGCGTGATCTCGCCGCGGTCGATCAACCAGCGGCCGATCGACTTGTACGGCTGGTCGTTGTTGCCCGCGTAGCCCACGCGCATGACGGTACCGTCGTCGAGCAGCACCTGCCCCGAGCCTTGCACCTGCAGGAAGAACGCTTCGATGGGGTCGTCCACGTACACCAGTTCGTTGCCGCGCAACATGCCGCTGCGCATGAGCTCCGCCCGCGGGGGCAGCGATCCGGCCCGGCGGCCGGCCGGCCATTTGTAGAGCGGTGTCTGGTACACGCCGCCCCGCACCCGCGAGCCGTGCAGCAACGGCTCGTAGTAGCCGGTGATCAGGCCCGTTTGCGTGCCATCGGAGTTCGCGATACGAAACGGCGTAAAGTACTGTTCGAAGAATTGACGGACCGCCGCCGGATCGAGATCGTCGAGCTGCTCGGAGGCCCGGCAGGCCATTTGCCAGTGACTCTGGCGGCTCAGCTTGACGCAGCTTTGCGCGAGCGCGAGCCGGGCGCCGATGAGCGAATCATCCTGCCAGCCGTCGACCTGCGACCACGATACGGGTTGCATGCGTCCCGCGCCCGAGGGCGGCGTGGCCACGGTCGATGGTGGCGTGCCTGGACGATAGGTGCCCTTCGGGGGCACACTCGAACAACCGTAAAGCAATACCGCCAACGCGGCGAGTGCCAGCCCCCGGCCGGCACGCCACCGCCCGAACACATTCAGGAAAAGCGTCATGGGTAATCTGTTCGATGAATATCCGGCGTTGCTGGTACTGCCGGAAGTGTTGCTTGCCGTCGTGATCATCGCGGCCATCGTGGTGATGCGTCGCAGGCCGTCGCCCCACCGCCGGGTGCGCCAGACACGGGCGAGCCGGCCGATGCCGAGCGACACCGTCGACCCGATCGATGCCGACGCGACCGCTCGCGCGTCCGACGATCCGTTGAAGCGGGAAGACTGGTCCGACGACCGCCGCTGACGCCCGGTGACTGCGTTCATGCCCGATTTCAGTGCAGCGTGCGCGGCATGGTGAGCGCGAACTCGGCGATGGGGACTTCGAAGCGGGTGCCGTCCTCCGCCACGCAGAAGTACTCGCCGCGCATGGTGCCGACCGGCGTGCCGACCATGGCCCAGCTGGTGTACTCGAACTGTTCGCCGGGCTTGAGGAACGGCTGATGCCCCACCACGCCCAGGCCGTTCACTTCCTGCACCTTGTTGTCGCCGTCGGTGATCACCCAGTGGCGCGAGATCAGCTGTGCCGGCGTTTCTCCGGTATTCGCGATCGTGATCGTGTACGCGAAGGCGAATTGCCGCCGATCCGGTTCCGATTGCTCCGGAAGGTATTGCGGGCGCACCGTGACGGTAAATTCGTACTGGCTCATCGGGTGTTCCTGTTGCGCATGCGTGCTCTCTGATGGCGTTCTGGTCATGGCGGTCGGGCCGCCGGCTGTCGGTCTGTCGTCGGTCGGTTCCGCGGCGTCGCGACCATTGCGCTTGGCGCGACATGGCGCGCGCCATCGCGTTTTGCAAGGCATTCTGCGGCAAGTCGTCGCGGGTCGCAACCGGCGGACATCCCGGGGCCCTGCCGACCCGGCGGGCGTGATGCTCATGCGCGTCCGCCCCGCTTGCAGCCGACTTGCCGCCCCAATGCCCTCGTGCTCCCGTGCCCCCGTGCCCCCACGCCCCCCCGTGCCGACCCACCACACGAAGCCGGTGCGGACCTCGCCAATGAGAGCACTGTGGAGAGCACCGCGGGCAGGTGTCAGGCGAAAGCTTTAAAATAGCGCTTTTGACGCTACCGCCCCACCTCGCCATGACGCAATTCTGTATCGCCCCCAGCATCCTGTCCGCCGACTTTGCCCGGCTTGGCGAGGAAGTCCGCAACGTCGTGGCGGCCGGCGCCGACTGGATTCACTTCGACGTGATGGACAACCATTACGTTCCCAATCTGACCATCGGCCCGATGGTCTGCGAGGCGATTCGTCCGCACGTGGACGTGCCCATCGACGTCCACCTGATGGTGCGCCCGGTCGACCGCATCGTGCCCGACTTCGCCAAGGCGGGCGCCAATCTCATCACGTTCCACCCCGAAGCGTCGGACCACATCGACCGCACGCTCGGCCTGATTCGCGACAACGGCTGCAAGGCCGGGCTCGTCTTCAACCCGGGCACGCCGCTGCACTACCTCGACCACGTGATGGACCGTCTCGACATGGTGCTGATCATGTCGGTCAACCCCGGCTTCGGTGGCCAGTCGTTCATTCCCGAGGCGCTCAATAAACTGCGCGCCGTGCGCGCGCGCATCGACGCCTACCGGGCCGAGACCGGTCGCGAGATCCGCCTGGAGATCGACGGCGGCGTGAAGGTCGACAACATCGCCGAGATCGCCGCCGCCGGCGCCGACACGTTCGTGGCCGGCTCCGCCATCTTCGGCAAACCCGACTACAAGGCGGTGATCGATCAGATGCGCGCCCAACTGGCGAGCGTGGCATGATCCAGAACCCGCATCTCCGGCTCGACGGCATTCGTGCCGTGCTGATCGACCTCGACGGCACGCTCGTCGACACCGCCGGCGACTTCGGCGTGGCGCTCAACGCGATGCTGGCCGACCTGGGCGCCGCCCCCGTGCCGACCGAGCGCCTGATGACCTTCGTGGGCAAGGGCACGGCCAACCTCGTGCGCAAGACACTCGCCGAGCGCTTCCCCGACAGCGAGATCGAGGCCCTGTTCGAGCGTGCCCAGGACAAATACGAAGCCGTGTATACGTCGATCAACGGCGAGAACACGGTGCTCTATCCCGAAGTGCGTGAGGGATTGGCAGCGCTGCGCGAGGCGCGGCTGCCCGTGGCCTGCATCACCAACAAGCAGCACCGCTTCGCCGTGGCGCTGCTCGAGCACTACGCGCTCACCGATCATTTCGATCTCGTCTACGGCGGGGACTCGTGGCCCAGGCGCAAGCCCGACCCGATGCCGCTCGTCAAGGCGTGCGAGGCCTTCGGCGTGTCGCCGTCGCAGGCGGTGCTCGTCGGCGACTCGGGCAACGATGCGCAGGCGGCCCGTGCGGCCGGTTGCGCATCGCTCACCGTGCCGTACGGCTACAACCATGGCGAATCTATACAAACGATCGACACGGATGGTATAGTCGCCTCAATTCTGGGCGCCGCCCGGGCGATTCTGCCCAAGGCAACGTCCGATCTGGCGAGCTGAATTCGCCGTCTTCCACACTGCATTCAAGCGCAATGTTCCTGAACAAGAAACGGAGTCTTGGCGTGATCGACCGGGGGGCCTGGCCCTGGCGACGCTGGTCCTGCTGAACCCTTCCAAGGGGTGGCCGGGACCGCCGAAGCTCGTCTTCGGCAACCCGTTTCTTGCATCGTTGTTGTTCCCAAGAAGTCATTTGTCTGCGCGCCGTGCTACACGGCGGGCGGATGCGTCGAGACGCAATTCGCGCGGCGATCCCGCGGGCGTTTGCCCGTGCCTCGCGCCTACGTTGCGCCCCGGGCGCGGGCCAGCACGTCCACCCCGACATCACTCAGGTATTCTCATCGCCAATCCACGCCGACATCGCGGGACCGCCCGCCGGCAAACCTGCAGGCAGAGTGCAACATGACCGAACTCGAATTCAAATCGCTGGCCAACCAGGGCTTCAATCGCATTCCGCTGATCGCCGAGGCCTTCGCCGATCTCGACACCCCGCTCTCGCTGTATCTGAAGCTGGCGCTGGGCGACCGGCGCGGCGCCAACACCTTCCTGCTCGAATCGGTTGTCGGCGGCGAACGCTTCGGCCGCTACTCGTTCATCGGCCTGTCCGCCCACACGCTGCTGCGCAGCTTCGGTCCGAAGACCGAGGTGGTGCGCGATGGGGCGATCGTCGAGACGCATGAAGGCGATCCGCTCGACTTCATCACCCGGTTCCAGGCCCGCTTCAAAGTCGCCCTGCGCCCGGGCATGCCGCGCTTCTGCGGTGGCCTCGCCGGGTACTTCGGCTACGACGCCGTGCGCTACATCGAGAAAAAGCTGGCCCACACCACGCCGCGCGACGACCTGCATCTGCCCGACATCCAGTTGCTGCTCACCGAAGAACTCGCCGTGATCGACAACCTGACCGGCAAGCTCTACCTCATCATCTACGCCGATCCCACCCAGCCCGAGGCTTATTCGAAGGCCCGCCTGCGGCTGCGCGAACTGCGCGCTCGCCTAAAGGCGCCGGTGGACGCGCCAGTCACCTCGGGCAGCGTACGCACCGAGACGTTCCGCGAATTCGCCAAGCCGGACTATCTCGCGGCCGTCGCCAAGGCCAAGGAGGCCATCGCGGCAGGCGAACTCATGCAAGTGCAGGTCGGCCAGCGTCTCATCAAGCCGTATCGCGACGCCCCGCTCTCGCTCTACCGCGCGCTGCGCTCGCTCAACCCCTCGCCGTACATGTATTTCTACAACTTCGGCGATTTTCAGGTGGTCGGCGCGTCGCCCGAAATCCTCGTGCGTCAGGAACGCCGACAAACGCCGGACGGCGAACAGGAGATCGTCACCATCCGCCCGCTCGCGGGCACGCGCCCGCGCGGCGCCACGCCCGAGCGCGACGCCGAGCTGGCCACCGAATTGCTTTGCGATCCGAAGGAAATCGCCGAGCACGTCATGCTCATCGATCTGGCGCGCAACGACGTGGGGCGCATCGCGCAAACGGGCACCGTGGCAGTTACCGACAAGATGGTGATCGAGAAGTATTCGCACGTGCAACACATCGTGAGCTCTGTGGAAGGACGCCTGCAACCGGGGTTGTCGAACATCGACGTGCTGCGCGCCACGTTCCCCGCCGGCACGCTTACCGGCGCACCGAAGGTACGTGCCATGGAACTCATCGACGAGCTCGAACCCGTGAAGCGCGGGTTGTACGGCGGCGCGGTGGGTTACCTGTCGTTCGGCGGCGAAATGGACGTGGCCATCGCCATCCGGACCGGCGTGATCAAGGACGGCAACCTCTACGTACAGGCCGCCGCCGGCATCGTCGCCGATTCGGTCCCCGAGTCGGAATGGCAGGAAACGGAGAACAAGGCGCGCGCCGTGCTACGCGCCGCCGAGCAGGTGCAGGACGGCCTCGACGCCGAATTCTGACCCGAGCTCGCGGCGCCGGGGCATGGCGCCCCGGCGGGTGCGCGCACCAACTTGACGCATCCCACCGAACAAACGGAACGCCCCCCCGCCAACGCGCGGAATCCCCGAATTGGCGCAACAGCACCTGAAACGGGCGGGACTTCCGTGACCACTGCATGACGCGACATTACACAGGGCTCCGAATCGACTGAGTTGATCCTCTAGTCGATTCGGGGCCCTTGTTGATTTAGCACAACCGTTCGCTTTTTTTCGACCACTTTCGTATACGTCGATCGACGTCGCCACGCTATAGTGGGATGTCCGTCGGGAGGTCGAGACTTCTATGGCGAAACCATGCAATCCACGTATGCGTTCCGGCGTCGCATCCCCCCTTGCGACGACCGTGACGGCCACCCTGAGCGCGATTCTGGCAACCCTGACCAGCGGTTGCATTTCGATGGCGCCGACCTACGAGCGTCCTGCGGCCCCGGTGGCCAGCGTATGGACATCGGATGTCAGCACGTCGCCCGCCACCGCGGCCGCGCAACCGGCGGCCTCGCTGGGCTGGCGGGAATACTTCGCCGATCCGCAGTTGCGCGGCCTGATCGAGACCGCGCTGGCCAACAATCGCGATCTGCGCGTTGCGCTCGCGCGCGTCGAACAGGCGCGCGCGGTGTACGGCATTCAACGCGCGGACCTGCTTCCGTCGCTGGGTGTGGGAGCGAACGAAACCCGGCAGCGCCTGCCGCGTGACCTGAGCATTACCGGCAATCCGTACATCAGCAGCCAGTACCAGGTCGGACTTGGGCTGTCGACATGGGAGCTGGACTTCTGGGGGCGCATCCGCGATCTCAAGGATGCCGCGCTCGATGATTATTTGGCATCCGATGCATCTCGCCGCGCACTCGAGCTCAGTCTGATTTCCCAGGTGGCCCAGACATGGCTGAGCCTGCGCGAGTTCGACGAGCGCATTGCACTGGCGCAGCAGACGGTTGACAGCCGCGCCGAATCGCTGCGCATCTTCACCCGTCGCGAGCAGGTCGGCGCCACGTCGAAGCTCGACCTGACCGAGGTCACCACACTGTGGCAGCAGGCGCGCGCGCTCGTCACGCAGCTCCAGCAGCAACGCGCCGCGCAGGCGCATGCGCTGCAGGTGCTCGTGGGCGCACCGATCGACACCTCGCCGCATGCCCTCGACCACACCTTCGACGACGCGGCGCTGATGCGCGATCTGGAACCGGGGCTGCCGTCCTCGCTGCTCGAAGACCGGCCCGACATCATCGCGGCCGAGTATCAGTTGCGCGCGGCGCATGCCAACATCGGCGCGGCACGCGCGGCGTTCTTTCCGCAGATCACGCTCACCGGCTCGGTCGGCACGGCCAGCAGTGCGCTCGACGGATTGTTCAAGGCCGGCAGCGCCGCATGGACCTTCACGCCGAGCATCAGCCTGCCGATCTTCCAGGGCGGGCGCCTCGTCAACAACCTGGACCTGGCCGAAGCGCGTCGGGTGGAATCGGTTGCCAACTACGAGAAGGCGATTCAAGGCGCGTTTCGCGACGTCGCGGACGCCCTCAGTGCGCGCCGTTGGCTGGCCGATCAGGTCTCGATCCTGCAGGCCACGCAAGACGCCCAGTCGGAGCGCGCCCGTCTCGCAAAGCTGCGCTACGACCACGGCGCCGCGGCCTTCCTCGAAGTGCTCGACGCCCAGCGCGATCTCCTCGCGATCGAACAACAGACGGTGCAAACGCGTCGCGCGCTGCTCTCCGCGCGCGTATCGCTCTACACGGCACTCGGCGGCGGCAGCCGCCTGATGCCGGCGGCCGACACACCTGCCGGCCCGTTCGCGCGCACGCCCCGCGTGATCGAGCCCTCACCGGCGGGCAATGTCGCTGCGCCCGGGGCACCGGGCAGAACGAACGCCACGCGGACCGCCCAATGAATTCAAGAGGCAAAAGAACATGACGCTTCCCAACGCCAAGCAACTGATGGTTTCCGCACTGGCCGTGCTGGTCGTGATCGGCCTGGGCTGGTATGGATGGAAGACCTACAACCACACCGGGCCAGGCGCGGGCTTTGCCAGCGGCAACGGTCGGATCGAGGCCACGGAAGTCGATATCGCGACGAAGCTCGCCGGACGCGTGGAGGCCATCTACGTGAAGGAAGGCGACTTCGTCAAAGCCGGGCAGGTCCTCGCGAAGATGCAGATCGATACCCTCAATGCGCAGCGCGACGAAGCGCGTGCACAGTATCAGCAGGCCGTGACCAACGTCGCTGCGATTCAGGCACAGGCGGCGGCGCGTCTGTCGGACAAGGCGACCGCCGAAGCCAACGTTGCCGCGCGCGAAGCCGAACTCGATGCGGCGCAGCGGCGCCTGTCGCGCTCCGAGACGCTGTCGAAGGAAGGCGCCTCATCGGTCCAGGAGCTCGACGACGACCGCGCGCGCGTGCGCAGCACCCGCGCGGCTGTCACGGCCGCACGCGCCCAGGTGGCGGCGGCGCAATCCGCCGTCGAGGCCGCCAACGCGCAAGTCACGGGCGCGAAATCCACCGTGCAGGCCGCCCAGGCAACCATCCACCGCATCGAAGCCGACATCACCGACAGCGAACTGCGCGCCCCGCGCGACGGCCGCGTGCAGTATCGCGTGGCCCAGCCCGGCGAGGTGCTGGGCGCCGGCGGCAAGGTGCTCAACCTCGTCGACCTGTCCGACGTGTACATGACGTTCTTCCTGCCCTCCGAGGTGGCGGGACGCCTCGCGATGGGCGCCGAGGCCCGCATCATTCTCGATGCCGCGCCGCAGTTCGTGATCCCCGCGAGCATCTCGTTCGTCTCCAGCACCGCACAGTTCACGCCAAAGACCGTCGAGACCGAGAGCGAACGCCAGAAGCTGATGTTCCGCGTGCGCGCGCAGATCGCGCCGGAGTTGCTGCGACAGCACCTGACGGTGGTCAAGACCGGCCTGCCGGGCGTGGCCTGGGTGAAGACGGACAGCGAGCGGCCGTGGCCGCCGCAGTTACAGACCAAGTTGCCGTCGCGTTGAGTCGAGTGTCATGACGGTACCCACGACGTCCCCGTTGCCTGCGATGCCCGACCCGCCCCGGCAGGGACGCGGCCTGCCGCCCGTCATCCATGTGGCCGGCGTGTCGTTGCGCTACGGGCGCAAGACGCTCGCGCTCGACAATGTTTCGATCGACGTGCCCGCGAACTGCATGGTGGGGCTGATCGGCCCCGACGGCGTGGGCAAGTCGACGCTGCTCTCGCTCATTGCCGGCGCACGCGCCGTGCAGACCGGCACGGTCGAGGCACTCGGCGGCGACATGGCGAGCAAAGCGCACCGCGACATCGTATGTCCGCGCATCGCCTACATGCCGCAAGGGCTCGGCAAGAATCTCTATCCGACGCTCTCCGTCGAGGAGAACCTGCAGTTCTTTGCGCGCCTGTTCGGCCACGACGCCGCCGAGCGCCGCCGCCGGATCGACGATCTCACGCGCAGCACCGGCCTCCATCCCTTTCTCGGGCGTCCGGCGGGCAAGCTCTCCGGCGGCATGAAGCAGAAGCTCGGTCTGTGCTGTGCACTGATTCACGACCCGGACCTGCTGATTCTCGACGAGCCGACCACCGGCGTCGATCCGCTCGCGCGGGCGCAGTTCTGGGACCTGATCGCGCGCATTCGACGCGAACGCCCGGACATGAGCGTGATCGTGGCCACGGCCTACATGGACGAGGCCCAGCGCTTCGACTGGCTCGTGGCGATGGACGCGGGCAACATTCTCGACACCGGCACCCCGGCGGAGCTGCTCGCGCGCACGCGCCGCGACAATCTGGAAGCGGCGTTCATCGACCTGCTGCCGGACGAGAAAAAAGTCGGCTATGAGCCGGTCGCGATTCCGCCGTTGCACGTCGACGAGCACACCGAGATCGCCATCGAGGCCAAGGGCCTGACCATGCGCTTCGGCGATTTCGTGGCGGTCGATCATGTGGACTTTCGCATCCGGCGCGGCGAGATCTTCGGCTTTCTCGGCTCGAACGGTTGCGGCAAATCCACCACGATGAAGATGCTCACCGGGCTGCTGCAGGCGAGCGACGGCCAGGCATGGCTCTTCGGTCACGAAGTCGATCCCCGGGACATCGACACGCGGCGGCGCGTGGGCTACATGTCGCAGGCCTTCTCGCTCTACACCGAACTCACGGTGCACCAGAACCTCGTGCTGCATGCCCGCCTGTTCCACGTGCCGGCGCACGAAGTCGGCGCGCGCGTGGACGAAATGGTCGAACGATTCGGACTGGCCGACGTGATCGACGCCTTGCCGGACAGCATCCCGCTGGGCATGCGCCAGCGCCTGTCCCTGGCGGTGGCGATGGTGCACAAGCCCGAGCTGCTGATTCTCGACGAACCGACGTCGGGCGTCGATCCGGTGGCGCGCGACACCTTCTGGCGTTTGCTGGTGGAGCTGTCGCGCCGCGATCGCGTGACGATCTTCATCTCCACGCACTTCATGAACGAAGCCGAGCGTTGCGACCGTATTTCGCTGATGCACGCGGGCAAGGTGCTCGTCTCCGACCCGCCCGCGAAGATCACCCGCGACAAGGGCGCGGCCACGCTGGAGCAGGCCTTCATCGAGTATCTCGTCGAAGCGGGCGGCGGCACGCCCGAAGCGCCTGCGGCGGCGCAGGCACCGGTCACATCCGCCGCGCCCTCGGCCGCCCAGGCGTCGCGCAAGGCATTCTCGCCCGCGCGCATGATCAGCTACCTCTGGCGCGAGATGCTCGAACTGCAGCGCGACCCGGTACGCGCCGCGCTGGCGCTGGTGGGCTCGCTCGTGCTCATGCTGGTGATGGGCTACGGCATCAACATGGACGTGGAGGACCTGCGCTATGCGGTACTCGACCGCGACCAGACCACGCTCAGCCAGAACTACGCGCTCAACATCGCCGGTTCGCGCTACTTCATCGAGCAGCCGCCGCTCACCGGCTACGACGACATGGACCGGCGCATGCGCAATGGTGAGCTGGCACTTGCCATCGAGATCCCGCCGGGCTTCGCGCGCGACGTGTCGCGCGGCAAGGCGGTGCAGATCGGTGCGTGGATCGACGGCGCCATGCCCATGCGGGCCGAAACCGTGCAGGGCTACGTCCAGGGCATGCACCAGAACTGGCTCGCCGATCAGTCGCTGCGCAGGCTCGGCGTGCGCCCGACCGCCTCGCTCGACCTGGAGACGCGCTTTCGCTACAACCCCGACGTGAGGAGCCTGCCCGCGATGGTGCCCGCGGTGATCCCGCTGCTGTTGCTGATGCTGCCCGCGATGCTCACGGCGCTGTCGGTGGTGCGCGAGAAAGAGCTTGGCTCGATCCTGAATCTCTACGTCACCCCCGTCACGCGCACGGAATTCCTGATCGGCAAGCAGATTCCGTACGTCGCGCTCGCGATGCTGAACTTCCTGCTCATGACGTTGATGGCGGTGACGTTGTTCGACGTGCCGGTCAAAGGCAGTTTCGTGACACTGGTCACTGCCGTGTTCATCTTCAACGTGGTCGCGACGGGTATCGGCCTGCTCGCGTCCACCTTCACCCGCAGCCAGATCGCGGCGCTTTTCTTCACGATGATCGGCACCATGATCCCGGCAATCCAGTTCTCCGGCATGCTCACGCCGGTGCCGTCGATGGAGGGTTCGGGCCGCTTCATCGGCGAGATCTATCCGGCGACGTACATGCTGATCATCAGCCGCGGCGTGTTCAACAAAGCCCTCGGGTTCGCCGATCTGGGCGACGCCTTCTGGCCGATGCTGCTCGCCGTGCCCGTGATTCTGGGCGTCACGATCCTGCTGCTCAGGAAACAGGACAAGTGATGACGCGTCCGAGCGCTTCCCCCACTACCTCATCTTCGCTCCCTCCGGCACCCGCCAACGCGCACGCGGCACCGCCGCGGCGCAGGCATCCGCTGCTGCGACATCTGGCCAACATCTACCGGCTCGGCGTGAAGGAACTGTGGAGCCTTGCGCGCGACCCGATGATGCTCGTGCTGATCATCTACACGTTCACGGCGGCGGTATATTCGGCGGCCACCGCGCAGCCCGACACGCTGCACCTCGCGCCGATCGCCATCGTGGATGAGGACGTCTCGCCGCTCTCGCAGCGCATCGTCTCGGCCTTCTACCCGCCGCAGTTCACCATGCCGCGCATGATCACGGCCGACGCCGTGGACCGTGGCATGGACAAGGGGGCCTACACGTTCGCGCTGAACATTCCGCCGAACTTCCAGCGAGACCTGCTCGCGGGACGTGCGGCCGAAGTGCAGCTCAATGTCGATGCCACGCGCATGAGCCAGGCGTTCTCCGGCAGCGGCTACGTGCAGCAGATCGTCTCGGCCGAAGTGCGCGAATTCCTGCAGCGATATCGCGCCACCCCCGAACTCCCGGTCGATCTCGCACTGCGCGTGCGTTTCAATCCGACATTGGAGCGCGCGTGGTTCGGCGCGCTCATGGAGATCATCAACAACATCACGATGCTCTCGATCATCCTGACCGGCGCGGCGCTCATTCGCGAGCGCGAGCACGGCACCATCGAGCATTTGCTCGTCATGCCGGTGACACCGACCGAGATCATGCTGGCGAAAGTCTGGTCCATGGGACTGGTGGTCCTGATCGCGGCATCCATGTCGCTGTGGCTGATCGTCGGCGGTGCGCTGCACGTGCCGATCGGTGGGTCCGTGGCGCTGTTCCTGCTGGGCGCCACGCTGCATCTGTTCGCCACCACGTCCATGGGCATTTTTCTCGCGACGGTCGCGCGCTCGATGCCGCAGTTCGGCATGTTGCTGATCCTGGTGTTGCTGCCGCTGCAAATGCTCTCGGGCGGCAACACGCCGCGCGAGAGCATGCCGAAGCTCGTGCAGGACGTCATGCTCGCCGCGCCCACGACGCATTTCGTCGAACTGGGACAGGCGATCCTGTTCCGTGGCGCCGGGATCGGTGTCGTCTGGGTGCAGTTCTTGGCACTCGCCGGCATCGGCGCGGTGTTCTTCGCCTTCTCGCTGCGACGGTTTCGCCGCACGCTCAGCTCGATGGCGTGACGCCGCGCGAGAGCGAACGTCCCCAACGGCGCGCCGTCATGCCGAATTTGAGAGGTCATTGCCATGCCTGCCATGCCAGCCAAGTTGTCCACTGCGTCTGCCAAGACGGCCAAGTCGGCCAGGTCGACTGCCTCCGCCGCACTCGAACGCCCCGCTTCGTCCCGCGCCACGGCGTCGTCGACCGCCGACTCGCCCTGGCTCTCGCACCTGCCGTGGATGGCGGCCGCCGCCGAGTATGCCGTGGACGCCTGGCAGCGCAGCGTGCTGTTCGCCGACGTCATGCGACAGCGCGGCAACCAGTATCAGGCCCACCTCGCCGAGTCGGCTCCGAACGTGCTCGACTTTCCCGCCGAGGTCGTCCTCGATGGTCACGATCTGCCGCGACCGTGCAATTACTGCCTGATGCGCATCGTGCCGCCGCACGACACACCGACCCAGCCCAACGCACGCCCCTTCGTCGTGGTCGATCCGCGCGCCGGACATGGCCCGGGCATCGGCGGCTTCAAGCCCGACAGCGAGATCGGCGCGGCCCTGCGCGCCGGCCATCCGTGCTATTTCGTGGGTTTTCTGCCCGACCCGGTTCCGGGACAAACGGTCGAAGACGTCATGCACGCCGAAGCGGCGTTCCTCGAGAGAGTGATTTCGCTGCACCCGGACAGCGCAGGCAAGCCGGCCGTCATCGGCAACTGCCAGGCCGGCTGGCAGATCCTGATGACGGCGGCGATGCGTCCGGAGCTCTTCGGCCCGATCATCGTGGCCGGTGCGCCGCTGTCCTATTGGGCGGGCTGGCGCGGACGCAATCCCATGCGCTACTCCGGCGGGCTGCTAGGCGGCAGCTGGCTCACGGCCCTCACGAGCGACCTCGGCGACGGGCGTTTCGACGGCGCGTGGCTCGTGCAGAACTTCGAGAACCTCGATCCGGCCAATACGCTGTGGCGCAAGAAGTATCACCTTTACGCCAACGTCGACACCGAAGCGCCGCGCTATCTCGGCTTCGAGAAGTACTGGGGCGGACACGTCTTCCTGAATGCGCAGGAGATGCAATACATCGTCGACAACCTGTTCATCGGCAACCGGCTCACCAGCGCCGAGCTGATCACGAGCGACGGCGTGCGGCTCGACCTGCGCAATATCCGCTCGCCCATCGTCGTGTTCTGCTCCTATGGCGACAACATCACACCGCCGCCGCAGGCGCTCGGCTTCGTGACCGACATGTACCGCGACGACGCGGAAGTGCTCAGCCACGACCAGACCATCGTCTATGCGACGCACGAGAGCATCGGGCACCTGGGCATCTTCGTGTCGGGCAGCACGGGACGAAAGGAGCATCGCAAGTTCGTGAACAACATCGACCTGATCGACGTGCTGCCCGCCGGCATCTATCAGGCGCAAATCGCAGACAAGACCGCCGACACGCCGCACCGCGAGCTGATCGACGGCGATTACGTGATGTCGATCCAGCGACGCAGTGTGGCGGACGTCCGGGCCATCGTGCAGCCGGACGCGCAGAGCGACCGGCGCTTTGCGACGGTGGCGCATCTGTCGGACATCCATCTCGGGCTGTATCGCAGCCTCGTGCAACCGTGGGTGCGGTCGATGGTCACGCCGACCTCCGCCTACTGGATGCGACTGCTCCACCCGTTGCGGGTGAGCTACGAACTTTGGTCCGACCGCAATCCGTTCGCGGTACCGTTTGCCGAAAAGGCGGAGCGGGTGCGTGAATCGAGGCATCCGGTGGCGCCCGACAACCCCTTCCTCGCGCTGGAGACGGCCGTCTCGTCGGCCATCGAGCAATCGCTCGACTTCTATCGCGACGTGCGCGACGACGCTTGCGAAAAGGCATTCGAGTTCGTCTACGGACAAGCCTGGGTCCAGGCGCTCGCCGGCTTGCACGGCAGCGACGACGCGGCCGTCCGGGTGCACCCCGGCACATCGCCCGAGCATGTGGCGTTCGTCCGGCACACACTGGAGCACCGCCAGAAGGAGCTCCACGAAGGCAGCCTGCTCGAAGCGGGCATCCGGGCGCTGCTCTGGGTGCATCGCCTGCACGGCGAAGCCGACGAGCGGCAGTTCAATCTGGCGCGCTCGTTGCCGCGCGGCGAGCGCGATCTCTCGATCGAGACCTTTCGCGAAATCATCCGGCGTCAGGCCGGCCTGCTGCGCATGGCCCCCGACACGGCGATGGCGGCCATTCCCGCGATGCTCGCGCACGCGTCGCCCGGGAACATCCGGCGGGTGGCAAAGGCCGTGCGGGATCTGAGCTTCGCCGTGCCGCTCGACGCGAGCGAACAAAGCGATCTGGCCCGCGTGCTCGACGTGTTCGAACGAACCGCCGCACAGCGCGAAGACGAAGCGTCGGCGCGTCGGCCGGCCAGCGCGCCACGTGCCCCCCGCGGCAGGGCGAACGCCAACGCGCCCGCAAAAGCGCCCGCAAAAGCACCCGCCAAAGTCCCCGCCAAAACGTCCGCTGCAACGACCGCCAAAGCGGCCGTCAAAGCGACTGCGGCCACCGCGTCGAAGCGCAGGCGAACCGCCTGACCGACGTGTCGGTGCCCGTTGCGGGTTCCGGTATTGCAAGCGCCCACCCCAGGCGATAGCCAAGCCCGCGCGACGTCTGGATCGCACTGCCGCCGAGCTTGCGACGCACGTTGTGGATGTGGACGTTGAGCACGTTGCTGCGCACTCTCGCGGTCATGCCGTAGAGCCTGGCATGCAAAGTGTCGGGCGGCACCCATCGTCCACGATGGCTGGCGAGACACGCCAGCAAGTCGATCTCCCGGCGCGACAAGGCGACAGGCGCCTGCCCCAGCCACGCCAGCCCGCTCGCGGGATCCAGCCGTAGCGGCCCCGCCTCGATCAGGTGCGCGCAGCGACCCTGCGTGCGACGAATCAGCGCGTGCAGCCGCGCGGCCAGCTCGCGCACGTCGAAGGGCTTGACCAGATAGTCGTCGGCCCCCGCATTCAGCCCGGCCACCCTGTGCTCCACCGCGCTTGCCGACGTGATGAGCAACACGGGCACATCCGCTTCCACGGTGCGCAAACGCGCAATGATGCCCAGGCCACCGGCGCCGGTTGTGTCGAGATCCAGCACCAGCGCATCGAACCGGTCTTCGGCGTGCGCGGTGAGCATCGCCTCGCCGCAGACCACTCCCGTCACGTCGATGCCCGCAGTCGGCAAGGCGCCCGCGATTCGCCTCGCCATCCTGGGGTCGTCCTCCGCCAGCAGCACTCGCATTGCGCTACGCCTCCCGCTCGCCTGGTCCAGTTCACGTAGTTCGCGTATCTGAATGATCGCGTCGAGCCCTCACGGTAACGGATTCACTTTCGATTAATCCTGATCGAACACGCTCCGACTTGTCCGGAAATGCCGCAGGAAGGCAGGTCGACCCAACGAACGACGCTCCCGCGGCCCCCGGAGGTTTCAGCCGCTCTTCGGCAGGCCTCGCCTGCCGCTTCCCACCATCCGGCGTCCCGCGCGCCGAAGGAGTTCGCCATGTCCACTCGCCTGTGTCTCGCTTTTGCCATCTCGTCGTCCGTTCTGCTCGCGTTGCCCACACGCAGCCCAGCGGCCGACGCTCCCACGGCGACAGACAAGCCGGCTGTCCTGCAATCGCTCGAGCGCGAAGGCGTGAGTGGCTTGCAGCCATTCGAGACGGGTTCGGATCTGCGCGGCTACGCCGGTTTTGCCGGCCAGCAGCCGCTCGCCGTCTACCTGTCGCGCGATGGCGGGGCCATCGTCGGGTCCCGCATCGGGGCCGACGGCAAACCGCTCGATGTCGAGCGAGTGAAAGCCCTGGTCGAAAAGCCCATGGGCGAGGCCATGTGGTCAAGGCTCGCGTCGTCCGGTTGGGTGCAGGACGGCAAGATCGAGGCGCCGCGCGTGGTCTTCATGTTCAGCGATCCGAATTGCCCGTACTGCAACCGCTTCTGGGAGATCGCCCGCCCGTGGGTGGCGGCGGGGAAAGTGCAATTGCGGCACGTCGTCGTAGGCGTGATCCGAGCCGACAGCGCCACCAAGGCGGCCGCGATCCTGGAGGCGGCCGACGCGTCGGCCGCCCTGCGCCGGAACGAGCGGCAATTCGCGCAAGGCGGCATCAAACCCGCACGGAATGTGTCGAAGCCCGTCGCACAGAAGCTCGATGCGAATCAGCGGCTGATGGCGGAACTGGGATTCCGGGGAACGCCGGGCATCGTGTACCGCGACGCCCAGGGCATCGTCCGGCGCGCAAGCGGCATGCCGCCGGACGATGCGCTCGCGGCGATCCTCGGGCCACGCTGAGCGGACGCGCCTCTCAGGCCGCAGATTCGTCTACCGAAGCCCGCCGTCGGGCGCACATTCTTGCAAGAATTAGCCCGATGGCGCGTGAAATTCGCCGATTGGCCGCTTTTTGCGACACCCCGCCACGGCGGGCCGCAGATACTGCTACAATCGGCTTCACCATGAAGTCGCATCAGTCCTTCTCCCTCCTCTGGTCGCCCCTGACCGCCGCCCTGCGCTGGTGGCGGTAACCCGCCACGTCCATCTCATCCCCATAGCGCCCTCCCCCGCGGATCGCGAACTCAATGTGGGGGCACGCTCAGGGGGAATTCGCAAATCTCATGCGTTCGACAATCCTTTGTCACCCGACGAACAGGGACCATCATGCTGCTGATGATCGACAACTACGACTCGTTTACTTACAACATCGTCCAGTACTTCGGTGAACTGGGCGAAGACGTACGCGTCTTTCGCAATGACGAAATCACGCTCGACGCGATCGCCGAACTCTCCCCTGATCGCATCTGCCTGTCGCCGGGCCCGAGCTGCCCGGCCAATGCGGGCATCACGCTCGACGTGCTCAAGCGATTCTCGGGCGAAATTCCCATTCTCGGCGTTTGCCTCGGCCATCAGGCCATCGGCGAAGCCTTCGGCGGCAAGGTCGTGCGCGCGCAGCAGATCATGCACGGCAAGGTAAGCGAGATCGAAACCACGCAGCAAGGCGTGTTCGCCAACCTGCCCAGGCGCTTCACCGTCACGCGTTATCACTCGCTGGCGATCGAGCGGGCCTCGCTGCCCGACTGCCTCGAGGTGACGGCCTGGACGGACGACGGAGAAATCATGGGCGTGCGCCACAAGACGCTGGACGTCGAAGGCGTGCAGTTCCACCCCGAGTCCATTCTCTCGGAGCACGGCCACGACGTGCTGCGCAACTTTCTGCAGGCCGCGCCGCGCGTGGCGCAGGCCGCCTGACGCGCGCCGCCACCCGCCCCGAGCCGCCCAGCCGCCCAGCCGCATACGACGAACGCCGAACCGATACGAGACAACGCAATGATTACCCCGCAAGAAGCCCTGCAGCGCACCATCGAACACCGAGAGATTTTTCACGACGAGATGCTTCATCTGATGCGCCTGATCATGCGCGGCGAGATTTCGCCGGTCATGACAGCGGCCATCATCACCGGCCTGCGCGTGAAGAAGGAAACCATCGGCGAGATCGCCGCCGCCGCGCAAGTGATGCGCGAGTTCGCCAACCACGTGGATGCGCCGGCCGACGAACACTTCGTCGACATCGTGGGCACCGGCGGCGACGTGTCGCATACGTTCAACATTTCCACGGCGTCGATGTTCGTGGCGGCCGGCGCCGGTGCGAAGGTCGCCAAACACGGCAACCGGGGCGTCAGTTCGAAGTCGGGCAGCGCCGACGTGCTCGAAGCCCTGGGCGTGAACATCATGCTCTCGCCCGACCAGGTGGCCGAGTGCCTGCGCGAGGTCGGCATCGGCTTCATGTTCGCGCCGAACCACCATCCCGCCATGAAGAACGTGGCCGCCGTGCGCAAGGAAATGGGTGTTCGCACGATCTTCAACATTCTGGGCCCGCTCACGAATCCGGCCGGCGCGCCCAATCAGCTCATGGGTGTGTTCCACCCCGATCTGGTGGGGATCCAGGTGCGGGTGATGCAGCGGCTGGGCGCCGAACACGTGCTCGTCGTCTACGGCAAGGACGGCATGGACGAAGTCTCGCTCGGCGCCGCCACGCTGGTGGGCGAGCTCAAGGACGGCAAGGTCACGGAGTACGAGATTCATCCGGAAGACTTCGGTCTGCAGATGGTGAGCAATCGCAGCCTGAAAGTCGGCAGCGCCGACGAGTCGAAGACGATGCTCCTCGAAGCGCTCGACGACAAGCCGGGTACCGCGCGCGAGATCGTGGTGCTCAATTCGGGCACCGCCCTGTACGCGGCCAATCGTGCGGCGTCGATCGGCGAGGGGATCGGCATGGCGCGCGAGTCGATCGCCAGCGGCGCTGCCCGGGCGAAGCTCGACGCATTCGTCAAGTTCACGCAGCGCTTCAAGGCTTGAACCGACGCGACGGCGTCGCGCATCCGACACGTGACGCCCGACCTTCATTGAACCTCCGAATCCACATCGATATGTCTACCGTTCTCGACAAGATCCTGGCCGTGAAGGCCGAAGAAGTGGCCGCCGCGAAGCGCGCCCGCGACCTCGCAAGCCTGCGGCGCGACGCCGAGGCGACGGTCAACGACAGCGCCCTGCGCACCCGCGACTTCGTCGGTGCGCTGCGCGCGAAGATCGACGCCGGACTGCCCGGCGTGATCGCCGAGATCAAGAAGGCGAGCCCGTCGAAGGGGGTGATTCGCGAGGACTTCGTGCCGCCACGAATTGCCGAGTCGTACCAGCGTGGCGGCGCCGCCTGCCTGTCGGTATTGACCGACGTCCAGTTCTTCCAGGGCGCGCCGGCCTATCTGAAAGCCGCGCGCGCCGCCTGCGACCTGCCGGTGTTGCGCAAGGACTTCATGATCGACGCCTATCAGGTGTACGAGGCGCGCGACATGGGCGCCGACTGCATTCTGCTCATCGCCGCCGCCCTGGAGCGCTCGCAGATGCGCGATCTCGAGGCGCAGGCCCACGAGCTGGGCATGGCCGTGCTCGTGGAAGTGCACAATGGCCGCGAGCTCGAGGCTGGGCTCGCGCTACGCACGCCGCTGCTGGGCATCAACAACCGCAATCTGCACAACTTCGAGGTCTCGCTCGACACCACGCTGGGCCTGCTCAAGCACATTCCCGACGATCGAGTCGTCGTGACGGAGTCGGGCATTCTGTCGCGCGATGACGTGACGCGCATGCGCGCGGCCAACGTCAATGCCTTCCTCGTCGGCGAAGCCTTCATGCGAGCGCCCGAGCCGGGCGATGCCCTGGCCACGCTGTTCGACATGCCTCGCTGATTTCGCGGAGCGCACACCGATGGCCATCGAACGCGAACTCAAACTCGCCCTGCCGGGCGACCTGCCCGCCGCGCGCGCCGACGCGCTGATCGCACACCTCGACCACCTGCCCGGCGCCGAGGCGCGCGGCGAGCGTCATCTCGTCAATCGGTACTTCGACACGCCCTCGCTCGCGCTCGCGCACGCCAAGGCGGCCCTGCGGCTGCGCTACGTGGCGCGCGACGGCCATGCCGGGCAGTGGCTGCAAACGCTAAAGTCCGTGGGCGAAGCCCGCGACGGCCTGCACGTGCGCCACGAGTGGGAACTGCCGGTCAAGGGCGAGGCACTTGAACTCGCCGCGTTGATCGCAGCATGCGATGTGCCGCAGACTGTCGAGCTGCTTCGCTCGGAAGGCGCGAACGTCGTGGCGCAGTTCGAGACGAATTTCGTGCGCCGCCTGTGGCGCTACATTGCCGGCGACGGCACGGCCGTGGAAATTGCGTTCGACCAGGGCGAGGTCGCCGTGGCGATCGACGGCACCCGGCATACGGAACCGCTCGTCGAAGTGGAACTCGAACTGCTCGACGCCCCGGACGACGACCGCGAAGGCCAGGGCGAGCGCATTCTGCACGCCCTCGCGGCCGACCTGCGCGCAGCGCTCCCGGAGTTGCGCAGCGACAACGTGAGCAAGGCGCAGCGCGGTTATCGACTACGTCAAAAGATACTCGGCCACTGAACGCCGACGGGCGCGGCGCCCGGCGCTTGCCGGACCGCGCCGCTTCTTGAACTTTTCATACACGCATCGATGGCATCACGCTCCCGCGCGACCTCCTCGGCAACGTCCGACGCACGACAACGTTCGCTCTTCGACGAGCCGGTTCCGGAGGCCGCCGGTGCGGCGGCCGCTTCCGGCGCCAGCACCACCGCCACCACCGCCACCACCGGCATGACGGACGCGACGCACCCGAATTCGACCACCACGCAACCGCCGGCCGAAGCGAGTGCCGCCACTGCGGTACGTCGTCGCGGTCGTCCGCCGAAGTCGGGTGCGGCAGTGCCCCGTGCGACGAAACCGGCGGCACCGCGCGCCGTGGCGCAAGACAGCCATCCCGAGGCCGCCGGGCCACTGAAGGGGCGCATCGAGGACCAGTTCGACGCCCTGCCGCGCGACTGGAAGACGCTGGTCGCGCCGTTCGTGCAAAGCGACGCCTATGCTTCCCTGTGCCGGTTCGTGGATGCGGAAGTCGCGGCGGGCAAGACCGTGTATCCCGCCGACATCTTTCACGCGTTGCGCATGACGTCGCCCGGCGACGTGAAGGTCGTGATCCTGGGTCAGGACCCGTATCACGGCGACGATCACGGCATTGCCCAGGCGCACGGCATGGCGTTTTCCGTGCAACGCGGCGTGCGCGTGCCGCCGTCGCTGCGCAACATGTACAAGGAAATCGAGCGGGATCTCGGCATCGTGCCCCCATCGCACGGCAATCTCGACGCGTGGGCGAAACAAGGCGTGCTGCTGCTCAACACGACCCTCACGGTGGAAGCGGGCCATGCGGCCAGCCACGCGAAGCCGTTCAAGACCGGCGGCTGGCAGGCGTGCACCGACACACTGCTGAGCGGACTCGCCACGCAACCGGAGCCGCTCGTCTTCATGCTCTGGGGCAGTCACGCGCAGGCCAAGGCGCCGCTGCTCGCCGGACACGACCACCTGCTGCTGGAAGCACCGCACCCGTCCCCGCTTTCGGCGCACCGGGGCTTTCTCGGCTGCGGCCATTTCAGCGCCGCCAACGCCTTCCTCGAACAACACGGCAAGACGCCCATCGACTGGCGCCTGCCTGCCTGACGGTGCCTGCCCCCTGCCTGCCATCGTGCCGGCAGGTGCCCGGCACCTGTCGCCGCGATGTCGGTCGTGCCGGACGCACCGACGCCTGGCATCGAGACTCGAAATCGAGCGATTCGAAGCGAGGCGATGTGATTCGATTGGCGGGGTGAACCGGCCGCGATGCCGGGGAGCTTTGCTTATGCGAGCGTTTCGGCAAGTGGCGCCAGGACGCCCATCGCGCCCTGCTGATAGCGGCGGGTCAGCTCGACCAGATCGCTTTCGTCGCGCGCGGCGAAGTTACCGCGATAAACCACGGGTTCGCCGAGCGGCTCGCCGCCGACAAGCACCAGGCGTGCGCCACCTCGGCCAGCCAATTGCCACACGCCGGGCGGCAGCCGCACGGCCTGCGCGCCCGCGCCTTGCGCACGCAGTGCATGACCGGCCAGCGCGGCCTCGCCCTGTACGATCAACGCCACCCAGCGACGTTCGTCGCACGGAATCTCCAGCGTGCGCAGCGCGTCGACGCGCCAGTCGAATTGGAGCAGCGTCGTGCGCTCGCCCTCGGTTCGCGCCACGCTGCGCTCACCCCACTGGCCACAGATCAACGTCAGGTCGACGTCGCCTTCGCGCCAGTGCGGCATGACCTCCCTGCGCACCACCGTTTGCGCGGGCGCGCCCTGGGCGTGACGTCCTGCACGGTTGACGATCATTCGCACGCCCCGTACCGCGGCGCGCATGTCGACGGGCGATTCCTCGTGCACCGTGCCGCAGTTCGCTTCGAGCCACAGCATGTCGCCGGGACGCAGCGTGTCATCGCCGCCATGCGCGTGTCGGCATCGCAGCGAGGTTTCAGTATCGGGAAAAAGATAAGTCGCCACCACGCATCCGGCATGCGGATGCGGCGGAATGCATGCGCCGTGGCGGCGAAAGATGTCGATCGACAGCAACGGATCGGTCTCGTCGATCTGATCGAAAACGCCCGCCCCCGCAGCCGCTGCACAACGGCCGGGACGGGAGACGGGAAGCACGCGCGGCATGGCACTCGCGCCGGCGTGGGCAGCCGGGCGCCGGGTCTGACGCGGATGCAGGGGCGTCGGATGGGCCATGTGGGGACCTGCGCGTGCGGGTGAAGCGGTAGCCGAAGCCTTGAGCGCTGCGCGATTACAGCGCGGCGATGGCTTCGCGGGCGCCCTTGAAGGCGGCAGCGGCCGATTCCGGACCACGTGCCAGGCCTTCGGCGAAGATGAACGTCACGTCCGTCATGCCGAGGAAGCCGAGAATCGTCTTGAGATACGGCGTCTGGCTGTCGGCCGGCGTGTCCTTATAGTTGCCGCCGCGCGCGAACGCCACGATCACCTTCTTGCCCTGGATCAGGCCTTCCACGCTGCCGTCTTCACGGTAACGGAACGTCACGCGGGCACGGGCGATCCAGTCGAAGTACGACTTGAGCTGCGTCGGCACCTGGAAGTTGTACAGCGGCACACCGAACACGACATAGTCGGCGGCCTGGATTTCCGCAATCAGTTCGTCGCTGCGGGCGATGATGGCCTTCTGCTCGGCCGAGCGCTGCTCTTCGGGCGTAAAGAACGCACCGATCACGGCTTCGTCGAGGTGCGGCACGCCATCGGAGAGCAGGTCGCGCACGACAACGTTGGCGCCGGGGTGCTTGGCAACCAGTTGCGCCACCGTTTCGTTGGCGAGGGTGGTCGAGTTCGCGCCTTGCGAGCGGGCGGCGGAATTGATCTGGAGAATGGTGGTCATTTCACTGGCTCCTGAGCCTGGGGTGTAAGAGGATCCGTCCGCGCAGGCGCCCCGCTTCGGGGTTGCCGTGAATTGCACGTCGGCTTGGGATGAATTCTAGTTACCCCCAAAAATGAAACAAGCCGGTAAAATCGAATTGTTTGTTCCCTTTTTGGAACAATGATCCCAAAGCTCGGATTCGGGCTGCGTTGTCCCGTTCTTAACTTGTTCACGCCCCTGTCATGCCGCATGCGGCGACGGGACGACCGCGTCACCGAGGAGCGCGCGCGATGATTGACGATCTGAATGACATGCTGATCTTCGCGGAGGTCGTGCGCTCCGGCAGCATCACGCGGGCGGGCGAACGGCTCGATCTGCCGAAGGCCACCGTGAGCCGCCGCCTCTCGAGGCTCGAGGCCCGCCTCGGCACGAAGCTCCTGCACAAGACGACGCGACGGCTCGAACTGACGGAAGTCGGCGAAGCGTATTACGAGCGCTGCCTGCCGATACTGGAGGAAGTGGAAGAGACGCGCGACTTCGCGTCGCAGTTGTCGAGCAAGCCGCGCGGGCGGCTGCGCATCACCGCCCCGGCCGACTTCGCGGCGCAGTGGCTTGCGGTGCCGCTCGCCACCTTCTGCGCGGCCTATCCCGAAATCACGGTCGACATCGACCTGAGTTCGCGACAGGTCGATCTGATTGCCGAGCGTGTCGACGTGGCGATTCGTGCCGGGCAGCTCTCCGACTCGACGCTCGTAGCGCGCCCGCTGCTCATGCTCACCCGCAGCCTCTACGCGAGCCCGCTGTATCTGAGCGCCACCGGGTTGCCCGCCACGCCGGACGAACTGGCGGGCCATCGGTTCGTGATCCTGCAGGGCTCGCGGCGCCTGTTCACCTCCGACACCTTGCAAAAGGGTCGCCAGCGCGTGGATATCACGATGCAGGGCGCGATTCAGGTCAACAGCATGGGAATGGTCAAGGAGATGGCGCTTGCGGGCAGCGGCATTGCCGCGCTGACCGACATACTGGCCGAAGACGCGCTGCGCGGCGGGCGTCTGGTGAAAGTCCTGCCGGAATGGTCGCTGCCGGAAAGCCCGGTGAATCTGGTCACGCCGTCGCGGCGCTTCCTGCCGCGCAAGACACAGGCCTTCATCGAGCACATGCTGGCCGTGGCGCGCACCTGCCCGGAAGAGAATCGCGACCCGGCGGTGCCGGGTCCGCTCACCGCCTGAGCCTGCTTGCGCCGGAGCACCGGAACCGGACAGGCGAAGTCCGATCGACGGCCATCAGGCTCCCCGGCCGCCCTCGGCGCGCGACGGCGCTCGGGTGCTCAGGCCGACAACCACTTCTCGCGACGCTGCGCTGCGGCGCGATCCCGCGTCTCGGTGATGCGGTACTGCGTGATCTCGGGGGCGTCGAGCGTGAGGGGGGTTTCGCGCAATTCATCGCGGCGAAACGCATGGACGGTGACCCGGTCGCCGGCGCGGTAGCGCTCGAGCAGCTTGTCCAGATTGCCTGTCGTCACGCGCAGGCCATCGATTGCCACGAGCACGTCGCCGGCCGACAGTCCCGCTGCCTGCGCGGCGCCGCCATCGAGCACCTGCGAGAGCGTGAGATCG
This sequence comes from Pandoraea pnomenusa, assembly GCF_000767615.3. Taxonomy (NCBI): domain Bacteria; kingdom Pseudomonadati; phylum Pseudomonadota; class Betaproteobacteria; order Burkholderiales; family Burkholderiaceae; genus Pandoraea; species Pandoraea pnomenusa. Next base: position 597,193 of record NZ_CP009553.3, on the reverse strand, counting down.
TCGCCGCGCCGGGTCGTCTTCGCACCGAGCGAGGGACGGCCATTCTCGGGTGTCACCGGTTCGAGCGTGAGGCCCATGCGCTCGAGCAGCGCGGCCAGCGGCAGATCGCGGGTGCCGTGAATCGCCGTGGCGAAGAAGTCCGACAGGTCGAGGCCGGAGACTTCCTCGAACAGCGGCTGCACGGCAGCCTCGTCAATGCCCACCGGTGCGCCGCGATAGAAATCACGCCCGTATCGCTGCCATAGTGCGCGCATGATGTCGTCGAGCGATTTCTGGCCGCGCGTTTGCGAGCGGATGGTCAGATCCAGCGCCAGCGCCACGAGCGAGCCCTTGGTGTAGTAGCTCACGATGGCGTTCGGCGCGTTTTCGTCCTGACGGTAATACTTCGTCCAGGCGTCGAACGAACTCTCGGCCACCGTCTGCTTCAGGCGGCCGCTGCCGCGCAGCACGCTCGCGACCGTCTTGGAAACGAGCTCGTAATAGGCCGGGGGGGCGATCACACCGCTGCGCACGAGCATCAGGTCGTCGTAGTACGACGTGAAGCCTTCGAACAGCCATAGCAAGCGCGTGTAATTCTCCTGATCGAGCGTATATGGCGCGAATGCCGCCGGCTTGATTCGCTTGACGTTCCACGTGTGGAAATACTCGTGGCTCACCAGGCCGAGGAAGCCGCGGTACGCGTCGCTCATGCGCGCCTGGCCCTGCACCGGCAGGTCGTTGCGGCTGGCGAGCAGCGCGGTCGATGCCCGGTGCTCCAGACCGCCGTAGCCGTCGCCCACTGTCATGAGCAGAAAGACGTAGCGCGACATCGGCACACGCGAGCGCGAACTGGCGCCCGGCTCGAACAGTCGGATCTGCGACTCGCAGATCTTCTTCATGTCGCGCAGCAGGCGCTCGAGATCGAGATTCGGCACTGGTCCGGTGATCGCCACTTCGTGCGTCACGCCGCACGCCTTGAAGGTGCCGTGCACGAAGGTGCCCATCTCGACCGGGGAATCGATCAACTCGTCGTAGTCGACGGCGAGATAACGGCCGAAGTCGAGCGCTGCCGTGCCCTCGGCGGGGGCGAGCGCGGTGGCCACGCGCCACGACTTGAATGCCGCGCCGCGCGGGCGCAGCACGTCGACTTCGCACGGCGCGTGTTCCTGCCCTTCCACGCGCAGGAACACGCTCGTGCCGTTGAAGAAGCCGTGGGTGTCGTCGAGATGCGCGGCACGCACCGACAGGTCCCAGGCGTACACTTCATACGTCACGATCAGCGTGCCCTTGCAGGGCGCGGCCTGCCAGGTGTGCTTGTCGAGCTTGTCGAGCGCGACCTTGCGGCCCCGGCAGGTCGCGCCGATCGTCACGATGTTGCGGGCGAACTCGCGCACCATGTAGCTGCCGGGAATCCATGCGGGCAGCGTGAAACGCTGTCCTTCGGGGGCAGGGTTCGAGACCGTGACGCTCACTTCGAACAGGTGGGCGGCGGGCGACTTCGGAACGATCGCATACCGAACGGCGGGCAAGACGGGTGTGGCGGTCATGACGTGGCGGCTTCTTGTTGTCGGGAGGTCGGGCGTGCGGTGGCCGGTGGCCTGGTTACTTGACCGTGGCGAGCGCCTTTTCGAGTTCTTCGGCGGGCACGGCGCCCGGCAGGCGGCGGCCGTCGGCCAGGATGATCGTGGGGGTGCCCGTCACGTTGTACTGGTGGCCGAGTGCCACGTTTTGCCTCACGGGTGCGTCGTCGCACTTGGCCGTGGCCGTGGGCGGTGCCTTCTTGTCGAGCATCCAGTCGTGCCACGCCTTGACCGGATCCGCCGCGCACCAGATCGCCTTCGACTTGGCGTCCGAGTCCGGGCCGAGCACCGGGTAGAGGAAGGTATAGACGGTGACGTTGTCGATCTTCGACGACTTGAGCGTCTCTTCGAAGCGCTTGCAATACGGGCAGTTCGGGTCGGAGAACACCGCGATCTTGCGGCTGCCGTTGCCCTTCACGTACTTGAATGCGCGATCGAACGGCAGCTTGGCGAAATCGACCTTGTTGAGTTCCGACTGACGCGCTTCGGTCAGGTTCTGGCGCGTTTTCGTTTCGACGAGGTTGCCGCCGAGGATCACGTATTGGGCCTTCTCGTCGGCGTAGAGAATCTCGCCGCCGATCGACACTTCGTAGAGTCCGGGGATCGGCGTGCGCGCCACCGACTTGATCGGCGCGTCGGCGCCGAGCGTCTTCTGCACCGCGGCCTTCACGCGATCGAGCGATGCGTCGGCCTTGTTCTGCGCGAAGGCGGACGTCGTGAGTGTCGCGGCGCAAAGTGCCGTCAGACCGAACGCGAGCGCCGCGGCGCGAGTACGTTGCAACATCGAAAATCTCCAGAAGTATGGCTAGCGGGAAGCGCGAACGGCAAATGCCGAGCGCGCGCCCAGAGGGTCATGCCGGGTCAGCCCAGTGCGCGGCCGATCAGGAATTTCTTGACGAACGGCAGCATGTTCACGCCGTCGAGTCCGGCATTGCGAACGAACTTCGCGAGCGGGCTGCGCGTGGAGAACAGCTTGTGCAGGCCGTCGGTGGTGAGCGCCATGCTGCCGATGTCTTCCTTGCGGGCGCGCTCGTAGCGGCGCAGCACTGCCGCGTCGCCGCAATCCCGGAACGACTCGCGCGCGGCGACGGCGTCGCCAAGCGCCGCCACGTCGCGCAGGCCGAGATTCATCCCCTGTCCGGCGAGCGGGTGCACCACGTGCGCCGCATCGCCGACCAGTGCCACGCGCGCGGCGATCAGGCGCCTGGCCTGCGCGAGCACGAGCGGAAAACCCTGGGCGCGCGCTGAGACCGGCGCAAGACGCCCGAGTTCACCGCTCGAGAACGTGTCGACGCGCGCCGCGAGCGCTTTGGGATCGAGCGCAAGCAGGTGGTTGGCGTGCTCGTCGGCGGCCGACCAGACCAGCGAGACATGTTGATCGGGCAGCGGCAGCAGCGCGATGATCTCACCGTCGTGGAACCATTGGAACGCCGTGTCGCGATGCGGGCGTTCCGCGCGGAAATTGCACACCACGCCGAGTTGTTCGTAGCGGTGCACCGAGCCGTCGAGACCGGCGGTGCGGCGCACCCACGAATGGGCACCGTCGGCGCCGACCACGAGGGCGGCGCGCAAGGTCTTGCCATCGGACAGGCGCACGGAGGCCGCGGCGGCATCGACTTCCAGCGCATCGGCGCGGGCGTCGAGCCACTGGACCTGCGGCGAGAAGCGCAGAGCGGCGTCGAGGGCGCGTTCGAGATTCGACGATTCGGCGATCCAGGCCAGTTGCGGCACGGCGGCCTGGTAGGCGGAGAAGTGCAGGCTGCCGCGCTCGTCGCCGAAGACTTCCATGTCGTAGACGGGGTTCACGCGCGCCGGATCGACGGCTTGCCAGACCCGCATGCGCTCGAAGAGGGCTTGCGAGCTCGACGAGAGCGAGTAGATGCGTGCGTCCCACATGTCGCCCCCGGCGGTGGCGGGAGCGACCGGCTGGGCGAGCAGCGCGACGGACAGGCGAGCCTGCGAGAGCAGCAAGGCGGCGGCCTTGCCGACCAGACCGCCACCGACGACGACGACGTCGTGCGTTTGGCTGGAGGTTTGCGTTTGGGACATGCGGCGAATGCAGCGCCAGCGCATCGATCGCGCGAGCCGGCTGGGTTCAGAAAACGAGATGGCGTATTGTCGCACGCCTGCCGCGCGAGCGACGCCCGGGCGGCACGTGGCGACCGGGACACAACGTCGCACGTCATTTCGCGGCGCTATACTGGCGCGCATAGTGAATATCGAAAGGGAGTCTGCCATGCGCCTCGACAACGAATCCGAGAGCCAGAATGTCGAAGATCGCCGGGGCGGCGGCTTCGGGGGGCGCACCACCATCGGCATCGGCACCCTCGTGGTGGCATTGGCCGCGTCGTACTTCTTCGGCATCGATCCGAGGGTAATCATCCAGGGTTCGCAGATGATCCAGGGGCAGACGCAGTCGCAGCCCCAATCGAGCCCGAACGCGGCGCCGGCCAACGATCCGAAGACCGTCTTCACGCGCAAGGTCCTTGGCAACATCGAGCGCACGTGGACGACCGTATTCCCGCAGCAGGTCGAGCGTCAGTACGTGGCGCCGAAGCTGGTGCTTTTCTCCGGGGCGACGCCGACCGCCTGCGGGACCGGCCAGACGGCGATGGGGCCGTTCTACTGTCCGGGCGACCGCAAGGTCTACATCGATCTGGCGTTTTACGACGAATTGCGTCAGCGCTTCGGGGCGGGCGGCGACTTCGCGCAGGCGTATGTCATCGCGCATGAGGTCGGCCACCACATCCAGAATCTGTTGGGGATATCGGACAAGTTCGACGAATTGCGCCGCCGCATGAGCGAGACGCAGGCCAATGCGTTGTCGGTGCGTCTGGAGTTGCAGGCGGACTGTCTGGCGGGCGTGTGGGCGAACAACGCGGCCAGGGCGAACCAGCAATTGCTGGAGCCAGGCGATATCGAGCAGGGCCTGAAGGCGGCGGCGGCCATTGGCGACGACCGGTTGCAGCAGCAATCGCAGGGCCGGGTGGTGCCGGAATCGTTCACGCACGGCACGAGCGCGCAGCGCGTGTACTGGCTGCGTCAGGGCCTGCAGTCGGGCGACATGCACAAGTGCGACACGTTCTCGGCCAAGCAATTGAGCTGACGGCGCCGAGGGGGGTGAAGCGGGTGGCGTTGACGGCAGAACGGGTACAATAGCGGACTTTCCGCGACGCAATGACGGCGCGATCACAGGGACTCCCGCCGGCGCATTCGACGCCGCTTCGGACACACAGGATTTAGCATGAGCCTCAAATGCGGCATCGTCGGCTTGCCCAACGTCGGCAAATCGACCCTTTTCAACGCGTTGACCAAGGCGGGCATCGCCGCCGAGAACTATCCGTTCTGCACCATCGAGCCGAACGTCGGCGTGGTGGAGGTGCCGGACCCGCGACTGGGCAAGCTTGCCGAGATCGTCAAGCCCGAGCGCATTCTGCCGGCCACGGTGGAGTTCGTGGACATCGCCGGTCTGGTGGCGGGTGCGTCCAAGGGTGAGGGCCTGGGCAACCAGTTCCTCGCGAACATCCGCGAGACGGACGCCATCACGCACGTGGTGCGCTGCTTCGAGGACGAGAACGTCATTCACGTGGCCGGCAAGGTGAATCCGATCTCCGACATCGAGGTCATCAACACCGAACTGGCGCTGGCCGACCTGGGCACGGTCGAAAAGGCGCTGCAGCGCTATACGAAGGCGGCGAAGTCGGGCAACGACAAGGAAGCGGCGAAGCTGGTGGCGGTGCTCGAGAAGGTGGTGCCGGTGCTCAACGAGGCGCGTCCGGTGCGCTCGCTCAAGCTCTCCGACGACGAGCTGGCGCTGATCAAGCCGTTCTGCCTGATCACGGCCAAGCCGACGATGTATGTCGCCAACGTCAAGGATGACGGCTTCGAGAACAACCCGCACCTGGACGCCGTGCGTCAGTATGCGCAGGCCGAGAACGCACCGGTGGTCGCGGTGTGCGCGGCCATCGAAGCGGAAATCGCGGACATGGATGACGCCGACAAGGCGGAGTTCCTGGCGGACATGGGCATGGACGAGCCGGGTCTGGATCGCGTGATCCGTGCGGGCTTCAAGCTGCTGGGCCTGCAGACGTACTTCACGGCTGGCGTGAAGGAAGTGCGCGCCTGGACGATCCACGTCGGCGACACGGCGCCCCAGGCCGCCGGCGTGATTCACACCGACTTCGAGCGCGGTTTCATCCGCGCGCAGACCATCGCGTTCGACGACTACATCCAGTACAAGGGCGAACAAGGCGCAAAGGAAGCCGGCAAGATGCGCGCCGAAGGCAAGGAATACGTCGTGCACGACGGCGACGTGATGAATTTCCTGTTTAACGTCTGATCAACGTCCGAGCCCGTTCCAACCTCAGGAAAAGCCCGCCTCGCGCGGGCTTTTTCTTTGTCCTCATGCCGCTCGCAGGACGCTCTGCGGAGCGGCATGAATCGGTTCGCCATCCCGCGTATTCACCGCGCCCATTCCTCCCGAATGATCTGCGCGATGCGCTCGCCGGTCTGGCGGTTGTGCTGCGCCACCAGCGCGACGGCGCCGGCATCGTCGCCGATCTCGCACAGATGCAGCAACGTCCGGTGTTCGGCATGCGAGCGTTCGGCGTTGCCCTCGGCGCGCCACGAGAGAAACAGATAGCGGCCGAGATTGAGACGCGCCGTCGCCACCGCGCGCTGGAAGTACGGCCGGTCCGCCTTCGCGTAGAGCATCGCGTGAAACGCCGCGTTTCGCGCCACGATGTCCGCCAGATCCGTCGCCGCTTCCAGGGCGTCTAGCGCCGCCGATGCCCGAGCGATATCCGCTCGCGACAGATTCGGCATGGCCAAGGCCATCAAACGGCCCTCGAGCACCGCGCGGAAATCCGCCAGCTCCAACGCATCGGCCTCCGTCAATGCCGTCACCACCGTGCCCCGATTGACACGGCTCGTCGCCAGACCGTCGGCCGCCAGCATCGTCAACGCCTCGCGCACCGGCACGTGACTCACCCCCAGTGATGCCGCCAGATGGTCCTGGCGCAATGCCTCGCCCGGCTTCAATTCCCCACGTCCGATTTGCTCGCGCAGGGCCTCATACGCGCGCTCGACCGCCGTTCCCGTGCCCGCTGACTGACGCATCGTTCGCCTCATCCGTTAACAATATATAATTACTTCAAATTATATATTATTTGATGACAGGTGACACCCATGCCTCCGGTCAGCGCCTCCTCGACCTCCTCGACCTCTCCGGCGTCGGCAACGCCCTCGGCCTCGCCCGGCGACGCCTTCTCCCGACGCCACCTCTGGCGCCACGCGCTGCTCGCCACGATGGCGGGCGTTGCCGGCATCGCGCTGTACGCCGCCGGCCTGCGCGGCGACGGGCTCGCTGTCGCCATCGTCGTTCTGCTCTGCCTGAGCTACTGGGCCACCGGATGGCTGCCGGACTTCCTCGTCTCCCTCCTCCTCATGTTCCTGCTCGCGACCTGCACGTCGTTCGGCGCGAACGTCGCGTTCTCCGGCTTCTCGTCCAGCGCGTTCTGGCTCGTCTTCAGCGGCGCCGTCATCGGCATGGCGCTCGGCACGACCGGCCTGGGCGAGCGCATCGCGTCACGTCTGGCCGACCACTGCGGCCACGCCTATGGCGCCGCGCTGGCCGGCTTCGTGACGATCGCCTTTCTTCTCGGCATCGTCATGCCGTCGACACTGGGGCGCATCGCCATCCTTACCCCCATCGTGCTCAGCTTCTGCGAACGCGTCGGACTCACGAGCGCACGGCCCGGGCGCATCGGACTCCTGCTCGCCACGGCGCTGGCCAGTTGCGAACTGACGAGCGCCGTACTTCCCGCCAACCTTCCCAATCTCGTGATGGCAGGCACCGCCGAGACCGTGCTCGGGTGGCGCGTGAGCTACGGCGAATATGCCTTCGCGCTCATCCCCGCGCTCGCGGTAATGCGCGGCGTCGTGCTGATCGTCGTCGCCTTGTACCTCTTCCCGGATCGCCTGACGCCCACCCGCAGCGACGGAACCGGCGAAACTGCCGCCACGCCCAGGGTCATGAGCCCCGGCGAGTGGCGACTGCTCGCCGCCCTGTCGGCCATGCTGTGTCTGTGGCTGACCGAGCCGTGGCACCACATTGCAGCCGGCTGGGTCGGCCTGGGCATCGCGCTGCTGTGCCTCGGCCCGCTGAGGCTGGTGAATCCCGACGCATTCCTCAGGCAGGTCAAACTCGCCCCGCTGTGGTTCGTCGCCGCCGTTATCGGACTGACCGCCGCCGTCGACCAGGCCGGACTGGCCAACGCATTGCGTCCCGCACTCATCCGCCTCGATCTTGCACAGATGTCGAGCTCGGCGGCGTACCTGGTCCTCGTCGCCCTGTCGATTTCGCTCACGTTTCTCGTCACGTCCAACGCCGCGCCGGCACTCTACACGCCACTGGTTCCCACCCTCGCCGCAGGCGCGCCGCTCGGCATGAAGGCGGTTCTGCTCACACAGGCCGTCGGCTTTTCCACTATCGCCCTGCCGTATCAGGCGCCGCCGCTGGTGCTCGCCATGGCGCTCGCGGGCATCGGCGTTCGCGACGCCACCCGATTCTGCGTCGCCACCGCCCTCCTCTCGCTTGTCACCGTGGTGCCGCTGAACGCACTCTGGTGGCACGGCATCGGCCTCACCCGATAGCGACACGCGGCAAAGGGCCCTCCGGCTTTTCCCCTCCCCGCCTACGGCGCCACACGCGCGGCACATTGCGCGCCGGCGTGCCTTGAATTTCCAGTTCAAACGCTGGTTTGCCACACCGTGGACCGGAACCCACGCGTCTTCCCCCTGGACATGACGCTTTGGAGGCCGTCTCGTCTAATATGAAAGTCAGGCGGGGCGCCGTGTCGGCGAGCATTTGCGTCGTCGCGAGACGCGCTCGCCCGATGCACCGGCCCGCTCGCCACACCGGGAATGTCCGGCTTGAGAAAACCGCTCCCATCCCGCGACAATCGTTGCGACCCGACGCACAACGCGTCGCATCGCTACCGGCGCAGTCATCGTTGTCGAACATCGTCATTTCATGCAGCCCAGGGGAGGTTCTTGCATGGCATCGAAGTCGTCGGCCGTCGTTGAACTGACAACGCGCGAACCCCGGCATTGGTCCGACGATCGCGCCCGCATCCGCCTGTACAGCGGCGCGGCGGTTTTCATCGCGCTCGTCGTGCTCGGCGCCTGGGCCTATCGACGCTACGCCGTCTCACCACCGACGATCGGCCCCATCGGCCTCGACTTCCTGCCGTTCTGGGGTGCCTCCCATTTCGTGCTGCAAGGCCACGCGCTCGACGCCTACAACATCGACGTCATGTTCCGAGCCCAACTGGCCGCGGAGCCATGGGCGAGCCAGATGGGCGGCGTCATGCCGTGGCTGTACCCGCCCGTGATGATGCTCCTGCTCGCGCCCGTCGCGCTCCTGCCCTTCACCTACGCGTACGCTGTCTATGCCGCCGTCGGCTTCGCGCTCTATTACGCCGCCCTGCGACGTACCGCACCATGGCGCGACGCCCGCCTGGCGATCGTCGGTTTCCCCGGCGTGCTGCTCGTGATCGTCGCCGGCCAGATCGCGCTGTACACCACCGCTCTGGCGGGCTTCTCGCTGGCACTGCTGCGCAAGCGGCCGGTCTGGGCGGGCGTGCTGGCCGGGCTGCTTTTCGTCAAGCCACACATTGCGATCCTGTTTCCGCTGGCATTTCTGTGCGCCCGCGCGTGGCGCGCGCTGGCCGCGTGCGTCGCAACCGTCGTCGCCACCACGGTGCTCGCCGCCCTCGTGTTCGGGCCCGAGGTGTATCCGACCTTCCTGCATGCCACGACCTTCGCGCGACAGAGCATCGTGGACGGCACCGCGCAGATCGCCCGCGTGCCAACGATCTTCGTGATGATGAAGATGCTTGGCGCGCCGCTCGTGGTGTCCGCCGTCGTGCATGGGATCGTCGCCCTGGGCGCCGTGGCGGTCATGATCGATTTCTGGCGCCGTCCGACCGCTTTTGCGCTACGCGCCGCCACGCTCTTGTGCGCAACCGCGCTCGTGAGCCCCTATCTGTACGACTACGATCTCGCGATCCTTGCGCTCGTCGTCGCGTGGTACGTGCGCGACGGCCTGTCGCGCGGCTGGCTGCGCGGCGAGCGCGAGTGGCTCGTCGTGCTGTGGCTCACGCCCTCGTTCGGACTGTTCGGTGTACTGCACATCGGCTTCCAGTTCATGCCGGTCATCCCGCTGCTCACGCTAGCGATGCTGTGGCGACGTCGCCGCTGCCTCGCGCACGTGCCCGACAGTGCCGATACGTCCAACGCCCGCGGCGCCCGGCCGGCCATCCTCGCCTGTCACCGGCCGTCCGGCGCCCCCGCGTACACGAGGTCATGACCATGTCGCGCGCCGCCAACCGCTCCGAACGCCGTTCCTCGCCGACGCTGCCTCTCTCGCCGACGTCCTCGGCCGCGTCCCGCACGCCGCTCGTCTCGCTCGTCGTGCCCTGCCACAACGAGGCCCCCGCGCTCGGCGCGTTCCATCGGGCCGTGTCGCAGGTCATCGACCACCTGCCAGGCGTACGTTTCGAGATCGTGTGCGTCAACGACGGCAGCACCGACGACACCCTGACCGAACTGCTGGCCCTGCGCCGTGCGGACGCGCGCATCCGCGTCATCGACTTCACCCGCAACTTCGGCAAGGAAGCCGCGTTGAGCGCGGGGATCGACGAAGCGCGCGGCGATGCCGTCATTCCCATCGACGCCGACCTCCAGGACCCGCCCGCGCTCATCCCGGTGATGATCGAGCGCTGGCGCAACGGTGCCGATGTGGTCCTGGCCAAGCGCACCAACCGGGCAAGCGACAGCCTCGCCAAGCGCCTGGCCGCCGGTCTTTACTACCGCGTGCACAATCGCCTGTCGGAAGTGAAGCTGCCGGAGAACGTGGGCGATTTCCGCCTGATGGATCGCCGCGTGATCACGGCACTGAGACGCCTTCCCGAACGCCGCCGCTTCATGAAAGGACTGTTCGCCTGGGTCGGCTATCACACGGAAATCGTGGAATACACGCGTGATCCCCGGGCGGCCGGGGTATCCAAGTTCTCCGGCTGGCGGCTGTGGAATTTCGCGCTCGAAGGCATCACCAGTTTCAGCACCGTGCCGCTGCGGTGCTGGACCTACATCGGCGTCTCGCTCGCCCTGCTCTCGCTCGCGTATGGCAGCTACATCGTGTTACGCACGCTCGTTCACGGCATCGACGTGCCCGGCTACGCCTCGCTGCTCGTCGGCATCCTGTTCCTCGGCGGCATCCAGCTCGTGGGAATCGGCGTGATCGGCGAATACGTCGGACGCATCTACTACGAATCGAAGGGCCGCCCGTTGTATCTGGTGCGACGCCGCTATCAAACGAGTGTGAAGGTCAGCCACCTGCCGTCGCACGCTCCGCTACACGAGGCGGACGAGCGAACGACATCACCAAGGAAGGCGCTGCGCGCGCACGCCAACGGCGGCAAACCGATCGCCTCTCGCACGCGCCGGTTCATCGTCCGCTGACTCGCCGGGTCGCGCCGGACCGCCTCGCATTGCGCCCTCGATCGCATACGTCCCGGCGCGCATCGGCAACGTCCCCCTCCGCCCTTCCCCCGGTTCGACTGCCGACACCAACACCCGACCGGGCCCGCCCCGCCGATGCCGCACCCCGGAATTACAAAGATATTAAGAAAATTGTTCCATTCCCCGGAATAGGTCTTGCATGCCTGTACGATGCGTCTAGGATTGTGTTGTACTCCGCAATAACAATACCCGCCGGACAACAGGAGGAAGACAATGCAACGCCTCAACGCCACCCACGCCGCGAGCGTGCTCGCCCTGGCCATCACGACGTGGAGCGCGTCCGCGCACGCCGACACCGCGAACGGCACGCCGCCGTCGCAGACGCTTACGGTCGCCGGTCTGTTGCAGCCGGCCGACATCCTGATCGACCATAACGGCGTCCCTCACATCTTCGCCGCCAACGAGCGTGACGGCTTCTTCGTACAGGGCTTCAACGCCGCGCGCGACCGGCTGTTCCAGATCGACCTGTGGCGACGTCGCGGCCTTGGCCAGTTGTCCGAAGTTTTCGGACGCGCATACGTGGCGCAGGACGACGCCGCGCGTCGCTTCATCTATCGCGGAGACATGGCCACCGAATGGCGCCGCTACGGACCCGACGCGAAACCCGCGGCCGAAGCGTTCGCAGCCGGGGTGAACGCCTACATCGACTGGCTCGCCGCGCACCCCGACCAGATGCCTTATGAGTTCCGCAAGGTAGGCTACTGGCCGGCGAAGTGGACGGCCGAGGACATCGTACGCATCCGGAGTCACGGGCTCACGCGCAACCTCAAGAGCGAAGTGGCGCGCGCGAAGGTCGTCTGCAAGGCGTCGCTGGACGCCGACGGCGTGCGCGTCGGCCTGCAACCCGCATGGAAGACCCAGGTCCCCGCGGGCCTCGACCCCTGCCTTCCCGACGATCTGCTCAAGGTCTTCGAGCTGGCCACCCAGGGCGTGAAGATCACGAAGGACTCGCTGCAGCGTGCCGACGCCGACGTGGTGCAGCTCGCCGGGAATGGCCCGTACGACGTATCGACCGAATCGGCCGAGGGCAGCAACAACTGGGTGATTTCTCCGCAGAAGTCGTCGACGGGCCGCGCGATCATGGCCAACGACCCGCACCGCGCCTATGCCGCGCCGAGCCTGCGCTACATCGTGCAGGTGAGCACGCCCACGCTCGATCTGATCGGCGCCGGCGAGCCGGCCATCCCCGGCGTGGCGATCGGTCACAACGGCACCATCGCCTTCGGCCTCACGATCTTCAACATCGATCAGGAGGACCTGTACGTCTATGACCTGAATCCGGCCAACCCCGACCAGTATCGCTACCGCGGCAAATGGGTGCCGATGCGCACGGTGCACGAAACGATCCCGGTACGCGACGGCCCCCCGGTACAGACGGACCTGAAGTTCACGAAGCACGGGCCGGTGATCCACGTCGACGCGGCCCGGCATCGCGCATATGCCGTTCGCACGGCCTGGCTCGAACCGGGCATGTCGCCATACTTCGATGCCATGCGCTACATGCGCGCGAAGAACTATGCCCAGTTCCAGACGGCGCTCGACACCTGGGGCGCGCCGACCGTCAACCAGGTCTACGCCGACGCCGCGGGCAACATCGGCTGGGTGCCGAGCGGCATGGCGCCGATCCGGCCGAACTGGGATGGCCTGATGCCCGTGCCCGGCGATGGGCGCTACGAATGGGCCGGCTTCTGGCGACGCGATCAACTGCCTTCGGCGTACAACCCGTCGAGCGGCTACTTCACGACGTCCAACGAAATGAACATGCCGCCCGGCTACCCTTACGCCGAACGCAAGCTCGGGTTCGAGTGGACCAACGGCTCGCGGCACGCGCGCATCGACGAAGTGCTCAAGGCGAAGGAGAAAGTGTCGCTGGAAGATTCGGAGCGGCTGCAGAACGACATCGTGTCGATTCCGGCGCGCCGTCTCGTGGCACTGCTCGCGCCGCTGTCGAGCGACGACCCGAACACGGCCGCCGCGCTAAAGCTGCTCAAGGGTTGGGATGCCCATATGGGTGCGGATTCGGCACCGGCCGCGCTGGAGGAGGTCTGGTTCAGCCGGCATCTCGGGCGCGCGTACAAGAACGCCGTGCTGCCCCGGACTGCCGCCGAGAGCTTCGGCGCTCCCGATCCGGCCGCCATGCTCGACGCCCTGGAACAACCTGCCGCCCGCTTCGGCGCGAACGCCGACGCCAAACGCAACGCCGTGCTGCTCTCGAGCCTGGGCGACGCATGGACCGAAATGGTGAAGCTCCAGGGCGCGGATCCGGGTGCATGGCGATGGGGCAAGCTTCAGACGAATCTGAACGCCCACCCCTTGGCCGACGCCGTGGACGCCGACATGCGCGCCAGGCTCAATGTCGGCCCGCTTCCGAAGGGCGGTAGCCCGTTCACGCCGAACCAGTCGACGTACCGCGTGAGCGACTTCCGCCAGACCAACGGTCCCTCGTTCCGGATCGTGGTCGACGTGGGCAACTGGGACAACACCCGCGCAATGAACCTGCCAGGAGAATCGGGCAACCCGGACAGCCCACACTATCGCGACCTTGCGCAGAAGTGGCTCGACGGCGAGTACTTCAAGTTGCCTTATTCACGTGCGGCGGTCGAGGCGGCCACCGAGTCGCGCCTGCATCTGGTGCCCGAGGCGTCGCGCTGAGACGGCGACGCGGTAACGCGTCGGCCGTTCGCGCCGCGAGCCGGTCAATGCCCGCCGGGCACGAACTCCGGCTTGTCGCGCTTGATGTTGCGCGAGCGGTCGACGGCGTTGGTCGGCACCAGCAGCAGCAACAGCACCACGCCGATCGAAATCGCCAGCATCGACAGGAACGTGAGGTGCAGCGAGTGATGCAGCACGGCGCGGATCGCCTGATCGGCCACCGTCGCCACGCCCCGGTCTTCGAGCACGTGACGCAATTGGTCCGACGTCACCGGCGCGAGCCCGTCCGAACGGGTCAGCCCGAAATTGAGGACGGCGCCGAACAGCGTCGCACCCAGGGTGCTGCCCAGATTGCGCGAGAAGATGTTCGACGCCGTGGCGCTGCCGCGCTGCGTCGGGTCGACCAGCTCCTGGATCAGCACGAGCGCGCTCACGCTGCCGGTGCCCATCGAAAAGCCCATCAGCAACGAGCCGAAGCCGGCGAGCAGCGGCGAACTGCTCGGCCCCAGTAACGCAAAGACGAGCCCCCCCACGGGCATGAGCAGGCTGCCGCCCACCAGAATGCGGCGCAGGCCGAAGCGCGTGAACGTCTTGGCGGCCACGGTCGAGCCAATCGGCCAGCCGACCATGATCATGGTGAGCGCCATGCCGGCCACGACCGGCGTCTGGCGCAACACGCCCTGCGCGTACATCGGCAGGAATGTCGTCAGGCCCATGAGTACCATGCCCGAGAGCAGCGTCGCGGCATTGGCCGCCGCAATCGGACGCCGGCTCCAGAGCGCGAAGGAAATCATCGGGTCCCGGGCGCGTCGCTCCTGCCACACGAACAGCAGCGAGGCGATCACGCATACGAGCACGCCAGCCCACACGTGCGTGTCGGTGAACGCGTTCGCATCGGTGAGTGCAATCATGAGCCCCGCCACCGCCACGGTGAAGAGCCCGGCGCCGAGCACATCGATGCTCGGACGCTGCCTCGGTGCCTCCTCGTGCAGGTGCAGGACGAAACCCAGCGCCGCGAGCAGGCCGATCGGGATATTGATCCAGAAGATCCACGCCCACGACAGGTCCCGGATGATGAGACCGCCGAGCATCGGGCCGAGCACCGCCGAAATGGCCCACACGCTCGCGAGGTAACCCTGCACCTTGCCGCGCTCGCTGATCGGGTAGTAGTCGGCAATGATGGTCAGGCTGACCGGCTGGATACAGGCCGCGCCCACGCCCTGCAACAGGCGAAAGGCGATCATGGCCGGCATGGACCACGCCAGCCCGCCACCGACCGACGCCATCAGGAAGATGGCGATGCCCGCGAGGATCACGGGTTTTCGGCCGTACAGATCGGCCAGCTTGCCGAACACCACGGTCATGGCCGTCTGCGCGAGCAGGAACGCGGAGAAGACCCAGCTGTAGAGATTCAGGCCGCCGAGCTGGGCGACGATTTGCGGCATGGCCGTCGAGATGATCGTGGCTTCGATGGCAACCATGGAAGTCGCCGCCATGACGGAAGCCACAATGAATGGCCGCACGGATTTGCGTGTCGCAGACATGTGATTCTTGATTTTGGGGGATCGGGCGTACCAGCTTGCGAGGAGCGCCGCCACCCCCTGGCCGGGCGTGGCAGCCACGCCGGAGGACGGAAGACGGGGATCGAACGTGGCGGCGACGCCGCACGCGTAGTCAAGACGTCAAGACAATAGGGCCCAGGCGATGCCGACAAGCATAGCCGAATGCAGGAAAACGCGTGGGGCACGCCGCGAGACGTCCCGAATTCCGATAGCCGGGTGCGGCTTAACGCCGCACGGGTCGTACCAGCCGCAACAAGGCGAGCAGGACGATCGCGCCGATCGTCGCCGTGATGATCCGCCCGAGCGTGCCGTATCCCACCGCGATACCCAGATGCCGCAGCAACCAGCCGCCGATGAACGCCCCGATCACACCGACGACGATGTCGCCCACGAGACCGAGTCCGCCCCCGACCACCAGCCCCGCCAGCCAGCCGGCGACCAACCCCACGAGCAGGAGCACGAGAATATCCATGATCGGTCCGGCGGCGCGAACGTCAGGCCGTACGGCCGCGCTTGATGGCGCCGTAGATCACGAGCAGCACGATCGCGCCGATGATCGATGCGATCCAGCCGGCCGCCTGGCCTTCGGTGTAGATGTGGAGAATCTGCCCGACATACTTGGCGAGCAGCGCGCCCGCTATGCCGAGAATGATGGTCATGATGATGCCCAAGCTGTCCCGCCCGGGATGCAGGGCGCGTGCAATGAGGCCAACGATCAGACCGACGACGATGGTGCCGATAATGCCCATGACGTGACTCCAATGACGGGAACCCGAACGCAGTATATCCCTGAATCCCAACCGTGCGCCGAGGTTTCGGCAGGTGCGTCGCGGCACGCCGACGCATCGCCCAAGCTACTGATATATCAGAATTTTCGCAGCGTCGGGGCCGACGCCCCCTATGTCGCTATGCCCGGTATAAGCCGCGCCTATTTGTCAAAACCGGGCGTCTGCGCGATGATGGGTTACGCTGATCCAGTGCGCGGCGTGCGGGGTGCGAACGAAACGGGCATCGCGTCGACGCGCTATAATCAGGGGCTATCGGATCCCCCACACCATGCAACTGCTCGCTCTCGGCCTGAATCACCACACGGCGCCCGTCTCGCTGCGCGAACGGGTGGCGTTTCCGTTCGAGCGGATCGAGCCGGCGTTGGCGGGGCTCAAGAGCCTGTGGACCGGTCGGTCGAGTGCCCCCGAGGCAGCCATCCTGTCCACGTGCAACCGCACCGAGATCTACTGCGTGACGGACGATACGGCCGCGCGCGAGCGCGCGGTGCACTGGCTCTCGCAATTCCACAATATTCCCGCCAGCGACCTCGCCCCCCATCTGTACGCCCTACCCCAGTCCGACGCGGTACGTCATGCGTTTCGCGTGGCGAGCGGCCTGGACTCGATGGTGCTCGGCGAGACACAGATTCTTGGCCAGTTGAAGGACGCCGTACGCACGGCTGCCGAGGCAGGCGCGCTCGGCACATATCTGAATCAGCTTTTCCAGCGTACGTTCGCGGTGGCCAAGGAAGTTCGCGGCCAGACGGAGATCGGCGCGCATTCGGTGTCGATGGCGGCTGCGGCCGTACGACTGGCCCAGCGCATTTTCGAGAGCATCAGTACGCAGAAGGTGCTTTTCATCGGCGCGGGAGAGATGATCGACCTGTGCGCGACGCACTTTGCCGCACAGAATCCGAAGGCGCTCTACATCGCCAACCGGACGGCCGAACGCGGCGAGAAGCTGGCCGAGCGTCTCGGCGGTACGGCGATCCGACTTTCGGAACTGCCGCAGCGCCTGCATGAATTCGATATCGTCGTGTCGTGCACGGCGAGCACGCTGCCGCTCATCGGCCTGGGCGCCGTGGAGCGCGCGATCAAGGCCCGCAAGCACAAGCCGATGTTCATGGTCGATCTCGCCGTGCCGCGCGACATCGAGCCTGAAGTCGGCCGTCTGACCGACGTTTTCCTGTACACCGTCGACGATCTCGGCGCGGTGGTGCGCGAAGGCAACGCGCTGCGTCAGGCCGCCGTGGCGCAAGCCGAGGCGATCATCGAGACGCGCGTGCAGCACTTCATGCAATGGCTCGACGCGCGCAGCGTCGTGCCGGTCATCCGCGACATCCACGGCAGCGCCGAGGCCATGCGAGTGGCCGAACTCGAGCGTGCGCAACGCATGCTCGCGCGTGGCGACGATCCTGCCGCCGTGCTCGAAGCCCTGTCCCAGTCCCTCACCCGGAAGTTCCTGCACGGCCCGACGCACGCGCTCAATACGGCGCGCGGCGAGTCGCGCGAGCAAATCATCCACCTCATTCCCGAACTGTTCCGCACCTCGGGATCCGCCGAAAAATAGATGAAAGCGAGCATGCAAGCCAAGCTCGACCAGTTGACGCAACGTCTGGTCGAGCTTGATGGCCTATTGAGCCAGGGCGACGTTACCCGCGATCTGGACAACTACCGCAAGCTCACGCGAGAGCACGCCGAGCTCGCGCCGGTGGTCGAGCAGTACCAGCACTACCGCCAGGCAACCAACGACGTGGCGGCCGCGCAGGAAATGGCGCTCGACCCGGAGATGCGCGAATTCGCCGAAGACGAAGCCGCGAATGCCCGCGCGCGCATGGAGACGCTCGAAGGCACGTTGCAACGCATGCTGCTGCCGCGCGATCCCAACGACGACCGCAACATCTTCCTCGAAATCCGCGCCGGTACCGGCGGCGACGAGTCGGCCCTCTTCGCGGGCGACCTCCTGCGCATGTACACGCGCTACGCCGAGCGCCAGCGCTGGCAGGTCGAGATCATGTCGGCCAGCGAATCGGATCTGGGCGGTTACAAGGAAGTGATCGTGCGCATCATCGGCCAGGGCGCCTACTCCCGACTGAAGTTCGAGTCGGGCGGGCACCGTGTGCAGCGCGTACCCGCCACCGAGACGCAGGGCCGCATCCACACCTCCGCGTGCACGGTCGCCGTGATGCCGGAGGCGGACGATGTCGCCGATGTCGAGATCAACCCGGCCGATATCCGCATCGACACCTTCCGCGCGTCGGGTGCGGGCGGCCAGCACGTCAACAAGACCGATTCGGCGGTGCGTATCACGCACATGCCCACGGGCATCGTGGTCGAGTGCCAGGACGATCGCTCGCAGCACCGCAACAAGGACAAGGCGCTCAAGGTGCTTGCCGCGCGCATCAAGGACGCCCAGATGCGCGCCCAGCAGGCCAAGGAAGCCGCCACCCGCAAGAGCCTGATCGGCTCGGGCGACCGATCCGAGCGCATTCGCACGTACAACTTCCCCCAGGGCCGGATGACGGACCACCGCATCAACCTCACGCTCTACAAGCTCGAGTACATCATGGACGGCGATCTGGACGAAATGATCAACGCCCTGGTGACCGAACACCAGGCCGAGTTGCTGGCGTCGCTGGGCGAGGCGGCGTGATGTCGCAAGGCGCGCCCGACACCGCCAGGGAAACGGCCAGCGCGCCGCCGGAGGTGACCGTCGCGCAGTTGCTGCGCGAGCCGGGACTGCCGCCGTCGGAGTCGCGCATTCTGCTCTCGCACGTCCTTGGATGGAGTCGCACACAACTCATCACCCGCGATCGCGAACCGCTCGCGCCGCAGACGGTTGCCGTCTACCGCGTGCTCAAAGCGCGCCGCGTGGCGGGCGAGCCCATTGCGTATCTGACCGGCACGCGTGAATTCTTCGGACTGACGCTCTCGGTCAGCCCGTCGGTACTCATTCCCCGGCCCGAGACCGAACTGCTGGTGGAACTGGCGCTCGCGCGACTCGAAGGCCGGCGCTCGCCGCGCGTGCTCGATCTGGGCACCGGCAGCGGCGCCATTGCACTGGCCATCGCCCACAGCCGTCCCGACGCCCGGGTGATCGCGCTCGACCGCTCGGCCGACGCGCTCGCCGTGGCGCAGGCGAATGCCCGTCAGCTTGGCCTGGACGCCCGGGTACAGTTTGTCGAGAGCGACTGGTACGCCGACCTGCCGTCGCAGAGCGCGCCGTTCGACATCATCGTCTCCAATCCGCCGTACATCGTGGCGGGCGACGAACACCTCTGCCAGGGCGACCTGCGGTTCGAACCGGTCGATGCCCTGACCGATCACGCCGACGGCCTCGCCGCGCTGCGCACCATCGTGGCCGGCGCGCCGTCCCGACTGCTGCCGCAAAGCTGGCTGCTGTGCGAGCATGGTTATCATCAGGCGGCCGACGTGCGCGACCTCTGCGTGGCGGCCGGTTTCGTGGACGTCGTCTCCGAGCGCGACCTCGCGGGGATCGAGCGCACCACGGGCGGACGGCGCCTCTGAGCGCCACCGACGGACGCGGCGGAAAACCGCTAAAATGCCGGATACGCCGACTTTCCGGCATCCCAACGGGCTTTCCACCATGACCACCCAGCAACGCATTCAGCAAATCGTCACCGATCATCCCGTCGTGCTCTTCATGAAGGGCAACGCACAATTCCCGATGTGCGGCTTCTCGGGCCGCGCCATTCAGATCCTGAAGGCCTGCGGCGTCGATGACCTGTTCACGGTCGACGTGCTCCAGGACGAGGAAATCCGCCAGGGCGTGAAGGAATTCGCCAACTGGCCGACGATTCCCCAGCTCTACATCAAGGGCGAGTTCATCGGCGGCTCGGACATCATGATGGAGATGTACCAGAGCGGAGAACTCAAGCAGGTGCTCGCCGAACTCGCGTAAGCGACCTTCGATGACGGTGTCGACAGGCGCCTCGCGCGCCGCGCACGGCGGCCGTCCCGTGCGCCTGATCGTGGCGATCACGGGGGCGACGGGGGCCATCTACGGTGTGCGGCTGCTCCAGCGCCTGCGGGCCATGGGCGGAGTCGAGACACATCTGCTCGTCTCGGGCGCCGGCTGGCTCACGCTGCGGCACGAACTCGGCATGGATCGCGCCGACGTGCAGGCGCTGGCCGATCAGTACCACAGCGTGCGCGAGATCGGGGCGAACATCGCCAGCGGATCGTTCGCCACGGCGGGCATGGTGGTGGCGCCCTGTTCGATGAAGACGCTCGCCAGCGTGGCGCACGGCCTGTCGGACAACCTGATCGCGCGCGCGGCCGACGTCACGCTCAAGGAGCGCCGCCGCCTCGTGTTGATGGTGCGCGAAACGCCGTTCAATCTCGCGCATCTGCGCAACATGACGGCCGTCACGGAAATGGGCGGCATCGTCTATCCACCGCTGCCTGCCTTCTACAACCGTCCCGAGTCGATCGACGCCATGGTCGACGACACCGTCGATCGGATCATCGACCTGTTCGGCGTCGCACCGCCCGTATCCACCAGCTGGGACGGCCTCGGCAAGGACGCCGAAGCCTGAGTCGCACCGACCCGGCGTTGCAGCGTATCGAGTGCGCCCTGCCCTTGCCCGGCCGCCGACTCGGGAGTCTGCACGCATGGCGCCATGCGTGATGTCGTTCGGATCGCGCAGACAGACGTGATCGCCATCGCCATGCCGTTCGACCGTTCGACCGTTCGACCGTTCCACGGCGAACGGCACGTCATGCGACTCGGAGCGCATGGACTATAGTAGAAACGCCACACTTTGCGCGCCAGGCCGCGTTCCCCCGTGGTGTGACATGTTGGTGACCGGAGTTCGTCATGGAGACCGCCCTCTCGCCCCTCGCCGTCTACGCCGTTGTAACGCTGGTATTCGTCATGCTGGTCCTCGTCGTGCCCGCCGGCGCCCGTTGGCGTCAGGTCGCATGGCCCGCTTCGGTGCCTCCGCTCTCGCCACACAGGCCGGGCGATCTGCTCGGCGCACCACGCACCCCTTACTGGCGCTCGCCACACGACACGCAGGACCTGCGGCGTCCGTCGTACTTCGCGACATCGGCGCGCCGGGGACAACGCCCCGCCAGCTTTCTCGCGCCGCGCGACCACGATCGGCGCTGACGTCGGGGCGCGGCCCTCACCCAGCGGTGCCCCGCAGGCCCATGGGGTAACCGATTCGTCGGCCGAATCGCAGGGGTGCCCTGCCGCCGCATCGTGCCTCGCCCGCTGTCCTGGTGACGTGGGTCCAGCGCTTCCTTACGCCTTGTTACATCTGTAGTGCGACCGTAGCACCGGTGCGCGCACGCGATCCGTAAAATCACGTTCACGGATCGCGCTTCGCAGCGCATCGCATCGCGGCGATGCCCGGCGAAGCGCGGATGACAAGGAGATCAGATGCAAGGCAAATTCTGGATCATGACGGCAACTGCCACGGGAATGGCCGCGACGCTCATCTCGGGCAGCGCCTTCGCGCGCACCGACGTCTCGGTCAACATCGGCATCCCCGGCCCGGCCATCATCGCACCGGGCCCGGTCTACGCGCCGCCGCCCGTCTATGCGGCACCGGCGCCGATGATGGTGGCCCCGCCGCCGCCCGTCTACTATGGCCCGCCGCCGCGTTATTGGCGCGGCCCACCGCCGGGACACTGGCGTCATCACGGCGGCTGGGATCGTCGCGATTACGGCCACGGACGCGGCTGGGACCATCGCCGCTGAGCCCGACCGAGCCCGACTGAGCCCGAGTCGAAAATAAAGCCCCGCAGGGAGCCAACCCGCGGGGCTTTTTTCATGAATTGCGTGCCATTCATCAGCAGCTCGCATACCGCATCATTCAAGATTCGATGACGCCGCCGATTTCACTGCTCACTCGCATTGCCAATCAATAGCGATAACAGCACGGATGTCCGTAATATCCACCGTAATAGGGGCGCGCGGGAACAACGACGCAGCCGGCGAGCGTGGCGGCGAGCAAGGCGGCGACAAGCAATTTCATGATCTGACTCCTGAGAGAGGACGCGAATCGGGAACGTGAATTCGTTCGCTTTCTTTATATCGCCGCCCCCGCGCGAAGCCCATCACGCGTCTGTAAGCCGTGTAAGCGAAGGTTGCCAAACGAGGCATGTGTCGCACTTTGTTACGTAACGTCGATCGCCCGTGGCCGTAACATGCGCGCATGTATCACCGGCGAGGCCAGCAACGACGCGGGTTGGCAACGTCCGCGCATCTGGCACGCGGCTTGCGTCGTCAACGACGTCGCCCTTTCAATTGCCCCGAAGAGTGCGACTTTGCGTACACGCCTCCTCCCGTCGCCAACGCGGGAGGAGGTCTTTTTCTCCCTCCTTCCGATTCAATGTCGAGATGAATTCCGACATCGGGTCGCGACCGATTCCTGCACCGTTTGCGTGCGGATTTCATTTCATTTGAGCGTTTGAAATGTATTGACGCTATAACAGCGTCGACTTCACGCGTGGTTCATTTATCTTTAAAGCCTTGTTACGCGCGGCTTTCACGGTGTTACCCGGGTTCGGGCGAAAAACCACATTCGGGTACGCACTGATCTCAAGTTGACTTTCGCACTGTCGTAATCGCGTCTATAGAGGACTGCGTTTCGGGGGCCGGTGTGCGCAGGTTTTCTTTCGTGACGGTCGCACGACACGCGCCGGGGCAAGCGTATCAAGGGGGAAAGTCATGGAAATCGCCACGCCTGAACTCCAGATGGAGCAACAGGAACTGCAGGCCGTCAGCGCAGCGCTCAATCGGGTGCAGGCCGTTATCGAATTCGATCTGCAGGGCCGCATCCTGCATGCCAACGAGAATTTTCTCCGGACCGTGGGCTACCGGCTCGACGAGATCCAGGGGCAGCATCACCGCATGTTTTGCGAACCGGCCTATGCGGCATCGCCTGCCTATCAGGCGTTCTGGGCCAAGCTCGGCAACGGCGAGTTCGACAGTGGCGAATACAAGCGCATCGGCAAAGGTGGGCGCGAGGTGTGGATTCGCGCTTCATACAACCCGGTGCTCGATGCCAACGGCACGCCCTACAAGGTCATCAAGTTCGCGACCGACATTACCGAAGAGCGCGGCCGTCAGGCGGAATTCGAGAGCAAGGTCAGGGCCATGGACCTCGCGCAGGCGGTGATCGAATTCAATCTCGACGGCACGGTCATCACGGCCAACGACAACTTCCTGAAAACGCTCGGCTACTCGCTCGACGACATTCGCGGCCAGCACCATCGCATGTTCTGCGAACCGGATTACGTCGCCTCGCCCGCATACCAGGATTTCTGGGCCAAGCTCAATCGCGGGGAGTTCGATGCGGGACGCTACAAGCGGCTCGGGCGCGGCGCTCGCGAAGTCTGGATTCAGGCGACTTACAACCCGATCCTCGACGCGAACGGCCGCCCTTACAAGGTGGTGAAATTCGCCACCGACATTACCCAGCAGGTCGAACTCGAAGCCAGCGTGAAGCGGCGCGCGGAAGACGATCAGCGCAAGGTCGCGCAGCTGCTCGACACCGTCAATCGAGCGGCCGCCGGCGACCTGACGGGCGAAATCGCCGTTGCGGGCACCGACCCGATCGATCAGTTGGCCGACGGCATCCGGCACATGATGGACGACCTGCGCGGCGTGATCGGCAAGGTCGTCAATTCGGCCGGCGAATTCTCCGGCGCATCGCATGACATCGCCGAGCGCGCCAACACAGTGGCGACCGGGGCTCAGGCACTCGGCGCGACGGTCGAAGAGATGAATGCGTCGATCGAGGAACTGACGGCGTCGATCAACTCGATCGCCGACAACACCAAGGGCGCCGATCAGCTCGCCAAGTCCACGCAGCAGGAAGCCGAGACCGGCGCGCGCGCCATCGCCCGCTCTGTCGAGGCGATGGAACTGATCAACAAGTCCTCGGAGGACATCGGCGAGATCGTGAAAGTCATCGGCGAGATTGCCGGGCAGACCAATCTGCTCGCGTTCAACGCGGCCATCGAGGCGGCGCGCGCAGGCGAACACGGCCTGGGCTTCTCGGTGGTGGCCGACGAAGTCCGCAAGCTCGCCGAGCGCTCGTCGCAGGCGACCAAAGAGATTTCCAAGCTGATCAACGAGTCCACCAAGCGCGTGGCCCAGGGCAGCGAGGTGTCGCGCCAGGCGGGCGAAGCCTTCGAGAAGATCGTGGGTGGCGTGTCCCGCACCACGCAGGCGATCTCCGAGATTTCTTGCGCGGCCGACGAACAGCTCGTGGCCGCGCGCGAAGTCAGCCTCGCGATTCAGCACGTCGCCGAGGAAACGGAGAAGTCCGCCGCCGCCTGCGAGACCATCGCTCAGGCGACGACTGGCCTCAATCAGGGAGCACAGGAGCTCGACCGGACGGTGTCGCGGTTCAAGGTGTAAGCGTCAAGCGCCATTCGGCCGCCATCCGGCATACGCCATGCCGCGGCCTGCATCTGCCTGGCGCGTGATTGCGAAGCGCGCCGGATCTCACATCCACCCGGAGGCACGCCATGGAAATCGAAGCCGACGCCGATCCCGGTACGCAGCAGGCGCTCTTGCGCGCCGTGCACCGGCACACCGGCATCTCGATGAACGAGAAGAAGTGGACGATGCTGCAAGGCCGCCTGCGCCCACGCCTGCGCACGCTCTCGCTGCGCTGCTATCGCGACTATCTCGCGCTGCTGGAAAACACACCCGACGAAGTCCGCAACTTCGTGAATCTGGTCACGACCAACGAGACCACGTTCTTTCGCACGCCACGCGTGTGGGACTACTTCGCCCAGCACTTCCTGCCGCGCTGGCACGCGGCGCACCCGGGACGGACGTTGCGCATGTGGTCGGCCGCCGCGTCGTCCGGCGAAGAAGCTTATTCGGCGGCCATGCTCTGCGAGGAATTCCGTGCGCGTCACCCCGGCTTTCAGTACCAGATCCATGCGACCGACATCTCCAGTCAGGTGCTGGCCGCGGCCATGGCGGGTACCTATGGCGGGCGCAGCATCGACGCGCTGCGCCAACAGCGCCCGGCGATGCTCGCGAAGTACTTCCGCCCGGTCGAGGGCGGGTTCGCGATCGCGCCGGAGTTGCGCGCGCACGTCACGTTCGCCGAACACAATCTGTATCAACGACTGTCGTATCGCGAAGCGTTCGATTTCGTCATGCTGCGCAACGTGCTGATCTATTTCGAGACAGGCGATCAGGAGCGCGTTCTCGAGAACGTGCGACGAACCATCGCCGCTGACGGCGTGCTGGTCGTCGGGGAGTCGGAGTCGCTCGCGCGGTTGTCGACAGGCTATCAGTTCGAACAACCGCTCATTTACCGGAATCAGGGGGCGCCGAATGGGGTCGTCGCATGATATTCAGGTGTTGATGGGCGAGGTGCGTATCGGGCGCGGCGAAGATGTGCTGCGCGCCATCCTCGGCTCGTGCGTCGGTATCGGTCTGCTATGGCGCGCGCGAGGCCTGTATGGCCTGGCGCACTGCCTCCTGCCGGAAGCGCCGACGCCCACGCTCGCGATCGGCGCCAAGTACGTCACGCAAGCCGTCCCGTCGCTGCTCGCGCTGATGAAAGCCGACGGCGCGCGCCGCAGCGAGATCGAAGCCGTGATCGCCGGGGGCGGCAACATGATGCCGCACCAGCCGCCCGCCAGGCATGGCCTGATCGGCGTGGCTAACGCCAGGATGGCGCAGGCGCTGATCGCCGCAACGGGCATCCCCATCATTCATGTCGAAGTCGGCGGCGAAGTGGGGCGGCAATTGACGATCGATTGCGCGCATCACGCCTTTCACGTGCGCGCGATCGGCTCGAACGGCAGCGCGGCGGTGCCTCGCCGCCCGGCGCTCCGACTCGTGGAAGGCGAATCATGAACGCACGCACACCGGGATTTCCGTTTCTGTCTCGCGACGCCGTGACCGGCCCCTCAGTCCTGCCCTCGACCGTGCCGCCCGCCGTCTCGCTTTACGAAGGCTATGGCGCTTACCGCGGTGCGCCTCGCGCAGGCATCGCCGCCGAGGCACCGGTGACGCCCGCCGCGCCGCACATGAGCATCGACTCGGCCGCCTCCATCGCTCCCACCGCGCCCGCCATCGAAACGCCGGCATCGCGCAAGGCAACGTCCGACGACGTCGAAGTCTTCGGCTCGTTCCATTTGGGCGATGTGGAATTCGCGCTCCCGATCGCCGCCCTGCAGGAGGTGGTGAACTACCCCGAGCGTGTCACCCCGGTACCGCTCTCGCCATCGTTCCTGCTCGGGCTGTTCAATTTGCGCGGCACGCTGATTCCCATCGTCGATCTCAAGCCCCTGCTGGACATGGTCCCTTGCGCGCCCGACGCCGAACCGCAGGCGCACGCAGCGCATGCGTCGCAAGGGTCGCATGAGCTACAGGCGTTGCCCACAATGCGGGCCGTGCACGGCAAGATCGCGATCGTCGACGTCGACGGCGTGCGCGTGGGCCTGTTGTTCGACGCGACGAGCGAGATCCTGCGTGTGCGCGCCTCGCAGCGCACCGGTTTCGAGTACGCGCCGTCGCACACGGCACCTCAGGTCGTCGCCGGCGCGATCAAGCTCGACGACGGCGACCGCATCCTGCAGATTCTCTCGCCAGGTGCGCTCGTGCACATCCGCAACATGCCGCAGTTGCTCGCCCGCCAGGCGCTCTCGGCGCCTCAGCGTCGGCTGCAACGTCAGCGGCTGCAATGCGTGTCCTTCACGGTCGAGCACTCGCGCCTTGCGCTGCCGATGAGCGCCATTCGCGAGATCATCCGCATTCCGGAGCTCCAGAACTCCGCGCTGGCGAGTGTGTTCTGCGTGGGCATGCTCAACCTGCGCGGCACCGTGGTTCCGGTCGTCGACTTCGCCCATTTACTCGGCTTGCAGGCCAACCGCCCGGACGCCGGGACCGTGGGCACGCCGTCCGACCCGCGTCGCATTCTGATCGTCAAGCAGGAAGACGTGCATTTCGGCCTGCTCGTGGATGCGGTGGACAGCATCGTCACATACTACGCCGACGAACTGCTCGCGATGCCCTCGTTCAGCGCCTCGCACGCCCAGCTCTTTTCGGGCTGCATCGCCCGCGAGTCGGCCGACGACATCGTGCTGCTCAACGCCGACGAACTGTTCACGCATGCGCAGGTGATCGAGCTCACACGCGGCCATCGGGAGCTGTACCGTGAAGCGCCAGGCGCGCAGCGCGCCGGGTCGGCCGACGGGGCATGGCGGACAGCGAAGTCGTCGCGCGGTTCACGGCACGCCTACGTATCGTTCCGACTTCAGCACATGCTCGCGGTGCGACTCGACCAGTTGCGCGAGATCATCCACGACTCGCCCGATGTCATGCCCGCGCCCGGCGCGCCGTCGTTCGTGCGCGGCATGCTCAACCTGCGCCGCGAACTCATCACCATCGTCGACCTGCGCGCGCTCTACGGCATGCCGCCGCACGACGACGCGCACACGCGCAAGATCCTCGTCATCGAACATGGCCACGACAAGTTCGGGCTGCTCGTCGACGCCATCGAGAACATCGTCACACTCGATGAAGCCGACAAGTTGCCCGTCCCTGCCTTGCTGCTCGGGCGCGCGACGAACGAGATGCGCAACGACATGCGCGAAGCCGTGGAGCTGCCCGCCGCCGACGGCTCGGCGCGCACGGCCATGCTCCTCGACCTGCAACCGCTGAAGCTGCGACTGGAGGCGGCATTGGCGCAGTGAGGAGACGGTTCATTGAAGTGCCGGCGATTCGCGAGCGCCGGTCGCAGGGCCCTGCGGCGTGTCGGGGGGCACGCCGCAGGGGTGGTATGTCGGGGAATCGGATGAGGGCGGCTGACGGCGGCTGACGGCGGCTGACGGCCGAAACGTGACGCGACCGCGTCAGACCACTTCGTGGCGATGGATGTCGTGCGTGACGAAGCCGGTGGACTCGCCGGGCATGGCCAGCCACTCGGGATGCGAGAGCGTGCGTCGCACGTCGTCCAGCCCGCTCGCCCAGTGATCGAGCATGGTGGCCAGGCCGAACTGATAGTCCTTGTAGTGTCCCTCGTACTCCTTGTTGCGATAAATGAGCTGCACCACGTTGTATCGCTTGCTGCACGCAATCTCCTCGGCCGCGTGACACCATGGGTCGCGTGCACGCACCTCGGCCGGCACGCGCTCGAGCACCTCGCGCAGCACGCGCCGAAAATGTTGTGCACGCTGCAGATTGTCGGTCACCAGGCGCGTCCTGCTCGAGAACTGGATGTCCTTTTGCCGATCCGCCACATCGTTCAGATTGTCGGGGAGCGGTCCGCGAGCGCTCCACAAATCGACCTGGAACGCGAGCGTATCGCGACGCGGCGACGTGCCGAGCACTTCGGACAGCGGCGTGTTCGAGACCAGACCGCCGTCCCAGAAATACTGACCGTCGATCTCCACCGCCGGAAAACCGGGCGGCAGCGCGCCGGACGCCATGAAGTGCTCCGGCCGCAGCACTTCCCGCGTGTTGTCGAAATAGACGAAGTTGCCCGTATGGACGTTGACGGCGCCCACCGACACGCGAATCTCTCGCGAATTGATCCGGTCGAAGTCGACGAAACGCTCCAGGGTGCTGCGTAGCGCGGACGTATCGTAGTAACTCGCATGGGCCGGGTCGCCCATGGCGGTGGGCAGCGGCTGCGGCCAACGCGGCGTGAAGAATCCCTTCTGGCCTTCGATCAGCGCACGCCACGCCTGCCAGGCGCTGTAGGCGATGCGCCCGGACTCGGGGCCATTGAGGATGGCGGCCTCGAGCGGCGCGGGCAGCGGCGGGAACACCCCCGGCTCGCAAATCGTTCGCCAGAAGGCTTCGAGCTGCGCCACGCGCCGCTCGGGCGCATTGCCCGCAATGACGGCGGTATTGAGTGCCCCAATGGAAATGCCCGCGATCCAGTTCGGTGCGATGCCCGCTTCGGACAGCCCCGCGTACACCCCCGCCTGATACGCCCCGAGCGCGCCGCCGCCCTGCAGCACGAGCGCGACTGTCTCGTATGGCGGCAGATCGATGGCGCGGTTGGGGACTTTCGGCGGATTGGCCGTCATGTTCGTTCTCCTGATGCCCGGCATTGCCCGGCAATTGCCTGACGAAACCGGCGGTGCGGACGAGGTACCGGTCGAGGACCGACCGGATACCGGGCGCGCGCCGGCGCGAGGCCGACGCGCCACGTGCTTACTGCATGAACCAGCCGTGGCTCACCACGAACGACTGACCGGTAAACGCGGCCGTCGGGAACGTACTGAGGAAGAGCGCGGTCTGCGCGACGTCGTCCACCGTCGTGAACACGCCGTCGACGGTGCCGCCGAGCATGACCTTCTTGACGACCTCGTCTTCCGAGATGCCCAGCTCCTTGGCCTGCTCGGGAATCTGCTTGTCGACGAGCGGGGTGCGCACAAAGCCCGGACAGATGACGTGCGAGCGCACATTGTGCTTCGCGCCTTCCTTGGCCAGCACGCGCGCCAGGCCGAGCAGGGCGTGCTTGGCCGCCACGTAGGCGGACTTCAGCGGCGACGCCTCGTGCGAGTGCACCGAACCCATGTAGATGACGATGCCGCCCCGGTCGTCCTTGTACATGTGCTTGAGCGCCGCCTTGGTGGTGAGAAACGCACCATCGACGTGGATGGCCTGCATTTTCTTCCAGTCGGAGAACGCATAGTTCTCGATGGGGTTGACGATCTGGATGCCGGCGTTCGAAATCAGGATGTCGACCGAACCGAAGGTGTCCGCCACCTTGTCGATGCCACTGTTCACGGCGTCTTCGTTCGTCACGTCCATCGCCACGCCCATCGCGCGTCCGCCTGCGGCCTTGATCTCTTCGGCCACGGCGTCGGCGCCCTGCTGGTTCAGATCGGCGATCGCCACTGCCGCGCCGGCACGCGCGAGCGTGAGGGCGATTTCCTTGCCGATGCCGCTCGCGGCACCGGTGACCACGGCGACCTTTCCATTCAACTGATTCACTGGCTGGCTCATTTGCACACTCCTGATTCGTCAAGATGGCGGGTCATGCGATGCGATTGTGGCCTGCATCGGCACGGCTCGTCGAACACGGGTTTCGGCGCCGGCGTATCCCCTGCATCCGCCTGGACGTTACCGGGCGCCGCTGAAACAGAAAAGGCGCCTTGCGGCGCCTTTTCCTGCATTACCGCGCGATCGGCTTGTAGCGGATACGCTTCGGCTTTGCCGCCTCCTCGCCGAGGCGCTTCTTCTTGTCGGCCTCGTACTCCTGGTAGTTGCCCGGGAAGAACTCGACATGCGAGTCGCCTTCGAAGGCCAGAATGTGCGTGGCGATACGATCGAGGAACCAGCGATCGTGCGAGATGACCATCACGCAGCCGGCGAACTCGAGCAGCGCATCCTCGAGTGCACGCAGGGTTTCGACGTCCAGATCGTTCGACGGTTCATCGAGCAGCAGCACATTGCCGCCGGAGATCAGCGTCTTGGCCATGTGCAGACGGCCGCGCTCGCCGCCCGATAGCGAGCCGACCTGCTTCTGCTGGTCCGAGCCCTTGAAGTTGAAGCGGCCGATGTAGGCGCGCGAAGGCGTTTCGTACTTGCCTACCGTCAGCACGTCGGCACCACCCGAGATCTCTTCGAACACCGTCTTGGTGCCATCGAGCGCATCGCGGCTCTGGTCGACGTAGGCCATCTTCACGGTCGGGCCGACCTTGATCTCGCCGCTGTCCGGCTGTTCGCGGCCCGTGAGCATCTTGAAGAAAGTCGACTTGCCGGCGCCGTTCGGGCCGATGATGCCGACGATGGCGCCCGGCGGCACCGTGAAGCTCAGGTCGTCGATCAGCAGACGGTCGCCGAAAGCCTTCGACACATTCTTGAATTCGATGACTTCGTTGCCCAGGCGCTCCCCCACCGGAATGAAGATTTCCTGGGTTTCGTTGCGCTTCTGGTATTCCTGGCTGTTCAGCTCGTCGAAGCGGGCAAGACGCGCCTTCGACTTCGCCTGGCGGCCCTTCGGGTTCTGACGCACCCACTCGAGTTCCTTCTTGAGCGCCTTCTGACGCGCCGACTCGCTCGCCTCTTCCTGCTTCAGGCGCTGTTCCTTCTGGTCGAGCCACGAGCTGTAGTTGCCCTTCCAGGGAATGCCATGACCGCGGTCGAGTTCGAGAATCCACTCGGCGGCGTTGTCGAGGAAGTAACGATCGTGGGTCACGGCCACCACGGTGCCCGGGAAGCGCGTGAGGAACTGTTCGAGCCAGTCGACGGATTCGGCGTCGAGGTGGTTGGTCGGCTCGTCGAGCAGCAGCATGTCCGGCTTCGAGAGCAGCAAGCGCGCCAGCGCGACACGACGCTTCTCGCCCCCCGAGAGCACGCCGATCCTGGCGTCCCAAGCCGGCAGGCGCAGCGCGTCGGCGGCCACTTCCAGCGTTTGTTCGATGTTGTTGCCGTCGCTCGCGGCGAGGATCGCTTCATACTTGGCCTGTTCGGCGGCCAGGGCGTCGAAGTCGGCGTCCGGCTCGGCGTAGGCCGCATAGATTTCGTCGAGCTTCGCGCGCGCCTGCATCACTTCGCCCATGCCGCCTTCCACGGCCTCGCGCACCGTCTGCTCCGGATCGAGCTGGGGCTCCTGCGGCAGGTAACCGATATTCAGGTTCGCCATCGGGATCGCCTCGCCCTCGATTTCCTTGTCGACGCCGGCCATGATCTTGAGCAGCGTCGATTTGCCCGAACCGTTCAGGCCCAGCACGCCAATCTTGGCGCCCGGGAAAAACGACAGGGAGATGTCCTTGAGGATGTGACGCTTGGGCGGCACGATCTTGCCCACGCGGTTCATGCTGAATACGTACTGTGCCATTCGGCTTTCCTGATCCTGAAACAGTGACGACGCTCTGGCGCGAGCCTCGGATAGCGGCAAGTTTATCAAAGCGCGACACGTGCGGCATCGAACGCGTCAATGACGAGCTCGCCCCGCGCGTAGGCGCAACATGGCAGCAACCAGCCTTGCGCTTTTTCTTCGCGCGACAGACCCGGCCACTCGATGCGGTACGTCACCGGCGCCGGTGCACCGCCCGTGCGCGCCTGACACAGGCAGGCACGGCACGTGCCATTGCGGCACAGGCTCGGCAGCTTGATCCCCGCGGTGAGCGCCGCGAGCAGGATCGGCGTGTCTGCCGGGGCGTCGAACTGCCAGCCCGAAGGCACGAGCGTCACGGGGTACGATGCCGACGCGTCGGGCAATCCGGTCGCCGCGACGTCGGCGGGAGGGTAAGGTGTGCGGTTCACGGGATGCGGCTCGCGGAGGGTCGGGGACGGCTGGGAAGCATCGATTCGGTGCACGGCGCATCTTGCGCCAACGCGCTACCATAACCCGTTCCCGCGCCATTTTGTCGCGCCTGCGCATCCGAATCCGTCGCCGCCCCGGCCCACGGTCCCGTCAGCGCCCTGGTTCGCCGTTCAGGGAGTGACCGCACCGGCCACGGACGACCTCCGAATATTGCACCCCATGTCCGCTACCCCGAAATCCACCGCGCCAGGCTCCGCCCCATCAAGCAATGCACCGGAGCGCCTGATCGACACCGCCGGGCTCGACGCCGCGCTGCACGCGTTCGCCGACGCGCGCGACTGGCATCGGTATCACACGCCCAAGAACCTTGCGATGGCGTTGTCCGTCGAAGTGGCAGAGCTCGTCGAGATATTTCAATGGCAGACCGAGTCCGAAGCCAGCGCCGTCATGCAGTCCGGCGAGGCCCGCCACGTCGAACAGGAGCTGGCGGATATCGCCATGTACCTCGTGCGGCTGTCGTCGGTGCTCGGTGTGGACCTGAATCGCGCGATCGCCGAAAAGCTCGTCATGAACGCACGAAAATATCCCGCGCCCCGGGCGTGATCCGCCGACGGCACTTGCCATCGGGCAAAGTGCCCGCATAACTCCCTCGTCTTCCGGAATTCGACCAGACAACGCCATGTCGCAATCGTCCCAAGCTTCGCAGGCATCGCCGGCGTCATCCGACGCGGCGCATCTGCACGGCAAGCCAACGAAACGCACGCTCCCCGCGCGCCCGCGCTGGCTGATGCTGGCGATCATCGCACTGTTGCACGCCTACATCGGCTGGCGCCTGCTCCCGCCGCTGCCCGTCGCCGCCGTATGGAAGGTCCTTGGCGGGCTGTGGCTCGTAGCCTCGACCGTGTTGATTCCCCTCGGCCTGATGAGCCGGGCGATTCAGAAGGAGCCACTCGCCACGCTCCTGACCTGGACCGGCATGACGGCCATTGGCGTCTTCTCGACGCTATTCGTGCTCACACTGCTGCGCGATGTCGTGCTCGGCGCGGCCATGCTGTTCTCCACGCACGATCCTCAACTCGTGGTGCGCTCGGCGGTAATCGTGCTGGCGCTGACCGCCGTGGCGACGATTCTGGGCTTCTACAATGCCCGGCGCCTCGCGCGCGTGGTCCACGTCGACGTGCCGATCGCCGATCTGCCTCCCGAGCTCAAGGGCTTCACCATCGTGCAACTGAGCGACATTCACGTCAGCTCGACGATCCGCCGCGGTTACATCGACGCCATCGTCGACGCGTCGAACGCGCTCGATCCCGATCTCGTGGCCATCACGGGCGACCTGGTCGATGGCGGCGTGCCAGCCCTGCGCGAGCACATCGCGCCGCTCGCTCGGCTGACGTCGCGCCACGGGACGTACGTCTGTACCGGGAATCACGAGTACTACTCCGGCGCGCCTGCCTGGGTCGAGGAGCTGCGCCGCATCGGTCTCACGGTGCTGGAGAATGAACATGTCGTGCTCGATCACGAAGGGGCGTGGCTGACCGTGGCCGGCGTGACCGACTTCACCGCCCATCATTTCGATCCGGAAAAGCGCAGCGATCCACTGGCCGCCGTTGCCGGCGCGCCGGAAGACGCCCCGCGCGTGCTCCTCGCCCATCAGCCGCGCAGCGCACCGGCCGCGCACGAGGCCGGCTTCGACCTGCAACTCTCGGGTCACACGCACGGCGGACAATTCTGGCCGTGGATGTATTTCGTTCCGTTGCAGCAGCCGTATGTGCACGGCCTTCACCGGCTCGGACGTCTGGCAATCTACGTGAGCCGCGGGACAGGCTATTGGGGGCCGCCCAAGCGCTTTGGCGCGCCGTCGGAGATCACGCGCCTGAGGCTCGTGCCGAAAGTCGGTTGAACCGGGCCCCGGCGTACGGACCGACGTCGCGACGTCGTCGCCCGACGCGGGCCCGCTACGGCAAGTGCCGGGCGATGGCGCTACAATCGCCGTTCCCTGCCGCCCGGCCGGCGCCGCCCTGTGCCATTCCGTCTACGTTGCCCTGTTGCCCTGTTGCCATGAAGTCACTTTCGTCCAGTTCCCCGCTCGAAACCGTTGCCGTGCGTTTGCGCGGCAAGATCACGGGCGTCGGTTACCGTCAGGCAGCGGTGCGCGAAGGGCATCTGATCGGGGTACGCGGCTGGGTTCAGGCCCTGCCCGAGGGCGACATCCTGGCCGTGGTGCAAGGCACGCCCGATCAGGTCGACAAGATGCTCGAATGGATGCGGCACGGGCCGCCCGGCGCGCGTGTGACAGACTTCGAGAGCGAGATCGAGTACACCAATCGCCGTTTCGACCGGTTCGAACAACTCTGAGGATATGGGGGGGCTCGGGGGCTCGGGCGTCGGGCGCGCGCTGATGGCGGCCGCTCAAGCATGGTTCCACGAACGTGGATGTGTGAAATTCGAAGTGACGAGCAGCGACCACCGGGTCGCCGCACATCGCTTCAATGCGCGGCACGGCGATGCCCGCGACGGGCAACGGCTTGCGCGCAAAAGCCAGACTTCTCCGACTTAATTCTTGTGACGGTAGTTGATGCGGCCCTTGCTCAGGTCGTAGGGCGACATTTCCAGCGTCACGCGGTCACCCGCCAGGATGCGGATGCGGTTCTTCTGCATGCGGCCGCTCGCATATGCCATCACTTCCACGCCGTTCTCGAGCGTGACGCGAAAGCGATTGTCCGGCAGTACGTCCGAGACGTGTCCGCTGAATTCGATCAGTTCTTCCTTGGCCAATATCGTATCCTCTTGAGGGTGCCGCTCGCGATGGCGCAGCACCGGTGTTACTGAAGGTTCGTTCGCCAATACCTTCGCCGCACCCACAAAAACGCCGGGGTGTACATCGAACGCCAAAAGGAGCCTACCCGGCGGACCGGCCATGACGGGATGGCGGTGCGCCGAAACGCGGCGATGGTTCGAAGGAGCAAGGCACATTGCGGCAGTGCCGCAATGACGAGCAGTGCGTGTCGGGAGGGCGAAGACCTTGGGGTCTGCGTCATCGGCACAGCGAGTGATTCGGCTCGCAGGACATGGCTGTCAGCGGCGCCGATAAAGCATTTCGCGATCGTCAGGCGATGATCGGCGAATTTTCGCCGATCCCGCTAGGATACGCCTTTCTGTGCCGCCCGTGGAAAAAAAATGGCTCGCCGAGTCATTTTGACGGCTTTTGCCGCCCGGATGTGGCGCAATGCACCAATTCACGCGTTGCGAGCGCCACAATGGGCCCCGCGCAGTGGTTTCCCCTCCGTCCGCCCGGCGACGCGGGACGTCGCCTCGAGGCGCTTGGGGACAACGCGGGCATGACGCGCGGCGAGCCCTCATCTATGCTGTAAGTACCCGTAGCCCGCAGGAGGATGACCATGAAAACAGTCGCTCAGATCCTGAAGTCGAAATCGGTCGACACGGTGTACAAAGTGCGCCCGACCGACTCGGTACTCGATGCGTTGACCCTGATGGCCGAAGCACGCATCGGCGCGGTGCTGGTGAGCGAGGACGACCGCTCGGTCGTCGGCATCTTCACCGAGCGCGATTACGCCCGCAAGGTCGCGCTCATGGGCCGGACCTCGGTCAACACGCCGGTGCGCGACGTCATGACCTCGGCCGTGCGCTACGTCACGCCCGAGCAATCGAACGAGGACTGCATGTCGCTGATGACGGAGCACCGCATTCGTCACCTGCCTGTCATGAAGGACGGCGAGCTGGTCGGCCTGTTGTCCATCGGCGACCTGGTCAAGGACATCATGTCGGAGCAGCAGTTCGTCATCGACCAACTGGAGAACTACATCATGGGCGGCGGCGCCGCCCTGGCGGGCGGGTCGCCCTCGCGGCCGAGCTGACGCCGGAAAGCCCGGGCCGGTCCGGGCCGATCGGCTCGCGAACCGATCGGCGGCGCAATCAGGGGGCACGGCGCTTCACACGAAGCGCCGTTTTTTCCGGAGCGAGCGCGCAAATCGTCGACGGGCGGGCCGCTGCCCGGCCCACAACGAAAAACGGCCGCCATGAAGGCGGCCGTGTCATTCTGCACGTCGCCCTCTCAGTGAGCGTCAGAAGTCCTCCGCATCGACGTCGTAATTCGACGGCTCCCACCGGATCGCCAGCAAGGCCAGCAGGCCGATCGCGGGCGCGGCGGCGATCACCCAGAACACTTTCGTCGAGAGCGCGGCGGCCAGCACCGGAAACAGGAACAGCGAAACCGTCGAGCTGGCGCGCATGAGCGTCTGGTTGAAGCCGACGCCCACGCCACGCAACGACGTCGGATAGCTCAGCGACGCGAACGTCATCGAATGCGCGCCCGGACCGAAGCCCTGCCCCAGCAGGAACAGCGCAAGGAAGCCTAGCGCCCAGGCCACCTGGACACCCCCCGCGGGCTTGCCCACGAGCGCCAGGCCGACGAGCGCCGTCAGTTGAAACGCGTAGCCGACCACCGTGAGTTTCCAGGCCCCCACCTTCGGCACCAGGCGCACACCCAGCAGGCCGCCGGTGAATGCGAACAGCAGATTGAGCGCGAGCGACATCAGGATCGTCGTGAGCATCGATTGGGCAAGGAAGCTGGCGATGATCACGGGCAGCCCGAACGCCACCGCGTTATAGGCGAACGACGACGCCACGGCGATGATCGTCGCGAGCGTGGTACGACGCAGGTACACCCCCTTGAGCAGGGCACCGTAGTTGCTCCACGACGCGGGACGCTTCGGCGCGGCGCGCTCGGCATCCGTCGCCACCACGGCGTCGATCCCGTACGAGCGCTTCAGAATCTTCGCCGCGCCGTCGAGATCGCCCTGGTTAGCCGCCCACACCGGCGACTCGCTCATATAACGGCTGCGCACGGCGATGATCGCCAGTGCGGGAATTGCCCCGAAGCCCAGGATGATGCGCCACAGCAGCGCACTGTGCGACGACGGCAGCGCCGAGTAGCACAGCAGCACCAGCAGGTACGACGCGCAGATCGCTGCGTACCACGTCGGGCACCACATCGCGACCCTCGCGGCCTTGTTCCCCCGCCCCTTGAGCTTGGAAAACTCGGCGAGGAACGCCATGGCCACCGGCAAATCGATGCCGACGCCCAACCCCATCACGAAACGTGCGCCAGCGAGCACATACTCGTTGGGGGCGAGCGCACAGGCGATGGCTGCGATCACGAAGCACAGCATGTCGGCCATGAACACCCGATAGCGGCCGATACGGTCGGTCAGGAACCCGCCAAGGAACGCCCCGACAATGGCACCGAAAGTGATCGCGGACGCCACCATGCCAGTGCCCGCCGGGGTGAGATTGAACTCGCGTGTCACGTCCTTCAGGCCGAAGGCGAGTGCGCCGAGGTCGTAGGCATCGAGGAACACACCGCCCAGTGCGATGGCCACGATCCATCGGGCGTTCGACACGCGGGCGCCGCCCTCGTTGACGAGTCGGGCAACGTCGGCCGCCGAGCGGATGACGGCAGAGCCGGCGGAGCCAGCGGACGCGGCCGACGCCGCGGAGCCAGCGTGCACAGACGCGGCGGAAGACAGGGAAACGTCAACGGACATGAAACGGAATGGAAAAATGCGTGAGTGGGAGCGACAAGGCCCAGGGGGCAGCCGTCGCCAAAGGTCGCGATGTTACCGCTTGGTACCGCCTCATCCAAGTGATTTCTGGTTATATGCTTAGATGATTCCCGCGCGAGACGATCAATATCCGGGAGATTACTTCTCAAACACTCGATATTTCGTAAAAATTCGAGAGGATTCCACTTTGGGATTAAGCATTTACAGAGCATGCCCCCACGTCTTGCCTGATGGGAATATCATCGGGGAGCCCTTTGGAAGGGAACCGTGGCAGCCTCGCGCGCACCAACGCCTGTCGACGCGATGCCGAGCCTGACCTCGGCGCCGGCGGCGTGCGCCACGCCGCGTCATTACAAACGCTTACCTTTTCTTACAGCATAAAGATCGGCGGAACCCTACATTCCGCGTCGTGGTCGCAACAGATGTGCCACATTGTGCGCAACGTCACGCTCGATCTGCGGTGACGCCGCATTTACCTCACGCTCACGAGGACGATCCAAAATGAACATCAAAGCACTTACGGGAATCAGCGCGGCCCTGGCCGCCGTCATGCTCGCCGGTTGCGTGGCCCCGGGCCAGCAATATGGCGGCTACCAGCAGCCGGGATACCAACAGGGATACCAACAACCGGGCTACCAGCAGGGCTATCAGCCGGGTTACCAGCAAGGCTATCAGCAGGGATACCAGCAGCCGCAGCAGCAGGGAGCGCTCTACGGAACGGTCCAGTCGATCGAACAACTGAACGGCGCCAATAACAGCCCGAACATTCTCGGTACGGTCCTCGGCGGTGCCGCGGGCGGGCTGCTCGGCAACACGATGGGCGGCGGACGCGGACGCACCGCCACCACCATTGCCGGCGCGGTCATCGGCGGCATCGCGGGCAACCGCATCGAGAACAGCATGGGTGAGCCGAACGTGCTCTATCGCATCACCGTGCGTCTGGACGACGGCCGCGTCGCCACGGTCACGCAGGCGCCGCCGCTGCGCGTGCAGCAGGGTCAGCGCTGTGCCGTGGCGAACGACACGGTGTACCCGTACTGAGCATCGCGCCGTCGACGCACGGCGAAACAAATCGAAACGCCCGCCGGTTGCCCTCCGGCGGGCGTTTTGTTTTCCGGGTCGCCTCACCGCGCGCCTCCCCTGCTTGTCGGTGCCTGTCGGGATGGCTCGACCCCGACTATTTGATCAGACGAAATAGCTGCGACACATGGGTGTGCCAAGCACCACAAGGGCGCTTTATGGTGTCACGCACTTATGCTACGCTTCGCGTCCATTACGTTGCGCCAGACGACACCGCCGTCATCGCCCATTTCACCTCGCGCGCAAACGCGCCATCGCACCGGAAATGCCCGCGTCTTTTGCAACTTCCATGCTGCGAAACATGCAATGCCGGTCGCTTCCCTCACCGCGGCCCGACGGGCCTGGATTTACCGCACGACCATGCACGTTTTTGGGGGACGTTATTGGGACGGCCGTACTTTAGAGTTCGTCGCCTAAGCAAGTCGACAAGAACTTGCCGCGCAATTTCACGCTGTATCCCGCATCGGATCCGGCGTTTTGCGTTCTCGACCGCTTCGGAATCCTGTGATTTGGAATCCTGACCGAGCCGCGTCGACAGCGCGCAATCGCGACAACGCCGGGAACACGGACGCGTCGTGTCGGGGAACGCGCAATCGCCACGATTGCCCGTTGCACGTCATTCACGCACCCGTCTTCGGCACAGCATGTGCATCACCCGCACTCGTGGTCATCTATCGCGCGAGCGCGGCATCCGATCGTACTGGCCGCACGCCAGCGCTAATCCGACGATCGATCGACCTGCTGTCCCCATGACGAGCGGTGGATCGTGGAACGCAAATTGCACTCATGCCAATGGTTTCGACTGGACAACACGACGCATCGACAACGCACCATGGTCAAACGGTCATGGACCTCGGGGGGACCGCACCGGTGATCGCACGGCCTGCACGAGCGATGGCTCACCTGCTGCTCGCCGCCGCGGTGGCGATCGGCACGGTCGGGGTCGCGGCGGCCCCGACAGCCGCGCAGGCCCAGTCGACGACATCGTTGTCCCTGGCTTCGCCGCAGTCGGCCATCCCGGACATCGCGTTGTACTACGGCGACGATATTCCTGTCGACGCGCTTCAGGCATTCGACTGGGTCGTGATCGATCCGGCACAGGCATCGTTGCCCGACGCCTCGATCGCTCCCCGCACCCAATGGTTCGCGCGCGCCGACGCGCGCGACACGACGCAAACGCCCGACGCCTTCGTCGACGCGCGTATCGCGCCGCTGTGGCAAAAAGGCTTTCGCAACTTCCTGATCGACGACGGCGCACCGCTCACCGGCGACGCCGAGAGCGATGCACGCATCGTCGCGCGCGTACAAGCCATTCATGCACGCTACCCGGATGCCCAGCTCGTGCTGAGGAATCACCTGAACACGGCGGCCTCGCTCGCCCCCGCGCTGGCCGGCGTGCTGGCCGACGGGCTGTATCGCCGTTACGACGCGGCGGCGATGATCTTCGTCGACACCCCCGCCAACGTGCAGGCGGCGGCGTTCGCGCAGCTCGACGCGTTGCGCAACCAGGCGCATCTGCCGACGTTCGCCATGGACTATTGCGAGAGCGCCGACCTCGCCTGCCGTCGCACCACGGCGCGCTCGCTCGATCAGAAAGGCGTGCGTGCCTTCGTCACGGATCCCGATGTGCAAACCGTCGGCGTTGGCCGTATCGAAGTGATGCCGCGCAAGATCCTCATGGTGCAGACGCCGGGCGACGGCGAGCCGATCGACCTGACCACCGGTGCGCGCGACATTTCGATGCCGCTGAACTACCTCGGCTACGACGTCCAGTACGTCAATGCCAACAGCGGCCAGATGCCGGCGAACGTGCGCACCGACCGGTATGCGGGCATCGTCGTGTCGATCGACCGCAACGTGAACAACGCCGGTGCCTGGCGCCGCTGGTTGCTCGCCCGCATCCGCGAAGGCATGCGTGTGGCGGTGATCGGCCAGTTCGGCTTCCCCATCGACCAGCAGACGGCGCAGGTGCTCGGACTGGAACGCGTGGCGGGCACCGTGCCGGGCGCCGTCGAGCCCCGGGTGGTAAGCAAGTCGCCGATGATCGGCTTCGAGATCATGCCGACGCCGGACGTACGCGACGCC
The DNA here is from genome assembly GCF_000767615.3 of Pandoraea pnomenusa. NCBI lineage: Bacteria > Pseudomonadati > Pseudomonadota > Betaproteobacteria > Burkholderiales > Burkholderiaceae > Pandoraea > Pandoraea pnomenusa. The sequence goes on along the minus strand of NZ_CP009553.3, from coordinate 556,086 downwards.
CTTGGCGTTCGTGTCGGCCCGAAGGGCGAGCCGCTGCTTCGCCTCAAGGCCGGCGACTACACCTACGACATGGCCGGCATGCTGCCGTGGGGCGGTTACTCCCTCAACCCGTACGGTGTGACGTCGCTCGCGGGCATCGAACAGGAACGCTGGGCGATCCAGCCCATCGACTTCCTGCGCCAGGCACTCGCGCTGCCGCAGATGCCCGTGCCCGACGTGACGACCGAAAACGGGCGCCGTCTAATGTTCGTGCACGTCGACGGCGACGGCTTCGCGTCGCGCGCGGAGTTCCCCGGCGTCGATTACGGTTCGATGGCGCTGTACGAGCAGATCTTCTCGAAATACCTCGTCCCCACCACGCTGTCGGTGATCGAGGGGGAAGTCGGACCCACGGGCCTGTACCCGAAGATCTCGCCGCGCCTGGAAGAGATCGCGCGCAAGATGTTCGCGCTGCCCAACGTCGAGATCGGCACGCATACCTATTCCCACCCGTTCAACCTCGAACAGATCAATCAGAAGACTGGCGAGCGCATCTACGGCAAGGCCAACAAGGAATGGGGCGGCGACGACGCCTTCTCGCTCGACATTCCCAACTACCGGTTCAACCTCGATCGCGAGATCCAGGGATCGATCGATTACATCAACCAGCGACTGGCGCCTCCCGGAAAGAAGGTGGTGGTGCTCCAGTGGCCCGGCGACGCCCAGGCGCCGGCCATCGCCATTCGCAAGGCGTGGAAGGCGGGCGTGCTGTCGATCAATGGCGGCGATACGATCATCACGAAGACGAACAACAGCTGGACCAACATCGCGCCGTACGGCGTGGCGAAGGGCCTGCTGCCCACGGAATTCCAGGTGTACGCGGCGGTGATGGACGAGAACGTCTACACGAACGACTGGCTCGGCCCGTATTACGGCTACACGCGCGTGCTCGAGACCTTCGAGATGACCGACAAGCCGATCCGTTTCAAGGCCGTCAACCTCTACTACCACATGTACTCGGGCACGAAGGTCGCCTCGCTCAACGCATTGAAGGACGTCTACAACGCCGTGCTCCGGCAACCGGTCTTCCCGATCTTCACCACTGAATACATTCGGCGCGTGCTGGATTGGCGTCGCGTCGCGGTCGCTCGCGAAGTGACGGCAGACGGTGCCCCTGTGCGCTGGCGCGTTCGCAGCGGCGCGGATCTGCGCGAAATGCGCTGGCCGGGCGAAGGCGTGCCCGTCATGGGCACGTCCGAGGACATCGCAGGCTATCTGCCGGGTCCGGGCGGCCTCTACATCCACATGGGCGGCGACACGGCCGAATTCTCGATCGGCGCGAAGGGCGCCGACCGTACGCCCTACATCAGCGAGGCGGCCGGATTCGTGCGCGACTTCAAGCGCACGGGCCGCAACCTGTCGTTCCGGTTCGGCGGGTACTACAAGCCGTTCGTGAGCGTCGCCAATGCCGCGGGGTGCCGCCTGAGCGTCGACGGCGTGACGAAGGGTCGTGCCGATGGCGCCGGCCGCCTGCGTGTCGATGTCTCGGGCGTTGCCGAGAAGCCCGTCACCATGCATGTCATCGGGGTGGAATGTGACTGACGCAACGCGACCCAACGACCGTGCGCTCGACAGCGCCGCCGCTTCCCGGCCTGTCGAGAAGCGAGAGCGCCTGAGCCCGCCGTGGCTGACGGCAGCCATCGGCGCCGGCGTCGTGCTCGCGCTCGGCGCGGCGCATCCGAGCGACGAGGAGCAAACGCGTTCGGTGGCTTCGCAACCGCCGAGCGAGCTCTCCGTCGCCTATCTCGAAGCCTGGCTGCGCATCGAGCCCGACGCACCGCGCTATCTCGACCTGCTCGGCCAGCAGTATCTCGGCCTCGGCCGCTGGGACGATGCCACGCGCGTGGCGGACAAGCTGCGCGCCATGCCCGACGAACAGAATCGCCGTCGCGGCATCCTGCTCTCCCTGGCCGCCGCCGAGCAACGCGCCTACGACGTACCGGCCGACGATCCGGCCCGCGCCGAGCGCATGGCGCAGTACGTGGAACTGCTCGACGCCACGTCGCAATATCAATGGGACGTGCCGACGCTGCGCATGCTCGCCGAGAAGGCCCGTCTGGCGGGCGCGACCGAATTGATGTTGCGCGACTACCGCCTGCTGGCGGCAGCCGACGCCGCCAATGCCGCGCAATGGCAGGAAAAGCTCGCCAACGCCGCGCTGTCGCAGTCCGCCTACGACGACGCCGCGAACGCCTATTTCGCCGCACAGGCCGTGGCCCGCACCCGCGACGACCGTCGGCGGCTGTTCCTCGCCGGCATGCGGGTGCTCGTCTCCGCGAATCAGGTGGCGCGCGCCTGCACCGAAGGGGAAAAGCGCATCGGCGATCTGTCCAACGATCCTGTTACGCTGCGCTATCTGCTCGACGTGGCCCGTCAGGCGGGCCGAACCGACCTGATGACGACGTACGCCCGCGCACTCACCAAGCTCTCGAGCCTCACGCCGACGTCGCATGGCGCAACCCTCCGCCTTGCGGGCTGGCTGCCCGGCGTGGGCGCGGATGGCCGCGGTCTCGACGGCGCCGCGCCCGCACGTTTTCGCTACCTCGATGGACCGGCGGGCGTGCGTGCACTGCACCGGTCGAACGGCCCACGCATCATCCGGGTGGCTGACGTGGGTCTGGCCCGAGGCGCGAGTGCCGCCGATGCCGCGCCGTCCTCGCAACCGGCGCAGGCCGACCCGAAAGCCAGGCTCGCCATCCCGGCCAGTCCCGACTGGGACTCGCCCTCGCGACCCGCCGCCGGGGGCACCGACGCCAACGGCGTGAACGCCAGCGATTACGATCTGGCGTTCAAGGCGTTCGTCGAAGCGCGTCAGCTCGACGACGCCGAGAAACTCGCGCAGCAGGCCTTGCAACGCAAGCTCGACCCACTCGTCTGGACGCGCCGTCTCGCTCAGGTCGCGCAGTGGAACGGGCACGCGCCGCTGGCACTGGCCTACTGGCTCAAGTACGCGGAATCCACGGGCAACGCGCAGGCGTGGGAAAACGTCTACCAGCTCGCCCCCCAACTCAACGACGACCACGCCTATCTGGCGGCCCAGATTTTCGAGGCGGACCGCCAGCCGGACAACCTCAAGCTCAAGGACGATATCGTCAACACGTACGAGCGGCTCGGGCGCCCGGAGGAAGGGCTCGCCTATCTCAAGCGCCATGCCACGGGCAGCCAGCGTCGCGCCCTGCTCGAGCGCGAAGGCGACGTCGCGCAGCGCATCGGCCAGGACGCCGAAGCCCTGGCCACGTTCCAGACGTTGCAAAAGGAGTTCGGCCCGTCGTCCCAGTATGCGCTGCGCATTTCCAGCCTGCTGTACCAGAAAGGGCATCTCGCGCAGGCACTGGCCGAACTGCGCAGCGTGCGCGACGTCGCGGGCACCTTGCCCGCCGACGCCGGCTACTGGCGCACGTACGCCGAGGTCGCGCGTCTCACGCAAAGCGACGAGGACGCCAACTTCGCCTATCGACAGCTGTTGCGCACCGGCAAGGCCGAGGCGCTCGACTTCAACGCGATGACGTACTTCTACCAGGGCTATCCGCTCGATGCCGGCCGCACGGCGGAAGCGGAGTTCAGGCAGAACGATTCGGACCTCGCGCTGCAGGCGGCGATTTACTTCTATACGCAGGCCCGGGCCTACGACCGCGTGCAGGCATTGCTCGACGGCCTCGATGCGCAACAGCGCGACAAGTTCGCAAAATCCGGCGACCTGCTCGCCACGCGCGCCGTCTATTTCCAGCAGATCCAGCGCTGGGACGCCGCGCTGGACGATCTGCGCGTCGCCTCGAAACTGGACAACGCCGGCGACGAAGTCCGCGTGGCCTACCTGTGGGCGCTGGTCGACTACGGCAGCGACGACGAGCTTCGCACGGTCCTGCACGACTACCGTCCCATGGTCGCCGACAACGCCAGCTACTGGGGCGCCTACGGTGCGGGGTTGCTGCGCCTGGGCAATCCTCGCGAGGCGCTGACCTATCTGCGCCAGCAGGCCGCGCTCTCCGACGACGATCCGCTCTGGATGCTGTCGCTCGCCGACGCGGAAGAGGCCGCCGGCGACGCCGGCACGGCCTGGAAGATTCGCCAGGGCGCCTGGAAGGATCTTCAGGCCCGTGCGGAATCGGGGCAGTTGCGTTTCGCGTCGCGCCGCCGCCAGGGCGCCGTGGTGCAACGTCTGGCCGCGCTCACGTCCGACAACGACGGCGTGCTCGAAGCCCAGGCCGCACGCGTCACGCTGGCGCAGGTGTTCTCGAACGCGGACACGTCGCGTCAGTTGCTCGTCAACCTCCTGCGCGAGGATCGACGCTCCGCCGACAGCGCCAAGGTCGCCGACTCGCTGCTCGGCGACTCGGCCGAGCTGGCCCCGCTCAAGCCCGCGACCGACAACCCCGGGCAGCGCGATCCGTCGTTGATGTCGCGTCAGGCCGTCATCAGCGCGACCACGCGCGACGTCGGGCTCGCCTGGGCACTCTCCGGCGAGGATTTCGATCTCGCGCGCGCATGGCTGGCGCGCGAGTATACGAACCGGCTCCTGCGCCCGGCCGATGCCGAGATCGCGCTCGCGCTGGAGAACAACGATCGCGACAAGATGGCGCAATTGCTCGATCGCCGTCAGGGCCGCATGCCCATCGAGAACGAAATCGAGGCCAACGAGCGGCTCGGCCGCGCACCGCAGGCGCAAACGCTCGCCTGGCGCGCCGCCGACGGCGCCCCGAACAACGACGCCGTTCACACGACGTTTACCGACACGATCCTGCGCGACCGTTCCAACGCCGGCTTCGATCTCTTCTATTCCCGTCAGGCGCCGCTGAGCTACCTCGAGAGTTCGCTGATCGGCAGCCTCAACCTCACGAGCCGGATCGGCGTGACGCTCGAGGCCATTCAGCGCAACCAGCGAACCGTCGATACCTCGCAGCTGGCCTGGGTGCCCGCGCACGACCGGATATTCAACTTCACCGTGCGCGATCGCACGGTCGATCGGGATCTGGCGTTCACGCTCGGCCATCGCACCGAACTCAACAGCTTCTTCACGGGGCTCGTGTCGGCCGCGTTCAACCGCAACTCGCCGCTCACGACCACGTTCCAGGTCGGCTACAACCAGTTCACCGACATTGCGCCCAACACACAGGTCGCGGCCACCCGCGATTTCGGCAGCATGCAGATGCTGTGGGCGGGCGACGGGCGGTGGTATGGTCAGGCCAACGCGGAATACGATCGCTTTCACGCTCAGGACCGCACCTACCTCGGCCGCGGCTGGCGCTTCGGCGGTGAACTGGGATACAAGCTGCGCATCGATTACCCCGACCTGAACATCCGCCTCGTGGCCGAGCGCGGCATCTATACGCCGAGCAACAACACCGTCAATTCGCTCGCCGTCCTGCTGCCGACCGGCACGGTACCCCTGGCGTCCGAGTTCATGCCGATCACGACCACGCAATACGGCGTGATGGCCGGATTCGGCCAAGACTACCAGAACACCTACCGTCGCGCCTGGCGGCCGTATCTGGACGCCGGCTACATTCACGACAGCCAGCAGGGCTGGGGGCCCCAGGTCAACCTGGGCATCGCCGGGTCGGTCATCGGCAACGACCACGCACGCATTTACTACTCGCACGACATCACCAACGGCACTGGTGTTGCCACCACGCAGGTCGGTGTCGCCTACCGACTGTTCTACTGATATTTCGCATCCGCAAGGGAGAGCCGTACCATGAAGACCAACGCATTCAAGAAGTGGCAGCGCTTTTTCGGCGTCGCCGTCCTCGCCGTGTTGATGGCCGGTTGTTCGACGATGAACGTCGGCGACGCACCGAAGCTGCCGAAGACGGCGAGCTGGGTGATTCTGCCCATCGCCAACACGACCGAAACGCCTGATGCCGGGCAGCGCGCGGAGAGCATCGCCCAGAGCATCCTGGTGCAGAACGGCTTTACCGACCTGCACCGCTATGTGGGCGACCCCGACGGCGGCGACTCGCTGATCGGCGGCAACAACGCCCAGACCCGCGTGCGCGCACTCGCATGGGCGCGCAAGATCGGCGCCAAGTACGCGCTCTCGGGCGCGGTAACGGAATGGCGCTACAAGGTCGGCGTCGACGGCGAGCCGGTCGCGGGCGTGACGTTCGATGTCATCGACGTGTCCAACGGCAACACGGTCTGGAGCGCCACGGGCAGCCGCAGCGGCTGGAGCCGTTCGAGCCTCGCCGGCGTGGGCCAGACATTGATTCGCAATCTGCTGGCACCGCTGGCGCAACAGTAACGGAATCATCGTGAATACCGCCAATCAACAGGACGCTTCCGTCGACGCGAAGCCCAGGGTTGCCGGGCAGGTGCGGCGCTCGGAGCCGTTCGGGAATGTGAGCACCTATGGCCGCCTGCTCGCGCCGGCGGCGACACGCCCCGTGATGGTGTTCGAGGTCATCACGGGCATGGCGCTGGCCGTGGCCATCGCCTGGCTGCTGCATCCCCAGGATCCGCTGCTCATCGAGCTGGGCTTTCCGTGGATGTGGCTCGTCGCCCTCGTCATGGCGTTGCGATACGGCGCACTGCTCGGCGTGGTGGCGGGCCTCGTGCTCGCGGCCGCCTGGTACGGCCTGTATGGGCAGCACGGCCAGCCCTTCCCGACGATGTTCTTCACCGGCGGCTTCACGATGATCGTCGTTGGCGGACACTTCTGCGACATCTGGGGCAATCGGGCAACGCGCGCGCGCGGCATCAACACGTACCTGAACGATCGCCTCCTCGCGCTGACCAGCAATCACTACCTGCTGCGCGTGTCGCATGAACGGCTCGAACGTGACTTGCTCACCAAGCCGAGCACCATGCGCGACGCCATCACCCGGCTGCGCGAGCTCACGCTCACCGAGGACGCGCCGGGCAAGGACACACCGCTGCCCAATGCGCAGCCGATGCTCGAGTTCGCCGCGCTCACCTGCCAGATCGAAACGGCGTCGCTCTTCCCCGTGCACCGCAACCGTCTCGACACGGCGGCCGTGGCCAGCGTGGGCGAAGCCTTCGCGCCCGACGAGAGCGATCCGCTCGTGCAGACCTGCCTGCGCGAAGGTCGCCTCGCGCACGTGCGCGAAGACACGACCGTGGGCGAAGACAGCGCCTACGTGGTGTGTGCGCCGTTGACCGACGGCAACGGCGAGATCAATGGCATGTTGATCGTGCGCAGCATGTCGTTCCTCGCGCTCAATCACGACAATCTGCAATTGCTGCTCGTTCTGCTGTCGTACTACGCCGACGGCGTGGCCCAGCAGGCCCCGGTGGCCAGTGTGCGCGACGAAGTCCCGGCCGCGCCCTACGACTTCGCGCTGGAGCTCGGGCGCCTGGCACGCGCCAAGCGCGAGAGCGGTATTCAATCGTCGCTGGTCGCGCTGGTGTTCCCCCGCGGCGCCAGCGGCGACTCGCTGTTCGAGCAGACGGTGCGCTCACGTCGCGCGCTCGACGCGCAATGGATCCAGTCGACGCCGCGCCATCAGATTGCCATCTCGCTCATGCCGATTACCGACGACAGCGGCATCGACGGCTACCTGTTGCGCATCGAGAACGGGCTGCGCCAGCAGTACGGGCTCGATTTCCAGACAGGGCACATCGCGGTGCATACGGCGAGCGTCGACGAACGCACGCCGGGCGAAGGACTGAAAAAGCTGCTGGAGCGCTGCCAAGATCATGCTTAAGAAACTGCTGGTGGCTGTGATCGGGATCGTGGCCCTGCTCGCACAGGCGCTGGCGATCCGCACCCTGTTCGCGCCGGTCGGCGCGATCGATCCGCTGCTGCTCTTCTTCGCGTGGCAGACGCTCAGCGCCGGGCTGACCGCAACGTTCGTGCGTGCGGCGCTGCCCGAGCATTATCACGGGCGAAACGGCGCGTTCTGGCACAGCTTCGCCGTCTGTCTGTTCATTCCCGTGGGTGGTCTGGTGCTGTTCCTGGGCATCATGACGATCGGCTTCGTGTTCCCCCCGCCGCGAGAGCTGGCCCGCTCGGGCGCCGTGGACCGGCCAGAGTTCGTGACGTACCTCGTCTCGCAGGTCACGCACGGCGCCGGGGCGCGCCTGCGCGCCCGTCTGCGCAACGTGCGCGGCACGAACGAGGATCGCGTGGCGGCATTGGTGTCGGTGCAGGCGCTGCCGTCGCGGGCGACCGGCGAGATCATGCGCGATCTGTTGTCCGACCCGGTGGAGGAAATCCGCCTGCTCGCCTACGGCATCGTCGACGGCGTGGAAAAGCAGATCATGCAGCGCATTTTCGATGCGCGCTCGCAGCGGGAGCGCGCCGCCAACGACGACGAGCGCGCGGAGGGAAGTCACCGCCTGGCCGAGCTGTACTGGGAGCTGATCTATCAGAATCTCGTGCGCGGCGAGGTCTACCGATTCACGTTGGGGCAGGTCGAGAAGTATGCCCGCGAAGCGCTCGCGCATCGCGAGAGCGACGCCGCCATGTGGTATCTCCTGGGCCGCTGCGCGCTGCTTCGCCGCGATCCGGACGAGGCTCAGGCATGCCTGGAGCGCGCGGAAGCGCATCACTTCCCCGCCGACCGGCTCGTGCCCTGGCTTGCCGAAGTCGCCTTCCTCAAACATCAATACGGACGGGTCGGGCCCATGCTCGCCAGCCTCGGGAGTGGTACGTCCACACCGACGCTCAATCCCGTCATGCGTTTCTGGACCCGCTAATGCGTACATCCGAACGTCTCGCCCGGCCGGCAGACATCGCGTTGCTTCTGGAGGGCACCTTCCCGTATGTTCGCGGAGGCGTGTCGTCATGGGTGGATCAGATGATCCGCGCGTTCCCCGACCTGACGTTTGCCGTCGTGTTCATCGGCAGCCGCCGGGAAGACTACGGCGACAAGGTCTACAAGCTGCATGACAACATCGTGCACTTCGAAGAGCACTATCTCTACGAGTTCGATGCGCCGCCCCCGGTGCGTGCCGTCGAAGGCGATGCGCAGGCGTTCGCGCAGATGGAGAAGATGCACGACATGCTGCGCCAGCGCAACGACCTGCAGGGCATCGGCAAGCTGATTCACGACGTGATCCCCATGATGGGCGACGACGGCCAGATCAGCGAGGCCAACTTCCTGCACAGCCGCCGATCCTGGGACGTCATTTCCGAGCGCTACAAGAAGTACTGTCTGGACCCCTCGTTTACCGACTACTTCTGGACCGTGCGGATCATGCACAAGCCGCTCTGGCAGCTCGCACGCATTTGCGACCAGCTGGTTCCGGCCCGGGTATATCACACCGTGTCCACGGGCTATGCGGGCTTTCTCGGCGCGCTGCTGCGCTTCAAGCACCAGCGCCCCCTGCTCGTCTCCGAGCACGGCATCTACACCAAGGAGCGCAAGATCGACCTGCTCCAGGGGCAATGGATTCGCGACAACCGCGGCCTTTTCGAGCGCGACATTTCGCGCGTTGGCTATTTCCAGGATTTGTGGGTGCGCTTCTTTGAGGCACTGGGGCGCGTCTGTTACGAAGCCGCCGACGAGATCACCGCGCTGTTCGAGGGCAATCGTCTGCGCCAGATCGCCGACGGCGCTCCCGAGCACAAGACACGCAATACCCCGAACGGCATTCCGGTGGAAAAGTTCGCGCCGCTGCGCGCACGACGCCCCGCCGAAATCCCGCCCGTCGTGGCGCTGATCGGTCGCGTCGTCCCCATCAAGGACATCAAGACCTTCATTCGCGCGATCTTCATCGCCAGCCGCCAGATGCCCGGCCTGCAAGGCTGGATCGTCGGTCCGGAGGAGGAAGATCCGGCCTACGCGCAGGAATGTCGCGACATCGCCGCGAGCCTCGGCATGGAAGACAACCTGCGGTTCCTGGGCTTCCAGAACGTCGCCGACATCCTGCCGCAGGTGGGCGTCGTCGCGTTGTCGTCCATTTCCGAAGCGCTGCCGCTGGTGGTGCTCGAAGCCTACGCGGCCGGTGTGCCGGTCGTCACGACCGACGTCGGATCGTGCCGCCAACTGGTCGAGGGGCTGGGCGACGAGGACCGGGCGCTCGGCGCGGCCGGCAAGGTCGTGCAGATCGCGAACCCCGAACACTTCGCCCAGGCCGTGGTGGACCTGCTCGAACCGCGGACCTGGCACGCCGCGCAACGCGCCGCGATCGCGCGCGTGGAACGTTATTACACACTCGGACAGATGCAGGACGCCTACCGTCATCTGTACGAGATGCTGCTCGCGCGCTCGGAACGCGCCACGGCAGCGGGAGGGGTCTGATGGCCGGCATTGGCTTCGAACTGCGCAAGATCCTGCGGCGCGACACGCTGACGAGCACGCTTGCGGCTTATGGCTACGCCGGCGTCATCAGCGCCGGCCCGCTGATTCTGTCGATTCTCGGCATCCTGCTCATCGGCATGATGAGCCTGGCGGTCGTTCAGCCGCCCGGTCTGATCGTGCAGTTCCAGGTGTCGGTCACTTACCTGATCGCGTTCAGCCTGGTCGTCACCGGTGTGCTGCAACTCTCCTTCACGCGATTCCTGAGCGACCGCCTGTTCGAGCGGCGTCCCGATCTGGTGCTCCCGAACTACAACGCGGTCTCGCTCGTCACGACCGTCGGCACCGGGCTCATCGGTCTGATCCTCGCGCTCACCGCGTTCCGCGACCAGTCGACGGGCTATCGCCTGTTGATGCTCGCGGGCTTCGTGATCGTGAGCAACATCTGGATCGGCGTACTGTTTCTCACCAGCGTGAAGCAGTACCGCGCCATTCTGGCGATCTTCTTCGTCGGATACGGCGTCACGGTGGTGAGCGCCGTGCTGCTCAATCGTCATGGACTCGAAGGCCTGCTCGGCGGCTTCGTCATCGGCCACCTGATCCTGCTGCTCGGCATGGGGTGCCTGATTCACCGCAACTACCGCACCGACGAGTACCTGCTCTGGCAGGTGTTCGATCGCCGTTTCTCCTATCCGTCGCTGATGTTCGTCGGGTTGCTCTTCAACCTGGGCATCTGGCTCGACAAGTTCATGTTCTGGTTCTACCCGGTGACCGGGCAGGACGTGATCGGACCGCTGCGCGCGTCGGTGATTTACGATCTCCCGGTGTTCATCTCGTACCTCTGCGTGATTCCCGGCATGGCGGTGTTCCTGCTGCGCATCGAGACCGACTTCGTGGAGTATTACGACCAGTTCTACAACGCGGTGCGCACCGGCGGCACGCTCAAGTACATCGAAGAGTCGCGCGACATGATGGTGCGCTCCGTGCGCACCGGTCTATATGAAATCCTGAAGATCCAGGCCGTGGTGACGCTGCTGATCTTCGCGTTCGGCGACCATCTGCTGCGGCTGATCGGCATTTCCGTGCTGTACCTGCCGTTGCTGCACATCGACGTGATTTCCGCGAGCTTGCAGGTGCTCTTCCTGGGCATTCTGAACATCTTCTTCTATCTCGACCGGCGCCTGACGGTGTTGGCGCTCACGTTCGCGATGGTCGTCGCCAACGGCGTGTTCACATGGGGTACGCTGATGCTGGGCCCAAACACCTACGGATACGGATTTGCGCTCGCGCTGGCGGTGGTCGTCATCGTCGCGATGCAACTGCTCGACCGGCGGCTCGACGCGCTGGAATACGAAACCTACATGCTGCAGAACCAGCACTGACGATTTGGCCTGACGTCGATATGTCCGACAAGACGATACAGCGGCCGCCCGCGCGGCGCAGCCGAGCACTGATGCGACTCGCCCGCGGCATGGCGGGCCTGTTCGCCGGCTGTTTTCTCAATGCGGCGTCGGCACAGGCGCCCTCGCCCGGGCGCATCGCGTTCTATTACGGCGAGACGATCGATCCCAGCGCATTCGCCGGATATGATCAGGCGGTGGTGGAGCCGGACAACGGCTTCGTCCCGAAGGTCGCGGAAGCTTCCGGCGCGGAACCGAAGGGCATGCGCTGGATCGCGTATGTCAGCGTGGGCGAAGTGCTGCCCTCGCGCGACTACTACAAGGCCATGCCCAAAGCCTGGCGCATCGGCCGCAACGGCGAATGGAAGTCCGAAGTCATCGACCAGTCCGCGCCGGGATGGCCGCAGTTCTTCGTCGACAAGGTTATCGCGCCGCTATGGGCCAACGGCTACCGCGGTTTTTTCCTCGACACGCTCGACTCGTACCAGCTCGTGAGCAGGACCGACGCCGAGCGCGCGCGGCAGCGAGCCGGTCTGGTCGCCGTCATCAAACGCATTCATCGTCGCTTTCCGCGCGCCGAGGTCATCATGAACCGGGGATTCGAGTTGATGCCCGAAGTGCATGACGACGTCTCGGCGGTGGCCTTCGAGTCGCTTTATCGCGGTTGGGACGAGGCGCAGCGCCGCTACGTGGCCGTGTCCGACAAGGATCGCGAATGGCTGCTCGCCCGCGCCCGCGAGATTCGCGAGAACTACGGGCTTCCCGTCATCGCGATCGACTATTGCCCGCCGGACGACGTCGCATGTGCCCGACAGACCGTCAACCGCATCCGTGCCGACGGACTCGTGCCGTACGTCGGCGACGGCCATCTGATGCAGGTCAATCCGGCGTCCGCGCTGGATTGAGACCCGGCCGGGCCACCAGCGAGGCGCCAACAGGTCGCGAGGCAACAGGACAGGCAGGTAAGCGACACCGGCTCACCGCGACCGAAATGCCGGACATCCATGAGCGGAATATCAATCAGGGCAGGCACGCGCCATCGTTCGCCGAAACGGCGCATGGGGTGCCACCCGTCAATTGCCTTTAGGGGAAAGTCATGTGTGGAATCGTAGGCGGCGTTGCGCGCAGCGACGTGGTGCCGGTGCTGGTGGAAGGACTGCGGCGTCTCGAATACCGCGGTTACGACTCGTGCGGAGTCGCCGTGCTGGATGCGCAACAGAAGCTCACCCGCGTGCGCAGCGTGGCGCGCGTTGCCGAACTGCGGGCGCAGGCGGCCGAGGCGGCCCTGGCCGCGCCGCTCGGCATCGCGCATACCCGTTGGGCGACCCATGGCGCGCCGGCCACCGAAAACGCGCACCCGATCTTCTCGCGCGACCGCGTCGGGCTGGTGCACAACGGCATCATCGAGAACCATGAAGTTCTGCGCGACGCGCTGCGCGCCAAGGGTTACGAGTTTGCCAGCCAGACCGATACCGAAGTCATCGCGCATCTGGTCGATGCCCATCTGCATGGCGGCGAGCGCGGTGATCTCGTGCAGGCGGTGCGAGCGGCCATTGCGCAACTTCATGGCGCGTTTGCGATTGCCGTCGTCAGCGACGACGCACCCGGACGCCTGGTGTGCGCCCGGCAGGGATCGCCGCTCGTGATCGGCTTCGCGCCGGACGGCCATTTCCTGGCGTCCGATGCGCTTGCGCTTGCCGGGCGCTGCGATCGCTTCACCTATCTCGAGGAGGGCGACGTGGCGTTGCTTACCCCCGACACGGTGACGATCCTCGACAGTCGTGGCGTCGAGGCGACGCGCCCGGTGCGCACCATGGCCGCCTATCAGGCGGAAGTCGAGCTCGGGCCTTACCAGCACTACATGCAAAAGGAGATCTTCGAGCAACCTCGCGCGATCGCTGACACGATCTCCGGCATCGCCGCGTTCTCGCCGGCCCTGTACGGCGAGGCTGCCGCGGAGGCGCTCGGTCGCGCGGACAGCGTCCTGATCCTCGCGTGCGGCACCAGCTACTACGCCGGGCTGACGGCGAAGTACTGGCTGGAGTCGCTTGCCGGCATTCCCACGCAGGTCGAGATCGCCAGCGAATACCGCTATCGCGAATCCGTACCCAATCCGCAAGCGCTCGTGGTGACCATCTCGCAATCGGGCGAGACCGCCGACACGCTGGCCGCGCTCAGGCACGCCCAGCATCTCGGTCACGAACACACGCTGGCGATTTGCAATGTCGCCACCAGCGCGCTCGTGCGTCAGACGGCGATGTCGTTCATCACCCGCGCGGGGGCGGAGATCGGCGTGGCATCGACCAAGGCCTTCACCACCCAGCTCGTCGCGCTATTCACGCTGGCGGTCACGCTCGGCGTGGAACGCGGTCGTATCGACGCCGACGGCGCGGCGGACTACCTCACGCAGCTGCGCCACTTGCCGGCGGCGGTCGCGAGCGTGCTTGCGCTGGAGCCGCAACTGATCGACTGGTCGCTGAAGTTCGCCAGTGTGCCGAGCGCCCTGTTCCTGGGGCGTGGACTGCATTATCCGATCGCCCTCGAGGGCGCGCTCAAGCTCAAGGAAATCTCGTACATCCACGCAGAGGCGTATCCTGCCGGGGAGCTCAAGCACGGTCCGCTCGCCCTCGTGAGCGAGCAGATGCCGGTCGTTACCGTCGCACCCAACGACGTGCTCGTCGAGAAGCTGAAATCCAACATGCAGGAAGTGCGCGCGCGCGGTGGCGAACTTTTCGTGCTGGCCGACGACGACATGAAAATGAGCAGCGCGCAGGGCATTCGTGTCATTCGCATGCCGGAGCACTATGGCAAACTCTCGCCGGTGCTTCACGTGGTGCCGCTGCAACTGCTGGCCTATCACACCGCGTGCGCGAGGGGCACGGATGTGGACAAACCGCGCAATCTGGCAAAATCCGTCACCGTCGAATAGGCAACGCACATCGTGCCTGGAACGCAACACATGAACAATTCCGGAACCATTCTCGTCACGGGCGGCGCGGGCTACATCGGCTCGCATACGTGCGTCGAACTGCTCTCGCACGGCTATGACGTCGTCATCGTCGACAATCTGGTCAACAGCCACCGCGAGTCGGTGGTCCGCGTCGGCGAACTCGCCGGACGCGCGCCTGTTTTCATCGAGGGAGACGCCTGCTCGAAGCCATTGCTTGCCGACCTGTTCGCGCGCTTCCGCTTCACCGGCGCGATTCACTTCGCGGCCCTCAAAGCCGTGGGCGAATCGGTGGAAAAGCCCGTCGAGTACTACCGCAACAACCTCGACAGCCTGCTGGCGCTGGTCGAGACGATGCGGGACTTCAACGTCAAGGATCTCGTCTTCAGCTCGTCGGCCACGGTCTACGGCAACCCCGCGTCCGTTCCGATTGACGAGTCGTTCCCGCTATCGGCAACGAACCCGTACGGGCAGACGAAGCTCATGGCGGAGACCATCCTCAACGACGTCGCGGCGGCCGACCCGGCCTGGCGTATCGCGTTGCTGCGTTATTTCAATCCGGTGGGGGCGCATGAGAGCGGGCGCATCGGCGAAGACCCCGTGGGCGTGCCGAGCAACCTGATGCCGTTCGTCGCGCAGGTGGCGATCGGCAAGCGCCCCGCGGTGAACGTGTTCGGCGGCAACTGGAACACACCGGACGGCACGGGCATCCGCGACTACATCCACGTGGTCGATCTCGCCCGCGGTCACCTGGCCGCGCTGGCATCGCTCCAGCGGCTCAACCGGGGCTTCACGGTCAACCTCGGCACCGGGCGCGGCTATTCCGTGCTGGAGGTGATCAAGGCATTCGAAGCGGCCAGCGGACGCCCGGTGCCGTTCAAGGTGACCGAGCGCCGCCCGGGCGACATCGAGAGTTGCTATGCGGCGACCGATCTGGCCCGTACCCTGCTGGGATGGGAAGCCGAGTACGGCATCGATCGCATGTGCGCCGACCATTGGCGCTGGCAGATGCAGAACCCGGACGGCTATCGGTAAGCCGCGCTTCCGAAGGCGCCGAACGCAAAAAAGCCGGATGTCGTGAAGACATCCGGCTTTTTCGTTTTGCCGAATCCGACGCTGGCCGGCATCGATGTGCCAAAGTCACACCGCTGCCGATAGATGGCGTCCCCTAGGGGATTCGAACCCCTGTACTCACCGTGAAAGGGTGATGTCCTAGGCCTCTAGACGAAGGGGACGGAAAACCGTCATTCGTTTGGTGGAGGTAAGCGGGATCGAACCGCTGACCTCTTGCATGCCATGCAAGCGCTCTCCCAGCTGAGCTATACCCCCGCGCGAAGAGGCGTGACTATATCGTATTTGACGTCGGTCGGCAACTGGCGCGCGGGGACGGCGACCGACGCACACGCGAAGCGCCCTCCGGGCGTCGCCCTGGCGACTTCCCCTCTCGCCAGTCCTCGTTCCGCCTCCATTGTCGCGACGGTACCGGCGGCGCGCCAGGCAACGCAGGTAAAATCCGTGCCACATCCGGCAGACGCGCAACACGGTGTCCGCCGCTCCGCCCTCAGCAAACAAAGGTTGACGTCATGAGCGACACGACATCTCCCGCTCGCGTGCCGCGATTCGTGCCCAACGGCCCGGCGCTGACCGACGAGCAGATCGCCATCGCGCTGGCCGGCGAGCGGATCTGCATCGCCATGGCCAATGCGGGCACGGGCAAGACGACCACGCTCGTCGCACGCATCGGCGAGGCCATCGCCGGTGGCACGCCGCCCGAGCAGATCCTCGCGCTCACCTTCACGACCACGGCGGCCGACGTGCTGCGCGCGCGGTTGCAGCGCAGCGGCATCCACCCGGAGTTGTGCAAGCGCGTGCGCGTGTCGACGTTCGACGATTACAGCCACGACGTGCTCGACGCCCTGCCCTGCGCCAACGACCGCGCCCGCCGGGTGCAACGCGACAGCTTCCTCACCGGCTACCTCGCCGACGCGATGCAGACGCTGCGCGACGAACTGGGGCACCGCCATCCGGCCGGCGCCTTCGACGACAACCACATCAACGTGGCGCTGTGCCTCGAGGCCATGCGCAAGCTCAAGGCCGGCGGCGCACTGTTCGACGACGTGGACGAGGAGTTGCTCGACGAGCGTCTTTTCCAGCTCGACGTCACACGAGCGCAATACGCCGTCACGCAAGCCTATGAGCGCGAGCGTCTAGGCTCTCGCGACGAACCGCTTTTCCGCGACCGTTTCGACGCCACATACGATCTGGCCCGACTGATCGACAGCGACAGCGTGGCGCCGCATTACTTCGCCGCATGCCGACTGATCGTGTGCGACGAGCAGCATGATTTCAACGAAGCCTCGTATCGTGTGCTGCGCCATTTGCTGCGCACCCTGAACTGCCGCTTCGTCGGCGTGGGCGATCGCGATCAGGTGATTCACGGCGCCATGGGGGCGAGCGACGCTTATATGGGCGAGCGCTTTCACGCGGACTTCTCCGGCACCGCGACCTACCCGCTCACGCGCACGTTCCGTCACGGACCGCACATCGCCTACCCGGTGGGCGCCTTCAAACGCAAGGCCGTCGAATCGTTCGTGCGACGCCACACGCCCGTCGCGGTCATCACGACCGGCAGCGACGCAGACGCGACCGCCCGGGCGGTGCTTGCCGACCTTCGCGAATGGCTGGGTGACAGCGACCGGCGCGCCACGTGCGCCGTGCTGTTGCGAGACTGGCATCAGGGCGCGGCCATCGAGCAGGCCTTGTGGCAAGCGGACATGCCGTTCGAATCGCCGAACAAGGAAGGATTCCAGTTCCGTGAGGAGATCCGCTTCGTTCGCGCGGTATTCGCACTGACGCTGCGCGCGCACGAGACCATCGACGAGCGCGAGCGCATGTCGGTCGCCGCGGTGCTCGGCATCTTCGCGAACATCCGTCTCACGCGCGATCAGTACCAGTTGACGGCAAAACACCCCGAACTGCTCGAACAGATCTATACGTCGTATCTGCTGGGCGCACCGCAGCAGACGCCGGCGGCCAACATCGGACGCCTGATTCGCGAGCTGCGCGCCGACGCCGCCACCCTCACCGCCCGCGACGCGTTCCGACGCATCCGTCAACGCGTCGACTTCCAGTCGGTCGCCACACGCCTGTACGCCCGGCCCTACGACGTCGACCTCGTCGAGCGTTCGCTGCGCGCCTTCGCGTCGACGCTGCCCCAGGACGACACCCCGCTCGCCGCCTATTTCGAGGCGATGATGGCGCGCCTGGCCGGCGCGCGTCAGGGCCGCACTCAGGCGCGCATCAGCATCGACACCGTCGCCAACGTCAAGGGCCGGGAATTCGATCACGTCGTCATGCCCTATCTCGAACGCAATGAGTTCCCGAACCCGTTCGCGCCGCTGGAGAGCGAGAAGAACCTGTTCTACGTCGCGCTCACCCGCGCCAGAGAATCGATATCGCTCATCACGCCCGCGGACAGCACCCGGCAGAGCGGCTTCATCGGGTTGCTCGATCTGGCGCGCACCACACCGCGTGCGGACGACGCGCTCCTGCGTAACATGGCGATGCCGCCCGACGCCCGGCCGACGCGGCGCTACCTGAGCGGCGACACCTATGGCGCGAAAGACGAACTCGCCAGACTCGGCGCCATGTACGACGCGGCACGGCGCCAGTTGTACATCACCTCGGATATGGACCCGATACCCTTCGCACAATGGCTTCGCACGTCGAACATGGGACGCGAGTAGAATCCGGCACGCACGGGCACGGATTTGGCAGGCGACACACGCCTGCTCCCGCTGCCGGAGACAGGACATGCTCAAGAAGACAGCCGTCGCACTGACATTGATGATCACCGCGGGTTGGGCGCATGCCGAGCGCATCGGCGACGTCAGCACCGCATTCAAGTTCCTGGGACCGGATCACAAGATCGTCGTGGACGCCTACGACGATCCGAAGGTCCGAGGCGTCACCTGCTACGTCTCGCGCGCGAAGACGGGCGGCCTGAAAGGCATGGTCGGCCTCGCGGAGGACAGGGCGGAAGCGTCGATTGCCTGCCGCCCGGTGGGGCCGATCTCGTTCACCGGCCCATTGCCGAAGGAAGAGGAGGTCTTCTCCGAGGGCATGTCGCCGCTGTTCAAGCGACTGCGCATCGTGCGCATGGTCGACAGGGCGCGCAATACGCTGGTCTACCTCACCTACTCCGACAAGCTCATCGACGGCTCGCCGCAGAACAGCGTGACCGCCGTGCCGGTGGATCGCGCAACACCGATCCCGTCGAAGTAAGTCTGCACCGGATCGTCACCCGTCGCGACGATCCGGAGCGTTTACCCCCGCAACAGGCCGAAGCGCCGGAGCTTGCGGTACAGCGTGTTGCGGCTCACGCCGAGCTTGCGCGCCGCGGCGCTGACCTGACCCTGGCAGGCGTCGAGCGTGGCGCGCAGCGCCTGACGCTCCGCGGCTTCCAGCGGCGCCTCCGTCGGCACCTCCGGCCCGGCGCCGGTCGGCATCGAGCCGCGCGCTTCGCGCAACGCCTGCGGCAGGTCATCCACCGTGATCACATCCTGCTCGTTGAGCGCGACGAGCGTGCGAATGACGCTGCGCATCTGACGCACGTTGCCCGGCCACGCATAGGCGCACAGGCGCTCCTGCGCTTCGTCCGTGAGCGCGATGCGGCCGTGCGCGTCCGTTTGCGAGAGTAGCTGGAAGATCAGGTCACGCTTGTCTTCGCGCTCTCGCAGCGGCGGTACGCTGACCTCGAGACCGCTCAGACGATAGAACAGGTCCTCGCGAAACTCCCGCGCGGCAATCCGCTCGGACAGGTCACGATGCGTCGCGCTGAGCACGCGAATGTCGAGCGCCACGGGCTCGCCGCCCCCAAGCGGCGACACCATGCGCTCCTCCAGCACACGCAGCAGGCGTGTTTGCATCGCAAACGGCATGTCGCCGATCTCGTCGAGAAACAACGTACCGCCGTTGGCCTGCCACAGCTTGCCGTTCATCCCTTCCTTGCGCGCGCCGGTGAAGCTGCCGCCGACATAGCCGAACAACTCACTCTCGATCAGCGATTCGGGGATGGCCGCGCAGTTCAATGCCACGAACGGGCCGCTGGCCCGCGCACTGGCGGCGTGCACCGCGCGCGCGAACACTTCCTTGCCGCTCCCGGTCTCGCCACGGATGAGCACGGGGACGTCGTGGGCGAAAACGCGGCAGGCGCGCGAGAACGCCTGTGCGAGCGTGGCATCAGCGAATGGCTTGACGCGCTCGCCGTGCAGCGTCGTCGCCGTACCGGGTGACGCGCGTGGCGCACGCACCGAGCGCAGCGGCGCGCGCACCATCGCGAGCAGCGCTTCCCCGGTATGTGTCCGAATGGGCCAGCAGGCGCCGGGCGTCGGATGCGCCTGCGCGAACAGCGCGTCGAGCGGCTGCGCGAACCACCGGTCCACGCGTGTGCCGACGATGCCCTCGCGCGTCGTGCCGAGCCGGTTCAGCGCGCTCTGGTTGACGGCGAGCACCCGCCCGGCGTCGTCGAACGCGACCAGCGCCTGCGCGAAACCGCCGAGATGATCGGCCTGCTCCTGGAGTTGCAGGAGCCATTCGTCGCGATAGTGCTGGAAGAAATACTCGCTCTCCACAACCTTGGCGGACAGGTTGACGAGGGCAAGCGTGTGAAACTGGCTCTGGCGCGTGAGGTCGGCGCGCGTCGAAGACACATCGATCACCGCGAGCAGATCGCCGTGTGGCGCGAAGACGGGACTTGCCGTGCAGGTAAGCGGCGTATGCAACGCCCGGAAATGATCCTGCTGGCAGATGATGACGGGGGTGCGCTCGACCGCGCACGTGCCGATGCCGTTGGTGCCTTCGCACGATTCGCTCCAGTCCGCGCCGGGCCACAGACCGGCGCGATGGAAGTCGTCGCGCGTGCCGTCTTGGAGCCGCGAATCGACGATGACGCCGTCGGGCGCGCTCAGCAACACGGCCTGGTGCGGATTCATCAACTGTCGTTGCAAGCGTTCGAGCACCGGCATCGACACGGAACGCAACTGCTCCATCGCGCTGCGTCGCTCGCGCAGCTCCGACGACGCGAGCACGCGCGGTGCCATGCGCGCGCCCGGGTCGAGCGCATGCGCGTCGAGGCAGCGGCGCCACGAGCTGGCGATATTCGGGTCGGTCTCGGCGGCGCCCGGCGCCGGGCGCCCTTGGGCAACGCTCAGCACACGGCGCGCGTGTGCCGACTCGGTATTGACTGGCATTGGTCGTCTCCCCCTGCCGGATGATCTGCGGATCTCGTATTCGTCCCTGAAGCATGTCGCATGCCGGGGGGGTTTGCAATGCGCTATGTCAATCGACCGGCACAGGGCGATTGCCTGTCACGACGGTGAGACACCCCCGTCATGGCATGGCACAGATGTGTCACGGAATCGGCACACCCGGCACCGGGCAGCGTGCCGGCCATGCCCGTGGCGCCTGGCGCGCACCGGGGTGGCCCGCGAATTGCTTTGGGGGTGTGGCGTGGCCGCCGCGCCACCGACACGACAATATCCGGAGACACGACATGCGATACGCCCCTCCCGGCACTCCCGGTGCCCTGCTGTCCCTGCAACCGCGTTACGAGAACTACATTGGCGGCAAATTCGTGCCGCCCGTGGAAGGACGCTATTTCACCAACACGTCGCCGGTTACAGGCGGGGTGATCGGCGAGTTTCCCCGCTCCGGCGGCGCCGACATCGAGCTGGCCCTCGATGCGGCCCACGCCGCCGCGCCGCAATGGGGAAAGACCTCGGTACAGGCGCGCTCGCGCATTCTGCTGCAAATCGCCGACCGGCTCGAGAGCCAGCTGGAGCGCTTCGCCGTGGCCGAGACGTGGGACAACGGCAAGCCCGTGCGCGAGACGCTCGCCGCCGACCTGCCGCTCGCCATCGATCACTTCCGCTACTTCGCGGGCTGCATTCGTGCGCAGGAAGGCACGGCGGCCGAGATCGACGCCCACACGGCGGCGTACCACTTCCATGAGCCGCTGGGCGTCGTGGGTCAGATCATTCCGTGGAATTTTCCGTTGCTGATGGCGGCATGGAAACTCGCGCCCGCGCTGGCTGCCGGCAACTGCGTGGTGCTCAAGCCCGCGGAGCAGACGCCGCTCTCGATCACGTTGTTTGCCGAGCTCGTGGGCGATCTGCTCCCGCCTGGGGTGCTCAATATTGTGCAGGGCTTTGGCAAGGAGGCGGGAGAGGCGTTGGCGACAAGCCGGCGGATCGCCAAGATCGCCTTCACGGGCTCGACCCCGATCGGCGGACAGATTCTCGCGCGCGCGGCCGCCAACCTGATCCCGAGCACGGTCGAGCTGGGTGGCAAGTCGCCGAACATCTTCTTCGACGACATCATGCGCGGTGAACCCGAATTCGTCGAAAAGGCGGCGGAAGGGCTGGTGCTCGGCTTCCTGAACCAGGGCGAGGTGTGCACATGCCCGTCGCGCGCGCTCGTGCAGGAGTCGATCTACGAGCCGTTCATGGAAGTGGTCATGGCGCGCGTGGCCCGCATCAAGCGCGGCGATCCGCTCGACACGGAAACCGCGGTGGGCGCGCAGGCGTCGCAACAGCAGTTCGACAAGATCCTCACGTATCTCGACCTCGCCCGCAAGGAAGGCGCCACGATACTCACCGGCGGCGGCATCGAAATGCTCGACGGCCCGCTCGCCTCGGGCTTCTACATCCAGCCCACGCTGCTCAAGGGCGAGAACCGCATGCGCGTGTTCCAGGAAGAGATTTTCGGGCCGGTGGTGGGCGTGACGACGTTCAAGGACGAAGCGGAGGCGCTCGCGATTGCGAACGACACCGAGTTCGGTCTCGGCGCCGGGGTCTGGACACGCGACATCAATCGCGCCTACCGGATGGGGCGTGCGATCCAGGCCGGGCGCGTGTGGACCAATTGCTATCACCTCTATCCCGCGCACGCGGCGTTCGGTGGCTACAAGAAGTCGGGGATCGGACGCGAGACCCACAAGATGATGCTCGACCACTACCAGCAAACGAAGAATCTGTTGGTGAGCTACGACGTCAACCCGCTCGGGTTCTTTTGAGCGTTCGCTCTATTCCTTGCCCGGTTTGCAGCAGATCAAGGACACATCGCGCCCTGGGTGCGATGCTGTCCTCAGTGCTTGCAAGCGTTGATTCTGGACACCGCCGGCGCGTCCGGCCGGCTGCGACGATGCCGTCGGCAGCGCGCGCGGTGTGCCCCTCACAGAACAGATCAGGAGCATGACCATGAGCACGACATTCTTCATTCCCGCCGTCAACATGATGGGCGTGGGCAGTCTCGACGAGGCGATTGCCGCCTTGCGTCAATATCAGTTCCGCCGCGCGTTGATCGTGACCGACGCGGGCCTCGCCAGGGCCGGCGTCGCCGACAAGGTGGCCGGGCTGCTGGCACGAGAGGACATTCAGTCGGTGGTGTTCGACGGCGCCAAGCCGAACCCCACGGTCAGCAACGTGGAAGCCGGGTTGGCGATGTTGCGCGAGCATCAGTGCGATTTCGTCATCTCGCTCGGCGGCGGCTCGCCGCACGACTGCGCGAAAGGCATTGCGTTGTGCGCGACCAATGGCGGGCACATTGCGGACTACGAAGGCGTTGACCAATCGAAGAAGCCGCAGTTGCCGCTCGTCGCGATCAACACCACGGCAGGCACCGCGAGCGAGATGACGCGCTTTTGCATCATCACGGACGAGAAGCGGCACGTGAAGATGGCGATCGTGGACCGGAACGTGACCCCGTTGCTGTCGGTCAACGACCCGGCCCTGATGGTGGCGATGCCCCAGGGGCTGACCGCCGCCACGGGCATGGACGCACTCACGCACGCGACCGAGGCCTACGTGTCGACGGCCGCCACGCCGATTACCGACGCGTGTGCGCTCAAGGCGGTAACGCTGATTTCGCAGAACCTGCGTCGCGCCGTATCGCACGGCGACGACATGGCGGCGCGCGAGAACATGGCCTATGCGCAATTCCTGGCGGGGATGGCCTTCAACAATGCGTCGCTCGGTTACGTGCACGCGATGGCGCACCAGCTCGGGGGCTTCTACGACTTGCCGCACGGCGTGTGCAACGCGGTGCTGCTGCCGCACGTCGAGGAGTTCAATGCGAGTGTGAGCGCCGCGCGCCTGAGGGACATTGCACAGGCGATGGGCGAGAAGGTCGACGGACTGAGCGCCGAGGAAGGTGCGAAGGCGGCCATCGCCGCGATCCGGCGCCTGTCGAAGGACATCGGCATTCCGGCCGGTCTCGAGGCACTCGGTGCGAAGACATCGGACATTCCCACGCTGGCGGCGAACGCCATGCAGGACGCGTGCGGCCTCACGAACCCGCGACGCGCCGAGCAAGCCGAGATCGAGGAGATCTTCCGTCGGGCGTTTTGATGCGTCACCTCGTCGGATCGCCGACAACACGGCGATCCGATGTCGGCCGCCGCAAAGATGGCGTTTGATGCAGCGCTTCCTGGATGGCGGTCGGAGGGTCGTCGATCATTCGCGCGTACGTGCTGAAATTCGAGGCTTCTACGGAAATGTCTTGAGCTTCTTCAGGGTGCCGATCCAAACTTTCAGGAGTGGGCCAGTTCGCGGAAGTTCATCCAGTGCGAACTCACGAGCCATCCCGCGTCGACCGGCAGACTCACGCCCGTGATGGCACTCGATTCGTCGCACATGAGGAAACTCACGGCCGCGGCGATTTCGTCGGTCCCCACCAGCCGCCCCAGTGCGGAATGGGCCTCGATCGCAGCCGCGCTGCGCTTGCCTGTTGCAAGCTTGTCCTCGAAGATGGGGGTGAGCGTGAAGCCTGGCGCTACCGCATTCACACGAATGCCGGACGCGCCCAGCTCGCCCGCCGCAAGCTGGGTGAGCGCACCCAACGCCACCTTCGCCGGTGAATACGCATGCAGCGGCAACGGGCGCAGTTCGTTGATCGACGTGATGTTCACCACGGCGCCGGCACCCAGCTGCGTCATGAGCGGTACAAACACCCGCAGACAATGCTGGGCACCGAAGTAGTTCACTTCCCACACGCGCCGCTGCATGTCGTCGTTCATGCCAAGCATGGGCACCACATCCTGCAGCACACCCGCCACGTTCACCAGGCCCGCCACGCCGCGCTCGCGCAGCGACGCCGCCAATGCATCGACCGCCCCGTGGTCGGTCACGTCGAGCGCCGAAAGCTGCAAACGCGCCTGTCCCGCACGCGCGCCGAAAACGTCCTTCAACCGGGCCGTGTCCAGATCCGTCGCCACCACATGCCAGCCATCGTCGTGCAAACGGTTCGCCACCGCCAACCCAATACCGCCGCTCGCGCCGGTCACCACCACGGCATGCCCGCGATCGCGCAATGCGTTCAGGGAATCGCGCTTCGCGCGGCCAGAGGATGTGTTCATACGGCGCGTCTCCATTGGATGATGTGGTCGCTTTATTTTCTAAACTATTCGTTTAGTTTATCCGCAACCCCGCTGGAGACGTCAAGCTGTTTTTTTCGCCGGACTTCGTGCCCGCGAGGTTTTCCCAACACCTGTGCCGGCGCTCCGCGAGCGTGTGCGGGTCAATTCGGGCACGGTGCCGTTGGGGCCCAGCAGCCCCTGCATTACGAGATCGACGTGTTCGCGGACGAACGCGCGCGTGAGTGGCTTGTGGCCCACGAGCAGACGGTAGTAAAGCGGCGCGTAAAGGATGTCGAGCACGACGTCGGGATCGCCCGGCTTGATCAGGCCACGTGCAATCGCATCGCGCACGATTTCCACACCCTGTTGGCGTCGTGCCGAGACGTAGCCGTCGCGAAATGCCTGTGCGATCTCCGGGTCCGACTGCCCCTCCGCGATCAGGGCGCTGATCATCGTGCCCATCGGTCCGCAGAATTCTTCGGCCATCTTCAGCAGACGCGCGAAGATGCTGTCGAGTTGCAACTCTTCTGGATACGGCAGTGCCTGCCCCGCTTCGCGCAGGAACGCGGTCATGATGACCGAGGCGCGATTCGGCCACCACTTGTAGATCGTGGCCTTGCTCACGCCTGCCGCCGTGGCGATCGCTTCCATCGTGGTGGCGTGCAGCCCCTGCTCCAGCAACAGACGATAAGCCGCATCGAGTACGGCGCGCTCCGCTTCGACACTGCGCTTGCGACCGCGCCGACCGGGCGCCGGAGATTCGGGATTCGACTGACTTGACATTCGTTGTGTCCGGACAAATACTAAACTAAACGTTTAGTTCATAAATAATAGCACCGTATCGAAAACTATTCGGCAGGCAACCCTGCCAACGGTGCATCGGCTCGGAGAACGGGATGCAGAAGTCTGACACAGTTTTTTCTTCCTTTGACCTGCCCGTCAGCGAGCGGCTTGCCGACACGGGCATTACGCCGGAAGAGCGGCGCCTGCGCGAGGATCTTGCGGCGGCCTACCGGCTTTGCGCATTCAACGGGTGGGACGACCTGATCTACACCCATCTGTCGGCGCGCGTGCCTGGCCCGGACCATCACTTTCTCGTCAACCCGCTCGGCCTGTCGTTTCACGAAATCACCGCGTCGAATCTGGTGAAGATCGATCTCGACGGGCGTGTCGTGGGCGAGTCGCCCCACCGACCGAACGCGGCGGGGTTCGTCATTCACGGCTGCATTCATGCGGCGCGCGAAGACGCCGCCTGCGTGATGCATCTGCATACCGAAGCGGGCATGGCGCTGTCCGCCCTCGAAGACGGGTTGCTGCCGATCACCCAGCATGCCATGCGCTTCGTGGGCCGGCTCGGTTATCACGACTACGAAGGCATCGCCCTCACCATCGACGAGCGCGAGCGGCTGCTGGCCGACCTGGGCGACTGTGCTGCGATGATTCTGCGCAATCACGGCACACTTACGGTGGGCCGCTCGGTCGGGCATGCGTTCGTCGAGATGTTCTATCTGGAGAAAGCCGCGAGGGCGCAGCTGCTGGCGCAGAGCACTGGCGCGGCCCTGCGGATTCCGTCGCGCGAGATCGCGGAATTGACCGCGCATCAGTGGGTGAACGATCTGCGCGGCTCCGGCGATCGCGAATGGCCGTCGCTGTTGCGTCGGCTCGAGCGGGACGGGCACGACTATAAGCGGTAGGCGAGCCGCATTCGTATCTTCTTGCCGTTTGGCAGTAGCGTCACGCAGTCCGTGGCAGGCAGTTGGTAGTGGTCAGCATTCCAAAACAGAACTATGACGGAGACACCCCTTGAACCCGACCATCGCAACACAGGCGAGCCAAACGGTCGCGAACGGCGATAACGCCGCCGCACTGGACTCGCGCATCGCGCAGGAAACGATCGGCCAACTATTTCGCCGCATCCTGCCCTTCCTGATTCTCTGCTATATCGTGGCGTTCCTCGATCGCGTCAACGTCGGCTTCGCGGCGTTGCACATGAATGGCGATCTGGGATTCACCGCCACCGTTTATGGTTTCGGCGCCGGTATCTTCTCTCTCGGCTACTTCGTTTTCGAGGTGCCGAGCAACCTGATCCTGCATCGCGTCGGCGCGCGAATCTGGATCGCGCGCATCATGGTGACGTGGGGCATCGTATCGGCGGGCTTCGCTTTCGTTTCCGGCGAAACCTCGTTCTACACGATGCGCTTCCTTCTGGGCGTGGCCGAGGCGGGCTTCTTTCCCGGCATCGTGCTGTACCTGAGCCTGTGGTTTCCGGGACGCGCCATGGCCCGCGCGACGGCGATCTTCATTCTCGGGCTGCCCCTTGCCGTGCTGATCGGCGCGCCGCTCTCCACTGCGATCCTCACGTCGTTTCACGAGTTCGCCGGACTGCGCGGCTGGCAATGGATGTTCCTGCTCGAAGGCGGCCTGGCCGTGGTGGTGGGCGTCGTGGCGTACTTCGTGCTGGGCAATGCGCCGGACAAAGCCGCGTGGCTCACCGATGCGCAACGTGAATGGCTGGTGCGCACGCTCGCGCAGGAAAAGGCGGCCAAGGAGCGCGCCCGTCAATACGGCGTCATGGAGACGCTGCTCTCGGGCAAGGTGCTGCTGCTGGCATTCGCGATTTTCTGCAACATCACGGCCCTGTTCGGTATCACGCTGTGGATGCCGCAGATCCTCAAGGGCATCGGCGGACTGGACAACACACAGGCCGGCTTGCTCAGCGCGGTGCCGTACATCTGTGCAGGCGTGGCGATGGTCGTGAATGCGCGCCACTCCGACAAGACCGGCGAGCGTCGCTGGCACATCCTGCTGCCTGCCGCGATTGGCGCCGTCGGCCTGGTGATGGCCGGCAATGCCGCATCTCCCTACGTGGGCATTCTGGGCCTTTGTATCGCGGCAGCCGGTATTCTGGCGTCGAACATTCTCTTCTGGCCGCTGGCGCCGATGTTCCTGACGGGCGCGGCCGCGGCCGCGGGCATCGGCCTCGTGAATTCGGTCGGCAATCTCGGCGGCTTCGTCGGGCCTTATCTGACGGGATGGGCCAAGGACACCTTCGGCGGCTACGGCGCGAGCATGACCACGCTCGGCGTGATGGTGCTCGTGTACGGCCTGCTGCTCTTCGTCTTCCTGACGGTGACGACGCGCCGCGCGGCCTCCGCCGACGCCGTCGGTGCGGGCAGTACCGGTGTGGCGAGGTCGTCATGAACATTGCCAATACCCTCGCCCGCGCCGCGCAGCGGTATCCGGATCACATCGCGACGTATCTTGGCGACACGCCGCTGCACGATTACGCAACGCTCGCCCGGCGCTGCGCACGCCTGGCTGCCGGCCTGCGCTCGATGGGGCTGGCCGACGGCGCTCGAGTGGCGCTGTGGATGCGCAACCGGCCCGAGTACCTCGAGTGGTTGTATGCGATCTGGTGGGCCGGGCTCGTCGCCGTGCCGATCAACGCGAAGCTGCATCCGCGCGAGGCGGCCTTCATCGTCGGCGACGCCGCGGCGGACATTCTGCTGGCGCAGGCGGACGATCTCCAGTCCATCGCCGAATTCGTGTCGCCGTCGGTCGTGCGCATGCCGCCGGAGGACAGCCGCGTCGCCGAGTGGCTCCAGGTCGAAGCGAGTCAAGGAAGCGGGCACTCAGCGGGCAGCCTCCGGCCTGGCGCCGTCGCGTCGCGCGAAAACGACGATCTGGCGTGGATCTTCTACACGTCTGGAACGACCGGGCGCCCGAAGGGTGTGATGCTGTCCCATCGAAACCTGTGGTCGATGGCCGCGTGCTACCTGACGGACGTCGACACACCCGGTCGCGAGGACCGCACCCTGTACGCGGCCCCGATGTCACATGGGGCGGGACTCTACAGCGTGATCTTCATGATGCAGGCGGCGGGCCACGTGTTTCCCGCGTCCGGTGGGTTCGATGCGCAGGAGATGTTCGCCCTGGCGGCGTCACTGGGGAACATTTCGTGTTTCGCGGCGCCCACCATGGTGAACCGTCTGGTGCGGCATGCGCAGGCCACGGAGGCAAAGTCGGACGGGTTCAGGACGCTCGTCTACGGCGGCGGGCCAATGTACGCGGCGGACATCGAGCGCGCGCTTTCGGTGATGGGACCGCGCTTCGTGCAGATATACGGCCAGGGCGAGTCACCGATGACGATCACGGTGCTCCCGCGCGAGGCTATCGCGGCGAGCGAACATCCGCGCTGGGCGCCGCGTCTGGCGTCGGTCGGCCACGCGCATGCCATGGTGGAAGTGGCCGTGGTCGACGACGACGGCGAGCCGGTCGCGGCGGGCACGCCCGGCGAGGTCGTGGTGCGCGGCGACGTCGTGATGCAGGGCTACTGGCGCAATCCGGAGGCGACGGCGAAGACCTTGCGCGACGGCTGGCTGTGGACGGGCGATATCGGCGTGCTGGACGACGACGGCTACCTCACGCTCAAGGACCGCTCGAAGGACGTGATCATCTCGGGCGGCACGAACATCTATCCGCGCGAAGTCGAGGAGGTACTGCTGCGCGCCGACGGCGTCGCGGAGGTGGCCGTGATCGGCGAGCCGGACGCCGAGTGGGGCGAAGTCGTGGTCGCGTACGTGGTTTGCACCCCGGGGGACACGCTCGACAGCGCCGCCCTCGACGCATTCTGCCTGGCGCATATCGCACGGTTCAAGCGCCCCAAGCGATATGTGGCGCTCGACGCACTGCCTAAGAACCACTATGGCAAGGTGCTGAAAACGGCGTTGCGTTCGGCCTAGGTGAACGCGGCGGGAAGTGGATATAGTACGATCACGTTAATCGGACCGGGAATCCGAAGTCCCTTTGTCCGATGGCCCATTGTGCCGGCCTCCGATAGCGTGCAATCCTCTGCTCCACTTTCCACCGTGTCCACAAAAAGCGTCGAAACCGCGCCGAAGGCTCGCAGGCCAAAAGCGAACGCCAGCGCCCCCCTCCCTCCGGAGACTCCCGCGGGTGCCACGCCGCCGCTCGGCACCCAGAGCATCCACCGCGCGGTCACCGTGCTGCGCGAAGTGGCCGCACACGGCATGAAAGGCCTGCGCCTGTCCGATATTGCCGACGCCCTGTCGCTGGAGCGGCCAACGGCGCACCGCATCGTCAAGGGACTGGTCGCGCAAGGCATGCTGATGCAGAACCGCGAGACCCGGCACTACCATCTCGGGCACGTGGTTTACGAACTCGGGCTGGCCGCCTCGCCGCACTTCAGTCTGCGCGAGCTGTGCCAACCCACATTGCAAGCATTGGCGGAAAAGTCGGGCGACTCGGTCTTCCTGATGGTGCGCAGCGGACTCGACGCCGTCTGTATCGACCTCATCGAAGGCGGCTACCCGATTCAGACGCGTACGCTCGAAATCGGTGGACGCCGTCCGCTCGGCGTGGGCGCAGGGAGTCTTGCGCTGCTCATCGCGCTCCCGCCCGACGAGCGCGCACGGGTCATGGCGACCAACGCCGGACGTCTCGCGAGCTTCGGCAATTCCACCCAGTCGCGACTGGAGCACGCCATGGCGATCTCGGCCGAGGCGGGTTACGCGATCAACGAAGAAGACGTGCTACCGGGCGTCTCGGCCATCGGGCTGGCGATTCGTCCGCGGCAGGGCACCCCGTATGCGGCGATCAGCATCGCCGCCATCGAATCCCGGCTCTCGGGCGAGCGGCGCATCGAAATGGCGAAACTGTTGCAAAAGGAAGTGCGCGCACTGGAAAAGAAGCTCGAGGTCGAATCGCTGCGCTGGGAATAACGCTACCC
Organism: Pandoraea pnomenusa; assembly: GCF_000767615.3. Taxonomy (NCBI): domain Bacteria; kingdom Pseudomonadati; phylum Pseudomonadota; class Betaproteobacteria; order Burkholderiales; family Burkholderiaceae; genus Pandoraea; species Pandoraea pnomenusa. Next base: position 525,335 of record NZ_CP009553.3, on the reverse strand, counting down.
TGCGCAGCGTGGGCCGCGTCACCCGATGGCGAGATCCGGATGCGGCGTAGGCACGCCGTAGGCGCCCGCGGCGTACAGCAGCGGTACCCGGTCGCAATGGTGGAGATCCACGACTTCGCCGACGAAGATGAAGTGATCGCCGCCCTCATACTTGAACGTCAGATTGCATTCGAACCACGCCACGCAACCGTCGAAAAGGGGCATTCCCCCGCGCCCGCTGCGCCATTGCACCCCTTCGAAGCGGTCCGGCACGGGCGATGCGAACCGGGCCGCGAGCGGCATCTGATCCGCACACAACACATTGATCGCGAATCGCCCCGACGTCTCGAACACCTCCAGACTGCGGGAGCGCTTGTTGATGCTCCATAGCACGAGCGGTGGCGAGAGCGACACCGAATTGAAGGAGTTGGCCGTAAGCCCGATCGGCGTGCCGTCGGGCGTGGTCGTCGTGACAATGGTCACGCCGGTCGCAAAGCGACCCAGCGCGTGACGGAAATGGCTGGCATCGAACGTGGCGTTCACGGAAGCCTCCTCGAAAAGCATCATGACAATCCTGTCGCATCGCACCGCGACGCGTCCGACCCCGTGCCCCTGGGGCCATGCCGATCGGTATTGCACGGTACCGGATGCGACTTCACTCACTGAGCGCGAGGCGCCGCCACCACCGCCGCCCCGCGGGCGACGGTCCGGTCGCCCACGCGTGCCACGATGTCGCAACGCAGGCGTCGCCGCCCATCGTCACCCTGCGCGCAATCGGCCACCGTGCCGACCACCATCACGGCGTCGCCCGGACGCACCGGCGCATTGAAGCGCGCCTCGATATCGACGATGACCGCCGACGGTCCGGCCCAGTCCGACACCGCGCGCCCCATGAAGCCCATCGTCAACATGCCGTGAGCAATCACACCGCCCAGTCCCGCCTCCTGCGCGTAGCCCTGGTCGTAGTGAATGCGGTTGTAATCGTCCGAGGCCCCGGCATAGCGCACGAGTTGTGTGGTGGTCACCGCCGGCACCGAGAGCGCGAAGGTGTCGCCCACGCGCGCATGCAACAGATGCATCCCGTTCATGCCAGACTCCTCGACGTCACCTGCTGCGCAGACCGATAGACGGTGGTGCGTCGCACGGTGAAAACGCATTCGTGCGCCAAACCGTCGTCGCCCACGAGATGCCCCGACATCACCTGGCGCAGCAGCGACATCGCGCCGCGTGCGCCCTCCTTGTCGTCGATGCCGACCAGTTGCAGACGGCACTCGAATCGCATGCCGGCCACAATGGGTCGGTGGTAGTGAAACCCCATCTCCCCCGCGACGATACGACGTCGGTCGAGCGTGGCGATCCACGGGGGATCCTGCGACGCGCGAAAGCATGTCGGAAACGTCGGCGGCGCCACAATGCCGTCGTAGCCGTGACGGCGGGCAAAGGCGTCGTCACGGTACAAAAGGTTGTCGTCGCCGATCGCGTCGGCAAATTTACGAATCGCGCCGCGTTCGACGTCAACCCGAAACGCCTGCGCGGTCGTGCCGATCCATGAACGGTCGATTTCCGTCATCGCCTCGCTCCTCGTGCTTGCCAGTGTTGCCTGCGCCCATGCGCCATCACTCCACGCGCTCCACGATCGTGGCCGTTCCCAGCCCTCCGCCGCAGCACATCGACTGCAACCCGTAACGTCCGCCGCGCGCTTCGAGTTCATCGACGAGTCCGGCCATCAGGCGGGCGCCCGTCGACCCCAGCGGGTGTCCCATGGCAATCGCCCCGCCGTTGACGTTCACGCGCGACAGGTCGGGCCGGATCTCGGCGAGCCACGCGCCCAGCACCGACGCAAACGCTTCGTTGATCTCGAACAGGTCGATGTCTTCGAGCGCGAGCCCGCTGCGCGCGAGAATCTGTTGTGTCGCCGGGATCGGGCCGGTCAGCATCATCGCGGGATCCACGCCGACGACCAACTGTGCTCGCAACACGGCGCGCGGGCGAAGGCCATACTCGCGCGCCTTCGCCGCCGTCATCAGGAGCACGGCCGCCGCGCCGTCGGAGACCTGACTCGCGTTGCCCGCCGTCACCCGGCCGTCATCGCGAAACGACGCCTTGAGCGAAGCGAGCTTCTCCAGCGACGTGTCGCGACGCACCCCTTCGTCTCGCGCAAGCGGCTCACCGTCGGCGCCGGTGACCGGCACCCATTGGCGGGCGAACCTGCCCGCGTCGTACGCGGCCGCGCTCAGCACGTGGCTTCGCAACGCCAGTTCGTCCAGATAGGCACGTTCGAGCTTCCAGTGCGCCGCAATGCGCTCGGCCGCAATGCCCATCGACGGCATCGAGAAGCGCTCGACGAGTGCGTCGGGATAGCGCTTGCCGTATCGCGGGTCATCGTTGGCCCCCTGCGTCTTGGACATCAGTTCGACGCCGCCGGCGATCACCACGTCGCAGGTGCCGCCGCGAATCAGGTTATCGGCAAAGTGAATGGCCTGTTGCGACGAACCGCAGGCACGTTGGACAGTCGTCCCCGGCACCGTCACCGGAAAATCCGCCATCAACAGCGCCGTGCGCGCAATGTTGCCGGCCTGTTCGCCAACCTGGGTTGCACAGCCCGCGACTACGTCGTCGATCGCATCGGCCGGCACGCCGGTGCGCGTCAGCACGGCACCCAGCACCTGGGCGAGCAGCGCGGCCGCGTGCCACTCGCGCAGGGCGCCACCGCGTCGGCCGACGGGCGTTCTCACGACGTCGACGATGACCGGATCGCGATCACCAAGGGCAGACGCCTTCATTCGGTCGACTCCCCGGACGTCGTCGCCCATTGACTGTTCTTCCGGCCGAGCAGATGGCCCGCGATCATGTTCTTGTGAATTTGCAGCGTGCCGCCGTAGATCGAACCGCCGCGCACTTCGCGGTAGCGCCCCTCCACGGGGTACTCCGTCATGTAACCGTAGCCGCCGAGCAGTTGAATCGCGTCGTCACAGATTTCCTTGGCCGCCTGCGCCACGTATACCTTGGCCACCGACGTCTCGAGCGGCGAAGGCAGCCCGCTCGCGGTGTTGGCCGCGGCGCGCCAGGTCAGCAACTGCGCTGCCTCGAACTTGACCTTCATGTCCGCCAGCATCCATTGCAGCCCCTGAAAGTCGGCAAGTTCGCGCCCGAACTGCTTGCGTTCCTGAACGTACTGAAGTGCGAAGTCGAAAGCGGCCTGCGCCGATCCCAGCATGCGCGAGATGCTGCCCAGGCGTTCGACGTTGTACACGCTGATGAGCTTGGCGAACGCGCGGCTCTCGGCGAGGACATTCGCTCGGGGCACGCGACAGTCGTCGAAGTAGAGCTCGTACTGCCGCTCGCCCGCCATGTTCAGCGTGCCGCCGCTGCACGTAAAACCGGGCGCATCGTGAGGCACCATGATCGCGCCGATGTCGCTCGCGCGCCCGGTATTGCCAAAACGGCAGTAGAGCATGGTGAAGTGATGCCCTCGGGCCGCGCTGATGAAGATCTTCTGGCCGTTGATGATCACGTCGTCGCCCTCGATGCGCGCGCGCGTCTTCATTGCCGTGGCGGCCGAACCGGCATCGGGCTCGGTGATGCCGATCGACACCCCGATCTCGCCGCGCGCCACACCGGCGACGAAGCGCGACTTCTGCGCCTGCGTGCCGAGCTCCAGCACCGCGCCAATCGCGCCCGTGGACGTACGGTGCGCCAGACCGCCCATTGTCGAATCCACACGCTGGATGGTCTGGATGAGCAACAACGTCTCGAGCAGCGGCAGTCCCATGCCGCCGTACTCCTGTGGCATGTTCAGCGCCAGCAGCCCGGCTTCGGCCATCTGGCAACGCAGTCGCTGCAAGGGCGCGAAGTCGCCTTGCGCTTCGGCCTCGTGGGCCTCTTTCGCCAGCGGGAGCAATTGACGGCACAGTTTCTCGGTCGCGTCGATCAGTTCGCGCTGCGAATCGGTGAGCTGAAAATCCATGGAAACTCTCGAAGACAAGATTGACGAAATCGACGCACGCGCTCAGCGCTGGAGCGTCGAATCGAACGATTCGCCGAGTTCGGCCGCCCCAACGATCTGCGCGGTCTTGTCGTGTCCGACGTGCAGGATGTGCGTATTCAGATCCCGGATCAGACGCGCAAGCGGAAATTCGTCGAACAGCGCTGTCGAGCCGGCCAGCATGATCAGCGTATGCGACATCTCCAGGGCGGCGTGCGCGCAGATCGACTTGGCCTGCATCGAGATCAGCTCGGCGCGCTGCACGTCTCCCGCCCGCCAGGCATCGATGGCGTTCTCGAACACCACCTGCGCGCCGTGCAACTGCGTCTTCGCCTCGCCCATGCGCAACTGCACGAACGGATCCTTGCCCCGGCCGCGTTCGACGAGACTGCGACGCACCCACTCATAGGCGCCTTCGATCATGCCGAGGTAGTTCGCGGTAAAGCCGAGATGAAAGCGCCCCTGCCAGCGCCCGCGCGGATACACGCCCGGCTCTCCCAGCACGTGCAGCTCGTCGATGAACACATCGTTCAGATAGATCTCCGGGCTCGGGCACACGCGCATGCCGGTCGGGCGGTACCAGTCGTGATTGATCGTGAGGCCCTCCATTCCCGGCTCGACGATGACCATCAGGTGCGACTTGAAGTATTCCGTCTCGCCTTCGATGGTCGCGAACACGATGGCGACACCGTTCTCGTAACCGTTGGTGGCATAGTTTTTGTTGCCGTTGACGATGTAGCCGCCCTCGACCTTCTTCGCCGTGGTCCTGAGCACGTACATGTGTTTGCGGCCCGCCTCGCTGCCGACGAACGACGACACGCTCATTTTTTGCGTCATCGGCTTGACGAACCGCTCGCGCTGCGCGTCGGTGCCCAGTTCGTCGATCGCCCACGCCACGTGGTTCTGCACCTGCATGCAGTGCGCCGTACCCGGCGACACGCGCGCCACGCGGCGCATGGCCTGCAGGAAGGTGGCCGGATCGTCCGACATCACGTTGCTGCCCAGGCCGCCGTGCTCTTTTCGCACCGTGGCGGTGAGCAAGCCCAGCTCGAACAGATCCTGCAGATTCTCGAAGGGCATGGCAGCCGCGTCGTGACATGCACGCTCGCGCGCCGGAAAGCGGCTTTGCACGACGGCTTCGAGCGCTGCAAGCACGTCGGGGTTGCCCTGCCTGGACAACGAGGGGGTTTCCGCAAAATTCATGTTGCCTCCTGAAAGGGGACCGCCTGAGCCTCCGGAGCGGAGCGATGGGCGGCTTCTATCGCCTTCGGGCCGATGGCGCGCGCAGCGGTGTTCGCTGTCGCGACGGGAATCGTTTCCGCGAAATGACACGTCACCCAGTGGCGCGGCGCGATCTCCCGCGCCACCGGTTTTTCCTCTCGACAGCGTGCGAGCGCGTGCGGGCAGCGTGGATGAAACGGGCACCCCGCCGGGGGATTCATGGGCGACGGAATCTCGCCGGCCACCGCCTGCGCCCCGTGCCCGCCGCGCGCATCGACCGAGGCAATCAACGCCTGCGTGTAAGGGTGGCGCGCGCCCTGCATGAGCGTGGCGGTATCGGCCACTTCCATGAATTCGCCGAGATACAGCACGCCGATGCGCTGGCTCATGTAAGCCACGACCGCGAGATCGTGCGAGATCAGCAGATACGTCAGATCGAGCGTGCCCTGGAGATCCTTGAGCAGGTTCAGGATCTGCGCCTGAATCGACACATCGAGCGCGGACACCGGCTCGTCGAGAATCATGCAGCGCGGGCTCAGGCTGAGCGCACGCGCGATCGCCACGCGCTGACGCTGTCCGCCCGACAACTCGTGCGGGAACCTGCGTTGCGCTGCGCCGGGCAATCCGACAAGTTGCAGCAACTCCGCCACACGGCGAGCGCGCGACGCGTCGTCCAGCGTGCGGTGAATGCGCAGCGGCTCGTCGATGATCCTGCCAATGCGCATACGCGGATTGAGAGCGCTATACGGGTCCTGCAACACCGGTTGCAACACGCGGTGAAACGCCGACCGGGCGGCCGCGTCGAGTTGCCGGACGTTCCGCCCGTCGACCATCACGTCGCCGCTCGTGGCCGGTTCGGCGAGCATCAGCATCTTCGCGATGGTGCTCTTGCCGGAGCCCGACTCGCCGACGAGTCCGAAGGTCGCCCCTGGCTCGACGTCGAAGCTCACGCCCGCCACCGCATGAAGCGGGCGCGCACGGCCCAGCAACCCGCGACGCACGTCGTAGGTCTTTCTAAGGTTTCGAACCGAAAGATACGGTTGCGACATCACGCCACCTCCCTGCGCGCGGACGTTGCCGGATCAGTACGACCGGCCGGCGGCGCCGATTTCGACAGCATCTGCATCGTCTGCCAGCAAGCGCTGCGCCGCGCGCCACCCTGCCACTCGAACCAGTCCGGATACTGACGCCGACATTGCTCGGTGGCGAGCGGGCAGCGCGGCGCGAACCGGCACCCCTGTGGCCAGTCCGTCAGACCCGGCTGTTGACCCGGAATCGCCTCGAGCCGCTTTTCATACCGCCCGAGCGACGGCACGGCGCGAAGCAAGCCGGCGGTGTACGGGTGGGCCGGGCGCGCGAAGACATCGGCAATCGGCCCGGACTCCACGATGCGGCCGCCATACATGATCGCCACGTCGTCGCAGAACTGCGACGCCAGATGCAGATCGTGGGTGACGAAGATGAGCGCCATGTTGCGCTGCTGCTGAAGCTCCCGAAGCAGCTTGAGTATCTGCAACTGGACAGTGACATCGAGCGCCGTCGTGGGCTCATCGCAGATCAGCAACTCGGGCGAGAGCGCGATATTGATGGCAATGGACACGCGCTGGCGCATGCCGCCGCTGAACTGGAACGGATAGCTGTCGAGCCGCTCCAGCGCGGCCGGGATCTTCACGCGCTCGAGCACTTCCACGCTTCGGCGGCGCAGTTCGGCCTTGTCGCGTATGCCCTGATGCACGCGGAAGATTTCGGCTACCTGATCGCCAATGGTCAGCAGCGGGTTGAGCGAGGTCATCGCGTCCTGCAGAATCATGCCGATCTCGCGCCCGCGAACCTTGGCCATCTCCGCCGACGACAGTCTTGCGAGATCGCGCCCCTTGTAGCGCACCTCGCCGTGCACCAGGCGGCCGTTCGACGGCAACAGGCCGAGCAATGTGTTGCATGTCATGCTCTTGCCCGACCCGGACTCGCCGACCAGCGCGAGCGACCGGCCGGCGTCCACGCGCAGGCTCACGTTGTCGACGGCGGTGACCACGCCGTGCTTGCCCCGCAGCATCGTGGTGAGATGGCGCGCCTCGAGCAGTGGATGAACGCTCATCACCACCCCCTCGACATCGTTGGGCTCAGGCGATCGCGCAACGCGTCACCCAACTGGTTCGCCAGCAGCACGGTGACCATCAGGACCATGCCCGGAATGCCGCAGATCCACCACGCGGTCTCCAGATAACCGCGTCCGTCGGCGATCATTGCGCCCCACGACGGCGTGGGCGGCTGGACACCGAGACCGAGGAACGAGAGCGTCGCTTCCAGAATGATGATCGTGCCGATATCGAGCGTGGCGAGCACGATGAAGGTGTTGACCACGTTGGGCACGATGTGGGCGAACATCACCCGAAAGCGCGATGCGCCCGCCAGCCTGGCCAGCAAGACGAAGTCTCGCGAGCGCAGCGAGAGCGCTTCGGAACGCGTGACCCGGGCGAAGCGCGCCCAGTTGGCCAGGCTCAGCACGATCACCAGATTGAAGACGCTGAAGCCGATGGCGCCCACGAGCACCAAGGCGAGAATGACCGCGGGCAGGGCCAGCTGAATGTCGGCCACCCGCATCGCCACCGCGTCGACCCATCCGCCGAGAAACCCCGCCGCTATGCCGAACAGGCTGCCGAAAATCCCCGCGATGAGCACCGCGCAGAACGCCACGTACAGCGAGATGCGCGAGCCCCAGATCACTCTCGAGAGCAGGTCGCGTCCGAGCTGGTCGGTGCCAAACCAGTGCGCCGCCGAGGGCGGTTTGAGGATGTCGCTCAACGAAATCGCATTGGGGTCGTAAGGCGAGAACCACTGGGGCGCGAGCGCGACGACGATCAGGGCCAGCGCGAGCACAAGGCACGACCAGAGCTGGACGTCGCGCCAAAGGCGGCGGCGCGCGCGCGCTTGCGGTACCGGGACACAGGTCTCGGCCGGACGTTGCTGCAAGTCGAGGGGAGTGGCCTCATGCATAGCGAATCCTCGGATCGACGTAGGCGTAGAGCACGTCCACCGCCAGGTTGAGCAAGGTGAAGATCAGCGCGCCGACCGTGACGGCGGCCTGCACGACCGTGTAGTCGAGGTTCGAGATCGAGTCGAGGATCAGACGACCGATGCCCGGCCACGAAAAGATGAATTCGACCGACACGGCGCCGCCCATCAGAATGCCGAACTGAAGCGCGGTGAAGGTGATCATCGGCAGCAGCGCATTGCGCAGCGCGTGCCGGAAGATGATGGTGCGCTCCGGCACCCCCTTAATGCGCGCGAACTTGATGTATTCGGTGTCGAGCACTTCGGACATGCTCGAACGCGTGAGCCGCATGATGCCCGCCGCCGAATACCAGCCCAGCGCCACGGCCGGCATGACGAGATGCGAAAACGTGCCATAGCCGTTGGTCGGGAACCATGACAGCTGAATCGAGAACAGGCGGATGAAGAGCAGGCTGAACAGGAACGGCGGCGCCGCCTGCCCCAGGACCGCGAAGAGCTTGGCGCACTGATCCACCGCGCCGCCGCGGCGCACGGCCGCCACCGCGCCCAGCGGCACGCCCACCAGAATGCCCAGCGCCAGCGCAGACGTCGTGAGCAGCAGCGTCGGTCCCAACGCGCCGAGCACCACGTCGAGGGCCGGCCGCGAGAACCGGTACGACATGCCGAGCTGCCCCTGTAGCAGATGCCAGAGATAACTGGCGTATTGCACCGGAACGGGACGGTCCAGCCCCATCTGGTGACGTAGCACCGCCCGATCGGCTTCCGTCGCTTCCGGCGGCAGCATCAGGTGCGTCGGATCGCCGATGAGCCGCACGATCAGGAAGATCACCAGCGTGACGAGCAGAACCGTGATCAGCGATTGCGCCACCCGGCGCGCGAGGTAGCGAATCATGCGAGCGTCCCCTTGTCGGTGCCGCCACCGCCGGCGCCCGCGCTTTCGCTATCGGTGATGTGCGCGGGTTCATCCACGCGCTCCGCCGCGTCGCGCCACACGTGCGGCGGGTCGCCGTCGCCGGCCGAGAGCTTGCGCGTCGCGCGCTCGCGCAATTCGAGCTTGCGAATCTTCTGGCTTCCGGTAAGCGGCCAGGCGTCGACGAATTCGACATAGCGCGGCACCTTGTAGCTCGCGATATGCTCGCGGCAATATTGCTGCAACGCGCGCGGCGAAATGTCCGCGCCCGTCTGGCGCTCGACGTACGCATAGCCCACTTCGCCCAGACGCGCATCCGGCACCCCGACCACGACTGCCTGACGCACGCCGGGATAAGTCTTGAGGAAGACTTCGATCTCCTGCGTGGCGACATTGAAGCCACCCGGCTTGATCATCTCCTTCACGCGCCCGCGATAGGTCAGATAGCCGTCGCCGTCGAGCTCGCCGAGATCGCCGGTAAGCAGCCATCCCTGCGCGTCGATGGCCTTGCGATCCTCCTCCGGCATGCGGTAGTAGCCCTTCATCACCACGTAGCCGGAGACGCAGATCTGTCCGATCTCGCCCGCTGGCAGCGGCTCGCCCGTCTCGATGTCCGCGATGCGGATCCGCACGTCGCGCACTGGCCTGCCGTTGGTGCGGGAGCGCTTCTCGTACGGGTCGTCCCAGCGCGTTCGTACCACGGCGTTCGATGTCTCCGACATGCCGTACGCGCTGACCAGCTCGGGTACCCCGAGCGTGCGGCTCACCCACTCGAACGAAGCCGTGGGCAGCGGTGCGCCCGTGCCGGTTCGCAGGCTCGACAGGTCGTATCGACCGACGTCGGGAAACGCCTTGAGATCCTGCACGATGGTATCGACGAAGAAGCTCACGGTGATGCGTTCACGTTCGACCAGCTCGCAGAACAGCTTTGCGGAGAACTGGTCCGCGATGACCATCGCCGCGCCGGAAAGCGCCATCGCCAGGGTGTAGAACGTGCCCGTGGCGGTAAACAGCGGCACGCACGACAAGTAGCGATCGCGAGAGGTCAGTCGCAGGCACTGCGCCGCGTAGTGGTTGTTCCCGAGCAGCGCGCCGTGCCGCACCATGGCGCCCTTCGGGAACGACGTGGTGCCCGAGGTGTAGAGAATCTGGGCGACATCGTCCGGGCCGACCTGCGCGCACCGGCGAGCGAGCGCGCCGTCCTCGAGACAGCGCCGGCCGTGGGCTTCGATGGCGTGGAAGTCTTCCATGCCTGCCGGCAGCGCGCGGTCTGTCGGCAGGCCGATCACGCGCCGCAGCGCCGGCATGCGTTCACAACGCCACGCGCCGCGGCGCTGCCGCGTCCAATCGGGGTCGAGTTGCGCGAGGATGTCGAAGTAGCGCACGCCCCGCCCCGTGACACCGCCGCGCTCCTGCACGATCAGCGTGGTCGCCTCCGACTGGCTCAGCACATACGCCACATCGCTGTCACGAAACCGGGTGTTCACGGGCACGAGCACCGCACCGATCATCGGCACGGCCCATCGGGCGATGAGCCATTGGGTGCCGTCCGACATCCACAATGCGACGTTCTCGCCGGGACCCACGCCCAGCGACATCAGCCCGCGGGCAAACGCGTGAATGCGCTCGACCAGCTGCGCGAATGTCAGTCGGGTCTCGCCGTGCACCACCGCTTCGCGATCGCCATGCATTCCGGCAATGCGGGCGAGCGCGCTCGAGAAAGTCTCGCGCGTCCAGTCGATCGCGTCGATCGCGTCGAGCGCTCCGTGCGCGGACGCGGCGCCCGCCCCGCCCAGCGTCGTCGGCGCCTCTCGCGGAACCCATACGCTGTCGTCGTCTCGATTCATGGTCTGATTCATCGGTTCACGTTCGCTCGCATCCGTTCATTTCGCCAGCGCCTGCCGGGGAGCCGCCTACTTCCAGCTCAGATTGCGCAGGTTGTAGTAGCCGCTGCCGTGTTGCGGCTCCCAGTTCAGCTTCACGTCCTGCGCGAAGGTGTAATACAGCTCGGTGATCAGCACGGCGTGGCCGTCGTCGTGCAACAGCCGTCCGATCTTCTTGAAAATCGCGTCGCGCTGCTCGCGGGACGTCGCCGCATCGCCTTGCGCCACGAGCGTCTCGACTTCCGGGTTGTAGTAATCGGACCACGTGCCTTCTTTCGTGGCCGCCCCGCTGATCGGATGCACCGGATCGTAGATGGCGTTGGAGAACTGCATCATCGTCATCGGTCCGCCCTTGTGCGTGTTGTTCAGGCGACTCCACGCAGCGTAGTCGATGACCTTGACGTTGGCCTTCACGCCCACCGCCGCCCAGTACGCGGCGATGACTTCGCAAAGCTCCTTGGGGTTGTCCGTCGGGCACAGCAGATCGGTCGTGAAGCCGTTCGGGTAACCGCCGCGTGCCAGCAGCTTCTTCGCCTGCGCCGGATCGTACGGATACGGCTTGAGCGCACGATCGACGCCGTACGGGTAGCTCGACGAAACGTACGACGACATCTGCGCCCCCACGCCGTGCAGTGCCTGATCGATGATTGCGCGGGTGTCGAGCGCATAGTTCAGTGCGAGGCGAACGTCGCGCTTCGAGAGCGGTGTGCCGGGCACGTTGGAGTAAAGCCGCACCGCGAGGGGGCTGCCCACGGGGACCGACTTCACCGCGAGTCCGGCGTTGGCTTTCAGCCGCGCCACGTCGACACTCGGCACGTAGTCGATGGCGTCGACCTCGCCGCTGAGCAACGCGTTGATGCGACTGCTTGCCTCGGGAATGACCTTGAAGACAAGGTGCCTGATGCCCGGCTTCGGTCCCCAGTACCCGTCGAAACGCTCGAGCGTGACCGATTGGCCGATCTTCTGCTCGACGAACTTGTACGGTCCCGATCCGATCGGGGCACGGGCGAACGCTTCCGGTGTGGGCAATGCTTCGGTGTACGCCTTGGGCACGAGCAGCAGATAGCCTGCGATCTTGTTGAGGAACGCCCCGTCCTGACGCTTCAGATGAAAGACCGCGGTCGTGTCGTTCGGTGCATCGACGCGATCGACGAGATTGGCAAAGTATGGCCGCCGGGTGCTTTTCGTCTCGGGCGCCACGATGCGCTCGAGCGAGTACTTCACGTCCCGGGCGGTGAGCTTCGTGCCATTGTGGAACTTGACGTCCTTGCGCAGGGTGAACGTGTACTGCAGACCGTCGGGGGAGATAGTCACCGCGGTGGCCACGCTCGGCTTCAGATTGCCGTCGATATCAAACGCGTAGAGCGTGTCGAACAGTTGCCAGCCGTAGCGCTGCGAATCCCCCGTGGCCGCCACCTGTCCGTCGAGATTGTTGATGTCCTTGCCGACCGCGAACACGACCGTATCGCGATTCACCGATGGCTTTCCGCCGATGGCCATGGCCTCGGTGGATGTCCACGACGCCACGCCCAACGCCAGACCGGTTCCGATCCATGCGATCTTGCGCAGCCATGCCTGCAATGCCCGTGTGTGCATTGAATTCTCCGAAGGAAGACGCCGGACGAAGCCTTACCGCAACGTTTCCGGACCGCCCTTGACATAGATGATCTGCCCGGAAACGAACGACGCGTCGTCGCTGCAAAGGAAGGCCACCACGTTCGCGATATCGCGCGGAACACCGACGCGGCCAAGCGGAATGCTCCTGGCGCGCTGCCGCTTGTATTCCTCGGGATCGATGCCGCGGCGTTCCGCCGTCTGACGCGTCATTTCGGTGTCGACGAACCCCGGCGCCACCGCATTGACGTTGATGTTGAAGGGCCCCAGCTCGATGGCAGCCGTGCGAGTGAAGGCCTGCAGACCCGCCTTGGCCGACGAATAGTTCGCCTGCCCGCGATTGCCGAGTGCCGATGTGGAAGAGAGATTGACGATCTTGCCGCTGCGTTGCTCGACCATGTGCCGCTGCGCGGCGCGCGTACACAGGAAGGTGCCGCGCAAGTGAACGTTCATGACGCGGTCCCAGTCATCGACCGACATCTTGAACAGCAGGTTATCTCGCGTGACACCCGCGTTGTTGACGAGAACATCGAGCCCGCCGAACCGCGCCAGCACCTGCGCCACCAGCGATTCCACCTGCGCCTCGTCGGTCACATCGCAACCGAAGCCGAATGCCTCGCGTGTGCCGTCTTGCCGCAGCGCGTCGGCCGCCGATTGCGCCGCGTCCGCCGATATGTCGCAGATCGCCACGCGTGCACCCTCCTCGGCGAACCGTTCAGCCGTCGCGTAGCCAATGCCACGCGCGCCGCCGGTCACCAGGACCACCTTTCCCTGGAAGCGATTGCTCATGCGCTTGCGTCTCCTGGTTATGGCGCTGCCTGATCTGTGCCGGCAGTCGTCGTCATGCAGATCAGTCTAGTCACGCGCCCGCAAATGGTCAATATTTGAAACAAATAACTTTTAACGAAATTCATCAGGGATAACTCTCAGTTCAATCGATACATCATCGGTTATCTTTATAACGCAAGCTGTAGCCAGTCTTTATATGGATTTATGCTTAGCAAATCACGACATTCCGGCTTGCATTCCGGAGTGATTCAAGCGCAATATTTGTTCCACTATTTGAACATTCTCAAGACAATCGATGAGAGACGCACCGAAGGCGGCGCGACGTCCGCCCAGCCGGACGCCCGGCGCCCCCATCGCATCAGGCGCGCAACGCACCCACGCCACGGCGGTCCGCACCGCCCGCTTGCGCCGCGTTGCGCCCGGCAATTCGCCCACCGACAATGCACTCCGCGAGGTTGCCACCCGCCATGTAGATGTGGCCGAATGCACTGCCGAGCTCCCCTGCCGCGAAGAGCCCCTCGATGGGATCGCCGAACGGATCGAGCACGCGCTGCGACGCGTCGTGCACCGGACCGCCCTGCGTATTGATCACCACCGGCCACAGCAACGCCGCATAGAACGGCCCCTCGCGCAGCGGCACCATGGTCTCCGGACGCCGGCCGAATGCGGCGTCGCGCCCCACATCGCATCCCGCATTCCACTCGCGCACGGTGCGCAGCAGCGCCTGCGCATCGATGCCGAGCCGGGTCGCCAGCGCCTCGAGCGTGTCGGCCTTTATCAGCAAGCCGTTCTCGACCTCCTTGAGGTTGTCCGCGCTCCACTCGTACCAGGCGTCGCGATCGTTGGTAATCGAGCGTCCCATCGGATACATCCGACGCCCGGCTTCGTCGAAGATCAGAAACGACGGCAGCCGGTCGTGTCGATACGCACACGGATCGAAATGATCGAACTGACGCACGCCGGTGTCGGAGATGTAGGGGGGATATTCATTGACGTAGCGTCGCCCGCGTTGATCCACGATGATCCACGCCATTTTCGGCAATTGCTTCGCCCCCCGTTCCGGCGTCCACATCGGCAGGATCTTGGCGTAGATGCCGAACGGGTACGACGGGTCCGGATGCCGGATCCCGTACGGGCCGTGGTGGTGCCACATATGCCAGAGCGCCGCGCCGGCCGCCTGCGCCATGCGGATGCCGTCGCCCGTGTTGCCGCGAAAGCTTCCCGGCAACACGGGCGTCGAGACGAAGTACTGCCGCTTCATGTCCTCGTCGGCCTCGAAGCCGCCGCAAGCCAGCACCACCGCGCGGCGCGCCCGCACACAAATCACGTCGTCACCGCGACGCAACCTCACCCCGCACACTTCGCGGCCCGCATCCTGCACGAGACGCTCGACCGGCGTGGAAAGCCACACGTCGATCCGACCATCGGCACGACGCGCCTCGACGTTGTCGAGCAGAAGCCTGAAAAGCAGGCAGCCCGGACGAAACGGCCGCGCCGCAAGGTAGCCCGCCGGGTCGCCAAAGCCGGGAATCGATTCGATGTCCGCGTAGGCCAGCGAATCGCATCCGGGAAACGGATAGTTGCCCACGGCCGACTCGACACGCACGACCGCGCCATCGACACGCGCGAGATCGCGCAGGTAGCCGGCGACTTCGGTCATGCCGAGCGCCAGCGCTCGCAGCACGTCATCCGGCGTGCGGCCGCCACAAGTTTCGCGAAGGTATCGAAAGGCGGCATCGGCGTCATCGGCAACACGCACACCCCCCGCCGACAGGATCGAAATGCCCCCGGGGTCTGGCATCTTCTCGATGAGCAGCACGCGCGCGCCAGCATCGGCGCTCTCGATGGCCGCCACCGCGCCGGCGGCACCGTACCCCACCACGATCACGTCGTATTCCGCCTGCCACTGCGAGGCCGCGCCGGACGCGGCCCGATGTTCCGAAGCACTCAGGAAAGCAACCATGTGTCGATGACTCCCACTTGTCGACTGCAAATCGTTTGTTGAACCACGCGTCATGACCCGGAGGAAACCGAGATGCCCAACCACGCCGTTCGCTCTGAAATCACTGGCACTGTCTGCCAGGTACTGGTCGCCGAAGGCGACGCCGTCGCCGAGGACCAGGCGCTCCTGATGGTCGAGTCGATGAAGATGGAGATTCCCGTGATCGCACCCCGTGCCGGGCGTGTCACGAAAGTGCACGTCAACGTGGGAGACCCCATCGGCGAGGGCGAGGACGCCGTGAGCCTCGACACCTGAACCGCCCCACTCCCCGACCTGCCTATCCGCGCGGGGCACGCGCCGTCGCGCCGTGCCGTAATGCACGACTCACGACGGCGCCGCACCTCAATGCCAGGCGACTTTGCGAAAATTCAGGAAGCCCGAGCCTTGCTGCACCTCCCATGTCAGCGATTTCTTCTTCGCGAAGACGTTGAACAACTCCGTCACAAGCACGGCGGACGCGTCGTCGTGCAGGATCTTGCCGATCTTGCGGAACAGTTCGCCACGCGCCTGCGCCCCGGTGGTGGTTTCAAGCTGCTTGAGCAGCGCCTCGACCTCCGGGTTGTAGTAGTCGGACCACGCCCCATCCTTCGAGAACGAACCCGCCACGGGATGGATGGGGTCGTAGATCGCGTTGGTGAACTGGGTTGTCGTCATCGGGCCGGTCTTGTGCGTATTGTTCAGACGACTCCAGGCGGCGTAGTCGATGCGATTGATGTCGACCTTCACGCCGACCTGCCCCCAATACGCCGCCAGCGCCTCGGCAAACTCCTTGGGTGTGCCTACCGCGTCATAAAGCTTGATGGGGAAGCCGTTCGGGTAGCCGGCCTGCTTGAGCAACGCGCGCGCCTTGGCGGGATCGTACGGATACGGCTTCACGCTCGGGTCGCCTCCGTACGGAAAGTACTTCGAGATGAATGTGCCCATCGGCGCACCCACGCCATGGAATACCCCCTTGATGATCGCGTTCGCGTCGATCGCGTAGTTCAGCGCCAGTCGCACGTCGCGCTTGGCGAGCGGGGAATCCGGCACATTGGAGTACAGCCGCACGTGCATCGGCGAAGACACCGGGTTGGTGATGACGTCCAGCGCGGCGTCCTGTCGGAGCCGCGCCACTTCGGCCAGCGGGATCATGGCGGCAATGTCGACCTCCCCCGACACGATCGCATTGACACGACTCGACGGCTCGGGAATGTACTTGAACACGAGCGTCTTGATGGCAGGCTTGTCGCCGTAAAAGTCGTCGAAGCGCTCCAGCTCGAGGTACTGCCCCACTTTGTTGGCCTTCACCCGGTACGGGCCGGTACCGATCGGTGCCGCGGCAAACGCCTCGACGTTCGGCAACGACGACGTGTATTTCTGCGGCACGATGAACAGAAAGCCGGCGATCTTGTTGAGGAAGACGCCGTCGGGCTGCTTCAGACGAATGCGCACGGTGAGGGGATCGGGCGTGTCGACACCCTCGATGACGGGCGCGAAATACGGGCGCCGCGTGCTTTTCGTGACAGGATCCACCACGCGCTCGATCGAGTACTTCACGTCCGCCGACGTAAAGGGATCGCCGTTGTGGAACTTGATGTTCGGCCGAAGCTTGAAGGTGTAAGCCAGTCCGTCGGACGACATCGCGTAGCTCGTCGCCATGCGCGGCACGATATTGCCCTTGTCGTCAAAACCGTACAGCGTGTCGAAAATCGACATCGCATAGCGTTGCGAATCGCCGCTGGCCGTCACCAGCGCATCGAGACTCTGGATCTCCTTGTCAAGTGCCACGACAAGCGTGTTGCGATCGACTGCGGGAGCGCTCTTCTCAGCCGCCGCCGCGTTGCCCGACACGCCCACCGCACCGAGCACGCCCATTACCCCGAGCGCGACCGCCCCCACCGCGGCCCCCACCCGAAACCCCGACGCCACGCGCGCGATCGCGCGCCTTCCCGTGATTCGATTCATTTCGACCTCATTATTTATGTTCACATATTGGAATTACAAAACATCGAAAACCCCACCTCGAATTGCACCAATTTCTCTGGCACGTTGTTGAAATATCCGCTATAAAAGCTAGGAAACATGGTTCTCGATGTCAATAAGCGATCATACCGACACGGCATGATCGCTCACGCACCGCACCATAGAATCATTATTTATTTCAATATATGGATAAGTGGAAAGCTTCGCTCTCCGCGTCCATCGCACCTTCAGGACGCCCATGGACAAACGCAAGATCGACGAACTTCAAGCCCGCCGCGAAGCCGTCCGGGGTGCGACGTCGGAAGCCGCCATCGACAAGCTTCGCGAACAAGGCAAGCTGACCGCGCGCGAGCGGATCGCATTGCTGCTCGATGACGGGAGCTTTGTCGAAATCGGCGTTCATGCACGCAGTGCGCACGCGTCCTTGCGCGAGCGCACGCCGGCCGACGGCATCGTGACGGGACATGGCACCATCGACGGACGCATCGTGTATGTCGCCGCTGACGACGCGACCGTGCTTGGCGGCACGCGCGGGCGGGTGGGCGAGATCAAGATCGCAAGGGTTCGCGATGCGGCACTGCGTCATCGAAAGCCGTTCATTGCATTGATGGAGGCAGGCGCGGCGCGTGTTCAGGAGAGTTTCGGGGCGATGGCGGCCAACATGGGCGCACGCTTCGCGGATCATTTCCGGATGTCGGGCCAGATTCCACAGCTCGCGGCAATCCTTGGTCCGGCCTTCGGGGGTCCCTCGTTCACGGCCGCTCAATCCGACTTCACGGCCCTCGCTCGCGGCACAGGCGTGATGGGCATGTCCGGACCGCTCGTCGTCAAGGTGGGCACCGGCGAATCGGTGACGACCGATGCCATCGGCGGCGCCGACGTGAGCGAGTCCGTGACCGGTCAGACGGACTACGTGGGCGAAACGGAGGCCGATACGCTGCGCAGCCTGCGGACCTTCCTGTCGTTTTTGCCGAGCCATTGCGGCGAGTTGCCGCCGGTCGCCGAGGCCCGACCCGCAGCCCTCGACACCGAGGAGGGACGCGACAAGCTGCGCGCAATGATTCCCGATGTCGGGCGCCAGGCGTATGACATGAAGCGTGTGCTTAGCCTCATCGTCGACGCCGGCGACCTCTTTCACTATCGGCCGCGCTTCGGCCCGAATCTGATCACTGCCTTTGGCCGCATCGACGGACAGCCTGTCGGCTTTGTGGCGTCGAACCCAATGTCGCGCGGCGGCGTGATGGACGAGAAGACCGCGCAGAAGGCGCGCAAGTTCGTCGATGTCTGCGACGCGTTCCACGTGCCACTCGTGTTCATCTGCGACGCGCCCGGGTTCCTCGTCGGGCCGGACATCGAAAAGCAACGAATGGTGTCTCTCGCCGCCCGCCTGCTCAACACCGTGTGTGCCGCCTCTGTGCCGAAGATCACCATCGTGGCGCGCAAGGCCATCGGCCTGGCCTATCTCGCGATGTGCGGGCGCGCGATGCGTCCCGACTATCTCGCCGCGTGGCCGGACGCCCACTTCGACGTGATGGGGCCGGAAGCCGGCGTGGAACTCGTATACGGGCGCGAGATCGCGGCCGCGCCGGACCCGGTGGCGCGCAAGGCCGAAATCATGGCGAAGCTCGACGAGCAGTCGAGCGCCTATGAGGCGGCCGCGCAGGGCTGGATCGACGACGTGATCGACCCGGGCGAGACGCGCGACGCGATCCGGCGCGCGCTGCGCGTGGCGGCGGATTCGCGCACGCCCGGCTTCAAGCACCGCATCGACCCTTGAGACGAGGGTGTGCGCAACTTCGGCGACATCGACATCATGAGTATCGAATTTGTGGTGAATGAAGGCATCGCGACGGTGCGCCTGAACCGGCCCGAGTCGCTCAACGCCATCGACTATGCGATGCGCGCGCGGCTCCAGGCACTGTGGCGGCATATCGGCGACACACCGGAGATTCGCGCCGTCATCGTGACGGGGGCCGGAGACCGCGCATTCAGCAGCGGTGCGGACCTGCGACGAACCCCGCCGCCCGCGACGTCGTTCGCCGCGCAGGTGTTCGGCGGTGAAGGCGCCGAAGCGGAAGCGGGATCGCTCACGCTCGGCCTCGACTTCGACACCCCCGTGATCTGCGCGTTCAACGGGCTGGCATATGGGGGCGGGTTGGAGATCGGACTCGCCTGCGATATTCGCATCGCGGCCGAGACGGCCCGCTTCGCATTGCCGGAAGTCCAGGTTGGGTCGATGCCGGGGTCGGGCGGAACGCAGCGTCTGCCACGTCTTGTCGGCCACGCCAACGCCATGTGGATGTTGCTCACCGGTGACGCGATCGATGCGCAAACCGCGTTGCGCATCGGGCTGGTGAGCCACGTGGTCGCGCCCGAATCGCTGATGGAGACGGCGACAGGCATCGCACGTCGCCTGGCCAATGCCGCTCCGCTGGCCGTGCATGCCATCAAGCAGGCGGTGCGCGATGGGCTGGAGATGCCCTTGCCCGTCGCGCTGGCGCACGAGCGCCGATTATGGGGATTGCTGCGCGACACGGAAGATCGCAAGGAGGGGCGGGAGGCGTTCGCACAGAAGCGCGCGCCATCGTTTCGCGGGCGTTGACGCGTTGACGCGCTGAGGCGTTGAGGCGCCCGCGCTTCGGCACGCCAATGCCTGCCCCCTATGTCGCACGCCCACCGTTGCCCACCATCGATACGCGGTCCCATTGGGTCGGCGCGGACGTGCAGGACGAAACACGAACGGAAGCCATTTTCATGACACTCCCACCCCGAGATGCCGAGGACATCGGCGATGGAATCGAAGGACTCGATGCAACGGCAATGCCCGGTGACGACTTGTCGAACGACGATGCGCTTACAGCGCCAGTAGCGCGCCGCGCGAACGAGGGTACCCAAAGCATTCAGCGCGCCATTGCCGTCATGCGCCTCGTCGCCATGCGCGGCCCGCAAGGACTGCGGCTCCACGAGATTGCCGAGGGCCTGGGCCTGGAGCGCATTACGGCACATCGCATCGTCAAGGGCCTATCGTTTAGCCACATGCTGCAACTCGACGCGCAATCCCGGCGCTACACGCTCGGACATATGGCTTACGTGCTCGGCTTGAGTGCGTCGCCCGCGTTCGATCTGAAGGAGCGGTGCCAGCCGACGCTGCGGCGGCTCGCCGACAAGACGGGCGATTCCGTTTTTCTGATGGTACGCAGCGGCCACGAGGCCGTGTGCTTCGATCACGTGCAGGGCAGCTATCCGATTCGCACGCACAGCCTGAGGATCGGTGCGCGGCGTGCGCTGGGCGCCGGAGCCGGGGCGATGGCGCTGCTGGCCGCGCTGCCCGACAGCGCGGTCGAAGCGGCGATCGCGGCGAACGCGATGCATCTGCCGAGCTATCGCGACATCTCGCCCGAGCGCTTGCGCGAGCTGGTCACCAAGACCCGCCACGACGGTTACGCCATGAATTTGCAGACGGTGATCGCGGACGTCAGCGCCATTGGCATGACGCTACCTCGACGCGATGGCCCGGCGTTCGTCTCGATCAGCATTGCGTCGATCGCGTCGCGCATGTCCGGCGCCCATCTCGACGAAGCGCTGCGGGCGCTCCGGCAGGAGACCGAGGCACTGGGCAAGCAGCTCGACGACGCGCGCGTCGGATGGGGCGGCATGACGGACAGGATTTCAGGCTAGGCCCATCGCGGCGATCGCGGCGATCGCGTCGGGCGCGGCACCGCCTTGCGGTATGCCGTTCCCGGCATGGAGAAACGCAGGAGGAGAGAGATATGTTTACCAAGGTCGTCGTCGCGAATCGCGGCGCGGTCGCGGCGCGCATCATTCGCGCGCTGCGTCAGATGAACATCCGTTCCGTGGCGGTGTGCTCCGAAGCGGACGCGACGCTGCCCTATCTGGCCCAGGCCGACGAGGTGTATGCCATCGGCCCCGCACCGGCGATGTCGAGCTATCTCGATCAGGATCGTCTCATGAGCGTGCTGGCGCGCTCGGGCGCCGACGCCGTACACCCCGGCTACGGCTTTCTGTCCGAGAACGCCGCGTTTGCGCGCCGCGTCATCGACGCAGGGGCTGCGTTCATCGGGCCGTCGCCGCGATGGATCGAAGCGATGGGACACAAGACGCGCGCGCGGGAACTGATGGCACGCCACGGCATGCCGATGTCGCCGAGCTCGGGTTTGCTCGACGACCACACGGAATCGATCAGCGCGGCAGCGCGTGCGATCGGATACCCGGTGCTGATCAAGCCCGCCGCCGGCGGTGGGGGTATCGGCATGGTGCCCGCGCGCGACGAGGTGTCGTTGCTCGCGGCCATTGCGCAGGCGCGGTCGGTGTCGCAGAAGAGCTTCGGCAATGGCGAGTTGTATCTGGAGAAGCTGATCGAGCGGCCCCGCCATATCGAGTTCCAGATTCTGGCGGACAAGGCCGGAAATGCCTGCCATCTGTTCGAGCGCGACTGCTCCGTGCAGCGCCGCCATCAGAAGGTGATCGAGGAGTCGCCCGCCCCGCTGCTGCCGCGCCGCGACATGGAGGCCACCGCCGAGCGGATCGCCGGTTTGCTCCAGGACATGGGGTACGACGTGATCGGTACGGCGGAGACGCTGTTCGGCGCGGACGGGACATGCAACTTTCTCGAGATGAATACACGCCTGCAAGTCGAGCACGCCGTGACTGAAGCCATTACGGGAGTGGATCTCGTGATGGCGCAGATCCGGCTGGCGGCGGGCGAATCGCTCGCGGCGGTGATTCCGGACCGGCCCCGCGTGAACGGGCACGCGATCGAAGTGCGAGTCTATGCCGAAGACCCGGTGCGGTTCTTCCCGTCGCCCGGGAAACTCGAGGTATTCGAGCTACCGCAGGGTGACGGCGTTCGCGTGGAGACCGGGTACGCACAAGGCAGCACCGTCACACCGTATTACGATCCGCTCCTGGCGAAGATCATCGTGCATGCGCCGGATCGCACGTCCGCCATCCGGCAAATGTCGCAAGCCCTGCGGGCGACCGAAGTTCGAGGCGTCAAGACGAATATTCCGTTCGCGCTGCAGGTGCTCGACGACGAACTTTTCCAACTCGGACATATTCATACCGGACTCGGCACCGATATTCTGGCGGCGGCGGGACGGTGAAGCTCGCGGCGCGATGAGGCGAATGCCACTTCCTTCGCCCGGGCCTTGGCCAGTTCCCGCGTCATGCCGCCTCCCGCCTTAAACCGTTCAATGCATTCGATCAGTGCGCATAGGCGCTGACCTCATCTCGAGGCTTGCGCTTGCCGTAGGGCAGGACCGCCGCCAGCACTGCCGCCGCTGCCGCGCTGGCCGCCAGGCAATACAGCGCCAACGTGAAGTCGGTGGAATGTCCGCGTGCCACACCCACCAGCCAGGGGGCAAAAAATCCCGCGAGACCGCTGATAGCGTTGATCAGTGCAATTCCACCTGCGGCGCCGGCACCGGACAGAAACGTCGGCGGGATGGTCCAGAACACACTGAGCGACCCGACGATGCCGGCGGCCGCCACGCAGATGCAGACGAACGACACGATCGGCAAGGTCGACGTCAGGCCGCTGCCCGCCAACCCCGCGGCGCCGACGAAGAGCGCACCTGCCAGATGCCAGCGACGCTCCATCGTGCGGTCCGAATGGCGCGCGTTGGCAAACATCGCAATCGCCCCAAGGATGAACGGTATGGCGCTGACCAGACCGATCTCGACGATCGACAACCGGCTCATCTGACGGATCACCTGCGGCAACCATGTCGAGATGCCAAAGAAGCCGATGCCAATGCAGAAATACAGCAGGCCCATCAACCAGACCATCGGCGCGACCATCGCGCTGCGAAAGCTCGACGTTCCCGTGGTGGCCGCAACCGCTTCCTCATTCGCCATCGTAGTCACCAGCCACTCGCGTTGCGCCGGGCTCAGCCATTTCGCGTCCGACGGCCTGTCGACCAGCACGAACCACGCGATCACACCAAGCGCCACCGCCGGCAGCCCCTCGATCATCATCATCCATCGCCATCCGGAAAACCCGCTCGCCTCATGGAAGTGATCGATCAACAAGGCCGAGACAGGCGCCCCCACGATCAGCGAGAAAATGTTGGCCGAGTAGACCCGGCTGATCGCGCGTCCGAGATGCTGCTTCGGGAACCATGTCGCGAGGTAATACAACACCGAGGGGAAGAAGCCCGCCTCGACCACGCCGAGCAGGAGACGCGCAACGTAGAGTTGCTGCGGGGTCTGCACGAATGCCGTGCCCGCCGACACGATCCCCCAGGTGATCATGATGCGCGCGAGCCACACGCGTGCGCCGAAGCGATGCATCATCATGTTGCTCGGCACCTCGAAGCCGATGTAGCCGAGGTAGAAAATGCCGGCGGCGAAGCCGAACATCTCCGGCCCCATGCCCAGTTCCTGATTCATCTGCAATGCGGCGAAACCGATGTTCGCGCGATCGAGATAGTTGACGAACCACGCGATGAAAATCAGTGGCACCAGTCGCCACGTGATGCGGTGGATGGTGGCTCGCTCGACCCCGGCATCGGCCGACGCCCGCAGCGCGCTCACACTTGACTCGGATGGCTTCATGGGAAATCTGTCCTCTTGTGATGGATGGTCCTGCCGGGCCTTGCCCGTTCAGATGGGGGAATTCGTTGTCGCGCGCGCGGGTGCATCGCACGCAGCCGCATATGCCACGATTTCGATACGCATGCCGGGCACGACCAATGCCTTCACCACGACAGTCGAGCGATTCGGATACGGGGCGTCGAAGAAGGTGCGGTACACCCTGTCTACCGCACGCATGTCCTCGTCCTCGGTGAGATAGATCAGCACCTGCGCGACGTCGTGCAGGCGCAGACCGCCTGCCGCCAGCGTGCGGCGCAGGTTTTCGAACGTCAGACGCGCCTGCGCTTCAATACTTCCCGTCTCGATGGTGCCGTCGCCTCGCACGGGACCTTGCGCGGTGAATGTCATGCCGGCTGCGCGCGTCGCCCACGAGAACGGTTGGCCGAGATCCGGCAAATCAACGGGAATGACCTGTGCCATCGCTTAGCTCCGCAGGGTCTGAACCAACGCGTCGCCCTGCGCACCGTGTGCGGCAGCAAAATGGTCGACGGAATCGCGCAACGCGTATTGCGTGTTGAAGCCGAGGTAACGCCTAGCGGCGCTGACATCCGATGGCGCCGGCCGTGTGTGCGGGAAGCCAGCAAAGCCACCCGCCGGTAATTGCATCTCGCCAATGCGCAGTGCCGGATACCGCTCCCGGACCACGCCGACGAACTCCTCGACAGTGAACCAGTCGCCCGTGGCAATGTTGAAAACGCGCTGCGCCGGCGCCCAGGCGCGCAGGGCCGCCACGTTGGCGAGCGCGCAATCGCGAGCGTCGACGAATTCCTCACGCCCGTTCCAAAGCAACACGGGATCGTCGAGCCGCGCGGGCGCCTCGCGACGACCGGCGTCGAGCAGGCAACCCAGCAATCGACCGGGCACGCTCGTCGACGCCTCCCTTCCCGCCCCCAGCACCGCGCCGTAACGCAACACGATCACGCTCATGTCGTACAGCGAGTCGTAGGCCAGTGCCAGGTGTTCGCTGGCGACCTTCGTTGCCGCATAGATACTGGCCGGCGCCTCGCTTACGGCATGGGTCGCGAAGTCCTCGCCAATCGGCGCGGCGGGCAACGTGCCGAATGCGGCATAAGCCACCGTGGTCGAACTCGCAACCACGACCCGCGCCAGATCGTGCCGGCGGGCCACTTCGAGCACGTTCGCCGTTCCCAGCGTGTTGACTTTCACGCCGGCGAGCGGGTCCCGCCGGATCGCGCTCGACAGCAACGCTGCCGTGTGCACGATCGATGTCACGCCATGCCCCTGGACCACATCGGATAAACGCTCAAAGTCCGTCACGTCGCAGCGAACGATCGGCACCGTCAGATCAGTTGCCTCCTGCGGAACCCGGACATCCGCCAGCACGACCGCCTCGCCCTGCGCATGCAACGCCGTTGCCGTCAGTCGGCCGATCAGCCCTGCGCCAGTCACTAAAACCGTCATTTCACTCTCCTTGCTGTCGGCACCCGAACCGGGTGCTCCGACCCTCCATGAAGCGCAAGTTACGGATACAAAATCACGGTGTCAATACAAAAAAAGTTTGATTTTATAAATTTGTACGTTAATTATATGAATCCATCACGGCCGCTCAATGGTGTGCCGTACTTATCCGTACTTTCCCTGATCTACCAGCATGAAGTCAGAAATTTCGCAGCAGATCGCGACGTTTGCCCCCGAGGGCCACGCGCCGCAAATGCCTCTCCCGAGCGCCGCCGCACGCGCCTATGAAGCGTTGGTGCTCGACTGGGCCCGGCGTCCGGTGGAAGGATTGCGCGTCGCCAGGAATCTTCCGTATGGCACCGATCCGCTACAGCGCTTCGACGTGTTTTCCGCACCGGACATGCCGCCCGACGCCCCGATCGTGGTGTTCTTTCACGGTGGCGGCTGGACGAATGGCTACAAGGAGTATGTGACGTTCATGGCGGCGAACGTCGTGGCAACCGGTTGCATCCTGGTCGCCCCCGGCTATCGGCTTGCACCCGCGGCCGCGCTTCCCGCCGCGCTCCTCGATGGCGCGGACCTGCTCGCCGCATTACCGGTGGTTCTGCCCGACTGGGCCACGGGCTGCGCGGACACTGCTCGCCGCATCGTGCTCGCCGGTCATTCGGCCGGCGGGCATCTGGCGGCATTGCTCGCGCTGCGCCCGGACCTGATCGCGCTCGCAGGTGCGAACCCTGACAACATCGTGGGGTGCTTGCCGATCTCCGGCATCTTCGATCTGCATCATCCGGCGCCGGCGCACGGGTCGCTTGAAGCGCGTGTCTACGAAATGGTGCTCGGCCCCGATACCGATGACGCGTTGATGAGTCCGATGTGCTGGACGCGAGGCAATCGCGTGCCCATGGTGCTCGGCTGGGGCGAACACGACAGTGTCCGCGTCGCCCTTTCGAATCAGCGCATGGCCAGCTTGCTCAAGGCACAGGGCGCGCCCTGCGCCGCCTTCGTCGAGCCTGGCGCCGATCACTTCCAGACACACACACGCCTGAGAGATCCCGCCCATGCCTGGTACGGCCGTCTGGCGGGCATCGCTCACCACGGCACGGTTCCGATCGGCTGAACCCGTGCCCGATGCCAGCGCTCGTATCGCGCCGGGGCGACAGCCCTGTTCATGAGTTTTCAACAGGCGCCCCACAAGCGCCGTCACCACGCCCTACGGAGTCACCATGATGCGCAGCCCCAGTCTTGCCCGGCAAACTCGCCATACTCGCCATACTCGCCGCCCCCGGCATTCCCGGCTTTCCTTTTCATGGCTCGCGGTCCCTCTCGCGATTGGCGCATCCGTCGCCCACGCGCAGTCGAACGTCACGCTGTACGGCAGCATCGACGCGAGCATCAATTACGTGTCGAACCAGGGTGGGGCGCACAGCTTTCAGGCGCAAAACGGCATGATCAACGGTTCGCGCTGGGGGATGAAAGGCACGGAAGACCTGGGCGGCGGGACCAGCGCCGTCTTCCAGTTGGAGAACGGCTTCAACCTCTTCACCGGCAAGCTGGGACAAGGCTCTCGCGAGTTCGGGCGGCAGGCCTGGGTCGGTCTGAAGGACAATCGGCTCGGCTCGCTCACGCTCGGTCGTCAATACGACCCGACCATCTGGTATCTCGCCGTGCATACGGGGGCTTCACCGGTGGCACGGCGTTTGCCCATCCATTCGACAACGACAACATGGGTAACTCGTTTCGTATCGATAATTCGGTGATGTACACCAGTCCGTCGTGGAGCGGTCTGTCGATGCGCACCATGTACGCGTTCTCGAATCAGGCCGGTGCGGCCGCGGCAAATCGGGCTTACAGCGCGGGCCTCGGGTACGAAAACGGGCCGCTCAGCCTCGGCGCGGCCTTTATCGTCATCAATAACGCGGGCGCGAACGCGGGTGGCGCGGTCGACGGCAGCAGCGGCTCGGGCGACTCGACGTTCATCGCGGCCAAGCAATCGGTCTTCGGTATCGGAGGAAGCTACGTCTGGGGGAACGGCACCTACGGCGCCACGTGGACGCGTACGGTCATCAGCGACGGTTCGTCGGTCAATCTCTTCGGCTACAGGCCCATGGGGAATGCCAGCCTGCGCATGGACAACTTCGACGTGAACGTGACCTACAACGCGACCGCCAACATTACGTTGATCGGCTCCTACGCTTTCACGATGGGTCGATATGAAAATGCCACTGCGAGCGCGAGCCCGAAGTGGCACCAGGTCAATCTACAAGCCGCCTACTATTTTTCCAAGCGCACTGACGTCTATATCGACGCCGTCTACCAGCACGTTATCGGCGGTACCGGCACGCCTTTTGCGAACGCCATCTTGTGTGGATACGCCCAGTCGGCGACGCCGACACAGATCGTCGTCGGGCTGGGGATGCGTCATCGCTTCTGATGGCTGCGGGCGCGAAGCGCGAGACGTTCGCGCTTCGAATGGCCTGGGGCGTTCGTGGGCGACGCGTTCAACGACGCGGCGGCAATCAGGCCTTTTCAAGGGTGTCGGCCGAGCGGCGTGCGCGCGGCGACACGGCCTTTCTGGCAGGACGTTTGGCCGGCGCGGGTGCGGCGGCAGGTACGTCATCGGTGGCGGCAAGGCCGTCATCCAGCCATTTCTGCGCATCGAAGGTCGCCGTCAGGTGTTCGTGCAGCAGATGGCACGCGGTATCGACATCGCGTGCGAGCGCCGCCTCCATCAGTGCCTTGTGCTCCGTGAAGATGCTGTCGGTGCGAGCGGTAAACCCCATGCGGGCGAGACGGATTCGTCGATAGCGTTCCGTCAGATCGACGAGTTGCGCGTCGACGCGATGCAGCCAAGGTGACTTGGCGCCGGCGAGCAGGGCGCGGTGGAATCGCCGGTGCGCGGCTTCCCACGCCTCCAGCGTCTCGATGTCGTCGAGCGATGCGGGAACGGGGGCATGTGTGAGTTTGTAAAACGCCGCCGAGATTTCCGCCCCCCAGTCGGCGTCGCCGTGGCGAATCGACTGACCGAGCAGGATCGTCTCGATGTTCAGTCGCGCCCAGACGATGTCCTGCAAGTCTTCGACGGATACCGGCG
The DNA here is from genome assembly GCF_000767615.3 of Pandoraea pnomenusa. Taxonomy (NCBI): domain Bacteria; kingdom Pseudomonadati; phylum Pseudomonadota; class Betaproteobacteria; order Burkholderiales; family Burkholderiaceae; genus Pandoraea; species Pandoraea pnomenusa. The sequence continues at coordinate 496,853 of NZ_CP009553.3, read as the reverse complement.
TCACGCGGAAGCCGCGCTGTCCTTCGTTCGAGACAAGTCCCTCGCGACTCAACAACATCAGGGCCTCACGGATGGGACTCATGCCCAGACCGTACCGCGCCTGCAGTCCCTGCAAGCGCAACTTTTCGTTCGGCGCCAGGACGCCCGCGAGAATGTCACGGTGCATCAGCCAATATGCCTGTTCCGATAGCGTGTGCCCATCGGACTTCTCTCGCCCCGATGCTTGAGTGACTTGCCGGACATCTCGTTCACCTTTCGGTCGCATCTGACCTCCACGCTCCCATGCGAAGTAGTGTTTTCGCGAAATTTTCGAAAATCCTCGTAATTTTCTAAATTTACCATGAATGCTTGAAATCCAAGATGGCGCCGATATGGGGGTGGTATCCGGAAGAAAATGGCCCGGACCGTCATGAAGGCCTGCATGAACCTGAGCGAACGCCTTCGATCCGATGGTGGGCAAGCGATGGCTTGCGGGGCCTGGGTCGATCCATCTTCGCGCTGCGCTCAAGGCCCTGCCGCATTTGCCGATAATGGGTTTACAGGGTATTGGAAGATCACGATGAGCCACGAAGAAAAGGATTTAACTCCCAGTTCGCTTCAAGCCGCGTTCCTGCGCCACGAGGACAGCCTGGCATCGTCCGGCCGCCAGCCCGGCGAGGACAACCCCACGGTTTATCGCACGTTGCTCGAATCCACCCGGGCGATTCCCTGGAAGATCGACTGGGCGACAATGCAGTTCACCTATATCGGCCCGCAGATTGAAGCACTGCTTGGCTACGCGCCGTCAACGTGGAAAACAGTCGAGGACTGGGCCTCGCGGATGCACCCGGAGGACCGTGACGCGGTTGTGGAATTTTGCGTCGCGCAGTCGCAAGCGGGCGCCGATCATGAGGCGGACTATCGCGCGCTGACCGCGGACGGCGGGTATGTGTGGATTCGCGACGTTGTCCACGTCGTGCGCAAGGAGAACGGTGACGTTGAGGCGCTGATCGGCTTCATGTTCGACATCAGTGAACGCAAGCGCACCGAGGCACGGCTCGCGGAACTCCAGCGCGAACTCGAACGGCTCTCGTTGTCAGACAGTTTGACCGGGGTCGGCAACCGTCGCATGTTCGACATGGTCATCGCCCGCGAATGGGCGAACGCGGAGGCATCGGGAAAGCCGCTTTCGCTCGTGATGGTCGACATCGATTTCTTCAAGTCGTACAACGACTATTACGGTCACCTCCAAGGCGACGAATGTCTGAAGCGCCTTGCGCGCGTGCTCGAAGCGGCAGTTGGGCCGAATGCGTTCCTTGGCAGATTTGGCGGGGAAGAATTCATGCTCGTGCTCGCCGACACGAATGCCGATGACGCGGTGCGTGTCGCGGAGCGTTGCCGCGCGCTGATCGCGGAGGAAGCCATCGCTCACCTACGCTCCCCGCACGGTCAGCGAGTCACGGCGAGCTTTGGGGTAGCCACCGTCGTGCCGACGGGAGACATTGACGTCACCGCGTTCATCAATCTGGCCGATGCGCAGCTCTATCAGGCTAAGGACCAGGGACGCAACCGTATCGCAGCGGTAGACCGGGCTCGCATCGGCGGCGACGGATATAAGCGGCAGTCGCGCTGATTGGTGGATTTGGGGGGTGATTGTTTTGGTTTGGGGTCTTCCGGTGCGTCCAACTGATCCGTGCGGCGGTGACGCCTGACGCATTTCTGTGACGCCATGCCCCTGACGGTTACTGAATCGCCTCTTGCTGCACGGTGGGAGCGCGGGAGCCATAGGGAAAGTCAAAGGCCCACGTTTCACGTGGGCCTTTGACGTTTATTGAGGCGGCGGCGAGCCCCGAACACGCCGCCTGGTGAATGCAGAGCCGCGATAGTCCATTTTTTTAAGAACGTACTGCTATTTTGGTATTTCTAGAACATCGAAACTTGTACCGTACAAATCTGCATCTGATCGTAATTCAAAATTGCTCTTTAATTCCCGAATCGCTTAATTTTTGTTAGCGCCGATGTAAAACTGACCCACCCGCCGAAGTGAATCTGACCCACCTGGGAGAGGATGGCGGCTTTTGCCGCCGATGCTGACTCAGGAGCAAGCAGTGGAAATCAAGGTATTGGCAAGGCGCGGAGCGCCGGTGCGGGAGATAGCGAGGCAGATGGGTGTCTCGCGGAACACGGTCCGACGATATCTGCGCGACCAGAAGGCTAGCCGGTATAAGGGGCGAGAGCCTCGGCCAACCAAACTGGACCCGTTCAAAGCGTACCTGCTTGGGCGAATCGAGGCGGCGCGGCCGCACTGGATTCCGGCAACGGTGTTGCTGCGCGAGTTGCGGGAAGAAGGCTACGACGGCGGTATCAGCCAACTCAAGGTGTTCCTCGCGCCATACAGGGACGCGGAGCCGGAACCGGTCGTGCGCTTCGAGACGCCGCCAGGCCGACAGATGCAAGCCGACTTCACCACGATCCGACGCGGCAGGTCGCCGTTGCTGGCGCTGGTCGCCACGCTGGGCTACAGCCGGGCGACGTACGTGCGTTTCACGAGCGGCGAGGATGCCACGACGTTGTGCAAGTGTCTGCGAGAAGCCTTCGTCTACTTCGGCGGCACGCCCGAGCATGTGCTGTTCGATAACGCCAAGTCGGTCATCGTCGAACGCGATGCTTACGGCGACGGTCATCATCGCTGGAACGGCGAGATGTTGGCGCTGGCGGAAACGTATGGATTTACGCCGAAGGTATGCAGGCCGTACCGTGCCAAGACCAAGGGCAAGGTCGAGCGCTTCAACCGGTATCTGAAGCAGAGCTTCGTGGTGCCGCTGGCGGCGACGCTCAAGCAATCTGGCCTGAAGCTGGATGTCGAGGCGGCTAACGGCCATATTGGCCGCTGGCTGGCCGAGGTGGCGAATGTCCGGGTGCATGCCACGACGAAAGAGAAACCGTCGGTTCGACTGCCGTTAGAGCAAGCGGCACTGCTGCCGTTGCCGGTGTCGGCCTCGATTACAGCACCGGTACCGACGCGGCTTAAGCGAGTGCTGCCGAGCGAAAGCCTGCAGCATCCGCTGTCGGTCTACGACGCCTTGCTGGAGGTGGCAGCATGAATCTCCAGCATGAACGCATTGCAGGGCTGTGTGACGAACTGAAACTGGACCGCATCGGGAACGACTGGAGCGTGCTGGCCCAGAACGCTGCCAACGCTGATGCCAGTCACGCCGACTTCCTCGAACAGCTACTGCTGACCGAACGGGATGCCCGAGAGGAACGCAAGCGCCAGACGCTGACCAAGATGGCCTCCCTGCCGGGCATCAAGACGCTGGAGCAATACGACTTTGGCTTCGCCAGCGGCGCACCGCGAGCCCAAATCCAGGAGCTGGCCGGGCTGGCGTTTATCGAACGGGCCGAGAATGTCGTGCTGCTCGGGCCATCTGGCGTGGGCAAAACGCGCATCGCCTGCGCCCTGGCGTATCGGGCGACACAGGCAGGAATCAAGACGCGCTTCACGACCGCCGCCGACTTGATGATGCAGTTGGCCACAGCCCGGCAGCAGAACCGGCTGCGGGAGTTTTTTAACCGCGCCGTGGTTGGCCCAAAGCTGCTGGTTATCGATGAAATCGGCTACCTGCCGTTTGGACGCGAGGAAGCCAATCTGTTTTTTAACGTGGTGGCCAAGCGATACGAGCGCGGAGCCATCGTGCTGACGAGCAACCTGCCATTTACGCAGTGGGCCACGGCATTTGCCGACGACCAGACGCTGACTGCGGCGATGCTCGACCGGCTGCTGCATCACGCGCACATCGTGCAGATTGCAGGCGAAAGCTATCGGCTGAAGGACAAACGGAAAGCTGGACAAACTACACGCGCAGGCGCGAAAGCCGCCGCGTGACACGGAGCCTGGGTGGGTCAGATTTACTTCGGCGATACGCCGGAAGGTGGGTCAGATTTAAACCGGCGTTGACACATAGCTCCGGCACCGCAAGCCCAGCCTCCGCGCGCTTGAGCGCCTCCAATATCTGGCTGTCTGTGAATCTCGACTTCTTCATCTGCAGAACTCCCTCTTAACGAGAAAATTCTACTTCTCCCAGCGGTGGATTTCAGGGGGTATTACCGGATGTCCGCCCGGACCATGAAGTCGAACACAGCCTCCGCAGTGGGGTCGTCATTGTTTCGTGATATGAACCCGGAGCCCACCTTCTTACCGGTGGGTGACGTCATTGGGCCGGGCTTTTCGAGCAGGAACAGCATATCCGCGTCAGTTCCACCATCGAGCGGGTCAAAGTCCAAGAACTCCCATGCGGGATGTTGCTGTCGCAACCCGGCAACGTACGAGGCGAGCGGTGCGATGTGGGGTTCGGTGAGCATCGCGCGCCGGAACGCGATCGCCTCCGGTGATCGGAGGGTGCGTGGAGCGTCGTCGGGCGTCATGGTCGCCTCAAATGCCGCCCCACCGCGCAAATGGAAGGTCGTTATTTTTTGTTCCTCGATCGTCATGGTCGTCCTACGCTGCCGATGGAACGCAAAGCGTAGCAAACCGCAATGAATCGCGGTTGTGCGCACAGCCCACGAGAGCGACGCTAGGCCGGTGCGCCGTGCGACCCAGCGCGCCTGGGAAGCGCGAGGAGGTCAATGCGAGAACGTCAAACCGATTGTGGTGACGCCGCGCGACCCGGCGGACCTCGATCGTGTCTGCGAGATTCTGGCGTCGGATGCCACTTGGCGCGCCATCCATTGCTACGGTGCGCCGCGCAAGAGTACCCTCCCGTATCGCCAGCTCACCGCGAAACTGCTGCGTCAGATGCCGGTCGGGGAGGTCCAACAAACAACGAAGATCAAGCGGATCCATCGTGTGGAAGCTCGCGCGAAGAGCGATGACGTGCTGGTCTCCGCGTAGCTTAACTGTCCCAGTGACGAATCACAAAGCGACAAAACCTCAGGCAGCCGCTGCGTCGGCTTCCGGCGCTGCGTCTACCTCCGTTTCCGCGTCCGAATCTTCAATTTCGAACACGCCTTCGAGGTAGGCTGCGTAACGCTGTTGCAGGTATTTGAGCGACGCGTCGCGATCTACCTGTACGTCCAGATGGTCCTGGAAAAACTTCAACCGTGCACGGTTTTCGTCGAGCACTTGCGCCCATGTCTTCGCGTAGATGTTGACGTTCGGTTTTTCCAGAATCAGGCCGGTCTCATCCTTCACCAAGTGCTCGGTGTAGGGTTTGAGTTCGTCGCTGATCGCCCAAAAGTTCCACGTCACCCCGACTTTGGAGAAACGCGGGTCTGCCATCACGGAGAACGCGTAGCCCTGAATCTGCGTCACCTCGTCTGAACCAATGGGCACTTTCGGCGCTTTCAGTTCGACGACGAGGTGCGACAAACGGTTCGCCCGGTGCTGCTTAGTCGCCCTCGAAAGCATCAGATCCACAATGCCCCGCGTCTGCGAAATGTGCTTCACCGGCTCGTCGATCACGATCTTCGGATCCAGCATCTTCTTGTGCTCGACCAGAACTTGGGTCAGGGACTGGTCGTCCACCGACAGGCTGAACTCTTCGCCAAAGAGCCAACAGTTCTGAGCGATGATGCGATGCAACTGCGATCGTTCTTTCAGGCGCTTCTTGGGTTCCGGGTCGAAGAGCACGGCCTCCAAACCGTTGAGAAACTTCAAGCGGTCCGAGACCACCTTCGCGGCCCCGATGATCGAAGAGAGCGTCGTGTCGCGCAGGAGTTGCGCCAGTTCTTCCTGTTGCCGTTTCGGCAGTCGAAGCACCTCGTCCAGGATGACCTGCAAGTCTTCCGGGCTACGCTCGATCGCCTGGCGCAGCATCCGAAGTTGAAACGCCTTGTTCTTGCTTTGCGTCGTACTGAAGTCCGGCAGGTGCCGAGCCACGTTGACGGCCACGATGTCAAACACCTGACGTTCGACCTTTTCGACCGGCGTCACCGGGTCGCCCGCGAACGGGTAGACCTCTTCGTCCTTCCACTCCTCCACAACCGTTCTCGCCTGCTCCGCCGCTCGGGTGCGGAAGTGATCCTTGATCGTTTGCTGCGCCTGCGTGATAGCGTCAACGACTGCGGCCTGCATTTCCGCGAGATCGACCGTCCCCTCCTTCTGCGCAAGGTCGAAATACGGCGAGTACAGGTAGCCAGAGAACGTGAAGTTGCCGATGTGGAAGCGACGGTCCACCTGCACGAGTGGGAAACGTTGCTGGTTGCAAAGGTACAGCGCGCGGTTGCCGGCCGCCTTCCATTCGACGACGTGCAAACGCACCCAGTGCTCCTTGCCGTCGATCTCAATGTCGTCCAGGTTGAAGTTCTTGCGACCGGCAATGGCCGATGCGGGGTCGATGGCTCGACCATCCAGAACGATCTTCGCGTTCTCCTCGTAGTCCGCCAAATACAGCGCGAAGACCTCGGTCAATTCCTGACGACCTTCGTCCGACGTGAACGTCCGAAACTCCTTTGTGGGCTCACGGATGGTGAGCGTCACGCCCGGCTGCGCATCATCCTTGACCTGCGCCTCGTCGCTCACGTTGACGTGGCGGATGTCGAGCGCGGTCATGCGGATGGTGTAGGACCAGCACTTGCCGTCCCGACGATAGACCACGGCCCATTCGGCAACGTTGCCAAGGGCGAACGCCTTGAAACGCCCACGACCTTCCTGCCCATGAAGGAACCGGCTGGACGCGGTTTGCGATTTGGACTTTTTCCACGAGCCGCCGAGGAAACGGAAAAAGCCAGGGGCGTCCGTACGGGCGATGCCCTCGCCGTTGTCCTTGACGACGATGGCGTCCAGCGCCCCGAGGTCGTTGTACTCGAACGAGACGTCCACTACCGTGGCGTCGGCGTCGAACGCGTTCCAGATCAGTTCAGCCAGAGCCGGGATGGGGCGAGCGCGCGTGATCTTCTCGAGGAAGTCCGACTGCACCTCAACTGGATACTGTTCTGCCGCCATGCCCCTTCTCCCGTCCTGTCGACTGGCGCCGTCCACCAAGCCGCTTTGTATCGCAGCATTCTACCGTCGGCAAGCCCGTGCGTCTGGCAATCGGTTAGTTAGCTAGGGACGCGCGGTGGCGACGTGAAACCGTGCCTATCAGCGGCCAAGCGGTCGAGGATAGTCTCAATCCATCCAAACGACGTTACCCAGCCCCAGCTTCCTTCCCATGTCGACAATCATGTCGCGCATGCCGTCATTCGTGGTTCTACCAGTTTCAATGAGTACCGCAGCGTGGGGTATTCCTGATTCGAGTTTGTACGCACGCTCGAACACCGAGATTACGATCGATTTCCAGTCCCGGCTGTTTCCCCAGCAAATGATCTTGCCGTCAGTCAGCAAGCGACCATGCGGCTTGTCGTATGTATCGCGCACCGTAGCCGTATTTAATCCCAAGCCTGCCGCCAACAACACTTTGTCAGCGTTGTCTTCCAGGCGGGTACGCAGATATGGTTTCAGTAGGGAATCCTTTATGTATACTCGGACTCTTCGGGCGTCCATAAAGTGCGCCAAAGCCCCACCGACGTCCTTGTCCTTCGACCAGTTCTCGTACCAGACCGTGCGATCAAGGTCTGATAGCCCCGACCAGCCCAGCTCGTCCGCCTTGCTCCATATCTTCTGCCGGATTCGATCCCGGATTTCCGTGGGCACCGCTATGCTCATTGAACCGCTCCCGGAGAGGGGGGTAAGGGAAAATTGAACTCGGGCAACTCCAATTTCGCATCGCCTTCTCGATTGAACAGATCCGCCTGATCGAGTAACCATTCGAACATGAAGTGGCCAGCGCCGCGGTCGGAGAACTGCACCACGCGTTCCACCAAGTCGAGTCTTTCAACATCGCCCGATATCGATTTTTGCAGGTCGATTACCTCGGAAATTCGCCGCAAATCGCTGACGAAATCGAGCACCACCACTTTGTCCTTGTTGGGAGCTAGGCGGAGTCCGCGTCCAAGCTGTTGCACGAATATTCGACGGCTATGGGTCACTCGCATGAAAGCGAGCATGTCCACGTCGGGGACATCGACACCTTCATTGAAAATATCCACTGTGGTTACCGCGTTGATCGTTCCCCGGCGTAGCGCCGCCATCGTCTTTTCCCGCTCACGTGGGTCCATTTCGCCAGTGATGTATGCGGAACGAAAACCATAAAGCTTCAACATGGCGGAAAAAGCCTTCGAGTGTTCCACGCTCGCGCAGAACACGATCAGGCTGCGCCGCGCCTCTTTCTTGAAGGAGTCCGCGATGACACGTGCCGCTTCCTCGTCGCGGGTCGGAATCAACAAGCGAGTATTGAGTTCCTTGATTGAATATTCGTGTCGGGACTGCTTCCTGACAAACTCCCAATTGATGTTGTCGGCCAGAAGGCGGTAATCCGCTTCGCAAAGAAAGCCTCGACGCAGCCCCTCGTCGATCCCGATCTTTGCCACAGGCTGGCCCAGCACAGTGTCGATATCGAAGTTGTCTCCCCGCCATGGTGTGGCCGTGGCGCCACCAACCATGGGCGCGTTCAACTCTTCGATAACGCGGCGAAAACTGTCGGAGCCGATGTGATGAGCTTCATCGACCCAAACAAGACCGAATTCCGGAAGGCTACCGAGCCGTGGCAACACACTCTGGACCGTGGCGAAGGTGATCCCATCCCAGAACGTGGGTTGCTCCCCACCAATGAGCAGATGGGTGGGAATGTTCTTCGGCAACTGCTGCCAGAATTCCCTTTGCAGTTGCTCAACCAATTCACGTTTGTCGGCGAGCACAAGCACGCGCCCGGAGTCTATGACACCGTCTCGAAGTAATTGCGCGGTGGTTTCGGCCATGACGACCGTCTTTCCCAAGCCAGTGGCGAGTACCAGTTGGCCGCGGCCCGTCTCGCGTAGCGCTGCGGTTAGTCGCAGCACACAGTCGTCTTGGTAGTCGCGAAGATCCCTCCGCGCCCGAGGGTATTCTGGACTGCGGCGCATCATTTCCACGAGAGTCGCCGGTGGCAACGACTCGATCTTGATGCCAAGCCGGGCCCATCGATCGATTGCCGCGTTTAACGCGGGGCCGAATGCTCGCGACGTGGCGATGGCGAGTCGATCCGCCTCGTAGAAGCTTGAAGCCTCCACCACCTCGTCAACGGCATGGTGATCCGGATAACTGTCGCTGGTGAACTTGCATTGGACAACCCAGAGTTTGCCGCTCTTTACCCCCAGCACATCCGCTCCACGATCCCCTGAGCCGCCGACGATCCGCACATCCTCGAAAGCGTTCTGTACCAGCAACCGCGCTACGTCACGTTCGAACGCGCGCCATGATCCGTTCAGCAGACGGCGTGAGTCGAGGAAATAGCCTTCCATTTCACACGCTTCCGTCCTGGCCGAGCAGACGCACCGAAAGCGTCGCGCGAATGAGTTCGTCGCGGTCACAACGATCGAGGTCTCGTGGACTCTGCGAGGCTAGCCAAACAGCGTCCGCAAGATATGCATCGTAGCGCTCCAGCACCCTTCCTCTAGCCTCTTCGTTCACCTTGGAGTCGCCGTAGTCCAAGTGAGCGTAAGGCTGCGCCCAGAATTTGCCATCGAAGAAAAGCTCCGGGTAACGCCGAACGAACTGCTTGATATCCAACGCCTCCGCGTAGGAAAGGAATTCGCCAGCGTCAATGACGGCATGGGCGCTGCTCACGCCGGTGGTGGCGATTTTGCGCCGGATCTTTTCCTGTGCGGGCGCTGGCAGTTCTGAGAACAAGACGTCGAACGATTGCGTCCCATTGGCGGTGCTTATCGACTGAGCAATCTCTCGAAGCGATTTGTCAGCGAAAGCGATGATGTTTTTCGGGTCGAGTTTTGCGTCTTCCGCGTACTCGCTCCGCAGGTCGGCAAGGATGGTGGAAAAAACCGCCGAGTTTGGACTGGCCTCTTTCAGGAACTCGTAGGTTTTGAAGGCCAGTTCGGAAAGCAATGCGTCCATGGGCGTCATTGTGACCGAGCGGAAGACAGAATGACTGGTATCGAACAGGAAAAGGAATGTTCTCGTTCCAGGATCCTCGATCTTAAGAGTCCATGGCGCCTTGGCCGGCAAGTCGGGGTCACTCGCCCCGACCATGAATGCCTCGACGGTAAATTCTATCTTGAGTAGGGGGTGTTTGTAGACGCGCGACAGTTCGTGCAGCTTTTGCCGCAAAGGCGCCACGGGAGCGCTAGGTGTGGTCGTGGTCGAGGCGGTCGGCGTAACGGGGGCAGGGATGGCGCCCTTGGGAGGGGCGCCATCATCGTCATCGAGAAATCCATCCGGTACCGTCGGTGCCGCTGAGCCTGGACCAGTAGCGGTCGGCGTCGCGCCCACAACGCCCCGATCCTCCTCTTCGACCAGTTCGAACCATTTCTCGTCGGTCTGATATTCCGGGTCGCCCTTGTGGAAGAGATCGGCCATCTCGATGGCGCGTTCGTTATTTCTGACCGCAAGGATTCTCGACCAGCGGCCAGTTTTCCCCTGGGGATCGCTACGTCGGAATGCCTGGAACAGACGATACAGCGGCGCGGTCTGCGGTTCGAAGCCGAGTGCCTTGGCTTTTTTCGGCTGTAGCGGACCTTCCCCTCTTACAAGGGTTGCCATTTCCGCCCATGAAGTGTCGTCACGTTCGAAGCGATCCTTCGTGTAACTCACTCGGCAGTGGTCAAGGTGAATTTCACCGATGAAACGGCCGCGATTGCGTTGATCGTCGATTGGATATTCGCGTTCTGGTCGTTCACCACCACTCCAGACGAAAAGATCCTTGTTTTGGACCTCGATGACACGCCCGTTGCGGATGATGTCAATGCCAAAGTCCTCTTCGTGCATGTACCGCTGAAGCCCGACCCAACCATGCAAGCGGCGTTTGACCTCGACAGTTCTGCAATCGGGGCTGCCCGTAGGGCACTCCGACCCGGAGAACGACAACATGCAGGTGAGGCAGTAATGCCGAGACGGCAATGCGAAATCGAATGTCTCGACGGCATGCGTAGGTGTCCCGTCACTTCCTTGCACCGAACGATCGGGGCTCCAATGGCAAGGACGTTTGGCCTGAATGTTCTGGCCGTTGATTTGAAGGGAGAAAGCGCTGTCATTGGACAACAGCAAAGGCGCGTATACCCGGGCTAGCTGGCGCCGAATCTTGTTATGATTCGCGCTCTTCGAAAAATAGAGCCGCTGATCCGCCTTGAGTCGCAGGATCTTGATTTCGGTTCCATGGGCCGCCGGATCCGCCTTGGGTCTCGTGAGTCGCGGTGTTTGGTATGTGCGGGTTCGACGCAGTTCGTTAAGATCGATGCGAAGGCCAACCCATTCCGTTTCGCCCGCGCGCGTTGTGTACACCTCGGTAACCATGCCCAAGCGCGCCGTGGCGATATTGAAGCCCATGCCGAACAGGCCGAGGTTGTCCAAGGGATTGTTCCCACTCCAACCAGCACGAACGGCGCGCTCCAACTGTTCGAGCGTCATCCCCGGACCGTTGTCTCGAATGGTCACGCAGGCGTCCTCCTTGTCGTGCGTCGGAAGACTGATCACTACGGAGGGAGATTCAACCTTCGCTCCATCGCGGAGCGAATTAATGAAGGCGTCGACACTGTTGTCGATCAGTTCCGCTAGGCATTTCCACTGATCGAGATTGATTTCACCGAGGATTTGCAGGACACGCGGATCGGGTGTTAGATCGAATTCGGCTACGGTCATGTGGGTTCCCTGTTTTCCTGGTTATGCGCCGCGTCTCGTGGTGTTTTCGCACGCGGCCAAGCTGGTTGCCACCGATCCGGCCACCACTTCGGCCAGTTGCACAGGGACGGCATTGCCTAACTGGCGCATGGTTTGACTCCAGGAGCCGTGGAACTCGTATTCGTCGGGGAAGGTTTGCAATCTGGCGGCTTCGCGCACGGTGAAATAGCGAACGGATCCATCGTCCTTTACGAACATGTTTTCTCCGCCGGGCACGCCATGATAGCCAGCCTTCAGTGTCTTCGCGGGTTCGTCGAGCGGGCTTCCAGTGTGGCCCACATAGGTGCGCGCGCCGGGGGTGAACACGTGATTGGTTATCGCGTTGTTCCGATGAACCTCTGGATCAGGCAGATCGAGAAGCGCGTCCCGAGTGGTGCGCCATCGGTCTATTTCCAGTAGGGACGGGGTGACGCGCAGACGCTGCACTCGTTTCGCATAGCGAGTCGGCACATCGTCCATTCGCCGCCTGTTAATCCCGTGTTCTTCCCAGTATGCTCCATCGATATATTTGGAGACGAGCAATGCATCCTCGGAGTGTGTTTTCTGCGGAAAGGACCACTGGGCTCCGAGGTCGGAGCGAAAACCCACAAAAAAGACACGCTCGCGTTTCTGCGGCACGCCATAGTCGGCAGCGTTCAGCACGTCGAAGAGGACGTTGTACGTAGGCGCGTTCTTGTTAGCCGAATGATGTTGCTCCAGCCGTGATCGGTGCTGTATCCAGTTCTCACCCTTGCGACGGGACAGTTCCGGGTATTGCAGTTGAAGATGGATGTAAGAGAAGTAGGCGATGAAGCTCTCCCGCGTCAGCCCCTTGACGTTCTCGAAAATGAACGCCTTGGGCATCAGTTCGCGAACGGCACGCACCGCTTCGGGAAACATGTTCCGTTCGTCGCGCTGCGCCTGATGCTTGCCTCCCATGGAGAATGGCTGGCATGGCGGTCCTCCAGAGATGACGGCGATGTCTGCGGGCAACGCTCCGAAGTTGAAACTCCGCGCATCGACTTCATGAACCGGCCAGCCTTCGACAGCGTGGGCGTGATGCCGTTGATTTTCCCTGAAGGTTTCGCACGCGTCATGGTCCCATTCGATTACCGCGGCGTGTTGAAAGCCGGCATTGGCCATGCCGATCGCCAGTCCTCCCGCTCCCGCGAAAAGCTCAACGCTACGCATCGAGAAATTCCTTTATTGTCTTTTTGAGCTTGTCGATGTCGCCAAGCTCGCATTCCCAAATAGTTAGCACACCCCAATTAGCTTCCTGGAGGGCGTGCTGGTTTTTTATGTCGCGCTGCCGATTGGCTTCCAATTTGGGTAGCCAAAATTCCTCGCGTGACTTTGGCAGTCGCGCCAACGCGCAGCCCGGGTGGCGATGCCAAAAGCAGCCATGAACAAAGATCGCTTTTCGACGTGGCCGGAACACCAGATCGGGTTTTCCTGGTAGTTCCTTGGCATGAAGTCGATATCGATAACCCAGCGCATGGACAAGTTTTCGCACCAGCATCTCGGGCTTGGTGTCGCGTGAACGGACGCGCCCCATGATCTCCGAGCGACGTGCGGGACTGACGCTGTCCATGAGTCATTTTGTCTTGGCAAGCAGTGGCCATTGGTCCGCCACGTACTTTTCGGCCGCCTCGCGCATCACCCATGCCAGTGACACTTTCTTGTCACGCGCTATGCGCTCCAGTTCCTGGTGCAATGAGAATGGAAGACTCACCGACATGCGAGTCTTGGCGTCCGGATCATTCTTGCCGGAATTTCGCTGTCCCATGATTACCCCCGACAGTTTTCACCATATTACACCAGAGTGGTGCAACGCTCATCTCACCGATTAGCTGGGTGGGCGTTGCGGCATACCGCCGTCGGGCTCGCGGGCTACGCCCGGTCCCCTGACGCCTTCGGCCCATGCGGGCCTGCGCGCCCGCTTGCCTGTCTGTGCCTTCGTTGAGAGGTTGATGGGTGGTTTTGCTGGTCCCTTCACCGTACCACGACGTTCTCGCCGTCAAGGGCTGCGCGCCGCTGGCGCTTGCGATCTGCGGTCGTCGGCCTCCCCCGACGGCTTGCGCTGCGCCGTGCTTGCGACGGTCCCGGGCAATTCCGCGTGAGCAACCGAAGTACGATCATGTCGCAACCCTGCTTCTCACTCGATGCCTCGCTAGTGGTGCGTGACGATCAGGGCAATTACCCGTCGGCGTCGCCTGACCAGATCCCGGAGGCCGCACACCTGATCACGGGCCAGAAGATGCAGCGCGGTGCTGAGTTCAGTTCGCCGACGGCGGTCGAGGAGTACCTGTGCGCCAAGCTGCACGCCGGCTTCGACCACGAGGTCTTCGCGATCCTGTTTCTCGATGCGTGTCATCGGTTGATCGAATACGGCGACATGTTCCGCACCACGATCGATGGCGCTACGGTCCAACCGCGCGAGATCGTCAAGGGGGCTCTCCAGCATTTTCTGCACAAGAAGGCCTTTCGGAGCGTTCGTGGATTGAAGAATATTTCAACCACATATGACCCACCTGAGTACGGCCGCAGCCTGCCGCTCCGCCCGTGCGATCCCGCGCCGGCGAACGTCTCTGGGACCAGTGATGCCAACCTACCCCTCCCCATTCGAGTACCTTCTCGCGTTCGGCCTTGTCTTCGTGGCCGGGGTCGTCGCGACCGTCGGCCTCCGATTGCACTCGGAAAAAGTGCGCCGCGAGGCGGCTCATGCGTGATCCACGTTTCTATCCTCGACTTCACGATCCGGACGAGATGTACCTGCACGAACGCGAGGATGACGAACCGTTCGAGCAAGGTTTCGCCCCGCCGCCTCGACAATCTACCCAAGCCCGGTCCAGCGGATCTGGGCCTGTTCCGTCCTGCCCGAAATGCCAGTCCGACCGCGTCGATGCCCGCAATCGTGCGCGCAAGATGGGCGGAGCTATCGGTACGGTCGCCGGCACAACGAGCGGTGTCGCATTCGCCCTGTCCGGCGCTGAAACCGGTGCAGCCGTCGGCGTGCTCGCCGGTCCTGCCGGTGCCGTGTGTGGTGCCATCGCCGGTGCCGTAATCGCCGGCCTCATCGGCGGCGCAGCGGGCTGCGCAACCGGCTCGATGTTCGGCGAAGTCGTCGATTCGACCGTGCTAGACAACTTCCGCTGCCACGCCTGCGGACACGCCTTCAGTCACCCCAAAGCATCGGACTGAGCGGCCGTTTCCCCTTCAGCAGTCCCTCTCGCTTTTCCCCATCATCGCCTGGCCATGTGCCGGGCTTTATGCCGTTTACAAGGAGCTTTTCATGCATCTCGTTCAATCAATGGCTTACGTCAACGAGACCCCGTGGCATGGTCTCGGCCAAAAGCTTGCACCCAAACAGCCGATCGAGGTATGGCAAAGACAGGCGGGTATGGACTGGCAAATCGAGTCCGCCGACGTCCGCTTTGTCGCCGGCAGCGGCAATCTCGGCTCGATCCACGCCTTTCCCGAGCAGCGCGTGCTGTATCGCTCGGACACCAAGGCTCCCCTGTCCGTCGTCTCGTCGCGCTATCAAGTCGTGCAACCACGTGAAATCCTCGAGTTCTATCGTGATCTCACCGCGGTAGGCGGGTTCGAGCTGGAAACCGCTGGCGTGCTCAAGGATGGCAAGAAGCTCTGGGCGCTCGCCCGTACCGGCCAGTCCGTCGCGCTCAAGGGCAAAGACACGGTCAACGGCTACCTGCTGCTCGCGACAGCCTGCGACGGCACACTGGCGACCACTGCACAGTTCACGAGTATTCGGGTGGTCTGTAACAACACGCTGCAGATCGCGCTCGGCGACAGCAGGGGAGCCGTCAAGGTCGGACACCGTTCCCAATTCGACGCCGCTGCCGTGAAACGTCAGTTGGGAATAGCGACCTCAAGTTGGGACGGCTTCATGGCTCGCATGCGCGCGCTATCCGAACGCAAGGTCAGCGATGCCGTGGCTGAGAAGTTCTTCCAGCGCGTGCTCACCTATCCGTCGAGCGGGCCGTCTATGCCGATGCCGGCCACCAACGATCGTGCGATCAAAGCCGTTCACGAACTGTACGCCGGGCACGGCAAGGGCGCGACTTTGCCTTCGGCATCGGGCACGGCCTGGGGTCTGGTGAATTCGGTGACCGAGTTCGTCGATCATCAGCGCCGCGCGCGCAGCGACGATAACCGACGCGATGCTGCATGGTTCGGCGCAGGCGCCACCCTGAAGGAGAAAGCCTGGAACGAAGCGCTCAAGCTGATCGCCTGAAGATTCCAGTGCGACGTCATATCGCCCGGCCGGGCTTATCCCCGCCGGGCTTTTTCACATCTGGAGGTTACGAATGGCTTTGCCTGAATCAGTCGGGTGCGGTCGGCATCGGCCCGCGCTACGGCTTGTGGAAACAAAAGACCTATCTCGTGATGACTGGCTGGAAGTCAGGAAAAACGGGATTGGCGGCTCCGACGCGGCGGCGGCCGTGGGCCTTTCGCCGTATATGAGCCCGCTCGAACTGTGGCTGATCAAGACCGGGCGCGACACGAACCTGCCCCGGCCTGATCCACAGGATACGACCGAACCAGTTTTTTGGGGAGTGATGTTAGAACCCATCGTCGCCGCCTCGTACACGAAACAGACCGGTAACACACCGGGATCGACGCCCGCCGCAAGCTTCTTGCGGGCGTCGTCACGCTTTTCCCGGGCAGCAGCCAACGGCACGTCTGGATACACGCCCAAGGCCAGCCGCTTCTCCTTGCCCAAAAAGCGGTATTTGAGCCGCCAGTATTTCCCGCCGGACGGCGAAACCTCGAGGTACATGCCCCCCATCAGCAAGGCGGTAAGGCTTTTCACGGGGAGCGGCTTTGCGAATCGCGACGTCGGTCAACGGCATAAGGCACCAGCCTTACAGTGTCGGGGGGCACTTTTTTCGGGGGCATTTGGAAACTGAAGAAATTCCCCCTGCGGTGCCCCCACATGCCCCCGGATTCAGGCGGGCCCGCTGGACAACATCGGAATAAAAAAACCCGCGAAGCCTTATGCTATCACGGGTTTCAGGATCACCACGGAATTCCGTGGATCAGTATTTGGTGCCGGCTGCAGGACTCGAACCCGCCACCTGATGATTACAAAGTCTTTGCAGAAATCCAGAAAATCAAATACTTAGGGCCAATTTCGCGTTCGCAATTCGATGCATTTCACTGGCATAAAAGCCCCGTCGCATCGAGGTCTAGGCATCAATTGCGAACGCGACGCAACGGTCTATTCATGCGCCGTTTGCCTGACGAATCGACGCAATTCTGGTTCTGACTTCATCGACCCTCTGCGTGAGCGTTTTCACGATTCGCTCGCGGCCCGCAACCATTCGCGCCCGAGTGGCGGGCATATCAAAATCCAGATCAATTTCCTTCCGCAGGCATCGGAGCAGTTCGACTTCCAAATCGATGGTGTCTCCCGCGCCCAGTAAAGCCGTCACGGCCTGAATCTCTCGCTCACTGTATGCAATCCGTAGCTGCACCGCACGGTCGATCAGCGTCTTCTTAGACTGCTCATGGCTCGCAATTAGCTGGGCCGTTCTCTCAAGGGCTGCCGCGTCTGGATTCCCCCGGAGATTCTGGTGCGCTGCAAAGCAAACAGCTCTTGCTGCGTTTGATTGTCGCGAGCGTACGCGGTCTCGAGTTCGACGAGCTGCGCCCTGATCTGATCCAGCGCGAACCGCTCCCCAGCGACCAGCACCCACAGTTCCCGAACCTTTTGCAGGTAGTTAATCATCGCGGCCACCGTCACCACGTCTCCGATGAGCAGCACCTTTGTCATGTCGGACAACGCCGTGCTGTATTCCCCGTGAATCTTCGCCGTCTCTGCTTTTTCATCGAGCATCGACCCAACGCATTGCGTCACAGAGCTGCACCCTTCGATCGCGGGCAACAAGACATCGCGCTTCAGTCGCATCACTCGTTCTTTGTCGACACGTCGCTCGTCGGCCGCACGATCGGCGGCCTTTTCCTTCGCGTTGGATTGCGCCGTTAGATATACGCCGCCGATGCCGACGAGCGACACGATCAGGGTGTCTGATGCGAGTTCGAGCCGTTTGGCTATCCAGAGGGCGACAAGCGCCCCAATCCCGTACAGCACCACCTTGTATTTGCTGGTCATCGTTCGTTGGTGTTGTGAGTGTCAGTTCATGACGTCGACTTGGTACGCACCGGTTACCTCGTGGCACGCCATAGTCAGCCCCGCTCGAAGTATCTCATCCGTGAAAATCCGGCGGGTGTCGGGAAAAAGGTAACCGAGGTAACCAGCCCTAGAAAATTGGCCTCAAAGCCTTACCAGTAAAGGCTTTCAGCGATTTAGATAAAAGGTAACTTTAGGGTAACCCAAAGGTAACCGGTTACCTTTTACGAAGGTAACTTCTCATTTTTCCAACTCCATTTAAAATCAAAGACTTAGAACGCGGTTACCTTTTGGTTACCCTCGGTTACCTTTGAAAGGTAACCAGCGAAATCCTTTATCCATGCGGGTTTCCGAGCGATTTTTGATGGTGGTTACCTCGGTTACCTTTTTCCCGACACCCACCGGGAAATAGACTCCAGATCACGCAGCACGGCGGGGCTACGGCGGACCACATCGGCCCGCACGGACGGCACTGCATGAGCTTGGCGCATGAAAGTGCACACGTCCGACGCACCTTCGTATGCCCTCCCGCGCCAGTGCTGGCGGGCCTATCCGGTCTGTGAGTAGGTGCATAAAAAGTGTTCGATCAAGCGCGCAGGCGTGGCGGGGTCATGACCGCGCGCGCTGGGGGTTGGGGAGGGGGTGGGCGGCAAAAAAACGGCAGCGCCAACGGGCCTGCCCGCGCCCACAACGGCCTGCGGCCCCCTCCCCCGTGCCTGCCCCTTCCCCCGCCACCAGCCCGTTGTAGGGCCTCTTGTGCGGTCCAGTGTTTGGGCTAAAATACTGTTTATTCATACAGTATTTTCAGCGATGCGACGCCGAAACCCTGCTACCCCCGAACGCCGTGCCCTAACGCCCTCGGAACTGCGCGCAATATGGGAGCGCGCGCCGTCTTCAGAGGTGCGGGAACTGCTGTGGGAAATTCACCGGATGCACCGCGTGCTGGTCGCGTGCCGGGGCGAGATAGAAGTGATCCGCGCCGCGTGGCGGGAAGATGTGGGGGGATGGCTTGCGGCGATCGAGACGATGCGCTCGAGCCTTTTGGAAGAGCCGTGCGTGGCCGAAGCTGGCGTCGACCGGATGCGTTTCAATCGAGAGGCTGCGGCCCGGGACAATCTGCCCGTCCCGGACGCAGCAAAGAAGTAGGCCCTGGGCTACTTTGCCGTCGTGACCTGCGCCAAAGCGTACGGTTCGAACCGCATCACCTCCTCACCCAGCCATTCGTTCACTGCCTTCATGCTCTCCTGGAGCGGCATGATCTCGTTGACCCAGAAAACCTTCGCGGCCTTCTCGACGTCACCGAACCCACCCGTGTTATTCGGAATCACGCTCATGAGCTGCGGCGGTACACGGTGAGCAGCCAGCAGATCGTCGCGCGTCACGTTCTTGATGTTGAAGAACTCGTCCTTCGCCGCCACCTCGGACACAGGGATGATCTGCATGCCATCCTTCTTGCCATTCGGCGCGTACATGAAGAGGTTGCGGAAGTTGCCCGGCCCCTTCGAGTTCTTCAGCGCTTCGCGCAATGCATCGACGTCCGTCTGGCTCGCCGCGGCGTCCGTCATGTACAGGATGAAGCCCGCATGGCTGCCGTTCTTGTAGTAGCGGCGGCGAAACAGGGTGGCTGACTCGTTGAGCCACGCCGCATTGAGCGCGGGCAAGTATTCCGGCAAGCCATACACCTCCTGTTCGACGTCGGACTCCATCAGGTGGAATACGTCACCCTTGGCAAACGGCGTCTCCTGCCCGACTTCCGGCACCCACCAATACGACTCCAGATCCAGACCGCGCCGGGTGTATTTCGTGAGCAACGTTTTTAGCGCGAGCGGGCCACCGAGCCGGTTCTTGCGCAGCTCGAAGTACGCGTTGCCGAACACCATGTAGTTGAGCGCGAACTCCCGAAATTCCGCGCGCGACAAGCGCTTGTGCGGAATGAACGTCGAGGCCAGGATGTTGCGCTTCACGTAGATGGCAGAGCTGTGATGCGGCGCCGCGCGAAACGAGCGCGCCAGACCGTCCCACGATAACGGCGGCTCGTACCACTTCGACATCTTCATGCACTCGATGTACGAAAGGATCTCCCGCTTGTCCAGGACGGCGACGGGGTCGCCGAAGGCGAACGTATCCACCCCGGGTGCCGGGGCCGCTGTGGGTTCGCCGGCCGGCGCTTGCGCCTGGCGCGCACGGTATCGCGCGTGTCGATTCTTGCTCACGAGTACATCTCCATAAAACCTTGGTTGGTGCCAGCCTGCCCGTCAATGCCTTCGTTCGACATCGCATGCATCGTTGCCCACGCGATATCGCCGTGGCTCGCCTCGGCTGACCGATCAGCCTTGTACGTAACCTGCCCTCCGCTGGCCGTGGTCGTCTTGCGGATAGTCATAAAGGACTGCGCGATGTCGGTGTGACCTGCATCGAATTCGAGCCTGCCCTTGCTCATGACATCGTGTGCCTTGAGCACGAGCTGCGTTTTGACGTGCGGCGAGTAGGTGAAGCCGAACACGGCAGGGAAGAACTTCTTCACGAGCTGGAACACCGCGTCCCCGATACCGGTTCGGTCGATGCCGATGTACGTGACCGTGTAACGTTCGGTCGCCTTCCGGATCGCCTCGGCCTGTGCCTCGTAGTCGAGGCCTCGGAACGGGATGCGCTCCAGGATGCGGAACTTGCCGCCCTGCACGACCGGCGGCGCCAGCACCACGAGCGCGGCCGAATCTCCCATGCCGCTGCCGCCGTTCGGGTCGTAACCCAGCCAGACCGGCCGATACCCGAACGGACGAGCAGCGAACGGCCGGTAGTCGTCCCAGACCTCCCAGCTGTCGACCATGCAGCCTTGCAGCAGCGAAAACTTGAATACCGCCAGCACGTCGTCCACGAACTGGCACATCAGCAGGTTGGCGAAGTCGTCGGGGCCATACTCGAGGCGCAACTGCTCGAGGTCGAACAGGTTGCATCCGCCGGCGAGCGCATCCTCGACCGTGACGATCTGCCGCCACTGCCCGTCCGGGCACAGCACACCGCGCGCTAGCGCCTTGTGCGACAGATCGAGCTGGATTCGCTCGTCCTTCTTCCGGCCGCGATTGAACAGCGCGCCACTCCAGAATGGGTACGCCTCGTGCGCCAGATTTGACGGCGTCGAAAAGTAGGTCTGGCGCCAGTGCTTGTGGATCGCCATACCGGAGGCGACCTTGCGAAGCTCCTGAAATTTCGAGGTCCAGAAGTACTCGTCGAAATACAGGTTGCCGTGATAGCTCTGCGCCGTGCGCGCATTGGTGCCCAGGAAATACAGGTTCGCGCCGGCGTGGGGCAGATGCATCGGCGAGCCCGTCAGCTCGACGTCCGCCGCATCCTTGGCAAATTGCTTGATGTACTGCTGGAACACATGCGCCTGCGCCTTACTCGCAGACAAGAAGATCTGATTGCGGCCCGTGTCGAGCGCGTCAATGAGAGCCTCGCGAGCGAAGTACCACGTCGCGCCGATCTGCCGGCTCTTCAGGATGTTGCGGATGCGGTACTTGTCCCCGGCCTCGTACCAGGCGCGCTGGTAGTCGAATATCGAATCCATGAACGCATCGCGCAGCTGCGCCAACTGCTTCTCGTTGATGCTGTTCTTCTCTGCCTTCTTGCGCGGCCCGCTGTTGCGGCTCGCGATCTTCGGGTTCAGATCGACTTCGTTGCCGGTCTGCTGGTACTTGTGCACGCGCTGCATGCGCTCGATTTGCCGGCCGAGCAGATCGATTTCCTTGAAGTCCTTTCCCTCTTTGTTTTCCTTGCGGACCAGCTCGATCATGCGCGCCTCGAGCGACAGCTCGACGCGATCGACCGGTGCGGTCTCTTTCCACTTATCGCGCCGGCACCAGCTATGCACGGTCGAGCGCTTCTCGCCGATCTTTTCGGCGATGCGCGCGACGCGCCACCCTGCGAAATACAGGTTGCGCGCTTCTACTCGCGGATCGATGTCGGGGGCGTGCTGTTGCGTCATGCCGACAAGGTTGCCCACGCGCGCGCGGACGGTCGACGCGCCCGTGTTGTAAGGCGCCGGGGCACAACAACGATGCGTTGCCCCACGCGCGGCCGACGCCGAACATGGGCCATGTTGAACGCTCACCCCGAGGAAACCCAACATGGCAAAGAAAACCAAGTTCTTTCGCGTCGCCACCGAAGGCGCCACGACCGACGGCCGCACGATCACGAAGGAAATGATTCAGGAGATGGCCGCGACGTATGACCCGAACAAGTACGGCGCACGCATCAACCTGGAACACATTCGCGGCATCGTCCCGGACGGCCCCTTCAAGGCATACGGCGACGTAATCGCACTCAAGACCGAGACGAACGCCGAGGGCAAGCTGCAGCTGCTCGCGCAGCTCGATCCGACCGACGCCCTGGTCGCGATGACGACGAAGAATCGCCAGAAGGTCTATTCGTCCATCGAGGTGGACCCGGACTTTGCGGGTAGCGGCCAGGCGTACCTGGTCGGCATGGCTGTGACGGACAACCCCGCGAGCCTGGGCACGGAGATGCTCAAATTCAGCGCCGGCGCCACGGAAAACCCGCTGGCCGGGCGCAAGCTTCGCCCGGAGAACCTGTTCACCGCCGCCGAGCCGGCCGAGATCGACTTCGAAGACGAAACCGGCGAAGCAGGCGAGGTCACCATGACCCTGAAGGGTTCCTCCGCATCGCTGCTCGAGCGCTTCACCGCTGGCTTGCTGGGCAAGAAGCCTACGCCGACTACGCCGCCGGAAAAGACTGCGGCCGCCGGCGAGCAGCCGCAGCAGTTCACCGCCGAGATGCTGGCGAAGGCTGGAGCGGACGCCGTCGCCAAGGCGATGGAGCAATTCAGCTCGAGCATGACCGAGGCCATGAAGCCTGTTGCCGAGGCCGTCGAAAAGCTGCGCTCGGACCACGACGCACTGGTCGAAAAGCTCTCCAGCACGGACGGCAGTGCGCCGCGCACGGCCGCCACCGGTAGCGCACAGTCCGTCGAGCTCACCGACTGCTGATCGCCCTCTCAACACCACCACACGCGAAACCACCGTACCGGAGAAGCACACATGCGTAAGGAAACCCGAATCGCCTTTAACGGCTATCTGCGCCAGTTGGAAAAGCTCAACGGCGTCGAGACCGCCGCCGAGAAGTTCACCGTAGTACCGTCTGTCCAGCAAAAGCTCGAGACGAAGATGCAGGAATCGACCGAGTTCCTGAAGCGGATCAACATCGTGGGCGTGACCGAGCAGCAGGGCGAGAAGCTGGGTCTTGGCGTCGGCTCCCCGCTCGCGAGCACGACCAACACGGATCTGAAGGAGCGTGAGACGATCGATCCGACGGATCTCGACCCGAACGGCTATGTCTGCACGCAGACCAATTTCGACTCGCACCTGAAGTACTCGAAACTCGACGCCTGGGCGAAATTCCCGGACTTCCAGACGCGCGTGCGCGACGCGCTCCTGAAGCGTCAAGCGCTGGACCGCATCTGCATCGGCTTTAACGGGGTGTCCCGCGCGGCCACGTCGGATCGCGTTGCGAACCCGTTGCTGCAGGACGTCAACAAGGGCTGGCTGCAGAAGTACCGCGAGCAGGCTCCGGCCCGCGTCATGGATCACGGCAAGACGGCCGGCAAAGTCGTCATCGGTGCCGGCGGCGACTACGCGAACCTCGACGCCGCCGTGTACGACGCCCTCTCGAGCCTGCTCGACCCGTGGCACCAGGAAGACACGGATCTCGTCGTGCTGTGCGGCCGCGCGCTGGCACACGAGAAATACTTCCCGCTGATCAACCGCGTTCAGGCGCCCACGGAGCAGCTGGCGGGCCAGATCATCATGAGCCAGAAGGCGATGGGCGGCCGCCCCGCGGCCATGGTCCCGTACTTCCCGGCCAACGCGTTCATGATCACGCGTCTCGACAACCTGTCCATCTACTTCCAGGATGGCGGGCGCCGTCGCTCGGTCATCGACAACCCGAGGCGCGATCGCGTCGAGAACTTCGAGTCGAGCAACGACGCCTTCGTGGTCGAAGACTATGGTCTCGGCTGCTTGGTCGAGCACATCGAGTTCGTTGCGGAGTAACCATGCCGTCGCCCGCCCAACAGCACTTTATGCGGGTCGCCGCGGCGCGCGCCACCGCCGCCGCGGCAGGCACCGATGAGCCCATCGTCGCTACCGCCTACGAGCAGCAGCTGATGCAGCTCGCCCAGGACAAGCGGCAACTGAGCGCCATCCAGTCCACGGAGAAGAAGGCCGAGGCCAAGCGCGAAATGTTGCCCAAGTACGCCGCCTGGGTCGACGGCGTGCTCTCAAGCGGGCACGGCGTCCAGGACGATGTCGTCATGAACGTGCTCGTGTGGCGCATCGACGTCGGCGACTACGCTGGCGCGCTGCCCATCGCGGCGCACGCCATCGAGTACGGCCTCAAGATGCCCGAGCCGTACACGCGCACCACCGCATGCGTCATCACCGAGGAGTTCGCGGACATGGCGCGCAAGGCCCGCGCCGTCAACGGGGACATCGACCTCACGAGCCTGCTCGCCGTCGCACGTCTGACGGACGACCAGGACATGCCCGACCAGGTGCGAGCGAAGCTCTACAAGGAGATCGGCCTTGCACAGATGGACAGAGATCCGCGTGCTGCGCTCGCGCGCCTCAAGCGCGCCCTCGAGCTGAACAAGAACGTGGGCGTCATCAAAGACATCGAGCGCCTCGAGACCAAGCTGCGCAACCAGAATTCGACCGCCGACGGCAACGGCGACGGTTGACACCGAGCGTACCCCGCGCCGGGCGGCAGGGGGCTGACGCAGGCTTGATCGCCACCGCCGACGCCCCCTCCACCGCCCACTATTACCCAGGAACCGCCCCATGTCCTTCCTCGCTCCCGCTCCCACCACCGACGACGGCGTCGTCATCAAGAACGATGGGTTCTTCCCCGACATCGATCTCGACGCGATGCGCGATACGCAGCGCCTCGACGGGACGGTGACAACGGTGCGCCTGCAGGCGGAAGTGGTGGAGGCCATGCTGCACGCGAACGCCGAGCTTTCCGCCTGGCGAGCGCTGCGTGAGGCCGAAGGCTACACCTCGCTCGCCGATGTAAAACGCGTCGACGGCCGGCCGGTACCCGAAGTGGGGGGCAAGACCGCGCTCGAGCTGCGTTACACCCGGGCGGTTTACTGCTGGGCCAACGCCAACCTCATCGAGCGGTACCGGAATTTCGACGCGACGGCCACCGCGCGGAAAGAGGACGAGGTCTCGCGCCCCGGTGCCGATGAGCTGCGGCGCGATGCGGCATGGGCGATCAATGACATCGCGGGGCAACGGCGCATCACCGTGGAGCTGATCTGATGCGCGTTCGTGCGATGCAAGGCGACACCGTCTCGGCCATCTGCTGGCGCTACTTCGGCCGCACCCAAGGCTTGGTAGAAGCCACGCTCGCGGCGAACCCTGGTCTGGCGGATCTCGGCCCGATCCTGCCCCACGGCCACCTCATCGAACTACCCGACCAACCCGCACAGGCCGAGAAAAAGACCGTGCAACTGTGGGACTGACCATGACTGAACCTGTTACCACCAACGCCACGGTCGCCACGGCCGGTGTCGCCGTGCTCTCCCTGTTCCCCGGCGTCGACGCCGCCGTGGTCATGGGAGCCTTCGCCGGCGCTGGCGTGTTTGTGTTGGCCTCCGACGATCTCGCGCCGCTCAAGCGCCTGGCGTTCTTCCTGATCTCGTTCGTTGCCGGATGCCTGTCCGCGCGCCTGGCTGCCGACCTGATCGGCTGGGCGCTGCCCGAGCGCATTCAGGTCAATGCCGCGGTCGGAGCGCTCGTCGCCTCCGCTGTCGTCATCAAGCTGTTGATGTGGCTTATCCGGCGTGCGGCGAATCCCGAGAAGCTGTTCGACGCCTTTAAGGGAGGTCCGAAGCCGTGAGTACCCTCGCATTCCTCAACGCCGTGCTGTGCGCGGTCATTGCGCTGCGCCTGATGATGTTCCGGCGCGCGTCCGGCAGCCACCGACCGTGGGCTTCGCGCCTGGCCTACGCACTCATCCTCGCCACGGGCTCTGTGCCCATCCGAGCCATCTTCGGCGCACCGCCGCCCGTCGACGTGACGTCGCTCGCGATCAACGCAGTGCTGTGCATCGCCGTGCTCGCCGTGCGCGGCAACGTCGTTGACCTGTTCCGCGGTGGCGTCGGGCACGACAACCCCATCACCCGCCTACTGAGAAAGACCCATGATCACGCTCGCTAATACGCTTCGCCAGGGCGATCACGGCGCCGCCGTGCGTGCGCTGCAGACCGCCCTCGTGACCTTCGGCGCCGCCATTGCCGCCGACGGATGGTTCGGTCCCGCGACCACCCGCGCGGTGATGGACGTGCAACAGCACTTCGGCTTGGTTGTCGACGGCATCGCCGGACCGAAGACCCAGCAGGCGATCGCGGCCGGCGCCCGGGCGCCGGGACATCTCACGGCTGCCGATCTGGCTGCGGCCGCAGAGAAGCTCGGCGTCGAGCTGGCCGTCGTGCGAGCCGTCAACGAAGTGGAGAGCCGTGGCTGTGGCTTCCTGCCGGACGGCCGGCCCGTCATCCTGTACGAGCGCCACGTGATGTACCGGGAAGTGGGCACAGCGGGCTTCGATGCGCCTGCGCTCGCGCAGCGCTTCCCGAACCTCGTGAACCCCAAGCGCGGCGGCTATGTGGGTGGCGCCGGCGAGCACAAGCGCCTGGCGGACGCCTGCACGATCCACCGACCGAGCGCGCTGTCATCGGCAAGTTGGGGGGCGTTCCAGATCATGGCCTATCACTGGCAGCGCCTGGGCTACGAGAGCGTCGAGGCGTTCACCGACCTGATGCACACCGGTGAAGCCGCGCAGCTCGACGCCTTCGTTCGATTCGTAATGGACGCTCCCGCCCTGCTCAAAGCGATGAAGGCAAAGAAGTGGGCCGCGTTCGCCGAGATCTACAACGGCTACGACTACGCCACGAACCTGTATGACGTGAAACTCGGCCGCGCCTACGACAAGTACAAGGCTTTGGAGGTTTCAGCGTGACGCCGCTGCAAAAAATCGTCGGTACGCTCCTCGCGCTCGCCGGCATTGCGCTGCTGTTCGCGGTACAGCAGCTCCGCCTCGACGCGGCCGAGCGCCGCGCGCAGACCGCGGAAAAGGAGGCGGTGCAGCTCGTGGCCGATCTCAATGACGCCCGCGAAAACCCCGTTGTCATCACGAAGTACGTCGACCGGGTGCGCGAGATCCGCGTCAAGGGCGACACCATCATCCAGAAGGTACCCGTCTATGTCTCTGCTGAAGCTGATGCCGCTTGCACTGTGCCTGCCGGTTTTGTGCGCCTGCACGACGCCGCCGCGCGCAACGCCACACTTGACGATCCCGGCACTGCTGATGCGCGACCCTCCGGCGTTGCGCTCTCTGCCGTCGCCGAAACCGTTGCCGACAACTACACGGCCTACCACGAGCTCGCTGCCCGCTTCGATGCCCTGCGGGACAAGCTGCGCGCAAGCCCGTATGTGACCATCGAAGAAGACGAGGGCCGAGCACGATGAAAAAGCCCGAAGCCCTGCGAGCCGCGCTGGTGAAGCACAATCGCTACATTCGCGATAACCCTGACCAGCTGCATGTGTTTGTGGACGCCGGCCGTCTGCGCTCGACACACGCTGCAGGCGCGATCGGCTCCCTGGGCGGCTCGTTCATGTATGAGTACACGCTGACCATCATCGTGACCGACTACCCGGACGACTCGGCCACGCTCATGCTGCCCATAGTGGCGTGGGCGGCAGACTGGCAACCAGAACTCCTGGCAAACGACGATAGGCAACGCGACGGCATCAAATTCGAAGCCGAGATCCGCACGCAGACCACGGCTGACGTCCAGATCGAGATCAAGCTGACCGAGTCGGTCGATGTGCGCTATGTCGAGGGCAATCCGACGTTCAGCTACCGGGACGAGCCGCTGCTTGACGCTGAGACCCGGGCGTTTCTCGGGGTGTGACTGTGGCGACGGATCTCCATGAGCTCGATGCCTGGGCCGTCGGCCTGCTCAATTCGCTGAGCCCGGCCGGGCGGCGAGTGCTTGCCGGCAACATCGCCCGCGAGCTGCGCCGCCAATCGCAGGCGCGAATCGCCGCGCAGGTCAATCCGGACGGCTCGGCCTACGAGCCGCGAAAGCCGCAAGTTCTCCGGCGTAAGCAAGGAAGCATCCGCCGCAAGATGTTCACGAAGCTGCGCACCTCCCGATATCTCAAAGCGCAGGGAAATGCCGACGGCGCCGTCGTGACGTTCGTCGGCCAGGTGCAACGCATGGCGCTCGTCCACCACTATGGCTTGCGCGACCGGGTGCAGAAAGACGGTCCCGTGGTGAAGTACGCCTCGCGCGAACTGCTCGGCATCTCAGAGACCGATCAATCGGCGCTGGCTGATCTCGTCATTGCACACGTTGCACGCTGACTTGTTGTGCCCGTGATCGGTACAACACCAACGGCGTGACGTCCTCCCGCGCGCGCGGCATCCTGCGCTCATGGATGCCGAACTCAATCGCCTTCTCGCCAATCTGATCTCCACGGGCACCGTGGAGGAAATCACCTTCCGCCCGCTGCGCGTGCGCGTCCTCGTCCGCGACCGCCTCACGGACTGGCTGCCGTGCATGCAGCCGGCCGCCGGGCGTGTGCGCATCTGGTCGCCGTTGAGCAAGGGCGAGCAGGTCACGGTCTTCTCACCGAGCGGCGAGACCGGCAACGGCATCGTGCTTCGCGGCCTGCCATCCGACCTCATTCCCTCCCCGTCCGAGAATCCCGACGAATTCCTGATCGGCTTTCCGGATGGCGCACGCGTCGTCTACAACCACGCCACCGGCGCACTAGGCGCCACCGGTGTGAAAACCGCCCACGTGCAGGGCAGCGAGCTTGCCACTGTCGACTTCCCGGAGGCCAAGTTCACCGGCAACGTCCACGTGGGCGGCACGCTGACCGTCGACAAGCTCCTGACCTACAACGGGGGCATGTCCGGCCAGGGCGGCCAGGGTGGAAAGACCGTCATCAGGGGCGACATCACGCACGAAGGCGGTGCGCTGTCGTCAAACGGCGTCGTCCTGGACTTGCACGATCACGGCGGGGTCCAGCGGGGCAGCGACAACACGGACGGTCCGAACAAATGACCTACCTCGGCATGAACAAGGCCACCGGCCGCGCGCTCTCCGATATCGAACACATCGAGCAATCCGTGGCCGACATTCTCTCCACGCCCATCGGATCGCGTGTCGAGCGCCATGAATACGGCTCACTGGTACCCGAGCTGCTCGACCAGCCGACCAATGATTACACGCGCATGCTGATTCAAGCCGCGTGCGTCATGGCCATCACCCGTTGGGAGCCGCGCCTGTCGCTGACGAGCCTCACGTTCAATGTCGGGACCGGCGAGAACGCTGGCAAAACCGTCGTTGACTTCGAGGCCGACCGTGTCGACGGTTCGCGCTCCGGCTCGCCTGTGAAGGCGAGCGTTGCCCTTGGACGAGGCGCTGCATGAGCGCGCTGGTCGACTTCTCGAAGCTCCCCTCTCCGACCGTTGTCGAGCAACTCGACTTCGAGTCGATCCTGGCCGAGCGCAAGGCCCGTTTGATCGAGCTGACCCCGGCCGACCAGCGCGAAGCGCTCGCGGCCACGCTCGAGCTGGAATCGGAACCCATCGTGAAACTGCTACAGGAGAACGCCTATCGCGAGATGATCTTGCGTCAGCGCGTGAACGAAGCGGCCGTGGCCGTCATGCTGCCATATGCGAAGGATGAAGACCTCGACAATCTGGTCGCGTTCTTTGAGGTGGAGCGCCTGACTATCGTTGAGCCTGACCCGACGGCCACTCCGCCAGTGGAAGGGGAATACGAAGAGGACGATGCACTGCTCGAGCGCGCGCAGAACGCGTTCGAAGGGCTCTCCATCGCCGGGCCGACGAAAGCGTATGAGTTTCACGCTCGCTCGGCTGACGGGCGCGTCGCGGACGCCTCATGTGTCAGCCCGGAGCCGTGCGAAGCCGTGATCACGGCGTTGGGCGTCGCCGACGACGGCAGCGTTCCAGAAGAAGCGCTCGCCGCGATCCGTGCCAAGCTGAGCGACGAGGACATTCGTCCCGTGGGCGACCGAGTGACCGTGCAGCCCGCGAGCGTCGCGTTCTACGAGATTGTCGCCGACTTGTACGTTGCCGATACCAGCCCCGAAAAGGCGCTTCTCCTGCCTGTCGCCCAGGCAAACGCGAAATCGTTCGCCAAATCGCGTCGACGCCTTGGATTGAGCATCTACCGGGCAAAGATAGACGCCGCGCTTGCCATTGAAGGCGTCGAGAATGTCACCATCGCGTCGCCGCCTCAGGACATTCCCCGTGACAAGACGCAGGCGGCGATCTGCACGGCCATCAAGTTGCGGCTGCTCGGCCCCGACGGTGTGGTGCTGGCGGAGTCGGCATGACAACCCCGTTGCTCCCTCCCAGCTCCACGCCGCTCGAGCGCGCGGCCGCCCGCGCCCTTGCGGAGATCACGCGTGTGCCGGTGCCGATCCGCGACCTGTGGAATATCCGCACCTGCCCCGTGCCGCTGCTGCCGTACCTCGCGTGGGCCGTTTCCGTCGACCGATGGGACGATGCGTGGCCCGAGGCGACGAAGCGCGAGGTCATCCGCAAGAGCTTCTGGCTGCACAAACGCAAGGGCACGATCACGTCCCTGCGCCGCGCTGTCGAACCGCTCGGGTACCTGATCGAGGTTATCGAGTGGTGGCAGCAAGCACCAGCCGCACGCCGAGGCACGTTCCGTCTGCGTGTCGGCGTGCTGGATACCGGCATCACCGATGAGATGTTCAACGAGCTGGTGCGCATCATCGACGACGTGAAGCCAGCAACTCGCCATCTCGTTGGCCTAGAGGTGAGCCTAGAGGTGCGAGGGAATCAGTTTTTCGGTGCCGCCACGACGCACGGACAAATCCTGACCGTCTACCCGTACACCCCTGAGTCTGTCCCTGTAAGCGGCCCGGCTTATGTGGGTGCCGCCACACATCTGATCTCAATTTTGACCGTATACCCATGAGCGCGACCTTCTATACCATCGCCACCGACATCGGGAACGCCAAGGAAGCGAACGCCATCGCCCTCGGCCTGCGCCGCAAGTTCGTGGCGCTGGCCGTCGGTGACGGCGGCGGCGACAACGCACCGATCCCCACGCCGAAGCCCAACCAAAAGGCACTACTCGGCGAATGGCGACGCGCGCCGCTCAATTCTCTGGAAGTCGATCCGAGGAATCCCTCTCAGTTGATCGCCGAACAGATCATCCCGGAGAACGAGGGCGGCAAGTGGATTCGCGAAATGGCCCTCATCGATGAGGATGGCGACATCTGCTACGTCTCCAACGCCCCGCCCACGTATAAGCCGAAACTCGCAGAAGGGTCGGGCCTGACCCAAGGCGTGCGGATGGTCATCATCGTCTCCAGCGTCGCCAACGTTGAACTGAAGATCGACCCGAGCGTCGTTCTGGCAACGCGCGAGTATGCCGACAAGGTGATCACGGTCGCGATGAAGGCCCACGCCGACGCCGACGATCCTCATCCGCAGTACGCCAAGAAGACGGCTGTCGCCAAATCCATCTCGGATGCGTTCGACGCGCATGTGAACGGCGAAGACCCGCACTCCCAGTACGCGCTGAAGGCCAAGACGCCGCTCGTCTTCTCGATTCTCGATCTGCCGACGAAGAATATCGGCCCGATCGCCGTCGCTGAGTGCGGCGAGATCTGGATCTGGTCGGCATCCAACTTCTTCACCGGTTATCGCTCCCCGCTATGTGGGCGCCCGGTGGACGGGCACACGCTTGTGCCCCTGGCGAGCGAGGTCGATGCCATGGGCGGGGTGGTGAGCAAGGCGGACTACTCGCGCCTTTGGGGATACGCGCAGGAGAACAACCTTGTGGTACCCCAGGCGACGTGGGACGGCAATCGCGGTGCGCACTACTTCGTGGATGTCAGCGGCACGCAATTTCGACTACCGGACCTGCGCAACATGTTCCGCCGTTACACCGGAACTGACGCTGACACTGCAAATGCGCGACGCTCGGACGCGGCACGAGCGCGAACTGAGCACACGCATCAACGCGTGTCATCGGCCGTCACGCCCGCAGTGTTTGAGGTCGCGAGACTTCCGCGCGTCATAACCTGTATTCGACGCGACAGCCGCCAGCGGCACTCGGAGCTCGCCGTAAACACTGCTTACGCACCGCGCATCCATGTGTACGTCCGCTTCACTGCAAATGCGACGCCGCTGGTCCTACAAGATCGACACCATCCGATCGCACCGTCACTCCGCACAGAACGGCACCAGCTTCCTCAACAGTGCGGTCAGCGGCGGCAACTTGGCGTCGTTTGCCTCCGGTAGCAGCGTGCTAAACACACCCGCGACGGATTACACCGGGACCGGGGAAACGGCACCGAAGCACACTGCCTACGCTCCCGAATTCATGTTTAAACATGGATGCGAGGCGCATAGGCCACGTTAGAGGGACGGGCCTCGGATGAGGTACGAATCACGCGTGAATTATCGAATTCCGAATTGACGAAAAGCTCCGACTGTCCAGCCGCGCGGTCGAAGTAAATCGGTGATCCGACGCTTTGGAACGGCCCGAAATACTCCAGTTTCTGACGCTCCCGACCTGGCCAACCACGCGTTGATCTGCATCACGTTGTGCCGTGCCGAGCGTTCGCATTTGCAGTGAAGCGGACGCTACACATGGATGCGCGGTGCGTAAGCAGTGTTTACGGCGAGCCTCCGAGTTGCCGCTGGCGGCTGTTACAGCGTTCGAATACAGGTTATTGACGCCGCCGGGAAGTCTCGCGGACCAATCAAACACCTGCGGCGTGACAGGCCGATAGACACAGCGTTGACCAAATGCGTGTGCTCCAAGTTCGCGCTCGATTGCCGCGTCCGAGCGTCGCGCATTTGCAGTGAAAGTACCTTTAGGAGAGAAGTAATGGAAAAAAAGACCGTATATCAGACCGACGAGCACGGGTTCTTCCTGTATTCGGCCACCGCGCACGAGTTGTACCTGTCGCCCGGCAACTTCAATGTGCCCTACGGCGCGGTCGAAGTGCAACCGCCGACCGTCGAAAGTGGCAAGGTGCCGATGTGGGATGGAGCAACGTGGTCGGTCGTGGAAGACCATCGCGACAAGACGCTTTATGTCGCTGAAAGCGGTCGTGAATACCAACTCGGCACCGCAATGGAAATTGACGGTGAAAGCGTCACCTATCTGGGCGGCGGTCCCATCCCGCCCTGGCTGACTCTGGACGCTCCACCGCCTGTCACCTCGGACACGATCTGACGTCTATGCATCGTCGCTCGCCCGAGCTTCCCGGATGCGGGCTATCTGCCGACGGCCGAGCGGGCTGCGCGCGAGCTTTCTTGCGAGCTCCCGGCCATCCGGATGGTAGTAGCGCAACAGCATGCGGGTGCTCTTATGGCCGCTTATCTTCGCGAGTTCGTGGAGCTGGAAGATTGGCGCAAGTACTGACGTCGCCTCGTGCCGGAGGTCATGCAGCCGGAGACCGGTGAAGAGCAGCGGGTTCGGGCGCCGCCCAAGCGATCGGCACAGATCCTCGTAGCGCGTGCGCGCCCGCGCCCGAGCCCGTATGAACGCACGCGTTGCTGCGCCCGGCGTCACTGTGAAGATCGGTCCGCGCTGCGGTCTGCCGGCGAGGTACTGTCGCAGTGTCTCCCGCGCCCAGGGAGTAAGCGGCACGTCTCTGGAAGTGCCGTTCTTCGTGTCAGGCAGATGCACAACGCCGTGAAGCAAGTCGACATGCTCGCGCCGCATGCTGCAGATCTCTGACCTGCGCATGGCCGTCTCAGCAGCCAGCGTCACAATAACCGGCAGTTCCCGCGATGACGTGGACTGGATAATCCACTCCAGCTCACTGCGAGGGCAGTCCTGCGCTGACACCCCGCGCATGCGGATTCGGCTGATCACTCTCCGATCGCGAGCGTCATCGACCGTCGGGCGGCGCACGAGTTGCACGGGGTTGGCCAGTTCCGTCCATCCCCAATCCTTCCGGGCCACGGTGTAGACGTGTGACAGAAAGGCAAGCCTTCGCACCACCGTGGCGGCTGCTCTCGCCTCGGCCCATTCGTCCCGCAGCGCAATGAGGTCAGTGTTCCTGATTCTGTCGATTGGCCGCCCCGCAATGCGGGTGGCCAGCCATGTCCTGGCGATAGACTGCTCGGCAGTCTGGCTCTTCTTGAGAGGCGACACCTCTGCGAGGTAACGCGAAATTGCAGCGGCGAGTGTGGGGGGCGTAGAGCGCCTTAGGCGGCTCTGCTTCATCGCGAGTTTCGACACGGGTACCGAGATGTTGGTGGCGCGTCGCCGACCGGTATGGCACCGAGATATTGCCGCGATTCGACCGGGCGGGCTGTACAGGTGTTGTGCCAGCCGAGACGACAACACTCGACGCGTGCGCCTCGCGCGGGCGTGAGAGATCCTGCAGGAAGCCCAACACCCGGTTGCGGGTACATTGGCAACGCTCGGGAACCGACCGGGCGGCGGCGTGCTGGGTGTTGGGAAAGACGCGGCGACGTGCCCGGTGCTGGAACATCGGACACGCCCCGCCCTCGCAGAGCATGCCTGCAAGTTTGGCAAGGCCGCGCCACCTGTCGACAGGCCGCGCAACCTTACCACAATAGTGCAAGGCTAATCCATGCAGGAAATCCGCTGCGGTTCGTGCAATCGCAAGCTCGGAGAAGGCGAGTACGTGCGCCTCTCCATCAAATGTGCCCGTTGCGGCACACTCAATTTTCTGAGGGCCGAGAGCCCCATACCAGCGCGCCACCGAGCGTCGGATATGAGGACACTCTCACATGAGCAACATCGCCCCCCCAGCACATTGCTGACTTTCAGAATCAGATCTTCCGCGAGGACGCTCTGAGCATCCTTCGCCAGCTCCCCGACCAGTGCATCGACCTGGTCTTCACCGATCCGCCCTACTCGTCCGGCGGGCTGCACAGCAGCTCTCGGGCACGCCCGCCCAGTGAGAAGTACATCAACAGCTCGTCGGGCGCCTACCCGGACTTCTCGCACGACAATAAGGACCAGCGCTCATGGACGTTTTGGTGCATGACCTGGCTCGGCGAGGCATTCCGTGTCACGAAGCCGGGCGGGTATCTCGTGTGCTTCGTCGACTGGCGGCAGTTGCCAAGTCTGACCGACGCCGTTCAGGGCGCCGGCTTCATCTGGCATGGCGTAGCCGTGTGGGACAAGACGCCGGGATGCGCGCGGCCGCGGCGCGGCGGCTTCTCTGCACAGGCCGAATACATGGTCTGGGCGTCGCGTGGCAGTCTTCCCAAGGATTCCAGCACGTTTTTGCCTGGCGTCTTCAACGAGCGCGTCCCGCGTCCGAAACAACACCTGACACAGAAGCCCGACGAATTGGCCCGTCAAGTCGTCCGGCTTGTTCCTCCCGGCTCCACCGTATTCGACCCGTTCGCCGGCAGCGGCACGTTTCTGAAAGCCGCGCGCGATGCCGGCCATTTCTGGATCGGGTGCGAGTTGGAACCGGCGTATCACGCGATGGCCACGGCACGTGTGGCGACCGACGCGGCCTGACACCGCGGGCGTGATCTGACCTTGCGTGCGCCGGGTGTTGTGTGAGCCTACGGCACAACACCCGGCGCGTGCTTCTCGCGCGAGCGCGAGCGATCCTACCGGCACGCTTTCCAACACCTCCGGAGGATCTGAATGGCCAGCGATTACCACCATGGCGTGCGCGTGCTCGAGCTGAACGACGGCACCCGCCCCATCCGTACCATCGAGACGGCCGTTATCGGCATGGTCTGCACGGCAGAAGACGCCGACGCGACCGAATACCCGCTTAACGTCCCTGTCCTGAAAACCAACGTGCAGGCCGCCATCGGCAAGGCGGGCACGAAGGGCACATTGGCGGCGTCGCTCGACGCGATTGCCGACCAGACCAACTGCGCCACGGTCATCGTGCGCGTCGCGGAAGGCAAGACGCCCGAAGAAACGACGAGTGCCATCATCGGCACGACCACCGCTGACGGCAAGTACACCGGCATGAAGGCGCTGCTCTCGGCGAAAAACAAGGTCGGTGTGCAGCCGCGCATTCTCGGCGTCCCGGGCTTCGACAGCCTTCCCGTCTCCACCGAGCTGACCGGGATCGCGCAGAAACTGCGCGCGTTCCAGTACGCGGCTGCATGGGAGTGCGCCACGAAAGAAGACGTCATCGCGTACCGCGAGAACTTTGGCGCTCGCGAGACGATGATCATCTGGCCCGACTTCGTGAGCTGGGACACGGTCGCGAATCGCGAAGCATCGGCATACGCAGTCGCCCGAGCGCTCGGCATGCGCGCCAAGATCGATAACGAGACGGGTTGGCACAAAACGCTCTCGAACGTGCCGGTCAACGGCGTGACGGGTATTTCGAAGGATGTCTTCTGGGATCTGCAAGACCCGTCGACCGACGCAGGCTTCCTGAACAGTCACGACGTGACCACGCTCATTAACCACCAAGGCTTCCGCTTTTGGGGTTCGCGCACCTGCTCGGCCGATCCGCTCTTCGCCTTTGAAAACTACACGCGCACCGCACAGATTCTCGCCGATACGATGGCCGAGGCGCATTTCTGGGCCGTCGATGGCCCGCTCAACCCATCCCTGGCCCGCGACATCATCGAAGGCGTCAACGCCAAGATGCGCTCGCTCGTCACGGCCGGATATCTGATTGGCGGTAGCGCCTGGTACGACGAAGCACCGAACACGAAGGAATCGCTCAAGTCGGGCAAGTTGTTCATCGACTACGACTACACACCGGTACCGCCGTTGGAAGATCTGTCGTTCCGCCAACGCATCACCGACCGCTATCTGGTCGACTTCGCGGCAAAGGTCGCGGCCGCAGCGTAACCATCACCCAGAGGACAAGAACATGGCATTGCCCAAGGTACTCAAATTCTTCAACACGTTTCAGGACGGTGAGAACTGGGTCGGCCTGACGCCTGAAGTCACGCTGCCCAAGCTCTCTCGCAAGATGGAGGCTTATCGCGCCGGGGGCATGCCCGGCGAAGTCGATCTCGATCTCGGCGTGGAGAAGCTCGAAGCGAAGATCACGTGGGGCGGTCTGATGACGTCCGCCATCAAGACCTTCGGCACCGCCAAGGTCGACGGCGTCCTGCTGCGCTTTGCCGGCTCCTACCAGGAAGACGGGGAAGGTACGACATCCAAGGTCGAAGCCATCATGCGCGGCCGGTACAAAGAGCTCGACCCCGGCAACGCCAAAGCCGGCGACAAGAGCGAGAACACCGGCACGCTCTCGCTCTCGTACTACAAGCTCACCGTCGACGGGGAGGTCGTCTACGAGATCGACATGGTCAACATGATCGAGAACGCGGGCGGCACCGATCGACTCGCCGAGCACAAGGCCAACATCGGTCTCTGATTTCACCCCGGCCAGCATGGCGCTGGCCTTCTCCCCCCTTTTTTTGAAAGCTGACTACTACCATGCGCGAAACCATTACCTTGGAAACTCCGATCAAGATCGGCAAAAGCGAAGTCTCGACGTTCCAGCTCCGTAAGCCTGGCGCCGGGGAGCTGCGCGGTGTGAACCTCTTCGAGCTGGCGCAAATGAATGTCGACGCGCTCATCAAAGTGCTGCCGCGCATCACCGCCCCCTCGTTGACCGAATACGAGGTCGCCGAGATGGACCCCGCTGACCTGATGCAATGCGGGCTGGTGGTGGCCGGTTTTTTGCTGCAGAAAGCCGCGAAGCCGGAAGCCTCCCCCTCGACGTCGAAGACGCCTTCGCCGACGTTGCAGTGATCTTCCCCTTCCAGCCGTCCACGCTTGACGGCTGGAGCCTCACCGACCTGATGAAGTGGCGCGAACGCGCCCGAGTACGTAGCGGAGCAGACAGCGAATGAGCGACGCAGGGCGCAAGCTGCAGTTGGAAGTCGTCTGGAAGACCATCGACCAGATGACTTCCAACACGCGCAAGATCCTCGGCACCAACAAGGAAGCCGCCCGCAGCCTCAAGGAGGTGCGCGATCGCCTCAAGGATCTGGAGAGGGCACAGCGCGAGGTTGGCGAATTCAGCAAGCTGCGCGCTGGCCTCGGCAAGACCTCGACGGAGCTGAAGGCGGCGCAGGAGAAGCTGCAGAAGCTATCGAGCGAGTTGCAACGGGCAGAGAAACCCAGCGACGCGCTCGCTAAACGTATGCAGGCGGCGTCCCGGTCTGTCACCGAACTGTCCCGGCGGCACGCTGACCAAAGCGAGCGTCTGTCCGTGCTTCGCCAGCGCATGGACGCCGCCGGGCGTGGCACGCAGACGCTCGCCTCTTACGAGAACAGCCTGCGTACCAGCATTGCCGGCGCCAACGCCGAGCTGACCGAGCAGAAGAACCGGCTCAATGCACTGCGGCAACAGGAAGAACGACTGAGCGCCGCGCGCGAGCGTCGCGACAAGCTGCGCTCCACGGCCGGGGCGTTGGCCGGCGCCGGCGTTGGCGCGACCGCCGCCGGCGCCGTGCTCGGCTCCCCGGTCAAGTCCGGCCTGCACGAGTCGAAGCACATGGCGACCGAGATGCAGCGCGTGCGTGCGCTGGGCCTGAACGACAAGGAGACGCAGGAGGCGATCGCGTTCGCCAAGCAGATGAAGACCTACGGCACCAGCCGCACCGAGAACGTCGAACTCATGCGCGACGCGCTGACGGTGTTCGCCGACGCCCACCACGCCGAGATGGTCACGCCGCTGCTCGCGAAGATGAAATTCGCCAACAAGGCGCTCTACGGGGCAGAAAAGGGCGAGGAGAACGACAGGAAGTTTATGGACATGCTCAAGGTCATCGAAATGCGCGGTGGCCTTGCCAGTGAAGCGGAGTTCGCCAAGCAGGCCAACATGGTGCAGCGCGTGCTGACGGCCACGGGCGGACGCGTCGGCCCGGAGGAGTGGCTCAACGTCATCAAGACGGGTGGCCTCGCCGCCAAAGGCATCGACGCCGACGGCTTCTACAACCAGCTCGAGCCGCTCGTGCAGGAAATGGGTGGCAACCGCGTCGGCACGGCGCTCATGAGCGCGTACCAGAACCTGTATCAGGGGCGCACGACGAAGCGCGTGGCGCAGAATCTCGACGCGCTCGGCCTGATCGGCGATCCGTCGAAGGTGAAGCACGACAAGACCGGCCAGCTCTCCTATCTGAACCCCGGTGCGCTCAAGGGCGCGGATCTGTTCCGCGCGAACCAATTCGAGTGGATGGAGCAGGTGCTGCTGCCGCAGCTCGCCGCCAAGGGCATCACCGAGAAGCAACAGGTGCTCGACGCCATCGGCGGCATTTTCTCCAACCGCACGGCGTCGAATCTCTTCTCGCAGATGTATCTGCAGCGTGACCAGATCCACAAGAATGCCAAGCTCAACCGGGGCGCGGCCGACATTGACACGCTCGACAAGCTCGCCAAAGACAACGCCAGCGGCGTAGAAGCCGAGAATCAGGCCAAGCTGCGTGACTTGATGCTGGAGATGGGCAATCAGGTGCTTCCGCTCTACGTGAGCGCCATGCAGATGCTGACGTCGTCTATCAAGGCTGTCACCGGGTTCATGGAGAAACACACGACGACAGCCAAGGTGCTGATGGTCGCGATGGCCGGCATTGCGGGCGTGCTGCTATTGCTCGGCCCGGCCATGCTCGCGGCCGCAGCCCTGCTCGGCCCCTTCGCCGTCCTGCGATTCGCGTTCCAGGCGGCGGGTATTCAGGGCGGCGTGCTGGCGACCAGCCTGCGCCTGGTCAGCTCCGCCTTCCGGTTCGTCGGCACCTCCATCATGTGGATGGGCCGCGCACTGCTCACGAATCCGCTGGGCATCGCACTTACGGCGCTGGCCGTTGCCGCCGTCCTGATCTACACCAACTGGGACAAGGTGAAGGCGTACTTCGTGGGGCTATGGGCCGAGATCCGGACGGCATTCTCGGGCGGTATTGGCGCCATCGCCTCGCTGCTGCTCAACTGGTCGCCGCTCGGCATGTTCTACCAGGCATTCGCCGGCGTGCTGAGCTGGTTCGGGATCGAGCTGCCGGGCAAGTTCACCGAATTCGGCCGCAACATGGTCATGGGCCTGGTCAACGGCATCACGGGCGCGTTCGGCGCGGCAAGAGATGCCGTCGTGGGGCTCGGCGACCGAACGATCGGGTGGTTCAAGGAAAAGCTCGGCATCCACTCGCCGAGCCGCGTGTTCGCCGAGCTGGGCGGCTTCACGACGGCGGGCCTCGAGCAGGGCATCACCGGCACGCAGGAAGGCCCCCTGTCCGCCGTGCGATCGCTTGCGCGGCAGCTCGCCGGAGCCGGGGTAGGAATCGCATTTGCCGCCAGCATGCCCGCCGCAGCCAACATCGCCTTCGATACGCGCCCGCCCATCGCGGCAAGCGCGGCCACGGCAACACCGGTGGCGGGCAATCACTACGAGATTCATCTGCACGCCGCGCCGGGCATGAGCGAAGCGCAGCTCATGCAAATGCTCGAGCGCAAGCTGCAAGAGCTGCAGCGTAGAGACGCAGCGCGCGTGCGCTCACGACTCACCGACCCGGATTGAGGTATTCACCATGATGATGGCTTACGGGCTGTTCGTGTTCACGCTGAGCACCGTGCCCTATCAGGAATTCAAGCGCCAGGTGAGCTGGCGCTTTGCATCGAACGCACGCATCGGCATGCGACCGTCTCGTCAGTTCCTCGGCCCCGATGAGGAGCCCATTACGTTAAGCGGCGTGCTGCTGCCCGAGCTGTCGGGCGGGCGCCTGTCGCTCAAGGTGCTCGAGCTGCTCGGCTCGCAAGGCAAAGCGTGGCCGCTCATCGAAGGCACGGGCACGATTTACGGCATGTACACGCTCGAGAGCCTGGAAACGACAAGCACGGTGTTCTTCAGCAACGGCACCCCGCGGCGCATCGAATTTACGGCGACCTTCAAACGCGCGGACAACTATGACCTTCGCCTGCTCGGCCTCGCCACCGGTCTCCTCGGCAACCTTGCGGGCGACGCCCTCGGAGGCGCCGGCGGACTCGTGGGCGGCGCGATAGGTGCGGCGGTGGGCGGCGTAGTGGGGAAGGCGCCGTGATGGAAGCGTTGGTAGACGCCGCCGGGCTGCTCGAAAAGGCCGTCGGCACGCAGGACGATCTGGTCCCGGTGCCGATCTACCGCATCAGGAAAGACGGCAAAGACATTACGGGCGCTTTCGATGGCCGCTTGATCAGTCTGCGGCTCGAAGAGAACCGCGGCTTCGAAGCCGATCGGCTCGACATCGAGCTGGATGACTCCGACGGTGCGCTCGAGCTGCCCTCGCGCGGCGCGAAGCTATCGGTAGCCATCGGCTGGAAACATGAGGGGCTGGTCGACAAGGGCTCTTTCACCGTTGACGAGATCACCCACGAAGGCCCGCCGGACCGCCTCATCATTCGCGCGCGCAGCGCCGATCTGCGCTCGGGTCTGACGACGAAGCGGGAGACGTCCTACCACGGCATCTCCGTACTGGATCTCGTCAACCTCATCGCCGGGCGGCACAATCTCGGCGCGATGGTGGCATCGGCTCTGGCCAACCAGTTGCTCTCGCAT
Organism: Pandoraea pnomenusa; assembly: GCF_000767615.3. Classification (NCBI taxonomy): domain Bacteria; kingdom Pseudomonadati; phylum Pseudomonadota; class Betaproteobacteria; order Burkholderiales; family Burkholderiaceae; genus Pandoraea; species Pandoraea pnomenusa. Next base: position 455,425 of record NZ_CP009553.3, on the reverse strand, counting down.
CTCGACCAGACGGGCGAGTCCGATGCGAGCCTGCTCACCCGCGTGGCGAAGATGTTCGATGCGATCGCCACAGTGAAAGCCGACAAGCTGCTGTTCACGAAGATTGGGCAGGCTGTCACAGCATCCGGCAAAGCCCTGTCCCCTGTCACGATCACACGGCAGACAGGTGACCGCCATCACTTCTCCGTGGCCGATCGTGAGTCATTCGACTCCGTGGTCGCCTACTATCAGGACACGCGCGCAGCGAAGAAGGGACAGGTTGTTGTCACCGCCGTGGCTGAGACGAGCTCGGCCCGTAGTTCCTCGAAAAAGAAAGGCAACGATCAGTCAGCACAAAAAGAGCCGCCAATCGTCGAACCCACCGGCAACACCAAGGAGCTGCGGCACACCTACGCGAGCAAGACAAATGCGTTGCGCGCCGCACGCGCGGAGTGGCAGCGGATTCAGCGGGGGGTGGCGAGCTTCTCGTGGACGTTGGCGCGGGGCAGGCCCGAGTTGTTCCCCGAGGTACCCGCGTCGGTACGAGGTTTCAAACCGCAGATCGATGGAACCGAGTGGCTCTTGGCCAGGGCCGTTCACGCGCTCGATGGCAATGGAGGTTTCACTACGGAACTCGAGCTGGAGATGAAGGCGACGGATGTGCCGGAAGAACAGGACTAACCTCTGGGTTTCCAACGACGAAAGGCACCGGCGAGTGCAGTTGCCTTCGAGCCATCGAACACTATTCGCTTGAGGATGGCGACTAGCACAGGCGCCATGTCTCGAACGAATGAAATCTGTGCGGACGTCGGCTTAACGCCGTGCACCCCCTGGTTGCAAATGAGCTGCACCTCCTGAATTGCTTCGCTCACATCCCCATTCAGGTGCCCCGCACTGGTCAGCGCCATAAGAAGCTCGCGGAAGGGCACCGGGCGCCGGAGTGGAGAAATGCCCATTTCCTCCGCGATGCGATTCAGCTCGAGTTCAAGGTTATATCTCGCGGCGAAGAGCATGCTCGTGTCGTCATCGATGGTCAGATCGACGTGTGACGATGGCCTTTCCGCCGCCATGTCCTTGGGCATTTCTTCCGTAGGGGGGCGGACGGAATACTTTGGGGCTGCTTCGCTCTCACGTTTCTTAAATATCTCGTCCACCGTGTTCTTTACCCGCGTCTCTAAGTCGGGCAACTCGGCGTCTGGTACCGGAGCCTGCTGGTTGAATTGAATTGTCGGGCTTATCGTATTGCTAACGCCAACGTACGTCCGCATCTCCGCTCGCATGTCGGAAATTTGTGCACCGATCGAACCCTTCAGTTCCTCGATTTCCGATTTTATGGTGACGCCCATCACAGAAACTTCGGTGAAAAGCGGAGCCAGAAGTAGGGCCATCCAGACGCCGAATACCACGATGTCGCCTGCAGTGGCCTCGCCGCTTAGGAGCGCGGGTAATCGCGCCCGCAGAAAATATCCGAGCATGATGGTCAATACCGCCCACCATACAATCTTCAACCAGTTTGGGAGCTTCATGCTTGTCGTTCTTATCCGGCCTATTGGCGTTGAAACATCCCTATTTGCGCGATGATGGCGAGCCAATGGTCTCCCAATGTGCCCCGCTACCATCCACGTTCGGAAGACACTCCCGCGTCTTGCTCCCAGCTACGGGCAGGACGCTACCCACAGAATAGATCCCGCTGCCGAAGTAGCACGCCTTACGTTCGAAACGCCCCTTCGCTTCGATGTGGCCTGTGTAGAACGCCGCTGCAACGCCAATGACACCAACGAACAACGCCGACATCGCGGCGCCCGCCCAAACGCGCGCCGCTCGTGCCTGACGTTCGACCAATCCGAGTTCGTCCGTCAACCCAATACAGCCCTGACAAGGGGCTGGATGGATATGAATCGCCTGAGCACCGGGAGCGCCGCACAACGCGCCATCCCCCTCTTCTGCTGCGTCGCCCTCGCTTGATGCATCGTCGCCGCCCTTCTCGAGCTCGTCGAGAAACGCCATCGTCGCGTGGAAATCAGTCTTGGGCAGCTCTCGGATTCGATTCACGCCAAAGTGCGTAAGGATGATGCGATAGACGTGAATTTTCTCTACGCCTCCGCGCTCGGCGATCTGTGCCACCTTCGCGCCGATGGCCTTTCGCTGCAGTTCAGTGATCGGTGCCGGCGGTTCCGGTGGTGCTGCACCGTGGATCGTGATGATGTTGCTCTGCGTCGGGCCGTTCGTGTGATTGACGATGCTTTCACCCGCCACCTGACCGATGTCACTGTGGAAATTCTGCTCGTTCTTCTGCTCGCTCATAACCCCGAATCCTTGCCCCGCATTTTTCAGCGTGTGCGCGGGGCCCGTCTGGTCAACGACTACTTTTTCTTCTTAGAACCGCCAACGGTGAAGGCCTGCGGCGCTGTCACGTTGCCCGTGATCTGCTGGCCGATGTTTACCCCACTGTGAAAATTCTGCTGGACCTTTGCTGGCGCCGCGCCGCCGATCAGCGCCCCGAGTGCCGCCGCTTTGAGCGCGTCCGACGCCTCCCGATATCGGCGAAGCAGTTCGGCCTCGTCCGAAGGAAGGCTACCGGGGTCGCAACGCCCAGTGAGCACAAAAAGCACGTCGACGCCGAGTGAAGCAACCGCCGCCAAATAGTCGGAATCGGGCTTCCGCGACCCGTTCTCGTAATTGAGCTGTGCGTAACGTTTCACGCCACCGTGCGCCGCAAACTCTTCTTGGTTAAGCCCGAGACGTTTGCGCTCCTGCTTTAAGCGCTCACCTAATGTTGTCATCCGATAACAATTTGTTTGACATGTGCTCAAACGAGCACTAATATCGAGCTTGTTCATAGCTTCGATCCCGAGTATATCGCCATGCCGACATGCGCAAAACCTGCGCGTCGCTATTCCCCCCGCGGAATACGCGTGCATGTGGTTTCAATCTCGCTCACAGATCCCGAGAAGGCGATCGTGGATGCCTTCGCTTCCGAGGCATTTCCGGGACAGGTTCTGGCCTTCACCTATGCCGGCCGCGTTCTGGTTCGTACAGCCCTCGCGCTGCGCGACCGAAACCCCAATTTGTTCGCCAACGTCATCGCAGACATTAAGTCTCGCGACGATCAACAGCACGCAAGATCCGTTGAGGGACGATGAGCAATGAAAAAGCAGCCTGTTCGAATCGAGCACGCTCTGCGTCGCGCACTTACCGGCCCTGGCCGGCAGAACGCCATGGCGGCCGTGGGTTGGGACGAATCGCAGGTAAGCCGCTTCTTGAGCGGTGGACAGGGCATTGTCATCGACAAGATCGATGCACTGTTCTCTTCGTCCGGCTATCGGCTGGTCAGTGATCGGTATTTCGAAGCAATTACGACCCTGTGCAAGGTCGGCGCGCATTGTGAGTGCGCTCGGCGTGGGTTGGGTGAGTGTGGTCTGGATGTCGGGGATGAGGCATGAAAGCAGTACGTCAGAAAAAGCAGCAAGTCAGAAAGAAATTCCGTCTCCGCAGGGTTCGGAGCGTGCAACGGCAGCCGCGCAGGCCGTCGGCACGGAACCCAGCATTCAAGTGCCCACACTGCGGGAAGCCGATGCAGGTGCGGACAAGTCGCATGCTGTCGCTCATGATGAAGGAGATCTACTTCCAGTGCGTCAACGTGCCTGATTGTTGCTTCACGTCGAAGGGCTTCCTGGAGCTCGCCGTGACGCTCACTCCAAGTCAGAACCCGAACCCTTTGGTCTACCTCCCGGTCGGCAAAACCAAGATCCTCCCGCAGGATCACCGACAGATGGACCTGCTCGCGGATTCCAACGCGGCACAGCCCACCGGCACCTAGCCGCTTCACCTTTTCACCGCAGTTTCCCCTCGCATCGCGCCCCTGCGGCGCGAGGGGATTTTTTTACCCAAATTTCCTTGAACGGGAGGCTGCAAAGCATGAGTAAGAACGCTGTTCCGGCCGACGAGCTGCGCCGCGTACAACGCGCGATGGGCCTGGACGATACCCCAGTAGAAGCCCTCACCCCGTTCATGCGTACCACTTTGGCAGTCGTCGCCCGCTGCGCCCTGAACCGGCCCGCCGTGCCTCTGCCGTCACCCCGCGAGATCTCCCGCGTCGACGTGAAACGTCTGGCTGCCGGCGACCGCGATTAACCGTAGCAGGAGCAATCATGCGCCATCGCAATTCCCGTTGTGACCTGATCCACCGCTCTGCCCTGGGCGGCTACACCATTGAAGGGCCCTACAACCGAGACCGCGGCGTGCGTGGCCTCATCGCGCGAATCTTCGCCTGGATCGGAGGTGCCCGATGAACATTCGCACCTTCGGACTGCCCGAGTCGTTCCCTGAGTTTCTCGTCCCGGCCGCCGCAGTCGCCTTCATGCTGGCGCACCGCGGCCGCCCACTCGAGGAGGCCATCGACGCCGGCCGCGCCCTTGGTTACCGCCCTACCGTGTGCCCGCTCCCGCAAATGGTCGGCGGATGGACGTATGGCTTCGGCCTCACCGTCAATCGCATGGTCATTCCCTTCGTCGTTGAACTGTCGGACTTCCCGGCCGGTCACGCCTGATACGGAGACTGCCATGCCAACCAGCAAGCATCGCAAGCAGCGCCGTGCCTACGTGCCAAGCGCGCGCCGCATCCCGATCATCCTTCGTCACAACAGTGCCGCCGAGTGCCAACTCATGCTCGTGCCCCACGAGGAACTCGAGAAGCTGCGCACCGGCATGGCCACGGAAGAGTCCTGGCACACGCTGGCATTTCGCATCAACGTTGGACAGGCGCTCGCCGTCGCCTACTTCACGCCCGACGTGCGCGAAGCGCTCTCCGAAGCCGCCATCGCGGTTTCGGAGGTCGGGAAGCGCTACATGACCGAGAATCGGCTCGGCGTCACCGGCGATCAGTTCCGAGCGATCGCGCGCGGCCTGACCCTCACCGACGATCTACAGAAGATCACGACCCGTCGCGAGCAGCTCGAGGCTCACCAGTTCGCGCTCAGAACGGCGGCACAGGTGCCCGCCGGGGAGGTATTCACGTGCATTCGATGAAAGGCCTCGCACAGCTCGCCGGGATCTGGTGCAACGACCGCGTATTCCTCGCGTGGCTTGAGGACATCTCAGGCCACGCGTTCACGCCGGATGACGCCGTCGAGCTGATCCACATCAAGTGCAATGTCAGCTCGCGGCGTGAGCTGGAGACCAACCACGATGCCGCTGCGATTTTCTTGAGCGAGATCCGCGCGCCGTTCATGCGCTGGCGTGCCGCTCACCCCGAGGAAGTCGCAAAATACTGACCAGAAGTGACGTATGGAAAACAGCCTTCATAAAGAACTCCTGCCCCGCCTGTTGAACGATTACCAGTTCAAGGAGCGCGGCGGCTACTTGCGTCAAGGGGTGTGTCCGGATTGCGGCAAGAAGGAGCTTTACACGCACGCCGAACACCCGTGGGTTCTTCGTTGTGGCCGCTTGAGTAAGTGCGCATGGGAAGGTCACGTCAAGGAGATCTATCCCGACCTGTTCGAGAGCTGGACAGATCGCTACCAGACGCCCACCGAAACCAATCCCAACGCAGCAGCCGACGCGTACATGCGGGAGGCTCGCGGCTTCGACATTGCCGTTGTTGGCGGGTGGTACACACAGGAGCAGTATTTCGACCGGGACGCGAACGCGGCCACGTCGACCGTGCGCTTTCCGTTCGCTGGCGGATATTGGGAGCGGCTCATCGACAAGCCTGGCCGCTTCGGTAAAAAGAAAGCACGCTTCAATCCCGGTCTCCAATATCAAGGGCAATGGTGGAAACCGCCCGTTCTGGTGTTTCAGGGAGTGCATGAGCTGTGGCTTGTCGAGGGCATCTTCGACGCGATCGCGCTCCATCATCACGGCATCGCCGCCGTGGCCATGATGTCATGCAACAACTACCCCGAGCACGCACTGCGCGACCTCGCAATGACGTTGTCGGAGTCTGGCAGTGATCGCCCCGCCCTTGTCTGGGCGCTCGATGGAGACGCCGCTGGCAGTAGCTTCACCCGCAAGCACGTCGAACGGGCACGAGAGTCTGGCTGGAAGTGTTCCGCCGCACAGATTCCACAGAACGGCAATCGCAAGATCGACTGGAACGACCTGCACCTGCTCGACCGACACAACGACGACGCGAAACGCCACCGGCTCTCGAAAGAAGGTTTGGCCGAATACCGCCATCATGGCGCGGTGCTCATCGCGAAGAGTGCCAGCGAGAAGGGGATGCTCATTTACTCGCACAGCGACGGTCACCGCTCCGAGTTTGACTTCGAATTCGGCAAGCGGTTGTACTGGTTCAAGTTCGATCTCGACCGCTACAACAAGGCACGCGACGAAATCGAAGATTGGCCCCACGCCGCCGACATGAGCGACGAGCAAAAGCGTGAAAAGGCACTGCAGCAGGCAGGCACCATCCGCCCTATTGCAAATTGCTTTCCGATGCCGCTGTACTTTCAGCAAAACCGAATCACCGACGAAAGCTGGTATTACTTCCGCGTGCAGTTTCCTCACGACGGCCCGGCCGTGAAAAACACGTTTTCCAGCTCACAGATCTCCACGGCCAGCGAGTTCAAAAAACGCTTGCTCGGTATCGCGCCGGGCGCGGTCTATTCCGGAACCAGCAGCATGCTCGAGCGAATGATGGAACGGCAGCTCTTCAACATCAAAAGCGTGGAAACGATTGACTTCATCGGCTACAGCCGCGAGTACGGCTGCTACGTTCTGGGTGACCTCGCGGTCAAAGACGGTCGCGTCCATCACATCAACGGCGAAGACTTCTTCGAGATTGGCAAGCTGGCCGTGAAGTCACTGAATCAGTCCGTGGCGCTGTCGATCAACGACGACCCGAAGGAGTATCAGGAAGGCTGGATAAACCTGTTGTGGACATGCTTCGGAGCGAAAGGACTTGCCGCGCTGGCCTACTGGCTGGGGTCGCTTTTTGCCGAGCAGATTCGCGCGACGCAAAAGTCATATCCGTTTCTCGAGATCGTCGGCGAGGCTGGCGCGGGCAAGTCCACACTGATCGAATTCCTCTGGAAGCTGTTCGGCCGACGCGACTACGAGGGCTTCGACCCAAGCAAGTCATCGTTGGCAGCTCGGGCACGCAATTTCGCGCAGGTGTCTGGCCTGCCCGTCGTCCTGATCGAGTCAGACCGCGAGCGCATCGGCGAAGACAAGACCCACGTCAAGTCATTTGATTGGGACGAGCTGAAAACGGCGTACAACGGCCGCAGCGTGCGCGCCCGGGGCATGGCGACCGGCGGCAACGAGACGTATGAGCCGCCGTTCCGCGGCGCTATCGTCATCAGCCAGAACGCCACTGTGAACGCGTCTGTGCCTATCCTTCAGCGCATTGTGCATCTGCACTTCGACACATCCGGCCAGACGCCACGCACGCGCGAGGCAGCTATGGCGCTCGAGAGCCTCCCGACCGAAGCCGTGTCGGGCTTCATTCTCCGGGCCACGAAGGCCGAAGCGGCGATCCTGAAAACGGTGGAGGAGCGAGCGGCACTGCATGAGAAGGCGCTGCTCGCGAATCCCGGCATAAAGTCGACCCGAATAGCGAAGAACCACGGCCAGCTCATGGCATTGGCTGATGCGTTGTGCCACGTCGTAAAGCTCACGGATGAGCAGAGGGCTGCGCTTGCCGGCCAGGTCGAAGCGATGGCCGTCGAGCGGCAGGAAGCGATCAACGACGATCACCCGATGGTGCGCGAGTTCTGGGAAGCATTCGACTATCTCGACGGTGCCGACCAACCACGGCTGAATCACTCGCACGATCCCGAGTTGATCGCCGTGAACCTCAACCACTTCGTGCAAGTCGCCGCCGATCGGCGCCAGCAGATTCCGTTGTTGCGCGATCTCAAGCAGGTACTGCGGACCAGCAAGCGTCGTCGCTTCATCGAATACACCACCGTCAAGAGTGCGATCTACGCTCGTGATGGCAGTCCTACTGCCCCCACGACTATCAAGTGCTGGGTGTTCGCAAAGGAGGCATCGTGAGCCTCTACCTCTCCCGCACGGAAGTGCGCGAGTTGACTGGAACCCCGATTCGCCAGCGGCAAGTTCGGTGGTTATCCGCCAACCGATGGCCGCATGAGATCGACTCGCGCGGCAGGGTGCTTATTGCTCGGGCGTATCATGACAAGCGCTTGGGGATCGCCAGCGGCCAGATCTCGCCGGACGCTCGCCCTAGCCCGCCCCCTTTAAACCTCAATGCCGCGTAAATGGGACGAAAGCCAAACAACCCCGGTGCGATTCCAAATTTCCGGACCCGCGTGAATGACAACGGGACGGTGCGCTATTACTACGACCACGGCTGGGCGGACGGGAAGCGCATCTTGGAGCCGCTCGGCAACGACCGACAAGCTGCACTGGTCAAGTGGGCGGAGATCGAAGGGCTGCGCACTTCCGCGGCCGTCGACGTGCGGCCGACGTTTGCCGCACTGGTCACCGAATATCGCAAGAAGGAGTTGCCTGCCAAGGCGCTGTCCACGCGACGCCTCTACGACATCATACTCACCCGCCTGCAAGGCACACTAGGCGAGCGCGCTCTTGACGACATCCGCCCTGCGGACGTTGCCCAAATCTGGCAGGTAACGGCAGAGAAGCGCGGCGTCGTCACCGCCAACCGCACCAAGGCGGTGTTGTCGTTGACGCTAAATCAGGCCCGTTTGTGGGGTCTCATGACACAGGCAAACCCGTGCGCCGGTATTCGTGGCCGTAAAGAGACCGGCCGCAAGGGCGTGCTTGTCTCCGACGAACTGTACGACGCCGTTTACAAGCACGCCGACCAACCGCTTCGCAACGCGATGGACTTGGCAGACCTGACGAGCCAGCGCCCCGGCGATCTGCTCGCCGTTCGGCGCACGGACATATCGAACGGATACCTTCGGTTCTCGCAGGCGAAGACCGGCAACGTTGTCGTTATCGAAGTGACCGGCGAGCTGAAGAAACTCGTTGATGCGTTGCAGGCATGGCGAGGAAGCGAGGTCGACGTCTCGCCGTACCTGCTGCGCGATGAGAAAGGGCACCCGCTTACGCGCGGCCAACTGCGCTCGCGGTTCGACAACGCGCGCGACAAAGCCAAAATTGACAAGGCGGATTTTCAGTTCCGGGACTTGCGTGCGCGGAGCGTGACGCGAAAGGCGATCGAGTCGGGCTTGGAGGAGGCGCAGCGTCTTGCAGGCCACACAACGCCGGGGATGACCGCCCATTATTCGCGTGGCGCACGCCCGGTAAAGCCGTCCCGATGAAGGAATTGCGAACGTCAGGGGGGGATTGCGAACGTCGGGCCTTTGCTCAAAACGGCCGCAAAGGCCCGACAGTATTGGTGCCGGCTGCAGGACTCGAACCCGCCACCTGATGATTACAAATCAACTGCTCTACCAGATGAGCTAAGCCGGCGAAGTCGTGTATTGTAACCGATTCGTCGGTCACTGCGACTACCTGTCGGTGCAAATTCGCTCGCTACGGCAGGCATTGGTGTGCAGTGTATCGCCTCACCCCGCGCCCGCCGTCTCGAATTACTTCACCACCTTCAGATGTGCGCGTCCGGCGTTGCCGCCAGTCGCCCCATTCCCGCCAGGACGCGTCGGATCCGGATCCTCGTCGACCGACTCCTGCACCGACGGCACCGCTTCCAGCTCGATCCCCTCTTCGGCAGTTGCCTGCTTGTCGACCGGGAACGCCATCCCCTGTCCATTCTCCCGGGCATATATCGCCAGCACGTTCGACACCTGCACTTCCACCTTCTGTGAAATGCCGCCGAAACGAGCGCTGAATTCAATCAAGTCGTTGCCCATCTGCAGTCCGCTCGTGGCATCGAAGCTGATGTTCAGCACGATCTCGCCATCTTTCACAAACTCGCGCGGGACTCGCGTTCTGGCATCGACATGCACGGCCAAATACGGCGTGTACCCATTGTCGGTACACCACTCGTACAGCGCGCGCAAAAGATAAGGCTTGGTAGATGTTTCCGGCATATAAGCAACTCTTCCCGCCGCGAAGCCCGCCCACATCCTTCCCGGGCCGCCTCGCCAGCGGGCATATCAACGCATCAGCGACGCATGACCTTTTCGGACGGCGTCAGCGCTTCAATGTACGCCGGACGGCTGAAAATCCGCTCGGCATACTTCATCAACGGCGCAGCATTCTTCGACAACTCAATGCCGTAATGATCCAAACGCCACAGCAACGGAGCAATCGCCACGTCGAGCATCGAAAACTCCTCGCCCAACATGTACTTGTTCTTCACGAAAATCGGCGCAAGCTGCGTCAGACGATCACGAATCGAAGCGCGGGCCTTTTCATGCGTCTTCTCGGCCGCCTTGCCCTTCTCGTTCTCGAGTGCACTCACATGCACAAACAACTCTTTCTCGAAATTGAACAGGAACAATCGCGCACGGGCACGCTGCACCGGATCCGCCGGCATCAACTGCGGATGCGGGAAGCGCTCGTCAATGTACTCATTGATGATGTTCGATTCGTACAGAATCAGATCGCGCTCAACAAGAATCGGCACCTGACCGTACGGATTCATCACCGCAATGTCTTCCGGCTTGTTGAACAGATCGACGTCACGGATTTCAAAATCCATGCCCTTTTCGAACAGGACCAGCCGGCAACGCTGGGAGAAGGGGCACGTCGTGCCCGAGTACAAAACCATCATAGCGCGTCTTCCTTAAAAACCAACGGGGCCGGGGCGGGAAATCGGCGCTTCCCAAACCCTGGCCCCGTCGTACAGACGTTATTTTACTTCACGTCCTTCCAATAGGCCGCATTCAGGCGCCAGGCAAGTACCGTAAAGAGTCCCAGGAACAACAGAACCCAGACACCCAACTGCCGACGCGTTCGCTGCGCCGGTTCCGACATCCAATCCAGATAAGATACCAAATCCGCCATGGCAGAATCAAATTCCACCGGTTTCATCGTCCCCTGCGTGATCTGCACGAACTGCGCCGGACCATGCTCCGCCCCCTCCACATGCTTCAAACTCCGCTGACCCTGCATCTGCCAGAACGGGTTGGGCATGCCCACATTCGGATACGCCAGGTTGTTCCACCCCGTCGGACGCGTGTCGTCACGGTAAAACGTCCGCAAGTAGGTATACAGCCAGTCCGTCCCGCGTGCCCGCGCCTCAACCGACAAGTCCGGCGGGGCCACGCCGAACCACGCCTTGGCATCCGCCTTGCGCATCGCCACGGTCATCGTCTCGCCAATCTTGTCCGTCGTGAACAGCAAATTATTCTTGATCTCCGCCTCGGACAGCCCCAGATCCTTCAGGCGCGAATAACGCATCGACGCCGCCGAATGGCAGTTCAGGCAATAGTTCACGAACAGCTTCGCCCCGCGCTGCAGCGACGCCAGATCGTCGATCCGGTTCGGCGCCGTGTCGAGCTTCGCCCCCTCTTCTGCCATGGCCGGCGCGGCGAAACCACTCAGGAGCGCCAGGATAAGCATCAGTTTTCTCATCTTGATATCCCTAGTCGTCGTTGGCTTGCGCTCAATGCGCCGCGAAGGTCACGCGCTCCGGCACCGGCTTGAAGGTGCCGCGCTTGCTCCACAGCGGCATCAGCCAGAAGAATCCGAAGTAATACAGCGCGCCAACCTGCGAAATGGCGGTCTTCACGGGCGTCGGCTCCTGGATCCCCAGATACCCCAGCACCGCAAAAACAACGACGAGAATACCCAAAAGCACCTTGTGGAATCCCGGACGGTAACGAATCGACTTGACCGGACTGTGATCCAGCCACGGCAGGAAGAACAGCGTGACCACCGCGCCCCCCATCACCACCACCCCCCAGAACTTGGCCTCGGTCAGGTACATGGCCAGCAGCAGCAACACCACGCCGCCGGACGCCGCCACCTTCGTGGTCGCCGCCGCCTTGCCCTTGATCCACCAGACCGCCGTCACCAGCACCGCCAGCCCCATCAACACGTACTTGAAGTCGTCCGTGGTGGCACGCAGCATCGAATAAAACGGCGTGAAATACCACACCGGCGCAATGTGCGGCGGCGTCTTGAGCGGATCGGACGGAATGAAGTTGTTCGCTTCAAGGAAATAGCCGCCCATCGTCGGCGCGAAGAACACGATCGCCGAGAAGACCATCAGGAACACGCCCACGCCCATGATGTCGTGGACCGTGTAGTACGGATGGAACGGAATGCCGTCGAGCGGCCGGCCATTGGCGTCCTTCTTGTCCTTGATCTCCACACCGTCAGGATTGTTCGAGCCGACTTCGTGCAGCGCAATGATGTGCGCCACGATCAAACCGATGAGCACCAACGGAATCGCGATCACATGGAACGCGAAGAAGCGGTTGAGCGTGGCGTCGGACACGACGTAGTCGCCGCGAATCCACAGCGACAGATCCGGACCGATGAACGGGATCGCCGAGAACAGGTTCACGATCACCTGCGCGCCCCAGTACGACATCTGCCCCCACGGCAGCAGATAGCCCATGAACGCCTCGGCCATCAGGCACAGGAAGATCAGGCAGCCGAACACCCACACCAGCTCGCGCGGCTTGCGGTACGAACCGTACAGCAACCCCCGGAACATGTGCAGGTACACCACGACGAAGAACATCGAGGCGCCCGTCGAGTGCATGTAACGGATGAGCCAGCCCCAAGGCACCTCGCGCATGATGTACTCGACCGAAGCGAACGCGAGGTTGGCGTCGGGCTTGTAGTTCATCACCAGGAAAATGCCGGTGAGAATCTGGATCACCAGCACCAGCATGGCCAGCGATCCGAAGAAGTACCAGAAATTGAAATTCTTGGGTGCGTAATACTCGGAGGCGTGCTCTCTCCAGAGCTGCGTAAGCGGGAACCGGCGATCGATCCAGCCCAGCAAGCCCGTCGTGTCGACCTGTTTGTCGGCGGCCATGATTACGCTTCTCCTTTTTCGTCTTTACCGATCACGATCTTGGTGTCGTTCACGAACATGAAACGAGGAACGTCGAGATTCTTTGGCGCCGGCTTGTTCTTGAACACGCGACCCGACATGTCGTAGGTCGAGCCGTGGCACGGACAAAGGAAACCGGGGTCATGGCCCAGCGCAGCATTGGTGTCGGGCCCGAACGGCCCGGAAGGGATGCAACCGAGATGGGTGCAAACGCCGACCACGACGAGCATTTCCTTGCGCGATTCGCGCGCCCGGAACGCATTCTTGCAGTAATCGGGCATCGGGAAGGAAAACGTTTGCTTGGAGTCCGGATCGGCCAGTTCCGCAGTCACTTTGGACAGCGAAGCCATTTGCTCCGGGGTGCGATTGACAATCCACACCGGCAGACCACGCCAGGACACCGTCATCATCTGGCCTGGCTGGAGGCCGCTGATATCGGCCTCGACGGGCGCTCCGCCAGCCTTGGCGCGCTCCGAGGGTTGAAGGGAACTGACGAAAGGAACTAACGTTGCAACGCCGCCCACGCCTCCAGCTACGGACGTTGCAATCAGCAGATTCCGGCGGCTACTGTCGACGGCCTTTTCTTGATTGTCACTCATCACAAGCCCCACACGGTTGATTTGGTATTTCCGTCAACCTTAAATCATACGCGAGCGTAAATGCCTGAAACAACGGCAAAACGCCCCAGTCTCCTAGTGGTTTTCGCGTATTTTCAAAGGATTAACGTACCCTGCGGGCGGCTGATGCACACCCGGGGTTTCGCTTCTGGGATGCTGCACGAGAACCGCTATGATCGCCGCTTTCGCCGATGTGCGCACGCAATTAGTAACATTTTCATTGTCGCGCCCTGATAACATCGGGCCTGCGGGCCTGAGGCAATCGCGTGACAATGACCGACGCGAACCGGCCGCCGCCTGACAGCCCGCGGGACTTCACCGGTCAATCAATGCCAATTCGTGAGTGCCGGCGAAACGACATCCACCGGCCACTCATCACAACAGCGGAGGAATGGCATGAGCTTCATGTCGGAATTCAAGGAATTTGCCGTCAAGGGCAACGTGATCGATCTGGCCGTCGGTGTGATCATCGGCGGCGCCTTCGGCAAGATCGTCGATTCGGTCGTCAAGGACCTCATCATGCCGTTGGTCGGCGCCATCTTCGGTGGCCTGGACTTCTCGAGCAAGTTCATTCTGCTCGGCGCGATTCCCCCCGACTTCAAGGGCAACCCAACGTCCTATGCCGACCTCACCAAGGCCGGCGTGGCCGTGTTCGGATACGGTAATTTCATTACCGTCGCCCTCAACTTCCTGATTCTCGCTTTCATCATTTTCCTGATGGTCAAGCAAATCAACCGACTCAAGCGCCCCGCTCCGGAAGCCCCGGCCGCACCGGCGCCCACGCCGGAAGACATCGTCCTGCTGCGCGAAATCCGCGACAGCCTCAAGAAGCAGAACGGCTAAGGCGCGCACCGCGCCGGACGTCGTCGGGCCGGCCGGGCGCCGCTCAGGCCGGGTTCGGCATGTCGAAGAACCTGTGCTCGAGCCCGAACCGGCTGGCGAGATGCTCGCCCAGCGCCCTCGCGCCGCCGCGTTCGGTGGCGTGATGGCCCGCCGCGAGGTACCCCACCCCGCTCTCGAGCGCGAGATGCTGGGTCGGCTCGGACACCTCGCCGCTGATGTAGACGTCGGCGCCGGCCGCGATGGCCGCCTCGAAAAAGCCTTGCGCCCCGCCGGTGCACCACGCCACACGGCGCACTTCGCGGTTCGGCGCTCCGAGCATCAGCGGTACGCGCCCCAGTTTCGCCTCGACGTGGGCGGCCAGTGCCGCAAGCGTGGTCGGTTGCGACGGCGCGCCAAGCCATCCGAGCTGATCCGGGCCGAAACGGCCGCCATCGTCGGCGAAACCGAGCAACTTGCCGAGCTGGGCGTTATTGCCGAGCTCCGGGTGCGCGTCGAGGGGCAGATGAAAGGCAAACAGATTGATGTCGTTGCCGATCAACACCCCGAGACGCCTGCGCTTCATCCCGGTAATGCGGGCATCTTCGTTCTTCCAGAAATAGCCGTGATGGACAAGAACGGCATCCGCCCCCCAATCCCGGGCCGCCTCGAGGAACGCCAGGCTGGCGGTCACGCCGCTGGCGATTCTGCGAATATCGCTGCGCCCCTCGACCTGTAGGCCGTTCGGGCAGTAATCGCGAAATTGCGCGATTTGCAGGGTATCGTTCAGATACAATTCGAGTTCAACACGATTCATATAAGGTCTCGCTCTTTCATGCTCAGACGCTTCTGGCTACTGTTCGCGCAAGCGGTCACCGTGCTGCTTGCGTTGCTCTTCATCATCGCCACACTCAAGCCGCAGTGGCTGCAACGCCAGGGTTCGTTCGGCAAGCAACTGGCCAATCCGATCATCGCCTTGCAGGAAGTCGGGCCAAGCCTGTCCGAGAAGCCTTCCGCAGGCTCGTACGCCGACGGCGCGCAAAAGGCCATGCCCGCGGTCGTCAGCATCTTTTCCAGCAAGGAACAAAAGCAGAACCGCGATCCGCGTCTCGATGACCCGCTGTTCCGCTACTTCTTCGGCGACGGCGGCGGCACGGTGCGGCAAGACCCGGTCTCGAGCCTCGGCTCGGGCGTGATCGTGAGCAGCGAAGGCTATATTCTCACGAATCATCACGTGGTGGACGGCGCCGACGAGATCGAGGTCGCCCTCGCGGATGGCCGCAAGGCCCGCGCCAAGCTGGTCGGCAGCGACCCCGAAACCGATCTGGCCGTGCTCAAGATCACGCTCGACAACCTGCCGGCCATCACGCTCGGTCGCATGGACCAGGTGCGCGTGGGCGACGTGGTGCTCGCCATCGGCAATCCGTTCGGCGTGGGCCAGACGGTGACGATGGGTATCATCAGCGCCCTGGGCCGGAACCACCTCGATATCAGCACGTTCGAAAACTTCATCCAGACGGACGCCGCCATCAACCCGGGCAACTCGGGCGGCGCGCTGGTCGACGTGAACGGCAATCTGCTGGGCATCAATACCGCGATCTATTCGCGCAGCGGCGGGAACATGGGGATCGGCTTCGCGATTCCGGTGTCGACGGCCCGCTCGGTGCTCGAGAGCATCATCACGACCGGCACGGTCACGCGCGGCTGGGTGGGCGTCGAGCCTCAGGACATCACGTCCGACATTGCCGAGTCGTTCGGCTTGCAGCAGGACTCGGGGGTCATCATCGCAGGCGTGGTGCAAGGCGGGCCGGCCGACAAGGCTGGCGTGCAACCGGGCGATATCCTGACCAAGGTGAACGACGAGTCGATTCGCGACACCACCGAACTGCTCAACGTCATCGCACAGATCAAGCCGGGCGCGCAGGCCAGGATTCACGTTACCCGCAAGAAGAAGGAACTGGACCTGAGTGTGGTCATCGGCAAGCGCCCGCCGCCGCCCAAGCGGCCGACGCCGGAAGAAGACGACGGCACCGGCGACAACAGCAGCGATTGAGGTTGCGCCGCGGCGTCGACCGCAAGACTGGACAAACGGCTGCGCTTCGGCGCGGCCGTTTTCGTTTGCGCACCAGCCGACGCCCCCACCGCGTGCACATGCCTCGACAATGCCGTCAGCGCTGCGTGCCGGCGGATTGCCCGGCCGCATGCGCCGGGCCACCGACGGGCAATAAAAAAGCACGGGACGAAACCCGTGCTTTTCTTGCGTCCGACGCGCCCGGTGACAAAACTTGCCTCGCCCCGGCGTCTCGACCGTTCAACGCCTCGCTTATGGCGTTGCCTGCCCGTTGCCCTCGCTGCTCTCTTCGGTCTGCTGGCCTTGTTTGACGAACAGGCGCGCCGCCACTAAACCGAGCTCGTAAAGAATGCAAAGCGGCACGGCCAGCATCAGTTGAGAGAGGATATCCGGCGGCGTCACCACGGCCGCCAGCACAAACGCGCCCACCACCACATACGGACGAATCTGCTTGAGCTTGTCGATACTCACCACGCCCATGCGCGCGAGCACCACCACCACGACCGGCACTTCGAACGTTACCCCGAAGCACAGGAACATCGTGAGCACAAAACTCAGGTAATTGTCGATATCGGTGTTCATCTCCGCGCCCAGCGGCGCGTTGTAGTGCGCCATGAAATGGAACACGGTCGGGAACACCAGGAAGTAGGCGAACGCCATGCCGAGCAGGAAGAGCAGGTAACTGCTCACCACCAGCGGCATCACCAGCTTCTTCTCGTGCTGGTACAGCCCCGGCGCCACGAAGGCCCAGATCTGGTACAGCACCACGGGCAGCGCGATGACGAATGCGACCATCATCGTGACCTTCATCGGCACGAAGAAGGAGCCGGTGATGTCGGTCACGATCATCTTGCCGCCGGCCGGCAGCGATTGCATCAACGGACGGGCGAACAGGCGGAAGATGTCCGGCGCCCAGTAGACCAGGGACAGGAACACCACGATCACGGCAACGCCCGCGCGAATGATGCGATTGCGCAGCTCGATCAGATGCGAGATGAAGGTCTCTTCGGTACCCCCTTCGGGGATTTGCTTGTCGTCGCTCACGTCGACTTATCCAGGAATGAAGCCGGCACAGTGCCAGATGACAGGAAGTTCGTGGCGCCCGCGCCTCAGAAGAACTTGACGGGTCGGCGCAGTTTGGCCGGTGTATGACGCGCCACGCGCGCCGCCCCCGACTGAACCCGCGTACGCGTGGCGCTGGCCTGCTTGAACCACATCGGCGTGGCAGCCCGGCGCACGCGCCAGTTGCGACGCTTTGTCGACCCGCGCACACCCGACGTCACCACCGGCTCACCGAGATAGCTGTCCGAGTACCCGGTCGCCGCGTCCGTAGTGCCGCCGGCCGTCTCGCCCGTCGAAGTCCCGGTAGCACTTGCCCAGGCGTCGTTGAGCGACGCCTCCTGCTCATGCAACTGCTTCTGAATCGTGTTCTGAGCGCTGCGGGCCGCGTCTTCGAATTGCGTGCGCATGTTGCGCAGCTCATCGAGCTCCATCTCGCGGCTCACCTCCGCCTTCACATCGTTGATATAGCGCTGCGCGCGGCCAAAAAGGGCGCCCGCGGTGCGGGCCACCTTCGGCAAGCGCTCCGGACCGATCACGACCAGCGCAACCACGCCGATCAGCATCAGTTTGGAAAGGCCGAGATCGATCATGTCGACGCCGGCTTAGCCTTGCTTGTGATTGCTCGCGTCCTTGGCCTGCACGTCGATGGTGGTCGAATCGCGCAGTTCCTTGGCAGCCGCCGGGTCTTCCTTGGCCGGGGCATTGCCTTCGCCCTCTTTCATGCCGTCCTTGAAGCCCTTGACCGCACCGCCCAGATCGCTGCCGATGTTACGCAGCTTCTTGGTACCGAACACCATCATCACGATCACCAGCACGATCAGCCAGTGCCAAATACTCAACGAACCCATGACCACTCTCCTTGCGTTTCCCTACCCCTGCCGCCTCGCGACGGGGTCTTGTCGAGCCGCGTTGCCTGACGGCCGCCCGGCCGTCGGGCAGGTGCCCTGTGTTTGCCCCCGTGCCCGCAGCCACGTGCCCCATTGTGGCACATCGCGCGTCACGTCCTGCATCGTAACCGGGCCGGACACCGGGTAGAAATAAATGTTTGTTGAAACATTGCCCAATGCGGCATCCCTGCACGTACGGGTGGCATCGCGCGGCGAATTGCCGTTCATATCGGCCGCTTCCGCCCGAAGCCGTCCAGGCCCCCGTCGCTCACATGCGCTTCCACGGCCTCGGCCCGGCCAGAATATGCATGTGAAGATGATAAACCTCCTGCCCGCCTCCCGGCCCGACGTTCGTCACCACGCGAAACCCATTGCTGTCGACGTTCGACGCATCGCCATCGAAGCGGTAGCCGTGCTCCGCCGCCAGTTTCGGTGCAAGCAGCATCATCTTGCCCACCAGCGCCTGGTCTTCGGGCTGACAGTCCTGCAGCGTGGCGATGTGCTTGCGCGGCACCATCAGCAGGTGCAGGTCGGCCGCCGGGTTGATGTCCTTGAACACCACGACGTCGTCGTCGGTGTACACCTGCGTGCTCGGGATCTGCCCGGCAACGATTTTGCAGAAGATACAGTTATCGTGCGTCATGCGTGTGTCTTCCTCTCGCATTCTCGAATGGATCGAAGCGTGGCCGCCGACACTCAGGGTCGCGCGGCGTACATCGGCTTGTTGTCGTTCAGATAGAGCCAGCCCTTGACGATTCGGTACAGCGTCCAGATGCCAAGCACCCAGAGAATCGCGAAACCGACCATCACCACGGCCAGCGCCACGCCGAGCACACCCCACACCACCGACCACCAGAAGGTGCGGATCTGCCAGGTGAAGTGCGACGCGTAGAGCGTGCCGGCCGCGTCGTCTCGCTTGATGTAATTGATGATGATCGCCACGATGGCGGTCACGCCGCCGGTAAGCCAGAACAGCGCGTAGAGCGCGTAGAGCACGTGCGTGAGCTTGCGCAGCGCGCGTTCCTGCTCGGCGCTCGGGGCGCTCTGGATCGGCGCGGTATTCACCACGTAAGGATGGTCCGTGCTGCCGGGCGAGCCGGTCGAACCCGGGTATTGCGAATCGTTCATGAGGCGTCTCCTCGCGTGAGCCTTTGCGGCGCGTTCCCTTGCCGGCCCGTGACAGACCGGTGCGGCGGCCGGGCGTCGATCAGTCGGCGTGTTCGCCGCGCGTGCCGCGCTGCGCCTTCTCGACGAGACCCGACAGACCTTCGCGGCGCGCCAGTTCGGCGAGCACTTCCTGCGGGCTCAGATCGTGATGGGCCAGCAGCACCATGCAATGGAACCACAGGTCGGCCGTCTCGTTGACGAGCTTCTGACGCAGGTTGTCGGCGCCGCCAATACGGATGTCCTTGGCCGCGAGCACGACTTCGGTCGCTTCCTCGCCGATCTTCTTGCAGATGGCGTCGTCGCCCTTGTGGAACAGGCGGGCAACGTACGATTTGTCGGGATCGCCCCCTTTACGCGAGGCGATGACTTCGGCAACACGCTCGAGCGTATCGTTCATGGCAGTCACTTGTAGATCTTGTGCGGGTCTTTGAGCACCGGCTCGACCGTGGCCCAGCGGCCGTCGTCGACGCCGCCCTCGAACTTCTGGAAGAAGCAGGAATGGCGGCCGGTATGGCAGGCGATGCCGTCGATCTGCTCGACCTTGAGCAGCACGACATCCTCGTCGCAATCCAGACGGATCTCGTGCACCTTCTGCACGTGCCCCGACTCCTCGCCCTTGTGCCACAGGCGTTTGCGCGAGCGCGAGTAGTAGACGGCCTCGCCGGTCTCGACCGTGCGCGCGAGCGCCTCGCGGTTCATCCAGGCGAACATCAGCACGTCGTTGCTGCCGACCTCCTGCGCGATCGCGGGCACGAGACCCTGCGCGTCCCAACTTACCTTGTCCAGCCAGTCTTGCGTCATGATCCGTCGATTCCCGTTCAGAGCCGCACCGAGATGCCCTTGTCGGCCATGAAGCGCTTGGCTTCGCCCACGGTGTGCTCGCCGTAGTGGAAGATGCTGGCGGCGAGCACGGCATCTGCATGGCCTTCGGTCACGCCGTTGGCCAGGTCGGCCAGCGACCCCACGCCACCCGAGGCGATCACGGGGATGTTGACGGCGTCGGAGACCGCGCGCGTGAGCGCCAGGTCGAAGCCGCTCTTCGTGCCGTCGCGATCCATGCTGGTCAGCAGGATTTCACCGGCGCCGAGCGCCTCGACCCGCTTGGCCCAGGCCACCGCATCCAACCCGGTGCCCTTGCGCCCGCCGTGCGTGAAGACCTCCCAGCGCGGCGGTTCGCCGTCGGCCGAGACACGCTTGGCGTCGATCGCCACGACGATGCACTGCGAGCCGTACTTGTCGGCGGCGTCGGCAACCAGTTGCGGGTTGGCCACGGCCGACGAATTCATGCTGATCTTGTCGGCGCCGGCGTTGAGCAGGCGGCGCACGTCGGCCACCTCGCGCACGCCACCACCCACGGTCAGCGGAATGAAGACCTGTGCGGCCACCGCCTCGATGATCGGCAGGATGAGATCGCGTCCGTCGGAGGTTGCCGTGATGTCGAGGAACGTGAGTTCGTCGGCGCCCTGCTCGTCGTAGCGACGGGCGATTTCGACGGGGTCGCCCGCATCGCGGAGTTCGACGAAATTGACGCCCTTGACCACGCGGCCGGCTGTCACGTCCAGGCACGGGATGATGCGTTTGGGGAGAGCCATGATGTTGGCACGCGAGGCGGCCGCAGCCGCGGGCTCGCTTATGCCGCTCCTTCGGTAAGCTCGTCGGCGCGCTTTTGCGCCGAGGAGAAATTCAGATCGCCCGAGTAAATCGCACGGCCGCAGATGACGCCTTCGACGCCTTCGTCCTGGACCTTGCACAGCGCGTCGATGTCGTTCAGGTTCGACAGGCCGCCGCTGGCGATCACCGGCACCGTCACGGCCTGCGCGAGACGCACGGTCGCTTCGATGTTGATGCCCTGCAGCATGCCGTCGCGACCGATATCCGTGTAGATGATCGACTCCACGCCGTAATCCTCGAACTTGCGCGCCAGGTCCACCACTTCGTGGCCCGTGAGCTTGCTCCAGCCGTCGGTGGCGACCTTGCCGTCCTTGGCGTCGAGGCCCACGATGATGTGGCCGCCGAACGCACTGCAGGCATCGCGCAGGAAACCGGGGTTCTTCACCGCGGCGGTGCCGATGATGACGTACGACAAGCCGTCGTCGAGGTAGCGCTCGATGGTGCCGAGATCGCGAATGCCGCCGCCCAGTTGCACGGGGATGTCTTCGCCCACTTCCTGGATGATGGCGCGAATGGCCGCCTCGTTGCGCGGCTTGCCAGCGAATGCGCCGTTCAGGTCCACCAGGTGCAGACGCCGCGCGCCTTGCTCGACCCAATGCCGGGCCATGGCAGCGGGGTCCTCCGAGAATACGGTGGCTTGATCCATGTCGCCTTGTTTGAGGCGAACACATTGACCGTCTTTAAGGTCGATGGCCGGGATGAGCAGCATAGGCAATCGTGAAACGTCGCTAGTGGGAAGTAAAAGAAATTCGCGATTTACGCGCACAACGCGAATCCGACGCCCGCCTTGCCGGACATCGGCACATCGGCTTCGGATTCATCAACATGACACACAGTATAAGCGGTGACAGAGGACACGCCCTGAAAGGCAAGGAAGCGCAATTGCGCCGCCCGCGTCGCGATCAGGGCTTCCACTGGGCAAAGTTTCGATACAGGGCCAGGCCGGCCTGGGCGCTCTTTTCCGGGTGGAACTGGGTGGCGAAGATATTATCTTGGGCCACCGCACAGGTAAAGGGCACCCCATAGACCGTCTCGCCGACCGTCAGTTCGGGCTTCGCGGGCACGGCGTAATAGCTGTGCACGAAGTAGAAATAGCTGTTGTCGGGCACGTCCGCCCAGATCGGGTGGCTGCGCGTTTGACGCACGCGGTTCCAGCCCATTTGCGGGATCTTGAAGCGCGAGCCGTCGTCCTGAAGCTGCCCCTCGAGCTCGAAGCGCACCACGCGGCCCGGCAACAGGCCGAGCGCGGGCGTGTTGCCCTCGTCCGAGATGTCGAAGAGCATCTGCTCGCCCACGCACACGCCGAACATCGGCTTGCTCGCGGCAGCCTCGACGACCGCTTCGCGCAGCCCCGATTCGTTCAGGCAGCCCATGCAGTCGCGCATGGCGCCCTGCCCCGGCAGCACCACGCGGTCGGCGGCCCGAATCTCGGCGGCGTCGCTGCTGATGCTCACGTCGGCCTCGGGTGCCGCCGCACGCAGTGCCTGATAGACCGAGCGCAGGTTGCCCATTCCGTAGTCGACAATCGCAATCTTATTCATCTCAAACCCGGCAGCAGTATTTTCAAACCATCCATAATGAATTCAACGGCCAGCGCCGAGAGGATCAACCCCATCAAACGCGTGCCGATGTTGATGCCCGTGCGTCCGAGCCAGCCTTCGATACGCGAGGCGCTGCGCAGCGCCACCCAGCAAACCGCGCCGACACCCACGCCGATCGCCACCAGCGCCAGCACCTGGGCCCACCCGTGTGCGCGGCCCGAGTAGATGATCACGGTACTGATCGTGCCCGGACCGGTGAGCAGCGGGATCGCCAGCGGTACCACGGCGATGTTCGGCCGCTCCTCGGCTTCATGGCGTTCTTCCGGCGTGGCCCGCGTGTTCCCCGTCTGCGCGTTGATCATGTTGACCGCCATGAGCAGCATGATGATCCCGCCGCCGACTTCGAGCGACGCGATCGAAATGCCGAAAAAGCGGATGATCGCCTCGCCGAACAGCCCCGAGCCCGCCACGACCAACGCCACGGCGATCGCCGCAATCCTGATCGTATGACGCTTCTCTTCGCGCGTCTGCGACGACGTCAGGCTGATGAACAGCGGGATCGCCCCGAGCGGGTTGATCAGGGCCAGCAGCGAAATGAAGAACTTGAAGGCGTCGAGCGTCATGGGGGGCACACGGCGCCGGCTTCCGGCCGGGCGGTGAAGCGTCGCAGGGGCGCCGGCACGGGCCGGCGGGCTATCCGGCCGGCGCTGTGCGCCAGCCGGCGAGTCTCACGTCTACAGGCTTCCCTTGGTCGACGGCACGACACCCGCCGCACGCGGGTCGATCTCGACCGCCATGCGCAGGGCACGACCGAACGCCTTGAACACCGTTTCGCACTGGTGGTGGGCGTTGATACCGCGCAGATTGTCGATATGCAGCGTCACGCCGGCGTGGTTCACGAAACCGCGGAAGAATTCAATGGTCAGGTCGACGTCGAAGTTGCCCACGCGAGCGCGCGTGAACGGCACGTGGAATTCGAGGCCGGGACGGCCCGAGAAGTCGATCACCACACGCGAGAGCGCCTCGTCGAGCGGCACGTAGCTGTGGCCATAGCGCACGATGCCCTTCTTGTCGCCAATGGCCTTGGCGACGGCCATGCCCAGCGTGATGCCGACGTCTTCCACCGTATGGTGATCGTCGATGAACGTGTCGCCCTTGGCCTCGACTTCCATGTCGATGAGGCCGTGGCGCGCGATCTGGTCGAGCATGTGGTCCAGGAACGGCACGCCGGTATCGAGCGTCTTGCGGCCGGTGCCGTCCAGATCGATCTTGACGCGTATTTGCGTTTCGCTGGTATCGCGAACGACTTCCGCAATGCGCATGATGGTGAGTTCTCGTCGTATGGCTTTATTAGAGCGATGCGGCCAGGGCTTGCACCATGGCCGTATTCTCCGTGGGGGTGCCGACCGTCAATCTCAGGCAATTGGCCAGCAATACGTGCATTTTACCCACGTTTTTGATCAATACCTTGTGTGCCAGCAGTCCGGCGTGGGTTTTGTCGGCGTCCGGCACGCGTACCAGCAGGAAATTGGCGTCGCTCGGGAACACGTGCACCCCGGGCAGCGCCGCCACCGCGGCCGCCAGCCGCTCGCGCTGCGCGCGCAATTCGGCCGCCTGCGCGTCGAGCACGTCGAGGTGATCGAGCATGAATTCGGCACACGCCTGCGTCAGCACGTTCACGTTGTAAGGCGGCCTCACCTTGTCGAGCTGGTCCAGCCAGTGCGCTCCGCCTGCCACGTAGCCGAGCCGGATCCCGGCCAGGCCCAGCTTCGAGACGGTGCGCATGACCAGCAGGTTGGGGAATTCGGGCAGGCGCGGCATCCAGGTCTTGCCCGCGAACGGCTGATAGGCCTCGTCGATCACCACCAGCCCACGGTCGGCCGCGCGCACCAGGGTCTCGATGTCGTCGTCGGCGAACAGGTTGCCGGTCGGATTGTTCGGATAGGCCAGATACACCACCGCGCCCGGATGCGCCGCGATGGCGTTGAGCATCGCCGGCATGTCGAGCGAAAAGTCGGGGCGCAACGGCACACCCACGAACTCGATGCCCGCGAAGCGCGACGACATCTCGTACATGACGAAGCCCGGCATCGGCGCGATCACGGCGGCCCCCGGACGGGCCGTGGCCATCGCGATCATGTTGATGATCTCGTCGGAGCCGTTGCCCAGCAGCAATTTCATCCCGGCCGGCACCTCCATCGCGCGCGAAAGCTTCTCCAGCAGCGCCTGCGGGCGCGGCGCCGGATAGCGATTGAGCGCCACGTCGGCCAGGCGCCGCCCCAGTTCGGTGCGCAATGCCTGCGGCAAGCCGTACGGATTCTCCATCGCATCGAGCTTGAGGAACCCGGTGGCGTCGGGCACGGGGTAGGTGCTCATGGCGAGCACGTCGGGGCGAATCACTTGGTCGACGGACATGGCGAAAGGAAGGATCGGGCGAGTCGAATCAGTTGAAGGCGAACGTGAGCAGACCGGCGTCCGCGCCGTCGATCTTGACGGTGCATCGGCGGCCGGTTTCCACGCTGCCGAGCGCCGCGGTAATGCGCTGCACACGCACCCCGGTTTGCCACGAGAGCGCCTGCGCGACGCCCGGGCTCACCCGGGCGGGCGAGGCCTCGGCCTCGCAACGCATGGCCACCAGCCGGTTGCCCACGCGTCCGAACACGCCATGCCCCACTTCCTCGTCGGTGCCGCGCAACGCCGGCTTGCCGTCCAGACGCAGTACATAGACATCGTTGTCGAACGCCTGCCGACGCACACAGACCGTCATGCGCTCGACCGAGGCGCCCTCGAACGTAGCGTGCTGGCAATCGGTTCCCGCCGCTTGCGCGGCCGTGCCCGCGATCATGCCGAGCGTCGCCACGGAGACGGCTCGCAGCGCGGCCCGCGTGAGGCGGGCCGACAGCGAAAGCCAGGGGGCATCGCAGGCCGCGATTGCGCGGATCCGACGCCAGGCGGTCGCCGGCGTCGTGGGACCAGGCGCGGACCGCAGGGCGTCGTCGCGCATGTCAGGACTCGTGATGCAGACGGTACTCGGCGCTGCGCGCGTGCGCTTGCAGGCCTTCGCCGTACGCCAGCTCGGCGGCGATCTCGCCCAGCATGCGGGCGCCGCCCTCGCTCACTTCGATCAGGCTCGAACGCTTGATGAAGTCGTACACGCCAAGCGGCGAGGAGAAACGTGCGGTGCGCGACGTCGGCAGCACGTGGTTCGGCCCGGCGCAATAGTCGCCCAGGCTTTCGCTCGTGAACTTGCCGAGGAAGATCGCACCGGCGTGGCGGATCCTGTCGCTCCACTGTTGCGGCGTCTCGGCCGAGATTTCGAGGTGCTCGGGGGCGATCACGTTGGCGATCTCGCACGCTTCGGCCATATCGCGCACCTTGACCAGCGCGCCGCGCCCCTGCAGCGAGGCGGCGATCACGTCGCGGCGCGGCATGTCGTCGATCTGGCGCTCCAGCGACGCGTGCACGCGCGCGATGTACTCGGCGTCCGGGCACAGCAGGATCGACTGGGCAAGCTCGTCATGCTCGGCTTGCGAGAACAGGTCCATCGCCACCCAGTCGGGGTCGGTCGATCCGTCGCAAATCACGAGAATCTCCGACGGGCCGGCGATCATGTCGATGCCGACGGTGCCGAACACGCGGCGCTTGGCCGCCGCCACGAAGGCGTTGCCCGGACCCACGATCTTGTCGACGGCCGGCACGGTCTCGGTGCCGTACGCCAACGCGCCGACGGCCTGCGCGCCGCCGATGGTGAACACGCGATCCACGCCGGCGATGTGCGCGGCGGCGAGCACCAGGGGGTTCTGCACGCCGTCCGGCGTGGGCACCACCATGATGATGTCCTTCACACCGGCCACGCGTGCCGGAATGGCGTTCATCAACACCGACGACGGGTACGCGGCCTTGCCGCCCGGCACGTAAATGCCCACGCGATCGAGCGGTGTGACCTTCTGGCCCAGCACCGTGCCGTCCGACTCGGTGTACTGCCAGCTATGGGTGCCGCACTCGATGCGCTGCTTCTCGTGATAGGCGCGCACGCGCGCGGCGGCAGCCTCCAGCGCGGCGCGGCGCTTCGGCTCGAGACTTTCGAGCGCTTCAGCCAGCACGTCGGCCGACAGCTCCAGCGCGGCCATGTTCGGCGCGTTCAGACGATCGAAGCGGTTCGTGTACTCGATGACGGCCTCATCGCCGCGCGTCTTCACGTCGGCGAGGATCTCGGCGGCCGCACGGTCGATGGCGGCGTCTTCACTCGCTTCGAATGCCAGCACGTCGCGAAGCTGGGTCGCGAAGCCTTCGGCACCGGAGTCGAGTTTGCGGATTTCGAGTTTCATGCTGTTTGCCGGGACGCCTGCTCGAAGGCGTCCAGAATGGGCTGCAACGACTCGCGCTTGAGCTTGAGCGCAGCCTGGTTGATCACGAGGCGGGACGAGATATCCATGATCTCCTCCACTTCCACCAGATTGTTGGCCCGAAGCGTGCCGCCGGTACTCACCAGATCGACAATCGCGTCGGCCAGGCCCACGAGCGGACCCAGCTCCATCGAACCATACAGCTTGATCAGGTCGACGTGCACGCCCTTGGCCGCGAAGTGCTCGCGCGCGGTCTGCACGTACTTGGTCGCCACCCGCAGGCGCGCACCCTGACGGACCGCATTCGCGTAATCGAAGCCCTTCGGTACAGCCACAGACATGCGGCAGCGGGCAATGTTCAAATCGATCGGCTGATACAGTCCACCGCCGCCGTGCTCGATGAGCACATCCTTGCCGGCCACGCCGAAGTCGGCGGCCCCGTATTGCACATAGGTCGGCACGTCGGTCGCGCGCACGATGATCACGCGCAGGTTCGGGTCCGTGGTCGGCAGAATCAGCTTGCGCGAGGTCTCCGGGTCTTCCGTGACTTCGATACCGGCAGCGGCGAGCAACGGCAGCGTTTCCGTAAAGATACGCCCTTTCGAGAGGGCCAGCGTCAGCGGTTGAGCGAGCGGCTGGGCCGGCTTGGCGGAACTCATGCAATTTCTCCCTGGCGTGCTTCGACACGCCGGATTCGCGCGCCCACGGCGCACAACTTGGCCTCGATACGATGATAGCCGCGATCGAGGTGATGAATACGGTCGACGAGCGTGCGGCCCTCGGCCGCCAGCCCCGCGACGATCAGACTGGCGGACGCGCGCAGATCGGTCGCCATCACGTGCGCACCCGACAGGCGCTCCACGCCCGAAATGCGCGCGGTGTTGCCGTCGATGCCGATATTCGCGCCCAGGCGCATCAACTCCTGCACATGCATGAAGCGGTTCTCGAAGATCGTTTCGACGACCTGCGACGCACCTTCGGCGATGCAGTTCAGCGCCATGAACTGGGCCTGCATGTCGGTCGGGAAGGCGGGGTATTCGGACGTGCGGAAACTCACCGCCCGCGCGCGCCGATCCATCGTCACACGCAGCCAATCCGCACCGGCGCTCACGTCGGCGCCGGTTTCACGCAGCTTTTCGATCACGGCGTCGAGCGTGCCCGGCACCACGCGGCGCAGCGTGAGGTCGCCGCGCGTGGCCACGGCCGCGCACAGGAACGTGCCGGCTTCGATTCGGTCGGGCACCACGTCGTGCGTGGCCCCATGCAGGCGCGCCACCCCGGTCACGACCAGTCGTTCCGAGCCGATGCCCTCGATCTTCGCCCCCATCTTCACCAGCAGGTTCGCCAGATCGGTCACCTCCGGCTCACGTGCGGCGTTGGCCAGCACGGTCACGCCGTCGGCGAGCACGGCCGCCATGAGCAGGTTCTCGGTGCCCGTCACGGTGATCATGTCCGTCACCAGCGTCTCGCCGCGCAGTCGCGTGGCGCGAGCCACGATATCGCCGTGCGCGAGGGTGATCTCGGCGCCCATCTTCTGCAGGCCCTTGATGTGCTGATCGACAGGCCGCGCCCCGATGGCGCATCCGCCGGGCAGCGACACGCGCGCCTCGCCGCAGCGCGCCAGCAGCGGGCCGAGCACGAGAATCGATGCCCGCATGGTCTTGACCAGCTCGTACGGCGCGGCGGGCGCCGCGATGCACGACGCGTCGAGCGTCACCGATTCGCCCTTGCGCTCGACCTTCACGCCCATGCGCGCGAGCAACGTGAGCATGGTGCGCACGTCGTGCAGATCCGGCACGTTGCCGAGCACGAGCGGCTCGGCCGTCAGCAGGCTCGCACAGAGAATGGGCAGGGCCGCGTTCTTCGCGCCCGAGACGGTAATCTCTCCCGCCAGCCGCTCGCCACCTTCGATCTCCAGGTGGTCCGCGGCCACACGCTCGCCGGCGGCCGCCTCGCCATTGCCGGCGGCGCCGGTGCTCTCTTGCGTCATCCTCATTGCGCCTGATACTCCGCCGGCGTGAGGGTCTTCATCGACAATGCGTGGATTTCCGCCTTCATGCGGTCGCCCAGCGCGGCGTACACGAGCTGATGGCGCGCAATGAGGCGCTTGCCTTCGAACTGCGCGCTCACGATGGTCGCGAAGAAGTGCTGGCCGTCACCTTCGACGGCCACGTGATCGCAAGCCAGGCCGGCTTCGATGTACTGTTTGATTTGTTCTGGGGTAGGCAGCATTGCTGATCCTGGAGAAGTTCAGTGACGCAGTTTGTAGCCGCGGCGCAGCAGACCCAGCGCCACGGTTGCGAGTATCAGGAACGTCGCGCCAACGACGGCGAGGCTGGTCTGCGGCGCCACGTCCGACACGCCGAAGAAACCGTAGCGGAATCCGTCGATCATGTAGAAGAACGGATTGAAATGCGACACAGCCTGCCACACCGGCGGCAGCGAGTGAATCGAGTAAAACACGCCCGCGAGGAACGTCGCCGGCATGATGAGGAAGTTCTGGAACGCCGCGAGCTGGTCGAATTTCTCCGCCCAGATGCCCGCAATCAGGCCCAGCGTGCCCAGAATGGCCGCGCCGAGGAACGCGAAACCGATGATCCACAGCGGTGCGGCAAACGACAGATGCGTGAAAGCCACCGTCACGAGGAACACGCCGAGCCCCACGCACAGGCCGCGCACCACCGCGGCGAGCACGTAGGCCCCATACATCTCCCAGTGCGAAAGCGGCGGCAGCAGCACGAACACGAGGTTGCCCGTGATCTTCGACTGGATCAGCGACGAGGAGCTGTTCGCGAAAGCGTTCTGCAACACGCTCATCATCACCAGCCCGGGCACGAGGAAGGACGTATAAGTGATCTGGTCGTAGACCTTCACCCGGTCTTCGAGCACATGGCCGAAGATCATCAGGTAGAGCAGCGCGGTGAGCACCGGTGCGGCCACGGTCTGGAAGCTCACCTTCCAGAAGCGCAGCACTTCCTTGTACAACAGCGTGCGAAAGCCGATCATGCCGCCACCTCCTGCGCACGCGAGCCCGACATGATCTGCACGAATACGTCCTCGAGGTCGGCCTTCTGGATGTCGATGTCCTCGACGATGCCGCCCGCCGCCCGGCAGGTGGCGAGAATCGATTCCACTTCGTCGCAGCCGGACAGGCGCAGCGCGAACTGGTGCCCGCCGGTGTCCTGCCCGTCCACCAGCAGCGGGCGCAATTCGTCCGGCAGCGTGCCCTGCCTGAAGCGCAGCACGAGACGCGTGCCCGCGAAGCGCTGCAGCAGCGACGCCGTACGCTCGAGCGCCACCACTTCGCCGCGCTTGAGCATGGCGATGCGATCGCACAGCGTTTCCGCTTCTTCGAGATAGTGCGTGGTAAGCACGATGGTGTGCCCTTCGCGGTTCAGGCGCGAAATGAACTTCCAGAGCGTCTGACGCAACTCGACGTCGACCCCGGCGGTCGGCTCGTCGAGCACGATCACCGGTGGACGGTGCACGAGCGCCTGCGCCACCAGCACGCGGCGCTTCATGCCGCCGGACAGTTGGCGCATGTTGGCGTCGGCCTTGTCGGTCAGATCGAGATTGGCCATCACTTCGTCGATCCAGTCGTCGTTGCGCTTGAGCCCGAAGTAGCCGGACTGGATACGCAGCGTCTCGCGCACGGAGAAAAACGGATCGAAGACGAGCTCCTGCGGTACCACGCCGAGTTTGCGACGGGCGTTGCGGTAGTCGCGCACCACGTCGTGGCCAAGCACGCTGATATTGCCGGAATCCGCGCGGGCGAGGCCCGCGAGAATGCTGATCAGCGTGGTCTTGCCGGCGCCGTTGGGACCGAGCAGACCGAAGAATTCGCCTTCTTCGATCGAAAAGCTGACGCCCTTGAGCGCCTGCAACGCCTGATAGCGTTTTTTGACGTTACGGATTTCGATGGCGGCCATGACTGCACGCACCCGCCCTGGCGGATGCGCCATGTTTGTATTCCGGTCACCGCTGCCCCCGCGCGCATCGCCCGCTGGCGTGGCGGCCAGGGCAAGGTCGGCAAGGTGGGTGCCCGGAAAGGGATATTTGCCTAAAAATCGGCAGAAAACCCCCGATTATAAAGGAAGCCGATGGCGACCGTGGGGATGGCACCCCAAGCCGCCCGACACCGCCCGTAACCTCGGTAACGCGGTAACGTGCGGTAACGGCAACATCGGCAATGCGAGCGCCGCAGGCCACATCGTCGGCGGCCAGGGATGGCAGTCCAGACACGCGCCATAAAAAAAGCGCCGTCGCGAGACGGCGCTTCTTGTCAGGACCGCTACCCGGTCCGACGCATCAGCTCGAGAGCAGATGGTCGACGCCGTACACCAGCGCCAGGCTGGCGAGTCCCGTCGGCAAGTTAGTGAACGCCAACGTCGCCCCCCGCCGGCTCGCGTGGCGGCGCAAGGCCAGCAGCACGGCGAGCGCCGACGAGTCGAAGTGCGTGAGCCCCGCGCAATCGATCTGGGTTTCGCCAGCGTCGATGCGGTCGATGGCCTGCGCGAGAACGTCGCCGGCGGTGTCGTGAGTGAGATCGGTCTGCAACGCGAGCATGCGCTTACTTGCCGCCTGCGAGTTGCTGGTTGCGCTCGGTCAGGAACTTGATCAGACCGTCGATCCCCGACGCGTTGACCTTTTCCGCGAACTGGTTGCGATACGTCTGCACCAGCCAGGCGCCCAGCACGTTCAGGTCATACAGCTTCCACTCGCCGCTGGCCGTCTTGTAGAGACGGTAGTCGAGTTCGACGGGCTGACCGTTGTTCACCACGTCGGTGTACACGACCACGTCGGTATCGCCCGGCTGGGCGCGGAACGGCTTGTAGTTGACCTGCTGATCGCGAATCTGGGCGATGGCGCCGGCGTACGTGCGCAGCAGCAGTTGCTTGAACTGCTCGGTGAGCTGCTGGCGCTGTTGCGGCGTGGCGTCGCGCCATGCCCTGCCGGTGGCCAGTTGCGTGGTGCGCGTGAAGTCGGCGTGCGGCATGATCTTCTGCTCGACCAGACGCGTGATGCTGTTCAGATCGCC
This sequence comes from Pandoraea pnomenusa, assembly GCF_000767615.3. Lineage (NCBI taxonomy): Bacteria > Pseudomonadati > Pseudomonadota > Betaproteobacteria > Burkholderiales > Burkholderiaceae > Pandoraea > Pandoraea pnomenusa. The sequence continues at coordinate 423,324 of NZ_CP009553.3, read as the reverse complement.
CTTCTGGATATTCGGATCGCTCTTGGCGGCCGACATCACTTCCGTGACCGTCTGCTTGACCAGCACATCCGGAGCTTGCGCCTGCGCCATCGCCGAACCCGCGGCGGTATACGTCATGAATGCCATGACGGGAATGAGCCAGAACTTCTTCATTGTGGACTTCCTCTTTCGAGTGACGAGTGTTGCGGGTTTGGATACCCGCTTCGCGTGTTGAGTTCTCGAATCGCGCGCAGCGTCGTGTAACAAACTGTTGCCCGGCGAGCCTGCCCGCGGCGCCCCGCCCGGCGGGGCGCTATGTTGCGGACACAATTGGCTCGGTTCGGCGCAAAACGGCGACGAACGCGACGTGACCGACGTCGATCAGCGACGGAACGGCAGACCGCCCGGCACCATCCTGCCCGGCACGGGCGACCCTTGCGGGCTCTCCGGCTCGGCCGTCACGCCCGACGCCGGATGGGGTGCCGCAGCCGGCATCGGCTGAGCGCCGGCGCCCACCGCCCCTGCCGCCCCTGCTGCCCCTGCCGCACTTGCCGCGCCCGGGACGGCAGCACCGGCGCCGCCTTCCTCTTCGTCGTAGTTCGGCAGCGCGGCATTGCCCGAGGCGCCGCCGTTGATCAGATATTTGCGACGCGCCAGATAGGCGTCGCGCGTGAACGAATACGGATCGAGCGCGGCCGCTTCGAGCAGGTTCGAGGCGTCGAGCAGGTTCGCGCGCGTATTCACGAGACGCACGCCGTAGATGGTGTAGCTGACCCAGTCAGGCTTGATGTACGAGGTCGGGTCGATGAACATATTGCCCGCCATGCCGACCGTATCGCGCACGGTACTCGGCCCGAGCAGCGGCAGCACGAGGTACGGACCGTCGGGCAAGCCCCACTTGCCGAGCGTGACGCCAAAATCCTGGCTGTGCTTCGGCAATCCGGCCGGCGACGCGAAGTCGATCAGACCGCCCACGCCGAACACCGTGTTGATCGTCAGGCGCATCAGATCCTGCACGGCCGCCGTGACTTGCAGCTGCAGGAGGTTGTTGGCGAAGTTGTACACGTCGCCGATGTTCGAGAAGAAGTTCGTGACCATGTCGCGCGCCGGTTCCGGCACCACGAAACGGTAGCCCTTGGCCACCGGGGTCATGACCGTCTTGTCGAGCGTGTCGTTGAACGAGTACATCGAACGGTTGAAACCTTCGATGGGATCGGCGGGGTTCGGATTCGTGACAGTGGCGCAACCTGCCAGCGCCATGGCGCCGGCGGCCAGCACGGCCGAAGTTCGGAAGCTGGTCATTTCTCTTATTTTCCTTGGGTTACCGGTGCTGCAGCCGCGGGGGCGGCCGGTGCCGGAGCCGTCGATGCACCGCCCGCCTGGGCGCCACCGGCATCCGCCGCCTTGTTGTACAGGAACTGACCGATCAGGTTTTCCAGCACGATCGCGGATTGCGTGAGCGTGATCGTATCACCGCTCTTGAGCATCTGATCGTCGCCGCCGGGCTCCAGCCCGATGTACTGCTCGCCGAGCAGGCCCGATGTCAGGATCTTCGCCGACGAGTCCTTCGGGAACTGGTACTGCGACTCGATGTTGAGCGTCACGTCGGCCAGATAACGCTTGTCGTCGAACCGGATCGACGCCACGCGGCCCACCACCACACCCGCGCTCTTGACGGGGGCGCGCGGCTTGAGCCCGCCGATATTGTCGAAGCGCACCGTGATCGGGTACGAGCTCGAGAACGACAGCGAACTCATGTTGCCTGCCTTGAGCGCGAGGAAGAGCAGCGCGGCGAAGCCGAGAACGACGAACAGGCCGACCCAGAAGTCGAGGGGGTGTTTTTTCATTGTGTTAGCTGAACATAAGGGCGGTGAGCAGGAAGTCGAGACCGAGCACGGCAAGCGACGCTTGCACCACCGTGCGCGTCGTCGCACGCGACACGCCTTCCGGCGTCGGCTTTGCTTCGAAACCCTGATACAGCGCGATGAACGTCACCGCGATACCGAAAACGATGCTCTTGATGACGCCGTTGGCAACATCGGACCACACGTCCACGCCGCCCTGCATCTGCGACCAGAACGCACCGGTGTCCACGCCGATCAACTTCACGCCGACGAGGTAGCCGCCGAACACACCGACGGCCGAGAAAATCGCCGCCAGAATCGGCATGGCGATCACGCCCGCCCAGAAGCGCGGCGCCACCACGCGGGCGATCGGATCGATTGCCATCATCTCCATGGCGGTGAGTTGCTCGCCTGCTTTCATCAGGCCGATTTCGGCCGTGAGCGACGTGCCCGCGCGCCCCGCGAACAGCAACGCCGTGACCACCGGTCCGAGCTCGCGCACCAGCGAGAGCGCGACGAGCAGGCCCAGCGCCTGCTCCGAGCCGTATTTGTTGAGCGTGTAGTAGCCCTGCAGCCCGAGCACGAAGCCGACGAACAGGCCCGACACGGCGATGATGACGAACGAGTAGTTGCCGACGAAATGAATCTGGTCGGTCACCAGGCGCGGTCGGCGCAGCAGCGGACCGCTCGACGCCAGCATGCGCAGGAACATTCGGGCGCCGTAGCCCAGCCGTTCGACGTGGCCTCGGACAAAACTGCCGATGGTAGTGATCATGCACGCGCTCCGATACCGAAGTCTTCCGCGAGCGGCGGCGCGGGATACTGGAACTTCACGGGGCCGTCCGGTTGCGCGTCGATGAACTGTCGCACCGTCGGGTCGTTCGAGGCGCGCAGTGCGTCGGGCGTGCCCTCGGCGCCAATGCGGCCCTCGCTGATGAAATAGATGTAGTCGGCGATGGCGAACGTCTCCGAGACATCGTGTGACACGATGATCGACGTGGCTCCCAACGCGTCATTGAGCTTGCGAATCAGGTTCGCGGTGATGCCCATCGAAATCGGATCGAGCCCGGTGAACGGCTCGTCGTACATGACGAGATCCGGGTCCAGCGCAATCGTTCGCGCCAGCGCAACGCGCCGCGCCATGCCGCCCGAAATCTCGGCCGGCTTCATGTCGCGCGCGCCGCGCAGGCCCACCGCATTGAGCTTCATGAGCACAAGGTCGCGAATCAGCGTTTCGTCGAGCTTCGTATGTTCGCGCAGCGGGAAGGCCACGTTCTCGAACACCGTCATGTCGGTAAAGAGCGCGCCGAACTGAAACAGCATGCCCATGCGCCGGCGCAGCCGGTACCAGCCGTCGCGATCGAGCGTGGACACGTCGGTGCCGTCGAAGTCGATGGCGCCGCGACTCGCATGCACGAGGCCACCGATCAGGCGCAGCACCGTCGTTTTCCCGCAGCCGGAGCCCCCCATCACGCCGACGACCTTGCCGCGGGCAAACCGCATATTCAGCCCGGAAAGCACCAGACGCTCGCCATAGCCGAAGCTGACGTCGCGCAATTCGAGCAGATTTTCCGGATTCGGAGTAGGCACGTTTCGAGTCTTATAGTGCGGTGCAAAACGCCAATTATAGGGGCGAATGCCATTCGATGCCGTTCAAGGGCGGGCCACCGAAACGATGCCCGGCGCTGTCCCGCGGCATTTTACAGGGCCTTCGTGTCCGCGCCCGATCGGGTTGCGCCAATCGCAACGGGGGGAAAACGTAACCGCGCCAACGACTTACCTTGCACCGCCGGGTGCAGGTGTTGCGCCGTTGCTACAATAACCCCGTTTTGCGCAATGCACTTTTGTCTCGATGCCTCTCCACCTGCCCACATCGCTCCATGCCCTTGCGCCCAGCGCGTTCCAGATTCGTCCGATGCGACTGGCCGACATGGCTCAGGTGCTGGCCGTTCAGGCCGAAGCGTATGCGGAAGTGATGCACGAGTCGGAGGCGACTTTGGCGTCGCGGCTGGCGCTCTCGCCCACCACCTGCTGGGTTGCCGTGGACCATGCGCCGGATGACGAGACGTCGGACGGTACGCGCGAGCGAGTGGCCGGCTACCTGTTCACGCACCCCTGGTGCATCGCGGCGCCTGCGCCGCTCGACACCGTTCTCGACGCACTGCCCGACGCGCCCGACTGCTGGTACGTCCACGACATGGCCCTGGCGCCCCGCACACGCGGCGCAGGCGTGGCCCGCCAGTTGTATGCCGCAGCCCTCGCGGTCGCGCAGACGCTGGGCCTGCGGTCGTCGGCGCTGGTGGCGGTGCAACAGTCGCAAACCTTCTGGGCACGCTTCGGCTATGTCGCGGCTTCGGACGTCTCGCCGTCGATCGCCGCCAAACTGGCCGGGTACGGAGACGGCGCCGTGTTCATGACGCGCCCGCTTCCGCACTGAGGGATTCGAACCCCCCGCCAACCTTGCACCCTTGCACCCTTGCACCCTTGCACCCTTGGCATCTCGATCGCCTGACCGTCTGACCGTCCGGGCGCCCTGACGTCCCCGGGCGCGTGTGAGTCAGTCCCGCCGGGCGAACTCGGCCTGCATTTCCTTGACGGCCGCCGCCACGTCCGCGGCTTGCGTCACGGCGCGCACCACCGCAGTGGACCCCACCCCCGTGTCGAGCACCTGAGCGAGATTCGCGGCGTCGATGCCACCGATGGCGACAAGCGGGTAATGCGGCGCGATCAGTTTCACGTAGCGGGCCAGCTTCGCGAGCCCCTGGGGCGCCGTCGCGATCACCTTCGTCGTGGTGGGAAATACGGCGCCCACGGCGAGATAGCTCGGCTGGAAATGATGCGCAGCGAGAATCTCGTAATAGCCATGCGTGCTGATGCCCAGCCGCATGCCGCTGGCGTGCAGTTCGGCCACTTCGCCGGCCGACAGCGCCGCCATGTCCTCCTGGCCGAGATGCACCCCGTACGCCTGCGCGCGGGCGGCTTCGCGCCAATGGTCGTTGATGAACCACGCACTGTCGTGCGTCACCCGTCGGGCAGCGGCGACCGTACGCTCGATGTCCGAGCCCAGCGCGGGGTGCGCCGGATCCTTGATGCGCAATTGCACGGTACCCACCTGAAGGTCGGCCATGCGCTCGCACCATTCGGCGTTCGGCAGCACGGGATAGAGTCCCAGTCGCTTGGGGCAGCCCGGAAAGCGGCCCGGCGACGGCACTTGCCCGAGGACTTCCGGGAACGTTTCGAGACGGGTCGGCCACGCGCCCAGCGTGCCGGCATCCTCCGCATGGGCGTGGCTGCCGTCGGTACGCCAGGCACGCGCGAGTACGAGCGCGTCCTGCGGCATGAAACCACAGTCGAGAAACGCCGCAAACGCCGGGAAGAAGGCCGGATCGTCCACGCCGGCCACCCGATAGATCGTATCGGACGTATACAAAGTATCCTCGGCACGACCTGCGGCCAACGCCCGTGAGTCGAGCACCACGGCGCCCGCCGCGCGCCAGGCATCGCGTTGCATCAGCGCCGCCGTGCCCGGCGTTTGCGCCGACGACATCGGCCACCAGATCACGTCGCCCTTGCCCGCACTTGCCGGCGTTTGCGCATGCAGGCGCCAGCGGGGCGCCGAGGCGTCGTCGGGCCATGGCGCGAGCCGCGCGCGAATTTGCGCCGCGGCCTGCTGCCAGGCCATGGCCAGCGGTGCATCGTCGGGCAGGCATCGCACGTTCGAGAGGTGCAAGTCGTGCGAGGGTGCGGCGGCGCCGGAGTGCGTCGTCATGAAAATTCCTTGAATGTCGATCGATGCGCGCCGATGGCGGCGAGGCTCGCGGGCGCTCAGGCGCCCGTCTGATGCCAGAACGGCACGCCCACGACCGGCGTGCTGGCCTGCGCACTCTCGCGCTCGGCCATCGGTCCGGCGAGCCACGCGGCGCGGCCTGCCCGGATCGCGGCGGCGAACGCGCCGGCCATCTCCACAGGTTGCGCGGCGAGCGCCACGGCCGTGTTGAGCAATACGCCATCGTAGCCCCACTCCATCACCTGGCACGCGTGCGACGGCAGGCCGAGGCCGGCGTCGACGATGAGCGGCGTGTCCGGCAGGCGGTCGCGCAGCAGGCGCAGGCCGTAAGGATTGATCACGCCCTTGCCCGTGCCGATGGGCGCGCCCCACGGCATGAGCGCCTGGCAGCCCACGTCGAGCAAACGGCGGCAGAGCACCAGATCCTCCGTGCAGTAGGGCAGCACCTTGAAGCCGTCGCGAATCAGTTGTTCGGCGGCCGTCACCAGGCCGAACGGATCGGGCTGGAGCGTGTAGTCGTCGCCAATGAGTTCGAGCTTGATCCAGTCGGTCTCGAAGACTTCGCGCGCCATTTGCGCCGTTGTCACCGCTTCCTGCACCGAATGGCAGCCGGCGGTGTTGGGCAGCACCGGCACCGCGAGGCGGCGCAGCGTCTCCCAGAAATGCCCTTCCGACGCCTGTGCGCCCGTGCCCGACAACTGGCGGCGCAATGCCACCGTGACCATGCCCGGCCGGGCGGCGTCGATCGAGTCGTTGAGCGCCTGCAGCGACGGATAACGGGCGGTGCCCAGCAGGAAACGGCTGCCGAAACGGGTGTCGTAGAGCGTGAGCGCGTCTCGCGCGCTGCCGGCCGCCACGTTGGCGGATTCGGTGAATGCGTTCATGTCAGCCTCCGGCGACCGGTTGCACAACGTCGATCTTGTCGCCCTGCGCGAGCACGCGCGCGGTGTATTGCGTCTTGGGCACGAATTGTCCGTTGATAGCCGCCGCAAACGGCGGCTTCGCGCCATAGGCGTTCAACGCCTCGGCCAACGTCGCGGTCTCGGCCACGCTCAGTGTCTGTTGATTGATATGGATATCCATCTCGTACGGCTCCCTCTCATGCCTGGCGGAACAGGTCCGGCCACGGCCGGCTCGCTCGCCACGTCTCCCAGTCGAACGCCTGCCCCGACGGCGCGCTCGTTGTTTGCATCAATGCCTGTGCCAGCGCGCAAGCCTCTCCCGTCACCGCAGGCGCGAGCAGATAGCCGTGACGGTAAAGTCCGTTCACGCGCATCAGCCGGGCGCCGTCCCACTGCACGCGGGGCAGATGGTCCGGCAGCGCCGGGCGACAGTTCACATTGAGTTCCACGATGCGCGCCTCGCCGAATGCCGGGTTCAGCGAATGCGCCGCCGACAGCAGCTCGAGCGCCGAGCGTACGGTCATCGGTGACATGTCCTCCGATTCCAGCTCGGTCGCGCCAATCACGTACAGATCGTTTTCCTTTGGCGCGATATAGATCGGATAGCGCGGGTGCAGCAGGCGTACCGGTCGCCGCAGCCCGATGCCCGGCGCGTGAATGCGCGCCACTTCACCGCGAACGCCGCGCAGTTGCGTCAATGCTGTACGCGCACCGAGCCCGCGGCAATCGATGACGAGCCCCGCCTGCGGATACGCGCCCTCGGCGATCTCGGTATGCCAGTGCAGTTCCGCCCCGGCCTTTGCCAGGCCAGCCGCCAGCGCGCGCAGCAGTTGACGGTTGTCGAGCTGCCCTTCGTTGGGCAACAGCCAACCTTCCTGAAAACGACCGGCCAGCGCCGGCTCGACCTCGCCCAACTGCGGCCCGGCCAGCCGCTCCACGCCGCCGCGCAGCAGGGCCGGCGGCGCGTTCGCGCGCATGCGGCGGTCGAACATCACGGATTCGGCGCGATCGGGCTGATGCCACACGACCAGTGTGCCGTTGCGCTGGAAGAACACGGGCTCGGGCAGGCCGTCGATGAGCCCCGGCCAGCGCTCCAGGCCGACGGCTCCCATCTCGACGATGCTCGGCTCGGCCACGGCCGCTTCGGCCAGCGGCGCGAGCATGGCGGCGGCCACCCAACCCGCCGCGCTCGAACCGTCGGCATCGCCGCGTTCGTACAGCGCGACGCGCGCGCCCCCACGAATCAACTGCCAGGCGAGCAGACGACCGGACAGGCCGCCGCCCAGAATGGCGATGTCGGGATGCGAAATCGGGGCGCTCATACGCGCATTGCCGCGCAGGCCGTGACGGCGCGCAGGCACTCGGGAAGCCGCGAAGGTGTGTGTGGAAGGTAACGCATGGGGTCCTTTCCTCATGAAAGCAAAAGGACGAAACGGTGTCTGGACACCTTACCCCACTGGAGGAGTCGGAAACTTCCCACGCCGGTATTACCCGGGTCGGGTGCAAAGGGTCTCTCTCAGCCCCGCGTTCCTTTGTGACGCATGGTTAACCTTGTCAGTTAACCCCCGCGTCCGACACGGAGCACCCCTGTTTCGCCCGCAGCCATTACAACATAGATGCCGACGCCCGTGCAAGCTGGCCTCCCGGGCGGTTGCACGCTCATCGCGTCTCGTTTTTTGACGAATCCCCCGGGCCTTGTAACAACGCGTAAACTGAATTTCGATGTGACGCGCGTTTCGGGCCGCAAATCGTGCAACGCAGCATCCTGAACAACGGTCAAACGAACCGTTTCCCCCATAACAAATTGGCTCCTTGCGGCAATGCCGCCCGACGATCATGGTCCACACGCCGATGTCCTCCGCGTCGCCCGACGTCCCGCCGCCGGTCGATCCGGCCACCCCCGCCCCCACCCCGCCGAAGCACCCGAGCGCCTGGCAACTGATCCGCCCCTACTGGGTGTCGGAAAAGCGTTGGGAAGGCCGCCGGCTGCTGGCACTCGTCGTCGTGCTCAATCTGGCCGTGGTGTTCATCAACGTGCGGCTCAACGCGTGGAACGCCAGCTTTTACGACGCGCTGGACAAGCGCAACTGGCCCGTCTTCAAGTCGTCGCTCGTCGAATTCGCGATCCTCGCCTTCAGCTTCATCATCATCGCGACGTTCCGCACGTACTTCCGGCAGATGCTCGAGATCCGCTGGCGGCAATGGGTCACCGATGCCACGCTCACGAAGTGGTTCGCGCATCAGGCGTACTACCGCATCGAGCGCGATCACCTGACCGACAACCCCGACCAGCGCGTATCGGAAGACATTCGCACGCTGGTAAGTTCGTCGCTCGCGCTGTCGCTCGACCTGCTCACCACGCTCGTCTCGCTGTTCTCGTTCGTGACGATCCTCTGGACGATCTCGGGCGCGGTGTCGTTCGCGCTCGCCGGCATGAACGTGACGATTCCCGGCTACATGGTGTGGGTCGCGGCGCTGTATGCGCTCGTGGGCTCGTTCTTCATCTTCAAGGTCGGGCGCCCGCTCGTGGGCCTGAGCTATCGCCAACAGCAGGTCGAAGCCGACTTTCGTTTCCTGCTGGTGCGCTTGCGCGAATCGGCCGAGCAGGTGGCGCTCTACCGCGGCGAGGGCGCCGAGCTGTCGCGCCTGAAAGCGGCATTCGGCGCCGTGCGCGACAACTGGTGGCAAATCATGGTCGTGACCAAGCGCCTGATTTTCGCGAACTCGATCTATGCGCAGATCGCCATCGTGTTCCCGATCATGGCGGCCGCGCCGCGCTACTTCGCGGGCGCCTTCACGCTCGGCGTGCTCATGCGCATCATCGACGCGTTCGGGCAGGTCAGCGACGGCTTCTCCTGGTTTGTGAACAGCTTCTCGACGCTGGCGGACTGGAAGGCGACGATCAACCGTCTGCGCGAATTCACGCGCGTGATCGATGCCGCGCCACGCGCGGGGGGCATCGACGTGCGCACGGCCGACCAGGCACTCGCCTTCGCGGCGACCGACCTCACGCTCACGCTGCCTAACGGCGCCCCGCTCGTGGACGCCGGCTCGTTCATCTTCGCCCCCGGCTCGCGCTGGCTCGTTCGCGGACGCTCGGGTTGCGGCAAGAGCACCATGCTGCGCGCGCTCGCCGGCCTGTGGCCGTTCGGCAGCGGGCGCATCGAGGTGCCCGCGAGCGCCCGCGTCCTCTTCCTCTCGCAGCAAAGCTACCTGCCGATCGACACCCTCAAGGCCGCGCTCGCCTTTCCTTCCGCACCCGACGCCTTTACCGACGCCGAATGTCGCGCCGCGCTCGACGCCGTGAAGCTCGGTCAGTACGGCGACGAACTCCTGAGCGTCGCGCACTGGGCGCGGCGGCTGTCCGGCGGCGAGCAGCAACGGCTCGCCGCGGCGCGCGCCCTGCTGCAAAAGCCCGACTATCTGTTCCTCGACGAGGCCACCAGCGCGCTCGACGTCCAGACCGAAGAAGCGGTGTACGAAGCGCTCCATGCCCGCCTGCCGGCCACGACCCTTGTGAGCGTGGCGCATCGCGATACGCTTGGACGCTTCCATCAGCACACCCTCACGCTGCCCGCGACGGCGGACGTCGAAAGGTCACGGGTGGTCGGCGCGGCCTGATTCGTTCACTTCATAAATATTATTGACGCGCCTGTTCCGGCGGGCAGGGGGTTTGGCATAATCACGAGCACCTCTGGCTTGCTTCGGGCACATCGTGACTACCCCCGCTTTCCCGTCCGGCCCGCGCGCCGCGCGCACCATCGTCGTGACCGGCGCGGCATCGGGCATCGGCGCCGCCATCGCGCGCCGGCTTGCCTCTCCCGACACCCGCCTGCTCCTGCATACCCGAGGCGCATCCGACGCGAGTCAGGCGCGGCTGGCGGACGTGCGTCACGCCTGCGAGGGATTCGGCGCCCAGTGCGCCGTTTGGTTCGGCGACCTGACGGACCCGTCGGCGGGCGCGCGCCTGATCGACGCCGCGCATGACGCCTTCGGTCCGGTCGATCAGGTCGTGAGCAATGCCGGCTTTGCCACGCGGCAAAGCCTCGCCGACATCGACGACGACGCTTTTGCCCGCACGCTCGCCGCCATGCCAGGCGCCTTCGCCGCCCTGCTGCGCAGCGCCCTGCCCGATCTGCAACGCTCGTCGCAGGCCAGCGTGGTCGCCATCAGCTCGTTCGTCGCGCATCGTTTCGCACCCAATCAGGCGGGCTTTCCGGCCACGGCGGCAGCCAAGGCCGCCATCGAGGCACTCGCCAAAAGCGCCGCCGCCGAGTATGCGCGCGCCGGCGTAACGATCAACTGCGTGGCCCCCGGCTATACGCGCAAGGACGGCGGCCATTCGGCCATCGACCCCACCGCATGGCAGCGCGCGGCCGACGCCACCCCGACCGCACGCCTGTGCGAGCCCGACGATGTCGCCGCACTCGCCGTCTTCCTGCTCGGCCCGCACGCGCGGCAGATCACCGGCCAGGTCATCCACGTCGACGGCGGCCTCACGCTCTGACGCTGACGCGCCGACACATCGATGCGCCGCGTCATGGCGGATGGCGAACATCGCACGCACAGGGACGCAGCCGCGGGGCACGGCGCCGGAGAGCGCCACCGTTTATCCGCACACGTTTATCCGCACACACGCAGCACACATAACGACAGGCACAGGATCCACCGAGGAGTTTCCATGGCATTTTTTTCCTGGTTCAACGAACTCAACACGAAGGAACGCAAGGCCCTGTATGCGGGCTTCGGCGGCTACGCCGTCGACGCGTTCGACTTCATGATCTATTCGTTTCTCATTCCCACGCTCATTGCCGCATGGGGCATGTCGAAGAGCGAGGCAGGCATGATCGCCACCAGCTCGCTGATCTCGTCGGCGGTCGGCGGGTGGCTGGCGGGCATTCTCGCGGATCGCTTCGGGCGGGTGCGCGTGCTGCAGTGGACGATTGCCACGTTCTGCCTGTTCACCTTCCTCTCTGGCTTCACGAACTCGTTCTGGCAGTTGCTCGTCACGCGCACGTTGCAGGGCATCGGCTTCGGCGGCGAATGGACGGTGGTCACGATGATGATGGGCGAGATGATTCGATCGCCGCAGCATCGCGCCAAAGCGGTCGGCACGGTGCAAAGCAGCTGGTCCGTGGGCTGGGCCGCCGCCGCGCTGCTGTACTGGTTCTTCTTCGCGGTGCTCGACGAAGGCACGGCATGGCGCGCGTGTTTCTGGATCGGCATCGTGCCGGCGCTGTGGATCACGTACGTGCGTCGTAACGTGTCGGACCCCGAGATCTTCACGCAAACGCGCCGCAAGGTCGCCGAGGGACAATTGCAGGGCAACTTCATGCAGATTTTCTCGCCGGAGCATCTGAAGACGACGATCCTCGGCAGCCTGCTGTGCTCGGGCATGCTTGGCGGTTACTACGCCATCACCACATGGCTGCCGACGTACCTGAAAACGGTGCGCGGTCTGTCGGTATTCAACACCAGCGCCTATCTGATCGTGCTGATCGTCGGCTCGTTCGTGGGCTACATTGTCGGCGCGATTCTCTCGGACAAGCTCGGCCGGCGCGGCGCCTTCATCTTCTTCGCCATCGCGTCGTTCCTGCTGGGCATGGCCTACACCATGCTGCCGATCACCGACAGCGCCATGCTGCTGCTCGGCTTTCCGCTGGGCATCGTCGTGCAAGGCATCTTCGCGGGTATCGGCGCGTATCTGACCGAGCTCTACCCGAACCACATTCGCGGTTCGGGGCAGGGCTTCTGTTACAACCTGGGGCGCGGCATCGGGTCGTTTTTCCCCATCGCCGTGGGCACGCTCGCACAGACGGGTTCGCTCGTGAAGGCGATCGGCATGGTGGCCGGCGGCGGCTATCTGCTCGTGGTGCTGTGCGCCCTGCTGCTGCCCGAGACACGCGGCAAGTCGCTCGCCACGCCTGACTTCACGCACTGATCGCGGCACGCCGCGGCTGAAGCGCCCGGCTTCAGCCCGCCACCGGAAGCGCGCCGGCATAGGGCGCTTCCGGTAACCCCTGCACCCCGCAACGCACGGCGAACACATGCCCGTCGTGCTCGTTGGCTCCCACGCCCGGCCGAATCGACGTGACGAACAGCGTGTCGAAATCGCGTCCGCCGAATGCGCACATCGACGGCTTCGACACGGGCAGCACGATTTCCCGATCGAGTACACCCGCCGGCGTGAAGCGCAGCAGGCGACTGCCGTCGTTGGCACAGGTCCAGTAGGCGCCGTCGGCATCGACCGCGGCGCCGTCCGGCCGCCCCGGGTAGTCGTTCATGTCGACGAACAGACGCTGCGCGCCGATGACACCGCGCTCGGCATCGAAGTCGAACGCCCATACGCGCCGACGCGCCGGATGCGAGTCGCTCAGGTACATCGTGCGACTGTCGGGCGAGAAGCCGAGGCCATTCTGCGTGACCAGACGGTCGACCAGCGGCGCGGACAGCCGTCCCTCGGCGTCATAGCGGAAGAGCGCGCCAACGTCGCTCACGAGCGACATGTCCTGCACCATCGTGCCCGCCCAGAAGCGCCCCTGCCGGTCGCAGCGGCCATCGTTGAAGCGCATGCCCGAGGCCGGAAACGCCGGTGCCGCGAGTCGTTGCCACTGCGATTCGGTCACGGTGTCCGACGCACCGAGTCGCGCGGCGAACAGGCCGCTCTCGCAGCCCGCCAGCAGCGTGCCGGCGGCGTCGAACGTGAAGCAGGCGATCTGCTCGGGGAACGTCCATTGCCGGTGAATGCCGTCGGCCGGCGTGACGCAATGCAACTGTCGCGCCGGGATGTCGACCCAGTACAGCGCCTGTTCGTCGGCGCGCCACAGCGGGCTCTCGCCGACGGCATGGGGCGTTGCACGCGACGGCTCTAGCCGCTCGATCGACACGCTCATGCCTTGGGCTCCATCGGCCCCATCAGCACAAACGGGCCACCCTGGAAGCGCTGCGCCCAGTCGTCCATCTGCGTGTCGGGTGCCTTCGCCGGGAACAGTCCTGCGAACTCGGCCGAGCTGTCCTGGGGACGATAGCCAAGAAAGGCCGCCTTCGTGTTGTCGACCCAGAGCGTCGGGTTGTCCGACACACCGTAGACGATGGCGTGTCCCACGCGATTCGTGAACAGCGAGCATCGCACGAGCTCTGCGAAATCACGATAGCTCAGATACGTCACCATCATGCGCGGGTTCTTCGGCTGCTCGAACGACGAGCCGATGCGCAGGCAGACCGTCTCGAGGCCGAAGCGATCGAAGTAATAGCGCGACAGGTCTTCGCCGAAGCACTTGGACAGACCGTACATGCCATCGGGACGATGCGGCACGTCGGTGTCGAGCACCTCCGTCACGGGATGGAAGCCCACCGCGTGGTTCGAGCTCGCGTAGATGATGCGCCTGACGCCCTGCTTCTGCGCCGCGCTGTACACGTTGTACAGGCCGAGAATGTTCGCTTGCAGAATATCGTCGAACGGCGCCTCGACGGAAATGCCGCCCAGATGCACCAGGGCATCGACGTCCGCGAGCAACGCATGCACTGCCGCACGATCGGCGAGATCGACCTGCATCGCTTCCTCGTGAGGCGCGTCGGCGGTGATCGGCACGATGTCGCTCACGCGCACGATGTCCGCCCACTCGGCGAGCTTGCCGCGCAGTTGTTTGCCCAGATTGCCCGCGGCGCCGGTCAGCAGCAGGCGACGAAACGGCTTGGAGGGGTTGCCGGAAGTCTGGCTCATATCAGTCCTTGTTCATCGGTATATCGACCGCGAGCGTGCACGAATGCATGAACTCGCGGCTCAGGCGTTTGCCGTGCGCGCCGCATCGACACCGCCGGTGCGCGCCCGCGTCACCGGCGTTGCGGTGCCGGTGATGTGCGGCTTGACGAGGGTCCACAGGATCACGGCTCCGATCAGGTCGCCAAGCCCCAGGGCCACGAAGAACGGCGCGTAGCCCACGGCGGTCACGAACGTGCCGATCACCAGCGTGAACAGCAGGTTGCCGATGCCCGCGGACAACCCCGCGAGACCGGTGACGGTGGCGACCTCGTTGCGCGGGAACAGATCCGCCGACATCGAGATCACGCTGATCGAGAGGGTCTGGTGCGCGAATCCGCCCAGGCACAGCAGGAAGATCGCCATCATCGGGTCCTTGACGAAACCCACGCCGCACATCGCCGTCATGATGATCGCGCCGATCGTAAACACCACGCGCTTGCCGTTGAAGATGGTCATCCGGAAGTGCCGGTTCAGCCAGACGGAGATCGTGCCGCCCATCAGGCAGCCGACGTCCGCCGCCACGAACGGAAGCCACGCCGTGGCCGCGATCGTCTTCAGATCGAAGCCGCGCGCCTGGTTGAGGTACAACGGCATCCAGAATACGATCGTGCCCCACACCGGATCGGCGAAAAAGCGCGGCAGCGCGATCCCCCAGAAGTTGCGCTGGCGCACGATGGTGAGCAGATCGGGCTTGCGAGCATCGGCCGCCGCGTCGACGGCGCGGCCTTCGTTGATGTAGTCCGACTCGGCTTGCGTGAGCGCGGGATGATCGGTCGGGTGACGATAGAAGACGTACCACAGGACACCCCACACCAGCCCGAGCCCGCCCGCGATCACGAACGCCGTCTCCCAGTTGTAGCGCATGATCGACCAGGCGATCAGCGGCGGCGCGAGGATCGCCCCGACGGACGTGCCGACGTTGAAGATCCCGGCCGCGAGCGCGCGCTCCTTCGTCGGGAACCAGAACGCCGCGGCACGCATGCCCGCCGGAATGAACGACGCTTCAGCGAGCCCGAGCAACCCGCGCAGCACGAACAGGCCGACCCAGCCGTCGGCGAGCCCGTGCAGCATGCACACGACCGACCACATGACCCCGCACAGCAGGAAGCCGAGACGAAGCCCGATGCGGTCCATCAGGTAACCGGTGACGGGTCCGCCGATCGGATACAGAACGAGGAAGGCGCCGGTGATCCAGCCATATTGCTGGGTGGTAATGTGGAGGTCCTTCATTACCGTGGGGGCGGCAACGGCAAGCGAGCTGCGCGCGAGGTAGTTCATGACCGTGCCGAGCGTGAGCAAGCCGATCATCCACCAGCGCAGGCCTTTGATCCTGAGGGCCATGATGTTGTCTCTCTCCATGAGTCTTCTGTTGCGAGTGCGTGGCTCGCATGGAGAGGCATCCTACGTGAGACGATGTACGATGACAATCAAGAATTGCATCGTTTACGGATAATCCCTAGGGTTTCGAACGCTTCCTCATCTCCACCCCGACAGCTTTGAAGGCAATGGCATTCGCACATGTCGGGAGGATCAGCGCATAGGTGAACATCGATCAGAATCGCCTTGTTGTATGACATCGTATTTTTAACGATTTTCATTATCCGATCAGCACCCTGAACGCCCCCGCGCAGCGCCGCCGGACAAGAAAAAACCGCCCGGACGTTTACGCCCGGACGGTTTCTTCACAGTGACGCAGATGCCTACCTCCGCGCCCCTCCTCTCAACTTCCCCGTATTCGTGGTTTTGGCAGGCGAATGCTTTCGCTCTCAGCGCGGCAGCACCGAATGCCCCATCAGGAACTCATCGACGGCCCGGGCGCACTGACGGCCCTCGCGAATCGCCCAGACCACGAGCGACTGGCCGCGCCGCACGTCGCCCGCCGCGAACACCTTCGGCAGGTTCGTCGTGTACGCGCGCTCGCCCTCGGTGGCGGCACGCACGTTGCCGCGTGCGTCCTTGTCCACACCGAATGCGTCGAGCACCGTCTGCAAGGGCGAGACGAAACCCATGGCGAGCAGCACCAGATCGGCCTTGAGCTCGAATTCCGAGCCCGCGACTTCCTGCATCTTGCCGTCCTTCCACTCCAGGCGAACGGCGATCAGCTTCTCGACCTTACCGTTCTTGCCCTCGAAGCGCTTCGTCGCAACGGACCAGTCGCGCTCGCAGCCTTCTTCGTGGCTCGACGACGTGCGCAGCTTGGTCGGCCAGTACGGCCACACCATCGGCTTGTTCTCCTGCTCGGGCGGCTGCGGCAGCAGTTCGAATTGCGTGACGTGCTTCGCACCATGACGATTCGACGTGCCCACGCAATCCGAACCGGTATCGCCGCCGCCGATCACGATCACGCTCTTGCCGGTCGCCAACAGCTGGTTCGCCAGTTTGTCGCCCGCGTTGACCTTGTTCTGCTGCGGCAGGAATTCCATCGCGAAGTGAATGCCGTCGAGCTCACGGCCCGGCACCGGCAGGTCGCGCGGCTGCTCGGCGCCGCCGGCGATCACTACGGCGTCGAACTGCGCCTGCAACTGCTCCGGCGAAATCGTTTCCCTGGAGAAGTTGTTGATATGCGCATCGGGGGCGTCCTTGCCCACGTAGACGCCGGTGCGGAACGTCACGCCTTCGGCTTCCATCTGGCGCATGCGACGATCGATCAGCCACTTCTCCAGCTTGAAGTCGGGAATGCCGTAGCGCAGCAGACCGCCCACGCGATCGTTCTTCTCGAACACGGTCACGTCGTGACCGGCGCGCGCGAGTTGCTGCGCCGCGGCCAGGCCCGCCGGGCCGGAGCCGACGACGGCGACCGTCTTGCCGGTCTTGTGCTTCGCGGGTTGCGGCTCGACCCAGCCTTCGCTCCACGCCTTGTCGATGATCGCGTGCTCGATCGACTTGATGCCCACGGGGTCGTTGTTGATGTTCAGCGTGCAGGCCGCCTCACACGGCGCCGGACAAATGCGACCCGTGAACTCCGGGAAGTTGTTCGTCGAGTGCAGCACGCCGATGGCCGCCTTCCAGTCCTGGCGATACACCAGATCGTTGAAGTCGGGAATGATGTTGTTGACCGGGCATCCGTTGTTGCAGAACGGAATGCCGCAGTCCATGCAGCGTGCGCCCTGCACCTTTGCCTGTTCGTCGGAGAGCGCGAGCACGAACTCCTTGTAGTGCTTCACGCGTGCCAGCGGTGCTTCGTACGACTCGCTCTGGCGCTCGAATTCGAGAAAACCTGTGACCTTGCCCATGTTTCTTCAGTCGGAAAGTTTTGTGGTTACCGTGCCTCACCCGCGCGCGGCGCGCCCCGGAGCCCTCACTCCGTGGCGCCGCCGCGCGAGCGGTCTCAGGCCGCCAGTGCTTGTTTTTCGGCCGCCTTGGCCATGTCGCCCAAGGCGCGCTTGTACTCGTTCGGGAACACCTTCACGAACTTGCGACGTGCGCCGTCCCAGTCCTCGAGCAACGCCTTGGCGCGCGTCGAACCCGTGTACTGGAAGTGACGCTCGATGAGCTCGCGCAGCTGCGCCTCGTCCGTCTGGCCGCGATGCCACAACCCCTGGCTCACCGTGCGCTCCTGCTCGCCATGCGGCAGCACCGGATCGAGCGCGACCATCGCCGTGTTGCACTTGGCGGCGAACGTGCCGTCAGCGTCGTACACGTAAGCCACACCGCCCGACATACCCGCCGCGAAGTTGCGGCCGGTCTCGCCCAGCACGACCACCGTACCGCCGGTCATGTATTCGCAGCCGTGATCGCCCGTGCCTTCCACCACGGCGGTGGCGCCCGAGTTGCGCACGCAGAAGCGCTCGCCGGCCACCCCGTTGAAGAACGCCTCGCCCTCGATGGCGCCGATCATCACGGTGTTGCCCACGATGATGTTGTCTTCGGCGTTGCCACGGAAGTCGTTGGTCGGACGCACGATGATGCGACCGCCTGACAGGCCCTTGCCAACGTAGTCGTTGCCGTCGCCCACCAGATCGAGCGTGATGCCGCGGGCGAGGAACGCCCCGAAGCTCTGACCCGCCGTGCCCTTGAGCTGCACGTGGATCGTGTCGTCAGGCAGACCGTCGTGGCCGTAGCGCTTGGCCACTTCACCCGAAAGCATCGCACCGACCGTACGGTTGCGGTTGCGCACCGGCTGGATGAACGACACGTGCTCGCCCTTTTCGAGGGCCGGCATCGCCTTTTCGATGAGTGCGTGATCGAGTGCGCCGGCCAGACCGTGGTCCTGCGTCTCGACATGCAGACGCGGCACGTCGGCTTCGATTTCCGGCAGGTGGAAGATGCGCGCGAAGTCGAGACCCTTCGCCTTCCAGTGCTCCACGCCCGCCTTGGTGTTGAGCAGGTCGGCGCGACCGATCAGGTCGTCGAACTTCGCGATACCGAGTTGCGCCATGATCTCGCGCACTTCCTCGGCGACGAAGAAGAAGTAGTTGACGACATGCTCCGGCTTGCCCTGGAACTTCTTGCGCAGCACCGGATCCTGCGTGGCCACGCCCACCGGACACGTGTTCAGGTGGCACTTGCGCATCATGATGCAGCCTTCGACGACGAGCGGAGCCGTGGCGAAGCCGAACTCGTCGGCGCCGAGCAGCGCGCCGATGACCACGTCGCGACCGGTCTTCATCTGGCCGTCGGCCTGCACGCGGATACGGCCACGCAGGCGGTTGAGCACCAGCGTCTGCTGCGTCTCGGCCAGACCCAGCTCCCACGGCGTGCCGGCGTACTTGACCGACGAGAGCGGCGAAGCGCCGGTACCGCCGTCATGACCGGCGATCACCACGTGATCGGCCTTGGCCTTGGCCACACCCGCGGCCACCGTGCCCACGCCCACTTCCGACACCAGCTTCACCGAAATCGACGACGAGGCGTTCACGTTCTTCAAATCGTGAATGAGCTGCGCCAGATCTTCGATCGAGTAGATGTCGTGGTGCGGCGGCGGTGAAATCAGGCCCACGCCCGGCACCGAGTAACGCAGCTTGCCGATGTACTCCGTCACCTTGTGGCCCGGCAACTGACCGCCTTCGCCCGGCTTGGCGCCCTGCGCCATCTTGATCTGGATCTGATCGGCCGAGACCAGATAATCGGCGGTCACGCCGAAGCGCCCCGAGGCCACCTGCTTGATCTTCGAGCGCAGCGAGTCGCCGTCCTGCAGTTCGATGTCGGTCTCGATGACGTCGCGGCCCACGATCGAGGCAAGCGATTCGCCCTTCTTGATCGGAATACCCTTGAGTTCGTTGCGATAGCGGCGCGGATCTTCGCCGCCCTCACCCGTGTTCGACTTGCCGCCGATGCGGTTCATCGCGACGGCCAGCGTGGCGTGCGCCTCGGTGGAGATCGAGCCGAGCGACATGGCGCCCGTGGCGAAACGCTTCACGATCTCCTTGGCCGATTCCACCTGGTCAAGCGGAATCGCGCGCTGCGGATCGACGCGGAATTCGAACAGGCCACGCAGCGTCATGTGACGCTTGCTCTGGTCGTTGATGAGGTTCGCGTATTCCTTGTACGTCTGGTACGAATTGGCGCGGGTCGAATGCTGGAGCTTGGCGATCGCGTCCGGCGTCCACATGTGGTCTTCGCCACGAATGCGGAATGCGTATTCGCCGCCGGCGTCGAGCATGTTCGCGAGCACCGGATCGTCACCGAAGGCGTCGCGATGCAGACGCACCGCTTCCTCCGCCACCTCGAAGATGCCGATGCCACCGACGTTCGAGGCCGTGCCCTGGAAATACTTCCTGACCAGTTCCTGCGAGAGGCCGATCGCTTCGAAGATCTGCGCGCCCGTGTACGACATGTACGTCGAGATGCCCATCTTCGACATGACCTTGTGCAGGCCCTTGCCGATCGCCTTGACGAAGTGCTTGATCGCCTTCTCGGGCGTCAGATCGCCGCCTTGCTTGCGGGCGATCTGCGCGAGCGTTTCCATCGCGAGGTACGGGTGAACGGCTTCGGCGCCGTAGCCGGCCAGCAGTGCGAAGTGGTGCACTTCACGCGCCGAGCCGGTCTCCACCACGAGGCCCGTGCTCGTGCGCAGGCCCTGTGCCACCAGATGCTGGTGCACGGCCGACGTGGCGAGCAGCGCCGGAATCGCGACCTGCTCGCGGTTCGTGAGCCGATCGGACACGATCAGGATGTTGTAGCCCGACTTCACGGCGTCGACCGCTTCGGCGCACAGCGACGCGAGGCGCGCTTCGATCCCTTCCTTGCCCCAGGCGACCGGATAGCAGATGTTCAACTCGTACGAGCGGAATTTGCCGCCGGTGTACTTGTCGATGTGACGGATCTTCGAGATTTCCTTGAAGTCCAGCACCGGCTGCGACACTTCGAGACGCATCGGCGGGTTGATGTTGTTCGTGTCGAGCAGGTTCGGCTTCGGGCCGATGAACGACACCAGCGACATCACCATGTTTTCGCGGATCGGGTCGATCGGCGGGTTCGTGACTTGCGCGAACAGCTGACGGAAGTAGTGGTAGAGCGTCTTGTTCTTGTTGCTCATGACCGCGAGCGGGCTGTCGTTGCCCATCGAGCCCACGGCTTCTTCGCCGTTGATCGCCATCGGCGTCATCAACAGTTTCACTTCTTCCTGCGTGTAGCCGAACGCCTGCTGCAGATCGAGCAGCGGCGTGGCCGTGTCATGGTGCACACCGGCTTCCTCGACCTTCGACTCGATCTCGTCGAGCTTGATGCGCACGGCGTCGATCCAGCTCTTGTACGGCTTGGCGTTGGCGAGGTTGTCCTTGAGTTCCTTGTCGTCGATGATGCGGCCCTGCTGCATGTCGATCAGGAACATCTTGCCCGGCTGCAGGCGCCACTTCTTCACGATCTTCGATTCGGGAATCGGCAGCACGCCCGACTCCGAGGCCATGATGACCATGTCGTCGTCGGTGATCAGGTAACGGGCCGGGCGCAGACCGTTGCGGTCGAGCGTGGCGCCGATCTGACGACCGTCGGTGAACGCGATGGCGGCGGGGCCGTCCCACGGCTCCATCATCGCCGCGTGGTACTCGTAGAACGCGCGGCGGTTCTCGTCCATCAACGTGTGCTGCTCCCACGCTTCCGGAATCATCATCATCACGGCATGGGCGAGCGGATAGCCGGCCATCGTGAGCATTTCGAGGCAGTTGTCGAACGAGGCCGTGTCCGACTGGCCCGGGTAGATCAACGGCCACAGCTTCTGCAGATCGTCGCCGAGCACGGCCGACGAGATCGCGCCGGTGCGGGCGTTGATCCAGTTGACGTTGCCCTTCACGGTGTTGATTTCACCGTTGTGCGCCACCATGCGATACGGGTGAGCCAGTTCCCATGCCGGGAACGTGTTCGTCGAGAAGCGCTGGTGAACGAGGGCGAGTGCCGAGACGGTGCGCGGATCAGCCAGGTCGCGGTAATAGCGGCCGACCTGGTCGCAAAGCAGCAGGCCTTTGTAGACGATCGTACGTGCCGACATCGACGGCACGAAGTATTCCTTGCCGTGCTTGAGCTTGAGGGCCTGGATGCGGTGGCTCGCGGTCTTGCGGATGACGTAAAGCTTGCGCTCGAGCGCGTCCGTCACCATGATGTCCTGCCCGCGACCGATGAAGATCTGGCGGATCACCGGCTCGGTGGCCTTCACGTTCGGCGACATCGGCATGTCGCGATCGATCGCCACGTCGCGCCAGCCGAGCACGACCTGGCCTTCGGCCTTCACGGTGCGCTCGAGCTCCTGTTCGCAGGCCAGGCGCGAGGCGTGCTCCTTCGGCAGGAAGATCATGCCCACGCCGTATTCGCCGGCCGGCGGCAGGGTCACGCCCTGCTTTGCCATCTCTTCACGGAAGAACTGATCGGGGATCTGCAGCAGGATACCGGCACCGTCGCCCATCAGCGGGTCGGCGCCCACGGCGCCCCGGTGGTCGAGGTTTTCGAGAATCTTCAGGCCCTGCTCGACGATCGCATGGCTCTTCACGCCCTTGATGTGGGCCACGAAGCCGACGCCGCAGGCGTCGTGTTCGTTTGCCGGGTCGTACATGCCCTGTGCGTCCGGCGCCAAGTACGCCTCACCCGGCAGCGCTGCTGCCGTCGCAATCGGTTGCTGTTTCTTTTCCACGAGTTACACCGTCTCTTGGCGAGGCCGCCGCGCGCATGCTCGTCGCGGTCGACCGGGTTAAGTGGGGTTGGCCGGGCGGGCCAGGCTGCGGATTCGCGCGCGTCGAAGGTCTTTCTCGGGCGTTGCCACAGGAAACCGACTCAGCGCGCACGCTTTTGCGCATCGCACCAATCGGCCGAAGTTGGAATATACGCCATGAAATTCACAATGACAAAATATTTTAATGGGGTCAGATTCTATTAAAAAACCGCACCAAAAGAAGGCTTTATTTTAATGGGGTCAGATGTATCGTGCCCAAACGGAACTCGCTGAAAAATTCCGTGATTTCAAAAGCTTGGGGAAGTCCGACAGACCAGGTGCGGTCTGTCGGGAAAGCGCCTCAGAGGGCTGAGGACACGGCCTTGCGGGGACGGCCGCGTGTGAGGGGACTCACTCGACGATTGGCGGCGAGTGCCATGCGCGCCTGATACTCGGGGCTGCCGAGCAACCAGCCCTTTTGCGTGGCTGTACGCAATGCGTCGACCTCGTGCGCGGGCAGCGGGATCGAGAACCCCTCTGCGTAAGCGCGTTGACGTTCGAACGGCGTGTTGCCCAACGCCCAGTAAAGCGCGTGGTCGGTGACCAGACTGTCGACGGTCACGCCGACGTGATGGTTGTAGCTTGACCACGCGTAGTTACCGGGTGCGTCGACCAGTCCGGCACGCACCGGGTTGAGTTCGACATACCGGCTCGCAAGCAGCAGGTAATGCTCGGCTTCGATCACGGTGGCACGATACCGGCCTTCCCACAACGTGCCGGTACGCTGGTGCCGACGGTTGAAATACAGCACGTAGTAGCGGCCAACGGCCTGCAGCGTCGCGGGCAGACTGCGCTCGTCGGCTGGCGTGGCCACCAGATGCAGATGGTTCGGCATCATGCACCACGCATGGATCGCCAAACCGTGCGCACGCGCGGCATCGCGCAATCGATCATGGAAGACACGTCGGTCCTCGTCGTCGACGAAGATCGCCTGCCGGTTATTGCCACGCAGAATGACGTGCTGCGGCTGGCGCGGAATAAATAGTCGCGGTAATCGGGCCATGCGGATTCAAATGTAATGCTTTAAAGCTCGATATCACGATTCAAAAGAGAATTTCGACCGAAAAAACTCTTTAAATACTGATATCTCGCCAAACCCCGTTGATTCGTACAAAAACTCTAGATCCGACGATTGCGCGACGAAATCCCAAGCGCATAATGCATCGAAAAATAAATAAATAATCTTGGGAGGATAGACAAATGACAATTCGGACCTATCGGTCCGCGGCGTGCCTGTGCGCGCTCGGACTCGGCATTTCCCTGGCGTCCCCCGACGCCAGTGCACAGCAGGCCGGCGACAACGTCGTCAACCTCGGATGGTTCCACATCGCCCCGCAGGACTCCAGCAAACCCATGACGACCGGCGTCACGCAGGAGGGCATCACACCAGGCCTCGTGCCGTCGAGCTTCACCTCGCCCGGCAGCGGCGCCAAGGTCAGCAACGCCGATACGCTCGGGCTCGTGGTCACCCACTTCTTCACCGACAACATCGCCCTGCAGACAGTGGCCGGCATTCCCGCCAAGTTCAAACTCACCGGGCAGGGCGTCATCGCGCCGCCCGGACTGGCCGGCGCGCTCACGAGTATCGACCTGGGCGCACCACAAAACAACCCGATTGTGCAAAGCGTGCGCCAATGGAGCCCGGCGCTGGTATTGCAGTACTACTTCGGACAAGCCAATTCGGCGTGGCGCCCTTTTCTCGGAATCGGCGTGAGTTATACGTTCTTCACAAACGTCAATCTCAATCCCAGTTTTGAAGCGGCGCTGAATCAGAATTTCGGCAGCGTGCTCGCTTTTACTTCCGGTCACAATGGACCGACGAGCGTCGAAGCGAAATCATCGGCGTCGTGGCAACCGGTTTTCAATGCCGGCTTTTCCTATGCCTTCGACAAGCACTGGGTCGCGAGCGCCTCCGTCTCCTACGTGCCGCTCAAGACCACAGCGAACATCAAGATCAAGGCGCAGGATGGTACGGTGCTCTCTTCTTCGGACGCCGAGATCAAACTGAATCCGATTGTGACCTTCGTATCGCTCGGCTACAAGTTCTAAACCCAGCGTGCGGGACGCAGGTTGCGCCCAGCATATCGGACTCCGCAGTGAATTCCTAAAAGCGTGCCTGACATATAAGGGCGCGCTTTTCTTTCGTCCAGCGCTTTTTCCTAGGGGCATTCCATGAGGCGATGCATGAATACAACACCTTTAGAGCGCGGCCTCCAGACTCTTGCTATCCGCGCCTATGCACCGTCGGCATAATGGCCCTGAATTTCATTTAACGAAATTCTCGACAATAAAGAATCTTGAGCAGGAGACGAATCGATGAAGTTGAAGCATTTGACGATTGCTGCCGTGGCCATGTTGACGGCATCGGGGGCCGCGTTCGCACAGCAAGCCGGCGATAACGTTGTCAACCTTGGCTGGTTCCACCTCTCGCCCCAGGTTTCCAGTGATCCGCTGCACGTCACCGGATCGAACGTGCCGGGTCTGGCCTCACTCGTGAACAGCCGTCTCGGCAGCACGGGCGCTCAGGTCGACGACGCCGATACGGTCGGCCTTACCTTCTCTCACTTCTTCACCGACAATGTGGCCGTTGAAGCCGTGATGGGGCTTCCGCCGAAGTTCCGCCTGTACGGTCAAGGCGCCCTCGCCCTGCCGGGCGGCGGTTCGCTGGCCTCGGCCAAGCAGTGGAGCCCGGCACTGTTGCTGAAATACTATTTCGGCCAGGCCAACGACAAGTGGCGTCCGTTCGTCGGCATCGGTGCGAGCTACTTCTGGTACTCGAACATCGAACTGACGCCGGGTTTCCAGTCGCTCGCGAGCAACGCCCTGACCGGCGGCCCGGGAGGCAACACCACGGCCAAGCTGACGAACTCGTGGGCCCCCGTGTTCAACGCCGGTATCAACTACAACATG
Source organism: Pandoraea pnomenusa (assembly GCF_000767615.3). Taxonomy (NCBI): domain Bacteria; kingdom Pseudomonadati; phylum Pseudomonadota; class Betaproteobacteria; order Burkholderiales; family Burkholderiaceae; genus Pandoraea; species Pandoraea pnomenusa. The sequence goes on along the minus strand of NZ_CP009553.3, from coordinate 398,000 downwards.
GACAAGCACTGGACCCTCGCTTTCTCCGTGTCGTACATCCCGGTGAGCACCACGGCCAAGCTGACCACGACGCGTGGCCCGATCGTGACCACCAGCGAAGCCAAGGTCAAGCTGAACCCGGTGGTGACGTTCCTGTCGCTGGGCTACCGCTTCTAAGCCACGACGGCATACGCCTGCCGCATCCGAGCCGCTCCGGCGCGACGAAAGTCGCGCCGCGCGACTCCGAAAACGCCGCCCAGTGCGGCGTTTTCGCGTTTTTTGCCCATGTCAGTGCCTTCTCACACGAAATTCAGCCAACACGCCGCAACTTTCGATATTTCCCGTAGGTCTGTGATGATGTACGTCGGCGAATGGTCGCGCCATAATGGCCGCTCGCCTCAGGGTTCCACCGGTGTCGTCGTCGCCTCCCCCGAGTCGTCAGAGCACCGCATTTCAATACCACCTATTGGGAGTCTGAAAATGGGAATTGCCTCGAAAGCGGAAGCAGCACTGAATAGCGGACTGGAAGATGCGCGATTTGCCGGACGCCGCACGGCCCGCGCGGCGCGTCTGGCCACCGGCGATGTTTCCTCGCGAGTGCGCGATCTGCTCGATGATCTCGACCACGCCTTATCCAATGCCAAGTCGGCGTCGGACGTTGAAGCACTGCGGGCTGAAATTGGCGACAAGCTGCGTCAGGCACGCAGCGAATTCGGCGATGCCCGCGCCAACTTGCGTCTTCGTGCGAACGAAGTCTGGGAGGAGGCCGACGGCTATGTCCATGAGCGACCCTGGCAGACCCTGGGCGCTGTGGCCGCAGTGGCTCTGGTGCTCGGCTTCATTGCGGGACGAAGCTGACCCTGCGCGGGACGTGTGCGTCCTCGGAGCGATCGGGGCTTGCGATTCGCATGCGCGGTGTCCACTGAGGTCGCGCCCGAGGGCCGCGACAATAAAAACAGCCGGCAAATGCCGGCTGTTTTTTTGTTGGACGATGCGCCGCACGATCTGCCGGGCGTCAATGTCCAGGTTGCCGGAAGGCGTATGCCATCTCCGCGCCGTCGAACCTCGGTCGATTGGCATGTCGGCTTGCATCGCATGTGCACTGATCCGCCCGCGCGATCGCAATCGCCTCCGATCGCTCCCGATCGCGTCCTGGCGAGATGCGCCCAGAAGTGATCAAAGCGTCGGCTCGATGGCGAAAAGCCGGCGATATTCCTTGATCGCGTAACGGTCCGTCATGCCCGCGATGTAATGCGCGATCCAGCGCGGCTGCTCGTCAGGCGCTTCCGTGCGGTACGCTGGCGGCAACAGGCGCGGATCGTTAAGAAAAGCATCGAACAGTTCCTGCACGATGCGCTGCGCCTTCGCCGCCATGCGCATGACGAGATAGTGCCGGTACAGATTGTCGAACAGGAACCGTTTGAGCTGCCCCGCTTGCTCGCGCATGGTATCGCTGAACGCAACCAACGGCCCGGCGCCTCGCACGTCGTCCATGGAAAAAGGCGAGGCGTCGGCAACGCGCTGGCGCGTGGTGGAGATCAAATCGACGATCAGTGCGTTGATGATCCGGCGCGTCGTCTCGTGCACCAGGCGACGGCCCGAAATTTCCGGCCACGCTTGCCGCGACTCCGAGCAGTACCGGGCCCAGAGCGGGACGTCATCGAGTTGCTCGAGCGAAATGAGGCCCGAGCGTACGCCATCGTCGATATCGTGGTTGTTGTAGGCGATCTCGTCCGCAAGATTCGCGATCTGCGCTTCGATGCCTGGCTGGCGCCCCTTGAGGAAGCGCTCGCCAAGCTCACCGAGCTGTCGGGCATTCGCACGCGAACAGTGCTTCAGAATGCCCTCGCGTGTCTCGAAGCTCAGATTCAGTCCATTGAAGCCGCCGTAATGCTCCTCGAGTTCATCGACAACGATCAGGCTCTGCAGATTGTGCTCGAACCCGCCGAATTCGTGCATGCATCCGTTGAGCGCATCCTGCCCGGCGTGACCGAACGGGGTATGACCGAGATCGTGGGCCAGCGCGATCGCCTCGACGAGATCTTCGTTGACGCGCAGGTTTCTTGCGATCGATCGGCCGATCTGGGCGACTTCGAGACTGTGCGTGAGACGCGTGCGAAACAGATCGCCTTCGTGATTCACGAATACCTGCGTCTTGTATTCGAGACGCCGGAACGCGGTCGAATGGATGATGCGATCCCGATCCCGCTGGAATTCGGTGCGCGTAGCCGGCGCCGGCTCTGCAAAACGTCGTCCACGCGACGCGTTCGAGCGCGCCGCATATGAGGCAAGCGACGCTTCGTAATCGATCATCGCCTGCCCTCCTTCGTCAGACGTTGGCGCGCAGCGTCGCGCGCAGGTCGGCCTCGGGCGCCGTCGTCATGAACGCCTGCCCCAGCCGGTTGAGCAATACGAATCGAATATCGCCACCTTCGGCCTTCTTGTCGACGCGCATCAGCTCGATATAGCGGTCTTCCCCGAGGTTCGGGCCGGTGACCGGCAACCTGGCCGCCGCCACCAGCGCCTTGATGCGAGCCACGAGCGCTTCGTCGATGAAACCCAACCGGGCCGACAGGTCGGCACCCATGACCATACCGCAGCCCACGGCTTCGCCATGCAACCACTCGCCATAGCCCAGGCCGGCTTCGATGGCGTGACCGAACGTATGGCCGAAGTTCAGCGTGGCGCGCAGTCCTTGCTCACGCTCGTCGCTCGCCACCACCCGAGCCTTGATCTCGCAGGAACGTTGCACCGCGTGGATGAGTGCGTCGGTGTCGCGGGTATTCAGTGCGTCAATGTTCGCTTCGATCCAGTCGAAGTACTTTTCGTCGGCAATCGCGCCGTGTTTGATCACTTCCGCCATGCCGGCGGCGAGTTCGCGATCCGGCAGCGTGGAGAGCGTGCCGATGTCCGCCAGCACGGCGCTGGGCTGCCAGAAGGCGCCGATCATGTTCTTGCCCAGCGGATGATTGATGCCGGTCTTGCCGCCGACCGACGAGTCGACCTGCGACAGCAATGTCGTCGGCACCTGAACGAATGGCACCCCACGCATATAGCAAGCGGCGGCAAACCCTGTCATGTCGCCCACGACGCCGCCGCCCAGGGCGATCAGCGTAGCCTTGCGATCCGCTTGGGCACCGAGGAGTTCGTCAAAGATCAGGTTGAGTGTTTGCCAGTTCTTGTGCTTTTCGCCATCGGGCAGGACCGCCGTGACCACACGCTTGCCGAGACGTTGCAAGGTCTGCGCGACGCGCTCGGCGTAGAGCGGCGCCACGGTCGTATTCGTGACGATCACGGCGTGCGTGCCACGCACGTGCGGCGCGAACAGCGCCTCTTGCGAAAGCAGGTCGGTGCCAATGTGAATGGGGTAACCGCGCTCGCCCAGATCCAGTTTGAGGGTAATCATGCCGCTTGTTGTCATGTTCAGCGTTGCCGCGCGGCATCGACGTCGAGCCGCGCCTGTTGGCCTATTGGCGTTTCCTAGCGGGAGAAGGTATCACGCGACGGTGGCACGGGCGTATTCCCAACGTCGTCGTGGCCGGTGGGATGCGCCGGATCGTGCACTTCGCCCGCCGGGCTCGCGGCTTTTGCCGCCGTGTCGGCCGTGTCCGCCGAGCCTACCGCCGCGACTCGCCCGGCGCCCTGCGCATCCTGCGCCTCGTGCGCCGTTCGCGAGATCTCGGTAGGATTCGGCACGATCCCTGCCATCTCCAGTTGCATCAACACCATATTGACGAGGGCATTGACGCTCGGCCGACCGGTTTCGATGACGAAGGTGGCGCACTCACGATAAAGCGCATCGCGCTCCTGAAACAGTTGCTCGAGGCGCGCGCGCGGATCCGCCGTCTGCAGCAACGGCCGGTTCTTGTCACGTCGGGTCCGCAGCCAGAGATCGTGCGGATTTGCCCGCAAATAAACGACCGTACCGCGCGACTTGATGTGCTCGCGATTTTCCGCGCGCAGCACGGCCCCCCCGCCGGTGGCGAGTACGATACCGTTGCGTTGGGTGAGTTCGTCGATGGTCTGGGCTTCGCGCTGACGAAAACCGTCTTCGCCTTCGTGCTCGAAGATGACCGGAATGCGCACGCCCGTGCGCGCTTCGATCTCGTGGTCGGAGTCATAGAACTGCCGTCCCAGACGTCGTGCCACTGCGCGCCCAACCGTGGTCTTGCCCGCCCCCATCAGTCCGACAAGTATTACGTTTTCCAGCATAAATCGCTGATATTTGGGTTCCAACCCCCGATAATACCGGGATATGCGTCGGGCGTGCGGAACGCGTCGCCTCGAAGAGCGCACCAGTGAGGCGACGGTGCCCTGCCGGCAGGTCATCCCGCGACGGGGACGATGGCGTTGTCGCCGGCCCAGGTGCGGCTCCCGCCGCCGCTCGGTTTGGCGCCGGCTCCAGCGTTGGCGCGGCCCGGGCCTCGTCCGGCACACCGCGCGGCACCACGCTTGGCGTAAGAAACACCAGCAATTCCGTGCGCCGGTCTTCGTTGGATCGATTGCGGAACAAGGCCCCCAGCAGCGGCACGTCGCCCAACCATGGCACGCTGGCCCGGCGGTCCCGGCGCTCCTCCTGATAGATGCCGCCAATCGCGACGGTTCCCCCATTCTCGACCTGCACCTGGGTCTTGACGTGCCGGGTATCCACGGCAAATCCCTCGGCAACCTGCTGACCCACACTATCCTTGCGCACGTCGACATCCAGAATTACCTGACCGTCCGGCGTAATCAGGGGCGTGACCTCCAGACGCAGCGTCGCTTTGCGGAACTGGATCGACGCGGCGCTTCGCCGGCCGCCGCGGGTTTGATAGGGCAATTCCGTGCCTTGCTCGATGACCGCCTGAATCTTGTCGGCAGTCACGATTCTCGGGCGTGACACAACGCGTCCGCGCCCGGACGTTTCCAGCGCCGAGAGCTCCAGTTGCAGAAAGCGGGTCGCAGACCGGCCAAACAGTGTTATCGCCAGGCTTGGCGGCACGACCCCCGCCAGTGCCGCCGCGGGTAGCCCGATGTCGACGCCGCTGCCCCGGAAGCGGTCGTCCGCGCCAGTGTCGCCGCGGCGCCCCTGGCCGCCGTCGGCATCGCGCGAAGTTCCCGATGCGTCGCCCGATCTCGCCGCCTTGCCGCGAGCGTTGCCGTCAGCGCCGCCGTCGCGTGCGGCCAGCCGGACACCGAGCGATTCGCTGAACCGATCGTCGGCCTCGACGATTCGCGCCTCGATCAGCACTTGCCTGACCGGCACATCGATTCGCGCGATGAACGACGCCAGCGCTTCGAGTTTCTCCGGCAGGTCGGTCACGAACAACTGATTGGTCCGAGGGTCGGCGATCAGGCTGCCTCGCGGCGACAGCAGACGTTGCCCCTTGCTGTCTTTCTCTCCCAGGATGATTTCGCGAAGCGCCAGCGCTCTCGGATAGTTCAGAACGAAGCGGCGGCTCGCCAGGGGGAGCAGGGCCTCGCGCTTGGACGCCGCTTCCAGTCGCGTCTGTTCGTCGGCCAGCAGATCGGCACGCGGCGCGATCCAGTCCACGCCGTTCACCGATTGCACGCCCAGTCCGGCGCTGCGGACCATCACGTCGAATGCCGTCTCCGCGGTCACCCCCCGCACTTCCATGTCGATACGACCTGCAATGTGCTCTCCGATCACGATGCTGCGCCCCGTCAGACGTGCGAATGCCCGCAATGCGTCGGTCGCCGGCACGCCGTGGAGCGTCACGTCGACATCTGCCGCGTCTTCTCGCTGCGTAACACCTCCTCCTTCCACGCGTGCGCCTTTGCCGTGCGGTGGGGATACGTCACTCCACGTCGCCGTGAGTCGCGCCGCGGACGTTTGCCGCAACACCACGCGTCGCGATCCCGCTCGCATCGCGCCTACAGGGATTGCGGCCGGGGCCACCGGCCCGGACGCCGCCATCGTGACCGCGTCCTGCGCGGCGTGGCGGGTGAGCGGGGTGCGAAAGACGTCAACCGTGTCATGCGGCATCTGCCATGGCGGCGGCGGTTCGGGAAGTGCGGGCAATGCCTGCTCGCCGGATCGGGGAGCAAGCTCGGCAGGCCGGCGCCAGCGGTAGGCGGCTACCGTGATCGCCAACGTCGACGGCGCCTCGCTCGACGCCCCCATACCCGCGCCCTCCAACGAGAACCGCTCGACGGCAAGGTGGCGTGGCATCTGGTCAATCTCGGCCAGCCAGCGGAGTAAATGCGCCACCTCGCCCTGAACGCGCATTTCGGCTCGCTCCAGCTCGATCTCGCCCTTCGACGCGGAGGGGCCCGGTCTGGCCGAGGTCAACGTCAACCCGTACCGCGCGAGAAGTCTCTCGAGATCGGCGCGCCATCCCGACGGTGGATCGTCGCTCGGCGCGGGCACATCATCTTCGCCGTGTGACGCCGCCCCGCTGGATGTCAGCCCGGCGCCCGCCGCCGGCAGCAAACGCCGCCATGCCGCAGCTTGCGCCTGTGCATCGCGTAGCGTCTGCATCAATATCGGCAAGCGACGCGCCGCCTCATTGGCCCGATCGAGCGTCTGTTGCGCGACGGCCAGGTCCTTCTGCAACGTCGCGCGGGCCGGCAGTCCGACCAGCCACCAGACCGACCACGCGAGCGCCAACCCGATTGCCCACGCGGCCCCGGCGAGTCCCCAGCGCACCGCGCGCGGCCACTCGGCCGGCGGCACCGACATCCAGGCGTGCCAACGCGCGCGCCATCGATCCCTCGTCTCATGGAAGATGTCCCGCACATCGTCGGGCGGACTCGAATCACCGTGCATCCGGTACCTCCTCGCGTGAGATCGCGTCCATGTCGATAGCCGACGAACCCGTCGTCGACATCGGCTTCAGGTCGAGACGCAACGCGAATCGGCGAATATTCGGCATGTCCACGTCATTCGTTGCCCCCGCCCACTGACGCGTCACACTGTGCGGCACAACGCTCGACTCCAACTCCACGACCTTGCGGACCCATGCCAGGGTTCTCAGACGCTTCTGCGTCTCGCGCACGCGCGATTGCGTGGTCGCATAACCCTCGACGCGCAGTTGTCCGTCCCCGGTCTTCACCACCGTCAGACGCACGCCGTCGGCGCAAGCGAGCATCACGTCGAGCAACCGACGCGCCACTGGTTCGCGTCGCTCGATCAACGTCACGGCGGCCCGGCGATGCGCCGCCATCGTCGCCAGTGTCCGCGAGGTCATATCGAACGCCGCCGACTCTCCGCGCAGCGCCTCGGACGCCGAGCGCATCGCCATCAGTTGCGCCCGAGCCGCTGTCGAGCGATAGCGCTCGTGCAGGATCGGCGCCAGTGCGGTGAGTGCGCCGCACGCGGCCACACCCGCCCAGCACCGCCATTGCCGTCGAAATTCCCGGCGGCGGCGTTGCGCCAGGGTCGGAAGGAAATCGAGCGGCACCAGTGTCGTCTTCAATCGCATGGCACCCCCTGCATCGCCATGGCACGCAGTGCCAGACCACAGGGCACAGCGAGCGCGGTGCGTTGAGCGAACGTCGGCCGCCTGGGGTCGCCTGTCGCCGCGCCGCCGAATCGTCGAAGCGGGTCGAAAGGACGCACCGGCACGCCGCACGCCGCGGCAAGCGCATCGCAGATCGCCACGAGCGCCGCCGGGCTGGCGCCGCTTGTCGCCAGGTACATCATGCCGGGCGCGACTGGAAGTTTTGCCCAAACGCGCCTGGCGATCCCGGCCAGCGCATCGGCAGATCCGCCCGCGCCGTCGAATCGTTCCTGCGCATGTGCGACGCAGACCTGCCCGTCGAAGGCGGAAAAATCGAGTGCCTGCGAATCGACCTGCAACAACGCAACAGGAACATCGCGGCGACCTGATGCCGTGGCGTCCTCGTCGGGCGGCCTCGCCCATCGGAACGCCCGACGACCCGCTTCATGCGCGGCGTCGATCGCGTGGACCCGCAATCCGGCCATTTCCAGGACAGCGACGCGGTCATCGGCCAGCTCGGCGTCGCAGGCATACAGGCGAAGTCGATGACTGCCCGGCTCCGCCCACGTGACGCCAACGCGGCTACGCAGGTCCGGATCGCCGTCCCCCGGAAGCAGCAGTGCCGCCCTGCGCTCGCACCAGGCTTGAAAGGCGCGTGGCGGCAATCCGTCCGGACAGTCGACGACCTGCGTTCTGAGTCCATGGGTAGGCAACGCCGTGACAACAACGTCGTCGCACATCGCCTGCGCCGTCATCCCGAGGCGTTCCAGCAGCTCCCCGAGACGGCGCGCCACCGCTTCCGGCTTGGCGAGCGCCGCCCCGCGCAACATGCCGTCCTCGAGCATGGCTGCCCCGTGGGCGTCCACTTGCAACCGGGCCGGGCCCGGTATGCGGGTCAGGCGAACGAAATGCACACCGTCCGCGTCAAAGTGGACACCGCAACCGCCGCCCGTACGGCGTGGCAGCGACGCCGCCAGGGACTTTCCCATCCGGCAAACCCCCTGCAGGACCGCTTTGATCATGATTTCCTCCCCCCTTCCGGCTTGTCGATGGAATCGATCCTATCGAGCACCGAAAGGGGGGCCAATCGGACGCGTCCGAATCCACCGGGCGACGTGCCCCCTTCCCGGCGCTTTCGGAATTCGTGCCGCTTTTTGGTCGGACGAGTCCGACGCCCGTTAGGCTCGAACTCCGATTTCGGTCCCGTGCCGGAGGGAGTCACGGGGCGTTCGTTATAATCAGCCAATCGTTTTTTCCAGTTCCCCCATGGCAAGCACACCCCAAACCGAGACACCCCGCGACAAGCGCCCGCCCAAACCGCGCCGCTCCCTCTGGCTGCGCCTCGCGCTTTGGTTCGTTGGCCTGATCGCCGCGATGGTCGTATGTGGCGCGCTGCTCGCGGGGTACATCCTGGTGGTGATGACGCCGCAGTTGCCGTCGCTCGACACCATCGTCGACTACCGGCCGAAGATTCCGCTGCGCATCTACACCGCCGACGAAATCCAGATCGGCGAGTTCGGCGAGGAGCGCCGCAATCTCGTGCGCTTCGCCGACATTCCCGACGTCATGAAGAAGGCCGTGCTCGCCATCGAGGACGACCGCTTCTACCAACACGGCGGGGTCGACTTCATCGGCATCTTCCGCGCGGGCGTGGCCAATTTCGCCCGTGGCGGCTCCTCCCAGGGTGCCAGCACGATCACGATGCAGGTCGCGCGCAACTTCTTCCTGTCGAGCGAAAAAACCTACACGCGCAAGATTTACGAGGCCCTGCTCGCCTACAAGATCGAGTCGCGGCTGACCAAGGATCAGATTCTCGAGCTGTACATGAATCAGATCTATCTGGGCGAGCGCGCGTACGGTTTCGCCAGCGCTGCGCGCGTCTACTTCGGCAAGGACCTCAAGGACATCACGCTGGCCGAGGCCGCCATGCTCGCCGGCCTGCCGAAAGCCCCGTCGGCGTACAACCCGATCGTCAACTACAAGCGCGCACGCGTGCGTCAGGAATACATCCTGAAGCGGATGTTTGACCTCGGGTACATCTCGAAGGACGAGTACGACCAGGCGATTGCGCAGGAACTCGTGGTGCGAGGCCTGGGCAGCGAGTTCAGCGTCCATGCGGGATACGTCGCCGAAATGGTCCGGCAACTGCTCTACGCCCAGTTCAAGGACGAGATCTATACGCGCGGCTTCAACGTCTACACCACGATCAACTCCGCCGATCAGGAAGCGGCCTACGAGGCGCTGCGCGCAGGGGTGATGGCCTACGAGCTTCGCCATGGCTACCGTGGCCCCGAAGCCAACATCGACCTGCCCGACGATCAGGACGAGCGCGAGCAATTGATCGACGACACGCTCGTCGAGCACCCTGACAGCGGGGACATGGTGGCGGCCGTGGTGCTGTCCGCGTCGCCGCAACAGGTCAAGGCCGTGCTCCTGAACGGCGACGACGTGACCGTGACCGGCGACGGCCTCCGGTTTGCGGCGGCGGGCCTGAGCGCCAAGGCACAGCCGAAGCAGAAGATTCGCCGTGGCTCGGTGATCCGCGTGACGAAGGACGAGAAGGACAACTGGCGCATCGTGCAGATGCCGGACATCGAGGCCGCGTTCGTGTCGCTCGATCCGCAAAACGGCGCCATCCGATCGCTCGTCGGCGGGTTCGACTTCAATCGCAACAAATTCAATCACGTGACGCAGGCGTGGCGTCAGCCGGGGTCGAGCTTCAAGCCGTTCATCTACTCCGCTGCGCTCGAAAAGGGATTTGCACCCGCCACGATCATCAACGACGGCCCGCTGTATTTCACGGCGGCACAGACCGGCGGGCAGCCGTGGGAGCCGAAGAACTACGGCGGTGGATTCGAAGGCCCGATGCCGATGCGCGTGGCGCTGATGCGCTCTCGCAACCTCGTGTCGATCCGGATTCTGCAGAGCATCACCCCGGCCTACGCACAGAAATTCATCGGCCGATTCGGCTTCGAGGCCGACAAGCATCCGGCCTATCTGCCGATGGCGCTGGGCGCCGGCATGGTCACGCCGCTCCAGATGGCAAGCGCGTATGCCGTGTTCGCCAACGGCGGCTTCCGTGTGAATCCGTTCATTGTGGCGCGCATCACGGACTCGAAGGGTAACGTCATCATGGAAGAAAAGCCGGCGACGGCGGGTGACGAGACGATCCGGGCGATTCCCGCGCGCAACGCATTCATCATGAACTCGATGCTCCACGACGTGGCTACGCGAGGCACGGCAGCCAAGACCAACGTGCTCAAGCGCAGCGACCTGGCAGGCAAGACCGGAACGACGAACGATTCGCACGATGCCTGGTTCGCGGGCTATCAGTCCCAACTGGTGGGCGTGGCTTGGATTGGCTTCGATCAGCCGCGCAACCTGGGCGATCGCGAAACGGGCGGTGGCCTGGCATTGCCGATCTGGATCAACTACATGTCGAAGGCGCTGCGAGGGGTGCAGGAGTCGACGCGCACCATGCCGTCCGGCGTCATTCAGGCCAACGGGGATTACTTTTACGACGACTACCCGCCGGGTCGCGCCGTCAGCACGGTGGGCCTGAGCGCAGATACCACGCCGGACGGGGCGGCCGCACCGGGCCCGTCGACAGGCGCGCTGCCTGGCCAGATGCCGGCGCAACCGGGCCCGTCACCCGCGCCGGCACCGGTGGACCGGCAGGAACGTCAGCGTATTCTGGACATGTTCAACAGCAAGCCCTGACGGGCCTGTGCGATTCCGTGGTTCCCGGTGTGCCCGGGACCGCTTTGCGGCGCAGTACCCCGGTGGATCCGGGGCACTGCGCCGCGATGGCTACGTCAGTCGGCCTTCAACGTCACCGTCTCGCCCGCCTGCTGCGTGGCAAAGCGCGAGAGCGCCTCGAACAACTCGGTGTCGTCGCGCGTATCGCGCCACTCGTCACCTTTCAATCGGAAATGGAAGCCGCCCGAGCGCGCGGCAACCCAGATCTCGCTCATCGGCGTTTGCAAATTGACGATGATTTTGCTGCGATCCTGAAATTCGAGCGTCAGCACGTTGCCCGAGCGCTCGCAGTCGATGTCCACGTCGCCGTCTTCCACAGCGGCCTCCACCTGCGTCAGCACTGCCTCGGCGAGCGCCAGGAATTCACTTTCCGTCATGCTAAACTCCACGGTTTGCGTCATCGTTTGCATGCCGCACCACGCGGCGATACCCCCATGACTGCACCTATTCGAACCTGCGCGATTGTAGCGTCGATTGCCCTTTCGAGCGTGTTGGCCGGCTGCGGCCAGGCCGGGCCGCTGTATATGCCCGCACGTCCGGTGAAACCGACACCGCCCCCGGGCGCGCCACTGCCCCCACCGGTGCGCGTGCCAGAGCCCCAGCGCGGACCGTCGGTCGAGGTACCGCCGGCGGCTTCGATCCCGGCAGCCAAACCCGAATAAACTGGCAGGCATGCGCCGGCGTCACCCGGCGCCGGCCAGCGGCGGCGGGCATGCGAAAACCGATCGCTGCCCCGATATCTGCCGCGACCGCCCCCCACGCCGCTTGGGCGGCGAACCCTTTGACTACCGAGTATCCGCGATGTCCGACGCCATCTTCTCCTACCGCGACGACGTTCTCCATGCAGAGGGCGTCGCCCTGCCCGCGCTCGCAGAGCGTTTCGGCACACCGCTCTACGTCTACTCGAAGGCGGCTCTGACGAACGCCTATCAGGCCTACACCAAAGCTTGCGAAGGCCGGAATGCCTCGGTGCATTACGCCGCGAAGGCCAATTCGAACCTGGCGGTGCTCGGCGTATTTGCGAAACTCGGCGCGGGATTCGATATTGTTTCGGCGGGCGAACTCGCCCGCGTGATCGCCGCCGGCGGCGACCCGAAGCGCACCGTCTTCTCGGGCGTGGGCAAGCATGCGGACGAGATGCGCTACGCACTGGAGAAGGACGTGTTCTGCTTCAACGTGGAGTCGCGCCCGGAACTGGACCGTCTCAACGAGGTGGCGGGGCAAGTCGGCAAGCGCGCCCGCGTGTCGCTGCGCGTGAATCCGAATGTCGACGCGAAGACACATCCTTATATCTCGACTGGCCTGCGCGGCAACAAATTCGGCGTTGCCTACGAAGAAGCCTTCGACGCCTATCGTGCCGCCGCGGCCATGCCGCATCTCGAAGTCGTCGGGATCGATTGCCACATCGGCTCTCAGATCACGGAAATCTCACCGTATCTCGACGCCACCGACAAGGTGCTCGATCTGGTCGAGAGGCTCGAAGCGGCGGGCATCTCGCTGCATCACATCGACGTGGGCGGAGGGCTGGGCATCACCTATACCGACGAAACGCCGCCGGACATCACGGCATTCGCGACCACCGTTCTCGACCACATCGCGAAGCGCGGCCACGGTCATCGCCAGGTGCTCTTCGAACCGGGCCGCTCGCTCGTGGGCAATGCCGGTGTGTTGCTCACGAAAGTGGAGTTTCTCAAGCACGGCGAGACGAAGAACTTCGCCATCGTCGACGCGGCAATGAACGATCTCGCACGCCCGGCGATGTACGAGGCCTATCACGGAATCGATCCGGTCACGCGACGGTCGGCTGACGGGGCGACCTATGACGTCGTGGGTCCGGTTTGCGAAAGCGGCGATTGGCTCGGCCGCGATCGCACCCTGGCCATTGCTCCGGGCGATTTGCTCGCGATTCGTTCGGCTGGCGCCTACGGCTTCACGATGAGCTCGAACTACAACACGCGTCCGCGCGCCGCCGAAGTGATGGTCGACGGCATCGAAGCCTATCTCGTGCGCGAACGCGAGACGATCGAATCGCTGTTCGCGGGCGAACGGCTGCTGCCCGGCAACGCCTGAGTTCGCGCGCACGGACTGGCCTGCCCGCGCTCAGTCCGTTTGCGCTGCCCGGGACGCCCCGCGGCGCCCGAACCCCACCAGACGTGCGCCCAGCAGGCCCGCCACCACGATCGCATAGATCGCCGGCTGGGCAAGATCGTTCTTGCCCGCCTTCATCCACCAATAGTGCAGGATCGCCAGCACGGCGATCACGTAGATCAGGCGGTGCAGACGCTGCCAGCGCCGCCCGCCGAGCCATCGCACCATCGCATGCGGCGATGTCAGCGCGAGCGGCACCATCAGCACGAACGCGGCAAATCCCACGGTAATGAACGGCCGCTTGCCCGAGACGTCGCGCAGAATGCCGCTCCAGTCGAACCACTGGTCCAGCCAGAAGTACGTCGTGAAGTGCAGCGCTGCATAGAAAAAGGCGAACAGCCCGAGCATCCGACGGCACCGCAGCAGCCATGCCAGGCGCGACGACAGGCGCCGCACCGGCGACACTGCCAGCGTCACGCATAGCAGGACGAGCGTCCAGGTGCCGGTCGAGCGGGTAATGAACTCCACCGGATTCGCCCCCAATCGATCCGTCAGTCCGTAGACGACGAGCCGCAGCAGCGGCGCAAGCGCCAACGCGAACACCAGGACCTTGATCCATGGCGACCCGCGCTGCACGGTACGCGAGCTGCGGCCAGTCGCGACGCCGGCACGGGGAGCGTGGGAGGCGTCGCCGGGCTTGGAGGGAGTGCCTGACACGTCGCGTCGACTCGAAAGGTGGGAAGCGATCAGAAGAATTTCCGCAGGTCCATGCCCTGGTACAGGCTGGCAACCTGTTCGCCATACCCGTTGAACATCAGCGTCTTGCGCTTAGGCGTGAAGATACCGCCCTCGCCAATGCGACGCTCCGTCGCCTGGCTCCAGCGCGGGTGATCCACATCGGGGTTGACGTTGGAATAGAAACCATACTCATCGGGTGCGGCGCGATTCCAGCTGGTGAGCGGCATCTTTTCCACGAAGCGGATTTTCACGATGGACTTCGCGCTCTTGAAACCGTATTTCCACGGTACAACCATGCGCACCGGTGCGCCGTTCTGGTTCGGCAACACCTCTCCGTACAAGCCGAACGTCAGCAGGGCGAGCGGGTGCATCGCCTCGTCCATGCGCAGCCCTTCCACATACGGCCAGCTCAGCACCGGGTACGACAACCCCGGCATCTGCTTCGGATCGGCCAGGGTGACGAATTCCACGTACCGGGCATTGCCGGTCGGCTGCACCTGTTTGATGAGCGCCGAGAGCGAATAACCGATCCAGGGGATCACCATCGACCATCCCTCCACACAGCGATGGCGGTAGACGCGCTCTTCGAGCGGGGCGAGCTTGAGCAGCGCGTCGATGTCGTACACCCTCGGCTGCCTGACCTCGCCTTCGATCGCGATCTGCCACGGACGCGGCTTGAGTGTGCCGGCGTGCCGCGCAGGATCGGACTTGTCCGTGCCGAACTCGTAGAAGTTGTTGTAGGTGGTGACGTCCTTGATGTCGGTCGGCTTGTCGGTCACGACATAACGCGTGTTACGCGTGGCACTCAGTCTGGCCAGACCGGTGCCTGGACTGTCTGCCGCCAGCGCGTCGGTTTGCGCCAGCATGCCAAGCGCCGCGGCAGTTCCCCAACCGGTCAACCCCACGCCGGACGCCTGAAGGAAGCGCCGCCGCCCTGTGGCGGCCTCACGTGGCGTGATGCTGCTCGCCGGGATGTCCACCCCGCGAAGTTTGCGTTGATGCGTACTCATGATGACTCTCTCCTGACGCGCACCTCGTTTCGCCAAAAGAAACGGCAGCGCGACCTCTTGTCCACATGGCGCAGTGTTCCGGTCCGCCTATGCAGCTTGAGACAGATGGCGCAGGCGCGATGTTCCTCGCGTTCGCCATGCCACATGCGGCAATCATAAGCCACTGCGTACGATCACATTGCGTCATGAGAAAAGCCGCCGGCAAGAACCCGCGGCGGCTTTCCGAGGGGCGCGGGACGACCCGATCGCCCCCGCCCGGCTTGGGTGACTCAGAGCTGACCGTAGCTGTGCAGTCCCGAGAGGAACATGTTCACGCCGAGGAAGGCAAACGTCGTGATCAGCAGACCGGTCAGCGACCACCAGGCGGCCACCACACCGCGCAGCCCCTTCATCAAACGCATGTGCAGCCACGCCGCATAGTTCAGCCAGACGATAAGGGCCCAGGTTTCCTTCGGGTCCCAGCTCCAGTAACCGCCCCAAGCATCGGCGGCCCACAGCGCGCCGAGGATCGTTGCGATCGTGAAGAAGGCGAAACCGACGGCAATCGCCTTGTACATCACGTCGTCGAGCAGTTCGAGCGACGGCAGTCGCGACGAGAAGAACCCGCTGTCGAGCGGCTTGCCGGCCGCCGCCAGACGCTTGTTCTCGCCCGACTTGAGCAGGTACGCCACGGCCACCATGGCGGCGAGCGCAAAGGTGCCGTAGCCAATGAAGTTGGCCGGCACGTGGATCTTCATCCACCAGCTCTGCAAGGCCGGCACCAACGGCTGAATTTCGTAGGCGCTGCGCGCCACGCTGTACCAGAGGTTGAAACCGACCGCCGCACTGATCACCAGCAACACGAACGGGCCAAGCGAACGGGTTTCGTAGCGATGCTCGTAATACAGGTAGAACAACGCCGTGATCAGGCAGAACAGCACGAACACTTCATAAAGGTTCGAAATGGGAATGTGACCGATGTCCGCCCCGACGAGATACGACTCGTACCAGCGAACCATCATGCCGGTAAAACCGAGCAGCACGGCCGACCAGCACAGCGCCGAACCGACACTCGCACCGAACGGCGAGCGCGCGAGGAGCCCGCCCCAGTAGAACAGTGTCGACAGGAAGAACAGGGCGCTCATCCACAGGATGGCGGACTGGCTCGAGAGGAAGTACTTGAGGAAGAACGCCTGATCCGCGCGCGCCAGCTCATGGTGATACATCCCGATGCCCGACAGCGCGAGGATGGCGATGCCCGCCATCAACCACCGCACGGCGCGCCAGTGCCACCCGAGCGCCGCGAACGTCGGCACCGCGAGCACCAGAATCGTGTGCTCGTAGTAATCCATGTAGTGGCCGTAGCGGTTGAGGGCAAAGCCCGCGCCCAGCGCCAGCGCCAGCGCGAACAGCCAGTCGCCGATGCTGCGACGACGCAGCCACGAGGCCTCCGAATAGCTTTGCGATAACTCCATCTGTCTCACCCTCATCGTTGTGTGACGATCTCGTCGATTTCCGCCTTCGTGCGGGCGAATTCCTTTTCGAAATCCAGTGTACGGCGCGTGGTCGACACCGCCATCAATACCGAACTCCCACCTTCCGGCGTGTCCTTGAGCCACAGCCACAGACGCCGCTCGCGCACATAGAACATCGAGAAAATACCGAGCACCAGCAGCAAGCTGCCAAGATACACGATCTTTTTCCCCGGCGAGCGCGTGAGCTGGAAGACGCTCGCCTGGATCTGGTCGAACGAGTCCAGTTGCAGGAAGACCGGGGCGTCGTACAGGAAGTTGTCCGACAGCGCGTTGGTGGCCGTGTGTACGAACAGCTCCGTCTGCGGCGACGGCGTGACGGCCGGCAACCCCGCCTGCTCACGGGCAACCTGCCACAACTGCCAGATCGCGCCGTCGAGAATGCGGCGGAACATGTCCGCGGCGCTCGATTGCTGATCCTGCGGCACCTTTTCGTTCACGAATTCCGCGATCGCTTGTAGGCCGCCGCGCGCCTGACTGTTTTTGCTTGCCGGGATCACGCCGGCAAACAGATCCAGCTCGCGCTTGGTGCTCTCCTGCAACTGTTTGCGCAGTTCGGTCGACGTTTGCGACGGCAGCGACTCCGCGGCGAAACGGCGAGCGGCCTCGGCGCGCGCCGCGTCGTCCTGCAGCGCGGCCCGGATCATCATCCATTGCTTCACGGAACCGTCCGCATCCGCCGGAATGCGCAGGTACTGGAACGGCCCGTCCGGCGTGTCGCGCACCCCCGTCATGAACACGCGCTCGCCGTCGCCCATGAGGATCGGCAGCATGTAATTGCGGTATTCCTTCGCCTGGCCGCTGCGGTCGCGAACCTTGTATTGCACCGACGGACCGACATTGCGCAGGTCCTTGCCCAGATCGGTGCGTGCGCCCGAGCCCAGCTGCTTGCCCATTTCTTCGCGCAGCGACTTGCGAGCCACGCCTCGAGCGTCGCGCTCGCCGTTGCCGTTGCTGATGTTCTCGACGTTGATGGCGCGGAAATCGCTGAATTCGATGGTGTATTCGTCCTTGGCTGCCGCGGCGCCGCGCAGTTGGGTCGAACCGCCGACGTCGCCCGAGAAGGCGAACGTACGGTCCGACGCGCCCCGCATCGGGTAACCGGTGAGCTTCAGCTTGCTACCGCCGTCCTCGAAGCTCGACTGGTAGATCGCCACGCCCTTGTAGATGAACGGCTCGTTGACCTTCACCGTGGCATCCATCGTCTTGCCGGTCTCGGGATCGGTCACCACGATGTCGCTCGCGAACAGCTTCGGCATGCCCGTCGAGTAGTAGTCGACGTGGAATTTCTTCAGCTCGATCGAGAACGGAAGATCCTGGACCACCGAGCCGTCCTGGAAATTCAGGATTGCGGTGTTCGACTTGCCGCCTTCCGGCACGAAGGCGTAACCGCGAAACGCCGGATTGTTCGGCGAGAGACGGTGCGACTCCGGAATCTGGGCGATCACCGCGTTGCCCTGCAGCGGCGACTTGCCGAACAGCGCCATCTGAACGCGAATCAGCAGATCGCTGTCGATCAGCCCGCCCAGGCAGATGATCACGATCGCGCTGTGCGCGAAGATATAGCCGATCTTGTTGATCGCGCCGGCCTTGGCGGCGACGAGCGTGGCGCCGTCGCGCTCGCGAACGACGAACCGATAGCCGCGACGTCCGAGGTAATGCGTGAGACGCGGCACGAGTTCGCCGCGCGGCGCCGGTCCGGTGAATTCCCCTTTGTGACCGAAGGCGCGCAGACTGCCCTCGCGCACGTGATCGCGCCAGCTACGAATATCGGCGATCATCTTCGGCGCATTGCGCACGATGCATAGCGTCGTCGACGCCATCAGGAAAAACAGGATCAGCAGAAACCACCACGAGCTGTAGACCGTGTACAGGCCAAGCGAGCGAAAGACGTCGGCCCAGAACGGACCGAACTGATTGACGTAGTTGGGATATGGGTCGCCTTGCTTGAGCACGGTACCGACGATGCTGGCAATCGCGAGCACGGTGAGCAGGCTGATGGCGAAGCGCATCGAGCTGACCAGCTCGACGCCGTCGCGCACCCATCGTTGCGCGCCCTTGATCTGCATTCCGGAGGTACTGATGCTCATCCTGTTTCCGACAACAAAAAAGGGCGGGGACGCGTGTCTCACGCGCCCGCCACCCTGTGTATGCTAAACCAGTTCGATCCGGTCGCCCTGCGGCGCCGCAGCGGGTTTCGTTATAAGTCAGCGAATATACCCTGACGTTCACATGGTGTCAGGGCAGCGCACGCCGATCAGTGCAAACCAGCGATGTAATCCGCGACCGCCTTGATTTCATTGTCCGACAGGCGCGAGCTCACATCGTGCATCGGCACGTTGTTGGCGCGGGCGCCGCTGCGGAACGCCACGAGTTGGGCGGCGGTGTATTCCGCCCATTGGCCGGACAAGCGCGGGTACTGCGCGGGCATGCCGGCGCCGGTCGGGCCGTGGCAGGAAGCGCACGCGGGCACGCCCTTGTCGGCGATGCCGCCGCGGTAAATCTTCTGGCCGAGCGCCACCGTGTCCTTGTCGCGGGCCGCGCCGGGCTTCGGGGTCTGCGAAGCGAAGTAGGCCGCCACGTTGCGCATGTCCTGATCGGAGAGTGCCGCAACCATGCCGGCCATGATCGGATTATTGCGCGCGGCAGTCTTGCCGGGCTGTGCCTTGAAATCGTGAAGTTGCTTGTCCAGGTATTCGGCGTGCTGCCCGGCGAGCTTCGGATACGCGCCGCCAGTGCTGTTGCCGTCCGCCGCATGACAGGCGGCGCAGACCTGGGTGGCGATTGCCTGTCCGCGGTTCAGGTCCGGCTTGGCGGGCGCCTGAGGGTCGGCGGCTTGTGCGGCGCCGCTCAGAAGAAAGCATGCCAGCGCCAACGGTGTTGCAGCGAGAGACTTCCACACTCCTCGGTTCATTCGCACACCTTATATCTGTTTTGTCGGGAAATCGGTCGTTCGAACTCACCGTCCGACGCCATGTTTCTCCTCCAACCTCACGGCGCGCGAGACGTTCGGGCAGCCCTTGGCAAGGCCAAGGTTAACTTTCATATTGTACAATAAAGACTTTCCCCGGCTTTAGGGGATTTCCATGTAGAAGGCCGCAGAATGGGGCTTCCCGGCCTCTCGCCGGTGAGCGACTCGATTCGCCGTCCTGCGTGCCTGCGCCCGCGTTGCAGCCCGGTTTCGGTGGCTGCGGCGCTCCCCGGTTTCCGCCATGTCCCTACTTCATCAAGCCCGCTTCTTCACGACCGTCAATCATCTGCGCGACCTGCCACCCACGGCCGTGCCCGAGGTCGCCTTCGCGGGCCGCTCGAACGCGGGCAAGTCCAGCGCGCTGAACATCCTGTGCAATCAGAAGCGCCTGGCGTTCTCGAGCAAGACGCCGGGTCGTACGCAACACATCAACTATTTCGAGATCGCCCACCTGGAGCATCTCTACGGCTATCTCGTCGACCTGCCCGGCTACGGCTACGCCGAAGTGGGTGGCGGCGTGAAAGTGCACTGGCAACAACTGCTCGGCGACTATCTGGTGCAACGTCCTCAGTTGCGCGGCCTCGTGCTCGTCATGGACTCGCGCCGACCGTTTACCGACCTCGATTGCGAGCTGATCGACTGGTTCCTCCCGACCGGACGCCCCATTCACGCGCTGCTGACCAAGGCCGACAAGCTCACGCGTCAGGAGGCGACGGTCGTGTTGCGCGATACGCAAAAGCGCTTCGCCGCCTTGCCGCGTACCGATGGCCTGCCGTCGGACGATCCCGATACGCCGCCACAGTTCACTGCGCAGCTGTTCTCGTCGCTCAAGCGCACCGGCGTCGACGCCGCCCAACGCGTGCTTGAGGATTGGCTGGCCATTCCGGCGCGCGACGGCGCCAGGAAATAAGCCCGGCGCGCTCGCGCTCCGCCCCCGTAAGGTAGACGGCCCGGCATGCAGCCAGGCGCGACAAATCGTCGCGGCTGGCCCAGGTGAGGCGTCTAGGTCTTGCGGGAAATTCGGGGGATGTGGCAAACGGATCGCGCCCCCTCGGCCGAACGGATGAGGCGCGCGCCCCCTCGTTCGGAATGCCCGGCCGCCGGGCATGCAGGCGTAACGATTCGCGCGCACATAAAAAAACCGCCGTGTAGGCACGGCGGGTTTAAATAAGCCTAATCGTAGAACGACAGGCGCCCGCTCAGGGAGGAGAAGCGGGGGACGCCACACGCAGTGCGGACATCCGGTTGGTATGATATACCATGCGTTCGAAAGTTTCCCGGCAAGCGCCTTTTTTTGCGCGCCTTCCCGCTGACGAAATCGTTGAGCCCGCCGCAACGACACTGCGTCGTCGAGACACGTCGACACGACCGATTTCCGGAAATTTTCGACGCACCATTCTTTCGTCCAAAGGACCGATCGCATGAGTTCCTACCCCTTGCTTCGCCCGCGCCGCATGCGACGCGACGACTTCTCGCGCCGGCTGATGCGCGAAAACCGCCTAACCTGCGACGACCTCATCTATCCAGTGTTCGTGCTCGACGGCGAGAACCGCCGCGAGGCGGTCGACTCCATGCCCGGCGTCGAACGCGTCTCGGTCGATGAGCTGCTGCGCGTAGCCGATACGTGCGTGACGCTCGGCGTGCCGGTCATTTCGCTCTTTCCGAATGTCGACGCCTCGCTCAAGACGCCCGACGGCATCGAAGCCACGAATCCCGACGGCCTGATTCCGCGCGCCGTGCGCGAGCTCAAGCGACACTTCCCGGACCTGGGCGTGCTGACCGACGTCGCGTTGGACCCATACACCAGCCACGGTCAGGACGGCGTACTCGACGAAAACGGGTATGTGATCAACGATGTGACGACAGGCATTCTCGTCAAGCAGGCGCTCACGCAGGCCGAGGCCGGCGTGGACATCGTGGCACCGTCCGACATGATGGACGGACGCATCGGTGCCATTCGCGAAGCGCTCGAAGCCGGCGGGCACATTCACACGCGGATCATGGCCTATGCGGCGAAGTACGCCTCGGCCTTCTACGGCCCGTTCCGCGACGCCGTGGGTTCGGCATCGAACCTCGGCAAGGGCAACAAGATGACCTACCAGATGGACCCCGCCAACTCCGACGAAGCGTTGCGCGAGGTTGCGCTCGATATCGAGGAAGGCGCGGACATGGTGATGGTCAAGCCCGGCATGCCATACCTCGACATCGTCCGTCGCGTGAAGGACGAGTTCCGATTCCCCACCTACGCCTATCAGGTGAGCGGCGAGTACGCGATGCTCAAGGCCGCCGCACAGAACGGGTGGCTCGACCACGACAAGGTGATGATGGAGTCGTTGCTCGCGTTCAAGCGCGCTGGCGCCGACGGCATCCTGACGTACTTCGCGCTCGACGCAGCACGCTTGATCCGCGCGCAGGCGTAAGGCCCGCTGCGGGTGACGCGTCAAAAAAACGGCCAGCCCAGGTGAGGGTTGGCCGGTTTCTCCTTTAGCCTGCCGCAACTTGCGGCACCTGCCAGCATCCGCCTGACCGCGCGCCGCGTCTCAGACCGCAGGGCCGAACGCCCTGTCCAGGCTCTTCAGAAATTGATCGGCAGACTGCGCGCCAATCACGCGCGTTCCGTCGATTTCGGCACCCTTTCCGTCGAAGAAGATGATGCCCGGCGGTCCGAACAACCCGAAGCGCTTGAGCAGCGCCTGGTCGTCGGCGTTATTGGCGGTCACGTCAGCCTGGATCAGCACCACGCGATCGAGCCGGGCCTTCACCCGCGGATCCGTGAAGACAAAACGCTCCATCTCCTTGCAACTGATACACCAGTCGGCGTAGAAGTCGAACATGACCGGACGCCCGGCAGCCGAGACGACCTGGTCCAGCTCGGCGAGGCTGCGCACACGACGAAACTCGACGCCTTCCGCCAGCGGCGCCCCCGTGTTCCCGTTGCCAGCGGCTGCGCTCGTGAATCCGGCAAGCGGCGTCAGCGGGTCTCGAGCGCCCGAGGCAGCGCCCACGAGCGCGACCGCCCCCATCAAGGCGATCACCACGCCCAGCCCCTTGAGCAGACGCCGCGCGGCGCCGGCACCATCCGGCAGGCCGTCGAAAACGTGCATGAACGTGGCCGCGACCAACAGCAGGATACCGGCAGCGAGCAACAGCACCGGCGTCGGCAGCAGCGGGCGGACGATCCAGAGCGCGACGCCGAGCAACAGGAAGCCGAAGAAGCGCTTCACCCCATCCATCCATGCACCCGCGCGCGGCAGCAGCGCGCCGCCGCCGCCAGCCAGGATGACGAGTGGTAACCCCATGCCCAGCGACAGCGCGAAGAGCGTCGCTCCACCGAACACGGCGTCGCCCGTCTTCGCGATGAAAGCCAGCGCGGCGGCCAGCGGTGCCGTCACGCAC
The DNA here is from genome assembly GCF_000767615.3 of Pandoraea pnomenusa. Classification (NCBI taxonomy): domain Bacteria; kingdom Pseudomonadati; phylum Pseudomonadota; class Betaproteobacteria; order Burkholderiales; family Burkholderiaceae; genus Pandoraea; species Pandoraea pnomenusa. The sequence goes on along the minus strand of NZ_CP009553.3, from coordinate 375,106 downwards.
GGGCTCACGATGAGCCCCGACAGCACACCCATCGTCGCGGCGCCGATCCACTGTCCCGACTGCTGCCTGCGGGCGGCGTCGTCGATGCGCTCACGCAGCGCCGTCGGCAACTGGATCTCGTACATCCCGAACATCGACAGCGACAGGCCCACCATCAACAGCGCGAACAGTGCCAGGACCCAGGGGGCCTGAAGGAACGCGATCAGTCCCTGCCCCAACAGCCCGGCAGCGATGCCGATGACCGTATTGACCACCGCCATGCCTAGTACATAGGCAATGGCCAGTCGCACGGCTTTACCACGGCTGGCTTCCTGCCCGGCAACGATCGACAGGAGAATCGGCACCATCGGCAGCACGCACGGCGTAAACGCCAGCCCTACCCCCAACAGAAAGAAAATGCCGAGTGCCAGTGCGAAGCTTCCCCCGGACAGGATGCGTTCGGCCTCGCTGTAGTCCTCACGGGCCGACAACCATCCGCCGGAAGTCGCCGCGGCCGGCGTCTGCGGCGCCGCGCTCGCGATCGGCGAATTGCCCGACATTCGGGGATTCCCACCGAGCAACGCCTGCGATACCGGCCCCATTCCCGACGTGCCGCTGCTCGGACCATCCGAGGTCTGTACGCCGCCCTGCCCTCCAGGTGTACCGCGAACGGCGGAAGCCGAGATCTTCAGCGGCTTGTCCATGGGCGGGTAACACAAGCCCTTGTCAGCACACCCCTGCATGGTGACGTTCAACGTGAACGGTCCATTGGCCTGGCTCACCGGGATCCGAACGTCGATGGGCTCGTGATAAACCTCCATGTCCTTGCCGAAGGTCTCGTCGTGCTTGACCTCGCCCTTCGGAAATTCGGGGGCTCCCAGCGTCACGCCAGGCGCGTCCGCGGCGAAGGCAAACCGCTCGCGGTAGAGGTAATATCCCTTCGCCACGTCGAACCGCAGCACGATCACGCCGGGTTGCTCTGTCTTCGAAACCTTGAAGGCAACATCCGGATCGAGAAAGTCGTCGGCGGCATGGACCCGCCCGGCCAGCAATGCCAGCAGCAGCGCGAATATGAACACCCCGAACCGCCAGACAGGTAGCGCTCGGCCATGCATCGACGCACGCGCACCTCTGGCGTCGCGCCGAACACGACTGAACCCCGCGGCGAACCCCGACGAAACCTCAGACATGCAACTCTCCCCGCGTCTCGCTCTCCACCCAACGTGCATATGCCGGTAATGCCGCGCTGGCGGGCCAGGCGACGATCTCGGGTACGTCGTAAGGGTGGTGTTCCTTGATGTATTGCTCAAGCGCACTGTAGCGCGCGGCAGTCGTTTTGATCATCAGTGGCACCTCTACGCTCGTCTCGCGCTTGCCTTGCCAGCGATAGCTCGAACGCACCGGCGCCATTTGCTGCACGCAGGCGGCCAATCGTGCGGCAAGCATGCCGTCGACGGCAGCTTCCGCGCTGGCCTCGTCGGGAAACGTCGTCAAGACGATGAGTAGGGCATCCATGATGTGCGATAGACAGCTCAAGCGTGAGGATTGTTCACTGTACACCGACGCCATGAAGCGTGCGCAATCTCCCATTGTTTTCAGGCAGCGGACGATCCCGGCTTCGGACAACACCTCAAAGCAAAAAAGCCAGGTCGACGACCTGGCTTCTTATTACGGCTGACAGTCCTGAACGGACCGTTGCGGGAACCGCTTACTCAGCGACTTCCGGCGCTTCCGTGTCGACTTCCGGACGATCCAGCAGTTCGACGAAAGCCATCGGTGCGTTGTCACCCACGCGGAAACCCATCTTCAGGATACGCAGGTAGCCGCCCGGACGGTTGGCAAAACGCGGGCCGAGTTCGTTGAACAGCTTCGTGACCATTTCGCGATCGCGCAGGCGGTTGAACGCCAGACGACGGTTGGCAACCGTGTCCTTCTTACCGAGGGTGATGAGGGGCTCGACGACCTTACGCAGTTCCTTGGCCTTCGGCAGCGTGGTCTTGATCGCTTCGTGTTGCAGCAGCGAGTTCGACATGTTACGCAGCATTGCCAGACGGTGGCTGCTGGTACGGTTCAGTTTACGCAGACCATGACGGTGACGCATTTCAACTTTCCTTTAAACAGAGTTTTCGACCAAGCTCTTCTATCGGTGACAACCACCGCGGGCCGGTACCTTCGCTATCGGCCGTATCGGAATCTTCCGACGCGCCGCACTTACGTAGCAACACGGCCGCCCAGGGGCGGCCATGTCGATACAACTTACTTCTCGAGACCGGCCGGCGGCCAGTTTTCGAGCTTCATGCCCAGCGTGAGACCACGCGAGGCAAGGACTTCCTTGATTTCGTTGAGCGACTTGCGACCCAGGTTCGGGGTCTTGAGCAATTCGTTCTCGGTACGCTGGATCAGGTCGCCGATGTAGTAGATGTTTTCGGCCTTCAGGCAGTTGGCCGAACGCACCGTCAGCTCGAGATCGTCCACCGGACGCAGCAGGATCGGATCGATCTGCGGCGCACGCGACGGCGCTTCGCTGGCGGCTTCCGTGCCTTCCAGCGCAGCGAACACCGACAGTTGATCCACCAGAATGCGGGCCGATTGACGGATCGCTTCTTCCGGCGACACCACACCGTTGGTCTCGATGTTCATCACAAGCTTGTCCAGGTCCGTGCGCTGTTCCACACGGGCCGACTCGACCGCATAGCTCACACGCTTGACCGGCGAGAACGACGCATCGAGAACGATGCGGCCGATCACCTTGGCCGACTCGTCGCCATAACGACGAACGTTACCCGGGACATAACCACGACCCTTCTCGATCTTGATCTGAACGTCGAGCTTGCCGCCCTTGGCCAGATGCGCGATCACGTGATCGGGGTTGATGAGTTCCACATCATGCGGCACTTCGATATCCGAAGCGCGCACCACACCTTCACCATCCTTGCGCAGCGTAACGGTGACTTCGTCACGGTTATGCAGCTTGAACACGACACCCTTGAGGTTCAGCAGGAAGTTGACGACATCTTCCTCGACACCATCCATGGTGGAATACTCGTGCACAACGCCGGCGATCGTCACTTCGGTCGGCGCGTAGCCCACCATCGACGACAACAGCACGCGGCGAAGCGCATTGCCCAAGGTGTGGCCATAGCCACGTTCGAACGGCTCCATCACGACTTTGGCGTGATGCTCGCCGACCGGCTCAACCGCAATGATCTTGGGCTTCAACAAACTGGTTTGCATAGGTTTCCTTTTCAATACCCTCGGCTCGTTACACCGATAAGGCTGATGGGTGACAACCTGCACGGAACGCAAAACGCGCCGTGAGGCGCGTCAGCATCATACGGATTAACGCGAATACAATTCGACGATCAGGCTTTCGTTGATGTCGCCCGCGATATCGCTACGTTCCGGCAGTGCCTTGAAAGTGCCTTCCATCTTCTTGGCGTCAACCGAAACCCAGATCGGGAAACCGACTTGCTCAGCCAGCGACAGTGCTTCTTGAATACGCACTTGCTTCTTGGCCTTTTCACGCACGGTGATCACATCACCGGCCTTGACCTTGATCGACGGGATGTTGGCAACAACACCATTCAGCACGATCGCCTTGTGGCCGACCAGCTGGCGCGCTTCGGCGCGCGTCGAGCCAAAGCCCATGCGGTACACGACGTTGTCCAGGCGCGACTCGAGCAATTGCAGCAGGTTTTCACCCGTGTTGCCCTTGACGCGGTCGGCTTCCGCGAAATAACGACGGAACTGACGCTCAAGCACGCCGTAGATACGCTTGACCTTCTGCTTTTCGCGCAGTTGGTTGCCGTAGTCCGACGTGCGAGCACCCGAGGTGCGGCCATGCTGACCCGGCTTGCTATCCAGCTTGCACTTGTCGGCGAGCGAGCGACGTGCGCTCTTCAGGAAGAGGTCAGTACCTTCACGGCGGGAGAGTTTGGCCTTCGGGCCGATATAACGTGCCACGGTTGTTCCTTTTTCTCAAAATCTGACGCAGCGGACTTTGCCCACTACGCAAGTCCGGTACCAATGTACCGGACGGTGGTCTTAGAAATTGCTACGCGCACGGCCTTGACCGTGCGCGAACCCGCGATTATAGCAGGATTTTCTGAAGCGTCTTAGATACGACGACGCTTCGGCGGGCGGCAGCCGTTGTGCGGGACCGGCGTCACGTCCGAGATGGCCGTGATCTTGATACCCAGCGCATTCAATGCACGAACCGCCGATTCGCGACCCGGGCCCGGGCCCTTGATGCGAACTTCGAGGTTCTTCACACCGTATTCCAGTGCCACGCGACCAGCCGACTCGGCAGCAACCTGGGCAGCGAACGGGGTCGACTTGCGCGAACCCTTGAAGCCCTGGCCACCCGACGTCGCCCATGCCAGCGCATTGCCCTGACGATCGGTGATCGTGATGATGGTGTTGTTGAACGAAGCGTGGACGTGCACGACGCCTTCGGCAACGCTCTTCTTGACCTTCTTGCGAACGCGCTGCGAAGCGGCGTTGTTCTGTTGCTTAGCCATGAGTTCCTATCCTCTGGTTACTTCTTCAGCGAGACGCCGGCCTTACGCGGGCCCTTGCGGGTACGCGCATTGGTACGGGTGCGCTGACCGCGAAGCGGCAAGCCCTTGCGGTGACGCATACCACGATAGCAGCCCAGGTCCATCAGGCGCTTGATGCTCATGGTCACTTCACGGCGCAGGTCGCCTTCGACCGTCAGTTGGCCGACTTGGTCACGCAGCTTTTCGAGATCGGCGTCGTCGAGGTCATTGACCTTCTTCGAGTAAGCCACGCCGGCGGCGTCGCAAATCTGGCGAGCGCGCGTACGGCCGATACCGTAAATAGCCGTCAGGCCGATTGCGGTGTGCTGGTGGTTCGGGATGTTAACCCCTGCGATACGAGCCATTCGTAATTCCCCAACTAAATAGCGTTAAAGGCCGATTAGCCCTGACGTTGCTTGTGACGCGGATCCGAACTGCAGATCACACGCAGCACGCCTTTGCGCTTCACAAACTTGCAATTGCGGCAGATGCACTTAACAGATGCCAAAACTTTCATGACAATTCCCTCTCTCTAATCACTTCGCCCGGAAGACGATCCGCGCACGCGACAGATCGTAGGGCGTCAACTCTACCGTCACCTTATCCCCGGGCAGAATGCGGATGTAATGCATCCGCATCTTGCCGGAAATATGTCCGAGTACTACATGGCCATTTTCCAGCTTTACCCGGAAGGTGGCATTGGGGAGGTTTTCAAGGACCTCACCCTGCATTTGAATAACGTCGTCTTTCGACATGATCCCGGATCAGCGAAGCGTCATGTTATTGCCGCCCTTGAAATTCGCCTTGCGGAGCAGCGACTCATACTGTTGCGACATCACATACGACTGCACTTGCGCCATGAAGTCCATCGTCACCACCACGATAATCAGCAGTGAGGTCCCACCGAAGTAGAACGGGACATTCCAACGCAACACCAGAAACTCAGGCAGCAAACACACCAGGGTGACGTATGCCGCGCCGGCCAGCGTAAGGCGCGTCAGGATCTTGTCGATATACCGCGCCGTCTGGTCGCCCGGACGAATACCCGGAACGAACGCGCCGCTCTTCTTCAGGTTATCGGCGGTCTCCTTGCTGTTGAACACCAGAGCGGTGTAGAAGAAGCAGAAGAACACGATCGCCAGTGCGTAGAGCATCACGTAGATCGGCTGACCCGGCGACAACTTTGCCGCGATGTCCTTGAGCCAGCGCGCGTTGTCACCCGCACCGAACCAATTCGCGATCGTTGCCGGGAACAGGATGATCGACGACGCGAAAATCGGCGGAATCACGCCTGCCATGTTCAGCTTGAGCGGCAGGTGCGAAGCCTGACCACCGTACACCTTGTTGCCGACCTGACGCTTGGCGTAGTTCACAAGGATCTTGCGCTGACCACGTTCGACGAACACGACGAAGAACGTCACGAGCACCACGAGGGCACAGATCACGATCGCCGAGAACGGGCCGATCGAACCGGTGCTGACGAGCTCGAACAAACCACCCACTGCGTTCGGCAAACCGGCCGCGATACCACCAAAGATGATGATCGAGATACCGTTACCGAGCCCGCGTTCGGTGATTTGCTCACCCAGCCACATCAGGAACATCGTGCCGGTCACGAGCGTGATCACCGTCGTCAGGCGGAACAGCATGCCCGGATCGACGACGAGCCCCGGCTCGCTTTCCAACGTCACCGCGATCGCCGCTGCCTGGAAGAGCGCGAGCACCACCGTGAAATACCGGGTGTACTGCGTGATCTTGCGCTGTCCGGCCTGGCCTTCCTTACGCAATGCTTCCAACTGCGGCGAGACCATCGCCAGCAGCTGCATGATGATCGACGCCGAGATGTACGGCATGATCCCGAGCGCGAAGATCGTGAAACGCGACAACGCACCGCCCGAGAACATGTTGAACATGCCCAGGATCCCGCCCGACTGGCGCTGGAACAACTGCGCCAGCTGATCGGGGTCGATGCCCGGCACCGGGATATGCGCACCAATACGGTAGACAATCAGCGCCAGCAGCAGGAAAACCAGCCGCCGACGCAGATCCGCATACTTCGGGCCCTGCGTACCAGGCTTAGCGAGATTAGGAGACTTGGCCAATGCTGGCTCCGGGGTGTCCTAACTTACTCTGCGACCGAACCGCCGGCCGCTTGAATGGCAGTGAGCGCACCTTTGGTGACGCCCAGACCCTTCACAACGACCTTGCGGGTGATCTCGCCGGAGGCGATGATCTTGGCCGACAGCGACAGCTCGCTCACCAGACCGGCCTGCTTCAGAACGAGCAGATCGATTTCATCGACCGGCAGGTTGTTCAGGTCCGACAGGCGAACTTCGCCCACGAAACGACGCGTCAGCGACTTGAAGCCACGCTTCGGCAGACGACGTTGCAGCGGCATTTGACCGCCTTCGAAGCCCACCTTGTGGAAGCCGCCCGAACGCGACTTCTGACCCTTGTGACCACGGCCGGCGGTTTTACCCAGACCCGAACCGATGCCACGGCCAACGCGGCGCTTGGCGTGCTTGGCGCCTTCTGCCGGCTTAATCGAATTCAATTCCATGTTGCCCTCGCTCAGTCGACGATCTTCACAAGGTACGAGACCTTGTTGATCATGCCCCGCACAGCGGGCGTATCCTGCAACTCGCTGACCGAATTGAGGCGACGCAGGCCCAGACCCTTCACGGTCGCGCGATGGTCTTCGCGCGTGCCGATCAGGCTCTTGACCAGCTTAACTTTCACAGTTTGCTGCGACATATTGATCACCCTTAGCCGAGGATCTCTTCCACCGACTTGCCACGCTTGGCGGCGATGTCAGCAGGAGTCGATTGTTTCTTCAGGCCGTCGAGCGTGGCGCGGACCAGGTTGTACGGGTTCGTCGAGCCAAGGCTCTTCGTCACCACGTTGGTCACGCCCATCACCTCGAACACCGCGCGCATCGGACCACCGGCGATCACGCCGGTACCGTCCTTCGCCGGCGACATCAGGACGCGCGAGGCGCCATGCTGGCCGAGAACGTTGTGTTGCAGGGTGCCGTTCTTCAGGGGCACCTTGAACATGTTGCGGCGGGCTTGTTCCATTGCCTTTTGAACGGCAACCGGGACTTCCTTCGCCTTGCCCTTGCCCATGCCGATGCGGCCATCGCCGTCACCAACCACGGTCAACGCGGCAAAACCGAGAATACGGCCACCCTTCACAACCTTCGTGACACGGTTGACCGCGATCATCTTCTCGCGAAGGCCGTCGTCGCGTTCGTCAGCCTGAACTTTCGCTTGCATCTTTGCCATGACGGATCCTTACTTAGAACTTGAGGCCGGCTTCACGGGCAGCGTCGGCGAGAGCCTTGACGCGACCGTGATAGCGGAAGCCCGAGCGGTCGAAAGCCACGCTTTCGATGCCGGCAGCCTTCGCCTTCTCGGCGATACGACGGCCGATCAGCGCGGCAGCAGCAGCGTTGCCACCCTTGCCTTCCTTGTCGCCCAGTTCCTTGCGCACTTCGGCTTCCAGCGTCGAAGCGCTGGCGAGCACTTGCGTGCCGTCTTCCGAAAAAACTTGCGCGTAAATGTGCACGTTGGTGCGATGCACGGAAAGGCGATGCACCTTCTGAGCTGCCAGCTTGATACGAGTCTGGCGAGCGCGGCGCACACGAGATTGTTTCTTGTCCATGTTTCGCACCCTTACTTCTTCTTGGTTTCCTTGAGGATCACCACCTCGTCCGCATAGCGGACGCCCTTACCCTTGTAGGGCTCGGGCGGACGGTAACCGCGAACTTCCGCAGCCACTTGTCCGATGCGTTGCTTATCAACGCCCTTGATGATGATCTCCGTCTGCGTCGGGGTCTCTGCCTTCACGCCTTCCGGCATGGCATGCACGACATCGTGCGAGAAACCCAGCTCGAGCTTCAGGTTGTTACCCTCAGCCTTGGCACGGTAACCCACGCCAACGAGTTGCAGCTTCTTTTCGAAACCCTTGCTCACACCGGTCACCATATTGTTGACCAGTGCACGTTCGGTACCGTACAGCGCATTCGCTTCGCGGCTTTCGTCGGCCGGGGCGAAGGTGATGGTGCCGTCTTCGATCTTGACGTTCACGAGGGCGTTCACGCCGCGGGTCAGCGAACCCAGGGCACCCTTGACCGTCAGCACATTGCCAGCCAGCGTTGCTTCAACGCCCTTCGGCAGCGCAATGGGACTCTTACCTACTCGAGACATTTCAACTCTCCTCGGTTAGGCGACGTAGCAGATGACTTCGCCGCCCACGCCGGTGGCGCGTGCCTTGCGATCGGTCATCACGCCCTTCGGGGTCGAGACGATTGCAACGCCGAGGCCGTTCATGACCTGCGGAATGTCGTTGCGGCTCTTGTACACACGCAGACCCGGACGCGACACACGCTCGAGGCGCTCGATCACGGGACGGCCAGCGTAGTACTTCAGTGCAATGTTCAGCACCGGCTTGGTTTCTTCTGCTTCAACCGCGAAGTCTTCGATGTAGCCTTCGTCCTTGAGGACCTTGGCGATCGAGACCTTCAGCTTGGACGAGGGCATCTTCACCGATGCCTTCTCAACCATCTGAGCGTTGCGGATGCGAGTCAGCATATCGGCGATAGGATCGCTCATGCTCATGGTGCTTCTCCTATTACCAGCTTGCTTTGGTCACGCCCGGGATTTCGCCACGGAAGGCGATTTCACGGATCTTGTTACGGGCCAGGCCGAATTTGCGGAAGGTACCGCGCGGACGGCCGGTCAGATCGCAACGATTGCGTTGACGGGTCGGGTTGGCGTTACGCGGCAGCTGTTGCAGCGCCAGGCGTGCTTCATAACGCTCGTCTTCCGACTTGCTGGTGTCTTCGATGATCGCTTTGAGGGCAGCACGCTTGTCAGCGTACTTCGCTGCCAGACGGGCGCGCTTCTTTTCGCGTTCGATAAGTGCCAGTTTAGCCACGATTACCTCAGTTACGGAACGGGAATTTGAACGCCGACAGAAGAGCCTTGGCTTCTTCGTCAGTCTTCGCGGTCGTGGTGATGCTGATGTTCAGACCACGCAGCGCGTCGATTTTGTCGTACTCGATTTCGGGGAAAATGATCTGCTCTTTCACACCGATGTTGTAGTTGCCACGACCATCGAACGCACGGCCCGAAATACCACGGAAGTCACGCACGCGCGGCAGGGCCACGGTGATGAAACGATCCAGGAATTCGAACATACGCTCACCACGCAGCGTCACCATCGTACCGATCGGATAACCCTCGCGGATCTTGAAACCGGCGATAGCCTTGCGAGCCTTCGTCACCACCGGCTTCTGGCCGGCGATCTTCGTCAGGTCGCCAACGGCGTGCTCAATGATCTTCTTGTCGGCGACGGCTTGACCAAGGCCCATGTTCAGGGTGATCTTGGTGATGCGCGGCACTTCCATGACAGACTTGTAACCGAACTGCTTCGTGAGCTCGGCGACAATCTTGTCCTTATAGAATTCTTGCAAACGGGCCATTATCTATACTCCCTGCGACTTAGGCACCGACGACCGCGCCGGTCGTCTTGAGGAAGCGGACCTTCTTGCCGTCTTCGACCTTGATGCCCACGCGCGACGGCTTGCCATTGGCATCCACCAGCGCCACGTTCGAAACGTGGATCGGCATCGTCTTGTCGACCACGCCACCTTGCGTGCCCTTCATCGGGTTCGGCTTGACGTGCTTCTTGGCAACGTTCACGCCCTCGACGACCAACTTGTCGCCATCAACGGCCAGGACCGTGCCACGCTTGGCCTTGTCCTTACCCGTCAGCACGATGACCTGGTCACCCTTGCGAATCTTGTTCATGTGTCGGCTCCTTACAGCACTTCCGGGGCCAGCGACACGATCTTCATGAAGCGTTCGGTACGCAGTTCACGCGTAACCGGCCCGAAGATACGGGTGCCGATCGGCTCGAGCTTGGTGTTGAGCAGCACGGCGGCGTTGCCGTCGAATTTGACCAGCGAGCCGTCCTGGCGACGCACGCCCTTGGCGGTGCGCACGACCACTGCGTTGTAGATTTCGCCCTTCTTGACGCGACCACGCGGGGCAGCATCCTTCACGCTGACCTTGATGATGTCGCCAATGCCGGCGTAGCGACGCTTGGAGCCGCCCAGCACCTTGATGCACATCACTTCGCGCGCACCGGTGTTGTCGGCTACTTCGAGCCGGGTTTCAGTTTGAATCATGGTGTTATCTTCCCAACTTAATCCGACACATACATGTCGGTCAGTCTTGGTCCCCGTCAGCACCAAAGGGTGCCGTTTGGGTTGAGTCGTTCAAAAGTGGACAACTTTGCTACCTCAACCAGACTCGCAGAGGATACGAATCGGCCTCGGAAGCCATCCACTTCCTTGCGAAACCAAAGACCGGTTTTGGCGAAAGAAGCGGAAAGTCCGGAATTATACAATGATAATTCCGGACTTGCAAGTCAAGCCTTCGCTTCAGCGTGCCTTAGATGATGCGGGCAGCTTCCACGAGACGGGAAACCGTCCAGGCCTTGGTCTTCGACAGCGGACGGGATTCTTGAATCTCGACCGTATCGCCTTCCTTGTACTGGTTGGTCTCGTCGTGCGCGTGGTACTTCTTCGAACGCACGATGTACTTGCCGTAGAGCGGGTGCTTCATTTGACGCTCGACCAGCACGGTAACCGTCTTGTCCATCTTGTCGCTGACAACCTTACCCACCAGGGTACGCTTCAGCGAGGTCTTAGCGGTATCGTTCATTTCTGGCTCGCCTTCTCAGTCAACACGGTACGCACACGCGCGATGTCCTTGCGCACCTTCTTCAGCTGGCTGGTGTTGCTCAGCTGTTGGGTGCCCGCTTGCATGCGAAGACCGAATTGGGCCTTCAACAGATCCGACAGTTCCTTGTTCAGGCCGTCGACATCCTTGGCACGAAGTTCGGATGCTTTCATTTCAAATTCTCCCTTCAGGCGCCAAGGCGACGCACGAAGAACGTCGTCTGAATCGGCAGCTTGGCTGCGGCCAGGCGGAACGCCTCGCGCGCCAGCGCTTCATCCACACCGTCCATTTCGTACAGCATCTTGCCCGGTTGAATCTCGGCGACGTAGTACTCCGGGTTACCCTTACCGTTACCCATACGCACTTCTGCCGGCTTTTGCGAGATCGGCTTGTCCGGGAAGATACGGATCCAGATACGGCCACCGCGCTTGATGTGGCGAGTCATGGCGCGACGCGCGGCTTCGATTTGACGAGCCGTCAGACGACCACGACCGACCGCCTTCAGGCCGAATTCGCCGAACGACACTTCGTTGCCACGGGTGGCGACGCCAGTGTTACGGCCCTTCTGCTCTTTGCGATACTTTCTGCGTTTCGGTTGCAGCATGATTATTCTCCAGTCTTGGCGTCGCCTTCAGGCTTGCCAGCCGGGCGGCGTGCACCACCGCGCTTCGCGCCGGCCTTGTCGCCAGCATCGTCACGACGGGGGCGGCGGTCGCCCGGACGCGCGTTGCGGCGCGGACGCTTTTCTTCCGCCGGCTCTTCAGCCACCGGAGCGTCGTTGCGGCCCAGCGTGTCACCCTTGTACACCCACACCTTGATACCGATGATGCCGTAGGTCGTCTTCGCTTCCGAGGTTGCGTAGTCGATGTCGGCGCGCAGGGTGTGCAGGGGCACACGGCCTTCGCGATACCACTCGGTACGGGCGATTTCGATGCCGTTCAGACGGCCGGCGCTCATGATCTTGATGCCCTGGGCACCCAGACGCATCGCGTTCTGCATCGCACGCTTCATTGCGCGACGGAACATGATACGGCGCTCGAGCTGCTGAGCGATCGAATCGGCGATCAGCTGCGCATCGGTTTCCGGCTTGCGGATTTCCTCGATGTTCACGTGCACGGGCACGCCCATGCGCTTCTGCAGCTCAGCCTTGAGGATCTCGATGTCCTCGCCCTTCTTGCCGATCACAACGCCCGGACGCGAGCTGAAAATCGTGATGCGGGCATTCTTGGCCGGACGTTCGATGACCACGCGGCCGACCGAAGCGTTCTTCAGCTTCTTCTTCAGATATTCGCGAACGCCGATGTCTTCCTTCAGCATTTGCGCGAAATTCTGGTTGTTGGCGTACCAACGCGAAGCCCAGTTACGGCTGACAGCCAGACGGAAGCCAGTCGGATGAATTTTCTGTCCCATCGTGACCCCTTAGTTGCCCAGCGTCACAGTGATGTGACAGGTTTGCTTCTCGATGCGATTACCACGGCCCTTGGCGCGCGCGGTGAAACGCTTGAGCGAGGTCGCCTTGTCGACGTAAATGCCCTTGACGCGCAGTTCGTCGATGTCAGCACCTTCGTTGTGCTCGGCGTTGGCGATTGCCGACTCCAGCACCTTCTTGATGATGACCGCGGCCTTCTTCGGCGAGAAGGTCAGGACATTGAGCGCACGCTCCAGCGGCAGGCCGCGGATCTGGTCAGCGACCAGACGCGTCTTCTGCGCCGAGATACGGGCACCGCGATGAATTGCTTTCACTTCCATGATCGGCCCCTTATTTCTTCGCCTTCTTGTCGGCCGCATGGCCCTTGAAGGTACGGGTGAGCGCGAACTCACCCAGCTTGTGGCCGACCATGTTTTCCGTCACGTACACCGGCACGTGTTGACGGCCATTGTGCACAGCGATCGTCAGGCCGATGAAATCGGGCAGGACGGTCGAACGACGCGACCAGGTCTTGATCGGCTTCTTGTCACGCGATGCAGCTGCCGCTTCCACTTTCTTCAGCAGATGAGCGTCGCAAAACGGACCTTTTTTAACAGAACGAGTCATTTGCTAGCTCCAATTAACGCTTCTTGCCGCGACGCTGAACGATCATGCTGTCGGTGCGCTTGGTCGAGCGGGTACGCTTACCCTTGGTATGCTGACCCCACGGGCTGACCGGATGACGACCAGCAGCCGTACGACCTTCACCACCACCGTGCGGGTGATCCACCGGGTTCATCGCCACACCGCGAACGGTCGGGCGAATACCGCGCCAACGCTTCGCACCGGCCTTGCCCAGTTGGCGCAGGCTGTGCTCTTCGTTGCCGACTTCACCGATGGTGGCGCGGCACTCGATGTGCACGCGACGGACTTCACCCGAACGCAGACGCACTTGAGCGTACGTGCCTTCGCGAGCCAGCAGCATTGCGGACGTACCGGCAGCGCGCGCGATCTGCGCACCCTTGCCCGGCTGCAGTTCGATGCCGTGAATCGTCGTACCGACCGGAATGTTGCGGATCGGCAGCGTGTTGCCAGCCTTGATCGGCGCTTCCGAGCCGCTCACCACTTGCTGGCCGACGGTCATGCCCTTCGGTGCAAGAATGTAACGACGCTCGCCGTCGGCGTAGCACAACAGTGCGATGTTCGCGCTGCGGTTCGGATCGTATTCCAGGCGCTCGACCTTCGCCGTGATGCCGTCCTTGTTGCGACGGAAATCGACGATACGGTAGTGCTGCTTGTGACCGCCACCCATGTGACGGGTGGTGATGTGACCGTTGTTGTTACGGCCAGCGGTCTTGCTCTTGGTATCGAGCAGCGGGGCGAACGGCTTGCCCTTGTGCAGATCCTTGTTGACGACCTTGACCAGCGAACGGCGGCCCGGCGACGTCGGTTTCGTTTTGACGAGTGCCATGATTACTTGGCCTCCGCTTCAAAATTGATTTCCTGACCCGGCTTCAGGCTGACGTAGGCCTTCTTCTCGTGGTCGCGACGACCCATGAAGCGGCCAAAGCGCTTTTGCTTGCCCTTGCGGTTCAGGATCTGCACCGACTCGACTTCAACCTTGAAGAGAAGCTCAACCGCAGCCTTCACTTCTTGCTTGTTCGCGTCGCGTGCAACTTGGAACACCACTTGTTCATTCTTGTCAGCCACCAGCGTCGCCTTTTCGGAGATCACCGGCGCGAGCAGGACCTGGTACAGACGATGGTCGTTTTTACGCACGTCGCTCATGACAGCATCTCCTCAATCTTGGCGATCGCGCCCTTCGTCAGCAGCACCTTCTTGAAGTAGATGAGCGACAGCGGGTCGGCGAAACGCGGCTCGGTGACGGCAACGTGAGCCAGATTGCGCGAGGCCAGGAACAGGTTCTCGTCCACGCTATCCGTGATCAGCAGCACCGACTCAAGACCCATGGCCTTGATCTTTTCAGCGAGCAGTTTGGTCTTCGGAGCATCCAGCTTGATGTCCTCGACGACCGACAGACGACCTTCACGGGCGAGCTGCGACAGAATCGAGCACACACCGGCGCGGTACATCTTCTTGTTGACCTTGTGGGTGAAGTTCTCTTCCGGCGAATTCGGGAAGATACGGCCACCGCCGCGCCACAGCGGGCTCGACGACATACCGGCACGAGCACGGCCCGTACCCTTCTGACGCCACGGCTTCTTCGTCGTGTGCTTGACCTGTTCACGGTCTTTCTGCGCACGATTGCCGCTACGGGCGTTGGCTTGGTAAGCCACCACGACCTGATGGATCAGCGCTTCGTTGTAGTCACGGCCGAACACGACGTCCGACGCGTTGACAGCAGCGCCTTCCTGACCTTGCTCATTCAGGAGCTTCAGTTCCATTGTTACGCTCCCTTCGCGAGTTTGGCCTTGACAGCCGAGGTCACGAAAACCTTGCCTTCGTTGGCGCCAGGAATGGCACCCTTCACGAAGATCAGGCCACGTTCAGCGTCAATACGCGCGATCACGAGATTCTGCACCGTGGTCGTAACGTCACCCAGGTGACCCGTCATGCGCTTACCCGGGAACACACGACCCGGATCCTGCGCCATACCGATCGAACCCGGAACGTTGTGCGAACGCGAGTTACCGTGCGATGCGCGGCCCGAACCGAAGTTGTAACGCTTGATGGTACCGGCGTAGCCCTTACCGATCGACACGCCTTGCACGTCGACCTTCTGGCCCACCTGGAACAGATCGGTGCTCACAACGTCGCCCACCTTCAGCTCTGCAGCTTTGGCGGCGTCAACGCGGAACTCTTTGAGGATTTCACCGGCTTCGACACCCGCTTTCGCGAAGTGGCCAGCGGCGGCTTTGGTCACGCGCGTGGCGCGACGCTTACCGAAAGTGACTTGAACGGCGGTGTAGCCGTCCGTTTCATCCGTCTTGATTTGCGTCACACGGTTGTTAGACACGTCGATCACGGTAACGGGGATCGAATCACCGTCTTCCGTGAAAATACGCGTCATGCCAACCTTGCGACCGGCAAGGCCAAGGCTCATGATTTTCTCCATTCCCGACTGCGATTGGCCGGGGCTAAATGACAAAAGGATGGTCCACGGACGTGGGCCATCTTTTCAAAACTACACTTGAGCCCGACATTATAGACGAGCCTTTATCGCTTGACAAGTGTTGCTAAATCGCATAACAAAAGCCCCGCCGGTTCAGCATTGGCGGGGCTTTCAAGAGCAAAGTCGCTCGCAAGCCTTACTGCAGCTTGATTTCGACGTCGACGCCAGCCGGCAGGTCGAGCTTCATCAGCGCATCGACCGTCTTGTCGGTCGGATCGACGATGTCCATCAGGCGCTGGTGCGTGCGGATCTCGAGCTGGTCGCGCGACGTCTTGTTGACGTGCGGCGAACGCAGGATGTCGAAACGCTCGATGCGCGTCGGCAGGGGCACCGGGCCCTTGACGATGGCGCCGGTGCGCTTGGCGGTCTCAACGATTTCGGCGGCCGACTGGTCGATCAGGCGGTAGTCGAAAGCCTTCAGGCGAATGCGGATCTTCTGGTTCTGCATGGAAATTCTCCAAAGAGCGTGGCAGCCCTCGTTCGGGTGCCGGGTACATCACAAAGAGCAAACAGACATTTCTGAAACAGGCGCCGGCGAACCGGCGCCCGTTCCATCGAATCCGCGAATTAGTCGAGGATCTTGGCAACCACGCCGGCGCCGACGGTACGGCCACCTTCGCGGATTGCGAAACGCAGACCTTCGTCCATGGCGATCGGGGCGATCAGCTTGACTTCGATCGACACGTTGTCGCCCGGCATGACCATTTCCTTGTCGGCCGGCAGAACGATCGAGCCCGTCACGTCCGTGGTACGGAAGTAGAACTGCGGACGGTAGTTGTTGAAGAACGGGGTGTGACGACCACCTTCATCCTTCGACAGAACGTACACTTCGCCCGTGAAGTGCATGTGCGGCTTGATCGAGCCCGGCTTGGCCAGCACCTGACCACGCTGCACGTCTTCACGCTTCGTGCCGCGCAGCAGGATACCGACGTTGTCGCCGGCCTGACCCTGGTCGAGCAGCTTGCGGAACATTTCCACGCCCGTGCAGGTCGTCTTGTCGATTTGCGGCTTGCCGCCATCCATCTTGATACCGACGATTTCGATTTCTTCGCCGACCTTGATGATGCCCGACTCAACGCGACCGGTCACAACCGTGCCGCGGCCCGAGATCGAGAACACGTCTTCCACCGGCATCAGGAACGGCTTGTCGATGGCGCGCTCCGGCGTCGGGATGTACGTGTCGAGGGCGTCGGCCAGGTTCATGATGGCCACTTCGCCGAGTTCGCCCTTGTCGCCTTCCAGCGCCAGCTTGGCCGAACCCTTGATGATCGGCAGATCGTCGCCCGGGAAGTCGTACTTCGACAGGAGTTCGCGAACTTCCATTTCGACCAGCTCGAGCAGCTCGGCGTCGTCGACCATGTCGCACTTGTTCAGGAACACGATGATGTACGGCACGCCGACCTGACGGGCCAGCAGGATGTGCTCGCGCGTTTGCGGCATCGGGCCGTCGGCTGCCGAGCAAACCAGGATGGCGCCGTCCATCTGGGCAGCACCGGTAATCATGTTCTTGACGTAGTCGGCGTGGCCCGGGCAGTCAACGTGTGCGTAGTGGCGGTTAGCCGTTTCGTACTCGATGTGCGCGGTGTTGATGGTAATGCCGCGTGCCTTTTCTTCCGGCGCCGCGTCGATTTCGTCGTACTTCTTGGCTTCGCCGCCGAACTTGGCCGACAGAACCGTTGCGATCGCTGCCGTCAGGGTGGTCTTGCCGTGGTCAACGTGACCGATGGTGCCGACGTTCACGTGCGGCTTGGTCCGCTCGAATTTTTCCTTTGCCATTTCCGAATCCTCAGATACTGAATAGACGATTTAAACAATGCGTAAGGTGCTGCATCACCCGATGCAGACACCTGACAATTCAATTACTTGTTCTTGTTGCTGATGATGGCTTCGCTCACGTTCTTCGGAGCTTCAGCGTAGTGCTTGAACTCCATCGAGTACGTGGCGCGACCCTGCGTGAGCGAACGCAGCGACGTCGAGTAGCCGAACATTTCCGACAGCGGCACTTCGGCGCGCACGATCTTGCCGCCGCCCACCATGTCGTCCATGCCCTGCACGATGCCGCGACGGCTCGACAGGTCGCCCATCACGTTGCCCATGTAGTCTTCCGGCGTTTCCACTTCCACGGCCATCATCGGCTCGAGAATGACCGGGTTGGCGCGACGCATGGCTTCCTTGAAAGCCATCGAGCCGGCCATGCGGAACGCGTTTTCGTTCGAGTCCACATCGTGGTACGAACCGAACGTCAGGTGAACCGTGACGTCGACCACCGGGAAGCCGGCGAGAACACCGCTCTTGAGGGTGTCTTGAATACCCTTGTCAACGGCCGGGATGTATTCACGCGGAATGACACCACCCTTGATCTCGTCGAGGAACTTGTAACCAGCGCCCTGCTCGCTCGGCTCAAGCGTGATGACGGCGTGACCGAACTGGCCGCGACCGCCCGACTGCTTGACGAACTTGCCTTCGACGTCCACAGCCGACTTGCGAATGGTTTCGCGGTAGGCAACCTGCGGTGCGCCGATGTTGGCTTCCACGCCGAATTCGCGCTTCATGCGATCGACCAGAATTTCGAGGTGGAGCTCGCCCATACCCGAAATGATGGTCTGACCCGATTCTTCATCGGTATGCACACGGAACGACGGATCTTCCTGCGCCAGGCGGTTCAGGGCGAGGCCCATCTTTTCCTGGTCGGCCTTGGTCTTCGGTTCGACAGCCTGCGAAATCACCGGCTCCGGGAACACCATGCGCTCGAGCACGATCGGGGCGCTCGGATCGCACAGCGTGTCACCCGTGGTCGCGTCCTTCAGGCCGACGGCAGCGGCGATGTCACCAGCGCGCACTTCGTCGATTTCTTCACGCTGGTTGGCGTGCATCTGCACGATACGGCCCAGGCGTTCCTTCTTGCCCTTGACCGAGTTCAGCAGCGTGTCGCCCTTGTTCACAACGCCCGAGTAGACGCGGAAGAAGATCAGCTGGCCGACGAACGGGTCCGTCATGATCTTGAACGCCAGCGACGAGAACTTCTCGTCGTCCGACGCCTTGCGCTCTGCCGGCTGTTCCTTGTCGTCCGTGCCCTTGACCGGCGGAATGTCGACCGGCGACGGCAGGAAGTCGATCACGGCGTCCAGCATACGCTGCACACCCTTGTTCTTGAACGCGGTACCGCACAGCATCGGCTGGATTTCGCATGCGATGGTACGCAGACGAATACCTTCGATGATGTCAGCCTCGGGGAGGTCGCCCTCTTCGAGGTACTTGTTCATCATCTCTTCGCTCGACTCGGCAGCGGCCTCGACCATGCTTTCGCGCCACTTCTGGGCTTCCGCTTGCAGCTCGGCCGGAATGTCGACGTAGTCGAACTTCATGCCTTGCGACGCTTCGTCCCAAATGATCGCCTTCATCTTGATGAGGTCGACCACGCCCTTGAAGTTTTCTTCGGCGCCGATCGGCACCACCACCGGCACCGGGTTGGCCTTCAGGCGGTTCTTCAGCTGGTCGTAGACCTTGAAGAAGTTCGCGCCGGTACGGTCCATCTTGTTGACGAACGCCAGACGCGGCACGCCGTACTTGTTGGCCTGACGCCAAACGGTTTCCGACTGGGGCTGCACGCCACCCACGGCACAGTAAACCATGCACGCGCCATCGAGAACACGCATCGAGCGCTCGACTTCAATCGTGAAGTCGACGTGACCCGGGGTGTCGATGATGTTGATGCGGTGCTTTTGGTAGTTGTTCGCCATGCCGGACCAGAAGCAGGTCGTGGCAGCCGACGTGATCGTGATGCCGCGCTCTTGTTCCTGCTCCATCCAGTCCATCGTCGCGGCGCCATCGTGCACTTCACCGATCTTGTGGTTCACACCGGTGTAGAACAAAATGCGCTCGGTCGTCGTGGTCTTACCTGCGTCGATGTGAGCGCTAATACCGATGTTGCGGTAGCGCTCGATAGGGGTTGTACGAGCCACTTTAAGCCTCTTTCAATGTAGCCGCCATTTTTGAGGGGGCTACTAACACAAACGGGCGAGGCGCAATTTCTCATGCGCACCCGCCCCGGTTTCTGCTCTAGGTACTGCTTGCCAGCGTCAGAAGCGGAAGTGCGAGAATGCCTTGTTGGCTTCGGCCATGCGGTGAACTTCGTCACGCTTCTTCATGGCGCCGCCACGGCCTTCCGAGGCCTCGATCAGCTCACCTGCCAGGCGCAGGGCCATCGACTTCTCGCTACGCTTTTTCGCGGCCTCACGCAACCAACGCATCGCCAATGCCATACGACGCGACGGACGCACTTCGACCGGAACCTGATAGTTTGCACCGCCAACGCGGCGGCTCTTGACTTCAACCACCGGCTTCACGTTGCCGAGAGCGGTGTTGAAGACTTCCAGCGGATCCTTGCCCGCCTTGGTTTGGATCTGCTCGAAAGCACCATAAACGATGCGCTCCGCAACCGACTTCTTGCCGGCAAGCATGAGCACGTTCATGAATTTAGCGACTTCAACGTTGCCGAACTTCGGATCGGGCAACACTTCGCGCTTGGGGACTTCGCGACGACGCGGCATGATTTCTTCCTTGATTGATTCAGTTGGAGCTTCGCTCCAGGCCACCTACTAGCCAGCACCTGGCCGAGTGACCACTTACTCAGTGACGATGTACCACCATCACCGAACGTATATCCGCTCAGCCGCTTAGGCCTTCGGACGCTTCGCGCCGTACTTCGAACGGGCCTGCTTACGGTCCTTGACGCCTTGCGTGTCGAGGCTACCGCGCACCATGTGGTAACGCACACCCGGCAAGTCCTTCACACGACCGCCGCGGATCAGCACGACCGAGTGTTCCTGCAGGTTGTGGCCTTCACCGCCGATGTACGAGATGACTTCGAAACCGTTCGTCAGGCGCACCTTGGCAACCTTACGCAGTGCGGAGTTCGGCTTCTTCGGCGTCGTGGTGTACACACGGGTGCACACGCCGCGACGCTGCGGGCAGTCCTGCAGGGCCGGGCTCTTGCTCTTGATCTGAGCAGAGGTGCGCGGCTTGCGGACCAATTGGTTAATCGTTGGCATTGTGATTTCCTAAATGTGTCAAAAGCATGAAAGCCAAGGCGGACCTCCATGCAACTTCACTGCAAATCTCCGATCACCCTTGCGGATTACCCGCATCCAAACCCTTGATGCATAAGCACTTTGCATTGGACACGCGCATACCGCCGGAAAAACCGGAGCCTGCGACTATACATGGGACCATTGCAAGTGTCAATGCAATAGCCCAGGGAATCGCTTCGTAAGTCGTTGATTGTTAACGGCTCTTGATACCCCTGCCGGCAGGACCCGCAACGCCGCGGCGATACATGGGCCGCCCCGGCCCCGTCACGAGATGCGGTCAGCTCTCGCGAATGCAAGCCTTGCGACCCGCATGTATGCAAACTACACTTCACGCATCGGAAATTTTCACAATTTTCTCCATACATAAGCCGGACATCGCCATGGACGCCTCTCACGACACCCTGCGCGCCACCTTCTGGAAACCCGCTTTGAGCACGGGAAAGGGGCCTCGCTACCTGCGTCTGGCCAGCTTCATCGAGCAGTCCGTGGCCGACGGTCGCCTGCGGCCGGGCGACCGGTTACCGGCGCAGCGGGAACTCGCGTCGTGGCTCGGCATCGATTTCACCACGGTCACGCGCGCCTACAACCGGGCGCGCGACCGTCATGCCATCGAGGGACGTGGTCCGCTGGGCACCTTCGTGAGCACCCCGCGCATCGCGATCGACCAGGTGCTCGATCTGGGAATGAACATTCCGCCCGCGCCGATCGGCCTGTTTCTCGGCGAGATGTTGCAAAAGGGCATCGACGAGGTGCTGCGTCACACCGACGCTTCGATGCTCATGGCGTATCAACTGGGCGAAGGCGGCATGGCGGACCGCCAGGCTGGCGCGCTGTGGCTCGCCCCGATGTTGGGCACGCTGGCGCCTTCGGACGTCCTTGTCTGCCCGGGCGCCCAGGCCACGCTCGCGGCGCTGCTGCTGGCCACCACGGCGCGCGACGACACCGTGTTGTGCGAGCCGATCGTCTATCCGGGCTTGCGCGGCGCGGCGCATTCGCTCGGCCGCCGGCTCGCCGGCGTGGCGACCGACGACCACGGCATGCTGCCTGACGCTTTGCGCGAGGCGGCGCGCGGGCATGGCGCCCGGCTCGTCTATCTGAACCCGACGTTGCAGAACCCGACGGCCCGCACCATGCCGGAGCGCCGCCGGCGCGAGTTGCTCGACGTGGCAGAGGCCCTCGACCTGACGTTCATCGAAGACGACCCCTACTGGCGACTTGCGCCCGGTGCGCCGGCGCCGCTCGCGCGTCTCGCACCGCATCGCGTGCACTACGTGGCCACGCTGTCGAAATGCCTCACGCCGGGGTTGCGCACCGCTTACCTCCGGCTGGCAGACGCCCGCCATCGCGACGTCTTTCTCAATACCCTGCACTCCTTTGCCCTGATGGCGCCTCCGTTGATGACGGGGCTCGCGACGCAGTGGATTCACAACGGCATGGCCGACCGCATTCTCGAGGGCGTGAAGGAAGCCGCCGCCCAGCGCCAGGCGATCGCTGCGGAAATTCTCGGCGACGCCGCGAGCGCGCCGGCGCACGGCATTCATCGATGGCATACCCTGCCCGCGGCGTGGACCGCGCGCGAGCTGACAGTCGCCGCGCGCGCCGAAGGGCTGGCGGTAACGCCGGCCGACGCCTTCTGCCTGTTGCCCGACGGTCCCAATGCCATCCGGATCTCGCTCGGCGGCGTGCGCGATCCCGAGCGTCTGGGCAGCGCGCTCATGCGCCTGCGGGCCCTGTTGCACGAAGCGCCGCCGAGCCTGCGCGCGGCGGTCGTCTGACGAAACACCGGGTGCGATACCGGTCGCCGCCTCCCGGCGGGTTTGCCGCCATGACCGCACTGACCGCGCCACCGCGAACCTGCGCCGACCGGGCTGAGAGACGCCCCGCCGCGTTCATCCGGATCGACCGGCAACGCCTCTCGCAAGCGCGCCCGCGTTTCGGGTAACGTATGCGGCATATCGCATGTCCGGGATGGCTTTGGGCCCGTCTTCAGGCATGATCGAGATCAAGCTATCAAATCCTGCAGGGCGGTCTGTCGCATCCGGCGTATCCGATGTCACCCGACGCGTTTTATTCGTTGCGGCGAATTCGTACACTCCCAAAATTCGGCGGCCGCCCCCGCACCTGACACGAGTCCACTAACAGCCATGCAGGCGAGTTTCGAAAAAGACAGCATTCTGGTGCTCGATGTCGATGGCACTCTGACCGATTCGGTGCGCATCCATCAGCGTGCGCTGCTCGGCGCCATGGAGTCGCTGGAATTCGAGGATCTGAACACCGACTGGGGCAGCTACCCCCATCACACCGATACCGGCATTCTGATTCACGCCCATGCCGAGCATGGTCGCGCCCTGCCGCAACCGCACGATCTGGCGCGCTTCGAGCACGAGATCGACGAACGCTTCACAGCGCTGCTCAATGCCCACGGGCTGGCGGAAATTCCCGGCGCGCGCGCGTTCGTCGAAGCCGCGCATCGCTCGCGCTGGGGCGTGGTTTTCGCCACGGGTGGCATCCGGCAGGTGAGCCATCGCAAGCTGCGCTCTGTCGCCATCGACTACACCGACGCGATGCTCATCACGGCGTCCGAATACAGCTCGCGCGAGCAGCTCGTCGCCGAGGCGATCAAACGGGCGCAGGTGGGCTACGGCATCACGCAGCCGCGCGCCATCGTATCGATTGGCGACGGCCTGTGGGATCTGAAGGTGGCGCGAGCGCTCGGCATCGACTTCGTCGGTATTGGCTCGAAGCGCGCGCGCTCGCCGCTCTACGCCGAGGGCGTGCCCGTCTACGACGACATGTGGGACGCCATGCACTGGCTCAGTCCGGGTCGCGGACGCGCGTCAGGTAGTCGCTTGGCGTCACGCCCATGAAGCGGCGGAACATGGTGGAGAAGGCGCTCGGCGTTTCATAACCGACTTCGAGCGCCACCTGGGTGATGGGCCGTCCGGCCCCCAGCAATGGCAGCGCACCGAGCAGGCGCATGTGCTGACGCCACTCCCGGAACGGCAAACCGAACTCCGTCATGAACCGGCGCTCCAGCGTGCGGCTCGACGCGCCGACCTCGACCGCCCAGTCCTGGAGGCTGCGCGGGTCGGCCGGCATACTCAGGTAAGTATCGAAGATCTTGCGCAACCGCGCATCGCGAGGCACCTGGAGGTGCAGTGGCGAATCGCTCTTCCACTCGATCTCCTCGAGCAGCAGCGCCATGACCAGGCCGTCACGACCGTCGGGCGACCAGTTCTCACCAAGCGTCATCGCGCGCAGGATCAGCTCCCGCAGCAGTGCGGACACGCGAATCAAGACCGGCGCTTCGGGTGCGCGGAATCCGCATCGATCCACGTCGACGTAAATAGTGCGCATTTCGACCTTGCCCCGCATGCGCACTTCATGCGTGACATCCCTCGGAATCCATAACGCGCGTTGTGGCGGAATGACCCAGAACGATGCGTCTGTGCGCACTTCGAGAATGCCGGCGCTCGCGTACATCAGTTGCGCGCGCCGATGACTGTGCGGGCGCACGACATGCCCATCCGGGTAATCCTTCGCCAGCGCGCCGACGGGGCGGTCAGTGCCCTGAAACGCCAGGGGTACCGCACTAGTGATCGGCATCGGCACCAGGCCTTGAAAGACGTAGTTTTGGGACGTTTTTGGCGATGTCGCCAGCGTAACACCGGCGGGCCCGGAGACCAAGCCGGGTACCTTCCGGATCATCCCCGCGCGATACGTCTCGAAACGCTCAGAACGGCTTGACGATGACGAGCGCCACGATGATCGCCATCGACACCCAGACCACGGGCAATGCACGGCGGAACAGCGGCGGCGACGTGGCTGCGCCGTCTCGTTCGAGCCGCCGCAGCGTGGCCGACAACCGTCCATGCAGCGCCGAGATGATCAGCACGAACACCAGCTTCGCCATGAACCACGGCGCGCTCCACCAGTTCGCCATGACGGCCAGCACCGGGCCGCTGATCCACACCACGATCAGCGCCGGCGACGCCAGCCCGTAATCCGCACGGCGTGCGATTCGGCGCCATTCGGGCTGCGCCAGGCGTCCGCCCAACGCCATCGTCACCATCCCGGCGATGAACGTGATGACGGCGATGAGATGTACGGCCTTGATCCACAGATAGAGCATCGGGACGTCTCCTCGGAAGCGCTTGATCGATTGTTTCCGAATACACAAGAGTGGCTTGCAATAAGTCGCCTTTATCGTTAGTGCGTGCATCAATAGACTTCAATTGTCGACGATGAATAACACATCGCCCCTTTCAAAAGACAGGAGAAAACATCATGCAACGCACGCTTATTGCTTCGGCTCTCGTTTCCGCCATGCTTGCCGTCTCGGCCGGTTCCGCCTTCGCCAGCGACGCCTTCGACGGTCCGTCGGAATTTGCCTGGGTGCCGCAAACGACCGTGCTAAGTCGCGCCCAGGTTCGCGACGAGCTGGTACAGGCACAACGGGCCGGTCTCGTGGTGCAGCACGACGCCGTGTACCCGAAGGCGGCCCCCAGCGCACAGCCGGTCTCGGCCGGCAGCCCGATTGCGATGGGTTCGGTCGGTGGCCAGCAACGCGCCGGCACGACCTACTTCGGTTCGTAATGTAACCCGCCGCGCCGCCGACCTCATGCGAGGTGGCGGCGCGGCGCGCGTTCTGCGCATAACGACGCGCGAGGCGCAGCCCGCGCTATCCGTCTGAATTCCGGCCGCTTGCGATTCACGGCCTCAGACTCCTGTCGCTGTGCGTGGTGGTTCGACGCACAGGACTTTGCCCGTCGCTCCGGCGACGGGCTTTTTTAGCGAATCGGCGCAAGCGTCGGTCGGATGCGCCCAATCGTCCGCCCCTCGCCGCATCGCGCCTGAAACGAAGAAGCCCGCCGAAGCGGGCTTCCTGTCATTGAACGGGTGTCATCGGCCTGGCCTGATGAGCGGGCCGCAGGCCGGAACACCGCATCGCTCAACGCGCCAGCGCTTTGGCCAGGAACTCCAGCGCACGGCCGTGCGCCAGCACCGCCGAAGGCTGATGATACGCGCCGCGTGCCCAGCAGTTGAAGCCGTGGTCGGCGCCGGGATACACGAACACCTCCGTGTTCGGACGCGACTTCACCGCCTCGCTCACCTGCTTCACGATGTCCGGCGTGATGTGGCTGTCGAGCGCGCCGTAGTGGAACTGCACCGGCACGTTCAGGTTGGGCGCCTCGGCCAGATAGTTGTGAATGCCGCCGCCGTAATATGGCACGGCCGCGTCCACGAGCCCGCGCGCGGCGCTCAGATACGACACCAGACCGCCGAAGCAGTAGCCCACGGCGGCGACCTTGGCGCCGGCGTCGAGCTTGCCGCGCAGCGCCTTGACCGTCGCCTCGACGTCCCTGACGGTCTTCTCGACGTCGACCGACTTGCGCAGTTCCAGCGCGCGCGCCATGTCGTCGCCCGCATAGCCGAGTTCGACGCGGGGGGCGTCACGCCAGAAGACGTCCGGTGCGAGTACGACGTAGCCGTCCATCGCATATTGATCGGCGACACCGCGAATATGCTCGTTCACGCCGAAGATTTCCTGTACCAGCACGATGCCCGGGGCGTTGGTCGTCTTGCCCGTCGGCGGCAATGCCAGATAGGCATCGAAACTGCCGTCCACGGTTTCGACACGGATCCATTGACTGTTCGACACGGAAGTTGCTCCATCAAAAAAAGGGGGGATTGCCCGCGCGCCGATCGCGGCGCCCCGGGAAGCCGGGGCGGGATTGCCGCGTGCGCGCGCACGGAGAGGCCGAATCAGTATAGGGATTTTCGTGTCGGCGCACAGCGCGCGCCAACGCCCGCCGTACAGGGGGTGGCGCCGACATCCGGCGCCTGCGCCGCACCGTCGCGCCTGCGACGGGGGCCTGACCGCCCCACTCGGCCCGACGGCGCGTTTCAACAACCGAACCGCCACGTGGGGCATGCCGGGGCTCAGGCGGCGAGCGCCGCCTCGAGTATCCTGGCGACCGCGCCGAAACCTGCCGTCTGCGCCGAATCGATGCCGTAAAGTGCACTCAGCAACGGGCCCGGATTCAGGAAATCGACGCGCACGTCATCGGGCGCCGCCGCCCACACCATGACCTTGAGCGGCAGCTCGATCCCGGCATGCGGATTGGCACTCATGACCGGCGTGCCGCCCTTGGGATTCCCGAAGAGGACCAGACGCGTCGGACGCAACGTCTGTCCGACCGACGCAGCGGCTGCGCTCTGATCGATGTCGGCAAAGATCGTCATGTCATGGGCCCGGAGGGCGTCCATCACGCGTGTGAGCGTGGCGTAGAAGTCCACCGGACTTTGCCATGAAGTAAGGGTGGCGGGATGCACGTACGGTGAGGTATCGGTTGTCATGGGCGAACTCCTGCGATCGACTCGGACATGCCTTACCTTACACGTCGTTACGGGGCGGCGGCGACTACCTGCCTGCACGTTACGCTTGGCGCCGACGTTCGACGTTCCAGCGAACGCGATTTCATTACGGAGTCCATATCATGACGATCACCTTGCGCCGTGCCTCGGGCGCGCTTGCCCTGATGCTGGCTTTGACGTTCGCGACGTCGGCCGGCGCCGCCCCCGCCGCCGACGCGCGCGCCGACGCCCCCATGGCGCCGCGCCCGGTTCAGGACCCGCATGGCACGCGGGGATTGCGCGACCAGCCGCCCCCGCCGCCGGGTATGGGTGGGCGCTTCGGTGGCCCTGCCTTCGCGGCCATCCGCACCATCGAGGAAATTGCGCACCTGTACCGCGCAGGCGGTCATCCGGAGAACGTCCTGCCGTTCTATCGCGAAACACTCGGCCAAACGCACGATCCGATACTGCGCCATCACCTGCGCGAAGCCATCGCGCGAGAGGAACTCAAGCCGGCCGACACCACGGCGGCCATTGCCACGCTGCGTGCGCAATTGAGCGAAGATCTGGCGGCCATGCCGACGCCCGACAGCAGGCGACGCTGATCGCCCGCCGCGCCAGTCTCACACTTGCTGCGACGCCATGACCCGCGCGTTCCACTGAGGCAGCCATTCCATCAGGAACTGTGCGAATCCTTCGGCCGCCGGCGACGCCGCGCGCGAGAGCGGCCGGTACACGCAGACCTGGCGAATCGTCTCCGGCGACACGACCCGCCGCATGACGAGGCCGAACGAATGCGCGAGCGCCGCCACGTAGCCTGGCGTGAGCGTGGCGGCCAGTCCCTGTGCCGCCACGCCGAGCGCCGTCGTCACGTTGTCGACGACGTCGATGGGCGTGATGCGCGCGTCGGGCGGCGCGGACAGCCGCATCTGCGCAACGCTGCGCTCGTGGTCGCGCCCGGCGGCAACGAGCGGCGTGTCTCGCAGATCGGTCCATCGCACGCGACGACGCCGTGCCAGCGGGTGGTCCGGCGTACACCACAGCACCCACGGGCTGTCGAACGCGGGCGCGCCGGCCACCTGCGTCCCCGTCGAACGATTCGGGCCGATGGCGAGATCCAGATCGCCGTTGGCCACGCGATCGATGAGTCCATCGACGGGGGTGTCGACCACGCGCACCACGACCTTCGGGCGCGTTTGCGCGTACTCGCGAATCGCCGACGGCAGCGCCATGCTCGCGATGACCAGCGGCGCGCCCACGCGCACGATACCCGCCGCGCGATTGCGCAGGTCATCGGCCGTCTTCTCGGCGGCCTGGACATGCCGCAGCACCGATTCGGCCGAGGCGAGGAAGTCGCGCCCGGCGCTCGACAGCGCCACGCGACGTGTCGTGCGATCGAAGATACGAAAGCCCAGCACCGATTCCAGTTCCGCGACGAGCTGACTCACGGCGGACGACGTGAGGCCCATGCGATGGCCGGCTTCGGCAAAACTGTGCAGCTCGGCGATGGCCACCAGGGCTTCGAACTGCCGGAGCGTTACGCGGGTCAGGGGCATGACGGGTCGATTATCAAGTTCGGCTTACGAATGGACCAGAATCGATTGATTGTTCCGTAAAGGGCCGTCGCCCACAATCGATTTTCAAAATTCCGTACCGGATCGTCGGTCTCCCGGCGCCCTCCGGCCCCTGCCCCCCCTTTATGTCCGCGCGGTATGCCGAACTCGGCGGACCGGGCGGCAAGGAGCGAAACCCCGCATGTTTTCCCACGTCGACGCCTATCCCGGCGATCCGATCCTCGGCCTGAACGAAGCCTTCGGACAGGATCCCCGCCAGCACAAGGTCAATCTGTCCATCGGCATTTATTTCGACGATGCCGGCCGCCTGCCGGTCATGCAGGCGGTCCGCGAAGCGGAGGCATCCGTGCTCGCCGACATCGGCCCACGTCCGTATCTGCCGATGGCGGGCACGCAGGCCTATCGCGACGCGGTGCAGGCGCTCGTCTTCGGCGACGACAGCGCCGCGCGGCGCGAGCGGCGCATCGCCACACTGCAGACCCTGGGCGGCGGCGGTGCGCTGCGGGTGGGGGCCGACTTCCTGCGGCGCTACTTCCCGGACAGCGGCATCTGGATCAGCGATCCGAGCTGGGACAACCATCGCGTGGTCTTCGAGAGCGCCGGCTTTGCGGTGCAGTCGTACCCGTACTACGACGATGCCACCGGCGGCCTGCGCTTCGACGCCATGCTCGAGACGATCGCGGCCCTGCCCTCGCGCAGCATCGTGCTGCTCCACGCCTGCTGCCACAACCCCACCGGGGTCGACCTCACGCAGGCGCAATGGCGCACGCTGGCACCGGTATTACAGTCGCGCGGCCTGATCGCCTTCGTCGACATGGCCTACCAGGGCTTCGGCGACGGTCTGGACGCCGATGCATTCGCCGTGCGCACCCTGACCGAGGCGGGCGTGCCGACGGTCGTCGCCAACTCGTTCTCGAAGAATTTCTCGCTGTACGGCGAGCGATGCGGCGCGTTGTCGGTCGTGTGCGCCACGGCGGATGACGCATCGCGCGTGTTCGGACAGCTCACGGGCACCGTGCGCGCGAACTACAGCAACCCGCCCACTCATGGTGCGCGACTCGTCGCGCAGGTGCTCACGACCCCCACGTTGCGTCGCGCGTGGGAAGACGAACTCGACGGCATGCGCACCCGCATTGCCACGATGCGCGCGCAGATTCATGCACGTCTCGCGCCCCACGTGAGCGGCGAGAAGCTCTCTCGCTATCTCGCGCAGCGCGGCATGTTCACCTACACGGGACTGAGCGCCGCGCAGGCCGACGCCTTGCGCGAAACGCACGGTGTCTACCTGCTGCGCTCCGGGCGCATGTGCGTGGCGGGGCTGAACACGCGCAACGTCGACACGGTGGCGCAAGCCATCGCGCGGGTGCTGACGAACGACTGAGCCTCGCACAGGCCGCCAACGGATCACGGAGCGCATGCCTCCGGAGAAGCATAAGCATGCCCGCAACATAACAATGACTGGAGAGAACATGACGACTGCCACTGCCGCCGATACCCCCATCGGCGCCAACACCGCTTCGCACCCCTGGCGAGCGGTCATATCCGCGTCCATCGGCAACGCGCTCGAATGGTTCGACCTCGTGGTGTACGGCTTCTTCGCGGTCACGATCGCGAAGCTGTTCTTCCCCACGCACGACGACACGACCTCGTTGCTGCTCACACTGGGCACGTTCGGCGTGTCGTTCTTCATGCGACCGCTCGGCGCCATCGTGATCGGCGTATATGCGGATCGCCGGGGACGCCGCGAAGCGCTCACGCTCACCATCTTGCTGATGATGGTCGGCACGGCGATCATCGCGTTCATGCCGACGTACGAGACGATCGGCCTGCTCGCGCCCGTGGGCATCGTGCTGGCGCGAATGATCCAGGGATTCTCGGCGGGCGGCGAGTTCGGCAGCGCGACCGCGTTCCTGGCCGAGCACGCTCCGCAGCGGCGCGGCTTCTTCGCGAGCTTTCAGGTGGCCAGCCAGGGGCTGACGACGCTGCTCGCCGCGGGCTTCGGCGCCGTGCTCACGAGCACGCTGTCGCCCGAGCAGATGCAGAGCTGGGGCTGGCGCGTGCCGTTCCTGTTCGGCCTGCTGATCGGCCCGGTGGCGTACTACATTCGGCGGCACGTGAGCGAGACGCCCGAGTTCCTGGAAGCCGAGCCGACCGAGACGCCGCTGCGCGACACGCTGGGCCATCAGAAGATGCGCTTGCTGCTGGCCGTTGGCGCGGTGGTCGTCGCCACCGTCTCGACTTACCTCGTGCTCTACATGCCGACGTACGCGATCAAGCAGTTGGGACTGCCGGCGTCGGTCGCGTTCGCGGCGACGGTCGCGACCGGCATCGTGCAGATGCTGCTCTCGCCGTGGGTGGGGGCATGGTCGGACCGGGTGGGCCGCGCCAGGCCAATGATGATTGCCGCGGGCGCGTTGCTGGTCCTGATCTGGCCGATGTTCTGGGTGC
The DNA here is from genome assembly GCF_000767615.3 of Pandoraea pnomenusa. Lineage (NCBI taxonomy): Bacteria > Pseudomonadati > Pseudomonadota > Betaproteobacteria > Burkholderiales > Burkholderiaceae > Pandoraea > Pandoraea pnomenusa. Next base: position 343,830 of record NZ_CP009553.3, on the reverse strand, counting down.
TCTCCACGTATCCCGGCTTCGGCGTGATGCTTGCGCTCCAGACGTTGCTCGGCGTGCTGATGACGATGTATTTCGCCCCGCTGCCGGCGCTGGCCTCGGAGATCTTCCCGGTGAAGACGCGCACGACGGGTCTCTCCCTCTCGTACAACCTGTCGGTGACATGCTTCGGCGGCTTCGCGCCGTTCATTTTGACGTGGCTGATCGATGCGACGGGCAGCAAGCTCGCTCCGAGCTTCTACATGATGGCCGCCGCCGCCGCGGGTCTGATCGCGCTGAGTCAGGTGTACCGACACACGGGCGTGCGCTGAGGCGTCGGGCGATGCCGCGATATGCCGCGATATGCCGCGAAATGCAGCGATGTGCCGGCAGCGGCAGAACCGTCAGGCCAGTGGTTCGTCGGGTCATGGGATGTCCAGGCCGATCGATCGCAGTCCGTGTCGAAAAAGCACAAGGGGCGCCGAGGCGCCCCTTGTTTTCGATGCGCCGGATGCGGTGCGATCCGGCGAAACGCTCACTGCGGGTACAACCCGTGCACGCGCCCGAACAGGCGCGTGAGACCGAGCAGCGCATCGATGTTCGGTGTCGCCACGTTCACACGCTCGCCGATTTCGCGCACCACGCTCACCAGGGCGTCGAGTTCGATGGGACGATGCGCTTCCACGTCCTGCAGCATCGACGTCTTGAATGCGCCGAGTTTGGCCGTCACTTCGTGACGATCTTCCGGCGATTGGTCGATGACGCAGCCGATCTTCGCGCCGATCGCCGCCGCCTCGCGCATGGCCGACGAGCAGAATGCGCGCACGAGCGGGTCGTCCAGCAGCCGGTCGATCGTGGCGCCGGTGATGGCAGACACGGGGTTCATCGTGAGGTTGCCCCAAAGCTTGTACCAGATATCGAGCCGCACGTTCTCCGAGGCTTTCACTTCGAAACCTGCGCGCGCGAGCACGCCGGCCAGGCGCTGCACACGCTCGCTGGTGCCGCCACCCGGCTCGCCGACGATGAGCCCGCGCCCCATCCTGTGATCGACCAGCCCCGGCTCGGGCGTTGCCGCGCTCGCGTGCACCACGCAGCCGATCACGCTCGCCATCGGAATGGCAGCACCGATCGCCCCGTCCGGATCCACGCTGGCAAGGGGTGCGTCGCCGAACGGCGCCACCCCGTGGCAGAACCACCACGGCACGCCATTCATCGCCGGCAGCACCATGGTCTGCGTTCCGATGAGCGGCGCCATCGACGCGGCGACCTGCGCGAGCGCGGGCCCCTTGACCGCGATGATCACCAGATCCTGCACGCCGAGCTTCGCGGCATCGTCGAGCGCGTGCGCGGCTGCCACCGGCGCGGCGGTCAGCGCGTCGCCCTGTTTCACCCGCCAGCCGCGCTCGCGCAGCGCCGCCAGTGTCGCGCCGCGCGCCAGCGCGCTGACCTGCGCCTCGCCCGCGGCGGCGAGCTTCGTGCCGAGCAAGCCGCCAATGGCGCCCGCGCCAATGATCGTCACCTTCATCCGTTCACTCCTGTCTTTTGATGCATTCCCGTGGCGCCGCGCATTCCGTTCGCGCCGCTCGCCTCACCCCGGCTGCCTCGCGGCAAGCCGGTAGTTTTCCTTGAACCGCTCCGGCACCCGCTCGTCGAATCCCAGCGCCACGCGGCGCACTTCGGGGCTGTCGCCCGGCGCGTGCCCCACTCCCAGCGCCGCCGCGCGCGGCGCCTCGATCCGGACCACGGCCCCCGAGAGGCGTCCCAGTCCGGTGATCTCGCATTCCACGAGGTCGCCCGCATCCACCGAGCGCGAGTGGCACGGCGTGCCCATCAGGATCACGTCGCCGGGCACCAGCGTGATGTGCCGCGCAATGTCCGCGATCACGTAATGCGGCCCCCAGATCGTCTCGTCGCCGATGTGCGCCTCCTGCACCACCCGACCGTTGCGATAGGTGCGCAACGTCTGCTCGAACAGGTTCACGCCACGCACGATGCCCGGTCCGATGGGCAGCAGCGTATCCGCGCCCTTGACCCGCAGCATCGAGCCCTGGTCCGTGTCGCGGAAGTCTTGCAGCCCCATGTCGAGCGCCGGACAGAATCCCTCGATGTAGTCCCATGCCTCGTCGGGCAACACATTGCGGCACGTGCGCCCGATCACCACGGCGTACTCGCCTTCGTAATTCAGATAGCGACAGTCCGCCGGTTTGAGAATCTGCCCGCCGTGCCCGTTGAGCGAAGTCGGCGGCTTGGTGAAATACGTCGGGGTGTCGGTCGGCCTGGGCTTGTTGCGCGTCTCCATGCTACGCGAGCGATAGGAGATATGCACGGCGATGATTTTCGAGGGGTCCACCGGCGGCAGGTGCGCGACCGTCTGCGGGTCGACGATGCGCCCGTCGTCGAGCCGCAGAAGTCCGTGCTGCGCGCCGTCCTCGATCAGGGTGCCCCAGAAGGCGCTCCCGCCCAGCAGCACGCGTCGGCGCTCGACGCGCGGCCCCCGCATCACGGCAGGTAACTCACGCAACGGAAATTCGAAATCCATGGATGGCCTCGTCAGATGGTGTCGAACCAGATGTGCACGTTGCCCGTGCCGCGCGCGTTCTCGTAGTCGGAGAGCACCGTACCGGCGCTGCGGCAGGCCTCCCCGCCCAGCGCCCCGACCATCTGGAGATAGTGCGCGCCGTGCGCCTCCCACGGGCGCTTGCGGTAGTCCTCGTCCCAATCGGCGAGAATCCGGTCATGGCGTCCCTCGCGCATTGCGGCGATTGCGCGCTTGTCGCTCTCGATGTTCTCCGGACGCGACACGTTGCTTTCGTGAAAAATGCGCGGATGATTCGGTTTCCAGTCGATGCCGTTGAACCTGTGGCTCAGCGCGCCCGAGGCAAGCATCACCACCCGCAGCGGGCTGCGGCGAATGGCTTCGCCGATCACCTCGCCCGATTGCAGGAAGTGCTGCGTCTCGCAGTTCTGGCACGAACTCACGGTGACGATCGGCCAGGCGTCCAGACGCATCTGCCTGATCACGTTGATCGTCGGGTAATGGCGCGGCAGGTCCGGGTGCTGCACCGCGCGCGCACGCACCCCGCGCTCGCGGGCGACGGCCTCCACGGTCAGCGCCAGCTCCGGATGGCCGCGATAGTCGTAAGGCACGCCATGCAGGTACCACGGCATCTCGTCGGAGATGTACATGCCGGCGTAATGCGCGCCGCCGTCGATCAGGTGATAGCCCGTGGTGAACCAGTGCGAATCGAAGATCACGATGACGTCCGGGCGCGCCGCCACGATACGCTCGCGCACACGCGCGTACCCGGCAATCAGGTCCGAATCCGCCCCCGCGCCCTGCAACACGCGGAATTCCTCACACTGCATCAGGCCGGGGTGGTGCGACACCAGCGCCGCGCCGACGATCTGTCCCATGCTGCTCTCCTCTCGTCTCGTTGTCTTGTCGTGTGCGGCGCTCAGCGATGGCTGAAGCTCGCCTTGAACGGTTGCCTGGGCACTACGACGTCCTTCACGTCGCAGAAGAATTCGAAGCTCCAGTCCCCCCCTTCGCGGCCGATGCCCGAACGCTTGATGCCGCCGAACGGCGCGGCCAGATCGCGAATGCCGAAGCTGTTGATCCAGATGAAGCCCGTGCGCACGCGTTGCGCGATCGCCATGGCGTGTGCCTCTTCGCCGTAGCACACGCCGCCCAGGCCGTAATCGGTGCCGTTGGCCATGTCGACCACCTCATCGTCGCTGGCGAAGGTCTGCAGGGTGAGCACGGGCCCGAACACTTCCTGCTGCACGATCTCGTCCTGCTGATGCAGATCGGTGAGCAGCGTCGGTGCGAAGTACTGTTCGCCGTAGGGGTGCCGCGCGCCGCCCCACAGTACCCGCGCGCCGCCCGCGACGGCCCGTTCGACGAAGCCCTGCACGCGCTCCAGTTGCCGCATGTGGATGATTGGCCCGACTTCGGTCGTGGCGTCGCGCGGATCGCCCACCACCAGACGCTCGACGATCTGGCGCAATTTCTCGATGAAGGCCGGCGCGATGTCGGCGTGAACCAGCAGCCGCGTGCCGGCCAGGCACACCTGTCCGGCATTGCGATACATCAGTGCGGCCGTCGCGGCCGCCGCATCGAGATCGGCGTCCGCCAGCACGATGAACGCCGACTTTCCGCCAAGTTCCAGGCTGCACGGCACGAGATTCTCCGCCGCCGTCTTCGCGATCCATTTCGCGGTGGCGACCGAGCCCGTGAAGGAGATGCGCGCCAGCCGGGCATCGCTCACGAGCGCCGCGCCAGTCAGCGCGCCCGCGCCCTGCAACAGGTTGAACACGCCCGGGGGCAATCCCGCCTCCTGCGCACAGTCGGCAAGCAGCGACGACGTGAGCGGCGCCCATTCGGGCGCCTTCAGCACGACGGTGTTGCCTGCCGCCAGGGCCGGACCGATCTTCCACGTCGCGAGCAGCAGCGGCGAATTCCACGGCGTGATCACGGCAACGACACCCGCCGGATCGTGGCGCACCCAATGGCGGGCCTGCGGCGTGTCGATCGTCCGGTCCTGCAACGACAGCGCATGCTCGGCGAACCACGCAATGTTCTGCATGGCGCGCGGCACGACGCCATGCGCCATGCGCGAGCGCAACACGCCGGCATCATGGCTCTCGAGCGTGGCGAACGCGTCGGCGCGGCGACCGATCGCCTCGGCAAAGCGCCGAAGGAACGGCAGTCGTCCCTCGGCCCCGAGCGCCGCCCATGCGGGAAACGCCAGCGAGGCCGACGTCACCGCCGCATCGACATGCGCCTGAGCGCCGCTCGAGATGTCGCCGAGATGGCGCTGGTCGATCGGGGAAACGCAGGCGAACGTGTCGTCGGACGCCACGCGGCGGCCATCGATATAGTGGTCCGGCGACACGGATACGCCGGCGACGTCAATACGGGAAGCACTCATGCCATCTCTCGTTGGGAAGGGGGCGAGGCGCGCACCGCGGTCGCGCGCCCGAAGGACAATGGCGATACGCTCAGTCGCCGCGCGAGCCGGGGGCGAATTTCATGGCCAGCGCGCGACTGGCGCTCGCGAGCAGGGTCGTGTCGATGCCGACGGCCATGAAGGTCACGCCTGCATCGAGGTAATGGCGCGCCAGCGTCTCGTCGACGCATAGAATGCCTGCCGCCTTGCCAGCGCGGCGGATGCGCGAGACGCCGTCCTCGATGGCCTTGCGCACCTCGGGGTGCGTGGCCTGACCGAGATATCCCATCGACGCGGCAAGATCGGCCGGGCCGATGAACACGCCGTCCACGCCGTCCACCGCGGCGATGGCATCCACCTGCGCAAGCGCGTCGGCCGTCTCCACCTGCACGAGCAGGCACGTGGTGTCGTTCGCCGCGTGCAGATAATCCTCATAGCGGTTCCAGCGCGACGAGCGCGCCAGACCGCTGCCCACGCCGCGAACGCCGTGCGGCGGATAGCGCGTGGCGCTCACGAGGGCGCGCGCCATTTGCGCCGACTCGACCATCGGCACGAGCAGCGTCGTCGCGCCGATCTCCAGCACCTGCTTGATGAGCGTGGCATCGCCGTGCGGCAGGCGCACCACCGGATGCGAAGGGTAAGGCGCCATCGCCTGCAACGTCGCGAGCATGGTGCGAAGGTCGTTGGGCGCGTGTTCGCCGTCGATCACCAGCCAGTCGAAGCCGCTGCCCGCGCAGAGCTCCGCGGCGTAGGGCGTGGCGAGTCCCATCCACAGGCCGATCTGGCGCTCGCCGCGGGCGAGGGCCTGCTTGAAGGGATTCGGAGGCGTTTTCATGTCGTCGGGCTCCGTGAGAGGTGACGGGAAGACGTGGGGGAACAAGCCGGTGCAGACGCGCAGGCTCAGACGAAGCGCACGCCGATCGCGCCGAGCGGGCCGTAGTCGGCATGGAAGACGTCACCGGCGACGCAGGCCACCGGTCGCGTGAACGAGCCCGCGAGCACGATCTCGCCGGCCTGCAGGCCTTCGTCGAAGGCGCCCAGCTTGTTGGCCAGCCAGGCGATGCCGTTACCGGGATGATTGAGCACCGCCGCGCTCAGCCCCGACTCTTCGATCACGCCGTTGCGATAGAGCAGCGCGCCCGCCCATCGCAGGTCGATGGCGTCCGGCTTCACCGGGCGTCCGCCCAGGATCACGGCGGCATTCGCGGCGTTGTCGGCAATCGTGTCGAACACTTTGCGCGGCGCTTTCGTCTCGCGATCGAACAGCTCGATGCGGCCATCGATCAGCTCCAGCGCGGGCGTGACCCACGCGGTGGCGTCGAGCACGTCGAAGAGTGTCACGCCCGGGCCCTTGAGCGGCTTGGCCAGAATGAACGCCAGCTCCACTTCGAGACGCGGCACGATGAAGCGCGACGCCTCGAGCGTGGCGCCGTCGGCCACGAGCATGTCGTCGAGCAGCGTGCCGTGATCGGGTTCGGTGATCTGCGCCGCCACCTGCATGGCGCGCGAGGTCAGCCCGATCTTGTGGCCGATCGTCCGCCGCCCCTGCGCGAACTTCAGCGCCAGCCAAGCCTGCGCGATCGCGTAGCTGTCGGCGATGGTCATCTCGGGGTAGCGACGGGAAAATTGCATCACCGGCGTGCGGGTGCGCTCGGCCTCGTGCAGCTCGCGGGCGAGGGCCTGGTGAGTCGAGGCGTCGAGCCTGGGCATCGCGTTGTCTCCATGGCGCCGCCCGGCGCGGGCGACGCGTCTTGTCCGTAGTCAGCCTCTATTCTTGCGGCCGCGCCGCTTCATCCACAATCAATCGATTCTGGGCGATTGATTAGCAAAACTGGATAATCCGCCATCGCGGGCGGCAACTGGCGCCGTAGCGGCCCTCGGCGACCCGCCGGAGCGTACGCGGTGCCGCACGCCCCGACCGCCCCCCTTCGGCCGATGTGCCGCCTGTTCGCCGCCACTCCCCCACCGATGGCCCGTCCGGCATTCCGTCGCATTACGTCGCATTCCGTCGCATTCCATCGGATCCGGCCCGCGACATGTCGCTTGGCCGCCACGCTCAATCATCCGTTGAGAACACAAGGCAGAAATGAGAGTGATTTGCATTTATAATTCGCCTCGCTTTATTACATGGCATTACAGGCCGCGCAGGCCGCCCGAACCCAAAATCTGACGCCGTGGCCCATGGCTTGCGCCTGCGGCCGCGCTCCACACACTCTCGCAGTCACGAAGGTCAACGATGAAGATGTCCGCAAGTCGCCGTGCTTCCCAAGCATCCCACGCTGCTCATGCTTCCCGCGGTGCCCTCGGCGCCCTCACGTTGCTCGCCGGCGCCGCCGCGCTGCTCGTGGGTACGCCCGGCACGGCGCATGCGCAACCGGCCAGCGCCGCGGGTGTCCCGGCCAGCGCCCCCGAAGCGAAGGCCGACGTCGAACTCGGCGCGGTGAACGTGTCGGGCGACTGGCTCGGCACCGGACTGGACAACAGCGCCAAGACGTTCCCTGGCGCGCGCACGGTCGTGAAGAAGCAGGACATCGAGGCCTCGGGTGCCGCGAGCATCGGCGACGTGATGCGGCGCATTCCCGGCGTGCAGTCCACCGACAATTCCAGCACTGCCGGCAGCGCGATCTCCCTGAACATTGGCGTGCGCGGCCTGACCGGGCGCTTCTCGCCGCGCTCGACCGTACTGCTCGACGGCATTCCGCTCGCCGTCGCCCCTTACGGTCAGCCGCAGCTGTCGTTCGCGCCGGTGAGCCTTTTCAACATCGAGAGCATCGACGTGGTGCGCAGCGGCGGCGCCGTGCGCTACGGCCCGCAGAACGTGGGCGGCGTGATCAACTTCAAGACGCGCTCGATCCCCAACAAGCCGGGGCTGAGCGCCGATGCGACCGTACGTCAGAACATGTACACCTCCGGCGGCGGCGCCAACACGCAGTACGGCGTATTCCTGGGCACGCAGATGGACAACGGCCTGGGCCTCGCGCTGCTGTATTCGGGCATGGCGGGGCGCGACTGGCGCAAGGGCAGCGACGAGCACGTGAACGATCTGGCGTTGAAATGGCGCTACGACATCACGCCGAGCCAGCAGGTGTACGGCAAGGTTTCGTACTTCGACGCCAAGTCGAGGACGCCCGGCGGACTGACCGCCGCGCAATACGACGCCGACCCGTTCCAGAACACGCGGCCGAACGACTACTGGAGCGGCAACCGCACCGGCCTCGACTTCGGCTATCTGAACACGATCTCCGAGACGCAGGAGTTCGAGATCCGCACGTTCTACAACGAGAGCTATCGCCAGAGTACGCTGACCAGCCCCACGTCGTCGCTCACGCTCATGCACCAGCCGCGCAATTACCAGACGTTCGGCGTCGAGCCGCGCTTCACGCAGCGCCTGTTCGTCGGCCCGACCGCGCACGACGTGACCGTGGGCTACCGCTTCATTCGCGAACGCGGCGACGACAACAGCTGGAGCACGAACCTCGCGACCGGGCGCAATACCGCCACGCAAACGTTCTACAACTACACGAGCGCCAACGCCTTCTACCTGGACGACCGCATGGCCTGGGGCAACTGGCGCTTCACGCCGGGTGTGCGTTACGAAATGATCCGCTCGCAGCGGGTGGACAAGACCTCGGGGGCCACTTACCGTACCGACAACAACAAGCCGCTGCCGTCGGTCAATCTGTCGTATCTGGTCAACAGCGCATGGACGATCTTCGCCGACTACAGCACGTCATTCGGTCCGGTGCAGAACACGCAGCTCAATTCGATGTCGGCATCGAACCCGCTGCAGCCGGAAGTGGCGCGCACGTATGAAATCGGCACGCGCTGGACGGACGCGCGCTGGAAGGCCGAACTGACAGCGTTCAAGATGAAGTTCGACAACCAGATTCTGCAGGTGCCCGGCGTGAGCCCGGCCACGTTCCAGAACATCGGCGCGACGAACCACGACGGTGTCGAAACCGCCGTCGACTACACGTTCGATCGCGACAGCGCCCTGCGCGGCCTGAACCTCTACGCCAACTTCACGTACGTGCGCGCCATCCAGAAGTCGGGCGCGACCGCCGGCCTCGACGTGCCGTTCTACTCGCGCTTCACCGATACGCTGGGCGCGCGTTACACCGTCGGCCAATGGACATTCAACGTCTCGACCACGCATCAGAGCTCGCAGTACTCGGATCTGGCGAACACCGAGGCGCCCTCCGCCGACGGCATGAACGGCAAGGTGCCCGGCTATCGCACCTGGAACCTGCAAGCGATGTACAAGCTGCCGTTCTACAAGAATGCCGACGTGACGGTGGGCGTGAACAACGTGTTCGACAAGCGCTTCTACACGCGCAACACCGACCAGAACGGCGGCATCATGGTCGGTGCGCCGCGCATGGTCTACGTGCAGGGGCACTTCGGATTCTGAGCGCCGCCGCCGGGATTTCGCCGGCGCCGGGCAACGACCGCCGGCTGGCAGCGGCACGTCACCATTGATATGAGACACCGGCAGCGTAGGTATTGCCCTGACCGCTGATTCCCACGCCGAGCCGGGCCTTCAGATTGTCGGTAAAGCGTACCGAAGCGCCGATCGAGGTCGCCGCCCGCCCCTGGAAAGTCGCGGTGCCCACGCCCAACGCAACGCGCTTTCCCGGGTCCACTTCCGGAATCATCGCGAGCGCCGTGGCGGCCGCGATTCCCGAATAGGCGCGCTTGGCGACCTGATCGATGCCCGCCTGCATGCCTGCGAGTTGTCCCACGGTTGCCGCATCGGTCGGTCGCCGGCCCGGGGCCAGGTGGGTCAGCCGCCGCTCGGTGCCCGGCGCCCCGATGGAGACCGTCCCCGGCTCCGACGCGACGGCGTTGGCGCCGATCGCGACGGCATTCGCACCCGAGGCCATGGCGCCCTCGCCCAGGGCGACGGCCCCGGCCTGCGTCGCGGCCGCCGCGTGACCGATGGCGGTGGCATTCATCCCTGAAGCCTTCGCGCTTTCCCCGAGCGCGACGCTGCTTTCGCCGCTTGCGGCGGCGTCGATGCCGATGGCCGTCGCACGCTTGCCCGAAGCGCCCTCCCCGCGCAGGTTGCCCTTCGGCGCGCCATTGTCGTTCACCCCGACGTACGACACGCTCGCCGGCGCAGGCTGCGGCGCGGGCGCACCGAGCATCCGGCGGGTCGATGCCTTGACCATCGACTCCACCGGCACCGCAGGCACCCCAGCCTCGCCCGGCGCGACCGGGGACGACGACGCCTCCGTGCCCTCGCCCAGGCGCGACGCCAGCCGACTCACCGCGCTGAGCGCGTCGCTGATGCCGGTCGACGCGGCGGTCGAGAGCGACGTGACGCGGCTGTCCGTCGCCTGCAACTGGCTCACGTTGACGGCGTCAGTCCCTGCAACACCGGCGGCGAGATTGCCGAGCACGACGCCACTGTGCGCATCCGCCCCACCGAGCGTCACGCGCGCATGCATCGGATCGTCGTACCGCACCGCCTGACTGCCCGACGGCGACATCGAAGCGAGCTTGCTCAGTCCCGTCGACAGTGAACTCACGTGGCTGTTGGTCTCGCTCAGTTGCCCATAGTTGACGGCGTCGGCCGGACGCTTACCGTCGGCCAGATTGGTCAGGGTCACTGGGGCTGTCGCCCCGGTGCCGCCAAGGGTCAGTTGCGAGCGCGACGCGTCGTCATAGCGCGCGCTGTGCTCCACATCGCTCGCCAGCGACGTCAGCGCGCGCCGCGAGAGGTCCAGTCCCGTCGAGAGCGATCCCACGTTGCGATTGGTCTGACTCAACTGGGCGACGTTGACTGCATCGCCCGCCTCCACGCCATCGGCCACGTTGCGGACTCGCACGGCGCGCCGCGACACCGTATCGCCGAGCGTGAGCGTGTCGCGCGCCTGGCCGTCGTAGCCGACATAGTCGTCGGAGTTCGATTCCAGCGTCGTGAGGCGCTTCTCGGCCCGGGTCATCCCGGTCGAGAGCGAGCGCATGTGCTCGTGCGTGGCGAGCAACCCGGTCGAGAGCGCATCCACGCTGCGGTTGGTCGCACTCAGTTGCCGGAACGTCACGGCGTCGCTCGGCTTCGCGCCGTCGGCCAGGTTGGTCAACGTGACTGGTTTGGCGGTCACGGTGTCGCCGAGGGTGAGTGTCGAATGCGATGCGTCGTCGTAGAACACGCCATTGTCCGCCTCGCCCGCGAGCTTCTCGATCTTGCGCAATCCGGTCGAAAGCGAGCCTACCTGCCTGTCGATGCTCGTCGAGATCGATCCCATGTGGCTGTTGGTCGCACTCAGTTGGCCGAAGTTGACCGCCTCTCCCGCGTGTTCCCCATCGGCCACGTTATCGAGCGTGACCGGCGCGGGGGAGCCGTCGCTGTGCAGCGCGGCGCGTCCGCCCAGCAGCAGCTTCGGGTGCCGGACGTCGTGGCCGCTGCGCAATGCGGTGTCGGGCGTGATGAGCCCGGCCAGACCTGTCGACAGCGACGCCACGTCGCTGTTGGTCGCCGCGAGCTGACCGGCGTTGACGGCGTCGGTAGGGGCCACGCCGGCAGCAACGTTGGCCACCAGCACGGGGGTCTTGGTCAGACCGCCGAGCCGGAGTTTGGTGCGGTTCGGCGTGTCGTACTGCACCGCGACCGCCGCCTCGGAGACGAGCTTCTCGACGGTCCCGTCGACCGAGCCCAACGCCGAGGTGAGCGATCCCAGACTGTCCTCGAACGCTGTCATGCCCGTGGAGAGCTGCAGGACGTTGTTGTTGGTCGTGCTCAACTGACCGAAGTTGACGGCATCGAACCGGTGTGCGCCGTCGGCGACATTGGTCAGCGCGACCGGCGCCACGCCCGAATCGCCGAACGTCACCTTGTCGCGCCGGTCGCCGTCGTACACCACGCCGCTGCCGGTGCCGCTCGACAGGGAGGCCAGGGCCCTGAGTCCGGTCGACAGCGAATCCAGATGGGCGTCGACAGTCGCCGAGAACTGCGCGACGTGGTCATCGACAAGTGCGATTTGCGACGCCGACTGGTCATTTACGTCACTCAGCTGACGGAAGTTCACGGCGTCGCTGGCTTCGACGCCGTCGGCAACGTTGAGAATTCGCACCGAAGGCTTCGCCGTAGTGCCGCCGAGCGTCAGCGTGGCATGCGTCGTGTCGTCGTACAGCACGGCGCCAGTTTCGATCGCCCCAACGCTTTGCTGAATGTGGCCCAGGCCGGTCGAAAGCGAATCGACGCGCGCACCGACCGCGATCATGCCGGTCGACAGACTGCCGACATTGCTGTTGGTCGCGACCAATTGCCGGTAGGAAGCCACGTCATCGGGATTGAAGCCATCGGCGACATTGGTCAGTGTCACCGGTCCATCCGCGTTGTTCTCACCCGTGGTGGGTACGCCGCCGAGGATAAACGTCCTGTGTTTGCGCCCCTTGCCGGAACGCAACTGGACCGAAGGCACGATAAGGCTGGCCAGCCCGGTCGAGAGCGACGCCACATTACTGTTCGTGGCGCCGAGCTGCGCTACGTTCACCGCGTCATTCGGCCGGAGGCCCTCGGCCACGTTGCCAAGCGACACCGGGGTTTTCGACAGGCCGCCGAGCCGAAGCTTGGTCTTCGCCGCATTGTCGTACTGCACGGCGACCGCGATCTCCGAGACCAGCACGTCGACCGTGCTGTCAATCTCGCTCACCCCCGTGGAAAGCGAAGCAACGTTGGCCTCGAAGTTGGCCATGCCCGTGGACATTTGCATGACGTTACTGTTTGTCACGCTCAATTGCCTGACCGTGACGGCATCGGTCGCTTTCGTGCCGTCGGCCACATTGGACAGTGACACGGGCTTGGTCGCCCGCCTGCCGCCCAGGGTCACCTTCAATCGCCGCTCGTCATCGAACTGCACAAAGTTTTCGGTGGCGCTCGCCAGCTCGGCCATCTGGCTGAGGCCGGCGGAGAGTGACGTCAGCCCTTCCGTGAGCGCCATCGCACCCGTCGAGAGCGAATCGACATTGCTGACGAGATTGCCTGTGAGCGACGTAATGTGGCTATTTGTCGTGCTCAGTTGCCCGAAGGTCACCGCGTCGGTCGTGTTCTCGCCGTCGGCAAGATTGGTCAACTTCACCGGCTTCGCCTGCGCACCGCCCAGCGTCACGCGCTCGCGTGTCGTATCGTCGTATGTGATGGTATGCGGCATTCCGCTCGACAACAGGGCCAGATTGCTTTCCATCGTGCTCAATCCCGACGACAGCGAGCCGGCGTGGGTCTCAACGCTGGTCGAGAGCGAGAGTGCCCGGTTTTCAAAGCCCGTCGAGAGCGACGTCAGGCCTTGCGCAAGCGATACCACGCCCGTCGAGAGCGAATCGACGTGGCTGACGAGATTGCCCGTGAGCGACGTAATGTGGCTGTTTGTCGTGCTCAGTTGCCCGAAGGTCACCGCGTCGGTCGTGTTCTCGCCGTCGGCAAGATTGGTCAGCTTCACCGGCTTCGCCTGCGCACCGCCCAGCGTCACGCGCTCGCGTGTCGTATCGTCGTATGTGATGGTATGCGGCATTCCGCTCGACAACAGGGCCAGATTGCTTTCCATCGTGCTCAATCCCGACGACAGCGAGCCGGCGTGGGTCTCAACGCTGGTCGAGAGCGAGAGTGCCCTGTTTTCAAAGCCCGTCGAGAGCGACGTCAGGCCTTGCGCAAGCGATAACACGCCCGTCGAGAGCGAATCGACGTGGCTGACGAGATTGCCCGTGAGCGACGTAATGTGGCTGTTTGTCGTGCTCAGCTGCCCGAAGGTCACCGCGTCGGTGGTGCTCTCGCCGTCCGCAAGGTTGGTCAGCTTCACCGGCTTCGCCTGCGCGCCGCCCAGCGTTGCGCGCTCACGTGTCCCGTCGTCGTACGTGATGGCGTGCTCGATCCCACCCGACAACAACGCCAGATTGCTGCTCATCGTGCTCAATCCGGTCGACAGCGAACTCGCATGACTGTCAAAACTGGTCGAGAGCGACGTCATGCTTTCCGCCAGCGTCGCTGCACCCGTCGACAGCGAACTCGCGTGACTGTCAAAACTGGTCGAGAGTGACGTCAGACTCTCCGCAAGCGTCAATGCGCCATCAGCAAGTGTCGCCACCCCCGACGAGAGCGAACCGACGCGCCCATCGAGATCGCTCGCGGCTGATGCGATCTCACTTTTCGCCGCACTCAATTGTCCGAAAGTCACCGCGTCGGTCGTGCTCTCGCCGTCGGCAAGATTGGTCAGCTTCACCGGCTTCGCCTGCGCACCGCCCAGCGTTGCACGCTCGCGCGTCTCGTCGTCGTATGTGATGGCGTGCCCGATCCCACCCGACAACAACGCCAGATTGCTGCTCATCGTGCTCAATCCGGTCGACAACGAACTCGCGTGACTGTCAAAACTGGTCGAGAGCGACGTCATGCTTTCGGCCAGCGTCACCGCCCCCGTCGAGAGCGAACTCGCATGACTATCGAAGCTGGTCGAGAGCGACGTCAAACTCTCCGCGAGCGTCACCGCGCCTGTCGACAGCGAAACGGCATGGCTTTCGAAGCTGGTCGACAGTGACGTCACGCCCTCCGCAAACGTCGCCGCGCCTGTCGACAGCGAAACGACACGCCCTTCGAGATCGCTCGCGACCGACGCAATGTGACTGTTCGTCGCGCTCAATTGTCCGAAGGTCACCGCGTCGGTGGTGCTCTCGCCGTCGGCAAGATTGGTCAGCTTCACCGGCTTCGCCTGCGCACCGCCCAGCGTTGCGCGCTCACGTGTCTCGTCGTCGTACGTGATGGCGTGCTGAATCCCACCCGACAACAACGCCAGATTGCTGCTCATCGTGCTCAATCCGGTCGACAGCGAACTCGCGTGACTGTCAAAACTGGTCGAGAGCGACGTCAAACTCTCCGCGAGCGTCACCGCGCCTGTCGACAGCGAAACGGCATGGCTTTCGAAGCTGGTCGACAGCGAAACGACGCGCCCGTCGAGATCGCTCGCGAGCGATGCGATGTGGCTGTTTGTCGTGCTCAGTCCGGTCGAGACCGAACCGGCATGGCTGTCGAAACTGGTTGAGAGCGACGTCAGACTTTCCGCAAGCGTCAATGCACCGTCCGCAAGTGTCGCCACCCCCGACGAGAGTGAGCTGACGCGCCCGTCGAGGTCCCTCGTGAGCGATGCGATGTGGCTGTTCGTCGTGCTCAGTCCGGTCGAGACCGAACCGGCGTGGCTGTCGAAACTGGTCGAGAGCGACGTCAGACTCTCCGCAAGCGTCAATGCACCGTCCGCAAGTGTCGCCACCCCCGACGAGAGTGAGCTGACGCGCCCGTCGAGGTCCCTCGTGAGCGATGCGATGTGGCTGTTCGTCGTGCTCAGTCCGGTCGAGACCGAACCGGCGTGGCTGTCGAAACTGGTCGATAGCGACGTCAGACTCTCCGCAAGCGTCAATGCACCGTCGGCGAGTGTCGCCATGCCCGTCGATAGCGAACCGACGCGGCTGTCGAGATGGCTCGCGACGGATGCGACGTGACTTTTCGTCGCCCTCAATTGCCCGAAGGTGACGGCATCGGTGACGCTCTCGCCGTCAGCAAGATTGGTCAGCTTCACCGGCTTCGCCCCGACGCCGCCCAGCGTCGCCAGCTCGCGTGTCGTATCGTCGTACGTGATCGCATGCTGCGCCCCGCTCGACAGCAACGCCAGATTGCTCTGCGTCGTGCTCAAGCCGCTGGACAACGAGGTCACATCGCGAGTGGCGGCACTCAACTGACCGAAGTTGACGGCGTCGTTCTCCCTTTCCGCGTCGGCCACGTTGGTGAGTTTCACCGCGCCCTTGGAGACTCTTCCCCCAGCGTCACCGACGAATGTATGGCGTTGTCGTACTTCACGACATCGAGTACGTCGCCCTGCAGCTCCGCGATGTCGCTCAGTCCCGTCGAGAGCGAACTCACATGCCTGGACAAGGCCGCCATGCCGGTCGACAGCAATCCGACGTTACGGTTCGTCGCGCTCATCTGGCGCATGTTGACCGCATCCGTCGGATTCACGCCTTCCGCAACATTGGCCAATATCACCGGCTTCGTCGATACCAGATTCCCGAACGTCACCGATTCCTGCGTGTCGTCGTCGTACTGTACGGACGTTTCGATGCCCGCCGTCAAGGCAACCATCTTCCTGAGTCCGGTCGAGAGCGAACCAATCTTTTTTGTCGTCGCGGCGGCCCCTGACGAGAGCGAGTTTACATGGCTGTTGGTCTGACTCAATTGCCGCACGGTCACCGCGTCGCTCAGCCCGGTGCCGTCCGCCACGTTGGTCAGCGTCACCGGCTTCATCGAGAGCAGATTACCGAACGTGACCGACTCCTGATCGTCGTCGTCGTAATGCACGACATTGCTCATATCCGAGACCAGCGCGCTGATCTTGCCCATTCCCGTGGACAGTGAACTCATTCCCGTGGTCAGGAGCGCCGTGCTCGTCGAGAGCGATCTCACGCTTTTGGTGGTCACACTCAACTGCCCGACCGTCACCGCGTCGCTCGCGTCGACGCCGTCGGCCACGTTGGTCAGCTTGACCGGCGTGAGAGACAGCAGATGACCGAGCGTGACCGACGCCTGCGAATCGTCGTCGTAGAGCACCGCACCTCGGGCCTGACCGGCCAGCGCGCCGATCGTGCTCAGTCCGCTCGACAGCTCGCTCACCCCAGTGAACAGGGCACTCATGCCACTCGAGAGCGAATCCGCGCCGGTGGACAGCGACGCCACACGTCCGTCGGTGAGCTTCAACTGCCGGGTGGTGACCGCGTCGCTCGGCTCCATCCCGTCTGCCACATTGGTCAGTTTCACGGCCCTCGCGGATTGCGTGCGACCCAACGTGAGCTTTTCGTGAGTATCGTCGTCGTACCGCGCCATCCTTTCAAGGTCGGTCGCCAGCCCCATCGCCGTGTTCAGGCCGGTGGACAGCGAACTCATGTTCTGTGCCAGCAAATCGACGCCGGTCGATAACGAACGGACAGTACCGTTCGTGTTCAGGAGCTGCCGCAAATTGACGGCGTCGGTACCGTCCTGCGCATCGGCAACGTTGCGCACCAAAACGGGATGTCTCACGACGGCATCGCCAAGCGTCACGCTTTGACGCGCCGCGTCGTCGTAGTGCACGGTGTTTTCGAAGGCGACGATTGCCGGGCGTACTGCCGTCGACAGGGAGTTGATACCCGATGAGAGCGAAACAATATTCAGCTCGGCCGCAGTTTGGCCTGAGGACATTCGGATCTTGAATGTCGACAGATCGGTATTGACCTCCGAGAGCGCGCGATTGGTTGCGCTCAATTGCGAACCGTTGATGGCGTCGAGACTTGTCTCATTGATTCTGCCGGCAGCGACGTTGGTAATCGTGCGCGAATAGTCTGGCGTTCCGACGCTTACCGTTCCTTCCGGCGAGACGCCCGCGAAGGTGTAGGCCACGCCATTGATGTCAACGCCCTTTGTGCCTGCCGGGTCGGATGTCGTCGAATGCGCGCCAAGCGCCACAGACCACTTGGACGTGGCCTTCGACTGATACCCCAGTGCGAGGGACTGCTCCGCTTCCGCTTGCGCCCAATGGCCGACAGCGGCGGAAAAATCACCAACGGCTCTGGTACTCGCGCCGAGCCCCGTGCCGGCATGGCTGGCGAATGCGTGTGTGCCGATCGCGGTGTTCCACTTGTCATTCTTCCCTTTCTCGCCGGCCGCGGCATAGGCGCCCAGCGCGGTATCGAAGTTCGCCGTGGCGATTGAGTAGGCGCCAATCGCCACGGGCGCCTCATGCACATTCCAACCGGAGCACCCCTCCCCTTGCCCGGCGATCGCGTCCGTGCCGTAGGCGATCATCATCTTGAAAGTGTATTGACTGGGGCAACCCGTGCCCCCTCCATCGCTGAAGCCCGCGAAAGCGGGATTGCACAATGACGCCAGACAAAGCGCCGCCCCCCCGCACAGCAGCACACTCGCCCGCTTCAATGCCGCACCGCACCTCGACCTGCCTGCCTTGCCCTGCCCCGTGCAAATCTCCGCGACAGCAACCCAAGTGCCTGTCCTGCGACTGAAAACGAGACGATAAGTCTTGTGCATCATTCTCTCCATCAAGCTCGGACATCAACATCGCAGTTCGCTTGTCGATGCTGTCGATCGGGCCTGCATCGAGCTCGCTGGCGAACGCGTCCTGTTACCTCGGCGACTTCGGGGGGAGAATCCCCCGGCACCGATCACGAGTCATGATGAAAAGTTGACGAATGTCGCCGGGACGCGCCGAGGCACGCGCCGGCCGGCGGGTCGGGCCGACAGGCCCGCGCCGCAACGATAAGGAGGAAATGGCGCAACGGCTCGCTCGCGGGCCGGCCACACAACCGCCCGGGAAGCGTCTCCGCGACGCCTTGGGAATCGGCGGATTCGGAACGCGATGTGAATTCGCTCGGGTGCGCCGTGGCGTGCGCGCAATAAAAAACCCCCAGGGGTCGGACGACTGTCCAACCCCTGGGGGTCAATTTGCTGACGATCCGGCGATCCGGCGGCAGCACCCGCTCGCGCGGGCGCCGCCCACAGCCGATTACTCGGCCGTCGGGGCTTCCACCGAATTCGGCATCGGCGCAAACGCCTCTTCCAGAGCGATCTGGTCGTGACGCTCGCGGTCCGACGTCTCGCGGGCCTTGCGGGCCTTGTGATACGCCAGACCCGTACCTGCCGGAATCAGACGGCCGACGATGACGTTTTCCTTCAAGCCACGCAGGTCGTCCTTCTTGCCCATGATGGCGGCTTCGGTCAGCACGCGCGTCGTTTCCTGGAACGACGCCGCCGAGATGAACGAGTCCGTCGACAGCGACGCCTTCGTAATACCCAGCAGCACGTTCTCGTACTGCGCCGGACGCTTGCCTTCGGCGATCATGGCGTCGTTCTCGTACAGCATGTCCGAGCGCTCGACCTGTTCGCCGATGATGAAGCGCGTATCGCCGTTGTCGGTGATCTGCACACGACGCAGCATCTGGCGAACGATCACCTCGATGTGCTTGTCGTTGATCTTCACACCCTGCAAGCGGTACACGTCCTGCACTTCGTCAACGATGTAACGCGACAGCGCCTCGATACCCTGCAGACGCAGGATGTCGTGCGGATCGGCCGGACCGTCCACGATCATTTCGCCCTTGTTCACCACCTGGCCGTCGTGCACCAGCACCTGCTTTTCCTTCGGAATCAGGAATTCGTGCTGGTTGCCGTCGAGGTCGGTAATGACCAGACGCTGCTTGCCCTTCGTGTCCTTGCCGAACGACGTGGTACCCGTGACTTCGGCCAGAATGCCGGCGTCCTTCGGTGCACGCGCTTCGAACAGTTCGGCCACACGCGGCAGACCCCCGGTAATATCGCGGGTCTTCTGCGCTTCCGTCGGGATACGTGCGAGCACTTCACCCACCGGCACTTGCTGACCGTCCTTGATGGTGATCAGTGCGCCCACCTGGAAGCCGATCGTCACCGCGTGATCGGTACCCGGGATCTTCACTTCCACACCATTCTCGTCGAGCAGCTTGACCTGCGGACGCACGTTCTTCGACGCCGGACCACGACGCTTCGGATCGATCACGACCAGCGTGGACAGACCCGTCACATCGTCGATCTGCTTGGCAACCGTGACACCTTCCTCGACGTTCTCGAACTTGGCGTAACCGCCGTGTTCGGTAATGATCGGGCGCGTCAGCGGATCCCACGTACCCAGCTGGGCACCGGCCTTGACCTGAGCACCGTCCAGTTGCAGCAGCGTGGCGCCATACGGCACCTTGTGACGCTCGCGCTCACGGCCATGATCGTCCGTGATCAGGATTTCGCCCGAACGCGAAATCGCGATCTGCTCGCCACGGCCGTTCGTCACGTAACGCATGGTCGCCGTGAAACGCACCGTACCGTTCGACTTGGCTTCGATCGACGAGGCCACCGCCGCACGCGACGCCGCACCACCGATGTGGAACGTACGCATCGTCAGCTGCGTGCCCGGCTCACCGATCGACTGTGCCGCGATCACGCCGACGGCTTCACCGACGTTCACGCGCGTACCACGGCCCAGATCGCGGCCATAGCAGGCGGCGCACAGACCGAAGCGCGTATCGCAGGTGAGCGGCGTGCGCACGCGCACTTCGTCCACGCCCAGCGTTTCGATCATGTCGACGACGTCTTCGTCGAGCAGCGTGCCCGCTTCGTACACCGTTTCCTGCGTTTCCGGATTCACGACGTCGGCTGCGGCCACACGACCCAGGATACGGTCGCGCAGGGCTTCGACCACTTCACCGCCCTCGACCAGCGCCTTCATCGCCACGCCGTTGCTCGTGCCGCAATCGTCCTCGACCACGACCAGATCCTGCGTCACATCGACCAGACGACGCGTCAGGTAACCCGAGTTTGCCGTCTTCAGTGCCGTATCGGCCAGACCCTTACGTGCACCGTGGGTCGAGATGAAGTACTGCAGCACGTTCAGGCCTTCGCGGAAGTTCGCGGTAATCGGCGTCTCGATGATCGAGCCGTCCGGCTTGGCCATCAGGCCACGCATCCCCGCGAGCTGGCGAATCTGGGCGCTCGAACCGCGAGCGCCGGAGTCGGCCATCATGTAAATCGAGTTGAACGATTCCTGATCGACGGTGTTGCCATCGCGATCGACGGTCGGCTCCTTCGAGAGCTGCTCCATCATCGCCTTGCCCACCGCGTCACCGGTCGCGCCCCAGATGTCCACGACGTTGTTGTAACGCTCTTGCGCCGTGACCAGACCCGACATGTACTGACGGTCGTATTCCTTGACCTTCTTCGACGCTTCGCTGATCAGCTCTTCCTTCTTCGTCGGCACGAGCATGTCGTCGACGCAGATCGAGATACCGGCGCGCGTTGCCAGACGGAAGCCCGACTGCATCAGCTTGTCGACGAAGATCACCGTCTCGCGCAGACCG
Organism: Pandoraea pnomenusa; assembly: GCF_000767615.3. Lineage (NCBI taxonomy): Bacteria > Pseudomonadati > Pseudomonadota > Betaproteobacteria > Burkholderiales > Burkholderiaceae > Pandoraea > Pandoraea pnomenusa. The sequence continues at coordinate 322,999 of NZ_CP009553.3, read as the reverse complement.
CAACGACGGAACGCCGTGTTGATCAGCTTCGAGATTTCCTTCTTCTTGAGCGACTTGTTCAGCACCGAGAACGGCAGGCCCGGCGGCAGGATTTCCGACAGGATCGCGCGGCCGACGGTCGTCGGGTACAGCGTGATCTTCGGCGTCTTCTCGCCGGTTTCCGCGTCGACCGTGTACTCCGTGATACGCACGTTCACGCGCGAAGCCAGTTCGACTTCCTTGTTGTCGTACGCACGCAGCACTTCCGAGACGTCGACGAACGACAGGCCTTCGCCGCGGCCGTTGATCTTCTCGCGGGTCGCGTAGTACAGGCCCAGCACGATATCCTGCGACGGCACGATCGACGGATCGCCGTTGGCCGGGAACAACACGTTGTTCGAGGCCAGCATCAGGGTACGGGCTTCCATCTGCGCTTCGAGCGACAGCGGCACGTGAACGGCCATCTGGTCACCGTCGAAGTCGGCGTTGAACGCCGCGCAGACCAGCGGGTGCAGCTGGATGGCCTTGCCTTCGATCAGCACCGGCTCGAACGCCTGAATACCCAGGCGGTGCAGCGTCGGTGCGCGGTTCAGCATGATCGGATGCTCGCGGATCACCTCTTCGAGGATGTCCCACACCACCGGCGTCTGGTTCTCGACTTCCTTCTTCGCGGCCTTGATGGTCGTGGCCACGCCCATCACTTCCAGCTTGTGGAAGATGAACGGCTTGAAGAGTTCGAGCGCCATCAGCTTGGGCAGGCCGCACTGATGCAGCTTGAGCGTCGGGCCCACGGTAATCACCGAACGGCCCGAGTAGTCCACGCGCTTACCCAGCAGGTTCTGACGGAAACGACCGCTCTTACCCTTGATCATGTCGGCCAGCGACTTGAGCGGGCGCTTGTTCGCACCGGTCATCGCCTTGCCGCGACGACCGTTGTCGAGCAGCGAGTCCACCGATTCCTGCAGCATGCGCTTTTCGTTGCGCACGATGATGTCCGGGGCCTTGAGCTCGAGCAGACGCTTCAGACGGTTGTTACGGTTGATGACGCGGCGATACAGATCGTTCAGGTCCGAGGTCGCGAAGCGGCCACCGTCGAGCGGCACCAGCGGGCGCAGCTCGGGCGGCAGCACCGGCAGCACTTCGAGCACCATCCACTCGGGCTTGATGCCCGAACGCTGGAAGGCCTCGAGCACCTTCAGGCGCTTGGCGTACTTCTTGATCTTGGCTTCCGACCCCGTGGCCTGCAGCTCGGCGCGCAGGTGTTCCACCTGCTCGTCGATCTTGATCTCGCGCAGCAGCTCACGCACGCCTTCCGCGCCCATCTCGGCACGGAACTCGTCGCCGTATTCCTCGACCTTGTTGTAGTAATCCTCCTCGGTCATGATCTGGTTCTTCTTGAGCGGCGTCATGCCCGGGTCGATGACCACGTACGCTTCGAAGTACAACACGCGCTCGATGTCGCGCAGCGTCATGTCGAGCACCATGCCCAGACGCGACGGCAGCGACTTCAGGAACCAGATGTGCGCGACCGGCGAGGCCAGTTCGATGTGGCCCATGCGCTCGCGGCGCACCTTCGCCAGCGTGACTTCCACGCCGCACTTCTCACAGATCACGCCACGGTGCTTCAGGCGCTTGTACTTGCCGCAAAGGCATTCGTAGTCCTTGATCGGACCGAAGATCTTTGCGCAGAACAGGCCGTCGCGCTCGGGCTTGAACGTCCGGTAGTTGATCGTCTCCGGCTTCTTCACTTCGCCGAACGACCACGAGCGGATCTTGTCCGGCGAGGCCAGACCGATCTTGATCGCTTCGAACTGTTCGTCCTGTTGGACTTGCTTGAATAGATCGAGCAAAGCTTTCATTGCTTTCTCCTATTTGCCTGAACGCGATTAACCGCGCTCCAGGTCGATATCGATACCGAGCGAACGGATTTCCTTGACCAGCACGTTGAACGACTCCGGCATGCCGGCATCGATCATGTGATCGCCCTTGACCAGGTTCTCGTACACCTTCGTACGACCCGTCACGTCATCCGACTTCACCGTCAGCATTTCCTGCAGCACGTACGACGCGCCGTAAGCTTCCAGCGCCCACACTTCCATTTCACCGAAGCGCTGACCACCGAACTGGGCCTTGCCGCCCAGCGGTTGCTGCGTCACCAGCGAGTACGGACCGGTCGAACGGGCGTGCATCTTGTCGTCGACCAAGTGGTGCAGCTTGAGCATGTGCATGAAGCCGCAGGTCACCGGACGCTCAAAGGCTTCGCCAGTACGGCCGTCGAACAGCGTGACCTGGTTCTTCGACGGCGTCATGCCGAGTTCCTTCGCGATGTGATCCGGGAACGCCAGATCCAGCATGCGACGGATTTCCTCTTCATGCGCACCATCGAACACCGGCGTTGCGAACGGCACGCCGTTCTGCAGGTTGTGCGCCAGCGTCATCACTTCTTCGTCCGACAGGCTGTCGATATCTTCTTGCTGACCGCTCTCGTTGTAGATCTGCGTCAGGAACTTGCGAACTTCCTGGACCTTGGTGTGCGCCTGCAGCATTTCGCCGATACGCCAGCCCAGACCCTTCGCGGCCCAACCCAGGTGCGATTCGAGAATCTGACCCACGTTCATCCGCGACGGCACGCCGAGCGGGTTGAGCACGATGTCCGCCGGACGGCCGTCGGCCATGTACGGCATATCCTCGATCGGCACGATCTTCGAGACCACGCCCTTGTTACCGTGACGACCGGCCATCTTGTCGCCAGGCTGCAGACGACGCTTGACCGCCAGGTAGACCTTGACCATCTTCAGCACGCCCGGCGGCAGTTCGTCGCCCTGCGTGAGCTTCTTGCGCTTCTCTTCGAAGGCCAGGTCGAACGAGTGACGCTTCTGCTCGATCGATTCCTTGATCTGCTCGAGTTGCTGGGCGCCTTCGTCGTCGGCCAGACGGATGTCGAACCAGTGGTAGCGATCCAGATCGGCCAGGTATTCCTTGGTGATCTTGGTGCCCTTGGCGAGCTTCTTCGGACCGCCGTTGGCCGTCTTGCCGACCAGGAAACGCTCCAGACGCTGGAATGCGTCGCCTTCCACGATACGCAGCTGGTCGTTCAGGTCGAGGCGGTAGCCCTTCAGTTCATCGTCGATGATCTGCTGGGCGCGCTTGTCGCGCTGGATGCCTTCGCGCGTGAACACCTGCACGTCGATGACCGTGCCGCTCATGCCCGACGGCACGCGCAGCGAGGTGTCCTTCACGTCCGAGGCCTTCTCGCCGAAGATCGCGCGCAGCAGCTTCTCTTCCGGCGTGAGCTGGGTTTCGCCCTTCGGCGTGACCTTGCCCACCAGCACGTCGCCGGCTTCGACTTCCGCACCGATGTACACGATGCCCGACTCGTCCAGACGGCTCAGTTGCACTTCCGCCAGGTTCGAGATGTCGCGCGTGATTTCTTCCGGTCCGAGCTTCGTATCGCGCGAGACCACGTTCAGTTCTTCGATGTGGATCGACGTGTAACGGTCTTCCGCAACGACACGCTCCGAGATCAGGATCGAATCCTCGAAGTTGTAGCCGTTCCACGGCATGAACGCGATCAGCATGTTCTGACCCAGCGCCAGTTCGCCCAGATCGGTCGATGCACCGTCGGCGATCACGTCGCCGCGCGCCACCTTGTCACCCACGCGCACGATCGGGCGCTGGTTGATGTTGGTGTTCTGGTTCGAACGCGTGTACTTGATCAGGTTGTAGATGTCCACGCCGACTTCGCCGGCCACGGCTTCGTCGTCGTTCACGCGGATCACCACACGGCCGGCGTCGACGTAGTCGACCACGCCACCGCGGAATGCCTGAACCGTCGTACCCGAGTCGACTGCCACGGTACGCTCGATACCCGTACCCACGACCGCCTTTTCCGGGCGCAGGCAAGGCACGGCCTGGCGCTGCATGTTCGAACCCATCAATGCGCGGTTCGCGTCATCGTGCTCGAGGAACGGAATCAGCGAGGCAGCCACCGACACGATCTGCGACGGCGCCACGTCCATGTACTGGATGCGGTCCGGCGTGACCATCAGCGTTTCACCCGCTTCACGCGACGACACCAGTTCGTCGGTGAGTTCGCCGTTCGCGCCGATCGACGCGTTCGCCTGGGCGATCACGTAGCGACCTTCCTCGATGGCCGACAGGTAGTCGATCTGGTCGGTGACCTTGCCGTCCACCACCTTGCGATACGGCGTCTCGAGGAAGCCGTATTCGTTCAGGCGGGCGTACAGCGCCAGCGAGTTGATCAGACCGATGTTCGGACCTTCCGGCGTTTCGATCGGGCACACGCGGCCATAGTGGGTCGGGTGCACGTCGCGCACTTCGAAGCCTGCACGCTCGCGCGTCAGACCGCCCGGGCCCAGTGCGGAAACGCGACGCTTGTGCGTGATTTCCGACAGCGGGTTGGTCTGGTCCATGAACTGCGACAGCTGCGACGAACCGAAGAACTCGCGAATGGCCGACGAGATCGGCTTGCTGTTGATCAGGTCGTGCGGCATCAGGTTTTCCGATTCGGCCTGACCCAGACGTTCCTTCACAGCGCGCTCGACACGCACGAGACCGGCGCGGAACTGGTTCTCGGCCAGTTCGCCCACGCAACGCACGCGACGGTTGCCGAGGTGGTCGATATCGTCCACTTCGCCACGGCCGTTACGCAGATCCACGAGGATCTTGATGGTCGCGAGAATGTCGTCGTCTTCCAGCGTCATCGGTCCGAGCACTTCGTCACGGCCGACACGGCGGTTGAACTTCATACGACCCACCTTCGACAGGTCGTACGCTTCCTCGCTGTAGAACAGACGGTTGAACAGGGCCTCGACGGCATCTTCGGTCGGCGGCTCGCCCGGGCGCATCATGCGATAGATCGCGATACGCGCGGCCGTCTGGTCGGCGGTCTCGTCGATGCGCAGCGTGGCCGAGATGTACGAACCCTGGTCCAGATCGTTCGTGTACAGCGTCTGGATGTCCGACACACCCGACTCGCGCAGCTTGAGCAGCACGCTTTCGGTGATTTCGTCGTTGGCGTTGGCGATCACTTCGCCCGTGTCGCCATCGATCACGTTCTTCGCGAGCACGCGGCCGAGCAGGTAGTCTTCCGGCACCGAGATAAACTTGGTGTTGGCGTTCTCCAGATCGCGGATGTGCTTGGCGTTGACGCGCTTGTCCTTCTGGACGATGACCTTGCCGTCGCGATCCGTGATGTCGAAGCGAGCCACTTCACCGCGCAGACGCTCCGGCACGAACTCCATCTGCGCGCCTTCCGGCATCAGCTTGAAGTTGTCGAACACGAAGAAGTTCGCGAGGATCTGTTCCGGCGTGAGGCCGATGGCCTTGAGCAGGATCGTGACCGGCATCTTGCGGCGACGGTCGACGCGGAAATACAGGATGTCCTTCGGATCGAATTCGAAGTCCAGCCACGAGCCGCGGTAGGGGATGATACGCGCGGAGAACAGCAGCTTGCCCGAGCTGTGCGTCTTGCCCTTGTCGTGTTCGAAGAACACGCCCGGCGAACGGTGCAACTGCGAGACGATGACACGTTCGGTGCCATTGATGACGAAGGAACCCGTCGACGTCATGAGCGGAATTTCGCCCATGTACACTTCCTGTTCCTTGACTTCCTTGACGACCGGCTTGTTCGGCGATTCCTTGTCGAGAATCACCAGACGAACCTTGGCGCGCAGGGCCGAGCAAAAGGTCAGGCCGCGCTGTTGACATTCCTTGACATCGAACGCGGGAGTGCCCAGCACATAGCTGACAAACTCCAGGCGTGCGAACCCGTTGTGAGAAACGATCGGGAAAATGGAGGAGAAGGCTGCTTGCAGACCCTCCGGCTTCCGCTCCGTTGCAAGCGCGTCGGCTTGCAAGAACGATGTGTACGAGGCGAGCTGGGTTGCCAGCAAAAACGGCACCTTGTGCACGGTCGGACGCTTCGCAAAACTCTTGCGAATGCGTTTCTTCTCGGTGAAGGAATAGTGCATTACGATCTCCGAATCACTACGCTGGCGACGACGGCAGGCATCGACAACGGGTGTTCATCGACTGAGACCAGACGTTCCCCACGGCGGGCTTGCCGCGGAGCAACGAGCTTGGTGGTTGGCCGCTACCAACCGCTGGCTGACGGCGACGGATGCCTGTGTTGCCCGTCGCCCGACCAAACTTGCCTTCTGCAGTCGCTTCAGAAGACAAAGAGAAAATCGTCGCCGGCAGCGCGCCCGCACGATCTTTTCTTTGGCCTCTCAGTCATTTTGGCGCTGCCTCGAACCGGCCCGGCGCTTGCATCCGGCGCTCACGGAACGGCCGTTTGAAACGGCGCGGGTCGCGCTAGCTGCGGCGAAATGACTTTGCTTTCAATGACTTGGCGCCGAATGGCACCGGCTTTCGAAATCTGCGCCCGCCTTGCGGGTTTTGCATCTCCAGAAAGCACAAAAAGGCTGACGACATTTCGTCGCCAGCCTTCCCTACGCGCAGAGTCGAATTACTTGACTTCGACCTTGGCGCCGGCTTCTTCCAGCTTCTTCTTGGCTTCGTCGGCGGCAGCCTTGTCGACGCCTTCCTTGACAGCCTTCGGAGCGCCATCGACCAGGTCCTTGGCTTCCTTCAGGCCCAGGCCGGTGATTTCGCGGACGGCCTTGATGACGCCGACCTTGTTCGCACCGACTTCCGCCAGGATGACGTTGAATTCGGTTTGCTCTTCAGCAGCAGCAGCACCGCCGCCAGCGCCAGCCGGGCCAGCCACTGCCAGGGCAGCTGCCGACACGCCGAACTTCTCTTCGAACGCCTTGACAAGGTCGTTCAGTTCCATAACCGACATCGCGCCTACGGCTTCGATGATTTCGTCTTTCGTGATTGCCATTTGTAAAACTCCTAGATTGTGTTCGGACCGAAGTCAGCGATCGTGTAACCGGGGAGAGACTTAAGCAGCTTCCGCTTGCTTCTTCTCTGCCACGGCAGCCAGGACGCGAGCAAAGCCGGAAACCGGCGCTTGCATGACACCCAGCAACTTCGCGAGCAGTTCGTCGCGGCTCGGGATCGAGGCCAGCGCTTGCACGCCTGCCTTGTCCATCACCTTGCCGTCGTACGAGCCGGCCTTCAAGATCAACTTGTCGTTGCCCTTCGAAAAGTCGTTCAGGACTTTCGCAGCGGCTACGGGATCCGTCGAGATACCGTAGATCAGAGGACCGGTCATCTGCTCAGCCAGATCAGCAAACGGGGTGTTTTCCACCGCGCGGCGAGCCAGCGTGTTCTTCAGAACGCGCAGGTAGACGCCTTGCTGACGCGCATTGGCGCGAAGCTTCGTCAGATCGCCAACCGTGATTCCGCGATATTCAGCCACAACGATGGTCGAAGCGCCGGCGACCTGCGCCGATACTTCAGCCACGACGGCTTTCTTATCATCAAGATTAAGTGCCACGGTTAACCTCCAAAATTGACATCACCTCATGGTGACGCCGTTCCACTAACGGCTTACCGACATGTCTGGAGTTTCTACCTCCGCGCCCGGTTTCCCGGACACGGCGGTGTGACTGCATAACTTGTTCGGGTTCGCCATCTGCGTTGGCTGGCGTATTAAGGGAGCGTCAGGACTTGCCCATTCCCGCCAACGGTCTTTGATAACCGGAAGCGCTTTCCAAAGAAACCGCTTCCGCCCAAAGTCTTTTGCTACCGGCTGTCGATCCGATGGATCCCAGCCATCGCAGGGGACGCCATCACCCTGCGATTGCGATACTGTTGCTTAGGCCGAGAGGCTGGCCTGGTCCACGCGCACGCCAACGCCCATCGTGCTCGACAGGGCGATCTTGCGCAGGTAGACACCCTTGCTCGAAGCCGGCTTGGCCTTCGTCAGGGCTTCCAGCAGAGCCGACAGGTTCTGTTGAAGCGCGGTCGGTTCGAACGAAGCGCGGCCGATGGTCGCGTGGATGATACCGGCCTTGTCGACGCGGAACTGGACCTGACCGGCCTTGGCGTTCTTCACTGCCGTGGCCACGTCCGGGGTGACCGTGCCGACCTTCGGGTTCGGCATCAGGCCGCGCGGGCCGAGGATCTGACCCAGCGTACCGACGATACGCATCGTGTCCGGCGAAGCGATCACGATGTCGAAGTCCATGTTGCCGGCCTTGATCTGCTCGGCGAGGTCTTCCATACCGACGATTTCAGCACCGGCGGCCTTGGCTTGCTCGGCCTTTTCGCCCTGGGCGAAAACAGCGACGCGAACCGACTTGCCGGTACCGGCGGGCAGAACCACCGAACCACGAACCACCTGGTCCGACTTCTTCGCATCCACGCCCAGTTGCACGGCGACGTCGATCGACTCGTCGAACTTGGCGCTTGCGCATTCCTTGACCAGGGCCAGAGCGTCGCCGACCGGGTACAGCTTGTTGCGATCGACCTTTGCGGCCAGTGCTTGTTGACGCTTCGAGATCTTAGCCATTACAGACCCTCCACCGTGATGCCCATCGAACGTGCGCTGCCAGCGATGGTGCGAACCGCGGCGTCCAGATCGGAGGCGGTAAGGTCAGGCATCTTGGTCTTCGCGATTTCTTCCGCTTGTGCGCGGGTGATCTTGCCCACCTTGTCGGTGTGCGGCTTGCTCGAACCCTTTTGCAGGTTGGCAGCCTTCTTGATCAGCACCGTTGCCGGCGGGGTCTTCAGGACGAACGTGAAGCTCTTGTCTGCGAAAGCGGTGATCACCACCGGAATCGGCAGACCCGGCTCGAGGCTCTGCGTCTGGGCGTTGAACGCCTTGCAGAACTCCATGATGTTCAGGCCGCGCTGACCCAGGGCCGGGCCCACGGGGGGCGACGGGTTGGCTTTACCTGCAGGAATCTGCAGCTTGATAAAGCCGATGATTTTCTTTGCCATGGTTTACTCCGGAGCGAATATGTGGCGCATATTCGGGGTTGAGTCATAGCGCGTTTTCACCGGGAATTCGGTTACTGGCGCTCCTCGGCGACGGTTGTCACCAAACGCAAAAACGCGCCGGACGTCGCGCCGGCGCATTTTATTCTTAGATCTTTTCGACCTGTCCGAACTCCAGTTCTACCGGAGTCGCTCGTCCGAAAATAGTGACGGACACACGGAGGCGGGATTTTTCGTAGTTCACTTCTTCGACTGAGCCGTTGAAGTCCGTGAAAGGACCATCCTTGACTCGAACCAGCTCGCCCACTTCGAACAACGTCTTGGGACGCGGCTTTTCCACCCCGTCCTTGATTTGCGACATGATCGCGTCGACCTCTTCCTTACGGATCGGAATCGGACGATTACCCGTGCCGCCAACGAAACCCGTGACTTTCGGCGTGTTCTTCACCAAATGCCAGGTGTCGTCCGTCATTTCCATCTCGCACAGCACATAGCCGGGGAAGAAACGACGCTCGGTGACCGACTTGTGGCCACCTTTGATTTCAACAACTTCTTCGGTCGGAACGAGAATCTCGCCGAAGTAGTCTTCCATACCCTCGCGCACAACGCGCTCTTTCAACGCCTTGGCTACGCTCTTTTCCATGCCGGAATACGCATGAACGACGTACCAGCGCTTCTTACTCGGTGCAGCCCCGGTATCAGACATATCACTTCCAGCCAAGAATCAAAGAGAATACCGCCCACTCGATCGTCTTGTCGCTGATCCAGAGATACAGCGCCATGACAATGACGAACGCGAAGACGATCGCGGTCGTTTGGGCGGCCTCTTTACGGGTCGGCCAAACGACCTTACCCACTTCCCGATACGCATCCTTGGCAAAAGCCAGGAAGCCTTTGCCAGTTTGCGATGCCAATGCAACACCTGCCGCGATGGCCAGAACGACGACGATGGCAGCAACGCGCACATACAGCGCCTGTTGCTCCAGCGCGTAGAACGCCACGACGCCTGCAATGACGAGCACTCCGGCCAGAGCCAGCAGCAGCTTGTCGCCAGTCGTACGTACAGTTTCTACGGGAGAATTCGCCATTTCCAGCTTGCAGACAGTTGTTTGGCAGGGGCAGAGGGAATCGAACCCCCAACCTTCGGTTTTGGAGACCGACGCTCTGCCAGTTGAGCTATACCCCTAAAACAGCAGAGGGGCCAGCCGCCAAAAGCTGACCCCGTAAGCGCGGACCGTTAAGGTACCGGCTTAAGCTACGATCTTTGCAACCACGCCGGCGCCGACGGTACGGCCACCTTCGCGGATTGCGAAACGCAGACCTTCGGTCATGGCGATCGGAGCGATCAGCTTGACCGAGATCGAAACGTTATCGCCCGGCATAACCATTTCCTTGCCTTCCGGCAGGGTGATCGAGCCCGTCACGTCCGTGGTACGGAAGTAGAACTGCGGACGGTAGTTGTTAAAGAACGGGGTGTGACGACCACCTTCATCCTTCGACAGAACGTACACTTCGCCCGTGAATTCCGTGTGCGGCGTGATCGAACCCGGCTTGGCCAGCACTTGACCGCGCTGAACTTCTTCACGCTTCGTGCCGCGCAGCAGGATACCGACGTTGTCGCCAGCCTGACCTTGGTCGAGCAGCTTGCGGAACATTTCCACGCCCGTGCAGGTCGTCTTCACCGTCGGGGTGATACCGACGATTTCGATTTCTTCGCCGACCTTGATGACACCCGACTCAACGCGACCGGTCACAACCGTACCGCGGCCCGAGATCGAGAACACGTCTTCCACCGGCATCAGGAAGGCCTTGTCGATGGCGCGCTCCGGCGTCGGGATGTACGTGTCGAGCGCTTCGGCCAGGTTCAGGATAGCCACTTCGCCGAGTTCGCCCTTGTCGCCTTCCAGCGCCAGCTTGGCCGAACCCTTGATGATCGGCAGATCGTCGCCCGGGAAGTCGTACTTCGACAGGAGTTCGCGAACTTCCATTTCGACCAGCTCGAGCAGCTCGGCGTCGTCGACCATGTCGCACTTGTTCAGGAACACGATGATGTACGGCACGCCGACCTGACGGGCCAGCAGGATGTGCTCGCGCGTTTGCGGCATCGGGCCGTCGGCAGCCGAGCAAACCAGGATGGCGCCGTCCATCTGGGCAGCACCGGTAATCATGTTCTTGACGTAGTCGGCGTGGCCCGGGCAGTCAACGTGTGCGTAGTGGCGGTTAGCCGTTTCGTACTCGATGTGCGCGGTGTTGATGGTAATACCGCGTGCCTTTTCTTCCGGCGCCGCGTCGATTTCGTCGTACTTCTTGGCTTCGCCGCCGAACTTCGACGACAGAACCGTTGCGATAGCGGCCGTCAGGGTGGTCTTGCCATGGTCAACGTGACCGATGGTGCCGACGTTCACGTGCGGCTTAGTCCGCTCGAATTTTTCCTTTGCCATTTCCGACTCCTAACGGGTTATCTATTGCCGAGGTTGCTCGGCATGTTGATTGCCGCGCTTCACACTATCTTGTGGTGCCCATGGGCAGGATCGAACTGCCGACCTCTCCCTTACCAAGGGAGTGCTCTACCACTGAGCCACATGGGCGAATCCTTTACATCTACTGCGCGTCACCTGGAGCGGGTGAAGGGAATCGAACCCTCGTCATAAGCTTGGAAGGCTTCTGCTCTACCATTGAGCTACACCCGCTTGGATTCTGACTCTCGCCTCTTGGTAACAAGCGCCGGAGACTCATCTTCCGGCGCTTATTACTTCCGCATTCTGGTGGAGGAGGTTGGATTCGAACCAACGTAGGCGTAAGCCAACAGATTTACAGTCTGCCCCCTTTAGCCACTCGGGCACCCCTCCGCAGAGAATTTGCAATTATGGAGATGTCCCCCCGCCTTGTCAACACCTTCCACGCGATGATTACGCAGATTTTGTGCCAGTGAGCCCCCAAATTCCTGATAAATTCGATAAGTCATTGATTTTATGGAATGTGCGAAGCCGCGTGTGGAACATCCGCGGCGTAATACGCGGCAGCACCACTCAAGACCCCCTTCGTGCGTTTGCGGGAATCGCGCATGGCGATGTCCACGGGGGACGCTGAGAAACGCCGACTGACCGAGGGGAGGGATACACCACGCATCCAACTTACAGTTTGGCTTTGGGTACCCCGAGTGGATACGTGACGGACGCCCCTCCCCGCCCGCGCGCCACTTCTCGAGTTCGCCCCCCCCTGCAGAACCAAATGCATCGCGATTTTTGGAATACGTCACACGTTCCAGCACAGATGCCCGCATCGCGGAAATCGGGCGGCTCTCCATAAAATGAGGCGCGGGTCGACGGGGGATGAGTAACGAACCCTCCATTGGACGTCATCACACCACCATATACGCCAGCATCCGAGCGCACAACGGCAAGCGCCTCGTCAGTGCGGTCTTGACGGCATTATCGGTTGCCCCAGCGGTTGGACGTCATACGCATTAGCGCAGCGTTTGCCGCGCGTATATCGAACAGTTCGGGGTCGAAGCCAGGGCCAACCCAGCTACGGTAATGGTCGGCTTCTTCGCCATCAGGGTTGTCAAGTAGCGCGGTGAGGAAGACCTCGTATCCGGGCGGTCCTCCCACGTCCTCGGGCGGGCAGGCGCGTGCGCCGTCGATGACCTGAGCGACACCCCAGGGTTCTCTGTCAATGGTCTCAATTTTCTCGACCACGATGTCGTGATCCCAGCCGTCGCCGAAGTCATATCGGTAGAGCATGCGGGACCCCGGTCGCAGCACCTTATGCACTTTGGCTTTCCGGTCGTCGAGTGTCCTGTCCAGGTCCATGAACTCCAAGCCCGCATCAATGTCGAGCTGAGCATAGGTGTCGTCGTCGATCAGGAAGTCGTGCCGATGGGCGTCCGACCAGCCGAAGGCGGCTTGCAGGATGTGGTGCAGCTTGCGCAGCGACTCGGTTCCTTCGACCTCGATCCGGCGCCAAATCGCCGGTCTGATGTACTGCAATTGCACATGCAAGGTGTAGAGCTGGAGCGACTTGGCCATCGCATCTCCGAAGTTTCGGGCGTCGATGGCATTATCCCTTTAGTGCGCCAAGACGGTCATGCTCTACGGCAGCAAAGCGTTGTTCCGGCTGACCGGGTGACGCGCGGTGCGTGCAAGTATATGGCTCAGATAGGCCTGGGGATCGAGTTATTAGGCTTGCACGCCCCGATCAGGCTGCAAATCGCAGCAGCACGTTCGCCGCTGGAGTTTCATCCGGCGAGCGAACCTGGGCCACCCACTGGAGCCGCGAATCTCCAGGCACTGGCCACACAAATCGCGGATGCAAAGCAAAAACCCCTTGCTACTGTGTAGCAAGGGGTTTTTAGGGGGAGCCTGACGATTACCTACTTTCACACGGGTATCCGCACTATCATCGGCGTGGAGTCGTTTCACGGTCCTGTTCGGGATGGGAAGGGGTGGTTCCAACTCGCTATGGTCATCAGGCATAACTTGTATGTTCTGCTGCACGGTGTGTGCAACAAAACCAATTCGGAAGAAGCGTAGTACAACAATGTTGGGTTGCGAGTGTATCGGCACAGCGATACTCACACCAGGAAAAACACACTGGTTATAGGATCAAGCCTCACGGGCAATTAGTATCAGTTAGCTTAACGCATTACTGCGCTTCCACACCTGACCTATCAACGTCCTGGTCTTGAACGACCCTTAAGGGGAATCGAGTTCCCAGGGAAGTCTCATCTTAAGGCGAGTTTCCCGCTTAGATGCTTTCAGCGGTTATCTCTTCCGAACATAGCTACCCGGCGATGCCACTGGCGTGACAACCGGTACACCAGAGGTTCGTCCACTCCGGTCCTCTCGTACTAGGAGCAGCCCCCTTCAAACTTCCAACGCCCACGGCAGATAGGGACCAAACTGTCTCACGACGTTTTAAACCCAGCTCACGTACCTCTTTAAATGGCGAACAGCCATACCCTTGGGACCGGCTACAGCCCCAGGATGAGATGAGCCGACATCGAGGTGCCAAACACCGCCGTCGATATGAACTCTTGGGCGGTATCAGCCTGTTATCCCCAGAGTACCTTTTATCCGTTGAGCGATGGCCCTTCCATACAGAACCACCGGATCACTATGACCTGCTTTCGCACCTGCTCGACTTGTCAGTCTCGCAGTTAAGCACGCTTTTGCCATTGCACTATCAGCACGATTTCCGACCGTACCTAGCGTACCTTCGTACTCCTCCGTTACACTTTGGGAGGAGACCGCCCCAGTCAAACTGCCTACCATGCACTGTCCCCGATCCGGATTACGGACCTAGGTTAGAACCTCAAACAAGCCAGGGTGGTATTTCAAGGACGGCTCCACAGAAACTAGCGTTCCTGCTTCAAAGCCTCCCACCTATCCTACACAGACCGGTTCAAAGTCCAATGCAAAGCTACAGTAAAGGTTCATGGGGTCTTTCCGTCTAGCCGCGGGTAGATTGCATCATCACAAACACTTCAACTTCGCTGAGTCTCGGGAGGAGACAGTGTGGCCATCGTTACGCCATTCGTGCAGGTCGGAACTTACCCGACAAGGAATTTCGCTACCTTAGGACCGTTATAGTTACGGCCGCCGTTTACCGGGACTTCAATCAAGAGCTTGCACCCCATCATTTAATCTTCCGGCACCGGGCAGGCGTCACACCCTATACGTCCACTTTCGTGTTTGCAGAGTGCTGTGTTTTTATTAAACAGTCGCAGCCACCAGTTTATTGCAACCCCTTCACCCTCCTGGCGCAGGCCAGTCAAGCTACAAGGGCGTACCTTATCCCGAAGTTACGGTACCAATTTGCCGAGTTCCTTCTCCCGAGTTCTCTCAAGCGCCTTAGAATACTCATCTCGCCCACCTGTGTCGGTTTGCGGTACGGTCTCGTATGACTGAAGCTTAGAGGCTTTTCTTGGAACCACTTCCAATTGCTTCGCGAACAAGTTCGCTCGCCCCACAGCCTTGAATTACGCGCCCGGATTTGCCTAAGCGCCTTCTCCACTGCAGGGACCGGGACTTCCAACACCCGGACAACCTTCCGCGATCCGTCCCCCCATCGCATCATACGACGGTGCAGGAATATTAACCTGCTTCCCATCAGCTACGCATCTCTGCCTCGCCTTAGGGGCCGACTCACCCTACGCCGATGAACGTTGCGTAGGAAACCTTGGGCTTACGGCGAGGGGGCCTTTCACCCCCTTTATCGCTACTCATGTCAGCATTCGCACTTCTGATACCTCCAGCAACCTTTACAAGTCACCTTCACAGGCTTACAGAACGCTCTCCTACCATGCGAGCAAGCTCGCATCCGCAGCTTCGGTATATTGCTTAGCCCCGTTACATCTTCCGCGCAGGACGACTCGATCAGTGAGCTATTACGCTTTCTTTAAAGGGTGGCTGCTTCTAAGCCAACCTCCTGACTGTTTTAGCCTTCCCACTTCGTTTCCCACTTAGCAATATTTAGGGACCTTAGCTGGCGGTCTGGGTTGTTTCCCTCTTGACACCGGACGTTAGCACCCGATGTCTGTCTCCCGTGATTGCACTCTTCGGTATTCGGAGTTTGCTATGGCGAGGTAATCCGCAATGGACCCCTCAACCATGACAGTGCTCTACCCCCGAAGGTGATACACGAGGCACTACCTAAATAGTTTTCGGAGAGAACCAGCTATTTCCAAGTTTGTTTAGCCTTTCACCCCTATCCACAGCTCATCCCCTAACTTTTCAACGTTAGTGGGTTCGGTCCTCCAGTACGTGTTACCGCACCTTCAACCTGGCCATGGATAGATCACTTGGTTTCGGGTCTACACCCAGCGACTGAACGCCCTATTCGGACTCGCTTTCGCTACGCCTTCCCTATTCGGTTAAGCTCGCCACTGAATGTAAGTCGCTGACCCATTATACAAAAGGTACGCCGTCACCCCTTACGAGGCTCCGACTGTTTGTATGCATGCGGTTTCAGGATCTATTTCACTCCCCTCCCGGGGTTCTTTTCGCCTTTCCCTCACGGTACTGGTTCACTATCGGTCGATTACGAGTATTTAGCCTTGGAGGATGGTCCCCCCATCTTCAGACAGGATTTCACGTGTCCCGCCCTACTTTTCTCAAGCTTAGTTCCACACCAGGGTTTTCTCATACGGGGCTATCACCCACTATGGCCGGACTTTCCATTCCGTTTTGATAACACCGGTGCTAAATCTTGAAGGCTGGTCCCATTTCGCTCGCCACTACTTTGGGAATCTCGGTTGATTTCTTTTCCTGCAGCTACTTAGATGTTTCAGTTCGCCGCGTTTGCTTCGCTGGACCTATGTATTCAGTCCAGGATGACCTAAAAGGCCGGGTTTCCCCATTCGGACATTTGTGGATCAATGCTTATTTGCCAGCTCCCCACAACTTTTCGCAGGCTATCGCGTCCTTCATCGCCTGTAATCGCCAAGGCATCCACCACATGCACTTATTCGCTTGACCCTATAACGAGTGCGTCTCTCGACACATCCTTTATAGGTTGAGTTTTCGCGTTGTGCCGTATTCCAAGTCATCTTTCGATCACTTAAATACTGGTTGATACAATCACAACCCGTACAATTTCCACGCGCCATCTCTAACGCGCTTCCGTTGTACTACTTCTTCTTCCAAATTGTTAAAGAACAAATACTGCATGACATTGCTGTCATTCAAAAACGTTCACATTCAGGGATTTACCGCAGACGTAAAACACTTTTGACTGACATCGATGTGATCTAAGGTTTTGGTGGAGGCAGACGGGATCGAACCGACGACCCCCTGCTTGCAAAGCAGGTGCTCTCCCAGCTGAGCTATGCCCCCCTATCAAGCCTCATTTACCAGCCGACTTGGTCAGGCGGTGGTTAAGCTTGGTGGGTCTGGAAGGACTTGAACCTTCGACCCCCGCCTTATCAAGACGGTGCTCTAACCACCTGAGCTACAGACCCGACTTAGATCTACGCAGTCAACAACCGATAAGCGTGAACACTCAACTTCCAGTGCATGCTCTAGAAAGGAGGTGATCCAGCCGCAGGTTCCCCTACGGCTACCTTGTTACGACTTCACCCCAGTCATGAATCCTGCCGTGGTAAGCGCCCTCCTTGCGGTTAGGCTACCTACTTCTGGCAAAACCCACTCCCATGGTGTGACGGGCGGTGTGTACAAGACCCGGGAACGTATTCACCGCGACATGCTGATCCGCGATTACTAGCGATTCCAGCTTCACGCAGTCGAGTTGCAGACTGCGATCCGGACTACGATCGGTTTTCTGGGGTTAGCTCCACCTCGCGGTTTGGCAGCCCTCTGTACCGACCATTGTATGACGTGTGAAGCCCTACCCATAAGGGCCATGAGGACTTGACGTCATCCCCACCTTCCTCCGGTTTGTCACCGGCAGTCTCCTTAGAGTGCTCTTGCGTAGCAACTAAGGACAAGGGTTGCGCTCGTTGCGGGACTTAACCCAACATCTCACGACACGAGCTGACGACAGCCATGCAGCACCTGTGTTACGGTTCTCTTTCGAGCACTCCCACCTCTCAGCAGGATTCCGTACATGTCAAGGGTAGGTAAGGTTTTTCGCGTTGCATCGAATTAATCCACATCATCCACCGCTTGTGCGGGTCCCCGTCAATTCCTTTGAGTTTTAATCTTGCGACCGTACTCCCCAGGCGGTCAACTTCACGCGTTAGCTACGTTACTAAGGAAATGAATCCCCAACAACTAGTTGACATCGTTTAGGGCGTGGACTACCAGGGTATCTAATCCTGTTTGCTCCCCACGCTTTCGTGCATGAGCGTCAGTATTGGCCCAGGGGGCTGCCTTCGCCATCGGTATTCCTCCACATCTCTACGCATTTCACTGCTACACGTGGAATTCTACCCCCCTCTGCCATACTCTAGCCTTGCAGTCACGAATGCAGTTCCCAGGTTAAGCCCGGGGATTTCACATCCGTCTTACAAAACCGCCTGCGCACGCTTTACGCCCAGTAATTCCGATTAACGCTTGCACCCTACGTATTACCGCGGCTGCTGGCACGTAGTTAGCCGGTGCTTATTCTTCCGGTACCGTCATCCCCCCGAGGTATTAACCCAGAGGATTTCTTTCCGGACAAAAGTGCTTTACAACCCGAAGGCCTTCTTCACACACGCGGCATTGCTGGATCAGGCTTTCGCCCATTGTCCAAAATTCCCCACTGCTGCCTCCCGTAGGAGTCTGGGCCGTGTCTCAGTCCCAGTGTGGCTGGTCGTCCTCTCAGACCAGCTACAGATCGTCGCCTTGGTGAGCTTTTACCTCACCAACTAGCTAATCTGACATCGGCCGCTCTTGTAGCGCGAGGCCCGAAGGTCCCCCGCTTTCCTCCTCAGAGCGTATGCGGTATTAATCCGGCTTTCGCCGAGCTATCCCCCACTACAAGGTACGTTCCGATGTATTACTCACCCGTTCGCCACTCGCCACCAGGTGCAAGCACCCGTGCTGCCGTTCGACTTGCATGTGTAAGGCATGCCGCCAGCGTTCAATCTGAGCCAGGATCAAACTCTTCAGTTTAAACCTGTTACTGTTTTCGGTTTTTCGCGATAAATCGCTAGAACCGGTCGCTCTCAAAGTATGCTGACAAGTTAATTACTTAACTTACCTATTACTATGTGAGCCTCAATAAATTTAAAGCTAATCTGCCGAAGCAGACGCACTATTCATCGAGTGCCCACACTTATCGGTTGTTCAATTTTTAAAGATCAATCGCATCACACTTCGCTTCGTCGCCAACTTACCGCGCCGTCGCTTCGTTTTTTTGCGTCGCTGCATCAGCAGCAGAGAAGTGAGATTATGTCGCAGCTTCTCGTCGTCGTCAACAGTTTTTTCGCTTTCTTCGCTCGCCGCCGTAGCGACTTGCCTGCTCGAAAACCACTAACCACCGGGCTTTCCAGCCCGTCGCCCCAACCGCTTCACCGCTTTCGCTGCGTCGCCGTCGTTGCGAGAGACGAGATATTAGTGAAAACCCCGAACGCTGGCAAGCCCTTTGTGAAAATATTTTGAAAAGCGAAAAAAAGCCCGCGTCATGGGCGGGCCGAGGATCCACGGAACGAGACACATGGAGGAGACGCGACCACGCTATCCGGGCATCCCCCGGCGACGCGACCAACGAAATCGCATATGCTTCCTGACAGCCTGCCACTATGGAAAGGCGATATCGACGTCGGCACTGCGCCGCCACCGCCCCGCTCCACTGTTCCCATATATAGAGCGTCCGAGATGTCTCTTTCGCGCGTCTTCCGCTCGCTCCCGCTGACCCGCGCGTGGCGAATGGCACCACTGCTGGCGCTCGCTCTCCTGGCCACCGCCTGCAGTACGGTGCGTCCGCCCCCGAGCCCTCTCAATGGGCGACGCATATCACTTCCGCAACGCCGAGTGCGCTTGCCAGCGCATTGGCGCCCGCCGTACGGGCCCATCCTGGCCAGTCCGGCTTCCAATTGCTCGCGACGGGCTCGGCCGCCTTCACCACGCGCCTCGCGCTGGTGCAAGCCGCGCAACACAGTCTCGACGTGCAGTATTACAGTGCCGGAGAAGACATCACCGGCCGTCTGTTGCTTCAATCGCTGCTCAACGCGGCAGATCGAGGCGTCCGCGTTCGCATGCTGGTGGACGACATCAATCGCCGCCACACGGATCCGGCCTTCGCTGTCCTGGACCGACATCGCAACATCGAGATCCGGGTTTTCAATCCATTCGGCACACGCGACACGACGCTCCTCGAGCGCGCGGGCAACCTGCTGACGCGGTTCGACCAGTTGAATCGCCGCATGCACAACAAGGCGCTGGTCGCCGACAACCAACTGGCCATCGTCGGCGGGCGCAATCTCGGCGACGAATACTTCGACGCCAATCCGGACCTCTCCTTTCGCGACTTCGATCTGCTTTGTGCGGGTCCGGTCGTCGATGCCGTCTCGCGAAGCTTCGATCATTTCTGGACGAGCGCGCAGTCCTACCCGCTAAAGCAGGTGCAGTCGAAGATCGATCAGGAGACGCTCGACGCCACACGCGAGGCTCTGGCGCGTCACTGGCGCAACGCAGACGCCGTGCCCGCCGGGCACCAGGCGCTCCACCAGCCCGCGCTCGCCGATGGCCTGCGCAGCGGCCGCGTGCCACTGTTCTGGGCAAATGCCGAGCTCGCGGCGGACACGCCCGACAAGCTGGACGCCCCAGCCACCGAAACGAAAAGCGCGCCAGGCGCAAGACTCCGTCAGCTTGCGGCCAACGCCCAGCGCGAGGTGCTGATCATCTCCCCGTACTTCGTGCCGATGGACGGCGGCGTACGTTTTCTGTCGACGCTTTCCAGCCGCGGCGTGAAAGTCCGCGTGCTGACCAACTCGCTCGCGGCGACGGACGTCGTCCCGGTCCACGCCGGATATGCGCGCTATCGCCCGGCGTTGCTGCAAGCAGGTATCGCGCTGTACGAGTTCAAACCGATCCGCGGGGATGGCGGCGGCGAGCACGCGCCGCGGCGCGTGACCTTCGGTGGCTCATCGCGCGCAAGTCTTCATGGCAAGGCTTACGTGATCGACCGGCGCGACGTCATCCTCGGCTCGTTCAACCTGGACCCACGCTCGGTGCGTCTGAACACCGAATTGGCGATCGTGATCCACAGTCCGGAATTCGCCGAGCGAATGGCTGGCATTTTCGATCAGGCGACCTCGCCGAGCACAAGTTTTCGTGTCGAACTGGCCCCGCCCGGCGCCGTGCCACAGACGCCCACCCCCCCCACAATGCCGGCGCTGCGCTGGGTGGGTGAGGAGAATGGCCGAGCCCGGACGTTCGACGTGGAGCCCTACGCGCCCTTCTGGCGCAACGCCGTGGCCGGCGCCTTCACTTTGCTGCCGAGCGACGATTTGCTCTGAGCCGCGCATCGCCGAGTCGACCTCACCACGCCTGTCAGAACTCGAACGAGGCCGAGAGCGTCGCCGAGCGTGCGTCGCCGACCGCAACGAAGTATTGGCTGGCGCTCGACGGGTAATACGTCTTGTTGAACACGTTCTTGACGTTCAACTGATAGTGGACCGGGTGACGCCCGATCTTCGCGTCGTAGGCGGCGAACACGTCGGCGACGAAATACGCGGGCAACGTGAAACTGTTGGCCGAGTCGCCCGGACGCGATCCGACGTAGCGTCCCACGGCACCGAGCCTCAAATTGCCCCCGCCCTGGCCGAGCACGGCACCCCAGTCGTACACCGCGGCAAGCGACGCCGTATGACGTGCCGCGTTCGCCAGCGTATTGCCGGTGTAGAGCGGATCGTCGGTCGTCTTCGCGTCGATGAACGCGTAGCTGGCGATCACGTTCCAGCGCTGCCCGATGCGTCCGGACACATCGAGCTCGACACCGCGCGAGCGCGCCGCCCCCGACGTACGCCAGTCGATGCCCTTGGTCGCATCGTTGAACTGCGACACCAGCACGTTGCGCTTGTCGATGTCGAACACGGCCAGCGTGCCGCTCAGCCCGTTGGGCATATCGAGCTTCACCCCGAGTTCGAACGACTTCGCGTGCTCCGGCGCGACGCTTGAGTCGATGACGACGCCCGACGACAACGGCGCGATGGTCGACGTGGGTTTGAGCGACTCCGAATAGCTGCCGTACAGCGACACATCATTGGTCGCCTTGTAGACGATGCCTGCGCGTGGCAACCACTGGGTATCGCCGAGATCCGTATTCACCCGGAACGGGCGCCCCTTGCCGGCGAGTTGGCTGTAGGTGAGCAGACGCACCCCGCCCACGACGATCCACCGGTCGGTAACGTGAACGGCGTCCTGAAGGAACAGCGAGGCGTCGTGCAGTGTGTCGGTCTGATCGCTGTCGCTGGCCGACACGGTCGTCGGAATGACCTCGCAGCCGTACACCGGGTTCAGGTACGAAAACGTGCACCTGGCCGCCTGACGGATCAGGTCGCGGCGATAGATGCGCCGATATTCCCAATCGCCACCGAATTGCAGGTCGTGACGCATACCGGCCAGCCGTACCTTGCCGTCGAGATAGGCAATACCGAAGCTGTCGGTGCTGACCGAGCCGCGCGTGGCGTCGTTGCTGCGGGACACCACCCCCGTGGCCGTGTTGATACCGTTCACGCGCAATTGCCCGGCGTCATAGGTTTCCTTGTTGTAGCTGTAGCCGAAGTGCGCTTTCCAGTCGGCGTCGAACTGGTGGTCGACGGTGATCTGGGCGAGGTGCGACTGACCGGTCATCTCGTTATGGACGTCGTCCAGCCGTTCGCGTGCGGAGACGGCGAGCGGCTTGTTGGTGGTCGGATCGATGACCGTGCCGCGATCGAAGGGCGTGAGGAAGTTGCGGTACTCGTACGAAAGCACGACCTGCGTGTCGCGCCCGTAGTAGGCGAGCGTCGGCGCGACCAGCGTCTCGCGCTGGGTGCCGAAGGCGCGCCAGTACGACTGGTTGTTCTGGTCGACGACCAGTCGGTACGCCAGCCCCGTATCGCCGATGGGTCCCGTGGTATCGAGCGTTTCCTGCGCGCCGTGCTTGCCGTGGCCGAACGTCGTGCCCGCCAGGCTCACCGCCGTATAGGGCTTGAGCAGCGGACGCTTGCTCACCACGTTAATCACGCCGCCCGGGTCCATGATGCCGTACAGCAGCGACGTGGGCCCCTTGAGCACCTCCACCGAGTCGGCGTTGGCATTGAGCCCGCGCCCCTGCACCAGCGGCATGCCGTTGTGCATGATCGAGCCATCGCGGTTGCCGCCGAAGCCACGCTTGAGCAACGTGTCCTGCGTGCCGGCCAGCGTGTTGCCTTGCACGATGCCGCTCACGTTGACGAGCGCGTCGTCGAGGGTACGTGCGCGCTGGTCGGCCAGCACTTGCTGCGGCACGACGTTGATGGCTTGCGCAATGTCGAGGATGGGGGCGTCGGAGCGCGAGACATTCGCGTCGACGGGCATGCGATACGCGTCCGCCCAGGCCTGCGCCTGCACATGCGTCGTCGGCAGCGCCACGTCCGCCGAGCTGCCGCCCGCGACGATCGCCGCCGCAACGGGGGCACCTTGCGGCGTCAGCGCATAGCCCGCACCGTGCGGCGATGCGGTGAGCCCCGTGCCCGCCAGCAGTTGGCCGAACGCACCGGGCACGTCGAAGCGGCCTTGCACGCCGGGACTTTGCCGTCCGACAGTGAGCGCGGGGGCATACGTGAGGAGAATGCCCGCCTCCCGGCCGAACCGCGCAAGCACGCCGTCGAGGGGGCCGGCCGGGATGGCATAAGTACGGATCTGCGCCGAGGGTGCCGACGCGGCGGCGGGCGCTTGCCCGACCGTCTGTGCGTGCGCGACACCGCTGGCGAGCGTCGTTGCGAAAGTCGCCGCAACGCTTGCGCAACTCACGCGAAGCCGCCATTGCGGGCCGCTGACGTCCACGGCAGCTGCGCAACCGCGCGCACCTAGCCGAGAGAGTGCCCGCGTCGCGCGTCGGAACCCCGACGGGAACCGGAAGCGCCTAAGGTGGGGGATTTCGGGAGAAGCGACGGCCATGATGAAAAGTCTCGCAGAGGTCTGGTTCAGGCAACGGAAAGAGGGGGTTCACTCCCCTTGTCACGCGAGACCTGCGAAACAGCTCAAACATGTGCCCATTCAGGGAAGAAAAATGCCGAGCGCACGCGGCGGCATTTCAGCTGCGCGGCCCGACGCTGACCCAATAGCGTGTTACCGAGGCCACTGACACGGGTAACGCGTGAGGCAACACAGCGAGCACGGCGTCGGTATCGCCCAGCGGATAGGTCCCGGACACTCGCAGCGCCGCCACGGCCGGATCGCAGCGCAAGTAGCCACGGCGATAGCGCGACAGTTCGGCGAGGAAGACATCGAGGCGCATGTCCACGGCGACGAGCATGCCCTCCGTCCACGCACCGTCGCCTGATGTCAGCGGCGTGGCGGGGCTCACGCCGTCGGCGGTGAAGCTCGCCTGTTCGCCCGCACGTACGATGCGTGCGGCGGCGGCACCCGGCGCCCCCGATGGCGCCGACGCTTCCCTGGCCGCCACGCGCACCGCGCCTTCGAACACCTGCACGGTCGCGCCGTCGGCCTGCGGCGCTTGTCGCACCGAGAACCGCGTGCCCATCGGCGATAGCGTGCCCAGCGCCGTCGCGACGATGAGCGGGCGCGGCGGCACATGAGCGGCGTCCTTGCCGGTGCTCACCATGATTTCACCGTCGACGAGCGTGATGCGCCGCACGCCCCCGGCCATCGTCAGCCGCACGGCGCTGCGGGTATTGAGCACGAGCGTGGTGCCGTCGGCCAGTTGCAGGGTGCGACGCTCGCCCGCTCCGGTACGGACGTCGGCGCGCCACCACTGCACGGCCGGTGGATCGCCGGCGACCCAGGCGCCGGTGCCCACGAACAGCACGCCCACGAGTGCCTTCACCGCCAGGCGGCGACCGCGCGAGCGGGGTGCATTCAACGCCGCCTGCGCCACGGACGCACCGAGCGTGCCGGACATATGACGCATGCGGCGTTCGGCGTTCTCGATGTGCTGCCAGGCGCGTGCGTGTTCCGGGTGCGCCTCGCGCCAGCGCAAGCAGGCCGCGCGAAGCGCGTCGGTGGCGTCGTCGGCATGCAGCGTCACCCACCATTCAACGGCCTGTCGCGCAACCCCGGCATCGAATCCGCCCGCGCGCACCGGCGTCATGAAGCCTCCATCGCGAAGAAGCACTGTGTGCCGGCACGCACCAGATGACGTTTCACCGTCGCCAGCGAGATGCCGAGTGTGTCGGCGATTTCCCCCTGGGTGAGGCCGTCGAGTTGGGCGAGCAGGAAGGCGCGTTTGACGAGGGGCGGCAGGCCGTCGAGACACCGATCGATCTCGAGGAGTGTCTCGAGCACCACGGCGCGCTCCTCGGGCGACGGTACGAGCGACTCGGGCTGCTGTGCCAGTGCGTCCAGATACGCGCGCTCGATCTGCTCGCGACGCCAGAAGTTGTAAAGCACCCGCTGGGCTACGGTCGTGATGAACGCGCGCGGCGACGCCAGCCGTCGCGGCGGATCGCGCTCCAGCATACGCACGAACGTGTCGTGCGCAAGGTCGGCCGCGCGGTGCGAGCAGCCGGTCTTTCGCTGAAGCCAGCCATGCAGCCAGCCGTGATGATCGTTGTAGAGGCCGCGAAGCGTGGTAAGCGTGGTAAGCGTCGTAAGCGTGGTATCGGGCGGCAGCGTGTCGTCGGCGGGCATGCGCCCCTCCTGTCCCGGGCCAGGTGCGGCCGAAAAGGCTCAGCGGCACAGGCATCGTTTATGCAAATGAGAATCGTTCGCAGTATAGCAAAACGGTGCCGGGAGCCGGCCTCCGGCAATTCGGGGGGCATTCGCTGGCGAGGCGATGCGCCTGGTGTGCGTGCGCTATGCCCCGAGGGGAGGCACGACATGCGGTTGCGCGATTGTTGTCATTGGTGCAACACGATGCTCCCTCGTCGAGGTCTTCTGCTGTCGGGCCGGCAAGCCTACGATTCAGTCGTTGTTCAAACATGCGCCACTCTCGCCAGGTATCGGCGGGACGCGTCAACCCATCGAGGTAGCCATCATGAGTCAACGTCTGAACGCTTTCGCCCAATCGCCCGAACTATTCAAGAAGTTCATCGAATTCGGCATGCTCCTGAAGTCGAGCGCCATCGAGCAATCGATCCTGGACCTCATCGATATCCGCGCCTCCCAGATCAACGGCTGCGGCTTTTGCCTTGACATGCATGTCAAGGAAGCCAAGATTCACGGGGAGCGTGAATTGCGCCTGCATCACGTCGCCATCTGGCGCGAGTCGACTGAATTCTCGCCGCGCGAGCGTGCCTGCCTCGCCTGGACCGAAGCGCTGACCACGCTCGGCGCACAAGGCGTGTCCGACGAAGTCTACGAGCGCGTACGCAGCCAGCTCTCCGAGAAGGAAATTTCCGATCTGAGCTTCGCCATCATGGCGATTAACGGCTGGAACCGTCTGAACGTGGGCTTTCGGACCGTGCCCGGTTCGGCCGACAAAGCCTACGGTCTGGACAAGGCCAACCTGAGCTGAGGGCATCCATGAAAATCCTCGTCATCGGAGGCACCGGCCTGATCGGCAGGAAACTCGTCAAAGTACTGAACGAACGCGGTCACGAGGCCATCGCGGCATCACCTGCCACGAACGTGAACACGATCACCGGCGAAGGCCTGGACGACGCACTCGTCGGGGTCGACACCGTGGTCGACGTGGCCAACTCGCCCTCGTTCGAAGA
Source organism: Pandoraea pnomenusa (assembly GCF_000767615.3). Classification (NCBI taxonomy): domain Bacteria; kingdom Pseudomonadati; phylum Pseudomonadota; class Betaproteobacteria; order Burkholderiales; family Burkholderiaceae; genus Pandoraea; species Pandoraea pnomenusa. The sequence continues at coordinate 296,898 of NZ_CP009553.3, read as the reverse complement.
CGAGGCCGTACTGACGTTTTTCCAGACGTCGACGCGAAACCTGCTCGCCGCGGAAACCCGGGCCGGTGTTCGTCATCACGTCGCGCTGTCGGTCGTAGGCACGCAGCGTCTGGCCGAGAGTGGCTATTTCCGCGCCAAGATCGCGCAGGAAGCGTTGATCGATCAGGGCGGCATTCCCTACACCATCGTTCATTGCACCCAGTTCTTCGAATTTCTGGGCAGCATCGTGCAATCGGGCTTGCAAGGCGACCAGGTGCGGCTCTCGACGGCTTTCGTGCAGCCGATCGCCTCCGACGACGTGGCGATCGCCGTGGCCGACGCCGCGCTCGGCGCCCCGGTCAACGGTATCGTCGAAGTTGCCGGCCCGCAGCGCATGCGGCTGGCCGACTTGGCGCAATGCTACATGCGCAAAATCGGCGATAACCGCACCGTGCAGGCGGATCCGGGCGCGCGCTATTTCGGCGCCGTGCTCGACGATGACACGCTGGTACCCGGCGCCAGCCCGCGTTTGGGCAAGATCGACTTCGACACCTGGTTCAGCCGCGCGAACGATTGAACTCGCGGCCCTCACCTGGACGTGACATGAGCAAACTGCGGCCTCCCCCTCCCAGTCTTCTGGACAAGTACCGTGGCAGGGACTTTCACCCCCTGTACGCCACGAGCGTGACGGTACACGGCGGGGAGGCCGCGCATGGTCGCGCCTCCGGCATCGCTGCGTCCGACGACGGCGAACTGTTCGTGAACCTTCGCCTGCCGGTCGAGCTGGGAGGGTCCGGGGGCGGCACGAACCCCGAGCAACTATTCGCGGCAGGCTATGCAGCGTGCTTTCACGGCGCGCTCAGCATGCTGGCCGAACGCGCGGGCCTGTCCATTCCCGACGCCTCGGTCACCGCGACGATCACCTTCGGCCGCGATCCCGTCGACGGTCTTTTCGCCCTCCAGGCCGAAATCAACATCCACCTGCCTGACATGTCGAGAGAGGTGGCCGAAGCACTCGTACGCAACACCGAGCGCCTGTGCCCGTATTCCAAGATGACGCAGGACGGCATTCCAAGCATTCTGGGCCTGACCCAATAACTCGCCGGGGGGCGGTCGCCTACGCCGCCTTCACCACGGGGTTGTCCAGGATTTGCAGGTCCATCGCCCGGATGTGCTCCGTCATGTAGTCAATGAACACACGGATGCGGGCCGGCAGATGCTGGCGGCTCAGGAAGCACATGAAGTGCCCCCGATCATCGGGCGCATATTGCGGCAGACAGGAAACCAGTCGGCCTGCGCGCAGGTGGTCGCAAACCTGATACGCCGCCATTTGCGCAAGGCCGTGCCCGTCCAGCACCGATTGCAGGACCAGGTCCGCGTCGTTGAAGGTCAGCGAGGCGTTAGGCGACAGCTTGCGCAGTTGCCCGCCCGACTTGAATTCCCATTCGAAAACGCGTCCCGACGCCAGTCGGAAGTTCACACAGCGGTGATTCGCAATCTCGTCGACGCTCGTGGGCAGGCCGCGCTCGGCGACATAACCGGGTGACGCGCACAGCATCATCTGCATGGGAATCACTTTCTTGGCGATGACCCGGCTGTCTTCCATGCGACCGTTGCGGAACGATACGTCGATGCGGTCCGTGGCGAAGTCGGTGGGGCCGTCGTCGAGCACCAGCTCGATCGAGATGTTCGGATTCGCTTCGCGAAACCCGTGGAGCAGCGGGGCCACGATCTTCCGCCCGAAACCGACCGTCGAGCAGATGCGAAGCCGGCCCGACGGCGGCCCCTCGCGCAGCTCCCGCATGTCGTCCATGGCCTGAATGATTCGCTCCACGCCCGGCTGGCACCGCTCATAGAAACGCCGGCCTTCGGCGCTCAGCGAAGTGCTGCGCGTGGTGCGCACGAAGAGCCGTGTGCCGAGCTGGTCTTCGAGCTTCTGAACGCTGCGGCTGATCGCCGAGCGGCCGATACCAAGACGGTCGCCCGCCTTGGCGAAGTTGCCCTCGGTGGCAACCGCGATGAAGGCGACGACGCCGGCATAGCTTGTCGCAAAGCTGTCGGCCAGCGAATCCGCGCACCGGGAGGGCTGCGTAGCGGCAGAGGCAGGGGCAGATGAAGGTGTCGACATGGTGAGTGCGCCACAGTGGTTGTTCCTGCTGATAAGACGGCCCAGCCGAGCGTTCTGTGACATCAAGCCAAAAAAAACGGCGTTTCGTAGGGAAACGCCGTCCAGGAAGCACGCCCGGCATGGCGTGCAAGAGAACTGTGGTGACAGGGGGTTATCGAGAAAGTCTCACTTGGCCGGAATCAGTGCGGGTGCGCCCTGCGGCTTGATCAGCACCACCAGAAACCGGGCAGGCCTGGTCTGGCTGGCGTTGCGGCCCACGGTGTGGATGTCGCCCGGACCTTCGTAGAACGTCTGGCCGGCCGTGAGCGTGACTTCCTTGCTACCCCGGACCTGCATCACGATGCTGCCTTCGAGCACGTACACGAAGCTATGGGCATTGTGACGATGGATCGGATCCGCAGCACCGGGCGGGTAGTCGACAGTGAGCATCAGCGCGTCCTTGCCGGGCATGTCCGGCAGCGCCTTGTCCATCAGTTCGGTCACGATCGGTTGCGGCGGTGCGGCGTGAGCGATCGGGCTCAGCATTGCACCGGCCGCGACAAGCAGTGGTCCCCATTTCATCTTCAACATGGCGTGTCCTCGGCAAGGTGGATGAGGTCCTCATCGTAGGAGCCGGCACACTGCGGCGGTAGTCTCGCGCAGGGGATCATCATGTTGCCCACCAGGCACCAAAGCATCGGGTCACCGAGGCGACACCTGCGTCAGCGCCGCTCCGTCAGGGCGGCGATACGGGCCAGCTTGTCGGGATTGCGTTGCACCAGGATGCGGGTGAAGCGCGTGCCATCGGTCTCGTACGACTGCACGGATTCCAGCTTCTCGTCGACGAAACGCAGCAGCGCCCATTGGCCGTTGACCTGAAGCACTTCGATGCGCAGGGCGTCGCGAAACCGCCGCTTGCCCGCGTAGAACAGTTGCGCGAGGCGTTTGCCGCCGATGAGGCTGCTGAAGCTGCCAACCTTGCCGCCGCCGTCGCCGATCAACTCGGCGTCGTCGCTCAGCAGGGCGTGCAGGCCGCGGAAGTCGCTGCGCTGCATGGCGTCGGCAAAGGCGAGCAACAGGCGGTGCAACGTGGCGCGCGGCACCGCCTCGCGCGGCGTGCCTTCGCGCAATTGCTGGCGGGCGCGCTTGACGAGTTGGCGCACGGCGGCGGGGGTCTTGCCCAGCGTCTGGGCAATGTCCTCATAGTCGGCGTCGAACACGTCGCGCATCAGGAAGGCCGCCCGGGCGTCGGGCGACAAGCGCTCGAGCATGTACAGGAACGCCACGGAAACATCGTCGGCACGCTCGTGGTCCTGCTCGGGCGTCGATGGCGCGGACATCAACATCGGCTCCGGCAACCAGACCCCCGTGTAATGCTCGCGCTCAGCCTTCGCGGCACGCAGGCGGTCGATGGACAAGCGCGTGGTGATGGCCACGAGCCACGCCTCGGCGTTCTGCACGGCGAGGCGATCGGTGCCGTACCAGCGTAGCCAGGCTTCCTGCACCACGTCTTCCGCCTCCGCCACGGCGCCCAGCATGCGGTATGCGATCGCATGCAGGCGAGGACGGTGGCATTCGAAGAGGGTCAGGGAGTCGGTCATGTCATGGCGAACGCCAGAGGCGGAAAAGCGGCGGGCGACTCATTCTGCCGCAGCGCATGCGCGCCGACAAGCATGCACCGCCCGCGCGGGGCCACGGCATTGGTGTCTGCGACGCAACAGCAAGCTTCCTCGGGGGTACCTACCGCCCTCGCGATCCCCTGCCTACGATGCCTCTCACGCGCTCTTCACTCAAGGGCTTCCACGAAACCGCACTCGGTCGGCAGCGCCGACCGCTCTTCAGGAGACATACGATGTCCACCACCGTCAACACGCTGTTTGCCAGCGACAACGGCCCCGTCGATCTGGTGCCTTCCCGCTACGCACTGCGCGTCGGCACCATCGAAGCGATGGTGATCAGCGACGGCGTGCTGCCGCTGCCGACCTCGACCATGGCGACCAACGTGGCCGCGCCAGACCTGGCCGCGTGGCTCGACAGCATGTACATGCCGCCGGACGCCTTCGACTGGCCGCTCAACGTGATGGTGGTTCGCAGCGGCCGTCAGACCATCCTCGTCGATGCCGGTCTGGGCGGGCAATTCCCGGGTTTCCCGCGCGCGGGTCAGTTTCCGCAGCGCCTCCAGTCGGCGGGCATCGCGCTGGAGGACGTCACCGACATCATCGTCACCCACATGCACATGGATCACGTGGGCGGACTGCTGGTCCCCGAGGTCAAGTCGCGCTTGCGCCCGGACGTGCGTATCCACGTCTCGGCGACCGAAGTCGCGTTCTGGACGTCGCCGGACTTCTCCCACACCGTCATGCCGACGCCGGTGCCTGCCGTGCTGCGCACGACGGCGACAAGCTTCTACAATGAGTACCGTGAACAACTGCATATGTTTGAGGACACGCGTGAAGTTGCGCCGGGCGTGATCGTTCGCATCACGGGCGGCCATACGCCCGGGCACAGCGTGGTCGATCTCGTGTCGGGTGACGAACGCCTGACCTTCGCGGGAGACGCCATGTTCCCGGTGGGCTTCGACCATCCCGACTGGCAGAACGGCTTCGAGCACGATCCTGAAGCGTCGACGCGCGTGCGCATCGGCCTGTTCGAGGAACTCGCGCAGAACCGTGGCCTGCTCGTGGCGTCACATCTGCCGTTCCCATCGGTGGGACGGATTGCCCGCAACGGCGAGGCCTATCGCTGGGTCCCGGTGATCTGGGACTTCTGAAACCACGCGCCGTTGCGAGACGCCCGGGCGTTGATACGCCCGGGCGACCTCTCCCCGGTTTGGGTGGCGCGGCGATTTAGCGTCCAATCACGTAGTCAAAGCATTGGACATGGAAAAGCGAGCTGCCGACGCGCAGATCATTGGTTTCCCGCGAGAAGCCGAGGCCTGCCTCCATGTCCATCAACCCGTCATTGGTAGAACGAGATCGGGACACCGGCCGGAATGGCAAAGACTTGCCTCTCCAGTGCGGTCTTTTCGTAAGCAAAGTATCCGACGGGAGACGGCCCGGCGTCGCCAGGGAAGTCTTCATTCTTTATCCGCTTCGCCACGTTCGTTTGGTGCCCCTCGTGATCGGTCTCGAACACCAACTTCCCTTTGTTGCCGTCAAGCGAGTTGTAAAAGCGCATTTTGTCGAGGTTCGCGAAGCGCGTTCGCATCACATTGCGCGCCTCCACGTCGGCGCTCAGGCAATTTTGTGCGTCGATCACGCCTGCGTCACTGGCCCGTTGCCCTTGCAAGGCATCAAGCGCCGTGGCGGTTGTCTCCGAAAATGAGAACCCTTTTGCTTCGAGCTGTTTCGAAAACGACGTCGGCTGAGTTTCATCGGAGCCCTGCTGAATCAGCCCATGCTTCAGCGCGAGTCCCACAAATCGGTCGACCGCAAAGTTGATCTCGAACAGCGAATAGCCCCCTGACGGCATCCTGTCGAAGTCTTCCAACACATTCCCGATCTCGTCGGCATGGTTCCCACCGTCGCGGAACGCTTCGTTGATCCTTTCGCTCTCGAGATCGAATTGCCGCAGGAACTTCGCCACGTTGTCGGAAACACCAACATTCAGACGTTGCGACAGATGCGTGATGACCGCTTCGCCCGGCGTTTCCTCCCCCACAATTGCGCCGGTGGATTGCAATGCCCGCATGAGAAGGCCAAGGGCATCGAGCAGGACTTTTCCGTCGAGTCGGTCCGCATTGTCCAAATAGTTCCGGACGAATGCCCCAACCATTGCCGGGCGCCCCTGTTGCGCCATTACCGCGGGCAATTCGTGAATCTGCTCCCGAAGCACGTCCAGGCACAACGTCTCGTCAGGCCCGTACGGCGTGTGTCCATGAATGTTCCGGCGGAACTGATCCGCCAATGCGAAATCGTCGGACAGGCGGGAATACAACTGATCGACTCGCGCTGCCCCGTGCCCTGAGACCCCGTGCCCCCACACCAGCGCGGTGGCGGCCAGCACATCGGCGTTGAAGTTCTCTTCGGTACGATTATCCGCCGACATCTGGCTGTGACCTTCTGCCGTGAGAAACGTCCGGTCAAACGCGTCGGTGCTCTCCAGCGCCACCGGCAAACACGTCTGGTTGATCATCGTCACCTTGTCGCCAAAGCTGATGCTGTCATCGGCAACACCTGCGTTTCGTTCATTCGCGTCGGTCACCAGCCTGAGCCCCGCGCCATGCGTGTAATAGGCCGCATCGCCGCGACTGCATGCGAGCATTTTCGTGGACTTGAGGTAGGTGTTCTCCACCATGTCGATAAGCGCGTTGCGATAAAGCAGGCGCTCTTCGGCGTCGCCATGATCCATCATCGCAATCATCGAATCGAGCGAGTCGTGTTTAAGCCGCAGTACGTTCGAATTGTTCATTTCCGTGACTTTGCTGCCCCAGGACTCGGTCCCCGGAAGCGACTTCACGCGATCGTAGATCCGAAGGAACTCGACATCGTGATTCGAGACAATCACGGTCATGTCGATGCCCATGTTGCGCAGAACGCCAATCGCCGAGAGCATGCAATAATCATTGTGCCCACGATCGTTGAGCAGATCGCCCAACAGCACCAGCCCTGCGGCAGCATTGTCCCCCGCAGCCACGGCCCTGGACAGAAGGAACTTGAACTGCTCCGCGTTCTCCTTCAGCGATTCCGCCGCTCGGTCGTCCAGAGAAGCGACGGACTGGCCGCCCGGACCGAAAGGCGTGTGCTTCGACGATCCTTGCAAGGCGCTCATGCACCGGAGCCAAATGTCTTCGTTGTTGATTTTCAACACACCGGCGCCGACGAGTTGAAAAATGCAACAACTGGACGTTCCCGTGCATATCGCCCAACGCCAATTCCTGCAGTTCCCCGATGGCCGGGTCGCGCTTCGGGACCAAAGTATTCAAATCGGAGGCCAGCGCCTTCGGCTGACGCGCCATCGCCGCTTCCCGGGCCGCGATCACGCGACTCGGCATGCCGGCCAGCGCGAGAGGCGGCTCCCCGGGAAACGTCAAGGTGTCGTCGTTCGGGCTGAACACAACGCCCTCGCCCACTGTCACATCCTGCGTGCGAAGCCCGTGCTGTCGACCGAGCGAGTCAATCACTGACTGTGTATAGGTCGGACGGACCTCGCCATTGTTGGGATTCACGCAACGCGGGTCGTGCAAGACCGCCATCAACGTCAGCACCTTGGATTTGTTCGTTGTCAGCGTCTCACCGGTCCGCTCGCCGGGATTCTCAAACAATGCGGAAAAGGCCGGATGCAGCCTGATTTCTGGATGATTGCCGGATGCGGCGCGCCCGGCCAGACGAAAGAATTCGGGTACCGGGGAAAGTTTGGCGGCCGCGTTCAATTCGAGTGCGCGCCCCAGGAAGGACAGCACAGCGCCTGTCGCAGCCGCACTGGCGGCATGCGCCGTCTGTCCGATCTCGACCCTGGATGCCGCTTCTGTCCGTCGCGGCGATACGTTTCCTGTGGAAATTAATGCCCTTCTCCCCCGTTTGAAAATTGAAATTCGATGGATTGCCCCCTCTCGAAGCTCGGCGCCTCCCCGAGGGCAACCGATATGTAACTGGCGTTGGCGTCACGTTCCATGCCCCCGCGGCGGGAACGCCCCGACGGGAACGCTCCGACCAACGAAATGGATCGCATCGGCCATATCATGGAAAACATTTATTGACCGACCGGCCGGTCGGTTTATAATGCGATGCATATCCCCACATGTCGCGGAGGCCTTCCTCTATGTATACGCAAGCCATCGACCTGGCCGGCAACAGCCCCAAGGGCGTGCGCGCCCTGAGCGAGGCGGAGCAGCAGCAACACGCCCGCTTCGACGCGCGCATCGCCGCCGATCAGAAGATCGAGCCGCAGGACTACATGCCGGCCGAGTACCGAAAGACGCTCGTGCGCCAGATTTCGCAGCACGCCCATTCGGAAGTCGTCGGCATGCTGCCGGAAGGCAACTGGATCTCGCGCGCGCCGAGCCTGAAGCGCAAGGCCATTCTGCTGGCCAAGGTGCAGGATGAAGCCGGTCACGGTCTGTACCTGTATTCGGCCGCCGAAACGCTCGGCTCGTCGCGCGACGAAATGATCGATGCGCTTCACTCGGGCAAGGCCAAGTACTCCAGCATCTTCAATTACCCGACCCTCACGTGGGCCGATGTCGGCGTGATCGGCTGGCTGGTCGACGGCGCCGCCATCATGAACCAGGTGCCGCTGTGCCGCTGTTCGTACGGCCCCTATGCACGCGCCATGATCCGCGTATGCAAGGAGGAATCGTTCCACCAGCGCCAGGGCTTCGACGCCCTCCTCGCGATGATGAACGGCACGCAAGCCCAGCGCGACATGGTGCAGGAGGCAGTGAACCGCTGGTGGTGGCCGGTGCTGATGATGTTCGGCCCGAGCGACAAGGACTCGATCCACAGCGCCCAGACCATGAAGTGGGGCATCAAGCGCATCTCGAACGACGATCTGCGCCAGAAATTCGTCGACGCCGCCGTCGAACAGGCCCGTGTGCTCGGCGTGACCTTCCCCGACCCGGATCTGAAGTGGAACGAGGCGCGCAAGGCGCACGACTACGGCGAGATCGACTGGGCCGAATTCTGGCGCGTGGTCGGCGGCGACGGCCCGTGCAACAAGGAACGTGTCGGCACCCGCGTGGCCGCCCACGAAAAAGGCGCCTGGGTACGCGAAGCCGCCCTGGCACACGCCGCAAAGCAGCGCCGCCGCGCCGAGAAGCAGGCCGCGTGAGCGGCTCGCACCCAAGCCACGCAGCCCTCACAAGACATCAGGAACGATCATGACGCAAGCAAGCAACAAGGAATGGCCCCTCTGGGAAGTGTTCGTGCGCAGCAAGATGGGCCTCGAGCACAAGCACAGCGGCAGCCTGCACGCCGCCGACGCCGAGATGGCGCTGCGCATGGCGCGCGACGTCTACACCCGCCGCCAGGAAGGCGTGAGCATCTGGGTCGTGCCGTCGGCCGCCATCACCGCGTCCGCGCCGGAAGACAAGGGCGAACTGTTCGACCCGGCCGCCGACAAGATCTACCGCCATCCGACCTTCTACCAGTTGCCGGAAGAAGTGAACCACATGTAAGCGGCGGCGCGCCCGCGCGCCCCATGCGAGACCCCAGAACATGAAACCGACGCAGGAACACCTGTCCTACTTGCTGCGCCTCGCCGACAACGCGCTGATCCTCGGTCAGCGCAATGCGGAATGGTGCGGTCACGGCCCCGTGCTGGAAGAAGACATCGCGCTCACCAACCTGAGCCTCGATCTCATCGGTCAGGCACGCATGCTGTATCAGCACGCCGCCAAGGTCGAAGCGGAACTTACCGGCATCGCCAAGCAGGAGGACGACTACGCCTTCTGGCGCGATGAATTCGCCTTCCGCAACTGGACGCTCGTCGAGCTGCCCCATTACGGCCCGACGGCCGGCACGACCGCCGCCGAGCGCGACTACGCCGTGACCATCGTGCGCAACTTCCTCTACTCGGCCCTCATGGTCGAAGTGTGGCAAGCGCTCGCCGGTTCGAACGACGCCGAACTCGCCGCCATCGCCGCGAAGTCGGTCAAGGAAGCGCACTACCATCTGCATCACGCGCGCGACTGGCTCGTGCGCTTCGGCGATGGCACCGAGGAATCGCATCGCCGCGCGCAGGACGCGCTCGACTACCTCGTGCCGTACATGAACGAAATCTTCAAGCGCGACCCGCTCGAGGAAGCCGTGGCCGCCGCCGGTACCGGCGTGGCGATGGCCGAGCTCAAGGACGCCTGGCAAACCACGGTGAACGACGCGCTCGCCGAAGCCACGCTCAGCGCCCCGGTCGATGGTGCGTTCGAGAGCACGGGCAAGTTCGGCCGTCACTCCGAGCACATGAGCTACCTGCTCGGCGAGATGCAGGGACTGGCACGCCAGCACCCCGGCGCGAGCTGGTAAGCCACGCGCGCACATCATGCTGACGGATACGACCATGACCCTGCCGCTTACGCCCCCCGTTGCGCCCGACGTGCTGACGCCGGCATCGGAAGCGTCGCTGGCGCTCGCATGGCAAACGCTCGAATCGGTGCCCGACCCGGAGATCCCGGTCGTGTCGATTCGGGAACTCGGCATTCTGCGCGATGTGCGCGTCGTGACCAACGACGCCGGCGACACGGCCTTCGAGATCGTGATCACGCCCACCTACTCGGGATGCCCGGCGATGCAGCAGATCGCCGAGGACATCGAGGCGGCCATGACGCGCGCGGGTCTCGGCCCGTGGCGCATCACGACCGTGCTCGCCCCCGCATGGACGACGGACTGGATCAGCCCCGCAGCGCGCGAAAAACTGCGCGGCTACGGCATCGCTCCCCCCACGGGGGCGCATGCGGTGGCCGCGGACGCCCCGCGCAAGATCACGTTCTACGGCCGACCGAAAGACGGTGTGCCGTGCCCCCACTGCGGGTCGCACGACACGGAAGTGGTCTCGGCCTTCGGCTCGACCGCCTGCAAGGCACATTACCGTTGCCGCGCTTGCCGGGAGCCGTTCGACTACTTCAAGCCCTACTGATTGACCCGATTGATCCGATTGACCCGACTGATCCCGCTTCGCGCGTAACGATGCCGACACTTCGATTGTCGCCACCCGCGCCCGGACGGTAAGGAAGCCCACGATGACGACACCGCAATTCCATTCGCTGACCATTCGCGAAATCCGTCCCGAGACCGCCGACGCCATCTCCATCGCCTTCACGGTGCCCGAGGCGCTGCGCGACGCGTATCGCTTCACGCAAGGCCAGTTCCTCACGCTCAAGACCGAGATCGACGGCGAAGAAGCCCGTCGTTCCTACTCAATCTGCGTTGGCGTGCCCGACTACGAGGCCACGGGCGAGCTGCGGGTGGGCATCAAACGCGTGCCGGGCGGCAAGTTTTCGAACTTCGCCAACGATCAACTGAAGCCGGGCCAGCAAATCGACGTGATGACGCCGGACGGCCGCTTCTTCACCCGTTTGTCGGCCGAGCAGGCCAAGCATTACGTGGGCTTCGCCGGCGGGTCTGGCATCACGCCGATGCTCGCGCTCATCAAGACCACGCTGGCCACCGAGCCGAACAGCCAGTTCACGCTGGTCTACGGCAACCGCTCGGTACCCGCGATCATGTTCGCCGAAGCCCTCGAGGATCTGAAGAACACGTATCTCGGCCGTCTGCGCCTGTATCACGTGCTCTCGGACGAAGCACAGGAAGTCGAGTTGTTCAACGGCCTGCTGGATCAGGACAAGTGCGCCGCTTTCCTCGAGACGCTCATTTCACCGTCGAGCATCGATGAAGCCTTCATTTGCGGTCCGGGGCCGATGATGGACGCCGCCGAGGCCGCGCTGGCCGCCGCGGGCGTTGCCAAGGAAAAGATCCATGTCGAACGCTTCGGCGTGCCCTCGCCCCAAGCCGGCGTGAAGCCGGTCGTGATCACCGACGATACGCCGATGGCCGAGCTGGTCGTGGTGATGGACGGCAAGGAGCGTCGTCTGCGCCAGCCGTACGAGGGCCAGAGCATCCTCGATACCGGCCTGGCCGCCGGCCTGTCGCTGCCGTACGCCTGCAAGGGCGGCGTGTGCTGCACGTGCCGCGCCAAGGTGCTCGAAGGCGAAGTCGCCATGGACAAGAACTACACGCTGGAAGACTACGAAGTCGAGCAAGGCTTCGTGCTGACGTGCCAGGCCCGCCCGCTCACCGAGCGCGTCGTGGTCAGCTACGACGAGCGCTGATCGGCGAGGACCCGGCGGTGGCGCGGATGGCGGGCGGCCACGGCCGCCGACCGCGCCCCGTCGAAGCCTAGGCCCCGTGTGACGCGGATTGCCGCGGCGCGCGAACGCGGGGGCGATACTGAGGCAACACCGCGGCACCGTCGCATCCGCCGGGTCGAAGTCCCGCGAATGATCCGGTTCCGCGCGGTGATTGTCTGTTATCGCCTGCTATTGCCTGTGATTGCCGTCATGACGGGAGCGTCAACCCGAGGTTGCGGGAATACCGTAAACTACCGGGCATGAATACCATCCATGTCGTCTGTGGCGATATTGCCGCGCAGCAGTTGCGCGCGGCAATGGCGCTGGCGCACCGCGCCGACCCCGTGCTTGTCCTGCGAGACGACCTGGCCGTCGGTCCGTTGCGCGAGATCGACGAGAACGAGCGTCAGCGCGCGGCGTTCTGGCAGCGGGTGATGCCGTCGGCGAACCGGGATTACGCCAGCGAGTTGCGCGAGGAACTGGCGTCGCTGCAGCGCCTGGCCGAAGGCGGCCCCACGGAAAGTGCCGTGGTGTGCTGGCATGGCGACAGTGCGTCGGATCAGCTTGTGCTTCGCCGCGTATCGTTCATGCTGCGAAACACGCCCGCCCGACTCAACGAAATCGTGCTGCGCAGTGCCGATCTGAGCGGCCCGGGCACGGCGCAAGGCCCTGAGCGGCGCACCAGCGTGGGCATGTACGCCCCGGACGTGCTCGCCGAACGGTTCGCGCGCATCGCCCCGATCTCGCTGCTGCGCATCGGCCGCCTTTCGCTCGAATGGCGCGCGCTCAAGCAGGTGAATACGCAAGTGCGTCGCTGGGTGCACAACACATTCGAGGGCGCAACGTTCGCCGAGATCGACGATCAGTTGCTGACCCTGGCGCCCGTTGCCTGGACCCCGATGGCGGCCTTTCTCGGCGAGACCATGCCCCGCATCGAAGGTTTTTTTGCGACCGACAGTTTTCTGCTGTGGCGCTGCCGCGAGCTCGGTGCGGCAGGCCGGCTCGCATTGCGCGGCGACACGACAGCTGCCGCCGCGTGCGATCTACGACTGGAGTAACCCCCGTTTATGGCACGTACCAAAGCGCCCGATCACGAATCGCAGCGCGAACAGATTCTCGATGTCGCGGCCGAGGCGTTCGCCCGCGCGAGCTACCCGAGCACCTCGATGTCCGAGTTGGCCGCCGCGTGCGGCACGTCGAAGGCCCGCCTCTATCATTACTACGCGAGCAAGGACGCCATTCTGTTCGATCTGCTCGAGCGCTACACCAAGCGGCTGATGCTCATCGTCACCGAGGTCGAGGCGCTCGGCCAGCGCCGCGGTCTCTCCGAGCGCGACACGTTCCATGAGCTGATTCGCGCTTTCCTCGATGAGTACGAAACGTCGCAGACGCGGCACATCGCGCTGCTCAACGACGTGAAGTTCCTCAACGACGAGCAACGGGAGATCGTGCTGAACCGGCAACGCGATGTGGTGGCCGCCTTCGCACGCCAGCTCGCGCGAGCGTTCCCCGATCGGGTGGCCAGGCACAACCAGACGGCGCTCACGATGATGCTGTTCGGCATGATCAACTGGACGTTCACATGGCTCAAGCCGGGTGGACGCATGCGTTACCGCGATTTCGCCAACGAAGTCATCGCCGTGCTCGAGCACGGTCTCGCCACTCCGCTGCCGGATGGCATCGAGGCCGCCATTCCTGCTGCCGTGCTGCCCACGAGAACGTGACGCCGAAGCCGCTCTCGAAAATGAGGTGAGCACACACTCACAAAAAAGGGCGGGATTTCCGCCCTTTTTTGTTGCCTCGCAACAACCTCGCGGTCGAAGGTGCCGCCACACAAACCCAGAAAAGACGCCACTCTTCAGCGACTTAGGCGTTTTCCTCCAACGGCATCGCACGATTCCTAGGGTTTTTACCTAGCCGTTCGGGTATAATTCTTTTGCGTCGCACAATCCAGTCGACGCACTAAAGAATACTCAAGGAATACGCCATGACTGCCCCGAACCACACGCCCGACGTCGCACGCGCGACGGTTGCCGCCAACGAGCGGTCGAGCGTGCTGATTCGTGAATTGACGTCCGGCGATATTCACCGTCTCCAGCGCCATTTCCTGGCGCTCGGCGAAGAAGACCGCCTGCTGCGCTTCGGCCAGGCCGTCTCCGACGACATCATCACGCGCTACGTTGCCAGCCTCGACTTTGCTCGCGACAGTGTTTTCGGCGTCTACGACGACCATCTGGCGCTCGTTGCCGTGGCCCATGTTGCCCAGTTGCCGGAAGGCAAGAACGGTCGCGTCGCGGAGTTCGGCGTCTCGGTACTCGAATCCGCTCGCGGTCGCGGCATCGGCTCGCGACTTTTCGAGCGGGCTGCCATCCACTGCCGTAACAAGCGCGTCGACACGCTTTACATGCACTGCCTGTCGCGAAACGCCCGCATGATGCGTATCGCGAAAAAGGCCGGCATGCAGATCAATTTCGCGTACGGCGAAGCGGACGGCTACCTGAGCCTGCCGCCGGCCGACACGCAATCGATGCTCTCGGAGATGATGCAGGAACAAGTCGCCGCCTTCGACTACGCCATCAAGCGCCAGCTTCGCAATGTGCGTCGCCTGTTCGGCGCTCTGCTGCCGAATCAGCGCGCCGCCTGAACCGCGGCCTGCCCGATTCGACGCGGCAAAAAAGAAAACCCGGCTGGATGGCCGGGTTTTTTTGTTCCCGTCACAATGGCGAGACGCGTCTTGTCACGGTAGCGGCAGCGCTGTCGTTTCCTTGAGCTGGTCGAGCACGAAGCTCGTCTTTACGTCGACCACGCTCGGGTGCACAAGCAGATTCGTCTGCATGAAGCGGGAAAAGTGCGCCATGTCCCGCACATGCACGCGCAGCAGATAATCCATGTCGCCCGCCATCGCATAACAGCCGACGACTTCGGTCCAGGAATCGACCACGTTGCGGAAGTGCTCGATCACCGACCCTCCCTGCCCGTCGCCCGGATGCCGCTTGTCCAGGCGCACGTTCACGTAGGCGAGCAGCCCAAGGCCGAGACGCGTGGGCTCGAGCAGCGCGACATACCCGCGAATGACGCCGGCTTCCTCGAGCCGGCGAATGCGCCTCAGGCATGGGCTCGGCGACAGGCGGACCTGTTCGGCGATCTCGAGATTGGATAGCCGGCCATTGCCTTGCAGCAAGGCCAGAATTCGGCGATCGATCTTGTCGAGTTCCAATTTTGACACTTCTCCCCCACTATTTTCGTCATCTGCGCAATATTATTGCGTAGATTATGAATATTTTGAAAATACTAACCCTCTCACTCCCATTACAAGAGATTACAGAGAAGACGCCGATGCCGGTATCGGGAAAAAAAGAGGAAAAAGAAAGGGCGCCGACCTTGCGAGGTGGCGCCCGGAGGGGGCAGAGCGTGCCGCCTTGTGGCGGCGCGCTCAACGTTGTTCAGGCCGCATCAGCGGCGCTGGAATTCGCGCGGATCGATCGTGCGCTGGTCGAGCGGGCCTTCGTAACGCTGCGGCGTAACGGGAGAACTCACGGTGGAACTCACCGGGGTCGGTTCGGCCGTCTTGTCGCGTGCCAGTTCATCGGCACGGGCGACGCTCACTTCCAGGGTCAGGAACGAAGCGGAAACCAGCAGGAATTTGGCGATGTTTCGTTGATTCACAGTGACTCCTTCTTGCGTATCGCTTTATTGCAAGCGCACGACGTGTGCGCAAAGAACGTACCTGACGGGCCAGGTCCATCGGAGGAACGCCATCGAGCCAAGCCGAAATCGTCCACAACGGACCGAACGAATCGACAGCGCGTCAGGTAAGGCATTAGGTGGCATTCTGCCTGCGCCGTTCCCCTTCGCCCCGAACCGTTACACGTTGTTACCCATGTGTCGGAAGTCGCTGACAAACGCACGGTAGCCGACACATTCGCGACACATTGGCATCATTTTGAGTGAAATTCCCAAAATCGCGGAGAGACGCAATGCCGCACCTGTCGGTTCCGGGAGGGCGTGGCGACGCTGTCGACCGACGAGGGTTTACGCCAACCGTTTTACGTTTACGTAAACGTCATAATGCGCGTGGTACTGCCCCAAGCGGCAACCTATGCGACGTCACCTTCACCGTCAGGCAATGCCATGACGCCGGTGCTACCATAAGTCCGACTGGCATCAGCATCACGAAAAAGGCCCTGCCCACCGGGTGGCATCACAGAGGTGAGCACTCGGGAAAGCAAAAATACAGAGGCCGGCAATCACCGCTGCCGTCCTGCTTCACGAGAGCGGGGGGGCAAAGAAGTTTTGGCGATCCCAAAATCAGTGAGAGTGAGGAGCACACCCCATGAACGCCCCCGTCAACCCGAGTTTGCTGGCCGCGCTGGAATCGGTCACGCTCGACGACAAGTACACGCTCGAGCGCGGTCGCGCTTACATGAGCGGCATTCAGGCCCTGGTTCGACTACCGATGTTGCAGCAGGCGCGCGACGCCGCTGCCGGGCTCAATACCGCAGGTTTCATCTCGGGCTATCGCGGCTCGCCGCTGGGCGGTCTGGACCTGTCGCTGTGGAAGGCGAAGCAGCATCTCGCCGGACATAACATCGTCTTCCAGCCCGGCCTGAACGAAGATCTCGCCGCCACGTCGGTCTGGGGTTCGCAACAGGTCAATCTGTACCCCGCCAAGTTCGATGGCGTGTTCTCCATGTGGTACGGCAAAGGCCCCGGCGTCGACCGCTCGATGGACGTGTTCAAGCACGGCAACTCGGCCGGCTCGTCGAAGCACGGCGGTGTGCTGGTACTCGCAGGCGACGACCACGCCGCCAAATCCTCCACCCTCGCCCACCAGTCGGAGCACGTTTTCAAGGCCGCCGGCATCCCCGTGCTGTATCCGTCGAACGTGCAGGAGTATCTCGACTACGGCCTGCACGGCTGGGCGATGAGCCGTTACTCCGGCCTGTGGGTTGCCATGAAGTGCGTGACGGACGTCGTCGAATCGTCGGCGTCGGTGATGATCGATCCGCACAACGTCGACGTGCGACTGCCCGACGATTTCATCATGCCGCCCGACGGGCTGAACATCCGCTGGCCCGATCCGCCGCTGGTGCAGGAAGCGCGCATGATCGACTATAAGTGGTACGCCGGCCTGGCCTATGTGCGCGCCAACAAGCTCGACCGCGTGATGATCGACTCGCCCAATGCGCGCTTCGGCATCATGACCGGGGGCAAGGCGTACCTCGACGTGTGTCAGGCGCTTGCCGACCTCGGGCTCGACGAAGCCACGTGTCAACGCATCGGCATTCGTCTTTACAAGGTGGGCTGCGTGTGGCCGCTCGAAGCGCAGGGTGCGCGCGCATTCGCGCAGGGGCTGCAGGAAATCCTGGTGGTCGAGGAGAAGCGCCAGATCCTCGAATACCAGATCAAGGAAGAGCTGTACAACTGGCGCGACGACGTGCGTCCGCGCGTATACGGCAAGTTCGACGAGAAGGACGGCGCCGGCGGCGAATGGTCGGTGCCGATGGCCAACTGGTTGCTGCCCGCGCACTACGAACTTTCGCCCGCGCTGATCGCCAAGGCCATTGCCACGCGTCTGGAGAAGTTCGAGCTGCCGAGCGACGTGCGCGAGCGCATCGCCACGCGCCTGCGCGTGATCGAGGCCAAGGAGCAGGCGCTGGCCAAGCCGCGCGTGGCCGTCGAGCGCAAGCCGTGGTTCTGCTCGGGGTGCCCGCACAACACGTCGACCAACGTGCCCGAGGGTTCGCGTGCGATCGCCGGCATCGGTTGTCACTACATGACGGTGTGGATGGACCGCAAGACCGACACCTTCTCGCAGATGGGCGGCGAGGGGGTGCCCTGGATCGGCCAGGCGCCATTCTCCTGCGACGAGCACATCTTCGCGAACCTGGGCGACGGTACGTACTTCCACTCCGGCCTGCTGGCGATACGCGCGGCGATCTCGTCGAAGGTCAACATCACCTACAAGATCCTGTACAACGACGCCGTCGCGATGACCGGCGGGCAGCCGGTCGACGGCACGCTCTCCGTGCCGCAGATCGTGGCACAGGTCGATGCCGAAGGCGCCGCGAAGATCGTGATCGTCACCGACGAGCCCGAGAAATACGAGGGCGTGAAGCTCGTGGGTGACGTGCCGATCCATCACCGCAGCGAACTCGACCGCGTGCAGCGCGAGCTGCGTCTGGTCAAGGGCACGTCCATCCTGATCTACGACCAGACGTGCGCCACCGAGAAGCGCCGCCGTCGCAAGCGCGGCACGTACCCCGATCCGGCCAAGCGCGTGGTCATCAACGAAGCGGTCTGCGAAGGTTGCGGCGACTGCTCGGTGAAGTCGAACTGCCTGTCGGTCGAACCGCTCGAGACCGAGTTCGGCACGAAACGCCAGATCAACCAGTCGACGTGCAACAAGGACTACTCGTGCGTGAACGGCTTCTGCCCGAGCTTCGTGACGGTCGAAGGCGGTCAGTTGCGCAAGCCCAGGACCGCGCAGGTCGACAGCAGCGGCCTGCCGCCGTTGCCGGAACCGGTGCTGCCGAACATTTCGCGTCCGTACGGCATTCTCGTCACGGGCGTGGGCGGCACGGGCGTGGTCACGATCGGCGGGCTGCTCGGCATGGCCGCGCATCTGGAGAACAAGGGCGTCACCACGCTCGATGTGACCGGTCTCGCGCAAAAGGGCGGTGCCGTGACGAGCCACGTGCAGATCGCGCTGCAACCGGAGGACATCCACGCGACGCGCATCGCCATGGGCGACGCACGCGTGGTGATCGGGTGCGACGCCATCACCACGGCCAGCGACGACACGCTCTCGCGCGTGCAGTACGGCGTGACGAACGTCGTCGTGAACAGCGCGCACACCCCGACCGCCGAGTTCATCCGCAATCCCAACTGGCGCTTCCCCGGCTCGAGCACCGAGCACGACATTCGCGCCGCGGCCGGCGACGGCGTGGACTTTGTCGACGCCAACCACCTCGCATTGCGACTGCTCGGCGACACCATCTACACGAACCCGTTCGTGCTCGGGTACGCATGGCAAAAGGGATGGGTACCGCTCTCCTACGCGGCACTCACGCGCGCCATCGAACTGAACGGCGTGGCCATCGAGAAGAACAAGCAGGCGTTCGAGTGGGGCCGTCGCGCCGCGCACGATCTCGCCGCGGTGCGCAAGCTCGCGCAGCAAGGCGAAACGCCGGAATCGTCGGCAGCCGGCGGCAAGCTGATCACGCTGCACACGCCGCGCGCACTGGACATGCTGATCCAGCGCCGCTACGACCAGCTCGTGTCGTATCAGGATCGCGCCTACGCCGAGCGTTTCAAGCAGACGGTGGACCGTGTCCGCGCGGCGGAGACACCGCTCACGCAGGAAGGCGCGCAGATGCCGCTGACCGAAGCGGTGGCCCGCGCGCTGTACAAGCTCATGGCGTACAAGGACGAGTACGAAGTCGCGCGCCTGTACACCGATCCGGCGTTCATGAAGAAGATCAACGAGCAGTTCGAAGGCGACTTCACGTTGCGCTTCCATCTCGCGCCGCCGTCGCTCGCGAAGCACGACGACAAGGGGCACCTCATCAAGCAGACGTATGGCGCCTGGATGATGAAGGCGTTCGGCGTGCTCGCGAAGTTCAAGGGGCTGCGTGGCGGCGCATTCGACATCTTCGGCCGCACCGAGGAACGTCGCATGGAGCGTGCATTGATCGGCGAGTACGAGACGCTGGTCAACGAACTGGTGTCGCGACTGAACGAGCAGAACCTGACGCTGGCCGTTCAGCTCGCCGAGTTGCCGCAGGAGATTCGCGGGTATGGGCACGTCAAGGCGCAAAGCCTTGCCGCCACGCGCATCAAGTGGACGAAGTTGCTCGCGCAGTTCCGCGATGGCGACGCGCATCGCGTGGCCGCGTGATGACCAGATTGCGCGACGTGATGTCCTGAGGGGCGCCGGACGCGAATCCGGCAGTCCAATGAAAATCCCGCCGGCGCGCGAGCGTTCGGCGGGATTTTTTCCTGGCGACCGGACGGGGCGCCGGCACTGACACCGGCACGCCGTCCGTCCCCCGGCGCAACGCACTCAGCGCGTGACGTTCGCCGCGGCCACGGCCGTCATGTTGATGATGCGACGCACCGTGGCGGCCGGCGTCAGGATGTGAACCGGCTTGGCACAGCCGAGCAGGAACGGGCCGACCGTCACGCCTTCGCCGCCCGTCATCTTGAGCAGGTTGTACGTGATGTTCGCCGCTTCCACGTTCGGCATGACGAGCAGGTTCGCCTCGCCGGCCAGGCGCGACGCCGGGTAGGCGGCGCGACGCACCGTTTCCGACAGCGCGGCGTCGCCGTGCATTTCGCCATCCACTTCCAGTTGCGGGGCGCGCTCGGCGAGCAGCTCGCAGGCGCGCGCCATGCGCTGTGCCGACGCCGACTTCACACTGCCGAAGTTCGAGTTCGAGAGCAGCGCCACCTTCGGCGCGATGCCGAAGCGCTCGATTTCCTTGGCCGCGAGCACGGTCATCTCGGCAAGCTGTTCCGAGGTCGGCACTTCGTTCACGTACGTATCGCTGATGAACAGGTTGCGCTTCTCGAGCATCAACAGGTTCATGGCGGCGTAGTTCTCCACGCCGGCCGCGCGGCCGAGCACCTGATCGACGACGTCGAGATGACGGTGATACGTATCGATCATGCCGCAGATCATGCCGTCGGCTTCGCCCAGACGCACGAGGATCGCACCGATGAGCGTGTTGTCCTTGCGCATGGCGGCCTTGGCGACCTCTGGCGTCACGCCGTGACGCGCGCCAAGGTTGTGATACTCCTGCCAGCAACGCTGATAGCGCGCATCGTCTTCCGGATTCACGATCTCGAAGTCGACGCCCGGCTTGAGCTTCGAGCCGATCTTCTGCAGACGCATTTCGACCACGGCCGGACGACCGATGATGATCGGCCGGGCGATGCGCTCGGTCAGCACGAACTGGGCGGCACGCAGCACGCGCTCATCTTCGCCCTCGGCGAACACGATGCGTGCGGCGTCGCTGCCGAAGCGTGCGCGCGCGGCGGCGAACACCGGGCGCATGATGAAGCCGGTGCGGTACACGGTGGTGCCGAGTTGCTCGCGATAGGCGTCCATGTCCTCGATCGGACGCGTGGCCACGCCCGAGTCCATGGCGGCTTGCGCGACGGCCGGCGCGATCTTCATGATCAGGCGCGGATCGAACGGCTTCGGAATGATGTAGTCCGGGCCGAACTCGAGGGACTGGCCTTCATAGGCGCGCGCCACTTCTTCGCTCTGTTCTTCTTCCTGCGCCAGCTCGGCGATGGCCCGCACCGTGGCGAGCTTCATCTCCTCCGTGATGGTGGTCGCGGCAACGTCGAGCGCGCCGCGGAAGATGAACGGGAAGCACAGTACGTTGTTGACCTGGTTCGGATAGTCCGAACGGCCGGTCGCCACGATGCAGTCCGGACGCGCGGCCTTGGCGATTTCCGGGCGGATTTCCGGCTCGGGGTTGGCGAGCGCGAGAATCAACGGCTTCGTGCCCATGGTCTTGACCATGTCGGCGGTGAGCACGCCGGCCGTCGAGCAACCGAGGAAGACGTCGGCGCCATTGCTGGCGTCGGCGAGCGTGCGGGCGTCGGTCGCCACCGCGTAGCGCGCCTTGCTCTCGTCGAGCTTGTCGCGGCCAGTGTGAATCACGCCCTTGGAGTCGAGAACCAGGATGTTCTCTTTCTTCAGACCGAGGTTCACGAGCAGGTCCAGACAGGCGATGGCGGCAGCGCCGGCGCCCGAGCAGACCAGCTTCACCTTGCCGATGTCCTTGCCCACGACCTTCAGGCCGTTGAGAATGGCGGCCGAGGCGATGATGGCGGTGCCGTGCTGGTCGTCGTGGAAGACGGGGATCTTCATGCGCTCGCGCAGCTTCTTCTCGATGTAGAAGCACTCGGGCGCCTTGATGTCTTCGAGGTTGATCCCGCCGAGCGTGGGCTCGAGCATGGCGATGGCCTCGACCAGCTTGTCCGGATCGTGCTCCGCGAGTTCGATGTCGAACACATCGATGCCGGCGAACTTCTTGAACAGGCAGCCCTTGCCTTCCATCACCGGCTTGGCGGCGAGCGGGCCGATGTTGCCCAGACCGAGCACGGCCGTACCGTTGGTGATCACGCCCACGAGGTTGCTGCGCGAGGTGTAGCGGTTAGCGGCCAGGGGGTCTTCCGCAATCGCTTCGCACGCATAGGCCACACCCGGAGAATAGGCCAGCGACAGATCGATCTGGTTCGACAGGGGCTTGGTCGGCGTCACCGAGATCTTGCCCGGACGCGGATTCTCGTGGTACGCCAGGGCGCTTTGTTTCAGTTGTTCATCCATATCTCGATACCTAAGGACTTACGACGGCCGGGCCTGCGCCGCGCATGGGCTGCGTGCGGGCGCGGCCGTCTTTTGACGGATCACGGCGGGGGAAGAGCCAACCGGAGGGATTCGGCGATTGTGTCGTCGACGGGGTTCTTCACGGCGCGGTGGCGTGATGACCACCACTTCCCCGATCCGAGGCGACGCGCTCGCGCGCACGTCGGACCGTGGGACTTGCGATGCGCCGGACGCATCGCAGGACGCAAAGTGTACACCTTGCGCCTGAAGCCCGATGCTGCACGCGCAGCATGGCGCGCGTGCGGCATGACCGCCGCCGCGGGCTTACTGCAGGGCTTCGCCGCGACGTTCCGGAATCAGGAACAGCGTGGCGAAGATGTCGAGAACGTAGATGGCGGCCAGGAACACGAGCGCGATCTTGAACGAATAGGCCGCCGCCAGGGCGCCCACGGTGAGCGGGCCGAACCCGCCGACCGCGCGGCCGATGTTGAACAGCACGTTTTGCGCGGTGGCGCGCGCGGCCGTCGGATACAGCTCGGAGATCAGCGCACCGTAGCCGCCGATCATGCCATTCACGAACAGGCCCATCACCGCGCCACCGATCAGCAGTGCGAACTGAGACTGCAACTGCGCGTAGACGAATACCATCACCACGGCGCCGATCTGGTAGCCAATGAACGTCGGACGGCGCCCCACGCGATCGGCCAGGCGGCCGAACAACCAGATGCCGAACGCCATGCCGAGCACCGTCACGGCGGTCCACATGGCCGACTTGGTCAGCGAATAGCCGAAGGTCTTCGACAGGTACGACGGCATCCAGATCATCAGGCCGTAGTAGCCGAAGTTCTGCACCGAGCACAGGATCGCCACGCCGAAGCTGGCGCGGGTCGTGGCACCGTCCTTGACCAGCAGCTTGAGCGGTGCGTGCTCGCGCGGCTTTTGCTGCTGCGCGAGGAACATTTCCGGCTCGCCGAGCGTGCGGCGCATGATGAACGACACGACCGCCGGCAGCAGGCCGACGGCGAACATGCCACGCCACCCGATGACCGGCAGCAACACCGGCGTGAGCAGCGCGGCCGCGAGCACGCCCGCCTGCCAGCCCAGCCCCACGAACGACGACGCCCTGGCGCGCCGCGCCGGCGGGCAGGCTTCCGCCGCGAGCGCCATGCCGATGCCGAACTCCCCGCCCAGGCCGATGCCGGCAATCGTGCGGTAAGCGAGCAGATCCCAATAGCCCTGCGCGAGCGAGCACAGGCCGGTGAACACCGCGAAGAGCAGAATCGTCCACGACAGCACGCGCACGCGGCCGTAGCGATCGGAGAGCATGCCGAAGGCGATACCGCCGAAGACCGCACCAACCAGCGTCCACGTGACGAGCGAGCCCGACTGCGCCGTGGAAAGTGCCAGATCGGCGGCAATCGCCGGCAGGATGAAGCCGAGGATCAGCAGATCGAAACCGTCCATGGCGTAGCCGATGGCGGAGGCCCAGAGGGCGCGGTTGGCGTAAGAGGCGTCTTGCGGCGCGGCGGGCACGGCAAGCGAGGGCGAGGAATCGTTGGGCATGGTCACGTCCGGTCTGAATTTTCGGCGTGAGTGTATGCCTGTCATAAAGGCTCGGCAACTGTCTCTTTTTTTGGACACATCTGTCGGACGCCCATTTTCATATGCGCCGTGCGGGAATACTGTGCGTAGATCGCCTATCGAAAATATACGCTCAGTGCATAATTGCCCATGCATTTGCTGAAACTTGTGGCATAATTCGCGTTTAAGCGCCGGTCGTTCGCCGCAAGGCCCGACGACCCGCCGCCTCAGACGGCGTCCTGCCGCAGCGCCCGCGCGCCGCGTCACCCCGCTGACTCCTCCACGACTCCTGGCCGCACGCCACACGGCGGGCAGCCACGCTAAGGAACCGCATCATGATTGGCATCGACCGCCAGGCGATTTCCGACATCACCGCCAAGATCCTGCTCGAAGTGGGCGCGGTGCATTTCAACGCCGAGAAGCCGTATATCTTCACCTCGGGCTGGGCCAGCCCGGTCTACACCGACTGCCGCAAGCTGATCTCGTACCCGCGCGTGCGCCGTACGCTGATGGACTTCGCCGAGGCCGTGATCATTCAGGACGTGGGCTGCGAGCAGTTCGACACGGTCGCCGGTGGCGAAACCGCGGGCATTCCATTTGCCGCCTGGATCGCCGACAAGCTGATGCTGCCGATGCAGTACGTGCGCAAGAAGCCGAAGGGTTTCGGCCGCAACGCGCAGATCGAAGGCGACCTGCCGGAAGGTTCGCGCGTGCTGCTCGTGGAAGACCTCACGACCGACGGCCGCAGCAAGATCAACTTCTGCAAGGCGCTGCGCGAAGCCGGTGCGAAGGTCAATCACGTGTTCGTGATCTTCCACTACGACATCTTCCCGGAGAGCCGTCAGGTGCTCAAGGACATCGATGTCCAGCTGCACTCGCTCGCCACGTGGTGGGACGTGCTGCGCGTGGCCAAGCAACACAACCACTTCGACACGAAGACGCTCGACGAAGTCGAGAAATTCCTGCACGCGCCGGCCGAGTGGTCGGGCGCGCACGGTGGCGCCACGGCGTTCCCGAAGGACTGAGTCGTTCGCGAAGTCGTTCGGTACGTGTAGTATTCGCTTGAGAGGCGAGAGCGGCCGGCCTGAAAAGGCCGGCCGTTTTGTTATCCGCGGACATCTACGGTTATCCGCGCGATCCATCCGCGTGAATTCTGCACGGGGAGTCACCCATGTTTGCTTCGGTCGTCGCCGTGAGTGTCGGCGCAGCCCTCGGCGCACTGCTGCGCTGGACGCTGAGCGCACATCTGAACTACCTCCTGCCCACCCTGCCCCTGGGCACCCTCACGGCCAACCTGGGCGGCGGCTATCTCATCGGCGTGGCGGTCGCCTTCTTCAGCCACGTTCCATCGATACCGGTCGAATGGCGCCTGTTCGTCGTGACGGGGTTTCTCGGCGGCCTGACCACCTTCTCCACCTTTTCCGCCGAAGTCACCACGCTATTGCGCGAAGGCCAGATGGGCTGGGCATCGATGATCGTGCTCGTCCACGTGGGCGGCTCGCTCGTCATGACGCTGTTCGGCATGGCCACCGCCACCCTGCTCGTGCAGTGGTTCCGCCCGGGCATGTAAGCCGGTGCGGTGCGGTGCGGCACTCAGGGCAGCAGCATCACCAGCTTGACGTCGTCATGCCCCGACAGCCGGAACGTCACCTGCGCGAAATCGATGTCGCCTCGCACCGGGTGACGGAAACCGCGCCGGCCGCCCTCGCGCTCGACGACGTCCTGCTGCGACCAGAGCGCGGCGAATCGCGGGCTCTCTCGCTGCAGGGCATCGGTGAGCGCGCGCACGGGGGGATCGTCGAGATAGGCGCTGCATTCGGCGCGAAACTCCGCCACCACACGGCGCGCGCGTCGCTCCCAGTCCTGAATCAGCGTGGGCGCCGCTTCGTCGAGAAAGATGTAGCGCAGCAGGTTCTTCGTGCCCGGTGCCCCGTTCGCATCGAGCCATCCGCGAAAGATATCGGCGGCTGCATCGTTCCACGCGAGCACGTCCCAACACCGGTCAAGCGCGTAGGCGGGAGCTGCCACCGCGCCCACGGCGGCCTGTACCTGCGCCGTAGCATGATGCGGCAATGGCTCGGCGCCGCGCTCCGGATCGCGGCGCCCCGCCAGATCGAACAGATACGCCCGCTCGGCGCGCGACAGCCGTAACGCGCCCGCCACGGCGGCCAGTGCCCCCGCCGAGATCGACACTTCGCGCGCCTGCTCGATCCAGGTGTACCAGGTGGCCGACAGCCCGCATAACTGGGCCACCTCCTCGCGCCGCAGACCCGGCGTGCGGCGGCGTCCCATCGGTGGCAATCCAACTGCGGCGGGCGTGAGACGCTCGCGATGCGCGCGCAGGAAGTCGCCGAGCGCGCGACGCGCGCGAGCCGCGTCGGCGGGCTGGCTGGACACCGTCCCCGACGTGTCGGACGATGGCAAATGCGGGGCGGGAGAGAGGGTATTAGTTTTCATACCAGGATAAACGAGCAACTTGTACCGGTATCGACGACCCATTATCGTGAGACTCATGGATGTCGCGCAAGCGCTTGTCGCGACAGTCCGCCCGCCCCCACCATCCAGGAGATCCCCATGAGCGAGACCGCCCGCCCTGCCGACAAGGCATCGGCAACGACACACGATTCCCACAACGCCGTGGTGACCGGCCAGTTCGGCCCGCAGGCGAGCGCGTATCTCACGAGCGCCAACCACGCGCAAGGCGCCGATCTCGAACAGCTTGCCGCGATCGCCCGCGCGCATCCGAACGCCCAGGTGCTCGACCTGGGGTGCGGCGCGGGCCACGTGAGCTTCTTCACCGCGCCGCATGTGGCGCGCGTGGTGGCCTATGACCTGTCGGCCGACATGCTCGGCGTGGTCTCGACGGAAGCTGCAAAGCGCGGCATGACGAACATCGATACGCAACTCGGCGCCGCCGAATCGCTGCCCTTTCCGGACGCCTCGTTCGACCTCGTGTTCAGTCGGTACAGCGCGCACCACTGGGCTGACGTCGGCGCCGCATTGCGCGAGATGCGCCGCGTGCTCAAACCGGGCGGACGTGTGGTGATCTGCGATGTGGCGTCCACGGGCCAGCCGTTGCTCGACACCTATCTGCAGGCCGTCGAGGTCTTGCGCGACACCTCGCACGTGCGCGACTACGCCACGAGCGAGTGGCTGACGATGGCTGCCGGCGCGGGCTTCTCGGTGGCGTCGCTCACGCCGCGCGCGCTCGACCTCGACTTCACGACCTGGACGACGCGCATGCGCACGCCCGCGCCGATGCAAGTGGCCATCCGCGCACTTCAGGCGGCAATGGCCGATAACGTTCGCCGTCACTTCCGGATTCAGGACGACGGCTCGTTCACGCTCGACACGCTCACGCTCGAGCTGATCGTCGGCTGATGCCCGACCGGCACGCTCGTGCCGGCCTCCGTGAAAAAGGGCGCCCCCGAATCACCTTCCGGGGCGCCCTTTCGTTTTGGCGGCACGACAACAACGCTACTGCACGCGCATGGGCCCTTCGTCGTCGTTCGCACCGCTGATCTGCGCCGCGCCCGCGAGCAACGCCACGTAATGGCGCAATGCGCGCGCACGGGCCTGCTCGTATAGCTGCGCCGCGATGCGATCGGCCACGCGCTCGAACGGCGGCATGCGTCCCTTGATCCGTCGCTCGATACGCAACACATGAAAGCCGTAACGCGTGTTGACAAGTCTCGGCACCACGCCCAACCGATCGCCGCAGAACAACACCAGCTCCAACTCGGGAACGCCGCTGCCCCGCGTGAGCACGCCCAGGCTGCCGCCCTCGCGCGCCGAAGGACAATCCGACATGCGCTGCGCGACCGACGCGAACGAGGCTGGTTCGGCCAGTACTTCATCGAGTGCCGACTGCGCGCGCTCCAGCGTGCGCGAGAGCGGCACACCCGCCGACATGGCGAAGAGAATGTGACTCACCTGCACCTTGTCGCCCACGCGGAACTGTCCTGCGTGCGCGTGAAAGTAAGCGCGGCACTCCGCTTCGGTCGGACGCCGCACCTGCACGTCGCGCGTGAAGAGCGCGTCGATCACGGCGTCGTCACTGACATTGGCCCCGTCGGCCGTGTCCAGCAGCCGCAGATCCCGCGCGCGCTGCCGCAACAGTTCCCGGCTCACGAGCGCGTGGCGCGCGGCCAGTTGCGGATCGGCCGCGTCACGATGCCGATCGATCTCATCGGCAACGCGGCGCGCGTCGATGACAATCCCGTTGACACACAAAGACATGACGGACTCCCACAAAACATGGTCTGTCGCCCGGCCGCAGGCGGTCGTCGTGCCTCTCGCACGTTGCCTCGTTGCCTGGGAGGGCCTCGTCGGAATACGCCCAGTGGGCGAGCGGGGGAAAGGGAGCACGGCCGGGCGCCGTGACGCGGAATCTCTCGCCGCCGCGAACGGTATATCGAAGTTTTAGGCGATGCGCGACAGAAAGGCAAATGCGGGCAGGACCGAAGCGCGCAGCCGTTGCGCGCCGCACACAATCGGTGTGCGGCGCCGTGAGCGCTCAGTGAAGCGGGCGCGTGGCGGGTGCTTGCACGTCGTTGGCGGTGCCGGTCGGCCGGCCGCGCCAGTAGCCCGCGAGCAGCGACCCCGACAAGTTGTGCCAGACCGAGAACAGCGCGCCGGGCAGCGCCGCGAGAGGCGTGAAGTAAAGCTTGCCGAGCGTCGCCGCGAGGCCCGAGTTCTGCATGCCCACCTCGATGGCGAGCGTGCGGCAGATCGACTCGTCGAAACCGAGCAGACGTCCGCCCCAGTAACCGCCGAGCAGGCCCAGACCGTTATGCAGCACGACACCGAGCATCACCAGCGGCCCCACCGTGGCAATGTTGCCCTGGTTCGCCCCCACCACCGCGCCGATGATCAGTACGATCGCAACCATCGAAACGAGCGGAAGATAGCCCTCGACGGCGCGCACCACGCGTCCGAAGTAGCGATTGATGATCAGGCCCGCGCCGATCGGCAGCGCCACGATCTGAAGAATCGACAGCAACATGCCCTCGACGTCCACGGCGATCGACGCATCGACATACAACCGCGTGAGCAGCGGCGTGGCGAACACGCCCACGAGCGTGGACATGGCGCTGATGGTCACCGACAGTGCCACGTCGCCCCGTGCAAGATAGATCATGACGTTCGAGGCCGTGCCGCTCGCCACGCTGCCCACGAGCACCATGCCGGCCGTCAGGTCCGGCGGCATATGCAGCACGCGCGCGATGACCCATGCGGCCAGCGGCATTACGAGGTAGTGCAGCACCACGCCCGCCACGATCGGCGCGGGTCGCGTGAATACGCGCTTGAAATCGTCGAACGTGAGCGTGACGCCCATCGCGAACATCACCACGGTCAGCAGTGCCGTGACGTGCGGCGTGACGCCGGAGAAACTGCCCGGCGAAAGGAAAGCGAAAACAGACAGCAACAGAGCCCAAAGCGGGAACAGCCGGGTAACACGGGCGATCATGAAATCCTCGGAGAACGGGAAGGCGGTGCGGGCATCGGCGAAGAGGCATCGCCGGTGCTTGCCGCCGCGCTCGTCGCTTGCCCGGGCCGCCGGGCGCAAAAGCTTAATATTTTACTTATTTTGCGCAGACGGCCTTTCCGGTGTCGTTCGGATACGACGCCTCGACGCCGTATCCGGTTGACGCGTGTGCGCCGAAGCCGCTCAGTCGCGCTTCGGTTTGCCCATCAGCAGCGCACCGCCCGCGCCGTCGCGACGTGCGGGACGCGGACCGCGCTGGGCGAAATCGCCGCGCTCGGCGCCGCCGCCCTGACCGCGCACCGCGCCTTGCGGGCCCGGCGTGCCACGGCCGCGCTGCTGCCGGCCGTCCTGGCCTTGCCGTGCGGCGCCCGAACCTTGCGCCACGCCGCGTTGTGCGTCGCCCTGGCGCTTCGGTGCCTGCTGGCGCTGCGGCGTCGCCTGGCCCACATTGCCGACGTTGATGCTGCTGCCACCGCCGCCGTTGCCGTTGCCACCGCGACCGCCGCGCTCATTTCGCCCGCCGTCTCGACGCGCCTTCGGCTCACCGCCCTGGCGTGTGCCGCGTTGCGCATCTCGCGGTTCGCGCGGCTCGCGAGGCTCACGCGCTTCACGCTGGCCTCGGCCGTCATCGCCGTTGCGAGCGGCGCGTCCGCCGCCGGCGCCTCGGCCACCGTTCTGATTCTTGCGAATCGGCTGCGCCACCGCATGCGGGTCCGGCTCGAAGCCTGGAATCACCTCGCGCTCGATGGTCCGTTTGATGAGACGTTCGATCTGCGTGAGCAGTTGATGTTCGTCCACGCAGACGAGCGACACGGCTTCGCCATTCGCCCCTGCGCGACCGGTGCGGCCGATACGGTGCACATAGTCTTCCGCGACTTCCGGCAAGTCGAAGTTCACCACGTGCGGCAGTTGGTCGATGTCGATCCCGCGCGCGGCGATGTCGGTGGCGACCAGCACCTGGAGCGTGCCGCTCTTGAACTCGGCCAGCGCGCGCGTGCGGGCGCCCTGGCTCTTGTTGCCGTGGATCGCCAGCGCCGGAATGCCGCCCTTCGTGAGTTGTTCGGCCAGGCGGTTGGCACCGTGCTTGGTGCGCGTGAACACGAGCACCTGGAACCAGTTGTGCTCGCGCACGAGATGCTCGAGCAGTTCGCGCTTGCGATCGCGATCGACCGGGTGGATTTTCTGCTCGACCGTCTCGGCCGTCGTGTTGCGGCGCGCGACCTCGATCAGCGCCGGCGACTTGAGCAGGCCGTCGGCCAGTTGCTTTATCTCGTCGGAGAACGTGGCCGAGAACAGCAGGTTCTGACGTTTGGTCGGCAGCGCCGCCAGCACGCGCCGGATGTCGCGGATGAAGCCCATGTCGAGCATGCGGTCGGCTTCGTCGAGCACGAGAATCTCCACGCCCGACAGGTCCACCGTTTTTTGCTGCATGTGGTCGAGCAGACGTCCCGGCGTGGCAACGAGAATGTCGACGCCGCGCGCGAGCTGCTTGACCTGCGGCACCATCGACACACCGCCGAACACGGTCATCGACGTGAGACGCAGATACTTGCCGTATTGGGTCACGCTCTCCTCGACCTGGGCCGCCAGCTCGCGCGTGGGGGTCAGCACGAGCGCGCGCACCGGGCGCTTGCCGTTGGCCGCCGCCGGACGCGCGCGCGCCGAGAGCATTTGCAGGATGGGCAGCGTGAAGCCGGCGGTTTTGCCGGTGCCGGTCTGGGCGCCGGCGAGGAGATCGCCGCCTTGCAGGACGGCCGGAATCGCTTGCAGTTGAATCGGAGTCGGGTGGGTATAGCCGAGGTCGGCGACCGCACGCAGGATGTCGGCCGACAGGCCGAGCTTTTCAAAAGACATATATAGACCAATGCGCGGACTCCACGATGTGTGTCCCCGCGCGTATCGATGTTGTTTGTTCTTGATGGAATGCCCGCGTCGGGCGTGCAACGGGCGTCACGCTCATGTGGGCGACGCGCCTGAAGACGCCGGCAAGACGACCCGCCGGGGAATGAGAAACAAGTGGCTTGGCGGGCGAGGCCGTCGCGGGTACGGCCGTGTCTTGAAAGCACGTAGTTTACCATGCGGCCATCCGCAAGTCAGTGAGCGCCGGAGAAACGCCTGCCCGCACCCCGGACATGCGCGAGCCGCTACACTCACGTCATTGCCCCAACCGCCGTTGCGCCAACGCCCCTACCGTGCGATTCGACCTGACCGATTTGCGTTTGTGCCTGCTGGTGGCCGATGCCGGCAGTATCACGGGCGGCGCCGAGCGCGCCCATCTCACGCTCGCTTCCGCCAGCGCTCGCATCCGGGGGCTGGAGGAGACGCTGGGCGTGGCGTTGTTCGAGCGCCATCGGCAGGGGGTGATTCCCTCGCCTGCCGGACGCGCCCTGCTCGCCCACGCTCGCCGCGTGCTCGCGCAGATCGAGCAGATGCGCGGCGAGCTGGGCGAATACGCCGCGGGTCTCAAGGGCAACGTGCGCATCGCCTCCAACACGGTCGCCATGTCGGAATTCCTGCCCGACTTGCTCGGGGCCTTTCTCGCCAACCATCCGAACGTGGAAATCTCGCTGCGCGAGCAGACCAGCCCGGCGGTCGTGCAAGCCGTGCTCGAGGGCGCGGCGGACGTCGGCGTGGTCTCCGACTGGATAGAGCTCACCGGCCTCGAGACCGTGCCCTTCCGTCAGGACCGGCTGGTCGTCGTCACGCCGCCGGGCCACGCGCTGGCCACACGGCAAGCACTCAACTTCATTGACGTGCTCGACGAGGAATTCATCGGCCTGCCGGAGCCAAGCGCATTGGCCGAGCATCTCGACGGCCATGCGAAGCAGGCCGGACGCCCCTTGCGCTACCGCCTGCGCCTGCGCGACTTCGACAGTCTGTGTCGCGCCGTGGCGGCCGGCGCCGCGCTGGGCATCGTGCCGCTCAACGCCGCGCGCCGCTGCGCCACGCTGGGCATCGGCATCGTGCCGCTGTGCGACCCGTGGGCGCTGCGCACGCTGGTGCTGTGCGTGCGCGAGCGCGACGCCCTGCCCGTCCATGCACGCCAGTTGCTCGAGCATCTTCAGGCGCCGGGTGCAGACACCGGCCCCCCTTCGACACGCCCGGCACGCCCGGCACGCCCGGCACGCCCGACACGCCCGACACGCCCGACACGCCCGACACGCCCGACACGCCCGACACTCACGAAGCATGCGACACCCATCAAACGCACGGTGTGCGGGATGCGAACGCCTCCGGCAACCCGAACATCGCCATCGGCATAAAAAAAAACGGCACGACGTAATCGTCGTGCCGTGGGGGCCGCGTCGCGGGTGCCGCCCGTTAGCCCGTTACATGGCCGCCGGCGTCGACTTGCCGCGTCCGCGCAGCAGCGCGTACAGGATGATGGCGCCGAACGTGGCGCAACCGATGCCGCCGAGCGAGAACGCCCCGAACTTCAGCGTGAAGTCACCGGCGCCGAGCACCAGCGTGACCGCCGCCACGATCAGGTTGCGGTTATCCGAAAAGTCGACCTTGTTCTGCACCCAGATGCGCGCGCCGGCCACCGTGATCAGACCGAACACGACAATCGACACACCGCCGAGCACCGGGCCCGGGATCGTCTGGATGATCGCGCCGAACTTCGGCGAGAAGCCCAGCACCAGGGCGATCACCGCCGCCACGGCGAACACCAGCGTCGAATAGATCTTCGTGACGGCCATCACGCCGATGTTCTCGGCGTACGTGGTCACGCCCGTGCCGCCCACGCTGCCCGAGACGATCGTCGCGAGCCCGTCGCCGAGGAAGGCGCGGCCCATGTAGCGGTCGAGGTTCTGGCCGGTCATCGCGCTCACGGCCTTGATGTGCCCCAGATTCTCGGCCACCAGAATGATGGCGATGGGTGCGAGCAGCACCATCGCCTCCGGCTTGAACACGGGGGCAGCGAAATGCGGCATGCCGAACCACGCGGCATTGGCCACGACGGAGAAGTCGATCGGCTTGCCAAGGCCCATGCCGTTGGTCAGCACGGCGTAGAGCACGTACGCGAGCAGCAGCCCCACCAGAATCAACAGACGCTGCACCATGCCGCGCGCGAACACGGCCACCAGCCCCACGCACAGCACCGTCGCGAGCGCCATCCAGGTATCGAAGTTCGTGGCCGAAACGCCCTTGACCGCCACCGGCGCCAGGTTCAGGCCGATCACCGCCACCACGGCCCCCGTGACGACCGGCGGCATGAGCGCCTCGATCCAGCGCGTGCC
Organism: Pandoraea pnomenusa; assembly: GCF_000767615.3. Classification (NCBI taxonomy): domain Bacteria; kingdom Pseudomonadati; phylum Pseudomonadota; class Betaproteobacteria; order Burkholderiales; family Burkholderiaceae; genus Pandoraea; species Pandoraea pnomenusa. The sequence continues at coordinate 263,379 of NZ_CP009553.3, read as the reverse complement.
CACCGCCATCACGATCAGACCGATGATCGCGTACAGCACACCGCACGCGATGATGCCGCCGAGCGCCACCGGAACATTCATGTTCGGGCCACTGCCGGCGTACCCCGTCACCGAGATGACCAGGCCGATGAAGGCGAAGCTCGAACCGAGATAGCTCGGCACGCGCCCGCCTACGAGCACGAAGAACAGCAACGTGCCGATACCCGACATGAAGATCGCGAGGTTCGGGTCGAAGCCCATGAGCAGCGGGGCGAGCACTGTCGAGCCGAACATGGCGACGACGTGCTGAACGCCCATGGCGATGGTCTGGGGCCAGGGCAGACGCTCGTCGGGGGCGATCACGCGTCCCGACGCCGTGTCCTGTTGCCGCCACTGCGGGAAGTAACCCTCTGCCATATCGATCCTCTCCTGTGATTGTCGTGTCGTTCTGTGCCGTACGCGCGGCTCGCCCGCCCCGCGCGCGGCCGCGCTGCGGGGTGACGGAAAACTGGGCGAAGTGTACGGAGCGCCCGCACGGAAGGCAAGGCGCAAAGCCGCGACGCCGGCGCCGGTGTCAGCGGCGCGCGACGCCCTGGAGAATCTTGTCGGCCAGCGCCGTGTAGTTGCCGTCGAAATGGTGTCCGCCCGGCATCTTCACGACCTGAACGCGCCGGGGATCGAGTCCGGGGCAGTTGCTGTCGTCCTCGTCGGCGCCATAGATGCACATCGCCATGCCGTCGGGCAGGCGTTCGACTTCCGGGCGGATCGGCAGGCCGTTCTGGCTCGACATGACCCAGTTGGTCATGCGGAATTCGAAGTCGGCTTTCTGCCCGAGCCCCATGAGTACGAGCAGCGCCACGCGCTCGCGCCCGCCCGGCGGCAACCGGTTGACCATGAACGGCAGCACGTCGGCGCCTTGCGAATACCCCACGAGGATCACGCGCTTCTTGTTCCAGCGCGTTTGATAGAAGCGCATGAGACGGTCGATGTCGAGCGCCCCCGATGCGGGGGTACGCGCCGACCAGAAATAGCGCAGCGAATCGACGCCCACCACCGGAATGCCGTGCGCCGAGAGCGCGCCCGCCACGTCGCGATCGAGTCCCGCCCAGCCGCCGTCGCCCGACAGGAGAATGGCGAAGGTGTCGGCCAGGTTCGCGTCGGGCTTGCCGGTGGCAGGCACTTCGATCACCGGCAGGTCCGCCACGGCCGCGGGCGGGCGGGCCGTGCCGGCCACGTGATGCGCGTTCAGCCGGCGAAAGGCGTTCTTGTATTGCGTCACCCAGTCGGCGAGCACCGGCGTCGGCGTCGTGCCCGAGGTGTCCATCGCGCCAAGGCTGCCGGCCAGGCCGCCCACGAGCCAGTTCGCATTGGGCGTGCGCGCGGCGAACGCCTGCGCCACGTGGTCGGGGCACCGCGGCGCGCGCGCGTACGGCCCGCCTGCCGGGCCGCCCATCGCCAGCCACGGCGCGCTCATCACCGGAGCGGGCAGCAGCCTCATGGGCGCGCCTCCGGCGGTGTGCGTGACGCCGCGTCCGAAATGCACGCCTTCGCCCTGGCATAGCGGCCGCGACATCGGCAGCACCGGGCAGAAGTCGACGGACAGCGCGCCCGAGAACGTGTCGCTGCCCGCCTGCGCGAGCATGGCGTACGCGAACGTGCCGCCCACGCCGTCGCCCACGAGAATCGGCGGCGTGTAGCCCGGCAGCTTCACGGCCGCCTCGACCCAGCGGCCGAAGTTGTCGAGATCGCCCGCGGCGTAGACGCACGCGATGTCGTCCTTCGTGTAGTTCGCCATCAGGCGCGCGGTGTCGATGCCCGCCACCAACGCGCCGGTTTCCGCGAGCGCGCGGGCCATGCGTTCGGCACGCGGCGTCCAGCCGTCATCGTCCGAGAAGAACAGCACGGTGGCATTCGGCTCGCCGTCCGGCCGGAAGATCGGCACGTTCTCGAAGCGCCCGTGGGTCATGATTTCCGGCGTGGCGTTGCCCGCGCCACGGAAGGCCGCCGCCCCCGCGGCGGCGGCCGCAGCCTGCGGCATCACCGGCGAGGGCACGCTCGAAGCCGCCGCAGGCGGCTGCGCGGCCGGCCCCGCCTTCGGCGCGGGGCGAAGCAGATTGGGGCGATGCTCCGGCGCCAGGGGCGCCGTCTGCGCCCGCGCGGTAACCGGTGCCATCGCCGCCGACCACCCCAGCACGCCCGCCGCGAGATGCCGCGCCAGACGGGCGACACCCGTCTTCCCGAAACGATGCCGGCCCGCGTACCTGCTGTCTGCGCTGCCATGCGTCGCCATCGTCTTCCCCGTCATTTCGTAATCATCCCTTTCCAGCCGCCTCCCACGAGCGCCGCCACGTCGGCGAGCGTGAGCATCGGCGCGATGCCGCCCGGCGTCATCAGATAGCGCGCCTCCCACTGCGGATCGAATTTGTCCTTGAAACTGCGCAGCCCACGGAAGTTGTAGAAGCGTGCGCCATGCGCAAACATCATGCGCCCGAAGCGATGCCAGCGGGGCGCGAGTTGATGCGTCTCCATGCCGGACATCGGCGCCATGCCCAGCCCGAAGCGCTGATACCCCTGATCCTTGAAATGCAGCATCAGCTTCGCGAACAGGAAGTCCATGGTGCCCGGCGGCGCGTCGGGCACCTGGCGCATCAGGTCGATGCTCGCCTCGATGCGCTGCACATCCGGGCACATCAGCGTGGCAAATGCCACGAGGCGCGATTCACGTCGCACCAGCGCGACCGGCTGGCGCGACACATACGCCTCGGTGAACGCACCAAGCGAGAAGCCCTTTTCGCGCGTGTGCTGGCGTGCGAGCCAGGCGTTCGACACCCGTCGCATTTCTTCCAGATACGGCGCCACGGCTTCCGGCGGCACGATCTCCAGCGTGAGACCTTCGCGCTCGCCGCGCGCGACCCCATGGCGCAGATTCGCACGGCGCGAGCCCTGCAGGCCGAACTCCGGCAGCGAAACGAACGCCTCTTCGCCGAGCTTGTAGGCGCGCAGGCCCGCGTCGATGTACAGCGGCAGCGCCTGCGGACGCGTCTTGTAAAACGCCGCCCGCCCACCGTGCGCGTCGGCCAGTTCGATGAAGCGCCAGATCAGCTCGGGCCACTCCTTCTGATCGCCCACCGGGTCCGAGAGCGACACCCATGAGCGACGATGCTTCGCGTACATGATGAAGGCGTTGCCCGACGGCGAGAACAGGAAGCTCTTGTCACCCATGAGCGCCAGGCAGGCGTCCGCGGCCGGCTGCTTGCGGATGACGGCGCGCGCACGCGCGAGTTCGTCTTCGCTCGCGGGCACGATGGCGCCGGGCGACTGACGCAGCAGTTGCCACAGCGACAGCCCGAGCCCGATCACGGCCACCACCATCAGCGCACGCATCGAACGAGGTGCGTCACCGCCGAACGTGAACTGCCACCACAATTGGTTCGCGTAGCCCACGCGCCGGTAGGACATGAACATGAGCCAGGTACAGGCGCCCAGCACCGAGAGCACCGCGATGATCCATCCCGGCTCGAACGTCTGTGTGAAGAGCGACGAGCGACGGTCGAACTGCTTGCGCGAGACGAGCAGCAACGTGGCCAGCACCGCCAGCACGAAGCATTCCGACAGTGCGATCCCCTTCGGAATCGCCAGCACGGCGGCGATGACCGTCAACGCGAGCGAACCCCACCAGGCGGCGTCGAGCCGGTGCAACAGTCCGCGCGCCAGAAACAGCATGCACAGCCCCGCCACGCTGCCGAGCAGGTGCGACACCTCGACCAGGAACAGCGGCACATGGCGGCGCAGGAAGTCTTCCGCCTCGCGCGTGGCCGGCGTCACGCCGGAGATCAGCAGCATGACCCCGGCGACGAGCGTCAGTGCCGCCAGCAGGCCGGGAAAGAGCCGCACGGCGGCGCGGCCGATCGGCGCGGCCGGCCCCTGCCGGAGTTCGAATCCGGCGAGCAGGCATGCCGCGAGCATGAGCGGCAGCAGGTAATAGATGCCCCGATAGAGCACCAGCGCGCCCGCCACCTGACTGATCGGCGCATGGCCGTTCGTCGCGAGCAGAATCACGGCCTCGAACACCCCCACGCCGCCGGGGACGTGGCTGAGCACCCCAAGGGCCATGGCAATCGCGTAGAAGACGACGAAGGTCGGCAGATCGACCACACCCGCGGGCAGCAGGCACCACAATGCGGCGGCGGCCATGCCCAGGTCGGCGGCGGAGATCAATAACTGGCGCAACGCCAGACGCAGCGGCGGCAGCGGAATGGGCCAGCGGCCGAACAGCGAGACGGTGCGATGGCGCGCGCACATCGCGAGAAACGCGGCGGACCCGGCAAGCAGCAGCACGGCGACCAGTTGCAACAACCCTGCGGGAATCGGCACCAGCGCCGACACACGCGACGCGCCCCACAGCATGCCGAGCGAGCCGAACACCGTCATGCCCAGCCCGAACGCGCCCGCGTTGAATGCCACCGCCTGCGCCACCTTCGAGGTGTCGATCCCGGCGGCCGCGTACATGCGCATGCGCACCGTGCCGCCGGTCAGCACGCCGAGGCCCACGGAGTTCCCCAGGGCGTAGGCGATGAACGAAGTCAGCACCACCGTCGAGCGCCGCACCGTCGCCCCGGCGAAGCGCAAGCCGGAGATGTCGTAACCGGTGAGCGCGGCATAACTCGCCAGCGTTGCCAGCATGGCGAGCACCAGGCGCGTCACAGGGGTGTTGTGGATGGCGGCGACGATGTCGTCGTAATGCACGTGCCGCAACATGTGGTGCAGTGCGTCGAAGACGAACAGGCCGAGCAGCGCCACGCCGGCCACGATCAGCCACGGCCGGACGGTACTCCATGGAACGCGTCGCAACCAGCGCAGCTGGGCGGGCAATGCAAGCCAGGTGGCCTCTACGGCCCCCGGCGCGGGGGCAAGCGGTTCGGATACGCCGTCGACGGCAACGCCGGCGGCACCGGCGGCGCCCATCGCCTGGACCTCGGTGGAAGGCGCTTCGGCGGGCCGGCTCGGGCGCGCGTGGGAGGGTTCAGTCATCTATCGGTGGATCCTGCGGCCGGTACGGCGTCTGCTTCGGGACGCCGCCCCCGGGGTGGCTGTCTGGACGATAGCTTACACCGCGATGCGTGTCAGGTCTTGTTCCAGTGCCGCCGACACCATCGTCCGCCCTGCCGACAGGCCTCGTCGCGACTGCGGCGGCGACCGATCCCTCGGGATTCGAGGGAATCGCCACGGCGCAATGCACGCGCCCGCCGCCGCGCGACCCGCGTCACACGGTCCCGCGCCGGGCCGATTGCGCGAGGCTATGGAAGTTTATGTTTGATATATGCAACTTAATGTAAAATGCGAGGCTTTTGTTAGCCAGTTAGACGAAGTTTTTCCTAAACTTCGAATGCCGACAACGCCGCGAAGCGGCACGTGCGCACACCGAACCATTCCGACTCCGAAGAGAGTCGATTCGCGGTTCGAAGTATCGTGCGCGGGGGGTGAAATAATGTACGTCGAACGGCACAGCCGTCCGGCAGGGGCACGTTTGACCACGTGGCGGACATGGCGCGAGAACACGCATGCCGCGCTGTGCGCCACGGGACTGTCCGCCGCGTCCGTACGCCGGGGCGTCCTGCGTGTCCTGCTGAGCGCCGTCTTCCTGTCGAGCGCGACACCGGCGCTTTCGCAAGGCGCCTCGTCCGCGCCGGCCGCGAGTCAGAACAGCGTGGTCGTGGCGCTGCCGGCCTCCGGCCCGGCCAAGCCCATCCGACCGGCGGTGCCGATCGGGCAGTCGACCCTCGCGCAGGGCGTCGCGCAACTCAAGGAGCGCTTCAACCTGTCGCATGTATGGTTGCGCACCGAGTCGGATACCGGCGTCGCGCTCGAAGCCGCCACGGCGGATGACGACGTCGGCGCCCTCCTGCCGGTCGCCAGCCTGTCCAAGTCGGTCACGGCCATCGGCATCGCCCTGCTCGTCCAGGAGGGCAAGCTCTCGCTCGATGCGAAGCTCGGCGATTTGCTCGACGCCTATTCGAAACAGCACGGCAAGCCGCTCGATCCGTCGCTGCGCGAGCTCACGGTGCGTCGCCTGCTCGCGCATCGCGCCGGCCTGCCGACGAACGGCTTCAACGATCCCGTCAACGGTCTGTTCAGCGGACTGGCAATCCGGCGCGTGGGTGGCAGCGCCGACTTTTTCAAGTATCTCGACGCCGGCGAAGCCGGTCACTCCACGGGCAAGTCCGACTTCGTCTACTCCAACGTCTCATACCTGTTGCTCGGCATGGTGATCGAAGCCGTCTCCGGGCAAGCGTACAAGGACTTCTGCGAAACGCGCATCTTCGGGCCGCTGGGCATTACCGACGCGCAGTTGCCCGACAACTGGCGTCTGCTCGCGCCGTTCGCGGGATGGCAAATGTCGACGGGAGCCCTGCTCAAGGTGTGGCGCGTGTTCGACATACGTCGCCCGAGCCTGCTCACGGAGCAGACGTTGCGCACGTTGCTGCTCGACAGGCAGTCCGGGCCGGTGAACGCCGACCGCGACGTGTATTACACGCTCGGCGTGTTCCTGCTGCCTCGCGCCGGAGAACGCAGCTATCGCATCAGTCACGACGGCATCGCCGACTTCTTCCGCACACAGGCGACGTATTACACGGTGGTCGAGAAGAACGTGCCCGGGGACAGTTGGGCGCTCGTGGTGTCGCCGATTCCCTCACGCGGTCAGTTCGGAGCGCTCCAGCGCGAGGTGCGCCGCATCATTCGGCGGGCGCGCCTGGTGCCGTAAGGTCGGCAGGCGCGTTGGCCGGGGAATCGACTTCCCCACCGAAGTCGCACGTGTAAGTGCCGGCGATCAGCCCGCGCTTTTGCGACGCGCTCAATTGTTTCACGCGGTGCTCCGCGCGCGAGGCCGCCGACCGATCGGCGAACGTCAACGACATGAGAATGCGCGAGGGCGGATACGCGCGGGTAAAGCGCGCGCCCTTGCCGGACACATGCGCCGCATAGCGCGCATCGACGTCGACGGTAATGCCGGTGTAGATGCGTCCGCCGGCGCATTCCAGCAGGTAGAGAAACCAGGGCTTCGGCGCCCCGGGTGTGGCCTCGCTCATAGCTTCGCGCGCTCCACCCGCGTAAAGTCGCGCGGCGAGACCCCCAACGCCCGGCGGAACATCGCGGAGAACGCCGCGGGGTTCGCATAGCCCAGACGCGATGCGACCGTCGCCACGGGCACACCGCGCGACATCCAGTCGACCGCGCGCGCGATGCGCACCCGCTGGCGCCATACACCGAAACTCGTGCCCAGTTCCGTGCTGAAAAGGCGCGCGAGGGTACGCTCCGACGCCCCGACGTCTTCGGCCCATTGGGCGAGCGAACGATCATCCTCCGGGCGCTCCATCAGCCCCTGGCACAACGGTCGAAGGCGCCGGTCGTCCGGCATGCGCAGGTCGAGCGACGCCGTGGGCGCCACCCGCAATTCTTCGAGCAACAGCGATGTGACGAGTCCGTGCCGAGGGTCGTCCGACGCCATCCCCCCGGCCATGGCTGCCGCCAGATCGCGCAGCAAAGGGGAGACGTCGAGCACGAGACACCGCTCGGCAGGCAACGGCGAGACTTCCGACATCATGTACACCGCGTAAAACTGCGCCTCGCCCAGCACGGCGACTTCGTGCGACATGCCGGCCGGCACCCATGCCGCGCGAAAGACGGGCACGATCAGGCTGGTCTCGCCGGCCGTGATGCGCAGGCCGCCGCGCTGAGGACAGATCAATTGCCCCCATTCGTGGCGATGCGGCTCGATGAGCGCGTCGGGCGGCGGCGTGCGCAGGTGTGCGACGACGGGCGTCACGGCGCTCGGCGCCGTACGGGGCATGGGCACGAAGTTGGGGCGCGCGACAGGCGCCGTCGCGGTGCGTGGCATGTTCGCGATGGTATTTGTCCTGATGCAGAATCGGTCAACGGCTAGAGTGGGACGTCGGCTGCCACCCGAATCATCGAGTGACATTCCCGGCCGGCACTTATTGTAGTCCGGCCGCATTCCGACGACGCACCACGCCACGGAACGACGTTGCGCGCAAAGCCCGTATCATCGGCAGTGCGTCGGCAGTGCCGACACTTGACACTCGCAGCGCGCGCCCGACGCCCTCACGGCGCGCCATTGGCCCATCATCACAACGACAAGCGCCATGACCGACTCCACCCCACCGGCCTCGCCCGATTCGCTGCCGCAGGCGTCCCACGCGGCGCAAACGCTGCGCCGCGAGCGCCTGCGCGCCCGCCTGCGCGCGCTCGCCGGTTACGCCGTCTACGCCCTGCTCGCGCTCGCGCTGTGGGCGGCAAGCCACGGCAGCACGACGCTGGGCCTGTCCCCAACGGCGTCGCAAGCCGCGGTACTGGTACTTTTCACGATCGGCGCATGGGCTTTCGGACTGTTCCCGGAACCGATCACCACGCTGACGTTTTTCCTGCTCGCCGTGCTGCTGCATGTCGCCAAGCCGGAAGTCATCTTCGCGGGGTTTCACTCGGCGGCGTGGTGGTTGGTCTTCGGCGGTGCGGTCACGGGGCTCGCCGTGCGCACCACCGGTCTGGGGTCGCGGATCGCCGCCACGCTGTTCTCGCTCAGGCGGCCGACTTACGCGCGTTACGTCGCCTCGGTGATGGTGGCGTGTGTCGGCCTGGCGTTCGTGATGCCTTCCACGACCGGACGTATTCTGCTGCTCATCCCCATCGTGCTGGCGCTCGCGGACCGGGTCGGGCTGACGGAGGGGCGTCGCGGGCGCACCGGTCTCGTGATGATGGTGGCCGCCGCGAGCTATATGCCGCCGACGACCATCCTGCCGGCAAACATTCCGAACAGCGTGCTGATGGGCGCGGCGGATTCGTTCTACGGCGTGAAGCTGCATTACGCGCCCTATCTGTTGCTGCACTTCCCGGTGCTGGGCGCACTCAAGGCCGTCATTCTCGTGTGGGTCATTTGCCGGCTGTTTCCGGACGACGGGCCACTCACCAACACGTCGTCCGCCGCGCCCGCACCGCTCACAACGGACGCCCGACGCCTGTCGATGCTTCTCGCGCTCGCGCTGGCGGGCTTCGCGACCGACGCGTGGCACGGCATCTCCCCGGCGTGGATATCGGTCGCCGCCGCGATCATCTGCCTGCTGCCCGCGATTCATATCGTCACGCCGAAGACCTTCACCGAGCAGATGCACATCACGCCGCTCATCTATGTGGCGGGCTTTCTCGGTGTCGGCGCGGTCGTCGCGGACACCGGACTGGGCGAGAAGGTCGCGCGCCTGTGTCTCGACGCCGTGGGCATGACGCCTGGCACGCCAGCCATCAATGCCGCCTGGCTGATCGCGATCGGCGCGGCGATCGGTCTGGTCGCCACGCTGCCCGGCCTGCCCGCCGTGCTCACCCCGCTCGCGGGACAGCTGTCCACCGCCAGTGGATTGCCGCTGTATACCGTGTTGATGTTGCAAGTGCCGGTGTTCTCGACGGTGCTGTTGCCGTATCAGAGTCCGCCGATGATGATCGCGATGCATCTGGGCGGTGTCGGCATGCGCGACGGCACACGGCTGACCGTCGTCATGACGCTCATCACGCTCGTGGTGCTGTTCCCCCTGGACTACCTCTGGTGGCGCGTGCTCGGCATGCTTCCCTGAGCCGCTTCCGATCGTCCGGCGCACAAGGTGGCACGCAGCTTGCATGTCGCAAGACTGCGGCCACCGCATCTTTCCCCCCTCACGACGCTGTCCCGAAGACGTCGATGCGGTAGTGCCCGCGTTCGTCTCATGCCGGTTCGCCACGGAACCGGCTCCGGCCGGCCCGATTCGCCCTGGCGACCTTCCTCGATTCGCCAGGCACTCAGCCGGCGCCAACGCAGCGCACGTTTGGGAGATCGACCATGGCAGCACCCGAGAGAATTGTCGAGCTGGCACATTCCGTCAAGCATGTCGCCGACGACAAGATCGCGACCATCGAGCACATCACACGCGAAACGAAGTACCTGGCGCTCAATGCGCTCATCGAAGCCGCTCGCGCGGGCGATGCCGGCCGCGGCTTTGCCGTGGTGGCGAACGAAGTCAAGCATGTCTCGGAACGCATCACGGACATCGCGCAGACGCTGACGTCGGAACTGGCCGGGTCGCTTGCCGAACTCTCGGCGCTGGGCGACAGCATGATCGGGCAGCTCGAGCAGCATCGCGGGCAGCGCCTGACGGATCTCGCCCATCACATGATCGAGATCATCGATCGCAACCTGTACGAGCGCTCGTGCGACGTGCGCTGGTGGGCCACCGACGCCGCCCTCGTCGACGTGCTCGGCGCGCCGTCGCCGCAGGCCGTGCGCCACGCCTGCCAGCGGCTCGGCGTGATTCTCGACAGCTACACCGTCTACCTCGACCTGTGGGTGGCCGACGCGTCGGGGCGCATCGTCGCGAACGGGCGTCCCGACCGCTACCCCGGCGTCATCGGCGCCGACGCCTCGCGTCACCCATGGTTCCTCGCCGCGATGCGCACGCCCAGCGGCGCCGATTACGCCGCGTTCGATGTGCGGCGCGCCAAGCTGCTTCACAACGCCGAAGTCGCGACCTACGCGACGGCAATTCGTGAGGATGGCGAAACACATGGCCGCCCCATCGGCGCGCTGGGTATCTTCTTCGACTGGGCGCCGCAGGCCAGGGCCGTGGTGCAAGGCGTGCCGCTCCTGCCCCATGAGCGGGCCGTCACGCGCTGCCTGTTGCTCGACGCCGAGCATCGGGTGCTGGCATCGTCCGACGGCGAAGGCGTATTGCTGGAGCGCTTCGCGCTGCGGCGCCAGCGCGGCGCGACCGGAGCGAACGCGGCGTCGAGCGGGTTCTACCATGCGGACGGTGACGGAATGATCGGCTACGCGCTGACGCCAGGCTACGAAACGTATGAGGGACTGGGATGGTATGGCGTGGTGCAACAACGGCCCGAAAGCGCCGCATCGGGCATGGAGCGCACCAGCGCGGTGCCTTCAGCCGCTCAGGTCGCGACGGCGAATGCCATTGCCGCGTGATCGCGGGCCAGCGAAGCGGTGCGGCTGTGAGCGTTTGCCGGGATGCGTAGCGGGTAGCGCACCGGGAAGCGCAACGGACGGCGTCAGCGGCAGAACACGAGCCAGCGGTCGCCGTCTTCCTCGCGCCAGACTGCGCCTTCGCGCTCGAGGACCGCCCCGAGGCGCAGCCGTATCGTGCGCAGGCGTGCGTCGCTCACGCCGGGGAAGATCATGCCGCGCACGTAGCAGACGTGCGGCACTGTGCGCAGCAGCGTGCGAATCAATTGACAGAAGCGGCGTACGGCGTGCTCGCCGGACGCCGCCCGTTCGTCGAGCCGGAAGTCGGTGATCGTCAGCACGAAGCCTGCCGCCACCTTGTCGAGACGGTGACAAAGCGACAGTTCGCCGTTTTCGACACGGTGACCGAGCACGATACGCGTGCGCTCGCAGACCTCCGTGCGCGCCGTGAAACGGTGGGTTCTGAAGAATGCCGCAACGGCGCGCTCGCAGACTGACATGGTGGTAGGAAGAGTGAGGCGGCGTGGGAACCGCGCCTGGGTCACGATCGGGTCGGAACCGGCGTGGCCGACGACAGCCACGCCGGGATCGAAGGCTCGCGGCGAATGCCGGATCAGCGGATGGCTTCGTACAGCTTGCCCAGATGCTGGCCGGCCATGCCGAAAAGTTGCCGGGAGACGTCTCGCAACTCGGCGCTTGCCGCCTCGATGCGCTGACGCAGACGGTCGTTGGTACGGCGCGTCTCGTCAGTCAGCGTGGTGGCGAACTCTCCCACCACGTCGTTGTCCCGTCCGCGGTTCGACAGATCGGCCGCGGCGAATTCGAACGCCGGCTTGCCGAACTGCCCCGCGCCGCTCACCACGCTGCCGAAGGCCTGCCCGATTTCCAGCCTGTCGCGCATGCCGTAACGCGCGCTCACCATGCTACCGCCCAACGACAATGCCCCCGAGAACAGCGATCCGCCCGCCGATGTCATGGCCGCGTCGTAGTGCTTCCGGTTGGCGCGATACTTTTCGTCGCGCGCCGCCACACCGCGCGAGAACGTCAGTACGTCGTGGCGCGAGCGGTACGACTGATCGGTGTTGCGCTCGCCCGTGCGAATTTCCATCATCAGTTTCACGAGCCGCATCAGCGTCACCAGGCCGTCCGTCGCGTTGCCCCGCGTCACCACGCCTGGCGCCACCGGGCGCTTCGCAGCCGCCGATGGCGCCCCCGCTGCCGCAGGCCTGGCGTCGGAAGCGCCGCGTGGATCGCGCGGGTCGCGTGGGTCGCGTCGGGGGTACCAGTCCTCTCGTATCGTCATATCGATCATCTTCATCTCCCGCAAGGGCATGACGCGGCGCGGTGCGCGTCACGAATCAAGGAATGCGAACGTCGCGCCGCTCAGGCCATCGACGCCGCTATGCGAATGCGCAGCGCGCCGGTGCTCGCGACGGCTTCGCTCGCCGTCTGCGCCGCGTCGCCCTGCTGCGCGGACAACGCCTGCATGCGTTGGGCAAGACGTCGCTTGTCGTCGCCGTTCATCTCCATGAGGAACTGGAGCCAGGTCGTCTCGACCTGCAGGTCACGCGCCTCGCGCTGCAACTTCGCGCGCTGGATGCCGATGGCGCCCGCGGTAATGTCGCGTCCGGCCACCATCGCGCCGCGCAGCACCGCCGAGAGCGACCACATGCCGCGCAGGATGGCCCGGCGACCCTGCGACGCTGCCTGACTGCCGAACGCCCTGGTCACGTCGGCCGCCCTCACCGCGACGCCCTTCGCCACCTGCTTTGCCGTCGATTTGACGACGTTGTCGAAGGCGCGCGACACCATCTGTTCGACCATCTGCTGCGTGAACTGCTCGGCCATGCGATTGAACCCACGCCGCGCGAGTTGCCGTGCGGTACGTGTGCCACATTGCGCGAGCGACCGGCCAACGCGCTTGCCGACTTCCATGCCGACCTGGTACGACACCTCGGAGACCACGCGTGCGCGGATCGCGCTCACGGCGGCATCGTCGCCTGCCTTGACGGCCTGCGTCAGTGCCTCGCCCGCCCCGCCCTTGAACGCGCGCGTGGCCGCTTTCGTCACGGATCGCGAGGCGAGAAAGCCGCGCACAGACGTCCCGAATCCGACAACCATGCCCAGCGCCTGAAACGCCATCTGCGCATGCCCCCATTTCGCGGCTTCCTGCTCGTAGTATTCCGCGTGCTTCGGATCGATCAATGCCATCGTCTTGCAGACCGCCGAGCCAATGCCCGCGATGCCGGCTCCCACGTCGGCGATGCCGCCGGCGATCATCAGCGGATTCATCGTCAATACGCCGGTCACGACCTTGACAACGCCCACGACGAGATCGATCGCCGCCGTGATCCAGTCGAAGATCGCGCCGAACACGCCGCCCTTGCGCGCCTTGTCGGCGTCCGCGGTCATGGCGTCCATCTGCTCGCGAAACTTCTGAATGTCCTCCTGACGCAGCTTCTCCTGACGTTCGGCCAGCAGCGCCAACGCCGTCTGCGTTGACTTAGCGGTGTCCCCCAGGGCTTGCATGGCGATCATCGACGCGACCATCACGAGCGTCGACGGGTCCAACGTCTCCACGCTCTCCAGGTCGGTCACGCCGAACTGCCCATCGGGTCGCACGCCGTTGGCCGCCAACGCCCCGCTCATCAGATGCAGACGTTGCAGCACGCGGGCGAATGCGTCATCGGCGTCGTGCCAGTCGACGCCCGCGGGCGCGTCGGGCAGGAAATCTTCCGGCCCGAGCCAGTCGCCGCGGCCGTGCGGGCGGCGCGAGGTCCCGCCGGCATCGGGCATCGAGCCCGGCGCCAAGGGGGCCGTCAGGCCGGAAGGCAACGCGGGAGGGGAAGCGCAACCCGGTGCGTCGGCGAGCCATGTCGTGCGGGAGTTCGCGACTGCGGCACCTATCGTGATCATGGGTTTCCTTTGGATGAGGCGTTGGACAGGGCATCGCACCGGGCGCTCGCCGAGCGCGCCAGGGCCCGGTGCTGCGGAAGATCGCCACACAGACGTTGCGTCGCGCGATACGCCTTCAGGGCGAAATCGACATTGCCCGCGCCCTCGTAGCTGACGCCGGCGAGATACGGGGCGCGCGGATCGGCTGCACGGATCACGCCGGCCTTGGCGAAGCACGGCAGCGCCTGCTCGTGGTGGCCCAGGCGCTGATAGCAGAGGCCGAGGCCGAACCAGTCGTCGAACGACCACTGGTCGAGCGTGGCGAGCAGGAAATACACGCGCTGGGCCGCGGCGATGTGGCCTTGCGAGAAGCGATGACGCGCATGCGCACGCACGCGCATCAGATCGGACACGTCGATATCGGCGAGCATGCGCAGTGCCCCGCCTCGCGAAAAGAAGCGGGCGAAGATCGCCTCGATCTCGGCGGACAGATGCGCCGACACCTCGGGCGTGGTCGGCAAAGGTGTGGCCAACGTTCCCGACTTCGCGCTCATGAACGCATCGATCCGTTGATCTGGTTGAGCTGCTGGCCTCGCGAGCTGATGATCGTGTTGGCGAGCGTGGAAACGCCGTTGTATTCCTGCAGGAACTTGTTGATCTCGATCTGCTCGATCGTGCGGCTGTCGGTCGCCTCCTCGCTGCGGCTCTCGGCGGCGGCCTTCAACGCGCGCAGATGATCGGCACGGTAGTCGCCCGAGGCCCCTGCGGGACCGGCGTAGCCGGCTTCGCCAAACTTCTTCGCACGCGACTCCCAGGCCTGCAACGTCTTCTTCGTGCCGCTGTCGTCCACCGTGATCAACAGGTCGTGCGTGTCGAAGAATTCGCGAATGCCGTCGCCGACCTTCGTGGTCTTCGATGTATCGGTGCCGAGCTGGTTGATGAGCGTTTCGATCTGGTTCGCGACGTCCCGCGCCTGGCGGCCGTGCGACTGGCGCGAGCGCATGAGGTCGATCTTCTCCTTGGCGTCGCTGCCGCTGGCCTGCATCAGCGTGGCCGCATGCGCCAGCAGCAGGGAATGGATGTCGATGGCTCGGCCGGCGGAGAACGACGGGGTGGCAGGAGATGCGAACGATACCGCAGCACCATGAGCTTGACGGGTCGGGTCGATATTGATCATGAGGAAATCCCTGGCGTGAGAAAAAATCGGAATGGGTAGCGCATGGCGTTCGCGCCCCGACACCCGGTGTCAGAGACTGGCGACGATCTTGCCCATGATGTCGCGCAGTTTCGCGATCACGGCGTTGTTCAGTGTCAACGCGTTTTCGTAGCTCGACAGAAACTGCCGGAGCTCGATCTGCTCGACAGTGCTCGACTCGCTCGCACCGGACACCATGGACGTCAACGAGGTCTTCAGGGAGCGCACGCTCGAGGCGTCGAAGCCACTCGACGCCTGCGACGACGACAGCAACCCCTGGCGTACAGCGAAATCGCGCAGGGCATCTGGCAGCGGTTCGAGCGCGCCGTCGCGAACAAGCCGTCGATGCATCCGGTCGAGCGTCGCGATCCACTGGCGCGCCTGGCTCGCATCGGCCATGCGGGCGCGGGTCGACGCCATCCACTGGTCCACCTGGGTGCGAAGGCGCTCCATCTGGTCGCTCGCGCGCGCCATCGTTTGCAGCAACGGGTTGTCGCTTGCGGAGGAAGGGGGCGCGAACGCATCCGAAATGTCGCCGCCTGGCGCGGCAGTGCTACTGACGATGCGATAGATCATGAGTTCGCTCCTCAGACGCATGCGCGATACTTTGCCGCCGGACGGCCGGGGGAGCGATCCGCGGATGCGCTCAACGACGCGGGCATCTGGGCGCGCAAACGCTCGATGGCATTCGCAAGCGAGGCGGCCATGCGGCCGATCTCGCGCTCCTCGCGCTGGAATGACTCGCTGTCGAGCAGGGCATCCAGTCGCGCGAGCTTCGCGCGCGCCTGTGGCGAGCCGTCCTGCTCGAGCTCGCGTATCTCGGCGAGCGCGGCCTGATAGTCCTGCATCTGACGTTGCAGACGGCGGCCGGCCATCTGCATCTCGCCGCACAGACGTTCGTACTGAATGCGCAACGCGTCTTGCGTCGAAGGCGTCGAGGCGCTCACTGAGGACGAAAACGAGGACGAAGATGAAGACGAAGATGAAGACGAGGAAGCCCCGGAAGACGCGGGGTCGGAAGACAGCGACGATGCGGCAGGAGCCGGCAGGGACTTCGCGCCGGCGGCAACGGCAGGCGGGGAATCGGAGCGCGGCGGGATGCGCGATCCGGCATGGGAGTGCTGCGACGATGCGGACATTGAGGAAACCTCCGTGCGTAACTGTCGTCATTCACGACAGCGGCATCGTACGGAGGTCCCTCACGGGCACCTTTGCAAAGCCCGTCAATCCTTCCGGGAACCGGCCACGCTTCATCCGTTTCCCATAGCTCCCGGAATTTCCGGCGTTGGCGAGACCGCGCGCATCGCGTTGCACGATGCGCACCGTCTACCGCGCTTGCGCCGGCGCGCTCACGCCGCGCCGAAGCCGCCGCCGCCCGGCGTTTCGACGACGAAGATATCGCCAGGCCGCATCTGCGTACGCCCGATATGTGCCAACGGCTCGCGCGTCCCGTCTACGCGTTCGACGTAGTTCGCACCCAGCGCCCCCACCGCGCCGCCCTGGGCACCGAACGGCGCATGCACGCGGTTGTTCGAGAGGATCGACGCCGTCATCGGTGTGAGGAACCGGATGCGGCGTACGGCGCCGTTGCCGCCGTGCCAGCGGCCCTTGCCGCCCGACCCCACGCGAATCCTGTGGCTCTCCAGACGCACGGGATAGCGCCACTCCAGCACCTCCGGGTCCGTCAGTCGCGAATTCGTCATGTGGGTCTGCACGGCGTCGGCGCCGTGGAAGCCGTCACCGGCCCCGCTGCCGCCCGCGATGGTTTCGTAATACTGGTATGTCTCGTTGCCGAACGTGAAGTTGTTCATCGTTCCCTGACTCGACGCAACCCGTCCCAGCGCACCGTAAAGTGCGTTGGTGATGGCCGATGACGTTTCCACGTTGCCCGACACCACCGCCGCCGGATAAACGGGATTGAGCATGGACCCCTGCGGCACGATCACCGTCAGTGGCTTCAGGCAACCGGCGTTCAGGGGAATGTCGTCATCGACCAGCGTGCGGAAGACGTACAGCACGGCGGCCATGCAAACGGCGCGCGGCGCGTTGAAGTTGTTCGGCAACTGTGCCGAGGTGCCTGTGAAGTCGATCGTCGCGCTCTGCGTTGCCCGATCCACGCGAATCGCCACGTGGATCTCGGCGCCGTTGTCGAGCGCATATCGATATTGCCCGTCGGAGAGCGCGCCGATCACGCGTCGCACGGCGGCCTCCGCGTTGTCCTGCACGTGTCCCATGTAGGCCAGCACGACGTCGCGTCCGAACTCGCCCACCATGCGGCGCAGCTCGTCCACGCCCTTCTGGTTGGCCGCCACCTGTGCGCGCAGGTCCGCCATGTTCTGATCGATGTTGCGTGCCGGGTAGCGGGCGCCGGCGAGCAGTGCGCGCGTCTCGCGGTCGCGCAGTTCGCCAGCGGCGACCAGTTGCCAGTTGTCGATCAGCACGCCCTCTTCCTCGACGTGCGTCGAATCGGGCGGCATCGACCCCGGGGTGATGCCGCCGATGTCGGCGTGATGCCCCCGCGAGCCCACGTAGAACAGCGGCTCGGCCGCGCCCTGTGCGTCGTCGTTCACGAACACGGGCGTAATCACGGTGACGTCCGGCAGGTGTGTGCCGCCGTGATACGGATCGTTGAGCATGAAGACGTCGCCGTCGCGCATTTTGCCGCGATTGCCTTCGATGACCGTCTTGATACTCTCGCCCATCGATCCAAGATGCACCGGCATGTGCGGTGCATTGGCAATGAGGTTGCCGTGTCGGTCGAAAAGCGCGCACGAGAAGTCCAGGCGTTCCTTGATGTTGACCGAATACGCCGTGTTCTGCAGACGCAGCCCCATCTGCTCAGCGATCGACATGAACAGGTTGTTGAAGATTTCGAGGCGCACCGGATCGGCCTGCGTGCCAAGCCCCCGTTGCGATGCGCGTGGCACCACGCGCGTGAGCACGAGGTTGCCCTGCGAGGTCATTTGCGCCTGCCAGCCCGGCTCGACCACGGTCGTGCCGCTCTTCTCCGCCACGATGGCGGGGCCGTCGACGATATCGCCCGCCAGGAGCGTGTCGCGGGCGAACAGCGCCGCCTCGCGCCACTCGCCGCCCGCGTAGAGCCGGACATGATCCACCGGCTGCGGTGCGCCCGACGAACGGGTGTCGAGCGGCGCAATGTCGACGGGGGCGTCCGAGCGTCCGATGGCCTCTACCGAGGCGACTTCGACGATCAGTGCCGCACCGTCCATCAGGAATGAGTAGCGCTGACGATAAGCCGCCTCGAACGCCGAGCGCATTTGCACGACGTCGCCGAACGGCACGGCAATCGCCGAGTCCGTGCCTGCGTAGCGCACGTGCACGCGGCGCACCGTCTCGATGCGCGAGGTTGGCACGCCCTGCGAGAGCAACGCGTTCACTGCGTCGTCGGCGAGCGCGCCGAGGGCGTCCTCGAGTGCGGCCATGCCATCGTCCGAGAGCGGTGCCTCGATCATGCGCTCGCGCATCGCTGTCTGATCGGCGAGCCCCATGCCGTAAGCCGACAGCACACCGGCGAGCGGATGCGCGAAAACCTTCGTCATGCCCAGGGCGTCGGCCACCCCGCAGGCGTGCTGACCGCCCGCGCCACCAAACGTCGTCAGCACATAGCGGCTCACGTCGTGACCGCGTTGCACCGAGATTTTCTTGATGGCGTTCGCCATGCTGCCGATCGCGATTTCGAGGAAGCCTTCGGCGAGGGCCTCCGGCGTCTGGCGGCGCCCGGTGGCCTGCTCGATCTCGGCGGCCAGGGCGGTGAACTTCGCCACGACGACATCGCGATCCAGCGCCTCGTCGGCGCGCGGACCGAACACCTTCGGGAAATGCGCGGGCTGAATCTTGCCGAGCATGACGTTGCAGTCGGTCACCGTGAGTGGGCCGCCGCGACGGTAGGCCGCCGGCCCCGGATTCGCGCCGGCCGAGTCGGGCCCCACGCGCAGGCGCGTGCCGTCGAACGACAGCACGGAGCCGCCGCCCGCGGCCACCGTATGGATGCTCATCATCGGCGCACGCATGCGCACGCCCGCGACCTGCGTCTCGAAAACACGCTCGAATTCGCCGTTGTAGTGCGAGACGTCAGTGGACGTGCCGCCCATGTCGAAGCCGATCACCCGTTCGAACCCCGCCGCGCTCGATGCGCGCACCATGCCGACGATGCCGCCCGCCGGGCCGGACAGGATGGCGTCCTTGCCCTGGAAGTTGTCGGCGCGCGTGAGTCCGCCGCTGCTTTGCATGAACTGGAGGTTCACCCCCGGCATTTCCTGCGCGACCTGTTCCACGTAGCGCCGAAGAATCGGCGAGAGATACGCGTCGACGACCGTCGTGTCGCCGCGCGAGACGAGCTTCATGAGCGGCGACACCTCGTGCGAAGCCGAGACCTGGGTGAAGCCGATGTCGCGCGCCAGCGCGGCGAGCGCCTTCTCGTGCGCCGTGTAACGGTAGCCGTGCATCAGCACGATGGCGAGCGAACGAATGCCCTGCGCATGCACGCGCTGCAGCGCTTCGCGTGCCGATGCGAGATCCAGTTCGCGCACGACCTCGCCATGGGCGCCCACGCGTTCGTCGACCTCCACGACCTCGGCGTAAAGCGCCTCGGGCAGTGCGATGTCGAGATCGAACAGCCGTGGCCGGTTCTGATAAGCGATGCGCAGCGCATCACGAAAGCCCCGCGTCGTGACCAGCGCGAGCGGCTCGCCCTTGCGTTCGAGCAACGCATTGGTCGCCACGGTCGTGCCCATCTTCACCATGTCGACGCGCTCGGGCGTGATCGGCTCGCCGGGGGCCAGGTCCAGCAGATGGCGAATGCCCGCCACGGCGGCGTCGCGATACTGTTCCGGGTTTTCGGACAAGAGTTTGTGCGTGACGAGCGTGCCATCCGGGCGCCGGGCGACGATGTCGGTAAAGGTGCCGCCGCGGTCGATCCAGAACTGCCATCGCGAGGCGGTTTGATGCGCAGGCGCGCGGTTTTGGGCGGAGGGCGTGAGAACGTTCGTCATGGGGTCACTCGCAATTCAAAACAAAGGGCAACGGGCAATCGAATACGTGCGCTGCGATGCCGAAGGCCGGCCGTACGGCGGCGGGCGCAGGGCGCACGTGTCCCGGCGCGGGCGGATCCGACATTGCCGGACACGGCCGCACATCCATCTCGCGATCGGGAGGTCATGGGTTGGGAAAGGCGCGGCAGCGAAAGCTGCCGCGGTGAATCATGCTTGCGTGCCGCGCCGCGGCATCGCGTCATTACCTCATCACGGCTGGCTCGCCTCGACCGATTCGAGTTCTCGGCCACGCGTCTCCGGCAGCGTGAGCGCCGCGAGAATCAACACCCCGTAGGCAACCCCGGCGAAGATGCCGATCGTCGTGCCGAGGCCGTATTGCTTCGAGAGCATGCCGATGAGGAACGGAAACAGCGCGCCGACGGCACGGCCGACGTTGTAGCAGAAGCCCTGGCCGGAACCGCGCACTCGCGTCGGGAACAGTTCCGTGAGGAATGCGCCCATGCCGCTGAAAATGCCCGAGGCGAAGAAACCCAACGGGAAGCCGAGCCAGAACATGGCGCTGTCGGTGAGCGGCAGCGAGGTGTACGAGAACGCGATCACCATCGAGCCCACGGCAAACAGGATGAAGTTTGGTTTGCGCCCGAGCCGGTCGGTCAGATACGAGCTCGCCAGGTAGCCGACCCACGACCCGAAGATGATCATCGCCAGGTAGCCGCCGGTGCCCATGACCGTGAGATGGCGCTCCGTCTTCAGGTACGTGGGCAGCCACGTGGTGATGGCGTAGTAGCCACCTTGCGCGCCGGTCGTGAGCAATGCCGCGCGGATCGTCGTCGAGAGCAGTGCCGGGCTGAAGATCGCGGCCAGACCGGGGCCGGCATCGGACGTCGACTGCTTGGCCTTCTCCTTCTGGTAGACCTCGGGTTCCTGCACATAGCGACGGATGAAGAGCACGAGCAAGGCCGGCAGCAGGCCGATCAGGAACAGCGCGCGCCAGGCGAGTTCGGCGGGCATGAGCGAGAACAGCACGGCATAGAGAATGGCCGTCAGGCCCCATCCGATGGCCCAGCCCGATTGCACCAGTCCAACGGCCTTGCCCCGGTCGCGAGCGCGAATGACTTCGCCGATCAGCACGGCGCCCGCCGTCCACTCCCCGCCGAAGCCGAAGCCCATCAATGCGCGGGCGGCGAGCAACTGGTGGTAGCTCTGCGCGAGACCGCACAGGCCGGTAAACACCGCGAACCACAGCACCGTAAGCTGCAACGTGCGCACGCGGCCGATGCGATCCGACAGAATGCCGGCGACCCAACCACCAAGCGCGGACGCGAGCAGCGTGAGCGTGCCGATGAAGCCCGCGTCGGCCAGGCTGATGCCCCACGTCGCCACGAGCGTCGGAATCACGAAGCTCAGCATTTGGGTATCCATGCCGTCGAGCATGTAGCCGACCTTGCAACTCCAGAACGCGCGCTTTTCACGCGGCGTGGCGTCGCCATACCAGCCGAACAGGCTGCCGCCCGTTTCCGACGATGTCGCGGGGGTCCCGGAAACGGGGGGCGCGAGAGGGGTTTTGCTTTCCATGAGGATGAGACTCCGGTGATGTCCTGACTTGCCGTGTGGTGCCCTTGGGCCGCGCTTGGGTCGCCCGATGTCCTCGGTTCGCTGTGTCGTGCGGGAGACGACAGGCGTGCGAGGTCACCGACGGGCGACAACTCGCCCGCCGCTGTCCGTCATGGCGCGGTTCTCTTGTAGTGCGTGCTGCGTAATGCTTGCTACGTAGTGCTCGCTGCGTGAAGCTCGCTGTGTAATGCGTGCTGCGTAGTGCCTGCTGCGTAGTGCCCGACGCCGATGCCGGGGGTCGGGTAACGCTTACGTCCTGCTGCGGCGCCGCGATGAAACGACGTCCGCCGCGGCGCACTGCGCTGGCGGCCGGGTCAGAAGACCGCCAGCGATGCGTTCGGGATGTCCGTCATGAGCATGTAGCCCGGACGGTGCGCGATCGCGAGCGGCAGTTTCGCCCCCATGAGCGCCGTTTGCGGCGTGACGCCACACGCCCAGTACACGGGCAGTTCGCCCTCGCGAATCGTCACCGCGTCGCCGAACTCGGGCTTGTCGAGATCGGCGATGCCCAGTTCGCGGGGGTCGCCGATATGGACCGGCGCGCCGTGCACCGCGGGGAAGCGGCTCGTGATCTGCACGGCGCGAATGGCATCGGCGCCCTTCATCGGGCGCATCGATACGACCAGTTCGCCGCCGAACTTCCCGGCGCGCTGATTCGCGATGGTCGTGCGGTACATCGGCACGTTGCGCCCCTCTTCCACGTGACGCAGCGGTATGCCCGCCTTGGCGAGCATGTCCTCGAACGAGAACGAACAGCCGATCGCGAACACCACGAAGTCGCTCTGCCAGTACTCGGCCAGATTGTCGACCTGTTCGGCAAGCTTGCCGTCCCGGTAGATGTTGTAGCCCGGCACGTCGGTGCGGATGTCCACTTCGCGGCCCAGCGCCGGCACATGCCATTGCCCCGGCTCGCCCACGCCGAGCAGCGGACATGCCTTCGGATTGCTCTGGCAAAAACGCAGGAAATCATGGGCATGCGCCACCGGCAGGATAGCCAGATTGGCTTGCGCGAAGTCGCCGCAGTAACCGGCCGTCGGTCCACGAAACTGCGCGCTGCGCACGGCCTGGCGGAATTCGAAGGGCGTGAGGGTTTCGCGTTGCGCAAGCAAGTCGTTCGGCATGGCTGGGTGGTTCATGGCGGTTCCGGCGGGAAGGAAAGACACCGTGACGGCATCGGATGGGTGAAGCATAGAAAGAAAAAAATGTTGTCGCTAACGAGTTTTTCTACGCGCCTTTGTATAGAATTTCTTAACAACTTCGCGGGTTTTCCCGAGGTTCGTTGCATTTATTTTCATCGTCTCATTGCCGGTTTTGGGCAGCCTCCCGGCCGGCCGAATCTCATGAACACGCGATTTCTCGAAACGTTCGTCACGCTGGCCAAGCTGCGCAACTTCCGCGCCACGGCCGCCGCGCTGCATGCCACGCCCGCGGCGATATCACAGCGTCTGAAGGCGCTGGAAGAGGAATTGAAGACGGCGCTTGTCGATCGCGACAGCCGGGAGTTCCGCCTCACGCCGAACGGGGAGTACCTGCTCGGCTATGCCCGGGCCGTGGTCGAAGCGGCGCGGCGCCTGCAAACGGCGGCGTCCGGCGAGAGCACGTTGCGCGGCCGCCTGAGGCTGGGCGTGATCGAGACGGTCGTCCATAGCTGGCTGCCGAACTACATGCGACGTCTCGCGGCCGACTATCCCGCGCTGGAAGTTGAGCTGACCGTCGACGTCTCGGTGCAATTGCAGCGCCGACTGATCGCCGACGAACTCGATCTCATCATTCGGGTGGAAGGCAGTGACGACAGCAGCGTGGTGTGCGATGCGCTGGCCAACTATCCGGTGCACTGGATCGCACGCACGGGCATGTTCCCGAATGTACGCAGCGGTCTGGCCAAGCAGGTGCTGCAGCACCCGATCCTGACCTACGGACGCGGCACCGCGCCGCACCGGGCGCTGGAGGACATCGTGGCGAAACTGGCGGGCGTGCACGGCGTCGCGCTCTCCGAGACGCGCATCACTGGCTCGCCGTCGATCGCCGTGATCGTGCAATTGGTGAAGGACGGATTTGGCGTGGCGGCGATTCCGCGGCTATTCGTCGACGACCTGATCAAGCGGGGCGAGGTCGTGGAGCTGCCCTTGCAGCCGGCGCCGCCCTCCATCGTGGTGTCGATGTCGCGTCGCGCCGACGCGCCGCTGTTCGTGCACGGCGCGGCGACGGCCGCGCGCACGGCCTGCTCGGAATACTGTGCCCGCAGCGACCGCCGCCTTGTGGAATTGCTGTGATGCCTAGCGGAAGTGGGCGAGCCGCGTGAGGAACGTGTAGTCGGCCTCCGCCGCCATCAGACTCATCAACACCAGCAGCGCCAGCGGCGGAATCAGGATCGCGTAGATGAGCGCGAGGCGCTCCCAGCGCATGTGCATGAACACCGCCACGATCAGTCCGGCCTTCGCGACCATGAGCGCGAGAATCAGCCCCCAGCGCAGATAGCCTTGCAGATTGGCGTAGTCCACCAGATACGAAAACGTGGAGAGCACGAACAGCAGCCCCCACACCTTGAGATAGATGCCGACCGGGTGTTGCTGCGCGCCGTGATCGTCGGAGGACGTCGCCGCGTGAGGCGCGGTGGAAGTCGATGTCGCAGAGGTTTGCATCGCTCCTCCTACCAGAGATAGAACAACGCGAAGATGAACACCCAGACCAGATCCACGAAGTGCCAGTAGAGGCCGGCGATCTCGACGAGTTGATAATTGCCGCGGCGCTCCAGCGTGCCGTTGAGCACCTTGCGCATCACGGTGAGCAGGTAGACGACGCCGGCGCTCACGTGCAGCCCGTGAAAGCCCGTGATCATGAAGAAACATGCGCCGAACTGCGCCGCGCCCATCTCGTTGCCCCAAGGGCGGACGCCTTCATGCACGATCAGGTTCGTCCACTCGAAGGCCTGCATGCCGACGAACGCGACGCCCATGTACGCCGTGGCCAGCATGCAGGCGGCCGTCTTGTCGCGGTCGCGCCGGTACGCGTAATTGACCGCCATCGCCATCGTGCCGCTGCTGGTGATGAGCGTGAAGGTCATGATGGCGATCAGCAGCAGCGGCACGGGGTGGCCGTTCACGTCGAGCGCGAAGATCTCGGCCGGGTTCGGCCATTGGGCGGTGGTCGACATGCGCACCGTCATGTAACCGATCAGGAAGCTGCTGAACACGAACGTGTCCGAGAGCAGGAAGATCCACATCATCGCCTTGCCCCACGGTACGCGGAACGTCGCGCGATCCGACGACCAGTCGGTGACGACGCCGCGCCAGCCGCCGGGCGGCTCGGCTGCGGAGGATGCGACGGACGATGGCGTGTTCACGATCGGACTCCTTGCCTCTGGACAATTGCGCCGGCGACGACGGATCGGTGCTTCACGGGCTCACGCCCCCGGTGCCGCACAGGCGCTGCGCGATCTCCGGCGTGAGGTTGACCACGGCCGCGAACAGCACCACCCAGAGCACGAACAGGAAGTGCCAGTACTGCGCCGTCAACGACAGTCGGCGCGCGCGCATCGCGTGCGCGAGCCGGTGCGGCAGCAGGCACGCCCAGGCCGCCAGCCCTCCCAGCAGGTGCAACGCGTGCAAGCCGGTGAGCAGGAAGAAGAAACTGTTCGCGGGATTGCCCGCCACACCGAGCTGGCGCACGGTCAGGTCGCGCCAGACCCAGAGCTGTCCGGCAACGAACGCGATCGCCAGCACGCCGGCAAGCGCCCAGTCGCGCCGCGATCGCCGCAGCTCGCCGTGCCGCGCCTGCGAGGCCGACGACTGCATCACGATGCACGCGGCCGCGAGCACGCCGGTGTTGACCCAGAGCGCATTGACAGGCGGCAGCGGACGCCAGTCGCCCTGACTCATGCGCATCACGTAGGCCACGAGCATCAGCGAGAACAACATCCCGATGACCCCCATCAACCCCCACAGGGCGATCTGCGACGGCGCACGCCGTCGGGGCTGCACGATAGGCACGCCGCCGGGCGGCAGGGACGGCCAGGAGGGCACGGGTTTCATGGCGTGGCTCCCTTGGGCGACTCGGGTGGCGGCGGTGGTGGCGTCGCCTTGCCACCGTGCAGCGCCGCCGAATCGCCCTGCACCAGCGTGGCGGGGCGGCGCGGGTCCGGGGCGAGATTCTGCGGCACGAAATCGTCGATGTCGCCCGGCACGCTGTACTCGTAAGGCCAGCGATAGACCGTTGGCAGCACGGGCCCCCAGTTGCCGTGTACGGGCGGCATGTCGGGCGTCTGCCATTCGAGCGAGGCGGCCCGCCATGGATTCGCCCCGGCGGGCTTGCCATGCCTCACGCTCCAGGCGAGGTTGAACAGGAACAACAGTTGCCCGAGCGCGACCACGAACGCCGCGATCGAGATATACGCGTTCATGGTGTGCGCCGAATCGGGAATGAAGCTGTAGTTCCGAAACTCGTAGTAGCGGCGCGGCATGCCGAGCACGCCCAGGTAGTGCATCGGGAAAAAGATGGCGTAAGTGCCGAGGAACGTGATCCAGAAATGCCACTGCCCGAGCCGGTCGTTCAGCCGACGCCCCGTGATGAGCGGATACCAGTGGTAAATGCCCCCGAAGATCACCAGCAGCGGCGAGACCCCCATCACCATGTGGAAGTGGGCGACCACGAAGTACGTGTTCGACAGCGGCATGTCCACGCTGACGTTGCCGAGGAACAGCCCCGTGAGGCCACCGATCACGAAAGTGCTGATGAAGCCGATGGCGAACAGCATGGGCACCGTGAGATGGATGTCGCCGCGCCATAGCGTGAGCACCCAGTTGTAGACCTTGATGGCCGTCGGAATCGCGATGATGAGCGTGGTGGTCGCGAAGAAGAATCCGAAGTACGGATTCATGCCACTGATGAACATGTGGTGGGCCCACACCACCACCGACAGCGCGCCGATGGCGAGAATCGCCCAGACCATCATGCGATAGCCGAAGATGTTCTTGCGCGCGTGCACGCTGATCAGGTCCGAGACGATGCCGAAGGCGGGCAGCGCCACGATGTACACCTCCGGATGCCCGAAGAACCAGAACAGATGCTGGAACAGCAACGGACTGCCGCCGCGATACGCGAGCGGCTGCCCCATCGACACGAGCGCCGGCATGAAGAAACTCGTATGCAACGTCTTGTCCAGCAACATCATCACCGCCGAGACGAACAGCGCCGGAAACGCCAGCAATGCGAGCACCGTCGCCATCACGATGCCCCACACGGTGAGCGGCATGCGCAGCAACGTCATGCCTTCGGTACGCGCCTGCAAAACCGTGGTGACGTAGTTCAGGCCGCCCATGGTCGCCGCGACGATGAAGATCGCCAGCGAGATCAGCATGAGCACGATGCCCCACTCGACGCCGGGGGTACCGGGCAGAATCGCCTGTGGCGGATAGAGTGTCCAGCCGGCGCCGGTCGGTCCGCCCGGCACGAAGAAGCTCACCATGAGCACCACGACCGCCAGCAGGTAGACCCAGTAGCTGAGCATGTTCAGGAACGGGAAAACCATGTCGCGCGCGCCGACCATCAGCGGAATCAGGTAGTTGCCGAAGCCGCCGAGGAACAGCGCTGTGAGCAGGTAGATCACCATGATCATGCCGTGCATGGTGACGTACTGATAATAATGATTCGCGTCGATGAACGAGAACTTGCCGGGGAAGCCGAGCTGCATGCGCATGAGGTTCGACAGGACCAGTCCGACCAGTCCCACGGCGATGGCGGTACACGCGTACTGCACCGCGATCACCTTGTGGTCCTGGCTCCAGACGTATTTCGTCCAGAAGCTTTGCGGGCCGCCGTGATAACCGCCGGCATGGGCCGTGCTGTCGGAATCGCCGGTCATGAGTCGTCTCCCTGATCTGGGTACTGCGTGTTTTGCGGATGCGTTCCGTTCCTCTGACTTGCCTGACGAAATGATGCCTGCCGCGATGTGGCACCGGTCTAGGGCGTTGGTCGAATCATCGGCACGCCCGGTCGTGCGGGGCCCGGCGGCGACGGATTGCCCGATGAGCCCGGAGGCACCGCCAGCGGCGGCATGTTGGTGCGCGAGTCGTTCGGCAGCACGAGCCCCGGCGCCTGCCCCTGACGGCGCGCGGGCGGCCTTGGATCTGACGAGGTGCCGTTCGGGCCGGGTGGCGCGGCGGGTGTCAGCGGCGCATATTGCGCGGGCGGGCGCGGCGGCTGGAGCGTGTTCTGAGCGAGTTGCAGCGTCGCGGCCGCGACGGCGGCGGACGGCGCCGATGCCGGCGCGGCCGCCGGGACTGCTGTCGGGCCGGGTTGGGTCGGCGTGACTGAAGCGGCAGGCGTGGCGGATGGGGCAGGCGTGGCCGATGCGGCGGCGCCCAGGGTCCGGATATACGCCACGAGCGCCTTGAGTTCGTCGTCGGTCAGGTCGATTTTCGGCATGATCGGCGCAAAGCCCTTGGGCACGCGCGCGGTCGGGTTGCGGATGAAGGTGGCGAGAAAGGCATCGTCGACGTGCGCCGAAGTGCCGTCCTGGAACGTTTCGGTCTTGCCGTACAGCCCATGCCAGGTCGGCCCGACGCCTTGCGATCCGTCGACGGTGTGGCACGCGGCGCAGCCCTTTTGCTGCGCCAGCAGCTTGCCCCGTGCGGCCAGTGGGTCGGACGACGACGCCCCGGCGTGCCGCGCCTGCAACGAGGCAAACGTGGGAAGCTTCGCCACCCAGGCGTCGTAGGCCGGTTTGTCGTCGACCACGACCACGCCGCGCATGTTCGCGTGGCCCACGCCGCACAACTGGGCGCAGAGGATGTCGAACCGGCCGATGCGGGTGGGCGTGAGCCACATCTGGGTGACCATGCCGGGCACCATGTTCATGCGGGTGCGAAACGGTGGCACGTAGAAATCGTGCAGGACGTCCTTGGCGCGCAGCAGCAATTTCACCGGTTGCCCGACGAGCAGGTGCAGCTCGGGCGCGTCGACGATGCGGTTGTCCTGGTTCGCGGGGTCTTTCGGATTCAGGCCGAGGGGGTTGTCGGCGGTAACGTAGCTGGGGTCGGATGTGCCTAGACGTCCGTCCGGGCCGGGCAGTCGGAAGCGCCACTGCCATTGCTGGCCGACGACTTCGACCACGCGCGCGTCGTCCGGCGGGCTGATGAGTCTGGCGTAGACGAAAAGTCCGGGCGCAAGCATGGCGGCGATGCCCACGGTCGTAATGCCGATGAGCCAGATTTCGAGACGGCGGTTGTGGGGCTCGTAGGCGGCGCGGTGCCCGTCGCGGTGGCGATAGCGGAAAATGGCCCAGGCGACGAAAAGATTGACGACAACGAAGGCCACGCCGGTGATCACCAGCGTAAGGGTGAGGGTATCGTCCATCTGGCGCCAGTTAGACGCCAGCGGCGTCAGCCACCACGGACTCCAGAAATGAAACGCGAGCGCGGCGACGACGACGACGATCAGGAGGATCGGGAGGGCCATGATCTCGGTGACGCACTTGTCTTGAAGGCTAGTTCGCGATGCGGCGGTGTCAAGGTTTGCGCGTTGCCGGCCGCCTTCTGACCTTTAAGCAGTCGTTTATAATGTCACTTCGGCGAGACCCCGTTTTCAGCGGTCGGAATCTTGAAGTCCGTGCACTGTCATATCCGGCACCGGGAACGCTCGCGCGAAATCACGTATCTCCTTGACCCGGTTCAATATTTGTTTCGGTTCGGAACGAGCGTACGCCGGGTCGATCATGCAAAATGCGAGCTTCGACGGCGATAGCCGCGTGCGACGCAACATTGCGGTTATCCATGTCGTTTTTTTGCGGCATACTGCGCAACCCCTGGCGTCGGTTCCGTCGTGATTAGCGTGCTTCGTTGACGCGGATTCAGCCATTGAGACGGATATCGACGTCCGACTGACGACTACAAGATGACGAAAGCTAGAGTTGCCGCCATTGCCACCCACTTCCCCGAAGAAGTGATCAGTAACGAGGATTTGGCGGCAGTATTCCCCGAGTGGACGGCGGAGAAGATCCTTGCCAAGACAGGCATCGCCGAGCGCCGCATTTCAGCCGAGGGAGAGACGGCCTCGGATCTGGCGGCTGCGGCAGCCGAAAAGCTTTTCGACGCTCACGATATCGATCGCGCGTCGATCGATTTTCTGCTGCTGTGCACCCAATCGCCGGATTTCATCCTGCCGACCACGGCGTGCGTGCTGCAGGAACGCCTGGGGCTGCGTCAGGACATCGGCGCGCTCGACTTCAACCTGGGCTGCTCGGGTTTCGTCTATGGCCTCTCGCTCGCCAAGGGGCTGATCGAGGCCGGCAACGCGCGCCGTGTGCTGCTGCTGACGGCGGATACGTATACCAAGCTCATCCATCCGAAGGACAAGAGCGTACGCACCATTTTCGGTGACGGCGCGGCCGCCACGCTCATCGAGGCCGACGATCACGACGCCAGTGGGGCCAACGCGATTGGTCCGTTCATTTTCGGCACGAACGGCAAGGGCGCCAAAGACCTGATCGTCAAGACGGGGGGCGCACGCACCGAGCGCAGCGAAGCCAGCGCGGCCGAGTACAGCGACGAGTCGGGTAACACCCGCACCGACGACCATCTGTTCATGGACGGCGGGGCCGTCATGGCATTCACGCTGCGCGCAGTGCCCGATGCGGTGCGCCGGTTGCTCGAGAAGGCCGGACTGACCATGGACGACATTGACCATGTCGTATTCCATCAGGCCAACACGTTCATTCTGGAAACCCTGCGCAAGAAGTGCCAGATTCCGGCAGAGAAGTTCGTCGTGCACATGAGCCACTACGGCAATACCGTATCATCGACGATCCCGATCGCCCTGACCTCGCTGCCCCGTCGAGCCGACGGACGCCGACGCGTCATGGTGGTCGGTTTCGGCGTGGGGCTCTCATGGGCCGGCACCATTATTGATTTTTGATTTGAAGGGAGTGCAACAAGTGGAAAAATTTTACGCCGAACTCGCAGAAGTGCTGGAAATCGATCCCGCGACCGTAGGCCCGGATATGGCGCTGGCAGACCACAACTGGGATTCGCTGGCGATCGTCTCGACCATTGCCATCGTCGACGAGATCTTCAATGTGACGCTCGACGGCTCGGCCCTGGGCAAATGTGAAAAGGTCTCGGATATCGAGGCGCTGATTGAAAAGGCCAAGGCATGAACAATCGCTTGACGTTCGGTCGCGCACACCGCATCGGCAACGTCGCCATTCGCGGCGTCGTGTCGGTGTTGCCGCGCAATGAAGTCGACAACAACGGGTTCGAAGCGCGCTTCGGCGCCGATGCAGTGCGTGACGTCGTCAAGATGATTGGAGTTCAGCGGCGTTACTGGGTGGACGACAAGACCACCGCCGCGGACCTTTGTCACCATGCAGCGCAAAAGCTGCTGTCGAGCCTGGGATGGGCGCTCGACAGCGTCGACGCCCTGATTTTCGTCTCGCAAACGCCCGATTACCGGTTGCCGGCCACCGCTTGTGCGTTGCACGGCAAGCTCGGTCTCGACAAGGCATGTGCCGCGTTCGACGTGAATCTCGGATGCTCCGGGTACACGTATGGACTGTGGCTGGCCTCGACGATGATCGCGGGCGGCGCACGCCGCGTGCTGCTGCTCGCCGGCGACACGATCACCCGTACGGTATCGCCCGACGATCGCGCCACTGCGATGCTGTTCGGCGACGCCGGCACCGCCACGGCCGTCGAACACGACGAGGGCGCGCAGGCCAGCACCTTCGTCATCGGCACCGACGGCGCGGGCGCCAAAAATCTCATCATCCCGCAGGGCGGCTTCCGCACGACGCTGCCGGACGATCCTCGCCTCGAAGGCCGCGATCCGGCCTGCCTGTACATGGACGGCGGCGAGATCTTCAATTTCACGCTCAAATCCGTTCCGGGCCTCGTCGCGGACACGCTGCAATACGCCGGACAGACGATCGACGACGTCGACGGGTTCCTCTATCACCAGGCCAACGAGTTCATGTTGAAGCACCTGGCGAGGAAGTCGAAAATTCCGGCGGAGAAGTTCCACATCAACATCGGCGAGTACGGCAATACCAGTTGTGCATCGATTCCGCTGTTGCTCAGCACGCACCTGCGCGACGCGCTCGCCGAGCCGAAGCAACTGCTGATGGCCGGCTTCGGCGTCGGGTACTCGTGGGGCTCCGCGCTGATGCGCGTTGGCCCGCTCGCATGCAACGAAACGGTGTTCCATGATCTTTGATTCCCAGGCCCTCTCCGGCCAGACCTTCCTGGTGACCGGCGCGTCGTCGGGCATCGGCCGAGCCACGGCGCAGATGCTCGCGGCGTGCGGGGCGCGTATCGTCGCCATGGGTCGCGATGAAGCGCGCACGCAGGAATGCGTGAATTCGCTCGGTACACGCGCCGAGCACCAGGCCGTCGTGGTCGCCTTTGCCGACGCCGACGCCGCCGCGCAACAGGTGAAGGAAGCCGCCGTCGCCGCCGGCGGCGTCGATGGCATCTTTCACGCCGCGGGCCTGGAGCTGATCCTGCCGATCAAGATGACGAAGCAGGCGAGCCTGGACAAGCTCTTCGCCGCGAGCGTCAATACGGCATTCGGCATCGCCCGCGCCATGGCCATGAAAGACGTCATTCGCGATGGCGGTTCGCTGGTGCTCATGTCGTCGGCCGCCGGATTGCGCGGTCAGGCAGGGATGACGGCCTACTCGGCGTCCAAGGCGGCGATCGATGGACTGGCTCGCTCGCTGGCCGTCGAACTGGCGCCGCGCAAGATTCGCGTCAACAGCGTGGCGAGCGGTGCCGTCGAGACGGCCATGCATGGCCGTCTCGCATCGAGCCTCCCGCCGGCCGCCATGCAGGCTTACGAAGAGAAGCACCTGCTCGGATTCGGCACGACGGACGATCTCGCCAACGCGGTGACCTTCCTGCTTTCGCCTGCCGCACGGTGGATTACCGGCACCACGATGGTCGTGGACGGCGGGTTTACGGTGCGCTGATGAAGCAATACGTCATCGTGGGCGGCGGCGGTTTCTGCCGCGAACTGATTTCCTGGATTCGCCAGATCGAATCCGGGCCGGGCCGGGGCGATGTCGTGGGCGTGCTCGACGACAATCCTGAGTGCCTGAACGGTTACAACTACGGGGTTGCCTACCTGGGCAAGCCGTCAGACTTCGTGGCGGCGCCGGGCATCGAGCTGGTGATTGCCGTCGGCGCGCCGAAAACGCGCGAACGACTCGCCAGCCTGCTGCGCGAGCGCAATCCCGAGGTGCGATTCGCGACCGTCATCCATCCCAGCGCGGTGGTCGCCGCAACGGCAACGCTCGGCGAAGGGTTGGTCGTCTGCCCGCAGTCGCTGATTTCCGCCGACGCGAAGGTCGGTGATTTCGTGACCGTCAATGCCTGCTCGTCGATCGGTCACGACGCGAGCGTCGGCGATTTCTGCACGCTGAGCGCGCACGTCGACCTGATGGGATTCTCGGTGCTCGGCACTCGCACGTTCGTCGGATCGGGGGCGCGCGTCATGCCTGGCGTGAGCATTGGCGCGGATTGCACGCTCGGCGCCGGCACGACGGCCATGCGCCGACTCGCGGATGGCATGACGCTGTATGCGCCGCCGTCCAAAAAGATGTGACCCACAAACCTATCGCGGAGCCGTTCGTGTTAGAGCAACGTTTGTCCCGCCAGTACTGGCATCTGATCGGTCACCGCACCGAGCTGCTGGCCGACAATGACTTCCTGCTGCTGAACTGGGCTGACGGAGAGATCGTCCTTTTCAACGACCACGGCAACATCGTGGCGTTCGACAACCTCTGCCCGCATCGCGGTACGCGCTTCTTCGTCGACGCGCACGGTAATCAGCCGGCGCATTGTCCGTATCATGGCTGGCGCTTCGAGCAAGGCACGGTCCACGTGCCGCAACCCGAACGGTTCGCGCCGTGCGATCTGGCCAAGGCAAAGCTCAACGAATTCCGCGTGGAATGGTGCGCGGACTTCATGTTCATCGGCATCGAGCCGATCATGAGCCTGTCGGATCAGTTGGGCGAAACGGAGACGGTGCTCGAAGAGATCTCGTTCAATATCGCCGGACGGTACGACTTCAACCATTACCCGTTCGAATGCAACTGGCGCGTCGCACTGGAAAACGCGCTGGAGCCGTATCACATCGATATGGTGCATCCGAATTCGCTGGGAACGCTGCGCCTCGAAGAGGGCGAAAACGTATTCCACGGCCTCAATTCGATCTGGCGTGCGCCGGTAGGCAACAGCCGCGTCGACAAGCAGTTGCGCGCCATGAGCCGCCTGTTCAGTATCGACTATCGGTATGAGGGCTATCAGAGCCTGTACATTTTCCCGTTCGCGATGCTCTCATCGACTTATGGGTATTCGTACTCGCTTCAGAACTTCTTCCCCTCGAACGACCCCGAACGCACGCATTTCGCCAGCCGGTTGCTGACCGCACCGGTCGTGCCGGAACGGCTGGCCACCGCGCAGACTTTCTTCGAATCGACCGCGCAGATCAACCGCAAGGTGTTCGCCGAGGATCACCAGATCTGCAGGCGCATTCCGACGCGTGCCCTCGAGACGCATCTCACCCTCGCCGACAACGAGGCGAAAGTGCGTCACTTCAGGGAGAGTCTGGCGTCGGTCTCGTCGATGCCGTCGGTACGATAGCGCCCCCAGCGGGACAGCGGCGGCCCGACCGTCGTGCCATTCACGACGGGGGCGAATCGTTCGCCCCCGTCGACCGACCCATCGACCGGACATCGCGGCCGGATCCCGGTCCGGGGACTCCGCTTGCGAACTACGAAACGGAGCGCACCGGGCGCTGGCCGACCGTGTAGAGGTGGTCACGAATTTCCGACTCGGGGCGGAAGCCCGACACACAGTTGCGCAACGTGTTGATGATGACGTCGTGCTTGTTGTGTTTGCAGGCGTCGGCAAGAATTTGCAACAGCCCTTCGAGTTCGCTCCGCGGAATGAAGTGCTCGTTGGCCATCATGATCTTCGCGTGCGGCGTGCCCGTCACGTCGTCGCCGATCAGCAACTCCTCGTACAGCTTCTCGCCAGGGCGCAGGCCGCTGAATTCAATCGCGATATCGCCGTTGCTGCGACCGTCTTCCGCGACGGAGAATCCGGACAGGTGAATCATGCGCCGGGCGAGATCCACGATACGCACCGGCTCTCCCATATCCAGCACGAACACTTCGCCGGAAGCGCCCATCGCACCGGCCTGGATCACCAGTTGCGCGGCCTCCGGGATCGTCATGAAATAGCGGTTGATTTCCGGGTGCGTGACGGTGACCGGTCCGCCGGAGAGGATCTGCTTCCGGAACAGTGGCACGACGGAACCCGACGACCCCAGCACGTTGCCGAAACGCACCATGCAGAAGCGGGTCTTGACGCTCGGGTCGTTGGCGAACGCCTGGAGCACCAGCTCGGCGAAACGCTTCGTGGCGCCCATCACGTTGGTCGGCCGCACGGCCTTGTCTGTGGAGATGAGCACAAACGTATCCACGCCCGCCGCGATGGCCGCTTCCGCCGCGGCCTTCGTGCCGAAGGTATTGTTGAGCACCCCTTCGGTCATATTGAATTCGACCAGCGGCACATGCTTGTAGGCTGCCGCGTGGTACACCGTCTGCACGCCATAGCGGCGCATGATATCGGTCACGCGATCGCGGTTCTGCACGGAACCGAGCACCGGCACGATCTCGATGTCGCGGAATTCCCGTTGCCCCACGACCAGCTCGAGCTCCTGCGCGATCGAATACAGCGCGTATTCAGACAGTTCGTACAGGACCAGCCGGCGCGGGCGCAGCAGCACGATCTGGCGGCATAGTTCGGAGCCGATCGAGCCCCCCGCGCCCGTGACCATCACGTTCTTGTTACGCACGTTGGCTTCGAGCAACCGCTGGTCCGGCGGTACCGTGTCACGGCCAAGCAGGTCGTCGATCTCGATCTCGCGCACGTCGGTGGCACGCACCGTGCCGCCCACCAGCTCCGCCATGCCCGGAATCGCCCGGACTTCGACACGCAGCGCTTCGAGCTTGTTGATGATCTCGATGCGACGGCTGCGACTGGCCGACGGAATCGCCAACAGAATCTGCTCGACCTGGAAGCGATTGACCAGCTTCGGCAGGTCCTTGGGATCGCGCACCCGCAACCCCATGATCTCGAGACTTTGCAGGGCGGGATTGTCGTCCACGAACATCACCGGCTGATACTCCTTGCCGGCCCGCAGCGCCACGGCCAGTTGGCACCCGGCACTGCCCGCCCCGTAGATGATGACCGCGCGACCGCGCTCGGACGGACGCCAGTTCAGCAACGCCGTGCGTGCGAGCAGACGACTGCCGACGATGTAGAAGACGGCCATGACCCAGTAGATCAGCAACGCGCCGCGTGGCACGGGGGGCAGGACCAGCAGCGTCAGGGCGCCGGCAAACGCCCACACGGACAATGTCACCGCCAGCACGATCATGAGCATGGCGCGCGAGCCCATGTACCGGACGACGGCGCGGTACAACCCGAGACACATGAAGATCGGTATCGCCAGCACCGATGTCAGCGCGTAAACCCACCAGGCGTGGATTTGCGGAAAATGCCAGAAATCGAGCCGCAGACCGATCGCGGTCCACAACGACAAAGGCAACAGCACCGCGTCGGCCGCAGCCATCACGGTGATCTTCGCACTACGCGGCAGGTTCACGATCATACGCAACATGGTGTTTAGCGCGAGGCCGCTGTCAGAACCTCGTCCAGCTCGCGGCAAACGAACGCCATCTCCTCGTCGGTCAATGTCGGGTGCACAAGGAACATCAGGCTTGTCTCGCCGAGTTCGCGTGCGACCGGCAAGCGGACTTCGGGGCGCCAGCCGGTGTTGTCGAACGCCTTCTCCAGATAGACCTCTGAGCACGATCCCTGGTACGCGGGCACGCCCTTCGCCGTCAGCGCTTCGATGATGGCGTCGCGTGTCCAGCCTTCACGAAGCCGCTCCGGGCGAACGAAGGCGTAATGCTTGTACTCGGCGTGCTCGATGTCCGCGGGCACGCTCGGCACGCGAACCACGTCATGCTGGCGCAGCACGCTGTCGAGCTTCGCCGCGAGCGCCTGACGCCGGGCCTTCCAGGCGTCGAGCCGGCGAAGTTGAATGCGCCCGATGGCCGATTGCATCTCGGTGATGCGCCAATTGGTGCCGAACGACTCATGGAGCCAGCGAAATCCCGGCGGATGCTGCTTTTCGTAGACGGCGTCGTACGACTTGCCATGGTCCTTGTAGGCCCAGGCCGCCTTCCACCAGTCGGTGTTGTCCATCGTCAGCATGCCGCCTTCACCGCCGGTCGTCATGATCTTGTCCTGACAGAACGACCAGGCGCCCATGTGACCGATCGTGCCGACGTGGCGGCCCTTGTACTTGGCGCCATGCGCCTGCGCGCAGTCTTCGATCACGTACAGGTTGTGCGTCTTGGCCAACGCCATGATCGGGTCCATGTCGCAGGGCCAGCCCGCCAGGTGGACGCAGAGAATGCCTTTGGTGCGCGGCGTGATCGCGGGGGCGATGGTGTCTGCCGTGATGTTCTGCGAGTCGCGATCCACGTCGACGAACACGGGTACCGCGCCGGCGTTGATGATCGAGCTTGCGGACGCCAGGAACGTTCGCGACGTGACGATCACTTCGTCACCCGCACCGATGCCCAGCACATGGAGCGCGAGATCCAGCGCGAGCGTGCCGTTGCCGAGCGCGATCGCATGGCGCGACCCGATATAGGCGGCGAACTCCTTTTCGAATTCGCGGCTTTCGGTGCCGGTCCAGTAATTGACCCGGTTCGAGCGCAGGACGGCGGCGACGGCCTCTACTTCTTCTTCCGAATAGCTTGGCCAGGGCGAGAGTCGAGTATTGAGCATCTGTCGTTTCGGGGAGAGTCTGTCGATTAATGTGAAGTGCGTGCCGCGCTCGGGCAGTCGGGTCTCAGGGCTGCTTGGCCCGCTCCTGACTGCCGGTGAATGCCGGCATTGTGGCCTCGCCGGCGGCGGAAATGCCATCGCGCGCGAACACTTTCTTGACGGTCAGCAACAATATCCTGATGTCCAGCCAAAACGACTGATTGTCGACGTACCAGACATCCAGCCGGAATTTGTCGTCCCACGAGATCGCATTGCGTCCGTTGACCTGGGCCCAGCCCGTGATGCCCGGACGCACTTCGTGCCGGCGCGCCTGCTCGGGGCTGTATAGCGGAAGATACGCCATGAGCAGCGGACGCGGTCCCACCAGGCTCATGTCGCCCTTGAGTACATTCCACAGACCGGGGAGCTCGTCGAGACTGCTGCTGCGCAGGAACTTGCCGAAGCGCGTGAGTCGCTCGCTGTCCGGCAGCAGATTGCCGTCCTTGTCCCGTCCGTCATGCTGCGGAACTTGCACATGCGAAATGGCTTGCCATCCTTGCCGGGACGAACCTGACGGAACAACACCGGGCGCCCCAGCGCAACGGCCACCCAGACCGAGACCACCAGCAACACCGGGCTCAGGACGATCAGGGCGCACAAAGCCACAAGGAAATCGAAGGTACGTTTCATGCTTGCCTCCGTTCGGCGACCACGCGCTCGAAAACTTCGCCAAATCTGGCGACGCCAACGCGCACCGAGAGGTGCTCCTGATAAAAAGCCGCGCCGCGCGCGCCCATCGCGTCCAGCGCTTCGCGCGGCAACGCCGCGAAGCGGCAGACCGCGTCCGCCACCGACGCCGCATCTTCGGGCGTCGCCGAAAAACCGGCGCCGGCCTCTTCGACGAGCGTGGCCGCGTCACCGCGCACCGCCATCAGTACGGGTTTGCCGACCGCCATGTACGCCTGCGTCTTCGACGGAATCGTGATCGCAAACAACGGGTCGTCCTTCAGATGGACGAGCAGCACATCCGCAGCCTTGAGCAGCGCCCCGACTTCCGTGATGGGCATTCTCGGCAGGAAGCGAACGTTCGTCAGTTGCTGCGATGCGGCAGACGCCTTGAGCCGCTCGACTTCGATGCCGCCGCCGACAAAAACAAACTGCACTTCCGGGCGCTTCGCGGCTACGAGCTTCGCCGCATCGAGCACGGCATCGAGCGCCTGCGCCTTGCCCATCGTGCCGGCAAATACGACGTTGAACTTCCCCGCGAAACCGAACGGGTCGCCATCGGCGGGCCGTGCCGCCGCCTGAGTCAACGCCGTCTCGTCGCACCAATTATAGATAACGTCGAGTTTCGCATCGGGGACGCCCCGCTCCACCAGCAACCGCCTGAAACCAGGCGAGAGCACGACCACCCGCGCAGCGCGCCGGTACACCCAATCGCAGAACCGGCTGACAACACGTAACGCCCGCTCACTGTTGAGCATGCCCGTGGCGCGAAGCGTATCCGGCCACATGTCCTGAATGTCGCAAACGACCGGTGTCCGGCGAAACATGCCGATCAGCGCGGCCGCCATGCCCACCGTCAACGGCGGATGGTACGCATAGATCACGTCGGCGCGGCGCGCCCCGAAAACGCCATAGAGCGTTGCCGATGCCGCGTAGCTCGCGTAGTTCGCAATGCGACGCACGGCCGACCCGTCGTGGCTCGGATAAAGCGGCACGCGTGTGACACGAACGCCGTCCATGACCTCGCGCTGCAGCCACTTTACCTTGTACCCGTCGTAGACCTTGCCGCCCGGGTAGTTCGGGAAACCGGTGATCACGTCCACCTCGTGTCCCGCCGCGACGAGCGCCTTGGCGAACATGAGTCCCTTGAACGTCGGCTCCGGATCGAACCATTGCGAAACGATGAGTACTTTCACTTCATTGCCATCCTGTAACCAGCCGTACCGCTCGGGTTATGCTTGTCGAAGTCGCGGCTCAGACCGTCTGGCGCCAGACGGTGCGCCGGACGTAGTCGGTATAGCTGAGGATAATGCGCAGCACCTTGTCGGACACATTGGGCATGCTGTAATCCGCGACCTGCCGCAACAGGCGTGCCTCACCTCGCGGTTGATCGGCCAGAATGGCAAGCGCCTGCAATACGCGATCGGCGTCTACGCCGGTCATCATCACCGACGCTTCCTCCATGCCTTCCGGGCGCTCGTGCGCTTCGCGAATGTTGACCGCCGGGAAGTTCAGAATCGATGACTCTTCCGTGATCGTGCCGCTGTCCGAAAGCACCGCCCGCGCGTCGCGCTGGAGGCGAATGTAATCCAGAAATCCCAGCGGCTTGAGCAAACGAACATTGGGGGCGAACGTCAGTCCGGCGGCCTCGATGCGCTTCTTCGTGCGAGGGTGGGTCGATACGATGACCGGTTCGCCATACGCGCTGGCGACTGCATTCAACGTTTCACCAAGCTTCGCGAGATTGATCGGTGAATCGACATTCTCCTCGCGATGGGCACTGACCACGAAATACTTGCCGGCCTCGAGTCCGAGTTCGGACAGCACATTGGAACCGCCGATCTTCGGTGCGTAGTGATTCAGCACTTCGAACATCGGGCTGCCCGTCTTGATCACCCGATCGGGCGGCAACCCTTCGCGCAGCAGATACTCGCGCGCGATGTCGCTGTACGTCAGATTGATGTCGGAGGTGTGATCGACGATGCGTCGATTGGTCTCCTCGGGCACGCGCTGATCGAAGCAACGATTGCCGGCCTCCATATGGAAAATCGGAATCTTGCGGCGCTTCGCCGGAATGGCGGCGAGACAGCTATTCGTATCGCCCAGCACCAGCACGGCATCGGGGCTCACCTCTTCCATCACCTTGTCGGCCGCGATGATCACCTTGCCGATCGTCTCGGCCGCGTTGGCGCCCGCCGCGTTGAGGAAATGATCCGGACGGCGCGCCTCGAGGTCGCGGAAGAAGATCTCGTTCAGTTCGTAATCGTAGTTCTGCCCGGTGTGAACGATGACGTGATCGCAGTACTGATCCAGACGCGCCATGACGCGCGAGAGTCGAATGATCTCGGGGCGCGTGCCGAGAACGGTCATCACTTTCAATTTGCGCATGAATTACACCTTGTGCGCTACCGTATCGGGTCGCGAACGATCAAAAATTTCATTTGCCCACAGCATCACGACCATTTCATCGTCACCGATATTGGTGATGTCGTGCGCCCAGCCGGGGATCGTCTCCACGATCTGGGCTTTCTCGCCACTGACTTCAATCTCAAGTCGCTCTCCCGTCACGATATGACGAAAGCCGAAGCGCGCCTTGCCCTTGATCACCAAAAACTTTTCGGTCTTCGTGTGATGGTAATGGCCGCCTCGCGTCACCCCGGGGTGCGCCGTGAAATAGGAAAACTGCCCGGCGTCCGGCGTCTTGAGCATCTCGACGAAGACACCTCTGGCGTCGCCGTACATCGGTACGTCATAAGCAAAACCGTCATCCGGGAGGAAACTCACGTAGGTCGAATACAACGCGCGCACGAATCCGGTGCCCACCCGCTCGCTGACGAGGGTGTCGCGGCTCTGGCGAAACGCCCGGATCTGATCGGCCATCTCGCCGACCGTGGTCTCGTAAACCGGTTCGACGTCGACGAAGCCCGGCGCCGGCGCATCGCCGCCCAGCAGCGACAGGAATGCCTGGCAAACGTCGTCGACATACACAAGGCGCACCTTGGCGTCCGGTGCATGGATCTCGATGGGCAGGCCACGCGCCACGTTGTGGCAGAAGGTCGCTACCGCCGAGTTGTAATTCGGACGGCTCCATTTGCCGAAAATGTTCGGCAGCCGATAGAGGTACACCGCGGCACCGACGCGTTGTGCGTAAGCCTGAAGCGCATCTTCCGCTCCGACCTTGCTCTGCCCGTACGGATTATCGGCCACGGCCTGCGTCGACGACGTGTAGGCAACCGGCACCTTGCGTCCCGTCGCGATCAGCTTGTCGACGAGCGTCTGAGTGAAATCGACGTTGCCCGAGACGAATTCTTCCGGATTTTTGGGGCGATTCACGCCAGCGAGGTGGAACACGAAGTCGGCATCCCGCAAGGCGGCATCGAGTTGCTCGCCCGTCGTCTCGCGCCCCACGCGCACCAGTTCGTGTCCGCCCAGTTCCTCAAGATGAACCAGCAGATTCTTGCCGACGAAACCGTTCGCACCGGTCACCACGATCTTCATCGGATCACTCCTCGGGCTGCGCGTCTTGGCCGGCCTGCAAAGCACGCATGAACGCGAGCTTTTGCAACAGCACCTTCATGCCGGCGATATCCAGGCGTTCGGTGTTGTGGGAGTTGTAGTCCTCGGCGCTCGAAATGCTGGTCTCACCCTGCTCGACGTACTTGCCGTAGTTCAGATCGCGCAGATCGGGCGGGACACGATAGTAGTCTCCGCGATCTTCCGCGGCCGCCAGTTCTTCCCGGCTCAGGAGCGTTTCATACAGCTTCTCGCCGTGGCGCGTTCCGATCACATTGATGGGATGATCCGGCTTGCCCAGCATTTCGCGCAATGCATGTGCAAGCGTCTCGACCGTCGCCGCGGGAGCCTTCTGGACGAAGATGTCGCCATTACGGCCATGCTGGAACGCGTACAGCACCAACTCCACCGCATCGTCGAGCGTCATCATGAAACGCGTCATCAGCAGGTCGGTCACGGTGATCGGTTTGCCGTCGCGCATTTGTTGCACGAACAGCGGAATGACGGAACCGCGCGACGCCATGACGTTGCCATAGCGCGTACCGCAAATGACCGTCTTGTTGTCGTCCGCGGACCGGGACTTCGCCACCATGACTTTTTCCATCATGGCTTTCGAAATCCCCATGGCATTGATGGGGTAGACCGCCTTGTCGGTGCTCAGGCACACGACGCGGGAGACACCATTCTGAATCGCCGCCTCGAGCACATTCTCGGTACCCATCACGTTCGTCTTCACCGCTTCCATCGGGTGGAACTCGCACGACGGCACCTGCTTGAGCGCAG
The DNA here is from genome assembly GCF_000767615.3 of Pandoraea pnomenusa. Taxonomy (NCBI): domain Bacteria; kingdom Pseudomonadati; phylum Pseudomonadota; class Betaproteobacteria; order Burkholderiales; family Burkholderiaceae; genus Pandoraea; species Pandoraea pnomenusa. The sequence continues at coordinate 220,806 of NZ_CP009553.3, read as the reverse complement.
CAGCGTGGAACACGAAGTCCACACCGCGAATGGCATTGACCACCGAAGCCGGATCACGCACGTCGCCGATGTAGAACTTGAGCTTGTCGCTGTTGTAGCGCTTGCGCATGTCGTCCTGCTTCTTCTCATCTCGACTGAAGATACGGATTTCACCGATATCAGTGTCAAGAAAGCGACGCAGAACTGCATTGCCAAACGAACCTGTACCGCCGGTAATCAGCAGCACCTTATTGTTGAATGAACTGATACTCATTGTAAATGGGCCTCAAATCTTCGGTAATACTCAAGCGTTCTGCCGAGTCCATCCCCCGTATCTCCAGTCAATTTATATTCGAGATATGAGTAATACGGAATGTAGGGCTCAATCAGAGGATTAACCAGTTGATAAACAAGTGCAGAGACGACAAATGCCAGCGATGTCGACGCGACAGCCATTCGCACCACGGCAGGCTGAATCGTAATGGCCTGATATAGCAGAATCGCTTGCGGAAGCACTGCGAGATACTGCGTTCGGTTCCAGAAAATCGGGAAGTCGAACAGGAGCCCCTGAAATGCGATCTGCAGGATTATCGCACCGAAAAGAAGCTCCTGAAACCGGCTGCGTTGCCCGATCTGCCTGTTAACCCACAGAAAGATGCAACAGTTTACCAGCAGGTAGGCCACGGCCCCGAGCGAGCGATCGAACGCGCCCGTCGATGCATAGATGGCCGCCTTTTCCGAGATGAACGACAGGCTCAGCTTGGACAGTGCCTCCAACGCGAGCGAGGCCACACCGATGCCGAGCGCGTAGAAGGCCAGCACAACACCCACGAACACGTACGGATGATTGGTTACCGCACGAACGGCCTTGCGCCAATAGACGACGAAATAGATAACGCTCGAATATTGAAATCCGACACCCAGAACGCTGAAAAGTGCCGCCAGCCTGTTTCGTCCTTTCGCCGCATAAATCATGCCGATCATGAACATCGACACGGCCAGCGACTGGCGGAACACACCCATTTGCAGCGGCAAATAGATCAGGCAGAAATAGAAAGCACAACAGAAAAGCAGGTCCGCACGCGCCAGTTTTACAAATCGATACAAAACCCAGATATTGAAGGTGGCGATCACGAAAAGCAGAACCTGAAAACTCCCTGTCGTTTTTGCGACGACAATATTCAGGAGTACATACAACGGTTCCATGGGCACCATGCCGGAGCCGTCGCCCAGGAAATTCGGTGCGTACTGATCGAAGAACGATTGGTAAACAAGCCAGTCGTAGCCCGTGCGGTAGCGGAACGCGGCAAGCGCCCACAGCAGCAGAACGGCGAGTCCGCCAAGTGACATGATGCGCTTTCGCCATACCACCTGCATCAATGCCAGCAGGCTGAGAACAGCGGCGATAACGATGTAAAAACTCATGTTTGCGGCAATCAGTGAATCTGACTGACGATCTGTGGCGCCGTCATCTTCGCCAGGAAATACCGACGACCGTTCTCGCCCAATTCACGTCGATGATTTTCCGATGCACACAACTTGGCCAGATTTTCCCGGATCTGTTCAAATTGGGTGGTTACGGATGAGTAGCCACCGTGGATTTCGTTTTCGAGAATCTCGGAATAATCGGTTGCGGCTTCCACCGCGCCAAGAATAGGGAGCCCTGCCCTGAAGTAGTCGATGGACTTCGACGGGAACGTCGGCACACTGACCGTTCCTGAATTGAAAACGATGCCGATATCGCACGCGGTCAGGAACGTCAGATATTCATCGCGGGGAATCTTGCCGAGATAGCGGACATTTGCCAGTTCCGGTTCGGTCAGGCGTTGTTTCAGATAGTCCTCCAGCGGGCCTCCGCCCGCGATCGCGAAGACCACCTGCGGGCAACGCTCGCGCGAAGCTTCGGCGAGCTTGAGCAACAGCTCGATGCCGCGCCCGGGAATCAACTGCCCACCAAAGATCGCGACGATGCGGTCCTGCGGCAGGCCGAAGCGGTGTCGAATTTCCTGACGATTGCCCTCTTGAGCAAGCGTCTGTGGCCCCCACAGCGGCAACACTTCGACCTTCCCGCGAAAACTCGGCGTTTCCTTCCAGAAGTACGGAATATTGGCCGGCGACATCACACCGACGGTGTCGAACTGGCGAATCGCCAGGGTTTCCATACGTTTTGCGATCGTGAACAGCGGGCCGGCCGGAATCAATCCGAGTTCGTGATGATAGCGGGGGAAAAAGTCCCACAGCACCATGTACTTCCGTGCCGGCTTGAGTCGGCGCAGCAAGTGGCGTTGCATCCAGAACGCAGTGGACGCCGGGGAAAAACCCACGAAGAGGTCATAAGGCTGCACCGTCAGGTGCTGGTCGACGAACGGAATGGCACGGCGCGAGGCCCAGAACCACTTGTACATCTTCTGCAGCGCTCCCGGCAGGCAGCGCACCGCGGACAGGTCGATAGGGGTATTGATGACGCGCACGCTACCGTACATCGTGAGCACCTGAGCGCGTGATTGCCCGGACCAGTCCACGCACACCACGGTAACCTCGTGCCCGGCTGCCGCGTAGGCGGCGGCCAGATCGTTGGTTAGCCATCCGTCGGATTCAACGGTGGAAAACTTGGTGCAGAGAATCAATACCCTCATCCGTTTCCTCATTCTGCCGTCGGCACGTGAGCGCCGGCGACCGTTTATGTCGTCATTTCAATGCGAACGACGGCACCCCGAACCGGGCGCGCGACGTCAACCTACGGAGCCGATCGGCACGTTCTCGCCGGAGACCGTCATTTTTCGTCTGAGTCGGCTGTAGGCCCACAGCATCAGCGACAGGGTGAGCGTGGCACTGATGCAGTACGCATAGATAGGTGCCATGATTCCCACATGACCGACAAGCATCCAGGTACCGGCGATCAATATGGCGGCCTGCATCAGTTCCGAGGCGATGGCAATTCGCCTCCAGCCGCGCGCCAGGAAGATATAGGCGATTATTGAACCACATATCCTGACGAAGTCGCCCAAAACCTGCGGCAGGAACAAATCCGCCATCGGCATGAAAGACTGGCTGAAGAGCAATTCGATGATGATGTGGCGCAGCAGGTAAACGGCGATCAACATGACGACCGCCAGCGGCAGGAGCGTCGAAAAGATCGAGCGAAGAATGCCGTCGATCTGCTGGATCGAACGGGCCGCGGCGAACTTCGGCAATATGAAGCTCGTCAGCACCACGCCCACGAACTGAAAGTACACATCGGAGATCTTCAACACGCCCTGCCAATAGCCGACCTGATCCCACCCCAGTCGCTCGCCGAGCAAGTTTCGCATCGCCAGTTGCGCCATCGGCACGGCGGCGGCCGAAACGAGCATCACGCCGCCGTAAGCCAGCAGTTCCCGCGCGCCTTCCCAATTCGGATTCCATTGCAGTTGCCGCCACTGAGCCGGCAGCCGGAGCCGGGCAAAGAGCAAGGCGGACAATCCGTTGATTGCCGGCATCGCCACGAGTCCGAGCGCGGCGCCCGTGAAACCGAAACCGTACAGAAGCGCCAGAAACGCGGCTGCGCCGATCAGCGCCCCGACAACGTTCAGCGAAACGAGCGAACGAACGTCCTGCCGACTGCTGAAGATGGACTGCACAATGCTATACGCACCGACCAGCCAATAGCCCAGGGCTAATGCACAAATGACGAGCATGTGGTCGGCGTCGCCAAGCAGGCTCCTGGCGAACAGTCGGCTGCCCAACACGAGCACCAGCGTCACGATCGACGAAATCGCGACGTAAATGACCATGGCCGATCCGAGGCGCTGCAGGCGCGCGGCCTCGTCGGCCGGCTCCGAGAGCTGTTTGGTCAGGCCAAGGGCGGTCCCACCGCCCGCAAACATGCTGGCGATCGCGACCACGGTCATCATCTGCCCCAGCATGCCGAACGCCTGCGGGCCGAGGTGCCACGCCATGCTTTTGACGATCAGCAACCCGACCAATATGCGAACCGCCGTGGAAATGGCGAAACCGGCGCTCGATCTAAGAAGGGACAATTCGTGGCTCTATCGTCTGAAAATGCAATATCGGCATCGTAATTGCCGGATTTTCCGTTATTTCACGGATGACCATGGGCCATCCGCGTCCCCTGTTCGCTTTCATTTATGGGCTGTGGGCCGTCACCGTCGCGCGACGCCCGAATGACCGGCATCGCCGCGCTGCGGCAGGGTCACGCTATGTTTCGTCGGCGCGACAGGAGCTTCACCATGCACGGCAGCGCATCGCGAGGCAGAAAGAGAGTGGAATTATATTCGAAGGACCGGGGGGAAATTGCGGACTGTCTGTAACAATTCGGAAACGACAGAATCAAGCGGTTTCATGACACACCAGCCACCGTCAGCCATGGCTCCGAGCCAGGAGCCCGACTCGCGCAAGCGGGTGTCACCGCATTCGGGAAATTTCAGCCTTCGAAGCCGTTTCGTCAGAAAAGACGTCACTTGGATGTTGGTGGAGCGGAGGAGGATCGAACTCCCGACCTTCGCATTGCGAACGCGACGCTCTCCCAGCTGAGCTACCGCCCCACATCAAGCAGCGATTATATCGGTTTTTGCGGGTCTGGCGAGCAGCCGACAAAATTGCTCGGGATTATATCGAGGGGATGCCGACGAGCCGGCGGCCCTCTCGCACCCGCCCCTCAACCCCGCGGCGCCACGAATCGCTCAGGCCTCGCCCTGATTGCCCTTCATGCCCTTGATGAGCGGGACCTTGGGCGCCTTCGCCACGACCGTCTTCTGCGCGCGGAGGTAGCGGGCCACCACATCCCACACCGGCTCGCCCTGCGCGCCTTCGGCGACCGGCGCCCAGCCTGCCACCTTGTACGTCTTGCCCGCCTCGATCGGCTTGCCGTTCAGACGCATGTCGGTAATCCGCTTGCCCATCGGCGCCATCGGATCGATCGCGTAATCCATGCCGCCCACCCGCACCATGTCGCCCCCCTGCTGGTAATACGGATCGGGGTTGAACAGGTTGTCGGCCACATCCTCGAGCACCGTCTTGATCGTCTCGCCGGTCATCGGCGTGAGCGTCGTATACGGGTAGGTGATCGCCGTCTGATCGAGCAACTGCTCCATGGTGATCGTCTGCCCCGGCAGCAACGACGTCCCCCACCGGAAGCCCGGCGAGAAGCCGATCTCGGCGTCCTTCTCGGCCATCACCGCATCGAGCAGCAACTGATCGAACGTGCCGTTGAAGTTGCCGCGTCGATACAAAAGGCCTTCGGTCACCGCCAGTGGCTCGGCCAACCTGGCGGCAAATGGGGCGCGTACGCGCTCGACGAGCGCCTGCATCTGCGCATCGGCCGGCAGCAGATTCGCGAAGACCGGCATCAGCTTGTAGCGGAAATCCACCGGCTTGCCGCCCTTCACGTCGAAATCCAGCACGCCCAGGAACTTGCCGTTCGAGCCGGCATTCGTCACGAGCGTCTTGCCCCCGGCATTCGGGACGACGACGGGCTTGGGAACACCGTCGTGCGTATGGCCGCCCATGATCGCGTCAATACCGCGCACGCGCGATGCCAGTTTCAGATCGACGTCCATGCCGTTGTGCGAGAGCACGACCACGACCTGCGCGCCCTTACCGCGCACCTCGTCGACCATCGCCTGAAGGCGCTCCTCCTGGATGCCGAACGTCCAGTCCGGCACGAAATAACGCGGGTTCGCGATCGGCGTGTACGGGAATGCCTGACCGATGATCGCCACCGGCACGCCGTTCATTGTCCTGATCGTGTAAGGCGAGAAGACCGGATCGCCGAAGTCGTTCGTCTGCACGTTCTGGGCGACGAAATCGATCTTGCCCTTGAGCTGCTCCTCGACAACGGATTTCACACGCTCGGCACCGTAGGTGAATTCCCAGTGCGCCGTCATCACGTCGACCCCGAGCGCCAGCGTGGCGTCGACCATGTCCTGACCCTTGGTCCACATGGCCGTGCCCGAACCCTGCCAGGTGTCACCGCCGTCGAGCAGCAGCGCGCCGGGGCGCGACGCCTTCATGCGCTTGACGAGCGTGGCCAGATGCGCGAACCCGCCCACCTTGCCATACGTGCTCGCCGCGGCGGCGAAATCGAGATAGGTGAACGCATAGGCCTCGGGCGTGCCCGGACGCAACCCGTACGCCTTCAGGAATGCCTCGCCCACGAGATGCGGCGGCTTGTTCGCCTGGTCGGCAATGCCGAGATTCACGCTCGGTTCGCGAAAGTAGATCGGCAGCAACTGCGCATGGCAATCGGTGAAATGCAGCAGGTGCACATTGCCGAACTTCGGCAGATCGTAGAACGCCGCGGCCGCCTGGGCCGCTGCCGTCTCGTGATGCGACAGCGCCATGCCGCCCGCTGCCGCCACCGCCAACACCTGCATGAACTCGCGTCGATTCATTTCGTCTCCGTGGCGCGCGCATCGTGCGGCGCTCCTGCCTTGTCGTTGTCTGTCGTGGCTTGCGGTTGCCCATGCGGGCCACCGCCGGGCTCACTTGCCCGCGTAATCGGCCAGCGCCGCCACGTCCTCGCCGAACATCTCGCCCACTTCCTTGCGCAATACCTTGCCGTTGCGCCCGATCACATAGAGTTCCGGCAAGCCGCGACGCTTGCCAAGCGCGGCCTGCCACGCGTCGTTGTCCATACCCGCCGGAAACGTGTAGCCGTGCGCCTTGACGTAATCGACGGCCTCCTGCGCCTTCTTGTCGATCGACAGCGTGACGATCTGGATCGGCTTTCCGCGCGTGGCCTCGAAGAGCTTTTGCACGTGCGGGTTTTGCTGCGCGCAGAACGGACACCACGACGCCCAGTACTCGACGATCACCGTCCGGTCCTTGAACGCGCTCGCGGGCATCGTCTTGCCGTCAAGCAGCGTGAGCGACGGCAGTGAGACCGTGTCGCCCACCTCGAGCGCGGTCGCGGGTGCACTCAGGCACATCGCCAGCAAGGCCACGGCCGAGGCGCGCGAGCCAATGCGACGAATCGAATCCATCAGGGGTTTCATGCGGCACTCCGGAGGCCGGGCGCAGACCGCCGTGACCGGATGACGAGATCCGGCCCCGGCAGGTCTGCCCGCGCGGCGATGCGCAAGCGCGTTATTGATTGACCGGCGAAGCCGGATCGAGCAGCAGCGCCATCACATCCTTCAACTGCTGTTCCGTCAGAATGCCCGCCGAGCCGAATCGCGGCATGTTCGAGCACGCCATGTAGCTGTGCGAATCGTAGACCTTGGCCCACGTGTACTTGACCACCTCGGGCGAATCGCCGCGCAGCTTGCCGTAGTTGTACAGCGACGGACCGATATTGCCGAACGAGATTTCGCTCTTGGTCAGTTGGTGACAGGCGTAACAATTGCCGCCGTTGACCGTGTCGGCCTTGTCGGAGAACTGCATGCCACGGCCGTTCTGCGCCACCTTCTCGCCTTCCTTCCAGTCGCCGAGATACTTGCCGTCGGCCGGCGCCTTGACGCTCGCCAGTTCCGCCTTTTGCAGACGCTCGGCAACCTTCGCCGGCATGGGCTTGGTGGCGTACTGCGTGCACAGCTTCTGCAACTCGCTCTGATCGATGCGATCGAGCTGGGCAATGCCGGAGCCGTGGAACGAATTGCGCAGTTCCTGCACGACCGCCGCATCGGTCGTCCCGGTGACGAGCTTCACGCTCTCGCCCTCGGCAAAGGCCGCGCCGACGACGAGTGCCCCGGCCGCTGCCAGCGCGACGCCCGTCGCGCGCAATGCGAATGTTTTCATGGGTATGCCTCGTGGTCGGTCAGCGCTTCAGGCCAGGGGCGTCCATCTTGCCGCCATTGGCCATCACACCGATGAAGGTAATCAGATCGATCGACGCCTGCGAGCCGTAATTCAGCACGGGCATGCGCTGCTGACGGAAACAGTCGTTCATCCGCCACTGCATCGTGCGCAATGCCCCTTGCGACACGCGATACCCCGGCCACGTCGCAAACGCCTGACGCGCCGCGACAGGTTTTGTCAGATTCGGCAGATCCTGCAAGCGAATGCGCTTGTCGTCCGCCCCGTGGCACGACGCGCACGAAAAATCGTACGGACCGGCCCGGTAAAAGAAGATCTTCTGTCCGCGCGCATAGGCTTCCTTCTCTTCCTTGTGCGACTGCGGTACGCGAATGGTCGCGCCGCGCGACTGACCGGCAACGTAGGCGGTGAGCGACTCGAGATCGGTCGGGTCCTGACCTTCCTTGGAGAACGGCTGCTTGATGACGTCCGCACGCTTGAAGCCCTGCAGATTCACCATGCATTCGACGATGCGCGACTCGGCGTCGAGCACGCGCTTGGTATCGGGGAAGTAGCGCGGCAATTGCGCGTAGGCATCTTTCACGACGCCGGGGCCCAGGCCCAGGTCGCACTGCGCAAGCGATACGTTGTTCGGGCCTCGCGGCGTCTTCCAGAGCGCTTCGCCACGCATTTCGACGAGTTCCGCCGGATTGCCGTCGGCGAGCATCTCGCGGTATTGCGCGATGGCGTCTGCCGTGGAGCTTTCCGCGGCGAATGCGGGTGCGCTCAGGCCCGCGATGGCGAGCATGCCGCCAAGCACTGCGCCGCGCACGTCGGGCCGCCATGCGGCGCGGCGTGTGTTGCGCGTCCGTGCGCTATGTTGCGCCTCGTTCATCTGAGTCTCCTCTTTGTGGGGTTGGTCGGCGCGCGACGGGGAACCTTCCCCGCAAGCGCCCGCTTGCACACACTGCGCGGCACGACAGCAACGCCACGCCGTCCCACCCGGCCGGGATGCCTGGCGGCAGGCATGCGAGCCTGCACGCCGCCGCGGCATTCCGGCGCTCGCCCCGTCAGGCGATGGTCGCCTCGTCGGTGCGCGAGTCGCCCTTGTTGTCGGTCCACGTGACCGCAACCTTGTCGCCCTTCTTGGCGCCCTTGAACTTGAACGACATGAACGGATCCTTCGACACCGCCGGCCCCCATTGGGCCGACAGCACCGTCTTCCCGTTGCTCGTGACGGTCACGTTCTGGATGAAGTGTGCCGGTACGATATTACCGGAAGCGTCCTTGCGCTGACCGGTTTCCATGATGTGGCTCATCAGCACCTTGACCTCGACGACACCGCCGGCCTCGGTTGCGCGAATGCGCATCGGGTTACCCATGTTGTGGCTCCTCTAGTTCTACGATGCGTCGCTTAACCGCCGCAACCGCCCAGCGTGACCTTGACTTCCTTCTCGGCCACGAGGTACTTGTTGTCCGCCTTGACGAGCGCATAAACCTTCGAGGTCTGGCCCATCTTCACGCGCGTGGTCACCGATGGCTCCGTGCCCTCGGGAATATCGAACGACGCGGCCAGCGTGTTCGGATTCTTCTCGATCAGAATCGCGATCATCTGCGTGTTCGGCGCCTTGCTTGCCACCACCACCGGCACGACCGCACCGTTCTCGGCGATGTCGGGAACGCTCAGCGCGACCTGATCGCTCGGGCTCGCGCTCGTGCCGCCGAGCGCCTTGACCGTATCGGCCACGCTGCGGGTGGCAAACGCCGCCTTGTTCCACTCCTGTGCCGCGCGCGCCTCTTCGGGCTTGATCAGCCCGGCGGCAACCGCCAGTCCCATTACCGCGGAAAACCGCAGCATGTCGCGTCGCTGTTGGTTCATCTGTATGAGTTTCCTTCTCTGAAGGCCGCCGCCGCGACACGCTCGGTATGCGCGCATCGCAACGGCCGCCGTTCGCCCGCCAGACCGGCCGCCACGACTACGCGACAACCGGCCGGCGAGCCCCCTGCCCCGGGCTTACTTCGCCGGGGCGCCTGCCAGAACCCACTCCACCAGGGTCTTGGCGTCGGCATCCGACAAGTTCGGGTGCGCCGGCATCGGAATCGGACCCCAGACGCCCGAGCCACCGCCCTTCACTTTCTTGACCAGCTTGGCCACGGCATCCTTGTCGCCCTTGTACTTGGCTGCGACATCCTGATAGGACGGGCCCACGAGTTTCTTGTCGACGGCGTGGCAACCCATACAGGCGTTGGCGGCCGCGAGCTTGGTCGCTGCAGCGACATCGACACCGGCGTGCGCCAGCGAGGTACCGGCCAGCATGGCCGCAGCGATCAGCAACTTCTTCATCGTATCTCCTTCGGTTTGTGTAGGGGACGGGGTCCTGCGGCAGCCTGGGTGACATGGCGCGGCCGTCGGACACCCTGCCCGCTCAATGTGCACCATGGAGAATCCAGTCGACCATCGTACGGACGTCGGTTTCGGCGACCTGCGTCTGCGGCGGCATTGGCATGCTGCCCCAGTTACCGGCGCCGCCGGCACGTATCTTCGCCACCAGTTTTTCAGCCGCATCCGACTGCCCATGATACTTGGCGGCGACCTCCGAGAAGGCGGGCCCGATCTTCTTGTCGGTCACACCGTGACATGCCAGACAACCGTTCTTGTCCGCAAGCGTTGCTGCCGGTGACGTCGCAGCGGCGGTTTTGGCCGGCGCGTCCGGACTCGCCATGCCGAGCGTGGCGAGGGCCGCGGTCTTGCGCACCGCCGCATTTTGCGCGGCGGTGCCCGACAGCGGCGGCAGCTTCGTATCGATACCGCGCACCGGACCGATCACCCGGTTTTGCGCGGCCAGATCCCCATGTGCGTCGCGGGCGTACGCAGGGAGTGCGGACGTCACGATACCAGCCTCGGGACAATCCTGCATACACGCCTTGTTATGAGTATCCGGTTTGTCGCCCACGCGCCACATGCCGTGCGCGCGCGTCATCCCGTTGCGATTGGGCATGAGCTTCTGCACGTCGGCGATGTTCTTGTCGGAGAGCACGAAGTCCGACGGCACGATCTCGCCGAGGTTCAGGATGTACGCAGTGACGGCGTACACCTCGTCCGGCGTGAGCGAGCGCGGCGCGTTCCACGGCATGGCGCGACGGATGTAATCCCAGATCGTGGAGATCGTGTCGACCTTCATGAGCGTGGTGCGCACCGGCTGATTGTTCGCGCGCAGCGACGCCACGTGCCCCGTCTTGATGTCGTCGGCCGTGGTGCCGCCCACGAGCGGGTTGAACACCTCGTTGCTCTCGCCGAACGTGCCGTGGCACGACGCGCAACGCGCGTCGAACAACTTCTGGCCGTCGGCCACCGACCCGTGCCCCTTGGGCAAGCCCTTGAAGTCGGGACGCACGTCGATATCCCACGCGTTGAGCTCCGCGGCCGTGGCATCGCGACCGATGCCGGCCGGCGCCTTGATCGGCGTGGGCGCCGCGCTCTGTCCCGGCTTTTGCGTCGCGGCCGGTGCGGCCTGTGCCGGGCTGGAAAGCCATGCGAGCACGGTCATCGCGGCAACGGCCAGCGCCCCCGCCCACAATCCGGCGATCACGACTGCCAGGACACGGCTTTTCATGCGAGGCACCGGACTCGGCGACTTCCGTTCAGTCAACGTGAACATTGGTCACCTCGCCGTTTGCCGCCACTTGCCACGTCTGGATGGCGTTGTTGTGATAAATCGACTTCGTGCCGCGCACTTCGCGCAGTTGCCGATACCGCGGTTGCACGAAGCCGGTTTCGTCCACCGCGCGGCTTTGCAGCAGCGCGGGCGAACCGTCCCATTGCCAATCGAAGTTGAAGCGCGTGAGGCACTTCGGCAGCACCGGCGATTCGATGCGGGCCTGACGCCACGACTTGCCGCCGTCGGTGGAGACATCCACGCGCTTGATGCGGCCGCGACCCGACCATGCGAGCCCGGTGATGTTGAAGTAGCCGCGATCGAGCAGCGCCTGTCCGCCCGATGGCGACGTGATGACCGACTTGCACTCCTGGATCGACGTGTATTGGCGATGCTGGCCGTCCGGCATCAGGTCGACGTAGTGACTCGTTTCATCCTTGGTATTCCACGGCGCATCGCCGACCTTGATGCGGCGCAGCCACTTCACCCACGACACGCCCTGTACGCCGGGCACGACCAGACGCAGCGGATAGCCATTCTCGGGGCGCAGCATTTCGCCGTTCATGCCCCACGCGACGAGCACGTCGGAGAGCGCCGCCTCCATCGAGATCGTGCGGGTCATGCCCGAGCCGTCGCCGCCTTCGGCAAGCACGTACTGGCCGCGCCGGGTGTCGGCGCCCACGTCGTCGAGCAGTACCGAGAGCGGCACCCCCGTGAATTCGCAGCACGACAGCATGCCGTGCGTGTATTGCACCGTGGGCACGGCCGCGTTGCCCCACTCCATGCCGGTGTTCGCGCCGCACTCGATGAAGTGCATGCGCGACACGGAGGGCAACCGCATGATGTCGTCCATCGTGTAGACCTTCGACTCGCGCACGAGGCCATGCACCATCAGGCGGTGTTGCGTCGGGTCGATCTCCTGCCAGCCCTGGTGATGGCGCTCGAAGTGCAGGCCGCTGGGCGTGATGATGCCAAACAGCCCTTGCAGCGGCGTGAAGGCAACGGAAGCCTGTGCGGTTTGCGTGAGCCCGGGGGACTGACGGCGCTGCAGATTGGCCTCGTACTTCGACGGCATGCCGTAGGGACGCGCCGCGACAGGCTGGCCAAGCGAGGTCGCCCACGGGCGCGGCTCGAGGATCATCGGGTCACCGGCGCCCACGGCGTTCGGGGCGTCCGCCGCGAAGGCACTGCCACCGGCGAGCGCGGCGCCGGCGGCCAGGAAGCTGCGTTGCAGGAAGCTGCGACGCGTGGGATTGAGTCCCTCGCGCGCAATGTCGCCGGCCAATGTGCCGTCGATGAAATTCTCCGGAGCCCGGCGCAAACGGCCGGCTCGCGATGCGTTGTCGCTCACCCTGTCTCCTCGCGTTTCGTGGCGTCCGCCAGCGTCGCAAGGAGGCTGGCGGCTTACCGCTTGTGTTTTGGTTGTCGCTGGCGGTCTTTTTGCCGCACGGTCCTGCCAGGTTGCTGCGTTACGGTTTCACTTCGGTCTGCGGCACGCGCGCCGGCGGGCATCAGCTCCCGCGCGGCATGAAGCCATCGACGGCACGCTCCGGCAGCGCCTCCTCCTCGATTCGGCCGGCGACCTGTATGCACACGGCGCGACAGATCTCGACCACCCCGGTATCCGCGATCGCGTAATACACCTGGTTCCCGTCGCGTCGACGCGCCAGCACACCCGCCTGGTACATCGCGCCCAGGTGTCGCGACACATTCGTTTGCGACGAACCCACTTCCGTCACCACCTCGTTGACCGAGCGCTCGCCACCACACAGCGCGTGCAGGATCCGCAGCCGGGTGGGCTCGGAGAGCAGGCTGAAGTAATGCGACACCTTTTCGAATACGCGATCGAGTTCTTCCATGACGGTCAGTCTTTGAGTTCGTGTGAAGGCACAAGAGATGCCGTATATGCCTACATACGCATATACGGATAATCAAAATAACGGGCGAAGTGTGCAAGCTGCACTGCAACATATCGGACGCCGACGTATCGCGGCGGCCGATGTCATTTCGGTGTTTGCTCGCACGCAATCCGTGTATACGGTTGGATATAGCGCGCCGCGTGTCATGCCAGTGCGCGAAGCGCGGCGTCGCCTTTGTGCAGCCAGCTGCCGGCAGGCGTGAGGGCATGAAGCGCTGTGGCATCAGGGAAAAACCTGATAAGAAAAATAGTGGGGGGACGACCGATGCGCCCCCCGAGATGACCGGCGACCTTACTCGAACTGATATGACCAGTTCGCGTTGAAGCGCAGCGGACGATTCGGCGAGTTGGTGGGCGCGTCCGCCATCGGCTTGGCGATCGAGAGATCGAGCGAGTAGTACTTGCTGTCGGAGATGCGAACGCCCAGCCCCACCGAGGCAAGCTGGTTGTGGAACAGTTGGCCGTAGTTCACGTAGACGCGCGCCGTGTCGAGAATCAGGTACGGCTGAATCGTCTTCAGATAACGGAAGTCGGTGCGGAACATCCGGTTGAGTTCAATCGACGCACCCCAGCCCTTATCTCCGGCAATTTCGCCGGCCGGGTAACCGAGGCCGAAACGCTGGCCGCCGAAGGTCGCCTGTTCGGACGTCGGCAGCGTATTGCCGCTGTACTGCGCCCCGGCGGACACGATCACCCCGAAATCCCACGGCAGCACCACCCCTTGCTTGCCATCGAGCGTAAAGCGCCAGAAGCCGAGGTCGTACGGTCCGAGGATCTGGGCGACCCCGGCCGGCTGCGTCGTGTAAGCCTGACTCGCCCCCATGCCGTTGAAGCCCTTGAACACGCCGAGCGTGGCGCTGCGGGTCTGCTTGTCGGTGACTTCGTTGTAGGCGAGCTGTACCTGCCCGGCGCGCACGTTCGTCTGCGAATTGATGTAGTTGGGCGAGTTCGGCACTTCGTAGCGGTCGCGCGAATTCACCCCGTACATGCCGCCGCTCACCGTGAGACTGCGCTGGTTGTTGAGCAGGATGGGGTACGACACGCCCACGGCGATGCGCTTCGTGTCGAGATGTCGCGTGAGGCCGGCGAGCGCCTGATCGTCCGGCTGACCGCGATAGTGCGATGCGTCGAGGCGCGCCTGAAGGCCGTTCGAGCCCAGCGGCTGGATGTACGACGCCGCGTAGAACTCTTCGTCGTTGTGCCCCTTCGGCGCGATGGCCGTTAGCTGGATCTGCTCGCCCAGCGGCGTGAGGGCATTGCTCGTCACGGTGAACACACCGCGAATGCCCGGATTGTTATACGAGAGCGACGTGCCGAGCGCGACCGGCTGGCGCGAAACGTCCAGCGAAAGCTCCGTCGCACCGTCGGTTTGCGTCGGCGGCTGCACATCGGCCTTGATCTTCATGCCGGGCACGAGCGTGAGCAGGTTCAGATAGCGCTCGAAGGTGGCGCGCTTGAGCGGCCGCTCCGCCTCGATGTGTGCGGCGATATCGCGCAGCCGCTGCTCCGACGGTCCCGGCTTGCCGGTGATCCTGGTGCTGGCGATGTAGCCCTCGACGACCGTCACGCGCACGAAACCGTCGTTGAAGTCCTGGGCGGGCACGAAGGCAAAGGACAGGAGATACCCCGCGTCCTGATACAGCTTCGTGACTTCGTTGGCCTTCTCGACCAGATCGCCGATGGTCACTTCCTTGCCCGCCATCGGGGCAAAAAGTCCCGCGACCTGATCGAAAGGCAGTGATTTCACGCCTTCGATGCCGAAACGCTTCGGGGTGATCTTGCGGGCGAGGAGCGCCTTGAGCGCATCTTCCTGAGTCGGTGGCTGAATCCGAATGGTGGGCGCCGGCGCCTTGGGCACCTCGATCTTCGGAATGCTTTGCATCGGGTCGCCGCGCACCGGACTGGCATCTGCCCACGCCTGTTGCGTGCCGAGCAGGCTGAGGGTGCAAAACGTGACGGCGACGATCTGAACGACTTTGCGGTTGCGAACCGACTTCACCGAGTCCCCACGCACGACGCGTGACGCAAGACGGGACCCTCCCTGGCGATACGCCATCCCTATGCCCCCCAAACGCTGATTTTTTTCGTTGGGCCAGTGTAACCGAGAGGCCGCAGGCCCCGTCAACGAGGGAAACCTGGAGGAATGCGGCACCCGAGCAACACCTGAGGGGCACCCTGTGGCGGCGCGTACGTTCCCCCGCTTAGAGAGCGGCCTCCAAACGTGGTCGCGGCGGGCGCGCGTCCCGCCGTCATCCGCATCAGGCCAGCATGTCGGCCCAGATGCCCTGCGCCCACGCGAGTCCCAGGGCAAACTCGTCTCGCGAGGCGCGTGGTGACGCGCCGCCCGTGCCGGGAACCGGCAGCATGGTGCGTTGCGCGGTGTCGTACCGGTGCACGCTGGCGACGTGCATCGCCTCGGTGGCCGAAACGAACGTGTAACAGGTGTTGCTGTACAGGGGCTCGGGGTTGACCGCTCGCCCGGCGAGCGTGGCAACGATGGCGGCGGCGCACACCTTGCCGTGCTGGTTCGCCATGTGACCGGACTTCGGCATTTGCGGCGCGATCTGGATGGCGTCGCCGAGGATGTGGATATCGGGCTGCGCCGCCGACGCGAAGGTCAGGAAATCGACGTCGCACCAGCGTCCGTTGGCCGTGGCGAGTCCGCTTTGCACCGCGATGTCGCCCGCGCGCATCGGCGGGATGACGTTGAGCACATCGGCGCGGACTTCCTCGCCCAGCTCGAAACGCGCCAGATGCTTCGTGCCGTCGGCGGCCACTTCGGTGCAATTGAATTGCGGGTGGTACTCGACGACCCCGGAAAATTGCGTGCGCCAGACGTCGTGAAACTGTTCGGCTTCGGCGAGTACCTGATCGTTGGCGTCGAACACGAGCACTTTCGCGCGCGGTTTGTGTTGTCGGATCCACGCGGCCGCCTGGCAGGCGCGTTCGTACGGCGCGGGCGGGCAGCGGAACGGCGCTTCGGGAATGGTGATGGCGAACACGCCGCCGTCGGGCATCGCCTTCAGACGGGCGTGCAGCAGCGCGCTTTCGCGCGCGTCCGTCCAGCCGACCGGCAGCGCATCGCGCAGCGCCGGATCGGACAGGCCCGCAATGGCCTCGCGGCGCAACGACACACCGGGCGCCACGATCAGCTTGTCGTACGACAGGCGCGCGCCGTCCGCGAGTTGCACCTGCTTCTTCGCGGCGTCGATGCCGTTGGCTCGCGTGCGACGCCATACGACGCCGTGGCGCGTGACGAGCCTGTCGTACGGCACCGTGAGGTCGCTCACGCGCAAATTGCCGCCCACGACGAGATTCGAAAGCGGCGAGGAGACGAACGCCTCATTCGGTTCGACGAGCGTGACGTCGATCGTATTGCCCGAGAGCACGCGCAACGCCTTGGCCGCCGTGGCGCCGCCAAAGCCCCCGCCGATCACGACGACGCGCGCGCGCGCCCTGACCGGCGTCGGCCAGAGCGGCGCGGCCCACGCGGGCGTCGCGCCGACGCACGCGGCCAATGCACTCATACCGAAGAGAAAATCGCGACGACGCATCATGTCTGACCTATCGCACGGTACGTGCGGGGTTTGCCGGGGACGCTTTCGCCGACGATTTGTCGGCGGCGGACGGCGCGGGCTGGGCGGCGAAGTAAGCGGCGATGCGCTGCAACTCGTCGTCGCGGTAGCCCTTGAGGAGCTGCGGCATCAGCGTGGCGCCGCGCCGGGCGTCGCGCATGGCTTGCAAGGTGGCCATGAGCTCGGCCGCCGGCCGGCCTTCCAGTGCGGGAAGCACTCTCTTGCCCGCGCTGATCGGGGCCGACGCGTTATGACAACTCATGCACGCCATCGCCCAATCGCGCGCCTGCCAGTCCGGCCGATCGGCGGCCGACGTTGCCGCTTCCGGCGCCACATACACGGGCGACGCCGCGCGTACCCCGGCTGTCGGTGCGCCGTGCGCGAGCTTGGCCGTGCCCCCTAAGGCAGTCCCTAAGGCAGCCCCCAGGACGAGCGCCGCCGCGATCATACGCGCCGTGCGCGGATCGCGGGAACGATGGCGGTGGGGCGATTCGGCATCGGTGGAACCGACGCGACGGTAAGCGGCGGGTGTGGGCACGCGTGTCGTCCGAAACGGTTGGGGTTGGGTTGGGTGGGGCCCGCGGGAACCGGTTGAGAGCGCTTGAATGCGGCTGAAGGCGATCTGAAGCGTTCGGTCCGAAGTCGATGACTGAAAGCGGCGAGTCGCGATGCGTTGCGACTCGCCAGCGTTCCGGATCCGCGTGCGTCAGTTGCCGGTCTTGTTCGACGGCCCGGGCTTGACCGGCGCGTCGCTGATCGGCGCCGGCGAGGACAGGGGTTTGGCCGTCACCGTATCGTTGCCGATGGGCGTGGTGGTCACCGTGGCGCCCGCGTCCCCCTCCTGCACCGGTGCCGGGTTCTTCTCGGCCTCGGTCGACAGACGCTGCGCTTCTTCCGGTTTCACGTACTCATACAGCTTGACGACCTTCTGCACGCCATCGATACGGCTGGCCACGTTCGCGGCGATGCGGCCCTCCTCTTCGGACACCAGGCCCATGAGGTAGACGTCGCCGCGCTCGGTGACCACCTTGAACACGTTGGCGGAGATTTCCTTCGTGTTGATCAGGTTGGCCTTGACCTTGCTGGTGATCCACGCGTCATTCGAGCGCGAACCGAACGAGCTGGCCGGTCCGAGGGCGAGTTCGTCGACAATGCCGCGCACGTTGCTGATCTGCTTGACGATCTCGACGGCGCGCTGCTTGCTGGCGTCGTTCGGCACTTCGCCGGTCAGGAGCACACGGCGGTTGAACACCGTCACGTTCACATGCGCGGCATCGGGCAGGTTGTTGGCGATATTGGCTTCGGACTTGACCTGGATTTCCCGGTCCTCGGTCTGCGCCCCGACCGAACGACGGTCGGTCGCCACGAGGGCGCCAGTGGCCGCACCGCCGAGAATGATGGGGGCACAACCGGCCAGGGTTGCGGCAATCAACGCTGCCGCGGCAAGCGGCTTGACCGCGCGTTGGAAACTCATCGGGCATTCTCCTTGTTGGATGGTCGAACGGGGCGGCCCCCGCCGCGCCCAGCCGGCACCGCCCGCCCCCGCGACCCGGTGCCCGTCATGATCTTGACGCCTCGTGGCGACAATAGGTTCACTCGTCGCCGAGCAGCGCCGAGTCGATCAGGTCGCAAAGGCAGTGGATGGTCAACAGATGAACTTCCTGAATTCGCGCGGTGCGATCGGCTGGCACGCAGATGTGCACGTCGAGTTCACCCAACGCGTCGCTGACTTTGCCGCCGCCCTTGCCGGTGAGCGCAATCACATGCATGCCGCGCTGATGCGCCGCCTCGATGGCGGCGAGCACGTTGCCGGAATTGCCCGACGTGGTGATCGCGAGCAG
Organism: Pandoraea pnomenusa; assembly: GCF_000767615.3. NCBI lineage: Bacteria > Pseudomonadati > Pseudomonadota > Betaproteobacteria > Burkholderiales > Burkholderiaceae > Pandoraea > Pandoraea pnomenusa. Next base: position 202,103 of record NZ_CP009553.3, on the reverse strand, counting down.
CACGTCGCCCTCGTGTCCGAGCGCGCGCACCTGCTTCGAGAAGATGACGTCGAAGTTGTAGTCGTTGCCGACGGCGGTCAGGATCGACGAATCGGTCGTCAGCGCGATGGCCGGCAGTTCGGGCCGCTCACGCTCGAAGCGGCCGACGAGTTCGGCTGCGAAGTGCTGGCAGTCGGCCGCAGAGCCGCCGTTGCCGCACGCAAGAATCTTGTTGCCGTTGGACAGCGCCTCGACCATGAGGTCCGCTGCGGCGGCGATGGGGTCGGCCAGCGCATCGCGCGCTGCCAGTTTGGTCGCGACGCTATCCGTGAAGTGTTGCTGAATTCGTTCGATCGACATGGTCGTTTGCCAGGGTATCGCAAATGCCGCCGGCGCCGCGCGGTTGCCCCGAGGGGTCGTCGGCCGCGCCGGCCGGCGTTCCGAGGCCGTCAGTCCTGAAAACGGCACTGCCGCAAGTGTAACAGGGCCGGGGCAGGCGGGTTCCGTCAGAGGTCGTCCGCCCGAAAGGCGTCGCGAAGCCATCGCGCCACCGGCGGACACCCGTCGAAGGTCACGACGTCAAACCGGCAGCACGCCGCCGGACGCCGCAGCAGGTAATGGCGCGCGGCAAGCGCGAGCCGACGCCGCTTGGTCCGCGTGATGCTCGCCGCCGCCCCGCCGAAGTCGCTGCGCGAGCGGGCGCGGACCTCGACAAATACCAGCACGCCCTCCCGATCCCGCATAATGAGGTCGATTTCGCCGCCACGGCAGTGATAGTTGCGCGCCAGCAGCCGCCAGCCGCGACGCTCGAGCATCGCCTGTGCACGGCCTTCAAACGACTCTCCTCGCTGATTCGACATGGTTGTTCCGATGTTTACCGTTACCGGCCGCGCCGGTCTCCCCCGAGCCCGCGCGCGCCGCTCGACTACGCCGCCGACCGGAGATCAATGCCATGGATGAACGCCTGATGGCGCTGGCCGAAGGCCAGCATTACCCGACAGGCACGCTGTACGTGGTGGCCACGCCGCTGGGCAACCTGGCCGACATCACCGTGCGCGCGCTTCACATCCTCGGCATGGTCGATGCCATTGCCTGCGAAGATACGCGCAACAGCGCGCAGTTGCTCCAGCGTTACGGCATCGACAAGCCGTTGATTGCGGCCCATCAGCACAACGAGAACGAAGCGGCGACGCGTCTGGTGGCGCGCTTGCGCGAAGGCGAGCGCATTGCCTACATCTCCGATGCCGGCACGCCCGGCGTCTCCGATCCGGGCGCGCGACTGGTCGATGCGGTGCGGGCGGCGGGTCTGGGTGTGGTGCCGGTGCCGGGCGCGAGCGCGGTCATCACGCTGCTCTCGGCCGCGGGCGCGTGGGTCGATACATTCACGTTCGTGGGCTTTCTGCCGTCAAAGGCACAGCAGCGCGCGCAGGCCATCTCGGCGCTCGCGGGCTCGACTTCGGCCCATGTGTTCTACGAAGCGCCACATCGCATCGTGGAGACGGTCGCCGCGTTGGCGGACGGACTGCCGGGCGAGCGTCGCCTGCTGATCGGCCGCGAGCTCACCAAGCGCTTCGAAGACATTCACGAGTGCGCACTGGCGGACGGCGTGGCGTGGCTGAAGGCCGACGCGAACCGTCAGCGTGGCGAGTTCGTACTCGCGGTATCGGGCGCGGCCGCAAGCGCGGGCGGCGACGGCGTGGACGCTGAAGCCGAACGTGTGCTCGCCCTGCTCGTTGCCGAGCTGCCGACGAAGAGCGCCGCCAGACTTGCCGCGGCGATCACCGGCGCGCCGAAGAACGCCCTCTACGAACGCGCCCTCGCGCTGAAGCACGACTGACGCCGCGCGCGGCATGCAGCCACGTGCCGCGGGCGTTGCACGGTACCGAGAGGAAACGCCGCGGCGTTCGAAAATCGGAAGTGTCCGATGCCCACGGCGTGGTTTTCCCGTGCATCGACGCAAGAAAAAGCCCGCCGAAGCGGGCTTTTTCATGGGCATTCGAGCGATCAGCTCAAAAGCAATGCGTCGTCATCGAGTTGCTCACCGCGCGTGCGCTCGAACATCTGCAGCAGGTCAGGCACATCCAGCCCCTTGCGTTCGTCCCCGGAGACATCGAGGACGACCTTGCCCTGGTGCAGCATCACCGTGCGCTCGCCGTAATCGAGCGCCTGGCGCATGCTGTGCGTGACCATCATGGCGGTCAGCTTGCTCTCCTGCACGATGCGCGCCGTGAGCTCCAGCACGAATGACGCCGTTTTCGGGTCGAGGGCCGCCGTATGCTCGTCGAGCAGTAGAATGCGCGACGGCTGCAACGACGCCATCAGCAAACTGACCGCCTGGCGCTGTCCGCCGGAGAGCAGGCCGATGCGGTCCGAGAGCCGGTTCTCCAGCCCGAGGTTCAGCAGGCTCAGTTTTTCCCGGAAGCGTTCGCGCAGATCGCGGTTCAGCGCAAAGCCGAAACCCCGACGCTCGCCGCGCTTGACCGCCAACGCCATGTTTTCCTCGATGGTCAGCGCCTCGCAAGTGCCGGCCATCGGGTCCTGGAATACACGCGCCACCTGGCTCGCACGTTGCCATGCCGTCTTTCGGGTGACGTCGTTGCCATCGATCGAGATCGTGCCCGAATCCACCGAGAGATCGCCGCTGATCGCGTTCAGAAACGTCGACTTGCCCGCACCATTGGAGCCGATGACGGTCACGAACTGCCCCGTCGGGATCTCCAGCGACATGCCGCGCAGCGCGCGATTCTCGATCGGCGTGCCCGGATTGAAAGTGATCTTGAGGTCTTTTGCGCTCAACATTGTCAGGCACCTCCGTTCTTGCGCGCGAACAGCTTGCGACGCGTTGCCGGCAGCACCAGCGCCACCGCAACGAGCAATGCCGTCACCAAGTTCAGGTCCTGCGCCTTCAGACCGATGAAATCGCTGTTCAATGCCAGTGCGATGAAGAAGCGGTACAGCACCGCACCCACCACCACGGCAAGCGTCGTGAGAATGAGCCGGCGCGCCGGCAGGATCGTCTCGCCGATGATCACCGCCGCCAGACCGATCACGATGGTACCGATGCCCATCGAGATGTCCGCGCCGCCCTGCGACTGCGCAAACAGCGCGCCGGCGAGCGCCACCAGCGCGTTCGAGAGCGCCATGCCGGCCAGAATCTCATGCCCGGTGTTCACGCCCTGAGCCCGCGCCATGCGCGGATTGGCACCGGTGGAGCGCATGGCGAGGCCCTGCTGCGACGAAAAGAAGTAGTCGAGACCGAACTTCACCACGGCCACCACGACGAACAGCAGCAGCGGACGGCCTACGTAGTCGGGCAGCCAACTCGTCACACTGTCGGGCAACAGCAGCGTGAAGACCGTCGGCGACGTGATCAGCGGCACGTTCGGCGCGCCCATCACCCGCAGATTGATGGAGTACAGCGCGATCATCATCAGGATACTGGCGAGCAGATCCATGATCTTCAGGCGCACGTTCAACCACCCGGTAATGAAGCCGGCCACCGCGCCCGCCGCCATGGCCGCCAGGGTGGCCGCAAACGGGTTCATGCCACCGGCGATGAGCGTCGCCGCCGCCGCGCCGCCAAGCGCGAAGCTGCCGTCAACCGTCAGATCGGGGAAATTGAGGATGCGAAAGGAAATCAGCACCCCGAGCGCCACCAGGCTGAAGATCAGGCCGATCTCCAGTGCGCCCATCATAGAAAAAAGGGACATGTTCGTAATTCCACTGCGCAAGACGGTCCATGCCGGGTCTCGGCAGTTCAGGTCAAAGCCGGTCGTTGTGCGACCGCGTTTCGGGGGAAGCCGTCTCGCCCATTCGATAGGAAAAGAGCGGCGGGGACAGATCGTGTCCTGGCGCCGCCCTGTCGCATCCCGGCGCCACGGGCATCGCCCGCGTCGCCGGTGTTACGCGCGCTTGCTTATTTGATGACTTCCTTCGCTTCCTTCACCAGGTCGGCCGAGAGCTTCACACCCTGCTTCTCGGCAGCGCCCGGATTCACGAACAGTTCCAGATTCGAGCTCGTTTGCGAGGCGATCGCGCCCGGCTTCTCGCCCTTCAGGATACGAACGACGACCTTGCCCGTCTGGCGGCCGAGATCGTAGTAGTTGATGCCCAGTGCTGCAATGGCGCCGCGCTTCACGCTGTCGGTGTCCGACGCGACCAGCGGGATCTTGCGGTCATTGGCCACCTTCACCAGCGATTCGTACGCCGACACCACATTGTTGTCGGTGTTCGTGTAAATCACGTCGACCTTGCCGGCCAGGCTGCTCGCCGCCGAGCTGATGTCGACCGTACGCGGCGCGGCCGCTTCGACCAGCGTCATGCCCTTGGCGGGCAGCAGTTTCTTGAGCTCGTTGACGACGACCACCGAGTTGGCTTCACCCGGGTTGTACACCATGCCCACGCGCTTGGCGTTCGGCACGACGCGCTGGATCAGGGCCACCTGCTTGTCGAGCGGCAAACGGTCCGACACACCGGTCACGTTGGTGCCCGACGGCTCCCAGCTCTTGACCAGTTGCGCGGCGACAGGATCGGTCACGCCCGAGTAGACGAGCGGCACCGTCTTCGTCGCGGCGGCCACGGCCTGTGCCGTCGGCGTGGCGATACCGATGATCGCGTCCGGCTTGTCGCCCACGAACTTGCGCGCGATCTGGGCGGCCGTACCGACGTTGCCCTGTGCGCTTTGATATTCCCACTTCAGGTTCTTGCCGACCTCATAACCTTCTGCCTTGAGTTCGTCACGTGCGCCATCACGAATGGCGTCGAGCGCCGGGTGCTCCACGATGGCCAGCACGGCCACCGACTTCGTTTGCGCGAATGCCGCGCCCGTCGCCCCCAACAACGTTGCGGCCACCGTGCACAACAGGGTGCGCTTGGCGAATTTGCCCATCGTCGACATTGAAACTCCTCCAGGAATGCTTTTTGATAGGTGCGCCGTGCCCGGGTCTCGGCGGGCATCGTCCGGATGCACACAAAGCGTGCACCTGCGCGTGGGGCACAGTCTACCCACATCCCCCGAAGCGAACAACGGTTGCCGACGCAACCTTCGGAAAGGCCCGTGGCGCATCGAATCACGCCGGATTCGCGGCACATTGATGCCGCAATCGGAAAAAAATTAGCGCATTTGGTCGCGAGTTGTTCCGCACGCGCACGTTTGTGCGACGCGTTCAGCCAATGAGATTCGGTAAAAATCGAAATAATGCGGGAGGAATAGACGGCGATTGCGTTGATTTGCACAACAAATGGTCGATCAGCGTCCCGCTTTTCGAGCGTCGTCCGAGACGAAATTCGGAATAGAACCGGTGGATGCCGGCGTGCCCCGCGTGTTCGGGGCACTGAGACGCCCGCCGAAGCTCAGCGAGCGTCGTTGTTGGCGTCGTCGAGACCGAGGGCGGCGACTTCGCTGCGTGACAGGCGGCGAATCTCCACCTTGGCGTGGCCGGCACGCACGAAGCCGAGCTGTTTGGCGGCGGCGTACGAGAGGTCGATGATTCGATTGCGCGCATAAGGGCCACGGTCGTTGATCTTCACGACCACGGTTTTGTCGTTGGCGGTGTTTCGCACCAGCGCAAAACTCCCGAGCGGCAGGGTCGGGTGTGCTGCGGTCGCGTCGTTCATATCGAACGCTTCGCCGGTGGCGGTGCGCCTGCCGTGAAACTTCTTGCCATACCAGGAAGCCATGCCGGTCTGAAAGAACGTACCGGCATCGGCGCGCAAGCGCGCTTCGCCGTCGCGTTCCGGTGCGTCGGGGTCGCCTGGAGTGAGCCCCTCGTTGCGGTAAGACCGGCCGGGCCAATGGAGATCGAAGCTCGAGCCGACCGGTGCGTTGGCTTCGCGCGCACGGGCGCGCGCGCCTGTCGCCGAGGTGGCGGCAGCCGTCTGGCTGGTGGGTTCGAGCGGCGTTGTGCAGGCTGTCAACGTCAGGGCGAGGGCGCAGCAGACCGCGAACCGTGTGAGCATGTCGCGTGTTCGCATAGCCCGTGAGTTTAACACGCCCCCCTCGTCAACCTATCAGCGAGCGTTCACTTACGCGCAAATACTTGGTTACAAAGCGTTACGGCGATTTGGGGGACCGCCTCCAATGATCGCGGCATGGAAGACAGCCGGCGATTTCACCGAAGCGCCAACCCGGCCCACCGCGCCGTCGCCCCGGCGGGCGCCGCCCGGCCCGATTTACAATAGTGAAAAACCGCGTCCCCGATACCTCATGAACGTCACCCTGATTCCTGTCACGCCTTTCCAGCAAAACTGCACCTTGCTCGTATGCGATGCGACCCGACGGGCCGCCGTGGTCGACCCCGGCGGCGACATCGACCGGATTGCGGGCGAGATCGAACGTCAGGGAGTCACGCTTGAGAAGATCTTCCTCACGCACGGCCATCTGGACCACTGCGGTGGCGCAGGAGCGCTGGCGGCAAAGTACCACGTGCCGATCGAAGGTCCGCACCCGGACGACGCCTTCTGGATCGACCAGCTCCAGGCGCAGAGCGCGCGTTTCGGCTTCCCCGAGCCGGAACCGTTCTCGCCGGACCGCTGGCTGGGCGACGGCGACACCGTGAGCTTCGGCAATGTCACGCTCGAGGTGTTCCACTGCCCCGGCCATACCCCCGGGCATGTGGTGTTCTTCTCGAAGGACGAGCGGCTGGCCAGCGTGGGCGACGTGCTATTCGCGGGCTCCATCGGCCGCACGGACTTCCCCCGCGGCAACCATGCGGACCTGATCGCATCGATTCGCAATAAGCTCTGGCCGCTCGGCGACGACGTCACGTTCATCCCGGGTCACGGTCCGGTGTCCACGTTCGGGCAGGAACGCCAGACCAACCCGTATGTCGCCGACTCGGTGCTCGCACGGAGTGCCGTATGAGTCAGGCCGTCTCCCGCACGCCATCGCGCATCATTCCTGTCGACGAGGAGATTTTCGTCAGCACCGACGTCGAGGCTGACGGCCCCATCCCGGGTCCGCATTCGATGCTGAGTTTCGCTTCTGCGGCCTACACGGCCGATAAGGAGCTCATCGGCACGTTCAGTGCCAACCTGGAATGCCTGCCCGACGCCAAGGGGCATCCGCTCACGATGAAGTGGTGGAAAACGGAGCCGGACGCATGGGCCGCCTGCCGCGTCGATCCGGAAGACCCGGCCAGGGCCCTCAAGGCCTATGTGAAGTGGGTCGAGAAGCTTCCGGGCAAACCGGTGTTCGTGGCGTACCCGGCAGGTTTCGATTTCACGTTCATGTTCTGGTACATGATGCGCTTCGTCGGTCGTTGCCCGTTCTCGTGGTCCGCGCTCGACATCAAGACGCTCGCGTTCGCCATGACCGGCATGCCGTATCGCAAGTGCATCAAGCCGCGCCTGCCGCAGGTCTGGCTCGACCCGCTGCCGCACACACACGTTGCACTCGACGACGCGCTCGAACAAGGCGCCCTGTTCTGCAACATGCTCGCCGAACTGCGCGAGCAGCAAAAAACGCTCACCGAGCTGCCCGGCTGGCGTGGCGCAGGACTCACCGCCAACGCCGACGCACCGGTATTCGGTTCGGCCGGCGAGGCGGCGACGGCCGCGGCCGCCAATGCCGAGTCGCCCGAAGCCGGCCCGGGCAAGGACAGCGCAGCCCACGGCTGAGCGCCGACGACAAGGCAGGGCGCGTGCCGTGCATCGCGACGCGCCCGCCACATCGAAGCAGGTTCACCTCGACATGGCGCGGCGCAGTCAGGCCCGACGCGCCCGGCGGCGCGTCACAGCACGCCGTTCGCCAACGCCGGCGGACGCGCGATCACGGCCTTGTCGCCATTGACCACGATCGGACGCTGCAACAGCTTGGGATGTTTCGCCACGGCCGCGAGCAATTGATCGTCGGTCAATGCCGGATCGTCCAGTCCCAGTTCCGAATACTCGGTCTCGTTACTGCGGATCATTTCTCGCACGGGCACGCCCAGCAGCGCGTGCAGACGCTTGAGCTCCGCCGCCGTGGGCGGGGTCTTCAGATATTCGATGATTTGCAGGTCGCCGCCGCCCACGGCCGGGGATCCTTCGACGAGCGCCAGCGCTTCACGCGACTTCGAGCAGCGCGGGTTGTGATACACGGTGATCATGGTCACTCCATCCAATGCGTCCGGAAAGCGTCCGGCGCGACGCGCAGCGTCACGCCTGGAACGTGCGCTCCGAGTATGCATGGTATCGTCGGATACCGCCACTCACGGGCCACCGGTGCCACGCATCCGGCGCCGATTCGGATGTTGGCTTCTCAACCGCTTCTCAACCGCTTCTCGACGTTATTAACCTCCCGCTTCGTTCGACGTACACGCCGTAGCCGGAACCACGCCCCGCCCTTTTGGTGCGCTTCGTGCTTCGACTCCGTGTTAACCGCGCTGCGCACCAGCCTCGCGCCGCCTAAGATGGCAAATAGCGCGGTACGTCGCCCGATCCGGATTTTCTGGAGACAGTGACATGGCAGGACGCTTCATCAGCATCAAGTCGCGCGACGGCAAGACCTTCCAGGCCTACCTGGCGCTTCCCGAAGGCGCGGGCAAGGGTCCCGGGCTGGTGTTGTGTCAGGAGATCTTCGGCGTGAACGCTTACATTCGCGAACTTGCCGACCGATACGCCGAAGAGGGCTACGTCGTTCTGGCCCCCGATCTGTTCTGGCGCATCGAGCCCGGGATCGAACTCGGCTACACGCCGGGCGACTGGCAACGTGCATTCGCGCTGTTCCAGAGCTTCGACGTCGATCTCGGCATGGAGGACGTAGGGGCGAGCGTCGACGCCTTGCGCGCGCTGCCCGAATGCGTGGGCGGCGTGGGCGTCGTCGGCTACTGCCTTGGCGGCAAGCTTGCCGCGCTGTCAGTCACGCGAACGAGCGCTGACGTGGCCGTGGGCTATTACGGCGTGGGGCTCGAGCAGCATGTCGACGAACTCGCGACCGACCACCCACCGCTGGTGCTGCATATCGCCGAGCTCGACAAATACGCTCCCGCCGAAGTCCGGGACACGCTTGCGACACGGCTGGGTGGCCGCCCCGACGTCACGCTGTACACCTACCCCGACGCCGATCACGCATTCGCGCGCCCGGGCGATCACTTCAACCGCGCCGCGACACAGCTGGCGCATCAGCGCACGATCGGCGCCCTGCGTCGCGCGATCGGTCCGCACTTCGATTTCGCATCGCTGTGGGAGACGCATTGCGCATACGAATTCGCCATCCGCGAGATCGAGCCGCTGATGAAAACGATGGTCGCCGAACCGTACGTCAATCACATTCCCACGATGACGGGCGGTGTCGGCCATCAGCAGCTCGCGCATTTTTACCGTCACCATTTCGTCAACAGCAATCCGCCCGACACCCGGCTGATTCCGATTTCGCGCACCATCGGCGCGACCCAGCTCGTCGACGAGTTGCTGTTCTCGTTCACCCACACGACGCCGGTCGACTGGATGCTGCCGGGCGTGGCGCCGACGGGACGCCGGGTCGAGATCCCGCTCGTGGCGATCGTGCGCTTCCGGGGCGGCAAGCTCGAACACGAACATATCTACTGGGATCAGGCGAGCGTACTGGTGCAGATCGGTTTGCTCGATCCCACCGGCCTGCCGGTGGCCGGCATCGAAACCGCGCGAAAGTTGCAGGACGAGAACCTGCCGTCCAATACCTTGATGCCGAACTGGTCGTACGGCATCAAGGCGAATTGAGGCACCCGACGGGAAGGCAGGCGCACGACGTGAATAACGAACGAAATGTCGCGAACGTTGCGGGAGATGGCAGATGAATACGCAACTTTCCCCGCGCCTGCCAGGCTGGCGGGCGGCGGGCTGGCTTACCGTGGCAGCCTGTGCCTTGACGGTCACCGGCTGCGCCAATCCGGATTTCGAACCGAGGAAGCCCCTCGTCCTCGATCTGCTCCACCGCCCTGCCCCGCTCACGGCGCTGGACCAGTACAAGGTCGCGGCGGCGCAACGCGTGAGCGAGGTCAATGCTCGGCAGATCACCCCGGGCAATCCCCAGCCGATGCTGCGCTCGGTCGTGTCGCTCGAGTATTGGGTGGATCGCGGCGGCAACATCACGAGCGTGCTGCTCTATCGCAGCAATGGCGACCGCGAGGCCGAGCGTATTGCCGTGGCAAGCCTGCGTCGTGCGAGCCCACTGCCCGCACCGAGCCGCGCGCTGGTCGACAGCAGCGGACGCGTGCGCGCCGTGGAGACGTGGCTCTTCAATGACGACGGGCGTTTTCAGTTGCGCAGCGTGGCGGCGGCTCAGGTCGACGGGGAGTGATATCGTGACGGGCATACGTCCACCTGAGCGCCCGGCTTCGGGCCACGGAGATTTCCATGCCGCGATTTGCCGCGAACCTGACGCTGCTCTATCCGGAAGTGCCGTTCCTCGACCGCTTTCGCGAGGCCGCGAGCGACGGCTTCCGGGGCGTCGAATTCCTGTTCCCCTATGACCATCCCGCGCAGGAGATACGAGCGCGGCTCGACGACGCCGGATTGACGCAGGTGCTCTTCAACACCCCCGCCGGCGATTGGACGAATGGCGAGCGCGGTCTGGCGGCCCTGCCCGGACGAGAAGCTCAGTTTCGCGACGGCCTCGAGCGCGCGCTCGACTATGCCGACGCACTGGGCTGCCGCCAGTTGCACGTGATGGCCGGATGTCCCGACCCGGCCCAACCACCCGAGCAGTGCCACGCCGTCTTTCTCGAGAACCTCGCATACGCGACCGGTCAGGCCGCCGCGCACGGTGTCACGATCCTCATCGAACCGATCAACCCGCGCGATTTCCCGCGTTACTTCCTCACGCGGCAGGATCAGGCACACGCCATTCGCCAGGCCGTTGGCGCCAGCAACCTCAAGGTGCAGTTCGACGTGTATCACTGTCAGATCGTCGAGGGCGACCTGGCGGTCAAGCTGCGCCAGTCCATCGCGAACATCGCCCACGTGCAGGTCGCCGGCGTACCGGCGCGCCACGAGCCCGACACGGGCGAAGTGAATTACCCATTCCTGTTCCGTTTGCTCGACGAGCTCGGCTATGCGGGTTGGGTGGGATGCGAATACCGGCCGCAGGGCGCAACGCGCGCCGGCCTGGGCTGGCTAAAGCCGTGGCTCAGGGCCACACGATGAATGACTTGCTCATGCGACGGTGCTCTGGCGTCGGCCGGACGTCTGCCGATGGAACCCGTCAGGGAATTACGCAGGAGTGAATCGATTTCCGGACATGACTCGGAGAGCGAATCAAATCGCGCGACATGTCGGACGAAGGGTGAGGAAAGATGTAGGACCGCGCAGGCAAAAAAAATGGCGGGACACACGGGCCCGCCAAAACCACACGCTACGGGGTTAGCGCGAGGAGACCAGATTCGGAGCACTGCATCGAACTACCTCGCAATTGCGCCGGGGGACGCGTTTGCCGATACAGTCGCGCTGCTGCGTTACCGGGGGATAAGCACATCAGCGTTGAGATGCATTGTGTGGGAAACGTTTGGCAGGAGGGGTAACAAAGTGTTTCAGGTTGTAACACCTCGGGCGCATTTCAACGCGACCACATGACCTGTCTGCCTTGTCCCACAAGGGTTTCACGATTGACATCTCGACCGGGAATTGGTTCGCATTCCTGAGCAACTTGCTCAATTAAGCATTTCCGGTTCGGTGCCCGGCGCTCCGCCTCGTCGTCGACACGTTCGGCGCCCGGGTTGCACACCGTGGGCGTCAATGTGCTAACTTCAATCTTTGTGCGTGGCAGCAAAGTGGCTGCCCGGACGCCCGGTGCCGCCTCCGCCATACGCCGGCGCACCCATTTGGGGCACCGGCGACGCACACCGAAAACCGAATTCGTCCAACCACCGCTTCGGCCCCGGGGCCGCATTCGCATGGAAACCATTGAACGACTGGGGCAGATTCTGGCGCGCGATCGCGTCATCGGCGTCGTGGGCCTGTCGCCGCGGCCCGATCGGCCGAGTTACACCACGTCGCGCTACATGCAGCAGCACGGCTATCGCATCGTGCCGATCAACCCGCAGGCCGCCGACTCGGGCGAGAAGATTCTGGGCGAGACGGTCTACGCCAGTCTGACCGAGGCGGCAGACGCCTTGCGCGCCGAGGGCCTGCGCATTCAGATGGTCGACTGCTTTCGCCGTAGCGGCGACATTCCGCCAATCGCCGACGAAGCGGTCGCCATCGGCGCCAACAGTCTGTGGATGCAGTTGGGCATCGAAAACGACGAGGCCGCCGCCGTCGCGCTGGCGGCGGGGCTCGACGTCGTGATGGATCGCTGCGTCAAGATCGAGCATCAGCGCTGGACGATGCTCGGTGGAGGCGACTCACCGGCCGCGACGCGCACGAACGCGCGCTGACCGGGCGACCTGCTTTCTGTTTCGTTCAGCGGCCTGTTCCGCCAGCGCCGGATCATCCCGGCATCCCTTTTCGCCAACGCCACGCATCCGCCTGCCGACATGACCATCGACGCCGATCTACTCGCCTATTACGACCAAATGGCGCGCAAGTATCCCGAGCCCGCCAGCGCCGCCGCGCCGAGCCCGCAAGCGGTGCGCGCCAGGTTCGCCACCGTCGCCACTGAGGCGCTGCGCCCGCTGCCGGCCGGGCTTCGCAGCGAGACGTTCGTCATTCCCCTTCCCGGGCGCGATCTGCGCGCCAGGCTGTATCGACCGGTGACTGGCGAAGTCCCGCTGGTCGTGTACTTCCACGGCGGTGGCTGGGTCGTGGGTGATGTCGATACGCATGGCACGCTTGCCGCCTTTCTTGCGCAGGACGGCGAGGTGGCCGTGCTCAGCGTGGATTACCGCCTGGCACCCGAGCACCCGTTCCCCACGCCCGTCGACGATGCGCGCGAGGCGCTCGCATGGGCTGCGGAGCAGCGAGCGCGTCTCGGGGTGCGCACGGACCGTCTGGCCGTCGCCGGCGACAGCGCCGGGGGACATCTCGCGGCACAGGCGGCGGCGTGGTTCAACGACCGGCATCCCGGCACGGTCGGCGCGCAATTACTGATCTACCCGGTAGTCCAGCATCGCTTCGACACGCCGAGCTACGAACGCCTGGCCGACGGCGTCGGGCTCACGCGCGACGAAATGCGCTGGTATTGGCGGATGTTCCTCGGCGACGCCGAGCCGGCGGCGAACGACGTCCGCGTCAACCTGATGGCCGAGGCGCCCCGTCATCCGCTGCCGAGCACGCTCGTCATTGCGGCCGAGTATGACCCGCTGCACGACGAAGCGGTGTCGTACGCCGAGTTCGTGGCGCGCACTGGCGCCCGGGCCGAGGTCGTGCCAGCCGCCGGTCTCACGCACAGCTTCGCGCGGTTGCAGCCGTTCGTGCCCCAGGCACGGCTCGTGATGCACGACGCCGCGAAGCGCCTGCGGGACTGGCTCGCCTGAAACCGCGGCGTTCAGGCGAGCATGCCGGCGAGCCATCCGGCGAAAAGACGGCCGAGACCGTCTTGCACCGGACGTTCGGCCGCCACGGCGACGGCCGTTGCGCTTACTTCAGCCACTTGTCGACGACGGCCTGATACTCGCCGGTCTTCTGCGCGAGGTTCAGCCACTGGTCGACGTAGTGCTTGAAGATGTCATCACCGCGAGGCAGCAGATACGCCTTCTCGCCGAACTGCAGCGGCTTGTCGGGATTCACCGGGCAGAGCGTCGGGTTGAGTTTGTGCTGCAGGAGCGTCTCGGACGAGTCGGTGACCATCACATCGGCCTTGCCGTCGGCGATCTGCTGGAAGATCGTCACGTTGTCCGGATAGATCGTGAGGTTGGCGTTCGGCAGGTACTGTCTCGCGAAGCGCTCGTTCGTGCCCCCGGGGTTTGCAATGGCCCGCGTGGTCGGCTTGTTCAGGTCGGCGAGCGTCTGGTATTTCGACACATCGGCACAGCGCACGATCGGCGACTTGCCGTCGATCATGACCACCCGGCTGTAGTAGGCGCGCGCGGCGCGATCGAGTGTGACCGAAATCCCGCCCACCGCGATATCGCACTTGCCGGCGGTGAAGTCCGCCATCAGGCCTTTCCACGTGGTCGGCACAATCTCCGGCTTCACGCCCAGCGACTTCGCAAGCGACGCCACCAGATCCACGTCGATGCCTTCGAACTGGCCGTCCGGGCGACGATACGAGTAGGGTTTGTAATCGCCCGTGGCGCAGGCGCGCAACGTGCCCGACTTCACGATGTCGTCGAGCCGGGAATGGACGGCCGGCGCGGGGGTGGATTGCGCGAAGGTGGCGGATGCGGCAAGTGCCGTTGCCACCACAAGGACCGCGCGGGCGGCCGTCTTCATGACATTCATGTTTGTCTCCTGTTGTTATGCGATGTGATCGACGAAGTGCCGACGCACTGTCCGACGTGGCGCGCGACGTGGTGCGCGACGCCCAATACTAATCACACACCCGGAAGCCGCCAACCATCATGACAGGTTGCGCGTTGTCTTCCCGCCATACGCGTGGCAAAACCCCCGGGGGTCCCGCCGTCGCGTGGCGCCTTGCGCGTTTTTCCCGACCGTCACGCCCGCTCGCGGCGACTTCCTGTCTTATCTGCGGCATAACGGCCCGCAAAGCGACCGCGCGCGGGATACCCGAGTAAAATGGCCGCTTGCCCAAACCATCCAACCCACCGCTGCGACGTGTCCCAAGCTCTGCAAAACGATACTTTCCTGCGCGCCCTGCTGCGCCAGCCGACCGAGTACACGCCGATCTGGCTGATGCGCCAGGCGGGCCGGTACCTGCCCGAGTACAACGCCACCCGCGCCAAGGCCGGCAGCTTCCTGGCACTCGCCAAGAATCCCGCCTACGCCACCGAGGTCACACTGCAACCGCTCGAGCGCTTCCCGCTCGACGCCGCGATCCTGTTCTCCGACATTCTCACGATTCCCGACGCCATGGGCCTCGGCCTGTCGTTCGAAGCCGGCGAAGGGCCACGCTTCGCGCATCCGCTGCGCACCGAAGCCGACGTGCGCCGCCTTCAGGCGCCGGATCTCGACAGCCTGCGCTACGTTTTCGACGCGGTGAGCGAAATCCGCCGCGCCCTGAAGGGCCGCGTGCCGCTCATCGGCTTCTCCGGCAGCCCGTGGACGCTTGCGTGCTACATGGTCGAAGGCGCCGGATCGTCGGACTTCCGCACCGTCAAGACGATGATGTACGAGCGTCCTGACCTGATGACGCACATTCTCGAGACAAACGCGAAGGCCGTCGGCGACTATCTCAATGCACAGATCGAAGCCGGCGCCCAGGCGGTGATGGTGTTCGACACGTGGGGCGGCGCCCTCGCCGACGGCCTTTACCAGCGCTTCTCGCTCGCCTACATGCAAAAGGCGCTCGCCGGCGTTCACCGCGAGTGGAACGGCGCGCGTATTCCACACATCGTCTTTACCAAAGGCGGCGGGCAATGGCTCGAGGCCATCGCAGAGACCGGCCCGGACGCGATCGGACTGGACTGGACCGTCGATCTCGCCGCGGCGCGTCGCCGCGTGGGCGAACGTTGTGCACTGCAAGGCAATTTTGATCCGACGGCCCTTTTTGCCTCGCCCGAGGCCATCCGCATGGAGGTCCGCCGCCTGCTCGACGCCTACGGCAATGCACCCGGTCACGTCTTCAATCTGGGACATGGCATTTCCCAATTCACGCAACCCCAGCACGTCGCAGCGCTCGTCGACGAGGTGCACAGCTATAGCCGCAAGCTGCGCCAGATGGCGTAAGCGGTGACCCGCGCCAGCGACGGCGCGGGTTTGCGAGTCATTTCGCCCTGCAAACCCAACCGCCGTTTGAAGCACGCAATGTCAAGGGCCAAGTCATCGAAGAACCCTTCCAATTTGCGGCGTTGTCCCGAAGACTTATGCACAAATTCTCGCTGCGCCGCCGCAAGTGGGAGTGCCAAGTAAGGTACTGTCTACTCTGTTCATAAGCTATTGATCAAAAAGCTTTTTTATTTGACCCAAAGTGAGAGCGCCGCGCGGCGCGAGGGCCGTGTGGCGAGGCTGAAGGGCAATAATCCCCACAGTTCTCAACATAGTTATCCACAAGCGCTTCACACCTACCGGAAAGCCGACTCAAATCCGGGGTTTAGCGAAACTTCTCAGGATTCACTTTAAGTTTGAGCCGCGCCGACGATCTGTCCGCCCCCTCTTTCGCGTCGTTCGACGACGCATCGCGCCCGGTCACCGACTCGCGTACCGGAGTGCCCACTATCGCCCGCGTGGCCCTCGATACGCCACTTCCCACCTTGTTCGACTATCGTCTCGATCAGGCCGCGACCCTCGGTCAACTGGTCCAGGTTCCGTTCGGACGACGACAGGTGGTGGGTGTCGTCTGGGAATTGACGCAGCGCAGCGACGTTCCGTCCGCGAAGCTGCGCGACGTGACATCGGTATGGCACGAATTGCCGGCGCTCGGCGACGACTGGCGCGACCTGATGCAGTTTGCCGCGCGTTATTACCAGCGCGGCATTGGGGAAGTGGCGCTGCCCGCCGTGCCCGGACATCTTCGTACGCCGATGCGATGGTCGCGCCTGCTCGCCCGGCGGGGCGTGCAGCGCTATCGCTTGGCCGACGGTGCGCTGCCGGCGCTCATGGAAAACGTGCCCGCCCGGCTGCGCGCGCAGCGCCGCCTGGCCGAAGGACTGGCGCAAGCCGGCACGCTGGACGCCGACGAGGCGCGCGCCCTCTGCGCGAAAGCGGCCGACGTGCTCAAGCAGTGGGCCGCCGCCGGCTGGGTCGTGGTGGAAACGGTGCCGTTTCACGAAACGGTGCGCGAAGCGGACGAATGCAGCGACGTCATGGACGGGATGGACGAGTTGCGCGTCTCGGGCGCCACGGAACACCCCGTGGCCGATGCTGCACCTGGTGCCGCCCCCGGCCGCACCCTGACGGCCGGCCAGGCCGACGCCGTGGCCGCCATTCACGGGGCGCTCGTCGCCACGCAGGCGAAGCCGGACACGACGCCCGCCGACGACGCGCCTGCGTGCACGCCGTTCCTCCTTTACGGGGTGACCGGCAGCGGCAAGACCGAGGTGTACCTGCGCGCCGTCGCCGAAGCGCTGCGCGAGCCCGAGGCCCAGGTGCTCGTGCTCGTACCCGAGATCAACCTGACGCCGCAGCTCGAAGGCGTCTTTCGCACGCGGTTCCCGAACGAGACGCTCGTCACCCTGCACAGCGGGCTGGCCGAAGGCGAGCGCGCCCGGCATTGGCTTGCGGCGCACCGCGGCGAAGCGCGCGTGGTGCTCGGCACACGGCTGGCGATTATGGCGTCACTGCCGCATCTGCGCCTGATCGTGATCGACGAAGAGCACGATCCGTCGTACAAGCAGCAGGAGGGCCTGCGCTATTCGGCGCGAGACCTCGCCATCTGGCGGGCAAACCGGTTGCGCATTCCGGTGGTGCTCGGCTCGGCCACGCCGTCGCTCGACAGCTGGCGACGCGCCGATCAGGGCCGGTACGTGCGACTCGCCATGCCCGAGCGCGCCACCCCGGACGCCGTGCTGCCGCGCGTGTCGCTCATCGACATGGAAGTCGAGCGCAAGCGCCAGCGCGCCGTTCACGAAGGGTTGTCGCAACCGCTGCTCGCCGCCCTCCGGGCGCGTCTCGACGCGGGCGAGCAAAGCCTGCTGTTCCTGAATCGACGCGGGTACGCGCCCGTGCTCAATTGCGATGCCTGCGGCTGGATCAGCGACTGCCGCCGTTGCAGCGCGCACATGGTGCTGCACAAGCCGGAACACCGCCTGCGTTGTCATCATTGCGGCGCCGAAGCGCGCATCCCGCACGCCTGCCCCGACTGCGGCAACCTCGATCTCGCGCCGCTCGGTCGCGGCACCCAACGCATCGAGGAAGCGCTGACGGCCCATTTCCCCGACGCGCGGCTCGCCCGCATCGACGCCGACAGCACGCGCCGCAAGGGCAGCGCTCAGGCGCTCTTCGCGCAGGTCCACGCCGGCGAGGTCGACATCCTCATCGGCACGCAAATGGTCGCCAAGGGACACGACTTCCGCAATGTCACGCTCGTGGGCGTGGTCAACGCCGACAGCGCACTGTTCTCGCACGACTTTCGGGCCGCCGAACGACTCTTCGCACAACTCATGCAGGTGGCCGGTCGCGCCGGCCGGGCCGCCCGGGCCGACGGCCCCGGCGACGTGCTGATCCAGACGCGCTACGCGTCGCACCCGTTGTTCGCGGCGCTCATGCGTCACGACTACCCCGGCTTTGCCGCGCAGCAGCTCGAGGAGCGACGCGTCGCACTGCTGCCGCCGTTCACGCACCAGGCCCTGCTGCGCGCCGAGGCCCGCAAGCTCGACGACGCCATGGCTTTCCTTCGGCAAGCTCGTGAGATCGCCGCCACCCCGGCGCTGAACGACCCGCGCATCTCCCTGTGGGATCCGGTGCCGATGACGATGGTCCGGATCGCGGGCACGGAGCGTGCGCAACTCGTTGTGGAGAGCCCGCACCGGGGCGCGCTCCAGCGCTTTCTCACGCGATGGATGAGCGAACTGCGCACCCTCCGGGCCCCGGTGCGATGGCACCTCGAAGTGGATCCTCTCGAAATATAAATCGGTATACAGCGTTCCGGAAATTTGACAACGTCGCCAGAATCTCCGACGATGCGACCATAAGTCGAACGCCGCACGACGAACGGTTCACGTCATCTGCACGAAAAAGAAGTTCTACAGGAGACATCCGATGAAGTCGCACGACCGGAGCGCCCCCCCCACGGCGCCACATACCGCCGCATCCGCCGCATCTCCCATTCTCCCGCCCGAATACGCGTTTTCCGAAGCGCCGCCGGAGTCGGCCCTGGCCGAAGTCTCGCGCCGTCGCTTTCTGCGCCGCGCCGGGGCACTGAGCGTCGGGGCCACGCTGGCCGGGCGGGCGCTCGACGTATTTGCGGCAGCCACCGCGCCGACGATGGTCACGCTGCCGTTCGCCAACGGCGAGCGCGAACTCGTCGCGTATCCGCAAAAGCGTCCGTTGATCCGGCTCACGGCACGGCCACCGCAACTGGAAACGCCCTTCGAGGTGTTCAACGACGGGCTGATCACGCCCAACGACGCATTCTTTGTGCGCTACCACCTTGCGGGCATCCCGACCGACATCGATCCGGCAAAGCACCGCATTCGCGTGGGCGGCAGCGTGAGCAAACCGCTCGACATCTCGCTCGCCTCGCTGAAGAAGGACTTCGGCCAGCCCGTGGAAATCGTGGCCGTGCATCAGTGCTCGGGCAATAGCCGCGGCTTCTTCGAGCCGCGCGTGGCGGGCGGGCAGATCGCCAACGGCGCCATGGGCAACGCCCGCTGGCGCGGTATTCCACTCAAGCGGATTCTCGAGCGCGCAGGGGTGTCGCCCAATGCGAAGCAGGTCACCTTCGAGGGTCTGGATCGCCCGATCGTGCCCGCCACGCCGGAGTTCGTGAAGGCGCTCGACCTCGACCACGCGATGGACGGCGAGGTGATGATCGCGTTTGCCATGAACGGCAAGGACCTGCCGATGCTCAACGGCTTCCCCGTGCGACTGGTCGTGCCCGGGTACTACGGCACTTACTGGGTCAAGCATCTGGCCGACATCAACGTCATCGACAAGGTATTCGACGGTTTCTGGATGGCCACGGCCTATCGCATCCCGGATAACGACTGCAATTGCGTCGAACCCGGCAAGGCACCCGAGAAGACGAAGCCGATCGGCCGCTTCACCGTGCGTTCGTTCATTACCAGTCACGCCGACGGTCAGCAAGTCGCCGCCGGCAAGGCCATGCGCGTGCGAGGCATTGCATTCGACGGCGGCGAAGGCATTCGCGACGTGCAGTTCTCGACCGACGGCGGCCAGACATGGCACGCCGCGAAGCTGGGCCAGGAGTTGTCGAAATACTCGTTCCGCGAATGGACGGCGAATTTCACGCCGCCACAGGCCGGCGAGTACGTTCTGAAAGTGCGGGCGACGAATCGTGCAGGGGTGACGCAACCGCTGCAATCGTTGTGGAATCCGGCCGGCTATCTGCGCAACGGCGTGGAATCCGTGCGCGTAGTCGCGGCTTGAGACAGGGGACGATCATGAACGCAGTCAAATTGTCGAACGTCGCCGCCTTGCTGGCCGGGCTGAGCGGCGCCCTTCTCACCCTCGGCGCGTCTTCCGCGCACGCCCTGGAGATCAAGCTGCCGCAGGAGACCGCCCAGCTCAAGGCCTCCACACTTGCCGGTCATCAGGCCGCCAACGCCTGGTGTGTCATGTGTCACTCCGTGGACTACGTCAACACCCAGCCGCCAATGCCCGCCGCCTTCTGGCACGCGGAAGTCGCGAAGATGGTGAAGGTGTACGGCGCGCCGATTCCCGAAGATCAGGTCAAGCTAATCGCCGAGTATCTCGGCAAGACGTACGGCACCGACCAGAAGTGACGCTTCGGCCCCGGGGCGCCCCCGGGGCTTCACCGCCTCCCCCGCAAACCCGCTCGCCCCCATTCGGTGCAACCCGAATTTTGACTCTGGTTGCACCTCTTCGGAAAGCCGGTTACGATGCCGCCATTCACCCGCTATGGGTGTCACGTTTTTGCGTCATCAGGTAACCCTTCCATGGCAAACACCACGCTTGGCGTCAAGGTCGACGACGTCCTCCGCACGCGGCTCAAGACGGCCGCCCAGCAAATCGAGCGCACCCCGCACTGGCTCATCAAACAGGCCATCTTCGCCTATCTCGAGCGTATCGAGAGCGGCGCATTGCCGCCCGAACTCAGTGGTGCAACCCAATCCGGTACCGAGGTGATCGAGGGCCACGCCAGCGACGACGCCGTGCCGCATCCCTTCCTCGAATTCGCCCAGAACGTGCAACCGCAGTCGGTGCTGCGCGCCGCGATCACGGCGGCCTATCGCCGTCCCGAGCCGGAATGCGTGCCAGTGCTGGTCGGCCAGGCCAAGCTGGCGCCGTCGACCGCCACGCAAGCCTCCGACCTCGCCCGCAAGCTGGTCGTCGCGCTGCGCGGCAAGAGTACGGGCGGTGGCGTGGAGGGCCTGATCCACGAGTTCTCGCTGTCGAGCCAGGAAGGCGTGGCGCTGATGTGTCTTGCCGAAGCGCTGCTGCGCATTCCCGACAAGGCCACGCGCGATGCCCTCATTCGCGACAAGATCAGCAAGGGCGACTGGCACGCCCACATGGGCAATTCGCCCTCGATGTTCGTCAATGCCGCCACCTGGGGCCTGATGATCACCGGCAAGCTCGTGACGACGACCAGTGAAGCGGGCCTCACGAAGGCGCTCACTCGCCTGATCGGCCGCGGCGGCGAACCGCTCATCCGCAAGGGCGTGGACATCGCCATGCGCCTGATGGGCGAGCAGTTCGTGACGGGCGAAACCATCTCCGAAGCGCTTGCCAACAGCCGCAAGTACGAAGCCCAGGGCTTCCGCTACTCGTACGACATGCTCGGCGAGGCCGCGACGACCGAGGAAGACGCCCAGCGCTACTACGCCAGCTACGAGCAGGCAATCCATGCGATCGGGAAAGCCTCGGCGGGCCGCGGCATCTACGAAGGCCCCGGCATCTCGATCAAGCTCTCGGCATTGCACCCGCGCTACTCGCGCAGCCAGCACGAGCGTACCGTTGCCGAACTGTTGCCGCGCGTGCAGTCGCTTGCCAAGCTGGCCCGCTCGTATGACATCGGCCTGAACATCGACGCCGAAGAGGCCGACCGCCTCGAGATCTCGCTCGACCTGCTCGAGGCGCTCTGCTTCGACCCGGAACTCGCCGGCTGGAACGGCATCGGCTTCGTGGTGCAGGCGTATCAGAAGCGCTGCCCGTTCGTGATCGACTTCATTATCGATCTCGCCCGGCGCAGCCGGCATCGCATCATGGTGCGCCTGGTCAAAGGCGCCTATTGGGATACGGAAATCAAGCGCGCACAAGTCGACGGCCTGGAAGGCTATCCGGTGTACACGCGCAAGATCTACACGGACGTGTCGTACCTCGCCTGCGCGAAGAAGCTGCTCGCCGTGCCGGATGCGATCTACCCGCAGTTCGCCACGCACAACGCCTACACGCTCTCCGCCATCTATCACCTCGCGGGCAACAACTACTACCCCGGCCAGTACGAATTCCAGTGCCTGCACGGCATGGGCGAGCCGCTGTACGAGGAAGTCGTCGGCCCCATCGCGTCGGGCAAGCTCGCGCGGCCGTGCCGGGTGTATGCGCCGGTCGGCACGCATGAAACGCTGCTCGCCTACCTCGTGCGCCGTCTGCTGGAAAACGGCGCCAACACGTCGTTCGTGAACCGCATTGCCGACGAGACCGTCAGCGTCGACGAACTGATCGCCGATCCGGTGACGGAAGCCGAGAAGGTGCAACCGCTGGGGGCGCCGCACGCGAAGATTCCGCTGCCGCGCGATCTTTACGGTACCTCGCGCGCCAATTCGTCGGGCTTCGATCTGTCCAACGAACATCGTCTCGCCTCGCTGTCGTCGGCGCTGCTCGCGAGCGCCGGCACGCCGTGGCGCGCCGCCCCGATGCTCGCCGATGGCGAACGCACGACCGGCACCCCGCGTCCGGTACGCAACCCGGCCGATCTGCGCGACACCGTCGGCCAGGTGATCGAGGCGACCTCGGACGACGTGCAAGCCGCATTGGCCCACGCCGTGGCCGCCGCGCCGATCTGGCAGGCCACGCCGGTCGAGGAACGCGCCGACTGCCTGATGCGCTCGGCCGACCTGCTCGAAGCCCATATGCCCACGCTCATGGGACTGTGCGTGCGCGAAGCCGGCAAGTCGCTGCCGAACGCCGTGGCCGAAGTGCGCGAAGCGGTCGACTTCCTGCGTTACTACGCGGCGCAGATCCGTCAGGGCTTCTCGAATGACACGCACCGCCCGCTGGGCCCGGTGCTGTGTATCAGCCCGTGGAACTTCCCGCTCGCGATTTTCGTCGGTCAGGTCGCCGCGGCGCTGGCCGCCGGCAACCCGGTCATCGCCAAGCCTGCCGAGCAAACGCCGCTCATCGCGGCCGAGGCCGTGCGCCTGATGCAGGCCGCCGGCGTGCCGGCCGGCGCGCTCCAACTGCTGCCCGGCACGGGTGAGACCGTCGGCGCCGCACTGGTGGCCGACGCCCGGACCAAGGCCGTCATGTTTACCGGCTCGACCGAAGTCGCACGCATCATCGCGCGCACGCTGGCCGAGCGGCTCGACGCCAACGGCCGTCCTATCCCGCTGATCGCCGAGACCGGCGGGCAAAACGCCATGATCGTCGACTCGTCGGCCTTGCCTGAACAGGTCGTGTACGACGTGCTCGCGTCGGCCTTCGATTCGGCCGGCCAGCGCTGCTCGGCGCTGCGCGTGCTGTGCCTGCAGGACGATATCGCCGACAAGACGCTGCACATGCTCAAGGGCGCCATGCAGGAACTGGCGATCGGCAACCCGGATCGCCTCTCCATCGATGTCGGCCCCGTGATCGACGCCGAAGCGCAGGGCGGCATCAACCGTCATATCGAGCAGATGCGCGCCAAGGGCTTCCCGGTCGAACAGTTGCCGTTGCCCGAAGCCGCACGACACGGCACGTTCGTGCCGCCCACGCTCATCGAGCTCACGGATCTGAAGGCACTGCAACGCGAAGTGTTCGGTCCGGTGCTGCACGTGATCCGGTTCAAGCGCGCCCAGCTCGACAAGCTGCTCGACCAGATCAACGGCACGGGCTACGGCCTGACGTTCGGCGTGCACACGCGTATCGACGAAACCATCGCCTACGTGACCGAGCGTGCACACGTCGGCAACGTCTACGTGAACCGCAACGTGATCGGCGCCGTGGTCGGCGTGCAGCCCTTCGGCGGCGAAGGCCTGTCTGGGACAGGTCCGAAAGCGGGTGGTCCGATGTATCTGCCGCGCCTGCTCGCCACGCGCCCGGCCGCGCTCGCTCCCGAGCTCAATCGCAACGACGCCGCCCTCTCGCCGCTGGTGAGCTATCGCGACTGGCTGCATCGTCAGTCGGACAGCGCCGCCGCGATCGATCGCGTGGATCGCTATCTGGCCACCTCGGCGCTCGACGCCACGGCCGTGCTGCCGGGGCCGACCGGCGAGCGCAACACGTACGGACTGGCGCCGCGCGGTCCGGTGCTGTGCGTGGCCGCCACGCCGCTGGGCGCCCGCACGCAACTGGCTGCCGTGCTGGCAACGGGCAACACGGCGGTCTTCGCGGACAGCCCCGCCGCGCGTGAGCTGGTGAGTGCGCTGCCCGACACGCTCAAGGCGCGCGCCTCGGTGCTGGCCGCCGGGACCGACGCGGCCGGCGAACCATCGCTCGCCGCCGTGCTGTTCGAAGGCGACAGCGACGAATTGCTCGCGCTGAACCGCCGCATCGCCACGCGCAACGGTCCGATTCTCTCGACGCAAGGCCTCTCGCCCGAAGCCCTCTCGGCGGGCGACGACTACTCGCTGGAGCGTCTGCTGTGCGAACGCTCGGTGTCGGTGAACACGGCGGCCGCGGGTGGCAACGCCAACCTCATGACCATCGGCTGAGCCAGCGCCGCGGGTCGGTGGCCCGGCGCGCGCGACATCGGATTCGCGTACGAATCTCGCCAGATTCGTCCTAAATCCGGCAGCGCGCGCCCAACGACCGATCGCGTCTGCGGCGCGCGCAATACGCGCCTGGCGGCCGCGCAGGCTCGATGTTGACGAGCATGCGCGGCCGTTTCACATGAGACGCGGTCATTCGCCGTCGCTGATCACGTCCCACGACCCGTCACCGCGGTGTGACGCCACTCGGCCGCCAGGGCCACACCTCGTCCTGCTTCGTCTTGCTTCGTCGTGCTTCGTCCTGCCTCGGCTCACCTCACACCAACGCTTCCCGGCCCCATCGCCGGTCCGCTCGATATCTGACGGGTCGCCGCACCTTCCCCGCGGTTCACGTTGGACCGCATTTACCGTAGCCCCGCACGCTGAGCGCTTTCACGGTATCGTCGCGCCCGCCCCCGACATATAAACGCGTCTCACCGCCTTCGGGCGGTCAACCCGTGCCGGCGACACGTATCGCCGGCCACCGCGGTCGTCGTTGCGCGTTGTCGCCCCTTTCGTCATGCCGGGAGATCGGCGTCCGACGCGCACCGCACCGCCGCTCAAGGAGGCTACATGTCCCTGTGGAATCCCACTGCGGTGTCATTCACCGTCTATTTGCTGCTCATGCTGGTGATCGGGTGGCTCGGTTACCGGTCCACCAACAATCTCTCCGACTACATCCTCGGTGGACGCCGCCTCGGCAGCTTCGTCACCGCGCTCTCCGCAGGGGCGTCCGACATGAGCGGCTGGCTGCTGCTTGGGCTGCCGGGCGCCATCTACGTCGGTGGCCTGTCGGGCGTCTGGATCGCTGTCGGCCTCGCCGTGGGCGCATGGGCGAACTGGCATCTGGTCGCCGCGCGGCTGCGCGTGCACACCGAGGTTTGCGGCAACGCCCTGACATTGCCCGAATACCTGACGCAGCGCTTTGGCGACAGCAGCCATGTGCTGCGCATTGTCACGGCGCTCGTGATCCTCATCTTCTTCACGATTTACTGCGCCTCCGGCGTGGTGGCCGGAGCGCGCCTGTTCGAGACGATGTTCGGACTCGACTACCGCACAGCGCTGTGGATCGGCGCCGTGGCGACCATCGCGTACGTGTTCATCGGCGGCTTTCTCGCGGTGAGCTGGACCGACACCGTGCAAGCCTCGTTGATGTTCGCCGCGCTGGTGGTCACGCCGATTGCCGTGATCACCATCGACGGCGGCCCGGCCGCGGCGATCTCCGCCGTGACGGCGGTTCACCCCGCGCACACCGACTGGTTCGGGGAGCTCGCCCCCGTCGGCGTGATCTCGATGCTCGCATGGGGCCTCGGTTATTTCGGCCAGCCGCATATTCTCGTGCGCTTCATGGCCGCGCGCTCGGCCGCCGCGATCCCGCAGGCGCGACGCATCTGCATGACCTGGATGACGCTTTGCCTGGCCGGCGCCGTGGCGGTGGGCTTCTTCGGCCTGGCGTTCTATAGCGCGCGTCCGCTGATCGGCGACGGGGTGGCCGCCAATCCGGAAACGATCTTCATGGCATTGACCACCCAGTTGTTCACGCCGTGGCTCGCCGGCATTCTGCTCGCCGCGATTCTGGCGGCGGTGATGAGCACGCTGTCGTGCCAGTTGCTCGTCTGCGCGAGCGCGCTGACGGAGGACCTTTACAAGACGTTTGCGCGCGGGCCGGTCAGCCAACGCCGTCTCGTGTGGATCGGGCGCGCGATGGTGCTGGCCGTGGCGGTCGTCGCGGTATTGCTGGCGCTCGACCCGAACAGCCGGGTGCTGGGCATGGTGAGCTACGCCTGGGCCGGCTTCGGCGCGGCGTTCGGTCCGCTGGTGCTGGCCACCCTGCTCTGGCCCCGCGTCACACGCAACGGCGCGCTGGCGGGCATCGTGGTGGGTGCCGCCACGGTGCTCATCTGGAAACAGTTCGCCTGGTTCGAACTGTACGAAATCGTGCCCGGCTTCGTCCTCGGCGGTCTGGCGCTCGTGGTCGTGAGTCGTCTCGGCCGGGCGCCGTCCGCCGACGTTCTCGCCCGTTTCGAAGCGGCCGAAGCCGTCCTGCGCCAGATCCGCGACGGCGCCCCCGTCATCCCGGGTAGCACCGACGCGCCCACGGCGCAACCCACGCCATAACCCGGTAGCACCTTCTATCGGCAAATGTCCCTCTTGACCGGCGCGCGCAGCCATCCAATACTGCCGCGTCGGACGCATTATGCGTTTGATTGCGATGCATGCCGTCCAGGATCGACCGGTCCTGTGCCGATGGCATTCCAAGAAAGGTGCGCCGCGGCGATCCCGCAGGCGCGCCACTCAACGACATACACATGCAAGGAGAGGGTTGATGCAATCGAAGCTTACGCTCAGCGCAGTCGCAGTGGCGGGACTGCTCGCGTTCGGTACCGCCGGCGCACAACAGGCGCAGGAAGTGAAGCTGGGTTTTGCCGCACCGCTCACGGGCGCCCAGGCGCACTACGGCAAGGACATGCAGAACGGCATCCAGATGGCCGTTGACGAGTACAACGCCACCAAGCCGACCATCGAAGGCAAGCCGGTGAAGTTCGTGTTGCAGTCCGAGGACGATCAGGCGGATCCGCGTCAGGGTTCGCTGGTTGCGCAGAAATTGGTCGACTCGGGCATCAAGGGCATGCTCGGCCATTTCAACTCGGGCACCACGATCCCGGCATCGCGCATCTACGCCGGCGCCGGTATCCCGGAAATCGCCATGGCGACCGCGCCGGAATACACGAAGCAGGGTTTCAAGACGACCTTCCGCATGATGACCTCGGACATCCAGCAGGGGTCGGTGGTGGGCACGTTCGCGGTCAAGAAGCTGGGCTTCAAGAACATCGCGATCGTCGACGATCGCACCGCCTACGGCCAGGGCCTGGCCGACGAGTTCGAGAAAGCGGCGAAGGCAGCCGGTGGCAAGATCGTGCGCCGCGAGTACGCCAACGACAAGGCCGTGGATTTCCGCGCGATCCTGACCAACCTCAAGCGCGCCAATCCGGACATGGTCTTCTACGGCGGCGCCGACGCCCAGGCTGGCCCGCTCGCCAAGCAGATGCGCGAGCTGGGCATGAAGAGCACGCTGATGGCCGGCGAGATGGTCAAGTCGGATGCGTTCCTGAAGATTGCCGGCGACGCCGCCAACGGCTCGGTTGTCTCGCTCGCCGGCCTGCCGCTCGACAAGATGCCCGGCGGCACCGCTTACGAACAGCGCTACAAGGCGAAGTTCGGCTCGGCCCCGGAAACCTACTCGCCCTACGCCTATGACGGTGCCATGGCCATGATGTCCGCCATGAAGAAGGCCAACTCGACCGACCCGGCGAAGTACCTGCCGGCGCTGGCCAAGACGAGCATGCCCGGCGTGACCACGCGTGAGCTGGCTTACGACAAGGTGGGCGATCTGAAGTACGGCTCGATCACGCTCTACAAGGTGGTCGACGGCAAGTGGACCGTACTCGAGACGGTCGGCGGCAAGTGACCGTTTGACGACGGCTCATTAGTCGCAAACGCCAAGGGCCGGTGAGTCGTCTCACCGGCCCTTGCTTTTGAATTCCGCGTTTGCCGGATTCCCGCTTTCCGGGCGACGTCATCGCGGCATCGCGCGGCGCACGTTACCAGACGTCCTTCGGCAGGCGTTCGCGCAACTCGGGTGGCAGCACGTCGCGCGTGAATACCGGTTCGGCGACACCGGCTTTGCGCTGTTTCCGATAGTCATGCCATGCGAGCACCGCGTATCGGGTCAGCAAGGCAATGGCGATCAGGTTGATGAACGCCATCAACGCCGTACCGACGTCGGCGAAACTCCACACCAGCGGCAGGCTCGCGATGGAACCGAGCATCACCGCCGCCAGTACCAGCGCTCGAAAGACATGCAGGCACCAGCGTCGCTGCGTCATGTAGTCCATGTTCACTTCCGCGTACGCGTAGTTGCCGAGCACGCTGGAATACGCCAGGAAGAATACCGTCAGGCCGGTGAAGGTCACCGCCCAGTCGCCGAAGTGCGCGGCCAGCGCGCGCTGTGTGAGCACCGCGCCTTCCGGCGCCGCGCCGGGCATGAACTCTCCCGAGAGCAGGATCATGAATGCCGTCGCCGAGCAAACGACGATGGTGTCGAAGCACACGCCGAGCATCTGCATGAGCCCTTGCTGAACCGGATGCCGCGTGGTGGCGACCGCCGCCGCGTTTGGCGCACTGCCCATGCCGGCCTCGTTGGAGAAGAGCCCCCGCTTCACCCCCATCAGCACCGCCTGACCGACGGCATACCCGGCGATACCACCCGCCGCGGGCTCCAGCCCGAAGGCATGGCGCCAGATCAACGCGATCATGCCGGGAAACTCGTGCAGATTCGCGAGGCAAACGAACACCGCAAGCCCGAGATACGCTACCGCCATGACCGGAACGATCCATTGGGCCACGCGCGCCACACGCCGCACACCCCCATAGATGATCGGCGCGGTCAGCAGGACCAACGCGATGCCGATCCACTGCCGCTCCCAGCCGAACGACGCTTCGAGCGCCTCCGCGATGGAGTGCGATTGCACCGAGTTGAGGGCGAAGCCAAACGTGAACAACAGCGCGACGGCGAAAACGACGCCGAACTTGCGTGAGCCGAGACCGAGCTGAATGTAGTAGGCGGGGCCACCACGGAACGTGTTGTCCCGATGCGCAACCTTGAAGATCTGCGCAAGCGTCGATTCGACAAAGGCCGACGCCATGCCAAGCAATGCCGTCATCCACATCCAGAAGATGGCGCCCGGACCGCCGATGGTCAGCGCCACGGCCACGCCCGCGATATTGCCGGTGCCGACGCGGCTGGCCAGCCCCGTGGCGAATGCCTGAAACGGCGATATGCCGGAAATGTCACCCGAGGTTCGCAACAGGCGAACGCTATGCGCGAACGCCCGGATCTGTATGCCGCCGAACCGCACGGTGAAGTAAAGGCCCGCGCCGAGCAAGGCGATCACCAGGGGGTAGCCCGACAGCACCCCGCCGACGGCATCCACCATCGATTTAACCCAGCTTTCCATGTCAGTCGTCTCCTGTCGCAATCGTGCATCACCCCTCTGAAATGAGAGGCGAGGGACGGAGAATCTCAAGGATTGGGCCATTGCGACAGTTTGCCGCTGCACTTTGCGTCGATTCCTATGCAGGTTCGGACGCGCGCCAATAAAAAAAGCCGCTCGGCGATCGCCGGGCGGCTCAAAGACAAGGCAAGGAGACATCGCCGCAGAGCATATCGCCCGGATGTGACGGTGGCGTGACGCGTCGCAAAGCCGCGATGTTCCGGGCTCGGAAGTTTGCGGAGGACGTGTGAGGGCGTGTGAGGGCGTGGATCGGCGGGGGTGCACGCATACCGGTGCAAGGCGAGCGCCGCCATCAGGGAAGCGGACAGGTGCCTGGACTGCACGGCGTGAAAGAACTGTTGTGAAGATCGCTGGCGCGCGAGAAGGCACATTGCACGTCGACCGCGAGCGTTCTGCCCGGACCTGCGGTGTGCGCCGCGCGTGTGCCGACCCGGATCGTATCGCTCGAATGATCGAGAAAGGCGCCCGCGAAGTCCGACCTGATCTTGCAGGACACCGGGCCATTCGGATTCTTGACGAGCACCGCGGACGTTCCACCGAGGTGTCGGGTCGTATAGCGGTAAAAGCCCATGCCACCCTGCGCGATCGGCGCATTGAGATCGCCGGCGGATGCCCACGTACCGAACGTGTCGAACAACTGCTTCAACTCGCGGGCAAACCCCGTGTCGGTGTCCTTCAGGATCTTGTCCGGCTTTCGAACGTCGCGATGAATCGATGGCAGTTTGGAAACGAAATCGCGCACGGACCAGAAGCCGCTCTTCACGACGCTACCGTGAACATCGATCGTCGGCCACCCGCGCCAGAACCAGGCGTTCTCGCGCACGTACGGCGTTCCCGCCCCTTTCGACAGGCACACCAGTTGCTCGGTGCCGCGTGGCGACTGCGTCACGATGTACTCGCCCTGACTGGCGCCGGGCCGGATCGACGCGCCACCGCGCCCCACATTGGTGACCGCGCATGCGAGCAGCGTGGCGTCGGATTGGGACGCCACGTAGAAGTAGAGCGCCGATCCCAACCTCAGCCCCGCACGCGACGGCGTCAGCGAATAGCGCGTGACTTTCCAGTGGTCGTCGACCCGGACGAGTTTTTCGATCTCCTTGACGATGTAGGTCGGCACATCCGTCACGCTGCCGGGGGTGCTCGCGAGTTTCCAATGCCACGTGTTGCTGCCCGGCCGACTGCGCTGGCACGAAAGCAGCCGGCCGTCGGCGTCGCGCGTCAATCCCCAGACGTGGCACTCCTCGCCCTGCTGCTTGGCGCCGTTGAGCTCGACCACGCCCTTCGCCGAGCGGAACAGGTCGGCCTCGACCTTGTCGGCCTTGACGATGTCATTGCCCGACATTTCGAGCTTCCCGTCGAGCTTCGCGCCGTTCTTCGCGCTCAGCTTCCCTTCCAGCACGGTATCCCCCGCCACGCTCAGCCGCGCGCCGACGTTCG
This sequence comes from Pandoraea pnomenusa, assembly GCF_000767615.3. NCBI lineage: Bacteria > Pseudomonadati > Pseudomonadota > Betaproteobacteria > Burkholderiales > Burkholderiaceae > Pandoraea > Pandoraea pnomenusa. The sequence continues at coordinate 171,130 of NZ_CP009553.3, read as the reverse complement.
CAGGTCCTCCCACGACCAGGCTTTGCGCGCCCGCCGGGCCGGTGAGTTCCATGGCGCCCATACGTAACGTGCCGGTGCCACTGATATCCTGCGCGCCCACGATGCTATGGTTCGCTCCATTGCCCCCCATGTCGAGCTGGCCCTGAAGCGTCGCCGAGTTCGCGACGAGCGGGCCACTGACGGTCGCCGCGCTGGCAGTCAACGATGCGCCACTGAGTCGCTCCGCGTCGAGTTTGCCCACGCCGACAATGTCGTGCCGCTTGACCCTCCCGCCCTGCGCGTCCCTCTCTTCGAAATCGAGCGGTCCCCGCATCGTCGAGCCATCGCGCCGGACGTAAACGTCCATCGCACTGGTCGAATAGCCCCCGCGCACCGCGATGAGTCCCGGCTTTCCGAGCGGGCTCGCGACGGTCCCGGTTTGACCGGATGAATCGAGGAACCGGAACACCTGACCTCCGTCGTGCTGAATGCCGCCCAGTGCGCCGATCTTGCGCACGGCGACCGCCGCGGCGTCCCAGTCGGGAGCGGTGCCGTAAGTCTTGTAGATCGGTGTGTCGATGTAGGTGAGCGTTTCGATGTTGCACACATTTGTGGTCTTGTCGCATTCGAGATACACGTGAATGCCGTATTCGCCTCGGCTTCCCGGCGGGCGCGTGCCCATGCCGGTGGCGTTGGTGGCCGTGAGCAGCCTGCTCGCCGTCAGATTGTCGATGCTGGGACGGCCGAGCCAATCCTGGCGCCTTTCAAAGGTGACGCCCCGGACCGTGAACGGCTTTGCCGATGGGCCCAGCAACGCCACGATGGCGTTGTGATGCTCCACCACGAAGCTCTGCACCTTGTCGCCCATGAGCTTCAGCGCTTCGCCCATGCGCTCCGCCTTTTCGGTACGCATCTGCCTTGCCTGATGCACGCCCCAGAAGGAAATCATCACCCCCAGCACGGCGACGGCAATCGCCGCCGAGATCAGGAAGATCCCGGATTGTTGCTTTCGCATGGTCGAACTCCTTTCGTCTGAGCGCCTCGCGCCGCATCGGGCGTGACAGCAAAGTCGTCAAAACTTGCCATTCTCGACGACGTCTCGACACCGGGGATTAGGAAACGCCCGGAACTTTCGAAGGGTTCGCGCGAAATCAGAAATCACTCGCCCAAAGACGAAAAAAGGCCCCACGGGATTCCCGTGAGGCGTGTTCGATTGACCGGCAGGACCGGCAACGGCGCGACAGCTGAAACGTCTTTTACGGCGCGCACACGCGGCCCGTGCGTCGCACGCGCATCGTTCACCGACACGTGCGCGACGTGGCGCCGTGTCAGCACTCGACGATATTCACCGCCAATCCGCCGCGCGCCGTCTCCTTGTACTTGGTCTTCATGTCGGCGCCCGTCTCGCGCATCGTCTTGATGACGGAGTCGAGCGACACATAGTGAGCGCCATCGCCGCGCAGCGCCATCCGTGCGGCGTTCACGGCCTTGATCGACGCCATGGCGTTGCGTTCGATGCATGGAATCTGCACCAATCCGCCCACCGGATCGCACGTCAGGCCGAGGTTGTGCTCCATGCCAATTTCGGCCGCATTCTCGACCTGCTCGACCGTGCCGCCCAGCACGGCCGCAAGCGCGCCTGCCGCCATCGAACAGGCCACGCCGACCTCGCCCTGGCAGCCGACCTCCGCGCCCGAAATCGACGCGTTGAGCTTGTAGAGAATGCCGATGGCACCCGCCGTGAGCAGGAAATCGATCACGCCCTGCTCGTTCGCGCCGTGCACGAAGCGGTCGTAGTAGTGAAGCACCGACGGGATGATGCCGGCCGCGCCGTTCGTCGGCGCCGTCACGACACGCCCGCCCGCCGCGTTCTCTTCGTTGACGGCGATCGCGTACAGGTTCACCCAGTCCATCACCGACAACGGGTCGGACAGCGTGCGTTCCGCGCGCTGCGTGAGCTGGCGGTACAACTCCGGCGCGCGACGCCGCACATGGAGCGGCCCGGGCAGTTCGCCGTCGGCCTCGTCGTTGCCGATGCCGCAACCGCGCGTCACGCACGACTGCATCACATGCCAGATATTGAGCAACCCACGACGGATGTCCGCTTCCGCCGTATCGCCCTGGTGCCAGACCTTCTCGTTCTCCCACATCAACTGGGCGATGGTCTTGCCGCTGGCGCGGCACATCTCGAGCAGTTCCTTGCCCGTGCGGAACGGGTACGGCAGCTGATCGTGCGCCGAGAGCACCTGCGCGTTCGACGCGCCCGCCGTCACGACGAAGCCACCGCCGACCGACAGATAGCGTCCTTCGCGCAAGGTGTTGCCCGCACCGTCGAAGGCATGGAATTTCATGCCGTTCGGGTGCTCGGCCATCGCTTCGCGACGATAGAACACCATGTGTTCCTTTTCGACGAACGGTACATCGTGGCGACCGAGAATCGACAGCACCTTCGACTTGCGCAGCGTGGCCAGCCGCGCGGCAATCGTCGACGGATCGACCGTATCGGGCGCTTCGCCCATGAAGCCGAGCAGCACGCCCTTGTCGGTGCCGTGTCCCTTGCCGGTCGCGCCCAGCGAGCCATACAACTCGGCGCGAACCGACGCCACCTGGGGCAACAGGCCGTCGCGCTCCAGTCCCTGAACGAACATCAGCGCGGCGCGCATGGGCCCGACGGTATGCGAACTCGACGGTCCGATACCGATCTTGAACAAATCGAAAACTGAAACGGCCATGAGGCTTTCCTGAAGATCTGAAACGTGAAGATGACTCGTCGGCCGCGGCAAGTCCGCCACGACCGCGTGACGTCCGAAGCCGCATCCGGAGAGACAAAAAGGGGCCGGCAACGTTGCTGCCGGCCCCCGTGTGTCCGAACTACGCGACGATCACTCGTAGTCGCTCATCGGCACGCAGGCGCAGAACAGGTTCCGGTCGCCATACACGTTGTCGGCGCGTCCGACCGGAGGCCAGTACTTGCGCTCGCGCAGCGCCTTGACCGGATACGCTGCCTGGCTGCGCGCGTAGGCGTGCGTCCATTCGTCGGCGGTCACCACGTCGGCCGTGTGCGGCGCGTGCTTGAGCGGATTGTCCTCGCGGTCCGCGCGTCCCTCTTCCACCGCGCGGATTTCCTCGCGGATCGTGACCATCGCCTCGATGAAGCGGTCGAGTTCGTGCTTCGACTCCGATTCCGTCGGCTCGACCATCAGCGTGCCCGGCACCGGGAAGCTCATCGTCGGCGCATGGAAGCCGAAATCCATCAGTCGCTTGGCCACGTCGTCGACGGTGATGCCGCTGGTGTCCTTGAGCGGACGCAGGTCGAGAATGCACTCGTGCGCCACCAGCCCGCCCGGCCCGGTGTACAGCACCGGGTAGTGCGGCGCGAGCTTCTTCGCGAGGTAGTTGGCGTTGAGAATGGCGGTTTCGGTGGCGGCCGTCAGGCCCTTCGCACCCATCATCGCCACATACATCCACGAGATCGGCAGGATCGAGGCCGAACCGTACGGAGCGCCCGACACGGCGCCGATACCTTCGGCATCGCGCGAATACCCGGTCGAACGCTGGTTCGGCAGGAACTTCGCCAGATGGGCGCCGACAGCGACCGGCCCCACGCCGGGGCCGCCGCCGCCGTGCGGAATGCAGAACGTCTTGTGCAGGTTCAGGTGCGACACGTCGCCACCGAATTCGCCGGGTGCGCACAGGCCGACCATCGCGTTCATGTTGGCGCCGTCGACATACACCTGGCCGCCGTTCGCATGCACGATTTCGCAGATCTGGCGCGCGCCCGCCTCGAACACGCCGTGCGTGGACGGGTATGTCATCATGATCGCGGCCAGGCGGTCGCGATGCTGCTCGGCCTTCGCCTGCAGGTCGGCCAGATCGACGTTGCCATTGGCATCGCACGCGACCACCACGACCTGCATGCCCGCCATCTGGGCCGATGCCGGGTTGGTACCGTGCGCCGACGCCGGGATCAGGCAGATGTCGCGATGCGCTTCGCCGCGCGAGGCGTGATACGCCTGAATGATCAGCAGGCCTGCGTACTCGCCCTGCGAGCCGGCGTTCGGCTGCAACGACACCGCCGCATAGCCGGTCGCGGCCACGAGCATGCGCTCGAGCTGGTCGATCATGGTGCGGTAGCCCACCGTCTGGTCGGCCGGGGCGAACGGGTGAATCTGGCCGAATTCCGGCCACGTCACCGGCAGCATCTCCGAGGTGGCGTTGAGCTTCATCGTGCACGAGCCGAGCGGGATCATCGTGCGATCGAGCGCCAGATCCTTGTCCGAGAGACTGCGCAGGTAACGCAGCATTTCGTGCTCGGAGTGATAGCGATTGAACACCGGATGCGTGAGATACGCGCTCTGGCGCGCGAGCGCCGCCGGATAACCGTTCGAGACGGTGGCTTCGATGGCGTCGAAGTCCAGCGAGACAGCTTGCTTGCCGAGCCCCTCTGCGACCACTTCCCACAACGCGATCACGTCGTCGCGCGTGCTGGTCTCGTCGAGCGAGATGCCGACCGTATCGGCGTCCTCGCGACGCAGGTTGAAACGGCGGGCGGCGGCCACGGTGTGAATGCTGTCGGCGCGGCCGGCCACCGGCACGGTCAGCGTGTCGAAGAACGTGGCGTTTCGCGGCGCGGCGCCCAGGGCGGCAAGACCGGCGGCCAGCACGGCCGTCAGACGGTGCACGCGCTCGGCGATTACACGCAGGCCCTGCGGGCCGTGATACGCGGCGTACATGCTGGCCATGATGGCGAGCAGCGCCTGCGCGGTACAGATGTTCGAGGTGGCCTTCTCGCGGCGGATGTGCTGCTCGCGCGTTTGCAGCGCCAATCGCAGCGCCGGCTTGCCCTGCGAGTCGACCGACACGCCGACCAGACGACCGGGCATCGAGCGCTTGAGTTCGTCGCGCGTGGCCAGGTAGGCGGCGTGCGGGCCGCCGAAGCCCATCGGCACGCCGAAGCGCTGGCTGTTGCCGACGGCAACGTCGGCGCCCCACTCGCCCGGCGGCGTGAGCAACGCGAGCGAGAGCAGGTCCGCGGCGGCGACCAGCATGCCGCCCTTCGCATGGATCGTGTCGGCCAGCGCGCGGAAATCGCGCACGTCGCCGCCCACGCCCGGGTATTGCACCAGCACGCCGAACGCCTCGACTTCGGCGGCGGCGGCCACGGGACCGACCTGGACTTCGATGCCGAGCGGTTTGGCGCGCGTTTGCACCACTTCGATGGTTTGCGGCAGCACATCGTCCGCCACGAAGAACGTGTTGGACTTCGACTTGCCGGTGCGCTTGACCAGCGTCATCGCTTCGGCGGCGGCGGTCGCCTCGTCGAGCATCGACGCGTTGGCGATCGCCAGCCCCGTCATGTCGATGATCATCTGCTGGTAATTGAGCAGCGCTTCGAGGCGGCCCTGCGAGATTTCCGGCTGATACGGGGTGTAAGCCGTGTACCAGGCCGGGTTCTCCAGCACGTTGCGCAGGATCACGCCCGGCGTGAAGGTGTTGTAGTAGCCCTGACCGATGAACGACTTGAAGACCTGGTTCTGGTCGGCCAGCGCGCGCAATTGCGCAAGTGCCTGCGACTCGGTCTTCGCGGCGGCGAACTGGCCGAGCGATGCGGCGAAGCGCTCGCCGTCGCGGCGGATCGAGGCCGGCACGACCGCGTCGATCAACGCGGCGCGCGAGGCATAGCCCAGCTCGGTGAGCATGGCTTGTTGTTCGGGGGTGTCCGGGCCGATGTGGCGCGCGGAGAAGTTCTCGCGCTGCTCGAGCTCGGTGAGCGAGCGGCGCGGCGCTTGCAGGTCAGTCAAGGCGTTCATGGGTCAGTTCTCTCGTTCGATCACGGCAAGTGACGGCGGGATATCTCAGTTGCTCAGTTGCTCAGTTGCTCAGTTGCTCAGTTGCTCAGTTGCTCAGTTGCTCAGTTGCTCGGTTGCGCGGGTACGCGTGGTGCGCGTGGTGCGCGTGGTGCGCGAAGGGCAGGTAACGGTGCCGGGCTGGCGACGCCTCGCGAGCCGGAGCCCGCGGGGCGTCGTTCGGCAACGTCAGGCGCCGATCTTCTTCGCGTAGGCTTCCGGGCTCAGCAGTTTTTCGAGCTCGGCCGGATTCGAGGGCTTCACGCGGAACAGCCAGTTGCCGTAAGCGTCGGCGTTGACGATGTCGGGCGAGCCCGGCACTTCGGCGTTCGTCTCGATGATCTCGCCGCTGATCGGCGCGTGCACGTCGGCGGCGGCCTTGACCGACTCGATCACGCACGATGCCTCGTCCCGGGCGACGGTGCGGCCGGTGTCCGGCAGCTCCACGAACACGATGTCGCCCAGCGATTCCTGCGCGAAATCGGTGATGCCCACGGTCACGGTGCCGTCGGCTTCGAGACGGGCCCACTCGTCGGATTCGGTGTACTTCAGGTTGTCGGGGATATTCGCCATGTTGACGCTCCGGAATTCAGTGATTGGGGTATTCGGTTATCGGAAAATCGTGTCGCCGTGCCGTGGTGCCGGTGTGTTGCTCAGGCCACCACGGCCTTGCCGTGACGCACGAACGGTAATTTGACCACACGTGCGGGTAATTGCTTGTCACGAATTTGCACCTGCACGATGGCGCCGTCGGGAACGCCCTTCGGCAGCCGAGCAAAGGCGATCGATTGCTGCAGGCTCGGGCTGAAGGTGCCGCTGGTGATTTCGCCGTTGCCGGCGTCGGTCACCACGACCTGATGGGCGCGCAGCACGCCGCCCTTGCCGTCGAGCACGAGGCCCGCGAAGCGCCACGTCTGGCCGCGCGAGATCAGCGAGTCCTTGCCGACGAACGTGCGCTCGCTCTCTTTCTCCACGGTCCAGCCCAGGCCGGCGTCGAGCGGCGAGACGTCGTCGTCCATGTCCTGTCCGTACAGATTCATGCCGGCTTCCAGACGCAGCGTGTCGCGCGCGCCGAGGCCGGCCGGACGCACGCCTTGCGCGACCAGCGCCTTCCACAGGGCCACCACGTGATCGGCATTCACGATCACCTCGAAGCCGTCTTCGCCGGTGTAGCCCGTGCGGGCGATCATCAGCTCGCCGAAGGCGGTGTCCTTGGCGAACGCGGCGTTGAACGGCTTGAGCGCTTCGCTCGCCGCCTGGCTGCCCGGCACGGCCTGCCAGACCTTGGCGCGCGCGTTCGGCCCCTGCACCGCCACGATCGACAGGTCGCGGCGCGGAATGAGGGTGAGGTTGTAGTCGCCGTGGGCGTTGAGCTGGCCGAGCCAGGCGAGGTCCTTGTCGGCCGTGCCGGCGTTCACGACGATGCGGAACCAGTCTTCGGCGATGAAATAGACGATGAGATCGTCGATCACGCCGCCGCCCGGATTGAGCATGCACGTGTAGAGGGCCTTGCCCGGGGTTTGCAGCTTGTCGACGTTGTTGGCCACGGCATACCGCAGGAATTCGCGGCAGCCCGAGCCGTGCAGGTCGACCACGCACATGTGCGAGACGTCGAACATGCCGGCGTCGGTGCGCACGGCGTTGTGTTCTTCGATCTGGGAGCCGTAGTTCACGGGCATGTCCCAGCCGCCGAAGTCAACCATGCGAGCGCCGGCGGCGCGGTGCGTGTCGTTGAGCGGGGTACGTTTGAGATCGGTCATCGGGGCGTCGGGCCGTCAGGTGTCAAGGTTCGGGATCTTCGGAGACCAGCGTCCGAAAATGCAAAAGGGGTCATCTCGACGACCGGCACTTACCGCGTGGGGCGCGTGTCCGTACACGTGCCCAACGCAATGCCAGTTGGCGAGATGACCCCTCTGTCCTTGGTACCTGAGAGATTGCCCGGCGGATCGGTGTGCCTCGCGCACGCCATGTCGATCCCGCCAGCCCCTTCGGTGGATCGCCCGCGTGCCCTGCACGCCGCGACCGCTCTCCAGAGATCGAAGGCAAAGCCTTCGGCGTGGACGGTCCTTGATGCCTGAGAGTTTGTGGGTATTACCCCTTCGGCGGCCCCGGCATGTGCTTCCCGGTGCGCTCTCCCGACCACGCTCGCGCACTTTACGGGGAAAGCCGGGGACTGTCAATTTGGCACAAATACCGTCAGTGCGATTCCCCCGGATTGGCGCCCGCCGGACATCCGTCGCGGCCCCACCTGCCATTGCAGATGGCCCAGATGCAGCGTTGCTTCGGTATCACTTCGTACCAGCGATAGCGCTCGCATCGCGCAAGCGCGGCGGCGATCGTGCTCGCGGCCGATGGCGCGGAGGCGGCCAGCGGCGCCGAGGCGCTCGCCGGCGGCGTATTCTGCGCGGCAATCGCGCCGATGTCGTTCGCATCGTAATGCGCCGGCAGATCCGACGGGGCGGTCGGCGGCTGAGATGACTTGCCGCCCGCGACGCGTCGACTCAACAATTGCATCATCTCGTCTGGGGCGTTGGCGGACTGGGTGGCGGACGGCGCGGGAGGCGTCACCTGGGTCGCCGCGGCGGTCAATGCCGCCGTGGCGGCCGACGCCGTCAGCGGCGCCGCGCTCTGACTCGCGGCCGCGACATCGGCGGCGGCGCCGGACGCTGCGGCATCGATCGCCGCGAGCGCCTGCGCCCTGGCCTGCGCGGCCGACGCCTCGTTCGGCGCGCCTGCGCCTGTATCGCCCGGCGCGGCGGCCGACGGCGCGTCGTTGCCATTGTTGAACGGCGCGACCGCAATGCCCTCGGGCGCCTTGGGTGCGGGGTCGACATAGGGCGCGCGCAGATTCCACCAGATGCCGAGCAGCGCGATGGCGGCGAACACCGCGGTACCGAAAACGAGTGCGCCGTTGAGCCAGCCCGGCTCCTCATCCTTCCGATCGCGCCGGTCGCGAGCCCGCTTCGGGGGCGTCGCCGACGCGGCACCGGCGGCACCCGTGGCCTTTGCCGAATCGCTCAGGCGGCTGTCGGCAGCGTCGGCCGTCGCGCCGGCCACGGCGCCCGCCGCGAGACCCTCGCCCCGGAAACCCGGCTCGGCATCCGCGAGTCTGGCGCCGCACTTCTCACAGTGCAGCGCGCGCGGCGCGTTGTTCGTCCCACAAGTTGGACATTGCACGGCGACCTCACCACGATGGCAACGTTTTGCATTATAGGCACCCGGTCTATGTCGACGCCAGCGCGCGGCACCGGCCGCGCCACCCGGCGTCGCGCGCGCCCCACAGTCGGCGGGCCCCGACGGGAAGCGCGTTCGCGGGGTAAAACCGGCGCGACTGAAGCGTCGCGCTCACGTGCCGGACGGGGGCGCCGCGCGTGATAGACTTGCCCACCACCGCGCACGCCAGCACATGGCCGGCACCGCCCGCGTCTTGCCGCGCTCACCCCATCCGCTTCACACCATGTCGTCCTTTCCGCTCAATCCCGCCCAGAACGAAGCCACGCACTACTTCGACGGCCCGTGCCTCGTGCTGGCCGGGGCGGGCAGCGGCAAGACCCGCGTCATCACGCAAAAGATCGCGTGGCTCATCGAAGCGAAGGGATTTGAGCCGAAGCACATCGCCGCCGTCACGTTCACGAACAAGGCCGCCGCCGAAATGCGCGAACGCGTGGCCAAGCAGCTCGAAGGCAAGACACTCACCACGCCCGGCAAGGAGGGGCGCAAGGTGCCCGTCAATCAGCTCACGATCTGCACGTTCCACTCGCTGGGCGTGCAGATTTTGCGCCGCGAGGCGGAACACGTCGGTCTGAAGCCGCAGTTCTCGATTCTCGATGCCGACGACTGCTTCGGCCTGATCCAGGAGCAATTGGGCACGACCGACAAGGCGATGATCCGCGGCGTGCAGACCGCCATCTCCCTGTGGAAAAACGGCATGGTCACGCCCGACGTGGCGCTGGCCGCGGCCGAGACCGCCGACGAGCATCAGGCAGCCCTGGTCTATCGCAATTACATGGCGACGTTGCAGGCCTACCAGGCCGTCGATTTCGACGATCTGATCCGGCTGCCCGCGCAGCTCTTCGAGCGCGACGAGGAAGTGCGTGATCGCTGGCAGAACAAGCTGCGCTATCTGCTCATCGACGAATACCAGGACACCAACACCTGCCAGTATCTGCTGCTCAAGCTGCTCGCGGGCAAGCGCGCGGCATTCACCGCCGTGGGCGACGACGACCAGGCAATCTACGGCTGGCGCGGCGCCACGCTCGAGAACCTCAAGCAGTTGCAGGTCGACTTCCCCACGCTCAAGGTCATCAAGCTCGAGCAGAACTATCGCTCGACGTCGCGCATTCTCACGGCGGCGAACAACGTCATTGCGAAGAATCCGAAAATCTTCGAGAAGAAGTTGTGGAGCGAGCACGGCCTGGGCGATCCGATCACCGTGACCGCGATGAACGACGAAGAACACGAAGCCGAGTCGGTCGTGTTCCGGCTCTCGGCGCACAAGTTCGAGCGGCGCGCGGAGTTTCGCGATTACGCGATCCTGTACCGCGGCAACCACCAGGCGCGCATCTTCGAACAGGTGCTGCGGCGCGAACGCATTCCGTACGTTCTCTCGGGCGGACAGTCGTTCTTCGACAAGGCCGAAATCAAGGATCTGTGCGCGTACCTGCGCCTGCTCGCCAATCCCGACGACGACCCCGCATTCATTCGCGCCGTCACCACCCCGCGTCGCGGCGTGGGCAGCACCACGCTGGAAGTGCTGGGCGGCTTCGCGGGGCAGGCCAAGGTCTCGCTGTTCGAGGCGGTCTACATGGGCGCCGTGGAAGCGCGGCTGCAACCGCGTCAGCTCGAACCGCTGCGCGCGTTCTGCGACTTCATTCAGCGCATTGCGGCGCGCGCGGCGCGCGATCCGGCCAACGAGGTCATCGACGATCTCATGGAAGGCGTTCACTACGAGGCCTACCTCTACGATACGTTCGACGAACGCCAGGCCCAGTCGCGCTGGACGACCGTGCTCGAATTCCTTGAATGGATGAAGCGCAAGGGCACGCGCGGCGACGAAGCGCAGACGACCGGCTTCGACACCGCCGACGGGCTCGACGACGACGGCAAGAGCCTGATGGAACTCACGCAGACCATCGCGCTGATGTCGATGCTCGAAGGACGCGACGGCGACGACCCGGATGCCGTGCGACTGTCGACGCTGCACGCCTCCAAGGGCCTCGAGTATCCGCATGTCTTCCTCGTGGGCGTGGAGGAAGGCATCCTGCCGCACATTCGCGAAGACGAAGAGGTCACCGCCGAGAAGATCGAGGAAGAGCGCCGCCTGATGTACGTTGGCATCACCCGCGCGCAGCGCTCGCTTCAGTTGTCGTGGTGCAAGAAGCGCAAGCGGGCGCGCGAGACCTATTCGTGCGAAATCTCGCGCTTCGTGCCCGAGATGCAACTCGACGAAGCGCCGCCTCCGCCGCCCGAAGACGCCCCGATGTCGCCCAAGGACCGGCTCGCCAGCCTGAAGGCGATGCTCGCCGGTGGCGCCAACAAAACGCCGTCGTCGACCGGTGCCTGACATGAATAAGCCCCCGCGTGCGGGGGCTGGCCTGAGGAACGGCGGTGTCCATGCCGGGGCTGTCGGCGGCGGCAGGCACGCCGTGAAGTCAATGCTTGCTGCTATTTGCCACCACTCGAAGACGTTGGGTCACACGCGGCCGCCGGGCTCGACGCCACGACCATCCCCGTCAGACCGGTCAAACAAAGCAGGACAGCAACCAACAGTTTTCGCATAGGCTCGTCTCCACTCGTCAGGTGAAGTTTCACTATAGGAGGGCAGCCTTTCGAAGCCAAAGACATCTTGACCATCGGCGCGGCGCGGGCGATAGTCGGTAAAAAACGGGCGAAACGTCACGCGGTTTGCGTCGATTTCGATCCAATGCCCACACCTGCGGCGCACCGCTGGCAATGCGTCCGGCACACACCGTTGCGACGCGCGTGTGCGGCACCCATCCCCGAGTTTTTGTGGAGCGTGGTGCGTGAGACTGCATATCCTGTCAGACCTGCATTTGTCCGTGGCGCCGTTGGCCATTCCCGACGTCGATGCCGACGTCACGATCCTCGCCGGCGACATCAGCCGTCCGGCGCAAGCCATCGAGTGGGCGAAGCAACTTTCGCGCCCCGTCATCTACGTAGCTGGCAACCATGAGTTCTACGGCGCCACGCTCGCGGGCACGCTTGCCGAGCTGCGGCGCCTGACGGCGGGCACCCAGGTGCATTTGCTCGAACGGGGGGCCGTGGTGATCGATGGCGTACGTTTCATCGGCACCACCCTCTGGACCGATTTCGCGCTGTACGACGCCGAGGGCAAGCACGACATGGTCATCGAGGAATCGAAGAAGTTCGTGCGCGACTTCACGCGCATCCGGGTGGGCGACCCCGCGGCGCCGTGGTCCGATCTGCCGTTTTTCTCGCCGGACGACTCGGCCGCGCTATGTCGCGAGAATGTCGCCTGGCTCTCGCGCGCACTCGCCACGCCCCATGAGGGGCCGACGGTGATCGTGACGCACCATGCCCCCACGCCACAGAGTATTCATCCACGCTTTGCCGGGTCCCCCGTGAACCCGGCGTTCATTTCGGATTTGACGTCGTTCGTCGATCAGTCGGACGCCGCATTGTGGGTCCATGGCCATACGCACGATTCGTTCGATTACCGGGTCGGCCGCACGCGCGTGCTGTGCAATCCGCGTGGTTACTGCTTTGAGGGACGCATCGAGAACACGGCATTCGATCCGCAGTTGGTCGTGCGCGTTTAGGGCGTGTCGGGCCTGTCGCCGGGCCATCGGCCGCATGGACCGTTGCGTCGGCAGCGGCAGCGAAAAGCAAATCCCCGCCGAAGCGGGGATTTTTCATCACACTGGCGTCCGGCCGGTTACTTCGCCGCGCTCACCATGTAATCCACGGCGGCCTTGACGTCGTCGTCCGACGCATTGGTGGCGCCGCCCTTCGCCGGCATGGCGTTCAGGCCCTTGAGGGCCGCGTTGTGCAGCGTTTCGATGCCGGTGGCGATGCGTGGTGCCCACGCGGCCTTGTCGCCGAACTTCGGGGCGTTCATCACGCCGGCGGCGTGACAGGCCATGCAAACCGTGTCGTAAAGCTTCTTGCCGGCCTCGAGATTGCTGCCCGCGCTGGCCGCAGCCGGGGCGGGCGTCTTGAGCGCGGCCATGGCCGCGGCGGCGGTCGCGGCTGCGCCGGCGTCGGCGGCCGGAGCCCCCGATGCCGGGGCGGCAGCGCTGGCACCGGAGGCGGCCGGCGCCGGTTGGGCCGGCGCCGCCGGCTCTTGCAGCTTGCCACCGGAGGCGTTCGCCATATAGACGATGGCGCGGCCGATCTCGTAGTCGGTCACATCGTCGGGGCTGGTGCCGCCGCGCGGCGGCATGGCGCCCTTGCCGGCCAGCGCGATCTTGAGCATTTCGTCGTAGCCCTGCTTGATGCGCGGTGCCCATTCGTCGGTGCCGACCTTCGGGGCACCGGCCGCGCCCGACGCGTGGCAGGCAGCGCAAACGGCCTTGTAGAGTTGCTCGCCCGTCTGATAAACGCGTGGCGCGTTGGCGTCCTTGACTTCGACCTTGGCCACGGGCGCGATGCGCTCGGCGATGGCCTTTTCGGTCATGGCGGAACTGCCTGCGGCGGGAAGGGTGCTGTTGCCTACGTAATTGACCAGCAGGACGATGATGACGATCGGAACCAGAAAACCTGCAACGACGGCGGCGATGAGCTGCTTGGGTGTTTTGATCGGAGACTCGTGCTCGTTATGTGCTTCACTCATGCGGGATCTCTCAATAGTTTTTGTGGAAACCGAGTGCATCACACCGGACGGCCGACAGGCCCTTGCGCCATCCAGTCAAAATAACGAACCATTGTAGCAACAATCCCTCGGCGGATGACACGCCAAGGCGGTGCGCGGACGCCGCAAAAGTCCCGTATTTTCCCTAACTTACGCGAAAGGCAAAGCGGTGTTCCGCGTGCTTCGTGCGCAAAGTGTGGCCTTGGCGCAACCACAGGAAATCCGCGCGAGAGCGGCTTGCGGCAACGAAATGCCGCATTGTTGGGCAGGACGATGCACGGGGCATGGACGGCGCGCCGCAAAACCGCTATGCTTCTACCTCTTTGCCTGCCGGTAGCGCGTTCGCGCACTCCTCACCGGTGGTCTGCATAGCGCCCGTAGCTCAGGGGATAGAGTATCGGCCTCCGAAGCCGAGGGTCACTGGTTCGATTCCAGTCGGGCGCGCCAATTCACCAAGCGTAGTCAGTCTTTTCAATGCGTTGCACCCTGCCGTCACTCGATCGTAACGGCGCCGACAACGTCAGCCGACCGTACCTATTTATCGGGCGCGCGACACCGTGTCGCGGCTATCGACAATCCGACCGGGGCGATGCCAGAATAGGTCACCCGCGCAACGGCGGGGTCCATTGAGGAGATCGACGATGCCACGCCGCACCGCCACGCTGTCCCCGATGTGCTTGTCCTGCGCTCGCCCCGCCCTCGCGCCGGTACCGCCCGACGCAAGTGCAAGGACTCCGAAACGTCTGTCCCGGCACTGGTGGCAAACCGCCGCCGCCGCGATACTGTTCGGTGCGAGCGGCATCGCATTCGCGCAGACGCCAGTGTGCTTCGACAGCCTCGGTCGTTCACTTCCTCCCGAGCAATGCTCGCAAGCCGCACGCGATCAGGCCGCCGCCCAGGCCAGCGCGGCGGGCGCCGCCTCCCCCTCGCTTCGCGACGAATGCCGCGCCCTCGCCGACAAGATTGCCAACACGCCGGACAAGCCGGTGTACACGCGCAAGAAGCGCGTCGATTCGCCCGAGGGCAATCGCGTCGACATTCCTACACGCACAAACCCGCGCAAGGCGCTCAAGGAAGAATACATGCGCAAGTGCACGTAGGCGGACTCCTACAAGTTAGCCGACGTTAGCAACAAGTTAGCGGAACTTAATGCGCGCTTTTCTTGACAATACCGACAGAGACCCCATAATCGTCGTCATGCCGATGCGCCGCGCCCGGATCTCGTAACCGTGCAATATCGCGAGATACCGGCGCGACGGGCCGCACGCAGTACGTGCCTGAATGCGACGCCGTAAACGTCGTCGCAGTCACATCGGATGCCGAAACATTGCCCTTATCATCCGCTTCACTGCCGCGACGCGGGGCCCTGTGGGGCCGCCCGACGGCATGACGTTTTATCCGCATCCAAGCCGCCCCGCCCCCGCGAGGCGGTACACGCTACCTGGAGGGAGAAAATGCAAAAACGCGAATTCCTGATGAAAACTTCCGTCGCTGTCGCCGCCGCCGCTTTCGCATTGGCCGGCTGTACCACGACCACGCCGTCGCAAGCTGACAAGGGCGACAGCGCGCCCGGCGCCAACGCGAACAAGCGCCGTGAAATCGACGCCGCCGTCAACGGCGCGCTCGACAAGATGTATGCGTCGGTGAAGGGCTCGCGCGAGCTCGTGAACAAGGCCCGCGGCGTGCTGGTGTTCCCGTCGGTGTTGCAAGCGGGCTTCGTCGTGGGCGGCGAATATGGCGAAGGCGCGCTGCGTGTGGGCGGTGCGACCAGGGGTTACTACAACACCGTGACGGCGTCGTTCGGCCTGCAGATCGGCGCGCAGTCGAAGGCCGTGATCTTCCTGTTCATGACGCAGGACGCCCTCGATAAATTCCAGCGCACCGACGGCTGGACGGCCGGCGCCGACGCCTCGGTCGCGCTGGTCAAGGTCGGCGCGAACGGCGCCGTCGATCTGAATACGGCGACGTCGCCGGTGGAAGTGATCGTGATGACCAATGCCGGCCTGATGGCCAACCTGAACGTGGAAGGCACGAAGGTCACGAAGCTCAACATCTGACCGACACGCGCCGGACGATGCGCCGGCGCGTCTCCAAAGGAAAAGCGGCGCCACCTGCGAAGGTGGCGCCGCTTTGCTTTGTCTTGCCACATCGGGCAAGGTCGCGCTTACTCGGTCGTGAACGCGGCCGGCCGCCACTTCAGCAAACGGCGCTCGAGCGATGTAAGCAGATAGTCCGCGCCCAGCGCCACCACCGCGAGCACGATCATCGCCGCGAATACGCCGCTGGCATTGAAAGCCCCCTGCGCGGTCGAGATGAGCAGCCCGATGCCCTGCTTCGAGCCGAGGAATTCACCGACGACGGCACCCACCAGTGCGAAGCCGAAGCTCACATGCAAGCTCGCGAGAATCCACGACAGGGCCGACGGAATCACCACCGACATCGTGACCTGACGACGCGACGCGCCAAGAATCTGCGCATTCGCGATCATGTAACGGTCCGCTTCGCGCACGCCCTGGAAGGCGTTGGCGAACACCACGAAGAACACCATGACCACCGCCAGGGCGACCTTCGAGGCCATGCCCAGGCCGAAGGCGATCACGAAGATCGAACCGAGCACCACGCGCGGGATCGAGTTCGCGATCTGGATGTAGAGGCTGAACACGTCCGAGAGCAGCTTGTTGCGTCCGAGCACGATGCCGCAAATGACGCCGGCAATCCCCCCGATAAAGAAGCCGAGCACCGTTTCCTCGAGCGTGACGAGCACCTGCGTCCAGAGCGGTCCCTGCGAAGTGCCTTCCACGCACCAGTCATAGATCTGCTGCACGATCAGCGTCGGCTGCGAGAAGAAAAACGGATCGATCCAGCCCACGCGCGCGGCCAGTTCCCAGCCGCCGAGCCCGATCACCAGAATCGCCACGCGCAGGAAAATCACCAGCGCGCGACGTTGTTTGATGCGACGTTGCGCCGCGGCTTCCTCGCGTGCGAGATCGGCGTCGCCCAATCCTGCCAGCACGGCCTGTTCACTCATGTTCATGCCCTCCTCCTGACGGCAAAGGCACGCGCTGCAACTCCCGGCAACGCGGCCCGTCGATTCACTGATGCGACCCCGTGGGCCGCGAAAACTCGTTCATCCGATCTCGTTCAACCGATCTTCACTTCTTCACGCAGGTCGGCCCAGATCTCGCGCGAAATCTCGATGAAGCGCTGCTCGTAGCGAATCTCGGACATCACGCGCGGGCGCGGCAAGTCGATCGTGTAGACGTTCTTCAAGGTGGCCGGACGCGCCGTGAGCACAAACACGCGATCGGCCAGCGCAATGGCTTCCTCCAGATCGTGCGTCACGAACACCACCGAACCCGAGGTCGACGACCACAGTTGCAGCAGCTCGTCCTGCATGAGCGTGCGCGTCTGCATGTCGAGCGCGGAGAACGGTTCGTCCATCAACAGAATCTCGGGGTTGTTGATGAACGTCTGCGCCAGCGCGACACGTTTGCGCATGCCGCCCGAGAGCTGATGCGGGTAGTGGCTGCCGAACTTGTCGAGCCCCACGCGCTTGATCCATTCGTCGGCCTGGGCGTAGGCGGCATCCTTGGACTGGCCGCGAAAGAGCGGGCCCGCCGCCACGTTCTCGCGCACGCTGCGCCACGGGAAGACGGCATCGTTCTGGAACACGAAGCCGATGCGCGGATCGATGCCGTTGACCGGCTGTCCCATCACCCGCACGCTGCCCGCGGTCGGGCGCAGCAGGCCGGTGATCATCGACAGCGTGGTCGACTTGCCGCAGCCGGTCGGACCGACGATCGCGACGAATTCACCGCGCGCGACCGACATGCTGAAGTTGCGCAGCGCGACGGTGGCCTTGCCGTCGGGCGAGATGAAGCGGCACGACACGTTGTCGAACTCGATGGCGGGCGTGTCGCGCGAGACGGCGCTCGCTGCGCGAGACGGCGCCGTGGGGGTAATGGTCTGGGTCATGCCCGGCTCCTCAGTTACGTCGAAGGGCAAACGGTGTCGTTGCGGTTTTCTCGGGGTGAGCTCGCCCGCACACCGGACAGTCGTCGGGTGCGGGCGGCTCGTTTGGCGCGGCGGCCGAGGGGACCGCGTGCGCCGGTACTACGAGGTCAAAAGGTGACGCGTGGCGGCGGGCGCCTTACTTCGCCTGGTCGACGAACGCGTTGGTGTAAGTCTTCGACAGGTCGATGTGCTTGCCCTTGACGTTCGGATTGAACGCGGAGAGCACCTTGAGCACGGTCTCCGGACCGCCCTTCGGCATGCGCCCGTCAGGCGAGTACATCGGCAGCGAGTTCTGCAGGGCCTGCAGATACAGGTCCTTGTTCTTGCCGTAGTAGTCCTTGGGCATCTTCTCGGTGATCTCGGCCGCCGAGTGAGTCTGGATGAACTTGAGCGTCTTCACGAATGCCCGGGCGAGCTTCGCGGCCTCGGCCTTGTGCGTGTCGGCCCATGCGCGCTGCACATACAGGCTCGATGCGGGGTAAGCGCCGCCCAGGGCGGCGACCGTGCCTTCCATCGTGCGCATGTCCACGAGCACGGAGGCATCGCCCGTCTTGATCAGTTGCGACGCGGTCGGCTCGGTGGTCATGCCCGCGTCGATCCGGTTCTGCTTCATCGCGGCGATGAACGTGTTGTCCGCGCCCACCGGCAGCACCGAGTACTGCGCCGACGTGATGCCGTGCTTGGCGGCGAGGTACTGCGTGAGGAAGTTCGTCGACGAACCGAGGCCGGTCACGCCCAGGGTCTTGCCCTTCACGTCGGCCATGCTCTTGATGGTGTCGCGGCTCTTCGCGTTGACCAGCTCGACTTCACCCGGCACCTGACCGAAAACGACGATGGCCTCGATTTCCTTGCCCTTGCTCTGCAAGTCGATGGAGTGATCGTAGAAGCCGACCACCGCCTGCACGGCGCCGGCGAGCAGTTCGTTCTCGGCGTCAACCCCGGCCGGCTGCGAGAGCAGCTCGACGTTCAGGCCTTCGTCCTTGAAGTAGCCCAGTTGCTCGGCAAGCTTGGCCGGCAGATAGATCATCTTGGTAATGCCGCCCACCATGATCGTGATCTTGCCGTTGTCGGCGGCGAAGCCCGGCGCGGCGGCCAGCGCCAGCGATGCGCCGACCATGGCGGCCAGAAGGGGTTTCACAAAGGCTTTCGGCGCACGCACGCCAAGGCTTGCTCGCATTGTGGTGTCTCCATCGTTTTAGGGATAATGGCTCGGGCGACGATGTCGGCGCCGGCCGGCCTCGCGTCGTTCGGTTGCGGGCCAGGGCAGCGGCTCTCCATATCGATTCCTCTACCCTGGAGCCGATTGTAGAAAACGGAAGCTTTCATCAAGCTTTCGTCCCATGCAGGTTTTCCGGCGAGATGGATGGGTGTTTACCCGCTGTTGGCTTGCGCCGGCTGCACGGGCACACTCGCCGTCGCGTCGTGCTGCCCCGGGTTGGCCATGCCCTGTACGCGCGTTGTAGGTACCACGCCCTTGCCGTCATGAAACTGCTGCTGATCGAAGACAACGACACCCTCGCCCACTGGCTCGCCCGCATGTTGCGCGACGACAACTTCACCGTCGACGCCGCGCGCGATGGCGACGCGGCCGATCGCCTGTTGCAGACCGAGACATACGACGTGGTGCTGCTCGATCTCATGCTGCCCAAGCTCGGCGGCAAGCACGTATTGCGGCGGCTGCGCGAACGCCGCAACAACGTGCCGGTCATCATTCTGACGGCCAGCGGCTCCGTCGACGAGAAAGTCGACTGCCTGGGCGCGGGCGCCGACGACTACCTCGTCAAGCCCTTCGAGGTGCGCGAACTGATTGCCCGCGTGAAGGCGCTCGCGCGGCGGCACGCCCCCGAGCAGAGTGCCGACCTCGTGTGCGCCGACCTCGCCTATCACTCGGGCACGCGCCAGTTCACGATCGCGGGCACGCCGCTCGCGCTGCCTTCGCGCGAACATGCGGTGCTCGAGATTCTCATGCGCAAGCAGGGCAAGACGGTCGCGAAGAGCGCGCTGGTCGACGGCGTGTTCGGTCTGGACGACGAACCGAGCGCCGACGCCATCGAGATCTACATCCACCGGCTGCGCAAGAAGCTCGAGACGAGCCGCGCGGCCATCATGACCCTGCGCGGACTGGGTTATCTGTTGCGCGAAAAAGATGCTTAGCCTGCGCGTGCGGCTGCTGATGTGGCTGATGCTGCCACTGTCGCTGTATATCGGCGCGAGCGCGTGGCTGGCCTATCGAAGCGCGCGCGATACCGCCGAGCTGGTGCAGGATCGCGCGCTGCTGACGTCGGCGCAGGTCATCGCGGGCGAGCTCACGTGGGTGGACGGCGCGCTTCGCGCCACCGTGCCGCCCTCGGCACTGGAGTTGTTCGCGTCGCCCGCGCGCGACCGGGTGTTCTACCAGGTGATCACGGAGACCGGCCAACTGCTCGCCGGACCGCCCGGTTTCCCGCATCCGCCGCTCTTTCCGCAAACGGGGCCCGCCTATTCGAACATCACGGTCGATGGCGAGACGCTGCGCGCCATCAGCTTCGTGCGCACGATGTACGACTCCGGCAAACCTCACCGCGTTGCGGTCGTGGTCGCCGAGACGATGCGTGCCCACGACGAAATGCTCGCGCAGTTGTGGGAGCCGTCGCTGCACCGCCAGATCGCGATGGCGGCACTCGCCGCCCTGTTGGTGCTCATCGGACTCACGGTCGAGCTGCACCCGCTGATCCGCCTGAAGGACGAAGTCGCCGGGCGCGCGCCGCAGGAGCTGGTGCCGATTCGTGCGGGTCAGTTGCAGACCGAGTTACGCCCCATCGTCGACGCCATCAATCTGTGCATCCAGCGACTCTCGGCCCAGGCGCAGCAACAGCGTCGCTTCGTGGCCGACGCCGCACACCAGCTGCGCACGCCGCTCACCCTGCTCGACACGCAACTGCAATTCGCCGCGCAGCTCGACGACCGCGCGGCACTGGCCGACGTGCTCGCCGCCATGCAGGCGAGCAGCCGCGGACTGAATGACCTGACGAACAAGTTGTTGCTGCTGTCCCAGGCCGAGGCGGCCGACACGCCGGCATTCTCCCGTTCGCGGATCGATCTCGTCGGCATAGCGGCCGGCGTGCTCGAGGAACTGGTGGCGCTCGCCCAGCGGCGCGACATCGATCTGGGACTGGAAACGTCGGAGACCCACGTCTGGGTCACAGGCAACGGCGAGCTGTTTCATGCGATGGTCATGAATCTTGTCGACAATGCGATCCGCTATATCCACGAGGGCGGGCGCGTGACCGTCGCCATCGACCGTCAGGATGGCGCGGCACGGCTGCGCGTAATCGACGACGGACCGGGCATCCAGGCCGAGGCGCGCCAGCGCGTATTCGAGCGCTTCTATCGCAACGCGCCTCCCGGGCAGCCCGGCACCGGACTCGGACTGGCGATCGTCAAGGAGATCGTGGCCGCCAGTCACGGTACGGTGACGCTCGCGCCTGGCGACGACGGGACGGGACTGGTCGTGAGCGTAACGCTTCCCGTGGATTCGGACACCGAAAGCAACGCTCCGTAGGCTACGTCACGCGAAGTCCCTGACCGATGGCGCGCGTGGTATACCCGCGTGCGTGCCTGAAAGAAAATCACAATCGTATGAAGTTGGGATAAAAATTAAGGCGTTACAATCATTTAGCCGTGAGATGTCGTTTGAAACATACGATCGACTGGATGCGCTAGGACAAACCCTGATATATTTGGGGCCTTCGCGAAATCCTCCTCACGCAAGCAAAAACTTCTTGATCCAAATCAAATAGTTAGGCTTCGCTGTCAACCATGCGGTTGCCCACCGCGTGTATTTGTGACGAAATGTAAAGTTTGTTAAATTGAAATGGGTCTCGCCACGTGGGTTGTGGCACGGGACTTTTTCTCTCAGGGATTTGCCTTCATGTCGTATCTCGTCGATCCTGCCGCTCAGGCTGCGAGACGTCGCGCGTCGTCACCGGACGACGCGATGCACGCGCGCGCCGCCGCCCCGGCTTCGGATCAGCCCGCCGCCTGTGACTCGGCGCTGCCGGCGGAGACCGCCTCGCGTGCTGCGCGGGCGGTGGCGGCGCGACCGATGTCGCAAGCCGTTGCGCGCAAGATCGATGCCGCTCGCGAAGCCGAGCGCGCACGTCTGGCGCAGGAGATGCACGACGGGCTCGGCGCCCATCTCACGGCACTGCAGCTGGCGGTTTCGCGTCTCGCGATGCGCCCGCCGGCCGACGCCGCCGAGTGGCAGTCGCTCTGTACCCAGATTCAAACGGCGGCGAGCGCCGCGCAGGACGCCGCGGACGAGCTCGTTGGCCACCACCGCCCGCCCGCGCTGGAAGCTGGCCTCGTGATGGCGCTGCGCGCATGGGTGCGCGGCTTCGGCGAGCAAAGCGGTCTTGCCTGCATCTGGCGTTGCGACGACGTGACGCGCGAGCGCGTGGCACATCTCAATGCCGACGCGATGCTGGCCCTGTACCGTATTGCGCAGGAAGCGCTGACCAACGTCGCCCGACATGCACGCGCGTCGCGCGTGGTCGTGGCGCTCGACGGCAGCCATCGCTCACTCAAACTCACGATTTCCGACGACGGTTGCGGCCTGGCCCGCGGCGCGCGTCGCAAGCAGGGACATTTTGGACTTGTTGGCATGCGCGAGCGCTGCACGGCGCTCGGCGGCACACTTCGTATCGGTCATGGCAATGGCAGTGCTCAAGGATCGGGGACGCTCGTCTGTGCGCGGCTTCCCTGGCACCAGATTCTGTCGTCCCCGGCGGCCGCACTCGCCGCCGGCCATCAAGCCCCGGAATCGCTTGCTCTTCACGGATACGCATCATGACGCTTAGAGTGCTCATCGTCGACGACCACGCCATCGTGCGTCAGGGCGTGCGGCAATTGCTCACCGATAGCGGGAGCATCGCCGTGATCGGCGAAGCCGATTGCGGCGCGGAAGCGCTGGAGATGACCGACGCGGCGCAGTGGGACATCGTCCTGCTCGACATTTCGCTGCCCGACACCAACGGTCTCGAGATTCTCAAGACGCTTCGTCGCAAGCACCCCCGTCTGCCGATCATGATCTTCAGCATGTACGGCGAGGGCCAGTTCGCGCTGCGCGCCCTGAAGGCCGGCGCCGCCGGCTACCTGAGCAAGCGATCGAACGCCCAGCAACTGGTCTCGGCCGTGCGCCAGGTCGCTTCGGGCCGCAAGTACGTGAGCCCGATGGTTGCCGAAACGCTCGCCGACTACCTCGGCCCCGACGCCGACCAGCCGCCGCACGAACGCCTGTCGGACCGCGAATACCAGACGCTGTGCATGATCGGCTCGGGCAAGCGCCTCACGGACATTGCCAACGCGCTCTCGCTGTCGGTGAAGACGGTGAGCGTCTATCGCACCCGCCTGCTCGAGAAAATGCGTCTGAACAACAACGCCGAACTCACGTATTACGTGATGCAACACGGTCTGGTCAGCGCCGAAATGGGCCCGGTCGGCGTGTGATTCTCATCGGCCGGTAGCCGACCCGACGCCCGATACCCACCGGAATAAGTACTCACTCCGTGGCCCGCGACAGCGGGCCACGGTCTTTTGGTGCGTCCGATCGCCCCACTGGGAATGTTTTTTCACGGCGCCTGAAAAAATATTTCGCTCACCGCCGAATCTTGCGCCTGACGGCGAAACCGGCGCCGCACGCCGCCCTGATTTTGCCACCCCCGAACCTGTCAGCGCCTTACCGGGCATGAATAGGCGGCAGATTCCCCCTTTCCTTGGCGGATCGATCGTGGCGGAAATTTGTAGACTGATGCATTAGTGTTTTTCCGACATCGACGGGGTCAGTCGATGCGGGTCGGTGAAGCATTTTGCAAAACCACCCTAAATTTTCCCAATGGGCGTCCGATATCCCCTACAACGGCGGCTTTCGGCGATTGGCTGGTGAGCCAAAGTTACGGCGCTTAAGCCGGAGCCAAAAAATCTTTGGGAAAGGAGTTGCTAAATGGCATCCGTCATCAATACCAATATCTTCTCGCTGGTTGCACAACGCAACCTCAGCACCTCGCAGGGCAGCCTGCAAACCTCGATCACGCGTCTGTCGTCGGGCCTGCGCATCAACAGCGCCGCCGACGATGCCGCCGGTCTGGCCATTACCGACCGCATGACCGCTCAGGTCAACGGTCTGACGCAAGCCCAGCGCAACGCCAACGACGGCATCTCGCTGGTGCAGACGGCTGCCGGCGCCCTGTCGTCGATCACCGACAACCTGCAACGCATCCGCACGCTGGCCGTTCAGGCCACCAACGCCACGAACTCGGATTCGGACCGCGCCGCCCTGGACCAGGAAGTCCAGCAGCGTCTGGCTGAAATCAACCGCACGGCGTCGCAAACCCAGTTCAACGGTCTGTCGGTGCTCAACGGCACGATGGGCGTGGCGAACTTCCAAGTTGGCGCCAACGCCGGCCAGACCATCTCGGTCAACCTGACGCAAAGCATGACGACGTCGAGCATCGGCGCCGTGGCAACCGCCAACTCGACGACGAACCCGCTGTCGTTCACGGTCGCCGCCGGCGCCCTGACGATTCAGGACGGCGCCGGCACGGCACAGAACGTTGCCGCCGGCACGTACAACAACGCCAACGATCTGGCCGCCGCCATCAACACGGCAGGTGCGAAGGCTGGCTTCACCGCCAACATCGCTTCGGTCAACTCGTCGGGCCAACTGGTGATCGCCAACACCGACCCGGCTGCCGCACTGACCGTCGGCGGCGCCGACCAGGCCACCCTGGGTCTGCCGGCCACCATCGCCGCAGGCGGCGCAGCCGTCACGTCGACCGGCGTGGCCTCGCAGTTCCAGACCACCCTGTCGACCGGCGACCTGACCTTCACGGTCAACGGCGTTGCCCACGACATCACCGGCACGTTCAAGAACTCGTCGGATCTGGCCACGGCCATCAACTCGGCGAACATCGGCATCAACGCGTTCATCGACTCGACCGGCGCGATGCATATCAGCTCGGGCCAGGCGTTCGCGATCTCGTCGACCAACGCCGGCACGCCGTCGACCCTGACGCAGCTCGGCCTGACCGCCGGCACGTACACGACGTCGGGCAGCCTGGCCACGGCCGACGTGCTGAGCGTGAACAACGCCACGAAGATGCTCTCGCAGATCGACGCGGCCATCACGACGGTTGACTCGTTCAACGCAACGCTGGGTGCAACGCAAAACCGCTTCCAGTCGACCATCTCGAGCCTGTCGACCACGACGCAAAACCTGACGCAAGCGCGTTCGGGCGTGCAAGACACGGACTACGCAGCGGAAACGGCCAACCTGACCCGCTCGCAGATCCTGCAACAAGCCGGTATCTCGATGCTGTCGCAAGCCAACCAGCTGCCGCAGCAAGTGCTCAAGCTCCTCCAGTAATACCGGAGAGCGGCACTGAAGTGAAACCGCACGCGCGAGCGTGCGGTCCGCCGGCGGCGTCACTGCAATACGCGGTGCCGCCGCCTTAAGCTTTACAGACCGGCCTGTTGCGGCACGTCGGCAAGGAAGCCCGAGTTCAACAAAGCGAGAGCAGAAAACATGGCAACTTCAACGTCTTCGACTGGCAGCATCTCCTCCCCCGGTATCGGCTCGGGGCTGGACGTCAACGCCCTTGTCACGAGCTTGATGCAGCCGGCGAACAACAAGCTCACGCTGCTGAAGAACCAGGAGTCCAGCTACCAGACCAAGCTCTCCGCGCTCGGTCAGCTTCAATCCTCGCTGTCCGCGTTCCAGGCGTCGTTGCTGACCCTGTCGAGCGCCTCGCAGTATCTGCAAATGTCGGCCAACGTCGCCGACAACACGATTCTCACCGCGTCGAGTTCCACCGGCGCGGCGGCCGGCGCCTACAGCGTCAATGTCTCGCAACTGGCGCAGGCGCAAAGCCTGTCGACGAGCGGGGTGGCCAACCAGACGAGCGCCATCGGTTCGGGCACCGCAACCAAACTGACGTTCTCGTTCGGTACGATCACGGGCGGCACGCTCACCAACGGTACTTATTCGGGGGCGGGATTCACCGCCAACGCCTCGCAAACGCCGGTCACCATCACCATCGACAGCAGCAACAACTCGCTGCAGGGCATCCGCGACGCGATCAACGCGTCGGGCGCGCCGGTCAATGCGACGATCGTCAACGACGGTAGCGGCACCCCGTACCGCCTCGTGCTGACGTCCAAGACCACGGGCGAGAACATGAGCATGAACATCTCCGCGGCCGCCGGTGGCGACGCGACGATCACGAACATGCTCACCTACGACGCAACGGGCACGCAGAACCTCACGCAAACGGCGGCGGCTCAGAACGCCAAGCTCACCGTCAACGGCCTGGCCATCACCAGCGCCACGAACAGCGTGCAGAATTCGGTGCAGGGCCTGTCGCTGTCGCTCATCAAGACAGGCACCACCACGGTCACCCTGTCCAACAATTCCAGCGCGGTCACCAGCGCGGTCCAGAGCTTCGTCACGGCGTACAACACGCTGCAAAGCACCATGACCACGCTCACCAAGTACGACCCGACGGGTCAGGCCACGGGGGCGCTGATCGGCGACTCCACGGTGACCCTGGTGCAAACGCAGTTGCAGAACATCCTGAACGGCCGCCTCCCGGGCGTGCAAAGCACGGGCCTCTCGTCGCTCGCGCAGATCGGCGTGAACTTCCAGACCGACGGCACGCTCGCACTCGATACCTCGGCGCTGAACAAGGCGATGTCGACGGGCACCGGCTTTCAGCAACTCGCGTCGCTGCTCGCCACGAACGGCATCAGTTCCGACAGTCTGATCACGTACAACAGCTCGTCGACCAAGACCCAGCCGGGAAACTACGCGGTAAACATCACGCAGATCGCCACGCAGGGCACGGCGACCGGCTCGGTGACGCTACCCGCCAGCACCACCATCACGGCGGCGAACAATCAGTTGAACATCCTGCTCGACGGTAACAACGCGAGCATCGTCATTCCGAACGGCACCTATACGGCGGACCAACTCGCCACTGCCATTCAGTCGGCCATCAATGGCAACAGCGTATTCTCGGGCGCCGGCTCCGGCGTGAGCGTGGCGCAGAAGAACGGCATTCTCACGATCACGTCGAATCGCTATGGCTCGGCCTCGCGCGTACAGGTCACGGGCGGCTCGGCTTATGCAGGCGTGTTCGGTACCAATACGCTCACGACGGGCGTCGACGTGCAGGGGACCATCGGCGGCCTGTCGGCCGTGGGCAGCGGCCAGACGCTCACGGGCGGCGCCGGTACGGCAGTGGACGGCCTGAAGCTGACAATCGGCGGTTCGAATACGGGCAGCCGTGGTACGGTATCGTTCTCGCAGGGGTATGCCTCGCTGCTGAACAATCAGGTCACCGACTTCCTCAGCACGAAGGGCGCGATCTCG
The DNA here is from genome assembly GCF_000767615.3 of Pandoraea pnomenusa. Lineage (NCBI taxonomy): Bacteria > Pseudomonadati > Pseudomonadota > Betaproteobacteria > Burkholderiales > Burkholderiaceae > Pandoraea > Pandoraea pnomenusa. The sequence goes on along the minus strand of NZ_CP009553.3, from coordinate 144,054 downwards.
TCCGCCACGAGCAGCCTGAACGCCACGATCAAGCAGATCCAGCAGCAGGAATCGGATTGGCAGGATCAGATGACGCAGATGCAGAACCGCTATCTCGCGCAGTTCACCGCGCTCGACGCCACGATGGCCAAACTGCAGAACACCAGCGACTACCTCAAGCAGGTGCTGGGCGGTTCGTCCTCGTCGTCCTCGTCCTCGAAGTAATCGAAGTCATCGAAGCCAGCGCGCAACGCTCGACGTCCACGCGCTTGGGAGAAAGTCATGTACGGTCAAAACGCCGCCAATGCCTATCGCAAGGTCGGTCTCGAAACAGGGGTGGTCGCCGCCAGCCCGCATCAGCTCATCGTGATGCTGTTCGACGGCGCCAAGGCAGCGCTCACCAAGGCACGCGTTCATTTCGAGGACGGACGCATCGCCGAGCGTGGCCAGGCCATCTCCAAGGCCATTGGCATCATCGGCGGGTTGCGCGATGGCCTGAACATGGAAGTCGGCGGGGAACTGTCCCGTAACCTGCGCGATCTCTACGACTACATGAGTCAGCGTCTGCTCGAGGCGAATCTCGAGAACGACGTTGCCAAGGTACGGGAAGTCGATACCCTGCTCGAGACGATTGCATCGGCCTGGCGCGAGATTGCCCCGGCTACCGGCACGGGTGTCCCCGCCGCGCAGGCGGGCACCGGAGTGCGCTATGAATGAAGCCACGACTTTGCTGAACTGCTACGAAAGTATTGCCGGCCTCACCGAGCGCATGCTCGGCGTGGCGCGCGACGGCGACTGGGATGCGCTCATCGATCTCGAGACGCAATACCGCGCGCAGGTCGATTCGATCAAGCAACTCGACGCCTCGCTGCCGCTCACCGAAGACGAGCGAGCGCGCAAGCACGCGATCATCCGGCGCATTCTGGCCGACGATGCCGCCATTCGGGATCTCGTGGTGCCGCGTCTCGCGCACCTCGATGCCATGATCCACAGCACGCGCCGTCAACGTGCCCTGCACGAAGTCTACGGCCTGAACCTGGGTGCCTGACCCGCATCCGATGCGCCGCGGCGCGGCGACATCGGCGGCGCGTCACGACGCTCACACTTCGGAGTAAGGCATGGCCGGTCTCGACTCGGTTCTGGCCACGACACTCGCACGGCGGCTCGACTCGCTGCTCGGCCTCGGCCAGGGCGGTTCATCGACGAATGCTCCCAGTGCCATCGCAGGCACCCAGCCCACGGGAGACGCCACCACGGCCCTCGGCGACCTCGCCGCCAAAGCCTCGCCCACGGCCGTCGGTCTTGGCAACACGCCGTCGCAAACCCCTGCCCGGCTGCCGATGCCAGTCCAGCAGGCGACGCTGTCCGCCGCCGCCCGCACCATCGACACCATCCTGCGTCTCGCCCCCGACTCGCCCGGTCCCGTGCAGGCCAGCGCACCGGTGTGGCCTGCCGCCCCCGGCACGGGCGCGCCCGCACTGGCGCCGTTGCTCGCCTCGGCATTGAAGGAAGCATTGTCGGCCAGCGGACTGTTCTACGAATCGCATCTTGCGCAGTGGGCCTCGGGCAGCCGCTCGTTCGAGCAGTTGCAGGCCGAGCCGCAACTGCGCTGGCCGGCGTCGGCCAACCTTGCCGCGCAGTTGCGCGCCGCCGGGGCCGACGCAACGCTGCCCGGCCCCGGACCGCTCACCCGTTTGCTGGGACCCGCGGGGGCGGAAGCGTCGCTCGCGACCGGCTGGCCGACGCTCAGCGCGGCCGGCTTGCCCGGCGCAACGCCGCCGGCGCCGGTGCAGGCGGGTGTACCGGGCCAACCCACGCCCGGCAATGCCGCCGACGGCGGATTGAACGCGAGCGCGAATCTCCCGAACACCGCCACGGCGCTGGCCCATGCGGCCAGCGTGGCGCATGCCACGAACACCGTGCTGCCGAGCGGTCACGACCTCGCCGCCGTGTCCCCGGCCGACGGCGGTGCCGCCACGGCCAGTTCCACCGGCGCACAGCCTCATGGACCGGCGGGCGCAATCGCCGCCGTAGCCAATACCCCGGCCGAGAGCGTGACGCTCGTGCGCCAGCAGCTCGACATGCTCGTCAATCCGCAGTTTCAATGGAACGGCATGGCATGGCCCGGCGCACCGATGGAGTGGCAGGTCGAAGAACGCGCCGGACAAGGCGCGCCCGGCGAAGCGACGGCCCCATCGACCTGGCACACGCACTTGCGGCTCACACTGCCGTCGCTGGGTACCGTCGACGTCACGCTTGGCCTGTCCGGTCAGCAGTTGCAGGCACGCTTGCTGACCGATTCCACGGCATCGGCCGATGTGCTCTCGCATGAGGGCGAGGCGCTGCGCCAGCGGCTCGCGGCGGTCGGTCTCGTCGCAAGTCAGTTGTCGTTCGGCGCGATGGACGGCACGATGGACGGCAAAACCGGCGGCGGACCGGCGGGCGCGGTGTCAGGCCCGAACGAGTCCGTCGGGTCGTCTGTGCCCATGCACGCAGACACCGCTCCACCCCCGACGAGCGAAGGCCGGACGTCGCCTGCCGCACAAGGATCGGATGGCACGCCAACGGGAGGTGACGCATGACGCTGCCGCCCGAACGCCGCACCGCCGTTGCGCTTGCCTACGGCGCCAAGGACACGGCACCGCGCGTCGTGGCCAAGGGCTACGGCCTGCTGGCCGACACCATCGTGCGCACGGCGCGAGAGCATGGACTGTATGTGCACGAGTCGCCGGAACTCGTGAGCCTGCTGATGCAGGTCGATCTCGACCAGCGCATTCCGGCGCAGCTCTATCAGGCGGTGGCGGAACTGCTGGCTTGGCTGTACAAGCTCGAAGCGGGCCGGGGCGGCAAGCCGCCGCCGCTGCCCCCGGGCGTGCTGCCGCCCGAAGCACTCTCCGACGCCGCTGCCGCGCCGACGGCCCCACCCGCCGAGCCCGAATCGGCGGCCTGACTTCCACCGGCGCCAGGCCGTCCCCGCCATGAAAAAGCCCCGCCTGACGACGGGGCTTCTTCATTCACGGCACTCACGTCATGCCCGGTGCATCCGCTCGCCACCGCCAACGTCTGCAGCGACGCACACCTGCAACGGCCCGGTAACGACCCGACGGCGGCCCGACAACGGCATCACACCTGCATGTTCATCACGGTGGTGTAGGCCGAAACCAGCTTGTTCCGCACCTGCAGGCTCATCTGGAAGCCGATGTTCGCCTTCTGCAGGTCGACCATCACGTCGTTGAGCGCCACGCCCGGCTCGCCCATTTCGAACGCCCGGGCTTGCGCCTCGGCGCCGTTCTGCGATGCCGACACCCGCTTGAGCGACGCTTCCAGCTCGGACGCGAAACCGCCCGTCTTCGACGCCGACGCCGCACCGGCGTTGGACGTACCCATAATCGAGCCCGCCGCCTGCGACGCCACGCCGCCCAGCTTCTGCAGTACCGATTCGATCCCCGGAATAGCCATATTGCCTGTCCTCGATTGGCCCGGCGGCACGCAACTTCGCGCAACGCTGGCCGGTTTGCCTCTGGTTAGCCTTTTTCAGCTAGGTCGGAGCTTAGCACCGGTCGGCAAGCCTCCAATACCTTAATTAACGGCAAAACACCCGCCTAATCCACAGAACGATTCCACATTCGCCAACGAATAATCTGGACCATCGGCGTCGTGCGCTCCAGAGACCGGATCCTTTCCGTTCCTTCGCCCCCAAGGGCCTGAGCACCGCACCAAGCGTACCCCCGGAGAATCCTGTCGCATGTTAGTGAGCACTTCCACCGCGATGAACGTCATGACAACGCCGCTGGCGTGGAGCCGCGCATGAATGCCGCCACGCAGCCGGCCGACGTTGCCGCCAAACCCCCTCTGCTGGCGCAGTTGCGTTCGCGTGAACGCCTGCCCCTGCTCATCGGGGGTGCGGCGCTCATCGCACTGCTGATCGCCGTTTTCCTGTGGAGCCGCGCGCCCGATTACAAGGTGCTTTACAGCAACCTGAGCGACCGTGACGGCGGCGCGATCATCACGTCGCTCCAGCAGATGAACGTGCCTTACAAGTTCGCCGAGGGCGGCGGTGCCATTCTGGTACCCGCCGAGCAGGTGCACGACGTTCGGCTGCGCCTGGCTTCCCAGGGCCTGCCCAAGGGCGGTCTGGTCGGCTTCGAACTGATGGACAACCAGAAGTTCGGCATCAGCCAGTTCGCCGAACAAGTCAATTACCAGCGCGCGCTCGAAGGCGAACTCGCCCGCTCGGTCGAGTCGCTCTCGGCGGTGCAGGCCGCACGCGTGCACCTGGCGATCCCCAAGCCGTCGGTCTTCGTGCGCGAACAGCAGAAGCCGAGCGCCTCGGTGCTCGTCACGCTTTACCCGGGCCGCGTCCTCGACGACGCCCAGGTCAGCGCCATCGTTCACATGGTCGCGTCGAGCGTGCCCGAGCTGCCGGTCAAGAACGTCACCGTGCTCGATCAGAACGGCAATCTACTCTCGGCGCAAAGCGGCAATGCGCTGGGTCTGGACGCCAGCCAGCTCAAATACGTGCGCGAGCTCGAGCAGTCGTACGCCCGTCGCATTGAGGCCATCCTGAACCCGATCGTCGGGCCGGGCAACGTGCACGCGCAGGTCACGGCGGACGTGGACTTCAACCAGGTCGAGCAAACGTCCGAGAACTACAAGCCGAACTCCGGCGAGCAGGCGGTGCGCAGCCAGCAAAGCAGCGAAGCCTCGCAGATCGGCATCACGCCGCCGGGCGGCGTGCCGGGCGCGCTGTCGAACCAGCCGCCGGGCCAGGCCACCGCGCCGATCACGCAGCAGCAACAACAATTCGCCCAGCAGGGTGCGAACCCCGCAAGCGCGGCCAGCGCGCCGCAGGGTCCGCGCAGCGATCGCAAGGACGCCACGGTCAACTACGAGGTCGATCGCACGATTCGCCACGTACAGCAAGCCACGGGCGGACTGAAGCGCCTCTCGGCCGCCGTGGTCGTGAACTATCGTCCGGGCACCGACGCCAAGGGCAAGGCCGCCATGGTCGCGCTCACGCAGGCGCAGCTCGACCAGATCCAGAACCTGTCGAAGGAAGCCATCGGCTTCTCTGCCCAGCGCGGCGACACGCTCAACATCGTGAACAGCCCGTTCACGGTGGAAGAAGATCCGGAAGCCAACCTGCCGTGGTGGCGCCAGCGCCAGAACATCGAGCTGGCCAAACAGGTCGGCAAGTGGGCGCTGATCGGGCTGATCGGCATCTATTTGTGGTTCGGCGTGGTGCGCCCGGCCATTCGCAAGCACCTCACCCCGCCGCCGCCGGCCGAGCCCTCGCTCGCCGGTGCGGGCGGCGCGGTCGGTGCGGGCGAGGAAGGGGCCGAGGGCGAGAGCGCCGACGGCACGCCCGGCAAGTCGGGCGAACTCAGCGCGTACGAGCGCAACTTGCAGTATGCGCGCCAGGTCGCGCGACAGGATCCGAAGATCGTGGCAACGGTAGTCAAATCATGGGTGGGTGGTGGCGATGAGCGCGGCTGAGGGACTCCAACGCAGCGCCATCCTCCTGATGTCGCTGGGTGAAGATGAAGCGGCGGAGGTCTTCAAGTACCTTGCGCCACGCGAGGTGCAAAAGCTCGGTGCGGCCATGGCCTCGCTCCGGCAAGTCACGCGCGACCAGATCGCCGACGTGCTCCAGGACTTCGTGCTCGAAGCCGAGCAGCACTCGGCGCTCTCGCTCGACTCGTCCGAATACATCCGTTCGGTGCTCAACAAGGCACTGGGCAACGACAAGGCCGCGGGTCTCATCGAGCGCATTCTGCAAGGTGGCGACACCAGCGGCATCGAAGGCCTCAAGTGGATGGACTCCACTGCCGTGGCCGAGCTGATCCGTCACGAACATCCTCAGATCATCGCCACGATCCTGGTGCATCTCGACCGCGACCAGGCGTCGGAAGTGCTTGCGCTTTTCACCGAACGCCTGCGCAACGACGTGGTGCTGCGTATCGCGACGCTCGACGGCATTCAGCCGGCCGCCCTGCGCGAGCTCAACGACGTGCTCACCAAGCTGCTCTCGGGCAGCGAAAACATCAAGCGCAGCCCAATGGGCGGCGTGCGCACCGCCGCGGAAATCCTCAACTACCTGGGCGGCGTGCACGAAGAGTCGGTCATCGAAGCCGTGCGCAACTACGATTCGGACCTCGCGGCGAAGATCGTCGAAGAGATGTTCGTGTTCGAGAACCTGCTCGACGTGGAAGACCGCAGCATCCAGGTGCTGCTCAAGGAAATCGAGTCCGAGTCGCTCATCATCGCGCTCAAGGGCGCGCCGGCCGAGCTGCGCGAGAAGTTCTTCAAGAACATGTCCGCGCGAGCGGCCGAACTGCTGCGCGAAGACCTCGAGTCGCGCGGTCCGGTGCGTGTCTCGGAAGTCGAAGCCGAGCAGAAGAAGGTGCTGCAGGTCGTGCGGCGCCTGGCCGATCAGGGCGCCATCATGATCGGCGGCCGCGGCGACGACGCCTACGTGTAACGGATCGGGGCCCGCGCGCATGTCGACCATCATTCCGAAAGAACGCCTCTCCGCCTGGCAACGCTGGGAGATGGCGTCGTTCGATCCGCCGCCGCCCCCGCCGCCGCCCCAACCCGAACCGCCGCGACCGCTCGACGATCCGGCACTGGCCGCCCAGATCGCCGCATGGCGCGAGGAGGCCCGCGCCGAAGGTCACGCGCAAGGCTACGCGGCAGGCCACGCCGAAGGCTATGCCGCCGGTCAGGCCGCCGGTCAGCACGAAATCGACACCCGCGCGGCGCAACTCGCCGACATCGCCCATGGTTTCGGCAACGCGGTGAATGCCATCGACCGGGAAGTCGCCGAGCCGCTGCTTGGGCTGGCGCTCGACATTGCGCGTCAGGCGCTGCGCCAGACGCTCACGGTGCGCCCCGAAACGCTCCTGCCCATCGTGCGCGAGCTGCTTGCCAACGATCCGCTGACCGGCTCGCCGCGGCTGTTGCTCAACCCTGAAGACGTGACGCTCGTCGAAGCCCATGTGGGCGCGGAACTGCAGGCCGCCGGCTGGACCGTGCGCGCCGACCCGGCCATCGAGCGCGGCGGCTGCAAGGCGGAAGCGGCCAGCGGCGAAGTCGACGCCACCGTAGCCACCCGCTGGCAACGCGTGATGGCCGCCCTGGGCAAGGACCTGCCATGGTGAACGCCGAACTCACCCCGCTCACCGCTCATGCGCCGGTGCTGTCCAGCACCGAAAACACGCATGGCGAGGCACCGGCCGCGTCGCCTTCATCGCCCGAGCCCGTGCCGGCGAACGACGGCACGACGCCCTCGGTGCGGCTGTGGGATGAGATCGACACGCCGGCCCCGCCCGTGCAGGCCGGCGCACTGCAACCTGAAGATCACGACGACGCCCCGGGCGATCCCGAGACACGCCATGCCGCGCGCGCCACCCGGGAAGCGGACGGGCCGGCCGACGCTGACACCGACGCGCCCGCGCCGAAAGCCGCCGTGCACGCCCTGAACGCCCGTGAGATCGCTCGCGACGCGCATCTGCACCGCTGGCAGAACACGTTGCGCGAGCGCATCGCGCACGTGCACGCCGTGGAACCCACGCGCCGCTGCGGCCGGCTCACCCGCGCAGCGGGCCTCGTGCTCGAAGCCGTCGGCCTGCGCCTGCCCGTGGGCGCCGGCTGCCTGATCGAGTTGCCGGTGCACGACGCATCGCGCGAACCGGCGACCGCCGAAGCCGAAGTGGTCGGATTCGGCGGCGACCGCCTCTTTCTCATGCCGCAAACGGAAGTCTCCGGCCTGCTGCCCGGCGCCCGCGTGTTCCCCATGGAACCGGCCGCGGACGGCCCGCTGCCGAGCCAGCGCCACAACGGCAAACGGCTGCCCGTGGGCGAAGCCCTGCTCGGCCGCGTGGTCGATGCCGCCGGCCGTCCACTCGACGATTTCGGCCCGCTCGGCATGACCGACAGCGCGTCGCTCGCCTCGGTGCCGATCAACCCGCTCGGCCGAGCGCCCATCGAGTCGGTGCTCGACGTCGGTGTACGCGCGATCAATGCCCTGCTCACCGTCGGACGGGGCCAGCGCATGGGGCTCTTCGCGGGCTCGGGGGTCGGCAAGAGCGTGCTGCTCGGCATGATGGCGCGCTTCACGCAAGCGGAGGTCATCGTCGTCGGCCTGATCGGCGAGCGCGGCCGCGAAGTGAAGGACTTCATCGAGAACATTCTCGGGCCGGACGGTCTGGCGCGTTCGGTCGTGGTGGCGGCACCGGCCGACGTCTCGCCGCTGCTGCGCCTGCAAGGCGCGGCCTATGCCACCACGCTCGCGGAGTACTTTCGCGACCAGGGCAAGGACGTGCTGCTGATCATGGACTCGCTCACCCGCTATGCCATGGCGCAGCGCGAGATCGCGCTGGCCATCGGCGAGCCGCCCGCCACCAAGGGGTATCCGCCTTCCGTGTTCGCCAAGCTGCCCGCGCTCGTGGAGCGCGCCGGCAACGGCCCGGACGGCGGCGGCTCGATCACGGCGTTCTACACCGTGCTCACCGAGGGCGACGATCAGCAGGACCCGATCGCCGACTCGGCCCGCGCCATTCTCGACGGCCATATCGTGCTCTCGCGCCAGTTGGCTGAATCGGGCCATTACCCCGCCATCGACATCGAACAGTCGATCAGCCGGGCGATGGCCGCGCTCATCGACGATAACCAGTTCGATACGGTGCGCCGTTTCAAGCAGATGCTCTCGCGCTACCAGCGCAACCGCGACCTCATCAACGTGGGCGCGTACGCGCCGGGCAGCGACCCGATGCTCGATCAGGCCATCGAGCTCTATCCCCGTCTCGAAGGCTTCCTGCAGCAGGGAATGCGCGAGCGGGCCAGTTATCCGGACGCCGTGCAGCAGTTGCGCGGCCTGTTCCACTGATCGGAGGCGGCCATGAATTCCACCCTGCCCCTCAAGTTGCTCATCGAACTCGCCCAGAAGGACGTCGACGAAGCCGCACGCCTGCTCGGCGAACGTCAGACGCAGCGGGCCGAGGTCGAGCGTCAGCTCGACGCCTTGCGCCAATATCGCCACGAATACCGCACGCGCATGCAGACGGCGACGGTTCAAGGCATGGCGGGACACGACTGGCGCAACTTCCAGCAATTCATCGACACGCTCGACACGGCCATCGGGCAGCAGGCCATGCTGCTCGAGCAAGCCGAGGAGCGTCTCGCGGCCGCACGCCGGGAATGGCAGGCGCAACAGCGTCGCCTGAATTCCTTCGGCACGCTCGCCACGCGCGAAGAAGCCCGCACGGCGCTGCGGGCGGCGCGTCGCGAACAGAAGGAAAACGATGAGTACGCCGCGCGCAGCCTGCGACGCCGCGCCGAATCCCCGATTTGAAGGACCGAACCGACATGTCGATTCTGAGCTTCCTGACCGACGCCGCCGGCGCCGCCCAAGCCGCCAAGGCCAATCGCGCCGGGGCGTCGAACGCCGACGACGGCAGCGCGCTGCCGTTCTCCACCGTGCTCTCGCAACAGACGCGCCAAACCGTGGCGCCGGCGGCAAGCAATGCTGCAGGCAACACTGCGCAGGGCGCGTCCTCGAACAACGCCGGCAGCACGAAGTCTTCCGACAACACGACCAACGGCAGCGCGTCGGCGAGCCAGGCCGGTCAGACGGCGCAAAGCAATCAAACGAACGCTTCGAACGCTTCGTCCAAGACGACGAAGGCAACGACGGCCGACACCGACAAGGACGAGAACGCCGACGACGAAGTGCAGGCCGCCGCGCCCGGCGACCCGGCGGCCGCCCTGGCCGTCGCCCTCGCCGCGATGAACAATGCACCGCTCGCGCCGCCACAAGCGCCCCCACCCGCCGCCACGGCCGGCGCTGACGCCGCCGATGCCAAGCCGGGCAAGGGTGCCGCCATTGCGGCCGCCGTGAACGGCGCCCTGCAAGCGAGTGGCGCCGCTCAACTGGCCGGCCAGCCACCGGTCGGCGCCGACGCAAACGGCGCGAAGGCAACCACGGCCGCGAGCCAGGCGCCGGCGGCCGGCGCCGTCACGCCGGCCAACCCGACCGGCGGCATCTCGCTCGACACCCTGGCAAAGAACGCCACGACGTCGCAGCCCACCACCGTGCCGCAGCCGGCCGCGGCCGAAGCCAAGTCGACATCGCCCGCGGGCGCCGACGCCCAGCGCATGGCCGATGCCATGACGCAGGCGCAAGGCCATCGCGACGCCACCGCACAGGCGAACACCGCCACCCAGGCGATCCAGGCTGCCGCACAGGCCGCACAGGCAACAACGCCCGTCGTCGATGCCCAGCCACAGCTTCAGGCCCAGGCCAACCTGCCCGCGGCGCTCGCGCTGAACGCGCGCGTGGGTACGCAGGACTGGAACAACCAGCTCTCGCAGCAGGTCGTGTGGCTTTCGTCAGCCCATGCGCAGACCGCGCAACTGAGCCTGAACCCGCCCGATCTCGGCCCGCTTCACGTGGTGCTGAACGTGGCGAACGATTCGGCGCAGGCGATGTTCGTGTCGCAGCATGCCGCCGTGCGCGACGCGGTGCAGGCCGCGCTGCCGCAGTTGCGCGAGAGCCTCGCCAACAATGGCATTGCCCTGGGCAATACCACCGTGAGCAGCGACAGCGCGCAACAGCAGGCCTTCGCGCAGCACAGCGCCAATGGCAATGGCGGCAATGGCGGCGGGAACGGGAACGGAAGCGCGCGCGGCACGACCGGCTTCGGCCAGACCGACGACGCACCGCTCGCCACCACGGTCAGTGTGCCGATGCGCGCCGCCAACGGCCTGGTCGACACGTTCGCCTGACGCGCCCGACAGTCCGGGGCTGACGCGACGCCTGGGAACCGCGGCGGCATTGGCCGCCCGGCCGGGCGCGACGGTGCGCCGCAGCGCCCTAAAGCCCGCGAGCGTTTCTGCCGTTAAGACAAAGACGCGAGTTAGACGCGATTGTCCCTTCTTTTCGGCCGATCACCCGATGGCGGGTTGGCCGACAATCTTTACCCAATAGCAGGCGAACACATGGCAAATCCCGCATCGACGCAAGCCGCGGCTCCCTCTGGCGGGGGCATGCGCAAATGGATTCTGTTGATCGTCGCGGTAGCCCTCATGGCCGCCGCCGGCGCCGCAACGGCCGTGTATTTGCTGACCGGGCGCAACGAAGCGGCGAAAGCACCGCCGCCCCCGCCGCCACCGGTCTTCGTGAGCATGGACCCGTTTACGGTGAACCTGACCGGCGAGGACGGCGAACGTTACCTGCATATCGGCCTCTCGCTCAAGGTGGCGGATGCCGAGACGCAAGCCCGCATCACGCAGCACATGCCCGAAGTGCGCAGCCGCGTGTTGCTGTTGTTGTCGTCCAAGCAGCCGCAGGATCTGGCCACGATCGACGGCAAGCGTCGTCTGGCAAGCGAAATCCGCTCGCTGGTCGCGCAACCGTTCGCGGCCAACATGCCGCAGCAGGCCGTGGGCGAAGTGCTGTTCACCGCGTTTGTAATTCAGTGAGTGATTCATGGCGCATGAGGAGTTCCTGTCGCAGGAAGAAGTCGATGCCCTTCTGAAGGGTGTCACCGGCGAGCAGGATGACCGGTCCGAGTCGGTAGATCATTCCGGCATCAGGCCATACAACATCGCGACGCAAGAGCGTATCGTGCGCGGGCGCATGCCCACGCTCGAGATCATCAACGACCGCTTCTCGCGCCTGTTCCGTATTGCGCTGTTCAACTTCATGCGCCGCAGCGCCGAAATCTCGGTGAGCCCGGTGCGGGTGCAGAAGTACAGCGAGTTCATTCGCAACCTGCCCGTCCCGACCAATCTGAATCTGGTCCACATCAAGCCGCTGCGCGGCACCGCGCTGTTCGTGTTCGACCCGAACCTCGTGTTCCTGGTGGTGGACAACCTGTTCGGCGGCGACGGCCGGTTCCACACTCGCGTGGAAGGCCGCGACTTCACGCAGACCGAGCAGCGCATCATCGCGCGTCTGCTCGACCTGGTGTTCGAGAACTACGGCGCGTCGTGGAAACCGGTGCATCCGGTGGAATTCGAGTACGTGCGCGCCGAGATGCACACCCAGTTCGCCAACGTGGCCACCCCGAACGAGGTAGTGGTCACCACGACCTTCGACATCGAGTTCGGCTCGGTCGGCGGCGAATTCCACATTTGCATGCCGTACTCGATGATCGAGCCGCTGCGCGACCAGCTCTCGAGCCCGTTGCAAGGCGAAACCCTCGAAGTCGACAAGCGCTGGGTGCGGCTGCTCTCGCAGCAGGTGCAGGCCGCCGATGTCGAGATCGTGACCAATCTTGCGCAGATCGACATGACGCTGTCGCAACTGCTCAACATGCGCGTGGGCGACGTGATTCCGCTCGACGTGCCCGAAGTGCTGGAAGCCAAGGTCGATGGCGTGCCCGTGATGCACTGCAATTACGGCGTCTTCAACGGCCAATACGCGCTGCGCGTGAACCAGATGATCAACCATTCGCACAGCGATTACTCGAAGGACAACGACTGATGAGCGATACCCCTCAAACGCCCGGTGACGACGCCCAGGCCATGGCGGACGAGTGGGCCAGTGCCATGGCGGAGCAGACGGCTGCCGAACCGGTCGCCGAAGCCGCGCCGCAGCCGACCGCCCCCGTGTTCCAGCCGCTGGCCGCCACCGCCGGCAACCCCGGCACGGCCACGCACAACGACATCGATCTGATCCTCGACATCCCGGTCCAGATGACCGTGGAGCTCGGCCGCACGAAGATCGCCATCAAGAACCTGCTGCAACTCGCGCAGGGCTCCGTGGTGGAGCTCGACGGCATGGCCGGCGAACCGATGGACGTCCTGGTCAACGGTTGCCTCATCGCCCAGGGCGAAGTGGTGGTCGTGAACGACAAGTTCGGCATCCGCCTGACTGATATCATCACGCCATCCGAACGCATCCGTAAGCTCAACCGATGATTCCTTCCGATGTCCGCGGCAAGCCCGTGTGGCGCGCCGCGGCAGCCGCCACCGCCCGAGTGGTAGCCAAAGCTACGCTTATTGCGTATTTCCCGGCGTCATTCGTCGCCACCGCCCACGCGCAGGGCGCGGCCTCCCAGGCCGCGGCCGTGCCGAGCCTCGGCGGAGCAGGCATCGTGCAGACGGGCCTCGGCCTGGTGCTTGTGCTGGCCCTGCTTTTCGGGCTCGCGTGGCTCGCGAAGCGATTCGGTCTGCAACGTCCGCTAGGCGGGGGCAACGTGCGTATCGTCGGCAGCGCCGCGGTCGGCCAGCGCGAGCGCGTGGTGGTGGTGGAAGTCGCGGGCGACTGGGTCGTGCTGGGCGTGGCACCGGGACAGGTGCGCAGCCTGCACGTGATCGATGCCGACCGTGTCGCCGATCTGCCCGCCGCGCCCCCCGTTGCCCATCCGGGCGCGCAAGCCAACCGTGCCGCGCAGGCTTTTGCACAAAAGTTGCGCGAATCGATGAAAAAGGATTCCTGATGTCACGCGGTCAGTCCCGGAGCCCGATGGGTCCGGCGCTGGGGTCGGCTCTGGGGTCGACTCTTGAGTCGGCCCGGCTCTCGCGGCTCGTGCGGAGCGCGCCTGTCGCGCTGATCGCCCTCGCGGCCGCCGCCCTCATCGCGCTGATGCTGCCGGGCGCCGCTTTCGCGCAGGCCACGCTCCCCGCCCTCACGAGCACCCCCACGCCGGGCGGCGGACAGACGTACTCGCTGTCCGTGCAGACGATGCTGCTGCTCACGTCGCTGGGGTTCCTGCCGGCGATGCTGCTGATGATGACGGCCTTCACGCGCATCATCATCGTGCTCTCGCTGCTGCGGCACGCCATCGGCGTGACCACCTCGCCGCCGAACCAGATCCTGATCGGGCTGGCGCTGTTTCTCACCTTCTTCGTGATGTCGCCGGTGTTCGACAAGGCCTACACCGACGCCTATCAGCCCTTCGCCGCCAACAAGATCAGCTTCGAACAGGCGATCGACACGGGCGCCAAGCCGTTCCACGCGTTCATGCTCAAGCAAACCCGCGAGGCCGATCTGGCACTCTTCGCCAAGCTGGCGAAGACCCCGCCGATGAACGGCCCGGAAGACGTGCCGATGCGCATTCTCGTGCCGGCGTTCGCCACGAGCGAGCTGAAGACGGCCTTCCAGATCGGCTTCACGATCTTCATTCCGTTCCTCATCATCGATCTGGTGGTCGCGAGCGTGCTGATGTCGATGGGGATGATGATGGTTTCGCCCTCCACCGTGTCGCTGCCTTTCAAGCTGATGCTGTTCGTGGTGGTCGACGGCTGGCAACTGCTGCTGGGCTCACTCGCCCAGAGCTTCACGATGTAGCGGCGAGGCGCAGGATATGACTCCGGAAACCGTCATGGCGCTGGCCCATCAGGCAATGCAGGTGACGCTGCTGCTCGCCGCGCCGCTGCTACTCGTCGCGCTCGTCTCCGGTCTGCTCGTGAGCCTGTTCCAGGCGGCCACGCAGATCAACGAAATGACGCTGTCGTTCATCCCGAAACTGCTCGCCGTGTTCGTCACGCTCGTGATCGCCGGCCCGTGGATGCTCAACCTGATGGTCGACTACATGCGCCAGCTGCTCACCGGCATTCCGGGCCTGGTCGGCTAGGCCGCGCGGGCGCACCGGCGGTGATCAGCTTCACTTACGAACAGCTCTCGGGCGTCATCGCGGCGTTCCTGTTTCCGTTCGTGCGCCTGCTGGCGTTGTCGATGAGCGCACCGCTCTTTGGCGACGTCTCCGTACCCTCGACCGTCAAGATCGGCCTGGCCGGCATTGTCGCGCTCGCGCTCGCGCCGGTGCTCGGGCCGATGCCGGCCGTCTCGCCGTTTTCGTGGGAAGGCCTGTGGATCATGGTGCAGCAGATCGTGATCGGCGCCGCGCTGGGCTGGTGCATGCAGATCGTGTTCTCGGCGATCAGCATGGCGGGCGATTTCGTCGGCTTGCAAATGGGCCTGTCGTTCGCCACCCTGCTCACGCCCAACAGCGACGGCAGCACCGCCGTGCTCGGCATGCTGCTCAACGTGGTGGCCATGCTCGTGTTCCTCGCCACCAATGGCCATCTCGTGATGTTCGCCACGCTCGTGCAGAGCTTCACGATGCTGCCCGTGTCTTCCGTACCGCTTGCCGTGACCGGCTGGCAGTACCTTGCCATGCTGGGCGGTCAGCTGTTCACGCTGGCGCTCATGCTCTCGCTGCCGCTCGTGGCCGCGCTGCTCATCTGCAACCTCGCGCTGGGTATTCTCAACCGCGCCGCGCCGCAGCTCAACATTTTCGCGGTGGGCTTTCCGCTCACGCTGGGCGTCGGCCTGGTCGTGATCGAGCTGATGATGCCGCGCATCGCCCCGGTGATGGACCACTTCTTCTCGATCGGCATCGACATGATGATTCGCGCGAGCGCCGCCTTCGTGCCGAAACTCTGAGCGCCGGGCGCCATGCTCGCCTGCGTCGCGCTTCACGAGCGCCGCTTGCCGGCCATCCGCAAAAGGACGACGGGCCACCCGGCATTGCCGCGTGGCCCGCGCTTGTCGACGTTGGAGACCTGGGGGAGACATGCTCCCGGCCCCGCCTCGCCGATCAGAGGAAGTTGAACAGCGAGAGCTTCTGGGTCTGCATGAAGCTTTGCTGCGATGCCTGCAAGGCAGCCTGCAACTGCGCGAATTTCGTTGCCGCCGAGTTCCAGTCCACGTCGAGCAGATCCGACAGTTGCGACTGGTAGTTCAGCGAATTCGTGTCGCCGATGTTGTTGAGCGACGTCAACTCGTTCATGCGCGAGCCTACCGTGGTGCGCACCGTGGTCACGTTGTCGTAGGTGTTGCCGAACAACTGGTTGAACGTCGTGAGCGCGTTGCTCAGATTGGCCTGGCCGGTGCCGTTGGTACTGTTGATCGGCGTCTTGAGCGTATTGATGAGCGCCTGCAGGTTGTCGAACACGTTCGTGCTGCCCTTGTTCGCCGGTTGCACCGTGTACGTGTCGCCCGTGGCCGGTGCGCCGGTAAAAGTCACGCTCTTGCCGCCGAACGCGATCGGCTGGCCTGCCGTGTAGGCGCCCGTCACATCGGCCACCGTGGTGTCCGTCATGTCCTTGACCGTGTAGTTGGTCGTGGGCGGCGTGGTCGTGTTGTCGATCGCGAAGCTGATCTGATACTGGTGGTTCGCGCCGGCGTTGGTCACGTCGGTCGTCGACACCGTGGAGTACACGCCCGTGCCCTGGTTCGTTGCGCTGCCGCTGATCACCGCGCTGGCCGTGCCGGCCTGGACGCCCTGGAAGATGGACGAACCGATGTCGTTGACGGCGATCTGGCGGTTCGGGCTGACCTGAACGTAACGCACGCCGGTGTCTCCGGCATATGATGCGCCGGTCGCCGATGCCACGTACGCGGCCGAATTGCCCATGAAGCCCGAGAACAGGTACTGACCGTTTGCGTCGGTCGTGTTCGCCAGCGAGAGCAGTTGCTGAAAGCTCGACTGCAGATCGGTGGCGATGGTCGCACGATCGTTGTCGTTGAGGGTGGGGTTGCCCGCCGCGACCACCTGCGACATCACGTGCTGCAACGAATTGATGATGCTGCCGAAGGTCGAGTCCTCGAGCTGTAGTTGCGTCGTTGCCGAGGCGCGGTTCGACGCGTACTGCGTGTTCATGTCGTTGTCCTGCGACACCGCCACGGCCTGCGCTGCGGCGATCGGATCGTCGCCCGGCGTGGTCACGCGCTTGCCCGAGGAAAGCTGCGCCTGGGTGTTGAGCAGATCAGAGGTGTTCTGGCTCATCGCCCGCATCCCCTGGTCGTAGATCATGTTGGTGCTGATACGCATCGCTGTGCCCCTGCGCTTAGTTGACCATCTGGAGGATGGTGTCGAACAGCGTCGACGCGGTCTGAATCACTTTCGAATTGGCCTGATAGAGCTGCTGAAACTTGATCAGATTGGCCGCTTCTTCGTCGAGGTTCACGCCGGAATTGGACGACTGTGCTTCCTGCGCCTGCTTGAGCAGCGTCTGCTGGGCCGCGCTGGTCGACTTGTACGTGTTCGTGGTCGAGCCCACGTACGACACGAGGTTCGCGTACGCGGACGCATAGCTTTGCGAGCCGCCGACCTTGGTCTTGTCGTTCTGCAGTGCCGACAGCGCCAGGCCGTTGCGGTTGTCGGTCACGGCGCCCGACGTATTCGGGGCGATCGTGAACGTATCGCCGTTGTTCGGCGTGCCCGACAGGTTCACGGTCATGCCGCTCATCGTGATCTTGGCGCCGTTCGTGGCGTCGTAGGGCACGGTGGCGCCCGCGGCGTAAGTGGTGGTCGTGCCATTGACCGTCACGGTCATCGGCGCCGGAGCCACCAGCGTGAGCGCACCGGTCGTGGCGTCCTTGCTGAACGTGAAGTTGACGGGTGCAGTCAGTACGTTCGAGAGGTAGGACGCGTCCACCGAGCCCTGGTCGACCTTGAGCGAACCGCCATTGGCCGTGCCCGTCGAGGCAATGATCGGAGCGGCCAGCGCGATCTTGCCTGGATCGGTGATCGCCACGCCGATGTTCTGGGCAGCGTTGCGCGTCGGCTGGATCGTGAAGCTGTCGCCCGCGACCATGCCCGCGGTCGTGACCGAGAAGCCGTCGGCGAACGCCGCGCCGGTGCTGTCCTGGAAGTTCAGCGCCGCGCCCGGCGTGGCCGGCGCGCCGGCAGTCCACTTCGCGCCGTCGGTCAGGCGCGTCATCGTGTAATTCGTGCCGTCGTAAGTCACCGTGTAATCGCTCGTGGTGACCTTCGAGGCGTCGGTGATCGAGGCGTTGAGCGTGGCCGCGTTCGAGTTGCCCGTGTTCGCGATGATCGTCGGATTCGGCACCGTGAAGAAGTTACCGCCGAGTTGGCCGTACAGATCCAGGCCCAGCTGGTTCTGTGCGTTGAACGTGCCGGCCAGCGACAGTGCGATCTGCCCGAGCGAGTTCTGGGCCTGCGTAAGCGCACCGCTGCGGAACGACAGCAGGCCGGCGAGCGAACCGCCGGAGATCGACGATTCCGGAATGGCGACCTTCGTGCCGTTGCCCATGATGTAGGCCACGGTCAGTTGCGACGGGTCACTCGTCGACGCGATGGTCGTGAGCTGGTAGGCGGAATTCCCCGAAACCAGCGACTGGCCGTTGCCGATGAAGACGTTGTACGAGCCGTTGCTGTCCTTCACGACGTTCGTCTGGACGATGGCGTTCAGGTTGGCGATCGCCTGGTCGCGCTGGTCGAGCAGGTCGTTGGGCGTGGCGCCACCGCCGTTGGCCTGCGCCTGCACGATCGCATCGTTGAGCGTGGCGATCTGCTTCGCGTAGGTATTGATCTGGTCGGTCGACTGCTGGATGTTGCCGTTCACGGCGGTGCGCAGCGACGACAGCGTGCCGGACAGCGACTGGAACATGCTCGTGAGCGTTTGCGCCGACGAAATCACCGTGGCTCGCGTGGCCGAGTTGTTCGGCGCGGTCACGATGGTCTGCAGGTTCGTGAAGAACGTCGACATCGAGGCCGACAGGCCCGTGGTGGAGCTGCCCAGCGCGTTGTTGATCTGCGAGATCTGCTGGTAGTACGTGTTGAGCTGGCTGTACTGGGTCTGCGCCTGGTTCGCCTGGTTGGCCAGGAACTGGTCGTACACGCGCGACACGTCGTTGACCAGCACGCCCTGGCCCAGGTAACCCACGCCCGTGAACTGGCTGTCGGCCTGGGTATAGCTGACGATCTGGCGGTTGTAGCCGGCGGTCCCCGAATTGGAGATGTTGTTGCCGGTGGTATTCAGGGCGAACTGGGAGGCGTTCAGCCCGCTCATGCCAATATTGATTAGGCTCATGATCTCGCGGCTTGAATAAGAGGCGCGCCCCGCGGTGAAATGACCGCTCGCGCGCCGTTACCGATGTGTTTACGGCAGTCCGGCAGCAATATTGAGGGTGACACGCCCCCGATCGCTTCGGGCGCGATGCCGTGCCGCTCGCCCCGTCAGGCGAAGTGCTTCATGATCTTGATGAGCTTGCTCGCGTACTGCGGATCGGTGGCGTAGCCGGCGCGCTGCAAATTCGTGGCGAAACCGGCGGCGTCGTTGGCGCTGGCCACGACCGATGCATAGCGCGGGTTCTTCGAAATCAGGTTGGCGTAGTCGGCGAACGCCTCGTCGTACGAGTGGTATGCGCGGAACTTGGCCATCACCCTGCGCGGCTGGCCGTTCACATACTCCGTCGTCGCCACCTCCACGGTCGGGCCGTTCCAGTTCTTGCCGGCCTTGATACCGAAAACGTTGTAGCTCGTGCTGCCGTCGGCGCGACGGATCTCGCGCTTGCCCCAGCCGGACTCGAGCGCCGCCTGGCTGAGCATGAACCGCGCCGGAATGCCACTGCTCGCGCTGGCGTTCTGCGCGGCCGTGGCCATGCGGTCGACGAACTCGCCGGCCACCGCAGGCGCGCCGTCGGCCACCCCAATGGCGTCGGCCGAGTTGTATGCGCGTCCTTGCAGCGACTGCTGACGCCCCATCGCGGCAGGCGGCAGTGTGGTGCCGGTTCTGGCGAGCTGCTTGAGCATGAGGTCGGCCAGACCGATGCCCTTGTTCGAGGCAAGCTGCTGGGCGAGCTGATCGTCGAGCATGCCGTTGAACATCTTTTCCTGATCGCTGCCCAGCAGCCCGCCGGACATCGTGGCCTCGCGCATGCTCTTGACCATCATCTGCGTGAAGACGGCCTCGAACTGCTTGGCGGCTTGCTGCGTGGCTTGCGGCGTCTGTTGATGGGCAGCGGCACGCAGCGCCGTGAGGCCCTGCATGTCGTAGGAGGCGCGTTGCGTCAGATCGGGCAGCGAGGCGCCCGCCGCGCCCGTGAGTCGGTTGCCGTCGGCCATATCAGATGATCTCCAGATCGGCGCGCAGGGCGCCCGAGGCCTTCATGGCCTGCAGAATCGACATCAGGTCCGCCGGACTCGCGCCAAGCGAGTTCAGCGCCTTGACGACGTCGGCGAGGTTGGCGCCCGCTTTGACCATCCTGAGCGCGTTGTTCTCCTGTTGGACGGAGATTTGCGAATTCGGGGCCACGACCGTCTGGCCGCCCGAGAACGGCGCCGGCTGGCTCACGTTGTTCTGGGTATCGATGACGACCGACAGGTTGCCGTGAGCCACCGCGCACTGCTGGATCGTGACATTCTGGTTCATCACGACCGAGCCGGTGCGCGCATTGATGATGACGCGCGCCGCGGTATTGTCGGGCTTCACTTCGAGGCTCTCGAGCTGGGCGAGGAATTGCACGCGCGAGGCCGGATCGGTCGGCGTGCGCAGCAGGATCACGCGCCCGTCGAGGGCCTGTGCGGTGCTGTAGCCGAAACGGCGGTTCACGGCATCGACCACGCGCTGCGCGGTCGAGAAGTCGGTCACATTGAGCTCCATCTGCACGGTGCCCGGCTGACCGCCCATGGCGGTCGGCACGGCGCGCTCGACGATGGCCCCGCTTGGAATGCGCCCCGACGCGAGCTGGTTGACCGTCACGCTCGATCCGTTGGCCGACGCGCCGGCCCCGCCCACGAGCAGGTTGCCCTGCGCGAGCGCGTAGACCTGTCCGTCCGGGCCCTTGAGCGGCGTCATGAGCAGCGTGCCGCCACGCAGGCTCTTGGCGTTACCCATCGACGAGACCACCACGTCGATCGCCTGGCCGGGACGCGTGAAAGCGGGCAGCGTGGCCGTGACCATCACGGCAGCCACGTTCTTCAACTGCATATTGGTGCCGGGCGCGACCGTAATGCCCAGTTGCGAGAGCATGTTCGTCATGCTCTGCACGGTAAACGGCGTCTGGGTGGTCTGGTCGCCCGAGTTGTCGAGACCGGCCACGAGGCCGTAGCCGATCAACTGGTTGTCGCGCACGCCCTGAATCGACGCCAGTTCCTTGAGCCGCTCGGCGTGGGCGACGCCCGGCACAACGAATGCGCCCGCGACGCCCACCACGCCGGCCACGGCAAACGCGGCGACACGGCGGCCGATGCTCAGGCAAAGCGGAGGGAAGCTAGGCGCACGGCGCGACAGGTACGGCATGATCGACATCAGAATGGCGAAATGTTGAGGAAGAAGCGCTGCAGCCAGCCCATGGTTTCGGCTTCGTTGATGTAGCCCTTGCCACGGTATTCGATGCGCGCATCGGCCACCTGCGTCGAAGGCACGGTATTCGCGCCCGAAATCGTCTGCGGGGCGACGATCCCCGAGAACTTGATGTACTCCGTGCCCTGGTTGATGGCGATCTGCTTCTCGCCGGCCACCGCGAGATTGCCGTTGGCGAGCACGTCCATCACCGTCACGGTGATCTGCCCCGAGAACACGTTGTTGGCGTTGGCCGCGCCCTTGGCGTCGAACTTGTTCGCACCGCTTGCGTCCAGCCCCTGGTTGTTGAGCACGCCGCCGATCACGCCCGGCGTCTGATTCAGCTTCAGGCTTCCGCTGCCGGCGCGCGTCGTATTGGCGGCCGAGTTCTTGCTCGCGGCCGTGTTTTCGTTGATGACGATCGTGAGAATGTCGCCAACGTTGCGCGGGCGGCGGTCCTCGAACAGCGGACGGTTCGAATACAGCGGGCGGTAGATCGAGCCTTCCGGGTCGGCCGCGACCGGCGGGGGCGGCGGACGCGTGGTCGTCGGCCCGGTCACCACCGGCTCCTGCGGCACGTAGGCGCAGCCCGCCAGACCGCTCAGCGCGGCGGCGGCCGCGAGCGCAAAAATCCGCGCGAGGCCCGCGCTGCGTGGCTTGAGGGTCGGTGAGGCGGACATGGCAAGACTCCTTACATCTGCGTCAGACGCTGCAGCATCTGGTCGGACGCCGTCACCGCCTTCGAGTTGATTTCATAGGCGCGCTGCGCCGAAATCATGTTCACGAGCTCCTCCACCACGTTCACGTTCGACGTTTCGACGTAGTTCTGGTTGAGCACGCCCGCGCCATTGGTGCCCGGCTGCGCGACGTTCGGCGCGCCCGAGGCGGCCGTCTCGGCGTACAGGTTCTCGCCCATGCTCTGCAAACCGGCGTTGTTGATGAACGTGGCGAGCTGGAACGTACCGATCTGCACGTTGGCCGTGCTGCCCGGCTGCGTGACCGACACGGTGCCGTCGCGCGCAATGGTGAGTGAGAGGGCGTTGGCCGGGATCGTGATCGCCGGCTGGACCGGGTAGCCCGAAGCCGTGACGAGCTGGCCGTTGTTGTCGACCTGGAACGAGCCGTCGCGCGTGTAGGCGGTCGTGCCGTCCGGCATGAGCACCTGGAAGAAGCCGTCGCCGTTGATGGCCACGTCCTTCGCATTGTTCGTGGACGTCAGGTTGCCCTGCGTGAAAATGCGCTCGGTCGCCGCCGGGCGCACACCGGTGCCCAGCTGCAGGCCCGACGGCAGCAGCGTTTGCTGCGACGACTGCGCGCCGGGCTGGCGGATCGTCTGATACAGCAAGTCCTCGAACACCGCCCGGCCCTTCTTGAAGCCGTTCGTGCTGGTGTTGGCGAGGTTGTTGGAAATCACGTCCATGTTCGTCTGCTGGGCGTTCATGCCGGTGGCAGCGATGTAGAGCGAACGGATCATTGGGTTTTCTCCCCGAATACGGTTGCGGCGCCGATCAGCTGAAGTTCAGCAACTGGTTGGCGGATTGTTCGTTGGTATCGGCCGTCTGCAGCATCTTCATCTGCATTTCGAAGGCCCGCGACTGCGAAATCATGTTCACCAGACCACTGACCGGGTTGACGTTACTCGCCTCGATCGAGCCGGCCACGACGACGACGTTCGGATCGACCTGTGCAGGGGCGTTGTTGGCCGTGCGGAACAGGCCGTCGTCGCCACGCACCAGATTGCCCTCCGGCGGATTGACCAGCTTGAGCTGGCCCATCACGGCGATGGAGTTGGGCGGATCGCCCTGCCCGAGCGCCGAGATCGTGCCGTCGGTGCCGATGGTCACCGCGGCGCCCGGCGGCACGGCGGCCGGCCCGGCGTCGGTCATGATCGGCTGGCCGTGCAGCGTAAGCTGGCCGTCGGCCGTCATTTCGATGTTGCCGCCGCGGGTGTAGGCTTCGCGGCCCTGCGCATCGCGCACCGCAATCCAGCCCTGGCCCTGGATAGCCACGTCGAGCGGGCGGCCGGTCTGCTGCATGGCGCCGGGCGTGAAGTCGGTGCCCGGCGTGGACGTGGCCACGAAGGTGCGCGTGCCCGTGGTGCCGTCCGGGGCGCGCACCGGCGCCTGACGGAACGCCGCGAGCTGGGCGCGAAAGCCCGGCGTCGACACGTTCGCCAGATTGTTGGCCGTGGTCGACTGCTGCTCCATGGCCTGCTTTGCGCCCGTCATGGCGATGTAGATCAGACGATCCATCGACGGCCTCCGTGCAAGTTACGCATGCGCACCGCTCCGCGTTACAGGTTGACCATCGTCTGCATCAACTGATCTTCGGTCTTGATCGTCTGCGCATTCGCCTGATAGTTGCGTTGCGCGGTGATCATGTGGACCAGTTCAGCCGTCAGGTCGACGTTCGACGCTTCCACGGCGCCCGCCTGCAGCTTGCCGAGGTTGGTGCCGCCCGGCACGCCGACGATCGGGATGCCCGACGCCGCCGACTCCGACCAGAGGTTGTTGCCCATCGGGATCAGGCCCTGCACGTTGTTGAAGTTCGCCAGCGCGACCTGACCGAGCACCATCGACTGGGTGTTCGAATACGTGCCCACGATCGTGCCGTCGGCATTGAAGGTGAAGCCGGTCAGACGACCCGAGGAGTAGCCGTTCTGCGTGAGCGTGTTCGGCGTGTAGGTATTGCCGTATTGCGTGGTGCCCGACAGGTCGAGCGTCATGTTTCCGTTCGACGCGCCGTTAGCGTAGGTGATCGTGGGCAGCGTGATCGGGCCGGTCACGGTGGCGCCGGTCGAATCCGTCTGCGACACGAGGCTGCCGGCCGAGTTGAACGTCATCGTGCCGATCGGGCCGGCGCCGACTTGCGTCGTGCCGTCGACCGAGGCGTAGACCGTCCAGGTGGCGTTGTTGGTGGTCGTGTCGACGCTCGTCTTCTTGAAGTAGAGGTTCACGTCGTGCGAATTGCCCAGCGAGTCGTAGACCTTGAGCGACGTGGCGTTCGTGTAGGAATTCGGATCGGTGATCGAGAACGGCGTGGTGTTCACGGCGCTGCGCGAATCCAGGTTGAACTGGCCGGTGACCTTGGTCGTGGCCGTGGGCGCGAGATCACCCGTCGGAATTTGCAGATCGACCGGCGACACGCTGTTGATGATGCCGTTCGGGCCGGCCAGATAGCCGGTCAGGTGATCGCCGTTGGCGTCGACGATGTAGCCGTTCTTGTCGAGCGAGAACTGGCCGTTTCGCGAGTACGCGATGGTGCCGTTGTTCGACACGCGGAAGAAGCCGTTGCCCGAAATGGCCAGGTCGAGCTGGCGGTTCGTGACGGTGATGTCGCCCTGCGTGAACTGTTGCGCGATCGCCGCCACGCGCGTGCCGATGCCGACGGTGTTGTTGCCCGCGCCGAACAGCGAGTTGGCGTAGATGTCGGCGAATTGCGCCTGCCCCTGCTTGAAGCCGACGGTCGCCGCGTTGGCAACGTTGTTGCCGATCACGTCGAGGTCCTTGGAGGCAGCGTTCAGGCCGCTCAATCCGGTCGAAAAGGCCATGTGATACTCCTGAGATTCGGTTGACGACGCTGCGCGTCGTGGTTGATTCGTTAAGAGACTTGAGCGGTCGGGTTACAGAATTTCGCGCACGTCGGCGAGCTTGACGTTCGAGCCCGTGCCGACGTTGAGCATCGGCGAGCCGGTCGTGCTGGCCACCACGCTTTGGACCTGGGCGTAGGAGAGCAGCGTCGGCGTCATGGACTTGCCATTGGCCGAAGCGCTCACCGACAAGGTGTACTTGCCGTCGGCCACGGCGGTGCCCGAATCGTCCTTGGCGTCCCAGGTGAGCGCCTGGACACCGGCGTCGAGCGCCCCCGCGTTGACCGTGCGAACCACCTTGCCGGTGGCGTCCTTGATCTGGATCGTGACGGTGTCGGCGTCGCTCGGCAGTTCGAAACCGAATGGCGTGGCGGTCTTCGTGACCGTGCCGTCGGTGGCCGTGGTACTGCCCACCCCGATGGTGCTGCCCGGAATCAGCACGCCCTTGCCCACGAGCGCGGCGGCCTGCAGGCTTTGCGTCGAGTTGATCTGCGAGGTCACCGCCGAGAGCGTGGTGTTGAGCTGGGTGATGCCCGAGACCGTGCTGATCTGCGCGAGCTGCGAGGTCACCTGCGAGTTGTCCATCGGGTTGAGCGGGTCCTGGTTGTTCATCTGTGCGACGAGCAACTTCAGGAAGCTGTTCTGCAGATCGTCGGCGCTGCCGGCCGACGAGTTCGAGCTGGCGCTGCTGGCCGTGCCGTTGATCGAATCGAGGAACGTCTGCGAGAAGTTCGCGGCGTTCGACGTATTGATACTTGCCATGGTTCTGGTCTCCGCGCGGCTGCTTACTGGCCGACCGTGAGGGTTTTGAGCATCAGCGTCTTGGCGGTGTTGAGCGCCTCGACGTTGGCTTGATACGAGCGGGAAGCGGAGATCATGTTGACCATCTCTTCCACCGGATTCACATTGGGCATCGTCACGTAACCCTGCGCGTTGGCGGCCGGGTTCTTCGGGTCGTACACAGTCTTGAGCGGCGACGGGTCGTCGACCACGCCCGCCACCTTCACGCCGCCCACGTCGGCGCCCGCCACGGGGTTGACCTGAAACACGACCTGCTTGGCCCGGTATGGCTGGCCGTCCGGACCGGTCACCGATTCCGCGTTGGCCAGGTTGCTAGCCGTGACGTTCATGCGCTGGGACTGGGCCGTCATGGCCGAGCCGGCAACGTCGAAGATGCTCATGAGTGGCATGGCGCTTACCCTTGTTGCGTGATGGCTGCCAGCATCGTCTTGATCTGGCTGGACAGGACCGTGAGGCCCGTTTGGTAATGCACGGCGTTGTCGGCGAAGTTCACCCGCTCGGCGTCGAGTTCGACGGTGTTGCCGTCGACGCTCTGCTGGTATGGCACGCGGTACAGCAGCTCGGAGCCGCCCATCGGCGGTGCGGTGCTCACTGCACGCCCGGCGATGTGGCGCGAGGATGTGCGCGCGAGCGACACGCTCGACTCGGTGGCGAGTTGCTGCTGCGCGCCGCGCTCGACAGCCTGGCTCAGGGCGTTGTTGAAGTCGACATCGCGCGCCTTGTATCCGGGCGTGTCCGCGTTGGCGATGTTCGACGAGATCACCTCCTGGCGATAGGCGCGCATGGCCAGCGCCTGCTGGGAAAATCGCAATGCCGCGTCCAGTTTGTCCATGATCTCGCCTCGCCCGATGCTTGCCTTGATGCTGGGGTACCGCTCAAAGAAACCTGTCCGTCGGCGCTGGCGACGCGCCCGGACCGCTCAGAAGACTCTGGCGGACGGCGTGCGGTGCGCAGACGGGATGTCCTGCCGGGTCCGGGAAAAGTACGGACCTTTTGGCATGCTTCGCATCGTATGCGTAGCCCCCGGGATTCAATCGGAGGAATAGGAAGGAGATTGGCCGCCATTTCGGGCCATGCCCGGCAGGTCGACATCTCTAGAATGGCTTCCTGACGGCATCGGGCGGGGTTCGCCCCCCAGGCACAGGAGCACTGCCCGGTGCCGTCGGCTTCCCGGCCCGACGCGCATCGCGCCGGACGACGCCGACGATCGATAGGGAAGTCGTCGAGGTGGTTTGAACGCCGCACCCCGGGGAATCCCTCCCGGTGACGGCCGCAAGGAGAGTGAGCATGGCAGGCAAATTCGGCGGCGGTAGCGCCAATGCCCCCCGCGCGCGTCATACCTGGCTGCGCGGTCGACGCTCGTCCCTGTTTTCCCGCGTGTTCCCGGGTGTCGTGGCCGCCACGCTGAGCCTCGCGGCGGTTGGCATCGTGGGCGATGTCCATGCGGCAAGCGCGAACCCGGGCGTCGCCACCGATCCGGCAGCCCAAACGCTGGGCAATACGCTCGGACCGGCCGCCATCGTCATTCCAGGCAACAACACCGCCAGCGGTGTTGCGACGCATGTGGCGAGTGTCGGGCGTCCGGTTGCGACGGTGAACGCGCCGCCTCAGCCGGGTGCACCGGCCCAGGCGGGCGCCATGGCGGGTCCCGGCGCCCCGGTCGCCTCGGCCATCCCCGTCACCAACGCGCAGTTCCAGAACACCCAGGTTATTCGCCAGACGGCCGAGCGCTTTCTGCGCGAGCAGACGACCGGCCTGCCCGGCGCTGTCAACATCACGGTGGGCGACGCCGTGTCCGACCGCATGCCGGCGTGCATGGCGCTCGAACCGTTCCTGCCGCCCGGTGCACGTCTCTGGGGCTCGACGACGGTTGGCGTGCGTTGCGCGGGCGAGCGTCCGTGGACGCTTTATCTCCAAGCCCGCGTGAGCATCACCGCCACTTACTTCGTGGCGGCGCGCCAGATCAACCCCGGCGAGACCATCGGACCGAACGATCTGTCGCCGCGCCAGGGTGACCTCACGCTGCTGCCGCGCACGGTCGCCACCGACGCCGGCCAAATTGTGGGCACCGTCGCCGTTAACCGTATTACCTCGGGCCTGCCGATCCGCTCCGATCTGCTGCGCAGTGCGATTGCCGTGCAACAGGGACAGACGGTGCGCGTGGTCTCGCGCGGCTCCGGCTTCGAAGTCAGCACCGAGGGCCAGGTGCTTTCGCGCGCGAGCGCCGGCGATCCGGTGCAGGTGCGCACGCGCGCCGGGCAAGTCGTGAGCGGCACGGTCAAGACCGGCAAGAGCGGTGGCGTCGAGGTCGAAGTTGCACTATAAGTGAGCGCGCACTTTCATTGAAAGTCTTTGAATATTTGCAGAACACACCCAGGCGCTTGAACTGGTAACAGGATGTTACTTGCCTAAAGTTATGGCGGATAATGCCGTTACACAGGCAGGTTTCTGGGGAAAGCACATGAAAATCGAACCACCGGCCAATCCGCTGAAAGGCGTTGGCGCGAACAAGGCGACCACCGATCGGACGACGTCTGGCACTGCGAGTGCCAATGGTCCTGCTGCGTCCGTGACAAGCGCGGGCAGCGATGCGAGCGTGAGCACGAGCGCCTTGTCGTCGGAGATGCGCGCGTTGCAGGCCGGGCTGGCCAAGACGGGATCGGCGGATATCGACGTTGCGAAGGTGGCGGCGATCAAGCAGGCAATTGCCGACGGCACGCTGACCATCGATGCATCCAAGATTGCGGACGGCGTCATCCAGACGGCTCGCGATCTGCTTTCCACCCAATCGAAGTCATGACAATCGATGCTCTGCTGAACGCCCTGTCTGTCGAGACGAACGCCATTGGTGCGTTCGCCGCATTGCTTGGCGAGGAACAGCAGGCATTGGTGAGCGGTACGCTGGACACGCTGCCGGAACTGACCGAGCGCAAGACGCGAGCGGTCGCCGAACTGGCGTCGCTCGGTCGCGAGCGCGACGCGCGGCTGGAAGCCCTGGGTTATGCGCCCGACGAGACGGGGGCCACAGCTGCCGCCGCCGCTGACGCCCGGGTGGATGCAGCATGGAAGGCGCTCCTCGCCGCGGCCGCCGAAGCCAAGCGTGCGAACGACACCAACGGCGTCCTGATACGCACGCGCCTGACTTACACGCAGCAAGCGCTGAGTGTCCTCTACGGGCCGCAACAAAACGCCCCTCTCTACGGCCCCGACGGCCGCACCGCACCGCGCTCAAGCGGTGGAAGCGTGACGGCCTGAGGTGTTGCCTAGTTGGCGGCGAGTTTCAGGCTCGCCAGCCGATTCAGACTGACGCCCAATTCCGCAGCTTCTATCGCCAGCGCACGATGCAGCGTAGGGGGAATTCGCACGCGAAATTCTCCGCTGTAACGATGCTCTGCCAACGGTTCCGGCACTTTCTCGCCGTTCTCGTTCATATCGTCGACCACTTCCGCCACCACCTTTCGGATACCGCTCAACGCACCTTCCGGCGTTGCATCGAGCCAGGATAACGACGGAAATTCCGTACAGAGCCCAACATGCTCGCCGTCCTCAGGAGACCATGTGAGGCGATAGGTGTAGTGATTAATGTTCATGCTCAAGGCCCTCGAATTTGCGAACGGCATTCAAGACCTGGCGCACCTGATAGACCTTTGCCATCCCGCCTGAATTTTGCAAATTTACGCGAGGATCTCCGTACCACGGAGTTTTGAACACCACGTGGCTGCCGGAGCGGCGTGGTGGCCCGAAATAGATCTCACAAAGCGACATCAATTCGGTAAAACGCACGTTGGCGGGCTCGCGGGCAATCTTGGCGAGGAGTTTGGCAGCAGGTGGCATGCCAGAATGGTGCCAATAATAGCACCATCCACTCAATACGGAAGTTTCCGAAAAGTTGAGAAAGCGTAGTTGTCCGGATGCGCCGTACGCACACAAAAAACCCTCGGGAGCTATCGCTTCACCGAGGGTTTTCAGACGGGGCCTGACGGCGCCGCTTCCGTGTTTGGACGATCGATCAACTCGCCGACGTCCAGGCCTTTTCACGCAGCGTCGCCCGCAAGCGCGAAATCGCCTGACTGTGCAACTGGCACACACGTGACTCGCTGACTTCCAGCACCGCACCGATTTCGCGCAGATTCAGCCCCTGCTCGTAATACAGGCTCATCAGCAGCTTCTCGCGATCGGGCAATCGGTCGATGGCATCGACCACGCCGCCGCGAAGGCCCTCGTCGAGCAGCATCGTCAGCGGATCCGCGCCCGGATCGGAACAGATGCGGTCGATGAACGGCTCTTCATCCGCCGATTCGAAGTCCTCGTAATAGATCAGCTGGCAGCCATGCACGTCCTGCAGCATCTGCTGATACTCCGACAGCCCGATGGACATCTCGCCCGCAATCTCACTCTCCGACGGCCCCCGGCCCAGACGCTGCTCCAACCGCTGCACCGCCTGCTCGATCTGACGCGCTGTCTTGCGGATACCGCGCGACGCCCAGTCCAGCTCGCGCAACTCGTCGAGCATCGCGCCACGAATGCGCTGACTCGCGTACGTCTCGAACTGCGCGCCCTGCGTCTCCTGGTACCGGTTCGCTGCATCGAGCAGCCCCAGCATGCCGGCCTGAATCAAATCCTCCAGCTCGACGCTCGCCGGCAGCTTCGCCATCAATTGCAGCGCCAGACGGCGCACCAACGGCGCGTATTGGGTCAGCGTGTCGTTCGTGTCGACCTTCCCGCGCGCGGTATACATGTTTCCCTCCGCTTCCTCTCGACGCGTGCCGTAACGCTCAGACCGTGTGCGCGCTGAGCGCGCCCACACCGTGCGTCAACTCGCCGCCGCCCAGCGCCGCCGGGCCCGACTCACGCACCGCCAACGGCCAATGCGTGACCTGTGCCGCCAACTGACGATACGCGATCGCCGCGGGCGCCATCGGAAACGCATCCACAACGGTGCGCATGAGCTGACGCGCCCGCATGACCTGGCGGTCTGCCGGTACGTGACCCGCCAGCTCCAGCGACACCGCCAGATAACGACTCGCCGTCGTGGCCAGATTGCGGCACACGACGCGCGCCTCCATATCCTCCGCCCGGTTCACCACCACCCGGAATTGCGCCAGCGCATATTCGAAATGCGCCCGCTTGATCCACGAATACGCCCCCGTGATCGATGCCGGCTCGCGCCCCAGCACCACCAGCACGTCGTGCGCGTGCGCCGCGAGCGGACTGAGCAGCGCACCCGCGTGCGTGCAGTCGATGACCACCACGTCGGGCTCGCCGATCGTCAGCAGCGGCAACGCGCGCGCCGGATCGATGCGCTCGGGATGGCGGTGCGCCACCGGCACCAGCGCCACGTTGTCGCGTGTGGATACCCGAATCGACTCCGGTGCGACCCGCCCCGCGAGCACGTCGTGAATGTCGCCTCGGAGCGGCACGCCCAGCGCCGGCGCGGCATGACCGCTCTCGTCGGCCAGCACCACATCCTGACCATGATGGGCCAGCGCACTGGCCAGATTCAGGGCAACACTCGTCTGACCGGCTTCAGGCGCACTTCCCACCACCGCGACGATACGCGTGGTATGGCGCGCCACGAGCCGGCGCAGTCCCTCCGCTTGATCGAGTACGAGTTTAACCAAAGCAGGCCTCGCCTGAAGGTTGCGCGGGCGCGAACAACCCGCTGTAGTTGGGATCGACCCCGCGCACCACGGCCGGCAAGTCCTCTTCGGCCGGCACGAACGGCGAACCGGTCACCGGCGCCGAGAGCGCCGTCTCGATCAGGAATTGCTTGTCGGCCACGTGCAGGTTCTCGGGCACCCGCTGTCCCGTGGAGACGTAATGCACCGGCAACCGGTGACGAATGACCGTGTCGAGCACCGATCCCAGGTTGGTCGTCTCGTCGAGTTTCGTCAGGATACACCCGGCCAGGTCGCCACCGCCCTCCGCGCTCGCGCTGCGGTAGGCGTGCACCACTTCGTTGAGCGTGTCGCCGTGGCTCGTGGCGTTGAGCAGCAGCAGGCGCTGCACCGGCGTTTCCGCGCCGCACAGCATCGCCACCTGCTCGGGCACGGTGCGATCGCGCTGGCTCATTCCCACCGTATCGATCAGCACCATGTGCTTGTTGCGCAACTCGGTCAGCGCCAGACGCAGGTCCGTGGCGTCTTTCACGGCATGCACCGTCACGCCGAGAATCTTGCCGTAGATGCGAAGCTGCTCATGCCCGCCGATACGATAGCTGTCTGTCGTGAGCAGGGCGAGCTTCTCGGCGCCGTGACGCATCACGCAACGCGCCGCGAGCTTGGCCGTGGTCGTGGTCTTGCCCACGCCGGTCGGCCCCATCAGCGCGTACACGCCGCCGCGGTCCATCAGTTCGTCTTCGTTCGGCATGACGGGCAGGTTGCGCGTGAGCGCGCTCTTGACCCATTCCAGACCGCTTTCGCGATCGCTGCCCTCGGGCAGATGCTCGAGCAACGCGCGGCCCAGTTGCGCGGAAAAGCCCGCGGCAAGCAGCGTGCGCAGGATCTCGCCCTGCGCCGGCGAACGGCGTTGCTTGTCGTTCCAGACCAGCCCGGCCACCTGCTCTTCGAGCAGACCGCGCATGGTCTGGAGCTCGCCCATCATGCTTTGCGCGAACGCGCTCGCCGCCGCGGCGTCGTGCGCGCCCATGACCGGCGCTGCCGGCACGGCAGGCACGACCGGCGCGGCCGGACGTGGACGCGGACGATGCGTGGGCAGATCGCCGCTCGCGAGCACGTCCAGATCCTCTTCCGCCAACGCCACGATTTCCACGCCGTTGGCGACCGAGCGGTTGGACAACACGACCGCATCGGGTCCGATTTCCTCGCGAATCTGGCGCAGTGCGTCGCGGCACGTGCCCGCAAAGAATTTCCGAATCTTCACGCTTGACCTCCGATGAGTGCCGTCATTTTCACGTTGCGTGTGTCAGGCACTTCCGCATACGACAAAACCTTGAGCTGCGGCAGGCTGCGGCGCAGGAAGCGCGAGAGCAGCGAACGCAGCGGATGTTGAACCAGCAAGACAGGCGGCAAGCCCTGTCGCTCCTGACGCGACACGGCAGCCTGGGTTTCGCGCAGCAACGTGTCCGCGAGGCCCGGTTCGAGACCGGTACCGCCGCCGGCGGACAACGCCTGCGTGAGAATGCGTTCGAGATTGGCGTCGAGCCCGACCACTTCGAGATCGCCGTTGCCCGGGAACACGCTCTGCGTGATTGCCCGGCCCAGCGACAGGCGCACCAGCGCCGTGAGTTCGTAGGGGTCCTGCACACGCGCGCCGTGCTCGGCGATGGTGTCGATGATGGTGCGCATGTCGCGAATGGGCACCTGCTCCTCGAGCAGGTTCTGCAGCACCTTTTGCAGCGTGGTGAGCGCAATCGTCTTGGGCACCAGGTCTTCGATGAGTTTGGGCGCGTCCTTGCCGATGCGCTCGATGAGCTGCTGCACCTCCTGGCGGCCGAGCAGTTCGTGCGCGTGCGCGTTGATCAGGTGATTCAGGTGCGTGGCTACCACGGTGCCCGCATCGACCACGGTGTAACCATACGCCTGCGCCTGGTCGCGCTGGCCCACGTCGATCCACGTGGCCGGCAGGCCGAAGGCCGGGTCGCGCGTGGGTGTGCCCTGCAGCGGGGCGCTGACCTGCCCCGGATCGATCGCGAGCAGTTGTCCCGGATAGGCGTCGCCCTCGCCGATGATCACGCCCTTGAGCGTGATTCGATACTGGTTCGGGCGCAGTTCCAGGTTGTCGCGAATGTGCACCACCGGGGCCAGGAAGCCGATTTCCTGCGCGAACTTCTTGCGAATGCCCTTGATGCGCTTGAGCAGTTCGCCGTCCTGGTTGCGGTCGACCAGCGGAATCAGGCGATAGCCGACCTCGAGCCCCAGCGGATCGACGAGCGCCACGTCGTCCCACGACGCTTCGGCCACTTCGGCCGGCGCGGACGTGGCCACCGGCGCCGGGCGCGCGGCCTGTTGCCTGTCGGCCTCCGCACGGCGGAACTGCCATCGGGCCAATGCGCCCAAGCCGACGGCCAACAGCAGGAAGGCGAAGTGCGGCATGCCCGGAATCAGCCCCATCAGGCCGAGAATCGCCGCCGTGATGCCGAGCACGCGAGGATTGCTGAACAACTGCGAGACAACCTGCTGGCCGACGTCCTCATCGGTCGCCACGCGCGAGACCACCACACCGGCGGCCGTCGAGATCACCAGCGCCGGGATCTGCGCGACGAGACCGTCACCGATGGTCAGCAGCGTGTAATTCTTCGCCGCCGTGGCCAGATCGAGATTGTGCTGCACCACCCCGACGATCAGGCCGCCGATGATGTTGATGAGCATGATCAGCAGGCCGGCGACCGCATCGCCGCGCACGAACTTCGACGCACCGTCCATCGAGCCGTAGAAGTCGGCTTCCTGGGCGATCACCGCGCGGCGCTTGCGAGCCTCTTCCTCGCCGATGAGACCGGCGTTCAGATCGGCGTCGATGGCCATCTGCTTGCCGGGCATGGCGTCGAGCGTGAAGCGCGCGCCGACTTCGGCGATGCGCCCGGCGCCCTTCGTGATCACCATGAAGTTGATGACCACGAGGATGATGAACACCACGATACCCACGGCATAGTTGCCGCCCACGAGGAAGTGGCCGAAGGCCTCGATGACCTTGCCCGCGGCGTCGGGGCCCGTGTGACCTTCGAGCAGCACCACGCGGGTGGAGGCCACGTTCAGCGACAGGCGCAGCAGCGTGGAAAACAGCAGTACGCTCGGGAACGCCGCAAAGTCGAGCGGCTTTTGCGTATACATGCTCACGAGCAGCACCATCACCGACAGGGCAATGTTGAACGTGAACAGCAGATCCAGGATGAACGGCGGCAACGGCAGGATCATCATGCCCAGAATCATGATGATCAGCACCGG
The DNA here is from genome assembly GCF_000767615.3 of Pandoraea pnomenusa. Taxonomy (NCBI): domain Bacteria; kingdom Pseudomonadati; phylum Pseudomonadota; class Betaproteobacteria; order Burkholderiales; family Burkholderiaceae; genus Pandoraea; species Pandoraea pnomenusa. Next base: position 109,740 of record NZ_CP009553.3, on the reverse strand, counting down.
GGCGGCCAGCGATTTCAGGTTGCCGCCAAGGAGCAGTTGCGACGAGCGCAGCAGCTGGTTCGCGCGAGGGTTGAGGTTCATTCGTTACACTCGTTTCGGCCCGACGTGCCGCGGCGCGTCGAGCTCGGCCGGCACCGGCAGGTCCGACGGGGTGCGCGGCGCGGCGCCCCCCTCGGTACGCCAGCGGCGAAGCTGGAACACCCACGCCAGCACTTCGGCCACGGCCGTGTACAGGGTGGCGGGGATTTCATGGCCGATCTCCACGTGACGGTGCAGCGCGCGGGCGAGCGGCGGGGCCTCGAGAATCGGGATGTTATGCTCGGCGCCCATCTCGCGGATGCGCTGCGCGACGAGATCGACGCCCTTGGCGAGCACGCGCGGCGCGCGCATGTTGTCCTTGTACTCGAGGGCGACGGCAAAGTGCGTCGGGTTGGTCACGATCACGTCGGCCTTGGGCACGTCCTGCATCATGCGCCTGCGCGCCGCCTGGCGCTGTAACTGTCGGATATGCGCCTTGAGGTGCGGATCGCCCTCGGATTCCTTGTTCTCCTGCCGCACTTCCTCTTTGGTCATGCGCAGCTTCTTGTAGTGCTGCCAGAGCTGGTACGGCACGTCGATCGCCGCCACCAGCAGCAGCGACGCCACGATGAACGCGCAGCACACCACGATCATCTCGCCCACGTACGGCAGCGCCGCGCGCGGCGACTGGGTCATCAGGCCCATCACGGCATCTTTGTCGCGCGCGATGGCCCAGTAGGCCACGGCGCCGACCAGCAGCGTCTTCGCCACGGCCTTGACCAGCTCGATGAGCCCTTGCGTCGAGAACATGCGCCCCAGCCCCTTGAGCGGGTTAAGGCGACCGAAGTTGGGTGCGAGCGATTGGGTGGTGAACAGCCAGCCGCCCAGCGCCATCGGCGCGACGATCGCGGCAACGACCAGCACGGCAAACAGCGGCGCGATGGTCATCAGGGCGTCGGCGCCGGAATGCGCGGCATACGACAGCATGCGGCGGGTGTCCATGGCGGTGCCCGGCTCGAATTGCATGCCGCGGCGCATGAGCTGGCCGAAGCCCTGCGAGATCCGGTCGGCCGTCATCCACAGACCGGCGACCCCGGCCGCCAGCAGGGCGAACGTGGAAAGCTCGCGCGAACGCGCAACCTGTCCCTCCTCGCGCGCCTTTTCGAGGCGCCGAGGGGACGCTGGTTCCGACTTTTCGAGATCGCTATCCTCAGCCATGCCCTATCCACAACGGGCGGACGAACCCACCCTATCGCGACCGATTATGGCCGTAACGGTCAAGTCACAAAGGGGGGAATAGAGGCGGGAATGGGCGGTATTTCACGCCGGCGGCAAAAATGGCGCCGCAAGGCGCCCGGCGCCGGACCCGCCGACACGGTTCGACGGGGCCGGGCCGAATTCGGGTTCGGGACGAGGCGGCCTCAGAAGCCGAGACTCGCGAGCAGGTCGTCGACCTGCTCCTGGTCGGACACGATATCCGTGCGGCCTTCCTTCTTGATCTGCGGACCGTTGAGCAGGGAATCTTCCGCTTCCTTGCGCTTCTCGGGCGGCATGTTCTCGAGCAGCGTCTGGATCAGATGCTTTTCGATCTCCTGCACGACTTCCATGACTTTCTTGATGACCTGTCCGGTCAGATCCTGAAAGTCCTGCGCCATCATGATTTCCATCAGATGGTTGTTGGTCGCGCGGGTGTCGTCGGGCACGCGGCGCAGGTAGGTTCGCGTTTCCTGCACGAGCTGGCGCGCATCGTCGAGCTCGAGCGGTTGGTCGAACCACTTGGCCCAGCGCGCGTCGAGCGCGGCGGCGTCCGTTTCGAGACGCTCCTGAATCGGCTTGGCCAGTTCGATGGCCGTGAGCGCGCGAACGGCCGCCTGCTCGGTCATCGACGCGACATAGTTCAAACGGTCGCGGGCATCGGGAATCGCCTCCGCCGCCTGCTCGAGTTGCTTGTCCAGCCCGAGTTCGCGCAGATTGTCGCGCAACATGCGCGTGAGCTGCCCGATACGCATGAGCATGCGCTCGGCCGGGTCGGCTTCACCGGTCACGTAAGCGGCGTCGGGCTCGCCCGGCCATTCAGTGCTCGCGTCGTGGGTCACGCTCAGGCCCCCGTTTTTTCCATTTTCTCGAAGATCTTGCCGAGCTTCTCGTCGAGCGTGGCGGCCGTGAACGGCTTGACCACGTACCCGCTCGCGCCGGCCTGGGCGGCAGCGATGATGTTTTCCTTCTTGGCTTCGGCCGTCACCATCAGCACCGGGAGCTTCGCGAGGTTCGGGTCGGCGCGGATCTGCTGGAGCATCGTCAGGCCGTCCATGTTCGGCATGTTCCAGTCCGAGACCACGAATTCGAAATTGCCGCCACGCAGTTTGGCCAGGGCGGCCGCACCGTCTTCCGCTTCATCGACATTGGAGAAGCCCAACTCCTTGAGCAGGTTTCGCACAATGCGTCGCATCGTCGGGAAATCGTCGACGACCAGGAATTTCATGTTCTTGTCTACCATCATCACTCCAATTCTGCCGACATCCCGCTGGGATGCCGGCGATATTCACGGGCAAAATCCGCCATCACTCAGTGCCCTGAGTGTGCTCGCAATCCGAGGCGAAGCATACGGCGAAAAGGTGCCAAAAAGGCGTCCTACTATACCCGTTGCGTGCGTTCGCCAAATTTCGCGACCTGATGAAGCACTTTGCGCGCCATTTCGTGCAACGGCACCACCTCTTCCGCCCCGCCCATCGCGATGGCCTCGCGCGGCATGCCGAACACGATACAGCTCGCTTCGTCCTGGGCGAACGTGTACGCGCCGGCGCGGCGCATCTCCACCAGTCCGGCCGCACCGTCGCGGCCCATGCCCGTGAGGATCACCCCGATCGCGTTACGCCCGGCGTGCACCGCCGCGGAGCGAAAGAGTACATCGACCGATGGCCGATGTCGATTCACCGGCGGAGCCGGGTCGAGCAACGCCACGTAGTTCGCGCCGCTGCGCGAAAGCTGAAGGTGGGTGTCGCCGCCCGGGGCAATGTACGCGTGCCCCGGCAACACCCGCTCGCCATGCTCCGCTTCCTTCACGGTGATGCGGCAAAGCCCGTTCAGGCGCTGCGCAAACGACTTCGTGAAGCCCGCCGGCATGTGCTGTGTGATGAGAATCGCCGGTGCATCGGGCGGCATCGGCACGAGCACTTCGCGAATCGCTTCGGTCCCCCCCGTCGATGCGCCGATGATGATCAGCTTCTCGGTCGACACCAGCGGGTTGCGCAGCATCGGGGCGGCCTCGACCGGTGCGGGCACCGCGCTCTTTGGCGGGGCGCTGCGCACGCGGGCCCGGGCCGCCGCGCGAATCTTGTCGGCAATCATCTCGCCGTATTCGAGCATGCCGTCGCGAATGCCCAGACGCGGCTTCGTCACGAAATCCACCGCGCCGAGTTCGAGCGCGCGCAGCGTGACCTCGGAGCCGCGCTCGGTGAGCGACGACACCATGAGCACCGGCATCGGCCGCAGACGCATGAGCTTCTCGAGGAAGTCCAGGCCGTCCATGCGCGGCATTTCGACGTCGAGCGTGAGCACGTCCGGGTTATGTTGCTTGATCAGGTCGCGCGCCACGAGCGGGTCGGGTGCGGTCGCCACGACGGTCATGTCCGGTTGCGCATTGATGATCTCGGTCATCAGGCTGCGCACGAGTGCGGAATCGTCCACGCACAGGACTTTGATTGGTTCGCTCAAGCCTCCTCCATTTGTCGGTTGTCAGGCCCCGGCCGAGGCTTGGCATTTCTGGCCGGTGGCGCAAAGAGTTCTACGGAGCCCCGTACTTCGCGTGCGCGCAAACGCTGCGCGTACGCCTGTTCGCGCTGGACGATGGCCGGATCGCCCCGGTCGCCCAGCTTCTTGACCATCACCCGGCCGGTGCGCGGCAGAAAGCACACCTTGCGCGGATGAGGTCCGAGCAGATCCTGCGCGGTCACGCGAATCTGCTCCATCTCGAGATAGCGCAACACGAAATTCGCGTTGCGATCGCCGATGTTCAGTGTGGTCATGCCCGCGAGCACCGCGCCGCCGCCGAAGACTTTCGCCTCGAGACGTTCGCGTCGCGCGCCGAGCTTGATCAGCTCGTTGATGAGCATTTCCATGGCGTAGGCACCATAGCGCATCGATGCCGAGAGAATGCGCTCGCGCTCGCTCTCGCCATCGTCGGGCAGCATGAAATGATTCATGCCGCCGATGCCGGTGACCGTATCGCGCACGCACGCCGCCACGCACGAGCCAAGCACCGTCACGAGCATGATGTCTTCGGTCGTGACGAAATACTCCGACGGCAGCAACTTGACCGCCGGCGTGTTGAACTGGTTGTCGAAGTAATGGTTGGTCGCGAGAGCTTCCGCCAGTGGCTGCGCCATATCAGGCTCCCCGTGCGCCCGCACCTGCCAGTTCGTACACGGTCTGCCCTCGCAGACGGAACGCCCGGCTCACATACGTAAAGTTCTCGGAATGGCCCGCGAAGAGCAGACCGTCCGGCTTGAGCAGGGGCACGAAGCGCTCGAGAATGCGCGCCTGCGTGGCCTTGTCGAAATAGATCATCACGTTGCGGCAAAAGATCACGTCGAACGGACCGCCGATGTGCCACGACGGCGCGAGCAGGTTCAGCGGCTCGAACGTCACCAGCTGCTGCAACTCGGGGCGCACCTTGATCTTGCCCGCATTCGCCCCCGTGCCGCGCAGGAAATGACGGCGCAACTGCTCCTGCGAGAGTTTGCCGGTCTGCTCGCCGTTGTAGACCGCTGCCGAGGCCCGCGCGAGGACCTGCGTGTCGACATCGGTGGCCAGCACGCTCGCGTTCGGACGCGAGCCCAGCGTGTCGACCAGCGTCATCGCGATGGAATACGGCTCCTCGCCTGTCGACGCCGCACAGCACCAGATCGAGATCGGCTTGGCGCGGTTGCGCACGAAATCGGCCAGCAGAGGGAAGTGGTGCGACTCGCGGAAGAACGATGTGAGGTTCGTGGTCAGCGCGTTGGTGAACGATTCCCACTCCGCGTCGCCGGTGTCGGCCTCGAGCATGTCGAGGTATTCGGTGAAGCTCGTCATGCCAAGCGCGCGCAGGCGCCGTGCGATACGGCTGTACACCATCTCGCGCTTGTGCTCGGCCAGGGCGATCCCGGCACGCTGATAGATCAGATTGCGGATGCGACCGAAGTCGGCCAGCGAGAATGAGAAATCGCGCTCGCCCGAGAGGGCCGCACCGCTCGCGCGCGCGAATTCCGCGCTGCGCGAGCCGCTGCCGTCCGCGTCGGCGCCTGCGGCCCCCCGACGTGAGAACGGTACGTTGTTGCGCGAATCAGTCATGGTCGCTCACTCAGGCGGCGCGCGCCAATGCCGGCGCCGGTTCGCGGTGCGCGGCGCGCATCGCGTGCACACTGCCGCCCGTGCCGGTGTTGCCGGTTTGGAATACCGACACGGCCACGCGCAGGTCATGGGCCTGCGACTCCATCGCCCCGGCCGCAGCCGCGGCCTGCTCCACCAGCGCGGCGTTCTGCTGCGTGACTTCGTCCATCTGCGCCACGGCGCGATTGACCTGCTCGATACCGCTCGACTGTTCGGCCGACGCCGCCGAGATCTCGCCCATGATGTCCGTCACGCGTTTGACCGCCTGCACGATCTCGTCCATGGTACGGGCCTGCTCGGCCACGAGTGCCGTGCCGTCCTGCACGCGGCGCGCCGAGTCTTCGATCAGCGCCTTGATTTCCTTGGCCGCCGCCGCGCTGCGCTGCGCCAGCGTGCGCACCTCGCCCGCCACCACCGCGAAGCCGCGACCCTGCTCGCCCGCGCGCGCCGCTTCCACCGCCGCATTGAGCGCCAGAATGTTGGTCTGGAAGGCAATGCCATCGATCACGCCGATGATGTCGACAATCTTGCTCGAGCTGCTGGAGATACCGTCCATGGTCTCGCCGACCTGTCCCGAGACCTGACCGCCGCGCAGGGCGATTTCCGAGGCGTTGACGGCGAGCTGGCTCGCCTGGCGTGCGTTGTCGGCGTTCTGCTTGACGGTCGCCGTGAGTTGCTCCATCGACGAGGCGGTTTCTTCCAGCGAGGCGGCCTGCTGCTCGGTGCGTGCCGACAGATCGGTATTGCCCGCCGCGATTTCGTGCGCGGCCGTGGTGATCGACTCGGTACCCTGCCGGATCTGCCCGATGGTCTCGGCCAGCGTTTGCTGCATGCGCTGCATGGCATAGAGCAGGCTCGCGGTGTCGCCCGGCGCCACCCTCACCTGGCTGTGCAAATCGCCGCCGGCAATGCGATGGGCGATTTCCGCCGCGTACTCGGGCTCGCCGCCAAGGCTGCGCTGAACGTTGCGGATGATCGCCATCATGGCGATCGTGACGACGATGCCGATCGCGAGCAAGGCAATGCCATAGCGGGCCAACGTGGCGTAGAACGCGTCGTCCACGTCCTGCACGTAGACACCGCTCATCAGGCCCCAGTCCCACGGCGCGTAGTACTTCACGAACGAGACTTTCGCGAGACGCTTCTCGCTGTTGGGCATGCGACCGTAGTACTCGACGAAGCCCGCGCCCTTTTGCTTGGCCACTTGAGCCATCTCGACGAAGAGCAGCTTGCCGTTCGAGTCCTTGTAGTTGGAAACGTCCCGGTTCACCAGATCGGCGAGCGTCGGGTGCATGAGCACGACGGGCTTCGAATTGAAGATGACCAGATAGCCGCTTTCGCCGTAACGCATGGACTTCAGCCGCTCCATGGCCTGCTGCTTCGCCTCGTCGACACTGATCTTGCCCGCCGCCGCCTGTGCCGCGTAGTCGCGCACGATGCCGTCGGCGCTCGTGACGATGTTTTCCACCGAGGCCCGCCGCTCCGTCATCATCGTGTCGCGTTCGTGCCAGGCAGCCCAGCCGCCGAGAATCAGAAGCCCCAGCCACATCAGCGCCAGCGCGGACCAGAGTTTTGCCTTGAGACTCAACTGCATCATGGTGTGACCTCCACTACCCGCGCCCCGCGGCCGCTTCGATGTGCGGCGCGCGAAGGCGCTTGTCTTGCTATTGTTGCCACTTGCCGACACGCATCTCGCCGGTCCGGACTGCGCCGGGCGAAACACGTGCACCGTTCCTGTAGGGTGTTGCCAGGGCGTCGCCTGCGCGACGCCCGTCATGCGATCAGAAGGTTTCCCAGTCGCCGTTCGCGTCGTCCGTCCCCGTGCGAGCAGCGGCTGGCGCGGCGGGTGCCGGCTTGCGTAGCGGCGCCGGTGCCGCCTTGGCCGTGGGCGCCGGGCCCGGCGTCGCAGCCGACGCGGCCGGTGCTGCCGGCGCTGCCGGCGCGGCCGCCTTCTTCACCGCCGGGCGCGCCGCGGGCAGCGCCGCCAGAGCGGGCGCCGCATGGGCCGACGCCGCTTGCGACGCATCCAGACGGAATACCGAAACGACCGACTTCAGGCGATTGGCCTGCTCTTCCATCGAGCCGGCCGCCGCCGCGGCTTCCTCGACCAGCGCGGCATTCTGCTGCGTGACTTCGTCCATCTGCGTGATCGCGCGGTTGACCTGCTCGATGCCGCTCGACTGTTCGGCCGACGCCGCCGAGATCTCGCCCATGATGTCCGTCACGCGTTTGACGGCCTGAACGATCTCGCCCATCGTCTGACCTTGCTGGGCGACGAGGCCCGTGCCGTCCTGCACGCGGCGCGCCGAATCTTCGATCAGCGCCTTGATTTCCTTGGCCGCCGCCGCGCTGCGCTGCGCCAGCGTACGCACTTCGCCCGCCACCACCGCGAAGCCACGACCCTGCTCGCCCGCGCGCGCCGCTTCCACCGCGGCATTGAGCGCCAGAATGTTGGTCTGGAAGGCGATGCCGTCGATCACGCTGATGATGTCGACGATCTTGTTCGAGCTGCTGGAGATACCCTCCATGGTCTCGCCAACCTGGCTCGACACCTGACCACCGCGCATGGCGATCTCGGAAGCGTTGACCGCGAGCTGGCTGGCCTGGCGCGCGTTGTCGGCGTTCTGGCGAACCGTCGCCGTGAGCTGCTCCATCGACGAGGCGGTTTCTTCCAGCGACGCGGCCTGCTGCTCGGTGCGCGCCGACAGATCGGTGTTGCCCGCGGCGATCTGCTGCGCGGCCGAGGTAATCGACTCGGTGCCGGAGCGCACTTCGGCCACCGTGCGCACAAGGCTTTCCTGCATGTGCTTCACGCCCTTGAACAGGCGGCCGGTCTCGGTGTCGTTCCACACGTCGATGCGCTGCGTGAGGTCACCGTTGGCGATCTTCTCGAAATGCTTGATGGCGTCGTCGATCGGACCGACGATGGCGCGCGTGAGCGTGATCTGCGTAATAAGGCCGACGATCAGGCCCAGGCCGAGGCCGATGCCGACCATCCACATCACCATCGTGTAGCGTGCCTGCGCCGCGAGATAGCGCGCTTCGGCGTTCTTCACCTGCAGGTCGGCCAGCGCCGTCATCGCCTTCGTGTAATCGGCGAACAGGCGCGGCACGTCCATCACCGTCTTGGCGTGGAAGTCGGGGATATCGCCGGATTCGATGGCCTTGAGCGCGGGCAGAATGCCTTCGTTGGTCACCTTGCCGCGTGCGGCGATGACGGCGTCGGCCAGTGGCTTTTCGCCCTCGCTCATCGGCAACGCGGCGTAATTGCCCCATGCGTCGTCCGCCTTCTTGAGGTTGATGCGTACGCTGTCGATCGCTGTCTTGATCTCGGTCGGGTCGGCAATGAACTCGATGCGAGAGAGCGTCACGCGCGCGGCCAGCGTCGAGATGGTGGTCTGCGCGAGCGAACGCGACGACGCCATGTCGTTGGAATAGATTTCCTGCAGCGAGGCGTTGCTCTGTCGCAGCGACACGAGGCCCACTGCGGCGCCGACGACCAGCAGCACCATGAAGAGTCCAAGCGCCAGCGTCAGCCGGGCCCGGATGGTGACATTCTTAAACATAACGACCTCTACCCCCTGAAGACCGGCTCATCGCCGGTGTATCCATCCCAACTTTCCGAATCAATCGACGGTCAAAATTCTTCCCAATCGCCCGGGTCGCTCGCCTTGACGCCTGAAGCTCCCCCTGCGGCCCCGCCCGCCGGCGCCTTGCCGCGACGCTCCGCCAGTTGCAGCACCTGGCCATCCGCGGCAGATGACGCCGACGGGGCCGGTGCGGCCGGTGCGGTGGAAGCCTGCGGACGGCGCGTGGCCGTGCGCGAAGCGCCGCCGCCCGCGCTCGCGCGGGCCGGTGCGGCGGCCGATGCCACCTGCGTTTTCGTTGCGACGCGCTTTGCCTGATGCGCCTGAGTGGCCTGAGTCGCCTGCACCGCACGGGGGGACGAATGCGCCGCCGCCGCGCCCGCCGCGCCCGCAGCGCCCGCAGCGCCGGTCGCCCCGGCCGCCTTGAGGCTGTCGCCTACGCGGAACACCGACACGGCGTCGCGCAGTCGATGCGCCTGGTCTTCCAGCGAGCCGGCCGCCGCCGCCGCTTCCTCGACCAGCGCCGCGTTCTGCTGCGTGACTTCGTCCATCTGCGTCACGGCGCGATTGACCTGCTCGATGCCGCCTGACTGCTCGGCCGACGCCGCCGAAATCTCGCCCATGATGTCGGTGACGCGCTGCACGGCCTGCACGATCTCGTCCATCGTCTTGCCGGCCTGCGCCACCAGCGCCGAGCCGTTTTCCACGCGCCCGACCGAGTCTTCGATGAGCACCTTGATTTCCTTGGCCGCCGCCGCGCTGCGCTGCGCCAGCGTGCGCACTTCGCCCGCCACCACCGCGAAGCCGCGACCCTGCTCGCCCGCGCGCGCCGCTTCCACCGCCGCATTGAGCGCCAGAATGTTGGTCTGGAAGGCAATGCCTTCGATCACGCTGATGATGTCGACGATCTTGTGCGAGCTCGACGAGATGCCCTGCATGGTGTCGACGACGTTGCCGACCACCTGGCCGCCGCGCGCGGCGATCTCCGAGGCATTGACGGCCAGCGCGCTCGCCTGCTTGGCGTTATCGGCGTTCTGCTTGACCGTGGCCGTGAGCTCTTCCATCGACGACGCCGTCTGTTCGAGCGACGCGGCCTGTTGCTCCGTGCGGGCGGAAAGATCGGTATTGCCCGCCGCAATCTCGCGCGAGGCGATGTTGATCGATTCGATGCCCTCGCGCACGTCCGAGACGATCGAGAGCAGGCTGTTCTTCATGACCGACAGTCCGAACAGCAATTGGCCGATCTCGTCGCGCCCCGTGCTCTCGGCCCTGCCGGTCAGGTCACCCGCGGCGATCTGCTTGGACATGGAGAGCGCAACGCGCAGCGGATGATTGATCGCGCGACGCAGGACGCTGCCGAGCAGGAACAGCACGACGATGCCGCCGACGACCGCGACGGCCGTCGCCACACGCACGACCGTGTGCTCCTTCTGCGCGTGCTGGTACAGATCGGTCGCCTGGGTGAGCTCGAGGCGCGTGAGCGCGTTGAGTTCGTCCCGCATCGGGCCGTAGGCCGGCTTCACTTTCTCCAGATACGTCTGCTGGGCGCCCTCGGCGGAACCGGCGCGCAGCATCTCCACCGTCTGCAGAAGACCGTCGGTGGTGAACCGCTGGCGGATCACGTCGAACCGCTCGGCCTGCGCCCGCGTGGCCGGATCGGCCGTCTTCATGTATTCCGCCCATTGGCGGTTGATGTCGTCGAGGCTGCTCGCGATCTCGTCGCCCGCGCGCTTCATCGCGTCGAGGTTCGGGCTGCCCACGGCTTCGGCCACGAGCAACACGTCGCGGTCGAGCTTCTGCCCGATCGTACCCAGCGTAGCCACCGGTACCATGCCGTTCTGATACACCCTGAGCAGCTTGTCGTTGCTGCTCGACACCCCCCACAGGCCGAGACCGCCGACCAGTGCGAGCAGAATCGCGCCGAGCACGATGATGCCGGTCAGGCGCGCGCGCAGCGTGTCCAGGCGGATCTTGCGCAGCAATGCGTGAATGCCGCCGCGCTCCACCTGTCCGCCGCGAATGCGCAGGTTGCCCGCCTGGCCGCTGCGAAAGCGCGCATAGATGGCTTCGGCCTGCGCCGTCGCCCCGGCTGCCGGGCGCACGCGCACGGACGTATACCCCACGACCGCGCCGTTATCCATCGTGGGCGTGACTGTCGCCAGCACCCAGTAGAAGTCGCCGTTCTTGCGGCGATTCTTGACCAGCCCGGTCCACGTGTCGCCGCGCTTGACCGTTTCCCAGAGATCGCCGAACGCTTCGGGCGGCATGTCCGGATGGCGTACGATGTTGTGCGGCGACCCCAGCAATTCCTCGCGCGAATAGCCACTCACCTCCACGAAGGCGGGATTCGCATACGTGATCCGCCCCTTCAGATCCGTCCGTGAGATCAGGTACTGATGCTCGCCGATGACGAATTCGTTCTGGGTAACGGGCTGGTTATCGCGCACTTGCTCGGTCTCCGTGGACGTTGGGTGAATGGGTTATGTCTGTGAGGTGGCGCCGCGGGTGTCTCGTCCCGCGCCGGCGTTCGACGTCATGCCGTCGGCGTCATCCGGTCGTTCAGCTCGCCAGACGCTCGATCAGCGCCATGTCCGAGCTGGTCATCAGCTTTTCGATGTCCATCAGGATCAGCATGCGGCCTTCGACCGTGCCCAGGCCCGTGATGTACTCGGTGGCCAGTTGCGCGCCGAACTCGGGGGCCGGCTTGATTTCGCCGCGTGCGAGCGTGAGCACGTCGGACACGCCGTCGACGACCATGCCGACCACGCGCCCCGCCACGTTCAGGATGATCACGACCGTTTGCGTGTCGTATTCCACGCGGCCCAGACGGAATTTGATGCGCATGTCCACGATCGGCACGATGATGCCGCGCAGATTGATCACACCCTTGATGAAATCCGGCGCATTGGCGATGCGCGTGACGGCGTCGTAGCCGCGAATTTCCTGCACTTTCAGAATGTCGATGCCGTACTCCTCCTCACCGAGCGTGAAGACGAGAAATTCCTGACCGTCGCCATCGGTCTGCATCGCGCCGCCCTGGCGCGACACGGCGTGCTCTTGCGAAAGGTTGTCCATCTGACGCGTCTCCGACTTCAGTTGAAGATCGTGGCCGCCGCCGAGCGCTGGCCGCGCTGGAGCGCCGCCACGTCGACGATCAATGCCACGCTGCCGTCACCCATGATGGTGGCGGCGGAAATACCGTGAATACGGCGGTAATTGGTTTCGAGGTTCTTCACCACGACCTGCTGCTGACCGACCAGCTCGTCGACGAGCAACGCGAAGCGGCGGCCTTCCGCCTGAAGGATCACGATGATCCCCTGCGTCGGGTCGAGGCGCGCATCGGGCACGTCGAACGCACGATGCAGCTCCACGAGCGGCAGGTACTCGCCTCGCACCAGCACGACCTGGCCTTCGCCCGTCACGGCGCGAATGTCGTCGCGGCGCGGCTGCAGCGACTCCATCACGAAGTTCAGCGGCAGGATGAAGATCTCCGGGCCGACCTTGACCGACATGCCGTCCAGAATGGCCAGCGTGAGCGGGAGCACGATGCGGATCGTGGTGCCCTTGCCGCGCGTGGACAGAATCTCGACGTGCCCGCCCATCTGCTGGATGTTGCGCTTGACGACGTCCATGCCCACGCCACGGCCCGACACGTCGGTCACCGCTTCGGCCGTGGAGAAGCCGGGCATGAAGATCAGTTGCCAGACTTCCTCGTCCGACATCGAATCCGAGACCGGCAGTCCTTGCTGCTGCGCCTTGGCAAGAATCTTTTCGCGACGCAGGCCCGCGCCGTCGTCGCTCACTTCGATCACGATATTGCCGCCCTGATGGGCCGCCGACAGCACCAGTTGGCCGACCGGGTCCTTGCCCGACGCCACGCGCAGTTCCGTGGTTTCGATGCCGTGATCGAGACTGTTGCGCACGAGGTGGGTGAGCGGATCGATGATGCGCTCGATCAGGCTCTTGTCGAGTTCGGTCGCCTGACCGAACGTCACGAGCTCGATCTGCTTGCCGAGCTTGGTCGCGAGATCGCGAACGAGGCGCGGGAAGCGCGAGAAGACGTAATCCATCGGCATCATGCGGATGGACATCACGGCTTCCTGCAGGTCGCGCGCGTTGCGCTCGAGCTGGCCCATGCCGTTGAACAGGCGATCGTGGAGCATCGGGTCGAGGCTGCTCGCCGTCTGGGCAAGCATGGCCTGCGTGATCACCAGTTCGCCCACGAGATTGATGAGCTGGTCGACCTTTTCCACGCCCACGCGAATCGAGCTGTTCTCGTGGCCTGCGGCGCCGCCGGCGGGTGCGGCGGCACGCTTTTCGGGCGGGTGCTGGGCACCGTTGCCATTTCCACTGCCGGCCTGCGTTGCGGGCGCGGCGGGCGGCACGACGATCGGTTCGGCGGCCGGCGGCGGGACGGGGGCTTCGATGGCGGGCGCCACGGGCGCGGCGGCGACCGGCGGCACTTCGGTCGGCGCGGCGGCCGCGGGCATTTGCGCGAAGATCTCGGACGACTGGACCGGTTCGACGGCCGGAGTTTCCGGGAGGGCGGCGGGTGCGGCGGCTTCGGCGGCTTCGGCGGCGGCGGCATCCTGCACATCGATCTGCGACGGCTCGATCACGAAGCAGCACACCGCGAGGATGTCGTCGGCGTCGCACGTCGTGTCGAGCCACAGATGCAGCGCGTTCTCGGTCGACTGACGGCCGGCCACCTGCCCCAGATTGCCGAGCTCCTCGGCGAGCAGTGCCTGGTCCTTCTCGCCCACACCGGTCAGCGTGACTTTCAGGCGTGTCTGGCCCGCCGGCACGGCGCTGGCCGGTGCACCGCTCGCCGTTGCGGCCGGGGCATCGCCCCCTGCGGCACCCGGCGCGGCGGCGGCCGGCGCAGCAGGTGCCGGCGCGGACGGCGCGGACGGCGCGAGGGGCGCGGCAGAGACCGGCGCACCGTTGCCTTCGGCCGCGAGCTGTTGAAGCACCGCGCAGATGCGCGTCATGGCCTCGGCATCGGGTTCACTGGAGGCGCGGTAGGCATTCAGCTGTTGATGCAACACGTCTTTGGTTTCCAGGAAGGTGTCGACCATCTCGGTGCGCAACTGCAGTTCGCCGCGACGGGCGCGGTCGAGCAGGTTTTCCAGCAGGTGAGTGGTCTCGGTGAGCGCGGTGAAGCCGAACGTCGCGGCGCCGCCCTTGATCGAATGGGCAGCGCGAAAAATCGCATTGAGCTGCTCGTTATCCGGCGCGCTCACGTCGAGTGCGAGCAGAAGGTGCTCCATCTCTGCGAGCAACTCTTCCGCTTCATCGAAAAAGGTCTGGTAGAACTGGGTGATATCCACCGGTTTCCTCGTCCTAACTTGGTTGTGCCATCGACGCCATCTCCATCTCCGCCGTCCGCGCCGTCGTCATGCGCCTGCGCCGACGAGTGACCCGACGACGTCGACGAGTGCTTCGGGGTCGACCGGCTTGATCAGCCAGCCGCTGGCGCCCGCTTCGCGGGCCGCCGTCTTGTATGCGCCGTCGACCTCGGTGGTGAGCACCAGGATCGGGGTTTCGGCAAACGCGTCGAGCCCGCGCAGCGCGCGAATGAGCGACAGGCCGTCCATGCCGGGCATGTGCTGGTCGGTCAGCACCAGATCGAACGCCGCTTGCGACGCGAGGGCCAGCGCTTCCTGTCCGTCGCGAGCGGTCGTCACGGCGTAGCCCGCTTCGTCGAGCGTGGCTGCCAGGATCTGGCGCATCGACGCGGAGTCGTCGACGGCGAGAATCGTGTTGCGAAGGGCCTGCATGCGTCTCCTCTTGTCGGTTATCGCGCTGCCGGCGTGGCGCCGGGCGCGGCCGGCGGCTCGGGCGGCACGGGCACGCTCGGCACAGCGGGCAGCGTTCCGTTCATGACGGCGTTCACCGCATCCATGCCGGCACCGCGCGCGTTTGCGGCGTCGATCGTCGGCTGGTCGCCTTCATGCCTGACCGACTGCTCGGCACGACGATTGAGCACGATGATGCTGATACGGCGATTGATCGGGTTGTAGGCGTTATCGCGATCGAGTGGCACGGTGGAGGCCAGCCCCACCACGCGCAACACCTTCTCGCCGTCGAGCCCGCCCGCGATCAGCTCGCGGCGCGAGGCGTTGGCGCGGTCGGCGGACAACTCCCAGTTGCTGTAGCTCTTGTCACCCTGTGCGTAGGCCGTGGCATCGGTGTGACCCGACAGGCTGATGCGGTTGGGCACGTCGTTGAGCGACTTGCCGATCTCGCGCAGGATGTCGCGCATGTACGGCTGCACCTGCGCGCTCGCATTGGCAAACATCGGGCGGTTCTGGTCGTCGACGATCTGGATGCGCAAACCTTCCGTCGTCACGTCGATCAGCAACTGCTTGCGGAATTGCCGCAGCGTGGGGTTATTTTCGATGGCTTTTTCAATGCGGGCCTTGAGTTCGCGCAAACGTTGCGCGTCGGCGCGCTCGGCCAGCTCGGCCGACATTGCCTGGCGCGACTTGACCTGGTCGCCGCGCGACTTCTGGCCGTCGGTGCGCGTGGTGTCGGTGCCGCCGCCGGGAATGACGCCGCTGTTGTCCGCCGCGTTGCGCCCGCCCATCAGGGCGACGGCCAGCGGCGTGCGGAAGTACTCGGCAATGCCCGTGAGTTCCTTGCTGGTCACGGAGCTGAGCAGCCACATCAGCAGGAAGAACGCCATCATGGCCGTCATGAAGTCGGCGTATGCGATCTTCCAGGCGCCGCCGTGATGCCCATGCCCGCCAGCCTTGCGGCGCTTGACGATGATGGGCCGCTCTTCTTTCTCGCTCATTGCTGCCGCCCGTCAACGTGCCTTGACCTGCCGCACGTGCTCTTCGAGCTCGGCGAACGACGGACGTACCGTGGAATACAGCACCTTGCGGCCGAATTCGACCGAGAGTGCCGGCGCGTACCCGTTCAGGCTCGCCAGCAGCGTGACCTTGATGCACTCGTAGAGCTTGACGGATTCATTGATGCGGTGCTCGATGAGCTGCGCCAGCGGCGAGATGAAACCATAGGCCAGCAGAATGCCGAGGAAAGTCCCCACGAGCGCCTGCGCGATCAGCGCCCCCAGCACCGCCGGGGGCTGGTCGGCCGACGCCATGGTGTGCACCACGCCCATCACCGCGGCCACGATGCCGAACGCCGGCATCGCATCGCCGGTCTTCTGCAGGCAGTGCGCGGGCACCTCGCCCTCGTGACGGTAGGTTTCGATTTCGTGATCCATCAGGTTCTCGATCTCGAACGCGTTCATGTTGCCGCTGACCATCAGACGCAGGTAATCGGTCAGGAACTCCATGATGCGCGGCTCGCCGAGAATGCGCGGATACTGCGAGAAGACCGGGCTCGATGCCGGGTCTTCCACGTCCCCCTCGATGGCGAGCATGCCGTCCTTGCGCGCCTTGGCGAGCAGCACGTACAGGAGCGCCATCAGCTCCATGTACAGCTCCTTGGTGTATTTCGAGCCCTTGAACAGCATCGGCAGCGCTTTCATCGTCGCCTTGATCGCCTTGCTGTTGTTGCCCACCACGAACGAGCCAACGCCCGCGCCACCGATGATCAGCAGCTCGGTCGGCTGAAACAGCGCGCCCAAGTGGCCTCCGCCAATGACGAAGCCGCCAAAGACCGATGCCAGAACGATGATGTAACCAATGACGACAAGCACTGCCGGATACCTCTCGCAAAAATACGTCTACGGAAAAATTCCTTCCTGTTCAGAGGGCTTAACGGCAGACACGCAGGGAAACTGTAGGGGGTGCGACCTCGTGACAAACCCGCCCTTTCAGGCGGCCAACGGGGAAATATCCGTGTCGGGCACGGACGTGGCCACGGCCGGCGCCAGGTCGGCGGCTTGCGCGTGCTTGGCCTTGCGGGTCTTGCCCGCGCGCGAAGGCGGTGCGCACAGTCCGCAGACGTACTGGCCGTGCGGCTCGTGGGCATGCGTGACGAAATGGCCGCCGCAGCGCGTGCAGGGCGTCATTTGCAGCATCTTGCTGTCGAAGAAGCGCACCAGGGTCCACGCCCGGGTGAAGCCGAGCACCGGCTCCCATCCGTGCAACTCCACATGCTCCAGGTACAGGCGGTAGGCCTTCACGATGGCCTCGATACCCTGGCATCCGCCGTACTGCACGAGGTGGCGGTAGATGTTGTGAAACAGCGACGAATGGATGTTCGGCAGCCATGTCACGAACCAGTCGGTCGAGAACGGCAGCATGCCCTTGGGCGGCGAGGCGCCCTTGAGTTCCTTGTACAGTTTGATGAGCCGGTCGCGGCTCAGGCTCGTTTCCGCTTCCAGGAGTTGGAGGCGGGCGCCGAGTTCGATCAATTCGATGGCCAGCTGGATCTCGCGGGCTTCGAGAACGACGCTTTTGGTACGCATGGTCAGGCTTTCCTGGCAAGTCACACGAGGCGCCACCCGCGGGGTGGCACAGTGTGCGTCGCGAACTTACCCGATCTGCTCGACGGGCTGGCCCGCCAAGAGAATCGAAGCATGAGACTGCTGCATACCCACGTCTTTCGCGCCATGCGTGAGGCTCGAGAGAATCACGTGGTCGTCGAATCGAAATCGGCACAGAAGCTGGTTCGACCCCGCGAACTTGACGAGCTGAGCCAGTGTGAGACTGCCGAGCACGTCGGCCAGTTGGTCGCTGATGCCCAGGCGGAACATCGCCGCCGCGCGGTCCTCTCGGATCAGGCGCTGAGCCAGGACAAGGTAGGAGAGATTCAATTCACGAATCTCGTTCAGTGTTTCGCTGTTTCGCATGCGGCCCCCCGGCGCAATGGATGAATCTGGCGGTACTACTGTTTATTCCCTCGCATTGTGGACAAGGGCGAAAGATAAAGAAATCGGAGAAAAACTACAGGGGGAAGCAAGAAAAGCGGAAGTTTTTTGTAGGAGTTTTTCCTACATTCAGGAGACGAGCGCTCCCTGCGACGCGTTTGGGGAAAACGGTCGGTTTCGACAGCGTGACGCTTCATGAAAATTTCACAAAGCTGCGCTTTACTACTTGACTGTATTTCGGCTGCATCGTGCCGAACTTTAGTCAACCTTGCAAAAAATTTCAGGGGGGCTCTGCAAGGTAGGTCTGGAGCGTACTTTGCCTATTACACAAACGCTGGAACAGTGCAATTACAAACTGTTACAGGTGTCGACCGGTACGCCGAATTCCCTGTTTGGAAGGAAAGCTCTCGAATCAGTTCCCCGATTGCCTCGGCGGTGTGGCGAAAACTGCAATTGGCCACCTGCGTCCTTCTTTCCGACGTCCGCGTCCCGGGTGACGATCACTGACATGGGAATATTGCCGCGTCGTCGTGAATCTCCCGCAAGCGATTGCCGGATCACCCGCGAATGGCGGTCGCCTCGCGGATCCGCACGTCACACAGTCCCGGACGCGGGCGGCGCATGCGCGCCCGCCCGGCGAATCAGCACGGTGTGGAAGCACCAGGACAGCACGCCGCACACCGCCATGACGGCCGCCATCGGCACCGCCGAGCGCGCGTGCAGCAGCCCCACCGCCGCACCAGCGCTGGCGGCCGCGAGGAACTGCAGCGCGCCCAGCAGCGCCGACGCCGCCCCGGCACGGTGATGCTGCCGATTCAGCGCCTCGGCGATGGCATTCGGCTGCGAGAATCCCAGACTCGTGACGTAGGCGAAGAGCGGCACCATCAGCATGACGAGCCCGCCCACGCCAAGCGCCGCCACCGCGAGCATCAGCAGGCCCAGCACCGCAACGAGATTGTTGGTACGACGCAACACGTCAGCCGGCCGGCGCGTACGCAGCAGATAGGCGTTGATCTGCGACCCGCCGATGATCCCGCACGCGTTCAGGCCGAACAGCCAGCCATAGTGTGCCGGATCGACGCCGTACAGGTTGATGAATACGAAGGGCGAGCCCGTGATGTAGGCGAACATGCCCGCCTGCGACACTCCGCCCGCGAGCGCATTGCCCATGAATTCCCGATCGCTCAGCAACGCGCCGTAGTTGTGCCATGCGGTCGCGAGCCAGTTGCGCGCCTGGCGGAGCGCCTGGCGGGTCTCGGGGAGCCAGTAGACGGACATCGCGAAGCATGCCGCGCCGAACACCGTCAGCCCCCAGAAGATCCACCGCCAGCCGACGAACATGAGCACCTGCCCGCCGACGAGCGGCGCGAGAATCGGCGCGGCGCCCATGATCAGCGTCATGCGCGAGAGCACGCGGGCCACCGTGCTCGTGTCGAACAGATCGCGGGCCATGGCGCGGGCGATAACGAAACACGCACAGCCACCCACCGCCTGAATGAAACGGCAAACGATCAGTGTCTCGATATTGGGCGCCAGCGCGCAACCCGCCGAGGCAAGCGTGTAAAGCGCCAGTCCGGCATACAGCGGACGCTTGCGCCCGTAGCGGTCGGCGAGCGGGCCGTGCAGCAACTGTCCCAGCCCCAGACCGATGAAGAACGACGCCAGCGAGAACTGCGCCGCCGCGTCGGTGGTATTCAGCTCCCGGGCGATGCTCGGGAGCGCGGGCAGATACATGTCGATCGACAACGAGCCGATGGCCGACAGAATGCCGAGAATGAAGACCGTGCGGAAGGTGTGGGATGGCATGGGCGAGACCTAGGGTAATCCCGAATGATACGGCATTACCCTCGGCTTCGCTCAAAAAATAAGCAGGCGCCCGCCCGTGCCGGGTCGCGCGCGGGGCACGCGGATGAGGTCCTTCAGGCCGTTTTCGCTTCCGAGAGTCCCAGCGATTCGACCATCTGTTCGCGCATGATGAACTTCTGCACCTTGCCCGTGACGGTCATCGGCATCTCGTCGACGAAGCGGATGTAGCGCGGAATCTTGTAGTGAGCGATCTGATCCTTGCAGAAGTCTCGGATGTCGTCCTCGGTGGCGCTCTGTCCCGGTTTGAGAATGATCCAGGCGCAGACCTCCTCGCCGTACTTGGCGTCGGGCACGCCGAAGACCTGAACGGCTTGCACCTTCGGATGGCGGAACAGAAATTCCTCGATCTCGCGCGGGTAGATGTTCTCGCCGCCGCGAATGAGCATGTCCTTCACCCGACCGACGATGTTGCAATAGCCCTCCTCGTCGAGCGTGGCGAGATCGCCGGTATGCATCCAGCCGTCGCGAATCGCTTCACGCGTACGCGGCTCGTCGTCCCAGTAGCCCAGCATCACCGAATAACCCTTGGTGCAGAGCTCGCCCTTCTCTCCGACCGGCACGATCTCGCCCGCGGCATCGACGAGCTTCACTTCGAGATGCGGCTGCACGCGCCCGACCGTCGTCACGCGCTTCTCGAGCGGGTCGGTGGTGGTCGTCTGAAACGACACCGGACTCGTCTCGGTCATGCCGTACGCGATGGTCACTTCGTTCATGTGCATCTGGCTGATGACCCGCTTCATCGTCTCGATCGGGCACGGCGAACCCGCCATGATGCCCGTGCGCAGCGACTCGAAATGGTAGTTGCCGAAATCCGGATGATCGAGTTGTGCGATAAACATGGTCGGCACGCCATGCAGGGCGGTACAGCTTTCCTCGGAGACCGCCGCCATCGTCGCCTTCGGATCGAACGCCTCCCCCGGGAACACCATCGTGGCGCCCGTCGATACACAGGCGAGCACGGCAAGCACCATGCCGAAGCAGTGATAGAACGGCACCGGAATGCACAGGCTGTCGCGCTCGGAGAAGCGCATCGCCATGGCGATGAACCGGCCGTTGTTGACGATGTTGTGATGCGTGAGCGTGGCGCCCTTCGGGTTGCCCGTCGTGCCGCTGGTGAACTGAATGTTGATGGGCTCGAAGCAGTCGAGTCCGTCGCAGATCGCACGCAGCGTGTCCAGGTCGGCATCCGCGCCGAGCGTGACCACATCGCTGAAATTCATCATGCCGGGCGTGACGCCCTGCCCCATGCGAATCACCGTGCGCAGCGTGGGCAGCTTCTCCGACTTCAGTTCGCCAGGCTTGCACACCGCCAGCTCCGGTGCCAGCACGTTGAGCATGTCGAGATAGCGCGACGTCTTGAACGACTCCGCGGCCACGAGCGCCTTGCAGCCCACCTTGTTGATCGCGTACTCCAGCTCGGCGAGCCGGTAAGCCGGGTTGATGTTCACGAGCACGAGTCCGACACGGGCGGTGGCGAACTGCGTGACCAGCCATTCGACACGGTTCGGCGACCAGATCCCGACCCGATCCCCCTTCTTGAGCCCCAACGCGACCAGTCCGGCAGCGAAGGTATCGACATGCGCGATGAACTCGCGCCACGTCCAGTCCACGCCCTGCTCGCGAAAGACCACCGCCTGCCGCTCCGGAAACTTCGCCGCGGTCTCGGCCAGCAAACCGAATACCGTCAACGTCGAAAGCGGTACGGTGGTATCACCCTTCACATACGACAGTCCATTACGAGGTACAACGCCCGCACCTTCCCGGCTTTCCATGCTTTGTCTCCTGAAGCAATGCTGAAGTGGCGAAATGCTGTCACGCGGCGCGGCCCGGCAATCGTCGTATCGACGACGAGGGGCGTGTCTCCATAACAATAGCGCGTCACGTTGGGTTGACGTTTACGTTAACGTAATTTCCAGAACGGAACGAGTGGGGATGGCCCTGAGTTGAGCGACGTCAACGAGTGGCGCGTGGCCGTGGGCACCCACAAAACAAAAGCCCCACGCACGTTCATGCATGGGGCTTTCTGTTCGCTCGACCGACGCGCACGACAGTATCGGAAGGATACGGTCCTGCGCTTCGACGCGCGTCGCGCGATGCGTCGACCTGGCGGTCGCCGCAACGGCGATTCGGATTTACTTCACCTTGCGCAGCTTCTGGATCGCAGCGAGTTGAGCGATCGCTTCGGCCAGTTCGGCCTGGGCAGTCGCGTACTCGATGTTCGATTCCTTGTTCGACAGCGCTTCTTCGGCGCGGCGCTTGGCTTCGGCAGCCTTCGCCTCGTCCAGATCCTTGCCGCGGATAGCGGTGTCGGCGAGCACGGTCACCGTGCCCGGTTGCACTTCGAGAATGCCGCCGGCCACGAAGACGAAGTCCTCGTTGCCTGCTTCGTCTTCGATGCGCACCGCGCCCGGCTTGATACGCGTGATCAGCGGTGTGTGGCCAGGCAGAATGCCCAGCTCGCCGGCTTCGCCCGGCAGCGCCACAAAGCGCGCCTTACCCGAGAAGATTTCTTCTTCCGCGCTGACGACGTCTACGTGAATGGTTGCCATAATCGCTCCCGTTGAGTGTGATGAAGCGGCAGGCGCGCCGGTCCGGACGCTGCCGTCCTCACCTCGCTACCCCGCCCCGCAACAGTCACCTGCCGGGATAGGGAGGCGTCTCTCGCGAGCCCCTCCGTCGCCCGGCACTCAACCGTTTACTGCATCTTCTTGGCTTTTTCGAACGCTTCGTCGATCGTGCCAACCATGTAGAACGCTTGCTCCGGCAGGTGGTCGCACTCACCGTCGACGATCATCTTGAAGCCGCGGATCGTTTCCTTGAGCGGGACATACTTGCCCGGCGAGCCCGTGAACACTTCCGCCACGTGGAACGGCTGCGACAGGAAACGCTGGATCTTACGCGCGCGGGCCACGGCGAGCTTGTCGTCCGGCGACAGTTCGTCCATCCCCAGAATCGCGATGATGTCGCGCAGTTCCTTGTAACGCTGCAGCGTCGATTGCACGCGACGGGTCACCGTGTAGTGCTCTTCGCCAATCACGTTCGGGTCGATCTGACGCGAGGTCGAGTCGAGCGGATCGACGGCCGGGTAGATACCCAGCGAGGCGATGTCACGCGAAAGCACGACGGTGGCGTCCAAGTGACCGAAGGTGGTCGCCGGCGACGGATCGGTCAAGTCATCGGCAGGCACGTACACGGCTTGCACCGACGTGATCGAGCCAGTCTTGGTCGACGTAATACGCTCTTGCAGCTTGCCCATTTCTTCAGCCAGCGTCGGCTGATAGCCCACGGCCGACGGCATACGGCCGAGCAGTGCCGACACTTCGGTACCGGCCAGCGTGAAACGGTAGATGTTGTCCACGAAGAACAGCACGTCGCGACCTTCGTCACGGAAGTGCTCGGCCATCGTCAGGCCGGTCAGCGCCACGCGCAGACGGTTGCCCGGCGGCTCGTTCATCTGGCCGTACACCAGCGCGACCTTGTCCAGAACGTTCGAGTCCTTCATTTCGTGGTAGAAGTCGTTCCCTTCACGGGTACGCTCGCCCACGCCGGCAAACACCGAATAACCGCCGTGTTCCTTGGCGATGTTATTGATGAGCTCCATCATGTTCACGGTCTTGCCCACACCGGCGCCACCGAACAGACCCACCTTGCCGCCCTTGGCGAACGGGCAGATCAGATCGATAACCTTGATGCCGGTTTCGAGCAGTTCCGTCGACGGCGACAGCTCGTCGAATGCCGGAGCCTTCTGGTGGATCGAACGGGTGTGATCCTTGGCGATCGGACCGGCTTCGTCGATCGGACGACCCAGCACGTCCATGATGCGACCCAGCGTCGGCTTGCCGACCGGCACGGTGATCGGCAGACCCGAGTTCTGCACGGTCATGCCGCGGCGCAGGCCTTCGGACGAACCCAGACAAATGGTGCGGACCACGCCGTCGCCCAGCTGCTGCTGGACTTCGAGCGTGAGCTCCGAACCTTCCATGGTGAGCGCGTCGTAGATCTTCGGCATGCTGTCGCGCGGGAATTCCACGTCGATAACGGCGCCGATGCACTGTACGATCTTGCCTTCAATCAAAGCAGTACTCATCGCTTTTCCTTTAGATACTCAAATTCATTTCGCCTGACGGCGCATCGGCCCGTGCCACCGCTTACACTGCGGCGGCGCCACCCACGATTTCGGACAGTTCCTTCGTGATCGCTGCTTGACGGCCCTTGTTGTAGACCATCTGCAATTCGCCGATCACGGTCTTCGCGTTGTCCGACGCGGCCTTCATGGCCACCATACGGGCAGACTGTTCCGACGCCATGTTCTCCGCGACTGCCTGATACACCACGGCTTCGACGTAGCGCACCAGCAGGGCATCGACGACCGTCTTCGCATCCGGTTCGTAGATGTAGTCCCACGAATGCTGTGCCGGCACCGCGCTCGCTTCTTCCGATTCGCCCTGGAGCTTCTCGGGCAGCGGCAGCAGTTGCTCCACCACGGCTTCCTGCTTCATCGTGTTGACGAAGCGGTTGTAGGCCAGGTACACGGCGTCGAGCTTGCCTTCGGCGTACGCGTCGAGCTGAAGCTTCACCGCACCGATCAGCTTGTCCAGATGCGGGGTGTCGCCCAGTTGCACGACATGCGAAACCACCTTGGCGCCGATGCGGTTCAGGAAGCCGAAGCCCTTGCCGCCGATGGCGGTGGCCTCGATCTTCAGGCCCTGCGCTTCGATGTCCTTCATCTTGGCCACCACGGCACGCAGCACGTTGGTGTTCAAGCCGCCGCACAGACCCTTGTCCGTCGTGACCACGATGACGCCGGCCGCTTTCGCGTCGGCATGCTTCACCATGAACGGGTGGTGGTATTCCGGATTCGCCTGCCCCATATGCGCGGCGATCTGGCGCACCTTGTCAGCGTACGGCCGGGCATGACGCATGCGTTCCTGCGCCTTGCGCATCTTCGACGCGGCCACCATTTCCATGGCCTTGGTGATCTTGCGCGTGTTCTGCACGCTCTTGATCTTGCCGCGAATTTCCTTCATTCCAGCCATTGCTTACTCCTTGTCTCGGCGCGACATCCGCTCTTGCCTGAACATCGCGCCTTCCCGGGTCCGTTGAATAGTTGCCGATTCAACCGGATTAGTAAGCGCCGGTCTTCTTGAAGTCCTTGATCGCAGCGTGCAGGGCGGCTTCGTCGTCCTTCGAGAGATCCTTCGTCTCTTCGATACGGCCGATGAGCGCACCGTGGCTGGTCTTCAGAACTTCGCGCAGACCCTTTTCGAACGGCAGCACCTGAGCGATGTCGAGATCATCCAGATAGCCGTTGTTGGCGGCGAACAGCGACACAGCGAGTTCCCACACTTGCAGCGGCGCGAATTGCGGCTGCTTGAGCAGTTCCGTCACGCGGCGGCCGCGCTCGAGCTGCTTGCGGGTCGCTTCGTCCAGATCCGAGGCGAACTGCGCGAACGCAGCCAGCTCACGGTACTGTGCGAGGTCGGTACGAATACCGCCCGAGAGCTTCTTGATGACCTTCGTCTGCGCCGCACCACCCACACGCGACACCGAGATACCGGCGTTGATTGCCGGACGGATGCCCGCGTTGAACAGGTCGGTTTCCAGGAAGATCTGGCCGTCGGTAATCGAGATCACGTTCGTCGGAACGAACGCGGTCACGTCGCCAGCTTGCGTTTCGATGATCGGCAGTGCCGTCAGCGAGCCGCTTTGGCCCTTGATTTCGCCGTTGGTGAACTTCTCGACGTACTCTTCCGAGACGCGAGCCGCACGTTCGAGCAGGCGCGAGTGCAGGTAGAACACGTCGCCAGGGTAGGCTTCACGGCCCGGCGGACGACGCAGCAGCAGCGAGATCTGACGATAGGCCCAGGCTTGCTTGGTCAAGTCGTCGTAAATGATCAGCGCGTCTTCACCGCGGTCGCGGAAGTATTCGCCCATCGTGCAACCGGCGTACGGTGCGATGAACTGCATGGCTGCCGAGTCCGACGCCGTGGCGGTCACGATGATCGTGTATTCCATCGCGCCGTGCTCTTCGAGCTTGCGCACCACGTTCATGATCGACGAGGCCTTCTGACCGATCGCAACGTACACGCAGGTCACGCCCTTGCCTTTCTGCGAGATGATCGTGTCGATCGCCACGGCGGTCTTACCCGTCTGACGGTCGCCAATGATCAGTTCGCGCTGGCCACGGCCGATCGGCACCATGGCGTCG
Organism: Pandoraea pnomenusa; assembly: GCF_000767615.3. Classification (NCBI taxonomy): domain Bacteria; kingdom Pseudomonadati; phylum Pseudomonadota; class Betaproteobacteria; order Burkholderiales; family Burkholderiaceae; genus Pandoraea; species Pandoraea pnomenusa. Next base: position 83,903 of record NZ_CP009553.3, on the reverse strand, counting down.
ATCGCCTTGGTACCGGTTTGCAGCGGTTGCGACACCGACTTACGCCAGATCACGCCCGGAGCGATCTTTTCGATGGCATCGGTTTGCTTGGCGTTGATCGGACCCTTGCCGTCGATCGGCTGGCCCAGTGCGTCAACGACGCGGCCCTTCAGTTCCGGGCCGACCGGCACTTCCAGAATGCGGCCCGTGCACTTGACGGTGTCGCCTTCCGAGATGTGCTCGTATTCGCCCAGAATCACGGCGCCGACGGAGTCGCGCTCGAGGTTCAGTGCCAGACCGAACGTATTGCCCGGGAATTCCAGCATTTCGCCCTGCATCACGTCCGACAGGCCGTGAATGCGGCAGATACCGTCGGTCACCGAGATCACGGTGCCTTCGTTACGGACTTCGGCGCCGCTCTCGAGACCTTGAATCCGGCTCTTGATCAGTTCGCTGATTTCAGAGGGATTGAGTTGCATATGTGCTCCTGATATTCAATTCTTGCCGTCGCAGGCGCTTCGCGCCGGCCTCAGGCCGTCAGCGACGTCCGCATAGCCGCCAGGCGGGCGCGCACCGAAGTGTCCAGCACCTCGTCGCCAACCACCACACGCACGCCGCCGATGAGCGACGGATCCACCGTCACCGTCGGGTTGAGCTTGCAGCCGAACTTGTGCTCGAGGCCCTTGACCAGCGAGGTCAGTTGCTCGCCTTCGAGCGGGAAGGCGCTTTCGATCGTGGCATCCGCCGAACCGGCGGCGGCGTTTTTCAACGCCTCGAACTGTTCGGCGATTTCCGGCATGGCCGCGAGACGACCGTTGTCGACCACGGCGGCGACGAAGTTGCGCACTTCGGCGTCGGTCGATTTCACGGCGGCGGTCAGCACGTCGACGACTTGCGCCGGCGTAACTTTCGGATCGTCGGCCAGGTTGGCCACTTCAGGCAGCGCTGCCACTTGCGCCAGTTCACGCACCAGCGCCGACCAGCGATTCAGGTCGCCGGACTTGGCCACGCGGAACAACGCCTCGGCGTACGGACGAGCGATGGTTGCGAGTTCGGCCATGATCAGAGCTCTGCCTTGAGTTGGTTCAGCAGGTCGGCGTGGGCCTTGGCGTCGACTTCACGCTTCAGGATCTGCTCGGCGCCCTTGACGGCCAGACCGGCAACTTCCTCGCGCAGCGATTCACGGACCTTGACGGCCTGGTTCTCGGCTTCGGCTTTGGCGTTGGCGATGATGCGCGCGGCTTCGGCTTGCGCCTGGGCCTTGATCTCGTCGGCCACGGCCACGGCGCGCTTCTCGGCGTCGGCAATACGCTTCGCGCCTTCGTCGCGGGCTTCCGCGAGGGCTTGCGTGGAGCGCTTGTTGGCGGCCTCGAGTTCGGCCTTGCCCTTGTCGGCGGCAGCCAGACCGTCAGCGATTTTCTTCGCGCGTTCGTCGATAGCCTTGATCAGCGGCGGCCACACGAACTTCATCGTGAACCATGCCAGGATCAGAAACACGACGGTTTGCGCGAACAGAGTTGCGTTTATGTTCACGGTGTTTCCTTTCGGTGATGCGAGTCGATTGGCAAAACAGCGCGCCCCAATGTGCCAGCTGGCTTGGGCGCGCCGTTCATGTCCAGTGGGCCGCGCGGATCATTGCGCGACCGGCCGAAAGAAACTTAAGCGAGCTTCGACAGCAGCGGGTTCGCGAACGCGAACAGCATGGCAACACCCACGCCGATCAGGAATGCCGCGTCGATCAGGCCGGCCAGCAGGAACATCTTCGTTTGCAGCGGGTTCATCAGCTCGGGCTGACGGGCGCACGCTTCGATGTACTTGCCGCCCATCAGCGCGATACCCAGACAGGCGCCAATAGCACCCAGACCGATGATGATGCCGATACCGATGGCGGTCAGACCCTGGATGTTGGCGATGAAAGCTTGCATGATTACTCCTTTTGGTTAGAGACTTGAAACTTTAAATATGAAAAACCGAAAAACCGGGAAACACGTGACTACCGCAACAACCGATCAGTGATGGTCGTGCGCCTGGCCGATATACACCAGCGTGAGCATCATCATGATGAACGCCTGGAGCAACACGATCAGGATGTGGAAAATCGCCCATGCGGTGCCGGCAATGACGTGGCCGACAAAACCCAGCACCGACGCATCTGCGCCAAAGCTCCAGATACCGCCCAGCAGGGCGATCAGCAGGAACACCAGTTCGCCGGCGTACATATTGCCGAACAGTCGCATACCGAGCGACACGGTCTTGGCACAGAATTCGATGATGTTGAGCAGCAGGTTCGGGATCCACAGCAGGAAGTGGTTGCCGAACGGTGCGGTGAACAGCTCGTGCATGAAGCCGCCCGCGCCCTTGATCTTGAAGCTGTAGAACAGCATCAGGATCAGCACGCCGACAGAGATGCCGAGCGTGCCGTTGAGGTCGGCCGTCGGCACGATGCGGTGATGCGTGATGATGGAGTCGAGACCCACCCAGCTGATGATCTTCGACGGCAGGTCGACCGGCAGCAAATCGAGCGAGTTCATGAGCGCGACCCAGACGAACACGGTCAGCGCGAGCGGTGCGATGAAGGCACGATTGCCGTGCACGATGCTCTTCGACTGGTCTTCCACCATTTCGACGAGCATTTCGACCGCGGCCTGGAAACGGCCGGGCACGCCCGACGTTGCCTTGCGGGCAGCCAACCACAGCAGGAAGCAGCCGAGGACGCCCATGGCGATCGACCAGAACATCGTGTCCCAGTTGATGATCGAAAAATCGACGATGCTAGTCTGATGCGAGCTCGCGAGGTTCTGCAGGTGGTGCGAAATGTACTCCGACGGGTTCGGAGCGTGGCCGGCTTCTACTGACATAGCGATCAAACACCCAATTATGAAAATCCGCACACGTAGCGTGTCGACGCGTGAGCGGTTCTCACCGCTACTTCAGTGCCATCGCCAGCCAATAAGCCTTCAGCGTCAGCACAAAGGTGACGAGGAACGCTACCCAGTGAATTCCCGGGTAACCGAACGCTACAGCCACCAACAACGCGATCGTCGTTGCTACCTTGATCGCTTCTCCCATCACCAGCGAACCGACGGAGAGGCGATCACCTGACATCCTTAACCGCAACGCAAACAATGCGCCCGGTATCCAACCGATCATTCCGCCCAGCCATGCGGACACCGCCGCGTCTCGTGGCGATGCCGAGAGCATCCACCAGGCGAGTGTCGCAACCAGCGACAGCAGTACCTGGGCTCCCACCACCCTGAATGGAGTCACACGTGACGCGCGCCCCACATCGGGACCGAACAGGCGCTCGGCCTGCGCACGCGTGAGCGGAACGATGGTTTCTTGCTCCTGCTCGTCGTCCCAAGCCTCTGATGTTGCACGTGCCGGCGCTTGCGGTTTCGGTTCCAAGTTCGACCGTTGTTCGTCGGTCATCTCGTAGCCTCCCCGCCCGACTCGTGCAAAACGAATGGGCTCTTCAAGCAGATAAATCCGCGAGATTTTACGGGACATTACGAACCCCAGTCAATCGAAACGCGCAACAAATTCGCCGAAATTGTGCAGTGCATGCTTCGATTTGGCGCCAACTCTCAAGGACCGCGTTTTTCCTCATGGTGCAGCGCGGCATTGCGCGCAAACGCCGCATGATCGGGCCAACTGGGGGACATTCCATGCGCGATCAGACCCATTTCAGGGCAAGCCACCCGACGCCGAGTGCCACCACGTAAAACGGGACGGCAAGCACGTGAAAGTGCCACCAGATCGCCTTCGATTTCGCCATGCGCAACGCGATCAGATTGGCGAGCGAGCCGACCGCGAGTCCGAACCCACCGACGGCGACGCCGTGGGCGAGCGCGGGCCAGTTGTGGCTGTACTCCGCGAGCAGGATGGCGGCGGGCACGTTACTGATGAACTGCGACAACACGGCCGCGCCGACATAGGCCGCCGCACTTCCGTTGAAATCGACGTGCCCAAGCGCCTGCCGGATTTCGGGAAGCCCAGCCAGTCCTCGCAGCACCACGAACATCAGCACGAAGATCGCGAGCAGCAACCAGTCGATGCCCAACACCGCGTTGCGGCGCGTCGCCAGAAGTACCACGGTCACCGCGGCGCAGGCCCAGCCGGCGTAACCGTGATCGGCGAGCGCCACAAAGCCCGCGAACAGCACGAGGGCAATCCAGAGCAGCGGCCAGCGCACGTCGTGCGCCGGCCCTCGACGCTGGAAACGCAGGGCGCGCGAGTCGAACGCGAACGCGCAGAGCGCCAGCAGCATCCCCATCAGCGCGAGCGTGATCGGCGCCATCATGACCACGTACGCCCCGAAGCCCATGCCGCTTTGCTGCCAAAGGAACAGATTCTGAGGATTGCCAAGCGGCGTAAGACTCGATCCCGCATTCACCGCGAGCGCGAGAAAAATGATCAGCCGCTCGATACGCACAGGCGCGATTCGCGCGAGCGACTGTGCCAGGGGAACGACGGCGAAGAGTGCGACGTCGTTGGTCAGCAGCGTCGAGAGTGCGGCGGCGAACGTCACCATCAGCAAGGCAAGGCGCCGCTCCGTGCGAAACGCACGCAGCAGGCGCTGCGCGAGCCAGTCGAGAAATCCGCTCTGATCGATGGCGCGAGTGAGCATCAACAACCCCGCGAGCGTAAGGATCGTGTGCCGGTCGATTCGAGCGAGCAATGTCGCGGCACTCACCGGTCTCATCAGTTGCAGGACGACGAACGCGACGAGCAAAACGAGCAGAACGGGGTCGCCGCGCACACGTTCGAACGTCACACGAAGCGCGCGCGCCACACGTGCGCCGACGGTCCCATGCGCCGCCGGCGGCGCGGCCGTTGCGGCTGGCGGCACGCGAGGCGCCGCCTCGTCCTTGCCGGCCGGATCGCCCATGGATTTGCTCACGACAGAAAATTCAGTAGATCGAACTTACTCGGCGCGAATACGCGCAAGAATGCCATCGAGGGCGTCGAGGCTGCCAAATTCGATGGTGAGCTGCCCCGCGCCCTTGCGCCCGACCTTGATCTTCACGCTCGAGGCAAGCAGGTCCGAAAGCTCTTCCTCGAGACGGGTGACGTCGCGCCCCCCCTCCTCCGCCGACCGCCTGCGAATGCCATCGCCCTGCGGCTTGAGCGACGCATTCACGATGCGCTCGGTATCGCGCACCGACAAACGCTTGTTCACGACCTGATTCGCGAGCGTGATCTGCGTAGCGGCATCGACGGCGAGCAATGCACGTGCATGTCCCATATCGAGATCGCCCGCGAGCAGCATCGTCTGCACGGGCTGGGCGAGATTGAGCAGGCGCAACAGATTCGACACCGCGCTGCGCGAACGCCCAAGCGACTCGGCGGCCTGTTCGTGCGTGTAATTGAATTCGCCGAGCAGGCGTTGGATGCCCTGCGCTTCTTCGAGCGGATTCAGATCTTCGCGCTGAATATTCTCGATGAGCGCCATGGCGGCGGCCGCTTCATCGGCAACGTCGCGCACCAGCACCGGCACTTCCGAGAGACCGGCAATTCGCGCGGCACGAAAACGTCGCTCGCCCGCAATTATTTCGTACTTCTCATCATCGACACGACGCACCAGAATCGGTTGCATCAGCCCCTGGGCGCGGATGCTTGCGGCGAGCTCCTGCAATGCGCCTTCGTCCATTCGCGTACGCGGTTGGTACTTGCCGGCCTGAAGGCGCTCGAGCGCCATCACCGACGGCACGCCGTCGGCGCTCGCCTGCGCGGCCCCATTGTGATTATCGGCGTGTGCGCCGAGCAGCGCTTCGAGGCCGCGGCCCAGGCCCTTCTTTTTCAGTGCGTTGGTCTTGGTCGCCATGACAATGCGTTCCTGCGCGAATGCGCCTTACATAGTTTGAATGCGCGCGATCATTTCCGCGCCGAATTGGAGATACGCCTTCGCACCGCGCGACGCGGGGTCGAAAACCACGCCCGGCATGCCGTAGCTCGGCGCCTCCGCCAATCGCACGTTGCGCGGAATGATCGCGTTGAAAACCTTGTCGCCGAAGTGCTCCTTGAGCTGCTCCGAGACTTGCTGCTGCAAGGTGATCCGCGGATCGAACATCACGCGCAGCAGACCGATCACCTTCAGGTCGCGATTCAGATTCGCGTGCACCTGCTTGATCGTATTGACGAGATCCGAAAGCCCTTCAAGCGCGAAATATTCGCACTGCATCGGAATGATCACACCGTGCGCGGCGCACAAGCCGTTGAGTGTGAGCAGCGACAGCGTCGGCGGACAGTCGATGAGCACGAAATCGTAGGCGTCATCGACCTTGGCGAGCGCCTGTTTGAGGCGGGTATCGCGATTCTCGAGCGAGACCAGCTCCACGTCCGCGCCAGCCAGTTCGCGGTTCGCCGGCAATACGTCGTAGTTGCCCGACTCCGAGCGCTGACATGCGGCGGCCACATCGGCGCCGTCGACCAGCACCTCATATACGCTCGTCTCGAGCGCAGCCTTGTCGATGCCGCTGCCCATCGTCGCATTTCCCTGCGGATCGAGGTCGACCAACAGGACACGCTGCCCGTGCGACGCCAGTCCGGCAGCGAGGTTCACCGTGGTGGTCGTCTTGCCGACGCCGCCCTTCTGATTGGCCACGCAGAAAATTTTCGCCATGCCGATGTAGTCCTCCGAATGCTGCCTGGTTGATGCGGTTGGTGCTGATGATGCCGGGATGAAGCCGGTGATGCGAACGGGGATGCCGAATGCAACAAGGCATTCCCCGGCAATTCGAATATCTGAGCAAAGCTCAGATATTGCCTGAACTGGCCGGCGTCGGATGCACCGGCGCGTGGGGCTCAGGGCGCGCTCGCCTTTTGGGGCGTCATCACCAGCTTGTCGGTGTCGTAGCCCTGCTTTCGCAGTTGCGCTCGCATCTGATTCATGGTGTCGTCGTCGATCGTCGGGGTGCGCGAAAGGATCCAGAGATACTCCCGGCCCGGCTCCCCGACGGCGGCATACTGATAGTCACCGTCGAGCACGATAACCCAGTAGTTCGCCCAAAGCCAGGGAATCCAGCGTAGCCAGTCCGGTGCGAACGTCACCTTGAAACGTGCCGTGCCGGTGCCCTGCCCGTCGGTGCGGGCAAGTCCGGTATCGCTGACCCACGTACCGTCGTCCTTGCGGCACTTGTTGGTGACTTCGATCTTGCCGTCGGGTCGCGCCACGTATTCGGCGGTCACGTCCGACACACATTTTCGCTCGAAGAAATTCGGGTAGCGTGCTATTTCGTACCACGTGCCGACATATCGCGCTTTTTCGATCTTCTGCACGGGACGTACGCGGGTCGTGAGCGATTCCTGCCCGGACTGCGCCCAGGCAACGGCAGCCACGACCGAAAACCCGACCATGACGGCCCCGGCCCAGCGGGTCATCTTGTTCATGCGGTTACCTTTACGCGGAGCAAATGACGCTCGGCGTCGAGAAACGGGACGTTCAGCGGCAAACGCTCGACCAGTTCGCAGCCGTCGGGCAGCGCCAGTTCATCTTCCGCCGCCACGCCCTTCATGGCCCAGAGGCTACCATCGGGGGCGAGCAGATGGCGCGCGAGCGTGACGAAATCGCGCAATTCGGCGAAGGCGCGCGACACGATCGCATCGAAGGGTGCGGGGACTTCCTTGCCGACGACGAGCGATTCGACGCGGCCGGTCACCACCGTCAGGTTGGTCAGCTTGAACGTTGCACGCGCCTGGGTGAGGAAGGCTGTCTTCTTGTGAACGATGTCGTTGACCGTTACCTGCCAGTCAGGTCGCACGATGGCGAGCACGACGCCGGGCAAGCCACCGCCTGAGCCGACGTCGAGCACGCGTGAAATCGGCTCGCGATCGAGACGCGGCAAAATGGAAAGCGAATCGAGCAAATGCTTGACAACCATCTGCTGCGGATCACGAATCGAGGTCATCTGCAGCGAAGCGTTCCACTTTGCCAGCAGTGCCTGGTAGTCGAGCAGACGCGCTTGTTGCTCGTCGCTGATCGCCAGGCCAAGCTGCGCAATGCCGTCGGCGAGGAGCGTAGCCAGCTCATGACCGCCGTGACCGGCGGAATGTCGAGAAGACGTCATGGGCGCTCCGCGTCAGACAGCGTGCTGCCCGCCATTGGCGGCTGCGGCGGCGAGATCGGTCGCGGGGTGCTCCTGCGCACGACGGCGCCCGAGCCCCTTCTTCAGATGAATCATCAGCAGTGAGATGGCGGCCGGGGTTACGCCGGAGATGCGCGAGGCTTGCCCGAGCGTCTCGGGACGCTGCGCATTGAGTTTCTGGCGGACCTCGATGGACAATCCCCGGACGTCGTTGTAATCGATGTTTGCGGGAAGCACGGTATTCTCGTTGGCTTCTTTACGCACGATTTCGTCGGCCTGGCGATCGATATAGCCTTGGTACTTCACGGCAATTTCGATCTGCTCCCGGATTTGGTTCGCCTGCAGCGGATCGTCGGACAGTGCACCGTCGGGCGCCAGTCGCCCACCCTGCACGGCCATCAGTGCGTCGTACCCTACTTCGGGGCGGCGCAGCAGGTCGGCAAGCGAGTATTCATGATCGATGGCTTTGCCCAGCAGTGGCTCGGCGTCTTCCGCCGGGAACGTCTTCGGATTCACCCACGTGGTTTTGAGACGTTCTGTTTCACGTGAAACAGCGTCACGCTTGCGACAGAACGCCTCCCAGCGCATATCATCCACGACGCCGAGTTCGCGGCCGATCTCGGTCAGCCGCATGTCGGCATTGTCTTCGCGCAAGGACAGACGGTATTCGGCGCGGCTGGTGAACATGCGATACGGTTCTGACACGCCCCGGGTGATCAGATCGTCGACAAGCACGCCGAGATAGGCTTGATCGCGACGCGGGCACCATGCCTCGCGGCCCTGGACTTGCAGTGCGGCGTTGATGCCGGCGAGCAGCCCCTGGGCGGCGGCTTCTTCGTAACCGGTCGTCCCGTTGATCTGACCCGCGAAGAAGAGCCCCGAGATAACGCGGGTTTCGAGCGAGCTGCGCAGGCCCCGTGGATCGAAGTAGTCGTACTCGATGGCGTAACCCGGACGGAGAATATAGGCGTTCTCCATGCCTTTCATGGAGCGCACGAGCTCGAGTTGGACGTCGAAAGGCAGGCTGGTGGAAATACCGTTCGGATAGAACTCGTTGGTGGTGAGGCCTTCGGGCTCGAGATAGATCTGGTGCGATGTCTTGTCGGCGAAGCGATGAATCTTGTCTTCGATCGACGGACAATAGCGCGGCCCCACCCCTTCGATGACGCCGGTGTACATGGGCGAGCGGTCGAGACCGGCACGAATGATGTCGTGGGTACGTTCGTTGGTGTGGGTTACCCAGCAGGGGACTTGCTGCGGATGTTGCTCGGGGCGCCCCAGGAACGAGAATACGGGTACAGGATCGAGATCACCGGGCTGTGCTTCGAGCACGGAGAAGTCGATGGAGCGGCCATCGATGCGCGGTGGTGTACCGGTTTTCAACCGACCTTGCGGCAACTTCAACTCTTTGAGCCGGGCGGAAAGGCTGACGGCGGCGGGATCTCCAGCACGTCCGCCGACATAGTTGTTGAGGCCGACGTGGATTTTCCCATCGAGGAATGTCCCCGCGGTGAGCACCACGGCACGGGCGCGGAAGCGCAATCCCACTTGGGTGATGGCACCGACGACGCGCTCTCCCTCGACGATGAGATCTTCGACCGCCTGCTGAAAAAGCCAAAGGTTGGGCTGATTTTCGAGCCGGTGGCGGATGGCCTGCTTGTACAGGATACGGTCGGCCTGGGCGCGCGTCGCACGCACGGCGGGACCTTTGGACGAGTTGAGGATGCGGAATTGGATACCGCCCTCGTCGGTCGCAGCGGCCATGGCACCACCGAGCGCATCGACTTCTTTGACAAGATGGCCTTTGCCGATCCCCCCAATGGAGGGATTGCAGCTCATCTGGCCGAGCGTCTCGATGTTGTGGGTGAGCAGAAGTGTTTTACAGCCCATACGGGCCGAGGCGAGCGCGGCCTCGGTGCCGGCATGGCCGCCACCCACCACGATCACATCGAACTCGGTCGGATAAAGCATCGCAATTTTGCCGCGTGCGGCAAACTCTCTGGATTCGGTAATTGCGGAATTATAGCGGTATTGCGGTGCGTCATTTGTAACCGCGGCGATGTTTCACGTGAAACGTGCGCGGAAAGCGACGCTTTTGGAGACGGATGTCCGGGAGTGGCCCCACATTTGGGGCCATCCTGAGGTGCTGCCAGAAGGCGGCATGTCTTTGGTGATGCTGACTTCTGGTGCTTGGTTGCTGTGATTCGGCCTTTCCGTTGACACCACCTCCTTCAACGAAGGCGTCACCCTCACCCACCTCCGGGCCGCGAAGCTCACCGGCACCCCGACTGCGCTCCACCTCAAAGTCGCTCCGTCAGGGTACCGGCAAGCTTCGCCAATCGAATGCCCGACAACCCCCCGTTGTGATAGCTGCAGACTGTTCCACGTGGAACGTCGCCGACGATGAGGATCGCCCACAGGCGCGCCCGCTGCCTCACCCATCCCGCCAACCACCTCGACGCCCTCACCCGCCTCCGGGCTGCGAAGCTCACCGGCACCCCGGCTGCGCTCCACCTCAAAGTCGCTCCGTCAGGGCACCGGCAAGCTTCGCCAATCCAATGCCCCGACAACCCCCGTTGTGATAACTGGCGACTGTTTCACGTGGAACGTCGCCAACGATGATGATCACTCACAGGCACGCCCGCTTCCCCACCCATCCCGCCAACCACCACGACGCCCTCCCCCGCCTCCGGGCTGCGAAGCTCACCGGCACCCCGACTGCGCTCCACCTTAAAGTCGCTCCGCCAGGGCACCGGCAAGCTTCGCCCATCCAACGCCCTACTATCGACAATCCCCGTGATGAAACCAATTCCTGTTTCACGTGAAACATTGTTCGGGCGAACCTTGGGGGCTCCGCCACCGCTCGATATTGCCACGTGCCCCCACCCTATACCTGGCGATATCTGCGCAGGGTCATCCGTGACGTCCTGTCTGAGGTTCGAGGGTATGCGAGCACGGTTGGGCCACTGACGCATCTTGAAGCTTTACGGGCAGAGAAGATCGAGACGACGCGAATGGGTTTCGGGAATGGGATGGGTGGGGATTGGTGGTGCCCCGACGGAGCGACTTTGAGGTGGAGCGCAGTCGGGGTACCGCCAATCCCCACTGCCCGGAAGATGGGGAGCACGCCACCCGATCGAATGGGATGGGGTTTTAACAGAACACAGAAACCAACCCGCAAATTTCGCGCAAAACCCTAAACCGAAACACAAGCAACAAAATCGAAAGCGCTGACGGTGGTGAAGGGAATCAGCCACGTTATCCACATACATTTTTCGGCAGTTGGCTCGACGTTCTAGAATCTGCTTTTCTGTGGATAACCTCAATCACGATTTGTCGGGGATTTTTCGAAAAATCGCGCAACCCCTTATTGCGGCGGTGCGCCATAGATTTTGGTTACCCACAACTATCCACAAGCAACTGTGAATAACTGCGTTCGAGGCGAGTTGGGACAACGGCCTGAGCACATTGGGAATAATTAGGGACGGATAACCCAACGGAAAGAGAAATCCCCCAAATTTCGAAAATGAAAAAGCCCGCCAACTGGCGGGCTCTTTCGATGTCGATGCAGCAGGAAACCGACTGGGAGCGAAACTCAGGCCGCCTTCTTGGCCAGCCCCAGATACGTTTCAATGACCTTGGGATTGCTCGCAAGCTCTTGCGCCGGACCTTCCAGGGCCAGCTCACCGGTCTCGATCACGTACCCGTAGTCCGCCACCTGCAATGCGGCACGGGCGTTCTGTTCGATGAGCAGGGTTGCCACGCCGGTCTTGCGCAGGTCGCTGATGATGTGGAAGATTTCTTTCACGATCAGCGGCGCGAGGCCCAGGCTCGGCTCGTCCAGCATGAGCAGCTGCGGCTTGGCCATCAGTGCCCGGCCCACCGCCAACATCTGGCGCTCCCCGCCAGACAGCGTCCCGGCCTGCTGCACACGACGCTCCTTCAGGCGCGGGAACAGCTCATAAACCACTTCCATCTGGTCGAGGAAGTGCTTCTCCCCCGCCTTCTTGCGTCGATATGCGCCCAGCAGCAGGTTGTCCTCGACGGTCATCGTCGAGAACAGTTCGCGCTTCTCCGGCACCAGACACATGCCGCGCGATACGCGCGCTTCGATCGTCAGCGCCGACATCTCGTGCCCGAGATACATCACGCTGCCCTTGCTCGACCCGTTGTGCGGCAGCGCGCCCATGATGGCGTTGAGCATCGACGACTTGCCCGCGCCATTCGGACCGATCACGGTGACGATCTGCCCCGCCTGCACGCGCAGATGCGCCCCGTGCACCGCCTCGACTTTGCCGTATGCGACGGCGAGGTCCTTGACCTCAAGAATCGCGTCTGCCATCACTCCACTCCTCCAAGGTACGCCTCGAGCACCGCCGGGTTCTTCTGCACGTCTTCCGGCAGACCCTCGGCAATCTTGGTGCCGAATTCCATCACCACCAGGTGATCGGTCAGGTTCATCACGAAGTCCATGTCGTGCTCCACCAGCAGCACGCTCATCCCCTCGTCCTTGAGCTTCCTGAGCAGGTCGCCCAGCGCCTGCTTTTCTTTGTAGCGCAACCCCGCGGCCGGCTCGTCGAGCAGCAGCAGCGTCGGGTCGCACGCCAGCGCACGCGCGATCTCCAGAATGCGCTGCTGGCCCAGCGCCAGACTGCCCGCCTCGTCGTACATGTGCGCGCCCAGACCCACCCGCTCGATCTGTTGCTTCGCCTCATGCAGCAGCATGGCCTCTTCACGGCGATCGAGTCGCAGCACGCTCGACCACACCCCACCCTGCGGGCGGCGACGCAGGCCGTTCCCGTCGCGCAGGTACGCGCCGATGGCCACGTTCTCGAGCACGCTCATCTGCGGCATCAGCCGCACGTGCTGGAACGTACGGCCGATCCCCCGCTTGACGATCTCGCGCGAGGGCAGACGATCGATGCGCTCGCCAAGGAACGAGATCTCGCCTCGCGTGGCTTGCAGCACGCCAGTGACCAGGTTGAAGGTCGTGGACTTGCCCGCACCGTTCGGGCCGATCAGGCCCACGATCTCGCCCGCCTTGACCTCGAACGACACGTCGTTCACCGCGACGAGTCCACCGAATTCCTTGCGCGCCTTCTCGAGCTTGAGCACCACTTCGCCCACCGCCGGCTTGGCGCGGTGGCCCAGCGGCTCGGCCTGTTCCGGCGCCTTCGCCACGCGTCGCGCCGGGAAGATCTTGCCGAAGAACGGCCACACGCCATCGCGCGCGTATTGCAGCAGCAACACGAGCAGGATGCCGAAGACGATGGTCTCGAAGTTGCCGTTGGCCCCCAGCAGCACCGGCAGGATGTTCTGCAGGTAGTCCTTGAGCACCGTCAGGATCGCCGCGCCCAGCACCGCGCCCCACACGTGCGAGACGCCACCGACGACGGCCATGAACAGGTACTCGATGCCGTGGTTCAGGTTGAAGGGCGTGGGGTTCACGGCGCGCTGCAGGTGCGCGTACAACCAGCCGGAGATCGCCGCGAGCACGGCCGCGTAGACGAACACCACGACCTTCATCCACGCGGTGTTCACCCCCATGGCCTCGGCCATCACCCCGCCGCCCTTGAGCGCGCGAATGGCTCGCCCGGAGCGCGAATCGAGCAGGTTCTTGACCGACACGACCGCGAGCACGACCACCACCCAGATCAGATAGAACATCTGGCGACCGCTCGCCAGCTCGACGCCGAACAGGCTGATGGTCGGAATGTCGTTCAGGCCGTCGTATTTGCCTAGAAACTCGAGGTTGCCGAACAGGTAGTACAGCGACAGGCCCCACGCGATCGTGCCCAGCGGCAGGAAGTGCCCGGACAGTCGCATGGTGATGGCGCCGATGACGAGCGCGGCAGCCGCGGTGATCACGATCCCCACGATCAGGCCAAGCCACGGCGACGCCCCGTACGCGGTCGTCAGGTAGGCCGTGGCGTACGCCCCGAGCCCCACGAACGCGGCCTGCCCGAACGAGGTCATGCCGGCCACGCCCGTGAGCAGCACCAGCCCGATCGCCACGATGCTGTACAGGCCAATGTAGTTGAGCAGCGTCACCCAGTATTCGGGCAAACGCACGGGAGCCGGCAGTACCGGCAACGCTGCCAGCACCACCAGGAAAATCAGGAAGTATTTGTTTTTCATTCTGTGGTCCGCCCCGGCTTATTCCTCGTCTTCTTCCACGTGCTTGCTCGTGAGCGACAGCCACAGCAGCACCGGAAGGATCAGCGTGAAGACGATGACCTCCTTGTACGCACTCGCCCAGAACGACGAGTACGACTCCAGCAGGCCCACCAGAATGGCGCCCAGCGCCGCGACCGGGTAACTCACCAGACCGCCGATGATCGCCCCCACGAAGCCCTTCAGGCCGATCAGGAAGCCCGACTCGTAATAGATGGTCGTGATCGGCGCGATCAGAATGCCGCACAGCACGCCCAGCACCGCGGCCAGCGTGAACGCCAGACGCCCCGCCTGCACCGTGCCGATACCCACCAGCCGCGCGCCAAGACGGTTGACCGCCGTCGCACGCAGGGCCTTGCCCGAGAGCGAACGGTCGAAGTAGAAGTACAGCGCCAGGATCATCACCACCGACACGCCCACCACCCACAGGCTCTGCCCCGACACCATCACCGAACCGATGTTGAAGCTCGCGTCGGAGAACGCCTGCGTGCGCGAGCCCTCCGCCCCGAACATCACCAGGCCCAGGCCCGTGAGCGCGAAGTGCACGCCGACCGAGACGATCAGCAGCAACAACGTGCTGGCTTCGGCCAGGGGCTGATACGCCAGGCGATAGAGCATCGGGCCCATCGGCACGACCAGCAACAGCGTGATGGCGATCTGCACGAGCATCGGCAGCGTCATCGGTGCCAGCGCCTGGACGACGAAGAACACAGCGATCGGAAACACCAGGTATTTGCCCGCGAACACCGGCACCAGCCGCCCGGCCAGCTTGCGGCGCTCGCTGTGACGCAACACGCTCGCTGTCTCCACGATGAACGTGCATACGCCCATCGCCACGAGCAACCAGCTCGTGAGCGGAAACTTCTGGGTTTGCAGTGCCGCCAGCGTGAGCGCGCCATACGACACGAACTCGCCCTGCGGAATGAAGATGACGCGGGTGACGGAGAACACCAACACTAGCGCCAATGCCAACAAGGCATAAATCGCACCCGTGGTGATGCCGTCCTGCGCCAGGATGGCTGCAATCGAAAGATCCATGCTCCTCTCACTTCGTTTGAGTACTTCTTGAACCGGCTGGCGAGACAGCCGGTGTGATGCACGGCGCGGCGCGCTGCCGCCCCGTTCCCCTTCACTTCGTCACCCGCGCAACGTCCCCGTGCGGCAAAGCAACGAATTATGAATTGTATAAACGGTTATGCATTGGTAAAACCCGGGTGACTACTGAGGCGGCGACATTTGTGTCCTGGCGCCCCGCCCGGCCGCCGTTTGTCCCTCCTTCTGGCGTAGTCCCCCTTTTCAATGTCCCCGCGCCCCTCAGGCCGCCGGCTTCTTGCGGCGGCGCGCCTTGGCCGGCAGCGACGGCGCTTCGGCCAGGACTTCCGGCGGAAGCGCTTCACGCACCACGTCGAGCAACCGGTAGATGTCGGCAAGCGTGTCGCGCCCGACCTTGTCTTCCAGATAGCGATAGCGCTCTTCGACCAGCGGGCCGAGCTTCTTGCAAAGCGCACGGCTCGACGGCGTGAGCGACACCATGACCCGGCGCTGATCCGCGGCAACGCGACGTCGCATGATGAGGCCCGATGCCTCCATGCGCTCGAGCATGCCCGAGAGGCTGGGACTGAGGATGCAGCATTCGCGCGCGACCTGCCCGATCTCCATTTCCCCGGATTCGCTATCGTTGACGGCCCGGATGACACGCCATTGTTGTTCCGTGATGTCGTAACAATTGAGCAGAGGCCGGAACAGCCCCATCACCGCTTCACGTGTCTGTAGCAATACCAGCGATAGGTTGCGGTGTTCGAATTCACCCGTCATGGATTTACGCTCGAAAGAATCGCCTGGTCAGCCCCCCGGCTGCGGCGATCAGGTTGGGACAATGCGGCCTCTCATGTGCCGCTCGTTTCGCATGTCCTGCCGTCTCTTTGCGATGCGCGAAACTACCACGCTCAAGAAAAACGGGCGCGAACGCCCGTTCTTCCGGCCCGGGCGATCAAACCGGGCCCTGCAGATACGACAACGGGGCATGCCTGCGTGCTATAGGCAGCCCCGACGCGCATCAGTTCGCCAATTTCCACTTGCCGTTGACGATTTGCACCATGACGCGCGAGCGCTGATCCAGACCATTGTGGTCGTTCTTGCTCATGTTGAAGATACCGGCGGTGCCCGGCATGTCCTTCACGTTCTCCAGCGCCTCGCGCAGCGCGGCGCGGAATTCCGGCGTCCCCGGCTTGCCCTTCTTGAGCGCGACCGGAATGGCCGATTGCAGCAACAGGCCGCCGTCCCAGGCGTGACCGCCGAAGGTCGAGATCGAACCGGCGCCATAGGCCTTTTCATACGCGGCCTTGTATGCGGCGGCCGACTTCTTCACCGGATTGTCGTTGGGCAGTTGGTCGACCACGAGCAACGGGCCGGCCGGCAGGAACGTGCCTTCGCAATCCTTGCCGCAAACGCGCAGGAAGTCGTTGTTGGCCACGCCGTGCGTCTGGTACATCTTGCCCTTGTAGCCGCGCTCCTTGAGCGTGCGCTGCGGCAATGCCGACGGCGTGCCCGAACCGGCCACGAGCACGGCGTCCGGGTTCGCGCTCATGATCTTGAGCACCTGACCGGTCACCGACGTATCGGCACGGTTGAAGCGCTCGTTGGCCACGATCTTGACCTTGTTCAGATCGGCGGCCTTCTGGAATTCCTTGTACCAGCCTTCACCGTAGGCATCGGAGAAGCCGATGAACGCGGCCGTCTTCACGCCGTTGTCGGCCATGTGCTTGGCAATGGCGGTGGCCATCAGAATGTCGTTCTGCGGGGTCTTGAACGCCCACGCACGCTTCGCGTCGACCGGCTCGACGATCGCCGCACCCGCCGCCATCGAGATCATCGGCGTTTGCGTCTCGGCCGCCACGTCGACCATCGCCAGCGAGTTCGGCGTCACGGTCGAGCCGAGCACGGCGTCGACGTGATCTTCGCTGATCAGCTTGCGCATGTTCTTCACGGCAGTCGTGGTGTCGGTCGCGTCATCGAGCACGATGTACTGCACGGACTGGCCGGCAATCGTCTTCGGCATGAGCGAGATGGTGTTCTTCTCGGGAATGCCCAGCGAAGCCGCCGGACCGGTCGCCGACAGCGACACGCCAATCTTCACCTGGGCGTTCGCAACGCCCACAGCCAGCATCATCGCGGATGCCATGCACAGCAACTTCAGTTTCATTTGGGTCTCCTCACAAAAATTTCGAATTCGTTTTTCTGCCGCTATTCTGCCGCTTCTCTCTGCTCTTTCGCCTTCACCGCGTCGGCCTTCATCACCGCATCCGCGCCATTAACCGACCGAGCAGTCGGCAAATCGTCGCCCATCTTACGGGCACCTGCGTCGTTTCGTAAAGTGCGGTTTCCCCACATGTCGCATCGGGCACAGCACCGCCCGCCGCGTCCGGGCATCCGCCGGACACCGTCAGGCGCGCAAAAAGGCGTCGTAGCCGGTCTTCACGATCAGCACGGCGAGCACGCACAGGAACATTCGCCGCACGAAGCCCACGCCGTGCTTGAGCGCGAGCCGACTGCCCACCAGGCTGCCCAGCACGTTCATGACCGCCATGCCGGCCCCCACCTGCCACCATACGTGCCCACCCATGCCGAACAGCCACAGCGCTGCCAGGTTGGTCGCCACGTTCACGATCTTCGACGACGCCGACGCATTCACGAAATCCTGCCCGAACAGACGCACGAACAGGAATACGAGGAAACTGCCCGTGCCGGGGCCGAAGAAACCGTCGTAGAAGCCGATGGCGCCGCCCACGGCGATCGCCATGAGGGTCACCCCTGCCCCCCCCCTCACGGGGGCGTGAACCGTCCCGAAATCCTTTTTGCGCAGCGTGTACACCGCCACCCCCACGAGCACGAACGGCAGCAGCTTGCGCAGGACGTCGGCGGGAATGTGGGTGACGGCATAGGCGCCGCAGAATGAGAAGACGAAAGCGGCGAGCGTGGCAGGCACCAGTATCGCCCACTGCAGTTGCACGCCACGGGCGTAGCGCAGCGCGGCCGAGGCGGTTCCCCAGATGCCCGCCATCTTGTTGGTGCCGAACAGCACAGGCGGCGCCGCGCTCGGAAAAACGGCAAAGAGCGTGGGCACGGAGATCAGTCCCCCGCCCCCGACCACGGCGTCCACAAGCCCCGCGAGAAACGCCCCACCCGCGAGCATCAGCAATTCGCTCGGCGCCCAACTGACTAACATACATTCCCCATACATGCCCGACCGTCGCAGGCCGATGGCCGGACGAAAACGGCGAGGATAGCGCCTTTAGCCCGCATTGCGCGTAGTTGGGGGCCACAATTCTCGCAATATGGTGCGCGATCGACGAAAAGCTGGCGAAAAACCGGGTGAGGCGGCCAAAAAACGGTAAATCGCGGCGAAAAGACGATGACCGGTGACCGTAACAAGCGAGGGCGGGGGCGATCGGGCACCGCGGGCGGGCAACGGCCGCCGTGACGGCGACGTGCGTCGGACGATGGGAGGCGCCGGCGGCGCACAGAATGAAAGCACAATATAAAAAGCGCTGTTGGAGTTTTCTCCAACAGCGCTTTCTTTTTTGGCGGTGCGCGTTCTCGCGCTTATTGTCTCCTCGTTCCTCGCCCCTATATCCTGCCGTGACGCGAACTGAGAGAGAGAATAAAGGAGCACCCGATGCACCACAAGTCAGCATTTACCCCTACGAATTAGGTTTTTTCCGACATACGTGCGCCAGTGTGACGATCGGCCGCCCCATCACGGTGCGCCCGATCGTCACGCATCAGGCTTCAGGACGACTGCGACAGCGTCCGGAAGAACCGGCTTCGGGCGACCAGTTCGCCGACCAGACCTCGGCGGAATGACAGCACGCAGATGATGAAGATGGCGCCGATGACGATCGTCACCGATTCGCCCAGCGTCTGGAACCACGCCACGCCGGTCGCCGTCGCCAGCCAGTCGCCGATGTCGCCCAGCTTGTTCTCGAGCACGATGATGACGACCGCGCCCACCACCGGTCCGAGCATCGTGCCCAGACCGCCCACGAGCGTCATCAGGATGACCATGCCCGACATGGTCCAGTGCACGTCGGTGAGCGTCTCGAAGCCCAGCACCACCGTTTTCGTCGATCCGGCCAGCGCCGCGAGCGTGGCCGACAGCACGAACGCCAGCAACTTGAAGCGATCGACGTCATAGCCGAGCGAGATCGCACGCGGCTCGTTTTCCTTGATCGCCTTGAGCACCTGGCCGAACGGCGAGTGCACGATACGCATGATGAACAGGAAGCCCAGCGCGCAGATCGCCAGCACCACGTAGTACAGGGTCAGGTCCGAATCGAGCGGAAGCACGCCAAAGAGGCTGCCGCGCGGCACACCCTGCAAGCCGTCTTCCCCACCGGTAAACGGTGCCTGCAGGCACAGGAAGTAAAGCATCTGCGCGAGCGCCAGCGTGATCATCGCGAAATAGATGCCCTGGCGCCGGATCGCGAGCAGGCCGATCACCAGGCCCAGCGCGGCGCCCGCGATCACCCCGGCGAGAATGCCGACTTCCGGCGTGAACCCGAGATTGCGAATCGCGTAGCCGGTCACATAGCCCGCGCTGCCGAAAAACGCCGCATGACCGAACGACAGCAGGCCCGTAAAGCCGAGCAGCAGGTTGAACGCGCAGGCGAACAGTGCGAAGCAGAGCACCTTCATGATGAAGACCGGATAGGCGCCCGCGAAGGGCGCCACGATCAGCGCGAGCAGCAAAAGCGAATAAAGCACCCGTTGTTGCGTCTGTTGTTGCATGTTCCGCCCCTTACTTTTGTTTGCCGAACAGCCCAGCCGGGCGCAGCAGCAACACGATCACCATGATGACGAACACCACGGTCGCAGATGCTTCCGGGTAGAACACCTTGGTAAAGCCTTCGATCACGCCGAGCATCAAGCCGGTGATGATCGAGCCCATGATCGAGCCCATCCCGCCGATCACCACCACCGCGAACACAGTGATGATCATCGACTGTCCCATGAGCGGCGAGATCTGAATGACGGGCGCGGCAAGCACGCCGGCGAACGCGGCGAGCGCAACGCCGAAGCCGTACGTGAGCGTGATCATGAGCGGCACGTTCACACCGAACGCTTCCACGAGCTTCGGGTTCTCCGTCCCTGCGCGCAGGTAGGCGCCGATCTTCGTCTTCTCGATGACGAACCAGGTGGCGAAGCACACGATCAGCGACGCCACCACCACCCAGGCGCGATAGTTCGGCATGAACATGAAGCCGAGGTTGGTTGCGCCGGAGAGCACGTCGGGCGCATCGAACGGCTGCCCGGACACGCCGTAGATCGAACGGAACACGCCTTCGAGCACCAGCGTGATGCCGAACGTCAGCAGCAGACCGTAGAGGTGATCGAGCTTGTAGATCCAGCGCAGCATGGTGCGCTCGATCACGATGCCGATGATGCCCACCACCACGGGGGCGAGGATCAGCATGACCCAGTAATTGAGGCCGAGATAGTTGCCGCCCATCCAGGCGAGCATGGCACCCAGCATGAACAACGCGCCGTGCGCGAAGTTGATCACGTTGAGCAGACCGAAAATCACCGCCAGGCCGAGGCTCAGCATGGCGTAGAACGAGCCATTCACCAGTCCCAGCAGCAGTTGGCTCAACAGCGCCGGCAGGGGGATGCCTAGTAATTCCATCGAAATCGATTCTCTGGGAGAAAGGTCGCGACGGGACACGCGTCCCGCCGCTTTCATCGCATCGCGTTCAGACTGCGCTTACTTGAGCTTGCAGGTCGACTCGGCTTCCGTCGTGAACGCCTTCTCGCCCGGGATCGTGGCGACGACCTTGTAGTAATCCCACGGTGCCTTCGACTCCTTCTTCGACTTGACCTGCATCAGGTACATGTCGTGGATCATCGTGCCGTCCTTGCGGATGTAGCCCTTGCTGAACATGTCGTCGATCTTGATCTTGTGGAGCTGATCCATGACCTTGTCGGCATCGGTGGTGCCGGCCGCCTGCACCGCCTTGAGGTACGTCATCGTGGCGGAGTAGTCGCCCGCCTGGAGGCTCGAGGGCATCTTCTTCATCTTCTCGAAGTAGCGCTTGGAGAAGGCGCGGGTCTTGTCGTCCTTGTCCCAGTACCAGCTGTCGGTCAGGTACATGCCTTCGGTGTTGTCCAGCCCCAGCGAGTGGATGTCGTTGATGAACACCAGCAGACCGGCGATCTGCATCTTCTTCGTGATGCCGAATTCCTTCGCGGCCTTGATGGCGTTGATCGTATCGCCGCCGGCGTTGGCCAGGCCGAGCACCTGCGCGCCCGACGACTGCGCCTGAAGCAGATACGACGAGAAATCCGACGCCGAGAGCGGATGACGCACGTCGCCCTTGACCGTGCCGCCGTTGGCCTTGACCACGTCGGCCGTGGCCTTCTCGAGCGCGTGACCGAACGCATAGTCCGCCGTCAGGAAGAACCACGACTTGCCGCCCGCCTTCACCACGGCCGAGCCGGTGCCGCGTGCGAGCGCCACGGTGTCGTAGGCATAGTGCACGCCGTACGGCTGACACTGATCGTTGGTGAGGGCGTCGGTGCCGGCGCCCACGTTGATATAGACCTTCTTCTTCTCGGCAGAGACCTTGTTCATCGCGAGGCCGGTACCCGAGTTGGTGCCGCCGATGAGCATGTCGACACCGCCGCGGTCGAACCATTCGCGCGCCTTCGACGCCGCGACGTCGGCCTTGTTCTGGTGGTCAGCCGTGACCAGTTCGATCGGCTTGCCGAGCACCTTGCCACCAAAGTCGGCGATGGCCATCTTGATGGCTTCCGCGCCACCGGGGCCGTCAATGTCGGTGTACAGCCCCGACATGTCGGTAATGAAACCGATCTTCACCGTATTGCCATCGGCGTGGGCCTGCGAGGCCATTGCCGCAAAACCGAACGCAGCCGCAACGGCCAACGCCTTCATCCGCATCGTCATCTTCGTCTCCTTCGTGGATTTGATCGCCTGGGTTCATCGCCCGGCGCGTTTGTGCGCCGGGTAGCTCACCTCATACGCCCAACAACTCGTGCAGCACCGGCATCTTCGTTTCCAGCTCCGGAGCGCCGAAGCGCTCCACGATCTTGCCGTGCTCCATCACATAGAAGCGGTCGGCCAGCGGAGCCGCAAAACGGAAATTCTGTTCCACCATCACGATGGTGTAGCCCCTCGACTTGAGCGTGGTGATCATGCGTGCGAGTGTCTGCACGATCACCGGCGCGAGGCCCTCCGAGATCTCGTCGAGCAGCAGCAGGTTCGCGCCGGTGCGCAGGATGCGCGCCACGGCCAGCATCTGCTGCTCGCCACCCGACAGTCGCGTGCCCTGGCTGTGACGTCGCTCCTTGAGGTTCGGAAACATGTCGTAGATCTCTTCGAGCGACATGCCGCGCCCGCCGTCTTCGCGACGATTGCCGCGCATGCCGATATACGGCGGCAGCAGCAGGTTTTCCTCGCACGACAGGCTCGCGAAGATGCCTCGCTCTTCCGGGCAGTAGCCCACGCCGTGGTGGGCGACCTTGTATGTGGGCAGACGGATCGTCTCTTCGCCGGCGATGCGGATCGATCCCTGACGATTGCCCGTGAGGCCCATGATCGCGCGCAGCGTGGTGGTGCGCCCTGCGCCGTTGCGGCCAAGCAGCGTGACGACTTCGCCACGGCCCACGGTGAGGTCCACGCCATGCAGGATGTGCGATTCCCCATACCAGGCCTGCAGCCCCTCGACTTCCAGCGCCGGGACGCTCGCCGCGCCGCTACCGTTGCCATTACCGTACATAGACGTCCTCACCCGTGGGCTCCCTGCAATTCGCCATCCGCGGTCCCCATGTAGGCCTCCATCACCTGCGGATTCTTCGAAACTTCGTGATACGGCCCTTCGGCAAGCACCTCGCCACGCTGAAGCACGGTGATGGTGTCGGAGATCCCCGCGATCACGTTCATGTTGTGCTCGACCATCAGGATCGTGCGTCCCGCCGAGACCTTCTTGATCAGCGCGGTCACGCGATCGACGTCTTCATGCCCCATGCCCTGCGTGGGCTCGTCGAGCAGCATTAGTTCGGGCTCCATAGCAAGTGTGGTCGCGATTTCGAGGGCGCGCTTGCGGCCGTAGGGCAATTCCACGGTCAGGGTATGGGCGAATTCGGTGAGGCCGACTTCGGCGAGCAGCGCCATGGCGCGCTCGTCGAGCTGTCGCAGCGTGCGGCTGCTGCTCCAGAAGTGAAAGGCGGTGCCGAGATTGCGTTGCAGGCCGATGCGCACGTTCTCCAGCACGGTGAGGTGCGGGAAGACGGCGGAGATCTGAAATGAGCGAATGATGCCGCGTCGGGCGATTTGCGCGGGCGCCTCGCGGGTGATGTCTTCACCGTTGAAGGTAATGCTGCCGGCGCTGGGCACGAGGAATTTCGTGAGCAGGTTGAAGCAGGTGGTCTTCCCGGCGCCGTTCGGCCCGATGAGTGCGTGAATGGTGCCGCGCGCGACGCGCAGGTCGACCCCGTTCACGGCGGTGAAGCCGCGGAACTCTTTCGTGAGCCCGCGGGTTTCGAGAATGTAATCGTTGTTCGCCATGTCTCCTGCCACATTCCTGGTTGGCGGTGCGAGGCGTGAGTGGGCCCCGGCACCATCGTCTGTGACAACCGCAAGGCAGGCAGATGACGCGATGTTGTTGCGTCGTCGGCGAGGTGCCCCGCGTCCCGCATGCGGCGTCGAATTCTTGGTTCGTTCGCACATAGGGAATCGTTATTGTGTGTGGTTTGCTGCAACGCGATCATTGGGATTTGCACTAAGCCTCACCCCCTTCGAAACGCGCATGTTCACACGCGTTCAGGAACGTTCGGTCACATGCCGGCGGCATGCGCAAAGCCCTTATGGCACAAGGCTTTTGCGGCATACGCAAAAGCACGTTCAATGTCGTGCGCCGCGCGCGCGAGCGGGTGCTCGCGCGCTGCATTAGGTATTACTACGTAAGATTTGGGCGATTGTCCGGAAATCCGGAATCGCGACGAGGCTCGCGAACATCGAATTTTCCGCCGGACCAGGGCACGACGGTCGGCGCCGACACCGATGCCCCCTTTCCCCCGGCTCAGCGGTGTCCTGATCTTTTGCGCGCTTACCGCCCGGCTTTGCGAGCCGCACGGATCATGTCGCTCGCGCGCTCGGCGATCATGATCGTCGGCGAGTTCGTGTTGCCGGATGTGATCACCGGCATCACCGACGCATCGACCACACGCAGGTTCCGCACCCCGCGAACGCGCAGCTCCGCATCCACGACCGCATCAGGATCGTCGGCGCGTCCCATGCGGCAGGTGCCCACCGGATGGAAGATGGTCGTGCCGATATCGCCCGCCGCGCGCATCAACGCCTCGTCGCTCTGGAACGACGGTCCCGGCAGATACTCGCGCGGTTCGTAGCGCGCGAAAGCCGGCGCGCCCACGATGCGACGCGTGAGCTTGATCGCGTCTGCCGCCACGCGCAGATCCGCATCGGTCGACAGATATCGCGGCGATATGCTCGGCGCGACGCGTGCATCCGGCGAAGCGAGATGCACATGCCCGCGCGACGTCGGACGAAGATTGCACACCGATGCCGTGAACGCGTTGAACGTGTGCAGCGGATCGCCGAACTTGTCCAGCGACAGCGGTTGCACGTGATATTCGAGGTCGGGACGCGTCACGTCCTCACGACTGCGCGCGAACGCCCCCATCTGCGACGGCGCCATGCTCATCGGACCACGCTGCGCGAACACGTACTGCATGCCGATCTTCAACTTGCCGAAAAGACTGTTGGCCGTGAGGTTGAGCGTGGTCACGCCGCGCAACTTGTACACCGTGCGCAACTGCAGGTGATCCTGCAGGTTCTCGCCCACGCCGGGCAGATGCGACACCACGTCGATGCCGAATCCGCGCAAACGCTCCCCGTCGCCAATGCCCGACACTTCCAGCAGATGCGGAGAATTCACCGCCCCCGCCGCCAGAATCACTTCGGCGCGCGCGAGCGCCGTGAAATCCTCATTGCCGCCGCGATACGCCACCCCGGTGCAACGCGTGCCCTCGAACAGCAGTCGACTCACGCTCGCCCCGGTAATCACGGTGAGATTCGGGCGCTGCATGGCCGGGCGCAGAAAGCCCTTCGCGGCACTCCAGCGCACGCCGCGTCGCTGATTCACTTCGAAGTAGCCAATGCCGAAGTTGTCACCCCGGTTGAAGTCGTCCGTCTTCGGAATGCCGATCTGCTCGGCGGCGTCGGCGAACGAATCGAGCACGCGCCACGACAGCCGTTGCTTCTCGACACGCCACTCGCCGCCGCTGCCGTGAAACTCTGTGCCGCCCTTGTAGTGATCTTCGCTGCGCCTGAACAGCGGCAGCACATTGTCCCAGCGCCAGCCGTCGTCGCCGGTGGCGTCGGCCCATACGTCATAGTCTTCGCGCTGCCCGCGCATGTAGATCATGCCGTTGATCGACGAGCTGCCGCCCAGCACCCGCCCTCGCGGATACGCGAGCGTGCGGCCGTTGAGCCCGTCTTCGGCCTGCGTGCGATACAGCCAGTCGGTGCGCGGGTTGCCGATGCAGTAGAGATAACCGACGGGGATGTGAATCCAGTGATAGTCGTCCTTGCCGCCGGCCTCGAGCACCAGCACGTTGACGTCGGGGTCCTGCGTGAGACGATTGGCCAACACACAACCGGCCGATCCGGCGCCCACGATGATGTAATCGAAGCTTTCCTGCTTCGGGGCCTGCTTGCTCATTCCCGCATGTCTCCGTCGATGGCGCGGCACTCGCCAGGGTGCGGTGCCGGCACTGGTGCGGCACCCGAGTGAGGTGGACTGCCGCCACCCGCACCAGGTTCACTTTTGTCGTTCTGTTCGCATCGAAGCGTCGAAGCGTCGGTCCGGCGTTACCCCGCCTCCCTACTTCGCCACGGGCATGGTGAATTCCGCGCCCTTGCCGATGCTGTCCGGCCAACGCTGCATCACACTCTTGAAGCGCGTGTAGAAACGAATGCCCTCTTCTCCATAAGCGTGGTGGTCCCCGAACAGCGAACGCTTCCATCCGCCAAACGACTGCCAGGCCATCGGCACCGGAATCGGCACGTTGATGCCCACCATGCCAACCTTCACCTGACGCGAGAACGCGCGCGCCACGCCACCGTCGCTGGTGAAACACGAGACGCCGTTGCCGAACTCGTGCGCATTGACCAGCGCAATGGCGGCCGCCAGATCCGGCACGCGCACCACCGCCAGCACTGGACCGAAAATCTCCTCGCGATAGATCGTCATCTCGGGCGTGACGTGATCGAAGAGCGTCCCGCCGAGGAAGAATCCCTGTTCGTGCCCCGGCACCGTCAACCCTCGCCCGTCGACCAGCAGCGTGGCACCCGCGCTCACGCCATCGGCGATGTAGCCCTCGATCTTCGCCTTGTGGACCCCGGTGACGACCGGCCCCATTTCGGACGCATCGTCCACGCCCGGCCCAACGCGCAGCGCCTTCACGCGCGGCACCAGCGCGTCGACGAGACGATCCGCGACCTGACCCACCGCCACCGCGACCGAGATCGCCATGCAACGCTCGCCGGCCGATCCGTAGGCCGCACCGATCAGCGCATCGACCGCCTGATCCAGATCGGCGTCGGGCATGACCACGAGATGATTCTTCGCTCCGCCCAGCGCCTGCACCCGCTTGCCGCGACGCGTGCCTTCGCTGTATATGTACTCGGCAATCGGCGTGGAGCCGACGAACGACAGCGCTTCCACATCCGGGTGCGCGATGAGTGCATCGACCGCCACCTTGTCTCCCTGCACCACGTTGAACACCCCATCGGGCAGCCCGGCTTCGCGCAGCAGGTCGGCGATCAGCAGACTGGCAGAAGGATCGCGCTCGGACGGCTTGAGCACGAACGTGTTGCCGCACGCGAGCGCGATCGGAAACATCCACATCGGCACCATCACCGGGAAGTTGAACGGCGTGATCCCCGCACACACCCCGACCGGCTGTCGCAAATGCCAGTTGTCGATGCCTCCGCCGATGTTGTCGCTGTGCTTGCCCATGAGCAGGCTCGGCGCCCCGCACGCATACTCGACCACCTCGATGCCGCGCGTGACTTCGCCGCGCGCATCGGAGAACACCTTGCCGTGTTCGCGCGTGATGATGCGTGCCAGTTCGTCCTGATGCTCGTCGAGCAGCGCCTTGAACTTGAAGAGCACCCGCGCGCGCTTGAGCGGCGCCGTCTCCGACCACGCAGGCAACGCGGCCCTGGCGGCAGCGACCGCGGCGTCCACGTCGCCCACGCCGGCCAGCGCCACGCGCGCACTCACGCGCCCTTCGGCCGGATTGAAGACGTCGGCGAAACGCGCGCCGTCGCCGGCCAAGCGCCGGCCGCCAATGAAGTGCTGCACCGTCGGAATATCAGCGTTGCTCATGTTCGTTTCCCTCGGAATTCGGCGAACTTCCCGCGCTCGCCCATTCGATTAGCCAGACGCGTGCCCCACGGCATACGCCACGATAGGCCAAGCGTACTGCCGCCGATTCACGCGATCCAATGAGAAATTATCAAAAGCAATATAAGATTCCCTTATGTTGCCTCCGAATGGCGTTCTGCGGGACGCCCTCCACCCATGGAACTCGCCCACCTCCGCGCCTTCGTTGCCATTGCCCGCGAGGGCAACCTCACCCGCGCGGCACAGCGCCTGCATCTGACGCAGCCTGCCGTCAGCCTTCAGGTCAAGGCGCTGCAGGAGGCGCTTCGGCTCACGCTCTTCACCCGCACGGCGCACGGTCTGGCCCTCACCCGCGACGCACAGGCACTGCTGCCGCTGGCCGAGCGCATGCTCGCGGCGCTTGCCGACTTCCAGCAGGCCGCGGGCGCGCTGCGCGACACCGTGCGGGGGCGCCTGCGCATCGGCACCATTCTCGACCCGGAATTCACCCGCCTCGGCGCGTTTCTGAAGCGCCTCGTGGAATCGTATCCCCAGATCGAAACGGCTTTGCGCCAGGGCATGTCGGGTTCGGTGCTCCAGCAACTCGGGCGCGGCGAACTGGACGTCGGCTTCTACCTCGGGCGCCCCGATCCCGAGCGCTTCCATGCCATCACGCTCACGCCGTTCGCGTATCAGGTGGTCGCGCCCGCGGGTTGGCGCGAGCGGGTGGCACGTCGTGGCTGGCGCGAACTCGCGGCACTGCCGTGGATCTGGACACCGCCCGAATCGGCCCACCATCGCCTGCTCTCGGCGGTATTCGGCGCCCTGGACGTATCGCCCGTGAAGGTGGCGGAAGTCGATCAGGAGCCGTCGATGCTCGACCTGGTGAAGTCCGGTGTCGGCCTGTCGCTGGTGCGCGACTCGATCGCGCTGCGCGAAGCGCAAGCCCATGGTCTGGTGATCGCCGACGGCGTGAGCGTGCCCACGGAGCTGACGTTCGTCACGCTCGCCACGCGACGCGACGAACCTGCCATCGCCGCCGCGCTGCAACTGATCGCCGCCGTCTGGGCGTGACGAGGCTCCCGGAATGCCGGGAGCCGGAAAGCCCCGTGCGCGATGCCATTCACCGGGGATATGCGCCGACCCTCCGCGGCACGCACTTTCCGGACATCATCGAGGCGTCCCTGCGCCGCGAATCAGGTGCATAATCCAGGCGGCTCAGGTCCTCGCCGACGGCCTCCCGGCTCGCCGCCGCCCCGAACGACGCGAAGCGGCCGACGTTCCCCGCAAATCATTCCCGTGACGTGGCACGCCTTGCCGGCCTGCCAAGCCATATCCCGCCCAACGCTCTAGAATTCAAGTCTGTCTTCGAGGAGTCGATCATGTCTGTGAGAATGGAACGCGATACCTTCGGCGAAATTGCTGTACCCGCCGACCACCTGTGGGGCGCCCAGACGCAGCGCTCGCTGCAGAACTTCAAGATTTCCACCGAGAAGATGCCGCGCGAGCTGGTGCGCGCGCTCGCCCGGGTCAAGCGCGCGGCCGCCGAGGTGAACAAGGGCCTCGGCGTGCTCGACGCCAAGAAGGCCGACGCCATCATCCAGGCCGCCGACGAGGTGATCGCCGGCCGGCACGACGACGAATTCCCGCTGGCCGTGTGGCAGACCGGCTCGGGCACACAGTCGAACATGAACATGAACGAAGTCCTCGCCAATCGCGCCAGCGAACTGCTCGGCGGCGTGCGTGGCGAGGAACGTCTCGTGCATCCCAACGACGACGTGAACAAGGGCCAGTCGTCCAACGACGTATTCCCCACGGCCATGAGCGTGGCCGCGCTCGACGCCCTCGTCAACCATCTCAAGCCCAGCGTGGGCCAACTGCGCGACACGCTCGCGGCCAAGGCCCGCGCCTACGACGACATCGTCAAGATCGGCCGCACCCACCTGCAGGACGCCACGCCGCTCACGCTCGGCCAGGAGATCTCGGGCTGGGTCGCGCAGATCGACCACGGCCTGAAGCATGTCGACGACGCCCTGCCCCACGTGGCCGAGCTCGCGCTGGGCGGTACCGCCGTGGGCACGGGCCTGAACGCCCATCCGGACTTCGCGAAGCAGGTGGCCGCCACGCTCGCGCGCGACACCGGACTGCCGTTCGTCACCGCGCCGAACAAGTTCGAGGCGCTTGCCGCGAACGACGCCATCGTCCACGCGCACGGCACGCTCAAGACCCTCGCCGCGAGCCTGATGAAGATCGCCAACGACGTGCGCTGGCTCGCCAGCGGCCCGCGCT
Source organism: Pandoraea pnomenusa (assembly GCF_000767615.3). Taxonomy (NCBI): domain Bacteria; kingdom Pseudomonadati; phylum Pseudomonadota; class Betaproteobacteria; order Burkholderiales; family Burkholderiaceae; genus Pandoraea; species Pandoraea pnomenusa. The sequence continues at coordinate 53,953 of NZ_CP009553.3, read as the reverse complement.
GCGGCATTGGCGAGTTGCAGATTCCGGAGAATGAGCCGGGCAGCTCGATCATGCCGGGCAAGGTGAACCCGACCCAGTGCGAAGCCATGACGATGCTTTGCTGCCAGGTGCTGGGCAACGACGTGGCCATCAACGTCGGCGGCTCGATGGGCAACTTCGAGCTCAACGTGTTCAAGCCGATGCTCATCCACAACTTCCTGCAAAGCGTGCGTGTGCTCGCCGACGGCGCGGTCAGCTTCAACGACAACTGCGCGATCGGCATCGAGCCGAACCGCGCGCGCATCGGCTCGCTGCTCGAGGAATCGCTCATGCTCGTGACCGCGCTCAATCCGCACATCGGTTACGACAAGGCTGCGCAAATCGCGAAGAAGGCGCACAAGGAAGGCACCACGCTCAAGGCCGCCGCGCTGGCGCTGGGTCATGTGACGGCGGAGCAGTTCGACGCCTGGGTGCGCCCCGAGCAGATGGTCGGCAAGCGCTGATCGCCCCCTTCGTTCACCGCGCATGCCTATCTCTCCGCTGCCGCCGCTGCATTGTCTGATCGCGTTCGACGCCGCCGTCCGGCACGCGAGCTTCACCCGGGCGGCAGCGGAACTCAATCTCACGCAAAGCGCCGTGAGCCGACAGATCGCGCAGCTCGAAGAGTTTCTCGGGCGCGCGCTCTTCACGCGCGAACACCGCACGCTTCGTCTCACGGTCGCCGGTCAACGCTACGCCGAGCAGATCCAGCGTCTGCTCGGCGAGTGCGCCGAAGCGACGGCCGACCTGATGAAGCGGCGCGGCGACCTCGAACTCACGGTGGCATGCTCGTCCGGCGTGGCCGTGCTGTGGATGACGCCGCAGCTCATGCGCTTTCGCGCGGCGCACCCCGACGTCAAGATCCGGGTGATCGTCAAAGACGGCCTTACGACGCTGGCCGCGTCGGAATTCGACCTGGGCGTGTATTACGTTCGCAACGATCTGCCACCCGATTTCGCCGGGCGACGGCTGTTCGACGAGGAAGTCTTTCCGGTGTGCTCCCCCGCGTATCTCGACGGACGCAAGCTCGCGCCGGCCGATCTCGTCAACGAGACGCTCCTGTTCATCGAGGACGGTCAGCGCAAATGGATGTCGTGGCCCGACTGGTTCGAGCTGCAGGGCGTGAGCGTGCCGAAATTCCCTCGCATGGTGAGCGCCAATTACTACCCGTTGCTCGTGCAGATGGCCATCGAAGGTGGCGGACTCGTCATGGGCTGGCGGCACATGATCGATCCCTGCCTCGACGCCGGGCTGCTCGTGCCCGCCTGCGACGCCACCGCGAGCCTGGGCGGCGGATACTATCTGGTGTGGCCTGCCGATCGCCACGAGCATGCCGCAGCGCGTATTTTTCGAAACTGGATTTACGCCGAGACTCGTTTCCCAGCATAGTGTTGGCACCCTCGAGAGAAAGTTGCCATGCGCTGTACGCATGGCAACATGCGGAATTATCGTTTGGCCTGACATTTTGTCTGCACTACTTTGTGACGGATCCGCGCATGTGCCTTCGCCCCGCGAGCGCACATGATTCGACAAAAGCAGGCGTATTACCGGCATGACGTGATTGCAAAGCACGCGACGGACGCCATCCATCCCCCGGGAGACCCAGATGCAGGCGACCTACGCAGTGCCTCAAGACAACCTGGCCCGCCAGCGCCGTCACGCGATCGTGGCGACGGTGATCGGCAACGGTCTGGAGTGGTTCGACTTCACCGTTTACAGCTTCTTCGCGGCGATCATCGCGAAGCAGTTTTTCCCCACCGGCGACGATCTGTCGTCGTTCCTGCTCGCCGTGGCGACGTTCGGCGTGGGCTTCTTCATGCGTCCGGTCGGCGGCATCGTGCTCGGGATCTATTCCGACCGCGTGGGTCGCAAGGCCGCACTCTCGCTCACCATTCTGCTCATGGCCGCCGGCACCGCGATGATCGGTCTGGCACCGACCTACGACCAGATCGGTCTGGCAGCCCCGCTCATCATCGTGCTGGCTCGTCTGCTGCAAGGCTTCTCGGCAGGCGGCGAGATGGGCGGCGCAACGGCCTTCCTGACCGAATACGCACCGCCCAACCAGCGCGCCTATTATTCGGCGTGGATTCAGTCGAGCATCGGCTTCGCCGTGCTGCTCGGTGCCGCGGTGGGCACGTTCGTGACGACCGAGCTCGACAAAGCGTCGCTCGAGTCGTGGGGCTGGCGCGTGCCGTTCATCGTCGGCATGCTGATCGGCCCGGTCGGCTTCTACATCCGTAACAAGATCGACGAGACGCCCACGTTCCAGCACGCCGAGAAGTCCGACACGCCGCTGCGCGACGTCTTCTCGCAATATCCGCGCGAAACGCTCGCCAGCTTCTCCATGGTCGTGCTGTGGACGATCTGCACCTACGTGCTGCTGTTCTACATGCCGACGTATGCCCAGCGCGTGCTGCATCTGCCCGCGTCGTACGGCTTCACCGCCGGCATGGTCGGTGGCGCGATGATCCTGGTGTTCGCACCGGTCGTGGGCCGCCTGGCGGACCGTTTCGGCCGCCGCCCGTTCCTGTCGGGCTCGGCATTGTTGATCCTGCTGCTCGCGTGGCCGATGTTCACGTACCTGAACGTGTCGCCGGGTCTGCCTTCGCTGCTGACGTTCCAGATCGTGTTCGGCCTGCTCATCGCGTGCTACACCGGTCCGATTCTCGCGGCATTCGCCGAGCTGTTCCCGGCCAAGGTGCTGTCGACTGGCCTGTCGGTCGCCTACAACTTCGCGGTGACGATCTTCGGCGGGTTCGCCGCCCTGATCATCACCTGGCTGATCGCCCGCACGGGCAGCAACATGGCCCCGGCGATCTACGTGATCGTCGCGGCCGCCATCAGCCTGATCGGCACGCGCTTCGTGAAGCCCCTGCCCAAGGTCAACAAGGCCTGAGTCTTCCCCCCAAAGGCGCGCCACATCGAATGGCGCGCCTTTTTGCATTTCATCAAGGAACCCCACCATGTCCATTACCCTGCTTCGCGGCGGCAATGTGCTCGATGCGGCTGCCGGCCGTCTGCTCGAACGTCACGACGTCGCCATCGAAGGCGCGCGCATTACCGCGGTCAGCGCCACGCCGCTCGACATTCCCGGTGCGACGGTGATCGACGTCACCGGCAAGACCGTCATGCCCGGCATGATCGACTGCCACGTGCACGTGCTCGCCTCGCACCCGAATCTCGGCACCAATGCCAGCCAGCCGAACGTGCTGACGGTGCTCAAGTCGCTGCCGATCATGCAGGGCATGCTCAACCGCGGCTTCACGACCGTGCGCGACGCGGGCGGCGCCGACTGGGCGTTGCAGCAGGCGATCGAGCAGGGCGTGATTCCGGGTCCGCGCATCTTCCCGTCGGGCAAGGCGCTGTCGCAGACGGGCGGACACGGCGACTTCCGTCCGCGCAGCGACACGCTCGAGCCGTGCTCGTGCGCGTTTCGCGCGGGCGCGATCGGGCGCGTGGTCGACGGCGTCGATCCGATCCGCCTGGCCGTGCGCGAAGAGATCCAGAAGGGTGCGACGCAGATCAAGCTGATGGCCTCGGGCGGCGTGGCATCGCCGGTCGATCCGATCGCCAACACGCAATATTCGGAAGACGAGATCCGCGCGGCCGTGGCCGAAGCGGAAGCCGCGCAGACCTATGTGATGGCCCACGCGTACACGCCGAAGGCGATCGCACGCGCGGTGCGCTGCGGTGTGCGCACCATCGAGCATGGCAATCTGTGCGACGCGCAAACCGCGCAGCTCATGGCCGAGAGGGGCGCGTATGTCGTGCCCACGCTCGTGACCTACGACGCGCTCGCCAAGGACGGCGCCTCGCTGGGCTTGCCGCCGGAGTCGGTGGCGAAAGTGGAAAGCGTGCAGCGCGCCGGACGCGAATCGCTCACGATCTATCGCGACGCGGGCGTGAAGATGGGCTTTGGCTCGGACCTGCTGGGCGACATGCACAAGTACCAGTCCGACGAGCTCACGATTCGCGCCGACGTGCTCGGTACGGCCGACACGCTGCGCTCGGCCACGGTCATCGGCGCGGAGATTCTCAATCGCGTGGGCGAACTGGGCGTGATCGCCGCCGGCGCGCTGGCCGACGTGCTGGTCGTGGATGGGAATCCGCTCGAATCGATCGACGTGCTCACGGGCCAGGGCGAAGGCATTCGCTGGGTGTTCAAGGACGGGAAGATCGCCAAGCAGCCGCAGTAATCGTTCGGGCGACGTTCGGCGACGGGCGTCTCGAACACCCGCGACGACACAGCACGACAAGCGAAAGACGTAGCGCCGCGATGTGAAAACATCGCGGCGTTTTTTTTCGTGACTCAACCGCGCGGCGGTGCGCGAAAAATGAAAGAGACCCGACGGATCGCGACCTAGTCTGGCATCACAAGAACAACGTGAGCCCCCGATCATGACGAATGTTCTGTTGCCTCTCGAATTTCCCTGCATGCCTCCGGTCGTTGACAACGGCTGGTTCAAGGACGCCTCGGCCGCGCCGGCTCGCAACGACTGGCAGGGCGTGAGCGTGCGGCAGCGAAGTCCGGACACGCCGCTGCCGCGGGACCCCGAAACCATGGAGACGTTGCGCGCCTCCATCACGAGCGGCCTGCGCGAGATCGGCAACGATTGGGCGGCCATGGCAAGGGAGTTGCGTTGCGATCTGGCGGTCGCACCGCTGCCGGAAGCCTTCGGCGAACTCAGCGAATTGATCGCGAGCGTGAAGTCGCATCAGGTCGACGGCCCCGACAGCATCGATCGCCTGATGCTTCGCTTCGAGACAGCGATCGCCCGTATTTATCGATCGCGGCAGGCCCCATGGGGGTCGTGGCGCTCGGTGGGCGGCCAGCGTCACGCGACCGATCACGCCACCCTGACGCCCAACGCAAAGGCCGCCCTGAGCGTGCTCACGGAACTCGACCGGGCGGTGGCACAGATCCGCCTGACCGCGCGCGCGTTGCGTCGCCTCGACGTCCAAAGCCGCACCCTTCGGGGCAGTACGCGCGGCAAGGCATCGAAACGGGCAAGGGCCCAGCTCGCGGCGGCGTTCGACGCGGCCGGACTGGTTCTGCGCGTGGCCGAGCCGCACATCGAGAACTTCCTCGCCAAGGCCGAGGCCGCAATTCCGCCGGAGCGGCGACGCTGGAAAACAAAGATTGCGATCCTGCTCGGCCTCGCGCTGGTGACGGCGTCGCTGGGCATCGCCTCGATGTTCCTGCCGCCAATGCTGCCCGCGCTCGTTGGGCTAGGCCTCGGATTGAAGATCGGCGCGACCGCCACTGGTTTGATGGCGACCGGCAACGGCATCTTCAGCATCGTGGGTTACACCCGCAATCCCGGCTGGAGTGAGTTGGCCGAATGCATCAAGACGGTCGAACACCTGCATCGCGACATCCATCGCGAAATCGAAACGCACCGACGGTACGACCTGAATCACGAGCAAGGCACCGCACGACGCGTGGCCGTACATTTCAACGACGACATCACGACCGCGTCGAGCACCCAGACGCGGGTTGTCGAGCAGTTGGACCATCTGGGCGGCGCGCTGGGGGGCACGACGCCCAGACGAGGCAAATGATGTACGAGTCCGTTCCCCTTTACCGGAGAGATTATCCATGCCCAACATCAACGACGCCCTGCCGCCGCCGCAACCACCTCCCGCCCCGTCCGGCGCGGCGCAAAGTTGTCACCAGCTCGCCAGCGCCATGCGCCTGACCGATGACATCATGCAATGCCGGGTGCAGTTGAACCGCTTCCGCGAGAACCAGGAGGTCATTCTCCAGAAGATCGCGTCGCTCACGGCCCAAAGGGAAGACATGGCCCGCAGCGGCGTAACGCTGAGCCCGGAACAGGAGGCGCGATTCCAGGCATCGCTGGCCGAGTGCAAGCAACTGAACAACTACGCGTTCTCGCTCCTGCCGACGAACGAGCAGATTCGGCGCGCCTTCGCCGGACTGGATCTCGACACGGATACCGACAGCGACACGGCAAGTGACTCCGACGACGATTCGGATAGCGCCAACGGCACCGACACCGATGTCCGGACCGAGGCTGGCCCAGTGCCTCCTTCCGCGCAGTGAAGCACGGCCGGGCCTCGCCTCGTCGCGCCCCATGCAAAAAGGGCAGCCCGTGAAATCACGACCTGCCCTCTTTTCATCGTCAGCCTCGCCGGAAGCGTTGCCGGCGATATTTACTATGCCATCCTGAGCATTACTTCTTCCAACCCGGCGTGACGAAGACGGAGCGCACATCGTCGAGCGTCTGCGAGACGGTTTCGCGCGCGCGTTCCGTGCCTGCGCGCAGCATGTCCCACACGTAGTCCGGGTTCCTGGCGAACTGCTCGCGGCGCTCGCGCATCGGGCGCAGCAACTCCTGCAGGCGCTCTTCCAGGCGCGCCTTCACCTTCGAGTCGGCCAGACCGCCGCGCACGTAGTGATCCTTGAGCGCTTGCAGGCCTTCCTTGTCTTCGTCGAAGGCATCGAGATAGGCGAATGCCACGTTGCCTTCGAGGTGACCGGGGTCTTCCACCTTCAGGTGCAGCGGATCGGTGTAGCACTTCTTCACGGCGGCGCGAATTTCGTCGGGCGTCGACGAAATGTTGATCACGTTGCCAAGCGACTTGCTCATCTTGGCCTTGCCGTCGATGCCGGGCAGGCGTCCGATGGGCGGCACGAGGGCCTTGGTTTCGACGAGGATCTCGCGATCGGCCAGACGGTTCAGGCGACGCACGATTTCGTTGGTCTGCTCGATCATCGGCAACTGATCCTCGCCCACCGGCACGAGCGTGGCGCGAAACGCCGTGATATCCGCCGCCTGGCTCACCGGATAGGTGAGGAAGCCCGCGGGAATATCCCGCTCGAAGTTGCGCAGCACGATCTCCTGCTTGACGGTGGGGTTGCGCTCGAGCCGCGCGACCGTCACGAGGTTCAGGTAGTAGAAGGTGAGTTCGGTCAGCTCGGGCAGCCAGGTCTGCACGCAGATGGTCGTCACGTCGGGATCGATGCCGACGGCCAGATAGTCGAGCGCGACTTCCGAGACGTTGCGGTGCACCTTGCCGCGATCGTCCGTGTTGTCGGTGAGCGCCTGTGCGTCGGCCACCAGCACGAACTGCTTGTACTCGTTCTGATAGGCCACGCGGTTCTTCAGACTGCCGACGTAGTGACCCAGATGCAGCGGCCCCGTCGGGCGGTCGCCCGTGAGGATCACCTTGCGATCCGCAGGTGCCTTCGAAACACTCATTTTCCTCTCCGTAATCAAGCGCTTATGGCAATACGCGAAGTCCTGTGGCGGTGGGCGGCATGTTACCGAAGCCGTGCCATGGGACATCCGGTTCGCCCGGATGCATCAACCTTAACTCCCGAATGTTATCGCGTCGGCCGCGTGATGGTGCAGAAACCCTCGCGCCGAACACGGCGGTGCCTCCGGCAGAACCATGAAAAACGGGGGCCGAAGCCCCCGTTTCATGCACCGGTTCAGCGTGGATGAATACGCTTAGCGCGCCGTCACCACCGGAATACCCTTGAGCGACTTTCCGGTATGACGGGCGTGCGCGAGGGCCTGCTCGACGGCGTCGCCGGTCGCCGGCGTCATGCCCAGACGGGCGGCGATCGTCGCCTCGACGCGCTTGGCCATCGCCAGGTTCGCCAGCTTCACATGGCCGTAACCGCGAATCTTTGCGGGGACTTCGGCAAGCGCCACGGCATCCGCCAGCGTGTCAGCCGTCAGCCCCGCCAACGCGCGTTCGATCGTGGTGCGGTAGTCGGCGATCAACTGGCGCTCCATGCGACGCTCCAGCGTGTAGCCGAACACATCGAGCGCCCCACCGCGCAAGCCGCGCAACTTCGCCATGCCACGCAACACCGGCCACAGCCACGGCCCGATCGTCACCTTCTTTGGCACCGCACCGTCCTTGCCGCGCGCGATGAGCGGCGGTGCCATGTGGAACTCGAGACGGAAATCGCGCCCCGGCTTGCCTTCGAACGCCTCGCCCAGCGCATCGGCGAAGGCGCTCTGCGCATACAGGCGCGCCACTTCGTACTCGTCCTTGTAAGCCATCAAACGCGAGAGCTGCTGCGCGACGGCGCGCGACAGGCGGCCCGGTGCACCGGCCACACGCGTTTCCGCATCGACCACCTGCTTTACGAACGCGGTGAATTGCGCGGCATACGCGGCGCTCTGGTACTGCGTGAGCAGTTCCACGCGATGCGCGACGAGCGCATCGAACGTCACGTCGTCCGCGACCGGCGCATGCATCGGCGCATGCGCCGCCTTGGCCGTGGTCTCGGTCAGTGCGGACGGATCGCCAGCGGCCAGCCGCCCGATCGCCAACGCCAGCTGGTTCATCGGCACCGCCACGTTGTTCAGTTCGATGGCGCGTTGCAGCGCGTGCAGCGACACCGGCACCAGCCCCAGTTGCCACGCGTAGCCGAGCATGATGATGTTCGAGCCCATCGTGTCGCCCAGGAAGCGCTGCGCGAGCGCCTGTGCGTCGCAGGTGTCGAGCTTGCCGTTGCCGGCCGCATGACGCATTTTCGCGAGCAGGGCATCCGCGTGCAGGCTGGCGTCAGGGTTCTGCACGAACGTCGCGTTCGGGATCGCATGCGTGTTGACCACCACGCGCGTACGGTCGCGGCGCACGGTCTGCAACGCGTCGGCACTGGCGCCCACCACCATGTCGCACGCGAGCAGCACGTCGGCCTGCTGCGTGTCGATGCGCACCTGATTGAGCGCTTGCGGCGTGTTCGCGAACCGCACGAACGACAGCACCGCACCACCCTTCTGGGCGAAACCCATGAAGTCGAGCACCGAGGCGCTCTTTCCCTCCAGATGCGCAGCCATCGTGATGAGCGCGCCGATCGTCACCACACCCGTGCCGCCCACGCCCGTGACCATGATGTCGAAAGGCGCGTCGCCGGCAAGTGCCGCCGGCTGCGGCAGCGCATTCAGACGATGCTCGAATGCCGCCTGATCGAACGCGGCGGCGAGCGCCTTCTTCAATTGCGCGCCCTTGACCGACACGAAGCTCGGGCAAAAGCCATTCACACACGAAAAGTCCTTGTTGCACGACGACTGATCGATGCGACGCTTGCGTCCGAGCGCGGTCTCGACCGGCTCCACCGACAGACAGTTCGATGCCACGCCACAATCGCCGCAACCTTCGCAAACGGCTTCGTTGATGAACAGACGCCGGTCCGGATTCGGAAATTCGTTTTTCTTGCGACGACGACGCTTCTCGGCCGCGCACGTCTGATCGTAGATGAGCACGGTCGCGCCCGGGATTTCGCGCAGCTCGCGCTGCACCGCGTCGAGTTCGCTGCGGTGATGGAACGTGGTGCCCTTGGGGAACTGGCCTTCGTGGCCGATGTATTTCTCCGGCTCGTCGCTCACCACCACGAGTTTCGCGATGCCCTCCGCTTCGACCTGACGCGCAATCTGCGGCACCGAGATCGAACCGTCGACCGGCTGGCCACCGGTCATGGCCACGGCATCGTTGTAGAGAATCTTGTAGGTGATGTTCGCCTTCGATGCCACGGCCTGACGAATCGCGAGCAGCCCCGAATGGAAGTACGTGCCGTCGCCCAGGTTCTGGAACACATGCGGCCGCTTCGTGAAGTGCGAGTGGGCCGCCCAGTCCACGCCCTCGCCGCCCATCTGGATCAGGCCGGTCGTGTCGCGATCCATCCACGACGCCATGAAGTGACAGCCGATGCCCGCCTGCGCAATGGAGCCTTCCGGCACCTTCGTCGACGTGTTGTGCGGGCACCCCGAACAGAAGTACGGCACGCGGCGCACGCCGTCGGCCGCGTTCGACAGGATCTCGTGCGCCACCAGATCGACCACGCGCTCGCGGCGATCGAGCGTCGGTCGATGCTTCGCGAGCCACTCGGCGAACACCGGCAGCACACGCGACGGACGCAGCTCGCCAAGCGCCGAGAGCAACGCACGGCCATCGGCGTCGGTCTTGCCGAGCACGATCGGGCGTGTGCCCGCCGTGCGGTTGTAGAGGTACTGCTTGATCTGCTGCTCGACGACCGGGCCCTTCTCCTCGATCACGAGGATTTCCCTGAGACCGGAGACGAACGCGTCCAGACGCGACATGTCCAGCGGGAACGACAAGCCCACCTTATAGATGCGCACCCCGGCGGCTTCGAGATCGCTCACGGTGATGTCGAGGCGGCGCAGCGTCTCCATCAGGTCGAGGTGCGCCTTGCCGCACGTCACGATGCCGATATCGGCATGCGGCGCCGGCGCGATCCACTTGTCGATGCTGTTCACGCGCGAGAAAGCTCGCACGGCGTCGAGCTTGTCGGCAAGACGCGCCTCGAGCGCCAGACTCGGCAAGTCGGGCCAACGATTGTGCAGCCCGCCCGCGGGCGCCACGTAGTCCTGCGGCTCGGCCCAATCGGTGCGAATCTTGTCGAGATCGACGGTGCCTCGCGACTCGACCGTCTCGGAGATGGCCTTCAGACCCGCCCACGCGCCGGAAAAACGCGACAGCGCGTAACCGTACAGTCCGAATTCGACGAGCTCGCCGATGTCCGCCGGGTTCAGCACGGGCATGCTCCACGACATCATCGTGAAGTCGCTCTGGTGCGGCATCGACGACGACACGCACCCATGATCGTCCCCCGCGACCACTAGCACGCCGCCATGACGCGACGCGCCATACGCATTGCCGTGCTTGAGCGCGTCGCCCGCGCGATCGACGCCCGGGCCCTTGCCGTACCACATGCCGAACACGCCTTCGACCGTGCGTTCCGGATCGGCTTCCACGCGCTGCGTGCCCATGACGGCGGTGCCACCGAGTTCCTCGTTGATGGCCGGCAGGAATTTGACGTTCGCCGCATCGAGCAGCTTCTTCGCCTTCCACAGTTGCTGGTCCACGCCGCCGAGCGGCGAGCCACGATAGCCGCTGATGAACCCCGCCGTATTCAGGCCGCGCTCCGCGTCGAGCTGGCGTTGCATGAGCAGGATGCGCACGAGCGCCTGCGTGCCGGTCAGGAAAATCTGCCCGCGACGCGCCGTGAGGGCGTCGGAGAGCTGGTAATCGGGATGGGCCAGGGGGTTGGCCGTGGGCGTCGCCAATGTGGCGCGCATGGGGGCGTTCATCGTGTATCTCCTGATCCCCGCGGCGCGCACCAGGTCAGGACAGACGAGGGCAATGACCGGACTTCGGGGGCATATGTTCTGTTGATCTCGACCCACCGCGTGCGCATCGCACCCGGCCGCGTCGGTTATGCAAGCAGTGTATGGGGAGGCAGGAGAAAGATTTTTACTATTTCACTCCTGATGGCGCACAATAAGAAACGTTCATTTCGAAAAAATCGGATTTGGAAAATGGAATTACTCGACAACTTCGCTCGACAGATTCTCCGGCTATTGCAGATCGACTCACGCCGCTCGGCGCAGGAGCTGTCCGAAAACGTTGGCTTGTCGGCGACGCCGTGCTGGCGGCGGATCAAGGACATGGAACAGAGCGGCGTGATCCAGCGCTACACGGTGCTGCTCGATCGCGAAAAGCTGGGCCTGCACGTATGCGCCCTCGCCCACGTGCAACTCACGCGCCACACGGAAGGCGGCACCGAGCAGTTCGAGCGGGAAATCCGTACCTGCCCCGAAGTCACGGAGTGCTACAGCACCACCGGGGAAGCCGATTACATCCTCAAGATCGTTGCGCCGGACATCAAGGCCTATGACGCGTTTCTGCACGAGCACATCTTCCGTCTGCCCGCCGTGGCGAACGTGAAAACGAGCGTCGTGCTGCGCGAGATCAAGTTCGACACAAGCCTGCCGATCTGACCGGCGCGCCTTTCCAATCCCATCCGTCTGTCGACTTTGTGCGACAACGCCCTTGACGAGACGGGGCATCTTCGTTAAAAATGCAAATGATTCTCATTTAAGTTTCATCAAAAGCATTTCGTCCCTAGGCCGAACATCCGCGGCCGGGTGGCACGAAACATTTCGCCAGCCGCGCCTGCCAGCGTGTCTCACAGCGTCGATTCCGGCGTTGTTCGCACGCAGACTGCCACGAGCGCTCGCCAGCCAGAAACGGGGTTTTCTAGCATTGGGAGCCAGCAGTGAAGCAGTCGTCGAGCGGCGGGGGCCGCGCATTTTTCATGACCTTGCGCCGGGGACACGGCGCGAACCCGGGCTTCGCCGAACCATCGTCGCGACGCCATCCGAACCGCGCCGGTCGTCGGCGCCTTCACCCGGTGGCCGGTGCGGTGCTCGCCGCGTTCTGGTGGCCCGCCGTCTTCGCCCAGACGGCGCCCGCGGCATCGTTGCAGCTCGCGGAAGCCAACCTGCGCGAGGTCAACGTAACGGCAACACGCACGCCCACTGAAGCGGAGCGCACGCCGGCGTCGATTTCGGTCATCACCGATCAGGATCTCGAGGAGCAGCAGGCGCAGGACATCAAGGAGGCGCTACGCTACGAGCCGGGCGTGACGGTGCGCCGCGCGCCGTATCGCCCCGCCTCCGCAGCCGCCGGCGGGGGCCGCGACGGCAACGCCAGCATCAACATCCGTGGCCTCGAAGGCAACCGCGTCGCGCTGTTCGAAGACGGCATCCGCATGCCCTCGTCGTATGCGTTCGGCCCACTCGAAGCGGGGCGCGGCGACTACCTGAGCATGGACCTGCTGCGTCGCATCGAAATCCTGCGCGGCCCGGCCTCCTCGCTCTACGGCAGCGATGGCCTGACCGGGGTGGTCAACTTCCTCACCAAGGACCCGCAAGACCTGCTCGACGTGTTCGGCAAGTCGACCTACTTCTCGCTGCGCCCGTACTACAACTCGATGGACCGCAGCTTCGGCACGACGGCCCAGGCGGCGTGGGGCGGCGAGCAATGGCAGGGCATGGTGATCGTCGACGGCAACAAGGGGCACGAGCTCGACGGCAAGGGCACGAACAACTCGGCCAGCACCGCACGCACCACTGCCAATCCCCAGGACACCAACGGCAACTCGGTACTCGGCAAGCTGGTTTTCAAGGCCTCGCCGTTCTCGACGTTCAAGCTCACGGGAGAGAACGTGCGCCGCCGCGTGGATTCGAACGTGCTGTCGGCGATCAACCCGCCGACCACCCTCGGCCTGACCACAAGCGACCGCCTCGAGCGCAATCGCATCAGCCTCGATTACGACTTCAACGACGCGTCGCGGGCCTATGTGCAGAACCTTCACGCCCTGCTCTACTTTCAGGATGCCAAGAACAGTCAGTACTCCTACGAGAACCGCACGGCAGGCGACCGAACGCGCGACAACACGTATAAGGAACGCACGGTGGGCGGCTCGCTGCAGGCGCAGAGCAACTTCGTGACCGGCCCGCTCGCCCACAAGCTCGTGTATGGCACCGATGCAAGCCTCGCGTACATCACCAGCTATCGAAACGGCACCGTGCCGGGCGTGGGCGAATCGTTCCCGAACAAGGCTTTCCCCGACACCGACTACACGCTTTTCGGCGCTTATCTCCAGGATGAAATTCGCTATGGTTCGCTGACCGTCACGCCCGGCATCCGATACGACGCGTACTGGCTATCGCCCAAGCAGAACGACCCGCTGTACGTGTCGCAAACGCGCTCAGGCACGCGCGTGCAACCGACTTCGTCCAACGATTCGGCCTTCTCGCCGCGCCTGGCGATCATGTACGAAATCGCCCCTTCGCTGATTCCGTACGTGCAATACGCGCGGGGCTTCCGCACGCCCACACCGGATCAGGTCAACAACGGCTTCTCGAATCCGATCTTCGGCTACATGTCGATCGCGAACCCGAACCTCAAGCCCGAAACCAGCGACACGGTCGAGCTGGGTCTGCGCGGACGCCTGGCCACCACGCTCGGCCCGGTCACGTACAGCACGGCAGTGTTCGCGGGCAATTACCGCAATTTCATATCGCAGCAGAACATCAGCGGCTCGGGTCGACCGAACGATCCCCTCATCTATCAGTACGTGAACTTCAGCCGCGCCCGCATTCAGGGGTGGGAAGGCCGGGCCACGTGGGCGCTCAAGTCAGGGGTGACGTTGCGCACCGCCATGGCCTACACGCACGGCACGACCGAAGACGACGGATCGGCCAGCCAGCCGCTGAACACCGTCAACCCGTTCTCGATGGTGCTCGGCGTGCGCTACGAGCCGAACAGCACGTGGTTCGCACAGGCCGACCTGCTCTTCCAGGCCGCCAAGTCGCAAGGCCAGATCGCGAAGACCTGTACGTCGGGCACGCAGCAGAACCAGAACTGCTGGGCACCTCCGTCATCGGTCGTGCTCGACCTGTCGGGTGGCTATCACATCAACAAGCACGCCACGGTCTATGCCGGCGTCTACAACGTGTTCGACCGCCGGTACTGGAACTGGTCGGACGTTCGCAACCTCGCCGAGAACTCGACGCTCAAGGACGCGTATTCGGCGCCCGGCCGCAGCGTGGCCGTGAGCCTGAAGCTCCAATACTAATTGTCGTCTCACTTCAGAACCTGCGTCGGGGCGGTCCGGCCTTCGCCTGACGGGGCCGCCCCGACGCCTGCCAGCCACTGCCAGCAAACACGCAATCAAGGAATCGCCATGATGAACGCTCAAAACGCCACTGCCGCCGCCCACCCGGCATTTCCCGCGCTCGCCGACGTCGCCCGTCTGCGCAGCGAATTTCAACGCATGAAAACCGAACGGAACCTGCGCGATCGCGACGCCGCCGCGGCACTCGGCGTGTCCGAGGGCGAAACGGTCGCGGCATTCGTCGGCGAACACGTGGTACGCCTGCGCCCCGAATTCCCGGAGATCGTCGAAGCGCTGCCCGCGCTGGGCCGCGTGATGGCACTCACACGCAACGCCGCGGCCGTGCACGAAAAGGACGGCCAGTACGAGAAGCTCTCGCATCAGGGCACCATCGGTCTCGGTCTGGGCAAGGACCTCGATCTGCGCATCTTCTACCATCAGTGGGCATACGGATACGCCGTCGAGACGCCCACGGAACAGGGCCCGCGACGCTCGCTGCAATTCTTCGACAAGACCGGCACCGCCGTGCACAAGATGTTCCTGCGCGATCACAGTGACGTGGCCGCGTACGAAGCGCTCGTCGCACGCTTTCGCGCCAGCGATCAGACACCGGGCCAGCACGTGAGCGCCGCCGACACCCCGAAACCCGAAACGCCCGACGCGCAGATCGATATTGCCGCCTTCCAGCGCGACTGGCTGGCCATGACCGACACGCACCAGTTCTTCGACATGCTCAAACGCCACGGCGTCTCGCGGGCTCAGGCATTGCGCCTCGCCCCCGAGGGGCACGCCCGCCGTGTGAGCGCGGCGTCGGTGCGCGCCCTGCTCGAGGACGCCGCCGGCACCGGCCTGCCGATCATGGTGTTCGTCGGCAATGCCGGCATGATCCAGATTCACACCGGCCCCGTGAAGACGATTCGCGTGATGGGGCCGTGGGTCAACGTGCTCGATCCGGGCTTCAATCTGCACCTGCGCGACGATCTGGTCCACACCGCGTGGATCGTGCGCAAGCCGACATCCGACGGCATCGTCTCGTCGCTCGAACTGCTCGACGCCTCGGGCATGGTCATCGCCATGTTCTTCGGCGAGCGCAAGCCCGGACAACCGGAACTCGACGGTTGGCGCGAGACGCTCGCGCGAGTCGCACAAGCCGCACAGGCCGAGCCGGAGACTCGCGCATGAACGGGCGGCTCGATGCGCATCGCGCGTCGCGGCGCGCACTGCTGGGCGCAGGCGTTGCGCTGGTGGCGGGGGCTGGCCTGAGCGCCCGCCTGCCGTCGCTGGCGCATGCCGGCGCGCCGGGCGCGGCGCCCGCCGGCCCGAAACGGGTCGTCGTCGCGGGCGGCGCTCTCACGGAAATCGTCTACGCCCTCGGCGCGCAGGACCGTGTGATCGCCAACGATCTGACTAGCCTCTATCCCGAAGCCGCCACGAAGCTGCCCAAGATCGGCTATCTGCGCACGCTGTCCGCGGAGGGCGTGCTCTCGCTCCACCCCGACCTGCTGCTCGCCGGCGCGGAGGCCGGACCGCCCAATGTGCTGTCGCAGATCGCGGCCGCCGGCGTGCCCGTCAAACGCTTTAACCACGGCTACACCGCCGAGCTGGTGCACCAGAACATTCGCGGCGTTGCCGCCGCGCTGCGCGTGCCCGACGCCGGGGATCGTGTCGCCGGCGACTTCATGTCGAACTGGCGACGCGCTCGCGAGCAAATCGAGCAGCGCTACGGCATTGCGCGGCGACCACGTGTGCTGTTCATCCTCGGACACACCGGCAATCAGGTCATGGTTGCCGGACAGGACACGGCGGCCGACGCCATGCTCGCGTTTGCCGGTGCCGAGAACGCGCTACAAGGTTTCACCGGCTATCGGCCGCTCACGGCCGAGGCGGCCGTTGCCGCACGACCCGACGTGTTGCTCACGACCACGACGGGGCCATCGCCTGCGGATCCGGCCGCGACGCTGCTGGCACAGCCCGGCCTCGCCAATACGCCCGCCGGGCGTACAAAGCGTGTCGTGAGCTTCGACGCGCTGTATCTGCTCGGCTTCGGCCCTCGCCTGCCGCAGGCGGTGACCGATCTCGCGCAACGCGTGCACGCCGTGTGAATGCGCCCGGCGTGGCCTGAGGGGATCGCCCGATGCCCCCCGACCACGCCGGTCCCGTCCGAATCCCAACCGTATCCCGTCACCCGCCAGCCAACGAAGCCATGTCAGCCGCTCCTTCGATCCCCAAGACGACGCCGTCCACCTCGCCGGGCATACCGGGCGGCGTCGCGCCCCCGAGCCACCGCGGTGGCCCTCGCGGCGCGACCCACGCGACCCGCGTGACTCGCCGCCGTGCGCCCCGATGGGTGGTCATGACGGCGCTGTCGGGACTGCTGGCCCTCGCTGTCCTGGCGGCGTTGTGCGGTGGTGCGTATCGCATCGCCCCGGGCGACGCCGTGGCGGCGCTGTTCCGCGGCGCGACAGGGGACTTTGCGCAAGACCAGGCGCGCAGCGTGATGTTGCAGATACGTCTGCCACGCATCGTGCTCGGCGTGCTGGTGGGCGCCGGGTTCGGCGCGGCCGGCGCCGCGTTGCAGGCGCTCTTTCGAAATCCGCTGGCCGACCCGGGCCTGATCGGTGTGGCCAGCGGCGCCGCGCTCGGCGCGGCAGGTGTCATCGTGCTCGGCAGCGCCATGTTGCCGGCCGCGCTCGGCGCGTCGCTCGGCCTCTGGATGCTACCCACGGCCGCCTTCGTCGGCGCACTTGGCGTGACCGCGCTCGTCTACCGGCTTGCCGCGGGGCGAGGACGTCTGGCACTGCCGCTGCTGCTGCTCGCCGGCATCGCAATCAACGCGGTGTCCGGTGCGGCCATCGGATTGCTGACCTACCTCGCCAACGACACCCAACTGCGAACACTCACCTTCTGGACACTCGGCAGTCTGGGTGGCGCGCAATGGCCGATGCTGGGAGTGATCGTGTGGCCGGTCGCGCTGGGGATCGCTGCGCTCGGCACGCAGTGCCGCTCGCTCAACGCCTTGCTGCTCGGCGAGGCGGAGGCGCTGCACCTAGGCGTTGCGGTCCAGTCGGTCAAACGTCGCGTGATGGTGGCCTGCGCGTTGTGCGTGGGAGCGCTGGTCGCCTCGAGCGGCATGATCGGCTTCATCGGACTGATCGCGCCGCACATCGTGCGTCTGGTTGTCGGTCCCGATCCGCGCGCGGTACTCCCGGCGGCGGCGCTTTTCGGGGCCTTCCTGACGCTGGTCGCCGACCTCGTCGCACGCACGTGGGTCGCCCCTGCCGAGCTGCCGTTGGGCATTCTCACGGCGTTGCTCGGCGCCCCCTTCTTCCTCATGCTGCTATGGCGCCGCCGTGGCGAGTTCGGACTGTGATGTCCGCACGATACGGAACCACGAAATCGCCGCCGCACCGACGACACAGGACTTCGCCATGCTCAGTGCCCACGACCTGACGATTGCGCACACCGATTCGCCCGTTCTCGACGGCCTGTCACTCGATATCCGACCGGGTGAGCTACTCGTGCTGCTCGGGCGCAACGGCGCCGGCAAGAGCACCCTGCTCAAGGCGCTCGCGGGCGAACCGTTGCCGCCCCGCGCGCGGGTAAGCGGCGCGGTCACGCTCAACGGCTCGCCGCTCACGCAATACAGTGCGGCGGCGCTGGCCCGGTTGCGCGCCGTTCTGCCGCAAACGGCACAGCTGTCGTTTCCGTTCAGCGCACTGGAGATCGTGACGATGGGGCGTTTGCCGTTTCCGAGATCGAGAGCGCGCGCCGGACAACCCGCGAAAAGCGATGTCGAAATCGCCACGCTCGCGCTGGAGCGCGCGGGCGCCCTGCCACTGCTCGGGCGCGACGTGATGACACTGTCGGGTGGGGAATGGGCGCGTGTGCAGTTCGCGCGCGTGCTCGCGCAACTGTGGCCCGACGCCGCCGCCGTCGCCCCCAGCGTGCCTCGCTATCTCCTGCTGGACGAACCGACGGCGGCGCTGGATCTCGCCCATCAGCACCACTTGCTCGCGCTCACGCGATCGCTCGCGAAATCGTGGGGATTCGGCGCGATGGCGATCGTGCATGACATCAACCTCGCGGCGCGTCATGCCGACCGCATGGCCCTGCTTGCCGACGGACGCATTCTCGCCACCGGCGCGCCGCGCGACGTCATGCGCGCGGATCTCATCGAATCGACGCTGGGACTGCCGGTCCACGTCATCACGCCCGGGATGTCGCCCGGGCTTTCCGGCGCAGGCTCGGGCGTACCGTTCGCGCTGCCCGCCTGATGCGCAGCGATACGCAGCTATAAGCAGCGATACACAGCGACACACAAAGGGGCACGACGGCCGACTGTCGGTGCTAACCCGCTGCGCCGCGCCTGTCAGGCAGCGGGCACGCCGTCCTTTTCCAGATTGGCGCGCGCGCACAGCACGGCGGCCAGATCCCACAACGCGTAGCCCACGCTCTTGAAGAGCACAGGCCCACTGGAGCGAAAACGGTCGGGCGTGATGATTGCGTCCATGAGCGGCGCCGCGCGGCCCCAGTCGATCGCGGCATGCAGGAGGTCGCCCGCCTCGTGCTTGACCTCCCATGTGTCGACCACGAGCGTGCCCCGCACGGCAGCATCGCGACAGAGCTGGGGCGGCAACTCGCGCATATCGGGACGAAATGCGCCCACGCCCGCCACGAAAATATCGTCGCGCCAGCGCATCACATCGCTGTCGGGCAGTACCGGCTCGCTGCTGGTCGTTGCCGCGATCACAACGCTCACGGTGTTAAGCACCGGCTCGATCGCATCGACGACCGTCGCCTCCACGCCAAGACCCGCGGCGTGCTCGGCAAGCGCATGCGCGCGCTCCGGGCTGCGGGAAAAGATCATGAAGTGACGCGTGCCCATGCCGGCGGCAAACGCCTCGAGGTGCGCCCGCGCCTGTACGCCCGCGCCCACGATCAGCACCGGCCCCTTCGGTCGCGGCGCGAACTTGCGTGCGGCGAAGAGCGTAACGGCGGCCGTACGCCGTCCCGTGACGGTCGGACCGTCGAGCAACATGAGGCGCTCGCCCGTGTGCGGATCGAACACCATCACTTCGCCGATGATCGACGGTTTGCCCACGCGACAGTTCTCGGGATGCACGGTGATGTGCTTGGTCATCGCGACATCGCGATTGACGGCCGGCATGACCAGCAGCACGCCACCTCGGCGGCCACGTTCCGGTTCGGTGAGGGAAAAATGCAGACGCTCCGGGGCACGGGCAGTCCCCGAGCGCATCTCCATGAGCATGGCCTCGATGCCGTCGGCCAATTGGGGATAAGGCAATAGCTGCGCGGTCTGATGCGCGTCCAGCGTGATCATCGATATGTCTCCGCTCCGAGGCGTGCGCCATCGGCGGCGGAATTCGCACTCGTCGCCGTCACATTGCGTCACGCTTTGCCAAGTCTGAATTCAGTGTAGCGCGCATCGCGTCAACGCGTCTGCCACATCAAAATTTTTTGGCGACATTTCGTACGATCAATGCGCACATGCGCTCAGCGACTCGCATTGCGCATGCGCTTGCCGTCGTTGAGCGTCGCACCGCGTACCTCGAAACGCACGCTGTCTCGCACGGCTCCTGCGGCATCGACGAGTTCGAGCGTATGACGCCCCGGCCACGGCAACCAGCTCACGCGCGCGGCGCCCGCCAACGGCTTGCCGTCGAGCCGCCATGCCGCCCCCTTGGGCCAGGCGGCGGCCACCTGGAACCACAATCGCTGGTTCGCGGGAGGGATATCGGGATCGAGCGCCACGATCGTGCCGTCCGTGGGTCCGGCAATGCGCCAGAGGGGACCGCCCGGCGCCTTGGTCGCCAGCGACGAGAGCGCAATCGTGCGCTGCGAGGTGCCCGGCAGGAACCACTCTTCGCGGGACGGCTCCACGTGCTCGGCATATTGCACCGCGACATGTTCCAGCCCCTGCGGTGCGGGCGGTGGCAGACTCGCCGTGCGGCGATGTAGATAGTCCATGACACGGTGCCAGATGGGCGCCGCGCCCGACACGCCCGACACATCCCACATCGGCGCCCCGTCGGCGTTGCCGACCCACACACCGACCGTGTAGCGACGCGAGTAGCCAACGGCCCAGTTATCGCGCATGTCCTTGCTGGTCCCCGTTTTGACGGCGGTCCAGTAGCGGGTCGAAAGCGGGCTGTCGAGGCCGAAGGTACGCGTGCGCGCCTGTCGGTCGGAGATCATGTCGGACACGATGAAACTGACCTGCGGCGAAAAGACCGTGGTGCGCGCCGTATCGCGCGGCGACGAGCGCATTCCGGGGGTGCCTGGCGTACCGGCGCCGGGGGCGCTGGAAGCGCGCACCGTCTCGGGCATGCGTTCGTTCACACCACTGGCGATGCCGCCGTTGGCCAGCGCACGGTAGGCATTGGCGAGCGACAGCAGGGTGACGTCGGCGCTGCCCAGCGCGAGACTGAAGCCATAATAGTCACCGCTTTGCGTGAGCGGCAGCCCCAGCGACACGAGCGTATTGGCGAACCGGCGCGGCGTGACCATGACGAGCGTGCGCACGGCCGGCACGTTCAGCGACGAGGCCAGCGCCGTACGGGCACTGACCCACCCCTTGAAGTGACGATCGTAGTTCTGCGGGATGTACAGGCCGCCGCCCGTGGGCAGGTCGATCGGAGAATCGTCGAGCAGCGAGGCCGCCGTCAGGCGATGTTCCGCGATCGCCTGCGCGTAGAGAAACGGTTTGAGTGTCGAGCCGGCCTGACGCAGCGAGGTCACGCCATCGACTTGTGCCGCGGCCGACAGTACGCCGGAGGAACCGACCCATGCGAGGATGTCACCGCTCGCATTGTCGATCACGACGATCGCGCCGTCCTGCACGTTGCGCGAGCGGCCGGGCGTGCCCAGTTCGCGCAGCGTTTGTTGCAGCGTCGTAACTGCCATGCGCTGAAGATTCACGTCGAGCGTGCTGGTGATCGTCGTGCCCGGCGGCGGACGGCTTGCGCTGAAGACGCGGCGCGCGAAGTGCGGAGCGAGATTGACGGCGTCGCGCGTCGTCATCACGCTGGCGGGTCGCGAGAACACAAGTTGCGCGTAGCCGTCCAGACCGTTGCAGTCCGCGCTCTGCCCCACGTCGCGAAGAATGCCGCAAGCCCGCTGGGAAACCCTGGCGACCGGCGCATTCGGCGCGCGCAGCAGCGCCACGGCGAGTGCCGATTCGCGCGCATCGAGCCCGCTGGGCAGCTTGCCGAAGAGCGTTTGCGACACCGCCGAGATACCAACGAGCTCCCCGCGAAACGGCACGAGGTTGAGGTAGGCCTCCAGAATCTGGTCCTTGCGCCAGCGCTGCTCCAGCCACAGGGCCGTTGCGGCCTGCCCGATCTTCTGCGTGACGGAACGATTGCGCGCGCTGGGACGCAAATCGTCGTCGAGCAGGCCGGCGAGCTGCATCGTCAGCGTGGACGCGCCGCGCGTGCGCGAGTGCCAGAGATTGCCCCAGGCTGCTGCGGCCACCCCGCGCCAGTCCACGCCACTGTGCTCGTAGAAGCGCTTGTCTTCCGAGACGACCAACGCCTGACGAAAGGCGGGAGAGACGTCGGCGAGCGTGACCCAGTCGCCACGTTGCGCTTGCATGTCCGCGCGCAGGCGTTGCAGGGGCTCCCCCCGGCGATCGAGCAGAATCCAATCCGAGGCACGCCAGTCGTGACGCACTTCGTCAAACGAAGGCACCGCCCGCGCCGGCGCCGACGCGTGCAGCAGTCCGAGCGCGAGCGAAACGCTCAACACCACATGACGCGCGACGCCACGGCCGCGCCCCTCAGACCACGCCCACATTCGCTTCATCCTTTGTCATTCGTCAGTTGCGGCAACTTTCGCTGCGCATGGTATGGCAACCGTGGCGTGCGCACCGCCATGATGCCCGCGACGAGCAGCAGTTGCGCCAGCCCATAGAAGATCCAGATGGCGTAGTCCTGAGCGGGGATCGTCCCCACGAAGCGCGTGGTGCCGATAAGCGCATCGGAGACCGTGAACAGCAGTGCGCCCACGGCTGCCCATTCGCCTTCGAGATCGGCCAGCAGTGCCGCCGATGCCATCATCGAGAGCACCACCACGTAACACGCCACCGGCGCCTTGAGTTCTCCCATGCCCGGCCAGTACATGACGTAGGCCAGCACTGCCGCCACCCAGACCAGCACGATGGCGATCCGATGCCAGCCAGGCACCTGCCGCCAGCGACGCCGTACCCGCCAGAACAGCACGAAGTACGCGACGTGGGCCAGCAGGAATGCCCCAAGCCCCAACACAAACCCCTGCGAGAGCGCGGGCAGCGCCAGCAGCACGTCGCCCGCGCCGGAGAAGATCAGCGCGGCGCACAGCCACCCCCGTTCGCCCGGCGCGCGGTGATACATCGCCGAGAACAGCAACAATGCACACATGAGGACCTTCGCGACGGCCTGATCCGCATAAGGCGCGCCTCGCAACGACACCGCATACGCAACGCCGGCCATTGCGGCGAGCCACCAGAAGCGGCGTGCTTCGCCAGGCAGCGCCGCCGCCGGTGCAAGGAGTTTCGACGTCATGACGCTCGGGCTCCCCTGATTACGGTTTCGCCGGCACCACCTGCACCGGCGGGTTCGGCGTCTCGCCATACATGGCGGGCTCGTACATCGCTTCGACGCGGGTCGGCGGTGTGGCGAACTTGCCAACGTTGTTCAGGCGCACTGTGTACTCGATGCGGTGCTGTCCCTTGGGCAGGTAGTCGTAGTACGCGCGGTAAGCGTCCTGCGCGCGCTCCTCGAACGCGGGCATGGCGCCTTCGCTCTTCTCGCCTTGTGTGGCAATGGCGGAGTCGCGTCCCAACCCGCCGCCCAGCACCGTCGCGCCACCCGGCAGCGGATCGCTCACGACTACCCAACGCATGTCGGCCTGCGCGTCGATATCGAGACGCACGCGCAGCACGGCACCACGTACGAAGCTCTCTCCCGAGCGCTCGGCGGCGTCCTGCACCTGAACGCTGCGCGTCACTCGGTAGCCCGCGGAGAACGGCGCCTTGAGCGGCACGGCGGCCAGACTCTGAATCGTCGCCCACGGCTTGCCGGCACCGGATTGCTCGAGACGCAGCACGTCGCGCGCAGAATCCGAACCAGCCGTCGCGTGGCCCAGCCAGGGCAGCGACACCGCAGGCGGCAGTGTGCCCGCCTTGAGCTTGTCCCAGTCGATGGTTTGCACACCGCCAGTCGTCTGGTTGTCGCGCTGCCACTGAATCGCAGTCTGCCCCGTGGGCGTGTCGCGTTCGAACCTGGCCGAAAAGCGATCGACCGCCAGACCGCCCCAGACATTGGCGGTCGTCGTCGACCAGGCGCCTCGCGTCTGCAATCCCAGCAGGCCGATGACCAGGCGCGGCATCTCGTCCTTCCACGCCGGGTTCGCGTTCATCAGGAGCGCCAGTCTGGCCGCATTCGTTTCCGGACCCACCATCAGCCACCACAGGCCGTCGCTGCCCTGTGTCGAGAACCCGACACGCGTGCCCTGATACGACAGGCGCGCACGCAGGATCTGCTCGGCCTGCGCCAGACGCTCGGCCCGTTGCGGCACATCCGGCAGCCGTTGCAGGATTGCATACCAGTCGATGACGGCGGACGTGGGCCAGTCGTTCGGCGCGAGCGTGAGCGAGCCCAGCATACGCGCGTTCGCCCGGCCATAGCGCGACAGCGCTTCGATGGCGGTGAGCTTGCGCAGGGTCAGGTCGTCGCGCGGAGCCCAGAAGCGGCGCGTGAGACGCCCTTCCACGAACGCCGTCAGACCGTCTTCCATTCGCGCCAACGCATCGTCGGGCAGTCCATACGCGGGATCGAGCGCTTTCGCCTCATGGCTCACGGCCAGCAGGTAGGCGGTCAGCGTGTCGCTGCCCTGGTTCGCAAACCCATCCTGCGGCGGGAAATAGCTCGCCAGACCGTCTTCGTCGAGATACGACGGCAGCATGCCCGTGACGCGCTTCCACTGGGCGACGTCGCGCAGGCCGAGCGCCTTCGAGGCCTGCTGTTCCAGACACGCGTACGGATACAGCTCAAACCAGCGCCTCACGCCCGGTAGCCCCTGCGACAGACGCGGCTGCATGCTGACGCGCACGCCGCCGCGCAGCTTGCCCGTACTGTCAGCCACGGCGCCGGCGGGCGGCGCCATCGGCAACGTGAGACTGCCTTCGACCTGGGTCAGCACCGACTGCTGCACGCTTGCGGGCAACGACGGCTGCACGTCCTGGCCGACCTTGATGGCGTCGCTTGCGGCGGGCGCGCCCCCTACCGCGGGTGCCTGCGCACTGACTTCCCACACGAGCCGCTGCGCGCGCGTGTCGGCCGCGCCCGTCGGGGCCGTGACTTCCCACGCCACTTCGCGCGACTCGCCGGCCGGTACATCGATGCGTTGCGGCGCCAGCGTCAGTTGCGTCGCACGCGCCGTCAACTGCACTTGCATGGCGTGTTGCGTTGTGTTGCGCACGGTGAATTGCGCCCGGTAGTTGTCGCCCTCGCGAACGAGCGGCGGCAAGCCGGAGATCAGTTGGAGGTCCTGCGTGGTGCGGATGGTCGCCGAGCCCGTACCGAACCAGCCGAGCGCCTGCGCGCCGGGCTTGCCGTCGTCCGCCACGGCCACGATGCGGAAGCTCGACAACGCGTCGTTGAGCGCAACGTCCACGCTCGCCTCGCCCTTGTCGTCGAGTACGACGCGCGGCTGCCACAACAGCAACGTGTCGAACAATTCGCGCGTGGGACTCTTGCCACCGCCGCCGCCCGCCGGTACCGCCTTGCGGCCGTAGTGCCGGCGCCCGATGATCTCCATCTGCGCCGTGGCCGTCGTCACGCTGTAACTGCGGCGTTGCCACATGGCGTCGAGCAGATTCCAGCTCGTGTTCGGCGCCAGTTCCAGCAATGCCTCGTCGACGGCCGCCACCGCGACCTCGGTGCCTGCCGCAACGGGCTTGCCGTCCGGCTGGGTCACCTTGATGCGCACTTTTGCGTGGCCGCGCACCGGATACGTCGCGGCATCCGGTTTCACTTCCACGCCGAGCCGCTGGCCCGCCGTGCCGACACGCAATTCCGTCAAGCCGAAGCGATAGGCCGGCTTGCCCAGGTCCACGAGGCCGGTGGGCGCCTGATACTCCCGTCCCTCATACCAGAACGCCCGGAACCATTCCAGCGGTTGCTTCCAGCCCCACTGGAAGAACGAGTACCAGGGCACTTCGTGGATCCGCCCGCGCACCGCGAGCACCGACACGTAAACGTTCGGTCCCCACGATGGCTCGACCTTGAGCGAAACGTTCGGGTCCTTGCCCGAGATCTCCATCGTGCGCGTTTCCATCACACCTTCGCGCTCGATCGCAACCAGCGCCGTGGCCGACCGGAACGGCATGCGTACCTGAAGCTTGGCGGTCTCGCCCGGCTCGTAGGTCTTGCGCTCGGGCAACACGTCCATGCGGTCGGTGTTGTCGCCCCCGAACCACACCTCGCCGCGCCCTGTCACCCAAACACTCGTTGTCGACGTGCTCAGGTTGTTCCTGTCGTCCTTCGCCTGCGCCACCAGCGTGATTTCCCCCGGCTGCGAGAGCGAGACATCACACGACAACAGGCCGTGCTCGTCGGTCTTTCCACTGCATACCGTGCCGAGGTCCTTCACCTCGGTTCGATTGTCATAAGCATAGAAGCCGCCCACCATGCGCTTGCGGCTGCTGGTGGTGATACGCGCCTCGGCGCGTACGTCCATCGCCACGCCGGATTTCGGCTTGCCTTGCAGATCGAGCGCCAATGCCTTGACGGGCAGTTTGTTCGTCACCGACACCCAGCTTTCGCTGCGCACGCCGGTGATCAGGTTCGCGGGCCACAGCGTTGCGTTGCCGCGAAGCGTCTGAATCTCGCCGTTCGGATCCGCAAAGCTGGCCTCGAGCACCAGGTCGCTCGGACGGTCGACCTTCGGCAGGTCCTTGAGCATGAGGCTGCCCGCACCGTTGCGATCGAGCACGAGACGTTGCTTGTCGGCCACCAGCTTCTGGTCGCTCGACCCCGAGCTCTCGTCGTTGCCCGGCTCATCGTCGCCGGCCCCCGACTGCGCCTGAGGCGGCCGATACGGCGTAAAGCTGAAGTCGTCGTATCCGTCGAACGTCAGGTCACGCACGCGCAACAGTGCCGACACCCGCACCGGCAGGTTACCGGCCGGGCCGCCGGCCACGTAATTGACCTGCACGTTCACGGGCGCTTCGGTCTTGTTGATGAGCGGCGATTTCGCCGCGTCACGCACGCCGATCGATCCGGCCAGCACCGGCAAGCGGAAGGCTTCCACGCGGAAATGCCCGGCGTCGAGCGACGAAGGATACGCTTTCGGACGCGAATCAGTGTCGGTGTAATCGAGCGTGACCGAGTACTCCCCGAGTTTCGCGCCTTGCGGGATCTGGAAGGTGTTTTCGGCCAGGCGTCCGTTACGCCACTGAACCGGCTGCGTATAGGTCTGCCCGGAGCCTTCGTGCGTAATCGTCAGTTGCGACGGCAGGCTGGCGGGCAACGCCAGTCCCCGCATCGTTTCCTGGCGAATGAAGTGCTTCATCGAGACGGTTTCGCCTACGCGGAACAGCATACGGTCGAAAACCGTCTGCGCGCGAATCGTAGGACTGTCGCCGCCGTCCGTCGGCACGTGGAAGCGCCAGGGTTCGATACCGCGATTCCAGTCGGACGACACGAACGCCATGTCGGGGTCGCTGCCTTGCGTGCGCGCCACCACGAAGTAGCCCGAACGCATCGTCTTCTCGCAATATCGGTACTTCTCGAGCGACTTGTCGATCTTCGCCACACCGGTCTTGTCGGTCACGGCGGTGGCCACTTCGCTGCCGTCGCAGTCGAGCACCCGGACCGTTGCGTTGGCCACGGGCTGCCCCTTGTCGAGCGTTGTGACCCACGCCACGGCATTCTCGCGGCCCATCTTGAAATGCACGCCCAGATTGGTCACAAGCACCGTGGTGCGCACGTACATCGGCAACGACTTGCCGAGCAGTGCCGCGCCCAGCGACGGTGAAGCCAGTTCCACCACGTAGAAGCCGGGCTTCTGAAACGGTATGCCAACCACTTCGAACGGGCGCGGATTGTTCTCCTTGGGCACCGGCAACGTCAGCGCCTGCACGCCCGGCAAGCCGGACAGCAGCGACAGACTTCGCGTGTCGTAGCGGGTGACCTTGTCCTGGACGATCGCCGCCGCGTTCGGCCCGAACGCCTCCTTCGCCGCCGGGGCGGTTAGGATCGAGGGCATCTCCTGAGCGATCTGCTTGCGCGTCATCGTCGTTTCGTCGAAACGCCGCACGCGCGAGAGCCAGTTCATGACCTCGGCATCGTCATCCACGCGCAACTGCATCGTGCGCCCGTTCGTTGCCGTGGCAGCCACCTGGCCCGACACGCCGAGTCCTTGGATCTGCAATGCCGGCTCCACCTTGCGCAGCGTGACCGGCAGCATCGGCGGCATGCCCGGCTCCGCGAAGCGCTCGACAATGCCGAATGGCGCCGCGGCAAACTTGGCCAGCGGCGGCATGGTCGCCGTCTTCGTCTTCAACGGGAATTCGCCCGCATTGTCGAGCGCGCGACCGCTATCGTCGGTGAACCCCTTCGGCAAGGTGAGGGTGAGCTCGGCTTTCTCGGGGAACGGGGCATCGAATGTCACGTCGCTCACGCTGGACGTGCGGTCGGTGTCGCTGAACTTGGGCGAGCGCTCGGCCCCGGCGCCCTGCAGGCGGATCCTGGCGGCCATGTCGCGCGCGACCGGCGAGTTGAACGTCAGACGCAGCGGCCGCAACGGCGTGCACGGTGCATTGGCGTTCTCGCGCTCGCAACTGAAGCTGGCGGTAAATGGCTCACGCACTTCGTACTCGAACCGGCGCGCCTGCTTCGTCGGCACCCCCGACGGCGTGGCAATCCCCGCACCCCATACCAGATGCATCTTTGCCCCGGCAGCCAGGGTGCGGTTGCATTGCAGCATGACGACGCGCGGCGCCTGCTTTTCGAGGTTGAATCGCTTGAGCAAGGCCGTGCGCGTGTCGCCTTCGATCGACTTCACCCCGATGCGCTCGCCCAACCCTTCGGTCTCGCACCAGGCGTTCTTGCGCACCGTCTCGGTCGCAGCCTCGCCATTGAGCGTGAGGATGAAAATCTGGTTTTCGTCGATGGGACCGTACGACGGACGGATAGACGTGACAGCCGGGCCGCCCGTGTTGAAGCCATAGCGTGTCGTGCCGGAAAGCGCCGTGCCCGAGACCGCCGCCAACGTGCTGCGCATCTCGACCGAGCACTTCGCGCCCGGCGGCAACGGTTGCTTGAAATCGTAGACCCAGATCTTCGGTTCGAGCCAATGGCCGTCGCCGGTGAGCGATGCATCCGCGCAGCGCACGGTGGCCGGCGCCTGGGCTCGCGGGTCGCCCGCCGGGACCATGGCTTCGTCGAACTTGACGACCACCTGATCGACCGTTGCCACCTCGCCTTGCGGGCTGACACTGACAACGCGCGCCGCATGCGCGAACGGCGTGACCCACATTCCCAGACACAGTGCTGCCCACGCCAGCGGCGCGGCCGGCCAAACGCGTTGCGATCGGCTGTACATGCCGGACTCCTCTCGAGTTCAGGTGAGGCGATTCTAACTCGCAGTCTTTGGCATCTCGAACCGTTTCCCAAGCAATGTGAGACGGAAAACGACATTTGGGATTCGTGGCATGGACCCCTCGGAATAGTCTGCGTCCGAAGTCGGGCTATGTCACACTGGCGTCTTCCCGTGCCTGACTGTGCGCCCTCATGTCCATCGCCTTTCTCCATCCCAAGAAAAACGCGCTGGTCTATCTGGTCAAGATACTGAGCGGGTCGCTGATCGTGTGGTTCGGCCTTCGTGCCGCCGGCTTCCCCGAGCCGTACTGGGCCATGATCTCGCTCATCATCGTGACCGAACCCGATCCCCTGCAGGCGCGCAGCAACTTCAAGGCACGCTCGATCAACACGATCACCGGTGCGGTCGTGGCCTGTGCGGTGCTGCTCATCATGGGGCCGGGTTTGGCGGCAATGCTCGTGGGGATCACCGTCGCCACGCTCGCGGCGATGCTGGTGCAGAACTATCCCGCCAATTGGCGCCTCGGGCCGGCCACGGTCGTGATTCTGATGTCGGCCGCCCTGAGCGGTCAGGGACAAGGACTGCACGAAGAGCTCAGCCTCGCCATGCTGCGCGTGATCGAGGTGTTGGTCGGCTCGACCGTCGCCCTCATCCAGTCGCTGGTCTATGGCCGCTACGTGAAGCCGTGGCTGATGCCCGCCGACTGATGTCGGACCGTCTCGTTGCGTGATCGAGCCTTGGGCTCGCAGACGCTACAAGAAGCCCGGACAGGTCCTCGTCGCCTCCCTTCAGCGCTGCGACTGTCGGTTCGCCAGATAGTGCAGCGGCAGTGCATTACTGCGCTTGAAAGCGCTCAGCACGATGTTCGAGCGCACGTTCTCGACGCCCGGCACCTGCATCAGCCGCTTCATCACGAACGCCGACAGGGCGTTCAGGTCCGGAACGACGATCCGTAGCAGGTAATCGGCTTCGCCGACCACCGCGTGGCATTCGAGCACTTCGGGCAGCAGATCGATCTCCGCCTGAAATCGTTCGATCACCTGATCGCCATGATGCTGCAAGCGCAGCGTGGTGAATGCCGTCACAGCCAGACCCAATGCCTCGGGTCGCAACACCACGCGATACCCCTCGATCACGCCCGCGGCTTCAAGCCGTTGCAGGCGGCGGCCGATCTGCGACGCGGAGAGCGCCACGTGTTCCGCCAACTGGTGATGGGTGGCACGCCCCTCCTTCTGCAGCGCATCCAGAAGGGCCAAATCGAAGCTATCCAGATCAAGCATGACGAATCTCCGCAATAAATCATGTTTTTATGCGAAATTTATGCAAACGCCTTTCACCACAGGCGCATTATGCGCCCATTTCGCATGCCATGCGCACTACACTTTCAATCATTGTCACCGCTTGATTGAGTCGTTCGCATCATGTCCCTTACTGCCATGCTCGAAGAGCAATTCGCCGCCGGTCTCACGACCCGGCCCGACTTCACCATCGATCAGCCCGTCGAGCAATACGGCGCGGTCGATCACGCGGTGTGGCAGCAGCTTTACGAACGTCAGACAGCCTTGCTGCCGGGCCGCGTCTGCGATGCCTTCATGGACGGTATTCGCGCTCTGGACATGGACGCACGCCGCGTGCCGGAGTTCGAACGTCTGAATGAAAAATTGATGACCGCCACCGGCTGGCGAGTGGTGGCCGTGCCCGGCCTGGTGCCCGACGATGTCTTCTTCGACCATCTTGCCAACCGGCGCTTTCCGGCGACGTGGTGGATGCGCCGTCCCGACCAGCTCGATTACCTTCAGGAACCCGACTGTTTCCACGACGTGTTCGGCCACGTGCCGCTGCTCGCCAACCCCGTGTTTGCCGACTTCATGCAGGCTTACGGCAAAGCCGGCAAGGTGGCGCAATCGCTGGGGGCGCTCCCGCTGCTGGCACGCCTGTACTGGTACACGGTCGAATTCGGTCTGATGCGTGACGGCGACGGCTTGCGCATCTATGGCGCGGGCATCGTCTCGAGCCGCGCGGAGACGGAATTCTCGCTGACCTCGCGCGAGCCGAACCGCATCGGGTTCTCGCTCGAACGGGTGCTGCGCACGCAATACCGTATCGACACCTTCCAGCAAACCTATTTCGTGATCGACGACTTCGCCCAGTTGTTCGAGGCCATGCGCGCCGACCTGCCCGCGCTGTTCGGGGCATTTGCCCAAACCGCGGCCTTCGAAGCCGGCGAGCGTCGCGTCGACGACACGCCAATCCTGCTGCCGGCATGATGGCACGGCCCGGGTCGTCCGGGCCGAATTTTCCGTCACGCCCACTCCGTCCACCCGGGCCGCCCGGCGCGATCCCGGTTTCACACTATCGGAAGGCGCTTACACACGCGCCACATCCGCCTGTGGAACAATAGATCGCATGAATCGGCACCCCCGCCGGTCTTTGAAAGGAATGCCATGACAACACGACTCTCTTCCGAGGCACGCGCGAGCCTGGCCGAAGTGCTGCCCGAGTGGCACCAGGTGGTCGGCCGCGACGCCATCCAGCGCAGTTTCACGTTTCACGACTTCAGGGAAGCCTTCGGCTTCATGGTTCAGGTCGCATTGAGCGCCGAGAAGATGAATCATCATCCCGAGTGGTTCAACGTCTACAACCGTGTGGACATTACGCTCTCGACGCACGACGCCGACGGCCTGACCCAGCGCGACATCGATCTCGCACGTGAAATCGACCAGTTCGCCGGCGACCGCGCCTCGAGCTGAGCGCCGCCGGGCGAAGTCACAGGCTCAGCGCTTCGGCGCGAGCAGCGTGCCGCGGCAGTCCTTGCTGCCGCAATGACAGGCGTATTCGCGTTTGAGCTTTGCCGTGTACCGCGCGTCAATGACCAAACCGTAGTCGTAGAACAGCTCTTCGCCCGGCTCGATGTCGCGCGTGGCGTAGATGTAGACATGCTCTCCCTCTTCCCGCGCTTCACAATTCGGCGAGCAGGCGTGATTGATCCAGCGGGCGTTGTTGCCGTCAACCTTGCCGTCGATGCAACGGCCATCTTCCAGGCTGAAATAGAAGGTGTGCGTCGGATGCGCCGGATCATGCGGATGTCGGCGCAAGGCTTCGCGCCACGAAATGATCTCGCCCTTGTATTCGATCACGCGATCGCCCTTCTTGAGCCGCTTGACCGCGTACACCCCTTTCCCGTGGACGCCCGATTTCCTGACTTCGATTCTGCGCTTGGCTGCCATCTGTATGCGACGAGGTTTCGTGGATGCAAAAAAGCGCAGTGTACAGGCACGCGACGTTCATGTGCGTGACAAGTCGCGACGAAAAAAAAACGTCACCCGGTTGCGGATGACGTTCTCTCCCCCCTCTGTGGCGCCCTGCGTGCGCCGGGACGACCGCGGCGCAACTCAGGTTTTGCTGTACAGCTTCCAGACCCTGCGCTGCGTGACGATGTCGGCGCCCTCGTGCGCGTTGCAATCGAGCGGCAATCGCGAATCGTCGTATGTGACGTTGAAGTGATTGCAGTGGTATTGCGCCTTGCCACGCGCCGACACCTCGAAGTGGCTGCAGGTCAGGCACATGCGTTGCGGCGGCATGTCGCCGCGCTCCTGCATCATGAAGATCATCTTCACGAGCGAACGGTAGAGCTGAGCGCCCTCCTTCTCGCCAAGCGAGTCCGAGGCACTCGTCAGGAAGTTCGGCCATTGCGACGCTTTCTTGGCCGCCGTCTTGCCACGCGCGGTCAGGCGCAGCGCCAGGGCGCGTCCATCATTGGCATCACGTCGTTTCTCGACTAGCCCTTTGTTCTCCAGCGTGCTCACGGCCTCGCTGACCGTGGCCGACGTGAGCGCGGCGTCCTCCGCGATCTCGCCCAAACGCATCGGCACGCCGCGCATGAGCAAGAGCGTGAGGATCTCCCCCTGTGTCGGTGTCAATCCAGCCAATGCCGCGCCCTCCCAGGCGTGGCTCCGTAACGCGGTCCCCATACGCAACAAACCTGCTGTCACTCGCTTGGAGAGCGCTTCATCTAGTGGGGTCGGAGTAGCCATGATTTTCGTTAGGATTTCTAAAAACTATACGTCGGTAAAACAGCTTGTCAAATAAACTCACAGGCGGTGCATCACACGTCTCATCAACAACTTTCCTGATATTTCGGCGCCCCGCCCGGGGGAAACCCTAAACGACCACTTCCGTGTCGATACGCGACGGCAAGTCGCTGTTGAACCTGCCGCCCCACCACGATTCCATTGTGTGTTCTGAGTTGGATTTTGGCGTATCAGTTCTTGTACTGATCTCCCAAATCCTACTCAGGATGTTTACAAAATATTGGTGTCCTGCGCACTGACGTCGAGCCGCGTCGCATGTCCGAAAACACTTCGCATCCCATGCGAACGACATGAGGCGTCAAACAGATGCGCCGCACGACGTCACGCAGAACCGCCTCGTATCCCTCACCAAAATCCCTTCTTCGTGCAAAGCCTCGCCAGGCATGGCTCACAGCCCTTGGCGATCCTTTCACCCACCCTGCATTCCCGCACGCGCCGCGCGTCAATTTCTCTAGATCCTCGAAGCGCCCGAGTGCGCGTCGCCCACTTTTTCGGACGCGCACCAACCGTCCTGCGATTCGGACAGAACGCAAATGATTCGAAACGCAACCGTCAGTCGTCAGTGACCGAAGGCCGCGATCAGCAAAAAAGTCGGATTCGCGCGTCCGCCGAAAACGCTTCGGGACACGCAGCAAGAGAAATTTGACAGTACCGGCGATTTCGCTCGTTACCGCCAGCAAAACCAGCATCAATCATTTGTTACACCACGCACGGCAAGTCGGAAATCGAAGTGGCGAGATTGTATCCGCGAACCAGACGGGTCACGCAAAAACATCAAAATTATCCACAAAACCGTGTTTTCGGCACCCCGATGCACAAAAAATAGGCGCCTGTGGATAACTTTCTGGATAAGTTGTCGGACTAGATGTGCACGGGTTCGGGATAACTTCCGAATCTTTCCACAGGGGCCAAAAACTGTTCCGAGTTGTTCCCGGGATACCCGCTGTTTGTCCATCCAGTTCTCATTACGCCAATGTCCTGTTTACACAGCGTTAACTGTGGTTATCCACAGGAATGGACCGCCTTTGTTAACTACTACTATGTATACATACAGTAAACCTATTAAAACCTTAAAACCTTGCTACGAGCGACGCGAAAAGCGGAAAACCGGTGCTGCCTGAACGGTGGAAAACGCAGCGCTCGCGATGCGTGATTCGAGCCTGTCCAGCGCACCGGAGCCCCCACGCGGCACAAAACGGAAGCACTTCCTGCCGGGTGCCGCACAAGCGGCAGGGCCGGCGACGCCCGGGCAATAAAAAACCCCGCCAAGGCGGGGTTTCCTCACACCGACGGCATAACCACCGGCACTGCCGACTACAAACCGGGCGTGAACCCCACGGTTTGCGGTGGCTTCAGGTCATGCAGCCCATCGCAGGCATTGTTGACGCACCATTTCGTTGAGCGACTTCGCGTCGGCATGCACTTCGCGCAACCACACGGCGTCGTTCTTGCCCGATGA
Organism: Pandoraea pnomenusa; assembly: GCF_000767615.3. Taxonomy (NCBI): domain Bacteria; kingdom Pseudomonadati; phylum Pseudomonadota; class Betaproteobacteria; order Burkholderiales; family Burkholderiaceae; genus Pandoraea; species Pandoraea pnomenusa. Next base: position 19,314 of record NZ_CP009553.3, on the reverse strand, counting down.
CACCAGTTGCGCGATCTCGTCGCAGGCCGCTTCGGCCTCGAGCACCGCTGCATGGGGCTTGATGATCTCCAGCGTTTGCGCAATGTGTTGCCCCAACGTGGTGCGCTCACCGCTTTGTGGATTCACGTATGCGCCTTCCAGACCGAAACGGCAGGCCTCGAAACGGTTGAACGTATAGACGAGGTAATCGTCTTCGCTGAGCACGAACGGACGCTCCTCGAGCAGATAACGGGCCAGAGACTGGATATAACAGGCGATGGCGGCCGCGCGGTCGACCGAGAGGGGGGTATCCATCACCCGGACCTCAATCGTCCCAAAACCCGGTTTGGGACGGATGTCCCAGTAGAAGTCTTTCATGCTCTCCACGACGCCGGTCTTCACCATCTTGTCGAAATACGTCTCGAAGTCTTCCCACTTGAGCACGAACGGCGCGCGACCTGACAGCGGGAACGCGAAAACGGAGTTCAGACGGGCTGAATGGAACCCGGTGTCCACCCCTTGGACATACGGCGACGAGGCCGACAGCGCGATGAAATGGGGGATGTAACGGGACATCGCGTGCAGCAGGTAGAGCGCACTGTCCGGGTCCGGACAGCCGATGTGCACGTGCTGGCCGAAGACCGTGAACTGCTTGGCCAGGTAGCCGTACAGTTCCGAGAGAAAGTGAAAGCGTGGCGAGTCGTAAATCGTGCGCTCGCTCCACCGCTGGAACGCGTGGGTTCCGCCACCGCACAGGCCGACGTTGAGCTGCTCGGCGGCGCCGACCAGCACGTCGCGCACCCTGCGCAGTTGGGTAACGGCGTCGCTGTGGTGATGACAGATATCGGTCGACAACTCGATCATGCTCTCGGTCATCTCGGGCTTGATCTCGCCGGGGTGTGTCTCCTTGGCGACGAGGCGCATCAGGTCGGCGGCCGCTTTGGTCAGATCGTAATCGTGACGATTGACCAGCTGCATCTCGAGCTCCACACCGAACGTGCAAGGCTTCGAAGGAATGAATTCTTCTAATGACATGGCTTAATCCTTCCGTTCGCCGACAAGGGCCAATGCCCAATAGACCACCAGCGGTCCGGCCAGTTGCAGCAGCGCGATGGCACACATCACCACGGCCTTGAGCATCGGATCGAACTGCGGGTAGATGTCGTACGTGTCGGCAACGAGTACGAACGCGAGACTGGCCATCGGGCACAGCGACATCCCGAGCGCGACGGCCTGCCTGTAGCTGATGCCCGCCTGGTGGGCCACGGCCACCGTGCCGACCACCTTGGCCAGGCCGCGCACGACGATGATCGCCAGTGCGGCGAGTCCGCCGAGCACGAGGTACTCCCACTGGAACGCCAGCGACGTGAGCACGAAAAGCACCACGGCAAGCAGCCAGCCGGCGGTACCGAAGTAGGCAGGCCAGAGCTGCGGGCGCTCGTCGAGATTGCGAAAGATGATCCCGGCGAGCAGCAGCGTGAGCGAGTTCGGCAGCTTGAGCATGTGCACCAGCGCGACCATCAGCATGATCAGACCGATGAGCATCACAAAGGCGTGATGATCCTGGCTGCCGAACTTGCGAAACACCAGATTGCAGGCCTTGGCGAGTACGAACGCCAGCACGATCGAGCCGACGAGCAGGTACAGCGGGTGGAAAAGCACCACCCAGAAGCTGGAGTGGTACGCCTGGTGCATCCAGCCATAGACCAGCTTGACCGCCACCACGGCGTACACGCTATTGAGCGCCGCCAGGGCCATCAGACGCTCGGTGACCTGGCCTTCGGCACGAAGTTCGTTCTTCAACTGGATGACCACCGCCGGCGAGGTCGCCATGCTGATGGACGCGATGAGCACCGCCGTCAGGGCAGAGACGCTGAAGACACGCAGCACGGCATAGACCGCGATGAACGTGAGCAAAGCTTCGAGCGCACTGGTGACGATGATCCAGGGATTGGCCCGCATCCACTTCAGATTGAGGCGACTGCCCAGCTCGAACAGCAGCAGGCCGAGCGCCAGGTCGATCAGTAGCCGTATGGCAGCGCTGGTCTGCGCATCCAGCATCGATGAAAGACCCAGGGTGCCACCGACCAGCCCGACCACCGCGTAACCGGTGATGCGCGGCAGGCGCAGTCTCCGGAAACAGATTTCCCCCGCAAGGCCGGCAAATACCAGTGCCAGCCCGGCGAAGAAAACGGGATCGGGCGCCGGCGGCCAGCCCGGGAAAAGGGACAGTTCCGACGTCATTAATGCTCGCTTTGCGCCGCTTGACGGCGCATCAAGTGGTGAAAAGGAAAGAAAGTCGCGCGCGGGGTTGCAGATAAAGGACAAATGCGCGACGAACCCGAAGGGTTGGGCTCATTTTGCCACACTCGGTTTGCGGCGCTTTCAAACGGCCGCTCGACCGGCATGAGGCGTGCGCGCCGATGGCGCGACGCCCCCGCACGGAGCGGGCTATCAACCCATTGAGGGTCAGATTGAAATTTCAGAGCGATGCGCCGTCCACATCAAGTATTCCTGGCGGCCGGGGACTTGGGGCGGTTAAGGTTCGTGGGGCTTGTCAGGCCTTCCGAAGCGATTGCATGAGATAGCGCGCCGGGTCGACCGCATCGGCCAGATCGCTGCCGATCGGCCACGGCTCGCCTTCGATCTGGCTGGCCACCAGCTCGGCGCAAAGCGACGCGAAGACCAGCCCGCGAGAGCCGAAGGCAAAACTCGCGTAGAGCCCGTCCAGGCGCGGGATGTCACGCAGGTGCCCGCCCGCCAGACGTTTTCGCTGCGGCTCGATGGCAGCGAGATCAGGCAACTGGCCCGCCATCGGCAACCGGTCGGGCATTAACGCCCGGAACGCCGTGCGGCCGCCCAGCTCGGCGGCGGCCTGTTCGCTCGCGAGGCCGGCCTCGCCGAAAGCGTCGGCGTGGCCCGGCAACAGTGCCGCGAGACGTCGCAGGTTGGCCTGATGATCGCCGACACGGACGTCTTCAGCGGGGTCATCGAAGCCGTACGTCGCTCCGGTGACAGGGCCGGCGCCGCCGAGCGGAGGCGGCGCGACGTAGCCGTCGCCACACACGGGGATGCGCAGCCCGGCAAGCGTGTCCGGAGGCAGGAACGTCAACTGCCCCCGCACGCGTTTGACGGGTACGAATTCGGGCGGAAGATAGGCCGAGAGCAAGGTTTGCGAGACGTCGGCGGCGGTCACGATGGCCACGTCCGCCTCCGCCAGCACGCGGCCGGTTTCGTCGAGCGCAGCCCAGCGGCAGGCGGTGGCCCCACGTCCGTCACCGGCTACAGGGTCCGCACCGCCACCCACCCTTTCGAGACGTTCGACGCTCACACCGTAGCGTGCGTCTAGCGAAGGGCCCGCCGCGACCAATTCGGCACGGCAGAGCATCGCCGGCGCCAGCGAGCCCCCCTCGGGATACCACACACCGCCATGGGCGAGCGTCTCGCCCGCCAGCGCCGATGCGTGTTGCGCGTCGACCCACTTCGCATACGTTTCGGGATAGCCATGCGCGGTCACGAGTTGCGCCATGGCCTCGGCCTCAGCCTCGCTCGTGGCGACCTGGAGCAGGCCGTCCGCGCGCCCCGGCAGTCCGCCAGGGAGCGTGCGCCACTGCGAGAGCGCGTAAAGAAAGCCGGCGCGCGTCAGTCGAGACAGCACGTTGTCGTCGGCCGAGAGCTGGGGATGGAACACGCCGGCGGGATTGCCCGAGGCCGCCATACCGGGCGCCTGCGCACGCTCGAACAGCCGGACTCGCCAGCCGCGCGCTACCAGACGCCGCGCCATGGCGGCCCCCGCCATGCCGGCGCCGACGACGATGGCCTCCCGCGCCCGTGGCGGCGCTGGTGGCGGCGGATCGTGGCGACGCATGCGATAGGGGGGCGCGTAACGGCCCGCGAGCATGTCGCGCTTGCGCCCGTAACCGGGGCGCCGTGCCACGTCGAAACCCGCGGCGATCAGGTCGCGCCGGACTTGTCCTGCGGCGGTATAGGTGGCGATCGTCGCACCGTCGCGCGCCAGGCGCCCGAGTGTCCTGAAGACCTCCGCCGACCACATGTCCGGGTTCTTCGACGGAGCAAAGCCGTCGAGATAGAACGCATCGGCCCCGGCGCGCAACAGCGGCATGAGGTCGAAGAAATCGCCGAAGCCCACGCTCAGGATCACACCCGGCGCAAGTTCGAGTCGGTGCCACCCTGCCACGGGCGATGGCCAGACATCGCACAGCCGCTGCATCAGGGGCGCGAGCGCCGTCATGCCGGGCAGCACCAGCATGGGCTCCAGCATGCACCGCAGATCCTTGGCCCGGAACGGAGACTTCTCCACCGAGACGAAATGCAGTCTTTCCGGGCGCTGCGGGTCGTCGCGCCACGCGGCCCAGGTAGCGAGGAAATTCAGACCCAGGCCGAAGCCCGTTTCCACGATCACGAACTGCTCGCGGCCCCGCCAGCGTTCCGGGAGATCGTTGCCACCCAGAAAAACATGCTGCGCCTGACCGAGTGCGCCGTCGGTGCTGTGGTAGACGTCGTCGAATACCGTGGAGTACGGCGTGCCGTCGTCGGCGGTTGCCGGTTCGGCCGGCCGGATCGGGCCGACGCCTGGACGCCGGCTCATTCGGCCCCCCGCTCTTCGGTCACGATCTCGATCAGCCCGGGCAGCGACACCACGCCAAGCCATTTGCCTTGCGCGTTGGCGACCGGCACCCAGTCGGCGTGCATCTTGCCCACGGAGCGTAACGCGCTCACAAGCGCCATGTCGCCATCGAGCGCCTTGCAAGGCGTGATGACGTCGGCCCACTGCGCCGGCTCGCCGGTGGCCTGCCGTCGCCACCAGTTCGCGGCGTCGAGCGTGCCGGCCAGACGCCCGTCTTCCGCGCGCACGACGAGATTGCGGTAGCCGGTGGCGATGAAGCGATCCCCAATGGCATCCGCCGGCTCGGCGGCGCTCACCACCGAATCATTGTCGACCGCGAGCGAAGACAGACGCATCTCGCTGCCCTCACCCGTCATCGAAAGCCAGCGGCCCGCGACCTGATTGCGACGCAGCGACTTGGCGTAGACGGAGTCCGATCGCAGCGTGTGCGCGGTCAGGTACGCCGTCACGCAGGCCAGCATCAGCGGCAAGACGACCTGATAACTCAGCGTCATCTCGAAGATCATCAGAATCGACATCAGCGGCGCGTACGTCGTTGCCGCGAGAAACGCCCCCATGCCGACCACGGCGTAACTGCTCGCCACCGATGCGGTGGACGGGGCGAGCGCGTTCATGGCAATGCCGTACAGGCTGCCCAGCGCCGCGCCAACGAACAGCGTCGGCGTGAATACGCCGCCCACCGCGCCCGAGCCGGCGGACGACGCCGTGGCGAGCACCTTGAAGACCAGCACCATCGCGAGGGCCTGCCAGGCCCAATGCGTATGCAGGATCGAGTTCACCACGCTGTAGCCATTGCCCCAGACCTGCGGGACCTGCAACGAGAGCACGCCGACCACAAGTCCGCCCAGCGCGAGTCGCAGGAACAGCGGCACCGGCATCGAGCTGAAACGCTGCTTGGCCGTATCGAGCAAACGAAGGAACAACGGCGCCAGTATCCCGGCGAGCACGCCGAGGCCCACGTAGAAGAAGACTTCCCAGCCGGAGACGAAATCGAAGCGCGGCATCTGGTACACCGCTTCGTAGCCGAGGAACTGGCGAATCACGATGTTCGCGATGACCGAGGCGACGACCAGCGGTCCGAGCGTTGCCGTCGAGATCGAGCCGTACACGATTTCCGAAATGAACAGCGCTCCGGCGATCGGTGCGTTGTATGCCGACGTGATCCCCGCGGTCGCGCCGCAGGCAACGAGCAGGCGCAGCCTTTCGGGGGGAAATGCGAGGATGCGGCCGACTAGCGAGGCAAACATCGCTGCGAGCTGCACCATCGGCCCTTCGCGGCCGATCGAGGCGCCCGACGCTACCGAGCAAAGCGACGACAGGCTCTTGACCAGCGTCTGGCGCAGGCTCAGCACGCCGGTGCCGATGGCGATCGCTTCCATGTAGTCGTCGGCGCCTTTTTTCGGCACCCACAGCGTGGCGTACTGGAGGATCAGCCCAGCCACCAGCCCCCCGACGGTCGGCAGCAGCAGCCGCTGCCACCAGTTCAGGTTCTGCGCCAGTTCGACCATGCCGCTGCGATGCCCAGCGAGCAGGAACTGCATCCCGGAGAGCGCCTCGCGAAACGCCACGGTTGCCAACGCCCCCAGCAGACCGACGATGCCGGCAAGCAGCAGCGTGATTTGCAGGGTGTTCGGTGCGAATTGACGCCGCACCCACACAACGACGGGCAACTTGGCCCAGGCGGATACTGCTGACACGGATAGGAGACGGTCGTGATCGGAATTGGGTCTCATGGTATCGACCGACGCCCATTTTTGAAAGCACACCCCGGCCACACCGGCTGGCGTCGGTACGATTGGCGCTCAAAACTGAGGATTGCTCAGCTAACGCATTTTTTCCCGACGAATTTCGGTTGGCGGCGGCGTGCGACCCATTCCGGGATCTCGAGACAGGCTCGGAAAGCCGCCCCTGCGATTTCATGATCCCATTCGCGCCACGGACCGCTCGCGGGATGGCTCCGCATCGCCTCAGGCATCCGGCGTACCGGAATCCCGAACCTGCTCCCGGCCTCACCCCGCCTTTCTCCCTGGCTTCTCACCCCCGCTTCTCACCCCCGCTTCTCACCCCCGCTTCTCACCCCCGCTTCTCACCCCCGCTTGTCCCGGGCGAATTCCTCCTGAAACTGAGGCGGCCTCAGATAAAGCATTTTTCAACGCCATGCGCCGGGGGATCAGCTCGCAGACAGATGGTGTCGGAAGTGAGCGCACAGCCTGCCGGATGCCGATCGGTGCCGAGCTCGCGCGAGTGGATAGCTGCGGCGGCGTCGAATGCGGCTGCGCGTAACCGCAGCACGGCGCCGACACCGAGCCGTATTCGGGTAACCGTAAATTGCTTTCGTGGAAGGCGGCTTGTCGTCGGTGGGTCACTGCCATCACGCAACTGGCGACATTCCACGCGGTGAAATAGAATGGCGCGCAATCGAAATGGAATTGAGACGTCGTACGAGAATGGCCGTTAGCAAAAAGGGCGCACAGAAATCCCCAGTGCGTCTGGAAGAGCAGTTGGGGTTCGCGTTGTACTCGGCGTCGCTTGCCATGACAAAGGCACACAAGCCGATGCTCGACAGGCTGGGTCTGACCTACTCGCAATATCTCGCGATGGTCGTGCTATGGGAGCAGGACGATATCGCCGTCAATCAGTTGGGGGCGCGCCTCGGACTCGACTCCGGCACGCTCACCCCGCTGCTGAAAAGACTGGAAACCATGGGACTCTTGACGCGCCGTCGTGGTGAAGCGGACGAGCGTCAGGTGTTCATCGACCTTACGCCACGCGGCGTGAATTTGCGTCGTGAGGCGCGTCAGGTGCCCGCCCAGGTGCAGGCGGTCACCGGTCAGTCCGACGCCCAGCAGAAGGCCTTGCGTACGTTGCTGCTGCAACTGCGTGACGCGCTGGCCGACGCCTGAAACGCAAAACACGCGCTGTCTTTCGAATGAGCGCGCGTCATTGAGTTGTGCACAATGCATTGCGCAATCGGTGATGTATCAATGTGCGGGAACCAGCATTTCCAGCCCGTCGATCTTCTGCACCGTGTAGCCCGCGTCGCGCCATGCGTCGAGCCCGCCGAGCAGCGGCCGCACCTCGGCGAAGCCCTGCTGACGCAGTTGCTGCGCCAGGCGTGCGGCCGTCACCTCGTTCGGACAGGCGCAAAACACCACGATCCGGCGATCTCGCGGGATATCGCGCAGTTTTTCGCCGATCTCGTCGGGCTCAATGGCGAGCGCCCCGGGAATCGTGAACGGATCGATGGCGCGGCGCGCGGCCGAACGCACGTCGATCACCACCGGCGTGACTTCGTCCTTCATCCAGGATTCCAGCGTGGCAACGCCAATGCGCGCCATGCGCAACGAGCGCAGCAGCCGGTAGCGGTTGAGCCAGCGGTTGAGCAGGTACAGCACGAAGACAAGCACCACGAGCCACAGCACGCCGCGACCGAGCGTGTCGAAGGCGTCGAGCACCGACACGATGTGCGACGCGAACACCACGCCGAGCGCCACGGCGACACTCGACCACAGAAGCGCGCCGATGGCGTCGTAGAGCAGGAACGTGCGCCAGGACACACCAAGCGCGCCGGCCATCGGCACCGACAGGGCCGAGAGACCCGGCACGAAGCGCGCAAACATCAGCACGCGCACCCCGTGACGGCCCATTGCCCCTTCGGTACGGCTCACGCAGGTGTCCGGCGAAATCGACAGGCGGCACATCAGACGCAGGATGTGATGACCGTAGCGCCGCCCGGCGAGGAACCAGAGGGTGTCGCCCAGCAGTGCCGCGAAGATGGCGAGTGCGACGATCAGCATCGCCGGGAAAAGCGACGTCGACGCCGTGACGATGAGCGTGGGATAGGCCGGCAGGGGCAGCCCGAGCGCCTGTCCGAAGATGTTCAGAAAGACGAGCCAGAGTCCGTAGCGGGCGATCAGTTCGAACAGCATGCCGACACCTGTTGCAAGAAGAGTGAGCGCAATCCGGCGCAATACGGCATGGTAGCGCCCGGACGTGACGGCCAGAAGCCGGCAAGCCGAAAAGTACTGTTGCTTTTCTGGAACGATCCCCGGCCGGCGCCGGGTCAGTGCCCCACGGCGGCTTTGGTGCCGCGCTTCGGCCGGGTCAGCCAGACCAGCGCCGCCATGGCGAGAAACACGTAGCCGGACAGGTGGAAGATGTCGTTCGTGGCCAGCATGAAGGACTGGCGGGTGACCAGATCGTTGAGCATGCCGAAGTCGGACCCGTTGCCAAGCCCCAGTCCCTGACGCAACTGGTCGAGGTAGCTCGTGGTGGCGCTCGAATACGGCGTGATGTTCTCGGCCAGACGCGCGTGATGGTAAATGGCCCGGTCTTCCCACATCGTCGTGCTCACTGCGGTGCCGATGGCCCCCGAAAGCGTGCGAAAGAAGTTCGACAGGCCCGAGGCCGCGGCGAGCCGGTCGTCGGAAATGCTCGATAGCGTGATGGTCGTGACCGGCACGAAGAAGCAGGCGATGCCGATGCCCTGCACCAACCGCGGCTCGATCACTTTCGCAAACGACAGATTCAGCGCGAAATGCGAATTCCAGAACGACACGCCCGCGAACACGAAGAATGCGAACGAGGCGACCGCGCGAAGGTTGAGCCGCTCCATGTTCTGACCGATGATCGGGGATAGCACGAGGGCGAGCAGGCCGACAGGCGCGGTGGCCAGACCCGCCTTGCCCGCCGTATAGTCCATCACCGTTTGCAGCCACAGGGGGAAGATGACCACCGAGGCGAAGAACGTCATGAAGCCGAAGGAAATCACCACCACGCCCAGCGCGAAGTTGCGATCCCTGAACAACGTGAGGTCGACGATGGGCTTGTCGGACGTGAGCTCCCAGATGACCAGAAACGACAGACAGATCGCCGCCGTGATCGCGAGCGTGACGATCAGGCTGTTGTTGAACCAGTCGCGATCCTTGCCGAGGTCGAGCATCATCTGCAGCGAGCCCACGCCGATGGCGAGCAGCGCGAGGCCGATCAGGTCGATCGGCAGCTTCTGCGTCTTCGTCTCGTGCCCGCGCAGCAGAATGAAGCACGATATCGCCGAGAAGATGCCCACGGGCACGTTGATGTAGAAAATCCACGGCCATGTGTAGTTGTCGGTGATCCATCCGCCGACCACCGGGCCGAAGATCGGTGCGACGATCACCGTCATCGCCCACAGACCGAGCGCGAGGCCGCGCTTCTTCTCCGGAAAGCTGCGCAGCAGGATGGTCTGCGAGAGCGGCACCATCGGGCCGGACACGAGGCCCTGGAGCAGGCGAAAGAGGACGAGCGTCTCCATGTTCGGCGCCAGGCCGCACAGCATCGACGCGACGGTAAAGGCCGCGACCGACATCACGAACAGCCTCGTCTCGCCCACGCGCCGGGCCATCCAGCCTGTGAGCGGCACGGCGATGGCGGCGGCTACGGCGTAGGAGCTGATCACCCACGTGCCCTGACTGTTCGAGACCCCTACGCTACCCGCAATGGTCGGCACCGCCACGTTGGCGATGGACGTGTCGAGCACTTCCATGAACGTACCCAGCGCAAGGCCGACCGTGAGTAGTGCCAGTCGCGCGCCGGTCAGCGGTGCCCCCTGCGGCGCCGGGGTGGCGGTGGAATGGGTCGTGACCGCGTCGGTCATGTGAGACGTCTCCCTGAAATGGCGGCCGAGCCTCGCCGGGCCCGGTCAGTGTCCAACCTGGATGGTGCCGCAGTTCGGCGCCCATGTGCGACGCGGGTTTGGAACACCAACTCTAAATGTCGGTGCCAACCCTCCACGGCTCGGGGATGGCGTCGCGCGCTGCGGCAATCGTGCGCCGGACGGGGGCTTGCGCGACGATGCGCTCGACGGTTTCGGCGCCGGTGCGGCAAATCGACGTCGTCTGGCGAATCATGGTCGGTTTTACCCCTTGACGCCGACGGACCGTCGAGATTGAATCGCGCTGACGCCCGACGTGTTCGATGCCACGTCGTGTCCCCCTGGGCGTAGTCGTGCAGGCGCAAATAATAGATCGCTCTTCGTCGTCCTTTGGGGCGTTCCGACGGTAGCAAAATCACAGGACAAGCCTATGCAGCCAGGAAGCGTCGTTCCCCTTCAATACAGTGAGTTTCTCGTTCTGCTTTCGTTCGTGATATCGACGTTGGGCGCGTATGTCGCTTTGGTGGCGGCGTCGCGCATTCGCGACGACGACGGCGGCATCAGCCTCGGTTATCTGACCGTATCGGCACTCGCGCTGGGGGGTATCGGCATTTGGGGCATGCATTTCATCGGCATGGCTGCGCAACGCATGCCGTTCCCCGTGTCGTATTCCCTTTGGCCGACGCTCGGCAGTCTGGTGCTGGCGGTGTTGGTCTCGGGGGCGGCGCTCTGGTACGTGGCCAGGGCGCCCTATCGCAATGCGATCCGATGCGTGATCGCCGGCGTGGCCGGCGGGCTCGGCGTTGCCGGCATGCACTATCTCGGCATGAGCGCGGTGCGCACGCAGGCGTATTTCGAATGGGACACGACGCTCGTGGCGCTGTCGGTGCTCATTGCGATCGTGGCGGCCAGTGTGGCGCTCTGGCTGGCGTTTCACCTGGAGACAAGCCTGCAACGCGCGTTGGCGGCGCTGGTGATGGCTGTCGCCGTCTGTGGCATGCACTACACGGGCATGCGCGCGGGCACGATCATCTGCACGACACAGACACGTGCGCAAGTCAGCATGCGATTGCACGGCGACACGTTGCCGTACGGGGTGTTTGCCATCGCCTGCGTCGTGCTGCTTGCGATGGCGGTGTTGCTCTACCGCACGTCACGTCGGCGGCGCGAGCGGATGGCGGCGCGTCTCGACGCGCTCGTGCGCCAGCGCGCGGGGCCCGTCTGATGGGGGCGCGAAAGCCGCGGGCACCGGAAAAGCAGAAACGCCGGCCAGTCTCTCGACGGGCCGGCGTTTCGGTATCCGGGCGCCTGTCGGCGCGGCACGCTGTTCAGTGCAGGATGGGGCTGCCTCCTACTGGCATGACATCGCCCGTTTCGATCAGGTCGACAATGAAAAACGGTTCGGTGTTGAGCTCTTTCGATGCCCCGGGCTGTCCGGAGTACCAGCGCACCATCGCCATATCGCCCAGTACACGGGTCACGATCCCCATGGCGCCTTGCGGTACTGCGATGTGATTGGATTTGACGATCGATCCGACTTGCACTTGAACCTCCTGCGAATGACGAAAAACCGACGTGCTGCCGTTCGGCCGGCGCGTCGTCATCCGACTATACCGTATTGCGTTGCTGGCATTGACGAATTCTCGTCCGGCGCGGCCAAAAAGCCTTCCGGCGTCGTGCCGCGATGCTCGGCGAGCACACGGTAGTGCGGCCCGCGCGGCGTGCGAACGGAATGAACGAGCGCATAGCCGTCGCATTGCCAGAGGAGCGGACGCGGATGCGGGTCCGACGGCGCGCGCCGCGCATGGCGCAGCAGTGTCACGTGCGGGCGGAATGCTTGCGTGAGCACGCGGGCCCCGGTGGCGCCCCATTGCGAGAGCAGCGCATCGCGTGTCGCGACGAGATTGTCCGGCACAGCCGCCGCACCGGCCCAAACGATCTTGCGATCCGACCAGAAGCCGAGATGATCGAAGGTGAGCGTGAACGGTGCGAGCGGTGTGCGCTGCATGAGTGCCAGAAGGATCGGCAGGCGGGCCGGATCCACTTCGTCGAGAAAGGCCAGCGTGAGATGCAGGGTCTGGGCGCGCAGCACACGTCCGCCGCATTCGGCATGCGCCGACACGGCCCATTCGTGAAGCTGCGCGCGTACGCCCGGCCCAGGCCACAGGGCGAGGAAAAGTCGCATGAGAACACCAGGGATCGGAACCTGCTGATGACTCTCATAGTAGACGCGCGTCCGGTCGAATGCCAGCCGCGCGATCCGCACGGTCCGCGCGATCAGTTCGTTGAGATACCGGGCGTAATGCCACGACGACCGCGTCGGGGTGATTCCGCCGGCTTGTCTTCGGGCCTCGCCTGCACCGGCGGGTGCATGATGCTGTTCCAGTTGTTCTGGATCGCCGTGTCCGTCATGTCGCGCGAGACGGCGCGCGAGATGTCGGCACTCGGGTTGATCGCCTGGCCCGGTGCCACGCCCGCTGCGGCGCTGTTGGTCGTGCCTGCGCTCGACGGGGCTGCGGTGTTCTGCGCGTGGGCGCGCGGCGCGAACGCGATCGAGGCGACCACCGTTGCGAGAGCGACGGCCAGCATGCGCCAAGACGGCTTGCGCAGCGACGGCGTTTGCACGGGGAGCGTCGCGACCGTGGCGCGGGAGCTGCGTGAGGTGCGCGATGCGAACGAAACGGGCGATGCGGACGAAACTGGCGAAGCGAGCGGTACGGGTGAATGGCGGGCCATTGGGTGTCTCGGATGAAGCGACGCGAATTCGCCGGCGACGGCCCGTCGCGGGACCAGCGTCGGCGTCACGCCTTATGTGTGGAATCAGTACCCGGGCGGCGGCCGCCATCCCGGAGGCGGGGGCGGCGGCGGCGCGTACCGTTGCACCGGTCGCGAAGGCATCATGTCCCCGCGCACGGGCACGCGGTTGCCGCTCGCATACATGCACTGAACGTAGGCCTGATCATAGCGGCTTTGCGTCAGGTATGCAGACGACTGCGCGTTGCCCATGCCGACGGCGCTGCCGGTGAGCAGGCCGGCACCGGCGCCGATGGCGGCCCCCGAGCCGCCCCCGAAGGCGGCGCCGGCCGCGGCGCCGATGGCCGTGCCGATCACGGCGCTGCCGATCGCGCTGTTATTGGCGGCGGTTGCCGCGTCCATGCCGCCGTTCTGGCCGGACGCGAACTGGCGGCAGTTGAAGTCGTCCCGCCGGAACTGGTCGAAGGTCTTGCTGGTACCCGGCAGCGCCATGACGCTCGGACCGGTGGGCACGACGGCGCAGCCCGCGAGTGCGGCGGCGGCAAGTGTCACGGCGAGTGGCGCGAGGCGGCGCCACGCTCGCGGTGGGTGTTCGTTGCGACGCATGTGTGTGGGTGCCGACGACGGCGACATGCGCGCGCCGCGAACGAGAGTAGCAAAGGCCATGGCGTGTCTCCCGATCAGTTCGACGCCGGTTGCGCGGGCACTTCGCGCCATCCGGCCGGACACGTTTTCACGTACGGGTAATAGGCGCCCGCCTTGTCGCAGTAGTACCAGGTGTCGCCGTTGGTGCCGGGGAGATTGCCCTGTGCGCCGGGTTGCGGCTGCTCGATGTACTGCTGCGGCTGACTCGGCACGACGACGACCGGCGGCGCGTAGTACGACGGCGGCGGGTAATAGGGATAGCTGTAGGGATAGGGGTAATAGCCGGGACCGACCCAGACACCCACGCGGCCATGCCAGGCAAAGGCGCTGCTGCTCACGGCGGCAGCGGCCACGGCGACCAGGCCGAGGACAACAGGAAGACGTTTCACGACACGGACCTCGAAGAACGAACGCCGGACGCGGTGGATTCCGCATCGCGGATACGCGTCGCGAACGAGAGGCTTGCGACCTTTCGCGACGCGATACCGCTCAGGTGTTCATGCTCCCGAGTCTAGGCGCGACGGCCTTCCCGGGCAATTACGACACGTGTCGGAAGTGTTTCAAAGCATTACGCTTTTCGTATGCAGGGGGTCACTTCCCGATGCAAAACCGGCTGAAAATCACGCCCAGCAGATCGTCGGAAGTGAATTCGCCGGTGATGGTGCTGAGCTGTTCCTGCGCAAGACGCAGTTCCTCGGCGAAGAGATCGAGCGCATTCGCGTTGCGACGCGCATGCGCGTCCGCCATTTCGATGTGCTCGCGCGCGGCGCGCAACGCCGACAGATGACGTTCACGGGCGAGAAACACGCCTTCGTTACCTGCCTGCCATCCGGCAATCCGCAACAACTCCGCGCGAAGCAGATCGATCCCCTGCCCGCCCTTGGCCGACAGACGCACGCCGAGTGGCGCCGCGCCCTCCTTGGGCAGCACCGTCGCCGGTTCTCCCGCGAGATCCGTCTTGTTGTACACGCGCACGATCGGCACGTGCTTCGGCAACTGCCTTGCGATCGCCTCGTCTTCCGGCGTCATGCCAGTACGGGTGTCGAGCAGGTGCAGCACGGCGTCTGCCTTCGCGATCTCGCTCCAGCTGCGCGCGATACCGATGCGCTCGACCTCGTCTTCGGTCTCGCGCAGCCCGGCCGTGTCGATGATATGCAGCGGAATGCCGTCGATCTGGATCGTCTGCTGCACCTTGTCGCGCGTGGTGCCGGCAATCGGCGTGACGATGGCCAGTTCCGCGCCGGCCAACGCATTGAGCAACGAGGACTTGCCGACGTTGGGCTGCCCCGCCAGCACCACGTTGATGCCCTCGCGCAGCAACGCCCCCTGGCGCGCCTGCGAGAGCACCTGCGCCAGTTGCGCACGAATTCGTTCGAGTTGACCGAACGCGTCGGCCGCCTCCAGAAAATCGATCTCCTCTTCCGGAAAGTCGAGCGTCGCTTCGACCAGCATGCGCAAATGAATCACCTGATCCACCAGTGCATGAATCTCGCGCGAGAACGCGCCATCGAGCGAGCGGCTTGCCGAGCGCGCCGCGGCCTCGGTACTCGCTTCGATCAGATCGGCCACCGCTTCGGCCTGCGCCAGATCGAGTTTGTCGTTCAGAAACGCGCGGTGCGTGAATTCGCCCGGCTCCGCCAGCCGCACGCCAAGCTCGGCGCCCTCGTCGAGGCAACGCTGCAGCAGCAATTGCAGGACGATGGGACCGCCGTGGCCCTGCAGCTCCAGCACGTCTTCGCCCGTGTATGAATTCGGCCCTGGGAAGTACAGCGCGATGCCGCGATCGAGCGCCTCGCCGTTGGCGTCGAGAAAAGGCAGGTACGACGCATGGCGCGGCTTGAGCGGCTGCCCGACCAGGCGCGCGATCACGCGTTGCACCGCGTCGCCGCGATGCTTGCCGAACGATACGCGCACCACGCCGATCCCTCCGCGTCCGGGGGCGGTGGCAATGGCGGCGACAGGAACGGCGGAGACGGAGGCGCTCATGGAAGGATTCGTGGAAAACAGAGGCTTATTTTGACATGCACCAAACAAAACCGCCCGCGAGAGACTCGCGGGCGGCATCGTCAGACGGTCCGGACGCGAAGCGTCAGGAGGTCGCCTTCTTTTCCTTCTTGGTGCCGAGCATTCGGTTGATCGACCATTGCTGCGCGATCGACAACGAGTTGTTCACCACGTAGTACAGCACCAGGCCCGAGGGCAGGAAGAGGAACATGACCGAGAAGATCAGCGGCATGAACATCATCATCTTGGCCTGCATCGGATCCGGCGGCGTCGGGTTCAGCTTGGTCTGGATGAACATCGACACGGCCATGAGCACCGGCAGGATGTAATACGGATCCTGCGTGGACAGATCGTGAATCCAGCCCAACCAAGGCGCGCCGCGCATTTCCACCGACGACAGCAGCACCCAGTACAGCGCGATGAACACCGGAATCTGTATCACGATCGGGATACAGCCGCCGAACGGATTGACCTTCTCGGTCTTGTACAGCTCCATGAGCGCCGCGTTCATCTTCTGCGGATCGCTCTTGTAACGCTCGCGCAGCGCCTGCATGCGCGGCGTGATTTCCTTCATGCGCGCCATCGACTTGTAGCTGGCGGCCGAGAGCGGGAAGAAAATCAGCTTGATGATCACGGTCACCGCGATGATTGCCCAGCCCCAGTTGCCCAGCAGGCCGTGCAGCTTCGAGAGCAGCCAGAACAACGGCTTGGCGAGGATCGTGAAGTAACCATAGTCCTTCGTGAGCTCCAGGCCCGGCGCGATCTGCTCGAGCATGTGCTCTTCCTGCGGACCGGCAAACAGACGGGCATCCACCGTTTCGGTGCCGCCGGCAGGAATGCTCGCGAGCGGCTGCTTCACACCGACACGATACAGGCCGTTGTCGAGCTTGCCGATGTAGTTGTCGCGCTCGGCGCCCTCCTTCGGAATCCAGGCCGTGGCGAAGTAGTGCTGCACCATGCCGATCCAGCCGTCGCTCGACTGCTTGATGTACTTGGCCTTGTCCTTGTCGATGTCGCTGAACGTGATCTTCTGGAACTTCTCGTCGCTGCTGTAGACCGCGGGCCCCGTGAACGTGTGCGAGAACTTCGCGCCGCTGATCTCGCGGCCGTCGCGCACCAGCTCCATATACAGCGTGGGCTTGATGGCGGCGTCGGTCTTGTTGACGATCGTGTTCGAAACGTCGATCACATAGCTGCCGCGATGGAACGTGTATGCACGTACCAGCTGCAGACCGCCCTTGACCGGCGACTCGAACTTCACCGTCAGGGTGTCGCCCGTCATCGTGGTTGGACCCGGCACCTGCGTGAAGATGTCGTTGTGATTCGGGAAGTCGCCGCCGATCAGACCCGTGCGCGCGAAATACTGCTGGCTCGGCGTGTTGTCGAACAACACGACGTGCTTGTCGGCTTCCTCGGCGTCGGGCCACTTGGTGAGCGCGAGGAACGACAGCGTGCCGCCCTGCGTGCTGATGTCGGCTTCGTAGACGTCGGTCGTGATGCGCACCTTTTGAGCGGTGGCGGCGGCCGGCGCGTTGCCCGGTGCGCTACCCGCGGCGGCACCGGCGTTGGCGCCTTGCGGCAGGTCGTTGGCCGGCGTCTTGTTCGTGCCCGTGGCGGCCGGGGTCGAAACCTCGGGCGTCGGGAAGAACAGCGACGAATGGCCATTGGCGCGTTGCCAGTTGTCGAAAAGCATCACGACAGACAGCGCGAAAATGACCCAGAGTACGGTGCGTTTGATGTCCATGCGGTAACTCGTGGTGGACGAAACTCAGGAATGGCCCGGCGCGCGGCGCGTAACTGCCGATGCGGCCGCGGGCCCGGTCGAGACCGTCCGCTTCGCTCGCGACGCATCGCTTCCGGCAACCGTGTCGGCGCCTTCGGCAGGAGAGTCGGGGACGTTGCAGACGTGTCGTGCCGGCGGTACGGGATCGAAACCACCGGGGTGAAACGGATGACAGCGGCATAGACGCCGGGCCGCGAGATAAGTGCCGTAACCGGCACCATGCTCGATGATGGCCTCGCGTGCGTAGTCGGAGCAGCTCGGATGAAAGCGGCAACGGTTCCCCAGCCAGGGACTGATCGCCAGCTTGTAACCGCGCAGGAGCAACAACAGCACGCTTCGCATCTCGATTCCGCCTGTCAGTCCGGCCGAGAGGCCGGGTGGCGGCGCATGCCCGGGAGTCGGGCGCTACCGTGTGAGGACTAACTACCTTCCGTCTTGTCGCCGGTCGGGCGATGCCTGCGGGCGGCCTTTTCCGCAGCATCGAAGAGCTGCGTGAATTCCGCGTGACACAGTGTGTTCAACACTGGCGCCGCCGCCGCCGTGTACGTCCCCTTGTCGAAACGCCGGGTCAATCGCAGCACGAAATCCCAGCCCGCCAGAGCCGCGCGGCGCTGACGGAACATCTCGCGCGCCTGACGCTTGATCAGGTTGCGAGTGACCGCGCGAGGCGCGTGCTTCTTGCCGACGACAATGCCGATGCGGCCCTCTTGAGGCATGGCATCGACAGGGGTGTCCGGCGCGCTGTCGCGCCGGCGCATGTACAACACGAAGTGCGCGCTGCGACGCAGGGGGCGCAAACTAAAAACGGATGAGAACTCATCCGTTTTGAGAAGTCGCGCGGCTTTGGGAAACCCCAGTGCCGGGACTTCGCGCCTTGCGGATTTGACGCGCAAACCGCGGTACGACCGAGATCCGCGATTAAACGGCCAGGCGCTTACGGCCCTTGGCGCGACGAGCGGCGATGACCTTGCGGCCGCCACGGGTCTTCATGCGAACCAGGAAGCCATGGGTGCGCTTGCGGCGCGTCACGGAAGGCTGAAAAGTACGTTTCATGATGCACTCACTGTGTGAAAAAATTCCCGCGCAGCAGCATCGTGAAACGCCACATGAGCACCGTGAAAACCTGCAAATTCAAGGACTTTCACGCTCGGCCCAGCCGTCGGGAGTTGGATAGGAATCCGGTTATCTTTCTAACGAACCCGCTATTTAATCGGCTTTTCCGTTGTGTGTCAATAGGTTAGCCATCACGGAAGATGCGCATGTGCACGATCGGTGCCTGGGTTCTCGCAGACGCGCCATCCGGCGGTACCGGGGCTGTGGATAATGGCAGGAAAACGACGGGGCATCTTTTTCTGCCGGTGGATAAATGCCGTTCAGGGGAGATATTCACGCGCTCGCGGCAAAACGACACCATTGCCCCGCAAATGCGCAGCCGTCGCGCGAAGTCAGGCCGGTTAACGCGGCGAGGCCGCCCGGAGATGCCGGTGCTGTGGGCATTCCTGTGGATAACTCGCTTTGCCGACGCTTTGGCGTTAAAATCCCCCATCAATTTTTTACCCAGCAGAGTACCGGTGACGCCGCCATGTGGATAGCGCGCCGGGTTTTGTCGTTTGCGCGCGCCGAAGCCGGCCGCCCGCGCGAGACAAGGCCCGAACGCAGCGCCATGGTCGAGGATTGCCGGTGGTCTGCATTGCGCCGCCGGTCCGACACGACCTGGCCGGTGACCCCGTCGGAATTACGCATCGAGACGGGCGCGCCGGCTTGGTTCTGGCCGTTCTGCCCCCATATCCAATGTTACGGATGGTGGATGGCCAGAGCGCCGGACGAAGCCCTCGGACAAGCCCCGCGCCACCCTGGATAACACGCTGC